>NZ_SMSK01000009.1 GCF_004354985.1 Segetibacter sp. 3557_3 | reverse complement strand
GATAATAAGTCTTAGTTTATTTGAGAAATCACCTATTAAAGAACTATTTGTGAATCAAGAACCTAAAGAAGTTAGCAATCAGCCGTCATTGTTTGAAAACTTAACGGGACAGTAGTGATTCACCATCGTTGTGTCACTCACTTGTACCGCAGTATTTTATTCACCAAATTTCTGGCAGCAAGCTTAAGTAAACGACATTGACCTATGATTGTAGAATAACTGCCCGTAGCTTACGTTAATGCTTCGGTTGAACTGCCCGCAAGGTTAATTTGAAAAGGATTTTGCTGGAATCGTGCTCCGCGCCGGCAAATTGGAAGAAGATCGCAAAACTGCGATGATAGGTATGAGGTCCGGTAACCCCTGGTGTGAGTTGTTATTGTCCTGAATTTGCTAATAAAGCAAGACTTCGCAGGTCATTATAAAAAAAGGATATGGTACTTGTCGCAGAACGGCTGGCGGGAGCATGTTCCCCGAAATCTGTGCGTCTACGCAGTATTCTTCAGGTTGGAGCCAGTATAATTCAGGTAACTAATAAGTTGATTGTATCTTGAGCCACTTTTTTACACATATGCTTAGAACAAAGATCTTAAAGCCGGAGACCGGTTTGGTTTTTTACAGTCTGACTCCGCCGAAAATCACCACCGACCCAGAACGGGTGAAAGTTATCGCTGCAAAGCAAATCGAAAGATTGCAGGGCCTGCCCATTGACGGACTCTTGCTGTACGATATCCAGGACGAGTCGACGCGAACAGAAAAGGAAAGAACCTTTGCATTTACGCCTACCCTTACACCCGAGTATTACAGCAAGAATCTGCTTACCGAACTCGGATTGCCCAAAATTATTTACAAGAGCATTGGCAATCTTACCAAAGATCAGTTTGCCGGATGGCTTCAAGAGAACGCCGATTTGGAATATGTTGTTTTTGTTGGTGCATCCTCTCACCAACAAACCGAGCTGACCAACTTCACCCTAAATGATGCATATGAAATGCAGGCACAATACAACCCTTCATTACTGGTAGGCGGGGTAACCATCCCGGAACGACACACTAAGAAGGGAGACGAACACCTGCGTTTGATGAACAAAGTGGATAAGGGCTGTAGCTTTTTTGTGTCACAATGCGTGTACAGTCTCAAGGAAACTAAAAACCTGCTGTCCGACTACTATTACTCCGCTGTAGACAATGGCCGGCCGTTGTCTCCGATCATCTTTACCCTCGCTCCATGTGGTTCGTTGAAGACCTTACAGTTCATGGAGTGGCTTGGAATTGAAGTGCCAAAATGGTTGTACAACGACCTTAAGCACTCTAAAGATATCTTGTCTGCATCCATCGAAACCTGTAAGTACATTGCTTTTGAAATCATCAAATATGCCGAAGGAAAGCATATTCCCGTTGGCTTCAATATCGAAAGTGTTTCGATAAAAAAAGAAGAAATTGAAGCAGCGAATGAACTATTAAAGGACGTTTTGCGACTCGTTAAGGGCACCAACGGGGTCGAAAAAACAGGTTCGGTTGAAGCAAGGCAGGAGAGCATATGAGCAAACAGCTTTTCCGATCTTATCGCGCCACCGTTGCGGATATAATTCAGAAACGAATTGCATTTACGTAGCCGGAATTTTCTAACAAGCTGACTCCATAGACAGCACTTTCTATTTAAGTGATCTATGCGCTATGTAACATATAATTAACCCAACTCTACAATCCGTTTTATACATTTGCCGGAAGGAGATGACTATTTCTGCAAAACATATTGTCGCGCGTTTTACCTGCTGGCTGCTACTCCTGCAGCTAATCAATATATCGATCGATCCGCCGGATTTAAAACAAACGAAGAAGGTCTATACATCACAACAAGAAGATCTCACGATCAACGAAGTTGAATCAGTTTACGAATTGATTGCAGAAGGGGTTTTCCATTCGGATGTTCCTGAAAACAACGACCATGATATCGATACCGATACACATTCAGTTGACCTTTATTTCTATGATTTCCCGTACAGTAGCCCTGCTCTGATAAACCATCCGCTTGAACACCACGTTCATTATCTAACGACCGTTACTTCTATAAACGCCGGGCCAAATGCCCCTCCTCCTAAATACGCCTGAATGCTTGCTGCAACATAGATGACCTCCTATTCTGCATAGGTTCGTAGGATCTATCCGCTCCAGCATTCCTTCAACTTCAATGGGTCCTTACCGGGATCACAATCGTCTTCAATTCCTCATCGGCACTTTACCCGTGTGTGGCATGTATCGCCATGTCACCCGCTTATCTAAGGCTGAAACTTTATACAACTAAACTGGGTTCCTGATGAACAAACATCTGGTCTTAAAACTTGCTATGCTCTTGTTTTTAAGTGCGCTTTTTTCAAATAAACTGCTGGCGCAGCATACCGACTCCTTACCAATAAACGCCAAAACCATTGACAGTGCATACCTGAATGAAACGGAAGCAAAAAAGGAGCCCGTTAAAGTACTGCATGCTGAGCCCTTATACATAGACCTGATCCGTGACCTGGGCGCAAGAAAAGGCGAGAAGGAATGGAACGTTGGTCTGGGCTTAACCGATAACAAAGACTTCGATAGCTATACGGCCCTGGTGGAATATGAGTTTGCGCCAATAAACCGGCTTGGGCTTGAGGTGGAATTGCCCTTTACCTTCTATTACCGGAACAATGGGAAGGTACCCGGAGACAGCATACCACCAAACAGGTTACAAAGCGTCAAACTCGCAGGTCAGTATTCGTTTTTTGTTTCCGACCAACTAAAGACCTCGATGGCAATAGGGTACATTCATGAGTTTGAGTTGAGCCCGTTCAAAGGTTATGGCAAAGGAAGGATGTTGACTGGTCATGTGTACAATCCTTTTTTTGTAGCAGCAAAACGGTGGGGCAATAACTTCCATAGCCTGCTATATACCGGTCCTTACATGAGCCAACATCATAATCATACACTCTATACCACCTGGCAAATGAATACCAGCTTTCACTACATGATACCAGGTACAAGAAACTTTATTGGTGTGGAGTTTAACAAAGAGCTCGCCCAGGGAGATTTTGATATGACCATACGGCCACAGTTACGGGTGAGTGTTGCAGATAACCTCATGGTTGGCATTGTAACGGGTGTGCCGATCCGAAGAGAAAACGAACGCTTCAGCAGCTTTGTGCGCCTGATCTATGAGCCTAAGCACAAGCACAGGTAAGGGAATTCATCATCTCAATTCGCTTTCCTTTCATCTACTAAACAAACTTCTATGAACAGATTCTTGCTCATATCGTTCCAGTTTTTTAATGCTACGTACCATTCGCTTATCATGTGTAAGGCACAAAGCGGGTGCACCGAATACCGGATCACCGTTATGAACGGTGATCTCGAAAAACTGTTGTTTGGCAACAATGTTCTCAAGGAAATCAATGGTTCATTACACGTTGAGTCTACCGGTAACGACTTGCAGGGTCGGCTTAAACTGGAGATTGCCAGGTCGCTTGTTAAGATGCTGCACATTCCATTAACTGAGTCCGCTTAGCATCTCCAACGCACACCTTGTTTGCGCGTTTGTCCATGGTCATTGCTGTGAACGAAGCAATCCCTTGTTGTGGCATCGTAAGGCATTTTGATAGCAGTCAGCAAACATGATGTCACCGTCATTGCGAGGAACGAAGCAATCCCTTGTTGTGGAATCGTAAGGCATTTTGATAGCAGTCAGCAAACATGATGCGATCGTCATTGCGAGGAACGAAGCAATCCCTTGTTGTGGCATCCTAAACTTTTGCATAACGATGAACTATAAATGATAAATGCATTTCCCGAGCACCCTGACTTTGCGCGGTTCGGCCACCGTCATTGCGAGGAACGAAGCAATCCCATGTTTAGCATCGTAAGCCCTTGTGATAGCAGTCAGCAAACGTGATGTGATCGTCATTGCGAGGAACGAAGCAATCCCTTGTTGTGGCATCCTAAGCCTTTGCCTAACGATGAACTATGAATGATGAATGCATTTCCGCGCACACGCAATGGCCATGTTCGTCCACCGTCATTGCGAGGAACGAAGCAATCCCTTGTTGTGGCATCGTAAGCCTTAATCAAACGATGAACTATAAATGATGAATGCATTTCCACGCACAAGCAATTGAACTATGAATGATGAATGCATTTCCGCGCACACACAATTGCCATGTTCCCCCATCGTCATTGCGAGGAACGAAGCAATCCCATGTTGTGGCATCGTAAACTTTTGCCTAACGATGAACTATGAATGATGAATGCATTTCCACGCACAGGCAATTCTCATGTTCGCCACCGTCATTGCGAGGAACGAAGCAATCCCATGTTTAGCATCGTAAGCCTTAATTGAACGATGAACTATGAATGATGAATGCATTTCTGCGCACACGCAATTGCCATGTTCCCCACCGTCGTTGCGGGGAACGAAGCAATCCCATGTTTAGCGTCGTAAGCCCTTGTGATAGCAGTCAGCAAACGTGATGCGATCGTCATTGCGAGGAACGAAGCAATCCCTTGTTGTGGCATCGTAAGTTTTAATTGAACGATGAACTATGAAAGATGAATGCATTTCCGCGCACACCCAAATGCCATGTTCGTCCATCGTCATTGCGAGGAACGAAGCAATCCCTTGTTGTGGCATCGTAAACTTTTGCCTAAACGATGAACTATGAATGATGAATGCATTTTTCCCGAGCACCCTGACTTTGCGCGGTTCTGCCGACCGTCATTGCGAGCACGGCGAAGCAATCCCATGTTTTGGCATCGTAGACTTCTGCCTAACGATGAACTATGAATGATGAATGCATTTTTCCCGAGCGCCCTGATTTTGCGCGGTTCGGCCACCGTCATTGCGAGGAATGAAGCAATCCCTTGTTGTGGCATCGTAAGTTTTAATTGAACGATGAACTATGAATGATGAATGCATTTCCGCGCACACGCAATTGCCATGTTCCCCCATCGTCATTGCGAGGAACGAAGCAATCCCTTGTTGTGGCATCCTAAACTTTTGCCTAACGATGAACTATGAATGATGAATGCATTTCTGCGCACACGCAGTTGCAATGTTTGCCAACCGTCATTGCGAGCAGGGCGAAGCAATCCCATGTTGTGGCATCGTAAACTGTGGCCTACTGCACAACCCGCGAGAACCGGTAAACAGCCTGGTATTTTACCGCTACGCTGTCGGTTACTTTTTCCGGCGCTGTTTGGGGTGCCTTTCCACCCTTCGTTGCAATGCGTTGTATATAATCCACCCCGGCAAAAATACCTGTTGGTGTTGTTCCCGTTTTGGTTTTCAACAACAACCAATCAATACTTTCCGCATCCGGTGAGGCAGACGTCCGGGCCGGGCTGAAGTGCTGTGCGTAAATCAGGTCCGCCGAAGTTAATTGCCAGTAAGGTCCCGCTCCATGTGTTCCGACCTTAACATTATTGATGTCGTACAACAGGGCATCGGGCGCAACAAACACCCATTCAAATTTACCGGGATCACCCGCTTTTGGGCTTGCCTTGTATTTCTGCACGCCTTCCGCATAATAAGTGGCGACCCTTATGTTTCCTTTAGGAGCATTGTCGGGGAGGGCCACAGCTACAGGTATTGTCAGTCTTTCACTGGCGTTGATTTTCGCAGCTGCGGAGTTGCCTCTTTGCACGTTGGTGCAAGCGTCCTCTTTCCTGCACGACGTAATTGCCAGCAGCAAACTAAAAAAATACAGGATGTTTAATGGTTGAATCTTTTTCATGATGAATAACGATTGATGAAGGATTAGAGAAGAGCCCTGCAGGATCGCAGGGGCTCTTTTCCATCCTGGTTAATTGTATGTCGTTCGAATAATACGCCGCTGTGAAAGCCGTTGAGGAGCATCCGACACCTAAACTTATTTCCGGCGCCCGGGTTATTTGTGCTTCGAGAAAATATTAGCCACGACCTTCCGTCCCTGGTCGAAACCGGCGTCGATGCTTTGTGTATAATGAATACCTCCGTAAAGTCGCGACCTGCCGGCCTCTTCCCCGATTGCGGTAAATGATGGGTACGACCTTGGCGCAAGGCCCATGTAGTCATAAGTATGATCTGTAATGGTGCCGCGGTTGCCAAAAAGCTCCTGTAATACCTCTCCTGCAGCAGCAGATAAAGACGCATGCGCCGATGGATACTCGGGGTGTGCAGGCGTGCCTATCTGTGTGTTCCACCCTGTGTGCCCCATAATGTCCCTGATGTAGGTAATGGGTCGTACAACATTGTATTGATACTTCGCCGCAAAGCAGGCAATCAGGGCGTCGTTGAGTGCACTGCCGGTTAGTGCATAAGCCTCAGCTGCTTTATCCAGTTTACTTTTAGAACTGCGGATAGCTGCCTGTAAAATGCTCAGCCAATGCCCCGGTGATGTTTGTCCCGGTACGTCACGCCAGAAAATCGCCATGTCTTTCTGATCCGTTGTTAAGTTTTGCGACGCATCATACACCGACTTCACCATAGCATAAAATGGTGATGAAGGATCGGCCGAGTAGGCACCAGGCGGTTGGGGCTGGGCACCAGCGATGCTCCCCTGGATTACCGGCCGGTTATTGCCCCAATACGGCGTGATCGGCGGACTGAATTGCGGGGCCGTCGGCTGCCACATACCAGTGCCGGTTGGTACGGTATAAGGTGCGCTTGCATTGCTTGCACCATCTGTTGCTGCCCAGGCAACAACCGCCGCACCCACTGCCTTTCCATATTGGCTGGAGTGCTCGATTACTTCAGCTGTTTGTGTGCTGCGGTATTCTGCCGCTAAAGCATTTTCTAACGAGTCTATGGCTGCTTTATCGGTTGCAGTAGCCGAAGGGAAAAGTGCTTTATTTACTTCGGCAAGCGCGGCATTAACGTTAGCCGGCAAAAAGTAGTTTTTAGCCTTGTCCTCCACCGGGATCCCGGTTAACCCATTCCAGCGATCCGACCAGCGGTAGGAATTGTTTAGCCCCGGCTTCAGCGACTCGAATGCTGCTATGCCGCTATAGGCAAAGGGCCTTGCAAAACCCTGGTTGGTAATCCCGGGCGTATTGCGCATCAGCCGAAGCTGCATCGTCATCCACTTGTCGAGCACCTCGGAGGAGTGTGCCGAAGCGGTGTTTTTGTTAAAAACGTCCCTGTCTTTTGCACAGGCGACAAAAAGCGCGGAACCAATCATTACCGTTGCTAGTTTATGGGTAATGCTATTCCTGTTCATCAGAAGTGATGATTGTTTCATGATGGTTGATTTTGGTTTAAGGATTGAAAAAAAGTTGATTTACATTATATCTTTTCGGTTATGAAAACCGTAGCGTGGTTTTTCAGGTAGTACATCTCATCCGCGATATTATAGGGCTGCGCCTGGTGGAGAATACAGTTCCTAACCGCTTCTTCGCCTACCTTTTCTATTGCTGCGGCGCATGGCGCCATACACAAGAAACCTTCAAGTAATTCATGGTTGCTGTTGAACGATAGTGGACAGGAGATGGTTTGGGTGCTGCGGAGCCTTAATCCTGCGGCTATATAAAACGCATCCTGCCCGCTTTCCCGGCTCATTGCATGATCAACGGTGTAAGTTTTAGCACCAGGCGCATTAAGGTCCGTTATGGCCTTTAAAATGCTTGCTGACGGGCATTGTACAACATCCGGCATTCCTATCACTACGATCCCATGGCGTTTTACCACCCGCCTTGCCTCTGCTATCGCGTTTTCAAAAGTGCCCGCATACTCGAAAGCATTAAAGCCGGTAACCACATCGAAAGTGCCGTCGATAAACGGTAGTGCCTCCAGGTCCTCAGGTAGCAGCGCGGCAGCCATTGCCCGGCCCCTGGCAATGGCCAGCATACCGGGAGCAGCGTCAACCCCATGCACTTCGGCGCCGGTCGCCGATGCCATGCTCAAAAACAAGCCCGCGCCACAGCCTGCATCCAGCAACATGTGTTCTTCATTCAGCGGTATTTGCTCCAGTACGTATGCATACATCGGTATAAATGAGGGTTCGTGGTATCTTGCCCATTGCGCCGGTGCGCTGCTCCATAGCCTTCCCTGTACCAATTTGGTTGGTATGTTCATAAAGGATTATTTATTGGTGTGTTATTGCGCGGTGCAGATTTCAAGGCCATTCTCCCGTCGTCCTGGTCTATCCACAACCGCAGCTCCTCCGGGCCTTCTTGGTTACTTTGATGAAGTGGTACCCGTAGTTCTGCGGGAGTACAGGCAAGCAGATAACTTTTTTAAGTTGTATCGCCCTTGCGCTTTAGGCTATGCTGCCGCGCAGGGTTGCGCTGTAATCCGGTACAAACATATATTGGGCAAATGCCGTTGTGGGGGCGTTCTTCCGACCGGCAACTTTTTTCTTCCCAGCGGAAAACGGTCGTAAAACTTTATTTTATCTCCTGCTTTTTCCCGATGCGGCTTTGGCCAGATGAATGGCAGCACCGGTTTACCCATCGGCGGGTAAAGAGGGGTAACACTGATGTACGCTAAGATTTACGACGGAAGCTTTCTAACTTTAAGCAGTTATCCGCACTTTGATATGAAGTACCAGGCATTGTTTTCTCTGCTGTGTTTTTCCATCCTGCAGCTTACGGGTCAGCCGTTGGTGGAAAATGATTTTGCGCGCTACAGCACCAAAGCAGGGCTTTCCGCTAACGAGATAACAGCCATCCATCAGGACAAACGTGGTTACCTGTGGCTGGCCACACCATCGGGCATTAACCGCTTCGATGGCAGCCGTTTTGTACAGTTCCACAGCACAGATGATAGTACCTCGCCCGGCTCCGAAGACCTTACCGGCGCCTCATGGCTGGATGATTACCGGCTTGCTTTTTACAGTTCGTCAGGTCTACACATTATCGATACCAAAACCGGCAAATCAAGAAACCTGTTTGTCCCTTATAAACGGCAGCAGTACCTGTATAAATTCAACACCATTCATGGGGTAAAGGCCGACAACGATGGGAACATTTACCTGCTTACCCGTTCAGGACTTTATCATTTTCGCGACTATAAGTTGGTCTGGCGTTTTGATTATTACCGGGAAGATGAATTAAAAAACACCCATTTTCACTTTGGCGGCAAGCTGTTTGATTTTGATGCGCATCGGTTACTGATAGTGTCAGGCGAAGGTCTGTTCCTTTACGATAAAACAAAACAGATCATCCGGAAAGCGCTTGCAACAGACGCACCAATATTTGCACTAATCGGGCGCGACCATCGTTCGTATTTGTTTCTACAACCGGCGCCAGGAAAGTTCTTCGTGCTGAAGCAAGCTTCCGACAGCCTATATTATCTCAACACTGCCACGGGGCAACAAAAATGCTCACGGCTCACGTTTGAATTAAACCCGTCAGCATTTCATTATCGCAGCAGGCTTTATTCGGTAAGCGATACGTTGCATTATCTCACCGGTCACAATGCCGGGTTTTACGCTTTGCATTTAAATCCGCGGACCGGTGCGGTAAAAATGGAAGATGAAAAACATTTCCCCGCTTACTTATGCCATGCATTGCTGAAAGATAAAGACGGCCAGCTATGGATCGGCACCAACAAAGGTTTATTTCGGCAGGATCATCAAACAGCAATGGTGCAATTTGAAGGGTTACCACAAAGGCTGATCGACTCCGTACCCATGGTCCGTTTATCGGCGATATATCTCTCGCCCGATAAAGTGTACGTTGGTAATCTTGGTGGGGCAGGGCTGTTGGTATTCAACCGGAAAACATTAGCATACGAAACCCGGATCCATTTAAGTGAAAGTATTGCTGCGCTTAACTCGGTTACCAACATTGCACCCATTGGTAACGCAGCATTCTTACTCGGTACATACGGTGGGCTGATTGGCTTTGATACCCGCCGCCATACAACTATACCCTTGTTTCCCGGCAATGTAGACTCCCTGGATTGGATCAACGACATTAAAACTGATCATGCGGGTAAAGTATGGATCTCAGGCTCCGCAAATTTGGCTACCTACATACCGGGTACGCGACAGCTAAACATATTGCCCCTCCAAAACAATCTCATCAACCTGCCGGTATACCTTGCTGAGGACAGGCAACACGCTATATGGATGGCCAGTCATGGTATAGCCCGCTACAACGGGGCTACAGGGCAATTAGATGCCCTGATCGATTCCTTTCCTTTTATTAAGATGCCCGACAGGCAGGTAGCAGCAATGGCATTTGACCAAAACGACAACTTGTGGTTCAACAGTCCCAACAATGGATTGATTTGTTACCAGAAGCAATTAAAAAAGTTCAGGCATTTTACTACCCGCAATGGCTTACCGGATAACAATGTAATTGCCCTGCTAAACGTTAACGATCAACTCTGGATCGCCTGCCCTTCGGGCGTGGCCTGCCTGCAGTTGAAAACAGGGCGCATTGCAACTTTTGGTCCGCACAATGGTTTTCCCGATCTGCCAATCGCGCCGGGTTGCCGCTTTTTTTATGACACCGTTGATAAACAAATGTACCTGGGTTATTCAACAGCCCTCGTACGTTTTAATCCCGCTGCCTTATTGCAACCAAAAAGAGCTCCGGCAACCTTTATCGAAAGCGTGGTAATTGGTGGCTTACAAACGGTTTATCTTCCGGGACAACAGCTGCAAACAAACTGGCGCGACAAAGAGCTTCGCATCAATGTGGGTAGCATCAACTTTTACGACGGGCCGTTGCAGCGCTACGCTTACCGGGTGATTGAAGATGGTGATACCGGCTGGACCGATATGGGTACCGGGCCATCATTCAGCATTTCAAACTTATCTGCCGGAAAGCATCGTATACAGGTAAAAGTAGCTGTACCCAACAACCCATGGCCGCCACAGGTTGCCGAATTGCAGCTGACGGTATTGCCACCATTTTGGGGAACAATATGGTTCAGGGTACTTGCGGCAATAGCGGCAATTGCGTTTATCTATGGGCTAATCCGTTGGCGTACCGGGATTGTAAGGCGTAAAGAAAAATCCAAAACCGAGCTCGAACGCTTGAAGGCTGACAATTATAAGAGCCGGTTCGAACTGGAGCAGATTACAAATTATTTCTCCAGTTCGCTTGCCGGTAAAAAGACCGCTGAAGAAGTATTATGGGATGTTGCGCAAAACCTTATCGGCAGAATGGATTATGAGGAGTGCATTTTGTATGGATGGAGCGAGGATAAAACCAGGATGGTACAAAAGGCAGCCTTCGGACCAAAAGGAGCGCCGGGTATGATGACCAACGATCCCTTCGAAGTAGTGTCCGGGCAGGGAGTTGTCGGCCATGTTATGCTTACCAAAGAACCGGTCCTCATCGAAGATACGAGGCTGGATAGCCGTTACCGGGTAGATGATTTGTTTCGCTTGAGCGAAATCACCGTACCCATTCTGCACAACAATGAATTACTGGGGGTCATCGATTCCGAACATCACCAGCTGGGTTATTTTAACGACCGGGATCTTAAGATACTCACCACCATTGCCACACTCATTGGCAATAAATTAAAGCAGCTGGAATCGGAGCAGTCACTCGAGGTAAAGCAAATGGAATTGGCAACCATTAACGAACAGTTGGCAGAGGCTCGCCTGTCTGCACTACAGGCGCAGATGAACCCGCATTTTGTTTTTAATGCGCTCAACAGCATCAAGCGTATGATCCTCGATGAAGACAACGATATGGCTTCGCGCTACCTGAGCAAGTTCGCGCTGATGATCCGCATGACCCTGGAGCATTCAAAAGAAATTTTTGTAACCCTTGATGAAAACATGGAGTACATCCGGAATTATCTCGCTATGGAACAACTGCGTTTTGGCGAGTCGTTTACCTACAGCATCCGGGCAGACGAAACACTGGATCCCGAGGATACTTTGTTGCCGTCCATGATGATCCAGCCCCTGGTTGAAAATGCAATATGGCATGGATTGATGCATTCTGAAAAAGACAAACGGGTAGGCATCGCCTTCACCCGCCACGACCATAAAGTTGTTTGCACGGTAACCGATAATGGCATAGGTGTTACCCGTTCAGAAAAGCTCAGGTTAAAGCAACGACCACTGCATCGATCGGTGGGTCTTGAAAACCTCCATAAACGCATCCGCCTGATCAATGAGAAGTACCAGACACAATGCACCCTTCAATTGGAAAATTGGTCCACCCCTGATGGCGAAGAGGGAACCAAAGCGGTGCTAGCACTTAATTTAATCAATACAAACTATAAATCATGAAAGCCATTCTTGTTGACGACGAAGCTGATGGTATTCGCACCCTGCAGAAATTACTTGAACGGCATTGTCCGCAGGTGCATATTGTAGGCACCGCAGTCAACGCCGACTCAGCCGGTGAGTTAATTGGCAGGCTCCAGCCGGATGTCGTATTTCTCGACATTCAAATGCCCGGTAAAACAGGGATCGAATTATTGACTGAAATGGGCAAGCCTGATTTTGAAGTGGTATTTGTAACGGCTTACAACGAGTACATGTTACAGGCGCTGCAGTTTAGTGCAGCCGATTATATCTTAAAACCTGTTGATGAAGACCGCCTGGTAGAAGCCGTTGCAAGGGTAACAAAGCGGCTGTCAGAAGGGGAGAAGGATGAACAGTCTTCGGCGCTGTTACACAATCTTTTTAATGCCGGACAGCCCGGTAACATGCGGCTTTGCCTGCCTACGTTCAAAGGCTTTACGGTGGTTAAACTCGGAGAAATTATTTATTGCGAAGCAGAACGCAGCTACACAATCTTTCATTTGGTGGATGGTAAAACGGTTACCGTTTCCAAACCATTGCTCGACTATGATAACCTGCTTAAGGGAACAACCTTTCTTCGCGTGCATAAATCTTATCTCATCAACCTGCTCCACATAAAAGAATATATCCGCGGCGAGGGCGGCCAGGTAATCATGTCAGATGGTGCCGAAATTGAAATCAGCCGGCGACGAAAAGACGAGTTCCTGGTGCTTGTAAAAGACGTTTTTAAATATTAATTTCATGGGCTGATAAACCAATAGTTGGCTAAATAAAAAGTATTGTGCCCGGGAGATGCTTCGTTTACCCAATTGATTTTTTGGGACCAGGCATTTGAATACAGCCGATACCCCGGTTGCGTCGCATTTCGTTCATCTTTTGCAATCATGGCATCAGCAGTTTCCGGATTAAAAGATTCATCAGCAAAGGCATCTTAAATTTCGTTGTTTAAAATGCTGCGGCCTAATGGTGCCCGGTAGCGCAACGCGATCACCCGGAATGATCAATAGTTGGTGTAAGCACTGATGATTTTGCGGGTTCTTCGCTGCCGGTAGGTAAAAGGCGCTGAGGGTTTTACAACAATAACAATTTGCAAAACAATATTTTAAAGCGTTTCAACCTGGTAATTGCTGCCGTTTGGAAACCCGCTTCCCAAAAGGCTCCACGGCTGTTTAGCTTGCACCTTTAAATCTTAATAAAATGAATCCAAACAAAGCATTATGGGAAAAAGGCGATTTTACCCGCCTTGCCGAAACCATGCGGGAAAGCGGCACCGCATTAGTAGATAAACTGGGAATAGCAAAAGGGATTAAAGTTCTTGACCTTGGCTGCGGTGATGGCACAACCGCCATACCAGCAGCAAAATTGGGAGCTGATGTTCTGGGTGTAGATATAGCGAGCAACCTTGTAGCAGCAGGTAACAAACGAATAAAGGAAGAAGGACTTTCCAATTGCAGTATCCAGGAGGGAGATGCCACAAACCTTGAGGGGATTGAAGATGAATCTTTCGACCTTGTGGTAAGCATCTTCGGAGCCATGTTTGCACCGAAACCATTTGATGTAGCAAAAGAAATGGTTCGTGTTACCAAAAGGGGTGGAAGAATAGTAATGGGCAACTGGATACCAGGTGATCCAACCCTGGTAGCACAAATACTAAAGATCAGTTCCGCTTATACGCCTGCTCCACCAGAGGGATTTATAAGCCCGATGTTGTGGGGTGTGGAAAGCAACGTGATCGAGCGTTTTGAAGCTGCCGGTGTGCCCAAAGAAAACATCTCCTTTTCAAAGGAAACATTTACGTTCAGCGGACCATTGTCGCCAGCCAACTTTTTAGGCAGGTTTAAAGATTACTATGGACCAACAATGAATGCCTTTGAAGCGGCTGAAAAGAACGGGAAGGCAGCGCAACTGCAACAAGAGCTGGAGGCTTTATTCATCAGCCAAAACCAGAGCGGACGCGAAAATGCAACATCAATACCCGCAACATTTCTGCGGGTGACGGTTAAGCGGTAGGATGCTGGTTGTTGCCAGTGCGCTTTTGCAAATGTTCTGTAGGCCAACAAAGCGGATCAGTTCCAGCAAAGGTGCATGTTTAAGTGGCCAAACGCTATGCTCAACTATACCAGTTGACCAGTGCACATCAACCTTCGAGTAATCGAAGGTTTTTTGTTTTGGCCACTGGAGTTAAAGCGCTAACAAGAGGTAAATGTTTTGTGCCTTCTTCCATTAATAATTTGTTACGGTGGTGCCCCTATATCACCCCGTTTGATAGAAGTCAAATGAGGGGCGCTAACAATGTAACAGTAAGTACAAAGTTTTCCTTACCCCATGCGGGTGATTGTTCAATTAACCACTCCTTTGAGCCGGTGGGCTTATATTATTGAGCACAACAATGGTCTGCGCGCTCATGTTGAGCCGGGTTCATCTAATACTAGATTTAGTCGAATTAAAGCATTCCTGCTGGGTGCAATTTATTCGTAAACCTTAAGCTGGTTGACAAGTTTTTTTGGCCTGAGCGTAGTGATGTCGGTAACCAGGTATTGTATCTTTTTTCCTTCTATGTTCCCGGTAAGGGTAACCTCGCCATTATGTACCTCTGCTGCTACACCGGGGTACCTGGCAATTACGTCGCGTACGGCTATTGCCAGCGAATCATGCGGCGCCAAAACCACCTGTGCGGCGGTAGTGTCAAACGGTCCTGCATTTGCGCTGGAGTCTGTTGATATACTCTCTGCGGGTTTGTTCATACAGGCCTTTACCATTACACAGGTGAACACGACGCAAGCCAGCAAAATGGATTTGCCTTTTATATGGTTCATGTAATTCGATTGTTTAGGATCATTGATGATATTGGGTTGCAGATGTATATTCAATTAAGATGGTGATAGAAGATGAGCCGCATGTTGACTCCGTCAATGGCAATCGATGATTTCTGCTGCATGATTGGTGAACGCCGGACTCAGCCAGGGGATTCCTAACCCAAGCCCCCTAGCAATAAGTAAAATTCCCATTAGGGCAATCGCAAAAGGAACCGCTTTCTTAATGGTATTACGTGTAGCGATGCTGATTAAGAAACCGAAGTACGAGAGCAGGAACATGGCTGGCATTGTGCCTAATCCAAAAGCCGCCATAAAAGCCGATGCGTCACTGATGCTTCCGGTAGACACGGCACCAGTAAGCGCGAGGTACACCAGTCCACACGGTAAAAGACCATTGGCCATACCTAATAACAACATGCCACCAAATGTTGGATTACGTAAAAATCCACCGATCAAATGTTGAACAAACAAGTTCATTTTTTTAAAACCGGGCAGGTGTAAAACCGGTGTGGGTAACATGCTTTGCACAAGGATCAACAGGATAAGTACACCGGCAATAATCGAAAACCATTGCTGGAATCCACCCAAATAGATTGTTCTACCAACGGCGCCAAAAATAACGCCCAAAGAACTATAAGTAATGATGCGGCCGCCATTATAAAGCAATATGCCGGCCACCTTGCCGCGGTTATTAAGGTGCTGTGTTGGTAGTGAAAAAGCTATTGCACCGCACATGCCCACACAATGAAAACTACTCAGCAAGCCGAGTGCAAAGGCGGATAATATAATTTGCAAGCTGATCATTTTACCTGCAGGTGTTGTTCGTAATAATATGCTTCTTTGCCGTTTTGCCACTTAAGTTTTAGCTGGTAATAATCTTTTACGAGCAGGTCTTTTCTAATTTTCATCATACCCTGCCCGTTAACCTGCAATGGAATTTTTCGATCATTTGCAGCGCTTGTTGCGCAATAGAACAGGGCCTCGCCTGTTACTGCAAAACCGTTTAATTCTTGTGGCAGCTGTACCAATACGTACTGCTCATTTTGCGATAACTGCACTTTGCTTAGTTGATTGGCGTTTACCGTAGCATCAATCCTATCCTGGTACCTGAGCTCTTCGTTATAGTAGTCTTTAGATACCAGCTCGAAATTTTGTTGCATACACTTGTAAACCAGTGTGCCCATCAGGGCTGCAAATGCTACAAAAACAAGTGCCAATTTATTTCCCCATGATATCTGCATTGCTAATAATTTAATGATTAACCGGACCTAAAAACACCGTATTTACATGCATCAGCTCTTTGTCGCCTTCGTACAAACCAAGCTTTAGTTCCGTCTTGCGTTCCGACAGCCTTGTTTTTGGCAGCACAATAAAAAATGAACCGCTTCCTTGTCCTTCGGTAGCAACGGTGATATAGGGCTTGCCAATGACTTCTATTTTACCGGCACCATCGCTGAGCCTGATGGTGAGTGGAATTTGTTTGAGCGTTTTGTTGGAAAGCTTGATGTTGTATAGGTTGGAAATGCTGTCGTTTCCTCTTTCCTGGTAAAGGATGCCTGGTGTACGCATTACCGTGGCATCGATGTCTTTCCTGGTAATCAGGATAGCCGATAGTATTAGCACCACTATGCCACATAAGCCGGTGTAGGCCTTCATACGGGTGGTGAACTTTAAGGGCTCCGCGTTTTCAATACTGTTTTCACTTGCGTATCGTATCAAACCCCTTGGTTTACCCACCTTATCCATAATGCTGTCGCAGGCATCGATACAGGCCGTGCAGTTCACGCACTCCATTTGAACCCCATTGCGTATGTCGATACCTGTGGGGCAAACTTTTACACAGGAAAAACAATCAATACAGTCGCCAAATACATCGTGCTCATTTTTCCGGGCTATTCCTCTTGGTTCGCCCCGTTTATAATCGTAGGCAACCACCATTGAATTTTTGTCGAGCAACACACCCTGCAGGCGGCCGTAGGGGCATACCTGTGTACAAACCTGGTCCCGGAAAAAGGCAAATACCCCATAGAAAGCACCACTAAAAACGAGGATAGCACTAAAGCCCACCAGGTGCTGCGATACCGGTTCCGTGATAATCTTTTCCAATTGGTCAATACCAATGATGTAGGCCAAAAAGAAATTTGCAATTACAAACGACAGCCCAAAAAATACCAGGTGCTTACTCGTCTTTTTAAATAGCTTTTCCCTGTTCCATGGTTGCCGGTCAAGCATTTTCTGCCGGTTGCCATCACCCTCGATAAAGAATTCAACTTTCCTGAACATCATCTCGAGGAAGTTGGTTTGAGGACATGCCCAGCCGCAAAAGAGCCTGCCAAATGCAGCGGTAAAAAGGATGATAAAAAAGATAAAAGTTACCATACCCAGCCCGAGGATGAAAAAATCCTGCGGCCAAAACACCTTTCCAAACAGGATGAACTTTGCCTGTGTTACATCAAACAGGAATAAGGGCCGGTCGTTAACTTTTATAAAGGGAAGTCCGAAAAAGGCGGTGAAGTATAACCAACTCAGCCAGGTCCGGATGCGATAGAATTTACCTTTTGGCTTATACGCATATACCCACTTACGCTTGCCCTGTTCATCAAGTGTGGCTAATGTATCCCGATACTTTTCCCTGCTTTTCTCTTGAATATGCGCCATACACGTTTATTGCTTTGCAAGCTTTTTCTCAGGCATTGCGGTGGCAGCTTCGGCTGCCGGTAAAGCTTCCTCCTGGTATAAATCGCCTTGTGGTTCTTTAGGATTGGATGGTTTGGTACCGCGGATCGACTTTATATAACTTGCAATCGCAGCAATCTGCACCGGGGAAAAATCATCTTTCCACGACTTCATGCCTTTTTCGGGAACACCATATTTGATCGTTTTAAAAATGTCTTTTACCCCGCCCTTGTGCAACCAATAGTCATCGGTGAGGTTCGGTCCAACTGTTCCTTGTCCCTCGCTGCCATGGCATGCGGCGCAGGTACTGGCGAAAATCTTTTTGCCTTCGGAAAGCGCACTCGCATCGCTCAACAACTCCACGGTATTTTCATCTACATTGTTGGCCGCTGTTTTAAGGTATTCCTGCTTTTCCTGTTCTGCCTGTACCATGGCGATTTCATACTCCTGGATGGTTGAAGGCGCACTATGCGATACATGAAACCGGTACAGGTATACCACGCTAAAAATGATGCACAGGTAAAAACCATATACCCACCATGGCGGCAACTTATTGTCGAGCTCACGTATGCCATCGTATTCGTGCTCAAGGGTGATCGTTGCTTCTTCATGTACAGGCCGGATGGCATTTAACTTGTTCCACCAGGTGATGTAAAATGGGATGCGGGCCTCAGCAAACTCAACTACAATTTGGGGCTTTTCCTTAGCGAGTAGTTGCCTTAGAAAAATTAACATGGCAAGTACAATAATCACTTCGAGCCCAATAAGGCCTGTAAGCAGGTAAAACGAAGACTTGGATAAACCTGCGATGGTGGTGCTGGTCACTTCTGCTGTGGCTGCTGTTTCACCCGGTTGCGCAAAAGCAGTGGAAGTAAACATGCACAAGGCCACGATCACCAGTGGCTTTGCGGCCGTTTGCGCATTCTTTTTCAATTGCTCTACATGATACCCTGCAGCCCCGATCAATACATATGCAAGCATGCCGATTGCGAGTAGTAAGGCAACAGCAATAGTGATCATCATGATGGCCGCTGAGTTATTCAATCCATTGGTCGTGGGAGCGTCGGCCGCGAAAGCTGCCGGTGCGCCGGCAACGAGTAATATGCACATCATCGCCAGGATGCTTACCGTTTTTTTATCAACAGGAAATTTCATTGTTAACGGGTTTCATTTAATTGTTATCACTGTTTTCTTCAAGCGGAATGTTGCTCAATACTGCAATCATCTTCTTATCGGCACGCAATGCCCACAGTGTCATGATGAGGAAAAAAAAGAAAAAGATGAGGAAGGACGATAAGGCGTAAATGTCGACCCCGGCAATTTTCTCCAGGTAATTTATGAATTTCATTTTCTTATATTTTTGGGTATTGGTAGATTAATGATAGAAAAGGTGAACCCGTCTGTCACTTGTTTGGCCTGCACCTGGATAGCGTTACTTCCGTTTTATTGCGCAGCAGGCGATGATATCGCAAAGCATTCTTAATGGTAATCCACTGCAGCAATGCGCTCGTCACTTACAGTTGTTCCGGAATTGTTACCAGCTTGCCTAACGCTTTACTAAAAAGCTGCATAGAGAAATCCTGTACAAGAGTGCGACGCCCGTCCGACTGGCGCAGCCGGGCGGGCAACGGCTGTAACATGAAGGGTATACAGCCGGGCCCAAAAAAGAACTACTTATTATCGCCCGTTACGGTTTGTAATGCTGCAGCGGTTTGTTGTTTGTGTTCTGCTTTAATGTCCGTTCCCATTCGCTGCAGGTAGGCGATCATGGCAACGATTTCGCTGGTGGCTGCTGCATCCAGCTTATCCTTTTTCAGGTTGGCCTGTATCACTTTGCCTTGTTCAACCAGGTCGGCATTGGCTTGCTTATCGTAACCATCAGGGTAAGGAACCCCAAGTGTTTGCATGGCCCTGATTTTTGCACCGGTGAGACTGGTGTCTACCATATTTTCGATCATAAAAGGGTAAGCAGGCATGATGGATCCGGGAGACATAATACGTGGATCGTACATATGGTTGTAGTGCCAGCTATCGGGATACTTGCCACCGATACGTGCCAGGTCGGGGCCGGTTCTTTTACTTCCCCACTGGAAAGGATGATCGTATATAAACTCACCTGCTTTGCTGTACTCGCCGTATCGTGCTACCTCATCTCTAAATGGACGGATCATTTGGGAGTGGCAGGTGTAACAACCATCCCGCACATAAATGTCACGACCATGCAGTTCGAGCGGGGTGTACGGCTTAACCGAAGTAATGGTGGGTACATTGTTTTTGATTAAAAAAGTTGGTACCATTTCGAGTACCCCACCAATGGCAACAGCAACAAGGCTAAGCACCAGCATTTGCATTGGCCGTTTTTCAATCCAACGGTGCCAGTGTTGTTTGCCATGTGTTTCTACAACGGGGGATAGGGGAGCAGCCTGTGCAGCTTCGTTGGCAACGATGCTGGCTCCACGCACGGTTTTATAGATGTTATAGATCATTATGATCGCACCTGCGAGGTATAGAGTGCCGCCGATGCTGCGGCCCATATACATCGGAACAATGTTGGTTACCGTTTCTAAAAACTGGTACTTCAACTGGCCCTCTGCAGTAAACGTTTTCCACATCATACTTTGTGCAAAGCCCGCCCAGTAAAGCGGCACAGCGTACAATACGATACCGATGGTGCCTATCCAGAAGTGGGTGTTGGCCAACTTTTTTGAATAGAGTTCCTTTTTAAATATTTTTGGAATGATCCAGTAGATGACACCGAAGGTGAGAAAACCATTCCAGCCCAATGCGCCTACGTGTACGTGGGCAACGATCCAATCGGTATAGTGTGCAACGGCGTTTACATTTTTAAGGCTAAGCATGGGGCCTTCGAAAGTTGCCATACCGTAACAGGTTACTGCTACCACCAGGAACTTAAGAATAGGCTCTTCCCTTACCTTGTCCCATGCACCACGAAGCGTAAACAAACCATTGAGCATACCACCCCAGCTTGGCGCAATCAGCATAATACTAAAGACCACACCAAGGCTCTGCGCCCAGTCGGGTAAGGCGGTATACAACAGGTGGTGTGGGCCTGCCCAGATATAGATAAATATCAACGCCCAAAAGTGAATAATAGACAACCGATAGCTATAGACCGGGCGGTTAGCAGCTTTGGGCAGGAAGTAATACATGAGCCCGAGGTAAGGTGTAGTAAGGAAAAACGCTACGGCATTGTGACCATACCACCACTGTACCAATGCATCCTGCACCCCGGCATAGCCGCTATAACTTTTAAAGTATGAAAAGGGGATTTCGTAAGAGTTTACGATGTGCAGCATGGCAACAGTTACCCAGGTGGCGATGTAAAACCAGATCGCAACATAAAGGTGCCTCTCCCTGCGCTTAAGAATAGTGCCGAACATGTTGATACCAAAGAGCACCCATATAACAGTGATCGCGATATCAACAGGCCACTCCAACTCGGCATATTCCTTACCGGTTGTAAAACCTGCAAGCAATGTGATTGCTGCAACAACAATGATACCCTGCCATCCCCAGAAGTGGATCTTGCTCAGCTTGTCGCTATACATGCGTGCCTTGCAAAGCCGCTGCAATGAATAGTAAACACCCATAAAAATGCCGTTGCCCACAAAAGCAAAAATCACCGCGTTTGTGTGTACCGGCCGAACACGTCCAAAAGTGGTGGGTGCAAAATCGAAATTGGCAGCGGGGTAAAAAATCTGGATGGAGGCCAGCAAGCCGGCAAGCATGCCCACTATGCCCCAAAACAAGGTGGCATAGGTAAACAGCTTTACGATGTTGTTATCGTAAAAGAAGTGTTCAAGCTGTACAAGCTTTCTTTTTTGGGGATGAATGGCTGATGTTTCAAGCTCCGTAGCGTGATCTAACATTTACTTTACTATTGATGTTTGGTTGAATTGGGGGTATCGTCGAAAAGTATGCGGATGGGCGGGCTTTGTTCATCATCGAATTGCCCCTGTTTTACGCTGTATAAAAAGGCAACCAGGAAAACCCCGGCTACGATTAAGCTTATAACAAGTAAGATTATTATGGCGCTCATGGTGGTTAGCTTTAGGACTCAAATGTAGAATCAGCAACCTGCCCGTGGGTTGATTACGCTCATTGGAAAGTATGACAATGGTCATGTGTTAATGCGGCCGGAGCCGCTGGTGAATTTGGGTGGTGTTTTATTATAGACCTCTTTTATACAACCTGTTGGTTGCGCACTGAACCATTACTGCGGATTGAATAGGGGGATAAGAGATTGCGGTAGAATTTAGGGATTGGTATGGGCTTACTTTAAGCCAAGCTTCCAGGCTGCAAGGTTTGTTGCGGCAAAAGAAATTAAGATGATGCTGAGGCTGCTGGCGGGCATCAGTATGGCTGCGACCATTGGTGAAAGGTTGCCCTGTACCGCAAAATAGATGCCTGCCACATTGTACAAAATGGATATGATAAAACTGCTTACCACCACACGTTTATTGATGCGGCAGAGCCTGATGAACTTGTGTAACAGCGGCAGTTTTTCAGCCTGGATAATGGCGTCGCTGGCCGGTGTAAAATTGTTGCAGTTGTCGCTTACCGCAATACCTGCATCAGCTTGTTTTAGTGCGCCGGCATCATTTAATCCGTCGCCAACCATGATCACTTTTTTACCGGTGCTTTGCAGTTGTTTAATCATGTTGAGTTTATCATGGGGCCCTTGATGAAAGTATATTCCCGCGCGTTTGCCAAGCAGGTTTTGCAGGAAATCTTTTTCACCTGCGTTGTCACCACTTAAAACAGACAAGGAGTAGCCCTTGCGCAACTTCGAGAACAGCTTTACAATGTTTTCGCGGTAGTGGTTTTTAACGATAAACCTGCCCCTGTATTTGCGATCGATGGACACATAAACAGCCGTTTTTTCGTCACCCTGTTTGTTGCCCAATACAAATTTTTTCGAGCCCATACATATGGCTTTACCGGCTATAGAACCCCGGAGACCAAGGCCACCTGTTTCCGTAAAGCCTGTAATACTTTCCGGCGATCTGTCGCCCAGGTGTTCGGCTATTGCTTTGCTTAAGGGGTGTGCAGACTGGGAAGCGAGCAAGGCTATCCATTGTTGTTGTTGCGGGGTCAGCAGTTCGCCCTCGTAGCTGATCTCGAGGCTTGCACCATTGGTCAGGGTTCCCGTTTTATCGAATACAATGTGGTTTGCTTTGGCGATGTTTTCAATTGTTTGCGCATTGCGCAGGTAAAATTGATTACGGCCAAGCATGCTTAAGATGTTTCCGTTGGTGAAGGTATTGCTGAGCAGTAGGGCACAGGGGCATGCAATGATCATTACGGCTGTAACGCTGTTTGCAACTTTGGTGGGGTCGTTCACTAACCAATATGCTGCTGTGATGGCCGCGATACCAAAAACAACCCAGGTAAAATAGCGGCTGGTAAGATGAACAAAGGATCGCTGTTCATCCTTTTTGCCCGACTTCAGTTCATCGCGGTTCCATAGTTTGGTGAGGTAGCTTTGGGCGACCTCCTTTATCACCAGCATCTCTACGTTGCTCCCCGTTTGCCTGCCGCCAGCATAAATGATTTCACCCATCTCTTTTACAACCGGCAAGCTTTCGCCGGTTACAAAACTATAATCTATCAAGGCCTTGCCCCGGGTCAATATGCCGTCTGCAGGTATCAATTCCTGGTGGTGTATCCGTAAGGTGTCGTTCAGTTTAATGTCGGGCAGTGCAACGGACGATTCGCCGTTGTTGTTTAAACGGGTTACTGCAATAGGGAAGTAGGCCGTGTAGTCGCGGTCGAAGCTCAATTGCGCATATGTTTTATCCTGCAGGATACGACCAACCAGCATAAAAAACACGATACCTGTCATGCTATCAAAATAACCGCTGCCTGTGCCGGTTAGTACTTCGTAGAGGCTTCGTGCAAACGTTACCCAAATGGCTAACACAATGGGCGCATCTATGTTTAAAAACTTGTGCTTAAGGCTTCTCCATGCGCCCTGGTAAAACTCGGTTGCGCAGTAAAAGAAAACGGGAAAGCTCAGGAGCAGGTTCAGGTAGCGAAACAGGCGCACCAGGTTTACTTCCTTGCCATCTATACCCAGGTACTCCGGGAAACTGAGCAACATAATGTTTGCGAAGCAAAAGCCGGCAACCCCGAGTTTGTAGATTTTTGCTTTACTTACCCCAGGCCTAGCGTCCTTTATGTTGCTGAAGCTGATATAGGGTTCATACCCGATGCTGGTCAGGAGTTCTGCTACGCTGCGCAATGAAACCTCCCGATGATTGAAGATGATTTCCGCTTCCTTCCTGGTGAAATTAACCTTACAGCTAATGATATTCTGGTTTAAACGGAAGAGGTTTTCGAGCAGCCAAAGGCAGCTGCTACAATGCATTTGGGGCAGGTAAAAAGATACATGTGTTTGCGTGTCGTCGCTATAAGCAATGAGGGGTTGTGCAATGCTGGGATCGTCGAGAAAAGCAAATTTGTTTTCGCGTACAATGCTGGTCTGCCTGCTGCCGGGGTTTTTGGAAAGGTTGTAGTAGTCGCATAGTCCGCCCTGGTTTAATATCTCATAAACCATCTTACAGCCTTCGCAACAAAATTGGAGTTCCTGTGCGACCACAGGATGCTTACCGCAATCTTCGCCACAGTGAAAACAGGTTACTTGGGTGCTTACAGCGACTGGCTTCATTAAACAGGTAGGGGTTATGAGACAGGGGCGAAATTAGGGGGGCATTTGCTCAAGGGAGATGATTGTGGTCATGAGTGGGGGTGATGATGGTGGGTGGGAGCTATCGTTCCAGTATTATGGAGGTGTTTGACTAGCTGTAGAGAGAATGGCAATTCAGCCAAGTTCTGGATCTGAAGATTCCGTTGATACCCTGGTTTAAGCGTGTGATGAAACGTGTAGCATAAATATGCTATATGAAGATTGTTAAAACCATATTAAATTTAGTATCTACTTAGTTCTAAATACGCATGAAGACCTACTGTATTTAAGTGATAAAAATTGTGTCCCAGTATTTTTTGAAAACCCTGCATAAGGACATATCGGAATCATCGCGGCCAGGTAAGCTTTATCAATCATTAAAGTGGAATGGCATAAGCTATACCCGTAAGCAATCAATAAGTGATTTCTCTTAGCTACTTAAACAATCATTGTTCATTACATGGGAGAGTTATCTATTGTAGTGAACAAGCTTTCAATTAGAGTCAGTAATAAATGGATCTGCTAAGAAGTTTTCACCACAGGACTCTTGATAAATAATGTTTACTGCAAGGCATTGGCCAACCTTGGAAGTACAAGATTAGAAATCTTATGCTCTAAGCATTTGTTTGTTAACGCCGAATTCGGCTTAGCCAGTCTACATTCTTGGATAAATATTCAACGAAACGCACGGTAAGTTCCTCAACCTGCAAAGTCATGAACATGAATTCAAAAAATTCTCATGCCGGTGTTTTCCGTTTTTATTCAGTGTACAGAATAGTTGCTCTTTCTGACATCTCGCCACCATTTCGAAGCCTTTGAGGGTTAATGTCTTCGTTAGAATGCCTGTCCATTTTCTGCAGAATCAAAACCTTTTACCTTAAAAACAAACCAACAATATGTACGCCTATAATATGCCTAACCGCCTTTTTCATCAACGATGCAAATGGCCAGCTTTGCTGAAAAATACACTTTCATTACTTATTGCAGGTGTCACATTGCTCAGTTCGGCCTTAGGTCAGACAGCTAATGACACCAAAATAAACAACAGTTGTGGTTTTGATGTAAAAACGGAAATCTTCTATAACGTTGCTGCATCGCAAACCACGTTTAAGTGGACCATATCAAAAAATGAGGCACAACATGATTTAAGTCACTTTACGATGAGTTTTTGCCCCCCTTCTTCAAGCGTTGTAAGTAATAGTGGTGGAGGGCAGGTGCTTACTGGCCCGGATCGGTCTTGTGATCCTTCAAAAACATGTTCGGGGCCGCTTTATAAATTCGATGGTGCCGATGTTGGTAACACGCCGAAATCTTTCACCCTGGTATTAAACGGCTTGAACTACTCCTTACAGAAAGTATGTGCTATTTACAAAGCCGGTTCTGAATGTTGCGTGGGTGACATCTACGGCGTGGGTTGTTGTGTGCCACCACCATGTAGTATCAGTGGAGGTCCTGCTTCGGTGTGTCCGAATGGAACTTCCGTTTTTTCCGGGCCAGCCGGACCAAATTTGAGTTACCAATGGAGTATAACCGGGAACGGTAGTATCGAGGGTGCTAACAATCAACAATCGGTTACAGTAAAGGCCGGAGCTTCATGTGGAGCATATACACTTAAATTGAGGGTTGCCAACACGACTAATTCAGTTGACTGTCCTTCGAAAGAGTGTGAACAGACCGTAGAAGTAACAGACACTGAAGATCCAACCATACAAACTCCTGAAGGTGCCGACAAAAATCTTGGCTGCAATCCTACTATGATCGACGCTAATTTTAGTGCGCCTGTCTTTGGTGATAATTGCGGACTGAAAGGAGTGACTACAGAAGATGTTGATGGCGGTAGCGGATGTACCAAAACCAGAACCCGTACATGGACTGCCGAGGATAATTGCGGAAACAAGACTTCAGTTAGTCAGACCCTTACCTGGACGGCGGACACCCAGGATCCGACAGTACAAACACCTGAAGGTGCGGATGAAAGCCTGGGTTGCAGTCCCGGTGATATCAATAGTAACTTCGATGCGCCTGTGTTCACTGATAATTGCGGGCTGAAAAAAGTGACATCTGAAGATGTTGATGGCGGTAGCGGATGTACCAAAACCAGAACCCGTACGTGGACCGCTGAGGATAATTGTGGAAACAAGACTTCAGTCAGTCAGACGCTTACATGGGCGGCAGACACTGAAGATCCGACCCTACAAACACCTGAAGGTGCTGATGAAAATTTGGGCTGCAATCCTGGTGATATCAACAGTCACTTTGATGCGCCTGTTTTTACAGATAACTGCGGTCTGAAAGGAGTAACGACTGAGGATGTCAATGGTGGTAGTGGATGCACCAAAACGAGGACCCGTACATGGACTGCCGAGGATCATTGCGGACACAAAGCTTCCGTGAGCCAGACCCTCACCTGGACCGAGGACACCCAAAAACCAATGATTACCTGTGCTGTAGTGGCTGCACCCAACTGCGGTGAAACGCCAACCTTTAACCCACCAATTGTAAGCGACAATTGTGGTGGCACTATCACACCACAAGGTGGTAATCCATCAACAACGACAAACCCGGATGGGTCAGTGACCTGGACCAAAACGTGGACGGCGACAGATGCCTGCGGTAACCAGTCTTCCTGCACGCAGACAATTACCATCCCCGCTTGTCTTAACCACATCTTCCCAACTGGTACAACATGTGAGAACTTCAAGAACCAGGATGTCGCTCCATTAGAGTCTTTATGCTTCAAGCAAAGCGGCGGTAAAGTTACAAATGCCAGTAGCCCAGGTGCGTGGTTCTATTACGCCTATGTTGAAAAGCCTGCCGGTGTCACTACGCTAAGCATTAAACTAGCGCAAAGTAATGATGGTGTGATCCAGGGATTGTTTACTACAAATGAAATCAAGGTCTGGACTTCAAACTGTACCCAAATCACCAGGAACGGCACAATCAGTTACGCTGATCCTTCTCAACCGGTGATTACGCTAAGCGGATTAAGTAGTGCTCCACAAACCTATGTGGTTTCGGTTAAGTACAACAGCAACTCCATCGTTGGCAATAAGGTAACCGGCAATTCTTCGGTTTACAACTTTAGCACTTTTTACGGAACCGGTGCTAATCCGCCAACTATACCAGTTCCGGGTAGTACAGAAACAATAACTGCTCAGGATTGCCAGGTAGTTACCAGTACATCTCCAGCCATCTCCAATACGGATCTGTCAAAAGCGGTGACCCCGGATATAGTTACAACCAGGCTTTCCGTAAAGGCGTCACCTAATCCGTATGGTAGTAAAGTTCGCTTCGTCGTGAAGTCTCCCGTATCTGGAAAAGCAACCTTGGAAATTTTCAATTCTCTGGGACAAAAAGTGTCTAGCGTATTCCAGGGTGCCGTTCAAGCAGGTGTCAGCCAATCATTTGAATACAACGTGCCTGAAAGTCACCGTACGAGCCTGATTTACGTCTTAAGGGTAGGTAATGAGAGGATAACAGGCAAATTGCTCCACTCAAAAGAATAATTAAGGGCAATTATCATTTCTAACCAGGTATACTTCTAGAGACACCCCAACCATGTTGGGGTGTCTCTTTTTTGATGTATTATGATTCAATGTCGTTTACTTAAGAGAAATCTTTGGTGACCAGCTGTGGGGATTCTATTTGCCATCGTTGCCCGCCCGGATGAACTGCGTTCGGACGGGTGTCACTCCCTTGTACCGCATCCCTTTATTCACCAATTTCTGCCACTCACCTTAAGTAAACGACATTGTATTATTATTTCAGAAGAATCATAAACTTTATCCCGATGTAAATCAGCTTGAGGTAAATGTATTAATTGGACAAATGATTCTAAATCCCCTGGTAGAATTCGTGAACGCATTCAGAAAGGTGCAGGAACCTGCATGATGTCAATTAATGATAGAATAGGACTAATCTTCAATGTACACCTTCGTTTTCAATCATTATGTTTCGGAGCGTCTTTGGGTCGTTAATAGCAAAAAAAATAGGCTGCCCGAATGGGCAGCCTATTTGCGTTTTATAGAAAGAAGAAAGAAGCGGTTGATAGCAACCATTCCGTTTTTAGAAATGCAGAACTTATGTGCTGATTCTTTTTGAGGGCTTGATGTTTCGGGTGGGTATGATAGGGTTATAGTTATGCTGTAGATCCTTGTGAGCAGCATTGCCCGTTCAATTGGGCAGGGCAGGAGTTTGGGGATTAAAGGGGCGCTGTGTCTAAATATCGATCCGGATTTTATGATTTACTCAACCGAAGTAACTTCTCCAGTTCTTTGTAGCGGAAAATGAACATTAGATAAAACCTCAAAAGCCAATAAAGGGTCTTAAAACTTTTATAGATCCCGAAGGCACCGCGGGCCTGTCGTAATGCAGCCCTCCTGTCAGACGACAATAGTGCATTAGCCAGTTTTAAAGAGTAGATGGAGTAGTATTGTAGTGCCGCTGCTTTGAGTTTTCGTTTACTGGTATCGGGCAGGTAGTTTTGTATTATTTCAATAACGGTGCGGATGTCCTTAATGTTTTTGCCCGACACTAAAAATTGGTGGCTGATACTGGCAGGATTGGCTATTCTGTATTGCGCAAGCCGCTTTGGCGAATAGGCGACTGGGTATTTTGACGCTATTCTCGCCCACATTTCCCAGTCTTCACCATAGTGAACAGCAAAGAAACTGCCCAGGTTTTCGTACACATCCCTTTTTACAACCATTGCAGGCGGCTGGATGAGTTGTCGCCGGGCAATCCTGGTCAACAGGTCCGGAACAACACCTATTTTCTGTAAGAGCAGGTTTTCGGGTCTGATAACGACCTTACCCCGGATATCAATCATCTCAAAACTTGTGAATGCCGCTCCTGTTTCGGGATGGGCAACAAAAAGTGCATGGATCTCCTTATAAAAACCGGGCGCTACGAGGTCATCCCCGTGTAAAAGGTGTACCCAGTGGCCGGTTGCACGCGACAAACAAGTTTCAAAATTGCGCAGGCTGCCCACGTTCGTTGCCTGCCTGAAATAACGGACTCTTCCCTGGCCCAGTGCTAATACCAATGCTTCCACGTCACCGTCGGTGCTGCAGTCATCAACTACTTCTATCTGCATGTTGTCAACCTGGTCAGCCTGGGACAAAACACTTTTGAGCGTATGCGATAGATAGGGAAGGCTATTATAAACCGGGATCATTACAGACCATTGGGGCCTGTTTATCCCTATGGGAACAGGTGGAATTATCGGAGGGTTAACAGGAATACGTTCAAACATTAAAGGCTGTTTCTCCAGGTTAGGGCTCTTTATGGTAAAGGAGCGATTTAGCGGGGCTAAATTATATAATAAAGTATTTGAATGCAATTAAACGAATGTTTCTCTTTGTTATTGCTGTGTGATTTCCTGTTTGTATATCAGTGGTGCTTTGGTGAACAAAACGCGATGGGGTACTTCGTGAAGGGATTATCAAAGAAGGGTTAAACAGTGGACAAAACCGGAGGGGGGAGAAGTGCTTTTTAGAAGGTAAAACGGGGGGTGGATTTGAAAAGTTAAGACCTTATGGGTCTCCTTTATCGTAAGTGTCGGAGCAATTGCACCTGCTTTCGCCTTAATGAAAAACGCGGTACCTGGCTTTATCAACAACAAACTGGTATCAGTGCTGTTCGCATCAACCGTTCGATAGCCTTGGGTATTTGGATCCCAGAAAGTATAAGTGCTTTCAAAGTGCGCCGCGTTCGCGGTTGTAGTATCAGTATAGATTTTTTTCCAGTCAATCACGCATGCGTAAGGATTGGTGACGAGGCTTGACCTGCCCCTTCCTTCCAGGTTGCTGAAGACCTGGTCGCCCGTGAGCAAGGTACCGGTTGTGCGTAGGGTGGTGTGCCACGATGAGTCCTGGTGATAGGCTTTGCTAAGGTCGTAACTCCGGCTGCCACGGATATAAATCAGGTAGCCCTTTTTTGCATCAAGGGTGGTTGCATTCGTATTCAGGACTGGCACCCACCCCTGGGAGGGAGCAGCCTGGTTAAACGTAGATAGGGAACTTACTGCGGTCGCTGTGGGGTCAAAACCCGATCCTGTTGGGCCGGAGCCGGTGATGTGGGTGCCGAAGCCAGGTTTAATATCGGTGTTATTGTTTATTGTTAAGTTGGTCTGACCTTCCTGCCAGTTATCACGTATAAACGGTTTGACACTGGCAATTGTATTCACAATTGGTGCTAAAAGCAAGTTTTTTCGGCTGCTTGAAGAGCTAATGAAGTGTTCTACGGTTACCTCACCACGGATCGTTCCAGTAGAACTGCCAATACTTCCAGTTCCCCAACAATCAGATTTAAGATTAAGTTTGGCGCCGGGATTAATTATGATATCGTCATCTGGACCATCATTAACAATAAATTGGGCATTTGGGTGTAGGTTAAGTACAGCACCTGGGAGGAGATTGAGTTGGTCGACAACAATTGTATCATTCAAAGAAATGGTATGTTCAGGTTGAATTACGATGCTGTTTGCAGAACTATCTGGAACAGTTGACGCGTTTGACCAGGTCTGGTTGTCCGATGAAGCTTGCCAGGAAGCAATATCAATCCATTCTCCACTTGCACGAGTACGATAGTAAGTCCCTTTTCTATGAAACGTAAACCGCATTTTCGCAAAGTCAATTGTTTTGATATAGGCTGGACCATTTACATAATCAAAGTATAGTTGAAGCGTCTTTGGACTCATTAAATCGCCTTCAGCATCGAAAGATTTTACTGTTACGCTCTCAAACTTTCCATACTTTACACTGATCTTGCGGTCTTCCATCGTAAACTCAATAGACTGGAATTTATTCATCATGGAGAAGACCTCATCTCTGCTGCCGGTGAAGATTAAGGTGTTATTTGCATAAAGGTTGACAACTGGAAAATCACTCCATATCAATGTTGTAAAAAATCGCACAAGGATTTTTCCTGCATTATCCAAAACCTGAAGGTACATACTGGTACCAAAGCTCATATTAGGATTGTTATTCTCATAGCTAACTGTGCCGTAGAGTTTCCAAGACAGTAACTGATTATAATCACCTAATTTTCGGTTTACAATGAAAGGGCTTTGGGTATGTTGATATTGAACAAAAAGGTCTGGTGAAACAATATCATCGTATGTTTTTACATTAGTTTTGACGCTCCAATACTGATCATGGCGCGTGTACTCATCCTTAGTCGGGTGTCTGGTCCATCCTGCAGCACTATCAGGCAAAATACTGTGAATGGGTAATTTTTCAAGTAAATCAATTCCCGGCAGAACTGGACGCTCGGCCGTCCGTTTAAAGAACCTTGTAATCGGGATGATTTGTTCTCGAACACTTTCGATACCTGATATTTTCCAACGATGTAAACCAGAGTGGTAGCTTTCATCACCATGATACATGTAAATGCTTTTATCTACTCTTGTCAGACATATTGTTAGAGCATTACCGGCCATCTCAGCAGGAGCAGCAAGATCACGATTTATCTTTTGAACATTTGTTCCAAAATTTCTTAGAAGCAACCCATTCTTAAAAAATAATTTATATTCATTAGTCTGCCCGCCTTTCCAGAATTCACCATGGTGTCCTTGAACGATAAAGTCGCCACAAACCCGGGCTTGGCTGCCAGGGTAATTTGTTTCATTTCCTACATCATACCGTTCATCACTAGGAAACTCACCAGCATATGTTTTACTTGTATTATAAGCTGTTTTAAAAGTAAATTTATTTGTTCGCATATTTAAAGCGCCTAAGTGGTACCCTTTGCTTTCAAAGGGGTTTAATGCTGCACCTCCATCAAACGTAATAATATTCTCGTTTTGGATCTCGCCGAAGGTTCCATTAGTTCTGTTGCCGTTGAATACAGGATCTGTTTCGTTTTTTAATAGTTTAGCTAAAATTATTGGCGGTCCGAATCGTGGATTGTCGTCGGAACCAAATCCAAGCAGCGAATGCTTTATCCACTTCACTGTGTCGTTTACCACGCTTGTTTCTGGCGTTACATAGTATATTCCATCTGGGTAGAGATTAGCAATTCCGGAGTAATAATCTTTGATTGGCCGCAAGCCGGTGCGATCTATCAACTCTACCAATTCTTTTCGGTCTTGCTTGATGTTGTACGCAAAACAGTAAGTTCGTTTATTTTGTAGTGTAACAACATCACTTAGACACACAAAATTGTTGTCGTAGGCTCCATAAACACCTGGTGTTGCCCAATTTTTTACAAGCTGCCAAGAGCCATTGTTTGGAAGCAATGGTTTTGAGTAATCAATTTTAAATTCCAGAAACTTCAAGAACGCTCTAGACGAGTCACCTTTATCTAAAGCGACAGCATATGTATTCGGGCAATACATGATGCGGTTGATAAAAACCCTTGAGGAGTCAAACTGTTGTACCCGGTAGTTCATGCCATCTTTCACCCAGAATGAACCATCACGGTCGAAGGAGATAAAAGTAGAGAGAGCATCAAAATAAAACTTTTCATTACCAACTTCCGGCCCATTTAGATACCCCCCTTTTTTTCCTAAAGTCCAAATCACAGACCCATCTAGTGTTGAGTAGGCTATCAGCTGTTGGGAGTCTCCACCGTCAGCAGCTACAATAAGATTGTCCTTTGTATTTAGTTCTATCGCCTTAAGATCACTGAACGTGCCAATGAGTGACTTTTCCGAGAGAGTTCCATTTACATTCACCCGATAATTTCTGATCTCTTGAGAAGTGCCAATCCAAAGACCGTCAGCAGAGTCAGTAGCAACTGATTTTATTCCAGGCACAAATAGGTTTTGGATCAGAGCCCCAGTCGTTTTATTGTAAACAACTAAGTTTTGATTCGTTGCCTCGGCAACAAAAAAGAAATTGCCACCTTTTTGAACGGTTATATCCGTAATGCTGAGATTGCTACAGTACGCAAAGCAATTATAGCTTCCTTTTGAGTAATCTAGATCGATGTTTTGGCCATTAGGGAAACTGACTCTTTTATCATCGTTTACCTTTGTCCCGAAGATAAAAAATTTGTTGTATTCTCCTCCGATTTGACCCCTCGATCCCCAATAAACATTTATTCCGTCTGAACAAACAAGATAGCTATCACAATGTCCGGCACCATACAAGGGTATGGCGACATTAGGATTAGAGGTTGACGCCTTATGCTGAGTTTTCCGTAGTTCATCATACTGAGTAGCATAATAGATATTGCCGCCTGTAATGCACATATCAGACATAAAAGAATAGCCCCTGTGAACCCCCGATCCAACCTTTGAGGAAGATGTATTTCCAACAACACCCTCCCAGTTTGCTTTGATGTTATTGGAGATAACTTTAGCATTGTAGTCTCCTGAGTCGGCTATTTTACCAGCATCATCTGTTCCGTCCCAATTTACCTGAAAAGTTCCTGCCTCATACATTCTCCCGCTCCAAAGAGTTTTGATTAACGTATCTTTTTTATAGATGCCTGCACTTGTTGTAGCCTTTTCTGATAAGGTAAAAGTCAAGGCTGAGTCAATGCCTTGGCCGCATAAGGAATTTTTCGCAGTAAATCCTAGTACAATGAAAAAAAACCAGAATATATGTGAATTCATAATTAGAACATTGATTATGACCTCAGAACTGTCCTTATCTAAGTGTTTGCTCATTGCCAAACAATTCTGCCATAGCTTTAAATGATTCGTCATACGACCAGAAATTCAGCTAAGCTGAATACCCTACTTACTAATTGCGTCCTGCCTAGATTTTTCTTGTATTCGGCAGTATATCTGATTGAAGTACGACATCTTCAAAATCGCGAACGCCAAGCCTCTGGATCCATCCCGAAAACCGCCTAGAAAAAAGAAGCTGCCGAAAAAAAAGATAGGGCCTATCCAAACACTCCGCATTATACGGTACTTCAACTTCTGTTTCCAAGTCCATTTAACTGCAGAGGAAGAACTTGCGTGTGTTTTCAGAAATCTTTCAGCTTCCCAAGCTGCATACTCAACATGCTTAGTTATATATGAGGCTATTCCCCTGTAGTCCTGATGATCAATCTGGCTTTTGATTTCACCTAAGTCACCCATTATAACGGGGTGCTCATGAATTTCCATGTCTAATTTGCTCCAATTGTTTTCATTGATCTTTTCGTATTCGCCTGCGCTTGTATGAAATAAGGCTAATTTTCTTAATGGGTACCCTCCTTGTAACTTTTTGCCCATGAAATAAATTGAGTATCTAAGCCAATATCCACACTTCTGCTCACTAGATAATCTCCTCCTTAGTTCAGTTTTGAAGCTTTCGGTGAGATATTCATCTGCATCCAAAAACAAAATCCATTTAGTGTTAGGTGCGTGATTTCTCAGGTACCAATTCCTTTTTTTAGGAAATTCTCCGTTCCAATCAAAGTTTAAGAAACGTGCACCGTGATTTATTGCAATTTCTTTTGTCAGATCAGTACTATTAGAGTCGATAACGACAATTTCTGTTGCAAAGTCACTTCCTATTGCTTTTAAACACCCCGCCAAATTTTTCTCTTCATTTCGCACAGGGATGACAATTGTCATATCAATTAAAGTGGACATATAAACGATATTGTATTTTTTAGACCTTAGCTACTTCAATTCCAAAGTTCCTTTCTTTAATCGGTTTACATGGAAAGCCGACACATACCATCCAAGATGGCATATCTTGACTTACCACTGATCTAGCACCGATAACACATCCTTCTCCTATTTTCACCCCCGGATGTACAAATGCTTCTGCAGCAATCCAGGCTTGTTTGCCAACTTGTATCGGTTTTGAAATCAAAGGAAAGCCAGGAACGCTATAATCATGAGTTCCCGCGCACAAATTTACACCTTGAGAGATGACAGCTCGTTCGCCAATGGAAATTTTGGCCTGTGAATATAATATTACGCCATTTGCAATGCCAGACTCATTAGCCAGTTCTAAATTCCAGGGTGCCCAGATTTTAGCATGCGGATATACATGAACCCTTTTCCCCACCTTTGCTCCAAAAAGTCGGAGCAAAAAAGAGCGCCAAGAATGTAAAGGCGTAGGGGACCACTTGAAAAAGATTGAAGCTGTTACATTCCAAGCCAATCTAGCTATGCGGTTTTTTAAAGAAAACGAGGGACCTGTATGCGTATCTACGTTATGCATTATGCCTGAGTATAGAACTATTGAATATTCTTCGGTGATGAGGCTTCACGACTGATAGGGAAATCACGGAGCTAATCAAGTGTAAAACTTTCAATTATTTTACCGATAGTAGCATCTATCGAAAAGTTATTAATGTACAATTCTTTGGCTCTCGCTCCCATCTCCAGCTGCATACTTTTATCCATTTGCAACCATGTTTCAATGAGCTGTTTAACGCCCTCTAATGAATTAATGTCAATTATACCGGCTTGAGCCTGACTGATTTCTTGCCAAATATTCACCTGATTTGAAATCAAAACGGGTTTACTACACGAGAGTGCTTCTGCAACAGCAATCCCAAAATTTTCCTGGTGGCTTGGGAGAATAAAGACATCGCAGCCGTAAAAAGCTCCCCACTTCGCCTCTCCTGATAACATGCCCGTAAAGAATACCTGATTTTGAAGTTTTCGTTCCAAAACCAATTCCTCGATCATTTTGCCATACTGAGTTTCCAATCCGGGGCCTGCAATTACAAGTTTAGGCACGTTCTTATGTTTTCTTAGACATGAATCGTATGCTTTAATAAGAAGATCAACCCCTTTTTTTTCATGTATACGGCTTATAAATAGCATGTATGGTTTATTGACCAGCGCGGGGCATCTCTTCAGAAAAGCGACGTTCATGCTGATTTCAAAAAGCGGGGGGGCCTCTGTACCTAAACCTACTACTATCTCGTTTTTAGGACGATATGGACGAAAGGTTTGCTTAGCTAAAGTTTGTTCTATTTCACAAGTGAATAACAAACCGTCTGCCTCTTGTATTAATTTCCGTTCGAGAAGTTTCCAATAAAACCAATTTCTGACTGCTTTGATTTTTCTTCCCGGAGCATTTTGGAAATAAGGGTCAAGCATGCCATGAGGCATTACGAACAGCTTCGGTTTCTTTGACTTCAAAAGTCCTAACTGACTCTTTTCACGCAATCTCCTAGTTGCTTTTCTGATCGCATAACTATGATAGAGCCATAATCCATGCACAACAACCACATCAAATGATCCTGTTTGTTGATACAGATATGGAAGTAAGGTTGAGCTATATTTCCAAGGACCTTTCGAGGGACCTTGGGCAATGATTGTAAAAGAATTGTTTACATTATGAACGGATTTACAATCTTCCAAAGTTACAATCACATTTTCAATCCCTGAACCTGCAAGTCCCGAAACTAGCGTTATTACAGCTTGGCCTACTCCACCTTGCTTAGGATTAAGGTCAGGTACGAGATGTAGTATTTTCATATTACCTAGATAATATCGATAAATAAATCGCTTCAATTTGATCTATAGCTGAGTCAGTGTCAAATCTTTTTGAATTAGCTACGCTTAACTCGACAACTTCTTTTCGCTTACCGGAAGATAAGGTTAATACCTTGTTGACCATTTCGGCACCTTCACTCGCCCATTTATTCTCAAAAGTCTCATGTTTTGGTCGTTTACCTATGTAAAAGCCGGCAGCTGCAGCTACTTCTGTCATTGGCGCTTCATTCGTAGTAATGACTGGACACCCCGACGCCATCGCCTCAGCAATCGGCCACCCAAAACCTTCAGCATAAGATGGAAATATGAAAACGGAGGCGCCGGAATATGCCATATTAATATAGCAGTCTTGAAGGTCACTTATAAAATGAATATCCTTTTGGAAAACAGATTGTTCATGAATTGCGGTTAGATCTTCTGAAGGAGCTTCTCCAATTAACAAAAGTGGTAAACGCATGTCATATAAAGCCCGCCATTTATTATAGATTTCCACAACTCCAGGACGATTCTTGTACCATTGATTTCCTCCGACGTGAAGTATGTATCCAAGCGAAAGATCTACTCCCACCTTATTTCCTAGTATAACTCTTGCTTGTTGTAAATCTAGAAGCTCAAAGAAGTTATTTAATCCATTGTAAACCACCTCAGAAGTTTCATAGTTAGATCGGATGAATTGATGTAAGTCCGCCTTTGTTTTTTCTGACACTGAAATGAAATGTTTCCCTCGTGAGTAACCTCGTCTAATGAACGACTGATATTGACGTCCAAACCACCCTGTTCCATGTTCTGCAACTTTACCCACCGCAGAGAGCTGGGCAAGAAAGTCGTGGCAATGAATAACATGTCGACGATTTGCAACTAATGGTACCCATGGGCCTAATGCTTGATCAGCGAAAACAAACAACGTCTCTGATGGCATGCCTTTTATTTTTCGACTAACATCTGAAGGAAATATGATATACTGATCGATATAGCCAAACCACTTTCTTAATGGTTTAAGCCATGCCAAATCATGCCACTTACTCCCTGGAGCAAAAATTTCAATTGTATGTCCACGAGGTTCTAATCCACGTACTAACATATTTGTAAAACGTGGCATACTTTGATGCCCCAGATATTGTGGGTGGGCGAAGATGACAATGTACATATTTTCTTATGCTTATCAGGCTATTGCTTCGAAATCGGATTGCGAGGGTAACCGTCAGAACGTTGGTAATCTTAGGCTCTAAATTAAGCTTTAACAATGTTTAGTTTTAGAAGTTGACCTTTTTGTTCCGAGGAGCGTTCCTGGCACCGTAATTAAGAGTGTTCTGATGACATCGACGACATCCAGTCAGCATTTCCATCTATAATTTATTTACTTTAGAATAATAATTAAAGACAGTTTGCGACATCCCTGATTATTCTTGAATAAGAAACTTGTTTGCATTCATGCGATTGCCTTAATGTTTCCGCATTGAAGCTAGCCAAAGACCACCTGTTAAACCTACAAAGCCGAGAGCCGTAGGCTGATGTAATTGCCCCTGGGCGACAATCAAGATGCCAACACTCATAAGCAACCAGGGAAGAAGGTCATTATTATTTAATTTGCGAAAGCTTAATATGCTAAGTTTAAGCGCAAAAACGACTCTATAAATTATTAGAAAAAGACCTAGCACACCCATTTCTCCAACTTCCCTCATCCATTCAAAGTCTGCTAATAATGCCACCTTATTATTCCTAAGCAATTTAACACCTAAAGGTGTACCACTTCCGATGCCGAATCCAAACATACTATTGTCTACAGATGACTCAACGCCTCTTACTAAGGCTCCGAGAAATCTATTTCCTAATACGCCTTTCACTAAACCTCCCTCGTGCTGATTGGCGCCCTCAAATCGGCTGGAGAATACATCAGAAGCAGTCTCAAAAAAGCTGACCTCACTTAGAATTTTAAAAGCAACTGAGATTATTATTGCACCAAACAATACTTTAGTAAGGAGTCTTGGGTTCTTGTAAATCGCTAATATTAGGAATAAAATCGAAACTGCTACTTGCAAAAAGAGCCCTCGACTGATAGATAAGGGTATAGCCACCAGCAACCCTCCGGTCGCTGATATTAATACCAGTTTGTTGATTCTCTTCTGATATAACCAGAAATAAATCAGAAACGGAGCGACTAAACTATAAAAACACGTTGTTCCATTTGTAAAGGAAAAAGTTCCAGGCGGGCGAAAGTAGCCTAAGGCACCCCCAAACCCTGCACCTTGTTCATCACCACCCACCCCGCGATTTACCCAAGCAGATTGGGGGCTATAGAATTGCAAGGCTAGTAAGATCGTCATTGGAGCTGAGATTGTAAGAAGAAACCTACCCACTTTTACTACATCCTCTTGATCGAAAACATTTCCAATTACGAAGATTAAAGGAAAATAAAGAAGTAGGGTGCGCACTCCGTAGATAGCTGTAAAAATGTTGCCGTGACCCATAAACAATGCCGTAAAGAAGCTTATGCTCCCAATCATAGTAATTAAAAAGAGATACATGTGAAATTTTAGCAAACCTCGGTTCAATGCTATGATAATCAGAGCGAGAACAATCGGATCACGCACGATAAGTAAAGGCTCAGACAAGGCAGGCAAAAACCACTTTCGTAAGGCTCCTTCAAATATCCATAAAAAAAGGAACAGCCAGATTCCTCGCTTTAGCCAGTTGTCGAGATTCCTTTCAACGCTCATAGATTTCTGGATGGCTAACCGCTCAGCAGTCACATTTATTTGTCGTCTCACCGCTGTACTCAAGCTTATTTGGACAGATTTGCTACTATCAATTACGGGTAAATTGTGAGACCTTTCAAGTTCTGAATAATTTGGTCATAGCTATAAGTCTTAAGTATTTCCTCCGGCGAAGTGCATCGTGTTAATGTGTTTTCGAAAAGCACCTGTTTTAGCTTTTGTGCAAGTTGACGTACGTCACCAGTTTCATATATAAACCCATTATCACCATTTATCACCAAGTCTTGAGAACAGCCTGTTAATTCGGAAACAATGACAGGCAAGTTGAAGTTCAAAGCTTCATTAACAGCGAGTCCCCATGTTTCCCCTACTGAAGAACACATAACGAAAACATCACCGATGGCATAATACTCTGATACCATACTTTGGTTAACAAAGCCAGTGAGAATGACTTGTTTGAGATCGAACTTATTTATGTACTCCTCTAACTGATTTCGTAATTCGCCGTCGCCAACCATAATCAACCAACATTCTGGACTGTTTAAAATGTGAAAAGCTCTTAGGACATCTATAGGATTTTTTTTAGGTATGTACTTTCCAGAAAAGATTATTACTTTGTCTTGTATTGGAATACCCAGGTTGTTTTTCAAACTAAATAGACTCCGCTCAAGCTTAATCCGCTCTTTACGAAAGCGATCATTATCAACGGAATAAGGACAGAAAACAAGTCTATTATCGGGTATGCCATAACTCTTATAGAAAAGCTTGTTTTGTGTACCAATGTATAGGAAGTAGTCAACATTTCGAAAGACAAAATGCTTCAAGAAAATTATCCTTAACCATGTTTTCCATCCTCTTTTTAATCTTTCGTGAGTCAGCGGTGACTCAACCCTAAGGCAGATTTTGTGTCTTTTCCATCCTGCTACAAGAAGGATCAAGAGGTGCGTGAAATAATGGTAGCCATGAACAATTATAACTGCTTTAGGTATACGAAGAACTTTCCAAACCATGCCAAGGTTTACGAGGCCAAAAAATCCGTTCGAATGAGACGGTTTCCAAGAGTAATTTTTAAAAAACTCGTATTCATATCCGTTCAAGAGAGGGATATCCCATTTCAAGTGAACGCCAAACTCCTGATCTAAGCCACCACGTATTGACTCGTCAGAACAATACCATGCTTTGGTTTTTACACCCTTTTCATTCATGTAATTGTAAAGCGGAGCAAAGTATTGAATGGGATGTGAATTGATAAAAACGATTTCTTTCAAAAAGAATTTATTTATGTGTAAGCTTATGCTTTGTAAATAACCTAAAATCGCACGGGAAAGGAAAATTTGTTTTTTTAATCGATTTGTTCCCGAAAAGATTAGCCGATGCGTTAGTGATTATTACGGAGTGCTTTGGACAATTCTTCTCTATAAGCCTTCCAAGGGCGTTGACGTGCAGTTTCCCGTGCTTCAATTCCAACGCATTCAATTGAACTAGGCGATTTAAGTAGCTCAAGGATCTTATCTCGCAGTGCATCAGTAGAGCCGGCGGGAACTAACCAGCCATTCTTCCCATTTTCAATTAAATCCGGCCCCGCACAATTATAGGTTGCAATAACAGGTGTTCCTTGCGACATAGCCTCTGTGATAACAAGACCAAAGCCATCAAATACACTTGGAAAGACGAGTATGTCATGATCTCTCATTTCTTGTAATATCTGTTGGTTGGGTAAAGTAGGTATCCAGCGGTGCTTTGATAGTTCAACATCCAAAATTGAACAGTCAAACGTCGGCTTTGACCCAATAACCGTTAAACTTACTTCAGGGACAAGCGAGTCTACTGCCTCAAAAAGGTTGGCTATTCCTTTTTGTTGCGAAAGGCTGCCGACGAAGAGCAGTTTCAAAGGACAGCCTTTAGCTGTTTTGATGTAATTTTTCGGCGAACCGACAGGAGGAAAGCCGTAAGGAATAATTTGGATCTTGGGTAGTTTGCCTGGAAATTGTTGTAGAGTAGTTTTTGTAAATTGACTGGCTACAAATATTCGATCGGCCAGTTTGATTTCTTCGTCTTTGATATTTAATTTTTTAATTGAGTTTGTTAAGCCCGGCATTGTATTCTTCCAATTGGGAAACAATTTACTTTCTTCATCCAAAATCGCTAGTTTGGCCCTCCAGTATCCTGTAGGTAGGTCGTAGAAGCAGGTTAGCCCCCGCCGCTTTGCCTCCATAAATGTAGAATATGCACCATCCTCATAAGCATATACGCTTAAGAGTTTCTTATTTGATTTTTTTACGATTGCGGCAACTTTCTTGTCAAGTTTTTTTGTGACTGCATCAATCGAAAATATACCTGTCTCATCGCGTAATAGTTGTTTGATGCCAGCTTTCAATGAGAGCACTCTCCCTAACTCAAAAATCGGAGATGTTTTCGTGAAAGGCTTTAGGCATACATCTAGCTTTCGCCTTCGAATCTCTGATAAGTACGGTATACTCCCAATTCTGTCTAGCAAGGAACCTGGAAAACATGCTATAGATGTGTGAAACTCGTGTAAAAGTCCAGCCTCAGCCAAACCTAACGCCGACTCACGCACATTGTTGTTTCCTTGAGGATGATATATTATTACTTTCATAATTCTTTGAACTTTATTATCAACCTATCAACCATGCCCGGTTAGCTGCCAGGAACTCACACGGATTATAACTTAATTTGTCAGACCTGCTTCGATCAAGAACCTTTGCAGGGTTCCCTACGACTATTCGCCCTGGTGCTACTGTTTTGCTCACTACAGCCCTTGCTCCAATTACGGCACCTTTTCCTATCCTGACGCCGGGAAGTATCATTGCACCTGTTCCGATCCAAACATAATCTTCAATAAAGATGGCGGCCTTAACCTGCCCCCAATTGGGATCACAGACATCGTGAGAAGCCGTTAATAATTCGACACCATCATTTATACAAACGTTGTTACCAATAGCGACTCTCTCATGAATGTTCATTTTGATACGGCCTAAAAAGGTTTGCCTGCCAACGGACAAATATTTGAACCCTCCTGCAATTCTTACCTCGCCAATTTCTGCGGTTTCGTGTATTACAGCTCCCTTGCTAATCAATTTTCTTCGTCGCGAATTTCTTATCAAGAGTTCGGGTAAAGCAAACAATCGTTTGCCCCAAGCACGGAAAAAATCCACGGAACCTAGGGAGAATTGCGCGCGGTTGAGCCAAAGATAGCGTAGGCTTGCCATTGCATTATGAAGTTAAAAGGTTATTTAAAAGAAGTTCTGCTACTTGTGAAATCTTTATACGGTCGCCGGATCTGGTCTTTGTGGATATAAACTGCTCCAAATTGCCTTTTTTATATTCTTCCACCTCTGGTGGCAGTTCCAAGTTGTTTGTGCCACGGACCTCCCACTTCTTTGAAACACAAAGTACAGGTAGCCCATGTTCAATCATTCCAGCAGCTGAACCGCTTTTGCCTACTAGCAAATAGGGAGTTGTGACTATGCCAATCGTTGCTGCGTTTAGTTCAGTAGAAATCCGTCCTGGCAACTGTTCCCCTAGGATGATGACCCTTAGACCTTCCTTTTCCCATGCATTTTTCCATGCAAGTTGTCCAGCTCCGCAACGTCCGATCAGAGTCAGTGAAACTCTAATGCCCGAGTTTGCTTGATATAGTGCAACTTCTGTTGCAAACTCCTGGACAGGACCTCCGATGTGTATTCCCCCAAATATTATAAACGAAACCTCCTTGCGGTAACTTGCCTTCCTTATTCTTTCCGTCATCGAATCGTTGGGTTCAGCATTTACATTAGGTATATTTCCAAAAAGAGGCAGGTGGTGGCTCGCGATCCCGATATTCAAAAGTTGTTCTATGTAAATAAGAGTTTGAGTATGTATAATGACGGGTTTAAGTTTTATGACCAAATCTTTTATAATCAATTTTTGAACGTAACCCCAAACCTTATATTTTAAAGAAGCTCCAATCTCCATTCCCAACCACAACTCGTGAAACATGATATGCCACTTTCTTTTCCCTCCAACCAATTTGAGGAAGTGCGGCAAAGCAAAGGGTAGCCCTTTGGAGTCAAAAGAAAATGGTACAAATTGAAGGCTCAAGTAATTAGGATTGAAATCGTCAATGAATTCTTTTGCGAGCGCAAGGCGTGCCTTCCTTGATAAAGATCTAGGAAGCCTAAGCATAGAACGAATTATTTGTTTATCGCTATTTTTAAATCTAAGAGGAAGAAGTTGATAATTGTCACTTAGAGCGATAAGACCAATTTGATGGCCAGCAAGAGTTAATTGTGCTGCAAGCCTTTGTGTATAATCACCAACACCATCACGGCCAGGTTCAAGCGAACCGCATATAAAGAGAATTCTCATAGATGAAACAATTTACTAGACTAGACCAATTATGTTTCATAAACTTTCGAAACAAAACGTTTGCTTTAGATGCATTTTCTTTTTTGTAGATCAAATTGTCAGATAGATGCTTGAGCAATAATTACAGCGGCTGCTTGGAGAAACAAAATGATGATCTCTCAAGCTTTATCTTAGAATTGCGTATACTTAAAGTGTTTTTGGGTGGTAATTTGGGGTTGTTATGTAACAGTTAGTAAAATTTTCTTCCGAGTATCCTATTGCCTAATCTTATTGCCTCCTTTATGTATAGTTTAGGGCTTGCAACTTCAGATGTTATTTGTGGGAACTTAAACTCTTGACCTTGTTTTAATTTCACGAGGAAGTCTACCCATAGATTAATTACAGAATTTAACTCGTACTTTTGTAAGATGTATGCGCGAGCCGCTTTTCTCATCTCCAGGTTTAGTTCATCGTCTCGTAATAACCTTATTATGGCTTTGGGTAGGTTTCTATCCGGATTTTCAACCAGTAATCCTGTTTTGTTATTTAAAATAGTGTTTAGGTTGCCACCTGCCTTTCCTGCTACAATCGGCACCCCGGACAACTGTATTTCCAATGAACTCACACTGCAACTTTCTAAGGAGCCCCAAGTGTTTGGGTTTATACAAGCTACTTTGCATTTGTTGATGAGTTCAATAACTTCATTTCTGTTTAAGAGTCCAAAGCATTCGATTCGATTAGTTTTAAGATCTTGTTTCTCGCTTCCGATGTAAGGCGCAAGTTCGAGTTCATATCTATCTTCAGCGATCCCAAGGTGGCCTAACTTTGCATGATTGTTATATAACTTACCACTCCCGATTACTATTAATCGTGCCTCCGGTATCTCTTTTAATATTGTTTTCCAAGCTTTAGCCAAGTGATGAAAACCTTTGCTTGGAGTCAAAGAGCCTAAGTACAGAACGTCTAAGCTATTAGGTAGTTCTATCTCTTTTTTTACATAAACATCTTTTTCTATTCCATTTGGAATTACCACACCTTTATAGAACCCGCTTTTATGTCTTGTTTGGTGCAAGTCAAAAGTTTCGACGTAAATTATTTTTCTGACAGCAATACTTTTCGAGTAGCTATCCAAAGTTTCAACAGGATTATGTGCCCAAATCACTAAACTCACGCCTAGTAGTTCAGCTTTCGAAAGCATAAGCTCAGTTCTTTCTCGGTTTTTAAGATCATTTAGAATCAAGACTTCAACGTTCACTTTTTTGCTAGACTCTATTGCCTGATCTATTCCTGAAACTGCAATTAAGTTCACACTAGAGAAGGACGTAATTCCATTAGCAAACAAGTGCACGTCGAACTGGGGTCTTTTTGCCAACTCTCTAACTACTCGTAAAAAGGACGAATCTGTTCCACTTACACCAAGTTCTCCTCTTTCAAACTTTTCGTTCGAGAAATCCAGTATATGGCATGCATCAAAATAAAATCCAACTTTCATTGCAATAAAAAAATTACTTGAGTATGTATCTTAAAGTTTTTTAACGTCAAAACTGGTGACCGATAACAATTAAACCCTTTATCTTAGTTTGTACTTGCTTACAAATTGATCTTCTTTGTAGATAGATGCTTATACATGAGTCTAATAACTTCGTATTTTGTTGAGGTCTCTTCGTCAAATATCTAAGAAGATCCACTTTCAAAGGTGTTCACGCAATTGTACTGTTTGTAGGAATGTTCTACAAAGTGGCAATGTCATCGGATGCCTTATCTTTCGGTATTGGATTACAAAAATACGAATGTTGAAAGGGCTGTTTTCCAATTAACTTAATGCAATTCTGGTCTAGACGCGTCAGAAATACACTACTGTAATTTTATAAAGGAAATTGCAAGGTGATCCCTCGAACAATGGCTGTCCACATGTTTTCAAAAACTTAACAATACATCAGAAATATTACCATTATCTGCATATATCATGTAGCCGCTCAACTTCTTCATAACAATTACCTTAGTTGTCTTAATTTTTTACAAGCCGATAAAACTTGATTTATATTTGTCAAAATAAACGCGATAAGTTTCCTTGTTAAAGGCCTGGGGTTTTTGATTGGGGCCTCGGGAGTAAATGGATAGTTCTCTTTTATTGCTGCTAAACGAAGACCTTCCCAATCAAAGTTCCAGATGTCGTCGAGCGCAAAACGTTTCACGCCATATTTACGAAATAGTTTTAACCCCTCGTAATCGTACCAGTAATAGGCAGAGGTAGGGATTGTGTGCATGTCTATACCTTCTTTTTCCCATCCAATAAACCAAGATGTATTTGGAGTTTCATGTCTGTCCCCTTCATTTGTAAAGTCGAGCGACGAATTGTAAGCTTTTATTCGCAAGCGTAAGCTTTTAGTTCCTTTTATATTTTCGACCATGCTATACATTCTCTGCTTAGATGCTTGCGCATCTAATCTAACCAAGGCGTAATGAATAAATTTGATTTCGTCTAAATATAGTTTGGTAGCGTAGTTTGGTGTAGGAATTCTCGTACTATGAATTTCGGCAGGAGTGTGAATTGCTCCATCATCTACATAGCCCAATGGCCATCCTCCCCCATCGTAACGTATAACATTGTTTGTGCTTTTATATAACGTAGGCTTTTCAAAATAAAGTATTGTTCCCGGCTGAGCTCTCAGCATTCTTTCCCAATCGGAAGTGTAAATTGCATTGGCAGCCAAAAGCTCATCTGCATCTATGGCTAGTAAGATATTGCCGATGCCGAATTGCTGACGTGCAGTGGTGATGAGTAACATCTGCCTGGTTGCTTCATCATAATCTGGATCATTATTAATCAAAAGTGTAACTTTTGAATACTTTGAGTACAACTCAATTGATCCGTCTGTTGATTTCTGGTCTGCTATAAGGATGTGGTCCGCAAATCTACTACACACCTGTAAAAAACGATCTAAAATCCATGCCTCATTTTTGACTGGTGTAAGAACAATTATTTTCTTTGTATTCGAATATTGTGGAAAACTCGTCATAATATATTCTTATCGGGCTGCATCAACTGGTATCTCATTTTAAGCCATCGTCGTAATTATACAAGGAAGGGAACCAGAGGCAACCAACGCTAACAACCATTCATGTTCAATTTGGGTTACCATCACGCCTAGCCTCAACCGTTTTTACTTATAATCGGGCGTATCCAAAGTCGCTTAGTCACTTGTTAAATCAACACCAATTAGCTAAGTTGAGAAGGATCGGTTTACAATTCATTTAAATCCGTTTTCTTTTGCTCAACCAAATGGTTTATCAATGCGATTGCAATGGTATCAATTATGTCTTTCAGATTAAGTTGATATGATCTTTTATTGGTGAGAATATGCATCAGCCCAGATATGCCATTAACCTGAAAGTTCTGGCGGATAAAGTTCCTTTTGTGCTCTCTGCAAGCCTTATTAAAAGCTTGTCGAAGAAGGGGATATATAATTCTATCTTCTTCATTATTGGGCAGGTCTTTTAGAAAATTCCTAACCCAATTTTCAAAAGAGATTGTTGCTTGCCTTTTAAGGTCTAAACTGCCGGTGGCAGTTATGTTATAAGAAGAAAATCTATAATTTAATAACGCAAGGTGTATATAAGCAATTCCTTTATCGCCACTCATAATGAATGCGGTTAGAAAGTCACTTGTCCATGCTAAAGGCATCTTATAAAACCCGTTTTTTTCTTTTAAAACGCTTGAACGATAAACGAAGTCTGAGACAAATTGATCTCGTTTTGAACTGAAACAATGCCAAAGATAGTTATGCGTAGTTTCATATTCCGGGCAGGACTGACTTAAGCCAAAAGCAACAGAGGCCTCATCGATATACTTGGAGCGGCAGTGATATACATCTAGTTTTGGATATTTCAAAATGAGTTTCTGAAATTCTTCAAGGTAATTCTTCTGCATAGAGTCATCATCCCCCATTAGTACGAAAAAATCCCCTGAAGCAAGGCTTAAACATCTGTTCCAATTATCAACCACCCCTTCCGCGCCAATGTTCTTTTGATTTTTAAAGTATCGAATTCTCCTATCTTGATAAGCTGCAACGATTTCATCAATAGGGTCTGGCGAAAAGTCATTTATAATAATAAGTTCGAATTCTTCACAGGTTTGCGTTAGTATGCTATCGATACACTCTTTTAGAAATTTACTTTTATACGCAGGAATTCCTATGCTAAATAGTATTTTATCTGACATCTGGTTCAATATTATAATTACCCTGACGGTCAGGTAAGTTTTCTTGTTTTAATGATTTTAACGTATGAATACGTGATATACATCAACAATTGAATTAATGAGACATAAAGATTAAAATAAAGGACTCCTATTAGTGTGGAAATATCAAAAATTAGAACTCCAGTTACTATCGCAACTAAACTAAAAGTAATATATATGAGTGGATTTAGAACTAAACCTCTGCTTGAAATTAAATTATAGATAAAGCCTGTGCAAAGAAAAACACACGAGCCAAACAGGTATAGCAGCAATTCGTAATTCATAGTTTTATAAGCTGGACCTAAAACCCACAAGATTTGGTTGGAGAATACATAGGTTGCTCCTATAAAGATTATGCAAACTGAGACAAACAATAAGACTATCAAGATGAATCGTTTTGCTACTTGTCCGCTTTCTTCTGATAGTCTAGCAAATCTAGGTATCAAAATAGTTGTAAATGTCACGCCAAAAATGTTTAACAACATCACTACCCTCCCCAATGCACCTATTTGCGCTATCGATGTTGTGCTCCCCATAATGGAAAGGAACCAAATAGTTAGTTGAGTGGAAACACAGTAATATATAAGCCCCGGCATGGTTCGTTTAACAATACCGAGTATTTCACCTCGAATTCTAGTATCTGGCTTTGCTTCATCCACAAAGCCCATAGCGATTTTACGTAATTGTATGTTGCCGTAAATCCTAGGGACGGCTGCTGCTAGAATTGCAATGAATGCCCAAGGAAATACAATGACTAACAACACCGACAATACTAAACGCCAAATTCCGACAATTAATTGATTTTTCTGTAATGGAATGATTTCCTGATGGAGTCTAGGAATAATTTCCAGCAGTGAGTCAGACAAAGCTGCAAAAAAACCTAGGACCAATGAAGAAACGATAAAGATTGAAGTCATCCAAGACGCGTCATGATGCAGGAGAAGATACACTAGCACCGGTACTGACACACTTAAACTGATAATCGAAAACTTCCGTCGCAAATCAAGCCCCGTCGCCAAAACTGCGCCCAATTTCTGCCGATCCAACCAAACTTTTCCTCCATGCGCTGTAATGCCTGTACTGATACCCCCGTCTGCAAAAATGATCATCGTGCCTAACATTGTGTTTGCTAAAGTGTAAAGAGCATATTCTTTCGTTGGAAGTAATCGTATTACCAATATGCCACTTAAAAGGCCAAATGCTTGTATAAGAAGCTGAGCCGAGCCTGTTATAGACACGAGTTTACCCCACTCAAGTAATTTGACAAGCTTGATGTTACTTAATAAATTTTTTGTTTCTTGCTTAAGCAATTTCAAAGACTTTAATTATAACGTCTAATTCGTTTGGTAGTCGATGCACATTCTTCAACTAATATATAGCTCTGATTAGGTAAGTCCATTTCGATTTTACAATGCTTATTTTATGCGTAGTAATTCTTTTCACGAGAAGGTTTTGCGGCGTTAATTATTGCAGCGACATTCATGACCTTTCCGTCGGTAACAATTTGCTCGATAAATTTAAGTTGTTTTTTGGAGGTGAATAGTTCACGTATAACGTATAAGACCGCATCACTATATTTCCCTAATACAAAGGCATCACTTACAAGTGTGGCCGGCGCTGAGTCAATAATTACATAGTCATAAGTGGATTTGAGTTCAAAAAGTAGCTGTTCAATTCTTGCACTCAGTAATAAATCTCCTGGATTTTCTGGAATGTTCCCAGCAGGGTACAGGTGTAATGTTGGGACTCCTTCAACAACGTGAAACAAATCTGACAAAATCCCGGTTTTTTCTTGAAGGTAGTCTGTAATGCCTGACTTAGTGGGTAATTGGAGTGTTTCTGTCATTGACGGTTTTCGCAGATCCAATTCAACGAGAGCTACCTTTTTTCCTGGTGTCGCAAGCACTGCTGCGAGATTCAAGCTCACAAAAGTTTTTCCTTCGCTACCGACGGAAGAAGTAACCAGTATCACTTTTGGAGGTTGACTCTGGTTTAAAAACGAAAGATTCGTACGAATGCTGCGGAGTTGCTCCCCTAGCTGTGTACGACTTAAAACATTGATTACATGTTTGTTTTTCATGTTTACATATGTAATCTCTCCCAAAATAGGAATCGACAGTTGCTGCTCAATTTCTTTACGAGTAACTTTATCATTAAATAGATTTCCAACGTAGATAATTCCGAAAGCAACAAAGAAGCCCAACAGTGAACTATATAATATGATGTTCCTGGCATTCGGCTCTACAGGTCCATAACCGGTAGCCATTGTAATTTGTTTATAATGGGGAACGCTGGAGGATGTACTGGATATAGCGGCTTCCTCCCTTTTTTGTAGCAGGTAAAGATATAAGCCTTCGGTAATGCCCTGTTTTCTTTTGATTTCCTGTAATACCCGTTCACTCTGTGGCACGGAGGCGAGAAAGTTCCGGTATTGGCTGTTTTGTTGTTGTGAGCTATTTTGTTGCAGTTGTAGGTTTTTGCTGATGTTGTTCAGGCTTTCCTGGATGCTGCTTTTAAGACTAGCAAGCTGACCATTAAGATCCTGCATTACCGTGCTGTTTGGTGCAACCAAAGGTGTCTCCCGTTCCCGCTTTAGCTGGAGTTCGTTATATTGAACGATAAGCGAAGCGAGGGTGCCATCATTCAGTCCCAGTGAGGAGGGGACAAGTTTGCCGCTGTTTGCCGGGTTGGCAAAATAGTCGCGTAGCATACGGACAACTCCCTGCTGGATGGCAAGATCCTTTATGCTTTTTGAAACTTCGTTGGCATTTTCAAGTGACTGGGCAGATTGTCCTTTGATGTCTATGATCTGCCTGCTTCCCTGGTAGCTTTCAAGGTTCCCTTCAACCCCCTTAAGCTCACCGGAAATATTCAGGAGCCGGTCGTCGATAAATTGAACAGTTGTTACAGAAAGCCGCTTCCGCTCTTCAATATCCGCCTGGTTAAATTCGGTAAAAAGTGCGTTGAGGATATCTTTTCCCTTCTGAAGATTTTCGGTTTTTATCGATAATTCAATCACACTCGTTTTGATGTCGTATGATTTAATGCTCAAATTTCCCAGCAGGCTAGCGGTTACCTGTTGTATGGGTAGCCAACTGACGAGGTAATCGCCATCTCCCGGCACAATTTGACCTGTTGGTGAGAGTACAAAAGTTTGCTTGTTTAAAACGAATGGTGTTTGCCATTTAAATCCCTTGTTTTGTTTTTTATCACCCTCTCCATAAGAAATGGTGCCACCGGACTCCTGTATTTCGTCAACACTGAAAATAGTGGAACGGTTGCTATCCGTCAGATTTTTCGCGGTTACAGTAAACGGTGCGTCTTTATAAATCTCTACATTTAGTAGCGTGCCTTTCTTTACATAAACAACATTGAACTGGTGTTTTGCTACGGTGCGACTCATCAAGTCTGGTGAACCTATCAGTAGTATTTCATTGTTGATGTTTATTTCTCTTTTTCCACTAAGCGCCATCTCGATGATATCAGCGGAGTTTGGTGTTCCGCCTTCTGCTCCCTTAATCAGAAAGGATGTGGTAGAAAGGTACTTTGGTACCGTATACCGCACGTAAAAGAGGCCGGTGCCGATACATATAGCGAGGCATGCCACGAAAATGGGCCATTTTGCAAGGTATCTTGCAAATAATTCCCTTACAGAAGTGTCGGTGGTTGCTTCCCCAAATAAGCCGTTAGCCTGTTTGTTCATAAACTAGTTAGATGCAAATATGAAGAGGGTGCCTATGCTGATAACGACACCCACGATTGAAAAAATTAAACTTGTTCTTCGCTGCGCTTCGGGATCAACACTTAGATTCTTTAATTTGTTTTTGTTAGGACCTACATACACGACATCATTGGGCTGAAGGATGTAAACAGGAGATTCAAAAATGTCTTTATTTCTTAGATCCACTTTGTGAAATATCTGTTTTCCATTTTCTTCACGGATTATTGTCACATCGTCCCGTTTACCGAAATCCGTTAAATCACCAGCGGCGCTGAGTGCATCGATGATGCTTACCCGGTCCTCGGTAAACTTTTTGGTTCCCGGCAGGCGTACTTCACCAAGCACATTTACTTTAAACTCAAGTAACCGCACCAAAACGGATGGATTTTTTACGTAGTCGGTGAGCTTTTGGGCAAGTTGCTGTTGGAGTTGTTCCCTGGTGAGGCCGGATGCGTTTACACTTCCGATGACGGGAAATTCAATTAGCCCTGACTGACTTACCCGGTAACCCTGTGCAGCACCATTACTATTCGGTAGATTGAAAATTGATGCCTGCTCCTGGTTAAGTGTCTTACTGGCCACCTGGATGCTTAGGATGTCATTTGGTCGTATCGTGGTTTCCTGTTGTTGTGCATTTACGGTGTCCGCACCACGATTAAAATAAACATAGTCGTGATTTATTTTCCGGGAGGTACCGCAGGCTAGCACAAGGGCCAGGATGGAGATGGTAAAACAATACCTTATATAGGTTGACATATAAACGTTGAGGTGGTTGATTGGCACAATAGATGATGGCAACAGGAAATTCGTTGCGCTGCTATCCCATTTTCGTGATTATAATTTGAATTTCAGAACATCGTAAATTGATAATTGAACATCAAATTCTAATAACAGTATGGTTAGCCTTTATGGCTTCGCCCTTCTCAATCCCATTTTGGATGGATGAGGCAGAGGATCTTTTCAAAAAACAATGGGGGCTGTTTTCGTAAGCAACACGGGTTTAGAAAAAGGGGGAAATGCTGGATATTAGCTTGTAAAAACGAAAGTTATTCGAAATTAGTGTCTGAACACCAATAAATGGACTTTTTTGGGATATAATTCCCCATTTTCAGGGGCTTTTAATGAATGAATTTTTATAGGCGGAAATTTTAAGATGTTTTTAATTGCCATTATTTTCATCTGATTATATCAAGACAAAGGCACACTTTCTTCCCCTTTTAACTATTGTCTAACGCATGCATTCTCATTGCTGCTTAACAGTAAACAAGGGTTGAGGCGGCCCTGATGAAACATCTTAATCTGCAGCTTCAATGCGCCAGCACAGAATTAGCAACTAAAGCCCATTTTCGCAAAGATGGAAGATCCATCAACCAGTATTTACTGCTCCTGCTTTGGAGATTCAGACAAAAATACCCACTGACTTCCCTCTTTGGTTTAACCGGATCAGGGTTAGAGAAATTATAATGATCACTTTTCAATACAAAGCGAACATTTCTATATACCGGTTTAAACCATGTTGTAATTGTGATTTGCAGCCCCATATTGCGCCCCCTTCAAGCTATGTCATCCTGTTTTATTGAGGCTATTATCAAGTGGGTACACCCCATGCTATAACAGCAATGTTCTGCAGTTCCTTTCACCAAATGTTCCACAATGCTCTTGTAGAAGGCAGCGGAACATAGCCTCTGGTTAAACAAGGGGTTTTCCATCCAGCAAGCACAAGAAATCTTATGGCTGCATCCACCAATAATCTGGGCGAAATGGCGTTTTATCGTGGCCTTGGCGGTGGGTTGATGTTTGGACTTGCCATTAGGCTTGAAATCCAATATCATGAATCCAAGGTTACCCTCGATTTGTTTACTACTGTCCTTATTTGCATCTGCATTCATTACTGTAGTCACAGGAACGACCGTCCTACAAAGGGGTACGAGCCCTAATAGGGCGGTTGGGGAGACGCGCCCCGATTCCATTGGTCAACTACCGCCGCCACCCCTGATGGCCGTTGAATTTAGCGGCAAGGTATTTTTGCAGGGTGCTTACCAGGCATCAGCCGGAACCATGACCAATAAGCTAATTGAACTTCGTATACTTCAAAGCCATGCAACACATCAGCCTTATAATATGGGTTCATTTGGAAATTACCCTGGGTCTGAAAAAGTGCTGCCTGTACTATTTGACCAACACCCGGAAATCGTGGACTGGGTAATGGTTGAGTTAACTGGTCCAGCTTTGCCGGGTATCACCGTACGAAGAGCAGCCTTTGTAAGAAAAGACGGGGTATTGGTAGACCTGGACGGAATTACTACCCGTATTCAATTTAATGAAGTGGGTGGGGGAGCGTATTATATTACCATCAGGCACCGCAATCACCTGGCCGTGCGAACACCATCACCCCTTGATTTTACCAGCGGAAATGCAAGTCATGATTTTACCACCGCTGCATCGCAGAGTTATTGCAATCAAACTTACACTTCAACAGTCCAGGTTGGTGGGGTATGGGCCATGCGCGCGGGAAATGCAAATTCAAACAACAACCTTAAGTTTAATGGCCCGTTCAACGACCAGGACATGATCCAGAATGTCGGGCTGGGCGGTTCGATCTCCCTTGTAAAGTCAAATCAATACCATGTGGCTGACGTTAACTTGGATGGCCAGGTAAAAACAAATGGCCCCAACAATGATCAAAACTTCCTGCTAAACGTGGCACTTGGTGGGTTGATCGGGATGGTTTACGTTGAGCAACTGTGAGGACACCTGCTTAGCACCCGATGCCACTAATGAATGTATTATTGAGCTTAAAACACGGAGGTCGATCGCATTGGACAAAGATTATGGGCCAAGCTTTCCTTAATCCTGAATTTCGGGTGTTTTATCAGGCATATCAGTCGATAGTTAGAAGAGCCAAATTTGTATGAGAGGAAAATAAATGTTACACATTTCGAGTATTCACCCAATCAAAATAGAAGGGACACAAGAATACCATTGCTATAGCTCTCGTTCTGCTGGAAAGAGAACATCGATCGAATTTCTTAATTACAGTCAAAATGAAGTACTTCACCTGGTGAACTGCTGATAAAGATTTAATTATTGCTGTACCTGGGCGGAGATCTGTGCATTAATAGCGGTGCGAATGGTTTCGAGCTCTTTCAACCGCTGGGTCTTTTTATCCAATTGCGTGGTGAGTTTTGCAATCTTTTTAATTTGGTCGTCAACATTGTTGTTTGCCGATCTTGCATCCTTAGCTTCACCAAGCGCGTTTTTCGCCTTCCGCTTGGCTTTTCTTGCATCTTTTACACTCCCGTGAACGGCATTTGATGCCTGGTCGCTGCTGGAGACTGCTGCATCCTGTGCATCTGTCCCCGCGCTGCTGGCTTTGGATTGAATAGCCGGCAAGTTGTTCCGGGCAATGGTTAGTTCAGAAGTAAGCTCTGCAATGTCGTTATGCACTTTCACCAGTTCTTTATTGAGCTTTACGGTGTCAGAACCGTTTTTATATTTTTGAGCGTACGTTACGGAACCTGATAAAACCAATAACAGGGTAGATAATAGAATAAACTTTTTCATAATTATAAATTGACACTATGATGGAATCTAAAGTGTAATCGAAATGACTACTTCAGTAATAATTTAATGCTAATTGATTCCAGGTAAAGCTGGTGACAGGAATAAGAAAGGTAATTTCGGAGTGATCAATCTAAGGTAGTCTATATTAATGACTACCACTGTTAAATAATCGGCGCAGAACCATTTGTGACTAGAAGAACATTTCCTTTTTTGATAATATTTATTGTGCCGTTGCGCGTTAAATTAATCACATGTGTTCCCCGTTATATGTGTAAGTGCACACATTACCCCGCGCGAAAACGCACACAATGCTGTGCGAAGAAGGTAAATCAATTAAATGCTTGCATATACCCCAATCCCGGAACAGGAGTTCCTCAATAAACCCATTTAAGCAACCCGGATGGGGAATGGCCTACATTTTTGGGGCTGTTTTTTCAGCCGCTTTCTTCGTTTTCACGGCAACCAGTGTCATCCCACATTTGGTGCATTTGCCGGGTTTGCTTTTTACCACATCAGGGTCCATTTCGCAGGTATACTTTGTAGGCGACTTGCTTTCTTTATTTTCCTTTGGCGCTTTTTGCTTTGCCTGCGCAAACGTTGTATGCGAGACTGCCATTAGCACTGCAAAACACATGACGACGATTTTCATATAGCTTACTTTATGGATAAGTTGATCTTATTTGACCTTGCAAACCTATGCTAAATGTGCTCTTGTTGTTGGATTGTCGTATTGTTAAAGGTAGTTTTCCCGCTTTCATTCTACCGCTTCCGTGAGGCTTCTGAACTGAGCGGTGCGATGGCCATTTACGACCCCCGATCTGCATGCAAGGCATGTTCACTTATCAGTACCATCCTTCATCCAGGTAAACGAGGTTAGTGTATACTGCAAAGCCGGTGGCGCATTCAAACAAGGGTAGGTGGTATGATTCGCATTTGCCCATGGTTGTACTAGCACATTTAATGGGTTATGCGAGGTGCTATCTTAACATTGTCGACCAACAATATTTTTTTGGTGACCGGCTTTACTCTGCTTCCGGGCATCCTTGCCACGCTCGCTTGTACGGCAACGCTTTGCTGAACGCTGGTTTTATTTGCACCGTCCCTTTATGTTTGATAAGCTTACATGAACTGCCTTGCGCTAACAAGGTGACTATTACAATTTTCGTAAGCATAATATTGACTTAATGCAGTGTTGACAATAGGTTAATGCAACCCGCCAATATTTGCATTCATTCACACCTAAGTCATAATGCATACGGGCAGAATTCCTAATCGTTTTCTGCATCGCTAAAATTACCGTTCTATGAAAGCACTTTTTTTTGAATTGTACAATCAATATATAGGTAGTTCTATCGAACTAAACGGGCTGCAAATCACCGTTCGGATATCCGTGATTTTGCTTGCTTTACTGCTGTTTATCCGCTTTTCCGGTATCAACGCTTTTAATCTTGAAAAGCAAAATGCGTTTAATACATCTATCACGGCAATCGTGGTATTCTATGCCGCTTTCTCTGTGTTTTCTGTTGATGGCTTTGTATCCTGCCTGGTATCTATCTTCATATTTGGTGTGCTCCTGCGCGCCATTGGGCTAATCGCACATTCAGGTGAACCGGCCTTCAAAGACAAGCAGGTTAGTAATTGAGGGCTCTTTCGTACAGGGTTGTTCAGCCTAAAAAAGTATCTGCTATTTTGCGGAAGGGGAACTTGCCTCCTCTGTGTGGCAATGATTGAACGGAGCCCCGCCGGCTGGCGCAGCCGGGCGGCCAAGAATGCCTCATTATACATCACCTTCCGGAGTCAAAAAAAGCACAGCAAAACGCAGGTTTTGAATCAAAGGCTTAATCTATGCAGGTGCACATAACATTTACTTAATGCTGCTTGTTCTCCTAATCTACATTACTTTGGCTCCTCATCGTTACGGATAAATGGTATCTCATAATTCCCCCGGTAAAAACCCTTTCAAACAACATTGTGTTGAACTATACCCGCTGGCTGCTTCTTATCGCATTTTTTAAATCTGCCTCTTGTGTGTGCCAGCCTTGTGCCAACCTATCGTATGGCACGAAAACCCTGTACACTCCGCAACAAAAAGTATACGCGCAACCTCCTAAAGATTACAAAGCCGCTTTTATAAACTATGTTGGCAGGCATGGTGCCCGGCACCTTACCAAAGCCGTAAAGACGACCTATGCTTACGATATATTGCGAAAGGCGGACAGCCTGGGGGCGCTCACACCCGACGGAACGTTGCTGTTTAAGATGGTGGATCGTTTAGACCAAATCGAAAATGGTCGTGTTAACAATATATCGATGCTGGGCCGAAAAGAGCAACATGATATTGGTGCAAGAATGGTAACCAACTACCCGGAACTATTTTCTAAAAAAGACTATTCTGTAACCATTGCCGTGACCAATAAGGTAAGAACACTGCAAAGTGCAAATGCATTTGTTTCGGGCCTCAAAAAGAAGGCGCCATCAACAAAGGCTTTCAGGATTGACACAGATGATGAACACCTTCGTTTTTACGACCTGTCGCCTGCATATACCCGCTATGCCGATGAAGGTAATTGGGTGTCTGCATTGTCGGAACTTGAAAACGAATATGCGTTTCTGCAGATCAGTAGAGCTTTTACAGGCAAGATGTTCGATGCAACTTTTTTGTCCGCTCACAAAATCAATTCTACAAAATTCACCGATGATGTTTACGGTTTTGCAATGATTGTTCCGTCGGTATCAGCAGAAGCCAAAATTTATAACGCGCAAACAAGAGCGCTGGACTTCCTCTCTTTTTTTACCTGTACGGAACTGGATATATTAGCCCGGCTCGACGCCGCAAAAGATTATTTCACCAAGGGGCCGGGGCTCGACCTTAACGGAATACAGGTAAAAATCGCCGTTCCATTGTTAGCAGATTTTATCAGGTCGACAGATGAATACATCAATACGGGTAAAAACGTAGCTGCCTTACGATTTAGCCATGCAGAAGCGATATCTCCTTTCGCAGCATTGCTTTCGCTAAAGGGTGCTTCAGCAGTGGCGGCCCATCATCAACAAATTGATTCGGTTTGGCAACCCGCTAATATAATTCCGCTAAGTGCCAACATTCAATGGATCCTTTACAAACAAAAAAATAGTCAGCAATACCTGATCAAATTTCTTTTAAATGAAAGCGAAGTTGGGATAGATGGACTTGACACCGATACGTTTCCATACTACCGTTGGAATGCGGTTCGGGCATATTACATCAACAAATTAGCGGCTTACCAGACCAACCCGGATGCTGACATGAAAGCCTTTTTATTCAACTTACAATAGCACTTGTACCTACATCGTAGGGTCATTTTAATGCCTTCAACAATCGTAACCTCATCAGCATCGCCCGGGTTCAACCTTTTTAAATCATGCGCTCTATAATTAGTATCCTGGTCCTGGCTTTCTGCTGCACAGTGCTGGTTAGCCTGAAAGCACCTTCGGGCGCTCCGGTCGGCTATGAAACGATGGTCCCTTATTTTAGAGTTGAGGCAAAAAAGTTTTCAGAAACCGTAAAGGGGCTTAAAGATGCAATTGTCGCTATAGACACCAGCGATTCTGCGACGTTAACCAGGGCCAGGGCTGAACTGCGTTTATGCCGGCTGTCCTATAAAAAGATTGAATTTTTCCTGGCTTATTTCTTCCCAAGTTCTGCCATACTATACAATGGTTCGCCCGAAGTTGAAGTGGAGGAGCCTTTTATGGAGTGGGAAACACCCACAGGTTTGCAGGTGATTGAATCCATACTCTATGAACCTGCTTCGGCATTACTGAAACAACAACTACTTGAAGATGTTGAAGTGATTAGTTCTTCAGCAAGCGATATACAATCGCTGCTGTTCAATTTCAACACTAACGACGCCGGGATCCTGCAGAGCATAGATGTTGAACTCATTCGCATTTATACACTTGGTATCACGGGATTTGACGCACCCCGGCTAAAGTCCGGGATTGAAGAGTCGTATGCCGCAATGACCGGGGTAGCCGCGGTATTGCAGCCGTACCTCGGTTTAGCGGCAGGCGGCGACAGCGTAAAGTATTACCTGGCTGGTAGCCTGCAATACCTTACAAATCATAACGACTTTGATAGGTTCAACAGGCTGGCTTTCCTGACGGATTATGCCTTGCCACTCCAGCGCTCGCTGCGCCTTTTAATACGTGATTTGAAACTACAATTGAGTACTGCAGACAGTATTGTGAATAACCTTTCGGCCAACCTGTTTAGTACTGATGCGATTCATATCAGTGCATTTGGTGGTAAGCAGGAAGCCAGTAAGGACATGATTGGTTTGGGTAGAAAATTGTTCTTTGAAACCTTACTATCCGGCAACAACAAGATCAGTTGTGCAACCTGTCATAACCCTGCGAAACATTTTGCTGATGGTTTGCCAACAAGCCTTGCTTTTAACGGCCACTCCAACCTTAAAAGAAATGCCCCAACCTTGCTTTATTCGGCTTATCAATATGAACAATTCTGGGAGGGTCGCGCAAAAACCCTTGACGAACAAATCAGGTCTGTACTGCTAAATCCTGATGAAATGAATGGTGATGAAACGAAGATGATTACAAGCCTTGAGCAGGACAAGGATTACAAAGTGCTATTCAACCGTGCTTTTCCGAAAGCAGTAAAGGGCCAGATAACAACAGGGGAAGTTGCAACAGCCATTGCTGCATTTGTACAGACGTTAAATCCGCGCAACTCCGCCTTCGACAAATATCTCCAGGGAGACAGGACGGCCATGAGTGATGCGCAAATAAATGGCTTCAATCTTTTTATGGGTAAGGCGCAATGCGGCACCTGTCACTTTGCACCGCTGTTTAACGGGCTAATGCCACCAGCGTACAACAAAACCGAAATTGAAGTAATTGGAACCCCGCGTACCGCAAACTTCGACAAACCACAACCAGATACGGATAGCGGACGATACAATACTGTTCCCATTTCGTTTTATCAGGGTGCTTTTAAAACCCCCACAATCCGCAACGCTGCTGTCACTGGCCCGTATATGCACAATGGATCATTCAGTAGCCTGGAACAAGTGTTGGACTTTTACAATAAAGGCGGTGGAAAAGGCATTGGGTTGAACATTGGGAATCAAACACTATCGCCATTGCCCCTGAACCTCACCAGTCAAGAAATGGAGAATATCATCCAGTTTATTGAATCGTTAACCGATACCATCGAATTGCCGATAGAATAAAGCAGGCACAATGCATAAAGATTACTTAACGCAGGAATGCATCAGGAGGATGGGATATGCATTTCATTTGTAAAAATTTCCAGGGATTACTATCATCTTCATTTAGCTTTTATAGCACAATCGAAAAACTTTCTTCCATCAATTTTTTTTACGGTATAGACGCTACGAAAGGCTCGCCGGTTAGTTAAATAGGGCAGTTAAAAGACTTGCTCATTTTCAAGTTCAACAATAAAACAAACGTTTATAATGAAAAGGTTATTAGTGTTGATGATCATCATGGGAGCAGTCGCATCTGCACCGGGAATAGCACAGGATACATCAGCACCCAAAAAGGTAAAAGTACCCCAGGCGGAACGGAAGCCAACAGTTACCGCGGGCTTACTAAGAGGACCCTATTTGCAGGTTGCGACGAGCGAAAGTATCATGGTGCGGTGGAGAACTGATGCGCTTACCCGCAGTGTTGTTAATTATGGCGCTGCGCCTGGGCAACTAGATCTGCTTGCGGAGGATACGTCTTTGACCTTTGAACATAAAGTGCTGTTAACCGGTTTGTCGCCACACACCAAATACTACTATGGCATTGGTGGCGGAATGGGCGATACCTTACAATCAGGTGCTGAAAATTACTTTGTAACCTTACCTGCACCGGGTGCAACAGGGTCCTACCGGATCGGTGTTTTCGGCGATTGCGGGAACAACTCAACCAACCAGCGCAATGTAAGGGACCAGGTGATAAAGTACCTTGGCGACAAGCACATGGACTCCTGGATCCTGCTTGGCGACAACGCATATTCGAGCGGTACAGACCCCGAGTTTCAGCAAAAATTCTTTAATGTTTACAAGGATAATCTGTTGCGCAAGTACCCGTTATTCCCTGCACCGGGCAATCATGATTACAATGATCTGTACCGGTTTAAATCGTCGGCACAAGCGTCGCACGATATTGCCTATTACCAAAACTTTTCCATGCCTACCCAGGGCGAAGCGGGTGGTGTTGCATCAAATACGCAGGCTTTTTACGCATTCGATATCGGCAATGCGCATTTTTTATCCCTTGACTCTTATGGTAAAGAAGACAACATAACCCGGATGTCGGACACCTTGGGTGCACAGGTTCAATGGATCAAAAAGGACCTTGAAGCAATTGAAAACCGGAGCAGCAAGTGGGTGATTGCTTATTGGCATCATCCCCCATACACGATGGGTTCTCACAATTCAGACCGGGAAACAGAGCTTGTAAAAATCAGGGAAAACTTTATCCGCATACTTGAGCGTTACGGGGTCGACTTGGTATTATGTGGGCATAGCCATGTTTACGAAAGGTCTAAACTAATGAACAATCATTTCGGCATGGAAGCAAGCTTTAGCGAAGAAAAGCATAACCTGAGTACATCAACCGCACTTTACGATGGAAGCAAAAACGGTTGTCCTTACATCAAGGATTCGGCAAATAATAAAGGCACTGTTTATGTGGTTACGGGCTCGGCGGGAGCACAGGGCGGACACCAGGAAACCTATCCCCATGATGCCATGTTTTATTCTTTCAACAACCTTGGCGGAGCTTCTATGGTAGAAGTGGAAGACAATCGGCTTGACCTCAAATTCATCAGCGCCGACGGTCAGATAAGGGATCATTTTACCATGATGAAAAACGTAAACAAAACACATATCCTGCGGGTTAAAAAGGGACAAAGCCTCACACTTAAGGCTTCCTTCGTGGGTAATTATAAATGGAACAAAAGCACCGCAACAACCAGAAACATCAACGTTGTTGCTCCTGCGGGCAAAACCGTATACGAAGTGTACGATCCCTTTAGTTGTGTAAAGGATGTTTTTGAAGTGAACGCTTCAAAATAAGTATCGACACAGCATATTCAAAAAACAAGATTATTCGTGCTGCCAGCAGGAGATTCAAAAATGGGTTTCCTGCTGACCTGGAAAGCTATGTCTGAAAATTCTGCTCAACTCTTAGTTGAGGTAATTAGACATGTGTACACGATAGGGTGGAGCCGCACCATAATGATTTACAATAGAAAGGATCGGGTAACGTCTAAAGTAGATCTCTTCACTAAAGAAAAAGGTTTGTTGTATCGTTAATACTGCGGTAATAATAAGACAATATCAGGCGCCGACTTTTGGTGCTCATCGTAGATCATCCTTCGCTATCGTTCTGGTTGCCGGTGCAGGTCGTGCACGCCCCTCTTAAACTCATTTTCAAAATCGCTATAAGTCAAACTACAATTATGTATAAGAATGCTATCTTAACCTGGTTATTCATTTTGTTCCTCTTGCCGCTTTCAACATTTTCGCAGGGGCTTATCTCCGGTAGGATCATCGATCCCAACAACCTAAGCCTTCCCGGTGCAAGCATCGAAATCAAATCACTTTCAAAACGAGTGATCTCAGACGTAACCGGTAACTACAAATTGCTAAACCTCCCAAACGGAAATCATAAACTTACTGTTACCTATATCGGTTTTAAAACCTTTGAACGTGATGTTGCTGTCAGCAACGGTGCTCCGGTAGGCCTGGACGTTGTTTTACATGGCGAAGCCAGCACCAACCTTAAAGAAGTAGTGGTGACCGGAAGCACCGGCGCAGCACTAAAAGCCTTAAATCAACAAAAGAATTCAAACAGGATCGTCAACATCATTTCAGCAGACCAGATTGGTCGTTTTCCCGATCCAAATATCGGCGATGCTCTTAAGCGTGTACCGGGCATCTATGTGCAACTCGACCAGGGCGAAGCATCGTTGATCAGCGTAAGGGGAACAGACCCTTCTAAAAGCACCATTAATATCAATGGCACCAATATGTCGGGAACCGGTAATGACCGTTCGGTAAACATCAATGCCGTGCCTTCCGACATGGTACAAACAGTCGAGGTTACCAAAGCCATAACACCAGATATGGATGGTGACGCAATAGGAGGTGTTGTTAACCTGATCACCCGTAAGGCACCGTATACCAAATTGCTATCCTTTACGGCAGGAACGGGTTATTCTTTTATGATCGACAAACCCATGGCAAATGGAAACCTTGTGTTTGGAAATCGCTACCTGAAAAACAAAAGACTGGGCGTAATGGCTTCAGCCTCTTATTATCGCCAGTTCCTCGGCTCGAACACACATGCAAGTGACTGGAGTGATACAAAGTGGGTAGACGGCAACACGTATTTTATGCCCAGGTACCTGAGCATGGAACAAATCCTAATCGAAAGAATCCGGCAGAGCTATACCGTAGGGCTGGATTATAAATTCAACGAAAAACATGCAATAACCTTGACTGGTATTTATAATGATTATAAAGACTGGCGCCAGAGGTATACGTTGAAAGTTGATGACATCGGGGCTGACTACCCAACCAACTGGAAGCGTGCCGCGGGTTACGAACGAGGCACCCTGAAGGGCAATGCGGTAAGAGACAGCAACAAGGATATGATCGACGACATCACCAAAGAATATTATGTAGACCTCAATAACGATCCGTTTCATCCAATTTATGACCCCGAACTCGAACGTCATGTAAATGGTGGAGTGAACAAAAGAAATGGCACTGAAAATGACCAGAAGATCATCAACCTGGGACTCGAAGGGCAACACATATTTGGAAGAGTTAAGGTAGAATGGAAGGGTTCGTATATGAAGAACAGGAGCGACATTCCAAATTCGCGCAACCTCGAACTCGAAAGTGAAATGGAAAAGACTGTTCAAATGGATTATACCAACTCGCGCTTTGTAAGGGCAGCAGGTGGCACCGGTGTTGACAATGTTCTTGAAAGTTTAAAGAACCGTCCAACCAGCAACAGTGATACCGTAGACACCTGGTATGCCGACAGCTACAATGGCTCCGACAAGCGTTCCTATACCCGGCAGTACCTTGCACAGCTGGATATCACCATACCGCTGTCCGAGGGAAAATACGGCAACACCTTGAGGTTTGGCGGTAAATACAGGGGTATGTCCAAGGCAAATACGGTATTAAACCAGGTAACCTGGAAACCCGGGATTGACCCGCTGAGAAGGGCAGAATATGAAGCAAAGATCGCCAGCGGCCAGGCGGTTAACGTTGAAGACTACCGTGACTGGAAAGGCTTTTGGACAGGCTACGGTAACAATATGCAAAATGTCAGCAGGTCTATTTTTCCAAATTCTCGATATGAAGTTGGCAGCACGGTTACAACCGATTGGGTTTCTCACCAGGATGTGAGCTACTATGGAAATACTACTGACTTTTTAAAGGTGCAGGACGCAACGGAAACATTAGCCGGCAACTATAAAGGAGAAGAGTCAATTGCTACAGCCTACCTCATGAGTACGCAAAAATTAGGGGACAAGCTATCCCTGATTGGCGGAGTAAGAATGGAGCACAGCACGTTACGGTATGAAGGATTCAATTACAACAAGCGACTCAATGCCATCAGGGAAAAAGTGGTTTCCAATTCGGACTTTGTCGACTTTATGCCGGCATTTCACGTGAAGTATGATGCCAGCAAAAAAGCCGTTTTCCGTTTTGCCTATACCCGTACGATTTCCAGGCCTGCATATGGCGACATCGCACCAAAGATGAACATCAGCATCAGGGACAAAACGATCTCGGAAGGAAACCCTAAGCTGAAGCCTACACTATCCAATAACCTTGATTTGCTTGGTGAATACTATACGGGTGGTACCGGCCTGATCTCAGGTGGAATTTACTTCAAAAACATCACCAGCTACACCGTCAGCAAACGCGACAACATTCGCTTCTCCCAGGTCCAGGAGTTTGTTATGACTCCAGAGGAGCTTGAAGCCGCAGGCGGATCCACTACAGCTACCATTACCGATTATAAACGGTATTACGATCCATTAAAAAAGAACGATGAACTACTGGCCAGGACAAAGCCCGAAAATGCAGGTACAGCTAACCTGGTAGGTATGGAACTTGCCTTCCAAAGAAAGCTTACTTTCCTTCCAAAGCCGTTTAGTAATTTTAATATCTACGCTAACTACACCCACAACTGGATATTCACAAAAGAAGGTGATCCAAAGTTGCCTGGTACCGCCACCGATATCCTCAACTTTTCTATTGCATATGAGGTGAACCGCTTCAACGCACGGGTTTCGTTTAACAATACATCGGCATTTACTACAGCAACCGGTATTCTTGCCAACGGCAAAGGCGATATTTACTACGATAAAGTTTATTACCTCGACGCGAACGTAAACTATTTCCTTACCAAAAAGTGGGTCATCTATGCCAATGCAAACAACCTGTTGAACCAGGCACAACGCAGGTATATGTGGAAACCGGAATATACCTATTCAGCTTTGTATACCGGAGCCACCGCACAGATCGGGCTCAAGGTTAACGTGTTTTAACGAGGCAAATATTACAATTCAGTGCAGTGCAGGAGCAGATCGCTTCTGCACTTTTTTATGCGCACCAATAGCCATTAGCCAGGGACCCTGTAAAGTAAACCTTAATCACCGATTCCGCTTTACGCAGGCTTCGAACCAGGCTATAGTGGTACACAAACAATTGGAAAACCGCTGATGCTTTGATTTGCTTTCTTGCTGAATTTGCCGTAATTAGTGCCAGCATTTTCTGTAACAAAGGCCAGGTTACGCTATGATTCAACTATCCTGCGCCTCGTTGATTCGTTGTAAAGCACCTGGCAGGAAATCCTTACTCTGTAAAAACCTATCTGACGCCGGACCGCGCCGGATATAACTTCATTTATTCTTAATGGGAACCGGTGCATCAAACCTGTTGTTGCCGGTACATTTGCTCACCAAACTACACTTATGAGGCAGCGAACATCGCATTACAAGAGGCTAAGCTTGTTTTTATTCTTTGCACTAACGCATGCGTTACTGGCTGTCGCACAGGATAGCCGGGTTACCGGTACAGTAAAAGACAGTGTTACTGATTTGCCCATATCAGGTGCATCTATCCTGGTACGAACCGGCGGTAAGTCAACGGGTAGTTTTACCGATCGCAACGGCGAATTCAGTATCCAGGCAAGGTCTGGGGCGATACTGTTGATCAGTTCTGTCGGCTATGAAGAGCTCCGGTTGAACGTAGCGGGCGACAGGGTAGATGTAAAACTTTCACCCAGGTCGGGACAACTAAACGATGTGGTTGTTGTCGGGTATGGCAGCTCCACCAAAAAAGACGTTACCGGCGCCGTGAAGTCAGTTAAAAGCAGCGAGTTTAACCGTGGTATCATCAATTCACCTGAGCAATTACTGCAGGGAAAAGTGGCCGGCGTGAACGTAACCTCTGCGAGTGGCGAGCCCGGTGCGATCCAGAATATTACCGTTCGTGGTCCGGGTGGAGTAAGAACAGGTAGCACCCCGCTATTTGTAGTTGATGGCTTTGCTTTAGACAATTCAAGTACGGGCGGTGCAACAAATCCTCTTGCTTTTTTAAATCCCCAGGATATACAAAGCATCGACGTTTTAAAAGATGCATCGGCAACTTCGATCTATGGATCAAGGGGTGCAAATGGTGTCATCATCATCACTACAAAAAAGGGTAAAGCTGGTTTTAGTACGCTTAACTATTCGGTTAATCTCGGCGTATCGAAGTTGGCGAGGGCCCTTCCGCTATTTTCCGCCGAGGAGTATCGTACCCAGGTTGTAGCATTGGGAGGGGTCGTAGATGAAAAAGGCGCCGATACCGACTGGCAAAAGGAGATTACGCGCAATGCCTTTACCCAAACCCATAACCTTTCTTTCAGCGGTGGCGCTAACCAGCTTAGTTACTACGCGTCGCTTGCTATGCAAAAACAGGAAGGTATTATTAAGGGCAACCAATTTGATAACTACAGTGCCCGGATGAATGCAAGCCAGAAACTACTGGAAGGCAAGCTTACGGTGGACGTTAACCTGACCGCTACCAACATCGTGAATGAGCGGCCGCCATCACAAGCAATGATAGGCAGTGCAATATCCGCCAATCCTACCTATCCTGCATACGCCGCTGATGGTAGTCCGGCAAGGTACCAGGCCGTAACCAACCCATTGCTCACCCTTGAACTGGAGCGGGAGTTTACCAAAATCAACAGGGTGCTTGGTACTGTAGCAGCAAATCTTAGCCTTGCAAAAGGGCTGGTGTACCGGTTAAACTTCGGTATTGATAATTCTACATCTACAAGCGATTACCAATCAAAACCCAACCAGGAACCTTTTCAGCCGGGCGGGCTATCTACCGTAACCAACCTCAACAGGAACAGGCTCATCGAAAATTACCTGACCTGGTCGTTTAAGCAGGGTGACCACAGTCTGACCGCACTTCTTGGTCATTCTTACCAAAACATATTTGTACAGGGCAGGTCAAACAGTATAACGCGCTTCCCCATTGCCAGCATCGATCCACGCTATAACCCGGGACTGGGGCAGGAGTTGACACTGGCAAATAACCGGCCCGGGGGTTTTGCCGTTATCAACGAGTTGCAGTCCTTTTTCTCGCGGGTAAATTACCAGTATAAAAACAAGTACCTCTTAACGGGTACCGTGAGGGCCGATGGTTCTTCCAAATTTGGCGAGAACAATAAATATGGGGTGTTTCCGTCCTTTTCTGCAGGTTGGATCATCTCGCAGGAAGGCTTCATGGCAGGTTCCATATTTAACTCCTTAAAGCTAAGAGCAGGGTGGGGGCAAACCGGCAACCAGGAGATCCCATCTAAAATCACCCAGGCCCTGTTTACCTCCCAGGTGTCGGGCACAACCAGCTACCCGCTATACCCAACCGGCACATATCCTGGCGGAACTTCATACTCGAGGCTTGCCAATCCCGATATACAATGGGAGGTTTCGTCACAAACTGATATCGGCGTAGATTTCGGGTTCTTTGGTGGCGCGCTTACCGGTACTTTGGATTACTTTAGAAAGGTTACCAACAACATATTGCTCGAAGTCATCCCGGCCGATCCGGTTCAACCCGCAGGCTCTTTCTGGACTAATGTAGAGGACATGAACATCACCAATAAAGGTCTTGAGCTCGACCTCAATTACCAGGGAACAAACCGCAAAGGGCTTACTTACAATTTCGGTGGCAACCTTACCCTGATTGATAACATGGTAAGCAATTCACCCTATTCGGTTATTCAGTCAGGTGCCGCTTCGGGTTCCGGACTTACTTCGGCCACCATCAACGGCTATGTAAATGGGCAGCCCATCGGTACGTTCTTCTTAAGGGAGTTTACCGGCCTCGATCGTACGGGTATGAGCACGTACAGAGATGTTGATGGTGACGGCCTGACCAATGACAGGGATCGGCTCCCGTTGGGTTCGGCATTACCCACCTTACAGTATAACTTCAATGGAGGATTTAGCTTCCGCAGCATCGATTTTGCCGCCAGCTTCAATGGCGTATCCGGTAACAAAGTATACGATAATACGGCCAACTCCAACTTTTATAAGCTGCGTTTATCAAAAGGAATTAATACTACCCCTGAAGCCATTGCTGATGCAAACGAGTCCGTCAATAATGCAGCTCCCGTATCGTCGAGATACCTCAAAAACGGCGCATTTTTCAGGTTAAACAATGCTTCACTGGGTTACAATTTCAAACCTGAAACACTGGGCCTGGGCAGGTGGGTATCAAACCTTCGATTATTCGTCACCGGACAAAACCTGTTTGTGATTACCGACTACAACGGATTTGATCCCGAAGTAAATACCGACAGAACGGTAAATGGTATCTCTTCTTATGGTATCGACTATCTCAGTTATCCAAAAGCAACATCAATTATTCTTGGTTTAAACATTGCCCTTAAATAGTTTTTATGAGGAAGAATTTAAAGCTGGTTTTAGTAATGGGTACCCTCATTTTTTCAGGGTGTACCAAATTGGAGGAAAAGGTGCTGGACGAGTCATCCGTTACCGGCTTGTCTGATAAGGCAGCTGCTGAAGGGTTAATTGCCCCGGTATACGCCGTGTTGCCAAACCTGTTTACACATACCAATTATTTCACCCTGCAGGAAATATCTACCGACGAAGCTATCCTGCCCTACAGGGGTGGTACCGATTGGGGCGACAACGGTATTTATCTGGGCATGCACGCACACAATTTTGCCACAACCGACCCGAACATCCGCAGTACCTGGAACACCATCCTTCAGGGTATGTCCCGCGCCATCACCGCAATTACATCCTTGCCCCCGTTAAAAGATCAGTCCGTAAAAACGTTTATCGCAGAGGCCAGGGGCATGCGGGCATACTACAATATGCTCATGCTTGATCTCTTCGGGCTTGCCTTTGTAAAAGACGACCTCGGAACCAATTCCAAAATTCTGCGCGGCAACGAGGCGGTTACTTACATCATCGATGAATTTATGGCCGTTGAGCCTGACCTGACACCGGCACCGGTTACCAATGGTCGCTTAAGTAAGCCCGCGGTATGGAGCCTCTTGGCCAGGTTATACCTTAATGCGGCGGTGTACCGGGATGTATATGCCGCCAAACCTACTTTCAAAATTGAGGATATGGATAAGGTCATTGAATACTGTGAAAAGGTGATTCAGTCCAACCAGTATGCGTTATCCGGCGAGTACTTCTCCATTTTCAATGATAACAATAACACCAATAAAGAAATCGTATTTGCGGTTGACCAACGGGCCGACCTGAATGGTCATAATCGGTTGGCCTATTTTTCACTTTCCGGCGACCAGTTTCCGCTTCCCGAGTACACCGGGGCAAATGGAACCGATGGTCCGGGTATAACGCCTGATTATTACAGGACCTGGGTAAATGCCTATGCCCCCGGCGATCCTTCTGTTGATCCCAGGTTCTATAAACAAAACCTTTCCATTTATTCCAATCTTGCTGACTCATGTGTGCCTCCTGAGCAGTTTCATGTTAACCGCGGAATACTTCGTGGCCAGCAATATGGGCTCCTTAGGAGAAACGGGGTTTTTCTCAGGTGTCCAAACGGAAGTATGAAGGTGGGCAAGTTGTTTCATGATACCCGTAACAAACCAACTCTTCCGGTTGAGTTTACAGAAAAAATCGACTTTACGGTGGAGGGCAGCAATTATAACACGGGCTACCGGGTTGAAAAATATGAGTTTAGTCGTAAGTCGGTCAGCGGTCGCAACTTCGGCGAAGCGGATATCGTAATTACCCGGCTCGCCGACATTTACCTCATGCGCGCTGAGGCTAAGCTCAGGAAATCAAATGATGTTGCCGGTGCACTTGCCGACGTGAACCTGGTTCGTGCTTCAAGGACCAGTTCAACCCCGCCTCCTGCGCTTACCACCATGAACCTCGACCTTCTTTATCGGGAAAGGGGCTTCGAGTTTTATTGGGAAATGCTGCGCCGTACCGATATGATTCGCTTTAGTAAGTACGAAGATCCGTGGACCGAAAAATCAAATACCGACAAGCAACGACGCGTATTCCCGATTCCGCAAACCGCCATCGATGGCGCATCAAATATTCCCGGCTACCTGCAACAAAACCCGGGGTACTAACTAAGCCAGGTTTTTAATTCAACGACTTAAAAGGCTGCCCGCTAAAAAGGCAATTTATTTTATCTCTGCTGTTGGTAATAGACGGTGCATTTGGCGTTTTTTTGGTGACCGGCAGAAGAATATCTATGAAGCTCCGGTTGTGTCACTCACTTGTACCGCATATCGTGACTCATCCCTGACAATGGAAATACTAAGGGTCCAAAGCACACAATAATGGAACAACGGGCCGCCTGAAAAGGCGGTCTTTTTATTTGCGGGTGTAGCGGTGCTAAGCTTCAACCACCGGCTGCCTGATGGTTTAATAACGGGTTCCACAGTGGGGAAGTGGGCTTTTGCATCCACACCTGATTTGTTGTTCGAGTACATTACTTTTGAATGAACAACGCTGCATGTAGCTCCACCGGTCACATCAGCCGGACCTTTATTCAATTAAAAGCTTGCAAGCAAATGGAAACATCAATTCGACGGGGGACTTTACTATTGTTGGCTGTAGTGTGCTGCTTTTTCGCCTATGCACAAAAGAAAACGAGAGCAGAAAATTACAGCGCCTACCTGTTTGCCTATTTCACGGGCAATACCAAAAACGAAGAAGCGAACCGTTTTGCCTTAAGCAACGACGGCTATAATTATCGGGCACTTAACGGTAATGACCCGATCATTAGTTCAGAAAAAATAAGTTCTACCGGTGGTGTACGCGACCCGCACATTCTTCGTGGTGAAGATGGCGCATTCTATATGGTAGTCACCGACATGGTATCTGCAAAGGGATGGAGTTCAAACCGGGCAATGGTATTGATGAAATCAAAAGACCTGCTTAACTGGACCTCGGCGATCGTGAATATTCAGAAACGTTTCCCGGGTAACGACAGCCTGCTTCGTGTTTGGGCACCGCAAACCATCTACGACACCAAAGCCCGTAAGTATATGGTGTACTTTTCTATGAAGCATGGTAAAGACCCGGACAAGATATATTATGCTTATGCGAACGACGACTTTACTGACCTGCAAAGCGAGCCCAAACAACTTTTCTTTAGTCCCACAAACGGCGCCTGCATCGATGGCGACATTGTTCATAAAGACGGTAAATACCATCTCATCTTCAAAACAGAAGGCGAAGGTGCAGGTCTGAAGATCGCGGTTTCAGACCAGCTTACTGGAGGCTACGTTTTGCGCGACAAATACATTCAGCAAACCAAAGATCCCGTTGAAGGCGGTGGCACCTTTAAGTTGAATAATGGACAGGGCTATATCCTGATGTACGATGTTTATACCAAAGGCCGCTACCAGTTTACAAAAACAACCGACTTCGAAAACTTCGCGGTGATTGACCAGGACGTTACCATGAACTTTCATCCACGACATGGCACTGTAATGCCCATCACAAAAAAGGAAGCTGAAACACTCATCAGCAAGTGGGGGCGGGCAGATGACGTCATCCTTTCCGCGCAGTCCAGGTCGGTAAAGAACATCAACGTCCGGTTTGATACGAGCTCGAAAAAGCTTTATTTACCTGTAAAGCCGTCAACTAACTTGAAAGCCTTTCAACCAGGGTTTATCAACTTTCCAGGTGTTGCTGTTACCCCCGCTAAGCCAGCCGACTTTACAAAGGGGCCGGTGAAATACACCGTTGCACTTAAAGGGCATCAACCCGTAACTTATGAAGTCAGTGCCATGGAGAACCACAACCCCGTGCTGGAAGGCTATTATGCGGATCCCGACATAATCTACGCGGAGAAAACCGGCCGGTATTATATCTATCCGACGAGCGATGGATTCAACAATTGGTCGGGTACATTCTTTAAAGCGTTTTCGTCTGCCGACCTTGTCAATTGGAAAGATGAGGGTACCATATTGGACCTGCCCAAAGAGGTAAGCTGGGCTAACCGGAATGCATGGGCGCCATGTATTGTTGAAAAAAAGGTTAATGGTAACTACAAGTACTATTACTATTTTACCGCCGCACAAAAGATCGGTGTTGCAGTGTCAGATAATCCTGCCGGGCCTTTTGTTGACCAGGGCAAGCCGCTCATCGACAAGTTTCCCGCAGGTGTTACGGGTGGACAACAGATCGATCCCGACGTGTTTACCGATGTTAAGTCGGGCAAGAGTTACCTGTACTGGGGCAACGGCTATATGGCGGTTGCTGAGCTGAACGATGATATGGTTACGCTTAAGGAAGGCACTACCAAAGTGATTACACCAGACAAGACTTTCCGGGAAGGAACCCATGTATTCTTACGTAACGGTAAATACTACTTCATGTGGTCGGAAGACGATACCCGGAGCGTAAACTACCGGGTCAGGTATGGAACGGCTGACTCGCCACTGGGCCCCATCAACATACCCGAAAACAACATAGTTATTGCTACAAACAAGGAAGCGGCCATTTATGCTACCGGGCACAACTCCACCATACAGGTGCCTGGCAAAGACGAATGGTATATCGTATACCACCGGTTTAATTATCCAAGGGGAATTACGATGGGCAATGCGGCTGGCTTTAACCGGGAAGTATGTATTGATAAAATGGGGTTCAATCCTGATGGCAGCATTATACCGGTTACCGCCACCCACGAAGGGATAAAGGCGATCAGGTAGGGAATGTTGATGAGCGTGGCTAAGTGCATTCCATAAAAGCTTACGATGCTACAACATGGGATTGCTTCGTTCCTCGCAATGACGGTGTGCGAGCGATGCAATTGCGTGCGCGGCAAATGCATTCATCATTCATAGTCCGTCTTTCAAAAGACGTTTACGAAGCTACAACATGAGATTGCTTCGTTCCTCGCAATGACGGTCCTTTATAGTTTCATTAAAAGACGTTTACGATGCTAAAACATGGGATTGCTTCGTTCCTCGCAATGTCGGTCCTTTATAGTTCATCATTAAAAGACGTTTATGATGCTACAACATGGGATTGCTTCGTTCCTCGCAATGACGGTCCTTTATAGTTCATCATTAAAAGACGTTTACGATGCTACAACATGGGATTGCTTCGTTCCTCGCAATGACGGTCCTTTATAGTTCATCATTAAAAGACGTTTACGATGCTACAACATGGGATTGCTTCGTTCCTGGCAATGACGGTGTACGAGCCATGCAATTGCGTGCGCGGCAAATGCATTCATCATTCATAGTTCGTCTTTCAAAAGACGTTTAAGAAGCTACAACATGGGATTGCTTCGTTCCTCGCAATGACGGTCCTTTATAGTTCATCATTCAAAGACGTTTACGCTGCTACAACATGGGATTGCTTCGTTCCTCGCAATTACGGTATGCGAGCCATGCAATTGCGTGCGCGCTAGAAATGCATTCATCATTCATCATTAAAAGAAGTTTACGATGCTACAACATGGGATTGCTTCGTTCCTCGCAATGACGGTGTGCGAGCCATGCAATTGCGTGCGGGAAATGCATTCATCATTCATAGTTCATCATTAAAATACGTTTACGATGCTACAACATGGGATTGCTTCGTTCCTCGCAATGACGGTGTGCGGGCGATGCAATTGTGTGCGCGGCAAATGCATCATCATTCATAGTTCGTCTTTCCAAAGACGTTTACGATGCTACAACATGGGATTGCTTCGTTCCTCGCAATGACGGTCCTTTATAGTTCATCATTAAAAGACGTTTATGATGCTACAACATGGGATTGCTTCGTTCCTCGCAATGACGGTCCTTTATAGTTCATCATTCAAAGACGTTTATGATGCTACAACATAGGATTCCTTCGTTCCTCGCAATGACGGTATGCGAGCCATGCAATTGCGTGCGCGGCAAATGCATTCATCATCCTGAAGACGTTTACGATGCTACAACATGAGATTGCTTCGTTCCTCGCAATGACGGTCCTTTATAGTTCATCATTAAAAGACGTTTACGATGATACAACATGGGATTGCTTCGTTCCCCGGGGTGACGGCATGATATTCTTAGCCGGGATTCTTGCGCCCGATGCTAACACCACCCAACCCGCTTGAAGATGTGGCACTTTCGACAGCGCAAACACAGCTAAAAACCGGTAAACCAAAGCAAATCAATTGATATGGAAGACATAAAAGTAAAAGAAGTAAAGGCATTCGGTACATCTGCAGCAGACGCACCACTGGAACAGATGACCATAAAACGCAGAGATCCCTCCCCACATGACGTGGAAATACAGATTATGTTTTGTGGTGTTTGCCACTCCGACCTGCACACTGCACGCAACGAATGGCATGGTACCATATACCCCTGCATACCCGGCCATGAGATCGTGGGTAAAGTAGTTTCTGTTGGTAGCGAAGTTAAAAAGTTCAAGACGGGCGATTTTGCCGCTGTAGGTTGCCTTGTAGACAGCTGTCGCGAGTGCGAATACTGCATTGAAGGCCTGGAGCAATATTGCGCCAAGGGCAATGTGCAAACCTATAACTCGGCTGATAAGCACCTGGGCAAGCAAACGTATGGCGGCTATTCGCAAAGCATCGTGGTGGATGAAAGCTTTGTATTGAGCGTGCCTGAAAACCTGGATCCCGCTGCCACGGCGCCATTGCTTTGTGCAGGCATTACCACCTATTCGCCGCTGAAGCACTGGAACGTAGGTCCCGGCAAAAAAGTGGGTATAGTTGGTATCGGTGGACTTGGGCACATGGGGGTGAAGATCGCAAAAGCCATGGGTGCGGAGGTGATTGTATTTACCACCTCGGCCGGTAAATTCGAAGATGCAAAGCGGCTCGGAGCTGATGATGTAGTGTTATCTAAAGACCGCGAGCAGATGAAACGGTATGCGGGTAAACTTCACTTTGTGCTGGACGCGGTATCGGCGCAACACGACATTAATGCCTACCTAAATCTCTTACGGGTAGATGGTTCACTGGCCTTGGTTGGTGCTCCTGAAGATCCATTACCCGTAGCGGCATTCAGCCTGATCCCTGGTCGAAAAAGTTTTGCCGGCTCAATGATTGGTGGGCTTGCAGAAACACAGGAAATGCTTGATTTCTGTGGCAAACACAATATCGTTGCCGATATTGAAATGATCAATATGCAACAGATAAATGAAGCATACGACCGCTTACTAAAGGGTGATGTTAAATACCGGTTTGTAATTGATATGGCATCGTTGAGTTAATTACTTCTTACTGCGAATGTTAAAAACAGCTACTTCGGTAGCTGTTTTTGTGTTACTTGAATGAGGAATACTTAAAGTTCCGGTTCTATGTTTCGATGGTCTGGCCGCACGCGGATGTTTTTCAGTTGGATCATGTTACTGTATTGCTTTTAACCTTAGTTATGCATTCGGCTGATACCATTAACTGACCACTTTATTGTTTGTTAGGGATAGATGGAGGCTAGACCGCCCCTCCGGCTATGTTCGATAAAATAAGAAAACCTTGCTTGCCGCTCCGGTTAACTGCCACGCGGAGCTGCGTAAGGGATAGCAGCGCCCGCCCGGCTGAAGCCATTCGGACGGGAATAGCCCGACCCTGTTTCCGGCCTAAGCCGGAAACAGGGATACGCCCAAAAACCAGGCATACTGATGATACGAAAACGTTATCCTGGGTTAGCACTCCAATGGTAAAACATAATCATTTATTCCATTACACAAACAAGTAATCGCACCGGGGCACTCAGGCAATCGGCTACGCTTGTTGGTCGGCACTGCGGGTTGAAATTTAACCACTCTAAAACATTTGTTTGAAAATGATAGGTGCAAGTGAACCGTGCATATGCGCGCCAGCTGATTGGTTCGTGTACTAATTAAGTGGAAGATCAACTTTGTAAGGGACGGCGTTAACGTGAGAGAGAAGGTTAGCTGGATTTCATTTTTTGCCGGGTTGCTTTGGGTGTTTCTTTGGTCCAGTTCTTAAATGCCCTTCTAAAAGATGTTGCGTCAGCATAACCCAACACGTTTGACACCTCAGACAATTTAGCTCCCGGGTTCCTGATCAGCTCTAATGCCAACTGCCGCTTTACTTCGTTGGCAATTGTTCTAAAAGAAGTATTTTCTTCCAATAATTTTCGCTGGAGTGAACGCGGTGACATACTCATAGCAGCAGCTGCTTCATCGATGGCGGGTATCTGACCCTTAAACTGCATAAATAGGATTTGCCGTAGGTTCTCACTACAACTCAGGTTTGCCAGTGCCGCTTTCTTTTGACTGAGGATGGAATTGAACAGTTGAAAAAGAGAATTGTCGCTTGTAATAACAGCTGATTGCATGTCGGTAAGCGCCAACACAATTTTATTTACCGGTGCGTTGAAATGTATTTTAGATCCAAGCAGCCGTTCATATTCGGCCGGATTACGTTTTGGATATTCCGAGCTGACGGATATTGGCCTGATCATTTTGCCCGACAACGTTCGTAAAAAAGTGACGATTGCTGCGGTGGCATAATCCATAGCCTGCCTGGCGGTTTCGGGGTATTTATGCTGCCACAATTTGTTCTGGTGCATTTCGAAATGTACTGCCTTGCGCTCTATATATTTAAACTCCACCATGGGCACTATCATCGGGCTGTAAAAACAGTAATTCTTAAAAGCTTGTTCGAGGTTTTTACTGCTTTGCATTAGAAATCCTACCATGCCAAGCATGGATAAATTGACTTCCATACCAAGGTGAAGCCCGATCAGTTCGTCGCCGGTTTGTTCCATTAAGGGATTCCAGATCAGTACGGATTTTTCCCATTCCAGCATATTTTCTGAACAACTGATTTCTTCGGGATTAATACCCGTAAGCTGACATATGGTTTCGTACCCGCCCGTTGAAGGTGCGGCTGCCTGAAGGATATCGCGTATGATGGTTGCTTGTAAAGACATGGCGTAAAATGTCCTCTTTATCGCACAAAGTACACTTTTTTAACTTTTATTCTTGTCCATTCTTTGCATTACAAAACCAATTAAAAATGCAAACAGAAATAATTAATACCATTAATAATTTAACCAGTACAGGCAAAAAAATTCTCTTCGCCACGATGCCTATGGACGGTCATTTTAATCCGTTAACCAGCCTTGCTATTCACCTGTCAGAACAGGGTTATGACGTGCGATGGTATACCGGCAGTCTTTTTAGTAACAAACTGGCTTCACTGGGTATTCCGCATTTCCCTTTTATTAAAGCAAAGGAAATTACACAGCATAATTTGGATACCTATTTTCCGGAGAGAAAAAATATAACGGGAATTAAACGGCTTTCTTTTGATATGTCAAACTGTTTTATCCTGCGTGGTCCTGAATTCCTCGCCGACATACAGAATGTTAATGAAGCGTTTCCTTTTGATCTGCTGATTGCTGATATTTGTTTTACGGGAATACCATTTGTAAAAGACGTGATGAAAAAGCCGGTTATTTCCATCGGGGTTATTCCGCTGACGGAACAATCACCAGACGCGCCGCCCCCGGGCCTGGGTTTAACACCAGCTTCGTCTATGCCCGGAAAATTGGTACACAGGATATTGAACGTACTCGTAAACCGGGTGCTGCTGAAAGAGCCCAATAACCTGTTTGTTAGATTGCTAAAGGAGCATGGTGGAACTACACAGGAGCGGGACGTATTTGAAATATTGATCGAAAAATCGGATGCTGTATTGCAGATCGGCGCACCCGGCTTTGAATATGCCAGGAAACGCATGAGCCGGCACATACAATTTATCGGACCACTTCTGCCATACACCCGGGACAAGCAACAACACGCTTTTACCCAGAAGTTGAGCCGTTACAAGAAGGTACTGTTACTGACGCAGGGAACCCTGGAGCCAGATGTAGATAAACTTATTGTACCCACACTTGAAGTGTTTAAGAATACGGATAAACTTGTGTTGGTTGCCACAGGAGGAAACCAGACACTCGCATTGCGCGAACGGTATGCCTGTGATAACATTGTGATCGAAGATTATATTGATTTCAGCCAGGTTATGCCCTATGTAGATGTATATATTTCCAATGGCGGGTATGGCGGGGTATTGCTGAGTATCATGAACAATTTACCTATGGTTGTTGGTGGAAAATATGAAGGCAAAAACGAAATCTGCGCGCGGGTTGGTTATTTTGAAGTGGGTATTAACCTGAAAACGGAAAAACCAAAAAAAGAGCAGATCCGGAAGGCGGTTGATAAAGTACTTGCTGATCAAAAATACAAGCAGAACATTTGCAAGTTGTCAAAAGAGTTTGCAACCTATCAGCCAGCGAAAATTTGCGAAAAATTTGTACGACAGCTGTCGAAACAAAAGGCTACAAACAAAGCCCTGTTACCGGTTTAGAAACTAAAAGGCCTAAAGCATACTACAAGAAGCTACTACGGTAGCTTTGTGTTTTTATATAGCCGTGGTGTGGTGCAGACCGTGAGCATGGTTTGTTACAGGCTTATCCGCAGATCGTTCCGAGCTGGTATGTTGGACAGCTTCTATTCCGTTTTCAGGTTATCAACCGGGTTGGCATTTGCTGCCTTTAATGTTTGCGACAGGATGGTTGTAAGCCCAAGCAACATCATGATCAGGAGACTCGCGAATATTTCTAAAAAACCTATCTGAATACTGTAATACTGGGTATTGTTCAACAGGTTGGTAAACAAAAAATAAATGATGGGTATGGTAATTACGCTGGCAATGACCATCAGCATAACAAAATCTTTTGATAATAAGACCACGAGGCTTTTTGCGGTTGCACCCAAAACCTTCCGGATCCCGATTTCTTTGACCCGCTTTTTTATGGTAAAGGATACGGTGCCCAATAAGCCCAGGCAGGCTACGGTAATTGCCAATATACCCAGGAACCCCCACAGCTTCGTGATCATGATGTAAAAGTTATATGCCTCTTTGATTTTTGCAGCAAACAACTGCGCATTAAACTTGCCCGCTCCACCGATCTTTTTCCATAGTTGTTCCATGGCAGATATGCTGGACATGTCGGCACTGCTTGCTAATTTCATATTGGCATAAGCAAATCTGCCGGGGTTGTGCTCAAAAAAGAACGGGGCAATGGCTTCCTTTAATCCTGCGAAATGAAAGTTTTTGAGGACACCCGCTATTCGGAATTCACTGCCATTCGTTAGGGTGACAATCTTGTTGATGGCCTGGGCTGGTGCTTCGAGCTTCAGGGATTTTACAAATTCCTCGTTGACGATAATGAACCTTGTATTCTCCAAAGTGTTTTGGTTAAAATCTCTACCCGCCAACAGGTGAAGTTTCATATTTGAGATAAACGCCTCGTCTACCGACATTGAGGATACCGCAATAGAGTCGAACTGATCGGCTGTTTTCATGTAGCGTTCAGCGGCTGATCCGACACCTAAAACATGCGATGACATGGATATGCGTTTTACCACAGGTAGTTTTGAAAATTCATTCTTAAAGATCTGGGGGTCGACGTTCTGGAGATCAACATCAAGTACAGACTCCTGCTCAAAACCCAGGTCGTAGTTTACCGAATAGTAGTACTGTCGCATCATAATTACAACCGCCATAATAAACCCAAGTGAGATAATGAATTGAACGGCTAGTACTATCTTCCTGAACAACGAGCGGCCACTAGTTTTCACTTCTTTACCTTTTAGCGCAATGCTAGGTGTGAGCCTGGAGAAATAAAGGCCAGGCACAATCCCCGCCAGTACACCGACAAGGAGGGCAAACAATAAAAAGCCAAAGAATGTTTCCCAGGTAGGCGAAAGGTCCATAGGAGATGTCTCAACCATACCGCCCAGGAAGTCTTTCCGGATGAGCTCGTAAATGACATAAGAAAGCAATAGCGCGATCAACACAATGGTGGTAGACTCTACGATAAACTGCATCACGATTTGCTGCTTACGACCACCCATTACTTTTCTTACCCCAATCTCTTTCATCCTTTCGAGTGATTGCGAAATGGAGAGGTTGACGTAATTGGCACAAGCCGGTATTAGTACGATAAGGGTGATCGAGCCGGTGATTAAAAGCATCAGGTAGCTCCAGTTAGGGCCGATCGGATCCCATAGTTCGGGTCCGGGTGTAATCTTGTTTAAAGCCTGCAACTCAAATTCAGCTTTAGTGTTTTCGGGGGCATATCTTTCTTTGGCCACTTTGTCGAGGAACCTACCGATGTTGCCGGGTTCTGTTTCGTTTGAGAGCTGCAGGTAAACAAACGAGCCGGTATAGGCATTCCATTCGCCGCGGCTGCCGGGGAGGAAACTCTTGTTGTAAGACAGTAAAGTAGCATAAGATGCCAGAGCACCAAATTGCATATGGGTGTTTTCGGGCAGGTCCTTAAAGATACCGGTGATTAGAAAGCTGCCGTATCCTTCAATCGTTAGCAGTTCGCCCATGGGCTCTTTGGAACCAAAAATCTTTGTGGCCTCAGACTCGGAAAGCAGTATACTATTCGGGGAATTCAGCGCAGTGGCCTTATTGCCTTTAAGTAGTGGATAATTGAACATTTCAAAAAAGCCTGGTTCAGCAAAGTAGCCATACAGCTCGATTTTCTTTTCTGCATATATCGCATTGCCGGATAGTGAACGTTGTATGCGCACCACTCGTTCTACCCCGGGATAAGCCGTTAAGTTTTCTGCAAGTCCGGCGGGTGCAGATGCGAGCTTTGGGTTTTCCTTTTTGTCGAAGCGTTGTGTGATCACGCGGTAAATCCGGTCGCCATTTGGGTGAAAGTTGTCGAACCTCGAGAGAAAGGTAAGCAGGGCAATAAATAAGAGGCTTAGCGACATACCCAGTGCCAGGCCAAAGACATTTAAAATCGTGAAAAATTTATTTTTAGAAAGGTTGCGAATGGCTGTCTTAAGATAGTTCCTGAACATATTACGATTTTGATTTGGAAAGTCCTGCCGCCTTTAAACCACAACCACCGAGTTATGAGGTGCTGCCGTAAAGCATACATACTAAAACCCACCGGCATAGCTATGCTGCACACAAAGGAAAGATTATACCATGTTCTGAACAGTTAACGGTTAGGTGTTTAAGTATAATGTTTATTTGTATTGTGCGCGATATCGTACATAGGGGTGTACGGCAGTATTACAGTCGAGTGTTAGTTATGAGTTATGAATTAAGAATGAAGCATGGGTGTCGACTGGTGAGATACGGAGGGGACGATTATGTTATATGTTGCATGTTGTATGATCTGGTTATGGGGAAATATGTTGTATGTTATATGTTGTATGCGCGGCGGTTCCAGTGAGGAGTAACAAGTTGAAAATGATAAGTATGTTTCCCACCGGGTTAGGTGAACGAGCGGGAAATATGTCGACGCTAAACAAATGTCGTTTAGCTAAGAACAATTTTTTTGGGCCTAACTATAAATTTTATATTAGGCATCGTTGCGCCGTGCCCCCAATTTATTGGTGGGTCGCACTCTTGTACATTAGTTACATTATGCAGCTTTAATGCATTGCAAAAACTTAACTGGATGAAATTGAATTTTAAATGCGAAATGTTGAATGAGGGGCGGTTCAGTAAGGAGTCATGAGTTTAAAATGATGAGTGTGTTTCCGACCAGGTTACATGAACGAGCGGGGAATATGTTGGATCTTATATGTTGCAGGTTAAGGAAAGATGATTGGGTGATAATTAAAGCTTTGGGAAGGATTATGAGTAGGTTCTGACCCGTTGGGGTTAGCGGGCGGACTTTTGCAATATCGCCTTACCGGCAGGTCAATTTGAAGACGCCGCTTAGCTAATGACCTTCATTCCCCTTTCTTTACAACGAAAAGGGTCGGCACGGGGCTGCATTCCATGTTCGTTGACCTCAAAGCAGTCGACCAAAAGAGATTATCCCTATCTTCAGTTTCACTTTCTATGTTAAACGACTCCATCAATCTTACGGCCGACGATAGATCTGGTTATATCAGGCTTTTTGATGCCTTTCCCGGCAACCATTTGCTTATCGAAGCCAACCCACCCCATTATACCCTGCTAGCAGTTACTCCTCAAAGGCTGATCGAAGTTGGTTTGGCCAGGGAAGCGATAATTGGAAAACCGCTGTTTGAGGTTCACCCCGGCAACAGTAACGATCCATCCGATAACGGACCACGCAGTCTCCGCAATTCTTTAGCGCTGGTTCTCCACAACAAACAGGCGCATCACCTGCCGGTTCAGCGTTATGATCTGCCCAATGATCAAGGCTCCTTCTCCGAAATGTATTGGCGGGCAAGCAATCGGCCGGTGCTCAACCAGGAAGGTGAGGTTGCCTTTATCATTCATACCGCAGAAAACATTACGCAGGAGGTACATTCTGGCCGAATGGCAGAAAAGATGAAAGGCATGGAGCAGGCTTACAATCTTTTTATGCAAACACCGATACCGGTATGCATCCTGATGGGACCGGACCTGATCATTGAAATGGCCAATGACCCAACCCTGCAGCTATGGGGAAGGGGGCGTGAGGTGATTGGTCTTCCCCTGGAGCACGCCCTGCCGGAGGTAATTGGCCAGGGATATATTTCCCTGATGGATGAAGTAAGGGAAAGTGGTATAGCCAGACAGGTTTACGAAAGCCCGGTTAAACTCATCCGAAACGGAAAGGAGGAGAACATTTATGTCAACTATATCTACCAGCCTTATTTTGAAGACAGGAGCCCAAAGGCTGTTGGTGTACTGGCCATTGGTAACGAAGTCACCATGCAGGTCCACCTTAGAAGCATGGCCAATGAAAGTGAAGGGCGTTTTCGCACGATAGCCGACCAGGCACCTATGATGGTCTTTTTGGCCGACACCGAGGCTGTGGTAACTTTTTGGAACCGCTATTGGCTGGATTTTACCGGGCAAAGTTTCGAACAGTCGCTTGGCCGTTCATGGCACGACATTGTTCATCCGGACGATTGTGAAGAGCTTTTGCAAAGCTATTTTGGCGCTGCCCGGTCACAACAGAATTATTCAGTTGAAGCGCGGATGATGCGTTCGGATGGAGCGTACCGCTATTTTTTATTCACCGGTGGGCCACATTATGCTCCCGATGGATCAATACGTGGAAGTATCGGCACCGGTGTGGACATTCACGACCGGAAACTTGCCGAAAACGCATTGCAGGAAAGTGAGATAAATCTTCGGAATACCATCCTGCGATCACCCGTTGCCACCTGTATTCTCAAAGGTCGTTCTTTGGTGGTATACATTGCCAATACCCGGATGTTCGAGCTCTGGGGAAGAGGCCCCGAAAAACTGATGGATAAACCCGTATTTGAAGCCCTTCCCGAAGCACGTAATCAGGGCGCGGAAAAGTTGCTGTTGAAGGTGTTTGATACAGGTGTAACCATTACCGCCAATGAAAGTGCCATACAGTTGCTAAGAGAAGGTGTGCTGCAACAGATCTATGTTAATTATACCTTCCAGCCCTATTATCATGCAAACGGAAGCATTGAAGGGGTGGTAGCTGTGGCAATTGAAGTTACCGAACAGGTAAAAGCTCGTAGGGAAATCGAGCAAATTGTAACCAAACGCACAAACGAGTTGGCGGAAGCTAATGAAGCGCTCACCGCCAGCAACCGTGAACTCGAACGATCAAATATAAACCTGAGCGAATTTGCCTATGCCGCATCTCATGATTTAAAAGAGCCCATACGTAAGATGCAGGTCTTTGCCGATCGTATCAAAGCGAGTTTGGGTGATCGTTTATCCGCAAATGAAAGGCACTTTTTCCAGCGCATGGAAGCAGCTGCAGAACGGATGGCTTCACTTATTGATAGCTTGTTGTCGTTTTCGGAGGTGAGTATCCAACCGAAGAATCATGAAGACGTAGACTTCAACGAACTTATCGATGTTGTATTAGATGACCTTCAGCTGCAAATTGAAAACAAAAAAGCAATCATCGAGGTAGACCCGTTATTTAGCATTAAGGGTCATCACCGCCAGTTGCAACAAGCCTTCCAAAACCTGCTTGCAAATGCTTTGAAATATGCAAAACCGGGTGGGGTACCCCATATCAAAGTCAGCTGTAATAAGGTGGTGGGTAAAGAGACTCCGCTAGCCTTGCCCGAGCGGGAGCACGAAAGAGCTTTTTACTGTGTTACCGTGAAGGATAATGGCATTGGCTTCGAACAAGAGCATGCGGATCGCATCTTCAACGTTTTCACCAGGCTGCCGGTATTACCCGAATACAAAGGAACCGGCATTGGCTTGTCCATCGTCAGGAAGGTTATTGAAAATCATCATGGACACATCTGGGCCGAATCGCGCTTAAATGAAGGCGCCTCCTTTAACGTGTTATTACCGGTGGAACCATGGTTGGGGGCTAAGTAAAAAGTAAAAAGTCAAAAGTCAAAAATAAAAAGGAAAACATCTAAAGTCTCCGCGGCTTATCGTGCATCATTCATTTTCCATCGAAGAGCACCATTCAACATCTAACCTTCAATATCATCATCGCTCGTTGATATTTCCTAGTCGGGAACACACTCATAATTCCTAACTCATAATTCATAACTCCTCACTGGAACCACCGCTCATACAACATGCAACATGCAACATACAACATCCAACATAATCCCCTGCTCGTTAATATAACCTGGTCGGAAACACACTCATTATTCTTAATTCAATGTCGTTTACTTAAGGTGAGTGGCAGAAATTGGTGAATAAAGGGATGCGGTACAAGGGAGTGACACAACGATGGCAAACAGAATTCCCACAGCTAGTCACCAAAATTTTCTCTTAAGTAAGCGACATTGATTCTTAATGCATAACTCAACCGTCTTCATACAACATTCAACATATAACATACAACATAATCCCTGCTCGTTGTTATAATTTGATCGGAAACACACTCATCATTCTTAATTTAACTCATAACTCAAACGTCCTCATACAACGTTCAACATATAACATACAACATAATTCCTGCTCGTTGTTATAATTTGATCGGAAACACACTCATCATTCTTAATTCTTAACTCATAACTCATACAACATTCAACATATAACATACAACATCCAACATAATTCCCTGCTCGTTGTTATAATTTGATCGGAAACACACGCATCATTCTTAATTCTTAACTCATAACTCATACAACATTCAACATATAACATACAACATAATTCCCGCACATCATCGGACCATTAACTTACAGCTCACAACTCAGGAAAATTCGAAAAGTTGACCCAACGTCCGGTGTGCTATCCACCTGGATAAACCCTTTGTGATTTTCTACCACCTTTTTTACAATAGACAAACCAACACCTGTTCCGCTATACTCCGCTTTGCCATGCAGGCGAATAAACATCTGGAAAATCCTGTGGGCGTATTCTTGTTTAAATCCAATGCCATTGTCGGTAATGGTGAGCTGGTGATACATCCGCCCATTTTCTTCAACCTGGCTGGCGGTGATGTCGATGTGTAAGGGCACATCAGGCCTGCTATACTTCAGGGCGTTACTGACCAGGTTCTGTAATAACTGCTGCAATTGCCGGCCGTGGCCTTGTACGACCGGTAGTTTGCCGATGCGGATCGCTGCTTTTTTTTCGGCGATGTCTACTTCAAGATCCTCCAGCACGCGGTGCACTTTTTGGTTCAGGTCAACCCGTTCAATCTCGCGGGGTCGTTGACTTACATGGGAGTACAGCAGCAGGTCATCAATAAGATTGCCCATGCGGTCTGTCGCATTTTCGATCCGGCTAAACGCCCATTTTTGGTTTTCCAGCAATTGTGTATGCAGCTGGTTTTTCAGTTGATGCGTAAAGAAGTGAATTTTCCTGATTGGTTCTTTCAAGTCATGTGAAGCCGCATAGGCAAACTCCTCCAAATTCTGGTTAGACCGTTTCAGTTCGTCATTCAGGTTTTCCAGTTCCAGTGTTCTCTCCAACACCCGCCGTTGTAATTCGGCTTCACTTTCTTTTAAGTGTTGCTGGTAAACCATTTCCTGGGTAACGTCCTGAACAACACCGAACACCAGGTAGGCCCTGTCATAGTCATCAAAGCGAATTTTATTAAACGAACGAAGGTGGCGTAGGGTACCGTCACATGGATCGACAACCCGAAAAATGATGTCAATCGGTTCGTTTGCTTCCGTAGGAGTGGCGTTCCTGAATGCCGCCATAAACCGTGAGCGATCTCCCGGGTGAACCTGGTCGAGCAGGGTGGCGGTCCGCAAGTCTTGCCCCTCGATGCCAAACCAGTTCAATAGGCGGGTTGAACAGCTGGCCACATCGTTGAGCAGGTCAACACGGTAATGCCCAAGACTGGCTACATCAATTGCCAGCTGCAATTCGTGGCCCTTCTCTTCAATCACCTTTCTGGCCTTTACCTGTTCAGTAACTTCGGTTGCTACGTCCATGACGCCGACAATGGTTTCGTCTTCGATAATGGGCGTATAACTAAAATTGAAGTACCGTTCTTCCGATACCCCCTCCCGCATAAGTGGCACGAGTACTTCATTGCCATACTCTGCTTTCCCGGTTTTGTAAACCGAAAGAATACGCTCATACCCGTCCTGGCCCTTCAACTCCGGTATGGTCTCCAGCAACGGCCGGTTAAGCAGGGATATGTTTTTCCCGATCATCTGGATCATCCGTTCATTGATTGTATCCACGATCATTTCTTCGCCCCGGAGGATGAGCATAGCAACGGGAGCCGAATGAATGATGTTCCGCAATTGCCTGTCTTTTTCGATCAGTGCCTCTTCTGATCTTTTGCGTTCGGTGATGTCCGTAAAAAGCAGGGCAACTCTAAGGCTCCCGGGTTCCCCAATACGAAAAGCGAAAACGTCGAACCACTTGCCCATTGCTTTGGAACCTTCGTTGAATCGTTTGGCTTCCCCGGTAAGCGCCACCCGGCCGTACAGTTCGAACCAATGTGGTTCCAGGTCGGGAACCAGTTCCCGGGCTGTTTTACCAATGGCGCCGACTAAGCCGGTTTGTTTTTCAAACATGGGATTGGCTTCAACGAACCGATAATTGATGGGTGTATTTGACTCGTTGAAGATGATTTCCAGGACGCAAAACCCCTGGTCCATACTATCGAAAAGAGCACGGTACTTTGTTTCGCTTTCTTCCACCCTTTTTTGCGCAAGCACCTTCTCAGTCACATCGTTGCCGATAGTCAACACTCCGACTACTGTAGTATTGTTCCCTTCGTAATAGGGCTCATAATCAAAATTGATGTAAGCTATCTCCGGTATTCCGTCCCTCGTTAAGGTGACGGGACTTTCATAAAGGCGTTTCGCCATCCCTGTTGTCATTACGGAATCGATCATGTCTGCATAGCCCTGGTCCTGTATTTCGGGTACCGCTTGTCGGAGGGGTAGTCCAATGGCGTCGTTTGTTATATGCCAGAGTTTCAGTGCGGGCTCATTGGCCAGTTCAATAACAAGATCGGCCCCTTTAAGCAGGCATACGGCAACAGGTGTTTGCCGGAAAAGATTATTGACCATTTCCATCCCTTTTATGCCCGCTTCCCGCCTTTCTGCCCTGACCAGTTCAGTGATGTCTTCCGACGTATGGAGAACGTACTTAACCTCGCCGTCGGGTGCCGTAACCGGTGCATTGCTGACCCGCCAGTATTTTTCGGTAAAAGTGCCATCATCATTTTTCAGATCATAGCGTTGCATGGGTAAAAAGTGCGGCTGCCCTTGTTGGCATACATGCTGATAGGACAGGAGCAGTTCCTTCCCGGCATTCCGGTTTGCGCAGCTGGTAACGTCAAAGGCCTCAAAAACCCCTTTGCCAATCAAGGCGGCTTTCGATAAATCGGTTTGCTTTAAGTAACCAGGCGTTACGGCCAGAATGGTGAACCGGGGTGGGTCGTTTTGCACAAGCACATGATTGCCCGGAAGTGCTTCAAATAAGGCTATATAACTCGTTTCAGCAAGCTGAAAAGGGATAGAATCGTAAGTCATAAAGGATAATCGTGAAGGTAGGGAATATCTTCATCGCAGCACGGGCTTCAACCCTGCAGGAGTTGGGGCAGCAGACTACCCATGATTTGCCGGAATGCACAGTGAAACACTAGCTAAACATGCCAGGCAACCTGGTAGCCCAGGGACCAAAGCTGATGTTTGAAGAAGTGCAAACAGGGGGTGGTGTCGTCGTCCACTGTTCACTGCGAAGGGGTTTATTATGCAACAGACAGGCTGGCGCTGAAGAACTAAGAGGTTGGAGGCATTCCTTTACCGGATACAATTGCATCAACAACTCTTTCGTACCCGCTATAGGTCAGAGGTTTCTGTAGAAATGCAGTGCAGCCCATCTTCATGCAAACCACTTCATCTTCCTTTCTGGAGGTTGCAGAAAAAACGATCACGGGCAGATTGGCAAAACGAACATCGGCTTTAAGTGCCTCAAGCGTTTCAAACCCATTTTTCACCGGCATATTAAGGTCGAGCACAATGATTTCGCTGCCATCGAGGGTAATTACATCCAATCGCTCCAGTAGTGCAGCGCCATTGGCCAGCTGCTCTACTTTGCCATTAAAACCCCTTTTTTGCAGAATACCTGCAAGAAAGCCGCGGTCATCAGCATCGTCGTCGGTAATAAACAGGGTACTAATGTCATTTTTCGGCATAGGTACAAAAGCTGTCACGTTAAAAAATCAAAGTTACTTGCTTGAAAGTTAACACCGTAATTTGTCAATAAATTAACCAAAATGGATGCCTCAATTTTAAGCCGTAACAATGTAAAGGTGTCGGGGGAGGGTACTCGACCCATCATGTTTGCACATGGCTTTGGCTGCGACCAGAACATGTGGCGATTTGTTGCACCGGCATTCGAAAAAGACTACCAGGTAATCCTGTTTGACTTTGTCGGTTCGGGAAAGTCTGATCTTGCTGCCTATGACGCCGGTAAATATTCCAGCCTGAGGGGTTATGCGGACGATGTGCTGGAGATTTGCGAAGCCTTGAAGTTGAAAAATGTAATCTTCGTCGGGCATTCCGTAAGTTCGATGATTGGTGTAATCAGTGCAAACCTGCAGCCACAGCTTTTTGACAGGCTTATTTTCGTGGGTCCCTCGCCCAGATATATTAACGACCCCGATTACACCGGGGGATTTGAGCAGGCAGACATAGAGGAATTATTGGAAACCATGGACCGAAACTATATTGGGTGGTCAAACTTTCTCGCCCCGGCCATTATGAGCAACCCGGATCGTCCGGAGTTAGCCGCCGAGTTGGTAGAAAGTTTCTGTTCAACTGATCCGGTTATTGCCAGGAAATTTGCGGAGGTAACCTTTCTTTCAGACAACCGCCAGGACATCAAAAAGCTTAAAATTCCATCGCTGATTATGCAATGTTCAGAGGATATGATTGCCCCGCTGGTAGTTGGTGAATACCTTTACAAGAACACCCCTGGCAGTGCGATGAAGGTATTGAAGGCAACGGGACATTGCCCTCACGTGAGCCATCCCGAAGAAACCATTGATGTTATGAAAGCATATCTTTCTAAATAAGCTAAACCCTATTGTATATGGTGCAAATGAGCGAGGACCTGGATTATGCACCGTGTGGCTTTCTGGAGATTGATGCCTCCGGCACCATTACAGCTATCAATGCTACATTTCTTGACCTCCTTTCATATTCGGAGAAAAACGAAATCATTGGTCAACATATCGAAAAGCTGTTCACCATCGCGAGCCGGATCTTTTACCAAACCCACTTTTTTCCACTCGTACAATTGCACGGTAATGCACAGGAAATCTTCTTTACCTTAAAAGCAAAAAGTGGGGAACGTTTGGAGGTTATCTGTAATGCAGTTTCAAAAACAAGAGCAGATACGAAGATTATACAATGCATTTTTATCCCAATTACCGAACGAGGTAAATATGAGCGCGAGCTGCTTAGCGCAAGGCGCCGTGCCGAGGAGGCACTTGAAAAGAACATTGAACTGAACCAGGCAAAAAAGGAGCTTGAGTTGAACAGCCTGGTGCTTGATCGTAAAATCAGCCAGTTGAAGCAGGTTAACGCTGACATTACCCAATTTAGCAAGAGCATTTCACACGATATACAGGAGCCCATTCGAAAGATCGCGGTGCTTGCAGACCGGATCGTTGTTGAAGTCGCCGGTTCACTACCGGCAGCCCGGATAGAAGACCTGGAGAAGATCAACCGGGAATGCAAAAACCTTCGGCAGCTTATTATCTTTCTTGATCGTTTCATTAGCCTTAATAACGTTGCCGAAGAGATGAGCCTGTTTTCACTGAGTGAAGCTATTTTGTCAGCCTTTCACCAGGCTGCAGGGCAAGCAGGAGAGGTGCATGTTGCGTTCAATGCCGAAGAACTTCCAATTATCGAAGGATATAAAAGCCAGATTGCACTGCTGTTTATGAATATTATCGACAATTCTATAAAATTCAGAAGTGAGGACAGGCTGTTATCGATCCATATAACCGGTGATGTTGTGCAACATAATACCTACAGGGTATTGAAGAACAAATATCGCTACGCAGAATTTTTGAAAATCACCGTGAGCGACAACGGAAAAGGTTTTCTGATTAAAAATGAAGAGGAGATTTTTCGGCTACAAAAACTCATCAACGATCATGGCCAGGCGCTCGGTTTTGGACTGGCCTTGAGTAAAAAGATTGTTGACAATCATTTTGGAAACATTTCGGTAGCTTCTACCATCGGTGGGGGAACGATTGTTACGATATTTCTGCCCCTTAGCCAGCAAGAACCGCAGTAGTTACCCGGTATGTTTAATGCAAACTGCCATTTAACATTGGCTTGGTTATGCTTACCCTCAAATACATCTCAGCAAACTCCGAACTAAACATCCAGGCCGCGTATTCTGAAGACCATAGCGAAACGTAATTTCCCTGCTTTATCAATGATCATAGTATTTATACTTATTTGTTGGTGTGTATTACTAAGGCAATTGCAATAATATTCAATACGCGCGGGAAAACATCGGCGTTATAAGCGGGAAATATTCAAATGTCGGCTATAGTAACGCTTCTTTTGAAGAACGTCCGGTATAAAGTATGATCCTTTTTGTACCGGAAAATTGTCTGAAATTATATATTAAATACATGGTTAGCCTCAGGTGTAAGATGATGGTGGAAAAAGAACTGAAAAGCTCGGGATAAAAAAAGTAGTTGTTGACCTTGGCGTTGTTGATGTACTCGACGACCTGACACCAAAAGTTCGTGAACAGCGTAAGGGCAACTTGCTTAAATCGGGACTTGAACTGCTGGACGACAGAAAAAGCATCCTGATAGAAAAAATAAAAACCGTGATTACTGAAATGATTCATTACTCAGATGAATTGCCAGGTACAAATTATTCTGATTATATCGAAAAGAAGTTAAATCACGATTACACCTACCTCGCAAACATATTTTCAGAAGTAAAAGGCATTACCATACAACAGTTCATTATTATTCACAAAATTGAAAAAGTAAAAGAGCTGCTGTTGTATAACGAACTTAACCTGACAGAAATTGCATATAAGCTTCATTATAGCAGCGTGGCGCACTTGTCGAACCAGTTAAAAAGAATTACCGGTCTTTCTCCATCCTTCTACCGTCAACTAAAGCAAAAGCGCAAAACCACCCTCGAGAACGTATAGTCTTGCGAGTTATTCATGCAAGTGCAACATCCGGATATAAAACTGTTGCCGTTTTACAGGAATTATTTATTTCGAAAAAATGCGTTTAATAATATATTCTATGAATTAAACAGGAAATGTATCAACGCTAAATAAGCACAAGGAAAGGTGCAAAAGATATAAACTCCGCAACTTACAAAGCAGTACCCCTTTATGAATTTTTGCTTAGTAATATCATTGGTTTACATATTGGGAGGTGACTGCTTTTCGAGCCGGGCGGGACAATTGGGCTGCACATTTATGGAAGAATAATTCTCCTCATTTTATTATTCTGCCAATTTCGGAAAGTGTGATTTGTATAACCTTTCCATGTAAATGTGTAATAGTGTTGTGCTTTAAGCAGCGCATCTTTGTAATGTGAAAATAATTCACAACTAAATCCAATTCCAAGGAAACAATGTTACGCTATTATCTAACCGCTATTACACTATTAACTTCTCTGACAGCCACGTTTGCGCAGACACTTAATCGTCGTACTGCAGGCGATTTTGTACTTTTTACTTCCAACGGAGCTGTTGGGAATACGGGGCGTTCCCATCTTACCGGCGATGTAGGCTCCAATAGTGGGGCGATAACCGGCTTTGGTAATGTAAACGGTGTTATGCACAACATCGATGGCGCAAGTGCACAGGCTGCTGCCGATTTACTGCTGGCATATTACCCGGTCGATACCACCACACCCGGCTTTTTTCGTGCCCCCCTGTTAGGCAATGGCGATACACTTAGGCCGGTGTTTATGCAATTAATGGAAATGCAACTTTAAACCTGGCACTTAACCTCGACGCCCAGGGAAATGCAAACGCCGTGTTCCTTATCCAGATTGAAGGAACGCTTTCGACCAATGCTCTTTCGCAGGTTAACCTGGTTAACGGTGCAAAGGCATGTAATGTATTTTGGAAAGTTGAGGGTCTTGTAAGTATGGCTAGCGGAACCGCAATGCGAGGTACCGTTATTGTGAACAATGCTGCTATTATTATGGGGACCGGAACTACGCTTGAAGGAAGAGCTCTGTCTACCACAGGTGCGATTTCTGTTAGCGGTGTTACTGCGAAAGTGCCTGTTGGTTGTGGAAGCCCGGTGTTAACCGGTCCGTCTGCACCAGGTCTTGCTTCAGTAGCTTGTTATGCGCTGTTTTCAGGTAATGGCGCTGTTACAAACAGCGGGATCACCAACGTTACCGGCGATGTTGGAACAAACGTAGGTTTAGCGGTAGGATATAATCCCTTAACCGTAATGTCGTGTGGAAGGCCATGAAGATAATTATAAACGGGTTTTATTGCTTAACGGCGCACAGGCCGCAAATGTGTTTTGGAAAGTGGAAGGTGCGGTTAATTTGAACAATTTTTCTGAGTTGAAAGGAACGATCATTTGCAATAACGGCGCCGTGAGTATCAACACAGGCTCGGTGCTCAATGGCAGGGCGCTTACGACTACGGGTGCACTGAGCACTGCGGCTGTTACGGTAACAATACCTTCTTCGGCAGGTTGCCGTTCGCTTCCGGTGAGTTGGTTGTATTTCCGCAGTAAGCTGGTACAAAAAACGGTGCTACTGGAGTGGGCAACCGCTAATGAAATCAATAATAGCTTCTTTACCATCGAAAAAAGTGGTGACGGAAGGAAGTTTGAAGTGCTGACTACGTAGCTGCCGGTGCAGGAATGTCAAAAGCAGAATACGCTTTTACCGACAGGCAACCGTACGCGCTGAATTACTACCGGATATCGCAAACAGACACGGATGGCCAAAGCAAGTACTTCAGTACCGTAACGGTGAAGTTGAACCCTAATAAAGAATTGGAGGCGATGCACTATGTACAACAGGATAATGTATATGTGCAGGTAGCAGGTGCAACCCCGGGCAAAGGTTCACTTGTATTGTACAATAAGGAGGGTAAGAAATTAGCCTCACAAAGCATCATGATGACCAACGACGTAAGCACTTATAAGATAGAGAAACCTGTTCGAAATGGTGTTTACCTGTTGAGTGTTGAAAGCAATGGTCGTAAGTTGTACAATGCAAAAGTTATGATATTCTAAATCACACACTGCAAAAAAGCACAACATTGTGTTACCTGATCTGTGTATTTCCCGATTGAACACAACAGGGAAACACCAGGAAGATTTAATAACCGGATCCATTGAAAACTAAGCCGTCTTAAACGTGAAATTTTAAGGCGGTTTCTATTTAACAAGGTTCCACTGCTCCCGGTCCCTTTTAGGAGACCCCAGCGGGACTAAGATTTTTCATTGCCTGGAATGTTCCATCTCCTCTCATCCGTGTTCCTGGCCTGCTCACTCTTCAGGACCCCGGATCAACAATCCCGATCATGTACCTTTACTGACTAACAACGATACGACCTGTTATGAAAGCACTGGTGCTAATTGACATACAAAACGATTTTTTACCCGGAGGTGCATTGGCAGTTCCGGATGGGGATGCTATCATACCCGTGGTAAACCAAATTCAGGAATGTTTTGACCTTGTTGTGGCTACGCAGGACTGGCATCCGCAGGAACATAAAAGTTTTGCTTCCAGTCACCCTGGCACCAAAGTTTTTGAAACGATTCAACTCAATGGACTAAGCCAGGTACTTTGGCCCGATCACTGTTTACAGGGCAGCTATGGTGCCGCTCTCAGTGATGCCGTCACTTGGCTAAAAACAGAAGCCATTTTCCGAAAAGGTACCGACCTCGAAATCGACAGCTATAGCGGGTTTTACGACAACGGGCATTTAAAATCTACGGGGCTGGGAAATTACTTGAGGGGTAAAGGAATAAAGGAAGTTTATGTCGCCGGCCTTGCTGCCGATTACTGCGTTTTTTATACTGCGAAGGATGCGCTGGCGGAAGGTTTCTCAACGATCTTAATCCATGATGCTACCCGTGCCATCAGTAACGAAGGATTTAGAAAAGCCAAACTTGAGCTATCAAAAATGGGAGGGAAGATTATCCGGTCTGATGATTTGAGGGGATCAAACACATGAAAGCTACTCGGTAGCTTTTTTTCTTTTTGGGACCGGCAGAGGGAGGGCTATTGGGCATCGTTGCCACAGTCTACCCCGCCTAAGCGGGGCTCGCTTGTGCAGTATACCATTACTGGGCAAATTATACCAGCAAGGGGCTTAACCAATCGACATTAATGTAATGTAAAATGGTGCAATGCGGCGATTCAGAGGCTTGCTTCTGAACAACTTGCTACCTGCCACAAAGGTGGAGATAATTCAAAATGAACAATGGAAAATAAACCTTGCATAGTTAGAGCCGCTTTGCTCCAGTTGACAATTGGGGGTACTTCCTCCCAATACCTCAGTACCGTTTCTGGACCTTTCAGTTCGATTTTCTGCAGAAGCTTGCTTCCTCTGTGCCCTTTGCGAAAAAACTCCGCAAACTCTGCGTTAAAGAAAGAACTATTCTTGAAGCTGAGTCTTGTTCTGCCGTTCGAATTTGGATAGGGCTGGGGGTGCCTTCCTCCCAATACCACAATACCCCATGTCGACTCTGGTTTTGTTCTCTGCGAAAGCTTGCTTCCTCTGCTCCCTTTGCGAAAACCTTCGGTAACTCTGCGTTAAACAAATAACTTTTCTCGAAGCTGAGTCTTGTTCCAGGCTTTGAGGCGACCAGGCTATCGGCTATGCTCGTTCCCTGGGGTGTCCTCAACCTTATTTCACGCCTTGCACCGGCTGAAAAGCAATGGTTCGACTGACCTCGGAAACAATGGGTTCGTTATTTAAAATTGCAGGTTCCCAGGCCGGAGATTCCCTGAGCACTCTTAAAACTTCTGCCCCGCATGCCTTGCATTTTGGAGGTACCGAAACAGCCTTTAGGTTCGTAGGGATCCCGTCCTTATTCACCGTAAATTGAACCTGTACTTCATAAGTTCCCGCAGCTAATCCCAAATCGGCGGCCAATGTTGCGTTTAGGTTTTTTTGCAAATACTTCTTCCAACCTTCCTCACCTCCTTTAAACCGGGCTTCGCGTTCCACGACAAAATTCTTAATCTCCCTGCCCGTTTCATCCCAACCTTTTTGCAACTCTATTCCTTTGTCTGAGTAAACCGTGTATGAACGCTTATCACCGGACTTGTAGAAATAGGTTTTGTTCAACGGTTTTCCATCTGCATAATCGATGGTATAATCCAATTTGCCGTTCTCCAAATAATAGTTCACACTACCTACAGCCGTTTCCACGTTTGTTTCATTATAATCACCTTCTGATTTCAAGACATTTCCTTTCGTGTAGTATTCCACTCCATGCCACAGGTTAGCCTGCCGGTAAAATTTTACATAGCTTATCGCGCTGTCTTTAGTGGTTTCCTTTCGACTTTTACCGTAGTACCTGATGGTAGTATCCGACTGCGAGAGGGACGGCAAATAGTTGAAAACGACAATGAAAACCGAGAGAAATAATTGTTTCATATTTACGACATAAGACTTAAATATACCTATTTCTGCCATGGTTCATTTAGCTCTGCGCCGTAAAAAAGTCATAAAAATTAAAAAGAAATACGAGATGCCGGTGTTTCAAAAGTTCGATTGAACTCCCGACCAGGTCATGTTCAATGATCTGACCAGAACGAGATCTGATGTACAGCGTTTCAACTTATCAACTTTTCTCTAAACGTACTTCCAATACCTCGATACCCAATACCTAACACCAAATCCCTTCCCGTTCTTTGCGAAAAACGCAGCGTCCTCTTCGGTAAAAGAAAGTATGATTGCACACCGAACCACTTTTCAAGCAATATCGTTACGTTGTCCCCATCCAGGTTGAGTTATGGAACACGGGTGAGAGATTGCCTTAGATGAAGCAAGATGATCAGAGCCGAATTAGCTGTAAGCGAGTGAATACAAGGTTTGACTGTTTCCCAGTTTCGAAGTAGGTGATAAGGCAACAGTCTGCCAGCACCAACAAATGTTCTCGGAAAAAATTACAAAAAAGCCGAATGCCTACTCTTTAAAACGGGAACTGCAACTATTCGTTTCAGAACATCGATGAATCTTTTGAGCTCGGCTTCTTTGTAATAACCAAATAATGCAATCTGACACCAATCTCTGCTGCGCAGGTATTCACTTTCACAACTACAAACAATGTTTTCTGCTAATAATCTGCCAGCCATTTCTTTTGTCGTATTAGCTGGTGAACTCATGGTAAACACTCTTGATCCGGGATTGTGAAAGAGAAGAATTTTACCGTCGTTTAACACGCTGAAACAACGCTGTGAGTAATCCTCTATCAGCTCAAACTGCTCACAATTTAATTTCTGCCTTACGGACACGTTTAGTGCATGTACAAGGTTTGATGAAATGGTATACGGCACGCCATCTTTTTTTTTATAGTGGCTGAGATCAAAATAAAAAGGTATCTCACCTGAAGGGGCAGGTTCGATATTGGAAAAAAGGATAGCAAGGCCGGGTATGGATGCAAGACCTTTACCGGAAGATGCACTGGCCATGGTGACATTAGAAAGATCGAGTGAATAAGTGCCCACCGTGCTCATGCAGTCAGCAAAACATTGACAGCTGTATCGCTTACAAATTTCTGCAATACCTTCCAGGTCATTCATCACCCCGGTGGATGTTTCGCAGTGGCAAAAAAAAACCCACTTTATTTCATGATTCTTCACTCGAGTCTCAAATGCAGTTAGGTTAATCTGCTCTCCCCAGGCCAGGCTCATCTGGTGAAAGGTCAGACCCCAACGTGTTCCCTGCCTGATAAGCCTTTCGCCAAACTCGCCGTTGGAGAGTATCAATCCTTTACCCCCAAACATTTTTATTTGGCAGATCATGGCTTCGTTCGCTGCCGTTCCACTACCCGTAAGTAGATAGCATCTACTCGTGTTAGACGCAGTACATAAAAATTGGGTTGTATTGTAGTATAATCGAAGAAAATCTGCTGACCTATGGGAAACAGGTGCTGAAGCCAGGGCTGCAAGTACCTGCTGCGAAATATGGACAGGTCCCGTACTTACGTTGATCGTTTCACTCGTCATAGCCTGGAAGTTGTTCTGAAAGGTTTATTATGCCTACGCTTTAAAGAACTTTAAATGCGCCTTTGAGGTTATTGATGTGGAAGTATAATGGTTGATAAAGCGCCTTTTCTGTTCCTACCAGGGGGCCAAAAGGCACCGATCCAATGTTCTTATAAAGTTCCAGTTCATTAACACTTCCTGATATAACTCCCAGGTCGTACCCTTGTCCAATCAAGTCAGGTATTAATACTTTCAGCATACTGATTGCAATACCTTGTTTTCGTTTATCTTTTTTGACTGCAAAAAGTCTTAACTCAACCAACTTGCGGTGATCCGGCAGGTATTCATCGAGGTTGTTTAACTTTTTGTCCAAAGAGAAAGGACGAATGGGATTGTAGCAGATCATACCAACCAATTCATCGCCTTCCAGCGCTACGATATAGGTGTTTTTTTCATGAAACACATCTATCAATTTGCCATCAGGTCTTTTTTCGTGTTGCGGAATCTCAATTGCAAAAGTCTGGTGGTTCAGTTCATGAATTTTTTCAAATTCTTCCTGTGAAGCAATTTTTACGGTTATAGAACCCGTTTGTTCTTCTGGCATAGTCAGGGGTAGTTTTTTTGGTGTGATTAACAAAATATCATATGGTCTTTAAATCGTTTGCTTTAAATGCCGGCGCTCGGCTCTATGTTTCCTCCAGACAGCCTGGTAGGATAAAAACACCCTTTTCAATGATCGCCCGGAATAGCATTAACAGGAGAGCAGATACTTATTTTACAATTTATGCGTTTAGTTAAGCTTCGATGGTTGTCTATAGCGCTCAGCGAAACACATCTTCAGTATTCGCGCAGCTCGCCGGGCAACGATTCCAATGGAAATACTAAGGTTCAGTCCAATTTTTTAAACTAAACAACATTGACTTTTAATAGGCGATTTACCAGGCTACAGTTCCTTTCTGCTCAACCCAACTTTGGTACAGGGTTGAATACTTTTTTTCTATACTGTTTCTTTTGATCTTCATTGTGGGCGTAAGTAAACCATTCTCAACTGTCCACTCATCTCTTATTACAACAACTTTGTCAAGTTGCTCATGGGCGTTAAGTGATGTATTTGTTGCCGCTACCAATTGGGTCAATCCTGCTTGTAAATCGTTATTTGTTTTATGCCTGCCACTTTCCGACAATGTGACCAAAGCGATCGGCAGTGGCAATCCTGAACCTACAACACACACTTGTTCTATATCGCTACAACTCGCTACCTTCATTTCAATGGGTGAAGGAGCAACATATTTACCTTTGATTGTTTTAAATAAATCTTTTACTCTTCCTGTAATCTTTAAAAACCCATCCTCGTCTATATACCCTTCGTCCCCGGTTTTTAGATAACCATCCGTTGAGAAACTTTCGTTTGTCACCTCGGGCTCTTTGAAGTAACCCAACATCAATGCTTCGTGCTTAATTAATATTTCATTTTCATTTCCCAGTTTAACCTCGCAATGGGGCAAAGGCTGACCAACATAGCCGATTTTGATTCTGTTTGCTACGGAAACATGTGAATAGCAACAATTCTCAGTCATGGCATAAGCTTCCTGGATGTGAATGCCTATATTTCTAAACCAGTCTATTAGTGCCGGCGGTGTTGGTGCTGCTCCGGTGAGTATGTTTCTTGCTTCTGTTAATCCCAGTCCCTTCCGAATCTTCCTTTTCACAAGGGTGGAGACTATCGGGATCTTAAGCAGCAATGCTAATCGTTTTTCCGGTATTTTGGCGGTTATCCCTTGTTGAAACTTGCTCCATATTCTATGTACCCCGAGGAATACGGTGGGTTTTGAGTCGGCAAGGTTCTTTGGGAACATCTGTAAAGACTCTGCAAACGATACCTGGCCGCCTACATACAGGCTTATCGTTTCAACCAGCAGCCTTTCTGCAATATGCGACAGGGGTAGATAAGAGAAAAAGCGATCGGAACTATTGAACCCTAAATGCGGTATGGCATTATGGGCTACAAACGACAGATTTTTGAATTGGTGCATCACCCCTTTGGGAACCCCGGTTGTGCCAGATGTGTACACGATGGTGCTAACTTCTTCGGGGCTCCTTGTGATGTTTTCTTTTAAGGGCTGATGTTGTTTAATCAAGTCTTCCCACCGGTCATATTCGGTGTGCCCGGTAAAGGGAAAGGAAATACATTTTACTCCTTCAGGAACACCCGGCTTCATTGATGTCCAATCGTCCAGTTTTCCAACAAACAAAACCGGCGCTTCGCTGTGCTGAAGCGTTTGCATCAATGTATCCGCATTAAGGTTTGGGTAAAGCGGTACGGATACATGACCAGCCATCATTATAGAGAGGTCGCATATTATCCAGTGCGCACAATTTTTTGAAACCAGGGCAACATTAGCATTCGCAGGAAGTTGCATTGCTTTCAACGCTGCTGCCATACGTCTTACTTCGTCGCCTACTTGCTTCCAGGTCCAGTTTTGCCACACGCCGTTTATTGGCTGACGTAGGTACACTTTATCGGGTGTGGTTGTTTCCCAGTGATAAAGCATTTCAAGTGGTAAGGTGTATTTCATGTAGCTCGTTTTTGATATGGATAGTTTGCCAATCGTATGTTTCGTGCTGATACTGGTTTAGTTGAACCCGCTAATGTGCTGAATAGAATTGTTGCCGTACAAGGGAGTGACACCCGTCCGAACGGTTCATCCGGGCGGACAACCGGAGCCGGGAAAAGAATTAACTGCTGGCTCCATAAAAAAGCTTAACTGACCGGAATTGCTTCGGCGTCGGAGCCCATTCGTTTTTTTAAAAGCAGCATTAGAACCCACAACACTTGAATTAAGAGATAGAGAACGGGGATTAATGTAACTGAGACAAGAGGTATCAATCCAAATATTATCCCCTCCGTTGAAGAATGACCATCACCATAGCTCACGTCGTAATAAGGGAAAAAAGAAAAGACGCTGATGGCGGTCGAAGTGATTAATGCGGCGATGTTACGCACGAATGAAGGACGGTGAAAGGTTGCCCTACATGCCAGCGCAAATAGTACTGCATACGGCACCCCCGTGAAAACGAGACCGTTTGACGAATAATGACGGACAATAGAAATGCTCGTTAGCAATCCAGCTGCTATTACAACCGTGTTTGCTATGGTAAGATACTTCATGATAAGAGATTTAAGTAAGAATTAAGGCTAATTGATTAAAAGCAGTTTTGTTATGTTGACTTGTTTACTGTTTCAAAGAAAGCCTCAATCAATGTCAAAGCAATTGACAAACATCAAATTCAGGATTGGTGCACAGAATTGGATTAATACGCGGGGAACACACCTGGTGCAGGCTATCTTTTACCCCTGATCCGGCTGAGCGTTTCCAGGTTCATACCCAAATAGGTGGCCAGGTATTTCAATGGAACGCGTTGGAGTAAATGAGGAAAGTGTTTAACAATAAACTGGTATTTGTCTTCGCCTTTTTGTTTTCGCAGGTTGTATACTTCAATCTCAAGCATATACAGGTACTTTTCTGTTATTACCCGTCCTATCGTATTGAAAGCAGGGTGCTTCTTGTATAAGGTCTGCATCTCGTTGTAGTGCAGCATGGCTACCGTAGTATCTTCAATGGCAACAATGTTTTCGTTGCCCGGCTTCCGACTGTAGAAGCTGTACACTGAGGTGATGGTGGCTCCTTCCCATAAAAATTTGGTGGTAACTTCTTCGGTGTCCCTTAGGTAGTAACTGCGTGTCAGCCCAGTTAGTATCCATGAAGCATAATTTGACACCTGACCGGACTTTAGCAGGAAACTATCTTTTTTAAAGTCTTTGATCCTGACCAATTCCCGTAGATCATCGACAAGTTCGTCGGGCATTGCACAAATCGTATTGAAGTACGCTATTACTGCATCAATCATTACAGCAATATAACGTATTAATACCTTGATTCCTGAACATTGGATGCTCGTTCCATTTTACCCTCAGCAAAAGTTTTAGCCATGGATGCTGCCCTGATATCCATAGGTGTGTGACCGCGGAATTCCGCGCGTAGATTCTATATTTCGTCGACCGGCAAAATGAAGTAAATTCATCCTTCAGCAGGGATGAATTTCCCTGTGTTTGCAACCGCTACTTAAAAAAACAAACAAAACCAACGCTTATGACCACCAGGAAACTGACCTTGTTTCTCCTGCTGATGTTTTCGGTGCTTACCACTTATGCACAGGAAAATGCCGCAGTAGTAAACGGTGTTGTAAAAGACAATAAAGGAAACCCATTAGAAGGGGTGAGTGTCCGCGCCATCAACGCTTCCACCAAGGCGGGCCCCGGCACACAAACAAATGCAACGGGTACTTTTACCTTTCAACGCCTGCCCGCAGGGTCCTACAGTTTTACGTTTAGTTCAGTTGGATTACAAACACAAACCAGGAGTGGCTACGCGCTGAGGCCCGGTGAGTCGGTTAGCATCGATATCACCCTGAGTGACTCCTCCCAAACACTCGACCAGGTAACCGTAGTGGGATATGGCAGCCAGCGACGCCGCGACGTGACCACAGCGGTGGTGGGTATCCGCGCAAAGGATATGGAAAACCAGCCCATCAATAATGTTGCGGAAGCCATGGTCGGAAAAATGACCGGTGTACAGGTGGTGCAGGGCACGGGGCAGCCGGGAACCCCGCTATCGGTAAAGGTCAGGGGTGTAGGAACCATTACCGCCGGAACCGAGCCGCTTTATGTAATCGACAATGTGCCGACTTCCGGCAATAACCTCAATACCCTTAACACCTACGACATTGAGTCGCTGGAGGTCTTAAAAGACGCCTCATCAGCTGCGATCTACGGCTCAAGGGGATCTAACGGGGTGGTGCTGATAACCACCAAGCAGGGCAAAAGGGGCAAGCCGGTGGTGGCTGTAAACTCCATGGTTGGGGTGCAGTCTGTCGCGCATAAGATTGATATGCTCGATGCTTATGGTTATGCCTCCCTGGTTCAGGATGCAAGAAACAATGCCTATTCCGACCAGATGGTATCAAACAACCTCCGGCGCCAGGCACAGGGATTGGCCCCCATCCCATTTACATTAAACGACAACAATGCCACAAGGCTTGTCAACACCTCAAATAATACCAATACCATTATCCCGGTTGAAGTAGTGCCATACTTAAGCGGAACACCCGGGCTGGTGAATACAGACTGGCAGGACGAAATCTTTAAGAAAGCGCTGATGCAGAATCATTCGATATCGGTTTCCGGCGGCTCTGAAGATTTCCGTTATTATACATCGCTAGAATACCTCGACCAGGATGGCATTATCATCAACAGTAACTTCAAGCGTTTTGGTGCGCGTGTTAACCTCGATGGCAACACCGGGATTTTCAGATTCGGGTTAAACTTAAATCCTTCGGTTACTACGGAGAAAAGGGTCAACAGCGATGGTACCTATACCAGCCCCGAAGGTGGGGGCGTGGTTTCATCAGCTTTGCATTATTCACCCATCTGGCCGGTTTATAATCCCGATGGTTCATACAGCTTTGCCCAGAATTCCTGGAACGGCGATTCAAGAACTACCCTTCCCAACGGCACCGTAATCAGTGGAAATAACCAGACCCAGGCCTGGAACCCGGTAGCACTAGCGATGATGCAAAAATTCAATGTCAATGCCCTGCGGATGCTCGGAAATGTTTTTGCAGAAGCTGCGTTTACAAAGGACCTGAAATACCGGGCAACATTTGGCTTCGACCTGTTTAACGTTCGTACAGATAAATTCAGGCCATCTACCATACCCCTGGCGAACACCGCGGGTAACCCGGAAACCAATGCAACAGGTTCATCAGAAACCGGCAACGCCCTGAACTGGCTGGTTGAACAGACCCTGACCTACAACAAGAAAATAGGCGAGCACAATTTTGCCGTACTCGGCGGATGGTCCCTGCAAAAGGACGACGCTAAAAGCAATGCTGCATTTGCCACATCGGGTTTTATCAGCAACCAGATCCCAACCCTAAACGCCGGTATCGTAACCGCCGGAAACTCGCTGCAAAGCCAATGGACACTGGCATCTGGCATTGCCAGGGTACAATACAATTATAGCGGACGATACCTGTTGACGGCCTCCATGAGAGCTGATGGTTCATCCAAATTTGGCAGCAACAATCGGTGGGGATATTTTCCATCTGTATCTGCAGGGTGGCGTTTGTCCGACGAGAAGTTCCTCCAGAATTCTGCCGTCATTTCCGACCTGAAACTCAGGGCCAGCTATGGGCTCACGGGTAACTTTAAAATTCCCAACTATGGTGCACTGGGTTCGTTGTCGTACGCGGCATATGTATTTGGTGGGGCCACCGCCGGGTCTATCAACGGTGCTGCGCCCAGCAGCCAGCCCAATCCAAACCTGAGCTGGGAGCGAACCGCTCAGGTTAACCTTGGTTTGGATGGTGGTTTGTTTGGCAACAAACTCACCTTTGCCATTGATTATTACAACAGCAATACCACCGACCTGCTGCTCAACGTTCCCGTACCACTCTCCACCGGCTTTAGTACTGAATTGGTGAACATCGGTAAGGTGAACAACAAGGGTTTTGAAGTGAACCTTGGTACACGGCAAAGGTTCCGCAGCGTAACCTGGAATGCATCGGCAAACTTTTCTACCAATAAAAACAAGGTGATTGAGCTTGGTCCCGGTAACGCCGATATCATCAACACGGGCTCTGTAGCAAATGCCTATTTTATCACCCGGGTAGGTGAGCCCATTGGCTCCTACTTTTTGCCCAAACAACTCGGCGTATTTAAGACACAGGCAGATGTAAACGGCTATCCCCATTTTATCGATGCCGCCAGCAATTTTGACCTGGCAACCAGCAAACCCGGTGACTTTAAATTCTTCGATGCCGACGGCGATAAGGTTATCGACCTTACCAGGGATCGTGTGATCATCGGCAGTTATCAACCAAAATTTACTTATGGTTTTGCAACAGATTTTGAGTGGAAGGGTTTCGACCTTTCTGCTGCCATGCAGGGGGTTTATGGAAGCAAGATCCTGAACCTTGCACGCCGGTACTTCTATAATCATGAAGGCAATATGAACAACTACGCAGGTGCGGTTAACCGCTGGAAATCCGAGTCCGATCCCGGCAGTGGATTGAATGTTCGCGCAAACAGGGTAGGCAAGGGGCAAAATGGTATCACCTCCTCCTGGCATGTGGAAGATGGCAGTTACCTGCGTATTCGCAATATCACCGTTGGTTATTCCATTCGGGGCGGTAGGTTACAAAGTATGGGTATGAGCCGGGCAAGGCTTTACGTGAGTCTGCAAAACCCATTCACCATTACCAATTACCAGGGTTATAATCCCGAAGTGTCTAACCGTACCGCCACCACCACCAATGGCGAAGACTACGGTGTTTATCCCACTGCAAAAACGATTTCTGCAGGCATCAACGTTACCTTCTAAAACATCGCGTTATGAAAAATTACAGAAGCTATATATTCATTCTTACGGTCTCCACGATATTGCTGGGCTCATGCAAAAAGTTCCTCGATTTAAAGCCCATTGACTCACCAACGGAGGACAACTTTTATGTTGACGAAAAGGGTTTGCAGGGCGGACTAACTGCTGCCTACGACGCACTCCAGGACAATGGGCTTTATGGCAACGTCCTGCTTTCGCTTACCGAAATTCGCAGCGATAATATGGAAGACAATGACCAGGGTGCCAGTGGTGGGGTGCGGTACCAGATTGAGTCCTTTGCTGAGCGGCCCGATAATACGCTCGTAACAGAGTGTTGGCTTGCCCATTTCAAAGCCATTTACCGCGCAAACGTCGTACTGAGCAGGGCACCGGCGATCCAAATGGACTCAACCCGGAAAAAGCAGATCATTGGAGAAGCGTCTTTTCTTCGTGCACTCAATTATTTCAACGCAACAAGGTTATGGGGCAAACTTCCCCTGATCACTACTCCGCAAGCCAGCACTGAAGCAAGGAATAATACCCGGGCCGATACTGCGGCCATCTATGCACAGATCATTACCGACCTCACCCTTGCGGTCAATAATTTACCAACCACCTGGCCCGATGCACAGCGTGGCAGGGCAACCAGCTTTGCCGCACGGGGCCTGTTGGCAAAGGTACTCCTGTACCAAAAAACGTGGGACCAGGTGGTATCTACCATACAGCCTCTAATCACCGCCATCAATGCAGGTACGGTAGTTGGACTCGTGCCACAACCCACCACTTTCCCGAATGCGATGAAGACCAGCAGGGATGTTCTTTTTTCTGCACGTTTCCTATCGGGTGGAATTGGTGAGTCAGCCAATCAAAACAATCGCTTTCGCAATGTTGGTGGCAACAATGCGGTCATCATGCCGCCGTCGCTGTTCGAGGCCAATGATAACCGGAGAGCCCTTGTTGCGCCCACCAGTGCCGGCGGCGAAAGGCCGGGTAAGTACAATGGTACCCAGGTAAACAACGAGGTCAGCATGGACATACCCATTGTTCGTTGCGCCGAAGCCATGCTTATCTATGCCGAAGCACTTAACGAATTGGGTTATCCAAATACAGCTGCCTTTACAGCACTTAATGCCGTACGCACAAACGCCGGCATTACAACGCTAACCAGTGCCCAGCTACCCGACCAGGCCTCTTTTCGAAATGCGGTTTATAAAGAACGCAGACTTGAACTTGCGTTGGAACTCGACCGCTGGTTCGATATTGTGCGTACCGGCCAGATGCCCGTGATTTTCCCATTAGTGAATGGTTTCAGAAGATACTACCCGGTGCCACAAACAGAGATACAGAATATCACCAACCAATCGGGCTGGCAGAATGAGGGATATTGAGGTTGGGGTATTGGGTATTGGGTATTATGGTATTGAGGTATTGGGGCTTCCAAGAGTTGATAAGTTGATTGGTTGATAAGTTAATAAGTTGATTGGTTGAGTAGTTTATTGTTGATAAGTTGAGTGGTTGACTAATTTTAAAACAAACAAAGATTGTTCAGAAATCATCTTCATCGAAAGCAATAACAATCATCCTGGTCGTAAATACTTTTTTTAATTTTACATTTTTAATTTTGCATTACAAAAAGCTGCTTCGGCAGCTTTTTTCTTTTTTTGTGACCGGCAGGAGGAGGGCTATTGGGCATCGTTGCCACGCTCGCTTGTACGGCAATGCAATATTCGGCGAGGCATTCAGTAAAGGCAACAAACGCGATTGCACTCGTCTACGGTTGAGTGCATTTTTGCAATAAATATTTAGCCGGCGCTGCTTACTTATAGTAGAGTGGCTTTGCCATTCCGGGGCACGAGGAATTGCGGTGCAGTAGTGTTTCATCCTGGTCGAACTCTCCCCGAAAGCCATGAGAAGCTTGGAAAGCGCCGTGGGCAAGTTTAAAGTTAAAAAGAGGTTCTTTTACAAACATAAGTTGTTTGTCAGATGCCATAGAAACGGCATACAACAACGCTAATTTGGAACCGCAAAATAATTATTGTATAACCAGCTTTTCGGTTTGAACATTGCCGTCCCTGTCTGTGATCCGTACATAATATGAACCTTTAAGCAAACCTGTGACTTTAATTTTATTGCTTTGCCCGGTAATATTATTCTGAAGCAGCAATCTTCCCTGGTCGTCCATTACTTCTGCGCTCTGTAAATTGCTGCCGATAATTTGAATGAAAGCATGGGCAGGGTTAGGAAAGATGGTAAATAGCTTCTTTTGCTTAGGCTTTAAAATAGCGATAGGAGAATACGTGAACTTCCCGTCCGTATCTATTATCTGTAAACGATAGTAAACAATTGGTAATTGAAAATAAGTACTTGATAAAACGTCCTTGAAATCGTAAGATGTTGGTCTGCCGTTAGCATCTACACGGCCCATGTCTGAAAAGCTAGTTCCATCGATACTTCGCTGAATGATAAAATGCGAAGTGTTAATCTCCCCAGTCGTTTGCCATCTGCAAAGAGCCGAAGTTTTGTCTAACGAAACTGATAAATTTGTAAGTGTCAGCGGCAACGGCTGTCCACTATTTTGATAAGCAACAATGGAAAACTGATCATAATTGCTCCCGGCTGGACGGCTAGAACCAGCTAGGTAAATCCTGCTTGCGTTTATTTTCATTGCATTCGCTTGACCAGCGGGCATAATTACTTTTCCATTGTTACCGAAAGTTAGATCCAGGTTTCCATTTCTGTTATACTTTGCAAGGGCAAATAAGTTTACTGTACTGCCCGCCAGAAAAATTTTGCCATCTGGTGAGATGGCTACAGCTTTGCCTTCTGCATGGCCGCTCCCCATCTGGGTAACAACAGCGCCACCTGAAAAGGTTGCGTCGAGGCTACCGTTAGTATTCAACCGTGCCAGACCAAACCTACCTGCATATCCTGATCCGCCCACTACTATTTTCCCATCGGGATCTATTGCAATCGATTTTGCTTCTGCTATAATAGTACTTGGAGTTGTGCCATTCATGCCGGTAAATTTTCCATCTCCATTGAATGTAGTGTCGAGACTGCCGTTTGTATTGTACCTGGCGACGGCCAATGATGTATATTCTGGAATATAGTAGACCCGGGCAATGCCTGCTGCTATAATTTTTCCGTCGTTTTGGATGGCGATTGCATTGGCCCAGCTGTTGAAACCAAAAGAGGTAATTGATTCCCCATCACCATCAAAAGTTAAGTCACGACCACCATTTGAATGATACCTTCTCACGAGAAATCGCGAGTTCCTGTTGCCTGCTAAAACCAATTTCCCATCACTTTGTATTGTCAAAGCGTTGGCCGAACCGTCCGTAGTTTCAATTACCCTCCCACCCACACCAAAGCTCATATCTAAACTGCCATTAAGGTTATACCTGGCAAGGACATTGCCTCCGGCGGCAACGATTTTGCCGTCAGTTTGAATTTCGACAGCCAAAACCACATCACCAGATTGAACTGCTGTTATAACAATTCCATCTCCGTCAAATGATGAGTCCAGGCTTCCATTTAGATTATAACGCACCAACGCAAAATCTCTGCTGGAGTTAGCATAAATCATTGTTCCACCCACTATGATTTTACCGTCACTTTGTATCGCCATGGCATGTGCCGTTGCGCGGTATGTACCGACTGTAGTTATTACCTGACCGCCATTACCAAAGGTGGGGTCTAATGAGCCCGGCTGGGCAGCTAAGCAAAATGAGTAGCAACAAGCTAAGAAAGTAATCAATTGTTTCATAAGGTAGCTTTGGTAGGTAGAATTTGAACTCAGAACCGGTAAGAACTTATTAAATAATTTTCTGAGTTCGTATTACTGCTCTTGTATGTGACTTTTACAAATTAAGACCTTTTCAGAATACCCGTCATGCGAGATTTGTAATGTCATCGGGTCAAGGCGATTTGCAGAAGCAGGCACTTGCGTAATTGGGGATGTTTTCTTGCACACCAATTTTGTCGAATTTACTATAGAACTTGTAGCCCCATCCTAGCCTCATACATTTCCGGGAGAACGTCTTTTGATTGCTTGTAATCGTTCGATGTAAACCAGGAGCAGAGAGGGCCCTTTGCAATATGTACCTGCCTGATGGTTTACCTTTTTGAAAGAGGGCCGATTATATCGTGAAAGGCGGTACGGCTACTCCCCACGAGACGTGATGCTCCTACAAAGTACTGGATAGTATAACAGGTTGACTAGTACATCCAGGTAAAAAAGACAGCTTTGTGATTTGCAACTATGAAAATTTGTTGCTAAAATTGAGTTGCCAGGTGACTTGATAATTATACCTGCAGCAAGTATCGTACAAGCAGTTCTTCTATCAAAAACACATTTTGTTTTCCGGATTACTCTTTTGCTTGAAAGCCTTGTGTGAATAGCCCGCAAGAACAACGATGAATTGTTGAATGATCTTAAAGCAGGTTAAAGGTTCCTATCATGTTGGTGTTATGCCCGAAAGCTTACCTGGTATCAGCTCGTTCTTTTCAAATGCAACATTTTAGCTTTTATGAAAAAATGGATATTGATATTATGCAGCTTGTTTGCTGTAACAGTATATGCCTGTACGAAACCAGGTACGGAAGAAAATGGGGAAGAGGCACTCTACCAGAATTCACCCAGTAGTAAGGTTCCCGAAGAATTCCTGGGCAAAAGATGGCTTCAGCATTACGTGGGTATACTACATTACCTGGATAAGACACCGTTCACTTTAAGCACCGACAGAAATGATTATGGACAGGTGTATAAGTTCTCAAATGGCGGACCTGATGGAAAACAAGGGCGTTATGAATATCATGGTTATCTGGGCAACCGGACAAATTTTGGAAAGTGTATTACCCATAACTTACAAACCACAAAAGGCACGGTGAAATTTGAGGGAAATGTAGTGAGCTTTTATCCCCTGGAAGGCACCAAAACATTGGAGAAAAAAGGGTGTGAAACTGCAGATACCAAAACACAGGAAAAAATACCCGCTTCCGATCTAAAGCCAGCGTCTTACCTGTGGAAATACTCTACTGATGCGGCAGGATACTGGGCATTCAGGTTATATAAATTGACTGATACCAACATGGAAAACGAAGTCCATGCTTTTCGGAAAGTCGACTAACCTTTGGTCGGCAACAGTATATCGATACCGTGCTTAGTTGACGAATTGGCTTATCAGGAAATTTTAAACCCTGTACCTGTTGGTTAAACAATTCATGTTATGCTTTCATCATGCCCTTGCATGGTATAGTGGTGCAACCGCACAGGGGCGGCAGGAATCTAACCGCAGCAATAAACCTGAAATGAAAATAGCACACGTTAAAGATCCTGCAATATTCAAAATCGAAAACCCAGGAGCAAAACGCTCTTTGAAGATAAAGCGACTCCTGGCAAATGCCCTAGAAGCAGATCCTTATGATGAAAGGATACACACCGAATTGGCGCGTTTGTACCTCGGTGGGTTTTCAGATCCGGATAGCGCAAGAAAGCACTATGAAATCGCTATTGGGTTAAACCCCCAATCCGGTGCCGCACACTTTGAACTGGCTCTCCTTGAGATGTATCATGTTTTGAATTACGACAGCGCTAAAGCACATCTTGAAACCGCGCTAAATTTTCAACCGGATTTTGCACTTTCACACTTCAACTACGCCATTCTCCTTAGCCATCATTTTCAAGACTTCCGTAAAGCTGAAAAACACTACCGTGCAGCCATAGAAAATGATCCGGAAAACTATCAGGCACACAACAACCTGGGTCTTCTTCTTGAGCAACACTTTTCAGATTACCAGGGCGCGAAAGAACATTATCAAATGGCGCTTAGGATAAATCCTGAAGACAGCATTACGCTCTGCAACCTGGCAATGCTAATGCTTGAACAATTTAGTGATCCTGTTGGTGCAAGGAAGCATTGGGAATTAGCGATCCAATTCGATCCGCAATATTCAACGGCTCACAACAATCTTGGCCTGTTACTCAAGAAATATTTTTTTGATTATGAAAGGGCTAAGTTTCACTATGAAGCTGCCATTAAGGCCAATCCCAAAAATGTTGAAGCGCATAATAACCTTGCAACCTTGTTGGTAAAGCATTTTGGTGCTTACGCAAAGGCAAAAAAGCTCTATGAAAGAGCAATCAAATTAGATCCGTCCGCAGCCTTCTTATATTACAATTATGCTGGTTTACTCCAGGATCATTTTTCAGATTACCTGGGCGCAGCGAAGATGTACGAACAGGCGATTAAACTAGGTCCAAACTCTTCTGAAACACACGCGAACTATGCACTGCTGCTTGCATCGAAGCTCAGCAAGTTCAGCAAGGCAAAGAAGGCATGGGAGAAGTCACTTGCGCTCGACTGGAAGAATGCAAAGGCTCACTACAATTATTCCCTCTTGCTGCTGAACTATTATTCAAAACCAAAGCAGGCACGAACCCACCTTGAAGCAGCCATTCAGGCAAATCCTGACTATGCGGAAGCCCACAATAATCTTGCGCTATTGCTCACAAGTCATTTCAAACAATATCAGCAGGCAAAAACACATTACGAAACCTCCCTACAACTTGATCGTACCGCAAACACATTGGTTAATTACGGTATCCTGCTCTCACGATATTTATCCGATTTCGAAGGTGCAAAAAAGCAGTACGAAAATGCCTTACAACTGGAACCGAAAAATGCAGATGCCCACTACAACCTGGCTTACCTGTTAGACAATCATTTTTCTCAGTACAAACAAGCAGCTACACACTACAAACGAGCAAAGCGGTTTAACCCGGAATATGGAAACGAAGACCTGGATCTGTATTTTAAACTAAAGCAGTAGCTGCATCCAACCCTGGCGCTTGTTCCTGCAAAAAGAAACAATAACAAACCTGTAATACCAACTGTTAGGATTAAAGAGTTCCGTTTGTTAAACCCACGTTTGCATTGACTATTTACCTTGGTGTTTACTCCTGAGAAGCTGGGGTAAACGCCAGGGTAAGCCGACAGATTCCATTTCGAAGACTGCGGCCGATTGTGTCTGTACTGGGTTACCCCGGGGTATATTCCCCGTATACCGCGTCGCGAAACCGCTTGTGCAGGGTTCTATCAAATGGAAAGATTTGCACGAACAGTACGGCAGTAAGATGGTTTACTGGATCAATCCAAAACAAGGTACTGGCAGCCCCATCCCAGAAGAACTCACCTACAACACCCTTGTTTTCGTCCTTTGAAGCCGTTGGCCGGGTACGAACCGCGAAGTCGATACCAAAACCTACCTGGCCCTTTGATGGTAGCCACATTCGTTGCGAAATGGTATCAGACAAATGATTGGTAGCCATAAGTCGGATTGTTTCCGGCTTTAGGATCGTTGCTTTGCCGACTCTACCCTTGTTAACCAACATCTGTGTAAACTTCATGTAATCGTCAATTGTAGAGGTCAGCCCGAAACCGCCTGGTTTTAGTTGCCAGTCTCTGATATTATACGTATTCTCGTCATCGGGTATTGGGGACAATTCACTACCATTCGTTTTCCGATACATGGCTGCAAGCCTCTTCAAATCTTTCTGTGCGACCACATACCCCGTGTTGATCATTCCCAACGGATCAAAAATGTTTTCTTTAAGGTACTGATCAAAGGGTTTTTGGGAGAGACGCTCAACCAGGAATGCCTGAACGTCCACCGAAGGTCCATAAGCCCATTGGTCACCAGGATGAAACTGCAGCGGAAGAGCCGCCAGCTTTTTTACCATTTCGCCCAAGGTATTGCGTGGGTTTAGCGCATCGGTCTTTTTTACAAGTTCACTTAGCCCCGGCAGGTCGGTGCCCACCGCAAAACCGGCGGTGTGCCGGGTAAGGTCGCGTATGGTAATGGGGCGTCGTGCTGGTTCAAGAACCAATTTGCCTGAAGCATCAACACCTTTGTACACTTTCATTGCTGCAAATTCAGGAACATACTTAGCGAGCGGATCGTCGAGCTTAAAAGCGCCCTTCTCATAAAGCTGCATTAGTGCCACCCCGGTAACTGGCTTTGTCATAGAATATATACGAACAATCGTATTACGATCCATCGCTGTTTTTTCTTTCTGATTGCTGTAACCAAAGGCATTAAAATAAACCTCTTTATCTTTTTCAATTACAAGGGCCGAGACCCCAGCTATCGTTCCGGAGTCGACAAAACTTTTTAAGGTAGCATCTATACGGGCCTGCACCGTTTTGTCTATGATGGTTTTTGCAGCAACCTTCCTGCCCTTGTCATAAGCAGGTGGTTGTTTGAACGACGTATTCAGCAGCAAAATGACGAATAGTGCACAGGAAGCTTTATTCATGGTGTTTTATTAATCGGAAAAAATTTATAAGGCTGTTTTGTTGTTTACTCCCAAATGTAACCGATTTCAAATCTTCTGGATAATTGAATTCTGAATTGTTGTGCTGCTTGCCGGAACCCCGCACCCGATTTACAACACCCCTGATGACTGGCAGGGAATGGGAGCAGAACAAAGCACTTTAAGCGGCATATTCAACTATTAAAAGCGCCTCAGTTGTTCAAGATACCATTAGCCAGTTCCGGACACCGAGGTGATAACGTTCGGGAACAGAAGGTGAATAATCTGCAACAGGGAACTTACCTGCTCCCGGATCGTTCCGCACGCGAATGCAAGTAATTATTCAAAGCCTGTCTGCGTTTGGTCGCCCTGTAAGTACCAGCAGAAGAGAGAAGGTCTTATTTTTGCAGGAAACCAAAAAACAACTGTTATGATTAATTCAAAGGCTTCATTGAGAACGTTATCTGTTGCAGCGATCGCTTTCGCAACATTCGGATTTATGGCTTGCGGTAATGAACAAAGCACCACAACCGAGGGCGATAGTACAACAACTGGTGCAACTACCGGTGCAGACTCATCTGGCGGCACGACCGCTTTGGCAACGCTAACCGGCACACAACCCGACACAACCCTTGCAGGAACTGCGCGTTTCGATGAACAAAATGGTAAAGTGAAAATGACGATCGAGATAACCGTTGCAAAAAAGGCAAACCAAAGTGTAGCAGTACACTTACACGAACATGGTAACTGCGGCGATATGGGTAAAGAAGCCCACGGTCACTGGAACCCCACAAAAGTAAACCATGGTAAATGGGGTGCTGATCCATTTCATCGGGGTGATATCGGTAACATCGAGCTTGATGGAGAAGGCAAAGGAAGGATTGAATTAGAAACCGACCTTTGGTCAATCAATGGTACCGACTCAACAAAGAACATTTTAAATAAAGCAGTCATCATTCATGGTGGTGTCGACGATTACAAAACCCAACCCACCGGTAATGCAGGATCAAGAATCGGTTGCGGTGTTATCGCGAAAGGCAGCTGATTGATACACTAAACAAGTTTTTACAAATAGCCCTGATTACGGGGCTATTTTGTTTTTGAGACATCCTCAGCATGCCTCCATATAACTTGTGGTACGCGCTATCTATACTACCCGGATCTTGTCTTGCTACCCAGTACATGGACGCGACTCGACATTTGGCCCAGCGCTGCCCAAAAGCCTGGTGCGTCGCAGTAGACCCCGGCAGGACGGTCCAATTACCTGATCGCAATTGATTCGCTTCTACCATAATTGCAACTCCATCCCATTAAGCCATTCAGAGCGGTATCGACGATGGTTTGATGATTTATGCTGGTAGTAACCCACGTCCACTCTATGAAGCAGACCTTGCACAAACTGGCGTATTTTACCGCGAGCATTTAAATCTCGTCGCCCTCGCTCGGTTCTTCTTCCTTTATCCCAATGGTTGTAAAAAACCTTTCCCTGAACTGTATGCCAATTGGAAGTTGGTATTGGCCCACCTTTATGCTGTTGGGCGTAACTGAGCTGATATGCTTTGTGGCAACCAGGTAAGAGCGATGTATTTGTACAAAGGTGCCACCGGCATCTGACAACAAGGTTTCAAATTTTGATAGGGGCACAAGCGGCATCAGCTTCTTGCCGTCTTCTAAAACCACCATCGTATAATTCTTTTTTGCTTCGCAGTAAAGGATATCGTCCAGGTGGACAGGAAAGTTACTCCCGCCTGATTTTATAAAAAATGGCGCCTTTGGTTCATGGGTTATCGCGGCAATTGCATTACCCGTTTTTTGAATATTGTTTACCGCTTTGTAAACCGCTTTAGTAAATCGCTCAAACGAAAAAGGCTTGAGCAGGTAATCAACCGCATTCAGGTCATAGCTTTCTAACGCATGTTCTGCATAAGCCGTCGTAAAGATGACCGGTTGCTTGGGTTGTAGTATTTTGAGCATTTGTAAGCCTGACAGATTTGGCATGTTGATGTCGAGGAAAATGATGTCGGTTCTGTCGTGATTGCGTAGGTAATCAATGGCACCTAATGCATTGATGCATTCTGCTTCCAATTGTAGCAACCCTATTTGCTGGATATAGTTTTTGATGATCTTGCGGGCGATTGGCTCATCATCAACTACGAGGCAATTGTATTTTTCACTATTCAGTTCCATCTGCATCTTGTTTTGCCAGCCGCATGCGTAAGAGAATTTTAAACCAGGTATCGTCCTGGTTTATGTTCAGTTCATGGTGACCATTCGGGTATAGCAAGGCTAACCGGCGTCTTACATTGGTTATGCCGATACCTCCTTTGTTTTCAACGCAGCCCACTTTATAATTGTTGATTACCTGTAAGTGGAACCATCCATTCAGGAGCCAGGCTTTTATAGAAATGGTCACTACCAAGGGCTGCACAAGCCTTGCATGCTTAAAAGCATTTTCCACAAATACAATCCCGATCAGTGGTGCAACCTGGTAGGGGTTTATAGCCGGGATCCTGTTTTCAAAATCCAGTTGCAGGTTGTCCTCCAATCGCAGGCTTTCCAGTTGAATATAACTTTTTAATACCTCAACTTCGTCGCTCAGGGGAACAAGGGCTTTATCCGCTTCATATAAAGAGTGCCTGAGCAGTTCAGACAATCGCAGCATCAATTCAGGCAATTTATCCGATTTCTCCACTGCAAGCCCGTAAAGGTTATTCAGGGTATTAAAAAGAAAATGCGGTGCAATCTGCGACTTCAAATTGTTTACTTCAGCAGTTAAATGTTGTGCCTTTTTTGCTGCTTCAAACTGCTGTGTAATGTAGCCATCTTTAAAGTACTTGCATCCGGAAATAAATAAAAAGCTAACCAGTACCACCGTGATGTTATTGATCAGGATATCTGCAATTGAATTTCCACGGAAGCGTGGTTCGGCTTGCAGGTAATAAACCTGGAACAGTGTTCTGACACACAGGTAAAGGATCCACGTGCTCGCACCAACAAGAAAATAGCGCCCGTATTTTCTTGCGGCAAACAAACGTTTGTACAGCCATATCGTAACATAAGTGGTGCCGACAAAAAGTACTTCCGAAAGCAACATATACTGCAGGAACACCGGTGGGTAGTAGGTAAATGTAATGTAGTAGGGCCAGAACCGGAACAGCACATAGCCAAACCAAAATAGCAGATGCCAGGCCCACCGATTGTTCAACAACCACGAATGTTGTTGTTCAAATTTTGTATAGGCTGCCCACGACATTTCTTTCTGTCAAATATAGCCGCATAATCTATGTTCCCTTTAACAATACGTCCTTGAAAAGGCGCATTTCGTCCTTTGTTTCAAAGCGATGATCTGCAGAAACGAATTTCTGAACCGGATATCTAAAGCCCGGCACTTCTTAACAAAAAGGAGTGGCTGTTGCCATAGTTTGCAACAACAGAAAAATATACACCATGAAAAAACATTTACTGTTTGTTGTAGCTATGCTGGTGCTGGGTACTGCAGGTGCACAATGGCAAGCGCAGAATGCCGGTTTTAGCAACGACACCCTGGGGTTTTATGAGATGTCGCTTCCCGATAAAAACACTGCTTGGGCGGTTTGTTATGATGGTAAAGGGGGATTGCTAAGTGGCAGACCTGTACTGGACTTTACCCGCACCCTGAACGGGGGGCAAACCTGGATACCGGGTAAGATGGGTACAGATAGAACCCTGCGCTTCTCCAACATCACCGCCATTAACGGTCAGGAAGCCTGGGTGGCCATGCACAAAATAGGTCCGGTTCCCGGTAACTATGTTGGCAGTTTTGCTAAGGGTGGGGGTGTGTTTCATACCATGGATGGAGGGATGACCTGGGAACAGTCCAATGCCGGCGAACTTTTTAACAGCAACTCGGTTCCGCGCTTTGTACATTTTAAAGATAAGAACCATGGTATTGCCGTGGGAGATCCTAATGATGGTTACTGGGAAGTGTACCTCACCAATAATAAAGGCAAAAAATGGAAAAGGGTGCGCCACGAAAACCTTCCTGATCCAATCGCAAATGAGTATGGCTGGATCAGTGGCCACGCCGTTGTAGGCAATACCATTTGGTTCGGCACTTCGGAGGGAAGAATGTACAAGTCTGTTGACTTTGGAAAGACCTGGACGGTCCATGTAGTTGACCCTTTGCCCGGAACCTACGTACACGAAATTGCCTTTCTCGACGATGGATTAAGCGGTGTTGCGCACCTGAGGGGCAGGAACCGCACCTTTGTGTTTTCTACCACTGACGGTGGACTTACCTGGACCAATTATTTTCAACCGGCCAATTGGAAAAATAGCCGGATGACTGCCGTGCCGGGCACGAATGCATTTATATCTACCGCTGTTCATGGCAACCCGATATTCCAGGGTTCCGCCGTTTCGTACGACGTCGGACAAACCTGGATAGAAATTGATAACGATGCAGATAAAGCGGTATGCAGGTTCTATGATGCCCAAACCGGTTATGCGGGTGGTTTCTTTCAAACCGGACCTCCTTTTCTGGGCGGTATATTCAAGTCTGAGATCAATTTTCAACATCCCGGAACAGCCCCTAAGCTGTCTACTTCTGAACGTTCCATTTCCGAGCGGGTAACCAACGAGTCGGCAACAAAAGTTTTTCCTACTCCGGCAACATCTACACTTACCCTACTGCTTGATGATGATCTGGTGACTGCAAATACGATTGTAAATATTGTAGGCATGGATGGTAAGATCATTTCGACACGGAAAAGTGCAGGCGTGAAATCATTGAATATGGACGTGCGTGAATTGGTACCGGGTACTTATATCCTTCGCATCACGGGGAATGGACAGACGATCAATCGGCGGTTTACGGTGACGAGGTGAGTGAGATAAACGATGAACCATGAATGAGAAAATAAGAATGATGAAGTATGAAGAATAATAATGAACTATGAACCAGGAATGATGAGCAATAGATCAATGCCATGTAGTTAAGAAACATTTTATGGACCAAGCTGCAGGAACATCTGGGAGACGGTCGTTGCGTCGCACTCTTGTACTTTGGGTAATGCTATTCAGCTTGGTTGTCCTGCACTCAATGGTATTTCGCACCGCGGGGTTCGTCCTGCCGGGTCTCCTGTCTGGCTTTGCGCGCTGTGCAGGGGCCCCGGCAAACTTGTCCCTTGCACGTGTAGGAGCCAGGTTTCACGCCTACCTATGACTTCGTTTCTGAGCGCCATAGGAATCGCCAACGACATGGGGATCGTGCCAGCGAGATGCCAAAATACCATTAAGGTCAACAAACTTCAGTGCCCATAATTATTTATCTTCATCGTGCCGTGCGTGCCTTAAAACAACGCACTGAAAAAGATCAAATAGATAAGAAGGATATTAGGTGGCATCAACGATTTAGCAAGTACAATAAGGCATTGGCTCAATTCACAAAGTTTGTTAACAAGGGGATTAAATGAGTTGGGTGAGCAGGGTTAATAAAAGCATCGGAGTATACTTACAAACTAGCTTGCAATACGATCAAAGATTTATATCAGGAACAAGGAGAAACTTCTATACAGGGTAGTAGAAATGCAATTAAAATGTCTTTTAAAAGGGGGCTAATTGAAGACGGCCAAAGCTGGATGGATATGGTGCAAAGTAGAATAAAAACTTCCCACACCTACAATCAGGAAACAGCAAATGAAATAGCCAATGAAATTGTGAGCTCGTACTATAATCTCTTTCTAGCTTTTCAAAAACAAATTGAAATGTTCAGGAAAAGTGAATAGGAAATGCAATTGTAAAAGTTATCAGATGCGCTTCGGATTAAATAAAAGTGAGCTCGTTGAAATTTGCACCGTGTTTAAAGGAGTTGGTGCAATTGAAGAGGTAATTCTATTCGGCTCACGGGCAACGGGCAATTACAAGCCCGGTTCCGATATCGATTTGGCCCTGAAAGGAAGAGATTTAAACCTCAGAATGATGAATACGATCAACAGTGAATTGGATGATCTTAATCTCCCATATACATTTGACTTGTGCAATTTCAACGAGATCAAAAATCCCGAACTTGTTAAGCACATTCAAACGGCCGGAGCCCTGTTTTACGCAAATGATGAAACCGCTGTCTCAGATCAGGCATAATGAATTTTCTGGTCGGTTACGCATACTGAAGGCCGATCATGTTCTTCTTTGTTTGCATTTGAGTATATAGCTTATACCACCATCGAGAGTGCATCAATCAAAAGAATCGATGGTTTGTCTGGAACGTATGCCACTAATCCGCTGTTCTAGGAAATAGTACTTCAACGACATCAGCCGGTTGGTTGCATATCAAACTTCACGATTGGCTCAGGGGCACACGGAACAGGCATAACAGTACAATTGGCAAACATCACATCAAGGCGTCACTTTCTTCAATGGTTGCAGCCGTACCGGCCCAATCAAACCCGAGGGGGTAATCTCCCATCCAGATGCGTCGAAAGGTTTGTAATTGATATCAACAAAATTGATTTCACGCATGATCTTCCAGTCTACTTTGCGTTGGTCCATGTCGCGGATGCGGTTTGCGGCCAGGTTAGTGACCTCGAGTTCAAGAATGTTTTTGCCGGGCTTCAGGTATTCACCAATCCGCACCTGGAAGGGGATGCTCCAGGCGGTAGCCACATCACGACCATTAAGGCGTATACGGGCGCTTTCCCGCACCTCGCCAAGGTCGAGTAGCCAGTCATCAGCTTTTTGTGTTGGGGCGTCCCATTCGAGACGATAGCGGGCGGTACCCGCAAAGCGTTTGGCTTCGTCACCACCGAGTTCCGTCCACGATTTCAAGTCAGATGTGGTAATTGGCTTTGGCAGTTCAGGACCGCCTTTGATAAACTGGATTTGCCAGGTACCCTTAAGTTCAGTTGGTGTCCCCGTAGGCTGGCGATATGCCCAGCCCAATTGTGCAGGTGGGGCAGGAGCCCCATTCGTCTCCAGCAATAGTGACTCACCCGGCGCGAGTTGCAGGTAAACCTGGGCTCCGGTGCCAGCCGATTTTAAAGCAGCAAACCCGGTACGACCGGACAGTGGATCGCGTATAACCGCTGACTGTGCGGGAACACCAATAGTGGCCCAGCCATCAAAATTCTTCCCGGTAAGATTGGTAATAAAATAGTCGTGACCTCTGGATCCGGCACGGCGGATAAAACTTATCCCCGCATCGGCAATCGCTTCTCGCGGAACCTTATTTGATTCGAGCACCGCAAGCACATCGCTTTTTACAACAGCCTTTCCTGCGAACTGTCCCAGCAGCGTTTTGAAGTCAGCACGGCGCGCTTCGAGCCGGCCAAAACCTGGCACATCTTCCGGCATCGCCTGGAAGATGATGGTCGCGCCACCATCTGCAAGTTGCTTCAATCGTTGCAGGGTCCCGAGCGGCATCCGTTGCGTTGCAGGAACAACGAGCACCTTATAGCGCGAGCCGGGTGTCGCCAGCTGTTTTGCATCGGCCCTTGTTTGCTGGAGTTGTGCATCGGAGATATAGTCGAAACTATAACCCCTATCCATCATTGCCTGTGCAAGTTTGCCCACCGGTTGCTCGGTGAGCCACTTCACATTGTGCACACCAAGCTGGGTCATCAGGCCGTTTTCGTTTTCCCATACATCAGCCAGCGGCCAGTACAGTAAGACATCGTTATCCGGTTTGCCACGCTGCAGGATCGATTGTACGCGACCTACATATTGGTTCAGTGCGCTGAAGTCTTGCCAGATCGTATTGTTTGGTTGAAACTGGGTAGAAGCATAAAACAGCCAGCCCGGCCAGGGTGCATCCTGGGGTGAGAAGACGGTGCCATGGTAAAACACATGGTTGATCCCGTCAGCAAATATGCGGTCGATTTCCGGTTTAGCATAGGCGAGGGCTTCTTTCCAATGGTCGCGCAACCACGTGCAGGTTTCACTGGAAGAAAGGTTGTGGCCTACAACATGACCCGCAGAAGATGCCATCCGGATAACGAGCGGTTCAGGCAGGTCCTGGTCGTGGCGCACTTCATTGTCCAGCCGCCGCAGTCCCGGTATTTTGAAAGGGGTGGAGCCAAATACTTCTGTTTCTGCAATGTCGGCATTGGCATAAAGATCAAGGATGTTTGCGGGTGCACCGTGCGACTGGTTCCGTACGATAAAACCTTTACTGTGTGACCACGCCACCCAGGTGCGCAGGTAGTCGAGGTGCAGCCGCCCGAGTGTTTCGCGAAAGTCGGCTTTTATACGCGCGATCTTAGCCCGGTTGGCAGCTGATACATCTGCAGGTTTTGCGAGCAGGTCAGCCGCGTATTGCTGAATGTCGTAGCCATGCATTTCGGAAAATACCTGAGCAAATTTGGGTGTCCAGCTCCCGCCGTAATATTCAAATGAGTCGTGAAACTGGCCACGTACCATTCCCTTTGGAAAGCTTGCAAATGCCTTATCGAATGGTGCGAGGTAACGGCGCAGAGCATCGGGGGAATAAGGATCCACTACGAGGCCTTCATTGCCGGGAGCGGCACGTTTTACCAGCATCTTTGTCGGCTTCCCCGTTAACTTTCCATCCTGCAGTACAGCGCTCGCAAGGGCATTAGCTGAGTCAATCCAGGGACCACCGAAGGGCCACCCGGTTCCGGTTGCCATGTCCACACCAAGACCTAGCCGCTTTCCTTCCTTCCCTACGTGTTCAAGCATCTCCATCCATTTGGGCGATAGGAAATCGATGTACCGGCTTTCATAACCTTTCGCGCCGTAAATGGGGGTAATTTCCACGCCGCCAAGCCCGGCTTTTGCCATCTGTTCCATCTGGTGGGTAATGCTTGCCTTATCCACTGCGCTGCCTGGCCACCACCAACGGGTCCAGGGTTTGTTTTCCCGGGTGAGTTGGGGCCAGCCTGGCGCTTTTTGAGCCCGGGCCTCATTTGATAATGTTGACAAGCTTATAGCGAGGGAGAGCAGAAGTGTGCGTGGCTTTAGCATGCCAGCAATTTAAGGGTTTTTCCGGCTCGCGAAGTCGTAAGGCCTGAGCCTTAAATGGTCATTGGTTTAAGTCTTTCCATACGATGACTAAAACTTCTATCGAGTATAATATTCGCTCTCCTGGTAGAAGAGCTTTTGCTCCCACTTAGCTCGTTAAGCTTTCAATTAATCAACTTTAGGATGCCCAATACCAAAACAATCCGCAATTCGCCAATCCGTAATCCTCCAATCGCCAATCCGTAGTCCGCCAATCCCATTACCCAATACCCAATACCCGGCACCCATTCATTCCCGAACATGACATAACAGCTATCCGGGACAATTTCCGTATCGTTGCATCCGTTAAAACGTCGATAAACCAAAGACCTACTTTTCTCCTATTCTGGAGGAAGAACTCCTGTATGATGCCCTTGTACCGGTAAAGAGGTTGTTTAAAAAAGTTTATGTCACCGGTTCTGTTATGCTTATGAAGAATATTACGCTAACCATCATATTGTTACTTACCTGGAACCTTGTTTTTGGTCAAAAAGAATGGTCAAACTGGTATTTTAACGGTCGTAACAACTTGACCTTTCGTAACAATAATGTTGCTCAAATCGAGACTAATTTCATCTATCCAATACCCTCTAATTTCTACAATTATTATCATTATAACATGGGCGGAACTTCGTACTCTGATAAGACCACTGGTCAGATGAAATTTCTTCTCTCGGGCTACTACGCGTTCAATAAGGGCTATAATGCCATCAATCTTGATGAAACATTAAGGATTTGCCCGGGAGATCAAAGCTCATATCACATCGTACCTTTCAGTTCTAATCCAAATAAATTCTACATTATTCAATTTCAAAGTCTGGACAACGATCTTGCAGCCCAGGAGACTGGCTTGCAAGTAAGATGCCCAAACGCTGCCGGTTTAAGTTACTCTATCCTCGACCTTTCTCTTAACAACGGCCTTGGCCGGTTCACTTTAGTTAACAAAATCGTTCAATCCGGATTGCCCGAAAGGATATCGTTAGTAAGGCATGCCAATGGTACCGATGCATGGGTGATCGTACATGGCTGGAAGGACAATCAATTCAGGGCATATCTTTTTTCAGACCTTGGTGTTGCACCCGCTGTAACCAGCAATATTGGGCCCGTAATTACCGGAAAATCCGCCGACGCAGAGGGCACAATGTCTGCCTCCCACGATGGCAAAAGACTTGTAGCGCAACAATCGGGTCGCAACTTCTTAGAGTTTTACGACTTCAATAACAGTACCGGGAGCGTGACCAATTACCAGCCCGTACAAGTAGGAATCTTCTGTTCTCGAATACTTTTTTCTCCGGATGATACAAAGCTTTATTGCCTTGGAGGGTATCCATCCGAGGGACTGTTTCAACTTGATCTTAACACAAACAATGTTTTAAATTCCAGGTACAAGGTAGCAGATGACTTCTCACACTATTACAAAGACATGCAGGTCGGCACCGATAACAAAATCTACCTGTCGAGGCATCACTCTTCTAATGGCGGCGATATCCGTGACTATCTTTCGGTAGTGAACTGCCCCAATCTGGCGGAGGCTGCCTGTAATTTTGATCGAAAGAGGTTGGAAGCAGTAGAGGGTAAGTTTCCGGTTTTTATCAATGACTTTGTCAGGCAGCCTGTAGCGACACCTGCAATAAAATTTTCACTTGGACGCGATACGGCCGTCTGTTTTGGGCAACATACCTTGTCTGCGCCACAGGGATATCAAAGTTACCGTTGGAATACCGGTGATACAACCCGCCAATTGGTTATTACTGAACCGGGAGACTACTTTGTCCTGGCTGGCTCTATGAACTTCTCATGTCCTGATGCATATGGCATGATAAAGATAGGCAATACGGCAAGTGTCCTTGACCTTGGAAAGGATACAACCCTATGCCCGAAATCGATTTATCCGATTAGCGTTCCCGCTAATTTTCACACCATCACCTGGAATGACGGAACGACTGCCAGGGATAAAATGGTTGTGAAGGATGGTAAATACATGGTACAGGCATACGACCAGAATGGTTGTAAAAATCGTGACACGATCTCAGTAGCTTTTAAATATGATCCAAGAGCGAACTTTGGAAACGATACCACCCTTTGTAATAATCAGACATTACTATTAAAACTGGAACCGCGAATAAATCCATTCGGGATCATTGCCGGTTACCAGTGGCAGGATGGTTCAAAATTAGACACGTTTAAAGTTACCCGCCCTGGTACATACTGGGGCGCAGTTACTTATCAGAATTGCACCACCAGTGATACGATCCAGGTGCGTTATCTTAATACGCAAAGCGTTTATATCGGACCGGACACCACCCTTTGTATGGGCGACTCACTCACTATCCGCGCAAACATACCCAGTGCAGTTTATCTCTGGAGTAATGGCGCAACTACCCCCAATATAACTGTGAAAAATCCAGGTGTATATTGGGTGAAAGTATCCAATGGCTCGTGTACTGCAAGTGATACGATGCTGGTAAGTTTTCGGAATACCCTCCCGGTTTCTCTCGGTAACGATACCGCTATTTGTCCTAATCAAACAATAACCCTGCATCCAAAATCTTCTTCGGCATCTTACCTCTGGAATGATAATTCAATAAGCGACTCTTTCAACGTAACACAGCCCGGTATTTACTGGGTACAGGTAAGTGAAAACGGTTGTACCGGCAGAGACTCCATACGCATTCAGCACAGACCGCAACCATCCGTAAATCTTGGTCGTGACACAGTAATGTGTTTGAATCAGGGTTTAACTTTAAATGCATACAATCCTGCTGTTTCGGCTTATAGCTGGAACGATGGAAGCGTCTCTTCTACATTGCTGGTAAACACCCCCGGAAGTTATGCTGTTAGCGTAACGGGGATCAATGGATGCACAAATGCCGATACAATTTTAATTACCGGTACAACACCACCTTCCGTTTCGTTGGGAGCCGATACTGCTATTTGCAACAACCAGGGTCTGAGTCTTCAACTTTCCATTCCAAATGCGGTATATCGCTGGAGTACAGGCAGTACTTCAAGCAGTATCCAAATTACACAACCGGGTACATACTGGGTGGATGCAGCAGTGGGTGGTTGTACCAACAGAGACAGCCTGCTCGTTACCCTCAAGTCATCACCGGTAATACTGTTGGGTAATGATACCTCGCTTTGTGAAGGCACAGTGAAATTATTAGATGCTTCCGCATTGGGTGCCACTTACAGGTGGGACGATCTAAGCACTTCGGCAAACAGGTTGGTGAGTAAACCCGGAAACTATTCGGTGGAAGTTAATGTGGATGGATGTGTATCCCGGGATACGATTGCCATATACTTCGGGTACAAGCCTGCATTTACACTTGATAGGGATACCACCATCTGCGATGCCCAACAGTTCACACTTAATCCCCGGCTTTCCAATGTGCGTTACTTGTGGCAGGACGGCTCAACCCTACCGTTTTACAATGTTCGAAAAGCGGGTGTTTATAAGCTTACCGCCGAAAACTCCTGTGGCAGTACAACCGGCCAGGTTACAGTTCATGAAGGCAATTGCAAGCTTTACATACCAACGGCATTTACACCCAACAACGATGGGCTTAACGACATATTCCAGGTGATACATCCCCAACGTTTAAAGGTATTTACAATGAAAATATTCAGCAGGTGGGGCCAGGTGGTATTTGCCGGCACTAATGCTAACATAGGTTGGGATGGTAAATACAAGGGTGTTGAAATGCCAACAGGAAACTACATCTGGCAAATGTCTTTTACTGACCTTGATGGTCATATTGAGAATTTACACGGTAGCCTAATGTTGATTCGGTAACATAGCTAGCCCATAGAATAGTCAGAGTAGTTTAGTTAAAAAACTTTTTTTATGGACCCAGCTGCAGTTATTCAATTGTAAATCGTTGCCCGCCCGGCTGCGCCAGTCGGACGGGCGTCGCACTCTTGTACTAAACCGCAATATTGAGCCATTGAGTCGACAAGCGGCTTAACTAAACGACTTTGATAAAATTTTGGTTATTGTACTTACCAAATCAATCTTCTCTAATCGAAAAGCTTTTTTATAGGCTAAACCGGAGTATTTCAAATGTACATCGCTGGCCGCCCGGCTTCGCCAGTCGGAAGGGCGTCGCACGCTTGTATTGTATAGCAATTATGGACAATCAATCCACTAAAGCTTTAATCAACAACAATAAATAAGAAATAACTAAATACCTTATTGAACACCCCAATACCTCGATACCCAATACCTCGATACCCAATACCTCAACACTCCAATACCTCAATACCCAATACCAAATACCCCATGGCTTTATTCCTGTACAACAGCTTTGTGCTGGAGCTGTTCCGAAGTAACCACGTTGATGACAATTAGCATAGCCAGCAATAGCATAAAAGATGTGGACCAACTCCATCCACCCAAATTGTACAACAAAATCGCGATTGAAGATCCGAGAGCTCCCCCAATGAAATAGCTGGTCATGTATACGGTGTTGATTCGACTGTTTGCCGATTGATCCAGGGTATAGATCACAGCAATATTGGTAACCTGTGTTGCCTGCACACCAATGTCGAGCAGTATGACGGTAATCCATATTGCCGCAACGACACCGGGAAAGAATTTAAGTACCAGTATACTCACTACCGTTAAGCCGGCAGAAAACAACAATGACTTATATGGACTGCCTTTGTCGGCCAGCCTGCCAAACAGGGGCGCAATCAGTGCGCCAATGGCTGCAAGCACCCCGAATAAGCCAATCTGTGAAGCGGAATAATGGAAGGGTGCTTCACTAAGGTAAAACGTAAGGGTAACCCAGAAAGCACTTAATGTTCCAAATGCCAGCATAGCAGTGAGTGCCGTCCGGCGAAGTAAGCTAAACCGGCGCAGTTGGGTAACGGTGGACCTTAGTAAACCTACGTAAGTACCCGTGAACCGTTCAGGCACTGACGGGAAATCGGCCTGCATCAGTACTGCGGTGCCCAGAACCATTGCTGCGGAGCTCATATACACGTATTGGAATCCAAGCAGGTTGGTTATATATCCGCTAAATACCCGAGCCAGCAGTATACCAACCAGTATACCTGTGAATATTTGTCCCACGATTTTTCCCCTGTTTTCTTTTACCAGGCTGGCAGCCATTGGTAAGATCACCTGTGCCACAACGGAGAAAACGCCGATCAGCAGGCTGCCTGCATATAATACGGGGAGGTTGGGAGCAAAGGCAACCAGCAGTAGGGATATAACCAACGCGGATTGCAGGTAAAGAATGAGCTTCTTGCGCTCGATCATATCGCCAATCGGCGTAAGCAAAAACAAGCCGATACCATAACCGACCTGGGAAAGCACCGAGATGTTCCCTGCTTGCCCCGGGCTGATCTGAAAGGCCAGCGCCATTGCGTGTAAAATGGGCTGACTATAGTACACATTGGCCACACAGATTCCTGCTGTGGCAGACATGATCAAAACTTGTGTTGGTGTAAGCGTTGCCATATTATATTGTTTAATCGTTGTTGATGTTAACAATACAAAGGTGGCAGCCACGTCGGCTTCTAAAAATGACCTGGTATAGTAAATATGGTGAAACTGGTTAAGCCTAAAAAGTTGAACCAGGTCAATTTTTTGGATTCATCTTATTACGGCGTAGCCTGGAGAGGTATTCGGTTGTAATGCCCAGGAATGATGCCAGCGCATACTGGGGAACCCTTGCTGCGACTGCAGGGTAGCGTGTCATGAACTCATCATAGCGTTGTTCCGCCGTCCTGGTGAGGTTGGTAATTACGCGGCGTGCCATGTAAGCTGCGGTATGCTCCGCAAGTATTCTAAAAAAGGTTTCGAAACTGTGCCGGCTTTTTTTCAGTTCCTGTTCGGCATCGTGGGTTATTTTAAGCACAAGACTATCAGACAGCGCCATTACAAACATAGAAGCAGGTTGCTGAAAGATATAACTGTTGTAGTCTGATATCCACCAATCGTCAATGGCAAATTGAATGGTATGTTCTTCACCCGCGTCGCCGATTACATATGCCCGAAAGCTGCCCTGAACAACATAGTAACGATGCCGGGCGACAAACTCAGGCTGTATTATAAATTGTCGTTTTTTGACCTTCATCAACTGGAAACTTTGACAAAATTCTTCCAGCTCCATATCTGATAGTGCGATACGTTTCAGAACATTTTCTTTAAGCTTGTCATAATCAGCCATAAGTGAACAGCAGTTTTTGTATCTGGTAATGCGGCTAAGTTAGCCTATATGGTATTCAGTTCAAGGGCTGGTTAACGCGCTCATTTATCGCAAGCTTATTTTGAAAACTATTCATTAGAGACAGATTACGGGCGGCAACAAAATCCTGCCAGGTATACACTGCCTGCTGCATAAAGGTCTGCCGGTCATTCATAAGAACAAACAGAGTAGACATTGCATTCCGGTTTAGATACGCAACCTCCTTTTACAAAGAGTCAAATTAGACCAGCAATAACTTAGTATGGAACAGCTACATTCCTGACTTCAACCAATAATTTTATTATAAACCAGGCTGTTGTGTCATCATAGTTGAATCGGGAAACAGATTTAACATTAAAGCGGGCATTGCTTAATGCTGGAAAACTAAATTGCGGACTCAGGCTCTATAAGCACTTTGCTACACGGGTATAGATCATCTTTTTCGAACAAGGTGCCACCTGATCTACCTGGATTTTCATCTGGGACACATCATTCTACAACCGCGGCGTACCTTAATCGGGCGACTCATCCTGCTTCGGCAATAAACTCGCTTATCATGAATAAAAAACTTTACATTATTTCCAATAGGCTTCCTGTAAATATCGAAACAGTAAACGGCCAAGTTCAGGTGAATGTTTCCTCTGGCGGATTGATCAGTGCGGTTAGTAGTTACCTGAACTATGCCGGTGAAAAGGGAAGTACCGGCTTTGATGAAAACATTTGGATAGGAACCCCGTGCTGCAGCCAGGCAGAATGGGTTCAGGCGAAAGAAGGACTTGTAAAAAGTGATTTCACGTACCTGCCTGTTTTCGTAAACGCCAGGCTTTATAACCTGTACTATAACGGCTTTTCAAACTCCGTGCTATGGCCACTGTTTCATTATTTTCCGTCTTATGCCGAATATAAGATCGACTATTATGAGAGCTACAGCGCTGCTAATGCCAACTTTCTTGATGTTGTGATTAGAAATGCCAGGGAGGGAGATACCATCTGGATTCACGATTATCATTTGTTTCCGCTTGCAGCGATGATACGCGAACATCTGCCGTCGGTAACAATAGGTTTTTTTCTGCATATACCGTTTCCATCTTATGAATTGTTCAGGCTTATGCCGACGCAGTGGCAACAGGGGTTGTTAGAAGGCGTTCTTGGGACAGATCTTATCGGTTTTCATACCATAGATTACGCTACCCATTTCTTAAACTGTTTACAAATGGTGATGGGGCTTGGGTCGGAAAACAACATTGTAACGTATAAAAACCGGCTTGTAAGGGTAGACGTGTTTCCGATTAGCATCGACTTTCAGAAATACCATGCTGCTTTCTCGTTCAAAGAAGTAGCCTCACTTAGGAGCTTTTATAAACAGGAGTTTCGTGATAAAAAAATTCTTTTTTCGGTTGACCGCCTTGATTATACCAAAGGTGTTTTTTCAAGGTTAAAAGCATACGAATGGTTTTTAAACTTGTTTCCCGCTTATCGCGAGAAAGTCGTTTTCATTATGGTTATTGTGCCTTCCCGCGATACGATACCAAAGTATGCCGAACGAAAAAAAGAAATTGATGAGTTTATCGGCAATATTAATAGCCGTATTGGTACAATAACGTGGAAGCCGGTAGTATATCAATACAACCAATTGAGTTTTGAACAATTAATCGCACTTTATACCGGATGCGACCTCGCCCTGATTACACCATTGCGTGACGGAATGAACCTGGTTGCGAAAGAATTCGTTGCAAGCCGGCAAGATCATAAGGGCGTGTTGTTACTTAGCGAACTAACGGGTGCAGCCCGTGAGCTGACCGATGCACTGCTGATTAATCCCAATGACCTGGATGGTCTTGCGCGTAAAATTAAGGAGGGCCTTGAAATGAGCGAAGCGGAACAATCAAGGCGTTTGGTTAGAATGCAAAACAGGCTTATTCAGTACGACGTAAATACCTGGGCGGAAGACTTCTTTACACAACTGGCGAACATCAAAAAAAGGCAAACCGAATTCGAATTTATGTTTCTTGGCCAGGATGCAAAAAGACTGTTGTACCAGGATTATCACCTGGCCAGTAAAAGGCTTTTACTTCTGGATTACAATGGAACACTGGTTCCATTTTCGCCCCTCGCAGATCAATCTGAACCAGGCGAAGAGGTACTTAGCCTTCTGGCAAACCTTTCAGCAGATCAACGAAATTGTATTTATCTGCTTAGTGGCAGAAATAGTGCAACGTTGGATAATTGGTTTGGCCTTCTACGGCTGAACCTTGTAGCAGGACATGGTGCAAAAGTTAAGCGGCATAACGAGGAATGGTTAGTGGACAGGTACATTCATCAGGATGATAAATGGCGGGAGCTGGTTATGCCGGTTTTAGACTTGTCTGTGAAAAGGTGCGCAAACACGTATATAGAAGAAAAGGAATTTTCACTGGTTTGGCACTTCAGCAATGCAGAACCACAGCAAGCTAAAATACGGGCAGGCGAATTGTATAGCGAATTATTGCAATTGACACGCAACCGGAATTTGCAAGTTGTACAGGGAAGTTATACGGTGGAAGTACGTAACAAGGGTATTGGGAGCGGGGTGCTCACAAGAACCTTAATGTCAGAAAAAGCATACGACTTTATCATGGCATTTGGCGATGATTCTACGGATGAAGAAATGTTTAAAGAACTTGCAGGAACTCCCCATGCATGGACAATAAAAATTGGCAATGAGGCTTCGTATGCAAAGTATAACCTGTATACGCCACAAATGACGCTTTCATTATTGAACTACTTGCATACCCCGGTATGAGAAATCCATCAAAAAACGTTTTTAAAAAGATGCATGGATAAACACCTGGCAGATTTATTAGCACATTATTCTCTTGTACCTCAACTGAACTTAACACCAAAATTGTAAAAGCCATGATAACATAAGATTAACCCATCCCAAAAATCCGTTTCTTATATTTGCTTACTGCTGATGAAAACCTATTCAATTAAAAATATTATTAAACAGGTTGTTTGCTGGATTTTAGTCCTTCAAATAATAAACATTTCTATCGATCCACCAGATCTGAGAAATGTGAAACACAGCATTGCAAATTTTAAAGAAGATCCTTCGGTGAATACCATTGAAAGTGTTTACGAATTAATCTCCGAAAATGTATTTGATAATCCTGTTCCGGAAAGCGATGAGGACGATATCGAGACGATTTCTCCCACTGTTGATTTATACTTTGATGTTCCGCTTTACAGTCGTTTGCAAATTTTAGATTTTCCTACCGAATACTTTCCCAATTATCCTAACACACTTTCTTTAGCCGGGAAGGAGCCTCATTCACCACCTCCGAAACGGGCATAACTCATCCTTCGCGTTATCCTGTCTTATGATTGTGTAGACGCTTTGACATTACTTTGATTTCAAGGGTTACACATCTACCGGGGCTATGCATTGTTGTATCGCATGACCTTAATGCATCAACTATTAGGTTTAACAAAGGAGCTTCAAGAGGGATGATAATACCATAGCGTTTTTTTGCGAAATCTCCATTGCTTGTGGCAGGCACGGCTTGTTGTTATTGTACTTCTTGATTTAATCTTATAAGTCGATGACTGCCCGAACGAGATATTACAACTGCATCGTGCCCGAAGTTAGATGGGTATTACCTATGCAGGTTAGCAATTTAAGGCTATTATAACGATATGCTTAGGCTGTTAGTTCAAAGCTCAGTTTTCCCCCAGGTGGCAAGCAGGATGCCATGCACTTGCGTACTATCCGGTATTTAGCCCGGTTTAGTGATTGCGCATACCCTTTAGAATCACCCACTACATTTCAGTTAATCTTCAAACTACAATTCTATGAACAGGTTTCTTGTTATTGGATTTGAGTTTCGTCAATCACGTTATCATTCACTTATTCTGTGTAAAACAAAAGATGATGGCGCAGAGTACCGCATTACAGTAATGCATGGCGACATCGAAAAGCAGCTATGCAATGATAACATCATCAGGGAAGTAAACGGCTGCCTTCAATTCGAACGTTCCGGCAATGAATTACAGAACCAGGTTAAAACGGAGATCGCCAGGGCTCTTGGTAACAGGATTGGAATACCCGTAAGAAACCCGGAAGGAATGGCTGACTCAGCCTTTATGGTCTCATGACCTGGGAATCTGCCGTGCCATCATGAATTGTCGCCAGACAGGAATTTGGACTTTGATTGGTCAGTTTCAATGAGAAACCAGGGTGGACCTTATGGCTGGTTGTTTAATTTATCGGCGGGTTGCTTTAAGGTGTTGTCACCCGTCTGCTTGTACACCGGGCCTGATCGACCTTACCAGCTACAATAGCCAACAATCAACCTGTTTAAGCACCATTGTTTTTCTACTTCTAACACAAAAACCTGGTGCTGGCGGCATCAACAATCAGGTCACTTACCGTAAACAGGTAATTGAAATATCAAACCCATTTTTAGATTATCATAAACCAAGAGGTTATATGGAAAACTTAAATCAAAATACCATAAACGAGTTAAAGACGGTAAGTACCGCGCCGTGTTTGTCGCTTTATATGACGACACATCGAAATCATCCCGATAATTTGCAGGACCCGATAAAGTTTAAAAACCAGGTGAAGCAATTAGAGGAGTCGATAGCACAATATAATTCTGCTGATGATTCAGCAGTGCTTCTTGCTCCTTTTGAAGCTTTGCTGGCCGATAAACAGTTTTGGGCTCATACGCTGGATGGCCTTGCAGTGTTTAGTGCCAGAGATTATTTTAAAGTAGTACGGGTTCCTGTTACATTTAATGACCTCGCAGTGGTTGCGGATAATTTTCATATTAAGCCATTAAAGAAATACCTCCAATCAGCAGACAGGTTCCAGGTACTTGGCTTAAGCCTTCGCGACTTCCAGCTATACGAGGGAAACCGGCACGCAATTGCCCAAGTTGATTTACCCGAAGACTTTCCCAATACAATTGAAGCAGCACTTGGAGCAGAACTAACCGAAGAACATTTAACGGTTGCTTCTTATGGTGGGGTAGGTGGAAACCAGGGAAACATGGTGCATGGTCATGGAAGTAGGAAAGACGAATTGGATATAGATGCAGAGCGTTTTTTTCGTGCCGCTGCGGATGTGGTTTATAAGGAGATATCCAAGCCATCTGGTCTCCCGCTTATTTTGGCAGCACTCCCTGAACACCATAGTCTTTTTCAAAAGGTGAATAAAAATCCCCTGCTCTTAAAAGAAGGTATAATGGTGAATCCAAAATCAGTAGATACTGAACGATTTTTACAGATGGCCTGGGATGTTATGAAGGTCGCTTATACGGAAAACCTAAAATCGCTGGCGAATGCTTTTGAAGAAGCAAGTTCGAAAAATCTGGGAAGTGATGCAATTGACCATGCTGCAAAAGCCGCGGCAGAAAGCAGGGTGGATGTTTTACTCGTAGAAGCAGATAAAGTGGTGCCGGGCATGCTGGACGAGGAGAACGGTACTATTAAAAAAGGAAGCCTGGAGCACCCCGAGGTGGATGATTTGCTGGATGATATCGGCGAATTGGTTAGCGCAAGAGGAGGAAAAGTAGTTGTAGTTCCAAAAGAATTCATGCCGACCGCCACCGGACTAGCAGCCACGTATCGCTTCGAGCTTGCAGGAAACTAAAAATATTATTACAAACAAATAAATACAAGCAAATGCATATTCAATTTAATACCGACAATAGTATAAAAGGAAGTGAAGCATTTAGGGCTCCATTAGAAGACACGCTTAATAAATCGCTTACCCGTTTTGCCGAACGTATCACAAGGCTTGAAGTACATATCAATGACGAGAATAGCCATAAACCTGGTCAGGATGATAAACGTTGTATGCTCGAAGCGCGACTGGAGGGAATGCAGCCGATTGCTGTTACCAACAATGGTGCTACAGAAGAACATGCACTTGATGGAGCAATCGATAAATTAAAGGTTGCACTTGATACTACCATCGGGCGGTTGAGGAACTACTAAGGAAGAAACCATGAGCCGTTTCCGGACACAAAGCCCTCATCAAAAATCATCTCCTGTTTCAGGTGTTCCTAAGAATACCTGAAACAACGGGGTGAGCTTTCCCGCGCACAAGCTGCTCTTCAGAAATGGATTGCTTCCATAAAAGATCAAGCTCCACAACCTATCAACCTTTCAACTTATCAACTTATCAACCTTCCTTCCCAATACCTCAATACCCAATAACTCAATACCCCAATACCTTATACCTATTGTTATGAAAGTATCAACATTTTCGTTTACGTAATTGAAGCGCAAGGGATTGAAGCGGCTACCCCGCTGAAGGCACTGCAGGGTTGCCCTGTGGCGGAGTAGTAGCGAAAAGCCCGACCCCTTGCGCAGCTTGGGGTTGCGCCCAATTACATTAGCGCACGCGCACTTGTAAGAGCAGTCATCCGACAGCTATTACCTGCAAATCCCCATACCCCATACCTTATTACCTTAATACCTTAAAACCCAATCTCCAATTACGGAATAAATCGATCTTCCCGCATCTGTGCAAACAAGTGGTAAAAAGAGTCCTCAGTTTTTTGGTAGGTTAAAAAGCCAAGCTTCCTGCTTTTAGACATATCTGTCATGACCTCGATCGGGCGCCCCAGATCAAGGTCGGTATGCCAGGCGGATGCCAGCTTGTTGAGATTGGATTCGGTTAAATTGTGTCTGCTTGCTATGCCCGACCATACTGCGTTGTATTTAGCCATTTCAATTTCCAATGGAACGATTGATCCTTCCCATCCAATCGCATCTATTTCGAACCAATTGGCTAGCTTAAACCAGAGTGAGCTCCAGCGAAAATAGTCACCGTTAACAACATTGAACGCCTCGTTATGTGCTGCTTGTGTCGTTGCTGCCCACATAAGGTGTTTGGCTAGTACACGGGCATCAGTTACATCGGAAAGCCCTTTCCATTGCGCTTCCGACCCGGGCCATCTGAAAGGCAATCCCTCTTCTTTGCAAATAGCAGCATAAACAGCGAGCGTAGAACCCATGTTCATCAGGTTGCCTATAGCCATACCAATAATTGTGTGGGGTCGATGAATGCTCCATGTAAAATTATCACGCGCGGCTGCGGCGTAAACTTCATCTTCCTGTGCATAGTAAAAGTTCTCTAAATCGAGCCTTGGTTGCGTTTCGGATAAGGGTGTTTCGGGTAAAGTACCCTCGCTGGCATAAGCATCGAAAGGACCGAGATAATGCTTAAGACCAGTTACAAGTGCAACATGTTGAACACTGCCTTTTGATGATAACGCATGAAGCACGTTACGGACCATGGCGCCGTTGACCCGAATGTTTTCCGCTTCAGTATCATTGCGCATCCAGCTGGTTATAAAAACATGGGTAGGATAAATGTCTGCCAGTGCCTGCGCAAGACTTTCGGGATTGAGCAAGTCGGCTGCAACAGGTTGGAGACCGTGGATGCTATTTCTACCAGCTCGCGATAAGCCATAGGTTGTGCAACCATTTGCAATAAGTTCCGTGGCAAGGTTGCTACCCACAATACCGGTTGCACCTACTACCAATGCAGTTTCAATCATAGAAAGTTGTTTGCCGCAATGATGCAATATCCACACCATAGCTTTTGGTGATAGCCAGGTATAAAGCAAAGACATGATCAACCCTGTTCTTTTTCTTCATAACATTTTGAACTGGCCCCAAAAAAATAAGATACACGCGCAACTTCAATAGTGCTGCGGGTATCCTTTAAGTACAATATCTTTCCCTTTCTACTAAAGCATTAAAGAACTTCTACCTAAAATGAAAAAAACACTCACCTGGTCACTTGCGGCAGTTTTGATGACATTCATCTTTGCACCGGTGGAAAGTAAAACCTTAAGGGCGACTTGCAGCGCCGAGTGCAAAGCCTGCAGCAATTGTAAGTACTGTAAACGTTGTTCAAAAGACGGAGGCACCTGCAGCGTTTGCAAGTAAGGTGCTTTCCCAAATAACCCGGAAGATCCCGACCAGCAGAGATCGTTAGAAACCCCTTGATGAAAATCTATAAATAATGCAGATTGCGGGGCCTGCACAACGCTAAAAATAAACTTAAGGATTGGTTACGGTAATCGCGTGATTTATGATTTTACAACCGGCAATTCGAGATAGGTGGCAAGCTGACTATTACAATGAATGGTTTGGGTGGCTTTTATAAAATCAGACGTTTTTGCTTCGAAGATATTAGGTACAAACTTCTGCGGATTGCGATCGATAACAGGGAACCAGGTACTTTGAATTTGTATCATCAGTTTATGACCTTTCAAAAAAGTGTGGTTGATATGGTGCAGATCAATCACGATTTCTTCGGGTTTACCCGGTACCATTGGCTGAGGTTTCTCGAAGCTTTTTCTAAACCTGCCCCTGAATACTTCCATTGCAACCGGGAACTCATAACCACTCATTTCAATATTGCGTGCGTCAAAGCCGGGGTACACATCAATGAGCTTTACAACAAAGTCGGCATCGGTACCAGTGGTGCTTACAAACAGGTGGGCCTTTACGTTTCCCGTGACCGTTAAGTCAGCTTGCAGGCTATCAGCCGTAAAGCTTGCCACGTCCGGACGTGTGCTTACAAAACGTTGGTCTTCTACCTGCCAGATCTTCCACCTGCTACCGGGAAAATAAGTTGGTTCAATGGGCTGTGTTCGATAGGGGACAGGTTTAGCAGGGTCGCTAATATAGCTTACGGCCGCTGTTGCCCCGGGTGGTTTGTTGAAACTGCAGGTGCCATCTGCCTGTGTAAACAGTCGCTTGATTTCAGCATCTTTTGGTGGCCATGCATTATACGATTTCCAGGTATTGCTGCCGGTTTGAAAAGCCGTAACCTCGGGTAATTTTTCTTTTTCAATTCCTTTTAGCCAAAAGTCAAACCATCGCTTTTGCATATCCTGGAAATATACCGCTGTTTTACTCCCAAAATCTATTTTGCCAAGGCTATCGCCTTTAGCTCCCGCCCACTGACCATGGTACCATGGTCCAAGCAATAAATAGTTCCGGTTTGATGTATCCCGCTTCTCAAGCTGACTATACATAACCTGCGGACCGTTCAGGTCTTCCTGGTCGTAGTAACCGCCTACATGCAATATGGGTATCTGCGGGTAAAGAATGCTGGAAAGCCTTGTTTGTCGCTTCCAGAAAGAATCATAATTGGGATGTGCTGCAAAATTGTTCCAGGAAGGAAGCCGGTTTTTGAAGTGGGTGGGGTTGACGTTTTTAAGCGGGCCCAGGTTCAGGTACCAATGGTAAAGATCATATTGAGGGAAAGGAAAACTGCTGTTCTTTTCTTTGTCGTTTTCAACCATGTAACTGTATTCAAAACCATAACTCAAGCGGAAGGCCCCGTTGTGGTGCATATCATCGCCCAGAAACCAATCAGCCGGAGAGGCCTGGGGAGAACTTGCTTTCAGTGCCGGATGTGGATCCGTGGTGGCATCGAGTGCGGTCCAGCCAAGATAGGAGATACCAAAAATGCCAGCCTTGCCATTGTTGTTCGGTACATTTTTTACCAACCAGTCTACGGTGTCGTAGGCGTCGGTGCTTTCATCAACCTTAGTCTTGTCCGTTAAGTGGTACAATGGCTTACTCATTTCAAAAAGGCCTTCACTTTTAAACTTGCCACGCATATCCTGGAAAACAAAAATGTATCCCTCCTTTGCCATTGCAGCAACATAAGGCACCTTAAGAATATCGTAACTATCGGGAACATCTGCACCATACGGCGTGCGTTGGATCACGATGGGAAAAGCCGTTGTGGTATTTGCCGGTGACAATACCACGGTAAAAAGTTTCACCCCATCGCGCATCGGGATCATGAACGTTTTCTTCGTGTATGACTGAATCGTTGCCTGTTGCGCATCCAGGAAACTGAAAGTTGTTACTACAGAAAATATAAGGCAAAAAAGCTTTTTCATAATGAGTTCATCTTGGTGATTTCCAATTTAATCTTGCCGATAAAACCATTGGTTAAAGGTCGGCAATGAAGTAAATAGCCTATGAAACAGGGTATTAAAGCCAATGGTAATTGTTGGCGGGTCGCACGCTTGTACTTTCAATCCCTACTGGCCAAGTCAATTAACGAGCAAGCCTAACTAATAACATTAATTGATGACTACTTATATCTGTCAGTGGTTTAGGAAGACTCATCCTTTCAACCCGTGCAATCCGTGTTCCGTTCTATTTATCTTTTTACAAAGGGGATATCCTTTATTCTTCCAGCAGATAACCCAAAACCACTAACCTTTTTGCTTGCCCGGTCGAAACGAATTTCACCAATGGCATTGCCGAAAAATTCATCGTTGCCGATTGATTTTAATTCATGTTCGCCATGGCGCATATGCTCGATAAATAGTTTATCTGCTTTGCGGTATACCCGGTACACGGCACTTAATTCGGAACTGTAATATTCACCCTCGTAGTCGCTGAATGTTTTTGGATTGGCAACAAAGGGAACGACCCGTGGCGCTTTGATGGCTTTATAGCTGAGTTGGTATACTTTACCGCGGCTGTCTTTATTAAAGGTCATTGCGGCGCCATAAGCGGGTACCCAAAAGCTGGAATCATTTTTTGCATCGAGCTGGTATTTATCTTCGTCCGTAGCCCGTGTCATGAGCACGCCGTTCTCGAAAGTGATGTTCACCAGCCAGCCCGGTCCGAGCTTGTATAAACCGGTATATGATTTCATGCGTGTGGAGTCGACCACTACGGTTGAGTCGGTATTGCTTACCCCCGGGGCAGCACTCGTTGACTGTGGTTTCAACTGATCCTTTAAAAACAACTCCGCCACTTCATCGGCTGAGGAGCGCGAAAAGGTAGCATGATTGGCCAATACAACTATGCCCAGGTTTTGATCAGGATAATAGTTGCTTACGCTACGATATCCCGCCCAAGAACCCGTATGCGACACATGCTTCACACCTTTGTATTCGCCCACGACCAAACCAAATGCATAAGGTATTCTTTCGCCATTATCCAAAGTGCCTGTTTCCAACATTCTTTTGTAAATGGGTTTGTTATCGCGTAAGGCTTGCAGAAAATGGATCATCCATTTGCCAAAATCATTTGCCGATGTAAACATAGAACTCGAGCCAAGTGCAGTCAGCTGGCTGTTTGCTTTAACATAGGTAGCATTCGCGGGATAATACGAATACGCGATGTTCTTAATGATCTTTCTATGGTTCTCGAGAAACTGGGTTGAACTCATACCGAGGGGAGTATAAATGTTATCCTGTGTCCAGCTACCAAAAGTTTTTCCGGAAAGCTTTGCAACCACCTGGGCGAGTAAATTATAGCCGGTATTTGAGTACTGGTATTTTGAACCCGGCGGGAAGTCGAGTCCATTTTGGCGTTTTACCATGCGCATGATGTCAGCCATGGAATACACCTCTTCTCCGCGCCACCCGGCAACAGCAAGCGCTTCGGTCCAGTCGCGCAAACCACTGGTATGATGTACCAGGTGATCAATGGTGATCGTCTTTCCAAAATCAGGTACTTCGGGAAGATACTTGCGGATATCATCTTTAAGCGACAGCTTTCCTTGTTCGATTAAGGTGGAGATGGCATATGCGGCAAATTGTTTCGAAACAGAGGCGATGTCGAATACGGTGTTGGCTGTATTGGGAATATCGTAGTCGAGACTCGCCAAACCATAACCTTTCGAAAAAACCATTTTACCTTCTTTTACAACTGCAATGGCGCAACCGGGGGTATTTGACTGGTATGCTTTAAAAATTGAGTCTATACGGTTGGCAATCTCATCAGGGCTTTGCCGGGCAAACAGGTTGGTCGAGATCAACAACAAAAAAATAAGCTTTTTCATTTCGTTTGAGCGTATAATGGAACGGTAGGGCTGGCAGGCCGGGTTTGTTGATTAGATAGAAAAGTTCTCGCACTTTTTCAAAAATGCTTCGTCAACATCGGCGCCGATGCCGGGGGTATCGTCGATGTCGAGAAAGTAGCCATGGTATTGCACCCCGCCGGTAATGGGGTCTTCCAGGTGACCCACCATACAGGTATCGAGATCGAAATACTGAATGGCAGGGCTGGCATAAACTACGTGAAGTTTGGCCGACAATGCAAGCCGGCTCTCCAGCATTCCGCCCATCATACATGGGATTGATGCCTGGGCCGCGAGTTCCTGGATCTTAAGCGCTTCGCTAATGCCGCCTGTTTTTGCCAGCTTTATGTTGATGGAATCACAGGCATTTGCAGCGATCAGTCGTTTTGCATCATGGTGATCATAGCAACTTTCATCAGCCATAATCTTCACCGGTGATCGCTTAACCAGCGCCGGTAACAACCCATCGTCATAGGCCCTTAAAGGCTGCTCACAAAATTCGATATTGTATGCCTGTAAAGCATCAAATGCGGTAACCGCTTCATCAAAGGTCCAGCCCTGGTTTGCATCCAGTCGTAGCGTCATTTCTGCACCTACCGCTTCCCTGATCCTGCTTACTCTGTCTATATCTTCGTTTACCTTTTTGCCTATTTTAATCTTCAGGATGCTGGCACCACTTTCCTTGAATTTCAGTGCGCTTGCCGACATCTCACCAGGGGTGCCAATGCCAATGGTAATATCAGTTTCTACGGTTCGTTTAGTACCTCCCAGGTATTGGTAAAGGGGTTTTCCGGCACTCTTGGCAGCGAGGTCATAGAGAGCCATGTCGAAGGCGCTTTTGATCGTTGTATTGTAAGCGCAATAATCATTGATCTCTTTCATCCTGGCTGAAATATCAGCCGCATCTTTGCCTTTGATAATGGCGGCGAAATCTTTAGCCAGCGCAAGGCAGGTGTCCTGTGTTTCACCTACGATCATAGGAAAAGCCGAACATTCTCCCAGACCATACAAGCCATCTTCCGTATGTATCCTGATCAGCACGTTTTGCGCAAATTTCATGGTGCCGGTTGCAATCGTAAACGGTTCCATGGGAATACTAAATCGAACGATGTCGGTGTGCCTGATCTTCATTCTTGCCTTGTTTAATTAGTTCTTCTTTGTGTAGTTATACGTATCGTAATCAACGAAATCACTTACCCTAAGCGGAAGTGAGCGCACCTTTCCTCCTGAAATGTCGAATGCGGTTTTAAAAAAACCATAATCGATATTATCGTAAGTGATCAGCCATTCGCCACCATCCATATACTGCAAGGTTGCACTTAAGTTAACATGGTTGTCAAAGGTCACTTTCAGTTTGTTTGCATCCACGGCTTTGATGCTGAGGTTGCCATCCAATGTATTGGCATAAGTACCTTCATAAGCTTTCATCGGCAGAGCAGGCTTTGCTTTGCCGATCCGGCTTTGATAAGCCTTAAGTGCTGTTTTTTCTGCTTCCATTTTCTCTAGGTGTGCAGGTAGTATGGTCTTACTTCTATTTCTATAAGGAACACCAAGGTAGGCATCGAGGATCTGGACCCTCAACATCTCAAAGAAGTTCTGGTTATCGTTATTGGTCATGATAACAATCCCCAACTTTTCCTCGGGAACAAAGCAGGTGTTGGTTAGAAAGCCAAAGACCCCGCCGGTATGCCGGTAAATTATCCTGCCTGCAAAATCCGATACGTTTACACCAAGTCCGTAACCAACAAAGCCGGATGGAAGCATGGGGTTTTTTTCGCTCGAAATGATCGTATTGATTTTCCGGGTTTCCTTCAGCACCTCCCACGGCAGAATTCTTTTACCCTGGTAATTGCCGCTATCCAGCTGCATTTGTATCCACTTACTAACGTCTTTTATGTTGCTGACTATGCCACCGGCCGGACCCAGGTTGTCGATTTGGTCGTAAGGCAATTCAGTAAGCACACCCGTAAAGGCGCTGGTGTAGGGTTTGGAAACATTCCGGCGGTTTTCAATACCGGCAATTACAGGATAGGTATTGGTCATACCCAATGGTGTAAGTATGGTCTCCTGTACATAGTTGCTCCACGATTTGCCGGTTACAACAGGAATGATTTCACCTGCGGCAACAAAAGCGCTATTTGAATATCCATAGTCCTGCCTGAACTGGCCTACGGGCTTCAGCAACCGCATATTCGAAATAATGTCTTTGCGGGAATACTTGGTGTTCCAGTTTGCAAGATCACCATGAAATGTTTTCAACCCGAGGCGATGACTGAGCAGGTCACGGATGGTGACCATGCCGGTAGTTAGCGTATCATAAAGGCGAAACTCGGGGTGATACCTGGTAACCTTATCGTCGAGCGAGAGCTTCTTTTGGTGCTGCAGGTTAGCCATTGCGGTACCGGTCACCAGCTTCGAATTGCTTGCGATGATGAAAAGGGTATTTTCATCCACCGGCTCCTGGGACTTTAAATCTCTCACGCCATAACCTTTCATCACAACAGTTTTACCGTCCTTGATGATGGCAATGGCCAGGCCCGGAATGTTCCAGTCTTTCATGCCGGTGGCGATATACTGGTCAAGGCTGTCGGTAACAAAGCGGGGTGTTTGTGCAAACAAACTACTGCAAAATAATGTTGCGGCGACCAGAAAAACAATGTGTCTAAGCTTCAACTGTAATACGTTTATAGGCTGATATAGGCTGAACAATTCTTCCAGAAAGGTTTTGGAGACCAGCTGAATCAATACTATGATGCTCCGGTTGTGTCACTCACTTGTACGGCAACAATGCTGTTGAGCGATGTTGACGATAGCCCTTGCGATATGTGCCGCCAAAACAAACAAAGCCCTTCAGCAACATTTATCAGTTCAACCGACGCATCATTTAGAACAGGTCTTTAGTGGGCCATTGCGTATTTGGGTTGTTGATGGCCCGCCAAATCAACTGGTCCATTTCATTTCCAAAGTTGGCGTCCATGCTGCGGGTGTTAGTGAGTATAGCCCAGCTGAAACCATTTGAGGCGCGTGCCAGCATGGTAGCGGTACCAGGCAGTGCGCCTGTATGCCACCAGTTGTTGGAGCTGTTTACCATCCAACCCATTCCATAGCTTGGGTTAGCGGATGAGCCCGTCGTCATGGTTTGAATAGAGGCAGCACTAAGGATATCAGGCCTGGTATTAAACCCATCTGCAGCAACAACCAGTTTCATCAGGTCTTTTGCCGAACCGATCCATCCACCATGGGCATCCATACGTGCGATATTATAGATATAGGGGTTTTGGCTGCTTTGCCCATAATACTTTACCTCATCGGTTTTACGCTCTGCTTCGGTGTTGCCACCGATTTGCATCCTGGTAATACCTAACGGAGCAAGAATAGCTGATTTTACATGTTCTTCATAGGTCTTGTTGCTCACCTTCTCGATTATTCTTCCGAGTATATTGTAGCCAAAATTTGAGTAAGCATAAGTTGTACCTGGTGTTGTGGTTAAGGGACGATTGTCGATCGTCCAGGAGATCAGCTCCCTTGAACTCATATTGTTGGCGGTAAACATCGGGTCATTTGCATCGTTTGTCCAGCCACCCGCGGTATGCTGCAACAATTGCTGAACCGTGATGTTGGTGATATTATTTTGATACGGTTGGCCGCCATATTCTGTTCCAAGCACGCCTCCGGGTCCAAACACCTTCGCTGACAAGGATAGCTTTCCTTCTTCAACAAGTTTTAAAATGGTTATAGCGGTTATTGGTTTAGAGAGACTCGCGATACGGAAAAGGCTTGCCGTGTCAACAGCCCTGGCAGTAGTCTGATCGCCAAAACCATAACCCCTGGCATAAATCAGTTTGCCATCCTTTACAATCGCCAGCGATAATCCGGGAACATTAAACCGGGCCATAAAGTCGCGCACACCGTCATCCACCTGAGGGATCGTATTACCTGTATTCACCGGTGGGGGAGGGTCAATAATCGGGTTTCCTCCGCCACTATCTTTTGAGCAAGCGGCAAATTGTACGGCTATCATTAAAACCAATAGCCACCTCAAATTTCTCATATCAGAATAAGTTTGTTCTTCTTTAAACTAGTGCGGTTAAAAATACAATACTGTACACTTCATCAGGCCGAAAAGAAAAGGAAAAAGCGGTTTTCCCGTTAAATTAACAAGGCAAACCGCTTTTCCATTGATCCGGGTGCTTCGGGAGCGTGACAAGTGTTTTGCTATCCTTAATAACCCGGGTTTTGCGCTATACCCGGATTTGCATTTTTTTCAGCAAGCGGGATTGGCAGTATTAATTTATTTGATGGGTAGGTGATAACCGTTGACTTATCGGACTGGATTAGGTTTACATTCATCTTTCTCCGGGTAAGATCAAAGAGTCGATTGCCTTCAAAGGCCAGCTCTTTCCTGCGCTCAAGCATGATCCGGTCGATTAATGCCTGGCCGGTTAGTGTTACTGGTGCAGCGGTGGGTTCAGCCCTTTGAATGATGGTATTCAGGTCGGCCTGCGCCAACGCATCTTTGCCGCCCTGTGCAGCTCTTGCTTCCGCACGAATGAGGTAAACTTCGGCGAGGCGGATTACTTTAACGTTGTCATCCTGTGTTGTTAGTCCTTTTGGATACTTCTTAACAATGTACGCTGGGTTTTCGGCATTTGCACGAACGCCCGGTTGTATCAGCTGCCTTCTAATATCAGTGGCAGCGTAGGTATCGTAAAGGTCTTTTGTTGCAAGTGCATCACCATAAGCAGTTTGCTCGTAAAAGAAACCTATACCATTAACCGCTGGGCGGTCTGTTGGTGTATTCTCTATCTCAAACAACGACTCAACACTAAAATCATTAGCCCAACTCGCGATATACTGTGCATTGGTCAAAAGGGAATGATTTCCACTGGCTATTACCTGGCTGGCAAAACTTTCGGCATTGGCCCAATCACCTTTGTACAGGTATACTTTAGCTAAGAGGGCTTTAGCTGCATCCGGGGTAAAGTAGCCACCCTTCTTTGCCACATTAAGCAAAGTGATTGCTTTGGTAAAATCGGCAATCACCTGGTCATATACCTCTTTAACCGTATTCCGTGCAGGAGAGATAATCGCCTTTTGCGCTGTAGTAATGATGGGCACCCCGGGATGGTTAGCGTCTGCAGTAAAGCTATAGGGCTGCGCAAACAGGCGAACAAGGTCGAAATGCGCCAGCGCCCTTGCTGCATACATTTCGCCGATTGCTTGTTTTATACCCCCCTCGGTAGCCGAATTAACCGGGAGTGCCTCGCCTGCTGCAATAGCAAGGTTAGCATTCGAGATCACGTTGTACATGGATGCCCATGCGCCCAACGCATTTCCATCATTACTCGAAACCGCAAGGTTATCGTAGTTCAGGTAAAATCCTACATTTCTCCTGCTAATGTATACGTTGTCAGCCATCAGCTCGGGCAGTAGCACAAACGTGCGGTTGTAGTAATCGATGCTTTGAAAATAGCTGTAAACGCCATTGGTGGCATTGGTTAACGATTTCAGATCGGTGATCGTGCCGTTAAGCGGGAGGCTTTGCGGATTGGTAAGATCAACAAAATCTTTGGAACACGATCCGGCCCCTGTAATGAGCAGTCCGACAATAGCCGTTTTATAAATAAGTTTTTGAAGCGCCATGATTTCGGGAATTATCTGAATTAGAATGAAAGGTTTAAGCCGGCAACAATTTGTTTGGATACAGGCACCTGCCCGTTGTTAAGCCCACCAAGGTATCCTTCAGGATCGTAAGGCAGCCTGTCGTCTTTTACATAGGTGATCAGGTTGTTGCCCCTCAGGTAAATCTGGGCATTTGTAACGAAACGCTTAATAGGAAGGTCATAGGAAATAGTGATATCGCGTAAACGGATATAGTCACCATCGTATAACCAACGGCTTGAGTGTTGTTGCGCTACTCCAGTCTGGGTTCCACGAAACACCATTTTAGGCGCGAATGCGATATCACCTGGCTTTCTCCACCTGTTCTCATACGTGGTACGGTCGATTGAACCATAAACATTTGTTCCCTGCGCTGCGTCTGACGATGTGAAATGGCCATAGTTATCGTATAGCTTGTTGCCGAAGTTGTAGAAGATCAAAAAGGAAAGGGAAACACCTTTATAACTAAAGCTATTGGTCAATCCGCCAAATACTTTCGGAAGCGCAGATCCCTGTTTTGCGAAGGCAGCATCGTTGTACACCTTTGTGGTGGTTTTTCTTCCTTCGTCGAGATACCACATGCCTTCTCCTGTTTGCGCGTCTACTCCTGCCCAACCGCGCATATAGAATTCATACATTGATCCACCTTGCTCATGCACAAAGAAGCCGTCAACAATCCGGTTCTGCTGCTGGGTAAGCGATACGATCTTGTTTTTTTGTGTGCTGATATTAAAGCTGGTGGTCCAGTTGAAACCGTTGCTGGTTGTCGACCTGATGTTTTGAGCCGTCAGGGAAACTTCCACACCCTTATTGTCGAAAGCGCCGATGTTATTAAACACCGAAGCAGGTCCGCCATTGGTGTACGATACCGGAACGCTGAACAACAGGTTAGAAGTTCTGCGCTGGTAATAGTCTACCGTACCGCTTAGCCTGTTCTTTAGGATAGAGAAGTCTACACCAATATCAAAAGGTTTGTTTTTTTCCCAGGTAAGTGATGCGTTTGCGAGACCTGAAACGGCGTAGCCAGGAACATTACCGTAGTTGAAGCCGGCGCTGTAGAATCCTTGCGCAGCATACCAGTTAGAGGGTTGGTTACCCGTTACACCATAACTCGCACGCAACTTCAGGCTGTTTACAAAACCAACAGACTCCATGAAAGCTTCTTTCTCCATATTCCAGGCAAAACCGATAGAACCAAAGTTGCCAAATCTCCTGTCTGCACCAAATGGTGACGCGCCATCACGACGACCGGTAAGGTTAACGAAGTACCTGTTTTTGTAGTTGAAACTCGTATTGAGGAAATAGGAGACCAGCGAACGTTCGAGCACAGCCGAACCTACAGCCAGTAACTGTGAAGCCGCATCCAGTGTTTCTAAACCTTGAGCAGCAAAATTCGCTTTTTCTGCCACCAACAATTTCCGATGGGTTCTCTGTGCTTCTTGACCCAGGATTGCTTCCGCGCCAAAGTCGCCAAACTGTTGCCGGTACTTCAGCAAGTTGGTAATGTTCCAGTTGCTTACCTTGGTAGAATAGTTTCCACCAACCCCATTCAATGCCTGTGCATCCACCCACTGGGGATCCCAATAAAGTTCTTCGTCACCAAAGTTGAAGTCGATAGATCCGCGGGACTCAATGGACAGCTGATCAAGAATTTTAAACTCGGCACCGAGGTTGCCCAGTGTTTGGTAGACCATCGAGTTTTTCTTATTCTCATTAATCAGTACTTCATTGTTGTAAGCTATACCGAGGTTATAACTGCCATCAGCATTATACGGTGAGTAAAACGGAGAGGTAAGCCGTAGGTTCCTGATAGGGTTTTCGCCCCACCATGCGGCCCGTACGGTATTCATGTCCTGGTAATTGAGTCCCAGGCCACCATTGATATTTAAACGTCTGTTTGCTTTATGCGTAAAGTTGATCCTGGTGTTCATTCTTTCGTAGTCAACTCCTTTTACAACTGCATCCTGCTTGAAGTAGCCTGCAGATACAAAGAAGGTTGTTTTCTCATTTCCACCTGAAGCGGACAGGCCGTATTGTGAAAATTTACCGCGGCGGATGATCAGGTCCTGCCAGTCGGTACTCACATTAGGGTTAAGCCCCTGTGCAACCAGGTAGGTTCGGGCGGCTTCTGGGGTTGAAATGTTTAATGACGGATTGTTCAAAACCCCTTCGGTTAGCAACTCGGTCATTTCCGCTGTATTTAAAGGCTTGTTCCGGTCCTTGCGGGTCATCTCGTTGTAGCCATGCTGAACGGTAGCTTCAATCTTGGTGCTGCCGGCAGCGCCTCTTTTTGTAGTGATCAGGATAACGCCATTACCACCTCTTGATCCATAAATGGAAGTAGCCGAGGCATCTTTCAAAACCGTGATGGACTCGATATCATTCGGATTAATACCGGCAAGGGTATTCGACGACCATGCATAAGCCGTAGCCGGAACGTCAACAACAGGGATACCATCAACAACGAACAGCGGGCTGTTTGATGCAGAGAACGAGCCTAACCCACGGATGTTGATATTAAGCGCTGCACCAGGCTGGCCGGAACCCTGGGAAACGATAAGGCCGGGCACATTTCCCTGTAAACTTTCCTGGAAGGAAGCTCGGGAGCGATTGGCAACAACTTCCGGTGCCACAGTGGTTAAGGAACCTGTATACGAGGCTCTTGTCTGCCTGCCATATGGAACGGTTACCACCACTTCATTCAGGGTGCGAGCAGTGGTCACAAGCCGGATCGTAAGATTCGACTGGTCGCTTACGGGAACCTCCTGGTCAACAAATCCAACAGATGTGAACAGCAGGGTGGCGCTACTGGCGGCACTAATCCTGAAATTTCCGTTTACATCGCTAAGGGTCATCTGGTTTCCGCCCTTAACGGAAACGGTAACCCCTTTCAAGGGTAATTCTTCCTTGTCAGTAATTACTTTTCCGGTTACCAGGCTACCGCCCTGTGCAAACAAGGCATTAACCATAAAGAGACTACAAAGCAACAGGAGTGCATTTGTTAGTCGCTTTGACAAATACTGTCTTTTTTCTTCAAACATGATTTCAGTTTTGTTTTGATAGATCAATTATTTATTTACCTGGAATATTGAATGCGAACATAAAAGTAGCACCAGCTTATGATCATCCATTTAGGGACAGACATCCGCTGCAATTAATTTGATGCTCTTAAGAATGAAATAAGAAAGAAATTTTTCTCGCCAAATCAATCGGGTAACTTGATTAGGAAAATAGCTGTTGGAATACATCCGCCTTCTTGTACCTGAGGTTATGATGCCAGCGCTTGTGGTAACAATATTAGCTAAAAAAAAGATTTAGAAATTCTTTTCACATATAATATCTTTTTTGAAGAAACCAAATGTTGTGGCTCCTTTTATTGGTACATCTATTTCGGCGCAACCAATTGCATCAATAAACCACATATATAGCCGGCATACGTGCCGATTGCCAGACCGATAATTGCCAGCAAAACCCCGATTGGTGCGAGCGAGGGATGAAAAACGGATGCAACAATCGGCGCCGATGCCGCTCCTCCAATGTTGGCTTCACTGCCAACAGCCATAAAAAAGAAAGGGGCCTTTATAAGCCTGGCCACGATGAACATCAGCACCAGGTGAAAGGATACCCATATAAAGCCGACCAAAAACAAACCAGGGTTACTGAAAATGGATCGTACGTCCATTTGCATCCCAATCGTGGCCACGAGAAAATACAGGAAAATGGTACCAATCCTTGACGCACCTGCTTCCTCGAGCTTTCGTGCTCTTGTCAGCGACAGTGTAATGCCTATGGCAGTTGAGATGATCACGATCCAGAAAAACCCGGAGGTCAGGTTGAATTTCGCAAGGTAAGGTGCGTTTGCGGTAATCCACGGAGCGATGATGTCGGACAGGAAATGTGCAAGCCCGGAAACGCCAAGCCCCAGGCCAACAATGACCATCAGATCGGTTATTGATGGAACACGGTCGCTTTTCTTGTACTGTCCAACCCTTGTAACAAGGTTGTCGAAATCGGTGGTATCCGCCTTAAATAACCTGTTTAATTTTTCCGCTTTACCCGCACCATATAAAACAAAGGCAAGGTTAAGTCCGGAAATAATGATGTCAACAGCAATGGTAGCTGTAAAGATGGCCGGGTTTGGTTTAAAGATTTCGAATAGGGCCACCTGGTTTGCTCCACCACCGGTCCATGTACCGGCAAGGGTGGCAAGCGCTTTCCAAACTTCGTTAGGGGGAGCGCCGCCCACAATGCCGGGTGCGAAGGCAGAAACGATTAACACAGCAATAGGCCCGCCGATAACAATGCCTATTGTACCGGTTATAAACATAAGCCCTGCTTTTTTCCGCAGCTTCCAGAATTCTTTAAGATCGAGACTGAGTGTAAATAACACAAGACTTGCCGGCAGCAAATAGCGTGAGGCAACAAAATACACCTGCGACTTATCGCCAGCGATGAGTCCCGTTGAATTAAAAAAACTTGGGATCAGGTAGCATAATAAAACGGAGGGAATAATTGCGTAGAACTTTTTGAAAAAGGGGTGATTGCTCTCAGCGGTTTTAAATACAAAGGCAAGTGTAATGGCCAGCAGGCCAAGTACTACAGCATCATTGGTAATAACAAGTAATTGAACAAGGGGGATAGCCATAAGCCGCGAAATAAAACGAATTTGAATTAGGGGTTTGCCGGTTTATTCCGGTCGGTTAATCAAAAGCATTCGACGTAACGCAAATGAAGATAATTATTCCGGTTAAGTGGATGTAAGACAAATTAAATAACGTGCTAATGATGCTGTTTTTCTCCGAGCGCAGCATATTTAAATAACCGGAAAGTAAAAGTTTGCTGGTCGCGAATATTCTTGGCAATTACCTCATGCAATTGCTCGTTCCATTTTGTGTATTGATCGATGAACTGATCCGATGCGCTTTTGTTGCCCTGGTATTGGATATCCAAAACTTTGGTCAGCAGTTTAGCAACCACCGGATGATATAGATCATAGTTTATGCGCATTTTTTGACTGGCAGCATCGTATTCCAACAATCCATTTTCAAGGTAAAAGTTCCACTGCATCAATTGCATGGTATTATACGGTTGGCTGCGACGGGGCTTATTGGTTTGAAGAACACGCCGTATGCCCGCAGCATATACTGACCGCAACTGTTCCCTGGTATAGTAGCCTTGTTTATGTAGTGCATCTGCAACAAACAGCGAAACCAGGTCTGCTTTCATTTCCTCGTAAACATCCCCGTTTTCTTGTAGGGCAGCATCGAGTTCCTCGCCATCTTTGGTTTTATCCACGCCCAGGTAATGCCCGATCTCGTGCCATAAGGTATAGTAAAACCCGCCCTCATAGGTTAGGTCGCCGGAATGTGCAGCTTGGGTGGCCACCTGGAACGACTTCAGGTTGGCGTTAAATACGTCGGGGTTTTGCAGGATGTTTGCCCGGATCATAATGGTGCGCCCGTACCGTCGGCCATATAAACTTTCATTGGGCAGGATAGTGGCAGAGTTGCCGCCCCGTGATTGCCCGAAGTCGGATATAACGTCGTAAACACCCACGGAGATATCTTCCTTAACCCGCTTGTGATTTTCATATGGAAGGGCATTTTCCAACGCCTGTATTCCCTGCAGCGCCTTCCTGAGGTTTTGGGTTTCTTCGCGACGGCTCTTTAAAACATTTAACGAGAAAAACGTCTTTACTCCATAAAGCGGATCATCATAGGTTTCGTATGAGCCGATCTGGCTATTCAGGTTTTTGAAGTTGCCGGTTACCCATGCTGCATCACCAGACTCGTAATCGTTGGAAAGCAGGTCGCGGCCGCGGTTTCTGAGAAAGCCGGCATATTCAGGATCATCTTTTTCAACAGCGATCGCCGCCTCGGTTAACAGCGTGTAGGCCCTCACCAGCTCATCTGCATAGGCAAGCGAGTACGGGACCGCATAAAACGCCTTCGGATTTACTTTAAGTTTTTGTAATTGATTTTTCAAGCCAAGGTGCAGCACGTCCAGCACCGGGTACTGCTGTAATTTACTGAGGTCCGACTGCAGGTTTGCGGCAGTGGTACGGCGCACCATTGTTCTTGGATGCAGGATCATGTTTCTTGCGGCGGGGTTAGCATTGAGAAACGCATCTAACTCCGCCTTTGTAGCATCAGCAGGATACATACCGCCACCATCGGGAGCATCGCCAACGGGTAAGAAGGGTAAGCGTTTGTTGTCGGTGGTTACTGCCACCGGGCCCTGGTTAAGCCGGTAAAGGCTCAAAAGATTTTGTGTGAGGATTGGCGAGCCCAAACGTTTGTCCCATTGTTCCAGCTGCGTGGCTGCCTGAACAGCGTTAGGATGACGCTGGCGTTCATACAGCGATTGAAATAGCTTACCCACTTCGTTTAACTTATCAAGCGCTTTTAGTTCACCCTGGCTTAAACCGGTAAGGTCAGGCCCGAGGTAGACCGTTTGCGTTTTATCGATAATAGGTTGACTCTTATCCAGTCCCCAGTAGCCCTGGGGCAGCTTTCCCGCGCGGGGTGAACCTGGCTGGGCAGGTAAATTCAATGTGCAGGCAAGGAAAAAAGGTAGAAAGATGGGTCTCATGAATCATTAAATCTGCTTGGTTTGCAACTTATAGCCGGTCTGAACCCAATATTAAACCATTTTCCTGGGTACAAGCGCCCAAATCAATACGGATCGATGCCGCCTATGGAAATTGCCCCCGTGTCGGGCGGTGATTATAACAAGCGTGCTGTTTTGCAGCCAACCAGTCAACATCAAATAGCCCGATGCCGGCGGTAAGCCTGGTTGATTACAAGCCGCATATTTCCTGGTGCTGGTCATTCGACGGACACGGTGAATGACCAGGCTGCAATGCATGAAGGGGGATGGCGATTGCTGGGTCGGAGTTGTTCGCGCAAGGGATTGGCAGTAGTAGCCTGGTGTGCGTTGGCGATTGTGCCTGGCCACCAGCTACTACAGAAAGCCCGGGCCCGCCATGGCAATTTTGCGGGCTGCGCCCAAACCGTTTTCCAAAAGGTTAAAAAATTCCCGCGGCAACCCCCCATTTTTTAGTTAGCGTTTGCAAGAGATTGCCAGGATACTTACATGACTAAGTACCCATTGTATATAATTGACCCTTGGCTGACTCGCCTATAGGTTCTTAATCCAGATATTAATATCGTGCGGCGCTACCTCATCGCCGCCAAAGTAGGGGTATAGCTGGTAGCCGGATGCCCGGGAGGTTGAGGTTGCTCTCGGAACCGTAACCGAAATACCATTAACCGTAAACACATAGGTATTACCCGCCAAACGAATGCTGCAAGTATTAGTTGCGCCGAATGTTACCGTGGTAATTTCCCGCTCGGGCTCGCGTACGCCGGCATTATACACGTATGCAAACAGGCGTAGCGCCCCGTCGCTCCACCGCCAGCCGATACGTGCACTTTGATGCTGGTGAGCATAGCCCTCCGAAAAGCCATAAAGTTTATTAATGTCGTATTGATTGATATTTCCAGGTCCAAGATCATATTGGGCCGTTTCGTCGAACCTGGCGGTAAACCGCATTTCGCTGACGGTGACCAATTTTAGCACGTTAGGCGTGCAATAATGCTGACCCCTATAAATCGTATACCTTACCTCAGTTGTAGTAGCGGGCGCTTTAGCTCCGGGAGGGGTTATGTCGACAGGGGTAGCGGGTTTTGAGGCTACTTCAGCAATGGTTTTGGCTCCGGATGGACCTGCAACTTCTTTCATATTGTTACTGCAGGCACACATAAAGAAGGCGATGAGCACGAGGCTGAACAGCTTTTTCATATAGCAATCGGGTTTAGTGTATGGGGATATGTTGAAAAACCGACCTTTAATCTAATCGTTTTATCGGGTTGATCCAAGCTTTGAAGGTGCAAATTTTAATGGGCTTTGGGGCTTAAAGCGCTTGAACGAAGCACAATCTGTGGCCGGGGTCAATGCACCGTTGACAATGGAAACGCCTTGTTAGCGATAATTACGGGGATGTCAGAGGCGACCAGGGGGTAGTTTACCTGCTTTTAGTAAGGCAACTTGCTCCTTGCTAAAGGCCGGATTAAAAAGGTGAGCGTTTTCATGATAACACCTGAACAGGTCGGTAATGTAATGCATACGTTCTTTCAGGTCGGCCCAATCGGTGGCTCCGCTTTGGAGCACGCTGTCGCGGGTAGGATCTACAATGGCCAGCAACGCAAGCAAATCCTGGTTGGTTACCTGCAGCAGGCTTGCCGGATAAGCCGCCAGCAGATCGCGGCCAAGTTGCAGGCGTAAATCAGGCGGAAAGGTAAGTGACATGAGGCGACCGGTAAGCATTTTGCGCAACAGGTGTTGTGCCCTTTGAACAAGCGCTTCTATGGCATGATCGAGTATTGCGGTTTTTCGAAAAAAGCTGATTAAAAACAAACCGGGGCTGCTGTTGAACCGGGTGTTTGGAAAAAGTATAGCCAGCAGGTTGTTTTTAACCCATTTGGGATCGATGTCGGCCGTGTTTAGCGACTCGAAAATTTCCGGCTGCAACCTGTTTTGTTCATGAAATCCAATTTCGATGTTGGCGAGGAACTGCGCTTCCGCCTTCTTCTTTACATCAGTTTCAAATAGTGAAGCATAGTAGCGGGTGAAAGCCCGCCTTAGGTATTCCTGGCCATCGGGGGGATTCCCGGGTTTAAGCTGGCTGCAAAAAGCATCGATATGTGCCTTGTTGTATACAGGATCGTAAATACAATGCGCCAAAAACGAAGCAAACAATCGCCCGATTTCCTCAAACACTTTTTTGTTGCCGCGACTAACCGCATTACCCGCCCTTTCTGCGGCAGCAGCAACCAGGCTACCCAGGGCAGACTGCCGGATCTGCTCTGCTGTTTGAGCTGCTCCCAACTGTTTAGCGAGCCTTGCAATAAGCGACAAGGCCTCACCTAGCCCAGGTTCTTTGTCCAACAGTGCCGCCAGCGTACGTTTCAGATCTTCGGTTCTGATGGTTTGCCCTGCCTGTTTCGATGCCCAGGTGGCGAACGTACACCAATTGGCGACCGGGCCGGTACGGGCTGCAATTGCAGCAGACAACTCCGAATAACATTGCGTAATCTGCAGGTTGCGAATAAAGGGGTTTGTAATTTCCGCAATCCTGCTTACTTCGTCAACAGTAGGTACGGGTGGTTCAGCATTGGCCGTTTTACTTACAACAGGAGACATTTTATGGGGATTTAATGATTGTTAGCAGCCAACCTGGTCCACAATCCGCATAGCCACCGATAAATATAATCAAATCAACACCATTTACTAAACAGCTTTAAGTTGAAATTTAAACAGCTGACAGACCAAATCATCCCCTTATTCGTTATTACACGAAAATAAAAAGCAAAAAAGAAAGCGGGTGAATGCGACGGGCTTGTTACGGGTGGCTCCGCCATATAGCAGTACCCAGGCAAGAACCCCGAAACAGCATTTGCTGTATCGGTCCGGTAGTGTAAAAACATTTTTACATTAAACAGGCTTCACTTTTCTTTGCTTCCACGAATCTCCATTTCCCAGTAACCCATTGTAGAAACATGAAAATTAAAAAGGCCGTAATAACTGCTGCGGCAAGGGGCGAACGACTGTACCCCGTGGCCGACACCATTCAAAAGGCCATGCTGCCTGTGATTGATACTGACGGCCTGCACAAGCCGGTGATACAGATTATTTGTGAAGAAGCATTTTCGAGTGGTATTGAAGAGATCTGCATCATATGTGCTCCCGGTGATGGAGAGCGGTACATCAACGCCTTCAAGTCTTTAAAAGACAACCTGAGCAATTCGTTCAAACAGGTGGAATGGGCACAAACCGAGTCGGGCAAAATCGATTATCTGTTGTCGAACATTCGCTTTATTGAACAACAGGAGGCACTTGGTTACGGTCATGCTGTTTATTGTGCAAAAGACTTTGTAGGTGATGAGCCATTTTTATTGTTACTGGGCGATTACCTGTATGTATCCAACCTGCTGCAGAAGCGATGCGCGCGGCAATTGATCGACCTTGCATCCCAGGAGCAATGTTCGGTTTCGGCGGTTAATCCCACCATCGAGCACCAGGTTACCCGTTATGGCACGCTTACAGGCAAACAATTGCCAAATACCCAGGGGGTTTACCAGATCGAAAAAATCATTGAAAAGCCTTCGTTGAGTGTTGCTGAGCTTGAGCTGCAAACACCCGGGCTGCGTGTGGGTTATTACCTGTGCTTTTTCGGTATGCACGTTTTTACCCCTGCAGTATTCGACCTGTTGCAAACCGAAATGGCGCAACAACCCGCCAACATACTGCTGACCCCGGTTTTGCAGCAACTGGCCCAAAACGAAAAATACCTGGCGCTGGAGATGAAGGGTAGCCGCTACGATTTAAGCGGCAGGCATGGTTACCTGCGTGCACAGGTTGCATTAGGTTTGGCTGGTGAAACGCATAATGAAACGCTTACTACCCTGGTTGAACTACTTGCCGAAGCAAACGGACGAAATTTCAGGTAATGCTTTTTTAAACAATAATACCAGCCGTAACAACACAGGCAAATGGTTAGCAGGATCACTGCAAACAAGGGAATGAATAGCGTGCTGACCTGTTTTTTTGGGCTCCCGGCATTTGCTTTCTGGTTATCATCGTTGCCGGCCGACTGCGCCGGTCGGACGCCCGCCCGGATGAACCGGTTCGGACGGGGGCGTCGCACTCTTGTACGGCAAACCAATGCTGAGCTGTGCCAATACAAATGGAGAATAGCAGGTGGAAATACGAGCAATGCAACAAACCGGGTAATGGCGGGCCTGAACGACACGCGATACTGCTTTGCAAGGTGTAACCACCCGGACTAAAGAATCGATTGACCGCGGAACGTATCAAATACCGGCGGTAATTACAACATATAACACATGAATGTTTTTATAGAAACCATAACCGCTGTAGACACCAGTAAGCGTAACCGTTCTTTTTTTGAGTTGAGCAAAACACTCACTCCAAAGGCACTGTTTGCAGCGCTTGTAGAGCTGGATGCCTTTCGGAAGTCGACGCCGAACCTGTACGATAAGGTAAGGGCAATCCTGTTTCTTTATGCTGGATTCCGGTTCTTTTTGCAGGAAGATGGGAGCACTCCTGCTGCGGGCAAAATTCCGTACGCCGGCTTCGAGGACCTGCTTGCGCGTCGCTTCGAACATGCGATCACTACTTTCCTCAAAGAGCTTGAACAGCATGGTCCGAATGCTACCCTGTTTAGTGCGCTTGCAGAAAGCTATCACCAGCTATCTTTCCAGATCCTCGCCGACCAGGTACGAAAAAGTGTGCGCTCGAGTAAAGGCAACCAATGGATGTTCAGGGTTGGCCACGAGCAGGAACATCCTATCCGGATACATCAGAAATTGTTTAAAAAAGAAGAGGGCTCGATATACTACCCGGTGCTGCACGAACATACTTCCGTGCGTATGGACCTTACCCATAGCGGCTGGTCCGACATATTTTTCCTCGGCATGGACTATCCCGAAGGTGCAAGGGTAATCAACCTTTCTATAAACCTGGGTGTGTTTGGCCGTGATAAAGACATTCGTCCACCATTACACAGTTATGTAAGGGTTATTTCCGAACCCGTACTGCGGATCACCAGTATCGACCTGAACACGACCAAAGACATTACCGACCTTGCAGACCTGTTCAACTTTGGTAATGACTACCTCAGCCTCATCAAGGCAGGAGTAATCGCCTCGGGGTTAATACCACCATCTTTTGAAGGAACCAACCAGTCTTTACCCAACATACTTGCGCGTATTGTTTCGCCGGGAATGGGCATCGAACTCGTGACCAAGGTAAACGACATTCCAAAAGGCTCGCGTTTCGCTGTTTCTACCAACCTGCTGGGCTCAATCATCAGTTTGCTGATGCGTGCAACAGGACAAACCCAGCAGCTTGAGGGCGGACTTACCGAAAGTGAACGCCGGCTGGTTGCATCACGGGCAATCCTGGGAGAATGGATCGGCGGGTCGGGAGGGGGCTGGCAGGACTCCGGAGGTGTTTGGCCAGGGATCAAAGCGATACAGGGCACATTTGCACAGGAGGGTGATCCGGAATTCGGTATCAGTCGCGGTACCTTACTGCCGCGGCATCGCGTATTGCAAAACGGTGATGTTCATCCCGAGATGGCTGAAAAAATCAACCAGTCACTCGTATTGATGCATGGTGGAATGGCGTCAAATGTTGGCCCGGTGCTGGAAATGGTAACCGAAAAATACCTGCTTCGTGGCGAACGGGAGTGGAGTGCCCGCCAGCAAACCAACCAGATTTTTGATAACATCCTTGCTGCGATTAAAGAAGGCGATATCAAAAAACTCGCTACCAATACGGAGAACAACTTTTTCGGGCCCATCAAAACAATTATCCCATGGGCCACCACTTATTATACAGAGCAAATCATCAGCAAAGCAAAGCGTGAATTTGGCGACGATTACCTCGGCTTTTTGATGCTGGGCGGTATGTCTGGCGGGGGTATGGGTTTGTTCGTAAACCCGGCCCGTTACGAGGAATATAAGGTCAGGGTGCTTGACATATTGGGTAAGACCAAATCTGAGTTGTCTTCATCATTGCCGTTTGCCATGGAGCCTGTGGTGTACAATTGGAACATCAACGAAAAAGGTACCTGGTCAACCCTGCATACTGGTGGCGACGCGCTGATGCCTGAGCAATATTATGCCATCCAGGTGTCGGAACTGGTGCGTAAGGATCCCGCTACAATTGCTTACCTGCGAAGGGCCGAGATCGATTATTTTACCACGCACTGCGAAGAAAATAATCTTGCTTACCCGTTGTTGCGCACGATCGTGAGCAACTTGTTTAAGGTTTCCGATCCTACATCGCAAACCAACCGTGGAAACGAAAATGATAATGCTGACCGGATCAAAAAAGAAAACGGCTTCGACTTTATACAACACGAAGAACTGCGTGCCGACCTTCAAAAGGGTAGGATAGGGCTTTCGCGCAACCGCCTGCCCGTTGATACGAGCATTGAAGATATACAACTGGGAGATGTTGGATTACTCGAGGAACAACCCAACCGGGGTTCCGGCACTTCGGCCATTAAAACGGGCAAGGTTGCCGTGATGAGTTTAGCCGCGGGTATTGGTACCCGGTGGACCAAGGGTGCCGGGGTAATTAAAGCGATTAATCCCTTTGTTGAAATGCAGGGTGTGCACCGCAGCTTTCTTGAAATTCACCTCGCCAAAACAAAAAAGGTTGCCGCCGAACATGGGGCCACCATCCCGCATATTGTAGCTACCAGTTATCTTACCCATGCTGCCATCGGTAAAAAGCTGGGTGAAACCAACAACTTCGGTTATGCCGGGCCGGTGTATCTTTCTGAGGGCAGGTCGATCGGGCAGCGTTATGTACCTATGGTTCGCGACCTGCACTTCCTTTACGAGGAAATGCCGCAGGAAACACTGGACGAGAACAAGCAAAAGGTTCGCGACGCAGTGCGCCGCACCATGATGGGATGGGCAACAGCGAAAGGCGAAGGTTCCGACTATGTTGACAATATCGCCGCGCAGCGCTTTTCACCATTGGGACATTGGTACGAAGTATCGAACCTGCTTCGCAACGGAACACTGGCAAAACTGTTAGCGCAACACCCTGAGGTGGAGACCATGATGTTACATAACATTGATACCCTTGGTGCGGATGTGGATCCTGCCGCGCTGGAATACCATTTAAACTCCGGCAACGTGCTCACCTTCGAAGTAATTGCCCGGCGGATCGAAGACCGGGGTGGTGGACTGGCGCGTGTAAATGGCCGTCTTCGTTTATTGGAAGGATTGGCGCAGCCAAAAGAAGAAGACGAACTGTCGCTAAGTTATTACAACTCCAACACCACGTGGATACAGATAGACCCGCTGCTAAAGTTGTTTGGACTCAACCGGAACGATCTGCAGCGAAATGACCCTGACCAGCTTTCGAAAGCGGTAAGAAGTGTTGCCCAGCGCATACCAACTTATGTAACGATTAAAGATGTGAAATACCGTTGGGGCCATGGGCAGGAAGATATTTACCCTGTGGCGCAGATGGAGAAATTGTGGACCGATATGACGGCGCTCCAGGATCTGAAATGTGGTTACCTGGTGGTTCCGCGCACACGTGGCCAGCAGATGAAAGACCCTGCACAACTCGACTCCTGGGTTACCGATGGAAGCAAGGCTCATGTTGCGGGCTTGTGCCATTTTGATTAACGCTCAGGCAGGTTTTGCAATAACAAAACGCCCAGGACCATATCAATTAACTGATTGCAAGAACCATCAGGCGCCCTGTTGCCGTATTCATTTTTTTTATGGACCGGGCATTGTTGCATGGATCAACTTTTCTTGCCCGCCCGGATGAACCCGGTTCGGACGGGCGTCGCACTCTTGTACAATTTGTCCATTATTCGACGAAGCATTTTTGCGCAGTAATATGCCTGTTTGTAGTAAGCGGCTGCGATACAAAATTATCTCTGAAATATTAAAAATAAGCGCCTACCCGTAATGATCAGGTTACGGGTAGTTTTTATTTGGGATTGCCACATGCGTGTACGATACGCTATCGCGGTTGCCCGAACATGGAAAGCGTTCGACTACCGGCGGTAAAAACATCCAGGTTGTTTAGCATTGTTTCTCGCTTCTATCTCCAACGCCGAAGGCCCCCTCTGCGAACTCACTTAAACCATGAACTGTAATTTGCTCTGCTACCTCTGCGTGTATTCCTTTGCGTCTCTGCGGTAAAAGGCTGTTCACCGCCGACGGCGTCCCTCTGCGAACTCACTTAAACCATGACCTGTAATTTGCTCTGCTACCTCTGCGTGTATTCCTCTGCGTCTCTGCGGTAAAGGGCTGTTCACCGCCGAAGGCGGTAATGTCTTTTGATTAGAAAACAATCGTGTCGAATGCACAATAGGCTTCTATGGAGCCGGAAAGGGGAATTGCGTTTTGTGCAGAAGTGTTTTCCTCTGCCATCTCCAACGCCGAAGGCGTCCCTCTGCGAACTCACCAAAGCGTTTTGGTGTCTTCCTCTCAGCGTTCTCTGCGTGTATTCCTTTGCGCCCTCTGCGGTAAAGGGCTGTTCACCGCCGAAGGCGGTAATGTCTTTTGATTAGAAAACAATCGTGTCGAATGCACAGGAGGCTCCTATGGAGCCCGAAAGAAATTATTTGTTATCTGTTCTATAAACAGGGCGCTCCTATGGAGCGGAAAGCCAGATGCTAAATTTTAAAACTGTTTACTAATGAATAATGATGCTTTTTATAAACGCCGAAGGCGTCCCTCTTCGAACTCACTTAAACCATGAACTGTTATTCACCTCTGCTACCTCTGCGTGTATTCCTCTGCGTCTCTGCGGTAAAAGGCTGTTCACCGCCCAAGGCGGTAATGTCTTTTGATTAGAAAACAATCGTATCGACTGCACAGGAGGCTCCTATGGAGCCGGAAAGAAATTATTTGTTATCTGTTCTATAAACAGGGCGCTCCTATGGAGCGGAAAGCCAGCTGCTAAATCTTAAAACTGTTTACTGATGAATAATGATACTTTTAAGATGCTTTTAGCATTGAATAAAATTGCAGGGGGGAATTACGTTTTAGGATGTAGAATGTGCAAAAGTGTTTTCCTCTGCCATCTCCAACGCCGAAGGCGCCTCCTCTGCGAACTCACTTAAACCATGACCTGTAATTTGCTCTGCTACCTCTGCGTGTATTCCTCTGCGTCTCTGCGGTAAAAGGCTGTTCACCGCCGAAGGCGGTCATGTCTTTTAATTAGAAAACAATCGTGTCGAATGCACAGGAGGCTCCGATGGAGCCCAAAAAAAATTCTTATGTTATATGTTCTTTAAACAGGACGCTCCTATGGAGCGGAAGACCAAATACTGGAATTTCGAAACTCTTTACTAATGAATAATAATGCTTTTAAGATGCTTTTAGCATTGAATAAAATGGCAGGGGGAATTACGTTTTAGGATGTAGAATGTGCTGAAGTGTTTTCCTCTGCCATCTCCAACGCCGAAGGCGCCTCTCCGCGAGCTCACTTAAATCATGAACTGTTATTCATCTCTGCTACCTCTGCGTGTATTCCTCTGGGTCTCCGCGGTAAAAGGCTGTTCACCGCCGAAGGCGGTAATGTCTTTTGATTAGAAACCAATCGTGTCGAATGCACAGGAGGCTCCGATGGAGCCCAAAAGAAATTCTTTGTTACCTGTTCTATAAACAGGGCGCTCCAATGGAGCTGAAAGCCAGATGCTAAATCTTAAAGCTGTTTACTAATGAATAATGATTTTTTTTAAAACACACTTAGCATCGAATAACATGGCAGGGTGAATTACGTTTTAGGATGTAGAATGTGCTGAAGTTTTTTCCTCTGCGATCTCCAACGCCGAAGGCGCCCCCTCTGCGAACTCACCAAAGCGTTTTGTGTTTTCCTCTCAGCGTTCTCTGCGTGTATTCCTCTGCGTCTCTGCGGTAAAAGGCTGTTCACCGCCGAAGGCGGTCATGTCTTTTAATTAGAAAACAATCGTGTCGAATGCACAGGAGGCTCCTATGGAGCCCGAAAGGTGAATCGCATTTTGTGCAGAAACGTTTTCCTCTGCTATCTCCAACGCCGGAGGCGCCCTTCTGCGTGTATTCCTCAGCGTCTCTGCGGTAAAAGGCTGTTCACTGCCGAAGGCGGTATTAAAATCCCTTAGAGAGTCAAACTACTTTTTTTACACCAGTTACTACTGCAATAACAATAATCGTAGTTCCACTTTTAATTGATTAAATTCGTTAGCGATCGATTTCGCATTTACCAGTCGTGCCGAAGTATGTTTAGTCCTCCATTACTTAAATGATTTCAACGTAAAAGTTTGTACACCTGCATAATGCAGCCGTGAAATGGGGGATATGTATGGATTTCAACTGAACTCGCTGGCACTGGTTATATGTATTAGTCGTTCTCCTTCGCGCACATGTAGAAAGCATTACTGGTCAAAACTCAGTATCTGTAATATATCAATCCGCACTACATGAAAAATTCTACTTGCCGCTTCCTGTTTTTTCTCTCCTTCATTTGTTTTTCTTCCGCTTATTCCCAAACTTTTCAGTGGACCTGGGTAAGCGGTGATAGTATCATTCAGCCAGCCGGTATCTATGGCATGAAAGGAGTTCCTTCAATGACCAATAAACCCGGGGCAAGAAATGGCGCAGTTAGCTGGAGGGATCAAAAAGGTAACCTTTGGCTCTTCGGCGGATTGGGACGAACAACTCCTACTGCCGGCGCAGGTGCCGATCTGAATGATCTTTGGAGATACAATCCCCAAACTTACGAGTGGACATGGCTACATGGAGATTCGCTCATCAGGCGGCCGGGGGTTTATGGAACCAAAGGGGTCGAGGCCGCTGCAAATAAACCAGGCGGGCGAAAGGCAGCCGTAACCTGGACCGACAACAGCGGTAACCTGTGGTTATTTGGTGGGCAAGGTTATACTGCACCAAATGTTACCGGCTCGCTGAACGATCTTTGGAAATACAATATTTCAACCAACAGGTGGACATGGATTAGTGGCGACAGCGTGATTTTTCAATTCGGTAAATACGGAACCAGGGGTGTTCCATCTACCGCTAATTTCCCGGGATCAAGGTCAGATGCCATTAGCTGGACAGATGCAACCGGCATGTTCTGGCTCTTCGGTGGTTGGGGAATGTCGACACCAAGCGGTGGTCAAACCATTGGTGGTCCTGAGGTGGGTGCCCTCAACGATTTGTGGAAGTATAATCCGGCTACCAACCAATGGACATGGGTAAGCGGCGACAGCCTGCGTTTCCAGGTGGGTATATATGGCACAAAGGGTGTTCCGGCTGCTGCAAACAGGCCGGGCGGAAGGCAATCCCTTGTAAGCTGGACAGATGCTGGTGGTAACTTATGGTTGTTTGGGGGACAGGGTTATAGTTATCACTTCTCGCGCTATGGCAGCCTGAACGATTTATGGAGATACAACATTGCCAGCAACCGCTGGACATGGGAAAGTGGCGACAGCCTTCCCTACCTGTCGCCTGTTTACGGGAGTTTGGGTGTACCCTCAAATGCAAATAATCCGGGCGGCAGGTATGAGTCGGCCGGCTGGCGGGATGGAAGCGGAAATGTGCTTTGGTTGTTTGGCGGCGGAACTACCAGGGGTAATCGAAACGATCTCTGGAAATTTGATCTTTCTTCAAAACAATGGACCTGGGTAAGTGGCGATAGTATAGCCGGAAGACCCGGAATCTATGGAGCAAGAGGGGTACACACCGCTGCAAACCGGCCGGGAGCAAGACAAGGGGCAGCAGTAAGCTGGACCGACGCGGATGGAAATCTGCTGTTATTTGGTGGTTTTGGTTATACGACAAACCTTATCAACAACAGCTACCTGAACGACCTTTGGAAGTTTACTTTGTCCTTCCCATCTCCACCAAGAAATGCCTATGCAAGTGAAGGTAGCATAACTTCTGATGCAGGAGGATTGTTTGATGTCATTGAAGCGATCGGGTTCCAGGAGGATGATAAGCTGGTTGTTGCAGGAACAGGTGCAGGAGTAAACTTTTCGGTGGCGCGTTACAATACTGATGGCACTACTGACAGTACGTTTAACGGTGGACACGTATCTACTGTTATCAACGGAATGGAGAGCAGGGCCTTTGATGCAGTAGTATCTGCAGGCAAAATCATTGCCGGTGGAACAGTGTTCAACTCCAATGGAATGAACCCCGATTTCGCCCTGGTGCGTTATAATCGGGATGGCAGCCCGGACAATACATTCGGAAACAATGGGATCGTTACCACTGATTTTGGGGGCGGCGATGACCAGGTAAAGTCTGTTGCAGTTCAAACCGACGGTAAAATAGTTGTAGCCGGGTGGGCTTCTAATGGCGACAAATACGACTTTGCTGTTGCCCGTTATCTGCCAAACGGAAGTCTCGATCCATCGTTTGACGGCGATGGTAAAGTCATTTTGGCTTTTGATGGAAATATGAGTAGCAAAGCCGCCGACCTTGCCATTCAGCAGGACGGAAAGATCGTCGTTGCGGGTAAAGTGTTTAACGATACGGGCAGCGACTTTGCAATAATGAGGTTTAATCTCAATGGTAGTATAGATAATAGCTTTAATGGCAATGGCAAAGTAATTACGGATATCAACGGACGCTATGATGAGATTAAGTCTGTTGCTATCCAACACGATGGAATGATCGTAGCAGCCGGCAATGAAACCGAACCCGGTGCGGCAACTCCCGTTGGTAATGTAGTGCTAACCCGGTATACAACATCCGGTCAACTCGACAGAGGCTTTGACGGAGATGGAAAAGCCATCACTGATCTTGAAGGAGAAGAGGATAAGGCAACAGGAATAGCGCTGCTGGGCGACAACAAAATTATCGTATCAGCAATCGCAGAAAATAATGATTTCAATATCATTCGTTATCATTCAAACGGTAGCATCGACAATACATTTGGTACCGCTGGAATAGCCAAAAGAGATTTTGACAATCGACCTGATTTTGCCCAGACCGTGCAGCTCCACAACAACAAGGTTTATGTTGCGGGAAGAACCCTTAGTACTACCGGGGACTATTTCGCCATTGCAGTTTTGGAAAATAATTCTGTTTTACCCATAAGGCTAATAAGCTTCACCGGTAGCAGGAACAACAATAATCATGTTGTATTAAATTGGAACGCAGTTGTCGATGGCTTAAAAGGGTTTACGATCGAGCGCAGTCAGGATGGAAGAAATTTTGCCGCTATTGGAAAACTAAGTGTTAGCAGCAATGCTAACCTGGCATCAAAATACACCTTTACCGATCCGCAGCCGCTCCAGAATGTAACAAACTACCGGTTGAAATTGATGGATACGGAAGGTGGATTTACGTATTCTAATATCCTTACTTTAAAACCGGGACAGGCGGGCAAGCCATTTGAGACTTTCCCGAACCCGGTAAAAGACTATTTACAGGTTCAGTTGCAACTGCGAGGGATGTTGAATATTTTTATATCAGACGCATCGGGTCGAACCATCAGGAAACTCAGTGTCGAATCAAATGGGGACCTGATGACTATCCCAGTTGATGTTTCAGGATTTATAAAAGGCACATACATCATTAAAGTTCAGGGTGAAGGGGTAAGCTATTCAAGCAAATTTGTAAAAAGCTGATCACGGGTTAAAACACGTTCAAAGGGTTGTTTTTCTGCAACCCGTTAGTTACCCTGTTTGCACAATCGATTTGCCCTTCAGGTTATATGGTAAAGGCCCCGTCGGGCTGAACCCGTATGAAAGGCTGCCCATTGTTCTTTAGAATGCCAGAAGTCGGAGATAAGCTAATTGTCTAGACGACGTAGTTTCGTTATTGATCAACCAATGTGATTATATAAGAAGTTAATGGACCCAGCGATTGTAAATCGTTGTGCCGTTCCCCGCGATTTATTGGCAGTCGCACTCCCGTCCGAATGGCTTCAGCCGAGGGGCTTGTACTGCATATTATTACGGGGCCAATCAATCGAGCAAATTCAACAGAAAAAGTCCGCAATCCCGGCAAATCAATTTGAGTTTAGGTTTAAATTTACCGGCTCGAATTTGATTAGTACGCCCCGACTTGCAAGGTTTATTACAACTTAATTCTATAAGAAATGGAACAAACAAAAGTTACGATTACGGCAAACATTCAATCAACGATTAACAAAGTTTGGGAATACTACACCAAACCTGAACACATTACCCAATGGAACTTTGCAACCGACGAATGGCATTGTCCCTCGGCTTCAAACGATATGCGCGTTGGCGGCAAGTACGCTGCACGGATGGAAGCAAAAGATGGAAGCTTTGGCTTCGACTTTGAAGCTACCTACGACGAGGTGATTGACCAAAAAAGATTGAGCTATACATTGGGAGATGGCAGAGCTGTTGTCACTGACTTCGAGGACGAGGGAGAAAGCACCAGGGTAACCACAAGCTTCGATGCCGAAAACCAAAACGATGTAGAAATGCAAAGGGCCGGTTGGCAGGCAATCCTCGATAACTTCAAAAAGTATGTTGAGCGTTCCTAAGGAGTGGCTCATGCCGTTTAGGTAAACGCCTTGCTGGTGGACGTTGTTGCGAAAACACTATGGAATGATCAGTGCCCATATTTAGCCTTGGCGCTATATACATCTTGCAGCCTTAGATTCGCGTATACGTTTTCACTTACCCTCAAAACCTGTTGGTATGACAAACGACTATTTAGAAAGCACAAAAAAGCAGTTTGCGTATTACAAATCACTTGGTGAAAAAACGTTTTCCCAGCTTCCGGACGACAAGTTATTTTGGCAATACAACAATGAAAGCAATAGTATCGCCATGATTGTAAAACACCTCTGGGGTAATATGCTTTCCCGTTGGACCGACTTCCTGGAGAGTGATGGCGAGAAAGCCTGGCGAAACCGTGATGCAGAGTTTGAGAACGATATTTCCGGTCGGGAGGAACTGCTTTCGAAGTGGGAGGAAGGATGGGCCTGCTTGTTAAATGCATTAAACGCTTTAACACCGGCTGACCTGGAACGGATCATCTACATCAGGAACCAGGGACATACCGTTACCGAAGCAATCAACCGGCAACTTGCACACTATCCCTATCACGTCGGGCAAATCGTATTCATAGGTAAATTGGCTTGCGATCAGGCCTGGGCCTCGCTCTCCATTCCGAAAGGCAGCTCTCAAACCTACAATGCAGATAAGTTTGCGCAACCGAAAGAGAGAAAACATTTTACCGAGGAATTTATTGGTGGGCAGAAACCGCAGGTATAAATAGTATCGTCATGTTTTGGCCGGTCGTCATTGCGAGTGGTTAAACTGGGACAGCCAAAATAGTGGAATGACATGATGCTAGCAACTTGATAATCAAACAGAAAGCGAGCATGTCATTATAAGCGCAGCGAAGCAATCCCCTGTTGTAGCATCGGGAGCGCAACCGTCATTGCGAGTGTAATGAAGCAATCCCTTGTTGTAGCATCGCGAGTGCACCCGTCATTGCGAGTGTAACGAAGCAATCCGTTGTTGTAGCATTGAGAGTGCACCTGTCCGTCATTGAAAATGTAACGAAGCAATCCCATGTTCTACCATCGGGAGCGCACCCGTCATTGCGAATGTAACGAAGCAATCCCTTGTTGTAGCATTGAGAGCGCACCCGTCATTGCGAGTATAACGAAGCAATCCCATGTTGTAGCATCGCACACTTACTCCGTGGCAATACCCACGCGCGAGCCCGGCCTCGCGTCATTGCGAGTGTAACGAAGCAATCCCCTGTTGTAGCATCGTTCACGTCCGTCATTGCGAATGTAATGAAGCAATCCCTTGTTGTAGCATCGAGAGCGCACCCGTCATTGCGAGTGTAACGAAGCAATCCCTTGGTGTGGCATCGGGGAGCGCACCCGCACGTCATTGCGAGTGCAACGAAGCAATCCATGTTCACGCCCGTCGTTGCGAGTGTAACGAAGCAATCCCTTGTTGTAGCATCGCGAACGTAAATAATTGAGATTGCTTCCTTCGTCGTAATGACGAAAGCAATCCATGTTCACGCCCGTCGTTGCGAGTGTAACGAAGCAATCCCATGTTGTAGCATCGCGGACTTAAATAATTGAGATTGCTTCCTTCGTCGCAATGACGGAAATGAGATTGCTTCCTTCGTCGCAATGACGAAAGAGGGATTGCCTCCTTCGTTGCAATGACGAAAGAAGCCTGCTTCCCAGCTGGCCATCAGGGATGCACGAAAGCAGCTTCCTGCCGTTTGTCAGCATCATGTTCTTTGCCAATTATTCCAAGGTGGGTGTACTTAAATCCTTCCGACAATTTTAGCCCATAACCCATCATGCGATCAAAAGCAGAATGTCCATATAACAGTACCCCAACAAACACCAATGTGGGTTCCGTTAAGAACCAGCCAGCGAGTAACAACAGTATTGCAGTTCCTTTGTGATGGAAGAGATTATAACATACCGCCCCGACCCTGCTGTTCCATAAATAGCCCAGCATACTTATATCCGGGAGTAGAAATAAAACCGGCCATATATACCATTCGAACCGGAACGGTAACAAGTATAAACCCAGGATTGCAGCGCAAAATTGTGCGATTTCCTCAACTTTGATCAACGTTTTCATAACAATTAATTTGTAACCCAAAGTTGTTTCAGCAATCCGCGAAAAACGATAACAAAAGATAAGAAATCATTTTATCGTCCGGTTGCGAATACGGCTTAAACTAACCGGTGTTATGCCCAGGTAGCTTGCAATCAGATGCTGCGGGATCCGCTCTATGATTTTCTGCTTATTACCTTCCAGTAACTGCCGGTATCTTTCTTCGGGAGTCTGCATTAGCAGTGCAACCATCCGCTCTTCCAGTCCGATCGCAAGGTACTCGGCTAGCAATCGGCCAAATCTTTCCCAGGTATGACTAATCGCATAAAGCTCCACCAGGGTTTGGTATGGGAATACCAGCATGGTGCAATCGGTTAACGCTTCAATCGAAAGCTGTGAAGGTTGTTGTGTGATGCAGCTGATGTAAGCGGCCACAAAGTGATTTTCAAAATAGAAATACGTTGTTTTTTCCTCTCCGTCCTTAGTGTAGTAGTGCCGCATATTTCCTTCCAACAAGAAGCCGACTTCTGTTGCTTTTTTTCCTTCTGTTGCAAACAAGCCGTTTTTCTTTATTGTTCGAATGGATAAAGCTTTTTCCAACAGCAACCAATCTTCCGAAGAGAGTGTTACAAAACGTTCTATCGCTGCTCGTAACTTCTTATATTCTGGAATATCCATAGATATTTAATCCTTTGACCTTTTGTTAGAAAATTCATCTTAGTTGATCCTCGCCTGCGATCCAAATCGCCATACAATGGCTTCCGTTTTTGTACGAGCTTCTCTTACAGCAACCTGCCTGATTCTTCCAGGCTATGAATATTCGTATTACATGTAGTTGAATTAAGCCCCTGGCCGGCCTAATTTGCCCGGTAATGGTAAACCGTAAAACCCCGCCCGGCTGTAGCCGTTCGGAAGGGAGTGCGACCCGCCAATAAATGAGGGCACGCGCAATGAACTACACTGGAAAACCCAGGGATTGGTCCAAAAGATTGCTTAACTAAACGACATTGAATTGTAATATACTGTTGATGCCGGTAATCAACTTGCATTTTGCTTTATTGAACATAATTCACCGACGTTTTACCGCTCATCCCCAAATCGGGGGTTTTTTAAGAAAATTATTATATTTAAAAACACGCATTCCTTGTAAGCCACCACAAAAATTCCACATGAATTTTCCTAAGGTACTATTGGTACTACTTACCATAACTATTTCAACGATTGTTCATGCCCAGTCTAATTCTGGTACCATAAAAGGAAGGCTGCAGGACTCGGCAAGTAAGAAGGGTTTATCGCTCGCAACAGTAACGGTCTTCCGTGCAAAAGACACCTCCATACTTACATACAGGCTGAGTGATCAAAATGGTGAATTCAAGGTTCCGGCCTTACCCCTGAACCTGCTATGCCGGGTCATGATTTCTTTTTCGGGCTACAAAGTTTATCGAAAAGAGTTTGAGTTAACGAAAGACAATGCCCAGCTTGATTTTGGCACGATCACCCTGGCTGATGATCCAAGGTTGTTGGATGAAGTTTTCGTTACCGCCGAACGACCACCGGTAAGTATCAGGAAAGACACCATTGAATTTAATGCAAGTGCATTTAAAACACTTCCAAGCGCCCTGGTAGAAGACCTGTTGAAGAAGCTTCCGGGTATCGATATCGATCCGGAGGGCAACATCATGGTAAAAGGTAAACAGGTAAACAGGTTGCTCGTGGATGGGAAAGAGTTTTTCGGCGGAGATGCAAAAATTGCCACCAAGAATCTACCTGCCAACATTGTCGATAAGGTACAGGTGATGGATGATAAGGAACAGATAGAACGTAACCCCGATATCGCGCCTGCCGACATTGGACAGATCATAAACATCAAACTGAAGCGTGCCATAAAACAAGGTTGGTTTGGAAAAGCCTATGCGGGTGGAGGCACCGATAGTCGTTACGAAACCGGCGCAATCGTAAACGCTTTCCGGGATACTACTCAGGTAAGTTTTCTGGCCTACAGCAATAATGTGAATAAGGCCGGTTTTGGCATCAACGACCTGCAAAAAATTGGCGGCTTCGACAGGAGCGGGATCAGTTCCATGTCGGTAAGCAGCCAGGGAGGGTTCGCCATTAATGGCACCTCGTTCGGTGGGGGTGGCCAGGGTATTCAAAGGTCAACAGGTGGAGGTATAAACATAAACCACCAGTTTAGAAAAACACTAACGCTTAACCTCCAATATTTTTATGGTGACGTCAACAGCGATTTCGAGTCGCTCACCAATCGCCAACGTTTTCTACAGGATACCACCCAGGTGGTAAGGAGCAGCGGGGTAAACAACAGCTTCAGTGCAAATCACCGTGTCGGCGGAACCTTAATCTGGAAAATCGACTCTTTAACAACCCTGACTTTCCGCCCCGGATTGACGCTGACCAAAAATAGACTGCAACGAAATTCTTTTACCGATATCTCGGATAACTTCAAAGGCAACCTTAACTCCGAGGAAAATACGCAAAACAGTAAAGAAACCTCCGGCAATTATTCCCATTCGTTGTATTTGAACAAGGCCTTCAAAAAGCGCGGAAGGATGTTGATGATCAATAACAACCTTTCCGTAAATGATAACCTGAACGATCAGTATTTCGACCTGGTAAATGTCTTCTACCTGGACGGTACAACTATCCGGTCGAGCCAGCTCCGGCAACGGCAAACCCCAAATACTAACGGGTATCTAAATGCCGCGTTTACAGAGCCGATTACGAAGGCTATCAGTCTCCGGTTTGGTCATACGGTTAACTACACGAAAGAAAGCAATGCACTGAGTCCTTTCAATCGAAATGGAGCCGGCAAATACATAGATCTAATTGATAGTTTGAACAGCAAAATTGCACGGACCCTAATCCAGAATACAACCAACGCGGGCCTCACCTGGCGAAAGAAAGACCTGATGCTCACCGGCTCGATGAACATGCTCTTCCTCGACTACGACAACAGTTATCTAAAAACAACACCGGTTAACCGGAGTTTCAATTATTTATATCCTTCACTTACGATCAGCTTTAAGGGAATGCAGTTGAGTTACGCGGCCAATATACGTGCTCCTTCAGCTTATGATCTCCAGCCGGTGATCGACAATACAAACCGGCAATTTCTGTTCCGTGGTAATCCGGCACTAAAGCCCCAGTATGCACGCAACCTTTCTTTTAATTACTTTAAATTCAAACCCGATGGAAGTTCCTATTCCTTTTACATAACCGGGAACAGGTCGGATAATGCCGTCATAAGGGAGAACACCATTGATAAGTCGGGCATACAGATCTCACAGCCGGTAAACGTTAGCGGGCTCAATAGTCTTAACGGCTCCATAAATTATACAAAGCAATACAAGTTCAATACAAACTTCCGCTTGTCGCTAAGACCCGGCATTTATGGTAACTACAACGAAGGAGTAGTGTCGTTTAATGGCAACAGGAGTGGCTCCGAAACGGTGAACTATAGCAGCTCGTTAATGCTGGGTCTGAACTGGAAAGATATCATCGAGTTGAACCAGCGCTACGGGCTCAATATGAGTAAAACCAGTTATGATAATAAAAATTACTACAAAAATATCGAAGTGATTACGCATTCCGCGGAGTCCGAAATCATTATCAGGTGGCCCAAACATATTGTCTGGGAAACCCTCATCAATTACAGTTATAACCCGCAGGTAAGTCCGGGTATCAGAAAAAGTTTCGTGCGCTGGAACGGAGGGGTAAACTATTTATTCCTTAAAGAAGACAAGGGACAGTTGAAGATTTCGTTTTTTGACCTGCTGAACCAGAACATCAGTGTTTACCGGTATACCACCGAAAACTCTATTTTAGATTCGCAGACAAGTACCCTTCGCAGGTACTTTCTGCTAAGCTTTATTTATAACCTGCGAACATTTTCTCCGGGCAAGGTTGGTGGAAGAGACAGGTCCTTCTTTTTGTTTTAACGGCTGCTGCTTTAGTGTCCGTCTGCTTGTTGACTACACATTGCTTAACATCTTTTTCAACGTGTTTAAGTCTCTTTCCATGGCACTGAAAACGTCTTCTTTCGCTATGCTCAGTTGCTTTTTTCCGGTCTCCGCTCCACCAAGCGGATATTCAAAATGGATCGACATCGGCCCGCTGAGCTGGTAACGTTTGGCCAGGTCAAAGAATTGTTCGAAGTCAACCATGCCTTCTCCGAGCGGAACAAGTTTATGCTGCCAGCGATCCTTCTTCTCCCAATGAAAGTCTTTGAGGTCAAAGCAACGAGCATGGTTTTTAACCAGGTCTAATCCGTTTACCCACGAATAACCGCCTTCGCCCGTCGCATGTTTAATATCATATTGAACACCCAGCCATCTTGGGTCAATATCCTTCAGGACCTCCCATAAATCCCAGACCGATGATCCTAACTTATTGCCCGAGTGATTTTGGTAAGCACCATGAATTCCGTATCGCTGATTTAAGACGGCCAGGTCGGTAAGGGTTTTTCTATGGCGCGGCAGGCTTGCTGCTACTCCATCGTTCCGGTCAAAGTCGAGATAACCCGTCCGGTAAAACCGGATGCCCAAGGCACCCGCCGTTTTCAAAATTGAGGTGGTGAGCGGGTCCGCAGCATCAAAGATATCTGTAGCAATCATCGGCACCTCCAATCCCGCTTTACGTATCGTGGCAACCGCCCCAGGCAGTTCTTTTGCTGCAAGCCCGGGTTCTATATGACCGCCCTTGCGAACCGTTAAGTCTATGCCGTCGTAACCCATCTCCGCCACCGCAGTCGCCATATCCGCAATGTTTAGCCAGTGTAGGTGCTTAGAGAAAACACAGATGGGGCTGGCAGGCATCGAAGGCGCTGCTCCTTGCTCCGCGAAAGCCGGGTTGGTTAGCAACGAACCGGCCGCAAGAACGGCGCTCGTCTTAATAAAATCACGGCGGCTTGTGCTAAAGTGGTTGTTGTGCATACATTTCTTATTGGGGTTAGCTTACTTACATCAGGTGAGTATCCCTGTTGTGGCAAAGAAACGGGGCCTTACAAAAGAACACATTATCGCGATAACCTATTGCCCTAATGTAGGTGATGGGGATTTGGGATGCCATTACAATGTTCATGGTTAAAACGGAGGAGACGAAACCTTTGATCCTGAAGCAAACCCTTGTATTTTTCCAGGCATGCCAGGACAATGTGCGATGTTCCAATAGTATTGCGTAGCAACTTCAATTATAGCGGATGTCTTATCTTCAGCCTTATATTTAACCCCTAAAGTAAAAAGGTAAGTCTTAGCGAATTGATGACCTGTTTTACTTGCCTGGTTTACCCGGCCGGTTACTTTAGTTATGGCACTGATAAAACAAATGGACAACCGAAAATGAAAACTAATAAGCCCATTCACCATTACGGCGCCGAATTCAATACGAGTGCAGCTGATATCATTGTTCCTTATATTACCGGGATCTTTCACCCCACCAGCGTTGTTGATATCGGCTGCGGGATAGGAACATGGCTGAAAGTTTTTGAAAACAACGGCATTACCGATATGCTTGGGATCGATGGGCACCACGTATCCGATAGCGGGCAACTACTCATTCCAGCCGATAAGTTTGTGGCGACCGATCTGAATACGATTGACCACAAACGTTTTGACCGAAAATTTGACTTGGCAATTTGTTTGGAGGTGGCTGAACATCTGCAAGAGGCATATGCAGATAATCTCGTAAATACGTTGTGCAGCTTTAGTGATGTAATGTTGTTTTCGGCTGCCATCCCTGGCCAGACCGGGGAAAATCATGTCAATGAACAATACCCTACCTATTGGGCCAAAAAGTTCCTGCAGCACAATTATGTATTTGTTGATTTGATCCGGCCAAAGTTTTGGAACTCGCCCGAGGTTGAATGGTGGTACAGGCAAAACGCCTTTGTTGTGGTAAAGCGCAGCGTAGCTGAAACTTTTCATTTCACCCCATGGGACGAGAAGGTTTATGTGATAAAAGAAATGCTGGAGATGTATACCAGCGGATCGGTAAAGTACATCAACTCCGTACCGTCAAAAACACTATTCAACTTGTTGGTTGACCGGCTGGGAAGTAAGATCAGGCGGCACGTTAAATCATGAAGAATATCCTGACCTTTTGTACGGGTTTATGACCATGGCGCATCCAACATTTGCCTAAAGCAATTAAAACAATTCACTTTGAAACCAATATTGATTATTACGTTTTTGTTTTGCTATTTCCTCAATTGTTCTGCCCAACAAGCTTCAGGAGACAGCGCGCTAAGGTCGTTAGCAAAGCTCGACATTGGCTTTCAGGGTGTTGGTTTGGCATACGAGGCCCGGATGGGTAAAAGGACAACACTTGAGCTCGCAGCGGGTGCAGGCGGTGGTTACGACGTTTCTGAAGATGGTGTTGGGTATGAATGGAACATTCTTCAACCGGCATTTTATGCCATGGTAACACCAAAGTTGTATTATAACCGGATGAAGCGCATACAGAAAGGCAAGAGGGTTGAAAACAATACCGGCAATTACCTCGGACTCAGGTTAAAGTTTGCATCGGGAAGTATCGCATCAAACGATTACCTGCGCAGTGCGGCACTCTTCAATGTGCATTGGGGCATGCAACGCTACGTGGGTCGCCGCTGGATCCTAAATGCGCACTTTGGGGCCGGCTATGCCCAGGACATCAACAGCATCTTTGGAACAATATACCCCGCTATTGATTTCAAGTTTTCTTATGTGTTCACAAGACCGCGTTCCTAAAGCAACCAGGTAAGTTGAGCTGTTGCAATTATAACAAAACATAGTCCAGAAGCTGGCCGCTTCTGCACTATGTTTTGGTGATGATGGTTGTGCCTTAACCAACAGATTTTTGCTCAATCACAACCCCACGGCAGCAATGATTAGCAAATCCTAAAGGTGAAGAAGTAATGGGCTAAGCGCTCAATGAGCTGGTGTAACAACGGGCTTGTTTGCTTTGGTTAGTCCGGTAAACAAGCCGAGTGCCATAACGATGAGTATTACCAGGTGCACGATGCTTAGTGTTTCCCAGGTTGCAGCCCGTCGTGTTAATTCAGCGTTAGTGATTTGCGCATACGAAGCAGTGGTAATGCTGATCAGCTCAGGTACAAAAAAGACCGCTGTTATAATAAGGATAACAATATAACTGCTTAAGACAAGTAGTAGGGTTCTTCTACGTTCAGATCTCCAGTGAAAAACCAAATTAAGCGCAAATAGAAGGAGATTCACGGGATGGATGATCTTCCAGAACAATGCCGGATTTAACCCATACTTACCCTGGAACATACTTAAAGAAGCAGGTGGGCCGGCTGTCCATCTTGGTACAACGTTTAGGTGTTCGTATACGGCACCACCAATAATGATGGTGAAGGCAAGGCAACAAATGGCGTAAAGCATATCTTTTTTCATGATGATGAGTTTTGTGGTGAATGATTGTATTTAATCGTGGGTTGCACGTGCCAGGCTTATGCAAATTGCTGGTGCGGCATTATATTGCGGCCCACAGCAAAACGCGCTTATTCGCGGGTTGTGTAATCAATGGATTGGTTCAGGTGCGTTTTCAAAGTGTTTGTATTTACCCAGCATCCTTCCCAACTGGTAGGTAATGGGTACCACAACTTTCTTTACAAATAGCGGCATCTCAACCATGGCGTACTCCGAAGCGTAGCGCGTCATCAGGTAAGCTGCATCAAAGGTTTCCGGACGTCCAGAACCGGATTTATTTTGAGCCGCGTAAATGGAGCTAAGGAAAAATACGGAAGTATTTACGGGTTGCATCCAGCCGCTACAATGAAGTGGTGTTTCCCCGGCTGCCCAAAACCGGTGTGCCACCCCGCGTTTGAATTCTACTGAGTCTCCCGGCCCTGCGTATTTGGGCTCCTCACCAAGTACCTGGTAGCCCATCTTTCCGGATATTACGGTTAAACCTTCGTCTTGTTTCAGGTGGGTATGCATAATGGGGCCACAGCCCGGCTGGCAGAAGGCTTTTACCTCTACACGGTCGCCCTCCGGTGTTTGTACGATCCTTTCGAAAATGATCTTTTCACCAACGCAATTTTCAATGGTGTGCGGAAATATGTAGTTCATGATGTATTTCTTTTTCGTAAAACTATTTTACATTTGGACAATGTCCTAACTCATGACGAATACACGGGGTAAAATACTGGATAAAGCGTTAGAAATGTTCAATGAACGGGGGATTGAATATGTCGGATTGCGAGAACTTGCTGCCGTTTTGGGTATCAGGGTGGGTAACATTACCTACTATTTTGCAACCAAAGATGACCTCGTTTTCGAGTTGTCGCAACAACTCAGTAAGGCCAATGCTGAAATCATCTTTGTCGACGAAAACATCACCATGACCGGTTTCCTCGAAATGCTGAACCGTGTTTATTTAAACCAGGTTAAGTTCAGGTGCCTGTTATTGAGCTTTGTTCATGTAATGGAACAAAACAAACTGGTAGCGGCCGCATACAAAACGACCCAGCGAAACAGGAATGCTACCATTAGTGCCAACATCGGGAAGCTGGCTGCTTCAGGATACCTTGATTTAAAAAATGATGAAGAACAGGACTTTTTGGTTTCCACTCTTGCCCTCGTCAGTAGGTTTTGGATTTCAGAAGCAGCAATTTCCTTTGCACACCTAAGCAGCCAGGAGCAGATTAGGCACTATTTACGACTGGCCGGCAACTTGCTTATCCCTTATGCGACCGCTAAGGCGAAACGGCAAATCCGCGATTTTCTTTCTACAGGTCAGCTTGCATCGATCAGTTAATTAGTTGGCAGAACTGCTTAGCAATGAATTGTTTTTTTGGCACCAGCTTCAGGAACACCGTTGGGCTCCGGTTGTGTCACTCACTTCAGCGTCAACAACACTATCGAGCGAAAATAAAGCAGCCGTGTAGTAAACAACCACCCAAAACTTAGCCGCAGATAAAAATTTCGATAAACACTTATTCGGCAACCAATGTCGTTTAGTTAAGCCGATTATGTAATTTGTTTGCCCAGCTACTTCCAATGGTACAAGAGTGCGACGCAACGATGTCCTATAGAATTCCTGTGGCCGGGTCCATAAAAATTTGCTTAAGTAAACGGCATTGATTAGGCAATATTAATTTTTACCGCATTCTGCAGGTTTAAGTCTCCTAAGTCCTCGCCTCCGGGTTCAGTGGGAAATTTTCAAGTTTGTTGCTACCTGTATATGCAATCAATTGTTTTGTATGGTTCGGATCCTGATGGTATAGAGTAATCCAAAATCCCGGTTTTCGCGGACTTTAAGCCCATAGTAATACTGCACACAGTATCGGCATTCCCATAATTAATCAGGTCTTTGCATGTATATTTAATTGTCCAACGATCTGCTAATCCGCACTGACATGATATCGAAAACAAAAGCTTTCGCACGCCGTATTATTTATTGGTGTCTTTTCTGTGGCTCCATTATAACCGGTACTGGCCAGCCAATGACAACATACACCCGATACGTAAATACTTTTGTGGGCACTACACCACTCACCGACTCTGCAATTCTTGGTTACAACCTGCCAAAAGGTTGGCGATCCTGGGCCGGGCTCACTTTTCCCGGCAGTTCTTTACCAAATGCCATGGTACAGCTGAGTCCGATGACGGAGTATGGTTCAGGCGCGGGCTATGAATACGAGGACTCCGTTATTTTGGGCTTTACCCATACCAACAAGGGTCACTGGAACCTCTGTAATATACCAGTCCTGCCGATGTCAAACCCTGGTACAAAGTTCGGCTCAAGGTTCACACACCAGCAGGAGCGTTCTTCACCGGGCTACTACGGGGTATACCTTCACGACTATAAGGTCGATGTGAGTCTGACGTCTACTTTAAGATGCGGTTATCACAGGTACGTGTTCGACAATAACAAGGGTAGACAAATGCTGTTTGACCTTGGTAAGGCAAACAGCCGGGTATCAACCTGGAAGATTGAACAGGTTAACGACAGCGCCATCCAGGGTTTCCAGGGCGGTGAAAATGTATACTTCTATGCCAGGTTGAATGCAAAGATTAATAAGCTGAGCAAGGTCGATGAGGGGCAGCGAAGCGGTTACGCAATTGTACACCTAACAGATGACAGCAAGGCGCCGGTTGAACTAAAGATAGGTTTGTCGTTTGTCAGTGAAGAAAATGCAAAGCAAAACCTGGAGCAGGAAATCGGTAACAGGTCGTTTGATGAAATACGAAGGGATGCCAATAGGACCTGGGAGAATTTGCTGTCGACCATACAAGTAAAGGGCGGAACCGACAAACAAAGGCGGATGTTCTACTCTTGCTTGTATCGGTCATTTTTATGGCCGGCATTGCGAAGCGATGTAAATGGTGAATACAGGGATGCAAAAAAGAATATTACCCGCAGCGATTTTAATTATTATACTGAACCCTCATTATGGGATACCTATCGCAATAAGGATGTCCTCCTTGGCCTCGTTACGCCACGGGTAACGCTTGACGTAATCAAATCGATGAAGGATGTTGGCGATAAAACAGGCTATATCCCAACATTTTTTCATGGGGATCATGGCGCTTCTTCTATTGCCGGTGCCTACCTGCGGGGTATAGATAACTTCGACATAAAAGGTACCTACCAGGCACTTCTTCGTAATGCGAATGCTAGCGATGGGCCGCGCCCCGCACGTCCTTATGTTGCAGAATACATTAGTAAAGGATATATCTCCGAACCGCATGTTGCTAATCCGCATGTGGAGACCAAAGCCAAAGCCGGGGTTTCAAAAACGCTGGAGTATTCCTACGACGATTATTCGGTTGCAAGGCTCGCACAAAAGCTTGGCGACACTGCCAATTACCGGATTTTTATGGCAAGGTCGAAGCATTATAAAAACATGTTCGACCCCGCCACCAGGTTCATGCGGGGCAGGCTTGAAAATGGCGACTGGATAACACCCTTCGATCCCCAATACCCTTACTATGAATACATGTATCGCGAAGCAAATGCATGGCAGGTTTCCTTTTTCGCTCCCCACGATATGCCGGGCTTAATCGGTTTATATGGCGGTCCAGAGGGGTTTGAATCCAAACTGGACTCGCTGTTTACAGTTCCCTGGAATCCAAACCATATTGCCCGAAACGTTGAAACGATGATCGGTCAATATTGCCACGGCAACCAACCCGATCATGAGGCACCTTTTGCCTATATGTTTATTGGGAAGCCGGAAAAATCACAAAGGATTATTGACTACATCTTAAACAATCTCTATGGAATTAAAGACGGCTTAACGCTTGCCGGGATGGACGATGCAGGGGAGATGTCTGCCTGGTACGTCCTGAGCGCTTTGGGGTTATATACTTTTTCGCCCACCGATCCTGAATACCTTGTAACCGTTCCGTTATTTGATGAGGTAAGATGGAAAACCAGCACCGGCAAGTGGCTCACCATTAAGAAGCCGGGCCGAGGCCGCAAGTTGACTGCCATAAAGGTTGATGGCAAATTGAACGAAGGATATTTTGTGTCGCACGATTTGTTCAAGAACGGTGGACTAATCAATATTGAAACAAAGCAATAAGCCGTTACGAACGGGGAAGGGCCGTTAAAACAGTTTTTCCTCGCTTGTTTATTGATTGCCTTTCTGAAGTATGTGCTGGTTATTTTGCCGGGTTGCCTTTCCCTTCGGTTAAAAGTTGAAACAAACTTCCATTTATAAAATGATCCCAGCCCTGCACACATTTTTCATAACATTCAACCGAAGAATTCAGGCCTATGTGCTTAAACTTTAATGCTGTTTTGTCGTTCTGTTGCGCCAGTTCAAAACTGATAGTCGTATTGTTCCACTCTTCTTTATCTTCAAGAAAATTGAGTTTGCTTTCAATTACCAGCCAAACTATTTTCTGATCTGGCACCAGTTCGACCAATCTTTGTTTTGAGTAATGAGTATCGCCAAACTGCACCGTAAACTCATCATGTAGATTTTGCGAACTTCCCTTCATGTTCTCGGTCCACCACTTTGAAACGTTGTTGATGGTTTTGAATACGTCTTTTTGTTTGGCTTCAATGGTAAAGTAGGCCTCGTAGTCCGGGTTGGTCATGACTTCAGAATTTTATGGTGTTCCAATAAGGCTTCGTTAAAGCTGCTTTCGTGTTTATTCGGTGCGCCTTCACCGGTCGTAATTAAGCGCTTGAGGCTATGGTTGATATAGTTGGTCCATGCGGTGCTGCAGGTTTTGAAACATTCATATTCCGGCACCAGGCCAAGCTGTTTAAACTGTAGTTGGGTTTTGTTATCTAGGGCAGTAATGTCAAATAACAATTTATTGCCGGTCCATTCACTGGGGTCATTCGTGAACTTGAAATAGTTTTCGAGCACCAACCAGGCGATCCGCTTTCCGGGTACTACTGCAATCAATTTCAACCTGCAAATATGAACATCCTTGTACCAGTAAGTAAATTCGTCGTTTACGTTCTTCGTACTACCCTCAATATCTTCTGACCACCAGGCACGGACATCGGTGATCGCATTAAAAACTTCCAGTGGCGACTGTTCAACAGTAAAGAAAGTGGTAAAGTCAGGCATAAGCATTTTGGACGATTTAAATAATGAACGTAGTTGGCTCCGGTGCAGGGAGATTCCCTGAAATAGGCAATCGGCTTTGCTCGCTTTCACTTGGGAACGTTTGGTAAAAGTAGACGGTATGATTGATCCACCTAAGGTGTAAAATAGACTTTGTAGCGGGTTGATCCGGACATTGCAATATTGTACCTTCGTTTGAAAGCCCGGCCAATTACAGAATTAAACCTGTGCAAGGTGCAGTGTTAATTTTATGCTTGTCCCAACTTCGCTAAAGTACATTCATACCGGCAGCATTACGCAACGGAGCAACTGCTTAGCAAAAGAAATCACTGATAAAATGATATTGTTTACACCCACCCCTTTGTAAATGAAACATCTTACCATCCTGGTACCCGAAGGTGAATACAATAACCTGAGCAGTATTGTGGGCGCTTACAAAATATTCAACCGTGCTAATACCTATTGTAAAGAGGCACGAAGAAAAGAAGTCTTCAAGGTTGAACTTGCGGGCATTTCAACATCGGTGGAATACTACGAAGGGTTATTTGCGGTCAAGCCGCACACCACCATAGCGGGTCTTCAAAATACCAATCTTATTATCATTCCGTCGCTAAATCACAATTATGAACGGGCGGTGCAGGATAATGGACCAATGATCGATTGGATAGCACAACAATATAACAACGGGGCTGAGGTTGCAAGCATTTGTACCGGGGCATTCCTTCTTGCTTCAACCGGTTTGCTGGATGGAAGAAGCTGCTCCACACACTGGGCGGTTGCTGAGCAGTTCAGCACCTTGTTTCCAAAAGTAAATCTGCAGACAGACAAACTGATCACGGATGAAAACGGTATTTATACAAATGGTGGGGCTTATTCGTTCCTTAATCTGATGATCTACCTCGTGGAAAAATATTACGATCGGCAGACCGCCATTTTTTGTTCAAAGGTATTCCAGATAGAAATAGACCGGCAGAGCCAGTCGCCCTTCACGATCTTCACCGGTCAAAAATTACATGGCGACGATATGGTCAGGCAAGCACAAGCCTATATCGAAAGTAAGCTGCACGAAAAGATTTCTGTTGAACACCTTTCGACCCGTTTTTTGGTGGGCAGACGAAACTTTGATCGGAGGTTTATCAAAGCAACCGGCAATACTCCTGTTGAGTATGCACAACGGGTAAAGATAGAGTCAGCGAAAAGAGCATTTGAAACAAGTCGTAAAACGGTGAATGAAGTAATGTACGAGGTGGGTTATTCAGATGTAAAGGCATTCCGCGAAGTGTTCAGGCGAATTACGGGAATGTCGCCACTTGATTACAGGAATAAATACAACAAATCGCTGGTTGATCAGGAAATCAGGCGATGATTGCTCTCTGAACATGTTGGTAAACAATTCAGTTAAAAGACTGCCTGAACTCAAGCGGGGAAAGGTTTGTTTTGAGCTTAAACAGTTTGCTAAACGATTGCGGTTGTTCAAAGCCGAGTTCATATGCAACTTCACTTACGGAAAGGTCGGTAATCGATAACTTTTCTTTCGCCTTGTCAATGAGCTTATCCTGGATATGCTGCTGTGTACTTTTCCCCGTAAGGGTTTTAAGCAAGCTACTCAGGTATCCTTGCGATATGTTTAAGGAGTCCGCGACGTAATGAACCGTAGGCAGTCCCCGCTTTGCCAATTGATCACCTGCGAAATATGCGGTAAGTAGTTCTTCCAAACGGTTAAGCACACGGTGATTGCTGATCTTTCTTGTGATAAACTGGCGCTCGTAAAACCGCTCCGAATAGGTGAATAACAATTCAAGCTGGGCAATGATGACTTGCTGGCTAAACCTGTCGATATTAGCCCGATACTCGTTTTCAATATTCTGCATAATGCTTAATATGGTCTTTTCTTCCTTTTCGGAAAGAAACAATGCTTCGTGTACCGAGTAACTGAAATATTCGAATTGCCTGATCTTTTGAGCCAGGGGAGTGTTCCAGAGAAAATCAGGGTGAACCAGTAACGACCACCCTGAATGTTTTACATCTTTTTCGGCATGTATGGAGAATACTTGTCCCGGGGAAATAAAAAACATTACACCCTCATCAAAATCATATTCCTGCTGTCCATATTTCATCTTTGCATGAAAACATCGTTTGAGTGCAACCGAATAAAAGCTGTGTACAATATTGACCGGCTCACTTTCCGGTGTCGTTTTCATCTGATCGAAATTGACCACGCTGATGAGCGGATGTTCCGGCCTTGGATATCCCCTCAATTGGTGAAATTCGGTAATGCTATTTATGGTTACGGGTTGTTGAGTTGCCACAACTAACTATTTTCTGTTTTATGGTATACCCCGGCAAATTCCTTTGCAAAATCCTTAAGTTTAGTCTTGCCCATTACTGCAGGTTTGTTATGGTAGTAGTCTGCCAACAGGTTACCCGTATGAAGACCCTCATACATTTCAACAAGGCCTTCAGCAATTTCCGGGTTCATTCCCGCAGACTTTAAAGCCGTTTGCATTTGTTCATTCGAAATCGTATTCCACTTCAATCCAGGTTTTCCGATGGCTGCACCCAGCACGGCAGCAGTTTCGTTGCAGCTTACTTCTTCACTTGCTACATACCGGATTTTTCTACCCTTAAACGGTGTCAGGAGTTCCTCGGCTACCGCCGCGGCAATATCGAAAGGTGACACCCAGGGAACCATGTCGTCTCCGCCATAATTTGCGGCAATAACCCCTGCGCTTTTGATCATGTCTACATAACTGTATAAGTTGTAGTAGAAGGAAGTGGGGCGCATGAAAGTAACGCCGATTTCAGGTGATAGTTCATTCAGGATATCTTCAACGTGGTGGGCACCCAGCAGTATACCTGAACCTTTTTCAAGATCGGCCCCGATGGTACTCAGGTGTACCAGGCGTTTTACTCCGGATTGTGCAATCGCGTTCGCATAGTTGCTGCCGAGTCCTCGATAGTAAGCAATTAGGTCGAGGCTATGATCGAAGTAGTTATTGGGTGGAACCATACTATATACGGCATCCGCACCGGTGAACGTTTGTGTAAGGAAAGAGAGGTCTTCCAGTGAGCCGATTGCGGCTACGGCGCCGAGTGCTTCAATTTCTTTTTGCTTAGCCCCCTGGCTGCTGATAACGGTGACCGCATGACCCTTTTCAACCAAACTTGTTGCCAGTGGCTTACTGATATGGCCCAATGAACCGGTTACAATAAATTTCATTTTGCTGTTTTTTGATGAACTGCAAAGCTTTGTAACCTACACTCAACAGGCGTAGCCAGATCTGCGTTTGTTGTAGTCAAAACAAATAAACGTTTCCGGCAGCAGGACAAAAAGATCCACCTTTAAGCGTCAGACAGTTTAACCCGCCATGCTCAACCCCACTCCATTTACGGAGATTTGGAGGGAACCTAGGGTCGTCTAAAAGTTTCATCCTGGTATTGGTAAGTTAGCAGCAACGCTCCCAACTAGTTCCAGATCCCGTTCATTTCGGTAAGGATGATTGGCGCTTGATCGGTAACTACAATAGTATGCTCGTGTTGTGCCATAAATCCGCCCTTATCTCCAACCATTGTCCAACCATCGGCCAGCGTTTCGGCATAGGTCGACTTCGTGGTGATAAAGGTCTCGATAGCCACAACCGAGTTTTTCTTGAACCGCCGAAAATTCATTTTGTCACGGTAGTTGGCAATTTCGCTGGGTTCTTCGTGGAGGCTCCTGCCAATGCCATGACCGGTCAGGTTTTTTATTACCCGGTAGCCCTTTTTACGCGCCTCGCTTTCGATGAGGAAGCCAATGTCGGATATTCGAACGCCCCCTTTGATGTTGAAGATTGCTTTTTTAAGAATTTCAGCGGAGCTGTCAACCAATTTCTGGTGTTTGTTGATGTCGTTACCAAGTACAAAGGAAGCCCCGTTGTCTGACCAAAAACCATCCAGTTCAGCAGAAACATCGATATTGATCAGGTCGCCTTCCTTGAGTTTGGTTTTTTCAGAGGGAATGCCGTGGCAAAATTCATGATTCACACTAATACACGTCCATCCCGGGAACTTATAGGTAACAAAAGGTGCTGACTTTGCGCCCATACGGCTAAGGATCGCTGCGCCAAACTCGTCTAATTCTTTTGTGCTCATGCCGGGTTGGGCATATTTCCGCATCTCCCCAAGCGTATGCGCAACCGCCTCGCTTGCCTTTTTCATTCCTGCTAACTCTGACTCATTGTTTATCGACATCTAAACCTGGTTTTGTGATTGAAGGGGGTTGTAACGCAAATTGCAAGCGAATGTCGGAACTATTTTCATTATGATATGCTGCTTTCCGGTTATCTAAGATGGCCATTAATTCTTTGATAATGTCTTAAACGCCAAACGGAAAGAATGGCCTTCCGACAGTATAGGCCGTTGTGTAGTGCTAAAGCCCAAATAATTAATCCTGTTCAGAATAAGTCGGAGATGCAGTAACCAAACACACTACACCTGTTGGTACATCAGGGTGAAATCCGCGACTTAGGGCGTTAACCCTGCAAAGGTATCTACCGCGACTCGCTTGTCCTGAATGAAATTTCTTCTTAGAACAGAGACACGCGATGGAATGGATCAAACGTTGCCTAGTAACCACATGTTCTGCCTTTTCTCAGCGTGGATTTGCAGTACAAGCGAGCCCGTCCGAATGGCTGGCCGGGCGGACGTGGCAACGATGTTCCACAAAGCAGTGCGGCTGGTCCCAAAATAATTCTTGTATAGCCAACATTTATGCTGAAGACGGAGCATTGCATATTTTGGAACCCAACAAACATACGGGAGTAATCTACAGGCCTGGCGAGGTTTGAATTTCAGCGCTAGAAACCCCTGTCATTCCTCGCACCGGTATTGATACTTCGTTGCATCGCTTTAACCGGTTTACGCGAAAAAGCCCCGGCAAACCGGAATAAGCCCTTGTTAGGACATAAACGTTGCCCGTGCTTCTCTTGTTTATTGCGGACAGTTGTAAATAAAGTGTATGCTATCCCGGCGATCGCCGTTGTACATAGTCTCTTCCAGGTGCGAGAAAGTGGCGGATCAGGGTAACAGCTTGCCGAGGTCAATCAAATCCAGGTATTTGTCGAGCTCTTCACCATCTTCAAAAAATTTAATGCTCTTTGCCGAGCCCTGTGTGTGGGTGAGTATTTCGATGTAGTAGCCGTCGATGGCATATAAAACGGCCTTGGTGGTTGAGGTTGATACGGAGGATAATGGTATTGCAAAATCGGAAACCGTATTCAGCATTTCGTTGATGCTCAATGAACAGAGGTAAGCCGGTGTAATCTTTCTCATAGCGTTATGCATTAGGCTGCTGTTGCAAAAACATGATCCCGCCAAACCTGTATTCGTTGCTTGTGCGCTGCAACATCCCGACTTTATTGCGTGCGGGGAAGCAGTTACGGAAAAACGACAATGCAGTATTCTTTAATCGTTCACCGGGGCAACTATAGGCAGGTATGATAATCAGCGGGATGGTTTGTTTGTCAGGCTAATGACTAGGATTCTGATCGAAAGTTTATTGCTGAAGTATAATCGGCAAAATAAACTTACGACCGGGAGTCGGGCAGGCTTAGGGAGGTGATCCCGTGCGCATAAAACAGCCCGGTATACGAATTAAGGCCGCAACCCGGCGGTGATGTTACTCCGGGGCTATTCTGCCGGTTTCCACGATATCTTTGTTCTCCCTTTTTTACCTGTTAAAACAGCTAATAAAAATCCGATCCGCTTGCACAGAAATTCGATCTTTGTCGCAAAACACCATCATGCCATTAAACCCGCAGATTTACCGCATTACAGAAGAAAATGCAGAAGTTTTTACTTACTGGGACCTGTTAACGCTGGACGGTAATGATCCGTCGAGCTCTCCCTACTTTCTGCCTAAAGATGAAGAACCCGATGGTGCCTCATTGGATTGGATTGGGCAGGCTGTGAAACAGCAGGCCTGGGAGGAACTTACCATGGAAGAGGCGGGATTAACCATACATGATTTTCTGATTGTTCCTTCGCAGCTGACGGCTGAACTCCAGGAGGAACTACTGCAGATGGGACACAGCTAAGTTGATGTTTTGTAAGGTAATCCGGAAGTTGCAGCCAGTTCAGGCTGCGAGGTGACCGTTGCTGGTCACCTGAACTGCGCCTGTTACCAGATTGGCGAAACCGGTAAGACATTGCAGTATATTCAATACTAACGGAACAAACGTATGCCCGACAAGATGATTGCTTTGCTGGCATTGATGATCTTGATGATCCCCGGCAATGCACAGGATCGCTTTTATGTTTCACCAGAAGGTAGCGTTGCCAACCCGGGTACCCTGGCTAAACCATTGGGTTCCCTTCAGGCAGCACTTTCAAAGGTGACCATGGCAAAAAGCAAGAAGGTCGTCATCTACTTACGCGGAGGCAGATACCATACCACCAAAACCATAGCGCTTACTCCTGAACTTGTAAACAATCACGAGCTTGAGATAACGACTTATAACCATGAGGCGGCAGTTATCTCGGGGAGCACCAGGCTAAACCCCGTGTGGAGGTCTTACACCCAAACGATCCTGCAGGCTACGCTCGTGCCCGGTCTACAGCTGGACCGGTTGTTTTGTAATGGCAAACCGCTTCTGATGGCACGTTATCCCAACTTCGACAGTACGGCAGCGTTCTTAAACAGTACAGCAGCAGACGCAATAAGTGCACAACGGGTGAAACGTTGGGCAAATCCTATTGGTGGCTACGTGCATGCTTTGGATACGGCATTGGGCGACTTGCATTACCGGATTAAGGGTAGGAGCCGCGACAGTCTATTGCTTGAAGGTGGCTGGCAAAGTAACCGAACTGCAACAATGCACAAGGAACATCGCTTTGTTGAAAATGTATTTGAAGAACTGGATGCACCCGGGGAATGGTTTTACAATCCCGCCACAGGCGTACTGTACCTGTACCCGCCAGATGGATTAAACATTAAAACTGCGGTATTTGAAAGGTCAGTACTTGATGATATCATTCGGGTAACAGGCAGCGCGGAAAATGCGGTTTCAAACATCAGCATCAGCGGGGTTATGTTCACTGGTACCAACCGCACGTTTATGCTTCCGAGGGAGCCTTTGCTTCGAAGCGATCTTACGATCTATCGCGGTGGAGCAATCGTTACCGAAGGGGCAAGAAACATTACCATCAGCAATTGTACTTTTGAATGGCTCGGTGGAAACGCGGTGTTGGTAAGCAGGTACAACCGGAACGTTGCCATCGAACACAACCACATGCACGATATTGGAGGAACCGCTATTGCATTTGTAGGTGATCCCCGCGCGGTACGTATACCTGCATCTGGATACGCGGCCTTAGTTAGGATTGACAAGATGGATAAAACGCCAGGGCCAAAAACCAACAATTACCCTGCATTGTGCCGCGCAACCGATAACCTTATACAACACCTGGGCTCCATAGAACGAATGGTCGCAGGTGTGCAGATCAGTATGGCCCTGGATATCACCATAAGTCATAATACCATCCATGACGTACCCCGGGCCGGTATCGAAGTCGGCGACGGTTGTTGGGGTGGTCACCTCTTTGAATACAATGATGTTTATAACACTGTTCTTTCAGGCGGCGACCATGGCGCATATTCTTCTAAGGGAAGAGACCGTTTTTGGCTCCCCGGCATAACGGATGTAGATGCCCTGGTGGGAAAAGATCCCGGGTTACCCTTGTTAGATGTAATTAAACCTATAACCATCCGGAATAATCGTTTTCATTCCAAACATGGTTGGGCTATAAACCTCGGTGACGGCAGCAGTAACTACCGCGTTTACGAAAATCTTTGCCTGAATGGTGGATTGAAACTCAGCACAGGATTTTACCGGGCTCTGCAAAACAATATCCTGTTGAACAGCACTTTTCATCCGCAGGTGTGGTATGTAAACAGCAGGGATGTATTTGCTAATAACATCGTTGCCGCTGAATACGCCCCATTAAGTATGCAGGCATGTTGTAGAAAAGTCGACAGCAATTTTTTTATTCAACCTGCCGCCTTAATTGCGGTTCAAAATTTTGCAACCGATAGAAACAGCCTTGCCGGCGATCCGCAGTTTGTTGATCCCGGGGCCTTTGACTACAGGGTTACACCGGGTTCGAAAGCACTTGCTGTTGGGTTTAGAAACTTCACTATGCATGAATTCGGGGTGATTGATCCGATACTGAAAGCCAAAGCAGGGAGGCCCCGCATAACTGGTGTAAAAAATCCCTGAAGAAGTAGCTTAGTTCAAAACCTGCATGACACGTTGCCCTTAAAACTTTGATTAAAATCGTCCCGCCCGGCAATTAACTTTATACGTGCAACTCATTAATAGCCTGACATGAAAAAAGTGTTCCTTTCCCTATTTACCTTGATTGTTACAACAAACCTTTTTGCACAAACACAGCCTGGATATTTAGCGCATTATACCCCTTCGCCTGAAAACATTGAACAGCGGGAGAGATTCCAGGATATGAAGTTTGGCTTATTTATCCACTGGGGTATCTACAGCATCATGGGTAATGGCGAATGGGTTATGCACCAACAAAAAATACCCTACAAAAATTACAAACGGTTAGCAGACTTCTTTAACCCGGAAGGCTTTAATGCGAAGGACTGGGTGGCCCTTGCCAAGCAGGCTGGCATGAAGTACATTACGATCACTTCGCGTCACCACGATGGCTTTAGTATGTTTAAAACCAAAGCATCTCCATACAACATTGTGGACGCCACCCCATACAAAAAAGATCCCATACGCGAACTGGCAAGTGAGTGCTTAAAAGAAGGAATTCAACTTAACCTGTACTACTCTTTGCTTGATTGGGGGCGTGACGATTACGGGTTTGGAAAACCTGTTGTCAATGGCGTTCCTGCGGATACCGACTGGAACAGTTATATCACATTCATGAAAACCCAGCTTACTGAACTCATCACCAATTATCCAAACATCCGCGGCATATGGTTCGACGGGCACTGGGAGAAACCAACAGCCAACTGGCACTACGATGAAATATACGCGCTCATCCATAAACTAAACCCACGCATACTGGTGGGCAATAATCATCACCTCGCGCCCTTCGCGGGGGAAGACTTCCAAATGTTTGAAAAAGATTTACCTGGCGAAAACAAAGGAGGATATAGTGCAACGGCAAAAATTGGCGCGCTGCCATTGGAGACCTGCGAAACCATTAACGGAAGCTGGGGATTTAACATCAAGGACACGAGCTATAAAAGTGTAAAGCGGATCATTCACTATGTTGTAAACGCCGCTGGTAAAAACGCCAACTTTCTTTTGAACGTCGGACCAATGCCGAATGGAAAAATCCAGTCTGAATTCACCGACACCCTTGCGCTTGTTGGTCGATGGATGGCGAAAAATGGCAACAGCATTTATGGTACCAGGGGAAACCTCGTAACACCACAGCAGTGGGGTGTGGTGACCAGGAAAGGCAAAACGATTTTTGTGCATGTGCTCAGTAAACCAGAAACAGCAGAGATAGTGGTGCCCGGATTGAAGGAAAAAGTGGTCGGTGTGCAATTAATGCAGGGAGGCCGCAAACTCGAACATAAGCAACTTGATGAAGGACTCTCGATAAGGATGGACGATGTTGCATTAGACCCTTATGATACCGTTATCCAAATTGTTGCTCAATAAAGGTATCACCGTAAATTGGTTCCAACAGGTGAAGTGTTTTGCAAAAAGGGGGAGTACAGATCATCGCCGGGCAATTGATCCGGCTGGGAACATGGGATTGATTACTTTACGATGCTGCATTGAAATACCAGATCTTTAAACGCTTTAAAACTAAATTATGTATAAGCCAATCAGCCTGATTATTTGCTGTTTTTATATGATCAGTTTACAGGCACAAAGGGTTGTTGATGTTTCCACCAATCAACTGCCCGTAGGTGTGCAGCTGGTCAATGGTAATCCCATCCTGCTCGACAAGTATGTAAGGGTTGTGCAGGGATCACCTTTCTTCAAAGATGAATACCTTCCGAGCAACTTTATTCACGTTTTATCAAAGCGCCCGATGGCAGTTAAGCTTAACCTGCTAAGCAACGAAGTACAATTCCGGGATGAAAACGGTAAAGAGTTTATTGCGAACAATAAAGTAACCCGGGTTGTCCTCACCGACGCATTCGGGCAAACTTATAAATTCATTCATCCCTCAACATTCAACACAATGGCTAAGGTGCCGGAAGCCTGGTACGAACTCCTGGTAGAGGGAAAAGCATCACTCTATAAATTGCACAAGAAAAATGTCAGCGAGTCAACCCCATATGGCCAGGCAACAACTGAGCAAACCATTACAACGACTCCCCAATTTTTTGTATACGCTAATCAGTCCTTTAACCGGGTAAAACAGGTAAAAGACTTTGGAGACATCTTTGCCGACAAGTTTAGGGACATCAGCACATTCATCAGGCAAAGCAGGATCCAGGAAAAAAGCGAGGACAACTTTAAAAAGGTTGTTGACCACTATAACCTGGTCACCGCCAAGGTTCAGCAATAGGGGAGCGGGTAACGGTTCGGGCTTATGGCACCTTGACTTGCTGGTTACCTGCAAATGGGTGATGGCCGACGATCCGGAATGTTTGAATTCTTTCCGTAGCATCTGGTTTCCGGTTGGTATGGGCTTTGTCATAGCTAATAAAACTGAGAAATGAATAAGCCTGTAACACCAGCCATTCATGGCATAGTTGATTATGTTTTTTCCGGGATTCAGATTGCCGGTCCTGCAGCGTTAGGGTTAGATGCAAATGCCAGGAATGTTTATATGGTGCTCGGAGGCACGTTTGGTATCATTAATGCGCTCACAGATACCCCGGCAGCAATAAAACCTGTGCTCAGTATGAAAACCCACCAGAAAACTGATGCAGCTTTCCTGCTAGGTTTAGCTGCCCTCAGCTTTGCGGGATTTGTGCGCAAACACCGGAAAACAAGAACTTTTCACCTTGCTTTTCTTGCTACGGCCGTTACGAACTATGTGCTTACCGATTATAACGCTGATACGAAATTACCTGCTTAGCATCTATGCGACTATTTCTGCACCATTAAAGAACCGACCATGAAGTTTGCTGTGCTGAGAATTATTTAGCACCCATAATTTGAGCTTAACTGTGTCAGCTACCATCAACGCTATATAACTTTTTACCTGGCTTTGACAGGGCAAGCAAGATTATTATTTTCTAGCTATCACCATAAAGATCCAATGCTGTTCTGAAGGTATTACAATGCGCCTCTACGATGTTTCTGATGTCGGGTGAATAACCCCCACCCATTGCAACCGCAACCGGGATTTTGTTATCCTGTAATTGCTCGAAAACAAACCTGTCGCGCTTACGGCAACCATCGATGGTTACTTTAAGCTTTCCAAATTTGTCCGTTTCCAGTATATCTACCCCCGACAGATAAAAGGCAAAATCAGGTTGTTCTTTTTGCAGCAATGCGGGCAGGGTTTCATACAGTATGGCCAGGTAGGTTGGTTCGTCGGTGCCATCCTGGAGGGGAACATCCAGGTCGCTTTTTTCTTTATGAAAAGGGTAGTTGTGGGCGCCATGCATACTAAACGTAAATACCTGCGGCTGATGTTCAAAAATTTTTGCCGTTCCATTTCCCTGGTGTACATCCAGGTCGATGATAATAATTTTCCGGGCAAGTTGCTCCTTTAATAAATAGTTCGCGGCAATAGCCATATCGTTTAACAGGCAAAATCCTGCCCCCCGGTTTGCATACGCATGGTGGGTGCCTCCGGCAACATTCAACGCTACGCCAAACTCCATAGCATAATGGCAACAATCAATGGTGCCCTGTGCTATGCGGATTTCCCGGAGCGCAAGTCCGGGTGATTGCGGAAACCCAATTTCCCGTTGTTCTTTGGCCGACAACTCCTGGTTTTTGATTCGTTCGTAATAGGCTTTTTCATGCGTCAGCAGCAGGATATCTTCGTTGCATGGTTGGGGAGAAAAAAGATTGGCGTTTGTGATGCTGCCTTCATGCAGAAGTTGCTCCGGTATGAGTTCATACTTCAACATAGGGAAGCGATGTCCTTCGGGTAGAGGATGTGCATATATCTTATCGTAAGCGATTTTAATCATACGTTTATTCGGAAGTTGTGTTAGAACAGCAAGCGCTCCGGAAAAGTTCAGGTCAGCACCGTATGCAATGCCGGATTGACTTCTATGTTATCGCAAAAATACCTTGTCGGCCCGAACACCAGCGCCCTGTTTGGTAAGCTTGCGCAATTGGTTGGGGCAAAAGCTGTAAATTGAACATATGGATGCATTATCACACATCAGGCACTATAAGATTGTAGCCATCATGCGTGGGCTGGAGCCCAATGTGGTTCCGGCGGTAGTACACGCCCTTTACGAGGGAGGTGTAAGAACCCTGGAGATTACCCTGAATTCTCGGGACGCACTCCAGGTAATAGCAGATGTCGCTTCACAGTCGGCAGGCCGTATGCTTATAGGTGCGGGAACGGTACTGGACGCTGATGGTGCTAAGCTGGCGATTTCTGCCGGCGCCGGGTTTATCATATCGCCTATCGTAGATGTCGATACCATTGCGGTCACAAAAGGCCTTGGTGTGGTGAGCATCCCCGGAGCTTATACGGCTACGGAGATTGTGCATGCGTATAAAAATGGGGCGGATATCGTAAAGGTATTCCCGGCTTCAACAGGCCCGGACTATATCAAAGACCTCCGGGGTCCCCTGCCACACATCCCTCTGATGCCCACCGGTGGCGTAACCCTGCAAACGATAAAAGCATTTCACGATGCAGGTGCAATTGCATTTGGAATTGGCAGTGCGCTTGTGAATGCAAAGGGAAAGGTAGATGATCAATACCTGGCCGCATTAACGGTGAAGGCAAGGCAATTTGTTGACGCACTGGCTTAGCAGGAAGTTGCCCGACGCAATCGGCTTCATGCGCCATATTCCTGTAAGGTGACCAGAGGGTCTTGTTCCGACATCGTTCGAGAGGCTGAACCCGGTTCGGCTATGCTACCTCCGCAACTTCACCGGCGAACAACTATAGTTGAACCTTAATAAACGACACTTAACCTGATTTCATAAGTAGCCGCTTCATAAGGTGACATAAAAGAATTCCGAGCCTGCTAGCTTTCCGATTGATAAGTAGTTATCGATACAAACACAAAAGGATGATTTGTTAACTACGGGTTTAAGCATTTAACTTTAAATAGGTCAGCATAAAACAACTCATATGAAGATTACAGGATTTGAATTGTTCCAGGTTCCGCCACGTTGGTTGTTCCTGAAGATTGACACCAGTGAAGGCATTGTGGGGTGGGGTGAACCTGTTATTGAAGGAAAGGCAGCTACCGTTAAGGCTGCCGTTGTTGAGTTAATGGAAGGGTTGGTGGGTAAAGATCCGCAGCACATAGAGGACCATTGGAATATGATGTATCGTTCCGGCTTTTACCGTGGTGGGGCGGTCTTTATGAGCGCCATTGCCGGGATTGACCAGGCATTGTGGGACATCAAGGGCAAGTTTTTCAAGGCGCCCATTTACCAATTGTTGGGTGGCAAGGCAAGGGATACCATGAAGGTATATTCCTGGATCGGGGGCGATCGTCCGTCTGAGGTCGGTGCCGCAGCAAAAGAGATGGTGCAAAAAGGATTCCGTGCAGTTAAAATGAATGCGACAGAAGAACTGCAGTACATTGACTCTTTCGACAAGATTGATGCAGCCGTGGCACGTATCGCAGCGGTACGCGAGGCTGGCGGACCGGCACTGGGTATCGGCATAGACTTTCATGGCAGGGTGCACAGGCCCATGGCGAAAATCCTTGCCCGTGAACTGGAACCTTACCGCCCTATGTTTATCGAGGAGCCCGTATTACCCGAAAACAACGAAGTGTTGCGTGAGATCGCAAACGCCGTTTCCATTCCCATCGCTACCGGTGAACGCATGTTTTCCCGTTGGGAATTTAAAAGATTATTGATCGATGGTTATGTGGATATCATTCAACCCGACCTGTCACATGCGGGTGGGATAACCGAATGCAAAAAGATATTTTCTATGGCCGAAGCATTCGACGTTGCAGTGGCACCGCATTGCCCGCTCGGACCAATTGCCCTGGCAGCGTGCCTGCAGGTAGATGCTACCTGTCACAACGCTTTTATACAGGAACAAAGTCTTGGAATACATTATAACCAGGGCAGCGACCTGCTGGACTATATTGTAGAGCGTAATGTATTTGACTACGATGACGGCTATGTTAAAATACCGAATGGTCCCGGCCTCGGTATTGAAATCAACGAAAATCATGTGCGCAAACTTGCAGCTATTGGCCACAACTGGCGGAACCCCGTATGGCGGCATAAGGATGGAAGTATTGCGGAATGGTGATTGAATTATGAATGATGAGTTATGAATTCATAGTTGAGTGAGCGCTTGTTAGTTGGTTGTCGATGCGCTGCAGTCATCCCGAGGCACGGGGGATCCCGTTGAGTTGTGTTGAATGTTATATGCTAAATGTTGAATGAAGCAAGTGTACACTTGTAAGGCTTGTCGTGCCGTGAAGAGTGAACCATTCAACGTATCAACTTATTGTCATCCCGAGTCACGAGGGATCTCGTCGAAAACGCAACTTGCGCAGCAGTCTCCCGAGGCACGAGGGATCCCGTTGAGCTGTGTTGAATGTTATATGCTGAATGGAGCACGTGTGAACTTGTGAGGCCTGTAGTGCGCGTGTTGATTTCAACTCAACTATTCAACCTATCAACTTGCGCAGCAGTCGAGAGATGGGATATGAGACGCGACTGAGGGAGCCTGATGAACTGTGTTCAATGTTAAATGCTATATCAATGTCGTTTAGTAAAGATTTCTTTTGGACCAAACTGCAAGAATTCTATAGAACATTGTTGCGTCGCACTCTTGTACTGCATAGCATTGCTGGGCGAATCAAAGGAACAAGGATCTAACTGAATAACTTCAGATGTTGAAACAAAATAATCTGGTCGTGTGTGGCTTGTTGTGCGGATCAACATTTGATCTATATCCCTAACTTTTCAACCAATCAACCAATCAACTGATCAACTTACGATCCCATCGCACAAAGAATCCCTTCGAAACTAATTGAATTGAAACCCACGGATGCTTATGGTAAAAGAAAACCTGTTCCTGAGTTGTGATTGGGGTACATCATCCTTTCGCCTGCGCCTGGTGGAAGTGCACTCATGTAAGGTAATCGCCCAGCGCAGCAACAACCAGGGTATTAATTCAATCCACCAGTTGTGGGTGGCGGCAAAACTCAACAATGCGCAACGGGTGCCATTTTACCAGGCTATACTCAAGAATGAAATCAGGTTATTACAACAGGAAACCCATCACCAGTTAGAAGGTGTTCCCCTGATTGTTTCGGGTATGGCATCTTCCACCCTCGGCATCGTGGAACTGCCTTACAAACCGTTACCTTTTTCAATCGACGGATCAGACCTGCAAACCGGGCATTTACCCGCTACAAATGATTTTAATCACAACATGCTGATCATATCCGGTGTTCGTTCGGATGATGATGTTATGCGTGGTGAAGAGATACAATTGGTGGGTTGTTCACCTGATCCTCAAGCCGGTGAACACCTGTTTATATTGCCGGGAACACATTCGAAGCATATTAAGGTAGAAAACGGCAAGGTGGTACACTTTCAAACTTTCATGACCGGCGAAATGTTTGATCTGCTATCGACCAGGAGTATTCTTGCCGGGAGTATTGAAAAGGGCTTGCCTGGTGCAGCCGGACCAGACCGGACGAGCTTTTTGCAAGGGGTGAATGATGGTAAATCGATGAACCCACTCCACGCTTTTTTTCTCGTGCGGACCAATGCTTTATTCGGAAAGTTGACCAAACAGGATAATTGGTTTTACCTCAGCGGCCTGCTTATCGGTTTGGAATTAAAGGATATCCCGATGTATGATTGCAGGATCACCCTCCTCGTAAATGAACAACTTCAGCCGTATTATTTACTGGCACTGCAGCAAATGGGGTTACCCGGTGAAATCTCGGTTATCAATGTTGATCAAGCCTTGCTGAACGGTCATTGTCAACTCTACCAAAAAGCTTCGCACTCTCCTTGGCAAACATCAACCAGCCTGTAGATTGTAATAAGTAATTGCTTTACGCAGGAGCGGCGGAAAAAGATGTAATCCATTCTTGATAGAACAACAAGTCTTTTCATTTTACATGATTACTCAAATGCGTTTGCTATTATGTAGCCACGAATGCCCAAGCATGAATTGACCTATCCTCAAACGCAAAAAAACTTGCTGAAATACAAAAAATATTATTCTACCAATTTGGTAGACTAAACTGAATTGCTATATTTGCCTTGTGATCATTTAACATCGATTTATGTCGATGGACTTGCCAACTCATAAATACAACTACCAGGAATGATGTACGCTTTACCAACTTTTAGTTCTGCTTGTATTCACATGAATGCAGTGTGTTTCTGTTGCTGAAAGCACCTGTTGTTAGCTGTAATAACTTAGTATAAAATCTTATCAACCCGGGTCGTAAGAGAGATTGCGTAAAGCAGGGTCTAAAGTATTGCCCGGGTGCTTATGCCTTGCGTGGTAACAATGAAGATCAATTAAGTTGACCCATAAGCAAGAACGAATATTTTAGTTGAAACAAAATAAAAAACCGGAACTGTTGGCGCAGTTCCGGCAGAATACTAACAAGGCTGGCGCGAACCAAACACGTTGCAATTTGCATTGCACGTGTAGACCTTATCATTTTTAAACCAATGCAAAAGTAATGAAAAAAGCCTCTACACACTACGGCACTACTTGCCGTCAACACCTGCAGGATTGTGAATGCACATACCCGTGTGCTGCCTGTTGTTGACTATAGCAATTTATTTTATATACGGCGATGATTGACTAACGGCGCTAAAGCTGTTGTGGCTAACGCGTGCTTATACAGCAACCTCGTGGCTGGGTTAAGTTCCCGTGTGCACTGCATACATATAATTCATTACTAATTTATTCTAATGTCATTACTACATCCAACAACCAACGACGAACCGCTAATCGTACCCGCGGTTCCACAGCAACCCTGGAAAAAGGCCCATAAAATTGTTTTCAGGATATTTTTTCTTTATTTCTTATTACAGGTCATTCCATTGGATCCGGTTTTCTGGCAGCAACTTTTTTCCATCAGCTGGAGCAACCTGCACTATGGCGATATCTTTAATCTTGCTCACTACCAACCGCGGTTTTTCGGTTCACAACAGCACTATGGAAACTGGGCAATCATCTTTATCATTGCCTTAATGGGTGCCATTACCTGGACCTATTTCGATCGTAACAAAACAAGGGAATACAGTGTGCTTTACTATTGGATCAGGGTGCTTGTACGATATCGGCTTGCGATTGCATTGCTGGCTTATGGTATGATCAAATTATTTCCCCTGCAGGCACCTTACCCGTCTATTAGTAATCTCAACACTGCATATGGCGACTTTAACCGGTGGAAACTATTTTCCCTGACACTTGGAATTGTTCCGTCATATCAGGCCTTTCTCGGGTTAGTGGAAATTGTATTTGCCTTATTGCTGTTATACCGGAAGACCGCAACGATCAGCGCGTTTATGATCGTAATATTTACAGGCAATGTTTATTTCTCGAACCTTGCCTACGAAGGCGGTGAACATGTTTACAGCCTTTACCTGTTAAGCTTCGCTTTGTTCCTGTTGGTGTTCGATCTGCAAAGGATCATCAGCCTGGTTATCCTGCAACGGGCGACACGGCCCAATACATTTAAGCCGGTGTTCATAGCTGGCTGGTTGCGTAACCTTCGGTTGCCACTTAAAGCCGCAGTGGTGTTCTTCTTTTTTGTTTTATATGGCTTTAAAACTGCTACTAATTACCGTAGGGACCCTTACCAGTATCCAACCCAACCGGGATTAACAGGTGTTGCCGGTCTTTATAACGTTGCAGCATTCCGTATAAACAACACAACCTTAGCATACGATAAAACGGATCCTATAAGGTGGCAGGATGTTGTGTTTGAAAAGTGGAACACCATCAGTATAAAGTCGAACAGGCCTGTCGTGACTGACTCAACTAACATCGATCAAATTGTTGCCGGCAGTGGGCGGCGCAATTACGAACTTGAGGGCTCAAAGGGACGTCATTATTACAGTTATGAAGTAGACAGCACGAATAACCTGCTTATCCTCCACAACAAAAACCCGCATTATCCAAATGAAAAGATAGTGCTGCAATACAATGGTGATCGCAGCCGGATTCAATTAAGAGGAATCGATTACAACAACGATTCCGTATTTGTCACCCTTCACCGCGTAAACAAAAAATACCTGGTACAGGAAGCTGCAAAACAAGGTCGCAGAAGCGGACTCAAACTCTGATCTACCCACAAGTAACTATTAATCTTCTCCCATGTCCTTATCCACAAGAAGCTTACAAGATCACCCTGTTGCAAAAAGCCATGTTTACCATGCTTATCCAACATCTACCCCCGTTATTGAGGATCGGGTTGGTGGCTGGAAAAACTATGAACGTTTCCTTTTCACGGTTGCATTTATATTCTTTATCAGCATCTCCATTCCGAACAGTATTGAATGGTACAGGCAATTAATCAGGCTCGACTGGACTGCACTTCATTATCGCGACCTGTACGACATTGCCCGTTTTGGTTCGGGGATCAACATATTTGGCAATACCATTTTCGGCAGCTCGCTGCTTGGCTATGCTAACTGGCTGATCACCCTTGCGGTATCCATAGTTGGCGCACTTGCCTGGACCCTTATAGCCAAAGCACTTAAAAGGGAACGGAGGGAATATAAGCTCCTCTATTATTGGCTTCGTGTAGTGGTAAGGTACCGTGCGGGTATCGGCATCATTGGTTTTGGTTTTACCAAGTTGCTGCCCACCCAATTGCCTTATCCATCACTGGGCATTTTGAACACCAATTTTGGGGACCTTACAGCCCAAAAGTTGTATTGGTTGTCGATCGGCATAGTACCATGGTACGAAGTGTTCGCCGGGGTTGTCGAGGTGCTTGCGGGCGCATTGTTGTTCTTCAGGCGTACGACTACCATTGGTGCTATTTTACTCTTTGCCGCACTTGCCGACATCGTGTATGTAAACTTTGCTTACGACGGCGGGGTGCATGTTTACAGTTCATATTTTGTATTGCTCGCCGCTTTTTTGTTGGTGGATGACGTACCTAAAATTTACCGGTTGTTTGTGCTCGAAAAGTATACGGTGCCCACGCAATACTACCCGGTATTTAATAAACCCTGGCAAAGGTTTACGCGCATCGGACTCAAGTCGGTGACCATCTTCCTTTTTCTGGTCGTGTTGTTCTACCTGCAACTGGTAAACTTCCTGTACGACCCTTATAAACAACCGGCAGTTGCAGGGGCAAAAGCACTGCGGGGAAACTATCATGTTAGCGAGTTTAAGATCAACAACCAATCATTAGCCCAGTCTCCGCTTGATTCAGTACGCTGGCAGGAGGCCACATTTGAGAACTGGTCGACGCTTACCTTCCGGGTTAATAAGCCCACACCGCTCGACCTGTCGAACGGCGGTGGTGATCCCCAGCGCGACTTGAACCGGACGTTTGAAGTGTCGGGGGTTGCAGGGGGGCAGCGGGTGTTTCACTACTATGCTGATGAACAAAATAAGGTATTGTACCTCGAAGACAAATACCGGGCAGCAGGGGATAGGCGAAATCGACCTTTCAATGCAAGTAGGAAGCGGAACAATGCTGCGCAACCAGCAGCAAGAAGGGATTCATCCACAGCTGCTGGCAATCCAGCGAACTGGATACCTGCGACCGCACTGGCAAACATAGGCGACGAACTATACAAGATACATCCGCTTGCCATGTCTACCCGCCGCAAACGTGAGTATGAAGCTGCACCAAAAGGGGAAATGCGAAACAGGATGATCCTGAACTATGAGACAATCGATGGAAGTAAAGTAATACTGCGGGGTGTCAACGAAAACAGGGACTCGATCTACGTCGTGCTTGATAGGATTGACCGCAATTATGCGCTTTCACCAGGAAGCCTGCAAGCGGGTAAATACGATTAACAAAGGCCACTTTTATTAAGTCATCAAAACAATTATTCATGGTGCGGTCACTATGCTGTTGATTACTGGTGAATAGCATTGTTGCCGTAAAAGAGAGTGACACAACGATGTTGAAAAGAAATCCTCAGCTGGCTCCCAAAAAAGTTTCTACTAAAGTTTTTCGGGATGCCGTTTGCAGGCGACCCGCACTTTGCATATCGGTTTCCGTTTTCGTGTATGGCTTTGAAGCGGTAAGCAGGTAAATAATCACCATTAACAAATTCAAGATCGCAATAACAGCAAGTTCAATTGGCGTTGACTGCTGTTCATCTTATCATCTTAAACCAAAAATTGAAATGTACCGAATTGTACCATCGCGAAATGCTTTAAGACGGCACCAACGGGATCACAGGAGAAGATTATCCTGGTTATTAGCAGCATTGATTTTATTGCTGACGAACTATTCAACAAACGCTCAAACCACACCACTCATCAACTCTACGCTTACAGGTACTGTTTTAGACGCAAGAACCCGGCAACCACTCCACCAGGCTGTGGTACACATTAAGGGAACCACGCATACCGTTGAAACAGATACCAAAGGAAAGTTTGATTTTGTAACCGGTCAAAAGTTTCCTTATACACTCGAGATCAGTTTTGTAGGCTACGAAAAACAGGAAGTTGAAGCAGCCGGAAGCCCGATAGAAATTTTGTTGAAAGAAGCACCCAAACAATTGAACGAAGTAATGGTGGTTGGTTATACCCAAACCCGGCGAAATGCGCAAACAAGTGCCATCACGACGGTGTCGGCGGGCGACCTCTCGAAAGCATCTTATACAAGCGTTACTGAAAAACTCCAGGGACAGGTACCCGGATTAATGATTGCCAGCAATTCTGGTGTTCCGGGTACATCTGTACTGGTCAGGTTACGGGGCGCGACCTCGATTACTGCCGGTAACGATCCACTGTATATTGTAGACGGGGTGTTTATCAACAACGAAAGTTTGCAAGGTTTATCAAGGGGATTGGGAGGGCAAACACCTAACCCGCTTTCCGACATTAACCCTGAAGATATTGAGTCGGTATCGGTACTTAAAGATGCAAATGCAACTGCAGTATATGGCGCAAGAGGTGCCAATGGGGTTATCCTGATTACGACAAAACGCGGTTCGAAAAACGCCAAAACAAAACTTAACTTCTCCGCTGATTATGGAATTGGCAAGGCAACGAATTTGTGGGAACTCGTTAGCGGCACGGAACACGCGGAACTTGTAAACCTTGTGCACCAGAACGATGGTAAAAGTTATGCGACACGGCCGTTCAGACCCCTGAGCGAAGTAGTTGCGGGTTTTCCGGCTTATGGTAATCCTGAAGATCAAAAAACCTATGACAGGGTAAGTGATGTTTTTCGCACCGCGCATTCACAACGGTATAATCTCTCTGTATCGGGTGGAGATGCCAAAACGAATTTTTACCTGGGTGGCGAATACCAGGAACAGGAGTCTACACTAAAGCTGCAGGATTTAACCCGTTATTCATTCCGGTTTAATCTTGACCATACCATTAACAGGAAAATTAAGATCGGAACCAGCAATAGTATTTCTAGTGTGCCCAGAACAGTTGTTCGTGTAGGCGACGGACCTGCAGGCTTGTTCCAGGCTGCCCTGCATACCCCAACATTTTATGCTTTTTATAATGCTGATGGCAGTTATGCAAAACCAACCGTATTCGACAACCACCTTGCGATACTTGCAAATTCCGACAATCACGCGGTAAGTCTTCGGAGTATTAATAATCTTTATGCCACCTACAGCATACTGCCCAACCTGTCGTTTAAAACCTCGTTGAGCAACGACTACAATAACTACCACGAGAAGGCCTATTACAATACCAACCTGGTGTATGGCCAACCTGCCGGCGAAGCCAATGATGTAACCACCACAAAGCAATCGCTGATTGCAGAACAGTTATTGAACTTCTACAGCAACCGGAACAACAACAGTTTTTCGTTTTTTGCAGGCAATACCGTACAGTATACAAAAACAGAAAGGCAAACGCTAACAGGTACCGGTTTTCCCAGCAACCAGTTTAAGCGTATTACTTCAGCTGCTGTGCAAACCGCTTCTTCATCAGGTTCTGATTATGGACTGGTTTCGTTTTTTGCAGGTGCAAATTATGCTTATGATAAACGGTACGTGATTGATGCAAACCTCAGGGCAGACGCATCTTCGCGATTTGGTGCGGATCGCCGGTGGGCTTATTTTCCATCGGTTGGGTTGGCATGGAACATCAGCAACGAGAAGTTCTACCCCCAAAATAGTACTGTCGGCAATCTTCGTTTGAAAACAAGCTATGGACTAACCGGTAACCAGGATATCGATGACTTTGCTTCAAGAGGTTTATGGACCGGTGGCCGCAACTATTCTGAGCTGCCGGGTATTGCACCAAGCCAGCTTGCTAACCCTGATCTGCGATGGGAAACCACCAGCCAGTTCAACATTGGCCTTTCAGGGTCACTCTTTAACGATCGCCTTACACTGGAAGCGGACTATTACCGTAAGTATACCTCCGACCTGTTGTTAAATGAGCCGGTCGCTGCAAAAACCGGGTTCTCCTCAGTATACCGAAACGTAGGGGAAATAAGTAATACCGGCTTCGAATTCCTGGCCAGTTCAAAAAACATCACTTCAAAAGATTTTACCTGGAACACCACTTTCACGGTTTCGCACAATACCAACAAAATTGAAAAACTAAGCACACCCATTACCGGCAGCTATGGTATGTACCGGTTGGAACAAGGTTTTCCGTTGTATTCTATTTGGGTGTACAACTACCTTGGTGTAGACCCGCAAACCGGAAATGCCATTTATGAAGACGTAAAAAAAGACGGTAAGATAACCGCAGACGACCGCAGGATTGTTGATGATGTATGGCCGCTTTTTGAAGGCATTTTCAAAAACACATTTACCTATAAAAACCTCGATGTAAACCTGAACCTGTTTTATCGCTCGGGCAACAAGCTCTTTAACTATACGGCCTTGTTTCTCGACGTAGGCGGTACGCGTGGTGTAACAAGGTCAATACAAAAATCCGCACTGAATTACTGGCAAAAGCCGGGCGATGTTGACGTATTACCTCGTCCAACATCAGTGATAAATCCTGATGGCAGCCGGAACTATGAAAGCAACTCCAGCCGCTTTCTTGAAGATGCGTCTTTTATACGGCTACGGGATATTTCGATTGGGTATACATTGCCTGCAAAGTTTACCTCTGCACTAAAAATCAGCAATGCCCGGTTTTACATCACCGGTAGCAACCTGCTGACACTTACCCGTTACAGCGGACCCGACCCGGAAACAAATTCTGCAGCCGATAGCGAAAGCGAACTTGTGCAGGGACTTGATTTCAACGGTGTACCGCAAACCAAATCTGTTAACCTGGGCGTGAACATCACCTTCTAAAATGTTTGAATTATGAAACTTACCAACCTCGTTTTTATATTGCTGGTTATGGTCTTTGGCGCCTGCAGTAAAGTGCTCGATACGGAGCCACAGGCTACCATTTCAGACGAAGCTGTTATTGTAGATGAAAAGTCGGCACAGGCCGCCCTGATCGGTACCTACGACGCGTTGCAGGGATATATCGGCGGAACCATTGTCGCCCTTGATCTTGCGGGTGACAACGTGGTGAATTTTAATAGTCAGAATAACCTTGTTGCCAATAAAACCGCGGCAAGTGGGGGTGGCGGTTTTTCATCGATGTATACCACCATCAACCGTGCAAACTTCGTCATCAATAAATTACCTGCGCTTGCAGAAGGCACCATATCTACTGCTGCGCGTAACCAAATTCTTGGCGAAGCTTATTTCCTGCGCGGGCTGGTATATTTTGATCTTGCCCGGGTTTACGGAGGTGCGCCAATCGTTCTTGAGCCTGCAGTTTCACCAACCAGTCACAAGGGCATTAAGCGGAGCACCCAGGTGCAAACCTATGCCCAGGCACAGGCTGACCTTGACAAAGCTGAAGCATTGTTGACCGAAAAAGTTGATCGGAACCGGGCTAATAAGTTCACCGTTTATGCCCTTAAAGCACGGCTCTATTTGTATACACAACGCTGGGAGTTGGCGGAAGAATATGCGTCGAAGGTCATCGCGGCCAGCAGCTTCAGCCTGGTAAAACCATTTTCAAACTTTTACACCGGAAAAAACACTACGGAGTCCATTTTTGAGATTGCGTTTAGCTCAGCAGACAGGAGTTCGTTTTACACCAACTGGCTCTCGCCGGCACAAGGCGGTCGGCACGATTATATCCCGGCCCGTGAATTTGTCGGCCTGCTGCTTGATCCGCAACAAGGTGGCTCAAGAAAGAGCCTGCTGTTTCAAACACCTGAAGGGGTTTACGATCTTATTCAGTACGGAAAGCAGGATGGCACCAGTTCCATATATGTATTGCGTATTGCCGAACAGTATCTCATCCGCGCTGAGGCAAGAGCTAAAAAAACCAGTCCGGATCTGCCGGGAGCAATCGCCGATTTAAACGTCATCAAAGCACGCGCCGATGTACCGGTGGTAAATTATAGTCCTTCGTTCTCAAAGCAGGACATCCTGCTCCTGGTTGAAAAGGAGCGCAGGTTGGAGCTGCCTTTCGAAGGACATCGCTTTACGGACATTGTACGCACCGGTAGAGCAGGAGAGGTGTTTGGCGCAATAAATCCAAATCTTAAAAACGAGCAATTCTGGATCTTCCCGATACCTCAGACAGAGATTATACAGGATCCCGACCTGGAGCAAAACCCGGGATATTAAGAGACCTTGTAAACAACACCTTCTACACTTGAAAAAAAATTAATCAACACCATCAATCATGAAAGTTAATAAGCTGCTGCTACCCTTATTGTTCGCCGGTGTAACTGCCATCGCACAAACACCTATAAAAATCAAAGAAACCGCAACCACCAAACATGGGCCCGAAAAAGGATCGCTTATAATCATCGGTGGCGGTGCAAACACACCTGAGATTTGGGCTAAATTTCTTGAGCTCGCAGGTGGAAAGGATAAAGCAGACATTGTTGTCATCACCGCTGCAACAGGCGATTCAGCCGCATATAATAAGCGCAGCGTAGAACGAATAAAAAAGGAGTTTGGCATTAGTAAAGTCACCATGCTGCACACTAATAATTTAACCGAAGCTAATAGCGAACAGTTTATCGCTCCGTTAAAAACGGCAACAGGTGTTTATTTTGATGGTGGTCGTCAATGGCGGATTGCCGACTCGTACCTGAACACCCTAACACACCAGGCATTTTTTGACGTGCTCAACAGGGGCGGTGTAATCGTTGGCAGTTCGGCAGGTGCAAGCATCCAGGGATCTTTCCTGTGGAGGGGCGATACAAAGGGCCCACACATACTCATCGGCGACCATACCCAGGGTCTGGGATTTCTAAAAAATTCAGCGATCGACCAACACCTGCTTAAGCGTAACCGCGAATTCGACCTGGTTGATTTTATTCGTAAGTCACCCGAACTCATCGGCATCGGTCTGGATGAAAGCACCGCCATTGTTGTTCAGCGTGATACGCTGGAAGTGTTGGGTAAATCATACGCGGTCATTTATGATCATAAAACCATTGTTGCAAGCAGCCAGGTTGCCGACTTCAGCAGCGACAGCAACACAAGCGAAGACGCACCGTCGGTGCCTGCTGGTCCATTCTTTTTTCTTGGTTCAGGGCAGCGGTACGACCTGAGAAACCGCAAAGTGATCCAGAATAACACAAGAAGGCAAGCCAATTCCCCTGCCGTTAACCAAACCATCAAATAAGCACAATTATGAAAAAGCTAGTCGTATACAGTTTATCCTTAGCGCTCTCTATAACAGTTATTGCCCAAACACCCATTAAAATCGATACCGCTTCTGCTACTGTTCATGGGCCCGAAAATGGATCGTTGCTGATCATCGGAGGCAACGTGGGCAATACTCCCGCCATATGGAACAAGTTTGTAGAACTTGCTGGTGGCAAAGAGAAAGCCCGAATTGTGGTGATCAGTGCGGCAACAGGCGACTCTGCAGCCTATCGCAACGATGAGGTAGAGCAGATTAAAAAGTACACCGGCATAAAAACCGTAACCCTGCTGCATGCAACCAGCATTACAGAGGCAAACAGCGATGGATTCGTTGCACCCCTTAAACAGGCCACAGGTGTATATTTACTTGGTGGCCGGCAGTGGCGAATAGCCGATTACTACCTAAACACCTTAACCCACCAGGCTTTTAACGAGTTACTGAGACGCGGTGGGGTAATTGCAGGCAGTTCTGCCGGCGCAAGCATCCAGGGTTCGTTTTTGTGGCGCGGCGATACCCATAATGCACGCATCCTGGTTGGTGATCATACCCAGGGACTCGGCTTTTTAAAAAATTCAATAATCGACCAGCACCTGTTGCGGCGCAACCGGCAATTCGATCTTGTTGATGCGGTAAAGCAGGCGCCACAACTGATTGGGCTGGGACTCGACGAAGCAACGGCAGTAGTGGTGCAACGAGACATTCTTGAAGTGATCGGGAAGTCGTATGTGGCGGTTTACGATTACAACACCATCACCGGCAAAGGCAGGCAGCATGTTACCGGCGATAAAGAAGATTATACCGCCTCGTCGGGGCCGTTCTTCTTCCTGGGCGAAAACCAGAAATACGACCTTAGAAAACGCGAGGTTATTAAAACGATACCCGTGCGTGGTGCGGCGACTTCCGGGGGACAATAAACATTGCACATTTAAGCTGTACCCCAACAACCATGGCGGCAATCAAAAGCATATGGCGAATGGTAACAATCAACAGGTCAGCAACCAATGTCGTTCGATTAAGAAATTTCTTTTGGACCCAACTGCAGTATTTTAATTGTAAATCGTTGCGTCGCACTCTTGTACTGCATTTCACTCTTGAACAAATCAGCGATACATGGCTTAATCAGACGACACTAATTAGCAATTTTCAATTTCAGGGCTGACATAGTATTTAAAATAAAACAGCGGCTAACTACAGGGTAACGTATTTACATTGGATCTAATAATTGAAATTTGAACATTCGTTGGATCCGGTTGTAACGGGGGTGAGAAAATACAAATATGGCAACAAAAGATTACGACGCGGTGGTAGTAGGTTCAGGACCAAATGGTCTGGCAGCAGCAATTCATTTGCAGCGGCAGGGACTTTCCGTACTACTGCTCGAAGGTAAGGACACCATCGGTGGAGGCCTCCGCACAGCCGAGCTAACCCTTCCCGGCTTTAAGCACGACATCTGTTCTGCCATTCATCCGCTTGCTGCTGCGTCGCCATTTTTCAGCACGTTGCCGCTTGCAGATTTTGGGCTTCGTTTTATTGATCCGCAACTTGCAGCCGCACATCCTTTCGACGATGGAACGGCCGCAGTGCTTAGCCGTTCAATAATTGATACCGCTGCGCTATTGGGAGCGGACAAAAACAAATATCTCCAACTCGTCGGCTCTGTTGTAGCCGACTGGCCAAAACTGGATCGCGAGTTGCTTGCGCCCTTTCACATACCGGCAAGCCCAATTGCAATGGCACGGTTTGGTTTAAAAGGTTTGCAGCCCGCAACCTGGTTTGTGAAAAACTTCACCACGGAAAAGGCAAAGGGTCTATTTGCTGGTATGGCTGCACATGGCATTCAGCCCTTGTCGAACATTGCCACAACCGCGATCGGCCTCGTATTGATGGCCGTTGGCCATACCGGCGGATGGCCCATACCGGCAGGTGGGGCTGATCGTATTGCTGATGCACTTGTACGGTACTTTGTTTCTATTGGCGGACGGATCGAAACCGGGGTGATGGTAAAATCGTTAAAGCAATTGCCATCGGCACATGCAGTAATGCTTGATGTTACGCCACGGCAACTGTTACAAATTGCAGGTCATACCTTTTCCTCCATTTATAGGTGGCAGCTTGAAAGATATCGTTACGGCATGGGGGTATTTAAGATCGATTGGGCACTCGACGATATCATTCCGTTTACCGCACCCGAATGCCGCAATGCAGGCACCATTCACCTGGGCAACACCTTCGCGGAAATCGCCGGTGCAGAACAACAAACGGCTGATGGTACACCTGCCGAAAAGCCCTTTGTGTTACTGGCGCAACAAAGCCAATTCGATCCTTCACGAGCACCGGAGGGAAAACATACGGCATGGGCTTATTGCCATGTACCAAATGGTTCAACCACCGATCGCACCGCTGCTATCGAAAACCAGGTAGAACGTTTTGCCCCAGGCTTTAAAGAACGGATACTGGCACGTCATACTTTCAACACTCAACAAATGGAGGAGCACAATCCAAATTATATCGGGGGCGATATTAATGGCGGCATTATTGACATAAGGCAATTGTTTACGCGGCCTGCGCTACGCTATTCACCTTATCGCACATCAACAAAGGGCATTTATATCTGCTCTTCGTCTACACCGCCCGGTGGTGGGGTACACGGCATGTGCGGTTACCATGCAGCAGAAAGGGCATTGAAAGACTTGAAGAAATTAAAAATGCAAAATTAAAAATGCAAAATAAGAACGCAAAAACGAAGTGGTCGACAGTTGAATTCAAAAATGATTATCAAACGATATCATTCATCATCGGTAATTCGTCGTTGATTAGTTAGCAAGTTTTTATAGACCCAGCTATATGACTTCAGCCAGGTGGGCTTGTTCTGCATTGCATCATTAAGCAATCAAAAGGCCGCGAGCACAACTAAACAATATTGATTCATTGTTCACTACTTCTGACTCATTCAACATTTAACATACAACATTTAACATAGTCTCGGCTCATGACTTATTCAACATTTAACATACAGCATTTAACATATTCTCGGCTCATGACTCAGTCAACATTTAACATACAAGATTTAACATAGTCTCGGCTCATGACTCATTCAACTTTTAACATACAACATTTAACATAGTCTAGGCTCATGACTCATTCAACATTTAACATACAGCATTTAACATATTCTCGGCTCATGACTTATTCAACATTCAACATGCAACATCTAACATAGTCTCGGCTCATAGCTCAGAATTGATTTGCCGTACAAGAGTGCGACGCAAGGATGTTCTATAGAATTCCTGCAGTTGGGTCCAAAAATGTTGCTTAACTAAACGACATTGATTCATAGTTCATCATTCCTAACTCATTCAACATTTAACATCCAACATTCAAAATAACATTTACTCATAATTCTTAACTCATAACTCTTAACTCCTCTCATGTCGACAAACATTGTACAAAACGGTTCCGTGGCAATTGATGCAGATGATGTGCAGAAGGCACCACCAACAACATTCCTGGGCAGGTTAACAGAAGACTGGTGGGCGGTAATCATAGGCGGCTTTATTGTGGTAATGATCTTACTCGTTGCTTTCGCTAACCCTTCCTTCAAGTTTACCACCCCGGTATACCAATGGCAAAACAGTGATGACTTATTGAACAAGGTACTCGCTATTGGTAACCTCGCGGTAATCGGCACCATCGGCATTGCTTTCCTGGTGCTGGCATCGGCAGCCATCGCGCTGTCTGGTGGTAGCATCCGGAACTTTGTAAGGGGTTTTGGATTGATCTTTTTGCTGGGGCTCACTGCCCTGATCATTGCGGGCAATAAAACCGTTGCGTACTATGGCATAGAATACGTGGTTTTTGGGCTCATATCCGGGCTGATCATCAGCAATGTTTTTTCGCCCGGATGGTTGAAAGAAGCAGCACGTTCTGAGTTCTTTATTAAAACCGGCCTGGTCATTCTTGGTACCAGTGTGTTATTTACCGACATTATCAAAGCTGGTGTGCCGGGCATATTGCAGGCAGTTGTTGTGGTAGCGGTGGTGTGGTTTTTTTCGTTGTGGCTGTCGCGCAAGCTTAAGGTCGATGATGAATTCGGGGTTATTCTTGCTTCTGCCGTTTCCATCTGTGGTGTATCGGCAGCGATCGTTGCAGCGGGTGCAATCAAGGGCGATAAAAGAAAACTTTCTTATGTAACATCGCTGGTACTGCTTGTTGCCATCCCGATGTTGATTATACAACCATGGCTTGCCGGTAAACTTAACCTTCCTGAATTGGTTGCGGGTGCATGGCTCGGCGGCACATTGGATACAACCGCTTCGGTTACTGCAGCAGCTGCCCTTGTTGGTCCGCTTGCATTGAAAGCCGGTGTGATCGTAAAGTTTTCGCAAAATGTATTGATCGGGGTTGCGGCAATTTTTATTGCCGCATGGTGGACATTGAAAAAGAACCCCAACCAGGCAAATGCAACAGAGGGAAGGGGCGCTGCGGTGATATGGGATCGATTTCCAAAATTTGTGCTCGGCTTTATTGCTGCCTCGCTAATCTTCTCATTTCTTATCCCTGCAGAAACCACTAAGCAGGTCTCCGGTATACTCAATAGTCTTCGTACCCTTTGGTTTGCCCTTGCTTTTGTAGCCATTGGTATGGAGGCACGCTTTGCCGACCTTGTGCGTATACAAGGGGGCAGGCCAGCAATTGCCTTTATTGCGGCCCAGCTGTTCAACATACTCTGGACCCTCTTATGGTCATACCTCTTATTTGGGGGTATACTATTTCCTGCACCGGATATGCGTTAACCAAAGCCTGCTTACGTTAGCCTGCATGTACGGGTTGCCCTAATGAACAGCATTTCGGAGAGCTCCACTAATGACATATATTACAACCGTACTGGGTAATTCCCCTGTTCCGATTCTATTTTTAGTTAAGCGATCCCCCATGATAAAAATTTACTGCCGGTTTCTTGTTTTCATTCTTCAGTTTGTATTGGTGCTTCAGGCTTTATCACAAACCAATAACTGGACGGGAAAAGTAAACACAGATTATTTCAACCGGCAGAACTGGGCCGACACCAACATCAACTTCGCCAATGTTACCAGTACCAGGTTAAGGATTGGCCAGGGTTCGCCCCATGCTGCCGTGTTAAATGGTGGCAACGCTTCGAACATCAACTATCGCCCGGACAGGTTGAACACCCTGGGAGGTGGCACCTTTACCTGTAATGGCGCCGTATATCCAAACAACAACGACTCGTTAAACGGAACGGTTGTTCTGAATGCTCCTGCGGATCTGAACATCAGGAACAATGCTTATATTGGCAACAGGGAGGCTGCTTTTCTTACCATCAACGGTGGGTCACTTACATCGAAAAATGCCATGTTTATTGGCACGAACACAAACGGTAGTGCAATCGTAAGCGTTGCAGGTGGTTCCTTAAACGCCGGCTCCGGTGGTGTAAACATGGACCTGAACCTGGCAATAACCAATGGATCAACCGCGCAACTAAGCATTACCGGTGGCTCGGTTAGGATATTAAGAAACCTGGTGATTGGAACTGGTGGAAGTATCTCTATTTCTGGTATCGGTCTGATGCAGGTTGCCGGCAATAAAGTTGTTCAGCTCCAAGCGCTCGTTGCGGATGGAAGGCTTTCAACAACCCCCGGTAAAACGCTAATCATCGACTACGATGGGGTGAATACGAGTGTGTTTTTGTCGTTGAACCCGAACAGCATGCTCAGGGAATATGGCGATTCTGTAGTTTTGAATAATGGCATCATCCGGGCAAGAATAGAAAAAAGGTCCGGCGATATTCTTTCGCTTAAATACAACGGTGTTGAGCAACTTAATCAAATTGGCGCGTCACGAACCGGTGCCTACCACGACTTTCAAACGAGTTATGGTTTTGAAACCATGAACAACTGCGTTTTTACGGTGAAGACAGACGCTCCCGACATTGTTGATGTATCGCTCAAGCGCTCATATAACCCGCAAACCGGACAGGTAACACCTGCAGATGCCGACATCCACTATGTACTGAACAGGGGCGACACTGGATTGTACAGCTACTCTATCCTGGAACACAAGCCGGCGTATCCTGCTTTTGACCTTGGCTCGTGGAGAATGGTCGAATGGATAGCCCAGAACGGAACAGATTACCTGTGCGAGCGGATCTATGTCGACTCATTGCGCAACTGGCAGATGCCTTCTGTTTACGATTTTAATAATGCTTCCGCAACAGGGATAGCTGAAATTGCAAAGCTCAATACGGGTGTACGGGCGGGTAAGTTTGACGGTAAGTATGAATATACGGCGGCGTTTTGGGAAACACCTGTTTGGGGGCATGCGAGTTCCGTAAATCACATCGGCACCTGGATGGTTTTGAGTAGCCCGGAGTTCATGAACGGAGGTCCTACCCACCAGGATCTGAACGCCGCCGCAGGGATCAACCATATGTTGCTGAATGGGTTGCATTATGGGGATAAAAGCTTTGTGATACAGCAAGGTGAACAATGGAGCAAAATATACGGACCCTACCTATTGTATACTACCAGCAAGCAAACGGGCGACGAAAACTGGGCAGCTGCAAAAGCAAGGGCAGAACAGGAAAAGGCAAAGTGGCCATATACCTGGCTGACCAATACACCAGAATACCCGTTGGCAGCAGAACGCGGAAGCATTTCCGGTAAGTTTATTATTAAAGACATGCTTAAGCCGGAAGTGACCGGTGCAAATGCCTGGGTTGGCCTGACTAAAATCAGCAATGCCGACAACGAATGGCAACATGAAGGTAAAAACTACCATTACTGGGTAAAAACAAACGCTGATGGGGAATTCAAGATACCGCATGTGCGACCCGGCACTTACAGCTTCTTTGCTTATTGCAACGGGGCAGTAGGTGATTACAGGTTAGATGGCATCACCGTCACAGCCGGAAAAGATAGTGCGCTGGGCAACATCAGCTGGACAATACCGAGGAACTATGGCCACCTTCTTTGGGAAATTGGTGCGGCAAACCGGAAATCGGATGAATTCAGGATGGGTAAATTCGACTATGCAGAAGGCTTTGTTGAACGGAAGTTCAGGGATACTTTTCCAAACCCGGTTGAATACAATGTTGCGGATCAAAACTGGTCAACAACAATTCCTTTTGCGCATACCAAATACCCTGATCCCGCTTTTGCACCTGCCGGCTTATGGAAGTGGCGGATCAACTTTGTAGTACCCCCGGGTAGCCCTACAACAGGCAATGCAACACTTACCATTGCTTATGCAAGTAACGACCATGCCCAACAGTGGATCTATGTGAACAATGAAAATGCTGTTTTTACCACCTACTTTCCCGACAACGGCGATGGCAACGCCTTTATCCGGCAGGCGAACTATGCCAAATACAGTTATAAGCAAATATCCATACCGATGAGCAGGTTGGTTGCAGGTAACAACACGATAACGCTGGCGATGCCCTCAAATTCCGGTTGGGTAAGCCACCTGATGTACGACTACCTGAGCCTGGAAGTTCCGGTCAATTCTGTGCTTCCGGTAAGCATGTTATCCTTTAAAGGCACTTCAACAATCAACGGTAACCTGCTTAACTGGACGACTACCAGGGAGGTTGATCACAGTTACTATGTGGTCGAAAAAAGCAGGGACGGGATAGTTTTCCAAAGTATTGGCAAAATTGAGCAGGGAAGGATTGAAGGCAATAATACTTCGTATGCCTTTACAGATCGGGCGCCGTTTACGCACAACTATTATCGCCTGAAGCAGGTTGACGCAGATGGAGCATATCGATATTCTGAAATACGGTTTTTAAAATCTTTGCTGCCTGCAATTTTGGTTTATCCTAACCCTGCTACAAACGAAATTGTTGTTCATGCAGGAGCCAATAAGATCCGATGGGTGGAAGTATACAATTCAGCCGGCATGCTTGTGTTCAAGAAAACCGCGTTAAACCATTCTGACTTCCGGCTTGATATTGCGAGGTTGCCCAGGGGTGTTTACAACGTTAAAGTTTATGATGGCTTAAGCATGCAGACATTACCTGTAGCAAAGCAATAATCGCGTTTGAAACCCGGTATAAAACGAAGATCGCAGCTATAGTTACAACGTCTTATCTCGCCGTAGTATGATGGATCCGGTCACTGCGATCCTGATGTAAGCAGGCCAGGGAGTGTGCAATCACCATCTTTCATCAACCGAAGATCTCGAGGTTAAAGGTCTTATCACGAGCAATGGACTTTCAAGCAAGCTCACCCATATTTCACCAGCAACTTCTCACGCGTAAACCAAACTAACCGGTTGGGGGTATGAATATTGCTAAGGATAGAAAAATTTAATTGATATGACCCTGCTTGGTGGAGTAATTAAAAAAGCGATCGATTTCAATGGGATGATCAGTCGGGATCCAAATCCGTACAAAGCCCAGCGGTCAGTACTTTTACAGCTGATTAAAAAAGCCCGGCTTACCGCATTTGGGTTGAAATATAAGTTTAACGACATTCTGAGAAGCCCGGATCCAATCAGGGCTTTCCAGGAACAGGTTCCGGTGTATGATTATGATGCGATGTATGAAGAGTGGTGGAACTATTTGTTGAAAGGACACCAGAACATCACCTGGCCCGGCGGGCAGAAGTACTTCGCCCTGAGCAGCGGCACAACAAGTAACAAGAAATCCATACCTGTTACGGCCGATATGATCACCGCTATTCGCAAATCGGGCATGCAGCAGGTATTGAGCCTGAAAAATTTTGATCTGCCAACAGACTTCTTCGACAAACAAATCCTGATGCTGGGCAGCAGTACCAGCCTGATCGAAGAGGTGGACCACTTCGAAGGTGAGATCAGCGGGATTAGTGCGGCAAATATACCCGGCTGGTTTAGCAAATTTTATAAGCCGGGAACAGAAATCGCTTCCATTGAAAACTGGGATGAAAAGGTAAGGCGTATTGCAATTGAGGCACCTGGCTGGGATATTGGAAGTATCTCCGGTATTCCCTCATGGGTAGAGTTGATGTTGAAGGAAATCATTACCTACAATAACCTCAACACCATTCACGATATCTGGCCAAACCTGCATGTGTATACGTCGGGCGGTGTTGCATTCGAGCCATATCGCAAGAGTATGGAAAAGCTGCTGGCGCGTCCCTTGGTTTATATCGACACCTACCTGGCTTCAGAGGGTTACCTGGCTACCCAAAAACGGCCCGATACCGATTCGATGGCGCTGATTGTAAACAATGGCATATTCTTCGAATTTGTGCCCTTTGTTGAAGATAATATCGACGACGACGGCAGGGTTAAACAGGGGGTACAAGTGCTTACCCTTGAGCAGGCAGCTGAAAACACGGAGTATGTGTTGCTTATTTCAACCGTTTCGGGCGCATGGCGGTATATGATTGGTGATACTGTAACGATAACCGATAAAAAAAGGTCAGAAATCCGGATCAGTGGACGAACCAAACATTACCTCAATGTAGTAGGAGAGCAGCTGTCGGTCCAAAAGATGAATATGGGTATCCAAAAGCTGGAGGACATTTTTGATATTGAAGTAAAAGAGTTTACTGCCGCGGTTGTTTTTGAAGATGAAAAGTACATCATGAAGTGGGTCATTGGTGCCGATAAAGAGGTTGACCCGGCCAGGGCTGCGGAAGTCATCGACCAGGAACTATGCGATAACAATAAGAATTACCAGGTCGCCAGGACGAAAGCATTAAAGGGCGTGGAGGTAGAGGTTGTTCCGGTGGAACATTTTTACAACTGGAGCGAGAAGTTTAAAAAGCTGGGTGGGCAGGCAAAAATTCCAAGGGTGATGAAAGAAGAAGAGTTCAGCGAATTCAGGGAATTTGTATTGCAGCTTGCTTAGGCGTTGCTGCTCCTATTATTCTCCAACCAACCCATCATCATCAGGAAACAAAGGAATTAATCAGTCAACTATTCAACCAATCAACTGATCAACTTACCTCAATACCAAATACCTCAATACCAAATACCTCAATACCCAATACCCAATACCTCAACACCCTATTCCTGCCGCTTTTTCTCCTCCAGCAATCGCACCTGTTCAACGATGACATCGGGGGATAAGTAGAGCCTGGAAATTTTATCTTTATAGGCCTGGGGAAGTTCGGCATGATCGAGAATAAACCGCTTTGTTGCTAAGATGTAATTGCCCATGCCCCGTTCGACTGCAAAAGAGTCGGCCACCATTTCGGCATGCTTAACATACTTTGGTGAGAAGTAATAGTTATACCCAAAAGACACAAGGCCCGCGTTGCTCCGGCCCTCATAGTCCAGTATATGCCCAAGCTCATGACCGATCCAACCAATCATTACATCAGCGGGGATGTCCTGGATGGGCATTTGGGTACTGATCAGTTTAAATTGTGAACTTATGTTGATGCGATAGCGCCTGGCTTTACGTGGGCCAACCAGGGTAGCAAATACGGGCTGGGCCTGCATCACCGAACCTTTGATGTTGCGCTTGAAAATGAAACTGATCCTCGCATCCCTCAATTCCGGGAAAAACGCCAATGCCTTAAGTACGTTTTGCTCGATAAGTACCGGAATTTCCTTGTTGTGCTTGTAGCGCAGCAGTTCCGCCCCGGTTTCGTCATTTGTGTTGGCAACCTGTGTAAGCATCATTAGAACGGATAGCAAATTCATCAATAATCTAATATTTAGCAGTCAACCATAGTGTTTCGATGGTGCTGCCAAAGGTATCTATAATTCGCTCCGTCCTGTCCCCGGTTCAACGATTATTTTGTGTGGACAACGCTCCCGCCGGGATTCCTCCTTCGTCGGGATGACAAAATGCGCCGGGTAACAAAGTTCGTCGGGATGACAAATCATTTGCGACTCATCTCTCATCGCACCCGACGGGATCCCTCCTTCGTCGGCATGACAAAAAATTTGCGACTCATCTCTCATCGTTCATCTCTCATCTCTCCCGAAAAATTCCTCCTGCGTCGGAATGACAATGAATAACGGCAATATGCAACTGACAACGCCGCTTCTTCGTCACTTATATGCACATTTTTACTAAAAGTGGAAAACACCCAGTAATACCGGTTACAACACTTTTAATTTTTAAACTAGGGCTTAATTGCCTGCTTCCATAACCATCAAACCCATTAGCATAATGGCGATTAATTGTATAAGCTATGTTGACAATTGTGCGACATATTAAACACAGCTGTGCTGCCGGCAGGTTGATAATAATTTTAGCCCTAAGTTTCTACTTCCTGCCCAACAACCTGTCTGCTCAGTCAACCCGCGAAAGCGTTGTGCTGCTCGACATTAAACCCGATATGGTTTTATTGGAACTTCAGGTACCCCTACCTGAACTGACCTCCGCACTAGGCAGGACTCTGGTAACAGATCCTGACGCTCTGCTCAAGCAATCAGGTGAGGCAATCAGTTCATACTTTGTTCAGCATGTAAGGGCAGAAAGCGGTCTCGATAAGCCATGGACCACGGAGGTGCAAACTTTAACCATCGGGAACAGTATTCAGAACGGTGGAGGCAGTCACCGGGAGCTAACCGCCACCGTACTGATCCTTCCTCCTTCTGGGCAAAATACCCGGGAGTTCAGGTTGCATTATAATGTCATCTTGCACAGCGCCAATACCCACTCCGCACGTTTCTACGTTCGGCAGGATTGGGATGGCGGTCTCATAACTAATGAGCCGATACAATTGGGGTTAATCAGCGGTAATCAGCAGCCGTATATCGACATCAAACTCAATGGCAGCAAATGGATGGGATTCACAGCCATGATGAGAATGGGTTTTGGCCATGTTGCGCGGGGTACGGATGACCTTTTGTTTTTGGTCTTGATGTTGATCCCGGTTACCGTTATTTCGTTAAGCAGCCGTTGGTCTACTCCAGTGTCCACACGGGTGGTTGTAAAGCGCACATTAGGGATTGCACTTGCTATAACCCTTGGTCATTGTCTTTCCCTGCTTGCAGCGGCTGTGAATGGGTTTCGGTTGCCGCCGTCTATAATGGCAATCGCTGTAGCATTGTTGTTGCTTTTGATGGCTGTTCATGCGCTCTGGCCCATCATCCGAGGTAAAGAAAATCTTTTCATCTTCCTATTTGCGGTATTGCATGGTTTAGCCTTTAGCGCTACATTACCAAACCTTCATCTCGATAGCGGTCGCAATGCACTAAGTATGCTTGGTTTTAACACCGGCGTTCAATTCATGCAATTGTTTGTGATGGCTACAACCATTCCTTCGCTCATTATCCTTAGTCGCAGTTCGCTATTCAGCTATACCCGGCTGACTTTAGCCTTGCCAGCGATTACCACCGCTATCGCCTGGATTGTTGAAACGCTAACCACCAAGCCAAATATCGTTACGCGGTTGCTGTTTGATTCTGCAGGATATGGATTGTATTTGGTGGTGATATTAGCCGTTGTTGCCCTATTTAGCTTATTAACCAAACAAAAGAAAGTTGCGTCTGCCTCGCTTATGCTCGAGAATTAGCAGTTGCTAATAAATAAGTTGTGGAAACAGGACCTGCACTGAAACGTACCCCCTGGTGAGAAACGCGGGTCGCATCTGAGCCCTATTAAATAAAATGGATAAAATTGATTAATCCTCTTTCTGCGCATAATAAACAAACGCTGGCGGCAGGTTTAGTAAAGTAAAGCGCGCATCAACTTTGGGGAAAAACTCTTTAAGTAGAGAAAGGTCTTTACGGGAGTACTGAAACTGAATATAAAAGCCACCAGGTCTAATTACTTTATGGCATGCGTGCAGTATAGACGTCTTTTTTTCTGCCTCGATATTCGCCAGGGGTAATCCGGAAATAACATAGTCGACCGCATTAACCGCGAAATGTTGTTCAATCGTAGTAACGTCTTCGTTGAATAACGTTAACCGCTTATCTTCATTTTCCTGCAGCTTACTAAAAAGGTCATTGTTGATTTCATATGCAGCAAGGGTTGAGTCCTCGTTCATTTCTTTCACCAAACGTTTGGTGATAATCCCGGTTCCGGCGCCCAGCTCAACAATCCGGAGGTTTTGGTTGAAGTCTATTCCTTCTATCATTTTGTCGACCAGGTACACCGAACTCTCTACCAACGACCCCGTCTGACGCATATTCTTCAGCGCCTCGTTTAAAAAAGCTTTCATAAAACTGTTGTGATTATTCGATTAATGGTTTAGTGTTCATCCTGATAACCCGGCGAGTTTAGTTGTCTTCAATTTCACCGGAATGATATTCGGGCCGAATGTAGGATTTCCAATGGCATTTCTTGTAACACATCGATCAACAGTGCAAAATTAAAGGTCACTGGCTCAACTATCCCGACTCCTTTAGATTGCCTGCCGGATCACATACGAAATCATAATCCCTGCTGAATGCCGCACTACCAACTTACTTCTGCCGGTCCTTTTGGTTTTTGGTCCACCAAAACAATCATCAACCCCAGCCCTGGTATTTACAAATTAAGCTTCTACCCTCCTGTAAAGTGATCAACAATTGTACCGCCGGGGCAGTCGATTCCGTGCGATAAACCATTTGCTGATCCGTTTTCACCGCTTGCTGTTTGCATTTGCAAAGCACTGCCCCCCGAAACTACTTTTACTTCATCAGCAGATTACCAATAACGCTGCTGGCTGATTATCGTTCCGGCATTTCCACGCCCCGGGTTTTCATGACGCAGCTTCCGGTGTCCGCATCGAAAGGCGCTATAAACCAACCCACACAGAAGATCCTGCACAGTGGAAGGTTTAATGGTTCTGCGTCTGAAACACGCCCCGATCATATCAGCCGCAAAAGGCAAACACAAGATGCCAGCGGGGATCATCTGCTACAATCTGTAAAATTTTTTATTCATCAATAATCTATCAAACCAAAGCTCATGTACAGAATTACCATGTTTCGCGACCGGATCGTATTGAATCCGCAGCTGAAATCGCATCTCATTAACACCCTCGCCCAACCGGCACCTGCAGGGCAGCAGGGAAACCGAAAAATCTTACTGGCCGCCAGGGAAATTTCCATACAGGATGGCTACACTTTTGAACTTCCGGATTGTGACCTTGTCATGGTTGCCGATCACTACGATACGACTAATGGTACCATTAAACTTACCGTTACAACCGTTCCTGCTGACGGCTTACCCGGTCACGCCGGCAGAAAGCTTAATATCATTTGCCGGAACTGGCAAGGTGGAACCGGCTTTATGTTAAAAGGCGGGATCGGTGGAAAAGGACTTCGTGGCGCAACCGGGGCTCCCGGCAAGGACGGAATTTCAACTGCAACCGGCAACGATGGTGGCGATGGTGGCAAAGGCGGCACAGGTCTTACAGGTGGTGCCGGCGGAAAAGGCGGTACACTTGCGATTTCATATATTACCAAACAAATCAGCGGGATCACTTCTCCTCTAACATTGGTACCAGGTGGGCCAGGAGGCGCCGGTGGGCCGGGCGGCTTTGGCGGTCCTGGTGGTGAAGGTGTTGAATGGTGCAAGCCAAACGGTACCTTTTGTGTAATGGGCACCAACGGCAAAACCGGACCGGTTGGAAATACGGGCAGTGTAGGTGCAACAGGTGCAAATGGCATATACACCGCAACCAGCCTCATTGCCGCAAATTATAAAGCCGCACTTGCCGCCGTAGAGGTGCCATTAAAAGAATGGGCAGATTACCGTTTTGCGATTGGCGAATATTACTACCGTGCCTTCGGTTATCACAACCAGTCGTACCTTAAAATTGCACAGGACGAGTTTGACCGGGTAAAGGAATTGGATCCTGCAAATACCCATGCTACAGCTTACCGCAACCAGCTTTTGGGCAACATGAATATCCTCGGCTTATCCCGGTATGCAGATGTAATTCCCGACTTTGATCGTTACGAAGAAGTTTATACAAAGTACCACGGAATGGTTCATGGTATTTTCCAGTCTGCCTCAAACATGTTGCTTAGCGAAGTGCAGTTGACCCAGAAGAAGAAAGACCTCGAACGCGAAGTCGCCGCATTAGACGGCATCATCGATGCCCTTACCTCCGATCTTAACGCAGCCACCATTGGTAAGGACATTGCCGATAAAGAAGTTATCCGCGCTAACCAGCGGATCGAAGAAATCAAGAAAAAAGTTGAAGAGCGCAAAGAAGAACTTGCAAACGCGCAGGTAGACGTGCTTGGTATTGTAATAGGGGTGGTAGGAGCAGTAGTAAGCGTAATTGCTGCAATCCCTACCATGGGTACCAGCCTTGTTGGGGCAGCAACTTCCATAGCTGTTATTCTCGACACCGTAGAAAGTGCAGGTGTTGGCGAAATCATCAAACAGGCTACTAACCCTGATGCTGATCAAACAGAGCTTGACAAGCTAAAGAAAGAAGCTAAAGGTTTACCTGGTTTTATCGAGGAGATATCCAAAGGTGTAAAGACCATCATCAGCTTTACTAAAATGATGGAAGATGCAAACCAGTCGAATGTAGAAGATGAAGAGTACAGGGCATTGATCCAACAGGCGATCGAATTTGCACACCAGCAGGTAATCGCTCAAATGCACCAGGGACAGGCAATTTTTGCCTTGCAGGCGGCTCAAAAACGCCTTACCCAGGCACAGGCAAATAAGGCTGCGGCACAACAGCAACTCGCAGCGCTTTCCAGCGATGTGAAAGTGCTTGAAAATGCTTCATTCAGCCTGATCAGGATTGCGCAACAGTACATGAACATACTAACAAAATATGCATTCTTTGCTGCCCGTTCACTTGAGATCTATACCCTGGTAGACAAGTCGAAGGACATCCGCTTTGATTACGGATACATTCACCCCGACAAAATCGCAAATTATAAAAGTGGGCTCATATCGTTGACGACATTGATTGCAGCCTACCAGCAGTCCTGGAGCACTTTTGCCAACCTGCTTAATTATCGCCAGCAGTACGACAATTACTTCACCGTAGGAAGCTGGGTGTACGACTACCATAAGGTTTCTTTCAAAGACACTGCAATACTCAATAAATTCAAAAGTTCGGCAGAGCTAAACTTTGCGGTAAGGCTTTCTGATTTGCCTTCCAGCAGGTACGAAGCAAAAGCGGAAACGGTTTATGTAGCGTTTGTGGGTGCAACCTCCAACTCGGATGCCATTACCGCGATCGTTGAGCATACCGGAAGTTATAGCGAAAAGAAAAGGAACGGCAACATTATCGAAGCAACCCTGCTTCCCAGGAAAGGGGTGGTGATTGCAAAGCAGTCTGCCCTGACCAGTGATATTGGCGTACTTGATGGCAGTGAGCCCGGGATCGACTTCTGGGGACGTGGTGTAGCCGCTGACTGGCGTTTGTACATCGAAAAGGAGGAGCTCGCTAATGCGAACATCAACCTTGCGAATATCGCTGAGATCCAGGTATGGTTTGTTTACCAGTCCTTCCTCGTGAGTGCTTCAGCACAGGACAGCCCTGCTTCACTCAAAGATGGTACGCTGGTACAAGACGCGGCAGGAAATTTATACGTCATATCACGCGGCGCAAAGCTTGCCATTCGGGATATCAACTTACGCAAGGAGCTTGGTTTGGAAAATGCCATAGTGGATACGTTAATGATTGCAGAAACCATCGGCAATATGCCCGTGCTTTCCTTCAGCAAAACGCGCACGCAAACCCGTTTAATTCAGCAGCGCAGCATCGTTAGTAAAGATGTTTTCACTGAGGTGAGCAGCAGAGAGGCGTTAGACCAGGCTGGCGGTCGTATGGTTTCAGGAGCACAAATGGCGGAAACAACAGGTGAAAGATCTGGGACTAACCAACAATAAGGCTTTAATTGCAAAGTTCGATATTCAACATAGAGAGTTGGCGAAACCCGCAAACAGCACTTGCAAATAGCAGGTGCTGTTTGCTTTAGTAAGCTATTTCCAGGTGCGTGCAAACCAACGGGGCCGGATTATGGGTGCGATATGGGTTTCGGTTGCAGTTGCCGCAATAAAGTTTTCTCTTGGAACCGGCATTTAGTCGTTACCGATGCATCCTTGCCACGTCCGCCCGGCCAGCCATTCGGACGGGCTCGCTTGTACGGCAAACCGCTATTCGCCGGGTTTGCTGCAAGAAATAAATGAACAACCATTCGTTACGCTTGTTGAACTATTACTACTTTACCCCCGACTATTCGCTGATCCTTGAAATCACCATTAACCGGCTAAACTATTTACCATGAAAAAGGGTCTTCAGTTGGCGTGCATTTTTGTGCTGTGTTTTGGAAACATTATGGCACAGCAACTCACATCACCAGATAAAAAGTTTGTACTGGTTTTCGCATTACAGGGCGATGGCACACCAGTTTATCAACTCGACTACAATGGTAAACAGGTCGTCAAACCAAGTAAGCTTGGCTTTGTGCTTAAAGGTGATAAGCAATCCCTATTAAATCAATTTACAGTTGTTGATCAGAAGCAGTCAACTTTCGATGAAAGCTGGAACCCTGTATGGGGAGAAGTAAAGACGATCCGCAACCACTACAACGAACTGGCGGTTACCTTGTCTCAGAAAGAAAGCAACCGGAAGATGCTTATACGATTCCGCCTCTTTAACGATGGACTCGGATTTCGTTACGAGTTTCCGCAGCAAAAAGAACTTGCCTATTTCGTTATCAAAGAAGAACGCACCCAATTTGCGATGACGGGCAATCACACCGCATACTGGATACCTGGTGACTACGATACACAGGAATATGATTTTACAACTTCGAAGTTATCAGAGATCCGGGAACTAATGAAGAAGTCGATTACAGACAATCTTGCGCAGACTTCATTTTCGCCAACGGGTGTTCAAACGTCGCTGATGATGAAATCCTCGGACGGCATTTACATCAACCTGCACGAAGCCGCCCTGATTAATTACTCGTGTATGCACCTGAATCTCGACGACAAAAACATGGTATTTGAATCGTGGTTAACACCCGATGCCAAAGGTGATAAAGGGTACATGCAGGCACCTTGTACCACCCCCTGGCGAACCGTTATTGTTAGCAGCGATGCACGCGATATTCTTGCTTCTAAAATGATTTACAACCTGAATGAGCCAAACAAGATCAAAGATCCCGGCTGGATTAAGCCGGTGAAATATGTGGGTGTTTGGTGGGAGATGATCACCGGCAAAAGTTCGTGGTCCTACACAAATGAATATCCCTCGGTTCAATTGGGAGTCACGGATTTTACAAAGGCAAAACCAAGCGGAACCCACGGTGCAACAAACGCAAATGTGAAAAAGTATATTGACTTTGCGGCAAAACACGGCTTTGATGCGGTGTTGGTTGAAGGCTGGAACATTGGCTGGGAAGACTGGTTTGGCAATTCTAAAGATTATGTATTTGACTTTGTCACCCCGTATCCCGATTTCAACGTCCAAGAGCTCAGGGATTACGCCAAAGCTAAAGGTGTGCGCATTATCATGCACCACGAAACATCAGGGTCCGTACGTAATTACGAACGCCACCTCGATACGGCGTATCGTTTCATGAAACAGAACGGTTATAATGCGGTGAAAAGCGGCTATGTTGGACCTATACTTCCACGTGGCGAAACCCATTACAGCCAGTGGATCGTAAATCACTACCAGTATGCAATTGAAAAAGCCGCTGACTACCAGATTATGGTAAACGCACATGAAGCAGTTCGTCCAACCGGCATAGCTCGAACCTATCCTAACCTGATCGGGAACGAGTCCGCAAGAGGAACAGAGTACCAGGCGTTCGGGGGATCTAAAGCGAACCATGTAACCCTGTTGCCATTTACCAGGTTGTTGGGCGGACCAATGGATTATACACCCGGCATTTTTGAAATGGACCTGTCGAAGTTGAATCCTGCAAACAAATCGCATGTAAACAGCACGCTTGCAAATCAACTTGCACTTTATGTTACCATGTATAGTCCATTACAAATGGCAGCGGACCTCCCCGAAAACTACGACAGGTTCCCGGATGCTTTTCAGTTTATTAAAGACGTGGCCATCGATTGGGACGACAGCAAATACCTGGAGGCTGAACCGGGCGAATATATTACGGTAGCACGTAAGGCAAAGGGCAAAGACGAATGGTATTTAGGAAGTGTAAATGGCTACTCCAAACGCACTTCGAAAATCAGCTTCGACTTTCTGGATAAGGGCACCACTTACATTGCAACCATTTATGCCGACGCAAAAGATGCCGACTTCAAGTCCAATCCCCAGGCTTATGTAATCAGGAAAGTACTGGTTAAGAACACCTCGAAGTTGCAGCAACTTTGTGCACCCGGGGGCGGCTATGCCATCAGCCTGATGGTGGCCGGCAAGGGAGCAACAAAAGGTTCAAAGTCGTTGTAACCATCAGGGAAGAAGTTCCTGAGAAACAGCGATCATTTAGATCTGCCATCATGAATCTATGCCGTTTACTTAAGCAAATTTTTATGGACCCGGCCACAGGAATTCTTTAGGACATCGTTGCGTCGCACTCTTGTACCATTGGAAGTGGCTGGGCAAACAAATTACATAATCGGCTTAACTAAACGACATTGCATCATGAATAATCAATAAAAAACAAAAAAATAAAAAAGATTTGTTTGGTAATCTGAAAGCAGCTTACCTTTACTTAACAGTGTTAAATGATTTAAGTGTGTAAATATCTACGATGGCAAGCAAAGAACGAATACAACGATTAAAAGACGAAACGAGGACGAGCATCCTTGAAGCCGCCTATAAAATTGTTAAAGAGGAGGGATGGCAGGCTTTAAGCATGCGTAAGATAGCTGATGAAATTGAGTATACCGCTCCCATAATCTACGAGTACTTTTCGAATAAGGAGGCGATACTCGCGGAATTGAATAAGAAAGGTTACTTATACCTGGCAAAGGAGATGGAAGATGCCCGCGACAAATACAAGCTTCCCGGTGAACAACTTGAAGCCATGTGGATGGCTTACTGGAATTTCGCTTTTAAAAAGAAAGAGTTATACCAACTGATGTTTGGGGTTTCAATGAATTGTTGCGCAGCACAAAAAACACCTGAAGCAGAGGCTCCCGCAAGGTTGGTTACCGATGTAATCAGGCAATTGTTGGGAAAAGATGCCCAATCGGAAAACGAGGTTTGCAGACGTTACTACACCTTATGGTCGGTAGTGCATGGGCTGATCTCAATTAATCTTGTCAACCAGGGCACATCTGACGAAATGAATAAACAAGTTCTGACGGATGCGATCGGTGGCATTATCAATGCTATGCAATCTTGATTTTTTTTGCCAAATTGGTTAACGCTGTTAAATGACTTATTGCTGTTCTCATAATACATCTCCATATATTTTGACTAATCCCGCATTTTTTTTGTCCCAAAATCTAACACTGTTAAACAGTTTAATCATGAAAAGTTTTCTATTCGTAGGTTTTCTCACCCTTTTGGTAGCATGTTCCCAGCCCCAAACACCTGCCCCTGCTGCAGAACCCCCGTTAACCGAAGTGATAACCGTGGGAACAGCAACAGCAACTACCGAACACAGCTATACAGCAGCTTTACAGGGTAAGGTTGATGTAGAAATCAGGCCACAGGTAAGTGGCTTCCTCGATAAAGTCTTAGTAGACGAGGGGCAGTATGTTCGTGCCGGGCAGCCGCTTTTCAGGATCAGTCCGCAGCCGTACCAGGCACAGTTAAACAGCGCAGCCGCAAGCCTGCAGGCAGCAGACGCCGCCATCACCAACGCGCAGCTTGAAATTGACAAGCTTACTCCATTGGTTCAGAACAAAGTGGTATCCGACTACCAGCTAAAGGTTGCCGTTGCAGCAAAGAAAATTGCTGTGGCGAATGCTGCCCAGGCCCGGGCAGGCGTTGAGTCTGCAAGGATCAATCTTGGTTATACCATGGTAAAAGCACCTGTTAGCGGCTTTATTGGCCGGCTCCCAAGAAAGCGCGGTAGCCTTGTTTCCCCAACTGATCCCGAAGCGCTCACCGGCCTTTCGGATGTACATGAAGTTTACGCATACTTCTCCCTTGCTGAGGCTGACTTTATCAACTTCAAAAAGCAATATGACGGTACATCCATCAACGACAAGTTGAAAAAATTGCCTGCTGTTTCTCTTGTACTGGCCGATAATACCATCTATCCTCAAAAGGGAAAGATAGATATGGTTGACGGTCGTTTCGACAAAAACACCGGCGCAATAACCCTGCGCGCTGTTTTCCCCAATGCACAACGTCTTTTACGTTCGGGAAACACCGGGAAAATTGTCTTGCCGCAACAACACACCAATGCGCTGCTGGTTCCGCAAGCGGCAACCATAGAAGTGCAGGACAAAGTGTTTGTTTACGCGGTAGGCGACAGCAATAAGGTATTCAGGAAAGCTTTAACTATCATTGGTAAAGCAGGTAATGATTACATCGTAAAAGAAGGCGTAAAACCGGGTGACCGTATTGTATTCAGCGGACTTGACCACCTGGCTGAAGGCATCGTTATCAAGCCCGAAAAGGTTAAGTCGCAACCACAGCTGACTATGGTTTCTGCAACGAAATAACTCTGTAATGATAACCGGTTTGGCAGTGGGTAGGGTGCATAGATAATAACCATCAACACCACTCATTCCAGTTTGGGGGTTCCCATTTTAATTCAGCTAAAGACTGTGCTGCTAAACTATTGCCCAAACATGCGCCATGTAACCGCCACAAATGAATAGCCGTGGATGTGCATTTTTCCTGAGCGTCTCCTAAGTGTGTTACGAGTTCACCGGCTGCCATAAAAAGATGCCGTACAAGTGAGTGACACAACCGGGGATCCACAGAAAGCAAATGCTGGTCACCAAAAAAACTACTGATTATACCAGAACTCAATTTCAACAACATGTTTAAAAGATTTATCGAAAAGCCTGTTATGGCTACCGTGGTCTCCATCTTACTGATCATCCTGGGTGTACTCGGCCTAACGGGTTTGCCCCTGCAACAATTTCCCGACATCGCCCCCCCGGCAGTACAGGTTACTGCTTTTTACCCCGGCGCGAACGCCGAAACGGTATTACGTTCCGTTGCTCCTTCACTCGAAGAAAGTATCAATGGGGTGGAGAATATGAGTTACATGAGCTCAACCGCAAGCAACGACGGATCGCTGGTGATTACCATTTATTTTAAGCTTGGTACAGATCCCGACCAGGCCGCGGTAAACGTACAGAACAGGGTTTCGCAGGCAAGCAGCCAGCTACCCCTTGAGGTTGTGCAGGCCGGTGTTACAACGGCAAAACAACAAAACAGCCTGTTGATGGTTGTGGACCTTTACGCCGAAGACACTGCAACTTATGACCAAACCTTTCTCGCCAACTATGCGCAGATAAACATAATTCCCGAGATCAAGCGTATACCGGGTGTGGGCCAGTCTATCATATTTGGTGGAAGCAAGGATTACTCCATGCGCGTCTGGCTCAACCCTGCGCAGATGGCTGCATATAACCTGACCCCAACCGAAGTAGTTGGTGCTATACAGGATAAAAACCTTGAAGCAGCTCCCGGGAAATTTGGTGAGAGTAGTACAGAGGCATTTGAATATGTGATTAAGTATAAGGGGAAATTAAATCAGCCGGCAGACTACGAAAACATTGTAATCAAGTCGAACGCCGATGGTTCTATGCTTCGTTTAAAAGACGTGGCAAGGATAGAATTTGGCGCTTATACCTATGGTAATTACACGAGGGTTAATGGTAAGCCGGGTATCAATATCGCGGCGATGCAACTCGCAGGCTCTAACTCTAACGAGATACAGATTGCCATCGCTGACCTGATGAAGAAGGCCTCCAAGAACTTTCCAAAAGGGGTCAAGCACCTGATACTATACAATACGAAAGACTCGCTTGACCAATCGATAAGCCAGGTAATACATACACTTATCGAAGCTTTTATCCTCGTGTTTATCGTAGTGTTTTTGTTCCTGCAGGATTTGCGTGCAACCCTGATCCCTGCGATCGCTGTACCTGTTGCTATTGTCGGCACCTTCTTTTTTATGCAATTGTTTGGCTTCTCAATTAACCTGCTGACCCTGTTTGCACTGGTGCTTGCGATAGGTATTGTAGTGGATGATGCAATAGTTGTGGTTGAGGCTGTTCATGCCAAAATGGAGCGCGACCACTTGCCCGCAAAAGCGGCCACCACGGCTGCCATGCACGAGATGACCGGGGCGATTATTTCCATTACGCTGGTGATGAGTGCCGTGTTTTTGCCGGTTGGATTTATGAAGGGTTCAACAGGAGTTTTCTATAGACAATTTGCGTTCACGCTGGCAATTGCAATCGTGATATCAGCGGTAAATGCTTTGACACTAAGCCCCGCACTTGCCGCCTTGTTTTTGAAACATAAACATGGCACCGCAGCTGATCCCCGGGGAATAAAAGGATTTAAAGAAAGGTTTTTTGCCGGTTTTAACAGGGGCTTTAGTTCGCTCACGGAGAAGTATGTTGGCGGGCTTCGGTACCTGGTACGCTACAAATGGATCGGTCTTGCAGGGCTCGCAGTAGTCTTACTGAGTACCGTATGGATGGTAAAGAAAACACCATCGGGTTTTATTCCTTCCGAAGACCAGGGTTTCATTGCGATTTCTATGTCTATGCCCGCAGGTGCTTCCCTGCAACGTACAACCCAGGTTGTACAGGAAACTGAAAAAGTACTGGGTACTATCGAGGCAAACAGAACAGTGATGGGGCTATCGGGTTTTAATATCCTTACACAGTCATCAAGCCCTTCATCAGCAGTTGCCTTTGTATTGTTGAAACCCGCAAAAGAACGTGGAAAGGTTAAAGACATCAATGCCATCATGTCGCAGGTGCGCGAAAAACTCGGAAGTATTAAAGCTGCTGATTTCTTCGTGTTCACCTTTCCAACAGTGCCGGGTTTTAGTAATGTAGATGGGCTAGACATGGTGTTGCAGGATAGGAGCGGGGGCAAGCTGGACAAGTTCAATACCGTCTCTACAAAGTTTATTGCTGACCTGATGAAGCGCGAAGAAATTGCCATGGCATTCACGTCCTTCAAAGCAGATTACCCGCAGCTAGAGCTTGAAGTAGATGATGTGAAAGCTGAGCAACTTGGGGTAAACGTCAAAGACATTTTGCAAACCATGCAGGGATACTTTGGTAGTGCCCAGGCATCAGATTTCAACCGTTTTGGTAAGTATTACCGTGTGCTGGTTCAGGCCGATATGGCGTCGCGGGCAGCACCGTCGGCGATAGATAATGTGTTTGTAAAAAACCGCGGTGGCGACATGGTGCCTATCAACACCCTGGTGAAATTGAACCGGGTTTATGGTCCTGAAACAGTGTCGCGATATAACCTGTTTAATTCAATTGGTATCAACGCTATGGCAAAACCGGGCTATAGTTCAGGTGATGCGATACGAGCGGTGGAAGAAGTTGCAGCAGCCAGTTTACCTGAAGGCTATACCTACGAATTTTCGGGGTTAACCAAAGAGGAAATACAGTCCGGCGGACAGTCGGTAATCATTTTCACCCTATGCCTGCTGTTTGTTTATTTTTTACTTGCAGCGCAGTACGAAAGTTACCTGGTGCCGTTATCGGTGATCTTATCCATCCCGGTGGGTGTGTTTGGTGTATTTGCAGCCATAGGCCTGACAGGGATCGAAAACAATATCTACGTGCAGGTAGCACTTGTTATGCTCATCGGGTTACTGGCAAAAAATGCCATCCTGATTGTTGAATTTGCGTTGCAACGCCGCCGCGCAGGTAAAACCCTGGTTGTTGCCGCCCTTGAAGCAGCGAGGCTCAGGCTACGTCCCATTATTATGACATCTCTTGCTTTTATTGTTGGACTCATACCAATGATGCGTGCCGATGGACCATCGGCCTTAGGTAATCATTCCATCAGCATTGGTGCAGCCGGCGGTATGGTAACCGGGGTACTGCTTGGTGTGTTTATCATTCCTGTACTATTCATCATCTTCCAGCGACTACAGGAAAAAATTACCGGCAGGCCAAAGCTTGTCATTCCTCAGCATCACGCCGAAACTCTTCATCGTCCAAAGCCTGTAATGGTATAAACCGATAATCCGAAAAGGCGGGTGCCAGATATTTTGCCCCGCCTTAAACAACGGACTATTAGAGGGAACCTTGCAGGGTTTGCGTTAAGCAATCGAAGTTAAGCGCATACCTGCAGGCACCTTCAACAAGCAGTAAAACAACAACAATGAACTTAATTAAAAATGGCTTTCTGCTACTCGTAATTGTAGCAGTGTTTAATGCCTGCAATGTTACCAAACCTGTTGCGCCGCCGGCGATTGATTTGCCGTCGAAGTTTAGAAATGACTCCAGTGAAAAGACTTCAGGCATAGCTGAGCTCGAATGGAAACGCTTTTTCAAGGATCCCATTTTACAACAGTTGATCCAGAAGGCAATCAGCAGGAATTATGATATGCAGCTCGCTTTAAAAAATATAGAATATGCAGACCTTCAGTTGAAGCAAACCAGGTGGTCGTACCTGCCGGATGCGAGACTTCAGGTAACCGCAAATACCAACCGCCCCTCCGACAATAGTTTAAATGGACTTAGTGCAAAACAGTTCCTGGGTTCCACCCATGTGGAGGACTATTCCGCAAACATCAACCTTTCGTGGGAAGCGGATATCTGGGGTAAAATAAAGAATCAAAGGGCGGCTGCATTGGCCGGGTACCTGCAAACTGAAGAGGCAAAAAAAGCAGTTCAGACCAACATCGTAGCCGCCGTGGCACAGGGATATGCAAACCTGCTGAGGTTGGATGCACAGCTCGCAATTGCACGAAAAAACATCGCCCTAAACGATAGTACCCTCAACATCATCAGGCTGCAGTTTACTGCGGGACAGGTTAATGCACTGGCGGTTCAGCAGGCCGAAGCGCAACATTTATCAGCAGCAGGGTTAGTTCCGTCACTTGAAAAAGAGATAGCTGTACAGGAAAACGCCCTGAGCATTCTTGCAGGAACTTTACCCGGAAGAATACAACGCAACAGCCTGGATAATGGGCTCAGTTGGCCTGGCGAGACGTCTGCCGGACTTCCAGCTGAAATGGTCAGCCGCAGACCAGACGTGAAGCGCTATGAGCTTGCGCTTTCCATCGCAAACGCGCAGGCAGGTATCGCAAAAGCAGCAATGTATCCCTCGCTGAGTATTACCGCTGCCGGTGGACTCAACACTTTTACTGCGAGCAACTGGTTTAACGTTCCTGCATCGCTGTTTGGGATCGTAGCAGGCAGTATTGCACAGCCATTGCTGCAGAAAAAGCAACTCACTACCGCGTACAACCTTGCATTGGTCAACCGGGAGAAAAGCGTGATACAGTTCAGGCAGGCGGTATTAACGGCTGTAGGGGAAGTGTCGGATGCGTTGGTTAAAGTAGAAAAACTTCAATTCGAAAGACAGCTTGCGATCACCCGGGTGAATACGCTGCAGCAGGCTATCGTTAACGCAAACATGTTGTTCAAGACAGGAATGGCCAATTATCTTGAGGTGATTACTGCACAGGAAAAAGTACTTGAAAGCGAACTGCAACTTGCAGCAATAACATTCGAACAAACTAATGCGAAAACGGAGTTGTACCGTGCTTTAGGTGGGGGATGGAGATAGCGCATTGCTGCGGCTTGCACAAGCCCTTTCAGCATTATCAACAAAAATGATCCTAAACAAATTCATATTATGAAACAATTATTCCAGTTTTTCACGATATACCTTATTGGTGTTACCGGTGTGCAAATTGCGCTTGCGCTTGCAGCTGTATTTTGCGTATTAAAGGCTTTGGGTGGCAAGGTTGTTACCAGCCGGATTGAATACAAAAGCAGGAAAAGGATAAAGGCGTTTGAAGCCGATATGTGGGCGATTGACTAGCCTTAGCCTGCTGATAAATCAAGGCTTCTAAACCGATCGCCAGAAACATGCGAATGTTAAGCACTTCTCATGCTGTCTAGTTTCCATCAGGTTTAGCAAAGATTTTTTATGTTAAACTGATTATAACATAGCGAAGCACATTGTTGTCCGGTTAAGCGAACTCGGGTTACCGTTTTAATGGGAACCTGCAACAGTACAGAAGTTTTTCTGAAGTGCACGAACGTTGTTTACGGTATGATACACGGATGGAAAATGATCTTAATCGGATTTTGGCGAAAATTCATCTTCTAAAACAATCCTTTTTGCTACGGCTTTGAACAAAATGGATAGATTTTCTGCTTCGCAGAAAGATAAAGCATACCTATCCATTTTATCCCTCTTATCCGTGTTCCATTTTTAAGCCGCTTAAAAGAGGTGTCCACACGGTAGGTACAAGGGAATGACACACCCGCCCGACTAGCGTAGCCGGGCGGGCAACTGGAGCCGAATATGGCTTCGGCCGATCGCTCCAATCTTTTCATATAACGACTTCAAGTGGTCGATCGTGGTTCCCGACTGTTGGTGCACAATCAGTATCTACCGCTGCATTGACCCGTTTTGTGTTCCAAATTGCAAGCAGTTTGCATCAGTTAGGGTGAATCAAATTGATATGACTCATTAGTTCGAACCGGCAGGGTAAACCTTGCCGGTTTTTTTGGGTTCACTACAAACTGTTTGGGGCCAATGGCGGCGCGTTGATATTAGCAAGGACAAGCAAGCCGAAAAACAGGCAACGCCCCGACGGGTTGGTTGCTAGGATTACTCCTACCTAAAGCATGTAGTTATAGCATTGAATCAGCGGCCAACAACATTTAGTAGGACCGACATTTAGAGCAGCTTACTGCGGCTGGTGGCAAAGTGCGTCTTAAATACACGTTGAATATAGCTGACACTAAGCTGAATTATAGATATGCATTCGTGTTGAAAACAGGTGAATTAAATTGACTAATCCGGTCCTTTGTTTTTGTTTGTTGTCGTTAAGAATTGGTTAATATTGCGCACTTTAGCCAAATCGCCACCTTAGTTATAGAATAAATTAAACTATGAAATTAAAAAGTGCTTTTGCCTTTGTCTTTCTATCTCTCGCATGTATTTCCGGAACCAATGCAAATCCGTTTAAAAGGCTTCCCGGAAAAGAAAAAATTGAAGCCTCACCAAAATATTTTGCAACCTACCAGGGCCTTGTTGTAAACCAATCACGAAAACCAATACCGGGTGTTCAGTTATTTGTTTCCGGCACCGGAGCAACAGCAACAACGGTGGCTAATGGTACCTTTTCGATAACTGCCCAACCGGGTGATACGCTGCTTGTGGATCATCCAGGTTTTAGATCCCTCAGGTACGTTTTATCTGAAGCAACAACGATTGAGCTACTTCTTGAACGAGACAACGGGATTGTTGCCAGGGATGTAAATCCTGTTCAACTGATTTATCATAGTGTTCCGGCAAATCTATCTGTCGCATCAACTGATGTTATTTACTCACCTGAGATACTCAAGTCACCAACTTCCAACTTCAGAAACACGTTGACGGGTCGCCTGGCTGGCTTGTACACGCTACAGTCTTCCGGTCTTCCGGGAAGTGACGGTGCTTCTTTCAGTTTGCGTGGGCAAACCCCTGTTGTGGTGATTGATGGCGTGATCGCCAACCTGACCCAGTTCGACCTTGAGGAAATTGAATCTATAACGGTGGTGAAAGATGCTCTTGGTGCCGCCATGTTAGGGGTGAGGGGCTCAGGTGGAGCAGTTGTGGTTAGCACGAAAAAAGGAAGACCCGAACGGCAGCAGATTTCTTTTACCGCGCAAACCGCGGTTCAGGAATCTTTGGGATTTCCAAAGGCGCTCAATGCATTTGACTATGCAACCCTGTACAACGAAGCGCGGGTGAATGATGGATCAACCCCGCTTTATCCTGATTCGGTTTTGCAGGCTTATAAAAACCAGTCGAACTCGCTGGCTTACCCTGATGTAAACTGGAGAGATGAAATTACAAACAGAACCTCCACCTTCAATCGCTATACCTTAAGTGCAACGGGCGGCAACCGTTATGCACGCTATTATGTATCTCTTGAACACCTAAACCAATCGGGTTTCTTTAAAACAGTTGATAGCAACGCATATAACACGAATAATAGTTTTAAAAGTTATGTCATTCGTTCTAATGTAGACGTTAGCATTACCAGCAAGTTGACCGGCGGCATCTACCTGTTGGGACGTATTCTTAATGCAAATGAACCTGGTGCGGGAACCCCGAGTATTCTCGTTAACCTGCTGAACACACCAGCCAATGCTTACCCTTTACTTAATGCAAACGGAAGCTTTGCAGGCACATCACAGTTCCAGAACAACCTGCTTGCGCAAACAATTGGTTCGGGATACCGCCAGAACTATAAGCGTGACATGTTGGTAAATGTATACCTGAAAAGAACACTGGATGAAATTACCCCCGGGCTCTGGATGCAGGCCAAAGTTGCTTATTACAATACCCTTTCCGAAGATCAGAACCGCAGTAAAACCTTTGCAGTTTACCAACGCGCAGGTACCGGTTATACCACCTTTGGCGCAAATGGAACACAGGCAAACGCACAAAGCATAGCCTACCAGGGACGTACCGACTACGAAGAATTCAGCATCGGTTATGACCGAACCTTTAATAATGCACATGGCCTTAGTGCTATCGTACTTGCTAACCGGGATAATTCAACTGATGGTTTTATCAACGTACCCTATACCATCATCGGCACATCCGGCCGTGTAGCCTATAACTACAAAGGCAAATACATTCTTGAAGGTGCTTACGGATTAAATGGCTCCAATCGTTACCCCGACAATGGTGCAACAAAGGTGGGCTTCTTTCCATCTGTTGGCTTTGGCTGGAACATCAACCAGGAAGATTTTTTAAAAAATACCCGTTGGATCAGCCGGCTTAAGCTATTTGGATCTTATGGTAAAACGGGCAACGACAACCCCGGTAACTTTACTTATATACAACGCTACTTCGACGGCCCCAGTGTTATTTTTGGTACAGCCGCAAGCGGAAATACCGCCATTACCGAACAAACACTTGCCAACCGCAACATCACATTTGAAAAAGCAAGCAAATTAAACCTGGGTTTGAATGCGGCTTTCTTTAACGACCAACTTGCCGTGGGCGTAGAATACTTTAGTAACCGTTACTACGACCTGCTAATGCAGCGTGGCAGAAACACCAGCCTCATCGGCAACAACTATCCAAACGAGAATATCGGTATCAATCGTTACAAGGGCTGGGAGGCAAAACTCAGTTGGCAAAAGGCTGTGAAAGACTTCGAGTTTTTTGCAAGTGCTAACGCCACCCTCGTTCGTTCTGAAGTACTCTATTCTGACGAGGTGTTCCAACGCTACGACTGGATGAAGCGTACCGGTCAACCCGTGGGTCAGCGTTTTGGCTATATCGCAGAGAGTTTATTCAGCACCAATGCCGAGATTACTTCCAGCGCAAAAATCGAAGGTTATAGTCCTCGGCCCGGGGATATCAAATACAAGGACCTTAACAGCGACGGGATCATCAACCAGTTTGATATAACCGCGATTGGCAGAACGAAACCACTGGTGTATTATGGGCTCTCCCTTGGTGCCTCATGGAAGGGTTTCGATATTAGTGCGTTAATTCAGGGTGTTCAGAACCGCAACATCTACATGGGCGGCATCAATCCAAATTCTCTGAGCAGTAGCTATTGGGCTTTCCAAAATAATGGACTTGGACAGGCTTTTGAGCACCACCTGGATCGGTGGACCCCGCAAACCGCAGCGACCGCTACTTACCCGCGTTTGAACATCGGCGTGAATGATAACAACCAGGCGAACTCATCCTATTGGGTACGTTCAGGGGACTACCTGAGGTTAAAGAACGCAGAGATCGGCTACGCTTTACCGGCATCATTGACCGGAAAATTCAAACTGAAAACCGTGCGCGTATTTGCCAATGGCTTCAACCTGCTTACGGCATCCTCTTCAGAAATCATGGGCAGGGATCCTGAAACTTTTGATGGTGAAACATATCCATTACAAAGGGTGTTCAACTTTGGTATTAACATTAAATTTTAAGCTTGTAAGAATATGAAAAGAACTGAATATTATTTGAGTGCCGCTGCAGTTTGTCTTGTTCTCACGCTTACGCTGGTTGTTTCATCATGCCGTAAGGTTGAGCGGGAGCCGAAAGACTGGTTTGGTAGCGAACTTGTTTTTGATACGATGGATCAAAATGGGGTAGTAGCCGGTTTCAACCTGAACGACCTTTACAATTATATGCCTACCGGCTTCAACCGGATTAGCAGCGACTTTCTGGATGCGGGTACGGATGATGCCATTCCCTCCCGCCTGAACACCCCTGTACAACGGTTTACAGACGGACGGATCAATGCACTCAACAATCCCGACCCATATTGGTCGAACAGCTATTTTGGTATCAGGAGAGCAACGATATTTATCAAGAACATCGATAAAGTACCATTGGAAAAGCTCTCTGCCGCGAATGCGTTAACCAAGCGTTACTATCGTGCAGAAGCAAGGTTTATTCGTGCCTTGTTATACTTCGAACTGGTAAAACGCTATGGGGGTGTTCCGCTGCTTGGCGATACCACCTTTACACTTGAGGACAACCTCGACATACCCCGGAATAATTTTGACACCTGCATCAACTATATCGTTAGTGAATGTAGTGCTGTTAAGGATAGCCTGATCCTTGAAACAGCCATGACGGATGGCTACTGGGGTCATGTTCCGCGCGGAGCTGCGGTTGCCCTTAAGACCCGTGCATTGCTGTATGCTGCCAGCCCGCTTTATAATGGTGGCGGCATAGAGACAGATCCCGTAAAGAAAGCCCTGACCGGTTACCTGACTTACGATCCTGCGAGGTGGCAGCGAGTCCTTGCCGCAGCGGAGGAGTTTATGGGACTGGGTTATTATTCACTGATCTCTTCGGCTACACCTGCAACGGCCTTTTCTTCGGTATTTACCGTTAAGCGTAACCTGGAGATTATTCTTGCAAGGCAAAGCGGCAACAGCTCAAACCTGGAAGTTTCCCAGTCGCCGATTGGTTTTGTGAGCAATGGAACGATCAGCCAGGGTCTAACCAGTCCAACTCAAAATTTTGTTGACGCTTTCCCCATGCGGAATGGATTGGCGATAACCGATCCGGCATCGGGATACAGCGCGGCCAACCCTTATACCAACCGGGATGCCCGACTTGATGCCACGGTATTTTACAACGGGCTCAGGTGGTTGGGTGGACGTGCTGTGCAAACCCATGAAGGTGGTTTGGACAGGCCCAATACCACAACGGTTCAAACACGAACCGGCTATTATTTGCGGAAGTTTCTTGCTGACTTTAGCACAGGTACCGCTTATTCTAACCAGAGCCACAACTTCCCGATATTCAGGTACGCCGAGATGATACTAAACTTAGCGGAGGCGTTAAACGAAGTTGGCAGGATGGAGGATGCAGTAACCCAGCTCATCAGGATACGGGCAAGGGCCGGCATAACCGCAGGAACCAACAACCGGTATGGTATAAAGGCAGGTATTACGCAAGCCGAATTACGCGCCGCCATCCAAAATGAACGCCGGATAGAACTTGCCTTTGAGGAACACCGGTTTTGGGATGTACGTCGCTGGAAGATTGCTGAACAAGTGCTCAATACCACCCTGAATGGCATGCGGATTACGGGTACAGGAACAACTGCAACATACCAGGTTGTACCAGTAGGCACCGCTGTTTTTCAACCAAAGCTTTACCACATGCCGCTGCCTTATGATGAAACCACGAAAAATACGGCACTTATCCAAAATGAAGGCTGGTAAAGCAATCCTTATCAACGATTAAAGTAATCATACATGAAAAAATTATATTTCTATTTGCTCATCATACAGGCGCTTGTTTTTTCAGCCGCAAATGCACAAACCCGGGTTACGGGTTCGGTTGCGGACAGCACCGGCGAGGTGATTGTAGGTGCAACCATTGTTGAAAAGGGAACCTCTGCAAACGGCACAAGTACAAATGCTTCAGGCACTTTTGCAATTACGCTAAGGGGCACATCTGGTATCCTGGTGATCAGTAACGTTGGCTATCAGACACAGGAGGTGCGTGTAGGAAACAGGACTGCACTTACCATCACACTAAAAGGAACCTCGGGCGCCAATATGGAAGAAGTAGTGGTGGTTGGTTATGGACGGCAGAAGCGGATTACGACCACGGGTGCGATCAGTACAATCTCGGGTAAAGAGATCAGGGATAATCCTGCTGCCAGTTTGCAAAATACACTTGCCGGTCGTTTGCCGGGATTCTTTTCGCAGCAAACATCAGGCAGACCCGGGGCTGACGGAGCAAACTTTTACATCCGTGGGATCAGTTCGTATAATGGAAATAATCAACCGCTGATCATTGTAGATGATATTGAATTTACCTACGACCAGTTTGCGAGAATCGACCCGAATGAGGTAGAGAGCCTGAGTATTCTTAAAGATGCCTCAACAACGGCTATATATGGGGTAAGGGGTGCAAACGGAGTTATGGTAGTAACAACAAGGCGCGGTAAGCTGGGACCGCCCCAGATTTCTTTTAGAACAGAAACGAGTATTTCGCAGCCAACCAAGATTCCAGACTTCCTGAATGCGTACGAAACAGCCAGTTTGTATAATAAGGCTCAGATCAACGACAACGCCTCAAGTCCGAACCCGACACCAAACTTTCAACCCTTCTTTTCTGATGCCGACCTCGCGGCTTACCGCGATGGTACCGATCCTTACGGGCATCCTGATGTTGATTGGAAAAACGAGTTGTTCCGGAAATTCAGCCGGCAATCAAGGGCTAACCTCGATATCGCCGGTGGTACCGAAAAAGTAAAATACTTTATCTCGGCCGGCTACCTTGACCAGGGCGGTATATTAAAAAACTTCAGCAAGGGCACCGACCTGAACAGCAACTTTTATAATAAACGGTATAACTACCGGTCTAACCTGGATATAAAGGTGACCAACACTACTGACTTGCGTATTGACCTGTACGGCAACATCGCTGAAATTAATGTACCCAATGTGGGTAGTGCATTTGGTTATAATGATGTGTTTTATGAGTACAGCAGTTTCCTTTCCCTCGCACCTTTTGCTTACCCCATCTATAACCCCGATGGCTCCTATGGCTACAGCAACTGGCAACGTACCAATCCGATTGGTGCAGGTAGCTACAATACAAACAACATCGTGGGCAGGCTTACCCTATATGGTTATACAAGTCGTACGTTCGAAAGCAATATGAACGTTATCACCAACCTGAATCAAAAGCTTGACTTCATAACAAAAGGACTTGCCATTAAAGGAACCGTTGCCTATACGAGCAATTACGCATACGCCAGGAGTATGACGCGTAACGAATTTCCGTCGTTCATTTACAACCCGGTAAATCAAACATATGAACCACGAAGCGCAAGCATCTTCAGGGTTAGGCGTCTTTTTGTAAATGATAACGGAACGGGAGGGGCCCCAAATGCAGGAGCCACCATCCGAAAAATTACGGCCCAGGCATTTATCACTTATGACCGTACGTTCAACAATCGTCACCACGTTTATGGTCTTGTGATGTATTCGCAAAATTCCAATACCCAGTTCAGCAGCAATACGGCTTATAATTTTGTTCCCAACAATTTTCTTGGGCTAACGGGACGTGTAGGATACGATTATCGTCAGAAATACCTGATTGAATTTAATGGTGCCCGCAACGGGTCGGACAGGTTCTCAAAGGATAAGCGGTATGGCTTTTTCCCCGCCGGTTCAATAGGGTGGAACGTATCGCAGGAAGACTTTTTCAAAAACAACATCAAGGTTGTAGACCGCTTGAAGTTAAGGGGCTCTTATGGCCTGGTTGGTAACGACCAGCTGGGAAGCGGATTTAGTTATTTCTACCAGCAAACGTACAACGGGAGTGGGGCTACTTATTTTGGTCAAACATCCAATACCATTAACGGTATCGCAGAAGGTACACTCGGAAACCCGAATGTTACCTGGGAAAAGGAAAAGAAACTTGATCTAGGAATTGAGATGGGTATGTTTAAAAACAAACTCGGGATCAACCTGGACTATTTCAATAACAACAGGTTTGATATCCTCACCACGAGGGGTACGGTTTCTAACATCTTCGGGCAGTCTTTGCCACCGGTTAATCTTGGCAGGGTAAACAACCGTGGTTATGAAATCGAAATTACCTATGGCAACTCGGTTAATAAAGACCTTAGCTACAATCTTAAAGGTTCCTACTCATACGCCAAAAACAAAATCCTTTTCCAGGATGAGGCCATTCCCTTATTCCCCTACCAGGCATACACCGGTAACAGTATCGGTATGCAGCGGGTATACACATGGATCGGCTTTTACAAAGACAGTGCTGATATTGCAAAGAGCCCAAGTACCCCACAGGCCGTAAGACCCGGTGACCTCAAGTATGCTGATATCAACGGAGACGGTACCATTAACGGTTTCGACAGCAAAGTACAGGGCTTTCCTAATGTGCCGAATACTACTGCCGGTATACAACTTGCTGTGCGGTATAAAGGCTTCAACATTGGCTTATTCTTCCAGGGATCAAAGAACTTTAACGTGAGGGGAGTAGCAGAAGCCATTCGTGCATTTAGCGCAAACCTTACAGAGGTGCACACCAAAGCATGGACACCTGAACTGGGCGACAATGCTAAGTTTCCCCGGCTGACCTTTACCCCAGGTATCAGCGACCCGTCTTCCATGCCTTCAACATTCTGGTTTATCAGGGGTGATTACATTCGTTTGAAAACTGCTGAAATCGGTTACTCACTGCCAAAGCGTTGGATTGAATCGTTGAAGATGAAAGACATCAGGGTATATAGCAACGGCTACAACATTTTTACCTGGACCAAGCTGAGTAAACTTTATGAATTTGATCCTGAAATTGAAACAAATCGCGACAGGGTGAACTATCCACCACAACGGACGTTCAACTTTGGTGTGAGCGCAACCTTCTAAAATCATCTCAATTCATTTATCACTTCCAATGGCATTTTTAATTCCAAATATGAAGAAGTTTTTAATCATTATAGGCTTGTCCGCGGGGCTGATCTCGTGTTCAAAATCCGGCTTCCTGGATAATAAATCAACGGCACTCGACGAAGCACAGGTGTTTTCTGATAGCAGCCGTACGATCCAGTTCCTGAGCAGAATTTATAGCGACATTGGTTTCAGTTTCAATAAAGGTCGCTGGAGCTCGCACGGAAATACCGAACTGGCCACTGACGATGCTGAGTACAGTTTATCCGGACCTACCCAGGCTGCGGTAGCATTGTATAATGGAACCATCTCCCCAACCAACCTGCCCAGCGGACTTGGTGATTTCTGGAGCACTCCGTATGCCAATATCCGCCGCTGTAACCTGCTGTTGTCGAAGTTGTCCACTACCCCGCTGTCGGCCGGTATGCAAGCCAGGATGAGAGGAGAGAGCCGGTTTCTAAGGGCCTGGTATTATAGCCAGCTTATGATTGCCTATGGTGGTGTACCTAATGTAGAAGACAAGGTTTTCGGGATCGAAGATGTGGTAAGCATTCCGCGCGCAAACTTTGCAGACCTCGTCAGCTACCTGGCTAAAGAACTGGATGAAGCAGGCGAGTCACTTCCAGCTACCAACTATGATTTCGCCGACACCCGGGATTTTGGTAGAGCAACAAAAGGCGCCTGTATGGCACTTAAAGCAAGAATTTTATTGTATGCAGCAAGCCCACTGTTTAATGGTGGTTCCATTGCTACCAACCCCGAGTTGGCAAAGCTGGTCAGCTATCCTGTTGCAAGCGTAAGTCATTGGCAGGCTGCTGCAGATGCTGCGTTGGCGGTAATTAATTCGGGATACTATGCATTGTGGAACCCAACCAGCACGATCGCCGGATATGGTTTCTACCAAACCTTTTTGAATGGGCGTCCTGCAGGAACGGGCACTATGAACAGGGAACTGATCTTTGGGGTGATGCGTCCTTCAGGTAAGGATTTTGAGAATTACTATAATCCCGGCGGTGGTAGTTTTGGGGGCACACACTATTCTGTTCCAACGCAGAACCTGGTTGATGCTTTCCCGATGATGAATGGAAAGGCGATCACAGATCCAGCATCAGGTTACCAGCCAAACAATCCTTACGAGGGAAGGGATCCCCGTTTTCGTTTTTCCATCATTTACCACCAATCCCGGTATGCCCAAAACACTGCCCTCACCGTAATCAATGCATCCGTCGGCAGCCAGCAGGGTTTTTCAGCCGGAACAGTTACCGGTTACTTTAGCCGTAAAATGCTGGACAGCACTTTTTCAAGCAGCTCCTCTACAAATATCGATCGGCCATGGCCACTGATCAGGTATGCTGAAATGCTGCTGAATTATGCCGAAGCAATTAATGAAGCCGGCCAAACTGCAATGGCATATCCCAGGTTGATTGAACTGCGCAGCAGGGCAGGCATTCTTCCTGGCGCAGATGGGTTGTTTGGTTTGAAAGCAAATATGAGCCAGGCTGAGATGCGAGCACTCATCCAAAATGAGCGAAGGATAGAGCTTGCATTTGAGGACCATCGTTTTAACGACATCCGCAGGTGGAAGATTGCAATGGCGGTAAACAACGGTTACAACAGGGTGGTAAAGATTACAGGCACCGCACCAAACTGGGTATATACTTATTCTACAACACAGGAAGTTCAGGCATCACGCCTGCACGTATTTCGTCCGGAGATGCACCTGTTACCAATACCTGATGATGAGATCAGGAAAAATCCTGCGGTTGTGCAAAACCCGGGTTGGTAGTATTTTCAAACCCGTGAGCTATACGAACGCCGGCATCGAAAGTGCCGGTGTTCGCTTTTAATGCCATGGGTTATGCTACACACCTTTTGAAAAAACATAGGCTCGAGATACTCCCTTCCGAACATACCAGCAGCGGCTGTGCGCGGTTAGGTCATCGACCCCCCGCCTTAGATCACGAGCGAGATCTTACAAGAACCGCAGAATAGCCTTACTCGTTTAGTGCTACAATTGATTGATCCGGAACTGTACTTTTCAAAAAGACCTTTGCAATTGCAGCCGCATATATGTCAACCTGTTCCTGATAAAATTCCCGTTGCTTTTTTGAAGCATAATCGATTGGCCTTTTAGACCCGGGAAACTCTACTGTTATCAGGCTAATCGCATCTCGTGTATAACCCCCGTATGCTGAGTCCTGCACAGCAGTGGTGGCCCAGGTACCCATAGATACCCCACGCCCGCGATTATTTGGCAATGCTGAACCGCTTCGGTTGCGGGGCTGGTAGGCGCCCTTAGCAGCTGGTGCAGGATCGTTGCGGTATAGGGCTGTAGCCTTGCCGTTAAGGTTGTTGCCGGGCGCATAGCCGTCGTGTGCGTGAACCCATTTGGCCATGTCGATGGCAAGCATACTGTCTGGTCCGAAACCCAATGCAACGCCGGAAGCATCGGTGCGTGGATCGGCAAAGAATCCGGCATGAGCAACATCGCGTATGGCATGTAGATTCACCATGCGCTCAGGTTTAAATTCGTTGATCAGGGAAAGCAGTAACCGGTTTTCATTTTCAATGCGGCGGTTAAGATGATCAACGGGTTCGTCGGGTGAAAAAATCTTTCCTGGTGATGGCATTTGCCTGTTCGGATCCACCGCATGCGGGTGTGTGTATCGTCCGTGGTTGTCTGTTGACCCAATCAAGCCCGGTTTGCTGCGCGCCGCCGCTGCATTATCGGGAAAAAGGCAGGGGATTACGATCACACTATAGTAAGGCTTTGCACCATTTTTAAGATCTTTAACCAACTGTTTGGCAACTTCAATTGCGGACAGCTCAGAGCCGTGAACACCGCCAACAACCAATGCGCGCTTTGTACTGGTGCCCGGAAAATACCAGGCTTCAATGCTGCGTCCCTGCACGGAGGAGCCAAGTAAAATGGTTCGTTGTACGTTGCCCGAGAATGGCGCATCAACAGGGGTGCCATCTGCATCATCCAGATAGTTGGTCCGGAAGATGGCTGATGCTGTGCCGGTGTTAATGGTATCAAATGCGTGTAGGAAAGTGGGGGTTGGCCTGCCGGATGGTGGCATGGCATTTACAATTTTCACACCTATGCTCAGCGATAAACAACAAATGATGTTCGTAAATAAAGTATTCAGTTTCATAACCTGTTCTAAGGATAGTTTTGGTATATAAATGTTTGTCACCCTGAACATTACGTTGCCGGTAACAGGGGTGAAACTATCCAGGGAAGCAAGCGCATAAAATGTGGTTTTGCCTGAGTTGATCAGATGCGCGTTTGAATTGCGGAATGTGGTTGGTGAAGTAAGTGGGAACAGGTAAGCAGGCCGAGCCCGGTAAGCCGGTAGCAGCACGCACGGAACTAACTGGTAAGCAGGTAATATGGTAGGTTTAAAGATAATCAGGACCTGGCTGCTGTAGTTCAACAGCTATTCGTGGCACACCGCCCGAATAGGCTATCGCCACGGCGCTTCTCTCCCAATGCATCATTGGGTATATTAATCGAACAAGGGACGCAACTAAACGGCATTAAAGATTAAGACACAATAACGAACCATTGACCCAGGTGGAGTATTCTTTTTTAGGTTGCCGGCAGCGGAATATCTATGAAACTCCGGTTGTGTCCTTTAGATTTGTATTGATATGTCGTCAGACATATTAATACTATTATTACTATTTTCTTTTTTGCTACTTTTTTCTTTTAACAATCCACAATTTTGTGTGGATAACCAACCA
>NZ_SMSK01000008.1 GCF_004354985.1 Segetibacter sp. 3557_3 | reverse complement strand
TCTACCCTGTCCAGCTGATCGTAGTAGTAGCGTTCAGTGCTGCCTGCAGGATTGATTACCTGGGTACACCGTCCCCAGTTGTCGTACCCGTATCGGGCACGTGCACCCCCGGGCTGCACCACCGCAGTGAGGTTATAATCGGGATCGTATTCAAACAGGGTTTGCTGGTCCTTTTCGTTGCTGATTGCTGCAACCAGGTTATTGGGGTTGTACTTAAAGGAGGTCACGCTTTTGTCCGGTGAGGTAACCGAGGATAGTAGCCCCTGTTTGTTATAGGTGTATACGGTTACCTGATCCTCTGCATCCATTTTCAGCTGCAGCTGGTCATCCCTATTGTACAGCCAGGTGGTGGTGGACCCATCGGCCCCTTCCATTGTTGCCATGTTACCCCTGTCATCATAGGTATAGCCGGTGATGTTGTCTTCGGGGTCCACCTCGCGGTAGAGCTCCATATCGGGGGTATAAACATACTGGGTTGTTCCGCCAAGGGGATCGGTGAGGCTTGTACAGAGGTTTAGTTCGTTATAGGCGTAGACCGATGTTTCGCCAAGAGAGTTGGTGACCCTGTTATGATCCTGGTGGTAGGATATCCAGCCTTCCAGCAGTCCCCCATCTCCCCAGGTGTGCACACACCGGGCACCTGTTGAAAGGGCGTCGTATTCCCAGTAGAATGCCTGGCCATTACGGTCGGTCTTTTTTACCATCAGGTGGTTACGATAGACAATATGGGTGGTTTTACCCAGTGCATCGGTAATGGCACACAGGTCCCCATCGTCGTTATAATCATACCGGACCAGCTTTCTTGTTTCACCACGGTATACCGCAACAATCTCGGTGATCCGCTGCTCTTGATCAAGGCTGATCAGGATATCTCTGCCTACAGGGTCTACCATCTTTTCCAAAGTGCCTTGGGCATTATAGAAGAAAGCGATGCTAAAGCCTGCCCTGTCAAAGAGCCTTGTTGGCTTATAGAGATCTGGGGTTACAGGTTCAAATACCCAGGTCCGCTGTGCCTTATGGTCCGTCAGCTCGTAAGTCTTTCCCCGGCGGGTGAGGGTAAGTTTTTCAGGGCGGTTGTAAGTGCTTTGTCCATCGGGGATCAGCGGGAAAGCCGTTTCTCTGCCATCTGGGAGTACCACTGCGACCTGTTGTTCAACTTCGTCTGCAACCAGCGACAGGTCGTAGCAGCAGTGGGTACCATGGCCCATTGGTCCTTCATAGCCCGAGTCGGAGTACCAGCTTCTTTGCCAACTGACCGGCAGGGGACCTGCAAGTTCAAAGTCGCTACCCTCATAGATCACCCTTCCGGTAACCAGGTCAACGGGTTCAAAGCCCGTTTTGCACAGGTGATCGGCAAGTCCCCTTGTGCAGTTGAACCTCCGGCTGATCTTGTTTAGTGCCCTGCCTGCACCTTTAAGCAGTGCACCAAAGCCAAAGGACATGGCAAGCGTTCGCTGCATACTTTCAAAGTCGGGCACATAGGGTCCGCCTACCATTACGGGATTACCTGCAGGAATGGGAATGACCGTAGAAGTGGGCAGGTACAAGTGGGGCACAAGGTTCCATAGCTTCTTGCCTGGAGATACCGTAAGGGGCAGACCAATATCGCTGCAACTCATCACCATATAGCCCGCTGCACTAAAGAGGGCATCCTGCGCCTTTACCGTCAGGCTGCCAAAGAAGTTTACCGAATCATGTCCGATCAAAAAGGGCATTGCAAAGGGTCCACCCATGGGTATATGCGCACGAAGTGCAAGCATACCACTAACCGAGGAGTTACCCCTGGGCAGGCCATTGACGTTGATGGTGGAACCGATAAAAGGAATGTAGTCCGATATATCCAGCACCAGCCCGATAAAGGGATAGGGAACCGGGACAGGTACACCCCCGATCAAAACAATGTGTATGTCGATGCCGATAACAGGAAGGAGGTGTCTGTTGGCAGGAAGCATACACGAGGGTTTGTGGTGTATAGTAAAATACAAAAAGGGCTGAGAAATGCAAGAGCGTTAGTTTATGTTGAATGTTGTATGTTGAATGTTGTATGGGGCCTCCGAAGAGAAATGTGATATGAGCTGCGATTAGATTGCTGTTGAACGCAAAACCTTAAATGAGAAATGTCGAATGCCAATGTATTCTGTTTATGAACCAATCACACCCAACCCTGAAGGGGTTGAATTTGAATAGCCCCGGATGAAATCCGGGGAATAGCAAAAACATTTTTTACAATTGGGTAGGGGTTGAATTAAAAAAGCGTAGATGGAACGAGGTGGTATCAGTTAAGATTCGAGCATTATGAGTCGTCGTGTTATATTGAATGCTAAACCTGCATGCTAATGTGTTCGAGTTATGAATTAATCACACCCAACCCTGAAGGGGTTGCACTTCAATAGCCTAGGATGAAATCCGGGGAATAGCGCGGAACAATTTTTACATCGGGGGAAGGGTTGAATTAAAGGCGTAGAAGGAACAAGGAGTTATCAGTTAAGATTTGAGTGTGGATAGAGCGTATGATTTAGGTGGTAGACAAACACCATCAAATTGATGAATGCACTTCGAATTGGCACTGTTATAGACAAAAAAATCCGTAGTTAAATACTACGGATGGCCGGCTTCAAAGCCGTAAAGAGATGACAGATTTCCGACGATTAGATCACTTCTGTGGTTTTTAACCAAAATGTGCGAAGAGCATTTAATTGGTCAAAATCCAGGCCTTCCTCGATCTCGTCACGCGACCGGTCGTCTTCTACGTATACAAAGTTGTCGGCAACTTTATCGGTGTTCAATAACGAAAATGCATAGGTGCCCGGATCAGTTTGCGTTACTTTAACGTGGGTACCGCTTTCGAGCGTAAACTCCATCGGGAAGTCGTGTTTCATATGTGATTTTGTATCTAAGTTATAAAACTAATGTCCATGATCCAATTTGGTATGTGTAAAATCTATACCACCATACGCCGAAATACAAGTTTACTTAGGCCGGGTCAAACATCTTCGCTGACCCAATCATTAACAACAAACAAGTTGCTTAAGCCGCTGTTCCGGGCAGTTAACTTCATGACAGCACCGGATCTGATCCTCAAAGAACGGTCGTTGAACGGAGCGTCGCAAGCAAAGCTTCATCAGTGCTTTACTGCCGGTCACCAAAAGATAAAACCCAGGTTTAGCTCGGTCTTCAGTTACCTAGCAACCTGCTCTTCCCATTTAAACAATCGGCGTTTTGCTGCACGGTTAATTGTATCAGGCGCCTGGACACCAGCAATGATCATGTGTTTACACCCTGAACAATGATTTCATGAAAGCAACCATGCTTGCTAATTCTTTCTCCTATTTTTGCCCAAACATCGTTACTATGAAGAATACTCCGTTTACGGATAAACATATTGCTGCCGGCGCTAAGATGGCGGAGTTTGCCGGACACTATATGCCCATTAGCTACAGTGGAATTAACGATGAACACGCCACGGTGCGCAACAATGCCGGCGTTTTTGACGTGAGCCATATGGGTGAATTTATTTTGAAGGGCGATAAGGCCGTTGACCTTATTCAAAGAGTAACAACAAACGATGCGTCTAAGTTAACCTCGGGAAAGGCGCAATACAGTGCACTCACTAATGAACAGGGCGGTATTGTAGATGACCTTATCGTGTACTGTGTGGAAGAAAACAAAGTGTATATGCTTGTGGTTAATGCAAGCAATATCGACAAAGACTGGAACTGGATCAGCAGTTTTAACCACGACAAAGTTGAAATGCATAACATCAGTGAAAAGACATGTCTTTTGGCAATCCAGGGGCCTAATGCAACCCGGATTTTGCAGCCGCTGACCGACATGGACATCATGAATCTTAAATATTATACGTTTGTCAAAGGCAGGTTTGCAGGGGTTGAAAATGTATTGGTAAGTGCAACCGGGTATACCGGAAGTGGCGGAGTTGAAATTTACTTTGAAGATAAAAACGGGGATGCTGAAAAAATCTGGAACGCCATATTCGAAACGGGTACACCACAAGGATTGAAGCCGATCGGTCTTGGTGCGCGTGATACCCTTCGGCTTGAAATGGGTTATTGCTTATACGGCATGGATATCGACGATACTACCAGCCCGCTAGAGGGCGGTCTTGGATGGATCACTAAGTTTACAAAAAATTTTACCGCACGCGATATTCTGGAGCAACAGAAGGCACAAGGTGTCAGCCGTAAACTGGTTGGCTTTGAGATGCTGGAAAAAGGGATTCCGCGTCATGGCTATGATATTGTAAATGCTGCGGGCGAAAAGATTGGTGTGGTGACCAGTGGAACCCAGGCACCTTCACTGTCGAAAGCAGTTGGCCTCGGATATGTAACAAAAGAATATACCCCTATAGACGCTTTGATCTATATAAAAATCCGGGATAAGCAGGTGCAAGCGAGGGTAGCCAAATTTCCATTTGCTTAGCCACTGGCTTTTTACTTTTCCGTTCTAAAGATCATGGTGAACCCTTATGCCAACCATCAGGTTATCTACCCATATTAATGCTCCAATGAGTGTTGTATTCGACTTATCGCGCAACATCGACCTTCACCAGCGTAGTATGCGCCATACATCAGAAAAAGCCATTGGCGGAATTACCACGGGTTTAATTTGGCTCAATGAAACCGTTACCTGGCAGGCGAAGCACCTTTTTAAGCTGCGGACATTTACCAGCAAGATAACGGCATTTGATCCTTATGATTACTTCGAAGACCGGATGGTCGAGGGTGACTTCGTATCCGCTTGCCATGGGCACTTTTTCTCCAAAACACCTTCCGGCACGCTGATGAAGGACGTTTTTACATTTACAACGCCGTATGGTGTACTCGGACAAATCGCTAATGTTCTCTTTCTCCGTAGATATATGCGCAACCTCCTCAAAACCAGGAACCGGGTAATTAAACAATATGCAGAATCCGACAAGTGGAAGGAGTTACTTTGGTAACCAAGCCCCGGGGGAACAAACCCGGGCTCTTCTTTTCTAAATACTTATACAATCATGCGGGTAGCTGCTAACCAATCACTGCACATATTTGCTCTATTATTCTTGTTGATACTGGTATCGTCATGTGGAAGATCAGTGGTACAAACGGGACGGGCTTCGTATTATGCCGACAAGTTCGTTGGCAGGAAAACCGCAAACGGTGAGATTTTCCGCCAGCGCAAGAGAACGGCTGCACATCAAACCCTTCCTTTTGGAACGAGGGTTAAGGTCAAGAATCTTTCAAATGGCAGAACAGTAAAGGTTCGCATCAATGATCGCGGACCATTTGCAGGTGGTCGCATTATAGACCTGAGTAAAAAAGCCGCCCGAAAGCTGGGCATGGTACAAAAAGGGGTCGAAAACGTGCGCCTCAAATACAAAAAAAGAAAGGCAGGTTCCTTAATCTTCAGCCTGGTCTTTTAAGCGTAATTTTTTGATTCTTGCATTGATTGAACCATGGGTACGGCTTAGCCATTTTGCAATGCTGAATATACTTTCTCCCGACAGGTACATATTCGTTAGTTCTGCATCATCCGCTGCTGTCCAGGGCTGTCCGGCACTATTTTCTTTGCCCTTCGGAGTTCCCGTTTTATTTCCTTTGATAACCTTAAACTTAGGTGTTCCCAATTCTCTCTTTGTATAATAACTATTCTTGTCATAGCTATCGTACTCATAAGTCACATTCGATTTTTTCCGCTCTGGTTCAGGTTTCTTCAACACATGGATATCAGGAGAGGCTGAAACGTAGTTGTCCGGCAAAAGTGCTTCCGGAATATGTAGTATTTTCCGGGTTCGGGTAATGGCAACATATAACAAGTTCACTTCTTCCCGCAGACGGGCTTTGTTATTTTCTTCTTTGTTTTCGTTTACTGCTTTTTCCAGCCGCTCTTCGGTGATGAAATCACTTACGAGTTGCACCGCATCATACTCCATTCCCTTACACCGATGCACGGTGGTGAAGATCATCTCAGCTTTTTCCTTCTCATCGTTTGGCACATGTTTCTCTTTTATGTTCCTGATGATTTGCGGTATTTCTTTAACATACTCTTTTACGATCTCCACCATCATTCCCAGCTGAACATCTTCGGTTTTTTCGATGTATTCTTCAAGTTCATCCATGTTGCCCATTGCTTTAATGAGCTCATCTCTGATAAGGTTTCGTGAGCCGGTGTGCAGGTTTAGCACGTCGTAGAGCGATGCCCCTTCATCGGCATAGGTGTAGGAACTTATGTTTCCTTCGAAGTAAAGGTGTTTAAGGTCCTTCCGTTCGGTTGTGTATTGGATGGCCTTAAGCAGGACGCCCAGGTTGGTTCTCCCCAGAACCGCTTTAGTTTGTGCAGAACTGCTATTGCCACTACCCGTAATTGGAATCGGTCTGTAGTCTTCGAGGTGCGATTTCCAATTGAGAACCGAAGCAGCCAGATCTGCGATATCCTGCCTGAAGCGGAAACTCGTTGTTAGGTTATAGGTTTTGAAGTCAACTTTTTCAAGTGAGTTAACGGCGTACCGCCAGCCATAAATTTGTTGATGCGTATCGCCTACAATAACTTTTGTGGCGTCCTGTTTTAGAAAGATGTCCAGCATTGCAGAAGAGGCATCCTGGCCTTCATCAAAGAGAATGTATTCGTACGGTAGGGCGGGGTTTTGAAGTTGAAATTTCTTCAGGTAAAAATCGTGTGTGATCTCAATTTCCTGTTTTTCCATTTTAGCCAACAGTATCCGCGCCTGTCGTTCAATATAACTATAGAAAGCAGATACAAAGATGCGTGCTTTGGCATCTGATACGACATCAAGGTAATTCAACTCGCTTACGCGTTGTTTATCGCTGTTGCAGAAGTATGTAATAAACTTACTGATGTGATTAGCAGCGATGTACTCAGCATGTTTTTCACCGGTTCCTTCAAGGCCAAGCAGACCCGCAATTTCATGGGTTCGATAACCATGCGCCCTCACCTTGTAGTTGCTGCGGGCGACAACATACCTGAATGCTATTGAATGAGCCGTTTCAACATGCACATTAGTCATTCCCAGCTCGGCAAATTTTTTGGCAGCCTCTAGTTTCACCGATTTATTAAACGCGAGATACAATATGCGGGCGCTTGCCGGACGAGATTTGGCGTATTGAATAATCGTTGTTGTTTTGCCTGATCCCGCAACAGCATTGATCTTAATGTTGCCGGTGGAGTTAACGATTGCTTCTTGTTCTGCAGTTAATTTCATTTGCCAATCGCTACTATATTACCTCATTTTTACTGCAAGGTGGTTAGAAAACTTGTTCATTGTACTTAGAATCTTGACCTGGCAAAGAAGCGCAGCTTCAACCTGGTAAACGTACATTCTGTTTAAATACATGCCAATGTGGTTCCGTTTTTTGGTCCAATGCCCAGGCAATCTGTTTAAGCGTCCCGGTAGCTGCGAAATCATTGGTGCGCTGTCCGAAACTGATGGCTATTCACTGTTATCTACTTATCTATCCATGCATTCTTTCCTGGATCGAACAAGAGTCCAGTGCTACCTTCTGGTTTTTTTTGCTAGCCAGCCAGGGAACAATATTGGGCTCCGGTTGTCCGCCCGGATGAACCAGTTCGGTCGAGTGTCACTCACTTGTACGCTATAACCTTATTGCTCCTTTAACCAGTGCCAGTTTCCCGTGTGTTGCGTGCTATGCAAAGTTCTGCTTTGAATTTCGAAATTACAAAGCAAGGAGTTCACCGTCGCGATAAATGGGCACAACGTTGGCGATGTCGGGAGTCACACAATACTGAAGATCCTTTTCGAGTCCGTATGCAGAAAGCCGGTGCCAGTGGGTTGTTTTTTGAATAAATTCGAACATGTCATCTTTATGCCGATCGTACATGCTTTCTGCCATAAGGCTGCTATCGCAATGAATGGTAAAGTGTTCTTTTACTTCGCGGATGACTGCTCCTGCGAATAAAGTGTCTTCGAGGTTAAAACGATCTTTCCAGCCTGAACAGCCCAGTACAACATTTTTGTTCTCCTTCAACAAATGGGCGCAAACAGCAGAAAGGTTTGGGAAAGATCCTGTAATCACCTCTGAGCAACCGCTTTCCAGTGCCATATGCAACAGCTTGGTTCCATTAGTAGTAGTTAGCACAAGTGTTTTTCCTTGAATGAAGCTTCGCGGGTATTCCGCCGGTGAATTACCATATTGCAAGCCTTCGATCACCTTACCATCTCTTTCACCTGCCGTAATGCTGCCCACGATCTGCTTACCCATTGCGATGCAGTTTTCAACACCTGCAACTGGTATTACCTTAGCTGCTCCATTGTACAACGCGGTACAGATGGTCGATGTCGCCCTAAAAACATCGATGATCACGACGATTGAGTCTTTAAGATCATACAGGTGCAAAAGTGCAGGCGTAAGCGCGGTAAAAAGGGTGGGTTTGTTATTCATAAGCTGGCAAAGATAGGACCACGGGTTGAACCGTAAAACCATGATGATCCCCGTTTAACGCTCCTCTTCTCGCGGTCAACCATCATAGCACAACTATCGTGTCTCAAGATGTAAAGCTCACTATTCTTATCCTCGCTGGTCCAGATGCAATGTATGCTGCATATGGAGTGTTTCCGTCATTGCCGGAGGTTGGACATCTCGCAGGAAGGAGTTACGGCAGGTTCCATATTTACCGCCTTAAAAGTAAACGGCAGGGTGGCGGCAAACCAGCCACAAAAAGGGTTTTGGAACAGTAACTCCATTAACTAAAATGCGCCCACATCAGTGAGCCCCGATCGACAGCCCGGAAAGAAGGCACCCGCCGCACTAACCAAGTTTTGGGAATAAGGATCCTCTCTGCCCAGCAGCCCTTCAGAACACCAGACGCCTGTAATGCTTTGACGAAAACTAATTCTAGCTTTTCAACATCACCATCAGATCATATGCATGGATTTCCGTTACATACTTTTTGGCGCCGATCGACAGCCAGGAAAGAAGGGAACTCGCCGCCCAAAGCCGGTTTTGGGAATAAGGGCCGCCTCTCCGTAGCGGCCCTCAGAATACCAGACGGCTATAATGCTTTGCCTGAAAAAGGATACTATTTTTTCGACAACACCATCAGATCATATGCATGGATTTCGGTTACATACTTTTTATTGCCTTCTTTATCCTCGTAATTCCGGTTCACCAGTTTGCCTTCGATAATCACCTGTTGACCTTTATTGAAATACTTTTCCGCGATTTCTGCGGTTTTACCCCAGGCGATTATGCTGTGCCACTGGGTTTCCTCCACTTTTTCGCCCTTTGCGTTACTATAGGTTTCGTTAGTGGCGAGGTTGATTTTTGCAAGCTTTTTCCCGCCTTCAATGATTTTGATTTCAGGTCTTGCACCCAGGTGTCCGATCAGTTGTACTTTGTTCCTCATCGTGTTCATAATGGTAGATTTTGAATGATTTACGTATTTGTTTGTCAACCCTATGCAAAGCTGCGATGGGCGAGAAGGCAAAGACGGTTTTTAACCATTTAATCCCGTATCTAGGTGTTTGTAGGCGTTTGTAAATGGTTAATAGATTGTGTACATTGACGTGGAAACGCATAAATAACCGTGTATGCAGGAGGAACCAAAGCTTTGCCGGGAATGTGGCAAAACCTTAAAGGGTAGAACAGATAAGAAGTTTTGTGACGACTTCTGCCGGAACAGCTACAATAACAAGTTGAACAGCGACTCAAACGCTTATGTCCGCAACCTGAATAACATTCTTCGAAAAAATCGTCGGATATTGGAAGAACTCCTGCCAGGATCAGAGGAGATGGTAAAGACAACACGCAACAAATTATTTGAAAAGGGTTTCATATTTAAATACATCACCCATACCTATACCAATAAAAAAGGCAACACGTATTATTTCTGTTATGAATACGGCTATTTGCCACTCGAAGCCGATTGGTACCTGCTGGTGAAACGTAAGGAGCCGGGGTTATAACTTTGGAATTGGTTGAATACTGTTGACAAGGGTATCTGATGTTCCTGAATGTTTATCTTTATTAACAGCTCGTTCCGGAAAACCACTGATACCTCCGGGCCTTCGCTGATCTGCACTTCTCCATGATCCAACTTCTACCATCCGCAAAGCCCTACCTGATACCTCCCCTCACCTGTTAAACAACCACCTCGGAGCAACCTCTCCCTCTCCCTTCTCTGCAGTTCAAATCCGCAATCCGCCAATCCGCAATCCGCAATCCGCTCCCTCAATACCCAATACCTCAATACCTCTCTCCGTTCCGCAAATACGTCATATGGCAATACCACCCAACTCCCGTCCCATCCGGTCATTGCAAAAACTTCAACGCTTATATACATACTATAACGCACCGTAGTTTTGTCCCATCCAATTATCCTTTAGCCTTTCTGAAAGACCATATCCAACTATCCAAAACCACGTGTTGCCTTTGCCGCTGAAAACCAATAGCAACCGAAACACAAAAGATTGATCCCGCCTAACCGCGGGATATTTTTATTTAGGGTAAGCCCCAAAACATTAGTTCCCTTCAGCTTTTTGAAATCATTTGAAATTCGCAATTCGCCATCCGCAAATCCGAGTCAGCTTCAAACAACCACCTCCGCGCATCCTCCTTCTCCCCCTTCTCTGCGGTTCAATCTGCAAATCCACCAGTCCGCTCTCCCTTAATACCTCAATACCTAACTCAATCGCAATCCACCAATCCGCTCATCCTTAATACCCCAATACCTCAATACCTAATTCACTCCGCAAATACCTAATACGTCAATACACCCAACTCCCGTCCCATCCGGTCATTCCAAAAACTTCAACGCTTATATACATACTATAACGCACCGTAGTTTTGTCCTATCCAATTATCCTATAGCCTTTCTGAAAAACCATATCCAACTATCCAAAACCACGTGTTGCCTTTGCCGCTGAAAACCAATGGCAACCGAAACACAAAAGATTGATCCCGCCTAACCGCGGGATTTTTTATTTCGGTAAGTCCGAAACCCCCGCGAATCCCCTTGCTTTTCAAATCATTCGCCATCCGCTAATCCGTAATACGCTAATCCGCAAATCCGAATCAACTTCAACCAACCACCTCTGCGTATCCTCTCCTTCTCCCCTTCTCTGCGGTTCAAATCCGCAATCCGCAAGTATCCTCCCAAACAATCTTTTAAATACCAGCTCAACACCATAGGAACATACCTTTATTTAGGTATATTTAAACCCGGCAAGACAAACATGGTAGGCTAACCCTGTTTGCGACAGGAATTTCCACATCAGCAAGGTTACCTATAAAGGTCATAACACTCCCGCCGCTTTTATCCAATATCTTTCAGAACTGCTCTCCCCAGAGAAATCATCATTGCAATTCTTCTGTCCTGCGGTTACCCGTATGCTGCCCCCATGCACCGTACCCGCCATTAATCCATTTGCGTGTCCTCTCAGCCAGGCCTAAGAGCCTGCATTGCCGGGATATTATTGAAGAACTCCCGGAACCGTAACCCTTTACCGCTCAGCAAACATGTAAAATGTACCATATGAAACGCAACCCTTTACTCTTAGTGTTTTTTCTCACGGTTTTTCTCAAACCCACTTTTGCTCAACACTGGACAGAAATGATGAAAGATCACCGTCGATTTACTTTTCGTGAGGTGGTGCAGGCATTTGAAAAAGAACAGGCAAGGGTCGCCGCCGATAACCTCACCGTTCGCAAATCCGGCCCTGAAGGCAAGGAAGATGGCGAAGGAAAAGGTGGAGAAAAAATCTTCAGGCGCTACAAATGGTTTTGGGAACAACGCGTTGATCAAAACGGAAACTATCCCGACGAGCAAAGAGCGTTTAAGGAATGGAAGGCTTTTGAACAAACCAGTAATGGCGCAGCAAGGGGTATGGCAAATAGCCCTGCTTTTACTTCAAAGGGGCCAACCTCTCACCCGGGTGGCTATGGGGGACTAGGGCACATGAGACAAATTGCATTTCACCCAACGAATCCAAATATTTTCTATGCAGTTTCCAATGGAGGTCACGTATGGAAAACCACCAACGGAGGATTGAATTACGTCTCACTGACCGATTTTCTTCCGGCCATGTATATCGTGAAACTCATTGTGGACCAGCAAAATCCCGATAGGCTGGTTTTCATCAAGAATACGGGCCGCGAGATATATGAGTCACTGGACGGCGGTGCTACCTGGCACATCATCGACTCGCCATGGGTGTCTGGCTTTCAAGACCTCTACCAAAACCCCGACAAACCGAACCAATGGTTTCTGGTGGAAAACAATCATCTGCACCGAAGTGAAGATGGTGGAAGAACATACCTCAGGTCAGGTCCGATTGGCCCAAATGTAAACGGTGGAATAACCAACCTAATGGTCCGGCCCGGGTCAAACGGGAAGGTGCTGTATGGTACATTAGGGTGGGACCCCCTCTATTTCGTACGCAGTATTGATGGGGGCCTTACGTGGACGGCTACGGCGCAAATTGCTGTTGGGTCCGCTCGTGTGGCTGTATGCCCAACCGCCCCCAACCTGGTAATGGTTTGTGTATCAAACGGGGCGGCACTGGAGGGCATTTACAAGTCAACCGATGGGGGTTCCACATTCGCTAAAACTTATACCGCTACGCCATCGGGTAATTTATTCAGTCCCGATTATCCATCATTTAGTATGAACGGACAAGCCTGGTGGGGATTTACGTATGAAATCAATCCACTCAACCCAAACCAACACTTTTGTGGTTCCATCAATAACTACCGCAGTAACGATGGAGGCTTGACCTGGCAGATACTTACTACCTGGTACAATATGAACGTTGGGGCATCGGTAACCCATGCTGATAAACACTTCCTGAAGTACAACCCATTCGACCTCACAAAGCTGTATGAATGTAATGATGGCGGGATCTACCGGAGTTTAAATAACGGAACTACCTGGACGAACATCAGCAATGGACTGGTTACAAGCGAAATCTACCGGGTAAGTACGCCACATGCAAATGCTACAAATCCTTACCACATCATCGGTACCCAGGATAATGGCACAAAGATTCTTCAGGATAATGGAAACTGGTTTGATCAACTGGGCGGCGATGGAATGGATAGTCAGATTGACCCGGTAAACAGCAATACCTGCTATACTTCGTACCAGAACGGGGTTTTCGTGAGATCAGACCAGGCGAATAATAATTACGAGTATATTTCTAACAACATTCCCGGCGGCCGCCCAACGGGTGATTGGGTTACCCCGATCGCGCTGGATACGTCGTTTCGAACCTCTCCAACTCAGCCGGCAAGCGTATACCTGGGGTATGCCAATGGCATTTGGAAGTCGATGAATAAAGGCACGACCTGGCGACGCCTGCCAAACAACTATCCATCTATTATCCCTAAAATCTTAACTGTTGTTGACTCATCAAAAATCATTGTATCCGATGGCTACCGTTTTCTAAGAACCACCAACGGCGGAAACTCATGGGTGGCGGCAACCGGGCTGAACCAGGAACTCATGTGGCGGTTCGCATCCGTAGTGGTTGATCCTACAGACTTCGACAAAATGTGGGTAACCAATGGACATCCATATAATGGTAAAGTGTTCTTTTCGGATAACGGGGGAGTAAGCTGGCAGGATATCAGCTATAATCTTCCTTACGGAACGTACAATTCAATCGTAATCGATTTTGAGTCGCCTGCAAAAACAATGTACGTATCATCAGATAACGGGATTGCATACAAGGCCTTGAGTGATAATAGCTGGTCGGTTTATGGAACAGGTCTCCCATACGTGGGGATTAATGAAATTCAACTCGATCGCTACCATAAGCAATTGGTTGTTGGTACTTATGGCCGGGGCTTTTGGAGCGTTCCGCTGCCTGAACCACAAAATGAAAAACCCATACTCACGACTTCCGCAGGTATCACAAATTCAGCAGCCACAAACCTTGTTGATACCCTGGTTTCGATTGCTGATGTCAACAATACCACGCTTGCTTCGGCAACAATCGCTATCAGTAAAAACTTTTCAGCCGAATCCGACCAGTTGGGATTTGCCTATGGCGGTACCAATTTGCACGGAAATATTACATCAACTTATAACAGTGGATCGGGTGTGCTTTCACTCGTTTCAAACGGGGCCACGGCCACCCTGGTCCAATGGCAAAATGCCTTAAGATCAGTTTACCACCAATCTATTACGATAAGTCCCGCCGCCCGTCAGCTTACCATGAGCTTTGTGGTGAATGATGGCCATGCAGATAGCGATACGGCGTATAAAATATTTGAACTTGCCCCCGGTATCCTCGCCGAGGCCCCTGTGATCACCTCGGTTTCTCCGATCGCAGCTCCGAAGGGTACAAGCATTGAAGTATCCGGCACAAACTTCAACCAAGCAACCTCGGGGAACGTTGTGTATTTCGGGGCTGTTAGAGCACACGTAAGTAACGCCTCGCCAACAAGTTTAACAGTGTCCGTACCAACCGGAAGCATCCATAAACCCATTACTGTTCTCAACCACGATAATGGGCTAAGCGGCAGTTCTACCCGGTTTTTTGTGCCAACATTCAACAACCCTTTCACCACCGGTTTACCGGCGAATTTCTTCCAACCTAAATCAGATCTGCTAACCGGGTCAGACCGGTCGGTTGCAATTGGCGACCTCGACGGCGACGGCAAAGCAGAAGTTGTAACCCTTGGCTCAGGTGCGGTAAGAATACTTCGCAACATCACTACTGCGGGTAGTACTACACTGGGTGCGTCCGCTTTTGAACCTGCTGTGAACTTCCCGGTAAATTACAATGTTAACTACCAGAACTTATTCCTTGCCGATGTCGACGGCGATGGTAAGCTGGACATTATCGTTGGAAACCACAATGACGCAAGAATTGCGGTATTTAGAAATACCTCTACCCCGGGCGGAATAACCCCGGCTTCATTTGCTGCAAAAATTGAATATCCGGTTAACGGCAAGGTGGAGGCACTCGCCGTTTCAGACCTGGATGGAGATGGCAGACCCGACATTGTGGCTCTAACAAGAACAACCCTGTCGGTATTCAGCAACCGTACAATTAAGGGCTTAATAGACCCGGGTTCTTTTTACGAACAGATCATTTTCTCCGGTTTGCCTTTGAATGAGTTATGGAGAGCGGTCACGAAAGTCACCGATGTTGATGGCGACGGCAAACCCGACATTATCACTCATACGGGGGTCGTAAATGTGTTCAGGAACAACTCCGTCCGGGGGGTGATAAACGCTACATCTTTCCAGCCACCGGTCAATCTGAACCTTACCAGAGTAAAGAGTTTTGATATTGCTGATGTCGACCAGGATGGTAAGATGGATTTTGTTTGTATAACAGATTCCAGGCTGTCCCCCGATGGCCAGATCAGTGGCAGAATCCTCATTTCCCATAATGTTGCATCACCGGGCAACATTACTACGGCGTCCTTTTCTCCGCCTGTTGAATTTTTTACGCCTTATGAGCCCTGGTCATTCACCTTCGACGATTTCGATGGCGACAGTAAACCAGATCTTGCGATTAGCTGCAATTCAAAAATTGCACTTATGCGAAACACCTCGGTACCAGGGTCCATAACAACCAACTCGTTGGCTTATCCGGTAGACTTCAACGCAACCGTGTCAACTTTAGAAAGTGGTGACGTGGATGGGGATGGCATTCCGGAGCTTTTCTCAACAACGTGGATACCACAGGAGCTTCATGTTTACAAGATCAATAATGCCGCTAATGCCATCACCTTCAATGGCAAGGTGTTCCTCCAGGGCAATTTCAATGCGCTCACCGGTAACATGACCAACTCGCTGAATACACTAGGCATCTTAGCCGACTCCGCAAAATCACAGCCTTTTAATGATATGCTATTGAAATACTCCGGAACAGAGCATGCTACCCCCGACGTTTTTAAAGCGAGACCTGGCATTGTAGACTGGGTGCTGGTAGAGCTGAGGAGCACTTCAAGCCCTTCATTAGTATTGGGCAGAAGAGCTGCGCTTTTAACACAAAACGGAACCCTTGTAGATATCGATGGAGTTACGCCGGGCATTACCTTCCAGGGCTTTCTGCCCGGTGAATACCACGTTTCCATAAGGCACCGGAACCATTTGGGCATTCGCTCCGCAACTCCTCTTGATTTTACTTCAGGCTCTGCCGGTTACGACTTTACAACTGCGGCAGATAAGTGCTTTCAAAATCAACCCTATACTTCAACCGTGTCTATGGCTGGCGTATGGGCAATGCGGGCGGGTAATGCTAACGGAAACAACAACGTAAAATACAATGGCCCACAAAACGACCAGGACCGTATCCAGAACATCAAATTGGGCGGATCACTGAGCCTGGTTCAGAATCGTCAATACGCGCCGGAGGACATCAATCTCGACGGGACCATCAAAACAAATGGCCCCGCTAACGACCAAAACTTTTTGCTAAATGCAATACTTACGGGTTTGCTAAGCAGCATTTATACCGAACAATTGTAACAACATTGCCCGGGCCTGGTCCTTTTGCACAGGATTAGAATGCTAATTATTCACACGCGGAATAACATGAGTGATGTTGCCGTCCAAATGGGGTAATGTTTTTTGGGCGCATCCCCAAGCTGCGCAAGGGGTCGGGCTTTCCGCTCTTACTCCGCCGAAGGCCCAAACTGCAGTCCCCGTCGAGCGGGCATCCGGGCGGGCCTTCAGCGGGGTAACCGCTTCAATCCCTTGCGCAGCAATTCAGCCAATAAAAAGTGCTCAGCCTAACTAAGGCAAACAAGCAATTTAAAAAATATTCTACCCGCAGGCTGCGTTGTTAAACAGCCGTCCTGTACCGGTTTTAAAGTTCTTTGCCGGACTCCAGGTCAAAGCAACGGAACGCAGTTACAAAAAAGAGCAAGTTAGCCGCAGGAAAACCAACTGTACGGCCTTATTAAGCAAGGAATTGAGCGGTTTATTCGCCTGCTCTAGCCCGCAGATAACCATCAACCGTCGGTTGTTCAGGGTTCATCTCCCTTCACAAAAGGGTCCAATTTCCTACCAACTTAATGTGAAAAACGATTGGAGGTTAACTAAACAATTTCTTACACGTGCTTATCCGTCCTTCTCTACACTTGTTTTTAGCTACGCGATTTTAGGGCTATATTGCCCAACAAGTGTCTATTCGCGAAAAGCCGCTGCAACCCATGTTATAACAATAAGCCAGGGCAGGATTACGTCCCTTACTACTCCTTACTGTTTTCCGGTCTTATATGCGCACGTAAATAACCTCCAAAGCTTAACAAACTCTTCATTTCCCGCCCTTTTTTCTCCTCCAATTTGGCCGCTTTTCCGTTACTTTTGCAAATTGACCTTTTCTGAACGTTTGCCGGTTTTAGTCTGAAATATTACTTGTCCGGTACCCGATTTCAACAGTAAATATTTTATGGCTTTACCACACCTGATTAAACACGTATACAATAACGGAACCGACGAAGTAATACGACGCGGGAAAAAAATTCACTCGACCGGCAATGTTGAACTCATTGAATACGACGACCTTCTCGGAGCAGTTGTTTTCAGGGTAAAGGACGATATGTACTCCACCTACTACAAGGTGCAGATTAACAAATTCAAAGAAGCCAATAACCTCTCCATACGCTGCTCCTGCCCTTATAACCTGGGCGAAATATGCCGGCACGAAGCTGGTGCGCTATTCCAACTCCAGGAAATGCTCGACCGCAACATGCTGGGCGAAAAAGAAGTCGTTTACGACCAAAAGCATACGGTGGTGAAGATGAAACAGCTTGATCTTAAAATGATCAGGCTATTGGCCGCACAACAGTCCTACACCGATGCTGAAGAATACCTCCGGAACAATCAACCCACCATTCTTGAGGCTAAAGACGAGAAGGTTAAAGCTGAACTAACGTACGACAACGAGTTGTACAAGGTACTGATACAAAAAAACGAAGAGCGGAATTTCGATACCAGCTGCAATTGCAACAGCGATGATAAACACCCGCTATGTGTTCATAAAACGGTATTGTTTGTATACCTGCTCAGCAAATACGGGGTAAGCTACTTTGATAGTATTCGCAACTGGGATAAAGAAAAAAACAAATTGCTTGAAGCTTATGGCTTTTCTTTAACCGACGATTTAAAAGGGAAATTCGAGTTTGCCTATAAAGACAACAAGCCATTTTTAAGGGTTCTTGATACTTCTATCAAGCGGATTGCACCAACCATGAACGGGCTGCGTCCGAAGCCTGTCGAAGTGCCCGTAGCATCCACTATTGCTGAAGAAGAAGAGCTGCCCAAACCTGCAGCCATGCAATTGGGTTTGGTGTTCACCGAAAACGACGAACAGTACCCATTTATTTCCGTTGAAGCCGTTCAGGGTCAAACCAACGACGAACAAACTGCTTATGTGGGTAAGATAGAAAGGCTCGACCTGGGCAAATACATCAATACCGACGTCTTTAGCGAGGATGACAAAATGATGGTGCAGCAGCTCCGGAAACTGCAACCAACAGAGGTAAGCCGCTACTTAAACCGCAACTCTCCTTTCAGTGGTATCTGGGAAAACATCATTCAGCAACACAACGATGAGTTGCCCGAAGAGACCCGGCACCTGATTGTTGAATACCTGCACCCCAAGTATAAAAAGATCATCACGGAGGCAAACACCCATTTTGCATTTTACCTGCCGTTACGGAAGCCTTTTAATACCGCCAACCTGCAGGATGTGCACATGTCGCCCGACCCTGCGGTGGTTAACATCAACATCATTTACAAAGATGGGCGCTACGAGGTAGAATGTTTTGTAAAAGTAAACCACGCCGAATTGCCCCTGGGTGATAATGCGAGCCACACCTCTCTCCTATTCCTGTACGATAACACTTACCACCTCTGGCAGAACCCAAAAGATATTCTGCTGGTAGAGAAGTTTATGCCTACCGGCAAAATCGTAATAGAGGAAAAAGAGTGGGCCCAGCAGCTGCAGAAGTTCATACTGCCGCTTGCAACGGAATACAACGTACAGTTCAACAACGTTAAGCGCGAGGAAGTAAAGGACCTGAAACCCGACGTAAAACTCATGTTGCGCGAAAAAGGCGAATACCTCCTTTTTCAACCCATTTTTATATACAACGGCTACGAGATCAAGCCTAACGATAAAGAAAAAATTATTATTCCCCAGCAGGACAGGCTGTTGGTAATCCAAAGAAACCAGGAGGAAGAGAAAGCTTTTATCGACAAGATCGAAAAGCTGCACTCCCAGTTTATGCACCCCGATGATTCAAACAGCCTGGTGCTAAAGGGAAGTGATGTACTAAAGAACAACTGGTTTTTCCTTTTCGTTGATGCAATGAAGGAAATGGAGATCCCGGTTCATGGCTTTGAAGCACTGAAGAATTTTCGCTTTAACACATCTAAACCCTCCACCAAAATTTACATCAGTAGTCACACCGACTGGTTCGATGCAAAGGTGGAGATCCATTTTGGTGAGCAAAAGATTACGGTTGCCGACGTAAAAAAAGCGCTTGCAAACAAACAACAGTTTGTGCAATTGCAGGATGGCTCCCTCGGTATCTTACCAGAAGAATGGATCAAAAAATATGCACTCCTGTTTAGGGTTGGAGAAGGCAAGGCTGAAAAAATGAAGCTAAGCCGTTACCACTTCAGTGTCATCGAAGAACTTTACGAAGCCCGTGATGAAGAGGAACTTTTTTTCCAGCTTGAAGAACGCTACGATAAGCTCAAAGAATTCAGCAAGATTGAGCCTATTGAAGCTCCTGCACACCTTAAGCCCATTTTACGTCCATACCAGGAGTCTGGTTTTCATTGGCTCAACTACCTTAGCGAGGTTAAATGGGGCGGTATCCTGGCCGACGACATGGGTCTTGGTAAAACCATACAGGCGCTCTCATTTTTACACCACCTGCGGCATACCAACCACAGCCTGAAAGCGCTGGTTGTTTGTCCAACCACACTGATGTACAACTGGGAAAATGAGATCAAGAAATTTACACCCACGCTCACCTATTATATTCACCACGGCGGCGCACGTACTCGCGATACCGTAAAAGATCCGGCTGTAGACGTGATCATTACCACGTACGGCACCCTGAGGAGCGACATCAAAGTATTTGTAGATGTCGAATTTGACTACATCATCCTCGATGAAAGCCAGGCGATAAAAAATCCGTCAAGTAAGGTAACCAAGGCAGCAAGTCTTTTGCGCGCAAAAAACAGGTTGTGCCTCAGTGGTACTCCGTTACAGAACAATACTTTCGACGTATTTGCCCAGATGAATTTTCTAAACCCGGGCATGCTGGGCAGCATGGAGTTTTTTAAACAGGAGTTTGCTGTTCCGATCGACAAGTTTGGCGAACAGGAGCAGAAAGAACACCTTAGAAAATTGCTATACCCGTTTATACTACGCAGAACAAAGGAACAGGTTGCCAAAGACCTGCCGGATAAAACCGAAATGATCCTGTTCTGCGAAATGGGCGACGAGCAGCGAAAAATCTACGATGCTTACCGCAACGACTTCCGCGACAAGATCCTGGGTGTTGTAGAACAGCAGGGTATTTCAAAATCGCAGCTTACCATCTTGCAGGGCCTTATGAAGCTGCGCCAGATTTGCGATAGCCCCGCCATCATGAAGGAACAGGAGAAGTTTCCAAATGTATCCATCAAGCTGGATGAACTGGTAAGGGAAATCACCGAAAACATCAGTAACCATAAAGCACTCGTGTTCTCACAGTTTCTTGGAATGCTTGCACTCATTCGCGAGCGTTTGGAAGAAATGGGGATCAAATACGAATACTTTGATGGTAGCACTACGGCCCCGGACCGTGAGAAGGCGATCCAAAGTTTTCAAAACGACGATAGCTGCAGGGTATTCCTTATCTCGCTTAAGGCTGGTGGTGTTGGTTTAAACCTTACTGCAGCAGACTACGTTTACATCGTCGACCCATGGTGGAACCCTGCTGTTGAACAACAGGCGATCGACCGTACACACCGTATTGGCCAAACAAAAAACATCTTCGCTTACCGGATGATTTGTAAAGACACCGTTGAAGACAAAATATTAAAACTGCAGGATAAAAAACGTGCGCTCGCAGCCGACCTTATTACCGATGACAGTGGGTTTGTTAAGAACCTGACGAGAGAAGACCTTGAGTACTTATTCAGTTAGGGAAACAGGGTGGGTATTGCTAAGGGTTTTCGATTTTGCAATAGTGATATGCTATGACATTGACTAACCCTTATGAAATCTTTCAGGTTGGCGATCATGCCATCACTGTAGCATTTGGCAATGAGATCGATGCCCACATAAACGGGCTTGTCATCAACTTTTTCGATGAGCTTAAGGCAAATCCCATCCCATGCGTAGTCGACCTCATTCCGGCTTATGCTTCTTTAACCATCGTGTACGATATCGTAAGCATATGGCAGGTTCAACAACAACGTTCCGCAAGCGAATGGATCAAAGCTGATGTGCTCAACCGGTTAAGTCACCTTACCGATGCATATCGCCCTGCCGGTTCACTCAAAAGAATACCGGTTTGTTATGCCCCATCTTTAGCCCCCGACCTTGACTATGTTGCAAGCACCCATCAACTAACTACCAACGAAGTTATTACCCTTCATACTGCCCACGTTTACCGGGTGTATATGCTTGGCTTTCTGCCGGGTTTTCCCTACCTGGCAACTGTTCATCCCAAAATTGCAACTCCCCGGAAAGCACAGCCCCGAAAGCTCGTACCAGCCGGAAGCGTCGGCATTGCAGGTGAGCAGACGGGCATCTATGCGCTGCCTTCGCCCGGTGGCTGGCAGCTGATCGGTCAAACACCGGTTCAGATGTTTAAACCAGACGGCGAGCAGCCCGTAGCCTTGTCACCTGGCGACCAGGTGCAGTTCTACTCCATATCACTGCAGGAATTCAACCACCTGAAAGCATGAGCCTCCGCATCATTAGAAAGGGCCTGCTCGATACCATCCAGGATGGGGGCCGGTTTGGTTTCCAGCATCTGGGTATAAATCCGGGTGGCGTTTCGGACCCGGTAGCACATTATGTTGCTAATGCTCTGGTTGGAAATGTTGCAGGAGAACCGGTACTTGAAATGCATTATCCCGCGCCGCAAATTCAGTTTCTGACGGATTGCATGATAGCTATTTCAGGCGCAAACTTTACCCCTTTGCTTAATGATACTGACGTTGAAAATGATTGTACGATCCTTATAAAAGCAGGAAGCATACTCAGGTTTGCCGGGCAGGTTTGGGGAGTGTGTGCCTGTCTTGCGGTAAGGGGCGGGTTTGCCGTAAAGCCTTGGTTAGCGTCTAAAAGCACCAACCTGAAAGCAGGTGCAGGTGGTTTTGCCGGCCGGGCACTCCTTACCGGCGACGTTCTCCCCTTTGCTAATTCCTTGCCGAACCACCTGGGCGGCAAGTCAGGCGCGGGTTCCTGGCGTGCGAACGTTTCAGCATTGTACAACAGGGGCAACATCCGGTGTGTAGCAGGAGCCGAGTATGATTTGCTTACCCCTGCAGCCAGGCAAAACCTTGATCGGGGTTCATTTGCCATTACCGGGCGAAGCGACAGAATGGGTTACCAGCTTGAAGGCCCTCCACTTTCAGTTCAAGTAGATACCAGTCTCATCTCCACAGGTGTAACAGGGGGAACCATTCAACTTCTTCCAAACGGCAGGCTGATTGTACTGATGGCCGATCACCAGACAACAGGTGGCTACCCAAGGATCGCCCATGTGATTAGGGCCGATTTGCCCTCCCTCGCACAAAAGCGTGCGGGTGAAGCGGTTCAGTTCGAATTTGTGGACATCGCCACGGCTGAACAAGCTCTTTTAATTCAACACCGGCATTTGTTGCAGCTCAAAAATGCCTGTAACTTCCGGCTGGCAGCGGCATTTGGAAATTGAAGCTCAGGCAAACGCATTCGGGACTTAGGATTGCCTTTAGAACAGCACCCTTCGGCTACCGGGTCGTTGTCCATATGGATTGGGTTTACCTTTTGGGCCCCAGGGCATGCAGGCCGAATAATGTGTTGCCGTACAAGCGAGCGTGGCAACGATGCTGCCATGCCTACCACTGCTGGTAGCAAAAAAAAACCTCAACCAAAACAGCACATATGATATCAGTAGACATCAACTGCGATATGGGTGAAGGCATGCCGAACGATGAAGCGCTTATGCCGTACATCAGTTCGGCCAATATTGCCTGTGGTTACCATGCGGGCGACGAGGCGCTGATGCAGAAAACGGTTGCGCTTGCATTACAACACCAGGTGGCCATTGGTGCCCACCCCGGTTTCGACGACAAACAAAACTTTGGACGAACCGAAATCCGGCTTTCGCCTGCAGAAATCTATGAACTGGTTTCTACACAGGTGCAGCTAATGCTAAAGGTTTGTAGCGCGGCAAACGCAACGTTATGTCACGTAAAACCACACGGGGCCTTATATAATATGGCGGCAAAGGATGCTGACACAGCAAGGGCAATCGCCGCTGCGGTGTTTAACATTAATCCGGATCTCGTGTTCTACGGGCTAAGCAATAGTGAACTGGTAAAACAAGCTGAAGCAGCGGGTTTAAAAACATTCAGCGAAGTTTTTGCCGATCGAACCTATGGCGACAACGGCTTGCTTACCCCCCGCTCGCAACACAATGCCCTTGTAGAGGACGAAGACAGTGCCATCCGGCAGGTGCTGCAGATGGTGAGCAGCGGAGTGGTAACCAGTTTGTCGGGCAACCTGGTTGCGATTAAGGCAGACACGATTTGTGTTCATGGCGATGGCACCCATGCAGTGGCTTTTGCAAAACGCATCCATACTCAATTACAACAACAGCATATTGAAATCAAATCAGCCTGCAAAAACCCCGTGGACTAGTGTTGGTCTTGGTGCCGCATTTCTCATGGCAACTTCCGCAATTGGGCCGGGGTTCCTGACGCAAACCACCGTGTTTACCAGTCAACTCTATGGTAGCTTTGGCTTCGTTATCCTGGTGTCGATCCTGCTTGATATCGGTGCGCAGCTAAACATCTGGCGCATTCTTGCGATAACGGGTCTTAAGGCCCAGGACCTGGCAAACTCCATGCTGCCCGGGCTCGGCTATGTGCTTGCAACCCTGATTGTAATGGGCGGGCTCGCGTTCAACATCGGCAACATGGGGGGCACGGGCCTGGGATTAAATGTGCTCACGGGTATAGAACCAGCCTGGGGTGCAGTCATCAGTTGTGCAATTGCCATCATGGTGTTTTGGATGAAAGAAGCAGGAAAGGCAATGGACACGTTTGCAAAACTCCTGGGCATGCTCATGATCCTGGTAACCATTTATGTATCGATAAGCTCGCAGCCACCCATGTTAACCGCCATAAGGCAAACCTTTGTGCCGGATCAGATCAGCACTGCGGCAATTATCACGATTGTAGGTGGTACTGTGGGAGGATACATCAGCTTTGCAGGGGGGCACCGGTTACTTGATGCCGGTATAAAAGGCCAGGCAGCTCTACCCCAGGTAACCCGGAGCGCAGTTACAGGTATTCTGATAACTTCCATTATGCGATACATCCTGTTTCTCGCTTCTTTTGGAGTTGTTGCAACGGGGGTGTTGTTGAACGCAAAGAACCCTCCTGCCGATGTATTCCGCATTGCAGCAGGAAATATGGGTTATTACTTTTTCGGGCTTGTCATGTGGTCCGCAGCAATTACTTCTGTTATTGGCTCTGCATACACTTCGGTGTCGTTTTTACGAACCCTTCATCCATGGGCCAACCGCAACTACCGGGGGCTCACTACGGCTTTCATTTTATTTTCTACAATGGTTTTTGCCCGGATCGGTCAACCGGTAAAAGTGCTGGTTGCCGTTGGTGCCATCAATGGACTCATCTTGCCGATTGCACTTTCGGTTATGTTGGTTGCTGCCTATAACAGGCGGCTGGTGGGCACTTACCGGCACCCAATCTGGATGACCATTGCCGGATGGCTGGTTGTTGCATTAATGGTTGTGCTCGGGTACAAAACCATTGTTGATACGCTGCACAAATTGTAATACACCTGTCGATAGATTACGTTAATGAACAACTAAGCGCCAGGCGCCAGACAGCCTGGTAATCCGAAAGCCGGTGGAAAATTTAAACCCATCATTTATTGCAGATGTTCATCTTGGCAAGCTCTCCCGACTTATGCGAATGCTGGGCTTTGATGTGTTGTATGACAAGGATAGTTCGCCGCATACCCTGGCGCAAACCTCGGCCAGCGAAAACAGGATCTTGCTTTCAAGAAGTGGATCACTTTGTGGGTCTGTTGCGCCAAGCCTGCGAATCATTAGTGAGCAACCGGACGAACAGGTAAAGCAGGTGCTGCATGGTATAGGCCTGATCCCTTTAATTGCGCCGTTTACAAGGTGCCTGGTTTGTAATGGCAAACTAATCTTAGTGCCGGTGGAAAAGATATTGAACGTGCTTCCGGCAAACACGGCCAGGTACATGAACACATTTTGGGAATGTAGCCATTGCTGCAGGCATTATTGGAAAGGCTCGCACTACAACAGGATGGAGAAGCTCGTAGAAGAACTGCGAAGTGAGCAGCCCGATTAATAAAGCATCAGTCCTGAACCACAGATTTATGCCCTGGCATATTAAGGAACAATCATTTGAACGGCTACATTTGCAACCCTGAGGTTGGTACGCGTACCCGGGAATAATTTTTATGGTACCACCAGCAGAACAATAAGTAAACAGCGCCGGTGCCCACGCCTAGCTTTTTGGCGGGCTACTCACGGGAGTTTTTGAGCATAGTAGACCAAGCACTTGCTGCTTGCAGAAACGGGAAGATTTGTAGATCACCAAAATTAACTTGTAAAATGAGCACCCCACTTAATGCTATTACGGCGTTAACTGCTGACGAGATTAGCGCAACTGTTCAGAAACTTGGTAAATGGTTCCATAATATTGATTTAGGTGGGGTACAAACCGCGCCTGATCATTTTCTAGGCGACTACCCGAGGGTGAAGTTCCAGGGATTCGCGAATGCGATACCGCAGGACCTCACCGGCAAAACAGTACTCGACATAGGCTGTAATGCCGGTTTTTACTCCATCGAAATGAAACGCCGTGGTGCTGCCAGGGTCGTTGGTATCGACTCCGATGAGCGTTACCTGGCGCAGGCGCGGTTTGCGGCAGAAGTGCTCGGGGCAGAAATTGAGTTTAAGAATATGTCGGTGTACGAAGTGGCCGGCCTCAACGAAAAGTTCGACGTAGTGATCTTTATGGGTGTATTGTATCATCTTCGACATCCTCTTTTGGCACTTGACCTCCTGTACGAAAATGTTGTGAAAGATGTACTCATCTTTCAATCGATGCAGCGTGGCAGCGACCAGGTTGATACACTGGAATATGACTACGACTTTTGGGAGACCGACATTTTTAATAGTCCAGGTTTCCCGGTGATGTATTTTATCGAAAACCGCTACTCTAACGATCCAACCAACTGGTGGATACCAAACCAGGCCGGTATGGAGGCAATGCTCCGCAGCGCCGGTTTCGAGATTACCGCCCACCCCGAAAAGGAAGTCTACATTACCCGGAAAGGCGAGATAAAAGACAAACAGCCCCGCGCCGTATACCCACCAAAACAATAAGCAAAGCGTAAAATATGATTGAAGCAGTTAAGTTCTGGAACGAACCCAATAACAAATCGCACTGGATTTTTGAAGCAGACCCTGAGTGGAAAATTTTCGGGGAAATGGTTAAGGTAGCCGCAAAAGCTGTTAAAGCTGAGAGTCCCGATATTTTGCGCGTGCTTGGCGGTATATCGCCGATTGATCCCACTTTTATTAACCGGCTTAAATCTTATAACGCACTCGACGACCTGGATGCGGTAGCTGTACATGGCTTCCCGCTTGACTGGAACCTGTGGCAAATTCACGAATGGAGCGATAAGATTGCCGAGATAGAGGCTGTTACGGATTTACCGGTGTGGGTAACCGAGGTTGGGGTTTCATCTTTTGGCGCGGAAGAGGTGCAGGAGTTTGGTCTTCGCCGTACTGCTGAACTGCTTACGGGTCGTGTTGATCGCATCCATTGGTACAGCCTGTACGACCTTCCAAAAGCATGGGAGGCTACCACCCGCCACCGCGAAGCGGAAGGCTCTTCTTATTACCGTCACTTCCATATGGGATTACTCCGCGAAGATGGTTCACCAAAACTGGCGGCAAAAATCTTTGCCGATTATACCCCCGAGTTTGGCATTTGCCAGTGGTTTCATTTCGAAGATCATCGCCTCGACTCCGCTGTTGAGTGGTTGCGTAAGCTGGGCGTCAAGCGCTTGCGTACAGGCTTAAGCTGGGCCGACTGGTACCGGCCAAACGCTGAGCAATGGTTCGACCGTATGATGAAAGCACTAGCTGAATTCGACCTTACCATAACCTTTTGTTTTACACCAGAGGCTAAAGGCATAGAACCACACCACACCAGCCCCCCGAAAGACGTGAACGAGTTTGCCGATTTTTGTGTAACCATGATGCGCCGGTACGCCAGGTGATAACCCATCTTATTGTAGCTAACCAAAGTGAATTAAAGCCATTTGCATGCGCAGCGAACAACAGGTAGAAACGCGTCCCGACTGGATGACGTATATGCGACGCGGGCAATTCGAAGAAGCGTGGAAGTTTAGCGATGAAGTTTTACAGTCGCGGGCAGGTACCCCATGCTGGCACCTGCCGCGGCACCTGCAATATGTTTGGGATGGCTCCTCACCTGAGGGTAAGCGCGTATTGGTCCGCTGTTACCATGGGCTTGGCGATACCATACAGTTTATCCGCTTTATGCCCATGCTGAAAAGCGTTGCAAAAGAAGTGATTGTTTGGGCGCAGCCTGATCTGATCCCCTTATTACAAACAGCCCCCGGCATCGATCAACTATTGCCCTTACACAATGGCAGCCCTGAAGTTGCTTATGATATGGATGTTGAAATTATGGAGCTCTCGCACCTCTTTCGAACCAACATCAATAGCTTACCTGCTGCCATTCCCTACCTGCACGTTCACCCCACGGACTTACCAGGTAAAAATGGGTTTTCTGTCGGACTGGTCTGGAAAGCTGGTGACTGGGATCAACGAAGAGGTATCCTGTTTCAAGCACTTTCTCCCCTTGCGGAAATCCCCGGGGTGGACCTGTATATTCTTCAGGGCGGTGCCGCAGACGCAGGTTGGCGCGAGGGCTTCGGCATAAACCCAGGTTCGATGGACCTTTTTAATTATGCCCGGTTCATTCGTAGCCTCGACATTTTGATTACCGTTGACTCTATGCCGGCGCACCTTGCAGGCGCAATAGGCACCCCGGTATGGAACCTGTTACATACAAAAGCCGACTGGCGGTGGATGGATGATCGTGAAGACAGCCCGTGGTACCCGACCATGCGGATATTCCGGCAAAGAACAGCAGGCGACTGGGATGAAGTGATCAGTCGTGTTAAGGTTGAACTTGATGATCTAAGTTCGAAGGCATATTGATGCAGGTATATGCTTAATCTCGGTCTAAAAAAGGATGAAGTAAACGTCAAAGGAGTGCTGTAAGGATGCCCTTGCTTCGATTATGGTACGGTGGTGATTGTTTGGGCGCAACCCCAAGCTCCGCAAGGGGTCGGGCTTTTCGCTACTACTCCGCCACAAAGCTATACCGCAAGGCTTCAGCGGGGTAGCCCCCGTCCGACTGGCGCGGCCGGGCGGGGGCTTCAATCCCTTGCGCATGACCTACGAAAAAAATAAACGCTCAACAACTAAAACAGCCGGCGACAAGAAATAAACACTAGTGGTAGAACCCGTCAGCAGCCTGGCTGGCTTGAACCATTGAAGCCGGTGTTACCACGTAGCATGAAAATTTCAAATTTTGCATACGGAATCCGCAAATCCGCTGATCCGGAATTCGCAAATCCGGGATCCCGGCGTTAAAACCTGCCGGTAAACCGCTTGAATATTTCACCCCATTTACCCTTGTGATACGCCCAGCCGTAATAAACAGCCCCTGCCATTCTGCCCCAGAGAATATACACCTTTGGTTGGTTAACCGCACGTGCAAACCGGAACACACGGTGACCCCAGGCCGAAATCTGGAACCGTAAACGGTAGATCAACTTCCGTTGTCTTGTCGGAGATTTTGCGTCGGGTGCAACACGTTTGGGTAACCGGATCCCTTTTCGCCACCAGGTTAAGCGGTAAGCAAGGCCTTCGCGGCGCTGCCTGAACCCGGCAGCCTGTGTTTGCTCAACGAATTTTGCGTCTACATTTTCCAATTGCAGCCGCCCCTGTTGTATAGCGTCTTGTATAAAGTTTTCTATCACCGTCGAACGAACCACCACAACGTTGGTTCCTCGTGGATCAGAAGAATATGGTTCAACCCAGGCGTCACCAAAAGATATGTCGGCCGTTTCGCCAACGACATCGTCGCAAAAGTTACAGGCTGAATTCATAAAAAACCCGGCTCCCCAATCACCGTCGGCAAGGTTCCACCAATCTTTGTCAACCGTTTGTCCATTCCGCAGGGTGAGCTTGGCATTATACCAGTTTGCCGGCCGGTTTGGATCCTTTTGGCGGAACTCTACCCGGCTTACCTCGGTTACCGGAACATTCATTTGCCAGGCGAAGCTTTCCACAAATCGTGCGCTTTTCATATGCCCGCAAAAAAGACCCAGCGTAAAAGGTATACGTTCCCGGATGTTGGGGTCCTCGCTCCGAAGCAGGTGAATAGCTTTGATAAAACAAGGAATACCTACCACAGCATACCGGCCCGGAACAGCGCGGATTAGTGCAAGTATCTCAGAAAGGTCAATTGGATAGTAACGGGACTTGGCTCCTTCGCGAATATGGGCTTCGGTTCGCGAAATGCGATAGCGAAAAAAACGCCCATCCTCCTGGGGGTTTTGGGTTGCAACTACATGAGCAACCCCGTCGATTAAACCCTGGCGGAGCAATTCGGTGGCAACCCAGCTCACCATTCCACCCGAGCTACCGTGGGTTCTAAAGTCTTCTTCGGCAACATAACCTACATAGGCAGTCTGGTAGCGGCCAACAGCATTGTCCTTATGTTCTGCCCCCGGGAAATTCAACGCTGCCAGCTGGTCTTCGTTTTTCGCTCCCGGCGAAAACGGGCAGGTTTGCGTAAACTGTTCTGTACGCGATCGATACCACTCCGCCGGTCCATGCGGCTTTAGCTGGCCAATTGGATCAAAGTCCATGTAAGTACCCCGTACAGCGGCCTGGGCAACACAACTGCCGCATCCTATACACAAACCAGAGTCAACAATATCTTTAGGACTTACCAGTTTATTCATGCGGGTAAACATTCAAGCAGCCCCGCCTTTTGTAGGTACGCGTTTGAAGCTTGGCGAAGGCGATTAATCTGGGTTAATATTTCAGGGTTCAGCGGCTCACCCAAACGGGCCGCAAAGTTCGCTGCCGGTGCATCTTCTGGCAGCAGGTGATGTTCACCACCGATCTTTGACATCAATCCTTTTAGTTTATTGGTGCGGTAAGGTGTTGTTTCGCAAACAAAAGGTTTTGCATTACGCAGTGCAAATACACAACCATGAAAAAAGTTTGTTGCAACTACCTGTGCATTGGCCATAAAATGTGCAAAGTCATGCGGGTCAGCAGTGAGCCACTGTTCATCTGCCCAGTCATTTCTATAGCCAATACTTACTAACGGAAGTCCTTTATCACTGGCCCATGAACGTATCTGACGTGCAAAAGCGTCAGTAAAGTTATGGCCATAAACGGCTACATAGGGTTCCTGCAAATGGGTATGCTCACGTGGGTCGGGTGCAAAGTCGAACTGCAGGCATGGATCGAGCACCATCGGCGGATCAATGCCAAGTGCATCTTGTATGATTTTCTTTGAATTATCGTCGCGAACGGATATCAGGTCGAAGTTCCTGAGTTTAGCTGCCCATAACGGGTCAAGTCCGTAATCAGCCGGCTGGTTGCCAAAACTTGCAGCATACGACACCAGGCGTTTTGCTTTTAAGCCATCACCATAAAACAAGGGGCACTTGCCATACCAGGGATGGAATAAGTTCCATACCTCATCGCTTCCAACAACAACCACATCGTACTCTTCCATAGCGTCGGGGTGATCGAGTTCAAACCGGGGTGATAACGGCATTGTTTGAAAAGTTTTAAAAAACTTGATCACCTTTTCGCGGTAAAGCGGCCTGTCTGATGGCGGAACGGCTGTCGGCAAAACCGGTTGGAAAGCACATTTCCATTCGGCAAAGTTCACGCGGCGCGACTCATGGTCGAGTAACACCGCATGGTTTCCACCTGCCTGCAGGCCTTCTGTTAGAGCACGTGCCTGCCAGTAGCTGCCATAATTTATACACCTGTGAAAAGTAAGCACACCGATTTTAAGGCCGGTATTGTTATTTGAAGGAGCTGGTTCGTAGATCATGAAACTTAGATCGGGTTATATTTTTTCGTTAGGCTGTTCTTCCGGGTTTTCTTTGCACGGCAACCCTTTGTTATGGAGGGTCAGTTGGCTAAAGGATTGCATTCAATTGCGTAACCGTTTGCTGTTTACCCGGAGCTGCAATGCTTTGCTTCAAAGCATGCTAAGCAAAGCCTGGGTGTAGGCTTACTTAAAAGTCTGCTTTCGCTTGTGATTACATAAATAAGGTGCCATACCAAAGTCGTCTCCTGGTTTATCAACCGGGTAAAGAATCAGATAAGGGGCAATATAAAAGATAAACAGGAACCAACATTATAAAACGAAGCTGATGACCAAATTTGTACTGATACGACATGCTACAACCGATATGGTAGGCAAAGTACTGGCCGGGAGGATGGAAGGTGTTTCACTTAACGAAAAGGGTTATGCCGAGGCCGAAGAACTTGCTAACCGCTTAGCCGGCTTAGCAATAGATGCCATTTACAGCAGTCCTTTACAACGTACAATGGAGACCGCGCAAGCAATTTCAAGGCGTGTTGGGGTGCAAACGGGGGTGGATGAACATTTCCTGGAAGTCGATTTTGGCGAATGGACCGGGCGAAAGATCGAAGATCTCCGGGATGAACCTGTTTTCAAGCACTTCAATTCGTTCAGGAGTTGCACCCGGATACCTGGTGGTGAGCTTATGACCGAAGCGCAGGCGCGAATGATTGCAGGTCTTGAGCAACTAAGAGCCAAACATAGGGGCGAAACTGTGGCAATTATTAGTCATTCAGACCTGATAAAAGCCACCCTGGCCTATTATGCGGGCATTCATCTCGATATGTTTCAGCGGCTGGAGATCAGCCCGGCATCGGTGAGTATCGTGGAAGTTTACGATGAGACTGTACGGATACTGGTGATTAATCACACCGGATCGATCGCTGGCTGACGGGAAATAAAGTCAAAATTCAAAAGTAAAAGTAAAAACTTCCAACCAGAAAGTGGGTTTGTGAATTGAATAGCTCATTCCTCAATCTGCAGTTCGTTCATCCAAGAACCCCTCTGCGTAAACTCCGCTTCTCCCCTTCTCTGCGGCTTCAAAATGTAAAATGAAAAATGCAAAATTTAAAAAAGGAAAAGTAGGGTGCACTAAACGTTATTCCCGATCTAAAACTAATCCGTAATCCGCCATTCGAAATTCGTTCATCCAAAAACCCCTCTCGTAAACTCCGCTTCTCCCCCTTCTCTGCGGCTTCAAAATGTAAAATGAAAAATGGAAAAATTAAAAGGAAACGCAGGCTGCACTAAACGTTATTCCCGATCTAAAACTAATCCGCCATCCGCCAATTCACAATTCGTAAATCCAAAGACCCCTCTGCGTAAACTCCGCTTCTCCCCTTCTCTGCGGCTTCAAAATGTAAAATGTAAAATGCAAAATTTAAAAAGGAAACGGAGGCTGCACTAAACGTTATTCCCAACCTAAAGTAATCCGCCAATTCGAAATCCGCCAATCAAATACCTTAATACCCAATACCTCAATACCCAATAACTAATCCGGCATCCGCCAATTCGCAATTCGCTCATCCAACACCACCCAAGCATCTTCTTCTTCTATGTAGATGATTGAAAGACAATTGGTTATAAAATTGCTCAGTTTCGAATACGTGTGAAATCACTTCACCATATTGTCTGGGATTACATGGTGTTTTAGCTGGTACTTAGCTTGTAGCAAACAGGAATAAGTGGTGATTTTCAGAAAACCACATCCAAACATTCATCCAAACGACATCCATGAACAATACTGTAGCAAAAGCCGAAGGCAAATTAGGTATACTTATTCCGGGTCTTGGGGCTGTCGCCACCACGCTCATCGCAGGGGTGGAGGCCGTAAAGAAAAACCTTGCGCAGCCCGTTGGGGCTTTAACCCAGATGGGCAACATTCGCCTGGGCAAACCAATTGAAGCGCGAAACACTGCCATAAAGGATTTTGTACCCCTTGCAAGTTTAACCGACATTGTTTTTGGCGGATGGGACGTTTACAGCGATAATGTTTTTGAGGCCGCCATGAAAGCAAAGGTGCTTGAGCCGATGATGTTGCATGCCGTTCGTCAGGAACTCGAGGTTGTCAGACCCATGAAAGCGGTATTCGACCAATGGTACGTTGCGAACCTCCACGGCGACAACATCAAAGAAGCACCAACAAAAGCAGACCTGGCTAAGTCGGTTATGGATGACATCGAAACGTTTAAAGAAGCAAACGACTGCTCACGCCTTGTGATGGTTTGGTGTGGCTCAACTGAAAAATATTTAGAGTCATCTTCGGTGCACGAGACCATTGCAAACTTTGAGGAAGGCTTAAGAAACAATGATCCTTTTATCGCCCCTTCCATGATTTATGCTTATGCAGCGATCAAGCTTGGCGTTCCGTTCATGAATGGTGCACCCAACCTGACCTGCGATATTCCGGCCCTGATCGAATTGTCGATGCAAACCAGTACACCCATCGGCGGCAAAGATTTTAAGACCGGCCAAACGCTCATGAAAACCATTCTTGCGCCGGGCTTGCAGGCGAGGGCGCTTGGGGTAACAGGTTGGTTTTCTACAAACATCCTTGGCAATCGCGACGGCTACGTGCTCGACAACCCGGATAATTTTAAAACCAAAGAAGTTTCAAAGCTGAGTGTATTGGAAGACATCCTTCAGCCGGAAATCAATCCTGAGCTGTATGGTGAGATCTATCACAAAGTCAGGATCAACTATTATCCGCCGCATGGCGACAACAAAGAAAGCTGGGATAATATCGACATTTTCGGTTGGCTGGGTTACGCCATGCAGATCAAGATCAACTTCCTGTGTCGCGACTCAATACTTGCGGCACCACTCGTCCTTGACCTTGCTTTGTTTAGTGATTTGGCTAAAAGAGCGGGCATGTCCGGGATACAGGACTGGTTGTCGTTTTATTTTAAGTCTCCCCAAACCGCTCCCGGCCTGCGGCCTGAACACGACATCTTCAAGCAGCTGATCGTATTGCACAATACCCTTCGGCATATGATGGGTGAAGAGCTGTTTACCCCAGATGGTGCGGATTACCAGCAGGAGGTTGAAACTCTGTAGGTAGGGGTCAGGTTTTAAAGTGGTAGTTGGGAGCGCACGGAATAAATACTTTATTGTAGGTCGGTTGCTTCCTTCGGCAACGAAGCAATCCCTTGGTGGCACCGTCAATGCGAGTGCAACGAAGCAATCTCTTATTGTAGCATCGGGTACTTCCTTCGTCTAAAGCACGATGCGTGATCCGCACGGGATGATGTTTTCTCTTCCAATCCTTGGGATTGCTTCCTTAGTCGCAATGAAGGGGGATCCCGAATTGCATAATGTTTTGTCTTCCAATCGTTGGATTGCTTCCTTCGTCGCAATGACGAATGGTGATCCGTACGGGATGATGTTTTATCTTCCAATCCTTGGGATTGCTTCCTTCGTCGCAATGACGAAGCGCGATTTCGCATCGCATAGTGTTTTCTCTTCCAATTATTGGGATTGCTTCCTTCGTCGCAATGACGAAGTATGACTCCGCATTGCATAACGTTCTGTCTTCCAATCCTTGGGATTGCTTCCTTAGTCGCAATGACGAAGGGCGGTTCCGCATTGCAAAAATGGTTTGTCTTCTAACCATTGGGATTGCTTCCTTCGTCGCAATGACGAATGGTGATCCGTACGGGATGATGTTTTATCTTCCAATCCTTGGGATTGCTTCCTTCGTCGCCATGACGAAGCGCGATTTCGCAGCGCAAAGTGTTTTCTCTTCCTTTTATTGGGATTGCTTCCTTTGTCGCAATGAAGGGGGATCCCGAATTACATAATGTTTTGTCTTCCAATCGTTGGATTGCTTCCTTCGTCGCAATGACGAATCGTGATCCGCACAAGATGATGTTTTCTCTTCCAATCCTTGGGATTGCTTCCTTCGTCGCGATGACGAAGGGTGATCCCGTATTGCATGATGTTTTGTCTTCCAATCGTTGGATTGCTTCCTTAATCGCAATGACAAAGGGTGATCCCGTATCGCATAATGTTTTGTCTTCCAATCGTTGGATTGCTTCCTTCGTCGCAATGACGAAAGCTACAATCGTGATTTAGCATTGTCGTTGCCGGACATTAAACCCCAACCTTCATGGCCATCGCCTCTTGGTAATAAGACTCGAGTTCGGTGGCGCGATGGGCGGCGGTATGGTGGGCCAATACTTTCCGGCGTGCTTTCTCGCCCATGGCTTTTCGCTCCCCGTCGCTGATCGTAGTCAAATAGTTCACGGTATCCTCTGCAGTATAGGAAATCAGGATCTCGGAACCGATTTCAAAGATGCTCTCAATTCCATCCCAGTAATCACTCATGATCGGCGTGCCGCAGGCCGCTGCTTCAAACAGGCGCACACTTGGCGAATAGCCCGCTTTGATCATGTCGGCGCGTGTGATATTCATTGCAAATCGTTGGCTGTTGTAAAAAGCCCGGTGCTCCGATGGCGGCAGGTGTTCTATACGATTTACGTTTGCTCCCCACAAGATATCATTAGGATATTGCGGTCCCGCAACCACAAAGCGTTGTTGGGGCAAAAGTTTGGCTGCATCCAACATGAGCTTTTGTAACGGAGGCTGGCGATCATCACTATACGTTCCCAGGTAGCCCAGATCGCAATTCAGTTGTTGCGGCTCAGCGAAATAAAGCTCCGGGTCAAAAGAGCAATAAAACGGTCGCGCAGCGGGAGAACCATAATGTTGTTCGATCCGTTTCAGAGTTGGGCCGCCGGTAAAGGAGAGGTATAGGTTGTATTTAGCGATCAAATCGGGGTGAAGGTATTCGAAGTCGCCCCTTTCAATTTTTGCGAGGGTGACGGGGGTGTCGATATCGTAAAAGGCAGTGATACCCTGCGCTGTTGAGGTTACAAATTCGCCAACCTGGACACCTTCGGGTACATACGAACCAACAATCACGAGGTCAGCACCGGCGACCAGTGACCCATATTTGTTACTAAGCTCTTCGATGTTGCTGTAGAGGATCGTTGTACAGAAAGGAGGATTTGGCATGTCGCGGTTAGACGCATACCAGGGTACATCGCGCTCAAGAAAAGTGACCCGGTGGCCGTTTTTATCAAGTTCGCGAATGAGACCACGAAAGGTAGTTGCATGCCCATTGCCCCATGATGAGGTAACAGACAAACCAAGAATAACAATGTTCAGGTTCGATTGACTCATACCACGGCTGTTGCTAACACAAATTGGTTTCTTAATATGCGGTCCAGTTCTGCTGCACGATGGGTATACGTATGTTCAGCCAAGACTTTCTTTAGTGCGGCCTGCCCGATAGCTTCTGCCTGTTCCTTTGAAAGACCGGCGAGTATTTCTTTTACTTCGTCCCCGCTGCGTGCAACCAGGATCTCTTTACCGGGTTCGAAAAACGTTTCTATACCGATCCAATAATCGGTGATAATGCAGGCGCCGGCACCGGCGGCTTCAAATACCCGGGTTGCGGGCGAAAACCCATATTTCGCCATGCTGTCGCGGCTAATGTTTAGCACTGCTTTAGGCGAGCAGTTCAACGCGTTGTGATCCCTTGTAAATACGTGGCCGATATAGTTGATGTTTGCCGACATTGGCTTATCGTGCCAACCATTGCCGCCTAAAATAAAACGGCATTCAGGCATTTGCGCAGCAGGTGTAAGAAAGAAGTCTTCAACCCGTTTTTCACGGTCGGGCAGGCGGTTACCTAAAAAGGCAAGGTCAGCATCAAATCGTTCTTCGCGAACAACGGGGTGATGTGTTGAAGGATCAAGTGCATTGTAAATCGGGAAGCAGTTTTTTGCACCGAGTTTTCGGTAGGCGTTAACAACAGGGTCGCCCCCTCCATAAGTAAGGATCAGGTCATATTGTGGAATCAGCTCTTGAAAGTAGTCACCCGATGCGTCATTTACCCGGTCGAGGGTTGCCGGTGCATCAACATCCCAAAAAATCACATACTTGTTCTGCAGCTTAAACTTCAGCACTTCCTTTTCCAGCAACTCATCAAAAACGCCTACTCCACTTGTTTTTATAATTACGTCTGCATGCCTGGCATCTTCCAGGGCTTTATACATCTCGGCCTCTGTAGCTGCATACACTTTGATCCTGGCCCATTCTGGATCGTCCATATCGCGGTTCTTCTGCCGGTCGTATGCATCAGGTTCATAAAAGGTAATCTCATGACCCCTTTCCTGCATGGCCCGGATGATACCACGATAGTACGTAGCCGCGCCGTTCCAGTAAGCTGAAACCAGGCTGGAGCCAAAAAAAGCAAACTTCATATTAAGCAATGTTTTGTTGAGTTAAGTTGTTTACACCAAGCTCGCCGCAGATCTTATAGAGTTCATCTACCCGGTGCGAACAGGTATGCCTTTGCTGAATGCTTGTGAGACCATTTTGCTTGAGCTGGCTTACAAAGCCTTCATCCTCTAGCACCCTTTGCATCAGGGTTTTCATTTTTTCTTTATTCCGGGCAAACACAAAGTCTTTACCGGGTGTGAAAAGATTTTCCGAGTCGTTCCAGGGCGAAGAGAGCAATGGGATCCCACAAGCAAGGGCTTCAAACGGCCGGATGGTTGGGATGCCTGGCAGCGATCGCACGTATGGTCCGCGAGGTACGTGTGCGGTAAAGCGATAGCGCGCAAAAACTTCCGGAGCCTTGTAATTGGGTAACCATCCCCCATAAGTGATACCTGCCTCTTCTAAAGCTTTCAAGGCATGTTCCGGATAACGAACCCCGTATATGGTGGCCTTTAATTTTAGCTCTTTTACGGGCTCAATCAGGAACTCAAAAAGTTCTTTTGTTCGTTCCTCATCTCCCCAATTGCCTATCCAAACAAGGTCGCCTTCATAACCATTCGCGGGCATTGGCTTGAATATTCTTGTATCAGCAGCCTCATGCCAGGTCCAGGCTCTTTTTGTCCAGTTTTCCCTCAGATAGATATCACTGATTACCTGGCCATAGGCTAATACCCCATCGTAAGCTGAAAGGTCATAAGCTTTCATACTGTCGATTTCTGTAGCAGCCCGGTGATGGGTATCGTGAAAGAGTAGTTTAAACGGAAGTGATTTTCGTTTTTCGCCAATCTTTTTCACCAAGTCGTGTTCGCTCCATTCGTGTACGATTACCAAGTCGGCATCGGCTAAAGCAGTATCAAGGTTTAGGTCAGGATGATATTGTACCGATTTTAGGAGTGGGTAGTATTGGTAAAATTCTTCAATCGCTTGCTCACCTTTTTCTTTAATGAGATTAGCTAAACTCCAGCCACCTTTTGGTTCGTATATGGTAACCTGGTTTCCTCTTGAAATTAATTCTGTGGCAATTCCACGAAGAAAATGCGCATTGCCATGGTTCCAGTCGGACAGCAGTGAATGATAAAAAAGTACGATGTTCATTAGTTAGTTCCCAGGTTTGTGATTGATGGCTGCAATCCATCAGCTAAATAGTTAATTCTTGTTCTTAATTGTGATAATGAGTTTCCTGGTAAGTTAGTGCAAAGCGACTTTAGCCATCTGTTATTAACCTTAATGTATAATTGTTACTGATACTTGCCGAATAGCATTATTACCGTACAAGGGAGTGACGATGTTCAATTTTATTCCTCAGCTCGCCACCAAAACTTCCTTACCTAAAAGCCATAGCTTGTATAAACTCGGCTCAATGGTGCACTTATGTCCAATAAAGAATATCGTTCCATTTGAAACTTAGTAAGCCATTGCCGCAGCTGGCCTACTTACCAATTGTTGATATAGGTTGAAATACTTGCCACCCATAACCGATGCGGTATACTGTTTTGCCTGGCGCCTGGAGCGCTGGACATACTCGATACGAACGGCTTCATCCACCATAAGATAATTCACTGTGTCGGCAAGACCGCCCGCATCGCTTGTATCAACGAAGAATGCCGAGTCGTTCCAGATTTCTCTTAGCGAACTGATGTCACCTAATATCAACGCACAACCACTTAAGGCTGCTTCAAGTATGGATAAGCCAAAGGGTTCGTATTTAGCTGGCAGTACATACACCGCAGCCGCTATAAGTTGTTTTGCAATTACCGCTGATGACAACCGGCCCATGTAGGTAATGTTTGTGCCCGAACTTGCACCATGGTTGCCGGCGAAACTTGCATCTCCGGCCAGCTTTATGGGGTAATCAATCGCTGGTGCAGCAGCTACCAACAACTGTATATTTTTTGCCTGGTCCCATAACCGCCCCATGCTAAAAATATGACGCTCTTTATCGGCATCCGGAAAAAAGCTTTCTGCGCTTGTTCCGTTGTAAACTACCTGACCGGGCTTATTGATACCGTATAACTCGCGGATATACTTCATCATGGTTGCCGACGGAGCAACCAGGTAGTTTGCACCCATGAGACCTGACCTTACATTTTGATAATATTTATCCCATGATGCGGGCGGGGCGCTATTATTTACCGAATGCCACCATGAGTAGACATCCGAATGCGCTACCACAATTACCGGCGCCTGCCATGCAAGCGCACCATAAGCATAACAGTTCAAATGAATGAGGTCAGGTTGCAAATCCTTCTCCAATTGCAACAACCACTTACCACCTTCTGCAATGCTCTCCCAAGGTTCCTCCATCCACTCAAGTTGAAAGCCAGCGTCGTAAACAGTAACATTTGCCAGGCTCTCCGCTTCCAGTTTTTGGGAAGCCTGCATGGGAGCTCCGGTGGTGACCAGATGAAAGTGCACATTGGAATCGCTTAGTGATGAGCATAACTGAATTGCATAGGTCCACACGCCACCAACAGTATCGGCAGTCATCAGTATACGCAATGGTTTATGATCAACTGATCCGGCCATAAATTTTGTCGAGAACGGCTGCCGATTTTAGGTATTCGTCGGCTTCCCTGTTGTATTCGTTGGTGCGCGATAGCCGTTGGATGAAGTCAACCAATGCTCTTCCACCCCAGTCGTCAGGGGGTCCTGCAAGCACTTCAGTGTTAGTGCCGTAGTAACGGCTTGCTTCAAAATCGTAAAAAGAACCGGATACATTTTTGATGGAAACACCACCGTTTGTTCCAAAAAAAGAAGCTTCTATAACCGCTTCACAGCCTGCCGACAAGTTCCAGGAGCAGGCAAGTTGTGCTGTTGCGTCGTTGTCCAACTCCATGAAAACGTTTGCATAATCTTCAACCTCGTTTCTGCCTTTAACGGAAACCCCTTTTGCCAGCAGGCTGCGCGAAACCGTTTTTACTTCCGGGAAGTCAAGGGCAAAAAGCATTAGATCAATCAGGTGAATACCAAGATCGAGAACACAACCGCCACCCGAAAGTGAAAGGTCGTAGAACCATGGCTTGTCGGGCCCATAAGCATTATGAAATTTTAAGTCGACAGCAAATATTTTACCCAGCTCACCAGACTTAATAACCGTATGGATCTTTTGAAAAGCAGTAGTATACCGGTAAGAAAAGTCGGCACCCAATAACCGGTTGCTTTTTCTTGCTGCATCAACAACCGCCTTTACTTCTTCCAGGTTCCGCCCGAGTGGCTTTTGACAAAATACGGCTTTGCCACTTTCGAAAGCCGCTACGGCTTGTTGCATATGAAGGGCACTTGGAGTAGCAATTACAACTGCATCAAGGTTTGCGTCGGACACAAGCTCTTCGAACTCGGATCCGGTAACACTCCCGGGAGCGATTTTGAGGGCTTCGTCTAAACAGGTTTCCGAAGGATCGTTTAAGCGGCTTATGCTTGCAAGATCACTTTCTACAACAGCTTTCAACCTGCTTCTTCCGATCCAACCTACACCGGCAAATCCCAGTTTTGGTTTTGTTACCACTGTTTCCAATACTACAATTTTAAAATTTGATTAATGCCTTCATGAAACCATCGGGCCGGCTACGCGTCATTTCAAATCCTTTGTTCAGTTCATCAATCGAAAGAATATCGGTGTACAAAAGTTCAGGATCCATCTGACCGTTTACAACAGCTTCTACAGCGTCCTGCATTCCTGAAAGGTATTTTCTGGGGTCGCGTTCATGTGCGTTAATTACGTCAATGCCTTTCCAGTTCCATTTTTGAAGGTTCACCTGCCTGAGTCCGTCCTGGTGGTAACCAGCGATTATCATTTTACCACCTTCAGCAACAATTTCGGTAGCGATATCTATAGCCTCCTGTTTGCCCGTAGCTTCGATAACCCTGGAGCAAAAAGCGTTGCCGGTCAGTTCTGCTACTTTGTTTGCAACCTCCCAGGTGCTGGTTAGCGGGATTACCTCATCTGCACCATACTTTTCAGCAAAACCAAGGGAATAACTCCTTCGGGAAATGGCAATGACTTTCGCACCACGTTCTTTTGCCAACTGGCAAAGAAGTGCTCCCAGGAAGCCTATCCCAATGATTGCAACTACATCGTCTTTTGATATATCGCTTCGGTTGAAAATGTTTAAGGCACAACCAAGGGGTTCGCCGGGAAAGGGCTGGTTGGCTAATTGTGGCGGGAGTTTGACAAATGAAGACTCTTTTGCAACATCGTATTCTGCGTATGCATGAAAGGACAAAAACGCTACGCGATCGCCTTTTTTCACCTTTGTAATTTCGGTACCCGCTTCTTCAACAATACCCCATCCTTCATGTCCGGGGGAGCCTCCTTCCATTGGATAGTTAAACCATTCTCTGCCTTCCCAAACAGGTATGCTGGAAGCACAAATCCCACATCCCTCAACACGTATCTTTATTTCATCATTACTGATGTTGGGAATGGCCGTTTCTTTTATGATAAATGTTTTTGGTTTTTCCAGTACAGCTGCGATCATTGAGGTTACACTTATTTTATCGTTGGTCTTGGATAGGCTAACATGACTGTTGCTTCTTCAATTTTTAGCGATCATTGATTTAAAATGGAAAGTAGCAGCTACTTAGGGTTGCTAACAGGATAAAAGAACGCCGTCACTGGATTGCTGCCGTGAAATAGCGGCCAGGACTGAATGTTATATTCAACAGCCTGGCATTAACTAGCGTTCGGAATTAAGAACCTAAGCCGGGGTTATGATTTTTTGTTTCCTGGTTTTATTCACTACCGGAATACCCGCATTTTCTATCAGCCAGTGGTATAGGCGCTGAACACCTTCATTGCTGTCGATGTTTGGTGCCCAACCGGTTACGCCGTTGAACTTGGTAAAATCAGAAACATAATATTTTTGATCGCTCGGGCGCCAGTCGTCGAACCTGACTTCGGGCTTTTTACCGGCGATGTCTCCAATCAGGTCACACAACTCGAGCAGACTAACGGTATTGTTTACACCACCACCCATGTTGAACGCCTGGCCTGAAACAACGTCAATGTTATCCATAGCAAGGATGAAGGCATTTACCAGGTCTTCAACAAATAGAACGTCGCGAACCTGCTTTCCGTCTCCATACAAGGTTATAGGCTTGTTCTTCATAGCCTGAATCAGGAAATGGGCAACCCAACCCTGGTCCTCCGTTCCAAACTGGTGAGGACCGTAGATACAACTCATCCGGAACACCACCGTTTTTAAACCAAAGGTCCGGGCATAGTCTAACATATATTGGTCAGCAACACCCTTTGTACAGCCATAAGGACTGTGAAATTCAAGGTTCCTGTTTTCGCTAATTCCGTTCTGACGGTATAAGGTATTCTCCGGGTAATAACGGGTGCCGTTCATTACGATACCAAGATCATCCAGCCCACCATAAACTTTATTGGTTGAGGTAAAAACAACAGGAGGTTGATGGGTTGTGTTGCGTATCGCTTCAAGTAGGTTGAGGGTGCCCTGGGCGTTCACTTCAAAATCGTAAAAGGGATTTTCGAGGCTGGAAGTAACTGCGACCTGTGCAGCAAAATGGAACACCTGGTCGGCATTAGCTACTGCTGCATTTACGGCTGCCTTATCCCGGATGTCTGCAATCATGATTTGCAGGTTCTGCTTATACTTGTCTTTAAGCCAAAACAGGTTGTTCTCAACTCCTGAACGGGACAGGTTATCGAAAACCATCACCTTTTTTCCCTCACTAAGCAAACGATCTGCAAGGTTAACCCCAACAAAGCCAGAGCCGCCGGTTATTAATGTGTATTGATCGTTGTTATTACGTGAGGATCGGCCGATGACGTCTTCCGTTATCCATCCATATTCATCTATCAAATCAAGCCCTTTTGAAGCCAATAATGTATATAGCAGTTTCGGAGATCCGCTGCTGTCCTTCATGCCAAAATAATATTCACTCTTTGATACGTCACCCCCAAACAGCGCGGGCGAAACGTCGTTTAGCGCGTACCAGTATAACCTGTCGCATGGTGCATGCAGTGCTGCAATAAATTCGCGGACCTGAACTGAACCTGTCTTCTGCCAGGTTGAGCAGCCCGCCTCAGTAATCCATATTTGCGCAGGTGAATTGTAAAGTTCCAGCATCTCGCGAAGCCGGCTAACTACGGTGTTGATGTTTTCGCCCCGGTTTTCCAGGTCGTCTGCAAGAAACTGGAATCCCAAAACATCGATATACTGCATGAGCTTCTTACTAAATAAGCCCGGAAGCCAACCAAAGTTTTCTGCACAAATCCCACCCAGAACAGTCTTTTTTCCATTATTCCTGATCCGTGCCGCCGCATTTCCAGCTATCTCGCAAAAGGCATTGAACTTTTCATCGGCAGTATAATTATGAGGACCTTTTTTGTTTTGACCGTACCATAGTTCTAAGTATTCAAAATGATCACCATATTTTTCCAGCATCGAATCGATAAATTCAGCATAGTCTTTTGGCGTCTGTGGCTCGGCAGGGATGTTAGGTTTGGTTCCGGTAAAAGGCGTAGTATAAAACAGGCAAGGTAATATCTGAAAGTCTTTTGCTAATGTTGGGAACAACCAGTCATACCAGGTTTTCCCCCCTTCCGAACGCCAGTCGGCCCATGAAAAATTGGTTCGTATTGCTGTTAACCCTAATCTTTTAAAATCGCTGATTGCTTTTTCTACCGCCTCGTATTCGCCCACCTGGAACCACTGCACTAAACCAACTAGCTCTTTTTTGTCCTCCATTTTACGGTCATTAAAGGATTGATTTGCCACCATTGTATTTATTCGATTTCGTTTCTTAAACTGTAAGTCCTCTTACCGCCAATTCATTTCGCATCTCGCTGACCTTATCTTCTGCAGTTTGCCCTTCGAGCCACTCTGCAAGTTCAATCAATCCCTGCTCTAATGTAACTCTCGGTTCATAGCCCAGGATCTGCTTTGCCTTTGATATGTCGGATGAGCAATGCCTGATATCACCTACCCGGTACTTGCCACAGATATCTGGGAGAATGTCTTCTTTTCCAAGAATTTCTGCCATCTTTCCTGCTATTTCATTGATCGTGTAAGCATTGCCGCTTCCTATATTGAACACATCATAAGCCGCTTCAGGAGTCTCCAGTGCCAGCCTTGAAGCCCGGGCAATATCCAATACGCTAACGAAATCGCGCTTTTGATTTCCGTCTTCGAAAATTAGAACCGGGTTATTATTTAGTAAGCGGGAGGCGAAAATAGCTAATACCCCGGTATATGGATTAGATAACGACTGCCGGGTACCATAAACATTAAAAAAGCGCAGGGCTACAGTCGGTATCCCGTAAGCTTTGCCAATCATAAGGCTCATGCGTTCCTGGTCGTATTTCGAAAGGGCATATATGGAAGAGAGAGAGGGTGTTTTTGTTTCAGGCGTGGGATAAGGGGTTAGTACGTTGCCGTTTGCATCATACATTTCCCAGTCGCCGGTTTTCAATTGCTCCAGCGTACGTTCTACTCCGGCTTTAATAACACCATTGGAATCTTTGTATAAGCCTTCACCGTAAATACTCATACTTGAAGCAACAACCAATTTTTCAACCGGATTTTTGCTGAGTGCTTCGAGGAGAACAGCTGTTCCCATATTGTTTACGTCGGTATATTCCTTTATTTCATACATGCTCTGGCCAACGCCTACCATAGCAGCATAGTGATAAACAGCATCGATACCTTTCAAAGCTTCTTTCACCTTTTTAGGGTCTCTTACATCGCCAATCACCAGTTCAACATCGTCATTCAGATAATCTGGCCTGGTTACGTTTTTGCCATGAACCTGTTCACTAAGATTGTCGAGCACCCGTACTTCGTAACCATTTTCTAAAAGTTCATCTGCCAAATGCGATCCAATAAACCCGGCACCGCCGGTGATCAAAACTTTTTTCTTCATCAATGCAAGTGTTTAATAATGAAATAACTTTTACAAAAAAATTGTTCCACCGGGTACGAAATATCATATAAAACACACCGTTGCAACAAACAATCAAATCCCTTTGGTTGACCCTTGCACTGCGTTTTTTAAGCGCAGTTGCTGGTAAAACAACCACAATTCTCCAACCTGGACCCGCAATCGGGCAGCTACAAACCTGCAGCCCATTTGCGGCTTTCCCTCGATTAAAAAGCCTCCGGCAACTCCCAAATACCTCGAAAAGTGCCCGGAACGTTGGTTCGCACTCCGGGCAAAGCGACAAGCTACAACAAACCTGCAAAAAAAAGCATATGAGCAGCTACAAACCTCGTCGACAAGGCATTTATTATCAAATTACTTGTCATTATGTAAGAAAACTCACGCCAAAGCCTCCGTTATACTGTTTTTCCGTTCTTTACCTGTACTCTTCCTAACAGGATTTTGCCAATGGTACACCGAATGAATTTACAATACCTGTCTTCCAGGATGGAAAGCGCGTTTACCCTCACATAGATGTCAACTCCAACCTGCAAAACCTTAAGCCGAACCCGTAATTGATGATACACTATGGTAAGCCAGGAAACAACTAACACCCGCTTCAGTATAGTAAGCGCCAAAATGCCAGGAACAACCTATATCGTAAAAATACTATACTTGAGCATGCAGCGCTTCGCTTTTGGGGTGAGCTGTAATGGGTGTGGATAAGTTGGGGTTAGCGGGTCTACTGCGTAACACCGCGCAATTGTAAGCCATGCTTACCGGCGATCCGCTAGAAAATCATATCCTGTTGTTTGCGCTCTTTATATTTTGCCTGCATTTGCACTTATGGCAAACGCTATGTCGGTAACCAACGGCGGAATAGCAATACACAGGTGCTCTCCTGTTTCGTGTTGCACCTCGAAGGTTCTGATCACGTGGCCCCCGGCAGTGTCCCAGGCGGTGACCTGGTAGTGGCCATAGCTTAAGCCGGGAATGTGCACACAACCCTGAACAGGCTCAACATCGTGCCGGAGCATCCCGTTTTTGTCAAGGTTATCGGTGCGCAGAAGCCATAAAATCGCCTGCTGATCGTCGGCACAGCCGAAAGCAGCTAATCCTTGTATAGAGACTTTAATTTCCTCGTTCAGGTTTCTTCGTTCAAACTGTTTCCAGTTAATAAGTGGAAGAAATCTGTTCAATGCCAATTGCGCCTTTCGCATGCCCAAAGTAAGCGAATGCGGTTTTCGGTTTGGCCAACGCATCCCCCCGCCAGCTCCTCCGGATGCGAAATGTGCCCACTGCATGTGCCGGAAATATTCATCATCAAAAGGTTGCGGCAGCGTTTTATGGTGATCCTTGTAGGTGTGGATTGGTCCATGTTCGCTGTCGAAAAAAGGTCGGCCTGCAGTGGTATGCAAAATGGCTTCCCGGGTAAGTCTGCCCGTACTAATGGCAGCATCTACCGTATTTCGGGGATGATCAATGGTTCCGCTTTCGTAGAAATGGATAGAGGCAAAGTCAAGGGCAGGGTGCCGGAAAACTGAGTCTGCAACACCTGGATGGGTGCGCAACACCGGTCCAAATAGTGACACTGTTTGCGGATGGGCCCTACCATGCAAACGGACCTCTTCTTCCCTGAGAAACGAACCGATGTCATCAATAAATTCGGAGAACGTATCGATACTGTCGCCTGCATGTGCCGGATGTATTTCATTCCAGAGATCCCAGGCGAAAAGGGCACCACTAGAGCCCCACCTTTCCGTTGCAAATGCGAGACGCTGTTTGATCACCTTTCGCGTTTCGGCACACAACAACCATTGCGAACGTTTGCCGCAAGGGCCACCGTTGACCTTTTTGTATGGATGCTTTGACCAACGCAGCCACATCCAGAAAGTATCGTAAGGCGTGAGTAAAATTCTTAAACCGTATTTTTCGCATAGGGCAAACATGTCGTCCCAGAGCCGGATCATATTGGGCTGAAACCGGCCCACAGGTTTTTCGAAATAACGGCTTTCGCCATGGCAGTACTCAAGCATTAGCCTCAGGCAGGTTACGCCATGGTCTACCAGAAGTTTCAAATAACTTTCAACCGTAGCCATGTCTTTATTCCGGAATATACCTTCCAGGTCGGGCCATGTAATTGCATCATTCTGACCAATGGGGGTCCAGTTTGCACCATCTTCTGTGATGAAGTAAGGAGCGTTTGCGGCTACGCTCACCCACGGCATTCCCCCGGCAGGTTTTCGAACGGTACCAGGTTCTTCTCTTTCGAAGTTCATGTTGATCTGTATCCCGCCTGGTTGACTCAATGTTTCAAACATATCCATTCCTGATAAAACGCTAACTTAATTAAAACAGCCTAATCCTGTTTGCAAAAATGTTGCCCCGGGGTGCTACGCTTGAACTTCCTTTTTTATTCTTATATGAACAGACACAAGGGTGGCATGGTTCTCTTATAGTTTCAGGAAAGCAATACGGGCATGAACAACGAGGGTGCACATGGTGAAATGAAGGGAATGGCGAAAATTGTGGAAAGAAACATTGCTGCCCTGTTAGAGCGACAAACTGTTGCAGAGAAAAACAAAAAGCTTGAAGAAAAATTGGCCGACAAGGTCACCCGATTTACGGGAAGCATGTTGTTTGTTTACATCCACCTGGTGCTTTTTGGTGTTTGGATCATTTGGAACGTGGGTGTAATCGGTTTAAAGCCCTTCGATCCGTCGTTTGTGGTACTTGCCATGTTTGCATCCGTTGAAGCGATCTTTCTTTCGACCTTTGTGCTCATCAGCCAGAACCGGATGAATGCACAAGCAGATAAAAGGGCAGAACTCGACCTACAGGTGAGTTTACTAACCGAACACGAGGTAACAAGACTAATCACTATGGTCAGGGAAATTGCGAAAAAGATGGATATCAGTGAAGCCTATCATCCTGAGATTGATGAATTGGCACACGACGTTCGACCCGAAAAGGTTATGGATACGATGGAGCGACATAAAAAAGCAACCGCCGACAATCATCCAATAAAACCATAATGGTTCGTCCAACTACCTTGATGAACGTAACACGGGTTACCACTCCGTACGAGGCTATTTGATGTGACCTGGTTATTAACCCCGGTTGCCATGCCTTACTCTTCCGGCAATCCCCCGCCGATCTTTGGTCAACTCATGAAGCTCCCGATGCAGTGGTGCCATGTATCTAAAACACGCAGCCGGTGTATCAAAAACGTACATTCACTCCCACATTCTTGAACACTGCCGGTTGAAAGTCAAGCCGTTATGCGCATGGCATAAATTTCACTCCGTGATGTCCGATACTCACCGGCATAGTTGCAGATAGCTGATTGCTATTGCGGGCAAGTCGTCGAACATGAGCCGTTCCAACCTGCCGGGACTAAAACACTTGTAAGATGTTTAAGAATTATGTGAAGGTCGCCTGGCGAAACCTTACAAAGAATAAAGTTTTTTCGCTGATCAATATTCTCGGACTCACACTTGGCATCACGGTATGCCTGATGATATTCCTGTTTATTCTTAATGAATTCAGCTTCGACAAGTTTCATACCCGCCGGGATAACATTTACCGGGTTATGCGAGGCTTCGACTCAAAAGGCAAAAATGAACGCGTGCCCTACCTTTCGCCGCCCTATGCCACGGCGCTTTTAAACGATTACCCATCAGAAATAAAGTCTGCTGTAAGGGTGATGCCATCAAACGGACTGATTTCCTTTGGCAACGAAGCCTTCAACGAAAACAAACTCTACCTCGCCGATGCGGAGTTCTTCAGCTTGTTTTCCTTTCCGCTGATCAAAGGCAACCCGGCAACGGTATTGAAGGACCCTTTAAGTATCGTTCTAAGCGAAGCCACGGCAACGAAATACTTTGGCAATGCTGAAAATGCCATTGGTAAGTTCCTTACGCTTGACAAGAGTCTCCGGCTAACGGTAACCGGCATTGCACAAAATGTTCCGCCAAATAGCCACCTCGATTTCGACGCGGTCGTTCCACTATCCAACTATGCGCAATTCCCATTTTTTTCTGGATGGATGAATAATAACCTATTCACCTATGTACTGCTTAATCAAGGCACTTCCAAAGCAGGGTTGGAAAAGCGGTTTCCACAGTTTATGGATAAATACCTGGGCAGCGTTATGGCGCAGGTAGGAACCCGTTTTGACCTTGCACTCACCCCGCTCACAGATATTTACTTCGAGCCGGCGTCGGCTTTCGACAACGTAAAACATGGCAATAAAAACGTGGTGTATATTTTTCTTTCGATTGCTGTGCTTATCTTATTGATCGGCTGTATCAACTTTATGAACCTTTCCACCATCAGGGCAGTGGAACGTTCAAAAGAGGTTGGCTTGAGAAAGGTTCTTGGCGCCCTTCGCAAGTTCCTGGTCTGGCAATTTATCGGGGAGTCTATCTTAATCACGCTGATCAGCTGTGCTCTTTCAGTTGCTTTAATGCTGATGTTGTTGCCGGTCTACAATGAATTGTTGGGCTATAGTTTACTGGTCTCGTGGACAACCTGGCCGTTATACTTATTTCTCCTAGCAATTATTATCATTGTCGGCTTTTTGGCCGGAAGTTATCCTGCATTTTTCTTGTCTGCATTTTCACCCATTGAAGCCCTCAAAGGCAAGCTTCGGCTGGGTAAAGGCGGTTCATTATTCAGGCAGGCACTCGTGGTGGTTCAGTTCAGCATTACGGTTTTTCTTATTATTGGAACCATCGTTATCATGAACCAGATGCACTATGTAAAGTCGAAAGCGTTGGGTTACGACGATGAGCAAACCCTGATCATCAAGCTTAATAACGAAGACATTTTCTCAAACCGAAATGCATTCAAAAACAACCTGCTTAACAACAGCAACATCGCTGCGGTATCGTTGATGTCGGGCGAGCCAGGTGGCTTTTTCGACGTTCAAAATTTTGAAGCACAGGGAAAAAGTGAAGTTATGCGGTTTCGAACCGAATTTGCTGATTTCGATTTTGTAAAAACACTGGGATTAAAGCTCACTGCCGGCCGCGACTTTTCGCAGCAGTTTGGAACCGACAGTACAGAAGCAGTATTGGTAAACAGAACTGCGGTAAATAAACTGGGGTTGAGCCCGCAACAGGCCCTTGGCACCCCGCTCCGTAATGCCATACGCGACAGCTTACCGCGAAAAATTGTTGGTGTAGTAGAGGACTTCAACTTCCTGTCGCTAAAAGAAAATATGGATGCGCTTGTGATCTCGCCCTTACAAGACAGGCGGGTGGCCGTAATTAAACTTAAACCTGGTAGGATTGAAGATGGTGTAAAAGCTGTGCAAAGTGCCTACAGCAAGGTAGCGCCTGTATACCCGCTGGAATATACGTTTCTCGATCAAAAATTTGAGACAACTTATAGAACAGATATCCGGCAACAAAATATACTAACCATATTTTCGGGCCTCGCAATATTTATTGCCTGCCTGGGCTTATTTGGACTTGCGTCGTTTATTGCCAATAAACGGACAAAAGAAATTGGGGTGCGTAAAGTTCTCGGATCAAGCGCTAACAATATCGTGTTGCTGCTGTCGAAAGAGTTACTAAAACCAGTATTGATTGCAACCGTAATCGCGATACCATTGGCCTATTATGCCATGTTCAATTGGTTGCAAAATTTTGCCTATCGAACAAGTCTCGATTTTTGGGTCTTCCTGGTAGCGGCACTTGTAACCTTTTTCATTGCGTTGCTTACGGTTAGCCTTAAAGCCGTGAGCGCCGCACTGGTTAACCCGGCGCAAAGCCTTAGATCGGAATAAGTTTTTATGAAGCAATGTCGTTTCGTCAAGCTTTTGCAGTGCACTAAAGTTGCGTATTGTAACCATAGTACAAGAGTGCGACCGCCCGACCCCGGTTCATCCGGGCTGGACGATGCTTAATAGGAACACTGCAGTTTGGCAAAAAAAAGGTTCTTAACTAAACGACATTGAATGCAGAGTTATGAATGATGAAGTATGAATGATGAATGCGGAAGTTTGAATGATAAATACAGAGTCAATGTCGTTTAGTTAAGCCGATTATGTAATTAGTTTGCCCAGCTACTTTCAATCGTACAAGAGTGCGACGCAACGATGTCCTATAGAATTCCTGTGGCCGGGTCCATAAAAATTTGCTTAAGTAAACGGCATTGAATGCAGAGTTATGAATGCAAAATGATGAATGCAGAATTACTGTCGTTCGGTTTGGAGCTTTTTGGTAGCGAACGGAAGATCTTCATTCGACATCGTTGCCCGCCCGGATGAACTCCGTTCGGACCGGTGTCACTCCCTTGTACCGAATAACTTCATTCACCGGACTTCCGGCAACAAGCTTAAGTAAACGACATTGAATTATAATTCTTGATGTTCCTGATGATAAGTAGTGTTTGGAAACCATCAAGGGAATAAAAACATTAAGGCTATTCTATTATCTAAATATTGACTCATAAGCCTGCAATATTTTTCAGGGTCTGAAATAATATAACCTCCTGTAATTGCTATTGCTAAAGTGAGTGATCTTGTTTAAACCGGTTCATTCGTGCGTTCAACCGGAGACAATAAGACGCCTGCTGGCTACTAAAATATAATCACATGTTTCGTAACTATTTGCTTATTGCAACACGACTGCTGATAAAGCAAAAAATGTATTCCGCAATTAAGATCGGCGGACTTGCCTTAAGTATTGCTGCCTGTTTGCTCATTACTTTATACATAAAAAATGAATTGAGCTACGATCGTCATATCGAACACGGTGATCGGGTGTTCAGGCTGGTGGGTGAAATTAAACGGCAGGGGGTCGCAAACAAAGGTGTAAGCTTCCAGGCACCGATGTCAAAAGTGTTGTTAAACGATTTTTCGGAGGTTGAAGAAGCTGGTCGGATTATGCCGAATACCTTATTTGCCGGTGCCGGAAGCAACCAGTTAAAAAAGGAAGGATATAACGAGAACACGTTTGAGGATGGCTTTTGCTTCGCCGATCAATCAATCATTGACATACTGGAGATTCCGATTGTACGTGGCGATAAAAGTCATGCACTTACAGAACCCAACAGCATGGTCGTTTCAAAAAGCGTTGCTGATAAGTACTATCCAAATGAGGAGCCTGTGGGCAAAGTTGTTTACCTCGATAATAACATGAATACCCCCATAAAGATTAGTGCAGTAATGGGAGACTTTCCTGAGGCATCGCACCTGCAATACCGGTTTTTTCTTTCTCTTGCCGGAGTGTCGTTTTGGGAAGGTGAGCAAGATACCTGGCAGGCCAGCAACTATGGCGTTTATGTAAAATTAAGGCCGGGTGTTAACGTGGAACAATTTGAGCGAAAGCTAACCGCAACAGTGCTCCAGAATTATATTGTGCCGAGCATGAAGCAGGCGGGTAGTACGGACATTCAAACCGTACTAACATCTGCGCGTTTATTACTGCAACCGGTCACAGCTATACACCTGCAATCATTCGACATCCGGGAAAGTTTTACCAAGCATGGCGACATGCGTTTTGTATGGTTGTTTGGTTCCATTGCGTGTTTTATCCTCGTAATCGCATGCATCAATTTCGTAAATCTCTCCACGGCAAAATCAGCCAATCGCGCAAAAGAAGTTGGTCTTCGAAAAGTCGTCGGTTCAGTCCGAAGCAGCCTTATACACCAGTTTCTAACGGAGTCTTTCGTGTTTAGTTTGCTATCCCTTGCTTCGGGTATTGTGCTAGCCTGGCTACTATTGCCGTATTTCAATGAGCTTGCTGCAAAATCATTAACGATACCATGGGATGAATGGTGGTTTTTCCCCGGCATGGTTGCAGCTGCAATTGCCATCGGGTTTATTGCAGGACTTTACCCGTCGTTTTACCTTTCAGGTTTCAAGCCCATTAACGTACTTAAAGGGCAGTTGAGTCGCGGCAGCAAAAGTTCGGGCCTAAGAAACGGCCTGGTTGTTTTCCAGTTTACCACATCGATTATCCTGATTATCGGCACGTTTGTGATATACAACCAAATGCAATACATACTAAACAAAAAACTTGGTTTCGACAAGGAGCAGGTTTTGATCGTGGAAGGTGCAAATTCACTTGGTAAAAATGTACAACAGTTTAAATCGGAACTGCAAAAGCTCACACAGGTGAAAAGTGTAAGCATAAGCGATTACCTGCCGGTAGAAGGTTCTAAGCGAAACGGAAATGGTTTCTGGAACGACGGAAAGGTCACAACGGAAAGCGCGGTGAACGGACAATTTTGGATTGTTGATGAAGACTATTTTAAAACACTGGGTATTAACCTGGCGGCAGGTAAAAATTTCTCGCCGCAGATTGCATCCGACTCGCAAGCTGTGGTGATCAACCAGACACTCGCAAATAAGCTCAATCTTAAACAGCCTGTTGGTAACCGAATAACCAATGGAGGCAATGTATTTACCATAATCGGGGTTGTTGAAGACTTCCATTTTCAATCCATGCGAAACAATATCGAGGCGCTTTGTATGCAGCTTGGCAGCAGTTCTTCTGTTGTTTCCATAAAGACCAACACCGGCGATATGAGCAGTATGCTGAGTGCCGTATCTGCCCTTTGGAAAAAGTTCGTTCCTGGTCAGCCAATCCGCTATACATTCCTGGACGATAGCTTTGCGGCAATGTATGCTGATGTACAACGGATGGGCCGGATCTTTACCAGTTTTGCCTTGCTGGCCATTGTGATTGCCTGTCTTGGATTATTTGCATTATCGGCCTTTATGGCTGAACAGCGACGCAAGGAAATCAGCATACACAAAATATTGGGTGCATCAGTTGGCCAGGTGAGTACGTTGCTGTCAAAAGACTTTCTGAAACTGGTAATCATCGCGTTTGTGATTGCTTCCCCGATTGCCTGGTGGGCAATGAACAAATGGTTGCAGGATTTTGTGTACCGGGTAAACATTAGCTGGTGGATATTCCTCAGTGCGGGTGTTGTTGCAATATTGATTGCATTGCTAACGGTGAGTTTCCAGGCCATCAAAGCGGCACTTGCTAACCCCGTGAAGAGCTTACGAACCGAGTAAATGGATCAGGAAACAATGGAACACGGATGAACGGATCCAATGGATGTTGACGGATTGAATAGCCGGGGCCAGATATAGATGTGGAATAAACAGTTTACGCCCGGAGTAATGATGTTCTTTTTAAAACAGAACACGGATGTAGGGATCGAATGGATGTTTATGGATTGGATAGACGGGGGCCGGATTTAGATTTGGAATAAACAGTTTATGCCCGGAGCAATAATGTTCTTTTTAAAACAGAACACGGATGAATGGATCGAATGGGTGTTTATGGATTGGATAGGGCGGGCTGGATTTAGATGTAGGATAAACAGTTTATGTTTCGATGAATAATGTTATTGTTTACAGTGGAACACGGATGAAGTGATCGATTGGATGTTTATGAATTGGTAGGCGGCGGCTGGATTTAGATGTGGAATAAACAGTTTACGCCCGGAGTGAATGTTATTGTTTAGAATGGAACACGGATGAAGGGATCGAATGAGTGTTTATGGATTGATAAGCAACGGCCGTATTTAGATGTGGAATAAAAGGTTTACGCCCGGAGCAATAGTGTTCTTGTTTGAAATGGAACACGGATGATTGGATTAAATAGACTTTGATACTTGGATTGAGGATACAGGCGGACCGGAATGTCTCAATGATGGAGTCCCGGTTCCCAACCCAGCCAATGGAGGTCTTGAATTCCTACCGGAAATATCTGCTGCTTTCAGCCAAATTCTTCGCGGAGTTTGGCTGTTTTCATTTCTGATGGCCCTACTATTTTCTGCTGTATATTTCCGTAATATTCAACATTTCTATGGCTAAGACAACAGGTTTATCTGTTGAGCGTTTTACGGAGCATCAGGCTGTGCAGGAATGTATCCGAAAGCTGGAAAACAAGTTTGGGCAGGGCGGAAAAAATCTGATCATTTCAGATGTATTGGATACCGATGGCCATCAATATGTTGACCTGGTTCAAAAAGGTGGCGGAGTATTGGCGATAGCCCTGGTGGGTTACACCTATATACTGGAAGCGATGGGTATACGGTTTATCCGCCACGCAGGTACCAGTGCCGGAGCCATTAATGCTGCACTGATGGCTGTGATTGGTTCAAACCCCGCAACGGGTGAAGAGCTTTCACTCACTGGACGTACCATCAAGGGCAATAAAAAGATCGCAAAATCAAACCTGATCTTAAAAGCGATCTGCGAGCTGAATTTTTTTGATTTTGTGGATGGTCACCCTGTTGCACGTTGGCTGATCAGGAAATTTATTTCGCACAAAGATTTTACCGCAAAGCTGGCTTCCTGGATCACCGGTGGGATCTTCATCTTGATTGCTCTCCCGGTAATTGACCTCTTCTTATTTGGACTTCATCACCAGCTAGCCTGGGCATCAAGACTGTTGCAATTCTTTTTTCTACTTACCGGCTTTGCTTATGTTACCGCTACTATACTCATCTTTTACTTCCGATTTCTACTAAAACGGCTAAAGGACTCGGGCTTTGGAATTAATCCTGGCGACTACCTCTACAATTGGGTGGAGGCGCAGATGAAAGAACATCACGTACACACGGTTTCCGACCTGGTTAGCGCTGCATCTACTCCTGTTCCTGACCTGTATCTAAGAGCTGATCACCCTGAAAAAACAAGGGGGCTACAAGGCGACGTCACTTTCATTGCTTCCGAATTGGTAACACAAAACAAAATCGAATTTCCAAAGATGTGGCCCCTGTTTGCCAGGCACATCGACCAGTTGCAGCCAGCCGGATTTGTACGCGCGTCTATGTCAATTCCATTGTTTTTTGAATCCTATTTTATCAACAACATTCCCTGCGACGAGCCTCAAGTTAAAAAAGCATGGCAGGCACTTGGAACAACCGAGCCGCCCTGCATCGCGAGGTTTGTTGATGGCGGAATCTTATCCAACTTTCCAATTAACATCTTCTATAACCCAAATGTTACGATACCGAGGTTGCCGTCAATAGGTATTGACCTTGATGATGCGTTAGCGCCGGAGAAAGTGTTGGATCAACCCGTCAATCCTAATCTCGAAGCAAAAAACCAAACGGGAATGGTTGTTGACGACACCAGTACCAATGCACTCAACTGGAGTCTTGGGGGATACCTGTTGAGAATGTTCAATACCATCCGGTTTTACTACGATAAAGACTTCCTGATCAAAAATGCTTTCTTTAAAAAAGGAATCGGAACAATACCGTTAAAAGGCTTCGGCTGGCTCAATTTCTTCCTCAGCGACGAGGATAAAATAGAGATGTTTGTTTTGGGTGCAAAAGCGGCGGAAAAGTTTCTTGATGCATTTGACTGGGAGCAATACAAGCAGGAACGAGTTGTTATGAAACAGGAACTTGAAGCAGCGAAAACCTAATGGACTATCACCATCTCACCGGAAAGATCACTAATGGAATACCTTGTTTATAACTGGTACTTTTTCAACTTTGTTTTTGGAGTGTTCCAGGTACTGGGATTTATAATGATCGGCCAGAGCAGGCGCTTCTATACCAAGGAACTGGTTGTTCGTAAGTTCAGCATTATGGAACTAAAGCTACCAGCAACGCCTGCATCGCTATACAACGTGATTGCAGGATTGTTTCAACTTGATGCAAGGCAACGGCGGATTTCAATCGAGGCGGTAAGAAGACAACTGTTTACGGATTTCTTATTTATGCCGCTGACTTATGCGATCGTTTTTATGTTATGTTGGCGTGTAGCCGATAAGATATCGCTAGAACCGGCGCGCCAATTTTACACCTTCCTCGGTTTGCTTCAGCCCCTATGTTTGCTGGTCGATATGTCGGCAAATGTCTTTCTCCTGCGTAAACTTAAACCAAACACTCAGCTTCCGTCCAAAGCAAATCATCGCATCTATCTTCGGCTACAATTATTGAAATGGATCATATTTGTTGTCGCCTCGGTGTGTTCAATTGCGGCGATTTGTTACTTCTGGCTTGTAGGGAACTATTCCGGTGCTGCCTTCAATTCGCTGCTGATGGTGTTAGGCCAACTGCTTGTTTTTTGCATTGCTGTTTTGCTCCTACCACAACAACCCCCGGCAGCCGAAGTGACAAGTAACCGGCACTAACATTATCCCAGCCGGGTAACACATTTCGAACAACCCGTTAGCGGGCTGGTTCTGCTTTGGCACCTGTCATCATACTCTTACACTGCTTCACCCGCCTTTTGCTGAAATCCAAACCTGATGTGTATATGATCGTGTGGCCCGCTGGCATAGTAATTATTAGAATCAATTGGAAGAATGATCAACAAAACGCTCTTACTATGTTAAAAAAGAATACAATTTTAAGCGTGCTTGAGCTCGGCATGGTAGCCGGAATGCGCGCAATGATGCCAGTTGCGTTACTCAGCCATCAGCTCAACAACAGGAAATCGGAACGTCTTAAAAGTTCACGCCTGAAGTTTATCCAATCGCCATGGCCTGCCCGGGTTATGAAAGTGTTGAGTGTGGCCGAGCTTGCCGGCGACAAAGTTCCGGGTGCACCCGACAGGATTGAAGTTCCACAACTTTTAGCTCGTATGGCCTCAGGTGCATTTGCCGGAGCTGTTGTATTTAAAGCCGATGACAGGAACCCTGTTAATGGAGCACTGATCGGTGGGGCCGCTGCGCTCGCTTCAACTTACGCGTTTTTCTATTTGAGGCTGCAGGTCGGTCGCTCAGGAAAAGTGAAAGACAGTATTAGCGGAGGGGTTGAAGATGCCATTGCACTTGCAACCGGCAGACATGCGGTGCAAAACCTTTAGCAGGCTGATGATCAATATTCGAAGTACGTTAGTTAACAAAAGATGGAAAATACAGCAGCAACAAAAATAGGGCTGGTAACCGGTGGTAGTCGCGGGCTTGGCAAGGATATGGCCTTACGATTGGCAGATCATGGGCACGATGTTATCCTTACATACCAAACCAAAAAGGAAGCGGCCAACGAAGTGGTAAGGCAAATTCAAGATAGTGGTCGTAAGGCTGCAGCGCTTCCTTTTGATGCCGCTGATTTTGGGTCGATCTCCACATTTGTTGAGCAAGTGAAGTCTGAACTCTCCTCCACCTGGCAAACAAACCGAATTGACTTTTTAATTAATAATGCCGGGATCGGCGCAACCATTCCCTTTGAACAGGTAACAGCGCACGACTTCGACTTATTCCTGAATATTCATTTCAAGAGCGTTTATTTTCTTACCCAAGCCCTTCTGCCGGTAATCAATGATCATGGGCGGATCATAAACATCTCCACGGGTACCACACGGGTGGGGGTACCTGGCTATTCGGTTTATGCTTCTATGAAAAGCGCGGTGGAAACGTTTACCCGTTATCTCGCAAAGGAAATTGGAGCAAGGGGTATAACAGCAAACGTTGTTGCACCGGGGCCTGTCGAGACGGATTTCAATAACGGTGGTAACCGCGATATTCCTGAGCGGAAAAAGTTCCTTGCTTCAATGTCGGCCCTTGGACGGGTAGGCAAACCGGAAGATATCGGCGGTGTAGTCGCATTCCTGTGCAGTGATGATGCGGGCTGGATTAATGGACAGCGAATCGAAGTTTCAGGAGGCATGAGTCTCTAACCAGAAAGGTCCTCCTGGCAAAGCTTTGTTTGGCGCGTAATAACAACTACATGATCCACGTCGAGGAGAACAGGGTGGTGATCCTGGGCGTTAATCTTTATTGCCAATTATTTTACTAGCACAAGGAACATAGTCTGAACGTACACATAAAGCTCAGCTCATCACAATTAATTTCTTAGTCGATTTCCCGTATTTGACATGCAGTATTCAACATAATTCTTCACGTCTCATCACTTGACCCATTAAACATTTAACATCCAATGTCGTTTACTTAAGGTGAGTGGCAAAAATTGGAGAATAAAGTGATGCGGTACAAGGGAGTGATACCCCCGTCCGAACCGGTTCATCCGGGCGGGCGTCCGAACGGGGTTCATCCGGGCGGGCAACGATGGCAAATAGAATTCCCACAGCTGGTCACCAAAGATTTCTCTTAAGTAAATGACATTGATTCAACAATTGAAATAACCCATCACGTCTAATCACTCATATCTCATCATCATCACAAGGCGTAACACATACAACATTCATACAACCTTCAAAATAATTCTACGTTTCACCGCTCTTTTCCCGCTTCGCTCCATCGATCCCGGGGAGTGCGAGCCGGTAATGAACAGCAATCATTCGGATGGCAAATATTCCACCAATGCAAATTACCTCCAGCCAATCCCGTTGCAGGCCCGTTTTTAATAACAGGAAGTACACGACACCACCAGTGATACAGGCTGTGGCGTAAATTTCTTTTTGAAAGATCAGCGGAATATTATTCAGTGCGATGTCGCGGATCACTCCACCAAAACATCCGGTCACCATTCCGATGGCAACACAAATGCCGGGATGTAAGCCAAATGCCAATGCTTTTTGTATACCCAGGACAGTGAAAAAGCCAAGCCCGAGGGAGTCGAACACCAGCAAGGTTCGATGAAGGTTCCTGATGGTTTTATTGAATACCATTGCTATTACCGAACTGACGAGGATGATAATGCTATAGTTGATGTTTCGGATCCAGCTAACCGGAAAGTCGCCGATCATCATATCCCTTAGTGTTCCGCCACCAATTGCCGTAATAAACGCGATGATGAGGATGCCAAAAACATCCAGTCTTTTTTGCATGGCTGCGAACACCCCTGAAATGGCAAATAATACCGTTCCCAGCACATCAATAAGTTTGAGCAGTTCGTATGTCATAGTGCGATCATTTGCCCGGGATAATCACCGAACTTTACAAAGGAAAATATTATAGAACCTTTAGGCTAATTATTGCTGCCAATCTTGTAACAGCCTGCGTAAGATTACCAGTTGGCCTAAGTGATAGCTGTTATGGTCAGCGATCAGCAGAGCTTCGCGAAACAGGTTTTGCCCAGAACCGTGTTCAAAAGGGGTGTAAAGGTCAACATTGGGCTCGGTAAGCAGGCTTATAAAAGTGTCGCGATCCCGTTTGATCATAGCGATAGCATAGTGCCAGGTTTGCTCATCAGTTGGAGCGGTTTCAGCCGGCCAATATTCATCCGGCCACTTAGGTGATTGATGCTTGGCATCTCTCGAAAACTCAAGTATGTCCCATTGTGCGATACGGATGTGTTCAACAAGTTGCCAGATGCTATACGGTAAACCATCAGGTACAATGCCGGCATGTTCAAACGGCAGATCCTTTAAGATGTGTTCGATAGTTGCATGCGCCTGCCCTTCGGTGAGCAAGGAAATGAGTTGCTGAACAACCGGATTGTGGGAAGATGGATTTGTTCGCATAAAGCAGTTTCTACAAAACTAAGCCGGCTTCAAGTACCAATACCAGAAAGAACACCGGCGATGAAGAGTTAATTATGTAATCGCCGGCCAGGAGAAATTGTCCGCACCACCATAAAACCCTAACTTGTTTAAGTTGTTCATTGTGGCGAAATTCCTTTAAAGCAACTCATAATAACCAATTTAAAAATGGCACATATTATCACCATTCACTACCAGGAAGAGCAAGTAACGATAGAGCCCATTATTGCAGACGGCGACGTGCAGTTCAGGGTGAATTTTGACCAGCCGGTTTTGCTTGAAAAAGAGTTAAACGAAGTTGGTGAACAATATTGGATTGAAGTTGGTGCAGGTGCAACAGTAAGGGCGCAGGAACTTGGTGCACTGATTGACAGGCACCCGGAATTGATTTAGTGATCACAAAAGAGAACGGGAGAGGCTGAGGATGTTAATTAGCGTATTACGGATCAGCGAATTGCGGATTGAGGGGACGGGTATTAAGGTATTGGGTATTGAGGTATTGGAAAATCGGAAACGCTCTTTAACTTTTCGGAACGGGTTTCTCATTTTATCCATTATTTCAGCGCAACAGACACGCTACTTGCGGAAGTTCGATTGTGACTTTTGTTTTCTTTACCGCAGAGAACGGGACGGGCAGAATGATTCAGCGGGTTTGAAAGGGGTATTGAGAAAACCGGGTCACGCCCTTTTACATTTTCTTCCACCGCATCGTAAGAGAAAGGTTGATCAGTTTATTTGGTCAACGGTACTACACGTATCAGAACGGGTCTGCTGTAAACTTTGAATTCTTTTTTTGTACCCGGCAATAGAGCTACTATGAAGCAGCCGTTGCGTCGCACTCTTGTACCTTGGGGGCGCTATTCGGCCTAATTGAACAGGGGTCAAAAGAGTAAGCTTTTTAAACATCAAGTAAGCAAGAACTGAATTCAATTTTAACAGCAAGGACGAGCAAAGCACATCATTATTACATTCATTAAGAAAGGCTATACGCTGTTCCTCCGAGTTCGAGAAAGTAAGACGGTTATGCTCACACGATATAATCTTGTTATTGTATTTGCGCCTTCATATTACAAGTATGTATTTCTTCATTAAGCTACAGCCATTTTCGCGGTGTCTTGCCATAGATAAGCTGGGATTGGCTCATTCAATTGCCATTTAATATTCATGGGCTTTGCACCTTCATGCGCTAAATAATTTACTTCGCCTAAAAAGACATAACCCATTGTATTGTTATATTCATCATTGTTTCTTTCTCTAACGAACAATAAGATCTTTTTTCCATTATGTCGCTGGTCAACATATGTCTTTCCCTTTCCACTATTTGCGCTTGACGAATGCTGAGACTGCCAATGAAAGATGTAATCATTAACAGCATAATCTTGGTACAAAGTTGTCGGCGAGTAATCAGCTTCGGATTTCTCTAATATGGTAAATAATAATTCAGCATTCTATTGTGGAACGTTACAAACATTACCGGACAAACGCGGGAACAATTAATCGAATGATTTATAGTGTACCAAGCACTTGTCGGATTGTGCATGTAGAGGTACCTTATACTTATTGCATGCACAAAACAAGAATCGCGATTATGCAATCCCGGTTTCCGCAGTAGAAAAACTGGTGGACAGCTGAAGTTTCGGTGATAACGGAAGCTCACTGAATGCGGAACCATGTTAATGAATAATCGACGTCATAAAGATAGGCTTATGTCCTGCACATTGGAGTTGAGTCAAACACGTTTATAAGCTAATGCTTAATGACGAGTCGATCACTTGATATCATTATAACCAAGACTTGAACTGAGCCCGTCCGAATGGCCCGCCGGGAGGACGTAGCAACGATGATTCACCAAAGCTATGCGGCTGGTCAACAACAAAAAGTTTTTCTATAACAACAGGGTTGTCCGGTGTCGGAATGCTCTTTACTGCATAGCTTGTTCCCTTACCTATTTTGCCCGGAATTGCTTTGCGGATGTATTATTGATTCTCCGGTGCTTAGCCGCAGCCAGCGCTTGTTTTAAATTACTGGTGTAAAGTGTCCTGTTCCCCTTGTCGCATGAAAATTGTAGATCGACCCGAACAAGGACAAGCAATCTAAAACCATCAGCATTATTGTTGCTCCCCAAGCACAACCCCCTTTACCCCTTCGCAAATTTTTTTAACTCTCAGGTAAGCCGTGCGGGAATTATCGTCTTTGTTTAACTTAATGTGTAGGCTGCCGGGAGACTTCTTCATGTAAAAGCGGGTATGATCGTCGAGCGAGATTGTCGCATCGATGCGTGTACTGGACAAGGAAACATTGCTTCCCGGACCAAATTCCCGATCAATATAGCGTTCGACTGCTCTTGACTTTGCCCTGTTGAATTCTGCTCGCATCAGGTAATAATCGTCGGTTTCGTTGTAAGAGATATCAACATTATTGTTATGCCGCATGCAGGAGGTTGCTGCGATACACAGCAGCACATAACATGAAGCCCGTAGCTGTTTCATTTCGGCGTTTTTTGTAGTTTAATTGCCAGGCAATTATCGGTTTGATAAACCTGTTGTTCCCGTGAATGGTTGAAGCGGGGGAAATAGTTGAAGCAGACAACTAAACTAATCAATTAACGGCAAAGTTGATGCTGTTTATACAAGCGGTTTGAGTAGCGCATGAACGGATCTTCCCGTTTTGAAAGTTGACGCTGATGCCTAACAAAGCGACCTAAAAAACCGGGGTGGTTACCCGGTAGCACCCAAAGTTTGTGTAGATGATCACGTTAATTTGCTGTATGTATGCAGTTATACCAGGTTAATCCACCCGACCCGTTTCCATATTTAGTGCCAGCAAATATTTCCTGGTAGTTGTGGCATACCTCCTTACCATGTATACGGTTACAAAAAACTCGAAACCATTACCAACCCGAATAAGCGGGGCACAATAAGCACCCCTGAACACCCATAAATCGGAGCCGTCTGAGAAGCCAAATACATGCGAGATGGATTGGCCCTGATCGTCGTACAAAAGAACTTTTGTGCCCTCTTCTTTAATCGTGAATTCCCTAATTGACGGGGCATGATTGATGAACTCGTTGAAGCTTCTAAATACCCCCCTTTTATAAGCTTTGGTTGTAAGAATGGGAAGGTTAAACCTGCTTTGGTAACGCTCCTTAATTTCTGCTGGTTGGTAAGCTTTTCTTTTTTTGATCTTTTCCGGATCGATTGTTTCGAGTTTTTCAAAAAGAGGCTTCAACAGGTCCTGTATCAATTCGGGAAACTCCTTTTTCAACCGGCCGATGCTTTCAGCATAAGAAGTATCTATTCTTAAGGCAGGGTATAGGGTGTCGCCCGTTTTGTAATAGCACTCTACCTCCAGGTTAATCTTGTTAATGCTCTCCCCGGGTCTACTATTTTCAAGTAAAGTATCCTTGAAACCAATATGCAGCTTTTTTATATAGCAGAACACTGATGCATCCGTGTTGCTGTAATTTGTTTTGAAATGCCTGTCTACGTAATTGTTCAAACTCTTCTCAAGTCCACCAGTTAAATTGAACTTGGTATTCTGATTGTTGGCACCCAGTTGAAATTGTTGATTGGCCTGCCAGCTGATGGCTATAAAACTTGTGTCGTACCGAACGTCGAAAAACAGCACCCGGCCAAAGGGCAGTTTGGTGGGGTGATTACTTTTTGAACTGGAGTCTAAATTGTACCATTTGTGCGGCACACCAATTATCCTTACACTATCTCTTTTATTGAACCGCGTTTCTTGCGCGTGCGAAGCATGGTAACATACCAGGAGCACTAATACAATCAAGGCTTTTATAATCATCGTTTTTGATTGCGTGAACGGATTAACAGGTTATCTGCTAAAACTTGGACTAGATCCAATGAGATTAAATCCTAAGATAAATACCAGAGCCTAAGTATCAATATCAACGAAAATTATCATCGTCTCAATATAATCGCTTGCAGCATTCGGAGTAAATAACTTAATCGAGCTTTAAACATTAGCCCCATAGCAGTTTACTAAGTTGTACCCGGGTCGATAAACTTTTACGCCAAATTGAAGATACTGCACTACACCAATTATTTATACCTTCTTTTTTGTCATCCGTTCCCGGACTTTACATTACCACTTAGAGAAGATTAAATTTTTTTTCAAAAAAGTCTAACCACCATATTTCCATTCTAGAAATCTGATTAACGAAATTAGGTAGCCGGTCACTTCACTATATTTTACGTGAAAAAAACGCTATTTTTCTATGTCCTCCTTTTTTAAGTTGTGTTATGAAAACAGTTTCTCTTTTCCTGCTTTTAATCACTCCTGTTTCATTGGGTGCACAAAAAGTTGAGCAATTTTACGATTGGCAATGGCAAAGATGCGAGCCCGCGAATGCACGTTTTATTACCATCCTCGAGAAAAAAGATGCACTTTGGGAACGAAAGGATTATTTCCTGAGAGAAAGGCGCTTACATAGAAGCGGGTTCTTCACCGATACTTTCTTCAAGGTGCAACAGGGTAATTGCTTCTACTATCACCCGAATGGTGTTCCATCGTCGCATGGCAATTATTTCAACGGACAAAAAGAAGGTCTGTGGCTATCGTTCTACCCTGATGGCAGCATGTCTGACTCTGCTGTTTTCACCGGCGGCAGGGTGACGGGGACACGGTTCACTTATCATAAAAACGGCTTTTTAAGCGACTCCATAATCTACAACCCGGATGGAAGCGGGGTGGAAGTTTCGTGGTTCGAAGATGGCTCTCCGTCATCTGCCGGCCGGTACGGACCCGGGCGTAGAAAGCAGGGCAAGTGGCAATATTTTCACCGAAATGGTAAGCTTAGTGCCCTCGAGGTATATGAAGATAACAGGCTCCTCTCAAAACAACATTACAATGAAGAAGGTCACCACTTATCGGATTCCTTAAAACCTGATCGGCCAGCCATGTTTATGGGTATGAAAGGCGATTGGCAGCGCTACCTGCAAAAGCAATTGTATTTTCCATCAAGGTATAAAATTGTAAATGGGGACCAAGCCGTTGTGGTAGTGAATGGTGTAATTGATGAGGAAGGTAAGATGACAGCAGTAGAGGTACACACCCCGTTTCACCCGCAGTTCGACCAGATCGCCGTGATGGCAATGAAAAACTCCCCAAAATGGATGCCCGCAATCTCTCACAACCGGAGGGTTAAATTCTCCATCCGGCAGACCATTACATTTCACCAGCAATCGGATTAAACGCTGCTGATTATGAGGATCCCGCACATTTTTTTGACCTGGCGACTTTAAATAACCAGATGATGATTGTAGAAAAGCATAACGGGGATTAGGCCTTTTATTTAAGTTGCCTAACAAACCGGCTTCCTACTTCAAAGCTCGAGTTTACAATTTCCTGGGGACGAAATCGTTTTTAAGAAATCCTGAAACCGAAGTTTCTTATCAACAATTATTTATTACTGAATCTTTCAATGTTCAGAAAACATAGCTATTTTAAGTTACCCTAACCTTCTTATATGAAGCACCTGATTGTACTCTCTTGTATCTTTTTTACCAATGCTATTACGGCATTTGCACAACAAGACACCACAACTACCTACCTGAACAAATTGTGGCAGCCAACCAGTTCCCCCGATTCTGCATTTCTATATACCCAGCTTTACCAACAAAACGGGTTATGGACAAAGAAAATGTTTTGGGTGAAAGGAAATGTACTTAAGTCAGAAGGAAGTTACATCGACAAAGCCTGCAAAATTCCACAGGGGACTTCTAAGGCTTACAACGAAAACGGAACCCTCAGGAGCATCGTAATTGCAGAAAACGGGCATGGTAAAACTGCAGACTACTTTTACGAAAGCGGCAAGAAGATGGGCCACATCGACTACACCGCAAAAGGTGCCAAACAAACAGGCTGGGACGAAAACGGGGAGCTGATTCCGAATTTCGTTGTCGAAAAGGAAGCCGTTTTTCCGGGTGGTCCCGAAGCGTGGCGGTCTTACCTCGAAGAAAACCTTGATGCGAGTGTGGCCGCAAGATCAAAAGCCAAACCTGGTATCTATACTGTAAAAGTTCAGTTTATCGTTGACAAAGACGGCAATGTTTCAAACGTAAACGCCATTGAAGTACCAAAGGATTGTTCAAGGTGTGGCAAAGAAGCCGTGCGCGTAATTAAGCAAGGACCGGGATGGGAACCAGCTGTACAATACAACCGACGTGTAATCTACCAGGCGATACAACATATCTCTTTCCAGGTCAGCGAGGAGTAACGTTCTGTCAGGGCACAAGTGTAACAACAACAAGGTTTACGCTGCTGAAACGACAATAGCATTTGCAGGTAGAAACCCAAAAACCAAATACATAATAGCCTAATATTACTTTGTAGCGGCTCTGCTGCAATTACGAATTACAGCTTCTACAATCTCTTACTCCTTTTATTCATGTTGCATAAAGTTGTGTGTACGCAAAACGGCATACATGTTGGCTTCTTGCACAGTATTACTTAAGGTGGCTCAAAACCATCTCCGAAATGACCATACAACAGGTTAGTAGTACACCCGCTGGGTATCCCCAAACATCGGCCAGATACATTCTCCATTTGGACCCAATCCGGCTGGCATAATTATAGGACGCAAAAATGCAATCACCAATCTTTTTGCCCGTAAATATTGCCTTATGGAACTTAACCACATTCGCTTTGGAATTGGCAAACCCCTATTACTCATTCACGGAATTGGCGGAAGCTGGCGCTCTTGGGCACCTGTGTTGGAAGGCCTTTCTAAGCATCGTGAGGTTATCGCCATTGACCTGCCCGGATCAGGTAAGTCGCCACGTTTAAAAACAGTTTCTACCATCTCCACGCTTGCTGATGCAGTAACCGGTTTTCTTGAACAGGAGGACCTGATTGGGGTTGACGCGGTGGGCAGTTCAATGGGTGCACGCCTGGTACTCGAACTGGTGCGAAGAGGAAATATCCTGGGCAATGTAGTTTCGTTGAACCCGGGCGGCTTTTGGCAGGGAATTGAAACCCACTTATTTTATGGTTCAATTGCGGTTTCTATACGATTGGTAAGACTACTGAAACGACTCAACCTCCTGCCACGTTTGCTAAAGAGCGATATCGGCCGCTCCTTGTTGTTTGCACAGTTTTCAGCCGCACCATGGAAATTACCGCATCGTCTTACGTTGGATGAGCTGAATAGTTATGCAACCTGTTCGAACTTTGATGAACTACTATACAATCTTGCGTATGGCGAACGCCAGCAGGGATGTATACCGGGCACGGTTCGCCAGGGTTTGGTAATTGGCTGGGGCCGCCAAGACAGGGTATGTTTTCCCAGCCAGGCAAAAAGAGCCGTAAACTTATTTCCCGATGCGACCTTACATTGGTTTGAAAAATGCGGACATTTTCCACAGTGGGATCAGCCACAACAAACCATCGAACTGATACTTAAAACCACTGACCAGGAGGTAAACAGCACTTCCAACAGGTTTACCAGGAACTGACAGGATCTACATTCATCATCTAGCGTGATAGTCAAAGCAATCATTTGCCGAATTGACCAATTGAAACCAAGAGGAGGGTTTATGCCGGCAGGCGATCCATTTTCAACTGGCGCATTGATATTCTTTTCGTTGCCAGCCGAAGCTCATCTATTCAGCTCTGGTTGCCAAGTCGGCTATTTACGCTGCAGGTGCTACGACTTACATTCAAGCAGCGACAGAACAATTTATTGCCTTACTCAATGTTAGTGTTGAAACTCAGCGAGATTGACGCATCTTCAACGAAGAGTAGGGCGTAAACCATAAGTGCCGATACCCATTTTTATACTCCGGAGTTCGCCATTTAATGCAAGTTTAGTCCGGCGGAAGTAGCACCAAATCCGGTTGCACCAAATCGATAAAGCGATTGACTGAAAAATTCAATTCTACTATTCGAGAAACCAGCTTATTGCTGTTTCTGAGATCTGCAGAGGTATAATGTGCTCCCCATCGAACTCCATGTATTTAACAACGTGCTGGTCTTTCTCAAGCTGGCGTACAATGCGCCTGCTGCAGGGATCTATGGGAAGAATATGGTCGTGAATGCCATGAGAAATAAAAACCCGTGGTTTGCCTTGCTTTTGTGCAGTAAAGAAGAAGCCGGGGGAAAAGGCGAGCACATGTGTAAATAAATCTCCGTTGCTTAGGCCGATCGAACCTGCATACGAGGCACCATCGGAAAAGCCGCCAACCGCGATTTTCTTCGTATCAATGCTAAACTGCCTGAAAACAAATGCAAGCGCCTGGTCGATAAAGATGACGTCGTTTCCAAAAGCATTGTCTTCAATGATGTCCCAGGTTACACCCCTTGAAGGCGGGGCAAGGAGGATGAAGTTGTGTTCATCCGCATAGTTCCTGAGTATGGATAAGCCATGGTCAGCCTGGCCTCCTGCACCGTGTAGCATAAGCGCTAGTGCAGCTGGATAGGTGCTTCTATATGCTGCGGGAATATATACGAACCCATCTCTTTTTCCAGCCAACTGTAAAGGGTGCACCCCACTCGTCAGGGCGCTCGCTTCATTTAGTATTTGAGGTCTTGCGGTAAGCCGACCGGTTCTGAAGATTCTCCTGGATAACATTGCTCAGTTTCCGGAATCGAAGCAAGTGATGTACCATATTAAGGCTACTTATCGATCCGCTTCCGGGTCTGCCCGTTAGATCAAATCCCTGGTGAAAAGCACTTAGAACTGATAGCAGCGACCGTTTGTGAAGGAGGGAATAATCATTGAGTGCCTTGTTCGATTACGTGCACGCCGGGGCTCACACTTCCCTATGCTGCAAACAAAAAAGCCACCGTTTCCGGTGGCTCCTACTAATTAACCCTATAGAATCTATTCAGCTGCAAGTTCTGAAACCTTTGCCCTGATTTTTGTTTCCAGCTCATTGGCAAGTTCCGGATTGTCGGTTAGCAACTGCTTTACCGTATCCCGTCCCTGCCCAAGTTTGTTGTTGTCGTAGCTGAACCAGCTACCACTCTTCTGGATGATCTGCAATTCTACACCCATGTCGATGATCTCCCCAATTTTGCTGATCCCTTCTCCATATATAACGTCGAATTCTGCGGAGCGAAATGGCGGAGCAACTTTGTTCTTAACCACTTTTACTTTAACCCGGTTTCCGATTGCTTCGTCACCATCTTTTATCTGTGCCTGTCTGCGAATGTCTAACCTTACGGAGCAATAAAACTTAAGGGCATTACCACCGGTTGTTGTTTCCGGGTTACCAAACATTACCCCGATTTTCTCCCGAAGCTGGTTGATGAATATACAAACCGTTTGTGTCTTATTAATGGTTGCAGTAAGCTTACGGAGTGCCTGGCTCATCAAACGAGCCTGTAATCCCATCTTGCTGTCCCCCATCTCACCTTCAAGTTCACTTTTCGGAACGAGGGCGGCAACGGAGTCAATCACCACAACGTCCAAAGCACCGGAGAGGATCAGCCGATCGGCAATTTCCAAAGCCTGCTCGCCATAATCTGGTTGTGAGATTAACAAGTTATCGATGTCGACGCCAAGCTTTTGTGCATAGGAGCTGTCAAAAGCATGTTCAGCATCGATGATGGCGCACATGCCACCTTTCTTTTGTGCTTCGGCTATAACGTGAATGGCAAGTGTTGTTTTACCACTACTTTCCGGTCCATATATCTCTACAACCCTTCCTTTTGGTAATCCGCCAATGCCAAGGGCGATGTCTAGACCAATAGAGCCTGTAGAAATCACTTCCAGATCAGCAACACCCTTTTCATTCATCATCATCACACTACCCTTGCCATAATCTTTATCGATCTTATCCATTGTAAGCTTGAGGGCTTTCAACTTTGCTTCGTTACTCATTTGGTATTTTTTATCAAAATTATTGAATGGGTAAAGGTATAATAATTAAGTTATTAACACTAATAATTTTAGTAATATACACTAATAATTTTGGTTTGCAAGTACGATTTACGAATTACGGATCGGCGGATGGGGATTGGGGTATTGAGGTATTGGGTATTTTGGATTTTCGGATGGCGGATTACGGATGGCGGATTAGTTTGCGATCGGGAATAGCGTTGAGGACACGACCCGTTCCTTTTAAATTTGACATTTTTAATCTTGCATTTTCCTGGGTCGGATTACGGATGGCGGATTAGTTTTGCGATCGGGAATAGCGTTGAGGACACGACCCGTTCCTTTTAAATTTTACATTTTTAATTTTGAATTTTCTTCTACCGCAGAGAATGGGAGAAGCAGAGTTTACGCGGAGAAAGAGGGCATAATTAGCGGATTGCGAATTGCGGATTGGAGATTAGGTATCAAGGTATTGGGTATTGAGGTATTGGGTATTGAGGTATTGGGTATTGAATTGAATGAAGATGGGAATCACATCAGTGCACCTTGGTTTTCTTTTACATTTTACATTTTTAATTTTGCATTTTCCTGGGTCGGATTACGGATGGCGGATTAGTTTGCGATCGGGAATAGCGTTGAGGACACGTCCCGTTCCTTTTTACATTTTTCATTTTTAATTTTGCATTTTCCTGGGTCGGATTACGGATGGCGGGTTAGTTTGAGATCGGGAATAGCGTTGAGAGCACAACCCGTTCCTTTTTAATTTTACATTTTTAATTTTGAATTTTCTTTTACCGCAGAGAATGGGAGAAGCAGAGTTTACGCAGAGAGAGAGCGCATGATTAGCGCATTGCGAATTGCGGATTGGAGATTAGGTATTAAGGGATTGGGTAGTGAGGGATTGGGTATTGAATTGAATGAAGATGGGAATCACATTTAGTGCACCTTGGTTTCCTTTTACATTTTGCATTTTTAATTTTGCATTTTCTTGGGTCGGATTACGGATGGCGGATTAGTTTGAGATCGGGAATAGCGTTGAGGGCACAACCCGTTCCTTTTTAATTTTACATTTTTAATTTTTAATGTTCTTCTACCGCAGAGAATGGGAGAAGCAGAGTTTACGCAGAGAGAGAGGGCATGATTAGCGCATTGCGGATTGCGAATTGCGGATTGGAGATTAGGTATTAAGGTATTGGGTATTGAGGTATTGGGTATTGAATTGAATGAAGATGGGAATAACATTTAGTGCACCTTGGTTTCCTTTTACATTTTGCATTTTTAATTTTGCATTTTCCTGGGTCGGATTACGGATGGCGGATTAGTTTGCGATCGGGAATAGCGTTGAGGACACGACCCGTTCCTTTTAAATTTTACATTTCTAATTTTTAATTTTCTTCTACCGCAGAGAATGGGAGAAGCAGAGTTTACGCAGAGAGAGAGGGCATGATTAGCGCATTGCGGATTGCGAATTGCGGATTGGAGATTAGGTATTAAGGTATTGGGTATTTTGGATTTTCGGATGGCGGATTAGTTTGCGATCGGGAATAGCGTTGAGGGCACAACCCGTTCCTTTTTAATTTTACATTTTTAATTTTGCATTTTCCTGAATCGGATTACGGATTAGTTTGGGATCGGGAATAGCGTTGAGGGCACAGCCCGTTCCTTTTGAATTTTACATTTTTAATTTTTAATTTCTATAATTTCTCATAAAGGCTCCTCAGCTTCTGCCTGGTCATTACCTGCTCCCAGTTTTTTCCAAGTGCATTTTCCCATAACGGCTTCATGCCTAAACTTACATCGATCATTTTATTAAAATCATCATCACTAAGGCCACTACAGATCCCTTCCGGCAGCGTAATCCCGTTTTTAGCCACCATATATTTAAACTCAACCACCGCCTCTGGGTAATAATCTTCGAGGTGGTTCATAACGATGCAATTTCCAATCCCGTGTTTGGTGCCCAGTAGATAACTGAGTCCATAACTCACCGCATGTGCAACACCCACCTGGCTGTACGCAATGCTCATACCGCCGGCATAACTTGCCATCATCAACTGGTTGTCGCATACTTCGTCCCAGCCTTCTTTCTCTACAAATACTTTGCGGCAAAGCTCCAACGCTTTCTCGCCATAGCTTTTGCTGAACTCGTTAAGATAGGTTCCCTGTAAACTTTCAATGCAATGAATGTAGCAGTCCATGCCCGTATAAAACCGTTGGTTTACCGGGGCATTTGCCGTAAGCTGCGGATCGAGTACAATCTGGTCGAAAGGGGTATAATCGCTGTTCATACCCAGCTTTCGCGTAGGGCCTGTGAGCACCGTCGTGCGCGATACCTCTGCACCCGTTCCGCTTAAGGTGGGTACACCTACTTTGTACACACCAGGATATCGCACCAGGTCCCAACCCTGGTAGTCGGCAGACGAACCCGGGTTGGTCATCATCAACGATACCGCTTTTGCAAGGTCCAATGTAGAACCCCCACCGATACCAATGATGCCACTGACCGTGCCATATTCGTCTTTGAGTTGTTGGGCCATAGCGTCAACAACTTTCGTTTTGGGTTCATAAGTTACGTCGGCGAATAGCACCCGGTCGCGACCTTTTAATGGGATCTTATCGACAAGGGGCTTGCCTTCAAAGAAATGATCGACCAGGAAAATCATGGGTGCATCACGTTTCCGGTGAGGAGTAATGATTTCGTCGAGCTGGTCAAAACTTCCCCTGCCGTAAATCACATAACCGACCATCTTAAAGTTCCGGAACTTACTCATGACGCATTTTGTTTTGTGTATAAACGATTGAATTTAGCACCACGCTATTCTTCAAAAAACAGAAACTGCCGGTGTTGTAGCCTTCATTAAATTCTTACTCGTTTCTTCTATCGTTAGCTAATGGTGGCGTATTAATTTCGCCGAATAGTATTGTTGCCGTACAAGGAAGTGACACCCGTCCGAACGGAGTTCATCCGGGCGGGCAACGATGTTGAATAGGGGTTTCCTGCTGGCCACCAAAAAAAACCTTAATTAGCCGGACATATTCCTATTGTACTTTCTGTTCTGCAAGCAGGGCTTCTGCTTTTTGCAGGTCTTCAGGCATGTCGATTTCAACACCCATGTATTCGGTAGTAATCATCCGTATAGACACTCCGTTTTCAAGATAACGAAGGCATTCAATATTTTCTGCCGACTCAAGGTTGCTGATCGGCCAGGTTGCAAATTCGGCCAGTACTTCTTTTCGGAAAGCATACACACCAATGTGTTCGTAGTAATTAATCAGCAGGTCTTTATTACGCGGATAAGGAACCACCGAGCGGCTAAAATAAAGCGCATTCATTTGTTTATCTACAACCACTTTTACGTAGTTGGGATCATTGATGAGCGACTGCCTTTTTAGTACCTGCATGAGCGATGCAACATGAACCTTTTGGCCGGCTTCACCTTCGAAGACCTGCAGTAATTTTTCGAGTGGCGCTTTTTGTACAAATGGCTCATCGCCCTGTACATTCACTACGATGTCAACATCAATTCCGGCAACTGCTTCCGCGATACGGTCGCTGCCGGTGCGGTGTTCCTTTTGGCTCATTACGGCTTCGCCGCCATTATTTACAATTTCGTCGAAGATGATATCGCTATCCGTTACAACAAATACCTGGTCGAAAAGACCGGTAGCAACGGTGTTATCATAGGTGTGCCTGATCACGGATTTGTTCCCAAGTGTTTGCATGAGTTTAGCAGGAAAACGGGTGGCAGCATAACGTGCCGGTATCAGCGCAACTTTTTTCATCGAAGAGGAATTTGTGCAAAGATGAGAGAAAAAGCCACTTTCAATCGTAAATATTTTCAAACGGCTTCTTCATTAACAACACAAAGTCTTCATCCTTTTCGTTGGGGTAATAACGGTCGAGGCCGTACCGGATTTGGTGTGGTTCCAGTGTCATAAAGGTGCCAAGAAGGCGATCCCAGATGGAGAATACCGCCCCATAATTACTGTCGGTATAAGGTTGTTTCCAGTGGTGATGCACCTTATGCATGTTGGGCGATACAAGCACATAACTGAGCAGTCGATCAACCTTGCGGGGCAACCGGATGTTGGCATGGGTAAACTGTACAAAAAGCACCAATACGGTTTGGAAGATCATTACTGCGTACATGGGCGCACCAGCGACTACAACACCTGCCAGGAAAAACACCCCCCTTAAAACACTTTCAACGGGGTGATGGCGAAGACCTGTGGTTACATCCACATTGTTATCGGCATGGTGTACGATATGAAAGCGCCATAGCCAGGCAAACTTGTGCTCTGTAAAATGAACAAGCCACCCCCCAAAAAAGTCGAGGGTTAGTATGGTAATAAGAATAGCCAGGCCGATGGATGCGTTCAGCCAGTGAATGAGCCCAAAATTATTTGCCTTACACCAGTCGGAAAGAAGAATGATCAGTACCGCAAAACCTGTATGAATTATAAGGTGAATAGTTGTAAAAGAAAAATTGATGGCTGCATGGTTAAACTTGTTGCGGCGATAGCGCAGCGACAACAGGGGAATGGCACCTTCGATTGCCCATAATACCAGCATGCCGAATACCAGGAAGAGCAGGCGTTCAAGCGGGCGACTTTCCAGGGTTTGGAAATATGCGATCAGGTTTTCAAACATATGCAGGCAAGCGCGTGACAGCGTTCACTAAATTAAAAAAACCCTCCGTAAGGAAGGATTTTAGTTTATTAAAAATTACTTATGATGTAATTAGTTGTTGAGCATCAGTGGCATCACCAGCATGAGCAGGTCTTCGTTCTCTTCTGCTTCGGTGGGTTTGATGATCCCGGCCTTTGTTGCCGTTGCAAGTTCAACTTTTACGTCTTCGGTTTCTGCAGCATTAAGCATTTCGATAAGGAAACGTGCATTAAAAGCAATTTGCAGGTCTTCTCCGTCGTACTGGCAATTCATCCGCTCGTTGCCTTCAAAGCTAAAGTCAACATCCTGTGCTGCCATTTGCAGTTCGCTTCCGCTAATGGTTAATGCAACCTGGTTGGTACTCTTATTACTAAATACGCTTACCCTACGGAGTCCGCTTTGGAAGTCGCCTTTATTAACCACGAGCTTGTATGGGTTATCCAGCGGTATCACGACTTTATAATCCGGGAAGCGTGCATCAATCAGCCGGCAGGTAAGTTGTGTGGTGCCATGGCTGACAAACAGGTGATTGCTGTTGTACGACAACGTAAGCTCATCATCGTTATCGGGCAGTGCATTCTTTAAGAGGTTCAACGGCTTTTTGGGTACAATAAAGTTTTCGGCTTTAGGGCAGCTAACGTCGGTACGTTTATACCTTACGAGCCGATGCGCATCGGTTGCCACAAACTGGATGTAATCACTATTTAGCTCGAAAAATACACCTGTCATAGCTGGACGAAGATCGTCGTTGCTTACCGCAAACAGGGTTTTATTGATTGCCGTTACGAGTGCACTGGAAGGCATGGTAAACGCTGTGGTATCATCGGCCGCGGGCTCTTTTGGAAAGTTGTCTGGATTTTCACCCATCACTTTATACTTTCCGTTGTCGCTGGTAATCTCAACTGCGAAGTTCTTATCTATATTAAAAGTCAGTGGCTGGTCAGAAATGTTCTTTAACGAGTCAATTAATATTTTTGCAGGTATACAAACTCTTCCGTCGGTTTTGCTTTCAACATCCATTTGAACCCTCATGACAGTCTCAAGGTCAGTTGCAACAATGTTCAACTTTTTGTCCTGGATCTCAAAGAAAAAGTCCTCTAATATGGGTAGTACCGTGTTCGCATTTATAACCCCGTTGATCTGCTGCAAATGCTTGAGAAGAGACGAAGATGATACAATAAACTTCATGAGTGTGTCTGTTTGGTCTTAAAGAAACAAACCTACAGTAAAAAGGTTAATTGCACAAAGATGTGTGCAAATGCCGGGGGATGGGGAAAGTGAAGGTTTTTGAGCCTGTTATTGCTGCTTGTGTGTGTCTGTAATCGTCTTTAAAAGGTCTTCAAATTTCTCGCGGCTCACGGGTTTGTTAACGTACCGGCTAACCATGCCGAACTCTTTTGAACGCCTGATGTCGGACTCGTCGACCGACGAACTTACCATAAACACGGTGACAAGCTTACCCAGCTTTTTGTATAAGTCGCTAAAGGCTTCCAGGAATCCCCAGCCGTCCATAACGGGCATATTGATGTCGAGAAAAATAACGTCTGGCAGGTCTTCTGTTTTGTAGGAGTTTTGTTGCAGGTAGCTGATGGCTTCTTCGCCATTCGAAAACACCTTTACGCCATCAACTTCTTCAATTGTTTCGATAATCTTACGGGCGGTAAACTGGTAAATGCGATCATCATCAACCAAACAGATATTGAGTCCTTTCTTGTTCATTCAGTTTTTTATACTATTGGATGGGTTGCTACAAATTAATTAAGTTTAGCGCAACAAAACAATTTTTTACGGGTATTTACCAAATGGGTAAGCAAATAGCATGTTCAATAACAAATCGATAACCCCTGAAGCGGCGTTGCAGAAAGCAAAAAGCTTTTGTGCTTACCAGGAGCGTTCGCACCGCGAAGTACGTGATAAGTTGTATGCCTTCGGACTGCGGAAGACTGATGTGGAGCAGGTGCTTACTGCACTAATCGAGGAGAACTATCTTAACGAAGAACGCTTTGCTACCCAGTTCGCTGGTGGTAAGTTCCGGGTAAAAGGCTGGGGAAAAATTAAGATCAGGTACGAGCTGCGGCAAAAAGGGGTTAGTGCATATTGCATCAGCCATGCACTCGCAGCGATTGATTCGGAGGATTATACTGCAACACTGCACAAGTATGTGCGTGCAAAAGCCGCGCAGTTGACCAATGAGCCGGTTATCAGCAGAAACCGGAAAATACAGGCTTACCTGTTGCAAAAAGGTTATGAGCCGTTGTTGATTGCTGAAGCGATTAAGGGGCTTGGTAGCGGTGAAGCAGGCGATCATGTTGGATGTTAAATGTTGAATGTTGGATGAGACGGATCTGAGTGATGAGATGAAGGATTATGTTGGATGTTAAATGTTGAATGTTGTATGAGTGGTCGAAGTGATGAGATATGAGTGATGAGATATGAGACGTGAAGATTTATGTTGGATGTTATATGTTGAAGGTTGTATGAGACGGGTCGAAGTGATGAGATGAAGAATTATGTTGGATGTTAAATGTTGAATGTTGTATGAGACGGGTCGAAGTGATGAGATATGAGTGATGAGATATGAGACGTGATGTTTTATGTTGAATGTTAAATGAGACGGGTCGAAGTGATGATATATAAGACGCGAAGATTGCCCTTTCGTAAAGGGATCTGTATGGTACCCGACCATATTGACGCCATTGTAAATGGTTGCTTCGCCGGCAATGGCCCCTCCTACCTACCCTCCATCAAACATGTAAAAATACGACAACTTATTCTGCGCTCATCGACGGTTCTACCCGCTCATTAAACTCCCGCAACAGCTGGTCATAAGCGCAACTGCTAACCTATAGCAGCTAAGGAAATTTGACAAAAGACTTTCCTATGCGCAGCTGTTTTTTCCTTTTCTGCCTGTTTATTACCGCACCGTTATTTTCACAGGGGTCGGCCGGTACCATGGTTAGCATCACTGTTTCGAATGTGCCGGGTAAAGCACTTGAAGGTGCGACCATCATACTGTTTTCCGGTAAGGACTCGCTTCCAATAAAAACCGAAATATCAGATCAGTCGGGTATAGCGCGTTTCGAAAACATTGCTGTTGGCGAATATTATATAAAGGCCACGATGGTTCAATACCGGGCATATCAGTCAAAAGCTTTTAAAGTAAATCAAAGTGCCGTCTCAATTAACGTAATACTGAATGAGCTTGATATTAAAAACCTGGATGAGGTTACGGTAACAGCAAAAAAACCGTTTATTCAAAAGCTAACCGATCGCATCGTGGTTAATGTGGAAAACAGTATCGTGAATGCCGGAAGCACAGCGCTCGAAGTTTTGGAGAGATCGCCCGGCGTAACAGTCGACCAAAATGACAATATTAGTCTTCGGGGTAAATCGGGTGTTATCGTTATGGTTGATGGCAAGGTAACGCCAATGACCGGCGCGGATCTCGCAGGCTACCTGCGTGTTTTGCCTTCAAACGCCATTGAACGAATTGACATTATTACAAACCCTTCTTCGAAATACGATGCCGCGGGCAATGCCGGGATCATCGATATTCGTTTGAAAAAAGATCAGCGGCTGGGAACCAATGGCACCTTGACCGCCGGGTACGGACAAGGCGTGTACCCAAAGGCTAACTCAGGTGTTAGCTTAAATTACCGGAATAAAAAGGTAAACGTTTTGGGGAGTTATAATTACAGTTATCGCAAAGGCTTGAATCACCTGCTGCTCGAAAGAAACTTTTTCCGTAACGGGCAATTTGTTGGCGGTGATGAAAAGGACAATTTCACGCGAATTCCTACGCATACGAGTGTTGCGCGAATGGGCGCCGATTTTTCGCCAAATAAAAACACCATCGTGGGTTTCGTAGTAAGCGGCACCTATAACAATTCGAAAACAACCAACAACAACAACTCGATTGTTGTCGATAATACAAAGCAAGCGGCAAACACTTTTACAACGGGTCTGCTTAACAACAATCGATTTGGGAATACATTGGTCAACATCAACTTCCGGCATACATTCGACACTACCGGCAAAGAGCTTACTGCCGACGCAGACTATGGTGTATTTACATCACGCTCAAGAGCTGGAACAACAACACGGTATTTCTTTCTTGATGGAACACCACAGAAACCCACTTACATCCTGCAAGGCGACCAGGATGGCAGGCTAACGATAAAAACAGCAAAAGCCGATTATGTAAATCCATTAGCAACGGGCGCAAAAATCGAGGCAGGTATTAAAACCAGTTTTGTATCGTCTGATAACGACGCCAGGTTTTTCGACATTAGTACTTCCATTTCACAGGTTGATACCACTAAAACAAACCGTTTCAAATACAATGAAAACAACAATGCGGCTTATATAAACTACAGTAAAGATTATAAAAAATTCAGCCTGCAGCTGGGTTTGCGTGGCGAAGCAACAAACATCAACACTTTGCAGGAAAAGGGCAACACGGCATATGACTCGGCCTACTTTCAGTTATTTCCAAGCGCATTCCTGAACTACAAGCTTAGCCTAGACAAAACACTTGGCTTATCAATAAGCCGGCGTATCGACCGGCCGGGATATGCACAACTCAATCCTTTCCTCTTCCTGATTGATGTAAGCACCTATAGTACCGGAAAGCCTGGTTTGTTGCCGCAGCTCACCTGGTCATATGAAATGAGCTATACATTAAAACAACTGAACTTCACGCTTGGATACAGTCATACCAGGGACAACCAGAATATTGTAATAGTGCCTTTTAAAGATGTGTTTCCACTGATCCCCTTAACCGATACAAATGTAACGGTGCAGGTACCGGTTAATCTTGAGTCGTTTGATTATTACGGGCTCACCATCTCGGCACCGGTAAGGTTTAGCAAGTGGTGGAACTTGCTCACAAATGCCAATCTCTTCTACAACAATTTTAAGGGCAACCTCGCGAATACCCCACTAAACAATGGAACACCTGCGGCAAATATTACGGCAAACAATACGTTTGTGGTTGGAAAAGGCTGGACGACCGAACTCAACCTTTCTTACAACAGCCGGGTACGTAGTGGGTATATGATCTTCAGGCCACAATATGGGGTCTCGGCTGGTGTTCAGAAAACCTTAGGTAAAAATGGAACACTGCGTTTAAACATAACAGACATCTTTTGGACCAACCTTCCGAGGGCAACAATAACCTATACCAACTATATTGAAAACTGGCGGGCGTACCGTGAGACCCGGGTAGCAAACCTCAGCTTTACCTACCGCTTTGGCAACAACAAAGTTGCCGCCGCCCGAAGGCGTACAACAGCTTCTGAAGAAGAGCGGCGTCGTGCCGGTGGTAACTAGATCACCTGCGACACCGGTTCAATAATGTTATGCTCAACGCGTTGCGCGAGAAAGCAAAGGGACAGCGTAAACCTTTCGGAACAGCGTTGTACCTAATAAGCCTACATAAACACCTGGATGCGGGTCTGAGCCAATTGTCAAGCTGGAAGATGTCTGCACGCCTCCGGGGAGCACCTGCTGTCTTGTGTACAAGCTACAGCAGTTTTTGGTTTGCTCGTATCGCGCGCGGACTAAACAGGCCTATGTAACGTTCACCGGTAAACTGTAGCAGGTGTTTGTAGAAATGGCTGTAATCGTAATAGCCAAAATCAGTTATACGGAACAACTCCGGCGATGATGTAAGTTTAATTACGGCTTGCCGGATGCGAATGGTTTGCAAGGCTTGTTTGCTGCTGAAACTGGTAGTTGCCCTAAAGTATCGCTGCAGGGTTCTGACACTTATTTTGTTTGCGATTGCAGCATCTTCAATCGAGATATTATACCTGTTGCTTTGGATGCACTCCTGTAAAATCGCAGTCACAACCTGTACGTAATTCAGCCCGCCTTCATACCGGTCCAACAAACTTTCATAGTGATCAAAGATAATCCGCACCCTTTGGTTGAAGCTCGAGGCTTTCTTAACCAATTGCACGACATTACGGTCGATTAGGTAAGCAAGTGGATAGATGTTCTCGCGGTATTCTGAAAAGTCAACATCCTTTTCGAAGACAATAGGACATACCTTAAACTTTATACCGAATAACCTGTTGCCTATTGTATGATGGCAGGTGATGTAAGCGTGTCGCGGAAGAAAACCTTCAGATTTTACTTCGAACTTGTTGCTTCCTAGTTGCATCACAAAAGGGCTACCCAGGTTGATGAGGTAGGTATAGCCAATGTTGGGAAACAATACATCTGAAAAACCCGCATGCTGGTTAAGCAAAGTTTCAAAATCGGTTTCCCAGCAGAAATCAATATACCTGCTTAGGTTCCCTGTTGCCCACTTGCGGTGATAGTTCAATTCAAAGTGATCCTTATCAATAAACTCAAGGTGCTCCATCTCATCATGTCTTATTAGTGTTTGGGAAACCGCATTCTTTCAATAAAAAAGCAGCGTAAAGACCTACCTGGCTTGATTAGCGGTGATCCCTTGCTCACTAACCTCCTGCCACACAAGGTGATTGATAACTGCTTTAATGGCTGCATACGAAATGTCATCCCTAACCCGCTGTTTTATATCTGTTGGACTTAACCCTTCAGCTTCGGCGATAACTGCTGTTATTTCCTGCAGTTCTTTCTCATTCACGAGTTCCGTAACCTTCACCTCGCCGGTGAGTATAAATGTTGCAAGGTGGCCTTCAATGGTACTGGCGGCAAAGTTCCGTTCGGTCGCTATTTCCCCGATTGTACGACCAGCCCTGAACATCTGCAATGTTATGTTTCTGGTTTCACCTTTGACCAGCTTTCCTTTTTGCCCAATTGCAGGCTGTATCGATTCCGCAATCTGCTTAGGCTGTTGTTGCACCAGTTCAAGCAAAACGGTCGTCTCTAAAGATTGACGTAAAGCTTCAGCAAGTTTTACTGCCTGGTCCAGTTCTGCCTTTTTGCGTTCGAAGTGCACGATCAAACCTTTTACCTCACCCAAATACTTTTTAACCTTCGGCTGCCCTTTTAATTCTTTCACGTGGTTTTCGAGCGACGCAATAACAACCTCATTGATTGATTTTGTAAAGTATGTAGCCGCCGATTGTACACGGCTATAAAGTTGCTGGTACCCATCTGCTTCGCAGCCAACAAAAAGCTGTTCTAGTTGGCGGGTAAACTTTCCGGCGACTTCCTGTAATTCGGTTAAGGTAGTCAGTAGTCCCTTACTCCACATGGCATGCTTCACCTTGTCGGGTATCTGCCGGTGTACATAATGTTCATCATGAGCCCGGACTGCCTGTAACGGCTTTTGCCAGTCGAAGCTATTTGCAAGCGACTGACGAACAAATCGTTTTTGCTCTGCTTCAAGCAGTTCTTGTAACTGCTCCTCCGTTCTTTCCTTTCTAGAGAAGTCGACTACGCGTTGGTCGGTACTAATACTTGAAGCAGGAATACGACTTAGTAGCACGAGACCATCGAGGCTCACCAGCCGGCTTAATGAAACATAAACCTGGCCGGGTGCAAATGAGTCACCCGCATCGATGACTGCCCTTTCAAACGTAAGCCCCTGGCTTTTGTGAATGGTTATCGCCCAGGCCAACCTAATGGGGAACTGGGTAAAGCTACCCAGCTCTTCTTCTTCCAGCTTGTCGTCTTCAGAATTATAGTTGTAACGAATGTTTTTCCAGGTCTCCTGTTCAACTTCAAGTTCTTCTGGTTCTCCCGGGAAACGTACAAAGATCTTTCCGTTTGCCAGCCTTGATATCGTACCAATTTTTCCATTATAAAAGCGACGCTGCTCACCCTTATCATTTTTTATAAACATGATTTGGGCACCTGTTCTGAGCTCAAGGGTTTTATTTACAGGATACGATGATTCATAAAAGTCCTTATCTACGTTTGCTTCAAAGAATACTGACTTTGCCGGAAGCTTTTCAAGCTCCTGCCGGTTGATCGCATCTGCTTTAGCGTTGTGCGATGTAAGCGTGATATAGTTTTCAGAAGCCTTAGGTACAAAGCCGGGTTTGTAGTACCGGTGCAGCAATTCAAGATCTTCGGGTGTGCAGGTGTTATTCCTGATGTTATTTAAAAGTGCTATGAATACCTGGTCTTTCTGCCGATAAATTTTACGTAGCTCAAGGTAGAGGGGAAAGGCGTGTTCCATCACCTGTGCGTCGAAGAAAAAAGGACTTTTATAATGCTCTTTTAAAACATCCCATTCCTGGTTTTTAGCCACGGGCGGTAACTGAAACAAATCGCCAATGTATAACATTTGCACTCCGCCAAATGGCAACAGTGGTTGTCGCCGCACATGTCTTAACACCGTATCAATCGCATCCAGCACATCAGCCCTAACCATTGATATTTCGTCGATCACCAATAGCTGAAGTTCCCGAATGACTTCCAACCTGGTATTGTTCAATCGCAAACCCGACAATAGGCTTGAAGGGGTATGAACCTCGCTTCCAGAGGGTGTAAGTCTGCCGCCTTTTGGAAGGAAAGCGCCAAATGGCAATTGGAAAAAAGAATGAATGGTAACACCTCCTGCGTTTATAGCAGCAACCCCGGTTGGGGCAACGATGGCCATTTTTTTAAAGGTGTTTTCCTGTATATATTTCAAAAAGGTTGTTTTTCCGGTGCCTGCTTTGCCCGTAAGGAAAAGGTGCTTTCCGGTTTGGTTAACAAAGGCAACAGCTTTCTGAAAAATGGTATTGTGTGGATCTGGTTGCAAAATCGTTGTTTAAATAGTTGCTGCACAAATTTAAGCTGAAGAGTGTGGGTTCAATTTACCGGACAGCCTGAAACACGTGAACGTTATGCTATATCATGGCTCATTTCAAAATCACTTAGTTGCCGTTTCGAAAGCCGGGTCTTCTACTACCACGACTATCATACCCTTAGACAACGGTGTTTACCTTACCGCATAACTGTTTACCACATTAGCATTGACCAGGTCTGTTTTAACGCAGCCCACCAACACAGCTGGTAAACCTTACCTTAACCCAACTTCCGTTCGGCTTTAAAACAATATAACTGTTTGAACGGGCATTCACAAGTGGTTATTAAGGACGCTTTTTGCTGAATAGGGGTTTGTGGTAAAGGTGTGCGTCGCCGGTCCGACTGCGGAGCGGGCGGGCAACGATGTGGAAGAACGCGCGTTTTTTTGGTACCGGCAGCAGATACTTTGATGAGGCTTTGCTTGCGACGCTCCGTTCAACAGCAAAAACATGGCAACTTTTTTTTGTACATTAGGGTAGCATAATTGCTTTTTGAATACTATAACGAGGCAGCCTTCAAGGAATGCATATTGTTCAAATGACTCGTGAACGAATCAATTGCCGGGTACAAAAAGAAAAACCGGAATAGTTATCCCGGTTTCATTATGGTAGCATTTAAAACTTTGTTCCGATGATATGCGGTAACATCTTCCGCCAGGTTGGCCAATCGTGTATAATGTCGTTTCCCCATACATCCAGGTCGTTCCAGATGCCTTTATCATACAAAAGCTTCGAAAAGCGGCGTGAAGAGTCAGGGTCTTCATAAGCACCACTTCCCGTATAGATGTGAATGTGATGGCTTGCCTTGATTTTATCAAGGTACCATTGATCGGTAAGATTTGGTACATAGTGCATCGGGCTGTTGTAGTAAACCTGCTGGTCCCAAAATCCACGGGTGTATTCGGTAAGGTCGTAAACACCACTCATGCTTATAGCACCATTCAGCAGGTCGGGCCTTTTCAGAAACAGGTTCATCGCGTGCAGGGCTCCAAAAGAAGCTCCACAGGTATAGATCATGGTTTCGTTGCTCGTAGCGTTGCGGATAAAGGGCACTACCTCGTTAAAAACATATTCATTAAACTGGTTATGCCGGATGGCTTTGTGTTCCGGTACCATCGCATGATTCATCCAACTTTCTTTGTTCATGCTTTCAATACTAAACACCCGCATTTTACCCCCATCGATAAACGGGGCGAGCGCATCCAATAATTGAAACCGCTCATACTCGAGATAGTCTGCAGCAGCTGTTGGGATAAGCAATAGTGCAAAGCCGTAATGGCCATAAGATGCAATTGGCATATCCCTGTTTACTGCAGGGCTGTACCATGACGTAAGATTTCTATTCATTAATGCGTTTTGGTTATAACGTTGTGGCCCTGTTTACAATTCGTACCCTAAGGTCAGGCTTTTCATTCAGGGGCACAATGAAGATAACATTCTCTGTAACAGTTTCACCAACTCCGAGGTAATAACCTATTTGTACCTTCTGACTTTCTGTTATGTTTTTACCTGCATTGTCGCGTGTACTTACCCGTGCAGTTACGTACATGGGCTTTGCAGTTACGCTGCCTGTTTTGGATGTAAGCCGCGCCCCTGTTGCATTCAGGCAATCAAACTGCACGAGTTTGTTCATATCGCCTTCGTCGCGACCAAGGCTCTGGCTAAATAAAATGATCCGGCTACACTCGCTTTTGTTTGTCGCATAAAGGCTAACCTCGTAGCGACTGAAGTCTTTATTGCTTACTTCGCGGGTACTTACGTTACGGATGCTGTAGCCATATTCTACGCCTTCGGTAACAAATGGTTTATCTTCTGCAACAGTATTAGCCGACTGTGCAAAGGAGAATAACGGGCCTGCTGCAATTAAAAGCAACAGAAAACATTTTTTCATTTTTTTAGGGGTTTAGGAGAGGGACACCTTCCTTACCTCCTTCCAAAGATCCCTGAAACTCTGTGCGGCATAACTACTGGGTGCATAAGTTTCAACAGGAGCGAGCTGCTGTCCCATTTTTTCAACATCGCTGAGGTAAGGAATGTAGTTTTTAAAAAAGGATTTATTACGGTGAAATTGGTTAACAATTTCGTGGTGCAGGTTTTTGCGGTGATCAACCATGTTAAAAAAGGCTTTTACCTTTTCTTCGGGCAAACCGTTTTCACGAAAGTGTTCGATAGTGGTTTCGAAGCTGCGCACGGAAAGCGTAGTAGGAATGTTTGGCATCAGCACCCAGTCGGCTGCTGCAAAAATGTTGTCGTGCAATACAGATAAACCGGGCGGACAGTCAAGAATTACGACATCGTATTTGTTTTTTATTCCGCCTAAAGCACTTTTAATTCTTCGCTTTCCCTGCTTTAATTCTGCAATAACGACGTCGCCGTTGCGTGCTGACAAATCTGAGGGAATTACATCAAGGTTTTCGTAACCCGATTCCTGGATAACATTACTCAGTTCGACTTCGTTGCTAAGCACTTTTCGCGCTTCGTTTTTGCCGCCGGTTTCTACCTGGAAGTAAAATCCTGCGGCTCCCTGGGGGTCCAAATCCCAGAGGAGAGTTCTATTACCTTCTGCTGCAGAAATGTAGGCTAAGTTGACGGCGGCCGCTGTTTTTCCGACTCCTCCTTTCAAATTATAAATCGCTAATACTGTCATAGAAATAAAAATACAAAAGTTTTACAAAGGACTGTCGTTGCCATACAATTCAGTGAGTGCAAGTTATATCAATCATATAGAGCAAAAAACACATGTTCATGTGGCTGTGGTTGAGCTGAACGCCTGTTACTTTTATGCACCAAAACAAACCTTATGAAGAAGTTCTTTAAATGGACAGGTATTCTGATTGCCGGTATTCTTATACTGATTTCGGGAATAACATTCGCGCTACAATTCAAAACCTATGAGGCCCCTTACCCGGATATAAAGGCCAGTAAAGACCCAGTGGTGATTGCCCGCGGAAAATACCTTGCACTTGGTCCGGCGCATTGTGCCGACTGTCATGCCCCGGAGAACAAACAAGCACTTGTAGCAGCAGGACAGGATGTGTCTTTAAGCGGCGGCAGGGTATTTAAATTTCCGCCGGGCGAATTGTATGCGCCAAACATTACTCCTGATGCGGAAACGGGAATTGGCAAACTCTCCGATGCTGAGCTGGCCCGGGCACTTCGCTATGGGGTTGACAGGCATAATAAAGCATTGTTTCCTTTAATGCCTTTTCAGAACTTAAGTGATGAGGACCTTACGGCCATAATCTCTTATATCCGGTCTGCACCAGCTGAAAAGAATGTTGTTCCGGAAAAGAAGCTGAACGCTTTGGGATATGTTGTAAATGCTTTCCTGATTAAGCCGGTAGCGCCAACTGCTACCCCATTAAAATCGGTTAAGCCGGATACTACAGCGGCTTATGGTGAGTACCTCGCGAACAATATTGCAAATTGCAAAGGTTGCCATACCAACCGCGATCTTAAAACGGGAGAATTTACCGGCGAGCCCTTTGCCGGGGGATTGGTTATAGAGAGTGTAAAGGACCCTTTGCATTACTCACTGGTAACTCCCAATATAACGCCTGATCCGGAAACGGGTAGAATGAGTGGATGGACACAAGAACAATTTCTCAACCGGTTTCGGATGGGCAAATTAAATGAACACAGTGTAATGGCCTGGGGTCCTTTTAGCCGTATGCAGGATAATGATCTGAAAGCAATTTATAAGTTCCTTCAAACCGTAAAACCAGTGAAAAAAAATACGGGTCCGGTACTGATAGAAAACAAGATATAAGAGATCGTAAAACAGCATTGACTAAAGTAACAAGCGGGCCAACTGAGGTTGTTTTAAAACTCTTGAACAAAAAAAGCTGTCATTAACTGGCAGCTTTTTCTATTGATGTTGATACTGCGAATCAGAATGAGTCGCTGATGGTAAAGGATTAAAAGAGGGTATGTTTAAATAGTCTCGCCCGACTAATTGTATACGTGTAATGGGGTAACTGGGGCAGTAGTTTCGGAGAGCGCTAAAGGTAACTTCGGAGATCAGGCGTTGATCACAAGCATGCTGAGATCCTGGACAGCCTTAGCAATTCTTTCTTTCTTTTGAAGGTCGAACTGTTCCATTTTACGTTCTACTTCGTTGTTGATCTTGTGCAGCATTTCTGGCTTAACGTTCCCGTTTTCTTTTTGATTTAACAGCTTTTGCAGAACCTGGGAAGAGCTAGTGTTTGGTGTGCCGGCCATATCAAAACGGTTTAAGATTTTTGTGAATGCTAAACGGCGACAAAGGTATAGAATATTGGCCAGAACTGCCGTTCGCTGGTCCAATATAACTATTTTCCAACAAATATGCCAGTATCGCTGGTTTTTTTGGTTCAGTTGCATCCATCAATATTAGCCCGGTTGCTTTTTCATCAGCCATCAGGTCTGGCGGACCTACCTCTGCAATCCAAACGAACTTAGGCATCTTAATATTTATGATAAGGGTTTTAACTACAAGATCAAGTTCTTCGTTTAACGACACCGTATGTTTGAATGTACGGCTTGAACTTAGCAGTACCCTAAGAACCAATGACGGGAGATGTGCCCGCTGATCATGTGATTTCAGGAGCTGAATGGCAACATTTCGTGCACGATCTGCCTCCATATAAATCCGGAAATATAAGGGCACGATTGCAGCAGCGATCGTGCAATTCTGCCAGATAGGGTTGGTATAGTTGCAGGCCGGATCACTTAGTGGTATCACTCCATAAGGGGCCATGTTATCATCCACAACCAGGTAGTTTGCCGGTTGCTCATAGTAGTCGTAAAGTTCTGAGCCATTCGAAAAAACTTCGATTGGGGTATATTGAAAAGTTCCACCAATTTTCAGGTCGGTGCGACCAACGATATTCATTACATGGCCGATACCATTTTGATTGGTAATGGCAACGATTGTAGGAATACCCGACTCAACATACATCTGGATCATCCGGTAGAGTTCTACCCCGGGGTAACTGTTAGCGGTATAGAGCTTTACCCCGAACCCAAATTCTTTTAGTGCATACGAAATCTGCAAGCCGGTTAACCCTGCCGAAGGCACCTGGCGTTGCATGCTCAGCTGCGAAAGCACATTGTGAATAGTTTTTGGCAGTACCGGCTTGTACTCTGCGTACCGGTTGGAGAAATATTCCATCAACGACCAGATCGTTGTTTCTGCACATACCATAAACTCAGCATCCTGCGAAGAATGCGGGAACCCTTCAACTTCCAGTTTAATACCATTTACTGCCGCACCAAATCTTGCAAACGAGGTATGGTATATCGTGTTCTTTACGAAGATGTCGGGACGAAGCACGTTTCTGCCGATAATGTTTGGCGAAGTTGGCCGGATGATAATAAAACCCATAAAGTGTTCCTGCAGCTTCTGAGCCCCTTGTACCGAGTAAAAATCAGAAAGGCTTATTGCAGTGCTGAAAAAAGAAACCCGGATGCAGTTTCGCTTGTACTCTTTTAGTTTAGAACTGTAGTAATGGTAATAGGCGTCACGGTAAAGTTTGTCGATGTAAAAAGACTCGACACCTACCACAAGGTCAGGCCTGAACTTTTGAATAAAAGTATCCAGCTTTTTAATTGAATCTGCCAGTTCCGCACTGTCGAATTCAAAGGCACTTTCAAGCATTCCCCCCAGGTGCGTGGAAAGGTCTTTTATATCAATAATCTCGAAGTTCATTTTCGTCGGTTGAGCACTGATTAATATAGCCTTGTACTTCGGTTCAGGAGCAAAACACCTTTGTGGCGAACCCCGCTAAACCAGCACAAAGCTGCTTTATTCGATAATTTGTTTTATGTGCCGGAACGCATTCCCGGGTGTATTGCAAATGTGAGCAGCAGAGGTTTGGGATGATTGCGTAGTAAGCAGTTTATTTAAGCCGTACCGGTTGATGTTTGTTGCGCCATTTTGATTTTCATCATAGTAGCGATACTAAGGGCACGTTGTTTAGCAAGTTCAGCCTTGTCACCGGCAAACAGCTCATCAACCGTTTGTTTGAAGTAAGATAACCAGGTTTCGAAATGATGGTCGGATAGTGGCGACTGCGCGTGCAATGCAAGGTGCAACTGCATTACGTTTTTACGGTAGGTATCAGCCTGGAACAAGATCATATCCCAGAAATCCACCAATACCGGAAGGTGTTCAGGCAAGTTGATACGTGCAACATCGGTAAACAGGTAGCTTATGGAGTGGTCGGAAAGCAGCTTTTTATAAAAGCACTCTACTAATGCAGCGAGGTCTTCACGGGTTTCGATATCAGCCATACTTCAGCATTCAAATATACATCATAATCTACACCTTTCCGCCATTCAGGGGACAGTTAGAAGTTCCTGTATTGTTTTCGGACACCCCGAAATATGAGATGAATCTCCTATTGTTTTCATCCCCCGTTCATGGAAGAAAAACGAGCTGATGATGGCATTGTTTTGCAATGGGGTATCATAGTGATTTATAGCCCCGCAGACCCGAATGTAAACGCTTCGGTGACCGGGTACAAAGCCTAAATTCTTTAAGTTTCCTGGTTTGCACCGGCAAGTACTTCATCGATGCGCTCCTTTAAGGTTTCATAATCGGTATAGCCTTTTGCAACAACAAAAAACTTTAACTCTCCCGTTTGTATGAGCACAGCCGGGTAACCGGTAACCTGGAGCTGCCTTACCAAAGAAAATTCATAATGTGCCATCTCCTTGTATTCTTCGCTTTCCAGTTTTTCGTAAAAAGCATCAGGATGTATACTGTATTTTTCAACCAGGTGGCGGTATGCTTCATTGTCGGTCAGGTCGCGGCCCTCATAATGTAAGGCATACTGCAGATCGGCTGCAAATTCAACAACCCGCTCCGGGTAATAATCTTTGAAAATACACAGTGCAATTGCTGGCTTTTCTGAATTCGGGTACCAGTCGCTTTCCTCGGGGTTAAAGATGTGCCAGAGGTAATCCTGGCCAAAGCGTGTACCGGTTAGGTCTTCTACCGTTTTATGGGCCTTTTGAATGTATCCTGCTGTTGCGCTGATGTGTACGGGCTTTTCTGGTAATATCATTCCCCCCGATAATACATCTATATCCATGACCTCCTTATATTCCTTGTCGATGCTTTTGATTACCTCACTAAATCCATAACACCAGCCACAGTATGCATCGTAGCAATAAACGAGTATCGGTTTCATGCGGCAAAGGTAAGTGCAAGCCTATAATTAACGGGGGTATTTTGCCCTTGCTGTGGGTGCTTTGCAGTTATTCAATTTGCTGAAAAGCTTCAAGGTACTTTACGATATATTGTTCTTTTTGTTTCAGGCGGTACTGCATGATAAACCGGGGATGCGGGAGAGCAATGATCTTGTCGAAGAGCCGATATTCATTGTTTAGCTTAGAGAGATATTTGAAATTTGTTCCTTCACCGAGGCAGAAAGCCACAGAAGCGTGGAGGCCCCACGAAAGCTGCTCGCGAAAGCAGGCAACCGAGAAGGGCTTTATGTTTTGCAGTAAAAGTCTGTTGTCGTAATAATTCAGGTTTTTGCCGCTGGCGGTAAAGCCGAGGGGACTGATCGCGGTAATATAGAACTTTTTGTAAAAGGCCTCTACCCCGCCAAATGCTTGCACCAGATCATACACAAAAACCGATGACAGCTCCTGCCGGGGTGGCCACTCATTTGGAATACCACATTCATGTGCTAATCGAATTGGGTCGGTAAAGGGAACCCCCGTAACCCCTCCCCCAAACCGTCCCGGGTTGATCCCGATGATGCAATACCGGGGTTGATCATCGGCATAGAACTTCTGGTAAAAGCGGGTACACGTTTCCATTGCATAAGCATCAGCAAACGGGTACAATACCTGTACATCGGGCGGCAGTTCAAAATTGAGCCGGATATTTTGTAGAAAGCCAAGTATACGGTCTGCTAACATGCCTGAAGTGTTGAGCCTGCTTTCATTTAATTAGTGTGCTTCAAGCCAGTTAACTCCCGACCCGATTTCTGCGCTCGCGGGAACACCATTTGGTAGCGCAAGCGCGGATTGCATACAATCGATTATAATCGGCTTAATGGTTTCTACTTCGTCCATGTAGGCGTCGAATACAAGTTCGTCGTGTACCTGCAGGATCATCTTAGATTTAAAATTCCGCAGTTTAAACTCCGCATCTATTTTGATCATTGCCAGTTTGATCATGTCTGCGGCGGTACCCTGTATGGGCATATTAATCGCGTTACGCTCAGCATAACCCCGTACCGTAAAGTTGTTGCTGTTGATGTCCTTCAACCAGCGCTTTCTGCCCAATAAGGTTTGCACATAACCATTTTGTTGTGCAAACTTCATCTGTGCATCCATGTACTGCTGAATATTTGGAAACTGCTTTTTATAGTTTTCTATAATTTCCCGCGCCTCACTCCGACTGATCTTCAGATTTTCAGATAGTCCGAAGGCACCCTGTCCGTAGATGATTCCAAAGTTTACACTTTTAGCTTTGTAACGCATTTCCTTGGTTACGTCTGCTTCTTCGATGCCGTATACTTTTGCAGCAGTTGCGGTATGAATATCTTTTCCTTGTTTGAATGCATCGCACATATTTGGATCCCCGCTTATTGCCGCTACAATCCGGAGTTCAATCTGGGAGTAATCCGCACTTACCAACAGGTGCGACTCATCCCTTGGTATAAAGGCTTTCCGGATCTCCCGTCCGCGTTCGGTACGTACCGGAATGTTTTGCAGGTTAGGATTGTTACTGCTTAAACGACCGGTAACCGCTACCGCCTGGTTGTAACAGGTATGCACCCTACCGGTTTTGCGATTGATCATGGTGGGCAGTGCGTCTACATAAGTATTCTTCAGTTTTACCGTCTCGCGGTAATTGATGATGTCTTCTACGATTTTATGCTGGCTTGCAAGTTTGTTCAGCACGTCTTCGCCGGTAGCATACTGGCCGCTTTTTGTTTTTTTTGCTTTAGGGTCAAGCTTCATGTGTTCAAACAGCACTTCACCCAGCTGTTTTGGCGAACCCAGGTTAAACTTTAAACCGCAGCAATCAAAAACCCGTTGCTCGGCGGCACGTGCTTCTTCATCCAGTTGTTTTGAGTAATCGGAGAGAAAATTCATATCAATCCGTACTCCTTCGTACTCCATATCGAGCAGCACTTTTACAAGAGGGGTTTCTACATCGTCAAAAACTTTATCAACAGATCTTTTCTTAATGAGCGGTACGAATGCCTCTTTCAACTGCAGGGTAATGTCAGCATCTTCCACTGCATACTCTTTTGTTTTGGCGACCTCAACGTCGCGCATTGTCAATTGATTTTTCCCCTTTTTACCAATAAGTTCTTCTATGTGTATGGGTTCGTATTGCAGGAACTGTGCGCTCAACAAATCCATGTTACGGCGCCCCTCGGGTTCGATCAGGTAATGCGCCAGCATGGTATCAAAGAGATTACCTTTTAAAACTACCCCGTACCATTTGATCACAATCAAATCGTACTTGATGTTTTGGCCAATCCAAAGCTTGTTTTCGTCATCAAAGAGTGGCTGAAAAAACTTCAGGGTAGTTTTAACCCCTTCGCGATCTTTCGGACAAGGCACATAATAACCTTCCCCTTTCTTGTACGAAAAGCTTAGTCCAACAAGCTCTACATCGTGGGCATATGTGCCGGTGGTTTCAGTATCGAAACTGATTTCGCGCAGCGGCATCAGTTCCTCAACCAGCGCCCTGATCTGCTCTTCGCTATCCACCAACGTATAATTATGCGGGGTGTTATTGATGTTTTTGTCTGCAATTAAACCCAACGGAAGTTCTTCGGAAGCTTCGTCTGACCCGATCGGCACAATCGTACCCTCTTCGGCGGTTGTTACGAGTTCGTCGGCAGTAAACAGGTCCATCTGGTCGCCTGTAGACACCACTTTAACCGTTTTTTCATAAGGGTTATAACCTTCGCCCAATATCCTTTTTCCAAGTGCCCTGAATTCTAGTTCAGTAAAAACATCTTCCAGTTCAGGACGGTTCCATTCCTTTAAGCGGTAGTCTTCTTCGTGAAAGTTTACGGGTACATCGGTAATAATTTTCGCGAGCTTCTTGCTCATGATTGCCGCTTCCTTACCGTTGCGAATCTTTTCGCCAAGTGCACCCTTTATGCTATCGGCATTTGCAAGTACGTTCTCAAGGGTATCATATTCCTTTAGCAGTTTACAGGCGGTTTTTTCGCCAATCCCCGCAATACCCGGGATATTATCTACCGCATCGCCCATGAGCCCAAGCATATCCACAACCTGCTCTACCCTGGAGATGCACCACTTATCGCATATTTTTTGAGCATCAAGGATTTCCATGTCGCCACCCTGGTAGCCGGGTTTATATATGTACACACCTTTGTGGATCAACAACTGTCCATAGTCTTTATCTGGTGTAACCATGTATACGTCGTAGCCTGCATCTGCTGCCTGCCAGGCAACAGTCCCGATAACATCGTCTGCTTCAAAACCGTCAACTTCAACAACGGGAATATTAAAAGCCCGGATGATCCTTTTGATATCAGGCAAAGAGCCAAGCAGGTCTTCCGGGGCCTCCTGCCGATTGGCTTTGTATTCAACAAAGTCAGTATGTCTTTCTGTTGGCGCAAATGTGTCGAAGCACACTGCAAGGTGGGTAGGCTTTTCCTTATTGATCAGGTCCATCAGCGTGCTGGTAAAGCCAAACTGCGCATTGGTATTACGGCCCTTACTGGTGAGCCTGGGATTACGAATCAGCGCATAATATGCCCGGTAAATCAGCGCCATTGCATCAAGAAGAAAAAGCTTTTTTGCCATATCACGAAGGTAGGAAATGCAAAATGCAAAATTGTAAATGCGACACTAACATGTGCTTGTTTGGAATAGCGGCCCTTAAGACCCTCCTATCTCATCACGCGTTGACAAACCCTGCAAGCAACAATAAAAAAGCCCCGCATTGCTGCAAGGCTTCAATAACCTATTACATAATGTGTCAAATCAAAATTGTTTTTATAGAGCCTTACATGCCATTCTACTACCAATCTTAACATTCAACATACCGTTGTGTTGCAGTGCCTTGCTCTATCTTTGAGCGTTCATCGTTCAACAATGCATTGCCGATAAACTGAGCGTAGCAACGATGAATCATCAGCGAACCATTGCTCGTCCCAAAAAATTAATTGCCATCGGTAAACCCGTACTTTTGTTTATACCGCTCGTACAACTGTTTTTGTTTATTGTCGAGGTTAATTGTCCTGCCCTGGATAAATGCATCGGTAACCATGCTGCTCCGCATATCGAGGATATCGCCGGTTGAAATTACAAGGTTCGCATCTTTGCCTACTTCGATACTGCCCGTTTTATCTGCAACACCAAGAATTTTTGCGGCGTTTAGGGTTATCGCCTGCAATGCTTCTTCTTTGGTTAAACCATAAGTGGCTGCCGTTCCCGCATTAAATGCAAGGTTTCGTCCGCGGGTTTGACCATCATCGTCGGTGATGCTGAACAACACTCCCGCTTTCTGCAGTAAGGCCGGGGTTTTATAGGGCTGGTCAATATCATCGTCGTCGAGGATAGGCAGGTTATGCGGTTGACTAAGGATGACAGCAACATTATTTTGCTTCAGCAAGTCAGCAATTTGCCAGCTGTCACTCCCACCAACAATCACCATATCAACACCCAGGTCTTTTACAAAATCAAGCGCAACCAACATTTGTTTCACTGTATTGGCGTGCACATACAACTTTTGGGTTTTGTTGAACAAGCCTTTTACAGCAGCGAGCTTGAGGTTTACCTCACTGTGGCTTTTCAGGTTGTTGTAAGTTTTCGCCTGCATCAAAAATTGTTTGATTTCATCTACCTGTTCAAGCCCGCGCTTCACGGGGTCAATCTGAGGTTGCTGCGAATTACTTTGAGCACCAAAGCCGCGCGGCCGTGGAATAAGCGATGGCATATTAAAATGGATGCCCTGGTCCATACGGTAAGCCGCATCTTCCCAGTTCCAGGCATCCAGCTGTACAACTGTGGAAGAACCGCTGATCAGTCCTCCCTCGGGGCATACATTGGCGAACAATATTCCGTTTGCCCGAAGTGTATTGATGACCTTAGAGTCGGTGTTGTAAGCAACGATCGACCGTATGGATGGATTGAGTTCACCAATTTCGGTGAGGTCATTTGTTGCACGCACACTGGGCACTTCAACCAGGCCGAGATTAGTTGCCGACAAAATAAGGCCGGGGTAAACATGTCGACCCTGCCCATTAATCACCTTTGCGCCGGCTGGTGTTGCTACAGTTGTTCCTACTGCAGTAATTTTTCCGTTTAGAAATACCACTGTGCTGTTATTGAGCACCTGGCCATTACCTACATGAACGGTTGCGTTTGTAATGGCTATCGCCGCAGTTTGGGTAGAAGCCGGATACACCGTCTCCTGTGCATACATCCCAATGCCCTGGAGCATAAGCGCTATAAGGAGTTTTGTTTTTTTCATTTTCTTATTGTTTTAGCCGGTCAGTCGGAAAGCACTGCTTTACGATTTAACGGGTCATCATATTATTGTATACTAATTGTCGCCGCTTTGAATGCTTAGCAAGCCATGGCTATGGTAATGATCGTCGCAGGTTTGTACAACCTGGTAGCTGGGTTGTGCAGGCTGCACGGGGGCGCCTGTTCGTTTGTCGCCAATCATCCGGCGGATAATGCGTAAGCGTTCTGCAGCCACCTGCTTTCGAAGCTGGATGTCCTTTTCACGATCAAAGTAAACGGTTCCGTCTACTACCGTGTAAAGCGACTTTGCATATATGCTCAGCGGGTTATCGCTCCACAAAACCAGGTCGGCATCTTTCCCCGTTTTAATACTGCCAACTTTGCTGTCAATGTGCATCATCTTAGCAGGATTGATGGTAACCATCTTCAATGCGTTCTCCTCGCTCATGCCGCCGTACTTGATACTTTTAGCCGCTTCCTGGTTCAGGCGTCTTGCCATTTCAGCATCATCCGAATTAATCGCCACGTTCATTCCCTGCTGTTGCATCAACCATGCATTGTACGGAATAGCGTCTACAACTTCCATTTTGTAATACCACCAGTCCGAAAAGGTGGAAGCTGCGGCGCCATGTTGCTTCATTTTGTCGGCAACCTTGTAACCTTCAAGAATATGGGTAAAGGTGTTGTACTTATATCCCATTTTTTCGGCTACCCGCATTGCAGCCGTGATTTCGCTTTGTATATAAGAGTGACAAGTGATAAACCTCTTTTCGTTTAGGATCTCCACCAATGCATCCAGCTCAAGGTCCCTTCGAACACTGCCCTTTTTCCCGCTTGCTTTCATCGCATTTTCATAATCATGGGCACGGGTAAACGCATCCACCAGCACTTCCTCTACCCCCATACGCGTATCCGGAAAGCGGTTGTTGTTCGAATTGTTTCCAATCGCAGAGGGCGAGCGCTTAACGTTTTCGCCAAGTGCAAACTTTATAAAAGGGTCAGCTCCTTTAAACTTGAGGTCTTCATCGTTTGCGCCCCAGCGTAGTTTAATCAACTGTGTTTGACCGCCGATCGTATTTGCCGAGCCATGAAGAATATGCGAAGTGGTAACCCCACCACTTAACTGGCGGTAAATATTGATGTCGTCCGGATTGAGGTTATCACCGATCCGCACTTCGGAGGTTATGCTTTGCCCGCCCTCGTTAATAGAACCGGCAGCAATGTGCGAATGTTCGTCGATTACGCCCGCTGTAAGGTGTTTGCCGGTGCCATCAATTACCCGGGCCCCCGTTGCTGACAGGTTTTTGCCGACGGACGCTATCTTTCCATTGCGCACCAGTACATCCGTGTTTTGCAGCACACCTTCTTTTTCACTGGTCCATACCGTTGCGTTTTTAAATAATAGCGTTTCTTGTTTTGGCGCCTGTGTTTCGTCCCAGCCGAAGGGCTCAAATGGGTAAGTAACTTTTCCAAGCGGCTCAAGTGGACGTTTGCGCGCACTGTCGGCTTTTTGAACGCTGGGCTGATCGTAGGTTGCTGTCCATGAAAAGCGGTTTCCCGAACTGTCTTCGCCATAACCTGTCCAGGCGTTGTTGTTTACAATCCCACTCAGTCGCAGGTTTTCGCCACCTCTTCGCTCAGGTGCTACGTTAATGCGAACCTGCCTGCCGTCATAATAAAACTTCGAGGTAACGGTATCCTTGCCAATAAGGCTCGCTGCCGTATTGCTTTTGAAATCCAGGGTATAATTTACCGGTCCTGAACTGGTGTTTAAAACCAGCTTGTAAGTACCCCTGAGGTCTTTCCAGGTATCGTCTTTTATGCTAAACTTATTACCCTGCACCCAGTTCTGAAAAATGGTGGTCCGTTCATTAAAAACGTTGCCCGATGTAATCAGAAAGTTAGCCCATTTACCTGCATCCAGGCTACCAACCTGGTCGTATAAGCCTAGCACGGTTGCGGGTGTCTTCGTCAGCGCATTTATAGCCGCAGTTTCCGTCAAGCCGTAATTCAACGCCGTTCGCAGGTTGGTCATAAATTGTTTTACGTCGCGCAGCTCAGCAGTGGTAAGGCAAAAAGGAATGTTCGCTTTTTCCATTACCGATGGGTTCGTGGGGGCGAGTTCCCAGTGTTTCAGGTCGGTTAGTGACACAAACCGGGCGTCATTAGGATCCTCGACGTCCTGGGTTTGCGGAAAATTCAGGCCCAGGATATAAGTAGCCCTCGTACCTGCAATTTCTTTGATCCGCTGATATTCGTTGCCACCACCTTTAATAATGTATTGTACCCCAAATTCGTCGCCAATACGGTCCGCTCGAAGGTCGTTCCACTTATCACCCGCATCAATGATCTGTGGAAGTGCCTGGTTTTCGTTCCAGGACTGAAGACTCAGGTTCAGGCCCTCCTTTGCAGGTCGGGTCTTGTACCATTGTGCATCCAGAAAGGTTTGGCGCAATAGCGCAATAATACCCATCATCGAGTTAGGATAACTCTGCGTTGAGCTTCCTTTGCTTAGGGCGTAGTGAGCCGATGCTTTATCCTTGATTACCAGGAGATTTTCTTTTTCGTTTCCCAGCGAAACGAAAGTTCCTGTTCCGCGTGCAATTCCGTCCTTTACGTGGGTGAGTACAGCGCCAAAACCGCTTTCGCGCAAGCCCTTTGCTTTCGAATCATCTGCCGTAAACAGTTTGTATGCATCCGTTTCACTTTTAATTGCCTGGTTCCAGCCATAAGCACCTTTTGTACTACTGGTAAGCTGCGCCTGTGTTCCCCCTCCAAAACCACGCGCTCCAACTGCGGAAGCCGGGGTCCCATAGTCGCTGTAGATATCTATAAACGAAGGATAGATGTACTTGTCCTTACAATCGATGATAACCGCATCTGCGGGAATATTTGAATTGCCCCCTGCCGAAACGATCCTGCCATCACGAATCACCAGGGTGGCGTCCTTTAAAGTGGTTTGTGCATCCTTCACGATAGTTGCATGGGTAAAGGCAAAGCAACCTGCTCTCTTATCTGCCACACCATTCACCGGAAAAGTTTCCTGTGCCGTTGTGCATTGTGCAAGCCAAAGCCCACCCATTAACCATAGGAGTTTTTTCATTTGCTATAAAAGTTTTTGATTAATTGAAACAAAGAAGGCTAAAGCTACTGAAAAACGCCATCGCTTGCCGATCGCCGGTGCACGGCACCTAAGTATTTTTTGGTGACCGTCATATGTTAATAATGATTCATTCTTGCCACGTCCGCCCGGCCATCCATTCGGACGGGCTCGGTTCAACTCTTGGCTTTTCATGGCATCGTGCTCCGTGCTGGTTTATAACCATACTGCCGGGCTAAGCAATGGATGCTGCAACCGTAGCAGCTTACCGGTTGAAGCTCCAGTAATTTCATGCTGTCAATTAGCCTGGCAAAACATGGATCCTTTTAGCAATAAATAGAAAAAGCCTCCGGGTGGGGAGGCTGTTGCAGGGGGTTTTGGTTTACTTATTGCGTAACGGGTTGATTGCGCTGGTCTATTTCTGATGTTAAGAGTTCAAAAATCTCGTCTACCGTGCCTTCGCCTTTTACGTATACAACTTTGTCGAATTGCTTGTAATACTCTGCTACAGCTGACGTTTTTTGGTGGTATTCTACAATCCGCGCCCTGATGACCTCTTCATTATTGTCATCAGGTCTTCCGCTGGTTAAACCGCGGTTTAAGAGCCTTTTTATCAGCTCATCTTCTGTAACGATCAATGCAAGTACTACCCCTATTTCAGTCTTCTTCAGTTTTAGTAATTTGTCCAGCGCTTCTGACTGCGCTTCAGTGCGGGGAAAACCATCAAATAAAAATCCGGGTACGTGTGGGTTGGTATCAAGTGCAGAGCTAATCATCCCGATTACTACCTCATCAGGCACCAATTGTCCTTTGTCCATAAAGTTCTTTGCCTCAAGGCCCAGCGGGGTTTTTGAAGCAATTTCTGAACGAAGAAGATCTCCTGTGGACAAGTGCTTTAAACCGTATTTTTCAATCAGTTTTTCGCTTTGAGTACCTTTACCACTTCCCGGAGGGCCAAACAAAATGATGTTGAACATGCTGGTCAATAACCTTGGATGAACAACAAATATAAGGCTATGGGTTTAAAAATCATTTAACAAAAGGGAGAGGGTATAAACTACTATTTTATTATATGGCCGTTTGGCTGAGGCAAATACAGGTTTTCAAACCTTCGGTTCGTAAATTCGTAATGCCGTATTACTGCTGTTCAGCACCAGGTATACTTAAACCATGCATCATGGAATCCACCAATCCAGTTAATCCGTTTTACAATCCATCAGCTAAAAACCCTGTTGTACTTAGCGATGCGAAGTGGAAACAAGTGCTTACACCCGACGTATACCACATAGCCCGGGAAAAAGGCACAGAGGAACCTTTTAGCAGCAGGTTTGAAAACTTCAACGAAACAGGAACTTACTACTGTGCTTCATGTGGGAACCCGCTATTCAGGAGCGATACAAAATTTGAGAGTGGATGTGGATGGCCCAGCTTCTATGAACCCGTTGGCCGAGGGGCAGTACTGTACACCCCCGATCATGCGTATGGCATGGAAAGGACGGAGGTACAATGCGGCCGCTGTAAGGCGCACCTCGGTCATGTATTCGACGATGGACCTGAGCCTACTGGTCTCCGCTATTGCATCAATGGGGTTGTACTCAATTTTGAAGAGGCTGCTGAGGCAGCTAAACAGTACGATAAAAACACAGGTCAGGATTACCCGGATGCTGGTTAACAGCATTAAGGGGATTACTTCTGATCTGTGAATACTAAATAGTATTTCGTTAGTTCCGTGTCAACCGGTGCTAAGTAGTTAAAAGCCAGCCCGCGATGCGATTTCCGGTGTAAAGGATTATTTTTTCAACCCTTACATTTTAGTTTTCTTTGCACCGAAACTTAAGATATGCTCCCTCAATACAAAAGAATACTACTGAAGCTAAGCGGTGAAGCCCTGATGGGGAATAAGAACTTCGGACTTGACGCGGCTGTGATTGCGCAGTATGCGCAAGACATTAAGCAAGTGATTGATCTAGGCGTACAGGTTGCTGTTGTAATTGGCGGGGGAAATATCTATAGGGGGATGAATGAGGCGGAAACGGGTATCGAACGGGCGCAGGGAGATTATATGGGAATGCTTGCGACCGTAATTAATGGTATGGCGCTCCAGGCCGGTTTGGAGAAAATTGGCGTTTATACGCGCTTACAAAGCGCCATTAAAATGGAACAAATAGCGGAACCCTACATTCGGAGAAGAGCAATCAGGCACCTTGAAAAAGGAAGGGTCGTTATTTTTGGCGCCGGAACCGGTAATCCCTATTTCACAACCGATACCGCGGGCTCACTACGGGCAATTGAGATAAAAGCAGATGTAATATTAAAGGGAACCCGTGTTGATGGAATTTATACTGCCGACCCGGAAAAGGACCCAACCGCAAAAAGGTTCGAGAAAATTACATTTTCCGATGTTATTGCTAAGAAGTTGATGGTAATGGATATGACCGCGTTTACGCTCTGCCAGGAAAACAATCTGCCCATCATTGTTTTTGACATGAATACTCCGGGAACGCTACTGCAGGTGGTTGAAGGAAAAAATGTTGGAACCTACGTAAGTTAACAGCTCCTGACCTATAATCTTGAAGCGACCAATTGGTCGCTTTTTTTTGCGGCTACGAACCGTGTACTTTTGCTAAAACCACAACCGATGCGAAACAATATTGCGGATATCAGGAAGGACTATAAACTGCAGACCCTATTGGAAGACAATGTTCACCAGGATCCTAACGAACAATTTAGCGTTTGGTGGAATGAAGCATTGGCAAGTTCGATAGAAGAAGTTAATGCAATGACACTTGCAACAGCAACAAGGGGAGGCCAGGTATCTGCGAGAATTGTTTTGTTGAAAGGTTTTGATAAAAACGGCTTTGTTTTTTTTACCAATTACAATAGCCACAAAGGAACAGAACTCGACGAAAATCCGAATGCTGCGCTTGTTTTCTTTTGGAGAGAACTGGAGCGACAAGTGAGAATTGAAGGAGTCGTTGAAAAGATTAGCGAAGCAGAAAGCGATGCCTACTATCATTCCCGGCCCGAAGGAAGCAGGATCGGGGCATGGGCATCACCGCAAAGTCAAATTATGTCCAGGGCCGAACTTGAAGAGAAGTTTGAAGCTTTTAGGCTTCAGTTTTCAGAAGCACCGATTTCCAGGCCTCCTCATTGGGGCGGATACCGGGTAAAAGCTCATCGGGTAGAGTTCTGGCAAGGTCGGCCAAGCCGGCTTCACGACCGTATACTTTATGAAAAGGACTTTCAGGGTAATTGGAAAATTGAACGCCTGGCGCCGTAGCCATTAAATAAAGAATGGTGACCCTATTGAACCACCATTTCTTTCTAAGCTTCTTTTTTCTCAGCAGCAACTTTATCAGTTCTCGGCTGGCGGGCAGGACGGCTTTTGCCAAATGAGCCCTTGAAAATCTTACCTTTTTTGGTTTTTTTATCACCTCTTCCCATAATTATTTTCCTTTAGTGGATTGCAAACGTACATCAACTTGCTTAATTGAGCAAGCATGTTATCGAGAAGGTTCAGATGTGATCGATTTAGCCAGGTCCGGGAGTGAGGTTTAACAAACTAGCGCATTGCAATTCGCAAATTCCGGAGAATCGAAAAGCAGGAATACTTTCCTGCTTTTATGACATTTTAAATATTTATGAGCATTATATTCTTGCAGAAAGCTCTTTACCAGCTTTGAACTTTGCAACTTTCTTCGCTTTAATCTTAATTACCGCACCTGTTTGCGGGTTACGTCCATTCCGTGCCACGCGTTTCGAAACGGAAAAAGTACCAAATCCTACAAGGGTCACCTTTCCCCCACCCTTAAGGGTTTTGGTCACTGCGTCTACAAAAGAGTCAAGAGCGGCATTAGCCTGTGTTTTAGTAATATCAGCATCCTCCGAGAGCCGGGCGATCAATTCAGCTTTGTTCATGTTAAAGAGTTTAGTAGTTATAACGAACAAATTTATTTGCTTTTGCTTATTTCCAAAACTATAATTGGTTCCAGAAGCACTCGGGGCTCGCTCTGAAACCCGCCAGCAGCAAGCCTTTCGTCATTATTATGTGATAAAACCAAACTGAACCCTGGTCCTCTAAACGCCACAACCCACGTCCAGCAAGGCTTTCGCTTTTTAAAGACCCGCCTTGGGCGTAAGTAATCGTCATATGGACAAATCTGAAATGTGTAGAATTAAGTCGATAGACCCCTACTTTCCACATCAAACAACGATTTCCATCAGGGATCGGAACGCAATAAACTTGTTTTCCCATCGCTCGATGGCCTGCTTTCTAAATTCCGCCGAGTAGCGGGTGATATATTCATCATATTTATGCCGGCTTGAAGCGTAATATTGAATGGCATAAGTGGGTCCCTCCTCATCATCTACATCCAGAAGGCGCGCGAGTTGATGTTTCTCGAAACAACCCGTTCCAAGAATTTCTGGTACATGCTCGTTCAGCATCCACTCAAGCCATAATTCGGCAACAGACCAGTCAACCTTGGTCGTTATATTATAAACTAACATAATGTGTTTGCTTTGTGCGCTTTACGGTGTTAGGGCGATGACTTCCTCGTATGATCCATGATAGAGACTAGTGGGATTGGTTGTTCTAAATAGCGCAGTGCTCATGATAATTTTCCAACACAATTTCTGAACGCTCGAATGAATAGCCCTGGTAATGCGCATACACTTCATCAAGTACAGCTTCAACCTCTTCAATTGTTTTCAATGTAACCAGGCGGTTTCTATACTGCTTTATGTCAGGTAGCCCTTTCAGGTAGTTTGCATAATGCCTACGCATTTCATTTATGCCGACAACGGCGCCTTTCCACTCCACCGATTTTCTCAGGTGACTTTTACTTACGCTTATGCGCTCTTCAAGTGTAGGGGCAGCCGCCAACTCACCATGTTCAACAAAGTATTTGATTTCACGAAATATCCACGGATACCCGATTGCTGCCCGACCGATCATGATCCCATCTACACCATAACGGTTTTTGTATTCAAGTGCCTTACCCGGGCTGTCGATATCTCCGTTTCCCAAAATAGGGATCTTGATACGCGGGTTATTTTTAACTTTAGCGATAAGGGTCCAATCTGCCTGACCCTTATACATCTGGCTGCGGGTACGTCCATGAATGGCAAGTGCCTGGATGCCTACATCCTGTAAACGTTCAGCCACTTCCTCAATATTTTTGGTATTCTCATCCCAGCCCAGCCGGGTTTTCACCGTAACCGGTAGTTTGGTTGATTTTACTACTGCGTCGGTCAATCTAACCATCAGATCAATGTCTTTCAACACCCCTGCTCCTGCACCTTTGCACGCCACCTTTTTTACTGGGCATCCAAAGTTGATATCCAGCAGATCAGGGTTTGTCACATCTACAATTCGGGCCGCCATAGCAAGGCTGTCCTCATCCCCACCAAATATCTGGATGCCAATCGGACGCTCATAATCAAAGATGTCCAACTTCTTCCTGCTTTTTATGGCATCCCTTATCAGACCCTCACTGCTGATAAATTCAGTATACATCAGATCTGCTCCGTTATCCTTACATACTGCACGAAAAGGCGGATCACTTACATCCTCCATTGGTGCAAGTAAGAGTGGAAAGTCCGGAAGATTTATATTGCCAATCGTAACCATGTTATTGTTTGTGTTAGTTCAATCAAAAAAGCACCCCTGTGAAACGATCCTAGAAAGGTTGGTCCATCATTTTGAGGCCACTATCAACTGTCCAGGAGCAAGTCCATTCTTTAACCTTAATATGCAGCCCGTATGGCTAGCGACCCATATACACCATTAAGATTTGTACATCACTAGGGTTCACCCCGCTGATCCTGCTTGCCTGGCCTAATGTTGTTGGACGAATTTTAAGAAACTTCTGCCTTGCCTCATTCGAAAGCGAAACAATCTTGGCGTAATCAAAGCTATCGGGTATAATCAATTGATCGAGGGTATTCAGCTTATCTACCAACTCTTTTTCTTTAGTAATATAGGCGTCGTATTTAACCTGTATTTCTGTTTGCTGAAGGGTATCTTCATCGTAGGGCTCAAGTAGCTGGTCCAGTTTGTCTGAAGCTTTTTGCATTGCACTTAATCCTACACCTGGTCGCAACAACAACTGGTTGATACGTTGTTTTTTAAGTAATGGTGCAGATGGAACAGTCTCCAGGTAGGCATTTATTTCCTCTGGTTCTGCAAAGTAATCCTTCAAAATGCCCTTAAGCAATTCAACATTACTCTGTTTGGCTGCTACCTTATCCATTCTCTCCTTTGAAGCCAGTCCGATCCTGTAACTCCGTTCTGTTAACCTGAGGTCAGCATTGTCTTGTCGTAATAGTGTGCGATACTCGGCCCGGCTGGTGAACATGCGGTACGGTTCGTCTGTGCCTTTGCTGATAAGATCGTCTATAAGTACACCTATATAAGCCTCACTTCTTTTCAGGATAAAGGGTGCCTCTTCCCGAACTTTCAGGTGAGCATTTATACCAGCCATCAATCCCTGGCAAGCCGCTTCTTCATACCCCGTTGTGCCATTTATCTGGCCAGCAAAAAATAGGTTTGAAACTCCTTTTGTCTCTAATGAATAGGTAAGCTGTGTTGGTGGAAAATAATCGTACTCAATCGCGTATCCTGGGCGGAACATCTTACACTGTTCAAAACCAGGCACCATTTTCAACGCGGTATGCTGAACCTCCTCGGGCAAGGACGTCGAAAAGCCATTTACATATATTTCAACGGTGTTAAAGCCTTCCGGCTCGACAAATAGCTGGTGACGCTCACGCTCAGCGAAACGGTTAATCTTGTCTTCGATACTAGGGCAATAACGTGGGCCTACACCCTCAATTCTTCCCTGGTACATCGGGCTTTTGTCAAAGCCGGTTTTGAGCATATCATGAACTTCAGGGTTAGTGTACGTTATAAAACAGCTACGTTGTTGCTCAGGTGTAATCTTTTTGGTATCCAGGAAGGAAAATCCCACCATCTCCTCATCCCCTTTCTGCTCTTCCATTTTACTGTAATCCAGGCTCCGTCCATCAATTCGTGGGGGAGTTCCGGTTTTTAGCCGGTCACTCTCAAAGCCAATCGATACAAGTTGCTCAGTGATTCCGGTTGCTGCTTTTTCCGCCATTCTCCCTCCCCCAAACTGCTTCTCACCTATATGAATTACACCATTCAGGAAGGTTCCACTAGTAATTACAACAGCATCTGAAGCTATCTCATGCCCGAGGCCGGTAACAACACCACAAGCTCTACCACCTTTGATCATAAGACTACTTACCGTATCCTGGTAAAAGTCAACATTAGGCGTATGTTCCAGCATCTCACGCCACTTATTCGCAAATAAGTTCCTATCGCTTTGCGCACGCGGACTCCACATTGCAGGACCCTTGCTTTTATTCAACATTCTAAATTGAATCATGCTTTCATCCGTCACAATCCCGCTATACCCACCAAGTGCATCTATTTCGCGAACGATCTGACCTTTTGCAATCCCTCCCATAGCTGGATTACAGCTCATTTGTGCAATTGTCTGCATATTCATCGTGATGAGCAGAACCTTGCTGCCCAGGTTTGCGGCAGCAGCTGCAGCTTCGCAACCAGCATGACCGGCTCCCGCAACAATCACATCATATTTTTGGAACATCTAATTTATTTAGGACATCAAAGATACACACACGAAAATGTTTCCACGTGGAACATCACTTCATGGTCTGGGGACAGGCGAAATCCTGCACAACCACTACATTTCCATCTTTATACCTCGCAAGACCTATTCCGACCTCAGTATACCGGGGGTTTAGTAAAGCTTTACGGTGACCCACATCGGGTATACCCTGGTCAAGAAGAAGAAAGACCAGGGACATGATAGTATTCATCGCGCCAACGCTGATATTCTCACCAGCACACTTTAGAATGCCTGCCCGGGTCATACGATCATCAAAAGTAGCGCCGTTGGTAGAAGAATGAGAAGCACGAGCATTGTTAGAGGCAAGATCACGGGCGTGTCCGAAAGCAAGGTCGAGCAATTTACTATTGGGAGTTAACGGAGGCAGGTTTGTAGCCTGGTATAGATCCTGTTTTAAGCTTTTTGCGTATCCCGTATTTAAGTTAGGGTAAATCTTGAGTATGGGCTCAATTACACTGTCCCACATTGCTCGCGGCCTCAAACGGGTATAATTTGTCCAATAATACCATTCCTTAACATCGGGTGATAATGAAGAGAAAAGCGGGCTGGAAACATAACTAGCTTCTATTACTGCTTGCTTTGAAGGAAAGGCCGGTAACGGTTTCACCTCGATACGAGCAGTACCGAAATGTTGAGCAAACGTACAAGTAGTAAACACAAACAAGCAAGCGCCGAACAGTAAAGGTTTCACGTGGAACAAAATGCTTTTCATCAATCAGTTTAAAGCAAAGAGACGCAAATAGTAGTCCTCGCGTTCCCTAATCCCTGTTATTTCACTTTTCGTTTTGTCTTTATAACCACATAAATGAAGCGACCCGTGAAAGATCACCCTCAACAGCTCATGCTGAACATCGCAATTAAGCAGACCAGCGTTTTCTACAACCCTGTCAATGCTGATGTATAGCTCCCCTATAATAGGACTCCCGGACGCAGCCGAAAGATCGAACGTAACGATATCCGTATAATAATCGTGATTAAGAAAGGAGCGGTTTATGTCGAGGAGGTACTCGTCAGAACAAAAAATATAATCTAACCTTTCTAAACCCTGTCTTTCACCTTCAAAAATCCTCTCAATAAAGGATTTGAGTTTTGCCGACTTCGGTAGCCTACTCCTTTTGTACGGATGATGGAAATGTATTTTAGCCAAAGAAAACATTTACTCCAAATTTCGTAAGTATTTACGCTATAGAGCAGATACTTTTGGAGCGAAATGAAAAAGTTGTCAGAGGTACAAGTAGGACATACGGTAGTAATACACTCCTTCGAACAAGATGAGATTTTTATTAAATTGATGGAGATGGGCTGTATACCGGGAGAAAGGGTGAAGGTTGAGCAGGTAGCTCCCCTTGGTGATCCCATTTCTATTTCTGTTGCAGGGTACAACCTGAGTTTGCGCCTGAATGAAGCCGAGTACATTCTTGTAGAAGACGAAAAATAGCAACATGCGAATAGGCCTGTACTTCGGCTCCTTTAACCCCATTCACCAAGGCCACCTTATCATTGCAAGCACAATTGTTGAAGCGGGGCATGTACAACAAGTCTGGTTTATCGTCTCCCCCCAAAATCCTTTGAAGAAAGCAGGTAGCCTTTTAAACGAATACCACAGGTTACACCTGGTGAACCTGGCAATAGAGGGCGATAATCGCCTGAGAGCCTCAGACATCGAATTCAAACTTCCCAGGCCCTCTTATACAATCGACACCCTCGTTTATCTACACGAAAAATATCCCCAACACCTCTTTTCTGTTATTATGGGTTCTGATAGCTATCAAAACATTGATAAATGGAAAAATGCTGAACTCATAAAAAAGGACTACAATCTCCTTATATACCGGCGCCCTGGCTTTACAGTTGAATCGAACCAGGAAAATGTGCAGCTACTCGACGCCCCATTACTCGACATCTCCGCAACGTATATCAGGAGTGCCATAGCTGCTAAACGATCAGTCAGGTACCTGCTCCCCGATAAAGTCTTAAATGAAATTGAAATCAACCGTTACTACCACTAAAGTAGCCAGCCCAGCAGCAAAGCAGCAAGTACAATAAACGGGGATGGAAAGCGGGTAAACTTCAGTAAACAAAAAGTAACCACAACGCCAACAAGATTTGACCATACAAATGGAATAGAAATCGATTTGAACAAGAGTATAGTAGCCGCCCACATAATTCCAACAACAACTGCGTTAATCCCCTCCATTGCTCGAAATACGATGACGTGTTTCTTTAGGATTTGCCAAATGGGGTAAAAGAAGAGTACCAGCAATAAGCTGGGAAGAAAAATGGCAACACTCCCGATGACAGCTCCCAATACCTGGTATTGCGGCCCCATATCCCTTAATACCATCCCACCAACAAAGGAGGCTATCGAAAAAACGGGACCTGGAAAAGCCTGTACCATGCCTGCGCCCGTCAGGAAGTCTCCGGCCGTGATGTAACGTGTTTGCGGACGGTTAACATATTGCTCAAACATCATTGGGATAAGTACACTACCCCCACCAAATACAAGGCTGCCAAATCGATAAAAGTTTTCAAAAAGATTGATCGGCTTCCGCATCTCCCATTGGTGAATACGCGCAACTTCACTGATGATACCGGCTATAACAAACAGTGCGACAAACAGCGAAAGGTTCCCCCACTTGATGGGCTTTGGCTTTTCAGCCGGCTTTGGAATCCGCTTGTCGCTAAAGTTGCTGATGACGCTTCCCAGTATAATGAGTGTAGGGAAAACCCATGGCGACTTAATCAATACCGTAACCACCATGGCCCCCAGCATAATCAATAAGGTCGCCTGATGCTTGATGGATATTCGTGAACTTTGAAAAGCAGAATAAACCAGAAACCCAACCGCCATTGCAGGAATAAACTGGAAGATGTTATTTCCCGTTGGGTTGACGTCGAGATAAAGCAGTAAAAAGCTTAGCGCAGCCATCAAAGTGCAGGCAGGTAGTATCCAGATAGCCAATGTAATAATTGCCAACCAAACACCACCCCTCCTGTACCCAATAAGTGTAAGGGTTTGGCTGCTGCTGGCGCCCGGGAGCAACTGAACAAATGCATTAAGCTCAAGTAGCTCATCTTCCGAAATATAACGGTGCTTTTGTACAAACAGCTTATGCATTCTAACAAAATGCATCTGCGGACCTCCAAATGCTGTAAGGCTGTGTTTTAGAACAGCCCTGAGAAAAGGAATATGGCGCAAAAGAACCAATCGATGTGTGCGTATTTAGCCTTTGACAATTGACTTACAACCAACTACAAGTTAGCTATTTTTTTAAACCGATTTCGCGCAAGCGCTCATCAAGGTACTCTCCTGCTGTCGCATCAGGGTAAGCTTTAGGGTGCTCAGGAGTAATGCAGTGTTCAAGACAGGCCAGACTCATATCCATTTGCGGATGTAAAAAGAAAGGCATCGAAAATCTTGACGTATGCCAAAGATCACGTGAAGGATTTACTACACGGTGGGTAGTACTTTTCAACTTGTTATTGGTAAGCCGTTGAAGCATGTCACCAACATTCACAACAATCTGATCGGGTAATGAAGTAACCCCAACCCATTGGTTTTGTCTGGAAAGAATCTCTAATCCATCAGCCGAAGCACCCACCAACAGGGTTATCAGGTTGATATCCTCATGCTGTTCCGCCCTAAGTGCACTTGCAGGTTCTTCGGTAATTGGCGGATAGTGGATACAACGAAGAATGGAATTGCCATTATGGATATAGGCATCAAAATAGAACTCGTCTAAACCAAGATACAGAGCGATTGCCTGCAACAACGACCTTCCGCTTTTTTCAAAGTTCCGGTAAGCTGCATAAAGGGTTTCATCAAAGCCTTCCACCTCAGCAACCGATACATTAGGCGGGTATTCAGCGCCAACGGGATCACCGTCTTCAACCTTCTGCCCATATTGAAAAAACTCTTTCAGGTCAGGTGCCTCGCTACCCTTTGCATGTTCCCGTCCGAAACTGGTATAACCTCGCTGACCTGCCAAACCAGGGATCTGGTAACTGGCTTTCTGTTGTAACGGTAAAGAAAAAAATTGCTGTACATATTCGTACAAGTGCGAAATGAGTGGATCAGGGATTCCGTGGTTTTTAACAGCAACGAATCCAACGTCTTCATAAGCCCTGCCAAGTTGTTGTACAAAGCCTGTTTTTTTCTCAGGATCCACACTTGTGAAATCCTGCAAGTCCACTACTGGAATAGACATAAACGATAATTTGATGAGAGAGCACAAATGTACGCAGTCGAAAAAACCTGCAAGTGATTTGTGCGCAACTCTAACGCACAAGAATAAATAAAAACATACGTCTGATCAAGAGAAACCGGCGAAACCCCAAACATTACAAGTGGGCCAACAAACAATAGCACAATTAAATGGCCATAAAGAATGCAGGTAATCTCAAGCAGTCCTTATCCAACAAAAAGGAATGTCCCGAAACAGGAGGCACACTGGCAACAAAAAACCCACCGACCGGTGGGTTCTAACTTAGTTACCATATTCACTTAAAAACTTAATACGCATTATCTTCAACTGTTCCCACTCATAGCCACTATCGGCCAACTCCTCCTGGGCCACCTGTAACGACGATGTCTCACAGGTTCTAAAGTAATCGATAATCTCATCCTGCTCTTCTTCGTCCAACATATCATCAATCGCGTAGTCAAGGTTTAGCTTGGTTCCACTCGCAACAATAGTCTCCATTTCTTCGAGCAACACTTCTAACCTCAGGTCCTTATTCTTCGCTATTGTTTCAAGCGACATACGCTTGTCTACGTTCTGAATAATGAAAATCTTATTGTTGCTTTTATTCGCAACACTCTTCATTACAAAGTCGTCCGGCTTTTCGATATCGTTTTCTTCTACATATTTAGCTATAAGTTCAACAAAAGGCTTACCGTACTTAATGGCTTTGCCAACACTTACCCCCTGGCACTTTTCAAGTTCTTTCAAGGTTGTCGGGTAAAGAATCGACATGTCCTGGAGTGAATTTTCAAGGAACAAAACAAAGGGCGGCAAACCCTTTTTCTTGGCTTCCTTTTGTCGTAATTCCTTCAACATTTCAAACAACGTGTCATCAGCTGCGGCAGGAACATTGTTGTTGGTATTGTCCGACTCCTCATCATCTTCTGCATTTGCATCGTCGAACTTATTATAAAGCGCAATCTTAAAGCTTGCAGGCTTTTTCAGAAAAACCTCTGAATTATCCGTAAACTTAAGCAACCCATATTCTTCAATGTCTTTACGAATAAAGTTCTCAAGCAACATCTGGCGGATTAAGCTATTCCAGTAGTGCGCATCTTCGTCGCTGCCAATCCCAAAAACATTCAGCGCATCATGACGGTACATCTTGATCTGTGGAGTAAGCTTACCCATCAGCACGCTTACAACATAATCAATTGCAAAACGCTCGTCCAGGGCCTTCACCGCTTTGAGCACTTTCACCACATTATCTTTCGCTTCAATCTTTTCTTTCGGCATACAGTTGTCGCAGCCGCCGGTATTTTTACATCCGTTGGTGTCCCACTCTTCACCAAAATAATGCAATAGTATTTTTCTTCTACAAACACTGCTTTCGGCATAGCTCACCGTTTCGTTGATCAACTGTGCACCTACCTCCCGTTCGCTAAGCGGCTTGTCCCGAAGAAAATGCTCCAGCTTCGAAACGTCCTTATGCGAGTAATAAAGAATACACTTTCCCTCCATACCATCACGACCGGCACGGCCAGTCTCCTGGTAATAATTCTCTATCGACTTAGGTATGTTGTAATGAATCACAAACCGGATGTCGGGCTTGTCAATCCCCATTCCGAAAGCAATTGTTGCAACAATTACCTGGGTATCTTCCTTTAAAAACAAGTCCTGTCGTTCAGCCCGTAACTTGGAGTCAAGCCCCGCGTGGTAGGCAACTGCTTTAATCTTATTGGCTACTAATATTTCGGCAAGTTCTTCAGTGGTCTTCCGGTTTAGCGTGTAGATAATGCCGCTTCCTCCCTTGTTCTGCGAAATGAAGCGTACGATGTTTTTTATGGTCTGGTCTTTCTTAACCTTTGGCTGTATTTCGTAGTAAAGGTTAGAACGGTTGAACGAAGAGATATATACATTAGGATTCCTCAGTCCCAGATTCTTAAGGATATCACTTTGTACTTTAGGAGTTGCCGTAGCAGTAAGTGCAATTATGGCAACATCCGGGTTGATGATCGTCATCATTTCTTTCAGGCGGCGATACTCCGGCCTGAAATCATGTCCCCATTCGGAGATACAATGTGCCTCATCAACGGCGAAGAAAGAAATTTTCAGGTCACTAAAAAAGTCAAGGTTCTCTTGCCTGGTAAGTGTCTCCGGTGCTACGTACAATAGTTTGGTTTTACCATCAACCAGGTCGGCCTTTACTTCTTTTTGTTGCGCTTTGGTAAGAGAGGAATTTAAAAAATGCGCTACATGATCCTTTTCACTATAACCGCGAACCAGGTCAACCTGGTTTTTCATTAATGCAATTAAGGGGCTAACTATAATCGCACAGCCTTCCATGATCAGGGCAGGGAGCTGGTAGCACAAACTTTTACCGCCACCAGTAGGCATAATCACAAAGGTATCCTTGCCGTCAAGTAAACTGTTGATTGAAACTTCCTGGGTTCCTTTAAACGCGTCAAAACCAAAGTGATCTAAAAGCGCTTTATGTATGTCGTATTTGTGGGTGGATTCGGGTTCTGCCTTTGTAATCTTCTTTTTAGGGGATGCGGCAGCTGTTGATGCGGGTTTCTTTGTTGCAGGTTTTTTGGTAGTTGGTGCCATTTGTCAATGTTTCTTGCTTCTCCACAATCGTGGCCTCTTCAGATTATTTCGTTAAGATATGTGATTTTATAGGGTAGCAGGCAGTGGAAATACGAGGGAACAGTGGTTGCGACGCTCCGTTCAACAGCATAACCTTCTGCAGCATTTTTTTAAAAACCGAGGGCAAATCTACTAAAAGCCAACAGCTTTGAAAAGGTTCCGGTGTTAAAGTTCCAATTACGGGGCACTTGCACGGGTTATTGCCCCAACAGTAAATTAGCAAACAATTTTTGATTTCAATAAGTTATTACCGGCACAAGAAAACGCATGTACTTTTGCGACGCATGAAATCTTCCATTCTACAAACTGCCATTCGGACGATTGAACTCGAAGCTTCGTCCGTTACGGGTTTACTTGCAAACCTTAACGATGACTTTGAAAAAGTGGTAGAACTGGTACACCAATCAAGTGGTCGGCTAATTGTAAGTGGCATTGGTAAAAGTGCTATCGTAGCGCAAAAAATTGTGGCAACGCTAAACAGCACAGGAACAGCAGCTTTGTTTATGCACGCGGCAGACGCAATTCATGGCGATCTTGGGATGATCCGACCCGACGACATTGTTATGCTTATGAGCAAAAGCGGGGAGAGTGCTGAAATAAAGGTGCTCGTGCCACTAGTTAAAGGGTTTGGCAACCTCCTGGTCGGCATGGTCGGTAATATGAACTCCTTTTTAGCACGGCAAAGCAATTATGTAATAAACACTACCGTTAGTAAGGAAGCTTGTCCAAATAACCTGGCTCCAACAAACAGTACCACAACCCAAATGGTTATGGGAGATACCCTGGCTGTTTGCCTGATGGAACTCAGTGGCTTCACGGGCAGTGACTTTGCAAAAATTCATCCTGGAGGCAACCTCGGAAAGCGATTATACCTCAAAGTACAGGATCTCTTTGGCGAAAACACGAAGCCAAAAGTATTGGAGGATTCCACGTTAAAAGAAGTAATTGTTGAGATCACGCGGAACAGGCTTGGTGCAACGGCAGTAGTTGATAAGGATGACACGCCGATTGGTATTATTACCGATGGCGACCTAAGGCGAATGCTTGAAAGAACCAGCAGCCTTGAAACAATAACTGCCCGCGACATCCTCACCCTAAATCCGAAAACGATTTTGGCGGATGAACTTGCGGTAAGTGCACTCGACTTGTTGCGAAAGCACGACATCAGCCAGTTGATTGTTTTAGATATTCATGGGCGATACGCCGGTGTCTTACACCTGCACGACCTTGTTAAAGAAGGTATTGTATAAATTAAATAGCGCAGAAAGGGGCTGAAAGCTACATTTGCGCACCTTACAGATAAGTATGAACAATAATCATTATGTAGCCATTATGGCTGGCGGAATAGGAAGTCGTTTTTGGCCAAAGAGCCGGGTAAATTATCCTAAGCAATTTCTGGATATTTTAAATACCGGTAAGTCGCTGATACAATGGACCTACGAACGTTTCGCAGCGTTTATTCCTGTTGAAAACATTTTCGTGGTAACCTCAGAAGAGTACACCGATATCGTTAGCGAACAATTGCCCGGTCTGCTCGTGGAAAACATTGTTGCGGAACCCAGTCGCAAAAACACGGCGCCCTGCATTGCTTATATATCATTTAAGATCGCTCAACAAAACCCCAATGCATCACTTATTGTTGCCCCGGCTGATCACCTCATATTAGACAATCCTGGATTTCAACATATCTGTGCGCATGCAATTGAGTTCGTGGAAAGAAATCAGGCATTGGTAACCCTCGGAATCAAACCCACCTATCCAAATACCGGATATGGCTACATCCAGCACGAAACAGAATCAGTAGAAGACAACGTTTATCGTGTAAAAACCTTTACAGAAAAACCGAACCTGGAGCTTGCTAAAACATTCATCGGAAGCGGCGATTTCCTATGGAATGCCGGTATATTCATTTGGAAGATCGGTTCTATCCTGGTTGAGTTTGAAAAACATCAACCGGAGATGTTCGAACTTTTTGCGGCAGAAAAAGATAAGCTAAATACACCCGGGGAGAAGGCTGCCATAGACCAGATATACCCCCTTTGTACGAGTATTTCCATTGACTATGCCATCATGGAAAAAGCAGATAATGTTTACGTGATACCGAGCAGCTTCGGCTGGAGCGACCTCGGCACATGGGCAAGCGCCTACGACAACCTGGAAAAAGATTACCTCGGCAATGCAATAGCGGGAAATAACATTCTGGTGATTGACTCCACAAAGTGTATGGTATCCGCACCCCATGATAAGTTACTGGTGCTCCAGGGCCTGGACGATTTTATCGTTGTCGATACAAAAGACGTACTGCTCATCTGCAAACAAGATCGCGAACAGGAAATTAAAGAATACGTTGCAGAGGTAAAACGGAATAAGGGAGACAAGTTTTTGTAACGGTTTAAGGGATAACTAGTTGGAGTTCAGATGAAAGATCTGTCTGCAAAAACGTAGTTAAATCAATTAACGTTGCGCAATAGGTGAATGCGGTAGCTTAATATTACACCAGAAATAAAACTGGTTGGTTAAACATTACGCTTTAAACTTTGCTGTTCTCCTTGCCTGCTTAGCAGCCGTAAACGGCGCTAAAGGCCAGCTGGCAATTAGTGGAACTGTTTACGATATCTCGAAAAAAAATCCAATTGAGGCGGTAAGTGTACTAACAACTTCAGGACGTGGTACCATTACCGACTCTGTTGGTAGATATAGTATTGTTGTAAGAGACTCCGACTCGATCTACTTTTCCTTCCTCAACAAACCTACCCCCAAGTTTGCGGTAAGAAACATTCAAACCCCGGACAATTTTGATATTTCCATTATGGTCAAAGGCACAGAACTGCCTAATGTAACCGTTAAGCAAAAAAATTATACGCTAGACTCGCTTGAAAACCGAAGCACGTATGCAAAGGTTTTCAATTTCAAAAAGCCGGGCCTTAGTACAACAATGAACCCTCCTGCGGGTAATTTTGGTGTCGGCCTCGACCTTGATGAGCTCATTAGTATATTCCAGTTTCGAAAAAACAAAAGAACCCTGGCTTTTCAGAAGAGACTACTACAACAAGAACAGGAGAATTTTGTAGATCACCGGTATAGCAAAAGCCTGGTACGAAAATTAACCGGTCTTTCCGGCGCCAACCTCGACAGTTTTATGGTTGCATTTCGCCCAACATATGAAATCACCCTTCTCCTAAACGACCTTGAATTCGGTCATATGATCCAAATTGCCTATCAAAAATACAGGGCCAGTCATCGGGCAAGCAATGGTCAATTGCGGCTCAATAGAGAATAATAAGAAAGGTGGTGCGGCTCACTACGACCTAAACCTTAATGATGAAAAGTAACGAGTGCACTGGTTATAAAAAATAAATGCGACCGAGGCCGCATTTATAACACTCAACAATGAAACCGTCTACCTATTTTTTCGGCATCAATACACCGTCAATAACATGTATAACCCCATTGGAGGAGATCAGATCGGGCGAAGTTACCCGGGCGTTGTTTATGCTTACAGTACCGTCCTTCACACTCACTTTCAACGATGCGCCCTGAATAGTCTTTAACATCTGGCCGTCTTTTAAGTCGGCAGATTTGATGGCACCGGCAATTACATGATAGCTTAAAAGCGACACGAGTTCATCTTTCTTTCCCCCATTCATTAATCCATCAACAGCACCAGCTGGCAAACCGCTAAACGCCTGGTTTGTGGGTGCAAATACCGTGTAGGGTCCCGCTCCGCTTAATGTTTCTATAAGTCCCGCAGCCTTAAGTGCAGCTACCAGCGTAGTATGATTGCTTGAATTAGATGCATTTTGAACAATGCTGCTCCCTGCAGACATTGCTGAGCCAGTCTGCGAGTTCGCGGTTATTTGAGATGATGTATCTGTTGCAGGAACACCCTCATGATTGGTAACACTTGGCATGGTATCCTTTGTAATCTCCTCAGATGAGGACGTGCTACCACAAGCAACAGCTAAAAACAAACTACCGGCAGTTAATAGAACAAAATGTGACTTCTTCATGAATATTGCTTTGGAGAGATATCAGGATAGTGTAACAGGCAAAGCCCAAAATAGTTCACAAGATCCCGCTTGACAATTGTCTAAATAAATAAAACATTAAAAGCTTGCCAAAATCAATCCGCCCCTTATGAGATGGTGGAGAAGGCAATACTATGGCGCAATTTTGGAAACCGCATCTGGATGTACACTTCCCTTATAAGCAAAACTTGTATAACGGCTGCTGTCGGTATACTGTTGTGCTCGTGTGGTACACAAGGCCCTGCGGGTTTGTTTGGAAAGAAAACAGCACACGAGCAATATGGTGACCGCATCATCCAGGCAGGCCTGAGAGAAACTGCAATGGGACAACAGTGGTTCGAAGCTGCAGACAAAAGCCTTGCTAATCCAAATCCGGTAACATTACCCTATAGTGAGACCGGCTACTTTGCAGCTGAACGACCATCAGCAGTTGGCTTAAAGTTTATTGCTAAACGTGGTCAGCTCCTGAACATTACTTTGAATAAAAAACCGGTAAGCGGCTTCGCCGTATATTTTGAATTGTGGGCGCCGGCACAACAACCAGGCAATAAACCGAAATTACTGTCTGCAGCTGATACAGCCTCCAATGCCATACGGTATGAAATTAAAGATGATGGTGATTATTATATCCGTATTCAACCAGAGCTATTGAAAAGTGGTGAATACACGATCAGCCTGACCACCGGACCCTCTCTGGCTTACCCATTTCAGCCAAAGGCTAAGGCAGCTATTGCAAGCTTTTGGGGGGCAGCACGGGATCGTGGTGCAAGAAAACATGAAGGAATTGATATTATGGCGCCTTTTCGTACGCCCTGTCTTGCAACAGCGAACGGAACAATCAGCAGGGTAAATGAAAATAAGCTGGGAGGCAAAACAGTCTGGCTAAGACCTTCGGGTAAAGATTATGTGGTGTACTACGCCCACCTTGACGAACAACTCGTAACGGATGGTCAGCAGGTAACTGTTGGAGACACAATCGGGCTGGTAGGCACAACAGGTAACGCGAGAGGAGGTGCACCTCACTTACACCTTGGTATTTACACCAATGCAGGGGCTGTTGATCCGCTTGCATTTATCGATCCAGTGGTGAAAACCCCTGCTAAAATCGTCGCAGCTGAAGAAGTGGTCGGCAAACTTGTACGCACAAATGCCAGGGGAAGCAAAATATATGCTGAACCAGGAACCGCCATGCCTGCGTTGCTAAGCCCTGAAGTAAATACCATTCTTCGCGCAGAAGCCGCAACAGCCAACTGGTACAGGGTTGTGCTACCCGGCGGCACAACTGGCTATATAAATCATAATCACGTTGATACCTTAAGAAATCCTGTTCGCTCAGGAACAACACCTGATCCGATCGCGCTTTTGGAGTCACCCACACCTGACGCGCCGAGAAAACTTATTATAGAAAAAGGCCGGCAAATAAAGGTGCTGGGCACATCAGGTAACTACTATTTTGTTGAAGTGGCAAGTCAAAACGGGTGGCTAAACAAAGCCACGCTTTAAGATAAAGACTGAATGCCTAATTTTAAGCATGCGACCAGACAGATATCTCAAGCAATTTATTTTTCCCGAACATGATACGCACCGAACAGCAGAGATTTTTATCGTAAATCCAACTGTTGCGCCTATGCGGCAGGAGGCGGACCGAAGCCGGCTTTATGTATACGACTACGACGCGAATACAATTGATCATAAAGAGCTTGCAGACACTGGAAGCTGCTACATATATAAACACAACAATCGCACAACCTGGCTAAACATTGATGGGATCAGGAAGCAGGATGTTGAAGAAATAAGTCGTCAATATGGAATCCACAATCTTTTGGTGGAAGATATCCTGAGCATAGGTCAACGACCCAAGGTTGACGAAATTGAAGGTATCATGTATTGCTTGCTGAACATGCTATACTTTAATGAAGAAGAGTGCGCAGTTGAACAGGAACAGGTAAGCATTGTATTGGGAGAAAATTTTGTAATCACTTTCCAGGAAGATGAACACCGCGACGTCTTCAACCCGGTGCGTGAAAAGCTTAAACTTCACACAAGCAAGATCCGGCAGCGAAGTGCGGATTATCTCTGTTATGCCCTGCTGGACATGATTGTAGATCAGTATTTTGTAGTGATGGAGAAATTGGGGGAAAAGATAGAAACACTCGAGGAAGATATCATCAGGCATGGAAACACCAGCTCCTTCGGGAAAATCAATGACCTCAGGAAAGAACTCATTGTGCTCAAACGAAACGTTTCACCGGTTCGTGACCTGGTAAATGGTTTCATTAAAAGCGAAACGGAACTAATCGACGACAATACAACAAAATACTTTAAAGACGTATACGACCATATCGTTCAAGCAAACGATTTTGTTGAAAACTATCGTGATATGATGACCAACCTACACGATTTGTACATCAGTAAGGTGAACCTAAGAATGAACGAGGTAATGAAAGTATTGGCGATCGTTACTTGTCTACTTGCTCCGGCAACAGTAATAGGGGGCATCTTCGGGATGAACTTCGACGTTATACCTTACGCCCACCAGGTGTGGGGATTCTATGCAACGGTGATACTGATGTTGGTCATTCCACTTGTAATGTTGATCATCTTCAAAAGAAGGGGCTGGTTTAATTAACCCATTATTGATAAACAACGATCAGCTTTGAGCTTTTCGGGCAACAAGGTTATAGGAGTTAGTGATCATTTCTTTCAGCAATTGAATGGGCAAACTGCCGTCTACGACAATGGTATTCCAATGCCTCTTATTCATATGATAACCGGGCAGAATGCTTTGGTATTGCTCACGTAAACCAATGGCAACTTCAGGATCGCACTTGACGTTGAAACTTAAAGGGTTTGAGTCAAGAGAACATAAGGCAAACACCCGGGTATCTACTTTAAAAACCAGGGTACCCGGTCCGAAAGGAAAGCCTTCTTCAACACGCGGGAAAGAAAGGCAATAAGCCCGAAGTTCCTCAATATTCATCTAACGCTTTTTAAAGATGGGAACCGTGCTACAAGGTTCGCCATACATTATGCTTTTAACGTAAGGACGCAACTTACTGGTAATCTCCACATAGGCAGCTTCGGGAATATTGATATCGCCACATCCTTTTATGACGACACGTTTGTCGGTATATGCGGAGCCATCAACCCTTGCCAGGTTTTTTAAGAAAAGGGTGGCCACCAGGTTATCCCTATTTCCATAAACAATGGCCTTTGCAACAGGCTGTAAATAACTGGTGATAAGCATATATGCCCACATCGGAATAATGGCATCATTCGAACACGTTATACCTACGTTTTTGTCGCGGTATTGCTCCCAATCCAACTGGACTAATGCGTTTCTAAAATCTTTCTCCCTTAACAGTAATTCCCTGAATAGGTAATCTTTGATGTCGAATATAGCAATGGCATCACCCGGGTGAAACTCAGCGAGATCGATGGTAATCAATCCACTTTCCGAAACTTTATTAACAAGTACATTCTCCATAATCCTCAACCGGCATTGATTTGTTACCGCCGGACCAGCAAAGTTAATATAGCAAAAGTTAACGGAAACGCATGGTATTGCCCAAAACTCCACCCGGTAAAATGGTGTAAAAGAAAAACCCCGCATTCACGGGGTTTTCAAAATGGGTAGGAATATTATTAATAAAAATCAAATCGATTGTCTTTGATGTCGGCGGCTTTCCTTAGTGCTTCTATCGCACGGTAAGCACCCATTTGTTTTTGCTGCATTTCCATTTGACGACGTTGATCATCAACATTAACGGCTGCATTTGGAATAGCAGAGATCGATTCGCCTTTAATTACAAATACTCCGGTGTTACCTGCAACCGGCGCACTTACCTTGCCTTGCAAACCTTTGTTGAACGCCAGCCCCGTAATTTTTGGCTCGTTACCGATCTTCGGAATGAAGGGCTGAGCAAAGCTAACACTGTCGGCAGCCTCTATTGTTTGACCGGCAGCCTGGGCCGCAGCTTCCAACGTTGCCGGGTTACTTTTGAACTTAGTGTCGATGATCATGCTGGCTTTCTTCTCATTACGTACAAAAGGTTCAGCCATTGCCCTTGCCTTTGTAACACTCATCACACCTTTTTCATCAATTGATGTGATCATCGCAACTACATACTTATCGCCGAGGTCAAAAGGCTCGCTAACTGAACCTACCTTATTTTCATAAATCCAGCGAACAAGGCTGCGGTTTTCACCAACGCCATTGAGGCTAAAATCATTTTCTTTTACATCAGTGGCGGTCATAGGCAACAGTCCTGCTTTCTTTGCGTTTTCTTCAAAAGCTTTACGATTACGGCTATTCGAAGAAAATTGTCCTGCAGCGGTGCTTGACGTATTAATCGTTTCTGAACTCGCGTTAATGGGTCGTGCCAGGTAGGCTACATTATAAGCTGGACCTATACCCTTCTGCTCCATGACCTCTATGTAATGGTACCCGCTATACCCGCTATTTTCAACCTTTACCGTTTTTTTGTCTCCTGTTCTGCCATAAAATGCAACCTCCGCAAATTCACGGCTCAACCCACTGAATTGCGCAGCTGCAAACTGGTACTCACCTTGGGTTGCTTTACTGCCCTGGTCGTCGCTATACTTTAATACCATTGCATTAAAATCAGCACCGGATTGTATGGCTTTTGCAATACTATCAATACGGGCAGAAGCTACGCTATCAGCTAAGGTGGGTTGTCCAGCTTCGCCTGTCTTAATCAGTATATGACGAACCTTAACGCTATCGGGCATGGTACGCCGACCAACCATTTTCGCCAAAACATAATTTTGTCCATCAAGGTAAGGCCCAAACACCTGTCCATCCGCGAGGGATTTAATTGAGTCTGCGTTAGGCATTTGCATTTGGGAACCCAAAACATATCCATCGAAATAGGGTGTTTCGGTTGAAACCCGACTAAGGTATGATTGAACATCCGTAGCTGCAGCAAATTCAGATTTGGCGGTTTGTACCTGGGCCAGCACCGCTGCCGAGTCAGCAGAAGAAGGGGAAGCATTAAAAGTTACATATGATATGCTGCGGCTTGACTCCTCTTGTCTGAAATCCGACTTATGGGCATCAACATATTTCCTGATGTCGTCATCGCTTACTTTAACCGCGCTATCCGAAATAGATGCATATGGAACGGAAACATATGAAAAACGTGCTATTGCGTTTTGATCCGCGATAAATTTCTCAGCCATCCACTTTGGTATATATGAACTTTGGCTTAAAAGTGCCATGTACTTGGTACGCAGCTGGTTATTTATTGTCGGAACAATCAGGGCATCGTTTACATTTTGTGCATCTCCACCTTTTTGCTTCTTCAACGCAGCAAAGGACTGCTTTGCCTTAGCAATATCCACATTACCCTTTCCATCACCGAAATATTGAGTCATCCATTGGGGCGGATTAGCGCCGAACAGCAGATCATTTAATTCCCGGTCAGTCATTTGAAGACCAAGCTTTTCGTACTCCTGCTCCATAACCATATCGTCGACCGTCTGGCTCCAAACCGCATTCACAATCTGGTCTTTCTGAGCCCCCTGCTGACCCTGCTGCTGCAGGTTTACCATATTGTCGAACCTGCCTTTATCTATCTTTTCCCCGTTTACCTTTCCCAGGGTAGAACCGGAAGTATTTCCACCCCGTGCTCCACCTACAAAGGCATCCATCAATATAAATGCAACCAAACTCAAGGCAATCAATGTAATAACCAATGCCGCATACTTGTCGCGGATCTGTTGAATAACCGACATATCGTTATATAACTTTTAAAAGTGGATGGCAAAAATAGGGGAATATATGTTTCAACATATGTGGATAACGCCTGAAACGCGGTACAGGCCTAAAGTTTCTGGACGTTGGCACGATCATTTCCACCATAAATTTCAAGGCTAAGGAAATCAGGCATAACAATAGAAAAAAATCTCTCCCCACCTGCTTGTTTAAAACAACTGATTTGTGTGTATAACCATCCTTTTCTCATGGCAAAAACGGGGGAAATTGGGGTTTAACTTGCCATGTCATACCGGGTTGCTGGTGATTGCCTTAGTAAAACCCAATTTGCTAAAACCTTATTAACAGGTTTAAAGTATCCCAATCCTGATCTCTTTTTACAGTCCACCGGTAATCCACCAATGTTAGTAAGCAAGGCAAATCCTCAATGATATTATAAAGTACACTGTGGATTGGGTGTTAACAACAGTGAATAAACCAGCTTTAGCTAAATTTGCAAATAACCTGGTAAAAAGTTATCCCGCTATTCACACCACTAATAGTAGTAGCTATTTTATAAAAAAGATTAAACTATATATAATACTACCATAATTATGAACATAGTTGAAGCAAAACAAAGTGTAGGTCACAAAGGTTTTCTCGATATTGATATCGACGTTAACATTGACCTGTTTGCTGAAATTGAACGCCTTAAAAAAGAAAAGAATGCTATAGTGCTTGCGCACTTTTACCAGGAGCCCGATATTCAGGATGTTGCAGATTTTATAGGAGATAGTCTGGGACTCGCTCAAAAGGCCCAGAGCACCGAAGCAGATATGATTGTTTTTGCGGGTGTTCACTTCATGGCAGAAACCGCTAAAATCCTGAACCCGACCCGGAAAGTTGTATTACCAGACCTTAAGGCCGGCTGCTCGTTGGCCGACAGTGCACCTGCGGAGCTCTTTAAGGCCTTCAAAGAGAAGCACCCGGACCATTTGGTCATAAGCTATATAAATTGCACTGCCGACATCAAGGCGCTTAGTGACATCATATGCACCAGCAGCAATGCGGAGAAGATCATCGAGAGTCTTCCGCCAGAACAGAAAATCATTTTTGCTCCGGATAAAAACCTCGGCGGGTACCTGCAGAAGAAAACAGGTCGGGAAATGTTGCTGTGGAACGGGGCTTGTATGGTTCACGAAATTTTTAGCCTCGAAAAGATTACCAAACTCAAGGTTAGACACCCTTATGCTAAAGTGATTGCTCATCCTGAATGCGAGGAGGCGGTTTTACGGGTTGCAGACTATATTGGTAGCACTACCCAGTTACTCCGATTTGCTACCACAGATCCGGGCAATGAGTTTATTGTAGCTACCGAAACCGGGATACTGCATCAAATGCAAAAAAATTCTCCAAAAAAGACCTTTATACCCGCGCCTCCAACGAATTCGTGTGCATGTAACGATTGCCCTTATATGAAGTTAAACACGTTGGAGAAGCTTTACCTGTGTATGGAATACGAAACCCCGGAGATACTCATGGATGAGCAACTCAGGCTTGCGGCAAAAAAGCCTATCGACCGGATGCTCGAAATCAGCAAAGCGGCCGGACTCATCGGCTAGCTTGAATTCAGCGGAAAGCCGCAGCTTTAGTTACGCGATTATAAACGAAAATGCCGGTTCGAACTGAACCGGCATTTTCTATAAGAAAAGACCCTGCTTAGAAATTGTACTCGATATCCAACAGGTTCTTATTTAATTGATTCTTTTTTTTCTTTTTCTTTTTGTCTGAAAATATTAGCGCAAGCACAAACACGGTTGTAACTGCCACTACTTTCAGGGCAAGCGCATTCCTGTCGAACCTATCTTCAGGCAGGTACACCACACCGTTCGGGTCTGTTATCGCTGGTTCGTCAATATAACGGCCTTGTTCGGGTACTGCACGCTCATCAAAGTGTTGCGACAAGGAAAGCAGGGCGTCGCGAAGTTCTACCCCGTGCATAGGCTTACCATGGCCGGTGGCTGCAACTTTCGGGTTTAATGCGGAAAGTTCAAGAACTGAGCTTTTTGCACTTTGCCAATCGTAGGTAAAATACTTTGGGGGCCCCTGTATCGTTTTCTTCTGTGTCATCACAGAAAATGCCGACTCCTGGTTTGTGGTTACGAATGCGTCTCCCGCAATGATAACCTTGTCTGACTGCCTGAACAAACTAATATGGCCGGGAGAGTGCCCTGGTGTATGAATATAGCTCCATTGTTGCAACACAGGTATTGTGCCGTCGGCTGGTAGCACATTTATCCTGTTCCAAACATCAATCGGTCCATTTGGATAAACCCAAGACATCCAGGCCATCATGCCTCCGCCCACAGTTGGATCGGGCGGTGGATAAGACGACTTGCCCGTTAGATAAGGTATTTCTAAAAAATGTGCATAAACCGGCACGTCCCATTCCTCGGCAAGCCGTGCCAGAGAACCAACGTGATCAAAATGGCCGTGGGTTAAGATGATCGCTGAAGGACGATTATCGGATCCAAAAAGGTAATCGGCCATCTTCTTTATCTTTCCCGCAGACCACTTTAAACCGGTATCGACCAGGACCCAATCAGCGGACTCTTCATCCTGGATCATATAAAAGTTTACAAATACGTCTTTCATGCCCCATATGCCGGGAGCAACGCTAAACATGTTCCGGGGAATGCGCTCATTCTGTACTGCTTTCATATTTATGCTGGAGTTTTCTTTTGAAGATGACTGAATTGTTTATCGGATGAAGGTTTTCGTAATAAAAACATGCCACGCATACAATACTGCTACGTGCTGACAAACATCCTGTTTTGAGCAAATTTTAGTTCAAAAGGTTCAAACATGGCTTCCGAAGTAGTATGATAAACAAAGTGCTATCCAGATGGGTAAAAGCAATTACTATGCTTCAAGATTCATGTACACCTTGTACTTGCGGTTGCGGCACAGGATTTTTAGAACTAAACAAAAACCAGATCATGAGCAAAGAAAAAAGGACACCGGAAACCGACAAAGAAGAGCAACCAGACCCTATTAATAAGCCTGAAGAAGTGCCCGAGTCAAACGATGAAAAGATCGACCAGGATTTTCCCGGTTACCCCCACTATCCTGCTAAAGACGACATTCTAAATCCAGAGAACAATACCGAACGGGTAGACGTTGACGTGGAAAATATCACAAGGTCAACAAACAAAATTCGTTTTATTGAACGGGACGAAACACAACGTCCCAATTCCGGCGAAGATGCAGCAGCTACCGAAGAAGACGATGAAATTGGTATAGTGGCCGGAACAGAGGCGGATGTAACCGAAGATGATCTTTTAATATTGGAAGCTACAGACGGCACTATTGGCCGTAATATGGAGGAAGAACTTACCGCAACAGATAGTCTGAAAGACATAATGGCCGACGATCTTGATTTACCCGGCACAGAGATGGACGACAACAATGAAGCGTTGGGCGAGGAAGACGAAGAAAACAATTATTATAGCCTCGGTGCTGACAAAGAGGATATCCTTGAAGACATCAATGATTAATGGGTGGGAAATTATTTCCGCACCTACAGGAGATAATAAAACATCGTAGAACGGGACCTTTACTTTTAACTACGGGTGGCCAGGCTTACTTCAAACCGGTAGGAACCGTTTCAGCGCTAGGAATAACTTTTACCTTCCGGCTGCTGAAAACTTCAATCTTCTTAAGTATCCAGATAGATAACATCAGCCACATCAGGCCGAGGCAAAATCCTGCAATCACATCACTTGCATAGTGTACACGCAGGTATACCCTGCTTGCACCCACACAAACAATTAATAAGCTAAGCACCGTTATACTAATTATTTTAACTGTACGGTGAATGGTTTCACTCCGATAAATCATGTAGATCAGCAAGCCATAAAATGAACAACTCATGGTTGCATGGCCACTCGGAAAACTCATTCCCCTGGCTGCTTCGAGCAATGGCATTAAGGGACGCTCCCGCTTAAAAAAAAGTTTCAGCAGAAACATCATACACATGCTGCTTAGTGCAATAACAGGTACCCTAATGGAATACCATCGATGTTTACGTATGAAGGCAAAATAGAAAACGAGTATTAGATTAGCGGGAATTAGAAAATAGTGGGTACCAAGCAGAGAAAAGAATTCCATTATCTCTGTACTCCTATAGCTTACAATCGAGTTCATAAACCGGAAGGCCCGCTGGTCAAACTCTTCGCGGTTTTGAAAAAAAACCATCCTGATTAAAAAAACAAAAACCAGCATTGCACCGAAAAAAGCAATAAGGGTAACGAGCAATTCAACAGACACCAGGGTAACCGTTGCCCAAAATTTCTTAATGCCCTGTCTTACCCTTTTTATCATTTAATCAGTTTATTTTTTGTGTCAGTTGCGGGACAGAGGCATATAGCCAAAACCAGAATACACAAAAATTGGTGCCAGTATTTTGACCTAAAGTATACTCTTTCGCATGATATCGTACAGGATCTTTTGATCAGCTTCATTCCATGATCTTGTGGTATCCTGTAGGAAGTGTCGCTTAAAAGCAAGCTTTGCTGCCGAGCTATCACGTACATCGTAGCCTACAATTTTCAACCCCAGTATAGCATTAAAATTTTCGGGAACAAAAAGGTTAGTGGTATCGCTGTACCAAAGTCCGAACCCACGTTCTGAAAGCATTCTCCACGGGAACGTGACATTCGGATCGTTTTTACGGGTAGGCGCAATATCAGCATGGCCGATGAAATTGTTTACGGGTATTGCATACTTAAACTTTAAAGTATCCAATAATACCAGTAAGCTGTTGATCTGCGGTTCAGTAAACGTTTCAAAACCGTTGTTGTCGATTTCAATACCGATGGATGAAGAATTTATATCGGTTAGTGAACCCCAACGTGCCGAACCTCCATGCCATGCGCGCAGGTAATCGTTAAGCATATGATGCACCATACCATCCTTACAAATTACATAATGTGCACTAACCTGGGTACGTACCAGCGTAAAGGTTTTTAATGTTTGCTCACAACTATTTTGGGCAGTGTGATGGATAATGACATAGTTTGGCTTACGAAGGTTGAAGTTGGTTGTGCCCACCCATTGCGTAGGAACCTTGTTTGTTGCTGCAAAAAGACCAGGTTTTTGCCTCAATTGTTTACTAAGTTCCTTTGCCTGTCTTTTATAGTGAAGATTGGTTTCGTGATATGGATGATGACTACAGCCAGCTACAAGCAAAACCATACAAAGCATAAAAAACAAAAGGGATCGCATGCTGTAATTTTTGCACAATTAAACGATTCTTTACGAAAGGTAGTTTAGGTTATCGCAGGCATGAAAAGATAGTAAAACCTAACCAATGCAAGTGGAGGACCACTTTGATATCAACACTGCTGCGGATTTTCGCTGAAAGTGCTCTCTCAGCAAACGGCATTATGCCCTTGAAAATGGGTCAGTGTACTTTAACCGGTTGCCTGAGCCGGATGGGCGGTATTGCCGGCATATTGTGGACATCTTCGATTGGTGGGGTCGTATATTGGCCTACCCGCAACCTGTTATTGGTGACACCCGGTTGGGTCTGAGGCCGAGAATTGATCGGGGCTCGCCTGTTACTTTCCGCCACAGGTGAGCGACGGTGAATACAACTATAAACATATGGTTGAACTTCGGCTATAAAAAACGGTACTAAAGCACAATCCCCGACTATTCTTTTATTTTCAACCTGAACTTTTCGATGGCATTTTTGCTGTGATCGCTAAGTATCAATTTGCCGCTGATTGCTGCCCGCTCGCTAAGCATATCATCCCAGTGTTCTGTGCCTTTCCAAAAAATTCTTTTTAGCTCTTTTGTTGCTGCGGGGCTACTATGGGCCAGCGAGTCGGACAATCGTTCAATCGAGTCGTCCATACCAGTAGTTTCTGCGTGTAGTTCGGCATAAAGTCCCTTCCTTCTTGCCCAATCGGCGGTGCGCCACATGGCTGAATCGATACTGAGCTGGGTGAATGCTGAAAGACCAAGTTTACGTTCAACAGCCGGACCTACTACAAAAGGGCCGATGCCAATCGATAGCTCGCTAAGCTTAACGTCTGCTCCTTCCTTTGCAATGGCATAATCAGCCGCTGCTGCAATACCCACTCCTCCACCAACGCACTTACCATGTATTCTTGCAATAACAAACTGGGGTGTTTTACGCATTGCATTTATGACCTTGCTAAATCCAAGAAAAAACTGAAAGCCTTCCTGCTCGTTAGTGATAGCAGCAAGCTCCTGGAACGAAGCACCGGAACAAAAAGTAGTATCGCCGGTTGACCGTAATACAATCACTTTTGTATGACTATTTAATCCCTCACTATGGATTGTTTGTGCAAGGTTTTCGAGCAATTTGGCGGGCAGAGAATTTCCCTGTGGATGATGAAACTCAATGGTGCAAATACCATGTTCGGTTTCCGTTTTTACATAGCCTTCTTTGATTTCGGTAATCATATAGCATTTGTTTGGTGTAATAAAGATCAGGTGGCCCGATTTTCCGGAAAGACGGATCTCATGCAATTCTGTTTACCAACGCAGTTGCTTAGTAAGCTGAATATTGAACATTGAGTACAAGAGTGCGACGCAACGATGTTGATCTAAATCATCACCGCCGGGCCCAAAAAAAAAGACCGTAATTGAGCAACTACCGATTACTAACTCCCGCAACATGGTTGATCAGGTAGTGAATTTAAACGAATACGAGATGACTTGCAACAGGTAATTTTCGCAACCGGTAAATCAAGACATTATTCTGCAGCATTCATTTTAAACTTGCGTATTTCGGTCAGCCTTCCCTTTTCTTGACCATGGTTAAAATGGTGGCTACCGCTACCTGCTCGTTGTCCTGATCATAAACATCGACGAACCATTTAACGATCCCCTTTCCGATCTCGCTTTCGTCGCGTTTATCCTTATCAATCTTTTCCTTTACCGTTAACCTGACACCGATGGTAGTACCTGCATACACAGGTTTTGTAAATCGCAGTTCATCTATTCCATAATTCAGTAATACCGGTCCTTTTTCTGCATTTACAAATAAACCGGCAGCTGCACTTAGTATGAAGTAGCCATGTGCAACCGGTTTTTCGAAGAGTGTACCTTGAAGGGAAGTATGGTCGGTATGTGCATAGAAGTGGTCCCAGCTAAGATTGGCAAAGTTTGATATGTCGGCTTCGGTGATTGTTCGCTTTGCTGTCACCAGCGTGTCGCCTACTTTCAATTCTTCGAAGTACTTTTTAAATGGATGTTTTTCCTCCTGAACTTGTTTTGCACCGGCCTGGTAAACGTTTGTGATTGCAGAGATCATTGTAGGTGATCCCTGTATGGCAACCCGTTGCATATAATGTTTTACACCGCGGATGCCGCCCATCTCTTCGCCTCCCCCGGCCCGGCCAGGTCCGCCATGAACGAGGAGTGGAAGTGGACTACCAAAACCGGTATGCTCTTTTGCGCATTCGTTATCGAGCACGAGTATGCGACCATGATGGGTGGCTGCCTGTAAAACAAAGGTTGATGCAATCTTTGGATCGGCAGTGACTACAGAACAAACCAGGGAACCTTTGCCTTTTTTTGCTAACTCAACCGCATCGCCGATGGTTGAATATGGCATAAGGGTACTGACCGGTCCGAATGCTTCAATGGTATGAACGTCCTCTGCTGAGAAAGGATTAGTATTCATTAAAAGCATGGGCGACAGGAATGCGCCAACATTATAGTCGGCATCGACAAGGTCGGCATGATCCAGGCTCCCATAAACAAGTGAGGACGAACGGAGCAATTCTTTTACATGGTTTCTAACCTCTTCAACCTGCCCTTTGCCGGCCAGGGCTCCCATTTTAACCTGTTCATTGGCGGGATTACCAATGACTGTTTTTTGAAGTGCAGCACCGATAGCAATCTGCACATCTTCGAGTTTGTTAACCGGTACAAATATTCTCCGGATAGCAGTACACTTTTGCCCTGCTTTCGCCGTCATCTCCCGTCTGACTTCTTTTATAAACAGGTCCCATTCGGGCATACCGGGTTCCACATCAGTACCCAGCACAATACAATTGAGGCTATCCGCCTCCATGTTAAACGGAACATTTTCCTCGAGAATTCTCTGGCGCGATTTCAACTTTTGGCCGGTAACGGCGGAGCCGGTAAATGTGATCACATCCTGGGAACAAACAAGATCTAATAAGTTGCCGGTGCTGCCGCAAATGAGTTGAAGTGCCCCTGCCGGCAGTATACCTGACCGATGGATCTCTTTTACTACGGCCTGGGTAAGATAACAGGTGAGTGAAGCAGGTTTAACAATGGCCGGTACCCCTGCCAGCAAGTTGACCGCAATTTTTTCAAGCATGCCCCACACCGGGAAATTAAAAGCATTGATGTGGATTGCGACGCCCTCTTTTGGTACCAGGATGTGTTGACCCACGAACCCTCCTGTTTTGCTGAGTTTGTGGCTCTCACCGTCGAGACAAAAGGTTTCATTTGGAAATTTCCTGCGGAGTGAAGCGTTGGCAAACAGGTTTCCTATACCTCCTTCTATATCGATCCAACTATCTGATCTTGTGGCACCGGTTTGATAGCTGATGTTGTAAAACTGTTCTTTGCGATCGGATAGATATAATGCAAGCGCCCGTAACATTCGACCCCGCTCGTGGAAGGTCAATTTGCGGAGCGCAGGGTTTCCGACTGTACGCGCAAAGTTGAGCATGGCTTCGAAGTCAAGCCCGTCGGCTGTTGCAATTGCAACCGGGCTGGCAGTAACGGCGTTTACCAATAACTGGCCGTCGCCATCGCCTGTAACCCATTTATCCAGAACAAAATTTTCCAGTTTTTGCATAAGCACCTTTATTGAACAAAACTAACAATTGTTAGTAAAATCGTGTCTGGAAATAATACGATGATGTATTACCATGCAGGGGATTGTTATGAGAACTTTGGGCCGCTGTGCGGAAGGATTAGATAGTATGAAAAAGAGATTTTGCAGGCTTACACGACTCGTGTTAATCCTCATTATCGCGGAACTTTTTAAAGAGATCGTAGCGGAATTTGATGTTTCCATCAGGGCCCGGTGTTCCGCGGATATAAACGCTGGTGCCGCCTTTCTTGTCCGTGCCCACATTCTCAGGAGTATAATCTTTGTCCCTTTTTTTGAGGTTGCTTAGGGGGATCTGGATGGAGAGATCGGTAGTTTTCTTCATGCTGTAGACCCCTTCCACAAACATTGATAGTACGCTGGATTGGATCTCCATACGTTTGATTTTAACCTCCTGGTTTTTGATCTCAAGCGTGTCTTTCAATTCGGCGAATTGTATGTTATCAAAATCGCGATTTTTAAAGAGAAAATTCTGGAGCTTTTTAACGGGTTCATAATTTAGAAGCGCACCGTTCTTTAATGAAAAAACCACGAGGCCGTCGATTGTTGATGGGTATACGTTGCCATTGTCGTCAAGACCAACATAGAGGTTTACCTCGGAGGTTAGCTGCCCCCGCAGGCTTTCACTTGTAATACCATCCTGGCCGAAATTGTCGAAGGCGCCAAAGACCCTACTCACGTCCATATTTGTGAGGGATATGCGCGCTTTTGCATCGTGATAGTTAACGTTTTTGTCTTTTAATGAGCCAGTTATTTCCATTTGACCACCGGCATGGTTGAGGCTGATCTTTTGTAGAATCCAGCTGTCCTGCAACATGTTGATCAACCCCGTAACGTTTGTTGCCTGGAACTTTTTGTAGATGAGCTTATCGGCACGAAGACTAACATCTATGCTTCCCTTTTCAAGTACTTCATCCAGCTTTCGTGCGGCGCTTTCAATTTGGTTGCCAATGCCTTTTTTGGCTACAACGTTCTGCCGTTTTTTGAGCAACGACGTAAAGGCAGCAAGATTTAAGGAGGGCGAATAAACACTCCAGTCAAGCACCACTTTATTAACCTGAGTGTTGACGAGGGTTAGCACGTTTCGGGCTGTTCCCTCCATGATGATACTATTATTTAAGACCTCGCATTGGAGGTTTTGCACAAAGACATCCGAGTTGCGAAATACAATCTTGCCATTAACATTCTGAAGTGGGATGCCGCGAGGGTTATAGTTGATTAAACCATTGCGGATGTTGATCACTCCATTGACAAAAGAGTTATTTGTCGTGTTTCTTTGCAGAGGACCCTTATACTTTAAGTCGGCTTCTGCCTGCCCGGAATTAAGCGTGATTGAAGCGCTGTTTAAAAGGCCATTAAGCGTTGTGAGTGGAAACTTTGATTTGAGATCACAGGTCAATAAGGGCTTGTACAAATCATTGATAAGAATGTTTTCGGATGTAATTGGCAGACCCTGCCACTTACCTGTGAACTTGCGGATTTCAATTCGAGAATTCGGATCTTTCCTGGGCAAGCCGGCAACTACTTCGTTTGTATAACTTCCTGCAAAAGAACAGTCGTTGAATTCGATAAGGGGGCTTTTAATGTCGTTGTTTTTGGTTAGCCAGGATGCATGTATTAGTGGCTCTCCTTTTAACGGACCCTGAACCGAAACAGATACACTGAGCTTGTTACTTGCCTCTACTATGGAAAGGGCTTTAGAAATTTTTTGTGTAACCAGGGTACGTGCGAAATTGTAGCCAATGTCGCGGGTGTGAACACGCAATAGCATTTCGGGCTTTCGCCCTTCGATGGGCGATAGATCAAACCTGCCTGTAAGATTAAAGGGATGTTTCGCAATACGCACATCGATGCTGTCGAACTGAAGTTGTTTCAAGTCTTTGTTGTAACGAAGCGCATAGTTGCCCTCGAACGATTTTTCTTTGATGAAGCTTCCGCGCGGCAAATAAAATGCAAGGCTGCGTACGAAGATGTTGTTGTTTACATCCATCGACAAAACCGAACCCTCATCTTTGATATCCGCTTTGAGTGACTGAACCGTGAAGTCGATTAGCTTTTGTTTTTCCAGGTCGTCGATTGTAACAACGAAGTCGTTGAGACTTACATCGCGAAGTTCACTGTTTTGTGAAACCGATGCAGGTTTTTTAGCCTGGGCTTTTTGCTTTAGCAGGTAACTGTTGCTATAGCCGGTACTGTCGGTAAAAAGATATAAACTCCCTTTACGAATCTGGATACCCGTAAGTGCCGACTCTTTTTTTATGAGCTTCCAAAAGCCAACACGCACAAATACCTGTGCTGCCTGGAAAAAGGTGTGTTGATGTTGCTGAAACAAGGTGTCTTTTACAGATATATCGCGAAGTACCACCGACACACTGGGAAAACTCGTGAAAAAGCTTAAGTCGACATCCCGAATGGAGACATCGCCTTCAATCCTTTTGCCGATTTCCGTGGTAATTTGACTGACTATTGACTTCTTGTTGGTAGTCACATACACATAAACGATTATATACAACACCAAAAGAAAGCCCACCAGAAAACCAAAACCCTTAAGTGTGTTTTTAAGATATTTGTTCAAGAAGTGTAGTTGTATATCATATAGACAAATTACTATGCCAACAACTGCGTTCGGAAAGCGAAATTTGACCGAAGCCGGATTTTTAGAGGTATGTGCCTGTTGTATGCCGGGGAATTACACTTAGTTACCGGGGTACTAAGTGTTTAGCCCGCAAAGTTGTAATGTAACCAGGCAGAAGCGCAATAAGAATTCGCCCTAAACATGGGATACATCCTAAACTTTTTAGACACGCGGGTTTTGTTGTTATTAACCGTTTAGCCGCCAAGGTTATGAATATCTCAGAAAAGTTTCTTCCGGTGAGTTTTAAGCAAGATTTTCACGGGATTTGTGATCAGCTCGCGGGGATAGACCCGGAATTGTGCGCGATAACCGGGTTATATGGTTACCCGCCATTATGGAGCCGTGCACCCAGCTTCAAAACAATTATTCACTTTATCCTGGAACAGCAGGTTTCGCTGGCCTCAGCAAAGGCTGCCCTGAATAAGCTGGAAGACCTTATTCCTGAATTTACCCCTGAACGATTGCTGGAACTTTCGCCTGAAGACCTGAGAGCCTGTTATTTCAGCCGGCAAAAGGCGGGTTATGCGCGGGGAGTAGCCGAAGCCATTGTTACGGGGGACTTAGTAATCGACGATTTGCTGTGTATGCCAGATGTAGATATCCGGAAAACACTAAAAAACCTTAAGGGTATCGGAGACTGGACGGTAGACGTCTTCCTGATGATGTCGTTACATCGTTGCGATCTGTTTCCCATCGGCGACGTTGCCCTGGTTACAAGTACAAGAGCAGTAAAACACTTAGGGAAACACGCGGGTAAGGATGAGATACTACAGACTGCCGAGCAATGGCGGCCTTACCGTTCGGTTGCCGCTTATATGCTGTGGCATGCCTATCTTCAAAAAAGAAAGAAGCCCTGAATATTAAAACTGTTTCCAGCGGGGTTTAACCCGATTGGATGCGTGTTATCGTTTCAGGTCGTGCGGAAGGGATTGCAGCGTGGACTTGTAGCGGAGTAGTAGCGGAAAGCCCGACCAAAGGGTCACGCCACGACAGAAAAGTACCACGGGGCCGCTGCGTATACTAACACCAAAAAATAATAGAATCGAAAAGGGCTTCCTTCGATAGTTTCGAAGAAAGCCCCTCCAACATATATCCTGGTCTACTTACTTACGATGTCGGAAGACAAGGGAGTAATCTCGGTATAACGATAAATCGGGTCGATGTTTTCGCTGGTATTGTGAATGACAGCAAGGTCCTTGATAATACCCGAATTCATACCATAAACCCAGCCATGCAGGTGCAGTTCTCTTTCGGCCCATGCACGCTGAACAATAGTAGTTTTTGCAAGATTTCTCACCTGTTCGATTACATTGAGTTCAGTTAAGCGGTTTGCCCTTTCCGTGTGGTCCGCTATCGCATCGAGTTCTGCGCTGTTCTGGTGGTACACGTCTTTAATGTTCCGAAGCCAATTATCCACGTATCCATGATAGGTGTTTGTCATCGACGTAATTACCCCACCACATCCGTAGTGACCCACGACCATGATGTGTTTTACTTTCAGGTATTTTACGGCATACTCCAACACGCTTAACAAGTTTGTATCGGTATGCACCACCATATTGGCAATGTTGCGGTGCACGAATATTTCGCCACTCTCGGTATTTGTAATCTCATTCGCCGGAACCCGGCTGTCACTACATCCGATCCACAGGTAGTCCGGCTTTTGCCCTTTAGACAGGTTATTGAAGTATTCAGGATTTTCTGAAAGTTTTCTTTCAGCATATAATTTGTTTCCTTCAATAAGTTTCAGATAAGAATTTTCCATTCTAATTTGTTTTAACGCTTTAAGAAATGTTTTGAAATGAGATGACCTAAAAACAGGTAAACGACCTGGTTTCATTCATCATTAAGCAGCCTATACTTATGTGATAACCTGTTCTAGTGAAAGTTACTGTAAGCGAAAGCGGGATCCACCTTTGATCCAGCTACCATGTCGAAAACCGGATTGATCAATCCGTCAGCAAGATTATAAACCCATCCATGCAGGTGCGGCCTGTTTTCTTCCGCCCATGCCTTCTGCACGATCGAAGTTTTGGAAAGGTTAATCACCTGCTCCTGTACCGTAAGTTCGACAAGCTTGTTTAACCTTGGGTCACCTTCCGGTAGTTGCTCAAGTTCGTCGCGGTGTATCCGATAAACGTCTTTGATATTTCGAAGCCACATATTCAACACCTGCTTGTAGTCGTTGGTGGTGAGCGCAGCTTTGATACCACCACAACCATAATGGCCGCACACAATCACGTGTTTAACTTTGAGCACATCAACTGCATAATGTAAAACACTAAGCATGTTTACGTCTGTGTTTACAACAAGGTTAGCTATGTTCCGGTGAACAAATATTTCCCCGGGGTAAGTGTTGGTGATCTGGTTAGCCGGAACCCTACTGTCGCTGCAACCGATCCAAAGAAATTCAGGTGTTTGAATATGTTCTAACCTGGAAAAGAACTCAGGATCCGCTTTCTTCATTTCTTTTGCCCAGGCCTTGTTTTCGAGCAGCAATTTGTCGTAAGAGGTCATAACCTTAAACGTTTACAGGTTCGTTAACCAGGAGGTGCATCGTTTTATTCATGCTCTTTTTAATCTCCACGGTTATGTTCTTCAGGTGGGCGTGTTTGAGAAAATTATTGATTTCTTCGATGACGTCTTTATCGATAAAATCTGCGCGGGTAGCATCGATGAGGATGTATGAATTTTCCGGAACTTCTTCAAGTTTACGTTTGATGATCGGTTTATTTAAGAAGGAAACATCCTTACGAAGGCGAACAAGGTACCTGTTGTCGTCGTTTACAACAAGCACAGAAGATTTAAAGTTGCTGCGGACCATAAAGAACAAGCCTACCAGGATACCAATTACAATTCCCACCAACAAGTCGGTTAACAGGATAGCCAATACAGTAACCACGAACGGTGTAAACTGATCCCAGCCTTTCTTATAAAAATCCTTGAACAAACCAACTTTTGCAAGTTTGTAACCGGTAAAGATCAGGATAGCAGCAAGGGCCGACAGGGGGATTAGGTTTAGTACCGTAGGGATAAAGTATACTGAAACGAGTAGTAACGTTCCATGGGTGATGGTAGAAACCTTTGTTTTGGCACCGGCCATTACGTTAGCGGAGCTACGTACCACCACCGAGGTCAATGGTAAGCCTCCGATTAGGCCCGATACAAAATTGCCCACGCCTTGGGCTTTCAACTCACGGTTTGTTGGAGTTACCCTTTTGAGTGGATCCAGTTTGTCTACAGCTTCAATACCGAGTAAAGTTTCAAGGCTTGCAACGATTGCGATAGTGAGGCCGCTTATCCAAACCTGGGGGTTGGTGATGTGCGAAAAATCGGGAAATGTAAAAAACGAAATAAACATGCCTGCATTTTCAGCAATCGGTAGGGTAACAAGGTGTTTTTGCTCGAGGGCAAGATTTGGCGCACTGCCGGCAAAAAGAATATTTATAAACACGCCTGCCAGAACTACGACCAGCGGTCCGGGAACAAGTGACAGTATCCTTTTGGATTTAAAAAACTTTGTTTCCCATGCAATCAGAATGATCAATGATACCAACGCGATAATCAGGGCACCTGGTGTAATTGCATTGAGCGAGTGAAATATACCCGTAAAGGTATTTTCATCGTTACCCTGAACAAATGATTCATCACCAACATAGTTTTTGTCGTAGCCAAAAAAGTGCGGAAGTTGTTTCAATATCAGGATTATGCCGATGGCGGCCAACATTCCCTTTATCACGGAATTTGGAACGTAGTCGCCGATGATACCGGCCTTTAGAAAGCCAAGAATCAACTGTATGATACCGGCTAATACCACTGCAAGCAAAAAAGCTTCATACACCTGCAATTTTGTGATTGCAGCAACTACAATGGCTGTTAAGCCTGCCGCCGGACCACTCACGCTTAATTGAGAGCCACTTAAGCAGCCTATTACAATGCCGCCGACCATACCGGCGATAATGCCGGAAAATAGTGGTGCACCTGAACCTAATGCAATACCTAAACACAATGGCAAAGCCACCAAAAACACAACAATCGATGCAGGAAGATCAGCGCCGGCGTTCTGTAAGTATTTTTTCATTCTTCTTATTTTTTAAAAGGATACAGTACAAGATCAGGGTAAGATGATGCTTATACAAAGCAGTATTTGATCATTGAGACTGTAAGACGCACAATAATGCGGGAAACAAAGCTGTAGATCTGTAAATTTTGAAATTTGCGCGATGAATAACGCGGGCCGCTTGATGCAAAAAACGATCAAACAGTAGAGCAGGAATTACCGGGAACATTGGCAACGGCCACTAAACCCAGGCTAAAACAACAGCTATAAAAACGCGGGAAGCCGGGATTAGTTCCAGGAATTAACAACGGTCGGGTGGTGGAGATACCACATCCGTGGAGTGATTGGATGGTATTTGCTCCGAAATATGAATATAGATCAAAGCCTTAGAACATTCCTTGTTAGAGGTATGCGAAACAAACGGTGAAAAAAGCATAGCCTTTACAAAATGGCCATCTTCAGCGTGTGTCTCATTACCGTGGGGGATTTCTTCTGTCCATTGATTTTGGCTGAGCGCCTTACCAATCTTTTGCACAGGCACAATCTGAATCAACATCAGCATTGCTAAAACAATCGATATGATTTTAGGCCGTGGCATGTACGCAAATATAACGGCAGAAAATGTTCTGACCAAGCGACTCAACCGTTTAACAAATAAATGACAGATAGCCTTAAAGCTTAATCTTGTCATAACGACCACAATAGAAAATTATGTATTCAGTCCTCCACAAACACTTATCACCTGCCCGGTGACATAGCTACTTAAATCGCTGGCAAGGAATAATGTTGAGTCAGCAATTTCTTCAGCTTTGCCAAACCTGCCAAGTGGTATTTTTTCAAGAAAATTTTTCGAAGCATCACCCTCTTTTAAGTATTGGGTCATGTCGGTTTCGATAAAGCCGGGTGCTATGGCATTGCATCGGATGTTCCTGCTGCCAAGTTCCAGTGCTACGGATTTTGTAAAACCGATAATTCCCGCCTTTGAAGCGGCATAGCTGCTTTGACCGGCGTTCCCCCTGAGACCGATAATGGAACTCATATTAATTATGCTGCCTTTCCTGGCTTTCATCATCGGCTTTATAACCTGCTTGGTCATATTAAACACACTCTTCAGGTTCACCTGCATCACCTCGTCCCATTGCTCGGGTGTCATGCGCAACAACAGGTTGTCTTTACTAATGCCGGCATTATTAACGCAAATATCTATACTGCCGAATTCCTTAAGCACGTCATTTACAAAGGACTCGCACTCACCTATAATCGCCGCATTACTGCGGTATGCCTTTCCTTTAACCCCCAGAGCGGTAATCCTTTCTTCAACTGCTTTGGCTTTGTCGGCACTACCTTCGCTTACATACGTAAAAGCAACATGGGCACCATGGGCCGCAAGACGTTCAGCAATGGCAGCACCAATGCCGCGGGCTGCACCTGTAACGATCGCTACTTTTCCTTCGAGCAATTTCATGAGGTCAGTTTTAAAGATTAGGATCCGATGTCGTTTATTTAAGAGCTTTTTGTGGTGACCGGCTACCGGAATTCCATTTTGCCGTCATTGCCCGCCCGGATGAACTCTGTTCGGACGGGTGTCACTCGCTTGTACTGAATATCTTTATTCACCGAATTTTCCAACAACAAGCTTAAGTAAACGACATTGGATTAGGATCTCAAAAATATAGTATTCGGGGGCAAAGTAATCGTAATCAACAGCATATTAAAAAGGTTTATCGTTGATTTATCCCTTTTGCTGAGTTTAGGGCTTTGTTGGTCCTTCGGTAATAAGAAGGCTGCGGTAAAAAGTTAAGGTACAGAGGGAACACTGCGCGACCAGGGGTCATTTGGACCGGCATAAGGAGTTGCAGATCGTACACACGCCTATCCGATAAGGGACATGTGGGCGTAAGACTGTAGAAGGTGCTTTTTATGGAGGCTTTTTGTAAACCCTACATCAGTTCCGTAATTTCTTCGAGATAACTGCGGTCATTGCTCAGCCGCGGTACTTTGTGTTGACCACCAAGCTTGCCTTTGCTGCGCAGCCATTCCTGGAAAACCCCCTTTCGGAGGTTTCTAACCACCGGCATCCTTAAGGCGATATCTTTATGCCTTTTCGCCTCGTAATCGCTGTTCACGCTTTTAAGCGCACTGTCGAGCTCATATGTAAACAGGCCAAGGTCGGATGGCTCATTCTCGAATTCTATCAGCCACTCGTGGCTGCCATTCCCATAGTCGCTAAAGTAAATCGGTGCAGCGGTATAATCATTTACAACAGCGCCGGTTTTTTCGCAGGCCACCGCTATTGCGCGGTCAGAATTATCTACAATCACCTCTTCGCCGAAGGCGTTGATGAAGTGTTTTACCCTGCCGGTAACCTTTATTTTAAACGGAAAACGGGAAGTAAACTTTACGGTATCGCCAACAAGATACCGCCACAAACCACCATTTGTGCTGATAACAATTGCGTAGTTCTTATTTAGTTCAACCTTGTCGAGCCCAACTGTTTCTGGTGAAGCTTTGCCGTATTCTTCCACCGGCATAAACTCGTAAAAAACCCCATGTTGAAGAAAAAGCAACATACCTTCTTCATTGGGGTTATTCATAGCTGCAAAAAAACCTTCGCTTGCATTATAAAGATCGATATAATGAATAGGCGCCCCTATAAGTTTATCAAACTGTTCGCGGTACGGTGTAAATGATACCCCGCCATGAATGTATAGTTCCAGGTTTGGCCAGACCTCTTTTAAGTTTTGCTTCCCGGTGATTTCAAGAATCCGTTTGATTAACACAAGCGTCCACGTTGGAACACCGCTAATGCTGGTAACATTTTCGGGAATGGTCGACTCGGCTAGTCTTTCTATTTTTGTTTCCCATTCATCAAGCAGAGCGATGGATAGCTCCGGGGTTCGCAGCCAATGTCCCCAAAATGGTGTGTTCTGCATGAGCACGGCGCTTAGATCCCCGTATTGCGAGTCATCATTAAGCCGGTTTACCTGGTGGCTTCCGCCGATAACCAGACCCTTCCCGGTCAGCAGATCACTATCCGGATTGAAATTGTAATAAAGGGTAAGCACATCCTTTGCGCCCTGGAAATGGGTTTCCTGCAGACTTTCATCGGTAATAGGTATAAACTTGCTTTTGTCGCTGGTTGTTCCGCTGCTTTTTGCAAACCAGCTAACCTGTGTGTTCCACAAGAGGTTTTGCTCGCCATTCATGATCCGCTCGATATAGGGCTTTAGGTCGTCGTATTCACTAATGGGCACCGCCTCTTTGAAAGCAGACACGGTGAATAATTTATCAAAGCCATATTTCCGGCCAAACTCGGTGTATTGCGCAGAGGTAACAAGATGCTGAAGCACTTCTCGTTGTGCTTCCAGCGGATGATTAATCCAGTGTTCGATATGCCACAACCTTAATCTGGCAAGCCGGGAAATCGCAGGACTGAAAATTTTCATATGGTGCAATAATAGGTAAAAACCAGTTTTGTGAATAAATGGGCCAGGTGGCTGCCTTAGCGTAAACGTTGGCTTGTCACAGTGTATTCGACGATGTTGTTTCGGGATCGTTGGTATTCACATGGCTAACGGTGCTAACATAACCTGGTTGCGCGTTGTTACGGCCCATTTCAATAATCCAGTCTTTCCTTTTTAATTCAAAATTTGTTCCCAGGTACAAGCGACGTACCTGTTCATCCTGTGCAAGTTGTTCGGCTGTACCGGTTTTAAAGATTTTTCCTTCAATCAGGAGGTAAGCGCGATCGCAGATGGACAGTGTTTCGTTTACGTTGTGGTCGGTAATGAGTATTCCAATATTTCGGTATTTAAGCCGGGCAACCACCGTTTGAATATCTTCAACGGCAATGGGGTCAACACCGGCAAAAGGTTCATCAAGCAGTATAAACTTTGGGTCTACAGCCAGCGCACGCGCAATCTCGGTACGTCGCCTTTCACCACCGCTCAGGCTGTCGCCATTGTTTCTTCTTACATGGTGAAGGTTAAATTCATCAAGTAAGGCCTCAAGTTTTGCCTTTTGTTCTTTTCGCGACAACCGGGTCATTTCAAGAACGGCTTTAATATTATCCTCAACAGAAAGCTTCCTGAACACACTCGCTTCCTGGGGTAAATAGCCAATACCCATTTGGGCCCGTTTATACATGGGTAACCGGGTAATATCCAGGTCGTTCAGGAAAACCGCTCCCTTATCTGGTTTAATCAAACCCACAACCATATAAAAGGTGGTTGTTTTTCCTGCACCATTCGGACCTAATAAACCTACGATCTCACCTTGCCTGACGTTTACAGAAACATCATCAACAACCGTGCGGTTCTTATAGCTCTTAATCAGGTGATCGGTATGTATATTCAGGCTCAAACGGTACAGTTTGAAACAAAAATAAGTATATAGCCTATGAAAGTACAGCTCTTAACAGTTTGTTGAGCTGCCTGGCACATAAGAGGAGCTACCCTTGCGTTGGGCCAGGTCGCTGCTCTACCCTGCGGCAGCCGTGGTACTTTTATATGGATTGTTGATTTATGTTTCAATGCCATTTACTTAAGCAATTTTTATGGACCCGGCCACGGAATTCTATAGGACATCGTTGCGTCGCACTCTTGTACCATTGGAAGTAGCTGGGCAAACAAATTACATAATCGGCTTAACTAAACGACATTGATTTATGTTTGCAGAACAGATAATATATAATGACAGTTATTGATCACATAAACCAGGGAAAAGACACCCTGATCTCTTTTGAAGTGTTGCCACCTTTGAAGGGAAAAAGCATAAACTCCATCTACGATCACCTCGATCCACTGATGGAATTTAAGCCTTCCTGGATAAACGTGACTTATCACCGAAGTGAAACGATGTTTAAAAAAAAGCAAGATGGCACCTTTGACAAAGTAGAAGTAAGAAAAAGACCGGGAACCGTAGGCATATGTGCGGCCATCATGAACCACTACCAGATTGATGCTGTTCCCCATTTTATCTGCGGAGGCTTTAGTAAACGGGAAACCGAAGACGCCCTGATCGACCTGAACTTTCTTGATGTTGACAATGTACTCGTGTTAAGGGGCGATGCACCCAAAAATGAAACCGCTTTTGAGCCTGAACCCGACGGGCACCGATATGCAATCGACCTGCTGAAACAGGTTTCGAACCTTAATAATGGTATCTACCTCGACGAGGACATCCTGAATGGTGGTAAAACCAAGTTTTGTATTGGGGTAGCGGGCTATCCGGAAAAACACTTTGAGGCTCCAAATCTCGAGATTGACCTTCAGCGCCTGAAAGACAAAGTGGAAGCCGGGGCATGTTATATTATGACACAAATGTTTTTCGACAATAAAAAGTTCTTCCAGTTTGTAAACGACTGCCGTGCCATTGGGATTAATGTGCCGATCATTCCCGGCCTTAAACCCCTCACTACTAAAAAACAATTGTCGGTTCTGCCGCGTTTGTTCCATGTCGACATTCCTACGGATCTTTCGAATAGCATTATGAAGTGTAAAACAGATGCCGAATGCGAGATTGTTGGCGCGGAGTGGCTATTGCAACAAAGTAAAGAGCTTAGGGAATTTGGTGTTCCCGTACTCCACTACTATACCCTGGGCAAGCCAAAGGTGATCTGGAACGTGGTTAAGGAACTTGTATAGTTCCTGTTTCGCTGATCTTTAAAGCTCAAAATAAAAAGGCCAAACCGCAAAGGTTTGGCCTTTTCTATGCCGTGTTAGGTTATTTCAGGGTGTTAAAAACCGCCTGGTTAATCTTAACCGGGTACTTTTTCTTCAGCTGCGCCAGCCATTTTTCCTCCAGAACCTGCTGATAGTCGCTGATCACCATTCCACGCGCATCGTCGAACGACCGTTGTTGCTTGCCAGGGTAAAGCTTGAAGATGTAATTGAAACTGGTAGAATTGTCGCTTTCGTTTTTTACTGGTGCAGTTAAAAGTCCTTCCGAAAAATTTGTGCGATCGACAACAGGAAGCTGGCCCAGTTCATAACGGCCACTATCGGCAGTTACCAGGTTACCATATGATCCAGTAATCATCCGCCAGTTGGCAACACTATCCTTTAACCGTTTTGAAACTTGCTGGTAAACATCTTCCGCATCGCAGGAAACAATTAACGCATCTGCACTCTCCGACCACTGGTACTTTTGCTTATGCGAATTGTAATGGGATAACATGCCCGCGGTATCAACATTGGCCCTTGCCCAAACGTTTTTGTCCATAATACCGAACAACAGGTTGGCCTCCATAAACTCCTCTACCTGCTGTTTAAACGCCGGGTTATAGTCTTCCAGGTGGTTTCTATAATACTCACCCCCGGTAATTGCTACATACTCCTTCATTAATGCGGGATAATCCAGTTTCCCAAGTTCAGTTTGCGCAGTTCGAACTGCGCGGGCAAACTTCAGCCAGTCGCCAACCGTAATCTGCTGTTTCGCAAAAGAGAACAGAACCGTTTTCTCATTCAGGTTTTTGAATGATGTGATGTTTTTACCGGAAGCGCTGCTATCCGTAAATGACCAAAGTTGCTTTGCATCATAGGCTGCAGGTTTGTACCTGATGAGCGCAAGCCTTTTTGCCACGAGTGCTTTCCGGGATTGGTTTAACCTGTCGTCCTGCAGGGTTCTATCCCTGAAAGTTGCTGCAGTCTCCGGCTCATCGAAACTGTTACCCACAGGTTTGATTGCGATGAGCTTCAATATATGAAACCCATAGTTTGTTTCGAATGGCTTTGACACTTCCCCGGGTTTAGATAATGCAAAGGCAGCCTGTTCAAAAGGTTGACTAAATTGGCCTACGCCAAACTCAGCAAGTTGACCGTCGTTATTTACCGTTGAAACGTCTGCACTTACTTCGTGTACCAGGCTGGAAAAACGACTGGAGTCTTGATGTAGAAGATTGTAGACCGAGTCTGCTTTCCGGCGCGCAATCGACTTTTCTGCTTCACCCGAACCGGGTGGGTACGACACCAGGATTTGTGCTACCTGTCTTCTCCCCAATCCTTTCCGCTCTTCGAGGTTTTTGAAAATGTGATAGCCAAGTTTGCTTTTGAAAGGTGCTGAAAAGCTGCCAGGCTTAAGACTGTAGGCAACGTTTTCAAAATCGTAAGGCAAGGTAAATGCCGTAATGAACCCGAGATCGCCGGATGTTTGAATGGTAAAAGGGTCGTTTGAATACTCCTGTGCGATGGTCGAAAACTCCTTACCTGCTTTCAGTTGCTCATAAGCCAACCGGATTTTCCTAAAAGCTTCGGTACTGTCTTCTTTTTCGTTTAACTCAATAAATACCTGCGCCAGGTGAATGTCTTTCAGGCTGCGATTAAAGGCCTCACGCGACAGGTCCATTATATTCGCCTCTTCGTTGATGATGTTTTCCGCAACCTGCTTTTTAAAATTGTCGAGTTCGTATTTCTGGGTGGGATCTTGCTGCAGTTTAGCGTCGTAGGCGGCTTGTACTTTTAATTTGAAGTTGATGTACAGGTCCAGGTATTCCTTTAGCGATTGCTTCCGGTTATCTGATGGGGTTGGGTTTTTGTTGAATGCTTTTACAAATTCTTCTTTGGTCACCGTGTTCTTTCCATAACTAAAAATCGGTTGCGCGTTGGTAGCAACGATACACATTCCCAGTAAACCGGAAAGCGCAAATTTCTTTATCATCGTCTTTTAAGTTGAACTAGGGGGTTGATTTCCGGGCCTTCAATTTAGCCTGCAGAACGTCGTCAAACTGTTCTATAGTAAGCATTTTGCCTATGATCCGTTTTTGATCGTCCAACAAATATAATGTCGGGGTTTTGAAAACGTCATACAATTGCCTGAAGTTGGGCAGCCCCTTTTTCGACTCTTCGTCGCGCAGTTGTTTTGGCTGGTAAATGTGTTGCCACTCGGTAAGCTTGTTTTCTGCTATGAATTTTTTCCAGGCTTCATTGGCCGCTTCGTCGACGTTTACTCCAATCAACTTTACACCGAGCCCTTTCCACCTGGCCCGGTAAATTGAGTCTACCCTGGGGATAGTTTCCTTACAATGCCCGCAGTTTGGATCCCAAAAACTTACAAAAGTAAAAGGTGCCTTCACACCATACAGGGTAACACTTTTACCGCTCGTATCAAGCATGGCCAGGTCGGCAGCAGGTTCCCCGAGCTGGTTGGCCATAAGGCTGTATGCCCGGTCGAAAATGTACTGCCGTTGTTTTTGACTCAACCATGCGGTATCACCTTTAGTATAATATTTGTCGAACAGGTACAGGAAAACTTTTTCCTGACCCATATATTCAGGGTTAATGTATTTATCGGTGAATTTGCCCAACAGGTATTTAAACATTTCCTTACTGTTCCGGCTTACCAACAGCATGTAGTTTACTTCAGGAATTATAGAGTCGGCATCCTGGGGTACATAATATTTATAGTACTCCTCCAGTTTCGGTTCAAAAAATGGCGTCCGAACCAGCCGTTCATCATCGAACGACACACCATCCCACCAATGCTCTTTTACAAACCGGTACGGGTACGCCGAGTCGGCTGAACCATTTGCCAGCTTTGGAATTGCGGGGATCTCCGGCCGTTTCATCGTGTGAAAGAAACTTGCAAGCATCGACTTAGGGTGTTTTTTCAACAAGTCTTCCCGGTACGACTGCAGTTCTTTGTTGCCCTGGGCAAGTTCAGTTTTAATCAGGGTGGAATCCCGTTCGGTTGTTGCCGCGCTTAGTTGCCGTTGCAGCGCATTTAGCTGGGGTGCCTTTTCTCCGAGGTAACGTGTATATTCCTGGAACAGTTGATTTTCCTGCGACCCGGTGATCGTAACAACTTCCGGTTTAAGGGTATCGGCCTTTATGCTGAATCGTTGTTCATTGTCCATGAGCAGCTCAAACAGCAACACTTTCCTGGGGGATACTACAAAATAAATACCTCCTGGCAGCCTGGTTTTACCTTTAAAAACACCCTGGCTGTTTTTGTCGAGGTATGCGGAGTCTGCAAGATTCTTATATTGTCCGAAATGGCAGCCCAGGTATACCCAGCAGTCCTTCAGCGGGGTTAGGGTAATGGGAATATTATACCCGGTCGCCTGGGTAGCAGCAGGTTTTGCTTTGGTTGCAACCTTATTTTGAGCAGAGGTGGTTCCAACAACAAACACACAAAGCGTTGCAAGTACAAGTATTCTCATAGAAACAATATTTCGAACAAGAGTAAAAATATTCTTAAAAGGTCAAAACGGTTTTTTAAAAATGTTAATACAGTCATTAATATTAGCCCTCCCCTACCTTAATAACGCTGATTCAAGCATCAGGATTATGTTACCGGCAGTTGTACCATGATGATACATCGTTGCCCGCCCGGCTGGAACCGTTCGGACGGGCGATGCTCCGTTCAATTGCAAACCTTTGTGGATCATCCGCCCCTAATCATAAGGTTAAATCTTTTCTATAGCTTGTTGGTTGCGTTTACTTTTGTGGCCATGAGAGGTAAAAAGGTGGTACTACAAAATGTGCGGCTCGAAAATTACGCGGCAGAAGGTAAGTCTCTAGCGCGGGTGGATGGTAAGGTGATCTTTGTTGAGAACACTATACCAGGCGATGTGGTAGACGTTTTCCTGCGAAAAAATAAAAAAGACTGGGCAGAAGGTGTTGCGGTGCACTTTCACGCGTATTCAGATCAGCGGGTTACTCCGTTTTGCCAACACTTTGGCGTATGTGGCGGCTGTCAGTGGCAAATGCTACCTTATGAAAAGCAGCTGGAATATAAACAACAACAGGTTGCGGATAACCTAACCCGCATCGGGAAAGTTGCGCTCCCTCCTATTTTACCCATATTGGGGGCGACTGAAACACGGTACTATCGCAATAAAATGGAGTACACGTTTTCGCCAAAGCGCTTTTTACTCCCGGAGGAACTGCACAACCCAAATGTTTCCTCCGAAGAAAACGTTGCCGGGTTTCACGCCCGGGGGCTTTTCGACAAAGTCGTGCAAATCATCAAATGTCATCTACAGCCAGAGCCCACTAATGATCTAAGGCTTGCTGTTCACGACTATGCCAGGGACCAGCAGTTAAGCTATTACGACATTAAGGCGCATCATGGATTTCTACGCACTATGCAGGTAAGAATGGCAACTACGGGTGAAATCATGGTGAACATCGTTGTAGGTAGCAACGACAAAAAGAAAATCGAGGCCTTGCTCAACCACCTTGTTCAACGTTTTCCGCAAATCACTACCCTCCTATACACCTTTAATCCAAAGAAAAACGATAGCATATTCGACCTGGAGCCTGTTGTATATACCGGGAAAGGATACATTATTGAGCAACTCGAAAGCTATCGTTTTAAAATATCGCCAAAGTCATTTTTTCAAACCAATACCCGACAGGGCGAAGCACTTTACCGGGTTGCACGTGATTTTGCCGAACTTGATGGCAGCCAAACCGTGTACGACCTATACTGCGGAACCGGGAGCATCGGCATTTTCGTGAGCAGCAAAGCAAAAAAGATTATCGGGGTAGAGATGATCGATGAGGCCATCAGGGACGCCCGCGAAAACGCAACCATTAACAACCTTTCGGATGCGGTATTTGTAACGGGTGACGTGGTTGATATTTGTAACGACAATTTTTTCTACGAACATGGCCGGCCAGATGTCGTAATTACGGATCCCCCACGCGCAGGAATGCACGAAAAACTGGTAAATAAGCTGCTTGAAATTGAAGCCCCGACCATTGTTTATGTCAGCTGTAATCCTGCTACCCAGGCGCGCGACCTGGCCCTGCTTGATGAAAAATATGTTGTTACCAGGGTACAACCGGTAGACATGTTTCCGCATACCCTGCATATAGAGAACGTGGTACAATTAAAACGGCGCTAACTTTTGGCAACTTACTTTTGTTATTGAACGAATCCAATTTTATGATGCAATTCAGACCCTCGCGCTTCGAGGTGCTTCCCCTGGTAGTAAAAAACCTGGTTATTATAAATGTTCTTTTCTTTTTGGCGAAGATTACCGTGGGCAACTTCAATCCCTCAGCAATGCAGGATCTACTTGCCTTACATAATGTTCAATCGCCACTGTTTAAACCGTGGCAGATCATTACCCATATGTTTATGCATGCCGATTGGATGCACATTCTATTCAATATGATAGGATTGTGGATGTTTGGGGCCCCCCTTGAAAATGAATGGGGACCTCGCCGTTTTCTTACCTTTTATTTTTTGTGTGGAATAGGCGCTGCTTTACTTCACCTGTTTTTTTTGTGGTACGGCTCAAAGGATTTTATTGCCCAGCTCGATTACCTGCGCACCCACCTCACGTTTGAAAACCTTTACGCCTTTACCACGGGTGAGAGCGGGCTACGTGGATTAGTGACAGAAGAGGTTGCCGACAAAGTAAACACAGCCGGCAAATTCCCCGACAATCCAACTTATCTCACAAGTGCATTTTCAGCGGTACAGGAACGTGCCTACCAGGCCATCAGTCGTCCTACCGTAGGTGCAAGCGGGGCGGTTTTTGGCATATTGGCCGGTTTCGCGTACGTTTTCCCGGATGCCAGAATTTATCTTTATTTTCTTTTCCCGGTTAAAGCAAAATGGCTGGGAATTGCATATTTTAGTATAGAGCTTATTATGGCCTTACAAGACCGGGGCGATGGAATTGCCCGGTGGGCACATATTGGCGGTGCTATAGTTGGATTTCTGCTCGTTTTAACCTGGAAGAGAAATCGCCCGAGGTATTATTAACGTAAATCGTTTATAACATTGTAAAGTTAATTGTATGAGTGTGCTGGAACAAAATAGCAGGCGCAAGATGTTGCTGGGGCAGGATGGTAATGCACTTGTTCTTCTTTTAGCAATCAATGCAATTGCTTTTACAATTATTACCTTTTTCAAAATTCTCCATTTTCTTGATGGTGGCAACATCACCGGCTTTGTAAGCAACATCGTTCCCTACTTTGCCATATCAGCTGAAACGCCCACGTTTGTAGCAAGGCCCTGGACCATTCTGACTTACATGTTTAGTGAGTACCGCCTATGGTCGCTGATAACCAGTATGCTTTGGTTATGGTGTTATGGTTATCTTTTCCAGGATCTGGTTGGTAATAAGAAGCTTATACCTGTTTATCTCTATGGCGGGTTGGCTGGTGGCCTGTGTTTTCTACTCGCCGTGAACGTTATCCCGGCACTTAAGGCAGCGGCACCGACTATTCAACCTCTTGCAGGTGCTGGCCCGGCAATTATGGCCGTTGCCATTGCAACTACGACGTTTGCGCCCAGGTATAAGATCTTCCCCCTGATCAATGGCGGTATTCCGCTTTGGATCCTCACCCTCATATTTGTACTCATCAACTTTGCAACCGTTGGTTTTTCAAATCCTGGCTACGCCATTGCTGAAGTAGCCGCCGGTGTAATGGGCTATGTATTTGTTTGGCAGTTACGCCAGGGCCACGACTGGAGCGAGTGGATGGTTAATCTTGTTTCATGGACGGACAACCTGTTTAATCCAGCTAAAAAGTACCAAAAGAAGCCGGAGAAGCCTACCCTGTACTATAACGCTCAACAACGCCCATTTGTAAAAACCCCACATGTAACCCAGCAACGTATAGATGAGCTGTTGGACAAAATAAACCAGAAAGGTTACAACCACCTTACGGATGAGGAAAAGGACTTTTTGAAAAAAGCCAGCCGCGAAGAGTTGTAATTGCGGTTGAGTTAACCGCATCCAAATTTCCGGTAACCTCTGGACGGGCTGCCCATAATTGCTTACCGGGCGGTAACGGTATACTTTCTCTTGCATAGTCACCGACATTTATCCCTTTCGTATACTTAAACAGCCTGTTTGCAATCGAAATCTGCATTTCCGGCTGGTGGATCGGTTGCGCAGTTGTTTAAACCTGAACGTTTTAACGGGTCTTTTCTGAGGTAAAAAATTATATTTACAACATGGCAGTCCGGACGTTAAGAAGATTTACAAAAACAGTTTTCATTACTCTGAACAGCATTCTTGCACTTGTTTTCCTGTTGGCCTGCCTTGCACCTTACCTGGATCCATCGGTTTGGTGGTTTATGGGTTTTCTTGGCCTTGCATTTCCTTACCTTGTTATCTTGCTCATCTTCAGTATGTTCTTTTGGTGGGTAGTAAACTTCAAGTATTCACTTATTCCTATTCTAACCCTTTTGATAGGATTTAAACAGTTGCAGGTTTTATTCGGGGTAAAGCCGGGTACGATGTTTAAAGACCGCAAGGATACCTCCGCCATAAGAATAGTTGACTGGAACATCAGGAGCTTTGAAGGTCTTAGCAACAAAGCCGATAAGAAGCGCATCGACAGGCTTTCAATTGCCGAGGCCATTATGCGGAAAAATCCCGACGTGGTGTGCCTGCAGGAGTTTAACCATTCGAATGTGCAGGACAACTTTGCACTTTTTTCCAGCAAGTACCCCCATCATTATTTCTCCAAAGACTTCAAAAGACGAACTAATAACTACCAATCGGGAAGCGTGATTTTTTCGAAACACCCGATTATCGACTCAGGCAGGATTGAATACCCGGGACCCTACAACGAGAGCCTTATATTCGCTGACATCAAAGGACCGCACGGAACCATACGCGTACTTACCACACACCTGCAATCATTCAAGTTTAACAAGCGGGACTACGAAGGGATGGAACAAATTAAAAACACAGAGAACCAAAGTTTGCAAGCATCCAAAAGTTTGTTTCAGAAGATGCGGCTTGCCTTTACGAAAAGGAGCGAACAGGCGCGTATTGTGCGTTCCGTATTAGAGAAGGTGCCCTACCCTGCTGTTTTATGCGGCGATTTCAACGATGTACCCAACAGTTATACTTACGCGCAGATACGATCCAACTGGCAGGATGCTTTCCTGGCGACCTCAATGGGCATCGGGAGAACCTTTATCGATGTGGCTCCTACCCTTCGCATAGATTACATCATGGTTGAACCCCGTTTTGATATTCTACAGTTCGATATGGTTGATGAAGCCTTAAGTGATCACCTGATGCTGATCACGGATGTTGCTTTAAAATAGCACCATCATGCATTTGTAACAATTTATTACCTTCGGCGCCTAACGTCTTTTAACATGGAGTTTGTTTCCTGCCACACTGCCGGTTGTTGTTGCCTTTAGCTGAAAAGTTTCAGGCCATTTGCGTTTCTATTCTCTACAACTCCTTACTTTATCATATGTCGCAATTATCCGTTTACAATTCGTTAACCCGGAAAAAAGAAGTATTCACACCCCTTACGCCCGGCCACGTAGGCATGTACGTATGCGGACCAACCGTAAGTGGTGAAAGCCATCTTGGACATGCCAGACCTTACATCACCTTCGATGTGATTTTCCGATACCTTACCTACCTCGGTTATAAGGTGAGGTATGTACGCAACATTACTGATGCAGGCCACTTTGAGGAAGAGGGCAGGGAAGCAGAAGACAAGATCAGCAAGAAAGCAGTGGTGGAAAAGCTTGAACCCATGGAACTGGTGCAGAAGTATACCAACCGGTTTCACGACGCCATGAAGCGGTTTAACAATCTTGAACCCAGTATTGAACCTACTGCTACCGGGCACATTGTTGAGCAGATTGGTATGATCGAAAAGATCATCCGCGATGGCTACGCCTATGTTGTAAATGGTAGTGTTTATTTCGACGTAGAAAAATATAACAGTGACTTTTCCGCAAAAGGGCTACCCTATGGAATGTTGAGCGGAAGGGTTCTTGAAGAGCAGGTAGACAGCACGCGCGACCTGGACAACCAGGAAGAAAAACGCAACAAGCCGGATTTTGCCCTTTGGAAAAATGCGCCCCCGGAGCACATTATGCGGTGGAAGAGTCCATGGGGCGACGGGTTCCCGGGTTGGCATATTGAATGTTCGGCCATGAGTGCCAAATACCTCGGGGATGAATTTGACATTCATGGCGGTGGCATGGACCTGATGTTTCCACATCATGAATGTGAAATTGCGCAAAGCACCGTTTGCAACAACAAAACCCCAGTACGTTATTGGTTACACAATAATATGATTACCATCAATGGCAAAAAGATGGGAAAGAGCTACAACAATACCATTAAGTTAAGTGAGCTCTTTAGCGGCAATAATCCCATTCTCGAACAGGCATATAGCCCGATGACGATCCGGTTTTTCATTCTTCAAACCCATTACAGCAGTACGCTCGATTTTGGGAATGAGGCTTTAAAAGCTGCTGAAAAGGGTTTTCGCCGTTTATGGGAAAGTTATGAGTCGTTACAGAAGTTCCAGGTGGATGCGTTTGCTTTTAGTGAAGACCAGGTTGACCCGGAACTGAATAGCAAGGTAGTTCGATTACTGGGTGGTTTCGACGAGTTTATGAACGACGACTTTAATACGGCGAAAGTGTTGGCCAATATATTTGAGCTGGTACCCGTAATTAATTCGATACGCGACAAGCATATCCATCCCGGTGCATTGACCAAAGAAAACATGTCACTGCTTCAAACGCAGATGAAAGTTTATGTGGAAGATATCCTCGGATTGCAAAGTGAGCAGGCGGATAATACAAAGCTTGAAGGCGTATTGCAGGTGCTGATCGAGTTAAGAAAAACAGCTAAATCGAAGAAAGATTTTGTTACATCAGACGCAATCAGAAAACAATTGCTTGTACTTGGCATTGCATTGAAAGATGAGAAAGACGGAAGTATAAGCTACACCATCAATTAGTTTTAGTGCAGGATCGGTTGTTCCAGGTATAAGCTGTTTTCCGGGGTGCCGGAAGAAGTTATACTGTTGACGGGCAGGCGGATAGAAGTGGCTACCCCGCTGAGGGCTTGTGCATGGCCATGTGGCGGAGTAGTAACGGATAGCCGCAAATGTCGCTGATCGGGAACATTGGTTGAATGCCCAACATTTCTCTAAAGCTTTTATTGGATCGTGCCGGAACTGTTTCGGATGTACAAACCAGGCTAATGGTCGCAGTCGTCGGCGTGGGCGTGATTGTGCACCCGGCAGGCCTTGTAGTTGATGACATGGGCCGTAATGATGCCGGTTACCGCCGGAAGCAATAGCCAGAGTTCATATTCAATAAAAAATATCTTCAGTATCAGGAAGAGGAAGCCGATGGAAAAGATAACCATCGGAATAATACTATGGTGGTGCTTTCTGTAACCATGGTATAACGACCAGGTTCCTATGCAGAATGCGAGAGTGATCATTGCTGCTTCAAAAGCAGGATTCTCAATCAATTCCACCCCAAATATTGGCAGGCTTGTAATAAACAACGGTAAGAGGGCACAGTGTATAGCACAGGCCAGGGAGGTTGCTATACCAAGCGCGTCCAGGTTTAATTTTGATTTCATCAAGTTGGCAAAGCTAAATCAATGCAACAAAGTTGCAAAATGTTTGTTAGGGTAGGGTGCGGTCATGATTTTACCACCCGCAGGGTGTAAATTTGTACAACAAAAGATTATATGAACAAGAAGCTTGTAGGATATGGATTATTTTTCATTGTGCTGACCGGGGCATTCTTCTTTTTTGTGTTCAGGGGAACCGACAACTGGAGGAGGAAGATCCCTGTAATCAATTATGTAAAACCATTCGCATTTACCAACCAGGATAACCAGACCGTTACGGAAAAAGACATTGCCGGGAAAGTAACGGTTGTGGAGTACTTTTTCACAACGTGCAAGGGTATATGTCCGCGAATGAACACCAGCATGAAGACGATTTATGAGGAGTTTAAGGACGAGCCTGACTTTCTTATTCTTGCCCACACCGTACAGCCCGATACAGACAGCGTACCAAGGCTGAAATATTATGCCGATAGCCTGAAAGTGAATACCAGTAAATGGATTTTCCTGACCGGGGACAAAAACAAGTTGTACACTGCCGCTCGTGGAAGCTACTTACTCGACGATCCGAAAAATAGCGTTGACAAACTGGAGGATCAATTTATTCATACCCAGTTTTTTGCGTTGGTCGACAAAAATGGCCAGGTGAGGGGCGGGGCTTACGATGGTTTGAAGAAGGAAGAAATGAAAAAGCTAAGCAAAGACATAAAGGACCTTCTTCAGGAGAAAAAGCTGACGGCTGCACTGTAACAAACGCATTAATTAATCATCCACAATTCAACGACATGCAAGCCAGGATAATGGATATTCTCAAAAAGAACCAGCTCAGCGTTACGGAGAGCCGGAAGAAGATCCTGGAACTTTTCCAGGATAACCCGGGAGCCCTGGCGCATCATGATATCGAACTTAAAACGGGAGAGAAGTTTGACCGGGTAACTATTTACCGCACTTTGCAAACCTTTGTTGAGAAAGGAATTTTGCACACCATTCCATCAGCCGATAACTCGATTCGGTATGCGCTGTGTAAGGATGAATGCACAGAAGGCCATCATCACGACAACCACGTTCACTTTATTTGCGATAAGTGTGAAACCACGTATTGCCTCGAAGCAATCACGGTTCCAGAAGTCAAACTTCCCAAAGGTTTTGTACCCAACCAGATAGAAGTGGTGGTCAACGGCAAATGCAGGAACTGTGTAAAGTAACCTGGTTGCCCCATGGTTGATCATCCATTCATCGAACTCAAGTGGGCTAAGGAGCGGGACTAAGCTATCGTTAACCTTCGTACCCGGATTTTTCCTCCTGCCACAGATCGGCATATTCTGCCGGGTTTCGCTTAAACTGAATAAGTACAAACCGGCAAAGGGGTACAACTTTAAGGTTGTGTTCACGTGCATGTTCAACCATTACCCCCAGCAGCTTTTTTGCAAGCCCCTGGTCTTCGTAGGCCGGATCGACCTCGGTATGGTAGGCAATTAACTCATTACTTTTAACAGCAACTTCCATTTCGGCGATCTTGTTATTTGCTTCTTCGATAAAAAACAGGGCCTTACCGTCGGGGTAATTTTCAAATTGTACTTCTGTCATATTGGTTTGCTATTGATGGTATTTAGCAACAGTATGTGCGGTGCACATAACCGTGCCGTTAACGCTGATAAAGATAGTGCGTTGGGTGGTTGCAACATCAGGCTGAAAATAGACCTCTCAATCGAGGAGTTCCGGCGCGTTAGCACTTAACCTGCGCCGTTTAATTTACGCCCCCGAACCATACATTTTCCTGTCTCTATTGCTGTAAAGGAGTGTCCGGCAAGATACCACGGCGAACCATTTGGTTCTCCCACAACCTTTTTCGTGCAAACTTGTTGGTTTTTGTGTTTATCTGCTGTAAATCAATTAGTGCTTCTGTCATTGCAATTAAAGAACATCTATACTAAGCTCCGGTACTGGGAGAACTGGCCTTACCTTGCCAAGTACATCCCGCTTTCACCTTTTTGGTTCTGGTATTGTTTGCGTGCGCGATCCTTATGGTTTTTCACCCCTTCAAATCCTTCAATTACATTCGGCGGCTTCGAGGGTGAAGGCAAAAGAGAGATGTATGCACAACTACCCGAGGGTACATATCCACGGAGCATCTATGTTCAGCATGACGAATTATTTACCCTGGTTTTGGAGCGGGTTAAGGCCGCTGGTTTCGAGTACCCGTTTGCTGTTAAACCAGACGTAGGCATGATGGGTTTGATGTTCAGGCAAATCCATAACGACGACCAATTTAAACGTTATCATGAGTTGATGCCCTCCCTGTACATAGTTCAGGAAATGGTCAATTTTCCGCTTGAAGTAAGCGTGTTTTATTTCCGCTACCCATGGGAACAAACAGGGACAATTACCGGTTTTCTGAAAAAAGAGTTTTTGGAGGTAATAGGGGATGGCAGATCGACCTTGTTGCAACTTCTCGAAAGGTATGAACGAGTTACATTCCGGCTTGACGAAATGAAGGTTAAACACCGGGAAAAGCTAGGCGAGATTTTGAAAAAGGGAGAACGGTATTGCCTGAGTTATGCTTTAAACCTGAGCAGGGGAGGCAAACTCGTAAGTTTAGCGCACGAGATTGATGAACCTTTAACGGCCCTATTTGATAAACTCAGCCTTGAAACGGGCACATTTTATTATGGACGCTACGACATCCGTTGTGCCTCAATTGAAGCCCTGAAGCGTGGACGTGAGTATAGCATTCTCGAGTATAACGGCTGTGGGGCAGAACCTCACCACATCTATGGCAATGGCAATTCGCTCCTAAAAGCCTATAAAATCGTGCTTTTTCATTGGAAGGTGCTTTACCGGATTTCAAGGTTTAATCATGCAAATGGCCATCCAACATGGACCTATCGCCAGGGTTTGTTGTTTTTACGCGCCGCCCGAAAGCACTTTTCGCGGTTAAAACAGCTGGACAAGCTTCTTGAAACATAGATATAATTAATCATACTTTGAACGGTTTTCATCGGTTGCAATTAGGTGTGTGCACAACGGCATGCTTTTTAAATTTATGAACCCATGAACACACCAGTTATTAGCCCGGATGAAGGGGAGATTGTTGCTTTATACCGTCAATTGATTGCGGAAAAGACTTTTCCCTGTGTAGCAGCAAAAGCAGCGTTGAGCCGTGAACAAATTCACTGTTTCGTAGCCGGGCATATGGCTTGTCCTAAAGATGACGCGGCCATACTTGAATTCTTATATGATTTTATTGACTCCTACCGGAGTTCTGACCAGCTTTACCATAGCGCGAGCATCATATTCTCTGCACCCGGCAATTGTTCAGAAGTACAATTTGAAACACAACTCTGGCACCGGCTGCAGGCACTATCTGACCTGGATGCTTATAAATACCCGTATGACAAGAGGGTAGCAGCGGCCCCCGACCAGGTCGACTTTAGTTTCAGCCTTAAAGAGGAGGCCTTTTTTATTATCGGTTTGCATCCCAACAGCAGCAGGCTGAGCAGGCAGTTTGAATATCCCACAATGGTGTTTAACCCGCATGCTCAGTTTGGCGACTTGCGCGCTGCCGGCAAATATGAAGCAATGAAAGCTACGGTTCGGAAACGGGATATTGCAGTTTCCGGAACAGTAAACCCGATGTTGCGCGATTTTGGCGAAGCTTCGGAGATCTACCAATACAGTGGCAAAGTATACGACCAGTCCTGGCAGTGTCCCTTACACATCAAGCATAAGAAATGAACATCATAACCCCGAGAAGTGGTGTAGCCTTTGAATTAAAAAAAGGCGCATCCTTAAAAATTACCGATATCGAAGGGCAACAGGTTTCAGACCTTATCTGCTACAATTGCGATGACACAAGCGAATATTTGTCGGCAGGTCGAACCCTGGATTATACAGAAACCATTTACCTCAGCAAGGGACATCGCTTCTATTCTAACCGGAGCAATGTGATGTTCTCGATAACCGAAGATACCGTTGGTACCCATGACTTTTTGCTGGCGCCCTGTAGTGCGGAAATGTTCAGGATCACTTATGGAGACAAGGTGCCGCATCGCGGATGTTTTGGTAACCTGTGCGAAGCGTTGGAGCCATTTGGAATAGGGCCGGATAACATACCAACATGTTTTAATGTTTTTATGAATGTTCCGGTAGATGGGGCTACGGGTAAATTGGCTGTGCTGCCGCCTAAAAGTAAAGCCGGTGACTACCTAATAATCACGGCCGAGATGGACCTGGTCGTTGGTATGACCGCCTGTTCAGCCGGGATGAGCAACAATTTCTCCTACAAGCCGATAGGGTGGGAGATCTTGGAGGGTTGATGAGTTGATAGGTTGAGAAGTTGATAGGTTGATCAGTTGAGAAGTTGACAAGTTGATAGGTTGAGAAGTTGATTTATGGAGAAGTTGATTTGTGGAGAAGTTGACAAGTGAAGACGCCATTCGCAAACTTGAGACCCATCATTCACAGATCATAGTTCAATGTCGTTGACTTAAGAACTTTTTTTGGGAGCCGGCGTTCGGAAAACTATTGAGCATCGTTGTGTCACTCACTTGTACTTGCAGCTATTCTGTTCGGCTTTTTTTATCTGGTGCTTAAGGAAACGACATTGGATCATAGTTCATCGTTAACAAGAGATCCCTCGTTGCCTCGCGATGACAACACAGTTGATCAGCCTCGTAATAACAACCAACCTGAACCGAACAATCATTACGTCTCATCTCCCATATCTCATCACTCATAACTCTACACCCATAACTCTACACCCATAACTCTACACTCATAATTCTACACTCTTCACTCTCAACTCACTCACAGCTTCTCCATCTCCCAATTTACAAACTTCATCAACGTTTCTATATGGCCTGGTGAAAGATCAAACTTCAGTCCGGCTGCTTCATAAAGCGCGGGAAGCGTTTTTGTTCCGCCCAGACTAAGTGCCTGCATATAATTGTTCAACGCCTGTTCTTTGCTTTGTTTGAATTGCATCCACATCCCGATCGCACCTAATTGAGCAATCCCGTATTCGATGTAATAAAAAGGTACCTCAAACAGGTGAAGCTGTCTTTGCCAGCCAATTTTCCGGTATTCTTCCAGACCAATAAAGTCAACGGTATGGGTCGAAAACTCTTCCAGTATTGCTGTCCATTTAGCTGTCCGCTCTTCTAAAGAATGGGTTGGATTTTCGTAAACCCAATGCTGGAACTTATCGATCGTAGCGATCCATGGAAAGATGCTGATGGTACGCTCCAGCTGGTGCTCCCTGGCGCGTTGCAGATCTTCCGGCTTGTCGAAGAACACCTGCCAGTAGTCCATGCTGAAAAGTTCCATGGCCATGCTCGCAACCTCGGCAATCTCCATTGGGTATTCTTTAAAGGCGCTGAGTTCGAGGGGGTGCGCGAGAAAAGAATGGATGGCATGACCGCCTTCGTGAACCATGGTGGTTACATCGTGCATCTGGCCAGCCGCATTCATAAAAATAAAGGGGGCACCACTTTCCGCGAGCGGGCAATTGTAACCTCCCGGGGCTTTTCCTTTACGGCTCTCCAGGTCCAGGTGACCAATTGCCTTCATCTTCCGCAGGCAGTCTGCAAAAAACGGGTTAAGTTGCTCAAAGCATTGGATGGTTTTTTCGGTTAGCTCTTCCCCGGTTTTAAAGGGGTTTAGCGGCTCAACTCCTTCAGGCTCTGCTTCGGTATCCCATGGCCTTAACACATCAACGCCAAGTTTGGCTTTTTTCTTCAGGTTGATCTTTTCAACCAACGGCAAAACATGAAGCTTTACGGCTTCGTGAAACTTGAAACAATCCTCTTTGGTATAGTCAAACCGGCCCATTTCGGCAAACTTATAATCGCGGTAGTTTGCAAAACCGGCATTTAAAGCAACCTGGTGACGCTTTTGGATGAGTTGGGTGTATAAATCATTTAGGGCATCTTTATCCAACGCCCTTCTTTCATTGATCTTGCGGTACACTTCCTCCCGTAAGTTGCGGTCGTGGCTCTCCAGGAATTTAGCCGCTTGCTGCAGTGTATATTCCTGTCCATTTACCTCGATCGTCATCTTAGCCGAAATCACCCCGAACTGTTGTTGCATTACACTCAGTTCTGCCTGTAGCGGAATATTTTCTTCGCGGTACAGGTCAATACTTTTTTTAACGCTTCGCAGGTAGGTAAAATACTGGTTTTGGTTGAGTTCTTTGGTGTAAGGGTTGGAAACCAGCTTACGGTTCAGCAGGTCCGCATAGGGTTGCAATTTTGGCTGGATCTCCATGCAGAAAAAGTTGAACGACTCTTCCAGCGACTTATCGGTAGTATCACAAGTCATTTTGATTTGGCGCCAACAAGCATCTTCGCTTACCACGGCCTCCAATTCACTCATATCCCTCAACCATTTCTCCAGGTCGCCGGCAGAATTAATTGGCCGGTCAACCAGTTGTTTAAAAAACGGCTCAACAGCTTCCCAGTTGGTTAATTTAAAGTCAGCTGGTACAAAGTGACGTGGTAGCTTCTGTATGTCTGCGTTTAGCGTCATAAGGGGTACAATTTAAAAAGTCCGGGAACCAAGCCGAACCAGCGGGTTCGATCTCGATTACCGGACCTGAAGGATGCAATAAGTTATTCTTCTTCTGATTTCTTCTTTTTCGGCGCCTTTTTCTTTGCAGAACCAGGCTCTTCAGTTGTTTCTGCTGCTTCAACCAACTCCGAGTCTTCAGAAACGGTTTCAGCAGCACCTTCCGTGGTGGATGCCTCAACAGCTTCAAGCGGCTGATCAGTTACGTCAACATCTTCTGCTGCATCGTCTTCGGCTTCCTCAGACTGCTGGGTCAACTTAAATTCAACATCATTGGCGGAAAGTATAGTATACCATTTTACCATTTTCTTCATGTCGCTGGCATATACCCTTTCAAAATCCAGTTCGGGATATACTTTTTCGAAGAATGCTTTGATGGCGGCATTGTCCTTCTCCGATGGTGTAGCTTCACCGGACTGTTTAATAGCCTGCAGCACATCTACAAGGTTAACATTTTCACCAGTCGTGTAAACTTCTATGCTTTCCAGGTGAGAAAAATTATGTATACGCGAAGAAACAAATTTGGTTGATTTGTCTTCTAAAGAGCGAACGATTGCACCGTCTTTTTTACTTCCAACCAGCTCGAATAAACCCGCCATCCCGCTGATTGCAATGATTTTCCCATACTCCATAATGTCAAAATTTTGAGGGCTGCAAGATAGGTGGAAATACCGCTCCAGCAGGATACGGGTATAATTTTAGGCTTTTTATTTAGTTATGAATGCGTGCAACTATTTCACCGCTTCAAGTTCTTTTTGCATCTTAAACATTTGGTCCCGCAGCCTGGCAGCTTCCATAAAGTCCAGGTCACGCGCAGCTTTCTCCATTTGTTTTTTCACCTGTGTAATCGCTTTTTCCATTTGCGGAATGGTCTTGTACTCCTGCTGCTGTTCAGCTGCAACGAGGGGTTTATCGTCGATTAGTGAATACTCTACATTGTCGTCACTGCCCTTAATATCCAGTACAGACGTTTGCTTCATGATTTGCTCAACCGTTTTCCGGATGGTTTGAGGGGTAATCCCATGTTCCAGGTTATAGGCAATCTGCTTTTCACGACGGCGATTGGTTTCATCAATCGTCCGCTGCATACTTTCTGTCATTGTATCAGCGTAAAAAATTACGAGTCCGTCAACGTTTCGTGCAGCCCGGCCGGCGGTTTGGGTAAGTGATCGTTCATTGCGGAGAAAGCCTTCTTTGTCGGCATCAAGAATGGCGACCAGCGAAACTTCGGGGAGGTCAAGTCCCTCACGCAAGAGGTTAACACCCACCAGCACGTCTATTTCACCCAGGCGCAACTGCCGAAGTATTTCAATACGATCAAGTGTTTGTACCTCGCTGTGTATGTACTTACTTTTGATGTTGATCCGCGCCAGGTATTTATCCATTTCTTCGGCCATCCTTTTGGTTAGGGTGGTCACCAGTACCCGGTCGCCTTTGGTTACGCGTTTGTCAATTTCATCGAGCAGGTCGTCAATCTGGTTAACACTGGGTCTTACTTCGATCGGTGGATCAAGCAAACCTGTTGGTCTTGCAATCTGTTCAATTACAAAACCGCCGGTTTTTTCGAGTTCGTAGTCCCCGGGTGTGGCGCTTACAAACACGGTTTGGTCCAGTAACGACTCAAATTCATTAAAGTTTAATGGGCGGTTATCCAGCGCACTGGGCAACCGGAAGCCAAATTCAACCAGGGTAAGCTTCCGGCTTCGGTCACCTCCATACATGCCCGCAACCTGGGGTATGGTTTGGTGGCTTTCATCAACAATGCACAAGAAGTCTTTTGGAAAGTAATCCAGTAAGCAGAAGGGCCGGGTGCCGGGTTCACGCCGGTCAAAAAATCGGGAGTAGTTTTCAATGCCGTTACAAAACCCAAGTTCCCGGATCATCTCTAGGTCGTAATTAACCCGCTCGCTGAGGCGTTGCGCCTCAATGTATTTGTTGGTCGCTTTAAAATATTCTACCTGTGCCTGCATCTCATCCTGTATCTCGTACAAGACCTGTTGCATCATATCTTTTGGTGCCAGGTAAAGGTTAGCCGGAAAAATTGCGGCATCGTCTACTGTGCTAATCCGTTTACTACTCTGGAGATCAAGCGTCTCGATTGTTTCAATTTCGTCGCCGAAGAAAGTAATGCGGTAGCCGAAATCAACATAGGGCAGGTTAATGTCAACGGTGTCACCCTTCACCCGGAAGGTACCACGCGAAAATTCTGTCTGGCTGCGATTGTACAGGCTATTTACCAGTGAGTGTAAAAACCCTTGCCTGGAAATGGTCTCCCCTTTTTTAATTCTTACGATACCGTTTGCAAATTCTTTTGGGTTACCGATACCATAAATACAACTAACGCTGGCTACAACAATAATGTCCCTGCGTCCCGTTAGCAGCTGCGATGTAGCTTGTAAGCGCAGTTTGTCCAGTTCTTCGTTGATACTCTGGTCCTTTTCAATGTAGGTGTCGCTTACCGGCATATAAGCTTCCGGCTGGTAATAGTCGTAGTAGCTTACGAAGTAACCAACCGCATTGTCGGGAAAAAACTGCTTGAACTCGCCATATAATTGAGCAACCAGGGTTTTATTATGGGTAAGCACAAGGGTCGGCCGTTGCACGTTTTGAATAACGTTGGCCATGGTAAATGTTTTACCGCTTCCCGTAACCCCGAGGAGGGTTTGGTACCTTTCACCCTGGTTCAGCCCATCGGTTAATTGTTGAATAGCCGAGGGCTGATCCCCGGCGGGTTGGTAAGGTGAGTGAATATTAAACATCGACATACTGCAAATTACTGAATGTAGGGGTTTAGCACTTGCGGCAAACTGCCGGATTTCCGGATTTATGACAGAAATAAAGATTCACAAACCAAAGCAGTCCATTGCCTACAAGACATGCTTACCCGGGAACATATTTTCTTCTTTGGGAACCAGCGGAAGAGTCAGGGTTGAACATCGTTGCCCGCCCGGATGAACCTTGTTCGGACAGGTGTCACTCCCTTTTACTGCAACAATGCTATTCAGCGTAGAAAATTCAAAATTCAAAATTCAAAATCAGCTGCTCTGCGGTTTACCCAGAGACTCCTCTGCGAAACCTCAACTTCTCCGCTTCTCTGCGGTTCCCAATACGCAATTCGCCAATCCGCAATCCGTGAATCGGCTCTACCAATACCAAATACCTCAATACCCAAGCCTCAATCGGCTCTCCGAATTCTCTGCGCCAACCTCTGCTTCTCCGCACCTCTGCGGTTCCCAATACGCAATTCGCTAATTCGTAATCCGCCAATGGGCTCCAATACCTACATCCGGAACCCTGTTGCCATGAAAATCCGGATTTGAACGGAGCGTCGCAACCATCGCCTCATCCTTGTACAACAGCTGGTCACCAAAGATGCACACTAACGACACGCAATGGCACACGGATCACACGGCTTGAAGAGATATTAAGGAAGCGCTTAACATTTATAGATTAATTACCCAAAGACTCCTCTGCGCCCACCTCCGCTTCCCGCCCTTTGCGGTTACCTAATACGCAATTCGCCAATCCGCAATCCGTGAATCGGCTCTCCTAATACCAAATACCTCAATACCCAATACCTTAGCCGCAATTCGCCAATTCGTAATCCGCCAATTCGTAATCCGCGAACCGGCTCTCCCAATACCTCGATACCCAATACCTTAATACCTAACCCCAATCCCGCAATCCGCTAAAGAGCCCCCCATGGCATGTTAATTTCAATACTTATACCAGTACTACAATCCTCATTCTACAAACCCCTTTTATGAAAAAGCAACTATTTTTCCTTTTGATAACGCTCTTTATTTCAATCACCGGCTTCTCCCAGGTCGACAGTGCACAACTGAGAAAATCTGAAAAGCGGATCGAAAGCGATGCGAAAGACACCAAGCGCCTCGACAAAAAGATTGAACGCCGGGAACGCAAAATCAACAAACAGGAAAGACGACTTAAAAGACAGGAACACCGGCGGAATAAAAAGCTCAGAAGCATAGATAAAGAGCAAAGAAAGATCGAAAGTACCCAGCAATAAAAAAAGGCAAAACCAAGTTCTTCCCCTTTCCCGGATAAGTCTTAATGCGGTACCAGCCACGGTTGGTACCGCTTTAGTTTACCGTTTTATCAAAAGCACCAGTAAGTACACGGCCGTTTATCTTAACCTGTACCCACACCCGGTATTGCCCGGCAGCAGGAAAAGCATACGGAAACGACACCACGTTGTCGTGCTGCATCGTACCCATCCCGTTTTCGGTAGTACCCGCCGGCATATCCATTCCGCTCATAAGCATCCGATCCCGGGCAGTGTCGCTTAAGGTTGACAAGTAACGGACATAGCGGTCGATGCTGTCCCTAAAAGCTTTGGCATTGGGGTATTCGTAAACCCCTTTTGGTTCTGCAATCCTTTTCGACAGGTTTTGTTCTGCAGCCATTGAAAATGTACCTACCGGGTGCAGGTGCACATATACATTTCCGTCGTTACGCACCACCGCAGCATGCCCGCTCATTCCCAGGTACGGATCAAGTTTAGCCGGTTTTCCATCTGCAGCTGTCACCGAAAATTTCATCGTGTACAACTTCCCGCTTTGTAAAGGCGCGGTCGTCATGTCTTCCCACACCATAACGGATCCATCTTTCAACCTTGCTCCGGTACCGGGTTTTCCGCAGATTATAGTACTTTCCTGGTTGGTAAGTTGAGGGTTGTCAACCACGTCTGCCGGTAGGGCAAAGGCATAGGCGTCGTCCCTGTCAAGTTGATGAATCGTGTCTGTAAGCTGGCTGGTAATTTCGAAGGTATCCTTAACTGTTTCGGTAAAGCCACTCTGAAAAACCAGATCAGCAAAAGCCAGGTATTTTCCTGGAGGCAAGGCAGGTAAAATGGTCCGGTAATTAGCGCTATCAGTTCGTTCGGGATGCAGGTGTGCAAACGCGTCCATTGCGGGGATACGCATGATGAACATGTGCATCATTTTTCCATGATCAGGAACAACAAAGGAGAAAGATGTTTTGCGTTGTGAAGTGGTATCCAGCCCAAACCTTAACTCTGCGATCCCATCCTGCTGCACAACGGTCGATTTTGCTTGTGTTGGCTTGAACATATAGCGCTGGTAATTTCTTGCCCAGCTTTGCCACCATGCATTTCCGCCATAAACCACAAGAGAAGTCAATAGTGCTGAAACAATAAATCCCACAACCCTGATCCGCCTGCGTCGGGCATTGATTTGTTCCCCGGATTTAGCGAGTGCATCGCTGACACTCGCGCCAATAATGGTTACCATAAGTACAAACAGCAGTAATCCAAGCCCGGCCAGGGTCCAGCCTGTTGCGGCAGGCATCTCCTTTTTGGCGGTTGAGATGGCCACAACCGGAACAATCAATTCACCGCTTCCCTCGCGGCCACTCAGGTTGATCTGGACGCTTGACGATCCGCCATTCATCAGCCAGGTTTCACCCGTATACTGACCGGTTGCACCTTCTACAGCCGTCATCGGGTCAGGCTCGGGTGCGCCCTCATCACCGGATCTGAAATACACGGCCCGAAGCGTTATCTTATTTACCGGGCTTTGCAGGTAGACCTTTACTTTGGCCACTCCGGGGATCACGTCAGGTGGCATAACGCTGACCAATAGTTTATATGGTCCTGCAGTTCCCTCCATTACCACTTCAGGGCTGCCAACATGAGCAAAACCGTTTTGCGTCAGCACGACTAATAAGATCGTCAGAATTATTTTCATAAAAGGGTAGGGCGTCTGGAATAATTAGTGTTTTGTGAACGGTTTGCTGCTGTTAGCGCTGTATACTTTGAAGCCACTTTCCCCAACGGAGACTTAGCCGGCTTACCAGAATTCCAATTACGAAAGCAATCGCTACCCCTTTGAGCACCACGCCTACGGGCTGTAGCTCTTCCGGCAGAAATTTATACCTGTACGCCCAATTGGGGTCCAACCCGTAGTACCACGCTTCAGAACCAAAAAACCAATTTCTCGCAAGGGGAGATTCCAACAAAAACCCACTGAACGGGTATTGTATGGCGAGTAGTGCGGCAACAAATGCCAGGCTTATCAAAACTGCTTTGCCCCAGTCACCGCCTTTGAAATGGTGCATAACGAGGTCCATTAACACGGCAGGGACAACCAATACCAGGGGAAACTGGAACGGCTGAAAGTGGGTGACGGGATTTAATATCGGACCTAACTTCGGAACCGCCGGAAACAGCTGCAGGACCAAGTTACAACCGGCCATAATCACCATATAACCAAGTGCAACAGCGGTCATGCCCCATTTTATTCTCAAGCTTCGCCCAAATGCCGGTACGAAAAGCAATACTGCTATAGTAGCAACCTGGTAGAAGAGGGCTGTGCGTTGATTACGCGTGTCCAGGTATTCGTTTAATAGTGTGCAAACCATTGCTAAAAGGCTGGAGGCCGCAACTACAAATAAAAGTTTTAGAATCAGGTCTCTCCGCTCATCGAAAAACGACCCCCCCGAAATACTAGGTCTTTGGTGTAAATTCAGGTATTTCGAAATACTCACACAGGCGCCGAACTGCATAAACAGCATGCCTAAACCAAGCAGCACATGCGGTGGCGAAAGAATCACTACGTCTAGTCCGTAGGTATTGTGCCACCAATCGTCGAAAGGCGCAGAAGTGAGCATAGCTATTGCGCCCCATATGCAAAAAAGTGCACCGAGCGAACTGTAGAAAAACCCCCAGATTTTTACCAGTCCCTGCTTTACTACCGGAGGAGCTGAAAAAGTATTCACCAGAACTTGAATTCCGGAAAATAGTCCACCGAATATTGCCCCCAGATAAATCAGCAAGTGAGGTGGTGATAAAAACTGGTCCCTTCCAATAGTAGTATGCCAGCTGATGTCCCAAAGAATACCAACAATGGTAAAGAGCGACGCAAGTGATACAGCATATACGTATAATGGAATACCAAATACGGTAGTTAGCGTTCGATACGAACGCTTCTGCTTCACGTACTCAGCACCCGGAGACAGGGTTAAAGACATATTGTTTATTATTTTAAAAAGGAGATGCTGCCATGCATCACTGGTAAAATAAAAAATTTTATCAAATAAATGATATTGTCTGTAGCAGGGTAGTGATCGGCTACAGAAAAATTCTTTTCTGTATTTCCACAACTACGGGTTAACCGAATACCCGTGCAAAACTGCCGCAATGAAGTGGTAAAAGAACCCGCCCATTCGAGTCAGGATACTCAATACGTGTTAGGCGAAGATTTTTCACAGCTCTGCTTCCTTCATAAAGCACTCCCGATGCTTTGAAGATTAACGCATTGTAAGTACATTAACGGAGGCTTGTTTGTATTTAAGCATACGTAAAGCTGTTTGTAATGAAGTATCTGTTCCTGGTGTTTTTCCTTATATCAACGGCTACCCTGGCACAACGGGATTCACTGCATGGTGTTTATTCGCTGGAAGGAGTACAGGAAACAGCTTCCGTATTTCAATTAAATCCGGACTCCACCTTTGAGTTTTTTTACTCATATGGTGCTTTGGACCGGTATGGTAAGGGGAAATGGAGACTAGAGCAAAACGAAGTTGTTCTTACAGGAGAACCCTACCCGGGCAAAGACTTCAAAATGGTTGGCAGCAGCATGGCGCCGGTTAAGGGAATGGTGCTGCGGCTTAAAGACAAGAACCCCGTGTTTAATAATTTCTTTTACGCACGGGTAAAAACCACCAAAGGCGATACTATAATTAAGGCTGACCGAACCGGTACCATCAGGTTACCAAAGGTTGTTTCCACCATTGATCTTTTGTTTGAGTTAACACCCGAAAAGATCTCGCCGTTTACGCTTCCGAAATCAACACATAACCAGTTTACCTTTGCGTTTGAACCCTGGATTGCCGAGGTTTTCTTTTCCCGTTTTCGCTTACAAATGAACAACGGCGACCTGCAAGGCAAACATCCGCTTCTAACGGGAGAACGTTACCGGTACGGCAAAATCCATAATCAATGAGGCCTCGTTAGGTCGTAAATCTTCTTGTTTCTGCCTTAGAAAAAACCGTACAAGGGTAATACCTGGCCGACCTGGTTGATTTGGGGGGCAACCGTGAGTTCAATTAGTTTTCCCGCCTACGAAGTTGCTGCACTAAACGGGGAGTTATGGAAAGCTATAGTTGTTCAATATACATCGTACCGATAAAACCCCCCATGATGATGTTGAGCAGAAAACTTTGGTCATTAACCGGACCGTTTGATTTAACGCTTCCATCGAGATTCAGGTCCTCGCGGGCATAATGATTTGTAAGTACCAACGACAGTGAACCACCCAACGCATTATTCTGGATCTGGTCCTGGTCATTTGCCGGCCCGGTGAACCTGACATTTGTGTTCGCATTTGCATTTCCCGCCCTCATACAATAAACACTTCCCCATTTTACATTGGATGAATATGGTTGATTCTGGAAACAGCTACCCAACAAACTAAAGTCGATACTTCCTTGTCCCTGTCCGAAATCAACCGGGGTTGCCGATCTGACGGAGAGGTGGTTCCGGTGTTTTATCGTTACGTAGTACGAGCCGGGCGAAACACCCGGAAAAACAACGTTGGAAGATACCCCATTGGTATCGGTGATTGTACCATCCTGGTGTAAGAATACCGCCCTGCTTGCAACTACCGTGGCTGGTGCGTTTTGATCCCTAAGTTCCACCAGTAACCAGTCGACGATCGAAGTGTGCTGGTAGAAGAAGTCGGTTGGGACAGACTCGGCACCTGCGTAATTAAATGGAGAGAGTTGGTATGGTTGAGCCGGGGCTTTTGATTGTAAAATGCCCAACGTATTCAGCCCATTGTTCATCCTGCCGGTACTAAGGTTGTAAGCACCTTGTAAAAATACTTTTGCTGCCAATGAAATGCCCGATGCACGGGTGATGTTAATGATATAGGTATTTTGTACATCGCCTACGCTAACCTTCACCACTACAGGAGTAAGCCCGGGAGCTAAAGATATCGGTGCTGAAGCTGCCCCATTTGCCGTTACCACATCGTTGATGGTAATGATTGCATTATTATTGCCGGAGCCAGCAACTAAGGTTACACTGTTTACATGTTGACCGACTGTCGCAGAATATTCGAACCTGTTTTGCTGAAACAGGGGGCTTAAAGACGCCTCATTTAACCTGAGACTGGTAAGTAACGCTGCATCATCATAAACGGGATTTGCTGCTGCATTGATTTCAACACCCTGTTCTGCGCCGGAGCACCAAACCCGGTAGAACCGTACATCTGAAACATTACCTGGCAATGCGGTTAAAATTTCGGCATGCAGCGTACGGGTATCCTGGAGCATACCAGCGATGAATGTCGAGTCTGCAATGCCTGAGTTTGTCGCAGCCCTGCTACCCGATCTTGGGAAGACGGTGTTTGGATCCTGCACAATCCGGCCGTTCAGCAGGCGGACGTCCGCCGCTGGAGATGTGGTATTCTCCACATAAGTACTGCCTTTCGACAATACGCCAAGGCCAAGTATCGATGAGTTGCCGCCATTTCCACTGATCGCAATCCGGTCGTCCAGGTGAAGATTCATAAAGGTTGCCTTGCCTGAGAAGTCTTTTACATTCATAATGGGTACGGCAGTTCCGGAAGGAGATGCAAGACGACAACCTTCCGATACGAAAGTACCCGCACCCGTTAACTTCAGGTAGGTGGTATTCATCCAGCTTTCATACCAAACATCCCTTGTCAGAAGGTTTGCCCCGTTCAAAACCTCGTAAGTAAGTTGGTTATCAAATCCAAGCCCCGCATAAAGTACGGTACGTCCTGCGTGTGGGTTTCCGGCTGCGCTGATCGGACCACCAACAACACTAAGTGATTTGGCCGTGCTCTGCGAATACCGCGAGTTTTGTGCAAGCACAAGCGTATGATCAAGGCCATTTACAAGCAGGTTAGACTTATTGAGGTGAAGCTCTACCTGGTGCATGAAAAAGCGTGAGCCTACCTGGTCGACATTATTGATCCTGATATTAACAGCCAGGTTGTTGCCATTTACCGACAGGTCACGTACGGTAACTTTAGAGGGGCCCATTATGTCAATTACCGGGGCAGGAGAGGAGCCTGTCCAGGTAAGCCAGGTTGGCCTGAAGTCGCCATGCCCGTCACCCGTTAGCTGCATATCGGAGCCTGCAGGAACAACCAGCGTTTTAGCTACCTGGTAATTCCCATGCGCAAAGTGAACTACCGGCCTTTTTCCGCTTACCAATGCTGCCTGGTTGATCACTTCCTGTATCATCGCTGCATTTGCACCTGCGGGAACTTCAAACACCTGCCGGTTTAAAGATGGTTGAGTACCCGGTAGCACTGGTTCGATTAGGTTCAACAACGACTCTCTTGGTACAACCGGTTTATCAAACAGTATTTTGCGGCTGCTGGACTGTACGGCGTTGGTAACGGTATAGGTGTTTCCCATACAAAAGAGTTCACTGCTCGGGTCGCTGGCAACGATAACCACTGAGCCGGTAGCCCCCGCACGCGACCTGATTACATTATCAAACAGGGCAACCGGGCCATGATTACGAATGTTTATGGCGGCGGTCAACACGGGGTCAAGTATTTTGTTCCCCTGTATGGTAATCAGGGCAGGGTACCGTTTTAAGGTGGTCGTAATAAATGCCCGGGAGTTTATTGAAGTGTTATCACGGAAGGCAAACAGGCCGGTGTTGTCAATGGAAATGTCACTGGTAGTGGAGTTTTTGAAAACACTGTTGTACACCTGGAAGTTACCTGCACCAAAAATGTTTGTAATCCCAATATTACAATCCTGGAATACGGAACTCCAAACCCAGGCATCCAGCGCATTGAAGTTTCCGAGGCTTATTCCTGCGGAGGTGTTCCTGATAAAACGGCAGCGCATGATTGCCGTTTCTGCAAAGCCGTGTCCAAGAAAGCCTCCCCGGATACCTGTCGCTACGTCTTTAATAATGTCATCGGCATATTCGTTACCGGTATCGAAATAACCTTGTGAACCGTTGTAGGATTGGTCTATTGCGATACTGGCTAAGGCGCTGCCGTCCCAGGTAATGCGGTTAAATCGTGAGTAAGCCGTGCCACTAATGAACATCATTGTCCCGCCCGATGCGCCTGCCCACTTGATGGTTGTATTTGCCGGATCGGCGCCGATTACACTTACATTCATTTTGTAGTTCATCGCCAATTTTGCCGAGATGCGGTATGTTCCCGGGGGCAGGTATACCACACTGGCTTTACTGTCGGCATTGCCAACAGCATCGAACGCAGCCTGCAGTTCTTCGGTATCATCCGCAACGCCGTCACCGGCTGCACCGAATTGGGTTTTAACATTGATCCAGCTTGCAAACGGGCCAACAAATTCGTCGTCGCTCGTGGGGTGACCTGTTTGTGCAACCGCCTGCGTGAGCGAGCATACAAGTAGCGTTAGGAGAGACAAAATGAACAAAGGCCAGGGACGTAAATACGAACTCATCAATAATGGTTATCGGTGGTAAACTGAAATGCTTTCTATGGTTCCTAAAACGGTATGGATGACTTTAAAAGTATTACCAGGAACGCATTTAACAGGAGACCATTATCCGGGTTCTACCGGGTAAAACACGTAACGGTGCATCTCTTCAGCTATAGGCATCCCAGGTCAACGCTATTGATTGAACAAGGCTGATATCTGCAAAACAATGCAGCACTAATCTGGAACCTTTATATCCGGAACACTACCCCTTCTTATTATTTGCGCCAGCGCCGATATGCAACGAGTAAGCGTTGTTATTCGGTGTGGATAAACGATAGTAGGCGGTGTTACAATAGGGACGGCACAAGATCCAATAACGGAACGTACTGGCAGGAGGGAAAATAATCAAAAACCCGGAACAGGTGTACTGATAGTCAAATAAGATCGGTATATAGCAGCCTATGGCGGGAGGAGGTTGGACAAAATATTCTAGGTCAAAGCCGGAGCGCCAGACAAAATCCGTGTGGTTCGATGAGCCGCTTCAGCCTGATCCGGCTGTTAAATCCTTTTAACCATGCTTTATCAGGTGCCGATAAACACGGGTCCGCTTACAACCAGCAGCGTTGCAAGTCGCTTACAAAAGCGGGTTTTTTAGAGCGAAGTTCAAGAACAACAGAAAAAAGATGACGACAGTTCGCCACTCTCTAGATTATCTATTCTCGAAAATTCCAGGTTAAGCCTTCACGCGATTATCGGTAACCACCGGGATTGCAGCAGCTGTAGCTTTATGGGGGAAAAACTTTTCTTTCAGGTAGCGCTGGAATTTCTTTTCAAGTAACCATGAAAAGACCAGGACTAAGGTCAGCCACAGGATAAAATATAGTGCTTTTTCCCAAGGCTCCCGGGGGCGGAAGATTTCGCCCATAAGATACCCTATCGGCCAATGGATGATGTAAATCGAATAGGAAATGCCACCAAGCCAAGCGATATTTCTCAGCATATCGTATCGCTGTTTTACGAAAAACAAAACAGCAGCAAGGGCGAGCAGGACACCTGAAAGCTCCCAGCGAAAATTCTCGTGTATTCTGCCGGTAAAGAATAAGAAGCCGATGATCATGGCTGGGAATGCGAGTGCCGCAGCATATAGAGCCAGCAGCAACTTGCGGTTAATTGCAATATTTCCTGCTTCTACGATGATCAGAAAACACGGGATCATGTTGATGATATCTGCAGCAGATACCATGTCAATGTTGTTATTCTTAAGCCCGATTGCATTTAAGACAACTCCGCCCGGTGCAAGGTGGTTGTATACCATTGCCAGGAAAAAAAGGCAAAGAAGTGCGCTTTTCGAGTTGGTATTTGGGGTTGGGTTAAGTTTAGAAATATAAAGTCCGGTTAGCCAAAAAGCAAACCCACAAAAATAACCGCCGAAAATGGGGGGAACAGCTTTAAACACCCAAACTGCCATACCAAGAGCCAGGCACACGGCAGCCTGTATCGCTATGTTTTTTTTGGTTTTGCCGATAAATATGAACAGTATATAGAAGATGATCTCGTAATGGATGGACCATAGCACAACGTTGGTTACCAGTCGATCTGTCCAGCCTTGCAATAGAAAGATCGCACCGAGGATCTTTGACAAGTTCAGGTCCGGCTCGAAGCTGAAGCAAAAAAGAATGACCAACAGGTAGATAGGATAAATCCGGAAGATCCTTTTTACCAGGTAGTCTTTTTTGTTGAGGTGATCACCGGGATAATTCACACCTATAACATACCCCGAAAGCATAAAAAAGATCAGTACAGCAAGGTGTGCAAAATGACTGTACTCCAGGATTTGGTTGATCGTAGGAAAAAGGATCATGCCGGTTTGCACGTGTGCCAGCGCCACCGTTAAAGCGCAAATTCCCCTTAGGCCTTCCAGTGAATAATTGAATTTCCTGACCTTAACTTCAGTCATAAATGTAAATTGTAGAAAATCGGCGCATGATAGTTACTTTTTATAGATTAGGCAAATTACGCATCGTTCCAATTCCCGCATTTGTTACGGTGCTTAAGCGTACCGGTTGTGTAAACTGTCCCTCAAACTATTCATCACCAGTGGGCAATATTGCTGCCAAGCAAAAAAGCCTTCGTAATTGTATTACCGGCCACGACAGGGTGCAAATTGAATCTGCGTTAACCTGCTCCACCCGGCAAACCTGGCGAGAAAAATCTGAATTCATCGTTGCAATCGTGAGACCGACGGCAAAAACCGGACCTACGCATTACAGAAGTCTTCCTAACCTCACGTTCAGCCGTTGGTCCTCTTTTGAAAACGCGATTGTGCCTGTAACACTTATTTTGTTGAATGGCGCCAGCATTATCCCTCCTCCATACCCTACATGCCATTTATCGGAGGGGTCCCCTGGTTGCCACACCCGTCCATTGTCAAGTAGGGCGACAACACCCATTTTGCCATTGAATAAAAAAGATTTAACAGCGAAATTGTACTGTAGTTCGTTTTGATTGTAAACAGCAGTTTTGCCGTAAAAACGCCAGCGAAGAAAGCCCCTGAGTGTGGCCCCGCCACCAAGACGGTTCAATTGGTAGAATTCCGGGGTGCCGGAAAGTGTAGCAGCACCTGTTTTAACGGCAAGCGTCAGGGAATGCGCCAGCGGCACGTAAAAACCAAATTCACCGGATACCCGGGTTACGGTCTTTTCGGGTTCTTTAAGGTTTTGGATGAATTCACCTGAGCTCTGGAAGCTAATACCCCTGCTTGGAAACAAATTGTTGTCCAGCTTCAAAAATTCATACGAGACCTTACCACCGGCATAATGATCTGCATCAAAAAAACCTGCCGGCCGGTTTACCTCGATAAACTTGTCTTTGTTGTGCAATACTTTTACGAACTGGTAATATCCCGTCAGGGTCACCGTGTGATTAACCGAAAATGTCTGGTCCAGGCTAAGTCCGCCATAATACTCCCTCGTGCGCATACGATAGTAATTACGGTCGTCACTTTTTATCCTGGTGTTATTACCAACCCCGGGGAAATGCGCGTCCCTAACCTCATCGGCGTCGAGCATAATCCCGAGGTTCCATTTACCGACAGCTTGCGTGAACTGTCCGATATAAAGCGCCCTAAACCCCAGTTGCGTGATAGAATAGTTAAGGTGCAAGTCGTGTTGGTACCCAAATGGCGACTTTCGCCATTTTTGCTTCTGGAGGTGGTAAAACAACCCAACATACAATCGATCCTCGTTGGTATAACTAATTCCTGGTTTCAACCATCTTGAATCGTAACGAAAGGAATGGTAATCATAAGCATGTATATCCGGGTTTGTAGATAAGTATAGTTTAGCCCCTTTTGCCGTTGCAAACCCATTATCATGATTGTCGTAGATCTTTATCTTATCAGCCTGTGGTGCAGTGCTGATATTGAAGCTGTCTTTTTTCGGCCCGCCGATGAGCCTTATCTTGATAGCATCGCCAGGATTACCGGTAACGACGTATTTGTCTTTCCCGTTAAGACCATATATGCGTACTTCTTTGGTTTCGTGCGAGTAAATCCGTCGCGCATAATACGGTTGAGCCTTCCTGTTTCCTGAGCTGTCCTGGTCGTACACCTTTACAGAAAGTTCTTTCGGGTTAACCGCAGCAACCTCAAAAACTTCGCGCTGGTGGGTGCCCACTACATCAACACCCTTTGCAAGTAACCGGTAATATTCGGTTGCAAAGTCTACAAGGCTATTTCTTCGGGATTTAAGTTTCGCCTCGATGACCTTTCCCGAAATCGGGTATATTTCGGGAGGTAGTTGCTTTACAGCTTTTTCGATGATTTCATCGGTAAGTGCCTGCTTTAATTCTCTTGCAACGGATAGCCAGACTTCTTTTCCGGACTCATTGGCCATCAATCGGTCGAGGTGACGTGCCTGGAAGTTATACCGCTTGACATCTTTAATCCGGTAACCAAAGGACTGAAGATAACCAAGCTGCTCGCGGCGGGTACCCATGTTTACAAAAAGGCCATCAAACTTTGTAAAAACCTGGTCGCGGTCGCGCGGGATTGGCCGGTATACCTTGTTCCCGTTTTCTTTGAATACGGCCCAACGCCACTGGTCCTCATGCCGTCCCCAATCACTTACAAACATATCAAATAGCCGCGCGCGGATAAATGCTTTCTGATCGACATGGTGATCATTTTCTTCGAAAATTTTGTCAAGTACTTTTTCCGTTCCACTAATGTCTTCTGAGTTGCCGAAATTTATTGCATCAGCCTGGTTACCTGCAGGGCGTTCTTCAAACAGGTATAATTGGTTCTTAAACTCATCATTGTACTCGCCTAGGCCTTTTTGTGCGGGTACAAAAACAATCCGGGGGTTTGTATGAAAGATACCGGCCGCATCGGCAAGGAACGGCACAGCCAGCGAAGCGTAAGGATGAGCAATAGATACCTGGTCGTTAATCACGTTTTCCGAAAAAGTGCCGCGAAAAATTTCGGGTAATGCGCGCCCAAAAGTTTTGTCGATTGAGCGAAGCACATACTGTTTACCGTTCTTGTCTTCAAGCCGCAGCGTTCGTGTTTGCCTGCCGCCTCCTTTTAGAATGGGCTGCAGTCCGCCTGCAAGCGTATCGAGGTAGACAGCGTTAACCTTGACCGGCGTGGACCATTCTTTTCGATAATGCGAGCCCCAGAAGAAATCGTGAAAGGCGGTTTTGCGGTATTGTTTGCCTGCTACCACGATAGCATACGACGAATCCTTGGCAACTTCCAATATGGTGGTTTGTTGAGCTTTGCAAATTGCAGGATGCGACGCAACCAGGTAGAATAACAGGGGGCTTGCCATTGAGCAAAAGCAACGAAAAAGTTGTTGCATGGGGTTGTTTTTTAAGGATTGCTAAGGAAACAAGCATACGCTTAAGTGCAACAACAAAACATGGAAGTAACCTGCTTTTTTGCAGTTTTGGTAACGCCTGAACAGGCGGTAAACGATACCTGTAAGCCTGGCCGAAAAATTTTGATTTCGCGTCTTAGCCTGTTAAGGGCCAGTGTAACAGAGCTTACATTTTGGCGAGTGACTAAGTAGAATATAAGCTCATCTTATTGTCGGGCATCATTCATTTCTATCCAGTAACCGTCAGGATCCTGCAAGTAAATCTGGTGAACCCCATCTACCCGCGTGGTAACCTTCATCGGTTCGTCGCTTGCACTTACATAGGATATTTTGTATCGGGATAAACGTTCGATAAACGGCTGCAACGAGGGAACGCTAAAACAAAAATGATCGCTGCGGTAATGTTTTACGTTCTTTTCTGCTCCCTGTATTACATGCAAGGTTATCCGGTCTGCCATCTTAAACCAGGCATGTTTTTGATCTTTAAAGGGCTCAGGAACCTCTTCAAGCTGTAATACATTCTTATAAAATTCCGTACTCTTCTGAAGATTGTTTACGTAGATGGCAAGGTGATTAAAGGTTATCACGGGCTGAGCTGTTACGGAAGTGGCATATAGAAGTCCAATGCAGAATATACCAATGATTTTTTTCATGAATAACTTTTGGAGATGGCCGCGCCGATGAGCGCAACCCGGTTTGTAACTCCGAAAGTTATACAATTATCATGAGTTCTGCTAGTTGGAAATTGAGTTTATCCGGATCGAATTACGACTTATATACACTCCCAAACGGCATCAAGAAACCACTGCCTGGAGTCATAAAAATGAGCGGATCGCCTGAAACCACATTGGTGGGCAAGTTCATCTGTTTGGTCAGGGGTATACTTTTGGGATATTTCCATAAATACCGTTTCACCCTGCCTGAAGCGGATGGTTTCACCGGCGATATTTACTTCCTGGCTGATGTTGCATACCAGGTAACTTTTACAAGCCCCATTGGCTGGGTCATACGTTGGATAATGACTAAAGTTGTCGAGGTTGAAATTTGCCCCAAGTTCCCTGTTGATACGCTTAAGCAGGTTAAGGTTAAAATCCCGGGTAAGACCTGCTTTGTCGTTATAGGCACTTAAAATAACCCGGGGATCTTTCTTGAGATCGAACCCAATCAGCACGAGGTCACCTTTGGCAAGGTGTTCACGCATCTTGAGGCAGAACTGCCGGGCCTCTTCGTACGGAATGTTGCCTATGTTGCCACCAAGAAATAAAACAATCTTACGTTTTGCAGGGCGTTCGGTTGCTTTCGCCAGCATCTGGAAGTATTCGCCGTTCAGCCCTGTCACCCGGAGCCCGGGCAATCTCGCTGGTAATTGCGTTTGTAGGTTGTTGATTACGTTTGAAGAAATGTCGACCGGCAAATACGTAAACTTTTGATTCCGGCCCAGGATCTCTGAAAGTAAAAAGATGGATTTGGTTGCGTCTCCGGCACCTAATTCAATCACGTCAAAGTCTTCCGAGTCTGGAATGAGTGCTGAAGCGAGATACGCGGTTTGCCGGCTAAAAATCTCGTGCTCACAATCGGTTGGATAGTACTCAGGACAAGCCATGATCTGCCTGAACAATTCATCACCTGCCTCGTCGTAGAAATACTTCGACTCAAGAAATTTGCTTTTGGAGCAAAGGCCCTTCAATACGGACTGTAAGAAAGGACTGTCGGCTGTCAGCCGGACTTTCCCTGGTCCCGTGGAGAGCCTACCTGCCTCGGGAGTACATTCAGACAGTGTTTTGCTTGTTGCGGTGAGTTGTTCCATAATGAGCTATTGTGCGAGCCTTATGCCTGTATATTGCCAGCGAAGTTGCGGATGAAAAAAGTTTCGGTAGGTTATGCGACTATGCCCCGGTGAGGTAACTTCGGAGGCACCCCGTAAAACCTTTTGATTAACCATGAATTTTCCATTGTATTCGCCAATTGCCCCCGGTGCTTTGCTAAAACCCGGGTAAGGAAGATAAGCGCTTTCGGTCCATTCCCACCTGGTTCCCCAATTCAGCTGCGGGGCTGCGATTTCCCACTCAAACTCCGTTGGTAATCGCATGCCCTTCCAGGCAGCAAATGCGGCAGCTTCGTAAAAGCTTATGTGGTTTAAAGTACCGGCCTCGTCAAGCGGTTCCAAACCTCTTAGGGTAAAGTGCTGCCATCCGCCATTGACAAGATGCCAATACATCGGGCATTGAACCGCATTTGATTTGACCCAATCCCAACCTTCTGCATGCCAAAACCGGAAATCCCTGTACCCGCCGGCATTGATAAACGTAAGGTATTCCCCGTTTGTGACCAGCTCTTTAGCGATCTTAAAACCGGGCAGGTAAACTTTGTGCCTGCCCAGTTCGTTGTCGAAACAAAAACCGGTACCCTCAAAACCAATATCGTATAACCCTTCACTTACGCTCATCATGTTACCGGCTTCAACAGCCCCACCGGCGGATTTCGTTGCAGCATCATAGGGCGGAAACAGCGGGTTATGCCCAAGAATATATTTGATATCCGTCCATAATAATTCCTGGTGTTGCTCTTCGTGGTTCAAACCCAGGTTGATGGTATCGGTCAGGGTTTCAGGATAACCATCGCTAAGAAACTTTACCATGGCCTCATCTACATACTTGCGGTATTTGTAAACGTCATCAACCGTCGGGCGGCTAAGATTACCCCGGTCGGTTCGAATTACACGAGCCCCAACCGTTTCGTAATAACTATTGAAAACGTAATTGTAGTTAGGGTCATACTCCTTATAACCCATTGCATGTTCTTTTAGCAAAAAGGTTTCAAAGAACCAGGTGGTATGACCAATATGCCACTTTGGAGGACTCACATCGACAACCGGCTGCACTACATAATCTTCTTTCTGAAGGGGCCCGCAGATGGTTTCTGTTCTTTGTCTGACCGCTAAATACTTATCTAAAAGGGATGATGTGCTCATTTGTTTGTTTTAAGGACCATGGAGCTATCGCCGTAGTCATTTACTTACCAGGGGATACCCGCCGGAATACATTATCACAGATCAAACTGCCATTAGTACTGCTACACCAATTCCTGTTTTTTGTGAACAGCTATATTTTGAAGCCGGTAGCCTGCTGCTTATTGCACAGCCGTACAAGAGTGCGACGCCCGTCCGACTGGCGCACCTGGGCGGGCAACGGCCGTCACGGATATGCTCTGCCGCCTGGCCCAAAAAAGAATGATCCCCGTTTTTACCTGACCAACCCTTTTAGCCGTGTTGATCTATATACAACTTGAGGTCGGAAATGGTTCTAATCTGCAGCGCTTCAGCATCTTCTTTACGGATCATAAGCGCGTACGCGTTATTAAAACCAATGGGTCTTAGCCAATCGAGTTGGTACTGCCGGGAAAACTCACGGCTTACATAAGCGTATACCTTCTCTTTATCGGACATTATACGGTTAAGGGTTGCTTTAGTTGGTTTCAATAAAACCAGCAGCCCGGTGCCGGTATATTCCGGGTAAAGGTCGATCTCGTTATTTCGTATGGCATCAAAGCAAATTTTCGTTCCGCCGAGTCCGGTCTTTGTTTCCACTTCCAATTCGGTGTAACCCCTCAGCAGCATTGTATAGAGTTGCAAAAGAATGTATTGTTCGCCAAATATTTTTGATCCCATCCGGATCAGGCCCTTTTTCCCACCCCTTGGCGGCTGGTAAAGACCCCTGCTGACCAGGAAATCCTGCGCAACCTTTTCGGGACTTTGTTTCAGGTAGTCAACCTGGTAATTCATTTCGGTCATCAACGAGTCGTTGATTTTACCCGACAGCAGGTTGAGTGTGTTTTCGACTTCGGGGTACTGAACTAAAACTTCGTGCCGGACTACCGGGGCGGCGTAATATGGCGGAAAGATAGTTTTATCGTCGTCGAGTACAACCAGGTCGAATGCTTTCAGCCGCCCATCGGTGCTGTAGCCGCTGATTACATCAAGTTGTTTTTCGAAGGCCGCTTTATACATAACGGCATCGCTGATGACTACCGTTCGGATATCCAGGTTATACTTTTCTTTTAGTCCAAGGTAGCCATCGCTGCGGCCCATGAACTCGGGGGTAAAGCCGGCAAGCATACGGCTGCCCAGGACCGTGGGCAGGAGGTAAAACGATGAAAGCAGCACTAAAATGATCGGTAACAAAACCAAAGCTGCCCGTAGTTTCCGGATGTTGAGGTGTTGCGCAAGCGATAAAAGGAAGTCGAACAGGATGGCCAATAATGCCGCCGGGATGGCTCCTGCGAGTATCATGTGGGTATTATTTAAAGCGATGCCGCCGAATATAAACTCGCCGAGGCCGCCGGCGGCTATGTAGGCCGCCAGGGTGGCTACACCTACGTTAATCACGGTTGCCGTTCTGATACCCGCAAGCAAAACGGGCATGGCAAGTGGCAATTCCACCTTTGTAAGTACCTGCCAGCCACTCATTCCCATGCCACGTGCCGCATCGGTAATAGAAGCATTTACCCCTATAATCCCGGTATAGGTGTTACGTATGATCGGCAGCAGGGCATACAACAACAGCGCAACAATTGCCGGTTTAGCGCCAATGCCAAGCAGTGGAATCATAAAACCGAGCAGCGCAATGCTTGGAATGGTTTGCAAAACACCGGCAAAACCCAGGACCGGGGAGCTCCATTTTTTGTTCTTCGCAATCCAGATGCCCAGCGGAACACCGATAAGCACCGAAAGGAATAACGAAACGAAAGTGAGCCCGATATGCGCGTAGGTTTGTTCGAGTATTTTGCCCGATTGTTGCGCAAAAAATTGCCACAATGTTTGCGGTTCATCCATGGAGCCTGGTTTTGTAAAGGGTAAAAGCGCCCATTAACCGTGCGATGTCGAAATGTTTTGTCGCGCCAATGGTTACGACACCAATCTGATCAGCCCTGTGACGGGAAGCGAGCTGCTCCATGCTGCTCCAGAGGGTTGTTGCGGGTTGTATATTTAACCCTTCTCCCTCCATGTGACCTGGTGGCAGTAATGCAAAAACGTCGTTGAGGGTAAGGGCCTGTAATTCGAGCGACAACCTGTTGTTGTTTAAAAAACCGCTGACGAATGCATTTGCCGGTTTAAAAAGTAATTCGGCCGGGCTGCCTGTTTGTACAATCTCACCTTTATCCATCAGGCAAATGCGGTCGCCAAGTTCAAAGGCCTCCTGCACGTCGTGCGTAACAAGCACTATGGTTTTTTTTCGAAATTCTTCAAGCGCGCTAAACTCTTTTTTTATGGCCGTCCGGGTAACCGGATCCAGCGCACCAAAAGGTTCATCCATTAATAAAACGGGAGGATTTGCAGCAAGTGCCCGGGCGAGTCCAACCCGCTGTTGCTGACCGCCACTGAGCTGACCGGGGTACAACTTTCCATATTGCGCAGGTGGCAGATGTAATTTTTCAAGCAACTCATCGGATCGTTGCTGCGTTTTTTTCTTACTCCATTTGAGAAGGGTAGGAACAAGGCCAATATTCTCAGCTATGGTATAATGCGGAAAAAGGCCGTTATGCTGCAAAACATAACCAATGCCGCGTCGAAGGGACTCTCGTTGTTGGGCTCCGACATTGGTACCGTTTACTTCGATAATGCCAGCTGAAGGTTCAACCAATCGATTGATCATCCGAAGGGTTGTGGTTTTACCGCAGCCGCTGGTACCGAGCAAAACCATGTTTTCTCCTTCTTTGACCTCGAACGAAATGTTGTTTACAGCCGGGTTCCCGTTGTACAGCTTACTTACCTGTGTTAGCTTTATCAACCTTGATTATTTATCTAATTTCATAAAGAGGTTGTTCAGTGACTCGGCATACAGGGGATGTGCGAACATCATTTCACGAATGTTGTCGGCCGTAATGCCCCCGGCCATAGCAAGTTGCAATACAGACATAATTTCGCCACCATCCGTTCCGATGATCGCAGCGCCGAGGATTTTCCTGGTGTCGGTGTCAACAATCGCCTTCATGATGCCACGGGTATCCCCCATTTCAATTGCCCTTGCAACGTGCTCCATTGACAATACTGCAACCTCTATGTTCAGGCCGTGTTTTCTTGCTTCCGTTTCGGACAACCCAACCCTTCCGAGTTGCGGATCGGTAAACATGCAGTAAGGTACCACCCTGTTTTTAATCGAAACCTTTCCACCTTGTAAGATATTCTTCCACAACACCACATGGTCGTTGTATGCAACGTGCGTAAAGGCGGGCCCACCCTTAACATCGCCGATTGCGTAAACGCCTGGCTGCGATGTTTCGAGGAATTCATTTACTTCGATGTAATTTTTTCTCATTCACTTTTATACCAGCCTTTTCCACACCGAGATCAATTGTCTGCGGACTTCTACCGGTTGCCAAAAGAACATGGGAGCAGTTGAGTTCAATGGTTTCGTTACCGTGTGCTATTGAAGCCGTAATACCTTCATCGTTTTTTGAGAACCTTGCAGGAGTGGCATTCTTGTAAAAAGTAATTCCCTCTGCCGCCAGTATATTTTCGAGGCACTCGGCAACATCGCGATCTTCCTTGTGTAACAGCTGGGATGAAGCTTCTACCATCGTCACCTTGCTACCAAATCGCAGGAACATCTGGCCAAATTCCAGCCCGATATAACCCGTACCGATGATCAAAAGGTGTTCGGGAATAACTGGGATATCTAGGATGGTTGTTGAGGTCAGATAGGGAATGTCGGCGAGGCCCTGGATGTCGGGAACACGGGTGGTGGTACCAATATTAATAAAAATTTTTTCTGCAGTGATGGCAATAGGTTCAGCCCCGCCGCTGAATACGTTGATGGTTTTCGGGCCCGTAAACCGGGCTTTTCCAAAAAGGATTTCAAGGTTTGGCGTTTTCTCCAGCCCTTTTTGCGCACCATCTCTAAACCGTTGCACAATATCGTTTTTCCGCCGGACGATAGCCGGCAGGTCTACCTGGTAGGCCGGTATATTGATGCCAAGCTGGTGGCTTTCGGAAGCAAGGCGGGCCATCTTTGCAGAAGCAATCATTGTTTTCGTTGGTGTGCACCCGTCGTTAATACAGGTTCCGCCAATCCAGCGACTTTCAATTAAAGCAGTGTTCCAACCTGCATTTGCAAGTTTTTTGGATAACGGTGTTCCGGCCTGACCTGAGCCGATAATTATCGCATCGTATTTCTTCATGTAAACTTATTGGCTGACCCGAACACCTTTCCAAAAAGCAATGTATCCCCTGATGTTTTCCGCTGCCGGCTTTGGTTCAGGGTAAAACCATGCTGCATCTTTATTCGAGCTGCCATTTACTTCCAGCGAATAATAAGATGCCTTTCCTTTCCAGGGGCATTGCGACTCAGTGGAGGAAGGTTGCAGAAATTCCTCCTTTACTGAACCCGGCGGGAAATAGTGGTTATTCTCCACTACAATAGTATCATTACTTTCTGCAATCAGCTCGTTGTTCCAATATGCTTTCATAATTGGTCGTTATCAATGAATTGTAAAGTTAACCTGCTTAGAACAGCCGGAACAGGGAATTAGTTTTTAAACTTAGCATATAACCTTCGTGAATATCGTTGTATGAGAAGGTATTGCGCATCCTAACCTTTCTGGTTTGATTTTTTAAGCTTCATCAGTCAGGTGTTTCCCGCATTTTATAAGTAAATTCCATAATGAACGTTTCTAAGCAACCCTTCCTGGTCCGGTTTTCACTGGTTTTGTTTTGTCTTATTGCCTTTTCTTTTATCGTCTATATCGGCCAGGATGTAATCGTTCCGTTCGCTTTCGCTGGCTTGCTTGCGGTGTTGCTGCTGCCATTCAACCGTATGCTGGAAAAAAAGGGGCTGGGCCGGGTGCCGGCAACATTAATATCGCTCACCATATTCTTTATTGCACTGATCATTGTTGTATATTTTTTGTTTACCCAGATCGCAAGCTTCCTGGACGATTTTCCAACCATTGAACGAAAGCTGCAGCATCATGCCAATACTGCACAACGGTGGATCAGCCAGAATATGCACCTCAGCAAGAAAGATCAAAATGAAGTCATCAAAGAAAGCACCGAACAAATTAAAGAAGCAAATGGCGGAGGCGGGCTGATCGGGCAAACCTTTCTATCGGTAACCGAGTTCCTGCTGGTGATTGTTTTACTTCCCATCTATTCGTTCCTTATCCTTTACTATCGTGATATGATCCGCCAGTTCCTGATCGAACTCTTCCAGGATGGACATCAACAAAAAGTGATAGAAGTAATTAAAGAGTCAAGGGTGGTTGTATACAATTATATGCTGGGGTTAAGCATCGAGATGGCAATTATCACCGTTATCAATACCGTCGGCTTTTTACTCGTAGGCATAAAGTATGCTTTCTTTCTTGGCTTGCTGGCGGCCATCCTGAACCTTATTCCTTATGTCGGTATGCTGATTGCCTCAATTTTCTGCGCCCTGGTTACCCTCACCACATCAAACAACTTATCGGATATTATCTGGGTTTTGGTGGTGCTTACGGTTGTGCAGTTTTTCGACAATAACATCATTATGCCCAAAATCGTGGGCTCGAAAGTAAAAATCAATGCCCTTGTAACCATTATTGGTGTCATCGTTGGGGGAGCGCTTTGTGGGTTTTCCGGCATGTTTTTGTCCATTCCACTTATTGCAATTTTGAAAGTGATCTTCGACCGGATAGATGATATGAAACCATGGGGTAAAATGATGGGTGATGAGATTACCTACCTCAACCGGGGCAAGCTATACCGCCATTATACCGAAATGCGAAAAAAGCGAAGGGAGCCTGGCAATGAACCACGGATCATACCCCAGCCGGAGCAGCACAACCTTAACTGAGTAAACCGGCCGGTCTTAATTGCACTTGCATGCGTGCGGCAACCTGCTGCCCGTTAAGCTGTTGTGAGTTGCGCCATATCCTCAGCCCTTTCACCTAATAAATACACCAGCTAACCTTTTTTGGACTACATTAGACCCGTTTTAATCGATGTTCAAGAAAACATCGCATGAATTTCCAGGTAGCACGGCAAGCCTGCCCGTAGCGGCTTATTCAGGAAGGATTGCATTTTAAGGCGGCGATTTACTCTTATATGTAACCACATCATTATGGAAGGCGGCAAAGAAATAGGTGAAGTTTCAACGGCTGCAAAGAACGCAGTTGCCTATGGCGCCTTCAGAGGATCCAGGCAGCCACGCCTTTTTGGAAACTGGCAGTGGTGCATTGATGAGGCTCATGTTTATTGCAGTGCCGGTTTATTGCAGCTTTACGGGATAGTTCCCGGAGGCGAACACCATATCAGCTCCACAGCTTTCCTCGAATTTGTACACCCTGCTTTTCGCGACCTGTTCAACCAGCAACTTACGCTTGCAGAGGAGTCGGGAGAAGCCTTATTTGAGTACAAGGTAATATCTCCATCGGGGGAAGAAAAGACGATCGGTTGTTGGATGGGAAGCGTAAATGAACGTGGAGGGCGTGTAACCATTGCAGGCAATTGCTGGGACGTTTCGCGCCTTCACCGGGTGGACACTGGTACTCAGCCTGAGCCCTCGCATACGCACGCCGAAGCTGTTGCTAAACTTGCCAGCTGGCAGTGGAACTTCCGATTACAGGAGCTTACATTGTCTCCAAACTTTTTCGCGCTGCTGGCTTTGGACCGGGATCATTTTGAGCTGAGTTACAAAAGCTTTATCGCACTTATACAGATTGAAGACCGGTTTAACATGCTACCCGTTTTTGAACAGGGTACGGTAGAAAATGGTGCATTTGAACTGAGAATGATAAAGCACAGTAACACCCTGGTTTATGTCAAATGTATGTTTGAAACCATCCAATCTGAATCGGGTGACCCGGTGATCGTAGGAACCCTGCAGGATATTTCGGATGAAGTTGAACTACGGCGTGAACTCGAAGAAAAAAAGCTATTTGCCGAGTTGCTTTTCGATACCAGCATCGACCTGATCTCGGCCTATGATCAAAAGACACGTGTAATCGCCTGGAATAAGACCTGTGAAGAAAGATATGGTATTAAGAAAGAGGACGCAATTGGTAGAGAGGTAGTGGCGCTTTTCCCAAACATGGAAGGCGACCCCTGGCTCCACAACCTTACAAGAGCGCTTGAAGGCGAAATCATTTTCCAGACAAACCAGACCTCCTCATCACTTGAAGGTCATTTTGATTACTACCTGCTGCCACTGATTGCTGATGGTGGGGATATCCTTGGCGCACTCTCTATATCACATGACCTTACCGAGATGCGCAACGTAACCAAACGACTCGATGAACTTAACCGTACCCTCGAGGAAAAAAATGAAGAGCTCGAACGAAGTAACAATGAACTGGCTTCGTTTAGCTATGTGGCCAGCCATGATTTGCAGGAACCATTAAGAAAGATCCAAACCTTTAGCCAGCGTATCAGCGAAACAGAAGTAGCGAATCTATCCGAGAACGGTAAAGAGTACCTTAAACGAATGGAATCAGCGGCCAAACGCATGCAGGCCCTTATAGAGGATCTTCTGACCTTTTCGCGGACGAATACCGCCCTCAAGGACCTGGAAGCAACGGACCTGAACAAAATGGCCGAAGAAGTAAAGGCGGCCTTTAAAGACGTAATAGAAGAAAAAAGTGCTCAGGTGGAGATCGTCGATCTGCCGGTTGCCCGGGTGATACCTTTCCAGTTCAGGCAATTGCTTGAAAACTTATTGTCAAACGCACTTAAGTACAGCAAGGTTGACGAACAACCCCGCATCGTCATCAGGTCAGAACTGTTCACCGGGGTCCAGATCAAATTGCACGGGGTAAACATCAACAAAAAGTATTATAAAATCACCGTTACTGATAACGGGATCGGCTTCGAGCAACAATACGCTGAAAAAATATTTGAACTTTTTCAGCGCCTCCATGGCAAACATGATTATCCCGGCAGCGGCCTTGGCCTGTCCATCTGTAAAAAGATCATTCAAAACCACCATGGTTTCATATCCGCAAAGGGAGAGCCGCAAAAAGGTGCAACCTTTACCATTTACTTGCCCGAGTAAGATCCTTAATTAGAATCAAATAATCGTTAACATCGAGATACTGTGCAAATAGAAACAGGCTGCTTCTTAATTGAAACAGCCTGTTTTCGATCGTCGGGTTGACGGGGGATTCGATTCGCGTTAATCGCGCCGGGAACTCAGCAACTATGCTTTTTTCCTGTAAGGAAAATGTCGTGCGAAGTTGCCGGTGATATTTTCGATAACCTGGTTTGCCGGTGTGTTCCAATCGCTCTGTCTCTTGTAAGCATCGTTCCAAAGGGTTTCTCCATTACTTACAATTGAGCAGGTGGCCCTGATGTCGTTGGTCTTATTTACCACGGGAGTCGGAACAGGGTTTTTTACTACGGCTTCAAGAATTCTCCGGCCGGTGTAAATACCCGCTGAGGCAAGGTCGCTCATGAATCGTTCTTTTTGAATTGAGCTCCTTACAATTGCATCCACACCAAGAATTTGAGCAAGCTCACCGTCGTCTTTTGTCCAGGCTTCACGAACGCTGATGCTGTTTTTTTCAAGTAAGGCAAGGGTATTGGTATAAGGTTGAACAGAAACCATCAGGCTTCTTTTACCCTGGTTTGCCCGTTTTAAAATGTTGTTGTAAAGTGCTTCCTGGAAAAGTTTGCTTTCTTTTTCTTCCAATAATTCGATGTCAGCCTGGGTCATGGTACGCGGAAGATTGCCCGTAAGTACCATTTGCGGAGGCAAAATCGCAACCGTTTTATGTTTTGCGCTTTTCTCGGAAAATGAAGAAGAAGTGTAATAACGATGGCATGAACTAAAGAGTAAGATCATACACAAAGCGAGAAGGGTAGAGTTGATTTTCATTCGTTTAGGGGTTTGTTTGCTGGATGTTTTCAAACAAGATGCCAAACGATCAGCTCCTTTTTAGTTATTCGAGCGAACGGTTGATAAATCTGATCAGTGGCTTTAAAGCTACAAAGGCGGCAATAACCTTCTTCAACAGGCCTTTGTCTGTCAGTTCATCGTCCCTCAATGGTTTAATTGCCACAAAACTTTTCAGCTTGATATAGTCGATTGCAGGGTTGGTCTTATCATAACCCTTTGGTTCCCGGCTCAGGCTGTATTCGCCTTTTTGCATATCACCATATTCGGTAATAAACTTTTTGTCTGTGATTATCCGTTGCAGTTCATCCCAGCTATAATCAATTTCCTGGCGAACCTTTTTTAACGCGGGGGCTTCCGGCATCCACAATCCTCCGCCTACCATACTGTTATTGCCTGGTTCAAGATGGAAATAGTATCCTGCAAACCCCGACTTTTTACCACCCCTGTCGAAGCTTGCACCCATATGGTGCTTGTAAGGTGTTTTATCATTACTAAACCGGATATCACGATACTGCCGGAAAACACATTCCTTCACCGTTAAGCCTGCAACTTCTTCGTCTACAATGGCCATGTTATCCAACAACTGTTGCACCAGCAGTTCCCAGTCTTCCTTAGCTGCGTTAAACTTATTCCGGTTGCTTTCAAACCACGGCTTATTATTATTCTCCTTCAATGCCTCCAGGAACCGGAGGGTTTCAACCTTTAGCATACCTGCAAACTATTACTTTACGCCTGTACCAGGCTCAAAAATTCGTCTTCATTAATGATCCGTATCGTATTGATCTTTTTTGCTTTCTCGAACTTGCTTCCGGCATCGTCGCCTACCACCAGGTAGTTCAGCTTACTGCTTACACTACCCAATAGCTTTCCGCCTTTTTGTTCTACCAGCTCTTCGGCTTCACTCCGTTTAAGCTTGTTCAGCGTGCCGGTAAAAAGAAAGTTTTTACCCGTCAAAGCACCTTCGTGCACAACAGCGCGTTTTTCATTCGTCATTTTAACCCCAAGCGCTTCCAGCTCACGAAGCATAAGCCCATTTTGCTGGTTCTGGAAAAAGTGCACTATGCTGCCGGCAACCTTAACACCAATGTCCTCGAGTTGTTGTAACTGTTCTACGGTATAGTTCTGCAGGTCGAGCAGGTGATGAACCTTGTTGGAAAGCACCTTTGCGGTAGTCTCACCCACGAAACGTATCCCCAGTCCGAAAATCAACCTGTTCAGCGGTTGATTTTTGGAGGTCTCAATCGCTTCCTGCAGGTTCGTGATCGATTTTTTCCCGAAGCCTTCCAGCTTCGATACCGCACCATAATCAAGTTTATATATCCCAGGTATGTCTTTCAATAACCCCAGCTCGTAAAACTTCCGGATGTTTGCCTCTCCAAAACTCTTGATGTCCATGGCATTTTTGCTTACAAAGTGGATCATCTTTTCAACCACCTGCGCCGGGCATTCAATGTTCACACAACGCCATACCGCTTCGCCCTCTTCTTTAAAAAGCCTGGTTGCACATACGGGACAGCTGGTCGGAAAAATTACCCGCTGCTCTTTACCGGTCCGTAGTTCCGCTAACGACTTTACGATATAGGGGATCACATCACCCGCCCTTTCAACAAGTACGGTGTCCCCAATCATCAGGTCCTTGTCTTTAATGATGTCTTCATTAAAAAGCGAAATCGAACCAACCGTTACGCCTGCAAGTTGCACAGGTTCAATCTTCGCTACCGGGGTTATAGAGCCCGTACGTCCAACCTGGTATTCAATCGACCGGAGTTTACTCGTTGCCTGCCGGGCTTTAAACTTAAAGGCAATTGCCCAACGCGGATGATGCGTGGTCATCCCCAGCTTCTCCTGCAGCTCCAGGTCATTAACTTTTATTACCATACCGTCCACTTCATACGGCAGGTCATCCCGCAGCGCTTCAAATTCGCCAACATGATCAATAACCGCCTTAATACCTTTTACGACGACCTTTTCTTTTTCGGGACTTCTAAATCCCAGTTGCCACAATAGGGTTAAGGAGCCGGAATGTGTATCAAGGAAAGCCTGGCCCTTCCTGACTGCTTCCTTGTCGTTGGTCGGTGTATGATAACTGATATTGTACAAAAACGCTTCAAGTCCCCGTTTTGCTACCTCCTTTGGGTCCTTCATGCGCAGGCTGCCGGAGGCACCGTTTCGTGCGTTTGCAAGGGGGGCAAGGTTTAAACCAGCAAGCATCTCATTATACCTGTTAAAAGCTTTTTTGCTCATCATTACCTCACCGCGTATCTCCACCTGCTGCACCCCAAAATCAGAAAATGCTGCTGATAAAGGTATTGAACGCACCTGCCTGATATTGGTCGTAATATCTTCACCTTCCACCCCATTTCCGCGGGTTGTACCTCTTGTCAGCACATCATTTTCATAAATCAGCGAAATGCTCGCGCCGTCAAACTTCGGCTCAATACAGTATTCAATATCAGCAATACCTGCGGCCTCCCGGGCTTTTCGATCCCAGTCAACCAGGTCATCTTCGTTATAACTGTTCGCCAGGCTCAACATTGGTACAATATGCTGAACCGTATTGAAGCTCTGGTTTAAGCTGCTGCCTACCCGCTGCGTTGGCGATTGCGACGTAATAAGTTCCGGGTGGGCAAGTTCAATAGCTTCCAGAGCCTTGAATAACTTGTCGTATTCAGCATCAGAAATCAGCGGATCATCCATCACATAGTAGCGGTGTTCATGAAAACGGAGCACCGTGCGCAGGTCGTTGATGACCTCTGCGGAATGATCTTTTTTGTTCAGGAAGTTACGCGTCATCTCCTGTAGCTGCTTCGTCTGGTCTGCTGTGTACATACATTCAAATTGGGTCATAAAATTATCCAGAATTTCCATCCGATAAGAAACAACGTTCGCACCTGTAATGATCAGCTCATAAACCGTGATGGCCATACGGCACAGCTATTTAAATGGCCAACCGGGGTACACGGCATGCTGCAGCAAATGCTTCTTCTGTTAGGTAGTTTTTATGGACCAGGCATTTAAGCCCGATGGGGCTTTTCTTGCGTCGCACTCTTGTACAGGATACCATTGCTGAGCTTTCCCTACAGCAAGGGTAAAGCGTGTAGTCTTATGCACTTACATATGAACACACGTTTGCACTAGATAGGAGTCACGACGCTAAGAGAGGTGGCCATGCTGGCAGGCATTAATTTTTTACATAGTTGTTTGTCGCACCACATCATACCGCCTGCTGAACCCTCATCCTTAAAAAATAGTTTAGAATATGATTATGTAATTTATACACGTACCAAAAAATGTTTAATTTCCCATTCGAACGATTGCCCGAACCTAGTTCTGGTGCTGCACCGGATCTTGTATACCATAACTAACAACCAATACTGCCATATGGAGCTTGTTACCGAATCTCCCATTACAAAGGATAAAAAAGAGCTGCTAAAAAATGCTTCTGAACTCGTAGCTACTTATCCAAAGGTTCCTATAACCGTTGACTGTGTAATTTTTGGCTTCGATGAAGACAAACTAAAGGTGTTGCTTATCCGAAGCGACCTTGCTATCTACCAGGGCAAATGGTCTTTGTTGGGCGATATCATTACCGATACGGAAGAACTCGATGAAGCCGCATACCGCATCTTGCAGCAACGTACCGGTATGGACGATGTGTTCCTGGAACAGGTAAAAACCTTTGGTAAACCCGGCCGCCATCCCGGTGGTCGTGTAATCACTATTGCCTATTGTTCGCTTTTGAATATCTGTCATCACCAGTTGAAAATACACGATAACGAACTGCATTGGCACAGTGTAGATAATCTCAGCGATATGGCCTTCGACCACCAGGAGATTATCGATGAATGTTATCGGTGGCTGCAAAAACGAATACAGGAACACCCACTCGGCTTTAATCTCCTGCCTGAAAAATTTTCCCTTCGCGAACTGCAAAACCTTTACGAAGCTATCCTCAACATCAAACTCGATCGTCGCAACTTTAGAAAAAAGTTCTTTGCCATGGACTTCCTGATTGATGTTGGTGAATACGAACTTGATGTTCCACACCGGCCAGGCAAACTTTACAAATTCAACTTCGAGAAGTACGAAAAAAACAAACGTAAATGGTTTGCAATAGACTTCTAGTGATATCCCCCTGATCTCTGCTCCAATGTTGGTAGCGCCGCGTGTTTAGCAGATCCCATTTATTTTTTGAAAGGTTTTTAACAATTCTTTTGGACTGTAAATTTTATTGCTAATATTGTGTAAGAAATACACATCGAAAGTTGTGTTGTTTTCATAACGAAATGCCTTGCCCAATGAGATTGATCTTTACATCTTTCTTCGTGTTGTTAATGCTAACTACACAATCCCAATTACTTACTACTTCACCTGAATTTGTCAGGGAAAGCTCTACTTCAGTTGAGATCATCGTTGATGCCTCAAAGGGCAACCAGGGTTTAAAAGATCACCTTCCCACATCCGATGTATACGTTCACTTAGGTGTCATTACTAATTTCAGCTCAAATCCAGGGGATTGGCAACACGCAAATAACTTCAACTGGGGTACTACAAATCCACTGGCTAACTGCGTCTATCTTGGAAACAACAGGTGGAAGTATACCATTACAGGTAGTATCAGGAGCTTTTTCAACATCACCAACCCTGCTGAAGTCGTTTATAAAATTGCAATCCTATTTCGCAACGGAAATGGCTCGAGGGTACAGCGTAACAGTGATGGAAGCGATATGTACATACCGGTTAGCGACAATTCCTTACAGGTCAGGATCACCGATCCTCCTCGTGAACCGCGGTATGTAGCGGTACCCGAGCCCATCAACAAAGCGGTTGGTGAACAATTGCCGGTTACAGCGAAATCAAGCGAAAATGCCGATCTCAGGATTTATTACAACGGAACAGAGATCGCCTCGGCAGCGAACACTGCTGTGCTTAGTGCTTCAGCAACAATTGTCGCAGGCAATCAGCAGATCATTGCCGAAGCCAGGTCCGGAAGTATAACCCGCTACGACACCCTTCTTTTTTTTGTTGCACCAGCACCGGTGATAGCTACCCTCCCTGCGGGAGTTAAAGACGGCATTAATTACGAGCCTGGCGATACGTCCGCAACGATCGTATTATTTGCACCGGGTAAATCCCGCATTGCTGTCCTGGGCGACTTCAACAATTGGACGGAAACGCTGCAGGAACAAATGAACAAAACCCCGGATGGGAACAGGTTTTGGATCCGCTTGAAGGGTTTAACCCCGGGTCTGGAATATGCTTACCAGTATTTTGTTGACGGTAACCTGAGAGTTGCAGATTACAATGCTGAAAAGGTACTTGATCCTGCTAACGATCCTTTTATCCCGGCAACTAATTACCCGGCACTTAAGCCATACCCAACCGGGAAAACCAACGGTATTGTAAGTGTTCTTCAAACAAATAAACCCCTGTACAATTGGCAGGCGAACAATTTTATAAAGCCCGACAAGCGTAATCTTATTATATACGAAATGCTGGTTCGCGATTTTGTTGCAGCACAAAACTGGCAAACGGTTACAGACACCCTTACCTACCTCAAACGCCTTGGCATAAACGCAATTGAAATAATGCCGTTTAATGAATTTGAAGGCAACAACAGCTGGGGCTACAACTCTTCTTTCTTTTTTGCTCCTGATAAGATGTATGGTCCCGAAAATGCCCTGCGCCGGTTTGTAGATGAATGTCATAAGCAGGGTATAGCGGTAATCATGGATATCGCAATGAATCACGCCTATGGTCAATCTCCTACAGTTCAGCTTTACTTTAATAGTCAACTTAACCGGCCAGCCGGCAATAACCCATGGCACAACCAAACTGCCACCCATCCTTTTAATGTTGGCTACGATTTCAACCACGAAAGCCAGGCAACAAAAGAACTGGTTGACCGTGTGATTGAACACTGGCTTACAAAATACAGGATTGATGGATTCAGGTGGGATCTCTCCAAAGGTTTTACGCAACGGAATTCCTGCGTTACGGCCAATTGCGAAAGCGATGCTGAAGTAGGGAACTGGAGTGCCTATGATGCCGGGCGGATAGCAACCTGGAAACGGATTTACGATAAAATGCAAACAACAGCAGCTAACGCCTATTGCATCCTGGAACATTTTGCAGCTAATAACGAGGAAATCGAACTGTCAAACTATGGAATGCTGCTGTGGGGTAATGCCAACTACAACTTTAACGAGGCAACCATGGGCTATGTCGGCACTTCAAACTTCGAAGGTGCTATATATAAGCAACGTGGTTGGAGCCAGCCGAACCTTATAACCTACCAGGAAAGTCACGATGAAGAAAGGTTAATGGTGAAAAACCTTGCTTTTGGCAATAGCAGCAATCCTGCGCACAATGTTAAGGATCTAAACACAGCCTTAAACAGGAATGGAATGGCTGCGGCTTTCTGGGCAATGATACCTGCACCAAAAATGTTATGGCAATTTGGTGAACTGGGATATGATTATTCTATCAACTATTGCCAGGACGGTTCCATCAACAATAATTGCCGCACCAATCCAAAACCCATCCGGTGGGACTACCAGCAAAATGCCAACAGACGGGCCCTGTATGATGTGTACTCGAAATTACTCAGCCTCCGAAATGTGCCAAACTTCTTGCCGACGTTTGTTACCAACGACATTAGCTGGAACCTCAATGGCGGTTTCAAAACCCTACAGGTAAATTCCGACTCTTTAAAGATCTGCGTTATCGGCAACTTCGATGTTGTTACTACCACCGGTACGGTTACTTTTCAACAACCCGGAACCTGGTACAACTACCTGTCTGGTGGCACAAGGGCTGCAACCGGAAACCCGGAAACAATCACACTTCAGCCGGGCGAATACTATGTTTATACCAACAGGAACGCCAATCCATTCGTAACCGCATTGCCGGTGAAACTGGTTTCATTTACAACCAACCTGAAGCCAGGTGCTGTAGACGTAACCTGGATTACAACAAACGAAGACCAACTCAGGAGTTTTGAAGTAGAACGCTCCTTGAACGGAACAGACTTCAGGCAGATTGAAAACCGTGCTGCAGCCGGGAGCTTAACAAGCCGGACTTCTTATATTTTCTCCGACAGGGAAGCCATCGCTTTAAATGTCGGTTCAGACCTGTACTACCGCCTGAAAATGGTTGACATGGACGGACAATTCTCCTATTCGGCAATCTGTCGTGTGCCCGCAGCAAAGCGAAAAGGTTTTACGATCTATCCAAACCCGGCAACAACCATACTTTATATCAGATTCGACCAGCAGAATGTAAGTGAACCAAAACTGACCATCACCGACCTAACCGGAAGAAAGTACAGGACAATAACAACAACAAACGCCCCTATGTCAAATGGTACCTTGGCTGTGCCCCTTGGCAAAATGGCAAAGGGCAGCTATTTGTTGAAGCTTGAAACCAGGAAAGGTGAGGTATTTATTAAACAGTTTTCTGTTCAGCAGAATTGACCTGAACAACACTGCATCGTTATGGATAGACCGGTTGTCTTGTAAACACCCGTTTTATAAAATATTCACTTCTGGAAAAACTACACCAATAGTATTCTACCAGGTTTTACCTGTTGGTAAGGAGTTCCTGCGCCTACATGGCCAGCGGGATTACCAAGCTTGACCTGGGTTAAAAATTTTATACGCTTTTAAACACACCATTATGAATCTAAAGGGATTGCTCAAATTTCTAACTCTCCCCCTGCTTTTCTTCTCCGGGATGGTATTCGCCCAGGAAAAACTGGCCTCCGGAAAGGTGGTCGACAGCAGGGACAACACGCCTATCGCAAATGCTACCATCGCGGTAAAAGGCGCAACCGCCGCCACTGCGACCACCGCAGATGGAAGTTTCCAGCTGCGGGTGCCGGCAACTGCAACAACCCTGGTGGTTAGTTCTGTTGGCTACAGCAGCAAAGATGTGGCTATCGGCTCCGGACCGATCCAGGTAACGCTTGAACAAACGAATGCGGCACTAAACGAAGTTGTTGTTGTAGGTTATGGTACCCAGCGGCGCCGCGATGTAACCGGCGCTATCGCCAAGGTAAATTCAGAACAACTGAATTCCATACCCGTTCCGAGCTTCGAGGCTGCGCTTCAGGGAAAAGCCGCAGGTGTTCAGATTATACAAGGTAACGGGCTCGCCGGATCAGGTTCTGTGGTCCGGATCAGGGGGATAGGGTCTATTTCGGCTTCCGGCGATCCCTTGTACGTGGTCGACGGCATACCGATCATCTCAGACCCTTTTTTACGCACCAACCAAGGGGCTATGAATCAAAATCCGCTGGCCTCAATTAACCCGGCTGATATTGAGTCGGTGGAGATTCTCAAAGATGCAGGCGCAACCGGGATCTATGGTTCGCGTGGAGCAAACGGCGTTATCCTCATTACCACTAAACGGGGTAAAAACGGTAAACCCACTTTTAATTACGCCAACAAACTTGGTATTTCTACCTACGCCAACAAACCGGATTTTGTAAATGCCGCTGAATGGCTGCAGCTGCGTCAGGAAGCATGGGTAAACGACGGTAAAACCGGCCTGGCCGATTTACCGAATGGCATTACCCGGGCACAGGCAAGCCAGGCAAATACCGACTGGTGGGATGAGCTGACGCAAATTGGCTTTATTAACGAGCATAATCTTAGTATGAACCAGGGTAATGCAAAACTTAAAACTTTCGCTAACCTGAGTTACAGTAATAACGAAGGTTACATTAAGAGCAACGCATATCAACGTATCAGTGCCCGTTTAAATGTGGACTACAACATCCTGAAAACCCTGAAAGTTTCACTTTCATCGGGCTACAACCGAGGTGTAAACAAGCGGGTTCCTGCTGCATGGGATGGTGGCATCGGAGATGCCATGTCGGGGGCACTACCAATATTTCCGGTGTATAACGCTGATGGAACTTACTTCACCGGAAACGCAAACCCGGTACGCCGTATCAATGAAACAAAAAGAAGAGAAATTGATAACAGGTTGATCGGTGGTCTGTCTGTAGAATTTCAGCCCATAACCAACCTGTTCCTAAAAGCGTCCAGTTCTATAGAATACACCACGGCTATCGACGACCAGTTTGAGTCGTACCTGTGGACACGCTTTTCTACTCCGGACTCAGGATATGCAAAAAGATTTCCTTACTGGGGCACAAACGTAAGCAGTACGGCCACTGCCAATTACCTCTGGAATCCGGGCAAAGAAAACAGGTTCAACTTCCTGCTCGGTACCGAAACCCAGGAGTACAGCAGGAAATCTTACACGTTTGAAACCGGTGAGTACGCGGCTGAACCTTACTGGAAACATCCCGAAGATTACCGTGAGCGTAGGGACTCCTTAAAGAGTGCAGTTGCCAACAATGTTTCCGAGCAGGAAGCTTATACTTTCAACAGCTTTTTCGGCCGGGTAAATTACAGTTATAAAGACCGGTATTCCTTACAACTTACCGCACGTGTGGATGGTTCGTCAAAGTTTGGCGCCAACAACAAACACGGCTTTTTCCCCGCCGCCGCAGCCGCATGGACGATAAGTGAAGAAGACTTTCTCAAAGGCAACAAGTTCATCAACTTTCTAAAACTGCGGGCGAGTTATGGTGTGGTTGGTAATGCAAACATGCCATCAGGAAAGTACTATGCAAACTATCGAAACGGTGGCATCAACTACAATGGTGATCCTACGTTATACCTGAATGATGGTGGTTATGGTAATCCGGATTTAAAGTGGGAAACCATGAATAACGTAGATGCCGCAGTCGAGTTTGCGCTGTTCGATAACCGGCTGACCGGTGAAGTTGCTTACTACAATAAGCAAACTACCGACCTGTTGCTGGAACCAGGTGTTTCCAATTCTGCAGGTACCGGAAAAATTTTCCGGAACGTTCCCGAGAGTAAAATTCTGAATGAGGGAGTCGAGATAAGTGCCAATCTTAAGATCGTAAATACGAATGATTTCAAATGGTCCGTGGGCGGCAATATTGCCAACAACAGGAACGAGGTACTCGAATGGTCGCTTGGTCCTGATGCGGTAACCGGTGGAACAAATGATACCCGGGTAGTAAAGGGCCTGCCGCTTGGTGTTAACTACCTGGTCCGGTATTATGGCGTGGATCCATTAGATGGCAACCCGATCTGGCTTGACCGCAACGGTAAACAAACCAAAACCTATTCACTAGATCATCGTGTTTATGCAGGAAGTGTTATGCCGGATTTCATTGGCGGCTTCAATACTTCAGTCGAGTACAAAGGCCTGACACTATCAACACTATTCTCCTTTGTGATTGGGGGCAGCATATATGAGAATTCGGCTAAATACCAGTTTGCAGGGGTTTCTAAAAAGTTCTGGAACGTGCGGAGAGACTTTCTTGACCGTTGGACCCGCCCCGGTGATGTATCGATGTATCCCCGTTTTGTTTCCGACGCTACTGCATTCCCGGGAGTATCCAGCGAGGACCAGTTTAACTCTACGATGTTCCTGAGAGACGCCTCGTACCTGCGGATGAGAGAACTAACGCTGGCGTATCGTTTTCCTGCAAATGTTTTAAAAGGTCTGAGAAATATCAGGCTGTTTTTAACCGGGAGCAACCTGTTTACCTGGTCGAAATACCCGGGCGGAGATCCGGAGATCACCCGTGACTTTGAAAATTCACAAGACCGGAACCTCAGCCCTAACATTACTTATTTAACGGCTCCCAGCCAGAAAACGGTTGTCTTCGGATTAAACGTGGGGTTCTAACATAAAACATACTCGTATATGAAACTAAATAGTAAAGTCATCATCATTATACTGGCCGTTGTTTTTACTACGTCGGCCTGTAACAAGTTCCTGGAGCGTCCGCCGGAGGGGCAGCTTACGAAAGAAGAGGCCTTTGCAGATGAACAGGGACTCATAAGATTTGCAAATGGCATCAACACCCTTCTTGGTGACGGGGTATTTATGGGTGGCCGGCATCAAATTTTGAATGAGCTACTCGCTGATCATTATAGGGGCGACAAATTTACCGGGGATTATTCGGAGATTTATAAAAGGCAGAATTCCTACTTCGGTGCTACACGCGACGATTACTATAACCGTGCATATCAGGTAATCACCCGGGCCAATGTTATCCTGGAAAACCTTTCAATAGCTTCTTCGGCCAGGCCGGTTTTGGAAGGGCAGGCAAAGTTTTTCCGCGGCATAATGCACTTTGAGATGGTCAGGATGTTTGCGCAGCCTTATGGTTTTACTCCGGACAACTCACATCCTGGAGTGCCAATCAGGACCGGTGTTTCCTTAAACTCGCAGGAACGTGCCACGGTTAAAGAAGTATATGACATCGTGATTGCTGATTTGAAATCTGCGGATAGCCTGTTACCAACTGAACCTGCAGGCGGCAAGTTTTACACCCCGACCAAATGGGCCGCAAAGGCTTACCTGGCGAAGGTTTATTTCCAAATGAACAGCTTTCCGGACGCATTTAGTTATGCAGACCAGGTGATCAAAAGCAATAAGTTCCAACTCGACACTTCTTACAACCACCGCTTCTCAGAAGGCATGAGTAAAGAAGGCATCTACGTTATCCAGAACCAGGGTTCGGCGTATGCCCCGGGTAGCGATCTGCGAGGTAGTTTCCGCTCGGATCAATCTCCGCCCGGCTTCACCTTCACCGACCAGTTTTACGCGGTTGCCACTTCAAAGGGCTCGGATAAAAGAAAAGCCTGGTACAGCAATACCCTGCAAGCGGGCCTGAATGTGCTTACTAAATATAACAAGGCCTTTTTCGACCTGCCGATTATTCACCTTACGGAAATAAAACTCATCCGTGCAGAAGCTGGTGCGGAAACAGGCAGCGCCAATTTAGCCGTAGCGATTAGCGACATCAACGAGATCCTCACGCGTGCATATGGCGGACCAGCCCAAAATCTGCCAGCTACTGCATCGGCGGCGGCCGTCATTGCTGCAGCACGAACCGAAAGAGAGCTTGAACTCGTAGGAGAAGGCAACAGGGTACAGGAGATCAAACGGATTGGTGTAAGAAGCAGCCAGAACCTTGATCGACGCGGTTCTCCATGGAACTGTCCTGGATTTATTCTCCAGTTTCCGAAGGGAGAACAGGACGCCAATGCTTCATTTCAACTGAACCCTGAAGGCAATTGCTTTTAAACATTAAAGAGAAACATACATGAAAACGTCAAATAAACCAGGCTTCTTCATCGCCACAGCCATGGTGTTGTTGTACGCCTGCCAGCCTGAACAATATAAATCTGTTGGATTACCGAACGACAATGTTTCGATGCTTGCAGGTACCTGGAAGCTGAATAAGGTGATACAAACCGATGAGGACTCAAAAAGAAAAGGGTTTCCTTACCAGCAACTTGATCTGACAACCCTATTTCCTTATAGAGATTTTGTGCTTAAGCTCGACGCGAATGGCAGCGCACCTTCTACCTTTAGCACAACCCCGGGTAATTCGCCGCGTATTATCCGGCTTGCAAGTGGCAATTGGTTGGTAGATGATCCTGCATACCCAAAAGTACTTACCCTGGCCAGCGCAACCGATACTGCACGCGTTACCCTTGGTGCCTACCCAACCGGTATCACGCCGGTATTAAAGATCACCCGCGAGCGACGTGACTCGGCTTCAAACAGGCTTATCATGTCGTACAGTTACGAGTTCACCAAACAATAAACGAAATCAAGATGAAACAAATATGCAGTTTAGTGTTGTGCCTGGTTGCCTTTGCGTTTGCAGGCCATGCGCAGGTAACATTTTCTCCACCTGTATTTACCGCTGAAGACGAGGTCACCCTTACGGTGGATGTCACCGGAACACCTATGGCGGGTCAACCTGAAGCTTATATATGGATGTTTTCAAACGTTAGTGGGGGAGGGAAGGATGGATTTACGAATACATCATGGACAAATTCGCCCGCTACGGCAAAGATGACGCCAGCAGGTACCAACAAGTGGTCCTTTAAGTTTACGGGCACAACCATGTTTAGCCAAACCCCTGCAGAACTAAAAGACTTTGGTTTTTTGGTTAAAGCAAAGGACGGCTCTAAACAGAGCCCCGACTACAAACCTTTCGCATTCGATCCCCTGATTTTTGCACCCGCTAAGCTTAGGGTATTTCCTGCAAAGGTCGACAGGGATGATGTGGTAACGGTGAACTTCGACCAGGCACTTGCGACCACCGTTGAAGAGCAACGTATGGCACCTGTTTCAGCTACGATTGCCTTACTGGACAACACTGGGGCGGAAGTAGGAACACCACTTACAATAGCCACACGTAAAATTGAAAACACCGTTTGGGCAGCAAGCTTTATTCCTTCGGCCCAATTTACCCCGGGCGCTGGTCGCAGGCTCGCGCGATTTAAATTTAAATTCAACGGAACCGTCAGGGATACCAATGGTGCAAATACCACCGTGTCGTCATCCGAAGCACAGGTTGAGTTTGTTACCCTCAAATAATAACGATTGTCATGAAAAAATTATCACTTTTTACCTTCCTCATACTTGTTCTATTAGCCGGCTGTAAAAAGGCGGATCTTGCCGGTGATGAGGTTACAGGAGAGGGCCTTGTTGGATTTGCAATTAAGTCGCCGGTGTCAGGCACCGAGGTTATACTGAATGCAGCAACACCGTCGGCACCTATTGAAATCACCTGGTCGGAAGCTAAGCCCGGCTTGAATACAAAGCCAACTTACACTTTTCTTGCAACGCAAAAAACAACGGGTACTTTCGAAGTTCCGCTGATCCAGGTGCCAGCCGACAATGCCGGACTTGATACAAAACTCACCCTTACCCACAAGCAGCTTGATGATGCCCTGAAAGCAAAAGGCATCGCCGATGGGGCCAAGGCTGAACTGACCTGGACGATAAAGGCAGACAATGGTTCAACCGTAATCCTTGCTTCAAATGTTTTTAATATTACGGTTACCCGTTTCAAAGATGGCGCGTCGCCATTTATCCTGCTTGCTCCGGCTTCTTCTACAACGCCCGTTGCTATCGATCCGGGATCGACCACGCAAAGCATAACTTTTCGTTGGACGAGGTCATTTCCAGCGGCCGGTGGTCCTGCTGTTAGTTACCGGGTACTCTTCAGTCCTGAAGGAAATTTTAGTAGTCCGTTGTTTAGTTTAACGCCAAACCCGGCTCCCGCTGACACTACTGCAAGCATAAGCTATAAGGCCCTGAGTGATACGCTCACCGCTAAAGGCCTGACTAACCTGAGTGCACCAACAGCATTGAAGTGGACCGTGGTGGCTACGTCCGGAAGCTGGCGCCAACAAGCGGACTTTGTTAACGACATTGCCGTGCTTCGTGAGGTACGGCTTTACATGCCCGGAAACTACCAGACCGCAACTGGAAATGGGGCAGACTGGACACCGGCAAATGCACCCGAGTTATTGAGGGATCTGCGGCCGGGACTTGCCAATAACCTTTACTACACTTATATCTACCTGCCCGCTAATGCCGAGTTTAAGATAACCCAGGGAAGGACATGGGATGTGAACTATGGCGGCACGGGTGGTAACCTGGTACTTAACTCATCAGACAACATTAAAGTGACCACCGCGGGAGTTTACCGGGTATCGGTAAACCGCACCACGCTTAAGTACAACGTTATGGCAGGAAGAATGGGTTTTGTTGGAGGTGCAACGGCAGCCGGTTGGACCCCTGCAAACGTGTTTCCCAACAACGCACTTAGTTTTATCGGAACAAACCTGTTTTTAGGCATTGCCGATTTTACCGCAGATGAATGGAAACTGATTGACAACAATGAATGGAACAATGGCAGCAATACACCCGATGATACGAGGAGTTATGGAACAAAAACCGGGAACATACTATCGGTTAATGGCGACAACTTTGCTACCGTAAACCCACCGGGCCGGTACAGGGTAATATGGGATGGCAGAGACAGCAGCGCATTGAAGTACGATATGACCGCTGCCGCACAAATGCGTGTAGTTGGCGACGGTATGGATGTGCCGGGAGTAAACGACTGGGATCCGGGAAGCAGCCCGCAGATGAATTATCTTGGACAAGGTCGCTGGCAAATCAGGCTCAGCCTTAAAGCAGGTAAAGACATTAAGTTCCTGGCGGGCAATGCCTGGGGTGCGTTTGATTACGAGGACAATGGCGACAATGGTTCAACCGGGAGTAATACCAACCGAAAGTTGAAGTGGGATGGCGGAGGGAACTTTAAAACGCCTGCAGTTGCCGGAACCTATACCATCATTTTAGATGAATATGCTCAAACGATGCAGATTAATCCTTAAGTACAACCTGTAAACAAGTTTCAAAGCCGGCTCCGAAACGAGCCGGCTTTTTTGTGCGATCTCTTATTGGGTCGGGACAGGCTTTGTTTAGCGGGCAACCTACCCAAGTTTTTAATTGCTATGATGCATGTACCTGTTAGATAAACAAAGCATGTGATGTGCTTCGGAACAAAGTTCCAGGTAAAGCGGAGTTAACCATTAGGCTGACCTTTCAGGTACTCAAACACCTGTTCCATCAATGAAATATTGTTCACACGTGCGACGCAACGGCCGATGCCCAAAGCGTTATGGCCGGGTCCATAAAAATTACCTTAGATGGTATTGTGCAAGTATTGCAGTGCAGATAACGGGCAAAATGGTTTGTACCGGTTCGACCTTTTGGCTATAACGTGCACAGTTCAAGAGGCTTAATGTAAGGCAACCGCGTATTGACCTTGTGGGGCTTAAGTGTTGCTTATGATTTAATTCATTTACTTTTACCCGATAACAAATTTATACAATGCTGCATTCAATGACGGGGTTTGGAAGGGCTGAACAAGCGGTTGGCGACAAGGTTTTCCTGGTGGAGGTGAAATCGCTTAACGGTAAACAGTTTGACATACGCATCACCATACCATCACTGCTTAAGCCATACGAATTTGAGATCAGGAACATGTTGCAGGAGAAGTTGGTTCGTGGCAGCGTTGAATGCATAATCACGATAAAACAAAATGGTTCTTCGCGCCCGGTAACCATTAATACCGAACTCGCAAAAGCATATTACCAGTCGATCTCTGATCTTTCCACGGAACTGAACCTTGACGCTGCAGGAATATTAAGTGCCCTGTTGAAATTACCCGACGTGGTAACCAATTCGACCGAGATGCTTACCCCCACGGAATGGGAAGGATTTAAAGAGGTGCTTTCAAATGCAATCGGGCTGCTAAAACAACACCGCGCCGAAGAAGGCAAGGCGATGGAAACCGACCTGTTGCTTAGGATTGAAAACATACTGTTGCAACAAAATATAATTGCAAAGCTGGAGCCACTGCGCCAGCAAAAGATCAGGGACGGCCTGAAGAAAGTGCTTGAAGAAAATGTAGGCAAAGAGAGCTATGACCCTAACCGTCTTGAGCAGGAACTGATCTACTATATCGAAAAAATTGACATCAGCGAAGAGCAGGTACGCCTGAAAAACCATTGTGATTACTTTAGGTCGATCCTGGTTGAAGCCGATGAAAGTAAGGGTAAAAAACTGTCTTTTATCATGCAGGAAATTGGAAGGGAAATCAACACCACCGGGTCGAAAGCGTATGACTCGCAAATACAAAAAAGTGTAGTGCTGATGAAAGATGAGCTGGAGAAAGCAAAGGAGCAGGTGCTGAATATTTTGTAACCCGGTTGGCGGAACCAAGAAAACCATTGCGCCTGCTGATCAGTACCCGCCGTTAAAACACCTGATCTATTATTTGAAAATCTGCTTGCCGGAATACCTTTGTAAAAATACCCGCGTTTGAAAACAGTATGTATTCTTTTTTGTTTGTTCTTTCTCTTCTCCTGCGATACCATTGACCTGTATGAGCAAACAAAGGCTTTCCGGAAACATGAATGGAACAGTAAAGAAAAAGTTCCGATAAGTTTCGAGATCACCGATACGGTATCACTTTACAACGTATTCGTCGTAATCAGGCATACGGACGCGTACAATTTTAATAACATCTGGCTTAACCTCACCACTGTTGCGCCAGGAGATACGGCTGTAACAAGGCGGCTGGATCTAAAGCTTGGCGACAACCAGAAAGGTTGGCTGGGCAGTGGTATGGACGACATATTTGAACATCGCATATTGGTATCGCGTAATCCCGACCCAACGGTAAGCGGGATTGTATTAAAAAAAGGCAGGTACCAGTTTATACTCGAGCAAACCATGCGCGAAGATCCGCTGCAACATGTTATGAACGCGGGGATAAGATTAGAAAAAGTGAAATAACGGCTTCGCGATAACGGTAAATTATCTGCGGGGCTGTTCCAGAAAAATGAAATCAAGGAATACCTCAAGAAAACTCCGGGTTATTACAATCGTATACTGGTTCCTGTTGCTATACGTGGTTGCAGCCCTTGTTTGGTGGTTTAGTTTGCTCGAGCGGCAGAACAGGCAGATGACCGATTACAAGTTGCAGGAGCTGGTAAAAACTGACCCGGATTACCATCTAAAAGTTAAGGCAATTACCAGCGAAAAGCGGCGGCAAACCAGGAAGTTTGCACTCGAAGGTGTGGTGTTTCTCGGACTCATCATCATTTCTGCAATATATGTTTACCGCGCCACCCGTCGCCAGTTCAGGCTTTCGTTACAGCAGCAGAATTTTATGATGGCGATTACCCATGAGCTTAAAACCCCCATTGCCGTTACCCTTTTGAATCTTGAAACCCTGCAAAAACACAGGCTCGACGAAGGCAGGCAGCAAAAGCTAATTGCAAATACCATCCAGGAAGCCAATAGGCTAAATACCCTTTGTAACAATATCCTGCTTGCTTCGCAGCTGGAAGCGCGGGCTTACCAATTGAACAGGGTAGAACTAAACCTTAGTGAAGTTGTGGAGGACTGTATCGCAGAGTTTGAGAATCACTTCCCCGGCCGCAAAATCAATGGCAATGTTGACCAGCAGGTTTTTTTCACGGGAGAACATTTGCTGTTGCAGGTACTGGTGAACAATCTACTGGAAAACGCGCAGAAGTATACGCCAAGGGATATCCCCATTAAAGTTGACCTGGCCGAACAAATGCAGCGAATTGTTTTAAAGGTTGCCGACCACGGACCTGGCATCCCCGAGGACGAAAAGCGTAAAATATTTGAGAAATTCTACCGGATCGGAAACGAAGCAACACGCAATACCAAGGGCACGGGATTAGGGTTGTACCTATGCAAGAGAATTGCAAATGATCATGGCGGTGACATATCGGTTAAAAACAACGAACCGCAGGGTAGCGTTTTTACGGTAACTCTAAATAAAACAACCGTATGACAAAAGAAGTAAAAGCAAACATTTTATTGGTTGAAGACGAAGAAAATCTTCATGAGGCGCTAAAGTTGAACCTCGAATTAGAAGGGTATTCAGTTACTTCTGCTTTCACGGGCAATGAAGCTTTCAAGGCAATAAAGGATGAATACTTCGACTTGATTATTATGGACATTATGTTGCCTGAAGTGGATGGCATTACCATAACTGAAACACTCCGGATCCAAAACAACGAAGTTCCTATACTAATTCTTAGTGCGAAAAACAACAGTGCCGACCGGGTGCTGGGTTTAAAAAAGGGTGCCGATGACTACCTTACAAAACCATTTAATCTCGAGGAGCTTCTACTGCGTGTAAATAAGCTGATACAGAAGAACAAAAAACTACTCGACAAAGAGTCGATCGGGGACGTTTATGAGTTCGGTAAAAATAAAATAGACTTTAAGGCACAGGAAGCCATTACCTGGAATAACGAGCACATTGAACTGAGTAAAAAAGAAGGGATGCTTCTAAAGCTGCTGCTGGAGAATAAAAATGAGGTGGTAACCCGGGAGAAGATCTTACAATCAGTTTGGGGTTACAATGTTTACCCTACAACCCGAACGATTGACAATTTCATACTGAACTTCCGCAAGTACTTTGAACGGGACAGCCGTAACCCGCAGTTTTTTCATTCCGTGCGGGGGGTTGGTTATAAATACACCGAATAAATTTAAGGGCATAAAGGATACGCCGGCAAAATTTAGAACCGGGCCTTCTCCAGCTTCGTCAGTAATTCTATAGCGCGTAAGCGATGCTTCATGGCCTCTTCCGCATCAAACACCGGGGTATACATGCCGAGGCTGCAGTCTCTTACCAGCTGATCCAGTTCTTTAAAGGTCTCCTGCTCGCCTGGTTGTGCATTCACGAGCGCAGCAGTATCGTTGCCTTCGACATGGTAGCGTGCGCCAAGGTAAGAACTGATATGTCTTTTGAGTTGCTTATAGAAGTCGTAGTCTTCAATCGGATTAAGGTCACGAATAGCATGAATGTATTGTTCGGAGTCAATAATCGCTGGTGGCGGTGTTTCAATTTTCACAGGTACAACCGGAGCTGGGACAGGCTGTTTTTTACGGCTTCGTTTGAAGTTGAACCAATACAAGCCTGCAATTACGGCAACAAAGGCGGCGATGATCAGCAGGTATAATCTTGTTTGAAAATCGGAGGTGCTGATGATGTTGGAAACGGGCAATACCTGCTTGCGACCTCGTTCAACATTAAACGATAGTGCGGCTGTTTGTATGGTCTCATAGCGTTCGTTTACCGGGTCGAAATAGCAAAACCCTGTACCGGGCAGGCTATACTGGCCCTTTTTAGCCACAACAAACGGGTAGGTAAACGTTTTTCGCACCCGTACCGGTGCGATGTTTTTATCAGACTCCTCTTCCTGTGCGGGATCGAAGCCTTCGATCCCTTTTGGCCATGTAACCGTTGGTGCTACAATTTGCTGCAGGTTACCAATACCCTCGATAACCACGCTAAGGGCAGCGTTATTGTTGGTGGTGATTTTACCGTCCCCGACGGATGCCTCCATCGTAAATCTTCCGACTGCCCCGGTGAAAGCGTCTGGCTGAGGCATAGGCAGCGGTTTAACTTTAATAACGCTGGGAGGGTTACTTACCGTTACTTCCTGTTCAAACGCCGGTGTTGAACGGTTGTAAAACAAGTCGCGATAGTTAAGGTCTTCTTCTTTGTAAAACATCACGTTATTGGCAACGCTTGCTTTTGGCAGTATCACTTCACCGGGCTGTAGGGGAAACAGCTGCACTTTGCGGATAACATAAACGTTGTACATCTTGCCATTGATCATCTCGCGCTTAGGCAGGGTTTGCTCCGTGGTAAGTTCGGTAACGGTACAGCCTGAAAACTCAGGTTGTTTTACAACCCGCGATTGAGAACGTAAACGGGTACAAAGTTTATAGGTTGCAATAACCGCTTCACCAACATAACACGTTGGCTTGCTGATATCAAGTTTTACCAGCAGGTTATTTTTTATTTTGTTGATGGGGTTTTCGCCTTTTCTCAATACCTGGTCCCTTGTATCTGTCTCTTCATCCTGAGCCGGGTCGTCCATTATTGCACCGGGTTGGGAACCCATATTCGTACGCCTGTTACCTGCCACATGGTCAACAGGTTTTACATCGATGGTGACTGTATTGCTTTTGCGTTTGTTGTTGCGGTCGATGTTTACGGTTGCAGCAGGAACACTCAGCTTGCCGGTGCGGGTTGGCTGCAGGGTGACGGAATAGATAATCTGTTGGGTAATCGTATTACCGCTTTGCATACGGTTACTGCTGAAATTTGGACCAGACTGGACCACCCAACCGGGAAATGAGGGAAGAATAAAATCAGCCAATTCAAGATTTTCGGCCACGTATTGCACTTCGAGCAGGTCACTTTTACCTATGGCTTTCGAGGAGACCCGGGTTGTAAAACTTTGTGCAAAACTTGCACTTGAAATTACAAACAGCACCGCCCATATGTATCTTAAAAAGGTCTTCATGTATTCAGGCAAATGTAATATTTACCGGACGCATGGGGAAAAGAATAGCGGTTAACCGCTCGTTAAAACCGCCGCACCCATTCGGGTACAAGGTGATCATAAAACCCCTTTTGTGGATTTTGTAAGGGGCAGGCGGCTGTTATTCCCAATGAAGATGCCACCCCTGTTTTTGTGTAAGTTTGTTCCAAACTACCCCAATGCCGAATATAGAATCAATCATTGACTTTTTAGATCCTGTAAATGTATTTGAGTTGTCGAATGATGAGGGCTTTAAAGGCACCCAACTTGGCCGGCACATTAACCTGTACGACGAGTCTTTTCCCGACATAACAGATGCAGATATGGTGCTGGTGGGCTGCGGAGAAAGTCGGGGTATGTTTACTGAAGCCGACTATGCCGCAGGGCCAAATGCCGTTCGAAAAGAGTTCTATGGTCTTTTTCACTGGCACCAGGATGTAAAAGTGGCGGATATCGGTAACGTAAAAACGGGTTCATCGCTTAAAGACAGCTATGCAGCCCTGAGCGCGGTAGTAAATGAACTTTTGCTCCACAACAAACGTGTGGTGATATTGGGCGGGAGCCACGACCTTACCGTTGCACAATACAAGGCTTATGCGCACATGGAACAGATCATAGAAGCCGTATGCGTCGACGCAAAAATTGACCTTGATATCGAAAGCGTGATGCCGGCAGAAAACTTTCTCATGGGCATGTTAACCGCCGAGCCAAACTTCATCCGCAACTACAACCATATCGGTTTCCAAAGCTATTTTGTACATCCCGACATGTTGCAGACTATCGATCGCCTGCGTTTCGACTGCTTCAGGGTTGGCCGGGTAAAGGAGAACATGGAGGAGATGGAACCCGTAATCCGGAATACGCACCTCTTTAGCTTTGATATAGCTGCAATACAGAACAGCCATGCACCGGCAAACCGGACTACACCAAACGGCTTCAACGGCGAAGAAGCCTGTACCCTGATGCAATATGCCGGTATGAGCCCTACCGTAAACAGTGTTGGCATTTATGGATTTGATCCCCGGTTGGATGTGCACGACCTTACCGCAAAGCAGGTCTCCCACATGTTGTGGTATTTTATGGATGGAATCTCAAAGGGTAAGATGGAGGCTGCAATCGAGGAGCGCAATCATTATAACGAATTCAACATGGCCTTTGCCGAAATAGAAACATCGTTTTTGCAAAGTAAAAAAAGCGGCAGGTGGTGGATGCAGTTGCCGGACGGAAAATTCATTGCCTGCAGCCATCGCGATTATATTGCAGCATCAAGAAACGATATTCCCGAACGGTGGTTACGGGCGATCGAAAGAAGTTAGGGATTAATGATTGCGAATTGGCGGATTTAGAATTAAGGTGCAGATTGTGGATGACAAAGCAAAGGTTAAGAAGCGTTTCGGTTGAAAAGGGAGGGAATGCTAAGAGATGCTGTCGCCAAAGGACACGAGGCCCCAGATGAGTGCTACACCAAAGCCGATCAGCACGAGCCCGCTTACCCGGTTGATAATATGGATATTATGTGGGGTCAATTTTTGCCGGATCCGGCCCGCAAGCATCACTTTTGTGATATCAAAGACCGCGACTACTACCAGGCAGGTTGTAAAAACAATCAGGCGATAGTGAGAGCTTTCAACGAGCAACGATGTAGAGGTGAGCAACCAGAAGCCAATTACCGCCGGGTTTAACAAGTTCATAAAAAAGCCCGACAGAAAGATCTTGAGGTAATCCCTTTTTCGCATGGTCTTGATCACATGCATGCCTTCAGGGTTAACGGGTACCTTTTTATAGAAAATCACATAAACCCCCAGTGCAATCAAGAGGCAGCTGCCGCCAATGCCGATCTGGGTTTTATATTCGAGCAGGTTGCTAAAAAGCTCTGTAAAGAAATTTGCGACGACTACAATAGCAATATCACTTGCCGATACCCCCGCTATAAACGCAAATCCGCCTTTATGTCCGTTGTTCAGGCTTTGTTTGATGATGGAGAAAATGACTGGTCCTACTGTTATACTGAGCATAAAACCTAAAGCCAAACCTTTCAATACTGCAGGAATCATCAATTACAATTAAGCTTTAATCACTTGTTTATCTTGACACCAGCTGTCCTGCTAAAAAATTCTGCCAGTCTTCGAGCATTTTTCCTTTTAGCACCCTCGGAAACTTGTGCTGCCCGCCTACTTTTCCCTTCTGCCGCATAAATTCCATAAAGTCTTCCTCCGTAAGCACATCCAGCATGATTGATTTCAAGGCGCTATTGCGTTCAACAGCATAGTCGTCATTGAGTTCCTTAAGCTTGTCATCAATTTTGCGGCACAAAAGTTCTTTATCTACCTTATCGTCGCAGGCCACATACCAGTGATGTGCAAAAAACGATTCAAAAGGTACCCCGGCCACTGTGAACTCAGGTATACTAATGTTCATCTCTTCGCTTACAAGCTGAACCGCCTTGTTCATATTGTCGACACTCAGGTGTTCACCCACCAGGCTTAAGAAGTGTTTGGTACGCCCTGTAATCACGATCTCCGATCTTTCTTTATCCGTAAATTTTATGGTGTCGCCGATAAGGTACCGCCAGGTGCCTGCTGAAGTACTCAATAAAAGTGCATAGGTTTTTCCTTCTTCTACTTCGTGAATCATGAGCACTTCCGGGTTGGCAACCACGTTTCCGTCTGCATCAAAGTTGTGTTCATCAAATGGTATAAACTCGAAAAAGATATGACCTGAAGTAAGCAGCCGCATGCCCTTTGCGTATTGGCGATCCTGGTAGGCAATGAAGCCTTCGCTCGCGAGGTAGGTCTCGATGTAAATCAGAGGGCGTGCAAGCAATTTTTCAAAGCCCTTTTTGTAGGGCTCAAATGCTACCCCCCCATGAACAAAAAAGGCCAGGTTTGGCCACATATCATGTATTGTCTTCAACTTGTAACGCTCAATAATCCGCTCCATGCACAATTGTATCCATGCCGGCACCCCAACTACAAATCCGATATCCCACTCTGGTGCTTTCTCTACTATTTCATCCAGTTTCTTGTTCCAGTCACGTTGCCGCGAAATTTTGTGGCCGGGTTTAAAAAAAGGCTGGAACCAAAAAGGAATTCTTTTGCTCGTAATGCCACTCAGGTCGCCTGCATAGTAGCCATGTTCTTTTTGCAGATCGGTGCTGCCGCCAATCGTCAGCCAACCTTTTCCGATAGATTTTACCGGCAGGTCCTGGTAGTTGCGCAGTGTAATCAGGTGTTTGATCATGGCAAGGCGATTGCCACGCAACAGGTCTTTAGTAATGGGAATGTACTTACTTGAAGCCTCACTTGTTCCACTGCTCAGGGCGTAATAATTAATCTTTCCCGGCCAACATACATCCGGAATATTCTTAAGCGTTTTATGCCACCATTCGCGGTAAATTTTATTGTAATCAAAAACCGGAACCATTTTCTGAAATGTCTTGCCCGGGTGGCTGCTCATCAGGATCTCGTCAAACTTATAAGCCTGCCCAAACTCAGTAAAACGTGCTTTTCGAAGTAGTCTTTTTAACACATTTATCTGCTGACGGCGTGCATTGTTTTCGGGTAACCTCAATGCCCTCATCAGTGTTTTTGGCAGCTTAATATCGAATATAGCCATATGGCAATGGTTGTGTTAAGTATACATGTACGAAACTACAGCAATTGCTGCACATGTAGTGGTGGGTTTTCGTTAATACCGCTCCGCTCTCAGGAGGTGTTTTCTTTGGTGACCGGCATTTTCCAGGAATGATTCATTGTTGCCACATCTGCCGGCTGCTCATTTCGATGGGCCGGTTCAGCATCAGGTTTCATGGTATCAAAATCCATTTTCAAGCAGACGTGAAATGCCCTGAATTGTTCCGGAAGCTGTAACGCACCTGCATTTAGCCGTTAATTCTTGCCGGCTCTACGGTAATGCTTTACAATGAGTTTAATGTCACGAAGCCAGTATAAACCAGTTCTAAAGGAGCTTTCGTGCTGTGCCGTATTTTTCGAAGAAATAGTGGAGATGTTGGCAACAGGCTTACGGTTAGTTGTGAGTAAACCTTTTTTAAAAACAGGCATCTGAAGGTTTTGTACCCCATAGCCCATCCATGTTTTTCGTCCGCTTAAAACCACCAGGGCATGCGGGATGATCCTGCTGCCGGTAATCAACAACTGTATCGGGAATGAAACAAGGATGAACAAAGCAATTACGATATCAGTCAACCTTTTCATGTATTGCTGGTACGGGTCAGCAAGCGAATAATAACCTTCGTCCGACAACGACTCCCCCGCAGTATCCCGGGAGTCGCTACCAATTATGGAGCTACTGTGGTCTGCATGAAAGCGGGCGTACACACCTTGTGGAACTTGTTGCAGCAGGACAATGATGTCGTTGAAGCTAAGGTTGCCCTCACAAAAGATGATTTCACCATATTGTCCCTCGCGTACACCATGTGCCAGTTTAGCTAAATCCCGCGTACCAGGATCTTCGTCGATTTCTAAATGACGAATGTCGGCGGCAAGGTGCCCGGATTTCAAAAGCAGCCGGTGTATGCTTCCGAACTGGCTGGCAGTTCCGGCTATAGCGATCTGTTTCCGGTGAGTGGCAGCCTTATTAGCTTTAACAATCTTCAGCTTGTGTAATATCGTACGAAATACAATAATCAGGGTTGCAGCGCAGATAGCAGCAACCAGGATTACCGGGGCATACCTCACAGGGTTCGGAAGAAGTTCAAAGACCATCAGGTTTACTGCGGTCGCAATAGCAATGGCTGAGATGACCTTTATATTGCTATACCGTTCGTGGTATATGCCGGCAAGTACACCGGTTAACAAATAACATGAGGCAAATAGGGGCCAGGAAAGCTCGATTGCGTGGCCAGGTGCCAGGGCATTTTTTGCGAAAAGGGACCCGGTTGCAATACCTGCAAGCAAAAACGCAAGCATCATAATTGCAAGTTCCGCCGCCGGCAGCCAAACCTGCTTGAGGAAGTTGTTGACGACTGTTGCAGAGGCCCGAAGCCAGATACCGCCATGGATCAGCCGGTTATACATTCGGGCTTTGTTACCGCCATAATGCTTCTTTACAAAAATGCTCATCGCATTGTAAAAGATGTGCACATAGTTAAGGGTGCCCTTTTTAGTACTTTCTCCTTTGAAGTGGATGATGGTGGTATCGGCAAAATAGTAATTGCGATAACCGGCCTGCTGTATGCGGTAACTAAGGTCGATGTCTTCGCCATACATAAAAAACGATTCGTCGAAGCCACCTAACTGCAATAACAAGGGTTGCCTTACCATCATAAAAGCACCGGCAAGCACATCAACATCATGTGTTTTATTTTCATCAAGGTATCCAAGGGCATACCGGTCGAAAACCTTAGACTTTGGGAAAACTGCATTCAGCCCAAGAAGTTTGTACAAGGAAGTATACGGGGCCGGAAAGGACCTTTTGCTTTCCGGAAGGAATTTTCCGCTGCCATCCACCATCCTGACCCCAAGCGCTCCCGCTTCCTTATGCGAACACATAAAGGCAAGGCACTTTAGTAAACAGTCCTCCGGAATAATGGTGTCGGGATTTAAAAACAAGATGAACTCTCCACGGGCTTTATGCAGCGCCAGGTTGTTGGCTTTGCTGAAGCCAAGGTTATTTGCATTGGACAAATAGATGGGAAAGTGGAACCTGTTTCTAAGGTATTCGATGGATCCGTCGGATGATGCATTGTCAACGATCCAAACCTCAGCATCAATTTCCTCAATGGCTTTTTGAACAGCGCAGAGGCATTGCTCAAGAAAATACCTGACGTTGAAGTTTACTATAATAATGGATAATTGCAAAAACAGGTGCTGTTAGTCTACACGAATTACGATTATTTTTTTTCAAAGCCCAAACTATTACAAGGGCTTATTATTTCCATCAATAAAATACGTCCATTTATCTTTGCGGGATGCTTAAACAAACATTATTTGAAGCTACCCACGCGGGGGCGGATGTAATCCGGCAGTTCTTCAATGGAACCTTTGAAGTGTCAAACAAAGAAGGTGTGAATAACCTTGTAACGGAAGCCGATCATGCGGCAGACAGGATTATTATGGAAACCATTCGCCGCAGTTTCCCCGATCACTACCTCTTAACTGAGGAATCAGGGGAGCTAATCATGGACAGCAGTTATAAATGGATCATCGATCCAATTGATGGTACGGTGAATTTTGCCAATGGTATTCCAATTTGTGCCGTAAGCATCGGGCTCGAACATAATGGAACCATCATAATGGGTGCGGTTTATAATCCGCTCATGAACGAATTCTTCTTTGCTGAAAGGGGCTCAGGCGCAACCCTCAACGACAAACAGATCGGGGTTGGCCAAAAAACGGAACTGATTAAAAGCTGTATCGTAACCGGTTTTCCTTATACTTATATCGATACTCCAAACGGGCCGTTGCAGATTTTTGAAAAACTGATCCGCAAGGGTGTACCGGTTCGCCGGTTGGGAAGTGCTGCAATAGACCTTTGCTGGGTTGCCGCCGGCCGCTTTGATGGCTTTTACGAACACAAGCTAAATGCATGGGACAGTGCCGCTGGATTCCTGATTGTAGAGGAAGCTGGCGGAAAGGTGACCGATTTCTCGGGTAATCCCTATTCGCCCTACCAGCCCCAGCTTCTTGCTACCAACGGTTTGATACATGATGAACTGCTGAAAGCGGTGAATGGTGAATGGATGTAAGCGTGCAGCAGGCAAACCGTTAAAGCTGCAAGAGGCAGCGTTTTCAATGTTAATATTTTATCATTCCGCAATTTCGCCAATATGGAAAACAAGCGTACTGAAATTACCGACCTGGGTGAGTTTGGGTTGATCGACCACCTGACCCGAAACTTCGAGATACAGAATGCTTCAACCATATTAAGCATCGGTGATGATGGTGCCGTGATTGATCATTTTGGTAAGCAAACCGTAATCTCTACGGATATGCTTATCGAAGGGATACACTTCGACCTGATGTATACCCCGCTGAAACACCTGGGTTACAAAAGTGTTGTTGTTAACCTCAGCGACATCTACGCCATGAATGCCAACCCAACTTCCATCACCCTGAGTATTGCTTTCAGCAACAGGTTTAGCCTGGAGGCACTGGATGAATTTTATAATGGAGTATATGCTGCCTGTGAGCAATACAACGTTGATCTTATTGGCGGCGACACATCAACTTCGCAAAAAGGCTTTATCATCAGCGTTACTGCATTGGGCGAGGTTATTCCTGAAAAGATGGTAAAGCGGAGTGGAGCAAAAAAGGGCGACCTCCTTTGTGTGTCTGGTTTTCTGGGGGGAGCATTCCTCGGCTTAACGGTACTTGAAAGAGAAAAGAAAATCTACCTCGAGAGCCCGCAGGTTCAACCCGATTTAGGGAATGAAGAATATATCATCGGCCGGTTGCTAAAACCTGAGGCTCGCAAAGACATCGTTGAATTCTTTGAGTCGGCTGGTATTTTGCCGTCAAGCATGATGGATGTAAGCGATGGGTTGAGCAGCGAGATCATGCACATTTGCAAGCAAAGCAATGTGGGCTGTATGATTTACGAAGATAAAATCCCGGTTCACGACGATGCCCGGCGGTACGCGTATAAGATTGAGCTGGACCCGACTGCCTGTGCGCTAAGTGGTGGCGAGGATTACGAACTGCTTTTTACCGTTCCGCAAAGTGAATACGAAAAGCTGGTGTTAAATGAAAATATATCTGTAATCGGCTATATCACGGATGTAGAAGAAGGCTTATACATTACCACCAAAGGAGGAAACACCCACAAGATTGTTGCGCAGGGTTGGAACGCTTTCGGTAATGCTTAACAATACTGCCACCTGGAGCCGGGATTGCGGCACAGAGGTGGCAGTATTTGAATAGGTTGCGCAGACCTATCTATAAACAAGAGCTACTATGAAAACGATACTTGTACTGATCAGCTGTTTGTTGGTATTTGCTGGTTGTTCTAAAAACAACAACAGTGCTGAACCATCAGCCAGCCCAACCATTACAACCAAAGCAACAATCGATTACCTGGGCGATCCCAGGGTAGATGGTTTTGGCTGGACACTCAGGATAGGATCAACGTATGAGATACCAACAAACCTGCCTGAAGCGTTTAAGGTTGATGAACAGGAAGTAAACGTGACGTACAAAAGAACGGAGCAGGTATACCCGTGCCGTTGCAGTGAAAAAAAGTTTATGGTAGAAATCATCACGATCACCAGGATCTGAAAACGAAATAAAGTAATAGGTATATTGTGGGAGTGAAAATCAAGTGTGTAAGACTCATTTTAGCTGTGCTTTCGGTTTCATTAATGGGGTGTGGAGCTTCAAGACAGGCTCAGCTTCCCACAACCAGGATGAGCCCCGAATCGTTGAAAGCTGATGTTTCACTCCTGAAAGCCATTCTCGAAAAAAACCATCCCAGCCTTTATTGGTATACCACCAAAGACTCTCTTGATGAGCACTTCCGGCAAACCATTTTATCAATCACCGACTCGCTCACCGAACATCAGTTTAAAAACAAACTTGCCTGGCTGATCAACAAAATTCACTGCGGTCACACCGCTGTTCGTTCATCTTCAAGATACAATAGGTTAAGTACCCGCAAACGGTCACGTCAATTTCCACTATCGCTAAAGGTGTGGGATGACAGCATGGTGCTTGTAAATAACAGCATTCGAAATCATCCCGAATTAAGACGGGGCACGATCATAACCGGTATCAATGGCTATTCTAACCGGCAATTGCTCGACAGTATTTACCAGTTTATCAGTACTGACGGATACACGATTAACTTCAAACAACAAATTGTAAGTTTTAATTTCCCGTTTTATTACGCCAATACCTTTGGGCTCGACAGCCAGTACCGGGTGAGTTATATCGACAGTACGGGCCGGCAGCGGAATGCCATCGTAAAAAGTCTTACACCTCGACCGGAACTTACCCGTAAAGACGTTGACTCGTTGCGCGGAATAACCCGCCGCGAGTTCCGGCAGTTTAAAAAGATGTCGAAAAGGAGCTTGTTGATTGACACCAGTTTGCATACCGCGATCCTGAAAGTTAACACCTTTAGTGAGGGACATTTGCAACCGTTTTTCAGGCGAACGTTTAGGAAGCTTAGGCAGGAAAAGATTGAAAACCTCGTAATTGATCTTCGTGAAAACGGGGGAGGAAATATTATGAGCAGTACCCGTCTTACACAATACCTGATCAAAAGGCCCTTTAAGATTGCTGATACCGTCGCTGCAATTAGCCGCAGTTTTACGCACCGTCAACATATAAAACCGTGGTTTATTTATTGGTTGAGTATGCACGTAACGGGTCGAAAAAAGCAGGACGGCCGTATACACTTTAGTTATTTCGAGAACCACCGGTTTAAGCCAAAAAGAAAGAACCATTTTGATGGCAAAACCTACCTGGTAGCAGGAGGTTACAGCTTTTCGGCAGCAACCCTGTTTGTAAGTGCACTGAAAGGCCAGGACAATGTAACCGTTGTTGGTGAAGAAACCGGCGGCGGATCATACGGGAACACTGCCATGCACCTTCCGGTGATTAACCTGCCAAACAGTAAAGTGCGGGTGATTTTACCACTTTACCGGATTGTTATCGACAAGAACCGGCCTAAGACCGGGCGTGGCATATTTCCCGACATACCCGTAAACCCCTCATCTGCAGCAATCCGCCAGGGCGTCGATGCCAAAATGGAGGAAGTGCACGAGCTGATTATCTCCGGGAAGAGCCAGGCTAAGAAATAGACCTGAATGGATTACTGTCACTAATCTGATCTCTCGTTTGACTGCGGCATAGATCGCGATCATTAATTACTCTACTACAAAGACCCGTTAACAATACTTGCCAAAAAACCGCCCGGCAGCATTTGCCGGGCGGCCTGTTATTGAGTAACGTTGGCGCAGCCGGGCGGGCAACGATGTTCCATCAACGCTCAAATGCTGGTCACAAAAAAAGCTCAAATTCATGCGTGCTACCCTGATAATAACTGCTTACCAAACACGGATGCGTTGGTCCGCAGGTTTATACATTTTGTCGCCCTGCTTAACATTGAACGCTTCGTACCAGGCATCAATATTTGCAACCGGGCCATTGGCGCGATGCATGCCTGGTGAATGCGAGTCCGTAAGGATCAGCTGCGCCTGTGTTTCGGGAAGCGCATTGTTCCGCCACACCTGGGCCCAACTCAGGAAAAAACGTTGAGCTGGTGTAAAGTCATCGATTTTCTTGCCCTCTTTAAACTGTTTGGTTTTTGTAAACGCTTCGTAAGCAATGCTAAGTCCACCAAGGTCAGCCAGGTTTTCACCCAGGGTTAACTTACCATTTACATGTAGTGTATCCAATACCGTGTAATCATTGTATTGTTTCACCACCATGTCAGCCTTTGCCTTAAACTTATCGGCGTCTTCTTTTGCCCACCAGTCTTCAAGGTTTCCGCTGGCGGCAAACTGGCGGCCCTGGTCGTCAAAGCCATGGGTCATCTCGTGCCCGATCACCGCACCGATGCCACCATAGTTCACCGCATCGTCGGCTCCGAAGTCGAAGAATGGGAACTGTAAAATGGCGGCAGGAAAAACGATTTCATTGTTACTGGGATTGTAATACGCATTAATGGTTGGTGGTGTCATTCCCCATTGGGTTCTGTCGACAGGCTTGCCCATACGGTTTACCATTTCGTTATAGGCCCAAACATCCGCACTCCGGATGTTTGCGAGCAGGTCGGTTCTGGTGATGGTAATCCCCTGGTAATCTTTCCACTTGTCGGGATAAGCGATCTTCTTCGTGAAAGCTTTAAGTTTTTCAATCCCCCGTTTTTTAGTGGCTTCACTCATCCAGCCAAGCCGCTTTAACCGGTCCTCAAAAGTGGTCGAGAGGTTATTTACCAGTTCAACCATGCGCTGTTTTGCTTCAGGCCGGAAGTATTTTTGAACATAGAGTTGCCCAAGCATTTCACCAAGTGATGCATCAAGAAGGCTTGCCATTCGCTGCCACCTTGGTGTTTGTTGGCGTTGGCCGGTCAATACCTGGTTGAATCTAAATGACTCTTCAACGAAACGATTATTGAGGTATGGGGCCGAGCTTTTAATAACGCTCCACTTCAGATAACTTTTCAGGTCAGTCAGGGGGGTAGCAGTAAGCAGTGAGTCAACCGACTTTAAAAATGCAGGGTTGCTTACCAATACAGAGTCACCGGCCTGGATCTTCATCTGAGTAAGCAGGCTTTGCCAGTTAATGGAAGGTGTGGTGCTGCTAAGCTGCTGAACGGAAAACTTGTTATAGGTTTTATAGGGGTCACGCATTTCTACCCGGCTATATTGGGCGTTTGCAAGGGCGGTTTCGAGTCGGAGGATAGCATTGGCGGCTGCCGAAGCTGCTGCCTGGTTTTCACCGATCAATCCAAAGGATGCCTGTATGTATTGCTTATAGGCTTCGCGGATCCTGGTGCTTCGGGCATCATCTTTAAGGTAATAGTCGCGATCAGGTAATGTTGTTCCCCCTTGCCCGATTTGTGGAATATACTGGTTTACATTCTTACGGTCGGGTGCAACCCCTGTTCCGAACAGTGGTGCCCCCAGGCCTTGAGTTCTCAGGTAGGCAACTTCGCCCAGTACACCCTGCATGTTATTCAGGTTTGCGATACGATCGAGATCAGCCTTGATGGGTGTAATCCCCTTAGCCTCGATCGCTGCACTATCCATTCCGCTGGCGTAAAAGTCGCCAACCATTTGTGTTAACCTGTTTGCTTTTGTATTCGCGGCAGACTCATCGAGCAGCGCACGCAATCTTTGTGAGCTTTCTTCGCGCAATACATCGAAGCTTCCCCACCGGGTTTTACTGGCGGGCACAGGGTTTTTCGAAATCCAGTTACCATTTGCGTATAGGTAGAAGTTATCGCCTGGTTTTACAGAAAGGTCCATGTTCGCCTTATCGATAAACTTCTGTTTCGAATCAGGCTTGGGGTCCCCTTTACCGGGGTTCGCACATAGGATCACCGGGGCGAGCAAAAAAGCGAGTAACGGGAGGGAAGTATTGTTTTTCATATGTTGTAAATGGGTAATTATTTAACAATGCAAGATAACAAGTGATCTTTTCAGATGTTTAATTCCGGTGTTTGTAACGGAATTTTGGGATGGTTTTCTCAGTCCCTTTTTTGTAAAACAACTTCCAGGTTGCTGTCGAGCACGACAAAATCGGCGGCTGCTCCTTTCACCAGCCGGCCAAGCTGGTTTTGCATGCCAATTACCTGGGCGGGATACAAGGATGCCATGCGTAACGCTTCGTCCAGTTCAATATCTGCGTATTCAACACAGTTTTTTACCCCGGCAGCCATCGTCAGTGCTGAGCCGCTGAGGGTGCCTGCAGCTACGTACTTGTTGCCTTCCCGCTGGTGCGGGTAAGGACCGTCCTTTGTATCCGTAACAGCATCCGTAATAATGAACAGCCGTTCTTTCATCACCTTCTTAGCAATACTCAACACGGCGAAATCTACATGTTGCCCATCGGGAATTATACTCGACATCACAGCATCGTGCTGCATGATTGCTCCAACCAATCCTGGTTCGCGGCTCTGGAGTTGACTCATTGCGTTGTACAGGTGGGTAGCCAGGAATATTCCGTCATCAAATGCCTGTGTAGCCTCTGCAAAGGTTGCATTACTGTGGCCGGCGGAAACAATGACATCATTCGCCTGGATCAACTGAATAATCTCGGCTGAGCAAACCTCTGGCGCCAGGGTGATCATTTTGATAACATCCCTGCCATATTCCAGCAGGGCTGAAACATCCTTCAAAGTTGGAATTTGAACCAGGGCAGCCACGTGTGCGCCTCTTTTCAACCGGTTGATCCACGGCCCCTCTATGTGTAGCCCGAGAACCCCTGTACCACCTTCCCTCCAATAAGACCGGACAGCATCAATCGCACGGTAAAAAACTTCCGTGGTATTTGTGGCGACAGTCGGCAGAAAATAGCTCGCACCACCGGTCTTACAATAAGCCAGCATTGCTTTAAGTGTTTCAGTAGAAGGGTCCTGTGAGAACAACTTGCCAAGCCCACCATAAATCTGCAGGTCGATGAATGCGGGCGCCATGATTGAACCCCCATAGTGGGTTACGTTAAACACGGGAGAAATAAACTGCGTAGGAATGATATCGGTGATAATGCCATTGCTTACCAGTACAGCGTGTTGGTGAAGCCATTCATCTCCTGTAAATAGTATATCAGCAGAGTAGGCGGTAGGCATTTATCCGGGGTTTGAACTTACAGTGCAAAAATCAGGCGAGGAGATTATTGTAAGATCATAAACGGATCAGCATCCTTCCAAAACGGCATCTTTAACCGTACTTCGTTAAGTTCATCCTTCTGCAGGGTTACCGTGTGTTCAAACTCGTTATGGGCCTGCTCAAACTGAACTTCGCCTATTGGATTAATGATCATACTATCGCCACTGTGGTAAATACCATTGCCATCATCACCAACACGGTTAACCCCAATAACAAAACATTGATTTTCGATTGCACGGGCTTTGAGCAGGGTCTTCCATGCATGACTGCGCCGTTCGGGCCAGTTAGCAACGTATACCAATAAATCATATTCGGGCTCACCATCTGTTTGCTGACGCGCCCACACGGGAAACCGCAAGTCATAACATACCTGCAGGTTGATTTTCCACCCTTTAACTGAAGCTACCAGGCGCTTTTCACCCCTAGTATAATGGTTATGCTCGTTGGCATAGGCAAACAAATGGCGCTTATCGTAAAATCCCATCTGGCCATTCGGAAGCATCCAAACAAGGCGGTTGTAAAACTTACCCTCCTCTTCAATCATCAGGCTACCGGTAAGTATAATCTTCCGTTCAGCGCTGAGGTTACGCATCCATTCAACTGTTGGTCCATCCATGGGTTCTGCAAAACGGCCGGGTTGCATGCTAAAACCTGTGCTAAACATTTCAGGTAGAATCACCACTTCCGTTTTATCAAGCCCCCTTATTTTCGCTTCCAACATGCGCATGTTTGCAGCTTTGTTCTCCCACTCAAGCGCAGTTTGGATAAGCGTGCAGGTTAACGTGGACATGGTTGCGGTTTTAAGTGAAACAAAATTAAGCGCTATGATGGTCGGAAACCCGGGGCAGGGGAAAAAACCAGGCGCTAACGCCAATAACCCATGCAATTAAAAGTAGGTGCCATTGTAAAGAACAACTTTCACCAATTCAGGCCACTGCTGGCGCAATCAACCTCTTTTTTGACGCGATTATACCTTACGCATGTGATCGTTAAGTGCTAGGTTTATGAACTTAAATCTATTAAGATGGCGACCATCAATCCTCACATTAATTTTAACGGGAATGCCGAAGAAGCATTTACCTTCTACAAATCCGTATTTGGCGGAGCGTTCACAAAGCTCATGCGTTTTAAAGACCTTGCAAACCTTGGTATACCGGTAGATGAAAAGGAAGCCAATAAGGTTTTCAATATCGCTTTACCTATCGGGAAAACCAATATGCTGATGGGAAACGACGTTCCGGAAAGTATGGGGAGAACTAACGAGAATGAGAACAGGAGCAAAATTGTAATTGTTACTGAAAGTAAAGAAGAGGCAGACAAATTGTTCGATGGACTCTCCGAAGGCGGACAAATAGAAGGTCCTATGGGTGACACTCCCTGGGGTTCATACTTTGGCTGTTTTAGAGACAAATACGGTATTGAATGGATTATCGAATACGCCAGGGAAGAAGCAGGTAAGTCATAGTCGAAAATAGGAGGGTGTAACTGTGTCGCAAAGCCTACCTGCAAGTCGTATAACGTTTTTATTATAATCCGTAGTTAGGTAGGCTTTTTTAAAACGCACAACTGCTAGCACCTGCAAACGTGATCCTGTGAAGTGCTACGAAGCCTCACTAAGTTTAGTAAGCACAAAAGCACATAAAAAGCCTACAACTGTGATCAAACCGGAATAGTTGTGTGCAGTTTCAAATGCTTCAGGTATCATCGTGTCGGCAAGCATTGCAAGAATACCACCAGCGGCAACTGCCGTAGTAGCAGCAATTACCTCTTCACCAAACCCTTCGAATGCAACAAAGCCAAAATAAGCTGCAATTCCACTTGTAAGTGCTATAGCTGACCATAGGGTGAAAACGTACCGGGCGCTTCGTTTTGCCTTCTTCATACCTGAGGCGCTGCTTAAACCCTCGGGAACGTTGCTGAGGAAAATGGCTACTACCGCCACAAGGCTCACATTGCCACCCTTGATCATGCTTACCCCGATAACAATTGACTCGGGAATACCGTCGATAAGAGCACCAATGGCAAGCGCCATTCCGCTGCCGGCTTTTGTATGTTCCGAATGTTGCTGCGCTCCCGAGCGTTTCCTGTGTTTTGCTCCCGCCCTCGCGAGCAATACGTTTGCAACGGTATAAATAATGGCTCCTGAAAGAAAACCAATTGCCGTTGAGTCAAAGCCACCCCTGGCATAAGCTTCATCCATCAGGTCAAAAGAGAGCGCCGAGATCAAAACACCACTTCCAAATGCCATTACCCCGGCAACCAGCCGTTGCGGTATATTTAGGAAGTAGCCGAATACTGCCCCGATAACCAGGGCCGATCCGGCCAACAAGCCCCACAAACCAGCCTGTAAAGATGATGGTAGCATACCTGGAAAACTAAGTTGTAAGAAGGGTTTTGTTCAAAAATTGATGTGCGCGGATCTACAGACAGAGGCTACTGCCCACCTAAAAATTGCAATAGCGCTTTGTTTAACTCCTGTGGCCTTTCAAGGTTCAGGAAATGGCCGGCATCGGGCACCATGACCTGTTTTGCTCCCGTGATGTTTGTTGCCAGGTATTTATTAATCTGCAGTACCTCGTTCATATCTTCAGTGCCCGCTATTAGTAAAACAGGTGCTTTAATCATTGCAAGTTTATGAATAGCCGATGGCGAAGAGGATTTTGGCCACCCCGACGCACGGTGCTGTTTCATATTGTAGTAGATCGTATTCAATACCGTACGCCGCAAGCTGCTGTCCACATCCACATTGCTGCGTTTTGGTCCTTCAAGCCAGTAATGTGTAAATACCTCGGCTGCAGCGGCAGTGTCCCTCTTTTTAAGGGAAGTATCCAGCAACTTAAAATATTCCCTGGTATCAGGTTGAAGCTGGCGGCCTTCTTCCCAGCCACTTAGGCCGGCAGAAATAAGCACCAGCTTACCCACCTTGTCGGGGTATGACGTGGCAAAATCAAGAACTGCCGCTGCACCCAGGGATATACCGGCAAAGGCAGCTGTATGAATATGCAGTGAATCCATAACAACCCTGATAACCTTTTCTGCCAATGGAGCCTGCATGGTATCTATGGTCTGCCCATGTCCGGGTAAGTCGACCAGGACGACCTGGTGTTTGTTTAACAAAGCAGGGGTTTGATACTTCCACATACGGCGATCCATAAAACCTGCATGAACAAGGATTACCGGATCTCCCTTTCCGCCTGCTTCAACGTACACCTTTGTGCCATCTACATTTACGTAACCCGACAAGAGTTTTTGCGCATCGCACCTATAAGCGATAAGACTTAGAACAAGGAAACTGATTTGCAAAAAGAGTTTTTGCGTTAGCGCCATAAAACATGTTTGTTCAACAAATTAAGCCATTTGTTATTAATGCTGGGGCTTCGGTTATTGCATAAACGAGGTGAGTCCCGGATATTCCAGCACCTTAATGGCTTAAGTTTTGAATGGCCTTTGACCTAAAGATGACTTATGCCGGAAGGACCTTCTATTGTGATACTAAAAGAACTTGTGCAGCAATTTAAAGGTCGGACCGTAATAGAAGTGGGAGGAAATACGAAAGTGGACATTAGCGCCCTGCCTGGCCAGGTGATAACCGATTTCAAATCTTGGGGCAAGAATTTTCTGATTTGTTTCTCCGGGTTTACAGTGAAGATCCACCTGATGTTATTCGGTACTTACCGGATAAATGAACAGCGACCGGTAAAGCCGAGAATCAGCCTCCTCTTCGAAAATGGTGAACTTAACTTTTATGCCTGTACAGTAGCAGTAATACCCGGTAAGATCGATACGGCGTTCGACTGGGAAGGTGATATCATGAGCGACAAATGGAGTCCGTCGAAGGCTAAAAAGAAACTAAAGGCATGCCCTGATGCTTTGGTTTGTGATGTGCTGTTAGATCAGCAGATTTTTGCAGGAGTTGGGAACATTATAAAAAACGAAGTCTTGTTTCGGATTTTTGTCCATCCGGAGAGCAGGGTAGGTGCGCTCCCGGTAAAGCAGCTAAACGCCTTATTGAGGGAAGCCCGGGCTTACAGCTTCGACTTCCTGGAATGGAAGAAAAACTTCGTGCTTAGAAAACACTGGCTTGCGCATACAAAAAAGATCTGCCCTCGGTGCGACATTCCGTTAGTAAAGAAGTATGCCGGTAAAACCAACAGGAGATCTTACTTCTGTATCAATTGCCAGGTGTTGTATGAATGACCCGGCAAAAGGGGCAGAAATAAAAAAGGTTACCGTTTTGATAACCTTTTCTATTGAACCCTTATCTCCTTGTTGAGTCTCCAACTCCACCGCTTCCTACACCGCCACTACCTGTTCCACCACTACCTGATCCAGTTCCACCACTCCCAGTTCCACCGCTACCTGTTCCGGTTCCACCGCTGCCAGTTCCACCGCTACCTGATCCACTGCCAGATCCGGATCCAGTACCTGAACCTGAACCTGTTCCGGTTCCACCACCTGTACCGTTGGTATTTAAGCTGTCATTTCCTGGCGCCGACATCCTGTTGTTGGAGTCAGTTGAACCACCTGGAGAGCTGTTTGTTACCCCATTTTCATTTGTTGAGTTCATTGAGTCCGAAGTAGTTTCTGTCCGGTTTTCAGGAGAACTACATGCTGCCGCAAGCACGATGGCAGCAATACCCATTACTTTTTTCATAATTATTGTTTTTGATGTTTACATTTATCGATGGCTGTTCTATCATATGATAGATTTTCATAATCAACAATTTCCCTGCCATAGGGTCGGTGTAAAGCGATACGGGGAAGATCGAAAACGTATGCCGAATTTTTTCCTCATGCTAACTCACAAAATCCTGTTATTTGGGTTTATACTGCTAAAGAGCGGCGAAATGGGGTATTGATTGAGCAACAAGTACTAACCATATTCTTTTATGGACCTGATTTTATTACACGGGGCCACGGGATCTTCCCGCCAATTCGATCCTTTGCATTCCCGTTTTTCGGCAGGCTACAACTTACACCCGCTAAATTTTAACGGGCATGGCGGCTCGACTGTTCAGGACGAATTTACCATTCCGCGCTTCGCTGCTGAGGTAGGGGAATACATAAAACAGCATTGCATTCATGAAACCACCGTTATGCCCGTTAACGTTTTCGGCTATAGTATGGGGGGCTATGTTGCCATGTACCTTGCACGTCATTCTCCACAGCTGGTAAATAAAGTTGTCACCTTAGGTACGCGTTTTTCGTGGAACACTGAAGTTGCCGAACGTGAGATTGCCATGCTCAATCCCGAAAAAATCGAAGCCAAAGTGCCTGCTTTTGCCGGCAAACTTGCGCAAGACCATGGTGTCGATAATTGGAAACGGGTGCTTACCCATACTGCAGCAATGCTTGGCGAAATGGGCGAAAAAAATCCACTTCAGCCCGAAGACTATGCTTTAATTAAGTGTCCCTGCCTGTTAATGGTGGGTGACCGCGATAAGTTAGTACCTGTTTCAGAAACCGAACAGGTGTACAAACAACTGGGTAATGCGGAACTTGCCGTATTGCCGTCAACGGGGCACGCACTTGAACAGGTCAATCCGGAGCTGTTAAGCATGATGGTTAACCGGTTCCTGCAGTCCTCAAATAAATAAATCGCCCAAGGCGCAAAGTGACTATCTCTCGAAAAACGCTTTCCTTCAACCTGACCCGGTTAAACATCCTGAACTTACGGGTATCGCAGAACGAAGTTTATGAGAAGAGTTAACTGGCAAGCCGTGGCCAGTCCGGTTTTTGTCTAGGCACATGCCTTGTGCCCGGATTAGCATTTTTTTTTGGTGGCCGGCATTTGACCAGCAAGGAGGCAGCCGTTGCCACGCTCGGTTCATCTTTAGTTTTCCATAGCAGCACGCCACTATTTTGTTTGCCCATTCTGTCTACGCTGGCAACCACGGCTGGTGCAACGTTGGTGTCACTATTAACCGGGTTTACCAGGGGCATAACAACGCATTCATTTCCTCATAATAAAAGCTGTTGTCTCCACGTTATTAAACAAAACTTTATAAAAAAATATCGGCCCGTCTTTTCAAAGTATTATACTTTTACTGCTTCAATAGTTTAATCACCATTTTGATCTCATAGAAAAAGTTGAAAAATTTTATCACCCATACGCACCTGTCTGCCAACCATCCTACCTTGATGGGCACGGTAAATTCCTTGGGTATTGATAACTTCACTTTCCTGATCCGACGACCACGTATCTGATTTCCCCGGACCTCCCGGTTCTGTTGAAGGGGTGTATTCTGTTTGGCACGATATATTCATTTACTTTCTTAATTATTATTCGACGTGGATCAGCAAATTATTATCAGGGTCGCTAACTCAAACGATGTTCATTACGCTAAGGCAATCACCGACGAAATGGAGGCTTCAGCGCTTGCCCGTGGTACTGGTATTGCCAAGCGTAGTCCCGATTACGTTTCCGGCAAAATGCAGGAGGGTAAGGCGGTAATTGCACATACTGAGGACGGCACCTGGGTAGGTTTCTGCTATATTGAGGCCTGGGGTCACGACAAGTTCGTTGCCAACAGTGGCCTTATTGTTTCTCCGCCATTCAGAAAAAGCGGAGTTGCAAAACAAATCAAAAAAACGATCTTCGATCTATCCCGCGAAAAATATCCTGAATCAAAAATCTTTGGTCTTACAACAGGTTTAGCTGTGATGAAAATCAACAGCGAACTAGGTTATGAGCCGGTAACCTATTCTGAACTCACCGACGATGACGAGTTTTGGAAAGGATGTAAAGCCTGCGTTAACTACGATATCCTCATGAGCAAGGAGCGCAAGAATTGTATGTGCACCGCTATGCTCTACGATCCCGCCGATCATTATGAAGCAGCAGAAACTGCTGAGGACTTCAATACCAACTCGAAACTATACGAACGGTTTATGAAGGTGAAGCAAAGCCGATTACTAAAGTTGCTGCGCAAAAAAGACCCTGCCTCCAGGCTTAAAAACCGTTCGCTGCTTCAATATTTCTTCAATCTTTTACCTTAACCGGTACAACCTGTTATTACATGCCAAATTTATTTGAACAACAACAAACTGTTCATCCTGCACCCTTAGGCCCGGGCGCCAAAGTGGTGTTGGGATTTAGCGGCGGTTTGGACACTTCTTTCTGTGTAAAATACCTTACCGAAGAACGCGGGTTTGAGGTCCACAGCGTTATTGTAAATACGGGTGGCTTCACCAAAGACGACCTGATCGAAATCGAACGGCATGCTTATAACCTTGGTGTTAAGTCGCATAAAACCGTTGATGCACAGGAAAGTTATTACGATACCATCATCAGGTACCTGGTGTATGGCAACGTGCTAAAAAACAACACCTACCCGCTGAGCGTAAGTGCTGAACGACTGATCCAGGCATTGCACATTTCTGATCATGTTGAAGAATTGAAAGCCGAAGCGGTAGCGCATGGCAGCACAGGTGCCGGCAACGACCAGGTTCGGTTCGATATGATTTTTAACATCATGATCCCTGGTATCGAAATCATCACACCAATTCGTGATCTCAAACTCAGCCGCGAACAGGAAATTGAATACCTGCAAAGCCGGAATGTAGATATGAATTTCTCAAAGTCGATGTACTCAATCAATAAAGGATTATGGGGTACAAGTGTTGGCGGAAGAGAAACCCTTCATTCAAATGGTATGTTGCCCGAAGAAGCCTGGCCCACACAGGTTACAAAAACAACCGCTGAAGAAGTACAGCTGCACTTCGAAAAGGGCGAATTAACAGGGGTAAACGGGCACACTTATGAAAGCCCGATACTTGCGATTAAACACCTGCAGGAAATCGCCGGCCCATTTGGAATCGGCAGAGACATTCATGTGGGCGATACAATAATTGGTATAAAAGGCCGGGTAGGATTTGAAGCCGCTGCACCAATGGTGATCATCAAAGCACACCACGCTTTAGAAAAGCATGTGCTTACCAAGTGGCAGCTCAACTGGAAAGATCAGCTGGCCTTGTTCTATGGCAATTGGTTACACGAAGGTCAGATCCTCGATCCGGTTATGCGCGACATTGAGGCTTTCCTGAAAAACACCCAAAAGAACGTTACCGGAACAGTGTTTGTCAAACTTATGCCTTACCATTTTCTTGTTGGTGGTGTTGAATCGAAGTATGACTTAATGAATAGTGCATTTGGTAAATATGGCGAAATGAACAATGGATGGACAGGTGAAGACGTGCGTGGTTTCTCCAAGATCTTTGGCAATCAAACAATGATCTGGCACCAGGTAAAAGATGCTGCCGAACCACACCACGTGCAACATTAGTCAACGCGTTCGCCTTATGTAACCGCGGGTACAATAAGGCCCTGATTTTTCACAAACCAATCATTTATCTAAATGGCGGAATATGCATCTCAACAAAGTAAGGTACGGGTCGGCATCATTGGTGGAGCAGGATATACAGGAGGCGAACTGATCCGTATCTTGATAAATCACCCTGATGTAGAGATTGCCTTTGTACTTAGTAAAAGCAATGCTGGAAAACCTGTATCAGACGTTCATGCTGACCTTGTTGGTGAAACCGGTTTAAACTTTACCGGGGAAGAGGAACTAACTGACACTTTCGCTGCTTATGCAGACGTACTGTTTCTGTGTGTTGGTCACGGTGATGCTAAACAGTTCCTGAATGCTCCGGAAAATTCCGGTAAGACTGGAGGAATACGCATTATAGATCTATCGCAGGATTTCCGGTTACACGTTAATGGTGTCAGGCCGACTTTCCTCGACACGCCTTTTATTTACGGATTACCGGAATTGAATAAGGCTGAAATCCGCACGGCTAAATATGTGGCTAATCCCGGCTGTTTTGCTACTTCCATTCAATTGGGGCTACTGCCACTTGCTTCTGCAGGGTTGTTGACGGACGTATATTCTACCGGTATAACAGGCAGTACAGGTGCGGGCCAATCCCTTTCACCGACCTCGCATTTCAGCTGGCGCGCTAATAACATACAAGCATATAAGGGGTTACAACACCAGCATGTTAAAGAAATCAGCCAGTCGCTACAACAGTTGCAGCCTGATTTCCAGAATGCGTTAACCAGCAGTAAAGGACTCCACTTTGTACCATGGAGGGGCGATTTCACCAGGGGCATATACATTAGCTCAACCCTTGACTGTACCCTTGCCGAACATGAGGTGAATGCCTTATACCAGGCCTTCTACAAGGATCAGCCGTTTACTTTCGTGAGTGAAAAAATGGTGGATATGAAACAAGTAGTAAACACCAACAAGTGCCTGGTACACGTTGAAAAAGTGCAGCAGAAAATTGTCGTTCATTCCACTATCGACAACCTTGTAAAAGGCGCCAGTGGCCAGGCGGTACAAAATATGAACCTCATGTTTGGACTTGATGAAGGCGCGGGCATAAGGCTAAAAGCAAACGCTTTTTAGTATCCGGATGACTCCGGCCCAGATCACAATCGATTATCAACCCATAAAACAAATCCCACCGGGTGAATACTATGAATCTCTTTGATGTTTATCCGATCAACAACATTACCATATGCAAGGCCGACGGCTCTTACGTATGGGACGATAAAGGCGTACAATACCTCGATATGTATGGAGGACACGCTGTTATAAGTATTGGACATACACATCCACATTGGGTTCGCCGCATAGAAGACCAATTGCACCAGATTGCTTTTTATTCCAACTCGGTAAAAATCCCCTTACAACAACAGCTTGCAGAAAAGCTGGTTCAGTTAAGTCAAAAACCGGACTACCAGCTTTTTCTCTGTAATAGCGGAGCAGAGGCTAACGAAAATGCCCTAAAACTAGCCTCATTTCACAATGGCCGGAAGAAGGTGATTGCTTTCTCGAAATCTTTTCACGGCAGAACATCGCTTGCCGTTGCCGTTACGGATAATCCAAAAATCGTTGCCCCCGTAAACGAAACCGATAACGTTATCTTTCTGCCCTTTAATGATGTTGATGCACTGAAGAAGTGTTTTGATGAGATGGGTGATGAAATTTCATCGGTGATCGTGGAAGGTATACAGGGAGTTGGCGGAATTGTTATTGCTTCGGATGAGTTTTTACAAGCAATCCGTTCATTATGCGATAGCTATGGTGCGGTCTTTATCGCCGATAGCGTTCAATGTGGTTATGGAAGAAGCGGGCTTTTCTTCTCGCATGATCATGCAGGCGTAAATGCCGATATCTACTCTATGGCAAAAGGCATGGGTAATGGCTACCCGATCGGTGGTATCTTGATTGCGCCACACATAAAACCGCAACATGGTATGTTGGGTACCACTTTCGGGGGAAACCACCTTGCGTGTGCCGCTGCCCTTGCCGTACTTGAAGTCATTGAAGAGGAGAACCTGGTAACTGCTGCCGAACAAACCGGCACCTACCTGATGAACGCGTTAAATGAGATGGACGAAATTAAAAACGTGCGGGGACGTGGATTGATGATTGGATTTGATGTACCCGAAGACCTAAAGCAACTCAAGAATAATCTCTTGTACAATCACCATATTTTTACCGGCGAAGCAAAACCAAATGTTATCCGGTTGCTGCCTTCACTTGCGCTTACCAGGGAACAGGCTGATCACTTTCTTGAAGCACTGGAAGCAGCAATTACGGTACTCAGGCCAGCTGCTGCAACAGCGAGTTGAGTGTAAATGCGCTCAAGTAAAATTAAGGTAAGCGCAAAAATGACTTAGCTGCCTGAACACAGAAAGCTATTCTCTCCGTTTAATACTGCTCAGTTATGAACCGCAGTTCAGTGTAATTCTCATGTTTAAACCCGTATTTAGATGACAAACCAGGATGTCAATTCTACACCAGGCAGTAACAGTGGTCCTACAAGGCAATTTATTGCTGCTTCTGATGTAAGCGACATCAACAAATTGGTGGACCAGGCACTGTACTATAAAGCCAACCCTTTTGTTGATAAGCATGTTGGAACCAACAAACGCATTGGATTGTTATTCCTGAATCCAAGCTTACGAACAAGGCTGAGTACGCAGGTTGCTGCACAAAACCTTGGTATGGAGGCCATCGTTTTTAATGTGGATAAAGACGGCTGGGCACTGGAGTTTGAAGAAGGTGCTGTAATGAACGGGAATACGGTTGAGCACGTGAAAGACGCTGCGCCAATCCTGGGCAGTTACTTCGACATGCTTTGCATCCGAACCTTTCCATCCTTAAAAAACAGGGAGGAAGACTATAGCGAGATGTACATCAGCCAGTTTATCAGGTATGCTGGTGTTCCTGTAATCAGCCTTGAAAGTGCCACATTACATCCGCTGCAAAGTCTTACCGATATTATAACCATAAGAGAGCAGCTTGCAACTACGGCAATTCAGAACCGCCGACCCCGGGTGGTGTTAACGTGGGCACCACATGTAAAGCCATTACCGCAATGTGTAGCCAATTCGTTTGCTCAATGGGTAAATGCATGGGGAGAGGCCGACTTCACCATTACCCATCCTGAAGCATATGAACTTGCAGAACAGTTTACCGCTGGTGCAGTTGTCACGCATGACCAGGATGCTGCACTAAGGGATACTGACTTTGTGTACGTTAAAAACTGGAGCACCTACAACGACTATGGTAAGATTAAATGCAGTGATGACCGATGGATGCTTACTCCTGAAAAGCTGCAACTTACGAATGACGCGAAAGTGATGCATTGCTTGCCTGTGCGTAGAAATGTAGAGCTTAGCGATGCTATACTCGACAGCCCTAATAGTATTGTAACGCAACAGGCAGGCAACAGGGTATGGGCCGCGCAAGCTGTCATCAGGAACATACTCGCAGCTAATCCTTAAGTGCTTAATTATTCTGAATAAAAAATAATGAGTCAATTACCAGGGGATCGCCCCGCGGGGCAAAGCGCATATGTTATCAAAATCGGCGGCAACGTTATAGATGATGAGGATGCTTTGAGCTTATTCTTAGCTAACCTCTCAATAGCAGTAAATAAAAATGAAAGCTCTGCATTTATACTTGTTCATGGTGGGGGTAAGATAGCCACCAACATCGGCGATAAGCTTGGGATCAGGTCAAATTATGTAAATGGCCGACGTATTACCGATGATGATACGATAAACCTGGTTACTATGGTTTATGGCGGCCTGGTAAACAAGCAAATTGTAGCGCGACTTCAAAGCGCCGGCATCAACGCTGTCGGACTTACCGGTGCGGATGCTAATCTCATCCCGGCAGTAAAGCGGCCGGTGAAGGAGGTAGATTTTGGATGGGTTGGAGACGTAGCTGCAGCTGATATCAATGTTGATATTCTGAGCCGGTTTATGTCTATGGGTTTACTCCCCGTTTTTGCCCCACTCACACACGATACCCAGGGCCATATCTTAAACACCAACGCAGATACGATTGCCTCGTCGCTTGCAGTAGCACTTTCTTCAACTTATCATGTCCGGTTACTTTATTGCTTTGAAAAGAAGGGTGTACTGGAAAACGTTGATGATGAAAACTCCGTAATCAACAGCATTACAAAGCTGAAGTATGCGGAGTTACTTGCTGCCAACAGGTTGTTTGCCGGCATTCTTCCTAAACTCGACAATGCATTTGCTGCAATAGACGCGGGGGTTAAAGAAGTACTGATCGGCCACGCAAATGATCTGGTGCAAAATACTTCGGCGCATACCGTTGGAACCCTTATTCAAAACACATGAGCCGTGACTTACTATACGAAGATGCAGTTCGCCTAATAAAAGACCTTATCAGCGTTCCCTCATTCTCGAGAAGTGAAGACGGAACAGCTGCCGTATTGGTAAACTTTTTAGAACAAAAAGGGATATCCACTCAACGCCATCTGAATAATATTTGGGCAGTTAACCGGTATTTCGATCCTTCAAAACCATCTATACTTTTAAACTCACATCACGATACTGTTAAACCGAATCCACAATACACTAACGATCCGTTTAGTCCGATTGTAAACGATGGAAAATTGTTTGGATTAGGTAGCAACGACGCAGGTGGCTGCCTGGTTAGCCTGATTGCCACTTTCTTACACTTTTACTCTCACAACGGGCTCGCTTATAACCTGGTGCTGGCGGCATCGGCAGAGGAGGAAGTGAGTGGATACAATGGGATTGAAGCCCTGTTGAAGGAAGCCCGTTTTCGCGAAGTGACCCACAACGCATTTAATCCCGATGTAACAACCGGATCGTGTGCGATCGTTGGCGAACCCACATTGATGAACCTTGCGATTGTAGAAAAAGGGTTGATGGTACTGGATTGCGTGGCAAACGGCAAAGCCGGTCATGCAGCAAGGGAAGAAGGCGAAAACGCCATTTACAAGGCGATTACTGCCATAGATTGGTTTAGAACATACCGGTTTGAAAAGGTAAGCGAATGGTTGGGGCCGGTAAAGATGAGCGTTACGGTTGTAGAAACGGAAAACAAGGCACATAATATGGTACCCGCAATCTGCCGCTTTGTTGTTGATGTGAGAATTATCGAAAGTTATTCGCACGAAGAAGTGCTTGCAATTATCCGGAAACATGTGGATTGTGAAGTAACTCCAAGAAGCATGCGGATGCGGGCAACAGCGATCAGCCAGGCTCATCCGCTGGTGAGGGCCGGTATAGCACTGGGCGGGGCATGTTATGGTTCGCCAACCAGCAGCGATAAAGCCCTGCTGCCCGTACCAACGCTAAAGTATGGTCCGGGAGATAGCGCCAGAAGTCATACCGCCGATGAATTCATTTTTCTTGAAGAAATCAGGAACGGCATCGACCGCTATATTGAAACCCTTGAGGCTGTTCTATAATACGGTTGTTTGTATTCCTGCATGCGAAGGTTGACACCACTAACTTGTTTGCCTGCACTTACATTTGCGCATTCACACAAAGAGCTGCTTAATTAAACCCACACTATGAAACTCTGGCAAAAAAATACAAACGTTTCCGAGGCTGTTGAAAAGTTTACCGTTGGTAACGACCGTGCGATGGACCTGTATCTTGCAGCCTTTGATGTGCAGGGTTCGCTGGCGCACATTCAAATGTTGGAGAGCATCGGCCTGCTGACTACCGGTGAGCTCGACATACTTGCACGTGAGCTTAAAAGTATCCACCGCGAAATAGCATCCGGCAATTTCGAACTTGAAGAAGGTGTAGAAGACGTTCACTCGCAGGTAGAGCTCTTGCTGACCCGAAGACTGGGAGAAGTTGGGAAAAAGGTACATAGCGGGAGAAGCCGGAACGACCAGGTGCTGGTTGACCTGAAGTTGTTTCTCCGGAGTTCAATAGAGGAAATGGTAGAACATATCCGCAAGCTGTTCGACCTGCTCCAGGAAAAAAGCGAGCAACACAAGCAGCACCTATTGCCTGGTTATACGCATTTGCAACTTGCTATGCCTTCTTCTTTCGGACTGTGGCTGGGCGCCTATGCAGAAAGCCTGGTGGATGATGTACTGACATTACAATCCGCTTACAAGGTGGTAAATAAAAATCCGCTGGGGTCTGCCGCAGGTTATGGTTCTTCGTTTCCATTAAACCGTACGTTAACAACGAAATTGCTGGGTTTTGATGCGCTTAATTACAATGTGGTTTATGCGCAGATGAGCAGGGGCAAAACTGAACGAATCGTTGCCCAGGCTATCAGTAATGTTGCTGCTACGCTGAATAAGTTAAGCATGGATTGCTGCCTGTACATGAACCAGAACTTTGGTTTCATTTCCTTTCCGGATGAGCTTACAACGGGCTCGTCAATTATGCCGCACAAGAAAAATCCTGATGTTTTTGAACTTATCAGGGCCAAGTGCAATCAACTGCAGGCACTACCAAATGATATCACCCTGCTTACCACCAATCTTCCCTCCGGTTATCACCGCGACTTTCAACTGCTAAAGGAGAACCTCTTTCCCGCAATTGAAACGATTAATGATTGTCTTGACATGATGCACCTGATGATGAGCAACATCAGTGTTAAAGAAGGCATACTGAGCGATGAAAAGTACAAATACCTGTTTAGCGTAGAAGAAGTAAACAAACTGGTGCTTGAGGGTACGCCTTTCAGGGATGCGTACAAAAAGATCGGCCTCGCCATTGAGTCTGGGAACTTTGATTACTCAACCCAGGTGCACCATACTCATGAGGGCAGTATTGGTAATATCGGCACAGCCGAGATCAACAATATGATGCAACAGGCTATTGACTCCTTTGGCTTCGATCAATATCACCATGCGATTGGTGAACTGCTGAAAGATTAGCCTACCACAACAGTTTTGCAGATATGGATTTTAGCGACGTTTTTTACTGAGTTGTGAGTCGACACCGTATTTACCACTTCCAGTTACCAGCAAGGTAATGTAGATGAGCAGGTAGAGCAGGGCAAGTTCTTTTTTCGGCAGCGGGTCGCTACCGTGAACGACAAAAAATGCTACGGCCATGTTGATGATAAGTACAATTGCGGCAAGGCGTGTTGCAAAACCTATGATGATAAGGATAGAGCACAGTACCTCTGCAAAAACGACAAGCCCAAGGGTAAGTCCAGGGCCAAGACCTATAGGATCAGCAAATTGTATATTACCAAGCATTAATGTTTGAAACTTTGGCCAGCCGTGTATCAACATCAGTACACCAATCGCAATCCTGAAGATAAATAGCCACAGGTTCAGCAGGTCAGGATTAGGAGCAGTGTTAAACAATCTTTTCATAGCACGTCAGATGAGTTTTGAAAAATGAATGCGTTTTACCGCAATTTTTATTCCGCTATTGGCTTTATTGTAACCAGCTCAATTACAAGCCGCTAATTTAGATTTTATATTCGGATGGACGTGTATTCGGTAAAATCTTTCGTAAGTGCATTGAAATCTTTGCCACCAGGTGAGATGCCTTTATTTAAAACTGAAGATGAACAATGAATCTACCGATAAACTGAGCGTAGCAACGATGTTGCATGAACATAAACTGCCCGTCAACAAAAAAAGAAAGGACGCGGTTTGTTCGATCTGCATTGTGGCTGGTGGGTTCCTGCGTTTACAACCTACACTCGCGATCCTTCTGAATTGCAATTGGTTGTGAGATCAGGAGTTTTGGATTACTTAGTGGTGTAGATTATTTTACCCACTATAATTTTAGTGTTCGGGAATGACAAGATTGCAAAATATCGAATCAGTTGTTGGTCTTGCGGCAAGCAATTTGAACTTCTAGCTACACACCGGTATTATTAACTTCAACCCGCACCGCTCATGTATGTATTTAAAATAAGCGCAGGCTTTATTTTGCTCCTGATTTTGGCGTTGGGGTGCCGGCAAAAGACCAAATCGAAGTACCCTGTTCTTCCTAATTACGACCTTAATAATCCATATACCTACAACCTGCGCGACGAACTGGATGAGATTTCGGGTATGGTGTACTATCCAAAGGATACCTCTGTATTTGCAATCAACGACGAAAACGGGCTGCTGTACAAAATCTTCCTGCGCAAGAACGTGCAGGTGATGAAGTGGACCTTTGCCAAGGACGCCGACTTTGAAGATATTGCACTTGTTGACAGCACTTTTTATGTACTGCAGAGCAATGGGAACATTACCTCCTTCAAGGTGCTTACGGCAGACTCGGTAGTGGTAGATAAATGCAAGCGGCCTTACGAAGGCAAAAATGAGTTTGAAAGCATGTACTACGACGCTTATTACAAGGTGCTTGTACTGATTTGTAAGGATTGTGAAATAGACGATAAAAAAGGCATAACCGCATGGTCGTTTGACCCGGCGACGCATAAATACAGTGATACTCCGATTTATGTAATCAAAACAAAGCCCATTGACCAGATGCTTGGTGTGCAAAAGGAAAAGTTTAAGCCTTCGGCAGCAGCAATTCACCCCATAACAAAAGAACTTTACATTGTGTTTTCCGTAAATAAAGCAATAGTAATTGCCGACCGGAGTGGGGTGGTAAAGTTTGCAGTACCACTCGATCCTTTGATTTATAAACAACCGGAGGGAATCACATTTACACCGAAAGGCGATTTGCTTATATCCAACGAGTCTGCCGAAACGGGCCCGGGAAACATCCTGGTGTTAAAACAAAAAAGTACAGTACCATGAGAAGAGCAGGTTTCGTTGCGATTTTGACTTTTTTACTTCCGGCTATCGCATTTACACAGGACTCGCTACAGGCACGCATTATATTGATTGGTGACGCCGGGGACCTGAAAAACGGTCGTCATCCTGTGATATCTGCCGTGAAGGGCAGGACAAAATTTGATGAAAAGACTACGGTTGTGTACCTGGGTGATAACCTTTACTTAACCGGTTTACCTGATGAACAGGCTCCTATTTACGATATCAGGCGGCAGATATTAGACACACAGGTACTAATTGCAGGAAAAAGCAAGTCGAAAGTTTACTTTATACCGGGAAACCATGACTGGGAAAGGGGGCATGCAGGCGGGTACGCGGCAATTCTTCGCGAGGAGGCTTATATCAATGCAATTGGCAATTCGAATGTGCAATTTTACCCGGGCGGCGGATGTGGCGGTCCTGTAGAAATATCGGTAAGCAATGATGTAACCATGGTGATTTTTGATAGCCAGTGGTGGATACATCCGTTTGACAAACCCGGGATAGAGTCGGATTGTCCGAACAAAACCAAAACGGAAGTGTTGAGCCAGCTGGAAGATATACTGGCAAGAAACTCTAAAAAGTTCGTGATTTTAGCTTGTCATCATCCCTTTAAAAGTTATGGCCCACACGGTGGAAACTATGGGTTGAAGCAACATATTTTCCCGCTAACAGAAATGTGGCCAAAGTTGTATGTTCCCTTACCTGTAATCGGTTCTATTTATCCGATCGCAAGAGGGGTGTTTGGTACCCCGCAGGACCTGCGGCATCCTGCTTATGCAAACATGATTAAAGAGGTTGAAAATGTTGCAAAGCAGCACCCAAACCTTGTTTTTGTATCGGGGCATGAACACAACCTGCAACTGATCCGCGACAGCAGCTTTACTTACATCATCAGCGGCAGCGGTACAAAGAGCACAAGGGTGACCAGCGCCAACAAGAAGCGGCTGCCCTTTTCCACCTCTGAAAATGGGTACGCGGTGCTTGAAGTATCGAAAAACAAAAATGTTGACGTGGCATTTTATACCGTCGGTCGCGATACTGCTGCCTATCACCAGCACCTCGTGAATTTTGCCACCCTGCCCAAATCGGCCATGGATACCATTAACCCCAAAGCCGAACCGGTGATTACTGCTTTTAAAGACAGTGTAACGGTTGCTGCAAACAAAAAATTTGGAAAAGCCAGTGGTGTTAAGCGGATCATACTGGGCAACAACTACCGGAAGGAATGGACAACACCGGTAACCCTGAAGGTGTTTAACTTAAAAAAGGAAAAAGGCGGACTTACCATAGAGAGCCTTGGTGGGGGCAAACAAACCAAATCGCTGAAGCTTGTTGACAAAGGGGGCAAGCTATGGACCTTGAGAACCATTAACAAAGACCCCGAACGTGCCATACCTGAAAATGTTCGCGGTACCGTTGCAGAAGAAATTGTGCAGGATATGATTTCGGCAGCAAACCCCTATGCGCCGCTGATTATTCCCCCACTCGCCAAACCGTTGGGTATTCCGGTTGCTTCGCCCGAGTTCTTCCTTGTTCCGGATGACCCCGCTTTTGGTTTTTACCGGCCACTGTTTGCTAACCAGGTTTGCCTGCTGGAAGAGCGCGAACCCACCCCCGATAGCAGCGATACGAAAAGCACTGCCAAGATCATCAATAAGCTGATTGAAGACAATGACAATCACGTTGACCAGGAAAAGGTACTTAATGCAAGACTGTTAGACATGTTGATTGCCGATTGGGACCGGCACTTTGATCAATGGCGATTTGGAACATCTGACACAGGTAAGGGTAAGTTGTATTACCCGATACCGCGTGACCGTGACCAGGCGCTTTTTGATTCTGATGGGCTACTTGCAAAGCAGCTGTCGCAAAATGTATTGCCATTTTTAAAGGGCTTTAAGAAGAGCATTCCAAAGGTTTCGTGGCTCGCATGGGAAGCCCGTGATTTCGATCGCCTGTTTATGAATAATCTAGACGCTAAAAAATGGCGTAGCGTGCTGGATAGTTTTAAGATCAAGATTTCAGACGAGGTAATACGCCAGGCGGTTCAAAAACTTCCCCCTGAGATCTATGCTATTCGGGGTGAAGACATCATAAAAACGCTGATTAGCCGCCGGGACGACCTGGTGGGTGAGGAGGGTATGCGGTACTACCGCTTTCTTTCCAGGGAAGTAAATGTAGTGGGGAGCAATAAACACGAGTACTTTAAAGTTTTGAGTACGGACACTGGCGTCCATGTTACGGTTTATAAGCGTAAAGCAAATAACGACACATCCTCGGTGATGTATTCCAGGGAGTTTAACAACAAGGATACCGATGAGATCCTGTTCTACGGCCTGAACGGCGACGATTATTTTGAAGTTGATGACAACGTAAACTCGAAAATTCACGTCAGAATTATTGGAGGAAGGGGTAAAGACACCTTTAACGTTAAAGGAAACATCAAGAATCACATATATGATTTTGAGCGCGCAGGGGTAGAGTCGAATTATATTGTAAACAGGAGTAAAGTAAGAAGTGAAATATCTGCCAATCCGCTGAACAATGAATATGATGTAACGGGATATAAGTATGATATCTATCGCTTTCCAAGAATGAATGTAGGTTTCAACCCGGAAGATAAACTGATGTTTGGTGTTGGCTGGTTAAACAGGACCTATGGATTTAGAAATGAGCCCTACGCCACCCAACAACGGCTTTCGACCTTATATGCCATTAACCGTGGTTCGTACCAGGTAAATTACAACGGAGAGTTCAACCAATTGCTTGGTAAAGGTGACCTGGTGGTAAATGCTTCTATCGTACACCCGGTGTTGAACAACTTTTTTGGACTGGGTAATGATACCAAAAATACCCGGGAGATTGATTACTATCGTGTCAGATACAATTTTGTTGAAGCTGACCTGTTATACCGAAAGCGACTGGGCAACCTGATCCAGTTGACGGCAGGTGGTACGGTTTACAACTACTGGATTGACCCAAAGCAAAACGTTGGTAAAATTTTGCAGGAGCCGGGGATTGTTGGTCTCGACCCGGCAAGGGTTTATTCAACCAAAACCTATGTCGGTGGTAAGCTTGGTTTAACGATCAACAACCTGAACAGCGACCTGTTGCCAACCAGGGGTATCTACTGGAAGTCTGACTACCTGTCGAGTTATGGGGTGAACAACAACAGCAAAAACATTCAGCGGCTTACATCGGATCTTACCTTGTTTTCGAGCCTTACTGATCCGGCAAAGGTGGTGGCAGTAATCAGGGGAGGAGGCGGCATCATCTTCGGAAATAATTATGAATACTTCCAGGCGCTAAACCTTGGAGCCAATAACTTCTTGCGTGGTTACCGGAAAAACCGCTTCTCGGGCACCTCGATGCTTTACCAGAGTACAGAATTGAGGGTTAAGTTATTCGAGTCGCAGTCGTATGTATTACCGGGGGCGGTTGGTATCATAGGTTTTAATGATGTTGGTAAAGTTTGGGTTAAAAACCAGCAATCAACAAAATGGCATCATTCTTATGGGGGTGGGCTCTATTATTCGCCTTACAACCTGATTTTAGTTTCAGCAACGTTGGGTATTTCAGAAGAGAGTGTGTTATTTAATTTTTCAATCGGAACACGGTTCAATATCACGTTCTAAATTTTGTTAATGGATTCAAATACGATTTATAAAAAAGTTGAAAATCATGTTGTTGGATTGTTTGAAAAAAACCACAATCCAAAGTTGTTGTACCATAACCTGCAACACACCCGCAACGTAGTAAACAAAACGAAACAGATTGCTGCGCATTATGAGTTGAGTGAAAGAGACATGCTGATCGTTTACGTAGCAGCGTGGTTTCACGATACGGGATACATTTTTACGGAACCCCAATGGCATGAGGAAAAAAGCAGTGAGCTCATGCGTCGTTTTATGACGGAGTATCACCAGGAAGAAGAACTGATTAATGAGGTAGTCAAAACAATACTTGCAACAAAACCAACGGCCAAACCGGAAACACTGCTACAGGAGATCCTGCGGGATGCTGATAGCTTTCACTTCGGTACAAAGGACTTCAAGGAAATGAATAAGCTGGTGATGGCCGAACACCTTGCGGTCGATCCGGAATTTGATCAGTTCCAGGCACAGGTAAAGACACTTCAAATGCTTGAGTCGCACAGGTTTTTCACCTCTTATTGTCGCAATCAGTTAAACGATGGAAAAAATAAAAACGTGGCCCGCCTAAAAAAGAAACTCGAAAAACAAAAGACCAGTGAAGCTGCCAGCGCCGAAAGCAAACAAAATGTCGGGCTGATTAATAAGGGCATTCAAACCATGCTGAGGCTGACTTCGGAAAACCATATGAAACTGAGCGATATGGCCGACCAAAAAGCCAACATCCTTATTTCGGTGAATGCAATTATTATTTCAGTAATATTAAGCGTGTTGCTGCGTAAGCTTCAGACAGACGCATACCTTACCATACCTACCATCATATTCCTGCTTGTTGCTGTAACAACAATCGTCATCTCTATCCTGGCTACCCGGCCTAAAATCAGCTCTGGTAAGTTTGAAGACCAGGACGTGATCGACAAGAAAACCAACCTGCTGTTTTTTGGTAATTTTCACGACGCTTCATTTGAACAATATGAGCCGGCGATGCTGAAAATGATGAAGGATACCGACTACCTGTATGGATCACTGATCAAAGACATTTACCAGCTGGGTGTTGTTTTAGGAAGAAAGTACAGGTTGGTACGCCTTGCCTATAACATTTTCATGATTGGGATCATTATCTCGGTAATTGCTTTTGCGATTGCAACGTTCTTCTACCAGCCTGAAACGGTGATCATAAACAATGCACCGGGTACCCCGCTATAAACTTAACCGCTCATGTTGTATAACCGAGACCTTAGCTGGTTGGGATTTAACTATCGTGTGTTGCAGGAAGCTGCAAACAAAACGGTTCCCTTGTTCGAACGGCTAAAGTTTCTTGCCATATTCTCTTCCAACCTTGATGAGTTCTTCCGGGTACGCTATCCTTCGGTTTTCGCTTTTTCGAAACTCAACCGCAAAACACAACAACAGGTTAGTATCGGCTTAAATGAAGAATTACCCGATAAAATTCAGACAGAAATAAACAGGCAGTTAAACCACTTTGGGTCTATACTTACTGGTGAGATCATCCCGGAGTTGAAAGAAACCGGGATCATCTTCTACTATAATTCGCCGATCAGGCCGGAACATACAAACGAGATCCGGGAGATATTTTTATCGAAAGTGCTCTCATTTATTCAACCCCTGTACCTGGAAAGTGAGATTGGTAAAGCATTTAGTCCCGAGAATAACCAGTTATACCTTGTAGTCGTTTTAAAAGAGGCTGACATCGCCAGTTTTAAACACGCGATCATCAATATTCCTTCTGACAAGCTTAACCGGTTTTTCGAGCTTACACCCCTTGATGGAAATGAGTACGTAATTTTTATTGACGATATTATTCGTGAAAACCTCGACTGTCTATTCCCGGGTTTCGAGATCGCTGGTGTTTACAGCGTTAAATTCAACCGCGACTCAGAGTTACATCTTGACGAAGAATATAGTGGCGATCTTCTTGGCAAGATTGAAAAGCAACTCAAAAAACGCGACTTCGGGCCTCCGTCAAGATTCTTGTATGAAGGCGGGATGCCTCGTAACATTCAGTTGTTTCTTGCCTCTACGTTCGGGGTGCAGTTTGAAGAGATGTTTGCGGGAAGCCGTTACCATCACCTGAGTAACCTTTCCTCGTTCCCGACATTCAACAAAAACCTGAACTACGAAAAGCGGAGGCCACTCGCGACAGCAAACCTGATGGCCTGTGGTGACATCTTTAATATCCTGAATCAACAGGATGTATTGCTGCACATTCCTTATCAATCGTATAACCCGGTCTTATCGTTTTTTAATCAGGCGGCAGTTGATATTAATGTCACGGACATTTTTATAACACTTTACCGGGTTGCTGCGGAGTCTCATATCGTCAATGCACTGATCAGTGCTGCTAAAAATGGCAAGCGGGTTACAGCCTTTGTGGAATTGAAGGCAAGGTTTGACGAAGCGAATAATATCAAGTGGGGAAGAAAAATGAAAGATGCGGGTATCCGGATCATTTATAGTATTCCGCACATAAAGGTGCATTCCAAAATCGCCTTGATCCAGAAGCGATCAGGCGCCGATACGTTATCCTATGCCATCCTGAGTACCGGTAATTTCAACGAAATCACCGCCCAGTTCTATACCGATCATGTACTCATGACAACGGATCTCTTTATCATCAAAGAACTGCTTCAGCTTTTCAGGTTTCTGCAGAAGACAGATACCATCCAGCCGAACAACAAATTAAAGTTCGATAAGCTCCTGGTCTCCCAGTTCAATATGAACGAAAGGTTTGAAAAGTTGATTGATGATGAGATACAGAAAGCAATGCTTGGCGAACCGGCTGAAATTCGGATTAAGGTAAACAACCTTGAAGAGCCGCATATGATCAGCCTCTTGTATAAGGCGAGCCAGGCTGGTGTTAATGTAAAACTTTGTATTCGCAGTATCTGCTGCCTTATGCCCGGTGTTCCGGGAATAAGCGAGAACATTACGGTAAGAAGGCTTGTGGATCGATACCTTGAACACACGAGGTTATTCATCTTTGGTGCCGGTAACGATGCTGAAGTCATCATGGGTTCTTCTGACTGGATGACGCGCAACCTGTATCACCGGATAGAAGTTTGCGTATCGATTAAAAACATCACTTGCAAGCACGAATTGATCGACTATTTCGAAATGCAATGGCGGGATAATGACAAAGCTGTTGAACTATCTCCAAATCTCGAACAGCGGCCTGTTGTAACCACTGAGCAGGAAAACTTCAATGCTCAAACGGCGATCTACCATTATCTCCAAAACCGATTATGAAATTTCTTAGATTCTTATACCCCAGGTTTTCATTCTTAAAGAAGTACCGGTGGGCTGTTGTACTATACATTACGATGATCTGGCCCGTTGTGGACCTGCTCATTATGGTTACGAGGAACAATCCTGCCAATTACAATACCCTCGAAGCGCTCTCCTTAAGACTGTTGGTAGTGTTGTTTTTGAGTTTTGGAATGGGCTACCTGATCGTGTTTAAGTTGAAAAAGGTGCTGCGCAACAAGTCATTTGGGCTAAGCCTTGTTGTACGAAGTTTGATACTGATTGTTGCGGCTTTTATTATGAATTTCCTGACCGAAACAGCGCATGCGATAATCATTACCCGGCTCGACCTGATTGGCGCGCTCCGGTTTTTTTACTACGAAGCCTTCCAGGCATTCTGGCTCGTCAATAAGCTTTTCTTCTGGCTGATACTGTTCCTGATAACTCAGCTGATTATCGAGATCAATGAGAAGTATGCGCCGGGTGTTTTCAGGGATATTCTGTTGGGAAAATATGTTCAGCCGAAAGTTGAAAACAGGATCGTGATGTTTATTGACCTCAAGGACTCAACGCCGATAGCCGAGAAACTGGGAACGATCATGTACTTTAAATTCATCCGCGATTTTATATACCATGTGTCAAACGCAATCAATGAATATGGCGGCAGAATTTACCAGTATGTTGGCGACGAGGTCGTAGCCTCCTGGATGTTTGACCAGCAGAATACCAGGATATGTATGTCGGCGCTGATTGAAGCCCGAAAAAACCTGCAGAAACATTCAGAAGATTTTAGACGCAGGTATGGTATCATTCCCGAGTTTCGGGTTGGTATTCACTGTGGTGAAGTAACCGTGGGAGAAATAGGGGTGATTAAGAAAGACCTGGCTATGAGCGGGGATACGATGAATACCACTGCCCGGATCAGGAGCGCTTGTAGCGAACTCAACCAAAAATTTATCGTTTCAAAAGCGTTCCGCGACAACATCAACCTGGAGGAATGGCAGAGTACCAGCCTGGGTTTGATTGAACTAAAAGGAAAAGGCAACGGGATTGAACTTTTTGCGCTTAAAATATAAGTAGTAATAATTGGTAAAGAATTGGTTTATCAAAACAAAGGAGGCCGTCTCAAAACTAAAGTTTGAGGCGGCTTTTTCTATTAGGCTGTATACGTTCCTATACTACTGTGAATTTTTCTATCTATATTCTCGTTGATCCTTTCTGGTTGTTATGCTTTA
>NZ_SMSK01000007.1 GCF_004354985.1 Segetibacter sp. 3557_3 | reverse complement strand
ACAGTTACAGAAGTAACGTTGTTTGCAACACTAACGGTGTAATCCAGGGTAGTTGCTGCAAATACCGGGTTAAGTGCTCCAGCTGAAGTGATCAGGTTGGAGAGGTTTGCATTTGTAGCGCCAAGCGTTTTGCCTGATGCTGCCGGCCCAAACTCAGTTGACACGTTTCCACCATTCTGAGCCTTTAAACTGAAGCTATAAGTTGTTGCAGGTGATAAACCGGTAACCGAACCCCAAAGATTAGCTGTCTGGTAAACGGCAGTTGCGCCCAGCGTTCCGTTTGCCTGTACGTATTTGTTGGTTGTTGTTTCCAGGATTGCGTAAGTGGTAGTCGAAGGGTTGTTGTTTACGGCGCCCGTAACAACTACATTAAGTGAAGTCTGTGTTGGCGTATTAACTACCGGGGCGGTTGGCGCATTTGCGAGTGTATAAAACGAAAATGTACCGCCTGTTGCAGTGCCTGAGGCATTGGTAGCTGTAGTACGGAAGAAATATTGTGTATTAACGCCGAGACCAGTCAGCGGAACTGAAACAGAAGAGGTTGAAGTTCCTGAAAGATTAGATGGGATAGCGCTGATAGAAGAACCTAAAGTATTGCTTGTGCCATATTCGAACGCTACCGTTGCATTTGAGCCTTGCGCATTAACAGTTCCGTTAAGCGTAGCAGATGTAGTAGTAACCGAAGTTTGAGCGGCTGTGGTAACAAGTGGTGCGGAACCCGTTTTGTTAACGGTAACGGTGTAACTGGTTGTGCGACCATCAGGTGAATTAACATCAATAGAAATGGTGTTCAATCCGGGTGCAAGGTTGATTGGATCGGAAGCAGTACCATTAGCAACAACATTTCCGTTCACACGAATGGTAGCTGTACCATCGGCTGCGGTAGGTGTAAGTGAGAAATTGCTGGTGTTTCCCGGCACATTTACTGAATAACTGGTAGTGGTAGCTGTAAAACCCGGAGAAAGTGTGCCGGTACTCAGTGTAAGATTTGATAAACGCGACTGCAGGGCGTTAAAAACGTCCTTACCAAACTGGATCATACCGCTTGCATCGTAGTGGGCATAGTCAAATAAACCGTACCCATCGGTATTGATCAGTGTTGCATTATTCGCAGGATTAGCGCAATATTCGGCTTGTGCTGCTCTAACAATGTGACGATAGGGGAATGCCTCACCTGGTCCGTTTAAACGACTGATTACCTTTTTATAGGTATTGTTAGGAAGCGCATACTTTGTACCCAGTGACTTCCAGAGTACATCGAAGCCGTTAAAGAATTCGGTTAACCCGGTTAGCTCGTTGTTAGCCTGGTTCTCATGTCCGGCTTTAGCATCGTTTTCGCCGCCAATCCAGATGATGCCTTTAAGATCTAGTTTATAACCATTCGCAAGGGCTTGTTTAACGGTGATCTCGAGCCATTCTTCCATTTGTTGAAAGCGTGAGCCCGTTCCGCCTGTATACGGATGAGTTGGTTTCCATTCGATGGTAACCGATGAGTTAGCCACACCTTGTTTGTAGAGGTAACGTTGTGTTAGCTTTTGATCCTGCAGGAGTTTGAAAAAAGATGCTTCCGGACCAAACTGCTCGAGACTTGCATAGTTCTCGCACATGGTGTTAAATCCGACGTTTAATTTTTCCAGAACGGCGGAAAAAGCACCCCTGCCTGGGTTCCAAATATCGGATTGTGGAATGATTCCCTTGTAAAGGGCTTGCTCTGCAGGGGTCATATCACTTACATTGGTCCAGCCCGCGTTAGACTCGCCGGCTACAATATAAAATGGTGCAGAAGTTTGTGAGGATACTGAAGTGACGCAAAACGCCATGATCAGCACTAATGCCAGTGAATAAAGGTTTTTCATCTTGAAAGGGAATAATGGTTAAAACTCAGTACCATTGATGGCATTGAAGTATTAAAGGTTGCAACAGTGGTCGGGCAAAATAAAAAATATTCTGTTCTACCACTCTCGTGGGGCGGCTGAGCAGTTTTATCCCGGTTAAGAGAACGCCCATAATTGGTGTAAATCATTCCTGAAAGTTTAATATACAAGTCTTACCTCATGGTTATGAGGCTTAAATTGTCTTTCTTAAGCGTGGATTTTGATTAGGGGGAGGAGCAAAATAAATTAAAAGATATTTAATCGAATTGCGATAGGAATTAAAGTCAACTTAAAGCACATTAAAATAAATTAATGTATATTCATCTCGTGGGAGACTTCTATTTGCCGTCTTTGCTCTCCTATTCTTCAAAGGCTTTACCAGGGATGTTGTGATACATCTTTTGCGGTAGTGTATTACCTCTTTTAAATACCAAAAATTCATTTTTTAGGTGCGTAAAAATACGTTTTTTAGCATGACACCTATATTAATTTATTCACACTTATCCCAGTCTGGTACGATCAGCTATTCTTTGACCGGTCCAGGCAGTCAATAATCAAACGGAAAAATGGGTTTGCAGCGGCTTGCTTAAAACCCTGTTGAGAGTAACAATTGTTCATAACAGTTGACATTATAAAAATTAATATTTTTTATGGAGTATGCTTTAATTAACAATTTAAGGGCCGCATTCACTTGATCTTAACAACTTAAAGAAAAGACCCGGGCAGCCCTTTACTGGCAGCTTAATCAATACGGTTAGAAGCTTTTTTTTGTAATTGTGCCACCGAAGCATCGTGATAGCCGATGTTTGTAAATCCAGTTTTCTGAATGTATAGTTTTTTACCCAGGCAAAACGCTGGTTCAATCCCGGTTGTTCCAAGGCTTAGGGCTGCTAATGAGCAGGTTATAGTAACGACCCGGGCCAGGTCGCTAATTTTTTTTCATATGTTTAGTCAGGCAAAACCAACCTGTTCCCAGTACTCTGTGGCCACAAACAATCTCCCGTGATAAGTCTATGGAACAGTAACTGTACCCTGGTGTAAACGGGGAGCTTTTCATTACCAACTGATAACAACTGACTGAAACAACCCTTACCGGCGGATTAGTGGGTAGGCGAATTTCGAATTGTGACCGTGGTTTGGCGGTATTTGGCGGTAGCGTAATCTTATATTAGGTCGTGGGTCGTTCAAACAGCTACTTCCAGACCTGAAAAAACCTGCTTAACCGGGATGGCCGATCACCGGTTCTCCCCGCTTTCCGGAAGAGCGCTTAATTAACCCCAGCGAAATAAGTATATTTATTAAAACACCTGTTTTGATACATTTTCTTTTAAATGACAAGCCTATTGCCACCTCGTTCGAGCCCCGTTCGTTGTTGCTTGATTTTATCCGTTACCATCAAAACCTGGTGGGCACTAAAGTGGGCTGCAGGGAAGGAGATTGTGGGGCCTGTACGGTACTTGTCGGTACCTTAAAGGATAATGACCTGACCTATTCTTCGGCAACCTCCTGCCTTATGCCGTTAGGAAACGCGGACAGAAAGCATATTGTAACTGTTGAAGGGATCAATATGACAGGCTTGAATGGCATACAGGAAGCTATGGCAAGCGAAGGAGGAACCCAATGCGGGTTCTGTACCCCAGGTTTCGTGGTTTCGTTAGCCGGATTTGTGCTTGATCCCAAACCCCCTTCAATAAACCGGGGGATTGAACACATAAACGGGAATATATGCCGGTGTACCGGGTACAAGTCAATCGAAAGAGCGACGGCAAAGATTTGCGGGGTGCTTGAAAAAAGAAACTCCGCTGTTCCGGTGGGCTTTGCAATTGAGAAGGGATTTTTACCCGGGTACTTCGGCGGCATTGCGGACCGGCTTAAGCAATTGCCCTCGCCTGAACAAGAAGGCCATTTCGCAACTCCAAAATTTCTGGGTGGTGGCACCGATCTTTATGTACAAATGCCCGAAGTAATGCAGCGGGCCAATGTGCGGTTTCTTGCAAAGGATCAGCCAGCAGCAATCCGGCAAGAGGGAGCTAAATGCATCGTTAGTGGAACGGCCTCCGTTTCCGACCTCATCAATTCACCAATCTTTCACTCCAGTTTCCCGGAAATCTTCCGGTTTATAAAATTGGTATCCAGTACACCGATCAGGAACATGGCTACGATTGCGGGAAACTTTGTGAACGCTTCGCCAATCGGTGATCTTACGATCTTTTTTCTTGCTCTAGATGCGGAACTGCGCCTGACAAACGGGACGACAAACCGTGTGGTTGCGCTTAAGAAGTTCTATCGTGGCTATAAACTTATCGAGAAAGAAGCAGACGAATATATACAAAGCGTCGAATTCAACCTGCCTTCACCGGATCATTATTTCAATTTTGAGAAAGTGAGTAAAAGAACCCACCTGGATATTGCAAGTGTAAATACAGCTATGTTGGTAGAGTTGAGGGATGAAAAGATACAGGCCGCGGCGATAAGTGCCGGCGGGGTGGGGCCATTCCCATTGTACCTCGAAAAGGCCTCTGCATACCTCGTGGGTAAAAAGCCAACAAGCGAAGCGTTACGGATGTGCATCGAAGTTGCGCAATCGGAAATTTCGCCGATTAGCGATACACGGGGATCCGCTCCCTATAAAAGATTGCTCCTGGCCCAACTGATAAACGCGCATTTTATGGGTTTGCCGCAAACAGCCTCGTGAGCTGGCGTTTGGGCACCGGCAGCCGCAACATAAATATTGTATGGCGGCGCCATTACTGGTAGAAGGGCACCATAAGTCGTCTACATTAGGGTAGGACGGAAAAATTTGCTTTATACAAAGAACAATCAGGCTAAAGGTATTGATTGGTTAGCCTGATGGGTTGCTCGCCTGATAGCCTGCAGGGATCCTGTTGCAGGTGGTTATACAGATGAACGGATTGCGACGCAACGGCTGCCAAATAGCATTCATAATGCTGGTACCAAAAAAAAAGTTATGCAGAATATTGACTCCTTTTCGCATACCCGTGGCGAGTCTGTTTACCTCGACGATATACCGGTGCTTGCGGGTACCCTGTATGCAGCAGTGTTTGGTTCTCCCGTAGCCCATGGTCGTATAACCGGGCTTGATTTGACTGAAGCTAAAGCGCAGCCGGGAGTGGTTGCAATATTTACTTGTAAAGACATACCCGGAACAAACCAGATCGGTGGGATCGTACCCGACGAGCCACTACTGGCGGAAGATTATGTTTACTACCACAGCATGCCCGTAGCGCTTGTTGTAGCGGAGAGCCCGGCAATTGCTCATGCAGCAATAAAGCGTATTCGAATAGACATTGATCCACTACCGGTGATTACTGACCCGAGGATAGCGAGAGCAAGCGGCGAGTTGATTGTGCCCCCGCGAACTTTCCGGTTGGGCGATACAGCTGCCGCCTGGCAATCGTGTGCCCATATATTTGAAGGGGTAGCGGAAACGAATGGGCAGGAACACCTTTATATTGAGACCCAGGGGGCTTATGCAATACCAACAGAAAACAACTGCCTGAAAATTTATTCTTCAACCCAGGGACCAACCGCTGTGCAGCGCCATCTCGCCCATGTACTTGGTATACCCATGCACCGGCTCGAAGTTGATGTAACCAGGCTTGGCGGCGGCTTTGGCGGAAAGGAGGACCAGGCTACAGCATGGGCGATCTTTTGTGGCCTGGCCAGTTTTCACCTGAAGCGGCCGGTCAAGTATTCGCTTGATCGCCTGGAAGACATGCGCATGACGGGCAAACGGAACCCGTATTCTTCTGATTATAAAATCGGGCTAAGCGCCGATCTGCAAATAATTGCTTACGAAGTAGTGTTTCACCAGAATGCCGGCGCATGCGCGGACCTGTCTCCCGCGGTTTTGGAGCGAACCCTATTTCATTGCACCAATAGTTATTACGTTCCTAATGTACTGGCTACGGCCTATAGTTGCAGAACGAACCTGCCCCCCAATACTGCGTTTCGTGGATTTGGAGGTCCGCAGGGAATGTTTGTTATTGAAGCGGCCATATGCAAGGCTGCAGAGGAATTGGGCATTCGGGCAAGTGTGATACAACACAAAAACCTGTTACAAACAGGAGATGAATTCCCATATGGTCAGCGGGTGCAAAGCGAAGCGCGGAACTGTTGGGATAAAGCAATGGATCAATATGGAACAATAAACCTGGAGCAGGAAGTTGCCCGGTTTAACCAGCAACACCAATACCGAAAAAAAGGGATGGCGTTTATGCCGGTATGCTTCGGCATATCATTTACCAAAACCATGATGAACCAATCGCGTGCGCTGGTACATGTGTATACCGACGGAAGTGTAGGCGTAAGCACCGGGGCAGTTGAAATGGGACAGGGTGTTAACACCAAAATGTTACAGGTTGCCGCTTTGATGTTTGCGATTGATTCGGCAAAGGTAAAAGTGCATACCACCAACACCTTCCGTGTTGCAAACACTTCGCCTTCCGCAGCAAGTGCAACAGCTGACTTGAACGGCAAGGCTGTACAAATTGCCTGTTCGGCTATACGGCAGCGACTGGTGAAACTTGCCGCAGAAATGCTGGGGGTTGATGAAGTAAGTATTGAGCTCAGGGAAAATAAGGTATGGAGTTCGAACAAGCCTACGGAAATCAGCTGGGAACAATTGGTATTTGCAGCTTATGTGCGCAGGATAAGTTTGTCGGAACATGCGCACTATGCGACACCTGAGGTGAGGTTTGACCCGGCAACCGAAAAAGGTCACCCGTTTTCGTACCATGTATTTGGCACAGCAGTGACCATTGTTACGGTTGATTGTCTCCGCGGGATTTATGAAGTGGATGCGGTGAAGATCGTGCACGACTTTGGCACATCTATGAACCCGATGATTGACCAGGGACAAATTGAAGGCGGACTTGTACAAGGTATTGGCTGGATGACGATGGAGGAAATCATCTACGATAAAGACGGCAAACTAAAGTCTAATGCATTGTCGACCTATAAAGTGCCCGACATTTATGCTGCACCAAAAACGATTGATATCCATTTCCTGAAAACAGACCGGGCTAATCCAGCGATCCTGCGATCGAAAGCTGTAGGTGAACCACCGCTGATGTATGGACTCGGTACTTATTTTGCCCTTAGGGATGCGATCCGGGCATTTCGGCCGGATGCCGACCCTGCCTTTTCCGCGCCAATGACGCCAGAGAAGGTGCTTATGAGTTTATACCCTGAAGAAGCAGTTTCACTAACATCGCTGCACAAGGATGCGGAACATGCCGGTAAGCAAAATGCAGTGGTCAACACGCAATCGCACGGGTGATGCAAAGGAAAATTTTAGTTTGGAAAAGCATTCTTCACGATGTAACCATTAACCTCCCGGTTGCGCTGTTGTATGTTACCGAAAGCTCTGGTAGCAGCCCGGGGCGACGCGGATTTATGATGGCGGTAAGTGCGAATGGTGTAATCACCGGTTCGATTGGTGGGGGTATTATGGAGCATAAATTTGCGGAACTGGCAAAAGCACACCTGAACAATGCGTATTCCGGTGCAACCTGGTTCAGGCAATACCACGATAAAGTTGCAGCAACAGATCAAAGTGGGATGATTTGCTCCGGTGCGCAGGCAATTTGTATTTATGTTCCTGCAGCAAGTGATCGTGAGCCCCTGCAGCAAATAATTGGGGCCTTAGATAAGAATCAGGGTGGAACAATGACCATCAGTTCCAGCGGGATAAGGTACGCGCCGGAAATTACCGGTGAGGATGGTGCATTCGAGGCCTCCTCCCCGCAGGCTTGGCGCTATACCGAACACCTAATTCTTCAGGAACAACTTTACCTGGTTGGAGGTGGTCACTGCTCACTTGCGCTTTCGGCTGTTATGCATTCGCTGGGATTTACCATTCACCTCTTCGACGACCGGCCTGACCTCGGCACCTTTGCTTTGAATACATCAGCGGATAGCAAAACAATCCTGGCCGACTATTCAGCGTTAGGCAGCCATATTCCGGAAGGTGAAAATAAGTACGTAGTGATTATGACACAAGGTTACCGAACGGACTATCTCGCCCTTCGTTCAATAGCAGGATCAGCGTTTAGGTACATCGGTGTTTTAGGCAGCAAAAACAAGATCATTCAATTATTAAGGCAGCTGGAGCAGGAGGGTGTTGATCAGACATGGCTCAGTCGCCTTCATGCCCCGGTGGGACTTCCGATTAAAAGTGAAACACCCGATGAAATTGCGATCAGTATTGCAGCCGAGATTATCATGGTTAAAAATGCAAAAGGTCAGTAGCCTGTTTTGTCGTGTTTACTTTCCCATTCTTCAAACACCTTTATTGCCCGTTCCCTGCCAAGAGAAATAACCGGGATTTTTCTATTTTCCATATTGCAGCTCATTTCTTCGTAGATCATGGAGTCGTCGAACCCGATTGCTGCAGCATCCTGCCGGTTGTTGGCATAATAGATCACTTTTGGCCGCGCCCAGTAAATGGCGCCAAGGCACATGGGGCAGGGTTCGCAGGACGTGTAAACCTCGCAACCATCCAATTGAAAGGTTCCAAGTTTTTGACAGGCATCACGAATGGCAACCACCTCCGCATGCGCGGTAGGGTCGTTTGTTGAGGTTACTTTATTATAACCCCGGCCCACAACTTCGCCATCCTTTACGATAACACAGCCAAAAGGTCCGCCCGCATTATTTTGAACACCTTTTCGAGACAGGTTTACTGCCTCCAGCATAAATTCCTCTTCCCTGGTCATATTATTTGATTGCAACCGGTAAATATAGCCATTCGCTGCTGATTGGCATAATGTGCAGCGGGGCACACCCCGGGGCAATGGAGGGGCGCGAATGTTAAGCTTTTGTGTTCTTTAAACATCCGGGCGTAGATCGATGGAGTTGACGATAAAGAAAAGGGATACAACCGCCCGGTGGTAAATTGCATCCTGTATTTTTGTTGCTGCCCGATTTCTTTCTTATCGCCGGGTTTACGACACCCGGGCGTTTAAGGGACAAGAAACATTATGTAGCGATTGGTTGATTTACCATACAAGCCATATAGCTACAGCGCAGTTACAAGATGCGGGGCTTTGGATTTCAAACGATTGTTGTCATCATTTAATACAATAACTAATCATGGCTGCCAGAACAGACCTATTTCAATCGCCCGACTACTACCAGGTTGATGATTTGCTTACCGACGAACAGAAACATGTTCGGGAGGCGGTAAGGAGTTATGTGAAACGTGAGATCAGCCCGATCATCGAAGACTACGCCCAACGTGGTGAGTTTCCTGAACAGATTGTGAAGCAACTGGGCGACCTGGGGTGTTTTGGACCAACCATACCTGTAGAATATGGCGGTGGCGGGCTGGATTATATCAGTTATGGCCTGATGATGCAGGAACTGGAACGGGGTGACAGCGGAGTACGATCCACGGCTTCGGTACAGGGGTCGCTCGTAATGTTTCCTATTCATGCCTATGGTTCAGAGGAGCAAAAACAAAAATATCTGCCCAAACTTGGCAGCGGCGAGTGGCTGGGCTGTTTCGGTTTAACCGAACCAGACCATGGAAGCAATCCCGCGGGGATGGTAACCAACATAAAGGATGCAGGCGATCATGTAATCCTAAACGGTGCAAAGATGTGGATCAGCAATGCGCCATTTGCGACCGTAGCAGTCGTTTGGGCAAAAGATGAAGCGGGCGACATAAAGGGGCTGATTGTAGAACGTGGGATGGAAGGATTTTCTACTCCTGCGACCCATGGAAAATGGAGTTTACGGGCAAGTTCAACCGGTGAACTTGTATTTGATAATGTAAAAGTGCCTAAAGAAAACATTTTTCCCGGTGTAAAGGGGTTAAAAGGACCGCTTGGCTGCCTGAGTAAGGCGCGATACGGAATAGCCTGGGGTGCACTTGGTGCCGCCATGGATTGCTACGATACTGCTTTGCGCTATAGCAAAGAGCGGGTACAATTCGATCGACCGATCGGAGGATTCCAGTTGCAACAAAAGAAACTGGCTGAGATGATCACTGAGATAACCAAGGCACAACTTATGGTTTGGCGCCTTGGCACCTTGATGAATGAACATCGTGCAACTGCAGCGCAGATTTCCATGGCAAAAAGAAACAGTTGCGAAATTGCGGCTAACATAGCAAGGGCCGCCCGGCAAATGCTTGGCGGTATGGGTATCACCGGGGAGTATTCCATTATGCGACACATGATGAACCTTGAAAGTGTAATTACTTACGAAGGAACACATGATGTGCATCTTCTTATCACCGGAATGGATGTTACCGGCCTGAATGCTTTTAAATAAACCGGCCGCAACGCAGCCATACTAAAACCAACATCAGTTATACTGCATGAAGAAGATTTTTTTGATCGGGTTAATGGGTTCGGGCAAAACATACTGGGCCGAAAAGCTAAAGCGGAAATTGAAAGTGGCTGCATATGACCTCGACAATCTTGTAGAGATCATGGAAGAACGAACCATTGAAGAGATATTTACTGAGGAGGGGGAGGAGTACTTTAGAACAGAAGAAGCCAGGATGTTACGGCTTTTTAAAGAAAAGAAAGAGTTTATACTGGCCTGCGGTGGCGGTACCCCGTGTTTTCATGATAATATGACCTGGATGAACAAAACGGGTATTACCATCTGGATAAATGAACCGGTTAGTGTGCTTGCTGAAAGGTTGAAAACTACAAAGGAACATCGCCCGCTTATCAGCTCGTTGCACGACGATGAATTGGTTCCGTTCCTGGAAAAAATGTTGACACAGCGGGAGGTGTTTTACGCAAAGGCAGCTTACCAGCTTGGAAAAGAAGAGATCACGGAGCAAAGTTTTACTAAAATTCTGAAAGAACATGCATAAGTCGTTTTTACGCGCCGCGGCATTGTTGGGAGCGCTTGCAGTTGCATTGGGTGCTTTTGGCGCGCATGCGTTGCGGGGAAAAGTTCCCGACGTAGCGGTAAACACCTTTGAAACGGGGGTGAGATACCATTTTTACCATGTCCTGGCCTTATGTGTACTTGCGATCATGTATAAAGAGTTTACCAATAAATGGATCACCTGGGCAGGCAACCTTTTCCTGGTGGGCATCCTGTTGTTCAGCGGCTCGTTGTACACACTCACGTTTATACTTGCAGCTGTACGTCCGGGTTTAAGCTGGATCGGGATCATCACGCCGTTTGGAGGGCTTGCTTTTATCGCTGGTTGGTTCTGTATGCTTATGGGGGTTTTGAGAACTGCCGACAAATAACGAATCAATGTCGTTTACTTAAGAGAAATCGTTGGTGACCAGCTGTGGGAATTCTATTTGCCATTGTTGCCCGCCCGGATGAACTCCATTCGGACGCCCGCCCGGATGAACCGGTTCGGACGGGGGTGTCACTCCCTTGTACCGCATCCCTTTATTCATCAATTTCTGCCACTCACCTTATGTAAACGACATTGAATGAAGAATATAAAAAGAGGGGGCAAACGCCCCCTCTTTTTATAGGAATATTGTAGTATAATTATACCGGAAGCCTTTCGGAAGAATATTGGGATTGCTGGTGTAGTTAATCGGGGGATATGGCTAAAAACGGAGCCTTAATGCAGCAAATATCATCCTTATAAAAATAGGAAGTCGTTTTTTAAGAGATTGTGAAGATTGCACCTGTGCCTTGTGCTACAATTGGAAAGCTGGATTCAGCTCCCTTACCGTCTTTGTTGAAGTATTGGGATCATCTCATTTTTCCAGGTAACAAAATTGTCGTTTAGTATCTGGTTTCGCGCTTCGGTAACCAGCCACAGGTAAAAACTAAGATTTTGTATGCTGGCCAATTGCAGCCCAAGCAATTCATTTGAAACAAACAGGTGCCGGAGGTAGGCAAGCGAGTAATAATTACTCAGCTCGCCGGGTAAGCCATTGTCGATAGGCGAAAAGTCCTTTTCCCATTTTTTATTTTTTATGTTGATGATGCCTTTCGTGGTAAACAACATGCCATTGCGTCCATTCCGGGTAGGCATAACACAGTCAAACATGTCGACCCCCATACCAATACATTCTAAAATATTCCATGGTGTTCCCACCCCCATCAGGTAGCGGGGCTTATGCACAGGCAGGTTGCTGCAACAGAGGGCAGTAAAGTCATACATCAGTTCCGGAGGTTCGCCTACGCTAAGACCGCCAATTGCATTGCCTGGTGCATTTTTAGAGCTGATGTACTCGCACGATGCCAATCTCAGGTCTTCATAAGTTCCGCCTTGTACAATCGGGAACAGGTTCTGATCGTATCCATACCTGGCGGGAGTTGATTCGAAACGTTCGATGCACCTGTCGAGCCATTGATGGGTAAGCTTCATGCTGTCACTCGCATACTTGTACTCGCTGGGGTAAGGTGGGCACTCATCGAAAGCCATGATGATGTCGGCACCAATCGAGCGTTGGATATCTATTACCCTTTCAGGCGTAAAAAGGTGTTTGCTGCCGTCGATATGCGACTGAAAAGTAACCCCTTCAGGTTTGATTTTGCGACTGGCCGCAAGCGAGAACACCTGGTAGCCACCACTGTCGGTTAAAATCGGCTTGTGCCAGCCATTAAAGCCATGGAGCCCTCCTGCTGCCTCCAAAATTTCGGTGCCCGGGCGAAGGTAGAGGTGATAGGTATTGCCGAGTATGATTTGCGCCTGAACATCCTTAGACAATTGCTGTTGATTAACAGCTTTTACACTTCCGGCGGTGCCAACAGGCATAAAGATCGGGGTAAGGATTTCTCCATGGTCAGTACTGATCTTTCCTGCTCTTGCAGCAGAACCGATGGATGTTTTCTGGAGCTCAAATTCTAATGAAGGCATATTTAGCTAGTAAAAATTCGTGTTTATTGCAGGCCGGGAATACCGTTTTGTTACGGCGCTCTTTAGCAATCCTGTTACACCGTGGCGCAAATTCTCTTCCTGCATTTTGAAAGGGGGTAAAGGTAAGGCCCGCGACCAATTCAGTAGCGGGTTGAAATCCTGAGCCTCCCGCTTTAACTTAAGTTCCGCTTATTTTTGCCGGATGATGAGTTTTGTTAAGTATTGGCCTGAGCTGGTGTTCTCCGCATTGTGCCTGGTTGTACTTATTCAACTTTTCTACTATTGCTTTTTCTTTCTTCGGCTCGCCCATTATGAGCACCTACAAAAGGATGGAGAAGTGCCCCTATCGGTAATTGTTTGTGCACGGAATGAGTCGGGGAATATTCGTTCACATCTTCCCGAAGTATTGCAACAGCGGTACACCAGCGAACACGAATATTTGCTTGTTGATGATCAATCTACTGATAACACTGCGGTAGTTTTAGCAGCCTTTAAACAACAATATCCCCGTCTGGCTACGCTTGAACTTAAGCACGAGGCCAAAACGCTTCCCGGAAAAAAGTTTCCATTAAGCAAGGGCATAGCCGCGGCCCGCTACGAGACGTTGTTGTTGACAGATGCAGACTGCGCACCTGCAAGTGATCGTTGGATGCACCTGATGCAAAGTGTGTATACCAGCGGGATCGGGGTTGTGCTGGGTTATGGGGCATACCGGAAAAAGGATGGCTTGTTAAACAAGGTTATCCGGTTCGAAACGTTCCATTCCGCATTGCAGTACCTCAGCTATGCACTTGCCGGGCTCACCTACATGGGGGTTGGCCGAAACCTGAGTTACCGGCGTGAATTGTACTTCGATAATGATGGGTTTGCATCTATTAGCCAGGTTCCGGGCGGAGACGATGACCTCTTCATCAATAAGGTGGCAACCAAACGCAATACAACAATCATGATCGATCCGGCTGCACATACGTTAAGTGAGCCAAAATCCTCCTGGAAAGAATGGTATACCCAAAAAACCAGGCATTACTCAACCGCCAAATATTACCAGTTGCAGCACAAGATCCTGCTTGGGCTTTATTCCGCAACACAGGTGTTAACGTACCCGCTTTTCCTTCTCGCGTTTCTTTTCTTTGATTGGCAGCTTGCAACGGCAGTATTTGCCAGCCGGCTGGTGTTGCAGGCTTATGTTTATTATAGAACCATGCGGAAACTCAACGAAGCAGACCTGTGGCCCCTCTTCCTGTTACTTGAAATCGGTATGTGTTTTTACTATGCCTTATTTTTACCATCGCTTTTCAGGCGCGCAAAGAAAACATGGAACTAATACTTAAGTACTTCGCCGACTTTACCGAAATCCAGCAGGAGCAATTTTCAAAACTGGAGGCACTATACAATGATTGGAACAGCAAGATCAATGTAATTTCAAGGAAAGACATCGAGAGCCTATACCTGAAACACATCCTTCATTCGCTGGCAATCGCAACTGTAGTTGACTTTAAGCCTGGAACCCAGGTGATTGATATCGGCACAGGTGGTGGTTTCCCAGGCATCCCGCTGGCCATCTTTTTTCCCGAAACCCGATTTCATCTTGTAGACAGTATTGCAAAAAAACTGAAGGTGGTAGAAGAAGTTGCGCTGGGTATTGGTCTCACTAATGTGAGTACACAACATACCAGGGCAGAAGACATCAAAAACCGGCTGTTTGACTTTGCGGTTTCCCGCGCCGTGGCGCCGCTAAAGGACCTGTGGTACTGGAGCGCACCACTGATAAAAAAAGGTCATGCACACGACCTCGCCAACGGGCTCATCTGCCTAAAGGGTGGAGATCTTGCTGCCGAGATATCTGCCAGCGGACTTAGACCCGCGATGGTGCCTATACAGGAGGTTTTCCCCGAGGAGTACTTCAACGAAAAGTACCTGCTGCACGTGAGAAAGTGATCCCTTTTTAAAACTGAACTTATGAAAAGAGTTGTATTCGTTTTACTGTTGTTCGCTGCATTTGAAACCGTTGGACAAAAACTAACTGCAGATGAAAAAAAGGTTATCGACCTGGTTAACCGGCAAATGCCTGAAACGATGCAATTGCTTGAGCAACTGGTGAACGTTAACAGCGGAACCTTGAATACGGAAGGGGTAAAAAAGGTTGGTCTTATACTGGGAAAGCAATTTGAAAGTATTGGCTTCAAACATGAATGGGTGTCGTTACCGGACTCGCTTAAACGCGCTGGTCACCTGGTAGTATCGCGAAAGGGTACAAAAGGAAAAAAGCTTTTCCTTGTCGGTCACCTCGACACCGTTTTTGAACCCGACATGCCGGAGAACCCCTTTAAAAAGTTGAACGACTCAACTGCAACCGGCCAGGGTGTAAACGACATGAAAGGCGGGGATGTTATCATATTTGCAGCTTTGAGGGCCCTTCACCAGGTTGGACTGATCAAAGACGCGTCGATTACAGCGTATTTTACCGGGGACGAGGAAAAGGCAGGGGTGCCTGCAGAAGTAAGCAGGGCCGATTTCATTGCCCGGGCAAAGCAGGCCGACATTGCACTGGCATTTGAGGGTGCACAGGGACTGCATACCGTAGCAACAGGCCGCCGCGGTGCCAGCGGCTGGTTGTTGAATGTGCAGGGTGTGCAGGCACATTCGGCGGGTGTATTCAGCAATAATGATGGCGCCATTTACGAGGCTGCGCGAATCATAAATACTTTTCGCGAACAGCTTGGTCATGAAAAGTACCTCACCTTCAATCCCGGCATCTTCGCAGGCGGATCTGATGTGCTGTTCGATAGTGCAACCATCCGGGCTGACGTGCAGGGCAAAACAAACATCATATCTCCACGCGCAATTGTACAGGGCGACCTCCGGTTCTTATCGGAACAACAAAAAGAAAGGGCACGGTTAAATATGCAGGCAATCGTGGCAAAAAACAACCTGGCATCTACCCGGGCACAAATTACTTTTACTGATGGCATTCCTGCAATGGAACCGACGGCGGGTAACGCAAAGCTCGTAGCAATATTAAATGGGGTAACCAGCGCTATGGGGATAGGTGAGACGGTGGCTGGTGATCCCGGAAGCAGGGGCGCCGGAGATATCTCGTACATCGCGAGGTATGTTGAGTGTCTTGATGGTTTAGGCGCAAGCGGCAAAGGCGCACATGCCCCCGGTGAAACCATTAACCTGAAAGAGTTTCCATTGTTGGTTCAGCGTGCGGCACTTTTCATTTACCGGCTTACCCGTTAGGGAGCAAATGCCTGTTCTAAGCTTGCGCTCGGGGAACGCTCCCGTAAACTACCGGTCAAAACTTTTTATAACTCCATCAGATCGGTTTTGTCGTCGCGCAAACTACGGATCATGGTGCCATAGTCCCAGCCTTTAAGCATGGCATTTACCGAAGCCGCAATCCTTTTTGCCCTGGTAACATCCGTTTTTGCTTCGTTGATCCAGTTGATAAAATACCGGCGGTGTGATGGTGCAAGACCGTTGAACCGGTCGAGCGCGGCGGGTTCGTCTTCAAGGCATTCGATCAGTTCGGTTGGTGGAGCAATTTGTTTTGTGTCAAGTTCAATCATTACGTTTAGCATGGCACCCTTTGTTTTGCCGATCGCTTTTCTGATCGTAGCATTTAGTGGCAGGATAAAATTACCGCCGCCCATTGGAATAAGGCTCAGGCCTTCAAAGGCATAATTATCCAACCGGCCTTTTATGCGGAAACCTTTTTTGTTGCCTGGTAAAAGTTTGCCAGCATGATCTTCAGTTACGTTAATATAGGTCCAACCGGTTTTATCGCCTTGTTTGTCAAATCGTTTGATTACAGTGGTAAAATGTACCATTTGTTATCCCATTAGTTAAGGTGGAAACAAAATAGACAAAATTTGAAAACAAGTTTGTTTCGCTTAACGGTTAAGCTTTTTTTTGGAGCCGGCAGGGAAGCTTTGGTTGATCTTTGGTTGCGACGCTCCGGTCAACGCTATGCCCCTGGGGAGCTTTGCTTACTGCTATTCATATTACTACCGACTTTGGTATTTGTAAACAAGTTTTTCAAAAGAGTAAGGCTTCTTTATCAATTTTGTTTTGCTCATTAATGGTTTGCCGTAAAACGGAGCGTCGCCCGTCCGACTGGCGTAGCCGGGCGGGCAACGATGTCGCCACAGTTGTCCAGGCTCACCTCATAAAAAATGTTTGCCAGACGGATCCTTATCACACGGAGACGTGGTTCGGTGGCACGGAATTTATTCTTTCTGTACCCTAAACGTATATGATATGGCAAGCGTAGATAAAGATCAGAAACAACCGGTAAACGCCGACACAACCGCAAAAGCAGATGAGAAGCAGGCAGCTATAAACAAAGCCGCGCACGACCAGGCTGAAGCGGATATTGAGGCAGATATTGAACTAACGGATGTTGCGGGCCCACAGGAAGACATGGACGAAGGAGAAATATTTGCCAGGAGCGACGACCGGAATGACCTGACTTAGTCTCCAAGAAAGGCAAAAAAAGCACGGATCAGCAACGCAACCAGTGACGCTCTGTTATACTGCGTTGCACCGGCATGAGGGAACGAACAATTGTTGTTGGTGCAGCAGATCCTATGCTTTTGTAGTTAGGCCTTCATGCACCAGATTGGACATAACTTCCTCAAATAAAAAAGGCCCTTTCGGGCCTCTTTACCATTTCAATCGTAATACATTATTTCGCCGGTCAAGATCTGCCAGGCGCTGCGAAGGATCGATTTCCACTTGTTGCAGGTCGAGCAACCTGCGACTGGTTTCAAATACATAAGTTGGATGGGTCCAACGCCACGCCTCATGGTCCTGGCGCTTTGAAGCGGTTTGCTCAACGGGCTTCGAATTATACATGAGGTTGAGCGGAATGTAGTGCTCTTCTCTTGAACTGTCTTTGAATGTTAACCTGATGTCGATCGGCATAGGTATTTCGCCAACCCGCCGCACGCGAATTTTAGTTTTTCCGCCATCTTCCCACAAACTGTCAATTTTGTAATCAATGGTTTTTGTGGTATTGATCCAATATTCTTTATACCAGTCAAGCTCCATATCACTTGCTTTTTCAGCAACACGAATAAAGTCGTTTGGATTAGGATGTTTAAACCGCCACTGGTTGTAATAATCGAGTAATACCCTATCGAGTGCTTTTTCGCCAATGATGTAGCCCAACTGCGCCATAAAAACGCCACCTTTCGAGTAAGCCGCATTTGAATACGCGTAGTTGGTAGTGTAATGATCGGAGTAGGTGGTTGCAGGCTCTTCCCATCCGCTTTTTGCCAGGTTGATGTAACCTTTATATTCGCTCTCGTAAGCAAATCCTGTTTGCTTGCGAAGCTCATGCATGATCCGGCTCTCCGCATAACTTGTAAAGCCTTCATCCATCCATGGATACAAGCTTTCATTAGTACCCAACATCCCCTGGAACCAGGAATGCATCCACTCGTGAATAGCCGTTCCAACACTTGCATTTTTGATGAGAGTTGCCATTGGATACTCCATTCCGCCATCACCACCCTGGATGAATGAATAGTTTTTGTATGGGTATGCTCCAAATGTTTTTGCAATCAGGGGGTAAGCCATCATAACCGTATCTGCAACTTTTTGCCACTTGTCTTCAAGGCTGTCAACCGCTTTATACACCACATGGATCAGTGGTCCGCTTGCGGCCTGGCGGGTTATTTTTTTGTAGTTGGGATCTGCTGCCCAAACAAAGTCGTGAACATTTGGTGCAACAAAATGCCAGGTGAGCTGGTTGCCTTTTGCAGCAGGAACTTTGGTTCCCGCGGTTTCGTAACCAAAGCCGATTTCGTTCGCGTTTTGTAATGTTCCGGAACCGGCTATCATATAGTTTTTGTCAAGCGAAATCTTTACGTCGTAGTCGCCCCAAACACCATAAAACTCGCGGGCAATGTAGGGGTTTGCGTTCCAGCCCTGGTAATCGTACTCTACCATTTTGGGGTACCACTGGCTCATGCTATAACGAATACCTTCCACATTATCACGACCACTTCGCCGGATTTGCACCGGCACCTGTGCTTCGAAGTCAAGAGAGAAAAGCGTTTTCGAACGGGGGGGTATGGGTTTATCCAGTTGGATCTCGAGGATTGTTTCGTGCACTTTTACCGTTTGCGCCCTTCCATTCATTTTGATGGATGTAATCTTCTGGTATCCAATACCCGTATCGGTAAGTTTTGAAATCCTGTCCTGCACACGACGATCCCAGTCGCGGATATCGTTTCCGCGCTTGTCTTTACCAATAACGATGTTGCCCAGCTGCTGACTTCTTACGTCCATGCTGCTATTTGGTTGAAAGGCATTCCAGTAAGCATGAAAAAACACCCGGGTCAGGGTGTCGGGAGAGTTGTTGGTATAGGTAATCGCTTCTGTACCGTTAAGCTTATTGGTGCTTACATTTAGTTTAACGTCGATATCGTACCTGATGTGTTGTTGCCAGCGGTCAGACTGCGCGGCTACTGATAGCTGCAACAATAGAGAGGCCACAAAAAGAGGGAACAATTTGATCATTCGGGAATGTTTAAGAAACACCAGGCATAAATAAGGAACCGAAGTGTAAAGCCGTTTCCGGATTTGCTTTTTACCTGGATAAAGGTGCAAAAGTAAGACTCGCCCTGCTCGTGGAAGATTTGAATACGGTCAAAATCGTTTAAAGAAAACTAAAAATTAGATTGGCGTACAATAGCGGGGAGGGATAAAAAATTATATGGTTCTGGACTCTTTGATGAGTTGCCCCTTAGTGCTAAAGAACAGGTACTTTTTGTCGAGGTCGGTTTTTTTAACCCGGATGCGGTACACCGTATCTTTTTCTTTCTCGTCGACTTTCATGATTTCGGTAAATTCCCAATTGGAGTAAAGACTCTTATGCAGACCATCGGAAATTTCCGTGGGAAGCTTGTCATAAGTAAGTTTTGCTTCTGTTTTCTCCCATTGTCCCTTACTGTTAAATTCGGCGGTATAATGTTGTTTGTCCATATCGAACTCAGCCTTGTATGAGGCAAGCCTGCTTTTCCAGGACACGTTTGAGGCTTCGGGATATTTCTTTTGGAAGGCATTGGTGGCTTCAGTAGGGATTTTGCCAAATTGTGCGTTGGCTACTGAAAATGTAGCGATAAGCACCAGGGTAGGTAGGATTGCTTTTATGTTCATATACTTTTTTGAATTTTAACGATGGCCGTCGACAACGATAACGATCTCACCCTTAACGTCTTTCTGCGAAAAATGGGTGCAAACATCATGCAAACTTCCCCTTTTGTTCTCCTCGTAGAACTTTGTTAACTCGCGGCTAACACAACATTGTCTTTCCGCTCCAAAATAAGTAATGAAGTCGTTGAGTGTTTTTACCAGGCGCACAGGGCTTTCGTAAAAAACCATTGTACGTTCTTCCGTTGCCAATGCTTTAAGTAGTGTTTGTCTTCCCTTTTTCAACGGAATAAAACCTTCGAAAGTAAACCGGTTGATCGGGAGCCCGCTGTTTACAAGGGCCGGAACAAAGGCGGTTGCGCCCGGAAGACATTCAACCTTTACGTCTTCTTTAATACATTCCCTTACCAACAGGAAAGCAGGATCAGAAATACCAGGTGTTCCTGCATCCGTGATTAATGCAAACGTTTTTCCTGCTTTAAGCTGGTCGGTGATGTGCTGTACAATCTTATGTTCGTTGTGCTGGTGGTAAGGCGAGACCGGTTTTACAATACCATAATGTTGTAGCAGCTTAGAGGACGTGCGGGTATCCTCAGCAAAAATTACATCAGCAAGTTTAAGGATCTCCACCGCTCTGAAAGTAATGTCGGCCAGGTTGCCGATTGGCGAAGGAACAATATACAACATAGGAAAGATTGAACTGGAACTGGTAAACACCAGGTAAATGAACGCCTGTTAAACGTTAGCTGATCATTTCAATTTCATAGAATTCCATCACCTGGTTTGCGAGCAATTTGCGGCTTGCCTCTTCAGCAATATCACGGGCAGCGGCCTCACTTTCGGCATCAACCTGCAGGGTGATGTGTTTGCCAATCCGAACGTCCTGTACACCGTTCATTCCAAGGTTATGCAAACCACCCATAACCGCTTTGCCCTGCGGATCTAAAAGGTCTTTGAGGGGCATCACTTTAATTTGAACGTTGTAAATCATCAGTTATGTTTTGAGGGGCCAAAGATAAAAGATGAAGACGACAATAAAAGATGTTGTGGCAATCAAACCCGGTATGTACTACTTATCAAGGATTTTTAGCCAGGCCGTCTTTATCGGCATAGCGAACCTTGTCGGCCAGGGGGCTGGCAAGGCTAAGCACGATATACAAGATAAAAATTAAGGGAACGGCAAGCCACTGGAACAGGATGCCGCATATTACAGCCGCAGCAAGCAGGGCATATTTCGGCATATTACTTTTGAAACCCCGCTCACTTGATTTCAGGGCCATCATAGGCAGGGTAGAAACCATCAGGTAGCTGATGATAAGGATAACGGCATACCAAAACCATTTGCTTAACAGTAAGCTATCTACCCAGGGTTGGTTGGTGTACCAGTAAATCAAAGGAAATGAAGCCACTAATAAACCGGCGGCTGGTATGGGCACTCCCTTGAAGCCGTAGGATGGGGTAGTGTCGAGATTATACCGGGCCAGGCGGTAAGCTCCGGCACACGGAATAATAAATGCGGGTAAAAGCCAGGCGGTTGATATATCCAGCCCGTCTTCCTGCCGCGCAAAGGAAAGCCTGAGGAATTGGTAAATGATAAGTGCGGGAGCAACACCAAAGCTTACCACGTCGGCAAGGCTATCAAGTTGTTTTCCCATGTCGGAAGTGGCTTTCAACAGCCGGGCAACAAAACCATCCAGGAAGTCGATCACCGCGGCAATCCCGATAAACAGGGAGGCCCAATACATCCTTTCTGGCAGTACCACCATCTGCTCACCTTCGGCACTGACTACGGGCATGAGGCCGCTTTGCATGATCAAAACGATTGCGATACAGCCAAAAAACAGGTTGAGTAAAGTAAAAATATTTGGGATTTGTTTCATGTTAACCTGGGTGTTCTGCTTATGACTGCCAATGTTATGGTTTGAAGGGAGCTGATCAGCTCATGCTGGACGCCTTGTTGTTTCTTAGTTCGCCATTCAGCACCGGCCGGGATGCATTCATTAAACCCTCAATTTCTTCAACCGTGATCGGTATGGATTTCATCAGGTCTTTATTGCCGTTTTTGGTTATCCAAACATTGTTTTCAATCCGGATACCCATTTGTTCTTCTTCGATATAGATCCCCGGCTCGATCGTAAAAACCATACCTTCTTTGATGGGTTCAACCCTGCTGCCCAGGTCATGCACATCAATACCAAGGTGATGGGAAATACCATGGTAAAGGTATTTGCGGTAGGCACGGTTGTCACGATCTTCATTTTTTACATCTGCCTTGGAAAGCAATCCAAGTTTAATGAATTGCTTGCTTGCTTCTTCACCTACCTGTTCTGTGTAATCAATCAGGTTGATCCCCGGTTTTAAAATGTCTTTTGCAAAGTTGTGCAGGTGAAGACAAGCATTGTAAACTTCTTTTTGTCTGGCTGAAAACCTGCCATTTACAGGGACTGTCCGGGTAAGGTCCGCATTGTAGTTACCGTAGTTAGCACCAAAGTCCATTAATATCAACTCTCCATCCTTACATTCTTCATTGTTCGAGATATAATGCAGTGTTCTTGCACGGTCGCCACTGGCAATGATACTGCCGTAGGCTTCGCCTTTGGATCGGTTACGCAAAAACTCGTGCACAATCTCCGCTTCTATTTCATATTCCTTAACACCGGGCTTTATAAAACCAAGCACCCTGCGAAACGCTTTTTCGGTGATTGCTATGGCTTCTTTCATCACTTCAACTTCCTGCTCCGTTTTTACCGCCCGCAGCTTTTTCAGCACCTTAGCTGAACGTTCGTATTTATGTGCAGGATAGCGATCCATGAGTTCTTTGGAAAAACGGTAATCGCGGGTTGGCAGGGTACTCGACTTGCGATCGTTTTCATTGGTATTAATGTAGATCACATCGGCAAGGTGTATCCAGGGTTGAAGCTGTGCCTCCAGAACATCGAGCCATATGATGGTTTTAATGCCTGAGATTGCCGTGGCCTCATTTGCCCGCAGGCGTTTGCCATCCCACTTTTCTTTGAGCTCATTCGGACGTGTCAGCACAAGAACTTCCCGGTATTTAGGATCAGGGTTATCGGGAAACAGCACGACCATCGTGTCTTCCTGTTCGATACCGCAGAGCCAATACAGATCGCTGTTCTGGATAAAGGTGTACAAACGATCACCGTTTGCAGGTACTTCATCGTTGCTGTTAAACACCGCAATACTGTTCGATTTCATTTCTTTTGTAAAGCGCTGCCTGTTCTGTATAAAGATTTCCGGATCAAGAGGAAGATGTTTCATGTATGCCCGTTTTGAGTGTCTGCAAGATACAGGTTTGACGAAACAAAAAAGCCGCCCACAACTAAGTGAACGGCCCTATCCGATCTTAATACTCGTATCCAATTACTCGATCACTTCGATTTCTCTTTTGTATTTGCTTTTGTTAAAAACAAAGGAGGCATCGGGGATATTGGCACTGGTATTAATGTTTTTAAGTGCAAATTCGATGGTATTATTACTCTTGTCGAGTATTCTTGCTTTTGTCACCATCATCTTTGCCTTGTCAACAAACAGGTTTACTTTTTGGAAGTTCTTTCTTTTGTCTACCGGGGTAAGCTCAATCTCGTGAAAAGTACCAGCTGATGAAATCAGCTTATAGACGAAATCTTTATCGTAAAAGTTCGTCAGCAGCTTTTGTGGAGTAATAGCTTTGGCGTCATCGGCCGGTGTGATGGTAACTTCTCCTGCGCCGTTATAATTCCATACTTTGTTGCCGTCGCTAAAGATTTCAGTTGAGCCTTGCTTAATATAATATTTCTGATCTTTTATCAATACGTTACCGTTAACGTTGCTTGCCGTTTTACCGGCGCGCGTCTTTGAAACGTAGTTAAAAAGGGCACTCACCCCTTTAAAGGTTTTCAATTTGGCACTTACTCCGTCAAGAACCTTTTTTGCGTTCGGGTCATTTTGCGCAGTGGCAGTATACGATACAAACGTAAACATGGCCAGCAGCAGGTACACATTTCTCATGGAAGTCATACTGTTTTTTATGGCCTGCAAACTTAAGATGGTTGGAACCAATAAATTGCCTGCAGGATGGTGGTTATTGTTAAACTATTATGTGATTGATTGTTAATACCAACAAAGCCAAAAGGATGCCAGAGTAAACTCCTGTTTGCTTTTATAACTTTTTTAGTACCCGTTTGGTAAGCGGGTCCTAAAGTGAAGGATTGTTTGGCTGCGAATACCGCTAGAAGGAACAGTATCTTGAAAGCTACTAACCACCTTGATGTCAAGATGACCACTCTTTTATTTACCCGGGAGAAGGGACGCAAAGTTAAAACGAAGCGATGATCTGGTTGATGACAGCCACTAATCCCTTTCGCCGGCATCTATTTCTTATGCCTTGATCAGTTAGATACGCTAACAACAGGCCCGTAAATACCAGGCTAATCAAAAGCCCCCAGGATTTCCTGCAGGTCCATTTCGGTTTTAACCTGCACCTCACGTGCTTTACTACCCTGGTTTGGTCCAACAATTCCGGCAGCTTCAAGCTGGTCCATTAAACGGCCCGCACGGTTATAACCAAGTTTCATTCTCCGCTGAATGAGCGAAGTACTTCCGATCTGGCTGGTTACCACCAGACGGGCTGCATCTTCAAACAGGGGATCCCGGTTTGAGCTGTCAAAGTCTTTGCCTTCCAGCTCTTTTTCGTCGATGTATTCCGGTAACAGGAACGCATCCGGGTAGCCCCTTTGATCACCAATGAAGTCAGTGATTTTGTCCACCTCCGGTGTATCCACAAAAGCACACTGCAAACGCGTGATCTCACCATTGTAGCTGATGAGCATGTCGCCTTTACCTATGAGTTGTTCGGCTCCGCCCGCATCCAGGATGGTACGGCTATCGATTTTGCTCGACACCTTAAAGGCGATACGGGCAGGAAAGTTTGCCTTGATTGTACCCGTAATAATATTTACCGAAGGACGTTGGGTTGCAATAATCAGGTGAATACCCACCGCACGCGCAAGTTGTGCCAGACGGGCAATGGGCATTTCCACTTCTTTGCCCGCCGTCATAATAAGGTCGGCAAACTCATCCACTACCAGCACGATAAAGGGTAGAAACTGGTGTCCCTTCTCCGGATTTAACTTCCGGGCAATAAACTTTTCATTGTATTCCCTGATGTTTCGTACCCCCGCTTCTTTCAACAGGTCGTAGCGGTTATCCATTTCAATACAAAGGGCATTAAGTGTATGGATGACCTTTTTTGTATCTGTAATGATCGCGTCTTCTTCACCCGGCAGTTTGGCAAGAAAGTGGCGTTCGATTGAACGATAGATACTGAGCTCCACCTTTTTTGGATCCACCAATACAAACTTCAGTTGCGATGGATGCTTTTTATACAACAGCGAAACCAATATGGCGTTCAAGCCAACCGACTTACCCTGGCCGGTTGCTCCTGCCATCAGGAGGTGGGGCATACTTGCAAGGTCAACGATAAAGTTTTCGTTATCGATCTTTTTGCCAATAGCGATGGGCAACGAAAATGCGTTGTTCTGGAATTTTTCCGAAGCAAGCAGGGTCTTCATGCTCACCACCGACTTTCTTACATTCGGCACCTCTATACCAATGGTTCCCTTTCCGGGGATTGGCGCGATGATCCGAATGCCGAGTGCTGCAAGACTTAGCGCGATGTCGTCTTCAAGGTTTTTGATCCTGCTGATCCTTACCCCGGGTGCGGGCACAATTTCATACAAGGTTACCGTTGGTCCCACGGTAGCTGCTATACGTTGAATAGAGATGTCGTAATTTTTGAGCGTCGCGATGATCTGGTTTTTGTTGCTCTCCAATTCGGCGGGATCATGTACAATTTTTTCACTCCCATGCGGCTCCAGCAGGTCCAGCGACGGGTAGAGGTAATCTCTAAGGTCGAGGGTAGGTTCATAAGGGTCGAGCTTAAACGTTTTTGCAGGTGTTTTCACTTCGTCATCGGCATCATCAACATCTTCGTCTTCAGCAAACTCTTTTATCTCCAGTTCCATATTCGACACTACCTGCTTAGGGGTATAAAGCATCGGCTCTTCAGGTGGTAGAATTACTTCAAGTGGATCGTCTTCAGTGAGTTTTTTGGGTGCACGTTGCACGTATGGCGGCGGTATCTCCTGCACAGGAAGTTCTTCCTCGCTGGTTTCTTCGTCAAACTGCTCTTCACGTTCGGTAAGCCGGAATTCATTTAAGCTGTTGCCCTCGTCATCTTGCTCGGCCAAAACCACAACCCCTTTTCCTTCTTTCTTCAGCCGGTTATTCGACTTAACAACATCTTTATTAATAAACAATCTTCCACCATCCGGTTCGTCACGGTACATGTCCAGGTTAGGACTAAAGAATGGTTCATCATCGGCTTCACCTTCCTCTTCAGGTTGCTCCGGCTTTTCCCCGCCTGCCGTTGCAAACGATGGGATGCTAAAAGTTGGATTGAACCGCCAGACGAAATAGCTGAAAAATGCCATCAATAATAATAAGCCGGTGCCTACATTACCGATCCACTTAATCAGCCATGCGTTAAGCAACTGACCGAACCCGCCACCCCAGCCAAAATTGCTACTCCGAAAAAGGAAAGCAAAACATACGCTTAGTACCAGTAAACCCGCCAGTACATATTTCAAGTTCCGCCTGAGAGAAAAGATCTTCCTGCCAAAGAGCATATTTACCCCAAGCACAAAAAAGAAGGTACAAAGCAGGAATGCCGCAATGCCAAAACCTTTGTAGATGAAAAAGTGGGCGGTATAAGCACCCAGTACACCCAGCAGGTTGTTTACTTTAATGTCATCTGTGCTAAATATCCCTACTCCAAGCCGATGCACTTTGTCCTGGTCCTCCTGCCAGGTAAAAAGGTATGATGTAAATGCAACGAACAGGAACAGCGATAATAACAGGCTAACCGTACCCGCAATTTTAAATGTACGTTCATCCTTCACAATCTCCTTCATGCTTACATCTGCTACCTTATCCGCCGTAAGTTTGGCAGGATTTGGGGCAGGAGGAGTCTTCTTTTTTAAACGGTTTGCCATGAGCTCTTAAATACGCGTCAAATATAAATCAATTTGAAAGCGCTGGGATGTGCGTAACCTCCACGGGTATTCAACATTTGTGCACAGTGGTAACGCCGTAATTCTACTAATCTGAGCTGATTTTATGCAATAGCCAGCCCCAATCCACACCTATGCAACAGCTTCAACAATTTACCATTGTGTGTGTTAAAAGGAATGCAAAATGACTGCAGCAAGTGCGTTTAGCCAACGGTCGTTTCAACTATAACAATGTTCTGTGCCTACTTCAATCTATCTTTGCCGCCGACCCTTAATGCATGAAAAAAATTGATGGCTACATACTAAAGAACTTCCTGGTCACTTTCTTCTTTTCAATTTTTCTTTTTGCCTTTATCACCATTATTATAGATGTTAGTGAAAAGACGGACGATTTTGTAAAGTCCGGCCTCACGTTCAAGGAGATCATCACTAAATATTATTACGGCTTTATTCCGCACATCCTGGCGATGCTTTTTCCGCTGTTTGTTTTTATCGCGGTCATATTCTGTACTTCCAAAATGGCCGGGCGAAGCGAAGTCGTTGCTATCCTTGCCAGTGGCACCAGCTACAACCGCTTTATCAGGCCTTTCTTTATGGGTGCGGTGTTGTTGGCAACCATCCTTTGGTTTGCCAACCGGTATGTGATCCCCATAGCCAATGAGATCCGGGTAAGCTTTCAGTCGAAGTACATCGATGGAAACAACTCTTACAACCCGCTCCTGGGCGGACGAAACAACCTGTATTTGAAGATTGACTCTTTTACTTATGCGGGAGTTAATTACTACGATACCTCAACCAGGACGGGCAGCAGCTTCTTTCTGCAACACGTCAAAGGAAACCAGCTTGATTATAATCTGCGTGCAGAGTCATTTCGTTGGGACACCGCCAAGCGCAAATGGGTACTCGATAATGTTATCGAACGCAGGATTGATGGCTTACGGGAAAGTATTACCATGGTGCCTTCCAAAACAATGAATTTCGACTTTAAACCCCTGGACCTTAAGCGCGACGAGTATACAAAGGATAAACTGATTACCCCTGAACTCGACGAGTTTATAAAGGGAGAGGAGCAACGTGGGGTTGAAGGATTAAATGCACTAAAGGTTGAGCGATATCGCCGCGATGCAACACCTTTTTCATTGCTCTTGCTAACCTTGATCGGGGTTACCGTTGCCAGCAGGCGTGTTCGTGGAGGTAGTGGGGTTCACCTGGCAACCGGCTTTATTACCGCTGCACTCTTTATCCTTACCGACCGTTTTTCGACCATATTTTCTACCAAGGGTAACCTGTCACCACTGCTCGCAGCGTGGTTGCCAAACATCATGTTTACCTTCGTTGCATTCTGGTTTTATAAGCGTGCTCCCAAATAGTCCCGCTTCATAAATCGCTTGTATACCGCACATTATTTTTTTCTGTATGCAAGTTGTTTTACCTTAGCCATCTTCCTGCCGACCCTTCCAAACTGCTTTGTGAAGCGTCGAGATTTCATCATTTAACACAAAAAACATGTCTTGTCATGGGTATACTAAAAGATCGGTTTAAAGAAAAAGCGGATGTGGCAAATGCGGAATTGAAAGAGTTACTTAAGGAACACGGCAAGAAAAAGATTGGTGAAGTTACCCTGGCACAGGCTTACCAGGGAATGCGGGGTATCACCGGGCTCGTATCTGAAACGAGCCTCTTAGACGCACAGGAAGGTATTCGTTTCCGGGGTTATACCATTCCCGAGCTACGTGAAAAACTTCCAAAATCTTCAGGAGGCAGCGAGCCATTACCCGAAGGGCTGTTCTACCTGATGCTCATCGGAGAGTTACCCAACGAAGAGGATGTAAACCATATTACCAACGTGTGGCAGCGTAAAAGCCATGTACCCAACCACGTTTTTTCTACAATCGACGCCTTACCGCTTGATACCCACCCGATGACCATGTTTGTCGTGGGCATCATGGCCCTGCAAACGGAAAGCCGGTTTGCCCGTGCCTATGCAGAAGGCATGAACAAAAAAGATTATTGGGACGTAATGTTCGACGATGCCATGGACCTGATCGCAAGATTACCCAGGGTTGCCGCCTACATCTACCGCCGGAAATATAAAAAGAACCAACACATTCAGCCCAACGGCCTGCTCGACTGGAGCGGAAACCTCGCCCATATGATGGGCTACAACGACGAAAGCTTTCACGAGCTGATGCGTTTGTACATGACCATACACGCCGACCACGAAGGCGGAAACGTAAGCGCTCATACCACCCACCTGGTTGGTTCTGCACTTAGTGATGCTTACCAAAGTTTTGCTGCCGGCATGAACGGTCTTGCCGGCCCGCTTCACGGATTGGCTAACCAGGAAGTGATCAAGTGGATATTCGAAATGCGCGAGCAGCTCGGAACCGAGAGTCCATCTGCCGATCAGATTGCTGAATATGTTCGCAAAACGCTTTCTGAGGGTAAAGTGGTTCCTGGATATGGGCACGCGGTTTTACGTAAAACCGACCCTCGGTTTACCGCCCAAATGGAATTTGGAAAGAAACATATGCCCAACGATCCGCTGGTGCAAACCGTCTGGAACATTTATGAAACCGTTCCGCCGATCTTACAGTCCCTGGGCAAAGTAAAAAATCCATGGCCTAATGTGGATGCACACAGCGGCGCGCTGCTTGTGCACTACGGCCTGGTTGAATATGAGTTTTATACCGTCCTTTTCGGTGTTAGCCGCGCCCTTGGCGTACTTGCCAGCTTGTGCTGGGATCGTGCGCTTGGATTTCCACTGGAGCGCCCAAAAAGTGTTACAACCGAACTGGTTAAACAATGGCTCGAGGGTAAAGGCGAAATATGGGAAGGTTAATAAAGACGCACTCGTCGGATCAGGATGTGCTAAGATTAGAGACTTTTGGTGACCAGCATTGGTACCTTGATTGATCTTTTGTTGTGTCACTCACTTGTACCCTAAATCCTTGGGCGGCAAAACCTCCACCATATGGGATTAATTGGTTGCAATCAGGAAGATGGGGCTCGCCCCCGCAGGCCGGCAAAGATTTTTTTGCTGGCACGAAGCTCAACCAATACATTTGCGTCGCTTAAATGGGGGTTTAGCTCAGCTGGCTAGAGCGTTTGCATGGCATGCAAAAGGTCACCGGTTCGACTCCGGTAATCTCCACAGTTTTAAACCCCGAAAGGGGTTTTTTCTTTTTTAAATAATTTCTTCTCTGCAGTCTTACATGATGCTTCTTGGCTTTTCATTCGAAAACCTGATAAAAGCTACCGCAAAAGACGGGTTATTCAGAAATTGTCGAAAAATGCCTACAAGTTCAGGGAACTTTTAAAATCCTATTAATTCTGTAGACTATTCCCCGTTTTTTCGGTTCCATAATATATCTTCGCTATTGAAATGAGCTTAAGGCATGTAGTTCGTGCATGTTTTAATTGTTTGATCGCCTGTTACAACAATGCTTTTTGTTGTCGTTTCAAAGCCGGAAACACGAACCTTGCCCGCCATTTTTTTGACCTAAACGCTTTAACAGGCACATTTTCAATAAGATGCTTCTTACACACCCTGATTATTTAACAGAGATTCAGCAGCGGGTAGCCAGCTTATCCATTGAAGAGGTACTTTTCGATCTGAGCAGTCGTTATCCCGGCCGGGTTACTTTTTCAACAAGCTTTAGCTTCGAGGACCAGGCAATCACCCACATCATCCTGTCGAACAAACTTCCTATCAGCATATTTACCCTGGATACGGGCAGGCTCTTTCCCGAGACATATTCGGTTTGGAGCGCTACCAATGAACGTTACAATACCCGGGTGAAACCATATTATCCCGATCACGACCTCATTGAAACTTTTGTTGGTACAAACGGCCCCAATTCATTTTACGAGTCGGTGGAAAACCGGAAGTCTTGTTGTTACATCCGGAAGGTTGAGCCGTTAAAAAGGGCGTTAAATGAACAGGCTGTCTGGATTACCGGGCTCAGGGCCGAGCACTCAACCTCGCGCCACGAAATGCCACAGGTGGAGTGGGATGAAGGCAACAACGTGTTGAAATACCACCCTATTCTCCACTGGTCAACTGAAGAAGTAAAGGAATATATCCGCAAACACAACATCCCATATAATCCATTGCACGACAAAGGATTTGTTAGTATCGGCTGTGCCCCATGTACTCGTGCTGTTCGGCCAGGTGAAGACTTTAGGGCAGGACGGTGGTGGTGGGAAGACACCGAAAAAAAAGAGTGTGGGCTGCACGTTCACGTTGTGGATTAATATAAATAGATAAGGAAATGAGTAAATACCATTTAGATTACCTGGGACAACTGGAGTCAGAAGCCATTCACATCATGCGTGAGGTTGCGGGCCAGTTTGAGCGTCCCGCTTTGTTGTTTTCAGGTGGTAAGGACTCAATTACCCTTGTACACCTTGCCTTAAAAGCATTCAGACCCGGAAAGTTTCCTTTCCCTTTGGTACACATCGACACCGGCCATAACTTTCCCGAGGCCCTTGACTTTCGTGATGAACTCGTTGAACAGATTGGTGAAAAGCTGATCGTGCGAAAAGTAGAAGATACCATTCGCGAAAAGAGCCTGACCGAACAAAAAGGAAAGTTTGCCAGTCGCAATGCCCTCCAAACTTATACCCTGCTCGACCTGATCGAAGAGTTTAAATTTGACGCCCTCATAGGCGGCGCCCGCCGTGATGAAGAAAAAGCCCGGGCAAAAGAGCGGATATTTTCTGTTCGCGACGAATTTGGTCAGTGGAACCCTAAGCTGCAACGGCCCGAACTCTGGAACACCTATAACGGAAAAATTCATAAAGGCGAAAACGTACGCGCTTTTCCCATCAGCAACTGGACCGAACTGGATGTATGGAACTATATCCGCCGCGAGCAAATTGAACTCCCTTCAATCTATTTTGCACACGAACGGGAGGTGCTTCAGCATGAGGGACAGCTCGTAGCAATTTCAGACTTTATTAAATTAGACCCGGGGGATGTTGTACTGAAGAAAAAGGTTCGTTACCGTACCGTAGGCGACATGACCTGTACTGCAGCAGTGGAGTCAGATGCCACAGCAATCGACGACATCATCAACGAAATTATCGCCACAAAAACAAGTGAGCGTGGTGAAACGAGGATCGACGACCGGGTGTCGGAGGCTGCAATGGAAGACCGCAAAAAGAGCGGCTACTTTTAACCCTATTACCTGCTGACAAGAACCTTATTCGAAACCAGGTCGAAGGCACGACCTCGTTAATCTTTAAAATACCTGTAGAGAAAGGCATGGACATTTTACGATTTATAACCGCTGGTAGTGTTGATGATGGAAAAAGTACCCTCATTGGTCGTTTGTTATACGACAGCAAATCCATACTAATTGACCAACTTGAAGCCATTGAGAAACAAAGTAAAAACAAAGACCTTGGGGAGATTGACCTGGCCTTGTTAACTGATGGTCTTCGTGCCGAGCGGGAGCAGGGGATAACGATTGACGTTGCTTACAAGTACTTCTCCACGCCAAAACGAAAATTTATAATTGCCGATGCACCTGGGCATATTCAGTACACCCGTAATATGGTTACCGGTGCTTCAAATTCAGAACTTGCGATCATTCTTGTGGACGCCCGCAATGGGGTAGTAGAACAAACCCGCAGGCACTCGATTATCGCATCCCTGCTGAACATTCCACATATCGTTGTTGCAATCAACAAAATGGACCTTGTTGGTTACTCCGAAGAAGTTTACAACCAGATTGTTGGAGACTACCAGGAAGTGGCAAAGTCGCTCAATTTAAAAGACGTAAAGTATATACCAATTAGCGCCTTGAATGGCGATAACATTGTTGAGGTTTCACCCAACTTCCCGTGGTACGAGGGCGAGTCCTTATTGCACTACCTCGAAAATATCGAGGTCGAAAACGACGTAAACCTTACCGATCCACGGTTTTCGGTACAGTATGTTATCCGTCCACAGGTAGCCGAACTGCACGATTACCGGGGTTATGCCGGTAAAGTAATCAGCGGAGTTTATCGCAAAGGCGACAAGGTTGTAATACAGCCTTCCGGTATAGAAAGTACCATATCATCGATTGAAATTGGTGGTAAGGAAACAGATGAGGCGTTTGCCCTGCAAAGCGTGGTGTTGCACCTGGAAGATGACGTTGATGTGAGTCGTGGTGATCTTATCGTCAGGAGAGATAATCAGCCAAATACCGAACAGGAATTTGAGGTGCTCCTATGCTGGATGGGCAATAAACCCTTGGTTCCCGGCAACAAATACCTGTTCCAGATCAACAGCCGGGTGGTGCGTGCAGTGGTGCGCGAGATTGCCTACAAGCTTGATGTGAATACACTGCAACAAGAACCTGCACCGGAAAGAGCAGAACTAAACGACATCATCAGGGCTACCATTAAAACAGCCTCACCGGTAGCCTTTGATTCGTACAACAGGTTGCGTGATAATGGTGGTGCCATATTGATTGATGAAACCAGTTGCGTCACGGTGGGCGCATGCATGATCCAATAATACTCTGATACACTTTTTATCCGGTAGTCTATGACAGGAAAACTTACACATAGAGGCAAAGTAATACTTGCAGGAGCTGGTCCGGGTGATCCTGAACTGATTACGCTTAAGACGGTACGCTACCTTCAACAAGCTGACGTAGTATTAACCGACAGGCTGGTGAGCGAAGATATTTTAAGCGCCCATGTTAAGCCGAATGCGGAAATTATATATGTAGGTAAACAGTCTGGTCAGGAACGATCTACCCCGCAAGATACCATTAACGAGTTGTTGGTGTTTTACGCCCGGCAAGACAAATTGGTGGTGCGGCTTAAAGGTGGCGACGTATCGTTTTTTTCAAACATCCTGGATGAGTTGCAAATATTGGTCGAAAACAATATTGCATACGAGATCGTTCCGGGGATTACAGCAGCTTCCGGGGCAGCTGCAATGGCGGGCATACCTTTAACAGCAAGGGGTTACTCTACTGCAGTCCGGTTTCTGACCTGTTATAAGTCGAACCAACTTGCCAACAGCTACTGGCAGGAACTTGCAGCTACAAACGATACACTTGTATTTTATATGTCGTCCGAAACCCTGGACACAATCGTAAAGAACCTGGTTGCAAATGGTATAGCACGCGATGTTATGCTCGCAGTTATTGAACAGGCGACCACACCATTTCAAAACGTTCATACCTGGCCTATTCACGAGTACACGACTGGTAATAACAAGTCGTATGTTTCACCATCCCTGGTAATCATTGGAAAGGTTGTAGCACTGCATGAACAGTTTAACTGGCTTGATACACGGGCTGGTGATGATAATTATTTTAAACCCGTTGACCAGGTGATTGAACAGGTTAAGTTGAGCGCATAAGGCCGTAATCCGGCAAGGTTAAACGTTGTGCTTAACATAAAACAAAGCAAGATGCTTACAGAAAGTAAACTCAAAATATTCCAGGATTTCCTAACCACCTTATCCGCTGATGAGGTGTTATGGGTTAACGGATACCTTAACGGTGTTGTTGCACAACGCAATGTTCAACCCGCGGCAGCAGTAGCTAAACCGGGTGTAAATAAGATCACGATTACCTATGGCACAGAAACGGGCAACTCAAAAAAGATTGCAACCGACTTTGCATCAAAAGCCAAGAAAAACGGGATCAATGTAAAGCTGGTAAGCCTTGACCAATACCGGTTAAACGACCTGCAAAAAGAAGAATATTTTTTGACTGTTGTAAGTACCCATGGCGACGGTGAACCACCAGCTGCGGCAAAGAAATTCTACGATCACCTTTATAATAATGGCTTCCGGTTCGAGAAATTAAAATATGGGGTGCTCGCATTGGGCGATACATCATACCCGCTATTTTGCAAAACCGGTGAAGATATTGATGAGCAATTGAACAAACTTGGCGGTAACCGCATTAGCCCGCTCCAGAAATGCGATCTGGAGTTTGACCAGGAAGCCAGTGATTGGTTCGACAATGTACTGAAGCAACTCAGCAACCCTGCACCTGAAACAAAGACGGCCCCTGTTGTTGTTGCGTCGGAAGTACTGGTCGCAAAGAAGTTGAATACAAAAAAGATTTATTCCGGAACTGTCCTGGCCAACATCAACCTCAATGACCGGGGTTCAGCAAAGGAAACTTACCATATCGAGATGTCGGTAGATGAAACCGAATATGAGCCGGGTGATTCAATTGGTATTGTTCCCGAAAACCAGAATGCTACCGTTGAGTCTATAATATCCGTGACCGGTATAGGCCGTAATAAAGAAGTGGAATACCGCGACGAGTGGTTCACGGTATTTGACCTGTTAAAGAAGCGGGTGAACATCGTTTACCTTGCGCCCTCGGTAGTTAAAAAGTATGCGGCACTTGTGGGACAACAAATTCCTGATGGTAAAATTGACCTGCTTGATCTGCTAAGAATTTACCCCGTAAAAGATGCAAACCAATTTGAAGAGGCGCTTGCATTATTGAACCCTATTGCGCCACGACTGTATACCGTAGCCAGTTCGCCAGAGGCACACAGTGGAGAAGTACATCTTACCGTTGAAAAGGACGAGTTTCACCTGGATGGTGAAGAACGTTATGGCTTATGCTCCACCTATCTCGGTGATATGGAGGCTGGTGCGGAAGTGAAATTTTTTGTCCAGAAAAACAAGCGCTTCAGGTTGCCTGCAGATGATAAAGACGTGATAATGGTTGGACCTGGTACCGGTATTGCGGCGTTCAGATCTTTCCTTGCAGAACGGGATGCAAAAGGCGCGTCGGGAAAAAACTGGCTCTTCTTTGGTGAACAACAATTTGCTACAGACTTCCTTTACCAAACTGAAATTCAGAACTGGGTAGACATTGGCGTGCTGAACCAGGTAAACGTCGCTTTTTCGCATGACCAGGCGGAAAGGTTATATGTGCACCATAGGATGTTGCAGCATGGGGCACAACTATACGAATGGTTGCAGTCGGGCGCTTACCTGTACGTGTGCGGACAAAAAGATCCAATGAGTGTTTGGGTTGAAAATGCCTTACTCGAGATCATTGAATTACATGGGCAGAAATCAAAAGATGAAGCTAAAGAATACTTTAACCAGCTGAAAGAAGAAGCAAGGTATTCGAAGGATGTATACTAATGCAGAGGTTTTACCGATCGCACATTGGTATTCTTTCAGCAAGGGTGGGGTTTTTACTATTGCAGCAGCCCGGATGCAAAATGAACAAAAAGTAGAAGTGAGTGACACAACGATGTTGCCCAAAGCACTATCGTTGGTCCCCAAAAAAAAGTACATGCCTGAAGGCAACTGAACATATAATCATGAGCAATTTATCGCATATAGAGAAAGTAAAGGAGAGCAGCCTGGGTTTGCGTGGATCGATTACAGAGAGTTTGTCCGATGAACTTACAGGAGCCATCCGCGAAGATGACCAGGCACTGATCAAGTTCCATGGCATGTACCAGCAGGATGATCGTGACAGACGCGAAGAGCGGGCTGCAAAAAAGCTAGACCGCCTTTACACGTTCATGGTACGCCTGCGTTTACCTGGTGGTTTCTTAACAGCTGATCAATGGATCGCAATGCACGACGTAGCCGGCGAACATTCAACCGGTGTGATCAAAATTACTACCCGCCAAACGATACAGTTACACGGCATCTATAAGTCGAAGATCAAGCCAACTATGCAGGCATTTAATGCGGCAAAACTTGATTCCATTGCCACCTGCGGCGATATCAACAGGAACGTTTTATGTAGTGCACATCCAAAGCAATCTGCTATTCACGAAGAGATTTTTGCTTATGCAGACAAGATTAGCACCTTGTTAATGCCGAAAACAAAAGCATGGTACGAGATCTGGCTGGATGATGAAAAGGTGTATGACCGCAAGGAAGAAGTTGACCCATTATACCAGGAAAGGTATATGCCCCGCAAGTTTAAAATTGCGATTGCTATACCGCCAAATAATGATGTAGACGTTTATGGAAATGACATAGGGTTAATTGCGATAATACAGGATAATCAACTAAAAGGATTTAACGTAGCAATCGGTGGAGGCTTGTCTACAACCCATGGTAATCCGGAAACCTATGCGCGACTTGCAACGGTAATTGGCTTTGTGGAAGCGGGCGATAAAACACTAAAAGCGATTTACGAGATACTTACTGTACAGCGTGATTACGGCAATCGTAGTGATCGCAAGATGGCCCGTCTGAAATATACGGTCGACCGCCTTGGTGTAAAGAAGTATAGAGCTGAAGTGGAAGAGCGTATGGGCTTTAAATTTGAAGACCCACGTATTGCGGAATTTAACAGCCGGACGGATTATTATGGATGGGAGCAAAACCATGAAGGCCTTTGGTACTATACCGTATTTGTAGAAAATGGTCGGATATTAGATGATGAGCAGGTTGCTTTAAAAGAAGCCCTGTTGCAGGTTGCAAAAACAGGGAAAGTAACATTCAGGTTTACGACCAATCAAAATGTAATCATCAGCGATGTTCAACCTGCTGATAAAGCATTGATCGATTCAATTTTACAGGAGTTCAAAATAATCGAACATACCAATGGTGCATCGGCATTACGTAAAAATGCCATAGCGTGCGTAGCCTTACCTACCTGCCCGCTTGCGCTTGCAGAGGCACAACGTTATTTGCCAAGCCTGCTTTCTAAAATAGAACCATTGCTTGAAAAACACGGGCTTACTAACGAGAACATTATTACCCGGATGACCGGCTGCCCAAATGGTTGCGGGCGGAGCTATATATCTGAAATTGGTTTTGTTGGAACAGGTCCCGGCAGGTATAACCTTCACCTTGGTGGCGATCATGAAGGCGAGCGCCTTAACCGGGTATATAAGGAAAACCTGGATGAGGAAGCAATCCTTCTTGAGCTCGACCAGGTTTTTGAGCGTTTTAGCCGTGAACGTTTTACAGCTGAGAAGTTTGGAGATTTTGCACGGAGAAAGCAGCTTGTGTAATATCTGAAAGCGTTGAAGCATACGATTGGGGGTCGTGGAGTAAAGGGTTGGAAGACGATGATTATGTTATAATTGATCGCTTACAACCATACACTGCATGAGATGTATTATATTTTGCTAATTTCCGCAGTTAAATTACCGGACTATGCTTTCGATGAAAACGCAATATGCTTTCCAGGCGCTAATGTACATGGCGCAGCAACAACACAACAGGCCGGTATTGATCGCGGAAATCTCTGAGCAAAAGCTTATTCCCATAAAGTTTCTTGAAAACATTTTATTACAATTGCGCAAAGCCGGTTTGCTCGAAAGCAAAAAAGGAAAAGGCGGAGGGTACTACTTTGCAAAGCAACCGGCAGACATCAAGCTCTCTTCTGTTATGCGACTACTTGATGGTCCGATCGCATTGCTGCCATGCGTGAGCCTGAACTGGTATACAAAATGTAAGGGCTGTGAAGAAACGTGTTGTGGTTTAAACAAAGTGATGAAAGATGTTCGTGATGCCTCGCTAGCCATTCTTGAAACAAGTACGGTTGCCGATATTGCGGGTACATCGCTGGCAAAAACACCGTGTATCTAGGCTTCCGTTTTAACCCTTTCTAATTTACCTTCCTGGTAAGGCGCGCAATGCATGCCTGCGTTAGTGTGCCCTCCTAATTAAATCGTTTCCCTCCATTTAATTTCTTACAAAAAACAATTCAACAAAAATCATAAAAAATTTTGCAGGAATACTTTTGGGCTATACATTTGTCTACCTAATTAGTAGACTTTATATCTCACTCCTGCTAACTAGTTGCTGAGCTGCCTCCCATGTGAATATGATTAGTTTCTATTACCAACGATAATTTCATATGTCTTCTATAACAAAGCTGTTTATTGTTTTTCCGCCCTGCTGTGGAAGCCGCGTTCTCTAGAAAATCATTCCCACCTTAAAAAAGCTTACAGTTACATGGAACAAAGTGCTTCAACAGCCAACACAACTTTAGACTTGCGCACCCATTACGTACAACGTATACTTGTTGCAGCCCTCAGTTTTATTGTTCTTAATTTTTGTACTTCTGTCGTCAGCGCACAGGGCACTAACATTATTGAAATCTCCGGTAAGGTTATTAATGAACAAAGCAAGGAAGCCCTTGGCGGGGTAAGTGTGCAGATTAAGGGTACCATTGCGGGTACAATCACCGGTAATTCGGGTGAGTTTGTTATTCGCACCAAAAATAAGTTTCCGCTTACGCTCGTCTTTTCTTCCATCGGCTTTCAGCAACAGGAGTTTGAAGTAACGAGTATAGCCTCTAAACTGAATATTGCTTTAGTTACGCAAACTATGCTTGGTAAAGAGGTCGTGGTTACCGCATCGCGTGTAGCAGAGAGCATATTGAAATCACCCGTTGCTATCGAGAAGTTGGATATCAGGGCAATCAGGGAATCTCCCGCACCCAGCTTTTACGACGCCCTTGAAAACGTAAAAGGGGTACAAATGACTACCTCGAGCCTGACGTTTAAAGTGCCCAATACAAGAGGATTCAATATCCCAAATAACTTCCGGTTTATGCAACTGGTAGACGGGGTAGACATGCAGGCGGCAACGCTTGGTGTTCCCCTGGGTAATGCAATTGGCCCGACCGAACTCGACATTGCCAGCGTAGAAATTACGCCTGGTGCAGCCTCAGCGCTTTACGGTATGAATGCGATAAACGGGATGGCAAACCTGATTACCAAAAGCCCGTTTTTATACCAGGGTTTAAGTATATATTCTAAAACCGGGCTTAACCACACAGGTGGTACCGGAAGAGAATTAAGCAATCTTACGGAGACCGCGATACGTTATGCAAAAGCGTTCAACAACAAGTTTGCATTTAAGATCAACGCCAGCTATATGCGGGGCACCGATTGGCTCTCGAACACCACCACCGACCAAAATCCTAACACCCTTAATACTGCCAATCCGGGTTTTCCTGAATTGAATGGCATTGAAAACAATCCTGCTTACGATGCATGGAACAAGTACGGCGACGACAATGGGAGCAACGCGGTAACCATTAGTGGTATCAACAATATTCCAGGTCGGGGCAGTAATCAAAGCATTATCGTTCGGCGGACCGGTTACTGGGAAAAAGATGTGGTTAGTCCAACCGTTGACAACCTGAAAGTCGATGCTGCATTGCACTACCGGCTTAATGATAATGCTGAACTTTCTTATACCTACCGGGTAGGTAAGATGGACGGGGTTTTTCAACGCGGAAACAAAATTCAGCTCGATAATGTAGTGGTTCAAAATCATAAGCTCGAGCTCAAGGGTCATAACTATTTTATACGCTCATATGTATCGGTTGAAAACACCGGGGACTCTTACAACATCAAACCGCTTGTTGATAACCTTGATATCAGCAGCGGCGGAACAAATGCTGTTTGGGCAGGCAGGTTTAAAAGTGCTTTACAAACCGCAATCAATAATGGCACCGACCTGGCTACGGCATTGAAGTTGGCACGGGCCGACGCAGACAATAGCCGGGTTGAACCGGGTACACCGGAATTCAACAGGTTGAAGAATACAATAGTTAAGATCAACAACTGGGACAATGGTGCGGTTATCGCCGGGGCCCCGGCAACCGGTGGAGCATGGTTGCGGCAAATGAGCCGGGTTTACCACACCGATGCACAGTGGGACCTTTCCAACAAGATCAAATTTTTCAATCTCCTGGTGGGTGCTGATGCCAGAATTTACGAGGTGATACCTGATGGAAACAATTTTGTTGATTTTAAACGACCCGCTGCAGACAGGAATAAGGCTTTGGCAGATGGAGGTTTCGGGGAAAATGTTTACTACAAGAAATATGGCGGGTTTGTACAGGCAACAAAAACTTTCTTCGATGAGCGCCTGAAACTTTTTGGATCGTTACGCCTCGATTATAACCCTGAGTTTGAACCAAAGATTAACCCGAGAGTTGCAGCAGTTTATACCATCGCACAAAAGCATAACCTGCGCGCCTCCTTTCAAAACGGCTATCGCTTTCCCGCCCTGTTTGAAGCGTTGTCTTTTGTAAACAATGGAAACATTCGCCGGGTTGGTGGATTGCCGTATATCAATGAAGGTCTTGGATACCTTGATAACTCTTATACCCTTACCTCGATCAATGAATTTAATGCGGCGGTAAATAAAGATCGTGCTGCTGGTCTCGCCGTAAATGATGCTGCGTTAAAAAACAGGAACCTGCTCGACCCCACGAACCTTACGGCAACCCGCCCCGAGCGAATCAATTCTTTTGAGGTAGGCTATAAAAGTGTGCTGCTGAATAACAAGCTTGTTCTCGATATCGATGCTTACAGTAATGTTTACAATGGTTTTCTCGGGCAGGTAGAAGTATCTGTTCCCAAAAATAATACGGTAAAGGTTGGTACTGACGAAGCGGTAATCGCGATGGTAGCAGCAAACCGCGACGCGCAGCAAACCCGTTACCGCGTATACACCAACGCAAGAAACAATTACCGGAATTATGGGTCATCACTTGGCGTGAACTATAACTTTTATAAGAAGTTCACCATTTCGGGAAACATCAACTACAACAACATCACGGAGAACAAGCAAAAGGACGTGTTTGTAACCGGCTTCAATACGCCAAAGTGGGCCACGAACCTCTCGGTTGGTAACCGGGAGATTGTAAAGAACTTAGGTGTTAATATCGTGTGGAGATGGCAGGATGCATTCTTATGGGAAAGCCCGTTGGTGAATGGGCAGGTAGACGCTTACAGTACCATAGACGCCCAGGTTACTTATCACATTCCCGACGTAAAAGCAAGTATCAAAGTTGGGGGAGCAAATCTTTTGAATCGTAAATATATCCAGTATGCAGGAGGGCCAACCATTGGAGGTTTGTATTATGCTGCTATAACTTTTGATGGTTTGCTGAATAAATAAATATCATACAGTTGCGTGGCCGAGTGGTTAGGCAGGGGTCTGCAAAACCTTTCACGGTGGTTCGAATCCACCCGTAACGTCTTCAATAAACGGCAAGCAATCGTTTAGCGGAGTGGTGTTTTTACACTACTCCTTTTGCGTGAATACAAGTGTTTGTTTTTTTATGCTCCCGGCAATCGAGCGCTATTTAGCATCGTTGCGTCGCACTCTTGTACGGCAAATCAATATGCATCGAACAGAATCTAATTATTTAACCAGAACCGTAAGATCAATGATTAAAACATTACTCCAGAATTTACCACGAATGAACCAGGTACGATTAGCCCTGCTATCCGGCCCTGCTATCATGCTATCCCTGACCGCCGGTGCACAAAAGAATACTGCGCATCAACAACAGGTGTGGCTTGGTTACTTTAATCAAACACGACTAACAAATAAATTGGGTTTTTGGCTGGATGCTCACCTGCGTACAAAAGAAGATTTCTTTACCGACCTTTCGCAGGCTATCGGCCGTGTTGGTGTTACGTATTACATCAACGACGCTACTAAGTTAACGGCCGGATATGCGTTTGTTAATCATTTTCCCGCCGATAACCACCGAAATATCTCGCAACCCGAACACCGGGCATGGCAACAGGTGCAGTGGCACACGAAGTATGGTAATAAGCGCATGATGCAATGGATCAGGCTGGAGGAAAGAAACAGGCGAAAAATACTAAACGACTCTACCCTTGCTGATGGATACAGTTTTAATTATCGTATCAGGTATAACCTGATGTATGAAATTCCGCTGACAAAAAACGCCAGTTTACCAAACAGTACTTCTTTTATAATAAATGATGAAGTCCATATAAATTTTGGCAAACAGGTAGTATATAATTCTTTCGACCAGAACCGTTTTTTTGTTGGATTTAAATACCAGGTAAATAAAACCGATAACCTGCAGTTTGGATATATGAACCTGTTTCAGCAATTGCCCGCAGGTAACAATTACCGGTCGTTACATACCGGAAGAGTTTTTTATTTTCACAACCTTGACCTCCGAAAGAAATAAATTTGCCATTGCCAACAAATCAGGTTGGGAGCGGCACCAATTAGTTATATGAACGAAATTAATTCAGCAACCGTGGCAGAACAGGTTAATCTAAGTACAAGTGAACCGGGTAATAACCTGTTCCCTGTTTTTATCAAACTCGAGAAACTTCGTTTGCTGATTATTGGCGGAGGTTATGTTGCACTGGAGAAATTACATGCTGTATTGCAGAACTCACCGGCGACACAAGTTACCATGGTAGCTACGCTATATAGCGACGACACGAGAAAAGCAGCTGAAGCGCATGAGAATGTAGTCATGATAGAACGCCCTTATGAAACCGACGACCTGGAAGGCGCTGATATTATCATCGCGGCTGTAAATGACATTCCCACGAGCGAGCGTATACGCCTGGAAGCGCATGCATTGGGCAAGCTCGTGAATGTTGCTGATAAACCCGACCTGTGCGATTTTTACCTGAGTTCCGTTGTAAAAAAAGGAAACCTTAAAATTGCGATCTCTACAAATGGCAAGTCCCCAACGATTGCTAAAAGATTAAAGGAAACTTTCAATGAAGTACTGCCGGCAGAACTAAATGAAGTGCTGGATAATATGGAAACCATCCGCAACAAAATGCGTGGCGACTTCACCACCAAGGTAAACAGGCTGAATAAAATTACCAAGGTGCTGACGACGGAAGACGAGCAGGACAAAAAAGGGGAGACCCGTTGGCGGCGTATTGCATCCTACTTTGTTTTTGCATTTTTCTTTATGCTGCTTGGTCACATAGTATTGTCGTTTGTGCCCTTTCGTGATATCTGGGGAGGGCTGGTTGATGTCTCCCAAAATCTCGACAAACATTTTTACCTGATGATCCTTGCCGGCTTTCTGGCCCAGTTGGTCGACGGTGCTTTGGGTATGGGCTATGGCGTAACTTGTACAACAGTGCTGTTGTCGATTGGGATCAACCTCCCCGCAATAAGCGGAAGCATTCACACGGCTGAAATGTTTTCCAGTGCCGCTTCAGGTTATAGTCATTACCGGTTTGGGAACGTGAATAAGAAATTGTTTAAGGTTCTGCTCATACCAGGGATAATCGGGGCGGTGGTTGGCGCCTGGTTACTCAGCAAGTTCGGTGATGAGTATGCACCTTTTATCAGGCCCATATTAGCTAGCTACACATTGATACTTGGACTGAAGATTCTATTTACCGCTTTCAGGAAGAAAAGAAAACCAACTAAGGTTAAACATGCAGGCTGGCTTGCGGGGGCAGGTGGTTTCCTGGACTCGTTTGGCGGTGGTGGCTGGGGACCTCTGGTAACAAGCACCCTGATATCAAAAGGCAGAACACCACGTTATGTAATTGGAACAGTGAGCATCACTGAATTTTTTGTTACCCTCTCCAGTGCCATAACATTCTTTTCTTTAATCGGGCTGAGTCATTGGCAGGTTATCCTGGGGTTGATTATTGGCGGTGTGGTCGGTGCACCCTTGGCAGCCCGGTTATCGGGTAAACTTCCACTAAAAACGATGTTTATCTGTGTTGGTGCAATGGTCATATTATGGAGCCTGCGTATACTTTTTAAATCCATGGGAATTTTCTAGCACCTGGGCTAAAGTCAGGTTTATATGATATACGATTAATATTATTGGCTGCCCCTTTAAATGGTTCCGATCGAATACATTTGCAAAAAATGCCTACCAGATGGTTACGATTTCAATAAACAGGGTTGAAGGTGACTTTGGCTTTGAAGCATCGGATACAAACGGTCATGTAGTTCGTCTTGACACCAGCGCCGAAACTGGCGGTAACAATTATGGTGCACGCCCGATGCAAGCGGTGCTGATGGCACTCGGTGGCTGCAGTGGGATTGATGTTGTTTCAATCTTAAAAAAGCAGCGGCAGGTTATTGAAGGTTTTGCAATGCGGATCGAAGGTGAACGGGAGAAAGGGAAAGAACCTGCATTGTGGGAGACGGTAAATATCGACTTCGAACTTAGCGGCAACATAGATGAGGATAAAGCTTACCGCGCATGCGCATTATCCATTGATAAGTATTGTTCGGTTGCCGAAACACTTCGCCGCGGCGGAACAAAGATTACCTGGAAAGTTCAGGTAAACAAACCTTAACTAGCCCTGGCAAGGCTTTTCACTAAAGACTTTTTCACAAAGATGGAATTACACCCGATTACCCAGGCTATACGCATACAAACGGAACGTTCAGGTCAAAAGGAACACTCAACCCCACTGTTTTTAACCAGCAGTTTTACTTTCGACAACGCTGAAGATATGCGTGCGGCCTTTGCCGACGAAACAGATGACAACATCTATAGCCGGTTTAGCAATCCCAACGTAACAGAATTCATCGATAAAATAGTTGCACTTGAAGGCGCAGAAGCAGGCTACGCTACCGCTACCGGTATGGCGGCGGTTTTTGCGTCTTTTATGGCCGTGTTAAAGCAGGGCGATCACCTGCTTTCGTGTAATGCGGTGTTTGGCAGTACCCATAATATCATCAAAAAGTGGTTGCCACGCTATGGCATCGAGGCTAGTTATGTAAGCGCAAACAACCCGGCTGAATGGGAGGCTGCAATCAGGCCTAATACAAAGATGATCTATCTGGAAACCCCAACTAATCCGGGGCTGGAATTGATTGACCTTGAATTTGCAGCTGCGCTTGCAAAAAAGCACAACCTGATATTAAATGTCGACAACTGCTTTGCTACACCGCTTAATCAACGGCCCATCGACTTTGGTGCGCACCTGGTAGTGCATTCTGCCACCAAGTGGATCGATGGACAGGGTAGGGTACTGGGTGGAGTAATCGTTGGTGATAAACAACTGATACACGATATCTATCTTTTTTGCCGGAACACGGGCCCTGCTCTTGCGCCCTTTAATGCCTGGGTGCTTAGCAAAAGCCTCGAAACGCTTGATGTGCGTATGGAGCGCCATGCAAAAAATGCCCTGCATATCGCCTCTGCGCTCGAAAGTCATCCCAAAATTTCCTGGCTCAAATATCCCTATCTGCCCAGTCATCCTCAACACGAGATTGCACTAAAACAGATGAAAAATGGCGGCGGCATATTGTGTTTCGAACTCAAGGGTGGTCTTGAAAGCGGCCGTACCTTTCTGAATAGCCTTAAGCTTATGACGGTGACTGCCAACCTGGGGGACAGCCGAAGCATCGCTTCACATCCGGCAAGTACCACTCATGGCAAGCTGACCGACGAAGAACGGCTTGAGGTTAATATTACTCCGGGGCTGATCCGAATTTCCGTAGGTCTTGAATATGCTGACGACGTGTTAAACGACATATTACAGGCACTCGAAAGCTGCTAGGACCTGTTTACTTAAGTCCCGCGAAAATCTCATTGATATCAGCATTCTGATGAGCTCAATCAATGTGGGTTTAAACCCTTTAATTGAGGAGTAACAAATTGTAGACAATACTGCACTTTGGTGCAGCAAGCCTTTTATGCCTGTTAAAAAGAAGCGTTCGCCGGTACCCTATGCATTTGCATCAGTACTTTGCCTTGTTCCCCCGATGCTCATTCAATTTCTTTGGATGAATTCCACCGGTGAGTCTTTGGGCATCAGCAGCCGGATAGGGGAGTTTCTCTCATTTTTCCCCATTTTCCTGCAACGTTTTACAACAATTAACTTTATCTCAATTGCTTTTTGTGCAGGTGGGATACTACTGGCGTGTATAGCGTTTCGTAACCGGGCCGCGTCATCCACGGCACTTGCCATGTTGTTGGTTACAACAGGGCTGATCCTGATGATCCTGTCCGTATTCAGGTTGTTGTAAGGCTTAAAAGTGTAGTTCTTTTTCTTCAAGGAGAATTCAGAATAACAACCCCTTAATGCATTGAATCGTTGAGGCTTAAATTGAAGTGGTAATTGGTTCTGCCTTCTCATTACTGTCTGCCCTTACCAGTTATTCATATGTTCTTTATTGATCCGCTCGTATTTGTCCAGCTCTTTCTGCTTCCAATCCGGATCATATTTCACAAACCAGCTTAGCCACAGGCTTCGCGATAACCGCATAAGCGGCGGTTGAAGTACAATCAGCAGTACCGCATTTACCCCCAGGTAATAAAACAAGCTGTTGTCGGATATTGAAAACCCGAGGATTACCCACCAGGCTACAAATAACGCAACCGAGAGGGCTACACCAAGTGCATAGCTTACATAACTGGTACCATAATAAAAACCAACTTCTATTTCTGTTGGCTGGCCACAAACAGGGCAGCTTTCATTCATTTTCACGCTGTGCTTCAGCTCATATGCACTCTTCGACACAAATAGATCGCCCTCCCTGCACCTTGGGCACTTATTGGTTAGAACACTCCAGATATATGGAGGTTTGCGGGTATTGCTCATAAGCGTGTATTAGAACTCATTCGGGTAGTTATTCAAAAATGTTTGTACACTACTTCTTACAAAAGAATGGATGACACGGTTCTATTTGTGTAAACAACAGAATACGGTTTAGAAGACAAGGCTCAAACAGGATAAGGATACAAAGTAATCTTAACGGACCGTTTTAGTCAATTATCCTTGTTAATCCGGACTTTGGCCAATCCTTTTTGTACGTCATCGACTGGGCGCCTGCTTACCGCCGCGCACTGTATTTAGGCGAGTGCTTTTTGTTGAATGATGCTTTCGAGTTGCCGGGCGTTTACAACACCGGATTGCCGCCACAATTGTTGTCCCTTCTTATAGAGTATCAATGTGGGCACCCCGGAAATCTGTAGCGAATTTGAAATCGCCTGGTTACGATCGATGTCAATTTTCAATATCCTTATTTTATCACCCATCTTTTGCCGCAATTCTTCCAGCACTGGTTTCATCATCTTGCAAGGGCCGCACCATTCTGCATAAAAGTCCACCAGAACTGGCGTTTCGCCCTGGATTATATCGCCGAGTGTTTCTTTCTTTGGAACAGTAGACATAAAAGGTGTTTAGGTTAACCAGCACAATTTCCATACCTGTAAACAGGAGGTGACAGAAAGCGCAAATAGAGGTTATTGCAGGATCTTTTCCATCTGCATACTTCGGCTGCCTTTTACCAAAAACCATGTGTTTTCAAAACTTTGCCCCTGGTACCAGCTTTTTGCCAGCATCACATTGTCAAAATACAGGAATGGGTGTTTTACCTGGCTAAAGTCGCCACCAACAAGTACAACCGTACCCGGGTTCAGGCTAACGAGCAGGTCTGCAATCTTCTGGTGCTCTATTATACTTTCTTCGCCAAGCTCCATCATGGCCCCCAGCATCACTACTTTGTTGCCGGCGGAAATGGTAGCAAAGTTCTCAATTGCAGCTTTCACGCTTGTTGGGTTGGCATTATACGCGTCAAGAATGTACTTGTTTGAGCCCGTCTCAACCAGTTGTGACCGGCTGTTGGTTGGAGTATAATGCTCAATGGCCGTTTTAATTTTATGGCCAGGTACGTTGAAGAAAGCGCCGATTGCTACAGCACAAAGCACGTTGGGGAGGTTGTATTCGCCCACCAGCCGGGTTTCAATATGGGCTGCCCCGTCAACAGATGTGGCTACGGAAAGAAAGGGATGGTTGGCGGTTACCCGACCGGTCAGCTTTGCATTGCCTGACCCATAAGTAAATACGTTTTGAATTCCTTGTGCCATCTCCTGCAGGTAGTCGTATTCATTATAGATGAAAGCAGTTCCCCCGTTTTCACGGAGAAAGTCGAACAGCTCGCCCTTACCTTTTCGTACACCTTCAACACCTCCAAACCCCTCGAGGTGGGCCTTCCCGCAATTGGTTATAATGCCATGGGTAGGTAATACGTATTTACAATAGCCGGCGATCTCGCGAAGGTGATTGGCGCCCATTTCTATAACCGCCATCTCAGCATCTGAGTGAACCCGCAGTAATGTTAAAGGAATACCAATGTGGTTGTTCAGGTTTCCAACGGTGGTATAAGTAAGGTAAGACTCTGATAGTACGGAGCTGACCAGCTCTTTTGTTGTTGTTTTACCATTGCTGCCGGTAATGGCGATAAAAGGGATATTGAACTGCAGGCGGTGATGTTTAGCGAGTTCCTGCAAGGTTTGCAATGCATCGGGCACCCGGATGATGCGCTCATCACCCGAACCGAGGTCCTCATCAACGATCGCATAAGCGGCGCCCTTTTCAAGCGCTTGTTGCGCAAACTGGTTTCCATTGAAATTGGGCCCGCTAAGGGCAAAAAATAGGTCACCATGTGCAATCTTGCGCGAGTCGGTTTGTACTGAGGGATACTGAACGAATAAGCGGTAGAGCTGTTCGATGTTCAAGAGGGTAGGTTTTAAGACAAAAATAAGGTTTAGCATGTCTCGGAACGACTAACTTTTCAGCTCCAACAGGTTGTAAATGGGGGCCTGCGGCTGTCTGATTAGGGATTGATAATATTAAGTTTTCAATAACATGGCAGCCATTTAGGCATTAGATTTATATTTCCTTAATTCAGCTATATTCGCATTCTTAACCGCGGGAGAACACAATATTTAAGCTGTTTTCCCGTTCATTCTAGGATAAATTCTTTCAAATGCAAAAAGTACTGGGACTGAAAAATTTCACTTTGCTGCTGGGAGTCATTGCATTAATGGCTTCTTGTAAAAATGGTGGTATTTTCAAGAAGAAGCCACAGAAGTCGGAGATGACCGGTTGGAACTACAATGATAAAAACATGGGTGGTTACAATGTGGCAAAGGCAAAAAATATGAAAACCGGTCCGGGATTGGTGTTCATACAGGGTGGTACTTTCACTATGGGAGCGACTACTGAAGACATCATGGGCGATTGGAACAATATTCCACGCCGTGTAACCGTGAATTCGTTTTTCATGGATAAAACCGAGGTTGCAAACGTGCACTACCGGGAATACATTAACTGGATTGAAAACGTTTTTTCTGATCCGCAATATGCACAGGTGGTTGAAGGTGCAAAGCCTGACACCCTGGTATGGCGCAGCGAGCTCGCCTATAACGAGCCCTATGTAGAATATTATTTCCGTCACCCATCGTATAACTTTTACCCGGTTGTTGGTGTAACCTGGAAACAGGCACATGACTTTTGTATCTGGCGTACCGACAGGGTTAACCAGAATGAACTCATCAAAGAAGGCTACCAAAATAAAAACGTCATCAAAACAGAACTTGGTGGTGGTGGCCAGGACAACTTCAACACAAAAGCATATTTGATGGGTGAATACGCAGGTATGCCTGGTAAACCCAAAAAGGATGCCTTGAAGGATGCACAGGGCCGTCCGCGTACAAACGTAAGGTTCGACGATGGTATCTTGTTGCCAGGATATCGCTTGCCAACTGAAGCAGAGTGGGAATATGCAGCCCTTGGCTTAATCAGCGAAAACCCACAGGCTCGTTCAGGCGAGAAAAAGCGTGGTGAAGAGTTGATTGCAAACAAGCAGATCTATGCCTGGAAAAACGATGGCTACGACAACCTGCGTGCAACCCGCCGTGGATCATGGCAGGGTAGTTTCCTTGCAAACTTCAAACGCGGTAGCGGTGATAACATGGGTGTTGCGGGTGGTTTGAACGACCGTTCAGCAATTCCGGCAGAAGTAACAGCATTTTTCCCGAACGGATTTGGTATCTATAACATGAGTGGTAACGTGAGCGAGTGGGTTGCCGACGTTTATCGTCCTTTAACCAACATTGAGGCTGATGACTTCAACGCCTTCCGTGGTAACCGTTTCCAAAAAATTGATATGAGCGGCGGCGAAGGAAATCTCAGAGACAGCATCGGTCGTATCAAGATGATCGACGAAGCCGACTCTTCACTTCGCAAACGTCGTAACTACCAGCGTTCATATGCCATCAACTTTATGGATGGTGACTCATTAAGCGGCGTGTCTTATGGTTATGGCCTGACTACACTAGTTTCCGACGAGTCAAGGGTTATCAAGGGTGGTAGCTGGAACGACCGTGCTTATTGGTTGAGTCCCGGTAACCGCCGTTTCCTTGAGGAAGGACAAAGCAGCAATACGGTAGGTTTCCGTTGTGCCATGATTGCCCCGGGTTCGCCTGAAGGCAATAACCGCAAAACCGGTAACTTCTTCCCGAAGCGCAGACAAAAAAGATAAGGTAAAGGTAAATACAAGAAAAAGCCATCCCATTTGGGTGGCTTTTTTCGTTTGGGAAAGTCGAAGACAAGAATTTCAAATGTGAAATTCAAAATGTAAAATGCAGAATTCAAGAGGCAAAAAGTCAAAAATCTCAGCCCTGAGCCGGAGGACCCATCTCTCTAAGTCAATACATAAAACTCATATCTGCCTACACGCTTAACTCATAAATCTTAACACTTAATTCTACACTCATCGCTCATAATTCCATGTCGTTTAGTTAACAAGTTTGTTTTTGGACCCGGCATAAGAACGCCTATGGAACATCGTTGCCCGGCCGGCTGCGCCAGTCGGACGTCCGCCCGGCTGAAGCCATTCGGACGGGGGCGTCGCACTCTTGTACGGCTGAGCTTTATTGAGCAAATTCCATCCGACAAGCGGCTTAACTAAACGACATTGACTCATGATTCATAAGTCTGCAATCAATGCCGTTTAGTTAAGCAAATTTTTATGGACCCGGCCACAGGAATTCTATAGGACATCGTTGCGTCGCACTCTTGTACGATTGGAAGTAGCTGGGCAAACAAATTACATAATCGGCTTAACTAAACGACATTGAGTCTGCTATCATAATTTACAACTTTACACTCAAAATACAACACTCATCGCTCCAAGTCATTTAGCTAAGCAATTTATTTTGGAGACAATTACAGGATTTCAATTGTAAATCGTTGCGAGCCCGGCTGCGCCAGTAGTACGCCCGCCCGGATGAACCGGGTTGGGCCGGGGCATCGCACACTTGTACTGCATAGCATTATTGAGCTAATCACTTGCCAGGCGGCTTACATACACAACATCCACTCATAACTCATCATTCCTATTTTCAACCTCTTTCTCACTCATATCTACCTGCACTCTTCAGTAATAATGCTAAAATCATAACTCTTCAAGTGTTCAATAGCCTTGTTGCCGTAAAAGTGAGTGACACAACCGGAGTCTCACAAGGGTACTTCCGCCGGCCTCCAAAAAACTATCACACACCGGTACCTCAGCTATGATTCTACATCCAACATATCGCTTTGATCCTGCATTCATCACTCACAATCATTCCTCAAATAACATTCAATGTTGTTTACTTAAGAAAATTTTTGGTGGCCAGCTATGCGGATTCTATTTGCCATCGTTGCCGCCCGGATGAACCCTGTTCGGACGCCCGCCCGGATGAACTCGGTTCGGAAGGGGGTGTCACTCCCTTGGGCCGCATCGCTTTATTCACCAAATTCTGCCGCTCACCTTAATTAGACGACGTTAATATAACATTTAGCATTCAACATAGTTAGAGACTCCTGCTTTCATAGTTCATCATTACTTCGAATATTCTTCTTCAATTCATGCAGCGCATGTATCTTTAAACCGTTGTTCCTGCCTGATTAAAACCGGGCCATTTTTGGCATCAGGCATACCGTGTGTGTGCGATTGTTAACTTGTAAGTCCTTGTATGAAATTCAAACTTCTCCTTTGCTCTGCGTTGTTATTTTCTAATTTTTACTTATCTGCCCAAAAAAATGCCGGCTGGAAAAATCTCTTCAACGGTAAGGATCTGTCGGGCTGGAAACAGCTAAACGGTCAGGCCAAATACGAAGCAGTAAACAACGAAATCGTGGGCACCACGGTGGCAAACCAACCGAATTCCTTTTTGACAACAGAACAGAACTACGGCGACTTTATACTTGAACTCGAGCTGATGGTGGACACTTCGATGAACTCGGGAATACAAATCCGGAGCGAGAGTAAACCTGACTACCAGAACGGTCGGGTACACGGTTACCAGGTGGAAATTGATCCTTCCAAACGGGAATGGAGCGGTGGACTTTATGATGAAGCAAGACGTGGATGGCTGTATACCCTTGAGCTAAATCCTGCCGGGAAACCCGCTTTCAAAAACAACCAGTGGAACAAGTATAAAGTGGAATGTATTGGCAATACCATTCGCACCTGGATAAACGGAAAACCTACGGCCCACGTGATCGACAATATGACCCCTACCGGTTTTATTGCCTTGCAGGTGCATTCCATCAGCGATGCAAGCCATGCTGGAAGAAAGATCAGGTGGCGTAACATTCGCATTAAAACCACTGATCTTAAGCCTTCGCCTTATGATGATATTGCGGTTGTAAACCTGGTTCCAAACGATCTGTCGGCACAGGAGAAAAGAAACAATTTTATGTTGCTGTGGGATGGCAAAACAGGAAAAGGCTGGCGTGGAGCATATAAAAGCAAGTTTCCTGAAAAAGGATGGAATATTGGCGATGGCGTACTTAGCGTCGAAAAGTCAGCAGGCGCAGAGTCGACCAATGGGGGAGATATTGTTACGGAAGACCAGTTTGGCGCATTTGAGCTGAAGTTTGACTTTAAACTAACGGAAGGTGCAAACAGTGGGGTAAAGTATTTTGTGACGGAAAAGGAGAAAAACCCGGGCTCGGCCATTGGGCTCGAATACCAGGTTCTTGATGACGAACGCCACCCGGATGCAAAAATGGGCGTAAACGGCAATCGTACGCTTGCTTCCCTATACGATCTGAAGACTTCAACAAAAATACCCGCTGCAACTAAGAAGATTGGCGAATGGAACCAGGGCATTGTGCGGGTTTACCCCGATAACCGGGTTGAGCACTGGCTCAATGGCTACAAAGTGCTAGACTATGTTCGGGGTTCGGCGGAGTTCCTTGATCTCGTAAGAAAGAGCAAATACAAGGATTGGGAAAACTTTGGTATGGCAAAAGAAGGCCGGATACTCCTACAGGATCACGGCGATCGTGTTTATTACCGCAGTATCAAAATCCGGAAGCTTTAACCTGCCATATAGCAGGCTCATTGCCCATAATTAACAGCACACATCATCTTATCATTATATACTGAAAGGAACTTTCATTTCTATTAAAACGATTCGTTATGCCACAAACACGTCGCGATTTTATACAACAGGCCGCTTTGGCCGGTGCAGGGGTTTTAGTTGCACAAACCGGGTGGAGTGCTAAGAGTTACAACCGGATCATCGGGGCGAACGACAGGGTTCGGGTTGGTGTTGTTGGTTTCTCTGACCGGCACCGGAGTTCGCATATGCCATGTTTTATGAATCACTACAAGGAGCTGAATTTTGAAGTAGTGGCTGTTTCCGACATCTGGAACAAACGCCGGGAGGAAGGTGCCCGGATGTGGAAAGAGAAGATGCAAAACGACGTAGTTGCTTGCAGGAATAACGAGGAAATGTACAGCAAGAAACTGGTAGACGCGGTTTTTGTAGGGACTGCAGATTTTCAACATGCCTTACACGCAATTGAAGCTGTTAAAGCAGGTTGCGATGCCTATGTAGAAAAGCCATTTGCGGAAACGATGGAGGACAACCGGGCTGCCTTGAAGGCGATTAAAGCAACGGACCGGATTGTTCAAATCGGATCACAACGCAGGAGCGGCTCAAATTACCATGCTGCCCATGAGTTTATTAAGTCGGGCAAGTTCGGGCCGATTACCATGGTTGAACTTACGTGGAACGTAAATCAACCCGGCCGGTGGAGACGTACGGCCCTGCTTAACCAGATCAAAAAAGAAGATACCGATTGGAAACGATTCCTGATGAACCGGCCTGATGATTCGTTTGATCCGCGTAAATACCTCGAGTTCCGTCTTTTCTGGCCGTATTCCTCAGGTCTTCCCGGCCAATGGATGAGCCACCAGATTGATACCGTGCATTGGTTTAGCGGCATAGAGCACCCGCGCAGTGTGGTTGCTAATGGCGGCATCTACATGTGGAAAGACGGGCGCACAAACTGGGATACGATTACTGCTGTGTTCGATTATGGTCCTGCTAACGATCCGAAGACGGGCTTCCAGGTAACCTTTGGGTCCCGTATGCACAACGGAGATGAGAACCCGGCTGAAATATACTATTCCAACGGTGGTGAATTGAACCTGAACACCAATAAGGTTTCACCAAGAGGTGGTTTAACCAGGTCGAAAGCTGGCGAGATGAATATGCAGGAAAACCTGTTAAAGGAAATGAGCCTGTCGGAAGTTGAGCAGGTAATTGCGAGTGCTAACACCGGGGGCGACCGACTTACCTCCAACCACGTACGTAACTGGATGGAATGCGTTCGAAGCCGTAAACAGCCGAATGCACCGGTTGAAGCAGGATACAGTCATTCAATTGCAACCATCATGACCAATGCTGCGGTACATACCGGGGCTAAAGTAACGTTCGATGAAAAAACCCAGGAGGTTATGGCGAATGGCAAACCGTTCAAATACTAAGAAGTGGGCAGCCCCTGGGCCAACAAATACCATTACTGATGTTGAAAGTAGCACGTGTAATTGCACTGGCGGTGATTTGTACCGCGAGCTTGTTGGTTGCACATGCCCAGCGGCGTGAGCTTATACGACTGGTTAAGGAGTCCAAAACCAATAAGATCAACATCTTTGTAGGCGAGAAACTTTTTACCAGCTTCCTATATCCCGACACACTCGAGAAGCCGGTCTTGTATCCCGTGAATGCATCCAACGGAGTTGCAGTCACCCGCGGCTTTCCTTTAAACACGAAACCCGGTGATCCGATTGACCATCCCCACCACATTGGAATTTGGTTCAATTTCGAAAATGTAAACGGTCTTGATTTCTGGAACAACTCCTATGCTATTCCTCCGGAAAGAAAACCAAAATATGGCTGGGTGAAAACCGACAAAATACTGGAAACAACGGGTGGTCAAACGGGGGTCCTGGCGTACCATGCAAACTGGACCGACCATAAAAACAAAGTGTTGTTGGAAGAGACTACACGTTATGAATTCAGCGCAAGCGGGAGCCAGCGGATCATTGACCGGTTTACAACGCTTACCGCCAGCACCGAAGTGGTATTTACCGACGTTAAAGATGGTCTATTTGCAATACGTGTTGCGCACGAACTGCAAATACCTACGGACGAGGATCAGAAGTTTACGGATGACAAGGGCAATGTCACTGTGGTAAAAGGTGGAACCGACAAGGTTGCCAATGGAAATATGTTGTCGAGCGCAGGTAAAGCTGGCAATGAGGTTTGGGGTACAAGGGCAGCCTGGGTGAAAATGTTTGGAAAAATGTCGGCTGACTCAGTTACGGTAGCCATCATCGACCATCCTAAAAATGTAAACTACCCCACTTACTGGCATGCCCGGGGATATGGGTTATTTGCAGCTAATCCCCTAGGTGAAAAGGTTTTTACCAATGATCAAAAGAGTACCAATCTAAAGCTAAATAAGGGTGAGTCGGTAACATTTAAGCACCGGTTGGTGGTTGATAACGGAAGTAAAAGCATTTCGCCTGAAACGCTTAACAAACTTGCATCATCTTTTGGTAAGATGTAAAACACCAATTTAAAATTTTGAAAGGCGCGACTAATCCTGTTGAGGTTTCACGAGGTAAGCCAGCGCGTCGATGTTTGCTTTGAGCTCACTTCCGGCACACTCAAATGCATGCACCTTTTCTGAGAGTTCCGTTGCGTCTACCGAACGTTGTATGTTATCCCTGATAGAGGTGATATCGTGGTAATACCATTTGGCAACGGTTTTGTAATGATCGCTGTGGCTGCTAAGGTTATGAAGCACGTTGGTGTATTGGCTAAGCACACGATTAATTTCGCCGTAGCCATTACATGAATTGAATTGTAACGAATGTTGCCGGAGATTGATTAAGGTTTGGAAGTGCTCTTTCATGTTGGTTTGCATTAGAATAAACGGAATATGTAACTTTTTTCCTTAAAGCTGCTAAAAACACCAGCTTTGTTTGTAAAAGTAACCAAATAATCTTCACATTGGTATAAAGTAACCAGACTAATCTGCTGGATTGTAGTAAAATGGGTTAGTGGCCATTTAAGCATTTAAAAATTCAAGGCTCTTATTGCACCGCTGTTTGAACATCCGGGTAGCTGCAAAAGCTGTATTTATTCCTTTCCCGGTAGTGGTGGGATTGGTATATTCACAGGATACTACAGGATGATTACTGTTGCTATATCAGCTAACATAGTGGCATCTAAAAATCGCTTGCTAATGACTTCCAGAAAATTTTTTCTCACCCTGCTTTTTGCTTCGGCATCGTTGATTCGAGTTGACGCTCAACGTCTTCCTTCATCAAAGAAAATTTTAAAGTCACTCCGGCTGACAAACCAATATTTCATGAATACCTGGCCGGATCCGGGCAAACCTATTGTTACAAACCGGGAAAGGCCCAGTAATATCTGGACCCGGGCAGTGTATTACGAAGGTTTAATGGCACTGCACGCAATTGATCCTCAAAAGAAATATTATGACTATGCCGTAAGCTGGGGTGAAAAACACAACTGGGGTCTTCGCAGTTCGCCAACCACCCGGAACGCTGATGACCAGGCTTGCGGTCAGACCTACATCGATTTATACCGGATCGATAAGAAACCTGAAAGGATAAAAGACATAAAAACGTCTATCGACCTCATGGTGAAAAGTGAGAAAAACGACGATTGGAACTGGATAGATGCGCTTCAAATGGCGATGCCGGTATTTACCCGACTGGGTGTGCTGTACAGCGATACCAATTACTTCAGGAAGATGTACGACCTGTACGCGTTTTCGAAATACCAGCATGGTGGAAAAGGCTTGTATAATCCTGCTGATCGATTGTGGTGGCGCGACAAAGATTTTGTTCCACCCTATAAGGAACCCAATGGCGAGGACTGCTACTGGAGCCGGGGAAATGGTTGGGTATTCGCTGCTTTGGTGAGAACCCTCGATATGCTCCCGGAAAATGATCCGCACTACAATGAGTACATGACGGATTTCAAAAACATGGCAGATGCACTGATCCCGCTCCAGCGCAAAGATGGTTTCTGGAATGTCAGCCTGCACGACTCTACGAACTTCGGCGGTAAAGAAACGTCAGGAACAGCTTTGTTTGCCTATGGGTTTGCCTGGGGTTTAAACAAGGGTATCTTTGATCGCAAGACCTATTATCCCGTAGTAGTAAAAGCATGGAAAGCAATGACAAAAGATGCTGTTCATCCAAACGGTTTCCTGGGTTATGTACAAGGTACCGGCAAAGAACCAAAAGATGGTCAGCCGGTTAGTTATACAAGTAAGCCCGACTTCGAAGACTATGGTCTCGGCTGTTTTTTGCTCGCGGGAACGGAGGTATATAAACTAAAATAGGTTATCTTAAGCCACCTTTTCGGCCGAATGGTTGTATGTTCAGGATGATCAAACGGGGATTATACGAAAGTAGAAAACAATGAGGAAGCTGTATACCAGTGTAGTGGCTGTTCTATCCCTGTTGTATTTGCCGGCAGCAAGCCAGAAGATTCAATACAGCAGGCAGTCTGCCATTGTCAATTACCCCGATGCAATGCAGTTGGTGTCCAACATCGGAGGTTATCATCACCTGCTGGGCCTCGCTTATAAAAAGAAACCCGCGATCTACATTTTTGACCAGCAGCTAAAATTCATTTCAAAGAAAGAGTTCCCTTTCAAGCTCGCTAGCAACGCAGATTTTAAAGTTATCCCGATCGCAGATTTTTATTACCTCTATATCCATATTCCTAACACTACATTACACGAACTCTGGAAAATTGACCGGGAGGGGAATGCCAGGTCGTTAACCCCCGCTTTCAAGCAAGTGATCAGTGCTGAGTTTGTAAAAGGTAATGGAAGTTTGCAGCTAACAGCAATGGATTCCCACCTCTGTGTGGTTTCGCATACTTACTACAAAGCGCTTGAGAAGGTTGCCAGCATACTGATACATGTGGATACCGCTATGACAGTGACCTGGAAAAAAAGCGTTTCTTATGTCTTCGGGAGTTATGACCGGCTTCAGCAGGTGAATGTTATTAGCAAGCGCGAAATGCTGCTGCTGAAATCGTCGCGTGATGGAATAAACTTCGCACTTGAAATGCTAAAGGTCAACCTTGACTCAGGGGTTGTAATCGGCACCACGTTTAACAGCGTGGCAAACATGTACACGCAGGCAAACTTCAACTACAATCGCGACGACTCAAGCGTTACTGTTTATGCGCTGGTGCGCGACAGCTACTATGGTGGGCGGGTGCGAACAATTTTTATCAGTCAACTCGATAAGTATTTACACGAAAAAAAACCACTCGTCACCCTTCGAACCCAGTTCAGGAACAATACCAACACAAACTTTCTTCTGCTAAACGGATCGTCTCCCCATTGGATACCTATGAATGGCGGCCCCATGGGGATACCAACCGTTATCAACCAGGTTAACCGGAGCCAGTTCGACAATTATGTTGACTATATCGCGGGTGGTGGACAACCAATGCTATCCGGAAACCGGTTTGCAGTCCGGGGTGCACCGGCTATTCCCACGGCTGTTCGGTTTAGTTTACTCGATGAGCAGTTGAAGGTGGCTTCTGACAGCCTGTTTGCCAACGACAAAGACAAGTATAACCTGGAGCCAAGAAGATTTACCCGGTTTATGGTCAGAAACAAGAGTTACCTGCTTGTTGGTCAACACTTCACAGGAAATCGTAAAGGCTTGTTTATGGTTTCCGGATCGGCCGCAAATATGCTGGAAACAACGGATGTTCGGGTAAATGACAAGTATGATTATATGCTCAACCAATTGCAGCCGTTGACCGAAGACGCGGTGATCATGCCCTATTTAAGTAAGCGGGAAGCCGGTTTGGTGAAACTTACGTTTAATGAGGAGTAATCCGGGGGATTGCCATTTTAATCACCCTATTAAAAATTGAACTGTCTTGAACATACATTTTGCAAACACCTTTTCAAGGCTTTTTTTTCGTTTTGCCAACCTGCTGATTGCGCTTATCACGCTAGCATCAGCCGCTGCGCAGGAACGTCCAAATATCATATTTATCCTGGCAGATGACCTTGGTTATGGCGACCTGGGCTGTTATGGTCAGTCGAAGGTGAGGACGCCAAACATTGATCGGCTTGCGAAAGGAGGATTGAAGTTTACGCAATTTTATGCGGGTAGCACCGTGTGTGCACCTTCACGCGCCAGCTTGCTTACGGGTTTACATACGGGCCACACGGCCGTAAGGGGAAACAAGGGGATGAAACCAGAAGGACAATTTCCCTTACCTGCCAGTGCAAAAACATTCCCCAGCCGGCTTCAACAATTGGCGTATACAACCGCCGCATTTGGCAAGTGGGGTATGGGTTATATCACCACCACGGGAGACCCGCAGAAGCAGGGCTTTGATGAATTTTACGGCTACAATTGCCAGACACTTGCACACAATTACTTTCCCGATCATCTATGGCACAACCACGAAAGAATAGACCTGGCAGGTAATCTCAAAACAGACTCAGTTTATTCTGCAGACCTCATCCAGCAACAGGCTATGGCGTTTCTTGCTAAAAAGCAAAGCCGGCCATTTTTCCTTTACCTGCCTTATACCCTGCCGCATGCCGACGTAGTGGTGCCCCACGACAGTGTGTACACATCTTACGTAAAACAATTCAATGAAGCACCCGTAAAGCCGCCAACCGGCAAGGGTGATGGGGAAGTCCACCATTACGACGAACACCCGCATGCTGCCTTTGCATCCATGGTGTCCCGGCTCGATAGTTACGTTGGCCAGATCATGACCCAGCTCGAAAAAAGTGGAATGGATAAAAACACACTGGTGATTTTCAGCAGTGATAACGGACCGCACAAAGAGCATGGCGGAGATCCTGAGTTTTTCAATAGTAGCGGCGGCTTGAAGGGAATTAAGCGTGACTTGTTTGAAGGCGGAATTAGGGTACCGTTTATCGCTTCCTGGAAAGGAGTAATTAAGCCGGGTGTCACCAGCCAGCTTGCTACTTTCTGGGATATGTATCCTACGGTTGAAGAAATTGCAGGCGGCAAGCCTACAAAGAATATCGACGGTATCTCCTTCCTGCCCGTGTTAAAGGGGTTGTCGCAAAAGGAACAACGACCTTATTTGTACTGGGAGTTTCATGAGGGTACTGGTAAGCAGGCAGTGCGCTGGAAAAACTGGAAGGCAATCAGGCTAAATGCAAAATCACCGAACAGTCTCATAGAACTTTACGACCTCTCTTCAGATCCGGCAGAACAAAAGAATGTTGCCGGTACCAATAAAACAATTGTTGATAAGATGAGCCAGCTCATGCAGGAAGCGCATGTGCCCAACGCTGATTGGCCTTTTCTTGCTGGCGAAACCGCTAAAAAGCAATAACCAGCGGCAATCACGAACAGGGCGTGGAATTTTCTGAACCGGCTTTTGGAACAGCCATTGGACTTCGGTTGCCCGCCCGAACCGAAGGGCACGTTCGGGCGTCGCACTCTTATACCGATATCTTTATTCAACAGGATTCCAACTGCCTTTAAGAGGGAGTTTGGGTATTTTGGATTAGCGGATTAGCGGATTGCGGATTGGCGAATTGCGGATTGGCCAAGTGCGTATTAGGATTTGAGGAGGTAGAAGGGGATTGGGTATTGAAGTATTGGGTTGGGGAGTTATGCATTTAGATTGCGATTCGGCCGCGAGATTGTACGACGTTGGATTAGGCTGGATTAATCAACGTAAATGGTGCACCTTGAAGTTGTCGATTGCCTGCCGTGATTTGGTGGAGCGAAAACCAAAGTAGCCCGACCTTAAAGGCTTTTCATCTGTATAATCTACGATCATCTTTCCGTTTACAATTACCTGAATCTGTTTGCATTTAACAGATATTACGACATGGTATTGTTTATTCGGTTCCAGCAAGTGCTCCCGGTTTGTGTATTCCTGCAACAACGTTCGTTGACCATTGCCTTCGTATTTGCGAAAACGTGTAGTGCTGTTGCTGTTCCCGCCCATGCCCAGGTAGTACAATCGTAAGGAGTCGTACGACTCGAGTACACCATCTCTTCTAATTTCCCTGTCGTTGCGGGGATCGGTGGCCATCCAAAACATATTCAGGTCCGACAAGCGGTCGTTGATGCCCGTATCCACCAATACCGTCCTTGTAAATTCAATACGGTTATTCCCGGTTAGTTGATGTTTAAACCAGACGGTAACGCCTCCCTTGGTGTCGAGTACAAGGCGACCTTTTCGCGTATACACTGATGAATTTCCCACTGGTGCAATTTCCACCTGCCATTTCGAAGTGTCAAGGTCTTTGCTAAAGTTGTCGGAGTAGACCAATCTTTGTTTTGCCTTCAATTGTGCATTCACCGGGCTAATATTCGTAACGGCACCACAAACAAGCATAGCTGCTGATAACAGCATCGACTGCACGTTTTTTCCCATTGCCCTCAAACGGTGCAAGCGGATGGCTGACCAAAGGCTTAAATGAGTCATCATTTCGGCGAATTGGGTTAGGTGAGTTATCTCAACTATTATTTGGCAATCGGCTAAGGCGTAAACGAGTACGTCTCTTATTCGAAGTACGCTTCCCGATCGCCATCAATTGCTTTATGGTAAACCAGTTTAAGCTGGCTTTCGATGATCCTGTCCCTGGAAAGTTCGGGTAAGTCATCAATGTCAAAGTAAGCAACGTCCAGCATATCAAATCCGGCTGAAAGTTGCGAGGAGGTTGGCTCGCAGAGGAAGATGAGCTTATAAACATAGTGGGGCTGCGGCGGGTGTGGGTGCATCCGTTTATCGAAAACCGCCAATAACCTTGTTGGTATTACGTCCAAACCCGTCTCTTCGATGCATTCTTTGATTGCGGTTTCTTTTGGCGTATACCCGATATCGGCCCAGCCTCCCGGGAGGGTCCACTTCTGATCAACACCTTCTTTTACCAGCAGTATCTTTTTATCCGGCGATAAGATCAGCGCCCTCACATCGACCTTTGCAGTAGGATAGTCGTCAACAATGGAGAAAACCTGCTCCAGCGTTTCAACAGGTTTACCCGTTACAGCACTCATCATCCGCATGCTGATTGCTTTCAGTTCCAGGTAGCGCTCACGGTCAAATTCGTTACCGCAGTATAGTAGGCCTACTTCAGCGATAGACCTTGTTTTTTTGATCTCTTCCAGTAAGGGGATTTCCATGCTGCTAAATTAAGCGTTGAGCTCCATGGTGCGGCATTGGGAATGCAGTAAAAAACTTGTAACTCCTTCAACATTAAAATAAAGCAAGACAAAAAGAAAGCGGCTGTGCAGAACTGGGTTCTGCACAGCCGCTTAGTATTATGACCCAGCTTAGGTGACTCCTGGTTTACCGTTTTCCGTTTAAAGCAGGTGTTGCCGGATGTAAAGGGCACTCTCCTTAGCTGCTGCAAGCGGGGTAGTGTTGTCGTACCTTTCCTGCTCTACAATATAATACTGCATGCCTTGTTGCCCGGCTGTTTTCAGGATTTTAGCAAAGTCTATCGCCCCGGTTCCCACGGCCACCGATGCATCAATGTCTGTTGCGGGAACATCTTTCTTCCGGTCTTTAATGTGACAAAGCCTGAAACGGTTCGGGTATCTTGTAAACCATTGTTCAGCGTCCTGCCCGGCAGTAATCACCCAGTAAATGTCCATTTCAAAGTCAACCAGGTCCTTATCTGTTTGTTGCATTAACACATCCTGGGGAAGTTGACCATTGAGTGGTTTAAAGGTATAATCATGGTTGTGGTAGGCAAACCGGAGGCCGGCCTTTTTACATACTTGTCCGAGTTGGTTAAACCTTTCTGCGTATCGCTTATAATCGTCCAGGGTTTTTTGCGGGCCAATATGAGGCGAGAGCAGGTATTTCATGCCGATCTCAGCCGACTCAGCAGCCTTACGCTCAAAATCCTTGTTAATATCGCAATGGCTCGATACTATACTCATCCCAAGTCCGCCAATGTACTTTTGAAATTCTTTGTTGCTCATTCCCCAGAAAATGCCCTGGCCGCCTTCAAAACTTTCCAGCTGGGTATAGCCATACGACGCAACCTGCTTTAAAACCTCTTTTGGATTTTTGGGCAAATCATCCTTAAGGGTATATAATTGCAGTCCCAGCGGTTTAGCCCCTGTTGTCGCTTTCGCAGCTGACTTGCAGCCAGCTAATTCCCCGGCTATTGCAGTAAGCGCCAGGCCTGAACTAAGCGAAGCGGCTAATTTTAAAAACGAACGTCTCTGGTACGGCATAGTAAAGTTTAAAGTTTAAATAGCCCAGGCCTTATCGCCCTTGGCATAAGGAATGCAGCCTTCATATTTTCCGGGGGTTTCAACATAGCGACGAGCCTGTTTACAACCTACTTCCGAGGTAAAGTAACCCAGCATGGTCAGTTCCTTCATCTGCCTGAAATAATGGGCAGGATCATCGGCCTTCTTTGTTTTCTGGTATTGCTTCTGCTCATTGTCAAGTTCAATCAATAACTGTAAACGTTGGTCAGGTTTAAGCTTCAAGAATTCGCTGTCAAACTTCTTTTCGGCGGCATCGTTAAGCTTATTCATTCCTTCATGAAAAATCTTCTGATCCTTTTCTTCGTAACAGTCGTTGACCATAATCGTCATAAACTGGCCCACATTCGCGGCTTTTGCTCCAGGGGTACTTGTTGCCGGTAAAATGGTATCAGCAATCTCGTTGAGGTAAGCAATATCCGCTTCACTGAATGTTTTAGCAGTGCCCGTTTTCGATTTACATCCCGTTAAAAACGCATTTCCGCCAATGATTGCACCGCCCAATAAAAGAGAAATATGTTGTACGGCTTCCCTTCTGTTCATACACTTGATTTGAAAATTATTATAAATTAAGGCTGTAACCTGCCGGGTAAGTACGTTTTACAAACTGGTTCACGTCTTCGAAATTGGTTACCCGCATATTATCATTATCCCATAGCAGTTTAAGGTACCTGCCGGGGTAATCAAAACCATTGCCGGTAGCCCTTGGCTTTCGAATGTCGTAAGCCCGGATCGCTAGATTAGCCATCAACAAGGCCTCAGTTAAAGGGCCGCCGATTGAAAAAGGTGAGCTAACTTCTTTGTTGCCAAATCCCGCAATACAGGCCTCTACCCATTGGGCATAGTGCCCGTTTGCACCACCAGGCACACGCTCAAACTTTTGTTTCACTTTTTCTTGTGCGGTACGGCTGAGTGGCAGTAAGCGTGCATCTGCACCATAGGTACTACACATCATTTTTCCTTTGGTGCCAACAAACAAACATCCGTTGCCACCATCACCAAACATTTCGTTGGGCGCAAGTTCTTCGGGGCGTTCCGGCTGAATGCCACCATCCATCCAATGCAGGGTAACAGCGCCCTTTGTTTTTTTGCTCTTTGGGAAGGTAAGCGTAACATGGCTTGAAGGCGGAAGACTCTCTGGAAAGTATCCGCGCTTAAACTCGTCAACATATACACTTCCTACACTTGCCTGCACATCCGTAGCATATTGAAGGTCGAGCACACGAAAGGCAGGTTCGATCAGGTGACAACCCATGTCGCCCAATGCCCCTGTACCGTAGTCCCACCAACCGCGCCAGTTAAAGGGAACAAGCTTATCGATGAAGTCTTTTCGTGGTGCTGTTCCCTGCCAAAGTTCCCAGTCGAGTGTTGCAGGCACGGGTGCTTTTTGTGTTGACCAGGGAATGCCCTGTGGCCACACGGGTCTGTCCGTCCAGCAGTAAACGGTATGCACCGATCCGATCTTGCCGGCATCGTACCATTCCATTAGCTGGCGAACACCATCACCCGAGGCACCCTGGTTGCCCATTTGTGTAACCACCTTGTATTTCTTTGCGGCGTCGGTAAGTACGCGAGCTTCATAAATATCGTGGGTAAGCGGCTTTTGTACATATACGTGTTTGCCAAGTTGCATTGCAGCAAGTGTAGCTACGGCATGATTGTGATCGGGAGTTGAGACCGAAACAGCGTCAAAGCTCTTCCCGGCTTTGTCGAGCATCTCCCGCCAGTCTTTGTGAAAGGTTGCTTTCGGAAAATTCTTCACCGTGTTGGCAGCACGTTTTTGGTCTACATCGCAAAGGGCAACAATTTCAGCTTTGCCGCTCTTGTAAAAATTGGCGATGTCGCTTTCGCCTTTTCCGCCCACACCAATACCTGCGATCAACAATTTGTCGCTTGGTGCAGTATAGCCACGACCCCCCAGCACATGACGGGGTACGATCATAAATCCTGCTGCGGCTATGGCAGTGTTTTTAATAAAGTTCCGCCTTGAAGCGTCGGCAAGCACTACTTTTTCTTCGGGTTTGCTCATACAGGAATGTGTTATGTTAGTAGTGGTTGTTGCAGGTTTTAAGTTGCAGCAACCGTAGATTCGATGATTTTAATTATTTGTAGACTGACCTTTTTTACAGGTTTTGTTTTTTTAGTTCACCAACCGCAAAATCAACCGCGCGCGCAGTTAGCGCCATATAGGTGAGGGAAGGGTTTACACAATTTGCCGACGTCATACATGCGCCATCCGTTACAAATACGTTTAAGGCATCCCAAACCTGGTTGTTTTTGTTGAGCACCGAAGTTTTTGGATCCTTGCCCATACGAGCGGTACCCATTTCATGAATACCTTGTCCCATACCGTAGCCTGAGTCAAAGGTTTTTACATCCTTCATACCGCCAATCTCCAGCATTTCTTTGGCATCAGCCATCATGTCTTTACGCATCTTTATCTCGTTCTCTTTGATCTCGGCGTCTATGGCAAGAACGGGCAGGCCCCATTTGTCTTTGGTGTTTTTGTCAAGGGTCACTTTGTTCTCGTGGTACGGAAGTATTTCACCAAAAGCGGTAAAGCCTATCGACCAGTTGCCTGGTTCAGAAAGCGCATCCTTTAACTCACCGCCGATATTCATTTCCGCGATTTCCCGGTTCCAGCCCGCGCGGCTCGCACCGCCCTGGTAGCCAAACCCGCGCAGGTAATCCCGCTTATCACCGAATACATTTCTAAACTGGGGAATGTACGGACCCGTTGGTCGGCGGCCGTAATAATATTTGTCGTCGTAACCTTCGGCGTTACCACGTGCACCACACCTGAAATGGTGATCCATGAGGTTGTGACCAAGTTCGCCGCTTGCACTTCCCAGTCCGCCCGGCCATATATCGGTAGCCGAATTCATCAGCACCCAGGTAGAATTTAGTGCAGAAGCGTTTACAAATATGATTTTAGCGAAGTAATCGTAAGTCTGGTTGTTTTCAGCATCAACTATTCTTACCCCTTTTGCTTTTTTGGTGTTTTTGTCGTAGATGATCTCTTTTACAATCGACCAGGGCCGCAGGGTAAGATTACCCGTTGCCATTGCCGCGGGCAGGGTAGAGGATTGGGTACTGAAGTAGGAGCCAAACGGGCATCCAAGTGAACATTTGTTACGGTACTGGCAGCTGGTCCGTCCCTGCAAATTGGTAGTTGCATTTGCCGTACGGCCCATAATGATCCGCTTGGATCCGTAATGGGCGTTAACCCTTGCAACCAGGTCCTTCTCCACGCAATTCATTTCCATTGCGGGCAGAAATTCTCCGTCAGGTAATTGTGCAAGGCCTTCGCGGTTGCCTGCAATGCCGGCAAATTTTTCTGCATGGCTGTACCATGGTGCAATGTCTTTGTAGCGGATTGGCCAGTCGATTGCTATGCCATCTTTAGCATTGGCCTCAAAGGCGATATCACTCCATCGATACGATTGTCGTCCCCAGGTTAGCGAGCGCCCGCCCACGTGGTAACCGCGGTACCAGTCGAACCTTTTTATTTCAGTATACGGGCTTTCTTTTTCATTTACCCAGAAGTCGAGATTGGTTTCACTTAGGGGATAGTCCCTTTTCAACACCGGGTATTCATTGATCATTTTTATTGTACGTCCACCATGATGCGGAAACTCCCACGGGCCTTTGGTAGCATTGATGTAGTCTTTTACGTGTTCAACATTCCGGCCGCGTTCGAGCATGATGGTTTTCAATCCTTTTTCCGTCAGCTCTTTTGCAGCCCAGCCACCGCTGATACCTGAGCCAATAACAATTGCATCATAAGTATTATCTGCCATGAGTTAATCCTCCGCCTTAATCTTTTGAAGAAGGCTGTTTTTATTATTGTTGCTAGTTTATAATCCTGTTTGTAGTAGTAGAGCTATCCGATGAGTCAGAGAAAAGAAAGCTTATACATCACAGATCTGAATAGCCTCTTTTAACGAAGCCAGCTTGTCGGCCTTTGCCGGAATAAACTCCTGCGCCAGGTACCCTTTAAAACCGGTTGATACGATAGCTTTAATGATGGCAGGGTAGTATAGTTCCTGGGTATCGTCAATTTCGTGGCGACCTGGTACACCTGCCGTATGGTAGTGTCCAAGATAAGTATGATAGGTTTTAATCGTGCTGATCACATCTCCTTCATCAATCTGCATATGATAAATGTCGTACAGCAACTTAAAATTGGGCGAACCTAACCTTTTACATAACTCAACCCCCCACGGCGTTTTATCGCACATATAATCTTTGTGGTTCACTTTACTGTTGAGCAGTTCCATTTGCAAAATCACACCTCTTTTTTCTGCCAGGCCAATAACCTGTTTTAGTCCCTGCACACAGTTTTTTAAACCGGTCTCGTCGTCCATGCCATTGCGGTTACCACTAAAACAAATCAGGTTATTATAGCCGGCTTTTGCAACGAGGTCAATATGCTCCGTATAATGCTTGATTAAGGTATTGTGGTATTGGGGATCGTTCCAGCCGTTTACCAAGTTGATTTCTGCACCATTGCACATGCTCGAAAAAACGCCATGTTTCTTTAGCGTATCCCAGTCTTTCGGACCTACGAGATCGATCGCACTAAAGCCCAGTTTTTTTACTTCTGTGCAAAGCTCATCAACCGACAGGTTATTGAAGCACCAACGGCAAACCGAGTGATTGACGTTTCCTTTCAAAGCAGAAGATTTTTTTTGAGCAGGCTGACCAAAGGCCATACCGGCTAATGGAAGTACACCAAGGGCGGCTGTACCTGCAGCAAGGTTCTTTAAGGCGTTACGCCGGGAGTTGTTGTTGGGCATATGGCAAACGATGGAAGAAAGGTACAAACTTTATGGTTTAAACCCGGCACCATCATAACAAGTTTTTGTTTTCGCAAATAAATACAAATTCCCGAAAAATGCTACGATCACAAACCATCCGGGCGTTGGTTGCCTTTGGTTTATCGCGCTGGCATTAAGCTGGGTGATCACATCTACTCTTGCCTGCGCAGTATCGTGTGCTGAACCATACCTGTGCGTGCTTGCACGCCAGGAATATCTGTGACCATTTGTTAACCAAAAATTCACCTATAAAGACCTTGTACTTGTATACGCAACAGTGCTGTATGGCCGGTTCATGTGCGCTTACCAGCACCAGCGATGGGGTGTATCGAACACTCCATCATCATTCTATAGAGCGGCCACGCAGCTGCATCAAATGACCAAGGATAGATTGGTACGGGTTACCCCTTTTCATTTTACAGAAAACTTAGCGGCAGCAAGATAAACACCATAACAATCGCTTACATTAGCGACGGTAATTTGGCGAACCGCTTTATTAACCTGGAACATAATAAGTGCTGGATGTTACTTTGGATCTGATCGTGATCCGGCTCGTTTTGTACAGCTCCACAATGAACTAAAAGATGAACGGACTGCGACGCAACGATGCCTCATCGGAGTTACATCGCCCGGAACAAAAAAAAATCACCATAGTATAAGCTTATGAGAAAATTACGAATGGGAATGATTGGCGGAGGCCGAAACGCCTTTATTGGCGGGGTACACCGCATAGCCGCCAACATGGACGGTTTAATTGAACTGGTTTGTGGCGCCCTTAGCCAGGACCCTGAAAATGCAAAAGCTTCGGGTCGTGACCTGTTCCTGAACGAAGAGCGGATTTATACTTCGTACACCGACATGATTGAGAAAGAACGGGGTTTGCCCGAAGACGTTCGAATGGATTTTGTTTCCATTGTAACGCCAAACCATGCGCATTTTGCACCTGCAATGGCGGCGCTTGAAAATGGCTTTCATGTAGTGATCGATAAACCGATTGCCTTTACACTCGACGAAGCCAAACAGTTACAGCAAAAGGTATCTGAAACAGGTTTGCTATTGTGCCTGACACATACTTATTCGGGTTACCCGATGGTTAAGCAAGCCCGTGAGATGTTTAAAAACGACGTCTTTGGAAAAATTCGCAAAGTGTATGTAGAATATCCCCAGGGCTGGTTAAGTAAGCTCTCCGAAAAAGAAGGCAACGCCCAGGCATCGTGGCGCACCGATCCGTCGCGTTCCGGCAAAAGCGGTTGTATGGGCGACATTGGAACGCACGCCGCACACCTGGCCGAATTCATCAGTGGTTTAAAGATTACAAAGCTTTGTGCCGACCTGAGCATTATGGTTGAAGGCCGGGCGCTTGATGACGATGGCAACGTGTTGCTGCGTTTCGACAATGGAGCAACAGGGATACTCGTTGCATCGCAGGTTGCCGCTGGCGAAGAAAACGCGTTAACCATTCGGGTATATGGAGAAAAGGGAGGCATTGAATGGGCGCAGCAGGAGCCAAATACCTTGTTGGTTAAGTGGCTCGATGCACCAACACAGGTTTACCGCGCAGGTGCAAACTACCAACACCTGTATCCTGTTGCAAGCCAAAACTGTCGCACACCTGGTGGTCACCCCGAAGGATACCTTGAAGCATTTGCCAACATCTACCGCAATTTCGCACTGGCACTTACCAGCCGTAACGATGGCACAGAAGCCGGCAATAATGCGTTTGAATTCCCGGGTGCTGCCGAAGGGGTTCGTGGCATGGCATTTATCGATACAGTTGTTGCCTCGTCAGCAGCTGAGCAAAAATGGACTGATTTTGTTGTCTAGACCAACAGGTACTTAAAAAGCAATAACCCGAATAAATCATTACCGAACACAACACCATATGCAAACACTAAAAGGCCCGGCGATTTTTCTTGCACAGTTTCTTGGCGATAAGCCGCCCTTCAATGAGCTTAAATCCATTTGCGAATGGGCAAAATCACTGGGGTACAAAGGGGTTCAGATACCTACCTGGGATAGCCGTTTGATTAACCTGCAGCTCGCTGCCGAAAGTAAGACCTATGCCGACGAGTTGAAGGGAATAGTCGCGGATGCGGGTCTTGAAATTACTGAACTGTCAACCCACCTGCAGGGCCAGCTTGTGGCTGTGCACCCCGCATACGATGCGCTATTTGATGGGTTTGCACCGGCAAAAGTGCATGGCAACCCTAAAGCAAGAACCGAATGGGCCGTTGCTCAACTAAATTATGCCGCGCAGGCCTCGCAAAACCTGGGCCTGAATGCACATGCAACCTTTAGCGGCGCATTGCTCTGGCATACCGTTTACCCATGGCCCCAACGGCCACCGGGCCTTGTTGAAACAGGTTTTACCGAGCTTGCGGCTCGCTGGCTACCAATCCTGAATGAATTTGATCGTTGTGGTGTTGACCTGTGTTACGAGGTTCATCCCGGTGAAGATCTTCACGATGGGGTGAGCTATGAACGCTTCCTGGAAAAAGTAAACGGTCATGCGCGTGCCTGCCTGTTGTACGATCCCAGCCACTTTGTTTTACAATGCCTCGACTACCTCTCTTATATCGATCACTACCACGACCGCATTAAAATGTTTCATGTTAAGGATGCCGAGTTTAACCCAACCGGTAAACAAGGTGTATATGGCGGGTACCAGCCGTGGATCGATCGTGCGGGAAGGTTCCGGTCACTCGGTGATGGACAGGTAGACTTTAAAGCGGTGTTTAGTAAACTTGCACAATACGACTTTAAAGGCTGGGCCGTGTTAGAGTGGGAGTGCTGCATTAAACATCCCGAAGATGGTGCGCGCGAAGGGGCTATCTTTATACAGGATCACATTATTCACGTTACCGAAAAAGCTTTCGACGATTTTGCTGCAACAGGGTCAAATGAAGAATTCAACCGCAGTGTACTTGGCCTTTCGTAGTGCAGCACTACATCAACGATTAATAAAGTAGTAATATGAAAAAAGTCTTTGTCATCGGCTTTATCGCTATTGGGGTTTACGCGTGCTCCGGCTCCGAAACAAAAGAAGAAAAAACACAGGAGCTGGCCACTGAAGCAGCCCCTGCTGCGGCAGCGGCTCCAAATACATCGCCGGATTACGAAAAGGGCTTGTCGCTGATCGCGCAAAACGATTGCCTTACCTGCCATAAGGTAGATGAAAAAGTTACCGGCCCTGCTTACCGCGATGTTGCCAATAAATACCCTGATAACGAGGAAACGATTGACTACCTGGCTAACAAAATCATCAAAGGCGGGGCCGGTGTTTGGGGCACTGTTCCAATGACTCCCCATCCCACACTGTCTGACCAGGACGCGCAAACAATGGCCCGATACATTCTACTCCTGAAAAAGAAATAACATGAAAAAACTTGCCGTACAATTTGTTGCTTTTGGATTGCTTGCCTTGTCTGCTGTTGCTCAACCAAACGCAAAAGCCATGAATAAAGCCAAATCGAAAAAGGCCGATGCCAAATGGGAAAAGATATTCGATGGTAAAACCACTTCCGGGTGGCATACCTATGGACAAACGGATGCGGGCGCCGGATGGGATATTCAGAACGGCGCCTTGCACCTTAAACCAGGTGGGCAGGGCCAGACTGGCCGGGGCGACCTGGTGACCAATGACGAATACGGCGACTTCAACCTTAAACTGGAATGGAAGATTTCCAAAGGTGGTAACAGCGGGGTGATATTTTATATTAAAGACGACAAACAGAAGTACCCGCAAACTTATAATACCGGGTTGGAAATGCAGGTCCTCGATAACGATGGTCACCCCGATGGTAAAATTCATAAACACCGCGCCGGCGACCTTTACGATCTTGTACCATGCACACCTGAAACCGTAAAGCCGGTGGGAGAATGGAACCAAGCTGAGGTGATCTCTAAAGGTGGCAAACTGCAATTTATTCTAAATGGTACGCCGGTAGTGGCCACCACCTTGTGGACCGACGAATGGAAGCAAATGGTTGCTGCAAGTAAGTTTAAAACAATGCCGGACTTTGGTACCTATAAAACTGGTAAGATATCGCTGCAGGATCATGGCAACGAAGTTTGGTTCAGGAACATCATGATCCGGAAATTATAATCGCATACCTGGGGCTATGTACATCGGTACTGGTTGAGCTGTAGCCCGGGCTTCTCCGGGCTGCGCTTCGCTTCGGCCCCGCCCCAAATGGCGTGGCTACCCCTGCGTATCCCGCAGCCGTTCAGCTTCTTTGCTTTGTTCGGCTGTTGACCGCCGTTTTTACAAATACCTTCTTGCTTATGAAAACGCTCCTTAGTGTTGTATTGGTTGCGATTGTTGCTATGTGTGTGTATGCTACGGCACCAAAGAAACAACGCGCAAAATCCCCTGCAGTGTTGGTATTTTCAAAAACAAAGGGCTTTCGGCACGAGAGCATACCTTCCGGGATAGCTGCAATTAAAAAGCTTGGTGTTGAAAACAATTTCACTGTTACGGCTACCGAAGACTCCAGTATGTTTACCCCCGACACGTTAAAAAACTACCAGGCAGTTATTTTTTTAAGTACTACCGGCGATGTTTTAAATACGGGCCAGGAAGCAGCTTTCATGGCTTATATGCGTAAGGGTGGAGCGTTTGTTGGCGTACACGCCGCTGCCGACTGCGAATACAACTGGGAATGGTATGGCAAACTCGTGGGAGCATATTTTAAATCGCATCCAAGACAGCAAATGGCAAAAGTGCGGGTTGTTGAGGGTAAGCATCCCTCAACAAAAGGACTGCCGCTAGAATGGGAGCGTTACGACGAGTGGTACAATTACAAAAACATCAATCCCGAAGTTAAGGTGCTGATGAAGCTCGATGAAACCTCTTATAAGGGCGGTGAAAACGGCGATAATCACCCGATAGCATGGTGCCATAATTACGACGGTGGTCGTGCTTTTTATACCGGTCTGGGGCATACCAACGAGTCATTTACAGAGCCGAAGTTTTTAGCCCACCTCCTCGGTGGCATCGAGTACGCACTCGGCCGTAAAAAGTAATCGGCGTACGTACCTCCTTGTTTAATATCGTGCAGTAATGCGGCCTTCATCAATTCGCTGCTATAGCAAAACTACTTCATGAAAGTCTCGTTCCTTTTTAACAGTCTTCTTGTTCTAATGCTGTTGAGTAACTATAGTTGCAATGAAAGAACCAATAAAGCCGACCAACGATCGGAGTTAAAAGAAAAGTCTTTGCAAACAAAGGTTGGAGAAAGGTTTGTCGTCGGAGATATCATTGACTCTCCGGGAAATCAGTGCAATTAGATTTTACTCAATATGACCGGACGGTAATAGATTTCTGGTTTAGTGAATGTCCACCTTGCATAGCCGAAATGAAGCAGTTTGAAAAACTGCTAAGGGGCAAAGAAAAAAACCTCCAGGTAATTAGCATCTCAATTAATAGGTATGGCTTATGGAAGTCTATCTTGGAAAAACCTACAGGTACATTTTTTTTTCTTTCTGCAGATGTTGACAATTGGAAGCATTACAATTTGCGTTCATCACAAGATGAACGTTTGAAAAACGACATCCCTTTGGACAATAATGAACAGCTCCAAAAAAGATTGAATGTCACTTTTTATCCAGCCTACTTTGTCGTTGACCGCTCTGGTGTTATTATAGCAAGACCAATTAGTGCCGTTGACTATATTAAAGATCTTTAATGACCTTATCCGAAACGAACAGCGGCTAATAGTTGTGTTTATCAAATTGGATCTATGTTACTAACCTAACTTCAAATCGCTACTTTAATCTTGTGGTTAATCGAAACTGAGGTTTTCAAATGCCACAACTTCATAAACACTTTTAGCCAGCCGCTACGCTGAAACGAACCCCGGTTATGCCTGTGCACTCACAATGTAATTCCACCCATAAGTATCTGCTTCGGCCCCGGTACGAATATCTCCAAGTCGCTGTTTAAGCCTGAACATCAGGTTGTTGCTGCCGTATTCCGGCAGGTGGTAATCAACCCCGTCGATTGCGATCACGGCGATGGGTGCAACCACCGCAGCGGTTCCCGCGCCAAATGCTTCCGTAATCCGCTGCTCTTTAAATGCCGCTTGCAATTCTGTTATACTAATATCCCGCTCTTCTGTTTCTATATTTTCACCGCGGGCGATTTTTAATAAGGAGTCTCTCGTAATTCCGTCCAGGATAGAGTCTGAAAGCGGCGGAGTCACCAGCTTGCCATCGATGACAAACATGGCATTCATCATTCCAAGTTCTTCAACATATTCGTTTAACTTAGAATCTGTCCATAATACCTGGTCATAACCTTCATCCTGTGCCAACCGGGTGGGATAAAATGCACCTGCATAATTACCAGCACATTTTGCATAACCTGTTCCGCCCTTAGCCGCCCGGTTGTATTTACGTTCTACCTTAACTTTCAACGGCTCCTGGAAGTAATTCCCAACCGGCCCGCCAAAAATAATAAAGCGGTACTGGTTTGATATCTTAACGCCGAACCTTGCTTCACTGGCAAAAATGATCGGCCTCAGGTAAAGTGAACCACCTCCATCACCGGGTATCCAGTCGGCATCAGTAGCCACCAGCTTTTTTAATGCATTTACAAAGAGATCCTTTGGTACATGGGGCATACAAAGCCGGTCCAGCGATGCATTAAATCGCTCATGGTGTTTTTCTATCCTGAAAATGTTGATGCTGCCCTCAGCCATTTTAAAAGCTTTTAGCCCCTCGAACACCGTTTGGCCATAATGTAAGGCAAGTGTTGCCGGGCTCATGCTGATGTTTTCGAAAGGAACCACTTCCGCCTCACCCCATTGTCCGTTGTTGAATGAACAGGTAAACATATGATCGGAGATTAAGCTGCCAAACTGGGGATTGGCAAGGTTCACCTTTTCGAGGTTGGAGTGTTTGGTTCGGGTGACAATTACGTCAAGTGGCATTTCCATATTGAAGGCTTAAGATGAGTAGCATGTTGGGGAAGCAGCTATTGGTTGAATCACCGGCTGACATCAGCAGGCCAAACCACGTTTATGCAAGTTAACCAACCTTTCTTTTTGTATAGGGGCTAAGTAGAAAATGCTTGCAAGCTGTTAATCGAAAATAGAAACGCCGTTACTTCAGGATGGTAATCGATCCGCCAATGGGTTTAATCCCCTGGCTTCGCAACTCAATTACATAATAGTAAACAGCAACGGGGAGCGGTGCGCCCTTGTAGGTTCCATCCCAGGGCTGTTCGTACCCATCGGAATGAAAGAGTAGCTGCCCATGCCGGTTGAAGATATCCACCTTTGCATCCGGGAAATACTGCAGGTTACTAATCACCCAGGTATCATTAATACCGTCACCGTTTGGCGAAAACACGTTAGGGATATAAAGCTTCAACACCCTGATGGCTACATCGTCGCTGCTGCTACAGCCGCCAGCCCCGGTCACTGTCAGCCTGTAGAGGATATCTGCTTCAGGCGCAATTGCCGGTCGTAGAACCGAATCGTTCGACAAGTAAGTAGAAGGTGTCCAGCGGTAGCGGGCATCCGTTGCCGTTACGGTTGGATTAAGGGTGCCTTTCCAGCCTTGCAACACCACCTGGTCTGCACCTGCGTACACCCGGGGGTATTCGTAAATGGTCATCCTAACCCCGTTCGAAGTAGCCGTACGACTGGTCACGCAACGTTCACTGCTCGTTAATATGCACGTAACAATATCACCGTTCGCCAGGGAAGCGGTAGTAAAACTATCCGTGTTGTTGCCAACGTTCCGCCCGTTGATTTGCCACTGGTATGTAGGATTGGTACCACCATTTACGGCCACGGCCGTAAAGCTGACGGCCGTTCTGACACATACATTATTCGTACGGGCAGTAACTGTTATTGATGGAGTAACATTTGCAAAAACAGTCATCCGGATACCATTGGAAGGAGCCGCATTGGTGCTGATACAAAGGATACTACTCTTTAGTATGGCTGTTACCACGTCCTTGTCTGCAAGTGTGCTAATTACGAGGCTGTCGGCCGCGGTACCAACATTTTTACCATTTACCTGCCATTGGTATTGCGGTGCCGTGCCACCATTAACTGCCCGCGCTTTAAATACTACCGGGCTTCCTGCACAAATGATCGAGTCAGATGCAGTAATGGTTACGGAAGGTGTTACCGTTGTGTTTACCACGATAAAGTTGGGCGAAACAATGCTGTCGCTACAGCCAAACAAGGAAGAGGTTACAACTAGTTTAACGCTATAACTTCCACTTTTGCTGTAAAAATGGGCAGGATTCTTCAGGGTAGATGTGCCCCCATCGCCAAACGACCAGAAATAACTTAACGCTCCCATTGCGGAACTACTATCGGTAAACTGAACCAGCGAAGAATCGCATAGGATTGTCTTGTCGGCACCAAACTTCGGGAACAGCTTTTCGACTACAATGGAGTCTTTACCGTTTACCGGCACTTCGCAACCCCGTACGTCGCGCAACAGGATTTGAGGTAGAAATTTGCCACTCGACATGTAAACATTCGAGGTGACCGAGTCGGGGGTAGTAAGTGAATTTCCGTCACCAAAGTTCCAGATATATTCCACCCGCCTTGAGCTGTGGGCAGTAAAGGTTATGGGCAGGGGAGCACAACCTGTTAAAGGGGTATAGGTTAAGGTAGCATCCAGCAGGTCCACGTTAATCACCTTGATCGCAGAGTCCTGGCAACCACCGGGGCTTGTTACAACCAGCTTTACCTGGTAAGTCTTCGAAGAAGAAAATACGTTTACGGGGTTTTGCAACGAAGAGGTGTTTCCGTTATTAAAATCCCAGGCCCAGCTGCTTGCATAGGAACTGCTGTCGGAGAAGGTTATCTGAATGGGTTGGCAAATGAAACTGTCACTGGCGGAAAATTGGGCCCTGGGACTTTTTACGCTGATGTAGTTTGTCCTGGTAACTGTATCAAGACAGCCCCCTTCGCTTGTGATAACCAGGCTTACCGTATAATTTCCAGGTTGGGCATAACTATGTGCCGGTGTGGCGGCAGAAGACGTATTGCCGTCGCCGAAGTTCCATTGGTATCCGAGGTTTGGACCAGTTGATAAAGCAGAAAAATTTACCGGTGCACCGGGGCAGGTGAGGGTATCCGGAGAACTGAACCGGGCATCCGATTTTGCAACCGTAAGAACCGCGGGTTTAAAGGCGCTGTCTGTACAGCCAAAGCTATCTGTTACTTTCAAGGCAACGCCAAATACACCTGCAGTAGTATATGTATGCTGAAAAGGTGGAGTGGTGTAGGTCTGGCGGACCCCATCACCGAAATTCCAATCCCACTTACTAACCGGGTGTGTACCATCAGTGATCGTGGAATCGGTAAAGGTGACCGGTGTTGCGAAACATATTCCTGGTGTGGCGGCGCCAAATCCTGCGATCGGGCCATATATTTTCACCGGACCATTCAGGGAGAAGGTATCAATACAACCAACTGCATCCGTGGTGACTACTGAGGGTAGGTAGGAACCATTAGCGGTGTACGTATGTGCTGCCGGAACGAAAGCAGTTATTTTCGATAATGGGGTATTGATACCGTTGAAAAACCAACTGTACTTAACGAAATTGCTGGTATCAGCGTCTGCAAGACTGAAATTGCTGGAAGTACCCCGGCAGATCTCAGGTTTGTCAACCGCCAGTCTTCCCCGCTTATCCAGAACCTTAACCTGCTTTGCAAGCGTATCCGCGCAGGCGCCGTTGGTAACGATCAATTGAACCCGGTAATTACCCGGTGCCGCATAAGTGTGTGTCGGGCTTACCTGTGTGGTGGTCCCTCCATCGCCAAAGTCCCACCTCCATGTTTTCGCGTCAACTGAACTGTCAATAAACCGCCGGGTTAACCTGTCTGTACAAAGAAATGAGGTATCGAACCTGGCAACAGGCGGAATGACATAGATGTAATCTTTTTTTACCAGGGTGTCGCTACAGCCAAAACTGGTGGCAATGAGGGTAATTGATTGTTTACCGGTATCAGAAAAAACATGCCTTGGATTTTGAACAGTTGATGTTACCCCACCATCAAAAATCCATAGCCATTCGTTTACGTTGCCTGTAGAAAGATCACTAAAGTTTACCGGCAAATTAGCACATATGCTCAGCGGGTCAGCCGAAAATGCTGCTGTTGGTTTGTTGCCCACATTTGCGGCATTATTTACTACAAGCGTATCTGTGCAACCCGAGGCTGTACGGATGATGAGTTTAATGGCATAGAGTCCGGGTGTAGTATAAGTATGTCGTGGATTAGGATCTGTTGAAGTGTTTCCGTCGCCAAAGTCCCAGGAGTAGGAGGTGACCGGCTCTCCGGGCTGCATTACTACTGTTGGAGTGATCGTGTAGGGCAAACAACCTTTAACCGGCAAACCGCTGATGGATCGAATATTAGGAGGGCTGATCTGTACAAGGTCTTTCTGTACAGAAATGCCGTTACAGCCGGTTGGGTTAATCACATTCAACGTTACCGTATAAATCCCTGGTTTTGTATAAGTATGCGATGGATTAGGGCTGGTGGATGTTGTACTGTCACCAAAATCCCATAGGTATGTTCCGGTACTTACGGTGTTGTTGGTGAAATTAACGGTAAACGGAACCTGGCAACTTAGCGGGTTGGAAGAAGTAAAAGAAGCGGCCGGCTTTGAGGTAATTGTAACTGTTTTTACGATGGAGTCGAGGCAACTGCCAAAGTCATTCACCAGTTTAACCTGGTAAGTGCCTACTCTTGTATAGATTTTGGTTGGGCTAACTACGTTTGATGTGGTGCCATCGCCAAAGTCCCACTTAGCCGATACGCTGCCCGGGAGTGAAGTATTGGTAAAGGTTGCAGTGCTTCCTTCACAAGTGCCCGATACCGTAAAATCGGCCTTTGCAAACTGAACCGTAATCAGGTTGGTTTTTACGATTGTGTCTGAACATCCATTTGGATTGGTTGCGATAAGCTTTACAGAATAAACACCGGTGTTTGCATAGCTGTGCACCGGGGAACGCAAAGTTGAGGTGCTGCCATCGCCAAAATCCCAGAAAAAAGAGGATGCACCGGAGTTTTGTGAAGTATTGTTGAAAGTGACGGTTGCCGGTGGTCGGCATCCCTGGGTAATCGTATGTGTAAACGCTGCTGTAGGCGTCGGCAATAACCGGATGTAACTGGTTCGGGAAAACAGCTTTTCACAGCCTATGCTGTTGGTAACCTTAAGTGTGACTGTAAAGTTGCCCGAACCCCGGTAAACGTGCAGGGGGTTTTGTTGGGTTGAGGAGCCGCCATCACCAAAGTCCCAGCTCCAGCTTACGATATTGCCTGAGGTTGCAACGCTGCTGTCGGTAAATTGAACGGGAAGCGGGGAACAGCCGGTGGTGATTGAACCACCAAAGTTTACTACAGGTGGAAGGTTGACATTGATCAAACCTGTTCGCACTATAGAGTCGGCGCTACCCGCATTTTTTACGACTAGTTTAACTGAATAACTGCCCGGCGCAAAATAGGTGATGCTTGGGTTTTTTTGGATGGATGTTCCCCCGTTTCCAAAGTCCCAGAACCACGAAGTGGGATTGCCCGTTGATTGGTCGGTGAAGTTTACCACCAATGGTGCACAGCCCGCAACAGGAGTTGCATTAAATCTTGCAACAATTGTTTGCGAGAGGCTTATTAATGGCAGTAAAACCAACAAAAGAAAGCATCCCCTCATTATGGTGTTAATATGTATTCATGACCAATCCCTTTCCGTGCGGGTTACCGCAACCATATAGATGAAAATGGAACCTTTTTAGTTGCAGAGTGTTATCCGGGTCAAAAGTAGATAGCACTGCAAGGTTATTCCCTGCAGTGCTATTAAATAGTAATTAAATCTAGAGTGTTTTCACAAGCACCTTTGCGAAGGTAACGTAGTCTTCATTTTTGGCTTTCCCGGCTAACTCAATACACTTTTCGGCACTTGCGCGGGCACCTGCCTTGTCGCCCATATCTTTTTGAATCCTGGCTTTTGCGAGATACATGTAGTAGGCGTCAGGAGTTCCTTCAATTGCTTTATTGATGTTTTCAAGTGCTTTTGGATAATCTTTGTCCCACTCGTAATAAAAATTCGCTGCCTGGAAATAAGGCTTTCTATCACCTGCCATAGCAGTTGTGAGTTGGGTGCGAATGCGTTCTTTTATGTTCGTTGTTATGGGTATCTGAACTGCCGTGGTACCCCAGATCAATTCCAGTTCACAGCTTTCAGGCTTGACATTGCCAATTTGGATCGTGAAAGTTTCGGTGTTCTTTACCTTGGTCACTGGTACTTTAAAACGGGCAACGTCATCACTTTCTTTATAGCCATCAGTACCCCAGTTGCTTAATCCTTTATTCAGAATAACCTGCCATTGATCTTTTTCGGGAATGGTATAAAGCACATATGTTCCACTATCCACCGCGGTACCTGCAATTGAAACTTTATCTGTAAAGCGAATTCTTGTAGCTGAGTTTGCGCCTGTCCGCCATATTTTACCCAAAGGAGCAAGTTCACTCGAAGCCCCGAATAGTTGGCGTCCTCTGATAGATGGCCGGGAGTAGTTCACTTCTATCCTGCCCATTCCAAAATCCTGGCGGATCATCTGGGTTGAACTTGGTGCGGGAAGGTTAACCTGTGCAGTCGTGCACAATGCAGAGACTATAATGGTAAGCACCATCATTACTCGTGTTCTTAACATAATTTTTTTGGGCAAACGTACGCCATCGGCGCCTCAACTCAAAACTACCGGGATCGTTAAGGGGCTATTCTCAAGCACAAGCATTTACAGATGAGCTTTCTTGCCAGACAACTGCAGTTTAGACCTACTCATTTGAATATTAAGCGCTATAAAGAAGTGTAAACGCGTAAAAAACTGATGTTTATGGCCCCGCTGCAAAAAAGTTTTTAGGAAATGTTTAGCAGTCGCTTAATGCTCATCATAAGCGGATTCGCACCCTTTTTCCTGAATTGCCTGGTTGAACCATCCATTTAGGGCCCCGTTCGAGAATTAACCCCACCTGCACTTCCAGGGTTCTATTTACCAGAGTTGTCAATTTGATATCCCGTGGAGTGCCATCAGGGTCAACGCGAAATTCCAGCTCCATTTCGCCGGCACCAATTTGTTTGATACTATCGGCGGATGAACGAAGCTGGTTGTAAAAGTATGCTTGAAATTGCTCCCATCCGCCAACCGGTACGGCTGCAGTATCCGCCATAACTGCGGTTACTCTCCGGGAGCGTGCAACCGTGTTTTTCCGTCCTGACCCTATAACAACCTCGTTAAGCGCGGGCTGGGATTTTTGAAGGAGCACATTATTGTCGCTTTTCCCGTATAACTTTTTTTGTACTGTGGCATATCCTGCTGATGATACGGTAACGTCGACTGTTGAGTCTGGAACCCGAAGGCGAAAGTTGCCTGTGCTATCGCTGAGTGTTGCAGCCTGATCTTTAGGGGCAGCGACCGTAGCAGAAGTAACCGGATTACCAAGATTGTCAACTACTTTGCCGCGGAGTTCAAAACCCTGGCGATTGTCCTGGAGCCGGGGTGCTGCCGCTACCATGGCGTCAGCTTGTCTTCCTTCCTCTTTAATTGCTTCCTGCGTGTTCATCCGGGTAGCTTCAGTGGCCGTTAGGGCATCGGCCCTCATCATAGGGGGCGGCACCTGTTTTCTACCAGGTTCAAGCGGGGTTGACGAGTTTTGTTGTGTCGGAACCTTTGTTTTTAGGTTCCTCGCCAATAATTCGTTTACGCTTTCTTTTTGAGGTGTTGGAGCAAACGTCCCATTGGGCTTAATACTATCAGGAGCAACAGCAGCAACATCTGCGGCCAGTTCGCGTGACTCCGTGCCGTTTTCGGTTGCCCGGAACGTAACGAGGGCTGCCCCGGCAAGCACAACAATTACAACAGCAATTTTCAGCCAGGAAGACCTGGCGGGGCGTGTAATCGGAACCACCTTCGCCCTTTCCTTTTCACCTTTTATCGCCTTTTCGATTTCAGCGAGGTGATCTTTCGTAGTCTCATTGTTAGCCAGCTGGTAGCCGTCCAATGCATCTGCAAGGAAAGGGTCATTCATCATTGCCTTCTCAAATAGGTGCATCTCCTCCGGGGTCATCTGCTGCCCGAGATAACGCCGGATGTCGTTGTAATTATATGGTTGTTTTTCAGCCATCCTTTTCCATGCAGATTTTTAGGTTTCTCCGCCCATTTTGAATCAGGCTGCGAACCCTGTTCCACTCCAGCCCGGTGATTTCAACGATCTCGTTGTAACATTTGTTTTCGAGGTAGAACAATTGTACGCTCCGTTTTTGTTCATCATGCAACTGCTCTATACATTTATTTAACTGCGATAATTGGGCTTCTTTTTCAAGTACCTTCTCCAGATGCAAAAAGTCTTCGGATTGCACAACAGCTGTATCTAACGATCTAACGGGCATTTGCTTGTTTTTTCGCAGCTTCATCAGGCAGTGATTCCTTGTAAGCACATAAAGCCATCCTTTGAAGTTTTCGACCTCGTGCGCCTTCAGTTTGGTGAGCAATTCCTGGTAGATATCCATGACGGCGTCCTTTGCCAGTTCCTGGTCCTCAAGAAACTTTAAACAGGTACCATATACAAGATCACTGTACCGCAAAAAAAGTTCAGCTACTGCTTCTTGCGACCCCTCCTGCCTTATGCTGTCGAGCAGCTCAGTGTCCGTTAACGGTGAAGCAGATATGTTTTTTAAAAGGGCCATCGTTGCGGGCTCAATTTACTAAATCATTGTTGTGATTATTATCTGTTGCCTTTCCGTCAGCAACCCCAAACGCCTAAATGGAAGATAAATCCAAATGCGAGGAGAACGCGCCCGGCAAGTCATTCTCGTATCAGCGCCGCCTCATCAGTTTGCTGACGTCGGAGCCTTCTATCCCGGTCTTCCCCCTGAACAAAAGATTTTCCCAGCTGCATATGTAATTCTAAAATAACAGGCATCCATAACTAAACAACCCTTTATGAGCAGTAAAATTGTACTCCATGTAGCCGAGCCCTGCCATCAGCGTTGGCACGAAATGTCGCCGGCGGAACAAGGCAGATTTTGTTCCGGATGTTCTAAAAAGGTGATAGATTTTACCGGGAAAACAGATCGGCAAATTCTTGCCCTCTTATCGCAGGAAAGCGCTACCACCTGCGGCCGGTTTTCCGAATCCCAGCTCCAAAGACCGCTGAATGGTGATCAGCAATTTGCCATTAAACCTTACCGGTTTTTATTTGCCGCACTGGTGCCAGCATTTCTCTTTAACGGGCTCGCAACGGCACAACAAAAGGAAACGATTAAAAAGGGGTCAAATAAGCCATCCACAATAGAACAGGCGATCCTCATGGGCAACTTTACTCCGCGACGGGTAAACGAACCTGCAGGTGAGACGAAACCGATTACCATGGTTTCAGGCAAGGTGCTCAATGAAGAAGGCGAGCCTGTTCCATCTGCCCCTGTTTGGGTAACTGGTACCCAAAATGGTACTACAACCGACGAACATGGCCGCTTTATGCTTTCACTTTGGAAAGCAGCCGTAAGTGTGCCGCTTTCTGCAACAGCGATCGGCAGCAAGACTGTACAACAGCATGTTCAGGCCTCGGAGGGCACAACGGAAACAATATTCCGGTTGATCGATGAGCCTGTGGAAACCTGCAAAGCGCTAACGGGACGTGAAGCTTCAACGTGCATCGCCATCATGGGCGAGATCGCCATGGTGAAAAAACCCTCGATTGCAGACACCGTTAGGTCGATGGTTGCGCGGCTAACGGGTACACAAATGTTTGCTGTATTCCCTAATCCGGCTGTCGCTGGCGGCGAGTTCCACCTCGTATTTAAAACACCCGGAAAATATACGGTACGGTTATTCAGTAGTTCCGGCCACTTATACCATTCGAAAGCTTTTTCAGTAGGAGAATCTCAAAGAATCAGCTCGCTTAATATTTCGGGCGCAGTACCCAAAGGCAGTTATTACCTCGAAGCATCGGAGACGCAAACCGGCAAGCGTTATAGCACAAAAGTTATCGTTCAATAAACCCTTAAAGTCTACATCATGAAAACAGGCATATACCTCATTATACTTTTTGCAGTTGTTGCAACGGCTTTCACGTTCTCCAGTGAGTTTAAAGTATCCGGAAAGGTTGTTGACCGGGTTGGTAACCCCATTTCAGGAGCGGGTGTTGTGATTAAAGGAACTTCGACCGGCACTTCGACCGACTCTGAAGGAAAGTTTAAGTTGACAACACCATCAGATAAGTCCGTGCTGGTAATCTCTGCTGCCGGTTATGAACAGGTGGAGGTAAAAGCAGCTTTATCCCCGTTAATCATCTCTCTAAAACAGGCCAGGCTCGCCGTACAGGAAGTTGTTGTAGGTGCTTTGACCAAACGGAGAATGGTGGGTGCCCCCGTCAAAGATCAACTCGCCAGGCAACTGTATAATCCCGGCTATTCACGCATACAAAACGGGCTGGCACACGCCCCAGCTAACGCGACAACAGATACAAATGTATCGTCGGTTGAAGACAATGGGTTCGACCGGGAAGGGTATGGGCACATTGTAGAAAACCGGTTTCAGCGGGTTACCACAACCCCACTGTCGACGTTTTCGATAGATGTAGATGCAGCATCATACAGCAACGTTCGCCGTATGATTAACGAAGGACGCATACCACCGGCGGGAGCCGTACGATTGGAAGAAATGATCAACTATTTCAGCTATGATTACCCACAACCCTCAGGCAATGATCCTTTTTCGGTGAACACAGAAGTGGGCATTTGCCCATGGAACAACCAGCACAAGCTGCTGAGTATCGGCTTGCAGGGGAAGAAGATCGAAGCCACCCATCTCCCGGCGTCAAACTTAACCTTCCTAATCGATGTAAGTGGCAGCATGAATGACCCTGCCAAACTACCCCTGGTAAAAGCAGCTATTAAGTTATTAATTGATCAGTTGCGGGAGCAGGACCGCATTGCGATGGTTGTTTATGCAGGCAGTGCCGGCCTGGTATTGCCACCCACTTCAGGAACAAATAAGATCCGCATAAAAGAAACACTTGATCAACTCGAAGCAGGTGGGTCTACGGCTGGTGGGGCCGGGATTGCACTCGCCTACAAGACCGCAAAAGAAAACTTTATCAAAGGCGGTAACAACAGGGTTATCCTTTGTACCGATGGGGATTTCAACGTTGGGCTAAGCAGCGACGATGCACTGGTCCGTATGATTGAAGAAGAAAGAAAAAGCGGGGTGTACTTAACCGTACTTGGTTTTGGAACCGGCAACTACCAGGACAATAAGATGCAGCAGCTCGCCGATAAGGGCAATGGTAACCATGCCTACATTGATACCGAAGAAGAAGCGAAGAAGGTACTAGTTAAAGAATGGGGCGGAACCCTTTTTACGATAGCGAAAGATGTAAAACTGCAACTGGAATTCAACCCTTCCTTCGTACAGGCCTACAGGCTGATCGGCTATGAGAATCGCCTGCTTGCAAAAGAAGACTTTAACGACGATAAAAAAGACGCCGGTGAAATGGGGAGCGGGCATACCGTTACGGCTTTGTACGAGATTATCCCCGCAGGACTCAAAAGCGACTTTACCGATAGCGTAGATGAACTAAAATACCAGCAGCCCATAACAAACAGAACTGCGAAAAACTCAAGCAGCAATGAAATGCTCACGATTAAACTCCGGTATAAACAACCGAATGCCGATGAGAGCAAATTGTTGGTGCACACAGTAGCCGCTAACAAGGGTGTTTCGGTTACATCGTCGAACCTACGATTTGCGGCGGCGGTTGCTGAATTCGGTATGTTGCTGCGAAATTCCGAATACAAAGGCAATGGTACCCTCAGCCTGGTAAAAGAACTCGCTTCGGGCGCTCTTGGCAAGGATCAAGAAGGCTATCGCAAAGCGTTTATTGGACTTGTAGATAAAACAATGTCGCTGAATAAAAATCCTGATGTTTCAAAGGCCCGCTAATCAACAAACGACAGATAGCCGGGGATCATCAATGTAAGCTCGGAAGGGGTAACGATCTGCGAAAGCGTTCCGGTATTGGGTTCAAAAATCACGCTTAATCATCGACTTTCCCTGCGAACCTTCCTGAATGGAATGTCGTTTCGTTACGCCACTTATGCAATTAACCTGCCGAATAACGGTCCCGCCCGGATCAACCGGATCGGAAACGAAAGTGATTCTCAACTCATCAACTGCCTCCTTTAAATGCCGGATGAAATTGCTGCAGGGTGCTTCGCAAAAAGTCGCGATCGAGGTGGGTATAAATTTCAGTTGTTGTAATGCTCTCGTGACCCAACATTTCCTGCACGGCACGAAGGTCGGCACCGCCTTCCACAAGGTGTGTTGCAAACGAATGGCGAAAGGTATGTGGAGAAATGTTTTTTGTTATGCCGGCTTTTTTTGCCAGGTCCTTGATGATGTAAAAGATCATGATCCGCGAAAGTCCTTTGCCGTGTTTGCTTAGAAACAAGATGTCTTCGAAGCCCCTGTTGAGCTTTTGATGTACCCGTATATTCTTCCGGTAAAGCTCGATATACTTCACCGCATCGCTGCCTACGGGTACGAGCCGTTCCTTATCGCCTTTTCCGATGACCCTGATAAAACCTATGTCGAGATAAAGACAGCTAACCTGCAGGTTGATAACTTCACTTACCCGGAGGCCACAGCTGTACATGGTTTCGAGTATGGCTTTGTTGCGACCGCCTTCGGGTTTACTCAGGTCGTTCGCAGCGATGATGCGTTCAATCTCTTCGAAACTCAGGATGTCGGGCAACATCCTTCGTAGCCGGGGTGCTTCAAGTAACGCCGTTGGATCGTTGGTGATGATGTTCTCGATGCTGCAATACTTAAAAAAGGCTTTGATACCCGAGATGATCCGGGCCTGCGAACTGGCAATCATTCCCAGTTCCCCGATCCACTTTACAAATTGCTGAAGTTCTTTCAGCGTGATTTCTGCCGGGTTCTTTTTTTGATCGCTGATGACCAGGAATGTTGCCAGTTTTTCAACGTCGTGCAGGTATGCGTCAACCGAGTGATCGCTAAGCGATTTTTCGAGTTGCAGGTATGCCTTGAAACCGCTGATATAAGATTGCCACATGTGCTAAAGAAGTACTGGCTTTGTTTATTGGTAAAGAAAGGAATTACATTCGTTAAGATTTAACGTGCTTAGTGTATAACACCCATAATCATGAACCCTGTAAATCTTCGTTCGTTCCGGCGCAAGTTAAGCTATCACAAAAAAGCTTTTCACCGTTTCCTTGCCAAAGTTGAAAGAAAGCCGCCCGGGAACCTGCATGATGTTGTTGAAGCTATTGAGCGGGAGGTTTGGCAGGAAGTGGATTGTGTTACCTGTTCGAACTGTTGCCGCAAAATGACGCCCACGTTTACACCGGCAGATATCAAGCGCATCGCCGCATATACCGGGGTTAGCACCAGAGCTTTTCGCGACAAGTGGTTGTACCGCGAACCCGGTGATAAAGACTGGACAAATAAGAATCGGCCATGCCAGTTTCTTGAGCTTGACACCAACCGCTGTAGTATTTACGCGGTAAGACCAGGTGATTGTTCAGGTTTTCCGCACCTCGACAAGCGCGACTTCACCGATTATATCCATGTGCACCAGCAAAACATACTTTACTGCCCGGCAACGTATAAAATGGTTGAGAAAATGTTGGCAAAGCTGGTGGTTCCGAAAAGTATTCGTGAATAGGGAGTTAGGTATTGGGTATTGAGGTATTAAGGGGTTGGGTATTGAGGTTGAGGATTCAATGTTGTTTATTTAAGCCCTTTGCTGACGTAATTTGCCCAGTATTGGTAAATAGTACAAGAGTGCGACGCAACGATTTACAATTGAAAAACAGGGGCTTGGTCCAAAAAGATTCCTGAACTAATCAACATTGGTTAAGGATTGACGAATTGCAGCGTGGCGAGTTGAAGAAAGGTATTGGTATGAGGTAGTAAGACAAATGATTTGAGCAGCGCCAGTGATGCTGTTGGGTGCGAAACATTTTAAGTCCTGCTGTTTTTGGTCGCAAGCAGACGAATGCTATTGGACATCGTTGCCCGCCCGGATGAACCCCGCCAGAATGAATTCTTTCGGGCTGGCGGCCCGGAGGGTGTCACTCACTTGTACCGCATAGTTTTAAGCAGCAGTCAAAACGTTTTGGTCATCAATTCAATTTCTAATATGCAACGGCATCGTCCGCTCAATGCCAGAGTACCTTAATACCAAATACCTGTTACCCAACTCACAATCCGCAATCCACTCATTCGCAATTCGCAATTCGCCTTTATACCCAACACCTCTATACCAAATTCCCCTTTCTTCAATTCGTAATCCGGTAATCCGTAATTCGAAAATCCGTTACCAATAAACATCCTGGTTAAACCAGTAGTCTATTTTGCCCGACTGTATAAGAATTGCCAGTACATCGAACTGTATCCATTTAATTCCCGGATTCTTGTATTGGTATTGTTCAGCAGCATCCTTTAAGTTTTTCATCTTGTTTTTTGTGATACTTTCTTCGGGGTAGCCGAATTGCGTTGTGTGACGGGTTTTTACTTCGATGAAATGCATGGTATTGTTTTTCTCCGCAATGAGATCTACTTCAAGGTGTTTATATCGCCAGTTGAGTTCTTTAATTACAAAGCCATTTTTTACCAGCCATGTTGCAGCGAGCTTTTCACCGGTGCTGCCGGTTTGGTTGTGCTGTGCCATTTTTATGTATTTTCGATTGAATCAAAATACACAATGAATCCAACAAATGAAATACTAAAGCTGAGAGGCAAAGTGCAACATTATGCATGGGGTGGCTTCGATTATATTCCCGCTCTATTGCAGGTGGATAACCCGGAACATAAGCCCTATGCAGAGTATTGGATGGGTGCACATCCCGGTGCGCCATCGCTTGTACAACGGGGAGCCGACGAAGTGCCACTGAATACATTAATCGCATCCGATCCCGCGACTTACCTGGGACAAGAAGTATATGATGACTTTGGCGAATTGCCCTACCTGTTTAAGGTGTTGGACGTGCGAGAGATGCTTTCCATCCAGGTGCATCCTACAAGGGAGGAGGCCATTAAAGGGTTTGATGCCGAGGAAGCAGCAGCGATACCTATTAACGCAGCCGACCGGAACTATAAAGACCGGAACCACAAACCGGAGGTTATGGTGGCGCTAGGTGAATTTTGGTTATTACACGGGTTTAAAACGAGGGACAAATTACTTAAGGTATTGAATGAAGTTGAAGCATTTCATTTTCTGATCCCCGACTTTGGTGAGGGCTACTACCAGCTATATAAAACGGTGATGGAGTTACCACAGGAGCAGGTAGACGAAATCTTGCGGCCCCTCGTGCAGCAGGCATTGGCCAACGACGACACTTTGCCAGGGCAACCCGCTTACTGGATCAGGAAATTGTATTCGACCGGCCAGGAGCTTACGAATATTGATCGGGGCATCTTTTCCATTTACTTTTTTAATATCGTTCAGCTGCAGGCAGGTGAAGCAATCTTCCAGGGAGCGGGGGTGCCGCATGCGTACCTGCAAGGGCAAAATATTGAGCTCATGGCAAATAGCGACAATGTATTACGTGGAGGGCTCACACCAAAACATATTGATGTGCCGGAGCTGCTTAAACACACCCTTTTTGAAGGCATAGAACCAAATGTTTTGAAAGGCGAGGTGCTGAGTGGGGGCGAAGTAAATTATCCATGCCCCGTGAGCGATTTTGCCATTAGTAAAATTGACCTTTTACCCGAATTGCGGCACACGGCCACCAGTAATTCAGCGGAGATATTTATTGTAACCGAAGGTGAACTCCGCACCGTAAACGTTTACCACCGGTTCAAAAAAGGCGACTGTTTTTTTGTACCGCCAGCCACCAGCTATGAGTTGGAGACTACATCGGGCTGTACACTTTTCAAGGCATTTGTACCTGCATGATCCGGGGTGTGGCTCCAAAATAAATCAAATCCTTTGCTGGAAAGGTTCTTTTTTTCGGCTACTTTTGCGGGATAAATTAGCTTATGAACAGACAGAATACCAGCATGTTTGCTGCAGCTCTTCTCATCCTTTTTGCTGCATTAACCAGGCTTTTTCCACATTATCCAAATTTTACCGCTATCGGGGCTATGGCGATTTTCGCCGGAACAACAGTAGCCGATAAGAAGATGGCGTTTCTGTTTCCATTAGCCGCGATGTTTTTCGCAGACGTTTGCCTGGAATTATTCACCAGCGTTAAGGGGTTCTACGGTTATGGTCAGCTTTTCGTGTATGGCGCATTCATGCTGATTACCTGGTTATCAACTTATATCCGTAAGAAGAACGTGGCGAGTATTGGCTTTGCTGCAATCTGGAGCGGTATTATCTTTTTTATTCTTTCAAACTTTGGTGAGTGGTTGTTTAGTCCCGTTAACCTTTACCCGCACACGTTCGCCGGGTTAATTGAAGGTTATGTTGCCGCAATACCTTTTTATAAAGGCGAATTATTTGGAAGTTTCTTTCTGAATACCATTTTCGGCAACCTGTTTTTCAGCGCTTTGCTTTTCGGCAGTTACTACCTGATCACACGCGGCCTGAAACAGGATAAGGTTTATGCTTAATCATATAAAATGACAATAGAGATCCTGCCAAATGGCGGGATTTTTTTTGCCTCTAAAAACTCGTTTATATTTTGTAAGTGCAGAAGTTCGCCGGGTAGTTACGGTGAAAGTTGAAGATTGGTAAACCAGTAATTATCGTGCTTTATCGCTCCTGTCGATTGCACGTTCAGGTGTTCTTTAAACAATGGACAATGAGTAACCAGGGTATGGTATTCACCATTTTCTCCACAAGGGTCGATGCCGATGCGTTCCAATTCACTGACAAGTTCCCGCGAGAGCTGCCGGCCAAGAAAACGTTCACCCATGATGTGGTTACAGCTAACAATTATGGTTTCGATCCCCCAATCCAGCATCTCTAAAATTAGTTGTTTACGGTCGGCATGCCAAAGCGGTAACACTGCTGTTAGGCCAGCTTGCTGGCAAACTTTTTCTTCCCAGTCGCGATGCGCCTGGAGGTCAATATCGCCAAAAGCCATATGACTTAGTTGGTATGCTTGCCTCAGATCGTTCAGCGCAGCCGTAAACAATCGCTCATAATCCGCCCAACTGCTGCTGATAAGGTGCACGGGCAATCCCAGTTGTTTGGCCTGGGCGCGGATGATGGCCGAAGGGATCCCATGACTCCGCGTGATTTTGCCCTGCTCGTTCAAGACATTCAGCAAAACTGCAGGCACCAGGCCTGTATTCCTGGCTTTCATCAACGCATAACAGCTGTCTTTGCCGCCGCTCCAGCTTACGCCGCAGCTGCCTGTTGCAATTGTCATGGTTGGCTTATCATTTATAAGAATTCTTGTTTATACAGCAGTTCAGCCGCACACCGGGTTGGACTGATGCCCATAGGTGCAGCAGTTTTACTGACCTACACCGGTTTCATAACCTACATCAATCAACAGGTTGCCGCCATCAGCGGCACTTGTCGCCAACTCATCGCACCGGTTATTCAATGGATTGTCGGCATGGCCTTTCACCCACTTGAAAGTAATCTTAAACTCCTTTGACAACTGGTAGAACCGCATCCAGAGGTCCTTGTTTTTCTTTCCACCTTTGAAGTCGGTCTTAATCCAGTTATCAAGCCATTTTTGCTGTACCGAACGGACAATGTACTGGCTGTCTGTATAGATGGTTAGCGGTATATGCTTACGGTTCAACGATTCCAGCGCTACAATTACGGCAAGAAGTTCCATCCTGTTGTTGGTCGTAAGCCGGTATCCCGCAGAAAGCTCTTTTCGCTTGTCTCCCCACATCAGAATAGCGCCATATCCTCCTCTGCCGGGATTGCCCCTGCTGGAGCCATCGGTATATATGATGAGCTGATTGCCTTGTTCTGCCATAGCTACAGGTAATATTCTCCTTTCATATACAGCACTGCTTTACCGGCCATTAGAACCCTGTCGCCCGCTTGTGTGCAGGTGAGTTGTCCGCCACGTGCGGAAATTTGCCTTGCTGTTAAAGTCGTTTTGTTGAGTTGCCCGCTCCAGTAAGGGATCAGGTTACAATGCGCCGATCCGGTTACGGGATCTTCGCCGATTACGGAATTGGGAACAAAAAAACGGGAGACGAAGTCAACATCGCGGCCTGGTGCAGTAACGATAATGCCTACACAATCCAACTGGTTCAGGTAAGTAAAGTCGGGCCTGAAGTCGGCCACCTCGCTTTGTTGATTATACACCAGGAAATAGTCCCTTGATTTTAGGATTTGGGCAGGTTGGATATTAATTCCTTTAAGGAGGGCTTCAGGTGCTTCCGCCTGGGCCGGGATGCGGGTTGGAAAGTCTAATTGAATGAGCCCATCTTTCCTGGTTACTTCCAGTAGCCCGCTTTTACAGCTGAAACGGATGGTATCACCTTCATAGCCCAGGTGTTCAAACAGGACAAAAGCGGTTGCAAGGGTTGCATGACCGCAAAGGTCAATTTCGTATTCAGGGGTAAACCACCGAACGTGATAACCGCCTTCTTCTTTAATGAAAAAAGCTGTTTCGCTCAGGTTGTTTTCAGCAGCAAGGCGCTGCATGGTATCTTCAGGTAACCATGTCTCCAGTGGGCACACTACTGCAGGATTGCCACCGAACAGCTGATCGGTGAAGGCGTCTACGTGAAAAAGCGGGTACGATTGCATGTTAGTTTAGTCTAAAGTTTTGTTTCGCAATTCCACGGGCTATTGTTGACCTGGGAGTTGCTTAAGCGTAAATTTTGCCAGCAAGGTACATTCCGGCATTGAATAAAGGTTGTCGAGGGTAAGGATCTTTGTATCAGCCACGAGTTGGGGGCTGATTTTTTCGGCCTTTAAAAATCCGGCAACCATTACCTGCATGCGTTTTGGAACATGAACCTGCCTAAAATGTACCATTGAATCACTAGCCCGGGTAATGGCTTTAGCGATCATTTCGGAACAGTACATTAGCTGGTCTGTTTCCATACTGTATCTTCTGTCGAAACGGACACCACCTCGTTTATAGCTTTCCACTATTTTGCTTACTTCTGCTCTTTGCTCAGTTAAAAGATTATAGCGGTACAAACCGCAGCTTAAATTATGAACAGGGTTAAGGAAAGAGTCGATTGAAACAACCTGGATTGTGTCGTTGTGATTGCCATCCGGGCTGATGTGAAATACCTGCTTTTCGCCGTTGACTTCTATAATGATTCCCGCATGGGAATAAGCGTAGTCTTTCTCATTCAGGTATTTAATTCGTTCACTGATCAAGTCATCACCAAGCCGGACAACCAGGTCGCCGGTTATAGCCGTAGCGCTGAGTGCAGCTAACTTGTCTTGTAGTGTTTTTTCTTCGGGAACTACATCAGTTGAGGTGTCTGCGTTACTACACGACGAGACCACCAGAACCATTATGTAAACCATCGTCAATAATCCTTTCATGCCCGGAAACTTAAACGGTAAAAATAAAAAAGGCCGTCCGGATCAGACAGCCTTTTTTGTTTATCAACAATCGCTTAATTATGAATAAAAGCAAGGCTGTCCAAACCTACAACGGTAGGGTAGTTGCCCGATGAGCCACCAAACAAGCCCGCGTCCGCTGCCAGGTATCGAAAGGCGAACCTTGCTGCAGGTACAGCACCTGTACCCGGTATGCCAGTGATGTTTATCGTGTATTTCGTCCAATCCTGCGGGTACCCGGGCGCAGCAGGTGTATTGCCTGCAGGATCATTGTTCAGATATTGAGGGTTGATATCGAGCAACAGTGTATTGAAGTTGCCGACTGAGGTCGGCGAGCCCCCGACGTTTACCGTTCCGTTACTGAAATTAGCCCGAACCTGCATACGGTCTTTTGTATATATCGGGTAATTGGCGTCGTTTACTGCCCGGGTATAAAAAATGATCTGGTCACCATTTTTGATTGGCACCATGGGAGAAATCAACCATGCGCTAATGTCCCCGGTTCCGGTTGCCGCGTCGTTTACGGCAGAGGCGTCGCAACTAATAAAATCGTTTGGTGTAGTACTTGCCGAGTATGCCGGAAAGCCGATAAAGGGCACCGGCGCCAGGAATTTGTATTGGGCCATTGAAGCCGATTCGTACCTGCCTTGTCTCCACCCGGTTGTTCCAATCGGGTAGCTGTTGTTTTTAAAAACCCAACCCTTCCGCGTTAGGGTTCCGGCAGAGTCGAACTCCTCAACAAATGATGCGGGTGGAGCAGGTGGAAATACAGGGGTAACTAACCGCTGTGTTGGTGCTTCCTCTTTGTTACAGGAGACTACAACTATGCTTGCAGCAAAGGATAACAATAAAGCACAGGTGACCAGGTTTAGTTTTTTCATAAAATCTCCATTTAGTTGTGCGGCTTATTGTTGGCGTTTGCTTTTGTAAGTAACCAAATCTACTCCCACCCCGCTGCCAATGCCATTTGAACCTGCACCTTCAACAAAGTAACGAAACGCAAAGCGGCCCCGAACCGGTTCTTGCAGTCCAAACAAGGTAACCTGGAAACGTGTCCAACGGTAGGGGAATGCTGTTGCTATTGGATTAAGTAAACTAAATGCCTCAAGGTTTGGATTGATATCGATCAGGCCGCGGGTAAAGTCGCCAGGGTCGGCGGCGCTGCCTACGTTAGTACTTTCGCCATTGGTGCTCAGCCGCAGTTGAAGCCGGTTGGCATAATCAGTGGAGTCGCCCGCACCATCAGCATAAATGACAGCCCGGGTATAGAAGCTAATGGTATCACCATTTTGCAATGTTACCACGGGAGACACGAGCCAGTTGCTGATAATAGCAGCAGCAGCGGAAGTAGAGGTATAGTCGGCACCGATAAATCCAACATTGGATCCATGCGATGAATAAGCTTCGAACCATGGTGTAACTGCACCGGCCTGTTGCCAGATGTTTGGCCCTTTGGACTCGCTGACGTTGAGAAATTTCCAGCCACGATTTGAAGCAGCTGACACCGTATCAAATTCTTCCACAAACGACTGGTCAGCAACGGGAGGAGGAGCAATAAGGTATTTATCGTTTACACAAGAGGAAAATAGGAGAGCAGGTATACCTGCCCACAGGAAAAGTTTGGGCAACATTTTTTTCATGATACGGATTATTCAGGTATTCCGGTGGTTTTTAAGGAACATGTGGCTTGTGAAATTAACAAATTTTGGCCAACAGAAAACAGGGGATCAAACGTATTAAGACTTATACCTGGAAGACACCGGTTTTAAATTCAGGCATTTGCGTTGAACTATTCGCCGCGGTAAGCCCTTCTGAAATAACTCTCCTCGTGTCTGCAGGTTTGATCAGGCCATCGACCCAAAGCCTGGCTGCTGCGTAGAACGGGCTGGTTTGTTTTTCGTATCGATCTTTGATCTCGTCGAGCAGCCTCTTTTCCTCAACAGGATCAATGACCTGCCCTTTGGCTTTTAGACCCGCCACTTGTATCTGCATGAGGGTTTTTGCTGCCTGGTCGCCGCCCATAACAGCAATCTTTGCGCTTGGCCACGCATAGATAAACCTGGGATCATATGCCTTGCCACACATCGCGTAATTTCCCGCGCCATAACTGTTGCCAATGATGATGGTAATTTTTGGGACCACTGAATTTGCAACCGCATTAACGAGCTTAGCACCGTCTTTGATTATTCCGGCGTGTTCACTCCTGCTGCCAACCATAAAACCGGTAACATCCTGCAAGAAAATCAATGGTATCTTCTTTTGATTACAGTTCATGATAAAACGGGCAGCCTTATCCGCGCTGTCGTTATAAATTACCCCACCAAGTTGCATCTCGCCTTTTTTGGTTTTTGTAATCAAACGCTGATTGGCTACTATCCCCACTGCCCAGCCATCAATGCGTGCATAGCCGCAAAGCATAGTTTTACCATAGTCGGCTTTAAACTGCTCAAAGGCACTGTCGTCGATAATCCTTTCGATAATTTCAAGCATATCGTAAGGCTTCAGGTTTCCTGCAGGCAGAATACCATTAAGTTCAGCGGGATCTTTCTTGGGTGGAACAGGTGTTGCGCGGTTTAACAGGCCGGGCGCATTATTGCCAAGTTTACTGATGATCTTTTTAACCTGGTCGAGACATTCCTGTTCGGTTTTAAACTTGTAATCAGCTATCCCGCTGATCTCGGTATGGGTAACCGCACCACCCAATGATTCATTGTCGATGTCTTCACCGATGGCTGCTTTAACAAGGTATGGACCAGCAAGGTAAATACTGCCATTGCCTTCCACCATCAGCGTTTCGTCGCTCATGATCGGCAGGTAGGCACCTCCTGCAACGCATGCACCCATCACCGCCGCAATCTGGGTAATTCCCATAGCACTCATCTTTGCATTGTTTCGGAAAACACGACCGAAATGTTCTTTGTCGGGAAAGATTTCGTCCTGCAAGGGCAGAAATACGCCCGCACTGTCGACAAGGTAGATGATAGGCAAATTGTTTTCCATTGAGATTTCCTGCATGCGAAGGTTTTTCTTGCCCGTAATGGGAAACCATGCCCCGGCTTTAACCGTTTGATCGTTTGCCACGATTACGCACTGCCTTCCACTAATGTAGCCTAAGCCCGCAACTGTTCCTCCGGCAGGGCAGCCGCCATATTCTTCATACATTTCGAAGCCGGCAAAAGCACCAAGCTCCAGGAAGGTGGAGTCTTTATCGACGAGGTAGTCGATCCTTTCTCTTGCCGTTAACTTGTTTTTCTCGTGCTGTTTTTCAATGGCCTTTTTTCCGCCACCGAGCTGAATTTTTTCGAGGTGATTTCGCATTTTGCTGATGGCCTGCTTCATTTCATCCTCGTTTCGATTGAATTCGATATTCATAGGGGTGGGTTTATAACAAAGATAAGGTAGGGTTGAGCTCAGAAATTGGTGATCGGCAATACACAATTTGATAAGGCTTTCTTTTACAGGGCAGAATAGACTCCGCCGTATCTCTGTAGCTTTAGGATGGAACCCGAAAATTTTGAAGGATCGGGATCGGCCGCATATAGAACAAACAGTAAAAGTGAGTGACACCCGTCCGAGCCGGTTCATCCGGGCGGGCAACGATGTTGGGTTCGGAACGAATGCCGGCTACCAAAAAAATCCATCGTAGGAGGGGTTATACCCTTTTTAGCAAAGGATGATTTAGTCCGTTGATCATATTGTCGATCAGTACAAAGCCCTTAAGGTTTTTAAAGAGCGTTGTAAGGGTTTTGTAGCCATAGGTGCGGCAATCAAAACTTGGATCGAGCTTTCGAAGATTAAAGCCGATAGTAGAGATGTACACCTCGTCGCTTTCGTTTGCAGACATGTCGAAGGCTTTATTGATGAGTTTCATATCAAGCGCCTGCTTTTCCTCTTTTTTTTCCGCCTTTTTTGTCGTTGGCTTTTCTACCCTTGTCTCAGTTTGCTCCAGGTTTTCCACGAGCGTGAAGATCTCACATGACTTGATAAAAGCATTAGGCGTTTTCTTTTCACCTATACCCATTACGAAAATGCCCTCTTCCCTGATGCGCTTTGCAAGGCCTGTATAATCGCTATCACTCGAAACAATGCAAAAACCATCAACCAGTTCGTCGTGCAGGATATCCATCGCGTCGATGATCAGTGCACTATCGGTGGAATTTTTGCCACTTGTATAGGAAAACTTTTGGATAGGGTTAAATGCAAGTTCATTGAGTATCCCCTTCCAGGTATTCATGTGCTGGGTGGTCCAGTCGCCATAGATTCTTCTGATGGTTACTTTGCCATATTTAGATGCTTCTTCAAGGATCAGCATGAGTAGCTTGGCAGGGGCGTTGTCGCCGTCAACCAATAAAGCTATGCGGTTAGACTTTTCCCTGCTTAGGTTCGTTTCGATGCTTTTTGCCATAATTATCCGATTTGTTTTGTTTCGAGCCGGCGCATTCTATAAGCATTCATTGCAGTCGCGCCTAATTTCTTTAGGAGCTGGTAATTTACAACTACGCCAACTACGGCACCAACCCCTGGTATCAATTGTGCAAGTTTTGCAAGATCGATATAGTCCCTGTATTCCTGTTGAAAGGACCGCCAGTCGAAGTCGTGTACATCGGCTGGCATCTCATTAAGCTTAGCCTTCCAATTAGTGATTTGTTCGAAAACCTTTTGCCGGTGCTGCTGGCTGGAAAAAGCAAGCTGGAAAATATGAAGGATGTACACCCGCTCGCGGTAATCGTTTACATCAAAGCCGTACAAGGCAGCAATATCAAACAACATCTTTATTTTAATGGCAAGTAATACGGGAAAGTCTGCTACGGCAAGCAGGAATCCCCCCGCACCCGCTATTCCGCCTTCAGCAGCAGCGGTATGCTTGTAAAACTTAATACGGTCCTGAACCCTTTGTTCAATTTCTTCAATGCCGATGTTTCCCGGAGGATTAAGGGTGGTGTGTTTTGCACCAAACAATACGCCGCGGACCATTTCTTTTATGGTACGGGTAATTGCGGCGTGCACTTTCTCGGGAATGATGCGATTAATACGGTCCTGCACTTTTTTAGCGACTGCATTTAAAACCGAGGGTCGCCGCTGCATTTGCTTTTGCCACGTGGCTAACTCCGACATAATCTGATCGTGGTATGCGTACATTCCGGGTTGATGGTTTATGTTACTTCATCCATTTTCTTACAACCGACACTTTTTGCGCACAACTCGCTTCATCTGCCTGAAATTTAGATCAAGTAAGTCATACTTCCGACTGGCTTCAGGTAAAAAGTAGTGCCACCACTCCGTATCGAGCGCCAGGAAGCCATGTTTCTCCATGGTCGTTCTGAGTAGTTTGCGGTTCTGTATAATGTTCTCCGGTAAGTTAAGGTAGTTATGGTGCGCTTTTTCGCTAAAGTCGTCAAACAGGGTAGGCATTGCAAGCTCTTTCCCGGTTTTGAGATCGACCAATGTGAGGTCCACGGCTGCCCCCCGGTTGTGCCCGCTACCTTTTGCAGGGTTGGCGGCATAACGGTCGTCGGGTACAACCCGCCACATTTCTATGGTAACGCTGTAAGGGCGATAGGCATCATAAATTAATAGTCCGATCCCCTGGGGTTTCAGCTCACTTTGTACCGCAGCCAGGGCCATGGCGGCGGGAAGTCGCAAGTAAGCACCCGGGTTTTGATATAGAACTTTATGGGTGAAGTTGTCGGAAGTTGCATATTTGAAGTCGGTTTTAATGTCCGGAACATACGATTTCACCTTAACCATACGTTTATTGTTATCTGTTTGGAGGGTAAGACAATAAGATTTACCTTCGCCGGCCACCTGCAAGCCGAATTCATTGGGTAAAACCTTATTTGGCCTGGGGGAGCAAGAGAGTATAAAGCCAGACATCAAACAGTAAATAGGTAGCAACAATTTATTTTTTTGATCGATCATGGCTTTTATTATTTCATCTAAAATCAGTTCTTTTGGCTAAAACGTATTTGATTCTGTTATTCCTTTTGCCCCTGAGGGTATTATCACAGGGCAAACTTAAGACAGCAGCCGTTCACGCAGAAGGTACTGCAAGTTTTTACAACGACAACTTCGAAGGATCTCCAACCGCCAGTGGAGAGTCGTTTCAAACCAGGTTACTTACCGCAGCAAGCAATTCTTTTAAGCTTCATACCTGGGTTCGGGTTACCAATCTTCAAAACAACATATCTGTAATTGTAAGGATCATCGATCGCATGCACCCCCGCATGGCAAAAAGAGGCAGAATAGTTGATCTGAGTAAAAAGGCGGCGAGAAAGATCAGAATGATTAGCGATGGACTGGCAAAAGTAAAAGTAGAAGTGGTTCCTGCCGGTACTGAGCATTAATGCATCAGCATTAACTTAAATTTACGATATTGCGGCGGTGTCGAATTAAGCCGACCGAAAAAAACTGTTATGAGGAAGATCTCCCTTGTTGTAATTATTTCGATGCTCGCCGGGTCGGTTAATAGCCAGGAAATATCGTATAAAAAGAAACCAACTTTATCGGTAAACTTCATACTAAACGACTTTCGTACTGCCGACCTTATCAGGGCTAATACATTAGCGGGAGTGCTGAAAAACAAGCAATGGAGCAAGTTTAGTGAAATGGGACCTGGCCTGGCTGTTAATTACTACCAGGGGATTACAGAGTATGTTGATTTTATGGCTACGATGGGTGCTTCGATTGTAGATTATACTTTCAAAAATCGCCAAAGCTTAGGCTCCGACAACTTCCTTCTTGAGACTGATGCCAATGTACTGGTGAAGTTGCTTTCTGATAAATACCGGGTCACCCCTTACCTGAGTGCAGGCGCAGGGGTGTCGATGTATAAGGTTTACTGGGGTGCCTATATCCCTTTTGGCTTTGGGTTACAGGTTAAACTTGCTGAAAATACTTTTCTTCATACCCAGGTTCAGTACAGAACCGGTATAACAGAACTGGCAAATAACCACTTCAACTATTCGCTCGGCTTCGGAACCCCCATCGGCAACGGCGGTAAGAAATAAGTTGTTCCGCCTCACGACCTGGTTTCAAAATAAGCCTGCAATTGCCTGGCATTGCCAATGGCTGATGCATCTATGTCGTTATTGAAGTAGAAATAGGCTTCTTTTACTTTTCCCAAATCCTCCGTTTGTTCTGCGATCCGGTAGAGTTCCTCTCTGTATAGGCCGACTTATATAACAGGGGAACACCGTGAAAGCGGTAGTAGGCCGTTCCCGTGGTAGCGATAAGGTTGTCGGGGTACTCCGGGTGGCTCATTCCGCAAAAGCCTACATTATGCTTCGACATGGTAGCAAAAACATCAGCATCCCACCAGCTGTTATGCCTGAATTCCAAAACGTTGTTAAAGGCAAGATCCAGGCTGTTGATAATTTTATCAAGTCGTTCCGGGGTATACTTTGTTCTTGGTGGCAATTGAAACAGTACGCATCCCAATTTTTCTTTTAATCCTTCCTTTATGGTTCCGTAAAAGTCTGCTATCATTCCGGCAGTGTCGTTAAACTGCTTGTAATGGGTTATGGCTTTATTCATCTTCACCGAAAATTTAAATTCGGCCGGGCTCTTTTCGTAGCAATTCTCCATTAGTGCCGGTCGGGGAAACCGGTAAAAGGTAACATTCAGTTCCAGGGTATTAAAGTGTTGCAGGTAGAACTCAAACCAATTCTTTTGTGGAACCCCTTTTGGATAGAACAAGCCGCGCCAATGCTTATAATGAAACCCGGAACAACCCACCCAGTACCTCGTCGTCATTTGAAATGATTATGCTCACCAGGTGCAAATATGGAACCACCTGTTTTGTTCTCCGTGTACAAGTAAGTGGTAGCCGGCAAAGCAGGAAAGGTGCACATTCCTGATTTGCCCGGGCTCACCGTGCTATAAACCCGTTCAGCACTTTGCTCAGGCTATGGTACAAAAAAAGCCGCCTTGTTTAGGGGCAGCTTCGAAAAATAGATTGTTGTTTAGCGTTGTCGGGGCATTACCGCTTTTGGTGTGGTGGCAGGTGCCTCATCATTTTCTTTTTCGCGGCGCTCCTGCCTTTTTTTCTTCCGCCTTTCTCTTGGAGAAAGGTTTTCATCGTCTTCTTCTTCAGGCTTTACAACATTAGTTTTCTCCTCTTTTTTCACGGCTGGATCGTCCACCGGTTTTGGTTGGGTACCCGGCTTGGTTTTCTCAGCGGGAATATCGCTTTCTGCGCCAATTTCCTGCGGAGGCGCAACAGGAATATCATAATCGTCCGAATTACCATTGCCGACGTCTTCACCCTCAGCACCAAACTGCTGGTTATTAGCAGGCAAACGGTTTAGGTAATCGAAGATGACATCGTTGTCCATTACTTCAGGTTTCGAAAACTTGGCATTTCTGTCGAGCGCCAGGCTTTTATCGTTCAATGCTTTGTTGTAAAAATAAGCCCAGATTGGAAGTGCAGCTGAGGAGCCCTGGCCAACGTCGGTACTGTTGAAACGGATAAAACGGTCGTCGCAGCCTACCCACGCGCCCGCAAGTAGTTGCGGTGTATAGCCCATAAACCATGCGTCGCTGTTATCGTTTGTTGTACCTGTTTTACCTGCAATCTCACCCGATACCCCATAGCTGTTCATTCTTCGGCCTGTACCAAACTGGATTACGCCCTGCATCATCAGCGCCATTTCATAAGCAGTCACTTCACTGATCACTTCTTTTCTGCGCGCAGGCAAAAAGTTCTCAAGCACGTTGCCATTTCTGTCCTCAATCCGTGCGATCATCAGTGGCTTTGAATTGAAACCTCTACCCGGGAACATGCTGTATCCCTGCATCATTTCGTATAAGGATATTTCGCAACTTCCCAACGCGATTGCAGGGTAAGGTTCAATCTTGGTTTGCAGGTTACAGTTTTTCAGGAACTCAACAAAACGTTTAGGTCCGTCGTTGCCGTTATTGCCCAACTGTTTCATAATGTATGCTGATGCACAGTTCCGCGAAAATGCAAGTGCCTGCGACATCGGCATTGACCGGCCGGTACAGGTACCTGTAGTTGCAGGCACCTGGCCATAGGTACCAAAGTTTTGCTGCATATCAGTTACAGTCGTATTTGGATTGAAGCCTGCCTCTTCAATTGCAAGTGCATACAACAGGGGTTTTATGGTTGAACCTACCTGCCGCTTGGTGTTTACATTAACGTGGTCGAACTTAAAGGTTTTAAAATCAATGCCGCCAACCCAGGCCTTAATTTCTCCGCTAAGCGGATCCATTACCATAAAGCCAGCCTGCAGCATTTGCCGGTGGTATTTGATCGAGTCGTATGGAGTCATAGTGGTATCCGCCTCACGTTTGTTGTTCCAGGCGAATATCTTCATCCTTGTTTTTTTATGGAAGGTCTTTTTGAGATCGGCATCTGCTACACCGTCGCGCTTACCGTTTTTCCACCGATCACTGTTGCGCATGGCCGTTTCAAGTACATTTTCAAAACCCTTCCAAACAGTGCCCTTTCTGACATTTGATTGGGAGTTCAATATCTTCTGCATGTAGCTTACATGCTTCGAAACAGCCTCCTCAGCGTACACCTGCATTCTTGGATTGATCGTGGTGTAAATCTTTAAACCATCGCGATATAGGTTATACTGATCACCATTGGGTTTGGTATGTTCCTTACACCACTTCTTCATTTCTTCGCCCAATACCATCCTGAAATATGGACCGAGACCGGCTGTCTCGTTCATCTTTTTGTAGTTCAGTTCTATAGGCTGTTTTTTCAGGCGTTCAGCTTCAGAATCACCAATAAATTTGTTTCTGACCATTTGGTCAAGAACGGTATTTCGGCGATCGAGGGCAAGTTTGGGATTAACTCTTGGGTTATATAGCGTTGAACCTTTAAGCATACCAATCAGAACAGCTGCTTCCTCTATGGTAACCACATCAGGATCCTTTTGAAAGAATGTGCGGGAGGCATTCCGAATACCATAAACATTGTCGCCAAATGGTACGGTGTTCAGGTACAGGGCAAGTATTTCGTCTTTAGTAAAGTTCCGCTCAAGTTTAATGGCAATGATCCATTCTTTCAACTTCTGCATCGCCCTGGAAAAGGGGTTCCGTGCCCGGTTGCCGTTAAAAAGATTAAAAGCAAGCTGCTGCGAAATTGTACTGGCGCCACCATCCCGGCCAAGCTTAAAGATGGCCCTGCCTACAGAACGTGCATCAATACCGCTATGGCTGTAAAAGCGCTCATCTTCGGTAGCGATCAGTGCGTTAACAATGTGCTTGTTAATGTCTTTGAATTCGGCATTGCTCCTGTCCTGCAACAGGTACTTTCCCATCACCGTTCCATCGTCTGCAATTACCTCGCTCGCAAGCGAGGCAGAGGGATTTTCAAGGTCTTCGATCGAAGGCATCTTTCCAAACATTCCCCAATTGGCGAGCAGTAATACCAAAATGAATGATGCGAAGCCAATCAGCACCACTCTCCAGAATATCTTAACAGAGGTGCGCATACCAGATTTCCTGGCTACTTTTTTTGCCATTTGTAAGTTTTTAAGATCCAGGCCTGTGAAAATCAGTTGAATTCATGGGCCTGGATGAAGCCGTTTGAGCACTAGAGCCGGGTTACAGATAAGGGCTGTAAAGCTATAAAAGTACTTACAGATTGCGGCGGTAATCGTTAAAATTTACCGGGGAAAGCCTGTTGAAGTAATTGCCTGTAAGCAGCCATGTCTTTGTTCGCTTTTAGTAGTTCCAGGTTTGCAGCACTGATTAGTAAAAACGTATACTTGTCCCTGCTTAACCACGGAACAATACGGCTTCCGGCAATTGGTTGTACGTTGTCGATGTAGGTCATTGCCGTTGTGGCATCTGTTAACGGACCCTGCAGTACCATATGATAACGAGGATCAAGTTGCAACCCGGTGATGTCAATTTTTTGATTACCCAGGTTTTGACGGTTGTACCTGTTGAAGGCATTCCTCGCCTCACTTGCATAAACCTCATCAACCTTGTCAAGCAGCACCACTACGTAGTGTGCATCCGAAGGAACAAAAGTAAAGTTCTTGTTTACGACTGGCGGCCGGGCAACGCTATCCTTTTTTACAGGCGTGGTTACGGGAGGATTAGTTGGTGTTGTGGTTGGTGGGGTGGTAACGGTGGCCGGGGGTTTCGTTGTAACAACCGGCGGGTTGTTGGTAACCGGCTGGTTGTTGGTAACTGGCTGGTTTTTTGTAACCGGCGGATTGTTGGTGACCGGCGGGTTCGTAATGGTTTGTGCAGGCTTTGTAGCCGGTGGGAGGGTGGTTGTCTTCGCTACAGAGTCTCTGGCAGGTATTTTGATTTCCGGGATAATCGAAACCGGTGGGTTGGTATTGCCTACAGCCACAGCCGGCCGTTCTTCAGCTCGGGTAACATCCAGCTTGGTTAAATAGTCTTCAATGTACAGGCGGCGACCCAGTACATCAATCATCGTAAATGCCTTATCTGCCATGGGTGTTCCGCGATACATACTTGTTAGGCTTCGCAGCGACTTAAGTGCTGTGCTATCTTCCCGCTGTTTTATGTAGTAAATCGCCTCTATGTACAACAATTGTGGTGTCCAGTAGTTTTTGCCATAGATACTGTCGGCAGTCCGCTTCTCGTTTTTGGCCCTTTCAAAAGAACCTTCAAGAAACAGGTTATAGATTTCTTCGTACTTTTTAGTTGCGGGATTTGTGGCCAGTTCAGTTTTTGTGGATGCAGGATTTTTTAGCATTTGCGACCACTTTCCTGTGGGATCGGTAGCAAGCAATTGTTTTGCATAAGCATCCGATCTTTCAACATTGCCCATTTTCCGGTAACAGTAAACCAGGCTAAATAATGATTCGCTGGTATAATCCGAGTCGGGGAACCGGCGTAACAGTTCTTCGTAAGCTTCGATTGCTGATGGAAAATCTTCAAGCTTAAGGTGAAAGGTTTGTGCAGTGCTGAAAAGCGCATCACGTACGCTTTTGTTACTAACTGAAAGCTTTTCTTCGGTAAGCGGCACAGCACCTGCCAGGCCTTCGTAAGAAATGTCCTGTTGTGCGCCCGCCCCGGGAGTGATGTTCGGGCTCAGAATGTCGGGCACGCTGGTCATCTGGTTAGCCTGAACCCTAACTGCCGATTGCCTTCTCCAGTTATCTACATTCGGCCGTTGACCCCAACGACTCTTGAACTCGCTAAAGCCCCGCGCCTTTGAAGAAGCATTATAAAAGTAGAAGTCTGTTGACTTTGAATCATCTGCAAACAGGTTCGCAGCGGTTTCACGAACAACCGCGCTATTCTGTGTTTGTGTATCGTCCTCCTTAAGGCCGCTTTCGCGGCGAAGCTGCCGGCTCTTTTTGCGGATAATCGCTTCGCGTTGTTCGGCGGGCAACTTCGCCAGGGCTTGCAGGCTATCCTGGGTGTAAACCGCAAGAATGTTATCGCTGATGGTTTTCAATGGCGGCTTACGAAGGGTTGCCCGCTGCTTATCTTCTTCAAGGGCCAACATGCCTACAACGGTACTGTCATAGTAGTTATAAGCATTGGTATAGTTTTTCCGGTCATAATTAATGTCGGCAAGTAGCAGGAACGACTCACTGCGTTGTACCGGGTTGTTGTTGGTATACTTAACACTCTTCAGCAAATGCTCTTCTGCAGCTGCAAAACCTTTTCGCTCCAACTCCATTTTTGCCGCAGCATAATAGATGATGTCGCGGTAATTTTCATATTTGTCTTTTTTCGCCAGCTTGAGCAATTCCGATATGTTCTCCTGCAGTACGTCTTTTTTGTCGTTGTCGCGATGAATGCGGATAGCGTTGAGCCGGGCATAAACATCCATCACCGGGTCATTGGTGTGTTTTATACAGCGTGCGTAGTAGTCGATTGCTTGTTCCGGCATGTTGGCCAGCTGGTACATTTGTCCTATAAGGAACTCCCACCGGGCATACTCCTGGCGGTTGCCCGCCTCGTTAAGTGCTTTGGAAAGGTAATAAGCCGAACTGTCGTAAACCTGCTGCTTATAAAACCAGTACGACATTACCTCGTTAAGGTCAGTGTCCAGGCGTTTCGGAAAGTTGGGGTCAGTCCGCAAAATTTCGATGATTCCAGCAGCCTCGGCAAGTTCATTAAGTTCAATGTGGTTGCGGATCTGCCAGATAAAGCTCTCATTCCGGCTAGGTGGCCGGCTGATTGCCCTTTTAAAGATGTTTCCTTTCTCCTTTGTCGCAATACTAAATTCACCCGACTCATTGCTCGAATTACTTCCAATTGGAATGTCGTAACCGCCGTCTTCTTTTGGAGCAAAAGCAAAATTCAGGTACTGCAGGGTCAAAGCTGCTGAATCGAAATCCTTTTTGTAGAAGTATGCTTTTGCAAGTATCAGGTACATATTATCGATCCAGTCGTTTCGCAGATCGTGTAACAGAATGCCGGCAGTCGACTTATAGATTACGGAGTCAAGTTCGGGAGCTTCTTCTTTGGTTGCTTCAAGTGAATAATTGTAAAAAGGTAACAGGTGGGCGTAATCGTCTTTGTTTGCAGCTTTTGCCCGCTCCAAAACTTCGTTCAGCCGCAGGTTTGCATTAAAATAATAGTTGTAATGGGTAAAGGTATTTTGGGCAATCCTTCTTGGTAGGGTAAACTTTTTCTCGCCGGTTTTCTCAGAACGTAATTTGCGGTTTTCGTACTTCTGTGGCTTTTGTAATTCAACATCGGTACCCACCTGGGCGGTAGCCGGAAGGCATAAAGCAGCCAGCAAAATCAAGAGAAAACAACACCTGATATCCTTCATGAACTGACTCAGATTTAGCAAATAGAACAGCATAGAAATAATTTAAAAGTAAGGTTATTTTTCGGTTCGGCTGTACATTCCAGTACCTTTAACCTTTGCAAAACACTATGGCAAAACCCCAGGCGCACAGTACACTTAAACGGTTGCGAAACCGCTACCGGCTCGTTATCATGAACGATGATACCTATGAAGAAGTTGTGACGTTTAAACTTTCCCGTTTCAGTGTTTATGCCATGTTTAGCAGCATATTTGTTATCCTGGTTGGTTTTACCGTTGCAATAATTGTATTTACCCCTCTCAAACAGTATGTTCCCGGCTATGGCAGTCAAACAGCACGCAAGGATCTGCAACTGTTGAAGTTTCGAACCGATTCGCTCGAAAGCGCTATGAGAATGAAGGATCAGTACATGAACAATCTCCGGCAGGTATTAACCGGCGACGCAGGTTTAAACCTCGATACTACGATCATAAAGGTCCCCCGGCCCGAGCGGTCTACCGATTGATCCGGGGCTGATTGGCGTTCCCAAAACTTTTCCCCCGCCTGTACCCCTTCGTTTCGCATCTTTGCAGAACAACAGATATTTATGGCTAGCCAGCAACGCGGAAGTTCTAACAACAACTTATTGCTGAAGTACGCAGGCTTAACAATGCAGCTTCTGGTTGGGCTCGCACTGGCCGTGTGGATAGGGATGAAATTGGATGCGTGGTTAGCATTCTCAACCCCTTTATTCGTTTGGATCCTGCCCTTGCTTGTCATCACTGCCATGATTTACCAAATCATAAAAGACACCTCAAAAAAGAATTGATGTTCAATAAAACAATGTTGCCCCTGGTGGTGATTTTCCTGGTATTGGGGGCGCTCATTATCCTGTTCCGGAATTTCCTGCAGGCAAGAGGCATAGACTGGCAAATATTAAGTGGCGGAAACCTGGTCATTTACCTGATCACAGTTGTGTCACTGCATATGCTCACCAAGGGGCTCAATGCCCAAAGTACCCAGGCCTTTCTACGCAACGCTTACGGGGGAATTTTATTGAAATTAATGGCTTGTGCGACGGCAGCTTTTTTTTATATTCTATCTGCCGGCAAACAGGTAAATAAGCCGGCCATTTTTATCATGATGGGTCTTTACTTGCTTTACACATTTATCGAAATGTCGATTGTGATGAAGCAAAGCAAATTAAACAAAGATGCCAAAAACTGAGCAGCCGCTCCAGGCGCTTAGCGCTTTCATTCCTGAAAACACTTTCGAACAGGTTGCGGCTTACATCCAAAAATATAAGGTCCACCTCACCATTTCCCGGGAACGCGCAAGCATTCTTGGCGACTACCGCAATGCACACAACAACCGCAATCACCGGATTAGTGTTAATGGCAATCTCAACCCATACGCATTCCTGATTACCCTGTTACACGAGCTTGCACACCTGCTCACCTTCGATCAGTATGGGCATAAAGTACAGTCGCATGGCAGGGAATGGAAAAAGATCTTCGGCGACCTGCTCGCCAGGTTCCTGGGCAAAAACATCTTTCCGCCCGACGTTGAAAAAGAGCTTGCCGCATCCCTTGTTAACCCTGCCGCAAGCAGCTGTGCCGAAGACGGCCTCATGCGTATCCTCCGCAGGTACGATAAACAGAAACTCAATCACCTGCTGATTGAAGACCTGCAAACCGGCCAGCTGTTCCGGCTAAAAGATGGCAGGGTGTTCAAAAAAGGGGAGAAGCTCAGAAAACGCTATCGCTGCCAGGAAATGGCTACCGGAAAATACTACCTGTTTAGCCCTGTTTACGAGGTTGAAGTAATTAATGCATAGGCTTGCATCCTGGCCTGTCAACAATCCTTCAAGGGTTTACATTCCAAACCGGCATCGCCAGGATTTCGGGCATAAATGCAACCATATTCCTTGCTTCCGCATGAAAGCTCGGTCAACAATATTCCTGGACGCGTACTATGTTATTATGGAGTTGTATTCGCCTTTTGCTACGCTGGGTGCTGTATTCCCTGTATTGCTGTTACAAGACGTTGGGCGTTCCCCAAGCTGCGCAAGGGTCAGGCTTTGCGCTCCTACTCCGCCACAAGTCCGCGCTGCACAACCTTCAGCGGGGTATCCGCTTCAATCCTTAACGCAAGCCGGTGCAAGAAACGCGTTTGGTGCGCATTGTACCGGGGAATACCAGTTGTTTGCTAATCGCCTGCCGAAGCACCCGTGCCGGGCATAAAGTGCCGTACCGCTATACAACTACAGATATCCTTTCTGATACCCTCGTGTAGGTGGCGTTCTTTGCAATGTTTTAAAATATAGGTAGTAGCCCCATATGCGCTAAACTACAGAGGGTTGTTTACACGAACCCCGTTTAACCATGCCTACTCACTCGAAGGCGGGAGGGTTGAAACAACCCTGTAACAATTGTACGCGAGTTAAAATCGAAGAACCATCAGAGCGTAAGAATAGCAAACCTGTATGTGGATATAAGTACGACCTATTCGGCACTGGTAGATGGGAATGGGTAAAAGCGGGTTACGGTTGCGACTCTTGAGTGTCCAGTTTTTTTAGCATCCATACATCGCAACCAAAATGACCGGTATTTCCAAGCGGGCCATCAAGGTAATTGAAACCAAACTTTTCATAAACGGTTACAGCTTTTCTTAATTCAGGCATGGTTTCGATGTACACCTGCCTGTAGCCGGTTTCTGTTGCGAATTGCAGGCATTTATCAATGAGCAACCTGCCGAGCCCCAGGCCCCTAACTCCCGGGGAAAGGTACATTTTCACCAATTCGCAAGTGGCTTCCGGCAGGCCCGGCGACGGAAATATACCTGCACCACCAACCAGTTCCCCCTGTTTTTCAGCGATGTAGTAAATGCTTCCAGGCTCATGGAACAACTCAAAAAGATGATCGGTAGACTCGTCGTAATAAACCGTCCCTGGCTTATTGGCGCCGAACTCTGCTAACGAGGACCGGATAATCCGCGCCAATCCGGCATTATCTTCAAGTTGAATCTTCCGGATAACTACGTCTAGCATAATAGATGGGTAATGGTAAGCTTCTTTTTACAATGCGAATATAAGCCCATAAAACACCAGGCAGGATTGGCCATTTACGATTCCACCTGGCCATCGCAGGTTCGCCTGCCTAAAATATTAAAATAAAAAAATCCCACCGCTTGGGTGGGATCTATTGTAAGATTTGCTCGTCTAGCAATTAAAGAGCAATAGTAACAACCGGTTTGTTTAAGCTAAGAGTAACGCAATTAAGCTACTGCTTTCTTCACCAGGTCTGCTGCTTCACTAAGCAGGATAGCGCTTTGCACCTTCAATCCGCTTTCGTCTATCAATTTTTTTGCTTCCTCTGCATTGGTACCTTGTAAACGTACGATGATGGGGATGTTGATGTTTCCAAGTTTATTAAAAGCTTCGATAACACCGGCAGCAACCCTGTCGCAACGAACAATACCACCAAAGATGTTAATCAGTATAGCTTTAACATTGGGGTCTTTAAGGATGATCTTAAATCCTGCTTCAACAGTTTGTGCGTTTGCGCTACCACCTACATCCAGGAAGTTAGCTGGCTCACCACCACTAAGTTTGATCATATCCATCGTCGCCATCGCAAGTCCGGCACCATTAACCATGCAACCCACGTTACCATCCAGCTTAACAAAGTTCAGGTTGTATTGGCCTGCTTCAACTTCGGTAGGATCCTCTTCAGAAACGTCGCGCATGGCGGCCAGGTCGTTATGGCGCATCAACGCATTTTCGTCAAGGTTCATTTTGCAGTCCACCGCAATAATCTTGTCATCGCTGGTTTTGAAAAGCGGGTTTATCTCCAGCATGCTGCAATCCAGTCCAACATAGGCATTGTAAAGGCTGGTCACAAATTTAACGCAGCTCTTAAACGACTCTCCGCTAAGACCAAGGTTGAAGGCAATTTTTCGTGCCTGGAAACCTTGTAATGCGCCACCCGGGTGAACCCACTCTTTAAATATTTTTTCAGGAGTGTTGTGCGCAACTTCTTCGATATCCATGCCGCCTTCAGTGCTGTACATAATTACATTCTGCCCTTTGGTTCTGTCGAGCAAAATACTGAGGTAAAATTCTTTAGTTGGATTTGGTCCGCTATAATATACGTCCTGCGCGATCAGGATCTTGTTTACCTTTTTACCGGCAGGACCTGTTTGAATGGTTACAAGTGTGCCGCCAAGAATGTTCTTCGCAATATTGGTGATGTCGTCAACGCTTTTTCCGACTGCCACGCCACGTTGTTCTTTTCCCTCGATCTTTCCCTTTCCGCGACCACCCGCATGTATCTGGGCTTTAACTACGGCGAAGTTATTGCCGGTATCAATTTTGATTTTCCGGTAAGCTTCTTCGGCAGCCATTACCGTATCAACGGCAACACCTTCCTGTACCGGTACATTGTACTTTTTCAGCAGTTCCTTAGCCTGGTATTCATGCAAGTTCATATAGCATAATTTTGGCGAAGATAACAGAATTACAAATTGCTTATCCTGTGCTATAATTTTTTTTGACCCTTAAGAATTTGTCCGGGAGAGGCGCCGGGATATAATGCTTCCACCACGGAATTTTCCATGCCAGATACCCCCGAGCTGAGATTTCCGGATTTTAGTCAATGAATTGTCAAAGTTTCGTTGTTGCGCCATTGATATCTGAATTCTACTATCTTTATGTCCAAAAAAAACCACAAATGAGAATCCTATTTGCAGTCGTAATTATGGCTTTGGCAGGCTGGGCATTTACCAACCGTGCAGAAGTTACGAAAATGAGTATTTCAACCGATGCCAGTAAAATCGACTGGGCGGCCACTAAGAAAACAGGCTACCACAATGGTATCATCAAGCTTAAAAGCGGCGAAGTTCAACTGGAGAACAACAAGCTTGTTGGCGGAACTTTCGTGATTGATGTTACTTCACTGAATGCAACGGACTTCGTTGACAATCCAAAAGAGAACAGTCTTGTAAAGCACTTAATGGGAAAAGATTTTCTTGAAACAGAAAAGTTTCCTGAAGCTACTTTCGAAATTACTAAGGTTGACTACAAGGACGCAACAAATGCAACCCTTACCGGCAACTTCACTTTAAAAGGAAACACCTTGCCACTAAGTTTCCCTGTTACCATCAATAGTGCTGATGAAAAACGTTTTTTTGGATTTGCCCATTTCTCATTTGACAGAACGATGTGGGGTGTCACTTACGATCCTAACAGGGCTTCAAAAGACGTAAATATTGGCGTTTACCTGCTTGCCAGCGCACCAGCTCCGGCAAAATAAATCTGCTATCTTATTTTAAAGGCCTTCCCCCCGGAAGGCTTTTTTGTTTTTAAAAACTTGCTTTCGACAGTTTTTGTTCAGGTATACCGCGCTGATGAGTCTTTCTGCCTTCCTGCGGGTTAGGGCCTGTTCCGGGCGACCATCGGGAGTACAATGTTCATTACCATTATATTTGTTGGAATTCTAAAAAATCATTTATGCTGCTAACAGATCAACTAAAGGAAACCGTTGCTTATATCCGTCAACAATATGCGATTACTCCGCAGATCGGGATAGTGCTCGGAAGTGGCCTCGGAAACTTTGTAAGCGAAATGCAGGTTGAAACCGAAATTGCTTACAACCAGGTTCCGCATTTTCCGGTGAGTACCGTCGAGGGCCACAGCGGCAAATTGATCTTTGGTGAGCTGGGAGGCAAAAAAGTTGTGGCGATGGCAGGTCGTTTTCACTTTTACGAAGGTTATACGGCTGCACAGGTTTGCTATCCAATTAGGGTGATGAAAGCGCTGGGCGTTGAAACGTTGTTATTATCCAATGCAGCCGGTGGTACCAACAAAAACTTTGCAGTTGGCGAATTGATGATCATCAAGGACCATATTAGCTTTTTTACCAACAATCCGCTGGTGGGCAAAAACGAAGACCAACTTGGTCCCCGTTTTCCTGATATGAGTGAACCTTATAGCAAACGCCTGGTTGAAAAGGCGAAGACTATCGCGGAGACCATGCGACTGCCGATTCACACGGGGGTATATGTAGGAGTAACGGGTCCCACTTTCGAAACACGCGCTGAGTATAACCTAATACATCTCCTCGGCGGCGATGCCGTTGGCATGAGCACCGTACAGGAAACGATAGCCGCCCGGCATATGGGCATGGAGGTGTTTGCCGTTAGTGTAATCACCGACCTGGGCATTCGCGACGACGAAAACATTATTACCCACGAAGAAGTACTGATGGCTGCGAAGGAAGCCGAACCAAAGTTGACAGCATTATTTGTCAGGCTGGTCCAGGAAGTTTAGCCTGCTATTCGGCAGCACTATGCTCATCAAATGATCCAAAGTGCCACCATGGTAGATGGTGATGATTTAGCCTTTTCTTAGCAGCAATACCTTTATTTTGCACGTTTCTTTTCTCCATAGCCCTATTCATGAAGCCTAAACCCTACCTGCGAATCCTATGTGTCCTGTTGGCGATATTTATGGGTCTCCAATTGGTAGATGGCCAGGAAGGTCCCCGTCGAACAGAAAGACTTCGCGGAGTTGGCGAAAACACCAACGAAACACAGTACGACCGGAATGGCAGGCCCATACCAAATAACAATCGCGGTAACGACTCACTAAAGCGCAGGGATAACAACGATGACTCAATTACCATTTATTTCCGGTATTTCGACTCTACCCGCATCCGCACCATAGACTCGTCGATCAGCAATTTCTATAACCGGTTTCCGGTTACACCGCAGTATGTAAATCTTGGTAACCTGGGGACCGCTTCGCGTTCACTTGTTTTCAGGCCATTACTCAAGGCAGGCTGGGATCCGGGATTTCATGCACTGGACCTTTACCGGTTTAGCCTGGAAGACACGCGCTTTTACCAAACTACCCGCCCATATTCCGAATTGGGGTATATGATCGGGGGTAAGGCCGAGCAAATGGTAAACATCATACACACACAGAACAGAAAGTCCGATTTTAATATGGCTTTCCAGTACCGGTTTATCAATGCCCCCGGCAACTATCAAAACCAGAATGCCAGTCACAATAACTTCAGGATAAATGGGGTTTATCAAAGCAATAATAAGCGATACACCGTTTACGGTATCTTCTTTAGTAACCGGCTGCACGTATCTGAAAATGGCGGCATTATAAACCCGGCGGATCTTGACAAAACGGGCTTAAACGATCCATTTACTATTCCTACAAGGCTTGGTGGAACCACGAATCCCCAAAGAAATCCTTTTAATACCAGGATCGTCACCGGAAATTTGTATGATGAAACCACTGTGCTTTTGCGCCAGCAATACGACATTGGTCAAAAGGACTCCATACGTGTAAACGACAGTACCCTGATCCGGTTGTTTTACCCGCGCTTACGCCTGCAACACAATATTCGCTATACGAGCCAAAATTATCGGTACCAGGATTATTCTATAAACGACTCGCAACGCATAAATAATTATAAAAACTACTTTGGAATTGCCGGCCTGCCAGACACGGTTTTATTTGCAGACAACTGGAAAGAGGTAATGAATGATTTTAGCCTGATTACCTTTCCTGAGAAAAACAACCTGAACCAGTTTTTTAAAGTGGGGATTGCATTGCAAAACCTCCAACTATCAGGTATATCGTCGGGTACGCGATCTTTTTACAACCTGATCGCGAATGGCGAATACCGGAACAGGACGCGAAACCAGAAGTGGAACATCGAGGCCCAGGGCCAGATTTTTTTCGCAGGATTAAACAGTGGTGATTATTCGGCACAGGTAAGTTTAAAGCGTTTGTTAAGCCAAAAACTCGGTTACCTTGAAGCCGGTTTTCAAAACGTTAACCGAACGCCTTCTTTCATCTATAGCGGCCAAACCAACTACCCGGTTACCACTGTAGGAAACCTGAACAAAGAAAATATTAGCAGGGCATATGGATCGCTCTCAAATGCAGCACGCGGTTTTACCCTCTCAGGTGAATACTACCTCGTAAGCAACTATACCTATTTTAACGACTTCCTGAAAGCCAACCAGGAAGCAACCCTTTTTAATGTACTGCATGTATCGGCAGAAAAGAAATTTCAGCTCAGCCGGAAATGGAACCTGTATTCAGAACTACATGTGCAACAAACACAGGGTAATCCCCCGTTAAACCTGCCGCTTGCATTTACCGTAAACAGGATCGCACATGAAACAACACCCTTCAAAAACCTGGTGCTATCCTATGGCCTGGAGTTCAGGTATGCCACACCTTACCGAATCGATAATTATTCACCGGTTACCGGCCAGTTCTTTTACCAGGATACAAGTACAGTGAGTAATCGACCGGAGGTGGCCGCTTTCTTAAACTTCCGGATACGAAGCTTCAAGGCATTTGTCAGGGCTGAAAATCTGAACACGTTGAGAAATAATGAAGGACTGGCTTTTACCAAAAGCAATTTCTATGTGCCATTTTATCCAACACCGGGTTTATGGGTGCGGGTAGGCATATGGTGGTCGTTTGTGAACTAACGATGGCAGCCCAACATTCATTTTGTAGCACTAGGTTCTAAAATCGTTGTTTTTTTCCTTAATCAAACAGGGGAGTTAATTGGCGTTTGCTTTTTAGCTGTAGCAAACGGGAAAGAAGTTAGTCTTTGTAACCAGCCTATCGAACCTTGCTTCTAAAATGCACGCATTAAAGGCAAAGAAAGTAAAACCTGGGGGTATCTTCAGCTAGACGACAGCTTGGTGAATAGTTGTGAAGTTGAGTTAGGAGTGTTAACCCGGGCAACGTAACACTTTGTCCCGTACAAGAATGACGATCTGGATTCGACAACAGCGATCATCAAGGGCAGGTGTTTTCCATTTGGTTTGATAAAGGACTGGGGTAAAAAAAAGAAGGGCCAGGATAGAAATCCAGCCCCGTTTTTAATCCAATATTCTATGAAAAACCACTTATATAGACTGGGTTCTGTTTTGAAAGGTTGCAGTATGATCTAAGTTAGTTTTCGTAACACATTTTAAAGGCAGGGTCGCCTTTATCTGCACTTAACGCACCTTATATCAAGCAGCATATCGATTAGGTAGTGGTGAACACACTTGCAGGCAATTTGTAGCTGTTAGCTTGCAATTTTTGCGATCTTAGGGTCACCAAAATATAACGTTATGACTTCTCAGGCAACCAGTGCAGCGGAATACCTGCAGCAATTACCGGAAGATCGCAAGGCCACCATAGCCAAACTGCGCGACAGCATTTTATTAAACCTGCCCCCGGGTTTCGAGGAAACTATGGGAAGTGGGATGCTGAATTATGTTGTGCCGCACAGCTTGTACCCGGCAGGGTACCACTGTGATCCAAAACAGCCTTTGCCTTTTGCTGCGCTCGCTTCGCAAAAAAACTTCATTGCATTTTACCACATGGGAATATATGCGATGCCCGACCTGCTGGAGTGGTTTACCTCGGCATATGCAAACCATTCTACCGCAAAACTTGATATGGGCAAAAGCTGTATCCGCTTTAAAAAACCTGAACACATTCCGTATAAACTTATCGGTGAGCTCGTAAGCAAGGTTAGCGTAAGCGATTGGATTAATGTTTACGAGCAACATTTAAGGCGATAGGTAAATGAAGGTCACCTTTTTGCTGTAGCTTAATCTAGCGGGCGACCATTATGTCTTTTCACAGAGGAATATTTAATATCCAAAATTTACCTGGTTTGCAGTAAAAGACAAGACATCAACCGGAGTGTCCTTCATCAACTGGCTAGAAATTTTAGGGAAACACTTTTCTATGCAGCCACTAATTACGCTAGGTACTTGTATAATGATTTTCAAAAAGTAGTATGCATTCAATTTGGGAGAATGTGTTAAATGTGCTTCAAGGGCTCCGGGTTAAGCTGACCAATGGAAACAGACAATTCTGGAAAAGAGCACTCGTGCCTTTGCCATATTGGATAGCATCGTTGATTACCGGCTTAGTGGCGGTGTTTTATGCAAAGCTTTTTAGCCTCGGTGAGCAATTAAACCGGTATATATACGAATTGCATAGCTGGCTGCTATTGCTTGTTTCACCCGTTTGCTTTGTAGTAGCATGGTGGCTTGTAAAACGTTTTGCAAAGTTTGCAAAGGGTAGCGGAATCCCTCAGGTGATGGCAGCAATTGAATATGCAACTCCAAGATTCAACTATCGTGTAGACCGTTTGCTTAGCATAAATGTGCTTGCCATTTAAATTGCTTCAAGCTTGCTAATGGTAGTTGGCGGCGCAGCTATTGGCCGTGAAGGCCCAACGATCCAGATTGCCGGATGTATTTTCAGGAAGGTGAACCAATTGATCCCAAAATCGTGGCCCCAGGTTTCGAAAAAAAATATGATTATGACCGGGGCGGCTGCAGGTCTTGCCGCGGCATTTAATACCCCGCTGGGGGGAATTGTGTTTGCAGTGGAGGAACTCACCCGTACACATATCAACTACTTCAAAATTGCCATACTTTCAGCTGTGATCATCGCAGGATTAACTGCGCAGGCGTTGCTCGGCCCATATCTTTACCTGGGGTTCCCGAATGTGAGCAACCTCTCGCCTTATATTTTTTTCGCGGTAATTGCAGCTTCTACGATAGCCGGGTTTGCCGGCGGGCTAATGTCGAAGTGGATTGTAGGTATACTTAAATGGAAGAGCAGACTTAAGAAAATCTCGTGGGAGATAGCCTATGTTCTTGGTTGTGCCGTTGTATTGGTACTGATAGCAATGTTTCTCAACGACTCAGTCCTGGGTTCAGGCAAGGAGCAGATGACGAACCTGTTGTTCACCGATGAAAAGTATGGCGGCTGGCTCGCACCGGTGCTGCGGATTATCGGCCCACTGTTATCATTTACCACGGGAGCAGCTGGAGGTGTATTTGCACCCTCGTTAAGTGCAGGAGCATGTATAGGATCGTGGTGTGCTGAAATGTTTGAACTTTCGAATACGAACAGCAACCTGCTGATCTTAGCCGGGATGGTGGCTTTTCTTACCGGTGTCACCAGGTCTCCATTTACCTCAGCAATACTTGTTCTTGAAATGACCGACCGGCACAGCGTTATATTCCACCTGATGCTTGCCGGAATAGTGGCTGTAGTAGTTGCATCTTTGGTGGACAGGCGGTCGCTATACGATCATCTAAAACATCAGTATATGAACGACCTGGAAAACGATGACATACGAGCAGGCGGAGTTGATGATAAAACAAAAGACAAAGGTGCAGCGCGCTGATACATGGAAAGCCAGGGTAGTTACCCTGCTAAATGGCATAGATTTTTAATACCGAGCAAAAACCAGGACAAGAATGAATATTAAAGATTTTTACCGGCAGGCTTATGTATGGCTTTTAAGTTTCGGGCCACGATTGTTGATTTCCATTGTGCTGTTGCTGGTAGGTTTCTGGTTGATCAGGACCCTTTCGAAAACGCTGAACAATACACTTACACGAAGAAATGTTGATCCGTCGCTACGGCCTTTCCTGATTAGTACCCTTGGGCTTGCAGCACAGGTACTCCTGATACTGGCGTGTATGCAGATGATTGGCATCGAACTAACCATTTTTGCTGCCCTGATCGGTGCATTTGGCGTTGCTGCCGGCCTGGCTTTATCGGGAACCCTTCAGAATTTCACGAGTGGAATACTTATCCTGTTATTAAAACCATTTGAAGTAAATGATATTATTATAGCGCAAGGCCAGGAAGGTGTAGTTACGTTCATTAAAATATTTTATACGGTTGTGAGAACGATAGACAACAAAACCGTAATTATTCCAAACAGCAAATTATCAAACGAGGTTATCACCAACCTTAGCCGCGAAGGCCGGAGGCGACTGGATATAGAACTCAAATTCAGCTTTGGGATTCCGTTTGAACAGGTTAAGTCGATACTGTCTAATGCTATCAACGAACATAAGGGCCTGCTGAAGGAGCCAACGTTCCAGGTAGGTGTGTCGGGGATCGACCCGGATGGCTATAAGGTGGTGACAAATGTTTGGGTAAATGCCTATGGGTTCCAGGAGGTGAAAATGGACCTGCAGGAGATATTTGTTAGAGACGTGCTTGCTGCAGGCATTAAACTACCGGGTGTTGCTTAGCGCAGCTTACCAGCTTAGTCTCATTTGTACATTTATTGCTTTTGAGTGATCGTGGGTTTTAGCCAGCTTTGTTGTAATTACTGTTTGCAGGAGGTTCACCCCGACTATTGTGCTATCCTATACTTCCAAGAAGCCTCGGCCTAAGCATGTTTAAGATTCCTCGTCGAAGTATAACTTGTAAAAATGTTTGCCTTTCATTTCGTCGTAACCCTTCTCAATTAGGTCTTTCCTGCCATGAATATAAACGTGAAAGTTTTTATCGAGTTTTAGGATGCTTTTATAAGCACGTTCCTGCTTTTTAACAGCAGACAGGTGAATGTCGAAGTCGTCATGGATCTCTACTTCTTTAGCCTGTTGATAGGTTTGCTTGTATTGTTTAAACGCATCCTGCACTTCCGGATGGTAGATTACCTCGTCGCTAAACTCATCGAGGTTAAACTGGTCCTTTGTTTTAAAGTATTCCATACTCCGGTTCAGCATGTCTATCTGGTCGCTTTTATTGACCTCGAATTTTTCCTGCATTTCGTTGCTGATAAACAATTTGCACATGCCCATCAGCTGATCCGTTTGATGGTAACTGTTTGCATATGGTTTCAGCTGCAAAAAGTCGTTTACCCAATACTGCGCATCCTGTTTATTGGTGCTGTCGACAACGCAACAAACATATCCTTCACCCCGGTTTACCTTAAATACCAGGCATCCTTTATCGAGCTTGTTGATATTTATACCATCTTCCGCACCTACTTCCCAACTCTGCCCATGTGAAAACACCTTGAGAAAGGTTTCGCGGGTTTCACTCTTAAAGATACCGATGGCTTCGATATATTCGGTTCCGAAAGGCACATTGTGAAACAGGGCAACATACAGTTCACCTTCCTTTACCCGGGCATGGGTGCTTTTTGAATATAGAAACTGAGCGAGTAAGGCTGACTGGCCCGTAAAGCTCTTAGGATCGTCGAAAATTGCGCTGACATAATTATAAACGGTATTCAGGGCAACATCGCTGTTGTGCGTAAAAAAGTGCTGGTCGTTTTCGTTGAAGGGAGCGAGGAAGTATTTCGCGAGTAAACCTCTTACAATTTCATCATTTAGGGTGAGGTTGTTGGCGGATAATTTCAATTCTTCACCCCGGGTTGGATTGCCCACTTTATGAATAATGGCCTGCCTTATTTCAACGCTGTCGATACCTGTCATGCGGCGAAAATAACGTTAGTTTTTGTTTGTACGTTCTTGCGCGCAGGGGTTCGTTGCTATGGAAGGCAAATGCCGAAGGGCTGCGGGATACGAAGGGTTTAGCCACGCCTTAGCGTGGCCGGAGCGAAGCGGAGCCCGGAGAAGCCCGAACCAATGTAGCTCAATTAACAACGGGTGAAAGCCCCAAAGCATCTTAGGCACTTAACGAGGCAACAGCGAACGAAAGGTGTACAGTTGTCTGATTGATTTTCGTTACAGGGTTACCCACGCGTTTTCGTCGGCACTTTGGAAGATGGCTTCGATAACCTGCATATTGTTGACAGCGTCGATTAATGGGGTGGGCACAGCGGAGTTGTTCAGGATGGCGGCTGAAAATGCATCGCCCTGCAGGGTATATTGATCAACGGGTTCATATACGATCTCTTCGGTGCCATCTTTTGTAACAACAATCGACCGGACCCCTGCATTTGCCGGGGCGTTGAAAGGGATCTCCAGTTCGATACGACCCTCGGTGCCAAAGATGTTTACGCGCTGGTAAGCGGTTAACTGGGTGGAGCAGCTGAAAGTGGAAGTGCCCCGACCAAAGTCGAGCATTGCTGAAGTGAGGCGGTCGGTGCCGGTTGAAGGGTCACGTTCGGCGATCCCGATTGCGCGTTGAGGTTCTGCCCCAAAAATGAAACGCGATAAAGAAACGCAATAGCAACCAATGTCCATGAGTCCGCCACCGCCCGCGTCAACCTGGTTACGGATGTTCCCCGGATCGTTGTTGAAGTAGGAAAAGAAGCTTTGAATTGTTTTTAAAGTACCGATGCGACCGTCGCTGACCATTTGTGTGGCACCGAGCCACTGAGGGTGAAAGCGGTACATAAACGCCTCCATAATTTTTATATTGGGATGCTGTTCAGCGACTTGCATCAAAACCCTAGCTTGTGACCCGGAGAGCGCGACAGGCTTTTCGCAAAGCACATGTTTGCCGGCCTGCATTGCTTTGATACACCATTCGACATGGAGGTGGTTTGGCAGCGGGATATATACGGCATCCACATCGGGGCTGGCGAGCAATTCGTTGTAGGAGCCAAATGCCATCGGAATATTTAGCCTTGCTGTTACTTCTTCAGCATGTTGCTGATTTCTTGAAGCCAATGCAACAACCTGGGAATATTGGCCCAATTGCATAGCCGGAATTACTTTTTCGCGGGCGATTTTTGCGGCGCCCAAAATGCCCCAACGTACTTTTTGCATGCGTAAACTTTATGGCAGTAAATATCCTGTTTTTAACGGGTTATATGCAAAAAGCAATCTGATGCAGCATGATTGTGACAAAAAAAATCCCGCACGAATGCGGGATCAAGTTCTTTTGTTTTCGATTAGCCCTGGTTTTTCAAAGTAATGGAAACAAAAAACGGTTAGTCAGATATTGGATTTTGGTTTGGCTTTTCAGCTATATGATATTGGATATTTTGATAACACAAAACTAGGTGATCTCCCGGAAAGCAAAAGGCTGACAAAGGTTAGCGAATAACCGAATGGGACAAATGATAGTGCCAGAACTTTCATTTATTTAACAAGAAGCCCCTGAAACAGGCTTCTGCGAAGTTTAAGTATAGCCGCATCAGACAAATGGAAGAGTGTTTCTTGTAGCACTGCCTGGAACAAAGAGGCCTCGTGCAATTGCACAAGGCCTGAGAATTTGCTTTCTTAATTACGAGCCTGTTAGAAGTACCGTAAGTTAATTTCGGGTGTGATCTTTAGCAATGTTTCATACATGAGCCGGATCGTATTTTCGACATCACTTTTGTGCAACATTTCCACGGTGGTATGCATATAACGGAGCGGGATAGAGATCAGTACAGATGGACAACCATCATTTGCGTATGCAAAGCTGTCGGTATCGGTACCTGTACTGCGGCTTAAGGTGCGCATCTGGTAAGGAATGCTGTTGTTGTTTGCAACCTCCTCGGTGAAGTGAAGCAGCTTGGTATGTACAGCAGGTGCATAACACAGGGCGGGGCCTTTTCCGCAGCTACAATCACCTTCAATCATCTTGTTGATCATTGGGGTACTGGTATCATGTGTAACGTCGGTGACGATCGCAATATTGGGTTTGATTCTCCTGGCGATCATCTCGGCACCCCGCAGGCCGATCTCTTCCTGCACGGCGTTTACCACATATAAGCCAAAGGGCAGTTCTACATTGTTTTCGCGGAGCAGCCTTGCAACTTCGGCGATCATGAAGCCGCCGATGCGGTTGTCCATTGCGCGGCCGATATAGTAATTATAGGCGAGTTCATCAAACCCCTCTTCGTAAGTAACTACGGCGCCGATGTGTATACCGAGGTCTTCCACCTCTTTCTTGTTGCGCGCGCCACAATCCAGAAAAAGGTTGTCTACTTTGGGCGCCTGTTCTTTTTGATCGGGGTTGCCCAGCCGGGTATGAATGGCGGGCCATCCAAAAACTGCTTTTACCGGACCTTTTTTGCCGTGGACGATAACCCGCATGGAGGGTGCAATCTGGTGATCCACGCCACCATTTCTTTTCAGGTAAATAAGCCCCTGGTCGGTAACGTAGTTAACAAACCAGCTGATTTCATCGGCATGTGCCTCGATGACTACCTTAAACGGGTGATCAGGATTGATTATGCCCACCGCTGTTCCATATGGATCCAACAATTCGGTATGGATAAAAGGACGAATATAGTCGAGCCATAATTTCTGCCCGCTGCTTTCGAAACCTACAGGTGAGGCGTTATTCAGGTAGCTGCGAAGAAAGGTGTGCGAGGTTTCCGTAAGTATGGAAGGCACATCGGGTGTTGTTTCTTGTGTATTGTCTGACATAGATTGATTATAAAAATGTAATGCTAAGGATCCCGCAAACGCCTTTCAAAAACATCAGGCCATCGATTGCAGCAAGATAGAAAAGCAGGTTTTTACGTTCACTGATGTTTCTAAGACAAAGCAGTAATAAAATGTAAGGAATAAGCTGTATGCCCACCACGATGAATGAACGGCCCTGCAGCTGCAAAAAAACATAGAGTACGATAAAACTGAGTGCGGCCAGCGGAACAACAACGAGGGTTACGGTATTGTGTACGCCGAGTTTTGCAGGAATGGTAATTAGTCCGTGCGCCTTGTCGGTTGTATGATCTTTAATATCGAATACAACGGCAAGTGAGGAAATGAATAAGAGATTCTGAAACCAGAAAATCAAAGCCGGAAGCAATGATCCCGCAGGCTGACCAGGGTTGCGGACCTGCCAGAACAGGACGGGAAATAAGGTTACAATGCCCACCCAAACAAAGCCAATAACAAATGGTTTTAACCAGCCTACGTGCCGCAACTTTCTAAAAGAGAAGATTGGGATCGTGTAAAGTAAGCCGGCAATAGGTACAAGAAAAAGCAACAACCATAATGTTGGTGAAAGGGTGAGCAGGGCAGGGTAGTTCTTAGCCGCTATGTAAACGATCACCCCTGCAATGGCAAGCGAAAACGTTAGCAGAATGCGGCGTATCAATGCCCGGTGTTTTGCAAACCACGCAGAACGCTCATCGCCCGTAAAGTGAAAACTGGTGTTGTAATAAATACGGCTGTAATAAACAACCGTTGCTAAAAATATAAGGAGGTAAAACGGCGGGCGATTAAGGGTTATGCCCAATTGAAGGTTGGTTTCAATACTTAGTGCAACAGTACAAAGACCATAGAAAACATTTCCGAAATAAAGAATCCTGGTGAACGTACTCACGAATGTTATTGCCGCCTGATAACAATGGGCTCGCTCGTAAAGGTATCACTTAAATTTTTTCCTTTGTCTTTCAGTGCAAATTTAAAAACCAGGGTATCATTTTCACGAACAGGTGGATTGCCTGTACTGGGTGGATTAATGGCAGAAATCAGGTGATTGTTAAAGCCCATGTCGATGGATACAAAGGTTTTCTGGGTATTTGGAACAGCGGGTATCCTGAAGGCAAAAGAGTCGCGGATGGTTGCAACAACCCTCCTGTTTAACCTTACTTTCTTGATATACAGGGAGTCACTAATGTCGCCTTCTTTGTCGGTGACTTCAAATTCAAAATTCAGTGATCCGTTAAATGGAACCACAGTTGAACTTACCGACTTTAGCGATAATGTCGGCTTTGTATTGAACTTGTCTTTACTGCAAGCATACAATACGCCGACGAACAAAAGGGTTACCAATATCTTTGTTTTCATTTATAGCGTTTACCTTTCAAATTTAGCTAAAAGAGCCAATCATTAAGTAGTGGAGACTCACATTGTTAACAATATTTTCTCAGTAACTCACCAGGGTTTTGATGCACTGGCAATTGCTGTGTTTCGCTACCAATACCAACATAATCCGGTATATCAACAATGGGTGAACTTGCTGAATATAATCCCAGCAGCAGTAACTTCCCCAGGTGAGATACCATTTATGCCGGTTTCTTTTTTTAAAACGCATAAGGTTTATGCAGCGGCTGAGCCGCCGGATATCACTTTTGAAAGCAGTGGTACAACGCAAAGCTCAAATAGTCAACACCACGTCAGGCACCTCGACCTTTATATGAAAAGCTGTATAAAGGGTTTCGAAGAATTGTATGGTGATCTTGCCAATTATGCGATTTTAGGCTTGCTACCTTCCTACCTTGAACGAAAAGGTTCTTCACTCGTTGTTATGGTTGAAGAGTTCATTAAACGTTCCAATGATGCCCGGAGTGGTTTTTATTTATATGAACACGATCGGCTGTCGCACACCCTTCGTGAACTTGAGAGCGAACAAAAGAAAACGCTTTTAATTGGAGTGACCTTTGGACTACTTGATTTTGTAGCGCAATACCCCTTGCGATTGCGTTACACAATCGTAATGGAGACCGGTGGAATGAAGGGGCGCCGAAAAGAGATGATTCGTTCGGAGGTACATGATATACTCAGGAAAGGCTTTGCAACAGACAATGTTCATTCGGAATATGGAATGACGGAGATGTTGTCGCAGGCTTACTCCATGGGGAATGGGTTATTTAAACCTGTTCCATGGTTGAAAGTACTTGTGCGGGATGAAGAGGATCCGTTGTCTATTTCCGGGATAGGTCGCGGGATCATCAATATCATAGACCTGGCGAATGTTTATAGTTGTTCTTTCCTGGCTACTGACGATGCCGGACTGATATATCCAGACGGAACTTTCGAGGTTCTTGGCCGGGTAGACAACAGTGATATACGTGGTTGCAGTCTTATGCTCGCGTAGGAGTTACTATTAACCCACCACAATTTGCAAGCTTATTATAATTGAGATCAGCTGTGGTGGAGTACTATGTTCGATAACGTATCCTTTCAGCTTATTGCCCAGTTGAAATCACCATTATTTTGTTAACCGCCAAGGTGTTTACTCCCAACTTGTTTGATCTGGTCAAGACCGGCACCTATTTCAGTTGAACAATATGCCCATGTTACTGATAAGTGAGATCAACACTAATAATTTCATCATGTTTTCGTTTTGATTTGGTAATAGAATTTACCCATATCGGGGATTAAGCTACACAAGAATATAGCTGTAAAAAATTGTTGGTAAACGTCAGAATACGGCTTATTAATTGTTGTTTCTTAAAGTATCCCCAAAATGTTTGAAAATGATAAAGTTGAATATGGAGGTTAGAAAAAATGCTGAGTCGGATCATAGAAAAACAGATGCCGAGTTCTTTGGATTGTATGATAAGTATGGTGCTGAAGTGTATCGGGAGATTTGTAAATGGGTTGAAGATAAATTTCTTGCGAAAGAAATCTTGTTCAAGTCGTTTTTGCAGATACACCGCCGGCTCGACGACGTACAAAATGAGCCGGTACAATTACCCTTAATGCTGGAGATAAGCCAGGATGTGTGCAGGAATATGACGGAGGAAGTGTATGGTGAACGACGTTGTTGTTAACGAGTACCTGTTAAAATTACCTGAGCCATTGGAAAACCCGATGGCTTTTTTATTTTTAGGGCATGTACGATCTGCCGCAATATAAAACCAGCAATCAACAGGTTATAGGGATCATGAAGACTTATCCATTTGTGATGCTTACCGGAGTTGATCGCAATCGTTCGCCCGTAGTCTCCCATATCCCGGTGTTGATCGAGGAGAGAGGCGATGAGCTGTGTCTTGTCGGGCACATTATGAAGTCGACAGATCATTATGAGGCCTTCCTGCAGAATGACCAGGCGCTGGTTGTTTTTTCCGGCCCTCATGCGTATATCAGTGCAAGCTGGTACGTGAATCCGAAACAGGCCTCAACCTGGAATTATATTACGGTGCATGCGGGCGGAACGCTCACCTTTCTGGACGATGACAGGCTTTTGGAGGTACTCCAAAAGACAACTGCCCACTTTGAACAAGATCCTGGCTCTCCTGCTGCCTTTGAGGCATTAGATCCGACTTATATCAACCGCCTTCTGAAGGCCATTGTTGCCTTTGAGATCAAGGTGAAAACGCTCAAGCACGTTTTTAAACTTAGTCAGAACCGTGACGAGAAAAGTTTTAAGCAAATTGTAGATAAGCTGATGGAAGGGGATGAAAACGAGCGTGCAGTTGCTTCATTGATGGTGGAGTATGCTGGACAGAAAGCCAGCCTCTCCCCGGTTTGATTTAACCCGAAGACATTAGTTTACCATTTTCTCCGCAACCGATATTTGCTATCGTTTATTTAAGCAAAATTACTATCCGCCCGGCACCAGGAATTCTATCGAAAATCGTTCCTGCGCGGTTGCGCCAGACGGACCGGCCTCGCACCTTGTGCAGCATAGTATCCTGGGCAAACCCATCCAGCATTTGGCTAAATAAACAACTGGATTAGCATTCACTTTTCTGCTTTAAGCACCCTTTGCTAAATACTTCGGCAAGTGGACTTACTACAGCCCTACAGGACAAAGTTCCTCTTCACCACCAATAAACAGGTCAGAGCTACTTCTCGGCATTTTTCTTTAGGTTTGGCACCATGAATCTATCGCTCGAAGGCAGAAATGCAATTATCTGCGGAAGCACACAGGGTATCGGTTTGGCGATTGCACAAGAGCTTGCCCTTATGGGTGCGTCGTGTACGCTCGTAGCACGGAATGCTGAAAGTTTAAGTGAAGCCATACTGCAGCTCGACAGCACACTCCAGCAACAGCACGGGTATCTCGTTGCCGACTTCTCGAACCCTGAGGAAGTTCGGAATATGATCCATGAACATGTTCAAAAACTGGTCGTACACATCCTGGTGAATAACACGGGCGGACCACCTGCCGGACCAATTGTAGACGCTACTGAAGAAGCCTTTCTCGCTGCATTCAACCAGCACCTGATCTGTAATCATATTCTTACCAAAGCCGTTGTGCCGGGTATGAAAATCGAACAATTCGGACGCATCGTTAACATCGTCTCTACTTCTGTTAAAGTACCGATAGCCAACCTTGGCGTTTCAAATACCATTCGTGGTGCTGTTGCTTCCTGGGCGAAAACAATGGCGAATGAGTTGGGTGAATACCAGATTACGGTGAACAATGTATTGCCGGGTCTTACAACAACGCAACGACTGGAGAGCCTGGTAAAAACCACTGCAGGAAAAAGCGGGGTATCGGAAGCGAATGTAAAAGAGCAGATGCTTAAAGAAATACCGGCAAGGCGGTTTGCCGACCCCGCGGAGGTAGCCGCAGTAGCTGCTTTCCTGGCATCTCCGGCAGCAGCTTATGTAAATGGGGTAAGTATCGCTGTTGACGGCGGAAAAACAGGTTCTATATAACATCAACAACAATGACCAGAAAACAGCTGATCGAAGAAATAGGCCGGAAGCAAAGTTTTTTATGTGTAGGACTTGATACTGATCCGGGGAAAATACCGCAACACTTATTGTCGGCTCCCGATCCTGTATTTGAATTTAATAAGGAGATTATCGACGCAACTAAGCCCTACTGTGTCAGCTATAAAATAAATACCGCGTTTTATGAGGCCATGGGGATAAAAGGGTGGGAGTTGCTGGAAAAGACTGTTGATTACATTCCTGAAGGATACCTGAAAATTGCGGATGCCAAGAGAGGTGATATCGGGAATACGTCGGCGCAATATGCAAAAACCTTCTTTGAAGTTTACAACTTCGATGCGGTGACGGTAGCCCCATATATGGGTGAAGACAGTATAAGGCCTTTTCTCGATTATAGCGATAAATGGACGATTGTACTTGGACTAACCTCAAACAAGGGTGCTAACGATTTCGAAATGTTAAGCACAGGCAGCTCTTTTTTGTTTGAAAAGGTTTTAACAACAGTAAGTAGTTGGGGCACCACTGAAAACCTGATGTTTGTAACCGGTGCTACACAGGCAAGCCAGTTTGAACAGATACGTAAACTTGTGCCTGATCATTTTTTGTTGGTCCCGGGAGTGGGTACACAGGGCGGAAGCCTTGATGAGGTTTCAAGGTACGGTCTCATTCCTGATGTTGGCCTGCTGGTAAATGCCAGTCGCGCTATCCTATACGCGGGCAATAACCATGATTTTGCGGGGAAAGCTGCTACTGTTGCCGAGGACTATAGCCGGGAAATGGCTGGTTACTTGTCCCGGGTTTAGCGGGCCTCCCTGCTAATAACGTCTGCAACTTCCAACGCCCAGGTTGTGTAGGCCTTTGCCGATGGATGCAGCTTATCTGCTACAACAGGGCTTTCATCGATGCCGAAGTTCCGAAGCGGGGTCGTTACGTCGAGATATTGACAACGATAACGGGATGTGATCTCATGATTTAGCTCGTTAAATAAATCTATTTCTTCGCTTATTTTTCTGCGGTTTCTTCCATGGGCAAAAGGAGTATGGCCCCAGTCGGGGATGGAAAGCACAATAACCCTCGAGGACTGTTCCGTGGTAAAATGAAGCGCCTTCCGGATCAAAAATTCAAAGTCGCTCCTGTAGTCTGCCGGAAGAAGGTTCCGGTATTGATTGTTTACGCCTATTGCAAGTGTTACAAAATCGTAGTGTGGCGCAAGTGACATATGCAACAGTTGGTCGGCGAGTTCAAAAGTGGTCCAGCCTGTTTTAGCGACAATCTCGGGAGCATGAATGGTTAAGCCTTTCTTGCGCAGCAGTTGTACAACCTGGCAGGGAAAGCTCTCAAATAGGGCAACCCCTTCTCCTATGGTATAAGAGTCGCCAAGTGCCAGGTAGTTAAAGCTGTGTTTCGACATAAGCAGAAGTTGGTGACAATTGCCATAACGGAAGCTCAGCATCCAGGGCTGTTTCGTTTACCTAAGGGCATTGCACATTTGGACATTCATCAAGCCGTTTCCTGATGGTCCGTATAACCATTCCTTCCATTGACCGTGGCGCCGATCTGCGTCCTGAAGCAAGAATTCTGCCCGGTAGTATAAAGCACAAACCAGGAGATGTCCGTGGAAACTTTCTTGTTTGCAACTAATTCATGGACTGCAAAATCTGGTAGAACTTGTAAACATCTTCGAATGAGCAATACATTGGTGCCGGTGCAACCCGTATAACCCCAGGTTCCCGATAATCGACAACGATACCGTTGTCAAGCATTTTGGTATGGATCTCTTTTCCTCGGGCCTTGAAGTACAAAGAAAGTTGTGCCCCCCTTGCTTCAGGGTCGCCAGGTGTTATAATCTCGAAATCAAGATTTTTCAACTGTTTTAACAAGTATTCCAGGTAAGCTGTTAACTGCTTACTTTTTTGTACGAGTTGCTCAAATCCGACTTGTTCAAACAAAACGAGTGAGGCCCTGAGTGCAGCCATGTTCATCACCTGGGCGGTACTCACGTTCCACCCACTTGCATTTGGCTTGGCTATAAAGCCCTTTTCCATTCTAAATCTTGACTCCTCGTCGTTACCCCACCAGCCTGCCAGCCGTGGTGTTTGTGGGTCGGCTGCAAACCGCTCATGCACATATGCACCACCAACCGCCCCGGGTCCCCCATTGAGGTATTTGTAGGTACACCAAACAGCAAAATCAACTTGCCAGTCGTGTAGTTTTAATGACACATTTCCAGCGGCATGTGCAAGGTCGAAACCGGCAATCGCACCTGTTTCATGAGCAGCTGCTGTTATTGCCTTAAGATCAAAAAGCTGACCACTGTAATAATTGATTCCCCCAAAGAGCACCATTGCAAGTTCGTTGCCGGCGAGGTTGATTGCTGCGATGATGTCTTCAGTATGGAGGGTTTTCTCGCCATCCCTGGGCTTGATCTCAATAATCGCGTCAGCAGGATCGTAGCCATATTGTTTAACCTGTGTTTCAACTGCGTATTGATCAGACGGGAAAGCTCCGGCTTCCATCATCACCTTGAATCTGCCGTTAGCAGGCTTATAAAAAGTGTTCATCAGCAGGTGGAGGTTCACGGTGAGTCCATTCATAATGGTGACCTCTGTTTCAAGACAACCCATTAATTTGGCCAAAACAGGTTTATACGGCTCCTGGTACTGCAGCCATGGATATTTCGCCTTTGAAAATCCTGCGATTGCATGGTCCTTCCAATCGTTCAATTCTTGCTGCACGGCTTCCTGCACCCCTTTGGATTGGAGCCCAAGCGAATTGCCGCAGAAATAGATGGTATCTGTTCCGTTATGTTGAGGAAAGTAAAATTCTTGTTTATAACCTGCCATTGAGTCCTGCTGGTCTAACCTGAGTGCCGTTTCGCGCGTCGTATCGAAAGAATGATCCATGACTGATTTTATTGCAAAATACACCCATCATTCCGAAATGGAGATTTGGTTTTTACCATTAACTTTTTCCGGCATATATTTCAATCTTCAAATTTTCAAAGAAACACATGAGAAAGATTTTGTTGCTAATGAGCCTGGTTCTGGGCGCTACGAGCTGCTTTGCCCAGCAAACGGCAGCTTCAAAAGCAAACTACCAACTTGCATCGAGGTTTTCACCTAAGAAACTCGATAAACTTGTTTTTACAACTTCTGTGGATCCGCATTGGTTGAAACAAAGTGATCGCTTCTGGTACGTTTATGAAACATCTGCGGGCCGTAAATGGTACATCGTTGACCCCACCAAAGCCGAAAAAAGGGTGATGTTCGACAATGCAAAGCTTGCAGCTGAACTTACCCGCATCGTTAAGGACCCTTTTGATGAACAACACCTGCTGATTGATAGTTTACGCTTTATCAAAGATGAAAACTGGATACAGTTTGAAGTAAAAAGCTCCCAGGACGTTGAACGCAAGGACACCACGGTAAAAAAGGGAACCCCGGCCCCCAAAGTAAAAAAAGTCCACTATTTCGAGTACAACCTTAACACCAATCAACTGGTTGAACTGGCCGACTTCAAGAAGCCAAAACGCAAACCAACCTGGGCATCAGTGTCGCCAGATGGCCAAACAGTTGTGTTCGCAAAAGCACACAACCTGTATTGGATGGATAAGGCGAATTATGAAAAAGCTTTGCAGAAAGAAGACGACAGTACAATTGTTGAAAACAAGCTTACCACTAATGGAATTGAAAATTTTGGTTATGGCTTTGCGTTAAATGAAACTAACGTTGACAAAGAAAAAAACAAGAACAAGCGCAAGCCGGTACAACTTTATTGGTCGCCAAACTCGAAGTATTTCTCCACCACGTTAACCGATCAACGTTCGGTTAAGGATATGTGGGTGATAAATAGTGTTGCTGAGCCAAGACCAACACTGGAGACATATAAATATCATATGCCTGGTGAGAAAGAGTCGCCCGTAGAATATATGCTGCTCTTCGACATGAGTAATAAGACCAGTCGTGAGCTGAACGTAAAACAATTTAAAGATCAGTCGATCGATATCTGGTCAGGACGTAGTGCCATAAACACCAGGGATGACGACTTCAGACCCATCATGTGGCTTGGAACAATTGATAAACTCTATTTCAGTCGTACGAGCCGCGACCTTAAGCGCATTGACATTTGTACCGTTGACATCAACACAGGCGAAGTAAAACCCCTGATTGAAGAGCGGATGAATACCTATGTTGAAACCAGGAAACCAGGGCTGGTAAATGGCGGTGATGAAATCATTCAGTGGAGCGAGCGGGATGGTTGGGCGCATTTTTACTTATACGACAGTAAAGGAAAACTAAAGAACCAGATTACGTCGGGTGCGTTTCACAGTGAAGACATTGTTGGTATCGACGACAAAAAAAGGGTTTTGTACTTTACCGCAAACGGTCGCGAACAGAATGAAGATCCTTATTATACCCACGTTTACCGCATCAATTTCGACGGAAGTGGCCTTCGATTGCTGAACGGCGGAGAGTTTGAACATACGACCAGTATGAATGATTCAAGGTCGTTTTTCGTCGACAACTTTTCACGTGTGAACAGTGTGCCCAAATCGGCGCTGTACAATTCAGAAGGGCGGAAAGTTATGGATCTTGAAACAGCGGACCTTTCCTCCCTGTTTGCGGCAGGCTACAAGTTTCCCCAGATCTTCAAGGTAAAAGCTGATGATGGTATCACTGATCTTTATGGGGTTATGTACAAGCCGTTCGACTTTGACTCGACAAAGAAATACCCTGTTGTGGAGTATGTATATCCCGGCCCACAAACCGAGGCTGTAAATAAGTCGTTCTCAAAAGGTATGGACAGGGTAGATCGTCTCGCACAGGTTGGACTGATTGTAGTTACGGTTGGTAACCGCGGTGGCAATCCAAGCAGGTCAAAATGGTATCATACTTATGGATATGGCAATCTCAGGAATTATGGTCTTGCTGATAAAAAAGCGGCCATTGAGCAGCTCTCGGACCGCTACTCATACATTGACATCAGCAAAGTAGGTATTCATGGGCATTCCGGGGGCGGTTTCATGAGTACTGCAGCTATGCTTGTTTATCCCGACTTTTTTAAGGTAGCCGTATCCTCATCGGGTAACCACGATAACAGTATCTATAATCGGTGGTGGAGCGAAAAACACCATGGCGTTAAGGAAAACATTGGTGAAAATGCCGACACCTCCTTTATCTACAACATTGAGAAAAACCAGGATCTGGCTAAAAACCTGAAAGGTCACCTGATGCTTACAACGGGCGACATCGATAATAATGTGAGTCCTGCAAATACCATCCGGGTTGTTAATGCATTGATTAAGGCCAATAAGCGTTTTGACCTCGTGATCTTACCCGGACAGCGCCATGCCTACGGCGATATGCAGGAATATTTCTTCTGGTCACTTGCAGATTATTATAGCAAGTGGTTAATCGGCGATTTCTCCCAGCCGGTAGACATCGAGCAGATGAACCGGGAGCTTGAACTTGGTGCTCCTGCACGCAGGTAGCCCGGACTGAGATTAGTGATATGTACTTGAATATTCAGCTGCCCTTCAATTTAGGAGGGCAGTTTTGTTTTAAAGAAATAAAAAACATTGGCCTTATGGTTTAGGACTGCGTACCCATGTTGTTCCCTCATAAAGGTGCATACTGTTGGAAAGTATGGGTGGTCTCCATTTTGTATATTTTATGCTAAAAAGCATATGATTGAGAAACAGCTGATCAATGATAAAACATTTTGGATAAAGGTAGATCCACATCCTGTTGAGCGGGCAAATCCCAACATTATACCTACGGAGTATTTTACCGCTACCTGGTATCAGCAGGATCCGGAAACAGACGGTGGAGTAGGGATGATTATCGAGGACGAGGATGGAGAAGTGAAGTTGTTTGAGTCGCCTGTTGCAGCCTTGAGCTATGCGGGAAAGATTCTGCAGAAGGGAGCTTAAAATGATAACCAATTTCCCTGATGTAAAACCCGGGAAAGTTCAGGCTGATGCCATAATTAAAGTAAACCATACGTTGGCGGGGGAATGCCTCGACAGCGCACAGCGGGCACATCACGGTTACAGCCACCACACCTGGCTGGTGCACGAGAGGCATTACTAACGTCAATGGGCTAGTCCACTATCCCAATAACAAAAGAGCGAAACCATTGCTGATTTCGCTCTTTCATTTTAAATATTATTCAAGGATTACCTTATTGCCTGTTTGCGGATGATGTTCAGTGCCGCACCTGCCTTGAACCATTCAATTTGTTGATCATTGTAGGTATGGTTTACCGGGATCCTTTCTTCAGAGCCATCTTTGTGATTCAGCACCACATACAACTGGCTGCCTGGAGCAAATGAAGTTAGACCTTCAATATCGATCACGTCGTCCTCCTGTATCTTGTTGTAGTCTTCTTTTTGTGCAAAGATCAGCGCCAACATACCCTGTTTCTTCAGGTTGGTCTCGTGGATACGCGCAAACGATTTTACCAGGATTGCCCGCACACCAAGGTGACGTGGTTCCATAGCGGCATGTTCCCTTGAAGAACCTTCGCCATAATTCTCGTCACCAACCACGATGCTTCCGATTCCCGCCGCTTTGTAAGCCCTTGCGGTGGCGGGAACCGGACCATATTCGCCGGTGAGCTGGTTTTTTACATTATCGGTACTGTCGTTGAAGCTATTTAGTGCGCCGATTAACATATTGTTTGATATGTTGTCGAGGTGGCCCCTGAACTTAAGCCATGGTCCGGCCATGGAGATGTGGTCGGTGGTACACTTACCCTTTGCCTTGATCAAAAGCCTGAGGCCTTTTAGATCAGTTCCTTCCCAGGCAGGAAACGGGGCAAGTAATTGGAGGCGCTGCGAGTCAGGACTAACAAGAACGTCAACTTCGTCAGGGTTTTCAGCCGGTGCCTGGTAGCCCGCGTCCTCAACAGAAAAGCCATTTGGTGGCAGTTCATATCCTGTTGGTTCATCAAGCATCACCTCTTCACCATTTTCATTAATCAGTTTATCGGTAAGCGGGTTAAACGTAAGGTCACCTGCAATTGCAAAGGCCGTAACCAGTTCAGGTGAAGCAACAAAAGCGTGTGTTCCCGAGTAGCTGTCGTTACGTTTTGCAAAGTTCCTGTTGAACGACGTTACAATGGTATTCTTGCGGTGTGGGTCATCAATATGACGTGCCCACTGCCCAATGCACGGGCCGCATGCGTTTGCCAGCACTACTCCGCCAATGTCGTCAAACGTTCCCAGGAAGCCGTCTTTTTCAACGGTATACCGCACCAATTCAGAACCGGGTGTTATGGTAAATTCAGAACGGGTTTTAAGCTTTTTATCAATTGCCTGCTGCGCAATGGAGGCAGAGCGACTGATGTCTTCGTAAGAAGAGTTGGTACACGATCCGATTAGTGCAACTTCAATTTTTTCGGGCCAGTTGTTTGCTTTGGCTGCTTCTGCAAGCTTGCTGATCGGCCATGCCAAATCGGGTGTGAATGGTCCGTTTACATGTGGTTCAAGTTCACTCAGGTTAATTTCGATCAACTGATCGTAATAAGAGGCCGGATCTGCGTAAACTTCATCATCGGGTCTAAGGTGTTCGCTAACGCTGTCTGCAAGCTCAGCTACATCAGCGCGGTCTGTGCTCTTCAGGTATGCACTCATTCGATCATCGTAAGTAAAGATCGAGCAGGTAGCACCCACTTCGGCACCCATATTACAGATGGTTGCCTTACCGGTAGCGCTAAGCGCATCGGCACCTTCACCAAAGTATTCGACAATGGCACCGGTTCCACCTTTTACGGTTAAGATACCCGCAACTTTAAGAATTACGTCTTTTGCACTTGACCAGCCACTCAATTTGCCGGTCAACTTGATACCAATCAACTTGGGCCATTTAAGTTCCCAGGCAAGACCAGCCATTACGTCGCTGGCGTCAGCACCACCAACCCCGATTGCAATCATTCCTAAACCACCCGCATTTGGCGTATGGCTATCGGTACCGATCATCATACCACCGGGAAAAGCATAGTTTTCAAGAACAACCTGGTGAATGATTCCTCCACCTGGTCTCCAAAATCCAAGACCATATTTATTCGAAACTGAAGAAAGGAAATCGTAAACTTCTTTATTGGTGTTAAGGGCGGTAGCAAGGTCTTCCTGGGCCCCTGTTTTAGCCTGTACCAGGTGGTCGCAATGCACGGTACTTGGAACGGCAACCTGCGGCCTTCCTGCTTGCATAAACTGTAAAAGAGCCATCTGCGCAGTTGCATCCTGCATGGCAACACGGTCTGGTGCAAAATCAACATAATCTCTTCCTCTTTCAAACGACTTCGCCTGCATCCCTTTGTGAAGGTGTGCATGTAAAATCTTTTCAGCTAAAGTTAGTGGACGGCCTACTGTTTCACGAGCCTGTTTAATTTTTCCGGGCAATGCAGCATATACCTCTTTTATCATTTCTATGTCAAAAGCCATGATGTAAGGAAGATTTAAATGTGAGAAAAAAGTTATGCAAATTTATATGAATTCTAGGCTCAAGCGAAATGAGTTTTTTTGCGGTTTACCCGTGTAATTTGACTAAATTGCGATAGGCTGACGTTACCAAAACAGGAAAGCACTACTATGAAAAAGCTTAGAAGAATTATAGAATTGCAGGCCTTTGGTGTTTGCTCGTTAATCGGCGAGAAAATGGGAATAGCAACGAGCCGGATTCGTATGTGGTTCATTTATATTTCTTTTCTAACATTGGGCTCTCCTGTACTTGTTTATATGATTTTAGCGTTTTGGATCAATATCAAGAATTACATCTACTCAGCAAAACGAAATCCACTCCGATATTTATAACAGAAAAACCAAAATCCAATACGTTGTTAAAACTTGAATACGACCACACCAACTATGAAGAACTACTCCAATTTTTTGCAAAAACCTTTAAGCATAAACTTAAGGACAACACCTTAACACTCCCTCCCGAAATTGGAACAGGTTACTTCAAATATATACAGCTCTCCAACGGTTTACAGGGGCTGATATCCGACTATACCGTTCATAAAGACATCACCTTTCAACGAACCAAAATAAAGGATGACTATTTCTCCCTGAGGTTTGATGAGGTTTATACCCCCGACAGCGGCGACGAAAATGGAACAACGGCACTCAGTTCGATGCCTGTGCCAACCATAATCAATCCTGCAAAATCAGCCGTTTTTCTTGGCAGTACCCGTTTCGACTGGTTGTTTATCACACCTGAAAATTCAAGAGTAAAAGGTGTAGACTTCATCTTTAGCAAAGAGTGGATGAGCAACTTCATTGGTATGGAGAGTGTAGGCGGCATGATAAAAAAATACCTCAGTCTTAAGATGAGCGCATTTAATTATGAGCCCATGGACGTTGAGTACAAACGCATCCTTTCGGAGATCGTAACACCCGATGTAGATCCGTCGTACGAACGACTGGTTGTGCAAAACAGGGTTATGTTACTGCTTGAAAGGTTCTTCACGCGCATCAACGATAAGATGAGCGACATGCATTTTGACGTAAAAGTCAGCAACGAAGACATCGCCAGGCTTAAGAAGATAGAAGGTGAACTGGTAAAGGATTTTTCTGTAGAACCGCTTGGCATTGCAAAGCTTGCACGCTTGGCTGCCATGAGTCCATCGAAACTAAAGAACAGTTTCAAAGAAATTTATGGTCTTCCCATATACCAATACTACCAGAAACAACGTATGAATAAGGCCAAAGCAATGCTGCTTTCGCAGAAGTATACGGTCAGGGACGTGGGCATCGAAGTTGGATTTAGTAACCTCAGCAACTTTGCCAAAGCATTCAAAAAGTCCTTTGATCAATTACCAAGCGATCTACTTTACAACAGGTAGCAGACATTATCTTTGTTGAAGAAATCAACTATATTCTGTGATAAATTTTGAACTAAGTAAAGCTGACTATGTAGAAGTATGCCAGTCACTTGCCGCCGAGCTAAATGTAAAGGCGCCGGGTAACAGCTTCGCCATCCCTCAGTCGAAAGGAACGGGGTTTGTTTGGGCAGAGCGACTTCCACTGGGTATTACGGTAATGGTTTCCGAAACTTCGATGAACGAAGATTTTATCTTTTCTTACGAGGTTCGTTCAGACTATTCTTTTTGCCTGCAGTTTAGCGACGCCCAGGTCGACAACCATTCAATTGCCAAAAAGGAGCATAGAAACCGTAATGCCATCCTGGTACATACTTCGGTAAAAATTACGGATACCTTAAAGCCCATAACATTCCTGCTTCCTGCAGGGATCACGCTTCGATCCGTAAAATTCTTCTTCAACCGCGAGCACCTTGCCCGTTTACTCGGCAAGGCTGAAATCGAACACGTGCTCAGCCAATACTTCTCGTTCCTGATAAAAAACGAAAGTATCGCGCCTATAGATACCATCTACAGGGTTACGCTTAACGAGCTGTTGATGGAACAAATCAATCACCCGCTGCGGTTCAACTATATCCAGAACAGGATCCTTTTGCTGATCGAAAAATTCATCCTGAAACTTCACAGCAAAAAAGACCTGCTCTTTACTAAGTTAAAAAACAACGACGATGAAATTGCCCGGTTAATGCGGGTAGAAGCATTGCTGGTAAAAGACTTTTCTGTAAACCCGCCGACCATCATCGAGCTTTCGAAGATTTCAGCAATGAGCCCAACCAAACTAAAAACCGATTTTAAGTCGTTGTACGGTTTGCCGATATACGAATACTATCAGAAGAACCGGATGCTCAAAGCCAAATCATTGCTGGCACTGTCGAAATACTCCATAAAAGAAGTGGGCATAATGGTGGGTTATTGCAACCTTAGTCATTTTGCAAATACCTTTCGCAAAGAGTTTGGTATGTTGCCGAGCGAGATGGCTTATCGTGGCGGTATGGTGGTGTACAATGCTTGACTCACATCACCGCCTTTCGCAGTTTTACCAGCTTTATCAACAGGTTTTCTAGCAGGTCGAGCCGTAACATATTTGCACCATCGCTTTTTGCAACAGCAGGGTTTGGATGAGTTTCTATAAACAAGCCTTCAGCGCCGGCAGCAATCGCAGCCTTTGCAATGGTTTCAATCATTTGTGGGTTGCCGCCCGTTACACCACTGGTTTGATTGGGTTGTTGCAGGCTATGGGTACAATCCATTACCACCGGAACTCCATGTGACTGCATAACCGGAATGTTGCGGTAGTCCACAATCAGGTCCTGGTAACCAAAGGTGGTACCCCTTTCAGTTAGCAATACCTTGTCGTTTCCAGCTTTTCGGATTTTATCAACCGCAAATTTCATTGCTTCGCCACTTACAAATTGCCCCTTCTTTACATTAACCACTTTGCCCGTTTCTGCAGCTGCAACCAGTAGGTCTGTCTGCCTGCACAAAAACGCTGGTATCTGCAATACATCAATGTATTTTGCTGCGGGTGCAGCTTCATCGTGCGCATGAATATCACTGGTAGTTGGTAAGCCATAGGTTTGGCCGGTTTTCCGGATTAACTCCATCGCAGCTTCATCACCAATGCCCGTGAAACTTGATGCGCTGGTGCGGTTGCCTTTGCGATACGAGGCTTTAAACATGTACGGTATACCCAGGTTTTTACATATGGAAAACACCTTTTCCGCAACTTCCATAACCAATGCCTCATCTTCAACAACACAGGGCCCGCAAATCAGGAAAAATTGATTGCGATCATAATCCTGTCCTGAAAACAATTCGTTTAAAAAAGCGCTACTCATAGGCCGAAATTAGCGCTTACTACCGAGAAGGCGCATACCTTCAATTATATTTAATCTAAGTGTCCAAACAGCAATTCGCAAGTGCACCCTTAAAGTTTTTTTGGGAACGAGCAGTTGAACCCATCCCGGCTCCGGTTGTGTCACTCCCTTGTACGGTAACAAAATAATGAGCCGGTATAATCCATCCTGGTTGGCTAATTTTGCCCGCCTGATCCAATAAAACATGAGCAAAGAAAAGATACTCGTAATCGGTGCCTCAGGGCAGATAGGTGTGGAGCTTACGCTTGCACTAAGAAGAATATATGGAAACAACAATGTTGTCGCTTCCGATCTTCGTGAAGAGAACGACCTGTTAAAAGGAACCGGTCCATATGTAAGCATCGATGTGATGAACAAGGAAATGCTGCATGTTCAGGTAATCCGGCAAAACGTTACGCAGATATACCTGCTTGCCGCTATACTTAGTGCAACCGGTGAAAAAAATCCTACGCTCGCCTGGAACCTCAACATGCAGGGTCTGCTCAACGTGCTCGACATTGCAAGGGAAGAACAAATCAGGAAAGTATATTGGCCCAGCAGTATTGCGGTGTTTGGTCCCACGTCGCCAAAAGTAAACTGCCCGCAGCAAACGATTATCGAACCAATAACAGTGTATGGCATCAGTAAATATGCCGGCGAATTCTGGTGTAATTACTACAATAAACGTTATGGTGTTGATGTCAGAAGCCTGCGTTATCCCGGCTTGATCAGTTATAAGTCGTCCCCCGGTGGCGGTACCACTGATTATGCCGTAGATATTTTTCACCAGGCCCTGGAAGATAAAGCGTATACCTGTTTTTTAAAGGAAGACACCCGTTTGCCAATGATGTATATGCCCGATGCCATTCGGGCGACTATCGAACTTATGGAGGCTCCGGCAGAGCATATATCGATACGTACCTCGTATAATCTTTCGGGTGTAAGCTTTTCGCCCAGTGAAATCGCCGCAGAAATCAAGAAACATATACCTGAATTTACCATTAGCTATAAGCCCGACTCAAGGCAGGACATCGCCGATAGCTGGCCCCAAAGCATCGATGATAGTGTGGCAACCAGCGACTGGAACTGGAAGCCGGAATACGACCTTCAGATGATGACAAAAGATATGTTCGCCAATCTGCATTAGCGTTGTCTATTGCCGGATTACGGATTGGCGAATTACGGATTGGGAAGTTCGAGGTATTTTTATGGGTGTTCAGATTGGCGATGGGTCCGACGGCTTACCCCTGTCAACCAGTCAACTTATCAACTGATCAACAAGTCAACCAGTCAACCAATCAACCAGTCAACTAGTCAACCTATCAACTAGTCAACCTATCAAATCCCCAACTCCCCCAACTCAGCTAAAACCCAGCACATCTTTCATCGTAAAGATCCCCTTCTTACCCAAAACAAATTCTGCAGCGAGCACAGCTCCTCCAGCGAAACCTTTCCGGTTATGCGCAGTATGAATGATTTCGATGTCATCGATTTCGGAACTGTACTTTATGCTATGGGTTCCCGGTGCAGGATCAATCCGTTTGCTGGTAATCAATAGTTCGTCAGCGTTTGACGAAGGAGTGTTTATCCAGGATTTCTTGGTTTTAATGTGTTGAAGCACCTGTTCAGCCAGGCTAATCGCCGTGCCACTTGGAGCATCCTTTTTTTCCGTGTGGTGGATCTCCTCCATGCTGACTTCATAATCCGGGTACGGGGCCATGAGTGAAGCCAGGTAGCTGTTGACCTCGAAGAACAGGTTTACGCCTATGCTGTAATTACTCGCATACAGCAGTGTGCCGTTTCGTTCTTCACAAAAAGTCTTTACTTCCTCCCATTGAGCCAGCCAACCAGTTGAGCCGCTTACCACGGGTACACCCGCAGAAATACATTTCCGGATGTTGTCGGTTGCACTGTGTGGACTTGTAAATTCAATCGCAACATCGGCCTGTGCTACTGCAGCTTCCGTAAACTCCTCCGTATTATCAATATGTATTTTAAGTACGATTTCATGGCCTTTTTTGAGGGCAATTTCTTCAATTGCCTTTCCCATTTTTCCGTACCCGATAAGTGCTATTTTCATGCAGTTGGTTTTTCTGGAAAGTTCCAAATAGAAGTTAGCGAAGCGGCTGTAATAACCTGCGTTGAGAGGGGGACTTTACCGCAAGTACAAGTCCCAGACCGATGCTGTTACCCTGGCCGCTGATACCCGGCTTCAGCTGAAGGGTGAGGTCATCGCTGACATCGAAGTCTTTAAGATGTGCAAACACTGTTGCGTCAGCAACCTGGATACCCCAGGCGATTAAAAAATATAAGATGGAGTAGTCCCGGTTTTTACGAAATGAATTCCGTAGGTATTGCAGGTCCTCAGCCCGGAATGTTCTTAGCTGCGGATCTATTTCATTAACCCGGTTGGTGTCGTTATTCACAATAATCTGGTAGGCAAGTTTTGTTCTTTTATACCAGGTCGTATTGTAGATGTAAAAGCCGGCTGGCACCCCAATGACACCGTAAACCAAAGGGATCTTCCAATACTCCCGGTTATATGCCTGTCCCCACCCTGGCAATACAGCTGAACGAAACGTTGCTTTACGAGGAATGTGTTTTATCCTGACAATGGTATCAGGTGCGGTAAGGGTTCTTCCGGTGTCCGTTTGCCGGGACACCGTATCCAACCGTCCACGGGCAAGTTGTTCTTTTTCAGACTGTGCATAGGCACCGACGGATAAAGACAGAGATATGAAAAGCGAATAAAACCACTTCATGGTATTTAACTGGCAGACACATTCATTTGCTCGAGAATTTTGTTCAATTCCTGCAAAGAGTAGTATTCAATTGATATGCTTCCAAAGCCTTTTTTGTTGTGTGCCAGGTTTACTTTGGTACCAAAATGTGTCGCTAAGGTATCTTCAATTCTTTTGTACGCTGGCGGCAGCTCAGCTTTTACCGAAGATTTAACGGCCTCAGTATCTGTTTTGTACATCTTCCGAACCAACTCTTCGGTTTGCCTTACACTCAGCCCTTTACCTCTAATTTCATTATAGATAAAGAGCTGTTTATCTACCGTGTCCACATTTATCAAAGCCCTGGCATGACCCATACTAAGCGTTCCATTTCGAACCGCAAGCTGGATATCGGGTGGAAGGCGAAGCAGGCGAATGTAGTTGGTTACCGTACTCCGTTCTTTTCCCATTCTTTCAGCTACCTGCTCCTGGGTATAATTCAGTTCTTCCATCATACGCTTATAACTCAAGCCGATTTCTATGGCATTAAGGTCTTCGCGCTGCAGGTTTTCCAGCAAGGCAAGTTCCAGCAATTCCTGGTCATTTGCCTGCCTGATGTAGGCTGGAATATCTGTGAGTCCAGCAAGTTTAGCTGCACGAAAACGGCGTTCACCGCTGATGAGCTGAAACTTTCCATTTTCAATGGCTGAAACGGTAACCGGCTGGATTATGTCGTGCAACTTTATAGAAGCAGCCAATTCACTCATCGCCTGCTCATCGAAGTCGCGACGGGGTTGTCGTGGATTGACTTCGATATTTGTCAGCGGAATACGGTTGATTCCTGTTGCAGTTTCAATTACCGGCTGTTTTAGATTTCCGGTGGTCGTCTTAAGGTCTGAGTCGATATTCTGTAAAAGGCTCCTGATGCCTTTGCCCAGGAGATCTTTTTTATTGTTGGTCATGTATATTCCTGTTTCGGGTAGCTTAAAGTCACTACCAAATCGTAATTAAGTACAGGTGAATTAGGCTCAACCTGCACGATGGTTAAACCGGGTCGGGAGTATCCAATATCCTGTCTTCCCGTGCAATTTTTGTAAGGTCGTTTTTTTGCAACACCTCTTTTGCGAGGTTCAGATAATTTACTGCGCCTTTACTGTCAGAGTCATAGAGTATTACCGGCTTTCCAAAACTTGGTGCTTCGCTTAAACGGGTGTTGCGGTGGATGATCGTAGTAAATACCATTTCATCAAAATGTCTCCTCACCTCGCTAACCACCTGGTTGCAGAGCCTTAACCGGCCATCATACATCGTCATGAGGATACCCTCAATTTGCAATTCCGGGTTAAGGCGATTTTGGACAATCTTAATCGTATTCAGCAATTTGCCCAAACCTTCAAGGGCAAAAAACTCGCATTGAACAGGTACAATAACACTGTCGGCAGCTACCAAAGCATTTACGGTAATCAAACCCAGAGACGGAGAACAGTCGATTACAATAAAGTCGTACCTGTCTTTCACCGCATCAAGCATATTCTTCATCACCGTTTCGCGGTTCGGATAATTGATCATTTCGATTTCTGCACCTACAAGATCAATATGTGACGGAATAACATCAAGATGAGGGATGTCGCTTTTTAGAATAACATCCTGCGAAGTAGCATTGTTGATCATGCAGTCGTAAAGGCTGCTGGTGACGTTATGTAAATCAAAGCCAACCCCGGTTGTACTATTTGCTTGCGGGTCGGCGTCTACAAGAAGCGTTTTGTATTCGAGCACAGCAAAACTTGCTGCCAGGTTTATGGCTGTGGTAGTTTTTCCTACGCCTCCCTTTTGATTTGCAACACCTATAATTCTACCCATGTAAATAAACTTGTATTTTATGCTTGAACCTAAATATCAATGGTTTCGCCAATACCCGGCAATAGTAACATTTTTCCGGCAGCCTCAAATTCTGCCTTTGCTTTTTCTGTATCAATCTTTATATAGCCAAAGGTGTCATAATGAACCCCAATCACTTTGGCAGTGTTCACAAACTCAGCAGCTACAACTGCATCCGCTATGTCCATGGTAAAGTTGTCGCCAATGGGGAGCACCGAAAAATCGATTTTGGCCCAACGGGGGATCAGTTGCATATCAAGCGTGAGGGCAGTGTCTCCGGCATAATAAAAGTTGCCATCATTCGTGATAAACACAAATCCCAACGGATTTCCGCCATATGACCCATCAGGTAAACCGCCGCTGTGATGTGCAACGACGCACTTAACCGTACCGAAGTCAAATTTCCATTTGCCCCCGGTGTTCATGGGGTGGGTATTGGAAACGCCCTTGCCGTTTAGCCATTCGTGTACTTCAAAGGCACAAACAACCTTAGCTCCGGTACGTTTTGCGATGGCCTCGCAATCTGCGATGTGGTCAGCATGGCCATGGCTTAGGAAGATAAAGTCGGCTTGGATTGTATCAATATCAATATTCCGCGCCAGCTCATTTGGCGTAATAAATGGATCGAACAGGATATTCTTACCCGCGATCTCCACACTGAAACAGGAATGTCCGTAATAGCTAAACTTCATCACCTTAGTTTATATTTCTCTGCAATTGATTATATCTTCCGAAACGCAATCCCGGTACCGGCATAAGTTGATTTCGAATTTCTTCGCCAGCAATAACAGCACTCAATGGTTGCCCTAAGATCCATCGAAAAACATCCCGGACTTTACACGTAACAAAACTGGTAACTAAATGCCCAAAAGTACGTTCTACAGGGCATTCAGGGGAGTCAAGTTTTCAACAGCAAATACATCTAAACGATTTCTGCAAATAATACCTCCTGCCAGCTGCACAAGAAGGTCCCACGCGCGCCATAAAAGCAAGAAAAGTTGTAATATCAACAGGGCGAATCGCTACACAAGGGTACATAAAAGCTGGCGTAATTATTATGCAGCTATCTATAAACCAATTTTTTATGTTAGAAAGACGCACAATATCCGGGGATGCTGACACCATCTTTCAGCAGGTTACCAGCGACATCGCAACAAATGGATCGCAGGACTACCATGTAGTGCTGCAAACAGATAAAGGCAACATTGAAATGGACATCGTGAGTTCGCCAGGCGGGAATGCAGAAGGTGGCTATGAACAAACAAACCTATTGGCAGAGTTGCCGGCAAATTCAACCTTCCGTTTTGCCATTTATCCCGAGGACGTAATCAACAGGATCGGAAAGCTCTTTGGAATGCAGGATGTCAAAATAGGCTATCCTGAGTTTGACGACAAGGTAATTGTGCAAACGAATGACCAGGGGAAGCTGAAATCCCTGTTTGCTGACCAGGCCATCCGTCACGTGTTCGAATCCCTTTCGGGTTATTCCTTCCATATTGATAAACACAAAGAGCAGGAAGGCGATCACCTGCACCTGGTGATTCAACGCGTAATTTCAACGCCTACAGATTTGCAACAGATCTTTCACGCGTTTATGCATGTACTTGGTTCTTTTAGCAAGCAAAATATCCCCGAGCAGGTGCACCTTCATAACATTTCAATTCCTACAAACGGAACATCCTCACCGGTAGAAAACCGGGAACATGGGTTTGATCAAGTTACTTAGGAAGGTAGCCATAATAAAAGAGGGGTTGATCATTTATCGTGATCAACCCCTCTTTTATTATAAAATTTACTTTAGCGAAGGTTAAGCAAGAAACCGATAGTGAAGTTACTGTCCCAATCAAAAACGAAAGTGTCGGTATTGGTCCCGTCTTGTATGGCTTTGTAAATGTTTAGGCCTGATCCCATCTTTTTGTCTGCGGCTTTGTAGTCTCCCGGGTTTTTCAAAACGGTATAGCGTTCCTCGCCATTACGGTGTTGCTTCGCAAGCGTAAAAGGAACCCCTCCGATGATAAAACAAACATTTCTTTTACCAGACGGTATTTTACCAATCTGGCCCTTGACCTGGTTGTAAACAGCATCATCTGTCTGGTTATCAGAATAGTATTTGGCACCCGGTAATTCGATCGACTTCAGCTGGCTGTTTTCCTGCCATGAAATTTTTGTATTACCTGATCCGATGTCAACCAAAAATGAGTTGTCCTGGAATGCTCGCGGAACTGTTGCCTGGAAGGCGAATTTACCTTCCTGGTCTGGGGTAACCAGGTTAACAACATAGCCCATTTTCTTAAGTTCATTCGCGATAAGTTCCGTTTTTGGTTCTTTTTGCGCTCCGGAGGAGATAACGAAGTGCATGTTGTTTTTAGATACTCCCTTATCAAACATGCCAGCGAGGTACTTTTTCAAACCTGCACGGATATCGTCTGTCGTAGCTAAGCCTTCATAAGCCAGGCTTTCCCCGAAATCTTTGGACACGATCTCCCAACGTTTGTCTTTGTCCATATTAATTACAAAGGAGTTGAAGCCGGTTGCGCCAACCTCAACCACACCTCTTAAGATACCTTCAACCGGCTTTTCTGCTGTATAATCAAACGTACGTCCATCAGCGGATGTATTGGAGGCAGAGGGTGTAGTTTTTTCGTTTGCCGTACCGGGTTCTTTTGCATCGGCATTCCAGGCACTGTCATTTGTGTTAGCTGTACTTGTACCTGATGAGGGAAGGTATTTTCGTATCAGGAAAAAGGCAATTACACCAATGATTAAAAAAATGGCAATTTTTCCACCGGGCTTTAGTTTCATTGTTTTTGTTTTAGCGTTGAGTTTATGCAGTCATCCAATTGCTGCTTATCGTTTTAAATGGTTGTTAAGAAGATTTTTGCCAGGGCTGCACTGCGAACCCATTCGAGCGAGGCTTACAGGCTATTTATTAAGGTAATCGAGGTATTTGTTTTTGTCACCATCTTTACCGGTGGCAGTACTGTTGATCCCGGTCGCCGTACCCTGGATAGTATCGGCGTAGTTAAACGTCTTGTCTACATCCAGGCGGGTAGCGGTCTGCGCGGCAATAGAGACTTTTGCTGCGTCTTTAAGATCCTGTGCATTCATGGCCTGCGAGGTAATCTGGATAGCTGACTTAATTCCACCAATCTTATTTGCAACGTCTTCCCTGATTTTCTGGATGGCCCGGTCGGCGTCATTATTAAGATCGGTATTGCCGGTGAACGCTTTCATCGCTTTGCCCATTGTGGCCGATGCAGTTGTAACCGCGTCGTATTTGGCTTTCTGGATTTTGATCGTGTTCTTTGAATTCAAAAGTGCAACCCCTGATTTACGGTAAGCCTTGTCCGCGAAGACCACCAGGTTTTTTACATCGTTAGACACCGGCTTTACTGCATCGATAAAATCTTTTGCATTATTAAAGTTTGTTGCTGCAGTTTCCAGGGCGAGCTGGGTATCGAAATCGTCAGGGTTTTTAGCCAATCGTGCCTGGCAGATCTTTACCTCTGCTTGAGCCTGCCTGAGGTTTCGCTCATTTTCTTCAAGTTGCATTTGCAGCGATGTTTCCTGAGCCTTCAATTTTTCACCATGGATGCGGAGCTGATCGCGATCTTTTTCAGCTTCTTCAACCTGGAGGTTCAAAATATTCCAGGGGTTCATTTCGATAGCCCATCCCAATAAGCCTTGTGCAATTGCTTCAGAAAAGTAATGAAGTCCCCGCCAGAATTTTTTGTTCGTTAATATCATCAGCAGCACAATTGCAACGGCAATACCGATGATTAACTGAACAGTGCCCCAAACTACCGATAGCAGAAAGGGTAAAATGTAGATGTAAAATAGTATTGCAAGACCCGCAAGGATGGCAAGGGTTAATACCGTGCCCCAGGTCTTCTTCGGGTCTGCCTTCGGGAGTTCAAAAGTGGGTTTAGCTATTTCGTTGGCCATGGTTTATACATTTATGATGGTTAAGCAAAGTATTGGTTGATTTTCAATAGTTCGCCTTCAATTTCTTTTTTCTTGTTTTCTCCCGCCTGCATAAAAGCATCCTTGTTCGCGGTAAGCGTTTGACGGCTTTGGGTAATTTCCGCTTCTGCTTGTTTGATCTCGTTGTTCAGGGTTGCTATCCGGTTGGTAAGTTCCTGGAGTTCGCGATTCTTTTGTTCCAGGCTTTTTTGCCTGAGTTCTACATTGTTCCGGTATTGCTCGTTGTAAACACCCTCAAAAGCTTTCAGGTCTTTGTCGATGATGTTTATGTATTCACGCCCGGTTTGGTTTAAACGCTCCTTGGTTAGCCCCGTGCGTTTAAGCACATTAAAAGCAGTTTTATACCTGGTCTCCTCGTCTGCAATTGCCTCAACATCAATTTTGCTATCGATGAATTCTTTGAGATCGGTTCCCTGGAACAAGGGATTGGTGGTGTTTGCTTCCTCAATCAGGTTATTGAAGTGTTGCTCGTATTGTGCGGCCGACTTGCCCGGTCCTGGTTGCACGGTTGAAGTGTTCTGGGGCTGGGGAGTGACTGCCGGAGCCGGAGATTGATGAGTAGGTGCTGTGGAAACCGGCGGCACCGGCACCTGCTGATTGAGCTCCGGGTTGTTTGGCTCCTTTGGCAAATCACCATTCTTTTTCTCTTCGGCATCCTTATCGTCGAATTCAACAAAGGGCCGTAGTATAGATTTGAAGAGACTCATGATTTTTGATTAAAAATAATCATTATTATCAGACTTGTATGCCTGCACATAGTTAGCTGGTATTTGCCGATAAGCAAAGCGGCTTTCCGGCGGCGGGCGTACCAATCGAACAAGTAAAAATAGTTGATTGTAAAAAAATAAGGCATACACCCTGGCGGTACATGCCTTATCCGTAATCCTGTTGAATATAGTTGCATTAAAGGTTAATAGCCTTCTGCTAAGTATTTTTTGCTACTACTGCTTTTAATTCCTTCACTTACAAAATAGATAGCTACTGCGCCGGCAATACCTGCAATGGCTGCGAACATTAAGATATTTTTCATGCTTTCAGAGTTTCTAATTGGAATGCAATTCGCATACCACTGCAGCCCACATGCTTTTGACAGGGCAATTGTCGCTTTAACCCCCATACGACCAACGACTATAATGTCTTTAAGTATTCAATCACTGCCTTCCTTTGCGTAGCGGTGAGCTTATCACCGAAATAGTGGCCGTAGTTGCCATAGCCGGGCAAGGTGGTATTGTATGCTTTGCGTTCCGGCTTGTCAAAAGCAGTGTACTTCCAGCCGGGACTGGCATAGTCGTATTCAGGTTTGTCGAAATCACGGGTCCAGTAGGCAGGCCTGGCTTTGCTGTTCAACACACCTTCGAGTGTTGGAACGGATCCGTTGTGGAGATAAGGTGCAGTTATCCAGATGCCGTCTAATGGTGGAGCTATGTATCCGTCAAAAGGAACAAGTCTCGCAGGATTGTCGCCGGTTGTGAACCAGCTCTTGTTGAACCAGTCTATAAACTGGGGAAAAGAGGAATTGCTCTTGAACAAGGCAGAGTCGGTCCTGATGATATTTGAGGGGATGAGCAAATTCGGATACTCACCTTTTTCGCCATAAGTGCCATGGCACTTTGAACAGTTGTCGTTGAAAAGCGCCTGGCCGCTCTCTGCAAGTTCTTTATCGATTGGCCGGTCATATTTGGGTGCCTCCAGGCTGTAGACATAAGCAAGTACATCGTTGAAGTGGCCATAAACCTCGCGGGCCTCAGATGAGTCGGAAACGGTCAGCAGGTTCGAAGCCATAAGAAACCTTGAAAAGTCGCCCCTGCCATAACCATTGTAGAACATGGCATTTTTCTTTTTGAGCAACCACCAGGCAGGAAAATCAGTAGGCACCACCTCTTTTGGGATATCCATGATAGGTTTACTGCTCCACTGGAGGGTTTGCGGATCGCGGTGTGCCACCAGCAGTGCAGCCAGTCGCCCTGCCGCATTCACTCCACGCACCTCAGTAGTCATATCCGGCGCAATCGTACGGGTAGCTTGCAAAAAACTCTTTGATGCCTGTAATTGCTTTGGGTTTAGCAGCGAAAGCATTGTATACAGGTTTCCCGCCATGCGACCCACCGACTTATTCTGCGAGAAATCAATGCTGGTATTACCCAGCCCCATCACCAATTTGCCATCAAATACCTGGGCATGGCATTGCATGCAATTGGGCGCAACCACAAGTTCACCATTGGGTGCATTTACCGCGGTGTACTCATAGCTAATTTTTTCGTTATCGCCCGTACGCTTCAGGTGATTGTCGTTGCTGGAGCCAAAACCTTTCAGAAAGAGGTTGTAAGGAATCCCGCTTTTGAGGTAATCGCCGGTAACAACGTATTCGTAGCCTTTCCCGGCATCCCCGGTTCGTTGAACCGATGGTTCGATGTGCACAGGTTTTTCGAAATCGGCAACAAATGCCAGGTAAGAAATACAGGTAGCAAGAAGAAGAAATATGATGAGCGTTTTTTTCATTATTGTTTGTTCCGGTGAAATTAGGCACTATTGTGCCCATAGTGGGGCAGCCAAATGCTAAAGGGTCTTTAAATATTCTATAACGGCATCGCGTTCGGTTTTTGAAAGCTCATCGCCAAACGTATGACCGTAGTTGCCATACCCCGGCAAATTGGTATTGTAAACCCGGTTGCCGCTGGATTGCTTCCGTACCTGGTATTTCCAGCCAAGTTTTTCATAGTCGTAATCGGTCCGGTTGAAGTTACGCGTCCAGTATTCGGGCCTGAGTTTGCTGTTCAGTACGGCCTCGATGGTAGGCACTGCGCCGTTGTGAAAATATGGAGCCGTTATCCAAACACCGTCCAGCGGTGGAGCTATGTAACCGTATTCGGGCTGAAACCAGGCTGGACCATCACCTGAACTAAACCAGCTGTTGTTGTACCACTTGGTATAACCATCCTGAACGAAATATTGTTTAGCCATCAGTGAATCTGTGCCCACAGTTGGCTGCGATACCACGATGTTGGGGTAAGATCCTGCTTTGCCGTAAGTTCCATGGCATCGCGCACAGTTATCATTAAAGAGCGCTTTGCCTTCCAAAACGAGCTTGTTGTTCACCGCTTTGGGATAGGGGGGTGGCTGTAACTGGCGGAGGTAGGCCAATACATCTTTCATTTTTTCGTGGATCCGGTTGGCCGATACGGTGTCGTTAAGGGTAAGCAGGGTTGCAGCCATGATTTGTTTTGCAAAACTGCCCCGGCCGTTTGCGTTATAATACATGGCGTTTTTCTTCTTCAGTAACCACCAGGCGGGAACGTCGGTTGGTATAACAGCTTGCTGGGTGGGGAAGTAACTGGTGTCGCCATTCCACGAGAGGGTCCGCGGATCGCGGTGTACGGCAATCACTTCGGCAATCCGTTCAGCCGGGTTGACCCCCCATGCTTCGGTAACAATAAGGGGAGACACTGCTTTACCCGCCTGCAGTATATGGCGGGAGCCTTTATAATTGCCCGAGTTTTTGCCATATATGGCTTTCACTGCAGCTTCGGCAACCCTTAGGTTAAGCGATGTGTTGGTGGTATAATAGCCAAAAGAGTTGCCAAGGCCGATGATGGTGCTATCGTTGATGATGGTGGAGTGACATTGCAGGCAACCGGGTGCTGCCAGCTTTTTCCCGTGTTCACCGGTATAAACATTGAAGTCGATCAGCATGTTCTGGCTGTATCCCATCAATTGGTAAACCGGACGTTTATCGTCGCGCATGATCCATTTGTAAAGACCCGCGGGGATACCGCTACTGATGTATTCGCCGCTTTTCAGGTATTCGAATCCTTTTACCGGATCGCCTGGGGGTTGATCGTACCGGGGAAGACTGATATATTCATCATCAGCCCGTACCGGCATTGGTGTATTTGCGAGGTCGTGTAATTGCTTACGATTTGTTTTATGCAGCATGCACGCGTAAAGAAAACACATGGCACCTAGCAGCAACAAAACTTTAAATGATTTCATGAGAGGGTTCTAACATAAATTTACGCCCATATTTTGCGGAAACGAATAGGTTGATGTATGCGTTTACATTTTCGTATGGACCTGTTCTCCGGTTTGCAATTACCCTTTTAAAGCAGGAGAAAAAGATGACCAATGGTTTGCCATTGAACTGAGCGTAGCAACGATGAAGCCATAAAAAACTTCAGCTGGTCCAAAAAGAATCCCTGCTTTCGTGAAGCGGTATCCCGTTAGAAAGCAGCAAATGTCACGACTTGGTTCCGTACACCTCGAGCATTTTCTTCAGGTCGTCGAGGGTATTAATCTCTTCAACTTTCTTGTCTTTTCGCCATTTGCTCATGCGTGGAAACCGGAGGGCAACCCCGCTTTTGTGCCGGTTACTTGCTGCAATACCTTCAAAGGCGATTTCGAATACCAGCTCGGGCTTAACAGTTCTTACGGGGCCAAACTTTTCGATGGAATTCCGTTTTACGAACGCGTCGACCTGGGCAAACTCCTTATCGGTTAAGCCGCTGTAAGCTTTGGTAAAGCTCACCAGTTTGTCGCCATCGCGAACCGCAAAAGTATAGTCGGTATACAGGTTGCTTCGTCTTCCGCTTCCCTTTTGCGCATAGATCATTACCGCATCGATTACAAGCGGATCAATTTTCCATTTCCACCAATCGCCAACTTTCCGACCAACCTGGTATGCCGACGATTTCTTTTTGATCATAAAACCTTCAGCGCCCTGCTCTCGTGATGAACGTCGCATTTCGGCAAGTTCGGTCCATGTATTAAACTGCACGACCGGCGAAAGCAACAGGATGGGTGTATTCAGCGGCTGTACAATTTCCTCGAGTTTTGTTCGGCGCTCTGAAAGGGGCCGGTTTCGCCAGTCTTCGCCTTCAAACTCCAGCAAGTCGTAAGCGAAAAAGGTAATGGGTGCATCCTGCAGTTGTTTGCGCGTAATATTCTTTCGGCCAATCCTGGTTTGAAGCAAGGCAAATGGCAGTGGTTTTTCATCAACACTTGGTATGATTTCTCCATCAATGACGGTTCCTTCGGGCAAGAGGTTGTTCAAAATGTGGTACTCCGGAAATTTATCGGTCATCAATTCTTCGCCCCGGCTCCAAACGAAGAGCTGGTTATTGCGTTTGATTACCTGGCCACGAATGCCATCCCACTTCCATTCTACCTGCCAGTCGTTGGGATCACCCAGCGTTTCGGGAGCCTCGTCGAGCGCATAAGCAAGATAAAAAGGGTAGGGGCGTGAGTGATCGATAATGCGCACGTCGTCGTCGAGAAGTTCCGCAAAGCCCACTGTTGAAGGATCCCAGTTTCCACTTATGCGATGTGCAATTACCGAGGCATCTAGCGTGGTTACCCGTGCAAGCGCGTTGACCATTGTTTTTTGCGAAACACCAATGCGAAAAGAGCCCGTAATCAGTTTATTGAAAACATACCGCTCACTTTGGTTCATCTCCTTCCAGCTATCGAGAATGAATTGTTTTCGAATGGCTTCTTCCTGTTTGTCGATTTTTATAAAGTGCTCGATATAATAGTGGAGCGGCTTTGCCGTCGAGGTCAAAGGATCATGCGTTTCGGGCAACAACAGGGAGATGGTTTCGCCAAGGTCGCCAACGGTGTGGTAACATTCGCCAAAGAGCCAGCCGGGTATATTGGCCATTTCGATACACCAGGCAATTAACTGGTTTGAGTTTACCACTCTCCGGGGACGGCGCCCGCTAAATATGGCAATTACCCAAACCTTGTCTTTATCCGGTGCGGTATTAAAATAATTGGCAAGGGCTTCGAGCTTGTCGTTGGTTTTCGTACTCGTTCCGATGACTTTTACCAGGTCAGCAAATAAGCCTATACCGGGTTCCTGTATTTCGGCATGCGCTGAGTCGACACCGGGAATTATATCGTGGCTGGGTTCAGACATTCGCTATTCAACGTTTTCGTTTATGTCTTCTACGGCTGACTCCTCCGGCTCTCCTTCTTTTACGTTTGCCGGTGCATCTTCTTCATCGTTACCGTATTCTGTTTTTACTTCCGCCGCTTCGATGCCATTTTCATTTAAGTAGCGGCTGAATGCAGCCTGGAAACCATGGGTAACAAAAACTTTCTGCGCACCTGTTGCTTTGATGGCATCCATCAATCCATACCAGTCTGCATGATCGCTCAGCGGAAAACCAGCGTCAACATTTCTGCGTCGTGCATTACCCCGCACCTGCATCCAGCCACTGCAGACACCAACGCTGTAGGGTGAAAAGCGTTTCATCCATGGGGTACCATCGGCACTGGGAGGAGCAATAATCACGCTGCCACGATAATCTTCTTTCGGGACCTCCGGGGTAACCCTGCGAACGACCGGCAGCTTCCAGCCCGCCTGAACCAGCACCTCATGGGTGTTCCAGATAGCACCGTGTACGAATATTTTATCGGTTACCTCAGCAATAGCCTGCAAAACGCGCTGGGCCTTGCCGAGGCTGTAAGCGATGATAACACTTGCCTTGTCGTCGGCCTGGTTTTTCCTGATCCAATGCTGGATGTCGGCATAAATCTCAGGCTGTGGTTTCCAGCGGTATATCGGTAACCCAAAAGTTGACTCGGTAATAAAGGTATGGCAGGGAACCGGCTCGAAAGCACTGCTAATTCCATCATTCTCGGTTTTATAGTCGCCACTTACAACCCATACTTCGCCGCGGTATTCGACCCGGATTTGTGACGAACCAATGATATGGCCCGCCGGGTGTAGCGATACGGTTACGCCATTGATAACTATCGGTTCGCCCCAGGGTAGGGTTTGATATGGATTTTCGCCCAGCCGCAATTGCAGAATAGGTTTGGTATCGGTATGGCAGAGATAATTTTTTGAACCCCACCTTGCATGATCGCTGTGCGCGTGGGTGATGATCGCATGGTCAACCGACTTCCACGGGTCAATATAGAAATTGCCCGGTGCACAATAGAGACCTTTGTCGGTGAAGTCGATGAGCGGCATGCGATTGCAGGAGTTAACAGGATTACAGTATAGCTAAAACAATAATGCCAGCCGATGGTTTGATTATCAATGGCTGACACTTTAATATAGTTGCAGTTGAATGTTCTGCTTTGCCTCTGGTTGCTAATAAACGCCTTTGAGGTTTCCTTCCTGCTTTTTTATAAAGTACAATTTTTTGTTTTCGTAATAATCTATGCTGTCCGTTCTGCCTTTTACCGGCTGAATATCGTATTCGTTAAAAACAGAAAACGACTTATCGGTTAGGTTGCTGGAAAGTTGCCCCTGGTGCTTTTGCAAAAGTTTGGTAAAATGATAAACGGCCTCGAAGCCCCGGTAAACCATATCGCTGGGGCGGCTTTTATATTTCGACTTGTAAGTGCGGGCAATATGCTGGGTGAGTTGATTCTGGTTGAAAAAGAATGGTGTTGAATAAACAATATCAACAAACCGGCAATCAGGGTTTCCCAGTTCTTTCATTCCATCCCAGGTAGGCATGCCGACAGCAGTAGTGCGGTATGCTTCATTCGCGCTCATGGTTCTTACCACACGCAAACCGAATTTTTCAAGCGGCGAGGCAACTACCACCACGTTGTTCGTCATACTATCCAGCTTCGAAATCAATTGTCTTGCAGGAAAGGAGTCGCTTAGTTCAAGCCACCTCATCCGTACCGGAACCCCAACAGCTGTTTTATTTAATTGGGTGAAAGTGTTTCTGATATAATCCTCAACGGCTCCCTTTCGCTTTACAAACAGGATATCATCGGTGGGGTGATACTTTTGCAGGTACTTGAATACTCCTTCAACATGGGTTTGAAAAGCAGAGTTGAGCAATACGAAATTCGGATTGTTGGTGACCCCTGTTGTATTTGGATAACTGGCGGAAATAACGGGGATTCCCCGTGTTGCGCCCAGTGTTGCAAAGGCGGTGAGTTCTGACCCACTAGTGATAGAGGCAATGATCAGGTTGGTATTGGCGAACCCTGCAGATGTAAAAACCTGTTCCAGTCTTTTGTAGGGGTTTTTGGTATCAAAAATGCTGATCTCAACAGAAACCCCTTCCTGGTTCAGGCTGTCTACGGCCATCATTACCCCATTATAGAATTCAAGACCGGGCAATATGTTCCTTGGCAGGCTTAATTTTCCCAGCTTGTACTCATCTCCGTCAAAGGCATCCTCCAGGTATAAAGGTGCAAAAACAGCTACTTTGAATGTTTTTAAGCTGTCGATCTGCGCAAATGCAGTTGAGCTGGTAAAAATGGTGAATAGAAAGCAGCCAAATAGTAACCTAAACGTCATGCCGGGTTGAATTTCTGACACAGCGAACAAATTTGGTGCCTATTCCCACTCGATTGTTGCGGGCGGCTTGCTGCTGATGTCGTAAACAACCCGGTTTATACCCCTTACATTATTAATGATTTCGTTGGAAACAAATGCCAGGAACTCATAAGGAAGGTGTGCCCAGTCGGCGGTCATACCGTCAACTGAGGTAACTGCGCGCAGTGCGATGGTATGTTCATACGTACGTTCATCACCCATAACACCTACACTTTTGACGGGCAGTAATATCGCGCCGGCCTGCCAGATACCGGAGTAAAGCTTGTGTTCTTTTAAAGCTCTAACGTAAATGTCGTCGGCCTTCTGCAATAAGGCAACCTTTTCGGCCGTAATCTCACCCAGGATCCTGATGGCAAGTCCGGGGCCGGGAAACGGATGCCTGAATAATTGGTCATGGGGTATGCCAAGTTCGAGTCCTACTTTGCGAACTTCATCCTTAAACAGGAAGCGTAGGGGCTCCACCAGCTTCAGGTGCATTTTCTCGGGAAGGCCCCCGACGTTATGGTGTGATTTTATGGTTGCGGAAGGGCCGTGCACACTTATGCTTTCGATTACATCAGGATAGATGGTACCCTGCCCCAAAAAGTCAATTCCTGATAACTGGTTTGCTTCATCCTGGAAAACGTCGATAAAAAGGCCTCCGATAATTTTCCGTTTTCTTTCCGGGTCGGCGTGCCCGTGAAGCGCCTTATAAAAAAGGTCTTTTTTATCCACCCCTTTTACATTCAGGCCTATTTCGCCGTAGGTCTCCAGTACCTGTTCAAATTCGTCTTTCCTAAGCACACCGTTGTCAACAAAAATACCGTGCAACCTGTCGCCGATCGCCCGGCTGATGAGGGTTGCGGCAACAGTGCTGTCGACCCCGCCACTTAATGCCATGATCACGTGCCCGTCGCCAATCTTTGCTTTTAAGTCGGCAATGGTCTCCTGTACAAAAGCTGCAGGTGTCCAATCCTGCGAACAATGACAGATATTGACGAGGAAGTTCTGAATGATTTTTTTGCCTTCCGTAGAATGGTACACTTCGGGGTGAAACTGAAGTGCGAGCAAAGGCTTGTTGATGGGTTCAACCTGTTTGAATGCCGCAATCGGTATGCTTTCGGTGGTTGCCAATACTTCAAATCCTTCCGGCAATTGCAGGATGGTATCGCCATGGCTCATCCAAACCTGGGAATGAGAGGAAACGTTTTCAAGCAATGGATCGTTTTGCACCACCTGTAGTGTTGCCCGGCCATATTCGCGGGTGTTGCTTTTTTCAACCTTGCCACCAAACATTTTCGCGGTAAGTTGCGCGCCATAACACACGCCAAGCACCGGAACTTCCCTGGTAAATGCAGGAATGTCAACAACCGGAGCCTTTTCATCGTTTACGGAAAATGGCGAACCACTAAGGATAATTCCTTTTATACCTGCCTCCAGGGTGAATGATTTATTGTAAGGGATAATTTCACAAAAAACGTTTGCCTCACGAACTGCACGTGCAATCAACTGGGTATACTGGCTGCCAAAGTCGAGGATCAGAATCTTTTCGGTCATATCGTTGTTGGCGATTAGGGGTAGGTAAAATTGCTGCGAAGGTAATTGAATCGGATATTACTGGTACAAAGCAAACCCCTGTTGCCCAATTAGCCATTGCAGTCGTGTTGTAAAACAAAAAAGCCGCTCCCCCAGGAAACGGCTTTCTTATATGCATGAAGCAACTATTGAACTATAATCGAACTAATTCCGGTTTGGCTTTGTGTTTCGCCAACCACTTTTAAAAGGTAAGTGCCGCGTGCGAGATTTTTAGGCAGGCTATAATTCTGAACCTGCATTTTTCCTGCTATTGAAATTTGCCTGGAGTCAATCAGCTGGCCGCCGATATCCAGCAGCTGCAGGGTGTATCTACCGGCTGCTTGGTTAGAGAAGGAAACCCGCACATCGCTTCCGGACCTTGCAGGGTTCGGGTACACACTAAATGCGGTACGTTGTAGTTTGTTGGTAATGCGCTCTTCTGCGATTACCGGAATGCTAAGCTGTTCAGGCGCTTTGTTGTCCTTTTTTTCTGCAGTTGCGAGTGCGCTGCCGGCAAGATCGGATGCATTGAAAACGGTACCGTCGTTATTGATTTTCTCTGCCTGCAGTGTAACAAGGTCGAAACGATAATATCCTTCGGTTGAGTTTGCACTGCTTACAATGATGCTGGTCCCTTTTTCCACTGTTGCACCGTTGGTGCTAAAGCCCCGGGGCAAACCGGTAATTGCTCCTTTATAGGTTGCTTTTAAAGCCCGAACATCGATTTTAAAAACCGCCCTGTTTGCGGTTATCACATACAGGTCGCCTTTTTCATCTGCGATCATATCGCCACCATGGCTCATGGAGCTGCTGATCGAGTGGGTGTCGTCGGCTTCATCATCCGCGATCGCCCCCAGGTCGGTGATCTCAGCTCTTTTGTTAGTGGTGAAGCGCAGGAGGTGAGCCGCATTATTACTAAGTGCATAGCCGATGCCATCAACAATAACCATCCTTGTTACCTGGTTTTTTACATCCCATTGTCCGGATACAACACCAAAGGGTTCGTCTTCAAAGTAATAAACGGTGGGTGTTTTTGCTTTCAGGTCAATATACCTGAGCTGGTTGATGCCCATAGGCGTAAAGTAGAGCCGATCGTGTTTTTTGTCGTAGGCACATGCCGCAGAATTTGTAGAAAACGGTTTGTCCATTTTTACCGGTGCATAACGATGATATACCTTCCGCTCCATGTATATCGGCCGGCTTTGCGCTCCCTGGGCAGGTGTTCCGTCGCTCTGAATAGGGTTCCGGTAGATGACTATTCTCTTTGTCTCAGGTTCCGCAGCAATTGTCTGGTCTTTTTTCACAACGGGCTTTCCTGTTCGTGCGTTTAAGATTTCGGGGTTATCGGCAGAGCTGAACACCCGTTTAAGCTCCTGCCCCGTGTTCAGGTCGATTAGTCGGACCTCGTTCCACGAGGAATTTCCTTTTTCCGATGCAGTTAGTGCGTATGCTGTTGTTTGTTGGTGCCGCTGGGCGTTAAGTTGCAAGCTGGCAATGGTTAAAACAGAGAGTAGAATTTTACTTTTCATAGCCTTAAATTTTTTTTTCACTTTTAAATTACAATGAATTTCGTAGTAATTAAAAAAATGTTAATGCCAGAGAAAGATTATATTATGAGCGGTAAGTTGATCGGGATGTTGTATAAGTTCGGTGCTAGCTAACGTGTTAGTTGATATAACAAAAAGACCGGCCTGCAAGACCGGTCAGTTTTTAGAAGGGATTATCTGTGCCCTTTACTTCAAGATCTTCTTTGGGATCAACCAATCCTTTTAACTCGGTTAAGTTTGGATCTGATTGTTGCTGTTTTTCTTCTGTTGGCTTTACAGCGTTTTCCTCTTTTTTCTGCTCATCTTTTTTTGGGTCTGGAAACTGGTTCATAGCTATGTTTTAACATCGGGTAAAACAACCATACCACGGCTAAGCATTACAATAAATGGTAATGGCTGCGCTAGTTTGTATGAAAATGGGCCTGTACACCTATGCAGTCAGGATTAAAAATGAGCTGTTTAAGTTTGCCACGTATGGAATTATTATATTAGCGGCCAAATAAAAAAGTTATGGAGATCGACGAGTTTAAGAAGCTTTCAATGGAAGAGAAATTATCTGAGCTTAAATACAATGGCGAACTGCTCGGACCATATGAAAGAAATAACGAACACAACAACTCTAAAACACCGGGCGACATATACGAATTGTACGATTTCTGGGTTTACCTGAGTGAAGACGAAAAAATAATTGTTCCATCGCGGCGAAACCCGCTTGAAGTATCATAAGCGTCAGTAATCAACGTGGCATTTGGCTTCAGGGACATACGGTAGTGTTTACCTGATTGCTATATATACAAAGAGGCTGTCTTTCATCGAAGACAGCCTCTTTTTTATGGTGACGAATTACGCACCATCAGGATTTCGTACCGAACTTACGGCGTTGCGGTGTTCCAGTTTCTTGAGAAAACCTTTTGAAGCAATGCGGTGGATCTTGCATTTGCGTCGTTACGTACCAGGGTTTCTTTTTCTGCGATCTTCCTGAACATGGCTTCAGTTACAAGTCCCGCCATCAGTTGCGAAAGGTCTACGTTCAGCTTGTTCCCAACAATCGCCTGTACAGGTTTTGTTATGGAGTTCCACTGGTCGTTCAGCTTGTATTGTTCAAGCGCATTCAACATAATGGGTTTTACCGCGCGTCTTACACTATCGCCGGTTTCTACACGCAGGTAGTCGGTTGCAGCAGTACCGCTGTTGCGAATGATACGCATCGCATCGTTAAACTTCATATTGTTGATGCTGTTGATGAAAACGGGGATCGAAGCAGTGGCAGTCTGTTCTGCTGCGCTGCTAAGGGTGGTGGTAAAACGGTCAACCTCATTGGTCAGACCAAGCGTATTGAGCGTGTTCAATGCCCTTTTTACCGGCTCCGGAAACAGGGTCGAAAGTATCTGGTCTTTGCTAAATGCACCTGTAATGCCGTTGTCTTTAGCACCAAGTTCAAGTAGTTGCCTGATGGCCGCAGCGGCATCTCTTTCGTTTAATGAATAGCCGGCCAAACGCGAACTTCCGCAAGACCAGGTAAGGGGTAATAAACAAACCAGGAGCAGGGGAAGAAAAACTTTTTTCATAACAATTTTTTTAGGGGTTGCACCACAATATGTAGGTGCTTGTGGCTAAGAAAATAGCTTGCCGGATTTGTAAATCAATTTGTTAAAGTGCCCATACGGTACTCGTGCGCAGATGTTGAATCATTTTGATACCAACAGTCGAGGGCATGGCAGCGATGGTTGCGACGCTCCGTTCAACGGCATAACCTTGTTGAGCCAGTTAAAACCTGCATACAACATGACAAGCACAAAAACTTAAAACCATAAACAGCAGGATACGAACACTGCAAAATGGAAGGGTAAACCTGGAGAGCAGGAGAAGATTTGTGCAAGCATAAACTGTAACATGCTACAGGTAAAACAACTAAGCCTGCTGTCGGTTGCAGCAGCTGTTAACAATAGAAAGGTATTAAAACTTAGGGCAGGGAAGACCTTTGGTTCCTGGAGCCTTGCGGGTATAAATAAGGGAGATTTCCATTCCTCCACGTCCACCGGCAGCAGTTTTTAATGAAGATATGGTGGCGTCGTAAGTAGCACCAAGCCGAAAATCGCCCCATTCCAAACCTACATAAGGTATTACTGCATCATTAACGCGGAGCCAGCTTCCTACATAAACACTGGTAGGGTTTTCTGTTTCTGTTGCTACAACAAGCTCCAGAGCACCGCCAAGCACCGTTTCACTTGTTTTAGCCTGGGTGCTGAATAAGCCGCTAAGGTGTAACCTGTTTGTAGCACCTACCGGGAAATAGCCACCTGCATGAAAGGTTGTACGCGGGTTAAGCAGGAACAAGGCGCCGGTAAATTGTTGTTTAGGCCGGTTGATGTGGTACATCGAAATACCCGCATAGTAGTTATTGTCGTCGCTTGTACTGCCGGAATATAGTAAGCCGGCATTAAGGTCGAAGTAACTGTTTTTTAGAACGGTGTTGTTGAAGATTTCGGATGTTACCCCGGTGAATCCTGAAGAAGTAAGCTGGTCGGCAAACTTTAGGTTCATCACGTTGATCATCATGTTCGAGTAAGTGCCCTGGAACGCAGCACCAATCTGGTGGTAACCATCCTCATCCAAACCTTTATGAAAGGCCGTTGAGGCCGTCAGATAATTGAACTTTACTGCGCTGTTTGCACTCTGGTCGGAATAGCCCATTACACCCACACCCCAGGTGTCGTTTTCTGCAATCAGGTTTTGCATAACCGGGAGATCAACTGAAACCGTTGTAGTGGTATAAGCACGGTTGATTGTGGGCCATTGGTTGCGGTAATTTCCGGCAACACGGATGTTGCCATTGAACTTACCCGTAAGTGCCGGGTTAAGCGTGAGCGGCGAGGCAAAAAACTGGGAGAAATGCGGATCCTGACCGTAAACGCAACAAGTAAGTGTACAAATAAGAGCAGTGAATATAATTCTTCGCATCACGATCAGTTAAAAAATAGTTAGACAGAAAGTTAACGAAATCTGTTGCATAAAATTGTAAATTCTACATCTGAACTTTCGAGCCAAAGGCAAGGTCGCCTGCGTCACCAATGCCTGGAACGATGTAGCCTTTAGCAGTAAGTTCGTCATCGATCTCGCCGCACCAGATCTTTACATCAGGTTGCTCGCGGTGTACATACTCGATCCCAACCGTGCAGGCGATGGCCACAACAATGTGTATCTGTGAGGGGGCACCTTCTGCCTTCATATTATGAATTGTCTTCACCAGCGACGAGCCTGTTGCAAGCATAGGGTCCGTGATAATCACGATCCGACCCTCAAGCGGTGGAAAACTCATGTACTCCAGTTGTATCTCAAAGGTTCCGTCGATGTGGTGTTTGCGGTAAGCCGAAATAAAAGCATTATCTGCCCGGTCGAAGTAATTCAGAATACCGTTGTGCATGGGAAGGCCGGCTCTCAGGATCGTTGCAACAACGGGTTGTTCTCTCAACACCTTGGTTGAAGCGGTGCCCAGGGGTGTTTGTATCTCTACTTCCTGCCAGGGAAGTTCCTTGCTTATCTCATAAGCGGCTATCTCGCCGATCCTTTCAAGGTTGCGGCGGAAACGCATACGATCACCCTGCACTTCAACATTTCTTAATTCCCCCACCCAATTACTTACCAGGCTGTGTTGTTCGCTTAAATTGATGACCATATTGACGTTGCAGATTTCAGTAGCTTGCGGCTTGAAAATTACAGTAAATCTTGGATGTGACACGGCCTGGTTTCCTTTTATTTTATTGTCGTCGTTATTGGGTTGCTATGCTAATCTATACCGGAAGTAACCTTTACCCGGCGGATATGCTCCGCCTGCCCTAATCATCAAACCCCCTTAAATAAAACAATATGACGTATCGGGTGATCGGAATAATGAGTGGCTCTTCACTGGATGGTCTCGACATTGCCTTTATCGAATTCAATGAGAGTGGTGGTAAATGGGCCTATGAAATTTTGCATGCAGCCTGCCTGCCGTACTCCGATGAATGGGTGCAAAAACTTGCCAGTGCCACCTCGCTTTCGGCCTACGAATACCTGTTGCTGCACGCCGCTTACGGAAAGTATATTGGAGAACGGGTTAACGAATTTATAGGGCAATATGCACTCGAACACCGGGTACAGCTGATCTCTTCGCATGGACACACTACCTTTCATGCACCTGAACTCGGCATGACTGCCCAGCTTGGCGATGGTGCAGCCATAGCAGCCGCAACCCAGATAAATGTAGTATCAGATCTGAGGGCGTTGGATGTAGCGTTTGGCGGGCAGGGGGCACCTATTGTACCTATTGGGGAGAAACTGCTCTTGCCCGAATATGATTTTTACCTAAACCTGGGTGGAATTGCCAACATAGCGTATATGACGGAAGCCGGTTATGTGGCTTACGACATTTGTCCCGCCAACAGGGTACTCAACATGATCATTGAAAAGGAGGGACAAAAATTTGATGAGGGTGGAAGGCTCGCAGCCTCGGGTAATATCGATCATGGCCTGCTCTCCAGGCTGAAAGCATTTGCTTATTACGATAAACCTTACCCAAAGTCACTTGCAAATGATTTTGGCACCACCGAAATTTTTCCGTTAATCGAGTCAACAAAAAGAGCTCCCGCTGATGCCCTGCGCACCTATGTTGAACATATTGCCATGCAGGTGGTCTCCTCGATACAAAAGGATACGAACCTACCCGCCGGACCCGGAAAGTTGTTGGTAACAGGTGGCGGGGGATTTAATCACTTTCTTATACAACGGCTTTCGCAGCTTTTATCGGCCATCAATATCGAAGTGGTTTTACCCGACGAAATGCTCATCAATTATAAGGAAGCCCTGGTAATGGGCCTTATCGGCGTACTCAGGTGGCGCGAAGAGTATAATGTAATAAGTACGGTGACGGGAGCAAAAAGAGCCTCGATTGGCGGAGCCGTTTGGATCGGGCAGGAAGGTTAATTGTAATCCTGCTGTTCGGTATCCGCAGTTTGCTTTACGATATCTTTAATTACCATGTCAAGCCGTTCGGCCGAAGCATGAATGTACTGCAGCAATTGCTGGTTGCCAGGATCCGCAAAGTTGTAGTGGTCGATGGCCTCAATAAGGCCAAGCAGATTTGCCAACGGTGCTCTAACGGAGTGTGAAGTAAAGCTTGCAATCTCCCTAAGCTTTTTGTTTTGCTCCTCTATTCGTTTCTCGTACCTGCGTCGCTGGGTAATATCGTGTAAGTGGCAACCAACCCCGATAATGGTTTTTTTGTCGTTGTAAATCGGGTTGAAACTAATTGTTGTCGTTTTGTTCAGAATGTCCATGTCGTAGGTAAACTTTTCACCCGACAATGCCCTTTGATATAAGCCCCGCCATAACCTGATGTGCTCATTTCCGCGTGCCTGGTTAAGCGCAGTTTTACCTACGTATATTTCCTCTTTAAACAGGTATTTGTAATTTGTTTCGTAGGCGTAATTATATGTGAAATACCTGAAGTCGTAATCAACTCCCCAGATCAGGTCATCAGTGTTATTGATGAGCGCATTTAAGTTTCTTTCATTTTGCAGCATCTTCCTTTTGCTCTCGCGTTCGGCAGTAATATCCCTGAAGAAAACCAATAGTCCGTGCTCAAATGGATATCCCGAAATCCGGAACCAAATATCCTTTCGATCGTAATAGCTCTCAAAGTGCACCGAGTGCTGGGTACGCATAGCTGTAAAAAATTTCTGCGTACCAGGGAAATCAGGTGTATGGACAAACAGGTCGGTAAGTTTTTTTCCCACGATTTCATCGGGGCCAATTTCGGCCAGTTCCTTTAGTTGATTGTTGCTTTTTATAACCCTGAAATCTTTACTGATAATAAAAAAGCCATCGGTTATGCTATTGATCAGGGTATTAAGTTCACTGTTTGTTTGTGAGAGCTTTTGTTCAAGTTGGTTCTTTTCCGTTATGTCGTGTGCCATCACCAATCTACACGACAGATCTCTAAATTCGAGCTCGTGCGTTACAATCTGTACCATCATCGTACTGCCGTTTTTCTTCCGGTGTTTCCATACGCCTGAACTGAATTTATCAGTAATCAGTTTTTGAAGATGTTGATCCATTTTAACCAATTCTTCCAGTGGTCTGAGGTCCCGAATGGTCATTGCAAGAAACTCTGCTTCACTGTAACCATAGTTTTCGATCGCGGATTTATTTACGGTTTGAATAGTGAGTGTATCTATATCGTAGATCCACATCGGTATAGGGTTGTTCGCAAACAGCTGAAGATAATCGAGTTCTGTTTTACGGGCCTCCTTGTTCGAGTGAAGAATAAGCACATATATAAGACAGGTAACTGCTGAAATAAAAGCGACCCCTTTATAGGTCTGAAATGCAGTAAGCGACTCAGGTGTAAAATCGGTGGAAAGTAGTAGAACTTTGTCGCTTAAGATGATCCATGCTATAGCCGTCAGCATAAAAATCAGGCTGATCTTAACTTCTGGTCTTTTTAGAATTTGCATGGTATTAAAGCCTGGGCGGTAGACGGGTTAAATGTAAGCGTTATTTAACATGTCGTTGGTGTAGTAGTGGTTGTTTGTTGTAGCCGTTTATACAAAAAAAATCAACCTACGCGTTTCGTAGCAGAAATACGATTGATTCCTTTCGGAAACTTACGCCCTGTCGTCTCATGACTCGTAAAAGCGAAAATGATCGCCGTCAAACAGACCCAGGTCGCTGAGCTTTATATGTGGTATCACAAGTAAAGCCATAAACGACAGCGTCATAAAAGGAGATTTTAGATTGGATCCCATGGCCTTGGCCATTACATCAATTGCCGTATACTTTGCGGCAACCTGGTACCCATCTTCGGTACTCATTAAACCCGCTACCGGTAGTGGTAGTAATAGTTCCTGATCATTGTTAACACAACTCACTCCACCTTTTGCGGTTATCAGCAGGTTCACCGCCCTTGCAATACTTCCTTCATCAACTCCAACAGCTATAATATTATGACTGTCGTGTGCCACAGTAGATGCAATTGCCCCGTGGGTCAGGCCGAAGTTCCTCGTCCATGCTGTTGTAACCGGAGCATTTGTGTAACGGTTTACAACCGTCATTTTCAATAAATCACAATTCGGGTTGCTATACAGGTACCCATTCGCATTTACCAACTTATCGTACGGTAACTGCAGCTTATTTGTGATCAATTGTCCATCGAGCGCTTCAATTACTTCCAGCGTTGCCTGCAGGTTTGCAGGTGCAGGGGTTAGAAAGTCTTCCGGCTTTTTCTGCCCGCAGTCAAACTGGTTTATCGGGCTTGCGGCAATACTAACGATATTACTTTTACCGCTTTGTGCCACCAGTTCCCCGCGCACGTACGTTTGGTATACCTTAAAAGAGTTCACGTCTTCCAACAAGACAAAGTCGGCTGCATCGCCCTCCCTTAACAAACCAATGTCGAGCTGGTAGTGCTTCACCGGATTGACGCAGGCTGCCTGGAGTATTTTAAACAGGTCTATTCCTTGCGCAGCAGCTCTTGCACAAAGTTGATTGATGTGGCCATCAACAAGGCTGTCGGGATGCTTATCGTCGCTGCAAAACATAATGCGTTCCGGGTAGTCGTTGAGCAGGCCAATGAGCGCATCAAAATTTCTTGCAGCACTTCCTTCCCTGATGAGGATTTTCATGCCGTAGCGAAGTTTTTCCAGGGCCTCTTCACGCGTAAAACATTCATGATCGGTCGAAATTCCTGCGTCGATATATTGTTTAATCTGCTCGCCTACAAGGCCAGGTGCATGCCCGTCAACGGGTTTGTCGAGGCGATGTGCAGTCTCTATCTTTCTCATCACCTGGTCGTCTTTAGAAAGTACGCCGGGAAAGTTCATCATTTCGCTTAAGTATCTGATCTCCGGCCTAAGCAGCAATGCTTCCACATCACCCGGATCCAGCGCAGCACCCGCCGTTTCAAACACAGTTGCGGGAACACAACTCGGTGCTCCAAAATTGAAATGAAAAGGCACCTGCTTTCCATTGTCAATCATAAATTCAACACCCTGCAAACCGCACACATTTGCAATTTCATGCGGATCGCTAACCGTGCCCACCGTGCCATGTACTACGGCTAAACGTGCAAATTCGCTGGGCACCAACATACTGCTCTCTATATGTACGTGGCTGTCTATAAAACCCGGTACGATAAAATGACCAGCTGCCTCTTCATCGTTAACCTGCTTTATTGAAGCAATCTTTCCCTTTTCAACCGTTACTTCCGCGGCATAAACCAACTTTTTCCACATGTCGACAAGTTTGCCAGTCACAATCAATGATCCGGGAGAACGCTCCATAGTATACAATTATAAATAAGTTATAAACTTCAACGGCTTTTGTTCTATTGCCTTACCGACGTTTATATTTGAAAACTAATACAAAAGACAGCATGAAACGATTTACGTTGCTTACACTTTCTTTGGTTTTGACGGTTGCGGTATCTGCGCAAACCGCTGACGAAGTAGTGAACAAATTTATAGAAGCTTCCGGTGGTAAAGAGAAATTAAATGCGATCAGAACCTTACACTATAACCAGCTTATAAAGTTTAAGTCACCTATGGGGGACCTTGATTTTCCGCTTCAATTCTTTAAGGAAAAGCACAAACTTTATCGAATGCAGGCTTCGCTGCAACTTGGCCCCCAGTCGATAAATATGTTTGTACTGCTCAAGGACACTGCCGGCTATGTGATGCTTCCGGCAAATCCTATGACGGGATCCGAAGGCGGTATTCAAAAGCTGGAGCAAAAAGATCTGCAGGACCAGGCATTCCAATCTGACCCATCCGGCATGTTTGCTTCACTTGTTGATTATGCAGCAAAGGGACATAAAGTGGAGCTGCTGGAAAGCGAAAAAGTCGACGACCAGGATAGTTACAAATTAAAACACACCCTTGGTTCGGGACAGTCGTTAACTTATTTCATCAGTAAGGCTAACAATCTTGTTAACAGGGTAGATGCAAAAGGTTCTATCGCTGCTAATATGAGTGGTTTTGGATCGATGATGGGTGGAATGGCAGGGGGCAACAGTGTTGAAAAAATGGAGATTACCACGCTATACGGCGACTATAAATCGGTGGACGGAATTAAATTTCCGACAAGAGTAGTTTATAAAACCCACATGGGTGACTCCGAAAGCGAGGTGACCAATATTGAGATCAATAAGGCAATTGATCCGAAGTGGTACCTGCCGAACTAATCGTCTTACTTATACAATTGTCAAAGGTGTCGCGCAAGCGACACCTTTTTTTGTGCCAAAGGGCAGGGCAGTTTTGCCGTTGCTTAAACATCATTACTAATTTTAAGTACGCAACGAATTGGTTTAAGGCTTCAACTATATTGCGTGAAAAAACCGGTTTGCTAAAATGGTCCATCGTGGCCTCAACAGAAACGATATGAAAATGCTGTTCTTGCTTTCATCAGTGGTTTTGTTTTGCAATGTTTTCGGACAAACGACTATACGGAATGTGGGCAAAAAGGAGGCGGATGCCGATTCTTTGTACTATTCAAAAGTTAAGTATAGGTTGTTAGGACCATGGCGGGGTGGACGCAGCGCGGCAGTTGCGGGAAGCTACAAGGACAGAAATACTTTCTACTTCGGCGCTACCGGAGGTGGTGTTTGGAAAACCAGTGATGGTGGTAGTAACTGGAAAAATATATCTGACAAATATTTTGGTGGCACAATTGGCGCAGTGGCGGTAGCGCCCAGTGATGAAAGTGTTATTTATGTGGGAGAGGGTGAGAATACCATGCGTGGAAACGTAGCCGAAGGCTTTGGCATTTGGCGCAGTGATGATGGTGGCCGGAATTGGAAAAATATGGGTTTAAGAGATACCCGCCATATAACCAGGATCATCATTCACCCGCGCAATCCTGATATAGTATGGGTAGCGGCTTCGGGTCACCTGTTTGGACCCAATGATGAACGCGGAGTTTATAAAACGATCAATGGAGGTAAAACCTGGCAACGTGTACTATTTGCTAACAAACAGGCCGGTGCTATTGATCTCGTTATGGAACCGGGTAACCCGCAAAACCTATATGCAAGCACATGGCGGGTAATACGAACTCCGTATAGCCTTGAGAGTGGCGGGGAAGGTTCTGCCCTATGGAAAAGCACTGATGGGGGAACAACCTGGATGAACCTGATGGATAAAAAAGGGATGCCGAAGAAAGAACCCATCGGTATTATCGGGGTTACGGTTAGCCCCGCAAATCCTGATCGTGTTTGGGCGATTATAGAGGCGAAAAGCGGCGGCCTGTTCCGGAGCGACGACGGTGGAGAAACCTGGAGCAGGCAATCGGATGATGCCAACATCCGTCAGCGTGCATGGTACTATAATAAAATCTTTGCGGACCCGAAAAATGAAAACGTGGTATATGCACTCAACGTTGGGTTTTACCGGAGCCGCGATGGTGGCAAGACCTTTCAATCCATACCAACCCCGCACAGCGATCACCACGACCTCTGGATCGATCCGCAGGATCCAAACAGGATGATTGTAGCCGATGATGGCGGTGCGCAGGTGAGTTTTGATGCTGGCGGAAACTGGAGTACGCTCAATAACCAGCCGACCGCACAACTATACCGTGTAACAACCGATAACCATTTTCCATATAGGGTGCTGGCTGCACAACAGGATAACTCTACCCTGCGTATTTTAAGCCGCACAAACGGAGCTGCAATTACAGACCGTGACTGGGAGCCGACAGCCGGGGCTGAAAGCGGGTATGTTGTTGCTGACCCACTGAACCCCGACATTGTTTATGGTGGAAACTATGGCGGCTATCTATCACGTCTTGACCACAAAACAGGCGAAAACAGGGCGGTAAGTGTATGGCCGGATAATCCAATGGGTGCAGGAGCTGACGTGCTTAAGTATCGTTTCCAATGGAACTTCCCGGTTTTCTTTTCCCCGCACAACCCCAAGAAATTGTACGCTGGAGGAAATCACCTGTTCGCCACAGAAAATGAAGGGCAGCAGTGGACAGAGATAAGTCACGACCTGACGACAAACGACAAAACAAAGCAGGTATCAAGTGGTGGCCCCATAACAAAAGACAACACAAGTGTTGAGTACTATTGCACGATTTTCACCGCAACCGAGTCTTCTTTGGAGAAGGACCTGTTGTGGACCGGGAGCGACGACGGGCTTATACATGTTAGTAGAAACGCAGGCAAGGATTGGCAAAACGTTACCCCGCCTGCCGCAGGAAAGTGGATGATGTGGAACTGTGTTGAAACAGATCCTTTTACGAAAGGAGGAGCGTATTTTGTGGGAACCCGTTATAAAAGCGACGACTTTGCACCATATATCTTCCGCACCTCTGACTATGGTAAAACATGGAAGAAGATAACTACTGGGATACCCTCGATACACTTTACACGGGCATTACGTGCAGACAAAAAAGTACCCGGTTTGTTGTATTGCGGAACGGAATATGGCATGTACATCAGTTACGACAATGGCGATAACTGGAAACCATTCCAACTGAACCTGCCGGTTGTTTCGATCACCGACCTCACCATTAAAGAAAATGACCTCGTTGTGGGAACACAGGGGCGAAGCATATATATACTGGACGATCTCAGCCTGGTGCAACAGAAGAATGGATGGCGTCCTACAACAAACCTGCATGTTTTTAAGGTAAATGACGCTTACAGGACAGAAGGTTCACAAAACCTTACCATACGCAATGCAGGAATGAACCCACCAAATGGGGTTGTTTTCAATTACTACCTCAGGAATGCTGCTGATAGCTCGAATGTTTCGATAACGATTTACGACAAAAAAGGAAAGGAAATTAAGACGTTTAGCCGGAATGCTAAAGAGAACACCGATAAGCTTGAATTTGAGAACGGGATGAACAGGTTTGTTTGGAACATGATGTATCCTGCTCCCGAACGCATTGAGGGAATGATATTATGGAACGGAAGTCCATCTGCTGCTAAAGCTGCACCTGGAAATTACAAGGCGAGGTTTAGGTTTGGAAAAGACAGTGTTGAAACTGCCTTCCTGATTAAACCGGATCCAAATTATAAAATGACCGAAGCTGATTATGATGAACAGGTTTCGTTTTTATTAAACGTTAGCGAGAAGTTTAGCGAAATTCAAAAAGCAATTAAGGACATCCGCCTGGTACGTTCACAACTGGCTGATTTCACCGGCCGGTTAGACACCGCAAATAGCCGCGAGCTAAAGAAGCTTGCCGATACCATTCAGAAGAAGGTGACGAGGGTAGAGGAAGCGCTGTACCAGACAAATGCAAAAAGCGGGCAGGATGTACTGAACTTCCCGATACGGCTGAACGACAAGATCTCAGGCGTTTTCGACTACGCCAATAGCGGATACAATGTTCCGGGGAAACAGGCCAGGGAGGCTTTTCAATTTTTAAGTGCACAGGCCGACCGGCACCTTGCGGAGCTAAAGGCTGTACTAGGAAACGAAGTTGTACAATTTAATAAGCTGGTTCACGAGAAACAGGTCCCTGTAATCGGTGTGAAGCGTTAATAAAAGAGATCACAAGCGTGATTGCGCTTGTGCCCGTAACTGGCATTCTCAAGTCAATTAAGAAGCAACGTTTATAGCACCAAAAGACACAAAAAAGTCTCTCATAATCGAGAGACTTTATTTTTTAAGGTTTCCCAGAGAAGAATGGAGCGGTTCAATAGGATATTGAATAAGGCGCAGTACACGCGGTCGGTTAGCAACGACGGTTCTACTTTACAAATCTCTTTCCAAACATGTTAGAAAATAAGACTATTTGTGATTACGCTCAAAAAAGACAATTTTGTTGATTTTGGTTAGTTGTTACACAATAAAGCCAGGTGGAGATAAAAGCAGTAAAGCGGGCTGGAACAACAGGAGAAGCATTGGCCCGAACCACTGTTCTCAACACTGTACATTGAACATGAAAACGAAAGTGGCGAAGCATAAAAAAATCCCGTATGAATGCGGGATTAATTTTTTTTGTTCCTTTAACCAGATACGGTCGCCGGAATTTGCTTCATGCGATCTGCTTTTTATAGGATTGTTGGATTGTCTAGTTTTTCGAATATCCGGATTATAAAACGGGGGCCTTCAGCAAGTGAATCTTCTTAGGGTATGGATTATTGTCTTTCAAAGATACGCCAGTTTGTAATCGGTATGGTGCTACAGAAGACTTTGATATGCCCCAATCCGACAGAATTTTTTGATTTTATGTGTGATAGGATTGTAGCTGTTATCTGTTTTTGTACGCAGGCCTGTACCCTCGGATATGCACCGGCAGTTAGCAAATCAACAAACTACAGGCGTTTTATTGCTGCAAGTTGGTTGAGGATCATAGAGAAATGAAGAGTCCTTCTGCTGTCAAACTAATGTAAGCAGTTCCGCCATTGCTGCGGCTGCGGTTTGATGAAACCCGTTTGTTGAAATTCAATCAATCATTTTGCAAGAGGTCAGGGCGCCTGTTTTTGGTACGCAATAGTGACTGTTCATGCCGCCAATCATCTACTTTTTTAGGATCGCCTTGCAGAAGTACATCGGGTACTTTCCAACCTTTGAATTCAGCCGGGCGGGTATACACGGGTGGTGCGAGCAGGTTGTCCTGGAAAGAGTCGAATAGGGCAGAGGTCTCGTTGTTTAAAACCCCTGGAATAAGGCGGCCAACGGCATCAACAATAACGGCGGCTGCCAATTCTCCCCCGCTTAAAACGAAATCGCCAATGGAAATTTCCATTGTTATATAGTGTTCCCTGATGCGTTCATCAATGCCTTTGTAATGCCCACATATAATCAACAGGTTTTCTTTCATTGACAGCCTGTTGGCCATCTGTTGATTAAAGGTGGTTCCATCGGGTGTCATGTAAATGATATCGTCGTAGCGGGTGGTTTGCTGTAAATGGTCTATTGCGTTTGCTAGTGGTTCGGCCATCATAACCATTCCTGCACCCCCACCATATTGATAGTCGTCTACCTGTTTTTGTTTGTTGGTACTGAAGTCGCGAAGATTTACCACGTTAACGTTTAGGAGTCCGCGTTCATTGGCACGTTTTAAAATTGAGTGGGAAAACGGGCTATCAAGAAGCGCAGGAACAACACTGATAATGTCGATTTTCATATCACAAACTTAACGCGCTTATCGGCCAACCTGGAAAATGATGTTTTGTATCGCCTGGTAGAGCACCTTTTTACCATTTTGTTCGGCCGGTATCCACTTGGGTCCTGCCTTGATGACGCGTTCGGCTTCTGCTGCCAGTTTAGGATGGATAGCACCAACGTTAACTGTTTTTACGTTCGATATGGAGCCATCGGTGTTTACAAGGAACTGAACAACGGCCGTTTGTTGAGCCCCAGCTTCTTTTCGTTTAACCCGGATGTATTTGCTCGCCAGGCTGGCCCTGAGGTTGTGTTCAAGATACTTTTGCCACCCGGTTGCTCCACCCGGGAACCTCGCTTCTTTGTCTACCTTAGCAAAGCTGCTATCTGGTGACCGCGCAGCAGAATCTGTTACTTGAGCATTGCCATAGTTGGCGCATGCCAGGGCTGATATAAAAAAGAAAATTTTTGCTAAGCCCATAGTTCTTGTTTGTTTAGCCAGGCACCCGTTAATCGTCTTCCGAAGTAAATTCATCAAGGTCGCGGCGTTCTTTTTTGGTGGGTCGACCAATTTTACTCAGTCGCTTACCTGTATGGAATGCTGCTGCCGAAACTTTTGCTGTTTCAAGGTCTTCCGTTGGTGTAAGATCGATATAATGGTTGACTGCTTCGCTGTATTGTACCCGGTTGTGCAGCAGTGCGGTAACTTTTATCACCCACTTCCTTGCTTCAGTTTTTATCTCGTACTCGTCGCCAACATTTACCGGCTTTGATGCTTTAACTCCATTCGTTTGAAACCGCACCTTGCCTTTATCGCACGCCTCGCTTGCGAGGCTACGTGTTTTGAAGATGCGGATTGCCCATAGGTATTTGTCAATTCTAAGTTTCTCTTTCTGTTCTGCCATCACGGATCATTTGAACAATATGCATTCCTGGAAAGCTGCCTTCTTATCGTATTCAAGAAGCAACTATGCTACCCTAATGTACAAAAAAATGTTGCCATGTTTTTTGCTGTTGAACGGAGCGTCGCAAGCAAAGCCTCATCAAAGTATCTGCTGCCGGTACCAAAAAAACGCGCGTTCGTGTATCTACTATGTTGTTTGCTTGAGCTCGGCAAAGTACTTATGGAAATACGGAATTGTTTCGATGCCTTTGTAAAAGTTTGCCAGGTCGTATTTTTCGTTAGGACTATGCAGGTTATCGCTGTCGAGACCAAACCCTAGAAAAACGGTTTTTAGTCCAAGTTCACTTTCGAATAAGGCCGTAATCGGGATGCTGCCACCGCCACGGACCGGTATTGGGGACTTGCCGAAAGCCGTTTCAATTGCTTTTGCTGCTGCCTGGTATTCGATGCTGTCGACAGGAGTAAGATAAGGATCGCCCCCGTGGTGCTCAGCTGCTTTGATGGTTACATAAGGTGGGGCAATCTTATTCAGGTGATTGATCAGCAATTCGGTGATGTCAGCACTTTTTTGATTGGGCACCAGCCGGCAACTGATTTTTGCAAATGCCTTTGATGGCAGAACCGTTTTTGCACCCTCACCTGTATAGCCTCCCCATATGCCATTAACTTCAAGGGTTGGCCGGATGCCCGTTCTTTCATTTGTTGTGTAACCCTTTTCGCCCCACAGTTCATTTACACCAAGGTCTTTTTTATATTCTTCTTCATCGTAGGGTGCTTTAGCCATTTCGGCACGTTCGGCATCGCTGGACGTAACGACATCGTCGTAAAATCCCGGAATGGTGATGTGGTTGTTTTCGTCGTGCAGGCTGGCGATGAGCTTTGCCAGGATAGTAATTGGATTAGCTACTGCACCGCCGTATACGCCACTGTGCAGGTCCCGGTTTGGCCCGGTCACTTCAACTTCAATATAGGTGAGGCCGCGAACTCCCACGTCGATACTTGGGTTTTCCAGGCTGAGCATGGCGGTATCGCTGATAAGAATAACATCGGCTGCAAGTAATGCTTTGTTCTCCCTGATGAAGTCGCCCAGGTTAGGACTCCCTACTTCCTCTTCGCCTTCGATGATGAACTTAACATTTGTTGGCAACGAGTTGGTCTGAACCATCGTTTCAACCGCCTTGATGTGCATGTAGAACTGCCCTTTGTCGTCGCAGGCGCCGCGAGCATAAATTTTTCCGTCTTTAATTACCGGCTCGAAAGGTCCGCTGTGCCATAGCTCAAGGGGATCTGCTGGTTGCACGTCGTAATGCCCGTACACGAGCACGGTTGGCTTCGAGGAGTCGTAAACACGCTCGCCGTAAACAATGGGATGTCCTGCTGTTTGAAAAATCTCAACCTTATCGATACCGGCGTGCTGTAATCGTTCTTTTACCGCATCCGCACACCTGATCATATCTTCTTTATGCTCGCTCCTGGCGCTAATGCTGGGAATGCGCAGCAACTTTAAGAGCTCGTCTAAAAACCGTTCTTTATTGCGGGTTTGGTATTCCGTCCAGGCTTGCATAGTTGAATATTTAAGTAAAAATGTTACCGGCGAATATAGTCACAAATGGATAGCATTTTTGCCCGCGGGGTCACTATATAAACAGCATGAGCTGCCAGCCTTGTGATTTTTTTAATGTTGAAGTAAAAACTCTGGTCTAAATTCGTGAGGATTAATACTTTTATTATGAACAGTATCTTTCAAAAGTTAAGTCTGGTTGCCGGATGCAGCATGCTTCTTTTTACCAACTGCAAAAAAGATGAAACGACAGGTTCTAACGACTTTCAGCCACTGACAACTGGTAGCACGTGGACTTATCAAAATACACCAGGCGGTACTTCGGTGCTAACCATGACGGGGAGAGACACTGTTGCCCAGGGCAAAACTTACCGGGTGTTGAGCAATTCGAATGGTGTAAACAATTATTTCCGGAAGGACGGAAATGACTATTACCGATTTGGCGTCCTTCAGGCACTTGGTAATGCAACCATTGAAGAGCTTTATTTAAAAGGTGATCAGAAGGTCGGCGATACCTGGACCACAACGCAAAATCTTCCGTACCTGGGCCAGTTGGTTCCGGCCACCCTCACGTATACAATCCAGGCAAAAGGGATCGAACAAACCGTAAGCGGAAAAAATTATAAGAATGTTGTGCATGTAAAGTTTTCGGCTGGCGCCCTTGCTTTTAAGATCGGTCAGGGCGACTTTTACTATGCCGGTGGTATCGGTTTAATAAAAGGGGACCTCATTGTTACACCTCCCGGAGCTGCAGACATTGTGCAAAGCCAGGTGCTTACAGACTATAGCATAAAATAGTAGTTAAAAGAATAATAAGTTTGCTTTCTGTTAACAACACATTAGCGCGAGTTTGCTACTTTCGCTGCAAGATTGCGCCTTAGCCATCCATCAGCCTCTGCTTATTTTCGTTTTGGGAATATGGCAGAGGCTGAGCCAATTATAGACCTTACGTTGTGGAAACAAGATGTTGCCTTGGCTAACAAATTATCAGTCAGACGCTGATAGACTGGGTGCCATAGGGGCGTATTTGCCTTTCAACGATATTCGGCGGCTCTCGTTGCGCCTTCCTATCATTGTGGATCTATGTATTGGCGGTTTTACGTTGCCTGAAGTTGCTGAGGTAGGTTTTGAACTGCTTGAACGTACGATGATAAAATTCCTGGTTAAACAACTGCGAATCCCTCATGGCCTTGTAGGTAAGGAAGATACCAATAGGAATTAACACCGCAGTGGATAGCCACATTCCCGCAAAAGGGGTCATGACGTTCTCTTTTACAAACTTTTCCCCGAAAGTGTTGAAAAGGTGGAATATCACGAAGAAGATAACCGCAAAAACCAATGGAGTTCCCAGGCCGCCTTTACGGATGATTGAGCCAAGCGGGGCGCCAATCAGGAACAGTACAATACATGCTACCGATAGGGTGAGTTTCCGGTGTCGTTCAATCAGGTAATAACGAAAGTCTTTTTGCTTAACCTTATAGTCTTCTGCAAGCATGTCGACGTTTGACCGGGCAGAATTGATTTGCGAGAGTGCCCTGTCGTAGATATAGGATTCTACGGAGTCTGGCAAAACTTGGTCGAAACTTTTTACCTGCTTTAGTGACCTGGTGTTTATTTTGGTCCAACCGGTATCCTGGTATTTTGCAAAGCCAAAGTAAGGTGAGACTTCCTGCTTTGCCCTTGTTTTATAAACCCGGCTGAAGTTATCTAATGAGTCAATTGCTTTGTTCAGTTGCCGGAGACTTAGCATCTTGAAATTATCTTTGAACACACTATCCGAAGTTTTATTCATCTTAAAACTGCTCAGGTCAAGTACTTTCTTGTATTCTTTAAAACCCAGCCGTATGAATTCGGTATTTGTTGTTTGGCGATTACCTTTCTCCTGGTAGCGCCAGCCATTTTTTAAATTAAACTCCAGGAAGCGCTTATCGGCGGTTACGCTCATCGTTCCACTTTCAGCAAGAAGGCTGTAATCCTGCAACCCGTAATTTTTCTCGTAAATGACCACATTACGAATGGTGCTGCCATCCTTGTCTTTTTTGCCAATCTTGATTACATAACCTTCTATACGGTCGTAAAAAACACCTTCCTTAATATCGAAAGCCGGCTTTGAAACGATGATATCGTATTTAAGGGTATTCAGTTTCAGGTTGGCAACAGGTATAATGTTATTGGCAAACAGGAAGGCGACGCCTGCGATCAGGATAGCAACAATCAGGAGCGGTCGCATAAACCTGAGCAGGGGTATGCCAGCTGATTTAATGGCAACAAGTTCGAAGCTCTCGCCCAGGTTTCCGAAAGTCATAATAGAGGACAATAGCAACGACAAAGGCAACGCAAGTGGAACCGCTGTGGCGGCTACAAAACCAGTGAGTTTTGCAATGGTTAAAAAGTCAAGTCCTTTACCAACGAGGTCGTCGATGTAAAGCCAGAAAAATTGCATGACCAATACAAACAGCGAGATGAGGAAGGTTGCAAGGAAAGGACCAATGAAAGAACGTATAATTAAAGAGTCGAGTTTTTTAATCACTTTGCAGGCTGTTTACCACATAGGCGGTGCTAACTTAAACAAAAGTAATGCTTTCAAAATACGAATTGGAGCTGGTCACAAACAGCGAAGTTATTTTAACAAAGAACCGCATCATTCAAAAAGTGTATGCACTTTTCGGCGAACTGAGTGAACGATACGGCTGCGAGCTGGCCGGAACATCCTCCGAACTGGTTGCGATATCCCCCAAAATATCGAGGGGTGAAAATTACCTGGGTTTACCTTATGTAATGCTTGATCAGCCGAGGATATTCTCCCGTTTGGATGTATGCGCAATACGAACATTTTTCTGGTGGGGCAATTTCTTCAGCATTACACTGCAATTGTCAGGAGAACACCTAGATAAGTATTACCCGGTACTAAAGTCGATGGTGGAGGCGGGTGAGTTCGAAGGTTGGTTTATATCGAACGGAGCAGGGGAGTGGGACCACCATTTTGGTCAGGAAAATTATACGGAAATTAAGCAAGGGTTCCCGATTGATGAACAGGCTCGATTCCTGAAAATCGCAACCAAATTATCATTGGACCAGTGGATTGAAGCGGAGCATTTCCTGTTTACGGCGTTTAAAAAGCTATTGATCGTGCTTAATAAAGACTAACTGCCTATCCGGTGAAAAAGATCTTTTACCTGGTATTCCCATAATTGACTTTGATCGGCGATTTCTTTCTTCTCAGCAAAATCTTTTATAATTAGGATAGTCTGGTTGGTGACTTCTGATTTTTGAATTTCAAATTCAAAATATTCTTCTTTAGGAGCATGTAACCAGTGAAAGCGTACAAATTTGTCTTCCAGTTTTTCGACGAGCTGTGCTTTTTCTTCTGTACCGTTCCAGTTAAAACTGAAAATATGTTCTTTATTTTCATCCACTTTATCAGCAAACCACTCACCAAGGCCGGCAGGAGTTGAGAGAAACTCAAATAAGATGCTGGGTGAACACCTTACCGGATATTCCAAAGTGTATAACTGCTTTTTACTCATACAGATTCATTTGACTCCAAATCGAAGTCTGCAATGATATAAAAATATTTATACCGAAAAATATTTTTTTATCGCTGCTAAGCACGGTTTAGGAAAGTTGATCATCCGGCTTAGAAAATTAGAAAATTTAGGGCTGAATTTTTATGCGAGAAATAGATAAATTATAAAGGCTTTCTACTGTGTACTTTACGACAATCTACCATTTTTCCAAATTGGGAAAATTTTTTGGCTTTAGTTCAAGTATTGCTTAAATTGCTAAGCAAATTTGCGAATACCTCGCAAGACCAATACTTCGTGTAAACAAAACTACCCTATAACCACCCAAAACCAGCCATTATGAGTATGCGTCAGCTTAAAATCACGAAATCAATTACCAATCGTGAGTCTCAAAGCCTGGAAAAGTACCTGCAGGAAATTGGTAAAGTTGACCTGATCACACCCGAAGAAGAAGTACTGCTAGCAGTTAGAATTAAGTTAGGCGATCAACTTGCGCTGGATCGGCTAACAAAAGCAAATCTCCGCTTTGTTGTTTCTGTAGCAAAGCAATATCAAAACCAGGGCCTTACCCTTCCTGACCTGATCAATGAAGGAAACCTTGGCTTGATTAAAGCCGCACAACGTTTCGATGAAACACGCGGATTTAAATTTATTTCTTATGCTGTTTGGTGGATTCGCCAAAGTATACTTCAGGCGCTTGCTGAACAAAGCAGGATTGTTCGCCTGCCTTTAAATAAGGTAGGGCTCACCAATCGCATCAGTAAAGCTTACCAGCAGCTTGAACAGGAATTTGAGCGTGAGCCAACAACCGAAGAACTGGCTGATCTCCTTGAAATTCCGATCGAAGAAGTTGCGGCCTCCCTTCACATGTCTACCCGCCACATCAGCATGGATAGCCCCCTGGCTGATGGTGAAGAAAATACGCTCATCGACATCCTCACCAATCCGAACGCTGAGAAAACTGATGTAAAGCTTGAATACTTCGAGTCGCTGCGCCAGGAAATTGAGCGATCATTATGTACCTTAACCGAACGCCAAAAAGAGGTGCTATGCTACTTCTTTGGCATTGGAGTCGATCATCCGCTGAGCCTTGAAGACATTGGCGCACGTTTCAACCTGACCCGTGAACGCGTACGTCAAATAAAAGATAAGGCGATCACCAAGCTTCGTAATACGTCACGCTGCAAACAGCTTAAGGTTTATCTGGGATAACACCTGGCTTGAAGCAATCGCGAAACCACGCAGTTTTTGGTGACAAACTTATGTTCGTTGTGGTACATTGTTCTCCGTCCTAATGAACCCTGTTCGGACGGGTGTCACTCACTTGTAGTTTCCATCTTTAGGCAGCGATAATGCCTGACCAAGTCCTAAAAACCCGGGAGGCCAATCTGATCACAGAGCATGGTTTGCAATGCCGTTGTTCTCCGTGTCAGTTGGCGGCGTGCCTAACCCTTCCGGGATTTAACCTCGTTCAATAAATCTTTTTCGTTCGCTTGGAATGAACGAGAAGTATTTAATTTTGTTTCCCTGGTTTGTCCTGGAGCATAGGACAGCCTTCATTATTCCTTAATTAAGTAAACAGAGCTATAGATGTTTGAATCACTCAGTGATCGGTTGGATACCGCCTTTAAGAATCTAAAAGGCGAAGCGAAGATTACAGAACTTAATGTGGCTGCAACGATCAAAGAGATCCGTAGAGCCCTGGTCGACGCCGATGTAAACTACAAGATTGCAAAGGAGTTTACTGACAAAGTAAAAGAGATTGCCCTTGGCACCAAGGTGATTAATGCGGTTAGCCCAAGCCAGTTGATGGTTAAAATCGTAAAAGACGAGTTAACCGAACTCATGGGCGGCACCGAAAGCGAGTTCAATACAAAGGGTAGTCCTGCTGTGGTGCTTATTGCCGGGTTACAGGGAAGTGGTAAAACAACCTTTAGCGGTAAACTCGCTAGTTTTTTAAAAGCAAAGGGAAAAAGCCCTTTACTGGTTGCGTGCGACATCTACCGTCCAGCGGCGATTGACCAGCTTATGGTCCTCGGCGGCCAGGTAGGCGTTGATGTTTATACTGAACGCGAAAACAAAGATGCCGTTTCAATTGCACTCAATGCAATAAAGGAGGCAAAGGCGAAAAACAAAAATATTGTCATCATCGATACCGCGGGCCGTTTGGCAATTGATGAAGCGATGATGAACGAGGTGGCAAACATAAAGGCTGCCGTAAACCCGAACGAAATTCTGTTCGTGGTGGACAGTATGACCGGGCAGGACGCGGTAAATACGGCGAAAGCTTTCAACGAACGACTCGACTTCAGTGGAGTGGTGCTAACAAAACTTGATGGTGACACAAGGGGCGGAGCGGCACTATCGATCAAATACACGGTAGAGAAGCCAATCAAGTTCGTAAGCAGTGGCGAAAAGCTTGATACACTCGATGTGTTTTACCCTGAGCGTATGGCCCAAAGGATTTTGGGAATGGGAGACATTACTACCCTGGTTGAAAAAGCACAGGCACAATACGATGAGGTAGAAGCAAAAAGACTCGAAAAGAAGATTCGGAAAAACCAGTTCGATTTCCAGGACTTCCTCGATCAACTGCAACAGATCAAAAGGATGGGTAATCTTAAAGACCTCATGGGAATGATCCCGGGTATCGGAAAGGCAATTAAAGATGTTGATATCAGTGACGACGCGTTCAAAGGGATTGAGGCAATCATCAAAAGTATGACCCCGTACGAAAGGAGCAACCCCGATGATATTGGAACAAGCCGTAAGAACAGGATTGCAAAAGGTTCAGGCAAGAGCCTTGAAGATGTTAACGCATTTATGAAGCAATTTGATCAAATGCGTGAAATGATGAAGATGATGAATAAGATGCCTATGGGTATGGGTAAAATGCCCGGCATGAGAAGATAATGTCCTTTGTTTTATAAAAAAGCCCCGACCTGTTTGGATCGGGGCTTTTTTATTTGTCTTGCTTCGTCCTAAGCCAACGGCTTATTTGCCGGCAGGGAGAGAGATGGTGTAAGACTTGCCAGCCGGAACCGAAAGTGAGCGGTTGCGTAACCATGGGTTCAGCAATTTGACCATTTTGTAAGTTGTACCTTTATCAATTGCCCATTGTGCGAGGTTCGAAATCGAAGATGTAACAACAACCTGGCGAGTCTCAATAGTACGGTAGCCATTATCGTCGGTAACCATATACCCCATTTGTTTGGCATTGCTCATCAGCTCTTTAAAGCTAAGGATACGGAAGATGTATTTATTGGTCTCTTCAGGTAGTTGTAAATCGTAGTAATACTTGGATTGCTGAAAAGTTGCCTGTGCATTATAGCCTCCCATGCCACAGTTGTATGATGCAGCAGCTGCGGTCCAGCTTCCAAACCGGTCATAAGCCTGTTTCAGGTATTTGCAGGCTGCATCAGTTGACTTGCGCACTTCGTAACGCTCGTCCACGTCTTCACTGATTTGGAGATTGTAGCCGGGGCCGGTGGTTTTCATAAACTGCCAAAATCCGGTTGCCCCCACTTTTGAGATCAGGTTTTGCAGGTTGCTTTCTGCAACACATAGATACTTAAAGTCATCGGGGATGTTATTGGCTTTAAGCCGCTCTTCAATTAGCGGAAAATACCGTTTAGACAGCTTGAGAATGTAACTGATGTGCCCGGGATTATTGTAGTTGTAAATCAGTTCGCGGTCAAATGCCTCATGAACTTCCCAGCGGTCCAGCGGAACACTTTCACCGGCAAAACTGGCTTGTTTTGGAACTTCAGGCAAATACAATTTCGGTAACACCTGGGCCTGGTATTTTGTGGTACCGGATTGTTCATCGTCTTTGAAAGCACATTGAGCGATCAGGAACATGCCGAAGAGCGTTCCAACTGAAAAAACAACAATAGATCTGAATTTTGACGTCATAAGAAGTGCAATTATTGAAGTTACCGGTAAAAGTAAAGCGTTTAAATAGTATAATAATCGCTCAACTATTTATTAGGCGGTCTTTTTGCCAGGCCGGATAAACACGTTTTTGCCGTAGACACAGCAGATTTGAATTTTGTAATTTATCCTTGTTTGAACCTCATTGACTTAGGTGTGCAACCATTGCCGGAACGGATTGCATGTGGATAAAGGCAACCTCCCGAAAACTTTTACAGTCATTACTGATGCGGAAGCGCAGAATGTGGAGACATGTATTCTTTAAGCGGTCCTACGCCGATTAGCGCGGCGAACCGGGCTTAAAACATGGGTGTATATTTGAGCGGAGCATATATTTGGAAACGTAGGTGTTCCGGATTCGAAACAGCTAACGAGCTTAAGGTTAAACAAATTCTTTAAGAGCCGTTTTGGCTAAAATTCACATGGAAATCTCTTTGGAATTTCCATCGGGATCCTTTACTTTTGCCTTCCGAAAAACCAATTTAATAACCGCATTTAAATTTTTATTTAAGATGCCAGTAAAAATGAGACTGCAGAGACACGGCAGCAAAAAAAGACCATTTTATTTTATCGTGGTTGCTGATGCCCGTGCTCCAAGAGATGGTAAGTTCATCCAGAAGATTGGAACTTACAATCCATTAACTGTACCCGCTACAGTGCAATTAGACCGCCAAAAAGCTTTGGATTGGTTGCATAAAGGTGCTCAGCCTACAGATACCGTTCGTAGAATTTTGTCCTTTAAGGGTGTTCTCTTCCTGAAACACTTGTTACGTGGGGTAGGGCTTGGTCTTTTCGACGAAGCTACCGCGATGGAAAAGTTCCAGGTATGGCACACTGAACATGAAGCACAGGTTCGCAAGCGTACTGAAGAAAATCGTCGAAACCAGCGTAATCGTCGTACTCCGCCAATGGTTCGTCGTACTGATAAAGGAAATGCTGCTGCACCACCTGCCGCAGGAGAAGCCACCGCTTCCTAACCAGTTCTATAAACAATATTTAAAATAGTCTCCAATTTGGAGACTATTTTAGTTTAATTCATCCGGAAGCGGATTTAATTTATACGTGAAGGCATGAAAGACTATTTCAGTGTAGGTAAAATTGTTGCCACTTATGGTTTGGCCGGCGAAGTGGTATTAGCACATGCTCTTGGTAAGCAAACGGACCTTAAAGGTCTTGAAACCATATTTGTTGAAGAGCGGAAAGACAGCTTTTTGCCATACTTCGTTGAAAGTACAAAGCTGAAGAATCATACGGAAGTATACCTGAAACTTGAGGGTTTTAACAGCAAAGAAAGTGCACGCCGGATGATTCAGAAAGAGGTTTGGCTGCTTAAAACAGATTTCAACAAGTTTGCCGGATCCGCTTCCCCAATCTCGCTGCTTGGCTATACCATGATCAACGAAGGGAAACCCATTGGTGAAGTAATAGAAGTTATAGAGCAGCCAATGCAGGTACTATGTAAGGTAATGATTAACGGTGTTGAAGCACTGATACCTATCCACGGGGAGAGCCTGCTAAAAATCGATAAGAAAAAGTTGCAGGTTCACGTTCAATTACCTGATGGGCTGCTCGAGATCTACACCAATCCCTGACTCCGTCCCCGATTAGGCGCGACGCAATAACCTCGCATTAGAGTAGCCTGCTATGGCAGTTTGTGCTTGTTTAATGTGCCGCTCATTGTGCGCCACGAAAAACATGAACACATCGCCCAATTTAAGTTTTATAAATCTGGCTATGGAAATTGGAACCTTCACTGCATTAAGGTCTGTTGTTTTCGCCCGTTCCAGCAGGTTGAGCAATTGTTGTTGCTGTTCACGGAACTCGTTGATTACAGCCTCGCCATCAAGGTTCAACCCTGGCTGATGTCCTTTCGGTGCCTGCATCTTTTTCAGTTTTCCATCCGCCTTTGGACGCATGCTCCTCGTAAAATAGTCGCCAAGCCATCCAGGGGTAAAGTCCGCTGTAGAAGTCGCTCCCGGTTTTGTTGAAGCCATAGCTTTTTCGATTTCGGGAAGGTAATAACGTCCATAGCTGTTTAGGTGTTCAAGACATTAAAGTGCATTCCATTTACCCTGTCCAGGTGAAAATTCGAGTGAGCCCGAAGGAAGCTTGAGCCATTCGGTTTCGACTTCTTTTAGTAATTGGGAGGTTGTAGCCGAAAGATCGGCCAGCAGGTATGAGGTTTTATAAACTTGCATAATTTTTATTTTGAAACAAATCTGCACCGGTTTATCCAGCTAAATCTTGGCCTGCACCAACATTTTTACGCTGGCCTGAATCCGAACTAACGTATTCTACCCTTACAGAAAAGACCCAACGTAATCCTGGTTGTACCCCTGTGCTTAAACATACCTCCTGATGCTGGTAGCTTCATCAATGATCAGATCCTAAGCGTTAACGGCCCGTTTAGTCACCCGGCAGTTCGCGGTGGCTTGCATTACAGCCGTACGCTACCCAGCAGCTTGCTAAAAGTTGTGGCGTCTAATCCCAGGTAAGAAGCCAGGTATTTATGCGGGATAAGGTTAAGCACATGTGGGCTCCGCTTTAACAGTACCCTGAATTTTTCTTCCGCCGAAAAACACTGGAGCTCAATTTGGCGTTCGAGCACACCTGCGAGGGTATAACTCACGGCCATCCTGATACAACGTTCAATCCGCTGATGTTTGTTCATCAACTCGTCAAGCTGTAGAAAGGTGGTGCGGAGAAAGGAACTTTGCGTAAGTGTTTCGAGATAATATTTTGAGGGTTGTTGCAAAAGAAAACTATCCGCAACTCCCGAAAAAGAACCTGCATACGAAAAGACCAGCGTTGCTTCTTTATCGTCGTTCTTCAGGTAAAATGCCCTTTGTACCCCTTCCAACACATAGTAAAGGTGTTTTTCCGTATCGCCTGCAGCAGTCAAAATCAGCTTTCGCTTCGCTGTAAATGGCTGCCATATCGCTGCAAAATCATACCATTCCTCTGCAGATAATTCCTGGAAGAAATTTACCAGCTTCTGTAATTTGTAAAGTGGGTCGTCGGCAGTCATGTTTTGGCTTAAAACTAAAATAGCTAAAACAGGAGGAATGAAAAAAACAAATTGGATTTGGTAAATTCGTTTCCGATGCAGACACCCCAACGGTATATTGCCCACTTCGACCTGGACAGTTTTTTTGTTTCCGTTGAGGTTTTGAATAATCCAGCTCTCAAAGGTAAACCAGTGCTTGTTGGCGGCCACAGTGAACGGGGCGTAGTAGCAGCATGTAGTTACGAGGCCCGCAAGTTTGGTATTCACAGTGCAATGCCAATGAAGAAGGCTATGCAACTTTGCCCCCATGCAATTGTAACAAATGTTAGCCGGAGTGATTACAGCCGGTACTCCCGGATTGTTACTGAAATAATCGCTGCAAAAGCACCGCTGTTCGAAAAAGCATCAATCGATGAATTCTACCTTGATTTATCCGGTATGGATAAATATTTCGATCCTTTTCAGTGGACCATTAACCTGAGGGAAGAGATTACCGCAAAAACCAATCTGCCAATTTCATTTGGGCTCGCCAGCAACAAAATGGTCGCGAAAATGGCTACAAACGAAGCAAAACCGAATGGCTACCTGCAAGTACCGCCCGGTTTCGAGCAGGAATTTCTTGCACCATTGAGCGTAGATAAGATACCTGGTGTCGGCGATCACACCTATCAAACCCTTCTTGGCATCGGTGTCCGTACGATCAGGGATGTAAGTGACCGGGGCAGGGAGGAACTCGAACGGTTACTTGGGAAATATGGTCCGGAACTTTGGCTAAAGTCGCAGGGAAAGCATTTCAGCCCGGTATCGCCTTACCATGAAGCGAAATCAATTTCTACGGAAAACACTTTTGAAGAAAATACCGCTGATTTATCCTTTCTGCTGTCAGAGTTGGTACGGATGACCGAACGTGTAGGTTATGAACTCCGGCAGGATGATAAGCTTGCCGGCTGTATTGCCGTCAAGCTCCGCTATCCCGACTTTACAACCGTGTCAAAACAAATGGCCATCGATTATACATTGCGCGACGATGAGCTGATCAGGTTTGCAAAAGACCTGTTTACTAAGCTGTATAAGAAAGGAACACCGGTGCGATTGCTTGGTGTAAGATTAAGTGAGCTCACCAACCAGCCAATACAGGCAAACTTGTTTGAAGATGTTGAGCGAAAAACGGAACTGTATAGGGCGATCGACGACGTCAAAAACAAGTTCGGGAAGAATCTATTAAAGAAAGCACGGACCATATAACCGTCCGATTTTTTACAATTAAATTACGCAATACTCTACTTATTTAGTAGGATATTAATACCTTCGCACAGCGATTATAAACCTTTAAAACTACATTATGAGTTTACGTTTAGGAGATATTGCTCCAAATTTCAAAGCGAACACTTCTATTGGCGAAATCGATTTCTACGAATATCTTGGCGACGGCTGGGGTGTTCTGTTTTCGCACCCTGCCGATTATACCCCGGTTTGTACCACTGAATTGGGCAAAACTGCAGCGCTACAGGGGGAATTTGCAAAGCGTAATGTAAAAGTTCTTGCACTCAGTGTAGATCCTATCGATAAGCATCATGGCTGGATCAACGACATCAATGAAACACAAAATGTAAATGTGGAGTTCCCGATTATCGCTGACCAGGATAAAAGCATTGCCAATCTCTATGGTATGATTCACCCAAATGCTTCTGAAACAACCACGGTGCGTTCACTTTTCGTGATTGGACCCGATAAAAAAGTAAAACTGACCATTACTTATCCGGCAAGCACCGGCCGTAATTTCTTTGAAGTGCTGAGGGTGATAGATAGTCTTCAGCTCACCGCTACCCATAGTGTGGCTACACCAGCCGACTGGAAAGATGGGGAGGATGTTATTGTTGTAAATTCCATCAGCACAGAAGACGCTGAGAAGCGTTTTCCAAAGGGGGTTAAGGTAGTGAAACCCTACCTGCGGTATACTCCCCAACCAAACAAGTAAAGCTTTTCATTTTTGTTTTTTTTACGGCCCGGGCTTTCCAGCCCGGGTTTATTGTTTTACCTCCTGCCCAAACTAAACTGATGTATTTGCGCTATGGCTGTGTTTTCTCAGCTGTTGCAGCAAAGCTTTAAGATCTTTTGCAAGCGGTGCCTCAATCTCAAGAGGGATGCCATGTTCATCATTAAACTTTAGCAGACGTGAGTGGAGTGCAAGCCTGTTCATGATCGGTCTTTCTTCAAATTCGTTCTTACTTAGCTTAAATTTGCGTTTGATAGAAGAAAGCAGGATGGGCTTCCCGTCGCCATACAGCTCGTCGCACACAATCGGGTTGCCAAGGTACTGCATATGCACCCTGATCTGGTGGGTACGACCGGTGTGTATGCGAAAATCAACAAATGAATAACCGCCAAATTCTTCAATAACCTTGTAGTCAGTCAACGACGGTTTGCCTTTTTTGTGGATGATCATCTTTGTCTGCTTTCCTGGATGCTCCATGATCGAGGCGTCTATACTTCCTTCCTTATTCATCAACGTCCCGTTAACCACGCCGGTATAGTATTTCTCTACATCACGGCCTTCAAAGATCTTTGAAAGGTGCTTATGGCTTTCTTCAGTTTTTGCAAAAACGATTACTCCACTGGTGTCTTTGTCCAGGCGATGAACCGTAAACACTTTACCAAGGCTATCCTGCAAAAGTGTTTTTAACGACACTTCCTGGCCCATTCGATTGGGAATTGACAGGAGTCCCGAGGGTTTGTTTACAGCAATAATACTATCGTTTTCAAAAAGAATTTCTGGCTTCATTTCAATGTAATCACCGGTTGAATTAATGGCAACCGGGTGGCTTTTGATTATAATTAATGGGAGATACGCATGCTGGAAAAAATCAGGCAATGCAGTTTATGGAAAGATAAATGTGAGCAGGTCCCAACGATGTAACTACTACTTAGTCTTTGCTTTTAACAAAAGACTGGTTCATGAACTTCAGTATACGCAATTCTTTTTCCGACAGAAAACGCCACTTGCCGCGTTGAACATTTTTTTTCGTTAGCCCGGCATACATCACCCGGTCAAGTCCTTTTACATCATACTTCAGGTGCTCGAACATGCGTCGAACAATACGGTTGCGCCCACTGTGAATTTCTATTCCAATAATGCTTTTGTCATTTGCATCAGCGTAGGCAATTGCATCAGGAGCAACAAATCCATCTTCAAGCGTTATACCACCGGCAAGTTTGTCGAAATCACCTTTTGTGAGCACACGATCAAGCCGGACTTCATAAACTTTCTTTACTTCGTGCTTGGGATGCGACAGTTTTTGGGCGAGTTCTCCGTCATTAGTAAGCAACAGTACACCCGAGGTATTCCTGTCCAGCCGGCCAACAGGGTAAACCCGTTCAGTAGTAGCATGTTTAACCAGGTCAAGAACCGTTCTCCGGCCCTGAGGGTCTTCAGCTGTAGTAATGTAGTCTTTTGGTTTATTGAGCAGGATATAAACGTTGTTACGCGATGGGGTTATCTTCTTTCCTTCGACTTTAACAACGTCATGGTCGAGGATCTTTACACCGGGCTCAGAAATCAACTTGTCATTAACCGTCACTTTCTGGTTCTTGATCAACTCTATTGCATCCCGCCGCGAGCAAATACCGCTATGCGCAATATATTTGTTTAGAGGCATGCTTTCGAGGGGCTTGGCTTCTTTCGAAACCGGGGTTACACTAGCTTTCTCCTGCCTTGTGCCTTTTTTATCCTGGGCCGGTTTTTCGGCGGACTTTGGTTTTACCGGTTGTCCCTGTTGGGCAAGACGCTGTTCCCTCTTACGGGCGTAGTGCTCCTCAATGGCTGCTGCGCGCTCTTTTTTTTCTTTTCTTTTTTCCTGGCGTAGTTTTTCTTTAACAGCTCCCGCTTTGGGTTGCTTTACAAACTTCTGGAAGTTATCGGTACGTTGCATGAGTGAAATTTTGCTTGCTGTTTTCCAACAGTAAATAGATTGACCGCCGAAGTTAAACTAAAAACGGCAGACACAAGGCCTGCCGCTCAGTATTAACGGTTTGTAAATTATAAAGCTTTTGCTTTCCTGTCATCCTTCAAAGACTCCATTTTCTCTTTTTGCTCACTGGTAAGTATGCCCGAAACTTCCTGCTTGTGTTGGCTTCTAAGCGTTTGAAGTTGGGTTTTCTTTTGTTCCTTCGTCAATGCCTGGTCTTGTTGAATACTTCTTGCCCTGGTTCTCATGCTTTCATTCAGGGTTTTCATTTTCACCTGTTGATCAGCAGAAAGGTTAAGTTCAGAGCCGGCTAAATCTTTTCGGCCACCTTTTACTTTGTGTGCTTTTCCACCTTTATGGGGCTTCGCTTCAGTAAGTTTTGCTTTTTGCTCAGCAGTCAGTAGCTTCTCAACATTTGCACGATGTTCTTTTGCCAGTGCTTCTCTACGCTCGCGTTGCTCCTTTACAGTAATTGCGTCGTTATTTTTCAACTCCAGCATTTTCTTCTTGTAATCTTCGTTCAAGCTCTTCATCTCCTGTTGCTGGGCTGCCGTAAGGTTTAGTTCCTTAAACTTGCCTGCCATTTCCTGGTGTTTGCCACGGTGGCCTTTTAATTCAGTTTTTTCCTTTTTCGCCAGGCCTTTATCTGTTTGGGCCATAGCCGAAAATCCCATTACTGTCATTGCCATCAGGCTTAAAAATACTTTTTTCATAATTGCTTATTTGCAGGATAGACGCCGGCAGTTATCAGGGGTTTAAAGCAGATGAACGCTGACCCTGTTAAGATATTTACAAAGTGAAAACGGGTAGGATAAGGCTTTTCTAAAGAAAATAAATAGGTTGGTCATCCTGGAACAATAGGGGGAATACTTTTAAGACACAAAAAACCCTCATGTGTCTCTGGCAACATGAGGGTCGGAATAAGTTTGTGCCTTATCATTACTTAAGCATCTACACCAATCGAGTTTTTATTTGCGAGTTGTCCGCAGGCAGCATCAATATCTTTTCCACGGCTTCGTCTCAGTCGCGCATTCACCCGGTTTTTCGAAAGATGATTCATGAAGCGTTCTGTTGCTTCCTGGGTGGGCTTTTCAAATTTCGCCGCGTCGATCGGGTTGTACTCAATAATGTTTACGAGGTCGGCGGGTACCTGCCGGTAAATCTTGATCAGCTCCTCTGCATCTTTAACACTGTCGTTGAAGTCCTTGAAGAGGATGTATTCGAAGGTAATTTCGTTTTTCGTTTTCTCGTAGAAGTAGTTAAGCGCGGCAATAAGCTCTTTTATGTTATTGCTCTCATTAATCGGCATGATCTCATTTCGCTTCAGATCATTTGCAGCATGCAGGCTCAACGCAAGGTTAAAACGTACCTGGTCATCGCCAAGTTGCCGTATCATTTTAGCCACTCCGGCAGTTGAAACCGTTATTCTTCTCGGACTCATGCCCAGTCCATCCGGTGAACTAATCCTCTCTACAGCCCTGAGCACATTTTTATAGTTCAGCAAGGGCTCACCCATACCCATAAAAACTATGTTTGTTAACTTCTTGCTATAAACCCGCTGGGCTTGTTGATTGATCAGTACTACCTCATCGTAAATCTCGTCAAAATCAAGGTTTCGTTTGCGCTCGATATAGCCCGTTGCGCAGAACTTACAATTCAGGCTACAGCCGATCTGCGACGACACACATGCTGTCTGGCGTTCATCATTGGGAATAAGCACACCTTCTACCGCAAAACCCTCGACCGTTTTGAACCGGCTTTTAACCGTGCCATCCTCGCTGTATTGTGTCGTCTCAATCTGTAGTGCCGGTAAAGTAAAGTGTTCTGCAAGTTTAATCCTGAGTTCTTTACTCAGGTTGGTCATTGCTTCAAATGAATGCGCATGTCTTAGCCAGAGCCATTCGAACACCTGTTTAGCCCTAAACTTTTTTTCACCCATTTGCTCAAAGTATTGAGTCAACTCATCAAGGGTTAAATGACGAATGTTCTTTGCTGATTTCATAAATGCAAAAGTAGTGTGTAATCTGCAGGGAACGTAGCGCGAACCCCTAAAGCCGATTTAAAGTTTCCCCGGTCGGGCCAATTGTACACAAAGTTTGTTTTTCAAGGTTAGAGTGTTAAAATTGGTACAAAGAAGGCCTGCTGCACTAATCTGTCTGCGACGAGGTTCGAACTTGCACATTGGTTGCAAAATGTTTTAAAAGCCGTTCACCTGCGGATAGTCGTCACGAACAATATTCATTTCAGCCCGGTCCACATAGGGGGTTCGTGCTTAATGTTTAATTTCGACCCGGGTGGTTTTTGCGATTCTATACAATTGAAACATCAGCACAGCTAAGCCAATTATGCACACTGCCTACATTATCGATGCTATCCGGACGCCAATTGGCAAATATGGGGGTGCCCTAAGTGCTTTCCGGCCCGACGATCTGCTTGCGAAAGTCATTAGCAGCCTGGTACAACGCAACCCCGGTGTCGACGTAAACGACATTGAGGACGTAATTGCCGGAGCTGCCAACCAGGCGGGGGAGGACAACCGGAACGTTGCCCGTATGGCTGCATTACTCGCGGGGTTGCCCGTCTCCGTCGCCGGCACCACCGTTAACAGGTTATGCGCCTCCGGCTTACAGGCGATTATGGATGCTTCCCGTGCAATCGCGTGCGGCGATGGCGACCTGTACATTGCCAGCGGGGTTGAAAGTATGACCCGGGCACCGTTCGTCATGGCTAAAAGCGATGGTGCTTTTTCGAGAAAGACCGAAATGTTTGATACTACACTCGGTTGGCGTTTCCTCAATAAGGATCTCGCCGCTAAATTTCATCCTTACTCGATGGGCGAAACGGCAGAAAACATCGCCACCCAGTGGAAGGTGGGTCGGGAAGAACAGGACCATTTTGCATTGCGCTCCCAGGAGAAATATTTTGCTGCCCTGGAAGCCGGAAAGTGGCATCATGAGATCCTTCCCGTCGCTATGGGTTCAGATCAGGAGAAACTGGTACAGACTGACGAACATCCGCGAATGTCAACCCTGGCGAAACTTGCTGCTCTGCAGCCCGCCTTTGTAAAAGATGGAACCGTAACTGCCGGTAATTCTTCCGGCATCAACGACGGCGCAGCAGCAATGTTGCTTGCCTCGGCCGACGCCGTAAAAAGATATGGTTTAAAACCCCGCGCGCGCATTGTGGGTATGGCAGTTGCCGGGGTTGACCCTGCTACCATGGGTATTGGTCCGGTGCCGGCCACCCGTAAAGTGTTAGCACGCGCCGGCTTATCCATCAACGATATTGAGCTCGTAGAACTAAATGAAGCATTTGCATCGCAGTCAATTGCCTGCTTAAAAGAACTTGGTATCGATCCAGCAATCGCAAACGTCAATGGGGGCGCAATTGCGCTGGGGCACCCCCTCGGGTGCAGCGGAGTTCGTATTTCTACAACTTTACTGTACGAAATGCAAAGACGCAGGGCAAAGTATGGGCTTGCAACAATGTGCATCGGGGTAGGGCAGGGCGCGGCGGTTATATTTGAAAACCTCGACACCTAGAAAAAACGGGTTTCCCTATGTTTTTTATGGACCTGGCAGAAACGCTTTGGGCGTCATCGTTGCCCGCCCGGCTGAAGCCATTCGGACGCGGCGTCGCACTACTTTCATCGGCAACACACTATTCATCTTAGTTATGTTGGTGATAATAAGACGGGTTTACCATCAGCTCCAGTCAAAGTCCACCAACCCTGCGTGTGCTAATATTTGCTGGCTGCCTTGTTTCAACGACTTTACAACACAGGTTTCATTCGCAAGCTCCTCGCTGCCTATGATCACCGCGTAAGGAATGTCTTTTTTGTCGGCATATTTAAACTGTTTATCAAACTTAACCTGGTCGGGATATATCTCAGCAGCAATGCCTTTCTCCCTCAACGTTTGCATCAGGCTGAATGCTGCTTTTGCTTCCTCTTCGCCCATATTAAAGAAAAGCACTTTTGTTCCCGTTGCCACATTTTCAGGAAACAGTTTTAGTTCATCAAGTACATCGTAAATGCGGTCTACCCCAAAACTTATACCTACACCTGGCACATTCGGCACACCAAATAAGCCGGTAAGGTCATCGTAACGGCCACCACCCCCGATGCTCCCAATTTGAACATCGATTGCTTTTACTTCAAAGATTACCCCGGTATAATAATTCAATCCACGTGCAAGTGTAAAGTCGGTTACCAAGGTGTCTGTAACGGTCGCGGGCAAAAACTGCAGCAGGAATTCCAACTCGCGAATGCCGTGTATCCCAAGGTCGTTTTCGCCAATGAGGGCCTTTAGTTCAGCAAGCCGTTCTGTGTTAGAACCTGAAATCAATAAATAACGCTCGATAATCGTAACCTGTTCCGGGTTGAGCCCCCTGTCTGCCAGCTCCTCCTTCACCTTGTCCAAACCAATTTTGTCGAGTTTGTCAATTGCAATGGTAATGTCCATCATTTTGTCTGGCCCTCCGCAAACTACTGCAAGTGCACCCAAAATTTTCCTGCTGTTTATCTTTATTTCAACGGGTACCCGAAGCTGCTTAAATACGGAATGGTAAATGTTGGCGAGTTCGGCTTCGATAAGCAGGCTTTTGCTGCCAACTACATCCGCGTCGCATTGGTAAAACTCACGATATCTACCTTTCTGCGGTCTGTCCGCCCGCCAGACCGGTTGTATTTGATACCTTTTGAAAGGCATAGTAAGTTGACCGAAGTTGGTGGCAATATACCTTGCAAATGGAATAGTCAGGTCGTACCGAAGGGCCCGCTCAGTAAATGATTTAACCGATTTGCCCTCAAGCACTTTCTCAAGATCGTTACGGGCAGCCTCATGTTTGGCGGGGTTATCAAGTCCATTGTTAAGTATCTTGAAGATAAGTTTATCTCCTTCCTCGCCGTATTTACCCATCAGGGTTTCGAGATTTTCCATAGCAGGGGTTTCGAGTGGCTGGAAGCCGTAGGTCTCGAAAACATTCCGGATACTATTGAAAATGTAAGCACGCTTTCGAACCGTCTCCGACGCAAAATCTCTTGTTCCCTGGGGTAGTCCCGGTTTTGCCATTAAAATCCTTTAAGTAGTTGGTAAAAATTTGCCGCTGCAAGTAGGCATATGGCTGTTAGAGGTACTATTCAGCGTATCTTTCAACAATACGACTGCAGGCCTCGTCAATCATCTTGTAAACATCATGATAGTCGCGTTCCTGGCCATACCATGGGTCGGGTACACTCTTGTTTTTGCCTGGCTCTACTTCGTTCAGCAATAGGCTCACCTTTGATTCATCCCAAAGATTGCCACTGATCTTTTTCACTTGCTGGTAGTTTTCGCGATCCATTACATAGATCTTATCAAAGCGAAGCATGTCTTCCCGAACAAACTGACGGCAGCACTGGTCACAAATGTCTATCCCGTTTTGCAGTGCAACCTTTTGAGACAAATGATGCGGCGGCTCTCCCGTTTGATAATGATTCGTTCCGGCACTATCTACTTCCCAGTCGAGGTTTGCTTCTGCAATTTTGTTCCACATAATTCCCTGTGCAAGGGGACTTCTGCAAATATTACCGAGGCAAACCATTAAAATTTTCATAATGGCAAAGATAGTATTGAAACATCAACAGCGTAATCTTACCCCATTTCGTAGAAAAGCACTTCAAGGGAAGGCAAACGAATTAACTGCAATTTCAGTCCTGTGTTCATTAGGGTCATTCGACATTGGGGCGTGCTCCTTAAGATGGATGCAATTGCCGGATTGGTTTGTCATACCTCCATCCTGCATATTCCAATTTAACATTTACCTCAAACAAACTATTGTGGAATTGAAATAATCCCGGCATCTAAAATCAAAATGGGCTTGCAACGACGTTTTGCGTTAAGCCGTCCTAAATGTTAAGCACTGTTTTTTCATCAACAATTCCCGGTATTACAATCCGTAAACATTTTCAATTTTATCTATCTTGCCGACCCCTATACTTGCTGAAATGGAAAATGAATATAGAGAGAAGAGAAACAAGCGTTACGCTAATATGCGTGCCATTATCGACTTCGGAATGGGAGTTCTTTATTTAGCAGTCGCTTTCCTGATGTTTTTTGCCGAAAAGATTGGTTTTGATTGGATTGGCTTTGATATGATATTCCGTTATATCTTCGGCGGGATCTGTTTGTTATATGGCGGATGGAGAATATACCGCGGCATAAAGAAAGACTACTTTTGAGTGATGAAGATCTTATCCATATTATTCCTGGTTGTAATTGTAGCAGGGTGCAACAATTCGACAAAACCGGTTGAAAAACAGGAGACTGCTGTCAGTGGTACCATTAATATCAGCGTCGACGAAAGCTTTCAACCAGTGATAAGTGAGCAGCTAAAAGTTTTTCTTTCCTCATACCCTAAAGCAAACATCAAAGCCAATTATAAGTCTGAAGCGGATTGTTTAAGGGATCTCCAGAGCGATAGCACCAGGCTTGTAATCATATCCCGTGGATTGAACGACGAGGAACTGGGTTATTACAGATCAAAACTTGAATTTAAGCCATTGTACGATTTGCTGGCGTATGATGCTATTGCAGTGATTGTAAATCGATCGAATACCGACTCATCGTTCACGCTGGCAGATCTGAAAGACATGCTTTCGGGTAAAAGAAATGCAAATGTGGTGGTGGATGGCAAAAATGCAACCAGTACGGTAAGATATTTGATTGATTCAGTGCTCCGTGGAACGCCGCTTGGGAAAAATGTTACTGCTGCTTACAATAGCGAAGACGTGGTAAAGTATGTTGCCAATAATGCTGGTTCGGTTGGCTTTGTTGGCGTGAGCTGGTTAAGTGAAACTGACGATCCGCAGAAAGCTGCGATTATATCAAAAGTAAGAATGGCGCTTATTGAATGTCAGGACTGCGAGGAAGGGCTTTATGCAAGACCGTCACAGGAAACCATTATGCAGGGCCAGTATCCTCTGGTACGTGGATTGCATTATATTTTAAAGGAAAACTGGTCGGGTTTGGGTACAGGCTTCATCAACTTCATGACAATAGAAAGGGGCCAGTTAATTTTCAGGAGGTCATACCTGGTGCCAGGTAAGATGCAGTTTAAGCGTCGTAAGACCCGAATACCTGCGTAGAGAAAAGTGAATAATCAAACAACATAAACACAAACACATGAAGAAAATCACGTTTTTAATTTTAGCCGTTTTGTTTGCCGGAAAGTTGTTGCAAGCACAGAATATTGATGAGGGGAGAAAGTTTTTGTATTATGATCGCTTTACCAGCGCTAAAAATACTTTTAATAAATTAATCTCCTCGAATGCAAAGAATGCTGAGGCAATCTACTGGCTTGGGCAAACACATCTCCGGCAGGATGATGTTGCAGGAGCTGCAGCACTGTACCAGAAGGCGCTCCAGGATGGTGTAAACGAACCGCTAATCTGGATTGGAATGGGCCATGTAGAATTGTTGCAAGGCAAAAAAGACCAGGCTAAACAAAGGTTTGAACAGGCGATTACTGCCACTAAAACCAAAAAAGGCGATAATCCGGATATCCTTAATGCGATCGGCCGCGCAAACGCGGATGGTCCATCTACTGTGGGCGACCCTGCTTATGGTATCGAAAAGTTAAAGATAGCTGCAGAACGTAATCCAAAAGATCCGGATATTTTCATCAACATGGGTATCAATTACCTGAAACTTGGTAACGACCGTGGCGGTGATGCGTATGAAGCATTCAACAACGCTTTGAGGATTGATCCAAACAATGCTCGTGCAAAATATCGTTTGGGAAGGATTTTCTTAAGCCAGGGTAATGTTCCAAAGTTTGAAGAATACTTTACAGGAGCAACTACATCCGATGCTGCTTTTGCACCTGCATATCTTGAGCTTTATAACTATTATGCTAATCGTGATGTAAATAAAGCGAGAGAATACCTTGACAAATATGTTGCTAACACCGATAAGGACTGCACAGTTGATTACTTTTCTGCTGAATACCTTTTCCGTGCTGGTAAATACCAGGAGTCTTTAAATGCAGCCAAGGCTATGGAAACTGGTGCGTGTAAAGATTTTCCGCGTTTGAAAGTTTTGTATGCTTATAACTACGACAGGCTTGGCGACAGCCTTCAGGCAAAATCTAACATTGACGCGTTTATGAGCACTGCTGCTGCTGAAAAAATTCAGTCTACTGACTACCTTTTTGCAGCAACCGCTTCTAAAAAAGTAAAAGGTAGTGAGCAGGACGCGATCAAATACCTTACAAGAGCAATCGAACTTGATACGGTTAGAGCTAATCGCATCCAATACCTCGATACTATTGCATTCTTGTACAGGAACCTGGGTCAGCATGATATGAGGCTTCAGTACCTAATTCAGAGCTACAACCTGAACCCTGCACCTTCTGATTTTGACCTTTACAATACAGCCGACGCCGCAATCAGTGCAGCACAGTATAAAATGGCTGATAGTCTTGCAAACATCTACATTCAAAGGAAGCCTGAACAGGAGTTTGGCTACTCCCTTAAGGTACGGGCTGCTAAACTTGCTGACGTGGACTCAACTGGAACTGCCTTCCCTGCAGTTGAACAATACATCGACTTCCTGGCTAAGGATACTGCCAAGAACATGTCTAAGATCAAGTCGCAATATTATTATATGGCTTCTTTAGCTTCAGACAAGATGAAGGATTATCCAAAAGCGATAGAGATCCTTAAGAAAGTGCAAACAGTAGATCCTAATGATGAGTTTGCTTTAAAAGCAATTCCTGTTCTACAAAATGCAATAAACCCGAAGCCAGCTAAAGCAGCAGCCGCTAAGCCAACCGCTAAGCCAGGTGCTAAAGCGCCTGCTAAGAAGAAGTAGGCTATTGAAAGGAGTAATTCTCCATGATTACAATATAAAGCTCCCCTGCATTCATTTGCAGGGGAGCTTTTTTATTATATGGTTTGTATGCATGACCGCCTTATTTTTGCCGGGTAAATTTTGCCCATGTTTTTACTCCAAGCTGCCGCCGGTGTTGATGAGGTTAATTCAGCCGCAAACTATTTTCCGATTGGCCTCCAACTGTTCTGTGCCATCGGTTTTGTTGCCTTGATGATGGGACTTACCCACCTGCTTGGCCCCAAAAGGAACACCAGCGATAAATTAGAAAACTTTGAGAGTGGTATCGAGGCAGTCGGAAATGCAAGGCAGCCGATGGCTGTGAAGTACTTTCTGGTGGCCATTTTATTTGTGCTCTTTGATGTGGAGGTTATTTTCTTCTATCCTTACGCGGTCAATTTCAGGGAATTGGGATGGTCTGGATTCGGAGCAGTCGCGATGTTTGTAGGATTTTTCCTGGCAGGCTTCTACTACATTATCAAGAGAGGAGCACTAACCTGGGAAGACTAGTTTGTTTTGAGGTTGCATCGTTCAGACTTGCTGGTGCAAAGGGGTAGCTTCAACGAAGGATAATCATTTCGGTTTTAAAAAATTACCCCTTTCGTTCAGGTGTTAACTAACAAAGTTGCACGACCGGTTGTTGTAGGTATAGGGTGCGGCTGTGTTCAGAATAATGTTTCTCCATGGTCGTGTTTAATTTAAGAGTTTGCTATCAAGCTGGCACGGGTTTTTGAGCTTATTTTGCATATACAAAATCGGAGGAATTATGGAACGTCCAGTTAGGTTTAATACAAAGGTGAAGGAGCTTGAAGCTCCGGAAGGTTACATGGGGGAAGGGTTTATGGCAACATCGTTCGATAAAGTAATTGGTCTTGCACGTAAGAACTCAATGTGGCCCTTGCCTTTTGCAACAAGTTGCTGTGGAATCGAATTCATGGCTACCATGGGCTCTCATTACGATCTATCGCGTTTTGGTGCAGAGCGACTTGGATTTTCGCCTCGCCAGTGTGACCTATTGATGGTTATGGGAACAATTGCGAAGAAAATGGGCCCAATTGTGCGGCAGGTATATCTTCAAATGGCAGAACCACGTTGGGTGATGGCTGTCGGTGCTTGTGCCTGTTCCGGGGGAATATTCGATACTTATAGTGTTTTACAGGGTATCGACCAGGTTGTACCCGTTGATGTATATGTTCCGGGTTGTCCGCCCAGGCCTGAAGCGATCTTAGAAGGATTTATGCAGATCCAGGAATTGGTTGGTAACGAAAGCCTCAGAAGGCGTAACGGTGAGAAGTATAAAGAACTATTAGGGGCATACGGTATACAATAACAAACCAAAATGTTGGTTTGTGTAGGTAGTGGTGCGAGAAGCTAAAATAAGTTTAATCAAAGGCGATAAATGGCGTTAACTAACGAGTATATTATGCAGCGCCTGCTGGAAAAGTTTCCGGAGCAGGTATCAAATTTTGAAGAACCCTATGGCTTTTTAACCTTTGCTGCGCCAAAAGAATTAAACCTGAAGGTCATTCAGTTTTTATACGATGATCCTGAATTACGCTTTCAGTTCCTTACCGACCTCTGTGCTGTTCACTACCCGGAAAGGGTAGGAGAAGAGCTGGCCATTGTTTATCACCTGCACAATCTCGCAGATAACATCCGGGTTCGGTTCAAAGTATATACCAATATCGAAGAGCCCGATGTATTTACGCTTACCAACATTTATGAGGCTGCTAACTGGCTCGAGCGTGAAACCTACGACTACTATGGGGTGAATTTTGTTGGCCATCCGAACTTAAGGAGAATCTTGAACGTTGAGGAGATGGATTACTTTCCTATGCGAAAAGAATTTCCGTTGGAAGACCAAACAAGGATCGATAAAGATGACGAAATGTTTGGTCGTGGATCAAGGTTAGATTTCGGGAACACCAGGGATGATCGCTCTGACTCAACTATACCTGAAAGTGAGAAAGGACATGATCATAATTACCCGGTTTAGCTTTATAAACGGTTTGTGATGCTGACCAGGACCATTGGATTAATACGGCGCCGAAACGGCGATTAAATAAAATTTTTTAAATGTCTCTTGTAGAACATCAAAAAAATCACGTGCGGCTTCCTGATGGGAGCATTGAAAAGCAGACAACGACCCTAAACCTGGGACCTACACACCCGGCGACACACGGGGTTTTTCAAAATATACTTGAGCTCGATGGTGAACGCATTGTGGACGCGGAGCAAACCGTCGGATATATACATCGGGCATTTGAGAAAATAGCCGAACGCCGGCCACTCTACCAGATCACCCCACTCACCGACCGCTTAAATTATTGCAGCAGCCCAATCAACAATATGGGCTGGCACCTCACCTGCGAAAAGCTATTGGGTATAAAAACACCTAAGCGGGTTGATTATCTCCGTATCATTATCATGGAGCTTGCACGCATCTCCGACCACCTCATCTGCAACTCAGTTGTGGGGGTTGATACCGGTGCTTTTACCGGCTTCTTGTATGTGATGCAATACCGCGAGTTGATTTATGAAATATACGAAGAGGTTTGTGGCTCAAGGTTGACGACCAACATAGGCAGGATTGGGGGCTTTGAGAGAAACTTCAATGATGTTGCATTCCGCAAGTTGGAGAAATTCCTGAAAGAGTATCCAAAGGTTTTGAAGGAGTTTGAGAACCTGTTTAGCCGTAACCGGATTTTTATGGATCGAACCCAGGGGGTTGGTGGAATTAGCGCTGAAAGAGCACTGAACTACGGCTTTACGGGTCCTAACCTGCGTTCTGCAGGAGTGGATTACGATGTACGCGTTCATTCGCCCTATAGCAGTTACGAGGACATGAACTTTACTATCCCGGTTGGTAAGTCCGGTGACTGTTATGACAAGTTTCTTGTTAGAAACGAAGAGATGTGGCAGAGCCTGAACATTATTCAGCAGGCTTATCAAAAAGTACAGGAGTTCAAGGGAGCTGAAGCTGACGTTTTCCATGCTGATGTTCCGGAATATTACCTGCCTGAAAAAAAAGACGTTTACACCAAAATGGAAGCCCTAATCTGGCATTTCAAAATCATCATGGGTGAAATTGACATGCCGGCAGGTGAAGTATACAACGCAGTTGAAGGCGGAAACGGTGAACTTGGGTTTTACCTGATAAGCGATGGCGGGCGTGCTCCATTCCGTTGCCGGTTCCGCAGGCCATGTTTTATATACTACCAGGCATATACCGAACTGGTAAAAGGAAGTATGTTAAGTGATGCAATCATCACCTTAAGTTCGCTCAACCTGATAGCAGGTGAAATGGATGGCTAATTCAGCTGTTCATTTTTGTAGCCTTAACACCCGGATGGACCGTGACAACTTAGACGTCTTCTGTTGTCGCATTTGAACTTATTTCAATCCGGTTGAACATGAAGTATTGTACAGTACATCGTACCTTTTTGAATATTAGAAATCATATTAATGGCATTGCAATTCTCACAACTGCAACTCGACAAGGTGCAGGAAATCATACAACGTTATCCTGAAGGGCGCCAAAAAAGTGCCTTAATTCCGGTGTTGCATATTGCTCAGGAGGAATTTGGTGGTTGGCTGGATGTTCCTGTGATGGATTATGTGGCAGAGTTGCTTGGAATTACACCCATAGAAGTGTATGAAGTAGCCAGCTTTTACAGCATGTATAATCTTAAGCCGGTTGGCAAATTCGTGTTCGAAGTATGCCAGACCGGACCTTGCATGGTGAGGGGGAGTGATGGCATAATTGACTATATCAAGAATAAGCTGGGCATTGATGTTGGCGGTACAACCCAGGACGGGTTATTTACTTTAAAGACCGTGGAGTGTCTGGGAGCTTGCGGGTATGCTCCAATGATGCAGCTGGGCAAACATTACAAAGAGCATTTGACGCCCGAACGGGTTGATGCAATCATCGAAGAATGTCGAAACTTTTCAGCCATAAACAATTAATTGCAATTATGAAAGCATGTTTTTTATCGATACTCCTGTTTGCCGTAGTTAATGTTACGCTTGCACAGTCGGCTGATGAGAAAGCGGTTTGGGCCCGCGTTGAAGCCTTGAATGATGCTGTTTTCGGTACCAAGGACGAAGCTACGATCCGCGAACTTGTAAGCACTAAACTCACTTATGGACATAGTGCAGGCAATATTGAGGATCAGCAAACGATGATCCAAAATGCTTCCAAAAGCAAGGCCGTTTACAACAATAAGTCAACTGAGCGCCTGGGGCTCTTTTTCGTTGACAAAACCGCAATCGTCCGTTATATATTTCGTGCTACTTCAGTTGAAAACGGCAACGAAGCACCCCTGAATATTAGCTTGTTGCAGGTTTGGGCAAAAGAAAAAAACAAATGGAAGCTGGTAGCCCGGCAGGCAGTGAGAGTAAGCCCAAAGTAGTCCTGCAATAGCCATTGCACTAGCCTTACACCTTCTTAGATCAAAACATTCGTTCAAAATACATTCATATGCAACTTACACCTTACATACACTTTGCAGGCAACGCGCGGGAAGCACTCGACTTTTATGCCGGGGCACTTGGCGGCGAGGTACTCGATGTTCAACAGTATGGCGACAGTCCTGTACCAGCAGATGAGGATTATAAAGACAAGATTATGCATGCAAGGTTGAGTTTTGATAACAACCTGATCATGATTTCCGATGTATTCAAAGGCCAACCAGTGTCGACCGAAGGAAATGTTCATCTTTCGCTGGATGTTGATGACCAGGATAAAATCGACGCGCTTTTTAGCAAATTAGCTGAAGGTGGAGCCATAATGATGCCGCTGGAAAACACATTTTGGGGAGCAAGGTTTGGAATGTTAAAGGACAAGTTTGGTGTTCACTGGATGTTGAATCACCAGTTGAAGCCCAATCCCACCCATTAATACAACACGGGTGTACTAATTACAGGAAAAGGTTAGCATCAAGCTGATCCAACCTCGGTTAAAGAAGGCCCATCGATAGCTCAAAAACGAAAATCACGCAGGAGCCGCTTTAAATTACGTGCATTTTAACGGGTTCGATAGCCGGGCATTGCGGCTTTCTGTTGAACTTCGCATATTGATTGAATATACAACATGGGTATAAAATTATTATTGGCAAACGATCATATTGAAGGTATCCGTTTTTACGACGCGTACCGGAAAAATGGTGGCTACTCAGCAGCCGAAAAAGCGCTGAAGTTGGCTGCGGGCGATATTGTGGAAGAGGTAAAAAAGAGTGGCTTGCGTGGACGGGGTGGAGCGGGCTTTCCAACAGGGTTGAAATGGAGTTTTCTTGCTAAGCCGGAAGGTGTTCCCCGTTACCTGGTGTGTAATGCTGATGAAAGTGAACCGGGAACTTTTAAGGATCGCTATCTTATGGAGTTCATTCCTCACTTGCTGATTGAAGGCATGATCATCGCCTCTTATGCACTGGGCAGTAATCGTGCTTACATATACATTCGTGGTGAATACGCCTGGATCGTTGATATACTTGAACAGGCAATTGCAGAAGCCAACCAAAATGGCTTCCTGGGTAAGAACATCCTGGGAACTGGCTTCGATTGCCAGATCTATGTTCAACGTGGTGCCGGCGCCTATATCTGCGGTGAGGAAACAGCATTGATCGAAAGTCTTGAAGGCAAGAGGGGTAATCCACGAATCAAACCGCCCTTTCCGGCGGTTAAGGGTTTATGGGACTCTCCAACCGTGGTGAATAACGTTGAAACACTGGCCGCGGTAGTGCCGATCATGAATATGGGTGGTACCGAATACGCCAGGATTGGTGTAGGAAAGTCTACCGGAACAAAGCTCATTAGTGCCTGCGGAAACATCAATAAGCCTGGTGTGTACGAAATCGACATGACCATAAGTGTCGAAGAGTTCATTTATAGCGATGAGTATTGTGGCGGCATTGCCAATGGTAAGCAGCTTAAAGCATGTATACCGGGTGGCTCGTCTGTACCCATTCTCCCGGCCAACTTACTGCTGAAAACAGCTAAAGGTGAACCCCGGATGATGAATTATGAAAGTTTATCTGATGGTGGTTTCGCAACCGGTTCGATGATGGGTTCGGGTGGTTTTGAAGTGCTGGACGAGGATCAGTGTATTGTTCGTCATACCCTGTCACTGGCGAGGTTCTATCATCATGAAAGCTGTGGACAGTGCTCACCGTGTCGTGAAGGCACCGGCTGGATGAAGCGCATCCTGCACAATATCGAATATGGAAAGGGCAAAATGAGTGACATCGATTTGTTGTGGGATATTCAACGGAACATCGAAGGCAATACCATTTGCCCGTTGGGTGATGCCGCCGCCTGGCCCGTAGCTGCCGCAATACGTCACTTCCGGGATGAATTCGAATGGCATGTCTTGAACCCCGAGGATTGCCTTAAAAGCAACTATGGTATAGGAAGGTATGCGGAGCCGCTGGAAACAGCGTAGAAAATGTAAAATGAAAAATGCAAAATGAAAAAATTGAGACGGTTCAGGAAGGTGAAAAGCCTTACAATATCCGCCATCGGTGTTTTCACTTTTCAAAAGAAATTATTCATTTTATAAGAAGTTGTAGATACGAACCATTATACCACTCCATGTTCGATCAATTGCTCAGGAGTTCAACTTCGATTGGAGCCAATATGGTTGAAGGGGGTGCCGAAAGTAGCCATAAGGACTTCGTTAACTTTATGCATATTAGTTTGAAGTCAGCAAACGAAACAAAATATTGGTTATGCCTGATAAAAGATACGTTAGATGTAAATGAAAAGAAGGTGATGGAGTTGATAAGTGAGGCAAACGAAATTTCAAAGATCATTGCAAGTATCCTGATCAGGGCAAAAAACTAATATTTTACATTTTACATTTTACATTTTTCATTATAAATGGAAGAAACTAAAAAGGACCCTCCCCAGTTTTTTAAAGTCACCATCGACAACATTACGGTTGAGGTGGCGCCGGGGACGTCGATATTAAATGCGGCACGTTCGATTGGCGGGGATGTTGCACCGCCGGCGATGTGTTACTACAGCAAGCTTGAAGGTAGCGGCGGTAAATGTCGTACCTGCCTGGTGGAAGTTGCAGCAGGTTCTACGGCTGATCCCAGGCCGATGCCTAAACTCGTGGCAAGCTGCCGCACGAATGTGATGGACGGGATGATTGTAAAAAATATCACCAGTGAAAAGGTGATTGATGCCAGGAAGCACATTGTTGAATTTCTATTGCTGAACCATCCGCTTGATTGCCCCATATGCGACCAGGCCGGTGAATGCAGCCTGCAGGATTTGAGTTATGGCCACGGGGATATCGGAACACGGTACGAATTTCAACGCCGGCTTTTTGAACGTGAAGACATCGGACCCTATATCCAGCTCCATATGACGCGTTGCATTTTGTGCTACCGTTGTACTTATGTTGCCGACCAGCTGACCGATAAACGTGTACATGGTATACTGGATCGCGGAGAACACGCCGAAATCTCAACCTATATCTCAAAAGCAATTGATAACGACTTTAGCGGCAACATGATTGACGTTTGCCCCGTTGGTGCATTAACAGACCGTACGTTCCGGTTTAAAAACAGGGTGTGGTTCCTAAAACCACTCGATGCCCACCGCGATTGTGATAAATGTTGTGGAAAGGTAACCCTTTGGAACCGTGGGGAAGAAGTGTACAGGGTCACTTCCCGGAAAGACAAATGGGGTGAAGTGGAAAGCTATGATGGCAAGCCCGGTTGGATCTGTAACACGTGCCGTTTCGAGAAAAAGAAAACCAGCGACTGGATTATTGAAGGACCACGCAAGATTAGCAGGCAATCCGTGATTTCTGCGGGCCATTATGTAGGAGTAAAAAAACCCAATGAAATCTTTTCGGCAGTTCATGACGGTAGAAAACCCAGGTTGCTGATGGACATACATAAGGTGAGCGAGATTAATGAACCACATATTGAACTGAGCAGGATTGAGGGTCCGGCAACGGGTGCGGTATTCAACAACGGATCGAACCAACAGGCTGAGTAGGCAACAGGTGCGGTTATGCGTTAAGCATTATGTGCCGGGCATTGTTAATGGCAGGTTGGATGTTCATTGGAATTGAAGCGGATTAACTGTACATATGTCTTTTTTTGTTGACGATCTCCGGAAAGTATTTCAGCTCCGGTTGTGTCACTCACTTGTACGCTATAACCTTATTCAGCTATAAGCAGATTGCCGAAGATCATCGGTCGTAGAATTTTTAAATGCAGCTTTACCGAAAGTTGCCAGCCAAAAGAAACGAAAATAAAACATGATTTTACTTGCTATTGACTGGGGATTACTGATAGAAAAACTGGTGCTGATTGGAGGCATTATCAGCGTTTCGTTGATAATTGCTATGTACAGCACTTATGCAGAAAGAAAGGTTGCGGCCATACTCCAGGACAGGGTTGGACCAGATCGCGCCGGGCCCTTTGGTATTCTTCAGCCTTTAGCGGATGGCGGAAAGCTGTTTTTTAAAGAAGAAATCATTCCCAATTCGTCGAGTAAGTTATTGTTTATCCTAGGTCCATGCCTCGCCATGTTGACGGCCATGATGACCAGTGCAGTTATTCCCTGGGGAGACCAGATACACTTTACCCTGTTTGGTGCCGACCGGTATATCGACTTACAGATTGCTGATGTAAACATTGGCATACTGTACGTATTTGGGGTGGTGAGTATGGGAATTTATGGTATTATGATCGGCGGATGGGCAAGCAACAATAAGTTTTCGCTAATGGCGGCTATGCGTGGAGCATCCCAGATCATCAGCTACGAGCTTGCAATGGGTATTTCATTAATCGCGCTGTTGATGTGGACGGGTTCGCTTAGCATGAAAACCATTGTGGAACAGCAAGTCAATGGCGGATGGTGGAACGTAGTTTACCAGCCGGTTGGTTTTTTGATTTTCCTGATTTGTTCTTTCGCCGAGTGTAACAGAACTCCTTTTGACTTACCGGAAGCTGAAAACGAACTGAACTTTGGCTATCACCAGGAGTATTCTTCTATGAAGCTGGGTTTCTACCTGTTTGCGGAATACATTAATATGTTCATCAGCAGCGTTATAATGGCTACCTTGTTCTTCGGTGGCTACGATATGCCCTTTGTGAACGAGGCGAACTTATCGTTGAACATGGCTGCACTGTTGGGCGCTGTAGCCTTAATGGTTAAAGTAGTCATCTTTATATTCATTTTTATGTGGGTTCGGTGGACGATCCCGCGCTTCCGGTACGACCAGCTGATGCACCTTGGCTGGAAAGTTTTAATACCACTTGCGCTCATCAATATGTTTGTAACCGGTGCAGTTATCCTTTGGCGCCAGGGATAACTGAACATTAATCTAATAAAAGAATAAGCAGGAAGAATAGGAGCGGCAACTTAGCACTTGCGTTATGTCTATACATGGTTTGGGCGAATAGCGCATCACCAGTACAAGAGTGCGACGCAACGGCTGCCGGGAAAAGAGCTACTGCCGGGTTCAAAAAAAAGGAACCTGGTTGGTACGGGCACTTGCTCCTGTTTCGTGTCTTTGCTTTTTCAATTATTAAAATTGGTGGGTTAACTCTAGAAAAATATTTTTGCAACCTTTAGCGCCTGGCAAATACCATTTTTTGCCGGCATATATTATAACATGCAATCATTAACCAACAGATCAGAACCGGTAGTTCGCAAGCCTATGACGTGGCTTGAGAAATTGTATTTACCGGGTATCCTTAAAGGAATGATGATCACGTTCAGTCACATCTTTAAAAAGACACCTACTATTAGGTATCCCGAGCAGAAGCGTGCCTTTTCACAAGTATTCCGGGGATTGCACGTGTTGAACCGTGACGAAGAAGGTAGGGAACGTTGTACTGCTTGCGGCCTTTGTGCTGTTGCTTGTCCGGCAGAAGCCATTACGATGGAAGCAGCTGAACGGCAGAAGGGAGAGGAGAACCTATACCGCGAAGAGAAGTATGCAGCCAAATACGAGGTAAATATGCTGAGGTGTATATTCTGCGGATTGTGTGAAGAGGCATGTCCAAAAGATGCGGTATACCTGAGTGAAACGTTTGCACCGCCAAACTATGGACGTAAGGGTTTTATTTATGGTAAAGAGGACTTATTGATACCCAACCCGATTACCGAGCCCGAGGCATACGCCAAAGCGAAAGGAGCCGACGCTCCGACGACGAAATAAATACTGCCAACCAACTGCTTTCAATGAGTACAACTGTGATTTTGTTTTGGTTCTTATCGGCACTTGCCCTGCTGGGCGCAATGATGGTGCTTATAAGTAAAAACCCGGTTTTTAGTGTGTTATGGCTTATTGTCGTTTTCTTTGCCATCTCCGGTCATTATCTTCTGCTAAATGCACAGTTCCTGGCAATCGTAAACCTGATTGTTTATGCCGGGGCGATTATGGTACTGTTCCTGTTCGTAATAATGCTCATGAACCTGAACAGCAATACTGAACCTCAAAAAAATACATGGCTTAAGGTTGCCGGCGCAATCGCCGGAGGCAGCTTTATGCTTATCATGATAGATGTGCTGATTGACGCAAAAGACATGCAGACCAAAACTGCCCTGATTAAAGAAGGTAATATTGGCTTGATAAAAAATCTTGGGCGCGTACTGTATAATGATTACCTGATTCCTTTTGAAATTACGAGTGTATTGTTTTTAAGTGCGATGGTTGGTGCAGTGGTTATTGGTAAAAAAGGCGAAGCGCCAAACCAGTAGGGACGTTTAATCATGTGTGAGCGTGCTGATGCGTGAACAGTTGGCGCAAGAACCGGAGCCCTTAATGGTTTACTATATTTCATCATCGTTCCAAACTCATTGTTTGAAACAAAAAACTGCCGTAAAAACGGACCAGCGAAATGCCGATAGAATATTATATAATGCTTTCAGTGGTGTTGTTTTGCATTGGGGTTGTTGGTGTATTAACCCGGCGTAACGCGATCATCATTTTTATGTGTATAGAATTGATGTTAAATGCGGTGAACCTGATGTTGGTTGCATTTTCAAAGATGCACCACGGTGCAGAGTACCTGACTAATCCGACCTCTACAGCGGGCACAGACGCCCAATTATTTGTGTTTTTTATTATGGTGGTTGCTGCTGCCGAGGTAAGTGTAGGACTGGCAATTATCGTTATGTTGTACCGGAATACGCATTCGGTTGATGTAAATTTCTTAAACAGGCTGAAGAACTAGTCGTTTCCGCTTGCGGCAACCGGCTTCGATATAATCTTTAATCGTCTTTCGGATCTTTTTAAGACTGAAGACCAAAACGTAACCGCTGCGGCGGATAAGTGGCATGAGTCAACTCGCTTATTTAATTCCGTTGTTTCCCCTGATCGGTTTCCTGATAAACGGATTGGGTCGCAATAAACTTTCGAAATCGCTGATCAGCATTATCGGTTGCGGTACGATACTCGCGTCATTCATAGTAAGCTTACTTATTTTTTTTGAAGTAAAACAGCCCGGTTTCCGTGCTGTAACGGTACACTTGTTCGACTTCATTAGGGTTCCTGCATTTAATATCCCCTTCGATTTTCAAATCGACCAGCTTTCTTCGTTGTTCCTCCTGATCATAACCGGTGTTGGTTTTTTAATTCATGTGTATTCTTCGGCTTACATGAAAGAAGAAGCTCCGCAACATTATGGAAGGTATTTCGCTTACCTGAACCTATTTGTGTTTTCGATGCTTTTATTGGTACTTGGCGCCAACTATGTCATCATGTTCATCGGCTGGGAAGGTGTTGGATTGTGTTCGTACCTGCTGATCGGTTATTGGTTTAAAAATAATGAATACAATTATGCTGCGCGTAAGGCCTTTGTGATGAACCGGATTGGTGACCTTGGCTTTTTATTAGCGGTATTCTGGATTTTACAAAAGCTCGGCACCAGCACTTATAGTGAAGTTTTTGCAAATGCTGCGAACTTTAGTACGGCTGAAGTTACCGGCATTACCATGTTGTTATTTGTTGGAGCAATGGGTAAAAGTGCACAGATACCTCTTTACACCTGGCTGCCGGATGCGATGGCAGGTCCAACCCCGGTGTCGGCATTGATCCATGCCGCAACAATGGTAACTGCAGGTATATATATGATTGTTCGCAGCAATGTGTTATACAGCATGGCTCCCGGAACACTGGGCTTTATTACAATCATCGGTTTAGTTACTGCCTTACTTGCTGCTACTATTGCAATAAAGCAAAACGATATCAAAAAAGTTTTAGCATATTCAACCGTAAGCCAACTCGGATATATGTTCCTGGGGCTTGGGGTAGGGGCATATACAGGAGCGGTGTTTCATGTAATGACCCATGCGTTCTTCAAAGCCCTGTTGTTTCTTGGTGCGGGTAGTGTTATACACGCGGTACATAACCAACAGGACATACGGTATATGGGTGGATTAAAAAAGCATATGCCCATTACACACATAACCTTTTTGCTGGCTTGCCTTGCCATATCGGGCATACCACCATTTAGCGGGTTCTTTTCGAAAGATGAAATACTTGCGGCAGCCTATGCGCACAATCCGGTGTTGTGGATCGTGGGGGTAATTACAGCAGCCCTGACAGCGTTTTATATGTTCCGGCTGTATGCAATGACGTTCCTGGGAACCTTCAGGGGAACGCACGATCAGGAGCATCATTTGCATGAAAGTCCGTCGGCAATGACCATACCGTTGATTGTACTTGCTGTGCTGAGTGTTATCGGTGGCTTTGTGGGCATACCAGAGGTATTTGCTCCCAATGCGCATGCACTTGCGAATTTTTTATCGCCGGTGATCGTTGCGCCCGCGGAATCGCATCACTTATCGCATGCTACTGAATATATGTTGATGGGGGTTTCTGTGGGACTTGCCGCCATCGCTATATTTTATGCATGGACCCGGTTTAGTAAACGTCCGGAGATTGCCGATGCAACAGGAGCTGGAAAGATGCTTGCCAACAAGTGGTATATCGACGAATTATATGACGCGGCAATTGCGCGTCCACTGGTGGCTTTTGGTGGATTTCTAAACCGTTTTGTTGAAAAGAGCGGCATCGACGCTGTAGTAAACGGGGTTGGTAAAGGAGTGCAATACACATCTAACAAAATACGACTCTTGCAAAGTGGGCAGGTAGGTAATTATATACTGATGATGGTATTGAGTATGGTGCTGATGATCTTACTAATCTTTTATGGTCATAACCTTACACCTATCCTGAATAAAGTATTTAAATAGTCGCCGGTAAAAAGAAGATATGATTCCTGTTTTATTGATATTAGTTCCGTTGATCAGTGGCCTTGTCACCTTATTTCTCAGGCAGGAAAAAGTGTCAAAAACGTGGGCTTTATTTAGTTCCGTCATAACACTGGCGATCGCCATTTTCGGAGCGGCTTCTGCCAACACCAGCGGTAACTTGTTGGCGTTTGATGCCAGCTGGGTACCAACGCTGGGTGCGCGTTTTACCTTTGGACTTGATGGTATGGGCAAGGTGCTAACCCTATTGACTGCAATTGCCTTCCCCGTTATTTTTGCCTCCACTTTCAAAAACCGGTATTCCGGTTCAAATGCATTTTACGGGTTGATGTTGTTTTCCCAGGCGGGTTTAATGGGTGTTTTCCTGGCAATGGATCTGTTGCTCTTTTACTTTTTCTGGGAGCTGGCATTGATACCTGTTTACTTTCTTTGTTCAAGGTGGGGTGGTGAGCGCAGGATTGCGGTTACCTGGAAGTTCTTTATCTACACTTTTGCGGGTTCACTCCTGATGTTAGCCGGCATTTTATACCTCTACTATCAAACTCCGGATCATTCTTTTGCTATGCGCTCGCTATATAATATTGAGCTTACGCAACGGGGTGAGTTGTTTGTGTTCTGGACACTCTTTATCGCTTTCGCCATTAAGATGCCGGTTTTTCCTTTTCATACCTGGCAACCGGATACTTATGAACAATCTCCAACTGCCGTTACAATGGTGTTAAGCGGAGTAATGGTAAAGATGGGTGTGTTTGCGGTGCTACGGTGGCTTATCCCAATTGTTCCAAATGCGGCCGTTCGTATGTCGGATGTTGTAATAATCTTTTCAATCATCGGAATGCTGTATGCGTCTTTAATCGCTATCAGGCAGGATGACATCAAACGGTTAATTGCTTATTCTTCTATCGCTCACATTGGTTTAATGAGCGCAGCAATGTTTGCCGATGAAGGTGTTGCAACCCAGGGCGTGGTTATACAGATGTTCAGCCATGGCATTAATGTAATAGGATTGTGGATCGTTGCCGACCTGATTGAACAACAGCTTGGCACCCGTAAGTTTAGTGAACTGGGGGGGCTTGCACAAAAAGCACCAACCCTGGCGATCTTATTTGTAGTAATGGCTTTAGCAAATGTAGCATTGCCCTTAACGAATGCTTTTGTAGGTGAATTCCTGATGTTTAATGGCTTATTTCGTTACAACCACTGGATGGCGGGAATTGCAGGTATCAGCATTATTCTGGTTGCGGTTTATACACTCTGGATGGTTCAGAAAGTATTTTATGGTGAGGCCCGAACAGGTGTTGAGATGATTGCAGATGTTTCACCAGGTGCAAAATATATGCTGATCACACTTGTGCTGGTTGTTATCGTATTTGGGGTATATCCACAACCATTGATAAACCTGACGAATGATGCAACAAAAATTTTAGCTCAACTTAAATAGCAGCCTGAACGCGGAATACTTATGAATACGATAATAGTCTCGGCAATATTAGGAGTGGTGATGATGTTCAGCGGCATTTTGGTTAAGCACCATGCTGCACTTAAAAATATCGCGATTGCCGGCTTGTTGGTGTTACTGGGTTTAAATGTAGGTGAGAACTACGGCTTTGCCTTGTTCGATATCAACACGACGAACATGTTGCATTTTGAGCGGTTTGGTTTGCTTTTTAACAGCATCTGCATTTTTTCGACCCTGTTGTTTGTCATGCTATCCGGGAAGGATGTTGAAAAAGTCGGAAATTATACGGCTGAATACTTTGCGCTTATATTCTTTATTCTTTGTGGAATTGGAATTGTTACATCCTATGTGAATTTGATGATGCTGTTTATCGGTATCGAGATTATTTCTATTCCGTCGTATATTCTTACGGGTAGTGATAAGAAAAACCTGAAGAGTAATGAGGCCTCGCTGAAGTACTTCCTGATGGGCGCATTTTCTACCGGCATCATGCTGATGGGTATTGCCCTTTTATACGGAACCAGCGGAACCTTCCTTGTGGAACGTGCTGCTGCCCAAACACCATCGATTTCCTACCTTGAAGCAATGGGTTTGCTCCTGTTGTTTATTTCCTTGTCTTTTAAAGTTTCCCTGGCACCATTTCACTTTTGGACACCAGATGTTTATGACGGTGCACCCACGGTTTTTACTTCTTTTATGGCCACCATCGTAAAGGTTGCCGGCTTTGCCGCTTTCATCAGGTTATTTGAGAGCCGTTATGGCAGCATGGGGTCGCAAACGGAAAGGTTGATCGCCATTGTAATTGTGCTTACCCTTGCCTTTGGTAACCTGACGGCCGTCTTTCAGCAAAGTGTAAAACGTATGTTGGCTTACTCGAGCATTGCGCAGGCGGGATTTATGCTTTTCGCATTATTCTCACTAAACGATGCTGCCAAAGAGGGGCTTATACTTTATGCGGCAGCCTACTGTCTGGCAACTATCGGCATCTTTGCCGTGTTGGTAAAAATGGAAGACGGAACTTTCGAGGGGTTTAATGGTTTTGGTAAAAGCCAGCCTTTACTGGCCGGAGTACTCACGATTTTCCTATTGTCGCTTGCAGGTATTCCACTTACTGCAGGTTTCTTTGCTAAATATTATATGCTAGCCTCAGTAGTAAAAACGGGTAACAACCTCGGACTTGTTATTATCGCCGTTCTTTTTGCTGCTGTAAGCGCTTACTACTACTTCAAGGTCATCCAGGCTATGTTTTTCAAGGACGGGGATGTAAGCTTTCCGGCCGTGACATCGCGATTCAAGTATCTTATGGTCGCCGTTGCTGCCGTGATTGTAATTCTTGGAATCTTCCCGAACCTGCTTCTCCAATTCATGTATTTTTAGTATTCCCAAAAAAGGGTTAACTGCTTATCTTTAAGGTACATTTCTCCTTAATCGCAGTATATGAAGTTGTCTGATACGCTTTCTTTATCGTACCGAACAGTTCGCAGTAACAAGTTGCGTACAGGCATTACCGTAGCAATCATTGCTTTTGGTATCATGGCGTTGATCGGGATCATCACGGCTATACAGGCAATGAACCAGAGCATCAAAGAAAGCTTCTCTTCTCTGGGTGCAAATGCATTCAGTATCCGCTACAGGGACCGGAACATACGTATCGGTGGTAACCGGAGCAATGTTAACCAATCAAAAAAAGGCGAAAAGAAACAGAAGGCTTCAAACGTAGGTAAAGTGATTTCCTATGAGCAGGCTAAGCTGTTCAAGGACAATTACCGTTTTCCTGCTATTGTTGGGCTTCAACTCGGGGGGCCCGGTTCAATCCAGGTGAAGTATGAAAGTATTGAAACCAATCCTGATGTTCGAATAACCGGTGGTGACGAAAACTTTTTATTGATCAACGGCTTTACACTTCAAACCGGCCGAAATTTCAGCAGTTTGGATGTGCAAAGCGGGAGGAACGTTTGCTTGCTGGGCCAGGATGTTGCAAAAAGGTTGTTCCCGGGAAAACCGGAAACGTCGGTTGATAAAGTGATCCGGGTGGGAAATCTTCCCTACCGGGTGATAGGTCTTTTAAAGGCTAAGGGAACCAGTGCCATGATGCAACAGGATAAAGTGATTGTTACCAGCCACACGAATGTTCGACGGCTCGACAATGCTGCCAAGTCGTTTACGATCAACATCATGGTCGACGATATTCAACAACTTGATCCCGCCATAGGCGAAGCTACCGGAACGTTCCGGGGCATTAGATTGTTGACGGCCACGGATAACGAAAATTTCTTTATTGATCGAAGCGATAGTATTGCCGAGGTGATGATCAACTTATTGGGCGGTATCTCGGGCTCTGCCGGGGTAATTGGCTTAATAACCCTGATCGGCGCCGCAATTGGCCTTATGAACATTATGCTCGTAGCAGTAACGGAAAGAACAAAAGAAGTTGGGCTTATAAAGGCGCTCGGCGGAACCCGGAGCAGCGTAAGAAATCAATTCCTGTTCGAGTCGATTATCATTAGTTTGCTTGGCGCCGTATTCGGGATTGTGCTTGGTGTTTTGGTTGGCAATCTTTTCTCCTCCCTCTTGGGAACAGGTTTTGTTGTCCCCTGGGCGTGGGTGGTAACGGGTATAATCATATGTACGGTTGTAGGTTTGGCCGCTGGACTATGGCCAGCGATAAAGGCGTCAAAGCTCGATCCTATTGTGGCTTTACGATATGAGTAGCACCCCGACAATTACCTTTACAGAATGCCATCATCAGCAAAACTGAAATAACCCTCATCACTAACAATCAGGTGATCCATCACCCTGATATCGAAATAGCGGGCTGCCTCCTTTATCTTTTGGGTGAGCTCCTCATCCTGGCGACTCGGTTTTAAACTTCCGCTTGGGTGATTATGACAAAGAACAATATTCACGGCATCGTGTTCCAGCGCTTTTCTTAAAATTATTCGCGGATCTGCTACGGTTCCGGTAATACCGCCTTCACTAATTACTTCGAAGTGCCGGATCTTATTTGCCCGGTTCAGGAATACCACTGCAAAGATCTCGTGCTTCTTGTATTCAAACTGTGCCCGGAGGTATTCCGCAAGGTCGCGACTGGATAGGATCACCTCCTTTTTGGTTTCCGCCATCTTGCGTCGAATGCCAAGCTCGAGGGCTGCGGCTATACTTACCGCCTTAGCCGGTCCCAATCCCTTCAATTTCAGGTTAACCATGTCTTTCACCGACAGTCTTCCAAGTTTGTTCAGGTCGTTTTGCACAGCGCCGAGCAGTTCTTTTGCCAGGTCAACTGCACTTTTATCTACTGATCCGTTTAAGATCAATATGGCCAGCAGCTCCGAGTTACTGAGCGCGCCGGAACCTTTCTGCATTAGTTTTTCCCGGGGTCTGTCATCAGCCGCCCAGTTTTTTATGGTTTGCTTTTCCATGCTAAATATTCGTAAAACCAATATAAAAATTTCTGGTGCTTATTTCTATCTTCGCCGCTCATTTCCAAGCTTATTTATGAACCCGTCGATTAAAATTTTCTCCGGAACAGACTCCCAGCCGCTATCTACCAAAATAGCTCAGCGTTTCGGTGCCCCTCTCGGGAAGATCGACATTCAAAAGTTTAGCGATGGCGAGTTTCAGCCGGTTTTTATGGAGAGTATTAGGGGTGACTATGTTTTTTTAATACAAAGTACCTGTGCTCCCAGTGACAATCTAATGGAACTGCTGTTGATGATTGACGCTGCAAGGAGAGCCAGTGCATATAAGATTGTAGTGGTAATGCCTTATTATGGTTATGCACGGCAGGATAGAAAGGATAAACCCAGGGTGGCAATCGGATCCAAGTTGATTGCGAATTTGTTGGTTGCAGCAGGAGCGGACCGGATTATCACCATGGATTTGCATGCGCCTCAGATACAGGGTTATTTCGATATCCCGGTGGACCACCTTGACAGTTCTGCCATTTTCATCCCCTACATAGAGCAACTTAAACTGCAAAACCTTACCTTTGCCGCCCCCGACGTGGGAAGTACCAACAGGGTGCGTGAAATTGCGAGCTATTTCAGTTCTGAAATGGTCATTTGCGATAAACACAGGAAGCGGGCTAACGAGATTGCAAGCATGGTTGTTATTGGTGATGTTGCCAATAAAGAAATCATCTTGATCGACGACATCTGCGACACTGGCGGAACACTTGCGAAAGCAGCCAACTTGCTGATGGAGAAAGGAGCACTAAGTGTTCGCGCATTGTGTACACACCCGGTGTTAAGTGGTAAGGCGTACGAAAACATCAACAACAGCGTTTTACAGGAACTCGTTGTTTGCGATACCATTCCGCTTAAGCACGAGTCACCAAAAATTAAGGTACTCTCAGTAGCGGATCTTTTTGCAATAGCCATTCGCAATGCATATGAGAACAGAAGTATAACCAATCTGTTTATACATTCTCAGCTAAAAGCAAAGCGTGCAGAACAGGATCCGGGAAGAAGGGGTTAAAAGTTTCAAAACGGTTTTTTAATTAACAATAAGCAATCATGAAATCAATTACAATCGAAGGACAACTGAGGACCGAAATGGGCAAAAAAGCCACCCGCCAACTTCGCTCTCAGGAACTTGTGCCTGGTGTAATTTACGGGGGTGCTAAAGAAATCACTTTTGTTGCATCAGCAAAAGCGCTAAGGCCAATCGTTTATACACCTGAATTTATGCAGGCAGAAATACAGGTAGATGGTAGCACTTACCAGTGCATCCTTAAAGATCTGCAGTTCGACCGCGTTAGCGATGAGCTGCTGCACATCGACTTCTTAGAACTGGTGGAAGATAAAAAAGTTGTCGCAACCCTGCCCCTTCACCTTACAGGAACTTCCGTAGGTGTTAAAGCAGGTGGTAAGCTGGTAACTAAAATGAAGTCTTTAAAAGTGAAAGCATTTCCAAAAGATTTGAAGGAGTCCATCACTGTAGATGTTACCAATCTTGAACTGAATGGCAACATTCGCGTACAGGATGTAGTAGCAGGTAATATGGAGATTTTGAATAGTCCCCGTATTCCAATCGCATCTGTAGTAATGACCCGCCAGTTAAAGCAGGAGGAAGCAACTGCTCCAAAAGCTGGTGCTGCCGCTCCGAAAGCTGCCGCTCCTAAAAAGTAACTAATATAGTACCACTTATAACCCGGGTAATTCCCGGGTTTTTTTTTGCGTTCCTTAAAGCAAACGACCTTGCTCATACTGAATCATAACCGTTTGTACCGGCCATATTGATTAGGAGCCTTGCATAACGCTGCTCCTGTACAAGGACCGTAACCTGTTGATTCACATTTGCTTTGACCTTCTTGAGCCCTTGTTGATGCTCACCTGTACGCCCGGCTGGTTAACGTTTCGCTACTTGAACTGCAGACCTCACCAACGGTCAGATTTCTTGTTTATTTCGCTTGAGCAAGCCGGAAAGCTGATCAATGTTTTGCTACGGCACGGCTATTGTATGTACCGGACGACTTACAATTAAGCATTAAATTTTTACTTGATAAGCTGAATCCTATTTTTGCCGAATGACTAGATATTTGATTGTTGGTCTGGGAAACATAGGAGCCGAATATGTTCACACCCGGCACAACATCGGGTTTGATGTGGTAGATCGGTTCTGCGAGGTACATGGCGGAATCTTTACAATGGGGCGCCTTGCGGAAGTAGCTGAAGTGAAATGGAAAGGAAGATTGTTCGTTTGCATAAAACCTACAACTTACATGAACCTCAGCGGGAAGGCGTTTAAGTACTGGATGGATAAAGAAAAAGTAGCAATTGAAAACAGCCTGACCATTGTTGATGACCTTGCGCTTCCGCTTTCCAAAATCAGGTTGCGCCCTAGTGGCAGCGATGCCGGTCACAATGGTCTGAAAGATATACAGGCAACCCTTGCAACCGACAAGTACCCTAAACTGAGGTTTGGCATAGGGAATAACTACCCGAAGGGAATGCAGGTAGACTTTGTATTGGCCAGGTGGACCAAAGAGGAACAGCCGATAGTAAATCAAAAGATCGACAAATGCGTCGAGGTAATTGAGAACTTCTCAACCGAAGGCATTGAGAAGGCAATGAATGCAATAAACAGCGTTGAATTTGTATAGTTTTCCGGAATTAAAACGTTCAACACGAAGAAATAAATTTTAGCTAAGTAGTCAACCTTTACTGTTGATACTACATCTATCCTGATACTTAGATAGTCTTACGAAAACTGATCAACAAATGAAAATCTTCTGCATTGGTAGAAATTACGCTGACCATGCCAAAGAGCTAAAAAATGAAATACCGGATGAACCCGTTGTATTCATGAAGCCAAAAAGCGCTTTGCTTCAATCGCATAGTCCTTTTTACTATCCCGAGTTCAGCAATGAATTACACTATGAAGCTGAACTGGTTTTGCGGATCTCTAAAAATGGCAAATACATACCCGAACGTCAGGCCTCTAAATATTACAACGCAATAACCGTAGGTATCGATTTTACAGCAAGGGACGTTCAGGCGGAATTAAAAGCCAAGGGCCTGCCGTGGGAAAAGGCCAAAGCGTGGGATAATTCCGCAGTAATCGGAACCTGGAAGGAAGTGACACCGGATATCCAAAAAAAGCCAATTAATTTCTCGCTGACGAAAAATGGTGAATTGGTACAACAAGGAATTTCTTCCGACATGATGTTTTCGTTTGACGAAATCATCACCCACATTTCAAACTATTTTTCGTTAAACATCGGCGATCTCGTTTACACCGGTACACCTGCGGGTGTTGGTGAGTGCGTTGTCGGAGATATACTTCAGGGCTTTTTTGAAGCTGAAAAAATGTTTGAACTCGAAATTAAATAGTCTTTCTACAATGAACTTGTAGTTGCCAAAACGCTGTTCCACACCAGGAACAGCGTTTTTGTTATCAGTGCATCAGCATCTTTAAAATCCTGAGAAAACAAATAGGTGTATTCGCTCCTGGCCGGGAGTTTTGTTTTGCACGGGCTTTTCGAACGTCGGTTTGGCTGCCAGGCTTTGACCACTGGTTCTGACAGGTGTTATTATCATGTACCGGATATTGTTCTTCACCGCTTCGCTGAATACCGCAACAAGCCGGTGAATCTTTGTTCAACACGTTAAATTTTAGCCCTTGTCAAATGTTTAATTCACATTTGTAAGGCTGGTGTCCGCATACACAAAAGTGTACCTGTACAACACGTCCATAGTGTTTATTAAATTTTACGATTGCTTTCCATGTTGACCAACGATATTCTTCTTAGAGCTTATGGCCTGATGATTACGGCTAAAACAATGGCGGAAACTTACGAGGCAAACAGGTCCATTTGTAAGTATGTGCATTCCACATCGAGGGGGCATGAAGCAATTCAAATTGCTACCGGAATGCAATTGCTGCCTTGTGACTATTTCAGTCCATATTACCGCGACGACTCAATGATGCTGGCCGCCGGCTTTAAGCCAGAAGAATTAATGCTACAGTTGTTGGCAAAAGCGGCCGACCCATTTAGCGGAGGCCGGTCGTATTACTGCCACCCCAGTAGCAAAGCAACTGATAAACCCGGCATAATTCATCAAAGTAGCGCAACCGGGATGCAGGCAATTCCCACGACCGGCATTGCCCAGGGTTTAAAATTTCTCGCCGCAACCAATTCGCCGCTGCTTAGAAAAGGGGACAACAATGAACAGCCATTTGCATTGTGTTCTCTTGGCGACAATAGTGTAACCGAAGGTGAGGTTAGCGAGGCGCTGCAGGTGGCCGTACTATGGCAACTACCTATCATCTACCTGGTGCAGGACAACCAGTGGGGGATAAGCGTATCCGCACCAGAAGCCAGGGCAATGAACGCGTATGAATACGCAGCCGGCTTCAAGGGGCTTAAACCTTTTACATGTGATGGAAGCAATTTCATCGAAAGCTATACCTGTATGTACGAGGCAATCCGATATGTAAGGGATGCACGTAAACCGGTTTTGGTTCATGCCCGGGTTCCGCTGCTTGGTCATCATACCAGTGGGGTACGAAAAGAATTCTACAGAACAACTGACGACCTGGAACAACACGCAATCAACGATCCGATACCCAGGTTAAGAAAGGTATTATTACAACATGGCGTATCCGAAACCAATTTAGTCTCCTTAGAACAAAATATTGGATCTGAGGTGCAGCATGCATTTGAGAACGCATGTGCAGCAGAAGAACCACTTCCCTCCACCGTAACAGAACATGTTTTCGCACCGGCAACGGTGATACACGAAGAAGGAGAAAGGGCACCTGAAAACGGACGTAAAGTACTTATGGTTGATGCCGCCCTTTTTGCGATCGAAGAGATCATGCAGGACCACCCCGAGTGTATACTATATGGACAGGACGTTGGCAAAAGATTAGGTGGGGTTTTCAGGGAAGCCGCAACACTGTCAGAAAAATTTGGTGAGCACCGCGTATTCAATACCGCAATCCAGGAAGCCTATATAATCGGCTCTACTATCGGGTTATCAGCAGTAGGGGTTCGGCCGATTGTAGAGGTTCAGTTTGCCGATTACATCTACCCGGGCTTCAACCAACTCGCATCAGAGATTTCCAAATCGTGCTACTTGTCAGGAGGCAAGTTTCCGGTAAGCATGGTACTTCGGGTACCAATTGGCGCCTATGGTGGAGGTGGCCCATATCATAGCGGCAGCATAGAAAGCACTTTGCTAACAATAAAAGGCATCAAGGTGTGTTATCCCTCCAACAGTGCTGATATGAAAGGGCTGATGAAAGCAGCATTTTATGACCCTAACCCGGTGATCATGCTTGAACATAAGGGCCTTTATTGGAGCAAGGTGCCAGGCACTGAAGATGCAAAAACAATAGAGCCGGCAAGAAGTTACCGGTTGCCACTGGGAAAGGCAAACATTGTATTGTGCTCAGATGCGGCAGCATTAGAACAAGGAGAAACAATTTGCATTGTTACTTATGGAATAGGTGTTTACTGGTCCAAAGCAGCGGCATTGGAATTTCCTGGCAGGGTAGAGATCATCGACCTTCGCACTCTTTTTCCCCTTGATGAAGAACTGGTATATGCAAGGGTTAAGGCCCATGGTAAATGCCTCGTTATTACAGAAGAGCAGGTGTTAAATTCCTTTGCAGAGTCGCTCGCCTACCGCATTATGAGGAGCTGCTTCCAGTTCCTCGACAAAGAAGTTGAAGTGCTTGGGGCATTGGATCTGCCAGCCGTACCCATTAATCTTGCCCTTGAGGCCCAAATGCTGCCTACTGTAAACAAAGTAAAAAGCAAAATTAAGCTATTGTTACAGGCATAATACGACGGGTATGGTTTGCACAGGGAAACATTGACTAAACTTAATGCTGTTAATCCACATTTTTTGAGTTCCTTTAAATTTACCGGATAGCTCTTCTGAACCGGTTTATATACTTTATCGTGCGCTTGTTGCTGGTGTCGGGAGGATGGTCAGGCTTGATTGACCCTACATGTTCCGCCAGATGGTGTGTTCGCGTCCGATCGGGAACCGGAGCTGGCGACTTATATCCTGGCTAATAGAGTTCCTTCAATGCCTACACATAACAAGTTTTCCTGTTTTGAACTTTGCTGATCTTCAAGGGAGTTTAACTGCTATTTGTTTTATTTGCCGTCTATTCGTATCTTCCGATTATTCGTTAATACAATCTGATGAGGTAATTTCTTCTTATTACACATCTTTGTATGTGATTGATCCTGTTGGTTTTCCAGTATGTTATACTGGCATAATATTTCTCTTATTAAAGTTCAAAACCATTCTACTATGTTCTATCCTGCTGCAACTATTGAAGAGCTTATGCCAGATGTACTGATCCAGGATGCGTATAATGGCTTAGGAACACCTTCAGACAGGCCAAAATACCAGACAAGAGCAAACGCAAAATTGGGTAGGATTGCAGCAGAGAAAGACCAGGCTAAAGAAATCAAAGATCATCAAAATGCTGCCCCTCAGCAGGTTCAGGGTGGAACAAGGGGAGTCGTGCCAGAGTCAACCCGCCTGCATCCAACTGTAGATTATACCACCAGGTACGGATCACTTATGCTAAATGGCTTAGAAAATTCTCCAGAGCCTGGTTCAAAAAACCAACGCACAAACAATGGTTCCTGGAAGCCATAAGTAAATAGTGATATCTAATTAATATTTTCTGATCAACTTTGAGGATTATTATCCTCGGTTCTGACTCATAAACTCCTAATTTCTGAGGAGTTAATCTTCTACGAATTGGCTTTTAAGCGGAAAAGTTATAATAAATTTTGAACCCTTTTCAGGTGTACTCTCCACAGTGATGAAACCATGGTGATTTTCAACTATTTTCTTGCATATCGCCAGCCCAATCCCAGTACCCTCATAATCGTTACTGCTGTGTAATCGTTGAAAGATTCCAAAGATCTTCTCTTTAAACCGGTCCTCGAATCCAATTCCGTTATCTTCAACTGCAAAGCGGATGTAGTCCTGTGCAATGATCTTAAGCGCCTTTTCTTCCTCCGGCGAAATACCATTGGAGTGTATGCTAATCTGCGGGTTTGGACTCCTGTTGAACTTTAACGCATTGCTGATTAGGTTTTGGAACAATTGGTTCATTTGTCCTGGTATCGCCTCGATGTTCGGAAGTCTATCGATATGAAATTGTACATTCTTCTCTTTTATGATGATCTCGAGGTCGTCGATAATGCGGTCAATCACATTATTCAGATCAGTGATCGTAAAATGTGTTTGTTTATTCGACAACTTCGAGAACGTGAGTACATCATCGATTAGTACCTGCATCCGCTGCGATGACTTGATAATCTTCTCCAGGTAATTTTTTTCCCCCGGCTTTAACTGCAGATGCATTTTGGCATTTAGCAGGTTGCCATAGGTCTGGATCTTCCGTAGTGGTTCCTTAAGGTCGTGCGAGGCAACCGATGCAAATTGCATAAGGTCATAATTAGACCTTTCCAATTCGTAATTGGAAGATTGCAGCTGATCGGAAGTGCTCTTAAGGTGCTCGTAGGAATTCTTCTTCTCCGTTATATCAGAAAAGGTAATCACCAGGCCGTCGGCTCTTTTTACCGCCACAATCTCATACCAATTGCGGGTGTTCTTCTCAGGATACTCCATATGAAGACCAACTCCTGTTTGCACCACTTTCACGTATTCTTCAAAAACATTGGTGTCAAAAAACGGAAATTGCTTCAGAAGCTTTTTGCCGTTCATGCGCTCTTTAACCCCAATCAATTTGTCAGCGGCTTTGTTTGAGGCCAGCCATTCAAAGTCAATAATTTCATTTTTTTCGTTCCTCACAGCCTTAAATGCGAGAATCCCATTCAACGAGCTATTGAAGATCCCCTCGATAATACTGTTGAGTTGTTTGATTTGCGAAATGTTGACAAAGGTTACTACCGCACCGCCAACAGATTGGTCCAGCTTTATATACTGGTTTATTCGCATTTGGTAAATCTGCCCATTGGTAAGTGTAACTTCCTTTTCAATCAGCTTACCCGTTTTAATCACCTGCTTGATATTGTTCGTGAAGTCAAGTCGTTCAAAATTGTTCGAAATGTCTACAATGGATCGGCCGATGTCGGTTTCAATAAGGTTGATTTGTTTTTGAGCTGACGGGGTAAATTTTCTAATGATCAACTTGTTGTCGATGAGCACCTGCCCAATTTCAGTGTTCCTGAAATAGTTATTCATGTCATCGTTCAATTCAACCAATTCCTTAATCTTCAGCTGGTGTTCGGCATTAACGGTATGGAGTTCTTCATTTAACGATTGGAGCTCTTCATTTGTGCTCTGCAGCTCCTCATTCGCCGAGATCATTTCCTCGTTGCTCGACTGTAATTCTTCATTTGAAGACTCCAACTCTTCAACTACAACCTGTAAATTCAGCTTTGTTTCTTTGAGTTCTTGTTCAAGTTCAGATAGCTTGTTTGGAGAAATTGAACTGGGATCATCAGGTAGGCGAGCCGCGGGAACGTTGTCCTCGGGCTCTTCATTTAATACCACGAAAAGGAAAGGCTGCAAATAAGCTTTCTGCTGGAGATAGGGTTTAACAACGATGTTAACATACCGCAACTTATTGTTCAACGTTCGTATCTTAACCCGCTTCATGCTGGTTCGCTCATTGGTTTTGATTGCTTTTCGCACGCACGTGCTTAACGCGATCGACAGTTCAGGCGTAACCAGTTTTAGTAGATTAAAATTGAAATTGTTCTCGGGAAAATCGAGGAACTGCTTAAAGTTGCCAACTGCTTGCTTAACCTCAAGTTCACGGTCGATGTAGATGCCGGCATAATTAAACTCCTCAACAAGGGTCTCTTTAAATATCTCCGGTAAGTTGTGCAATGCATTCTTTGCCTTGCTTACGGTTGCTGATTGTGGGTAAATGAATTTGTCTAATGGAGTGATAAATTCTTCCTGAGAATAGGTGCCGGACTTTTCGAGGTTACGGTAAATCTTCCATTTCTTATTTAGTTCTATCGTATAATCCTTTAGGTTCCCAACATTTTCGCTGGGTCCAAGTACGAGTGTTCCCTCCGTATTCAGCGCAAAATGAAAAGTTCTGAGCACTTTTTTCTGTAGCTCAGCGCTCATATAAATGAGCATGTTCCTGCAGGTGATCAGGTCCAGCTTGCTAAACGGCGGATCTTTCAGAATATCATGGTGAGCGAACACCACCATTTTTCTAAGGATAGGAAGTACCCGGTATTTGTTGTCCTCCTTTTTAAAGTATTTTTCCAGGTAGTTCCTCGGTACATCGTTTTCGATGTGTGTGCCATAAACACCTCTCGACGCAATCTCGAGCGCAGCCTGGTCAATGTCTGTCGCAAAGATTTTCACAACAATGTGTTGTTGCTGGCTTCGCTCCAGCATCTCCTGGTACAACATTGCAAGCGAATATGCTTCTTCACCTGTGCTGCAGGCAGCAACCCACACTTTCAGCGTGCCGTTGCTGGCACGTTTCCAGGCATGATCAATGGCATGTTTTTCAATTTCCCGAAAGGCTTCCATGTCCCTGAAAAACTTTGTTACCCCAATCAGGAACTCCTTGCTTAATTGTTTTATCTCTGAGCTATCTTCTTTTAGTAGCCTGAAGTAATCGTTTATTTGGCTGAGGTTTTTCAAAGCCATCCTTTTCACCAGGCGGCGATAAATGGTCGGCCGTTTGTAATTGCGAAAGTCGTGTGATGTAATTGTTAGCACCAATTCCAGTATACTGTTCACCACAGCTTCATCCTTTTGATTGGCCTGGTTGAACGACTTCACCAGGGGGCTCTCTTTCAGGAACTCACTAAGCTCCTCCGGAATCATATCAGGAGAAAGGATTAGATCAGCTACACCGGTGGCAATTGCGCTGTTTGGCATTCCGTCGAACTTGGCAGTCAGCGGATCTTGTACGATCACGATACCTCCACTGTTTTTAATCGCCTCTATTCCTTTTGTGCCATCAGAACCGGTCCCCGACAGAATGATAGCAACGGCCTTCTTACCGTGATTTTCAGCAACCGAGTAAAAGAACGTGTCGATTGCAGTATTCGGTGAGTTAGACCCTGTTTTCGTGGTTAACACCAATTTGGCATTGCGAACCGTCATCAACTTCTTGCTGGGTAAAACGTATATACAATTGGGCTGCAACCGCATACCATCTACCGCTTCAAAAACCTGCATCTGCGTATGCTTTGCAAGCAGTTCAGGCATCAGGCTCTTATAATCAGGCGACAGGTGTTGAATAATTACAAAGGAGAAATTGGTATCCGGGGGCATGTTTTCAAAAAGTTCGTGAATGGCCTCCAGCCCCCCGGCAGATGCACCTATTGCCACCAGGTATTTGTCTGCTTCTATTGGTTCATCGGCTTTGTTTTTTGTATTTGGCATCGGTTCTCCTTCTGTTACGATAAAATTATTTATAATTGTTTTCCCATAGGTTAATACAAGGGCGTTTTATGGAAGAAACAACAATCAGGATTTTGTTAATTGAAGATGATATTGATGATGTGGATCTTCTAAATGATGCACTTCAGGATAATGAAGTTGTTTATAATATGCAGGTAATTATGGACGGCGACAAGGTATATGATTATTTACATTCAGGAGCTTCATTTCCCGAAATCATCATCATGGACTTAAATCTACCAAAAACCGATGGCAAGCAGATCCTTAAAGAAATCAAAGCGTCCACTTTCAAAGATGTTCCCTTACTGGTATTAACAACCTCTAGCGCCAAAGAAGATATAGATTATTGTTACAGCCTGGGAGCAAATAAGTTTCTTACCAAACCCGCCACAATTGAAGATTGGAACTACACCATCAATAGCATACTTAAGGTGGCAGGCAAAACAATAGCCGGTTAGGTAAGCGCTGCAAATTCAATCCTTTTACAAAACAAAACACGAAAACGCTTCAATAGTTTAATCCCGATTTCCACGTTTTGCCCTATAGTTGCCGGTGCCGTCTCTTCGACATTGTTCTATCGGCAAACCAATTCTGCTCATATATTTTTAGGCCTTCTTGCTGCTTTTTACGCCTCAATGTGTTAGCAATACTGCGCTTACCTCTCAAAAAGCTCTGGCATTTTCAGGTGTTTATACGCTTGCTACCGGCATAGGGTGAATGTACTTTCAACCTATAAATCACCCCGGAAGGTAGTTGTTTACGAATCTGGGCTTTCTCTGTTCACACTACGCTCACTTTTAAGTTGATGTCATGCAAAGTATTCTCAAACAGGAAATTGTTCTGGTGACAGCCGCATTTGAACAAACGCGATTTTATAACTCCAATGGCAAGAACAGCCGTAAGCTTTCGAAAGCAGATGAATTGGAAGAGGCATGTTGGAACGGTATGCTCGAAGTAATGTTGGGCAGCGTTGTTGAGCGATCGGCAAGTGGTAAACGCCTGGGCTTGTCGAACGTTCGCCAGGGCGATGAGATCGTAGAAGTTGAACTTTGTGATTATCCGATTCCGAATGAACGTCATTTATCAATATGCCCGTACGACTTTGTGTACAGCATTGTATGGAATTGAGCAAAATTGAAGAGCTTAATTCGAATGATGATCAAGAGCTGGCCTGCCGGGAAAGCAACGTTTTCAAGCATAAAAAACAAACTTAGTACCCGCGCCCGGTTTTTTAATCGAAACCCATATATTTGCAGCCCAAAATGGCGAGGTAGCTCAGCTGGTTAGAGCATCGGATTCATAACCCGAAGGTCGGCAGTTCAAGTCTGCTCCTCGCTACACAAGGTCACTCACAAGGTGGCCTTTTTTTATGCCCTCTCCTGAACTGTATTCCTGTGCACATTTAACACTTTCACTCTTCCAGGTTGTTTTTTTTTTGTTACGAGCAGAGGTTCATTGATGATACATCGTTGCCACGCTCGCTTGTACGGCAAACCACTGTTGAGCAATGTTTCCGGTAATTAACGGGCATAAACGAAAAAATCATTATCAATATCTTTGCGCTCCCACATTATCAGCTCATGAACATTCGTACTGCCACAACAGACCTCTATAACAGCTATTGCGATCAGATGAGAAAGATCGCCGACGTCCGGTATTCATTGGCTGTATTGCAGTGGGATCAGGAAACTTACCTGCCGCCACTCGGAGCAGACATCCGGGGTCGGCAGATTGCTACCCTCACCGAAATCGCACACGAGATGTTCACCAGCCATTCGTTTGGCGATCTGCTTAGCAATCTCGTTGAAAGAACAGAATTAACTCCCGAAGAACGCAGGAATGTTGAACTTTCGCTGGAAGACTATACAAAGTCAAAAAAGTTCACTCCTGAATTTGTGCGCGCGAGGAGCGAAGCCATTTCGGCATCGTTTCACCATTGGCTACTTGCCCGCAAAGAAAACAGTTACGCGGTATTCAAGCCCTACCTGGAAGAAGTGATCCGGTTTAAACGAGAGGAGGCAGAACTGTTGGGCTACGAAAAACACCCCTACGATGCACTGATGGATGAATATGAAAAGGGCAGTACGGTTGATTTGGCCGACAAGATTTTCGCTGATGTACAAGGTCCGCTTCGGGCCTTGCTGAACGAAGTACAACAACGGCCCGAAGCGGACGACAGTTTCATGCAACAGCACTTTCCAAAAGACGAGCAGTGGGCATGGGGTCAATACCTTGCAACACAACTTGGGTTCAGTTTCGGAGCTGGCCGGCAGGATATTGCAGAGCACCCGTTTTGCACCAACTTCAATAACCGGGATGTACGAATTACCACCAGGATAAGTGAAAATGACTTCTATAACATGACCTGGAGTACCATCCACGAGGTTGGTCATGCTTTATATGAGCAGGGACTACCATCAATTCAGTACGGGCTTCCTTTGGGAGAATATACCTCGTTAAGTATTCACGAATCCCAATCGCGATTGTGGGAGAATAATGTCGCAAGGGGATTGCCTTTCTGGACCTGGTATTATCCCATCTTACAACATAGATTTCCTGCCCAGTTTGCCAATGTGGGTATACTGCAATTCATCAACGCAGTCAATAAGGTTAAACCATCGCTTGTACGAACCGAAGCAGATGAGCTTACATACCACTTCCATGTCATGATCCGTTACGAACTCGAGAAACAACTTATTGCAGGCAGCCTGAATGCCGCTGATGTTCCGGGGTTTTGGAATGAGCAATACGAAAAGCTACTTGGGCTAAAGGTTCCCGATGACAGGCAAGGTGCGTTGCAGGACGTTCACTGGAGCCATGGCAGTTTTGGTTATTTTGCTACATACAGCCTGGGCAGCTTTTACGCCGCACAATTCTGGCAACAGGTAAACGACGACATCCCGGCCTTAACAAATGAACTCTCCACAACCGGTTCAAGCGCCTTGCTGCTCGATTGGTTACGCACCCGCATACATGTACATGGCCGCAGGTATACGAGCGAAGAACTTTGCAAGATGGTAACCGGCAAAGGGCTCGACAGCACTGTTTTTGTGGACTACTTGCGCTCCAAACTACGCTCTTGAAAACAAATGACAGCCAAAACCCCACTACCATATCATACGTAAACCCTCAACTAACCTGGTAATACCCGGAATTCACCCCGTTGCTACCCGAAACAGCAGCCTTCAAATTTCTTCTTCAACCCCTCAATACCCAATACCCAATACCCAATACCCAATACCCAATACCTCAATACCCATACTACCTTTCCGCAATCCGCCAATCCGTAATCCGCCATTGTCTCAATCCCCAATACCTCAATACCCAATCACTCAATACCCAATACCCTTACCACCTTTCTCCAATCCGCAATCCGCCAATCCACAATCCGCCATGCCTTCAATGCAGACCCCCAATCCAACTATTGGAAAAGTTTTCCGGAAATTGGACGGTTCGATGGTGCTGTAAACCTGCGTTTTGCGCTGGTATAGCTTAATATCTGCTAAAAATTCCCGTAAAAAGACAATGGTATAAAATAAAATTCCTGGAAACGGGTTTATAGTAATTGATCAGGAAGCGTTGTTTTCCGATATCCAATTTTGAATAACCAATCCAGTAGAATTTCTATGAAACCATTCCAAACGGCAGTGTTCAAATTATGCCAACTGTGTACACTGCTCCTCCTTGTCCATGCAGCCAAAGCACAGCAGGTTACGGCTGATTTCTCTGCAGATCTGCGTTCCGGTTGCTCTCCCATGGTGGTCAATTTCAAAGACCTTTCCACCGGTAACCCTACCAGCTGGAGATGGAACCTCGGAAACGGGACACTCTCGTCGTTACAAAATCCTACAGCAACTTATTTCAATCCTGGTGCATACACCATTAAACTGGTGGCACGCAATGCCAGTGGGGTTGATTCAGTAGTACGCACCCAATATATCGTGGTAAATGCTAATCCGGAAGCAAACTTTGGAGCGTCCGATTCAACAGGATGTTTTCCTTTACCTGTACAGTTTACAGACAGCAGTGTTGCCGGTTCGGGTACGTTAACAAACTGGCAGTGGGACTTTGGAGATGGTACTTTATCGTCGCTCAAAAATCCAAAACATACTTATACCGGCCCCGGTAATTTCACAGTCACGTTAAGGGTAACCAATTCAAATGGTTGTGTAAAGTTGTTTACACGGCCCGCATTTATCAGGTTACAAACAGGTGTTCAGGCTGCTTTCAGTCATTCCACTACTTCCGGTTGTTCAACACCGGCAGCAGTAACCTTTAATAACACGTCGATCGGAACAGGGTCAGTAAACTATAAATGGTTATTTGGTGACGGTAGCACCTCCACGCTCCAACATCCAAATCACTTATACCAAAAGGCAGGTACCTATACGGTTACCCTGATTGTAACAAACAGTACTGGTTGCGCCGATACGCTGGTAAAAACCAATGCCATAAACATTGGTGTTGTGCAGGCAAACTTTACCAAACCTGATACCATCTGTGCCGGCCAAACGTTTGTCCTTACCAACACCTCAAATCCAACTACTGTTTCCTCCAAATGGGACTTTGGCGATGGTACTACTTCTACCAGCATAAATCCATCAAAAGATTACAGAACCGGTGGTACTTATCAAATTACGCTTATTAACGATTTCGGAGGATGTAAGGATACCGTTACCAAAACAATCGTTATTATAGCTAAGCCGGTACCCGCGTTTACCGCGGTAAATAACAACAGTTGTGGAACACCTCTGATAGTAAGCTTTACCAACAAATCTGTTGGTGGAAGCAAGTACATATGGGACTTTGGTGATGGTGTTACTTCCAATGATGTAAACCCGGTACATACCTATACACGTGCCGGCACCTTTACCGTTACGCTGACCGCAACAAGTTCCCAAAACTGTTCTGAGTCAACGGTTAAATTCAACTTCGTTAAAATCGTTCCGCCATCCATAAAAAAGCTTGGAGACTTTCCGGCGAAGGCTTGTTTACCGTACACTTTATCGGTGCAACCGGTGATCGAAACCAACGAACCTGTTACCAGCTACTTCTGGGATTTTGGAGATGGCTTTACTTCAACCCTGGCTACACCAAATCATACTTATACAACCGCAGGCGACTTTACGGTAAAGCTTAGAATTACGACTGCTCCGGGTTGTGTTGACTCACTTGTGCAGGTAAAGGCCGTGCAGGTTGGTCATAAACCCCTGACTGCTTTTTCAGCTGTACCACGCGATGTATGTGCCCAGGTGGCCGTAGTTTTTAAAGACGAGACAACCGGCCCCCAAGTTCACTCCTGGCTTTGGAGCTTCGGTGATGGTGGTACTTCTGCTTTGAAAAACCCGGTGCATAATTATGCTGATACGGGCAAGTTTGATGTTCAGTTGATTACCTCAAACTTCGGCTGTATGGATACCGTAAAGAAAGTCGAATACATACGGGTAAGGCCACCGGTGGCTGTGTTTGAAACACAATTTGATTGTACTGACCGTCTTACGCGTACTTTCAAAAACAAATCTATTGGGGCGACTACCTGGTTTTGGGATTTTGGTGATGGTTCAACATCAACCGTTCCCAGCCCAACCCATACTTACGCAAAAGCAGGAGCATACTTTGTAACACTTAAAGTTACCAATGCAACCTGTGAGCACAGCAGCACCCAAACCGTTACATTAATTAATGAAAAAGGTAACTTAAGCATCAGTGATGCCGTCGTATGCCGAAACGGACAACTAACGTTTAACGTTGCAAATATCAATACTTCAAATATCGCCTCGTACAACTGGTATTTTGAAGGTCTTGGAAATGCCATGAGAACCACCAATCAAACCCCGGTAACGCACAGTTACACCACTTCGGGTACTAAACAGGTTGCTGTAATAATTACTGATTTGCTTGGCTGTAAGGACACCCTTTACAGTAGTGCACCGGTGAGCGTATATGGTCCTACTGCAGGATTTCAAACCTTCATTCCCGGAACCTGCGTAAACACCGGGGTTACATTTACGGATACATCTTCAAGCGATGGCCTTCATCCAATAAGCCAGTGGACATGGAACTATGGCGACACTACCGTAAGAAATAATGGTGGTACGTTTCTGCACAGCTTCAGAAACCCGGGTACATTCAGCATCAGTCTTGTAGTTACTGATAGCCGGGGATGCCGCGATAGCATATTCAAAAGTAATGTACTGAACATCACCCGTCCTCTTGCATCTTTCACCATCAGGGACAGCATGCTTTGCCCTGCAACAACCCTGGACATTACGAATAAATCCTGGGGCATGAACCTTAAGCAGGTTTGGAGCTTCGGCGACGGCAATGTTGTAACAACCAATCAGCCTCTGCACAGTTATGCTGCTGACGGCAACTACACCATTGGCCTGAGAGTAACCGACATTTATGGTTGTACAGACTCAATGAGCAGTAAGGTGAGTGTTTTTAAGGCAAACGCCGCTTTTGCAATGAGCGACTCATTTTCAACCTGTCCACCATTGCTCGTTAACTTTTCTTCAACAACCAACAACTTTACCAACCATGGCTACGACTTTGGCGACGGAGGTGTATCTACCTTATTGAGCCCATCTCACTTGTATACCTATCCTGGAACGTATTATGTAAAAAGGTGGGCGATCAATAACGGCGGATGTACCGATACTGTCATTCAGAAGATTGTTATCCAGGGCCCAAGAGGAAAAATCAGCTATAATCCGCTGGTTTCCTGTAACCCTGCCAAGGTTGATTTTACTGCTACCACAGAAAATTGCGTGAACTATGTTTGGGACTACGACGACGGAACAACAGTGTTCTCCACCAAAACGGCTATGTCACACGTTTACGGTTCAACCGGGATGTACATACCCAAGATCATTCTTGAAGATGCATCAGGTTGCAAAGTTCCGGTAACAGGAACCGACACCATCAGGGTAATGGGCGTAGAAACTTTCGTAACATCAAACAATCGATTATTGTGCGACAGCGGTCTGGTTTCTTTTACCGACTCTACAATTTCAAATGACCTTATTACTTCTTATAAATGGGACTTTGGTGACGGAACTACATCAACAAAGCAATCGGCTGTTCACAATTATAAAGCTACTGGCTGGTACCCGGTGACACTAACCACAACCACCCAAACGGGCTGTGTGGCAACCGCAACAGAACAGAAGTACATCAAAGTGGTTAGCAGCCCGGATATCCGAATCACGGGTAATACTTCTGCGTGTGAGCCGGCTGCATTTCCTTTCCAGGGCACTGTTGTTAAAAAAGATACTGCCTCGCTTTCATGGAGCTGGAGTTTCGATAACGGACAAACCTCAACATTGGCAAACCCCGCTGCACAGTATTACTCAGCCGCCGGAAACTATAATGTTCGGGCTATTGCCACCAACATGGATGGTTGCAGCGATACATCGTTGTTGGCCATCACTGTTCAACCAAAACCTGTTGTTGATGCGGGTGCTGACACAGAGATTTGCCGTGGACAAACACTGCAGCTTAACCCAACAGGCGCCGATACCTATTTATGGGCACCACACCTTACACTTAATTGTAACAATTGTAACACACCAACTGCCAGGCCGCTGAGTGCAATAACCTACCGGGTAACCGGGAAGACTATATTTGGATGTACCAGTGAAGACTCGATTACTGTTCAGGTAAAGCAACCATTTAAGATGACAGTGGGGCGTGGCGACACCCTTTGCGACAACCAAAGTTTTAAATTAAGCGCATCGGGAGCAAGCAGCTACCAGTGGACACCGGCACTGTACCTCAATAATCCAACAGCAGCTACTCCTACAACAACCCCAAAGTCAAGTGTCAGGTACCAGGTAATCGGAACGGACGATAAAAACTGCTTTACCGATACCGGTTACGTAGATATGAAGGTGTACAGCATGCCAAAAGTTGAAATCAATGGCGACAGTGTACTTACTTTAAATGTTGGAAGTACACTTAAGTTAGGAACTACCGCATCATCCGATATCACTAAATGGAAATGGTCGCCTTCCCTTGGGTTGGATTGTATTACCTGCGCTTCCCCTACCACATCCGTTACGCAAAACGTTACCTACACGGTTATCGCGGCAAATGATGGTAATTGTATCGCACGGGATCAGGTAACTGTACAGGTGCTTTGTAACAACGCAAACATCTTTATGCCAAATACCTTCTCACCGAATGGCGATGGTGCAAACGACGTTTTCTACCCACGTGGTAAAGGTGTTTTCAGCATTAAGTCGTTCAGGGTATTTAACCGTTGGGGCCAGGTAGTATTCGAAAGAGGAGCAACAAATGCAAATGATGCTTCACAGGGTTGGGATGGCACCTTTAACGGTGTTAAACAAAATGCAGATGTATTCCTGTTTATTGCGGATGTAATTTGTGAGAATGGGGCTATTTTCCCGATTAAAGGAAATGTTACGCTTTTGAGGTAAACGATTGAGTCAGAATACATAACAAAAAGGCAATAAGTTATCTTTTGGTAGCTTATTGCTTTTTTGTAGTTTTCTGATAATTTCACCGCCTATGGGCAGAGGTTTACATGGTTTAATTGGTTTCCTGATTTGTCTTCTGGCCCCTTTCTTCGCCTATACACAACAGCCCGTCGGACAGTTTTCAGCAGATGTAGTTTCAGGCTGCACCCCGCTAATTGTGAAGTTTTCTGACCGGTCGACCAATAATCCAACTTCCTGGAACTGGGACCTCGGCAACGGAACCATTTCCAATGTAAAAGATCCTGTTACTTCTTATTTCCTTCCCGGGTTATATACCGTTACGCTTACAGTTACAAACGCTGCAGGCTCATCAACGGTCATCAAAACAGATTATATCACGGCACATCCGGTGCCTATTGCAGATTTTTCATCAACGGATACGTCCGGATGTCTGCCATTTGAGGCGCGGTTTACCGATGCCTCCGGTGGAAACGTAACCCAGTGGGAATGGAACTTCGGTGACGGTACCACAAGCACCCAGAAGAATCCATCGCACCTTTATGCGTCACCGGGAACATATGGCATCTATCTTAAGGTAACGAATAATGTAGGCTGTTCCAATGTGCTGTTCCGGCCGAATTATATAACTGTTGGCGGTGCCAAAGCAGCCTTCTCTTTTAACGCCCCGGTTTATTGCAACTTTCCTGTTTCCATCCCTTTTAAAAACGAAACGGTTGCAAGTGGCAACGTAAGTTATAGCTGGGATTTTGGCGACGGTACCCCCGTAAGCAACGACGCCAATCCGGTGCACAATTACACCAACTTTGGCAATTATACCATAGCCCTCATTGTAGCAGCAGGTAATGGTTGTAGCGATACAATCAGGAAAACTGTTTCGCTGCCCAACAGGGTTACCCGGTTTAGCGGGCCCGATAGCTTGTGTATCGGCCAGGTTGCCACCTTTAATGTAACATCTACCCCAACACCGGTTAATATATTGTGGACCCTGGGTGACGGGTCCACTTCCACCAGTTCTACCGTGCGGCATACCTACAAAACCGCCGGAACCTATAGGGTTAGCATGACAAACGATTTTATTGGTTGCAGTGATTCTGCATTCAAGAATGTGGTCATCATCGATAGCCCGGCAGTGAGCTTCACTGCCCCGGTTACAAAAAGTTGTAAGACCCCACTCACGGTAAACTTCCAGGCAAGCGGTTCAGGTATCGTAAAATGGCAATGGGAATTTGGTGATGGGGCCACTTCGACAGAGCAGAACCCGGCTCATACCTATACAAAAGCAGGTTATTTCAACGTCAGGTTGGTTGCCACGAATGCCAATGGTTGTTCATCTGTACAGAAGATCGACTCATTTGTTCAGATAATACCAGCAGCATTGGGTGTTTTCAACCTGCCATCGAATGGATGTGCCCCTTATACATTTAGCCCGATAGCTTCCTTTACTTCGCTTGATGGAATAGCATCGATAGCCTGGGATTTTGGTGATGGCTATACAACCACCGGCCAAAATCCATCTCACACTTATACGACACCTGGGGTTTATACGTTTAGAGTCCGTTTGGTAACAAATAGTGGATGTACCGACTCCCTGGTGTTCCCGAATTCCATACGAGTGGGTTTACCTGTTGTGGTGGACTTCACCGCAAATCCTACAATGGTTTGCGCGGGAAGTCCCGTTTCTTTTGCAGCTGCTGTTTCCGGCCCATCGTTAACTTATGCATGGGAATTTGGTGATGGCAAAAATGCGTTTACATCCAACCCTGTTACTCAGTATAAGGATACCGGGAAGTTTGACGTAAGGCTCGTGGTTACCTCTAGCGGCTGCGTTTCGAGCTTAACAAAACCTGGGTTTATTACGGTGAGGGGAACTGTGTCGCGGTTTACTGCGCAGCCCGAATGTGCTCAACGACGCACCATAAACTTCAAAAATAATTCTATATCTGCCGTAACGCAGCATTGGGATTTTGGCGATGGAGTTACCTCAACAGCTGTAAATCCGGTACATACCTATTCAACCCCCGGAGTTTACCAGGTTCGGCTGATAACCACAAATAATTCATGCAACGATACCTCGTATCAAAATGTTGTTGCCTCCTCCGTGCCTGTAAACGTTACCATATCGAAGGACACGCTATGTAAGGGCGAAAGTGCAATTATTAGTATAATTCATCCTCATCCTGAACTGATCGCCGGTTATTATTGGAACTTTGATGGCAGCAACGTTTATCAGAGTTCAGGCGCTACTTACAACCGGCAGTTTAACACCTCGGGTACTTACACGTTCAAAGCCTACACCGTAGACCGCGCCGGTTGTACAGACACGATAATCAAACCAAACTTTGTACGCGTTAATGGCCCAACTCCATGGTTTGGTTCAAGCGATATCAATGGCTGTTCGGGAACAACCATCGACTTTTTGGACTCGACAGTTAACGACGGCGTTAACCGCGTAAACAGGTGGACCTGGGATTATGGTGACGGATCGATTGAAACCCTAACCGCTGGACCATTCAGGCATGTTTACGCGTCAACAGGTAGCTATCGTGTGAAGTTGAGGGTGCAGGACCAAAGTGGCTGTTCCGACACTGTGAGCCGAATAAATGTTGTTGGATCATTTGAAGCAAAGGCTAACTTTTCTTCGATTGATACGGTAAGCTGCCCTGGTGAAGAAGTTGCCTTTTCCAATCTTTCTTCAGGATCGATCGCCAGCTATGCGTGGGATTTTGGTGATGGCACCACCAGCAATGCCAGAACCCCGCTTCATCGGTATAGCGATACCGGCTCTTACTCTGTCAGGCTCACTGTAACAACTGCAACAGGCTGTGCAAATACGTTTACCCGTACAAACTACATCAAAACCAACAGGCCGCTTGCCCGCTTCCGGGTGAGCGATAGCATGACCACCTGCGCACCCCTACAGGTTAACTTCCGGGATAGTAGCGTTGGAAATGTTAGCTGGAACTGGTCATTCGGGGATGGTTCATTTGCTGCCGTTAAAAACCCCGCTAAGGTATATGCGGTTCCCGGCGACTTTATTGCAAAGCTTGTTGTAATAAGTGCCAATGGTTGCAAAGACTCGGCTTTTCAAACCTTAAAAATTGCGGGTCCGTATGGCGTTGTTACTTATTCACCAAAAATTGGCTGCTCGCCCGTTGAGGTGTCCTTTAAGGCAGAAACCAATGGTGCTGCTAATTTCACCTGGGACTTTGATGATGGCGTAGTAGTAGCAAGCAATGATTCCACCATCGTTCATACCTACAGCTCCGGTGGTACTTATCTGCCGAGGGTATTACTCAAGGATAATTCCGGTTGTACAATAGCCTTTTCAGGAACGGATACCATTTTCGCGGAAAGATTATTGCCCAGGTTCACCGTGGACAAAACACAGTTGTGCGACAGTGGTACTGTTGTTTTTACTGACCAGAGTACCTCTGTTGGAAGGCTTTCTTATCTCTGGGACTTTGGCGACGGTAATCGCTCAACCACCAGCAACCCGGTACATCGATACTTGCTACCGGGAGTATACTCGGTAAAGCTGGTTATATCTTCCTATGGTTGTACGGATTCTGTAATATCCTCATCACTTATCCGGGTTTTTAAGTCTCCATCAGCCAGCATCCTGGCCGACTCAATTGCCTGTGCTCCAGCCACAATTACATTCAACTCAGTAGTTGCAACTGATACTTCGGCTATCGTGAGGTGGCAATGGTCGTTCGCTAACGGGCAAACTTCCAACCTTCAAAATCCGCCTGGTCAAACGTTTAATGCTGCGGGCACCCTGGTAAACCGGTTAACGATTACGAACAGCCGGGGCTGCAGTTCTACGGTTGAGAAAGCTATCGTGATCAACGTACTTCCCTCAATCTCGCTAGGTACCGACACCACCATTTGTAGGGGTGATAGTATCAGGCTTCGTTCAACAGGGGCAACAACCGTTAGCTGGTCGCCAGCTGATAACTTAAGTTGTACAACGTGTCTGGAGCCATTTGCATACCCCTCTGAAGACAGAATCTATCGAGTGAAAGCAATGTCGGGTTTTTGCTCCAGTGAAGATTCCATCCTGGTGAAAGTTCAGCAGCCTTATAAGGTTGCCGTACAGTCCGGCGCAACAGCAATATGCGCTGGGACAGCAGTGCAACTAAATGCATCAGGTGCGCCAAACTACCTTTGGACACCAAACAGGGGACTGAATGCAAACATGATTTCAAACCCGGTTGCCACGCCTGACTCATCGATCAGCTATAAAGTATTGGGATACGATACGCTGGGTTGTTTCAATGACACCGGTTTTGTTTCCATCAATGTTACCAGCAAGCCAACGGTAAGTCTTGGGCCCGACATCAACCTGCTTTCAGGAGGCAATTCAGTTTTAACTCCGGTTGTGTCAACAGATGTTACCCGGTACCAATGGACGCCCGTTGCAGGCTTGAGTTGTAGTGGGTGTGCCAACCCGGTTGCCACACCTAAAACAACCACAACTTATAAATTGACCGTTCAAAACGGGGGCGGCTGTACTGCGGAAGATTCTGTGAAGGTGCTGGTACTCTGCGACGAAAATTCAACCCTGTTTATTCCAAATACCTTCTCTCCAAATGGGGATGGTGCTAACGATGTTTTCTATGTTCGCGGAAGGAGTATGAGTATACAATCGATGCAGGTATTTAACCGATGGGGTGAGCTCGTGTTTGATCGCAAGAACATTTCCGTTAACAACGCAGCCGATGGGTGGGATGGCACGTTCAAGGGAAGAAAAGCAGATGCGGGCGTATTTATCTATGTTGTAACGGTTAGTTGCTCAGCTGGCAAGCCGCTGAAATATACAGGAAATATCACTTTGATTCAATAATCTGTACAGGTATGCGTTATATGATATATCCAATCTATCCAATTAATCCAACATGAAAAGCCTAATTCGTGCATGCTTTTATGCAGTCATCTTTGTTGCCGCAGGTCTGTCCTGTACGGCACAGGATCTTCATTTTTCACAATTCTTCGAAGCACCTTTATTACGTAATCCTTCACTGGCTGGTATTTATACAGGCGACATCAGGTTCCAGGGAGTATACAGGAGCCAATGGGGCAGTGTGTCGGTTCCTTACCAAACGGGTTCATTCGATTTTGAATACAAGAAGCCGGTAGGGCAGGGCGACGACTTCTTAACAACAGGTTTACAGGTATTATACGACAAAGCGGGTTCTACAAATTTTAAAACTACAAACCTGCTTCCCGCACTAAACTATCATAAGTCGTTAAGCACAGAAAAAACTTCGTACCTGTCATTGGGTTTTATGTGCGGGCTGGTACAACGGTCGATAGACAGAACTAAGATGACCACGAACAGCCACTTCGATGGCAATGGGTATAACCCCGCGCTTGCGGACGGGGAGTCTTTTACCAATACGAACTTTGCTTACCTTGATGGTAGCGTTGGAATGTCGTTCAACTCGCAGTTAGGTACACGCGAAAAGGATAACTATTTTGTTGGTCTTGCTTATCACCATTTCAATCGTCCACGAAATTCCTTCTATTCAAATCCTCCTGTTGAATTAAAACCAAAACTGGTTTTTTCTGCAGGTGTTCGGCTTACTGTTGATGAGGTATCTTATATCACCATACAAGCCGACCAAACAAGCCAGGGCTCGAGCAAAGAAAGTATGGCTGGTGCAATGTATTCGCACAAGATCGGGGATGATTATGATAACCCCATGTATACACTTCACCTCGGCGGGTTTTTACGTTGGAAAGACGCCTTTATACCCATGGTTAAAATCGATTATCACCCGTTTTCACTTGGGTTTAGTTATGACGTGAACGTTTCGCAATTAAACACCGCGTCAATGAGCAGGGGAGGTTTCGAAATGTCTGTTTCTTATACGGGTTTCTTCGACCGCGACAACAGTTCAAAAAATGCAGTGCTTTGTCCAAGATTTTAATCTTATAAAATAACCATATCGATCTGATTATACTTAACACGAAAAAGAGAAAGGAGGCCGGGGCCTCCTTTCTCTTTTGATACGAATAACGGCTCGCGTTCGCAAACCCGTCATCAATTTTATAATCCAAATATGCCTTTGTTTAAAAGCTTAAGTGTTTCTGTTTTATAACTCGCAGGTATCAACAACGAAATGTTGTGCTTGCTTCCTCCATAGCTCACCATACGTACGGGAACGTTGTTAATGGCTTCGAACAACCGCTTCATAACATCAGTTGTTTGCACGATTTCGTTGCCCACGATAGAGATGATGGTTTGGTTGTCGTCAATTTCCACGTTGCCATAAGCTTCAAGTTCCTGTAATATACTGTCGAGGTTATCCCTGTTGTCGATGGTTAATGATACCGCCACTTCTGATGTGGTGATCATATCGATAGGTGTGCGGTACTTTTCGAAAACCTCGAACACCTTACGCAAGAAACCATAGGCAAGCAGCATTCTGCTACTCTTGATCTTAATGGCAATGATGCCGTCTTTGGCAGCAACTGCTTTTACCCCGGTGCTTCCTGCTTCCTGCAAGATGATGGTTCCCGATGCTTCAGGCTCCATCGTGTTCAGCAACTTAACTGGAATATTGTAGTGTTGTGCCGGCCATATGGATGCAGGATGAAGGATTTTCGCACCAAAATAAGCAAGCTCGGCAGCCTCGTCGAAACTAAGCTGATCAATCGCCCTTGTTTTTTCTACAACACGTGGATCGTTGTTGTGCATTCCAGAAATGTCCGTCCAGATTTCGCAACTATCGGCTTTGATTGCGGCAGCGATCAGAGAGGCGGTATAGTCACTTCCGCCGCGTTTGAGATTGTCCACTTCCCCCTTATCGTTACGGCAGATATAACCTTGCGTAATAAACAGGGTTTTGTGCTGGTTAGCGGTAAGTATCTGGCTGAGCTTTACTTTAATGCTTCCAATCCGGGGTTCTTCATAGCTATCGATCTGCATAAAATCTAATGCAGGCAACAACATATGATCAATACCTTTTTCATCAAGGTAAACCGAAAACAGTTTTGTGCTCAGCAGTTCACCTTGTGCAAGAATGTCTTTGTTGAGGGCTTCGCTAAACGAAATTTTAAAAATGATTCTCAGGAACTCGAAGTGTTCTGAGATCACTTGCTTTGCTTTGTCAATTGCTTCAGGTGTGCTCAACAATTGGATTATGAAAGTCTGGTAGTGTGCCTCCAGTTGGTCAACGGTTTGCAAAGCGCCACTTCGTTCTCCACGGGCAAGCGAATCGCTAATGGAAACAAGTGCATTGGTAGTGCCGCTTAGGGCGCTGAGCACTACAATTTTGGCATCGTTATCTTTGGTGATCAGGGAAGCAACATCACGCATCCGCTCTGGTTTGCCTACACTTGTTCCGCCAAACTTCATTACTTTCATTATACTTGTTTTTAAAGGAGTGCAAATATAACAGAAGCTGTTCAATTACTGAATTGACGGTGAAAGGCAGTGGTAAACAGGGGTAAGGAAACTTGATTTACACTATCGAAGAATGTTCTGCTTACTGGAAAAATTTAGTTTGTGGGACCATCGCCGGGAACTCTTTTCAACATCGTTGTGTCACTCACTTGTACGGTAACAAGGCTATTCAACTGCTTTTAAACCGAACTTGAAAAAGGGGGAGCCAATAGACATAAGGAAAAGGGCTGCACCGTTGTCCTTCGCGTGAGCCACAATCAGCCTTCGAGTAAAAGATACCTGCAGTTTGCTATACAACCTGTCACAAAAAAAAGTGCCGGGTATTGCCCGGCACTAGAAGAAATAATAAGGTGTGCTTAACCCAATTTTGCCCGCAGGTTTTCGTCAAGCGCATCGAGGAATTCTTCGGTATAAAGATAGTCGGTACCGTGTTCAACATTTGGCTTAACCGTAATCGCAAGGTCTTTGGTCATCTTGCCGCTTTCAACGGTTTCGATACAAACCTGCTCAAGGGTTTGACAGAAGTTGATCAGCTCCTGGTTATTGTCGAGCCGACCGCGGAACTCAAGGCCTCTTGTCCACGCAAATATTGATGCAATTGGATTTGTTGACGTTGGTTTACCTTTCTGGTGTTCGCGGTAGTGACGGGTAACGGTGCCATGCGCTGCTTCAGCTTCCATGGTTCTTCCGTCGGGTGTAACCAGGGTAGAGGTCATTAGGCCGAGTGAGCCAAAGCCCTGTGCAACGGTATCACTTTGTACGTCGCCGTCGTAGTTTTTACAGGCCCATACAAAGTTTCCATTCCATTTAAGTGCACTGGCAACCATGTCGTCGATCAGGCGGTGTTCATAGGTAAGTCCTTTCTCACTAAACTGTTGTTTGAACTCCTGCTGGTAAGTTTCTTCAAAGATGTCTTTAAAGCGACCGTCGTATTTTTTAAGGATGGTGTTTTTGGTTGAAAGGTATAAAGGCCAGCCTTTCATCAGTGATTGGTTAAAACATGCACGGGCAAAACCGCGGATGCTTTCGTCGGTATTGTACATTGCAAGTGCTACACCATCACCTTTAAAGTTGTATACTTCAAACTCCTGCACGGTACCATCTTCGCCTTCAAACTTTACCGTGAGTTTGCCTTTACCTTTTGTTACAAAATCGGTTGCCCGGTACTGATCGCCAAATGCATGACGACCGATACAGATGGGTGCGGTCCAGTTTGGAACAAGCCTTGGAACATTACTCATTACAATAGGCTCACGGAAAACGGTACCATCAAGAATATTGCGGATTGTGCCATTGGGGCTCTTCCACATTTGTTTAAGGTTAAACTCTTTTACGCGTTCTTCGTCGGGGGTGATGGTAGCACATTTGATACCGACGCCATATTGTTTAATCGCATTTGCAGAATCGATAGTTACCTGGTCATTTGTTTCATCGCGGTACTGAATGCCAAGATCATAATACTTGATGTCCAGATCAAGGTAAGGGAGAATTAATTTGTCTTTGATAAACCTCCAGATGATCCGGGTCATTTCGTCGCCGTCCAGCTCAACAACCGGGTTGGCTACCTTAATTTTTTCTGCCATGGTATATTATTTAATTTTTTTATAAACGTTCACAAATGTAAGGTTTTGGTTATTTCACGATCAAGTGGAAGAAACTTTCTTTGAGGCGGCCGGTTATAAAGGCAAAAGTCAAATGGCAAAAGTAAAAAGTCAAAAGTAAAAATTCAAAAGTGAGAACATGTGAACTCAGACGTGGTTCAGGATGACGTGCATTGCTCTACAGCTTACTGAGCTTAATGAATTGTTTTTTCGAGTAGGATCCGTATTTCCTAATCCGCTCAATGATCCTCTTCCGCACGCAATTCCGCTTCTCATTTGATGCAACTATCTAATTTGCCAATCCGCAATCCGTAATCCGCAATGGATCCGCTTACCTGTAGCAACGCGGCTTCTCCCATTCGCTGCGATTATCCAATTCGCCAATCCGCAATCCCTAACCCGCCAATGGATCCTCTTCTCTGTGGCAACGGGGGTTCTTCCATTTGCAGGGAATATCCAATTCCCCAATCCGCAATCCGTAATTCGATGATAGATCCGCTTCCCTGTAGCATCGCGGGTTCTTCCATTTGCAGCGATTATCCAATTCGCCAATCCGCAATCCGTAATGCGCAATGGATCCGCTTACCTGTAGCAACGCGGCTTCTCCCATTTGCGGTGGGTTAAGGTGGAACAACAGCAGTCGCCGAGTAAAGATTTGCAAGTACAAGGGAGTGACACAACCGGAGCCGAAGGAGGAACTACTGCCGGTCACAAAAAAAATGCAAAATGTAAAATGCAAAATGTAAAACGGGGTTCGTACGCCAGGTACTGGTACTCTTTGTACCTTAATACCTTAATACCTCAATACCTCAATACCTTAATACCTTAAAACCGAATCCCTGGATACCTAATTTCAGTTAACAATCAACACCGGTATATTGAGCTGGTGCCTTACCTTTTCCACGGTTTCACCATACAGGTAATCCATAACACCACTGTGCCGGTGAGCACCCATTACCAGCATGTTGGCATTGCTTTTTCGCACGATGTGGATGATCTCTTTAATCCGGTTTTGATAGCCAAGGTAGCTTTCTGCCTGGTAGCCCAGCGCTTTTAACTGATCCACATAACCGTCAAGATGTTCTTTATCGTTTCGTGTTTCAAAGTCGTCGCAGGCGGGGCCAAGGGCTCTTGCCGAAGCACTTTCAACAACGTGTATGAGCAGGTACCTGGTGGCTTTGTTTCCCTGCGCGATGGCATTGGAAATAAGCTTTTCATCATTGTTACTAAAGTCAAGTGCTACAGCAATGCAGTCGAGCTGTGGTATATCGAACTTTTGCAGGGTCCTGGTTGCACCATGTAGCCGCATCTGATTGGTTTTTGCTTTTTTGCGCGTGATCGGAAGTATGGTCATCAGCAAAAACAGTAAGACAAAAAATAACGCCGCCGCAATAATCACGACCTTCCAGGTAAACATGCCAGGGTTGTTGAAGACTGATGATAATTCGTTGCTAACCATCCGAACGTTTAGGTAAATGAGTACCCCTGCGATGATCCATGCAACGATTTTTGTCGGCAACTTTATGGCGAATTCGCCCATGGTTTGCTTATCGCTTACAAAATGAATGAGCGGGATGATTGCAAAACCCAGTTGCAGGCTCAGGATAACCTGGCTAAAAACAAGCAACCTGTCCACCTCATCTTCGCCCAAAATCAGGATCACCAGTACCGCGGGCACGATGGCAATTAAGCGGGTAATCAACCGCCGTATCCAGGGGTTGATGCGAAGGTTTAAGTAGCCTTCCATAACGATCTGGCCGGCGAGCGTTCCCGTTACGGTTGAACTCTGCCCGGCTGCGATCAAAGCAATAGCGAATAGGGCAGGGGCAACCTGCGAACCCAAAAATGAGGGCAGCAAGCGGTGTGCTTCTTTTAGTTCCACCACTTCAACACCTGCTTTGTAAAATACCGAGGCGGCCAGGATGAGGATAGCTGCATTTACAAAGAAAGCCGCATTTAAGGCGATCGCGCTATCAACCCGGTTGTAACGGATGGCCTGGTTAATGGCAACCGGGTTGTTCGCAATTTTTCGGGTTTGCACAAGCGCAGAATGCAGGTAAAGATTATGGGGCATTACGGTTGCACCAATGATGCCGATTGCAATATACAGGGCCTCATCGTTGGGAATGGATGGCACAAAACCCTTGACGATTTCACCCGGACTTGGTTGTGCGAAAAAAAGCTGGATTAAAAACGAACCGCCGATAATTGCTACCAGGAAAATGATAAAGGCTTCCATTTTGCGCATGCCCAGGCGTTGCAGGTAAAGCAGCAAAAAAGTATCGGTTACGGTAATTGCAACACCCCAGATAAGTGGTAAGCCGGTTAACAGTTGCAGCCCGATTGCCATACCCAATACCTCGGCAAGGTCGCAAGCCGCAATGGCCAATTCTGCGAGGATGTAAAGACAAAAGTTGACAAACCTCGGGTAAACCTCGCGATTGGCCTGCGCCAGGTCTCTTCTTCGCACAATCCCAAGCCGTGCACTTAAACCCTGCAGCAACAAAGCCATCAGGTTGCTCATTAATAATACCCAGATGAGTGTATAACCAAACTTCGCACCTCCCGCCAGATCGGTGGCCCAATTGCCCGGATCCATATAACCTACACTAACAAGGTAGGCAGGACCCATATAAGCCAATAACCTTTTCCACCCCCTTTTACTTTTGGTAACATCTATGCTTTCATGTACTTCGCTCAGCGATGCTTCACTTGCCGGTGTTCCTGACATATTAGACTGGTTTTACAAATAATGTTTGTGCGAGTTGCTGGCTAACCGTAAATGGTGCTTCGTTTTTTAGTTTGATCTCGAGTGAATGGTCGAATGAAAACTTGCGTTTTACTTCTATCCGGCTGCCGATCTGGATGTTCCTGTGGCGCAACAGTTCAAGCAATTCGCTGGATTGACTACCTACGGCACAAACCTCAGCCATACGGTTAAGCTCAAGGTCGATCAGGTTGATTTGCCGGGTCATCTCCATCTTTCCGTTTACATCGGGGATGGGGTCGCCATGGGGGTCGAACTTTGGATGTTGTAAATAGGCGTCCAGTTTTTCAACAAGCGATTTACTATCGATGTGCTCGAGCTGTTCCGCTATCTCGTGTACTTCATCCCAGCCAAACTCGAGTTTATGAACCAGGAAATATTCCCACAACCGGTGTTTTCTTACAATAGCCAAGGCTAACTTCTTGCCGTCGATACTCAACTTAAATCCCTTGTACCGCTCATAATGTAGCAGCTTTTTAGACTTTAGCTTTTTGAGCATATCCGTAACCGAAGCAGCTTTTGTCTTTAGTTCTGCAGCAAGCTCGTTGGTGTTAACCATGCCATCGTCGCGTTGTAAGTGATATATCGCCTTAATGTAATTTTCTTCACTTGTTGAGAAGTTCATATGCTTCTAAATTAAAGTTTAGGCAGGCCTAAAAATAAGTAGATTTGATAACTTTCAACAAATTTCTTCTGCTCGGAAGTATGCAATGCTGCTCAGAATGGCGGCCCATGGCGGGTTCACCACTTATGAATGCGGTTTTAATTGGCGGGCATACCGCCCGATATCGACTTATTTGAGAAAGCAGCATCTTAATAAACGGCATAAGCAGCAAGGGTCAATTACCGCTTCAGGGCGGATGGCGCACACTTTTTGCATGCGTTATAGCTAACAGAATCACGTGTTTACAACGCTGAGCAGAGGAGAACAGTTTTACCGTTCTGTGCATTAAATCCTATTTTTATCAGAGAATCAAACCCGATATTATGAAGAATTGCCTGCTGGTACTTTTGTTTTGTATGTCCCTTTTTGCATGTAAAAACAAAAGCCCTTTGGCTGGTGATGAAAAGGTTGCCATGAATGATTTTATAGAGGCATTTGCGGTAACGAGGTTGCCGTACACACTTTCAGATACCGGGATACAAAAACTCTCGACCACTGATACCATCAGTCACAGTGTTTTTACCCAGTTTGTACCCGACACATTGTTGACGAGTTCCTTTAAAAAAGAGCGTCGGCTCACGCTTCAGCCGCTTGCGCGGTTTGGAGAAAAAGGTAAAGAAACATACCTGACGCTATTGGCCAGGTCGAAGACCAAAGAGGTGGTTTACCTGCTTGTTTTTACCAGGAAAAATGTGTTTTCTACAGGTATGCCATTGCTCTCCACATCGGATGAAGCGGAAACTTATTACACGTCAACAATCGATAACCGGCTGAACATCTCTGTGCAAAAAGAGTGGACTTCCAACAATGATTTGTTATTTAGCCGTACCATTTACGGCTATAATAATGCCGGTTTGTTTACCGTTGTAATGACGGAAACAAACGATCAGAGCCGTGTAGCCAACGATATAAATAACCCGTTGGATACCTTACCAAAGAAGAATAAGTACAGTGGCGATTATGTGAAATCAAAAACGAATTTTCTTACCCTGCGTGATGGAAGTACCCCTGACTCATATCTGTTTTTTGTGCATTTCGAAAATGATGATGATGAGCCTTGTAATGGTGAAGTAAAAGGAGAAGTATTTTTGAAAACCCCGACCTCAGGTGTATTTTCAGAACAAGGCGATCCATGTGTTATCGACTTTACTTTTGACGACAATAAGGTTAAAGTAAAAGAACAGGGCAGTTGCGGTAGCCACCGGGGAATAAAATGTTTTTTCAACGATACCTATACCCGAAAGAAGGAACCTAAACCAGCAAAAAAAGATACCCCCGCGAAAAAAAGAAAATAGCACTTGCTTAATTGCATGTTCAAAATCCACTGGACGTCGGTAGTTATTAGCTCCCGTTTAGTAGCATATTTTAACCGCAAATTCGTTAACGCTCAATATTTATGGAGAATATTAGAATTCTGACAACTGTCGATCGTTAATTATTTCCATTTATCTTGCAGCCCATCGCAAAAATTACACATCTACAACTTATGAGTTTCAAAAATTACAATGTTCCTTACGAGGTGAGTGAACGCTATGCTTCCAAAACTGCATACTTCTCAATGGAGTTTGCTATTCACCAGCCATTGAAAATTTATAGCGGTGGTCTGGGGTTTCTTGCAGGATCTCACCTTCGGAGCGCATATGAACTGCGCCAGAACATGATTGGAATTGGTATTTTGTGGAAGTTCGGTTATTACGACCAGGCTAGAAATGCTGATCAGACATTGCAGGTAACATGGATGGAGAAATATGCCACGTTCCTGGAAGAAACCGATATAAAATTTCAGATCAATATTCACGACCACCCGGTTTGGGTAAAGGTGTATTACCTGAATCCAACTACTTTCAACAGCGCTCCCTTGTTTTTGCTCAGCACCGATGTTCCGGAAAACGACTATGTTTCGCAAACGATTTCTCACAGGTTGTACGATGGCAACGTGGCTACCAAAGTCGCGCAATTTATTCTGCTAGGCGTTGGCGGAGCCAAATTGGTAGACGAGCTTGGTTTTAATCCTGATCGTTATCACCTTAACGAGGCCCACGGTGTATCTGCTGCTTTTTACCTGTTGAACAAGCTTCAGAGTGTAGAAAAACTGAGAGAGCGCCTCGTATTTACTACACACACACCCGAGGAAGCTGGCAACGAAAAGCACGACATCTACCTGTGTCATAAGATGAGTTACTTCTGCGGCATGAGCCTCGATGAAGTAAGGCGCCTCACAGGTTTAAAAGATGATCAATTCAACCACTCCCTTGTTGCACTCCGATTTGCACGCATTGCAAATGGTGTATCCCAGCTTCATGGTCATGTGAGCAGGGCAATGTGGGGACACTATGAGAATATCTGCCCGATCATTTCCATAACAAATGCCCAAAACTGGAGATACTGGGCCGATAAGCAATTGTACCACTTCAGCGAAGAGGCAAACCATTATGCATTTGACGACCGTAAGAAGTACCTGAAGAAAAGGGCGTTCGAAATTGTTGCCGATCAAACCGGTAAATTATTTGATCCGAACGTGCTCACCATTGTTTGGGCCCGCCGCTTCGCTGGTTATAAAAGGGCAGAACTGCTTACCCGTGATCTGGAGCGTTTCAATAAGCTCACAAGCAATACCAAACACCCGGTTCAGATTATATGGGCAGGTAAGCCTTACCCATTGGATTACCCGGCGATCACCGATTTTAACCACCTTGTTCACCTGAGCAAAAGCTATAAGAATGTAGCGGTACTAATCGGGTATGAGCTGGCATTAAGCAAACGCCTGAAACAAGCCTCCGATGTTTGGTTGAACAATCCACGGGTACCCCGCGAAGCTTCCGGAACGAGTGGTATGACCGCAGCAATGAACGGTTCTGTTAACTTTAGTACCGATGACGGATGGATACCGGAGTTCATCAACCATGGTAACAATGGTTTCGTGGTGCCACAGGCCGATTATGCAAATATGCACGTGCAGGAGCAGGATGAATACGATCTTAACTACCTCTACGATATTCTCGAGAACCAGATCCTGCCATTGTACTACGATACTCCCGATACCTGGCGCCAGGTGGTAAAAAATGGTATGCGCGATGTGCGTTTCCAATTTGATAGTAACCGGATGGCACACGAGTATTACGAGAAGTTATACAAGTAATGGTTTGAGGTTGACAAGTTGAAAAGTTGACCTGTAATAGGTTGAAGTGCTGACATCATTGGTACTTCAACCTATTTATCTTTTGATGCAATTGAGCTCAACAGCTTCTCGTCAGAGCCAGTAGACCTGTGAAATCATCAACTTACCGGAGCTGTCGCTTATACATCTGGATAGCGTTTTCATATCCCAGGTATATGGCATCACAAACCAGCGCATGTCCAATGGAAACCTCAAGCAGTCCGGGCACATGGGCAGCAAAGTATTTCAGGTTTTGCAGGTCGAGATCATGCCCGGCATTTATACCCAATTTAAGGTGGTTGGCTTCTTTGGCTGCATTTACATAATGTAAAACTGCCTGTTCTTTATTGTCGTAAAAGTGTTTTGCATAACCTTCGGTATAAAGTTCTACCCGGTCGGTGCCTGTTTCCGCTGCACCCCTGATCATCTCAATTACCGGGTCTACAAATATGGAAGTACGAATGCCGGCATTTTTAAAAACACCAATAATTTCTACAAGGTAGTCCCGATGCTTCAAGGTATCCCAACCGTGGTCAGAGGTAATTTGACCGAGGGCATCAGGCACAAGCGTTACCTGCTCCGGCCTTACTTCTAAAACGAGGTCTACAAACTTTTGCTCGCGTGGGTTGCCTTCAATATTAAACTCTGTTGTAATAGCGGCTTTAATTTCGCGAACATCACTATACCTGATGTGCCGCTCGTCCGGTCGCGGGTGAACGGTTACCCCATCTGCACCAAACCTTTCTGCGTCGAGGGCAGCCTTTAAAACATTAGGATTATTTCCACCACGGCTGTTTCGCAGCGTGGCGAATTTGTTGATGTTGATGCTAAGCTTTGTCATGCTTCAAAGATAAACCCATTTGTAATTGCAGCGGGTTGGCGGGTATCCGTGCCCAACCTTTGGACAGAATATTTGTTTCTTTACACCATGAACTATTCATCGCTGGAAGAATGCCTCACCGACCTGGAGAAGAATGGCCACCTGCTAAGGATAAAAGAAGAGGTAGACCCCTATTTGGAAATGGCTTCAATACACCTGAGGGTTTACGAAGCAGGCGGACCGGCTTTGCTGTATGAACGTGTTAAGGGCTCCCGTTTCAGGGCCGCATCAAATATTTTCGGCTCGCTCGAACGCAGCAAGTTTATGTTTCGGAAGACCTTTGCTGCGGTACAAAAATTAATTCAACTCAAAAACGATCCTGTTGCAGCCATTAAGCAGCCGATCAAAAATCTCAGTTCCGGCCTTGCAGCATTGAAAGCACTCCCTTTAAAGAACCCTACTATAAAGCCGGTGCTTTCACAGGAGATCCGTGTCAGCGACCTGCCACTTATACAACACTGGCCAAACGATGGTGGTGCTTTTGTAACCTTACCACAGGTATATACCGAGGATCCTGACCAGTCAGGCATCATGCATGCAAACCTTGGCATGTATCGTATACAATTAACCGGAAACGATTACCTGCGCGACAAAGAAATTGGCTTGCATTACCAACTGCATCGCGGTATCGGGGTGCACCAGTCAAAGGCAAACAAGAAAGGCCAGCCCTTAAAGGTGAGTTGCTTTGTTGGCGGACCTCCGTCGCATAGTCTCTCTGCGGTAATGCCCTTACCCGAAGGCATCAGCGAAATGACCTTTGCCGGTGTTTTAGGCGGGCGCCGCTTTCATTATAGCTACGAAGATGGTTTTTGTATCAGCACCGATGCCGACTTCGTGATTACCGGTGAGGTATACCCGGGAGAGAACAAACCAGAGGGGCCGTTCGGCGATCACCTGGGTTACTACAGCCTCACCCATCCTTTTCCACTGATGAAAGTGAACAAGGTTTATGCCCGCAAAAACGCCATTTGGCCGTTTACCGTAGTCGGCCGTCCGCCGCAGGAAGATACCAGTTTTGGTGAGCTCATTCATGAACTTACCGGTGACGCCATCAAACAAGAGATCCCTGGTTTACGCGAGGTAAATGCGGTAGACGCAGCAGGTGTGCACCCATTGCTACTGGCAATTGGCAGCGAACGATATACCCCCTACATGCCTGCCAAACAACCTGCAGAAATCTTAACCATCGCCAACCATATCCTGGGTACGGGCCAGTTGAGCCTTGCTAAATTTTTGTTTATCACAGCCGACGAGTCAGGCAGTTTAACCACCCACGACATACCCGAATTTATGCGGTTTATGCTTGAGCGTATTGATCTCAGCCGCGACGTCCACTTCTACACCAACACGAGTATCGACACACTTGACTATTCCGGTACCGGACTAAACACCGGTAGCAAGGTTGTATTTGCTGCATTTGGCGAGGTGAAAAGGCAGCTTTGTACCGAAGTTCCGCAAGTGTTGCAAACACTTAAACACTTTACAAATCCGCGTTTGGTAATGCCAGGCGTTATCGCTGTACAAGCAGCCAGGTTTACAGATTATGCCCAGGCAGAACGCGAAATGAAGGTTCTTGATGAACAGGTATTGCCTGGTGGAACCGGGGACAAAGGAGTTGTGTTTATTGTAGTCTGCGACGATAGTAGTTTTGTTTCCGATCGCCTCGGTAACTATCTCTGGGTAACCTATACGAGGTGTAACCCGTCTCACGATATATATGGAATAGGCAGCTTCGTACAGTTTAAACACTGGGGTTGCAAGGGACCACTGGTATTAGACGCCAGGATTAAACCACACCATGCACCTCCACTGGAGAAAGATCCCGGAGTTGAAAAAAAGGTGGATCGCTTGTTTGCAAAAGGGGGTAGCCTGCACGGGATTGCCTGATGCCGGGCAGAATCGATCTTCAAAGTAGCCGACATAAAAAAAGCCCTGCGCGTAAACGCAAGGCTTTCTTTATGATCTGGTGATTTTGATTTATCACTCCAGGAGAAACTCCCGCAACAAGTAGGGCTTTTTTTTATGGGCCAGGCGATAGGGCTGAGATGATTCATCCTTGCGTCGCACACTTGTACAGTAAACCTGCCGGCAACAGAGTGGCTGCAAACAACTACACCTGGTGCCAATCAAACACAAATTTATTTAACATCGAACTTAACCTGGGTATCTGCCCATGAAAGGGTAACAGCACCAGACTGGTCAACGTCAATCATCATTTGTTCGTACGCTTTATCAGCTTTAGCGGGAACGGCCGTTACACGAAGCGCGTCGTCACCTTCGGTATAGTTTGTACCCCATTGTTTCCACGTTTTGTTGAAGATGATCGTCCATTCTTTTTCACCTGGGATGGTGTACAGGCCATATTTGCCGGCTGGTAATTTCTTGCCTTGTACCATTGCATCTTTGCTGATTTCAAACGTAGTTGCTTCGTTAGCACCGGTGCGCCAAACTTTTCCATAAGGGGCAATGTCTTTACCCATGGTGCGGCCTTTAACACTTGGTTGGCTGTATTCAACTTTAATCTTAAGTCCGCTTGTTGTGGTAGCAGAGTCAGCTGCAGGTGGGCTTGGACGCTTGGATTTGTCGGCCTGGGCACCAGCCTGAAAGTTGAACAGGATCGCCGTTAGTAGCGAAAGAAAAAAGAACTTTTTCATGATTTTGTTTTTTTTAAAGTTATCTAAAATGTACTGTTTACGCCGCGGCTTTGCAAAATGCGTTCCGAAAACTCGGATGAATGGCATCTTTACATTTTAACTGTTGTGTTTTTATGCGATTTCAAGCTGGGTAAACCCACTCTTCGGTTAAAAATGTCTCCCATGATAAAACCAATACCTGCACCCAGGATACCCCCTCCGATTACATCGAGCGGGTAGTGTACCCCAACATATACCTGCCCATATGATATGCTAAAAGCCCATACATAAAACAGTATCGTCCACTTTTTGAAGTATTCCTTTAGCGTTATCGACAGAAAAACTGCTGCTCCAAAATGGCTCATCGCATGCGAAGATGTGAAGCTCCCACTGGATGGGCACCTGTTCATCAGCAATCTTACGTATTGCATAAAGTCCGGGTCGCGGCATGGGCGGGTTCTACCAATTAGGTCTTTGAGCAAATTGCTGCTGAACTGGTCAGTCAGGGTTGCTGTGAATAACAGGAATACGATCCATGGCAGGGCCCTTAAACCGAAGTTCATTGTTGAAAATAGCAGCAAAAAAAGATACAAAGGCGCCCATGTAATGGACTCACGCCAAATCGGGAAAAAGCTGTCGAATGTTGTGTTCGTCCATGTTGAGTTGATAAGGATAAATAGCTGCTGATCAAACTTTATTAACCACTCCGGCAGGTGATTAAACATCGTTGGATCAGCATTCAAAAAGGTCATCGGCGATCTTTAAAGAGTTGTTAGAATACTAAGGCTCAGTTAATTAATTATTAACTTGCGGCAGTATGCAAAAATTAAAAATTCCAAGATATATACAATGGTTAATTCTTACGGGTTTATTTTTTTTGCTTTTAATGACGTTGCTTCGCATTGCCCTTGTTTACACAGGTGACCACCATAGATCGTCCAACGGTTTGTTGCCTGCTTTTGTGCTTGGGATCCGTTATGATCTCAGGGTTGTTTGCATCGTGGCTATGCTTTCATTCCTGTTGGGTTCTCTTAAGTTTTTACACCCGTTTCAAACCCGGCGTGGCAATTGGCTAAGCCTCCTGTTATGGTCCATCTTTATCATCGTGTTTGTTAGCTTTTATGTGTTCGACTTTGCGCATTATGCATACCTGGCACAACGCCTGAATGGAAGTGTGCTCAATTACCTCGAAGATGCAAAGCTTTCATTAGGGATGGTTTGGCAGTCGTACCCTGTGATATGGATTCTGATTGCCCTGGCCTCATCCATTTTTTTGCTCATCGGGTTGGTTCGAACCATATACAATTACATACTATCTAAACCCATAAAGAGTAATCGTAACAGCAGGATTGTTTGGGGTATTACTTTTTTTCTTTTGCTATCGGTAGGCATATTCGGAAGGGTGGGCCAGTTTCCACTACGCTGGAGTGATGCTTTCAGTCTTGCCGACGATTACAAATCACAGGTAGCCTTAAATCCTTTTCAATCGTTTTTCAGTTCGTTGAGTTATCGCCATGCAACCTATGATCTGAAAAAAGTTCGCCGCCATTATCCTTACATGGCCGATCACCTGAACGTAACAACTCCTGACTCGATCGCACTAAACTATAAACGCTTTGTTACCCATGATGCAAAGGCACCAAAGCCCAATATTGTTTTGGTGATTTGCGAGTCGTTTAGTGCCTACAAAAGCTCTATGATGGGCAACCCGTTAAATACCACTCCGTTTTTTAACCAGATGGTGGCAAAAGGTGTTTATTTCGATAAATGTTTTTCACCATCTTATGGTACTGCTCGCGGAGTATGGGCAATCATCACCGGTATACCGGATGTACAGCTTCAAAAAACATCTAGTCGCAATCCTGCTGCAGTAGATCAGCATACGATCATCAACGATTTTGAAGGTTACGAAAAGTTCTACTTTCTTGGTGGCAGTACAAGTTGGGCGAATATCAGGGGACTGCTTACCAACAATATAGCCGGATTAAACTTATATGAAGAGGGAAGTTATCAGGCAGCCAAAATAGATGTTTGGGGGATTAGTGATAAAAACCTTTTCCTTGAAGCAAACAAAGTTTTGGCGAGTCGTTCTCAACCTTTTTTTGCAGTGATACAAACCGCAGACAATCATCGTCCTTATACCATACCGGAGGAGGACCTGGACGAGTTTGAACGAAAACGTGTACCTGCGGATACACTCCGGAAATACGGCTTTGGAGAAGTGGACGAGTATAATGCTTTCCGGTATACGGATTTCAGTTTCCGCAAGTTTATGGAAGCTGCTGCAAAAGAGTCGTACTATAGTAACACCATCTTTGTTTTTGTGGGCGATCATGGCATAAAGGGTGATGCAGGTACCATGTTACCACGCGCATTCTCCACACAAAGTCTTACCAGTGAACACGTACCCTTGTTGTTTTATGCACCCTCGATGATGAAACCTGCGCGCTACAGCTACCCGGCGTCGCAACTAGATATATTGCCCACGATTGCCGGGCTCGCCAAAGTTAATTACACAAATACCACCCTCGGGAAAGACCTGTTAGCTGCCGATAGCACATGGTCAGAGAAAGTGTCGTTTATTATCGATGTTGACAGCCGGACAATCGGGGTGGTAACGGATAGTTGCTTTTACAGCTACAATATGTCCGGGCAAAATGAGCAGCTCTCATCTATCTTAAACAATAACCCCGTGCAGCTTACAAAAGCTTCCCGGTCGAAGTACCGCGCAATTACTGATGCTTATTATGAAACGTCACGGTATCTTTTGCTTAACAATAAAAAGACATCCGCAAAATAATGCTGCGCGAATGGAGAGTGCCCAAGACTATTCAATGGACGGTAAAATTGTTTTTTATTTTCCTTCTCATATTTACCCTGTTCAGGCTGTCCACCTACCTGGCATTCCGGCCGGAAGGTCTTAATTTTTTCGAGATATTCCCATCTTTCCTGCTGGGTTGTCTTTTTGATATCAGGTGGATTTGCATCATTCTATTGCCTGTATTGTGTAGTGGCTTTATTCCCAACTTTACACCTTATAGTTCGATATCTGCGCGCAGGTTCTGGACCTCATATCTTTCCCTCTCTACGTTTATCATGATGTTTTTCTTTGGCGCTGATTATGGCCATTTTGCCTATGTCAGCACCAGGCTTAATGCAAGCGCCTTAAACTTTGTAGAAGATGCGAAGATTTCTATGGAGATGTTATGGCAGAGTTATCCATTGCTCTGGATTAGTCTTGCATTGATCGCTGTAGTGTACCTTTTCTATTGGTTATACCGCAGAGCACATATTCGCATAGAAAAAGAAAACAGCGTTCAGGAAATACAATACAGAACAAGATGGTACTTTTTTACGCTTGTATTGTTCCTGTTTGGCATATATGGCAGCTTCACCACCAGGCCGCTTGTTTGGAAAGATGCGTTTGTGTTCAAAGATAATTTCAAGTCATACCTGGCTTTAAACCCTCTTCAGAACTTTGCAACAACCCTGCGTTTCAGAAAGCCAGTTGTTGACGACGAGAGAGCCAAAGACAACTTTCCGATTATCAGAGATTACCTGCAGCTGGATAGCACAACTGCTTCACTCAACTTTCGCCGGCTTACTTTACCGGATAGCCGCGGCCTGGAAAGCAAGCCCAACATCGTGCTGGTGATTTGTGAATCGTTTAGCATGTACAAAAGTACCATGAGCGGCAATCCTTTAAACACCACACCTTATTTCGACCAGTTGAGCAAAGAAGGTATATTCTTTAGCCGGTGTTTTTCACCGCATTTTGCAACTGCACGTGGTGTATTCGCAACGCTCACCGGCATACCTGATGTTCAGTTGTCGAAGTTTTCGAGCCGTAACGAAGAGTCGTTGCAACAACATACCATCATCAACAACTTCGAAGATTACAGTAAGTTTTATTTCATGGGTGGAAGCAGCGAATTCAACAACCTGAAACGATTGTTGAACAACATAAAAGACCTAAGGCTGTATGAAGAGGGTAGCTATACCTCGCCAAAGGTTAATGTTTGGGGCATAAGCGATAAAAACCTGTTTAAGGAAGCAACAAAAACACTAAGCGAACAAAAGAACCCGTTTTTTGCGGTTATTCAAACATCGGATAATCATCGGCCTTTTACTATCCCTGTTGAAGACAGCGACTTTGTAAAACGGGACGTTCCCAAGGATACGCTTGAGAAATATGGCTTTTTATCTATTGACGAGTTTCATGCGTTTTGTTATACCGACTTTGCTTTTAAGTCGTTTATCGAAGATGCAAAAAAGGAGTCCTGGTTTGATAACACGATCTTTGTTTTCGTTGGGGATCATGGTGTGGCTGGAGACGCAACGGCTATTTACCCCGACGCCTGGACTGATCAAAGGCTGGGTGATGAGCACATCCCTTTACTACTTTATGCACCTAAACTGCTTGTGCCCGCCAGAAGGGACGAGGTGGTTTCGCAAATTGATGTGCTGCCTACAATTGCGGGGCTCGTCCACAATCCATATGTAAATACAACACTTGGTCGAGACCTGTTAAACCCGGCTAAGAAAAACAATGTCGCCTTCATTATCCATCATGATGAGGGGCGTATTGGTATCGTAACAGACTCGTTTTATTATACGAAAAACATCAGGTTCGAACAGGAAACACTTTTGCCTGTGAAAAGCAATATACCGTGGTGGAATAAAGAGGAAGAAGTATTAATTAAAAAGCGATCGTCTTCACTTACCAGTGCCTTGTATGAAACTGCTAAATGGATGTTGGTAAACAATAAGAAGTAGCAGAGATCAACACTCAGCGTCAAGTGAGTAGCCTTACGCTAGTCCGGAAATTATAGCAAAATATCGCAAGTGAGTGGCAGGCAGAAATGGTTAGTGTATTGAAAACAATGTTCAAAGGGTCACTGGCTGCGCAAGTACACGCAGGTAAACGTCTGTAATGCTGGTGATTAGTCCCTGATCTTTTTCGCGATCATGATTAGCCGGGGCGACTTACGTACATCATAGTGCCCGAAATGATAGTCGCCAAAAACCTCCTGGATTTGAAGGCCCTGGTAAGCAAACATGTCATTGAAGTCACCAAGGCTGAATTTGGCCACCTTTTCTGTGAACTTGTGTTCCATCAAAACGCCATTGTCTTCAATTTGAACCTGTTTGTAAAAGTGGTCCTCATCGTCCCATTTGGTAATGTGAAATTTTACGTTATCTATTTCTTTGATGGTATCCTTCACAAGATGGTCCTCCGCATAGTGAACATTCAGGTAATCCATTACTAAGTAGCCTTCACTTTTAAGCGACTGGGCAATTGTTCTGACTGCATTGTCGTTTTCTCTCCGGGTTTTGAAGTAGCCGAAGCTGGTAAAAAAGTTAAACGCATAATCGAAGTAGTGAATCCAGAACGGAAGACGCATATCGTGTTGGTAGAAGTGAAGGTTGTCGTCTTCTGACTCAAGTGCTTCCTGGATCGACTCGAAAGAGAGATCTATACCGGTTACGTCGAAACCATGTTCTGCCAGCACTTTGCTATGCCTGCCCTTGCCGCATGCAACGTCTAACATCCTGCTGCCAGGGAGTGGAGAAAGGCGCCTGATAAGCTCTCCAATAAAGAGAAATGCTTCATCATCATCACGATGTTGGTACAGCAAATGATAGTAGGGAGAACTAAACCAATTTTCGAACCAGGCTACTTCGGGCATAGGATTAATTGAAAAGGCAAAGGTAAGTGTCTATATAAACTGCGTACAAAAGGATTTATTGTATAAACCGGGCTAAGCACCGCGATTATTTTTATAGCCTTTCGGGGTGTTTTATTTTGTAGCTCTTGTGGCACGAAATGGCTATGCGGTGAATTCCCGTTAACCTGTAATAGCAGAAAGGCGATTTATTAACAAGCCAACAGCAGCAAAATGGGGTCGGATCAGCCGGTTATTTGCCTATAGACAACCCGGGGACTTTTATCTTTTTTTCAATTATGTTTGCAGCTTAACAAATAACCGGCGATGGCATTGATCAAGAGCATTTCGGGTATAAGGGGCACAATTGGCGGTAAGCCAGGGGACACGCTAAGCCCGCTCGATATTGTGAAATTTACATCAGCTTATGGCATGTGGTTGCAAACCCAGGGATCAAAAACAAAGGTGGTAGTTGGCCGGGACGGGAGAATAAGTGGAGAAATGGTTCAGGGAATTGTTGTAAGCACCCTTAATGCACTGGGACTGGATGTAATTGATCTTGGTCTGACCACAACACCAACAGTCGAGATGACTGTTCAATTTGAAAATGCTGCCGGTGGAATCATTCTTACTGCGAGCCATAACCCTAAAGAATGGAACGCCTTAAAACTGCTGAACAGCAGGGGTGAATTTATTAGTGCAGAAGATGGGGCTAAGGTGCTTGAATTTGCTGCTTCTGAACAATTCAATTATGTTGGGGTAGACAAACTCGGCATTACGACAACCAAAACAGATGCTTTAGACCGGCATATCGAAGCCATACTGCAATACCCCCTTGTAAATGTTGAAGCAATCAGGAACAGGAAGTTTAAGGTTGTGCTCGATGCCATTAATAGTACCGGGGCGACTGCAGTACCTGCTCTATTAAATGCACTTGGCGTGAAATCGATAACCGTGTTAAATGGTGAGGTTAACGGAAAATTTGCGCACAACCCTGAACCGCTTCCACAGCACCTGACCCAATTATGCACCGAAGTAAACAGGCACCAGGCCGATCTTGGAATTGCCGTAGATCCGGATGTGGACAGGCTTTGTTTTGTATGTGAAGACGGAACCCTATTTGGCGAAGAGTATACCCTGGTTGCCGTAGCTGATTATGTCTTGCAACACAGAAAGGGCAATACGGTAAGTAATATGTCGAGTACCCGTGCCTTAAAAGACATTACCCTGAAACACGGTGGCGAATACTTTGCCAGTGCCGTAGGAGAAGTAAATGTTGTAAACAGAATGCGCGAAGTAAACGCGGTAATTGGTGGTGAAGGCAATGGTGGGATCATTGTTCCCGACCTGCATTATGGTCGTGATGCACTTATAGGCATTGCACTTTTTCTCTCGTACCTCGCACTTACCGAAAAAAGCATCAAGCAACTTCGGGGAACTTATCCCGATTACTTTATCAGCAAAAACAAGATTGAACTTGAAAAAGGTGTTGATGTAAAATTGATCTTCGACAAAATTCAGGGCAAGTATAAGAACCATCCGGCAAATACCGAAGATGGCTTAAAACTCGAGTTTGAGAAGGATTGGGTTCATCTTCGAACCAGCAATACCGAACCGATTATCAGGATTTATGCTGAGAGCAATTTTGAAACAACAGCTGAGAATATCGCTATGCGCATGATGAAAGACATTCGGGAAAGCTTATAGATTAACTTACACAAACATTCAACTTACTGAAGGCATTTTCTTCTGACCAGGCTGAAGTGCGTTTGCGGAACGTCTTGGCGGTGCTTACAATTTATTATATGGTGGCACTTCTACCAATGGCTTTGCCAGGCCCGCTTTCAACGCATCACTGAGTGAATATATCATCATCACCGAAGGCTTCTCCGTACAACATCGGATTATATAAGTGTACCGGGAACTTGAAGCTATCATAACCAGGCTGCCCTAAGCGCAGCCTTTTTAGTTCGCTAAAGTGCCCGTGTTTTTTTACATTTGTACCCGCTAATTTGGTTCAACAAAACCGCACTTGCTCTGCCTGAAACCCACTGTAGCAAATACTGCAGCGAAGCTATGATTTTGATGGCTCGTATAAAGCCGCTTTACTTAATGGTAGCCCGTAGGCATTCTTTGAAAACGATTGCTTTGCTACAAACAACCATGTATGACCGATCGTATTTACTTTGATAATGCCGCAACTACTTGTCTTGACCCCGTGGTACTGGAAGCCATGATGCCGTATCTCACTTCTTCTTATGGCAATCCATCGTCAATCTACAGTTATGGAAGAGAAAGCCGGCTTGCAATTGAAAATGCAAGAAAAAGTGTTGCAAAGATCCTCAATGCGCACCCGGCGGAAATCTTCTTTACGAGTGGCGGAACGGAGAGCAGTAACACGGCGATCAGTGCAGCAGTTCGCGACCTTGGTTGTAAGCATATCATTTCGTCGGAAATTGAGCACCATGCAACCCTTCATACCGTAGAGTACCTGCATCGAACCGGTGATGTACAACTGAGTTATGTAAAATTGTTGCCAAATGGTCATATCGATATGAGCGACCTGGAGTCACTGCTCGCCGGCAGCAATGAGCGGTGCCTCGTTAGCCTGATGCACGCAAATAATGAAATCGGCAATATGTTGGACATCTCGGCAACAGGTGAACTATGTAAAAAGTACAATGCCATCTTTCATAGTGATACTGTTCAAACAGTAGGTCATTTTCCTTTCGACCTCCGGAATACTCCCGTTCATTTTATTACAGGTGCAGGCCACAAGTTCCATGGTCCTAAAGGTGTCGGCATACTATATATCAACGAAAATGTCAGGATTACCCCGTTCGTTCATGGGGGCTCTCAGGAAAGGAACATGCGTGCAGGAACCGAAAATCTATATGGCATCGTTGGTTTTGCAAAGGCGCTTGAACTTGCAACGGCCAATCACGAAATGGACCGGCAGAAAATCCAGGCCACCCGGCTTCATATGAAAGAGCAACTCGAACAGCATATTCCCGGGGTATCGTTCAACGGCGATCCTTTTGGGGCATCGCTGTATACGGTGCTCAGCGTTAGCTTTCCTAAAACGGATAAAAGCGAGATGATCCTGTTTAACATGGACATCAACAATATCTGTGCAAGTGGTGGCAGCGCCTGTACCAGCGGAGCAGATGCCGGTAGCCACGTGATCAGGGCCATTAACAACAACGAAAACCAAATGACCGTTCGATTTTCGTTTAGCAAATACAACACAAAAGAGGAAGTAGACGCCGTTGTAAGAAAGTTGAAGGAAATGATTTAGCGGTAGATGGCTACTGTTCATTTACATCAACACTAAATCAACTTTCCAAATACGAAGTCACTGCCTTAGACCTGGACAAACATTGCTGAAGAAAATTTTGCGGTACAAGAGTGTCCTTATAAGCACGCTGATGTTTCCTGGATTGCAACTTTGGGGTAATTTGTAAAACCAAAAACCCTTTGCAATTAAGACCGTTACGCAAATTGAATGCTTACTT
>NZ_SMSK01000006.1 GCF_004354985.1 Segetibacter sp. 3557_3 | reverse complement strand
TGGTTGGTTATCCACACAAAATTGTGGATTGTTAAAAGAAAAAAGTAGCAAAAAAGAAAATAGTAATAATAGTATTAATATGTCTGACGACATATCAATACAAATCTAAAGGACACAACGGCCGTCGCCATGGAAATATACTGTCGGCAGCAAAAAAAACGATAACACCAACAGGGATCTGGAGTGGGAAAAAAGCATCTGCAGCTTATACCTGCGGTACATATTGGCATTTCAATTTCTTGTAAAAAACACTTTAATCCTCGTAGTGGGGATTGACGGGATGGCCCTCTTTTTTAGTCTACCATGGTAAACCAATCGCTCATGAAACAGCAGCTCTTTTTGCTTACGCTTACTATAATTTTCACGGCCTGTGGCGGCAATAACACACCTTCTTATGTAGAAACACCGGGAGATGATAAATCGGGTAAAGACAAGATGTTGAACACCGGAGCTGATTTACTGCAGGATAAAACCCCGCTTAAAAAGTTCACCGCTTATCTTGATGGCTTTCACTTTTACAACGGTAACATCAATGCCCAAATGGAGGCACACCATTATGTAAACCAGCTGAGTGAAGATGTATACCAGGCAATCATTTTTGATGGCAATGGTGAAAGTGCAAAACTGATGGGGGTGGAATACATTATTACACCAAAGCTTTTTGCAGGGCTGTCGGAAGAAGAAAAGAAGCTGTGGCACTCACATCATTTTGAGGTTAAGTCGGGAACCCTGATTGCACCCGGCATTCCAAAAGTGGCGGAACACGAACTCATGGAAAAGTTGGTGACGACATATGGCAAAACGATCCACACCTGGCATACCGACCAGCAAAGGTCGCTGCCAATAGGCTCGCCTATGATCATGATGGGATCAACAAAAGATGGCCAGATTAAACCTGCACTTATAGCAGAGCGGGACAAGCGCTTTAAGGTTTCAACGGCCGAAAAGCGGAAGGAACGCGAAGACATTCCGATGCCGGCTGTTGACCCCCTGGCAAATGCCTGGGAGAAGGGCGAGTTGCGCCAATTTGTGGTTACCAATAAACCCGATAGCGCTATGCACAAACATATGGGCAGCCCGCCAAAAAAAGACTAGCAGGGTTGATAACGACTATGCGTAGGTGTGGCAATCCCGGGTTTTAAACGCAAAGGTATCCTGTTCAGGTTGCGGCATACCACGTTGTCTGAGCCAAAAAAAGGGCGCCAAATTCTGTAGTCCGCGTACATTTGCGAAAATCTTCAAAGACTAATGCCGAAAGACAATTCGATCAAATCCGTTCTGATTATCGGGTCCGGGCCCATCATCATTGGCCAGGCTTGTGAATTTGATTATTCCGGATCACAGGCTGCGCGCAGCCTTCGTGAAGAAGGAATAGAAGTGATCCTGATTAATAGCAATCCTGCCACCATTATGACTGACCCCATGATGGCCGATAAGGTGTACCTGTTACCGCTTAATGTAGACAGCATTGAAAAGATCCTTGAAGAAAATAATATTGATGCGGTATTGCCCACCATGGGTGGACAAACTGCTTTAAACCTTTGTAAAGAAGCTGATGAACTGGGTATTTGGGAAAAATACAACTGCAGGCTGATTGGCGTTGACGTAGCGGCAATTGATACCGCCGAGGATCGTGAGAAGTTCAGGCAACTTATGGTTCGCATTGGGATCAAAGTTGCTCCCAGCCGGGTTGCCAACAGCTTTCTTGAGGGTAAGGAATTTGCCCAGGAAATTGGCTTTCCACTGGTAATTCGCCCATCGTTTACGCTTGGCGGAACAGGCGGCGGTTTTGTACACAGCAAGGACCAGTTGGATGAGGCACTCGATCGCGGGCTTACTGCCTCACCCATGCATGAAGTTTTGGTGGAGAAGGCGGTATTAGGATGGAAAGAATATGAGCTTGAACTACTGCGCGATCAAAACGACAACGTTGTTATTATTTGTACCGTAGAGAACCTCGACCCGATGGGTATCCATACCGGGGATAGCATTACTGTTGCCCCTGCGATGACGCTTAGCGATACTGCTTTCCAGGATATGCGTAATAAGGCTATACTTATGATGCGCAGCCTGGGCAACTTCTCCGGTGGTTGTAACGTGCAGTTTGCCATGAACCCCGAAACAGAAGACCTGATAGCGGTCGAGATAAACCCAAGGGTGAGCCGTTCATCGGCGCTAGCAAGTAAGGCAACGGGTTATCCTATCGCAAAAGTTGCGGCCAAACTCGCAATTGGTTATTCGCTCGACGAGCTTAAAAATCAAATCACGCAAACCACATCGGCGTATTTCGAACCTGCGCTTGACTATGTGATTGTAAAGGTGCCGCGTTGGAACTTCGATAAATTTAAAGGCGCAAACGACACACTTGGATTACAAATGAAGAGTGTTGGAGAGGTAATGGCAATTGGCAGAAGTTTTACCGAAGCCATACAGAAGGCTTGCCAGAGCCTGGAGAATGAAGCCGTGGGACTAGGTTATTATGGCAAAAGCCTGATGAAAACCGACGAGTTGGTTGAATACATCAAGACACCTAAATGGGATCGGATTTTTAGAATAAAAGACGCCCTGATGCAGGGTGTTACCGTTAAAACCATTTCGCAGGCCACCGGTATCGATCGCTGGTTCCTCTACCAGATCCAAAAGATCTGCGATATTGAAAAAGACATCAATACTTACACCATTGAAACCTTACCTGCCGACTTGCTAAAGGAAGCAAAGAAAAATGGCTTTGGCGACGAGCAGATTGCACGCATAATGCGGAACTGTACACAGGACCAGGTTTATGAAAAGCGCAAGGCTCTTGGAATTGTGCGGTCATACAAGATGGTAGATACCTGTAGCGCGGAGTTCGAGGCAAAAACCCCCTACTTCTACAGCACTTTCGAATAAATATTATTGTAAATCTATACAAGGGCCGCAGACATCTGACGGCCCTTTTGCTTGCAATAAGGTTACTCCATCATTGCGTATACACCTGTCAACCAGGCTTTACACTTCCCAAATAATCTGCGGCTTGTTTAAGTAATTTGGATCAAGGTTACAGTTGGCAAGCCGGTGCATCGCATTATCAAAAACAAGAATACAGGCGCGTTCGCCCTCGTACCACGCGGAAAGGTAATCCGGAACAATAAACTGTTCAAGGCTTTCTACCAGGCTGTCTGCTGTAGGTTTATGCCTTTTAAATGGGGCCAGGAGCTTTGCAAAGTGGCCAGTTGCATTCCTGAAGATACCGGTTAGCATGATGGTTTATTTAGGTGCAAAGTGCAACGGATTCCTGGTTGAACATTACGTATAATTACGGGTTATTATCTCTAACGCATTAATCCTGTTAGGCAACCGTACGACTGGCTTTTACCGGCACGGCTACCTGGCAGCTTTAGTGATACATTTGCTGTTGCTACTTTCACATGACGCATAAAACCCGGGGCATTATATTAAGAACGATTCGCTATGGAGATACCAGCGTTATCGCTACCGCGTATACGGAGCTGTTTGGCATTCAAACCTATATTGTAAAAGGCATCCGGCAACAAACGAAGAAGGCATCTTCAAAAGCCATATACTTTCAGCCTGCAGCCATACTTGAGATGGTGGTGTACAGGAATGAATTTAAAAACCTGAATTTTATTAAAGAATACCAGTGGGGCTACCTATACGAAAACGTGTTGTTCGACGTGGTTAAGAATACTGTTGCTATGTACATCGTTGAAATGATGCAGCATTGTCTTAAACAGCCGGAAGCAAACCCCGACATGTTTTACCTCGTGCAGGATACACTGGTTCAACTGGATAAGGGAAACCAGGCATTTACAGGAATGCTTCCCTTGTATTTCACCCTCCATCTCGGCGGCGAACTTGGCTTTCGCATCCAAGGTGAATATAGTGCCCAAACTCCTGTAGCCGATCTGATGGAGGGACAGTTTATCAGCGAAAAACCCGAGCACCCGTATTATCTCGACGGAAAGGCGGCGATGATCACTTCTCAACTACTTAACCTCAATTTCTACAACGATCTTGAGCAGTTTCAAATCACCCGGCAAATCAAGCGCGAACTTATGGTTGCCTACCAGAACTATATTGCCCTGCACGTCCAGGATTTTGGGGTCATCAAAAGCCTCCCTATCCTGCAGGAAATTCTTGGCTAAATTTTTTTGGTGACCAGCGGATGTTCTTTGATCAGCATCGTTGCCACGCTCGCTTGTACGGCAGTGCTTCTCGCAGCAGTTCGCCTAAGCCTGCAAGAGCGTCATTAACCGGGAATGGACTGGCACTGTTGTAAACGGAAGATTACTCATACTATCGACTGCTGCTGGGCAAAACCGTTTTATATTGTTTCCATTCGGCATCTTCCGAGGCAAATATTTCTACCGGTAACTCCGGTGTCGACTGCAGAACAGCGTTGATGCGTTTTGCGGTTTCTTCAAGATTAGAGGAGTACCAATAAAGCACCTTTTGATTGTTGCCCAGGTATACCATCGTCAACATCGCCTGCTCATCTTTCTCCAAAACACCCAGCAAATCCTGTTCTGCCTCTTCCATCTGCAGCATCTGCGCAGCCTGTGGCATCATGGTTTCATCCACCGCGGTATACTTCCAAACAATGTCGAAGCGGTGATTATACCTTTTGGCATTAATAAACGATTGCATAGTTTCCCGTATCCTGATCAGGTAAGGATGCCCATTGATCAAACCTTCCATTCCAAGCCAGCTTTCACCTGTTTCCATAACTAAATTTAAAGCATTCGTTTAACAGCAGTTGTTGTTGTTAGTTCATTTCGATCCACATTGGTAATCTGCAGAATGCCGGGCCGCTTTCCTGTTTCAAAACTTCCCAATACATCCGACATTCCCAGGGCACGGGCACCATTTTCAGTTGCCCACCCAAGCATTTCTTCCAGCGGAATATGGGGGAAGGATGTCTGCAAACTCTTCAGTTCGTCGAGCATGCTCAGGCTCCAATTGCTTGCAAGGCTATCGGTTCCTACAACAACCTGCGCACCCTGCGACCTTAGTGCGTCAACAGGAGGTATCTTTTCTTCGATGTACTTGTTGGCGTTGATACATAGACACCAATATAAGTCCTGTTGTTGGCTTCGGGCATGATCCATGGCAAAAACAACATCGGCTTCCGAAGTAAAAGTATTGTGTACCAGCAAAAGCGTTGCCGCGTCCCTAAGCTTTGGCAGGTAGGATTGCAGGCTTGTTTTACCCGTTGGCTTATGAAAGCTGTTGTCGATTTTCATCAGGTTGTACATGCGAAGAAAATCACCCGTTCCTTCCTGGAAAAAGGCGTTTTCTCCACTGGTCTCCTGGTTGTGTATGGTAACAGTTTTGCTGGCGAAATAGGGGGTTATTGCATGCCAGAGTGCATCGGAAACTGAGTACGGTGCATGTGGAACAATGGAGCTTCTGCTTAGTTGCAGGTTTGCCCTGGTAAATGCCTTCAGGTTATCGAGTGCCCTGTGGAAGCGCGTGTCTGCAACCGTGGGTAACCAGCCACTTGCCTCAATAAAGTTGTAGTAGCGTATTCGTTGTTGGGTTTTCTGCCCAATCGTAAGTACATTATTACAGATGTCTCCTACGGCTACAATGCCGGAAGCGATCATTTCATCTTCAGCTTTGCCGATTGCCTCCAGTATCTCTCCATCAGGAAAATGGCGTTGGGTAACCACTTTAAAAACAAAATCAACAAGCCCGGTATGCGCTGGTATAAGGCCACGCATATGGCTCAACTCAAGGTGGCAATGGCAATTAACAAAGCCGGGGCAGAGTATGCCGTTTAAGCTTTCCACGTTGTCACCTGCATCCGGGTATGGTACAATTTCTACAATGGTACCGGATTCATCAGCAATCAGCACCTGTTGGTCACCCAGCAATTTTGAACCCGTAAACAGCTGGTCGGCAAGCCACTTTCTTAACGCCATAGTCCTCAAAAGTATGAAAGCAAAGCTTATACAATGGTGTGGGAAACACTTAACTTTGCCGCCGTTCTTTAAATGCCCGCACTGTTAAACACTCCTGTAAACCGGTCATTAACCAGGCCCTGGTTTTGGTGGATACGATCTGTACCAGTGGTTGCTGCAGGCACTTAAAAGCAGCTCAAAAAACATTGAATTGTGATAGACAAACTCGAAAATATAAAAGGCCGGTTCGAACAGGTCGGACTTGCGCTTACGAATCCTGAGATCATCGGCAACCAACAGGAATTTCAAAAGCTCAGTAAGGAATACCGGAGCCTTGAGAACATTGTTAAGCCTTTCGAGGAGTACAAGAGAGTGCTTTCGGATTATGAGTTTGGCAGGGAAGCACTAAACAGCAACGATGAAGATATGCGGGAACTGGCAAAAATGGAACTGCCGGAACTCGAAGCAAAGAAAGAGCGGCTCGAAAAGGAACTTACGAAATTGCTCATCCCCAAAGATCCGCAGGACGATAAAAATGCAATCGTTGAAATCAGGGCGGGAACCGGCGGCGACGAAGCAAGCCTTTTTGCGGGCGACCTGTTGAACATGTACCTGCGCTATTGCAGTAAACGAGGCTGGAAAACGGCAGTAGTTAGCGAAAACGAAGGTACTGTAGGTGGTTATAAGGAGGTGATTGTCGAGGTGCAGGGAGATGATGTTTACGGAACCCTCAAATTTGAAAGTGGTGTTCATCGGGTGCAACGTGTACCCAACACGGAAACACAGGGAAGGGTACATACCTCTGCGGCAACTGTAGCAGTTATGCCGGAAGCGGAAGAGATCGATTTTCACCTGAACGAAAGTGATGTAAAGATGGAAACTGCGCGCAGTGGCGGTGCGGGCGGGCAAAACGTAAACAAGGTTGAAACAAAAGTATTACTTACCCATATTCCTACCGGTACCGTTGTGGTTTGCCAAACAGAGCGCAGCCAGTTGGGCAACCGCGAAAAAGCGATGAACATGCTACGTTCAAGGCTTTATGAGGAACAGGTAAGAAAGCAGGAAGATGAGATCAGCCGTCACCGGAAAACGCTCGTGAGCACTGGTGACAGGAGCGCCAAGATCAGAACGTACAACTGGCCACAGGGCAGGGTTACCGACCATCGGATCGGGCTGACTTCCTATAACCTTGATGCGGTTGTAAATGGAGAGATCGATGAATTTATCGAACAGCTGCAAATGGCTGAAAACGCGGAGAAAATGGCAAACCAGGTTAGCTAAAATTGGCAATTGTTATAAAAGGCGTCTATCTTACATCGGCTTTGTTTTATCCATTTTCAAACTACAATCATGTTAGACAAACTAAAAGACCTGGTTAAGCATTATGCGGGTGAACCCATAATCAATAACTCCGATATACCCAACGAGAGAAATGAAGAAGTTGTTGAAGAAGCTTCCAGTTCGATATTCAAAGGACTGAAAGATGCGGTATCTGGTGGCAACGTATCTGATCTTACCGACTTGCTTAAAGGGGGCGACCAGGATATCAGTCAGGCTCCGCTCACCCAAAATATCCAGGGTGGTTTTATTGAAAGCCTGACCAAAAAATTTGGTCTCGACCACGGTAAAGCAAGCCAGATCGCAGCCAGCCTGATCCCGGTAGTAATGAAAAAATTTGCCAGCCGCACCAACGATCCGGCCGACAATCATTTTGACCTAACCAAGATGATCACCGGGTTTACCGGTGGAGAAAGTGCAACAGGTCCGGTAAACACTAATTTCAAGCAGGACGACACTTCTGAGGATGGACTAATTGACAAAGTAAAAGGACTGTTCAAATAAGACACTTAAACGTATAAAAAAGCCCTGGTTTTTGAACCGGGGCTTTTCTATTATGGGGGAAACCAATTAGAGGGTTATCATATCCGTGCCGAAGTAAGGTTGTAATATTTTGGGCAGCACAATGCCGTTTGCACCCTGGTTATTTTCCAGCATGCTGGCTACTATCCTGGGCAAGGCGAGTGAACTTCCGTTCAGGCTGTGGGTAAGTTGAGTTTTCCCGTCTTTATCCCTGTACCGGCATTTCAGCCGGTTGGTTTGAAAACTTTCGAAGTTTGACACGCTGCTTACTTCCAGCCAACGCGCCTGAGCGGCACTATATACCTCGAAATCGTAAGTTAAGGCACTGGTGAACCCCATATCACCGCCGCATAACCTCAAGATACGATAAGGAAGCTCAAGACTTTGCAAGAGCCGCTCAATATGGGCGACCATCTCCTCTATAACCTCGTAGCTCTTCTCCGGATGTACGATCTGTATAATTTCTACTTTTTCAAATTGGTGAAGCCGGTTCAGCCCACGAACATCTTTTCCATAGCTACCTGCTTCACGCCTGAAGCAAGGTGAATATGCCGTCATCTTAATGGGTAACTCATCTTCCTTTAAGATCGTGTCGCGGTATACGTTTGTCACCGGCACTTCAGCCGTCGGGATCATGTAAAATCCATCTTCTGTTACATGGTACATCTGCCCCTCTTTATCGGGCAACTGTCCCGTACCATATGCACTGTCGGCATTTACCATGAATGGCGGCAGGTATTCCAGGTATCCTGCTGCGGTATTATAATCTAAGAAATATTGAACAAGCGCCCTCTGAAGTCGCGCACCTTTACCGGTATAAACCGGGAAGCCGCTCCCCGTGATCTTTGTGCCAAGTTCAAAATCGATCAATTTGTACTTGTTTGTAAGCTCCCAATGTGGTACAGCCTCAGTGGTAAGGGCAGGTTTTTCGCCACCCTCTCTTACTACCTCATTGTCTTCCGGTGTTTTTCCTTTTGGAACAGTTGACGCCGGTAGGTTTGGTAAGAGCACCAGCTTATCGCGAAGCACCTTCTCGATATCCGATGCTTTTTCTTTTAAGGGCTCAACGGCCAGTTTTAGGGTTGCCACCTCCATTTTCAACTTCTCGGCACCTTCCTTATTGCCACTCTTCATCAGGTTGCCGATTTCCTTGGAGGCGCTGTTTATTTTAGCCTGGGTATTGTCTGACTCGTTTTGGATGCGTTTTCTTTCATCATCCAATAACAGTACTTCGTCAACAAGACCTGCCTCGGCAAAGTTCTTTACTGCCAAACGTTCTAACACGAGTTCGCGATTCTGCCTGATATAATTCACCTGTAACATGATCTGCGTATTTCGGCAAAGATAGCCGTTGAAGAGGTAGGCTATCCGGCCCTCAAGCTTTATAAAAAGAATGCTGTAGCAGCAGCCTGGGTCAACTCAAGCGGTTGAAACCACCAATGTCTGCAAATGCATGCATGGCCACTGAACAGCGTATTATTCTATTGTTTGTTCCTGTGATTTAGAGTTGCGGGGGAACACCACTTTTTGTCGGTTTACTTTGCGTTATGTGCCTGGCGAGACGACGGGATCCAAAACAGCGATCATACTTATTTCTACGTTGACCCCTTTTGGTAATCCTTTAACCGCAACCGTTTCCCTTGCGGGTGGGTGCGACTTGAAATGTTTTCCATAAACCTCGTTTACGGCAGTAAAGAGACTCATGTCAGTGAGAAAAATAGTGGTTTTTACCACATGTGAAAAGTCCATTCCACCTGCAAGCAGGATAGCAGAAAGATTCTTCATTACCTGAGCAGTTTCCGAGCTTACATCTCCTTCAATCAGTTGGTTGGTAGCAGGATCAAGAGCGATCTGGCCGCTGATAAAAAGCATATTTCCTGAGCGAATGGCCTGGCTATATGGCCCGATTGGTTCGGGGGCATCGAGGGTTATAATGGATTCTTTATTCATGTTTGTCGTTGAAAAACAAAATACATACAATTTCCCTCAACCAACAAACCTAATTTTGCCGCCAAATCCAGCTCATGCATGTAGTGGTAATAGCCGATGCTCTCAGCAAGAAAGAATTTGAAGCCAAGCCTTCGAACGCCCATGCAATTGATTACCGCGAGCGGCTTTCCGACGTTCCCCAAAATGCAGATGCGGTATTTATCCTTCTTCCGGAAAGTAAAACAAGTCAGGGTGTTCCTTCGTTTAGTAGCGGCACTACGGTATTTATAAATGCGGTTACGGGTACGCTGGATCACTATAAAGATCAATTTGTTCGCATAAACGCCTGGCCAGGCTTTCTTGGGCGGGACGTGTTAGAAGTAGCAGCACCCGCAGAAAAGGTAGGGCAAGCCGAGGCGGTCTTAACTGCTTTAGGTTGGAACTTTGTTGTAGTGCCCGATACACCAGGAATGATTGCTGCCCGGATAGTCGCATCAGTAATCAACGAGGCCTATTTTGCATTGGGTGAAGAGGTTAGCAGCAGGGAGGAAATTGACCAGGCTATGCGCCTTGGAACCAATTACCCGTTTGGTCCTTTCGAATGGGCTCGGAAAATAGGGCTTATCAACATTTATAATCTTTTACAGGTACTTGCGTCCGATAATCCTGCATACGAACCTGCTCCGGCTCTAATTAAAGAAATTTAAACTATAACGTGTCACTTTTGTTAAACATAGATACAGCCACCAGCTATGCGTCGGTGTGTATCTCCCGGAATGGGGAGTCGCTCGCTTTCGCTGCAAACCAGATCCAACGCGAACATGCGTCGTTTGTGCATGTGGCCATTAGCGATTTGTTGAAAACTGCCGGAATAACAATTACAGACGTGGACGCAGTTGCGGTTACATCAGGGCCGGGTAGTTATACGGGTCTGCGTGTGGGAATGAGCGCCGCTAAGGGTTTTTGTTTCGCATTGAACAAACCGTTAGTTTGTGTGAATACCCTGGAGGTAATGGCAAAGGCAGCGATAAATGCTTTCGCCATCGACACTGAAGATCATGATTTTATGTATTGCCCCATGATAGATGCAAGGCGTATGGAAGTTTTTACCGCCATATATAATAAAAATTTAGCGGTCATTTTGCAACCTTGCGCATTATTATTGAGTCAAATATCGTTTAATAACATATTACCTCGCAAGTCAGTATTGTGCACCGGCGATGGGGCAAATAAGTTTAAGAGTCTTAATCCGGATAAAAGATATGTGTTTAGAGAGGTGCAACACTCAGCGGCAGACCTGGCTAATCTGGCACATAGCTTATTTGAAAAAGGACAATTTTCTGATGCTGTATATGCCGCCCCGCAGTACTATAAGGAATTTTTCAGCACGGCTAAAGGGTAGCTTCAAAATAGTTAAGAAAATTTAATTATTTAATCATCTATTAGGTTATTACCACATGCGTTTTTATATTTACTTAATTAAGATATTAAACCCAATCTCCAATGATAACATCTTCCCAGGGAATTACCATCACTGATACATCTGAGAGTATTTCCATTCAACTCGATTTTTTACACCTCAAGAAAGCTTCGCTGATACTCAGGGCGCTCAATCATAAACTTCGTCAGCAGATGATCAAACTGCTTGATGAAAGTAAACGAATGACCGTTACGGAAATTTATGTAAAGCTTCGCCTTGAGCAATCCGTCGCTTCTCAACACCTGGCCATCCTTCGCCGGGCAGGCATTGTTAGTACACAACGAGATGGCAAGTTTATATACTATGGCGTAAATTACTCGCGTGTTGCTGAGGTTAATAAATTCGTTGAGGACCTTGTAGGATAAAGTTTAATCTTCAAATAGATAAGGATGTCTGCTCAACAGGCATCCTTTTTTATTTTCTCCCGTTTAACGGTCAATTTTACCTTTTGCTTACCGCTTGCTCATTGTATTTTTGTGTAAATTATCGCGGTATGTTCATCAAACAACTTTACACGAATTGCCTTAGTGAGTCAGCATATTATATTGAAAGTGAAGGTGAGGCAGCAGTGATTGATCCCTTACGTGATATTGATGCATATATCCAGCTTGCGAATGAACGTAAGGCCACCATCCGGTTTATCTTCGAAACCCACTTTCATGCAGATTTTGTAAGCGGTCACCTTGACCTTGCGAAAGCTACCGGTGCGCCAATCGTTTATGGTCCCGATACAAAAACTACGTTCCCCGTGCACGTAGCCACTGATGGTGAACAATTTTCCATTGGCAAGTTAAACATTACCGTACTTCATACCCCCGGCCATACCATTGAAAGTACCTGTTACCTGCTTAAAAATGAACAAGGAGCGGATTATGCCGTATTTACAGGCGATACCTTGTTTGTTGGCGATGTCGGTAGGCCCGACCTGAGTAGCGGCGACCTGTTAAAGGAGGAGCTTGCCAGTATGATGTACGATAGCCTGCAACAGAAAATACTTCCGCTGGCTGACAACGTTATTGTTTACCCGGCTCATGGCCCGGGCAGCAGTTGTGGCAAAAACCTTGGCAGCGAAACGTATAGCACGATAGGTGAACAAAAGTTAACGAATTATGCCCTTCTGGCTGAGTCGAGAGAGTCGTTTATAAAAGCGGTTACCGAAGGCCTGGAAGATGCTCCCGCCTATTTTCAAAAGAACGCAGCAATTAATATGCAGGGCTACGACAGTCTTGACAACATACTTGAAAAAGGGTTGACCCCCCTGCCGGTTGCAGATTTCAAACGCATGATCGGCGGTGAAGCAACCGCTTTGGATACGAGAAACGCCGTGATATTTAGCCAGGGATTTGTTCCGGGCAGCATCAGCATAGGTCTGGAAGGCAGGTTTGCTGAATGGGCCGGTAGCCTTTTGCCGTTTGATGAGCCTCTAATCTTAGTTACTGAACCAGGCAAAGAGCGGGAAACTATTGTTCGTCTTGCAAGAGTTGGGATCTCCAATATTCACGGGTACCTGGAGGGAGGATTTGAAGCATGGGTAAACGCAGGAGAAACAATCGACATCATCATCGACGTTGAAGCCGACGAACTCGCAATGGATATACCTTTTGATCCCAACCTGGTGGTGATGGATGTTCGAAAAGAAGTTGAATTTGCGGATGGTCATGTGAAAGGCGCCGTTAATCTACCACTGGCCGACTTAAAAGATCCGGCGAGTATGGCCAACATAAATGATAACGACAACCTTTATGTGCACTGCGGAGGTGGTTACCGGAGCGTAATCGCCATCTCGCTGTTGAAAAGACAAGGAATTCATAACCTCAGAAATGTTCTGGGAGGATGGAGCAAGATAAAAGATGAGGAACGGATTGAAACGGAAAAGGATGCCTCCGTATTGAATTAGGTGTTTCTTGTGCGTTTAACAGTTTCCCCCGAGCACCCAAGAGTAGCAGCACTCGCATCCCTTTTCAAAATGAACATCAGTCGATAACGAGCTTCCGGTAAGCTTCTTTAAAGGGGTGTTTCCATCGGCGATGGCTCCATAAATAGTTAGCAGGTTTTTTCCGGATGCTTTCTTCGAGCTTTCGAACAAACTCCTTTGTAAGCTCGCCCCGGCCATATTGCTGTGGTTCTGTTGTCAACAGGCTGAAGTCAGCATGATAATACCCTCTTTTTACTTTATAGTAGTGCACCCAAACAACAGCGGTATTGTTGATCCTTGCACTTTTTTCAGGTCCCGCGACAAATGGAGTAAGTTTCCCGAAGAAATGCAGCCAAAGTCCTCCGTCCGGCGATCCCGGTGTTTGATCGGCGGCTAACCCGAGTGCGTACCTGCCTTTTGCATAGGTGTGGAAGGTTGTTTTAAACTCTCCGGCCGAAATCATGATGGTGTTGTATTTACGGCGCATCTCGAAAATGATCTTGTTTACGGCTTTATTGCTGACCGGCATATACACGCCCAGAAACGGGAACCTGGTGTATTTTGGGATCGCCCAATTGAAGTACTCAATATTGAAGAAATGACCGGAGTGGAGCTGAACATTTTGCCCGGTTTCATATATGCGATCCAGAAGGTCAAAGTTTCCGCTTACACGGTTTGAAAAATCTTTGTCAGATAGGGATAGGAACTTGATGATTTCAAAAAACGTATCAATGAAGTTGTGGTAAAAGTCTTTCGCTATCCTCGTGCGTTCCCGTTCGGTCTTTTCGGGAAAAGCAATTGCAAGGTTGCTCATAACGACTTTTCTGCGATAGCCAAGAACGTAATATATGAAGCCATATAGGCCATCGCTGAAAAAGTAAAGCACTCTCCAGGGTAGTAATGAAAGCAGGTAAAGAAAGTAATAAAGCATCTACGCAAAAAAGTTTGGCTGTAAGGTCTTTCGAATGTGGCGGATGCATTCAGCGTTCTGTGAACCGGATGTCTTCAAAAGCTCCCGATAAAAACAGGTGAACCCATCTTTAATCTATAAGATGATATTCTCAACCAACTCGCTTTTATTTGGATGATCCGTATTGTAGTGCAAACCCCTGCTTTCTTTCCTGAAATCTGCCCCTTTTACGATAAGGTAACCCACGCTTATCAGGTTCCTTAGTTCCAACAGGTAGGACGAAACCGTGGTGGTACGGTAAAGTTCTTCCGTTTCGTTAAAAAGCAGATCAAGGCGTTTCATGGCCCGTTCGAGCCGTACATCTGTTCTTACGATCCCCACGTAATCGCTCATCACTTGTTGTAGCTCCTTAAGGCTCTGTGTAATTAAGATCAGTTCCTTTGGATCGTTTGTGCCAACGTCGTTCCAGTCAGGTATACCTTCACGATAGGACAATTCGGGCACCTTCTCAACACTATCCAGGTAGCAACGATGGCCAAATACCATAGCCTCCAGCAGGCTGTTGCTTGCGAGCCGGTTGGCACCATGCAGGCCGGTACTGGCGCACTCTCCGCAGGCATATAAATTCCTGATTGAAGTTCTGCCCATGTCATCCGTTTTTATACCGCCGCAACTATAGTGGGCCGCTGGTGCAACCGGAATCATATGCTTCATTACATCGATGCCGATGCTCAGGCATTTAGCATAGATATTTGGAAAATGGTGTACAAACTTTTCCTTGTCCATATGCCGGCAGTCGAGGAAAACGTGTTCTGTACCATTTCGCTTCATCTCACTGTCGATTGCGCGGGCAACAATGTCGCGTGGTGCAAGATCCTTTCTTGGATCATAACGCTCCATGAACGCTTCGCCCTGGCGGTTTCGAAGTATTCCGCCATCGCCCCGCACCGCCTCGGTGATCAGGAAAGACGGCGATACCCCAGGCTCAAAAAGCGCGGTTGGATGAAACTGGATAAATTCCATGTTTTCTATACGGCCCTTTGCCCGGTATACCATGGCTACCCCATCGCCGGTAGCGATCGTAGGATTCGTAGTTGTGCGGTAAACCTGGCCATTACCTCCCGTTGCCAGCACGGTGACTTTCGAAATAATTTTTTCGATTTCATTTGTCTGCAGGTTGAGCACATAAACCCCGTAACATTCTATATCTGGTGTGGCTTTGGTAACAAGATACCCAAGGTGGTGTTGGGTGATAATATCGACCACGAACCAGTGATTGATGAGTTCTATGTTGTGCATACTCTGGATCTTCTGCAATAGCGCCCTTTCCATCTCCTTACCCGTAACATCTTTATGGTGTAGTATGCGATTAACGCTGTGCCCACCTTCCTTACCCAGCGAATAGTCACCATCCGGATCTTTGTCGAACTGAGCGCCCCATTCAATAATCTCCCGGATACGCTGAGGTCCTTCTTTAACCACAATTTCAACGGTGCGAAGGTTGCAAAGTCCGTCACCAGCAATCATGGTATCTTCTATATGCTTATTAAAACTGTCTGTCAGGTCATCCCAAACACCTGCTATGCCACCTTGTGCATACTTAGTATTGGTTTCATCAGACTGTGCTTTTGTTATAATGGTGACTTTATGCGCAGGCATTGACTCGGCAACTTTTAACGCATAAGTTAAGCCGGCTATGCCTGAGCCAATTACTAAGAAGTCGGTGTGCATCGTTACTGCTTGTTTTAATTACAACCTTGCTGGTATAGCTGTAAAGATATTCCTAGTTTTTACACGGCCTTGCAATATGTTACCTGCCTGAACAGTGGCTCATTAGTAATCCTGGAGAGAAAGGTATTCATATCCACTCCTTACGGCCACACTATCATCCTGGTATACACTGCGAATACGTATAACTACCTACGGGATTGCGTATCCCTACGCTTTACATCCACTGTAAGCGGGTGCTAGTTTTACAAGGCTACCAACAGCTAAAATGCCTTCTCTGCATCGGTTATAAACCCGGGTATGCCGGTGCAAACCAGCTGGGGGTAGCAGCGCATTATGGTGCTGGCGCGCACTACAACGCCGGCACGATCCACCCCTTTTTAATCCTAAAACTTATTACAATGAAGGAAATAGACGAGCTGAGCATCCCGCTCACGTTTGAAAAGCAACTCAATTCAAATGTTAATCTAACCGCCTGGCTTTTCGACCAGGACGGGCAGTTGATCCAACAATCTCCCGTTAATGAAAACCGGGCAGAGTTTAAAGGGCTGAATAAACGTAGTCCTGAGAAACTGCGATTATTGATTACTCCCGACGTTTCAGATGAAAGGCTGGAAGTACGCTCGCTTAAAGACCTGGAACGACGAAGCCCTACGAGCCGGTGCTGAAGTTTGAACAAAATCGACTTGTTCTGTTACCCATTCCAGCTAACCTCATTGATTTGTGGCAAATCAGGTTTTGCAGGGTTATCGGTAAAGTAAAAAAAGACTTTAATATCGATGGTCAGCTCGTTGTTAAGCCGTTGTGCAAAGCCCGGGTTCATATTTGCGAGGTAGATAAGGTCCTTTTCTGGCTTGACAAGATTCCGGATAATATTATCCTGCGCATACCCGATCTTATCCTGGAACCGGTAAGGGTACGACCCTTTCCCATACCACCGGATCCTGGTCCCTTCTTCAGACCCGGGCTGAACCCGATCCTGCCAGATACTCATGTACTGGCGCGAAAACTTAAGTCCCCGGCGAACGTAAGAGTCGGCAATCCGACATCGCTTAACAAGGCAATGCCCGCAATCGACCCTCAGATTAAACAACAACTGCAAACCCGTAACAGTAGCGTAATAAAGACTACGATTGCCAAAAACATCCAGTTGTTTCATCCATTCTTTTGCAATTATCCCTGGATATGGCCATGGCTATATCGTTGCGATGAGATAAAAACGGTTTATACAGACAATAACGGCCGTTTTGATACTCCCATTATCTATTGGGCAAACGGTGATAAACCAGATATCTATTTCTGGGTTGAATACCTGATTGACGGTACCTGGGCTACAATTTATAAACCCCCGATCCCTTGTTTCACTTATTGGGATTATGCATGTGGTAGCGAAATCACAATTAAAGTAACTGATCCGAGGGTGCGTGCGGGCTGCAATGAAACGATAACCGGAGAGCAGGTTTGGGTTCGTTCTATTGGAAATGTATCGCTCCGTAACATCCGCCAGGACGATGCTGATCTTTCGCCCATACAAGGAATGCCCTGGCACCGCATAGGACTCAGCAAACAGCCGGTGCACGATCTTTCGATTACCGACAACGTATCGCCGTTTGCAACCGGTTTACACTTTATCATAAAGTTCGGCAGTGGATTGCCAAATAACGGTGCACGATACTTCAGGTGGAAGGCAATCAAAATTGCTAACCCTGATCTGACTCCTTTTTTTGGTGGTACCACCCGTTACCTGAACGACGCTATTGCTAAACCTTATTATGTAGAATACCTGGATGTTTTTGGCAATCCTCAAACCACAACGAAGTTCCATACCCTTGGCCCTGTTCCCGGAACGAGTGGACTGTTCCTGATACCGCCGGCAACGCCTTTAGGTTTCCTGGGCGAAACTGATGACAGTGCTGTTTGGCAAACGGCCGATACCATCAGCGCAGCCTTTGACAGCAACGGGCTCTTTGGCGATGGTCTGTACCAATTTACCCTTGAGTTGTTTGATCAACACCAGAATAAGATTTTTCGCGAGCCAACAATCTACAAAGTGTCCCAGATCAACAATTCCGGCGCAACGGAAAATGCTACCCCGGAGTTCATTACCTGGGATATGATTAATGGCACAAATGACTTTAAGATGGTTGTTCGTGTTGATAATACCCCTGCTGAAGGTGCAATACACGACGTGCAGGTAGGCTCAAATTTCTCAGGTGCCTGTGGATTCATAAAGTACACTAATGCAAATGCCCAACAGGTGAAACTTAGCTTCCAGGCGCATCACGACAACCACTTCGCAGCTTTTAACTTTGTAACCATAAAGGGTAACAATTTTGAAAGTTGTCCTGGAGACACCGGGGGTTTTGTATTCTCTGCTACGCCCGGGTACAGCCGCACCGGGCAGGGTGAATTTGTATCAACACCTTTGTTAACCCCGGCAGCTTTGATGGGAACCTGTACGAAAAGCGCTTTTTCAGAAGGACTCTATGTAACTGCTTTACACAACAATGGGTATCACCGGATTGCTGCTTTTGATGTGTCGGATACAAACGCCTTTGCACTGGAACCGTAAAAAATGGCTCAATAAAAAGCCCTGCGGTTCAACCGCAGGGCTTTTTGTTACCTCCTAATCGGTGCAGGCGCCGGTTGCGGCGGATGAACCGTTTGGAGGGCTCGTTAGGAGAATTAACGGCACAACGTTCTTCACCCGAGTGCCATTACTTCCTGTTCGTTTGCAACCATGAAAGGTTCTACCCAGGCGTTGCTCTCTTTTAACAAGAGGATGAGTTCAGCGACTGCGATATCGCTGTCGATATTTCTCTTCACTACCTCTTTTCCCCGGTAAAGCGTAATCTTTCCAACACCACTTCCAACATAACCGAAATCAGCATCGGCCATTTCCCCAGGACCGTTTACGATACAGCCCATAATCGCGATCTTAACGCCTTTTAAATGGTTGGTTACCGACCTGATTTTGGCGGTTGTCTCTTGTAAATCAAAGAGGGTACGCCCACATGATGGACAGGAGATGTACTCCGTTTTGGATATGCGCGTGCGGGAAGCTTGCAGAATGGTGAAAGCGGTATTATTGATGAATTGTTCCGTTGATTTATTATCGCTGTATGTACGACCCGTAGCATTGGTGTTGGCGCTCTTATAAGCATCCGCGGTCATGCCCAGGCAAATTCCGTCGCCCATGCCATCGAGCAATAAGGCGCCGCATTCCGTAGCATAGTGTATCAGGTGTTCATCTGCGGTTTGCCAGTAGCTATCGCATATAATAATTGCAGGGTTTGCAATATTTCGAAGCATAAGCTCCATAAACATCCGCCGGACTGCGGTCATTGCATGTTTCTGCCTGCTGCTTAAACAGAGTACTACAGTGGGGTCGTTAGCCAGTTCATCCAAATATGTGAAATCGTTGATGGTCGTATCGTCGCTGAAGCAGTCGACCATAACAAAGTTTAGTACGGCACTTTTCAGTTCTGCCTGCACGAATCCTGCATCATCAAAAATAGGGTAGTAGGTAACTCCCGGGTCGTTTACGTTGCTGGTGCCGGTAAGGGCCTGCTGCCATGTAGCCGGATATACGATAACCCGCAGTGTGCCAGGTAGAGCAAAATTGATCAGCTGGTTACCCGTAAAAACATAATCAGCAGCGGCATCGCCTATGGCCCATTTATCGGTTGAAGCGTTGTAGGTGTAGCCGATACTGCTGAGGTGTTCCGGCCTGATTTCTCCAAGCTTACTCAGGTCAGCAATAACCACGGGTACGTGTTTACCACCGATGTTTCCAACTTCAATGGAAGACCTTCTTCGATACTCAAACGGTGAGTAGGGTACATCTTTGATGGCCGGAATGGGTGCTGCATCCAGCCGGACCGGCCCGCTGGTAACAGCAGTAGTCCCATTAGCTCTTGTTGTGTCCGCGCCGGCAGGTTGATGCTGCCAGGCAGATTGCTGTTGTGGCTCATACCGCTTCACAAGATCGCGGCATACCGGTATTTCAAATTCAGGATCTTCGGTAAGCGAGACCCGGATGGTATCACCAATACCGTCTTCGAGTAAGGTGCCGATGCCGGCTGCACTTTTTACACGCCCGTCTTCACCATCACCAGCTTCTGTAACACCAAGGTGCAGCGGGTAACATTCACTGAACTCCAGCTGCATTTGTTGAATGAGCAACCGGTAAGCCTGAACCATAACCTGTGGATTGCTGCTCTTCATGCTTAAAATAACATTGTGGTAATGCTCAGCACGCGCTATTCGTAAAAACTCCATTGCGCTTTCCACCATACCCATTGCCGTATCGCCATAACGGCTCATGATGCGGTCGCTAAGGCTGCCATGGTTGGTGCCGATCCGCATAGCGGTGCCATATTCCCGGCAGATTTTTACGAGCGGGGTAAAACGCTCCCTGATGCGGTCAATTTCTTCGTTGTATTCCGGGTCGGTGTATTCGAAAACTTCAAACTTCTTTTTATCGACATAGTTGCCGGGGTTTACCCTTACTTTCTCTACTATTCTTGCCGCAATCTCGGCAGCATTCGGGGTAAAGTGGATATCGGCAATCAGTGGGGTATTATAGCCACGTCTCCTGAGTTCGTCGCGAATGTTTTTCAGGTTTTCGGCCTCCTTTTTACTCGGTGCCGTTATTCTAACCAATTCTGCTCCTGCCTGGATACACCGGATCGATTGTTCCACCGTTGCCAGAGTATCCATGGTGTCAGTGGTTGTCATGGTTTGCAAGCGTATCGGGTTGAAGTTGCCAAGGCGTAGATCGCCAATGGTCACCTCCCTTGTTGGCAGGCGGCTGTATTCGTTGAGTGCGTTACAATAAAGCTGCATAATGTTATCTGGCTAAATGCCGGTTTGAGGCAAAATTAAAGTATTGGCAGCAGTAGTGAACCACGCATTGCGATTGCTATAAGACGGGGTGGATGCCGGGAAGGGATAAATTGTTTAAAGGCAGGCGGATAGACGTGGATACCCCGCTGGAGGTTTTGTGTATGGGTATTGCGGCGGAGTAGGAACAAATAGCCGCAGCTAAAGCTCATCTATGGTTAGCTGTCGATTGCCCCAAAGCATTCGCAGGGGCTTGTTGTTTACCAGTCTTTTTCGGGCTGCCCGCTACCCCTTACCTTGTCTTTCTGCTGTGACTGGATCTTTTTTTCTTCCTGTCGTACTGCGTTAAGCATTTGCTCCGCCTGTTTTTGGTTCAGCTTGCTCTTATTCTTTGGCTGTTCTTTTGGCTGGTTATCCTGTTTTTTATCCTTGTTCTTATCTTGCTTCGGCTGGGGCGGAGGCTGCTGTTGTCTCATTTCATTTAATGCCTTCTGGAGGTTCTCCCTTGCCTGCTCGTCGAGCGGGTTTTGCCTTAAGGACTCTTTATAGGCCTGGATGCTCTCCGCTATTTTATTCTCCCGGCTGAATACTACACCTTTGTTGTAAGCAGAGCTGGCTTTTATGTTTTTGTCGCCTGTTTCCGCGGCCGCCTCAAAAGCTTTTTGCGCCTCCTCGGGCTTGCGGCTTTTATACAGGGTGTTGCCAAGATTGTACTGGGCCTCGGCGTTTTTGCCGTTTTTTTCGATTGCTTTTTTGTACTCCGCTGCCGCGTTTTCGTAATCCTGCTTTTTATACAGCTGGTTCCCTTTTACAACATATCGCCGATCGTCCTGGGCCTGGCACAGGCACACATAACAAATACAGGTTATCGTAAGCGCCACCTTCATTATATCCATTTCATTTTTCGTTCAGGAATGATGATTTCTACCAAAAGCAAAAAAAGTGCTGCAAAAAGAAACCACTGAAAAAAAGGTGTGTAATCGCGATGCTGACCGCCACCAATGTGCTTTTTCTCCATTTGATTGATAGCAGACGCAAGGTTATTTGCTACCTCGTCGGCATTGTTGAAAAGCTGGTAACTGCCGCCGGTTTGCGTTGCAATATCCTGCAATACTTTTTCATTCAGTTTAGAGATTACCACATTGCCGCTAACATCTTTTTTAAAATCATTTGATCCCGGATCATACAGGGGGGCACCTTCAGGCGAGCCTATGCCGATGGTGTAAATGACAATGCCGTTTTCTTTCATCAGGTTGATCACCTCGGTTGCTTTTTCATCATGATCTTCACCATCGGAAATCAGCAGCACTGCTTTATATTTTTTTTCTTTCGTATCAAGCGAGGCATCACATATGCGAAGGGCATCAGACAGCTTTGTACCTTGTAAGGGCACAAGGGCAGGCGATAGATTGGAAATATACATCTTAGCGGCCGACAGGTCGGGTGTAAGCGGCATTTGCAGGTAAGCGTGCCCTGCAAAAACCACCAGGCCTAACCTGTTGTCCCCGAGTTTTTCGATGATCTTGTTCAATACCTGTTTTGCGCGCTCAAGCCTGTTGGGCTTAACATCCTGCGCAAGCATGCTATTGCTTACATCAACTGCCACCATCAGATCGATACCTCTGCGGGAACCTTCGTTTGCAGGTTGCGGCGAGCGCAGGTTTGCAGCAGCGATAATGCAAAGCAAAATGGCGGCTGTTCTCGCATAAAACTTCAGCGAGAAATGCCTGGGCGAGTAATTGCGGGTAAGCTGTTTAACCAGGTCCTCGTCGCCTATACGGTTGCGCATTTTATTCTTCCAGCGGAGTACATAAAAGAATAACAGGCATAGCGGCACAAGCAGGAAAAGGCCAAATAGTATTTCGGGATGTTGGAAGTTTGACAAGATGTTCAATTAAAAATCAGGTGGTGTGTACCCATTGTACAATCCTGCGGGTAACATCCGTTTTTTGGATAAAAATAGCCGATGATATGTAAAACAAAGGTGAAGGTTACTTTTTGCCTTTGCGAAACCCAAGTTGGTCAAGCGCTCCATTTAGCACGTTCAACCGCACCTTTACCATATCCGTGTCTGCTGGTCCCTCAACGTTAAGGGCAAAAAAGTAGGGATGTTGATTTTCGATGATCCACCCAATGACCCATCCAAGCGCGTTTCCGTTTTCGGTTTTACCCCAACCTGTTTTGTAGCTGATGGAGTAGTTGGCGTTTTTCTCCTGTTGCATAACATCTTTAACAATGCGCATGGTTCTTTTTTGAAAAGGCAGTTGGTCGAAGTACAACTTTTTAACGAGCCCGAGCTGTTCATCGGCGGTAACCTTTACCGAGTTATCCAGCCAGAAAGTATCGATTGTGTTTATAACAGCCTTGTTATAGCGTGAGCCGTATCCAAGGGTGTCGAGCCAGCGCTGCATGGTATCCTTCCCGATCCGGCGGGCTACTTCCTGGTAATACGGCACAGCGGAAACTTTAAACGCTTCTGTCATATCCAGGTTTTTGTTCCATTCGGGTATCTGGCGGGTTTTTCCATCCCAGGGAATGATCATTTTTTCATCAACGATCTTCCCGGATTCTATCCCGATTAACGAGTTCACAATTTTGAAAGTAGAGGCGGGTAAATAAGCGCTGTCTTTAAACCGGCTGAGATCGTGAACGATAAAAGAGCCCTGGCCGTTATCATAGATTCCGAAGGTTCCTTTCACCCCGTTAGCTTCGAAAATCTTTTCCAGCCTGTCGTCTACCTCCACATTATTTGGACTACAAGCCGCAAAAGCCAAAACCATCAGCAGAAAACAATACGAAAAACAACGGAGCATAAAAAGAATTTTAGGCTGCAAAGGTATATGAGATGATGGCACAAGAGCCACATCTACAGCATTCAAGCAAACGGAATTAACAGTAGCAATTGGCTACTGCAAAAGAGATTTTTGGGATCGGCAGTGAATCCCGGTGCAGCTCCGGTTGCCCGCCCGGATGAACCGGTTCGGACGGGTTGTCACTCACTTGTACCGTATCAATTCCCTTCAGCTGAATGTACAGCCACAGAAAACGAAATTCTAAAAAAAGGGTCATCACGCACAGCGTTACCCGTGGCTTTCGGCCAGCTTGCCCGTTTCTTTTAAAACGCCCAGCTGTTTGCCAACCCGGGTAAATGCCGCAATTGCAGCATCGAGGTGCTCTTGCTGGTGGGCTGCACTCAGTTGTACCCTGATCCGTGCTTTGCCGTTTGGAACAACGGGGTAAAAGAAGCCAATAACATAAATGCCTTCCTTCAATAGCCGTGAAGCAAATTCTTGTGCGATAGGAGCTTCATACAACATAATAGGCACAATGGGGTGGTCACCCGGCTTAATGTCGAAACCTGCTTCGGTCATCCTCGACCTGAAGTAGCGGGTGTTGTGCTCGAGCCTGTCGCGGAGTTCGGTTGTTTCGGTTAACATATCCAACACGGCGATAGACCCGCCAACGATGCTGGGCGCCAGTGTATTGCTAAAAAGGTAGGGTCGGCTGCGTTGACGAAGCATCTGGATTATTTCTTTCCGGCCACTGGTAAATCCACCCGATGCTCCACCGAGTGCCTTGCCGAGGGTTCCGGTAATTATATCCACCTTTCCCACAACTCCCCGGTATTCATGGGTACCACGGCCGTTTTTGCCAAGGAAGCCACTTGAATGACTTTCGTCAGTCATCACAATGGCATCATACTTTTCCGCGAGCTCGCAAATTTTATCAAGTTGCGAAATGGTGCCGTCCATGCTAAACGATCCGTCTGTTACGATAATCCGGTTACGCGAGGTTTGGGCACTAACCAGCTTATCTTCAAGATCGTTCATGTCGTTGTGCTCGTACCTGAACCTTTTTGCTTTGCAGAGCCGTATGCCGTCGATAATTGATGCATGGTTAAGTGCATCACTAATGATGGCGTCTTCATCACCAAACAGGGGTTCAAACAAGCCGCCATTGGCATCGAATGCAGCCGCGTATAGAATGGTATCTTCCGTTCCCAGGAAAGCGGAAAGTTTCTCTTCAAGTTGTTTATGTATGTCTTGCGTTCCGCAAATGAACCTGACACTGCTCATACCGTATCCATGCGCATCGATTGTGTCGTGTGCGGCCTGGATCACCCGCGGATGAGACGATAGACCCAGGTAGTTATTTGCACAAAAGTTTAGCACCTTTTGCCCGTTTACTTCGATCACCGCACCCTGCTCACTGGTAATGATGCGTTCTTTTTTAAACAAACCGGCGCTGTCAATCTCCTGGAGTTCGTTTGCTATCCTGCTCACAAATTTTTCATTCATATCACCCAATTTAGGTTTTAAAGTTAGGAATGTTCCCCGGTCGCCCCAATCAAAAAAATAATACCGTTCCGTTGCAGCGATTTGTCTTTTTTACGTTCTATAGCAGGGAAGGTTCGTTGTATCGGAAAATAGGTTCGTTAAAGTGTAACATTTCGTTGACTGGATCGTACTAATTGTATAAATCATTGGTTATGGAACTCGGAAAAATAAACAGGTTGGCGGTAATGATTTTCGTAGTCACCGGCACGCTAGTGTTTGTGTATGCGGCAAAAACCAAAACCGACATCAGCCTCAAGCGCTACTACCAACCAGGTGCAACTTACCACCACCGTTCTTCCACCGACTTTATCTTTATTGAGGCGATCGCAAGCAGGTTGCTAACCTCCGCCCGTAAATAGTCAGGATTTTTTTTCTTTGCAGTGTAACTTTTCACATTATGGTTCGTAACACCTACAGGCAACCAAAGCTACAACCACTGCTCAAATGACAGAGAAGCAATACAACGAGTGTGTAAATTGTTATGCAGACAATGCATACCGCTTTATATACAAAAATTTGAAACAGGAAGAGGATGCCAGGGATATCATTCAAACTGCATTTGAGAAACTGTGGCGGAACAGGGAGTCAATTGAATTCGACAAAAGCAAATCATACCTGTTTACGGTGGCTTACAACCTGATGATCGATCATATCAGAAAGCATAACAGGGTAACGCTAACTGAAGAATTCCGGGAAGACGACAAGGTTCAGCAACATACCGACCGGAGCGCTAAAAAGATACTTGATGAGGCAATCAGCAGGCTGGGTGAAACACAGCGAAGCCTGGTAATGCTGAAAGATTATGAAGGTTATAGTTACGAAGAGATTGGTAAGATTACCGGGTTAAATGAAAGCCAGGTGAAAGTTTACCTGCACAGGGCACGTTTAACGCTTCGCAATTACCTGGTTAGCCGGGAAAATGTAATGTAACAACAACTTAAATTGCCTCAACAAAAACCAGTTTAAAACAAAGAAATCAAAATACGTGGAAATCAACCGCCAGACATATGAAACCTTTCTCCTGCTCTATATTGACAATGAGCTTGAGCCAGCTGAACGTGCCGCGGTTGAAAAATTTCTGTTGCACAATCCCGACCTGCAACCGGAGCTTGAGCTGTTGCAACAGGCCGTTTTGGAAGAGCCGGCAGTCGACTTTGCGAACAAATCCACATTGTACAGGAATGCGGAAGGAATCTCATCAGCCAATTACGAAACCTATTTCCTGCTTTATGTCGATAACGAGTTAAGTGCATCCGAAGGCCAGCAGGTAGAGCAATTTGTATTACAACATCCGCATTTACAGGAGGGCTTTACATTACTTCGTCGAACCAGGCTGGAGCCAGATGTACTGGAGTTTAAAGATAAAGCCTTACTGCTTCGGGAAGAGTCGACAGAACGTCGGGTTGTTTATATGAATTGGTTCAGGATAGCTTCAGCAGCAGCTGTTTTCGGCCTGGCCGTTCTGCTCTGGTTTGCCATGTCCCCATCTGCTATTGACACAACACTTCCAATTGCTGCCGTAACAGAACGGGTAAGTCAACCCGCTACAGTGAGTCCTGATACGGTCAACCCATTATCTGGGTCTCCGGATGAGCCTTCAACGAACACTGATCCTGTTGCTTCAACCACCCGTTCAAAAGGTGTTGTTGCAGCTAAATCAATAAAGAAAAAGCCCGTTGAAGATCAGTTGATGCCGTCCAATGTTCAATTACCAACACCTGTTGCCACTAGCACCGAGTTGGCCCTGCAACCTAAATCAAATAACCTTCCCCAACGCGGCCCTGTGATTGCTCAGGCTGAGCACCCGGCCGACCATACTGCCGACGCTATTGCCTATACATCAGCGCCCACCAATACTTCCAACGATGCAACCTTGCGTGTTCAACATGCTGCTTACCGTGAAAGCGATGAGCAGGAGGAAGAACAAACGCTCTACATCGGTGCCGCAGGCATTAACCGCAACAAGCTTCGCGGACTGCTTAAGAAAGCAAGTAATCTTTTCGAAAGAAAGCTAAAAAGAGACGACGATGGCAATAGTGTACAGGTTGCCAACTTCGAGATAAAAACCAATTAGATATCAGCTAAAAATTTACCCAGCATGACACGGATGACAATGTTAAGTGCAGCCTTACTGGTTGCCATGGCAGGCCTTGCCCAAAAAGATACGACTACCACCACCGGATCAGACACCATCAGGATTGGAGGAATGATCATAATCAAGAAAAAAGGATCCGGCGATAACGGAACCAACCAGAACAAAACAGTGACCATACAACGCAAGTCCAAAAAGCCTTCGAATGTTAGCACGAACTATGGAATTCTTGATATTGGATTTGCCAATGTAAGAGATGAAACCGTATATGGAAGTGCAGAAGCGAATGGCTACCTGAGAACAACAAGACCAGGTGAACCCGATTTTACCAGTGATGATCTGAAACTCAAAACCGGCAAAACCAGTAATATCAACTTCTGGCTGTTTATGCAACGCTTAAACATCACGAAAGGCGTTTTGAATTTAAAGTACGGTCTGGGTGTTGAGATGTTCAACTTCCGGTACGAGAACAACATCAGCTATCATAGAAACCCTTCTTATATCTTCCGCGACAGCATTGCTTTTTCTAAAAACAAACTTTATGTTGGCTATGCTTCAGTGCCCTTTATGTTAAACGTAAACACCCGCCCCGGCAAAAAAGGTGGCCTAAGCTTCAGCGCCGGTGTAACTGCAGGTTACCTGATTGGCAGCAGGAATAAACAGATCAGTGGCGAAAGAGGAAAAGACAAGTTGAAAGGTGATTTTGATCTTGAGAAATTTCGCCTGGCGTATATCGGAGAACTCGGACTCGGCCCGGTGCGGTTATTTGGTTCTTACAGCACCACAGCCCTACACGAAAAGGGACTTAAACAGTATCCATATAGTTTTGGTATTCGCCTGAGCAATTGGTAGAACCAGGCAAACAAATCAATAAAGCAAGCGCTCCCGATGTGGAGCGTTTTGTTTTTCCAGCACCACCATTCCCGTGCTTGTAACCGGGTGTAGGTAAACCGTGTGCTTCATCGACCATGTACTGCGGAGCCAGGCAGTGAAATTTCCGGCGATGCTTACATCTCTGTGATGTTCCATATTCGTCTTTAAAGTAGCACTTTATGCAGGCTCGCAGCTGCTGCATCCATTTGCATAAATATTTGTGAATGTAACAGGGCGTAATAATCTTCGTGCTATTTTGCCGTTACTTCTTTAAAAAGCAACCTGAAAAATGAACCGAATCGCAGTCCTGATAGTGATGGTAGCCGTCTTTGTTGTGAATACATCCTTTTATGCAAACAGTAAGGGCGGTTTCTACGTAGTGATCGACAAAAGTGATTATGAGCTGATGGTTTACGATGCGGAAGGTTGGCTTAGTACATACCCGATTGTTTTTGGCAACGATGACCTGGGCGACAAGATGGTCCAGGGCGATCGCAAAACACCTGAAGGCACTTTTACCATCACCCACAAAAAACCACATGCAAAGTGGAACCGGTACATGGGGATCGACTATCCAAATGCAGAAAGTATTGAACGATTTAATAATCGGAAAGCAAGGGGCATCATCCCGATGAATGCTAAAATAGGTGGTGACATTGGCATTCACGGTACCTGGCCGCATGAAGATTATGCCATCGACCAATACCAGAACTGGACACTTGGCTGTATCAGTTTAAAAAATGAACACGTTGAGCAACTATACCGCATGCTTGGGGTAGGAACTAAAGTGGTCATAAAACGGTAGGGTTCCCGGCAAATACATAGCTCCACTTAATCATTCATCTTACAGCTACTTGCGCAAGTAACGAACATCCTCCAGGTTAACTTCCATGTCAATTGCCCGTGCTGCACAGTCTTCGGGCAACCCCTGACTAAAATCCGGGAATATCCACGTCTGCCGGCATCCCGCTAAACAAATTTCTGTATCATTGTTTGATGGCAATTATACCCCCCTTTTTACAAGCAGGTAGCTGTATAGGCGTACTGTGCCCTGCCGGATTTATGCCGCTTGATAAAGCTCAAACCTGCCTTGATGTGCTGCAGCAATGGGGCTACAGGGTTAAAGCAGGTGAAACATTGGGCAAGCAGTTCAACTATTTCTCAGGAACGGATGACGAACGGCTGCAAGATCTGCAGCAAATGTTAGACGACCCGGAGGTTGATGCGATCTTGTGCGCACGTGGAGGATATGGTCTTAGCCGGATCATTGACCGGATCGACTTTAGCCGTTTCGTTGAAAGGCCAAAGTGGCTGATCGGGTTTAGCGATATTACGGTTCTGCACGCTCATGTTTATCGCCGGTTTGGGATCGCCAGTCTTCATGCCCCCATGGCAGCAGCTTTCAACAACAATGAGTCCGAAAATCAATACGTGCAATCACTAAGGAGCAGTCTTGCAGGGATCAAAGAAGATTACCAGGGCAATTCCCATCCGTTAAACAGGGTTGGCTCTGCTAAAGGTGAATTGGTCGGTGGCAACTTATCGTTACTGGCTCATTTAATCGGCACACCCTCCGAGATCAAAACCAAGGGACGAATTTTGTTTCTTGAAGACGTAGGTGAATACATCTATAATGTCGACCGCATGTTTTACCAGCTAAAGCGAAGTGGCAAGCTCGATAAGCTGGCAGCACTGATCATTGGCGGATTTACCGATATGAAAGATACGACGGTGCCCTTTGGCATGCGGGTATATGACCTCATATCCCATGTTGTGAAAGAATATGACTACCCGGTTGTATTTGGGTTTCCGGTGAGTCATAGCCGGGAAAACTATGCACTTAAAATCGGTGCTACCTACAAACTAAAGGTGAGTAAAGAAAAGATCCGGTTAAAACAAAAGTAATCACCCCGTATGGTCTTGAAGCGTGTATTTCAATGTACATCAACCAACGTTTATACCTCAATCCTCTTGCAATCAGCCGGCAAAATTTTTCGGTGGAATATTTTGCTTTCTTTGCGCCATGAAATTGTTTCTCATCAGGTTTCTGAAGTCCTTCTTCATTAAGTTACAACTACACCGCATATTCGAACCTTTTTCCGGTTTCTTCCTGAATATGGCTTATATGACGAAGTTTTCGCGCTGGGCATATGAGAACAAAAATGTAGCATACAATGATTTCTGGGGTAAATGGGACTATACCAAACGTTCCGGCATGTACCAATGGGTCATTGAGCAGGAGCTGTTAACCGGGCCCATCAATTACCTCGAGTTTGGGGTTGCTGCTGGTCACTCCTTCGACTGGTGGATGACAAAGAATACCCACCCCGATGCTCGATTTTATGGCTTTGATACCTTTGACGGCTTACCGGAAGACTGGGGTCCTTTCAAAAAAGGCGCCTTCAGTAACAATAATCAGCTTCCTGTTTTGAAAGACGGCAGGGGTAAATTTTATAAGGGCTTATTCCAGCAGACGGTTCCTGGTTTCTTAGCTGAACTCGACAATAATCGCAGGAACGTTATCATGATGGATGCTGATTTATTCTCTGCTACTTTGTATGCGTTAACTATGCTTGCGCCTTATCTGAAAAAAGACGACATCATCTTTTTCGACGAGTTTGTTGTGCCTACCCATGAGTTTAAGGCCTATTCAGACTTCATTCAATCACATTATACCCGACTGAAACTGATCGCAGCAGCAAACAACTACTACTTCGTTGCCTTTAAGGTCGACTAACAACCAGCAGAAAAATTGGTTTGAACACTGGAGAGGGTGTCGGGTGCTCGCCCTGGCCATTTATGCCTGATTCAAAGTAACAAGAACCCGATATAGACCTGTAAACCACTAAGGCTCCCGGGTTTATCGGTTAGCGCGCAGGTTTTCAGCCGGTGCAGCCTAACCAAAGGAGCGTTTAATCTCTGCATTCCGCTTAGCAAGTGCTAAAAAATCGTTTAAAGATCCGGCAGGTTGTTAAAAGTAATTACCCCAACCCCTTCAAAATCAAGGTACTAGGATCATTTTCTTTAACAATCCGGAGGTTTCTGGCATGTTTTTCAATAAAGACCAGGTGAACTAAAACACGGATCACCAGACAGTTATTCACCTTAAAATGAAATTTATGAAAAAGATCCTTAGTGCCTTTGCTATGTTATCGGTGTTTGCAGCCTGTAACAATTCTAACCCTAACGAAGGGGCGAACAATATGGCGAACCGCCCAAACTCCATTAGCACGCCTGCAACCGACAGGGCTTCATACATCGAAACGGAAGCAATAAATGATGATGATTTTGCTGAGCGCAGAACTTCAGGGAGCTTCACCGATGAAGGTAAAGTTATTCGTTACGAAGTTTATAAACCAACCGCTGAACCTAAAGCCCCGGTAAAACGATCAACAGGTTCAACGGCCTCAAAAAATACCACCGTCCGCAATAAACCAGTAAGCTCAAGCGGACCGGTTTCTGCCCCTGTTGCACAAACCAAACGCAAGAAAGGTTGGAGCAGTGCCGCTAAAGGAACTGCAATCGGTGCCGGATCTGGTGCAATCCTTGGTGCGGTAATAAGTAAGAAGAAAGGAAAGGGCGCCATCATCGGCGGTGTTATAGGTGCCGGCGCAGGTTATGCAATTGGCCGTGCAAAAGATAAAAAGACTGGCCGTTATTAGCAGGTCTTAAAAAAGTCTTTCAGGGTTGCCCATAAAACGGCAACCTTTTTTTACCCGCAATTTCTCCGGCAATAGTTACGGCTTTATAATGCCCCATGGTTGATCTCTGCATGTTGGCCCTAACTCAATCTTTGAATGTTAACGTACGAATACCGCCCATTGCAGCATGCGGCTCAAACTTTGCATGTTAATAACTAAATGTCTTTTATGAAAACCTTTACTCTCTTTATATTCAGCACATTGTTCTGGTTAAACTCCGGTGCCCAGTCCAGGGTGCAGCCGGCAAAAGGTAAACCGGAAACTCCGGTGAAACAAGCTGCCTCAAAAGCCAGAACCGGGCCAAGGACAGAGACCCCTTCTGCAACCAGCACCAAACCTTTAACGATAAAAGAAAAGATTGAACAAAGACTCAAGGACTCGGCCGACTTAAATGCAGACGGAAATACAACAAGCCAGTCAAGTACGGTTGTTAATGGGATACGGATACCCGCACCAGGTACAACTCCGGGGATTGCAGCGAATCAAAGCTCCGCTTCCAACACCAATCAAACCAACACCAATCAAACCAACACCAATCAAACCAACACCAATCAAACCAACACCAATCAAACCAACACCAATCAAACTAACACCAATCAAACCAACATCAATCAAGCTGGCACCAATCAACCCAACATCAATCAAACCAACACCAATCAAACTAACACCAATCAAACCAACATCAATCAAGCTGGCACCAATCAACCCAACATCAATCAAGCTGGCACAAATCCAATCAACACTAATCAAACCAATAGTAATCAAGTTAACACCAATCAAACCAATCCCAATCAATCTAACAGTAATCAAAACGCGGTGCAATCCACCTATACAAACGCCCCGGTTCTAACTGGCACTACTCTTCCCGCTACATCAGCAGGAGTAAATGGTTCAACTACCGGCAACCGGCCGGTTAGTGGCGAACAAAGTCAGTACAATACTTCCGACCTGAACCGTAACCAGATGAATGCGATTAATCAAAATCAAAATGCATCGTCGCCACAAAACAATACGGCAACCATTTTAAACCAGAACACTGTAGGCAACAACCAATGGGGCCAAAACCAGGTTGGAGAAAACCAATGGGCACCCCCACCAGCAATCATCCGTTCAGGTTTCGGGCGTGACTTTCCCGCTATTCAAAATGCAACCTGGAGCACAGATGCAAGCAAAAATTACATCGCGCGCTATAAGGTTGGCGATTGGTGGACAACCACCTCCTACAATACAGCCGGCATACGCCTCGAAACAAGAACCGAGTTCCCGGTTTCCGCGCAATATCCCAGTCCGGTAATTATGTATCGTGAGCGGGTAAATACGCCTTTGGAGTTTTCGCGTATTTCACGGATTGAACGTCAGGGAAAAAATACACTGTTCGAACTCCGGTTAAACAACGGAAGGGTTGTTTATGTAAATAATGATGGTGTAGAAGTACCCTTTGAACAATAACCAATAGGGCAGGAGAGGAATTCGAAATTTTGAACACAGGCTTTCTCCAGTTTAAACGCTGGTATCGTTGAGTTAACTCGTGGTTTTTAAACCCGCATAAGTAACAACTAATCTTCCAGCTCCTTGCAATAATAGCCTGCTTGTTCAAGCACGCGTTCAATTGTCAGTGGAATAACATCAAGCGCTTCTATCCTTAAGATCCGGTCTTTGTCTTGCAAGTCAACGTTCCATTTTCTGATGCCGGCGATAGTGTCAAGATGCGGGGTAACTAAATTGATATGACGCTTATGCCGGATGTTCGTTCGAAAAACAAGGATGTTCATAGCAGTGGGTTTGAGTTTTGGACTAAACAGCGGGAGCGTTGTGTTTCCAGAACGCATTATTTTATTACAGTTCAGACGATCCTGTTGTGGTTTGGGCCTGTGTTTCGGGCCGGGTACTCCACCTGCTACACCTGTTCCGCCAGTCTTGTTTAAACTTTTGTTGTTCCTCCGGTGTCATCATCTGCCATTTGTCTTTTAATTGTTGGCTCCACCTTCCCCGGTTACCCCAGCCACGACCTTTAAAGCCCGAAAAAAGAATCTTTGATAACACAAATATTCCAAGCGCCTGTCCAAAACTAACCGGCGATACCGGTACAACCTTAACAAGAACCCCATTCCATAAGCTCATTACAACAAAGCTTAGCAGAAGTATAGCTGCAAGCGCTACCAAAATAAATCCGGCAACTTTTCTCCTCCAAAATGATTGCTTCATTTTCCTCGATTTAATAATTTAATAATTCATCTTTCAAAACGCGGAGCCGCTCCCTAAGGTGTAATACTGCATAACGTTTACGCGAGATCAGGGTATTTACCGTTTCACCACACTGCGCAGCAAGTACCTTAAATGGAACCCCGTCAAGTTCATTTAGTATGAATACATCACGTTGTTCAGCAGGAAGTTCCTGTAACGCCTGGTCCAACACATCCCAAAACATCGACCTCAGGTATTCCGTTTCCGGATTTTCCGCATCAAAAAATAGTTCTGTCCAGTTTAGTTGATCTTCATCACCCCGTTCGGGGTACAGGTCTTCAAGTAATTCCGGATGTTTCCGCCGGTACTCATCCGTTATTTTATTTCTTGCTACCCTAAAGAGCCATCCGCTTACCTGCCCTATCGGTTGAGCACTACCAATAAACTGGTAAAAAACATCCTGGAGAATATCCTCGGCATCTTCCTCGCTTTCCACCCGCTGCCTGATAAAGCCAAAAAGCCGTTTGCTATAAGTTGCAATTACTTCAGCAATGTTTGTTTTGGGCGCTAACAACGGTTCGTTCGATATCGTAAGGGCTCGGGGCATCTAATACAAAGGCAGACGGATGACAAAAGATAATATTTTAAAATTGTCGCTTTTATTTTTAGCGGAAGTTTCCGACTCAGGCCAGGGCTGACCGGGCGGCGAGAAGATTTTTTTTGTACTTAGCATTGGTCCATGGGGCGACATCGTTGTGTCACTCACTTTTACGGTTGGTTCAATATTCAACAGGCTTTTACAACCCACAAAGAACTACTGCCCGATGAATATTACTCTCGAAGATGCTAATGGCGATATAGACATTTGTTATAAGGAGCTATGCTATAGCCGAGGCTGCCACAACCTGTTGAATAAGGCTTTCCAAAGCCAGCTCTTCCAGGATAACCCGCTTTGGCAACGCCTCAGTGTATTCCCATTTTACCAGCCGGATATATCCGTCAGCGATCTCTATACCCGTAACATCGCCATCGCTAAAGCAACAACAGCCGGTATTGAAGTACGTTTGTTTGTAGGCCGTAAAATCAGGCATGGTTTCGCCGCTGATCTTTTTTAATTTAATCAACTGTTCATATTCACTCACGGCGGCTGCATTACCCGAAGCCCTTGCCATGCCAAGCTTTTTATAGAGTCTTTCCAGAAAGGTAAGCGACTCAAACACCGGTTGATGAGTGTGGCCGGTAATTAGTACAAGACCGTCTTGCGAGGCAGCCCACTCATACATCAACTTGTTATGGGTGGTTTTCAAATGGTCGTCGTATGCAGGGGTATTTGGGTTTAAGCCGAGATAAGACTGAAGAGGAGCCCAGATATTGGCAACAAACCACTTGCTAAACAGATTTCCATCACTCAGGGTGTCACCCTGGTGCCCATGTGTTAAAAAAAACTGTAACGGTTGATTGCTAACTGCTGCCTGTAGTATCACTCCTTCATAAATAGGCACCTTCTTTCCAAAGATCTTTTCCAGTTCAAACCCTGCTAATGGATCATTATCCCAATAAAGGTCGTGGTTGCCAAATACTTTTATATAGGCGTTCTTCTCAAAAAAAGCCTTTTCAGCTTCAAAAGCATTTACGTTAGCCTTTTTTACCGCCACAAGCGAGTTTTCCCAAAGCTCCTCGCAGTCCCCCAGGTTAATGTAAGTATAGTCCCGCTCCAAATAATACCTCATTGCCGCGAGATAGTTCTTTTCTGCCCCTGCAAAATCATCCGCGCCGTTTCCTGCGCCTTTGTGCTGGTCCGAAAAAATGATGAAGCGCCCGCTTTCTGCCTCGAATGACAGGATCAACCCCTTTTCGCCGGGATTTGTAATCAGGTGCTCATGCAGGTCGGACAGCGCTTTATGAACCCTGAGCTTGTCGGGCCTGGAACTATACCGGTTTGCCAGCCACATCACCGGCCGCAGCAACACCCTTCGCAGGATTCGTTTCATGAAACATGAAGATAAGAAAGGTTTGAAAAGGGGTTGTTCCGCCTGTATTCAGTACACCGGCATACCTGAATGGTGTGCATGAAAGTATTAAGGTCACCGAAAAAGCGAGTTAAGAGGTGCGCACGTTCCTCAAATCACAATCAAAAATATGCGGAATGAAAAGGATAAATGGCATGGTTTTATTTTCAATTTTACCCATTTGCAGTCGCTTTTTTTGCTGCTTACCCTTATCTTTGCGCAAAATTAGGATAGGTATGGTAGTCAGGAGCGTCAAATCTTTATTGGTAGCGGTTTTCAGCCTTTCTATGATTTTATTTTCTAATGTGGTTACAGCGCAACATGAGAATCAAAATCACCAATCGCCCGCCACGCATGCTAACGAAAATGGCGGTGAAGAAAAGATAGACGCAGCTAAGGTAATTATGGAACATATCATGGATAACCATGAGTTTCATATCGCAGATGTAAGCGGCCATCCTATTTCACTTCCCCTTCCCATCATATTGTATTCTCCTCAACGTGGCTTTGATGCTTTTATGTCTTCGAAGTTTGAGCATGGGCATGCTCAGTACCGCGGCTACAAAATGGAGCACGACCACATTATGCCGGTTAAAGCCGACGGAACCGTTGATGAGTCGGTTCAGGTTTACGACTTTTCTCTTACCCGAAATGTTGTGCAGATGTTTATTGCTGTACTGCTGCTGGTTGTGCTTATGCTGAATATTGCAAAAAAATACCGGAAAAACGGGAGTAATGTGGCTCCTTCAGGTTTCCAAAACGCGATTGAGCCGGTAATTACTTTCGTGAGGGATGAGGTAGGAAAGCCAAATCTGGGGCACAAGTACGAAAAGTATATGCCTTACCTGCTAACCATTTTCTTTTTTATCCTTATTAATAATCTGGTAGGTCTTATACCTGGGTCCGCTAACGTAACCGGTAATATTTCTTTCACCCTTGTTCTTGCTTTTATATCGATGATCGTAATACTTTTTAGTACAAACGGTCATTTCTGGGGTCATATATTCTGGCCTCCCGGGGTTCCGATTTTTGTAAAAGTGATATTAATACCGGTTGAATTTGCGGGTGTGTTTATTAAGCCCATTGCATTGATGATACGTCTTTTCGCAAACATGGTGGCCGGGCACATTGTAATCATTTGTTTTATCTCGCTCATCTTTATTTTCGGAGCAATGAGTAAGGTTGCAGGTATCGGATTTTCCCCGGTGTCACTGGCTTTTACGGTGTTTATTTACTTCATCGAGATATTGGTTGCCTTTATCCAGGCGTTCATCTTTACCAATCTTACTGCTGTGTTTATTGGCCAGGCATTCGAAACAGGCCATGGACATGATGAGCACGCTGATCCGCATCCTGCGCACGACAACAAGGAAAAAGAATTCGCTTTATAGATTTTTTCATCATAACAAAAACAAACAGTATGTCTTTAATGACTATTTTTTTGCAGGCTGCTAACGAAGGTGTTGCCAATTTTTCAATGTCACACCTTGGTGGTGCAATCGGTGCAGGTTTGGCCGCGATCGGTGCAGGTATTGGTATCGGTCAGATTGGTAAAGGTGCTGTAGAAAGCATTGCGCGTCAACCGGAAGCCAGCAACGACATCCGTGCAAACATGATCCTGACTGCTGCGTTTGTAGAGGGTGTTGCCCTTTTCGCAGTAATCGCAGGTATCCTTGCTGTTTTGAAATAAGGTTCTTATTTCCCAACAGGCACAAACTGATTACTGTATCTTAAGCACAGGGCGGCGGATACAGTAATTCTTTTCTCAAGTAACAGTACAAGTCGAAAGAGAATACCTTTTGACTTCTCATAAAATCCCGAATTGATATGCAACTTTTATTACCCGGGCTGGGTTTGATCGTTTGGACATTGCTTGCTTTTTTGATTGTATTTTTTATTCTCCGGAAGTTTGCCTGGAAACCTATTTTAGCTTCCCTTAAGGAAAGGGAAACCGGCATTGCAACATCAATTGCGAGCGCTGAGCAGATGAAGATCGAAATGGCGCAGATCCGCAACGAAAACGAGGTGCTGCTTGCATCGGCGAGGGATGAGCGGGCTAGGATTATTAAAGAAGCAAAGGTTGCTTCAGACAAGATGATCAGCGATGCAAAAGAAAAAGCAAGGGTTGAATTTGATCGCATAGTTGCTGACGCACAGGGTGCCATACAACAACAAAAAAATGCTGCACTTACCGATGTTAAAAACCAGATTGGAAAGCTTGTGATCGAGGTTTCGGAAAAGGTTTTGCGTCGTGAACTGGCAAATTCCAATGAACAGGAAGGATACATCAACCAGCTGGCTGAAACGGTAAAACTCAATTAATCCTGCAAGGGATGTTAATTAGCGCAACATATAAAATTCTCAAATGCTTAATCCACGTTTAGCCGGCAGGTACGCAAAAAGCCTTCTTGATCTTGCAAGAGAAAGAGACCAGGTGGCGGCTGTGTACAACGACATGAAATACCTGCAGGGGGTGTGTAAACAAAGCCCGGAGTTTGTACAAATGATTAAAAGTCCTGTAATTTCAATTGAAAAGAAGGCCAAAATATTAGAAGCACTATTAAAAGAAAAGATTACCGGGGTTACTTATCTTTTTACGCAATTGCTGGTAAGCAAGAACCGTGAGTTTTATCTGCCCGAAATTGTTGAAGCATTTATTGATCAGTATAACGCACTAAATGGCATTCACAAAGTTAAGCTGACCACCGCTGTGCCGGTTAGTGAATCGGTTAAGAAGTCCCTGGTGGAAAGACTGATCCGTGAAACTGATATCGAACACATAGAACTGGAGTCGAAGGTGCGGGAAGAATTGATCGGCGGCTTTATCCTGGAGTTTGACAATAACCTTGTTGATGCCAGCATAGCGCGTGACCTCAGGGATGTGAAGGCGCAGTTTGACAAGAATTTTTACTTACAGCAAATCCGATAGGTTTGCCGTTCACAACGTTCTTTATTTCCGGATTATTATAGCTTTGCAAGCGCCGTTCGATGGCGTTATGCTTCGCCGCCATTAGCAATGCCGTACAAGCGAGCGTGGCAAGAATGATCAGTATAGATGATGTGCTGGTCACAAAAGAAAAAAAGCTTCCCTTTGCTTTCTGTTGAAAAGGGTATTTCTAACATCTTTGCCTGAGTAGCGGCAAAGGCTAAAATCTGTATATGGTTGAAATTAAGCCAGATGAAATATCAGCGATATTGAGGCAACAGCTGAGTAATTTTAATGCCTCGGCCGACCTGGAGGAGGTTGGTACCGTATTGCAGGTGGGCGATGGAATTGCCCGCATTTACGGGTTAAACAATGTTCGTAGTGGTGAGCTGGTAGAATTTGAAAGCGGGGTGAGGGCGATTGCACTTAACCTTGAAGAAGACAACGTAGGTGTGGTATTGATGGGCGAACAGGAGAATGTAAAAGAAGGATCTACCGTACGTCGTACGGGGAAGATTGCATCGATAAGGGTTGGTGATGGAATGAGCGGTCGTGTTATCAACATGCTTGGCGAACCCATCGATGGCAAGGGGCCGATTTCGGGTGAATTGTATGAGATGCCACTTGAGCGCAAAGCGCCCGGGGTTATCTTTAGAGAGCCTGTAAAAGAGCCATTGCAAACTGGTATTAAGGCCATTGACGCAATGATCCCAATTGGCCGTGGACAGCGTGAGCTTGTAATTGGTGACCGCCAGACTGGTAAATCAGCTATCTGTGTTGATACAATCATTAACCAGAAAGAGTTTTACGAAGCGGGTAAACCTGTTTATTGTATCTACGTTGCCATCGGGCAAAAGGCAAGTACAATCGCTGGTATCATGAAGGTACTTGAAGAAAATGGTGCGATGGCTTATACAACCATTGTTGCCGCCTCTGCAAGTGATCCTGCTCCTCAACAGTTCTATGCGCCATTTGCCGGTGCTGCACTGGGTGAATTCTTCAGGGATACTGGTCGTCCTGCATTGATTATTTATGATGATCTTTCGAAGCAGGCAGTTGCGTATCGCGAAGTTTCTCTTTTGCTTAGAAGACCACCCGGACGTGAGGCTTATCCAGGTGACGTTTTCTACCTGCACAGCCGTTTGCTTGAAAGGGCAGCGAAGGTTATTTCTAAAGATGAAATTGCCCGCAAGATGAATGACCTGCCGGAGAGCATTCGCCACATTGTTAAAGGTGGAGGTTCGCTTACAGCGCTTCCGATCATTGAAACACAGGCTGGTGACGTTTCGGCCTATATTCCTACCAACGTGATCTCGATCACCGATGGCCAGATCTTTCTTGAAGGTAACCTGTTTAACGCCGGTATCAGACCTGCAATTAACGTGGGTATCTCTGTAAGCCGTGTAGGTGGTAACGCACAGATCAAATCGATGAAAAAGGTGTCTGGTACATTGAAACTTGACCAGGCACTGTATCGTGAGCTTGAGGCCTTCTCTAAATTTGGTGGAGACCTCGATGCTGCTACCAAAGCGGTTCTCGATAAGGGATCACGTAACGTAGAGGTGTTGAAGCAACTTCAGTATTCGCCAATGTCGGTTGAGAAACAAGTTGCCATTATTTACCTGGGTACACAAGGATTGTTAACTGCTGTTCCGGTAAAACGTGTAAAGGAATTTGAAAACGATTTCCTTAACGAAATGGAAACGCAATTACCTGAGGTACTTGCAGAATTTAAAAAAGGTAATCTGCCTGAAGAAGGATTGGCAAAGATGGTTAAGATGGCCAAAAACCTGATCGGCGGTTATAAGTAATATTTAGTTGTTTACAATTGTAGCGGCTTCGAATGTTCGGAGCCGCTTTTTTTTGCCCATGATTTCCGGTTATTGGATTTGAAATAGGTTGAGGAGCAGTGCTTTGCACAATTTTTTAGGTCGATGATCCTTACTTAAAATAAAGTACGTTCCCTTAACGTTATGCCATCTTAAAACCCCAATATCGAATGAGAAATCTTTACGTTTTTGCGTGCTCATTTCTTTTAAGCTGTGTTTCTTTAGTAGCAACTGCACAAAGCAATACCATCGTCCCCTTTTACATGGTGCTTGGGCAATCCAACACCGGCTGGTGCCCCGCCGGGAGTATGACCACCGCAGATGCCGCCCAATATAAAGGGCTGATACCCCAAACAGAAATTTGGAATCCCGGGCATGGTGCTTTTTCAGCGGTGATTGAGCCGCTAAACGTAGGACTTAATACCATGTGCGAGAATTATGCAGACAACTCGCAGTTTGGTCCCGAGGCTTCGCTAATGAAACAGCTTCATTCCAGAAACCCGCGTAAACGACTGGTGTTTAAACAAGGCCAGGGTGGAACTACGCTTGCGGGTGACTGGCGGCCAACATTGCCGGGTCAGTACGAGTGGCAGGCAGGAGGAAGATGGCAACAGTTTACCCAGTGGCTTGAGCTCGCCGTTAACCAGGCAAACCAAAAAGGTTATAAACTTGACCTCAAGGGAATCATATGGATGCAAGGTGAAGATGATGCGAAAACAGTCGCTGATGCCAATGCCTATGCTGTAAACCTTACCAGGTTTTTCGTTTCGATTGAAAACGTGTGGAACAAGGTTGTCGCGACCTACCAGTTCCCGCAATCGGGATACAAAAAGGTAATTGGCCGGATCTATGCCCCGGTTGGCTACCCCTATCGCGATTCTGTACGGGCTGCGCAGGCGAGGTATTGCGCTAATCCGGCCAACAATGCGATATTGATAGATTGCGATTCTTATCCCTTGCAGGACTGGGTACATTATAGTGCAACGGGACAGGTCATGTTTGGGGTTGACATTTTCAATGCTGCCGGTTTTGAACAGGATGCACAAACACTGCCCATTACGCTTGGCTCATTAAAGGCATTTACACAAACAAATAAGATTGTGCTGGAGTGGAAGGCAGACAATGAGGCCGATGTTAAAAGCTACGAGGTGGAGAGATCGGCTGACGGAATTACATTTAGCACTGTTGGAAGTAAGCAGCCACTGAATAGTTTGCAGGCGGTAAAGTATACCTGGTTGGATGATAACCCATATGAGGGCACAAACTTCTACCGGCTCAGGAGCACCAGCTACAACGGTAAACTAGCGTTTACACCGATCATCAGGATAAGCACACTCAAGGCAGCTGCCGGATATAACGTGTATCCAAATCCCATTGTGGGCGGTAACGTTAATATCCAATTCAGTAATAAGCCGAAGGGCAATTACACCGTGAACCTGCTTACTACCAGCGGGCAGGTTGTACTGGCAAAAACCATCAATCACCAGGGCGGCAATGCAACACAAACTGTAGTTGCTGCAGGTATTCTTCCAAAAGGGCATTATACCGTTGAATTGGTAGCGCCGGACAATAGCAGGCAAACACTCAGAATTCTTCAATAGAAGGCACAAAAGCCGGTTTACGATATCTGCGGGTTAAAGGCATTCGGCTAATGCCTGCGTTATACGACCGGCAGCAAATACCGGTAAGCGGCTTAAAGCTGTACAACAGCAATAGAAAAGGGGGGACGTCAATCGGCGTCCCCTTTTCTTTTGTAAAAATATTTACAACATAGTTTGGTTTATAAAATAAACCAGTCTATGTTTGTTGAACAATTAGCACAGATGAAAAATATTCTTGTTTTCCTGGTCATGATTTTCTCCTTCAATCTCGCAGGAGCCCAGGTTAAAATTTCGGGCAACGTAAGGGATGCTAAAGGAAGAGGGGTAGCTGGTGCAAGCATTGCCATAAAGAATAGTTATGATGGCGCAACAACCGACTCTTTGGGACAATTTAGTTTTCGCACTACTGAAATGGGGGAACAGGTATTGGAAGTCAGCAGTGTTGGCTTTCATACTATCGCACAAAAAATTACTATTGCCACCGACCTGGGGGGATTGCGGATCACTGTAAAAGAGAAGCTCGATGAGCTAAAAGCAGTAATGGTAACTGCGGGCACCTTTGAAGCCGGTGATCGTAAACGTGCCACAACGGTGTTGAGCACGCTTGATGTACTTACTACAGGCGGCGCTAACGCCGACATAACCGCGGCAGTAAGAACATTACCGGGGGCACAGCAGATAGGCGACCAGGAAGGGCTATTTGTACGTGGCGGAGCAGGTTATGAAACAAAGCAGTACATAGATGGTACCGTAGTTAACAATCCATATTATACAAGTGTACCGGATGTTGCACAACGCGGGCGGTTTGGTCCTGCGCTGTTTAAAGGCACCGTTTTCAGTACAGGCGGCTATTCGGCCCTGTATGGCCAGGCCTTGTCTTCTGCGTTGATTTTAGAGTCGATCGACTTGCCTGATCAGAGCACAGCCAATGCATCGATTACGCCAATTTTTGTGGGTGCCGGTTACCAGAAACTAGAGAAGAATAAGAAAGTAAGCTGGGGTGCCAACTATGGCTATACCAACCTTACTGCATACTTTGAAGTTGTAAAACAGAAAATCGATTACTTCAAGGTTCCGCAATTTCATACTGCCGATTTCAATTACCGGTTTAAAACAAAAAACGGTGGGATGGTTAAGTACTATACCACGTTTAGCAGCAACAAACTTGGTATCAGGCGCCCTGATATTGACAGCAGTTTTCTGAAAGATGCTTTTGCATTGCAGAGTACAAACTGGTACAACAACCTAAGCTGGAAAGAAAGCCTTGGAAACGGATGGAGATTAAACGCCGGAGCAAGCTACAGCACCAATTTAGATAATATCAGTAATGAATTACAGGATAAATTAAATCAACCCAAAACCTACGACCAGCAATGGTTAAAAGACAAAAATTTCAGCGGGCGGACCCGACAGGATCTATCACAATTAAAAACCGTATTTGAAAAGAAACTCAGGGGTATAAGTTCCCTCAGGTTTGGGGGCGAATATTGGTATGCTTATACGCACAGCAATTTCAACAATAAAAGTAAAGAGCTTACTGACCACTTCACGGCAACTTTTGCCGAAACGGATATTTACCTAACCAACAACCTGGCTGCTAAGATTGGGGTAAGGGGTGAATATTCTTCTGTGATCGACAAATTCAATGTTGCACCCAGGTTGTCGCTGGCGTACAAAACAGGAAAAGATGCGCAGGCCTCTGTGGCTTACGGTACTTTTTACCAAAAGCCCGAAAACCTTCAGCTTGTTCAGACAACAGCGCTTGGTTATACCCGGGCAACCCATTACATAGCAAACTACCAAAAAGCAAACAAGTACTATACGTTTAGGTTGGAAGGCTTTTATAAAAAGTACCACGACCTCGTTAAAACATCGCCGGTATATAACAATGACGGCGAAGGCTATGCAAAGGGTGTTGAATTATTCTGGCGCGACAAAAAAACGATTAAGGGCCTTGACTATTGGATCAGTTATTCCTACCTCGATACAAAACGAGATTACCTGAATTACCCGGGAAAACTCCAGCCAAATTTCGCTGCCGATCACACAACTTCCCTGGTGTTAAAAAGATGGGTAAGCAAAATTTCAACCGGGTTTAATTTCACTTATTCGTATGCGACTGGGCGACCATATTATAACCTGCGCTTAGACAACACCTCTATGAAATACCGGATTGCTGACCAGGGTGAAACAATTGATTACCACAATCTCGGATTTAGTTTCAACTACGTTACGAGGATAGCCGGATCGTATGCGGTATTGGTTGGTTCAGCTACAAACGTTTTAGGAAGTAAACAAGTGTTTGGATATAACTATTCGCACGATGGCAAAGCCAAAGAGCCAATTACACCACCAGCAAACCGTTTTTTGTTTATCGGATTATTTCTTAGCTGGGGTGTAGATCGTACCCAGGATGCTATCAATAATAATCTTTAAAACGTCTTTGATCAAACACATTTAAAGACAGTTTATTATATCGGACCATAATTAGCATAATTCTTTTTTAAATAAGGCTAACAGCATTCAGAACCGGTTGAAAGCAATCAATAATTTATTCAAAATAAAAAAATACTATTATGGAAACGCAATACAAGCAAAATGATAACCCGAACAGTTCTAGTGTTCACGACCATAACGATGCAAGGCTCTGGCAACTTGCTCGGAGAAGAGCGTCATTTAAATGGAACCTTAGAAGTTACGTTATCTTAAATGTCCTGTTTGTTATTGTGTGGTACTTTTCTTCCGGACCTGGTTCTTATTACTGGCCCATCTGGCCGATGTTGGGTTGGGGAATTGGTCTGGCTTCCCATTATTTTTCTGCGTACCATGAGGGCCGCTTTAATACAATTGAAAAGGAATATGATAAGTTGAAACAAGCCGACGAGAAACAGTAATGACCTGGAGAAGCTAATGTGGGCCAGTTTAGCCTTCCATAATGCTAACACTGTTTTGTTTTGCCTAATTAATAGTTGATCTTCAAAATATCTTAATTGCTGCCGGTTAATTCAACAGCTATATTCCATTCCTCGCTACTCAAATACTTATTTTAAAGTAATAATCAATAATTAAATAATCAATCTAAATAAATAATAGCCATGAAACAAATTCTTGTAATGACGATACTATTATGTGTATCTGTTATGTCGTACGCTCAAAATGATAAATATCAAAAAGCTATGGAAAAAACAATAGCTGCGTTTGACACCTGTAAAACAGCCGAAGATTACCAGCAGGTATCTGCTGCATTCGAGCGGATAGGAGATGCCGAAAAAACGCAATGGTTACCGTACTATTATGCGGCACTTGCTATGGAGTTTAAAGGGTTTACGGATCAAAAAGGCGATAAAGACGAAATAGCAAATAGGGCAGAAGCGCTGATCGCAAAAGCTGAAGCTATTGAGCCGAAAAATTCGGAATTGTTTCTTTTAAAGAATATGTCGGCAACACTTCATATGCTTGTTGACCCAATGAACCGTTGGCAACAATATGGCGCAGTTGCCAGGCAGGCATTGGGTACGGCTAAGGCGATCGATGCACAAAATCCCAGGGTGTACCTGATGGAGGGTGAAAGCCTGATGAATACGCCTGCCCAATTTGGTGGTGGTAAGGATAAAGCCCGCCAAAGCCTTGAGAAGTCAGTTGAACTCTTCAAGGCCTTTAAGCCTGTTACGCCCCTGCACCCCGTTTGGGGACAAAAACGTGCTGAACGGATGTTGGCTGCCGCTTCAAAATAATGTGCATAAATGATTTGCAGGGGCAGCATCGCCTCTGCTATTTTTACTTAGAAAGAGAAGCATATGGATGATCACGAAAAAGCAATCACTCCAAACGAAAGTTTGAAGCTGATTGAAGAAATGATAAACCGCGCAAGGAACAACTTTGGCGATAACGGCCACCTATACCTGCTATGGGGGTGGGTAATCGCCTTGTGCAGTTTAGGCCATTTTGTGATGTGGCACTTTCGACTGGTAGCTCATCCGGAAATGATATGGATGGTTACCTGGGCTACGATGATTTACCAGGCAGTGTATTTGAGAAAAAGAAAGAAGGCAAGCCGGGTAAAAACTTATTCAGATGATATATTAGGCTATGTTTGGTTGGTGTTTGTGGTTTGTCTTGCCTTAACAGCATTTGTATTGATACAATATAAAGAGAGGCAGGCATTGTATTCCATGTTCCTGGTGTTGTATGGGGTGCCAACCTTTCTTTCAGGTAAAGTCCTTAAGGTAAGGGAGTTAACTATCGGTGGAGTTTTTTGTTGGGTGCTTGCCATTGCTTCCACATTTATCATCGTCAAATTCCAGCTTTTGTTAATCATGTTGTCGGTTATCGTTGCCTGGATCGTTCCTGGTTACGCGATGAAAGCAAAATACAATAAACAAAAATTATATGGAGAAGGGGAGTGAGATGAGCGGCCAGCAGAGTTTGCTGATCATACAACAGATGATTGAGACCGCCAAGCAGGAGCAAAAAGACGACGGCAAAGCGTGGATCATCTGGGGGTGGATGCTTTTCTTTGCATCCCTTACTACGATTTTAAACCAACATTTCAGGTGGGGCGGCACCTTCCTTTTCTGGAATATTTTTGGGATAGTATCTTTGCTACTCGCCTTCATTAGCATCGGGAAACGCCTGTTTGTCAAGCGGCAACACAAAGTGAAGACTTATACAAGGGATCTCTTCAATAAATTGAATATAGGTTTCTTTATCTCATTGATGTTCATCATCGCAGGTATAAACCTGGGCATAAGCCCGATGATCGGCTTTCCATTACTGATGAACCTTTATGCTTTTTGGGTGCTTATCTATGGAGCAGTTCTCAATTTCAAGCCTTCATATGTGGGCGCAATCATCACCTGGATACTTGCATTTGGCTGCCTGTTTGTACATAGGTTTGAACTGCTTATGGTATTCCATGGTACTGCCGTTCTTTTTGGCTATATCATCCCCGGGCATATTGCCAACCGGGAATTTAGAAAGTTGCAGAGCAGACCACCAAATCAGGTATAGTGTTTAAAGAGCTGGATCCCATATTACATTCTCAACTTCGCCTGGCCGTTATGAGCCTGCTCATAAGCGTTAAGGAAGCAGAGTTTACCTTCATCAAGGAGAAAACGAACGCTACTGCAGGAAACCTAAGTGTTCAGGTGCAGAAGCTGAAGGAAGCGGGTTACATTGAAGTGGTTAAACAATTCAAAGACAATTATCCTTTAACAACTTGCCAGATAACCAAGAAAGGTATCGAGGCTTTTGAAAACTATGTAAAAGCCTTACAAGGTTATTTAAATACAGATAACTAACTACTAAATGTTTGTTTGCTTAAAGCCGGCTTACCCCGGCTTTTTTTATGCCTCATCAACACGGATTGGCGGGTTTAACCTTCATGTCATGACTTACTGCCGATATCAGGTTTTTCGACGATCACCTTCGTTTAAAAGCAAGGCCCTATTTACGAACATGACCAGGAATGTTTTTGTGTTTTAGATGCATTATAGTGCAGCAACTTAGAATACTTGCTGCGTTTGAGTCATAGAAATGTAAGCCAATTCTGGAATCAAGGAAAGTTGTGGATATAACAGCGGTTTCAAAAATCCGGGGGCCTTTTCTTCAAACCAAAAACGACAACCTGTTTGTTGATGGCACCAATTTTGCCAATTGGATGAAAAATCAAAAGTTATGAAAAAAGGATTGTTAGTCGCAGGACTTGTTTTGAGTACAATAACAGTATTTGCGCAGCAAAGGCAAAACACGTCACTGGGAATTAACGCTGGTTTCGGACATGCGTGGATTAAAAATTATGGCGATAATAAGTATATGCCAGCTGGTAATGTAGGATTATCGTTCATTTACAGTACAAAGTCCAGTTTTGGTTTTGGCGCTGATTTAAAGTATTCCATCGAGGGTAGCAAAACTGAAGGAACAACAGCGAATGTTATGGTAACCAATACATCTAAACTTGACTACCTCAGACTTCCATTGAAAGCAATGTATTTCTTTGGAACCCCTGGTAACAGGGTCCGTCCCAAGATTTCAGTTGGCCCTTCATTTGGTTACCTGATTGGCGGTGAGCGTGAAATTAAAACAGTAGCGGGTGGCAATACTTCTGCTACAGCTGTGGATGCAAAAGACCTGTACGAAAGGTTCGACATCGGTTTACATGCAGGGGCTGGTATCAACTACCGTCTTGTGAAAAATACCTGGTTTATGGCAGATGTCAATTACTATAATGGTTTCAGAAATATCAATAAATTGGGTGGACCGAAGTTTAACAACAATAACATTGGTATAAACGTAGGTGTTAACTGGGGCCTCGGAACTTACTAATCATCTTATAAGCCAGATATCATCATATACCCCGGATTAGCCGGGGTTTATTTTAGTGTATGGCTTGGTTAATACTCGATGCAATTGCTGGTGATAACAGCACAATAATTCCCGGCAATTAGTAACGAAGTAATAGCATGCTCACAAGGGCATGATTGTATAATTGTAAATGGTTTAATTATGAAAAAGACAAGTGTTTTGAATTTGTTTGTGATGGTTTTATTGCTAAGCTTAGGTGTATCGGCTTGCAAAACATTAAACAAGGGTCAAAAAGGAGTATTGATTGGTGCCGGCGCAGGTGGCGCGGTAGGTGCCGGAGTTGGTAAAGCTGCAGGAAATACCGCGTTAGGTGCTATCATTGGTGCCGCAGTTGGTGGAGCAACCGGTGGGGTTATTGGACGCCAGATGGATAAAGAAGCAAAGGAGATTGAGAAGATATCCGGTGCAGAAGTAAAGCGGGTTGGTGAAGGGATAAATGTGACCTTTAAGGCGGGCGTTTTGTTTGGAGTTGATAAGGCTGATCTGACCTCTTCAGCCCAAAGCAAGGTAAAAGAACTTGCACAAGTTTTAAATAAGTATCCGGATACTTATGTATTGGTCGAGGGCCATACAGATGATACCGGTTCAGACGATCATAACATGCAGCTCTCTGAAAGGCGGGCAAAAGAAGTTGTTGCTTATCTAAGGCAACAGGGACTTTCCTCAGATCGGCTCAAGACAGCATGGTACGGCAAGTCGCAGCCAAAGGTTTCAAATGCAACGGAGTCGGGAAGAGCGGAAAACAGGAGGGTAGAATTTGCGATATACGCTACGGAAAAGCTTGTAGAAAAAGCAAAGAGCGACAAAGCTTTGTAATCACTCTGGTTACCAGTAAAAGAACGTTCTAAAACGAACAGTCCTATAAATAAAAAGAGGCTGCCTTATAATTGAGGCAGCCTCTTTTTTTACGTGTATTAGTTAGTCAATTGTTTTCCGTCCGCCAATCAACGACAGCAGGAACAATACGATAAAGATAAAAAACAGGATTTTCGCGATGCCAGCTGCACTGGAGGCTATTCCACCGAAACCAAATACTGCGGCAATTATCGCAATGATCAGGAATGTGATTGTCCAACGTAACATAGTAATGAGTTTTAGTGATGAATAATTTGTGATGTTTCTACTACTAACGTAATAATAATCATACCAATAATAGCCGGCTCTCCTTGTTAACAGACCGCTTAAAAGCAACTGTGCTCTTTGTTCCCGTCATAGTTGTGTGCGTTTAATTTCACGACCATCCAGATCTGGTACAAGAATTTTAATAAAGCAAACACCTGGCAAAAAACACAGGAAAATGGATGTTACCGAAAGCAATACGACACTTTGTAGAATACATGATACAAAGCTGTTTTCCCGGAATACAGTTTAAATTAGAGGATCTTTTTCTTCTATACAATTCCAGCGCATCAAACGTTCTTATCGAAACTATACGAAAGCTATTCACCTGATTCTCGTCTGCCATGACCCTTGAACGATGCTTTGCATCTATTGGACTTCTACACCTGTTCCAGGCAGTGTATTCGGGGAATAGTCTCCCAATCTTCTCCAACTCAACAAACTACCAGGATACCAAATAGCTGCTACTGCTTTCATCCACAAGCTTTCAGTTGGTTTCAGGGCAGAAGATCTTTTCGCATGCCGTCTAGTACTCGTCTCCTTTAGAAAAGCAGTATATTGTGGAAGTTTATCTACACAAGCCTGTAAATCAATCCGGTTAAAAGGCGTAAATCAAATTAAACTGAGCAAAAAATAATGATAAGTGTATGATTGTTAATTATTTAGAACATTTAAGAGTATTTGAGCACTTTGGTGCTATGTTGGCTTTGTAACGGTGTGAACAATAATCCCAAAACATTCTGATATGCTTACCCAAATCCAAACGCAAAGGCAACAGCTTAAGATCCTTCCGCAGCAGATTCAAATGCTGAATATATTTCACCTGAATGTTTTAGAGCTTGATCAGAGAATATCTGATGAACTGGATGAAAATCCCCTACTGGAACAAAATAATGAAGAGGAGAACATTGATGTAGAGAAGTTCTCGAAGGAAGCAGTACAGGACTTCCAGGATTGGGAAGAGCACGGTTATGATGACATACCTAACTATAAGCTTGAATACGAAAACTATTTTAACAACGATGCGGTTCCGAATATACCCATTAAAGCTTATACTGATTTCCGTGAAACTTTAAAGAACCAGATACGATACGCAAACCTATCCGACCGGCAACTACAATTAGCCGATTATATCATTGATTGTCTTAATGGCAACGGTCTTCTTGCTCAAGACCTGGATAATATGGCTGACGACCTTTCCTTTAAACAAGGAATGATCGTTGAAGTGGCTGAGCTTGAAGTTGTACTAAAAGAAGTTCAACGACTCGAACCGGTGGGTATTGGCGCACAAAACACCCGTGAGTGCCTGTTGCTTCAATTATACCACTTCGATAAGAAAGGGCCTGATGTTAAAAAAGCCATTACGCTTCTCGAAAATCATTATTCTGATCTTTCCCATCGCAATATGGAAAAGATTATGGATGCCCTCGATATAGAAGAAGATGAGCTAAAGATCATCCTTAAGCTTCTTGCATCACTAAAAATGAAGCCCATTTCTGAAGCGGAAGGTTCTCAGCCCGTTAACAACAATATCCTTCCCGACTTCATCCTTACGGTAAATGATAATGAAGAAATCGAGATCAACTTGTTTCGTTCCCGGTCCTCATCATTGTACATTAACCAGTCGTTAATGGAAACTGTCGACTCTGCTAACCAGAGAAAAGACAAGACGGCCGCACAATACCTTAAAAGTAAATTGAGTTCTGCACAATGGTTTGTCAACGCCATCAAACAACGTGAAAGCACAATGATGCAGATCATGAAGGCAATCGTTCAGCTGCAGCGCGAATACTTCCTTTATGGAGATGTGAGCCTTCTGAAACCCATGATCTTAAAGAACATTGCAGACAGGGTTGGTGTAGATATCTCAACCGTTTCAAGGGTTACATCAAATAAGTATGTTGATACGCCATTTGGTATCATTCTCCTCAAAAATCTCTTTACTGAAGGGATCATAAATCAGGAAGGCGAGGTAATAAGTAACCGGGTAATTCAATCCGCAATTGAGGCTGTGATTGAAAAGGAAGATAAGCTCAATCCCTATACTGATCAACAATTAGTCGCTATATTAGCAAGTAAAGGCATTAATGTAGCCCGCAGAACAATTGCGAAATATCGTGAGCAATTACAAATACCCGTCGCTCAACTTAGGCGCATGTGGGCATAAGATAACATAAAACTTTAATAACCATTAAATGAGTAAAATATTAGTTATTGATGACGATGTGGACATGTGTCTTTTATTAAAGAGATTTCTAACGAAAAATGGCTATGAAGTAGTACTTGCGCATAACGGCAAAAAAGCAATTGAATTCCTGGAACAACAGCAACCAGACCTCGTGCTTTGCGATTTTCGTCTGGAGGATTTTGACGGCAAGGAACTGTTGATAAAAATAAAGGATAAGTATCCTCGTACACCCGTGATCATTGTCACGGGTTATAGCGATATAAAGGTAGCTGTCGATGTAATGAAACTTGGGGCATACGACTATGTTACCAAGCCCCTGTTTCCCGACGAAATTATCCTGTCTATCAAAAAAGCACTCGATAAAAGTTCATCTGTTCCGGCTGACTCTGACGCGTCACCAGAGTCTATAGAAGAGGCAAAGAAGAGCCGTGCAAAAACCATTACCTCAGGGCAGTATATTTTCAGTGACAGCCCCGAGTTTAAAAATATCCTGAAGCAAATAGACCTTGTCGCTCCAACCAATTACAGCATTCTTATTTATGGAGAAAGCGGAAGTGGTAAAGAAGCAATTGCCCAGGAAATCCATAAACGCAGCAAACGCCATGATCAGCCATTTGTGGCCATTGATTGTGGTGCACTTTCTAAAGAGCTCGCCGGTAGCGAGCTCTTTGGTCATGAGAAAGGCTCTTTTACCGGAGCATTAAATCAGAAGATCGGCAGCTTTGAGATTGCAAATGGAGGTACCATCTTCCTTGATGAAGTTGCAAACCTATCATATGATATCCAGGTTGCACTGCTCAGGGTTGTGCAGGAGAGAAAGATGCGGCGTATTGGTGGAAATAAAGATATCGATCTTGATGTACGTATTATCATTGCGAGCAATGAAAGGCTGCTGGATGCTGCTAGAAAAGGGAAGTTCAGGGAAGATCTTTACCACAGGTTCAACGAATTTAGTATCGAAGTTCCACCATTGCGGGATCGTAAGTACGACCTTATGATATTCGCAAACCATTTTCTGCGGCTTACCAACCAGGAGCTTGGAAAAAACATTCGGGGATTTTCGCCCGAGGTCGAGGCCATATTTAAGAACTATGTATGGCATGGTAACCTGCGAGAGTTGAAGAATGTGGTTAAAAGGGCTACTTTATTATGCGACACGGAATACATAATGCCCATCGTACTTCCCTTCGAAATAACAAATTTCACCAAGCTCCAGTTTGATGAAACTCCTGATGAAGTAAATGCTCCGGCTCACCAGGCACCACAGGTTGATATTCCATCAAATACATACAGTTCAGCTATTCCTGAACCGGTTTTAAGCAAGCCACTGGTAATAAATGAGCACAGCCTGAAAGGTGCAAGTATCGATGCAGAATATGAGATGATTGTAGAAGCATTGCGCAAAGCAAATTATAACAAAAGCAAAGCTGCCAAGATTTTGAATGTTGACCGTAAGACCTTGTACAATAAGATGAAACAATACAAGCAATTCAACAGCGATCTGTAATTCGTAACTCGTTACTGCACGAACTACACAATCGGCGTATAAGCAGGTAATTCAAATTAGGCGTAAACTCCACCAATAAAATATCACCCCGGGGCACCACATACGGGTGCCCTGAATTTTTTTTGTTCTAATGTTTTCCAATCGTGTCCCTGTTATTATTCGTAGTTCATTTAAACCAAATCATACATCCTCAGGCGTGTAGGTTTTCAACTGGCAGGCAATAAATAAAAATTTAAATGAACAATCCAGCGTTTCCCCTTCAGATCCTCATTGTTGATGACGACGAAGATGATTTTTTTCTGACCTCAGATTATATCAGAAATATCCCGAACAGGAACTTCACCATTGATTGGTCTTACAACTATAATGATGCGCTGAATAAGCTCAAGTCAAACAACTACGATATTCACTTTGTCGATTATCGCCTTGGTATAAAAACAGGACTCGACTTGTTGCAGGATGCGATACAGGCGGGTTGCGAGGAGCCCATTATCCTGCTTACCGGTAAGGGTACCCAGGAAATTGATGTAAAGTCAATGGAAAGCGGGGCATATGACTACCTCATTAAATCAGAACTTAATACAGAAAAACTTGAACGGTGTATCCGTTACTCGCTTGAGCGTGCTGCCTCCATAAAGGCATTAAAAGCCAATGAGCGTAAATACAGGAACATGTTCGAAAAGTCGAAAGATGTTGTGTTTTTATCCAACATAGATCTTGAGATTGTTGACATCAACTATGCTGCTACAGAACTCCTGAATTATGAAGCAGAAGAGTTGTTGAATGTGCCATTTACCTCATTGTTCATCAAACGGGATCCAAACTTCTTTATCGCGATCCTTAACGAGATGGGTGAGATCAACGATTATGAAGTAGACTTGCTCACAAAAAATCAGGATATCAAAAACTGCATGATCTCCGCTTCTGTTGAAATCAACAACAATGGAGAAAAGTATGTGCAGGGGATCATTCACGATAATACCAGCAGGAAGCGCGCGGAGAAAACAGCCTTGCAGGCAGAGAAACTTGCCGCCACCGGCAGACTTGTGCGCACGCTTGCACATGAAGTGAGAAACCCATTGAACAACATCAACCTCTCGGTTGAGCAACTGCTGCAGCAAGAGTCAAATGCCGACGCTGAACTATACCTGGAGATCATTCAACGTAATGGCAAGCGTATCGGCGACCTGATTACCGAGCTGTTAAACTCTTCCAGACCTTCTGATATTCAACTTAAAAGGGCGTCGCTGCACGAAGTTATGGATAAGGCTATTTCAGCCGCTATCGACCGGATGACACTGAAAAGAATCGATCTCCAGGTTCGGTACTCAGAAAATGAAGCCTTCACCTTACTTGATGAAGATAAAATCCAGATTGCCTTTCTCAATATCATCATCAACGCCGTGGAAGCGATGCAGGAGGAGGTAGGCAAACTCGAAATTATCATACTGACTTCAGGTGATACCCATGTTGTAGAAATAACTGATAATGGCTGCGGTATCAGTGAAGAAAACATGCAACGCTTATTTGAACCTTACTTCACCTCTAAGCGAAATGGTATGGGGCTCGGACTTGCTTCTACGCTCAATATCATTCAATCTCATAATGCGGATGTAGACGTGAAATCTGAATTGGGCAAAGGAACCACCTTTATAATTACGTTCAAGAAAGACTAAATCCGCATTATAGGCGCTATAATAACAAAGGCTATCAATAACATGATAGCCTTTGTGTTAACCCTAAAAATCAACCCTATTAAAACTCAGAAACGATTTCTTCCCGGCAGTTATCTATAGAATGCTGACCCTCTTAAACGGTTTGCCTTAGCTTTTACTAAATATCTGCAGTGTTCATTACCTTGTTAAAAGCCATAGCCCTGCAAACTTCTGGACGTACTAAAATCGAAACGTTTCTCGTCCTGTTCTACAAGAGCAAGCATATTGTAAACCATTGTTTTCATTTTAGCAAGAAAGCGGTTTTTCCTGGTTACATCCTTCTCGTAATAATCAGCCTTGTGAATCTTGACAAGAACTAGCATTTGATCGTTTAGGGCTTCATTTATCTCTGTGTTAGACAGGTCCAGCGATTGTAGCTCCTCAGGATCATTTATAATCCTCGCTCTTCCAAATACGTTTACAAAAAAGCCCTTCCCTTTTTTGAAGTAATTCAAACTTACCGGGAATTCTTTTTCAAATTGGCTCAGTTCCTGGCGGGGGCGTGGCATCAAAATGTAAATGTTACCTGCTTCGTCAATCTTGAGGGTGTTAATAACACTGGTTGGTAATCGTAAAACGCTGTTTACGTGGCAATGAAACAGGGCGATACCAATCTCTATTATTTTCAACGAAATGAAGTGTAAATGTTTATCTGCATTCATACGATTTATTTGTGTTAGTACTTCTAAAAGTGTACCGTATTTTTTGTTTGGTTGAAAACTTTGCTGAACATTAACCCTCAATGGTTTGGTGCAATTTTTTCCCGAAAATCTCTTCATGTAACCACATAATCCGGGTTTGGCCCTGAACTGCTTATTTCCGGTTTCCGGGCTAAGGGGGTGTCTGCTGAAGATGCACAAAGCCGTATGCAGGTTGCATGGGTTTGAGCCATCTTCCTGAACCTAATGGATGGCGCGGGACAACTGAAAAGGCAAACTGGCTAACCCGTCGGGTGGCTCACTCCTTTTTCGTGGGGGTACGTTTAGGCATGATGATTTCCCGTGCTTCCTGTTTGATTATAAATACCGCTGTCTTATCCGGAACAATACCTCCCCCGTACTCCAGTGCATAGATCTTCGTAAACTCGGCGCCAAAATACAGGATGATCGAGGTGTAGTAAACCCAGGTGAGAATAATGATGATTGCCGCAGCGGTTCCATAGGTGGTGCCTAATGAAGAATTCCCCAGATAATAGCCGATCGCCGATTTCCCCAGGATAAAAAGCACTGCGGTAAACGTCGCCCCTATAAATGCGTCTTTCCACTTGATCTTGCCATCGGGCAGCACTTTAAAGATCACTGCAAACAGAAGACTGATCGTAAGCAGGAGGAGCCCCAGGTTTAGCCCGTAGAACAAGTAAACAGTTGTGTCGGGAAACAGCCTTGTTAACCGTTCGTTCAGAAGATCCATAAGGGTGTTTATGACCAGAGAAACCACCAGCAAAAATCCGAGGCTGATGATGAGTGAAAAAGACAGCAGCCGGTTAAATAATAGTCGAACGAAGCCACGTTTGGGTTTTGCTTTCAACGACCAGATGAAATTTATTGAGTCCTGGATTTCGGTAAATATCCCGGTTGCCCCTATGATCAGTACTATTCCACCAATGATTGCTCCAACGGTGCCTTTTTTAGATGCCTGTATGTTTTTAATGATCTGTTGAACCTGTAAAGCTGCGTCCGCTCCGATTAGACCAGACATCTGGTTGTAAAGCTTACCCTGCACAGCCTCCATTCCAAAGAAAACACCAGATAACGAGAGTACAATCACCAACAAAGGACCGATTGAAAATATGGTATAGTACGATAAGGCTGCGCTTAGCTTAACGCAATTATCTTCGATAAAGGCATTGAAAGCTCCTTTTATTACTTTAAAATATTTCTTTATCACCTTCATAATCATGTAACTACCTAAGAAATCCAGCAACTTCGTGCCACTCACATTTATACGGCTACATGCCTTAGGCACTTCTAGTGGGGAAGAATTTACTCGCTACTAATGATTTCCTAAAGATTTGGAATGTTTTTGTTCGTTTCACCTAATTGTATTATACGTTGTAGTACTAATGGCAAGGTTTTTTAACCTCTTATGTAAACACACAACAATGAGAAGCATACTTTACATCATCGCAGTTATTGCGGTAGTCGGTTGGTTACTTGGGTTCTTTGTATATAATGCCACAGGCCTAATACACATTCTGTTAGTCCTTGCAATTATAGCATTGTTAATCGGGGTCATCAGGCGAGCTTAACCGCATAGCGTACCGCTAAACAATATGTTAGAGAACTGAAAGTTCATTACTATTCTAACTCTACATATACCGAAGCTACTGTTTATAACAGTAGCTTTTTCTTTTTAGTGCCGAGCCATAAAAGGAAGGCCTATTTGCTGTAATAAACAAGCGTCCTTGTATAGAAACTGGGCTCTTCCACTGATATTGATTCCATGAGATCCAATCAAATTCCGGGTATGCAATATTCGTTTGGTTGATAGACATACGCATAGGAGATGCAAGCGGCGGTACATCATTGTACGATCGTCCGGGTAATCGTGCGGCTGCCATAGTAGCAAGCGCCGGTGCTAGCTTTAGACAGTTATGCAACCACAATATCGCCCACTGGTTGGTAAACTTCACACCATAAAAAAAGCACCCTCGAGGGGTGCCGTCATAGGTTAGCAACAGCCTTTATTATGATTTGCTCGTTTTTTTCTGGATATTTTCTACCTGCTTCATAAACTCTGTTACGTTATCGTCAGAGTAAGCTCCGTAAGCATCAACAAGAGTCCCTTTAGTTCCGTCCATGGTTTCAATTACATACATAATTGATGTATCAGCCGGATCGGATGGACCCTCGAAACGAAAGAAGTTCACGATGTTCACTTCTTCAGGATTATAAATTTTGTCTTTGTTTTGTGACCGAAGGCCATATTCTGTTGCACTGAAATTGTCATCGTAGCCATCAAGTACCATCTTGTTGAGGCAAAGAGCTAGGCTCTTCATGTGTGGCATCGTTGCATTATTTTCCATAAATATATTGTTTGAAGTATAGTGGAATGTTGTGTAATAACTATAAAGAAAAATCCTTGCCAAGTCTAAACAACAATATAGTAGATATCGGATTTTCGGTATTTAGAATCGAAATATAAAATAAGAATAGCCGGAATGTTTTCCGGCCATTCTTAATATGATGAGACGATTACCGGTTTATGCTTTCATGCATGTCACGATACTTCTTAATAATATCATGTGATTTCTTCAATGCTTCTTTTTGTTCAGCGATAAGCTGTCTTACTTCAGTGCTCAGGTATGCGTCCGACTCTAACGCAGCAGCGTAAGCCTTTTGTGCAACATCTTCGCCATATTCACAAGAAGCAAGAATGCTCGTACGATCCTGTCCGGTTACGGCGGCCTTTAAGTCCATCCAAACCCGGTAAACCTTCCCGGAAACAGTGGTATCGTCAGCAGGATCTCCACCCAAACGAGCTACTTCCTGGGTAAGTTCACTAACGTACTTCGAACTTTGATCAGCCATCTCCCTAAAGATTGCCTGAAGATCAATGTCACTGTCTTTTGATTCTTTAATCGCCCTTTCATAACCTTCAATCCTGTCGTGGTTGATTCTGATCAGGTCGTTTAAAACGCCTACAAGTTCATCTTGCTTTTCCATATTTGAAATTTTAGAAATTAAAAATTTGCTTTAATTAGCTAATAAAAAAAATGTTCCAGATTAATCCTCAGCAATTTGATTTTTAATGCAGTAAAGATTTCACTTTTTCCAGGTCCATGTGGAAATTATTTCCCGCGAATAGCACAAGCAGTTGCTAATCAACCCATTTATTCACCTTTCTTTTTTATCAAGCCGGTACAATGGCATGAAGTTTAGTCGAAAGTAGAAAACGATATATGAACCGACTCTTCATGATCATCTTTTTCCTGGTTTCTTGGAGTGAGGACAGCACAGCGCAAAGTATGGGCAGGTCTTATAGAACAGCCCTTGGTGTAAAGGTTTGGGATGGTGCAGGAATATCGCTCAAGTCTTTTGTTACACCAACTAACGCGCTTGAAGTGATTGGATACTTCTATCGCAATGGCTCACGAATAACAGGCTTGTACGAGATCCATGGCAACGTTGGGGGCGCCCCTGGTTTAAGGTGGTATGTCGGACCCGGGGCTCACGTTGGCTTCTACAATAAGCGATATGGCAATCGGGCATTCGCCGGCATTGACGGTGTACTCGGTCTCGACCTCAAGATCAATAAAGCACCTTTAAACCTCTCCGTCGATTGGCAGCCCTCTTATGAATTTGGTGAAGACCGGGGCTTTACCGGAAACTGGGGTGGGGTGGGTATTCGATATACCTTTTAGGTTTTTAGTAAATAATAAAGCGGCTCACCGGAAGGTGGCCACTTTATTATTTCTGCTTATGAGCTATCGGGCTCCGCTAGTATACTTGTATTTTTTGGGAGCCGGCTGAAGAACTTTATTCGACTTTTGTTGTGTCACTCCCTTGTACCGCAGTAACTCTGTTCTGCAGAAAGAAGACCACCTGGAGGATACATGCAATGAATACTGTACACTAGAAAGGAAGACCAATTGCAAGGTTTAAAACAGTATTTGTTCTCCTGAATTCACGGTTGCCGAATTTGTTTATGACAATGCGATCCCCGGTTGGTCTCCTGGGATCAATCAAAGGAACTGCAAGGTCAAGACGCAGTAATAAGATCTGAACATCGATACGTAATCCAACTCCGGCATCAACGGCCATTTCCTTTAAGAATTCCTTCGAAAATTTACCGCCGGGTTGAAGTCGATCTTCATTAACCAACCAAACGTTACCAGCGTCGAGAAATACTGCAGCGTTAAAGATGCCGGTAAGTTTAGCCCGGTATTCTGTATTCAGTTCGATTTTTACATCTCCTGTTTGATCCGGATAGAAGCCACGTGTTCCTACAGCTTGTTGTGCTCCGTTGTAAGTGCCCGGTCCGAGAGACCTGCTTCGGAAGCCGCGCAAGCTGTTATTGCCACCTACAAAAAATTGCTTAATGAAGGGAAGTATGGTTGAGTTGCCATAAGGTATACCCACTCCAACAATTATCCGGTTGGCCCATTGATTATTTAAGCCTGACTTGAAGTAGTAACGTAAGTCAAGTTCTGTTTTAACATACTGCGAAAAATCAACACCGAATATCTTTGCAGTGTCTCCTTGTTTTACGTTGGCCCCTGTTGCCAGTCCCCAGATGTTACCCGATAGGTCGAGTAAACCATTGAAATACATTCCCTGAGGATTCCGCTCGGTTTTTCCTGCGAGTTGGTTATAGTTAAACGTATAGTAAGAACCTAAAGTAAACTGCTTTGCTATGGTGCGGCGTAACAATGGTAAATTCCTGATGCTGTCGTTAAACTCGCGGCTTACATTAAGTGGCTGCACAAAGTTTATGGCGATGGGATTAAACTGGTGCTCCTTTTGTAAGTTCTCTTTCCAGATATATCCAAAATTCGCACGGAACGAATTCAGCGTGTAATAGGGCCTGCGATTTAGCACATCATATCCGAGTTGAATATTGGTGCGCGGAACGAAAGAGCCGGATGTATTCAACCTGACCAGCGGTACTACAAACCGGGGAAAGGTTAAGTTAGCTTCAGCCCCGGTTCGAAGTGTATTAATCCCACGAACCTGCGCACTATATTGAACTTCTGTTCCAAAGTACGCGCTTACCTGAAGGTGTTCTGCACCCCTGAAAACGTTACGGTTTCTCCATCGAAGGGTGATATCAGAACCGGTGGCATTATTCGACTTTGTATTACCACCAAATTCAAGACTCAACGACTTTTTTGGCAAAGGCGTCAGGTAATAAAATGCATTCAGCTTAAAAGAGTCTGGTAGGACTTCGAACCGGTTTTTCACGAACTTAAAGGTGCCGAGGTTAATTAACCGGCTTAAGGAAAGGTTATGGTCAGTTCGGTTGTATAAATCTCCCGGCTGAAAGCGCATCATGCGATCAAATACCTGCGGCTTAAATGTTTTCCTACGATCTATAACATGATAACCACCCAAAAATACCGAGTCAGCCTTAAGGGTGTCTCTTCTGGCGGAATTTAAATTGTAGTTTGAATAAATGTAAACATCGCTAATGGTATATGCCTGGCGCTGAACCATAGGAATGCCAGGCTTAAAGTTTACGTGAAGGTTAGTAAGTTGATTGCCTATCGTAGAGTCAACAAATACAATCAAATCATCGGGGCTAAAAAAGTAAAATCCTTTTTCTTTTAACGATACGTCGATCCGCGTTCTCTCTCCCTTAATAACATCGAGGTTAAAAGGATTGCCTTTCTTTAAAATTGTTGAGCCTGAGATCTCCCTGATGGCTGCACTTATGGCGCTGCTATCATCAGGAAAGGTAACATTGTTAATCGTATATTGCCCTCCTGGTTGAACAGTATAGTTTGCATGTGCCTTCTTGTTCTTAACAACGGTATCTCCTACGGTACTTGCATGAAAATAGCCACGGTTTTCCAGGTGGTTCGTAAGCACCTGCTCATTTTTCTGAAGATTAACCTGGCTAAGTAAAACCGGAGGCTCGCCAAATTTTCTAAACAACTTATTTAATCCTTTTTGCTTTTTCGGATTTGCCATGTTGTAGATCATCAGCTTAAAAGGCACGCCCAGGATCTTAGAGTTTGGCTTAGGGCGTGTTAAGCCGGCAAGGTCTGTCTTTAGCAGCTTATTTTCTTTTTTGCTTGCTGCCGAATTGTTAACAGTAATATTTGCCCCGGTATATAAAGCGTCATTAACGGGAACCGTCTTCGTTGTACTGCATGCACTCAAAATCAGAAAGGGAATAGCAACGAATGCTACTGCTGATCCTGGGTATACTGTTCTTTTAATATTCATCTGTAGCGTCTTTGTCTGTAGCTGGAATTGTTTTACGATTATCAGCTGCCGATTTTAAATCCTGCGTAGTTGATCTATCCTCTGCCGGTGCAGCAGGAGTTGATTGTTGATTATTATTGTTACGATTGTTTCGTCTCAGCCTTCTTCCGGGTCTGAATATTTCTTTGAACGTATTGTAATCAACGGACATGATAAATCGAAGGCCGGTTTCAACGACGAAGCCCTGAACAATTGCCTCGTATTCATTTTTGCGATATCCCCTCAACATATATTTTCCGTCCTTACTCAACATATAGTCAATGCTGATATTACCGGCAATACTATTTGCACCTTCTTGGGATTGCTGTGGCCCCTCAAGTTCGAAGTTATTGCCAACCGTTACCTTCAGCCGGTCATTCAACAGCCTTTTTGATAGCGCTACATTGAAGTCGGTCCTGGTGCGTTGTTCACCGCTGGTGTAGTCCTCCGATGAGTTTACATCGAAGTTTATATCCACCCCTGCAATAAGATCGCCTGCGAGGTTATTCAACTGTTCCGTAAGTATTTTTGAAACGCTCTGTCTTGCATATAAACCAGCATTGAATCCACCCCCGCTACTGCTCTCAAAAGGATTTTCGGACACAAAACGATTAAGCAACAAAAGGGCAAACACTTGTTTATTCAATTCAGATGGTTCTGTCTTCAGCTGGTCCAGGCGTGTGTTGATGGTATTGATACTTGCCACATTAAACCTTGACATATTCTCTGTGGGTAATCCGATATCAAACGTCAATTGCGGTCTTAGTAGCTCGCCTTTCATGATCAACTTAACCTGGAAGGGAAGTTTCTGCAGGTAGATATTTTTTGCCGTTTCACTCTCCTGGTCTTTTACAAGGTCCCAGGCAGAAGTATTAGCCACATACACTGCTGTCACGTCAAGGTTACCCTGGGTTGGCTCACCTGTCCACGTGATCGTACTTCCTTTTTGTATCTCAAACCTGCGGCGAAGAAAATTGAACGATAGTTCATAAGCTCCCTGTTCAACTTCGTAATTACCTGTCATTGTAATCTTGCCGCTTGGGTCGATACCACCGTTCAATAAGGCTGCACCTTTAACCATTAAAAAGTCGCCATTGCCTTCATCAACAATAAGATTAAATTCAGCTTCTTTTACGATTTCTATATTGGCTGAAATGTCAAAACCGGTAACTCCTGAGGAATTAAAAGATGTGTCATATTTCGCAAGGGTGGCCTTAAATAACGAATCTGTTTCCGGTGCATCCATGTCCACAAATTCAATAACTCCCTCCCTGTCTACAACACCTGGTTCGGATTGTGGCAAAACAAGCGACAACCTGGTATCTTCATTAATGCGCAAGCTTCCGTCTACGGAAGGTGCTGACTCGGTGCCTTTAATCTGGAGGTTACTGTTAAAGAAGAGTTGTCCGTAATAAAGGCTGTTTGGTTGTTTAACACTGTTCAAGCCACGAAAATTTCTGGCGCGTACCGTCATATCGAAACGGTATTTAGTAAAGTCGGTAGTATATGCCATACCATCTACCACGAGGCTGTTATTGGCAGAGTCCCGAATTGTAAAAGTGTCGAAGCCAATACCCTGGTTATTGATTTTTATAGCTTCATTGTCAATTCTGAAATAACTTCCCAGCATTACAACGTTGAATGCGGTGTTATTAAAGTTTATAGCTCCGTCAATATCCGGTGATGCAACTGTGCCTTTAATGGCAACCTGCCCCGTCAAATTACCGGAGGACTGGTTAAGCGCACCCATACTGAAAGCCTCAATCGTACTAAACGGCAATTGCCGGATATTGAGGTTCATATCAAAATTGCTCTGGTTGTTGGGTTTAAGGTAGTAATTACCGGTTAAGCCAACGTCGTTACCCCTGCCAGTAATGGTTACATCAGTTGCAAATACATTTTGGGTGTTGTTGTTAACTTTTACATTCACATTCCCAATAGTATCTTTCTTAAATGCCAGATCATTAATGGTAAGATCAGTTGTGAATGATGGCAAGGTTAATAAGTCTTTGAGGAGCACATTTCCATTCACCAGGCCATCTACCAGCAACGAGTCTTGCTGAACAAAACCCGTGAGCGTTGCAATGCGGAAATTGCTAAAGCCAACCTGCATAGGACTATTGGCACCTGGCGAAGTACTATTGATACTTAGTTGCTGGTTACCCTGTGAAATCGCGAAATTGCTTGCATTAATATCTTTCCCATCATAGCGAATAAGATTTCCGGCGTTTGCACTCCAGTTCGCATAATTAAGCATCAGGTTGTCGGGGGCAAGAGAGAAAAGATAGGTGTTGCCGTTTTGTTGAGCCAACGATCCTCCGAGGCGGTATTTGTCTTTAAGGGATTTGTCTTTAATGTTAAGGTCGAATACTAACTGGTTATTGGCCAGAGTTGCATTTAGGCTCGTTGCATATATGGCGAGGTTCGTACCACTGGATAGTTGACCCACGTTGGTGGCTATCCGTAATGCGTTACCCTCGGTGGCAGCATTTAGCGCAACACCGCTAATGGTATTTGTGCCGTAAACGATCAGTGGGGCATTCAGGTCAGCTTTCCATCCACTTGTGTTCGAGAAGTTACCCGTAAGCGTAACCGGGTCCATACGCGTTAACTCCGGTGCAAAGCCTTGTAGGGTAGGGTGATTTACAATAGATACATTAACATTTAAATTGTAAGGATCAGTAGGGATGGGTTTAGAAGCAGGAATTACGGCGAAGTACGGCTGAATAGATTGCTGAATGATGTTGCCCAACTGGGTAAGTTTGAAATTGCCATCAAGACGGGCATTCACGAAATCCGTTTTGAGGTCAACGGTTTGATTGCCGTTTTCATAACCTGCAAGCATGGAAATAGAGTCCATCACCAGGCGCTGCCCATTCATAAGCAGTACTGAATTGGTAACAAACAGGCTTCCTGCCAATGCATCGGGATTCAATTCAGGGAAATCAGCAATGATGTTTCCATGGTAGATAATAGCGTCCGGTGTAAAATTCAGCGCCTTGGTATTAACACTGTCAATCGTTGCGTTCAGGTTGATACCTGGATATTTGCCGGCCATGCTTCCAGTTGCGGCAAGAGAAAAATTCAGGTTTGGGTCAGCCATGGAAGCATTGGCTCTGAACTGTTGATTAGCGATGCCCGCATCAAGCCTGAGATTCCTATAGATATACTTATTGATGTCAGCAGATATGATTGTTCCTTTGATAGCAGCATTCGCGGTTTTAGGATCAAATCCCCGTCCATTAACATTAAAGCTCGCTGTTAGCCTACCCATCTGCTTTTGGTTCTGCATAATTGTCCCGAGGTTCAATTGGTTAACCGCAATTTGTGCGTTATAAGTAGCTGCCTTCGGGTTGCTGGTGTTTGCGATACTTCCGTTTACTTTAACGGAACCCAGGCTTGTGTTCACGGCAAGGTTAGCCAGCATTTTTGCCGGATTTCCTTTGATTGTTCCATTAGCAGCGATATTTTCCGGTACAGTGATGTTGTTAGGAATCGTGTTCGGCGGTACGAACGACATAATATCTCGCCTGGTGGTGCTGAAATTTCTTATGGCGAGATCGGCGCTTACTTTCTTCGGGTCAGGCAGGCCGTAAATATAGCCGGCCACATCAACTTTTGTATTACCTATTCCACTGGCCTGAAAGCGGTCGATATGCAGCCTTGCGACACTACCACTGATCCTGCTGTTTACATATAATGTCTGCGAGGGCTGTGAGAATGCCGGTTGGGCGGCAAGTTGAGGAGCAAACAGCAATATATCTTTCACCTGGATTTTGGTGTTTGCAAGATCAATATCCATCTCAAGAAGACCAATGTTCTTTTGTATACTGGCAAGTGATGGATAACGGATTACGGCACTTCTTTGTATAGTGGTGCCAGGTGTCTGGATTAGAAGGTCCTCCAGTCTTGCTCCTTTATCGGTGTAGGCAAAGTTGACTTCAAATTTGTTCAGGATAAAGCCACTCTTTTCCTTCATACGCCCTTCAGTGATATTTGCAGCGATCGAATCGTTGCTAAATACAAAGCTGTTTGCATGTAAGGTCAGATCTTTTATGTCCATATGGCCATAATCCATACCGCGTCGCATTACCGGCTTTGATGCGTCATCAAAACGAAGATTATTCTGGTTTAGCTCTATGTTGTTGACCCGGAACATCAGCGGCAAACTTTCAGAGGGCACCTCCTGATCGTTTTGATTTGTCACCTTTACGATGTCGGATTCCTTACCGGTTTTACCCATTTTCACAAAGCCATCAAGCTTGTTCAGGATTACACGATCGAGTGTAATGGCTGTTTTCTCAAGGTTGATTTCCCGGGGATATACATTTAGCCGGTCAACTTTGAAATGACTGCTTAAAGCGGACGTCTCGTTGTTGTAAGCAAGGTCCAGGTTGCTGAGAAGGAGTTCTTTATTGACGAGCTGGAGAAACTTGGGTGCGGTTGTCGCGCCGGTGTTTGCATCAACCGGTGCAGTATTCACTGTTTGTACTTCCAACGGTTTGGTCTGGGTAATATATCCCCTGAAGCCATCCAGGTTTATCGTGGGTATTTCAAAGCGGAGATTCGTCGGATCAAATGTTTTTATACGGGTATCAAAATGATTAATCGAGAGATCCATATCATTTCCCGTAAGTACATCGCGGTAAACCAGTCGTGTTTTGTCGATGATGATTTTATCGATGGCCATCTTCATCGCCGCAGTATCAGCAGGTTTTGCCGGAGTTGTGGGAGTGGCTGGTGCAAATGCATCAACAATAAACTGGAAGTTGAAAGTCGTATCCGGAAGTTGTCGTTTTATCTTGGCCGTAATTCCATTCAGATTTATTTCATTGATCTGGATTTCCGACTTTATTAGCTTGAACATATCCAGATCAACCTTAAGTTGGTGACCAGCCAAAAGGGTGTCCTTTGTGCGATCCTCAAAATATACGTCCTCCAGCACCAGCATCTTTGGAAAATCAATATCCAGTCTTCCAATTGCAACACGGGTGTCTAACTTGTTTTCCAGAAATGCTACAATTTTCTTTCTTGCAAAATTCTGGACGGGAGCTGTTTGAATCAATATTAGTAGCAGGACCACAAGTCCTATCAGGGAGATTACGAAAATGGCCAGACCTCTGCCGATTTTAGCTAATACAGATCTTTTTTGGGTGGGTTGTTTTGTTTTTTCTTGCATAATCCTGTACTCAACGGTTACATGCTTATAATTCCTCATAAGCATTCAAATAACAAACCATCTTTTAAGACAAAGCAATTCAGGGAACTACATGAGAGAAGGATCTTACATGTAAGATAATGGCAGAAGTAAACGAAAGTGAGTGCGGAATATATTCCCCACCGAAATTACACCGTATGGCAGCATGGTGCCATCGGCGATAGGGCATTCATCAAAAGGAGACCACCAGCTTCATTAAACAGGCATAACCCTAAGTTTAGGACTTTTCGGGTTATGCCTGTTCACATGGTTTTGGAGCAATAGACTATCGTCTGGCTTTGTTAATCAGCCAAAGAACAAGTACAATGATAATTACGACAATGATAACGCCCATCCACATTCCAGCCTGAAAAATTCCGCCAATCGCTTCGCAACTCGTTAGTGATAGAACGGCCATGACCAACACTGATGCTAATACCAAATTATTTTGTTTCATATCGATTTATTTATTTCTGAATTATTAAACTATTTTATTTTTTTACCTCAACTTACTTACCTGTCTGACCACTTTCAAAATTTGGCTGAAAAGATGCCTGTACATACAGGCTAAGCTAAAAGTAGTACAGTAGATAAAAGGTGTCTCTAAAGATGGCGGCTTTGCTTGTTTGCTTACAAATCTCCTTAACCTGTCCTCAGCAACCATTAACGATTAAGATCATTCATCTTCAATTGTAGTGCCATGGTGATTTGCTGTTCTATGTATAAGTGCAATTGCGAACACCTGCTTCTTACTTTAGCAACGTTGGTCCTGCAAGCAGGTTATTCTATTTCTTGAGCGTATAATGTTCGCGACGGCATAATGCAAACACACACCTCTGACTATTTATATTTTAAGCGAAGAACCACTGTGGTTATATTCAACAATAATGAAAATGCATTTGTAACAATGATGGGCAGATCTTCACGTAAGATTCCATAGTAGATCCAAAGTGCTACTCCGAGCATTAATATAATTAACATCATGATGGATACGTCTTCAGCCTTCTTTTCCCGGATAATCTTAATTACCTGTGGCAGTAGGGAAGAGGCTGTTAAAATACCGGCGATTATTCCAATGGTTTGGGTCACATAAATGATTTAAAAGAAAAACGAGGTACTCAGTCTAACTGTTAAATTCATTCCATGAATGAGGGCTGCGACCTGTTCAACATCTTCCGCAATACGCCGCGTACTTCACAGGATTATGTTCTTGGTCGTATACAGGTTTACCCTACTTAGAGTACCTCAAGGTAAGTGTCGGGGGCCGTGCCAATTGAAGTGCACGTACACATACTTGTTCCTATTCGAAATTGTCGGCTCTTTTTCTGTGGTACCGATGCGCGCTTAAGTACGTTTAGTTTGCGTGTATCAAGTACCAACAACTGGTTTTTTTAAACCGGCAGACTGCACTCTTTAATCTAACATGAAATGAATTCCGTAGATTGTTACCTTAGTCAGCCACTTATCCCTTTCGATTATAAACTACTCCGAAAGGGATCGGTGGGAAAAATATTCCCCAAGGCATATTGGCTCTCAATGCTTTAATAATGAGAATAGAATATAATTTTATTTAATACGGATGGCACCGTTTTTTTAAAACATGATTTTGAAAACCGTGATTGAATATTCACTTAACACTAAAAACCATCTATTATGAATTCAGGATCAAAAGTTTTATTAGGCGTACTTGCCGGAGCAGCTGCAGGCGCTATACTCGGAGTTTTATTTGCACCCGATAAAGGAACCGAAACAAGAAGACGTCTTAACGAGGGTGGTCGCGATGTAGCCTCAAACCTGAAAGACAAGTTTTCTGATCTTGTTGACGGTATTGCTGATAAGTATGAGGCGGCGCGCGAAGGTGCTTCTGACCTGATAGAAAAGGGCAAGCAAAAAGTTGGACTTTCAACAAACCAGGGTGGTGTTGCCGGTTCAACAGGTGGATCATATGACACCGGAGGAAACACAGGAGGCCCATCTTACACTTCTTAATCAGCTTCTTTTACAACACGTTCCCGGTGATTATTAAATATTTTGTATGAATAACCAGTTTAATGTAGTGGAGTCGCTGATAGGCAATTCTAAAGAATATGTTGAAACCCGTTTTAACTTACTCAAACTTAAATTAGTTGATAAGTCATCTGACCTGGTTTCAACGGTACTTACTTTCATACCCCTGATTGTAATTGGTTTATTGGTTTTTTTCCTTTTAAATATTGGAATTGCACTATTAATTGGCGATCTTCTGGGGAGAGCTTCGTGGGGGTTTTTAGTTCTAACGGGTATTTACATAATCATCGGGTTTATTTTATATTCAGGTCGCAATAAGCTGATAAAAGTTCCTTTTGCTAATATGCTCATTCGCAAATTTTTAAAAAATACAAAAATATGAATCCAATTAGCAATGTAGGAGAACTAAAGCAAGCAATTGCTGACCTGGAAAAAAGAAAAACCAGCCAGGAAGTAGTGATCAAGGAACAATTTGCTTTATCGAAAAAAGCGTTGAAGCCGGCGAACGTTCTTAAAAATACTTTTGCAAGGGTATCAGAAATACCTGAGGTGAGAAGAACGATGATCAACACCATTATAGGTTTCGGACTTGGATTTTTGTCGAAGAAAACGGCCAAGTTTTTATCTGAGGACTCTTTGAACAATATGGTTACTAAACTTGTTGATTATAGCGCAGATCATGCGCGGCAAAGTAACCCAGAAGGACTGTTTTCCAAGAGCATACATTTCGCACGACTGGCTTTAAAAGAAGAAGTGCTGACTAAATAGACTATTCTTAAATCAACATAAACGATGGGCCACCTTTTGAAGGGTGGCCCTTTTGTTTACCTGTAAAATTATGACGAGCGTTAAGGAAGGTCAACCGCTATGCACTTTGTTGCATTTCAGTAAGTGCCTGGATCAAATTCTCGAGTAGTTCTGGTTCGAGGTCTGGCGCCATTGCATTTCCGTCCCGTAATAAAGACCAGTCACCATTATCATCACAATAAATTCTAAAATTGATGTAGTCTTTTAGTTCAACTTCGTATGTCCAGCCCGAGTAATCTTCTTCCGGCCAAACTGTTCCTTCAATAAGGGCTCCTTTGTACTTAAATGTCAGGTCTAAGGGTTCCATGGCAATCGTTTAATTTGATTTGAGAATACGCATCAATATCTTTTCTTCACTTGTAAGATCGGACTTGTTATCGTCTTTTTCTATTTCATCTAACCTGTTTACGTATTTGTCGAGCGTATTCGTTTCGTACAAAGAGATAATCATAGGATGAACATAATATTTTTTGCAAACTGTCCGGGTATTTCCCAACAGTTTAGATACAAGGTCGAGTGCGGCAACAACGTTCTTTTTCTGATCTGCCTGCTTTTCCGAGAAACCTAATTCCTTTAATGCCAAAAGGGCCTGAACCGTACCTGACCAGGTTCTGAAGTCTTTAGCAGTAAACTCGCCACCACAAATATTTTTTATATAGTTGTTTACCATTCCCGAGTCTATGCCCTGCCGTTTACCCTCATCATCAATGTACTGGAACAGTTCTTTACCCGGGATATCCTGGCATTTCTTTACAATTTTAGACAGGCGTTTGCTTTCTATGTTGATATCGTGATAAACGCCTTTTTTACCTTTGAACGAGAACGTAATTCCACTCCCTTTTATTTTAACGTGTTTGTCCTTCATGGTTGTTAAACCATAGGAGCCATATATCTTTTCATATGAGCCATTACCGATTCTAATATTGGTGCGCTCCATTAAACTAACAACAGTAGCTAAAACTTTCTCCTGTGGTAAACCAGGGAGAGCAAGGTCTTTTTCCAGCTGTAATCGAAGCGAAGGAAGAACAGTGCCAAAATCGTAAAGCCGGTAGAACTTGGTATGATTCCGTAGGGCATTCCAAAGTGGATGATACTTGTACTGTTTTCTGCCCCTTACATCTATACCGGTAACGAGCAGATGTCCGTTATGCCTCTTACATATCCATACATTCTCCCACGCTGGTGGTATCACGAGCTTTTTTATTCTTAGAAGTTCGGCTTCATCATCTATCTTCTCATCCTGGTAAACGTATTCGAAACCGTCGTTCGTCTTAACACGCATGATGCCCGGTTCGGTATCATTAACATATACGAGGTTTACAGCAGCAGCAGTTTTCGCGGCATCCCTGATTAAGGATTTAATCTTTCGTCTTGGGATCTGTGCGATTGGATCTTCGGGTTGAGTGGAGCTGAGCATTTTGGGATATATAATGTATTAGAGATCGAAAAACCATACCGGATTTTACATGATGAAATACCCTATTTTTAGTTAACGCAGTTTACTTGTATCAGTGAAAGATTGAAACATGTAATCACTTCATCACTTTTGACAACTTTAATAAGTGTGTTAATGAGAGGATATCTGAGCGATGCCTTTTTCTTCAGATTTGCATACATTGTTTCCGGCTAGTATGTACAACGAACCAACCTATATTTTGTTTATATTTCCTCACCACGTTTCTGATGGCAGATTTCTATAGACCCACCTGCCAGTGTACGGGGCTTTAACTCTATCCTGGAATTCAAGAGGTAAAAGCCGTGGTAATTCATTCGTGAGCATTCAAATGTGAACTAAAACGAGAACTATGCAACTTAATAATGGATCCCTGCTTCAATGCCTGGCATTCATCAATAATCAGTGGAACACAACATCTGATGATAAATACTTTGAAGTGTTCAACCCGGCTAACGGTGAACTTGTAGCGAATGTTGCAGATTGCGGCCCGCTGGAAGCACAGTCGGCTATCGAAGCCGCTTCAGCTGCGTTTCCCATGTGGAGTAAAAAGACAGCATACGAGCGTGCAACGATCATGCGCAGGTGGTTTAATCTACTGCATGAGAATGCTGATGATCTTGCCTTGCTGATGACCACTGAACAAGGAAAGCCATTAACAGAAGCAAGAGGGGAAGTAATATATGGTGCATCGTTTATCGAGTGGTTTGCCGAGGAGGGGAGGCGAGTATATGGCGACGTGATTCCAACACCCTTAAACGACAGGAGAATTCTTACGTTAAAACAACCTGTCGGAGTGGTAGCAGCAATCACACCCTGGAACTTCCCGATTGCCATGATCACGAGAAAGATATCACCTGCGATTGCAGCCGGTTGCACTATTGTGCTAAAGCCAGCATCACTAACACCTCTCTCAGCGCTCGCCATTGCACAATTATCTGTCGAAGCTGGATTTCCGCCAGGGGTTATTAATATAGTTCCATCCAGTGCCGCTGCAGAGATCGGCAAAGTACTTACTACCCACCCTCGTGTGATGAAGCTATCATTTACAGGCTCAACCGAAACGGGAAAAACGCTAATGCAACAAGCTGCATCAACAGTAAAAAAGATATCTCTTGAACTTGGAGGAAATGCTCCGCTAATTGTTTTTGACGATGCAGATGTTCAGCAGGCGGTTACGGGAGCTATTAAAAGTAAGTACCGCAATGCGGGTCAAACTTGTGTATGCACCAATCGCATATTTGTACAAAGCGGAATTTATCATTCTTTTGTATCGGCTTATTCAAAAGCAGTAAGCGAATTAAACGTTGGCGAGGGTACCCGCACGGACGTGCAGATAGGTCCGCTGATAAACGGGAAGGCCTTGTCGAAAGTGACCCGGCTTTTAGATGATGCCGTAAGTCATGGTGCGCGGGTTACAACAGGTGGTCACGTACACACTGCGGGTGAGTTTTTTTTCGAACCAACTATTGTTGAAGATTGTACAGCAATGATGGCCCTAAGCCGCGAAGAGATATTTGGGCCGGTATCCGCTATCTACAGATTTGAAACTGAAGCCGACGCTATTGCAGCTGCAAATGATACCGAATACGGCCTTGCAGCCTACTTCTTTTCCAAGAATATTGACCGTATATGGCGGGTTGCCGAGAGCCTGGATTATGGCATTGTTGGAATAAATGAAGGCATTGTGTCACACGCTGAGGCACCCTTTGGGGGCATGAAGCAAAGTGGGATCGGCCGGGAGGGAAGCAAATACGGGATAGAAGAATACCTTGAAATTAAGTATGTATGCATGGGCGGCCTTGTCTAGCACCCATGCATACGCAACTTCTCTTAGCATTCGGCTACCCGGCATTATGCTAAGGCTTGGTCCATACAATTCTTATTAGTTCGGCGTTCTCGTAAAATGGATCACCATTACATAGATTTACTGATGGCCCGCCAAAGCCACCAACTGAACACAAAGGTTTGCAATCGTCAGACCTGATGTCTGTAGAGCCATCGGCGATGATCCGGTAATCGGGTTCAAATGCATATACGATTTTGCCCTGGTAACGGTATTCCGTTACTTCTCCCACAGACCAGTTTGGGTTATTTTCATTGTTCTGTATATCTGCTTTAATACAGGCAGGCAAGTCGACGGGCAAGTTGGTTTTTCGACACGATGATGTTACGCAAAGGAGGCAGGCTGCCAGGATGATTAAGTAAGGTTTCATAAAGGGTTTTTCAGCGCTTGACATGCGCTGTTTCTGTACCGTTGCATCAGGTACAGAAATCCCGGATAATTTAAGAAATATTTGCAGACACTTGACTCAGAGGAAAACAAAGGCTCAGCAACCCTGTTCAACAGGATTATAGCTTTAGTAATTAAGCTGAAGCATGTTGCAACAAAGCACCCTTATTCTTAATTAATCTAAAGCACAGGGATACTTACATTGATTACTTCCTTAGTTACAACAATGCTATCGGTTGTTGGGAAAACTGCTACTGATGTATAGGCGTCTCCTGGTAGATCCGCTCTAATGCGTTCCGATATTTTTCCATGATCACCTTTCTTTTCAGGCTCATTTTAGGTGTCATCTCACCCGTATCTATGCTCCACTCCTGCGATAACAGTTCAAATTTTTTGATCTGTTCAACATGATTGAAGTATTTGTTGAAGCTTTCAACAAGTTCCAGATAGTAGTTAATTACTGCAGGGTGGTGTATGGCTTCTTCGGCAGAAGTAAAAGGGATATTGTTATTGCGCATCCATTCCCGCAGCATTGGAAACGATGGTACAATCAAGGCACCCACAAACTTTTTTTCTGCACCAACAACAATTACCTGCTCAACAAAAGGGCTCTCTTTTAACTTATTCTCGATTGGTTGAGGTGCAACGTATTTACCACCGCTTGTTTTAAAGAGTTCTTTCTTACGGTCGGTTATTTTCAAGTAACGACCGGAGTCCCAAACACCGATATCACCGGTATGCAGCCAGCCGTCAATTAAAACTTCGCTCGTCAGGTCAGGACGTTTGTAGTAGCCGGCCATCACCGTTGGGCCTTTAACGAGGATTTCGCCGTCTTCGGCAAGTTTGACTTCTACGCCATTGATCGGCGGGCCCACGGTTCCAAATTTAGTATCTGTAGGAGGGTTTCTCCGGTTTACACATATTACCGGGCTGTTTTCGGTTGGTCCGTAACCTTCGTAAACAGGTATTTTTGCAGCGTTGAATATCCTGAGCAACTTAATTTGGCAGGCAGCACCGCCTGTAATGATGAAGTCTATTCTTCCACCAAGTGCTTCGCGCCACTTGCTAAAGATAAGTTTGTTAGCCAATGCTAACTGTGTTTTGTACCATATACCGCCACTCTCGAGGTTATCGTATTTTTCTGCAAGCGCAACCGCCCAGTAAAACAGCTTGCGCTTGACGCCTGTGAGATCATTGCCCTTAAGCATGATCTTTTCAAAAACTTTTTCGAGCAAACGCGGAACGGTCGTAAAACCATCGGGTTTAACTTCTTTTAGATTATCGCCAATCGTTTCCAGGCTTTCGGCGTAGTAAATACTAATACCGCTGAACAGGTATATATAGCTAACCATTTTTTCGAAAATATGGTTTAGCGGTAAAAAACTGAGCACTTTAGAGGTCGGTGAGTCCGGAAACCTAAAACTGTCTTTTGAGAAATACACGTTTGTGTATATGTTCTCGTGGCTAAGCATTACGCCTTTTGGTGTTCCTGTAGTGCCTGATGTATAAATTATAGTAGCGATGTGACTTGGAGGTATTGCGCTTTTTAGTTCGTCGACCTTAGCTGGATCAGCACCTGGTTGCTTTAAAATACTTGTCCAGTGCAGAGCTCCTTCAATTTCATCGAAAGTGAAAACGTTTTGTAAAGAAGGTATCCGGTCACTAACCGTTTGAACCTTATGCAGGAGATCGATACTGCTGACGAAAATATATTTAACTGCCGCATCTTTTAGAATAAACTCCAGTTCAAGCGGGTTAGTGGTGGGGTAAATGGGAACCAGGATACCGCCGGTTTGCTGAACGGCCAGGTCGGTAAAGATCCATTCAGGCCGATTGTTGCTGATAATAGCAACCTTATCTGCACCTTCGGTTGTCATGTCGTTGCCACTCACACCCAGTGCAAACAGGCCGGCACTAAATGCATTAACGGTATCTCTAACCTCAGATGTACTGTAACTGGTCCATGTGCCATTGATTTTAGCGGCCAGCATATCCGTTTTAGGGAAGTTCTGCATTTGGTGTTCTATACAATCGAATAGCCTTTTAACTTTCATCATACGCAAACAGGGTTAAAACACAATAGATAAACAATCAACAGGATAACGGGCAGTGGCTGATCGCCAGATCCACTTCAGCGATTTTCGTTCTTAAGCTGGTCGAATTCTTTGTCTACAAGGTCGCTTTTTGTGCCATAGTAAGCATGAAAGTATTGCCGTGCAACACTAAAGCCCCATAGTATCATCACCCAAAACGGCCAGGGGAAGCCTTTCAGTCGCCTTTCAGGATCTGAAGTTAGCCACCATATACACCACAAGAGTGTATTTACGATAAGGTAGGAGTACAATGATCTTCGGAATTCTGCTCTTCGCCTTGCAACCTTCCACAACCGTGCATCGTGTTGATCATCCATAATAGTAAAATTACGAACATCAAAATAGCACAAATGAACTGAATAAAAAAGCAATTGACGGGCAGTCGAAAATAGTTGATCAGCCAATCAGGTGCGTCAGTAACCCGTCGCGGAGTTTAGGTTCGAACCAGGTGCTTTTGGGTGGCATTACGTTTCCACTATCGGCAATGTCGAAGAGCTGGTCGATGCTTACAGGGAATAGTGAGAATGCAACTGCGCCGTCGCCTTGCTTTACTCTTTTTTCCAGTTCAGCAAGTCCCCGTATACCGCCAACAAAGTCGATCCGTGTATCAGTGCGCGGGTCTTGTATGTTTAGGATTTCAGCAAGCACATTGTCCTGGAGGATCGTAACGTCGAGCACGCCGATCGGATCAGTTTTAATGATCCCGGGTTTTGCGGTGAGCCTGTACCATTCACCATCGAGGAACATTCCAAATTGGTGAAGCTGACCAGGTTTAACCGCCTTATTGCCGGCTGGTTCTATCGTAAACTTCTCTTCTACCTTACGCAGAAAGTCCTCCTTTGAATGTCCGTTAAGGTCTTTTGCAACACGGTTATAGTCCATGATGTAAAGCTGGCTTGATGGAAATAGTGTTGTAAGGAAAAAGTTGGCACCTTCCTTAGCGGCTGCTCCAAGATGTTTGCGAACCTGTGCTGCCGATGCTGCCCGGTGATGACCATCAGCAATATAGGTATGCGGAACGGAGGAGGCAAACAAATCGGTAATCTGCGCGATTGTAGCGGTATCATTCACCACCCAGATTGCATGTTGTATATTATCGTCGGCCTTGAAGTTGTATATCGGGGTGCGTCCCGCTTTCCAATGCTCAATCAAAGTGTCTATTTCCGATACCTGGCGATATGCCAGGAAGACATTGCCTGTTTGAGCTCCGGTTGTTTTGATGTGGTTAATACGATCCTGTTCTTTTTCAGGACGTGTGAATTCATGCTTTTTGATGATATTGCTCTCATAATCGTCTACTGAACTTACACAAACCAAACCTGTCTGGCTCCTGCCATCCATTACCAACTCATAAATGTAGTAGCATGGCTTACTTTCCCTGAACAGGATGTTACGTTGTACAAATGCATCAAGGTTCTGCCTTGCCGTATCGTAAACAACCTGGCTATGGATATCTGTATTTTCAGGAAGGTCTATTTCGCTTTTGGTGATGTGTAAAAACGAGAAGGAATTACCCTGCGACTCAACTTTTGCTTCTTTGCTGTTCAATACGTCGTAGGGTTTCGAAGCAACCTTCGGCGCCAGTTCGGCTGCGGGCCTGAGTGCTTGAAAAGGAGAAATCTTTGCCATCAAAAATAATTATTGAACCCGCAAGATACTAAATGCGGTTTCATGTTGCCCTGCTGTTAGTAATTGTAGTTTTTGTTGCAGATGAATGGGGATGACCCGGAGGGAAAGTTGCAGGTAAGCCCAGGTAGTGTAGCTATAACTTAAAACTGGTATAGGCGTAAATATAATTCGCCAGATTTACAAGAGTTAGTACGAAAAGTCACGAAACCTGTTCTGTCATTGGCAGGATGTAAGTGGTTGCACTCATCGCAATAGGCAAGTGAAAATCCTCATGGAATAGCTCATTCCTTTAAGCATGCGAGGGCCTTGCTGAGTAGTATTGTTGACGCTGAAGTGAGTGACACAACCGGAGCCCAAAAGTGTTCCTGAAGCTGGTGCCAAAAAAAAGATCCCATCAGGGTTGCGCAGCCTTACCATTGCACTCACATTCTATTAAAGTGCAAGCTGTACTGCTTGTATGAAAGATTAATTTTACTTACTTTATTTCCTGCTCACCCGTGCTGCGATGCAAAGGCCTTCATAGCGTCGCACACTACCTGTACGCTGGATAGTGGCAAAGCATTATAAAGCGAAACCCTGAAACCACCAACGCTCCTGTGCCCTTTTATGCCATATAGGTTAAGGCTCTTGCAATAGTCGATGAACAGCTTTTCTAAACCGGGATCCTTCATCACAAAAACGGCATTCATTTTACTCCTGTCTTCCCTTGCGACAGGACCGGTGAACTGCGGAAGACTATCAAGTGTATCGTAAAAAAAGGATGCTTTCTCATCGTTGATAGCTTCCATAACTTTTACACCACCGAGGTCCTTTAACCATTGCAGGGTAAGCATGCTTACGTATATGGCAAACACCGGCGGTGTATTGAGCATAGAGCCATTCGCAATATGGTTGCGGTAATCCATAATTGTAGGCAACTTACGGTCTACCTTACCAAGAATGTTTTTATTTACCACCAGCAAGTTAACACCCGCTGCACCCATGTTTTTTTGTGCGCCTGCGTAAATAAGGTCAAACGCATTAAAGTTTAATTCACGACTAAATATGTCGCTGCTCATATCGGCAACTAACGAAACACCATTGCTTTCAGGTATGTGCTGCCATTGCGTGCCTTCTACGGTATTATTGGTGGTGTAGTGGAGGTATTTAGCATTATGAGGAACGCTGAAAGTTTTTGTTATGTAGGTGTGGTTTTTATCGGCTGATGAAGCAACCACGTCAACGTTTCCAAACAGCTTTGCTTCTTTTATTGCTTTGGATCCCCAAATGCCATTGTCGATGTATGCTGCTGTTTCATTAGTGTTGAGCAGGTTCATAGGCACCTGCATAAACTGTGTGCTTGCACCCCCGTGCAGGAATAAGACCTCGTGGTCGGCGTCGAGGTTCATCAGTTCTTTTACCAGTGAAACAGCCTTATGCAAAATACCTTCAAATAACGGCGTGCGATGACCAATCTCCAGAATGGAAAGGCCTGTATCATCGATGTTGAGAATGGCTCTTGCTGCCTGTTCTAAAACAGCCTGTGGTAAAATTCCGGGACCTGCATTGAAATTGTGGACCATAGTAATTATTGAGGGCGCAATTTAGGTAATAATAATTTTTGCAACCTTCAAGGGTGGCGCAATTGACTTCAACCCGTTTAATCGTTTTCGGTGCGACCCCTGGCAGGGTTGTTCCGCCATGCACGATTAAGCGAATCAAATTCGCTTATTTCGCTTGCCGTAAAGCTAACATCAGTCAGCTCTTTAAGGTCGGGTTGACCCGCATTTACCCAGGCTGTATACCACAGCGAGGCTACGGACCGGATGCTTTCACGCATCCGGGTTTCAACCATGTTTTCCAGCTTTTTGTTATAGGCTATAGAAAAAGCGGCCGAGTACTGGCGGATAAGTTTTCCATTGCGATCCTCAAAGGCAAACTTTTGGTCTCCGGGAAACTCCTTTGTTAAGCTTGCTTCGGCCTGCAATACCTGTTGTGCCAATGCAGCACTTTCGAGCACCCGGCTCCAGGTAAAAGCAGGAACGTTTTCGATATATATGGCTTTGCCAATGATAAAGTCGAATGTCGTTTCTGCCAGCAGTTCCGGTATTCTTCCTTCCCAAAACGCGTGTATACCTTTCTGCCCGGTTAGTTGTCCATCGTGATTTTGGGTAGCATGCAAAGGCACGTGGGCGTCGGCTACATAGTGTGCAAGATCGGCGGCAGTTTTAAGAATCTTAGCCCCGTTCTTTTCTTTGAAAGCGTTAGTTAACCGTTGCACCATGATGTTGATCCACCAGGGAACAATCCCTTTTGACTGAAGGGTGTCAAGGGTATATTTTGCAATAGCATCCTCCCACTTCCTGGGCAAGGCATCATAGGGATACGGCCCATAGTAATCAATATCGATGTAGTGCCTTGGGGCCTCTTCGGCAACTACGTAACGTCGTTTGTCGGCGTCGGTGGCGTGGTCGCTCAGGAAGCGGATATGGGGTTTAAACATTACCATCATCTCGGGCGGCAATAAAAAAGCGGCATAATAGTTTATTCGCTGATGTGCAAAAAAGCCCCAGCAATAACTGTTTATATAACAACAGCAAAGCAGGCAAATAAGCACTAGCCGCTTCATACCTGCACCTTATTTTCAACCTCAGTTACGCCACCACTTACGGCAAACTTCATGGCATCCCCCGAAGAGATTTCATCCATCAAACGGATCTTATCGCGCGGTACAACATATACGATTCCACTTATCGCATAGGAATGCGGAACATATACTGCGGCATGACCGGGCAAACCCAAGGCACTGCATTCAACCTGTGTCATAAAGCCCATCCTCCAAACATCTGAACCATCGACATTTACCATTACAGGTTTGTCGAACTTTCGCTTGTTACCGGCAAAAGCTTCCATAAAGTCTTTTACGGAAGAATAGATAATCTTTATCCCGGGTGTTCGCTCAAGCAAGTGACCGAAGAAGTCGACAATTTTTCCGACTATATACGATGATGATATATAGCCTACGGTGATCACAATTACCACAACCAGCACAAAGCCGAGCCCGGGTATTTTGTAGGGACGACCGGAATCATCCAGGCCAAATAACCCAGGGAAAAGACGGTAAAGCAGGTTTGGTAAAAGGTTGTCAACGTAACCAAACAAAGAAAGCACTGCCCACAGTGTAATTGTAATGGGAGCAAGGATGATCAGGCCCTGTAGAAAGTACTGCAGGATTTTTCGCCAGTCCCATGGTGGTTGAAATCTTGAAAAATCAGTCATAGAAAAACGAACTTGGATTATGCGATGGTTAGAGGGTTGCTGATGTAAGTTAATTCGCAGGATGCAAACTATGCGCTTGAATTTTCCCCTTTGGGACACGTTAATTGCTCAAAGAACTAATGCATACGTGTGGCGAGTTAGTGTTGTTGACTAACTGCTAGGCACATAATTTAGGATGGCCTTAAACAACATTATTGCCGTTGTAAACCAGATCAACCTCCTTTTACCGTTCATAACAAATATTTGCCGCATAAACATTTGGAAACTTTGGCTACGTAAACAGTTTCCGTAGTTTTACCCCTGACTTCCCGATTATGGATACAAGGCAACGCATTTTAGAAAAAGCGCTCGAGCTGTTTAACAAGTTTGGTATCAGGCGCGTAACAATGGATGAGATTGCCAGCCAGGTGGGCATGAGTAAAAAGACCATTTACCAGGTGTTTGTCGACAAGGATGAGTTGGTAGATGCGGTAATTGGCGTGCACATTACAGATAACAAATGCCGTTGTGAACTTGACCGGCAAAAAGCCGACAACGCGATCCACCAGGTTTTCCTGGCAATGGATATGACCCAGGAGATGTTCTCAAAAATGCATGCAGGCATACTATACGACTTGCAGAAATTTCACCCGAACACCTTTAACCGGTTTGCCGAGTTCAGGGATCGTTACCTGTACACCATTGTTGATGATAACCTAAAATGGGGGATTGAAGAGGGTCTATACAGGGAAGACATGAACCTCGACGTAATCATCAAAATGCGTTTAACTACCATGTTTCTCCCGTTTAACCAGGACATATTTCCATCGCATAAGTACAACCTGGCTGACGTGGAGAAAGAAACCTTTGAACATTTTATGTTCGGCGTGGCTACAATAAAAGGCCATAAGCTGATCGATACATACAAACAAGAAAGATTAAAAAATACCAAACAATGAGGAAGCAGTTCAGAATATTTTCCTTTTTACTTCTGCTGGTCGCAACCTCGGGCTACCGATCGACGGCCCAGACACGTTACGACTTAACCGTTCGCGAGGCAGTAGAGCTCGCATACAAAAACGTAATTGAACTAAAGAATGCCCAACTTGATTACCGTATCCAGGAAAGTGTAAACAAAGAAACGGTTGGCAGGGCACTTCCACAGGTTTCTGCGAACCTGGGAACCCAGTACTTTCTTCAACTGCCGCTGATCCTGTTTCCCAATGCTGCCGATGCAGGGATATACAATGTGCTGGTAAAAGAGAAGTTGCTACCCGCGGGAACCGTAATTCCAACACCAAGTTTACAGGCGGTGAGTTTTCAGCAACCCTGGAACCTTGCTGCAAGTGCATCACTGCAGCAATTGCTTTTTCAGCCTGATGTATTCGTGGGCTTGCAGGCCCGGCAAACCGCGCTCGATCTTTCTGCATCACTGGTGGAGCAAACTAAAGAGCGGGTAAAAGACTCGGCCTACAAACGGTACTATGCTATCCTCATCGCGCAAAAACAATCCTACTTTTTAAACGAAAGCATCAAGCGCCTGGAAAAACTTTACCACGACGACTCGGTATTGTATAGCAATGGCTTTGCAGAAAAGCTGGATCTCGACAGGGTGCAGGTACAATTGATCAACCTGAGAACAACTGCCAATCTTGTTGAAACAGGGGTTAAGTTGTCGTATGCAGCATTAAAGTTTGCCATTGGTTTAACCCAGGCCGATACGGTTGTACTAAAGGAAGAACTCACGAATGAAACAATTAAGGAAGATGTGCTCGACGACAGTTTTAAGTACGAGGATAGGGTAGAAATTCAAACACTTGGGTACACAAGAAGACTGCAGGAATTAAATGTAAAAAGGTACCGGCTTGGATATCTGCCAACTGTTGCACTAACCGGCAACTACTCGATAAATGGTTTGGGACAGAAATTTTTTACCAGCAAAGAAACACGTTGGTTAAAGAGTTCCTACGTGGGCGTTAATATCAACTTACCCATCTTCGATGGTTTTCAACGCAGAGAAAAAGTTCGCCAGGCCCAATTCGATGTGGATAAACTGGATAATAACATCAACCTGACTAAACAAGGAATCGACCTTCAACAAGTTGTAACAAAAGAAAGTTTTAAAAGTGCATTATTGAATCTTGACGCACAACAACGCAACATGCAGCTTGCTGAAACCGTGTACAATACCACGAAGAAAAAATTTGAACAGGGTCTTGGCTCGAGCTTCGAAGTATTGCAAGCTGATTCGGACTGGCAAACTGCACAAGCCAACTATTTCAATGCCCTCTACAATGCAATAATCTCCCGCATAAGTTATAAAACAGCGCTGGGAAAACTTGAATAACAATAACATCAGCCAACCATAAATTACCTCTATATGCGATCGACAATAAACTTATTTTTTGCTTCCGTAATTACGCTTTCGTTGCTTGCCTGCGGAGCGAGTCAGAAAGAAGAAAAGGCAGATCTCTCCGACAAGAAAGCCCAACTTGAAAAGCTGCGAAAAGAGCAGTCGAATACCAGTCTTGAAATTCAGAAACTGGAAAGCGAGATTGCCACCCTCGATCCGGAAGCGGCTAATGCTGCACAGGCAAAGCTGGTGGTACTGGATACGATAGGGCAGGAAACCTTTACCCATTATATCGACCTGCAGGGCAAGGTGGATGCGGAAAACATTTCTTACATCACACCCCGCGGAATGGGCGGACAGGTTAGAGCCATCTATGTAAAAGAAGGTGATGCCGTAAAAAAAGGCCAGTTGCTGTTGAAACTCGACGATGCAATTCTTCGCCAGCAGGTTGTTACTGCAAGACAATCCATGGGGGCCACCCGTGCACAACTTGAACTCGCACGTAGTTTATACCAACGCCAGAAAAATGTTTGGGAACAAAACATTGGTACGGAAGTGCAGGTGCTGCAAGCCAAAACCCAGGTAGAGGCACTGGAAAACAATCTGAAAACACAACAGGAAAATGTTCGTGCAGCCGAAGAACAATTAAGAACAACATCTGTGGTAAGTAATGTAAGTGGTATTGCAGAAGAAGTAAACATCCATGTAGGGGAAACTTTTACCGGCGCACCAATGCAGGGCATTAAGATCGTAAACAACAGTAGCCTGAAGGTGGTAACCGATATTCCTGAAAATTACCTTGCCCGGGTTTCAAAGGGCACCCCCGTGGTAATTACCGTTCCCGATATCAATAAAACTTACAATTCTACCATCTTCTATGTAGGCCAGTCGATCAATGCAAGTTCACGTGGATTTACGGCTGAAGCAAAAATACCCAGCGACAAAAACCTGAAGCCAAACCTGACGGCAACAATACGGATACAGGATTACAAGAAGGCAAATGCGGTGACTGTTCCGGTGAATACATTGCAAACTGATGAAACCGGCAAGTTTGTTTATGTGGCGAAAAAGGAGGGAAAAAATCTTGTTGCACGTAAACGAAGTGTACAAATAGGTGAACTCTACAGTGGCGAACTGGAGATTAAAGATGGTTTGCAACAAGGCGACGTAATTGTAACGGAAGGATTTCAAAACCTCTACGATGGTCAGTTGCTTACAGTAAGTACTGCTGCACCTTAGCATTTATAACAAAGCAGCTTTTCCATTGCATCTACGTGTGCAATGGAAAGAGTATCGCGTGCACGTTCACAAAAACCAAACGTATCGTGGTGAATACCATGGTATAAAACTTCATGTATGAGCGCATTAGAACATTTAAGAACAAAGTTCAAGGAGTTCGGACCTACTACCTGGTCGATAAAAAATAAGACATCAATTTACCTGCTGATCATTTTTGTCTCACTTGCAGGTGTTTACCAGTTTGCAACCCTGCCTAAAGAACAATTCCCCGACATCGTTATCCCGACGATTTACGTGCAAACGGTTTATGTGGGTAACTCTCCACGGGACATGGAGAACCTCGTAACCCAGCCGATTGAAAAGCAAATCAAGGGTATCACCGGTGCCAAGATCAACAAAATCAATAGTACTTCTATCCAGGATTTCTCTGCCATCATCGTAGAGTTTAGTACCGACATCGACGTTGATGTGGCCTTGCAGAAGATGAAGGACGCCGTTGACAAAGCCAAGAAAGACTTGCCTACCGATCTTACCCAGGAGCCCAACGTTCAGGAAGTCAGCTTTAGTGAGCAGCCGATCATGTTTGTGAATGTAAGCGGCAATTACGACATGGTTAAGCTAAAGCAATACGCCGATGACCTGCAGGATGAACTGGAAGAACTATCACAGATTACCAGGGTCGACATTGTTGGTGCACCTGAAAGAGAGTTCCAGATCAACGTCGACAACTTTAAAATGCAAAATGCAAACATCACCTTTGATGATATTGCGGGAGCTGTTTCGCGGGAAAATGCTGATATCTCCGGTGGCTTGCTAGAAGTGGGCAACATGAAACGAACCCTGCAGTTAAAGGGGCAGTTTAAAACGGCATACGATATCCAACAAATCATTGTAAGAAACACAACCGGCGCACCGATCTATCTAAAAGATGTTGCGCAGATACTTGATACCGTAAAGCAAAATGAAAGTTATGCGCGGCTAAATGGTAAAAACGTTGTTACACTCAACGTAATTAAAAGGGCCGGAGAAAACCTGATCGAAACCTCTGATGATGTTAAGCGAACCGTTGAGGAAATGAAAAGGGATAAGTTCCCGCGCAACCTTGACGTGGTGATTACCGGCGACCAGAGTAAGGCTACCCGCACATCGTTCAACGACCTGGTAAACTCCATAGTCATTGGTTTTATCCTTGTATTGTTGATCCTCATGTTTTTTATGGGTTTAACCAATGCCTTTTTCGTAGCGTTATCTGTGCCGCTTAGTATGTTCGTTGCCTTTATGTTCCTGCCGGCCGCCGACCTCATCACCGGTTCCCATGTTACGCTGAACTTTATGGTGCTGTTTGCCTTGTTGTTCGGCCTGGGTATCATCGTGGATGACGCTATCGTGGTCATTGAAAATACACACCGGATTTTTGTTGAAGGCTCAGGCAGAATATCGCCGACAATATCGGCTCGTATGGCTGCCGGTGAAGTTTGGATACCCGTTCTTGCGGGCACACTGACAACGCTTGCACCGTTTTTTCCGTTGTTATTCTGGCCGGGCATCATTGGTAAGTTTATGATTTACCTGCCTACGATGCTGATCTTTACACTTGCAGCTTCGTTGATTGTTGCCTTTATCATGAACCCCGTGTTCGCAGTGGATTTCATGAACCATCCCGACGAGTCCGGCGTGAAGAGGAAGTCGGGCATATTCCGGAAACCCGGCTTTTGGATCCTTGTTGGAGCAGGCATTCTTTTCGATATTCTGGGTGTAACCTTCCTGGGTAACCTGTTGCTCTTTTTTGCACTGCTTGTATTGCTGAACGTATATGTGCTCGACGATCTGATCCATAAGTTTCAGAACAAAGCATTGCCCGCAATTATGGCTCGTTACGAAACCCTGTTGCGCTGGTCGCTCGTGGGTTGGAGGCCCGTTCATTTACTGCTTGGTACGGTTGGTTTGTTTGTCTTGTCGCTGTTCGTATTCATATTACGTGGTGTGCCCGTAGTGTTCTTCCCAAAGGCCGATCCCAACCAGATATATGTTTACATTAAGCTGCCGGTAGGTACCAATGTTGATTTTACCGACTCGGTAACAAGGGTGCTTGAAAAGCGGGTTATGAAGGTGCTTAACATGGAGAATGGTCGTCAGAATCCGCTGGTAGAAAGTTTGATTTCGAACGTCGCTATCGGGGCATCCGATCCGAGCAGTGGCGACCGCAGTACCCGTGCTGAACTTGGCCGCTTACAGGTTTCGTTTGTAGAATTTGAGAAGCGACATGGTAAAAACACAACCCCTTACCTCGACTCAATTCGCAATGTAACCCGTGGTATCGTGGGTGCGGCAATTTCAGTAGACCAGGAACAGGGTGGCCCGCCAACGGAACCACCGGTGAACATCGAGGTATCAAGCGACGACTTTGATCACCTGACCAAAACCGCGGTTGATCTTAAAAACTACCTCGACAACAGACAGATCCCTGGCGTAGAAGAACTAAAGATGGATGTCGACCTGACCAACCCCGAGATCACTTTGACCATCGATCGCGAGCGTGCTTTAAGTGCAGGTGTATCAACAGGCCAAATTGGTATGCAGTTGCGTACCGCCCTGTTTGGAAGGGAGGTGTCAAAGATTAAAGAAGGTGAAGATGAATATAAAATACAATTGCGCAATCTCGAGGTGCAACGCCAGAGCTTACCGGATCTGTTGAATATGCGGGTGGTGTTTCGGGATATGGCAAGCGGACAGGTGAAGCAGGTTCCGATCAGCTCATTGGTGAAGGTAGATTATACGAGCACCTATGGCAGCATCAAACGTAAAAACGTAAAGCGTGTGATTACCCTGTATTCCAATGTTACCAGTGGCTTTACCCCAACCGATGTAAATGAAAAACTGGGTGCTGCAATTGGCGACTTCAATAAGATATATGAGGATACATCCATCAGTCAAACGGGCGAGGGTGCACAACAGGCGGAGACCGGTGCCTTCCTGTTCAAAGCCCTATTGATCGCACTTGCACTCATCCTCTTTATCCTGGTACTGCAGTTTAATTCTGTAAGCAAGCCAGTGATCATCCTAACGGAAATTCTCTTTAGCGTTATCGGTGTGTTGCTCGGTTTCGCCATCACCGGTATGGAAGTGAGCGTGGTAATGACCGGTATCGGTATCGTCGGTCTTGCGGGTATCGTGGTTAAAAACGGTATCCTGGTAATTGAGTTTGCCGATGAGTTGCGGGCCCGTGGAATGAAAACCCGTGAAGCTGTCATCAAAGCCGGTAAAACACGTATCATCCCGGTAATGCTCACTGCCCTTGCTGCTATCCTTGCATTGATCCCATTGGCTATCGGTTTCAACATCAACTTCATCACCATGTTCTCCGAGTTAAATCCGAACATCTTCTTCGGAGGTGATAGTGCCAGGTTCTGGAAACCGCTGTCTTGGACAATCATCTTTGGACTGTCATTCGCATTTTTCATGACGCTGATTATTGTGCCTGCGATGTACCTGATTGCGGAACGTTTGAAACGACCCATGCGTAAAGATTTCGGCGGTACCTGGGTTAGCATGATGGGCATTCCGCCATTAACTTTTCTCTTTATCCCCATGATGGTATATGCAGCCATCCGTCAACGCCAAAAAGTTGGAAGACGGTTTAGGAGAATGGGTGGGAAAGCCAGCGAAACCTGGATCCGAAGCTGGTTCTAAAATAACCAACGACACATATATAAGCCACCTGGAAACGGGTGGTTTTTTTTATGGTACCAGCAGGAGATACTTTGGGCGACATCGTTGCCACGCTCGGTTCAAAGGCAGAACAAGGAGGAACAATTAAAAAGTAAAAATTAAAAATGCAAAATTCAAAAATGGGTTCCTGCACAACATGAACCCGGTACGCTGTACTAAACTAGTCATCCCCAGAACCATTCACTTATCAACCAGTCAACCAATCAACTTATCAACAAGTCAACTTATCAACCAATCAACTTTCTTCCCAACCCCTCAATACCCAATACTTTTATACCCACTACTGCTCAACTTATCAACCAATCATCTACCAACTTTCTTCCCAACCCCTCAATACCCAATACCTCAATACCCAATTACCCACCACCATATCGTTTCTGCACTACATACGCCAGGCTAACAGAAAAAATAGCAACAATAATTCCACCGCCGAGATCTAGGGGAAAGTGCTGCCCAAGGTAAACCCTGGAGTAACCTACCAGCACAGCAACAATAAAAGCCAGCACCAGTGTATCTACCCGTTTTACGGTAAGCGCAAACAACAGCACAAAAGTAAAAGCGGTTGCCGTATGACCTGATGGAAAACTGCTGGTAGCGTGTACGGTTACGCCCTGCACAAAGTGCACCTGCGAGAGATCGTCGAATGCTTTTGAGGGGCGAAGTTCGTCCGGAAGGATGAAGTACTTGAAGACCTGCGTAAAGATGGTGGTAAGGGCGAATGAAGCTAAGATGAGGGGCAACAACTGTTTGCGTTTTGTACGAAAGATCCAGATGAGCCAGAGCACCCAAAGGATCCCATCACCCATAAACGTGAAGTACTGGAAAAACAAATCAACTGCTGAGCCGAGATCGGTATTGAGGAGGAGGAAAAACTCTTTTCTACCTATTGCGAATGACAGGTAAAGGATCACCACCGCCAGCAACAACGAAATGCCTGTTGCAACAAAGAATCTCTTGGTGTTAAGGTTTATCGTAGCTCGCATATACAACGGTCGTTGGAGATTCAAAAAGGTCGTGATGAGAAGCAAGCTTTTTGAGCGGCAACTTTTGCAGATCGGCTTCATTGTCCATGCGACTGATTACAACTGCGTCTGGGTTTGCGGCAATGGCATTACGTAAGCTTTCAACGTCGAAAAATTTTTGCACGTTTTGATCGAGGTAGAAATTAAAGCCGGGATTGTAGAGTTTATACGACAACACCACCTTGTACTTTTTTACCGTCGCCAGCGTTTTTGCAACCGGGTTCTGCAGGTACAACACGGGGTACACAATGTGCAGGGCAAGGATATTAAGCAGGCTATATGCTCCTGCAATACGAATGATGCGGAGATAATTCGTGGTGTTGTTCCACCGGAGTAAAGCCGCGATCATAGCAAGCGGGGCAACCAGCAGAAACAAGGCAATTGTGCTTACGCGTGAAGCTTCGTTTTCAGCTTGTATGGCAAAGTAGCCGCCGATAGGTACGGCAAACAATACCACCAGAACAATAAAAAGCGGGTATTTTTTTAAGCCCAAATCACCATTGATCACCTTGCTTAAGTAGTGCCCGATTATGATGGCCGCGAATGGATAACATGGCATCGGGTAGTTCGGGAGTTTTGTGCTCGAAATGGAAAAAAATACCACAAATGCGAGCACAACGATCCCTGCAAACTTAATGAAGTCGTCATCGAAAACCGCCTTTCGTGCTTTTGTCACCTCGCCCAAAAAGGAGGTAAACGGCAGCATGCCGATAAGGACAAACAGTATGGTTACTATAAACAGTCCACCGTGCCCTTCCTGCGGATCCGAAAAACGGTTCAGGTTATGTTCAATAAAAAAGCCTTGTGTCCAGGCCCCATTTGTTGCCTTGTGTACCGCCAGGTACCAGGGGGCTGTTATGGCAGCAATAACGAGCAATGCCAACAACATTTTCCAGGAAAAAACATAGGCCCAATTCTTTCTGAGGATCACCCATACCAGCAGGCATAGTCCCGGTAATGCAAGTGCGACGGGCCCTTTTGCAAGTGTTGCAAGCCCGAATGCAACGGCAGCCAACAACAGGTACAGGAGTTTGCCTTGCTGCAGGTAAGCATAGCCCGTAAAAAGGCCGGCAGCAATAAAAAATATCAGGTAAGGATCGGGTACAGAAAGCCGGAATTCGAATAGGAATTGAGTGGATGCGGCAAGTACAAGTGCAGCACAAAAGCCGGTAAGCGCACCTGTATACTTTTTGCTGAACATAAATGTAAGCAGTACAGTAAGGCAACCAAGCAGGGCAGAAAAGAAACGTGCAGCAAATTCTGATACACCAAACAGTTTATATGCCGTCATCATAAAATAGTAATGCAGTACCGGCTTATCTGTACGCAACTCACCATTAAACGTAGGCACAACCCAATCGTTTCGCTGCAGCATTTCACGGGCACACTGTGCATTTTTTGCTTCGTCCAGAATGTATATCGGAGCTGAACCCAGCTTAAAGAAAAGAATAAAGAAAAGGATGGCCATCAACCATATAAAATGCTTTTGATGGAATGTTTGGTTTGTTTGCAAGTGGGTTTTTTTGCTCGCGGCAAAACTAGTGAAAACAAGCAAGCGCAGTCAGCGTAAATTGAAGACGGGACATGAACGTCAACAGCAAACCGGATGGAAGCCCTGGAGTAGAACAATTGCACCTTATAACGTAACCGGCTCTTCTTTGTGCCTGGGCTTCCAGAGAAGATAATAATATGCCAGCGTCAAAATGCCAAGGGCAAATGGCACAACAGTTAAATCCCGGTAAGTGATACTGCCGGTGAGTATCTTTTCGTCGAATTCATAAAACTCTGTGATCATCCAATAGGAATTAGCGGCTATCCAAAAAACTATGGAAAGGTTGTGGCAGATTTCCGACATGAATTGGCGGGTTCGGTATGCAATGATCACCGCAATTACCAGGGTTGGTACAATCATCGCCAGCCCCAGGGGTTTCCACACCAGGCACCAGCTGATGTCTTTAAATAGCCAGAACACGATATGAAGATTTTCCATTCTTCTAAATGCAACGGGTATCACGTAATTCTCTTCTGCAGCCATGATCTAAAAATAACGGTTTCAAATATTTTTTTACATGCGAATCGCAACCATTGGGAATTTACTAGTTCATCGTGCGGGCAAGTACTTTCGCAAAACGCGTAACGTCGGCATCATGGTATATCGGTGTGCCATTTATCAAGAAATCGGTCAGCTGTTTAGCAAAAAATGGCGTCAGAGAACAACCTTTAGCGCCCATTCCGTTCAGGATTCCAACACTTGGATATCTGGGATGAACCCCGACAAAAGGTCGTCGTTCCATATTGGCTGGTCTTTCTGATGCGAGGTGATCAACGATAGTGTACGGGAGTTTTAACCAGTATTTCAATTGTTCTTCCACTTTTAAGCGCCAGGCAGAGGTGGGCATTAAATCCGTAAACTCCCATTCATAAGTTGAGCCAATCCAAAACAGCCCATCTTCCCATGGAACAATATTAATTCCCTGTTTATAAATGTTGTCGGCAGGCAGGCCGGGAATAGAAACAATCAGCGCTTCACCTTTCATTCGGGTATATGGTAAATTCTTAAAGTAGGGGTTCGTAAAACCCCTAACCCCTTCACAACAGATGACGACTTTTGCGCGTATATCTTTGTATTGTACCTGGCTACTGTCAACTAAGCACTCCTCCCATTCAAATGCTTCTTCCCGCAGGCTGTTTCTTTGCATCAGCATCGTTCGCCATCCCGCGAGTAGCTCGTTAAGGTCCACCAGTAAACATGAACGAATTTCACCTACCCCAAAATGATAGTTGAACAGGGTTGTTAGTGCCTCCTGGTTGCCGGGAATGTGCAGGTAATCTGTTTCTTCAGCAAGTCTTTTTTCAAAAGATTCCTTCATTTGAAGTCCGGGAAAAAAATCAAGTATACTGCAATGTTCAACCAGCCTTGTACCCAGTTCATCTCCGAGCGTAGTATAGGTTTCTAAAGCAAAAGGCAGAAGTTCCTCTATTCGCCAGGTTCGTACTATTCTTCTGCCCGTAACCGGGTTAACTACCCCACTTGCTACTTTCGAAGCAGTAAAGGGCTGCGGCTCATCAATAACAATTACCTTTTTTCCCGCTTTTTGAAGGTTCCAACTCAGCAGGGTTCCACAGATGCCCTGGCCTACGATCAGGTAATCACAATCGGTATAGCCGAGGAAAGTGCTCGGGGAAACAGGTAAATCTTGCATGGGGTATGGCGCTTGAAGATGAACGTAGCGAAGTGCAAAGCACCGGGTTGAAAATAGAAGCAATTGGGCCGGGACAATTCGCTATCGGATGTCAGGATTGCTACACGTGAACTTTGTAGCGGTTGATCATGCCCTCGCAAAGCAAAACCATTATTACAGGAAAACCCGGCTGATTAGCCGGGTTTCGTTATTCTTTAAAGGCAGCAAACTTATTTGATCGCCTGCGCCATTGTCTTTCCAATATCTGCGGGACTGTCCACTACGTGAATGCCGCACTCACGCATGATCTTCATTTTTGCAGCGGCTGTGTCGTCAGCGCCACCAATGATTGCACCGGCATGACCCATCCTGCGACCGGGAGGTGCTGTTTGACCAGCGATAAAACCTACAACGGGTTTTTTGCTTCCGTTTTCTCTTATCCAGTTAGCAGCTTCTGCTTCCATGCCACCACCAATTTCACCAATCATTATAATCCCATCTGTTTCGGGATCGTTCATCAGCAGTTCAACCGCCTCTTTGGTTGTGGTTCCGATGATTGGGTCGCCACCAATACCGATTGCGGTACTGATACCCAATCCCGCTTTAACGGTTTGATCCGCCGCTTCATAAGTAAGCGTACCTGATTTTGACACAATCCCAATACGTCCCGGCTTGAAGATAAAGCCTGGCATAATGCCAACTTTTGCTTCGTCCGCGGTGATTACGCCTGGGCAGTTCGGCCCAATTAACCGGGTTTGTTTGCCAATGAGGTAGTTCTTTACTTTAACCATATCCTGCACCGGAATACCTTCTGTAATGCAAACCACGAGTTCTATTCCCGCATCTGCAGCTTCCATAATAGCGTCTGCGGCAAAAGCTGGTGGAACAAATATGATACTCACGTTAGCACCTGTTTTAGCTACAGCATCAGCTACAGTATTAAAAACAGGCTTGTCGAGATGCGTACTTCCGCCTTTTCCAGGTGTAACCCCGCCTACCAGCTGGGTGCCATATTCTATCATCTGGGAAGCATGAAATGACCCTTCTGTACCGGTAAATCCCTGTACAATAACTTTAGAGTTTTTATTCACTAATACGCTCATGGCAGTCGTTTAAATGTTTTATCCCGATAATTGCCGGGAGCGCAAAAATAAGGTCAAAAACCGAAATGTAAATACTAATTGAAAAATGGCGGGAAAAGAAGATATCGCAGGTTATTTCACCTGAACAAGTGCATATTGGCCATTAACGTTAAAGCAATTAGGCGTGATTTTCAGGAGGTAAATAAATCGGGGTACGGACTAACCGTTCAGCTAACTGTAGATCTTTTCACCAGCTCTTATCATGGCCGATCATCCGGGTCAAAGTCATATGATGCTATCGTGGCGACTCACGCAGATAAGCCAACCAGTAGAATTAGGCGTGCAATTAGAATACTATTTTGTTCGCTTGTAGTACCGGACATAATCAATTTGGTAAACAAGCGGAAAGCTGTTGTAGTCGATAGTTCCACCGCTTTTACCACCCATCGCAAGGTTAAGCAATAAATAATGCGGTCTTGAAAATTGCTGCCATTCAGCTCCAGTCATTTGTGCGGGCGTGTAGGTCACATAATTTACATCGTCAAAGAAAAACCTGATGGCATCATTTTCCCATTCTATGGCATAATTGTGAAAGCCTGCAGTTACATCAGTAGTAACCTGGTATGGTCCAATCATCGGAACGTCTTTGTTTTGATCATTTCCCTTGTGGAGGCTGCCAAAAACATAAGATGGAATATGTCCGAGCCATTCAACAATATCAATTTCACCACAAGCTGGCCAACCAACCGTTTCGCGGTTTTTACCAAGCGTCCATACTGCCGGCCATGCACCTTTACCTGAAGGCATCTTTACACGGGCTTCAATTCTCCCGTACAGGAAATCTACTTTGCCTTTGGTAATTACACTTGCCGACCTGATGGCTTCTTCGCGGTTTTTGTCGTAGGTCGCAGTAATGTGCAACAGGCCGTTTTCTACCCGGCTATTTTCGAGGCTTGCGGCCTTATAGAATTGCTCTTCATTATTGCGAACCTTTCCTGTTTCATAGTCCCAGTTGGTGCTTTTTGGTAAGCCGGAATAATCGAATTCATCAGCCCAAACAAGTTCATAGGCTTTGTCTTTCACGGGGGCTACCGAAGGCGATTTATCGCAACCTGCGAGCAACATCAAACCAAGGGTGAACAGCGATGTAATTTGTTTCATCAGTCGTATTAATATTCAATGTTTAGTCGGCATCCATGGTGCAAAGGTTGCCTCTCCGGGTACTTATTACCCGAAATGAGGAACATGCAATGGCAAGCGGATATCGCCGGTTAACATGAATATTGAATAGATTGGCTTGTTGGCAATCGGGGAAATAACAAACATACGCTGAACTGAAATCCAGGTGTTCACGTGATTGCGCGAACCTATACAGCAGGAATTATACCAAACTCATATTGATTCACGGTATTTTAAGGATATAACATCATTTCAATATGTGCTATACCATCTTCCAGGTACACTTCGCTTGTCTGTTTAAACCCGAATGATTCATAGAATTGTTGGAGGTATAGCTGACCCCCGATTTTTATCGGGCTAACCCCGTGTAGTGCATAGCAATATTGGATTGATTTCTCCAGAAGCTCCCTTCCTAACCCTGTTCCCCTGAATGATGGGGAGGTAACTACGCGCCCGATAGAATTGTAATCGTATGCAACACCCGCAGGAACAATCCTGGCGTATGCGGCAAGTTTTTCGTTAACCCAACCTGTTAGGTGGTGACTCTGCTGATCTTTATCGTCGATGTCCAAAAAAACGCAGTTCTGTTCCACAACAAACACCTCGCTGCGTAAACGCAAGATAGCATACAGCACTTTATTCTCCAACCGGTCGAAACAGGCATAACTAAATTCGGCTTCTTTCATTATTGCACATTTTGCCTGATGAACTTCACGGTGCTTGCATAGGTATCAGCAATATTAGCGTCGAACCACCCATGACCTGCACCGGGATAAATGGTCATTTCAACCTTCACTTTAGCGGCTTCTAATTTTTTCTTTAGGTTTATGGATTGTGCAACCGGAACCACCGGGTCTGCCTCACCATGAAATATCCTTGTAGGCACAGATTGTGGGGTCACGTAATTAATCGGTGATGTTTCTTTATACCTCGCGGAGTTGTTGGTCGGAGTGGTGCCTAGAAAATTGCGGAGCACCGGTTGCGAGCCTGTGGGAAAAGGATGGTTGAAGTAAAGATCCGTTAGGTCAGTGGGACCAAACAGGTTAACTACCGCCTTTATGTTTCCGTCATTAAACTTATAAGCCTGCAGCAAAGCCAGGTGAGCTCCCGCACTTGCACCTATCAGCACTATTTTCGAAGTGTTTACCTGGTACTCATCGGATTTACGCTTTATAAAGTCAAGCGCACTTTGCACATCGTTAATTTGTGTCGGGTAGATGTTGTTTGGTGCGGCTGCAAGACGATAATTGATATTAAAAATCGCAAAGTCGGGAAGGTGATCACGAATAGCCTTTATCCCGGCATTAAATTCCGATTTATCTCCACCGCTCCAGCTTCCTCCATGTATAAACACGATCACTTTTGTTGCAGTGCGCGTTCGACCTGCAGGTAAAAATACATCTACTTTCTGGGCCCGGTGGGTACCATAAGATACGTCCAGGTAGTCTTGTTTTGCCAGGCTCACTTCCTCGTTAGTTTTTTTATTGAACGATAAACTTGTTGTAAGAAGTAAACACAGCAGCAATGGTGTTGCCATAATGTTTAAAGAGAAGTTTAGTTAATGCACGATGTGTCGGTAACGGAAATCACTATAAGAACACATCCGACCCGTTACTATCGCCCTACTGCGGGCACAACCGGTAAGCCTTCATTTTCGTCGGTTGATACAGATTGAACAGCAAAGAAGTAATTGTCTTTAGAGTAAGGAATACGTAACTCAGTATTACTTGTAAAAAACTTTTTTTGCCATACCGGGCTGGTCGTTTCCCTCAACAAAACATAATAACCCTTTACCTTACCAGTTGCCGGTGCTTTCCAGTATAAATAAGTTGAGTTTGTCAGGTTTTTCACGTCAACCTTAACCTCCTGCGGAGCCGTCGGAGATTTCGCCAGGTTGGCAAGACTTGCCAGGTTCACGCCTGTATTTTTTCGCAGGTATTCGAAGTCCATAAATTCTTCCAGATCACCATATCGAACACCTTTTTCGGTTCTTACGTCCTGGTGTTGATGTTCATAATTTTCATTCATTTCTGTTATCCGCACTGCAGTAAAACCATTTTGTACAAACGGTGTATGATCCCCACCTCTTAAAAAGCGGTCATTACGGTACACCATCACAATCTCAAGGTTGTCTACATATCGCTCACCGGTTTCCTTAACATACCGCGCCAGCTGCCTCGATCTGCCATCGTTTTCAAGCCCGTAGGTTCGAATGTTTGCAGCATTTTTATCAAGTTCAAATAAGGGTAGCCCCTCACTAAATACGCGCAACCTGGTATTGTCGATTATATTGGTTTCGCTGCTGTTATTGCTACCCATGATGTCGTTGTTCAGCATCGCATCGATATTCCAGTTTGCGGCCTTTGCTTTTTTTGCAAGGTATCCGCTACCCAACAGGCTTTGTTCTTCACCGCTTACCGCTACAAAGATGATCGTTGCAGGAAAAGAATACCGGCTCATGATCCTTGCGCATTCTATCACAGCTGCCACCCCACTGCCATCATCATTAGCGCCGGGAGCATCAATCGTTCTGTTCATAACATCTGTTGCCCGGCTGTCGAGGTGCCCGCTAATCAAAAATATCCGGTTGTCCTTCGGATCCGTTCCTTTGAGCGTTGCCATAACATTCCCTAACAGTATTGGTGTGTCAACCCGCCGTCCATCAGCAGCCAGGGTAGTGGTATCAATGATGGCAGTCAGTCTCCCTCCGGAGTTTCTTGCAAATTCATTAAACTTCGAAAGCACCCAGTCCCGCGAGCTGCCGATACCTTTGCCGGGTACCTTTCCGGTACTCAGTGTATTACGGGTTCCGAATGTTACCAGCTTGCGCACATAAGCACGCATCGAGTCGGCCGACACTTCCTTAACCATCTTGTCGATAGCAGGGTCCCTCACAACAATGGTTTGCGAATGAACCGGCGGCGTAGTACAAACCAGAACAATAAGCAATATGGCACACCTGGTAAAAGCTGTTGTTAACATTTAAATGGGTTTTGTAATCTGTTTTTATTTTGGAAAAATGCCCGCCGAAATATGGCAGTAATTGTCTGCATCCGTATGAACCGGTTCAAATCGGCTTATGTAAGTAAGCAGAAGGTTGGGCGTACGATCGGTGGCAAAGTTAAGCTTCCAAAAAATGCGCCGCGGTACCGCAAAAATGCTAATCGTTAAATTCCCATTAAACAAAAAGGCTGCTCCATTTGGAACAGCCGAATTTAATTGTAATGAAAAGTTAGGGTTGCAGCGCAAACCGGTTTGCGTAGGCTCCGTTAATGAGGAAGGATACCCGCAAGTTCAAGACTGCGTTTTTTCAATTTTTTTATTTCTACATTATCAATAAACGGTTCAGCAGTAAGGATTAATGAGATACCAGGCTGTTTCCACCAGTTTTTCTTCAGTAATTTCTCAGCATGTATTACCCCGGTCAAATAATTCCTTCCGTGATCAATGTGCCATTCCTCAACCCATTCAAAAGCGTCTTTTTCTATATCGCTGATTTTATCAAAGCTTACATATATCTTAAGGTAAAAATCATTCGTAAGCTTAGCCGGGGTGTGATGATACAGTTTTTTGTACTCGTATTTGTAGTCGTACCGAAGGGCGGAAATATCGCTCAGTACTGCCGAACCTGTCGGCAAGCTTCCGGCTCCTTTGCCATAAAAAAATTGCTTGTCCGCAAATCCACTTTCAATTACCACACCGTTAAACTCATTTTTTACAAAAGCAAGGTGATCATCGGCGCGTACAAATTGTGGTAACACAAATGCGGCTACTTTGCCGTTACTCAGCTTTTTTGCCTGGGCAACGAGTTTAATGTCGAGGTTTTTTTCTCTTGCAACCACCGCATCACTCAATTCAATATTTTGTATCCCGGTAAACAACAGGTTTTCCGGCGCTTCCACTGTTCCATAAGCATGCGCCAACAGAATGATCCATTTGTTTAAGGCATCATAACCTTCCACATCAAGCGCCGGGTTACTCTCCGCAAAACCAAGCTGCTGCGCAAGCAGGAGGGCTTTGTTGAAATCCAGCTTTTCTTCAAACATCCTGGTGAGAATAAAATTTGTTGATCCGTTTACAATCGCTTTAATGGAATGCAACAGGTCATTGTCGTAATACTCTTCCAGGTTCCTGATTACAGGAATACTAGCACAAGCTGCTGACTCGTACAAAAAAGGCACCCCTGTCTGTTGTTGAAGCTTCAACAGCGCAGGCAGGTGTTCCGCAATCATTTTCTTACTGGCACTTACTACAGCCTTGCCATTGTTAAGGGCAGTTGTTACAATATCGAATGCTGCATCGGCATCATCAATAACCTCAACAATAACGTTGATGGATTTATCTAGTAACAGTTCGTCTTTCTCCGTGGTAAATAATTCGGCCGGTGCATTTCTTTTCTTGCCGGGATTTTTTATGGCAATCTTTTTTATGGTCGCGTTAAATGAAGGCACCTGCTGCAGCACTTTGTATAAACCTTCACCTACAACACCAAATCCAAATAAGCCAATAATAAGTTCTTTATGTTTTTCCATTTCAATCATCCATTTAGATAAATAATTCCCATTGTTCGCCACATCCCGGCTAAGGTTTCGGGCTCCCTTTTTTATCGCGACTGCTTAAAAAAAGATATTGTGCATAAGCCGGCGGTTCCATGGGTGGGGTCAGGAAGGCTTCGATCTCCGCGGCAATCTTTTCAAACTCCAGCAGGAATCCATCGTGCCCATACTGCGAGCTGATTACCGCCCACTCTGCGCCGGGTATGTGTTCAGCAATGAACTGCTGTTCCTGTACCGGAAACAGGATATCCGATTCAACACTGATCACAAGGGTGCGCGCAGTAATACTTTGCAGCACCTCTTCCGCATCGGCACGCCCACGTGCAATATTGTGCGCATCCATTGCTTTGCTCAGGAAGTAATAGCTGTAAGCATTGAAACGCTTTGCAAGTTTTTCACCCTGGTACCGCTGGTAGCTTTCCGACCTGAACAGTTGTTGGTCTACAGGCAGGTGCCCGGTATCAGAAGTATGGCTTTGCTGTGCATGGTCATAAGTGTGGTAATTGCGGTAAGAAAGCAAGGCCATCGACCTCGCAATTTTCATCCCCTCGATTCCCGAGGCTGGGTCTTCGTCCTTCCAGGTAGGGTCGCTTTCAATGCACCAGCGTTGAGAAGCGTTAAACGCAATTCCCCAGGGAGAATGTCGTGCATTGGTTGCAATAGGTATAATGTGTTCAAACGCAGATGGCTCTTCAACTGCCCACTCCAGCAATTGCTGTCCACCCATGGATCCGCCAAGGCCAACATATATCTTTTCAATGCCAAGGTGTTCCTTCAGGTGCTGGTAAGCGCGAATCATATCGCGTGTCGTGAACCATGGAAAGTCGCGGTAAAAAGGTTTGCCTGTTGCTTCGTTAATGTCAAGTGGCGAAATGCTGCCATAACAACTGCCGGGCATGTTCACACAAACAATAAAATATTTCGAAGGGTCAAAAATGTTTCCCTCACCCACGAGTCCATGCCACCATTCAAGCGGTTCGCTATTGGCGGTAAGTGCGTGAAATACCCACACCGTGTTGTTGCGTTCGGCGTTTAGGCTGCCATGTGTTGTATAAGCAAGGTGTAAACGGGGAAGCACCTTGCCCGACTCCAATTCAAATGAAGCGTCGTATTGAAATATTTTTTTGGTTTCAGACATTCATTCCTTGATTTAGCTTCTGTTGTGTCACTCCCTTGTACGGTATCTTTTCAGGCAGCAGGTATTGTACAAGGCATCTGCCCTTCTTTCAAAACTTGTTAGCCACGGCTTTGATAATCATACTACCGCTCCTGCTTAAGTTCCTGTACCTACCAGGCCCGGCGTTATTTAGCAAAGCGATATCGTTTATCGCTTTGCCATCTCTAAAATTAACCTACCAGTTCTCCTGAAAATACTTTTTGAAACGCCTGCTCGAAGTCTGCTTTTATGTCTTCTATATGCTCGATCCCTACGCTTATGCGCACCAGGTTTGCAGCCACACCTGCAGCTACTTGTTCCTCTGCACTAAGCTGTTCGTGTGTTGTTGAAGCAGGATGGATGGCCAGGGTTTTAGCGTCGCCCACATTGGCAAGATGACTGGCAAGTTTAAGCGAGTCGATAAACTTGCTTGCATTGGCTTTATCGCCCTTTACACCGAAATTCAGTACCCCGCCAAAGCCATTTTTCAGGTACTTCTTTGCTAGCTTATTGTACTTGCTGCTTTCCAGTCCGGGATAAAGTACGAAATCAACCTGTGGATGTTCTTCGAGCCACTGCGCGAGTGCAAGCGCGTTTTCACAATGCCTTTGAACGCGTAACGATAGGGTTTCGATTCCCTGCAGCAATAAAAATGCATTAAACGGGCTCTGGCTTGATCCAAAGTCGCGGAGTCCTTCCACCCGTGCCCGGATGATAAAAGCAATATTTGGTAATCCCAATGGATTGCCTTCACCAAAAATCTCCCAGAACTTAAGTCCATGATATCCTTCAGAAGGTTCTGTAAACTGGGGAAACTTGCCGTTGGCCCAGTTGTAATTACCACCATCGATAATTACACCACCAATTGCTGTCCCATGTCCGCCGATCCACTTGGTAGCGCTTTCAACTACGATGTTTGCGCCATGCTCAAGCGGGCGAAACAGGTAGCCGCCTGCACCAAAAGTATTGTCGACAATCAAAGGGAGATCGTATGTTTTAGCCAGTTCGGCAAACTTCTCAAAGTCTGGGATATTCAATTGAGGGTTACCGATCGTTTCAAGATATATCGCCTTTGTATTCTTATCGATCAATGGCACAAAGCTTTCTACATCGTCACCATTTGCAAACCGTACGTCCACACCGAGCCGCTTGAATGCTACTTTAAACTGGTTATAGGTACCCCCATATAAAAACGAGGTGCTGATGAAATTGTCGCCAGCCTGTAATATGTTGTTCAGTGCAAGAAACTGGGCAGCTTGTCCGGACCCGGTTGCAAGGGCAGCCACCCCGCCTTCGAGCGCCGCGATCCTTTTCTCAAAAACATCGTTGGTAGGGTTCATGATCCGGGTATAGATATTTCCGAATTCCCGTAAACCAAACAGGTTTGCAGCGTGCTCTGCATTTTTAAATCCATAAGAGGTGGTTTGGTAGATCGGTACTGCGCGGGCGCCGGTAGTTGGATCAATGTCCTGGCCGGCATGTAGTTGAAGGGTTTCGAAACGTTGGGTACTCATGTTGGTTGATTTAGATCGTTAGAGAAAAGTTAGATAAACTGTTGGTGTGAGCATGTACACAATGGCACTTCTGTATGCCTAAGCTAAGATGCGGGTACAAAGGGGTTTAGCGCTGAGCCTTTGCCCGTGAACCATTAACAGCAGGGTTGCCGCCAAATGCACATTGCATTGAACTGGGGAACGGAAGCGTAATCAGTATACAGGAAACTTAGCCAGTTGGAGGTGGCTGTGAAAGACTTTGTTGTTGTTGCATTGTTCATGTTTTCTTTTGACAGTTAAGTTCCTGCAGTATAACAGGAAGGTGAACATTTTGTTAAACAGGCTACACTTATCAACTCCGGTTCTCCCGGGTCATAGACCAAAAATCGGTACCGGTGGGCACAAAAAAAGCTCACCCGATTAGTCAGATGAGCTTATATTTTCACGAACAGGGGTTCGATAGATTAAAACTTTTACTCTGACTTATTTTTCCCTTTTACTCGGGATGGAGTTGGCACCTTCTTAAAATGGAGTACATCTTAAGGGTTGCCAAGGCTTCACAGGGCCATGACCCTCCGCCTTTCTGAATAAGTGTGCGATAAAGAACTGGTGCAAAAGTAGGGTTCAAAAATTGAATCGGCAAAATTTTAAATGCCTGGCTCGTTGAGAGGGGGAAGTCAAAAGTCAAAAGTAAAAAGTCAAAAGTCAAAATTCAAAAATCAACGTTGTGCCTGGTTCGGACAAATTAAAAATTAGAAATGTAAAATGCAAAAGAGCGGGTCCTGCTCAGTTTGCCATTTGTTGCCCCAGATCAGGTTGGTGTTCCTAACCGTCTGTTTCAACCGATCAACCTATCAACTGATCAACTCTGTTCACCCAATCCGTAATCCGCTAATCCACTCCTCTGCGTCAATCTCTGCTTCTCCCGTTCTCCGCGGTTGGGGAATGTAAAATGAAAAATGTAAAATGAAAAAGGGGGCTAGTGCGTGGGAAGAAGGCAAAATGAAAAATGTAAAATGAAAAAAGGGCTCCTGCTAAAGAAGTGCATCCGCCCATCCGCAATCCGCCAATCCGTAATCCGCTAATCCACTCCTCTGCGTCAATCTCCGCCTCTCCCGTTCTCTGCGGTTGAAGAAATGTAAAATGAAAAATGTAAAATGAAAAAGGAGGCTCCTGCTAATGAAGTGCATTCGCCCATCCGCAATCCGCCAATCCGCAATCCGCCAATCCGCAATTCGCAATCCGCCAATTCGCAATCCGAAATCATAAATTCCCAGGCCCCTCAACTCAGCCTGTTGCATTTGGTTACCTTTGGAAACTTTTCAAATAATCTATGGCTAAGGCAAAAAATAACACCCCGGTTCCTGTTACAACCGAGCCGGAAGCGGGGGAGTCTATCGAGGTTTTCGGTGCACGGGTACACAACCTTAAAAATGTAGACATCAGCATTCCCAAAAACAAGTTTGTCGTTATTACGGGGGTGAGTGGCAGCGGCAAATCCTCGCTGGCATTTGATACCATTTACAGCGAGGGACAGCGACGTTATATGGAGAGCTTTAGTGCCTATGCCCGGCAATTTATGGGCGATATGGAACGCCCCGACGTTGATAAAATTACCGGCCTCAGCCCGGTGATCTCCATTGAACAAAAAACAACCAATAAAAACCCAAGGTCAACGGTTGGTACCATCACCGAAGTGTACGATTTCCTGCGCCTGCTTTATGCACGCATCGGCGAAGCCTACAGCTACAATACCGGCAAAAAGATGGTGAAGTGGAGCGAAGAGGAGATTGTTGAAAATATTTTTACCAAATTTAAGGAACACAAAATATCACTGCTTGCACCTCTGGTGCGTGGACGAAAGGGACATTACCGCGAACTGTTTGAAGACGTTCGAAAGAAAGGATTTTTGAAAGTCAGGGTAGACGGCGAAGTCCTCGACCTAAAAGAAAAAATGCAGGTGGACCGCTATAAGATCCACGACATCGAGCTGGTAATTGACCGCCTGCAGGTGACTGATGATATGAAGGTTCGTTTGAGCCAAAGCGTGCAAAAAACCTTGCAGGTAGGTAAAGAGTTGATGTTCTTGCTTGTTGCGCCACCGGGAGCACCGGCCGGCGAGAAACTGCCGAAGGGCAAATCGGCCGCGCTGAACACGGACGATTTGCTGGTACAATACAGTAAACAACTGATGTGTACCGACACTGGCCTCAGCTATGAAGAACCTTCGCCCAACGCGTTTTCGTTTAATTCACCTTATGGTGCCTGTCCGGGTTGTAAGGGCCTTGGGAGTGTTTACCAGGTAAACATGGAAGCGGTTATTCCGGATTGGAGCAAAAGCATAAAAGATGGCGCCATTGCGCCCTTAGGTGAAGAAAGAGAGGCTTACATCTACAGGCAGGTCGTTCAGCTTGCCAAGAAGCACAAGTTTAGCGTTGATAAGCCCATTAAAGAATTGTCGGAAAAGGCGATGAATGTTATCCTTTACGGACAGGAAGAGGGAGCAACGGATATGGATGTGTCGAGCGACTTCCAGGCTGTGCCGGGTAACGTTTATGCAACCGAATACGAAGGCATCATAAACATGTTGAAAAGGTGGTTCGCCGGAAGTGGAAGTGAGTCGTTGCGCGATTGGGTTGAACAATTTATGAGCCTGAAGCCGTGCCCGGCCTGCGAAGGTGCAAGATTGAAAAAGGAAAGTTTATGGTTCAAGGTAAACGAAAAGAATATTGCCGAGCTCAGTAATACCGATCTCGATAAGCTGGTGGAATGGTTCAGCGAAATAGAGGTCCAGTTGTCGAAGAAACAAAATGCTATTGCCAAAGACATTTTGAAGGAAATCAGGGAACGACTGAGTTTTTTGCTCGACGTTGGATTGAATTATCTAACCCTAAATCGCTCCTCCAAAACGTTGAGTGGTGGTGAAAGCCAGCGCATACGCCTTGCAACCCAAATCGGCTCGCAACTTCAGGGAATTACCTACATATTAGATGAGCCTAGCATTGGCCTGCACCAACGCGATAACCAGCAACTGATTGTTGCCCTGAAAAATCTTCGGGATATTGGGAACAGCGTGCTGGTAGTAGAGCACGATAAAGACATTATGCTTGCATCAGATCACCTGATTGATGTTGGTCCTAAAGCGGGTAAACATGGTGGACAGATCGTTGCCCAGGGCGATCCCCGAACGGTACTTGCATCAGGTTCGGAAACTTCGCAATACCTCAGCGGTGCTAAAACCATTGCCGTACCAAAAGAACGCAGAGCCGGCAATGGAAAAAGTCTCGAGTTGAAAGGCGCAAAGGGAAACAACCTGAAAGACGTAAGCGTTAAAATTCCGCTGGGTCAGTTTATTTGTGTTACAGGTGTTAGTGGCAGTGGCAAGAGCACCCTCATCAACGAAACATTGTACCCCATTTTATCAAAGCATGCATTTGATAGTAAGGCAACCCCGATGGAATACAAGGCCATAAAAGGACTTGAGCACATCGACAAGGTGATTGAAATAGACCAGAGCCCTATCGGGCGAACACCACGGAGCAACCCCGCTACCTATTGCGGATTTTTCACCGAAATCAGGTCCTTGTTTGCCGCTATGCCTGAAGCAAAGATCAGGGGTTATGCAGCGGGTCGTTTTTCGTTTAATGTAAAAGGCGGCAGATGCGATGTTTGTGAAGGTGGTGGTATGCGGGTAATTGAAATGAACTTTTTACCGGATGTATATGTGCCCTGCGAGAAATGTAATGGCAGAAGGTATAACCGGGAAACTCTTGAGATACGCTATAAAGGAAAGTCGATCAGCGACGTACTGGATATGACGGTGGATGAAGCGGTCGAGTTTTTCCAGAACGTACATTTTCTTTACCGTCGGATAAAGGTGCTGCAGGATGTTGGCCTGGGATACATCACCCTTGGTCAGTCGGCAGTTACGCTAAGCGGGGGTGAAGCGCAAAGGGTTAAGTTGGCCACTGAGCTTGGCAAAAAAGATACGGGAAAAACTTTTTATATACTTGACGAACCCACTACCGGCCTGCACTTCCAGGATATTCAGCACCTGCTGGACGTTTTGAATAAACTCGTTGACCGGGGTAATACGGTGCTTGTTATCGAACACAACCTTGATGTGGTAAAAGTTGCAGATCACATCATTGATCTGGGCCCCGAAGGTGGTGCCGGGGGTGGAATGATCTTGTTCCAGGGTACACCCGAAGCCCTGGTAAACGTAAAAGGTAGCCATACCGGTAAATACCTGGCCATTGAACTTGAACAAGCAGTATAGCATTTCGCATATACAATAAAAAGTCCGGGGTAATCTGCCCCGGACTTTTCATTTAATTGTAGACTACAATTTGTAAAAGGATTTACTCCTGACACCATACATGGTAGTTACCCGGAAAAAATAGGGACCACTGAGTAATGCGCTTGTCGGAACAATGGTTGTATTATTACCTTTTTGCAGCGGTTTGATAATGCTCCACTTCTTTACCCCATAGATGTCGTGAACGGAAAATTCGGCATTGATAGGACTCATGCTCCATACCACTGTTGAAAGTTGGCTAACAGCGGGGTTCGGACCTACTGACACAATCTGTAGCTGCTCATTAGTAGGGCTGGTTGTAGAGTCGCCGATTCGAACTAGGTTACAAGTTGTACTGATACACCCTGATTTGGTTTTGATGCTTAAGCAAGCATTGTATGAACCGTTAACCATGTACTCCTTTACCGGTTGCATTATATTGCCGCTGAGTGCTGCACTTCCATCGCCAAAGTTCCATTTACGTTCAACAATACTATCGAGCCCTGCTGAGTAACTTAGGCTGCTGTTAAACCGTATTCTCTTAGTGGCAATCTTTTCAAATGTAAAACGAGCAGCACATTGATTAGCATTTCCCGTTACAACTACTTGTTGGCATTGCTGCGACTGGCAACCCCTGTTTGTTTTGATGGTTAAACATACCGTATAAACCCCATCGCGTGCATATACATGAGAAGGACCGGGGTTATTACCTGAGAGCGAACTGCCATCACCAAAGGTCCACACCCGTTCCCTGATCGTATCAGCAATAGCAGTTTCAGAACTATCACTGTTAAACCTGGTGTTGAAACCATTTGACACGGCAACCGGAGTAGCGTAGCTGAACTTTGCACGGCATTGCGTTACTGGCGGTGTGCTATCAACCAGGCTTACGGTTTTGCAGATTTGTTTTTCACACCCTGCTGCTGTCCAAATGGTAAGGCAAACCTGGTAGTGGCCACGGTGACGGTAAGTGTAAGCGGTGTTGATCCTGTTGCCGCCGAGGGTATCGCCGGTGCCAAAGCTCCAGCGGCGCCTGGTGATTGAGTCTGATGGAGAAGTTCCTGTTGAGCCGCTGCTAAAAAAGTTAATGGTAAGTGTATTCGGTACCCTATCGGAAATAAAGTGTGCAGTACAACTGGTAGGCGCAGGTAGGCAAATGGTAAAGTTACTTTCCACCACGTTCGATTGTGGTACGGCGGGTTCCTGAACGAGCATGGTGCCATTGCAGTTTTCGGTTGTTATGCGTAACCTCGTAATGGTATTTAAGCATTCAATGGTATCCCTGTAAAATCCACTGCTGTCCGTATATCGCTGGTGAAACTGCAGGCAGGTTGTGCCACCAACCAACGTATCGGTCATAATCATTACCCTGCGATTTGGTGCGGGATTGCCATTGGAATATTTCACCTGGCCCTTTACGATCACCCGGTTCGCCATTGCGGGTAAAACAGCAAACATCATTAAGAAGGATAAGAGGAGCGGAGTGTAAGCGCGTTTCATGCAGATTTGTTTTAGCTTGTCTGCTTACAGATGCCTGTTGAATTTTTCGTGCTGCCTGTACCCAACATAAATATTTTTCTTTCATGTAATTACCCGGGTGGTTACCGCTAAGTATGTGCATGAATTTTTTATTATTGTTTTTGCAACACCATTCGTGAACTTTAACGCATGATATTATCTCATCAGTCATGCACAGATTAATTAACGGCTTCTTAGTGGTCTCGTTCGTTCACCTCCATTTTTTAATTCATCAGTATCACTTGCATGAAACCTGAATTAAACCGGTGAATAGCGTTACAAAATGTACAAGTGAGTGACACAACGATGTTGACCAATGAATCCTGGCTGGCGACCAAAAGAATTCACCAGGTTCACGTTGGTAATTATTCGTGCAGATGGAACTTGTATTAATGATGAGTAATGCTTACTAATTTGATTTATTTATAGGAGTAAAGGTTTTGCCAAATAATAAACAAAATAAAAAGGCCGCTTAAGAAGCAGCCTCTGGTAATTAAATAACCGATTTAGTGGTATATAACAATAATCCTTACGGAGTTGAAGGCTCCTTGTTTTCGCCTTGTATCACCCGCATTTCTTTTGCGTCCTGCAGGAAGTCAGAAGCGAAAATGAATTCATTTAATTTTTCATCTTTACTGTAAATAATTTCTTCTTTTGATCCTTCCCATTGTTTATGTCCCTGGAACATATAAATAATATGATCCCCGATTTCCATTACGCTATTCATGTCGTGAGTGTTGATAACCGTGGTAATGTTAAACTCTGTGGTAAGTTCTTTAATCAGTTTATCAATTACCAATGATGTTTGCGGATCAAGCCCTGAATTGGGCTCATCGCAAAACAGGTATTTAGGGTTCAAGACAATTGAACGCGCAATACCCACCCTTTTTTTCATCCCACCACTAATCTCAGCAGGGAACTTTTTATTGGCTTCTTTAAGGTTAACCCGATCAAGTACCTCGTTCACCTTTTTCATCTTTTCTTTTGGCCGCAGGTTCGTAAACATGTCGAGGGGAAACTTTACATTTTGTTCTACGGTCATGCTGTCGAACAAGGCTGAACCCTGGAAGAGCATACCTATCTTTTGCCGCAGTTCTTTCTTTTGGTCCTCAGGCATATTGGTCATGTTCTCGCCATCGTACAGGATCGAACCCTGGTCGGGAACAAACAAGCCTACCAGCAGTTTCATTAACACGGTTTTCCCACTTCCGCTCGAACCAATGATCAGGTTGCACTTGCCGGTTTCCATAACCAGGTTTACATCGTGCAAGATGGTTTTATCGCCAAAGCTTTTTTTTATGTGTTGGGTCTCTATCATTGCGAACGTAATTTAATTTTTTTCTTGTCGTTGTAGCCGTTCCCTGTTGAGGTATAAAAACACGGCAATAATCAAACCTAAAAGGAAAATGTATTTAGCAGCTAATTTAAAAAGGTTATTTGCTTTTTTATCCGAGTAATAAGCAAAGTCCGCCGACGGAAAGTAAAATTCAAACAGAAGCGTCAGCCCCGACTTGGGCTGCACTCCCTTTGTTGGAAACGATATGTCCGCATCGGAAAGATTATAGTACTCGTGGAAATAGCCGTTTGCCTTGTAAGGAACCAACCGGGGAGTGTCGCTGTTGAGGTCGTAGCAAAATTTATTTTCAAAGCCATTTACGCTTGCCATCTTCTTTACATCAACCGCATTATAGAACCTGGTTGTATCGTGTGGTAGAAAAACGTTATTCAGGTTGTCGATTAACGACCACTGCTGTTGTTTATGCAGGTACACCTCGTTATAATAATGGTTTCCATAGTGCCAGTTGCCCTGGGGTCCGGCAAAAGTGACCGCCCGTGTTGTTAGTCCGGCAATGGTGCCGAGAAAGTGAAACATTGCCGTATAATTGCCGCAATTGATATTTACATCCTGCTTTACAGAGAGCTCGAGCTGTTTCAGGGGCGAAAGGTTCAAACTGGTTACGTCTACACCGTTATTGCTGACCCGTAGTTTTCGCAGGTGTCTGCCAATCTTCAAAGTTTTGGTCAGGTCATTATCCGTTGCCAGAATACCAATTGGTCCATTGATGAGTTCAGTAGCAGATCTGAGTTCCGCAGCGGTAAAAGAACTGATGGGCGTTTGCCATCGGCTTAACGGCAGTGTTTCAGTACCCGGGCCGGGAATATTTGCGTAAATAAATTCGTTGTCGAAGCCCTTTGCCGTTGGTGAGTGGTCCACCACCAGTTTGATACGGTTTGCAGCATTGCTATCAACGGGCCGCAACTCGTACCGGTGTGCTCTAACAAGAATGGGGATGGTTATTACTTTATTGCTGGTGTTGATCGTTTTTGTAAAAGTATTGTCGATAAACAAACTCCACTGAGCGGCACCCGGAAAGTGCGACAAGACAATATCGAGGGTTTGATTGGAAAAATTGAGCGCGGCTATCTGTAATGTCGAATCGGAGACGTACAGTTGTGCGTAAGTTTTATATGGATAATACCGGTAACCGTTGTTGCGGTTAACAAGGATATACAGGTTCGAAATCAGCAGAGCAAGCAGTAATAGCCACCATTGAACGCGATTTTTCATGGTTGATCTTGTTGCATCGTCCAATTTTGCGGTAGTACTAGAGAAGCAGGGACGCCAGGGCGAAGTCGGCAATTAAGATCAGGATACAACTTACCACTACCGACGTGGTACTGGAGCGACCGATTTCAAGCGCCCCTCCGGTTACATAATAACCATAGTAAGCGGGAACACTGCTAATGATAAACGCAAATGTAAAGGCCTTACTCAACGCAAAAAATACGTTATAAGCTTTAAAGTTTTCCCGTAAGCCGATATCGAAAATGTCGGCGCCGATGATGCCAGACATACTACCTGCCGTTCTCCCGCCCCAGATACCAAGTACCGCCGAAATGCAGATTAGGCCGGGAACCATAATCAGGGCCCCAATTACCTTTGGTAATACCAGGTAAGCCTTGGTGTTGATACCCATGATCTCCAGCGCATCGATTTGTTCGCTGATGCGCATATTACCAAGTTCACTCGCGATCTTACTTCCTATAACCCCAGCCAACACAATACTTACTACTGTTGGAGAGAGTTCGAGGATCATACTATCGCGTACAATTTGGGCGATAGTGGATTGAGGTACCAGGGGCGAAACAAGCTGGTAAGCCGTTTGAACGGTAGTAACCCCGCCGAGAAACAATGAAATAATCACAACAATAGGCAAGGAACCGATCCCGATTTCGACACACTGGTGCATAAACTCCTTCCAGTACATCTTGGTGTTTTCCGGGCGCGAAAACATCCTTTTCATCAAAAGCAGGTATTCGCCAAACTTGGTAAAAAACTTCATGAATGTGGTAATTCCTTTTTAATTGTGTTCCTTCCCTGCACTGGTAACGGTTCCGGGGTATCCTGTCGGCTACATACCCATGGTAACGGACAGCAGGGCATTGAACAGGAGCGTAAATCCGGCCTCAACGTTGTTAAACTTCCTGTACAATAGCTGCTAAACTGCCCGCTTCTTTTTCCACCAGCTCGTCTTTTGTACCTCCAGGTTGGTGTCGCCTTTGTTCTTCATTTGAGCATCAACAACCGCAATCATCGTCATGTTTACAATGCTCCTGACGCTGCTGCCTAGCTGTAATACGTGAACCGGTTTTTTTAAACCTAATAAAATCGGGCCAATGGCATCTGCTCCACCCACCTCTTTCAGCAGGTTGTAAGCAATGTTTCCTGCTGCGAGGTTAGGGAAGATGAGCGTATTTACATCTTCATCAACCAGTTCGCTAAAAGGGTAGTTGTCGCGTAATATCTCCTTATGAAAAGCAGTGCTTGCCTGCATTTCGCCGTCAACGATTAGCCCCGGGTCTTTTTGCTTGATCAGTACCCGTGCCTCTGCCACCAGTTTTGCCTCCGGCGAATTGCTGCTTCCAAAATTGGAGTAGCTCAACATGGCAATTCTTGGTACCAGGTTAAACTGGCGAACTTCCTTGGCCACCATCAGCGTAATATCCGCAAGCTCCTGCGAAGTTGGGTTAAAGTTTACCGTTGTGTCGGCAAGGAAAAGCGGCCCTTTCTTCGTAAGCAAAAGGTACATGCCCGCGATCTTCTTTACCCCGTCCTCTGTACCGATAATTTGAACCGCTGGCCGGATTGTATCAGGATAGTTTTTTTGTAATCCCGAGATCATCGCATCCGCATCGCCGTTCTCCACCATCATGCAACCAAAATAGTTCCGGTCGCGCATAATCTTTTTGCTCTCGTAAAAATTAAAGCCCCTGCGACCGCGTTTTTTGAAGAAGATTTCTGCGTAGGCATTTCTTTTTTCCTCGGTTTCCTCGCTGATCGGATCGATTATAGGAAAATCGGTCAGGTCAATTTTGTTTGCTGCGGCGAGCTCAAGAATCTTCTTTTCGTCGCCCAGTAATATCGGGTAAGCGATCCCTTCATCGTACACAATTTGCGCTGCTTTCAAAATCTTCAGGTTGTCTGCATCCGCAAACACCACCCTTTTCGGGTTTCCTCGGGCCTTGCTACCCATGATGCGCACAATCTGGTTGTCGAGGCCAAGCCTTTTGTTCAGTTCTAGAATGTAGCCTTCCCAGTTGTGGATCGGTTGCTGGGCAACCCCGCTTTCCATTGCAGCTTTGGCGACCGCAGGCGCAACTGTGGACAGTAACCTTGGATCCAGCGGTTTTGGAATGATATAATCGGGCCCAAAAGTCATATGCTTTTGGTTGTAGGCCAGGTTAACAATATCGGGTACAGACGTTTTTGCAAGCATGGCCAGCGCGCGTACGGCAGCAAGCTTCATCGCCTCGTTAATCTGCGTTGCCCGAACATCAAGTGCACCCCGGAAAATGTAGGGGAACCCAAGCACGTTGTTTACCTGGTTTGGGAAATCCGTTCTGCCCGTAGCCATAATAATGTCTTTACGGGCATTTTTTGCCGTATCGTAGCTGATCTCGGGATCGGGGTTGGCCATCGCAAATGCAATCGGGTTGCGGGCCATGCTTTTAATCATGTCTGCGGTAACCACGTTTCCAACACTCAACCCAAGGAACACATCCGCATCTTTCATCGCCTTTTCCAGGTTCCACTCTTCATCGCTCTGAATGGCGAACTTGATCTTGTCTTCGTCAAGATCAGGACGGCCATGACGTAACACCCCATCCTTATCGAACATGATAAAGTTCTCATGCCGTGCACCCAGAGCAACGTAAAGTTTTACACAAGCCATGGCGGCAGCGCCAGCTCCATTTACAACAAACCTGACCTTGTCAATTTTCTTGCGCTGAAGCTCCAGCGCATTAAGCAGTGCGGCTCCGCTGATGATCGCCGTACCATGCTGGTCGTCGTGCATCACCGGTATCTTCAGATTCTCTCTTAGCCGTCTTTCAATCTCGAAACATTCGGGGGCCTTAATGTCCTCGAGGTTTATGCCGCCAAATGTTGGCTCGAGCGCAGTAACGATTTGTACAAATTTTTCGGGATCGGTTTCGTTTATTTCAATGTCGAACACGTCGATATCGGCAAAAATCTTAAACAGTACGCCTTTTCCTTCCATCACCGGCTTGCTGGCTTCTGGTCCGATATTACCAAGCCCAAGCACAGCCGTTCCGTTGCTGATAACACCTACAAGATTGCCCTTGGCAGTGTATCGGTATACATTCTCTTTATTAATGGCGATCTCTTTGCAGGGCTCAGCAACGCCGGGGCTATAAGCAAGCGAAAGGTCCCGTTGGGTTTTTGCCTCTTTTGTTGGAATTACCTCAATCTTACCGGGCCTGCCCTTTTCATGGTATTCCAACGCTTCCTGCCGTCTTAACTCTTTTTGCATAAGTTTCGATATAAACTGCAAAGTACAACAAACTAGTTCAAGCGGTTTGTTAGTTGTGCAGGAGAATTACTGCAAAATCCTTTCGGGCGTTTTAATATCTTTGCCGCCCCTGAATTTAGCATTTGTGTCGTGCGGCGCCCTCTTTTTTTGGGGATGGCTTACCCCCGCTAAAACAAATTTTTGCACACGTGTACAGGGACTGATACCACAAAACTCATCCTAACAATTACAAAATGTACAGAACTCATACATGCGGGCAACTCAGGTTATCAGATGTAAAAACCCAGGTGACCCTTGCTGGTTGGGTGCAAACGGTTCGCAAATTCGGCAGCATCACCTTTGTTGATCTTCGCGACAGGTATGGGATCACCCAGTTATTATTTAACGAAAGCCTGAACGATAACCTGGAGAACCAGCCGCTCGGCCGCGAATTTGTTTTGCAGGCAAAGGGTGTGGTAAACGAAAGAAGCAACAAAAACCTGAACATACCTACGGGTGAAGTCGAAATCCTGGTAAATGAGTTTACCATCCTGAACCGGTCGGCCGTGCCACCCTTTTCGATACAGGACGATACCGATGGCGGTGATGATCTAAGGATGAAATACCGTTTTCTTGATTTACGGCGGAACGCAGTAAAAAAGAACCTTGAATTGCGCTATGCGGTAAACCGGTCGGCACGAAACTACCTCCACCAAAACGGTTTCATGGATATCGAAACCCCTTTTCTGATCAAATCTACCCCGGAGGGTGCACGCGATTTTGTTGTACCATCCCGTATGAACCCCGGCCAGTTTTATGCACTGCCGCAATCGCCGCAAACCTTTAAGCAGCTGCTGATGGTTAGCGGGTACGATCGCTATTACCAGGTGGTAAAATGTTTCCGCGACGAAGATCTCCGGGCCGATCGTCAACCGGAGTTTACCCAGATCGACTGTGAAATGGCTTTTGTTGAGCAGGAAGATATCCTTGAAATGTTTGAGGGGCTTATCAAGGCAATATTCAAAGATGTAAAAGGCATTGATTATACCGAAAAGGTGGAGCGGACTACCTGGGAAGAAGCTATGTGGACATATGGCAACGACAAGCCCGATATCCGCTTTGGCATGAAGCTCGGCAACCTGAAACACCCGTCAACCGTGTTCTCCGGCAAACAAGCGGAGGTGTCCGCGTCACCGCTCGCAGGAACCACAGGTTTTGGCGTTTTCGACAATGCAGAAACAATCCTTGGTATTGCTATTCCAGGTGCGGCCGAGTACACCCGAAAGCAGGTTGACGAACTTACCGAATGGGTTAAGCGTCCACAGGTTGGCATGCAGGGGCTGGTAAACATCAGGTACAACAGCGATGGTTCCCTCAAGAGCAGCGTAGATAAATTTTTCAACGAAGATCAACTCAAAGCTATCGCGAACTATTGCAATGCGCAGCCGGGTGATCTGATTGTTGTGTTGGCAGGTAAAGAAGAAAAAACCAGGAAAGCCGCGAGTCAACTTAGGTTGGAACTAGCGCAACGGCTAGGTTTAAGAAAGGATACCGAATTTAAATTGCTCTGGGTACTGGATTTCCCTTTGTTCGAGTACGCAGAAGAAGAAAACAGGTGGGTAGCAAGGCATCACCCGTTTACATCGCCGAAACCTGACCAGATTAGTGTGATGATTAATAACGATCCGAAAATCAAAGATGCCGATAAGTACCTTGATCACCCTTATGCGAACATCAAAGCAAACGCTTACGATATGGTGCTTAATGGTAATGAGATCGGCGGTGGCTCCATAAGGATATTTCAACGCGAACTGCAGGAAAAAATGTTTGCTGCCCTGGGTATGGACGAACACGAGCAGCAGCACAAATTCGGTTTCCTGTTAGGGGCATTTGAGTATGGTGCACCTCCACACGGTGGAATTGCTTTTGGCTTCGATCGTTTATGCGCCATACTTGGTGGTAGCGAGAGTATACGTGACTTTATTGCATTTCCAAAGAACAACAGCGGCCGCGATGTAATGCTCGATGCACCGGGAACAATCGATGAGAAGCAGTTTGATGAACTTCAGATCCGGCTTGATTTGAAATCGTAGTGGATGAAGCAATTACCGTTTGCCCTCATCTTGTTCAGGTTGAGCCTCACGCCCGTGGTCTTGATTATTGCCCATTATTTCCCGGAACATAAATATCTCATCGGCATTCTTTGTTTTCTCGCCATCCTTTCCGACATCATGGATGGCATTATCGCACGAAACCTTGGAGTAGCCACTTCAACTTTACGGTTGTGGGATAGCAATGTGGATCTCGTGTTTTGGTTAGCCACCTGTGTTAGTGTGGGCATATGTTTTCCCGGCTTGATCAGTGAAAACCGTTATTACATTATTCCGTTATTTGTACTTGAGCCCATACCTGATATAATTTACTATACCCGCTTTAGGAAGTTCGGTTGCGCCCATAACTACGCCTCTAAACTTTTTGGGCTTGCAATGCTGGCAAGCTTCAGCTGCCTGTTTTTTGCCGGTATTGCATCATGGCCGTTTTATGCGGCAATAATTATCGGGATCGTCTCCCAATTAGATCGGGTGTTGATCTCCGCCATTCTTCCATCAAGGGTATGTGACGTTCCAAGCTGCTATCATGCATGGCTCATCAAAAAAGAAATTCCGTTTAAAAAGCATAAGCTCTTTCACAGCTAGCTAAAATTAATGCCTGTTTGCGACGTTATAAACAAGGCATATCCGAACAGCAATTACCTGGGTACGATTTCGTCGGTGATTAAGGGCGTAAAGTGCGGTAAACAAAAGAACTAATTCATGACCATCATTTATCGAATATTCGGGGTTATCTTAAGTATAGTTGCAGTAATGCTGGCATTATCGATCATATCAGCGTTTTGGGCAATTTTGTCGTCCCCGCTTAACATGTTGTCGGGCTTCCTCATGGTAAGCATCGTTTTATACTCGTGGTTCAGCACCAGGTTTCACAGGCAAGTGCTGCAGCGGAATAAAAAGGTAAACAGCAGTTTGCGGGATTACATCAGGGTAAACGGAATTGTAGCCATGATCTTCAGCATCATCATCATCCTGGAGGGCCTTATACTCATGGCAAAGCCGGAGTTGTTTACAGAAGCCGTCAGCAAAATGGGGGTGCCAATACCCAAAGTAGACCTGGGTATCCTGTTTGGGATTGTGGCCGCATACGGGTTAATACTGTTAGTCCACATCAACTGGACATTCCTGCTAATGAAAAAGTATGCTTCGTTCTTTCGATAAGCTTTCCTGCAAAACCGAATTCGCCAGGTTTTTGATTACTTTGGTTTATGAATTCACCAGCGGTTCCATTAGCGGAAAGAATGCGTCCATCCACCCTCCAGGATCTTGTGGGCCAGGAGCACCTCACCGGTAACGGCAGTATCCTCCGGACCTCCATCAACAATGGCGTTATTCCGTCTATGATCCTTTGGGGGCCTCCGGGCGTGGGTAAAACAACCATCGCCAATATAATAGCGCATACCCTTAACGTGCCCTTTTACCAACTTAGCGCAATCAGCAGCGGGGTAAAGGATGTGCGTGAAGTAATCGAGTCGGCAAAGCAACAGGAGCGGGTGATCCTGTTTATTGATGAAATTCACCGCTTTAACAAGGGGCAGCAGGATGCATTGTTGGGTGCTGTAGAAAAAGGTATTATTACCCTCATTGGTGCCACCACCGAGAATCCGTCCTTCGAAGTCAATTCTGCCTTGCTTAGCCGGTGCCAGGTTTATGTACTAAAAGCACTAACCAGTGATGACCTGGTTGCACTCCTAAAGCAGGTGATGGTTAAAGACGAGTGGCTCAGGTCGAAACAAATTGAACTGCTGGAAACTGAAGCCCTGATCAATATATCGGGTGGAGATGCGCGAAAGCTACTCAACCTGTTCGAGTTGGTTATGCAGTCAGCCAATAACCCAACTGGGCCCATCGAAATTAACGACCGGTTTGTAATGTCGGTGGCACAGAAGAAAATCGCCCTTTACGATAAAACGGGCGAACAACATTACGATATCATCTCTGCGTTTATAAAAAGCATGCGGGGCAGCGACCCCAATGGTGCCGTGTACTGGTTGGCAAGAATGATTGAGGCGGGAGAAGACGTCAAATTCATTGCCCGGCGTATGGTCATTTTCGCAAGTGAAGACGTAGGCAATGCCAATGCAAACGCGCTTCTGCTGGCTAATGCAACGTTTGAAGCAGTAAACAAAATCGGCTATCCCGAAAGCCGGATTATCCTGTCGCAATGTGCAACCTACCTGGCTTCGTCAGTAAAGAGCAACGCGTCTTACGAGGCCATCAACAAGGCGCTTGCAGCAGTTTCGCAGCATGGCGATTTGCCGGTTCCGTTACATCTTCGTAATGCACCTACCAAGCTGATGAAGAACCTTGATTACGGCAAGGACTACAAGTACGCCCATGCTTATGAGGGCAACTTTGCCGACCAGGAATACCTTCCCGAAAAAATCTCCGGAACCAGGTTTTACGATCCGCAACAAAATGCCCGCGAGCTTGAACTCCGCAAATACCTGAAAGAAAAATGGGGAGAGAAGTACGGGTACTAAATCCGGTTATGAGCTAAGAATTATGAGTTAATGTCTTTAGTGAAGAACATTTTTTGGACCCGACAGTGGTATTCTATTTAGCATCGTTGCGTCGCACTCTTGTACCGCAAAGCTTTATTCAGCTGTTTTTGCATCGGTTTTACAGGAGGAAAAAGCTTAATCCGGCGAGCTGCTAGAAAATTCGTGTTGCTTACAATGAAGCGTCGGCAATCACCTGCAAGGATCGTTCAATCAGCCGTTCAACAGCCAGCGCTCCGTTCTTACTAAATTCTTTTTGTACCCTGTTTGCAACGATCACGTTCAGGCTTACACAACGGTGACCTAATATCTTTCCGAGCCCGTAAATGGCCGAGCTTTCCATTTCAAAGTTGCTTACAAAATGATTGTTGAAACGAAAGCTGGTGAGCCGATCAACCAGTTCCGGGTAGGCGAGTGGCATTCGTAAAATTCTACCTTGTGGTGCATAAAAGCCGGGGCAGGTAACCGTGATACCTTTATGGTAATCGTTTCCAAAAAGTTGCAACAATTCTTCGCTTGCCGAAGTGATATAAGGCGTGATTTTGCCGTCATCAAGGTTTGTATGCGCCGTAAATGCTTCCAGAATATTCCGCTCGTCGGGGTTGATGGTAGGTCTGTAATAGTGCAGCAGGTTATCCAGGCCAAGCCCAAACGTTCCAGCTACAAAACTGTCTACGGGTATGTCGCCCTGCAATGAGCCCGAGGTACCAAAACGCAGGATGCTTAATTGTTTTAGCGATGCATTAACTGTGCGTGTTTCAAAGTTAATGTTTGCCAGGGCATCAAGTTCATTAAGTACAATATCAATATTATCCGGTCCAATTCCCGTACTCACCACGGTAAGCCTTTTTGATCCGATTCGACCCGTATGGGTTACAAACTCCCGGTGCTGCATGGTAAACTCTACTTGATCAAAGTGTTTGCTAACTTCCTTAACCCTGCCGGGATCGCCAACCGTTATAATGGTGCCCGCAATTTCTTCGGGGCGTGCGTCGAGGTGGTAAATCGCCCCACGGCTATTAATGATCATCTCAGACTCGGCAATACGTTGCATAACAGGATTTGGTTTGGTAAAGATTAAGGCATGTGTAACAGGATATGAATGTATAGTCTTTCAGTCGAATTTGGCTGAAAGTGGCGCTAAATAAACAGCAACACATCGTTTCGGGTTTAAGGAAATTATACAAGGTGGCTAAAAGCTTCAGCGTTGATCATCCGGGAATGTATCCTAAAAAGTTGATGACTTGAAAGATAAAAGCGGATGGGACAATGCGGGAGTCAATAGCGCTGAAGGCAGGCTTTCAACGGCTAAATTATCCTGCCGGATCCCATCATTTAGAGTAATTTTAGGCATATAACTTTAGATATGGTGGATACTAATGGTGCAGCTATGCCGCTGTTGATGCGAACACCCAGGATAGACCAGGTGGGAGTGGTGGAAAGAGCAGCCCGGATAACAAAGCGCAGCATCAAAAAAGAAACAAAGGTGAACGGCCTGCTGCTAACCTTAAACATGATTGACCTTACCACGCTTGAGGGTAAAGACTCCGAAGGCAAGGTTAAGCAGATGTGTTATAAGGCTAAACATTTGCTCGACACTTACCCGGGGTTACCTACCGTTGCAGCGGTATGTGTCTACCCCGCTATGGTACATACGGCCAAAAAAGCAGTTGAAGGTACGGGTATCAGGGTAGCCTCTGTAGCAACAGGCTTTCCCAGCGGGCAGGCCTCACATGAGGTGAAAATAAGCGAAACAAAATTTGCGGTTGAGCAGGGCGCCGACGAGGTGGACATGGTTATAAGCCGGGGCAAATTCCTTGCAGGAGAGTACAACTTCGTATTCGACGAAATTGCTGCCATCAAGGAAGCTTGCGGAAATGCCCGCCTAAAAGTCATTCTGGAGACGGGCGAGCTTGTGACCTTTGATAAGGTTCGCCGGGCTAGTGATATTGCCATGTATGCCGGAGCCGATTTTATTAAAACGTCGACTGGTAAAGTAACACCTGCCGCAACACTGCCGGTAACCCTGGTGATGTTGGAAGCCATCCGCGATTTTCACTACGATACAGGCCGGATGGTAGGCATGAAGCCGGCAGGTGGTATATCGAAATCAAAACTGGCACTTCATTACCTGGTCATGCTCAACGAAGTGCTGGGTGAAGAATGGATGAACAACCAGTGGTTCAGGTTTGGTGCCAGCAGCCTTGCGAATGACGTACTGATGCAATTGATGAAGGAAAAAACAGGGGTATACCAGGGCAAAGATTATTTCTCGCTCGACTAATCTGCGCAAGCGGCTGGTTGTTGTCAAAAGCCACCCTGTATTGCGGTTCCTGGTCCCACATTCAAACTTATCGGCCCTCTTAAAACACAGCTCATTGGAAAAAAACAACACCCTTAAACTTAAATTCGAAAGCGCCCGAAAGTATGCACCTGCACCTGAGAGCAGGAGTGCTGCAAAGATCAATGCGCAATACGAATTGTTCATAAACGGTCGTTTCGAAAAGCCCCTTAGCGGTAAATACTTCGATACGATTAACCCTGCCACCGAAGAAAAGCTTTCGCAGGTTGCCGAGGCAAATGATGCGGATGTCGACAGGGCAGTAAAAGCGGCCCGTAACGCATACGAGAATGTTTGGAGAGATATGCCGGGCGCAGAACGCGGCAAATACATTTTCCGAATTGCACGGATGATTCAGGAAAGGGCACGCGAACTGGCGGTAATTGAAACATTAAATGGCGGAAAGCCAATAAGGGAAAGCCGCGACTTTGATATACCGGTTGTCGCCAATCACTTTTTTTATTATGCCGGCTGGGCCGATAAGCTCGAGTATGCATTCCCCAATCGCAGACCGCAACCGCTTGGCGTTGCTGCCCAGATTATTCCCTGGAACTTTCCCTTGATGATGGCCGCCTGGAAAATCGCCCCGGCTATCGCAACCGGTAATACGGTCGTACTTAAACCGGCAGAAACAACCCCGCTAACAGCCCTGAAACTCGCCGAGATCATCCAGGAATCTGGCCTGCCACCCGGGGTGGTCAATATCATTACAGGGGCAGGCGCCACCGGCAGTGCCCTCGTTAACCATCCCGATGTTAACAAAATAGCGTTTACGGGCAGCACGGAAGTGGGCAAACACATCCAGAGAGCCATTGGCGGTACCGCAAAAAGGACTACCCTCGAACTTGGTGGAAAGGCAGCCAACATCATCTTTGATGACGCACCTATTGACCAGGCTGTAGAAGGGGTGATCAACGGTATCTTCTTCAACCAGGGACACGTTTGTTGTGCCGGCTCAAGATTGTATGTACAAGAGTCGGTTCTCGGTGAGGTAATAAGAAAGCTTAAGGACCGGTTGGAAACGCTGATCGTTGGTGACCCCATGGATAAGAACACGGACATTGGTGCAATCAATTCTCGCCAGCAACTTGAAAACATCAATAAGTATCTCGACATCGGTCGTGCTGAAGGGGCTGAAATGTACCAGCCCGATATCGAACTACCAGGCAAGGGGTTTTTTTGCAAGCCGACCATTTTCACCAATGTTGCCCAATCAAACAGGATTTCGCAGGAGGAGATTTTCGGTCCGGTTTTGACCATCCAGAGTTTTCGGACCGATGACGAGGTGATTGAAAAAGCCAACAATAGCCCTTATGGTTTATCGGCAGGGGTTTGGACCGATAAAGGATCCAAGATTTTCAACCTTACAACCAAACTCAGGGCAGGAGTAGTATGGGCAAATACCTACAACCAGTTCGATCCAACTTCGCCATTTGGTGGCTACAAAGAAAGTGGCTATGGTCGGGAAGGAGGATTGCATGGCTTAAATGCTTACGTTAAGTTTTAAGAGAAGGATGCTTGGTGGTTGCCTGTTAAAAAATATAGATTGTTGCGCGAATAAAACAAAGTTCATGTCAGTAAAAAATAAAGAGACGATTGCCGCTGAAACGGAGGCAGACATGCGGCAGCCTGAAGAAGCGAGCCGCCGGTTAGAGGTGTTGAAAACGTATAAGATTTTCATTGGCGGAAAGTTTCCGCGTACCGAGTCGGGCAGGTATTACGTAGCGCAGGATGAAGCCGGGCATAAGCTTGCGAACGTATGCCTCAGCTCGCGTAAAGACTTTCGTGAAGCAGTCGTTGCCGCACGTACCGCGTTTGGGGACTGGGGATCGAGGGCTGCCTTCAACCGTGGACAAATACTTTACCGCATCGCCGAAATGCTTGAAGGACGCAAGTTGCAGTTTATTGATGAGCTGGTTAAGCAGGGCGCTGGGCAAGCGGCTGCCGGGCAGGAAGTGGAGCAATCCATTGACCGCCTGATCTATTATGCGGGCTGGTGCGATAAGTTTCAACAACTATTCAGTAGCGTAAATCCTGTTGCAACATCTCACTTTAACTTTTCTGTTCCTGAACCTACAGGAGTTGTGTCGATACTTGCACCGCAAGACAGTGCACTATTAGGATTGGTCTCGGTGATTGCACCGGTTATTGCCGGCGGTAATACTTGTGTTGTCCTTGGTTCATATAGCAAGCCGCTGAGCGCGGTTACCTTTGCCGAGGTGCTCAGCACCTCTGATGTTCCTGGCGGAGTCGTAAACATACTTACAGGTAAGATGGAAGAGCTCGCTCCATATTTCGCCGACCATATGGATGTAAATGCATTGGTGTATTGCGGAGACGATATGGAAATGAAAAAGCTGTTACAACAAAAAGCTGCCCTCAACCTAAAGAGGGTTGTTTTTTATGATCACGTGGATTGGATGTCGGCAAACGGGCAATCACCCTACCTGATCGCAGACAGCCAAGAAATAAAAACAACCTGGCACCCCATTGAAAACATTGGTGGAGCAAAAGCGGGGTACTAGCAGCAAGTGCTTTTGCATTTTGAAATCGGATCTTCTAAATTCGGCTTCAACCCACAAAAGCTTCCTTGCTTTTGCGACGCCTTTATTGAAGCCATCTGCATATTCTGCGGTTTACCACCGAGTCGATAAACCGCTGTTGCCTGAACTTACTTACCCTAATCTGCCCCGTATAAAGGGGTCTCTATATGCATTTCAGAAACTAATGCAGTTTTATGTTGTTGGTGTTTAACACCCAATAAACAAAAACTTGTTTACATAAACTGGTTCCACTTTCTTTGCAAAAGATACTAGCTAGTATGTTTTATGAAAAAGGCAGAGGCAACCAGGTTAGCCATTTTACAAAAGGCATTTGAACTGATATACGTGAACGGTTATCAGACTACCAGTGTTGATGATATCATTGCTACAACCCAGGTAACAAAAGGTGCATTCTACTACCACTTCAAAAGCAAAGATGAAATGGGTATGGGGATCATCAACGAGCTCATCAAACCAACCCTCGCAAATAGTTTTATTAAACCCCTTCATCAGGGGGGAAACCCACTTGATGCTATCTATAACCTGATGTATCATCTGTTGATGAAAAATGATTTTTTGAAAGTTGAGTACGGTTGTCCCGCCGCTAATTTTACACACGAAATGACCCCTTGGAATAAGGACTTTAGTATCGCCTTAAACGAAGTTGTACAACAGTGGATTAAGGTAATGACCGATGCTATTGTCAAAGGAAAAGAGAAAGGATTGATCAGGAAGGATGTAAATGCAAAGCAAGTAACGATGTTTGTAATGTCCGGCTACTGGGGTATTCGAAACTTTGGTAAACTGGAGAACAGCAAAAAAGTATACCTGCCTTTTTTGAAGGAGTTAAAATTATACCTCGGGTCTTTAAGATAGTTTTTTTTGTACAAAAACATACCATTTAGTATGTTTCTTATTCACGACTGAAAACAGAACATGTACCACGTGCTTCTAGTTTCTCACAGTTGGGTTCGCTGGCTTGTGTTGGCAAGCCTGGTGTTTGCAATATCCAGGGCATACAATGGATATACTTCGAAGTCAACCTTTTCCCGGACAGACAATGGCATAAGACATTGGACAGCCACCATCGCACACATACAATTGGTGATTGGGATCTTACTCTATTTTCAAAGCCCGCTTATAAAATACATTATGGCAAGTTTGAAAGGAAATCTACAGCAGTTTGAGCTTGCCTTTTTTGGGCTTATTCATGGATCACTAATGTTGGCCGCAATCGTTGTTGTTACAATTGGCTCAGCGAAGTCAAAAAGAGAACAAATTGACACGCATAAATTTAAAACAATGCTGGTATGGTATGCGATTGCTTTGGGAATTATGCTCATAGCCATTCCCTGGCCATTTTCACCACTTGCTACAAGACCCTATCTCAGATAATATGCTACAGCTACTCAAAACAAAAATCGGGCGACTCCGGATCATCGGGTTCTTAGAAGGACTTTCTCTTTTAATCCTGGTTTTTATCGCAGTCCCGATGAAGTACCTTTTCCACAATCCCGGGTCGTCGAAATTTGTCGGTCCCATTCATGGAGCAATTTTCCTGTTATTCTTGCTAAACACATTAAGTGTAAGCATAGAACACAACTGGAAGTTCAGGTCTACGACTTGGAAGATATTGCTGGCGTGTTTCATTCCATTTGGTACATTTTATATTGACCGAAAAATCCTTCGGAATATGCAGGCTACCAACTATTGAGTTGTTCCGGCAGCGCCGTGGTGAATAGCGGAATGCGCGTCCAGGCCATTCTTGAAACCCAATACATTCGGAACCGAGCCGAATGCCCGTGGCTTCAATCGGCCTCTCGATGAAAAATAATTGTTAAGTACTACCACTTGGGAACAGCTTGATATGATAATGCATGTATCCCGTCCTTAGCAAGTGCCGATACACCAATTTGCGGCTGTTGATCCAGCAGGCAGCAATCTCCGTGGCAAAACAAAGATGTGTACCGTACGTATTTTCTGAGTCTTAACTTTGGCACGTATGAAAGAACTCTCGGTTGTAATCACGGTAATGAACGAAGAGGACAATATTCGTCCAATGGTAGAGGCACTTGAAGACGCCTTGAGGGGCTTTAATTACGAAGCCATATTTGTTGACGATGGTTCAACCGATGCCACCCGTACAAGGTTAAGAGAACTGGTAAACGACCGTATTGTACTGGTTGAATTAAGAAAGAACTACGGCCAGAGTACAGCGATGACTGCCGGCATAGACCATACGCGGGGAGAATATATTGCTTTACTCGACGGCGATCTTCAAAATGATCCCACAGATATACCGGGTATGCTCGAGTTACTTAAACGGGAAGATTGGGATGTGGTAGCAGGCAACAGAAAAAACCGTAAAGATGGATTTATACTCCGGAAGATTCCAAGTAAGATCGCCAATTACCTTATCCGGCGTTGGACCAAGGTTTATATCAAAGATTATGGTTGCACCTTGAAGTTGTTTAAACGGGAGATTGCGGAGGACCTTGGCATATATGGCGAACTCCACCGCTTTATACCCGTTCTTGCCGCCATGCAGGGTGCGCGTATCACCCAGGTAGATGTAAAACATCATGCACGCCGATTTGGTACGTCAAAGTATGGATTAGGCAGAACTTTCAGGGTAATGAGTGATCTGGTCACCATGATATTTTTCAGGAGGTATATTCAAAAACCCATGCACCTTTTCGGCACCATGGGATTCATTAGCCTGGCTGCGGGGATACTTATTAATGGCTACTTGCTTATACTTAAAATATTGGGTTATGATATCTGGGGAAAACCCTTGCTCATCCTTGGACTTATCTTCCTGCTCGGGGGTATTCAGCTGATCACAATCGGCATCCTGGCCGAAATTAATGTCCGGACTTATTTTGAGTCGTCGAACCGTAAAACTTACCAGGTAAGAAAAATTTATGGCGGACAACAGGCTTAAAAATGTTTTGAAGCTGCTCCTCAAAGTAGCGGTCACCATCCTTTGCCTGTGGTATGTAAGTCGTAAAATTGATTTCCTGCTTACCTGGGACTTATTACAACAAAGTGATAAATGGTGGTTATTTCTGGCTGCCATTTTTTTTGTGATGTCGAAGGTGGTCTCGTCTTTCCGGCTCAATTTCTATCTCCGGAATATCGGGGCTCACTTACCAGAGTTGGCAAACCTAAAGTTGTATTGGCTTGGAATGTTCTACAACCTCTTTCTTCCGGGTGGTATCGGTGGCGATGCATATAAGGTGATCGTATTAAACCGGCGCTTTGGGAAACCTGTTAAAAAACTTACTGCCGCTATTTTGTTAGACCGGATAAGTGGGGTGGCCGGCCTGGGAATACTTTCGGCAATTGGCTACTTCCTGATCTTTAAGGGTGAGCAGTATTCGTGGTGGCTGCTTGCTGCAGTATTGCCGGGATTGGCGGCATATTACCTGTTTGTCATAAAACTTTTTCCTTCATTTGTAACCAGTTACTGGAGCACTTTAGTACTTGGTATTGTTGTGCAGCTATTACAGGTGGTGGCGGTGTTCTTTATCATGTCGTCAATCGATATCAACGTCCACCGGTACGAATACATCCTCTTGTTCCTGGTTTCTTCAGTTGTCGCGATCTTGCCTTTTACGATAGGCGGCTTAGGGGCACGTGAAGTTGTTTTTCTATGGGGTAGTCAGCACTTTGCATTGGATAGCCACCAATCCATTTATATCAGCCTGTTGTTTTACCTGATTACACTGGTAACATCGTTTGTGGGTATTCGATGGGTGTATGCGGATCCTTTGCCCGCAGAACCTCCTGGTGCGAAGCCAATCGTATCCTAAACGTGTCCGGGCCACGGTCTTTTATAACGAAGCTTTTGCACCAAAAAAAGCCATCATTCCCATCCCGATTTCAATGGCCCGCTCATCAACATTAAACTTGGGGGTGTGCACATTATGGATAATTCCCTTGTCTTCGTTTCTTACTCCCAGGCGGTAAAAACAACCCGGAACCACATGGGTATAGTACCCGAAGTCTTCGGCACCCATACGCAGTTCAGTTTCTTCAACATTTTCACTGCCCATGAAATCTTTTGCAAGTGCCCATGCATCGTCGGTAAGCAGGGGGTCATTGTCTACAAAAGGGTAGCCTACGTCAATCAAAATATCGGCTTCACCGCCAAGCGCGTGTACCAATTCATAAGTTTGCTTTTTGATGAGTTCATGTGCCTTGTACCGCCATTCTTCATCCATCGCGCGAAAGGTGCCCATCAGCTTTACTTCACTGGGTATAACGTTGGTTGTGTTACCTCCTTTTATCGAGCAGATCGACAATACCGATGGTGATGTAGGATTATTATTCCGGCTGATTACCTGTTGGAGACTTACAATCAGGTGCGAAGCAATGAGGATGGTGTCGGCCGTGAGGTGCGGAGCAGCAGCATGACCACCTTTACTCTTCACCGTGATAAAGATTTCATCAGCGCTTGCCATTACCCTGCCTTTCCGAAAGCTAAGTTTGCCGATTGGTAAACCCGGGTGTACGTGTAAGCCAAAGATGCCTTGCGGCCGGGGGTTCTCCAAAACGCCTTCTTTGATCATCAGGCTTGCCCCGCCAGGATTTCTTTCTTCGCCGGGCTGGAAGATCAGCTTGACGGTGCCCTCCCATTCGTCTTTCAACTCATTTAGTATGCGGGTTGCACCAAGCAGGCAGGTGGTATGCACATCGTGGCCACATGCATGCATAATGCCTTCATTCACCGATTGGTAAGCCATGCCCGTTTCTTCAAGTATGGGTAACGCATCGATGTCGCCACGAAGCGCGAAAGTTCTGCTGTGGGGATTGTTGCCTTGTACATAGCCTACAACCCCGGTAGTGGCTTTTACTTCGTAACGGATGTTCCATTGATCGAGCTTTTCCCTGATGAATTTGGAGGTTTCAAACTCCTGGTAGCTGAGCTCAGGATGTGCATGCAAGTAACGGCGAATGGCAATAAACTCATCGTGGTACCGGCTTGCAAGAGCCTTTATTTTGTCTTTAAGCATGTTTGGTTTCAGTAGGTACCTGGCTGTGATTCGCGGTTAGAAGTCCAGGTCCTCGTCGTCGGTAAAGGTATATTCTATCAGGTCTGGAACTACGTAGATGTATTTATCGGGGTACAAATTTGTAATAAGCTTCTTCAGGTCGGCAGCATCACGCTGTTTTAAAAAGTTACCTACCCGCACCCTGAAGTGTGGGGCCTGGTAAAGGAGGTAGGTCTTTTCGTCGGGAAAGCGGCGCAACATTTCGGCTTTCACTGTGTTCGCTTCTTCGCGTTTCGAGGTATTGATCACCTGGATCCGGTAGCCACGAATTTTCCCGCTTCTCGACAACAGGGATGCACGTTTGTTAATCTCTGCCTGCTTCGCTGATAGCACGTCGAGGCGTGGATCCTTATACACCACCACGGAACCAAAACCCGAGTCCGGAAAAATAGATGGCTGTTGTTTTTGCGCCGATAAGGATAGGGATCCAAAAGCCAGCAAAAACCAAAGAAAGTAGCGCATATAAGAAATTTTAATTGTTAATCTGCTCTCCGCAGTACCCTGCGCCATCATGTTGTTGTTGCCTGTTGTTCGGCCATGATTGCACTGGCGTTGGGTGTGAAAATCAGTGATGCACCTGCTTCAAAATATGCACTGGCTTGATCGTAATTGTATCCAACAGCCGCAACCTGTACTTTATCGGCCAGGTGACTTCTCATTGTCCTTACGTCTGCGGGTGCAGGCTCCCGCTCGCCAAAACCGGTTGAAACCTTCAATACGTCCGTACCCGCTACACCATAAAGGTCGCAACACTTGATCATTTCGTCTTCGGTAAGCAATCCTGTTTCAATGGTAAAGATTACTGCTTTCTCTTTCTTCTTAATCACCGGCACAATGTGGTTGATTTCTTGCGCAACGTAAGCCCAATCACCGTTTTTGATCGCCGTCATATTCACTACTACTTCAAGATTATCCGCACCGTCGACCAATGCAAGCAATATTTCTGCCAGTTTCGCCTCTACGTATTGGTAACCGAACGGAAAGGCAATTACCGTTGAAACTTTCACACCGCCCTCCTGCAATTGCTCCTTTGCCCGCTTCAAAAATAAGGGCGGCACACATACCGCGTTAAAACCATAAGCTTTAGCATCTGAACACAACTTATCGATGTCGGCGATGAGTGGGGGCGGAGCGAGGGTTGTTGAAATAATATTCGAAGGAGAAAACATGTGCCCGTGTATTCGTTAACTGAAATTAGAGAAGATGTTGTATCCGCGAACCTTCACCGGAGCACCTGGTGCTGCACGATGGTTTACCGATGAACGTAATGCGACGCCCGTCCGACTGGTGCATCCGGGCGGGCAACGATGACGCCATGGAATACCCCCGATGGTTCCAAAAAAACTGTGGTCGGAAAGCTGTTGCAAAATGCTGTACATAAAAAAACCAACCACCTGGTGAGATGGTTGGTTTTGGGGCTATTTAGCTACAGGTCTTTTCCATGACACTGCTTGTATTTTTTTCCGCTTCCACAAGGGCATGGATCATTACGGCCAATTTTTGGTCCAACCAGTATTGGTTGCTGCTTTACAGCAGCTCCGTCACCCTGCTCAAAATAGTCGTTTTCGTTGGCAGCATAGTCTTCACCAGCGGCGTCTACCTGCTCTTTATTGGATTGCATCCGGCTCATATCGGTCTTCTCTTCGCGACCTTCCCGGATGGGAATCGGGCGCTCTTCTTCAACCGGTATTCCGCTATGGCAAAGGAAGGAGACGATCTCTTTATTTACACCTTCGTCCATTTTCTTAAACAACCCGAAAGCTTCCATTTTGTAGATTACCAATGGATCTTTTTGTTCGTAAGAAGCCGTTTGTACGCTTTGCTTCAGATCGTCCATTGCCCTCAGGTGCTCCTTCCAGGCGTCGTCGATAAAGCCAAGTGCAATGCTTCGTTCCACTGCATTTGCCAGTTCAGCGCCTTCAGTTTGAAGCGTTTTTTCGAGGTTTGCCAACACCTGCATACCACGACGACCATCAGTAAATGGAACAACTACGTTTTCGATATGATTGCCCTGCTGCTGCCTGATGTTTTTGAATACCGGCAGGGCATTTTTGGCGATCTCAGCCTTTTTACGCTGGTAGTTTTCGTTTGCCTCAACGTAAAGTTTTTCGGCAAGTTGTTGTTCGTTGTTTTTATTGAAGTCCTCTTCAGTAATGGATGTATCAATGCCGAAGTTCATGATTACTGCAAGGCGGAAACCTTCGAAGTCGTTTTGTTCTTTAGCATCGACAACTACGTTTTCTGCAACAAGGTAAAAAGCATTATCGAGGTCGAGTGCAAGGCGCTCGCCGAAGAGTGCATGGCTTCGCTTGGTATAGATTACCGTCCGTTGTTTGTTCATTACGTCGTCATATTCCAACAGGCGCTTCCGGATACCAAAGTTGTTCTCTTCTACCTTCCGCTGAGCCCTTTCGATGCTTTTGGTAATCATGCTGTGCTGGATAACTTCGCCTTCCTTATAACCTGCAAAGTCCATCACCTTCGCAATCCGCTCGCTACCAAACATACGCATCAGGTCGTCTTCAAGGCTCACAAAGAAAATGGATGAACCCGGGTCTCCCTGCCTACCTGCACGTCCGCGTAGCTGCCTGTCCACACGGCGGCTTTCATGCCGCTCCGTACCAAGTATCGCGAGTCCTCCCGCTTCTTTTACACCAGGTCCGAGTTTAATGTCGGTACCACGACCTGCCATGTTGGTTGCAATCGTTACTGCGCCAGCAAGACCAGCTTCAGCAACAACCTGTGCTTCACGGGCATGTTGCTTTGCGTTAAGTACATTATGGGGTACCTGTTTTTGCTTTAGCATTCTGCTGAGCAATTCAGAAACTTCTACGCTTGTTGTACCTACCAGGCAAGGGCGTCCTGCATTACGCAGTTCCTCAATCATGTCGATAACAGCCTTGTACTTTTCCCGCTTTGTTTTAAAGATCATGTCCTGGTCGTCCTTACGGATGATGGACAGGTTTGTAGGAATTGTGACTACATCAAGTTTATAGATATCCCACAACTCTGCTGCCTCAGTTTCAGCCGTACCGGTCATACCGGCAAGCTTATGATACATCCTGAAATAGTTCTGCAGGGTAACCGTTGCATAGGTTTGTGTAGCCGCTTCGATCTTTACGTTTTCCTTTGCTTCAATCGCCTGGTGCAAACCATCGCTATACCGACGTCCGTCGAGTATACGACCGGTTTGTTCGTCAACGATTTTCACCGCACCATCCATTACCACGTATTCAACATCCTTGTCGAACAATGTATATGCCTTTAAAAGCTGCTGTACGGTGTGTATCCGGTCGGCTTTAAGTGCATATTCGTTCAGCAGGTGTTCCTTTTGATGCAGTTTATCTTCAACGCTCAGCTCAGCATCGGTGTCGATTGCATTTAGGGCCACGCTGATATCAGGAAGAATAAAGAAGTTGGGGTCTTCGCCAGATTTGGTAATCATCTGGATACCCTTGTCCGTCAGTTCAACCGAGTTGTTTTTTTCATCGATGTAAAAAAACAATTCCTCGTCCACCTTCGGCATCTCTTTCTGCTGATCCGCGAGGTAATGGTTTTCGGTTTTTTGCAGTTTCGAACGCATCCCGGGCTCACTAAGGAACTTGATCAGGGCGCTCATCTTTGGCAAACCACGGTGCGCGCGCATCAGGGCAAGACCACCATCTTTAGGATCGTCGTTACCTTCTGCAAACTTCTTTTTAGCTTCATTAAGAAACTGGTTGGTCACCCTTTTTTGTGCCTCTACCAACTGCTGAACCCTTGGTCTTAATATGTGGTACTCCTGCTCGTCGCCCCTGGGCACCGGTCCTGAGATAATCAGCGGGGTTCTTGCATCGTCAATCAGTACGCTATCCACCTCATCCACCATAGCGTAATGGTGTTTGCGCTGCACCATTTCATCCGGACTATGCACCATGTTATCCCGGAGGTAGTCGAAACCAAATTCATTATTGGTGCCATAAGTAATATCGGCCTGGTAGGCTCTCCTGCGATCTTCTGAATTCGGTTGATGTTTATCGATACAGTCAACGGTAACGCCGAGCCACTCGAAAATGGGCCCGTTCCATTCACTGTCACGACGGGCGAGGTAGTCGTTTACCGTAACAATATGTACACCTTCGCCGGCGAGGGCATTCAAGTATGCAGGCAATGTTGAAACCAGTGTTTTACCTTCACCAGTTGCCATTTCGGCGATTTTACCCTGGTGCAATACAGCACCACCGATCAGCTGAACATCGTAGTGCACCATGTTCCAGGTTACGCTTCCACCGGCAGCAAGCCAGGTGTTCTGGTAAATTACCTGGTCTCCGTCAATTTTAATATGGGATTTCTCGAGTGCGAGTTTCCGGTCGAGCTCTGTTGCAGTGGCTACAATCTCAGTATTTACGGTAAAGCGGCGGGCCGTTTCTTTTACAACAGCAAAAGCTTCGGGTTGAATTTCTTTCAGGATCTCCTCAATCTGATCATCACGGTCCTTCTTCAGTTTGTCAATCTGCCGGTAAATTGTATCGCGACCAGATATATCTTCGATGGCAAGCTCTTCAGCCTCGGCCTGCTGGCTTACAATGGCGGCATCAATCGTGGTAAGGTGTTGGGCTATTCGCTCCCTGAATTGAACAGTTTTCCCGCGGAGTTCATCGTTTGAAAGTTCCTGGTACTGCTTAAAAAAGGTGTTCACCTTTTCTACAATAGGGGTGAGCACCTTTACGTCTTTCTGCGACTTACTGCCACCGAATATTTTTGATAAGAAACCTATCATATATGTATTTTAGGTAAGGGGGTATAATTTTTAGTTATAAAGCTTTTTAGAAAGTCAAATTTGGTGCTATTCTGAAGAGAATGGCCAATATGACAGGGGAACAAAGGTAGCAAAACACCGGGAGAAGGAAATAAAGCTGTAAAGTGGATTTCTGTTAATATTTTAACTACTGCAAGCCCTTCATTTGCAACGGTGTATTCGGGTTTTCCCGGCTACAAATATCTAAACCGGAGTTTTGCCCCAACTGGTATGAGAACGCTCAGTATGCTGCCTGCTAAGCTAAACCTGCACTAGCTAACTTAGCCAGCGTTTACCGGTTGGAAGTTTTGCACCAGCACCTGTCCCATAACCCTTTGGGTTGTACGGGCCCCGACAAGGGAAGGCCAGTTAACAGTACTCGCTTTTTCATCTAATCGGTGGCAGCGTTTCGCAACTCCATGAACTCCCATCAGAAATAATTGTTGAAGCACTATGCGAATGATCTTATTTGTGTTTACAAGCTTGCTTTTGGGATCTGGTGTAAATGGGCAGACGCTGAATCCTGCTCCTTTCAACAAATCGCGGGCAACAATAAACAAAAGGGGTTTGCTGGTGATAGGTTCGTGGGCGGCAGCAAATATATTGTACAGTGGGGTTGCGGCCGGCAAAAGTTCCGGATCCACCCGGTATTTCCACCAGATGAATACCATTTGGAACGGGGTTACACTCGGCATAGCAGGGCTTGGTTTGCTTAGGCAGCAACAGGAGCATGATGGGTTGGTAAACGCGTTTAAAGAACAATCCGGTATCGAAAAAGTGTTTTTGCTGAACGCCGGTTTAGACCTGGGCTACGTGGCGGCGGGTGCTTATTTGCGGGAACGTTCGAACAACAGTGGAGATCGCGCCAAGCTAACGGGTTATGGCGAAAGCATTATGGTGCAGGGGGTCACACTTTTTGTATTTGATGGAATCATGTACGTGCTTCACCAAAATTATGGGAGAAAGCTGTACCGGGCTGCTTCAAAATTGCATGTATCCTCAGGCGGCAACGGAATCGGGTTACGTTACCGGTTCGGGAGTAGGATTTAAACGCTCCGTAAAAAAAGTCAAAAGTCAAAAGTAAAAAGTCTCAGGTGCAACAGCAAACCGTGACTGAATCATCTTGTTTATCTAGGATCATAAATCCGCAATTCGCCATACGCTAATCCGAAATTCGCCAATCGTAATCCGCTAATCCTTTCCTCTGCGAAAATCTCTGCCTCTCCTGTTCTCTGCGGTAAAAAGTCCAAAGTCAAAAGTAAAAATTCAAAAGTAAAAAGCCTCGGGTGCAACAGCAAATGGTGTCTCCATAATCCTGTTTATCTAGGATCATGAGTCCGTAATCCGACAATCCGTAATCCGCGTATCCTCTGCGAAAATCTCTGCTTCTCCCGTTCACTGCGGTAAACTGCTCTTCGCAATTCGCCAATCCGTAATCCGCCTATCCTCTCCTCTGCGAAATTCTCTGCTTCTCTCGTTCTCTGCGGTAAAAAGTCCAAAGTCAAAAGTAAAAATTCAAAAGTAAAAAGCGTCGGGTGCAACAGCAATCGCAGACTCAATCATCTTCCAGATCGAGGATCATGAATCCGTAATCCGCCAATCCGCAATTCGCTAATCCGGAATCCGCCCATCCTCTCCTCTGCGAGAATCTCTGCCACTCCTTTTCTCTGCGGTGTCTCTTCAATCCGCAATCCGCCCATTCGTAATTCGCCAATCCATTCTAACCCACCTTATCATCCCGGTTGCGTCTTTTTTTCCAGTACATCATAAATGCGATGATGCCGAAGATAATAGCCAGTCCCAGCGTAAACAGGTACGTTGGCCGGATCGGGTAATCAGCAGTCAATAGGTTAAGTGTAAACGTCATGGTGCAGGTTTAAATGCTAAGTTAAGCCGAACAGCAGCGACAGGCAAACTCCAATGTTACCATTGATGGCCGCTGAACCCGGACTTCTAAAGTTTTTCGGATACCGGCATTAGTTTGCTATGGCATCATCGTTGCGTCGCAATCACTTCATCGGCAAAATTAATGGTCATCGTTAGTCTTCGAGGTAAAGCTCTGCCAGTGAAGGGCAGGATTAACTGCACGGAGTATTTTGGGTGTACACGGGAGCGTTTTTCGAAATACGTCCCCGACCATACCCAATACAAAGAAGTCTCAGATTACCCCGATCGAAATTCCCGCCTTTTTGTGGCAGATTTTTAATCGGGAGTATAAAAACAACTCCTTACTTTTGCCCTCCGTAAAAAGTTATGCCCCTAAACAAACCTGCCTTTTAATAGCTCAACAGTGATGTATTTAGGTTGCGATATTTTTTTGGCCTTGTCGTACAATGCCCGCCCGCTGACGCAGTCGGACGGGGATGTATAAGAGGTTTCTTAATAACAAGATTTGGCCTTGTAGTACAATGGATAGTATAAGAGTTTCCGAAGCTCCAGATCCAGGTTCGATTCCTGGCGAGGCCACTACAAACACCGTCACACTCCGCTTCGTAGCCACGTGACTCCTTAGTATCAGCAGCTGTTTTTATTGATCTTCAATACGCAACCGGAGCTGCTTTCCCGATGTTAACCGGCCCCTTTCCAAATTCAATGTCGCGACATCCATTTATTTTTTTGTTAGCTTAGCAGTTCATCCATCAACCTTTTGCATGAAACTGCTGCTCCAGTACCTTAAACCATATAAGTGGATGATTGCGCTTGCATTGTTGCTGGCGGCAATCAACCAAACCTTCTCCCTTTTTGATCCCATGATCTTTGGATTGCTGATCGACAACTATGCAAAACACCCGTTTTACGAAGATGCTGCGCAGACCATTCCCCGGAGCGAAAATGCCTACATCCTGGGGATCATGAAAATGCTTGGCCTGCTGGTCGGCACTGCAATGGTCAGCCGGATTGCAAAAGCCTTCCAGGACTATGTCGTGAACGTAGTTATCCAGAAGTTTGGTGCGCAAATTTTTACCGATGGGCTTAAGCACTCCATGCGCCTGCCCTACCAGGAATTTGAGGACCAGCGTAGCGGTGAAACCCTATCTGTTTTAACCAAGGTTCGTGCAGACACCGAGAAGTTTATCGGCTACTTTATTAATGTACTGTTTGGTATACTGGTAAGCGTAGTATTTGTATCGATATATGCAACCAACAAGCACTGGTCAATCGTACCCACCTACTTCGGCGGTGCGATCCTGATTGCTTTTGTTACCAACATCCTGAGTAAAAGGATAAAAACGATCCAGAAAAACATCGTTAAAGAAACCACCTCTCTCGCTGGAACAACAACCGAGAGCCTTCGCAATATCGAATTGGTTAAAAGCCTTGGCTTGACTGAACAGGAAGTAAAGCGACTGAACAACAATACCTACAAAATCCTGGGACTGGAGCTAAAAAAGGTGAAGAGCATTCGTTCACTGAGTTTTATCCAGGGAACAATGGTTAATTTTCTTCGCCAGGTGATTACGTTTACCCTGATGTGGCTCATCTTCCGGAACATACTCACTATAGGGGAGTTGATTGCGCTACAATTTTACAGCTTCTTTATTTTTGGTCCCCTCCAGGAGATCGGAAGCATTATCATGAGTTACCGCGAAGCCGAAGCCTCGTTAAATAATTTTCACCGGGTGATGGAGAAGAAGGTTGAAGAACGACCAGAAAATCCACTTCCCGTGGGCATGATTGAAGAACTGGAGTTTAAAAATGTCACCTTTAAACACCAGACCGCACAGTATAATGCGCTTGATGGCATCAGCTTCGATGTTAAGATGGGCGAGACTATAGCTTTCGTTGGCCCTTCCGGCGCAGGTAAAAGTACCCTGGTGAAATTGTTGGTAGGGCTATACCGCCCGCAAAACGGAGCAATACTTTACAATGGATTAAGCAGCAACGACATTGAATTTGATGAGTTGCGGAACCAGATTGGTTTTGTGACCCAGGATACACAACTTTTTGCGGGCACAATCAGGGAAAACCTGACGTTTGTAAAGCCGGAAGCAACTGAAGCCGACGTGCTGGATGTTTTGAGTAAGGCAAGTTGTAATTACTTGTTGTCAAGGGCTGAAAATGGAATTGAGACCCTGATCGGTGAAGGCGGGTTAAAACTCAGCGGCGGTGAAAAACAACGCTTGTCCATAGCACGTGCACTGTTACGTAAACCCCACCTGCTTATATTCGATGAGGCCACCTCTTCGCTGGACAGCATTACAGAAGAGGAAATTACCGGAACCATAAAGAATATACTTTCGGAACGTGAGCAAATAACCGTGCTGATTGCGCACCGGCTGAGCACGATAATGCATGCCGACCGTATATATGTACTTGAAAAGGGTCGGGTTGTTGAAACGGGAAGCCACCACCAACTATTAGAGGAAAAAGGGCTTTATTATGCAATGTGGCGGCAACAGATTGGTGAACGTAAAAGCCTTACCGCTGCATAAAGCAGGCAAACCGGAGGATCGAATTTTGCGACATAGGGTGCCTAAGCGGAGAAAACCGGGGCTCAGCAAAGAACTTCCGGTACAAGGGAGTGACACTCGTCCCACTGCGCAGCGGGCGGGCAACGATGCCAAATTCCAGACTAATGCTGGTTACAAAAAATGCCGTTTCTTAAACCACTCATCATTGCAGTGTTAGTTCCTGAAGTTTTGGGTAATCATTATGCCGTGTATGCCTCCGTCGAGTATGCCTATACCCACCCGCCCGTAGGATCGGCGTAATATATTGGCTTTATGGCCAGGTGAATTCATTAGGCCTTTATGGCAGATTTTCAGGTTAGGTCCGATCGCCAGGTTTTCTCCTGCAATCAGGAAGCGGACCCGGGCCTTTCTTATCCGGTCAGAGGGCGACTTGCCCTCCGGCGTTACATGAGAAAAATACCCCCGCGCAAACATGTCGTGTGAATGAGCCCTTGCAACGGATCGTAATGCCGTATCCGCTTTAAGCGGATTTAATCCTGCAGTGTCTCTTTCCTGGTTTACAAGATCAAGCATTTGCGCCTCAAGGTCGGGTCGCGGCTTAAAGTCACTTACCTTAAAAGGCAGCTTTAGCATGCCATCGGACCCCGGCCTTGCTGTTGTATTGTTCATCGCAGGGGTTGGAACGTCTTCAAACACCGGCGACAGCTTTTCGCCAAAATATTCAACAGGTCGGGAAAAATATCCCGCCATATAACTTTCTGAAACCTTAATCGACACCTGCTCGGGCAATGGGAAGGAAAGCAGCAATGCCGACACCAGCGCTGCATAAATTAATCCATTTACAAAGCCGGGTGCCACACCAAGCGCGCGGTTTACCACATTGTCCTGGCTGCTTTTAGGCAGTCGGCTAATAACAGCATTGATCAACACGCCCAACGCTATGCGGGCCAAAAACAACAAAAGGATAAAAGCAAGTGCTTCAGACCAGCCTGCGACGGAAGGAAAAAAACTGAGCAATTGTGTGGAAACATAGGGATAGCCAACCAGGGCAACCCAGACACTGCCAGCCAATACAATTAGTGATGCAAGTCCTGATATAAAGCCGGTGTGCCATCCACGCCAGACAGAAAACAAGATGATTAAAATGAGCAGAATATCTATTACATTCATAACGGTCGAAAAGTATAGGTTAGATCATGCATTTTTGGTACCATCCCGATTGTTACTCCAAAATCGGCCTGATTAGTTCTGTTTCTCGCCTTGTTGGCCCAAGTTAAGGTTAGGTTGGCCGATTTATCCCCGCTGCTACAACAGTTGACGCTACTCCCGTTGCACTATTGTTTAGGAAATCATGCAGGTAAGTACCTTGTGCACAAACAAAAAAATTTTTCTTTGATAGCCGCGCTTATACATTTGCACCGGATCTGGTTCCTGCTTTCGGTAATACCCGAACGGGATTAAAAGGGAAGCCGGTGTAACTCCGGCGCTATCCCCGTAGCTGTAAGTTTCAACAGGCGTTTATCGCCCAGGAAAAACTGTTAATGCTCACACCACTGTTCTAACGAATGGGAAGGTTATTAACAGGAAACGAGCCAGAAGACCTGCCAGGTTAAATCATTTATTCATCGGGCTTTCGGGAGAAAAGCAGGGATGTGATTGTCTTTTAAAAGACCTTTTCATTTCATTGTATCTTTTACCGAAGGTTCATAGCCAAAACCGGGTCTATGAACAGGAATTTACTTTCAACAGCATTTATTCTATCAGGGTTAGTCGCCCAGGCACAAACAGACACCATCAGGGCAAATCAGCTCGACGAAGTGGTAGTTACGGCCAACAAGTACCAACAAAAACAAAGTACGACGGGTAAAGTGATCACCGTGATCAACAAGTCGCAGCTTGAGCAAAGTCGTGGAAAAACCGTGAGCCAGGTGCTTAACGAGCAAGCCGGTATCACAATCAACGGTGCCCTTAACAATATCGGTACAGTGCAAACGGTTTACGTTAGGGGTGCAGCCTCTGGCCGTGCCCTAATACTCATGGATGGGGTGCCCGTTAATGACCCAAGTATGATAAACAATGAATTTGATCTGAACCTGTTCTCCATTGACAACATCGATCGGATTGAAATCTGTAAAGGCGCTCAATCCACTTTGTATGGCTCAGACGCGGTTTCCGGAGTTATCAATATCATCACGATTAACCCCGACGCAAAAAAGGCCCTTAACATTAAGGGTACAGTCAACGGCGGCAACTATGGTACGGTAAAAGGAAGTACCCAGGTTTATGGGAAGTCGGGGAAGGTGAGCTATTCTGCGAGGTATGCAAAATTGAGAACCGACGGTTTTTCTGCCGCTCGCGACACTATCGGAAACAGGAACTTCGATCATGATGGCTATGATGGTAATATTGCCAATGCACAGGTATTGGTGCAGGCTACGCCCAACCTTTCGTTTCGTTCTTTTGGTATGTATAGCCAATACAAGAGCGACATTGACGCAGGGGTATTTTCCGACGAGAAAGATTACGTAATCAACAACAGTGTATTTACGGGTGGAGCAGGGTTCAATTACAAGAAAGACTTTCTTACGCTTACGGGCACCTACCAATATAGCGAACTTAAAAGAACGTATTTGAACGATAGTACATTTAAATCGGGTACTATTTTCGAGGACAACCAGTACTTCGGCAAAACGCAGTTCGTAGAATTTTATGCCAGCGTCAACCTTGGGAGTGGCTTTACGCTTCTTCAGGGTGCAGACTACCGGTACTCATCTTATAACCAGAAGTATTTCTCTGTAAGCAGTTTTGGGCCATTCAGAAGTGCTTTCACCGATACTTCTCTGAGTCAAAGCGCCCTTTACGGCTCGTTAAATTACAGTGGCACAAATAAACGATTGAACGTAGAACTGGGTGGGCGGCTAAATACGCACTCCAGGTATGGTAGTAATGCTACCTATACTTTCAACCCTTCGTATGCGCTTGGTAACCGATGGAGGGTCTTCGGAAGTATTGCAAGCGGGTTCAAAGCGCCCACACTCTACCAGTTAAGTATTAATCCAAAACTTGAGCAGGAGGAGTCGGTGAATTATGAAGCAGGCATCCAGTACAACCACGATCGCCTGAACACCCGGTTTGTCTATTTCAATAGGCGCATTAATAACGGCATTGATTATAACTACATCACGTTTAAATATTTTAACTATGTAAGGCAGGTGGTTAATGGAATTGAATACGAAGTGACTTACAAGCCTGTTGACAAGATTTATGTAACCGGAAATTACACCTTCCTGGATCCTAAAGAAACAACCCAAAACAGGGTGACGAACAAGGATACCGTAACCTACGACTACTCCCTGAGAAGACCAAAACACCAGGCAAACCTAACCATTGGCGGACAGCCGTTCAAGAACCTGGATGTGTCGGTAACGGGCCGCTATGTAAGCAGCCGTTACGATGTTGGCGGTTACCAAAGAAAGGATGTTGTATTAGAGGATTACTTTTTGCTGTCGGCACATGCGAACTATAACTTAAATACCCACTTCGACTTCTTTGCCGATGCACAAAACATTACCAACCGGGTATTTTACGATGTGAGGGGTTATAACTCGATCCCTCTGTTCCTGAATGCCGGGGTCGCATTTAGTTTTTAAGAAGACCTGATGTTCAATTCCCCGTTACATCCCGCTGCTGCGGGATGTTTATTTTTGTGCAAATGCCCTCTCCATGAAATTTGATCTTCAACAATTTCTTACCGTTAGTTTCACCTTATTCGCGGTTATCGATGCAATTGGCTCCATTCCGCTCTTTATTTCCTTGAAGGTTAAGATGGGTGGTATTCGTGAGTTTCGCGCAACCATTATTTCAGGCCTTTTTATGGTTGGTTTCCTGTTTGTGGGCAAGCCTTTTTTATCGTTGTTGGGGGTAACCGTAAGCTCCTTTGCAGTGGGCGGATCTATTGTAATCTTCCTCTTGGGACTTGAAATGGTGCTTGGTCATGAAATCTTTAAAGATGACAAAAACGCCAGGGCCGGAACCGTAGTTCCGATTGCATTTCCGGTGATAGCCGGATCGGGAACGCTCACCACCGTTATGTCGTTACGGGCTGACTTTGACGAAATCAACATCTTGCTGGGCATACTCGTGAACCTGGTACTGGTGTACATTGTGCTTAAATCACTACGCTTGATCGAAAGAGTGTTGGGAGAAGCAGGACTGATTGCCGTGAGGAAGTTCTTTGGTGTAATCCTGCTCGCGATTGCCGTTAGGATATTTAGCAGCAACGTAGGGGAGTTTGGAAAGTAGTGGAAGATGGATCGTTCGAATCAATCAGGTAGTCGCCTTCGCTTTAGAAAACCTCCCATGATTAGATTTCAATTCAGTAACAGGTGATATCCTGTCGCTTAAAGCAACAACCTGTGTAAGTCTGCCACGGTATTCTTTTCCTGATCATCCCTATGCCACAGGGAATTGGCCGCAATAATTCGGATCTTGCGGGTGACTTTACTTTGTCCTGGGTCCAAAACTGCACCATTATACTGCACTTTCAACAAAACTTTCCCGGAGCTTCTTGTCCTCCGATTGACTGGCCTGGACAAATACCTTTGGAATGCCTACAAATCCCCTTACCAGCTTATTGCTGCACGCATGTGCAAGCAGGTTGTCTGCTACAAAAGCCAGCGGAGTTTGAAGTTCAATTAACTTTTTTGCGGTGGTATCGGTAATCGCGTAAGCACTCGTATAGTCGTGAAAGCCGGCACAACGCAGGTGTTCAGAGAATTTACGCGTATAAAGGTTGTCAATGGTTTTATGACTCCACTTTAGCTTACCAAAAAATGCCTTGATATGATAAACGAGCAGTTTAAAGAAGGTTCCGAGATTGCGTCGGAAGTTTTTTTCATAATCGAAGTACAACAGGTCCCAATCATCCGGTAACTCACTCAGCATTTGCCCAACCTGTTCCATTCCCTCCTTCTGTGGTACAGCATCGTCCTCGAGAATGAGTACCTTTTTATAGCCATGCTTCAGCATGTCTTCATAAACCCGGCGGTGACTCCAGCTGCAACCAATCTGCCCGGTGTTCATTGGTTTATTATAACGGTGTAGTTCAATAGCCTTTGCTTCATCATAGATGCCCTGCTCAACCAGGCCATCAATGGTGAAATCCTTTTTATCGGAACCTATGAAGAAGTCGTAGTTTAACCCAGACAGTATTTCATTGATCCTGGTTTGCCGTTGCGTGGCTCTTTCGAGGGTTATAACGTAGATGTGGTCGAAAAACTCGTTGATTGGGGTGAAATCAAGGGTAGTAGACATGAGTGGTAAATGGTGCCTTTTGGTTGTCTGAATACAGGAATCATGCCTAGGTTATCCAGTGTAATGTCTGGTGTTTTAGGGTGTTTACAAATGGGGTATTTTCTTCCTGTGCCTTGATCCACTGCTTTTTAAGTTCGTAGTACCAACGCGCCTGTGCATCGGGTTCACCAACCAGCAAAAGCTTTGGGTCATTCTCCAATCCTGCCTTTAACTTTCTGAAAATGCCCAGGTCCTGGCCGATAAATGTGCGGCCGAGTTTTCGCAATGGCCACCACAGCATATTTGCAACGCTAAGGGTAGTGTAGAAAAACTGGTTCAACTCCGTTTCGGTTTCATTCAGCGGGGTGAGCGTGGTTATAGAAATGATCTCGTTGTCTTCGCCAATCTTGATGTGTTCCCGTCGAAAGCCGGGAATTTCAAACGTGATTTCTGTTGACGTTCCGCCTTTTAGAATTTTATACCCTTTGGAGTTTGATGATGGGGTGTGCCTGGCCATTTTGAAACCAAGGCCCTCGGGTTCAAAATGTTTTTCCTTGATCCGCAGCGACTTTTTCGAACGCCAAAACCACGACTGGTGTACGAAGGTGACATGAGCCGGGTCAATTAAGCCGATCACCGCATGGTCGATGTTACAGGGTAACACCACTCTCTCCACATGTTTAAAGGCTTTGTCGGGAGCCAGCAATAGGTCGGGCAAATCATTCAATACTGCCTGGTCGCTCAACTTTTTATCGGGCATGTAGATAAAGATCACCCCGTTTATCTCGCGGCAGGGATAGGTGGGAGCTTTAATCTTATTTACCTGGATGTTTGTTTCCGGTGCAAGAGCGGGAATGTTGATGCAGACCCCCATTCTGTCGAACTCCCAGCCATGATAACAACATTGTATACGATTACCATCGAACCAGCCACAGGAAAGCGGAACACCGCGATGCGGGCAGTTGTCTTTTAGGGCGAAAACTTCATTGTCATTTGTTCTCCCAAACACAACTTTTTCGCCCAATACCTCCTTTGGCAACAGTTTTCCTTTCTTTAGTTCGCCACCATAGAAGGCCACATACCAGAGATTTTTCAAATACAAACCCACCGGAGCAGACATAAACGGATTTTGATTGCTTCAAATGTAAGCATTGGAGTTGGTAACTGCCTAAGTCGGAAAGCAGTAAAGGGTTTCCTGGCCCGGTGCCGCGGGCACCAATATTGGGTCGACATTCATCGAAAAACGCCTGTAAACCAACACGAGTACGCCACTACTCATAAAATTCATAAAGAGACCGGAAGTAGTTATTGTTCCAGCCATCGACCATTTCCTCGTAAACCTCGTCCGGTATATTCGTATGGCGCAGTTCGACAGAAGTGCCCTGTTTGTGCGGGTGTAATTTGATGGTTACAATAGAGTCTTCTTCCTGTTCACCAAAGTACCAGAGCTGTTCTATCTTTTTTCCTTCTTCAAACGACAGGTTTTGACCCTCAATACTGCCCTCCCATAAAGAAAATTCCGAACCAGGCTCGGTCGACATTACTGCCTCTTCACCGGTCCACAACTTAATCGTGGCAGGGTTGGTCAATGCTACATATACCTCCTCGGGCGGGGCCGGGAGCAGGTAATACTTTTTAAAATCCTTCATATTTGCTTGTTTCGGCTGGCAATGATAGTATAAAGGAATTGTACCAGGTACCCGGCCACGAACAAAGGTGAATCATTGTGCTCAGGCGTTTAAAGTTGTTGGCTTATATGGAAATAAGGCCCGGGAGGTATGAATAATATACGGAGCTTCTATTTATTGTGAACGGGATTGTGATTCAAGCCGTTATATCTCCTGATTACATGTGTGACATTGAATATGACTCTAACATGACAGAGCAATTCATTTAAACTGTACGGCTGCGTATACCTTTGTGTCCTACACCAACCATAAGAATGACCCTGCAGACTCAAGGAAATATATCAAGGTTTTATGTAGCTGGAATTAATTATAAAAAGACTGAAGCTTCAATAAGAGGACAATTCGCTGTTTGTAACGACCAGTATCCTGCTATCGCCGAAATGGCAAACCAATCAGGAATCACCCAATTTTTTATTCTTTCAACCTGTAACCGTACTGAAATTTACGGTTTTGCCGAGGATCCATCCCAGCTTATCGACTTACTGTGCACACGCACAACGGGCGATATAGACACCTTTCGCCAACTGTCGTACAAAAAACAGGGACTCGATGCTGTTCAACATCTCTTTGAGGTGGGTGCTGGTCTGGAAAGCCAGATCCTTGGCGATTATGAAATCATTGGCCAGATTAAGTGTGCTGTGAAGGTCGCAAAGCAATATGGCTTTATCGGCGCTTTCCTCGAACGCCTTGTAAACTGCGTATTGCAATCCAATAAGAATATCAAGAATCAAACGGCGCTTAGCGGTGGTACCGTATCGGTATCCTTTGCTGCCGTACAATATATTCGTCGCTACTTTAATAATGTAGCTGGCAAGAAAATACTTTTACTCGGCATTGGAAAAATCGGCAGAAACACCTGTAAAAACCTGGTCGATTACCTTAACAAGCCAAACATCACCCTTGTAAACCGAACCCAAGAGAAGGCAGCCCACCTTGCGGCTGAATTGGGTCTCAGCTACGACGCATACGAAAATCTTGCTGACCAGGTAGCTGCTGCCGATATTATATTGGTGTCGACTAATGCTCCTGAGCCTACCATTCTTACCAGCTTTTTCAAAGGCAATTCACCCAAACTCGTTATTGACCTATCCATTCCATATAATGTGCAGGATGGTGTTAAATGCCTGCCAGGAGTCACACTCGTAAATGTCGATGAACTTTCTAAGCTCAAAGACGAAACGCTTCAAAGAAGGATGGCGGAAGTGCCTAAAGCAAAAGCCATTATTGCACTTCATAAGGCTGAATTTCTTGACTGGTGCGACATGCGGAAAAATGCACCCGTAATTAACGCAGTCAAAAAGAAGCTGCATGATATGCATCAATGCAGCATGTTTTTGTCGACCTATACAAAACTAAATACGGCGTCTCCGGCTGTAGCTGGTGTAAATCAACAAGCCATTCAGAAAGTCATCAAAAATATGGCGGTTAAAATGCGCGTTAAGAAAACCCCCGGTTGCGCATATATCGAAGCCATCAACGATTTTATTGTTACCCACGTTAACTAATATGCAGAGTAAGGTGCTGAAGATTGGTACCCGGGAGAGCCAACTCGCCGTTTGGCAGGCTACCCGGGTTAAGGAACTGCTGTATCTGAACGGTTTTGAGTCCGAACTTGTTTACATAAAAAGCGAGGGTGATGTTGACTTACAGACTCCCCTTTACGAGATGGGTGTTCAGGGTATATTTACCCGAAGCCTCGACATCGCTTTGCTTACCGGGCGTATCGATCTTGCGGTACATAGCATGAAGGATGTTCCCACCCGGCTCCCGGAAAGGATCATCCAGTCGGCCGTACTTGAACGCGGTTCCTTTAAAGACCTCCTGGTTTTCAAAGATCGAGCATTGATGGATCAGTGGCAAGTAAGCGCGGCTTCAATCTTCCCGGATCCGGTACTCAGCGGAGTCATTGCAACAAGTAGCATCCGCCGTCAAGCACAATGGTTAAACAGGTACCCGGGACACACAGTTGAAAACCTGCGGGGTAACGTAAATACGCGTTTAACAAAGCTGGCAGAAAGCGAGTGGGACGCCGCCATTTTTGCAGCGGCGGGGTTAGAGCGAATCAATCTACGGCCCGAAAATTCATTGGAGTTGGATTGGATGTTACCCGCTCCTGCACAGGGCGCCATAGTAGTTGTTTGCAAAGAAGATGATCAATATGCTTTTGAAGCATGCCAGCCATTCAACCATGTGGAAACCGCATTATGCACCAGGGTTGAAAAAGATTTTTTGCGTGCTCTAATGGGGGGTTGTTCAACACCGATAAGTGCGCTTGCACGAATTAACAGCGACCAGATCGTTTTTACCGGCAATATTTTTTCGGTGGATGGTAAACATAAGGTGGAAATTACCAGACAATCCGGGCTTAATGATGCTGCGGAACTCGGCGCTGGTGCTGCGGCCGAACTACTCGAAAATGGAGGCCAGGCAATTGCAGATACCATTCAACATGAAAGAACCTATTAGAATATTGTGCACCCGGCCGCTCGACAACCAGTTGATAGAAATGGCCAGCGATAAGGGGATATTAATTGAAACCTCATCATTTATTGAAACCACTCCCACAATAACCCCGGAAATCTCCGAGTATATTGCCCGGGCCGCAAGCAGCCGATGCGATGTGGTAATTACCAGCATGAACGCCGCGGAGGCAGTTATCAGCGAACTTCAAAAGGATCTTTCTGTGCCGCCCTGGCACATCTACACCATGGGAGGTACCACTAAAGATATTCTGCAGCATTACTGGAGCGAACTTGCCGACCTCGTTGTAGCCGACAACGCGGCTACACTTGCCGACAAGATTATTGATGAAAACCCGATAGAGGTTGTATTCTTCTGCGGAAATATCAGGCGGGACGAATTGCCCGACAAACTTAAATCGGCATTCATCAAGGTCGAAGAAATTAAGGTTTATGATACCGTAATGACCTCTAAGAAGGTTGATGGCACATATCACGGCATCCTGTTTTTCAGCCCCAGCGCCGTCGAGAGTTTTTTTAGCGCGAATAGTATTGCAGAGCAAACCATTTTGTTTGCCATTGGCAACACTACGGCTGCGACAATCAGGGAATATTGTAAAAACGAGGTTATAACTGCTGATCAGCCGGGTAAAGAGCATCTTGTGGAAAGAACAATCGGGTACTTCAATGCGTTAAACAACTGACCTGTACTCTTGCAAAATAACTTATGACAGAACTAAAGAACGATCTTTTATTAAGGGCGCTCCGGGGTGAAGAAGTTGAAAGACCACCCGTTTGGATGATGCGCCAGGCGGGAAGATACCTGCCGCAATACCTGGAACTAAAAGCGAAATACGATTTTTTTGAGCGTGTTCAAACGCCCGAACTCGCTACGGCAATAACATTGCAGCCTGTAGATCTTGTTGGTGTGGATGCCGCAATTATTTTCTCCGATATATTGGTGATACCCCAGGCAATGGGTCTGGAAGTATTGATGGAAGAAGGAAAGGGTCCATCTCTGCCCCAGGTAATCAAGACCATCAGCGACATCGACAACTTGCAAACCGGAGGGGTGGAACACAGCCTGCGGTATGTAACAGAAGCCTTGTCGCTAACCAAACGAGAACTGAACGGACGTGTTCCATTAATTGGGTTTGCTGGCGCGCCCTGGACCATTCTCTGCTATATGGTAGAAGGGAAGGGAAGTAAAACCTGGGACAAAGCAAAGCAGTTTGCTTACACTTCTCCCGAACTGGCGCACCGGTTGCTTCAAAAGATCACCGACATTACCATTAATTATTTAATAGCGCAGGCAAAAGCAGGTGCAGATATGGTTCAGGTTTTTGATAGTTGGAGCGGATCGCTAAGCCCGGCTGATTTCAAAACATTTGCTCAACCCTACCTCTTGCAGATCGTTGAAGGCGTTAAGGAACACGTTCCTGTAACCTTATTTCCGAAAGGTAGCTGGTATGCGCTCGAAGACCTTAGTAAAAGCGGCGCTTCGGCGCTTGGGATTGACTGGTGCGTGTCGCCGCAGTTTGCCCGTCATGCTACAGGCAACCGCATGACCCTGCAGGGAAACTTTGATCCTTCGAAGTTGCTTGCGCCAATACCAGACATTCAGTCCGCAGTAAAGGAAATGATTGATGCTTTTGGTACCCGCCGGTACGTTGCCAATCTTGGTCATGGTATTACGCCCAATGTTCCAGTGGATCATGCACGTGCCTTTGTAGACGCCGTTAAGTCGTATAAGGCTCCACAAGAGTAGCTGACAAAAGGATGACAATTGTGAACTAAACCCGTTTGTAATGGAGATCGGTATCAAGGAGCAATGGATCGCATTTATACACCAGTTACAGGATGATATTTGTCATGGCCTTGAGGTAGTAGACGGAAAGGCAGTTTTTGTTGAGGACGCCTGGCAACGCCCGGAAGGTGGCGGTGGTAAAACAAGGGTGATTGCAAATGGAAACGCAATTGAGAAAGGCGGGGTTAATACCTCTGTTGTGTTTGGTGAGGTTACTGATCCCATGCGAACCCAGTTGAAAATCGACGGTCATAGCTGGTTTGCTGCCGGCCTTTCACTTGTTATTCACCCAGCTAATCCGTTTGCTCCTACTGTTCATGCCAATTACCGCATGTTTGAATTGTATAATGCCGGGCAGCAGGTAATCGATCGTTGGTTTGGTGGAGGAACAGATCTTACCCCATATTACCTTCTTGAGGAAGATGCTATTCATTTTCATGCTACCTATAAACAAGCTTGCGACCAGTTTGATCAGGGGTTTTATCCACGGTTCAAGAAAGAATGCGACAATTACTTTGTCAATTGGCACAGGAGCAATGAGCGCCGGGGAATAGGTGGTATCTTTTACGACTATCAAAAGCCCTCAGACGAAAAGGATGTGAACTTCTGGATCGGTTTTGCCAAAACCTGTGGTTATGCATTCCTCGACGCCTACGTGCCCATCCTGGGCAGGCGGATGCATTCTCCATTTGAGCCCCAGCATAAGCATTGGCAGGAGATCCGTCGTGGCAGGTATGTTGAGTTCAACCTCGTTCACGACAGGGGTACGCTGTTCGGACTCAAGACAAACGGACGAATTGAAAGCATACTCATGAGCCTGCCACCAACAGTACGATTTGAATACAACTACCAGCCAGTAGCCGGCAGCCCCGAAGACAAATTGTTACAGGCCTGCCTAAATCCTGTAGACTGGGTCTAATATATCAATGCTGTGTAACAGCTCACTTTAATTTACAATAAATGTTATTACAACGGAGAAACAGGATATTACGTGCGAACCCATCGATACGTTCGATGGTGGCAGAAACCGTTCTTACCCCCAACGACTTTATTGCGCCGTTGTTCATCGATGAAGGCCGGAATATACAGACCGAGATAGCTTCCATGCCTGGCTATTACCGCAGGAGTCTCGACCTTACGGTAAACGAAGTAAAGGAGCTGTGGAGCATAGGCATTAAATGCGTTTTGTTGTTTATCAAGTGTAAAGACGAGTTGAAGGATAACACCGGCAAAGAGGCCTGGAACAAAAACGGGTTAATGCAGCGGAGCATTAAAGCCATTAAAGATGCGGTGCCTGAAATGTATGTGATGACCGATGTTGCCCTGGATCCATATTCATCTTTCGGCCACGACGGTATCGTTGAAAATGGCGAGATCGTAAATGATCCTACGGTGGAAGCACTCGTTAAGATGAGCATCAGCCATGCTGAAGCGGGCGTTGATATGGTTGCACCAAGCGATATGATGGATGGCCGGATCGGTGCCATAAGGCAGGGCTTCGAAGACAGTGGTTTTACCAAAACAGGGATCATGGCCTATAGTGCAAAATATGCATCATGTTTCTATGGCCCTTTTCGCGATGCACTCGATAGTGCGCCTGGTTTTGGAGACAAAAAGACTTACCAGATGGATTTTGCCAACCGTACCGAAGCGGTTAAAGAGGCATTGATGGATGTTGAAGAGGGTGCCGACATTGTAATGGTAAAACCAGGCTTACCTTACCTCGATATCGTTCGCGAAGTAAAAAATGCCGTAGACGTTCCCCTTAGCGTTTACAACATTAGCGGCGAATACGCCATGATTAAAGCTGCGGCAAAAATGGGCTGGATCAACGAGGAAAAAGCAGTCCTCGAAACGCTTACGGCATTTAAACGCGCCGGGGCCGACCTCATTGCAACCTACTTCGCAAAAGACGCCGCGAGGTTGCTCGCCAGGTAGTAACGGGGCTTCTCTAACTTTTGACTTTTGATTGTTGACTTCTTCTTACAGCCATAGACATGACTACAAACAGCATTGAACTATTCGAAAGAGCGCAGCGCTCTATCCCCGGCGGTGTAAATTCACCGGTACGTGCATTTAAAAGCGTTGGCGGAACTCCCGTGTTTATGAAATCGGCAAAAGGCGCATACCTCTACGACGTAGACGGTAACCGTTATATTGATTACATAGCCTCGTGGGGGCCGATGATCTTAGGGCATGCCTGGGAGCCAACTGTCAGGGCAATTCAACAATATGCAGCTTACTCCACGTCATATGGCGCACCAACCGAGCTCGAGGTAAAAATGGCCGAACTCATCCTCAGCATGGTTCCAAATGTTGAACTTATCCGGATGGTGAGTAGTGGTACTGAAGCTTGTATGAGTGCGATCAGGCTTGCGCGTGGCTATACGGGCCGAAACAAAATCATCAAGTTTGAGGGCCACTATCATGGCCATGCCGACAGCTTTCTTGTTAAAGCCGGCAGTGGTGTTGCAACTTTTAATATACAAGCCGTTCCGGGTGTAACTGCCGGTGTGGCAAATGACACGTTAACCTGTGCCTACAACAACCTCGACGCGGTAAAGCAACTTGTGGCGGAGAATAAAGGAGAAATCGCTGCCATCATCACAGAACCCGTTGCCGGAAACATGGGCTGTATCCTGCCGCATGACGGCTTTTTGCAGGGACTAAGAACCATTTGCGACCAAGAAGACATCGTATTGATCTTTGATGAGGTGATGACCGGCTTTCGCCTTGCTGCAGGAGGTGCACAGGAGGTCTACGGTGTTCGTGCCGACCTTGTTACTTATGGCAAAGTGATTGGTGCAGGGATGCCCGTAGGTGCCTTTGGCGGCAGCCGAAAGATCATGGAACATATCGCACCGCTCGGTAGCGTTTACCAGGCCGGAACCCTAAGCGGCAACCCTATTGCAATGATTGCTGGTTACACCTTGTTAACCGAACTAAAAAACAATCCTTCTATTTACAGCGAGCTTGAAGAAAAAACGGTTTACCTGAAAAAGGGTTTAAATACCGTGTTACAAGAATGGGGTAAACCATATGTCATCAACCAGCTTGGCTCAATGATCAGCGTGCATTTCAGCGGGCAACCCGTAACCGATTTTGCAAGTGCCGCCGCAGCGAACAATCAACTGTTCAGCCACTTTTTTCACGCTATGCTCAATAGGGGAATTTACCTTCCGCCATCTGCGTTTGAAAGTTATTTCCTCAACAACGCGCTAACCTATAAAGACCTCGATCAAACCATTAAAGCTGCTGAAGAAAGCCTGCACGAAATTGGGTAATTACGACGTCTGCTCAACTCCATCTTATCACAGAGGTTTTTTATGGACCCGGCTTATGTAATTCTATTGCGCATCCTTGCGTCGCACTCTTGTACTGTGGCTCGCCTGGCAGCGAGTTAATAATTCGTTGGTAAAACAAAAAAGTACTTCATTTAAACAATTTCCAGGCTGGAAGTTTTGTTTAAATGAATTGGAACCAGCTATGCGGTCAATGGGTAGATACAAGAGAAAAAACAAACGCATACCCAACTAAGCACTCTGGCTCAGTAATTCACATGGTTTTAGCCCGGTATGTTTCTTAAAAGCGGTAGAGAAGTGGGAAATGGAAGAGTAGCCCAGCAATGCAGATACATCGGTTACGCTTAAACCTTTTTCGTACAAAAGGTATTTGGCGTGCTCCATGCGTTGTTGCTGGTAAAAGTCAAATATGGTTGTTCCGAAAATTTCCTTGAAACCTTTTTTAAGATAACACTCATTGATTGCAACCTTGCGGCTGAGCTCCTTGATAGTTATGGGATCGCCAATGTGTTGCAGCAGGATCTCCCGCGCATTTAGGATCTTTTCCCTGTCGAGTTCGTTTGCAAGGAACTTGCACGAAAAACCTTCTTCTTTCTCATCAAGCAGGCATTCAAGACTATAAAGCAGGATTTCGTGAATTTTCGCATTCACAAATATGTTCTCGAGGCTGCCGGTATAGCTGTGCGTTAAAAACGAGTCGAGCACATTACGCTTACGGGTGCACAGCGGGAAAAGTTTGGTAAACGACGAGGGATGCCTGAACGCAACAACTTCATCTTTACGATTGCTAAGCTTTACGTTTTGCGTAAAACGCGAGAGGAAAGTCTGGGTAAAATAAAAAGAAAACACATCAACCGTTCGTGTTTTGCCGCTACATGAGTCAGTAGGGAGTTGCTTGCATTTGGTACAACCCTTTTCTTCGCAGTACTTGTTGCCGGTGATGCAGAATCTGAGTTCGAGGTAGTTGTCTTCGGGTTTTTGCTGGTGGTAGTGGTAAACCATCATACCCGTGTCATCACCTATGCGCTCGTGATGGGCAAAGTAACGTTTTATGGAATATTGAATGGAACCCGGAATATGCTGCTCTTTTTCATGAAGCAAATCCAGCAATGGATCAATTTCCTGCTGGTTGGAGAGGCGAAGTATATCCAGGGGTTTCAACATCTGTGGCAAATTTAGTGTAGAAATGGTATTCGGTACAAACCCGTTAACCAAATGACAATATCATGGCAGTCGTGGAGTGGAACCATCATTGCGAACGCAGTGAAGCAATCTCCTGTTAGTTGTCGCGAGCGTGTCTGTAGTTGGATCGTCATTGCGAACGTAGTGAAGCAATTCCTTGTTAGCTGTCCCTAACGTGTCGGGTAGTTGGATCGTCATTGCGAACGCAGTGAAGCAATCCCTTGTTAGTTGTTGTGAACGTTTCTGGAGTCAGTTCGTCATTTGCGAACGCAGTGAAGCAATCTCTTGTTAGTTGTCGCGAATGGGTCGGTAGTTGGGTCGTCATTACGAACGCAGTGAAGCAATCCCTTGTTAGCTGTCGCTAACGTGTCGGGAAGTTGGATCGTCATTGCGAACGTAATGAAACAATCTCCTGTTAGTTGTTGTGAACGTTTCTGGAGTCGGTTCGTCATTGCGAACGCAGCGAAGCAATCCCTTGTTAGTTGTCGCGAGCGTGTTGGTAGTTGGATCGTCATTGCGAACGCAGTGAAGCAATCCCTTGTTAGTTGTTGTGAACGTTTCTGGAGTCAGTTCGTCATTTGCGAACGTAGTGAAGCAATCTCTTGTTAGCTGTCGCGAACGTATCGGGTAGTTGGATCGTCCTTGCGAACGTAGTGAAGCAATCTCCTTTTAGTTGTCGCGAACGCTTATGGATTTGGATCGTCATTGCGAAGGCAGCGAAGCAATCCCTTGTTAGCTGTCGCTAACGTGTCGGGTAGTTGGATCGTCAGAGGCAGCGTACTGAAGCAATCTCCTGTTAGTTGTTGTGAACGTTTCTGGAGTCAGTTCGTCATTTGCGAACGTAGTGAAGCAATCTCTTGTTAGTTGTTGTGAACGTTTCTGGAGTCAGTTCGTCATTTGCGAACGTAGTGAAGCAATCTCTTGTTAGCTGTCGCGAACATCATGGTAGTTGGATCGTCATTGCGAACGCAGTGAAGCAATCCCTTGTTAGTTGTCGCGAATGGGTCTGTAGTTGGATCGTCATTGCGAACGCAGTGAAGCAATCTCTTGTTAGTTGTCGCGAACGTGTCTGTAGTTGGATCGTCATTGCCAACGCAGTGAAGCAATCTCTTGTTAGTTGTCGCGAACATGCCCTTAGATCAAGTGTCCTCTTGTCGAAAGTAGCAAACGGTTTTTGATGATGAATGGTGAATGCATTTGGGAAACGCATTTCTGAAAATCGTCTCTTCCATTCATAATGCACTGAGCGATGCTCACATGTAATTGCCTGCCCTGTTCGCAATGACGATAAGCAAGCGTGTGGTTGCGAAGATTGTGCTGGCGATGCTACAACTTGGGATTGCTTCACTGCGTTCGCAATGACGACAAGCAAGCGTTTGATTGGGTGGGCTGCTGGGATTGAATTTACGATATATAACATGGGATTGCTTCACCCTGTTCGCAATGACGATAAGCAAGTGTTGGGTTGGGTGGGCTGCTGGGATTGAATTTACGATGCTACAACTTGGGATTGCTTCACCCTGTTCGCAATGACGATACGGAAAGGTGTGGTTGGGCGGTTGCTGGGATTGAACTTGCGATGCTACAAGGGGGGATTGCTTCACCCTGTTCGCAATGACGATAAACAAGTGTTGGGTTGGATGGTTGCGAAGATTGTGCTTGCGATGCTACAACTTGGGATTGCTTCACCCTGTTCGCAATGACGATAAGCAAGTGTTTGGTTGGGCGGTTGCTGGGATTGAACTTGCGATGCTACAACATGGGATTGCTTCACTACGTTCGCAATGACGACAAGCAAGTGTTTGGTTGGGTGGGCTGCTGGGATTTAACTTGCCATGCTATAACATGGGATTGCTTCACTGCGTTCGCAATGACGACAAGCAAGCGTGTGGTTGGGTGGGCTGCTGGGATTTAACTTGCCATGCTACAACATGGGATTGCTTCACTACGTTCGCAATGACGATAAGAAAACTCATCTCCCCCAAGACTCCTCCTTCGTTGGAATGACAAAAACATCACCCCATCTCTTACCTACAGAATTCGTTTATTCGCCCAGCTACTTGTTGCTGTCAAACGTAGCGTCGCAACCACTGTCGCCACATGGTAAAAAGCTGGTCCCAAAACCCCCTAAAAGGGGCTTAATGTTTTAACACTGATATGTGTTTACAGCAGCTATTTTACTGGGAAAAATACCTTATTTTTTGTACCTTCGCAAACCTTCTCAAAATCAATAAAAGAAGGGATAATCAAGCATTTATGAGTGAAACAACTTTAGTAACCGCCGCAGATCAAAACAAAAATTATGGTGCCGATAGCATCCAGGTTCTTGAGGGCCTGGAAGCAGTAAGAAAACGGCCTGCAATGTATATCGGTGACGTGGGTGTTAAAGGGCTGCATCACCTGGTGTACGAGGTGGTTGATAACAGTATTGATGAGGCGCTTGCCGGCTATTGTAAAAACATTAATGTAACCATCCACGAGGACAATTCGATCAGTGTAAGTGATGATGGACGTGGTATCCCCACCGCCATTCATACTAAGGAAAACCGTAGTGCGCTCGAGGTGGTGATGACCGTATTACACGCGGGTGGAAAATTTGATAAAAACACGTATAAAGTAAGTGGTGGCTTACACGGGGTAGGGGTAAGTTGCGTTAATGCACTGAGTACCACCCTACACGTAACGGTTCACCGCGAAGGAAAAATATTTGAACAGGAGTACCACTGTGGTGTTCCTGAGTACCCCGTTCGGGAAATCGGAACATCTTCAACAACCGGAACAACGGTTCGCTTTTGGCCTGATTACAGCATTTTTATTGTTTCCGAATACAACAAGGACATCCTCGAGGGTCGTCTTCGGGAACTGGCTTACCTGAACAGGAAGATCACCATCAACCTGACGGATCTACGTGAAAAAGATGACGACGGTAAACCTTATTCTAAAGTGTTTTACAGCGAGGGCGGTATTGTAGAGTTTGTAGAAATGCTCGACAAAAACGGCCGGCGTACCCCGCTGATCCCGACAACCCTTTTTGTTGAGGGACATGATGAAGCCAGTAACGTTGCTGTTGAGGTTGCCATGACCTATAACGACGACTTTAAGGAGCACATTTTTTCGTACGTTAATAACATTAACACCATTGAGGGAGGTACCCACGTTACCGGTTTCCGGCAGGCACTTACCCGGGTGTTTAAAACCTATGGCGACAAAAACGGCCTGTTTGAACGCGCCAAAGTTGTGGTAGAAGGAGATGACTTTCGCGAAGGCTTAAGTGCCATTATTTCGGTTAAGGTTCCTGAACCACAGTTTGAAGGACAAACCAAAACCAAGCTTGGTAACAGCGAGGTAAGCGGTATCGTGCAAACCACGGTTGCCCGTGCACTTGAGCATTACCTTGAGGAAAATCCGCGTGAAGCGAAAAATGTAATCTCCAAGATCGTTCTTGCTGCGCAGGCGAGGGTTGCGGCTAAAAAGGCCCGGGAAATGGTTCAGCGGAAAACGGTTTTAAGTGGCGGCGGTTTACCCGGTAAACTGGCGGACTGCTCTGAGCGTGACCCAACGAAAACAGAATTGTACCTGGTAGAGGGTGATTCCGCTGGTGGTACAGCCAAGCAGGGTAGGGAAAGGAGTTTCCAGGCCATATTGCCCTTGCGTGGTAAAATCCTCAACGTGGAAAAGGCAATGGAGCACAAGATTTACGAAAATGAGGAAATCCGGAATATGTATACCGCCCTTGGCGTTACCGTTGGAACCCCGGAAGATCCAAAGCAGTTGAACCTTACCAAACTTCGCTATCACAAGCTCATCATTATGACGGATGCCGATGTGGATGGCAGCCACATCGCGACATTGATCCTGACGTTTATTTTCCGCTACATGAAAGAATTGGTGGAAGCGGGTTATGTATACATTGCGCAGCCGCCGCTTTACCTGGTAAAGAAAGGCAAAGAACAGGAATATGCCTATAGCGAAGAGCAGCGGAAGTTGTGGGTGGAGAAACTTGGTGGTGGTAAAGATGACAGCGTAACGATCCAGCGCTACAAAGGACTGGGTGAAATGAACTCTGAGCAATTATGGGAGACCACAATGGATCCATCACGTCGTACACTGAAGCGGGTAACCATTGAAAGTCTCGCAGAAAGTGATCGTGTTTTTAGCATGCTCATGGGCGATGAGGTAGCACCGAGAAGAGAATTTATTGAGAGTCACGCGAAGTACGCAAAGATTGACGTTTAAACAGAACACTGCTTAGCGTGGCGCCACCTGTTTAAAATTGAATTGGTTTTAAAACGGCAAAATACCCGCCGGCGCTGGTAAAAGCTTGATTACCTGCTTTTGTTGTAGCTTGCGCCAGGTCAGGGATGTTATTTACTTACGATTTAAAATCATTTCAACATGGATACTTCAAAAATGCTGCGGGCATATTGTCTTAAAACGAAAGAGAAAGACGTTCCGATGCACGATGCTGTGATTACAAGAACAGCAAAAGGCGGCTATATGGCTGGTGGCAACGATGGTAAAGGAAATAAAATGGCTGCTATCTTAAGTGAAGCAAAGGCATTACAGGCGATTGAAGACGGTGTAGCTTCAAAAGGATTCTAATACATCTTGAATAACACATAAAAAACCTCGCAAGCGCGGGGTTTTTTTATATCCCTAAACAGGTGCCAAACTTAAGAATGGACAGGGGCGGGTAGGGGAGCCGGTATAACCACCGCCTCGTGCATCCGTGTTAAAAAGCGGAGCATAGACTCCATGCTTTTAATATCGTCGACCACCAGTAAGAACATTTTACCTACCTGCTTTAACCTGGCTTTGTTGGTACCTGTTTGCAGGTATCCCAACACGTTTTTAAACAACTCCGACTCAAAGTATGGTGAGTCGGGCCGATTGATGAAATAGCAGCGTAGCGTATCGTCTTTCAAACTCATTTTTTCGAACCCAATACCTACTGCCAGTTTGCGGCAGCGTACCGTGGTAAACAGGTCGAGCACGGGCTCCGGAAGCGGACCAAAACGGTCGAGTAGTTCAGCCTGGAAATCCTGCAGTTCCTGTTCATTTTCGCAGTTGTCAAGCCTGGTATAAAGCGAGAGCCTTTCCGTAATGCTGTCTACATAGCTGTCCGGGATCAGGATCTCAAGGTCGGTATCGATGGTACAATCGGTTACGAAGTCGTCTTGTTTCTGTATCTCTTCTTTAAACAGTTCTTTGAACTTGCTTCGCTTGAGTTCGCGAATGGCTTCGTCCAGGATTTTCTGGTACATCTCGAAGCCAATCTCGGCCATAAAGCCGCTTTGTTCACCACCCAGCATATTGCCCGCGCCACGAATGTCGAGGTCGCGCATCGCAATCTGGAATCCACTCCCCAGCTCGCTATGTTGCTCGAGTGTTTGTAAACGTTTACGGCTATCGCTTGGAAGTGTACTGATGGGGGGAGCCAGCAGGTAACAAAAAGCTTTGCGATTACTTCTGCCGACCCGCCCGCGAAGCTGGTGCAGATCGCTTAAACCAAAGTGATGAGCGTTATTGATGATAATCGTGTTTACGTTGGCAATATCAACACCGCTTTCCACGATGTTGGTACAAACCAATACATCATATTTCTTTTCAATAAAATCCAGAATGCGCTCTTCCAACTCATGACCTTCAAGCTGGCCATGCGCAAAACCAATGGAGAGGTCCGGGCAGAGTCCCTGGATCAGGCCGGCCATCTCACCAAGCCCCTGCACCCGGTTGTGAATAAAAAACACCTGTCCACCCCTTTCTGTTTCATAATAAATCGCATCGCGAATGGCGTCCTGATTAAACACCATTACTTCTGTTTGTATAGGTTGGCGGTTAGGTGGCGGAGTATTGATGATGCTAAGGTCGCGGGCACCCATCAGGCTGAACTGCAATGTGCGCGGAATTGGTGTTGCAGTAAGCGTAAGGCAATCAACGTTTGTCTTGAGGGTTTTTAATTTCTCCTTTGCGCCCACACCAAATTTTTGTTCTTCATCAATCACCATTATGCCCAGGTTCTTAAATTGAACTTCTTTTCCCAGCAGCGAGTGTGTGCCAATGATGATGTCGACCTTGCCTTCCTCCAGCCGTTTCAGGGTATCTTTTTTATCCTTTGTAGATTTAAACCGGTTGATATAGTCAACTGTTACGGGAAAGTCTTTCAGACGTTCGCTGAAAGTTTTGTAATGCTGAAAAGCCAAAATCGTAGTTGGCACAAGCACGGCAGCTTGTTTGCCATCGATGCAGGATTTAAAAGCAGCACGAATTGCTACTTCCGTTTTTCCGAAGCCCACGTCTCCGCAAACCAACCGATCCATTGGCGAAGGGCTCTCCATATCTTTTTTTACGTCGCTTGTAGCCTTGCTCTGGTCCGGCGTATCCTCATAGATAAAGCTCGCCTCTAATTCTGTTTGAAGGTAGGTATCCGGTGAGTGGGCAAAACCCTGTTGAGCCTTTCTTTCTGCGTATAATTGTATCAGGTCGAAGGCAATTTCCTTAACCCTTGTTTTGGTTTTTTCTTTTAATTTATTCCAGGCATCGCTGCCGATCTTATTGATCTTTGGTATGCTCCCTTCCTTACCGGTGTACTTGCTGATTTTATGCAGCGAGTTGATGTTAACGTACAGGATATCGTTGTCTTTGTAGATGATCCTGACGGCTTCCTGCAGCCGGCCATTTACTTCAATTTTTTGCAGCCCGCTATAGGTACCTACCCCGTGATCGATATGGGTAACATAGTCGCCTGGTTGCAGTTCCCGCAACGTACGTAGGGTAAGTGCCTTGTTCTTATTGTAGGCTTGTTTTACCTTGTATTTGTGGTAACGCTGAAACACCTGGTGGTCCGTATAACAAACCACTTTAAGTTCCTCATCAATAAATCCCCTGTGAATATCATTTGCAAGCGGGGTGAAGTGAACTTCTGCCTTAAGGTCCTCGAAGATGCTGTGTAAGCGTTCAAGCTGTTTTGGGTTTTCGGCGAAGATGTAGAGATCAAAGCCTTTGCTTTCCCATTGCTTCAGGTCGCGTATTAAAAGGTCGAACTGGCGGTTGAACGACGGTTGCTCTTTTGTTTGGAAGTTTAGCTGCAGCACATCTTCACTCGACTGGGCACCCTGCTGAAAATAGAACCGGTGACCAAATTCAACAATGTGTTTTTCGGCAAGCTGCTGTTCCAACGTTTTTGCAGATACAAAATCGCTCACCTGCACATTCTTGAGCACCTTGTCTTCGTCGTCTTCTTCGTCATTCCGGGTTCTCGACTCTTTCTGCAGTTCAAGGAAGAACTCAAGGTCCTCTTCCTGTACTTCAATTCGTTCTTTTGCAAATTGCCAGTCTTCAATCCAGGTGACGGTATTGGCTGGAAGAAATTCAAGCAGGGATACCTTGTTTTCGCCTTCAAACTGGGTTTCTACATTCGGTATGATGTTTACCTGCAATAGTTTTCGTTCGCTAAGCTGGGTTTCCGGGTCAAATATGCGAATGCTGTCAACATCGTTTCCAAATAGTTCAACCCGGTAAGGCTTTTCATTGCCAAAAGAATAGATATCGAGTATACCTCCGCGAAGCGCAAACTGGCCCGGCTCGTAAACAAAGTCGGTCCGCTGGAACCCATACATAACAAACAATTCCATGAGCCCATCAAGGTTGATGGTGTCGTTTGTCTTAAGCTGTATGATGTTTCCTGAGAGCGTCTTTGCCAATACCACCTTTTCGAATAAAGCTTCAGGATGGGTGACAATGATTTTCTTATTACCTCCAACAGATAGCTTCATTAGCGCCTCTGTACGCAGCATAACATGACTGCTGTTAAGCAGCCTGAAGTTCTTGCGGTTTTTAAAAGAGGAAGGGAAGTAAAAAAGGTCGAGCGCGTCAGTAAGGCTCTCGAGGGTATTGTGGAAGTATGCTGCTTCTTCAGCATCATTTAGAATAACCAGGTGATTAAGCGAAGCAGTGGAGCCGGTATTAAAGATGGCGTTTACAATAAACTGGCTGCTGCTGCCATGAAGATTTTTAAGTTGCACCTTCTGCGGTGCAGACATAAGAAGCCTGCCCGCGAGTTGAAAAACCCGGGGATCTTTTCGGAATTTGTCGGTTAAATGCTGTAGGTTCATCTGCTCTCGCCGTACTCCTGCTGCCCGTTGGCTTCACAAGGGGTGCAAAGATAAATGCTAAACATCAAGAATGATCAGTCAGTTTCTTTAGGCTTTCCCTAAACCTCTGCCGACCCACGCCGTGGTAAATGCAAGTGTATGACCCTGAACTGTTGACCTTGGTTTTTATCTGTTACCATGCAAACACTTATTTGTATTTTGTAAAAAATTATAAGCATGGCCGAACCCTGGCGAACCGGTATTGTAACAAAGATTATCAATGAAACGCCTTCAACACGCAGGTTTTGGATTGAAGTTCCGGACCTTATAAGCTTCGATTTTAAACCAGGGCAGTTTGTAACACTGGATCTTCCCATACATGAAAAGAAGAACAAGCGATGGAGAAGTTATTCCATTGCTTCGTCGCCCGATGGAACAAATTCCTTTGAACTGATCATCGTAAGGCTCGAAGGTGGGCTTGGAACGGCATACCTGTTCGACGAAATCATGGAGGGATCGGAACTGTTATTGCGAGGGCCGCAAGGTGTTTTTGTGCTGCCGGAAAACCTTGATCGCGACATCTTCCTGATTTGCACAGGTACGGGTATAGCTCCTTTCAGAAGTATGGTGCAGCACATACACCGGTACAATATCCCGCACCGGAATCTTTACCTCCTTTTCGGTTGCCGGTATGTTTGCGATTGTTTATATGGACCTGAATTGAAGGCATTGGAAGAGGATCTACCGGGCTTCAATTACCTGCCTACCTTTTCACGGGAGCCGGCAGAAAATCCACTCGTGCGGAGCGGTTATGTGCATAGCTTATACCAGCAGATACTTGAGACAGAAAAACGGCCCGCTTACTTCTATCTTTGTGGTTGGAAGGAAATGATCAATGAAGCCAAACAGCGGATACTTGAATTGGGTTACGACCGCAAGGACATTCATCTTGAACTTTACGGATAAACTGTATTTGGAATGAGTAAACAGCATTTGAAGATTTTGTCGCAGTTACTTGGTGGTTTGCTCACCATTATGCTTGCTTTCCTATTCTACGAAAACAGGTTGTTCGATTTGATGAAGCTCTATATTGGGATGGGCTGCGTGTTCATCGTTGTTGCTGTTTTAACAAACGTGCTCGATAAACTTAGTACCAAGATCAGCCTGCTTTTTTTTCTACTCCAGGCCATTGCATTTTTCTATGCATCGAAGGTGCCCATCGAAGACGATGATAGCCTTATGAAGCTCATGATTTTGCTTGCCGGGGTGCTTTATGTCGGACTGGCCATCTACTTCCTGACGAGTGCAGATCCCTCGCTCCGGAAGCGGCGCAGGCGAAAAAGTTCCGGAAGCAGGCATCCACGGCAGGTTAACCCATAACACCACCGCTGCAATTCAACACCAGGAAAGAAGCACCTTAGTTGCTGCACAAGCCGGGCACTAACACATATATCAACTGGTGCGTGATACATCGAAGCAATTCATGTTGACGTTACTTGCGCAATTATGGTTTCGGCTGGAACAGAAATTACGATGTCAGCCTATATAACCTCTTGCGAACATTAGCCCAAATAAAATATAACGAAAGCGGCTGCCGGGAGGCAGCCGCTTTCGTTATATAAAACAAGTTTAACTGATTGCGTCCAGTACAATGGACTTTATATTATCGATGTGAATTCGTTCCTGGAGCATGCTGTCCCGGTGACGAATGGTGACAGTTTGGTCTTCTTTAGTTTGGTAGTCGATTGTAATGCAGAACGGAGTTCCTACCGCATCTTGCCTGCGGTAACGTTTTCCAATGGTGTCTTTTTCTTCGTAAAAGCAACGGAAGTGCGATTTACAACCATCCATGATCTCCCTTGCAATATCTGGTAAACCGTCTTTTTTCGTAAGGGGAAGTATAGCAAGTTTTACCGGCGCAATCTTAGCCGGAATATGCATAACTACCCTGCTATCTGTGCTGCCGTCCTCTTTTGTTAGTGTTTCTTCCTCGTAACTCTCACTTAGAATCAACAGGAACATCCGGTCCAGGCCAATCGAAGTTTCGACCACATAGGGAATGTAGTTCTGGTTAAGTTCATTGTCGAAATATTGTTGCTTTTTTCCGCTCAGCAGCTGGTGGTTCTTGAGGTCAAAGTCGGTTCGGGAATGTATCCCCTCAACTTCTTTGAACCCGAATGGAAATTCATACTCTATATCCAGGGCGGCATCGGCGTAGTGGGCAAGTTTCACATGATCGTGGTAGCGGTACTTATCGCGCGATATACCAAAACTCAGGTGCCATTCGAGCCGTGCTTTTTTCCAGTAGTCGTACCATTCCATTTGTGTGCCGGGTCGAACAAAAAACTGCATTTCCATTTGTTCAAACTCGCGCATCCTGAAGATAAACTGGCGGGCCACGATTTCATTCCGGAACGCTTTACCGGTTTGGGCTATACCAAACGGAATCTTTTGCCGGGCAGTTTTTTGTACGTTTAGAAAGTTTACAAAAATACCTTGCGCGGTTTCTGGTCGGAGATAAATGGTATCTGATTCTTCAGCTATACTTCCAACCTGGGTGCTGAACATCAGGTTGAATTGCCTAACATCTGTCCAGTTGCAGGTATTGCTTACCCCGCACTTTATCTTGTGTTCCTCAATCAGTAACTTCAAACCGGAAAAGTCTTCGGCCGCGAGCAGGCGATCCATACGCCCGAGAATTTCTTCTGATTGGCTTTCAGTAAGGGTAGCTGCATAACCTTCAATCAGGTGATCAACCCGGTAACGTTTGTTGCTGTCCCTGTTGTCGATCATGGGATCGCTGAAGTTATCAACGTGCCCACTGGCTTTCCAGGTTAACGGGTGCATGAAGATTGCGGCATCTATGCCAACAATATTTTCGTGCATCTGGGTCATCGATTTCCACCAATGGTCGCGGATGTTTTTTTTGAGTTCGCTTCCGTATGGGCCATAGTCGTACACGGCACTTAAGCCATCGTAGATTTCGCTGCTTTGAAATACAAAACCATATTCTTTGGCATGCGAAATAATGGCCTGGAACTTATTCTCGTTTGTCGTCATAATGCCGGCAAACCTACAGGAAAAACGGGGTAATTTAAAATCACCCGCAGGAGAGAAAAGGAAGAAATGAAAGCGCTAATTAAGGAAAAGACGTTGATTTCTTAGTCTTTCCTCCGAGTCGTGCAATTGCTGTTGCAACATTTCGAACTCGTGTTCTTTTCTAATGAGATCAGATTGGCATTGAATAATCTGCTTGCGGTAATCGCGAACCTTGTGCTGCAATTTTTTTGTAAACGTAGCCCTGAAAACGAGGCCGATGATGATGCCAATAAACAGCGGGGCAACAAGTTGAAACAACAGTTGAAAAGTTTGAAGAGTCATCCGGGTTTTTTAAGGATATTAGGTAACTGGCTTATTGATGTTAAAGGGTATCAAATAGTTGCATTTAAGGTATAAATACCTGTTACTCAACCCGGACCATCGTATTTCTACGTTATTGTAATCTATCGCAAATGTAATGCAATTACGCATTATCTAATATAATTGTCCACATAATGTGCTGACTATAAAGATATAAGAACCTGGTGGGGTTCCCGCGAGGGTGTTTGCCTGTGTGTTGAAGGGCACATTCTTTAAAATGCCACCTGTAGCTAAAATAAACCATGCAGTGGTTAGTTTCTGTTTATAGCTTTTTGTTCTGTACGTGCCGGTCTTTATCCCGGTTGGTTTTCTTTTCAAAATTCTTTTCGAGGGCAGCTGTAAGGTCTACCCCTGTTTGGTTGGCTAAACAAATCAGCACCCATAGCACGTCTGCCATCTCATCGCCCGGTTCTCTGTCGGACTCATTCGCTTTAAAAGATTGCTCCCCATATTTTCGAACCATAATCCGGCTTAATTCCCCTACTTCTTCCATGAGGATGCCAAGATTTGTCAGCTCACTAAAGTACCGTACGCCAACGGTCTTAATCCAGTTGTCCACATCTGCTTGTGCCTGTTGAAGTGTCATACCTTATTCTTTGTTTTTTGTGTCTATTACAATGGTTACCGGGCCGTCGTTAAGCAGGCTCACCTTCATGTCGGCACCAAAGACTCCTGTTTGTACCGGTTTTCCCAGGTCCTGCTCAACTTGCTTCAGGAATGCCTCGTAAAGAGGGATAGCCACATCAGGCTTCGAGGCGCGAATGTAAGATGGCCTGTTGCCTTTTTTCGTGCTGGCATGCAACGTAAACTGGCTCACCACCAGGATGTCCCCTCCGGTATCTTTCACGCTAAGGTTCATCACGCCTTCGGGATCGTTAAAAACTCTTAGGTTCACCAGTTTGCCGGAGAGCCACTGAAGGTCTTCCGGTGCATCAGCGTCTTCAAAGCCCGCGAGAATCAGCAGTCCCGACTCGATCTTGCCGGTATTCCTGTCATCCACCACAACCGAGGCTCCGGTTACCCGTTGTATTACTGCTCTCATGAATTAAGTTTGCCGTTTATATATGATGATGAAGATAAATGTTTACCCCGAAATCACTTTTAGCACGGCGCGTAGCGGCGGCAGTGGCGGGCAAAATGTAAACAAGGTTGAAACAATGGTGGAAGGGCGTTGGCTCATTGCCGAATCGCAACTGGTAACAGCAGAACAAAAGGCAATACTGGCCGAACGGCTTGCAAACCGGATCACGCGGGAGGGTGCGTTGCTCGTAAAATCCCAAACAGAACGGACACAACTGGGCAATAAGGAACAGGTTATCGAAAAAATAAACGTCCTGGTTAACGAGGCGTTGATCAGGAAGAAAGCGAGAATTGCTACGAAAGTGCCCAGGGCCGTTAAACAAAAGATTAGGGCGAGCAAACAATTTCGATCGGATGTAAAGCAAAACCGAAAGAAGTTCAGGCCGGGCCAGTACTAAACTATACCCCGGCTTCCCCATCCATTTTATATCGTCACCATCCGGTTCTTACTCCTATTTTTGGGCGAAATTTTCCATACCATTGAGCGGAATAAAAAAATTAGCAGGACAAACGATTTGGTATGGCGCAAGTACTATCGCTGCAAGATTTATCAATTACCTGCTGACACCTTATCTTACCGGGGGAGTATTGCTCGTTTCAAGTTATGGTGAGATGAGCCTTGTTTATGCTGCCATTCCTTTGCTCAATGTGCTTTTTACCTACGGTTTCGAAACCGCTTACTTCAGGTTCGCACAACGCAAGGAACACGAACAAAACATCTACAGTACAGCTGCGCTCTCCTTAATGTGTTCAACGATTTTATTTTCCATCCTGCTTTGGACCTTTCACGAGTCGTTGGCAAAGTTTGCCGGGGTGCCTGAGAACCCCCTCCTGATTAAGTTAAGCATCCTGGTGATTGCATTCGACAGCTTAAGCACACTACCTTTTGCCAGGCTCCGACAGGAAGGACGCCCGGTAAAGTTTGCAGTAATCCGCATAGCTGGTATCTTAATCAACATCGGGCTAACCGTATTCTTTCTTTCCTATTGTCCTAAGCTTATTGCAAATGATCCCGGCCATTGGGTAGGTCTGTTTTACAGTAGTACCACCAACCCGGTTACTTATATCGTTGTTGCCAATGTTGTGCAATCTGCGTTTACCCTGCTTTTACTATTAAAGGAGATTGGTGAAATACAGCTAAAATTCGACGCTAAGTTGTGGAAGGAAATGCTGGTGTATTCAATGCCCCTGGTCATTGCCGGCCTCGGAGGAATGATTAACGAAACATTCGACAGGATTATGCTATCCTGGTGGGTGCCGGGTACGGAAGTTTTCAAGCAGGAACAGGTAGGTATCTATAGCGCCTGCTACAAACTATCCATACTCATCACCCTGTTCATACAGGCGTTCCGTATGGGTGCAGAACCGTTCTTTTTTAAACAGGCGCAGGGCGACAACCCTCAGCGTACCTACGCAAGGGTGATGAAATTCTTCGTGATGACCGTAACGATGATGTTTCTTGTAGTCGCCCTGTTTCTTCCACTTTGGCGATACTTTGTAGGTCCTAAATTCTGGGGAGGTCTTGTTGTTGTGCCGATCCTCTTGCTGGCAAATATTTTCCTCGGCGTGTATTACAACCTTAGCATCTGGTACAAACTGGGAAACAAAACACGGGCTGGTGCCTACCTCACCTTGATTGGTGCTTTGGTTACGCTAATTATCAATTTTGTTTTTATACCCCGTTATGGGTTTATGGCCTGCGCATGGGCAACTTTTTTTTGCTACGGAACAATGATGGTTTTAAGTTTTATATGGGGACAAAAGGAGTACCGTATTCCGTATGCAACAAAGAAGTTGGTCGCTTATATCATCATTGTTGTTGTATTATTTCTCATTCACCTCTTCATCAGTTACCTGCTCCCGAACATGGTTATTCAAACAGTTCTCGCAGTCGTGCTGCTGGCACTTTATGTTTCCTTCCTGTTGCTTGTTGAGAAAAAGGAATTTCAAAAGTTACCCATAGTAGGCAAATACCTGAGATAGAGTTGCCGGCGCAGTCCTGTTCATGTGCCGGCAACCCTGTATGCCTAAGCTTCGTTCCGGGATATGTTGTACAGTTCGTACCAATCCTGCTTATCAAGTTCGATGTCGAAAGCGCCTGCTATATTCCTGATGCGTTGTTCGCTGGTTGTTCCGATTAACGGGAGCGCACCAATCTGCACGATCCAGGCTACGGCGAGCGACTCAATGTCAACCTGGTATTTAGCACTCATTTCTTGCAGCTTTTCGCGCACGCGCACGGCAATCGGATCAGTTCCGCTTGCAATACGGCCACCCGCCAATGGCGAAGAAGCAAGTGGGTGCATGTAACGCTGTTTGATGTAGTCAATCTGGCCATTATCAAGTGCTGCCGTATTCAGGAGATTAAGTTCAATATGGTTGGTGACAATCGGTGTTTTCAGGTACGAAGACAAGAGCTGGTGCTGGAAAACCGAGAAATTTGCTACACCAATATTTTTTACTTTCCCCGTTTCTTTTAACCGTAGTAATGCAAGTGCAGTTTCTTCAAGGTTCGATGTCGGGTCGAGGTGATCTAAAAGAAAGATATCAATGTAATCGGTTTTCAGGTTGCGCAGGGAGTTATCAACGCAATTCAGGATATGTTGTTTCGACGTATCGTAGTGTTTAATCCGAACTTCGGGTTGGCTGCTGTGTGGCATTCTAAGGCCGCATTTGGTAAACAAAACAATGTCTTCCCGTTTAAACGATTTCCGCTGTATCAATTCACCGAAAGTTGCCTCGCAGTTGTACAGGCCATAAACATCGGCATGATCAAAAGTATTTATGCCAAGTTCAAGACAGAGATTTACGATCCGCTCCATCTTGTCGCTGATGTTTTCCATTTCGTTCCAGCGGTAAAAGCCATAAATCGCTTGCGATACTTTGGGTCCGGAGTCACTCAGATATACTTTTTGCATGGCCGTCTTATTAGGAAGTTTGGTTTGATTTGCTTCAGGGGCACGAAACTAAAATTAATTGGTGAGTTTACGGATTGGAAAATCAACAAACCCGGTGTGCCTTCCCGTTGTTGCTAAAACATCATTCGGCGGCAAACAAAAAAACCCTTGTTAAAGGGTTTTAGTGCTTGCCATATCGTCGTGTTTCCGTACCCGTATTTTTTGGGGACCAACAGCAGGAATACTGGTGGACATCGTTGTGTCACTCCCTTGTACAGTGAGTACTTTATTCACCGTGGCTCAGGTGCAGCGATTTGCCTGAATGTATGAGCTCAAAGTTGGTGACCAAACACTAGGCGTTCCTGTTAATACAATTGAGGTCTTCGAAAGCAACTTCGAGCCTCTTGCTAAAGGTCTCTTCTCCTTTGCGCAACCATACCCGGGGATCATAATATTTCTTGTTTGGCTTTCCCGGTCCTTCAGGATTGCCAAGCTGTCCTTGCAGGTAGCCTTCACTCTTTTTGTAATTGTTGAGGATACCTTCCCAGAATGCCCATTGTAAATCGGTATCAATATTCATTTTGATTGCACCATAACTAATGGCTTCTCTGATCTGGTGTTGTGGTGATCCGCTACCTCCGTGAAACACGAAGTATAGAGGCTTTTCACCCGTTTGATAATGTTGCACGATATAGTCCTGGCTATTCTTTAGTATCTCAGGGCGTAGTTCAACGTTGCCCGGGCTATAAACACCATGTACGTTTCCAAAGGCTGCGGCAACGGTAAACAAATTGCCTACTTCGCGAAGGTGCTCATAAGCGTACGCAACATCTTTTGGCTGGGTATATAGTTTGTCGTTTTCTACATCACTGTTGTCTACACCGTCTTCCTCTCCACCCGTTACGCCAAGTTCTATCTCTATACCCATACCCAGCGGCTGAAGCCGTTTGAAGAACTGTACAGACGTTTCAATGTTTTCCTCTACTGTTTCTTCAGAAAGGTCAAGCATATGTGAGCTAAACAGGGGTTGATTTTTTTCTTTGTAAAACTGTTCGCCGGCATCAATCAAACCGCTGATCCAGGGCAGCCACTTTTTCGCAGCATGATCGGTATGAAGCACAACGGGCACGCCATAATACTTAGCAACATTATGGATATGAAGCGCACCAGAAATAGCACCCGAGATGTTTGCTTGAAGGTTGTCGTTGGGCATTCCTTTACCGGCTATAAACTGAGCTCCGCTATTCGAGAACTGGATGATCACAGGCGAGTTCACTTTTGCTGCCGTTTCAAGCGTTGCGTTAATCGAATTTGTGCCAATCGTATTCACAGCAGGCATAGCAAATTCGTTTTGTTTAGCATCCTGTAAAAGTGCTTCCAGTTCTTCACCGAAAACAACACCAGCTTTGTATTTCTTCATGAATGAGTTTTTGTTGTGATTACAAAAAGATAAATATACGTAGGCTGAGTTTGAATACTCAAACTTTATCACCAGAAATATCAGCCCCAAACCGGAGAAGCTTTCGGCTATGCCGGGGTTTAATTTACTTATAATACAACACGACAAGCCGCTGAACAAATGATTTCAGTTCATCCCTGGAAAGTCTAAGCTTTGTTGTTGTGATGATCTAATTTAGGTAACTGTAGTTTGTAATGCTTCAGTCACGAATGAGGTTGAGTCGGGGAGGACCCAAAGGGTTTGGGGAAACTTGCGACCTTGGCGCTGCAGCGCCACGCGGAGTCCGGCGTTTGCTAAAACAAAAAGAGGCTGTCTTTGTGAGACAGCCTCTTAGTCGGGGCGGTCCCAAAAGCATTTGGGAAACTTGCGACCTTGGCGCTGCAGCGCCACGCGATAATCTTTAGGCTACCCAGTAGCTTGTTCAAGGAACCGCTTTGCACCTCTCTTTTTGATATTGTTTTCAGCCTTTAATGCTTCTGTACGACCCTCATAGACCTTGGTGTAAACCAATTTCCAAGGCACACCTTTGCTGGTGTGTTTACTCCAGCCATTGTTGTGATCATTCAAACGTTTAGCTAAGTCCTGTGTGCTTCCCGTATAAAACTGTTGAAGCGAGTCACTGAAGAGTATATAAATATAGTATTCCATATTAATGTATCTACCGCCTTCAATTGCGCACTATCAAGCATTCGAAAACCTCATGATTAGGAGCGTAGAGCGTAGCTTTAAAATACAAAATTCATGAAATTCTGAGACGATCTTAACTCGGGGCGGTCCCAAAAGCATTTCGGAAACTTGCAGCCTTGGCGCAGCGGCGCCACGCGATAATCTGGCGTTTGCTAAAACAAAAAGAGGCTGTCTTTGTGAGACAGCCTCTTAGTCGGGCGGTCCCCAAGGGTTTGGGGAAACTTGCGACCTTGGCGCTGCAGCGCCACGCGATAATCTGGCGTTTGCTAAAACAAAAAGAGGCTGTCTTTGTGAGACAGTCTCTTAGTCGGGGCGGCAAGATTCGAACTTGCGACCTCCTGCTCCCAAAGCAGGCGCGATAACCGGGCTACGCTACGCCCCGAACAAATAACTTCCGGTGAAGCGGTGAGGGAGGGATTCGAACCCTCGGTACAGTTTAACCCGTACGACGGTTTAGCAAACCGTTCCTTTCGGCCACTCAGGCACCTCACCAACCAAACCCCTTACTTTTCTAAGGGGTGGCAAAAATAAGGGTTAACTTCCAATTGTCAAATATGAATTTAAATATTTTTTTAGCCCGCCATTATTTCTCCGTTGAGCACTGTGGTTGACACAAAAAACCCCGCCGGTTTTGGCAGGGTTACAAGATATTATTTAGAGAGTTACATCGCAGCCAGCTGAACCTTTTGCTGCAGTTCCATCACGTTTTCGCGGAACAAGCTGTCTGTGTCCATAAGATCTTTCACGGTCTGACAGCTATGGATTACCGTGGTATGATCCCGGCCACCAAAGTGTTCTCCTATTGTCTTCAACGAATTTTTCGTAAAAGCCTTAGCCAGGTACATTGAAATCTGGCGGGCCTGTACAATTTCACGTTTGCGGGTTTTCTGCAACAGCTTATCATAAGGAACATCAAAATATTCGCATACCATCTTTTGAATGGTCTCAATGGTGATTTCCTTACTGCTCGTCTTTACAAAATTGCGCAATACTTTTTTTGCAAGCTCAAGGTCGATTTCCCTTTTGTTCAAAGATGATTGTGCAAGCAGGGAAATGAGTGCACCTTCGAGTTCACGGATATTACTGTTGATGTTATAGGAAACATATTTCACAACTTCCTTTGGCATGTCAAGCCCATCATTCTTCATCTTCCTGTCAAGTATCTCAATCCGGGTATCATAGTCCGGCATTTGCAGATCGGCACTTAGTCCCCAGCGAAAGCGACTAAGCAAACGCTCCTGCAAACCATCAAGATCTTTCGGAGGTTTATCAGATGATAATACCAGTTGTTTACCCGACTGATGCAGGTGATTAAAGATGGCAAAAAAAGCATCCTGGCTTCTTTCCGCCCGGTTAAAAAACTGGACGTCGTCGATGATCAAAACATCAATGAGTTGATAGAAATGTATGAAGTCGTTGATTGCGTTGTTACGACTATGGTCCTGGAACTGGTTAATAAACTTTTCTGAACTTACATACAGTACCACCTTGTTCGAATGAAGCCTTTTTACTTCATTGCCTATGGCCTGGGCGAGGTGTGTTTTGCCTAAGCCAACACCACCATAAACAACCAGCGGATTAAATGAATTTGCGCCAGGCTTCTCTGCTACAGTTTTACCTGCTCTTCTTGCTACACGATTACAGTCACCTTCTATAAAAGAGTCGAAAGTATATATAGGATTAAGCTGTGGATCGATCTGCATTTTCTTCAGACCAGGAATAACGAATGGATTCTTAACCGGGTTGTTAATGACCAACGGAAAGTCCATCTCGTTGTTGGTGTAGGTCTTGATATTGTTAGCAGGAACGTCCATTGTCAGTGGTTTGTTGTTGTTGTTACCACTGTCCACCATTATCCTGTATTCTAGCCTGGCATCCTTTCCTAATTCACGCTTTAAAGTTTTTGCAAGTAAGTTAACGTAGTGCTCTTCGAGGTACTCGTAAAAGAACTGGCTGGGTACCTGTATGAGTAAGATATTACCTTTTATTTCTACGGGTCTGATGGGTTCGAACCAGGTTTTATAATGTTGCCATTCTACTATGTCTTTAATAATCTTTAAACAATTATTCCAAACGATATCAGCAGTTTTAGGCATATTGGTCACCACAATTTTTTATACAGGTTATGAATGTTAGCTGATCGGTTTTTCCTAATTACGTTCTCCACATGCTGTGTAAAAGAATATTTGGCAGGACGGCGAATATCAAACATTCTAGGTTAAAAAAAAATTTTTTATACGCTTGGAATTCCCCTCATAACACCAGTATAATTATCCATAGCAAAGCGTAATTTCTGGCACGAAAAAAGTGCTCTCGCAGCTTCGTAAGTGCCTAATTTTCAAAGTGGCCTGATTAGCAAACACATCCCTTCGTTAACTGACTTTATAGTTGACAATCGAAGCAAATTTTCATTTCTTATGATGAAGAAATCTACCTATATGTTGCGTTCAACCAAAAACCATTTACCGGATAGGTTTTATCAATTACCATTCCATTTATAGTAGCGATACGAATTGGGGTCTCTCGTGGAAAGTTGCCGTGGTCTGTCAAAAATATTGTATGCGGGCCGTTCCAATGAAAATACACTTATATAATGAAATGTCTAGTACCCTTATTGCGTTTAAGATAATTTTAAGTGATACTTTTGCAGCCAAACTTTTTTTAGATGTCTTACGAAATCACAGGTAAACTTGTCGCGAAATTTGATATTGTGCAGCGCACGGAAAGCTTTAAAACACGGGAGTTTGTTATAGAAAAATCGGATGATATAAACGGTCGTGTGATCACCAATTACATAAAGTTCCAATGCGTGCAGGATAAAACAGCAATGCCTGACCGTTTCAACAAAGGAGACGAAGTGAAAGTGCAGTTCAATCTTAAAGGAACCAAGTGGGAGAAAGACGGTAAAACGAACTATATCACCAACCTCGACGCATGGCGTATGGAGAGTGTAAAATTGTCCCAGGATGACCAGGGTCAAAACACCACCAACTACAACGACATTGCTCCCTCAGACGTTGTAGATGACCTGCCATTTTAACCAACATAAACCCATGTCATAGTGCCCGGGCAAACAGTCTCTATTGATGAGCGACAGCTGGTAAAGCTGTTGTCTTGCTCTTCAGCCTAACATTGAAACAGCAGCACAGGGTTGTACATGCACGGGTAATACATCAAAGTAAATATTTCCTCGTTTCGATAGAAAGATGTTGTTCACACTTTCAAATGCAACAGCAAGTCACACTCCGACTCACACCTTCTGAAGCACTCGATGAGCAGGTGATCAGTTCAACGATCGCTGCTCATCTTAATAAAGCTGTAACCGATATTACCGGCTATTTTGTTGTTAAGCAATCTCTGGATGCAAGGGGTAAACAGGCGTGGGTTAATCTCACCTTAAACGTGTTTATCAACGAACCTTTCCAGCAAAGAACGGTACGGAAAATTGAATTGCAGCCAGTGCATTCTGCCAGGCATAGTGTCGTTATTGTGGGTGCAGGTCCGGCCGGATTGTTTGCTGCACTTTACCTTATCGAACAAGGCATAAGACCTGTAATATTAGAACGTGGAAAAGATGTTAAAGCAAGGCGAAGAGATCTTGCTACGTTGAATAAAGCAGGGGTCGTAAATGCAGAAAGCAACTACTGTTTTGGTGAGGGTGGTGCAGGTACATATAGTGATGGTAAACTGTATACAAGAAGTACTAAACGCGGTGACGTCAATCGCATACTGAACATCTTTGTGCAGTATGGTGCTGATGAAGAAATATTGTATGAGGCACATCCCCATATTGGTACGAACAAGCTTCCCCATATCATTACTGCAATTCGCAATGCCATCATCGAAAGCGGCGGCCTTTTCATTTTTGAAAAGAAAGTAACCGACTTATTGATTGATCGCGGATCAGTCACCAGCGTAGTAACAGCTGATGGTGATCAGTATCCTGCTGACTCAGTCATCATTGCCACAGGTCATTCCGCGCGCGACATATTTACGTTTTTACATGCGAAAGGAATATTGATTGAAGCAAAACCTTTTGCCCTTGGTGTGCGTGTTGAGCATCCACAGGCATTGATCGATGAGATGCAGTATAACCGCAAGCCAACAATCTCTTCTCCTTTTACGGCAGAGGGGTTGAGTTACAAGCGTAGCGAATATTTACCGCCTGCATCTTACAGTCTTGTTCAACAGGTAAAAGACAAAGGTGTCTTTAGCTTTTGCATGTGCCCGGGTGGGATAATTGCCCCCGCTGCTACTAATCCGGGCGAACTTGTTGTAAATGGATGGAGCCCGAGTAAGCGAAACAATTTTTTTGCAAACAGCGGCATGGTTGTAACGGTAAACCAACAAGACCTCACGAGCCTCCAAGAATACAATGCTTATCTCAAACACCACGGAAGTGACATCAATTCACCACTTAGCCTGATGTATTTTCAGCAGATGGTTGAAGAAAAAGCCTTTCAGACCGGTGGTGGTAATATGGTCGCGCCGGCACAACGAATGGCTGATTTCAGTGATAATAAATCCTCATCATCATTGCCATCATGTAGCTATTTGCCCGGGATACATTCTGCAAATCTTAACGCTTGTTTGCCACCATTTATCTACAAAAGCCTGCAACAGGGTTTCAGGGCCTTTGGTGAAAAAATGAAAGGGTACTTTACCAATGATGCCCTGGTTGTAGCAACAGAAAGCAGAACATCATCGCCGGTCCGTATCCCGCGCGAGCAATTAACGTTGCAGCATCCCCAACTCAAAAACCTGTATCCCTGCGGCGAAGGAGCAGGATACGCAGGCGGTATCGTAAGTGCTGCAATGGATGGCGAGCGTGTTGCAGCAAGCATATGCCTGCAACTCACCGGTAAAGCCTGACCAAAACGGGGTCCAGGCAACTTCATCGAAACAACTGCTCATGCTGGATTATGGGCTACAGTAGGACTGCCAAACCGGGTTTCTTTATATCCCGGCGCGGTTAAGAAAATTGCCAAACCGTTTACCTCCTTTTGATTATATTTCGATTATTCATTAGCGTTTTACATCACCTCAACTTTATGCTTGTAAAAACATTCGGAAGCGCGGTATACGGCGTTGAAGCCATCAACATTACAATAGAAGTAAGCGTAGGTGAAGGACAGGGCTACTTTCTTGTAGGCCTTCCTGATGGCGCTGTAAAGGAAAGTCAGCAACGGATAGACAGCGCGATAAAGTCCAATGAGCTCCGGATGCCCCGAACTAAGATCGTGGTCAACATGGCTCCTGCCGACATCAAGAAAAGTGGCTCGGCCTTCGATCTTCCCATCGCCATGGGTATCCTTGGTGCCAGTGAACAGTTGGAAAATGCGGATCGTTTGAAAGACTATGTGATCATGGGCGAACTCAGTCTTGATGGGGCAATTCAACCCATAAAAGGTGCACTGCCTATTGCCATACAGGCCCGCAAGGAAGGATTCCGGGGCCTGATTGTTCCAAAGCAAAATGCCCGTGAAGCGGGAATGGTTAACAACCTTGCGGTGTACGGCGTCACGCATCTCAACGACCTTCTCGGCTTTTTCGCTGATGAAACATCACTAAAGCCGGTGGATGTAGATACCCGCGAAGAGTTCTTCAATTCGCAATATCAATTTGATCTCGACTTTAGCGATGTTAAAGGTCAACAGAACATCAAGCGCGCACTGGAGATAGCCGCGGCAGGTGGTCACAATGCTATATTGATTGGCCCCCCCGGTGCCGGCAAAACGATGCTGGCAAAGCGGTTGCCTACGGTGTTGCCACCATTAAGTCTGCACGAAGCGCTTGAAACAACAAAGATCCATAGTGTTGCAGGTAAGCTTCCCGAGAATGCATCACTTATCAATAAGCGACCATTCAGAAGTCCCCATCATACCATCAGTGATGTTGCCCTGGTTGGCGGTGGCGGTGTTCCGCAGCCAGGCGAAATTTCACTTGCCCACAACGGGGTATTGTTTCTTGATGAGTTGCCCGAGTTTAAGCGCACCGTTCTTGAAGTAATGCGCCAGCCTATGGAAGAACGAAGGGTTACTATTTCCAGAGCAAAAGTCGCACTTGATTTTCCCGCAAACTTTATGTTGATCGCGAGTATGAACCCCTGCCCATGTGGCTATTACAACCACCCCGAAAAAGATTGTACCTGTCCACCCGGTGCTGTGCAGAAGTACCTCAATAAGATTTCCGGACCGCTACTCGACAGGATTGACCTTCATGTTGAAGTAACACCGGTTGCCTTTGGTGAACTTACGGGGCATGTGAAAGGCGAAGCTTCTGAAACCATCAGGAACCGCGTAATCAAAGCACGTGAAATACAAACAGAACGTTACAAAAACACACCGGGCACATATGCTAATGCCCAAATGAGCAGCCAACAACTCAGGCAGATATGTATGATCAACCAGGCAGGTGACGCATTGCTCAAAAAAGCAATGGAGCGTTTGAATTTATCTGCCCGTGCTTACGACCGAATTCTAAAAGTTTCACGAACGATAGCAGATCTTTCAGGCAGTGCCGACATCAAAGTTGAGCATCTTGCTGAAGCCATTCAGTACCGGAGCCTCGACCGCGAAGGATGGGCTGGTTGATTCAGCAAATCATTTGTGGCAGGTAAAAGTCCCTGGCATTGCAGCCATTTTATTTTGAAGCCCGCTATCAATGTTTACGTAAGCGCGACTCTCTGCAAAAGCCTGCATTAATACACGACTGTTTACAGGGGGTTGAAATGAGGTGAAGTGGGCTGTGATGTTTCCGTTTGATTTTTCGTTCATGTTAAACGAAAGAGGCTTTGAACCACAATCAAACGACATTGCCGCCATATCAATCATTTTTAATTGCTGTTGGGCCTGTGTTTTGAAAATTAGCTTCCGGTTGGTGATATCATATACAATGTTCCATTTCGTAAAGCTTCCCTGGGAAACTTTGTCAAGTATGCCGAACGAGTAATCTACCATATCCGTCTTCTTCGACGGGCCAAATTGATCTACCATTTTGCAGGCGGTAGCAAACCGGTCGATCGAGTTGTCGGTAAAACCATTTGTATGAGGTTTGTTAACTCCTTTTAACGACTCGGTGTAGGTGCTATTGGTTAAAACGGGGTAGGGAAGCTCACCAGAACGATGAACACTTATCCTGCCATCTAAAAATTCAATTGTCGCAGACTGACCTCTTGCATCTGCAACCAAAAAGTGCAGGGGTGCGCCAATACTTGCGATGCGTATGATTTTCTCACTTGCAATGACTTCATCGATGGTTGCGGCATTGTCAAGTTGGTATTGTACCCACTGAAGTACCGGAAGTCCCGGCCGCTTGTCTGCCGCAGGGTACTTCGTTTCACTTAGCCACATCACTTCGACCACAAGGCCTTTTTCGTTCATCCCCCCGTTTGGAAATTCTTTGCCATACTGGTTAAAGGTTATGGAGCCATACTTCGAGGTCCATTCAAATGAATTGCTGTTGTCAACCACCAGCGAACGTTTTGCCAGGCCACGCAGGTTAGAATGAACCATACCGGTGCCGGTCACCCAATCGTAGTTGCGGCCGAAAACGAGCCGTCCTTTATGTTCAAGCAAGAAAGTAGTGCAGGCCATCACCTCAGCGGCGATACTGATCATCAGTAAAACAAGCAAAACACGTTTCATGCAATAAAGTAAGTTGATAAGCCATTCAAAACGTTGCTCAAACCTAAAACGTTTTGTGAAATTACGCGACCAGCTTACCGCGGTACACACAGGTTTGATGCTGTATATTCCAATAAGTTTACCTGCTCTATACTTTCTTCTGAGACAAGCATAACCAACCTTCTTCAACACCGTGGGCGCCTTGCCGAGCCAGTGGGCCCGACTTCTCTGCCTTTTCTTTTTCGTTCATTGATCCACCCGAAGGGGCCTGGTCACCAATCCTGTACGTACGTGAGTCGTTAGCCTAATCTTTCCCGTGCTGACCGAAAGTATGCCGTGGAAGAGCGTGCTACCTGTCGAAGCCGGGTTCATTCGGGTAGAAACAGGGGCTTCATAGATGACCTTCAGCCAGCTGCCGCAAGACTGCTTACCCCAGCGATACTTCATCCACTACTGTTGTAGAAATTGCCTGAAATAAAAAATGCGAACAAATCGACCCGTACAGCAGTTACATTTGCACACTATATTGTTTGTATGGCAGAGCATGTAAAAAGAGGCATTATACTTATGAACCTGGGATCGCCCGACTCTACGGAAGTTCCTGATGTTAAGAAATACCTCACTGAATTTTTGATGGATGGGCGTGTTATCGATTACCCATGGATCTTTAGAAAAATCCTGATTAGCGGAATAATTGTACCCACCCGTTCACCCCGATCGGCAGAAGCTTATAAAAAAGTTTGGACCAAAGAAGGCTCCCCGTTGGTTGTAATCACAAAGCAGCAACAACAGGCACTTCAGCAGCAAGTTGAAGAACCTGTTGAAATTGCAATGCGGTATGGCAACCCGTCAATGGAGCAGGCCTATGAAAACCTGTTGCAGAAAGATCCGGGTATAAAAGAAGTGATCGCAATTCCGTTGTACCCACATTATGCAATGTCGAGCTACGAGACGGCAGTTGAACACGCAAAAACAGTTTATCGCAAAAAAGCATACCCGTTCAAGCTCTCCTTTATCGACCCATTTTACGATAATGAACATTTTATAACGGCACTCACCGATAGTATCCGGCCATATCTTCAGCAACCGTACGACCAGGTGTTATTTAGTTATCATGGCTTGCCACAACGCCACATGACTAAAGCAGACCCTACCCATAAGCATTGCATGCAATCGCCTGATTGTTGCGAAGTGGCTTCGGTAGCGCACAAAACCTGTTATCGTCACCAATGCCGCACAACTACAAGGCTGGTGGCCGACCGGCTGCAAATACCAACTGAAAAAGTAGGCATATCATTTCAGTCAAGACTGGGCCGGGAGGAATGGTTAAAGCCATACACCGCCAAGCGGCTCGAGGAACTGCCAGGTGAAGGCGTGAAGAAATTGATTATACTCTGCCCTGCTTTTGTAAGCGATTGCCTGGAAACACTCGAGGAAATTGCCATGGAGGGACGCGAAAGTTTCCTGCACGCAGGCGGCGAAACCTATACGCTTGTGCCTTGCTTAAACATACACCCACTCTGGATAACCGCGATGAAAAAATGGATTGACGGCGAGTGGGTGAAAGCAAGTACGCAAAACGAGGTGCAACTGGTATAGCTGATACTTTGCGGGACAATGAACGTAGTTTAAACTGAACACAACAGGCACATGCTGCTTTACCTTAAAGCCCTCCACATCATTTTTATCGTAACCTGGTTTAGCGGGATGTTTTATATCGTTCGTCTGTTTATATACAATGCAGAAGCAGCCCAAAAGACCGGGGTTGAACGGGAGGTCCTTCAAAAGCAGTATGAAATCATGATCAAACGCCTTTGGTTTGGTATTACCTGGCCTTCTGCTGTTCTCACACTTATATTTGGGCCGCTGGTGATGTATACGTTTGGATACTTTAGCCCGGTTCCGGGTTGGCTCTGGATAAAACTTGCATTTGTTCTGTTACTGTATTGCTACCATTACTCTTTGCACCTGATCTATCGGCAACAAATGCGGGGCTTGTTCTCGATATCTTCTCAAAAGCTTCGCGTTTGGAACGAGGTTGCAACCATATTCCTGGTTGCTATTGTTATGCTCGTAGTGGTAAAACAAAACATGAGTTGGGCCTGGGGACTTGGCGGGCTTCTGCTCTTTGTCGTATTGCTCATGAGTGCCATTAAGATTTACAAAAGTATCCGGGATAAGAAGTGATCAGGCTACCCTGAAAGGCTTATTACAAGCAGCAGTGAGTTGTCCCGGGCTCACGCACTCACCGTCGGCTATAGCCTGATGGTATCTTCCTGCTTTCTCCTACATTTGGTTTTAAAATAGATTCATGCACATTCCGAAAGTTTGCTTCGTTTTATTGCTGTTTTGCATCAGTTGTAACTCATCGACAGACGTAGATACGATTGTTCACAACGGTGTTGTATATACTGTCGATAAAAACTTTAGCACTGTGCAGGCATTTGCTGTGGACGACGGTAAAATTGTGGCTACCGGTACGAACGAGGAGATTCTGGAAAACTACAATGGTAAAGAAAAGGTTGATGTTGGTGGACGTGCTGTTTACCCTGGCTTCATCGATGCACATGCCCATTTTCTTGGTTACGGTCAATCTCTGTTTGCGGTTGATCTTTTCGGAACCAGAAGTTGGGAGGAAGCAGTGAAACGTGTGCAAAAATTCGCATCGGAGCACCCGGAAGAGGCCTGGATTGTTGGTCGGGGATGGGACCAAAATAAGTGGCCCGGAAAAGCATTTGCCAATAATGACCGGCTGAATGAGCTCTTCCCTGACAAGCCCGTATTCCTTACCAGGGTTGACGGTCATGCGGCAATGGCCAACCAGAAAGCATTGGATCTTGCCGGCATTAAGCCCGGGCAAAAACTAACCGGAGGTGAGATAGAGACAAAGGGTGGTAAGCTTACGGGATTGCTGATCGACAATGCCAAAGGACTGGTAGGCTCCAGGCAGCCTGCTGCTACCATTAACGACTATGTGAAGTGGCTGACTGCTGCCCAAAACAATTGCTTTGCAGTAGGACTAACAACAGTCACCGACTGCGGTCTGATGTATAACGATGTTGAAGCAATAGATGGTCTGCAGAAAGAAGGTAAGATTGATATGCGCATGTACATCATGCTCAGCGACGATCCCGCCAATTACGACAAGTACCTGGCAAAGGGACCTTACAAAACCGAGCGGATGTTTGTGAAAGGTTTTAAGGTTTATGCTGACGGAGCCCTGGGTAGCAGGGGCGCCTGTTTATTGCAGCCTTATGCAGACCGGCATGACTCTTACGGCTTCCTGCTGAGAACAAAAGCTCACTATGACTCCGTTGCGCAACTTCTTGCGCCTACGGCTTTTCAAATGTGTACCCATGCGATCGGCGACTCTGCCAATCGCGAGATCCTTAACATTTACAACCGCGTCTTAAATGGCGCCAATGATAAACGCTGGCGTATCGAACATGCCCAGGTAATTAACTGGAACGACTTCTCCCTCTTTAGTAAATCAACCATTGTTCCATCAGTGCAACCTACCCATGCAACCAGCGATATGTATTGGGCACAGGAAAGGGTAGGCCCCGAACGCATCACCGGCGCTTATGCCTACAAGCAACTTCTTATGCAAAATGGCTGGTTGCCGCTGGGCACCGATTTTCCTGTTGAGGACATCAGTACTTTCAAAACATTTTTTGCAGCAGTAGCCCGTAAAGACGACAAGGGTTTTCCAGCAAAGGGCTTTCAACCAGAAAATGCGCTCACGAGAGAACAGGCCCTCCGCGGTATGACTATATGGGCGGCACGGGCGGGTTTTTTGGAAAAAGAGTGTGGCAGTATCGAGAAAGGAAAAAACGCCGACTTCACCATCCTGAGCAACGACCTCATGAAGGTGCCTGAGGATAGGATCCTTCAAACCAAAGCAGTTTCAACTTATCTCGCCGGAAAAAAGGTATTTGGCAAGTAGGCTGCTAAGCCACCTAATCAATCTCCACCGATTAAACCTGTAGCGTACAACCGTGCCCCTACAAGGGTCAGGTATTGTCATTTTCTTTTGGCTATCCCTATGCCAGGTCATCTCTTCTTTTAACCGCGCCTGTAGCCATCCCGGTTTGAGACTTCAATCAGCCGAATTGCCGTGCATGCCGATGCCGTACGAACATTTTAACTATCCTAAAGAAAGTATTGTAAGAACAGAATGGATTGTTTAAGTTTGCTGAAACAATAATTTAGACAAGCCTAAATAAATGATAAGGTTAATACTCCTTTTTACTTTAGCCGCTACCTCGCTTTTCACAGGCGGTCAGCCGGTTACAGATACAACCAGGGGTGTAGTAATTGCCGATGGTAAGCCGCTTGCAGGTGTTTCTGTCGTTCCCGAAGGAAAACGCCGGGGCACCATAACCGATGAAAGTGGCCGTTTTGCGTTGCCTGGTCTGACGGGTAAGCTAAAGCTTCATTTTTCTGCTATTGGGTTTATTCACCAAAGCAAGGACTTCATGCCGGGAAGCGCGAAGACCTTCGAAGACACAATCACCCTGATTGCCGACTCCCGAACACTTGACGATGTTGTGGTAAGTGGTACCATGAGAGCCGTATCAAAAATGGAAAGCCCCATTTCAGTAGAAGTTTATACCCCCGTGTTGTTTAACAAAAATCCGACACCGAACATTTTTGAGAGTCTTTCAATGGTAAACGGGGTTCAACCACAGCTTAACTGCAATGTTTGCAATACCGGTGATATTCATATTAATGGAATGGAAGGTCCTTACACCATGATCTTAATTGATGGAATGCCCATTGTTAGCAGCCTTTCAACGGTATATGGATTATCAGGAATACCGAACAGCCTGGTTAAAAGAATAGAAATCGTTAAGGGGCCGGCTTCAACACTTTATGGAAGCGAAGCAGTGGGAGGGCTGATAAATATCATCACCAAAGAGCCGGCTTCAGCTGCGCGGCTCCGTGTTGATTTTTCAGGTACAAGCATTGGGGAATACAATACAGATGTGAGCACGGGGTTTAAGGTTGGTAATGCAACTGCATTGCTTGGTATTAACTATTTCAATTATTGGAACAAGCGGGATATTAATAATGACAACTTTACCGATGTCGCCTTGCAAAACCGATTTTCCATATTCAACAAATGGGCGTTTCGCACCAGAGGTCAAAAGCTTGCAAGTTTAGCAGCCAGGTATGTGCACGAAGACCGGTGGGGTGGGGAAATGCAGTGGAACAACAAATTGCGAGGATCCAACCAGGTTTATGGAGAAAGCATACTGACCAACAGGGTTGAATTTATTGGGAATTACGGCCTTAACGCCCATCTTTCCGCCGATATTTCGTACAACTACCATTTGCAGGATAGCTATTATGGCGACACAAAGTATTATGCAAAACAGCATGTAGCCTTTGGGCAGCTGCGGTGGGCAGCAAACTATGGACGACATGACTTGTTGATAGGCTTGCCTTTACGGTTTACCAGTTACGATGACAACTCCCCGGCTACCGCCGTTAATGGTGTAAATAGGCCCGACAGGGTGTTTTTGCCTGGTATCTTTGTGCAGGATGAGTTAAAAGCAAGTGAAAAGGTTACCACCCTGGTAGGTCTACGTTTTGATCACCATAATGCACATGGTGGTATTGTAACACCAAGGGTAGCCGTAAAATGGTCGCCAAACTTAAATAACACCCTGAGACTGAGCGGTGGAAATGGTTACCGGGTAGTGAACCTGTTTACGGAGGACCACTCTGCGCTAACCGGTGCCAGGGATGTGGTTATAACTGAAAAGCTGAGGCCTGAGCAAAGCTGGAATGTAAACCTCAACTACACGAGCAATTTTAAATCGGCTGCGGTGTTGTTTTCCTATGATGCAAGTGTATTTTATACTTATTTCTCCAACAAAATCATTGGTGATTTTATTACCGATCCCCGCAAAATCATTTACGACAACCTGGACGGACATGCAATTTCAAAGGGGGTTTCCCTGAATACAGATTTGTCGATTGCACACCGGTTAAAGCTTAATGCAGGGGTAACCGTGATGGATGTATTCCAGGTAGAACGCGATGCCACCGGCAAACTTCAGAAAATACCACAGTTGTTTGCCCCCAAGTTCTCGGGAACATGGGCAGCGAGTTATTCATTTCCCCGCTATGCATTAACGTTCGACTGGACAGGCAGGTTAAATGGGCCGATGCACCTGCCGGTTGTACCTGGCGACTATCGCCCCGGGATGTCGCCAACATATTGCATTATGAACCTGCAGGCAACAAAAAATTTCGGAGGCACCTTTGAAGTGTACGGCGGAATAAAAAACCTTCTCAACTTTCTTCCATCCAATCCCCTGCTTCACCCGGATGATCCTTTTAACAAAGCCAGTGGCAAGTATTTCGACGCCAATGGTGTTCCCCGCCCTGAAACCAACCCCAACGGGTACACTTTTGATCCCTCGTACAATTATGCGCCGATCCAGGGAGCAAGAATATTTGTTGGTATGAGGTGGACGGTTACAGGTAAATAGACCATTCGAGCTGTTTTCACCAGTGATGGGCAATGTACCCCGCCATAATTGGGATGATTACAATTCCGGAGCTTGTTGTGGACCGGGAAACGGCGCTGCCTGCTGTTATGCGGTACAAGGGAGTGACACAACCGGAGCCGAATAGTTAACTTCTGCCGGTTCCATAATAAACATGTTATGAGTGTGGGCATTAACCCTGGTCGGGATTTTCTTCCAGATACGTCGGGGGCATTATTCTCAGGCACCATCCCCGGCCGTACACCCGAAGTGTGAACCTTCACTTTCCTTACCTTTGCACACATTTTTATTTGCGGTTAGAATATAGCACATACAGAACATATGAGTTTAAAGTATAAAGAGTTTTCGGGTTTAAATCTGCCTGCTATCGAAAAAGAAGTGCTTGATGCATGGCGGGAAAACGGTGCCTTCGAAAAAAGCGTTTCACTTCGTGAAGGAGCGCAACCATTTGTATTTTATGAAGGGCCACCAAGTGCGAATGGGATGCCGGGCATTCATCACGTGATCTCGCGTACATTAAAGGACCTCGTATGCCGGTATAAAACAATGAAAGGTTTCCAGGTGAAGCGTAAGGGCGGTTGGGACACCCATGGATTACCTGTTGAACTGGGTGTTGAAAAAATGCTTGGTATTACAAAAGAAGACATCGGTAAAACCATTTCTGTAGCTGAGTATAATGAGACATGCAGGCGCGAAGTATTGAAGTACAAGGATAAATGGGATGACATTACCAATAAAATGGGTTATTGGGTTGACCTTGAAAATCCATATATCACCTTCGAAAACAACTACATAGAAACGCTTTGGTGGATTCTGAGTAAGTTGTACGACAAGGGGCTGCTTTATGAAAGCGTTAGTATTCAGCCGTACAGCCCTGGTGCTGGTACAGGGTTGAGCTCACACGAGCTGAACCAGCCTGGTACATATAAGGACGTTAAAGACACCTCGGTAGTCGCAATGTTCAAGGCAATCAGGGACGACAGGTCGCAGTTCCTGTTTGACTCTGCGCAATCCGACCAGGTTTTCTTTATGGCCTGGACCACAACACCCTGGACCCTGCCGTCGAACCTTGGCCTGACGGTTGGACCTAATATCGACTATGTACTGGTAAAAACCTTCAATCCCTATACGCATCTGCCGGTCAATATTGTAATTGCCCAGGCGTTGCTGGCGAAATACTTTAAAGCGGAAGGCGAAAATGCATCGCTTGACGAGTATAAAGAAGGGGACAAAGTTCTTCCTTATACGATCCTTAATACTTTCAAAGGCCGCGACTTAGAGGAATGTCGTTATGAGCAGTTGTTGCCCTTCGAAGCGAATGATCCTAAAAACGCAGGTGGCGATCCTTTCCGGGTGCTACTCGGCGACTTTGTGACAACGGAAGATGGAACCGGTATCGTGCACACCGCCCCCGCGTTTGGTGCTGACGACTTTAAGGTTGGTAAGAAGTACGGAATTGGAATATTAACCATGGTGGATCGGCAGGGTAAGTTTGTTGACGGACTCGGCGAATTCAGTAACCGGTTTGTAAAGAACTATAAAGACGATAAGGCGTATGAAGATGTGAATGTTGACATATCTGTAAAGCTGAAGCGGGAAAATAGGGCGTTTAAGGTGGAAAAGTATGAACATAGCTATCCACATTGCTGGCGTACTGACAAACCGGTACTATACTATCCCCTGGATGCCTGGTTTATTAAGACAACTGCCTTGAAGGACCGTATGGTGGAGCTAAACAAAACAATCAACTGGAAACCAAAGTCGACCGGAGAAGGGCGATTTGGGAACTGGTTGGAAAATATGGTTGACTGGAACCTAAGCCGTAGCCGGTACTGGGGCACCCCGCTACCAATATGGAAAACGGAGGATGGATCTGAGCAGGTGTGTATCGGTTCTATCGAGGAACTCCGGGACCAGGCAGATAAAGCCCGGGAGGTCGTGGGGAGCGAAGTAAATGCGCGTATGCAGACTGCTGAACTCGACCTTCATAAACCCTTTGTTGACGACATTATATTACTTAGTGCGTCGGGAAAACCCATGAAGCGAGTGCCTGACCTGGTTGACGTTTGGTTTGACAGCGGAGCAATGCCGCTTGCACAATGGCATTTCCCGTTTGAAAACCACAAGGAGTTTGCCGCAAACTACCCCGCTGACTTTATAGCTGAAGGCGTAGATCAGACCAGGGGATGGTTTTACACCCTGCATGCCATCAGTGCTTTAATTAAGGAAGATGTGCAAGAGGAATTAAAATCGCGTGGTTTCCAGGTAAGCGACGAAAAATATCCTGGTCTTGCCTACAAAACCGTGGTTTCAAATGGGCTTGTGCTGGATAAAAGCGGGAACAAAATGAGCAAGCGACTTGGAAATGTGGTTGATCCTTTTCAGACGATTGAAAAGTTTGGCGCTGATGCTACCCGATGGTACCTGATCACCAATGCATCACCATGGGACAGCCTTAAATTCGACATCAGCGGGATCCAGGAGATACAGCGAAAATTTTTTGGTACCCTTTACAACACCTACCAGTTTTTTTCCCTCTATGCTAATGTGGACGGTTTTTCGTTCCGCGAGGCTTACATACCGTTAGAAGAGCGGCCAGAGATCGATAAGTGGATTTTATCGTCGCTGAATTCGTTGGTTAAGCGGGTGAACGAGGAGATGGATGATTATGAGCCCACACAGGCAGGGCGTGCGATAGAGGATTTTGTTGATGAACACCTGAGCAACTGGTACGTGCGGTTAAGCCGCCGGCGTTTTTGGAAAGGCGAATACGAGTTGGATAAGATCAGTGCTTACCAGACATTATATGAGTGCCTTGAAACAGTGTTGCGGTTAATGGCACCGATATCGCCGTTCTTTAGCGATGCACTTTTCTTGAATTTGAACAGGATCACTTTGCGATTCAATGCCGAAAGCATTCACCATGTTGATTTTCCGGTTGCAAATGAGAGCGTTATAGATACATCGCTTGAAGAAAGAATGCAGCTGGCGCAGGATGTCTGTTCGCTTGTACTCTCGATCCGGAAAAAGGTGAATATCAAAGTGCGTCAGCCTTTGGAAAAGGTGTTAATACCGGTGTTAAACCCCGAAATGAAAAAGCAATTGCAAAAGGTGGAGAGCCTGATTGCAAGTGAAGTAAATGTAAAGGGGGTTGAGTACCTGACCGACACTGAGGGCTTCATTAGTAAGAAAATAAAGCCGAACTTCATTGCCCTTGGTAAGAAGCTTGGTTCCAGGATGAAAGCTGTGTCTGCTGCACTGGCTGCTTTTTCACAGCACGAAATCTCCCTGTTGGAAAAAGAGGGTCAGTACACGCTTGACATTGGGGAGCCATTGGTTATTTCTTTAAACGAGGTGGAAATACTGGCAGAAGACATACCGGGATGGAGTGTGGCAAGTAAGGGTAGCCTTACCGTTGCGCTTGACATTACGTTAACCGACGAATTACTTCGCGAAGGTGAAGCACGGGAGTTTGTAAACCGGGTTCAAAATATGCGTAAAGACAGCGGCTTTGAACTTACTGACAGGATAAAGGTTAAAGTACTTGAAAATGCTTCACTGGGTCAATCTATTCATAAATATAAAAACTATATTTGCGCCGAAATTTTGGCTGATAGTATCGATTTTGTTCGTGAACTATCTGGTGCCACCGAAATTGAGGTAAACGACATTGCTCTAAAGGTCAGAATCTTAAAAAACGATTAATGCCATGCCCACTAAACCCTTAAAAGCTGTAGAGCCGCTTAAATCAGAGAAAGATTCCACTGCCTCCCGGCGATTGTCGCGCGAGAAGGATCATGAAGTTCAGTCCGGGAAATCAAACAGTTCTAATCATAATATAAAAGCGGGAGATCCGGAAGTATCAACAACCGAGTCCACTTCCTCCGCACAGACCTTAAAGACAAAATCAGTGAAAAAAGCACCAATAGAAACAAAAAACACCGCGAAACCGAATAAGAAAGCTGACGCTAAACCTGTTGTGCCTTCAGAAGACCAGGCCAATAGCCAGGATAATACAGAAAGTGCCGGCAAAGCTGTGCTAAAATCTGGTTCCGGCAATGGTGTAGCTAAGCCGGAGGAGTCGAAGACTGAGTCTAAAGCTGCCGCTGTTAAAGCCGCTGGAAAGCAGGTGATCGTTCCAAACAAACCAGCAATCAACCCAAAGCCTGTTTCTGACAAGAAGGAAGAATCTTCAGCTAGCGGGCCGGTAGTTGTACCAAAAACCTCTACGACAAAGATGGTTGATTATGCTCCGGAGTTTACCAAGAGTGTTCTGGATAGCCCGGCACAAGCACCATTAAAACCGACTATGAGATATAGTGATGTTGAACTAAATGAATTTCGCGAACTGATCAACAAAAAGCTTGAGGCTGCGAAAAAAGAACTTGCCTACTTGCAGGGCCTGATTACAAGAAAGGACGAAATGGGTGGAGATGAAAGTGATAACCGTTACATGACCATGGAAGATGGTAGCATGAGCATGGAAAGAGAGCAGCTCAGTCAAATGGCCAGCCGCCAGATCACGTTTATCGATCACCTTGAAAAAGCAATCATGCGGATCGAAAATAAAACATATGGTATTTGCCGGGTAACTGGTAAGTTAATCGATAAAGCTCGTTTGCGGGCGGTACCTCATGCTACGCTAAGCATGGAAGCCAAGTTGGGTATCGTAAAGTAATCGCAGAATATATTAATGTTAAACGGGAGGTGTTCGCGCCTCCCGTTTTTATTTACTTGATGCCGGTTATGTGGATAGTTGCTTACCTGACCTCCTGCATATTTACGAGTTTCTCGTAAATGCCACCTCTCATCAGGAGTTCGTCGTGCGTGCCGCTTTCCGCAACGCTACCTTTGTCTAATACGACGATCTGGTCGGCGTGGCGAATGGTACTGAGGCGATGCGCAATTACAACAGACGTTCGATTTTGCATCATCTTATTGATTGCGTCCTGCACAAGGCGTTCACTTTCCGTATCAAGCGATGATGTTGCTTCGTCGAGGATAAGGATTGGCGGGTTCTTTAGAACAGCCCTGGCAATTGTAAGCCGCTGACGTTCCCCTCCACTGAGCTTACTACCCCTGTCGCCGATGTTTGTCTGGTATCCTTCTTCCTTTGTTGTGATATAATTATGTGCATTAGCGATAACAGCAGCGTTTTTTACCTGTTCGGTAGTTGCCTTTTCCATGCCAAGTGCAATGTTATTTGCAATAGTGTCGTTGAACAGTATGGGCTCCTGGGTAACGATACCCATTTGAGTACGTACAGCGTGTAGTGAATATTCTTTGATGTTTTTTCCATCTATCAGGAGCTCTCCTTCGGTAACGTCGTGAAAACGGGGAATCAGGTCTGCAAGGGTACTTTTACCCGCACCCGATGAGCCCACCAGGGCGACGGTTTTGCCTTTATAAATTTTCAGGTTGATATTTTTTAGTATCACCTTTTCTTCATAGTGAAAGCTGACATTCCTGAACTCGATACAGTCGGTAAATTCAGGAAGTTGAAGACCATTTTCATTTGCATCCACCTTTACCGGGGCTTGTAAGATCTCCTCTATCCGGGCTATGGCAGCACTTCCACGTTGAATATTGTAAAAAGAAGTTGAAAGTGCCTTGGCCGGGCTGATGATTTGCGTGAAAACACCAATGTACATGATAAAGCCTTTTGCATCCAGCCCGGCTGAGGTTCCGCCGAGTACGAGTCTTCCGCCGAACCATAGTATCCCGCATAATACGAGCACTCCAAGGAACTCGCTTAGGGGAGAAGCAAGGTCCCGCCGGTATTGCATTTTGTTACGAACATGCAGCAGTTCTTCATTGGTGGTAAAAAAACGGTTTCGCAAGAGGCTCTCGGCATTAAAAGCTTTAATTACCCGGAGACCACCGAGGGTTTCATCCAAAACCGATAATGCCTCACCAAGTTTAACAGCTGCAACATTGGACTGTTTTTTTAGCGACCTGCTAATGCGGCCGATGATTAAGCCGGTTAGCGGGAGAAATATAAAAAGGAAAAAAGAAAGTTGCGGACTGAGAAAGATGAGGGTAGCCAGGATTATAATGATGTTTAGCGGATCTTTGATGAACCCCTCCATTGTTCCGACCACAGAGTTCTCCAGTTCACCAATGTCATTTGTCATCCTGCTCATTACGTCGCCTTTTCGCTGATCAGTAAAATAGCCGATAGGCAGATCAAGCAGTTTGTTGTACAGGTCGCCCCTTAACCTTGTCATGACCGAATTCTTCATTGGTGCAAGCACGTAGTAAGACAGGTATAAGAACACGTTTTTCAGCAAAACCATCACTATTATGACAACACAGATAATTGCAAGCGCTATTAATGGACCCTCGGCTCCGTTTGATTTGATGATGTCGAGAATTTTGTCATCGAAATATTTGATCAGGTTTGCTGCGCCTTTTACCGATTCTGTTCCTTTCCGGGTTGGTGGGCCACTTGAGGGGTCCACAAAGATCAAATCAAGAAAAAAAGGAAGGGTGCCAAGAGAAACAAGTGAGAAAACGATTGAGAGCACCGTAAACAGGAAATAGAGAAAGATGTTCTTTTTATAAAACCGCAAGTATTTGAATAGTCTCGAATATTTTTTCATCAGTGTTTTAAATCAATCGAATCCCCACAAAGTAACTAATTTTACCCTGATAAACACGATCTATGGAAGAAGGAAAACGGCAGAAGCAAGTGGCAGCGGTTCTGCAACAGGAATTGAATAATATTTTTATGAAGCTCGGCCTGAACATGATTGACGGAGGAATGGTTTCAATCGTTAAAGTACAGGTAACGCCTGACTTACTGGAGGCAAGGATCTATTTGAGTTTATTTAAAGTAGCGGATACCAGCGGTGCAATCAAACGGATAGAAGATAGGGCATGGGAGATCAAGCGCGAATTGAGTGCACAAATCAAGCACCAGCTTCGTCGCATACCGGTATTGACCTTTTACCTGGATGATACGCTTGATTATGTTTTCAAGATGGAAGAGATTTTCAGACAAATTAATCCTACCGACAATACTGAACCAAAGGCCTGAGTGCGCGCTCCTTTATGACTAACCTTACTTCATGACCCTTCTTTTTGCGTGGCGATACTTCAAGGCAAAGAAAAGCACCAACGCTATAAATATAATCTCCTGGATCAGCGTATTGGCAATTGCCGTTGGCGCAGCAGCACTTATTGTAGTGTTAAGTGTTTTCAATGGTTTTGAAGGACTGGTGAAAGGCTTATACGCGGATTTTTATGCCGATGTAAGAGTGTCGGCCAAATCCGGCAAGTTCATTACACTTACTCCCGCTCAACTTAATACGATTAGCACAACACCTGGGGTTAAAGGTTTAACCTTAACAGTAGAAGAGAAGGCAGTGTTGGTTAACAACGAATACCAAAGCATCGTGTACCTGAAGGGAGTAGACGATGCCTATCCTAATGTAAGCGGTTTGCCGTCGCATATTATAAAAGGAACCTTCGACCGTGGAACGGTGAAAAAGCCGGCATTGGTGATTGGTACCGGGATTGAAAACGCAATCGGAGCCGACCCCGGTAAAAACATCCGTCCCTTAACTGTTTATTTACCCAATCGTCAATCTACATCCACCTCAATTTCCGAGGCATTGAATTCCTTTAATGTTATGGTAAGCGGAAGTTTTGCTATACAGCAGGACTTTGATAATAAGTATGCGCTCACCAACATTGGTTTCCTGAAGTATATGCTTGACCTGCAGCCCAATGAGTTTACATCGGCCGAGGTAAAGTTGAGGGATCCATCGCAGATGGACCTTGTCAAAAACAGGATTCAAAAACGTTTGGGTCCAAACTTCATGGTTGAAACCCGGTACCAGCAAAACCAGAGTTTGTATTCGGTAATGCAGGTTGAAAAATGGGTGATCTATTGTATTCTTTCACTTATCCTGATGGTAGCTGCATTTAATATGATCGGAGCACTTACCATGTTGGTTCTTGAAAAGCAAAAAGACATTTCGGTTCTCCAGGCAATGGGTGCAAGCCGTGGGTATATACAAAAGATTTTTCTGAGTGAAGGTTTCGTGATCGCCATAATCGGTGGAGGATCAGGCATACTGCTGGCGGTATTGGTTTGCTTCCTCCAGATTAAATACCACTTGATTAAGTTAGAAGGGGGCAGTTTTATTATCGACTATTACCCTGTTAAGATGGTTGCACAGGATTTTCTACTCGTTATCACTACCGTTCTGGTTATCGCCTTGTTGGCGGCGTGGCTCCCTGCCCGAAAAGCCAGCAAACAGACATTTTCACTTAAAAGCTAACAACTTTGGCGCTTGGGCAATCTCTTTGGGACGGGCTGCGTTTATGCAGCTGCTACCTTGTTGTGGCTTTCCACCAGCAAATTTCAATGTTATAACGCCGGAGATCCCGGTAAGATCGATGTGAAGCAAACCGCTAAAAGGTGAACGTTCTGAAAACTATTCATTTCCTTATACATCATTCTTTTTTATCAGATCTCGGGTTTTTTTCTATTTTCGGCATGGTTATTATAAAGTATTTGACAACTTTTAACAGGTCTTTTTTTTGAATCGGGAGGCATCCATCACAAGGAATAATTCATCTAAGTGATGTTGGGGTATGGGCGGAAAAGCATAATGTAGCCAAAGTGAACATTGCATTATTTATCAGTAGATATTTCTAAATGCGCTGTAAATACATTTAATTTGCTATCCGGTTGCCCCCAATGATTATCAACAAAATTAAATGCTTAGTGCATGCAACAAATTATGATTGGCGGGATCTTAGCTTTTGCGGTTACCTTTTTTTCAATACCGGTAATTATTAAAGTAGCCAATGCGAAGAAACTTTACGACGAACCAGATGATGCACGGAAAATTCACACCAAACCAATTCCATCTTTAGGGGGCCTGGGCATATTTGTAGGTTTTGCCCTTTGTTTGCTTCTTACCCTTCCGTTTACGGCCACAGTACCTGAGTTTCAGTACTATATCGCCAGCTTCATGATCATGTTTTTCGTTGGGATCAAGGATGATATCCTGGGACTTTCTCCAATGAAGAAGTTTATCTGCCAGCTCGTCGTCGCTACCATACTAATGGTAAAAGGAGGATTGCTGATTACGAATATGCATGGTTTCCTTGGGCTTGAAACAATAAGTCCCGTTTTCAGTTATATACTCACTTTATTTACCATCGTTGTTACCGTGAATGCCTTCAACCTTATCGATGGTGTTGACGGATTAGCCGGTGGTATTGGCCTGGTTACCTCGCTAATCTTTGGCATATTCTTCTACGTTAACGACAACCTTCCCTATGCCTTGCTGGGAATTGGTTTTGCTGCAAGTGTACTGGCATTTTTGTATTACAACTTTCACCCTGCCAAGATATTCATGGGAGATACGGGTTCATTGCTAATGGGACTTGTAAACAGTATATTGGTTATCAAGTTCATTGAAAGCGGAACGGCGGTGAAGTACTATCCTTTATCGGCTTCCCCTGCTGTTGGTTTCGCCATTGTATTGCTTCCACTCATGGATACGTTACGCGTATTTGCCATCAGAATACTGAACCGCAGGTCGCCCTTTAGCCCTGACCGAAATCATATTCATCATTTGTTGCTGGACAGGGGATTAAACCATAAGAGTGTGGCGCTTACCTGTGTTGCGGTTAATGGTGTGTTTATCGCGGCTGGTTTTCTGCTGCAACCCATCGGCACAACCTTCCTAATCCTTGGCCTAGCAATGTTTTTCTTTGCCGGTATATACTTCCTTTACCTCACCAAGCCAAGGGCTACCGCGGCACTACGGGTAATCAAGAAGGCAGAAGTTGAAGAGAGTGAAATGGCTGAGCCGGCTGGTAAAAGAATTCGCCTTGTTTCCTTATTCAACCGTGCAGTTGCTGTTGACGAGGATTAATTCATAAGTTATCGTTTTAAAAAAGCAACCCTGTTGGTTGCTTTTTTTATGCTGGGTCTAATAAGCGCAGTTAAACCCTATTTCATAGATTTGCCCACAAATTTTTGTTTACTATGACGGAAGAGCTGGAATTAATTATAGATGATGTGGAGGACTCCATGAAGAAAGCTATCGGTTTTCTGGAGGTTGAACTTGTAAAGATCCGCGCGGGAAAAGCCAATCCAAACATGCTCGACGGAATCAATGTGGATTATTACGGTAGCCCTACCCCAATCAACCAGGTCGCGAATATCAATATCATGGATGCCCGAACCATCAGTATTCAACCCTGGGAGAAGAACATGTTGCACCAGATTGAACGCGCTATTATCGCTGCAAACATTGGGATCAACCCGCAGAATGATGGGGTGCTGATTCGGTTATTCCTGCCGCCCCTGACGGAGGAGCGTCGCCGTGAAATGGTGAAAAGGGCAGCAGCCGAGGGTGAGCATTCGAAAGTTGCTATCCGGAACATTCGCCGCGACGGGATTGAGCAAGTTAAAAAGTTGCAGAAAGAAGGTTTGAGTGAAGATGTTGCCAAGGATGCTGAACAATCGATACAGAGTGTAACCGACAGGTTTATCTTGTTGGTAGATAAGCACCTGGATGCAAAGGAGAAAGAGATAATGTCGGTTTAAATATCAGAGACTAGATTAAGTTCCGGAAGGTCTGCAATGTATGTTGTGGACCTTTTTTGTTGTTGTGCCTTCAAAACCGAAGGTTGTTAGGAAGACTAAGATTTTGTAGGCAGTGCTTGCCGCTCGTTACTACAACTTAATTACAACGGCTTTTACGGGCTTAGCCGGCTTATTTGCAAGGTAAACTCCAACAAGGATGATCCCAAGGCATAATACCTGGAGTGCTGAAATATGTTCACCATCAAGTAGCCCCCAAAACACAGCGACAAAGGGTATCCCGTAAGTTACCATCGAAGCAAATAGTCCCCCTGCCCGTTTTACAAGCATATAAAAAAGAATAGAAGCTACTGCAGTACCGAAAACGCCCAGTACAATGCCTGCAGCAGTAGATTTCAGGACAGCGTAATTGGAGAATTCATGTTGTTGGTAGCCGCTCAACAATAAGGCGAGGCCTGAAGGGATAACAAGGAAAGTAAAAGCAACGGCAGCAATGTTTAGGGATCCAACAGTGTTTAAGTGCCGGGCAACAATATTTACATTGATACCATAGAGAATTGTAGCCAACAATACCAGCAAGGAATAGCCGATATAGCTAAAGCTGATGTTGCCTTTTGCAAGAAACAGCAGGCATAGTCCGGTGAAACCAATCAATACTCCTATTTGCTTCTGCCGGTTAATCTTAAGGTCGAAGAAGCTTATGCCAACTACGATGGTAAACAGCGGTGTTAAGGCATTCAGTATCCCGGCAAGTGAACTGTCGATCCTCGTTTCGGCAATGCAAAACAGAAATGCCGGAAAAAAGCTTCCCAGTAAACCGGAAAGCATAACCAACTTGAGCTTTTCATTTGGAATTGCCTTATACGCCCTGATTGTAAAGGGCAGGAGAACCAGCCCTGCACTGATCATTCGCAAACCAGCTACATCATACGGCGACAAGGCTTCCATCCCGGTTTTCATAAGCTTGAAGGAGCTGCCCCAAATGAGGCACAGCACAACGAAAATCCCGATGTTTACAAATTTATCCTTCAAACCTTTTGGTTTGCGGTAAAGGTCATACATTCGGTAGTACAGTCGTAAAAAATAAAAACGTTTAATGTGATTAAACTCAACGAGATTTCGACAAGGGCTCCAAAAGGCTGGGACAAGGAAACAACCAAGGCTAAAACAGCAGAAGTACTCGAAGAGCTGGACGACTATCAAAACCTGTTGTATGCCGGTGGCAAAGAGTCAATGCTGATAATACTGCAAGGAATGGATGCCAGTGGTAAAGACGGTGTTATTAAAAATGTATTTAGTTACATCAACCCGCAGGGCATATCTGTTAAGTCGTTCAAAGCACCCTCTACCGACGAATTATCACACGATTTCCTGTGGCGTATACACCAGCACGCTCCTTCGAAGGGAATGATTCAACTTTTCAACAGGTCGCATTACGAGGATGTATTGATCACGAGGGTTCATAAATGGTGCGATGATGAGACCGCTTATAAAAGGATGGAGGCTATCAACCACTTTGAAGAGCTATTGCAGGAGCATAATGATACTACGATACTTAAATTCTACCTGCATATATCGCGGGAAGAACAGCAGCAACGTTTCGACGAGCGGTTGAAAAACCCGATGAAACGATGGAAACACAACCCAAAAGACCATGAAGAGGCAAAGTTGTGGGATGATTATCAGAAAGCCTATGAAGACTGTTTCGAAAGATGCAATAAAGTACCCTGGGAAATTGTGCCTGCTGATCAAAACTGGTACAAGGAACACCTTATTGCTACCCGGGTTATTGAAACACTGAAAGGTATGAAACTAAAATACCCGGAATAGCCAATTTCTAGAGGCACACATCAGTAAAGAAAAAATATACGCTGGTCAACCGTTAACCCGGAAGTAGCCTGGCATGGCGTCGTACTTCAAGAGCGCCGTTGATTGACGCTAATGTACACAGGTCATTGCTATCGAGGAAGACACCATCCTGCTTGTAATTATCAACCCGGATTAAATCAACCCTTCAGTAGCTAGATCACCAGAACCGATAGGTGTACAATCCGGGTAGAGCAGTTTATATTTGTGAAGCTTGCCGGCACCAATGTGTTTCCGCTACTTACCAATTTTATGAAAAAATCATTACTAATCCTTGTATTGTGCTCAGTTGTATCGTCGGTTGAGGCCCAGACGTCAGCGAACGGAACAAAGCCTAAAGCACCTGTAAAATCGAAGAAAACGAGCGGTAAATGGGATAAAGGCGGTATTGCCAGCTTTGCTGTCGCACAATCAGGTACCCGCAACTGGGCAGCTGGTGGTGACCGGTTTAGTCTTTCCGCTAATGCTTTTCTTTACCTCTACGCAAAACACACTATTGGGCGTGGGCACTGGGACAACATGGTGGATGCAAGTTTTGGATTGCTGAAAAGCCGGGCTCATGGACTGGTTAAAAACGATGATAAGCTGGAATTGACCTCAAGGTGGTCATATGAACTTGGTAAAAAACCCATTCGTCATTTCAGGCTTGGAGCTGTTCTGAACTTCAGAACCCAATTTGCTGATGGATACGACTATGATGATGGAAGGAAGCGTATTTCTGCTTTTCTGGCTCCCGGGATTTTTACGCTTTCACCGGGTATCCAGTATTTTTCAAACAAAGAAACATTCAGTGGTCATCTTGGAGTTGCCAGCCGCTCTGTTTTGGTTGCAAACAGGCCGTATGAACTTGCAGCTAACTATGGAGTTTTGCCAAATAGCGAAGTTCGGATAGAAGCCGGTTTGCATGCTTTATTCAATTATAACAAAGAGGTGGTGAAGAATGTAAACCTGCGTTCGGCACTGGACCTATTTTCTGATGTTGTTGCTAAAGATCCGGCCAATATTGATGTATATTGGACCAACATGATTAACATGCGAGTTAATAACTGGCTAAACGTGATTTACAGTTTTGATCTCAAGTACGACGTTAACACCCGGATTTTTGGCTATACCAAATCCCGACCCGATACTCAACTGAAGTCTGTTTTTGGTGTGGGTGCTTCCGTAAAGTTCTAGTGATCCTTGCAGCTGTTGGTGAACAACGAAGATTTTTTTGGCTCAAGCTGAAGTGAGTCTATTTGGCATCCTTGTCCGCCCGGCTACGCCGTTCGGCCGCCCGCCCGGATGAACCGGTTCGGACGGGGGCGTCGCACTCTTTTACTGCATCGCATTACTGGGCTCAGCGAAATCGAATTAACGGCTTATCGAACCACATTGCTTCATAATAATTACTTTTGTTGTATCCCGTAATGCAGTGCATACGGGATTATTTTTCTAGCTCAAACCGACCCCGTGAACCCCGAAATATACCAGATAAAGCTTCCCCAGTTTGAAGGTCCGTTTGACCTGCTGCTTTTTTTTATAGAAAGAGACGAGTTAGACATCTATAACATACCGATTACTACCATCACTAACGATTTTCTCGCTTTTATTCATTCACAGGAGTCGCTGAACATTGAGCTTAGTAGTGAGTTCATCCTTTTTGTTTCAACCCTAATGCGCATAAAAGCGAAAATGCTTTTGCCCCGCAAGGAAATTGATGCCCAGGGGAACGAAATTGATCCCAGGCAGGAGTTGGTCGATAAAATTCTTGAATACAAGAAGTTCAAGGAAGCTGCCGTTCAAATGGCTGAGATGGAAGCTTTGCGCATGTTAATGGTAAAAAGAGGAAACCTGCAGAAGGAGCTCAGTGAAATAGGGGAAAACGCAGGAGAAGGTACCGAGATACAAAATATCAGTTTGTTTAAGCTGATGAAGGCCTTCGAGAAGGTCATGCAGAAAGTACATGATCGACAGAACAGGCCGGTCCATACCGTTGTGCGTTACAATTACACCATGGAAGAGAGCAGGCAGTACGTGCTTGACACTGCAGCAAAAGGTAAAACGGTTTCGTTCGAAAAGGTTTTCGAGGTTTGTAACGATCGCATACACGCGATATTCCTGTTTCTTTCCGTGCTTGAACTGATCCAGTTACACTTTATGACGATAATGGTCGGCGAAGGAAAAAATAACTTTATCATTGAATGGAACGAGAACCGTGAGGAGGAAGACACCGGTCTGGACCTGGCAACCCGTAATTATCCTTCAGAAAATTAACCGGCTGCAAAGCGGGATCGTAAACTAATCCACCAGCCTTATTCTTAGCCGGCGATCATGCTACTCACCCTAACTTTATCCTTCAGCATTTCGCGAACTGTTTCTGCAATACCCTGGGCATCGTAGCCACATTCGCGATGAAGTTCTTTGGGGCTACCATGTTCAACAAGCCTGTCCGGTATTCCGAGCATCTTTACTTCTGCGTGATAATTATTTGCGGCCATGAACTCCAGAACTGCGCTTCCAAATCCACCCACGATCGTTCCATCTTCTACCGTAATTACTTTACCATAGTTTTGGAAAACCTCGTGCAGCAATTCTTCATCAATTGGCTTAACAAAACGCATGTCGTAGTGTGCCGGGTTGAGGCCCTGAGTTTTAAGTTCCCGGATAGCATTAGTAGCAAAGTTCCCCGGATGTCCAAAAGAGAGAATAGCGATATCCTCACCGCCCTTGATTTTTCTGCCTTTCCCGATGGGAATTTCTTTAAATGGCGTGCGCCATTCCGTCATCACGCCCTCACCCCGTGGATAGCGTATTACAAAAGGAGCGTCGTTGGTGGGTAATTGCGCAGTGTACATCAGGTTCCTAAGCTCAGACTCGTTCATGGGTGCACTGATGACCATGTGCGGAATACAGCGGAAGTAAGCAATATCATACGCACCGTGGTGGGTAGGTCCGTCTTCGCCCACAAGTCCGGCGCGATCCAGGCATAAAACCACCGGCAACTTCTGAATCGCTACGTCGTGCACGACCTGGTCGAAAGCCCGCTGCATAAAGGAAGAGTAAATGTTGCAGAACACGGTTAATCCCTGGGTTGCAAGGCCCGCACTAAGCGTTACCGCGTGCTGCTCGCATATACCCACATCAAATGACCGGTCAGGCATTTTGTCCATCATAAATTTCAGGGAGCAACCACTTGGCATTGCCGGGGTAACTCCCATGATCTTGTCGTTAGCTTCGGCAAGTTCAACTATTGTATGACCAAAAACATCCTGGTATTTGGGCGGTTGCGGGGCATCATATTTCTTTTTAACGATCTCTCCGGTGATTTTATCAAATAATCCCGGGGCGTGCCATTTGGTTTGGTCCTTTTCGGCAAGCGAATAACCTTTACCCTTAACCGTAATGATATGAAGGATCTTTGGTCCGGGAATTTCCCGGAGGTCCTTTAGCGTGTCGATAAGCTTTGTAATGTTATGTCCGTCGATCGGACCAAAGTATCGCAGCTTAAGCGCCTCAAAAAGATTTGCACTGCTGCTAACCATGCCTTTTACACTGTCGGTTAACTTGTGTGCCATTGCCCTTGTAAAACCTTTACCAACCGGCAATTTGCCCAAAGCATTCCAAACGTCGTCTTTGAGCTTATTATAGGTGGGAGAGGTAGCAATATCTGTTAAGTATTCTTTGAGCGCGCCCACATTTGGGTCGATGCTCATACAATTGTCGTTTAAAACGATCAACACATCACTGTCGGCAACACCTGCATGGTTCATTGCCTCAAAGGCCATTCCGGCGGTCATGGCTCCGTCGCCAATAACGGCAACAACCTTGCGATCTTCTTCTTTTTTGTATTTGGCAGCCATGGCCATACCAAGCGCAGCAGAAATCGAAGTTGAAGAATGCCCTACTCCAAACGTGTCGTACTCACTTTCTGACCGTTTGGGAAAACCACTTAGACCGTTGTATTTCCTGTTTGTATAAAAATTCTCCCGGCGACCGGTTAAGATTTTATGCCCATATGCCTGGTGACCAACGTCCCAAACCAACTGGTCGTAAGGTGTATTGTAGATATAATGTAAAGCCACCGAAAGCTCTACAACACCCAGGCTGGCTGCAAAGTGACCACCGTGTACACTAACAACGTCAATAATGTACTGCCTGAGTTCGTCGCAAACCTGGTGTAATTGTTCCCGGCTGATATTTTTAAGGTCCGAAGGGGCATTAATTGTTTTGAGTAACGTGCCGGGAGTAATTTCCATTCACTAAATTTTTGTAAAAATAAGGCTTTAAACCTTTTTGATCGGGTACCTGGTTTATAACAACAAAGTTTTATAACGAAAGTTTAAATGCGATATTTGAAAGGAGCATTGTTAATCCTGCAAATCTTTTGAACGGAAATCAATAACTTGTACGAAAGAATATCATACAAAGAACTGGTGCGACATTTGGCTTCTGCACCAATGGAACCCACATTTCACCTTTAATCAAAAGTATTCAGGTGAAAGCACCACAGTTCGTTATTTTTGAGAAATATGAAGCAAAAGATCTCTAAGTATTGGCTTTGCCAAATTGGGGGCTGGAGTACCTATATTATTGTTTGGACCTTCTTCTACCTTACTCTGCGTACCCAGGAGCAGCCGAATTTCTTTGAGGTGCTTATGCTCGATGCCATTGTAGGGCTGGCCACAACCCATTTAATGCGGTTTTGTATTCGACGGCTCGGATTTCTTAAGAAGTCGCTCGACATCCAGATCATCTCGATGTTTCTTACCACACTGGCTTTCTCATTTGCTTTTGGATTCGCCAGCATCTTCTTCGAGAACTTGTTCAACCTAACCCCCGAACAATTCAAGCGGTTCACCCTGTTTAACCAGACTTTACGGGCATCATATGGTGCTTTCTTCTTCCTGATCATCTGGAATCTCATTTATTTTACTTACCACTACATTGAAAAAAGCCGCCAGGAGCAGCTTGATAAGATCCGCTTACAAACACTTGTAAAAGAGCTGGAACTTAAAACTATAAAATCGCACATCAATCCTCATTTCATTTTTAATGCCTTAAACAGCATTAGGGCGCTGGTGGACGAAAACCCGGAAAGAGCACGCCAGGCTATTACCGAGTTGAGTAATATTTTAAGGAGCAGCATGAAAGCGGAAAAGCTTGAAACCGCTCCACTCGAAAAGGAGCTGGGGATCGTAAAAGATTACCTGGCACTTGAGCACATTCGCTTCGAGGACCGGCTCAGGGTGGAGTACGACGTAGATGAAGATACCCTTGATCAGCCGGTGCCACCTATGATGTTGCAAACGCTTGTGGAAAATGCCATTAAACATGGAATAAGCAAAAGGGTAGAAGGCGGGGTAATTAAAATCATTTCCGACTTTAAAGGCGACCAACACGAACTAATCGTTCAAAACACCGGGCATCTCAACGGAGGGTACAATAGCGACGGTTTTGGCTTGTACAGCACCCAAAACAGGTTGATGCTGATGTACGGCGAAAAAGCCCACTTTCAGATCAAAGATTCCAATGATATGGTGGAAGCCAAAATTACAATGCCTGCCACCCTGAACTAATAAACCCAATAACCCATGTCGATCAGAACGATCATCATTGATGACGAACGTCTAGCCAGGAACGAGTTAAAAAAGTTATTACAGGAGTTCAGTGAAATTGAGATTATAGATGAGGCCGCGAACGTAAACGAAGGCCTGGAGAAAATTGAACAACATTCACCGGACCTGATCTTCCTTGATATTCAGATGCCGGGAAAAACAGGTTTTGATCTGCTGGAGGAACTTGAAAGGAGCCCAAGGGTAATTTTTACAACCGCTTACGACGAATATGCTTTGAAAGCTTTTGAAGTAAATGCCTTCGACTACCTGTTAAAACCAGTTGAACCCCGCCGTTTGTACGACGCCATTCAAAAACTACACTACGAAGAAAGCAAAGAGCCTTCCTCATCCGGGGTTATCATCAACAGAAATACCCTGCTTGGTGAAAATGACCAGGTATTTGTAAAAGATGGTGAGCGCTGCTGGTTTGTAAAACTTAATGAAATTCGCCTGTTTGAAAGTGTAGGAAACTATGCCAAAGTGTTTTTTGCAGGCAATAAACCCCTGATCCTTAAATCGTTGAATGCCCTTGAAGAAAGACTCGACGACAAGGTGTTTTTCCGTGCCAATCGAAAGCACATTATTAACATGCGGTGGATCGATAAAATTGAGCCCTATTTCAATGGGGGGTTACTGCTGGAACTAAAAGGAGGAGAAAAAATTGAAGTAAGCCGCAGGCAAACGGTTAAGTTTAAGGAAATGATGAGTTTATAAAGGCTTAATGCTAAATGCATTCGGTTAACTTTACCGGATTTAGCACCATAGTTAACCAACATGATCAAACGTTTGATATTTCCGGCTTTTTTGCTAGTCGCAGTCACCGGTTTCTCTCAGCAGATTAATCAGGTGATTAACCTTAAAGAAGTTGAACGCATTGAAAAGACGCTTTCTTCCGACGATATGCAGGGTCGGAGAACCGGAACACCGGGGATTGACAAAGCAGCAGCTTTTATCAGCAACGAGTTTAAGGCAGCGGGCTTAAACTCGTATACGGGCCAGAAAGATTATTTTCAGCATTTCACCATGGTACGTCCAGTGCCGAACGGTGGCGCTGCTATCGTAAATGGCAAGGCTGTAGACCTAAGCCAGGTTGTTGTTGTAACCAGCCAGCCAGAATTAAAAATAAACGATAAGTCGGGATACGAAGTCGCCTACATTAAAGCGGGTGACAACCTTTTCGTGCAGGCTTCAGCCCTCGTGCAAGCTGGAAAAAACACCATTATTATTGTTGATACCAGTTTCAGGAGGCTATTTAGCAGGTTGACATTTCTGAAACGCCAATTGTTCAAATCCGACAAGAGCCAGGTTTTCCTGCTTTCGGCAGGAAAACCGGAAACTTTTTCCATTGAGTCTAAACACACTGTCACCGAAATGCCGTTGACAAACGTAGTCGGGGTTTTACCAGGTAAAACCAGAGCCGGTGAATTTGTTGTCTTCTCCGGGCATTATGATCACCTGGGCATTGGCAAACCAGAGAACGGCGACTCCATCTACAACGGTGCAAACGACGATGCCGCTGGCATAACGGGTGTTATAATGCTAGCGAAATACTTTAAGGCACTTAACAATAACCAACGCACAATCATATTTGTGGCTTTTACAGCAGAAGAGTCCGGGGGCTATGGCTCGCAGCATTTTTCCCGTACCCTGGATGCAGCAAAGGTTGCGGCGATGTTCAATATCGAGATGATTGGTACCGAAAGTAAATGGGGGAAGAATTCTGCCTATATTACCGGGTACGAGAAAACGGATATGGGACAGATCCTGCAGAAAAACCTTAGCGGATCGGACTTTAGGTTTTACCCCGATCCTTATACGGAAGAGCAATTGTTTTATCGTTCGGATAATGCCACACTCGCCCGCCTGGGGGTACCTGCACATACAATCTCCACTTCTAAAATGGATGCTGAACCCAATTACCATAAACCAAGTGACGAAATCGGCACATTAGACCTCGGCAATATGACTGAGATTATCAAGTCTATCGCGGTTAGCGCTACCTCCATCATTGCGGGAAAGGACAGTCCCTCAAGGGTAAAAACATCAGATCTGGAGCGATAGTCGCCAGGCAGCATCATCTACCATATTCCCGATTTGGTTTAATCAGCGGTTGAGCTTGTATCGCTCAGGTTTAATCCGGGCTGTTTTCTGGAAACAAGATCCATTCGGTTAATTACTGGGGTGTGCCAGCCCTTTACCAGCCCAGTTATTGGTTTCATTTAGTAAGCGGCGCAGTCGGTAAAATACTCGATATACTTTTGGTAAGGATGGGGCTCAGCCAGACTTAAGTGATTTAGTACACCAAACTTTGGAGGGAACTTACGGTAATTGCTAAATAGGGAAAATGCCGTACAAGAGTGCGACGCAACGATGTTTTCTGAAGCGATCCCGCCCGGTCCAAAAAAAATGTATTTGAGAGCAGTGTTTTGAAGGATCGGCGCAATCCGAAATTCGCTCATCCGTAATCCGCTAATTATACGCTGATCATCATGGAATGAACGGCATCGCTCATTTCTTTGATCAGGCTTTCGTCTTTTTCAATGGCATTACCTACTACGATCACGTCGGCGCCGGCTTTACAGTTGCGGTAAGCTTTTTCAGGATCGCTAATACCCCCGCCGATAATTAGCGGAGCTTCGATATGGCTTGCGACCATCTCGATCATGCTTTCAGGGATGGGACGTTTTGCACCGCTTCCCGAGTCCATATAAATGAGTTTCATGCCCAGCATTTCACCTGCCATGGCCGTGCAAAGGGCGATTTCATTTTTGTCGGAAGGAATGGGAGTGGCGTTTGAAATGTAGGAGACTGTAGTAGGTGCGCCACCATCGATGACCATATACCCTGTTGGCATAATTTCGAGCCCGCTTTTACGAACAAAAGGGGCACTGACAACGTGTTGACCAATTAGCAATTCAGGGTTACGACCCGAGATAAGAGAAAGATAAAGGAGGGCGTCGGCATACTTACTCACCTGTGAAGGGCTTCCGGGAAAAAGGATAACGGGAATATTGCAAAGGGATTTGATCTTTTGAATACACTCATCCTGGTGATTAGAGATCAGCAAACTACCACCTACAAATAGATAGTCAACTTTTGCATCGATTGCAAGTGATACCAACTGTTCAATTTTCGGATTGTCAACTTTATCAGGATCAACTAAGACCGCGAACGATTTGTGCCCCTGTTGTTTATTCCTTAAAAAATGCTGGTATAGCTTATTCTTCATGCAATTGATATCATCTGGTAATTGCAAAAATGCAAAAAACTTTTCTGTTTAAGCCGTTTATTTTAACAGAACCGCGCGTAATGCAACCGGGTAATGGAAATTGCGCGTTAAACACTCATACCAGATGCAATTATCGCACCCGGAAGAAGCAAAATCGGGGGTTATGGTGAGTGCTGCAACGAATTTATCATTGTAATTTTTGTTATATGATATTGTACTGGTTTTTAATTCACAATTAAGCAACAACAGTGCCCTGATTAGCACATTTAATTATCCACCGGCGGTGCATAATCCGTGAAACACAGCAGGGCTGGCGCTTACGTAAAAAGCGAACTCAATTTTCCACACGCTGTTGATATTTCCCTTTAAGCATTTCAGAAAAGGAGAGATATTTTCGTCGTCTGCTTCTTAATTTTTTAAACCAACGAACCCGTTTTAAATAACTATAAATCTTTTGCCAATGACCAAATCGAAATCCACAACCGGTCTTAAGTTCAGCCGGCGTTTTACCAAAGAAGGTGTATCGCCGTTCGACATGTTTGAATACGATTATCGTACAAGTATCATCAGGAACCCTAATGGTGAGGTTGTATTTGAAATGAACAACGTGGAGGTACCGAAACAGTGGAGCCAGATTGCAACCGACATTATTGCGCAGAAGTACTTTCGTAAAGCTGGTGTACCTCAACCGGATGGTTCTACAGGCCGGGAAACTTCTACCAAGCAGGTAGCACACCGTATGGCCAATTGCTGGAAGGTTTGGGGTGAAAAATATGGCTACTTCGCGAGTGCAAAAGACGGACAGGTATTTTATGAAGAGCTTGTATTCAGCATTTTAAACCAGGCTTGTGTGCCAAATAGCCCGCAGTGGTTTAATACCGGTTTATATGAGAGCTATGGTATTTCAGGCAAGCCGCAGGGGCACTATTTTGTAGACCAGACAGACGGACAACTTAAAAAATCTACTTCGGCATACGAGCGTCCGCAACCGCACGCCTGCTTTATCCTGAGCGTTGAGGACGATCTTGTAAACGATGGCGGGATCATGGACCTTTGGGTGCGTGAAGCCAGGATTTTTAAGTATGGTTCCGGAGTAGGTACCAACTTTTCCAACATTCGCGGCGAGGGTGAAAAACTTAGTGGCGGTGGTACTTCGAGCGGCTTAATGAGCTTTTTAAAGATTGGCGACCGCGCAGCTGGTGCAATAAAATCAGGTGGAACAACACGCCGCGCAGCAAAAATGGTGTGTCTCGACCTGGATCACCCTGAAATTGTTGATTTTATTGATTGGAAAGTTGAGGAAGAAAAGAAAGTAGGTGCGCTGATCAATGCCGGCTATGCATCAGACTACGAAGGAGAAGCATACAAGACCGTGAGCGGCCAGAACTCCAACAACTCTGTTCGTATCCCAAACGAATTTTTCGAGAAACTTGAAAAAGGAGAGGATTGGGAACTTAAGGCACGTACGGATGGCCGTACCATGAGAAAAATTGCTTCAAGAGAACTGTGGAACAAGATTGCTTATGCAGCATGGCGTTGTGCTGACCCGGGAGCTCAATACAATACGACCATTAACGAATGGCATACTTGTCCTAAAGGTGGTGAGATCCGTGCTTCTAATCCGTGCAGCGAATACATGTTCCTCGATAATACGGCCTGCAACCTTGCATCGGTAAACCTGAGGCAGTTTTTCGACGGTGACACCAACATTTTTGACGTGGAAGGTTTTGAATACACCTGCCGTTTATGGACAGTGGTATTGGAAATATCTGTGCTTATGGCCCAGTTTCCATCGAAAGAAGTAGCCCAATTGTCATACGACTACCGCACACTCGGTTTGGGTTTTGCCAACCTGGGAAGCATGCTTATGGTAAGCGGTATTGCTTACGACAGCGAAGAGGCTCGTGGAATTGCAGGTGCAATCAGTGCGATTATGACGGGTGTCAGCTACAGAACCAGCGCGGAAATGGCGGCAATCCTTGGCGCTTTTAATCGCTACGAAGAAAATAGGGAAGACATGATGCGGGTTATGCGTAACCACCGTCTGGCCGCATACGACGCAGATACTTACGAAAAGCTGAGCGTAAAGCCACAGGGTATCAAAGCGAAATATTGCCCCGATTACCTGCTTACGGCGGCTTGTAAAGCATGGGATGATGCTGTTGAACTCGGCGAAAAGTATGGATACCGTAATGCGCAAACTACCGTTATTGCCCCAACAGGAACCATCGGGCTGGTGATGGATTGCGATACCACCGGTGTTGAACCTGACTTTGCCCTGGTTAAATTTAAAAAGTTGAGCGGGGGCGGATACTTCAAAATCATTAACCAATCGGTTCCACAAGCTTTGCACAACCTTGGTTATGCCGAAAAAGAAGTGGATGCTATTATAAAATACGCGGTTGGAAGCGGCACATTTGATGGTGCGCCATTTATCAACCCTCAAACATTAAGTGAAAAGGGTTTTATAGCTGAAGAGATCAAAAAACTAAGCGAAGCCGTAAAATCTGCTTTTGAAATTGGTTTCGTTTTCAACAGGTTTAGTTTGGGAGAGGCATGTTTTGAAAGACTTGGATTTTCAGCAGAGCAATACAACGACTGGAGCTTCAACCTGCTTGAGGCGCTTGGTTTCACCGAAGAGGAAATTGATGCTGCAAATGATTATATCTGTGGTACCATGACCGTTGAGGGTGCACCTTACCTTAAAAAAGAACACCTTTCCGTATTTGACTGTGCAAACAAGTGCGGCAAAAAGGGCGAGCGCTTCATTCATGCGCATGGTCACATCCGCATGATGGGAGCTACACAGCCGTTCATCAGTGGTGCGATTTCTAAAACAATCAACCTTCCGAACGAGGCCAAGGTAGAAGAGATTGCTGATTGCTACTTGTTGAGCTGGCAGCTGGGACTTAAAGCAAATGCTTTGTATCGCGATGGATCGAAACTAAGCCAGCCACTGAGCAATAAAAGCGATAAGAAAAAGAAAACGGAAGACACCGCAACAACTGCAACAACCGCATCAACCCAAACTGCTGAAGCTGCACAAGCTGAGGCGAACATTGTGGACATGAGCAAGCTTACCGTAGCTGAATTGCTCGACGAAGTTGCAAAGCGGATGCAGGATAGTCCGGATACCCAGTTTATGCGCCAGTTATCGCGTATTGTTGAAAAGAAGACCCTGCCTGGAAAGCGCCGTGGATTTACCCAAAAAGCAAAAGTAAACGGCCAGGTATTGTTCCTACATACCGGTGAATACAGCGATGGTACGCTGGGCGAGATCTTCATCGACTTGTCGAAAGAAGGTTCCACCCTTCGCAGCCTGATGAACTGTTTTGCCATTGCCGTTTCTATCGGTCTGCAGTATGGTGTTCCGTTAGAAGAGTACGTTGAGAAATTTGTGTTCACCAAGTTTGAGCCGGCCGGAATGGTTGATCATCCAAACATTAAAACCACGACATCACTGGTTGACTTTACGTTCAGGTGTCTTGCTTACGAATACCTGCACCGTACCGACCTGGTGCACGTACTCAATAAACCCGAGATCGGCAACCTTGGCGAAGATGAGGAAGTTGACGACATAAAACCTGAGCTAAGCAAGGTGAGGGTTTCATCGCCAAATGTTGCCCCGGTAACCCACCCGCAAAAGTTGCACCGTGCAAGTGTTGCCAAAGCTGATGTGGGTATGGACGCGGTAAATGCAGCTGCTAAAAACATGCAGAGCGATGCGCCTGCCTGTAATGTATGTGGTCATATTACCCTTAGAAGCGGTACCTGTTACAAATGCCTGAATTGTGGTAACAGCATGGGATGTAGCTAACAAGTCTTTGATATAAACATAAAGGCCACCGGTATGGTGGCTTTTATGTTTATCGGTATTGCTAATTGTACCGTTATGAGCAGGGCTAATAGCCGTGAAAATCGCCGAAACAAACAATCTGCAGACTGCCCCCGGGTGAACAGCTGAGCCGGCCTGTCATCGCCATGGACCAAGCCAGAATAATAACTTCATTTCAGTGGGAATTCTAAACGGGATACTACCTTGCAATCCTAAAAAACTTACATGGGTCTTAACTTTAAAACACTTCTTCCGATATATTGCTTTTGTTGTTTGTTTACTGCTACTGCACAGAATAAGCGGGATGTAGTAGCTGGTCCGATGATGGGACAGGTTGAACTACGAAGCGGGCAGGTTTGGATAGAACTAAAAGAAGGTATACCCGCAGCACTTATTCGTTACTGGCAAAAAGGTAAAACCAGGGCAACGGGCAAAACGATTACTGTTCAGAAGCTTGATGCAGGTTTTCCCAATGTTTACAAGTTTGATATCACCGGCCTGGAGCCGGCAACCACGTATGAATACCAGGTTGGTGCTACCCGGGCACCGGAGGTGTTGGGTGCAGGAATTTTTACCACCCAGGATTTGTGGCAATGGCGAAAGGCTCCACCTGACTTTAGTTTCTTAACCGGCAGTTGTGCCTATTTTAATGAACCCCAATACGACCGGCCCGGTAAACCCTATGGCGGGGATAGTACCATTTTCCTGTCCATGGCCAGAGAACGTTCTGCATTTATGTTGTGGTTGGGTGATAACTGGTATACACGTGAAGCCGACTATTACAGCGCATGGGGTTTGAACTATAGGGCATCACGCGATCGCAGTATGGCAGTGTTACAGCCTTTCTTAAAAGCAATGCCCCATTATGCCATATGGGATGATCATGACTATGGCCCGAACGACGCGGATAAAAGTTATGTGCTCAAACAAGAGAGCCGCAAAGTATTTATGAACAGCTGGTGTAATCCTTCTTTCGGTGAAAATGGAGAAGGTGTTTATAGCAGGTTCACCTATAATGATGTCGACTTTTTCTTGTTAGACGACCGCTGGTTTCGCAGTCACGACGCCACACCTGATAGCATTAATGGTCAGCCAAATACCGGGAAGCGCATGTTTGGTCAGCAACAAATGGAGTGGTTTAAGAATGCGATGCGTTTGAGTAATGGAAACACAAACATCAACTTCAGGATCATCGCGATTGGCAGCCAGGTGCTGAATCCCTTATCACCGTTTGATTGCTTCCGGCATTTTTCGGCAGAGTATCGCGAGATGCTCGACTTTTTGCAAACGGAAAAAATCAATGGCGTGGTTTTTCTTACCGGTGATCGCCATCTTAGCGAGATAAACAAATTAACAAGAGACAGAAATTACCCCTTATACGACATTACGTCTTCGCCACTTACATCCGGTACTTCAAAGTACAGTGAGGCAGAACGCAACAATCCAGCGCGTGTATTGAGCATTACGGACAAGCAGAACTATACCCGTGTCAGCTTTTCCGGCAAAGGGCAGGAACGTAGAATGCTCGCTGAATTCCTGGATATTAATGGTGACAGGTTAGGAGAGTGGAGTGTGAACCTCAAAGACGTTTCAAATAAATAAGGTCATAATAATGGTAAGTGCTAAGATTGCATTTCAATCGGCACACTTCAGCCGGGTGTCCGGCGAAAGCAACAGGTTTCGTCAGGCTGAAAAAAATAACGGGTGTTTTCAACACGTGAATAAGATCTGAAAGGGCGATTATACAACGTATTGATCCGTGGCAGCAGGTGCTATAAAGAGGATAAGGTTAAAGAACGGGCGCTTTGATCAAAATATAAAGAACGGTAACATGCAAATCACTTTTGAATACGAAAAGAGGCTTGTTATACAGGCACTGCGGCTTCACTTCATCACACGTTCCGAAATCAAACTGTTGATTATACTGGTTAACATCTTTGCCATTTTATCTGCCGCCCTTTTCTACTTCAAAAAAGTTTCGCCTCTTGCCTTCCTGGTCAGTTCGATATTGTGGGTTGGCTTAATGGCAGCCTTTTGGTTTATTATGCCTTATGCGGTATACAGAAAGGCTTCGACGTTCAGGGATGGCTTTACCATGTTTTTCAACGATGCAGGTGTGCGCCTGCAAAATGAGCGGGGATATACAGAGTGGGGATGGAAACAATTCAGCACCTACTTCGAAACCCCGCATTTTATTCACCTGTATTTCGATAGCAGGTCTTTTTTCCTGGTGCCAAAGGCTGCAGCAGTACGGGAAGGTAATCTTGAAGAAATCAGAGAACTGTTGCGTCGTAAAATAGCACGTAAATAATTAAAGTTGTTTCTCCATTATATAATGTGGAATAGTTACTTCTTCAAATTCACTACCCGCAACTTTGTAGCCCAGTTTTTCGTAGAAACCAACGGCTGTTTTTCTCGCGTGCATCACAATCTTCCTGTTTCCCCGGTCTCGCGCGAGGTTCTCAGCAAACTGCATCAGCACCCTTCCGATCCCTTTACCTTGTAAACCAGTTTTTACAGCCATTTGGCGGAGTCGAACGCTGCTTGCATCAACCTGGGTAAGCAGGCAACAACCCAACATCTCGTCGTCTTCAAAAGCTCCGATCAGCACATCTTCTTTTTCCTTCTCAAGTTCTTCCGGCTTAAATGAAAGACCAAGTGGCTTACGTAAAATCTGGTTACGCATTTCCACCATCTGCTTATACTCCTTGGAACCGTGATCAATAATCTTCAGCGGCATATCGATAGTTTGGGTTTTATAATATAGGAACCATTGGCAAAATAGACAACTGCAGCGATCTGAACTCCCTGAACAGGGTTGTTCAAAAGAAGTTATCCGACTTTTGAATTCGGTTGTAAGATGTGATTTTTATCGCTTAAACCCAAATAAAAACATTCCGGAAAATTAGGCTCAAAACCCCGTTACAGGCCCCTTTTCATAAGGGAATCAACGCTTAATAAAAAAGTGAAAAGTCAGATTTTTCACCTACTTTGGGCGCTCTTAGTCAAATAAATAAAAATCTGCTAAGTACTTGCTTATTTATCAAAATATATATTTTTGCAACCGTAACTAAAAATTATTACAATGTCAGACATCGCAACAAGAGTTAAAAAAATAATTGTTGACAAACTAGGCGTAGATGAAGCTGAAGTGACCAACGAAGCGTCATTTACGAATGACTTAGGAGCCGATTCTTTGGACACCGTGGAGTTAATCATGGAGTTTGAAAAAGAATTTAATATTTCTATACCTGACGAGCAGGCAGAGACAATTACTACAGTAGGACAAGCAGTTGCCTACCTTGAAGAGCATGCTAAGTAACTGGGAACAGCCTTTTTATTAGCGATAACTTATTAATCCGCCTTACAAATGCTTCAAGCTGCTGTAGGCGGATTTATACTTAAATGAAAGCGGCCAGCATATGGAATTGAATAGAGTTGTAGTAACAGGAATGGGTGCCCTTACGCCATTGGGAAACAGCCCCGAAGCGTTTTGGGAAGGATTAATTAACGGTGTATCCGGGGCCGACGTTATTACAAACTTCGATGCTTCAAAATTCAAAACCAGGTTTGCCTGCGAGATTAAAAATTTCGAACCCACTGAACATCTCGATCGGAAAGAAGCCCGCAAAATCGACCGCTTTAGCCAGATAGCCATTGTTGCAAGCGACCAGGCTATCAAAGACGCAAACATCACCACAGAAAATGTAAACCCCGACCGTGTAGGTGTCATCTTCGCCAGCGGTATCGGTGGACTCATTACCTTTCAGCAGGAGGTTGTTGAATTTGCAAAAGGTGATGGCACCCCACGCTTCAATCCTTTCTTCATACCAAAGATGATCCTTGATATCGCGGCCGGTCACATATCCATGCGCCATGGCTTCCGGGGTCCAAACTTTGCTGTTGTTAGTGCCTGCGCTTCCTCTACCAACGCCATAATGGATGCATTTAACTACATCCGTTTAAACAAGTCTGACATCATTGTTACCGGTGGTAGTGAAGCCGTCATCAGCGAAGCTGGCGTAGGCGGGTTTAATGCCATGAAAGCACTCAGCGAACGAAACGACGATCCCAAAACCGCAAGTCGCCCGTACGACCGCGACCGCGATGGTTTTGTAATGGGCGAAGGCGCCGGTGTACTTGTACTCGAAAGCCTTAACCACGCGCTGGCGCGCGGTGCAAAAATCTACTGCGAAATTGCAGGTTGCGGCGCCACTGCCGATGCGCACCACATAACTGCACCACATCCCGATGGTTTAGGTGCACAAAACGTAATGCTTGCTGCACTCGAAGACGCCGGCATGCAACCTCACGAAATAGACTACATCAACACGCACGGCACATCAACGCCATTGGGTGATGGTGCCGAACTCAAAGCAATCGCACACGTATTTGGCGAACACGCTTACAACTTAAACATCAGCTCCACCAAGAGTATGACAGGGCACTGTCTCGGAGCAGCCGGCGTTATTGAAGCAATCGCCTGCATTAAGTCTGTCACCGATGGTATCATTCCGCCTACCATCAACCACTTCAACGACGACCCTGAGCTGGACTCCCGGCTGAACTTCACCTTCAATACAGCACAACACAGAACAGTGAAAGCGGCTTTAAGCAATACATTTGGATTCGGTGGCCATAACGCCGCAGTGATCGTAAAAAAATATGTAGCTTAATACTGTGCAAATTTTCAAAAAATTCTTTGGCAAGCAATCTTCCCAGCAGTCATTCGAAAAGCAAATTGAAAATGTGCTTGGCCTCAAGCCCGGCAACATATCGCTGTATACTACTGCCCTGAGCCACCGCTCGGTTAAAGAAGGTGCCGACGAAAACAATGAGCGGCTCGAATACCTTGGCGATGCGGTATTAAGTACTATAGTCGCAGACTATCTTTTTAAGAAGTATCCGTATAAAGGCGAAGGCTTTTTAACCGAGATGAGAAGTAAGATGGTTAACCGCCAACAGCTTAACGATCTTGCGCTTAAGATTGGTCTTAAGAAAATCGCATTGTACAACAAGTTTGATGGCTCACTTAAAGGAAGCCAGATTTTTGGCAATACACTCGAAGCATTGGTTGGTGCCGTATACCTCGATAAAGGTTACCGGAAAACACAACGCTGGGTGCAAAAGCATATCATTATCCCACACCTTTATGTAGACGACCTGGAGAGTATCGATATTAACCTGAAGAATAAACTGATCGGCTGGGCAAGTAAAAATGGTCGCGTTCTCACCTTCGACACCCTTGAAGAAAAAGTGGAAAACAGCAGGCGCATCTTTACCATTGCGGCAGTGCTTGACGGCGAAAAGCTTGCACAGGGTAAGGGCTACAATAAAAAAGACGCCAGCCAGATAGCAGCACAACTCGCCATTGAAAAGTTAGGGCTCTAGCTTTCGTATAACAGACAAAGCATTCGTCTGTCATCCAGAATATGTTTTTCTCGCCGATAACAATATTTAAAACCCCCTGCTTAATATAAGCCCGATCAATAACGTAGAAAGCAGGTATTCCATCAACAGATATACCCCGTTTACTGTAACATTTTTTGGGGACCGACAGATGACCATTGATGAGGCTCCGGTTGTGTCACTCCCTTGTACCGCATAACACTACTCACCACAGTTAAAACTGTTTGGCACACGCATGACACGGATCTAACGGATGATCTATGGTTCTTTGAAAGAACAATCTTTTTAAATTGTTTTCAAACCGTGTTTTCCGTCTTCTATTTCCACCAGGTGCCATTACCTGATTTCCTGGCACAATTCAATTAACACACCATTGGTCTCTTTCGGGTGAACAAAACAAATCATCTTGTTATCGGCTCCGCGTTTAGGCTCTGCATTGATCAACGTAAAACCTGCTGCTTTCAACCGTTCCATCTCGGCATAGATGTCTTCAACCTCAAACGCGATATGGTGCACGCCTTCTCCTTTCCTGGCGATAAATTTTGCAATCACCCCATCAGCTGCCGTACTTTCCAACAATTCAATTTTACTATCCTGCTTGAGAAAAAATGCAGTCGATACCTGTTCGCTTTCAACAGTCTCCTGCTTGTAACAGTGGGTGTTCAGCAAGGCTTCGAAAAGTGGCACCGCCGACTTCAGGTCTTTAACCGCTATACCGATGTGTTCTATTTTAAGCATGGAATTGATGTTGATTAGAGATGTTGTAGTTAACCCAAATTGGTTCCCTTGACTGCACACAAACCTGGGTTGAAGTTGGATTGCTGTACTTTTGCAGTTGATTATTCAAGTCATTTTGTTATGCTGAAATTACCAGTTTATCTCGATAACAATGCCACAACTCCGTGCGACCCAAGGGTGGTAGAGGCCATGCTGCCCTACTTTACCGAAAACTTTGGGAACGCCGCCAGTCGAAGTCATGCTTACGGCTGGACGGCCGATGAGGCAGTTGAATATGCAAGAGAACAGGTAGCGGAGCTAATCGGGGCAGACCCTAAAGAGATCATCTTTACCAGCGGGGCAACTGAGGCCGACAACCTGGCGATAAAAGGTGTTTTTGAGATGTATGCTGGTAAGGGCAACCACGTGATTACCGCTGCCACTGAACATAAGGCGGTATTGGATACCTGCAGGCACATCGAAAAACTCGGCGGCGAGGTAACCTGGCTGCCAGTTCAGCCAGATGGGCTCATCGATTTACCAACCCTCGAGTCGGCCATTAAACCCAATACAATACTAATTGCTATCATGTATGCAAACAACGAGACAGGGGTTGTACAGCCGGTTAAAGCGATCAGCGACATCGCGCGGAAACATGGGGTTTTGTTTTTTACAGATGGTGTTCAGGCTGCAGGCAAAATCCCGTTGGATGTTAATAGGGATGGCATAGACATAATGGCCCTGACCGCTCATAAGATGTACGGACCAAAAGGAGTTGGTGCATTGTATGTCCGTCGCCGCAACCCGCGCGTAAAACTAACCGCGCAAATAGACGGCGGCGGTCATGAAAGAGGAATGCGTAGCGGTACACTTAACGTGCCGTCGATAGTTGGTTTCGGAAAGGCTGCCGCGCTTGCAAAAACCGAAATGCACGACGAAGGTGTACGATTAACAGGACTCAGGAATAAACTGGAGCAGGAGCTGTTAACGGTTGGCGAGGCTTATATTAACGGAAACATTCGTCACCGGCTTCCCCATGTGACCAACATTTCGTTTAAACATGTTGAGGGCGAAGGACTGCTGATGGGTATTAGCAAAAGCATTGCTATCAGCTCCGGGTCGGCTTGTACTTCTGCTTCACTTGAACCATCCTATGTACTCAAGGCGCTGGGATTAAGTGACCAGGAAGCATATAGCTCACTGCGGTTTAGCCTGGGACGCTTTACCACCAGTGAACAAGTCGATTTTACAATTGAGCAAGTGAAAAAATCCGTTCATGAACTTAGGCAATTGAGTCCATTATGGGAGTTGCACAAATCAGCATAGTGCTGCCGACTCTCGGCTACCGTCAGTAGTACCCGGATAGAAGTGCAAAGGAGGGGAGCATGGTCTCCCCTCCTTTGATAAGGTGGTTGACACGGGTTGAACGGCGTCAGAAGCCTCGAGCTTTGTTGAACCTCAACTACGATTACCTTTCGCGGCTGCCTGCTCGGGTAACGGATTCGTTTTTGGCGCAGCTTGGGCTGGACGAGGTGGGGGCGGAGGTGCGATCTGAGCAGGATGGACAGACGTTTCAGCCGGTACGGCAGGTGTTGGTGGCGTTACCCGCTGTCCCTCCCGGACTGGTGCTATAGCAGGCACAGGCGGAGGAGGGGGTGGTATCATCTGGGCAGCAGGGGTGGGAGCTTCAGCAGGTACAGGAGGTGGGGGTGGAGGTACATTTTGTTGGTCCTGCATTTGCAGTACAGCAGGCGCGGGAGGTGGGGGTGGAGGAATCTCTGTTCCGGGTCTTTTTCCGGTATTTTCCCTTTTTGCGCTTTGCGCTCCTGCTACCAGCGAGGCTGCACTTAAAGCACTAACAACAACGAAAGTTTTAATTTTCATAACAACGTTTTTGCTGAGACACGCATAAGTTGAACTTTCCACATCTGTTACACCCTTTTTCCCGTTGAAACAGTCCCCGCGGCGAACCGAACCATTTTCCGAAAATTAACGAGAGATTGTTAAGCGGGTTTTTATTCTACCCCAACCTTAAAACTAATTCTAGGGCGTTCTTTAATTCATACTAGATTTGACTATATGTGGATCATCTGCAGTAAAGAATGGAAACAATTTTTCAGCAGCCTTACCGGGTACATCGCAATTGTTCTTTTTCTATTATTAATGGGCCTTTTCCTTTTTGTCTTTCCCGGTTCCAACATCCTCGAATATGGCTATGCTACACTCGATAGCTTTTTTTCGTTGGCGCCATGGGTGATGCTTTTCCTGGTGCCAACAATTACTATGCGTAGCGTTGCCGATGAATATAAAACCGGAACCTTTGAGCTTTTGAAGACTTTGCCACTTACAAACCAACAGGTGGTTTGGGGTAAGTTCTTTGGTTGTTTATTGGTTGTTGCAATTGCTTTATTGCCCACAATTGTATATGCAGTCAGTATCCAGCAGTTGAGTGCAAAGGGTGGGATTGATATCGGTGGTACAATCGGTAGCTACCTGGGACTCTTGTTTCTTGGTGCAGTGTATACCGCGGTTGGCATTTGTATGAGCAGTTTCACCAACAATACGGTAGTCGCATTTATTGCTTCAGCCTTTGTGTGTTTTCTCCTTTATAGCGGGTTTGAGGCTTTAAGTCAGCTCCCGGTATTTGCCAACGGGGTTGATTACTATATCCAGATGCTTGGCATCAGCTTCCATTATAAGAGCATCAGCAGGGGAGTCGTAGATACACGCGACGTACTATACTTTGTTATGGTAATCGTTTTTTTCCTGTTTATTACGCAACGAAACCTGCTTAAAAGATAACGGGGTTAGAAAAACGTTCATGTTGTTTCATTCCTGCCAACGCCCCGTGTATTGCAAATTATACTAGAACGTTCTAAGGGTTCAGTCAACCTGGCTCCGGGGGTTTTTATCTGAAACAGGCGCTTTCGAAAAAATAAAATCATGAGAATTGCAGAAAAGTTGTTGAACAATAAACTTTGGTGGCTTCCGACATTGCTTGTATTTATTGCAGCAATCTACCTGGTGTCGGTTTTTCACTACCGGTTAGACCTTACAACGGAAAAGCGTTATTCACTTAGCCCGTCTACTAAGGAGCTCCTGAAGGGATTGGATGAGCAGGTGCAGGTAGATGTTTTGCTCACAGGTGAATTAAGCGCGGGATTTAAAAGGCTTGGCATTGCTACTGACGAGTTGCTGGCCGAGTTCAGGGAATACGGGGGAACAAACCTGCAATACCGGTTTGTCAGGCCGGGCGAGGGTATGCCTGATAGTCTGCGATATGCTGTTTACGATAGCCTGGTTCAACAAGGCATTCGCCCTTTTAATAACCAGGTAACTGCCAAAGAAGGAGAAGAAAAAACAGAAAGGCTGATTTTCCCTGCTGCGCTCGTTAAGTACGGCGACCGCCAGATACCAGTTGACCTGATGAGCGGAAGGAGCGGCCAGGATGAAGAAAGTACCCTCAATTACAGCGAAGCCTTATTGGAATTTAAGTTTGCCGACGCTATACATAAACTTACCCGCAAGAGCCTGCCGGTTATTGCTTATGCGGCGGGTAACGGGGAGCCATTAAACCCAACAGTAAAGGATCTTTTCGAGGTAATGAGCAACAATTACCGCTTTGGCGTAATTGACCTTGCACGCGCAGCATTAGACCCCGATACTATCCAGGCATTGTTAGTGGTGAAGCCTTCAAAGCCGTTTAATGATATCGAAAAACTGAAAATCGATCAGTATGTATTGAACGGGGGCAACGTAATCTGGTTTATCGATAAGCTTTATGCCGAGATGGATAGCCTCTTACGTGCCCAGGCCGACTTTGTAGCGTTCGACAAAAACCTAAACATTGAAGACCTGTTGTTCAAATACGGGGTGCGCATAAATAACGACCTTTTGCAGGACCTGAAAAGTGCAAAGCAACCGCTTGTAGTGGGCCAGGTTGGTGATCAGCCGCAGATTCAGCGTCTGCCATTTCCCTATTACCCTCTGTTAACCTCAACCGGTAGCCATCCCGTTTCAAAGAATCTCGATGACATCCTGAGCATTTTTCCCGGGTCAATCGATACGATTAAAGCTCCCGGGATACGGAAAACGGTACTGCTTACATCAGATACCCTAAGCCGAACCCTTAGTTCCCCGGCACTCGTTAGCCTTCAAAGTGTAAAGACCGAAGAAGACCTGAGGACCTTTAACAGGAGCTACCTGCCGGTGGCTGTACTCCTCGAAGGCAGGTTTTCCTCACTTTATGCAAACCGGTTATCACAGGCACTCCGGGATAGTCTTTCACTGTACTCCGACAAGCCATTTACGCCTACAGCGTTAAAGGAAAGCCGGCAAATCGTAGTAAGTGATGGCGACCTCGTTACCAATACAGTCAGCCAGACACAGGGTGCGTTGCCCATGGGTAAACAACAATATGAAAATTACCAGTTTGCCAATAAGGATTTCCTGCTTAATGCTGTTGACTACCTGGTGAGCCAGAACGGCATACTTGAAACAAGGGCAAAGGATGTAGCATTACGCTTACTCGACAAAGCGAAGCTGGCTGAACAAAAAACCAAATGGCAGTACCTTAACCTTGGGATACCTGTTGTACTTGTACTATTGTTTGGATGGCTTTATCAGGTAAGGAGAAAGCGTTTATATTCCAATTAACAGGGTATTTAGCACTGATGGTTTATGCGCATCGTGGTTATGGCCGAGGCGCATACGAAAAGTAAAAGAGTGCGACGCAACGATGCTCCATAGTACCTCTTCAGCTGGGTCCAAAAGAATAACTTAACCTGTCGGCTAAGATATATATCACGTATTTCGTAAATGCTTTGTTTATTTTTGGCTTTCAAATTTTATCATGACTGTTGACCAGATTACTTATCTCATTTTCGGTATTGCATTAGTGTTGGCCCTGGTTTTTGATCTCGGGATAATGAGTAAAAGCCAATCGGTGATAACAATCAGGAAGGCACTATTCCAGACCATCTTTTGGGTACTCTTATCATTGGCGTTTTGCGCTTTCCTGTGGTTTCAAAAGGGTGGAGAAGTAGGTACGAAATATATTACTGCTTACCTGATGGAATGGAGCCTGAGTATCGACAACATCTTTGTTTTCATCCTGATATTCACATTTTTCAGGGTGCACGAACTTGATGCCGGTCGTGCGCTGCTCATCGGGATACTGTTGGCGATTGTATTTAGGATCCTCTTTATATGGCTTGGTATCGAACTCATCGACCGTTTTCACTGGCTGTTGTACGTGTTCGGAGCTTTCCTGTTGTATACCGGTATACACCTGTTTTTCCAGAAAGAGGATGATGAGTATAATCCCGCTGATAGCTTTATTTACCGTGCTATTCAGAAGGTTTTCCGGATCACAACCCTTCAACCAAGGGGAAGGTTCATGGTACGCCAGGACGGTAAGATTTATTTCACCTCTCTGGCCATTGTTGTGTTTATGCTTGCGGGTACGGATATCGTGTTTGCTCTCGACAGCATACCGACAGTAGTGTCGCTCGTTCGCGAAAAGGCGACCCAGCCATTTACTTCCGATGATATCATGGTCATCTATTCTTCAAACATTTTCGCCGTTCTGGGCCTTCGGAGTTTATTCTTCCTCTTGCGGGGAGCAGTAGACAAATTCGACTACCTGCAACAGGGTATCGCAATTGTACTTGTGTTTATCGGTGTTAAGATGTTGATTGAATTCTTCGACATTCACATATCTATTTATATATCACTTGCGGTTATTATCTTATGCCTGGGCGGTTCAATTGCATATTCAATTTACGCCTCCCGGAACAATCCTGCCCCTCTGCCTCAGGAAGATCTCTAACCCATTAACCTCCCGGGATTGTCTTACACTATAGGGAACATTGCAGCAATTCTTCAAGGCAAAGCCAGGCTTACAGATCCTGGTGCAACCATTGAGCATTTGTTGATCGACAGCCGTCGGCTTGTATTTAGTACAACATCCCTGTTTTTTGCCTTGCACGGATCCCGCAATGAGGGTTCTTACTATATCGGTGATCTTATATCGAGAGGGGTGTTCAACTTTGTGGTGCCCGCTGGTGTTGACGTTGAAGCCTGGCCATCGGTAAACTTTATAATTGTTGACGATGTGCGAAATGCACTACAAACCCTTGCCTCTGTTCACCGGCAAAAGTTCGATTTCCCCATTGTCGGTATTACGGGCAGCAATGGTAAAACCATCGTCAAAGAGTGGCTATACCAATTGTTACAGCCTGATCTTAATATCGTAAGAAATCCGCGCAGCTACAATTCACAAACAGGTGTGCCACTAAGTATATGGCAAATGGATGAGGTGCACCAACTTGGCATTTTCGAGGCAGGCATCTCACGCCCCGGAGAAATGAGTCGCCTTGAGGATATGATCAGGCCAACGATAGGGATACTAACCAATATTGGTGAGGCACACAAAGAAGGATTTGCCAATGACCTGCAAAAGGCCCGGGAAAAAGCAATCCTGTTTGCCGGGGTAAAACAATTGGTGTATTGTAAGGATGCGCTTACTCCCGGGTTTAATCCTGAACACCTGCAGAGCGCCCGCAGGGATCAGGACATTTCGTTTTTTTCTTGGAGTCGTCGTAGCGAAGCAAGCCTGTTTGTCGTTAATAAAACGACCACCAACACCGCCACCACGATCAACGGGGTTTATGCCGGTATTCCTGTTTCGGTCACCATACCGTTTACTGACCGGGTCTCCATAGACAATGCCATAACCTGTTGGTGTGTACTCATCATCCTCGGCTATAACCAGGAGCTCATTTCAGAAAGAATGCGCCACCTTATTGCAGTAGATATGCGTATGCAATTGAAGGCGGCTATACATGGTTGCTTACTAATTAACGATAGCTACAGCAACGATCTGCTTTCTTTTGCGCTGGCCCTTGATTATCTACGGCAGCAATCCGTGGGAAAGAATTCAACCGTTATTTTATCCGACATATTAGAATCCGGCCTTTCGCCTGCACATCTTGTTAAGTTGGTGCTGGATAAGGTTGAAGCTGCTGGTATCAACCGGCTTATCCTTATCGGACCGGGCTTTTATGGTATACGTGCAGGTTTGGAGGTAGCCGAAGGCCGGCCTTCTACCGGGTGCCAGGTTCACTGCTATGAGTCTACAGACGCTTTCCTCCAGGCTGTTCATACCAGCCTTTTCAGAGATGAAGTGATTCTCCTGAAGGGTGCAAGGGTGTTCGAGTTTGAACGGATCGGGCACCTGCTTGAGGCACAGACCCATCAAACCATTCTCGAAGTAAACCTAAGTGCGATGGTTCATAACCTGAAGGCCTACCAGCGTATACTGCACCCGCATACAAAGGTTATGGCGATGGTTAAAGCATTCAGTTATGGTAGTGGTAGCGTGGAGATCGCGCGTTTGCTACAGTACCAGAAAGTTGATTATCTCGCGGTGGCCTATGCCGACGAAGGTATAACCCTGAGGAAAGACGGGGTTAGTTTGCCCATTATGGTAATGAACCCTGAAGAAGTGACCTTCGATGCCCTGGTCGAGTACAACCTGGAACCCGAACTATACTCTTTTTCAATCCTGAGGGCCTTTGATGAATACCTCAACCGCGCAGGATTGGCAGGATTTCCTATTCATCTAAAGATTGACACCGGCATGCATCGTCTTGGTTTTGAAACCTTCGATGTACCCTTACTTACGGATATACTTGTCGCAAATCATCGTCTGGTGGTACGTTCGGTGTTTAGTCACCTGGTTGGGAGTGATAACCCGCTGCATGACGCGTTTTCACTACGGCAAGCTTCCGATTTTGAAGCTGCCTGTGGATCCATCGAAAGCTTGATCGGGTATACCTTTATTAAACACCTTTCAAATACGGGCGCTATCTTTCGGCATCCTCACCTGCAATATGATATGGTACGCCTTGGGATAGGCCTCTATGGGGTACCCGCACCAGGAGTTAACCTTCCTTTGCAGCCTGCAGTTAGCCTGAGGACCACAGTCGCCCAGGTACGTAAGGTTCAAGTCGGCGAAACAGTTGGTTACAGCAGGGCCGGGCTGCTGCATCGTGACAGTATAATAGCTACGGTGAGAATTGGATATGCTGATGGGTTTAGCCGAAAGCTCGGCAATGGTGTGGGCAGCATGTTGGTTCGGGGTGCCCTGGCACCGGTTATCGGCAATGTTTGCATGGACATGACGATGTTAGACGTTACAAACATAGATGGGGTTCGTGAAGATGATTACGTTGAGGTTTTTGGAACGAATCTTCCGGTTACCCGGATAGCGGAATGGTGTGAAACGATTCCTTACGAAATCATGACTGGTATAAGCCAAAGGGTAAAAAGAGTGTATTTTGAAGAGTAATACTTATGTGTATGAGAGTTGTTTTATGATCGTTAAACTTAAGGCTGCCCGTTTCAAAGTGGGATTACTTAATTCTGGAACCCTCACACATCCATATCTTTGAATTTTAAATTTTTAAACTTGGTAAACGCTACTTCTAATGACGGTTTTATTGGTGCAAAGCCTGTTAAACCAGTAAAGATTGTCCTGTTCGTACTTGTCCTGCTGTTTATTGACCAGGCTGTTAAGTTGTACATCAAGACGCACTATTATCTTGGGGAAGAAATCCGCGTCTTTGGTCAGAGCTGGTTCCGTCTTCACTTTGTAGAAAATGAGGGAATGGCCTGGGGCTGGAAGTGGGGCGGCGAGTGGGGTAAGGTTGTTCTGACGCTATTTAGGCTGGTGGCGGTTATTGCGGGTACGTTCATTATCCGGAATTTCATACGCAAACAGTACCACCGCGGGTTCATTCTTTGCGCTTCCCTGATTTATGCAGGAGCATTGGGCAATCTTATAGATAGTATGTTCTATGGTTTGATATTCCAGGAGAGTGATCCTTACATTCAAAATGTGGCCAAAGTAGTTCCTGTGGGGCAGGGATATGCTGGTTTTCTGCACGGCAAGGTAGTAGACATGTTGTATTTTCCAATCGTTTCCAACGCCCGCTATCCTGAATGGTTTCCGTTTTGGGGCGGGGAAGATTTTGAATTTTTCCGACCTGTGTTTAACATCGCAGATGCCTGCATTTCGATCGGCGTAATTACGATCCTGATTTTTCAAAATCGCTTTTTCAACAAGCAAACCGAAGAACGCCATACCACGGTTGAAACAAACGCTCCTGTCGACGACAATGTTCAGGTGCAGTAGCCCCATACTCAATTCTACTAATTTGAAACTGGGTTAAGCCATTCTTCCGCTTATCATAAGATCGTCGAACCGCTTATATACTGCTACTTTTCAACGAACTCCTGCTTAATGTTAATGGCAGAGTGGGTTGGTCAATACCGCCCATAGCTAGTGCGTTTCACATCAACCTAACATCGCTTTTTTATCCGCCTTTTACCACTACCTGTTTACCCAGCACCTTAATACCTCAATACCCGATACCTCAATACCCAATACCTCAATACCTCCACACCCAACACCGGCTACCGATAATAAAAAGGGTTGTCACCGTTCTGCGATAACAACCCTTTCTTATTCATGCTGAGGTTCTAATTAACCACAGCCCTAAACTTCCCGTTTGTAATTGGAACATTGGCACCAGTAGCATTTTTAGCTGTTCCGCTAAAGGTACCCTCTATAATCCTTGTCAGGGGTGCATAGCTGGTGACAACCACGTTTGTTACTACACCCGTAGTTTGTGGATCCGCTGCGTAGATGTCTCCTGCAGCGCTGTAAAAATTGAATATACTGCTGCTAACGGTTGGATAAGTTCCAGGCTGTATAGAGGTGCCTGGGAATAATATATCAATTTCCAACGTGTCGCCAGGTACGTTTGTTGACGGCCCGAAAAGTACCAGCGCGAAACCCAGTCCAGGTATCGTTGCGGTGAACGCAGTATCAATTTTTCCCCTGAAAAAGGTAGTTCCCTGGTTGAAAGACCATGCGCTGTCAGACTGGTTGATATTGCCGCCGCCTGAACCGGCAGTTACGTTAACAATGAAAGAACAGGTTGTTCCGCCACCTGTGAGGGCTATCGTAGCCGGACCAGCCGTTGTTGGTGTTCCTGATGCAGTTAAGGTTACTGTTTGTACACCTGTTGTTGTGAATACACCGCTCCCCGTGAAAGTAATGCCTGAAACAGGAGTAGAGCTAATCTGATAAGTTCCTGGTGTGGTTACGTTAACCGAAACATCTGCGCGGTTTGCGGGCGTTAAGGCTGTACCCGTTGCGTAGGTGCCCTGAGCAACTGTGCTGGAGCAATTACCGGCAGTACCAAGCGCGAAAGCTGCAGCAGGACCGGCCTGGGTAACGTTTACATTGAATGTACAGCTGCTTCCTCCGGCGGTTAAGGTAATGGTGTTGTTTCCTGCTGTTGTAGGGGTACCGGTACCCTGAAGAGTCACTGTTTGCGGTCCGGTAGTAACAAATGTACCTGTCGCCCTGAACGACATACCGCCGGCTGTTGTTGTAGTGATACTGTATGTGCCGGGTGTAGTTACGGTTAGATTTATAACTACCCTATTATTCGTTGACAAAGGGCTGCCAATCTGGTAAGTGCCTTGTACGTTTGCTTGCGTGCAGGCGCCTGCTGTTGTGCCAAGTGTAAAGTTGGCTGCTGAACCTGAAACGCCCGTAACTACACTAAACGAACACAGGCTTGTACCAAAGCTTAAGGTGTAGTCATTTGGACCCGTGAGCACCGGCTTTCCACGCCCCTTTAATTTAAATGTCTGAAGACCGGTTGTTGGGATAAAGCCTGAATCTCTGAATGAGATGCCATTTACAACATCGGTAAAGATTACGTATGATCCGGGATTGGTGATGTTTGCCTGAACCAATACATAATTGCTGTCTGTTAATGTAGAGTCTTGCAGGTAGGTGCCAAATACCGTAATCGGAAGGCAATTATTTGAGGTATCTTTTAAGCTTCCCGTTGCTACACCATTGGCGCCGGAGCCTTCTAAACTATACTCCTTCTGGCATGCCCAAAACAACAGGACGGTCGCCAATACCAGGGTAAAATGCTTGATAACTTTCATGGAACAAAGAAAAAGTTTTTTAATGAAACAAATCCTACCGCTTAGAGTTTTCTAAGATGCCTTGCGCTGCCCGACTTCAAAAAAATCGCTGACCAGCCGATTAACAGCCCTCAATTTTATCAACTGTTAAGGTTGTGTGCAGATGGCAATAGCGCAGAAGAAAATACGGCATTGTGATGCCGGAATGTTGGATTAATAACCGGTTATTAAGCGAGTAACGTAGATTGCGCGACTAAATTGTTCGACAGCAATAAATTTTGAACATTTTGTAAGGTAGTCGCTGCTATCTCATCCAGCGCCTCGCGGGTGAAAAATCCCTGGTGAGCGGTTACCAGTACATTTGGGAAGCTCATAAGCCTGCTGATAACATCATCATCTATGATGTTTGTCGACAGGTCGTGAAAAAACAGCTTTTCTTCCTGCTCGTAAACATCGATCCCCAGGTAGCCGATCTTTTTTGTTTTTAAGGCCTTTATGGCCGCCCTGGTATCAACAAGGCCACCCCGGCTTGTATTGATGATCATTACCCCGTCCTTCATCATGCTGATTGTTTCATCGTTAATGATGTGCCGGGTTTGCTCGTTTAAGGGGCAGTGCAACGAAATGATGTCGGCCTGGTCGAGGATGTCTACTAATGGAAGATATTTTACCCCGAGTGCCTCAACGTCGCGGCTTGCGATAAGGTCAAAAGCAATTACCTCTGCCCCGAAACCTGTCATAATCTTACAGAAACTCCGTCCGATGTTTCCTGTTCCGATAACACCAACCGTTTTACCACGAATATCAAAGCCCAGTAAACCGTCGATCGAAAAGTTTTGTTCCCGTACCCGGTTGTAAGCCTTATGCGTTTTCCTGTTAAGGGTTAAGATCATCGCTACCGCATGTTCCGCAACCGCCTCGGGTGAATAAGACGGCACCCTGCAAACGCGTAGGCCCATCTGCTTTGCCGCAACAAGGTCCACATTGTTGAACCCTGCACATCGAAGGGCGATCACCCTGATTCCGATTGCAGATAGTTTTTCGATAACTGCTGCGTTGAGTTTGTCATTTACGAATACACATACGGCATCAGACCCCTGCGCGAGGCCGGTTGTTTCAGCTGACAATGGTTCCGTAAAAAACTGAAGTTCCATATCGAAAGTGGCATTGTGTGCCTGGAAAAACAGTTTATCATAAGGTTGGGTGGAGAAGAATGCAATTTTCATAGTGTTGTAGTTCTCGCCGCCTTTAGTTGGCGAGCGTATTGTTAATTGTAGCCGTTTTGCGGAATGGTTTCGGGTAAACCAGTAAATGGCATTAAACCTGGAAGATATCTGTTATCCAGGGTATGCCGTTGCCATGATTCTGCAAGCACCGGGATCGGGTGCCCCTCCCTCCTGCAGCTTGCACCAAGCCATCGTAGGCCAATGTCGTTTAGTTAAGCATCCGTTTATTGTTGTGGGAACCTCACCTGTGAAGCTTCACCCGGTGAATGTTGAGGCAACAAGAAGAATTTACTGCTTAACTAAACGGCATGTTCCGGATATTACATTATGCTTTTGATAGATCGCCAACCATGTTGGCTGGTATTACAGCCTCGTCGAATTCCCCTTCCGTGAGGTAACCAAGTTTCACTGCCATTTCTTTTAAGGTGGTACCTTCTTTGTGTGCTTTTTGAGCGATTTCAGCCGCTTTATAATAACCAATTTTTGTATTGAGTGCGGTTACCAGCATGAGACTATTGTCAACATGGGTTTTGATATTTGCCGGGATTGGCTCCAGGCCGGCAGCACATTTGTCGTTGAAGCTCACGCAACCTTCACCAATAAGCCGCGCACTGTGCAGGAAATTATAGATCATCAAAGGCTTAAATACATTCAGTTCAAAATGACCAAGGGAGCCGCCGATGTTTATCGCAACATCATTGCCCATCACCTGTGCGGCAATCATGGTTAGTGCTTCCGACTGGGTTGGATTGACTTTGCCGGGCATTATCGAGGAGCCGGGCTCATTGTCGGGTATAAACAATTCACCAATACCGCTGCGAGGGCCACTTGACAACATCCTGATATCATTTGCAATTTTCATCAGGCTTGCTGCAACCGTTTTTAAGGCACCATGTGCCTCTACGATTGCATCATGCGCCGCAAGTGCCTCAAATTTGTTTTCGGCAGTAACAAATGGAAGCGCTGTAAGTGAAGCTATGTGACGGGCCACATTCTCCGAATAGTTTGGAGGGGTGTTAATACCCGTACCAACTGCTGTTCCACCGAGTGCAAGCTCGCTAAGGTGCTCCAGGGTATTTTTGATTGCTTTTAACCCATGGTTCAATTGACTTACGTAACCACTGATCTCCTGCCCCAGCGTCAGGGGTGTGGCATCCATAAAGTGGGTACGCCCAATTTTAACCACCTGCATATGCTCTTTACTTTTTGCAGCAAGGGTATCGCGAAGTTTTTCGATGCCGGGAATGGTGACTTCTGTTAGCGTTTTGTATGCAGCAATGTGCATCGCTGTAGGAAACGTATCGTTGGACGACTGCGACTTATTTACGTCGTCATTTGGGTGCAGGAATTTTTCTTTGTCAGTAAGTTGACCGCCCTTTAAAACGTGACCTCGGTAAGCAACCACTTCATTTACGTTCATATTGCTTTGTGTACCACTGCCTGTTTGCCAAACCACAAGAGGGAATTGGTCATCCAGCTTGCCCGATAAAATTTCATCACAGACCTGGCCGATCAAATCAGATTTTTCTTTGGGCAGAACTCCGGCCTCGAAATTTGTAATTGCCGCAGCCTTTTTCAGGTAGGCAAAGGCCCGGATAATTTCGCGGGGCATACGGTTGGTGTCCTGTGCTATTTTAAAGTTTTCTATACTACGCTGAGTCTGGGCTCCCCAGTACACATCGGCGGGTACATTTACTTCACCCATCGTATCTTTTTCTATACGGTATTCCATTTCGGTTTATTTAGTGATGTATTTAGAGCGCAAAGGTAAGTTTTCACACTACGTTTTAAAGGACTCAAATGTATACGGCCAATGGTGAAGGTGACTACTGGCCGCCTTAAAAGATATAAGCTGCCTGCCTTAAATGACGTATATGGACGTCCTTCTATCTGCAGGCACAACCCAGTTTGTCGCGTTGGATAAGATCGTTAGTGGAATATGCTGATGTTTAGTTGCCGGTAAATAGCGGCTTGCGTTTTTCGAGGAAAGCTGCGGTACCCTCCTGCATATCTTTTGTTCCAAAACAGGCCCCAAAACTATTAAGTTCAGCTTCGTAGCCGTTGCTTGACTCATCAAAAACTGCGTTTGCTGCCTCTATGCACATGCTTAATGCACGTGGTGCCTTCGAGTTGATGGTAACCAACAACGCCCGTGCATTAGCGATAAGCTCCTCTGATTTTACAACGGCATTTACCAGTCCATATTGGAGTGCGACACCTGCCGTGATCATATTGCCGGTAAGCATCATTTCCAGGGCCCGGCCTTTTCCAATCAGTTGTACCAGGCGTTGTGTTCCGCCATAACCGGGTATCAGGCCAAGGTTTACCTCGGGTTGTCCGAAACGTGCATTTTCACTTGCTACACGAAAATGGCAGGCCATCGCTAATTCACAACCACCCCCCAGTGCAAAACCATTAACTGCAGCTACAATGGGTTTAGGGGATCGTTCAATTTTCATGAAAAGTTCCTGCCCGGTTCTTGCTACCGCTTTGCCATCTTCTACAGACAATCCCATAAACTCGCTGATATCAGCACCTGCAACAAACGCTTTATCACCGGCACCAGTTAACAATACAGATCGTACGGAGGGGTCGTTATAAACCTCTTCAACAACAAGGCCCAGCTCGTGCATGACCTGCCGGTTTACTGCATTAAGTTTTGTTGGTCGGTTGATGGTGATCGTAAGGATGTTTTCTTTTAACGAGGTCAAAAGCGTTTCGTACATACGGCATTGGTTTAATCCATTCAAAGGTATGGTTAATGCCTTTTTGATAACAGGAGGATTCCGATCAGTTTATGCCGGGTAAGTATGAGCAAATGGATTCGGAGGGTAATTCAACTTACCGCCATGCATTTTGATAAGCTAAAGCCGAAGGTTATGGAACGATTGGTGCGGCATGGCTGCACTACCCGGCAGACATAGCATACCTGTGTGGCAATAAGGTTCCACCTGCAAACCTGCCTGTTGGGAGTAAGTTTAGTTTCGATTAATTTGTCAGCCGGTATAATGGCGGCTAAAACACGCAACTCAGCTGTTATTGCTGCTGTTGTTGCTGTTGTTGTTTTTGTTGTACTTCAAGATAGTGGCGATAGGAGTTAATTGGTTCGCCCGGATTCTTGGCCTGGTAGTTAAACACTGGCAGGGTAGGCCTTTCTTCCGAACGCCTAACATTCCCATTCGTGATCTCTACAGACACTTCAAGGGTGTGTTCGCCGGAACCCTTATAAGTACCTTTCACAGGGGTGCAATCATAAAAGTTTCTGCCCACTGCAAGCCTAACATGGCGGTCATTTACAATACAGTTATTTGTTGGGTCAAGTCCAAGCCAGCCGTAGCCTGGGATGTGCGCTTCAACCCACGCGTGTGTCGCCCCTTCGCCCCGCATCTCTTTATCTTTCGGACAGATGTAACCACTGATGTACCGTGCCGGAATATCATACATTCTTAAAAACACCAGCAGGATGTGCGCAAAGTCCTGACATACCCCGGCCTTTAGTCGCCACACTTCTTCCGTGGGCGTCTCCACGTTTGTGACCCCTTTCTGATAATTGAAGTTGTTGTAAACATAGCTCGACAGAGCCTGTCCGTTTTGCAATGGCGATTTTGAATAATCGATGAGGGAGTTTAGTTCGCCCCGAACCTCTTCTTCTGACGGAAAAGGCTGTTTGGTCAGGAAGTCCATATACAAAACATGATCTTTCAAATCGTAAAGGTGCTGCCATTGTTCGGCAGCCGGTATACCATCAATGGGCGGTTGCACGGGTTTCGTCTCTACGTCTGCGATTGACTCAATAAGCAATTCGGTATGTGGCTTAATAACCGAAAAAACACCGATATAGTTGCCAAAGTAATCAACAAAGGTTTCGATTACAGGATTATGGGAAATCTTAACCTCGTGTTTCTTAACCTCCAGGTTTGTATCAACGATGGGGTAAAGCATCACCTGGTTTGTACAGTCGATTACGGTTGATGCATAGGTGTAACGGGTAACATGGATGATTTTATAGGATGCCATAGTGCCTCAATTAGGTTTTACCAAAATAGAATTTGCTAAAGGAACCAGCGATCTCTACAAGGTCGGTCCTGGCTTTAAATAAGAACTCACCCAGCGATAAGGGATTATCTGTGTTGATATGGGTGTACTTGATGCTGTTTATCGTTTTGCCGATAAGGAAATCGAGTTGCTCATAATTCTCCGGCAAGCTTTCCGGCTTAAGCCTTTCGAAGAGGCGATACAGCCTGTCGAGGCTGTACAACACGGAATGCGGAAAATCGGTGTTGTACAACAACAGGTGCAATACACTCTGCGCATTAAACTTGCCCTTGTAGGTTTTCAGAAAGATCTCAAATCCGTACAGTGAATAAAGCAGGTAACGCAATCCCGGGGCACCTCCCGGGTTATTTGCCTCCTGTTTAAGGTCGGTAAGCTTAATTCTTAAAACATCAGTTATCTGTATAGACCTTTCCAGCAGTTTACCAATATTCATAAAGGTGAAGCCTTCATCCCTGGTCATGGTATTATCGACCGTTCCGGTATAGAGCAGGCATTTTTTAATCATCTCATCGATGGCCGAGAGGGGGTCACCAAACTTAACTTCCTGCTCAACATACGGTTCCTTAATAAAATGGTAAAAGTCGTTTAGGCACTGCCAAACCTCTTTGGTGATGTGGTCCTGTATGGACCTGGCATTTTCACGGGCCTGTACAATATTGTTATATGCAGAACCGATATTGCTCTTATCGAATATCAGGTACTCCAGCACCTGCCGCGAGTCATTTTCAATAGCCTTCCCTTCATCGTTTGTAAGCTGGCCATATTGTAAGATGATAGGTCGCCAGGGAAAGTTATGTACCTGGTCCTGGGAGGCAATGTAATTGGTTCGCAATACCTGTAGCATGCTACTGGTACGTTCCATATACCTGGCCTGCCAGTAAATAGTTTCTGCAACACGGCTTAACATCTATATCGTTTAGGTTTAAGTGATTTAGCGCCTGAGTACCTTTACTCCCCCGCTATGTTTTAGATGAACCAATCGTATCGTCCGGCGTGAACAAGCAAGAACTGTTCTCCCCCTGATGTATTGCCAGTTCGCTAGTAAAGGCTATTAACCACCATTGAGTACCCAGGTGTCTTTACTGCCACCGCCCTGTGACGAATTCACCACCAGTGACCCTTCCCTTAGGGCCACCCTCGTTAAACCACCCGGAACGATGTCTATTCCATCGGGTCCATAGAGCGCAAAAGGTCTGAGGTCAACCCTTCTCGGTTGTAATACCCCATTGATATAACATGGTGTTGAAGAAAGGCTGATTATTGGCTGTGCAATAAAGCCCCTGGGATCCGCAATTATCGCTGCTTTGAACTTCTCCATTTCCTCTTCGCTGGCACTATTACCCATCAACATACCATAACCGCCCGACTCATTTGTTCTTTTGATAACCATCCGGTTCATGTTCTCAAATACATGCTGGCGGCTGTCAAGGTTATCCATCTGGTAGGTCGGAACGTTCTTGAGTATAGGCTCTTCATTCAGGTAATACCGGATCATATCCGGCACGTAGGCATAGATGGCCTTGTCGTCGGCCACACCATTTCCGGGAGCGTTTACCAAAGCAACATTGCCCTTGCGATAAGCCCAGTAAATCCCTGGTACGCCAAGCATACTATCGGGTCTGAACACCAATGGATCAATAAACTCGTCGTCTACCCGCCGGTAAATCACATCAACTTGTTTGAGCCCTCGGGTTGTTTTCATGTAAACATGATGGTTGTCTACAATCAGGTCTTTGCCTTCAACCAGCTCGATACCCATTAGCCGGGCGAGGGTGGTATGTTCGAAATAGGCAGAATTATAAATACCCGGGGTTAGCAGTACGACTGTTGGATCGCTGATTTGCCGGTTGGCGACTGCCTGTAAATTTCTAAACAGTAGATCAGGGTATTCTTTTACTGAACGGACATTGTTTTTTGGTATGAGATCGGGAAAGATCCGGTAAGTGATACTCCGGTTCTCGAGCATATATGATACCCCTGATGGCGTTCGCAGGTTATCTTCCAACACATAGAACTTTCCGTCGCCATCCCTAATCAGGTCCACCCCCGCAATATGGGTATATATGTCAAATGGCACATCTACGTTAACCATTTCCCTTAAGAAGTAGGGACAAGTATAAATGAGTCGCGCAGGGATAATCCCGTCCTTAATAATAAACTGGAGATGATAGATGTCTTTTAGAAATACATTCAATGCCCGGAGCCGCTGCTTTATACCTGCTTCGATTTCGTCCCATTCGTCTTTTGTTATTATCCGGGGAATAACGTCAAAAGGAAAAATCTTTTCGATACCCTCTCCGCTGCTGTACACCGTAAAGGTGATGCCCTGGCTCATGAACAGCTTCTTGGCCATTTCATCTTTATGGGTCATCTCCAGCTCGGGCAGGTTTTCAATCGCAGATACAAAATTCCGATACTGCGATCGCACCCCATTGGAGCCAAACATTTCATCCCAAACTTCCGGTTGATCCTGGTAGGATTGTAATAAAGAGTGCTCCTTCATAATAATTGAATATACAAAACAATAAAAAGGGAATCCAATCCGGTTAAAAATACAGAAATGAAGGCAAACAAAGAGACACTTACATCGATATGAAAAATCTTAATATGTTTATCGGGAACTTGTCTGCTATAAAATGGCTGATTAGCTCTAAAATAAGTGAGAAAATTAGACCGGTTCCGGCTGGAAGAGCTGTTTTAGCAGAAATTATTTAAAAATGGCGGTGCGTTGCAACCCAGTCATTTATGTAACCTGCAATCTCAGTAGTAGGAGTGCCCGGGGGAAAAAGTTTGCCAACCCCCATAGCCTGCAGTGCTTTCATGTCTTCTTCAGGGATGATACCACCACCGGTTAACAATACATCGTTCATGTTCCGGTCTTTCATCAACGCAATTACTTTAGGAAATACAGTCATATGGGCGCCGCTGAGTATGCTAATGCCAATTGCATCAACATCTTCCTGTAAAGCTGCCTGTACAACCATTTCCGGCGTCTGCCGAAGACCGGTATAGATCACCTCCATGCCCGCGTCGCGTAAAGCCGTGGCGATCACTTTAGCCCCCCGGTCGTGACCGTCGAGTCCGACCTTTGCTACAAGAACCCTTAACCGCCGCTTACTTTCTTTTTGCATGATCGCTTATGTGTTTACTTCCGGTTACAAAACTCTTGCTTATTGGAGCATTGCTGCGGGTTAACCGTTGGTACAAGAGTGCGACGCAACGACAGCTTCATAGATGAACTTATGCCGGGTCCATAAAAAAACATTACCCGCGCAGGAGCCAAAGTTATAGTTGCAAAATGATTTTCATTATTGACATTTCATACCAGGTTCAGCCATGATGGGGCCGGACTAATGTGCAAAACCAGGGCGGCCGTTACCCTAATTAACTCAGGTATTTGCCAACAATGGGCATTCTTCGGCCTACGCCAAATGCCTTGGGACTGATGCGAATGATCGGGCAAAACTGGTTTCTTTTGTATTCATTTGTATTCACCAGTTTGATGATCCGATCTACCAGCTGTGCATCAAAGCCCTTTGCTTTAATTTCATTTGGGCCCTGGCGACGTTCGATATATTGGTAAAGTACCTGGTCTAATACCGGGTAATCAGGAAGGCTGTCGATATCTTTTTGGTCGGGTCGCAACTCGGCGCTTGGCGGTTTGGTGATGATGTTATCGGGTATAATTTCTTCGTTGCGGTTGATGTATTTGGCAAGCGTATAGATCTGCATCTTATAGCAATCTCCCAAAACCCCTAGTCCGCCGGCCATATCGCCATAAAGGGTTCCATAACCCGTAGCCAGTTCGCTTTTGTTAGAGGTGTTTAACAGAATATAATTAAACTTGTTGGCGATCGCCATCAGGAGGTTTCCGCGCGTGCGGCTTTGCAGGTTCTCCTCAGCAATACTAAAAGGCAGGTCGTTGAAAACAGGCTTCAAGGTACCCAGCAGGCTTTCATAAACCTGGTCTATCCGGATGATGTCGTACGGGTTTTGAAGTTTTTTGCTGAGGTTCACGGCATCATCAACGGAATGGCTGGTGCTATAAGGCGAGGGCATAAGAATGGCGCGAACATTATCTTTACCCAGTGCCTCACAGGCAAGGGCGAGGGTTACTGCACTATCGATACCACCGGAGGAACCGAGGATCGCCTGCTTGAAGTTCATCTTGGTAAAGTAGTCGCGTATACCAAATACAAGCGCGCGGTGAATAAACGAAATATTGCGCTCATAGTCGAGCTCGGTTGGGTTTGGCTTGTATTGCGATATCGGCTTTATGTCACTTGGGGTTTCGCAATTTGTTGTTCCGTCTTCATTCAGGATTACGCCATCAATTGCCTCGTCGAACAGCGGAAGCGCCTTACAAAGCTTTCCATTTTTATCGAAGATCAGTGAAGCTCCATCAAACACAATCTCAGTCTGGCTGCCTGTGGCATTACAATAAAACATGGGTAGTTTGTACTTAAGCACATTCGCCTTTATGATGGACTGCCGTTCTTCTTCGTGGATATAATCAAAAGGCGACGCGCTCAGGTTGATCATCAGGTCGGGGTTTTGTTCCATGAGTTTATCCATGGGTGCCGAACGGTACAGCGGATTGTCGCCCAGGTTCCAGATGTCTTCACAAATGGTAACGGCAAGGCGTTTGCCTTTAAACTCGAGCACCTTCCATTCATACGCCGGTTCAAAATAGCGGTATTCATCAAAGATGTCGTAGGTGGGCAGAAGTGTTTTGTGAACCTCACCTTTTACCTGTTTATCGTAAAGCAGGAAGGCCGCGTTAAAGAGGTCCTTGCCTTCGATGGTTGGATTTCTTGCCGGCGAACCCACCAGCACCCCAATGGTGTCGGCATGTTCTTTTATCCGGTCGATAGCTTCGTAACATTTATTGATGAAGTCGTTAAACTCAACAAAGTCGCGGGGAGGATAGCCGCAGATGCACAACTCGCTAAACACAACAAGGTCGGCTTTCTGCCGCTTGGCTTCATTAATGCCGTCGATGATCTTTTGTGTATTGCTTTCGAAATTTCCAATGTGGTAGTTCTGTTGCGCTAGTACTATTTTCATAATCTAAATTACTATTAAGATTGATTTAACCGCAATGTTCATGTCATAATGTAATTTGCCCGCAAAGTAGTTACATGAAAAGATTGCTGTGGCTGTTGTTGCTTTTCTGCTGTGTGTCGGCGTGCAAAAATAGAAACCTTCCCGATGTATCGGGGATAAAGGTTAACCTGCCACTTCAACGCTTCGAGCAAGACTTCTTTGCGATTGATACCACCAATATCAACGTTGCCCTTGAGCAGCTGAATCAAAAGTACCCTGGTTTTCTACAAGACTTCATCTTTAATATTCTTGCGCTGCCGGCCGAACCCGACAGCATCAGTGCGGTTGAAAATGGGGTTCGTTCGTTCATCAGTTCGTACCGCGAAATAAAGGATACCAGCGATATTGTATTTCGCGATCTGGAGGGCATAAACAAATCCATCGAAGAAGGTCTAAAGTACGTCAAGTACCACTTTCCAACGTATAAGCTGCCTGCAAAACTCATCACCTTCATCGGGCCCATCAACAGTTATGGTAACATCATAACCCCCGATGCGTTAGGCGTAGGCCTGCAATTGTACCTGGGAAAAAACTACGGGCTTTATGCTTCGGAAGCCGGCCAATCGCTTTACCCGGCATATGTATCACGCAGGTTTGAGCCGGTTTATATACCAGTGAACACCATTAAAACAGTAATAGACGATATGTTTCCTAACAATAGTGGAGGGAGACCGCTTGTTGAACAAATGGTAGAAGCCGGTAAACGGCTTTATGTTCTGGACCAGTTACTACCGGGAACGGCCGACACGCTTAAAACAGGATATACCGAAGAGCAGCTTAAAGGAAGCCGGGAGAATGAGGCCCTGATTTGGGGACTCTTTTTACAAAATGAGATGCTGTATTCAGCTGACCCTGCCGTTACCAAAGACTATATGAATGATGCTCCAAATACTCCCGTATTGGGTCCTGGATCGCCTGGGTTTATCGGGCAGTTTGTAGGTTGGCAGATCGTTAAAAAGTGGATGGATAAAAACGGGGAAAGCTCCCTGCAGCAGCTGATGGAAACAGGTGCCCGTAAAATTTTTGATGAGGCTAAGTATAAGCCAAAGTAGCCTTAACATTAAATCATACAAATAAAAAAGGCTGCCTTACAAGGGCAGCCTTTTTTGTTGAAGATTTATGCGTGTTAGTTCATTTTAAATGGAACAATCATTTCAAAAGCAGGAATATTTACTTCAAAAGTTTGTTTGTTGTTCTGGTTTTCCATTACGTACTTACCATGCATTTTGCCCATCTCCGTACGAAGATTGCAGCCACTTACATACTGAAAATGTTCGCCCGGAAGCAATACCGGTTGCTGCCCAACAACACCTTCGCCCTCTACTTCTTTGTACTCACCATTGCTGTCGAAAATGTGCCAGTGCCTGCGCAACAATTGCACGGTAAAAGCATTGTGATTTTCGATAGTGATGCGGTAGGCAAACATAAACTCGTTATTGCCCGGATTGCTATAGTCGGCCTGGTAAAATGTTTCGACACTTATTAAAACGCCATCGGAGATTTTCGATATCATAACAAAAGCATTTGATGGAGGAATTCAGCTAAAAGAAGGAATTTGAAAAGCCGTGAAGTTTGTTAGAATTAACGCTACCTAAAATTAACAATATTGCCAGAAGAAGCACATAAAACAAAATTAAATTTTGCATTTCTTTTTCAGATCAATCAGCCGTTGTTCTTTCTGGAAAAATGGCTGTTTCAGGCAACCTGTACTTAACAAAAAAGGTGCCGGGTACTAGGGTCTCAATCCGCCAACACCTACCTTTGCCTGCCTTTAGTATAGGTTTAAACGTTCTATTATGAGAAAAATTGCAGTGGCCAACGGAGATGGTATCGGACCTGAAATTATGCAGGCAGTATTGCACATATTTAATGCAGCAAACGTACCGCTGCAATACGATTTTGTCGACATGGGTAAGTGGGTGTTTGACAAGGGCTTTAGTAATGGCATGACTCCTGAAGCACAGGAAACCATCGAAAAGGTTGGTATCCTGTTCAAGGGCCCAATGGAAACGCCGAAGGGTAAAGGGGTAAAAAGCGTAAACGTTACTGCGCGCAAAACCTGGAATACCTACGCTAATAAGCGCGTATTTCAAACCCTGCATGGTGTAGACACAGTATTTTCGAAAGCCGGTATACCCATCGATATAACTATAGTTAGAGAGAATATTGAAGATACCTATGGCGGTATCGAGCACATGCTTACCCAGGATGTTGCGCTTAGCCGCAGGTTTATCACCCGGCCGGGAAGCTTGCAGGTGATCAAATACGCTTTTGAAATGGCAAAGAAAAAAGGCGCCACGAGAGTGACCTGCGGCCATAAGGCAAACATCATGAAGCTTACGGATGGATTGTTCCTGGATACCTTTTACGAGGTTGCTAAGGAGTATCCTGAGCTTAAAAGCGACGATATTATTGTTGACGATCTGGCGATGAAACTTGTTGTTCGGCCACATGAATTCGACGTAGTTGTCATGACCAATTTACAGGGCGACATAATAAGTGACCTTTGTGCAGGCCTCGTTGGTGGTCTTGGTTTTGCCCCTTCCGCAAACATCGGTGACCATATCGCAATCTTCGAAGCAGTACATGGTACGGCCCCCGACATTGCCGGCCGCAACATTGCAAACCCAACTGCCCTGTTACTTAGTGGTATTACCATGTTACGACACCTTGGGCTAATGCAAAGCGCAGCAACAATTGAAAACGCGCTGCTTTATACACTTGAGCAGGGCGTGCGTACCGGCGACTTTGGCGATAAATCAAAGGAAGCCAAAAACACCACCGACTTTGCTGAAGCAATCATCGGGAACTTTGGACAGAACCCGCAACATGCTCCAAAGCCTATGTTGCCCGATATGCCGGTGACCCAAACGATATTCAAACTTGAGGGCAACCCTATGCTGGGTAAAAAGGCAATTCACGAAGCAACCATTGTGGGTGTAGATATGTTTATCGAAAGCGCAGAACAACCCAATGTTGTTGCGGAGAAATGCCTTAGGTATACAACCGACCTGTTCAAATTGGTAACGATCAGCAACCGTGGAACCCAGGTATGGCCCAAAGGCAGCATTTTTACCAACCTCGTAAATCAGTATGCGTGTCGGTTCGAAAGCATTGGTGAAATTGCCGTTACGCAAACCGATATTATAGAGCTGTATAAGCGATTGGCGACAGAATTCAAAATATGTTCAACAGAGCTGCTGAACGTTTGGGATGGAAGAAAGGCTTATTCCCTTGCACAGGGACAATAGTCTCCTTATAGTAATCGGGGCGGCCAAAAAGAGGTTTATTTGGAGGTCGGCAGAAGATCAGGAATGAGACATCCTTGCGACGCTCCATTCAACTGTATAGCTATGAGGAGCTTAACTTACCCGTTGAGGATGGTCGCGGATTGGTGAACTACGGCGCTGCTGCGGTCATAATTTCCTGGTATTGTTGTAACCATTTTTCAGCAGCCACTGTAAGATCTTGTCACGTTGGTCGCCCTGGATGATTACGAGCCGGTCTTTTACGCTTCCGCCAGTGCCGCAATGGTTTTTTAGCTTTTTACCGAGGTCTTCAAGGTCGTCTTCGATCCCGATAAAATTTTGTACAAGCGTCACTGCCTTGCCTGCCCTCTGTTTTGTATCAAGCTTGATGCTTAATTTCTGCTTTGCAGGGGGTAAGGTCTCCTCTTGTTCGTTTGCTTCTGATTCGTATTTAAAGTTTGGATCGGTACTAAATACAATACCCCTGGTATCTGGTTTATTCTTCTTGCTCATGGCAGGCCTATTCGTTTGTTGTTATTTCAGCTTTCAGGCTAAGATCCAGGCTTTGCGCCTGGTGAATTAATGCGCCGATGCTGATATAGTCAACTCCCGTTGCAGCATAAGCTTCCATATTCTCCAGGTTTATTCCCCCGCTTGCCTCGGTTTCAAGTTGTCCGTTTATTAATCGCAGCGCTTCCAATATTTGTTCGGGCTTAAAGTTATCCAGCATAACCCGGAACACTTTGCCGGCACCCACGTTGAGTACGGTTTTAACATCCTCGATGCTGCGGGTTTCTACTTCTATCTTCAATTCCGGTTTGTGGGTTTGTACATATTGCCAGGCCTGGTTTATTGCGGGTTCAATACCGCCTGCAAAATCAATATGATTGTCTTTTAGCATAATCATATCAAAGAGGCCGAAACGGTGGTTTATGCCACCGCCTATTTTTACCGCTTCTTTTTCGAGCAACCTGAAATTTGGGGTAGTCTTGCGTGTATCAAGAATACGGGTGCCATACGGCGCCAGCTTGTCCACATACTTTCGGGTAAGTGTAGCAATCCCGCTCATCCTTTGCATACAATTTAATACCAGCCGCTCGCAGGTAAGTATCGTGCGAATGTCGGCATAAACGTCAAAGGCTTTTTCGCCAATGTCCATGAGCTCGCCATCCTTTTTAAAAGCTACAAACCTGGTACCTGGATCAACTATGTGAAAAATCTGTTCGGCAACCCCTATGCCTGCAAGCACACCTGCCTGTTTTATCTTCAATACCGCTTTACCTTTTGCGCCTGCAGGAATACAGCTCAGGGTTGAGTGATCACCATCACCTGCATCTTCCTGCAATGCTTCATACACGAGGTGTTGTAATCTTTCATTGAAATTCATGTTGACAAAACTACAAGAATTGAATCACGCAAGATTAGGCCACGGGAGAATTTGACTTCAACCAAATATAAACTGTGAAGATTACCACAAACAAAAAGCCCCGCGATGCGGGGCTTTTTGTTTGTTAAGTATGAATTTAATTAATTCGAACCGTAATAATTTGCTGTTTGTCCTCCTTGCTCTTCATCATGAGGGTAAGATTAAAACCCTTGGCATCATTAAGCAATTTACCGGTGATATACATGGTACCGCCCATTTCGCGCTGAGAAGCAAGTTCAAATCCGGTTATGTTATTTTCACTGAAAAAGGATTTAAGCGCAATGCTAGCCTGGTTTTTTCCTATACTTTTAATTTCATCTTTTTCAGGAAATTTAATATCCAGAAATTTGTCGAAATAAGACCCTACCTCGGTTGCATCGCCTGCTTTAAGCGCCTTTACTATATTCCCTCCATCCGCCTGTCGCACAAACGACAAGGTAAGTAAGGAGAATATAGCGATTAGAACTGTTTTCATAATTTTTTCTTGAACGCAAATGTTCTTGCGAAAAATATGCCAAACCTCAGATTATAAATTCAATATGAATGCTTCCTCTCACAAATCACCAAATACAGTAGCTTTAGCCCATGGAAAATAAACGTGTTATCCTTGTTATCATGGATGGATGGGGTCTAGGTAAAGTCGACTCCAGCGATGCAATCAAACATGCCAAAACACCCTTCGTGTCATCATTATATTCAACCTATCCAAATACCACCCTCGTAACTTGCGGCGAAGCGGTCGGCCTGCCGGAAGGGCAAATGGGTAACAGCGAAGTAGGTCACCTTAACCTAGGTGCAGGCAGGGTAGTCTACCAGGAGTTGCAGCGTATAAATGTAGCCATTCGCGACGGATCTTTTTTTAGTAATCCGGTTTTGCTCGAAACCATCGACTACGCCAAACAAAACAACAAACCTTTGCACCTGCTTGGCCTGGTAAGCGATGGCGGTGTTCACAGTCATACCAGTCACCTGCATGCAATTCTGAGCCTGTGTGCAGACAGGCAGGTATCCGAGGTTTATGTTCATGCCTTTACTGATGGCCGTGATACCGACCCGAAAAGCGGGCTGGGCTTTTTAACAGCGCTGGAGGAACATTGCCGTAACACCGGTGCACGTATAGCAAGTGTTAGCGGCAGGTATTATGCCATGGACCGCGATAAAAGATGGGAGCGGGTTAAACTGGCATACGATTGCCTGGTAAACGGTGAAGGTCCGAAAGCAACAGACGCCCTGGCTGCTGTACGCGAATCTTACGACCATGACATTACTGACGAGTTCCTGCTGCCAACGGTAATTGTTAACCAGGATCAAACACCCGTAGCTACAATAAAGGATGGTGATGCGGTCATTTGCTATAATTTCAGAACGGATCGATGCCGGGAAATAACGGTGGTGCTTACACAAACGGATATGCCGGACTATGGTATGCATACCCTGGAACTAAACTACACCACAATGGCGGAGTACGACGCCAGTTACAAACACGTGAACATTATTTTCGATACTGATAACCTGCAAAATACCCTTGGGGAGATCATTGCCAATAACGGTAAAAAACAGATACGCATAGCTGAAACAGAAAAATACCCGCACGTAAGCTTCTTCTTCAGCGGTGGCAGGGAACTGCCTTTCGAAGGCGAAACAAGGATCATGATACCCTCACCAAAGGTGGCCACCTACGATCTTCAGCCCGAAATGAGTGCCTTTGAACTTACCGATGCCATAATCCCCGAAATCCAAAAGGAAAATCCCGACTTTATATGTCTCAATTATGCGAATACCGACATGGTTGGTCATACAGGCTTTTTTGATGCAGCAGTAAAGGCCGCCGAAACAGTTGATCAGTGTGTTGAGCGGGTTGTGAATGCTGCACTTGAACACAACTACACGGTTTTCCTTACAGCAGATCACGGTAATGCTGACTTCATGATTAATGAAGATGGTTCGCCTAATACCCAACATACCTTAAACCCTGTTCCCCTGTTTGTTATCGACAAAGAATGGCGGGGATCACTAAAACCTGGTAAGTTGGGCGATGTTGCTCCAACAATCTTAACCATGATGAATTTGCCCATACCAAATAAGATGACCGGTGAAGTGCTAATTAATCCTTAGCAACCTTCGCCACTGTCTCAAGTCATTTGGTATAATTACTAGTGGCGTTCAATCGGCATGCTAACGCGCAACTCAAAGAAACTACCGGAGGCTCAGTTGACGCGCTTCCGGTATTGAAGAGGATCAATGAAAATACTCAGAAACATAACAGGTGCCCTCTTCGTTGTACTGGCTGTAGTGCCTGTTGTATTTTCAGCGCTGTTTCTCTGCCAACAACATAATATCAGGGAGCAGATGGAGATGGCTTTGGAAGAAGATGAGCTGGTTACGGTTCTACTATCCTCCAAAGCTTTGCTCTGGCATAAAAAGCATAAAGAGATCCTCCTCAATGGTCATCTTTTCGATGTTCATTCAATAATTGAGCTGGAGCCAGGTATTCTGGAGGTGAAAGGCTTGTATGATCACCAGGAGCAGGCACTGCATACCAGGATCAACGACCTGCTTTCTGGCAGAAGCAAATCACTGCCTGCGTTTCAAGGGTTCACCAGATGGTTTTCGATTCTTTACCACGATCAATTGCCATGTGATACATTACCAAAACCTCCGGTTCTGAACGGGCTAGTGGTTTACCTTGAACTCAGGGTCCAACTTACTCCTGCATTTACCACAATAGAATTTCCCCCTCCGCGACGGATAGCTAACGATTTTGCTTTTACGCACCGATCCTGGCAAGACTAGCTGGTATGCGGTTTCCATAATGACAACCACCAGTATCAAAGCTGCAGTAGTTCCGGGAAGGCTGAGTGTACCGCATCTTCAATGGGATTACCAACCATTCGCCATTAGGGGACTAACATCGACGGGTACGAACTCCTCTTGGCGTACCCCGGGGGAAGAAGGCCATTCCTAACTTATTTGGTCGGATTTTGCCATTGTAACCTGTGAGGTATAATGAGGTGTACCAGGTGCGTTGCCAGTCCGGAACTCCGTTCGTAAGCGGGTCGGCCCTGATCTTTTTAATCTGTTTCGCTGTTCGACTTGTGCAGCGCTTCGGGCATAAGAGCCAAAAGGAAATCACATCATAAGGTTTTCCTTGATCAACAACATCGATTTGCTATAACGAGTCGGGTACTCCTGTTGTTTCCAACAGCAACAACTTCAAACAATAATCTATGATTCGAAATATATTCTTGTCCGGCGTATTTGCCTGTATCACTGTAATGCTTTCTGCACAAAAAAATGGAACAGACACGTTAACCGGCGATCTTGATGACATATACATTTCTGCAAACAAATGGGAACAGAACCGCAACGAAATACCGAACGCCATCCTCCGGGTGAGCCGAAAGCAGGCGATACTGCAAAACCCCCAAACCGCTGCCGACCTTTTAGGTATGACTGGCCAGGTGTTTATTCAAAAGAGTCAACTGGGTGGTGGCAGTCCTATGATCCGCGGATTTTCAACTAACCGGGTGCTGATTGTTGTCGATGGAGTGCGGATGAACAATGCCATCTACCGGAGCGGCAACCTCCAGAACCTGATCTCGCTGGATGCACTTTCAACCCAAAGTGCTGAAGTCGTTTTTGGTCCGGGTTCCATCATATATGGAAGTGACGCGATTGGTGGGGTCATGGACTTCCACACCCTTCAACCTACCCATAGCAACACCACAAAAATGCTCGTAAAAGCAAACGGCGTCATCCGGCATTCAACCGCAAATAACGAACAAACCTCTCACCTGGATCTGAACCTTGGCTTTAAGAAATGGGCCTTGCTCGGTAGTGCTACTTATAGCGACTTCGGCGATCTGAAGATGGGGAAAAACGGCGGGCAGGACAGCTATCTTCGAAATTTCTATGTTGAACGCATCAACGGAAAAGACAGCGTATTGTTTAACCCCGATCCTTACCGGCAAAAACAAACCGGTTACCACCAGTTAAATGCCCTCGCAAAACTGCGCTTCAAGCCCAATGAGCACTGGGACCTGCAATATGCTTATCACTATTCCGCAACAGGCAATGTGCCGCGCTACGATCGCCTCATAGAACTAACCGGCAGCACCCCCACCTATGCGGAATGGTACTACGGTCCCCAGGTTTGGAAAATGCACCAGGTGCGGGTGGATCATGCTACCCCAACGACGATGTACGATGATGCCCGGCTCATACTGGCAATACAGGATTACGAGGAAAGCCGGAACGATCGTCGCATCAACAATGCAAGGCTTCGAAACCAAACGGAAACTGTCGACGTTTTTTCGGGCAATCTTGATTTTGACAAAAAGTTCGGCGACAAAGCAGAACTCTTTTACGGACTTGAGTATGTACACAACAGCATAGGCTCTGTTGCGCGGCGTACCAATATCAATAATGGTTCAATAGAAGGAACTGCCACCAGGTACCCGGATAATTCAACCTGGGCCTCCGCCGGCCTGTACAGCAGTCTTAAAACCTACCTCTCAAAAAAGGCTACGCTATCAACAGGCATTCGGTACAACCATGTAACCTTAAACGCGCCGTTCGATTCTACGTACTTCAAATTTCCGTTTCATAGTGCCGAAATCAGGGATGGTGCTGTTACCGGTAATATCGGGCTTGTTTTACGACCCTCAACCGAATGGCAGTTGAATGCTAACCTCTCAACAGGTTTTAGGGTACCTAATATCGACGACCTTGGAAAGGTGTTTGACTCGGAAGTAGGGAACGTGATTGTTCCCAATCCAAACCTGCAAGCTGAGTACGCTTACAATGCTGATCTCGGTATTGCCGGCAAGATTAGCGACAAGCTCACATATGATCTGACGGTATTCCATACCATTCTCGATAATGCAATTGTACGTCGGCCCTTCACCTTCAATGGAGAAGACACCATTATCTACGAAGGAGTACGAAGCCGGGTACAGGCGCTTCAAAATGTAGCACGGGCAAAGGTCTGGGGTGTACAGGCGGGGTATAATTGGAAGTTTGCCAAACACTTCAGCTGGGAAACAAGGGCAAATTACATCGATGGCCGGGAAACAGATGATACACAAAATAAAGATGTGCAGTTGCGGCATGCCCCGCCATTTTACGGGAGATTGGCCATTGCTTATGAACGTGAAAAGTTGATGATCGAACTCTCTTACAATTTTAACGGCTCGGTAGCAGCAGCAAACCTTGCACCTTCAGAACAGAGTAAGCCATTCATTTATGCGACAAATGCTGCCGGTAAACCTTATAGTCCATCATGGTATACACTCAACTTAAAATCGGTTTACCGCTTTAGTAAACACCTGACCGCTACAGCGGGATTCGAGAATCTAACCAACCAACGTTACCGTGTTTATTCATCTGGTATAGTATCACCCGGCACAAATTTTATAGTATCCCTTCGTGCAGGTATATAACCCCATGCTGTACTGCAACCACCCGTTATCACACAGGAAAAGGCTTCTACGGACAACCTTTCACCGGCACAAATATCATCCGCTATGGAAAAAATTGTAACTCTTACACTTAACCCCGCAATCGACAAGAGCACAACCGTAAAGGCAATTGTACCCGACAAAAAGCTAAGATGTGCTGATCCGGTTTTCGAACCGGGTGGGGGTGGGGTAAATGTTTCGCGCGCGATCAGGAAACTCGGCGGAACATCAACAGCCGTATACCTTGCAGGTGGCTATTCTGGTAAACACTACGAGCACCTACTACACGAAGAAGGCCTTAACTCTAATGTGGTTGAGATCTCCGGGCACACCCGCGAAAACCTGATTGTCATGGATGAGTCTTCGAACCTCCAGTATCGTTTTGGTATGCCCGGTCCACGAATAAAAGAACACGAATGGCAGAAATGCCTGCAAATTCTGGAAGAGGCTCAAGGAGTTGAATACATTGTTGCCAGTGGAAGTTTACCAGAGGGTGTGCCGGTCGACATCTTTGCAAAACTTGCTGCGATAACCAGGAGGAAAAACGCTCGGCTTATTCTTGATACATCCGGGGAGCCGTTAAAACAGGCTATGGATGATGGTGTTTTCATGATAAAACCCAACCTTGGAGAACTGAGTGCATTACACGGTGTTGAAGAACTTCACCGTGAAGACGCTATTGAAGCCGCTCAACAAATCATCCGCCAGGGTGGTTGCGAGGTCATGGTTATCTCGATGGGACCTTCAGGGGCAATGTTAATTACGCGTGACAACGTTTATCAATCACCGTCACCAACCGTAAAACGGAAAAGTACCGTTGGGGCGGGAGATACAATGGTTGCCGGTATGGTACTTTCTTTAACCCGGGGTTGGGAATGGGGTGATGTATTGAAATACGGGATTGCCGCGGGTACCGCCACTACCTTAAATGCCGGTACCGAACTTTGTAAATTAGCGGACGTAGAAAAACTTTACAAACATCTGAAGAGTGTTAAGGTGGACGCTCATTTTGCCTGAAGCCATTATTAAGGTTCCTTTGTTCGTGAAACACATGAGCTATCATTTACAAATGCATCATCTATTTATATGTTTAAAGCACCCTGGTTATTTACAGTCCTCTGCTGTGCCATTGTATCTGCATCATGTAACAATGGAGCTCAAACGGCACCGCGTGACAAAGACGGCGACACAAGTGTGGTGAGCATCAAGGAGGAGGCGGTAACCTACGCCTTGGATACGGTTACCCTGAAAGGTTACATCACTTACGATCAAAACTCAGAAGCCGTCCGCCCAGCCGTATTGGTTCTCCCGGAGTGGTGGGGCCTGAACGATTATACCCGCTCCAGGGCACGGCAACTTGCTTCCCTGGGTTATATTGCGATGGCAGTAGATATGTACGGACAAGGGAAAATCGCTGCGGACCCAACGGAGGCACAAGCACTGGCTACCCCATTTTATATGAACCCGCAACTCACCAGGTTTTATGTAGATGCTGCACTCTCCAAACTAAAAACTTACAAACAAGCAGACACCTCGAATCTGGCGGCAATTGGTTACTGTTTTGGGGGTTATGTTGCATTGAATGCCGCCAAGCTTGGGGCTCCGCTTCAGGGTGTCGTGAGTTTTCATGGGAGCCTTGGCGGAGTGGCACCCGCAAAGGACCTGTTGAAAGCTAGGGTGCTTGTATGTCATGGCGGGGCCGACAACTTTGTTCCCGACGCGGAGGTGAATGCATTTAAGAAAAGCATGGACTCCGTAGGTGCGGACTACACCGTGAAAATTTATCCAAACGCGACGCATGCGTTTACCAACCCTGATGCTACCAGGACAGCCGAAAAGTTTAAAATGCCTATTCAGTATAATCCTGCAGCCGACAGTGCATCGTGGAACGATATGAAAGCCTTTTTCCAGGCAACATTTAAGAGGTAAAATTTATTTGGTCCCCAACCCAGGTTGTTGACCGATCAATTGAATGGCTCAGGCACTAGAATCAAAAAGCCGGTCAACCGCAAATGGATGACCGGCTTTTCCGTCAATTGCAGCTACACAGTAGTTTTCTGCTGAGGAACCAACTCGTGGTTAGAGAGGGAATAATAAATATTTTGAAGCTGGTGTAAAAACCGGATTTTCTCTATTGGAACACTTTTTAGTTCTTCTTCAATTCCCCAAAAATAAGAGCCCTCATCGATGCCGATGTAAAGCTTTTTAACGTCTCCCACGGAATTTATAAACTCCTTATAATAATCTGACTTTGTTCCCTTTTTAAAACCGAATTGCAACAGTATTTCCGGCGTAATTAAGATTGCCTTGTATGCAATCAATCCATTGCCATTGCTGATCTGCAACAGCTTGGTAATTTGATCAATCTCGGACCCCGTAGCAATTTGTTTTGTTGTATAAATATCTTCTGTTATGGAAGTTTCACTCAGCATTGCAATCCAGTTCCCAATTCTTAACTCTTTCCCTTTTAGCATATATGCGGCGAATTTACTGGTAATTAGAATTGCTTGCAGGTAAGGAAATGTAAATTTATATCTCTTTTTAATGTGGTTCCCCAACACGTCTCCGGAAGAAAACCTCGGTGTCGGTAGCAACCCACCGGCCCGGGCCAGCGCTTAATTGGTCTCAAGCGTCCACTTAGCCATCCCATGGATCCATTAAGAAATCCCAGGAATGAACTTCCTTCAAATCTCATGACTTATATAATGGAACATCATCATGTTTAGCTTTTTCGACCCGCTAACTGCTGAAAACCCTTGGCTTTTCCCCTTCATTCGTTACTTTTGCACCCAGTTAGGAAAATTGGGGCGGAAACTGGTGCCATTTCAACTAGTATTCGTCTGGTTTTCAAGAGGCTATTCCCTAAAATTCTGAATCAACAAACATGAGCGGCCAATTAAAAGAGGTTCGTAACAGGATCAAGAGCGTACAAAGCACCCAACAGATTACCAAGGCTATGAAAATGGTAAGTGCAGCAAAACTACGCCGTGCACAGGAAGCTATTGTTCAAATGAGACCTTATGCCGAAAAGTTACAGGAAATGCTCAGCAACATCGTTAGCAATTCAGAAGGCGATATTGGTGGATCCCTTGCTACTGACCGCGGCAATGAAAGGGTACTCTTCATTGTTATCACCAGCGATCGGGGACTGGCCGGTGGTTATAACGCTAACATCGTAAAAACAGCACGCCAGGCCATACAGGAGAATTATAGCAGCCAACAAAAAAAAGGAAATGTTACCATTTGGAACATTGGCAAAAAGGGGTACGAGAGCCTGAGCCGTGGTGGTGAATACAAAACGAACGCAGATCATAAAGACGTTTTTCTAAATCTTACTTTCGAAACAGTTCAGGCAGTAGCCATTGCAGCAGTGAAAGCCTTTGAAAACAAGGAATTCGATGTAGTAGAAATTATTTACAGCGAGTTTAAAAATGCCGCTACCCAGCGCTTTGTAGTTGAAAGATTCCTTCCCATCCCAAAGGTTGAACGGCGTGAAGGGGCCAAGAAAGCAGATTTCATCTTTGAGCCCGCCAAAGAACAACTTGTAGCTGAGTTGATGCCAAAAATCCTGAATACCCAGCTCTTCAAAGCAATACTAGACGCCAACGCCAGCGAGCACGGCGCCCGAATGACGGCAATGGATAAGGCCAGTGAAAATGCCAATGAACTGCTGAAAGTGCTTAAAATTTCTTACAACCGCGCAAGACAGGCGGCCATCACCACTGAACTTACCGAGATTGTTAGCGGTGCAGCGGCACTCAACGGATAGTACCGTTAATACCAATCAAACACTTTTTTTGAGCCAAAAGCCGGAACTTAAAACAGCCCCTTAGGGGGTTTTTGGGGTTATGGAAGTTTCTGAGATCATTCCACATATCGAAGCATTAATCTTTGCCAGCGATAAACCGCTGACAAGCCTCGATATTGTCGAATTGATCAACAACGCCTTTGGCTTTATGGAAGAAAGGATTTCACTTGACCAGGTTGAGGCTGCAGTCGAAGGTATTCGCGAAAAATATAACGCTGAGTTTTACCCCTTCGAAGTAAGGGAGAGTGGAGGGGGTTGGCAGTTTCTGACAAAAAAGGAATTTCACGCTACAGTAGGCCAGCTAAACGGCGACAAATTCCTGAAACGCTTATCGAATGCAGCATTGGAGACCCTTGCAATCATTGCGTATAAACAACCAATCACGAAGGGCGAAGTTGAAGCCATCAGGGGGGTCAACAGCGATTACTCTGTTCAAAAATTACTCGAAAAAGAACTGATCGTCATCTCGGGCAGAAACGAAAACCTGCCAGGCAAGCCTCTTGTTTACGGAACGTCGAAGTCGTTCATGGATTACTTTGGGATCAATGATACCAACGATCTGCCAAAGATCAAGGAAGTACTTGCAGAGCAGATGATTGAAGCAACCGTCGTCAATTCCGCCCTTAATGCACACGAAGATGGCGCATACCGCGAAAACCTTATTGACGATACACCCAAGCAACAAATCGAACTTTTTGTTGAGGGGCAATCCCATCCGGATCACAATCCATCAGAGTTTACCCAAATAGCTAATGCACCTATACCACCAGAGGCTGTTCACGGGCCGCAACCTGAAGTTTTAGAAAGTTTAGCCCCCGGGAGCCCCGCTGCAGAAAATCTTCCGCCTGCCGACATCGAAACTACGCCCCCAGCAGCAGAGGAAGACAACGCCACTGCAAGTGAACGAAAACAATTTGAATCACCCACCGAAGAAGCACCTGCTGCTGAATAGTAACCGCCTCAATTACCATCTAAGACCCGATACAATGCCGCAATCTCTTTCTCACAGCGCACTCATCGATATTGCAAACACCTTTGGAACGCCATTATACGTTTACCATGCGGAAAAGATCAAGTCGCAGTACGAAAAACTGGTGAATGCGTTTTCCAATAGCGATGTAGTTTTCTTTTATGCCTGTAAAGCACTTACCAATGTAAATGTGCTCAGGTATGTCCGTTCAATTGGTGCAAGCGTCGATTGCAGCTCTGTTAACGAAGTAAAACTTGCGATGCACGCGGGCTTTACCCCAACAAATATTCTTTATACCTCCAATGGCATCTCTTTCGAGGAAATCGAAGAAGCGGCATCACTTGGTGTAAACATCAATATCGATAGCCTTTCCAATCTCGAAAAGTTTGGTAGAAAGTACGGCCATTCCTATCCTGTTAGCGTTCGGTTACGCCCCAACATCATGGCCGGCGGACACCTTAAAATATCTACCGGGCACGACAAAAGTAAATTTGGGATCCCTGTTGAACAGGTTGGTGACCTCGTCACCCTGGTGAAGGAACATAACCTGTTTATCCGTGGCCTCCACATCCATACCGGGAGCGAAATAAAAGATGTAGATGTCTTCCTTAAAGGAATTGAAGTGCTATTCGAGATAACGCCAATGTTCAACGAACTCGAGTTTATCGATCTTGGCGGAGGATTTAAAGTGCCTTACAAAGAGGGTGACGAAGAAACAGACATCAACCTGCTTGCAACGAAAGTTGCTGAAGCGTTTGCCAGCCATCCCAATCCCAATAACCGGCCATTGCAAATCTGGTTCGAACCTGGTAAATACCTGGTGAGCCAGGCGGGCTATTTTATAACAAAGGTGAACGTAATTAAGCAAACAGGCTCTACCATATTTGCCAGCGTTAACAGTGGCTTCAACCACCTTATCCGGCCTATGTTTTACGACTCCTATCACCATATCGAAAACATCAGCAATCTTGGTGGAGCGCTAAAGAAGTATTCAGTTGTAGGAAATATCTGCGAAACCGACAGTTTTGCCTGGGACCGGAACCTTAACGAAGTTAGCGAAGGCGACTACCTGGTGTTCTATAACGCCGGCGCTTACGGCTTTGAAATGTCAAGTAATTATAATTCGCGTTTTAAACCAGCTGAAGTTTTGGTAAAGGATGGTGTCCCGCACCTCATCAGGCAGCGCGAAGAATTTAACGACCTTCTTCGAAACCAGGTCGAATTATCATTCTAAACTTCAGGCATTTATTCAAGGGATAGGGTTTACTGCCGGGCGACAGGTTTTTTTTATGGACCAGGCACTGGTTCTTTTATTTAGCCCCGGTTGCGTCGCACTCTTGTACCGAATCACACTCTTCACCCCGGCGAATACAATTGTTACCGCCATTGCTGTAAAATAGATTTACAACGGCTGATATAAGAACCGCCAAACAGTACGGCATGAACAAGTAACGGGTACAATTGGGTTAAACTTACTCTTGTTCGCCACTGCTTTTCGAGCCTGAAATTGCTTTCATAACATTCATAGAACCGGCTGTGAAATCCGCCAAAAAGCAGGCTCATTCCCAGGTCCATTTCGTGATGACCAAAATACACAGCAGGGTCAAACAATGCCGGCACAACCTTCGCTTCTGCACCAACAACCGCAAGAAAGTTCCCGCTCCATAAATCGCCATGTAATAAAGCTGGTGGTTCTTCCGGGAACAACCCTGGCAAACGTTTGCAAACCGCCTCTGCATCTTTAAGGTCGGCATTGTCAAAGACCTTGGAATTATACAGGACTTTCACCAGGGGCATAATCCGCCTTGTGGCATAGAACAAGCTCCAGCTTTCCTGCCATTCATTTGATTGAACCAGTGCTCCTATATAGTTGTTCCCGTGCCAGCCAAATTGAGGGTTGGTCTCATCGTGTATCATTCCAATTCCAACAGCCAGTTCATCCCAGAAGTCGGGGGGCGGTGTACCGGAGTCCATCCATTCCAACCACAGGTATTGCAAATTGTCGTGGTGTCCAGCTGCAACTGCAGCAGGAATTTTTAATTTACCTGCTTTAGCCAGAGCTTGCAGTCCTTCGGTTTCTTTTTCAAACATGCCCGGGTATTTTGTAGCATCATTTAGTTTCAACATCAGTTTGCCTTTGTCAATGCTTACACAATAGCTCCGGCTCATATCGCCACCACTAACCACTTGCAAACCGCTCACCCTAAATCCAATCTTTTCTGCGATTGCTCTTATAACCTGCTCCATAGTTTTGTCATTATAGAAATCGCAGCGTTGCCGGGTCAGTTGGTTTTGCATACATCATCACCAGCAAACTGATCTTTTATATATTTTGCATATTTGCCCTAAGTTAATTCCGTTATGACTATCGAAGAATTTACAACCAGCCTTTCTCAACCGGCACCTCCGCCAGGTTTATCAGTATACGCCCGGGCCTTGTGGGTCGATGCAAGGGGAGATTGGCAGGGTGCGCATGCACTCGTACAGGAACTGAATGATGATCAGGCAGCATGGGTGCACGCCTACCTCCACCGCAAAGAAGGCGACACCTGGAATGCGGATTATTGGTATAGCCGGGCAAAACAAAAACGACCTGATCTTAAGCTTCCTGCTGAGTGGGAGCAACTGGTTGTCTATTTTTTAAAGGATAATAGCCATTCCCGTTGAACACACTATTCTCATTGTGGAGGCTCCAGGTTAACGCTCAATCCTGCATCAACAAACATTACTCGTAAGACTATGGACATAACCACAGAAGTACTTGGTTGGGCAGAAATATTATGGGATTATCACCATTTGCACAACGAACTGCAACCAGCGGATATCATCCTTGTCTTGGGAAGTCACGACACCAGGGTTGCCGACTGGGCAGCAAGCCTTTTCCTCGAAGGCTGGGCTCCTTTACTAATGTTTTCCGGGGGGCTTGGGCGTTTGACAAGCGGGGTTTGGCAGGAATCGGAAGCGGATAAATTTGCCCGGATTGCCACCGAACAGGGTGTTCCTTGCGAACGTATTTTAATAGAAAATCGTTCGACCAATACTGGTGAAAATATCGCGTTTTCCCGTTACCTCCTGCAGGAAAAAGGGTTGGATCCAGAGAGCTTTATCGTTGTGCAGAAGCCCTATATGGAAAGAAGAAGTTATGCCACTTTCAAAAAGCACTGGCCCGATAAGGATTTATTGATCACTTCTCCCCAAATCTCATTTCATGATTACGCCACTGCAGAAATCCCGATGGAAAAAGTGATTAACATTATGGTTGGCGATTTACAGCGCATAAAACTTTATCCCGAAAAGGGGTTCCAGGTCTATCAACACATACCGGCATACGTCTGGGAAGCCTTTGAAAAGCTGGTTAGCTCAGGTTACAACAAACAACTCGTTCAATAACGGTTGCGCAAAAATTTGGGGTTGAAAAATAATAGGGCTGGGTGTAGGTTATCAATCGGCTGAGTAAGACGTCCTGTGTTGCTATTCAATGTTGTCACTCGGTATATGACTCCGGTTTTTACGGCTACTGTTTGCAACCGAGTAAATGATAATGCCAATAACGGCAACGACGACAATAATAAACGGAACAAGCATATAGATAGATTTACTGGAGTGTCCTACAAGATACAAAGCATTATGAATGTTTTTGCTTTTATATGTTGAAAGATTGTTAATGGACCCGACTTTTCACCGGGTTGTTTAACCATCCTTTCCCAATACTTCAAAGTTCCGGGTAACCACTTCTCCTTCACTGTCCACAAGGGTAATCGTATGCTTCCCTGGAAGTGGATTTAGCGCCATTTGATGAAACCTTACCGTGGTGCCCAGGTATTGATTGTCGAGGTGCCAGAATATCCGCTCATTTGTATTTCGATGTGCTGCCGTGAAAACCGTTTTGCCCCGGTTGCCGGTAATCTCAAGTGGCACATAAATTTTAGCGTTCGCTTCCGGGTAAACGAGTTCAAGCTGTTGTGCGTTTGTTGCCATGCAACCCGGTTTATAGGGCGGTAATGGTTTGTAGTCCGGGTGTTTTTGCCTGTAGTAATACTCCATTCCTGGCGGAAGTACAAACCATTTAGGATGAACCATTGCAGATGGCTGCTCGCAATTTTCCAATACCCGAAAACTGCCGGTTCTATCAAGGTGAAGTACCCGGTGGTATGGACATACGGGAGCGTTTTTACCCCGCATAGATACCATCATCGTATCAACCCGTGCGCAGTCAGTACCTGCTTTGAAACCGCTTTCGTGGCAAACGGGTAACCAGGCAAAATCGTACGTTGGCGGCTCAAACCAGGGTGAGGCTGGCAACGCCCTGAAAATGTCGAACATAATGGGCGCTGCCGTATTAATACCCGTCAGGTCAGGTCTGCCTTCCCCATCCGTATTGCCCACCCAAACGGTTACACAGTACCTGGGCGTAACGCCAATGGCCCAGCCGTCGCGGTAACCGAAACTGGTTCCCGTTTTCCAGGCTACTCTTTGTGCAGCATTAAACAGGTTCCATAATCCTTCTTCGCCCGGCCGCATAATTTCCTGCATAGCATTGAACATGTGCCATAGCGATGTGTAGTCTACAAAGTCAATCGTTCCGTCTTTGCTTTTTTTGTTTAACTGAGGCGCGCCATTATCCGCTTGATATCGGGGCATGTGCCAGTCGGCAGCAAGCACTTTGCCTTTGTTTTTTCTTTGGCGATTGTAACTGCGGGCAAGGCTGCTGTAAACACCGGCAAGCTCCCAGGGGGTAATTTCACATCCACCCAGGATCAGGCTTAACCCATAATAGTCTGCAGGTTGTTTTATGGTGGTAAATCCAAACTGCTGTAACAAATCGTAAAATCGTTGGTATTTAAACTGCTGCAGCATTTTTACGGCAGGTATGTTCAGGCTTCGACTTAGCGCACGGTTTGCGGGTACAGCACCATCAAATTCAAGATTAAAGTTTTTGGGGGTGTAGCTGCCAATTTGTGTGGGCACATCGGGTATAAGCTGCTTTGGTAGCAAAACGCCATCACTTTGCATCGCCGCAAACAGCAAAGGTTTCAATGTGCTCCCGGGGCTGCGCACAGCGGTAAGTACATCAACATGACTTTCAAGTTCGGGATTTGCTACATCGTAGATGTTGCCGACATAGGCCAGGGTATTGCCACTTTCTACATCCAGCACCAGCGCAGCCGCATTGTTTATGCCATTGCCTTTAAATCCCTGGTGGTACCGGGTAACAATCTCGCTCACTAATTTCTGTAGCGAGGCCTGCAGTGTTGTTGTTATTGCCGTTGACTGCTCCTTAAATGAGCGGCTGTAAAAGTCTTTCCTGAAACGGTTAAGTAGATGAGGCGCCAAAGCAGGTAAAGGCAGGGGATTACCTGGCAACGGTTCAGCTTTAGCCAGGCCGCAGGTTTCCTGGTCAATGATGTTTTGGGTGAAAAGTTTATCCAGCAGTTGATTCCTCTTCGTCAGCAGAATAGTGCGGTTACGGCCGGGATGGACCAATGTTGGTGCATTCGGAAGTACTGCCAAGGCGGCCATTTCTCCCCAACTCAACTGGTGTGGACTCCTTCCGAAGTATCGCCATGCAGCAGCATCAAGACCAACAACGTTACTGCCAAACGGTGCATTCGCAGCATATAGCGCAAGAATTTCATTTTTGTTGTAACCGCACTCAAGTCGTATCGCCTGGATCGCTTCGATACTTTTTTGAAAATAGCTGCGGTCTCGTTTACGGCTTAGGCGAATCACCTGCATCGTTAAGGTGCTGCCGCCACTTATTACCTGCCGGCTGCTAACGTTCTGCCAGCCGGCCCGGCCTAGAGCAACCGGGTCAACACCAGGATGGTAGAAGAAGCGTTTGTCTTCAAAGGTAGTTATGCAGCTGATAAATTTTTGGGGCACTGCTCTGCCAGGTGGAAAACGCCATTGCCCGTCGGCTGCTATAGATGCGCCTAATAATATTTCCTGGCTATCGCTGATAACAAAGCTTGTGGGCGACTTAAACAGCGTATGAGGCAAACAAAAGTAAAACAGGGTTGCCAGCCCAAATACAACCACTAACCAGGGTCTAAACGAAATCGTAATGGCCCCGAGTCTTATCGTTATGTACCTGTAGGTGGTATTGTTCATAGGTTGTAAAAAAAGGTTTCTGCCTCAGGCGACTTCAAATGACTGGTAATAACAGCATGGAAAGTCTTATGCTTATGGAACTTTCGCTGTAACCTCCGCGCAGCCATAACGTTTAAGGCGGGTTATCACGTTTTCCGGTAACCAGGCCCCAGGTGCCGAACCGTTTCTTATAAGCGAACCGGCGCTGTCAATTAGGCGTTTTTATTGCACCTGCACCCATCTTCCATTTACTGCAGCACTAACGCCGGGCTCATACATAGCCTGGCAGTAAACGCCCGGCCAATAAAATTTGCCAGGGTACGCAGCATTTAGGTGAACATAATACGTTAACGTCTCACCCGCTTTGATGTCGAAGTAATGGTATACACGGTCGTCCCGGATGTCCATATACGCCGACGGAGACGACTTATAAGGTCCTTCCGCATTATACAATCTCGTGTTCAGGATTTCCCATCCGCTTGGGAAGATCGACGAAAGTGCCATTTGCGAAAAAGTGCCCCGCTGACCAGGGTTCCTTACCGTAACTTTCGCAACAAAATCAGTTCCCTGCCGGATAGCCCCCGGATCCAGCGTTTCCCCGGTGTTAGAAAAGAAGTTGACCGAGAGTCCAAGAATGCCCGGATCGTTTTGCACGCTCATGCTGTCACCGGCAACAGGCTGGCCCTGGTTAATGACCCGCACATACAGAACATTGCTGCCTTTATTAGTGACCTGTACCGGCACTTTGCCGTTGTGAAAAACGATATTAGCCTGGGACAAATAGTTTTTTGAATTTATATCAAGGTTGTTGTCACCCACTTTGCCCGTAACCATCAACTTGCTACCATTCTCATTTTTACCACAAAACTCGGCAATAGCGATAAGGGCATACGCAGTAGTTTGCGTGCTGTACCAGGTTTGCTGCGAGAGCTTTGCTGCAATCGTGCGAACGAGCCGTTCAGCTTCCGCCCACCTGCCCATAATTGTGAGCGTTTCGAGAACCATTGCCTGGTCGCGCAGATCGCTTCCAAAGGTTATCCCCGGAGAAGGCCGTGGTGAGAAGGTGGTGGGTAAACCACTGATAAGCTGGAGGGCCATGCCCGTTTGACCTGCAATATGGTAGGCAGCAGCCAGCCGCCATTTTGCCTCAGGGGTTAAAAACCGGTATTCCCTTAGCCTGTTCATGGCCCCTAACTCGGGTGCTTTAGCAAGTGCCAGCAAGTATAAACGGTAAGCCTGAACCAGGTCGCCGCCGTAGTAAACCGGCCCGGTCTGGTTCCATGCATTAGCTTTCGCGCGCTCATATGCACGCCAGGGCTGCAACATGCCGCCGGCAACGTTAAAGCCGCTTTCGCTTGCTTCAAGTAAGAAGTGTCCGGCGTAGTTGGTGCCCCATTCGTCCGAAGCATTGTCATTTGGCCAGTAGCTAAAGCCGCCTTCTGTTGTCTGGAAGTTTGTTATGCGGTCTATGGCTATTCTCACATTTGCGTCTGCCTGGCGTTTTTCAGCATCATCAAGTTCCATCAACTGCTGTAATACGAGTTGCGGAAAAGCTGCGGAGGTTGTTTGCTCTACACAGCCATGCGGATATCGAATGAGGTAATTCAGGTGTTTCGCAAGGTTGATAGAAGGGATACTCGAGATCTCCAAGACGGCCTTGTTGGTTCCTGCCGTACCAATGGGGGCAACAGTACTGCTCCAGCGCTGACCAGCACTAAGAGTGAATTCAGTAACACTCGTAACGGGTGGATTTGGATTGCGAATATCAATCTCGACCGCATAAGTACTCCTTTCCTTGCCGCTTGCGGCGGTAATCTGCACTGTGCCGATGCCGGTTGCCGGTTTAACAGTGGCATCAAAATACACCAGCTGTTCACCGGTGCCGTTAAAATGTACCACCTGGGTTGCACTGCCCGTTGCACCTATAAAAGGATTTGCGGCTATGCTTAGACTTACATCCCGGATACTTTTTTCTGTTGCAAATACGCTTACAGGTATACGTATTTGTTCTGATGGCCCAAGTACCCGGGGCATCGTTGCCAGTAGCATTACGGGTTTTTTTACCGCTACAGCCTTTTCTGCGAAGCCATAGGCACCGTTGTTTGCTGCAATTACCATTGCTCTTACGCTGCCCATATACGCCGGTAAAGTAAAAGAGTGGCTTTTAGTACCCCCACCGGATTTAAAAGGTCCCATAAACTTTACAATGGGTTTGAAACGATTTGCTTTCTTTTCTTTTGCTCCACCTTCTGCTTCATTATCGCCTCCGATGGTAAGTATCCGTTCGATATCGCCTGACCATGCACCAATTACATAGTCAAATACGTCCCAGCTTTTTACGCCCAGTGCTTCTTTCGCATAAAAGGCTTTATGTGGGTCGGGAGTTTTGAACCGTGTGAGATCTAGCAATCCTTCATCAACGAGCGCTACCACGTAGGTCATATCTTTTCCGGACGCCTCGGATACCGTTATCTTGTTCTGCTGTTCCGGTTTTATAACATCCGGAATTTGTATGACCGGCTTTAGCAATGTTGCTTTATCCTCGATCATAATTGGTATAACCCCATACATCCTGATGGGGAGATCGTTAACGGTTTGTGCATGCGGTTGCAACAGGCTTACAGTGGCATACACATTTGGCGACATTTCTGGTTCTGCTTTAAACTTAAAAGTGGTTTGTCCCTGCCCCGTTTCTGTGATAAAAGTTTTTACAACATGACTTCCATTTTCGATGCTGATTAGTGCACGACCACCTTTACTGCTTGGAATAGTAAGGATAACGTCTTCTCCTGCATTGTACTTTGGTTTGTCGCTGGCAAACGACAGCATAGCAGCAGCCGATGGGTCGTCGTTGTTACCCCTGGCCTGCCAATACGGATCATCTACATAAAACGTTTCCCCGGTTGTATGGCCACTTTGTTCGTTTCGTACGAGCAACAGGTACCTGCCCCATTCGCTGGCTGGCACATTCACCACATAAGCACCCTTACCATTATTAAGTGCAATAGTTTCTTTCCTGACGAGTTTGTTGTAGTTGTCCTGTGTAAAATTGCTTAAATCATCACCCGTGTTGTCCCACCACCACTTCCATTGAATCTTGTATAGCTCAATCGTACAGCTTTGTTTGCCGGCCAGGAGTTTCCCCCTTGTATCCACGTTTACCAATTGTACCTGGTGTTGTTTACCAGCCGCAAGGAAGCCCCATGGTTTTGCACCTTCCGGTACCCGAATCCCAACATAACTGTTGAATGGATGATAGGGGATAACGGTGTTATCAATGCTGAAGTTTCCTCCCGGCTCAAAAACCTTGATTAGCAAATTAGCGGAGAGCACCCCTGGTGCGTCAGACCCGGCAGTAAAGTCCGGATTTATGGATGCGCTGCCTTCGCTGCTTAATGGACCATCAAAGATGGTTTTCAACTGTGTTTCAAAATTTGCTGTTGGATTATCAAACACAAAATTTTCGTAACCCGCGAAGGTCGTTTTTGTCCTGTAAAGCGAAGCATCGACCCGGGCCTTTAGGTTTTGTGCTGGGGCACCAAAAAGCCATCTTGCTGTTAGGGTTCCACTCGCAGATGAACCTTTCCCTAGCACTGGTTGTTCGCCAAAGTTCAGGTCAATTTTCAAACGGTTTGGCATAACCGTTTCGATTTTAATCTTTCGCTCAAAAACAGCTCCACCAGCTCTCACTTTGCACAACCAGTTGCCTGTAGGTGCTGCCGGATCAGTGGCTGTTTTAAAAACATTAAAGCCTTCATTGCTGTTGGTTTGTACCATCTTTTTGTACAGCTGCCCGGTAGGAGAATACAATTCCATCTCGATTGGATGGTCCTCTGGTAGCTTATTCTGCTTGTCTTCGATAATGCAGCTGAGATATAGACTATCACCAGGCCGCCATACCCCGCGCTCACCAAAAATGAAACCTTTGATTCCGTTTTTTACTGATTCCCCGCTTACTTCAAACCGGCTCAAAGGAAGAGCACTGCCATCATCAACTTTCAGGTAGCCTCGTTCTTCGCCTTTTTTTGCAATCAACAGGTAAGGCTTTTTTGCTAACGGAATGTTTGCAAGTCCGTCGCCGTCAGATTTAGCTGTTGCGATTAACTGGTGCTGATAGTCCAATACGTCAACAGTAACTCCACTGATTGCTGCTGTGGAAAGGATGTCGGTTACAACCAGGTTTAATACGTTGTCGTTCCCTCGTTTTGCAGTTAACCCTATGTTGCTGGCAATAATATTTCTTGCGGCAAACCGTTCTTTGTTGTAGTACGATTTGCTGCACGGATTATCCCGCTGCTCCCAATTGTATCCATAAGGATGATATTGGTCATAGCTGTTCCAGAATGCTTCATCTTCATCCACCTCGGTGTTAGACGCAAAATCAAATGGTTCCTCAGTCACATCGCTGCTTTCCTCATCATCAGTCGTGGCCGTACAGGTGTACAATGAATAAGTAGGCCGAAAGCCAATATACACCCTGTAAATAGCTCCTGGTTCAGTTCTAAGGTATTTATCAACGTCGAGAGAGAACCGGTTTCTTTTGTGTAGGTTAAGGGTTTTATCCTCGTCAAGTGCTATGGTTGCTTTAACAACGGGCTTCGCCACACGCCGCAGTTCATTTTCACCATTTAGGTCATTGTTTTGAAGGAATTGTACCACATTGTTCTCATAGATCTTGACAATGCTTACATCTACTGCGCGAAGGTTGGTTGCTTCGAAAGGTAGCACAAGTTTACCTCCACTGCCGGGTAGTATACTTCCTCGTCCTTGTATCTTAACGGAGGGCAATCTGTTTTCAAAAAACACGTTTGCGGAAAAACGTTTATCCAGTTTTTTGCCGGCAGCGTTTACAATGCCGGGGTGAATGGTAACGGCAAAATCTCCTTCCAACTTACCGGAGGTATAGGCCTTAACTTCACTACCCCTGATGGTGTAACTAATCTCACCCTGGTTGCTAACAGTTATTAAACCATTCAGGTCCTGGTTATAAGCAAGTTTGTCGCTAAACTGCACCAGTACATACTCCTCAGATTCCTGCACGGCCCGAATATTTAAAACTTTAAAGTCACCCAGCGCCGGAACTTCAATTTTTTTACTGCTTTTTTGATCACCCCCAATCGGCTTACCATCCCAACTAATTGCAAGGCTGCCCGGTTTTTGGTCGCGGCGGATGCCTTCGATAACAAAGCCATGTAGTTTGTTGCTTTCGTTATGTTGCCAATTAATTTTTTGCACACCACCGTTCAGTGAAGCCTTAAGCGTCTCTTCGATTTCCTTTCCGTCTTCAACATCGGCGGTGGTAATCTCACCTGTGAGACTCATGTGATCGTCTTTATCGCCCGCTACACGAAGACCAAACTCCTGCACCGAAATAGAAGGTTTTACCACCTGCACATCAAAACTAAACGTCTTGAATTTCGAAGGAACGTCCATCACTTTGCCCAGGTCAAACGAAACGACATACACTTTCGCAGATTCCAGGTCTTTCGCAGGTTTAAACTCTATTGTTCTTGAGTCCACCCAATAAGCTGAACCATCTACATTTGGTGAAAAATCAAAGAGGTCCTCCTGGATGGTTTCATTCAGGCTATGTGTTGTTGATGCCTCCGCCGCAAATTGAATACGGAAGGTGCTTTTTTTGGAGATTACTCCCGACGTATAAGACTCGATGTATTTGCTAAAGCCCGGATCAACTATAATTGGCTTTCGATCTTTACTACACGAGCAAAGACTTATAAATAAAAAAGTAAAGATTAGCCAGCAGCCATTGCTGAGTGGTTTACGGGTGGGAATGAACATGTTAGTTGATCAGTTAAGTGCAGGAAACCTGTGCTAGAAAGTTAGTGCAACAGTAGCCACATTTGCAAGTAAACTTCACTATGTACCTAATATTTATGCTTTTAAAAACAAGTCAGAAGGCACATGATGGAAGGGTCACAATGTACCGGATGCCGGTAATCGGAACGGATCAACAATTTAGAGCCTGAATTATGGGTGCGTAGCATCTGGCGTGCAATGTTTAGCCGGGGAGTAACTGTTTGTCACTTGCTTGAATGGCACTTACATTGCGTTTCGGGGTAGTTCTCAAAGAGCTCTTTTCGGTTCACTGTATTAGATTGAGCCGGTTACATGAGACCGCTATAGTTTATAATTTGTTAGGTAATTGAGTTAGCTTAGCCAACTGTTTGGAAGTCAATGGTACGCACACGCAAAAGCAACCGTAATGGTCAACGCGCATTTTTCAGCTTTTAAAAAAAACATAAGTCACCCGATCAGGTTCAGGGTATTCATGCTTACAAGATTGCCTTCGGCCTGGTTTGCAGGTTTGAAGCTTGTGAGTCTTACAACTGAAGAAGCCAAGGTTAGCGTACGTCAGAAATGGTTTAACAAAAATCCATTTCGTTCCATTTACGTGGCGATACTATCCATGCCATCCGAGGTAAGTACCGGGGTACTATGCATGGGTGCGATCTATAACAGAAAACCGCCGCTAAGCATGTTAGTCATCAGTAATGAAGGTTTTTACTACAAAAAGGCCACCGGCACAATTGTCTTTACCTGTAATGAGGGAGCAGCAATTAATGATGCGGTAGAAAGAGCCATCCAAACAGGGGAGGCCACTACCATACGATGTCACACCATCGGAACAAATGAGAAGGGAGAGGTTGTTGCCGAATTTTATTACACCTGGAGCTTCAAACAAAAAGGCTCCGCAAAAGTCGCGGGTTAATCAGGCATGTTGTTATAACTATTTGGCTAATTGAAACTCAAAAATCAACTATACCTTCCGTGGCTGCTTTCGTCCGTAATTTCGGAACAGATTGCGTTAGCCTGTATGGTTACATCCTGTCAACTTGTACACGTATTTGAAACTATTCCCTTTAAACCAACAGAATGAAATTATCTTTTCACGGCGCAGCACAAACCGTTACAGGTTCCAAACACCTATTAACACTGCAAAACGGACGAAAGCTTTTGCTTGATTGCGGGCTTTTTCAAGGGCTTGGTGCTTCCGGTGATGCGATGAACCGTAATTTCGGTTTTGAGGCTTCTGAAGTTGACTGGCTCGTGTTATCCCACGCCCATATCGATCATTGCGGACTGATACCCAAACTTGTTAAAGAGGGCTTTAGGGGAACCGTTTATTGTACGCCAGCTACCCGCGACCTTGCCGAAATATTGCTAATGGACAGTGCTGAAATACAGCGCGACGATACCCGTTTCATCAATAAAAAGCGCGCAAAAAAGAACCTTCCACCTTTTGAAGAACTCTATACCATTGACGATGCGCGCCAGGCTATTGCCTTATTTGAAAGCAGGAGTTATGATGAATGGTTTCATATCGCTGACGCCGTAGAGGTACTATTTACCGATGCCGGGCATATTATAGGTAGTGCTGCAGTCAATTTGCGGATCTCAGAAGGGGAAAGGGTCACCAATATTACGTTTAGCGGCGATGTAGGCCAATATCGCGATGTCATCCTAAAGTCTCCCGCACCATTCCCCGCGCCTGATTACCTCTTGCTTGAAAGCACATATGGAAACAGGTTACATAATGACCGTCGACATACAAATGATGAATTGCTAAGGTGGATATCACACACCTGTTTAACAAAAAAGGGTAAACTTATTATCCCGGCTTTTAGTGTCGGTCGTACCCAGGAGTTACTGTATGCACTTAATACGCTCGAGCAGGAAGGCCGTTTGCCGCCAGTAAAGTATTATGTGGATAGTCCGTTGAGCAGGGAAGCTACAGCGGTGGTTAAATCACATCCTGAAAATTTCAACGCAACACTTGAAGATGCACTTCGGCATGATAAAGACATCTTTGATTTCAAGGGCCTTATATATACCGGGTCAGCCGATGAGAGCAAGCGGATTAACCTGGTAGAAGAACCTTGTGTAATTATTTCGGCAAGTGGTATGGCCGATGCGGGCAGGGTAAAACATCACATCAGGCATAATATATCGAACGACAAGAACACCGTTTTGATGGTCGGTTACTCGGAACCAGCATCACTTGCAGGGCAATTGCTTAATGGCAACAGCAAAGTTAAAATCTTCGGTGAGCTCTTCCAGGTAAAGGCTGAAATTGGCTCCATGCAAAGCATGAGTGCCCATGGTGACTATGAAGACCTGCTGAAGTTTATTTCCGGTCAGCGACCTGACACATTAAAGAAAATCTTCCTGGTACATGGGGAATATGCTGTACAAAAAGATTTTGCCAATCGTTTAACGGGGCTGGGATTTCAGGTAGAGATACCGGGTATGCATTATGCTATTGAGATATAACGAAAAAATTAAAACGGCATTTAAAGTGCCGGATCCTTTGCGATCTAATATTGTAATATCATCAGTTTTATGCGGATATCTTTTCATGGAGCAGCCCGTACTGTTACGGGGACAAAACACTTGATTAAACTCGACAACGGGACCCAAATATTGTTAGACTGTGGAATGTTCCAGGGAATGGGAACCCAAACGGATGAACTTAACAGGAACTTTGGATTTGACCCACGTGACATCAATTACCTGTTATTATCCCATGCACACATCGATCATACCGGGCTTATTCCAAAGCTCGTGAAAGATGGGTTTGAAGGCAAAATCTTTTGCACCCCAGCTACAAAGGACCTTACTGAAATACTTCTACACGACAGTGCCGAAATCCAGTGTTACGATCTGGAATACATAAATAAGAGAAGAGCAGCAAACGACCTTCCTCCACACGAGCCTTTTTACGACGTTGAGGTAGTCGGCAAGACTATGGAGCGCTTTGAAACCGTTGACTATGATCAATGGACAGCCTTGGAGGATGGGATGGAATTTATGTTCTCCAATGCAGGCCACCTCATAGGAAGTGCAGCTGTAAACATGCGGATCAACGAAAATGGAAAGACAACCAGTATAACGTTTAGCGCAGATATCGGTCGTTACTCCAGTGTAATCCTTAGTCCCCCCGCCCAGTTCCCCCAGGCTGACCATGTTATTCTTGAAACCACTTATGGAAACAAGCAACACGACGCGCTCTTCAATACAGTTGATACCCTACGCTCATGGATTAAGAAGACTTGCATCGAGAAAAAAGGTAAATTGATTATTCCCGCATTTAGCGTAGGGCGTACACAGGAGGTGCTTTACGCACTTAATCAGTTGGAGCTCGAAAAACGGCTTCCTGAATTAAGCTACTTCGTCGACAGCCCCTTGAGCCAAAAGGCTACCCAGGTAGTTAAGAGTTATCCCGACAACTACAATGAGAAGGTCCAGCGAATTCTCAAGATTGATGAAGATCCGTTTAAGTTTAATGGGTTGAAATTCGTTGAAACTGTAGAGGATAGTCGGAAGCTTGTTGACTACCAGGAACCATGCGTTATCATTTCTGCAAGCGGCATGGCGGATGCCGGAAGAGTAAAACACCATATCATGAGTACGATTGGTGAAGAGAAGAATACCATATTGTTTGTTGGGTATTGTGAGACCCGCTCCTTGGGCGGCCAGTTACTCAGCGGCGAAAAACAGGTCGAAATTTTTGGTGAAGTATATGACGTTATTGCCGAAGTTGGCCAGATGCAAAGCATGAGCGCCCATGGTGATTACGATGACCTGCTGAAGTTCCTTTCGTGCCAGGAAGCAGAAAAAGTAAAGAACGTTTTCCTGGTTCATGGTGAATACGATGTTCAAAAGGATTTCGCAGAAAGGCTTCAACGACGAGGATATGAAAATGTAACGATCCCCGCTTTGCATAGTGAAGTGGTGTTATAAGCCCCAACTTGTCCCACCGATTGAGCCTTGATTAACGTCAAGGCTCATTTTTATATAGCCAGGACCTAAGATATTTGTGAGAACAAAGTACGTCTAATTGAATTGTTGCATTTTTCAGATAGCTGAATTCGGTGTCGTTACTCCTACTGCCACCAGTACACCATTCGGTATTTTATATCCCTGCGCAAACGTTCTGTCCGGCGCTTTTAAGAAATACAGCAAGGTTTTTGTGGCATAAGCAAACAACTTAAGCAAGAAATTTGTATGTATACTTTTTCGGATTAGCGGAATTGAGTAAAATAAATGTACATTGCCGGGCTTCCACCTAAAAAATCAATCTGCTACCTACCCTTGAAAACGCCACTTTTAACAATTCTGTAACCTCTTTTGTGGTGCATATTGCAGCATCGAAGACGTGCGTTTCGAATTGAGGCTGAGGACTTTAAATTTCAGTAATTTTTAATTCGCGGTCGCTGTAGAACCAGGTAGTTTTGCAGCTGAAGTTCGCCCAGGATGTTCGTTTCACCAAATGACGGGTCACAGTCTTTTACTACCCGGTTATTGGTTGCAAAAAACAGATAAACAGGAATTTTGCTGTTTCTTTATTCCCAAGCCGATGTTCAACACATCCAGTACTCTTTCTAACGCCTTTTTTTAAAAAATATTAACCAGAAAAGAAAAATTGATGAAAAAAATTAGTGCTTTCGCTTTCATGGTGCTCTTTTCCTTTATTGGTTTGGTCGCTGTTTCGCAAACAACTGTTCCGTTTTATATCATAATCGGTCAATCTAATACAGGATGGTCTACAGCAAATGAAATGAACAGCCAACAAGCCGCATTGTACCGGGGAGTTGTACCAAATACAATGATTTGGAATCCGGCAGTAGGCGCATTTTCGGCTCAGTGGCAACCATTGAATGTCGGTGTAAATACAATGCCGGAGAATTATGCAGATCCTGCACAGTTTGGTCTTGAAGCATCTTTGTTTAGAAGTTTGCACCAGGCGCAGCCTAGAAAGAGATTGGTGTTTAAGCAAGGGCAAGGTGGTACCACGCTTGCTACTGACTGGAGACCACCATCCCCAGGAGAGGCTCTTTGGCAGTCAGGTGTTCGGTGGCAACAATTCCAGGAGTGGCTTGGTCTTGCAGTGTCGCAAGCAAGTTCACAAGGACACAAACTTGAACTTCAGGGTGTGATCTGGATGCAAGGTGAAGATGATGCAAAAACAATCGTTGATGCCAATGCATACCTGGCGAACCTAAATAAATTCTTTGTTGCTGTTGATAATGTCTGGAGAGGTCTCGCCAGTTCAAATGGTTTTAGCTATCAGTCCTATAAAAAAGTTCTTGGACGTATCTATGCACCTACCGCTTATCCTTTCAGGGATATCGTAAGGGCCGCCCAGGAGGCTTATTGTGCTGTTCCATCCAACAATGCGATCCTTATAAACTGTGACAGCTATCCACTGCAGGATTGGGTACACTACAATGCAACAGGACAAATTCAGTTTGGATTAGACATTTATAATGCTGCTCAGTTCGAAAATGGTGCAGAGACTCCTCCACCATCGGGTCTTTCGTTTTCCGGCAAGGTTTTGTTGCAAGGTCCTTATAATGCCTCTAACAGGTTAATGACCACCTACCTCAACTACTACGGAATACTTGATCAGCACGCACGCAGTCAACCATACAATATGGGTAATTTTAATTACTCCGGCTCTGAAAGTGTTCCTTACGGTTTCTTTCAATCACACCCAAATATTGTAGACTGGATACTGGTTGAACTTAGAAACGCTTCAGCTCCCTCGCAAATTGTAGCCCGTAAAGCGGTGTTCGTTAACAACGATGGAACCATTGTAGACCTCGACGGTACTTCTACAAGCGTTAGTTTCCCCGGAGTGACACCCGGTAATTACTTCGTTGTTATTCGTCACAGAAACCACCTCGGTATACGTTCGTCCTCGGCCCTTGATTTCAATGATGGTAGTGCTAATCACGATTTCACCGCCAATGCAAACAGGGCTTACCAGGTACAGAACTATAGCTCAACCGTTGGTGTAAATGGCAATTGGCTAATGCGTGGTGGTAATGCCGACCTTAATATGAATGTTAAGTACAACGGTCCGCAAAATGATCAGGATAAAATCCAAAACATTACTCTTGGTGGTTCCCTCTCACTTATTCTTAATGTGGTTTACTCGCCTGGCGATGTTAATATGGATGGAAATATCCGTACAAACGGGCCCGACAATGATCAAAACATCTTGTTGAATAAATTGCTGGATGGCCTGATCGGGGCAGTATACTTAGAACAGCTATAACTAAAATAAAACATAATAAGCCGGGACCAACATCCCGGCTTTTTTATGCCATCAATATGCCTTATCGTTTCTTTGTGGAAGCCTGGTAGTGTAGATCGAATACTTCTCCCCTTTCGCCATTTCACTGGCCAGCCCTTGTACCACAACTTCGCCGGTAGCGGTGTTTACCTTTACAACGGTACCACCACTGTAAAACTGGGGGTTTGAATATTCAAAGGCTCCGCGTGACCGCTCATTTGTTAAGGTGACGAAGTCACCAGCTTTGATTTTATTAGCTGACTCGCTGATGAAACTCCAGGAATTTTCCCTTTCATTTACGGCTTGTATGGCCTTAGCTTCTGAAGCAATGTTTTCCGATTGTACCCCGCCCTGATCGATTTTGTACCCTTTGCTTCTTACGGTCACAAAATTATAACGAACCCTTCCGGCAGTAACGATAAAGGGTGCAGGTATCTCGCCCTTGTCTACAAGAACATCGTTTACTGATAACCCAATTTGATAAATGGGCTTACCATACAAAGCAATCAATGTTTTGTCGAAAACTGCATCATCACATTGTAATACTTGTCTGGGGTTCCTGATGAGTTTGTCTTTTTCAAGTTGCGAGCCCATCAGGTAAATAAGACAGTTGGTGATGTAAAAAGTATTGCTTCTTTGTTCAAAACAACCTCCGAGGGAATAAATTTCCTCCGCAAAACCATTCATAAAGTTCGATGCATTGCCAAACCATGCGCCAACCCTGCAAAGGTATTTCACCTGGGCAATGTTAAACCCGTTGACAATTGGCGGGCAGGCGCTTCCACCTGATGTGTAGCTGTAGCTATCAAACACAGTTTGTGTCTGTCCCCAGCAGGTGAAGTTTTCAATTCGAACCTGCCTGTTCTGCGAACTACCCGTGGACACTGCGACGTTTGAATGGTCTGACCAACAGTTTGTAAGAAAGATGTTTTCGCCATTTTGCAAGCCTGCAGGACTAATGCAGAAATTCGCGACAAATGAACTGATATAAACGTTGTTGATCTTTATACTGGTACTACCGCTGTTACTTATTTCGGTATAATATTTAAGTTTTTTGGGGTACCTAAACCGGGTTGTTGCCGTATAAAAAGGATCGATTACAATGCCTGCATGGGGTGCGTTGGCATTATCAGCAACCCCATTGGTGGTAAAACTTTTCGTATTTACCATGTCCCATATGCTGAAGTTAAACAAGCCAGTGTTTTGGCCTTCGATCTTTATATCGGATATGGTGCAGCCTTTACCTTTTTGCAGGTAAATGGCAGCACCGGTTTTATCGAGTAACTTAAGTTTTGTTCCACCGCCGATGTTCGGATCAAAGGCATTTCCATCACCGTAGAGATCCATTGTAACATATTCGGAGGGCTTGCCTTCAGGACCATTCCTGATAACTATGCCTTCGCTAAGTTCGATTTCTCCTTTCGGTAGGTTAAGACTTACACCTTGTTTGATGCATTCGTTAACAGCTTTTTGAAGTGCCGGGTAATCATCTTTGCCATCGTTCACAATTACGCCCCACCAGCTGGCTTCGGCCCTGCCGTAGAAAACCCTCCGGTAATAATTATTACCACTTTTGGTGTACAGTACGCCAACATCTTCAGTCGTAAGTTTTCTTCCATGGTCAGCGGTAGACACCAATTGCCAAACTGGTTTCTCAAGGTTAATTTCGGTTTGTGATTGAGCTGCAGGGCTAAACAAAAGAATAGTTGCTGCTACTTGAAAGAGATGTTTCATCATTGATAGAAGTTTTGAAAGGTGTGATGCTGTTAAGCTACAGGAAAACATGGAAGCATCTTTCGGGAGTATCGCCTGCTGAATTGTGTTATGAAAATATTAACCATCAAAGTGTAGAAAACAAAAGGCCCCGATAGAAATCGGGGCCTTACAAATCAGCATGAGAAAATATTTGAAACCTGTTTAGGTATGTTGGTCGATATATTTGTGCAACCTCCCGGGCGCATTTTGATTATTGCTGCCCTTTAACGACACCAGCTATCATTTTATTGCAACTAATACAAAAACTTTACGGCTTAATAATATGTACACCCTGTTGTTAGGCCGCGGCAACAAACTGAGCAAATTGCAACAGGGAATAAATAAAAAAGCCTTGAACCAGTTGTGATACTGTGTTCAAGGCTTTTATCCTGTAGAGCGTACGGGAATCGAACCCGTGATTCCTCCGTGAAAGGGAGGTGTCTTAACCCCTTGACCAACGCTCCATCTCTTTAAGGGAGTGCAAAAATAGGGGCATCATCCATTTCCGCCAAAACTTTTTTGAAATTTAATTCGAATGTGGTTTACCCATTTATAGGGCTACATATATAAGGATGTTTGAAATAAGTATTGACGATTTAAACATGAGCCATGGAGTGCCTGTTAGATGGAATACCAGATATTGCAATAATGTGAAGCAGAATAAAGCTTTGCTGTACAAGAGAGTGACACAACGATGTTGAATTAAGTATCAACGCTGGCTCAAAAAAAATTGTGATACCATATACCGGCATTCATTGTAATTTCGCGTCGGTTTTTTTCACGTATAAAAAAAATTCTATGAGTACAGTAAAAGTAGCCATTAACGGTTTCGGACGTATTGGTCGGTTGGTGTTTCGTCAGATTTACAACATGGAAGGTATTGATGTTGTAGCAATTAACGATTTGACCAGTCCTGCTGTGTTAGCACACCTACTAAAATATGATAGTGCACAAGGTCGCTTTAATGGCCAGGTGAGTAGTTCGGAAAATGCAATAACTGTAGATGGTGAGGAAGTAAAGATTTATGCGCAGAAAGACCCGTCTCAGATACCCTGGGGAGAACACAATGTAGATGTTGTTATCGAAAGTACCGGTTTCTTCACCGACAAGACCAAGGCTGAGGCCCATCTTGCCGCAGGAGCAAAAAGGGTAGTCATTTCAGCTCCTGCAACAGGTGAGCTAAAGACCATCGTTTTTAATGTCAACCACGAGATCCTGGATGGTAGCGAAACAATCATTTCCTGCGCATCATGTACCACTAACTGCCTTGCACCAATGGCGAAGGTGTTAAACGATACATTCGGAATCGTTACCGGGTTTATGACAACAATCCACGCTTATACCAACGATCAGAATACACTTGATGCACCACATCCAAAAGGAGATCTCAGGCGTGCAAGGGCTGCTGCAGCGAACATTGTTCCCAACAGCACCGGTGCTGCAAAAGCTATCGGCCTGGTGTTGCCGGAATTAAAAGGCAAACTTGATGGTAGTGCACAACGTGTTCCAACAATCACCGGCTCGTTAACAGAACTTACAACTATACTGAACAGGCACGTGACCATTGAAGAAGTAAACGCCGCCATGAAAGCAGCAAGCAATGAAAGCTTTGGTTATAACGAAGATGAAATCGTAAGCACAGACATCATTGGTATCGACTTTGGTTCTTTGTTTGATGCAACGCAAACAAAGGTGATCACTGCGGGGGAAAACCAACTGGTAAAGACGGTTAGCTGGTACGATAATGAGATGAGCTATGTTAGCCAGCTTGTACGTACGGTTAAATACCTGGCGGGGTTGATTAACAAGTAAACCTATCTGGAGCGTTTAACTTTCAGGCTGCCGCGAAAGAATTGCGGAAGTAATATTTAAACCGCGGCGTGAATGCTGCGGTTTTTTTGTTTTCCGATGTATTTTCTTTACTTCAATTTCGCCACAAAGCACAATTGGGCATAATAAGCTATCGGTGGTACAAATATTATATAGTGGTAAGTTAAGAGTGGTTGGTTACTGTCGGATTTGAGTGTATAATCGGCCAGGCGCCCGTACACAACCACGAGCAGAGCTTGCTGACCTTACCAGACGAGTTCGGCAGCAATCATGCAAACCGGATGGTAACGCCGGCAGGGTGAAGCCCAAATACCTGACCAGCTAACATAGATTTATGACAAGTACACCACTTTGTAACGCTTACAAATCATTTTTAAACCAATAATCATGAGCAAATTTCAGGAACACACTTTTTCAGGTCAGAAAGCGCTGGTACGTGTAGACTTCAATGTACCGTTGGACGATAACAACCAAATCACCGATGATAACCGGATTAGTGCGGCCGTTCCAACAATTCAAAAGATTCTTGCCGATGGTGGAAGCGTAGTTTTGATGAGCCACTTGGGTCGACCCAAGGGAGGACCAGAGGAAAAATTTTCTTTGAAACACCTTGTCGCCCATCTTGGAACATTGTTGAATACAAATGTTCAATTTGCCGACGACTGCGTAGGGGAGTCCGCTGTTCAGGCTTCGCAAAAACTTCAACCCGGAGAGGTGTTGTTACTCGAAAACCTTCGCTTTTATAAAGAAGAAGAAAAAGGCGACGTTGGTTTTGCAGAAAAGCTCAGCAAACTTGGGGATGTTTATGTAAATGATGCGTTTGGAACTGCACACCGCGCGCACGCTTCCACTGCAGTAATAGCGCAGTTTTTTCCAGGTGATAAAAAGATGTTTGGACTACTCATGGAAAGTGAAATTGTGAATGCTGATAAAGTTCTGAAATCCGCAGAACAACCTTTTACCGCCATCCTCGGGGGAGCAAAGGTGAGTGATAAAATACAGCTTATTGAAAGCTTATTGGAGCGCGCCCACTTTATTCTGATTGGCGGTGGAATGGCTTATACATTTTTAAAGGCGCAGGGTAAAGAAATTGGCAATAGCCTTGTTGAAGAGGACAAACTCGAACTTGCAAGAGAGTTGCTGGAAAAAGCAAAAGCAAAAAGCGTAAACATCATGTTGCCCGCCGATAGTGTGGTAGCAGATAAGTTTGCTGCTGACGCAAACACCAAAACCGTTTCAAATGATCAAATACCCGAAGGTTGGATGGGGTTGGACATCGCGGAAGAAACAGTGGACCTTTTTGGAAACATCATTTTGGGAAGCAAAACAATCATGTGGAACGGGCCAATGGGCGTTTTTGAAATGGAGAAGTTTCATTACGGAACGCTGGAGATAGCTAACCTCATCGCAAATGCCACGCAAAAAGGTGCATTTACGCTTGTTGGCGGTGGCGACAGTGTAGCTGCAGTAAACAAGTTTGGTTTGGCTGACAAGGTGAGCTATGTAAGCACCGGAGGTGGAGCAATGCTCGAGTATTTTGAGGGTAAACAACTGCCCGGGATCGCAGCGATAAACGATTAATAACCGGTTAAAAGCATAGCGTTTATTTAATCTGTAGTTAATGTTAATTGCGCGTCGAGGAGTTGAGCCTTAATTTGTTCTGAATAACACTACATTTGGTGCACAAAAATTAAAACAAACAATGAAGACAAAAAATTTAACCCTGATCATAATTATTGCAGCTGTGCTTTTACTTGGTGGTTGTGGTTGTGGTCAATATAATTCACTGGTTACTCAGGATGAGACCGTGAAGAACGCATGGAACAAAGTGCAGAGTGATTACCAACGCCGGAGCGATCTGATACCAAACCTGGTTGCAACCGTCAAGGGTGCAGCGAACTTCGAAAAAGAAACGTATACCCAGGTAGCATTGGCGCGTGCAGGTCAACTTAAGCAGGCTGTAAATGTACCGGTAGACAGCCTTTCGCCGCAGAAAATGCAGCAAATTCAGCAGGCCAGTACTGAAGCGTTAAATGCCGCAAGAATGGTGATTAACGTAGCCGTCGAGCGTTATCCTGATTTAAAGGCAACAGGTAATTTCAGCAACTTACAAGTTCAGCTGGAAGGAACCGAGAACCGGATTAAGACTGCCCGTAATGATTATAACGATGCCGTTCAAACCTACAATACACAGGTTCGTCGTTTTCCAACCAACATTTTCGCAGGCATGATGGGCTTCAAACAGAGAGCAGGTTTTGCAGCCGAGGCCGGGGCTGATAGAGCCCCCGATGTTCAGTTCTAACTTAAAAGTATTTGGGTATGGACTTATTTCCTTTTAAGAAAAAGAGGCAATTTTTCACCCCTGAAGGGCAGCAGCAAATAGTTGCTGCCATTCAGGAGGCTGAAAAGAATACAAGCGGCGAAGTAAGGGTTTATGTTGAAAGCAAATGCAACTACGTTGATCCCGTGGAGAAGGCCCGTGAACTATTCTTCAAGTTGCAGATGGAAAAAACCAGAGACCGCAACGCGGTGCTTCTCTACATTGCAATTGATGATCATCAACTGGCCATCTTTGCTGATGAGGGCATATACCAACGTTCTGGTGCGGACTTCTGGAACATTGAGGTGAAAAAAATGATATCCGACTTTACAAAAGAAGATTACACGACCGGTATCGCCAACTGTGTCATCGATATTGGTGAGGCGCTTAAAACCCATTTCCCCTACGAGAAAAACGATAAAAATGAATTGCCGGACGAGTTGATCTTCGGGCACTAAATCACAATCCCGCCAGTTCGCGGGATTTCTTAATATTATGAAGTTTCTCTTATCAATATTCTTACTGGTATTAACGGCTGTGGCAGGCTACGCACAGGATATTCCTGCACGGCCAAATCCACCCCGGTTAGTTACCGATTACACGAATACCCTTACTGCCGATCAGAAAGCCGAACTGGAAAGAAAACTCGTCGCTTACGACGACAGTACCAGCAACCAGATCGCTATCGTTATTGTTCCTAATACCGACGGTTATGCCCCTGTAGATTACGCAACCAAACTCGGACGCGACTGGGGCATTGGCAACAAGAAATCAAATAACGGCGTACTTATTCTGGTCAGCACCGATCCTAATGAGCGTGCCGTTTTTATAGCCCCTGGTTATGGTCTCGAGGGGGCCTTACCTGACATCACCTGTAAAGCAATCATCGACAACGAAATTCTGCCAAACTTCCGGGCCAATGATTATTTCCGTGGTCTTGACCTCGGCACTACTGCCATTATGCGAGCTGCAGCGGGAGAATATAAGGCTCCCGCAGGTTATCGACAACGCAAGTCAAACTCTGGCGGCGGAAGTGTTCTGGGGATAATCATTATTATATTTATCATCATAATGCTTTCAAGCCGTGGGGGAAGAGGTGGCGGCGGTGGAATGATGAGCCGACGTGGATATGGTGATATCGCTACCGGAGCAATCCTCGGAAGTTTGCTTAGTGGAGGCAGGAGAGATGGTGGATTTGGTGGCGGCGGTGGTTTTGGAGGAGGATCCGGCGGCGGTGGATTTGGTGGTTTCGGGGGAGGTAGTTTTGGTGGTGGAGGTGCAGGTGGTAATTGGTAGCGTTCATCACTTAATAAATAAAATTAAAGGGGCCGTACAGTTGTACAGCCCCGTTATTTTTTAAGTGTAATTAGTTTAACGGTAAGTGGTAGTATCTACCGCCAATAATTAAGACTTCTCTTTCAAAAACCTATCGATGTATTCAGCTTGTTCCTGCCTGGTAGTTTGATCACCAAGCTTGCGATTGTTGAGCTTCTTGTTTTTTAGCCCGGTTAACTGCTTGTTTATTTCATCTTTGTATTCTTTCGAAAAAGATGCAACCCGGTCTCTGAACGCTATTATACGATCAACTCCTCTGTGGAAATTTGTTGAATTTGTAACGTTCCCCAAAAAGGTCAGGTAAGTCTTTAATTGAACAAATTTTTCATACATCGACGCACTGTCAAAGGCAAGTGTCATCCTGTCGAAGTCCTTGTCCGAAAAAGTCAGCACCTCAGCCAACTTCAAGGCTTCCGCAAGACGTCCGCGGGCATCTTGTTGTAACTTTGGTAATAGGGGCACAACGGCTTCCTCATCAATGCTCATCAAGGCCTCCAGCGCTGCTCCGGCAACCGAATACGAAGAGTCAAAAAGTGCTTTTAAAAAGAACTGACGGTAGGAGCTATCCTTCTTTCGTGCAAGCAGGTCAATTGCTTCGGCCCGTGTGGTTCGCTTCTCATCCTGCTCGGCAATCATACGGACCTTGCGGAAAACCTCTTCAGAAACTTTAGATGCATTTAAACCACTTAACGCACGTTCCCTCAACTCATAATAGCGATCAGCCAGCGCCAGTTCTATAATTGAATTTGCGATCAATGAGTCCCTGTTCTTTATTGCATATTCTAAAGCTTCCCTGCGATCCACATAGTTCCCAACCTTATACTGCAACATATACGCTTCTGCAGTTTTGGTGTCTTTCTTTTCAGCCAATAAAACCTTGTCTGCATCAACATTAATCAGGTCTGGTTTTGAGAGGACTTTAAAGGTGAAGGTATCTGTTTTGCGATCGGTTTCAACGTTATAATGCTGGCGGTTCTGTCCAGAATAAATGTCTATGGCAAATGGTAATTTAAAGGCGTTGTCGCTATTCTGCGTTTGCTTCAGGTATACAGACGCGGTTGTGGTTGTGGCATCATAACCATAACTGATTTCAAGCCGCGGGTGACCACTGCTATAATACCATTGGTTCCAGAACCAATTCAAGTCTTTGCCGGTAACCTCTTCAAATGCAAGCCTGAGGTGGGTCGCTTCTGTGTTCTTAAACTTATGGGTTTTTAAATAAAGGTTTAGCCCTTTAAAAAAAGCAGAGTCCCCAATGTAGTTCCTTAGCATATGAACAATACGACCGCCTTTATTATAGCTAACCAGGTCAAACATCTGTTCTTTGTCGTTGTAATTAAAGCGCACCAGGTTGTCATTATGTGCCGGGAGTGATGATGCATAAGCCTGCATATCTTTATAGTTGTGAGCATCGGCCGCATCCTTTCCATAACGGTGTTCTAACCAGATTACCTCACTATAATTAGCCATACTTTCATTTACAGTCAGGTTGCTCCAGCTTTCTGCAGTCACCAGGTCACCAAACCACTGGTGAAACAACTCGTGCGATATATAATCTTCAAACTGGTTGCCGTCTACAAGCTCTCTGGCGTTCTGTTGCAGGGCTTCGCGGTGAAGCGTTGCCGTAGTATTTTCCATTGCTCCACTTACATAGTCACGACCAACAATTTGTGCGTACTTGATCCATGGATATTCTACACCAAGTACCTGCGAAAAATGCCGCATCATAGCGGGTGTTTCACCAAAGATTTTCCTTGCAACACCCGCGTATTCTTTTTCAACATAGTAGCTAACTTCCTTTCCTTTATAGCTGTCTCTAATAATTGCGTATTCGCCAACGCCCATAAAGAATAAGTATGGCGAGTGTGGTAGGTCCATTTTCCAATGGTCCGTTCGAGTGCCATCTTTATTCACCTTTTGGCTCATCAACTTGCCATTTGATAATGTTACGTACTTCGAGGGCACCGTCATGGTGATCTCCTGTGTGCACTTTTGATTTGGCTTGTCAATGATGGGCACCCATACAGAAGTTGCTTCAGTTTCGCCCTGCGTCCATATTTGCGTGGGCTTGTTTTTTTCAGTACCCAGGGGGTTAATAAAGTATAAACCCTTTGCATCCTGGATGGCTTGGCTGCCCTTGCCTTTATACTCATTAGGTTTGGCCGTGTATTCAACATAAACCTGGTATGTTTCAAGGCGGGAGTACGATCGGTCCAGTTTGATGCGCAGGTTCATTCCATCATATTCGTGCTTGAGTGGGATTAATTTGTTGTTTTTAGCAAGCGAAACCTGCGAAAGGGTCATGCCTTTTGCATCCAGTCTCAGGGAGTCTGTAGCATAAAAATGTGGCTTCAATGTTAGCCAAACTTTACCGGAGAGATAGCTTTTTGCATAATCAAATCTTACATCAAGTTTAGCATGTTCTACGTTGTTGATCCGTTCGTCGGTCGCACGGTAAACGCTACTTCGTGCACCGGCTTTCGTTAAGGTTCCCTGGCCAAAAACCGCTAGTTGGGTCAAGAGCACTACACTTGTTAATAATCTTCGCATCTATTCGTTTTTCTTTTTTTGGTTACCGGCAAAATAACAACATTCAACATCGTTGTGTCACTCACTTCAACTTAGGGTGCAAAGCCGGGCTTTCTCTGTGCATATAAGATGCCAACTACGTAGTTAACCTTAAACGGGTTTTGTCATGCATTGAAGCTTCGTCCAAAAATTAATTAACAAAGGATAAAAGACTATTGTTGAAGAGCTGGGAAGTATATAGTACAATCAGCAGTTTTTTTTGGCAAATAACAAACCTGATCACTTTCCCGATTGCCTTCGTACAATTGCAAATCAACCTGTATAGCAAGGGTTGCGATTATTATGCGTTACTTTCTTGAAGTTAGCTATTCGGGCGAGCGTTATGGAGGTTTTCAAATACAAACAAATACGCCAACTATTCAATCTGAGGTTGAACGGGTATTAGCCGTTTATTTCCGCTCCCCGGTTAAACTTACCGGCGCCTCACGCACCGATGCCGGGGTTAATGCGCTTAAGAACTATTTTCATTTCGACACCGGGCACCCCGTAAGTGAAAGATTAATTTACAACCTTAATGCAATGCTTCCTGTAGACATTGCGGTCCGTAGCATCAAACAGGTACGTCCTGATGCTCATGCAAGGTTCGACGCAACCAGCAGGAAGTATCAATATTATATTTATAATTTTAAAAATCCTTTTTTATTCAACAGGGCCTGGTATCATCCTTACCCCCTCGACATTCTCCGTTTGCAGGAAGCTGCCGCGATTTTATTGGGTTACTCCGACTTCACTGCTTTTTCCAAAAGAAATAGTCAGGTAAATAACCATATCTGTCATTTGCATAGGAGTGAATGGAGTACAGATGATCATTGCCTGGTTTACGCTGTTGAGGCAAATCGTTTTTTAAGAGGAATGGTGCGTGGACTGGTGGGCACCATGGTGGAAGTTGGCCAGGGTAAACGTACGCCAGCCGACTTTCGCAAGATTATCGAAGCAGGCGATCAAACCAAAGCAAATTTTTCACCCCCGGGTAAAGGGCTGTTTCTGGTAAATGTTCACTATCCGGAAAACATTTTTTTGTAACGGCATTCGTTCTTTGTTTTGTAGAAATGATCCTCCACACTCCGTACGTTTAGGCCTTTAACAAATTTTTACCTGAGATTTAGAAGTTATTACAAGGCGTATAAGTTTCGTTCCTATATTTGCACCCCGCTATCAAAAAAGCGTATAGTTCTTTAAGGTTGCAAGGGCATTTTTGGGAATAGAACTTTTTTCTGTTTGCGTTATTGAGGCCGAAAAAAAATCTAAAAAAAAAGGTTGATTTGAACATCAAAAAGTTGGTGGTTTTCTACAAACCTTTTACCTTTGCACTCCGGTTTAAAAAACAACACAAACCTGGTGGTTTTGGCGGTTCATCCGCTTCAGTTTATCCAGGTTTTATATAGGTTCTTTCTTTATGGTTTTGCTCGTTTTTGGTTCAAATAATTTGAAATGAGTTAAGATTATTTAGTTAGAGCAAAAGTTCTTTGACAGATTGGAAAGTAACAGCGTGAGATAGATGAGTGATCATTTATTTACACAGGTAGGTTAGCGTTAGAAACAATTAGATCAGACGTTAATTATTTTTATTTTGAGAATTATTGATGTCAGCGATCAAAACTCATTTACAATGGAGAGTTTGATCCTGGCTCAGGATGAACGCTAGCGGCAGGCTTAATACATGCAAGTCGAGGGGCATCGGGGTAGCAATACTGCCGGCGACCGGCAAACGGGTGCGGAACACGTACAGAACCTTCCTTTAAGTGGGGGATAGCCCAGAGAAATTTGGATTAATACCCCGTAACATTATTTAGTGGC
>NZ_SMSK01000005.1 GCF_004354985.1 Segetibacter sp. 3557_3 | reverse complement strand
GTTTTGTTCATCTTCGACAGGTTCAGGAAGATCGTATCGCCGTCCTGGATCGCACCTCTGCGCTCTACGGCAAGCAGCTGTTTTTCACTGGCAATACTCAATACTTCGTTGGTGTTAAAACTCGATAGCTTTGGTGCATCCTCATCACCCACTTTGTTGGAGTACAATGCGTGATAGGTGTTGATCACCCCGTCTGCAAGTTTTACATTACTGCCACTACCTGCATATAAATTGGTTACCAGTGTAAAGGCATTTGCTGTTGTACGGCTGGTGCGGCTGGATATACCGGTATTGGTGCTTGAGGTGAGTTTATCGCTTTCATGAAAGGTGATCGTTCCGCCATTGTTTTCTGCTGCAATCAGGAAGGCCGCTCCGGATTGTATGGAGCCATCGAGTGGCAAACCGCTTTCGTTACCCGTAACCGAATAGGTGCCGTCGCCATTGCTTGAGCAGGCGATAAACTTACCCACCCCTGATGAGCCGCTTGTTTTCGGATCCCACAGGTAGTAGGTGATCCCCAGCCCGTTTGCCGAACCTGTTGGTGTGTTGTTGTAGGTTTTGCCATTGCTGGTGTAGTTGTTAAACACCACATTGTTCATGCTGATTGCCGAAGCATATGGATTGCCGATAACCTGGTTGCCGGCAATCAATGTTCTTTGAACATCACCGGTGTTGATCCTCCCTTTGGGCTCCAGAGTTGTAGGACTTGCATTGATGTACTGCGAAGAAACGACGATACTCCTGTTTCCACGGGCAAACAACATGTAGCCCTGGTGGTCGGTAATTGCACCTGCCCTGGTTGACAGAAGGGCGCTCCAGCCTGATGTGCCTGTTCCCGAGAAGTAGAATAGCGATGGATTGTTGGTGCTGCCCTGGTCGTAACCATCGGCAGGGTTATAGGTGGTGCTTTTGGTGATGGTTGTTCCAAAGCCCGGCCATGGATCAATGGGGTTATTCCGGTCTGCATTGGATACCCCTTGTTGCCATGCTTCATTGATGGTAGGGGCGTTAACTGGCTGCAATGGTGTGGTCAGCAGGCGCCACCTCCTGGAAGTGGAACCGGTTCCGATGGGCAGAAAACGTTGCGGGATGAATTTACCCGTTCCGTTTCCTGTTGCGCCATACCTGATGGTGACACCAGAGATTGCACCGGCAACAGAAGGAATAGGCGCTACGTGTGCGGTAACCGAGTCGTTGGATACAAGTGTGACATCGCTGTTTGCAAGGTCGAAGATGCCTTTGGAGAGCTTAAGCTCACCAATAACGGTTGTATTGGACCCCAGTGTCACCGAAGCGGTTTCGGTAGCCTTGTTGATGTGAAGGGCAGGGAAGGTTTCGCCACCAAAGGCGCCATACTTGTCCCTTGCGTTTGAGGATGGTGCAGTGATCAGGGAGTTGGAAGAACTGTTGAAAGTAACGGTTCGTCCGTTGCTGTTAAACACACCACCGGCAAGCCTGGTCCAGTTACCACCCAGGGTAATGTCGTCGCCAACATTCCTGCCAAGCGAAAGGGTACCGCTGATGTTTACGTTTCTTCCCACAGTGAGTGGTGCACTTGCACCCGAGTAGGTTTGGTGAAGGGCAGAACCCCCTTCTACTTCAAGGTCGTTACAAACATATCCGGCACCAGCAACAGGGAAGTTGATGGTGGTGTTGTTACGGACAAATACATTAGCGGGGTAGCCTGCACCGGCTGCAGCTGTAGCCCACTCTAAACCGCGTGGGAATATTCCCGTTGTATTATAGATCAGGGAAGAAGACGGACAGATGTAAAAAGGCGAGTTGCCAATTACAGAACCACCCGGCTGAATGGTAAATGCCCCGGCAATGGTGCTAGACGTATTAAAGGAAAGTGGACCAAAGGTTTCAATGTTTTGGAAGGTTGTTGTACCCGAAACATTTCCCGAGCCCAGGAAAGTAACTTTCCCCGTACTCGCGGCTGCATCAAAGGTCCCGGTGTTGGTGAAGGCACCTCCTGCAGATAATACCAGGTTCGACGTGCCGGTCATTTTTACGGCAGCACCCGGAGCGATGATGAAGAAAACCGGACTGCCATTGTCTGTTCGGCTGGTGGTTGTTGGTAAAGGATCTTGCTCTGAGCTTGTGTTTCCGGTGGAATACTGGTGCTTACCAAATGCTTCTGCGTTGCCGGCTGATGGTGCCTGCGAAAACACCTGGCTTGAGAAGAGTAAGACGGATAACAGCGAAAGGGCCCTTACTTTTGCCCTTGCGGTAAATGGATTGGTGGAATAGAGGTACGGCATTGTTTTCAATTGATACCTTACAACGATGTAAGCGAAATATTATTTTAGTAATGGATGATTGAATTGAGTGGGTAAAGAAAAATGCGGTCAGGCCCACCGGGTAATGAACTGGTAGTTGCACAAGGTGCAGATAGATACGCTTGCTGCACAGGAATAATGCGTCCCCGCTGCTACGGCATAAAGTCGTTTTAGGTCAAGCCGCTTGTTCACGGTGGGTCCGGGTTTCTGCTATGCAGTTAGCTACACTGCTAAAGCAATGATTAAGGTGAGGGTACTCCTGCTGGCGCAAGAACACTCATCTTGCCAAACACCCTTGCAAGGGGATAGGTGCACAGGCGATGCCTTATTGCCTGGGTTAGAAATCCTGTTCTTCAATAGCCGTTACAAAGCTGCTTTCCTTATCGAAGTTTAATCTTTTCCGTAACCGGTACCTGGCTTTCCTGATCGCATCAACGGTGATCCCCAACATGGTTGCCATTTCCCGGGTCGATATTTTCAGCTTCGTAAGAATCAGCAAACGCGTCTCGCCCGGTGAAAGGTCAGGGAACCTGTCTTTAAGTTGGGGTATAAATTGTGGATGAACCTGTTCAAACAGGTTTCTGAAGTGTCGCCAGTCTTCATCGGTTAAGATGGTGCTGGAGACCAGCTTCTCAAGGTTCTCGGTAACCGCTGTATGAGCAATAGCGGACGTTGTTTGTTTAAGTTGACTTAGTTCTGAGTCAAGGTTTTCGATTAAGGTTGAATTAACCTTCATGGTTTCGAGGTATTCCTGCAAGCGGACCTCTGCATTCCTGAGGTCTTCTTCCGCCTTAATTTTTTCAAGTTTAAGCTCCTTTTTTTCCTGTTCGGCAACATGCATCTGGTGGTTCTTGCGGGTACGGTAGCGCCGGAATAAAAGTGCTGTAATTACAATAATCCATAAAAGGACCGCTATCAGGAGATATAGCTTCAAATTGCTGACCCGTTTATTACTTTCCAACAGCTGGAGCTTCGTTTGATATCCTTCAAGCGAGACTTTTTCAATGGCCCGGCTTAACAGTTTGTCATCAAGTACACTATTTAACGTGTCTGTTACACTGGTTATAGAGTCTGAATACATCAAAGCGTTCCTATAATCCCCTTTTGTTTTATAGTATTCCATCATTACTACCAGGAACCGTTTTCTGAATTTCAGCCTTTCTGTACCATCACTGATTGCCGTATTGTAAAACCTCGCTGCAAGTTGCTGTGCTGAATTAATGTAATGGATGGTGCTATCGGGCTGTTGCTTTCTGATGAATATCGTTGCAATTGACAAAGCACTCTTAGCTACGTCCTCGGGAACTTCTACGGTATTAAGGTTATAATTGATCCGGTGGTACAGCAAAGCAGAGTCGTATTCGCGCTTTGATAGGAATACATTGCCGAGGTTGCCTGCACCGATCCCCTGCCAGGCATTGTCGGCATACGCGATTGCTTTTCGTATCCCCTGTCGATAATACTTTGCCGCATTGGTCCAATCCCGGAAGCGGGCGTAAATGAGCCCAACCGCATTAAGCGTGTTCAACTCCAGCCGTGGAACGTAGGTCGGATACCGTAAAGCGCTAATAAAGCAATCGAGCGCTTTTTCATATTCCTCGAAACGGTAATAGTCACCTCCAATATTATATAGGTAAATGGATGCGGCTGGCACTTTGTGGTAGCCGATGTCTTTGAATGCTTTGTCGGCTTTTAGGAGGTGCTCAAATGCATGCCCATATCGTGCCGCACGAAAATAGATCTGGCCGATAAAGTACTCACAGGATGCAGCTATATCGGGATGCCGATTTTTAACTGCCCATTGTTGTGCTTTTCTGAAGAGGGCAATGGGACTGTGGTAATCACCGGCTGCAAAATGTTTTTCGTGGTTGCTTGAAAAAGGAACCCGGTAACACATGCGGAAATATTGCGCATATGCTTTCAGGCTAACATCTTCAAGACTATCGGCAGTATTAGCAACGGTAGTAAAAAACCGGTGAATCTCAACAGAGTCCTTATCAGAAATAAGTTGGTCGGTACAATACTGCCAAAGAACCTGCAATCTTTTTTCAGCAGGTGCATCAATAAGGAATTGCTGGCTGCTGCCCGGTATAGAATGGGCAAACATTGCCAACATCAGGCACGTCAGAAAGTTTTTCATCAATATGATTGGTACGGCAGTCCTTTCTCCAAACACCATTCGCAATAGATCGGATGATGTTGAAATTAGTACGGCTTTTTATAGAAAAAGGTGTCTTTACTGATGCAAAATGGCGATTGTCCCACGTTGTCCATGGTCCTGACCACATTTGTCCCGTCCTCTGACCGTTTTTGTCCGTACCAAAAAATAGGAACCGCAATTCAACCTCACCAATTTAACGCTCCCATTCAGGCCGCTTCTCCGGTGTTAAATCTGATCGCCAAACAACGGGTTCGTACGCTACTTCGCCATGGCAAACCAATACTCTTTACATAAAACACGCATCATGAAAACTTACTTGGCTATGATCATCGCTTCTTCTGCGATATCATTCTCTTCTTTTTCCCAGGAAACTTCGCCCACTGTTGTTGCTCCCGGCGGTGGCATTGCTAAAGGGAGCTCCATTTCGTTGGAATGGACCCTTGGAGAGGTCGCCACAGAAACCCTCCTTTCCGGTAAAGCACTATACACACAAGGCTTTCACCAGCCGGTGCTGGTGATCGAAAAAGCGGGTGCACCTGAAAACCTTATTGTAAAAAATAAGGTCAGCATTTTTCCCAATCCCGCCTCATCAGTAGTTAATGTTCTGCTGCATTTTGTTCCAAAAACACCCTTGTCGTTAACACTGTTCGACAATTACGGTAAAATTCTCCAGATCAGGCAGTTGCCGGTAAAAGGCAGCCGGTTTCAACTGAATATCGGCGGCTATGCGCAGGGCGCATATTACCTCCGGATACAAAGTAAGGACGGCAGCTTTCTTAGCAACTACAATATAATTAAAACACAATAAGATATCAATTTTTTAAAACTGTACACATGAAACATATATCCATATTAACCAGCATATTGCTGTTATTATTTACCACAGTTTACGGACAACAAATCCCGCAGGGAATGCAATACCAGGCTGTAGCCAGGGACCTCCAGGGCAAGATCCTTCCTAACCAGGATATCACGCTTAAGATAAACCTGGTAAACGATGCCCGGACCCCCAATGTATATTATAGCGAGGTGCATACGGCCAAAACCAACAGCCTGGGCCTTTTTACACTGGTGATCGGTGCCGGCAAAGAAGAGACCGGCAAATTTGCAAATGTGCCCTGGAGTACCCAGGATATCTGGATGCAGGTAGCCATTAAAGACAAGGGTAAGTCGGAATTTGCTACAATCAGCAGCAGTAAGCTGCTGGCGGTACCCTACGCCTTTCATGCTGCAACCGCAGCGCAACTTACTGAAGGGGCAATGGCAGTTGCAGGTGCTGCAGCGCCCGGTGTTCCCGCACAGGTATGGTCACTTTTTGGAAACAGCAACAGCGATCCGGAAAAAGATAAGATTGGCACCACCGACTACGTAGACCTTGTTTTTGTAACCAATAACACCGAACGTCTCAGAATAGACAAAGATGGCAACATCACCCTTAAAAGAAGCCTCAGTGTTGGCGCAAACCTGAATGTAGACTCGAGTGTAAACCTAAACATCAATGGTGGCTCTACCGTAAACAATGGTCCTTTTACTGTTGGAACAGCTTTAAGAAGAAGCCCGACAAAATTATTCGGAACACTTACGGTTGATCTTGAAACCAATTTGAACAGTTCGCTCACCGTTAATAACGTAAGCCCCACCATTCTTACCGGCACACTACGGGTGGACAAAGACGCAGCCTTTAAAGAAAAAGTACTGCTGGATAATCCTAACCACAATTCCACAAGTCCTTCAACCGGCGCCCTTGTTGTTAACGGCGGGGTAGGCATTGGTAAAAACCTGAATGTTGGTGCTACGTCTACCTTTGGTGGCATAGCCTCCTTTCTTGATCAGAATGAGTCTGTAAGCACTACAACCGGTTCGGTGATCGTAGCCGGTGGGTTGGGCGTTGGCAAACGATTAAACGTTGGGGGTGCAGGCTTTTTTGAAAAAACACTGGGTGTAATTGGTGCAACAACCCTGGGCAACACCCTTGATGTTACCGGTGCAACAACACTAAAAAATACCCTCGACGTAACCGGGGCCACAACTCTAAAAAATACCCTCGGTGTAACAGGGGCAACCACATTAAGCAGTACACTCGACGTTGCAGGCGCCAGCCTGATCAACAATACCCTTGGCGTGTCTGGTATTACGTCCATCACCAATGCCACCGGTTCAACAAGCCCCGGCACTGGCGCGTTGGTGGTAACTGGCGGCCTCGGTGTTGGCGAGAACGTAAACATCGCGGGTTCATTAACCAGTGGAGGAGCTACAACCATCAACAACACCCTGGCGGCGAACGGCCAGGTAACAATAACGGCCAATCCGGGGGGAAGCCAGTCGTCTTATAATGCATATCCATTAAGGGTGCAGGGGGCTAACCAGGGTATGGCTATCAAGGTCAACGGAAGCAGAACCGCAGCAAATAACTTTATTACTTTCTGGGACGACTTTGGAATGCAGGGTCGTATAGAAGGACAAACCCTTGACGAGTTGCACGATGATGATGATTATAAGAGCGAACTGGCAAGCCGGGTTTACGACGTCACCTCTTCCTCAATAGACTTGCTTTTCGCAACCAACGATTTGGCGGCAGCCATTACCGATGAAATTGCCGCAGCTGCTTCTGCAAATGCTTGTGCGGGATTAGGCGTGGTAGCATGTCCCCCGATCGCATCCCTGATTGCAGGTGGTGCTGTAAACGTTGCCCTTGCAACAGCGCAGGAATTGGTTGTAATTGCCGACGTTGCTTTTGCCTCGGTCAACTTAGCGCAGTTTATTGAAAGAAAAGAAGCGGCTGTTGGCGTTTCGTACCAGTCTTCAGCGGGCGACTACGCGGAGTACCTGATGAGAGAGCGGACAGGTGAGCGCATTTCTCCCGGCGACATTGTGGGTGTGAAAGGGGGTAAAGTAAGCAAAAACACAGATGGCGCTGAAAAAGTGATGGTAGTCTCGCATAAGCCTATTGTGCTGGGTAATGTGCCCCAAAATGGAAGGGTGGAAGATTTTGAAAAGATTGCATTTATGGGCCAGGTGCCGGTTAAGGTATTTGGCAGGGTAAACCTCGGTGATTATATCATAGCCAATGGTGCAAATTCGGGTGCCGGTATTGCTGTTGCCCCGGCTAAACTGCAAGCAAAAGACGTTAAGAACATTGTAGGCATTGCATGGTCAACAGCAACACAGGGCTTTCAGTTTAGCATGGTTAACGTTGCGGTAGGATTAAATGTAAACGACAACCAGAAGCTGATTGATGAGCAAAACACGGAGATCAGCTTTTTAAGGAATGAACTCAGTGGTATCAACAACCAACTGGCAAAACTTCTTCCCGGGTTCAAATCTTCTGCTATTGTAACTGCTGAAACACCTGCATACCCTAACCCCGCAACATTTGCGGCAACTGAAAAGCAGGAAACCCGCGAAGTAGCTGTTGCGGCACCCGCAGGCAATCCTAATATCACTTATACGGAAATGACTAAACAGGATTTGATCAATGCCTTTGAACTGGCAGAAAAAACGGCTATAGCAAACGGTACAGATATGAACAAAAACGTATTCTGGAGTAAATACAAAAACGATGCATCATACCGCGATTTTACTTTAAACAGGGTTATGACAAAGTATAGAGAAGCACTTAACCGTCAGAAAGCTTTGGACGGTAAACTCAAATAAAGCTGGTTCGCAGTAACTGGATATGATTACAAGGCAGCAGTTTTTATTGCAAACATTTTTTTGGACCCGGCGATAGTGTTGCTATCAGCATCGTTGCCTGCCCGCTGCGCAGTCGGACGGGCGTCGCACTTGTACGGTAGCAACGCTATGCAGCTAAAATCAAAAAAGGGTAAGAAAAAATGCATGCTTAAATCTCAATCAAAGCGTATATAAGGGTTCAAAAAAAACGGGGAAGCAACGGGTCGCAGTAATCTGCGGCCTGTTTGCATTTACGAAAAAACCAGCAATGTTGTATAATAAATAGTAGATAGTTCACGCAATAGTAGCATTGAAAAGATAAGGGCTAAAATTTTTTATGGAGCAAACATTTCACGTTTCAGCTGGACAATCATTTTATAGCATGTAATTATTGGGTTGAATTATGTATAAAATGAAATTGCTTATTTGCCGGTATTTCGCTGCCAGTGGTATCGAAGGTACAAGTGAGTGACACCCGTCCGAACGGAGTTCATCCGGGCGGGCAACGATGCTGCTATGAAAAACAACTGCCCGTCACAAAAAAAATACGTCTTTTCGGTTCGGCAGATATACATTCGTTAATTTGTTATAAATAGTGCTGAGGGCTACGGTTTGTTATGCAGCTGAATAAATTCTTTAACCGAACCTCTTTAACGCTAGCATCATTTACCTGAATATGTTTTGCAGACCAGCACGGGTAACAACGCATATCCTGGTGATTGCACCCTAAGACACCTGCAACAATAATGTGTGCTGGCTTGCCGTATTAATGTTTCGCCATACCTGGTTAAGCGGGGTATCCGTTCTTGCCGCATCAAGCCCGCAATACGGATATAATTTGTTGACGAGATTCCTGGATACTTGCGCAAGAAGTACGCTTGCCTGGCTAACAGCCGTTAATTGTTGTTGGCTGCTTCCGTCCGCAATATGCGACGACCATGAAGCGTCGAGCGCATCATAAAATCGCCGACGTAAAAGCTGTATACTTTCTGATCCCGAACTGATCAATTGTAGCCCTTTTTGTTTTACGCGTTCCGACCGGGTGTTTGTGACTTGCTTTTTGGCGAGTTGCGCTGCGGCCAGGTCGAAAAAGCTCATGCACATGCCGGAGATATTTGCGGCTATCGTTGTTTCAGCCAGCTGCAGAAACGGGTAGCGGTAAACCGGTTGAGGTAGTTTTGCATGTGCCGGCGCAATGATGAATGCGCGGTTAAAGGGAACAAGCCTATTCTTTACCGAATACGAATAACCTGCTGTTGCGTTTAGCCCCATGTATTGCCAGTTTGTTTCGGTTGTAATTTCTTCTTTTTTGAAAATAAAGGATTGTATTTCGCCGGTTTCGTCAATAAGACAATTGCCCGTAAAATGTGTTGCATGCGGTGCTCCACTCGCGTATGGCCATGAGCCCGTTACTTCATACAATCCATCTTTACTTTTTGCAAAGCCGTTCGATTGTCCGCTACCGGCAAGACATGCATGTGGGTCACTGAATATTTCGCTGGCAAGTTCATCACCAAGATAGCCGACAAACATCGCAGCCCCCGCACAAAGGGTTACTACCCATGCCAGGCTGCCATCAACATAGGCAAGATTTTCTTCAAGCCGTACCACTTCAGGCAGGGCAAGTTCAAGCCCGCCATACTGTTCTGGCACAAACAGGTGAAACCATTTGTGATCATAAATCAGCTGTAGTTGCAGGCTTGTTAAACAACCCTGCGCCTCTGCAACAGGTATTTCTGCGCGCAGGATGGTCATCAACTCAGGAGACAAGCCGGGGATTTGGAACATGGAATTGTGTTTTGATCTTTTTCCGCCAGGAGAAAAAACCTTGTACAGCAACAATGAAAAGAACAAGGGTCAGCAAGGCATAAAGCGGAAGCCCTTTGTGAAACAGGATGGGAATAGCAAATGCGTTTGAAATGTTTAGCAATACCCAATTTTCAATTTTGCGCTTGGCAAGGAGCCACATGCCAGCCCAGGCTGTTGATGTTATAAACGCGTCCCAGTGTGGTACGGTAGACGGGGTGAAATTTTTGAGCACAACGTACAACAATACATACCCAATCACAACAATGCCGGTGATGGTGATCCAGTCTTTCCGACCTGAATAACTGATTTCTACCGGAGGAACATCTTTCTTTTTCAACCAATACCACCAGCCATAAATGCTCATAACGATATAGTAGCAGCTAAGAAGGCATTCGCCGTACAAGCCAACCTGCCAGAGCAGGTAAACCGATATTGCTGATGCTGCAATACCTGTAGGGTATAACGAAATTTTATTGGCGCGTGCCAGCAGTACTTCAGCCACGCCAAGTATCAGCGCAAGCCATTGCAGCCAGTTTGTCTCTTTAATTTGTTCTGCAAGTAATTGCAGCCATGCCTGTATATTCATACTTGTTTTTTTCCCTCCGCCGGCATTACCCGGATCAGGTGCATGAAAGCAGATTGCCAAAGCTGGTTCTCTTTCATCGGGTATATTCTCAGCCTGTTAAGGCACCCCTAATTGATGCTGCAAATGTAAGGATAGCAATTGTATTTTCTTATGCGGGGTAAAATTTCTTACCCGAACAAAATGATTGCCTGCAGGAAATATTTCGAATGTAATTCAACGCACCAACGGGCCGGACTGTCGTGCACTGTGCGCATAGATTAACCTGATACAGGGATGAAACGCGAGGGGAGAAAATATGTTCGTGACACTACTGCCTGGAGCGGAACACAAAATGTTGGGTAAGTCGCAATGATAGAAATTTCGTGGTTGCAGCTGCCTGCACCGGTGTCTCGAATAGTATTCCCAGGTCAATCTGGCCTTTTCGTGCCGCCGGAAACACATAACCTGCTCCGCCAGCCAATACCAGGCCGGTGTATTCACAATCCGGGTCAGCCCCATAAAGTTCATAGCCTACCTGAGGCTCGATATAGAAGCCATTGCCGGATTTGCTTAGTGAATAGCGGTAATCGGAAAGTACAGGGAAGATTGAGAATGCAAGTTCGGGTTCTTCCTTCCACTCTGGCAATTGAACACTAGCTAAGGCTGGTACTTGTGGTGCGGCAATGAAGCTGCTGAAGCGTTTTACAAAGCCTGGATATCTCCAGTTATAATCGATCCTGTTTGTTGCTAAATTTTTGCTCAAACGAAGTTGGCCACATAATTCAGCAACGGTTGAAAAGCAAAGAATGAATAAAAAGCCTCTGATCATAACCATGTGTTAAGCATAGTTGTTTGTTGATTTTCGTTAGTGCCCCGTGTGCTATTCTTGTTTACCATGTTTCCTGGTAAACAACCATTTAGCATCCCAAACCGCCGCAACTATGATAAACGTTTGCCGGTACGAATTATTGTTATTGAGCCTCGATCGGGGTCTCCTGTCAGGGTTGGAGACAGAGGAGCAAGTCACCGCTTAAACGACGTTACGGCCTGTTTGCCGGTAACATAATCACTACTTTATGTGATTGGAAAGCAGTGGTATCTATTGCAAATTTGTCTGGCCCTATGAACATCGGCAATCCCGTGGCTGGAGTGGCTCCGGAACATACACCGTTTGTTTATTGCAGCATTCTGGATTATGCCACAGGGGCAAAAGTGATCTGAATAATTATTACCCATTGAAAACTGGTTCAGCAACAATACTGGCTTTATGATTTTGGAAGATTGTTATACTAGCCCTCCGAAATCATGATGCCTTAAAAAGATAGTACAATGAAAAATTTGTTTTTTCTCTGGCTCATTGCGTTGTTAACGCTGACCAACACAGCGATCTCCGCGCAGTCACTTGCAGGTAACGGCACCTCTGGTAGTACAGGTGTTCAACATGCAAGTGAGCCAACCGGAACAACAGCAAACCGATCAGCAGCTCAGCAACTATATCCCGGTTCGTATATTTCCAGAACAGGGGATGGGTACTGGCAAAGGCTTACAATTAAGCGTAATCCCGATAATGGTTATAATGTTGCAATAACATATGGTGGGGCGAAGCAGGGTTGTACGTTTAACGGAAACGGGGTTTACAACAACGGACACCTTGAGGTTGACCTCGGTAAAGTTAAACCGGAGCTGCAGGCAACCATGACGATTAGTGTAGAAAAAGAAATTGCAAAAGTATTCACCAGCAACTTCGACGACCGGCTTAAGCTGATGTGGTTTTGCGGTGGTGGAGCAAGCCTTGCCGGCGATTATAAACGGGAACAAACACAGGCAGGTACCCTTAGTTGGTATAAAATGTTTACTGGAAAAATCGATCGTTATCCCGTAACCATGCACCTGCATAAATCTGGTCACACATACAATGGGTATTACTATTACGACCAGCAGCAACGGCCAATTAATATCTCGGGCGATGATAGCTCGACCAAAGGTAAATTAAAGCTTATCGGTTTTGGTGAACCTGAAAATAACGAGGAGTTTGTATTGTCGTTTTCCGGCAAACAATTGACGGGTGATTGGAAGAAAAAGGAGAATGCAAAACCACTAACATTTATTGCGGAAGAGGCAACTGCCCCAGTGCGGTTCGATTATATTTATACCGCCGGTGTTGTTCCGCTTCGTCCTAAGCTTACGCTTGCGGATAGACCAGCTGCCACCTACTTTGCTGCTGCAGTTTGGCCGGGTGGCGAGACAGCCAGTGATCTTTATCTGAAGAAGATGATCAGGAAGGCATTCGACATAAAAAATAACGGAAATGAAGAGATTGGTGGTTTGTTCTTAAGTAGTAAAAGAGCTTTTTTCGCCGCATACCTTAAAGACAACCAAAATGTAAAAGATGCCGAGATAAAAGAGCTGCCAACAAATTATATGGTGGATGAGAGCAAAACAATAATGGTGGCGCATGCAGGTCCGGGGATCCTCACACTTGCTTCAAGCAGTTATTCCTATGCAGGCGGTGTACATGGCAATTATGGCACCAGTTATATTTGTATCGACCTTGTAAATAATAAACAACTCCTGTTGGCGGACGTCATCAATACTCAGGGCATGAAGGCATTGAGTAGTCTGTTGGAAAAAAGTTTCCGGCAACGTTATCACCTTAAGGCTGGAGAGTCGCTGGTTCAGGGCGGCTTATTAGAAAAAACAATCAAGCCAAACCAAAACTTTTACCTTACATCTAAAGGTCTTGTTTTTAACTATGTGCCATACGAAATTGGCCCATATGCCCTTGGTGAAATAAACTTGTTTATTCCTGTTACAGAGATAGAACAGTACCTGCAACCAGCCGTAAAAAGTTTGCTTTAACTATAACGTCTTACTTGCGCAATAGGTCAAGAATCCTCATAGTGGAAATAAGCGAATAGGCACATTTCTTTCGTACCCTGCACTTCGTGTTGCATGCTGATAAGGGAAAGCAGTAGCTTTACGAAAACAATAGATGAACAAGGATCACCCGAAATTTCGTGTGGGCACCAGCGGAGTTGTGGTTCCAACACCAAAGCAATTGTTTCCTCCAGAATACCAGCAATCAAGCAGGCTTACCTATTATGCTTCTTTCTTTGATACCCTCGAAATTAACAGCACGTTTTATAAGCTACCAAGAAAAGCTACGCTACAGCGGTGGATCGCCGAGGTGCCGGATGCTTTTCAATTTACCTTTAAACTTTGGCGGGATATTACCCATGCTAAAAAGCTCAGTTACTCAGCGGAACACCTGGAAGCCTTTTTTGAAGTATTGGATCAGCCGGATAGCAACAACACTTGTTTGCTCATACAGTTTCCGGCAAGTATAACTTTCGAATACTTTGCTGAAATAAAGAAACTTTTAATGTTGATCACAGGAAAGGACAACAAGAACCAATGGCGGAAGGCAGTAGAATTCAGAAGTGAAAGCTGGTACAATAGTGAGACAAATAGCATGTTGGATGATTGTGGTGCATCCCTGGTATTACACGATATGCCAAAGTCGAAATGGCTCACACCAAATAAAGATGCACCTTTTGCTTATTATCGTTTTCATGGTCCAACAGGTAATTACCGCGACAGCTATAGCGATGATTTTTTGCACCAGCAATCAAGGCATATTACAAACTTGCTAAACGATGGAAAAGATGTTTATGCGTACTTCAACAATACGATGGGCGACGCATTTAACAATGCCATATCGCTGAAGCAAATGGTAGAAGGTTTCTGATTGCAACACGTCGAGCATTAACAATGGGTTCTTTGCTGATATGGTGACTGATCGAGCCAGTTTTTACCAACGGTAACCTGCACTTTTAATGGAACCTCAAAGCCAGCCTTGTTCTCCATTATGTCGATTAATTCGGGAATCAAAAACTCAAGTTCATCGTCCGCGGCATCAAACACAAGTTCGTCATGAACCTGTAAGATCATCTGAGACTTTAGCCCTCGCTCAGTAATTAATCCTTGTATTGCAACCATTGCTTCCTTAATAATATCTGCAGCAAGACCCTGCAGTGGTGCGTTCACGGCTATGCGCTCAGCTATTTTGCGAGTGGTGCCGTTACGCGAGTCTATTCCTTCGATATACCTGATCCTGCCATAGGCTGTTTGTGAAAACCCGCGTTCGCGGCTTTCGATTACTGACCGCTCAAGGTACGTCTTCACTGAGGAGAACTCCTGGAAGTATGCGTCAATGATTTCACCTGCTTCTTTCTGCGAAACCTTAATACTTTTTGCAAGTCCCCAGGGAGTAATACCATACGCAATTCCGAAGTTTACACCCTTCGCTTTGCTGCGCATGTCTTTCGTTACTGCACTTTCCTCAACATGAAACACTTTACTTGCCGTGGTGGTGTGTATGTCTTTACCGTGTCGGAAAGCACTTATCATAACCTCATCGTTACTGAGCGCAGCCAGCAACCGAAGTTCTACCTGGTTATAGTCGATGCTAAGTATGCTGTACCCCGGTCCTGAAGGGATGATTGCTTTTCTTACCTCGCGGCCTGCCTCGCTCCTGATGGGTAAGTTTTGAAGGTTGGGTTCACTACAGCTCAATCGGCCGGTTCCTGCAACAAGTTGCTGAAAGTTGGGATGCATTTTACCTGTGCTGCGATCAACGTATTTTGGTAATGCATGCACGTAAGTGGTGATAATCTTATTAAGTTTCCGGTAGTTCAGAAGATCTGCAATAAAAGGGTATTTCGGTGCGAGCTCTGCAAGAAATGGTTCAGCTGTTGAAATCTGGCCTGTTTTTGTTTTCTTTAATTCTGTGATATTACAAACCTGTTGAAGTACTTCGGCCGTTTTTGAAGGGGAGCCAATATTAAACTTTGTACCGGCCATTTCATAAAGCTGTTTTTCCAGTGCACTAAGTTGTGTTGTCAGTAGCTTGTCGATCTCTGATAGCGCCTTTACATCGAGGTTAATACCATGCACCTCCATCGCCGCCAATACCGATTGTAGTGGCAACTCAATTTCGAAAAATAATCGCGAGAGATCCATTGACCGGATCTTGTCGAGGATCATTTGTTCCGCCGCAAATAACGACGGCAGGTAGTGATACTGGGAATACGCAGCAGGTAGACCTGGTTGGGTCAACTGGTATTTGTCTCTAATATAAACCCATTCGATTTTTGCATCCGGTTCGAGCAGGTAGGCAGCGAGTGACAGGTCGATCCACCGGGTTTTTAGTCGTATGCCTAACTGGTTTATTTTTTTCAACAGGGGCTTCATAAACCAGCCCAATTTGTCGGAGGCGACATCATCCACAAAACGGATTAACGTTTTCCAGCCATCGTCATCTTTTAGCGAGACATTGAAAACCTGGTCCAATCCTTCCTGGAGTACGAGTATTTGTGCGGGACTTTCTGAGGAATAGGCGAGAGCGATGGTTCGGTCCGCAACCAGCTCTTGCAAAAGGCGCTCTAAGGAAAGCAGCACAACGTCAAAGGATGTCTCGTCAGCTTTGACTTCAGGAGGGTGGTTACTGGTAATAAATTCCAGTTTCTCCAGCCGCTCCTTAATCTTGTAAAATTGTAATTCGTCAAGTAATGGCAACAGTTTTTCCGTATCTGGTTTTTGCGCTTTTATTGTTTCCGGGTCGATTTCCACCTCAAGATCCCCGGTCAGAATAGCAAGCCGCTTGTTTTCGATCAATTCGTCTTTATAAGCTACAATTGCTTCCCTGATTTTTTCAGGTTTTATCTTATGCGCATTTTCCAGCAGTTGTTCTATCGAGTGGTATTCGGCTAACAGAGTTGCGGCTGTTTTGTCGCCAATACCTTTTACACCGATGATATTATCTACGCTGTCGCCCCTTAAAGCAAGGTAGTCTGCAATTTGTGCCGGCGGCACCCCGTATTTATTGGTTACACCTGCTATATCAAGTGTTTCCATTGTAGCTCCTTTATAAGCTGGCCTGAAAAGAAATACCTCCTCGTTAACAAGCTGTGCAAAATCTTTATCCGGGCTTACAATGAAGACCTGGTAGCCAAGATTCTTTCCCGTTTTTGCCATAGACGCAATGATGTCGTCAGCCTCATGTCCTTCTTCTTTCAGTATGGGAATGTTCAGTGAATCCAGCAATTGTAATGCGTATGGAAATGCGCCATAAATCTCACCGGGCATTTTCTCGCGATTGGCCTTGTAAATTGATGAAACACCTTCTCTCTGAACAGGCCTGGAGTCGAGTGCAGCAGCAACTGCATCTGGTCTTTCTTCGGTTAATACCTGGAATATATAATTAAAAAATACCAGGGTTGTGCGTGTATCTATTCCGGTGGTTGTAGCAAAGCGCTTACCCATGGTGGCGAAGTGCGCCCGGTATAACAGCGGCATTATATCGAACAAAAAGAGCTTTTTCTTTTCCATAACAATCAATAATTCAAATAATCTAAAGCAGGTCTACTCAAATGATCCAATAACTATTTATATCCCTTAACCCGGTATTCTTTTAGGTACCTGATCACTGCAGCCTCCTTCGATTTTGCTTCGAACATAACGTCTACCTCGTGGTTGTAACGGTTTACATGGCTGTAGAGGTAGTCGGCATGCGCGGTTGCAAGAGCAGCAGGGTCTTCATATTTTTTCTTAGGACTTGAAAAGTGCACCACCGGGGTAATATCCGCCGGCCATGTTTTTATTGCTGCCCTGAATGCTTCTTCTTCTGTTAGTCCGCCGGTGCAAAAACCGTGGTGAAAGTAGTCGAACACGACAGGGATGTTTACCTGGTTGTGCAACCATAATAAATCCTGTACACTAAACATGTTTGCTTTGTCGTCGTTTTCAACGGTGAGCCTTGATCTTACATTGTCCGGCAGTTTTGTAAAATTTTCTGCAAACCGGGCAAGTGCCGAAATTTTATCTCCATAGGCGCCACCGACATGAATATTGATTTTTGCAAACGGGGTCCTGGGAAGATCAAGGAGGTCCATTATTTCTGCATGTTGCCGGAGCTCTTTTGTGGTATTGGTCACGACCTGGTCTGAGTTGGCAGCAAGTATATTGAATGGACCGGGGTGGTATGTCAAACGCTGGCCGGTTTTAGCCACCTTTTCTCCACAGCGGGCAAGTATTTTCCTGATCGTTTCGTAATCGGGTAGTTCTTCTATCTCATATTCACTCATCCAGGGGATCATGTCGGAACTCATCCGGTACATCAGTATTTTATTTCTGGTGTTCCAATCGATAACCTTTTCAAAGTCGGTTATGTTAGCGAGGGCGAGTGTTGAAGTATAGGCTATTCCTTTCTCCAGAAAAATCCGCTTAATCGTAGAACGGTTCACTTTTACCTTGTCCGCGGCAAGGCTGAGGTTTATACAGGCATATCCAAAACGCATACCCTAGACAATCTAAAAATCATACCTGCAACGGTGCAGTTTAAGGTTTGAAGACACAACCTAACCCCGGTGTTCGGGGATCGGGTGGTTGTAAGGTTCGCTGGCATGGCCACCTATGCTATTCGTAAGATTAACCAACACGGATTACTATTGATCTCATTTGTTCCGGATCTCAACTTCGAAAGTTGAACGGATCATTACAGGATCAACGCCATTAGATGGTAATTATTTTATTTCGCCTCTTCAAGCCTTGAAACCCGTCCCATCATCTGTATACCGATTAGGACGCGTTAGTAACAATTTATCCCAACCGTAATTTTTGATCGTGATCTATTTTTGAACAGCATTCTACTCACGGTTTGATCTAAAGTCCGGCCACGCCCATTATTAAGCAAGTCGATATTTAAATGATTATCGTGGCCTTTAAGAATTTGAATTTCTGCGTTCTTAACACTATAGTGAATCAAACCGATTGTCGACCTTGCCAGGGACCCGCAGAAATACCCGACTTAGGCAAACAAGCCTCTGTGTTTTATTGTATATGGCAGATAGCAATGGTTGAAAGTGGTCAGAGCCTTTTAGTCTATTGAGTAAGACTTTGATTTGTTTGTAAGTAAGGAGATGCTACTGCAAACTCAACTTTACGATTTTACCTTTTGATAAGTAAACCATAAAACCTGGAAAATGAAATCACTTACCTTCTTGATAGTGGGCCTGCTTTCTTGTTTAGATGTGATTGCACAGATTGAACCGAGGGTCTCCCCAAAAGATTTGACGAAGTTGATTGGAGACTGGAAGGGTACACTTACTTACCTTGGCTATAGCACAAACAAGCCATTTAGCATGGAGGCCAACTTAAAAGTGCTTAAAGGCGACAGGAGTAATACCTTTCTATTTTATAATATTTACCCGTATGAACCCCAGGCAAATTCAATAGATACCCTCCTGCTTTCGAAGGAGGGAAAACGATTTGCGGACGAGGACGTAACATCGAAAAAGAAGCTCCGGGATGGTCGCCTGGAGGTGATGACCCAAATTGAGGGCAGAGATGGCAATGAAAATAACAAAGCAACAATCCGCCACATATACTTAATCAGCAGCGCTGATTTTTCAAAATCAAAATGGGTTCGTTTTGACGGAGCGCAAAATTGGATTAAGCGGAACGAATACCTTTTCCAAAAAGTGAAGTGAAGGGGACTTCCTGGTCAGCTGTTTTAATTTCAACTGCCTTCAAGTACATTCGAACTTGGCGGGGCACAAACAGGCGTCAATTGCCAAGCTGCACTTTATAAATCGGCGATCTCTTTTCGTAAAGTAAATACCAAACACTACCTGTCAAACCGCCCGAAGAAAAGTTTGGAATCATTACGTGAATTTTATTAGCTTCAAGGAAAGATTGACTGCTTTACTGTGCCATCCAAATATCTTCGGAAAAACTAGAAACTCTCCCCAGAGAAGAAGAAATCACCTGATAATTGCCCTGTGCATGCGCTGCTTTAAGTAATGAAACATCTTATTGGCATGGCTTATAGGCTCAAAAAGTAGAAGGAACGGGCTTGTGCATTGGCAGGTATTGAAACTTGTGAGAAGCAGGCCCGTTTAGGTTTTCGCATGGGCAACTTCGCCAGGTCTCGTTAAAACGAACCTTTGATCATTTACTAAAGAGGATAGTTTTTCAAATGGATCAATATGACGTCTTAAACCCGAATAATGACACCAAGCTTCTCAGCCAGAAGGAACGTCAAAAATAATATGAGGGTCAACCCGCGATAGCCATTATTAAAATGCCGGAACTCCGGTAAGTAGATTTACTCACGCCAAACCAACCCCTAAATCACAAAGACCTTCGTCCGCTCTGAAAATATCTCTTGTATGAAACGCAAAATTTTACTTGTTCTTTGTATCTCCTTTATTTTTCTTGTTAACCTGAAAGCACAGCGCGGGTCGGAGAGGTTTAAGGAGCACCGGAAGCCTGTTGCCGCTGCTGGTGACCTGGCTGGTGTTTGGAAAAGTGAATCGATATCCATTCGCCAAAACCATACTTATGCGGTAGCTGCTAATAAGTGGAAAATGTTAAGTACGACGCCGGGTACCACCAGCGGTGTTTCCCCCGAAATCATCACTTCGCCAGGTGTTACCGATACCAAACGCTCCCCTGCAATCGATACATCACTCCTGGTTTTGGATGCAGATAATCTTACCCTATCATCTGCACAGGTAAGCTTCACCACGAATTTCGTGTCAGGACAGGACAGGCTCAATTTTGTAAACAACAGTGCTGTCCTTCATGGCAATATCGTAGGCACTTACAATGTTGCGACGGGTATGCTTAGTTTGCAATCTCCCGGGGCAACGGCAACGCTCGGGCAATGGCAAAATGTGTTACGGTCAGTATTTTACCAGAATTTCAGTGTAGAGCCCAACACGCAAAACCGCACCTTAAGTTTCGTTGTTAATGATGGAACAACCAACAGTAATATCGCAACAAAAGAAATAACAGTTCCCAATTATAATGCTGCTCCTGTGTTAGCCGGTTCCGCTGGCAACCTTTCTATTATTGAAGGCAACAATGCACCAACACAATTTATCTCGGTATTTCCGACATTAACCGTTAGTGATCCCGATGGCGATGACGCAATAACTTTTTTAACTGTTCATGCTTCGCCACTTTTTTCGGGTACCCCCGTATTTGACCAGGAACTCCGCTTCGTAAATGATGGGGCCACAATGGGAAATATCATCGGAACTGATGAAACGCCTTTTCTGAAATTGGCTTCTGCGGGAAATACTGCAACCCTGGCAGAGTGGCAAAGTGCCTTGCGAAGTCTCTCATTTGGAGTAACCTCGGATAAGCCTGCCAACGCACACTGGATGGTTTCGGTAAATGGCTTTATAGCAAGGGGAGCTTCTATTTTTGGTCCGCAGGTAGTGGTTGCGATAACTTCTGTAAACGACGATCCGGTACTTACCACTTCAACGGGGCAAACCAATTTCGTTCCCGGCTCGCCGGCAACTGCAGTGATTGTCGACAATGCACTTGTAGTGTCAGACCTCGACAACGAAGCACTTTCGACAGCTGCTGTCAGCATCAGCAACAACTTTGTTGCCGGGGAAGATTTCCTTTTATTTACACCCTCTGCGCAAACCGGTAATATTTCGGGTAGTTACAATCCTGCAACAGGGGTACTCAACCTGGTGTCTGAACAAGCTACAGCAACACTTGCCCAGTGGCAGGCAGCACTACGTTCGGTAGCCTATAACAACAATTCGACTAGTCCCGGCCACCAGAGCCGCACCGTTACTTTTGTTGTAAACGACGGCACCACCAACAGTGCAGCGGCTGGTAAAGAGGTAGAAATCTCACACCGGACAACAGCAGAACCGCCTATTATCCTGTCGTTTTCACCCGGCGCCGCCCCGGTTGGAACTACCGTGACCATAACCGGACAGCATTTTAATAACCTGCCTTCAGCAAACGTGGTATACTTCGGTGCAGTGCAGGCTACCGTTACCAGTGCATCGCCTACAAGCCTGACGGTAACGGTGCCTGCAGGCGCCACGTACAAACCAATAAGTGTCCTAAACCGGGCTAATGGGCTAACAGGCTATTCTGCACAGTTCTTCGTAACTACTTTCATCAATCCGTTTGCTACAGGAATACCCACTACTTTCTACCAGCCGGGTGTAGAACTGCTAAGTCCTTCGTTACGCTCGATTGCCATTGGTGACCTTGATGGCGATGGCAAACCTGAAGTGGTCTCCCTTGGAAACGGTGAGGTCGTCGTACTCCGGAACATCTCCAACCCCGGGGCCACATCAATTGGGCCAGCTTCATTTGAGCAACCCGTAAGTTTCCCGGTAAGTACCAGCATCAATGCGGGTACTGTTCTCCTGTCTGATGTCGACGGTGATGGCAAACTTGACATTATAGTTCCTAATTATGCAACCTCTACGGTTTCCGTGCTCCGAAACACATCGGTGTCGCAGGGCATAACCAATACATCGTTTGCTCCGAAGGTTGAGTTTAGTACTGATCAATATGTTATTTCGGTAACCAGTGGTGATATTGATGGTGACGGTAAACCTGAACTGGTAACCATAAGCCCGTATTTTGTATCGGTGTTTCACAATCTTGCAACCCCGGGGGTGATCAATACTACTTCGTTTGCGCCAAGGGTAAGCTTGCAAGGATTGAACCCGAACGATGTGGGTTTAGCTACCGTTAGAATAGCTGATGTTGATGGCGACAACAAGCCCGACATCATAGCACATACCAATCGTATTTTCGTATTCCGGAATAAAGCTATACCCGGTGTAATAACCGCTTCTTCTTTTGCCCCACTGGTTGACCTGAATATGACCGGGGTAAAAACATTTGAAGTAGGCGATGTTGATGGAGATGGGAAGCTGGACCTTGCGGTTATCAGGGATCCATACACGGCGCCGGACGGCAACTCGGCCGGCAGAATAGCGATTGCGCACAATAGGGCAACACCGGGAAGTATTACCGCTGAATCGTTTGCACCAGGAGTTGACTTTGATACGCCTTATGACGTTTGGGCTTTGGCACTCGGGGATCTTGATGGCGACAGCAAACCTGATATGGCGGTAAGCACCACCTCGAGAATGGTTGTATTCAGAAATACTGCAACGCCAGGTTTGATAAACAACCAATCCTATTCGCCGGCAATCATTTTCCCGGGCTTTTGGTCGAATATCGCTGTTGGAGATGTTGACGCGGATGGAATACCTGAAGTTTTCACTTCAACATGGCCAACAAACCGCCTATCGGTATATAAGATCAGTAATGCGGCTAACCGGGTTACGTTTAGTGGTAAGGTTTACCTGCAAGGGAGTTATAACCCTTCTTCCGGCACAATGAACAACATTTTAAATACGTCGGGTATCCTCGGCAAAGCAGCCCGACATCACCCGTACAATGGAATTTGGTTCAAATATGCCGGCCGCGAAAAAGTAACATCAGCTTTTTATGAAGCCCACCCGGAAATTGTAGACTGGGTGTTGGTAGAAATCAGGGGGGGCTCTAGCCCGTCAACAGTGCTTGCTACAAGAGCCGCTTTTGTAAAACGCGATGGCACCCTGGTTGATATCAATGGCACCGATGCTGCTATAACTTTCGAGGGTATTTCCCCGGGCATATATTATGTTGCAATCCGCCACCGTAACCACCTGGGCATTCGTTCGTCTACCCCTGTTGACTTTACCTCGCGTAATGGCGTTTTTGATTTTACTATCGGTTCTGAAAAAGCATTTCAAAGTCAGGACTATACATCAACTGTACAGGTAGGACAGGTGTGGGCGATGCGCGCCGGAAACGCAAACAGCAACAACAATGTGAAGTATAATGGGCCGCAGAATGACCAGGACCGGATTCTAAATGCAAAGCTAGGAGGTTCGCTAAGCCTCGTGTTGTCGGACCAGTATTCAGTAGAAGACGTAAACATGGATGGGACCGTGAAGTCGAATGGTCCGGGTAATGACCAGAACTACCTCCTCAACATCATCCTGGGCGGACTATTGAGCAGGATATACCTTGAACAACTTTGATCACCCCGCTCCAATGGTTCGTAAAAGGCACAGAGACTTAATTGAATTAGGAAGGCGAGGGTGAATACGCTTTTACATATAAGGTCCTGCGTACAATCCGGCAATTTGGCGGCAATGCGTACTTTCTTTTAAAACAAACGCAAGTTCGGAAAGCTGCTATGTTTTCCGTAAACACCACATTAGCTTTGCTTAAATATTTACTAACTCTTATAATCTGTCATTCCAATCTGATTATTTTGATAACTTCAGGTGAAAAAGAACGACTACTTCAATGAATACGCCTGGAGTGCTGACATTTCTTCTGATTGTAACCAACGTTTTCTTCTCCTACCGGGGATTTAAGGATACTTCATTTTTCTTTAAATACCGTTTCGAGGTGGAACAGGTAACGGTTTATAAAGACTACAAGCGCCTTTTTACCTCCGGCTTCTTGCACGTGGGTTGGATGCACCTGATCTTCAATATGCTGGCTTTGTACTTCTTTAGCCTTTCGCTCGAAGCTTCACTTGGAACCGGGGAGGTATTGATTTTATATACCGCGGGGCTTGTTGGAGGGAACCTGATCAGCCTGTTAATCCATAAAAACGACAGTTCTTATGGATCCGTAGGTGCATCCGGGGCTGTTTTCGGTATTATGTTTAGTTCTATCGCCCTGTTTCCGGGTATGAAGATGGGATTGTTTTTGCTTCCGATCTCATTGCCGGGGTGGCTTTTTGGTTTAGCCTTTATCCTTTTTTCCATTTATGGCATCCGCTCCCGGTCTAACAATATCGGCCACGACGCTCACCTGGGAGGTGCACTAGCCGGTATGCTGGTCGCTATTCTGCTGCATCCTTCGGCACTGTCCAATAATCTCCCAACGATACTCATTTTGACGGTTCCCGCGATTGTCTTCCTTTATATCATCGTAAAAAGACCTTCGCTCCTCCTGGTCGACAATCTTTTTTTTCGTAAACGCCGGCAACTCACGGTTGAAGACAAGTATAACATGCGTAAGCGCAACAAGCAGGAAGAGTTGGACCAGGTGCTTGAAAAGATCCACACAAAGGGGATGAGCAGCCTAAGTAAAAAGGAAAAAGAATTGCTACAGGAATTTTCAAGGTGAGCATCTCGTACACAAGTGAGCTAATCGCTCCTCTTGATATTGTCGTTTTCCCTTAATACAAAACGTTGTTGGGTTAGCGGCGGGTGGAACTTGCTTCACCGCTGATTTTAGCCCGGAAAAGTTAGCCTGTTGAAGGCAGGCGGATAGAAGTGGATACCCCGCTGAAGGCGCTGTGCGTAGGCCTGCGGCGGAGTAGCAACGGATAGCCGCGACCAAAGCCCCGGGACGTACTAGGGGTATGCTGCCCAAAAATCCTTGTCGGTATATTTAGATGGAACAGGGCGCCATTTCCTCGAACAATCACCATTTGCGAGGAGTTTTATTGGTCTTGCCTTATGGACGATTTTCGTACTACGAGTGTGCCTTCGAGCCTGAATTGTTGTATGCCCCCATTTTTCTCGATGCTATCGAGCAGGATTTTTGTTGCAAGTTCTCCCATCTCTTTGAGTGGCTGCCGGATGTGTGTAAGTGGCGCATAGAAAAGTTCTGAGGCGTCGGACTCGTCGAATGAAACGATCGCCACATTATCGGGAACGCGTACCTGAGAAGTGTTCAGGTATTTAAGTCCGAAAGTAGAAATGGTATTTGATGCAAACACTATTGCATCAACGGGTTCGGGTAGGTGAAGCAGCTGATCGAGTGCAAGGTGAACTTCGTTTCCAGTTGTATAAACCCCAACTTTCTTTATCCAATCCTGATTTACGATGATCCCATGTTGGTTGAGTGCGCTCAGGTATCCCCTGGTACGTTCCTGCAGATGGTAGAGCGGAGTATCGTAGGTGATTATGCCAACCCGGCGCCATCCGTTTTCCAACAGGTGGGCAACTGCGGTGAAGGCGGCTTTATGGTTGTCGATACCAACATAGCTTGCGGCAACATCAGGATAGAACCTGTCGATCATGACAAAAGGAACTTCATTTTCCTGCAAATACACAATTTCACCTTCTGAGTGCTCCGTCGGTGAAATGATGAAGCCATCTACCTGGTGGTTTAAAAGGATGTCGATGAGTTTGGTAGAACGGGCGGTGTTTTCATCTGAACTTCCAAAAAGCACCGTATAGTTGCTGCGTTCGGCAGCATCTTCAATAATGCGGGTCAGGCTGGCGGAGAAAGCGTTTGAAATATCCGCCACAATCAATCCTATGGTAAAGGTTTTATTTGTTTTAAGACTTCGGGCAACATGATTGGTACGATAGTTTAACTCCAGCGCAACTTTCCTGATCTTCTCGGAAACTATCTTGCCGATCCTTCCTTCTTTCTGGTTGTTTAAGACATAAGAAACCAGGGCTGTAGAAACTCCTACGCGCTCAGCGATATCTTTTAACGAGGTTTTCTTCTTCATCTGGCAGTAATCTTCAGGTCAAGTTAACTTTCTGACAAATGTAGGGCTTTGATAACCGACCAAAGAGGCAGCCGTAAAATGTTGATCGTAGATGCTTTAGCCCGGTTTGCTCATGGATCAGGTCAGTGTCCTTCATAATTGGAATGATGTGTTGGCACAGTTTTCGATTATGTTTAATCGATTAAACAAGTTTTTATAACTTTGTGGCTGGTTTTTTATTGAATTAAAACTTTGAGTATGGTTACTAACATCACAGCAGGAGTAATTGGCTGTAGTATGAAAGAGGAGTTTTTTGCAACTTCTGTTCACAACGAAATTGAAAAGTTTCACTGGAAAAAGGTGCATTCCACCAAGGCGGCACCAACTCACCTTCAACACACTTTTCCAGACACCGAGGTGGTGGATAGTGTACAAGCAATTGTTAACGATCAGGATATTTCGCTTGTTTTTGTATCCTCTGATCATTTACGGGAAGTTCCGGTTATTCTTGAAGCCGGGAAAGCGGTTAGAATTATTTGATAACGGCTCTTAAAATCATATGAAAACGGATGTTCCGGCTAAGCCGGAGCGGATTAAACGAATATACGATTGCCTGCTATGTATTCCGTAGCAGGCAATTTTTATACCTGGAAGGAAGCTACCAGGGGTTTTTAAAGTATTATTATGAACATCGCATTACCATTTAGTTACCGCGTGAACCGGATCGCGGTTAGTATTTTTTTCTTTATTGCCGGGCTTACCTTTTCAACATGGGCAAGCCGGATACCGGATGTAAAAAACAGTTTGGGTTTAAGTGACGCCGGTTTGGGAGTGGTATTATTTGCTTTACCAGTTGGCCAAATGATCAGCCTGCCGTTATCGGCATGGCTGATTTCGAGGTTCAGCAGCCGTAACGTAGTTATAACCGCAGCGCTGCTGTATCCCACAACCCTGATATTGCTTGGTTATTCAACAGCAACCTGGCAGTTAGTGATTGGCTTGTTTCTGTTTGGCTTATGGGCGAACCTCATGAACATCGCTATGAATACACAGGCTGTAGGAGTTGAAAAGTTATATGGCCGTTCGATAATGGCCTCATTTCATGGACTATGGAGTCTTGCCGGGTTTACCGGTGCAGTAACAGGCACTTTCTTTATTTCTAACGGAATAAGTCCACTTGTTCACTTTATCATTATTGCTACAGCCAGCGCATTGATGGTGTTTGTTGCATTTAAATATGCTTTACCCACGGATGAGCAGGATGGTAGCAGTGGCCGCCTGTTTACCCGGCCGGATAAACAGATCCTTATATTGGGCCTGATCGCTTTCTGCTGTATGCTTTGCGAGGGTGCAATGGCAGACTGGAGCGGAGTATATTTTGAGAAGGTTGTAAACGCGCCGGTATCGCTGGTTACTGTTGGCTACGTGGCTTTTACCTGTACAATGGCTACCGGAAGGTTTGTTGGTGACTGGCTGGTTACCCGCTTCAATGTGAAACGGATGCTGCAGACCAGCGGGATTATGATAGCAGGAGGTCTGATGATTGCCATCTTACTGCCTGGATTTGTAACCGCTACTGTTGGTTTTCTATTGGTTGGATTTGGTGTTTCGTCGGTAGTGCCCATTGTTTATGGTCTTGCCGCTAAAAACGGAACGATGTCAACCAGTGCGGCTCTTGCAGCAGTTTCGTCCATCAGTTTCCTTGGGTTTCTGATAGGACCACCGGTTATCGGCTTCATTTCTCAACTATCAGGTATGCAAGTAGCTTTTTCGGTTATCGCGCTGATGGGTTTTGGTACAACCCTGCTTGCATCAAGCATTAAACAATAGTTATCCAGTACCCAAAAAAGATTATCACATGAACACATTATATAAGAGAACGAAACCCGTTCACACGATTTCAGGCTATCATCCAAGGGGTGGGTTTATCGCTACTCCTAAGCCTGAGCAACAGTCGGGAATTACCGGTAAGACAAAAGATGGCGGTTATATCGCCTGGCCTGAAAGCAAGAAGCCTAAGGTAAGATCCTTCAATTGTATCAAAACCGTTTTGAAGGCACTTAAAAGAGCTTAAAACTTACGCCAAAAAAAAGGGTGTAGCAAACCATTATAGTTTGCCACACCCTTTTTTATTTAGATAAGAATCACACCTTAAAGAAGCGATCCGGTATTCAACTGCCCTGCTAGTGTTGCAGCGAAATTTTACTCACTTCAACCCCCCGGTTGGTAATCACCTTGACCAGGTACATTCCGGATGCCTGGTTAGTCAGGTCGAAAGTGTTGCCTGATTTAGACCCGTTCCATTTTTTCCGGGCGACGATTGTTCCATTCTTATCAACGATCTGGATTTCGGCTGTTTTCACATCCATTTGATCGAGGTATACGGTAATCATTCCGGTACTCGGATTGGGGTACGACCTTACCGATACGCTATTGTTGTTGAACTCCTGAACAGCATTGCCTGTTACACTTGTTGGCAATCCTGAGATCTGGGCCCCGATGTTTATGCGGTCAATTGGCTGGCCGGGACAGGCGCCGAGCATTGCCCCATTACCAAGCTGCATTTCTACGGCATTTGACGACAGGCACAGGCTGTTGCTAACGCCGGAGTTGCCGTTTGCGAATTTACAAATTGCAACCTTGTTGTTTCCACAGGTAATGTCGATGACCTTTATGCTTTTAACTGCGGTAGCAGTGTTGCCGAAGTTGTCTCTTACCGTGACGGTGTAGTTGTATGTGCCTTCTTTACTTGGATTAACCACTATTGATTGGGTAGTTGCACCTGTGGACCATTTATAGGTGTTTCCGCCAAGGCCGCCATTTGGCTGTGCCGTGAGTGTTAAGGTAGAGGGCCCGTAACCGAGGTATATGGTATTTGCACTTCCACCCGGATTAACCGCATACATGTCAGGGATTGTCGCACCCATTTGCACGATTGCTCTCATAACCGTAATTACATAAGTACGGATGCTCAGATCCTGTGCTGTAACAATAATGGTGATAACGTTGGCGCCCGGCAGCAGGTTTATTGGGGCAGATGCATTTCCACTAACGAGGCCCAAAGCATTTATGGTCATGCTTGCGTTAGCATCCTGCGTTAAAGCTGTTACACTTAATGTTGATACAGTAGCGGGAACCGAAGCCGTATAGAGTAGTACTGAAGTCGAAAACGATGGTGAAAGAACACCCTGGCTTAAGGTAATGTTCAACAGGTTGTTATTCGACGAAAGTGGCGTAGCCTTGTTCACGATAATTGTATAAGACTTCGTCGAAAGGTCTTCGGCAGTAACTACAATGTTGATCGTGTTATTACCGGTGTTGAGCGTAATAGGTCCGGATGCCGATCCGCTTGAAACCAGCGACCCGTTTACCGTGATCTTTGCACGTGGATGTTCCGCAGTTGGCGTAACGGTGATTGACGCTACGCTGCTTCCAACACCAGCCGTATAACTTGTTTGTGCCGCGGCGAATGAAGGCGACAATGTTCCCGCACTAAGGAGCACGTTAACCAGGTTGTTATTATTGCTGAGATCAGCCGTCCTGGACACCCGCACCGTGTAGGTTTTTACCGATTGATCCTGTGCAGTTACAGCAATGGTAATCGTGTTATTGCCGGTATTCAGGTTGATGGGGGCTGATGTGCCTCCGCTTGCAACGGGATTACCATCAACGGTTATTCTTGCGGCTGCATCTTCAGCAGTCGGGATGATTGTCATAGAAGTGGTACTGCTGCTAACGCTTACATTATAACTTGTTGTTCCGCTGCTGAACGAGGGCGACAGACTACCTGCACTAAGCACCAGGTTCGAGAGGTTGTTGTTCGAGCTGACAACGGCGGCTTTGTTAACGGTAACGGAATAGGTTTTTACAGATTGATCCTGCGCTGTCACTATGATATTGATTGTTCTATTGCCGGTATTCAGGGTAATGGGGGCTGATGTGGCTCCACTTGCGACCCCAATGCCATCAACAGTTATCGTTGCTGCCGGGTCTTCTGCGGTTGGTGTAAGAGTAATAGAACCAGTGCTGCTGCCAATGCTTACATTATAACTTGTTGTTCCGCTGCTGAAAGATGGCGAAAGACTACCTGTACTAAGCACCAGGTTAGAGAGGTTGTTGTTTGAGCTTACAACAGCGGCTTTGTTGACAGTAACGGAATAGGTTTTTATAGATTGATCCTGCGCTGTCACCACAATATTGATTGTTCTATTACCGGTATTCAGAGTAATGGGGGCTGATGTGCCTCCGCTTGCAATAGGAGTACCGTCGATGGTGATCGTTGCTGCCGGGTCTTCCGCTGTTGGTGTAAGGGTAATGGAACCAGTGGTACTTCCAACGCTTACATTATAACCTGTTGTTCCGCTGCTGAAAGCTGGCGAAAGACTACCTGTACTAAGCACCAGGTTAGAGAGGTTGTTGTTTGAGCTTACAACAGCGGCTTTGTTAACGGTAACGGAATAGGTTTTTACAGATTGATCCTGCGCTGTCACTACGATATTGATTGTTCTATTACCGGTATTCAGGGTAATGGGGGCTGATGTGCCTCCGCTTGCAATAGGAGTACCGTCGATGGTGATCGTCGCTGCCGGATCTTCCGCGGTTGGTGTAAGGGTAATAGAACCGGTGCTACTTCCAACGCTTACATTGTAACCTGTTGTTCCGCTGCTGAACGAAGGCGATACACTACCTGCACTAAGCACCAGGTTAGAGAGGTTGTTGTTTGAGCTTACAACAGCGGCTTTGTTGACGGTAACGGAATAGGTTTTTACAGATTGATCCTGCGCTGTCACTACGATATTGATTGTTCTATTACCGGGACTCAGGGTAATGGGGGCTGATGTGCCTCCGCTTGCGATCCCAATGCCATCAACAGTTATCATTGCTGCCGGATCTTCCGCGGTTGGTGTAATGGTAATAGAACCAGTACTGCTGCCAACACTTACATTATAAGCAGTTGTTCCGCTGCTAAAGGCGGGCGACAGACTACCTGCACTTACTGCCAGGTTTGAAAGGTTGTTGTTGGCATTTACAACTGCTGCCTTGTTAACGGTGATAGCATAACCTTTTGTAGACTGGTCTGGCGCGGTCACCACAATCGAAATCGTGGTATTGCCGGTATTTAGGTTGATGGGAGCTGACGTTCCTCCGCTTGCTACCCGGTTGCCATCAACAGTAATTGTTGCCCCGGGATCTTCCACGGTTGGGGTTACCGAAATGGATCTAACATTGCTTCCAACATTGAGGGTATAGTCGGTTATTCCTGCGTTAAATGCCGGAGATACTCCGCCTGCACTCGTTGTAAGATTAGAAAGATTATTATTTGATGATGCCGGTGCTGCCCTGTTAACGATGATTGCGTAACCTTTTAACGACTGGTCCGGAGCAGTGATAACAATCGAAATCGTGGTATTGCCGGTATTTAGATTAATTGGAGCTGAAGTTCCTCCACTTGCCACGGGGCTGCCATCAACGGTGATTGTTGCCCCGGGATCTTCAACGGTCGGGGTTACCGAGATGGATCCAACATTGCTTCCAACATTGAGGGTATAGTCGGTTATTCCTGCGTTAAATGCCGGAGATACTCCGCCTGCACTCGTTGTCAGATTAGAAAGGTTATTGTTTGATGATGCCGGTGCTGCCCTGTTGACGATGATTGCGTAACCTTTTAACGACTGGTCGGGAGCGGTGATTACAATCGAGATGGTGGTATTGCCGGTATTTAGGTTGATGGGAGCTGAAGTTCCTCCACTTGCCACGGGGCTGCCATCAACGGTGATTGTTGCCCCGGGATCTTCAACGGTCGGGGTTACCGAGATGGATCCAACATTGCTTCCAACATTAAGGGTATAGTCGGTTATTCCTGCGTTAAACGCCGGAGATACTCCGCCTGCACTGGTTGTGAGATTAGAAAGGTTATTGTTCGATGATGCCGGTGCTGCCCTGTTGACGATGATTGCGTAACCTTTTAACGACTGGTCGGGAGCGGTGATAACAATCGAGATGGTAGTATTGCCGGTATTTAGGTTGATGGGAGCTGAAGTTCCTCCGCTTGCCACGGGGCTGCCATCAATGGTGATTGTTGCCCCGGGATCTTCCACCGTTGGGGTTACCGAAATTGACGCAACATTATTTCCAACATTAAGGGTATAGTCGGTTATTCCTGCGTTAAACGCCGGAGATACTCCGCCTGCACTCGTTGTCAGATTAGAAAGGTTATTGTTCGATGATGCTGGTGCGGCCTTAATTACGGTAATCGTATAACCTTTCATAGCCTGGTCCGACGCAGTTACCACGGTTGTAATGGTATTGGTACCGGTGTTGAGCACTATTGGTGCTGAAGTGCCTCCGCTGGCAACCCCCATGCCTTCAACCCTGATCGTTGCTGAAGGATCCTCAGCTGTTGGGGTTATAGCAATCGTGGCTACCTCACTGCCAACATTTATGGTGTAGGCAAGTGTACCTGCATTAAATGCCGGCGAAAGTCCGCCTGCGCTGGTGAACAGGTTCGAGAGGTTGTTGTTGGATGATACTGGTGCGGCCTTGTTTACGGTAATGGTATATCCTTTCATGGACTGGTCGGCCGCGGTGACTACGGTTGTAATGGTATTGGCGCCAGTATTAAGCACGATTGGCGCTGTAGTTCCTCCGTTTGCAACTCCCATGCCTTCAACCCTGATTGTTGCAGCAGGGTCCTCAGCAGTTGGAGTAATTGAAATTGCGCTTACATTACTTCCAACATTTATGGTGTAGGAAAGTATACCTGCACTAAACGCGGGCGAAAGTGCGCCAGCACTGGTTAGCAGGTTCGAAAGGTTGTTGTTGGAAGATATCGGTGCCGCCGCTTTTTCGACAGTAATTGTGTAATTTTTGGTGGAACCATCCTGGGCAGTTACCGTTACATTTATGGTATTATAGCCGGGATTCAATTGAATCGGAGCCGAAGAATTGCCGCTTCCGACAGGTAAGCCATTTACAGCTACAGATGATGTGGGATCAGCCAGTGTTGGCGAAACTGAAATACTCGCAACTTGTGAAGGGACCTGCGCGGTATACGCTGATATAGAAGGGTTGAAAGAAGGGCTTAGTGTGCCCTGGCTTAATACAAGGTTGGATAAATCCGGAGAAGTCTCAAAACGGTGGGCATTAAAGATGTCCCATCCATACTGGATCATCCCTGTTGCATCATAGTGCGCATAGTCAAATAGGGGATAGCGATCGGTATCGATCCACAAAGCATTGTTTGCAGGAACAGCGCAGTAATCCATTTGTGCTTGTCGAACCAGGTTTCGGTAGGGAAATGACTCTCCCGGCGCGTATAAGCGACCAATTACTTTTTTGTATGATGTATTGGGAAGGTTGTATTGACGAACGATGCCCTGCCATAAAGCATCGAAACCATTAAAGAAATCATATAAACCTTTCAGATAAGCACTTGCCTGCTCCTGGCGGCCGATCTTGGCGTCATTTTCTCCGGCAATCCAGATAACACCCCTGAGGTCAAGTTTATAACCCTGTTGTGTTGCCTGGGCCACGGCCATTGGGAGCCATTGTGATAATTGTGAAAACCTGGTGCCGTCTCCTCCCGTGTATAGCGGAACGGGTTTCCAGTCAATCAGGAGGGATGAGTTGGCCTGTCCCTGCTTATATATGAATCGCTGCCTTGGCAATTGGTCCTGTAATGCTTTAAAGAAAGAAGCTTCGGGGCCAAACTGTGTAGGATCTGCAAAGTTTTCGCACATCGTATTCACTCCTACATTCATAGGCTCGAGCTTAGCGCTAAAACCGCCCCGCCCGGGGTTCCAAATGGTTGTGCGGGGCACAGTGCCGGCGTAAACGGCTGCCTGCTGAGGCGACATCAGGTTAATGGGTGTCCAACCTGCGTTTGACTCACCCAGGATAATGTAAAATGGTGCGGTGTTTTGTTGAGCAACAGAGGAACTGGTAATCAGCAAGATTGCGCACATAAAAGTCACAATGCTGATACCGAGCCGGTTGTAAAGTTTTCGCATAATTGCGTGGTGAAAGGTTGAGTATTCGGGAAATGGTTGGCGCACACGAGAATGCAATATCAATGCCATATGATCAAATTCGTTAATAAAAAATTAAACATCTGCATTAAAGCTTTCCGGGAAAGAAAATGTGCTTGCTTGTTCAGGTTTTTTACAGGTGGAAGGTACCCGTTTATCGGTGTTTGTCTAGCAAAAATAGAAGGCTCCTTCATAGCAATCACCTGACCAAATGTCGCAATCCTGGGAATTTGTTGATATGCTAATAGGAATTGTTGAAAAATGTATCCACAACTTACCCGCTGTATAATACCCAGCTAACCATTCACAAAGACCGGGCATACATAGAGGTTGGGCGGTTGTACCCTGCTGCCATTCAGCGTATTAGTCTATATAATTCAGTTGGGGCCACGTTTTTGCGACTTTCCATTCAGGCGGATAAGGCGAGGTGAACAGGAATTAGGTGTTATCAAAGTGGTGGTGCCTAACGCGCCCATGAGAATTGACAATCCGTCACCTGCATGGATACAATCTGTTCACAACCGGTTAAATATTGCAAAGAGAGATTGATATAACCCCAATAATTTTATAAAAGTTAACAAATCGGTAAAGTCCTATTATACAGGTGTATAGTTGCGCTTTACAAGCTCCAACAATTCCCGGTAAAAAGAGGCTTTAATACGTCCAATGTTTGTGATAGCCGGACGACTTTCCTGGTGTGTCTATCAGCTACCAAAGCACCACCCTGTACGCAGTTGGTACAGCAGATTACTTTGCCCCACCATCAACTCTAAATTAAATGCAATGACAAAAAGAGGTCACCTATTTTCACGACACCTGCTACAAGTCCTGATTGTTGTAGCAAGCATTTTGTCTTCCTTTTCCGCGCTTGCCCAGGGCAAAATAACAGGGCGGGTGCTCGACAAGCAAAGCAGGCCGATTGAAGGCGCTACCGTGCAGGTAAAGAATGGTAAAGCAAGTACCACAACTGATGCAGAGGGTAAATTTGCTATAGCCGCTCAACCCAATGCTACCTTGGTCGTTACGTTTGTGGGCTACGCTTCGTCGGAAGTAAAAGTAAGTAACGATAAGGCCATTGATATTTCGCTTGAAGAATCAAACAAGGCAATGGATGATGTGGTGGTAATTGGCTACCAGAGTGTACAACGAAGAACCACCAGTGCAGCCATATCTACCGTAAAAGGTAAGGATATAGAAAACATGCCCTATCCAACATTTGACCAGATGCTTCAGGGGCGTGTCGCCGGACTTAACGTGTTGAACATCTCCGGAGAGCCGGGTGCCAATAACATCGTAAATATCCGGGGTAGTTCTGCTGTTACCGATCCAAATGCAATTAGTGCACCCCTTTACGTGATCGACGGTATCGTATTCGACGTAAGTGATCAGCGCAATGCAGGCCCCGCAATGAACCCGCTCGCATCCATCAACCCAAATGATATCGAGTCCATCGACATATTAAAAGACGCATCTGCTTCTGCAATCTATGGTTCACGTGCCGGTAACGGGGTAATCATCGTAAGAACCAAGAGGCCAAAAGGTGGGGTTCCGCAGATCAGGGTGAGCTCTTACGTAGGCATAAGTACCAAGCCAAGGATGAAACCTATGATTGTTGGGGCAGCCGAAAGACAGCAAAAGATGGATATCCTTACACAATATGGTAGTTACGCCGGGATGCAGAATCTTAGCCAGCTACTTACCGATAGTTTAAATCCTGCTTTCAATAATAACGTCGACTGGCAGGGCTTGTTCCTCAAAAACGCCATGATCAATAACGTTGAGGCAAGCATTGCGCAAGCCACTGATAAGTTCGGGTACAGGTTGTCGTTCAGTCGGTACTACGAAGACGGGGTTATGCGCGGTTACGATTTCCAGAGAACAGCGCCCCGCTTGTTTATCTCGGCAAAGCCAACCGATAAGCTTGAAATTACAACCGACCTCTTCCTGAATTTTCAGAAAACAAAACATGGTCCGGGCAATACCGGTTTTTCAAGGTATCCCTTCAATGTATGGGGTTTCCCTTCCTCTTTCTGGCAATTGTCTGAGAAAGACATGATGAACTATACAGGTCGCAACGACCAGGTGTATGACGACGACCGCTCTACCGCTTTAAATGGTAATACCCGCGCGATTTATAAGTTTACCGACAACCTTATTCTGACCAGTTCAATGTCATACAACTTTAATATCAACCGGCGCGATTACCTTGAACACAGGTCAGTAAATCCTAACCTGAGAAATGATGCAACCAGCAGCGTTTCAAACAGCCGACGTTGGGAAAATGAAAACTTCGTTACCTATAATAAGACAATTAAGAACGATCATAATACAAGTATTCTCCTGGGCCAGGGTGCAGAAGAAGCTGTAAATAACAGCACCTTCCTGCGCGGAAATAATATTGCAGCTAATTCAATTGTGGTTGTGCGAGGTGTTCCCTCAGGACCAAACCTTAGCGGTAACAGCAATATGGAAGAAAGAGGACGTTTTTACTATTTCTCCCGGGTACACTATGATTACAAAGGTAAATATGGTTTGGACCTGAGCTTCAGAAGGGAAGCGTCATCACGTTTCAGTGCTGATGATCGTTGGGGAAGCTTTCCGGCAGTTTCAGCTCTTTGGGTAGTTTCTGATGAGAAATTTTTCCAACCATTAGCTAAGGTGGTTAACTTCCTGAAATTTCGTGCAAGCTTCGGTATTACCGGACGTGACCCTATTTCGTACTATGGCCGGTATATCGCTTTAACTAACAATTCCGGGTACAATGGTTCATCAACCGGTGCGGGCGGTGGTGCAAATCTTACCTACAATGGGGTTACATCAGCTTACCCAGACTATGGTGCTACCGCTGCGGTTCCCGGCATATCGTGGGAGAGCGCTCCCCAAACCAACATTGGTGTTGACCTCAACTTGTTTAAAGACCGGATCAGTATCACTGCGGATGCCTATTCAAGAGATAACAAAAACCTCGTTTTTGACGTTCCGGTACAGGTGACAACAGGCTTTGTACAGGCGAGAAACAACTACGTTGACGTTCGCAACAGGGGTGTTGAATTAACGTTAACAACCCAAAACCTGGCGCGTCAATCAAGAGTTAAGTGGACCACCACTTTAAACCTTGCATACAACCAGAACTTCATCGTTAAACTCCCTTACGACAACCGCGACTTCGGATTTGGACAGCCGTGGTTACGGCGGGTGCTTACTATTGGTCAACCAGCGTTCCAGTTCTATGTTTGGGACGTGCCGGGGATCTATAATAGCATGAGTGACATTCCCGTAGATCCATTAACAGGACGCAGGATTACCATAAACACCAATCCTTCATTTTCACCAGGCGACCCGGCCCGTCGCGATATTAATGGCGACTACCAGATCAATGATTTTGACAGGATTTACATGGGCGATCCGAACACCAGGTTATCAGGTGGATTTATCAATAGCCTGAACTACAAAGGCTTCAGTTTACAGGTGCTCTGCAACTTTATTACCGGCCGTAAATTGTGGAACGGCTATGTTTCTGATAAGATGCAGGATGCGGGTAACACCAACCCATACGTGCGCTGGGGACCAACCTCTGCCGTTTCATCAGATTTTCGCGGTGCCCAATTCTGGTTCCCGGGTGTAACCGATGCACAATATCCAGGTTTGCTCGTGAACAATGTCGATAAATGGCATATTGCGCAATCATTCTACGTTGAGGATGCAGGATTCTTCAGGCTGAAGAATATCATGCTTGGCTATACTTTGCCGCCAGCGATCTCTAATCGCATTAAAATGAAACAGGTAAGGCTATACGGTTCAATTGACAATATCTGGGTTTATTCAAACGCCACGGTTCCGGATCCTGAACCGGTTTCTCCTGATGGTTATTCAAACGGGAACGATTATCCTTTACCCCGGAAGATGACATTGGGCCTCGAAATTAATTTCTAATCAACAAGAAGCTTAAGCAGTACTAATATGAAAAGATATACGACCATATTTTTGTTGAGTTTGTCAATGGTTTTCGGGAGCTCCTGTAAGAAGCTGCTCGATAAAGAGCCAAGAAACACTATGACCGATGCTAATTTCTGGAAGGATGAAGCAGAGGCAAATTCTGCAATAACCGGTGCATACGCTCTGTTAAGAACGGCCATTAACTATCCTGAAGGTGTCGGACATTATGCGTGGGGTGATCTGCCTACCGACCAGTTCTCAGCGACCCAGCCCTTAAACCAGCAAGATTATGCAAACATTAACCAGATGAACCTGCAGATATCTGTTTCATCTACCGCCGCAACCAACGACAGTAGAATGATGTACAGGGTTCGTCGCTGGGATAATTTCTACCGGGTTATCGACCAGGCAAACCGGGTGCTGAAATTTGTACCTACCATACCACTAAGTGCCTATACTTCATCGAATCCTGCGGCAGCCCAGCAAAGAATATTAGGAGAGGCATATTTCTTACGCGCATTTACTTACTTCTACATTTTAAGGATCTGGGGCGATGTGCCCCTTGTACTTGAAACCGTTGCAGATCCTGTGTTGGGGCAACCGCTTCCACGCACTCCGGCAAACCAGGTACTTGATCAGGCGATCAAGGACATTGAAACCGCAATGCCAATGCTTACCTGGACGTCCGTTGCTGCGGAAAGAGCGGTACGGGCAACACGTGGCGCTGCCTTCGCATTATTAGCACACATTCATGCATGGCGTGGTGCTTACGACAAAGCTGCGCCCGCTACTGACTCCGTGATTTTAAAAGGAGGGTATGCTTTTGTTCCCCGTTCGAATTTTACCACAATCTTCAAGGGGCAGAGTATTGAAGGGATCTTCGAGATTTCACAGAATAAAACCAATGAAGGTTATGCTACCGGAATTGGCACACGCACCTCAAAGTCTCCATACTTGCTGAGCAACACGGGTAATACCCAAATGCCACTGGATCCCGTCAATCTGTTGACCCGTTATTACACAGATACAACCAACGATCTTCGGGCAAGAAGAGGCTTTGCGTTGATGAATACGACCGACCCCGTCGTGTTAAAATACCTCAATGATAATGTTACGTATACCGCGGTAAACAATACCTCACCGGTCGTTTTGCACAATATAGTGGTGTTTCGCCTTGCTGATATTAAGTTACTCAGAGCCGAAGCCCTTGAGGCGCTTGGAAACCCCGGCGGGGCAAGGGTAATTCTCGACGAAATCCGCAACATTGCCGGCCTTGGCGCTTCTACTGCTACCAATGCTGATCTTTTCGAGGCGATCATTGATGAACGCGGCAGGGAATTGTTTTTGGAGGGCCATCGTTATTATGATCTTGTCAGGTTAGCTAAAAAGAAAAACATTTTCAAGTTTGGATCAGGCTCAACACCCCGTATCACGTCATCGGAATTTGCTCAGGGCAAGTACATCTGGCCCATTGATCCTTCCCTGATCATCCAAAATCCACTATTGACACAAACGCCTTACTGGGCAGATAAAATGTAAACTCCAAAGTATACTCCATGACACATAATATAAAAATTTTCCTGCTTCTGTTCTGTGCTGCATTTGTCGCAGTTTCTTGCAAAAAGAACGATTATTTAACCGACGGAGGTTTGCACAGTGCCCAGACGCCATTGAACACTTATGATTACCTGAAGTCTAATCAATACAAGTTATTCGACACCTTTTTATTGGTGATTGACCGGTTTAAACTCCAGGACGAACTGATGTCGTCTAAAACGGTCTTTGCTGTAACCGACTATTCAATCAGAAGGTATATGGACATCAGGCAGAGCATTCTACGGCTTTCCGATGAGTCTAAAGTGTATTCCCTGGATAGCCTGTACAAGGACATGACTGCCGATTCCGTCCGGCAATATTTCTTCAATGAAAGGTATACGCTTGCTGATGCCGTTATGGAACCAGAGGTAAAAGAAGCAACAAGCAGGGGTAACACTAAGTGTGGTATATCAAAAAGGATGTTTACCATAGCGGAACTCAATGCTGACGGCGGCTTGAGAAGCTGGACTCAGACACCGGCATTTGGATTATATTATACAAACGTAAGGGGTACTTTGGATGTCCCGGGTGTTACTCCCCCGCCAAACGAAGCTGATGTTAAAGTCTTGTGTCAAACATCAGGAATCCTTCCATCATCTACATCAAAAGATCCTGCGTACGACCAGGTTTTGCATGTCTTAAGCAACCAACACACTTTTGCAAGATTTTGATCATCCAGTTTTTAAGTTCTTAAACGTCAACGAATGAAAATCTTTAAAATTATATCTTTTGCCCTTGTGGTTGCTGCCGGTACCGTTGGTTGTAAGAAACCAGATGCGGGCTACCTGAGCAAAGTGATTGTCTACAGCCCTAAAACACTAAACGCAGCAAGGGGTAGGGTTACAACTTCGGCGGCACTCCTGGTAGACGGTTCAACAAACCCGATCTATGTAAAATTACTGGGCACCAGGAACTTTTATACAAAACAAAATGCTGACTCAATCCTGTTAAAGAAATATGAGATAGCTATTTACAAAGGTGAAATCAACCAGCAGGATACAACGCTCGAACAGGTCGCGGCTAAAATCAGTAAAGCCATGTACCCCAGCTTTGCCGTGAACCCAATTGGCGGTAGGTTGGAAGTTACACCCGCAACAAATTCTATCGACACCGGTACTTACGAGTTTGACATCGAGGTATCTAATATCGCCGGCAAACGCGAAGTATTAAATGCTGGTGTTATTAGAATTATTAACCCCGCCAATTCATATGAACTTATTTCCTCCTCGGTAACAACTTCTCCAACGACTTCAGAAACAACTACCGGCCAAACCAATTTTACTACTACGATAGTTAGAACGAACACTACCGAAAATAAAGTCATAATCAGGTATGTTGATAAGAATGGTACGCCCTTTAACCCCAAAGCAGGTGAAGTTGTTCCAAGAGCAGACCGTCCTGACTTCAGAACCTATGCCCCGTTTTATCCTGAAGAAAAAACCGATACGGCGCTTGTATTCCGTTATCCGCCCAACTTGCCTACTTTTCCCTTGTATCCCCAGGTAAACGTTTCAGGCGGTCTTTACTCGTATGTATTTTATTACAGGGTTCGGGCAGCAGCAACCGATATCAACCTTAATATGAATCCCGTTATCACTTTCCGGTTATGGCCCGCACCTGGCGATGATGCTGTAAAAGGTACCTATGTAATTACGATGAGAATGAATTTTGTTGCAAGAAAATAAGGTGAATCACCAGCATAAACACAAGTACGCACGATTATCTTATCTCGGAACTTTTTTTGGACCAGGCTTAAGCTTTCCTGTTGAACATCCTTGCGTCGCACTCTTGTACCGCATAGGGTTAATGGGCACACGGGTTTAGATCAGGAAAATATACGGTTTTGGCCAATTACTGGTAAATAGGGCTGCGATGAAATACCAATTCGGTTATGTATTCTTTAATGTTGTAATTCTTTCAAATTCTTAGCACTAATTTTCGGGGGCAATTTCCCGCTGCACTAAGAAACTGCGTTTGAACCGAGCCCGTCCGAATGGGTAGCCGGGCGGACGTAGCAACGATGAAGCCCAAAGAACAGATGACCGTCACCATAAAAACCAATTACGTTTAGCGTTAGCCAATTCTAGAGTAAGAAATTATAGTTTATGAAAAGATGTAAAGCCATTGTGGGCACGATTGTACTTGCCGCTTTATCGCCAGCATTGCAGGCGCAAAATAAAGACTACCCCATTCAGCCGGTTGCTTTTACCAAAGTTCACCTGCACGATCATTTTTGGGAGCCTAAAATCCAGACGAACACCAATATCACGATTCCCTATGTGCTGCAAAAATGCAGGGAAACGGGCCGGCTCGACAACTTTAAAAAAGCAGCCGGGAAAATGCCGCCCGGCAAAATCACCGAATTTCCGTTCGACGATACCGACGTTTATAAACTGATAGAAGGGGCTTCATACGCACTACAGGTAAAAGACAATCCCGGTCTTCAAAGGTCATTGGATACCCTCATCACCTTAATTGGCGATGCACAGGAACCGGATGGCTACCTGTACACTTTTCGTACAATGAAGCCGGATAAACTTCATCCGTGGATACATGAAAAACGCTGGGTGAATGATCCCGACCTCAGCCACGAATTGTACAATGCAGGGCACCTTTACGAAGCTGCGGTTGCACACTACATTGCTACCGGTAAAAAGAACATGCTCAATATCGCGATTAAAAATGCCGACCTGCTGGTGAAAGATTTTGGTCCGGGAAAAGCGCAGTATTTTCCGGGTCACCAGGTGGTAGAAATGGGGCTCGCACGCATGTACCGTGTGACAGGAAAAAAGGAATACCTCGATCTTGCAAAATTCTTTCTCGACGTTCGTGGCAACGGCAACATTAAAGGCGCACAATACAGCCAGTCGCACAAACCCGTTACCGACCAGCACGAAGCCGTGGGTCATGCTGTGCGCGCCGCTTATATGTACACGGGTATGGCGGATGTTGCGGCGTTAACCGGCGACAAAAAATACCTTAAGGCGATCGATGATATATGGGAAGATGTAGTTCAAAAGAAGATGTACCTGACAGGTGGTATCGGTGCTACCGGCGCGGGTGAAGCGTTCGGAGCGGCATACCAACTGCCCAATATGTCGGCCTATGCCGAAACTTGTGCTTCAATCGCGAATGTGTATTGGAACAGCAGGATGTTCCTGATGCATGGGGATTCCAAATACATCGACGTTATGGAGCGGGTACTATACAATGGGCTGCTCTCGGGTATCTCGCAGGATGGTACGCATTTCTTTTACCCCAATCCACTTGCCTCCATGGGGCAACACCAGCGCGGTGCATGGTTTGCCTGCGCCTGCTGTGTTTCCAATGTAACCCGTTTCATGCCCTCGATACCAGGGTATGTATACGCCCAGAACAATAACGACCTTTATGTAAACCTGTTTGTGTCGAACAAAGCAGACATTAACCTTCCTGCAGGCAAGGTTGCAATCAACCAGGAAACGGAGTACCCATGGAACGGTAAGGTCCTCATTGCAGTTGATCCCCAAAAGAAATCAACCTTTGCCTTGCGCGTTCGTATCCCGGGATGGGCAAAACAGGAAGCCGTACCGGGCGACCTTTATCGTTTCGCCGACAACAGTGAAAAGCCTATCGTCATTACGCTAAACGGCAAGCCCGTTCAGTATAAAATGGAAAAAGGTTATGCGGTTTTCAACCGAAGCTGGAACAAGGGCGACAAGTTGGAGGTAAACCTTCCCATGGAGGTTGAAAAAGTACTTGCCCACGATAAGGTGGAAGATGATAAGGGACGTTTTGCGTTGCAAAAAGGGCCGCTGGTTTATTGTCTTGAAGGACCTGATAACCTCGACAAAACCGTTCAAAACATTGTTGTTAGCGATAAGGCCCAGATCAAAGAAGATTTCAATAAAGACCTTTTGAACGGGGTACTGCTATTATCGGCACAGGGCAATTCCACCCGTCGACAGCTCAACAGCGATGGGCTGTTGAAAACCGAACAACAGGTAACCGCAATACCATATTACTCATGGAATAACCGTGGTGCAGGCGAAATGGTTGTTTGGATACCTTATATGGAATCGGCTGCGCGACCTAAGCCAGCACCAACAATCGCATCGCGCAGCAAGGTTTCTTCTTCTATTCGCAACCAACGTATGTTCACTGCGCTGAACGATCAATACGAGCCCCGGAACTCCATCGACAATTCTGCGGTGTACCTGCATTGGTGGCCGAAGAATAATACGAAGGAATGGATTCAATACGATTTTGAAAAAGCCGAGAAGGTTTCAGAATCATCCGTGTATTGGTTTGATGACGGTCCGTTTGGCGGATGTCGCATTCCTGCCTCATGGAAGGTATTGTATAAGGAAGGGGAGAACTGGGTGCCGGTTAAAAACAGCACCGATTATGAAATTGCAAAAGATAAATACAACACGGTAAAGTTTGAGCCGGTAACCACCACTGCACTACGCATAGAAGTTCAGTTACCTGAAAAACAGTCAGCCGGTGTTCACGAGTGGATCGTGAAATAATATTTCCCCAACTACGAAAATGGCTATGAATTCCAAGAGATGGTTATGCCTGGTTAGTGCAGGCATAATCGTGGGGGCTTTACAAACAATCAGTGCCCAGCAACGCGCCGTTATGCAGATCAATACGGCGGCTGTAAAGAATACGGTTGACCCAAACCTGCACGGCATTTTCTTCGAAGAAATTAGTCATGGCGGTGAAGGAGGATTGTATGGGGAACTGATCCAAAATCGCGGTTTCGAGGAAAGCAGGGTGCCCCCCGGGGCTGTGGTTGAAAATGGTTTCCTCAATGGCAACCCCAACAAACATCCACACTATAACCTCAACGGAAAAGCAAGCGACTGGCGTATGCCATGGCCGGTAAAAACCCCGTGGCCTTATTGGAGCCTCGATACTGGTGCGCAGGCGGGTATAGAGCTGGCGCTTTCAACGGAAAAGCCTTTAAATGAAGCAACGCCGAACGCCCTAGTTTTAAATATACGCTCGCTTGATCCTGAAAAAAATAACCTGGTAAACGATGGGTTTTGGGGAATCAATGCAATTAAAGGCGAGGAGTACAACCTTTCCTTTTATGCTGATGCAGATACTTACAAAGGTCCGCTTACCGTTGGGCTGCTTTCATCTACGGGAACCAGGATAGCCACGTACACTTTTAAAAGTTTGGGACCTGGCTGGAAGAAGTACAGTTGCAAGCTGACGCCCACTGCTACAGATGGTAAAGCGCGATTTGCGTTTACGTTTGGATCAACCGGGCATTTGCGCCTTGATTTTGTTTCCCTTTTTCCGAAGAATACTTTTAAGAACCGGCCAAACGGATTGCGTAAAGACCTGGCCCAATACCTGGCTGATTTGAAGCCGGCCTTTGTAAGATGGCCCGGCGGCTGCTATGTTGAAGGCATTAATGTAGAAAGTGCGCCAAACTGGAAAACATCTATCGGTCCGGTTGAAAAAAGGCCCGGTACGTTTAGTGTCTGGGGATACTGGTCCAGTGATGGCTTTGGCTACCACGAGTACCTGCAGTTTTGTGAAGACATCGGCTCCTCCGCGCTTTATGTCTTTAATGCAGGAGTTTCCTGTCAATTCAGAACCGGTACTTTCATTCCCGATGAAAACCTTCAACCCGTAATTGATGATGTGTTAGACGCAATTGAGTACGCGGTGGGCCCGGTTACTTCTAAGTGGGGTAAAGTACGGGCGGCTAACGGGCATCCAAAACCATTTCCTCTGAAGTACCTTGAAGTGGGAAACGAACAGCATGGTCCTTTTTATGCTCGTCGCTACAACCGTTTTCATGAGGCGATTAAACGGAAATACCCGGAGATGAAAATTATCTCAAGTATGGGAATAGGCGATCTTAATCGTCGCACACTCGATAGCATAAAAGTCACCGATATTGCCGATGAGCATGCCTACAAAGCAGCTTATTGGGCATTTAACAACTATGATCATTTTGATCGTTATAAACGCGGCGATTACGAAGTATATGTTGGTGAATACGCAACCAATGCCGGCGTGGGCCGGGGCAACATGCTGGCTGCGCTGAATGATGCTGCTTATATCATGGGTATGGAGAACAATGGCGACCTCGTGAAAATGTCGAGTTATGCTCCCTTGTTTGAAAATGTAAATACACGGCATTGGCCGGTGAACCTCATCAACTTCGACGCGGACAAGAGCTTTGCAAGGATATCGTATTATACCATCAGGATGATGAATGAGCATCGTTCTGACGAAAACCTGGTAACGACGTTGAAGGTGCTTGAAGCGGAAAAGCCAAAAGCCCGGAACGGGGGAAGTGTCGGACTCGCAACATGGGATACACAAACCGAATACAAGGACATCGAAGTTTACGAAAAGGGATCCCTGGTTTATAAAAGTGATTTCATTAAAAAACCTGAAGAATGGCAAGCCATTCGCGGAACCTGGAAAGTTCAGGATAGTGCGATGGCTCAGACTGCCCAGGGTGCACAACGGCTGATGATCTTAAAAGGCAGGAATTTCGAGACGTATACCCTAAAGCTAAAAGCACGCAAGCTTTCCGGAACAAATGCCTTTATCATTCCGTTTGCGGTACAGGGACCCCGTCAACATATGCGGGCACATATCGGCTCGTATGTAAACGCCAACTGCGTTTTTGAAATGGTCAATGACGAGGCTGTCACCGATATTACTGCCCAACGACGGTTACCCAAGCCGATCGAAATCGGGCGCTGGTACGACATCACCCTTGAAGTTGGGTTCGATAAAGTAGACTGTTACCTGGATGGCAAACTCCTGATGAGCTATACCGAGCCCAAGAAAATTCTTGGTATTGCCGGGCGAGACAAAGAGACCGGCGATCTCATAATCAAGGTGGTAAATGCTTCCGACGAAGCTTACAACACCGCAATCAATTTTGATGGGCCGGTTACGCCGGCTGGAACGGGTGCAGCAATAAGTCTGCAAACAGATTCGTTAAATGTAGAGAACTCATTTGCTTCGCCAACCGGTTATGTTCCAAAAAAAAAGCCACTTAACTTGTTGACGGCTAAACAGATAAACTATATCTTTCCAAAATATTCCATAACCGTCTTACGCTTAAAAACTAAAGGTTAACCCTATCTAACGATCTTGTATTTAAGTGTCTTAACAAAATGGCCGTCTCAAAAGGACGGCCATTTTTGATAACACAAATCGGTTAATTATTAGTAGTGTCCGCGTATGATGGGTTTAATCTGCTGATCGTACAACCGGCGTAAGTTGTTATGAATTTCCTCCGATAATGACTGCAAGCCGGAAGCGGCAACGTTGCTTTGCACCTGTGATACCTTTGATGCACCAGGGATAACCGTAGTTACTTCAGGATGGTCGAGGATCCACCTGAGTGCCCACTGGGCCATACGATCATCAGGAAGCAGGCTTTTGATTTCGTTGGAAAGCCTCACCCCTTCATTGAAATCAATCCCCGAAAACGTTTCGCCTGCATTAAAGGCTTCTCCCTTTGCATTAAAGTTCCGGTGGTCTTTGGCCGCAAATCGGGTTTGCTCGTTGAACTTGCCCGTCAGTAGCCCGCTTGCAAGTGGTACGCGCACAATAAGCGCTATACCTTTTTCTTTCGCTTTGGCAAAGATTTCATCAGCAATGTGCTGTCGAAACAGGTTAAAAATAATTTGGAGCGATGCTACCCCTTCCTGGTCAAGACAGATCAGCGCTTCCTCAGTGGTTTCTACGCTTACCCCCCAATGTTTAATAAGCTTTTGATCCTGCAGTTTTCTCAGGTGGTCAAACACTTTTCCCGATCTGAGTTCGTCGGTAGGAATGCAGTGAAGTTGCTCCAGGAACAGTTGGGAGATATCAAGGTGTGCCAATGAGTCCTCCACGTGACGCTTCATTGTATCGTAATCAAAGTTCTGCGGCCAGCCGTTATTGCCATCACCCCGTCGCCCCAGTTTGCTGGCTACAAAAACTTCGGTTTTGTTCTGCTTCAGGAATTCGCCAATTACTTTTTCGCTGATCCCCATCCCGTAAACATCAGCGGTGTCAATAAAATTGCCGCCTGCATCGGTATAGCTCTTCAGGATAGCATATGCCTCTTCGTGGTTTACTACCCCCCAGTCTGCACTGCCCAATTGCCATGTTCCTAAACCTATTTCAGCTATCGCTGTTCCCTGGAATGATCGGTATTGCATATGAATGTTATTTTGAAATTTAAAACAAGATTTGCCTTGTCACTGCTATTCTTTTCGAAGTTAGCAGCTAATTTCAGCAGCTTTAGTTGTTGGGTTAAATTTGGTAAGTAATCCATTAATAACAGCTTAGCCCAAGCGCCAATAAGTTTTTAAGTTCGTACAGGATACTGCACGTAGGGTACATATTAAAACCGGACCACGGGAATGCTGCCGGAAGAAATACAAAGCAGGCTCATTTAGCTGGTCAGACAGGATTTTGCCGCTAGTACCTACCCGTTGAAAGAGGGCAATCATACAGCTGGGCTGCACGGCAGGTTGTTCCCGGAAAGGCGTGGAAGAAATCGGTGCAACCAGTTAGGCAGCGCTACTAAAAGATACCAGTTATGAAAAAAATTATTGTTTTTGCAGGCTTTTGTATACTGGCCGCCAACATCTGTTCTGCCCAGGTGGCCGGTAAAAAGAAAGTTTTTACAAGGGCCGACACCCTTCGCGGCACCATTACACCTGAGCGGGCATGGTGGAATGTTTTGAGGTACGACATAACGGTTAAACCCGATTACCTGGCAAAGGCAACTACCGGAAAAAACTCGATTACTTATAAGGTCACCAGCGATAGCTACCCGGCTTTTATGCAGGTCGACCTGCAGGAACCATTACATATCGACAGCGTGCTGTTTAATGGCGGCCGTAAACTTGAATTCAAGAAAGACGGTGATGTTTGGCATGTACAGGCGCCTAAGCAACAGAAGGGTTCTGAAAATAGGGTAGATGTGTATTTCTCCGGTAACCCGCATGAGGCCATCAGAGCGCCGTGGGATGGTGGATGGACGTTTACCAAAGACTCACTTGGACGCCCATGGATGACGGTTACCTGCCAGGGCCTTGGAGCTTCAATTTGGTACCCTTGTAAAGATCACCAAAGCGATGAACCCGATAATGGTGCTTCGCTCACCATGATCGTTCCCGATACCCTTGTGGCCATTGCCAACGGCAGGCTGCAATCGAAGCAGGTAAATAGCGATGGTACGGCAACCTACAAATGGGCCGTTGTAAACCCAATTAGTAATTACTGTATCATTCCATACATTGGCAAGTATGCCAATTGGAAGGAAGTTTACAAGGGCGAAAAGGGTAACCTCGACATCAACTATTGGGTATTGGATTATAACCTCGATTTGGCGAAGTCGTACATGCCACCCGAGGTGCACAACATGTTTAACAGTTTTGAACACTGGTTTGGTCCTTACCCGTTTTATGAAGACGGTTACCAGCTGATCGAAACTTCTCATACCGGTATGGAGCACCAGAGTGCGGTATCTTATGGCAATCATTATAAACCCGGGTATCGCGGCAGGGATGGATCAGGAACAGGCTGGGGCATGAAATGGGATTTCATCATCATACATGAAAGCGGGCACGAATGGTTTGGCAATAACATTACAACCAACGACCTCGCCGACATGTGGGTACACGAAGGCTTTACCAACTACAGCGAGACCCTCTTTATTGATCGCATCTTTGGAGTTGATGCGGCTAATGCTTATAACGCAGGCATACGCAGGGGTATACGCAACGATCGCCCGGTAATACCAAACTACAATGTTAACGACCAGGGCAGCGGCGACATGTACCCCAAGCCCAGTAATATGCTGCACAGCATCAGGCATGGCCTGAACAACGACGAAAAGTTCAGGCAGATCCTTCGTGGACTTAACAAAACTTTTTATCACCAAACCGTCACTTCTGCACAGGTAGAGGATTATATCTCAAAACAGGCCGGGTTCAATTACAGCAAGGTTTACGACCAGTACCTGAGAACGATCCAAATTCCTAAGTTCGATTTCTATTTCAGTAATGATGGTAAAAAAGTTTTCTACCGTTATAGCAATTGCGTAAAGGGTTTCAACCTTCCCTTGCAATTAAACGGCACAGGAGCTGCGCTAAGAATTGTACCGACCGATGAGTGGAAGAACCAAGCGGTAAATACACAGCAAAAAGCATTATTCGAAAAAGCAGCTATAGAAAAGATGTATTACGTAACCGCAGGAGAGGTGCAGCCTAAACCATAGCATGTTGGGTGCCGTAAATGATTGCACTAAACCCACTGTGCAATGCGGGTATTTCCTGTAAATTGCCTTGCAAGACAATAAAATATTATGATTAACATGAGCCGTTTTTTGCGATTAGTAGTTGTTGTAAACCTGGTGTTTTCTATCGGCATACTTAACGCCCAGCGTGGCGTCAACTGGGCCGACGACGGTAACAGTTATTATGCCATTGAGTCGAACGATATTGTACAGTACGAACTTCCCGCCTTAACAAAAAAGGTCGTGCTCGAAAATAGCAAACTGGTGCCGGCCGGGCAGAAAGATGCCCTTGCGGTGCGGAGTTTTTCATTTAGTGCCGATAAGAAGAAAGTACTTATTTATACCAACACCAAACGCGTATGGCGGCAAGACACCCGGGGTGATTACTGGGTGCTCGATATTGCCTCCGGCTCGCTGAAACAACTGGGGAAAGGCAAACCCGAATCATCTTTGATGTTTGCAAAAATTTCGCCGGATAGTAAAAAGGCAGCGTATGTTAGTGGTCACAACATCTTCGTCGAGGACCTTGCAACAAACAAGATTACAGCCCTTACCACCGATGGAACTGACCGCTTGATCAATGGAACTTTTGACTGGGCGTATGAAGAAGAGTTCGATTGCCGCGACGGCTTTCGTTGGAGCCCCGATAGTAAAAACATTGCGTACTGGCAGATCGATGCGCGCAAAATCAGGAACTTTCTGCTGATCAATAATACCGATTCCGTTTACTCTTTTACCGTACCTGTTGAGTACCCCAAGGCGGGCGAAGATCCATCACCTTGCAAGGTGGGCGTGGTAAACGTTGCTTCCGCTAAAACAAAGTGGATGGCGGTTCCGGGTGATCCAAGACAGCATTATATTCCACGTATGGAATGGGCCGCAAACAATACCGAGTTGGTATTGGAACAACTCAATCGCAAACAAAACGAAGCCAAAATCTTTTTCTGTAACGCTGCTACAGGGGTCGCTAAACCAATCTATACGGAAACCAACAACGCATGGATAGATCCCAATGACGGTTGGGAATGGCTTGAGGGCGGAAAGACGTTTTTATGGGTCTCCGAAAAAGACGGCTGGCGACATTTGTACAAGCTCGACCGCAATGGAAAAGAAACCCTGATCACCAATGGCAAATACGATATCATTAGTATGCAGGCCATCGACGAAAAAGGTGGTTATGCCTATTTTATGGCTTCGCCTGATAACGCTACCCAATCCTACCTGTATCGTATTGCTTTAACCGGAAGCGGGCAGGCGGAGTTATTGTCGCCCGCAGCACAGAAGGGTACACACAATTACTCCATTTCGCCCGATGGTCAGTTCGCTACCCACACGTTTAGCAACATCAAAAACGAAAGGGCTTCTGATTGGGTCCGGCTGCCTTCGCATGAGGCATTCAAGACCAACGCTGCCGCAACCACCCGCCGGAGTGGCGCTGGTGCAAGTGGTGCCCCAAACGTCGAAATGTTCCAGGTAACAACCGACGACAATATCACACTCGATGGCTGGATGGTAAAGCCTAAAAATTTCGACAGCACAAAAAAGTATCCTGTATTGTTTACGGTATATGCCGAGCCTGCGAGTGCTACTGTAAAAGATGTTGCAGGTGGTGGCAATAACGGTTTGTACGCCGGCGACTTTGCGGGCGATGGTTATATCTACATCAGCCTTGATGGTCGGGGTACACCATCACCAAAAGGTGCTGCATGGCGCAAAGCCATTTATCGCAACATCGGTGCGGTAAATATCCGCGACCAGGCAATGGGTGCAAAAAAGATCATGCAGTGGCCCTGGGTTGATACCAGTCGCATCGCGGTTTCAGGATGGAGTGGTGGCGGTTCTACCACCCTCAACCTGTTGTTTCAATACCCTGAAATTTATAAGACCGGTATTGCCATTGCGCCAGTTGCCAACCAGTTATTGTACGATAACATCTACCAGGAAAGGTATATGGGGCTACCGAAAGAGACCATGCAGGATTACGTAAAAGGATCACCCATCACCCATGCAAAAAATCTTCGGGGCAACCTGCTGGTGATTCATGGCACCGGCGACGATAATGTTCACTACCAGGGTACAGAAATGCTCATCAACGAACTGGTAAAACATGGCAAACAATTCCAGATGATGAGTTATCCAAACCGTACCCACGGCATCAGGGAAGGTGAAGGCACGTATAGCCATCTGCAACAATTGTATACATCATTCTTAAGGGAGCATTGCCCGGGCGGAGGAAGGTAGAAGGATTATGTTAGATGTTGTATGATAAATGTTGAATGAAGAGAGAAATTATGAGTTATGAATTAAGAATTATGAATTTAACGTGGTGTTGCGGGAACAGTTCTGAGTTATCGATTAAGCCATATGAGTTGCCCGTGTTTTGCTGTTGTATTGTGTGAATGGTACCTCGTTGGCTCTTGAAGTAAATGAAATGTGTAGAGATCGTTTGCGAATTCGTGGTTTGGTTTTTCAACCCTGAAGGGGTTGCCCTTAAATAGCCGCGGATGAATCCGGGGTACGAATATCATATCGTTTTTACAATCCTGAAGGGGTTGAATAAAGAAGATGACAGACGTTATTATTGATTAGGGCTGGATGTTTTTCAACCCCGATGGGGTTGCCCTTAAATAGCGCCGGATGAAATCCGGGGTACGAATACCACATCGTTTTTACGACCCTGAAGGATTTGAATAAAAGAGATGACAGACGTTATAGTTGATTAGGGCTGGATGTTTTTCAACCCCGGGGGAGGGCGATAAAATCTATGTTGTATGCTAAATGAAGAGAGAAGCTAAGAGTTATGAATTAAGTGTTATGAGTTACCGTGTTTTGCTGTTGTATTGTGTGAATGGTACCTCGTTGGCCCTTGAAGTAAATGAAATGTGTAAAGGTAGTTTGCGAAACGTGCTTTGTTTTTCAACCCCGGAGGGGTTGCCTTTAAATAGCGCCGGATGAAATCCGGGGTACAAATACCATATCGTTTTTGCAACCCTGAAGGGGTTGAATGAAAAAAACGGCAGACGTTTTTGTTGGTCAGGCTGGATGTTTTTCAACCCCGATGGGGTTGCCCTTAAATAGCGCCGGATGAAATCCGGGGTACGAATACCATATCGTTTTTACAATCCTGAAGGGGTTGAATAAAGAAGATGACAGACGTTATTATTGATTAGGGCTGGATGTTTTTCAACCCCGGGGGAGGGCGATAAAATCTATGTTGTATGCTAAATGAAGAGAGAAGTTAAGAGTAATGAATTAAGTGTTATGAGTTACCGTGTTTTGCTGTTGTATTGTGTGAATGGTACCTCGTTGGCTCTTGAAGTAAATGAAATGTGTAAAGGTAGTTTGCGAAACGTGCTTTGTTTTTCAACCCCGGAGGGGTTGCCTTTAAATAGCCCCGGATGAAATCCGGGGTACGAATACCATATCGTTTTTACAACCCTGAAGGGGTTGAATAACGAAACAAAAAACATGGTAATGATCAGGAGAATAGACGCAATGGCAGACCGAACCTGGGATCCAATGCTATGGGTGACTTTCTTGTGGCTCCCGGCATTTGGTCATTGCTCGTCATCGTTGCAGCTTGCCCCCAACGCGTTGGCGGGTCGCACTCTTGTACTGTAGGTTCATTACGCAACTTTGTTGAATCAATACACATTGAATTGACCTGTATCCAATTTTAAACGGGCATCTTAATGTCGGCGTCGTCACAAAAATTGATTTGATTTTTGTTTCTTCATAGACTTTGATTTGCTTATCACCACCAATCATACTACCAACCAAACCTTCATGCAAAAACTAATTGCTGCTCTTGTATTGCTGATATTTACTTCAGGCGTTTCGGCCAAAGATTACCGGCTCCAGTCGCCCGACAAACACACGGAAATCACCGTAAGTACAGGTAATAAGCTAACCTGGTCGGTTGCTTATGATGGCAATGTGTTGCTCAAGCCCGGTGAGATCAGCATGGTGCTTTCCAATGCTGTAATACCTGCAGCCGGCGCAAAAGTGCAGCAGGAAAAGAGGTCCTCTAAAAACGAAATGATCACCGCTGTTGTGCCGGTAAAAAGCCGGAACATCAGGTCGCAATACAACGAGCTGTTGTTAACCTTTAAAGAAGATTATAGCATCCGCTTTCGTGCTTACGATGATGGTGCTGTGTACCGCTTTGAAACCCGCTTCAGGGAACCAAAGATCAAGGTGGTATCAGAAACCTGTAACTACAACTTCAGCGACAACTTCCAGGTGTTCTGGCCAACAGAAACCGACACCGCGTTTCAATCCCACTTTGAAAACCTTTTTAAGGACAGCACCATTGCTGCATTTAACAACCGGCAACATGGCAACCTCCCCATGTTGCTTACTGCTCCTTCGGGAACAAGAGTGCTGATCAGTGAAGCAGACCTGTATGACTATCCCAACATGTTCCTGTTTGGAACAAGTGGCAACGGAGTTACGGCCGGTTTTCCAAAGGTGATCAAATCCATGCGCCCACGTGGCGACCGTTCCAATACCATTACTGCCCTTGAAGACTTTATTGCTGAAACTGCAGGTACCCGCACCTTTCCCTGGCGTACCGTAAGCATCACCAACGACGATAAGAAGATCCTTGAAAATAACCTGACCTATAAACTCGCAACACCGTCTGTGTTAACCGATGTTTCCTGGATCAAACCCGGTAAAGTCGCCTGGGATTGGTGGAATGCCAACAACATTTATGGTGTGAACTTTAAAGCCGGCCTTAATACCGAAACCTATAAATACTATATCGACTTCGCATCCAAATTTGGTCTCGAGTACGTCATACTCGACGAAGGTTGGTCGCTCACAACGACCAATGTGCTGCAAGCAAGACCTGAGATTGACATACCGGAACTTGTTCGTTACGGCAATACAAAAAACGTAGGCATCATACTCTGGAGTTTATGGAACCCGCTGGATAAGGATATGGACAACATCCTCGACCAGTTTGTAAAATGGGGTGTAAAAGGAACCAAGGTCGACTTCATGGCAAGGGCAGATCAGTACATGGTGAACTTTTACGAGCGGGCAGCAGTGGCTACTGCCAAAAGAAAGTTGCTGCTCGACCTGCATGGCGCTTACAAACCTGTTGGTTTAAACCGCAAGTACCCGAACGTGATTTCGTATGAAGGCGTGCGTGGTGCGGAAAACAACAAGTGGGAAGCCAACATCACCCCAAAACACAATGTTACGCTCCCATTCACGCGTATGACCGCAGGACCAATGGACTATACGCCCGGCGCGATGATTAATGCATCAAAGGAAAATTTTCGCATTGTATACACCGAGCCGATGAGCATGGGTACAAGGGCGCACCAGGCTGCCATGTACGTGGTGTATGAGAGCCCTTTACAGATGCTCTGCGACAACCCGTCGAATTATTTACAGGATAGCACCTTTACCCGTTTTATCTCCGGCATACCTACTACCTGGGATACCACCATTGCGCTTCAGGCAAAGGCCGGGCAATACGTAGCTGTCGCCCGTAAACACGGCGCGCGCTGGTATATTGGTGCAATGACTGATTTTGAAAAGCGGGATGTTACAGCAGCCCTGTCGTTTCTCGACAACAGGAAGTACAATATGCGTGTTGTTGCTGATGGGATCAATGCCGACAACCATGCGGCGGATTATACGATCAGTTCTCAAGCCGTGCAACGTGGCGACAACATCACGATGAACCTGATGCCAGGCGGTGGATGGGTCGCGGTGCTCGTACCGGAAGGGGAGTAGTGGTTATGTTGAATGTTGTATGCTGAATGTTAAATGAATGCGAGGCAAAATGAGTCACGGCACTTCAAACATGGTCCTTGAGTTGATTACCTAAAGGCAGCTGCATGTTAAACGCTATAGTATAGCTTGACTACTTCGGTATTAGAAGATAAACATATTAGCTATCAACTGATCAGTATTCCTCACCTTGTGCATGCATTAAAAAGATCTTTCCTCGTGTCTTAACCTTCATTTCTCTTTCTTATGGACCCGCATCAACATTCAAGGCCGTTATAAGCTTTGATGGTCATGCATCGCTGCGCAACGAAACTGCCGTACACGAGTGCGACGCAACGATGTTCAATAGAAATCCTAAGGTTCGGTCCAAAAAAATGCTTCTAAATGTAACCGCACCAATTCAACATTCAACATATAACATCCAAAATAATCCCGACTAGTCGTAAAGCATGTACTTCTTCCGCATGGTTTTGTATTGCGACAGACCGGGCTCCCACGAGTCCTGGATTTCTTTAACCGATTTACCCGACATGATTTGCTGCCTGAATTCGGAGCTTCCTGCAAGTCCGTCTATGTTGCCCATCTCTTTGCTTTGTGTACGGTCAAAAAACTTTTCCTTAATCGGGTAAGCATTATACAGGTCGATCATCCATTGTATGTTGATTCTTTTTGACGCGCGCAGTTTTGAGATGTCGTAGTCTCTTAAGTCGAGCCCGTAACAAACCTGGTTCATATGCAGGGGTGTTTCGCTCATGCCGGGTATGCTTACGGGTGTATACGAAAACGCGTATTTGTCTTTCAGCAATGGACTGCCTAAAACGGTAAATGGAAACTGCGTGCCCCGGCCATGGTTCAGGATCGTGCCTTCAAACAGGCAGGTAGAAGGGTACAGCATGATGCTTTGTTGCGTATTCAGGTTTGGGGATGGTTTTACCGGAAGGGTATATGGTTTATCGTGGTTGTAGTTGGCCAGCTTAACGATCCTGAGTTTACAGGTCATTTTATTGGGCAGCCATCCCTCGCCGTTGATCATCTGCGCAAACTCGGCGATGGTCATTCCGTGTGCGATAGGAATGGGGAAAATGCCGATACCCGACTTCAATCGCATGTCGAGTATGGGTCCGTCGACCAGGTAGCCGTTTGGATTTGGACGGTCGAGAACAATGAGTTCCTTATTATTTTCTGCGCACGACTCCATGATATAGCTAAGCACATTGATGTAAGTATAAAACCGGCAGCCTACATCCTGTACGTCGAAGATCATGACGTCGACATCGGCCAGGTCTTCTTTGCTGGGCTTGCGTTTAGGCCCGTAAAGCGAGATCACCTTTACGCCTGTTGCGGAGTCCTTTTCATCGCTTACCCGAACACCCGCACTTGCGCGACCCCTGAAACCGTGTTCGGGGCCAAACACTTTTACAATATTGATCCCTGTTGCGAGCATGCTGTCCACCAGGTGTCTTGTACCGATGATGGTAGTGGGATTTGCAAGTATGCCAACGCGTTTTCCCTTGAGGTAAGGGAGGTATTCGTTTGTTTTTTCTGCACCGGTAACAATGTCGGTTTTACCGGCTTTGGCCTGTGCCCGTGTCGGACCCGTTTTGAAGCTGCACGAAGCTACAATAGCCACCAGCAGGTATGATAAATAGGAAAGTTTCATGCAATCATTTTAGCCGATGAAATTATGGATTTTTTCCCGGGAACGGCGGTCATTCCGAGGCACGGGGGATCCCGTTACTAGTGATGAGATATGAGAGATGAGTGATGAGACGTGAACTTTTTGTCATTGCGACGAAGAGGAATCCCGTTGATGGTGATGAGAAATGAGTGATGGGAGATGAGACGTGAACTTTTTGTCATTGCGACGAAGAGGAATCCCGTTGAGAGTTATGAGAGATGAGTGATGGGAGATGAGACGTGAACTTTTTGTCATTCCGGCGAAGAGGAATCCCGTTGAGAGTGATGAGAGATGAGTGATGGGAGATGAGACGTAAACTTCTGTCGTTCCGACTAAGAAGGAATCCCTGACAAACATTTTATTGCGATCAGACTCCTTCCCAGTCGGGATGACAGGACCCTTGTTATGGTTAAAATCAGGCTACTGTTGCTTAAAAATGGTTAGTCCTATTCAGCCCGTAATCAACCATGCAATAATTACTTTTAGCAATGGTCCGCTTTGCTTGCTGCACAAATACCTCGTTATGAAAAAATCCTATCGACTCAAGTTGCCATTTACGATTTTGGGGCTGGTGCTGCTTTCTTGCGGTATAGGGAATGTTGATGCGCAGCGGCAAATCACTGTTGCTGGTCAGCCGGTACAACTTTCGCTGACTTCGGTTTCACCAAACACGGTACGGTTTACGTTGCTTCCATTAAACGCGGCAAAACAACCCGAACCATTAACAACAGACCTGGTAATTGAAGACCGCTGGCAAACGCCGGACGTAAAAACAACCCAGTTAAGTGCAGCACGGCAGTTCAAATTGCAGAACATCAGTGTCACCTTTTCTCCATCACCACTTAAGCTGTCTTTTTTTAAACGGGGAAAATTGTTTCAACAGTTTGCCATCGACACTGCTAATGGCAACGTTCATTTCACATCCGGTAATGGACCGCTATACGGGCTCGGCTCGGGTGGACAACGATATGATCGCAGGGGCACGTACGACGAAATGCAGGAAGGGGTGCCTGCAAACGAATCCCAGATTTATGGGTCAAGAATACCCATTCCGCTACTCATCAACCCGGTTGAAAAATGGTCCTTGTTTTTCCACCTTCCTTACAAAGCCGCATTTGATTTACGAACCGGTACAACCGGCCACTTCATACCCCGCCCCAGTCCGGCGCTGCCCACGGAAAAGGCACTGCCGCTTGATGTCTTTATCAGCTACAACGACTCTACTCCTGCGATCATGCAACATTACACCCGGTTGACCGGCAAGGCTCCTATGCCACCCAAATGGGCACTAGGTTATATGCAAAGCCATCGTACGCTCGAGAGCCCCGATAGTATACTGCAGGAAGCAAAAACATTCCGCGACAAAAAAATACCCGCTGATGTCATGATCTATCTCGGCACGGGTTACGCTCCAACAGGCTGGAACATGGGGCATGCAAACATGGACTTTAACCCAAAGACTTTTGATAAGCCTGACCAGATGATAAAACAATTGCAGGAGCAGCACTTCAAAGTTATCCTGCACGTTAACAATACCCCGCGAACACTCCATGGAGTGATGGCACCTTCTGCAACAGATACGGGCCGGGATTATGCCTTTAATTACTGGCGATGGCATCAACCGGTGAATAAAAAAATTGATGGCTGGTGGCCCGACGACGGCGACGAATTGCCCATTGCTTCGCGCCTTACAAGGCATATGATTTATCGCGAGGGCCAGTTGATGGACAAGCCCAACCTTCGTCCATTTGCTTTACACCGCACCGGTTATGCGGGCATGCATCGCTATGGCAGCTGGAACTGGTCGGGCGATTGCTTTTCACTTTGGTCAACACTTGATGCACACGTGCAACTCGGTTTGAACGCCGGGCTTGGCGTATCACCATATTGGGGCAGTGATATCGGTGGCTTCGTGGCAACACGGGAATTCACAGGCGAACTCTATACCCGTTGGTTCCAGTTTGCAACGTTTTCACCCCTCTTTCGATCGCATGGCAGGCAGTGGAAGCTGCACCATCCATGGGGATGGAGCAACCGCGCCATCGGGCCAAACGAAGTTTCGCTAAGTCCGGGTGCAGGTCTTGATACCACCCAGTTGTACAATCCACAGGTAGAACCCATTTGCAAAAAGTTTCTTGAGCTGCGTTACCAGTTACTGCCGTATAACTATACTGCAGCAAGGGAAAACTACGACAAGAGCCTGCCGCTGATGCGACCCCTATGGATGCATTATCCGGATGATAGTGTAGCACTAAGGATTAGGTCGCAGTACCTGTGGGGACGCAACTTCCTGGTTGCGCCAGTGACTGAAAAAGGGAGGACGATGAAAGAAGTATACCTGCCCGAAGGCGCCTGGTACGACTTCTGGTCCAACCGCAAGTACCAGGGCAACCAATGGATATCCCGGTATGTGGAATTGTCGACGATGCCGCTGTACGTTGTGGCGGGCTCGATCATTCCGATGGACCCGGTACGGCAATACGTTGACGAGCCCACGACTGACACGGCAACCTTGCGCGTATATGCAGGTGCAAATGGAACTTACGAATTGTATGAAGACGATGGCAACACACTCGATTATGAAAAGCTGCCAGGGTCAACCATTCATTTTGCGTGGAACGATCAAACCAGGTTGCTGACCATTGAACCTGCAAACACAAGGGGACAAAAGATCAACCGCGCATTCAATGTTCAATTGATAGCTGGTCAGCGCCAGAATACGCCAACGCGATGGGTGGAATACAAAGGGGAGAAGATGGAAGTGAAGCTGTAGGGACTTAAGAATTATGAGTTAAGAATTGAGAGTAGTTTATTTTATGTTAGATGTTGTATGCTAAATGTTGAATGAATACAGTTAAGAGTTATGAGTGAAGAATTGAGAGTAGTTTTAGTTATGTTGAATGTTGTACGAATACAGTTAAGAGTTATGAATTCAGAATTAAGGGTGGGTTATTCTATGTTGAATGTTGTATGCTAAATGTTGTATGAATACAGTTATGAGTTATGAGGTAAAAATTAAGAGTAGTTTATGCTATGTTGAATGTTGTATGAGAACAGTTAAGAGTTCTGCGTTAAGCATTAAAAGTGGATTATGTGGTGTTGAATGTTATATGATAATTGTTACAAGAAAAATCTGTTGCGCTTTATAAACCGATACAGAGTAGGGGCTTTCGTTAAAAGAATAGGCAGTCGTAGATGATGGTATTTTACTTGGAAGTTCAACCCTGAAGGGGTTGCATGTAAATAGCCCCGGATGAAATCCGGGAAACAAATCAAATCTGTTCTCCACAACCCTGAAGGGGTTGAATAATGAGAGCATGGATGCAAGACGATGAATGAGATCAAGATCCGGCTATTTCCTAATGCCAGTTGACTTCTAAGTTCACCTTCGCATTTTTAGTTGCCGCCATTTGTTCCATGTCAATTCTTGCTTGCCCACCCGGACGGGCGACGCTCGTTCAAGAGTTGTGGTTTATGGTTGCGGTTACTATGAGACATGTATTGGTGATTACATAACGAATGTGGAATGAAGTACCATGGCTGATCCAGTTCGCGATGATACCTGACTTTTACATTTTGCATTATAAATCTTCTTATGAATAACATTTTCCTTCTTCTTAGTCTTACCAGCTTGTCGCTGCCGGCTGTTGCTCAAAAGCGTGCCGTAAACAAATTTCGTGATCCCATATTGCAGCAGATTTATTCGCATGGATACAATCGTTTAACCAACGCTGTTGTGGCGTACTTCAAGCATAATAACCCGGTGTATCGCAAAGAGGCAGCCCTACAATTCAGTTCAATACAGGATAGTACAGCCATCCCAGATCTTTTATTGCTGTTAAACGATGCCAACGCAGACGTCAGGATAAATGCAGCCTTTGCGTTGGGACAAATGAAAACACCTCTTACGGTTTCAGGACTGATTACGGCGATCGGGAGTGAGCAGTCTGTAAAAGTTAAACGTGTTGAGCTGGAAGCACTGGGCAGGTGTGCCAATACCGAAGCGGTGAACTTTTTATGCAGCTATAAACCGGTTGGCCAGGAGGATAAAGAAGGACTTGCCCGGGCCTTGTATCGTGCTGCGATCAGGAAAGCATATCATAAAACCGGGGACGAGATCATGGGGGCATTTTTATTGCCACAACAACCAGAGGCGGTCCGTCATGCAGCAGCGTATTACTTCTCTGCTGCTCCTGTTGCAGGTTACGAAAAAGCCATCATTGATGTAGTGCTACATGACCCATCTGCCAATGTTCGTATGGGCATATTACGGGCACTAAGAAACGTAAAGACAGGAGCAGCGCAACGAGCCCTGATTGCAGTAGCAGATACAGCAAAGGATTACCGGGTTCGGGTTGATGCACTTGCGGTACTAAAGCAATACAATACTCCCGAAGTAACGCAACTTGCATTTCAAAAGTTAGCCTCCAACGAACACATCAGTGTTCGGATTACCGCTGCCGAATATTTTACGGCTAACAAAGTCGCTGAACAGGCACAAGCATTGATGGATCATGCCAGTAATGAGAAAAACTGGCGGGTAAGAACGATCCTATTGGAAGCCGCGTTTGCAGTTGCCACAGATAAAAAGCCTGTAAGCGAGTTGATGAAAAAAAGCTATTCCGCATCGAAACTTAGGCATGAGAAAATACTACTGGCAACTGCGCTTGCAACAGATCCAACCAACTATTCCTATCTAACTACGGCTGCATATACGGAAACAGATCGCGAGGTTAGCCAGGCACTTTTCAACCCGATCAGGAGGTTGTACGCTGGCAGCAATCTACCACCTGACTCCATAACGCGATACGCAAAATTCCTGGTAACAGCTATCCAGTCGTCTAATAAATACCTGGTAAGTCTGGCTGCAAAGTCGCTGGCGAACTCCGGCGAACGTCTGGCCCAGGTTGTAAAAGACAGCACCTTTTTAAAGACTGCACGCGCCAGGTGGGCCAGTGATCCATACCAAACTGTTGTTGCTGATTTGGATAATGCATTGGCAGCCTACCGGGCTGGTTTTAAAAGAGAACCCGAACGGCAGACAAGTGCGCCGAAACCTGTTTACAAAACATTTGATTGGAAAGAAATCGTTGCTATTCCTGTTGACCAGAAAATACGGATCGCAACCGACCGTGGAAATTATACGATCCGCTTGTTTGTGGAGGAAGCCCCTTTTACGGTAACCCACTTTCTTCACCTCGTAAAATCGGGTGCGATCAATGAATTGATGTTTTATCGCGTGATACCGAATTTTGTTAATCAAACCGGCGGCACCCCATCACCCCCTTTTGATAGTCTTACCAGTGTTAAAATACGTTCGGAGTATAACTTTCGCCCGCATGGCGAAAGAACGGTAAACATGGCTTCATCGGGCCGTGACACAGAGACTTCACATTGGTCCATCATGTTGCGACCAACACCATGGAACGATTACGGATATACGGTGTGGGGCGAAGTGGTAGCAGGTATGGACGTAGTTAATAAACTCGAAATGGGCGACCGGATATTATCGGTCACGATCCTTTAAGAATCGTTTTGTTTCGTCGGGGTAAACGGCAATATAATGCGTGCGAACAAGGTTGGGTGTAGGTTTGGTTTGTCCCTGTGAACGGAGGGTAATTAGTTTAGATTCCTTTGTCGGCATATGGCAATCGATACAGTTGTTCACAATCGACGGGCCCACTTTTTCTGCCATTTTACAAAAGTGATCCTGGTCAGGTTGATGGCAACTCATACAGCGCTTTGAAAACAACGCGGGATCGTCGCGCTCGTTTACGTGCGTGTTGTGGCAAGTGGAGCAGTTGAGGGTATTGCTTTTGATAAAGCACTCACTTGATTTTAAGAGTTGAAGCTGGTTGCCATGAACATCGATGTCCGCAAGACTTACCGTTGTGGTATCGGGGTGAATAAATGCCGAAAGCTTTGCGCCCGGGCGAAAAAAGAATGTTGTTTGTTTGGTGTCGTGTAAGCCCGAATGACAAACGGAGCACATGTTGAGCTGATCTTCTCTTGAAAGCGATGCAAAGCTGGCAATGTATTTTGCTTTTTTCTCGTCGGGGTGCTGTTGCTGGTAAGCTACGTGTTTTGCTGCGGGACCATGGCACCTTTCGCAGTCAATGCCATAGAGGATGGAGTTCTTGTCGAAGTGATCGCTGAGCCTGTTGTTCACCACTTCAACGGAGGTTCTCTTGATATAAGAGCCATGGCATTCAAAGCAACCAATGGGTACATTTCTGTCGAACCGGACTTTGTCTGCCGGGTAGTTTGGACTGTTCACCCAGGCTCTGGCCTTCACAAAATACGATACCGGTAATTGGTAGATCTGGTCGTCGATCCAATACAAAAAAGTTTGTGCTTTTCTGCCCGAACCAACAACAATATCGAAAGGAGCCGATTGTTTTTCCCGGCCGTCAAGGTAAGCCACCTGTAACAAACGGCTGTCGCGTTCTTCCATCTGCACCTTTAAATTGGGCTTATAAGCATAAACATTTGAGTCGGTTTCAAAACTGCCTTTAATGGTTTGTTTGGAGGCAGGTGAGGTGGAGTTGTGGTGTGCCGTTGCAGCATAAGACGCTGTAAAATTCCGGTGGCAACTTACACAGGTTTCCGAACCGGCATAACCATTTGACCGGACATCATTAACTTCCGACTGCCGGTTAAGGCATTGCGAAAAAAAGAGTGTACTCATGCAAATGATGAGTAACACAGCAAGTTTTCGTCTATGCTTTTTCAAGGGGAGGGAGGATAATTGAAATTAAAAATTAAAAATTAAAAATGTAAAGCTGGTAGGGATCTCATCGCAATTGAAATGTTTTGTCCGGGATTCCTCCTTTGTCGGAATGGCATTCGAATGATTTAGGTTCAATATTCAACCCCTTCAGGGTTGTTGGTTGTTGCTCTTATGGTTTCCCCGGATTACATCCGGAGCTATTCAAATTCAACCCCTTCAGGGTTGAGTAGATACATCTAAAGACAACCCCCCCCAGCAAACGAATACATAATGCGTACCTGTTTTCCCATGCAAAAATTATCATACAACATTCAACATAACCTTAAACCACTCATACCCCTGACTTCATAACTTATAACTTTTCTTACCATACAACATCCAACATAAGAAAGCGTCACTCTGCTCCGGGTATGGTAATCTTAAACCCGGTTTTCGCCTTTTCGTCTGCAACCATCTTTTTTACATCGGCGAGTAGTTTTTTAGCATCGTAAATGATTCCGTCTTTGATGGTGTACTTCACGCCGCCTACCCGTACGACCTTGTTGTCTTCTGTTAGCCTTATAGCGCCTATACCATACAGGACTTTAAAGTCGAGCAAGGGGTTTTGATCCAAGATAACAAAGTCCGCCAGCTTACCAACTTCAACAGAGCCGATCAGGTTTTCCATGCCCAGCGCCTGGGCGCCGTTTAGCGTTGCAGCCTTGATTACTTCCAGCGGATGAAAACCTGCTTCCTGCAGCAATTCCATCTCCCGGGGGTAATCAAAACCATACAGGTTATAAATGAAGGCTGCGTCCGTACCAACGGTAACACGTCCGCCTTTGTTTTTATAATCGTTAACGAAGTCCATCCACAGGCGGTAATTCTGTTTCCAGTTGATCTCCTGTGTTGATCCCCAGGAGTGCCAGTAAGAGCCATGCGCGGTTCTGCTGGGATGATAGAATTTCCATACGGAAGGTAGGGTATATTCTTTGTGCCACTCGAGGTTCATGGCGCGCATGAGATCGCGGTTTGCTTCGTAGGCAACAAATGTGGGGTCGATGGTAAAGTCGAGTTTAATCAGGGTATCCATCAGTTTGTTCCATTTGTCGGAACCCCGTTTGGCAGCCTGTTGCCAGAGCTTTCCTGCTTCACCAAAGCGATCCTGTTCATTGGCGTAATTATAATCTGGCTGGTAGTTTTGAATCGTTTGGTTTTCAAACATCGCTTCGGGCAGGCCATACCAGTGTTCCATTGTGGTCAGCCCGGCATAAGCACTGTTGAGGGCATTCCAGCGACCAACATTTAGTTGGGCGTGGTGGCAGGCGGAACGCAGGCCAAGCCGTTTGTTTTCCTGCAGGGCAGCAAGCATAACCTCGGGTGAGGCGCCAAAAAACTTGATGCCGTCGGAACCCTTTTTAGCATTGTCGCGCACCCATTCCCTGGCTTGTTCGGCAGTGCTGATCGGGGTTTTACTGCCCATGCCGAAGTTGGTGTAAGCCTTAATTCTTGGTGCAGTGATCAGGTTTTGTTCACTCTTTTTCTTTTGATCGAGTGTCCAGTCGAGCCCGTTGCCGGATAGGGGATCACGGATGGTAGTGATCCCATGGGCCATCCAGAGTTTGAAAACGTATTCTGCCGGTGTGCCCTGTTCCTTACCGCCGATGTGCCCGTGCATGTCTACAAATCCGGGCAGGAGGAACATGCCCTCCGCCTGTAATTCTTTGCCACCCGGGTTTAGTTTTGGTCGTTTGCTTTCGTTGATGGTGACACCCGGAACACCAACGTTTACAACCTGGGTGATCCGGTTCTTTTCTACCACGATATCAACCGGCCCGAGTGGGGGAGCGCCGGTACTGTTGATCAGGGTAACCCCACGAATGATCAACTGGTCATATGGACCCTCGCCTTCTTTTCGCTCAGGGGCTTTTTCAATCTGTGCAATGCCCGTGCAGGCAAGTAAGAGGCAGGCGAGTAGGAAGGTGAGTCGTTGCATGTGGGTATTGGGTATAATGGTATTAAGGTACTGGGTATAGGGTTTTGAGGAGAGAAAATGTAAAATGTAAAATGCAAAACGAAGAATGCAAAGTCAAAAGGCAAAAGGCAAAAAGTCAGAAGTCAAAAGTCAAAACCGGGTTGCATGTTCATGGCTTTATAGCGGCATTTATTATGCATTATTCTACGGAACAACAACCCGAAAATCTTTTGGATGTTATTTAAATCTTGTGAGTGTAAGCAATATGAATACATGCTTACCGCCAACGCTAGAATCTGATCGCCGTTACGCATATTTCGTGAATCTCAATAATCTATTCAGTTTATGCAACGCTTCAGAGTTGTGGTGAACTACAAAACTCTATGCGATAACATTTAACATAACACCAGCTACACTTAACTCATAATTCATAACGTTCAACGGCTCTCTAACTCAACATAACACAACCCACTCATAATTTAACATCGTTTAATTAAGCCCACAAACAACTTGTTAGGCCCAGGCTACTACTATTGTACAAGAGTGCGACGCAACGATGTTTAATAGAAAGTTTTCGGCTGGGTCCATAAGTATTTGCTTAAGTAAACGACATTGACTCATAATTCATAACTGTTCGCCCGATTCAACATTTAGCATACAACATTCAACATAACACAATCCACTCATAACCGTTAATTTTTAATTCTTAACTCTTCTCCTCATTCAACCTTTGCTACAACATTCAACATAACAAAATCCACTCATAACTCTTGATTCATAGCTCTCAACAGTCTTCTCTCGATTGAATATTTAGCATACAACATTCAACATAACACAATCCACTCATAACTCTTAATTCATAATTCTTAACTTTTCTCCTCATTCAACATTTAGCACACAACATTCAACATAATCCTAAAACTCCGCATTCGGCTCCTGGAACTCTCCACGTGGTGCTTCTTTCAGGGAGAAGCTTTTTGTCTTCTTAGTGCCGTCGGCGAGTACGATCTCCGCAGTATAATCACCAGCGGGCAGGCTTCCAGAAGCAGGCTTTTTACCCGTTTCTTTTTCGAGTGCAGCAGCTCCGCCACTGTTCATGCGCATATCGTACCGGGCAGTGTTAATGCCTTTTTGTGCGGTGTCTTTGAAGGTTGCAAGTGTAGTGCCTTTAGCCGAAAGGATGTTAACGGTTACAACTTCTTTATCTGGAACGAAGTAGGCGATCTCGACGGCTGCAGAAGGTCCCTGGTTGAAGCGACGGCGCCGTTCGGTACTGGGCTGCAGCAGCGGTGCCACAACATCCATCACCTCGAGCTTTTCACGCATCGTTGCTGGTGTAAGCTTTTGCAACAGGTCGATTTTTGCAACATAGACCGATCGGCCATGGGTACCCAAAACAACCTCGTTATCCCGATCCTGTATGGCAATATCGTGCACCGGCACACGGGGCAACCCACCCGCCCAGGCCATAAACGCCTGGCCCCGGTCGAACGACACATAAAACCCATTATCCGAACCTACGTACAGGATGTTTTCATTTTTCGGATCTTCTTTAATCACGTTCACCGGTTCCATGGGTAGCTCCTGGCCAAATTGTTTCCAGGTACTGCCATAGTCTTCACTTACAAAAAGGTAAGGTTGAAAGTTGTCGTAACGGAGTCCGCTGAGCGAAGCATATACCCTTCCTTCTTTAAAGCCCGAAGCGGTAACCTGGGTGACCCATAGTTTTTGGGGCAGGTTGGTGGAGATTTTTGTAAAGGTATAACCGCCATCTTTTGACACGTGTATGTTGCCATCATCCGAACCCACGTAGATCAATCCGAATTTAAGTGGCGACTCATGAATGGTCGTGAGCGTACCATAAGGCACATCCCCCGCTACAAAACCACTGGTAAGATCTGCAGATAATGGTTGCAGGTTTTCGCCTTTATTTAAAGAACGGTAAAAGCGGTTGGTGCCAAGGTAAAGCACATCGGGGTTGTGCCGGGATAACCAGATGGGTGTTTCCCAGTTGAAACGCAGGGGTCTGTCGCCTAGCTGGTGCGAAGGACGAAGACTAAGCCGCGGTTTGGTGCCATCAAGAGAAGACCTGAAGTAGGCACCAAATTGTGAGCCCGTATAAAAGGTGTTGTTGTCGCGGGTATCCACCTGAACCATCATGCCATCGCCGCCGCCAATGCTTTTGTAGGGATAGTTGCCATTTGCATACCAGTCGAAACCTGCGCGGTAAGTTGACGGTCCGTACCATACCCCATTGTCCTGCAGACCACCGTAGATGTTGTATGGTTTTGCATTGTCGGTGGTGATAGAGTAAAACTGGCCAACGGCGGGTGTATTTGCCTTAAACCAGTTTTCGCCATTGTCGTACGTAATGTTGAGTCCGCCGTCGTTGCCATTGATGATGTGGTTATCGTCTTTAGGGTCGAACCATGCAGCATGATGATCCACGTGCACATTTGACTTGGCGATATCCCTGAAAGTTTTTCCACCATCCTCAGACATCATGAGCGGAACGCTGATGGTTACCACCTTGTCAGGATTGGTTGGTGACACCCATATGCGCGCAAACACATAACCATAGGTAAAAAACATATTGTCCAGGTAGTTCTTATGCGTCTTCTTCCAGGTTGCGCCGGCATCGTCGCTGCGGTACACTTCGGCACCGATGATCGGGGTATTCGAGATCGCTTCAATTGCATCGCCACCATCACCAAAGTAATCCTCGATAACGGTTGGCTTAAAAGTGCCTGCTGCAACCTTTGCTTTCAAATCGGCAGCGGTATGCATCGCAAGCATACGCGACTTTAAAAAGGCATTCAGCTTTCTTTCATCAAGCGCAGCAAACTTTTCTTTGGTGAGCCCGGTCAGGTCTTTGATCGTGTAGAGCGTATCGCTTACTGCAGATTTGTTTTTTGCCGTATCGGGCCGGTTGAAATTGTTGTCGACAACAGCGTATAAAATGTTGGGTTGCTTCGGGTATATGGTCAAACCTATCCGGCCAACGCCTTCGCCCGTAGGAAAGCCGCTTTGTGTGGTGCTAGACAGTTTGAATGTTTTACCGCCATCAGTGCTTTTATAAATCCCGGAGGTTTTTCCGCACTCCACCAGGTTCCATGCAGCCCGGGTTTTGAACCACATGCTTGCATAAACATTATTCGGATTTACGGGGTCAACAATTACGTCAATCGCGCCGGTTTTATCATCGATGTAGAGGGTCTGCTGCCAGCTTTTGCCGCCATCTTCGGTGCGGTAAATGCCACGTTCCCGGTTGGGTGAATAAAGGTGACCAACAACGGCAACCCAGGCGATGTTTGCATCGGTAGGGTGAAGTTCAACTTTGCCGATGTGATGTGATTCGGGCAAACCGATATATTCCCAGTTTTTACCATTGTCGCGCGTCTTGTACATACCGGTGCCGGCATTCGACGATCGTTGTGCGTTGGACTCACCCGTGCCAAGCCAAACGATCCGCTCTTTCCAGTTTACCGCCACATCGCCCATAAAAGTATGCGGCAGGTTGTCGGAGACCGGGATAAACGACTGGCCATTATTTTTGGTATACCAAAGTCCACCGCTGGCGTAAGCAACATAAAATTCAACAGGGTTATCGGGGTTCGCATCAAGGTCTACCACGCGGCCACTCATCACCGTTGGGCCAACGTTTCGAAAGTTGACGTTGTTAAGCACTGAAGCCGCTTCGAGCTGTTTTCTTTTATCTTCTCCTGCAAACCTTTCCTTCGCGGTTGTTGCCTGTAACTGCTTTTGCGCCTGTCCTCCTAAACTGATCAAAACCAACCCGGCTACCAAAATTCGTTTCATATTGATGTTGTTGTATGTAAAAATTGCGCTGGTACAAAACAAATGTAAGATCGTCTGCTCGACTGCTGCTGTTCTTCCAACTTTGTTTATCGGCAATCGCGTTTGTGTAAGTACTGCTTTTTTTACCGTCGTTCTATAATTGTAAAACACTAAAACTACGATGCCCTTGCGCAAGTCAGTTTTCAATTCTTCACTGATACTTAGCTGATTTTAAGCAAGGAGGGATGATTAGAAGGAAGACGGATAAGATATCTGGACAGTGATGACATTAGCAAATAGTAATGAGTTATGAGAGATGAGATGTGAGACGTAAGTGGTTATCGGCATAACTAAAGGCAGACTAAGTATTGATGGCCCGGTGAGGTGAACGTTAATGTTCCCTTGAATGCTGCACGATTCATGACTGTACATAGGAATAAAGGTCGAACTCAATTTTCTACTTTTACATTTTACATCTTTCATTTTTTTGGTCGCCAGCATTCAGCCACCGGGCAGCTCCGGTTGCGACGCTCCGTTCAAAAGCTGTTTTCATAGCATCGGCGGAGATTGGTAGTAGGGTATTGAGGTATTCGGCATTTAGGTATCAGAAGAAAGTTGATTTGGTTGACAATCTAGTTAAAGCGGTATTGACGGGTTGTAGGACGTATCGGAAAGCTTGATAACCTGGTTAGTTGAGTCGCTTGGTATTAACTGTGCCAGGTAAGCATGCCGGTAGGTTGATCGGTAGGTGGGTATCAACTCTTTTTGTTGAAACATTAAGTACAGTCAGGGATATATCGTAAATCTGATACCGGTTGAATGCCTGATCACACGCTGAAAAATGGGTACGACTCTCCTGAGGAGGTTTTGACTTTTGACTTTTGACTTTTGACTTTTCATCACTGGTTAAAATTTGCTTACATCATGCTAATATCGTTGGGCACTACAGATTCATTTGGTGGTAATTTTAGCTGACTAACGAAAATTGTTTACTAAAAACACAGGTATGAATAAAGTTCTTACATTATTGCTTGCTTTCCTCTTTCTCTCACTTCAGCACCTAAGTGCGCAAAACAAAACGATTACGGGGGTTGTCAGAAACGCTGCCGGTGAGCCGCTTAGCGGGGCAACCATCAATGGTAAAGGATCTACAATTGCCACCACATCAGATGCAGCTGGTAAGTTCTCCATTAGTTTGCCCGCACAAACCCGCTCACTCGAAGTCAGTTATGTAGGTATGTCTACCATGGAAGTAGATGTCTCCGGCAAAACATCGGTTGAGATCAGCCTCAAGTCGGGTCCTGCGAACCTGGATGAAGTGGTGGTGGTTGGTTATGGAACCCAAAAAAGGGGAGAAGTAACCAGTGCCGTCGCCAGTGTTAAGGCGGAGGATTTTACCCAGGGTTTTGCCAGGGATGCTGCCCAGTTGATCCAGGGAAAGGTTGCGGGTATTTCGGTGGCTACAACCAGTGGTAATCCCAATGCCAATACCCAGATCTCTTTACGCGGTGCAAACAGTATCAATGGTTCCTCTACACCACTAATCCTGATCGACGGTGTGCCGGGAGGTTTAAATACCGTACCGCCTGAAGACATCGAGTCAATTGATGTGCTTAAAGACGGTTCGGCAGCTGCTATTTATGGTACACGTGGTACCAATGGTGTTATCCTGATTACGACTAAAAAGCGGAGGGGTGGAAATCGCCCCGCCACGATGAACTATACAGGGTACGTGAGTGTTCAGCAGATTGCCAGGAAAATGGAGTTTTTAAATGCCGACGATTACCGCAGGCTGATCAGCGAAGGCGTCAGGGGTTTTAACCAGAATATCAATCCCAATGCGCCCGGCTATTCAAACCTATCCGGTACAAACGACGAATTTGGTGCAACCACCGACTGGTTTGATGAAATTACACGTACGCCAATCAGCCACACGCATAACCTAACCCTGCAAGGCGGAAATGCCCAAACCAGTTATACGGCATCATTAAACTATCGTACCTGGCAGGGCATTTTCTTAAGGTCTGATAACAGCCAGGTGGTCGGCCGGCTCGACATTAATCATGCGATGTTCGACAATAAGCTCAAGTTTAATTTCAACGCCATAAACCGTTCAAGAAAAGCTTTCGACCTGAGTTATAACAATACCTACAGGCAGGCCCTGATCCGGAACCCAACAGAGCCGATCAAAACACCAACCGGCGCATGGTACGAAAGAAGTGTTTATATGTACGACAACCCTCTAAGGCGGATTGAGGAAACTGAATCTGAAAACAAGGGCTCGGAAATGCGTTTAAACGGTAGTGTTACCTTCACGCCGCTAAAAGACCTCAATTTCAAACTCCTTGTCTCCGATGTAAAAAACAATGGCCTGACCGGGTATTACGAAACGTTTAACCACCGTACTTCAGTTGATGCAAACAGGCCTGGTACCGCATCCAGGTCAGCGAGTTTAAGCCGCGACCAGCTGCTTGAATTTACTACGGATTACAGCCGGACCATGAACGACCACCGCTTTTCTGTATTGGGTGGTTACAGTTACCAGTATTCCGTTGACGAGGGCTTTAGTGCAAACAACTCAAATTTCACTTCAGACCTCTTCGGATGGAACAGGCTTGAATCAGGTGACGCGCTTGCTTACCTGAACACCAATGCCCCTTATGGCAGTATTGGTATGAACAGCGACAAAGAAGACTGGAAGTTGATCGGTTTCTTTGGCCGGGTAAACTATTCGTTCAAAGAGAAATATATGCTGATGGCGAGTATGCGCCATGAGGGTTCATCGAAGTTTGGTAAAAACCACAAATGGGGTCAGTTCCCGGCCATTTCTGCGGGTTGGAGAATAAACCGCGAAGACTTCATGAAAAATGTAGATTTCGTTAACGACCTGAAACTGCGTGTTGGATACGGTATTACCGGTACGATACCCAATAGTTCTTACCTCTCGCCCGACCTTTACAATCTTGGAGGGAGGATGTTATACAACGGTATTTTCATCCAGTCCATTCAGCCTGGCAGCAACCCCAACCCCGAACTTCGCTGGGAGAAAAAGCTGGAGTGGAACTTTGGTGTTGATTTCTCCGTGCTTAAGAATAGGATCAGTGGTAGCGTAGATTATTACCGCAGAGATACAAAGGACATGCTCTACCAATTCAGCGTGCCCGTGCCGCCGTACTTGTTCCCTACCATCTGGTGGAACGCTGGTACAATGAGCAACAAAGGCCTTGAGGTGTTGCTCAATATCAACCCGGTTAAATCGAAAGATTTCAATTGGCACACTACACTCACGTTTGCTGCCAACAGCAACAAACTGGTTTCCTTAACCGGACCTCCGGGTTCAAGCGTGCTTACCTTCTTTACTGCCGGTGGTACAGGTGAACCAATTCAGGAAAGCACACACCGCAATTATATCGGGGAGCCAATCGGTAGTTTCTTTGGGTATAAAACGATCGATATTGCAGCAGACTCCACCTGGATCATCGAAGGTTCTGATGGCAAACCGAAGTCGCTCAGAAACTCTACCCCTTCAGACAAACAAATCCTTGGGAATGGTGTTCCCAAATACATTGTGGGTATGAACAATACCTTCACTTACAGGAAGTGGGATTTGAACATCAATCTCAGGGGCGCACTGGGTTACCAGATCATGAACTTCCAAAGGATGTTTTATGAAAACCCAAAAATCAACCAGTATAATATGCTGAAAACCGCGTTTGATCCCGTTTATGGTAAAACGCCAATCTATGCTGATCTAGCCTATGTGTCTTACTACATGGAACAGGGTGATCACGTAAAACTGGATAACGTTAGTCTTGGCTATACTTTTAATGTAAAAAACAGTAAATTGTTTAAGGGTGCAAGGGTTTACGTTGCGGGTTTAAATCTTTATACGTTTACTGGTTACAAAGGCGTAGATCCTGAAGTAAACCGGGTTGGCCTTTCACCTGGATTGGATGAAAGGGATAAATATCCAACTACCCGTACATTCACTTTTGGAACCAACATTAACTTCTAAGTTTTCCCATATGAAAAAGAATATATTATCTATCACTGCACTTTCCGTTCTTGTTGTTGTATTTGGCGGTTGCACAAAGCTGGATGAAACCATCTACGATCGTATTCCGGCGGACCAGTTTGTGCCTACTGAAAAGGACATCCCTTCACTTATTGCACCCGTTTATACCAACCTGAGGCCAATGCATGCATCATGGCATGGCAACTTTGACCTGCAAGAGGAATCGGCCGACATTATTGTGACCCCGGTTCGTCCGAATGGCTGGTTCGATGGTGGTACCTACCAGCGTATGCATGAGCACAAGTGGAACCCGGTTCAAAGCCAGCCCAATAACCTGTGGGCAGCGAGCTATCGTGGCATTAACCTGGCAAACAGGTTGATTTTCCAGATCGAGTCAGGTGCAATTCCTGTGTCGACTGGTAAAGAGAACCTGGTGGCTGAAATGAAAGCAGCCAGGGCGTATTACTACTATATGTTGCTTGATAATCATGGAAATGTTCCAATTGTTACAGATTATCAAGACGTGAGCCTGCCAAAACAAAGTACCCGGCAGCAGGTATACGACTTTGTAGTAAAAGAATTTACAGATAACATTCCCCTGTTAAGTGACAAAGCAGACAAGCTGACTTATGGAAGGTTCAACAGGTGGGCGGCTAAAGGAATTCTTGCGAAGGTTTACCTTAATGCCGGGGTATACACCGGTACACCACAGTGGGACAAATGTATAGCAGAGTGTAACGACATTATCGCCGCTGCGCCTGGGAGATACATACTTGAGCCGGATTATAAATCGCCTTTCAGAACAGAAAACCAGAATTCAAAAGAGCTGATACTTGCGGTACCGTACGACGAAATTTTGGCAACCGAATTCAATATGCACATGAAGTCACTCGATCCCGTTCAGCAGGCCGTGTTTAGTATGTCGGCCCAACCCTGGGGTGGAAGTGCAGCAGTACCCCAGTTTATAAACACCTATGATCCTGATGACAGTCGTTTAAAAGACACCTGGATCTGGGGCCCACAAATAAATGCCACGACTGGGGCAGTCGCCATTAACTATACCAAGCACCTTAATGGTATCGCCTTGTCGGGAAGTGACCAGGGTTATCGTATGGCTAAATATGAAATCAAACAAGGTGCAAGGGCTGCGTTGAGTGTGGATTATCCTTTGGTTCGTTATGCAGATGTGCTGATGATGAAGGCGGAGTCGCTGCTAAGAACAGGTAAGGCGGATGAAGCTGCTGACATCGTATCACAGGTGAGGGAAAGGGCGTTCCGTAACAATAGTGCAAAAGCTAAGGTTACGGGTGCCCAGTTACAAATGGGAAGTTCCTACCAGTACGGTTATTACAACACCAATGGCAGCATTTCAGAATTACAAGGTGGGGCAGACATACCATTTGGACGCTTCCTGGATGAACTGGGCTGGGAGTTTGCAGCGGAGGGCCGTCGTCGGCAGGATATTATCCGCTTTGGTGTTTTCAGTACCAAGATCTGGTTCAATCACCGGCCTGCTGCTGCAACACGCCAATTATTTCCTATCCATGAAAATGAAATCATTAAGAATCCTAACCTGAAACAAAATCCGGGTTATTAAAACTTTTGGGTTGTGTTATTAGTAAACGGGCTGTCTCTTTTGGGACGGCCTTTTTTTATCTCCGGTTAAATAACGGGAATAAACTTTCTAAATAACTGCATTGCTGATGCGAGAAAGAGGCTACATAAAAAGTGAAATGGAGGGGGTACCCAGGCGGGTGTTACAGTTTCTTTATTAATTTCATCGGCGGGAACAATCCCTATGCATTAGGTTTTTAAAGGGCAGGATAACGACACATAAGATGATTTTTAAGGCAACACCAGACAGGCTTGTCAGAACGGTTACAACGACGATAACGATTGGATTTTTAATTTTGATAGTGATTGGTTTAGGGGCATTTATCGTTAAGGGCACTATAGTACTTTTTATGCCGGCGTTTATCGTTGCCCTGGTATACCTGTTTTCGTATTTGTACCACCCGGTCAACTACGAAATATCAAATGGGCAGGTGATTATACATCGGCCTGCAGGCAGGGTCGCAATTGAAATAGACACGATCCAGTCGTGTGAATTGCTGGAAAACGGCCGTTTGAAATATTCCATCCGTACGTTTGGAGTTGGGGGCTTATTTGGGTATTACGGTAAATTTTACCACACCGGTATTGGAGCAATGATATGGTATGCAACACGTTGCGACCGGGCAGTAATGATTATTGCCGGGAACCAGAAGAAGATCATACTAACACCGGATCAACCAGAGGAATTCATCAGGCAACTGTAGCAGGAATAGGGCACACGGTATTTTGGGATTGGGTATTGAGGTATTGGGTATTGAGGTGTTGGGTACTGAGGTAATAAGGTATTAAGGTATTAGGTAATAAGGTATTGAGGTATTGGGTATTGAGGTATTGGGTAATAAGGAAAGAGAATGCTCTTAACAACCAGTGTACGAATTGTGATCTCAAGACCTGTTTGCTATTTGGATCCATTACCTGATCTGCGATCCGTCATCCCTGTTCCGTTTAACATCTATCCATCCAACAATCCGCAATCCGCCAATTCGCAATCCGCAATCCGCCCATCCGCAATCCGTTCAATCCCCTTCATCCGTGTTCCATTCAACTCGCCAATCCGCAATCCGCAATACGCCTATAAATCCGTTCAATCCCCTTCATCCGTGTTCCATTCATCCGCCCATCCGCAATCCGCCAATCCGCAATCCGTATTCGTTAATTTCATCCGCATCCCGGTGAAGAATTGCAAATGCTGCTCGCCGGGTAATTGCTAAATTGCTGTTTGAGTTATTACCCCACGCTACTACATACACCTATTCAAATGAAAATACTCGTGCAATCTTTTTCCATGCTACGCCAGATGGCTGCTTCAGTAGCATGCGTCGCAGCGATTTGCCTCACATGTCCGCTCCCGAACATGGCTCAGGGTACCCAGGCCGACTACGCGCGTGCTGATTACATCAAGGAGCAGGTAAAGGATAAAATTTTGTACGCGCCCGACCGCTTTCAGTGGATGGAAAAAGAACCACGGTTCTGGTACCTTACCCAAACACCACGGGGAAAAGAATATATGCTGGTTGACGCCGTTAAACACAGCCGCCAGCCTGCTTTTGACCAGGCGAAACTCGCAGCGGCCCTGACTACTGCTACAAGTAAAAAGGTAGACCCTTATGCACTTCCGTTTTTGAACATTACCTATACCGATGGTGGTAACGCTATTGAATTTACATCGGGTGATATCGTTTGGCGTTACGAGCCGGCAACAGCAAAACTCACCGAGAAGAGCAAGGTGCCGGTGAGCCAGGTAGCCGCAAGGTATTGGGGCGATGGCCAGGACGATATGAGTAGCCGTCCCATCAAGTCACCGGATGGCAAGTGGTCGGCTTACATAAAAAATTACAACGTTTATGTACAGTCGGCCGATAAAAAAGAGGAGTACCCGCTTAGCTTCGACGGTTCTGAAGGGGAATATTATGCGGCCTATATCGCCTGGTCGCCCGACTCAAAAAAGCTTGCCGTTAATAGGGTCCGTCCAAATAAGCCACATCTCGTGTACCTGATTGAGTCGTCGCCCGCGGACCAGTTTCAACCTAAGTTACATACGCGCAACTACCTGAAACCTGGCGATGCTTTACCACAAAAACAACCGGTGCTTTTTGATGTGGTAAGCCGTAAACAATTCACTATTGACCCATCCCTCATTGCAAACCAGTACAGCCTGAGCAACCCGGTTTGGCGCAAAGACAGCCGCGGTTTTACTGTTGAATACAACCAACGCGGCCACCAGGTATTTAAGGTTATCGAAGTAAGCGGCAACGGATCGCCCAAAGAATTGATTGGAGAACAGAGCAAAACCTTTTTTGAATACAGCGGTAAGAAATTCAGGTATGACGTTGAAGATGGAAAAGAAATCATCTGGATGTCGGAGCGGGACGGCTGGAACCACCTGTACCTGTACGATGGCACGACGGGAAAGGTAAAAAACCAGGTTACCAATGGTGAATGGGTGGTGCGGAATGTGGTGAAAGTAGATGAGAAAAACCGAACCATTTTTTTTGCTGCAAGTGGGCGCGAAGCAGGGCAGGACCCTTACCTGGTGCAGTATTTCCGTGTGGGGTTCGATGGCAAAGGACTTGTAGCGTTAACCCCTGAAAACGGCAATCACCTTGCTTCGTTTTCAGATGACTACACTTACCTGGTGGATAGCTGGTCAAGGATTGATCAGCCGGCAGTAACGGTACTGAAAAGCGCTGTCGACGGTAAGGTAATCATGGAGCTGGAAAAGTCTGACATCAGGGGATTGCTGGCTACCGGCTGGAAAATGCCGGAGGTATTTACGAGCAAAGGACGGGATGGTAAAACGGATATCTGGGGTATGATCATCCGGCCCGCCAACTTTGATCCTGGCAAGACATACCCGGTTATCGAATACATTTATGCTGGTCCGCAAAGCGCCTTTGTACCAAAAAGTTTTGCAACTGATTCGCGTGGCGACCTGCACCAACTTGTCGAGCTGGGCTTTATCGTTGTGCAGATCGATGGAATGGGCACGTCAAACCGTTCGAAAGCCTTCCATGATGTTTGTTACCAGAACCTGAAAGACGGCGGTTTCCCCGATCGGATCTTATGGATGAAAGCAGCTGCAAAGAAGTACCCGTATATGGACCTTAGCCGGGTTGGCATATTTGGCAATTCGGCAGGTGGGCAGAACTCGGCTGGTGCGTTGTTGTTTCACCCTGACTTTTACAAAGTAGCGGTATCATCATCCGGTTGCCACGATAACCGGATGGACAAGATGTGGTGGAATGAACTCTGGATGGGATACCCGATCGGCCCGCAATACGAAGCCAGTTCAAATGTAACCAATGCGCATAAGCTAAAGGGGCAATTGCTGCTTATCCTGGGAGAGCTTGATGATAATGTGGATCCTTCGTCGAGCATGCAATTGATGAATGCGCTTATCAAAAGCAACAAACATTACGACTTCCTGATGGTGCCTGGTATGGGGCATTCAATGGGTGGTGATTACGGCGAACACAAACGACGCGACTTCTTTGTAAAACACCTGATTGGTGTTGATCCGCCGGAATGGCCCGGACAGGAGAGAATAAGTCAAAAGTAAAAATGTAAAATTAAAAAGGAGGTCGGTATTCTTAATTGGTAGCTGTCATCTTGCTAATCTATCAACCAAGCAATTGATCAACCATCAACTTATCAACCAATCAACTTATCAACTTATCAACTGATCAATCAACCAATCAACCAATCAAACCAATCAACCTATCAACCTATCAACTAATCAACTTATCAACAGATCAACCAATCAACTCATCCACTGCATCTCGGCTTATTGAAATAGCTTTGCCTTAAAGCTAAGTATAAGATGACATTGAAAGGTAGTTCGCCTGCGATAATGCTGTGCATGATTGTTTTCACCGGGGCTCTGGGACAGGATACCGTACAACAAATTATTCCGGGCCGGACTAACAGTATAACACAACAGCAAAAGCCATATGTTATCCTGATCTCTTCAGATGGTTTCCGGGCCGACATGGCGGAAAAGTACCAGGCGCAAAACCTGCTGCGTTTTAAACAACAAGGTGTGTCGGCCCCTTATATGTTGCCGTCCTTTCCTTCGCTTACTTTTCCAAACCACTACAGCATTGTTACGGGATTGTATCCTGCTCACCATGGGCTTGTAGACAACTCGTTTTACGATACCAGCCGCCGCGCCCGGTATAGCATGTCCAACAAGAATGCTGTCGGCGACAGTTCCTGGTACGCCGGAACCCCACTCTGGGTGCTCGCAGAAAAACAGCAAATGCTATCCGCGAGTTTTTACTGGGTTGCTTCTGAAGCAGCCATCCAGGGTGTACGGCCGACGTATTATTACACGTACAACGAAAAGATTGACATAGACACCCGGGTGGAAATTTTAAAGGATTGGTTGCAACTGCCTGAAGACAAACGGCCGCATTTTATTACCTTTTACCTGCCCGAGCCGGATCATGTTGAGCATTCCTTTGGGCCCGAGTCGGTACAGGCCAAAGAAGCTGTGCTTGGGGTGGACTCAGCGATCGGCAAACTGGTGAAAGCGGTAGACGCGTTGAAGTTACCTGTGAACTATATTTTTCTTTCAGACCACGGTATGACTACTGTTGATACGATTAATACCATTCCATTTCCGAAAGCAATTGACACCACAAAGTTTTATGTGCCTAATGGCGACGTACTCGTACACCTATATGCAAAGGATCGTACCAGTATACTACCAACTTACCATGCGCTTAAGCAGGAAGCTGTTGACTATGACGTATACCTTGCAGAAAACATTCCCTCCCGGTGGCATTATTCACGATCCAATGATCGCTTCAACCGGGTTGGGGATATGATCATGATCCCTAAACATCCCAGGGTTTTTCGCTTTGGTACCAACCGTGTTACACCCGGAAAACATGGGCTCGATCCGGCGTTTAAGGATATGCACGCGACCTTTATAGCCTGGGGACCGGCATTCAAAAACGGCAAAACGGTTAAGCCCTTTGAGAACGTAAATGTGTACCCGCTGATTACAGAGATACTCGGTTTACAATACGATCCCTCAACAATCGATGGTAAGCTAAAGCCAGTTAAGCGAATGCTGAAATAGCTGTTGGCGTTTTATCATCGATGTCTTTCCGATGTCCTTTTCCTTAATGGCTGTACTTCTTTGGAACCGGGTTGCATTCTTGCACCAGCTGCGATATATTGAACCATACCGCGCATTTTTAAAAATAACCCAGGGCAATCCCGTTCCTACCAGTTTAAACCCCGCATTACGCCCAACATGGCCGTGGGGCGGCACGCCGCCCCGGCGAGTTGCTGGATAATCATATCATTTTGATAACCTGGAAAACGAACCTGTTCGCGCCACATTCGCCCAATCCCAAACCAGTTCAGTCAGGGCATTCCTCGTCTGAACATCCGCCTAATTTCCATCCGGTTTTATTGAAGCCAATGATGGACTTCGCGGCCAGTAGAATGCTTCCAGTGTACCGGGTTTAGCCGGGTTAAACTGCGGGGTACCCGGCTTGATTAATTTTGCGAGCGCGGGAACATTCTGCCGTATACCGGTAACCATTAGTTTGGCAATTTCGTATGCACCGAATGGCGAAAAGTGGGTATCGTCTTTAACGTCCTTTGTGGCTCCGGGATAATCGCCAGCCGAAAAATAAACAAACGCCTTGATGGACTCAACCGGTCCCCAGGCCTCGTAAGCCACTTTACTCATGGCATTCAGGTCGATCAGCGCAACCCCTTCTTCTTTGGCGGTTTGCCGCACTGCCTCGGGATAATCACCAAGGGTATGGTTGATCTTCCCGGTACTATCAAATGATCGGCGGTTCATAGAAGTAACCAGAACAGGTATCCCCCCTTTTTTCTTCACCTCTGCAATAAAATATTTAAGGTCCCTTTTGTACGAGGTAAAGGCGCCAATCCCGGGGCCCTTCTGCTTCATATCGTTGTGCCCAAATTGAACAAAAGCATAGTCGCCCGCTTTCATGAGGCTGAGCTGCTTTTCAAATCTCCTTGCGCTGATGAAGCTGCTGAGCGACTCACCGGACTCCGCATAATTTGCAACCGCTATTTTACCCGGTACAAAAAAAGCCGGGATCATTTGTCCCCAGGCGGTGTAGGGTTCCTCTGCCTGGTCAACTTCGGTGGAGTTCCCTGCCAGGAATACGGTTATTACATCTTTCGCAGCTGGTAATATTTCGATGGCAGAGACCTTAGGTGCCTCCCCGTTGAACTCAAGGGTAAGTTTATCATCCCAATGCAGGTAGTTGATCTCGCGTTGCTTTAGTCTTACTTTACTGCTGCCGTTAGTACCCCTGATGATAGAGTCGCGGATATGAAGGGTGAAGTGAACGGTCTTACTTTCACCCGCTTTTGTTTGAATCCGGTTCACCATCATTCGCCTGCACTCCGCACGGATCGCTGCGTCAGATGCGCCTTTTTTATCACCAACCGTAACCTTTACATCGTAGTTCCCTTCCGGCAGTTTTACCGAAAAGTAGAACGGCTTATCGCTGGTTGCAAAGCCTGCAGCATCGATGATGCCGGTATTCCGATCAATACCGTAACCTTTTTCTGGTGTATAGCGGGTGTTCGCATTTACGGTAAGGTAGCCGGCCTGTTCTTTTCCGGTACCAAACCGAAATTTCAGCGGCGCTTTTAGAACAGATTGTGATTCGACACAAAATGAATTCAGTGAAACAAGGAGTAAGCAAAAGCGTAGTAACATGATAACGGTATTGTCAATACTAGATTAAGGATCACCGGTTATTGCAATGCTTCGTAAGCATAACTTTTCCCCGGGGTGGTGTTGAAAGTGGTGATATAGTGGGTTTCGTTGTTGAATTTAACCTGCCGGGTGCTCGCCTTTGCCCCATGAATGTTTAGCGGAGCATTGGTTCGCAATACACATTTACTGCCTGCTTTTGAAACAAGCAAACCACGGCTAAGACGTCCGTTGTTCCAGGCGATATCAACCACAAAGTTGCCCCGGGCAACGAGGCCCTTTACCTGGCCCTTGCCCCATGCCGAAGGCAGGGCGGGCAGCAGCTGTACCTGGTTAAGGTGACTTTGAAGCAACATCTCCGTTATGCCCGCCGTTGCGCCAAAGTTTCCGTCGATCTGAAATGGGGGATGTGTATCGAACAGGTTGTTGAGGGTTGATCCTTTTAAGAGTTCCTGGTACATTTTGTAACTGTGATCGCCATCCAGCAGCCGTGCCCAGAAATTAATTTTCCAGGCTTTACTCCAGCCCGTACCGCCGTCTCCACGCACCTCCAGTGTTTTGCGGGAGGCTTCGGCAAACTTAGGATCGATCAGTGGCGAGATCTGTCGCCCGGGGTGAAGTGCAAAGAGGTGCGATACATGCCGGTGCTGCGGATCCTCATCCTCCCAGTCGCGGTACCACTCCACCAGGTTACCCTTTCTGCCAACCTGCAGCGGGTTAAGCTGCGCCCGCTTTCTTGCAAGCAATGCGGCAAATGGCTTGTCTACGCCGAGGATGCTATCGGCCTCTATTATATTGGTAAAAAGGTCCCAGATAATCTGCATATCCATTGCCGATGCAATCGTGACCGTGCCCTTGGTTCCGTTTGGTAAAACATATACGTTTTCAGGAGAAGTTGATGGCGCTGTAACCAGTACACCATCTTTCTCAACCAGCCAATCGAGGCAGAATTCCGCCGCGCTCTTCATTAATGGGTAGGCTGTTTCGCGCAGGTACTTTTTATCAGCTGTAAAGCGGTAGTGCTCGTATAAGTGCTGGCTCAGCCAGGGGCTCCCAAGTGACCAGTTGGCCCATTTGGGATCGCCCGCGCCTTCACCAACAGGATTTGTCTGGGCCCAGATATCGGAGTTGTGGTGAAGCACCCAACCCCGCATTTTATAGTAGTTTTTAGCAGTTGCGGTTCCGTTTATTGCCCATCGCCGGGTTTGCTCAATAAGGGGTGTCGTTAACTCCGAAAGATTGGCTGGCTCCGCGGGCCAGTAATTCATTTGCACGTTGATGTTCGTGGTGTAATTGCTTCTCCACGACGGGCGTATTTCGGCATTCCAGATCCCCTGCAGGTTTGCGGGGATCCCTCCCGGGCGGGAGCAGCTGATTAGCAGGTAACGGCCAAAGTTGAAGTACAGTTCCTCCAGCGAGCGATCAGCACTGCCGGTTTTATATGCGGCCAGGCGTTTGTCCGTCGCCAGGTCAGGTGCAGGCGCATCGGTAAGTGAAAGCTCCACCCGGTTGAAGAAATGCTGGTAGTCTTTCGTATGATTTGACAGTAGCTGGTTATAGTTCTTTAGTGCTGCACGGTTAAGGTAATCGATGGCCAATTGCTCCTCGTTTTTGCCATCGCTGTCGGGGAAGCGATTGAAGCCGTTATAACTCGTTGCGGCAGAAACCATCAACAACACTTCGGTAGCATTGGATACCTCTAACAGGCTATCGGAAGTACTAACCTTTCCATCCCTGGTTATCGCCCGAATCCTAAATTGAAAGCGCATGCCATCCTGCCCAAGACTATCCACGTAAATAAGGGGTTTTGTATTCCGCCTTTCATCATTGGTGATCCTTGCTTTGCCTTTTAGAACAATCTCATTGTTTGCAAAGGAGCGGCTGAATTGGAGCGGATGATCTACACCGACACTAAAATTGAGCGCATTGTTTTTGCTTGCCGTGAGTCGGATAACCATCACCTGGTCAGGCGACGATGAAAACATTTCGCGGGTATACGTTACCCCGTTTGCGGTGAAGCGTGTGGTTGCAGTGGCATTGTTTAAGTTTAGGTCGCGATAATAGCTTGTTGTATTTGCGGCTTCCGGCTGCAGGATCACCAGGTTGCCGAGCGGCTGGTACATTTCCGTATCAGGACCCTGCATTTTCTGTAAAAGTTTTACCGCTTCCCCGATACTGTCTTTAAACAGCGCGTTCCTTACCGGTTGTAAATATTTCGGCGCATCAGGATTTGGGTTTGGATTCACGGGGCCGCCTGTCCATAAAGTTTGTTCGTTAAGCTGGATCAACTCCTCCGAGGGTCTGCCAAAAATCATGGCGCCAATCCGGCCATTGCCAATGGGTAAGGCTTCGTTCCAATCTTTTGCCGGCTGTTCATACCAAAGCACTTGCGGCTTTTGTGCACTGGCTGGGTTTGAAACCAGCAGCACCAGCAGCAATCGTAGAAGATGTTTCAAGCGGTAAAAATGAAAAATTAAAAATGTAAAATTAATGTCGTTTGACTAAGGCCACTCGCACAAATGCCGAATAGAATTGTTACCGTAAAAGTGAGTGACACAACCGGAGCTTCATAGTTGTTCCACTGCCGGTCGCCAAAAGATTTTTTACAAAAAGCGGTATGCAATTTATTTGAGCAATAACATTCGTTTGATCAAACTATGCGCAAATACCGGGTATGGAACTTTGCGTTAAGTGCGTCAACCCAACCTTTGGCCAAGCAACAAGAGGATAGGTAAAACCACTTGTCAACTTATCAACCACTCAACTTATCAACTTTCCAAACTCCAAACTAATCAACCTGTCAACTAATCAACTTCTCAACTATCCTCAATTCCCAACCCCCGCCGACATATCGAGGGCGTACAACATAAACGACGCCAGCCAATGTTCGCCCCCATAGTGACCTGAGGCGATGTTGGGAAAAGCCGCGCTGAGTTGCCCGTGTGCCGACTGAACAAAAAGTTTATGCAGTGGATCGGTTTTCGGCAAAGCCTGCGCTATACCGAACATACACCAGGCCCGGCTAAAGTTTAAACCGTCGAGGTGCACCAGCTGCAAGTCGGTCCGGTCGGTAACGGCGATTGGCTTTAAGATGTTAGCAGGTTTTGTTTCAGCGATACGCGGAAGGAAGTTGTTGATCCATGTTTTAAATTCAGCCCGGCTCAATACCCTGCGCATAAGATCAGCCTCTTCAAGTGCGGGCGACAGAAAATCTGAACCGCTGGGCTCCCATTCCAGGGGTGCTTTGGTGTCTTTTAAAAAGTAGTCGCGGCTTCTTAGTTCAACGATCCGTTTGAGCGTATCGTTATTGGTGGTGTTGGCATAATCGTGAACAAATGCAAGTGCAAATGCGGTGTTGGGGTGCATACCCTGCCGGATAGGATAAGTTTGTTTTGGCAAAAAAGCGGCTGTACGTTTTATGATCAGGTCGGTTAGTGGCTGCAGATTTTTCTCCCATTGTTTCGCCTGCGCATCATTCCAGGTGTGCAGCTCTTCGGCAAGTTTCAGCAGCCATGCCCAGCCATACATACGTTCATAGGTAGCGTTGATGGGCAGCGCAAAATATTGTCGTTCTTTCTCGATGTTTGCCGCACTCAGGTTTTGATTCAGCACCTGCCGTATCAATGCCGCATTCGACAGGTCGGGAAATTTTTTTAATAAACGCACAAGCATCCAGTGACCATGTACCGATGAGTGCCAGTCGAAGCACCCATAAAAAGCCGGATGCATTTGTTGCGGCCCCTGTGCATCGGCCGGCTTTTCCAAAATGTTCGACGGTTTATTCGGGTATTCCTGGACAACACATTTCAGCGGATAAGCAGCGAGTTGTTCGGCCACAGCTTTGGTAAGGCTAAGCTCCTTAACTGCATTGTTATTGGAACTTTGTGCCAAACCTGCAGTGGACAATATTGCCAGCATCCAGGGTACAATGACCTTTTTCTTAAACATAGTATCTTATTTCGACTGGTCGGCCATTAGGGCACTGTCGTTAATACCCATATTGTTGTTCTTCAATAGCTGGATCACTTCTGCGCCTGCCAGCAGTACGGGTCCATAGCCATGTGCAGCATAAACGTTTATCGGGCGGTAGTAATAAAATGCAGGGTCAAAGCCCATCCCGGTGCCAACACAGGTACCTTCAACCTGGCCCTTGTCGTTAACCTTTGTGGTAACAGCGTTCCAGGCAAGTATTGCCATAGGTGCATAAGCTTTTGCATCGAGCCATTTGTTGTTTACTCCCCGTGCGATACAATAGGCGTATATGGCAGTAGCTGATGTTTCCAGGTAACTATCGTTTTTGTCGATCAGCTGATGCCAGAAACCCTTGCCGGATTGGTAAGCAGCAAGCCCTTTTGCATGTGCCTGGAACTGCTCTAACACCGCCTTTCTACCTGAGTGATTTTCTGGCAGTACGTCCAGTAGTTCAACCATGGCCATTAAAGCCCAGCCATTGGCACGCGCCCAGTGAAACTGTGGGTGTACCTGCATGTCCTGAACCCAGCCATGCATGTACAGGCCATTACTGCTGTTAAACATGCGTTTTGAAAACTGCAGCACCTGCTTCACCGCGTCGTCGTAATACTTTCTGTCACCGGTGAGCTTTCCAGCCTGTGCAAGCGCCGGAACACTCATGAACATATCGTCGAGCCAGATGGTATTGGGCAATGGCCTGTTACGTGCAAGGGTGCCATCTGTAAGCCTGAATTCTTTTGTGCTGATGTAGTTGATAAAATTGTCGATTGCTGGCCGGAGGCTGGGCTTACCACCAGCACGCAGTGTTTTTATCATCGCTGCACAAATAGCGCCCGCATCGTCAAGCGCATGTGGACTTACCGGCTGGCGCAGGGCATTTGATGCTCTTGGAAATTGATCCAGCAAACTTTTAAATGCGGGCGCAGCATCGGCAATAAACTCCAGCCTTTGTTTGGTGTAATTGCTATACCGCTGATCGCCGGTTGTTTCGGCCGTGCGCAACATACCGGCATAGGTAACCCCCCATTCGTAGCTGGTTAACCTGAAGTCGCCCTGCTTGAGTGCCCAGGTGGTGTCTGCCTTTGTGCCGGTGGTTACAACCTCGCCTGTTTTCCTGTTGACAAACTGTGCCGGTGTGGTAGCATCCAGATATGTAAATACCTTATCGAGTACTGCCTTTACCTGCTCCGTTTTTGGCGCACCATAGGGAATGTCATAGTCGGGTTTCAGCAGGTGCAGGGGAGTAGTAACATCGTTTGCTTTTTGTTGGGCCACGGCACAAAATGGGGCTGCAAGTACTAAGCTATAAGCTAGTGCGCTGCATAGCACTTTCATTCTTTTGGCACCGGCAGAAACATTTTGTGCAGCCCCGGTTGCCACGTCCGCCCGGCTGTAAACTAATTTTGACGAAAGCTTCAATAGCCATTCGGATGGGCTCGGTTCATCGGTATTATTCCAGGGCAGCAATGGGTTGCCAGCTGGAGTTGCTTTAGCGATACCGGAAATGATTCCTGTATAGGCTTTATAAAAAGGCTGAAGAGCTGGGGTAATTTTCTGACACATGGCAATCGTTTTTAGAAGTATGAAAGGTATGTAAGTCGTCCAATTAATACGGATGTCGAATAAACAATAATATTTTTCAAGCGTCGTCCTGTTCCATCCTGAAAATGGGGATTGGGGAGTTGGTATTGAGGTATTGGGTATTTAGGTATTGGGTATTAGGGTATTGAGGTATTGGGGGAGAGTTGATAGGTTGATTGGGGGTAAGGTATTGAGGTATTGGGTATTGGGGGAGAGTTGATAAGTTGACTGGTTGATAGGTTGATTGGGGGTAAGGTATTGAGGTATTGGGTATTGAGGTATTGAGGTATTGGGTATTTAGTGAAACCAATGTCACGTACGCCTGGCGTTATGATGGCCTGGAATAAACGATAGAAAACAACAAAGCCGCCAGGTTATGGCGGCTCGTTTTTATTCCTACTATATTCCTTACTGTAATTTAAAAGGCAGGTACCAGTTTTCTTTATTCATCAGTTTTGCCCGAACTGCCGAAGCATCGCCCACATTGTCTTTCCTGAGCTTATCATAAATTTTGTCGGCAAGAAAAGCCGGATCATTTCTTCTCAGTGCTATCCTCAACAGGTCGGCCCAACGTGTTCCTTCAAATGCATTTTCGAGTGCCCCTTCATTGATGAGGCCATTCTCCAATTGGATTAAACTGTCGGCACCGGCAGGAACCACGAAATCGGTAACGTTGGCACGACGCCTGATACCAATATGGCGATACCAGTCACTTCTGTACCGGGGTATCTCACCAAAACGGGCGTCGAAGTTATAAGGTGCAGGGTAGGACAATGTGTTCATCCAGTTTGTCATATCCGTAATTGCCGGGGTAACGGGAACGGTTACCGGTGGAGGCGGAGGTGCAAATGTGCCCGGAACCCCGTTGTTCAAGAAGGCATAGGTCAACTTGTGAAAGCCTTCGCGATTTGCAGCCTCTGCAAAACGCAGGTGTAAATGCGTTTGGCGGAACAAAAACCACTTACCATTTTTTGCCAAAGGGTTTACCGGTGCATTTGTAGCGTGGCTGATGTAATTGTACAGGTATTTCATAGCCACTTTTTGACCACCGATATCCCGAACGCTTAACAATCCCCTTGCATCGTAAGGTATGCCGGTAAGCCCACCTGCAACAGCAACAGGAACTTGTTGTTGACTGTTCCAGTTGTCTAGAATCGATTGCGAAGGCTTTACCAGGTAATCTCCACCAATAGGCGAGAATAATCTTATGAGTGGGTTCTGTGGACTAAACTTGCTGTCATATGGCAATGCCCATATCCATTCGCGGCTAAAACGGTCATCCGATGCTTCAAACATCGTTCTCCAGCCATCGGCATACAGGAGTGTGGAGGCATCACCGGCCCTGCTATAACTTACATACAGGTTGGCATTGCCTGACCAGCCGAGCTTATACTGTGCGTAATAGTTTTCACCCTGGGTACCTACAGTTGCTATTTCCATTACTTCGCGGTAGTAGGTTGCAGCCTTCCTATAATTGCCTTTCCATAAATGTAAATCGCCCAGCAGCACTTTTTTGTTGATGAAAAATCGTTGGGTCTGGTACGCATCAAGTGTATAGTTCAGCGAGGTACTGGTGGTTGTAGTAGTAGGATCTGGAGGATACACTTCTTTAAAAGGTATCTTGTCGGTAAAGTTGATCAGGCTATCAAGAAGCACATCAAATGTAAGCCGTGGAAAACGACTGATGTCATTCGCATCCGTAACCGTCTCTAACGCATCCGTAACATATGGAACCTGGCCATAGTGTATACCCAATTGCAGGTACAGGAAAGAACGAAGACAGGCAATATCCGAATAGCGTTGATTATAATCCAGTTCATTCAACGCATTCTTTTGCCGCATGATGTTGAAATTTTTGAGTACATCATTGCAATTGATGATGAGCTCGTAAAAAGGGCGCGGGTTGGCATAAGGGTTATCCGCGCTGACCGAGTGTGTGCTCACCTGGCGGAGATATTCGTCGGCGTTCTGGGTATATTGCAACAAGTCGCCCCTTAGTTCATTTAGTATCACGTAGCGATCGGCAAGAGCCATGAACTTTCCATAGATGCCAATCACCGCACCATTCGCATCATACACATTCCGGTACATCTGGCTTGCATCAAGGTCAATGCCGGGCTTTAAGTCAAATTGTTTTTTACATGAAACCAATCCCGCAAACATCAGCGTAGCTACGATCAGTTTCTTTATGTTCAATTTCTTCATATTACAAGTACTTAGTAGTTCTTATTATCAATCTCACGAGTTGTTCAAAAAGCGTTTGAGAGAATAACCCATGGTTAAAGTCCGAGCCTGATGCCAAGTGTTATGGTGCGGTACAATGGGTCGAGGCCGGTATCTATCCCTTGTGAAAAAATGCTTTGTGTTGCACTGAATTCAGGATCGAAACCCTTGTATTTTGTAAGGGTAAATAAATTGTTGGCGGTTGCGTAAACCGTTGTGCTTTTCAGGAAGCCTGCGGCCTTCATGGGTACGCTGTATTGAAGCGAGAGGCTCCTTAAACGGATGTAAGAACCGTCTTCTATCCAGCGATCGCTAAAACGGCTGTTGCCCATGGGATCGCCCCAGCTTGCTCTTGGGGTGTTGGTTACCTGTCCGCTGCCGCGCCACCGGTTTGCTACACTTACCAATTGGTTTTCGATACCATTTACCGACTCCAGGCGGTACCGAACGTAGTTGTATACATCATTGCCCTGGCTAAAGGTGAACAATGCATTAAGTTCAAAGCGCCGGTACATGATACGGTTACTAAAGCCACCTGTAAAGTCGGGCATTGGATTGCCGATAACAACGCGATCATTTTCATCGATGATCTTGTTTCCATCCACATCTGTAAAGCGAACGTCGCCACCCCTGAAAGCAACAAAAGATCCGTCAGGGTTCTTTTTTGTTAAACCAGCGGCATCAGCATCGGTTGCAAAAACCCCGTTTGTTTGGTAACCATAAAATTGGTTGGCTGGATCGCCAACGCGTGTAAGGATAGTGCCCCCTGCATATTCTGTAGTTAACTGGTTGCCGGGTATTGCAAGCATTTTGTTTCTATTGGTAGCAGCGTTTATACCGGCATCCCACTTAAAATCCCTTGTGTTAACCGCGCGAATGTTTAAGGATGCTTCCAAACCGGTGTTCTGCATCTTACCCTGGTTGGTAAGGATGCTAGTAAAACCCGCTGTGGTATTCAGGGGTTGGTAAACCAACATATTATCGGTTACGTTTTTGTAAGCATCCAAACTCAGGCTAACCCTTTCATTCCAAAAAGCGAGGTCCAGGCCAACATTAAGTTTTTTGCCGGTCTCCCATTGTAAAGCAGGGTTAGCGATGCCTTTGCGCACGAGGCCCTGTGCGCCCAGGAGGTTTTGAGCGGTGTAGGTTTGCCTCGCGCTGTAGTTGCCAATATCATCATTGCCGGTAATGCTATAGGTGGCTCTTAGCTTCAAAAGGTCAAAGGGCGAATGCGCCATAAAGTTTTCGGATGAAATGAGCCAGGCGAGTCCAACAGAAGGCATTACCGCAAACTTATTACCGCCGATGTTAATACCATTAACTGCCTGTTTGCCAAAGCGAGAAGATCCGTCCATAGCAGCGTTCAGGCTTACGAAAAGCTTGTCCCGATAGCCATAGTCACTACCAACATAGGCGTTTAACCAGTTCCAGTCACCTATTCCGCCACCCACAAGCCTTAACGCATTTAATCCGTTTTGAACGCTTACAAGGTCATCTGTTGCAGAGTTAAAGCCCAATGAAAAGTCTTGCTCAGACTTATTCGCCTGGTAACGCATACCTATTCTTGCACCAACCTTATGTATCCTGCTATACGTTCTGTTGTATTCCAGCCGGGTATCATTGTAAAGGGTAAACAGCCGTTTTACCTGTGTTCCCATCCTGCTTTCTGCAATGGCATTCGACAGGGTGTCTTCTGCAACTCCTTTGCGCGGAACAAAGAAGTTCTCGCGCACTTTATCGTAAACGATACCAAACAGGGTACTGGCCTTTACATACTTTGAAACCTGGTAGTTAAAACCAAAGGTTCCCATAAACCGGTAGTACTTATTGTAAGCAAGCATATTGTCGATAATCGACGACGGGTTGCTGATACCAAGTGTGTCGCGGTCAGCAAGGTTGGGAGACTCTACTCCTTCATTGTTGACTTCCTTATCAGACAAGAACGGGGCTTTTACAAGGGAAAGAAAGAGGGGAGCGGTTTTATCCGACATGCCCTGATCTTTCAGGTTTTGTTCGTTATAACTGAACGACAGGTTTGCAACACCAGTAAACTGTTTCGAAAAATTAAACTCGGCGTTAAAGCGGGTATTATAGCGGGTGATGTCAGTTGATTTTATCGTGCCTTCATCACGGGTAAAACCCATGCTTAGTCCATAAGTGGCAATGTTATCGCCCCCGGTAACTTTTAAAAAGTAGTTTTGGTTCAAGCTGTTTTGAAGCACTTTCTTTTGCCAGTTGGTATTGTAGTGATATCGCGCATAATTAGCCTGGTTCGGATCATCATTCATATAAGGCTGAGCCTGTATCTGGGCAGGTGTTAAACCTTTGCTTTGCAGCATTTCGCTCAGGTAAACCCGGTAATCTGCAGCTTCCATAACCGGTAGGGTTGATGGTGCCGTATTAAAGCCGGTATAAAGCGCGAAGTCAATTTTAGTGGCCTGGGTTTTTGCTCTTGCCGTGGTAACGATGATGGCTCCATTTGCTCCTTTGGTGCCGTAAATGCTCGAAGCATCCTTGAGCACGGTAATGTTATCGATGTCTTTGATATCGATCAGGGCCAATGGGTTTGTATAGTTGTTTGCGATGATACTTTCTCCATACTCATTCGCATCGTAGATCATGTTGTCCACAACAATCAGCGGCTTGTTGGTAGCGTAAAGCGAATTGTATCCGCGCAGCACCAGGTTTGCACCAACCCCCGGAGTTCCTGAGCGCCTGATGGCGTTTAGTCCCGCTATGCGGCCCTGTAACACGGCATCGGTTAATTCCGAAGGCTGGGTCCAGGCGGATCCAACGGTATACTGACCTACTGCTGCAGTAACCGCTGTTTTACTAACCGGGCCAAAAGGCATCGTTACATTTTCGTGAATGGATTCATGGGCTTCATCCAGAAGTTCAACATCTATCGTGTTGAGGCCCCTCAAGGGAACCCTGCGGGTGTCGTAGCCTTCACTTTCAATTAAGACTGTTGAAGTATAGGAAGGAACGTTAAGGGTAAAGCGACCGGTTGAATCGGTGATGGAAGCGGAGAAGTCTTCTACCTGTACACGTATACCCGACAGGCCTTTATGTGTAACCGCATCTTTAATGACTCCGTTAACAGGCACTCCTTTGTTTGCCCTGGCGATATCCAGTTTGATGGTGTCACCAGCATTTCTATTTTGAGCAGCCACCGTTCCTGACGCAAGTACGAACATCGACACTGCAAGCAACTTTTTTATATCTCTACGTATTATAAGCATTATCTGGTAGGGTTTCAGAAAGAATTAAAAGGTTATAAAACAGGCTCTAGCCTGATATAATCGCACACGATCGGGTTTGTATTTGCCGTAGTCGTGTTAGCTGCAGTGAGGAACAGGTTGAGAAATGGCATATAGGTGGTGCTAGAAAACTCGCCAATATAAATTTCGCGGTAATCGTTTACTGCTACGGTAATGTAGGGCAGTACTGTTGAGGTTGGAGATCCGATACCAAGCTTCTGTGTAAATGTTGCCGTGTTATTATTGATGTTGTCGTGCAGCGCAACCCAATATGCCCTGAACTTAAGCGCAGGTACATTGGTTAAACGATAGTTGAGGTTGAACATGGCCAGGCCGTGATTAAAAACCAGCACGTCCCTGAATTGCTGGCCGGTGAGCGGGTTGAACCGGTCGCGGAAGTAAGTATTACCGCGGCGGTCTGCGCTTGATCCGCGATAACTTTCTGCTTCGATGATATATTGCTGAAACTTGTCTTTGGGCCTGACGTCAACACTTCGCATGATGTAAACAATACCATTGCTGACTTTAACGGTTTGCACAATAGCGCTTTTGTTGATGCCTACTTTTACGTTGAACTTCGATAAGAGTGTATCTGGTAAAGTTGATTGCGGGTAATAACCTTCTACAGCCAGGTCCTTTACGATTGCAGAATCGGCCAACCGGGTGGTACTGTCAGCATCGCCGGTAATAAAGAAGGGTTTGTATTTATTTTCTTCCGAATCCCATGCAGCATCGCTTAACATAAAAAAAGTATACTGCTTGCTTTCGTTGCGCAGGTCGTGTACGTCGCGCCAGAAAATGTTGGTCCTGATTGAGTCGGTACCCGCCTGGTAAATGGGCAACCCGGTTGCAGGATTGATGCCAATCTGAACGGCGTTGGCGGGATTAAATACGTTGCGAAACAACGAAAGGAGGTAGGCCTTTTGTTTGGCCGGTGCCAATGGACTTGTTTCAAGAAACTCCCATGCACTGGGAAGTGCGGGAAGCATTTTGTCAAGAACCTGCAGGTAACCGTTTTTCGTATACTGGTCTGCAATGGTGATGTTGGCGTCCTCCAGGAGTTTGCCCTGGAGATTATTGTACTTGCCATTGAGCATCTGCAATCGAACCGGGGTTGTTGTGGTCTGATAAAGTTGGTTGGCAATATGGTTGCCTACAAACATGCGCAACCTCGCGGAGTCATTTACAATTGCCGGATCTAAAGTTGATAGCGCCGTATTTGTAGGGGCAAACACGGTATAGGTTTTAGAAGAGGCAATTACCTTATCGTAACCCGATTTGGTTAGCAATTCGGCAAACTTGCTGAGCGCTGCATTTTCGCTGATCTGCTGAAACAGATCTTTTCCAACCATTGGATCTGTGAGCGAATTATGGTCGTCCCACTTGTTACAACCTGGCAGTAGCAGGCCCGTTATCAACATAAGCTGAAGTACACCCAAAAATTTTCTTCGCATTATCACATTTTTATTATTCATGCCGGTAAGACAAAGGCTATTTGCCCACCCCATGTTGCTGTATCGATAGCAGCAGTTATCAGGAAATTGAAATGAGTTCTGCCCTCCTGGCTGACCTGATCTAAAAAAATAAACTTGATGTCTGACAGCCGGTAAGCTTTGTTTTTAACTACATGAAGATCTTAGTGCCATCAGGTCTGAACCTCGGCAAAATCTGGTTTTCGTCTATTGGAATAAAGTGTACCATATCAATGTGGGTTACGGCTCCTGAACCTGATTTGGGCTCAAGCCTGAAGGTGTGGCGTTCGGTGGTTTTGATATCCACGATGCCTACCATGCGGCTGGTGAAATTGCCTGAAGTATTTTCAATGTAACGCTTCCATCCTAATGATTCAAGTTCGGCATCTGATCCGGCGGGCCTGAACTCGGTGAAGTTTACGGGCCGTTGCATTGTTTCTCCGTTAATCTTCACATCACAAGACGATACCGTTCCCGAACCTGTACGAACCCTGTAACATACCCAAACCTTATACCTGCCTTTTATGATAACAGGGGTTTTGAATTCGACCCAGGCTGAACGATTTGGGGGCCCCATAGCAATGGTGAACACATCCTGGTTATTGGCAAAGTTTGTAACCGATCCTGAGCTTGAGAATTCATACGTCTGCGTTCTGCTGGCGTCCTTATACTCCCAGTCAATATCCTTTATCGGGCGGTCTGCTTCATTTTGCTTTGTAAACGGGTAGCTCTGTTTCCGGTAGTAGGCAGTTAATTTTCTGATTTCATCAAATGCGGCAACATCCCAGTACAAGGCAGTCGGCTTCCGGAATTTTGCGGCAAAATGGGCGTTGGCGGTATGCCATACGCCGTTTGTTGCAGAGTTGTCACTGGTGTTCCTGATGAGCAGAATTCCTGGTTCTACCTTTTCGTCGAAGACATCTTCATTAACCACCACTTCCTGGTTGATAAGTTGTACGCTGATCACCTCCTGTGGTTGCAGGGTCAGGTGCGAAGGAGCGGTAATGATGTCGCCTAGAAATTTGATGCCATCCAAGATGTGGTAGGCAACATAAAGGTTAAGGCTATCCAATGCGTTTGCCGGGTTCCCGGTATTTGAATAACGTGCTTTCAGGGCTGCGTAAGAAGTTATTCCGCTGTCGCGAAGCGCTTTATTCGTTTCTGCAATTACAGTTTTCCATCTTTTCGCAGTGTCCTGGTCCACCGTGTTTAGCATATCATAATAACCGGTCTCTCTTAGTGCCTGCACAAAAATGGAATAATCAGGATTCGCTTCCAGCTGTTTTGCAATCGTCACTTTTGCCGGCATCAGCACATTGTCAATTACATGAATAAGGCCGTTGCCTACCCGTATGTTCGACTGCTTTACTAGTGCCTGGCGATTAACACTGTAGCTTGCCTGTGAACCGACGACACTAACACCGGTTATGAGAAACTGGCCCTGCATTGTTGCAACAGGTAGTTTGCCATCGGTGAATGAACCCGTGCCCACGGTATCAACCAACAGGTGAAATTTTACGAGCTCTTTCAACGTATTCAGGTCAGCGGCTTCAACCGATGGCGCACCAACAGAAGCAAGCCATGTGGTAACCCCACTGTTTGTTGGCGCAAAACAAGTGTATGCTCCGTAAGCATTCAGGAATGAACTGGTCTCCGTTCTGTCGAGTATTTGCCTGAACAGCGAAAATGAGTCGATGTTTTTATCGAGGTAGCCAACAATGTTTACATCGTTGGTTGTGTTAAAAGTAATGTCCTGCTTTTTACAACCAGCCAGGTAAATTCCCGCAACTACCACGATCGCGAACAGGCAAATCCAGGTTGTTATTTTATTCATCATAGAAAAGCTTTTTAGTTATTTGTAGAACGGGTTTTGTTCCAATAGTTTGTTGGTCTGTATCTCGTAGAAATATATCGGGAAGTAGTGACTGTTTTTATCGCGAAGCTTGTTGAAAGCAGCCTGCCTGCGCTCACCCGAAATGCTTACTGCTGCCATGTTGAGCAATAAGTTTAATTGTTGGTAATTGTTTCGCTTTGCATGCCGCAATACATCGTACCAACGTTTTCCCTCAAAAGCAAATTCGCGTTGTCTTTCTTCAAGAATAAACAGGGTCATACCACCTTTACTGGTGCTATCCATTGTTTTCAGATCAACCGCGTTTTGCTGGGTGTTCAAACCAATAACGGCACGGTTGCGTACTGTTTTAACAATACGGGAAGCTTCGAGTGGCTGATCCAGTTGATTGATGGCTTCTGCTTTCATCAACAGGATGTCTGCGTAACGGTAAAAAATCCAGTTTGCAAATGACTGATCAGGGCTTCTTACATTATCCCCGTTGATATCGGCACCAACATATTTCCATATCGTAAAATCAGTGCCCCGGTAAGAAGTAAGATCGCCTCGGACATCAAAAATCGGGGTAGCATTGGTTGCATCAACTCCGTAGACTTCGTCGGTAAGGTGTTGTGCTGCTCCCCAGCGACGGTTTTGAGGCGTGTGCATATTGAAGAATGGATTCAGGCGCTGAACATCGTACTGTAGCTCGAATATGCCTTCGCTGGAATTGCCGTTGAAGAAAACATTGTTAAAGTAGACGGCTGCGTTTACCAGGCCGAACTGTCCCGAGTTGATGACCTTGTCGCATTGCGCAACAGCCTCGGTATACTTATCCATCCACAGGTACACGTCAGCAAGCATTGCATTAACCGCAAAGCGGGTAACACGACCCTTGTCGGTGGTAATATTGCCGTATGAAAGCGGGAGTTTTGTTTCTGCTGAAGTTAAATCTGAAACGATCTGGTTGAGTACGGTATCCCTTGATGATTTGGGTATTGATACAATATTTTGATCGCTTAATGTAGCATCCAGTTTCAATGGCACTTCCCCAAAACTACGTACAAGATAAAAATACATGAGTGCACGAATGCTCAGTGCCTGGCCCACCGCCTGGTCGAGCTGAACCTGGGAAAAGGTAGGGTCTTTCTGAAGCACTCCTGGCGCTAACTGGAGAACCGTATTGCAATAGTTGATGGTCTGGTAGAAAGATCGCCAGTTGACATATTTGTTTGTGGCCACCATGTTGAGGTTTACCATATCCTGTTCGTCCTGGTCGGCCCTGAAACCCGGGGCTACCATGTCGGCCCTGGCTTCTCCCCACAGGAAAAAATATTCAGGCAGGGCACGGTCGCCGCTTGTACTTGCCTGCATCGACGAGTATATACCCGTAACTGCTGCCTGCACCTGTTCTTTGGTGTTCCAAAACTCATTGCCTACAATACCATCCTGTGGTTTTAACTCCAGCCATTTGTTACAGGATCCCAATCCTGCAACAAGGCCGATGAGCAAGGCCCCTATAAAAATTTTCTTCATTATCGGTGATTGTTTATCATCATCGCTTCTAGTCGTGAAGCGTTGAACTTTGTATTTTAAATTGCTCAATAAAGAACCCGTCGTACAAGCCAGCCTGCCCGGATGACTCCGGTCGGACGGGCGTGGCAGCGGCCGCCGGGTTATCAACCTACTGCCGGTACCATAAAAATCATCCGCTTTTTTTTGTTCGTATTGGTTGTGCGGATACCCATGATATTAGAAACCAGCGACCACCCCTAGTGTAAATGTTTTTGATGGCGGGGTCATCGAATTGTCCTGTGCAACACGAAACGGATCTGCACCACGGGTACTTACTTCCGGATCCTGCCCCGTATATTTCGTCCAGGTATACAGGTTTTCTGCAGTGACATATGCACTCAGGTTTTTAACTTTCAACTTGCTGGCGGTTTTTGGATCGAACGTATACCGTGCGGTAATTGTACGGAACCTGACGTAGGAAGCATCTTCAACATAACGATCGCTTCCGAGCCAGTTATAACCACCACCGATGATCCCGCGCGGAACATCTGTAACATCACCTTCTTTTCTCCAGCGGCGCAAAACAGATGTATTCTGATTATCGTATCCATGCATATTTGACGTCAGCATTTTGGTGGCGTTTACTACGTCATAGCCATAACGGAAACTAAAGAAGGAAGAGAGTTTGAAGTTTTTGTAGGTGAACGACGGGCCAAATCCTCCTGTTAACTTCGGGTTGCTGTTTCCAAGGTATACAACGTCCATATAGTTGATGTTTCCATCATTATTGATGTCTTCGTACATGGCATCGCCTGGTTGAAAGGTGTAGTCTACTGTAGGATAGTTAAACCGCATGTAGATGGTCTGGCCGTTTGGACCGCTGATCGGTTTGCCATTAGAACCCTGCGCGACGGTTGAAGCCCGATCGGTATATACACCCTTGTATCTATAACCGTAGAAAGATCCGAATGGATTATTGATCTGCAGCAAACGCATGTACTCCCCATTTATTCCCACGTTACCCCTTGTGGCCGGGTAAAACTCTGAAATCTCGCGAATGACGTTTTGATTAGACGACACGTTGAAATCGAACCCGATTGTGGTTGATTTGGTTTTGTAAGGGATGGTAAAAACAGCTACTTCCCAACCCTGGTTATCCATTGTACCAACGTTCATATTTACTGAACTAAAACCGGTGTAAGAAGCGATCTGAAGGTTGTCGAAAAACAGGTCTTTTGTGCGGTTTCGATAAAAGTCTACATCTGCACGAAGACGGTTGTTAAAGAACCCTACATTGAAACCGACGTTTGCTCCGTGAACGGTTTCCCACTTAAGGTTTCTCAGTTCCATCCTGGAAGGGTATACACCGCTTTGATCCTGGTAACTCCAGCCGTATGTACTGTAAGTGTTGTAAAAGGTATAGTCGTAGCGTGGTACATTACCGGCAAGCGCATAGCTCGCACGGAAACTCAACTCGTTCATCGCTTTAAAATTGCTCAGGAACTTCTCGTCCGACACGCGCCACCGGAATGAAGCACCGGGGAACATGCCATATTTATTCGCCGGACCAAACTTGGAGTTGCCATCCCCGCGAAGGGTAGCTTCCAACATGTATTTGTCTTTAAATGAATACCGGCCAACGATGACCGCACCAACAGAACGTGTTTGCGAAACGTTTGAAAGCGCCCTTAGGTCGGCATTTTGCGTGCGTCCCGGAGCAGCAGGGTCAACCAGCAAAGAAGAGGCTGTGTTGGAAGTCATGATCTCCTGGTTGATTGACCGGAAATCGCTGGTGAAAATGTTCAGGTTGGCGGATACAACGTGGTTTTTGTTTTTTAAACGCGGGGTATAACCAAGGTTCGTCCGCGTGGTCACGCTGAAAAGATCGATATCGCCGTTGTAAGCGCGGTTTACCACTGTTTCTGTGTTGGGTCTGCCGGTGGCAACCTGAGGAAGGAAGCTGCTGTTCTGTGTATTGTTGATATCAAATTGTACGTCGAAAGTAGCTTTTAAAACGTTTTTCAAAATGGAGTAATCAACCTGGAAACGGGGAACGACCCGTTCGCCCAGCACCTTGTATTTGGCCTGGGTTGCCATGGCTACCGGGTTATAAATACGACTGTAGTTTCCCTGTATGTTAGAGGAAGGCGAGAAGTAATTTGGCGACTCGTTACCCAGGTTATCATACTCGAAAATGCTCATGTTTGGCATTTTGATATAAGCAACCCCGCGTATGGCACCGTCCTTATCGCTAACATAGTTACGATCCTGGTCGGTATGGGTATAGGCAATACTGGTAAATATTTTAATCTTTTCCGAGATGGTGTAATCGAGGTTTATCCGGCTATTGATCCGCCGGAGCGAGGTGCCAAGTGTTGTTCCAACCTGGTCGAAGTAACCGATCGAAGCAAAGTAGCGGGCCTTTTCGCCACCACCGTTCATCGAAAGGGTGTGATCTTGCAGGTAGCCCGTACGGCTGATGGCATCAATCCAGTTTACATTATTGCTGTAGTTATGAAACCAGTAAGGATCATTTGGGTCGTAGTTAAATTCCCTGATCGTTTGGGTGTTCAGGGTTGACCCATTCCGGTTCATGAAAATTTCAGGGATCATTGTAGAGTACTGGTCACCATTCAGCATCGGTATCGGATCTGGTAAAAACGATCCTGAGCCTTTGAATGTATAGGAGATGCTTGGTTTACCACGCGTACCCCGCTTGGTGGTAATCAGTAATACACCATTTGCAGCCTTGCTACCCCATACAGCCGTAGCAGCTGCATCTTTCAACACGGTAATGTCTTTGATATCGGCGGGAGAAATATTCAGCAATTGTGCATAGCCTTGTTCATCGGCAGTACCAAAGTTGAAGTCGCCGGGTATCTCTGTTTCGTATGGCATTCCATCAACTACGATTAGCGGGTTACCCGTTGAGTTGATAGAAGATACACCACGGATACGGATGTTCATGGCAGCACCGGGGTCGCCGCTGGTTGCCGTAATGTCAACACCGCTTAGCCGGCCCTGTAAAGCCTGGTCGATACTTGAAGAAGACATCTCTTCCAACACCTTGGCATCGATCCTTTGTGATGCGGTGGTCAGGTTCTTATCTAACACTCTTCCAAAGCCATTGTCGTCGCCACGCTGCGCAACAACAATGACTTCCTGCATATCTGAACCACCCTGGTCCAGCGCAAAGTTGATGGTTGTGCGTCCACCTATATTTACGGTAGTGGTTTTATAACCTACATACGATACCGAAATCTTGTTCCTGGAATTGGTAACCCTTAGAATATAGTTGCCTTCAATATCTGAAGCTGCACCCTTAAGTATACGCCCGTCGGCATCCTGCTCGGATACTGATGCCCCTTGTATCGGCTCTTTGGTTTTGGGATCGGTTATTTTGCCCCGTATAATGAGTCGATTATCTGTAGCTCCCGGTGTTTGCGCTGCAACCTGCACGCAGCAAACAACCGACAGCATAATCAAACCACAAATACTTTTAAAAATGGTGTTCATAAAGCGGCTTTATACTTGATTATAGGATGTATTTTAAGTAGTTGTCGGTAAGGTGAATAACGAGGCGGTTACTCAGGTAGGTACTCGGTGCGGAGATTACATTCGCGCTTCTGCCATTCATATCGGTTAAGCGCAGTGAGCCAACGGAATTATTCACGAAAATGGCTGCGGGATCTCCCAGGTTGGTTTTTAGAATCGTACTTATTGAGCCGCTTTCCTCACCATCTGCAGCTATGGTGCGCTTATCGAGAAAATGATAATAGATAAACCTGTTCACCATCTCCCTCTCGGCGGGAAGCGTAGGTGCAAAATTGGGAACGCCGGTAGCCACTACACCGGGAAGCAGACCATCCCTTACGGCATTCATGATAGCGGCATTATTTGGTATGAACAAGGTGTAAAAAGTGCCATTGGCTACACCTGTAATTTCCTTTGTGGTATTGTTCCATATCCCCGAATTCCGCAGGTATTGCCAGAAGTAGTTGTATTGCGAAGTGGTGGGTGTACCTAATCTTTCGATGTGGGTGCCTATGACGTTTTCACTAAAGTCCATCATCCGGTTGAGGTAATATACCCGCCCGTTCCTCGCGGTTTTTGTTTCGGTTATGTTCGCCACGTTGTTGGAGTCGATGTTTCCACCACCAAACACGGTGTTATTCTTATAGCCAATATACTCACCACCATAGGTCATTACGGCACCTTCGCCCTGGAGAGAATTCAACACGAGCTTTGGTACAACATGCATATTCAAAATACGGGTTAACCTGTTCCTGGTGGTAGAACCGGTGCTGGCCGGAATTGTTGAACCTGCCGGGGGTGTGTATCGCCACTGGTCGGCAATTACGTTACTTACACTTGCATCAACGCTATAACCCGCGCTGTTGAACATGTCGTTGCTAATCATGAAAATGGTGTAATTGCGGTAAATGTCGGATACCTGTCCGCGTAGCTCTAAGTTTAGCAACCTGACCATCATCGAATAGTTTGGATCGAGGTAAGCTTTACCATATACTGAGGTAAATACATTTGCTTCCTGCACCTTGTTGGTGCCGTACCAGATACCATTACTGAGTATTTTCTTATCTACAACGTCCGCAGCAGGATCAAAACGCGCCTCCTCATTCAAAACGCTGTAGGTGGTTTTGAATTTGGTTGGCCACACCGCCCTTTGCCAAAGATGAGCATTCAGAAAATCGTAGATGATGCCGATTGGCATCTCGTCGAGACTCCTGTACTTTTCGAGCAGAACATCCCTGATATAAGCTTGTAAGGCATTGTTGGTGGGCGCGAAAATCGTGTACGAATCGGTTTGGCCATCGTTGTTGGCAGCAAGAAAATTTTCGTTGTTCAGCGCAAAGGCAAGAGATGAATTATACACTTTTGTGTAAACGGGTTCACTGCTTCCGGTCGTATTCTGGTAACGGGAGGTCATTGCCGCATTAAGCACATACTGTACGAGGTACTTATCAAACAGGCTTTTAAACAGGCTGTATTCGGGTTTGCTGCCCAGGTATTGATCAATAGACGGAAGGGAAGTGATTACTTTATTGATCACGTGTATTATCCCATTTTCGGCAGCGATGTCTTTTTCGGTAACCGCTGCATCTACCACGTTAAAACCGGTATAAGGTGTATTGGGGTAAAAGTAGTTATAGTCAGCCGCAGACAGGCCCTTGCTACTCATAAAGCCAGGCACGAAGTAGGGGATATACTTATTGTTGTTGTCGGCTTCTATATAAAAGTTTGTTCCATTTCGGTTGGAGGAAATTACCTTAATGGCTTTGCCGCCGGTATCGTTGCCATTATAAACAAACGTATAATTTGCTGTCCTTCTTTTGAAAGCGGCATTTGGCACCCAGCCGGTACTGGAATTTTGGTAATCGCCGAGGCGTTCCAGTTTAAAGGCGTTGTATACAAGGCAATAAGTCACAATCTGCCGGCAAGCCGCTGAGTCAATCTGCTCAATTCCTGTAACACCCTTCTCTTTAAAATATACCTGGAAAGCTGAGTCGTGTGGAGCGAAAAGTGTCCAGTAACCCGCAGCGCTGAGCGTGTTTTTATAGCCTGCCTTATCGATGGCGGCAAGCAGGTTTTGAAAATTGCCTTTGGCAGCGAGTTGCTGGTAAATGGGTGGCTCCAGGTTTTCGGGCCTGCCATAATAATCATCTAAAGCTTTCTTACGACAACTTCCCAGGGCGAGTGCAACAATGGTGACAATAAGAAGATTCTTGAATAAAAGTGTTCGCTTCATTAAAGGAGATTTGATTTCGGAATTTCCGTCCGGGTATTATAGGTCAATATAAATAACCTTTACGCTGCTTTTAACGCCGCAGTATGGGGTAAAATAGAGAAAGTGGTGGAATGCGGTTAAGAACGGAACTACCTGTCCGAGGCTCCGCTATAGTAATTGACAAATACGTTTTTGCAATCATGGCAAGTTGTTGAAACTAAAGGCAATCGGTTCTGCTAAATAGTGCAGGAATGTAGTAAGATGTTACCGAAAATAGTACTCTGCCAAGCTAAACCATCCTGATGCATCCTGTAAATCTCCAGGAGTTTTCTGCGTCCCTCCTGTACCAGGCTAAAATGGATCATAAACTGGGTTGGTGTAAAAACATGATTGATCATTGCCTTTCGCCCTTGTGCGTTTATGGCGCTCCCATACCGCCGTGGAAACAGCCAGGGCTTTTGATTAATTCTGAAGATTAATCCGGAATTCAAAAAACTACTACGGTTATCGGTGAAGCAGCAGGCCCCCAGGTAGTAACGTTGAAACCCGAAACCAGGGTGTGCAATACAGCAAAAAAGCTGTAATTGTGGATAAGTTCAGTACAGCATGCTTGTGGGATGCTCAGGTTGGAATGTTTTTAGAATGGTGGCGATATGTACTGTGCCGGAGACCAGGTGCTGCACTTTTAGCACTGCCTTGCCTCAGTTATCCTTGCTATAGATTTTTCGGTATCGTTCTATCGACCAGGCGACGGAAGCTTTGGCATTGTGCAGGAGATAGCGGCCAAAAGCACCATAAACCCGTTCGTATTCCAGCTTTTCAAGCGATTTTTCAATCCGGTTTATTGCAGGTGCAGCCAGGGGTACCAGGTTTGGATAGCTGTACATAAACGATACGGTTTTCAGGTCGGGGGCCACCTGCAGGGTATCGCCGGCAAACAAGGCACCACCGTTACCAGGCAGGTGCATTACAGCCGAACCTTCAAAATGACCGCCACACTGTACCAGCTTGATTCCATCCCATAAGGTTGCTTCTTGCTGCCAAAAAATCATTTTTTCACCAGTTCGGCCCAGCCAAACCCGGTCTGCTTCATTAATATATAAAGGGGCATTAAAGGCTTTACTCCATTCAACCATCGTAGAATAAAAGTGCGGATGTGAAATAGCAATAGCCTTTATACCACCAAGGGCATTGATCAGGCTGATTGTGCTGCTGTCGATATTGGTAATGCAATCCCAGAGGATGTTTCCTCCGGGGGTAAGCACCAGGTGTGCCCTTTGGCCGATCGCGAAAGTTGGGGTTGAGTATATCGCGTAAATAGTTGGCGTAACCTGCTCGATCACGTTTTTGTGCTGGCGGTTTACCTGTTCAAGACTGGTAAAACTATGTCCGCCAGGATTTAAATACTGTCGTTCGTCTTCACATATGGGGCAATGTTCAGGTGCCTTGTCTGCAGGTTCATATTGAATACCGCAGGTGGTGCAGATAAAGTCTTGCATATACCGGTATGTATAGGTGGTAATTACATGCTTACTCCGGCAACAGAGTAGTATTTAAGTTCAATCAGGTTGTTGGGAAACGGATTTTTGTTCCATGCCTGGTGTATCGATAGTGCCGTGCCCACAGCCGTGGCCTGCGCCATAGATGCGGCAAATACTTCCATTTGCGGAAACATTCGCGCCAGCAGGTTCATGTAGATCGCATTTTTACTAAAGCCCCCGTCAACAAACAACCTTTTAACCGGGGTGTCTTTAAGTACCAGCGCGGTAGAAGCTTTTTGCTGGTGTACAATATCAAGTATGAGCTGGTGGTAGGCTTCCGTGTCGTCGGCGAAATCATCCAGGTTTCGTTGCGCAAAGATGGATTCTTTCATCAGCAGGCTGCCCCTGTTTGCAGCGGTACCCGGTGCCGTTTTGTCCTGTAGCCGTGTTATAATCGACGGTTCAAATTCCATCGTACGGTAGGCCAGCATATTTTGGTTGAAGTGATCGGCGATCCGTTTCACCTGTTCTTCATGTTCATTGCCGCCGAAAAACCGGGATGCTTTTACGGGACCACCGCGATAGTGCATATAGCACAGGCAGTCATTCCTTAGTTCGTCGAATGTAAGTGGGGTATCATTAAAAGGGTTCAGGCTAATGCACCAGGTTCCGGTAGATATGAGTACAAATGGTTCAAGAAAATTTACCTGGTAAGGTATGAGGGCCGCCGAACTATCGTGCAAGCCAACGCCTACACAATAATCGCTTCCGGGGAACGCAGCAGGGTTCACATGATCGCAGGACAATATGGGCGCCAGTTTATTCGAAATCCCTTCCCTGTACACCCATTCATGGTAATCGTTTTTTATAAAATTCCAAAGGTTTGTGTGGCAGCCGATGCTTGTAATATCCGAACACACATTACCGCTGATCAGGTAACTCATGTATTGCGGCAGGTGAAGGGCATACTTTATTTTTTGGAACAACTCCGGTTTCTGGTACTTAATGCGGTATAGTTGCATTCCCGAATTCAGGTTGCCCAGCACCGGCGAAGCCGTCTGGTACGAAAAGTCATCTTCCCCGCCATAGGTATCATAAAACTGCTTCTTCAGTTCTTCGGGGTACGGCTTCAGGTAATTGTAAAGTGGAGCTACTGGTCTGCCGGCCTCATCAATATATACAAAGCTGGCGCCGTAGGTCGAAAAATTTACGGCCTTTACGTCGTATTCTTTCTTCGTAAACACATCGTGCATCGAGTCGAATACCGACAGCCTAAGGCTTTCGAGGTTTTCACAGGGATCCCCGTCTTCATCAACAGTTTCAGTAAAGCGGGCCGACCTTTCGTAAACAATGTTATAATGCTGATCAAACAAAAAGAGTTTTTTGTTTGTTTTACCCACATCGATAATCGCAATAACCGGTTCGCCTTTGTTTGGCGTTTGCGATTTAGCGGCCCCTTGTTTTTGGTTGGTCGACAAGCCCATATTGCACTATGTTTTTTAGGGTTATTTTTTTGCTGTGCAGGCACAATAAGCAGGTTCGGCATCGACTTCCCGGTTGGTACACAAATGCAGTTTTTTTTATGGCACCGGCATTTGCACATCAGTCCACATCGTTGTGTCACTCCCTTGTACTTCCTGTTCAATACGCAGCAATCGCTAACAATCCATTTACACTGCTCCAGCTACCGATTACGTGAGAATTGCCCTTTTTCCCGCTATAACATAATAAATGGAAGCCGGAGAAAATATCAAAGTACACTATTGTGCTCCGGTGTATGTTTTTGCTCAATCACTGCATTGCCTTTGAACTGAGCGTAGCAACGATGATCCACAAAAAACAAATGCCGGTTCCATAAAAAAAGGTCACCGGCATTCGTATTTATCAGGTCATTGCAGTGGTTTAGTAACCATCTGCCCGTTAAAGTCCGGTGGCAACTGTTTTTCTTCCACGTGTTTTGATCAGGTCTTCGCGAACACCGAGTTTGCGGAACAACTTCAATGGCTCCAGCGCTGCACCTGCACGCAGGCGCGACTCCGCAACCAATGGGCGCACATCGGTACGATATGCATTTTGCAGTATCTCCTGTGCCCTTACCACGTCATTTGCTTCGCGTGCTGCTTCAAGTTCATCAGCGTCTACGAGCAGGGCCTGGGCATAGGCAATTTTTATGGCGTCAACTGATTGCAACAAATCTTCCAACGGGTCTTTTACGTTATGCGATGCGTCGATCATCCAACCCAGGTCGGTAGCATGGTTCATGCCTTTTTCATCCATACCGGCTACCAGTTCATAAAAGATCAGGAATAGCTGGTATGGATTAATGCTGCCCACCGTAAGGTCGTCGTCGCCGTACTTGGAGTCGTTAAAATGAAAGCCACCCAGCTTTCCTTCGTTTAGCAGCAGGGCTACAATCTGCTCAATGTTTGCATTAGGAAGGTGGTGACCAAGGTCAACCAGGGTGTAGGCTTTTTTACCAAGCTTCGTTACCATCGAATACGACTGTCCCCAATCGGCCACCGTGGTAGAATAGAAGTTTGGCTCGTATGCCTTATATTCTAAAAACAACTTCCAATCGGCCGGCAGGGCACTGTATATCTCTGTTAAACTGTCAAGCGTGTTTTGGTAGGCTTTGCGAAAGTTTAGCTGGCCGGGAAAAGAGGAGCCATCCGCCAACCAAACCGTTAATGAGTCGGAGCCCAACTCTATACCGTGTTTAATCACCTGTATATTGTGCTCGATAGCTTGTTTTCGTACCCCTTTGTCAACGTGTTGAAGTGAGCCGTATTTGTAACTCAACTCCTGGGTTTGCTGATCCTGGAAGGTATTTGAGTTTACTGCATCGAAGCGTAAGCCATGTTGGGCAGCAAGCGCCTTTATTGACTTGGCGTTTTCCGGAATATCCCAGGGGATATGCAGCGATATGGCACCACTCGATTTATTCAATGCATGTAGTAAACCTACGTCTTCAATTTTTTCTTCAAGGCTTCGGGGTTCACCTGCGCCTGCAAAGCGACCAAACCTGGTTCCGCCGGTGCCAAGCGCCCAACTCGGAATTGCTACCTGGAATACTTCCAGCTTCTTCAAAACAGTTTTAAGATCTTTTACACCCTCTGCGGCAAATTCAAACCTGCGTTTATGTTCCTTCTGCAGGTCGGCATTATGTTCCTCGATCTTATATTTTTCAAATGGCATAGTCAAATGTTTAAGGTAAGTAAAATACTTCTTTCAACGGGGTGCTTACGGGAGAGTTGTCGGGGTTTGAAGCCATGATATCACCCATGTACTTCCACCAACGTTGCATTACTTCATGGTTCGGAAGATCGTCGAGCGCAGCAGGATCTTCTGCTTTCATAAAACCAAAAAGGCTGTGCGAGCTTTCGTCAAGAAAAATCGAATACTCGTGAATGCCGGTTTTTTTCAATAGGTCGGCAAGTTCGGGCCACAGTTCATCATGGCGCCGTTTGTACTCTTCTTCGTACCCGGGAAACAACTGCATTTTAAAAGCAATCCGATACATAGAGACAGCTATAAAATTAAGGTCTCCGGCCCCGGGCCGGAGACCAGGAGTAGATTATCTTACGAAAGCGGCCGCAACACCACCGTCAACATTCAAAATGTTACCGGTGGACTTGTTGAGCAATCCGCCTACGAATACAAAGCATGCATTTGCGATATCGTCCGGCAGAATGGTTTCATTCATCAGCGTGCGCTTGGCATAATAAGCAGGGAGTTCTTCAACGGTAATGCCGTAAGCTTTTGCACGACCCTCGGCCCATCCGCCTGCCCAAATGTTTGAGTCGGCAATCACGGCATCGGGGTTAACTGTGTTCACGCGTATCTTATCGGCGCCAAGTTCGGCTGCAAGCAACCTGGTAAGGTGTGCCTGTGCGGCTTTGGCAGAACCGTAACCGGCATTGTTTGGCCCGGCAACTACAGAGTTCTTTGATACGATGTTGATGATGTCGCCACCAAGTGCCTGTTTGCGCAAGATGTTGGTTCCGGCTTTAGATACCAGGAACTGGCCTTTTACCAATATGTCATAAAGTTTATCCCAGTCTGCGATGGTATGATCCTGCAGTGGTTTCGACGTACTGATACCCGCATTGTTCACAATAATGTCGATACCGCCAAAAGCAAGCGCCGCTGCTTCGAAAGCGGCTTCGATGGTTTGCTCGTTGGTAACGTCAAGCAGGGTAGAGGCAGCAGTGTCGCGACCAAAGGTTTTTTGGAACTCGCTCATAGCGCCTTCCATTCTTTCGGTGTTGATGTCGTTGATAATTACACAAGCACCTTCTTCTGCAAATTTCTTTGCGATTGCCTTACCAATACCGCCGGCGCTGCCGGTTACCAGTGCAATCTTGCCGGAAAGCGCTTTTGGCTTTGGCATACGTTGCAGCTTGGCCTCTTCCAATAACCAGTATTCAATGTTAAATGCTTCCTGGCGGGGCAGGGAGGTATACTCGGATATCGCTTCGGCGCCGCGCATCACGTTTATGGCGTTCAGGTAAAATTCATTTGCAACACGTGCAGTTTGCTTGTCTTTTGCAAACGTAAACATACCCACACCGGGATAGATGATCACCACGGGGTTGGCATCGCGAATTGCAGGGCTGTTATCGTGTTTGCAGGTGTTGTAATACTCGCCGTACATCTTGCGGTACGCTTCGAAGTGGGGCGCCAGGCTTTGCTTAATGCTGTTTACATCGCTCAGATCCTGGTTGGGTTCCAGTTCCAGCACCAATGGGCTGATCTTGGTACGCAGGAAGTGGTCGGGACAACTTGTACCCATTGGCGCGAGGCGCTCCAGGTCGTTCGAGTTGATAAAAGTGAGTACCCGATCATCATCGGTAAAGTGACCAATCATCCGGGTTTGGCTGGAGCAGAAACCACGTAAAATTGGTGCAAGCGCAGCAGCCTGTTTCCTGCGTTGTTCAGGTGCAAGGCTCTCTATTTTCTGACCACCGAAAACAGGTCCTTTTTTGCCGTAATTGTCTTCGAGGTATTCTGCACAACGCTCAATTACTTCAAGCGTGTTCATATAGCTTTCATAAGCGGTATCGCCCCAGGTAAACAAACCATGGCTACCCAGCATAATTCCGCGAATGCCAGGATTTGCATCAAGGCATTGCTTCATTTTCAAACCAAGATCAAAGCCTGGTTTTTGCCATTCTACCCAACCGATTGTTCCGTTGAACAATTCTTCGGTTATGCGCTTTCCGTCTTTGGCAGCGGCAATTGCAATTGCAGCATCGGGGTGAAGGTGGTCGATATGTTTAAAAGGCAGGAAGCCGTGAAGAGGCGTATCAATAGAAGGTGCTTTTGACTGAAGGTCGTAAATGCAATGGTTGAAAAGCTCAACCATTTCATCTTCGTGTTCAATGCCCCGATATACGTTGGCAAGGCTGCGAAGACGATCAACGTATAAAGCTGCCAGCCCGGTTCTTTTTAGTGTTCCAAGGTCGCCACCCGAGCCCTTCACCCACATGATCTCTTTTTGCTCCCCGGTCAATGGATCTTTCGCCATTGCTTTACACGAAGTATTGCCACCGCCATAGTTGGTGAGCCTCAAGTCGGCGCCCAACAGGTTCGACCGGTAAATCAATAAGGCTACTTCGTCACCTTCAAGCGCGGAAGCCTTGGCGTCATCCCACAAGTAGCTTACATGCTTAAACTTTGTTGATGCATTCACTGCCATATCAGGTATGTTTTAAAATTATGAATTATTTGATCGAGTTGCCATATCCTACAATCAGTACAGAGAGTATGATGATGAGGATACCCGCAACTACTGTTGAAAACGTTTTTTTGCTCACACCCTTCCATTCCTTCAGCGCCAGACCCCAGCAATTGGCAATAAGGATGATAAAGGCCATGTGAAGTATCCATGAACTTGCACCATTGCCCATCTTGCTTTCCCCCATACCGTAAAAGAAAAATTGTAAAAACCAGGTAGCACCTGCAAGCGCAGAGAAGAAGTAATTTCTTAAAAGCGGGGTGTTTTTATTGGTGTAATCCCCAAAGCTTTTATTGCGAGCGTTTAAGATCATACACCAGATCAGGTTGGTTGTTAAGCCGCCCCATAAAACTACAACATACGTTACATTGTTCTGGTACAGAAAATTGCCGGTTTCTGCCGGATTAGCTGCTTTCCACAATTCGTTAGCCGTATCCGCCATAGGTTTTCCTGCTTCAATCCCAAAATTGAAACAAGCACTTAAAACACCTGAAACGATAGCGACGAAGATACCCAGTCCGAATTTGTACTCGGTTGCCACGGTCATACCATGGGGATCTGTTCCGCTGGCATTTATCTCGCGCTCTTTCATAGTGCCGGCTTTACCACAAACAATAATTCCTATCACACAAACCGCTAGGCCCGCCATAACCGTAAGCCCCCAGGTCGTACTCATGAAAGTGGTAAACGTATCTTTTCCATCCTGCGGAAAGAAATCGTAATAGATGGAAGGTAATATAGAGCCAAATACCATACACAGGCCGAGGATGATACTGCTACCCAGTGAAACACCCAGGTAACGAACCCCTAATCCGTAGGTAAGTCCGCCGATACCCCAAAGCAGGCCAAACAGGTAAGTGGTTCCCAGCACACTGGAGCCCTGGCTGGAAATGATTTCAGAAAAATTGGGGATGGTTAAGTAAGCAGCGAGGGGTGGAACGATCAGCCATGAAAAGAGGCCACCAATGATCCAGTAGCTTTCCCATGCCCAACCTCTAACTTTTTTATAAGGTATGTAGAAACTCCCGGAGGCGAAACCGCCTATGAAATGGAAAAGCACCCCTAAAATAACACCCATGAGCAGTTTTTTTCTATATGGCTATTCAATCAATGCACTAAAAGTAAAAGTAATGCAGTACCATGGCATCATGTACTATCATGCCCAATTAAATCAAAAGTAAAAAGTCAAAGGCCAAAAGTTGGGAGGCAAAGTCAAAAGTCAGAAGTCAAAAGCCAAAAGTCAAAACCTCCAATACCTCTCAACTTATCAACCAATCAACTTATCAACCAATCAACTTTCCTCCCGATACCTAAATACCCAATACCTCAATACCTCAATCCCCAATCAATCAACCAATCCACTTATCAACCAATCAACTTTCCTCCCGATACCCAATACCTCAATACCCAATACCTTAATATCTAAATACCCAATCCCTCAACACCCACCTCACAACAATACTCAAAATTCAATAATTTGTACCCGGGTAAGCAACCACAAAGCATACCCTCACGTATTCATTCCCAAACCCCCTTAGAAGCTGGAGAGTTTGCAACATACCATAGCAGGCTGCATGCAAAACGTGCAAAAAGATCAGCGGCATCTTTATGAACGTTACTATGGCTATTGCCTTAAAATCGTTTTTCGCTACATCTACCGTTACGACAGGGCTGTAGACGTGGTAAATGACGGCTTCGTTAAGGTATTTAAAAAGCTGAACACGTTTCATTATGAAAACGCAGCCAATCTCGAGGTAATCCTGATGGGATGGATGCGAACCATCATGATCAATACCGCTATTGATCAACTTCGCAAAGACAACTTCCTACCCGAGATCGGCATTACCAACGAAGGCATCTGGATAGAGGACAAGAGCCAGTCTGCGGATCAATCGCTATTATACAAGGAGCTTGTACAGCAAATTAAGAAGCTACCGCCGGGATACCGGGTGGTATTCAATATGTATGTTATCGATGGGTTTACCCACCAGGAGATCGCAAACCGGCTGGGCATAGCAGTCGGAACGTCTAAGTCGAACCTTTCCAAGGCAAGAACTTTGTTGCAGAACTTTATAAAGAATAATGACCGTGAAGCGGAAATATGCTACATGTAGATGACCATATAGATGACTTATTCAGGCGGGCAGCCGAAGATTATCCCCTCAATACCGACGGGGCTGATTTTAATAAGGTGATGACCCGAATGGAAGGTGATCAGGACGACAACGGTCATAAAAGAGGCAATAACAAAAACTTTCTTCACTTCTTATGGTTGCTGCTCTTGCTTCCATTACCGTGGTTATGCAATGAGGAGCCTGGTGAAAAGGGGGCTGATCAGCTGGTATCGAAAACAACCGAAGTTAAATCGAACCCCGTTCCAGCAGAAAACACCCCGGTGTCGCAACCAGTCAACCCTAACACAAACCGGTCCCCCGCTAAGGCTGCAATAAACAACGCTCGAACCTACACCATCAAACAGCAGAAACCGGGACCTCACCATCAAGCCTTGTCTTCCCGCAACAAACTGCCGGCTCAGATGGCGCTCAATAGCAACAAACAACCCGCGCTGCCGGCTGCAAAGGGAAGTATCCGGCCATCCGGAGCTAACACCCTGCCAATCGAAATCAAGCAGGACGACAAAATTGCGGGTGCAGCAAAACCAGCAACAGACACGATCCTCAACCAGAACAATGGGAACACCCCTGTACCGGTCGACTCCAATGCTGCTGCTGAAGTTGTAATCGCAGGCAACAGTCTTATGCCGGAGATAAACAAAACAAAACGGTTTTATGCGGGGGTGCTGGTTGGCACCGACATCAGCTTTATCGAATTTCAAAAAGTAAAAGATCCGGGTATTAGCATTGGCCTGGTTGCCGGTTATGCCATAAACAAACGACTTGCGGTGGAAGCGTCTGCATTCCTGGAGAAAAAATCCTATTTCAGCACCGGCGAATACTTTGACAAGCAGCGCACCTCCATTCCTGCCAATTACAAAATTGAAAATGTTTGGGGTAAGTGTAACATGATCGACATCTCGCTCAATGGCAGATATAATGCGATCGTGCGGCCACAGGCAAACTGGTTTGTTACCGCAGGAGTTTCCTCATACATCATGAAAAAGGAGGATTATTATTATACCTACCGGTATAACTGGCAGATTATGCAACGCCGGTTAACTTACCGGAACAGTACCAACAACTTTTTGGCAATGGCCAACTTGGGTATCGGTTATAGTGGTAAGTTCCAGGGCGACTGGCAGTTCAGGGTTGAGCCATATGTGAAACTCCCGTTGACCGGTATTGGCATCGGAAATATGCGTCTTATGAGTGCCGGCGTAAATGCAGGTTTTGTCAAACCCTTGTTTTAGCAACCCCTTTTTCCATCTCATCATTCTCCAGGGACCACCCAACTTACACAGGCATTACCTGCCCGGTATACCAATCAAATACAAGCCTTCCCGCAGAGTTATGTCAACCTGCGACCGCATTGCAATCGATCTTCCCAGGCTTGCTTTCTTCTGACTAGGTGACCAATTCCGCAACTTTAAGATTTCGCTTGCTTATACTTAGCTGTTGAAATGGTAATTTTTCAGCTGGAATGGTCTTTGACTATTCTAACCCAAATTTTACCCCTTATGTTGTCACCCGAATTTCGTTTAGCCAGCCTGCTTTTGCCAGTTTTATTATTAGCTGCAGGCTGCTCAACCCAACCCGGTGAAGAACAAACAGAGGTTCATTTCTACCCTGATAAAAACGTCTATTTCAATCCCGAAAATCGCTTTTACTACTATTCGGTAAATGCCGGCAGAACCTGGGACAGCCTTAGGGTGCCCGGCAACCAGGACCCGTTATTACTCGGCTCCCGAACGGTCATCACCAATCCGCCCACACGATTTTATGCCCAAAACAAATTGCACCGGCAGTCGTACAATGCCATAGTATATAATCTTGTTTCAAACACCGACTCCGCTGGTATGTCAACGATTACCGAGCGAAAGCTGCCTAAAAAGTCAGACAGCGAAAAAGCTAAGCCTGAGGAAGAAAAGGAAAAAAAACGTGGCCTAAAGAAATTTTTCGACAAGCTTTTTGGAAAGAAGAAAAAGGAATGACGGTTCCGACTAGTTTTGTTGTAACCCGCGATATTACCTAATCCACAAAACAAGACGACTGAATGAGTAACACTTCTTTTTGGCAACGCATTGGATTGCACGACTGGTTTCTGAAAAAGGAGGCAACCGTTACCAGGGAACAGGTGCCTGTTTTAACCCCTGACGATGTTTATAAATACATAATAGAAAAGTTCAAGGAGTCGATAGGCCAGCTGTCGTTTGCAAACCGGATTGTTTTTTTTCATGAGTTTATCATTTGTTTCAACCCCGAGGATTACAATGGCTTCATGGCCAATAAAAAGGGCATTTTTGGATTAATTATTCATGAGTCCGTCAACCAGTTTTACACCATTCTAAAAGGATATCGGGCACAGGGGAAAACGGTTCAGCCGTCCAGCAATAAGTGGGTTTTCCGTTTTGTTTCACACCCCGACTATCCCAGGGGCGACAAAAGCTTTATTGGCAAACTGCTCCCCGGCAACGCGCAGCAAAAGGAAGAAAACCTGCGGGTGACGTACATCCCCAGGCAGACGGGCATAGCGCAAACCTTCGACATCAATCCCGACATTCTTGACGGATTTACGTTCTATAGCGAGGGGTATTATGAAGTTACTTACCGTGAAGACCTGGTTGTAGACGAAGGCAACATTACCAACACCGAACCGGCAGTGCTGGCGCGCCTGGAAACGATTGTACCGGATAAGGAGTACGCCGGTAAAAAGATTGAATACCTGATGAAAGATGAAGAAATTACGGTATCAGGTAAGGATGAACAGCGCACTGGTACAAATATCTTCAGGATACCTTCCGATTGGGTCAACTCTCCGCATCTACAAATACGGCACAATCAGCAGGACAACAAATTTCAACTTGCTTCATTTGGCGAAAAGACCGTCTTAAACGAGCAGGAAGTGGCGGCTTGCGAGCCTGGTAAACCAACCTGGGTAGAACTCCCGGTCAACTCGCGAATTGTACTGAACGGGATCGTTGGAATAAACATATTTAAAGCATAATGTCGATGCACGTATTCTTATCAGTTGCCATTTTTATCATCTGCGTTTTGCTGTTGGTGGCAAACTTTTTAGATATCAAAAAATCCCATCGTAATGGCGAGTAACTATTTTGGAATTACCGATACCGGGAAGGTTCGCGGCAACAACGAAGACGCTTTTCTAGTTGAACCCGTTTCAAATGGACGTTTCATTGCAGCCTGCGTGATCGACGGGGTCGGCGGATATAGCGGGGGTGAAGTGGCGGCACGTATTGCCCGCGACATGATTCTTGAGCATTTGAAGAAGGGAGGAGACGATGTGTTTGCGATTATGAAGCGCTCGTTTGTTGCTGCAAATGAAAAAATTCAGCAGCAACGTAAGAGTGAGCCAAACAACGCGCAAATGGCTTGTGTGGTTACCCTGGCACTGGTCGACATCAAAGAAAACAAGTTCTATTACTGTCATGTGGGAGATACGCGACTTTACCTGCTTCGCGATAATTCCCTGGTAAAAATTACGAAAGATCACTCCTTCGTGGGCTTCCTGGAGGACAATGGCCGTTTATCCGAGGATGCAGCAATGCGGCACCCTAAGCGCAATGAAATCAATAAAGCACTTGGCTTTGATGCACAGTTTAATGCCGATGAGTACCTGGAAACAGCTGACTCGCCCTTTCTGCCAGGTGACTACCTCCTGTTGTGCAGCGATGGCCTGTCGGATATGATCAGCAATGGCCAAATGATTAGCATCCTTAATAGCAACAGCTCCCTTGTAGAGAAAGGAAAAGCGCTTGTCAAGGCCGCGAACGACGCTGGCGGTAAGGATAATATTACCGTTGTATTGGTGCATAACGATAAGGCGCCGGTCAAGCAGGAGGCACTCAGGCCGGCGGTAAGCCTGAAGCAAACCGAGGATCCTGTAGAAGACGAAGTTTCACTGAAACCCCTGAGCGCTACTGAAACCATCATCACCGAACCCAAAAAAAGCAGCACCGTACCAATCCTATCGATACTTTGCCTGGTTCTGCTTGGCGCCTTTCTCTGGTTGCTCTATAAGGGTTATCACAATAAGAGGGTGTACCAGCAACAGTCTTCAAACATCATTGTAAAAAAAGACCGAAACGAACAGGAACGTCGTTTTGTAGACAGTATTGGTGCCGCGAGTAATGGAGAAGTTTTTGTGATTGCGGCTGCAGGTGCACCGCCATTGACCATAACCGACTCAGTACTTATAAACAACGATTCCTTACATATAATGGGAAATGGGGCAACCCTGGTTGGTGATAGCAGCTACACCGGTCCCGCTTTTACACTGGGCACATCCTGCCGTTATGTATTGCTGGATAGTCTTACACTGGAGAATTTTGACGTCGGTGTTTTGGTACAGAATAAGGGCCTTCACCTGAAGAATGTACAATTTAAAAACGTTCGTATTCCTGTTCAATACCAGTTTATGTTTCCACAAGGTTTACCGGTATCAGGCAATCTTTCTGAATGGCCGATCGTTACCGACTCACTAACACAATAATCACGAGGGCAAGTATGGGTTTAACTGCTAACGAATCAGGCAATCGAAACATAGAACGGGTTTTCCTGGCTCTGATAACCGTTGTAATGGCTTTTAGTTTTTTCCAGCTGTTTAAGGTGCTGGAGAAAGACTTTTCAGACGTGCCGCGCAGGTTACGCGATGGCAGTATTATGAACCTGAATGCCGACCGCCCCGGCGAGCGCATGCGTTCCCTGCTGACAAGGGGATTTTATTTCCAGGATCAAAAGGATATTGCACTCATCAGTGCTGCAGTTGAGCGTGGTAGCGCAGCTTCGGGAGAAGACATTGACAACATTGGAGAGTTGAACAAGTCGCGGTACAACATTCCGGCTGAGCAAGCCTTTGCAAGTGGCGGAGAGTCATTCAAAAAAAGGGTTACGGTTTCGCGCCTGGTTTTAGGCTTTTCCGAAAGCGATGCAGAAATGTTCGAAAAAGAGAAGCGTAATCCCATCCAGGTGCCGGCTTCGCAATCGATAGGCCTGGGCCAGGGCAGGATTTCCGGTACTGTGGGTGAGGCAACCAGTGTTGGTGTTTCTGGGGTTTTGGTGCGTTTGCAACTGGTGGTACCACCCGATAGCGTGTATACTGACCTGGCTTCTGAAATTGAAAATAAGAAGGTGGAGTTTCGCAACGGCATCCGCCGTCTTTACCTGGTTGACTCAGTTGGCAAACGAACACTGGAAAGTTTCACCGCTTACGCACGAACCGATGCTCAGGGCAAATTTTCCTTTAATGGTCTTCCATTAGATAAATCTTTCGAAGTTTTACCGCTTCGGCCCGGATACCAATATGGCTCTTCCCAGGGAGTTCAACAACTAAAGCAGGAGATGGTAATGAGCTTTACGCAGGCTCCACAAACCCTACGGTTGTTTTCTGGACGTGACTTCTCTAACCTGAAAAAAGAAAAGGCTTTTATCGTACGAACCCCGGAAGAAGTGACCCGTTGGTTTTGGATCATCGTGGCGACTTTTTTTGGTTCTTTTTTCTTGTTGCATATCCTGCTCAGCTATCGCTTTCGTTCTGCTGATCAAATGCTGTTGCCGGTACTTATGCTCCTTACCGGCTTTTCGTTTATTACGTTGTTTAGTTTACAGGATCCGTTGCGCGACCGCTTTTTGGCAAAAAATACCCTTACTTATTTTGCCGCAGGCATGGGCGGTATTTTGATCTTACTGTTATTTGACCTAAAGAAATTTACAACCGACTCTGGCCTTTACCGGTTGTTTGTATTTAAAAGCGATCGAAGGGCCGCTAATGGATGGCCCTGGGCTATTGTTGCAGTCAGCTTGCTTGCACTAACCATCTTCTTTGGAACAGGTCCAGAGGGAAGCGGGGTTAAGGTAAACCTGTTGGGTTTTCAGCCGAGTGAAATCGTCAAGTTTGTTGTGATCATCTTTCTTGCGGGCTATTTTTCAACCAACGAAAAATTCATCTCCGAGTATGCATCCTGGCACAAGCGGTGGTCTTTTTTTGGCTTTGCACTTGTCGCGATCGTGTCTACTATCCTGTTGTTTCTAATCCTCGGCGACCTTGGACCGGCAATGGTATGTTGCTTTACCTTCATCATTCTGTTCTCATTTTCCAGGGGTGACTTTTTTCCTATGGCAGGTGCGGTGGTGCTTTATATTGCTTGTAACTGGCTTCTCGATAACGTTTGGCTCGCTACAGGTGTAACACTCGGCCTGACCTGGTTGTATATGCTGGTAAAAAAGAAACGCCTGAGCGAATCGGCTATGATGGCCCTGGTAATTATGGCGGGCTTCATGTTGCTCGACCAGGTGCCTTATCTGGATCAATTATTTCCCGGACCGGTACAGCGGCTTGTTGACCGCAAAGCAATCTGGCAAAACGCGTGGAACAACGAGGTGTTTGGGGGCGACCAGGTGGCCAATGGCATGTGGGCCATGTCTGCGGGCGGCACAACCGGCCAGGGTATTGGCGAAGGGTTTGCAAAGACCATCCCCGAGGCCCATACCGATATGATTTTACCATCCATTGGTGAAGAGTTTGGACTTGCTGGTATCCTGTGCATCTTTATCCTGTTCCTGATATTTCTACACCGGGCAATTATTATCGGTCGTCAAACGGGCAGGCCGTTCCTGTTTTATGCATGCGCCGGTATTGGTATAGGTACGTTTGTACAATTTCTGTTGATAGCAGGCGGTTCCACCGGTGCGTTACCGCTTTCCGGGGTTGCACTGCCTTTCATCAGCTATGGCGGGTCATCGCTTTTAAGTAACATGATGGCCGCAGGTATTCTTTTGTCGGCCTCTCATATACACGGATCACCCGCGCAAATGAAGTTTATCATGCGGCAACAGGATCGCAACCTGATGCCGGCACTTGTGGCTGCCCTGGTGGCCATTGTCCTGCTCTCCGTTAACATTGGCCGGTACCTCCTGAATAACGACAGGTGGGTGGTAGAGCCCGCGTTGGTTGCCGACCGCAGCGGCTCCAGAATGTTCAGTTACAACCCGAGAATATCGATTTTAATCAACCGGCTTCAGGCAGGAAACCTGCTCGACCGAAAAGGGAAGATACTCGCAACCAGTAAACCGGAAATGATTGCAAGCCAACAGGACTCCCTGCTTGCACTCGGCATTTCTAAGCCCGAACTTGAGGCATTATCACATAAACGACTGGAACGATATTATCCATTTGGTGACCAGATGTTCTTCTGGACAGGTGACGCAAATACGGGAGTTTTCAATGGTTCACCAAACGGCTACTTTGCCGAATACGAACACGATGCTGAACTGCGGGGTTTTCCCACACCGGTAACAAAATTCCAGGTAAGTGCAAGCAGGTTCCGGCACGATCGCTTTCTCCCGAGAACTACGCGTGAAATGACTGTGGTCCGCCGCGACTATTCGGCGCTTACGCCTTTACTGCTGGCTGGGATAAACAGCCCCGAAGTGATGGCGTTTAAACAAAAAAACCGCGACGTACAACTAACCATGGATGCCGCCCTCCAGACCAGCCTTCAGCGGTTAATATCCCTCGACGACTCTTTGAAATTGAAGAGAACCTCCATCGTAATCATGGAAGATCGTACCGGCGATGTTCTTGCTTCAGCAGCTTACCCGCTTCCTCCAATCAACAACTGGGATATGCTTACACTAAGCGAATCTCAATTGAACAAGTTGCCGGGTTGGAACGTGAATAGTGATATCGGGTTTACCCTTGCCACCCAACCTGGTAGTACCGCAAAGCTCGTGACTACACTTGCAGCCTTTAATAAGCTGGGCGATGCGGCAGCAAACAAGGTTATCCCGATAAGCAGGGGCGAACTGATCAGGGTTAAAGGGTTTGAACCCGATGAGGCTGGTAATATTGGTATCGAACGGGCACTGGTTCGTTCAAATAATTCGTTTTTCATCAAGCTTGCAAATGACGAACACCTCGAAGAAGAGATGGGGACCCTTTATATGAAGGCAGGAATGTTTTTACATGGGGTAGGTGGATATTATTACAATTATGAGCAAAACAACACGGCCCAACAGGAACGTTGGCGCAATACCTGGCGGAAAACAGAATTTGCATTGAGTAAGCGTATCTACAATCCAAACAATATCCGGCGCACCCGTGGCCGTGGTATCTCTGGTATGTCGTGGGGACAGGGAGAACTCGTGGCTACACCCGCATCCGTTGCAAGACTTGCAGCCGGTATTGCAAACAACGGAACCCTGATGCCTAACAGGTACGTACAAAATGTGAGTGGAACCCCTACGCCAATCCTTGCGGGTATCCCGATTGTGAAACAGCCCCGCTATGCAGAAATCGTAAAAGGGTATATGATCAAGCAAAGCATTGGAAAAGTGCATCGCCTGGGCATAAGTGTAGCAGGTAAAACCGGTACTCCGGAAAGAATTTTAAGAAGCGAGGTGATCAATGACGGGTGGTATGTATTTTTCGCCCCAAAGGCAAATGGCCCCGGTCATATTGTAACCTGTGTGAGGATTGAAAATGCAAAAGGATCAAGCGAAGCGGTTAAGTATGCTGGATTGTATGTTATTCCGGAGTTGATGAAGCGCGGGTATATCAAAGGTTTTCCAATCCCCGGGGCCAAAACCCCGAAGCAAATTCCGACTGATGCAGCACTCGGTGCTGTTTTGGAACGGGCCGGTCCGGATACGGTTCGGTAGGGGTTTGTTAAAAACCGGAGGCAATTTGGAAAACAATTTTAACGACACGCCTAAATGGTATTTTTACAACACTTTAGATAAAGAACACAACTCATTTTTTCATGCTCAGTATTTTCAAAAGCAAACGGCCGGAGGATGTTAAAGGCATACGCAGTGCATTGCTCCAGTTTATTAAGGAACAATTGCAAAAGGTTGAGGGTGGGGAAGGCGCAAATATCAAAGGACTTTACCTCTACCTGACTTGTAGCGAGGCCGATCGTCACCTCTATGAATCAGCTGTTTTTGCGGCTGAACAGGATCGCTTCAGGGACGAAGAGGTTCAGCGCATTGCTGACGACTTCGACCTTTCGCTTCCTGCAGCCTGGGTACTGGAGTTTATTTTTGAACCCGCGCCTGCCGAAGCCATTGTTGCTCCTAACATCGACGCGGCATTATTTATCGCAACGAATAAAAAGCAGCTTACACATAAAGAATTTACGGCCTACATCAGGGTGCTGAATGGCATAGCAGAAAAAGATGTTTACCCCATCAGGTCGGTTAAAAGCAAACTGAATATCGGCAGGGAGAAAAAGGTTCAAACTGCCGACGGCTTTTACCGCGAGAACAATATCGCCTTCACGAACTCAAGTACCGACGCCAGCAACCGTTCGGTTAGCCGGCAACATGCGCATATTGAGTGGGATGCAGAGTCGGCAGGTTTCGTTTTGTATGCCGATGAGGGCGGCATTCCCCCTTTAAATAAAACCAAGGTCAGGGATGCCGAAGGCGATGTGACTAAGATTCAAACGATTGAGATCGGTCACCAGCTTAAAGAAGGTGACCAGATTATGTTGGGTGAATCGGCAGTGCTGGAATTTACCTTACATCAGCCTGAAAATCACCAGTAATAATGGCAAAGGTGTTTACCATCACAGAAGGACTCGAGAACCTGGGCGCAATGAAAACCGGGGGGCAGGGTTCTGTTTATAAAGGAAGAAGAGTAGGCGAAATTATTACTGCTATCAAGCTTTTGCCAACCCCAATTTACAGCGAAAGCACGGAAGATAAAAATTACACCGACTTCCAGAATGAAGTACAAAAACTCCGTAAGGTAAACGAGGTGCCAAACCCGCATGTTGTGCGCATACTCAGTTCGGGCATTACCGACTCAGGCAACTTTCCGTTTATCGAAATGGAGTATATCGAAGGGCCCGATCTCGAGGACTTGCTGAAACCTCCACACGATCCTGTTTTCACAATAAAAGAAACCATCAAGGTTGCCGAACAGCTGTCCAATGCTTTAGCGCATTGTCATAAGCTGAGTGTAAAACATGGCGACATCAAAAGCAACAACGTTAAGTTCAATTCCCGCACCGGCAACTACATCCTGCTCGACTTTGGTTTGTCGGCAATGTCCGACGAACAAAGGCGCACCAGCCTACGTCATGCGGGGGCGATTGAGTTCATGGCTCCTGAACAAAATGAAGGGCTCATGATGTTTCAGACCGACGTGTATAGTTTTGGGGTCATCCTCTTTGAACTACTTACGGGCACAGTTCCTTTTCCTTTGACCGATAAAGGCGAGTCGGCGCGAAACCAGGTAAGACTTGCACATATGGAATCGCCTCCCCCGGATCTGCTGCAATTACGCCGGATGAAGATACCTGCAAGCTGGAGTGACGATAAAAAGCAGCATGAAAAGGATGTTCCTGACTGGATTGTACAAATGGTTTATCGCTGCCTGAGGAAAGGTACAGGCGAACGATTTGCAAATGGCATTGAACTGCACGACTATGTTATCTTAAACAGTTCGCTTTCAGGAAGAAAACCGGCTGTTCCCGGCGACGATTTATACCAGCAAACTGAAAACGTATACCACGAGAAAGAAGCACTACAAAAGGAACTGCTGGCACTTCGCCAGAAATACGAGACACGCGAAAAGGAGTTGGACAACCTGAAAGCACTCGTGCATCACAAAGATCGTGAACTGGAAGAATTGCGGTCTTCCGGACCTGATTACGCACCGGCTTCCGGAAAAAAAACTGGTTCAACCATTCTTGTACTGCTGCTCCTCGCCATCCTCGGTCTTGGTGCCTATGCAGCATACAAGTTTTATTACCAGGCAAAACGGCCGGCACGGTCGGCAAGTATTCAAGATCAGAAACCGGTGAGACGTGAACCTGTACGCAACGACGATGATCGGATGGGGAGGCCGGAAAAGAAAGAAACGGTTCCAGCAGATACCCCCAAAGCTGAAATGCCAAAGCCTGTCACCCGTCCGCAGGAAACGATTACAGAACCCCTGCCGGATACAAACACAAAAAAGGTTGAGCGAACAGAGCCGCCACCCGTAACAACGGATGTCGAAACAGAAGTTACCGGCCGCTACAAGGTGATCTCAAAGGCTTACTTCTACGATCAGCCGCGGGAAGAGACCCGCAGGAATGCTTATATCGTTCATTGGAACAACGCAACACTAAACGGGTTAAACGAAGAAAACGATTTTGTATACGTCGTCTTTACCAACAACCTGGGGCAGACTTCAAAAGGCTGGTTGCGAAAAAAAGACCTGAATAAAATAGAGGAGTAGCACCTGCGGATAAGCCGTTTTGCAGCAACCTTCCAGGCTCACCTGGTCACCCCTTTGCGCAATTGTTCCAGTGGTACAAACGTTGTCTTCGTACAATTAGCTGAGCATCCCGCCTTGTCAGACGAAAGTTGTTGCGTGATGTTGTGCCGATCCGATAAAGCATTCCTGTATCTGCTGCTGAGATAGTTTTCGTTAGTGCGCCACCTGGAGGTTGGGCTTTTCGCCACTACTCCGCCACAAGCCCCTGCTACAATGCCCCGTCCGACCGGCCATCCGGGCGGGGCTTCAATCCCTGGCGCATGAACCCGAAAATACCACTGGTTTGTTCTTCCGTAAAGCCCGACCTAATGTTGAAATATACGCGTACACATTAGTCAATACTTAGGATACCCACTACACCAATGCTGCAAATCATAGATCTGCTTTCAACAGGATACTTATTGAACACATTTAATGGTGCTCCTATCCTTATCAGAACGAATCAAAAGGGAACAAGCATCAAGAGATGATCAATGCCCATCCATCCATGAACCATTACACGTATCTCTGCACAGCGGGAACGATTTTTAATCTGCTATCTTTAATTTAATTTGATCCATGGGGAAGATATTTACAATAGCCGAAGGCCTGGAGAACATGGGGGCGCTTCGGTCTGGCGGTCAGGGTTCAGTATACAGGGGAAGGCGAATGGGTGAGATCATTACTGCCATCAAAATTTTACCTACCCCAATTCACAGTGAAACTACGGCCGACAAGAACTACCTGCAGTTTCAAAACGAGGTGCAGAAACTCCGGAAAGTTAATGAACACCATAATCCACACGTTGCCACTATCCTCAACTCCGGCATAACCGAGTCGGGAAACTTTCCTTATATCGAAATGGAGTTTATAGAAGGACCGGATCTTGCGGACCTGCTTCAACCTCCACATCCACCTGTGTTTACCGTTAAGGAAACTTTGAAAGTGGCCATGCAACTTTCTGACGCGCTTGCCCATTGCCACCAGGTTGGTGTAAGGCATGGAGATATCAAAAGCAATAACGTTAAATACAACAAGCGTACGGGCAACTATGTGCTCCTCGATTTCGGGCTTGCAATTATGTCCGACGAACAGCGCCGTACAAGCATGCGTCATGCAGGAGCCATAGAGTTTATGGCACCTGAACAAAATGAGGGGGTCATGCTGTTTGAAACCGATGTGTATAGTTTTGGTGTTATCCTCTTCGAGTTGCTGGCGGGCAGTGTTCCTTTTCCTTTAAAAGACAATGGCGAAACATCACGCAATGTGGTTCGGATGGCTCAAATGGAAACACCGCCACCTGACCTCCTCCAATTGCGAAAAGCCGCACTGCCGAAAGACTGGAGTGATGAAAAACGCTGTGAGGCGATGGAGGTTCCGCAATGGTTGGTAAATATGATTTATCGCTGCCTTGAAAAGCAGCCGGCAAAAAGGTTTCCGAACGGCATGGAGTTGCATGCTCATATGGTACGCAACAGCATATTGGGTGATAATAAATCCGAATGGCTGGAGCGGGTTCAGATCCTGCAACAGGAAAACGAACGTTTGCTCCGCGAAAACGAACGTTACCGCAAACAACTGCAGTCAGCACCAGTTACCGCCGGTTCCGTAACAACCCCTGTGCAAAATGTACAGACATCGGCAGCCGCTGTTGCCCCTCCTCCTGACTCGCGCAAAAAGGGGATCACTATCGGTGCGGTTTTGTTGGCCCTGCTTGTGGTAATTGTCATAGGCGGATTGGTGTATGTGCTTTTGTCTGACGCTGGCGTAAACAAGCAGAAACCGGCAATTGCTGATAACAGCCCGCAGACGCCTGCACCAGACCCTGAACTTGTTGATGATGAGTCCAGCGTTCAACTTACAGAAGCAAGAGTATACCTTGCGAGTAACAAGATGTCGCAGGCACTCACCATTTATAAAAGGCTTGCAGAAAAGAAAGTTCCTGAAGGAATGTATATGTACAGCACCCTCGCATTAAAAAACCGCAATCCTGAATTAACATGCAGGCAGGCGTTTGATCTCTTGCTCGAAACAGCCTCAAAGGGATATGCACCTGCAAAGCGGACAGCGGGGTTCCTGTTTACTTATGCAAACGACCCGGAGACCCTCCGCCAGTCCAATTATTATGACCGGTGTAATCTCGCAAGAAACCCGGTTCGGGGATCCAGGCTACTGATGGAAGCAATGATACAGGGTGATACAATAGCGGCAAGACTGGTCGACGACCTAAACAGGAAAAGGCCCAGGTAATCTGTAGGGGCGAGGTGATCGGACCGGCACGGCTACCTGCATTGCAAGGTCTATCGTTCAATCAGGTGCATGGCTGCTGCCATCCCGGTTGGCTATTGTTGCCTGCGGGCAATAGCAATTTGGAGCCTGCCTATAGAACCCATTCACATGGCCGTCACTCCGCTGAACATGAAACAATGCTATCCGGGCGTGAACTCCCGATATCGTTAAACGATTTGCTTCAGGCTAATCGAAGCTTATCAGCCATACCAAGAACAAACTGCTAACTTATGCCTGCTTAAACCCGTAATCCATACCGATTGCTTAGCGCCGACTGGGTTATGTTGAGCTCCGTAGCTTCCTGTTTATAGCCCTCCTGTGCAGCATTGGCTATTCCCAACCATTTAACAGCCTCACGCTGTTGCCTGGGACAGCGGAGCTATCTTGTTTTCCTGCCTATTCCTTTCATCTAATCTATTGCCGTTAATCTTCTTTAATAGCTCTTATCAGCTCCGCACCAACTTCCTGTTTTGTTACTTGCCGTGCAGCACAAACCTATTTGATGATCGACACCTAAAAGATATCTTTAAACAATTGTTTGATTTAATTAAACGTTTGTTTAGTTTTGTTCCCTCAAACAAGCATATGGTGTTAAGTGATAAACAACTTCAGATATTGGAAACGGCAGAAAAGCTGTTTGCATCGAAGGGGTTTGACGGTACTTCCGTTCGCGACATCGCAGAAGAAGCAGGGGTAAACCTGGCCATGATCTCCTATTACTTTGGCTCCAAGCTCAAACTAATGGAAGCCATCTTCGAAAAACGCTCCATGAATGTGCGGGAACGCGTTGATCACCTCCTGCAAAATTCAGCATTGGAACCTATGGACAAGATGTACCTCCTGGTAGACGAGTACATCTCACGGGTAATGGAAAAGCAACAATTTTTTAAGATCATGCTTTGTGAACAGGTGGTCAACAAAAACCCGGTGATCATCAAACTCATCAATGAGCTCAAATTCAAAAACGCTGAAAGCATTACCAGGCTCATTAAAGACGGCCAGAAACGCGGGGCCTTTAAAAAGAACATCGACGTGGTATTCATGATGAGTACAATGATTGGTACAATAACACAGGTAATGATCAGCCAGGATTATTACCGTGAGTTCCATAACCTGCAATCGCTCTCTGACGAACAATTTGATACCCACATCAAAAAGAAGCTAGGAACATACATCAAAACAATTTTCAAAGAAATACTCAGTTATGAAGGTTAAGATTTTCAGGGGCTTGCTCTTCTTTTCCGGCCTGCTGTTCTTTATCAACTCAGCCATTTGCCAGAATGTAAAACACATTTCGTTGGAGGAAGCAATTGACCTGAGCATAAAAAACAGCAAACAACTTAAGATCAACCGGGCTCAGGTGGAAGAGGCGGCGGCAACCGTGCGTGAAGCAATCGACAGGCGTCTCCCTGATGCAACCGCCTCCGGCTCATACCTCAGGCTGGCGCAACCAAATATCAAATTGCTGACCGGTAAAGATAGCAGTACAGCAGGCGCCGGAGGTCCTTCGGTATCACAAGCGGTTTACGGAATTGTAAATTTATCCCTTCCGATCTATGCAGGTCACCGCATCCGTTACGGGATCGCATCCGCCAGGTACCTTGAACAGGCCATTGCTCTCGACGGTGAGAGCCAACGTGAAGAAGTAGTACTGAACACCATGGATGCCTACACCAACCTGTACAAGGCGCGTGCTGCAACAAGCCTGGTTAAAGATAACCTTGAGCAGTCGAAGCAACGCGTAAAAGACTTTTCCAACCTCGAAAAAAATGGGCTGTTGGCGAGAAACGAATTGTTGAAAGCAGAACTTCAAACGTCGAACATCGAACTGTCGTTGCTTGATGCAGAAAACAACTGGAAGATGGCCATGGTAAACATGAACCTTATGCTGGGGCTGCCTGAAACAACAGAGATCGCGGCAGATTCCATCAACCTGGATAACACGATTTCCGTAAAATCCATTGCAGAATACGAGCAGTTGGCAAATCAACATCGCAAAGACATTGAAGCCCTGGACTATCGTAAAAAGGCGGCAAGTACCGCGGTGATGGCCACCAAAGCAGAGGCGCTTCCTTCCATTGCACTCACCGGCGGTTATGTTGCAGCACATGTTCCTAATTTTCTTACCATAACCAATGCGGTAAATGTAGGTGTAGGAGTACAATACAATATAGCTTCCTTGTGGAAGAGCGCAAAAGTGCAGCAGGCGAAAGCAAGAGAGAAACAGGTGATTGCAAGCCAGGAACAACTTACCGACGCCATACACCTGCAGATCAACAAAGCGTACCAGGATTACTTATCGAGCCGTAAGAAAATTGAGGTATATGCAAAAGCTGTTGAACAGGCCACAGAAAACTACAAGATTTCGAAAAACAAGTATAACAATGCCCTGTTGACCACAACAGACCTGCTGGATGCCGACGTTGCGCAATTGCAGGCGAAATTAAATTACCAGTTTGCCAAAGCAGATGCTGCACTCGCATACAACAAGCTCTTGCAAACTGCAGGTTTGCTTACATCACCAACAACAACTAAGTAAAAGCATTAAGCGTTCATTTTATGGAAACGACAACAACAAACAAACAGGTTAAACCGGTTGAGGCTCCAAAGAAAAAGAGCAAAGGATTTATCATCGTGCTTGCATTACTAATCATCCTTGGTGGCTGGTTTGGCATCTCAAAATATGTTCACGGTCAGCACCACGAAGAAACGGATGATGCCCAGGTTGATGCAGGCATCAGCCCGGTTATACCAAGAGTAAGCGGCTATGTAAAAGAGATTCGCGTTAAAGACAATCAGCAGGTTAAAAAAGGCGATACCCTGGTTGTGCTTGATGATCGCGACCTCCGCCTGAAAGTTGAACAAACAGAGGCCGCGTTGTTAACGGCAAAAAGCAACCTTGGTGCTGCACGGGCAACAACAAGCGCTGCAAGTGCAAACATTGGTACATCAAGGGCTAACGTGTCAACAGCAGAAGCGCAGATTGAGGTGGCTAAAATCAACCTCGGCCGTGCAAGCCAGGACTTTGAACGTTATGCTAACCTGATAAAGGATCACTCGATTACACAACAACAATACGACCAGGCGCTTGCTGCAAAACAAACTGCAGAACGCCAGTTACAGGTACTCCAGCAGCAAAGAAACCAGGCGGCCCAGCAAACTACTGCAGTGGCGTCACAAAGCAGCGCCACCTCGCAGCAAATTGGTGTAGCAAGCGCTATTATCCGGCAACGCGAAGTTGATGTTGAAGATGCAAAGCTGAACCTTTCTTATACGGTTATTACGGCGCCCGCAGACGGGCTGGTATCCAAAGTAAATGTTCAGCCCGGCCAGTTTTTACAAGCGGGACAGGGATTGTTTAGCGTGGTTTTAAACCAGGATGTTTGGGTTGTCGCAAACTTCAAGGAAACCCAGTTTAATAAGATGAAGATTGGTCAAAAGGTAGTTGTACATGTAGATGCTTATCCTGACCATGACTTTGAAGCAACCCTGACCTCTTTTTCTCCGGCAACGGGTGCACGTTTTGCGCTGTTGCCTCCCGATAATGCCAGTGGCAACTTTGTAAAGGTTGTACAACGTTTACCGGTGAAAATTGAATTTTCTAAGAAGGATCCGTTGCTGAAACAACTACGTCCAGGGATGAACGTGAATGTAGATGTACACCTTGATTGACGAATTAACGGATTGGCGGATTAGTGAATTGCGGATTGGCGGATTACGGATTTGCGAATTAGCGGAGGGCGGATTGATAACAGCCATTATTGTTAATCTGGGCGTTTGAGATTTGATCGGCATCTTTCCGCAATGACTTATGCCACTTTATATAACACCTTATTTGAGTAGTTGGTGAACCGGTTTTTACAACCGCTGTACCCCAGAATTGCACTTACATGAACAATCCCGAGTCATTGGTTGAATATGGTAGCCGCAGGGTGATCATCACGATCACGGCTATTTTTTGCGCCTTGTTGGAGATCGTTGATACCACCATTGTAAACGTTGCATTAAACGAAATGCGCGGCAACCTGGGCGCAACGCTTACCGAGGTAGCATGGGTCATTACGGCTTACGCGATTGGTAATGTTATCATCGTTCCCATGACCAGCTGGTTATCGCAGCAATTTGGACGTCGTAATTATTTTGCAGCCTCCATTGTGCTATTTACATTGTGCTCCTTTTTATGCGGTAACGCTTCAAACATCTGGGAACTCGTATTTTTTCGCTTTCTGCAGGGGCTTGGCGGCGGCGCCTTGCTGGTAACCTCTCAGACAATTATCACCGAAGTTTACCCGGTTGAAAAGAGGGGAATGGCGCAAGCAATTTACGGACTAGGCGTGATCATCGGTCCAACACTGGGCCCACCACTTGGTGGTTATATCGTCGACAATTTCTCTTGGCCATATATCTTTTACATCAATATACCGATTGGCGTAATTGCAACATTGCTAACGCTGCAATTTGTACGGAGTCCTAAATATGCAGAAAAGAAAAGTTCAAGCGAAATTGACTGGTTGGGCATAGGGTTACTTACCCTATCGGTAGGCTCACTTCAATATGTACTCGAGCGCGGGCAGGAAGATGATTGGTTTAACAGCTCAACCATTACGTTGCTAACAGTTACGGCGGTGTTTGGTATCTTCTTTTTTATCTGGCGTGAGCTTTCCTACAAAAATCCGATCGTCGACTTGCGGGTACTGAAAAACGGCAACCTTCGCGTAGGTACGATACTGTCTTTTATCCTTGGTTTCGGATTATATGGCTCTACGTTTATCATTCCATTATACACACAGTCGACCCTCGGTTGGACGGCACAGCAATCCGGTGCCTTGATGATTCCCGCTGCGCTCACAACCGCCTTTATGATGCCCATTATTGGCCGGTTACTTCAGAAGGGTATACCACAACAATACCTGGTAGCCACCGGCATGATCATCTTTTTTGTGTATAGTTTTTGGGGTTACAGGATACTGACCCCGGATACGGGAAAGGATGCATTCTTTTGGATGCTGATCGTTCGCGGTGTCGGGCTTGGGCTGTTGTTCATTCCAATTACTACATTATCCTTGTCGACCTTAAAAGGGCAGCAGATTGGCCAGGGCGCTTCATTTACCGGTATGATGCGGCAACTCGGCGGATCGTTTGGGATAGCTGCAATCTCTACCTACATTTCCCGGCAAAACATGGTTCACCGCAGTGCACTGGTTAGTCACCTTGATGTAAATGATCCTGCTGTTCAACAAAGGGTGCAGGCGATGCAACACAATTTTATGAGTAAAGGCATGACTCCGGATGCAGCACTTAATTCGGGGTATAAAGCGCTGGACTACATGGTGGCGAAGCAAGCCGTTGTATTGTCGTATATGGATGTGTTTTTATACCTCGGTTTGATGTTCCTCATTTGCGTACCATTCGTTCTTTTTGTTAAGGCAAACAAGCAAAAAAAAGTAGACCTCTCCGAGGCTATGCACTAAGATCAATTTTAAGATAAACCCGAAAATGGGAGACTAATATATTTCCGGAAAACCAAAGCATTGCTCCGGTTGATAATGCCAACAGGTAGGATATAGAAACAGGATGGGGAGCAAAAAACAAAGGCTGTCGTAATTGACAGCCTTTTGTTTTTGGAAAAAGTGAATAGTAGAGAGTGTAAAGCCGAAACTAAAAAGTCGAAATGCAAAAGTCAAATGCAAGAGTTTCATTTGTCCATGCTTTATAGTTGCGTTTGATATTTGCCGAATAGAATTACCACCAGTAAAAGTGAGTGACACAACGATGTCGAAAAAAGATTCAAATGCCGGTCCCAAAAAAACGATCTTTTTCTTCCTGACTCACATCCAGTAATCCTTGCTGAAATGCCCTTTATGTTCCGGGTTCATTTAATATTATAGTCCGAGATTTTTCAGCATTTAACATTCAAAATTTAAAATTCAACATAATAAGGTTTTCTTTACTTTTTCGCGCTTACCCGCCAGATCGTGTTAGCTGAGTCGTCGCTTACCAGCATTGAACCATCACGTAATACAGCTACACTAACCGGTCGTCCATAAACCTCGTTACCGTTGCTTTCATTGATGAAGCCGGTGAGGAAATCTTCCATCTTACCCGAAGGTTTACCGTTCGCAAATGGAACAAACACAACCTTATATCCCGACAGCACTGATCGGTTCCAGGATCCGTGTTGCCCCACGAAAGCGCCGTTGCGGTATTTTGCCGGAAAAGCATCTTTATCGTAAAAGGCAAGCCCGAGGGATGCAGTATGCGCACCCATGGAAACATCGGGGGCTATGGTTTTTTGCACCATGTCGGGTCGTTCGCCTTTGCGACGCGGATCTTCATTAGGTCCGAAATAAGCATAGGGCCAGCCATAAAACGCACCCGGCTTTACACTCGTCAGGTAGTCGGGTACAAGATCGTCGCCAAGGTTGTCGCGTTCATTAACGGCTGTCCACAAGGTGCTTGTTCCCGGAGCCCAGGCCATGCCAACAGGATTTCGCAATCCGCTTGCATAGATTTTTTCGCCGGTGCCATCGGGATTTACCTCGAGGATGTTCGCCCGGCGGGCTTCATTGTTGATCCCGTTTTCGGCAACATTGCTACCTGAGCCAACGGAGATATACAATTTTGAGCCATCCTTATTTGCAATCACATTGCGTGTCCAATGATTGTTGTAGCCACCGGCAGGCAACTCCAGGATCTTTTTACCCGAGTCGCTGATATTGGTTTGGCCGGCCTTGTAAGGAAACAGCATAAGCCCATCGGTATTGCCTACGTAAAACGAGTTGTTCAGCACCAGCATTCCCAGGTTTTGCTTTAAACCGGTTAGGAATACCGACCTGAATTCCGGCTTTCCATCAAGATCATTATCGCGAAAAAGTGTGATACGGTTTGGACTCCGGTTTCCCGTTCTTGACTCGGCTACAAAAATGTCGTTATTGGGTGCTACATATATCCAGCGTGGGTTCTCAAGGCTATCGGCAAATTTGGTTACCACAAAACCTGCGGGAGCAATGGGTGTTCTGCCATCTTTCCAGCCAATTACCCGGGGGCTGTTTCGTGCTGCTGGTGTGGCAAAGGGTGCTGGTAAGTCAACTGTTTTTGTAGCACCAGTCTGCTTTTGTGAAAACGTGGTGCTGCCAGCCAGAAGCGTTACCATTAAAAGCCAATTTCTTTTCATAACGGACCAATTGATGTATTAAGTGAATTATTGTTGAAAGAACCAGGAATACTCTACCGTATAGAGACAAAAAACCGGACCATGTGTTTGCAGTTACGATGAATTAATCCATTGCGTATGAGTGTTTGCTGTCTGGTTTTGCGGGTTTATATCGTGTAATCCGGAAATCATTTGGAATAAAGCCTGATCAGGGCGTACTTTCAGGTTTCGTATGCAAACAGCCAAAAGGAAATGCTTATCTGTATCTATGTTGATAGCCGCTTTAGTCTCGTTTCAGGCTGGTGCCCGGCAGACTGACTCTACCCGGCTTTCCAGTAAGCAGTCCAACAGATGGTTCAATAAAAAAGCCTGGCTGCAATCTGCGCCTTTAAAACCACATCAAACGATCAATAAGGCTGAGTTTGCGCGCCAATACCATCTTAACCGGGCAGTATGGGATAAAGCTTTTGCCTTTTTGAGCCAACAAAACCTGCAAACACTTGCTAAAGGGCGCCACCCTATCGACGGAGACCTGGTTTATGCATCCGTAACCGTCGACTCCTCCAAAAACTTTGAAAAAACCAGTTGGGAGTCGCATCAAAATTACATCGACGTACAATGTATTATTACCGGGGTGGAGAAAATGGGCGTTGTTCCCGTTCGGGAGGCAACCGTTACAAAACCGTATGATCAAAAACGTGACGTAGCAAATTATTCCGCCACGGGTAAAATATACACGGGGGAACCCGGCACCTTTTTTATATTTTTCCCCGGCGATGCGCATCGGCCAAATATTACACCGGGAGGTAATAAACCCGTACGTAAAGTCGTTATTAAGGTGAAAGCAGTTCCTTGATAGGATCGGCAGGCTTAACTTGAAAAATATGGCTTGCTAAAGCAACAATTTTACGCATCAGGGTGTCCTTCTTTTACTGCGCCGGCTCGCAGCAACCCAGCCGTCTTCAACATAGAAACGCATAGCTTATAGCAAGAAATTTTACGCAACAACAACGTGACAAACGTTGTGGTCCATCAGGTAACAACGAGAGTGATGCGAAAGCCAACCCGGCAAAATAAATAGTGGAAAGCGGATCATTTAAAACCATTGTTTGCGGGTAAAAAAGCCCCGGTAAAATCACGTGATTTTGGGCTTTTTGAGGTCGTTTTCACCCCGAGTAATTTGTTGCCTGTTAGAAATATTCAGCTATTTTTACAACTTAAACAATGCGTTTGATGAAACAATTAACACTGAAACTATCTTCTGCTCTTTTACTGGCGTTATCTGTGGGGTTTGCGGAAGCTCAGAATCCAAATTCTATTAATGTCGTTACTTCTGCAGTCCCCTTTTTACGGATATCACCAGATGCACGCGCCGGCGGAATGGGGGATGTGGGTATCGCAACTTCACCCGACGCAAACTCGTCGTTTTGGAACCTTGCAAAAACGCCTTTTGCTACCAGCCGATCATCGCTTACCGCTACTTATACACCCTGGTTAAAAGACCTTGGTCTTAACGACGTATACCTGGCTTCATTAGCCGGTTATTATAAGTTAGACGACGACCAGGCAATATCTTCTTCCATCCGGTACTTTAGCCTCGGCAATATTCAGTTTACCGATTTTGCAGGTAATGATCTTCAGTCGTTCAGGCCGCGTGAATTTTCCATCGACTTCGGTTATAGCCGCAGATTGGGCGAAAAGTTAAGTGCAGGTGTTGCTCTACGGTATATCAACTCAAACCTTGCCGGCGGACAGGCGGTAAATGGCGTATCCTATAAAGCTGGAAACGCGGTTGCCGGCGACTTATCCCTCTTTCATTCCGGTGTTGATGAAACTGGTGCTGGCTGGAACTGGGGTGCAACCTTAAGCAACCTGGGAACCAAAATTTCCTATACCAGCGATGCTCAACAAAAGGATTATATTCCTGCAAACCTTGGACTGGGTGCTGCCTATACATCGGTATTCGATGAAACCAGCAAACTTACATTTGGTGCAGACGTAAATAAGTTACTCGTTCCCACCCCGCCCTCTTTAACCAACGATCCTACCCGCGACGATGCAAACCTGCTTGCTTACCGTAACAAAACGGTGATTAACAGCTGGTTTAGCTCTTTTGGTGATGCTGGCAGCTTTGGCAATGAGCTAAAAGAATTTCAGGCTTCGCTTGGTGCAGAGTATACCTACAACGATCAATTCGCCTTTCGTGCCGGTTATTTTTACGAAGATAAATTAAAGGGCAACCGTAAGTATTTCACCCTTGGTGCCGGTATTTACTATAATGTATTTGGTTTAAACTTCTCTTACTTAATTCCTTCGGGTAATGGTGTAAACCGTAACCCCTTATCAAATACCCTTCGCTTCAGCCTCGTGTTCGACCTCGACAAAGAAGGCGGTATGCAATAAGCGATCAGGGCAATTAACAACGGAGCGAAGGGTAACCTTCGCTTTTTTTATGTGTTGTGCCCACCCGAAAATGCCCGCGACCCGGTTGAGAATACTTATGGACCGGGCATTTTGTCTTTGGTGTGGCTTATCTTGCGTCGCACTCTTGTACAATTGAGCTTAGCGCAGCTGTTTTTGTGTTTTGCTTTCAAACAGCCGGACCGCGAACAAATCAACGGGGGGGCAGGTGTCGATCACCGGAGTGAACTTGCCAAAACCACCATAAAAAAATTATATGTACCGAATAGGATCGGGTGTCGACTTTCACCAGCTAACCGAGGGGCGCGAACTGTGGATCGGCGGAGTGCTGGTGCCACATACCAAAGGTGCTCTTGGCCACAGCGATGCCGACGTATTGCTACACGCTATCTGCGATGCAATGCTGGGTGCCTTATGCCTTGGCGATATTGGTGTCCACTTTCCCGATACTTCAGCAGCGTATAAAAACATCGACAGCAAAATCCTGCTTCGAAAAACCTACGACCTGGTGGCTGACGCTGGGTACAAGGTCGTAAACGTGGATAGTACACTTTGCCTCGAACAACCAAAAATCAAACCCTATGTCGACCAGATGCGGGAGGCCATATCAGCCATCATAGGCGTTACCATAAACGACGTTTCTGTTAAAGCAACCACAACTGAAAAGATGGGCTTCGTGGGTAGGGAAGAAGGCCTGGTTGCATATGCTACCGTACTACTGCAAAAGCAAGGAATTTAACATTTACCTGCTAACAAAACAGGCTGCTTCATTATTCAATAGCTATTTTTGTCGATCTTGAAACGTCAGGCCATAAAAATTATTAACCGTTCAAAAAACCCATTGCCCGGGTACGCAACCCCAGGTTCCTCGGGCATGGACCTTCGTGCCGATATTGATGGCGTGATTACACTCAACAGCCTTGAACGTGTAATGGTGCCTACCGGTTTGTACATTGAGCTGCCGGAAGGATTTGAGGCCCAGGTAAGGCCAAGAAGCGGGCTTGCCGCCAAACAGGGTCTCACTTGCCTGAATAGTCCCGGAACTGTAGACGCCGACTATCGCGGTGAGCTAAAAGTAATTCTTGTAAACCTGTCGAATGAACCGCAAACCATTCATGCCGGCGACCGGATCGCTCAAATGGTTATTCAGCAGGTTGAGCGGGTAGAACTTATTCAAGTAAGCGAACTCACAGAAACAACCCGGGGACAAGGTGGCTTTGGCCATACCGGCAAAAATTAATCGGATATGAAATTCAGCAGTCTCCTTATTCTTATTTCAGCAATCGTTTTTTCGTGCCGCCCCGCAAGGAAGGTGCAGAAGATCGATACGGCAATATCTAAAATCGACACAACAACATCTATCGTTGTAAATGATAAGGCTGCAGTAGACTCTTTTGCCGGGATTAGGGAAGTATATGGGAAAGTATTGGCGAAGCGAATAGAATTCAAAACCTTTTCAGCAAAAGTGCGGGTTGGTTACGAAGGGAAAGATGGTGGTGATGAAGCAACAGCGTTTATCCGGCTGGAAAAAGATAAAGCCATGTGGTTATCGCTTCGTGGTGCCCTTGGCATCGAAGGTTTCAGGGTCCTTGTTACAAAAGACAGCGTAAAAGTAATGAACCTGCTAAAAAAGCAGGTGCAGTTCAGGAGCATCGATTACCTGAAAGAGATTACCCAACTACCTTTTGATTTTTCTACTCTACAGGACCTTGTTGTAGGTAATCCCGTTTACCTCGACTCAAATATCATCTCGTATAAAGCCAATGCGAATAATGAACTGCTGATATTAATGGCGGGTAAACTCTTTAAACACCTGCTTACCCTGGACAACCAGGATTTTAAAGTGCTACACAGCAAATTAGACGACGTGGATGCTGTTCGCAATCGTACCTGCGACATTACTTTTGGCAGTTATGCATCGGGTGGAGGAAGACAGTTTTCGACACGGCGGAAGATTTCAGTTGCAGAAAAATCCAAGCTTGATATTGACCTTGAATTCAAGCAATATTCTTTTGACGAACCTTTAACTTTTCCATTTAATATTCCTAAAAATTATAAGGTCAAATAATTTTTACTGGTCAACTACGTTACGCAGATATAATTAAACCCACAGGCATGCTGAAAAAAATAATCTTTATCCTGTTGTTGTCTTGCATCGTAGGTTCTTCGGATGCCCAACAATCAAAAGAAGACCTTCAACGTAAGCAACAAGACCTGATAAGCGAAATCGAAGTACTCAATCGCACCCTGAGAGAGATCCGGAAAAGCAAGAAGCAATCGATTGGTCAACTTGAATTGTACAAGCAAAAGATACGTGCCCGGGAAGAGTTGATCCAGAATATCAACAAAGACATCAGGTCACTCGACGATAACATATACCTTTCTTCACTCCAGATTAATAAGCTTCGTAAGGAGCTGGATACCTTAAAGGCTGAGTACGCAAAGAGCCTGGTATTCGCTTATAAAAACCGCAGCAATTACGACTACCTCAACTTCATATTCTCCGCCGCAACTTTCAATGATGCGATAAAGCGAATTACCTACCTGAAGAGTTACCGGCAATACCGGGAGCAACAGGTAAACAACATTCTTGAGACCCAGCAATTGATAGAAGACAAGATTGCACAACTAAACGATAATAAAAAACAAAAGAGTGTTGCCCTGCAGGACCAGGGCAAGCAGTTAAAGGTGCTTGAGGTAGATAAGAAAGAGCAGGACCAGGCGGTTGCGGAACTGAAAACCAAGGAGAGCAGTCTTGCTTCCGAAATCAAAACCCGTGAGAAGCAACGCCAGAAGATGCGTGAAGCGATTGCATCGATCATCCGTCGCGAGCAGAAAGAAGCTATGGAAAGAGCAAGGGTTGCAAAGCTGAGGGAGGCTGAAAAATTGAAGAAAGAAAAAGAAGCGCGTGCAGCTGCTGCAGCGGCTGCTAATAACACCGCAGCAAACAATGGAAACAATGCCGCTCCAAAAGCTGCTGAGCCGGAACCGGTGAAAGAAGGTGTTGCAAAGCGAACCGGCGGAGAGCGAACGTATAGTGCATTTGAGTCAACAGAAGAAGGAAAGGCCCAGTCATTAAGTTTTGAAGGTGGCCGTGGACGATTGCCCTGGCCGGTTGACGCCGGTTATGTAAGTATTCCTTTCGGGAACTACAAGATACCCGGAACAACGTTGACGGGGCAAAGCGACGGTTATACCATTACCCTGCCAGTAGGTTCTTCTGTAAAGTCGGTCAGTGATGGCGATGTATCTTCGGTTTTTGATCTTGGAGGAGAACAGGCGGTTATCGTGCGACACGGTAAATACTTTACCACTTATAGTCACCTTTCTTCTGTTAACGTTAGTCGCGGCCAGCAGGTGCGTGCAGGAACGGTGGTGGGTCGTGCAGCCGCAAACGACGATGGGGAAGGAGAAGTGCTCTTTATGGTGACAAACGAAAAGGGCCAGTCGCTAAATCCGCAGGCCTGGTTAAAAAAGAGATAAGAAGAAAATCAACATAAACAGAAAGGTCGCCTCATTGAGGCGACCTTTCTGTTTATGTTACAAGTGGTTTGTGTTTTGGAGCCTTCCTTGTCAGCGTTACTGGCAATCCATCCTGCAAAAGCGGCTGTAAAGCTTCTCGTAGATCGGGATAATGTTTTGAATTGCAAAGGTGCCGGCATGATCGAAAGCCTGTTGTTTAAACCGGGCATGTTTTTCAGGATCACTAAGGAGCTCTATTGCAGAAGCGCTCATTTTCTGTACATCACCAACATTAGCGAGGTAACCTGTTACCCCATCGATATTGATCTCCGGCAAGCCGCCTGCATTACTGCTGATTACCGGCATTCTTGCCGCCATGGCTTCTAGGGCTGCAAGTCCGAAGCTTTCGTAATCTGAAGGAAGAAGGAACAAATCACTTACCACCAGGATTTCTTCTATCTGGTCCTGTTTTCCGAGAAAGCGCACGTCGTCAAAAACATTTAACTCGCGGGCAAGATTTTCCATCACCGGGCGTTCAGGTCCGTCGCCGACCATCAACAATTTAGCAGGCATGTTTTTACGGATCTCGGCAAAAATCTGCACTACGTCGTTCACCCTTTTTACCTTTCTGAAGTTCGAGGCGTGCACAATAATCTTCTCGCCGTGTGGGGCAATTACCTGGCGAAACGCGTCAATAGGTTTTTTACTGAACCTTTCAACGTCAACAAAGTTGTAGATGACTTCAATTTCCTTATTGATTTTAAAGGAACGATAAGTCTCTTCGCGGAGGTTACTACTCACCGCAGTGATTGCATCACTTTCGTTGATACTAAACGTTACTACCGGCGCATAAGTTTTGTCCTTGCCTACAAGTGTGATGTCGGTACCGTGTAACGTTGTAATCACAGGAATTTTTACCCCTTGTTTCTCGAGTATTTGTTTCGCGAGGTAAGCTGCAGAGGCATGTGGAATAGCATAGTGTACATGCAATAAATCAAGATCGTGGTTCAAGATTACATCCACCATTGTGCTGGCCAGTGCCACCTCATAAGGCGGGTAGTCGAACAGCGGGTAGGTCGGAACCCTAACTTCGTGATAGTAGATATTAGCACTAAACACATTTAACCTTACCGGTTGCTGGTAGGTGATAAAGTGAACGGAGTGTCCTTTGTCGGCCAGGGCCTTTCCAAGTTCAGTTGCCAGCACTCCGCTACCGCCAAAAGTGGGGTAGCAAACAATCCCGATACGCATGTTAGTGGTTATTTATGTTGTATTTGATCCGCTAAGCCGACCCGTTTGTTATTCCCTCCTGTCTTGTTTCCACAAGCCTGTTGAGTTGCTAACTACAGCTTCACTTTGTGCAATGCTAAACGGGTTAGTCCATTGCTCCCGGTTGATGCGGAACCCTGCTTTACAGAACGCACGAAGTAACAACTAAATATTGATTAGGTTGACCATCCCGGCTCAACCGTTAAACAATAACATTTGCGTAATTTGCCCGCAACAATGGAAACTATGAAGAAACTATTGGTCATTCTTTTTCTAAGTCCGTTAGCCGGCTATGCACAGGAAGTGCCTGACTCAACCTTCATTCGACAGATTTCAGATGATGTCTTGCGCAATGGAAGGGCTTATGACCTCTTACGTGAATTGACCAAGAAAATAGGTGCACGTCTCTCCGGTTCACCACAATTTGCACGTGCCGTACAATGGGGCGAGCAATCGATGCGCACGCTAAAGCCCGACACCGTTTTCCTGCAATCCTGTATGCTACCGCACTGGGTTAGAGGTGGCGAAGACAAAGCAGAAGTCGTGGCTATTGGAAATAAAAAGCAGCTACGGTCGCTGAATGTACTGGCATTAGGAAATTCGTTGGGGAGCGGAAGCAAGGGTGTTACCGGGCAGGTGCTTGCAGTTGCAGACTTCGATGAACTTGAGCAAAGAAGGAGCGAGGTTAAAGGAAAAATTGTTTACTATAATGCTGCTTTCAATCCTACCAACTTGCGTCCGGGGAAATCTTATGGCGAAACGGGTATCTACCGTCGCATAGGTGCAAGCCGTGCCGCAAAGTATGGCGCCGTTGCAATCCTCATCAGATCACTAACAGAAGCAACGGATAACCATCCGCATACGGGTGTGATGGCCTATAACGATAGTTTTCCAAAAATCCCCGCAGCTGCACTTGGTAATCGTGATGCCGACTACCTGTGGAATGTAGCACGGCAGGGTGCCCCTGTTAGCGTTAAACTCACAACGAATGGTAAGCTTTTGCCAGATACCCCAGGGCACAATGTCATAGCCGAACTCAGGCCCAATACCGCGAGCAACGAATATATTACCATCGGTGGTCACCTGGATAGCTGGGATGTAAATGAAGGCGCTCACGACGATGGTACAGGTGTTGTGCAAACCATGGAGGTTCTTCGAGTATTTAAGGCACTCGGATATACACCCAGGCACAACATTCGTTTTGTGTTATTTGCCAATGAAGAAAATGGCTCACGTGGTTCTGCAAAATATATGGAGGAAGCAAAGGCGCGGGGTGAGAAACACCTTTTTGCACTTGAAAGTGATGCTGGCGGTTTTACACCACGGGGTTTTGGCTTTACTGCGCCGGCGGATGTTCTTACAAAAATGCAACCCTGGGTAGAGTTGCTCAAGCCATATGGCGTTTACGAGCTCACTGCCGGCGGCGGTGGAGCTGATATTGCACCTTTGAACACGGCTTTCGGAACGGTACTCGCGGGCTTTCAGCCGGATGGCCAAAGGTATTTTGACCTTCACCACGCCAAAACTGACGTATTTGAGGCCGTAAACAAGAGAGAGCTTTTGCTTGGTGCCATTAACATGGCTGCACTTATTTACCTTGTTGATAAACACGGATTATAAATTGCAGTATCTGTAGTAAATACCATTCGAAAACAGAAAAACAAATCATTCATGAGCACAGCCAGACTACCAGGGGCAAAAACAAGCAGTATGAGAAAAATATTCAGCATCATTATCGTTGTAGTGTTGATTGCCTTATTCGGCTTTCTCTACTGGCGGTACTTCTTTGTTTATGCAGAAGGCACAAAGGCAGGTGTATTAAACACCATTCAGAAAAAGGGCTTCATCTTTAAAACATATGAAGGCAAGATTATCCAAACCGGCTTTTCGAATAGCCCCAATGCTGCAATACAAAGTAATTATTTCGACTTTAGTGTTTCCAGTGAGCGGGTTGCAAAAATCCTGATGGAAAACAGCGGCAAAGAAATGGAACTGCATTACAACCGGTACCTGGGCGCTCTGCCATGGCGCGGTATGCAGTCTTATGTTGTAGACAGTGTTTATCGTATCGGCAATGCCAAAACTAACCTGAACGCTCCTTTTCAATAAGGATAACCAATCAGGAGCGGCCGGCAAGCATTAGAAAGATTGCCGGCCGCTTGTGTATATCCACGTTTTCTTTTTTCCAATCTGCTATTGTCCGGGTACTGATACGTTCAGTGGGTGCAGTAATGTCGACCGCTACACACAAACGGGTTTGCGGCCTGCAGACGGCAACGATGTCTTTGATCAGTTGATTATTACGGTAAGGAGTTTCTATAAATACCTGGGTAGTTCCCTTTTGTTGCGACTCGGCTTCGAGATCTGTTATAGCTACCCTTCGTTCGTTTGGTTGTATGGGAAGGTATCCGGTAAACTGAAAGCGTTGGCCATTCATTCCACTTGCCATCAGGGCCAACAATATTGAACTTGGACCAACCATAGGCACCACGTGTGCGTGCACCTGTTGTGCAGTTTCAACAAGAACTTGCCCCGGATCAGCTATGCCCGGGCATCCGGCTTCGCTGATGATCCCAATTGTTTTTCCTTCCTTGAGTAAAATCCTGAACTTGTCTTTCACCTGCTCTTCCGCTTTGTGTATTGTGAACCATTGATAATCGTCAATCACCATTTCGCGCCAGATGCTTTTCAGGTATCGCCTTGCTGTACGTTCATTTTCGACAAAGAAAACGCCGCATGCTTTCACCGCGTCTGTTACGTATGCGGGAATAACATTCGGCGCATCTTCATGCAATACAGTTGGAATAAGGTAAACGGTTCCGATGGACATATTAATTAAAGATTCAAAAGTCAAAAGTCAAAATTCAAAAATGTAGAATACAACTCCACAATGTGAAAACAGTTTATGGCCACAACGCAAGCTGACTTTCTCAAAGCAGGGTTGTAGACTCCGGAGGTTAACTTCAAATACTCAATTACCAACTTCTCAACTAATCAACCTATCAACTAATCAACTTCTCAACCTATCAACTTTTCACCCAATACCTCAATACCCATTACCTCAATACCCACTACCCCAATACCCAATACCTCAATACCCAATACCTCAACCCTTACCTTGTTTCCCTCATCGGGTGCATACTTAGCGTGGCTGCAACTACGGCATACGAAGGAGCGAGCACCCAACCTGCAACAGGCACCAGGTGCATGAGGTAAAACACGAGCCCATTTCCAATCGCAAGTCCTTTACGCCCGCCGATGAAGGCGATACTCTGAACCACCGTCATTTTATTACGCTCACAACTGTAATCGAGCATAGAAAAGCCATAATAATAACATTCGATAAGTAAGGCAAATACGGGGGTAACCCAGCCGACAACGGGAATAAAAGAAAGGATAAGTATCGATACCGTGTACACCGTTTGCCACAATGTATTACGTATGGCGATCCGGATACCCCTGAGTATATCTTTTAGCAATTGGCGGAAACTAAACGGGTAGTCCTTCCCTTCGATAATTGCCGCTGTTTTTTCGCTCAGCCACGCAAAAATCGGAGAGCCCACAATCAGCCACAAATATTTAAACAGCGAGAAGTAAAACAACATCAGGATGAGCCAGAGTATCATGCCCGCGATGGTAAAAATGAACCCAAGCAAACGGCTACTCATGCTGGTAACCCAAACCCGGAGCCCTGATTTAATAAACAGGAAGTCGATAATATGATTGACACTTTTACCAAAGAAGTACATGCTTACGCAAAACAGCAACATGTAGATGATACCTGGTACAATAATCCATTTCCACAGATTATGACGCCGGACAAATTGGTGGGCTTGTCCGTAGCTTTGTATCGCAAGTACAATGTCTTTAAGCAATAAGGTTGTTTTATCTGGCCCTAAATTTAACTGGTATTTTCAAACGCCTTATAATATTAACGAAAACAAGCATGGTGATAACGCAGGATTTGCCGGCAACATGGGAGAAATTACCAGCAGCTTTTTATGAGCGAACGGATGTGGTAACAATTGCCAGGGAACTCATTGGAAAAATATTGGCCACCCGTTTTGATGGGAAGCTTACCGCCGGAAGGATCGTGGAGACGGAATCTTACAACGGGGTTGTAGACAAGGCATCGCATGCAAGTGGGGGCAGGCGAACCAACCGCACGGAAATTATGTATGAAAATGGGGGCGTAGCCTATGTGTACCTGTGTTATGGAATCCATCAATTATTCAACGTAGTTACAAATGTTAAGGATACACCACATGCCGTGTTGATCCGCGCACTGGAGCCAGTTGCGGGCATCGAACAGATGCTACTGCGAAGTTTCAAAGCCGTTCATGGTTTTGATCTTACACGAGGGCCCGGTAATGTTTCCAAAGCTTTGGGTATTCGAACACACCACACGGGTGTGGATCTGCGCGGCGATGAAATGTTTATCGTGGATGATGGCTTTAGTTATGCTGCGAGCCTTGTTATAGCAACACCCCGGATTGGTGTCGACTATGCAGGTGAAGACGCCTTGCTGCCCTACCGTTTTGTGGTAAAAGGTAATCCATATGTTAGTGGTAAGAAATTAAAGGGGTAATTGGTTAATAAGGCATTGGCTGTTACAAAAGCGAATGCTTTTGCAGATTGGTTCCGTTAACTGTGTCTTAGCTTTGAAAATCAAAAGCCCCTCAACGGTTGTTGAAGGGCTTTTATCCATTTATTAAGGAACTATTCCTTTATCCAGACGATTGATGTAGCAACCCGGTCGGCCCTAACCTGTGGCGGTTCATTTGCCATGGTTGATTGGATTACCTGTGCCGGCGAAGCAGCCTGGGGAGTTGGTGTTGTTGGTACCCGGTTTAACCTTGCATAGTTTGGAATAGCAAGCAATGGGGTGCCGTCGGCCCATGTTCCTTTAATCACCATAACCCCATTTAAAAGATCACCTCTCCATTCTGTAGTAAGTGGGGTTTTGCCGATGGGTTGGTCGATGTTTGCATTATCAGCTTTTTCAACGTTGTACACCAGCGGGCCATAACGAAGTGCAACCCGTCCGCGGTCAGCCTCTATACGCTCATCAGCTTTTACCTTCTGAACTTCCATTGGCAAAACCACTTCGATCTTGTCGCCTTTCTTCCAGGTACGCCTGATGGCTGCATAGCCGTTTTTAATGGTTGGTGTCACCACTTTGCCATTAACGGTCATCGATTTCAATCCATTTACTGCCGGAATGGGTTTGTATAATTCGCTGGTAGTACGGTTGGGTACGCGAACGTAAACGGTGAATTCCTTTGAAACCGCAGGATTTACCGTTATGGCAACATTGCCGTTCCAAGGATAGTCGGTTTTCTGTACCATCTCCACTTCTGTGCCGGTGCCGGGAACTTTCTCCACTTTAATGGTGCTGCCGACAAACATGTTAACGTATAAACCATCATTACCGGTAACATATGTCCAGGTAGGAACCATCAGCAGGGTACGTGGAATATTGCCAACACAGCAAGGGCATACGTGCCACTGGTAGCGGCCCTGCGATGTGTTAAGTGCATTGGTGTACAGGAAATTTTTACCGGGCAGGTCTAGTGAGCCGAGCAAGGCATTGTACATGGTCTCCTCGTAAAGGTCAGCGTATTTGGCGTCATGATATGCCAGGTTCATTTTATATTGAAAGAAGATCAATCCCGCGCTGGAGCACGACTCGCAATATGCATTGTTCCGCAACGAGTAATTGCCACCAAAACCTTCCGAAGTTTCACCACTGCCAATGCCACCGGTGAGGTAGTATTTTTTATTTACCATGTTGTTCCACAACGACATAACAGCACTCTGGTAGTCGATGTCGCCCGTTTCAGCAGCGATGTCGGCCATCCCTGAATAGTTGTAGGTTGCACGAACAGCGTGTCCAACGGCTTCGTATTGCTGTTGTACAGGCACATGGCTCTGGTCGTATTCGCTGCCTTTATCGCGGTTATCCAACAGGAATTTGGCAAGTTTAACATAGCTGTCGCCATGACTGGTTTTACCCTCCATATCGTTCACAAAGCGGCCAAAACGTACAAGTGCCTGCTCCATTTCCTGGTGGCCATCGTACCAAGCTTTTTTACCGGAGCCAATGTTGGCAACCCAGCAGTCCGCGAGTTTTTTAGCTGCATTGTATAAGCGTTTGTCTTTGCCCTCGGTAAGCGTATAGTGATTAATCGCACTCTCAATGAAATAGCCTGCAACATAACCTTCGTGGTTGCCACGGGTTGCCGGTGACCAACGCTCTTTCCAACGGCTTGTATCGCGCAGGGTGTAGGCTGTTTGCAGGTAGCCATCAGGCTCCTGGGCAGCAAGAATTATCGGGATCCAGTTGTCAAGCGTCTTCTTCATTTTTTGCTGTGATGCAATAATGTCTTTATCACCCATCGGATCAACCATCAAGGCAATACAAATTGACTCTATCGTTTGGTGAACCCATGCATTTGAGAATACATAGCCCTTGTGTTTGGCCGCAGGTTCACCGCGGATTGCTTTTGCTGCTTCAATGAAGTTGTCGAGGCCACCTTCGCCTGTGGTGAGATCGGTGCGCTCATTTTGTTCGATACACCACGGTATCCAGTTAACGATCATTGCTTTTGCGCGATCATTCCAGAGTTTGCTGTCGATTTTGTACCGCTTGGTGTAAACAACATCAAGGCGCTTTTCTTTCGGGGGTTCGTGCACCAGTACTTTAAGGGTGGAGGATGCAGATTGAGAACCTTCTGTTCCGGTAAGTTTCAAAGTGTATTCACCCGGGGTAGTAAAAGTAGCAGTGGCATCTTTTGCGCTGGCATTGCTAAAGGTCACCTCACCCGGTCCTGAAGCTTTGCTCCAGGTTAACTTGTTGATCGGCGTTACTGACTTTGCTGTAGCGGCAAGGTAAGTTTTGCCACCAACCATTACATCTCTGTCGCCGCCAGCCGAGATAATCGGCGGGTGATCGGGCGAATTTGGCGATTTATAAACTGCCCACTCGAGCACAGTTGCAGAAGCACGATCAGCCGAATCGAGGGCAAGCCTCAATTTGGTTGTTTTTACTTCGTCGAACGTCGTAGTGTTATACTGCCGGTTATTTAATCCTAGCCCCTTGGCATTCTTTACGTCAACGAAATTGCTGCCATCCCAGTATTGAAGCCGGTAAGCTTCAGGTAAGCGTATGGCATTATTGTAATTGTAAAAAAATACCGCCACCTCTTTTGTACTCACAGGTTGGGTCCAGTCGTACTGCACCCAGTGCATTGTCCGGGGCATAACACGGTTTCCACCGCCACCACCTCCGCGGAAGTTACCCGTGTTTGCCGGTATAACCCCGTCATTAAGCGCGTTTAAGTTTCCGCCAAACCGGCCGGCTGCTGAAGTAGTTGCAACAATAGCCAGGTTGCCCCGGCTGGAGTCAGATTGTGCAATTGCAGGTATTGTAGATGTGCCCGCGAAAACGGTCAGGGCACTAACACACAGTGATCTGATGGTGTTCATTTGGTTAAATATGACTTAGTTGTAAGATAAAATGGAACAGGTTTCATTTCCACGTAAGAGCAGGTATGGGTAATTATACAGCAATCGAAAATAAAGTGGCATTTGAAAGCTAAAACTACTGAACCGCGCAACAAGCCACTATTCATTTATTGACTTATAGTTATTTGATTTTGGCAATTGTTAATCCAGGTTTTTGGTCCCTTATATTGCTGAAGTAGCGGAAAAAAAAAGGAAGCCCCGTGAGAGGCTTCCTTTTAAACTGGGCGACTATAAGATTTAGAAGTTCATTTCGTCGGCGCTTGGTCCATAGCTACCGGGAATGGGAATATCGAGCAGGCGCAGGTAAACTCCAAGTTGAGCACGATGATGGATCATTTGTGCCAGCGAATGCCGGATGACTTCGTATTTGGTCATAACACTATAAATCTGGTCTCCGTTTCGGAGCGTCCACGTTGGTAGCAGGTCTTCTTCTTTTGCACTTTGCAGTGCACCGGTTCCCTCACCCAGGGACTTTTCAAAAATATTCATTACGTCCGAAGCACCGTTGATCGGGGGAGCTTCGTAATTGCTGGCAGCAAAGTCAAGTTCCGACGTGTTCAACGCCATGGCGATCCACCCGGGTAGTTCCGCCACATGGGTGCTAAGACTCTTCATAGTCATACTTTTTTCGTGCGGCTTCCAGTCCCATTTGTTTTCGGGTAAACGCGCAAGCATTTTGCGGGTTATCTCAGCTTCCTGGTGCAGTTCCTTTGATAGCAGTTCAACGATTGACATATGTTAGAGGTTTTATTTTTCAAAGTAAATGACCCCCGCTGACAGCCCTATGGCAGTGTGCCCAAGGTGGAGTAAATATTTTTTGAAATTGATCCTATACGCGCTAGTAAGGAACAGGAAGGTGTTTCATATAATCTCCCATCAGGATGTGGTCTTCTTTACGGAATGGTTCATCCGTTTCTAGGATATCCCGGATACGGCTTACTTTGAAGTCGCGATAATCACCACGCTTGTGGCACCAGGCAATCAGGTGCCAGCTAAATGCATAAAATACCAACCCGATTGGTTCGGCTTCCCGTGTACTTACTTCGCCGCTGTTGTTGCTGTATTCGAGTCGCAATACCTTTTTTGCTGAAATCGCGTTTTGTAATTTGGTTAGGTACGCAAAATTGTTTTGATAGCAGGATGGCAGCTGGAAGTGGATATTGCTGTTGAGCAGTTCAAGCCGCTCTTTTTGGGCGGTCCCCAACACGTTTTTGATTTTATTGAGCGCAGAGGAATAATGCGCGTGAATAGACTTGTCGGTGAAACCACTTGCAATCGATTCGATCAACAGGAGTGCATTTGCCTCTTCCGTATTAAACGATACCGGTGGAAGAAAGTAACCCTGCACGATGAAGTACCCTTTCGGTTGCTCAAAGCTTACCGGAATGCCCTGCTCGCAGATCGCCTTAATGTCGCGGTACACTGTGCGAACACTAATTCCAAACTTTTCAGCGATCTTATCAGCCGTTACATATTTTTTTGATTGCAGCAGGGTGATTATTCCAAAGAGCCGGTCGATCCTGTTCATGGAATGACTTGTTTATTTAGGGCGAAAGCCAAATATAAACAGATAAAACCAGCAATTAAAAGCAGCCCTCAGGGCTTCCGGCTCTGGTGTTGGGTTATTTTGTTCCAGCGCTCATGTAGGATGGCGACTGGGGTAAAATATCATTGGACTGAATGGCTTTGTTTAGAACTGCCTGGCATTGCCACGCATGTAAAATGCGGGCTACTGTTTACCCGCTCCGGGCTTTTTTAGCAGCAATAAACCAGCTGCAATTCCACCAACCAGGAGCGCTGTAGTAAGTGACTTCTTTCGTGAGTCCATAGGAAGATCCCATCCGCCATGTACGCTGGTACCATATGCCGGTGATTGAAACAAGTTGCCGGTTGTTGTCGGCACCGGATCGGCCACCTTTACATAACCTTCAATCAGTTTTGCAGTTACAAACCGGGTAAATCCTGGCATTAGCGCATGCGCAAGCCGGATGAAATTTGAGGTCAGGCTAACAGTGCTGCTTCTTGGATCTATTGCGAGTTTAACCATTTGAACAGCCACCTGTAGAGGGTCAAAAACCGGCGGGGCTGGTTTAAGTATTACACCGGTATAATTTGCGGCATGTTGTATACCAGGTGTATCCAGGAATGGAGGAAAAAGGTCACACACATGTATGTCGGACCACTTGTGTAATTCGCCCCGCAGTGCTTCTGAATAACCACGCAAGCCAAACTTACTTGCACTGTAACCAACCCCATATGGTACTGGCATCCAGCCGCCAACAGAGATATTGTTTATCAGTATGCCGTACTGCTGCTTTTTGAAGTAAGGCATAACAGCGTGGGCGCCATTCATATAGCCTTTGAGGTTAATGTCTATAACCCTGCTGTGTACTTCAATTGGGGTTTCCTCAAATCTGCCGGCAGCGAGTACCCCCGCATTATTTACCCAAACATCTATTTTTCCCCCGAAATTCCATGCGGTTTTTGCAAGATTTTTCATGGCTTCGTAATCCGTTACATCAGTTGGTACAGCAATCGCATTCGAACCCATTTCCCTGCATTCTGTAGCCAGCTGCGCAATAGCTTCTTGTCGCCTGGCCGCCAGCACAAGCGATGCCCCGCTACGGGCAAATGCCAGCGCAGCAGCCCTGCCAACCCCGCTTGAAGCACCAGTGATAACTACGATTTTGCCTTTCAGGCGACCTGCATATGGAAACATTTTCATGATTAAAGAATTATAGCAAACCTGCGAAAAGAAGTGTGCCACCTTGCAAATCAGGTTCTCTACCGATCTGCATGCGCGTTTAATTTATTTTTAAGTTTATTTTTGGAGGGTTCATTTTTCTGAACCCTCCAGCCAAAACTTAGTTTATGCGACTACGCTACTTTCTTTTCCTGCTCATTTTCGCCACAACTGCAGCACACGCGAACTACACTAGCCCGGGTACCGGGGTAAGGTGGAGCATTGCCGACCTCGTTACCAATGCCAACGGCAACATTAGTTTCGCTTCCGGTGTGTATACCGTTAACGACACCATCTTCATCAGTGCAACCGATACCCTTCAGATCCTCGCTGATGCAACGGTAAAATTTGCTGCTGCAACCCACTTTCACGTATTCGGTACCTTAATCATCAATCCACCATCCAGCGTAATATTTACTCCGGTGGATGTGTCCGCGCGTTTCAATGGTATCAGGGTAGAGTCAAGTCACTCAACTGTCCTTAGGAAGCTCACCATGGAATACGCCAACGCTGTCTGGCTTTTCGACTCGAACATTCGAATAGATAGCTGTGTGTTCAGGAACAACACTGCCCAGACTACCTTTGGTAACGGCGCCATCTCCCTGTTCAGGTCGTCGCCCGTGATTACCAACAGCCAGTTCATCGACAATCACCGCGCAGCAGTTACCGGTGGCGCAAACATCAATAATGCACCAACCATTATCGGCTGCCTTTTTTCCAATAACAACACCATGAACCTGAATGTTCCCCAGATAAACCTGGGTTCAACAGGCAATGGGACAGACACCGTTAAAATATTGAATAACCGGATAGTTGGCGGACCACTTATGGCAGGCGCAATCGGGTTTTTACCCGTTGGTGGGAGCGTATATGCAGTAATCAGCGGCAACCTCATCAAAAATAACCGTTATGGAATATCCCTTAATGGCGGGGCAAACATCAATACGCTGATCAGCTACAATGTTATCGATAGCAATAACATCCAGAATGATCCAAACCTCGGAGGAAGCGGTATCGCATTTACAGGAGGTACCGCAACCAGCCACCAAAACAGTGTCGTAACCGGCAACTTTTTCAGGGGGAACCTTTGGGGCATTACTATACAGCAAAGGGCACAGCCTATACTTGGTAACATAACCAATACCGATACCACCGATGACGGGAAGAACATATTCATCGGCAATACAAACGCAACCACGCCTTTTATCGACCTGTACAATAATACCGTCGACTCGATCTACGCACAAAACAATTATTGGGGAACAACTGAACCAAATGCCGTCGAGGCTCGGATATTCCATACTCCTGATAATGCATCGCTTGGCTTTGTAAACTACCTGCCGTTTATGAACAGCTCGCCTTTGCCATCAGGGTTGCTGCGGTTTAGCGGTCAGTTGTTAACAAATGAGGTTTATCTTTCCTGGAAAACGGCTTCTCTTACCGACAAGGTATTCGAAATAGAAAAAAGTACCGACGGGCAACGGTTTAGCAGGATAGGTACAATAGCGGTAAACGGGACTTCCACCACGGCACGTGACTACAACTATACGGACAGGACTCCCGGAAAGAACAGCAAACTTTATTACCGCCTCAAAACTATAGATCGGGATAACCAGGTAAGCTATTCGGGTGTCCTGGTTATCAAACTTCAAAATGAAATGGGATCACATGTCAAGGTTTACCCAACCGTAATTTTAGGGCCAGGCCAGGTAACGGCAGAAATCACGAGCAACCAACAACAACCGGTAACGGTCAGGTGGCTGGCTGCTGATGGCAGTGTTGTTGCCACATCGTTAAAAGAGCTGGTAAAAGGCAGAAACCAGGTATTTTTGGCGGTGCCCGGTCAACTAAAATCCGGAACATTCGTTTTGCAGTTTATTTGTCGTGATTTACAGGAAAGCCTGCAGGTGGTTAAGCTATGGTAGAAACTGGTGACTAAAGCCGGTCTGGCTTTAATAACGCAGGCGTCGATGGCAGGACTTTTGCCACAACACTTATTGTTAACCAATATTTTGAGCTGCGACCGCAAAAAGCCGCAGCTCTTATCATCAGGGCTTCAATTTGGACCTTGGAATTGCAGAACAGCCTACCTCAAGAAAAACATCAATAGTATGATGAAGATTTTTTATACCGATGATGACCCTGACGACCAGGATATTTTCAAGGATGCAATCAACGAATTGGCAGAACCTATTGAATTGTGGACACAAAATACTGGTGGCGAGCTCATAGATTTGCTCCAGAACCCACCTCCACAACCACACCTTATTTTTCTGGATCTGAATATGCCGATTAGAAACGGTTATGAAATTCTAAAGGAGATTAGAGAAACCGAGCAGTTAAAAGATTTCCCTGTTGTCGTATTTTCAACCAGCGACGACGAAAAAGCAATTAATACAACACGCCAACTTGGGGCGAATCTTTACATTCCAAAACCTTCTTCTTTTAATTCCCTGAAAAAAGTAATCCGGCACAGCCTGTCAATCGATTGGCAAACCTTTGCGCCCACACAAGATACCTACGTTTACAGAGTTTAACTGATCGATATGGATTTCCAGGAGTTATATACTGCCGGAGGGCAGGAGGCGCATCGTCTATTCTTAGGTATCATCAAACAAGGTACTGCCGACCTCCATACTGCTCTCGAGGCGCATCCCTACATGGCTGTTTTAATGGATCCGGGGGTCCTTACCAAAGATTATTGTACCTACCTTTCAATAATGGGTGAGGTTCACAGGGTGTTCGAAGCTGTTGTCTTGCCGGGCCTTACCAACTTTCCCTACAGGCTTATCCCCGTAGGTCAGGTAATCAAACGTGATATCGAACAGTTGGATTGTCCGGAACAAGGGCAAAGAATATCCTTCAACCTGGATCTTCCCTCAACCTCTACGTCGTTTTTACTGGGCTTTGCCTATGTCATGGAAGGATCCAAACTAGGAGGAAAAGTGATACTCAAACACATCAACCGGCATCTTGGTTTCGATGAAGAAACCGGGGCCGCTTACCTGGCGGGAAACGGCTCAAGTACGGGTGCGTCATGGAAAGATTTCCTCCAGCATTTCAGCCATTACGTCCTTCTAAATCGCGGGGCAGAGGATGCTGTATCCGGTGCCCGCTTTGCATTCTCATCCATATTCAATTTCCTGGAGAAAAACCAATTGGTTAATGAACATTAAAGATATTGTTAACCGCGACCTGGTAAACCTTACCAACTGCGACCTTGAGCCCATTCATATTCCCGGTAGCATACAGCCTTTTGGCTTCCTGCTTGCTTTACACGATGAGCACTTTACCATCGATTTTTGCAGTGCTAACGTGTTCGACTTTACCGGCATCGATGTAGCGCAAATGCTGGGGAAGACTTTTGCATCAGTCTTCGGCAACCCCCTTCACAACAATTTACAAAGTTATCTATCAAGCGATCATTCCTATACTTCACCATGGGAGCCGGCGTTTAACAACAAGGATTTTACATGTGCAATACACAAAAGCGCTAACCTGCACGTGCTCGAATTCGAGCTTGCCTCAACCAACCAGCATTCTATTAACAATATATATGCGCAAACAAAAAATTTCGTTGCGTATATGGAAAGCATGCATTCGTTGCAGTCACTATGCCAGGCAGTAGCCGACGAAACAAGAGCATTAACCGGTTACGACCGGGTAATGATTTACCGCTTCGACGAAGCTTATAACGGCGAAGTGTTTGCAGAAAGTTGTATTGACACCATTGAGCCATTTTTAGGGCTGCACTATCCGCATACCGACATACCGGTGCAGGCACGTGAACTGTATGTGCGAAATCTCTTGCGCCTGATTGTGGATGTCAACTACACCCCTGTACCGATATTTACGATCGACGATCAGCCGGGCAAAAATCTCGATCTTAGCATTTCAACCCTGCGTAGTGTATCGCCGATCCACGTACAATACCTGCACAATATGGGGGTTGGCGCTACCCTCACCATCTCACTAATACACGAAGGCAAGCTCTGGGGCCTTATAACCTGTCATCATTATTCGGCAAAATATATCAGCCGGCATATCCGCATTGCTGCCCAGTTGCAGGGACACTTTCTAACCTCCCAGATAAATGTGCGGCAACTTGCCGAAGAATATGATGTTTCAAAAGAGGTCAGTAAGGAACTTGATACTTTACTTACCAGTTTCGATACCGCTGGAAACATAACATTGCCCGAGGTTGTTGCCCAACCTGAGTTGCTCAGGGTTGCTAATGCCACAGGTGTCGCCCTTGTTGCCGGCCACGATGTTTATACAAACGGCCTGGTTCCCGATCAGGATGCAATCAGAGCCCTGGCCGAATTCCTGTATAAGCAGGAGTCCAATTCAGCTTACGTTACGGCAAACATCTCCAATGTGTTTGACGGCGCAAAACAGTGGATTGGCATAGCAGCAGGCGTTCTTTATTACTCCCTGGGCAGTGGTGCAAACAATTGTATTATCTGGTTTCGCCCCGAGGTATTGCAGCAGGTAAACTGGGCCGGTGACCCCACAAAGGCTATCGTAAAAGACGAAAAAGGATTGTCCCCGCGGAAATCATTTGCACTTTGGCGCGAAACCAAACGGGGAGAAAGTAACCAGTGGCTAAAACCTGAGATAAACGCCGCAGCAAACTTTGCCAATGCGTTGCAAAAACATGTTTACACCTTATTTATTTCGCGCGAGGAACTTAAGTACCGGAACTTAAGTGAGCAACTAAAAGAAGCCAACTCGGAGCTCGAAAACGTAAATTGGATCAGCACGCACGACTTGAAAGAACCACTCAGGAAAATCCAGATGTTTGCTTCACGTATACTTGAAGACGAGGACCGGATTTCCACCGAAAAGATGTTGAGTACGGTTGGCAGAATGAACGACGCTGCATCGCGGATGCAGCGGCTGCTTGCCGACATTATGTCCTACTCAAAAATCAGCCATATTAAGGACAACCAGGTTGCTATCGACCTGAACAGCCTTGCAAACGAGGTTATCGCTGAGCTTTCTCACGAACTACACGAAAGCAACGGAGAAATTTTTATTGAACAATTGCCGCACGTAAAGGGCATCCCATTTTTACTCAAACAACTCCTGGTAAACCTGCTTCGGAACGCAATTAAATTCAGCCGGCAAAATGTTCCTCCCGTGATTACGATCGGGTACCCCGGCTTGTCAACCCCTTCCGCTAACACCGGGTTGCAGACAGCATACCATAGACTAGATGTGCGCGATAACGGCATCGGCTTCGATAACAAGCACAATGAAACCATTTTCAACGTATTTACACGCTTACACAACAACGATCGATATACGGGTTCCGGCATTGGCCTGGCGCTCTGCCGTAAGATTATGAAAAATCACAATGGCCTGATTACGGCTAATGGCATGCCTGGCGAGGGAGCAACATTCTCGCTTTACTTTCCCCAACAATAATACTCCTGCTAATGATTTCGTTTAGCATTATGGACCCGGCATTTAAGCGGTGAGCGGCTGCCGTTGCCTCGCACTCTTGTACTTTTTGTTCAATACGCAGCAAAGAACAGCTTTAACCACCTGCTGCAACTTTCCCAAAGGCTGAAAGAAGTACGCGTCGTAAACGTCTATTAATTAGGTGCTAATGTGGTTGTTTTCAGCCGAGGATGTACATGTTTATGTGGTTGCCTTGCCAGCCAGGCTGCGCTAGCTTTGCAAAAAAAATGATACAAAAACATTCGTCTGCACTTAACTATGGCCGCATTTCGACCGGCTTTTATGATGGTGTAAAATTGAATAAAGACATGGCAATTGACCGTGCGGCGTACAACTAGAATGCATTGATTTTCAATTTACAGTTACTTAAATTTTTTAACAAAACATGTATCATCCGGAGCAGCTTTCAAGCGTTCATTTGGCATGATGCTTGACTTCTTCACCGAAAAATCAACTACTATGAAACGAGTTTTTTTATGCATGTTCACAACCCTTCTGCTCCTCAGCACTGGGTCTTTTGCACAGAAGTTTAACCTTGGTGTAAAAGCTGGTGCAAACCTTGGAAAAATTGATGGTGTATCTTTTAACGATGGTTACAATCTAAGCTACCAGGCAGGCGGTTTTGCCGAAATTGATTTTGGCAAATGGGGTATACAGCCCGAGGTTCTTTTCAGTCAAACCAAGTCGAGGTATACGGCTAATACCAGTGATATCCTGGATTTAAATCTTGGCGATAACATCAAACTAAACTACCTGAGTATTCCAGTCTTACTAAGAATCAACAGCGGTAAGTTTTTAACCCTTCATCTTGGTCCCCAATTCAGCATTCTTACAAACCCTCATGAAACTACACTTCAGAATGGTAAAGACGCGTTTAAAAAAGGCGACCTTGCAGCCGTCGGCGGTGTACAGCTTAACTTTAGCATGTTGCGCCTTTATGGCCGCTATAATATCGGTCTGAATAACATTAACGACATTGGTAATTCAAACAAATGGAAAAACCAGCAGCTTCAAGTTGGCGTTGGTTTAAAGCTTCTCTAGGCATATCTTTGTCATTGTTTTTGAGCATCTGTTAGGATGCTCTTTTTTTATATGTCAACTTTGTAGGGGCTCCGGGAAATGGTTTCACTGGCACCAATATTGACCAGTGATATACTCAACAAATCTCAATTTCCTTGCGACTTATGGTGACAATATGTCCATTGAAACTTAAACCATGTTCGAAAAAAATTATTTTGCCAAACCCGAGGATGACACTGATTTCATACCAATAATTCCCCTTAACGAAACAGATAATGAAAACGATCGCCTGACGTCGGTTCCCGATGAATTGCCCGTTCTACCTTTAAGAAACACAGTTTTATTTCCCGGTGTTGTATTACCGATTACCGTTGGTCGCGATAAAAGCATAAAAGCTGTTACCGACTCCTACAAGTCCGACAAGCTTATTGGCGTGCTGGCGCAAACCGACAGCACAATAGAAGATCCCACGACAGCCGACCTTTGTAAAATAGGAACGGTTGCCCGTATAGTTAAGCTTATTAAAATGCCCGATGGTGGCACTACCATTATCATACAGGGTAAAAAGCGCTTTGAACTGGAGGCTATCGTAACGGATGAACCTTACTTTAAAGCAAAGGTTCGTTTGGTTGAAGACGATGTTATCCCGACTGACGAACACTTTGCAGCAATCGTCAGCAATATAAAAGACCTTGCATCGCAGATTGTGCAGTTGTCGCCAAACATGCCAACTGAAGCTTCAATCATCCTCAAAAATATTGAGAACCCTTCTTTCCTCATCAATTTTGTTAGCAGTAACCTTAACAGTGAAATTGCTGAGAAACAACGCCTGCTTGAAATTGACGATGTAAATAATCGCGCGGAAGAACTCATGCAGATTCTGCAAAAGGAACTGCAGTTCGCTGAGTTAAAAAATAAGGTGACCGCAAAAACCCGCACCGAACTTGATAAGCAGCAACGCGACTACTTTCTTCAGCAACAGCTAAAGAGCATTAAAGAAGAACTTGGTGGCGACATCAACGACCGCGAGGTTGCCGAGATGAAGAAGCGCGCCGAAACAAAGAAGTGGCCACAGGCAGCTAAAACAATGTTTAAAAACGGCATTGAAAAGCTCGAAAGAATGCATCCCAGTGTTCCGGACTATTCGGTAGTGTACAATCACCTCGACCTGATGCTCGACCTGCCGTGGGATGAATATAGCGAGGCCACTTACGACTTGCAAAAGGCCAAAGATGTACTCGACAACGATCATTACGGCATGGGCAAGATCAAGGAGCGCATACTGGAGTACCTCGCTGTGTTAAAATTGAAGGGCGATATGAAGAGCCCGATCCTTTGTTTTATTGGCCCGCCAGGTATTGGTAAAACCTCCTTGGGCAGGAGCATAGCCCATGCTGTTGACCGCAAATATGTACGGGTGAGCCTTGGCGGATTACACGATGAAAGTGAAATACGCGGGCACCGTAAAACTTATATCGGGGCAATGCCAGGCCGGATATTGCAAAACATCCGGAAAAGCAAAACCAGTAACCCGGTTATGATCCTGGATGAAATTGATAAGATCGGTAGCGATATGCGCGGCGATCCTAGCAGCGCGCTGCTTGAAGTGCTCGACCCCGAACAGAACAATACCTTTTACGATAACTATCTTGAGCTGGAATACGACTTGAGCAAGGTGTTGTTTATTGCTACAGCAAATAACATCAACTCCATTCAGCCAGCTTTACGCGACCGCCTGGAGATCATCGACCTGAGTGGTTATGCGATCGAAGAAAAAGTAGAGATCGCTAAACGTCATCTCGTTCCCAAACAACTGGAGGCCCATGGCCTGAAACCGGGCAAATTGAAGATTGCCGATAAGGTGCTCGAAAAAATTATCGAAAACTTTACCCGCGAAAGTGGGGTTCGTGAACTCGACAGGCAGCTTGCATCTATTATGCGTAACCAGGCTAAAGAGATGGCGATTAAAGGTAAGATCAAACCAACACTGATGACTGCCGACGTTGAACGCATACTTGGTTCGCCCCGCTACAGCAACGAAATTTATAAAACAGCGAACATGGCCGGGGTAGCCGTTGGGCTTGCCTGGACCTATGTAGGTGGAGATATTCTTTTTATAGAAACAATTTTAAGCGACGGAAAGGGAGAACTAAAGCTTACCGGTAACCTTGGAAATGTGATGAAGGAAAGCGCCTCAACTGCCCTGAGTTATTTACAGGCCAATGCACGCAAGTATGGGGTTGATCCTGAAGCTTTCGTAAAGAAGAACATTCACGTGCACGTACCCGAAGGCGCTGTTCCCAAAGACGGTCCAAGCGCAGGCATCACCATGCTAACTTCTTTAACCAGCGCTTTCACGGGCAGGAAAGTAAAGCCTTACCTGGCAATGACCGGTGAGATTACGCTTCGTGGGCAGGTACTGCCTGTGGGTGGAATTAAAGAAAAGGTGTTGGCTGCAAAACGTGCAGGTTTAAAAGATATCGTGATGTGCTGGCAAAACGAAAAAGACGTACAGGAAATTGACAGCACCTTTATAAAGGGGGTAAACTTTCACTACGTAAAAAATATGCAGCAGGTACTGGAGCTTTCGCTTGTATAATCGTTACAACCTTTTTACCAGTTTGGATGTTATTATCTGACGTTTCATTGTTAGATGTTTTAGTAGTTGATCCCCCGTTTGCACGGGGGATTTTTTTTTGCATAAAACCGTCATTCGCAAATCCCGGTTGCAGCTATCAGCGGCAGTTTTCGATTGCTCGGTTCCCAAACTGGACGAGGTACCACTCATTGTGGAGTTCCTGTAGCGGCAACGTTTGTTTTGCCAGGAGGGGTCGATAACGAAATGGTAAAAAGCCGCTGTAGTATATAGGAGAGGTATCTGCATCAATATCGGGCTCGTTAAACAACTTACCTTTGCCAGCCCGATGGCTAATCTGGTCGGGCCCTTAACGCCAACAAATTATAATGCCCGAGTTTAGTTTAGACAAGTGGAAGCAAAGGTCGGCTGAGCACCAGAAGCAGTACAAGCAATTGTTGCAGCGGGCCGACAAAAATAAGGTGCTGAAGCAGTTGCCTCAACTAAATGAAAACGCATTCAGGGACATTGATTGTTTGAAGTGTGCAAATTGTTGTAAGAATTATTCTCCACGGTTTAAAACACCCGATATAAAACGAATTAGCAAGTACCTGGGGATGAAGGAAAGTGTTTTTATAGATACTTACCTTGTGCTTGATGAAGACGGGGATTATGTTGTGAGAACAAAACCCTGCCCGTTCTTAGGTGCAGACAATACCTGCGACATTTACGACGAAAGGCCAAGCGATTGCGCCCGTTATCCTTATACCGACGAAGACGTGTTGTTAAAGAGGCCGCAACTTACGCTAAAGAATTCCTCCGTTTGTCCTATCGTAGTGCATGTTTTGGAAGCATTGTTGCCCGTAAAGCCTTGAGCAATGGTTTCAAAAGTTTTCTTAAATGCTGTTGTAATGTAACCGATCTCCATCCAGGCAGATGTTCCCCCGATGCTATGAAATAATGCCGTTGAACCGAGCCCGTCCGAAGGGCTATTCACATCTTTTGCAAAATCATTTTACGGCCGGGCGGACGTGGCAACGGCCGATGCCCAAAATGTTGCTGCTGGTCACAAAAAAGATTTGTTATTCTAACCGTAATGCTGGTTAGTATTCCATCTTTTTAAGGCTTGGCGCTTTAAACCAGGTGGCGATTACCACTAAGATGGTCATACAACCCCCAAATACCACCGAAGGCACAACCCCCAAGAACTTAGCCATTACCCCGCTTTCGAATTGCCCAAGTTCGTTGCTGCTGTTGATGAACATGGAATTAACACTCATAACCCGGCCACGCATTTCATCAGGAGTTTTAAGCTGAAGAATCGTTCCGCGAATTACAACGCTGATACCATCGAGTATTCCGCCAAACATCAGTGCAAGAAAGGATATCCAGAAGATTTTTGAGATACCAAAGATGATGATGCACAAGCCAAACCCTGCAACAGCGAAAAACAGCAGCTTGCCCTGGTTTCGGCGTAATGGAAACAGTGCTAGCAATATGACTACGGTAATTGCGCCAATGTCGGTTGCAGCATTCAGCCAGCCAAAGCCAATAGCGCCAACGTTTAAAATGTCTTTCGCATAAACCGGAACAAGTGCAACGGCGCCGCCAAACAATACGGCAAAAAGGTCGAGTGAAAGTGCACCCAGGATTTCCTTGGTTGAAAAAACAAATGTGAGTCCTTCTTTCACACTTTCCCAGGTTCGCTTTTCGCCGGCGGTATGCACCGCGGGCTTTTTGTGCATTTTTGAAAGTACGTATAGTGCAAGGATCATCAGCGATACAACAAGCATCAGCGTGCCGGTATTGCTAAAGGCGGCAATCAGGAAACCGGCCGAGGCATGCCCGATCACCGAAGCTGAAAGCCATGTGCCCTGGTTCCAGGTAGTAGCGTTGGGCAGCAGTTCTTTGGATACCGTTTGTCCGACGATTGCCGAAAACGCTGGACCGGTAAATGCGCGAAGAATGCCGGTGCAGAAAATGACGAAGTAAATAGCGCCAATAATAAATGGTTTACCTGCGGTATTGCTAATGTAATGCGTAGACAAGATGAGCAGGGTGGCCGCAGCAAGCAGGTAGAAAAAAATACCCCTAAGTAAAAGCCTTTTCTTTTCGCTGATATCGATCACATGACCGGCATAAAGGGCCAGCGATAATGCGGGCACCACCTCAGCAAGCCCGATCAGCCCGAGTGCCAGGGGGGCGCTTGTTAATTCGTATAACCACCAGCCCACCAGCGTGCTTAGCATACGCAACCCCATGATAAAGCAAAATCGTCCGATCATTAAAAACCTGTACTCTGGTATTCTGACGGCGGCGAGCGGGTCGTGCCTGCTTACGTTGGTGTTCATGGGTTAGGGTAGTGTAAAGTAGTGCTGACCTGATTCGTAATTTTTGTCGAGGGCGTCGGTAATTACCTGTAGGTGTTTTTCATTTCCCAGGAAATCGGCGTTGCTTACATCCACAAAGATGGTGGTGATATTATGTTGTTTGATATAGTTTGTATACGTTTCCTGGATGCGAAACAGGTACTCGTTTGAAATGGTTTGCTCAAATTCGCGGTTGCGTTTACGGATGTTTTCCTGCAACTTTTGCACCGGGGCATGAAGGTATACCAGTATATCGGGGTGCATGAGTTGACTGTGAATAATTGTAAACAACTTTTGGTAAAGGAGGAACTCTTCAACGGGAAGGTTTACTTTGGCAAAAAGCAGGCACTTGGTAAACAGGTAATCGCTAACCGTAATATTCTGAAAAAGGTCTTTCATGTGCAGCAATTCCTTCAATTGCTTATAACGCTCAGCCATAAAAAAGAGCTCCAACGGAAATGCGTATTGTTCGGGGTTTTGGTAAAATTTCGCCAGAAAGGGATTGTCAGCAAACTCTTCAAGAACCAACCGGGCATTGAGTTTTTTTGAAAGCAGGTGTGCAAGCGTTGTTTTACCAGCGCCGATGTTGCCCTCTATGGTGATAAAATGATGCTTCATTAATGTTGCAAAAGTAGGTGCTCGGCCTTATATCCCGGAAGCAATGATTTGCATGCCATGCTATGCCAGGTGATGTAGTCGTTTAGTATACAGGCTGTACATCAATGAAAACGGCCGCTGTTAACATATCACTGGTATTGCCTGGAAATAAGCCGTAGGTTGTAAGAAAGATACCCGGTAAAGAATGGGTGAAGCACTGCCATAGCTAATTTAGTTGATGCGCTTTACCACGAGCTTATCTGGGCATTCATCAAATAACTGCGCAATTGTTTTGTTTAGCACAGGATGTTGCAGGCTGGCCGCAATTTCGTACAGCGGCGCCAGGGCAAAGCGCCTGTTCTGCATTTCAGGATGTGGAATGGTGAGGCTTGAGCTATTTAACACGAGGTTATCATAGAAGAGGATGTCGATATCAATGGTACGCGGACCAAATTTTTGAACCCGTTTTCGACCGATCCGGGTTTCTATTGAGAGAATGTTTTCGAGAATATGCTGAGGATCATATTGGCTTTCGACCAGGATGGCCTGATTTAAAAACAGGGGCTGATCAGTAATCCCCCAGGCTTCTGTTTCGTACACGGCAGATGCACTTAAGATTTCACCAACTGCACCGGCTATCATCGTACGGGCAGCCTTAAGGTTCAGCTCCCGCTCACCCATGTTACCACCAATTAACAAATAAACCCTTGCCATAATCAAACGTACACACAAAGCCTTCAAATATGTTTAAATTCGCCTACTTAATTTCAAAACACACATGAGAAGCTTTTTCAAAGTATTTTTTGCATCCTTTCTGTCGTTGGTGGTATTTGCCATACTCGCCGTGATGATTCTTTTTGGATTCATCGGGATGGCTATGTCGGCGGATAAGCCTGAGGTAGGTTCCAATGCCGTATTGGTTTTAGACCTGGATCGGGAAATCCATGAGCAGGAAGTGGAGAACCCCCTTGCAGAGTTTACTGGTGACAATGATGATAATGTACCAGGTTTATACGAATTAGTTAGAATGCTGAACGCGGCGAAAGCAGATGAAAACATAAAGGGTATCTATATAAAAGGCAGCATTAATCCAAACGGCTTTGCTACAAGCGACGAGCTGCGGAACGCCATCCTTGACTTTAGAAAATCCGGCAAATTTGTAATCGCTTATGGAGAAGTGCTCAGCCAGAAAGCTTATTATATTGCTTCAGCTGCGGATAAAGTTTATTGCAATCCAAAGGGCACGCTTGATTGGCGTGGTCTTGAGTCAACCCTGGTTTTCCTGAAAGGAACACTTGAGAAACTGGAGATACAACCGCAGATCTTTTACGCCGGTAAGTTTAAAAGTGCAACGGAACCTTTGCGCGAATACCAGATGACTGAAGCAAACAAGATCCAGACTACGGTTTACCTGAATGATCTTTATGCAAGCGTTTTATTAGCCGCCGCCGCACATTCCGGCTCCGACACTGCAAGCCTTCATCAACTCGCCAACTCCGGAAGTATACAGACTGCATATGATGCCCTGCGTTATCGATTGATTGATGGGGTCAGGTACGACGACCAGGTTAAATCTGAAATCATCAGCAGGCTCAGAATTGATAAAGATTCCAAAATCAACTTTATATCTCCCGGCAAATATGCAAAAACGGTTAATCTGCCGGCTGGCAAGGCTGAACGTATCGCCGTTGTATATGCCGAAGGTGAAATCATTGATGGGCGCGGTCAAAGCGGCAGCATTGCTTCCGATGAGTTCCGGGCCATTATTCGCAAAGTTAGACTCGATAAAAATGTAAAAGCCGTGGTCTTCCGCGTAAACTCTCCCGGTGGAAGTGCACTTGCAAGCGAAGTTATCCTACGCGAGATTTCTGAAACACGCAAGTTGAAACCTGTGGTGGTGAGTTTTGGCGACGTGGCTGCCTCCGGTGGTTACTATATCGCGGCCCAGGCTGACAGTATATTTGCAAACCCCACTACCATTACGGGTTCGATAGGCGTTTTTGGTATTATCCCGAATATGCAGGCATTCTTTAAAAACAAATTGGGGATGACCTTCGATGGAGTGAAGACTGGACCATTTGCCGATATGCTGACCATAAGTCGCCCGTTAACCGAACCCGAAAAGCGTTTTGTACAAAACTCGATCGATACAATTTACCTGAGTTTCAAGCAGCGGGTTTCCGAAGGCCGTAAGAAACCAATTGAATATGTAGACAGCATTGCACAAGGTCGGGTATGGACAGGAACCCGCGGATTGCAGATCGGTCTTGTAGACAAGCTGGGATCGATACAGGATGCCGTAAACTGTGCTGCACGTATGGCAAAGCTGAAAGACTATAGCCTGAAAGCTTACCCTGAAAAGAAGGGTTTTCTTGAAAGTATACTCGGTGAAAAGAAGAATGAAATGAAAGCGCAGATGATAAGGGAGGACATCGGTGATGAGCAATACGAGCTCCTGAAACACCTGCAAAGGGTTAAAAGAATGGTTGCTATCCCGCAAACCAGGTTGCCATACGACCTTAATATTCAATAACGCTAAATCTACCTTATCACTTCTAAAAGGGAGAATGGAAGCGCAATCGTGATCAGTAGACGCTAAAACAAAAAAGCCAGCCAACGTTATTCGTTAGCCGGCTTTTTTTATCTGCTGTCCGTTATGCCTTCTTTTTGCGCGCAACCTTTTTTGGAGGGTTCGCCTTCAGTTCTTCAATAATTGCTTTTACTTCTTCTATCGTAAGGTCTGCAGCCCGTTCCTGTTGTTCCTTGCTGAGTTTATAATTGCGCAATCCCTGTTTGATATATGGACCATATGGTCCCTTTAGCAATTGGATCTTTTCCTTTTCGAACACCTTTATCGTACGGTCGTCTTTTGCCTGGCGCTTTTCCGTAATCATAGGAGCGATCTCTTCCAGGGTAACATTATAGGGATCCATCTCTTTGTTCAGCGAATAAAACTTTTTATCATGCGCCGCATATGGGCCAAACCGGCCGATATTAACAGCTACTTCCGACCCCTCAAAATTACCAAGCGCCCGGGGTAACTTAAAAAGCTCCATTGCTTCTTCGAGGTTGATGGTTTCAATACTTTGTGTAGCCTTCAACTTCGCAAATCGGGCTTTATCTTCTTCGTTACTGGTGTCGCCAATCTGAACCATCGGACCATAGCGGCCCATTCTCGCTATCACCTTCTTGCCCGACACCGGGTCTATTCCTAACTCCCGCTCGCCTTTTGCACGCTCTGCTTTTTCAAGTGTCTCTTCAATGTTGCCATGAAAAGGTTTGTAAAAGTCATCGATCATCTTGCTCCACTTCATCTTACCCTCGGCAATCTCGTCGAACTCTTCTTCTATACCGGCAGTGAAGCCATAGTCCATCACCTGCTTAAAATGGAGCTTCAGAAAATCGGTAACAACCATCCCCAGATCGGTAGGAAATAATTTCGACTTCTCTGCACCGGTATTTTCCACCAGCACCTGTTTTTCGATCTCGTTATCTTTCCTAAGTCGCAGTTGGTTTACATTTCGCTTTACCCCTTCTTTATCCCTTTTCTCAACGTAATTTCTTTTGATAATGGTTGAGATCGTTGGCGCATAGGTCGATGGCCGGCCGATACCCAACTCTTCCAGCTTTTTAACCAGCGACGCTTCGGTATACCTCGGTGCGGGCCTGGTGAATTTTTCTGTCGCCGTCATCTCTTTGAATTCGAGCTGCTGACCCTTTGCGAGTGGCGGAAGTATACCTTCAGTATCTTCCTCGTCTTCGTCGTCTTTTCCTTCGAGGTAAACCTTAAGAAACCCATCAAATTTCATGACCTCGCCATTGGCATTCAAGGTTTCCTTGTTCGTGGAAATGTTGATGCGGGCAGTGGTTTTCTCAAATTCTGCATCGCTCATTTGTGATGCTATGGTTCTTTTCCAAATGAGTTCATAAAGCCTACGACCGTCTTCATCATCAACAGTCCGGCTGTCCATATAAGTGGGGCGAATGGCCTCGTGCGCTTCCTGAGCACTGGCGCTCTTGCTTTTGTATTTCCTTGCCTGGTGATATTTGTCGCCGTAGCTACCCGTGATCTCTTTTTGAATGTCTGCCAGGGCTGTTTCGCTCAGGTTGGTGCTATCGGTCCTCATATAAGTGATCTTTCCACTCTCGTAAAGACGTTGGGCCAGCAACATGGTTTTGCTTACACCATAACCCAGCTTCCGACTTGCTTCCTGCTGTAAAGTAGACGTAGTGAACGGAGCTGCAGGTGAACGTTTTGCAGGTTTTACAATTACATCTGCAACAGTATAATCAGCACCTTTGCAACTGTCCAGGAATGTTTCAGCTGTTTCTTGTTTGCTAATCTTTGCCGGGCTTTCCGCTTTGAAATTCACCGCCTTGCCATTAACGTCTTTGGCGGAAAAAGTAGCTTCTACTTTGAAACTGCTTTCGGATTTAAACTGGTTGATTTCGCGTTCTCTTTCAACAATCAGGCGAACAGCAACACTTTGTACCCTGCCTGCGCTCAGGCTTCTTTGCATACCGATCTTACGCCACAGCACCGGGCTGAGTTCAAATCCAACCAGCCTGTCCAACACGCGCCGGGCCTGCTGGGCGTTAACAAGATTCATGTTAATCAACCGCGGGTTTTCTACAGCCTTTCTGATTGCAGGTGCCGTGATCTCGTGAAAAACGATCCGCTTTGTTGTTGCAGGGTCCAGGCCAAGCACTTCAGAAAGGTGCCAGCTTATGCTTTCTCCTTCCCGGTCCTCATCCGATGCCAGCCAGACTTCCTTTGCCTTTTTTGCGGTTTGCTTCAGCTCTTTTACCACCTTTTCCTTGTCCTCCGGTACCTTATATCTTGGCAGGTAATTGTTGTTCAGATCAATTCCCATATCGTCTTTCTCCAGGTCACGGATATGACCATAGCAACTCTTTACCTCGAAGTCGCTACCGAGAATTTTTTCAATGGTTTTCGCCTTAGCAGGTGACTCCACTATTAATAGGTTCTTTGACATTCTTTCGTTCAGATAATTTTAAGTTACCGGCTGTTGTTCGTTGTGGATCAGCCGCTGCCCGCTATAGCTAGCCGGGCGGCCGGTGCGCGATGTTACCGTATAATTTTAAAGCGGCAGGCTTGTGCTGCCGTTGCAATATTACAGTATAAGTGTATAAAGCAAGATTTTTGGTTTTGGGGGAGGCAGGTTTGGAACAATGAAACCCAAGGTACCTGCAAACCTCGTACAATGATAAGATTATAAGAATTAAGCCAACAAACACATTACGTTAAAAACGGATTTGCTCCTGGGTTCGCTTCGGGCTTAAGCCGTTTTTTGTTTCAATTCGCTTAAAAACGAAACGATTCTTTTGGCAACCCGGCTGTCTTTATAAAGATTGCTGTGTCCAAGACCCCGGGTAATTTCGAATTGCAGGTGCGAAAGGTTTTTATCAACGAGGTGTTTCATGTCTTCATACGGGGTAACAGGATCTTCCTGGTCGTGTGCCCAAAGCGTAGGGGTTTTAATTTGTTGTATCACACGGCTCACCGAAAACCAGGATGCAGGGTTTCCACCAAGCTCCTCAATAATCTTTTCAAATTCTTCGCGAACACGCAGGCTTACAGGTACATAACTCAGGAAGGTGTTAATCGCGCGGGTAGTTTCCGTAGCCGGGGCCACCAACACAAGACGTTTTTCGGTATTGTTTTCCAGTTGCTCAATGGCAAGCGCAACAGCAATACATCCAAAAGAATGGGCCATTATACCATCTATGGGTCCATAACGGTTGTTAATTTCAAGCACCATGTCGCGGTATTGGTTCGCATTTACGGTGCTTCCGGTGCTTGTTCCATGTGCAGGGGCATCAAAGGCAAGTACTTCAAATCCTTCATTCAGCAATGGATCAATATACCGGTCGAACTTATAGCTCCTGCTGTCGAAGCCATGGCAGATCAGGATTTTCTTACCATTTGCATGTTCCCGTGGCTGCCATCTGAATCCATTAATGGTAAACTGGCCAAGAGCAAAGGAAAGCTTGTTTGCTTTTTCAAAAATGGCCGGCGCCTTGTGAACTTTTCGTTTGCTGTAAGGCGTGCAGAAGAGCCTGAATGCTTCTTCGGCAGCTCTTCGGGGTGATATCAGCGCAAGCGTTCTAATCTTATTGACGTAGTACCTGATTATAATTCTTTGTGCTAATTTCATTTGGGTCAATTCAACTCAAAAATAGATGAAAGTTGTAATAATAGGCTCGGGCAATGTGGCTACGGTGCTGGGTAAAGTAGTGTGCCAAGGAGGTCATGAAATACACCAGGTCGTGTCGAGGAACAGGGGCGAGGCAACCAGGCTGGCGGCTGAACTGAGCACGGTTGCTGCGGAAGGCGTGGAAGAAATAAGTAGGGAGGGCGAAATCTATATCATTGCAGTCAGCGACAACCAGGTTGCAGCAGTAGCAAAGCAATTAGGTCTACTTAATAAGATCGTTGTGCATACAGCAGGTTCTGTAGCAATGGATGTACTTCAGCAAACGGGAGATAACTTCGGGGTTGTATACCCGCTACAAAGCCTGCGTAAAGATGTTGACCGCCTGCCACCCATCCCGGTGCTCGTTAACGGCAGCAACCCGCATACAATAGAGGTGCTTACGTTATTCGCGGGCACCTGGGCCGCCGGTGTACGTGTAGCGGATGACGAGGAGCGGCTCAAAACCCATGTGGCCGCGGTTATCGCATCTAACTTCACCAATCATTTATATGCACTTACCGAGCGATATTGCATTGCCGAAGCGCTTGATTTTAAAAGCCTGGTTCCCCTTATTTCGGAGATTGCAGGCAGGATAAGCCAGGCTTCCCCGGCACTACTCCAAACAGGCCCAGCTTCCCGGGGAGATCAGGCAACCATCGAAAAACACCTGCAGCTGCTCTCTGGCTACCCTGCAATACAAACCATCTATGCCTCCATGAGCCAGAGTATTACCACGCACCAGCACAAGCTTGTTAATGCTGTTAACGCTGGCTAACCATGATGAACAGGCCAATTCCGGCTTGTTTTCCAATACTTTTGCTTAATAGCTCCCGGAGTTCCGGGCAGCCTGAACCAGGGTTCAGCAGGTGAATACCGGGTAGAATCTGAATTCAATATTTTCAAAACTGAAATACCGTTCATCCATGAATGTTCTCGGGATATTTAAATCAATAACAACGTTGGTATTCGACATCGATGGGGTACTTACCGATGGAACATTGCTTATTCTACCTGCCGGTGTAATGGCGCGGCGTATGAATATAAAAGATGGCTATGCCCTTCAGCTTGCGGTAAAACGGAATTATACCGTAGCCATCATCTCTGGCGGCAATTCCCCCGACGTTGAAGATCGCCTGCATAAGCTGGGTATCAGGCACGTTTTTATGTCTGTTCAAAACAAGCTGGCCTGTCTCGACAAGTTTTTACAGGAGCAACAACGGCGTTACGAAGAGGTATTATTTATGGGCGATGATATCCCGGATGTTGAAGTAATGGAGCAGGTGGGTCTGCCTTGTTGCCCCGCGGATGCGGTAGGGGAAATCAAAGCTGTTTCAAAATACATTTCGCCTATCAATGGCGGTTTTGGATGTGGTCGCGACGTTATTGAAAAGGTCTTGAAAGTTCGTGGGCACTGGGCAGAGGACACTACCATCCGCTCACAATAATATTCAAAGGCACTGCTGAACCATTTGCTAACTTGCCGGTTTAAACACCGTATTTGAAACTTCTTTCCGCTTTTATGCGTTTGATTCGCTGGCCGAATCTGGTTTTTATTGCCATTACGCAGTTGCTGTTTGTTTATTGCATAGTTCACCCGGTATTTGAAGCCGCAGGTGTCGTGCCCAATATTAGCGGCATTTATTTTCTTGCACTTGCCGCTGCTTCGGTGCTGATTGCGGCAGCGGGTTATATCATTAACGACTACTTCGATCTCAACATCGATAGGGTAAACAAACCCGATAAGCTGGTAGTTGACAAAATAATAAACAGGAGGTCAGTCATTTTGTGGCACTTATTGTTTAGCCTGCTTGGCGTTTTACTTTCCTTTTTCGTCGATTGGCTTACAAGCGCGCGGTTTATTACGATCGCAAACCTCGGTTGTGTACTCCTCCTTTTCTTATACTCGATCTCGCTCAAAAAAAAGTTGTTGTCAGGCAATGTCGTAATCTCATTGCTCACGGCCTGGGTTATCCTGGTAATTACCTGGGCAGAGACAAGCAACCTGCTTCAAACCATCGACACGGGTTCCTACACGGAAAAGATCACCCGTATCACCTTCTTATATGCGGGCTTTGCTTTTGTGATTAGTTTAATTCGGGAAGTTGTAAAAGACATGGAAGATATAGAAGGTGATCGCCGCTATGGCTGCCGCACTATGCCCATAGTTTGGGGCATTAACGTCTCAAAGGTCTTTGTTGCGGTATGGATGATTGTATTAATGGCGGCTTTATTGATCGTACAATTTTATGTGCTTCAGTTCAGGTGGTGGTTCAGTGCCATCTATTGTATTCTGTTCGTTATCGTTCCGCTTTTGTTGATATTCAGGAAGCTTTTTACCGCTAGAACCAGCGCTGATTATCATCAACTCAGCTCGTGGATTAAGATTGTTATGTTCACCGGCATATTGTCAATGGTGTTTTTTAGAATATACCTCTGAGCACAGTACAAGGGCAATAGTTTCACCTTTAGGGAGTTGCCGAAAGCAGGTTAGCAGGCATGTGAGTCTTTGTAGGGCACAATTGTTTTAACTACGCTTATCCAGGTGTCCTGATTATGGTTCAGCCAACTTAACACTAACAAAGCAATCAGATGGAAAATATTATTCTTGCCTCCCAGTCGCCACGTAGAAAAATGCTCCTGGAATGGGCAGAAGTAGCATTTAAAGTTGTATCAAGAAGTACCGATGAGTCCTTTCCAAAGGATCTGCCTGTAGAGGAAGTGCCCATTTATGTAGCGCGGAATAAAGCCCGCCAGGTAGATCAATACCTCGATGCCGCCTTTCACCAGCAACATAAAACAAATACCATCCTTGCTGCAGATACCATTGTGGTACTTGATGGCCAGGTGATCAACAAGCCGGAAAATCGAAAGGAGGCAATCGAAATGCTAAATTCACTTTCAGGGAAAACCCACTCCGTGATCACGGGGGTAGTGATTACCAATCATACGGGTGAGGTCTGCTTCTCAGAAAAAACGGATGTCACATTTAACGAGCTCACCTCCGAACAGATTGAATACTATGTTGAAAAGTTCTCTCCATACGACAAAGCGGGCGGGTATGCCATCCAGGAGTGGATAGGGGTGGTTGGGATCAAGTCGATCAATGGCGATTTCTATAATGTCATGGGCTTACCGGTTAGCCGTGTTGTTGCCGAACTCGGCAAGTTGGGTGTACTATAGAGCCAAACGCGGCTATGTTTATAGCCGTAACCCGGGACAGATTCTCGCTCATTTATCAAAAGTTTATTCCAACAGGTATAAGAACCCTTGAAATTGTTGTTTCTCCTGCGCAGCTATGTTTATTCGTGCAGTAACTCTTCTGAGCCTGACACGTTTGAAGCAATCTGTTGTTTCAATGCTGCCACTTACTTGGGTTAACGCCCAGGCTATAGTTTTGATTTCGCTGATTTCTTGTTTATATTTCATGAAGTTCAATCAACGGGCTTCCTGATATGACAGAACGTTTGCTCCAGTTTATCTGGCAATTCCAATACTTCAACACTTCGGCGCTTGTAACAGAACAAGGTGAACAGCTACACGTAATACACCAGGGAAATCACAATACCGACCAGGGCCCTGATTTTCTTAATGGAAAGCTGCTGATTAGTGGTACTACCTGGATCGGCAATATAGAGTTGCACATAAAATCTTCCGATTGGCACACACACGGCCATACCAACGATTCAAATTATAGCAATATCATCCTGCATGTTGTTTGGGAGCATGATGCTGAAGTTACCGACGCACATGGTGCTGTTTTGCCGACTTTATGCCTGGGTTCAAGGGTGCCCCGGGTTTTGCTTGCACGCTACGAGGGGCTTATGTTTTCTCCCGGTTTCGTTGCAAGCCAGCCACATCTGCCCGCCATTGCCCCACTCGCGTGGGTGGCCTGGAAAGAGCGGCTTGTTGTTGAACGATTGCAGCGTAAAGCATCAGGGGTTATCAACTTGCTGAAAGCTGCTAATAATCACTGGGAGGAAGTTTTCTGGTGGATGCTGGCCCGGAGTTTTGGTGCAAAGGTCAATACGGAAATCTTCGAATCTATGGCACGAAGTATCCCGGTGAACATCCTCGGCAGGCACAAAAACCAGATACACCAGCTCGAGGGATTACTGCTCGGACAAGCAGGACTTCTCAACGATAAGCTCGAGGGCGATTATCAGCAACTTCTGCAACGCGAATATCGGTTTTTAAAAAATAAATACCAGTTGCAGCCAACAACTAAAAAGCCGTTTTTCCTGCGAATGCGGCCGGCAAATTTTCCAACCCTTCGGCTTGCCCAACTGGCTATGATCATTCACCAGTCTTTACACCTTTTTGCACAAATACGGGAGGCCGAAACACTAAGCCAGGTGTGTAAATTGTTGGAAGTAACACCAAATGACTTCTGGCATTACCACTATACCATCGATGACGGACAAGATTACCGCCATAAACCCATTGGCAAACAGATGATCCAAAACATCATTATCAACGGCATCATTCCGGTGTTGTTTGCCTATGGCAGCCATACCAAAGAAGAGTCGTATAAACTTAAGGCAGTTGCCTGGCTTGCAGAATTGCCACCCGAGCAAAATGAAGTGGTGAAAAAGTGGGCGCAAAATGGCGTTTCTAATGCAAATGCGTTAGAAAGCCAGGCGCTGATTGAGCTTAAAAACATGTACTGCGATCCAAAACGATGTCTTGAATGCGCCGTCGGAACTGCAATCCTTAAAACACAACGGGGCTAATGCCGGAGTAATTTATTTTGAGGCAGCCGGTTGCTCATGCCTGCAGCGTCTGCACGCTAATTCGCTTAAACCAGGATGGTTACTCCTGAAAAGTACATTTCATCACCGGTAAACGCGTCTTTACTTCCTAACGATATGCAAAAGTTTAAATGTTACAATGGCTCCTGAGCAGGGTTGGTTATAAAATGAACGAACGTTTTACTGTACCCGAATAATTACCCGGCTGCCCATTCAAATTGAATATCCTGTTCAAGATCGGGGTGAAGGCTTTGAAAAACCGGGCAGGTTCTTGCCGTGCGTTCCAGTATTGCTTTGGTTTTTTCATCGGCCTTAACGCCGGCCGGAAAATGTACGAAAGCCTTTATCCCACTGATTCTCCGGGGTTCGGAGGCCATAATTTTTGTAATATCAATCGAGGTGCCGCTTAAGTCTACATCCATGTCCCTTGCCTTAATTCCCATTACCGTCATCATACAGTTTCCGAGGGCCGTTGCCACGAGGTCGGTGGGTGAAAAACGTTCTCCTTTACCCTGGTTATCTGTGGGCGCATCCGTTTCAATCCTGGTGCCGCTTTGAAGATGTGTAGCAACCGTCCGCAGGTTTCCTTCGTAAATTACTTGTGAAGTCATTGAAGTATTTTTTATATAAATTTACCGTACAAACGTAATACAAAGTGAAGAAGATAATTCTGGTCACCCTTTGCAGCCTGGTTGTCGTTGTGAGTTTTTCGCAGGACAGGACCATCAGCAGCCGGCAGCAAAAGAAGAATGATCGCAAAGAGAAGGTTAATCAATTGATAAAACAAGAGGAAGAAGGCGCGTTAATCTTTCATAAACAAAGCGTTTTTGGGCTTAAACTTACCTCCGACGGATACGGTGCATTCTACGAACTTGGCAGGCTTAAAACGCCAACCAAAACAAATCTTTACAGCCTCGAAATAGGTGAAAGAAAACACGACAAAGAAGAGAAACTTAGCAGGGGAGATGCGTTTGGTTTACTGGTGGGTAATCCTTTTATATATGGTAAAATCAATAACTTCTATTATGCCAAACTTGGCATTGGGCAACAACGCTTGATTGGTGGAAAAGGCAATAAAAACGGTGTAGCCGTTACTGCCTTATATGGCGGTGGATTTAGTGCCGGGTTGCTCAAACCATACTTCCTCGACATCAGTGATAGCCGCACCGGCAAACGTTCAGATGTTAAGTATAACGACAACGACTCGGTTTTCCTGAACCCAAGTGTCATTAACGGTGCATCTGGCTTAGGTAAAGGCTTCAATGAACTCAAGTTTGTTCCTGGCCTTTATGCAAAAGTGGGGATGCGCTTCGACTATGGCCGGTATAACGAAATGGTCAGTGCTGTTGAAGTTGGTGTACACGCCGAATATTATTCTCAAAAAATGCCCATACTCTTGCTGCAAAAACAACGACAATTGTTCTTAAACGCCTACGCTGCTATCGTATTCGGAAGGCGCAGGTAATGTTCCCTTCTGGAAATCTCTGCCGGAATTCGTACCGGAAACTCTCGTATTTTTGCCGTGTGAAAGCTTGTAAAGCAGCTGTTACTGTAATGGTTTATGGTTGTAACATCAGGTTTGTACTATAGAACATTCACCACACTACCTCCTCATCATGATAGATACTCCGGTCGTTGCTCGGGTTGAAGAACCAGCCGCAAAAGTAAAAAAGCCAGATTGGCTAAGGGTTAAACTTCCAATCGGAGAGAGCTATAAGCACGTTCGCGGGCTTGTCGATACCCATAAATTACACACCATTTGCGAAAGCGGCAACTGCCCTAACATGGGCGAGTGCTGGGGCGAGGGCACAGCAACTTTTATGATCCTTGGTAATACCTGTACCCGTAGTTGTGGTTTTTGTGCCGTTGCTACAGGTCGCCCCGACCCGCTCGATTGGGATGAGCCGCAACGCGTTGCCGAAGCCATAAACCTTATGCGGGTAAAGCATGCTGTTGTTACCAGCGTCGACAGGGACGAAATCAAAGACGGTGGTTCGATCATCTGGTTCAATACTATTAAAGCAATTAAGGCCTTAAATCCCGATACTACACTCGAAACCCTGATCCCCGATTTTAAGGGCCAGGTAGAAAATATACAACGCATCATCGACGCTGCACCCGATGTGGTTAGCCACAACATGGAAACCGTTGAGCGGCTTACCAGGCAGGTTCGCATACAGGCAAAATATCGTCGCAGCATAGAAGTACTTAAAGTATTAAAGCAGGGCGGCATGCGTACCAAAACCGGTATCATGTTAGGTCTTGGCGAAAACAAAGAAGAAGTGGTCCAAAGTATGGAGGACCTTGTTGCAGCGGGTGTTGATGTGCTTACCCTCGGCCAATATCTGCAACCCACAAAAAAGCACCTTCCGGTACAGCGCTTTGTTCCGCCTGCAGAATTTGCAGAGCTAAAGGAAATCGGTTATAGCCTCGGCTTCGACTATGTTGAGAGTGGTCCATTGGTTAGATCTTCTTACCACAGCGAAAGACATGTAATACCCGGCTACGGACGTCGTAAATGGCAGGAGGAAAAAGCAATGCTTCAGGCATAAATTCCCGGTAACAATAATGTTTTTTTGGCTACCGGCAATTGGCTTTCATGGCATCATCGTTGCGTCGCAATCCGTTCATCGGTATCGCAGTGATAGGGCTATTTACTCCTCTATGTAAACTGGCTTATTTCTATCCATCATCGCTATCCATTCTCTTGTATCGAACAGTAAGTAATCTTTGTTTGTTCCGGCTTTGGATTAACCCTGTATTAATCATCCGCCATCCGGTTTCCACATCCGATTTTTCATTAGCATTGCTAACCTAGTATAATCGTTATGAACCGACTTCTGGTGTTCCTGGTTTTGTGTCCAGCTTATGGCCTTGCTCAATTGCATTGGAACAATGTCGACAGCCTTTACCAGCCGCTGCCTGCCGGAGTTCATGTTTATTTTACAGATGACGCTATTGAAGGAAAGCCAAACCGCGCCTTTTATGTGTCCGCTGATCTTAATCAACGGTCGCTGGAATTTGTCACCGATACAACGTTAAATCGGCGCCTTACACCTTCTTCATTTTATACCAAAAATGCCCGGCCACTGCTGGTGGTCAATTCAAGCTTTTTTGAGTTTGTGCATAACAGGAACCTGAACGTTGTGATAAACAGGGGCCGATTACTTGCTTACAATACACCCATTGCAGGTAGGGGAAAAGATACACTCACTTACACACATCCGCTTGTCAGCGCACTTGGAATCAGCAAAAAACGCACTGCCGACGTAGCGTGGACATTTACGGACTCTTCAAAACGGCGCGCTTATGCCGTTCAAGAAATATATCCCCCAATAAAGGACGCTAACCAGGTTTTAAGATTGCGAAATGCCGGCTATCAGTCAAGCGATGCGCAACAACAAAAAGCAGCAAAACTTAAAAAATGGAAGATGCAAACTGCCGTTGGTGGAGGTCCGGTACTACTCCAGAATGGCAACGTTGCAATTACCAATAACGAAGAACTAAAGTTTGCAGGCAAAGGAATTGAGGATAAACATCCCAGGACCGGGATGGGCTATACTGCCGGGGGCAGGCTGATTATTATGGTTGTTGAGGGCAGAGCACCGGGCATTGCAGAGGGCGTTACCCTTGTGCAGGAGGCACAGCTTTTTAAAGATCTCGGCTGTGCGGAGGCGTTAAATCTTGACGGCGGTGGTAGCAGCTGTATGTTGGTAAATGGTAAGGAAACCATCCGGCCCAGTGACAAAGAAGGGCAGCGGCCTGTGCCGGCAGTATTTATGATTAAGGCAAAATAACGGATCTGTTCGTAACTTATTTACTAAACCTGCTTCATCTCCCAAACAAGTGCACTTGCACCAAGTACTGCCGAATCTGCTTCGCGTAATTCACTAAAAATAAGTTTCACCTTATCGCGGTAGATGGGTAGCAGGTTTTCTTCCATGTGTTCGCGGGTTGGCTTTAGTAAAAGGTCACCGGCTTTGCACAGCCCTCCAAAAAGGATGATCGCCTCGGGAGAAGAAAACATCACGAAATTGGCCAGTGCCTTACCCAGTATTTCTCCTGTAAAACGATAAACTTCATTTGCAATTTGATCGCCTTTCATCGCACATTCATAAACAATGCGGCTGTTTAGCTCTTCGGTACTGTAACTGCGAAGCAGGCTGTTCTCCGCTGGCGATTTGCTCAGCATCTCTACAGCTGTAACCCGTACCCCTGTGGCTGAACAATACGTTTCCAATGAGCCATGTACGCCTGTTCCCTTATGAAGTCGTCCACCCGGGATTATGATGGTGTGACCGAGTTCTCCGGCAAAACCGTCATGCCCATATATCAGTTGACCATTGGCAACAATCCCGCTTCCCACACCGGTACCAAGCGTAATCATGATAAAATCTTTCATTCCCTTTGCAGCGCCATACATCATCTCGCCAACGGCAGCAGCATTTGCATCGTTTGTTAATGCAGTAGGCACATCGAACTTCTTTGTCATCAGGTCAGCAAAGGGTATGATACCCTTCCAGTTCAGGTTTGGTGCATATTCAATGGTGCCCTTATAAAAGTTGCCGTTTGGAGCGCCCACGCCAATACCCCTGATCAGATCGAAGCCACCCACCTGGTCGATAGATGGATATATAGCCTCGTACAAAGCATCGATATAGTCGTTTGCATTGGCGTACTTATTTGTAGACAACGCACCCCTGTACTTGATTTCGCCCCTGTGATCAACAATACCAAAAGTGGTGTTAGTGCCGCCTATGTCGATACCGATTGCAAGCTGTTGCGAGGTAAATGCCTTCATTCGTTTTAGTTTTCTTTTTCCAGGATTAAGCTGTAGTTGATGCTATCGTTTTTAATTCCGGTATTATGTTGCAAATCGGTCATCATAGTAATACAATCACCGGTGTTCTTCTGTCCTATTTACGGCAACATCGGGCAAACCAATAAGGCTGGTGCATTGGTTGCATGCATGAATTAGCTGAGAACATTTGTGGAGCACTTGCCCGCACTGCATCCTGGAAATTGCATGATGTTGCATTTAAGATGCCAGGGTTAGCTGCCGTACTTCGCATTCAACAGGTCCGAATTTCAACGTGCTGTACAGGCCATCAAAGTAAGTGATTTTTCATATTCATCAAATATTTTAAAGCAGCGCTGCATGGTATATTGAATTTTAAAAAATTTTTAATGCGTGTGCAACAAATCAAAAAGCATTCATACCTTGACGACAATTTTATATCACTAACTGCCTGCAAATTATGGAAATAGTCCACGTTAGCGCTGAATGTTATCCTGTAGCTAAAGCTGGTGGTCTGGGAGATGTAGTTGGAGCCCTTCCAAAATATCAAAATAAACTGGGTCATATTGCCAAGGTTGTTATGCCCATGTATCGCACTAAGTTTCTGATGGATAATGAATGGGTGGTAGACTTTAAAGGGCATAGTTATATTGGTAACCGCTTCTTTGAATATACCGTAATCAAGGAACGTTATAATGTGCTTGAATTTGATCTATACCTGATAGACATTCCCGGATTACTTGATCGTGAAAAGATTTATGGATACGCCGACGACACCGAACGGTTTGTTGCTTTCCAGATTGCTATTGTTGATTGGCTTACACACTGGCAACACCAGCCCGATGTGGTGCATGTACACGACTACCATGCAGGGCTGATCCCCTTTATGATGCAGCATTGTTATGCCTACAACAGGTTAGGCTCAATACCTTCAGTGCTTACCATCCACAATGCGCAATACCAGGGCTGGATGGGTTGGGACCAGAGTTATATGATACCCGCATGGGATAGCTGGAAAGCCGGATTGCTTGAATGGAAAAACACCATTAACCCACTGGCCAGTGCTATCAAGTGTGCATGGAAGATTACTACGGTTAGCTGGAGTTATCTCGATGAACTGCGGGCTTCTGCAAACGGACTCGAGGACCTGTTTGAATACGAACGGGGTAAGTGCGCAGGTATTCTAAACGGCATTGATAACGAGGTTTGGGATCCCTTAACCGACACTTATATTTCCGATAATTATTCCATCGAAAATGTACACGCGGGTAAGCACGCAAATAAACTCCAGCTCTGTAACCAATTCAATTTAGACGTTGAGAAACCGCTGATCATCTTCATTGGCAGGCTTGTCGGCGAAAAAGCAGCCGATATTCTCCCCGACAGTATCATGTCTGCACTTTATGGTATGCCAGGCGCAGTTAACTTTCTTATACTTGGTAGCGGTGAACCCCAGGTGGAGTGGCAGCTAAAGAATATGGTACATCAATTCCAGGGTCAGTATAATGTAATGATTGGTTACAATGAGAAATTAAGTCACCAGATGTATGCGGGTGCAGATTTTTTACTCATGCCAAGCCGGGTAGAGCCTTGTGGTCTCAACCAGATGTACGCCATGCGTTATGGAACAGTACCTATGGTGCGTGCAACCGGTGGACTTAAAGATACCGTTATCGACATGGGAGATCCCGGAGGGTACGGCATACGTTTTTATCATGCAAGTGTGGGTGATGTTTTTCATGGTATAACCCGTGCCGTTAAGGCTTATGAAGATTCCCGGCAACTGGGTGATATGCGCGCAAGAATGATGCAGGTAGACAACAGCTGGGATAAGAGTGCACAGGACTACGTTAATTTATACCAGGGCCTTACCTGAGAGAACAGTACATTCGGCAAGATTGGCTTTACAAAAAGATAATCATGGATACGTATTCTTTAATCTATAACTATAGTATATGATAACATTATCACAATCAGTGGTCGCGGTGATCCTGGGTGGCGGTTCAGGCACCCGGTTGTACCCGCTTACAGCAAGCCGCAGTAAACCAGCGGTACCGATTGCCGGCAAATACCGATTGGTTGATATCCCAATCAGTAACTGTATAAATAGTAACATCAACCGAATGTTCGTGTTGACGCAGTTCAACTCGGCATCGTTGAATAAACATATTAAAAACACGTATCACTTTAGTGCTTTTAGTAAAGGCTTTGTCGATATTCTTGCAGCTGAGCAGACACCCGATAACCCAGGTTGGTACCAGGGAACGGCAGATGCCGTGCGGCAATCATTGCGACATGTTGGAATCAACGAATTCGAATATGTACTTATCTTAAGTGGCGACCAGCTTTACCAGATGGACCTTGGCGAAATGATCCAGGCCCATAAAAAATCAGGCGCCGAAATTACGGTTGCAACCATCCCTGTTGTTGAAAGAGAGGCCACTGAATTTGGCATCCTGAAAACCGATGAAGAACGAAACATCACATCATTCACAGAAAAACCGGGACGCGACCTTCTACCGCAATGGACCAGTGATACAGGAGCGGAAATGCAAAGGCAGGGTAGAAACCACCTTGGATCAATGGGCATCTACGTCTTTAACCGTTCCACACTTTTCGATCTTCTTGAAGACAAGATGAAGGACGCAACCGACTTCGGAAAAGAAATCCTTCCAACTGCCCTTGGTAAATACAAGGTGGTGAGTTTTCAATACGAAGGGTACTGGACAGATATTGGTAACATCTATTCTTTTTACGAGGCTAACCTTGCCCTCACAGACGAAATTCCACCCTTTAATCTTTTCGACAATACGCAGAGTGTTTATACCAACCCTCGCATGTTGCCGCCTGCAAAAATCAGCGGAACCACGCTTGAAAAAACAATTATAGCAGAAGGATCAATCATTCATGCAAGCAGAATTGAAAACAGCGTAATCGGCATTCGTTCGCGTATCGGGTATGGAACAAACATCGTAAGCAGTTACTTAATGGGTAACGATTATTACGAAACCATCGAACAAATGCAAATGAACAGGGGTACACCAAAAATTGGTATAGGAGACCGGTGTTATATCCGCCAGGCAATTGTCGACAAAAACTGCCGCATTGGTAACGACGTTAAGATCATTGGCGGGAATGGCATAGAGAACAAAGACCATGAATTGTATAGTGTGAAGGATGAAATTGTAGTCATCAAGAAAAACGCAATTCTGCCTGACGGCTTTACGATCCAGTAAGCTTGCCTGCTTATTAGCTGCTTTTTATGTTCAGGTGAACCAATGGCATTGCTAATTGTTTTAACCTGCACAGTAGATTACAGCAACAACAAAATTTTTAAAACATCCTTAACCGGATGTTTTTTTCGTGCTATATTTAGATGATGTAATTATTACACATTGTAACCAACGATTGCTATGTCATCTAACACTGTCATCACTTCACCGGGAACCGCTGTCTCTTCAAAACCGCGCTTATCCATCGGGCAGATCTTCACCATGAGCTTCGGTTTTCTAGGCATCCAGTTTGGGTTTGCACTTCAAAACGGAAACACCAGCCGTATTTTACGATCTTTTGGAGCCGATGTGGACCAGTTGCCGCTCTTCTGGATTGTTGCACCGCTTGTAGGCATGATCGTTCAGCCCATTATCGGCCACTACTCCGACAAGACATGGAACCGGCTCGGAAGAAGGAAGCCTTACTTTTTAGCCGGTGCGCTTCTTTCAAGCGCGGCACTGGTCTTTCTGCCAAATTCCGGCGGGCTCGCCGGTATTATCCCGGCTTTATGGATCGGTGCAGGAATGGTGATGATCATGGATGCTTCATTTAACATCGCTATGGAGCCCTTTCGCGCATTGGTTGCAGATAATCTTCCCGAAACACAACGAACACTTGGTTTTAGTATCCAAACGTTTCTTATCGGACTTGGAGCAGTAGCGGGTTCAGCTTTGCCCGATATTTTAGCCGGCCTGGGTGTGAGCCTTACCGCTGGTGCGGATGGCATAGCTGATAATATAAAATATTCTTTTTATATCGGGGCGGTAGTATTTATGGCGGCAATACTGGTTACCATATTTTTTTCCGCTGAGTACCCTCCTGCTGAATACGAGCGCTATCATGGTAAGGTCGAACGTAAAGAAAAAGGGTCCGGCCTTAGTGAAATATTGTCGGACTTCAGGCATATGCCAAAGACCATGCGTCAACTCGGGTTAGTACAATTCTTCAGCTGGTTTGCCCTCTTTAGTATGTGGGTTTTTACCACTGATGCAGTTGCCACACATGTTTATGGCCTTTCCGGTGATTACTCAAAAACGGTTGCATATAACGAAGCCGGCAATAAGGTCGGGACCTCGTTTGCCGTATACAATTTTGTAGCAATGTTGTATGCTTTGCTTTTGCCTGCAGTAGCAAGAAAGTTTGGAAGAAAGCTAACACATGCTATTTCGTTGATCGCCGGTGGTATAGGTCTTATTTCAATTTACTTCGTCCGGGATCCATCGATGCTCAACCTCTCGATGGTTGGTGTTGGGCTTGCCTGGGCAAGTATATTGGCCATGCCCTATGTTATCCTGTCTGGCTCGATACCTGCGGGAAAGCTGGGCATCTATATGGGCATATTCAACTTTTTCATTACCCTTCCGCAAATTGTAAATGGCTTATTTGGTGGATGGATCGTTACTAACCTTTATGGAGGTCAACCCATTTATGCTATCGTGCTGGCGGGCTTTTTCATGATATGTGCAGCCATTAGTGTTCTCTTTGTTCACGACTCTGGTGCAATGGAAATTAAACAGGCTAATGCTTTAAAACCTTCTGTTGTATGAAAAATTTTGTACTGCTTCTTTTCTTTGTATTCGGCTTTATCAGTTCCTACGCACAAACTCCAATACAGGTTTACCCATCAAACTGGTGGGTGGGGATGAAGAACCCGAAAGTACAACTGATGTTGCATGGAGATAACGTTCGTGATCTTAAACTTTCGGCTAATTACCCGGGTGTACGGGTTGAGAAGATCAGTAAGGTTGAGAGTCCCAATTACCTTTTTATTGACCTGGTCATCAGCCGGGCGGCAAAGCCTGGTAGCCTGGTTTTTAAGTCGGCTCGCCCGTCAGATAGCCGACAGGTTGTTTTCGAAATCAAACCAAGGCGAAAGGGTAAAGGAACAGCATTCGCGCAAGGCGTAACATCTGCTGATTTTATTTATTTATTAATGCCGGACCGGTTTTGTAATGGCGACACCGGCAATGATCGGGTTGCAGGTATGAAAGATCAGTCGCTGAACCGTGACTCAATGTACCATCGGCATGGAGGAGACATGCAGGGTGTGATCAGTAAGCTCGACTATTTGCAGGACTTGGGTGTAACGGCCTTGTGGATGACACCTGTTTTAGAAAACGACATGCCAAACAGAACGGAACACGGCTATGCCTTCACGAATCATTATAAAATTGATCCGCGCCTCGGTGGAGCCAATGCCTATCATCAACTGAGCGATGCACTACATAAACGTGGAATGAAGCTGGTTCAGGATGCAGTTTACAATCACATCGGCGCTCACCATTTTACCGTAACGGATCCACCTATGAAAGATTGGTTACACCAATGGCCACAGTATACCCAAACAAGTTATAAAGACCAGTCGCTGTTTGATCCTTATGCAGCAGCAGCCGATAAAGCGCGTATGAGTAATGGTTGGTTTACCAGGGAAATGCCTGATATCAACCAATCGAATCTTTTTGCTGCCAACTATCTTATTCAGCATGCTTTGTGGTGCGTTGAAACTTTTGGCGTTGATGGCTGGCGTATAGATACGTACATCTATAATGACCTTGAATTTATGAACCGGTGCAACAAGGCACTATTGGATGAGTACCCTTCGCTTAGTTTATTTGGCGAGACCTGGGTACACGGAACCGCTAACCAGGCCTATTTCACACTCAATAATCTCGTTTTACCCTTTAAAAGCAACCTGCCGGGTGTCACTGATTTTCAAACCAACCTTTATGGCATTGCTCCGGCATTAAACCAGGGTTTTGGCTGGACGGATGGCGTGAACAAGTTGTACCAGACACTAACGAACGACTTCCTGTATAAGGATCCTATGAAGCATGTGATCTTTTTGGATAATCACGACGTAAGTCGTTTTTTGTCGCAGGTAAACGACGACACAGCAAAGCTTAAGATGGCACTGGCCTGGTTATTCACCTGCCGTGGTATACCGCAGTTGTATTATGGTACAGAAATCCTAATGAAGGGTGTAAGCAATCCCGATGGCCTCGTGCGAGCTGATTTTGAAGGTGGATGGAGAGGGGACAGTTTGAATAAGTTTACGGTTCAGGGAAGAACTAAAGCAGAAAATAGTATACATGATCTTACTACGAAGCTGGCTAATTTCAGGAAGAACTCCTCTGCAATAAAAACGGGAAGAATGTTGCAGTACGTACCTGATGATGGATTGTATGTGTACTTCCGGTACGATCAACAGCAATCAATTATGTGCGTAATGAACACTGCGGATACACTTAAAACAATTGACTGGAGCAAGTTTGAACAGGGCACCGCAAATTTTCGCAGTGCACAAAACGTTGTAAATAAATCGACCCTGATTATGGACAAAGCTGCTGCAATCCCTGCAAAACAGATGTGGGTACTTGAGCTCAAAAAATAGCTTTGAACATATTATTCCGGTTGCCATGAAAAGATATAGCAGAACGGAGCGTCTCCCGTCGGACTGGCGCAGCCGGGCGGCCAACGATGTCGCGACGAAGTTCAAATGCTGGTGACAAAAAAAGTCTGATCAGCGTAGGCTCGTTCATGTGTAAGTTGATTAGATCATGATAAGCCAAATGTTTCTGTCGCCCCATTTACCCCATGATTTCATACTTTCTTTCAGCTGTGATCTCAATGCGGGAATGTTTGTTTTTTTACCCTTTTTCGGTGGCAGAAGTACGCTTGCCTTTACTTCAGCCAGTTCCACCTTAGTAGCGAAATAGGTGGTATTTAGCCGGGGTAGGGCGAGACCTAATATCATTCCCGGTAACCCGGTGAAAGACTCGGGACCAGCTGACGTAAGTATTTGGTCGGTGTAAAATGCGACTACAAAAACAGAGTCCATAATGATTGCAGTTGCTTTACGGCATTCAAAACCCGCGATGGTTCTTGAGTCTGTTGAAATTTTCCAGTCAATCTTCTGAAGCGTATCCTGGATGTTGAATATGCTTTCAAACACAGTTTTCTGGCTGTTGAATAACCCCGTTGAAAAATCGGTAAAAACAATGTTGTCGTTAGCTGGACCCTCGACCCAGTCGGGAATTTTTTGTGTGCCAACGGCTTCACGTCCCGGCTGGTAAATTGCTTTATCGCGGGTAAAGTAGAGATCGAAATAGTTTACTTTATACTGCGGAACGGTTTGTTTGAGCATGTTTCTCCAGCTTTCATCTTCTTCTGCCTCTAGGTTTTTATAAAGATTTACCCGCTTCTCAAATTCGATTTTACCCTGGGGAATAAATGTTTGTTGTGCCTTTCCCTGGTAGATAAAAAATAGCAATACACTAACTGCAATCAATTTTGTTGGGTTCATGGTGTTGTATTTAAATCAAGCGCAATCTGGTGAACAACTTTCCTAATAGCCACTTTCAATCTGCATTATCGTGGCTGCATTCCCCCCGGCGTTTTGCTAAAGTTCCAGGTGAATTTTAACAACAGGTAGCGCCGGAGCGTTTCATAATTATCTTCCCTTATCAGGGTAGAATTGATTACCCGGTTAAAACCGCGGTTTTGATCGAGGATATCATTTACTGCAAGACTGATCAGACCTTTATCGTTTTTCATCAACTTCCGGCCGATATATCCATTCCAAACCACCTGGTCGTTGTTGCGGTCAAATGCATTGATCCGCTGACGAAAGTTTGCATTAACGCTGGTATTAAATTCTAATTTATACGGAAGGGATATGTTGAGGTACACGTCATGCCCATGGGTGTAATAATTTGTTTTCCTGCCGGGCTGAATAGACGAGACAGAAGTGTTGTACTGAACGCGCCCATTGTAGTTGACATCATATTTTTTTTCTTTGAACTTTGAGGCTCCCAGGTTAAGCCCGAATGAATTGTTGCGGGTTGTGTTTCTTAGCCGGTTGACGATGTTGTTGTTGCTGTTAACGTTGATACTAAAGCCGAAGTTGATATTCATATCTGCTTTCTTCAGTTTCATACTGTAGCCCCCACCTGAAAAGCCATTGTAGTTGCCATTCATATTTATGTATTGATAAGTTCTGCGGCCAATAGAGTCGCCCGAGGTAGCTGTTTGTTCATTTGTGGTTATCGCATTTGAAACCGTAGAAAAGGAGCCGTAAACATAAAGTCCACGTTGCGAAAGCACTTTGTAAGAATTAAAATTCATATTGAAAGAATGTCTGAACTCCTGCTTTAGATCCGGGTTGCCGATTGCAATATTTAGTGGGTTGGTATTGTCGCGAATGGGTTGAAGTTGTTCAATTGCAGGCTGGCGGGTATTGCCATTGTAGTTTATCGAAAGGCGGGTGTTGGTGTTGAATTTGTAGTTGAATTGGCTGCGTGGAAAAAAGTTGGTGTAGTTGTAATTGATAACGCTTTTCCGGATAACATCTTCTTGTCTGAAATCAGCAAACGCCACCTCACCTCCTCCGGCGAGGGTGAGCTTTTTACCATTAAAACGCAGCATTGTGCCGGCACTGCTGGTAAGTACTTTAAAATCGTAATGATTACTGAAGGTATCATTGAGCACATCGTATTTGCCTCCAAAACCTTTGTCGTACGACAGCTTTCTTGACTCGCTATTACTCACCCGGTAGCCGGCATTTATTTCCAGGAAGATTGCTTTTGCCAGCGGTTCAGTGAACACGGCTTTAGTAAAGTAGCCACTATTTGAAACCTCGTTTATTTTCTGTTGGTCTATCGTGTCGGTGTTGATCAACCCGGCTTTGGAAAAGAATTGATTGAAGGAATACAAATAACCATTGGATTCGGTGTTCCTGCTTTGCTGATCGAAACTTAACGATACGGTGCGACCTATTCTTTTGAACCTGCGCCTGAGCAGAAAATTACTACTGAGGCTGTTATTTGTGCCATTGCTATACGCATTACGATTGCTGCTGTTGATCATTTGGCCAAGGCTGTCAAGCGACTGAGAGCGATAGCCGCTTGTGCCAAAGTTGGTACCCTGGAAGCCATTGGCTGTAACCTTTATGGAGGTGAAGCTATCCAGTTGCCAATCATAAGTGCCATTTATTGAGTGCCTTTCGCGGCTGTTGAATGAACTGCGATCTTCGAGGTTGGTGAAGGTATTGTTTGGCAGAATGGACTGCGTAATGGTGTTGCCCGCACCTTCGGTATTTAATTTGGTGTAGCGGTAGCTTCCGTTCAAACTTTGTTTATCCAGGTGAAATTTATTGCCGTAGTTAACACCGGTACTCCAGCTTTTTGGAATGCCCTCACCGCCATATGTTCCATCAAATCCGGAAAGATCGTCGCCGCCACCACTCGTAAAGAAGTACCCTCCATCGGCATCATATTGCATTCCGTTGTCACTACCGTACCTACTGCTTTCGTCCCAGCTGAGCCCGGTTTTGCCGGTGCTGCTCATGATCCCGTAAACGCTGAACTTTCGCTTATCCTTGAAGGCATTAAGCATTAATGTATTGTTCCACCGGTCATTCGGCCCTGCACCCAAATCAAGTTTTCCAAAGTATCCTTTTTTCTTGTCGGCCTTCATGGTAAGGTTGATGGTTTTTGTTTTTGAACCATCGTCAATTCCTGTAAAAGCCGCCTGATCACTTTTCTTGTCGAACACCTGCACTTTATCGATAGCATCAGCCTGCAGGTTTTTAGTCGCCATTGTTGGGTCATCGCCAAAAAATTCTTCGCCGTCAACCAACACTTTCTCCACTTTTGTACCCTGGGCGGTAATGTTTCCATCTTTGTCAACCTGTAATCCGGGCATCTTTCGGATCATCTCCTCTACAGATGCTCCTTCCCTTACTTTAAAGCTGTCTGCGTTATATTCAATCGTGTCGCCGCGCATCCTGATTGCCGCGATCTTCTGTCGCACCGTTACATCAGCCAGCAGCCGTGCTTTTGTAGAAAGGGCAATTTCGCCCAACATACTTTCTGCCTTCGCAGATAGATCTACCTCATCAAAGTAATCGGCATAACCAGGATAAGTAATCATTAATATGTTGCGTTGTTGGGGAAGGTTCTGCAAACTGAAGTTCCCTTTATTGCCGGACCTGGTAAATCTAATCAGTACAGAGTCTTTGGCCCGCAATACGGATATGACTGCATTTTCGAGAAGTACATTATTGAAGGTGTCTTTTATTGTGCCTGTAATGGAGCCTTTTTGCGCCAATAAGGGGCTGACTGAAAGGAAAAGACCTAGCAGAATACAGGCAAATTTCATGGCAGTTAGTTGTGGTTAACTACAAGAACGTGTTTAATTTTCGAAGTCTTTGTATCGTAAAAGTTAATAAATGGATAAAAGCAAATGCACCGTTTTTAACAGGTGAATTGCCTCGCGTTACAGGTTTGTAAAGCATCGAATGCTATGTTTTACAGGAATTAAGACCAACTTTATATTACATGGTACGGCTGAAAATTGCCCGGCTGATTTCCTATCTTTACGCATAAACCTAACTGTTATGGCTGTCAGAAAAAGTACGGACAACGTCAACCTGGATCAGGACGAACGAAAAGAGAAAGACAGGCAAAAAAAAGATGCTTCACGAAGCAAGCGTATAAAGTCGGCTATACCTGCTGAGCGTAAAAAATACGAGGAGCTTTACTTTGTGAATGCAACCCAGCCGGTGTGGAACTATTCGCTTTTTTCCGACGAGGATGTTCGGAATTTTCAGAACGGCACCCACTATAGTATGTACAACTTCCTTGGCAATAAGCAACTGGAAGTTTTAGATACTAAAGGAACCTACTTTGCAGTATGGGCGCCAAATGCCACATTTGTTTCGGTTATCGGGCACTTCAACCATTGGGATAAAACAAGTCACCCGCTGCATGTGCGAACCGATAACTCGGGTATATGGGAAGGATTTATACCACATGTGCACACAGGTGAAGCATACAAATACCACATACATGGCTTTAATGGCGCCTTGCTCGATAAAGGGGATCCTTATGCCCACTATTGGGAGCACCGTCCGCATACCGCATCCATTACCTGGGCAACCAACTATGAATGGAAAGATTCGAAATGGATGAAAAGACGCGCTGAAAACAATGCCTTGTCGGCGCCGTTTTCGGTGTACGAAGTGCACCTGGCCAGCTGGATGCGGCCCGATAAAAATGATGAAGAACGGTATAACTCTTACGGGCAAATCACGGAGCTGCTCGTTCCGTATGTGAAGGACCTTGGCTTTACGCACGTAGAGTTTATGCCGGTTATGGAACACCCCTTCGATGGAAGCTGGGGTTACCAGGGCACTGGCTTTTTCGCACCTACAAGTCGTTTTGGCTCACCACAGGAGTTTGCGCAAATGGTGGATGCTTTCCACCAGGCCGGTATCGGGGTTATCCTCGATTGGGTGCCGTCGCATTTTCCGTATGATGCGCATGGGTTGTTTATGTTTGATGGTACCCATACCTATGAGTACGCCGACATGCGTAAGGGCTTTCACCCCGATTGGAACTCTTATATTTTTAATTACAAACGAGGCGAGGTAAAATCGTTCCTGATCAGCAGTGCAAGATTTTGGTTCGAACGTTTTCATATCGATGGTATTCGTGTCGACGCAGTATCGTCGATGTTGCGGCTTGACTACAGCAGGAATGCAGGAGAGTGGGAACCAAACGAATTTGGCGGCAACGGCAACCTGGAAGCTATCGCATTTATCAAAGACCTTAATGAAACCATATATCGCGACTTCCCGGATGTACAAACAATTGCGGAAGAGTCAACCGATTGGCCTGGCATAACCCGTCCAACATTTTCAGACGGTTTAGGATTTGGCATGAAGTGGATGATGGGCTGGATGCATGATACGCTCGACTATTTTAAAATGGATCCTTATTTCAGGCAGTTTCACCAGGATAAGTTCACGTTCAGCATGATGTACTTCAACGACGAAAACTTTATGCTGCCCCTGAGCCATGATGAAGTTGTGCATGGTAAAAGTCCGATGATCTACAAGATGCCGGGCGATACCTGGCAAAAGTTTGCGAACCTCCGTTTGATGTACACCTACATGTTTACACATCCCGGAGCAAAGCTCCTGTTTATGGGCAATGAATTTGGACAAACTTCCGAATGGAACTATCGTTCGGAACTCCAGTGGGATCTTTTGCAACACGATAGTCATAAGTTATTGCAACATTGCGTTCGTGACCTGAACATGCTTTACCGGAAATTACCCGCATTGCACGAAAAGCAGTTCGGGCCTGAAGGCTTTGAGTGGGTAGACCTGAACCATCGGCAGGAAAGCATCATGGTTTACAAGCGCAAGGGATTGAAGCAAAGGGATGATGTTCTAATCATCCTAAACATGACAGCTATTCCCAGGTTTGATTTTGAAATTGAGGTGGGAGAAAAGAAACGATGGAAAGAGGTATTTAACAGTGACAGCAAAAGCTACTGGGGCAGCGGGGATGTTTACAACCCCGACATCAATGCAGAGCTGATCAATAAAAAAGAGGATCGTTATAAATTACGGCTTCACCTGCCACCATTAGGAGCTGTAGTACTGTCGTAAATGCTCTACCTGTTTTGTTTTGGGCCAAAGGTAACAGCGTAATCCCGGCCTTGAATTTTGAACAATTGGTCACGCAAGAGTGACTTATTATTTAGATCAATCTACCATACTAATGTCTACGTATCACCTGGTGGTAAGCGGAAAAGTTCAGGGTGTGTTCTTTCGGGCAACTGCTAAGGAGGTAGCTGTCGAAAAAGGTTTGATCGGCTGGGTAAGAAATACCAATGATGACGAGGTTGAAATATTGGCAACAGGATCGGAAGAAGCGCTACAGGATTTTATCAAATGGTGTTGGAAGGGACCCGACCGGGCAATGGTTCGCAATGTAGTCATCACAAAGGTGGACGACCAACATTTCGATCGTTTTTCAATTAAAAGAGATTAGGCCCAGGGCTCGCCGCAATAATGAACGATCAGGAGGCAATGTCGTTTACTTAAGAAAAGTGGCAGAAAAAGGTGAATAAAGGCATGCGGTACAAGGGAGGACACAACGATGACAAATAGAATTCCCACAGCTGGTCACCAAAGATTTCTCTTAAGTAAACGACATTGAATCAGGATGTAATAAGCATCTCGGCGCTTTCTTCCTGTGTTTTCTCCACCGTTGCCCTGGAGTAGATGATTCTTCGCCCGATCAACAGGATGCTAAAGCTTGATATTGCACAAGCAGCCATGACCCCAGTCATTGGAAGGGCAGTCCCGTTACTAAGCAAGCTGACCAATGCGGATGTTGATGCACCAATTGCCATCTGGATGCCGCCCATTAATGCAGACGCGCTACCTGCGTTTCTCGAGAAGGGTGCAAGTGATAAAGCTGAAGAGTTGGGAAACGTGAAGCCCTGGCAACTAAGAAAACAAAATATCAGCCCTACAGTACCAAAAAGTCCAAGCCAGCCATAAATACTACCGAAAAAAAGGGTGATCCCGGTGATGCTTTGAAAGAACAATGCAACCGGGATGATTTGCTCACTTTTATACCTTCTGAGCAGTAAGCTATTCAATTGGCTCGCCACAATGAGGCCAATGGCAACAAGTGCGAAAATCCAGCCGTATTGTTGTTCCGATACTTTGAACAATTCCATGAATACATATGGTGAGCCCGATATGTAGGCGTATAAACCAGCTGCAGCTGCAGAACCGGTTAAGGCATAGGTATAGAATTGCGGTTCTTTTAGAACAGCCAAAAAGCTGCGCATGATTGGCTTTGGACGTAGCGACAGCGTTGTATCCGGCTTGCGACTTTCAGGAAGGTAAAAGTGCACTGCAATAAGAATAAATGCCGCCATTGCTGTCAGTACCACAAATACGTAGTGCCAGCCAAATTCAGCAGAGATGTAGCCACCGAGCGTTGGGGCAATAATCGGTGAAACCCCGATAACAAGCATCAGAGTGGAAAATACCTTTGCATTTTCTTCAACCGGAAAGAGGTCGCGAACCATTGCGCGCGCGGCAACCATTCCTGCACAACCGCCGAGTGCCTGGATGAGCCTGAACCAGATCAATGCATCAGCCGATGTAGCCAAGGCACATCCGATTGAAGCGATGAGGTAGATGATGAGCCCGGTATAAAGCGGTCTTTTTCGACCGTACCTGTCGAGTAATGGCCCATAAATAAGTTGACCGGTAGAGATCCCGATGAAAAAGCTGGATAATGAAAGGGAAACGTGGGCAACAGTGGTATTCAAATCGGCCGCAATAGCCGGGAAACCCGGCAAATACATGTCAATAGAAAAGGGGCCTATTGCCGACAACATGCCAAGTATAAGTATCAGGAAAAATTTTCTTCGGGTAGTCATGTGGTTGATTAGCGCAAATCTATGCCAGTGTTTCAAGCGGAACAGGGCCGCCGGGTTATTGCATTTGTAATACCGTTTGCCAGATGGCCTCATTTACCGGTATACCGTTCTTTAAATTATCAATTCTTGTATTCAGCGTGCTTTGCCCCGGGTACCGCACACTTTTGCCTTGCTCCACAGGGGTGCTGCTTTGCGTATACTTCACAATCTCTTCAATTAAACCTTCATCAAGGTGGGCAGGTTGTATACACAGAAAGAACTGGGATAGCCCAAACTCTTTTCCACCAGCAGTAATTACCGGTGTGGATCTGCCCCCGCTTAAGCTGGTGAGCAGGATGTCGAGCATGAAGGAGAGTCCGGAACCTTTCCAAAAACCTATCGGTAAGCTTCGTTTTGAAGTTTTTATTGCTACCGGATCGCGGCTCAGGTTTCCCTGCGTATCATAGCCGCCATCAACGGGCAACGGTTTGTTACTTAGCTCATACTCCTGCATTTTGCCATACGAGAACTGCGACATGGCCATATCAAGTACAAGATGGCCTCTTGTCCTGGGTACCGCGATGATTAATGGGTTGTTGCCTAGCTTCGGATCGGCCCCGCCCCACGGAGGCATAATCGCGATTGTGTTGGATGCGCAGATGCCTATGCAACCTGCATCTGCTGCCTGCCAGCCGTAAGTTCCACCGCGCATCCAGTGATTGGTATTTCTCACCGATACACATCCGATCCCGTTTGCTCCCGCCAGTTCTATTGCTTTCTGCATAGCGATGGTGGCGGTGTACATTCCGGGGGCAAGATGCCCATCCCACACCTGGGTTACCCCATTTTCAGAAACCTGGATGGGCTCTGCATCCGGTATCACCAGCCCTTCTTTTACATATTCCACAAACACCGGGAAGCGGTTTAGTCCATGCGAGTAAACGCCGTCGCGGCTGTTCGCCGCAAAAATATTGGCGCAAAGCGTTGCGCGTTCTTCCGAAAATGAAAGTTTTATTAATACCCTGGTAAATGTTTCCTGTAGTTCTTCGTAAGTGATCCTCATATGCGAGTGTTGAGATTTATGTACATTGCTCTGCTGCTTTAGTTCCCCACAAAAGTCTACGGAGTGTTTTTCCTGATATTACAACTTTCCAAATGTGTCAGATGCTTTTCCGTAGATCGGTAAAAGAACAAATTATTCAAGAAAGTTGCTTCCCCCTTTTATTACCCGGTAAGTATGGCTCAACAAGTGGCAATTAGCTTAGAAAAACCACTTTCTCAAAGCTGCGCTTGCACCGTGACCCCAACAACATACATTTAACTACACGAGCCCTGGTTTTGATCTTACTGTTCGTATAAAAACAAGTAAGGGAAGTTATAAAGCACATTATAAACCAATTGGCGACTTTGTCACCTACAGAGCAATGCCTAATAGCCGCTTGCCGCCCAACATACTGGTCCATTCAGCTTCCTGAACCACAATGGTCGTCAACATGATAAATCCAACAACAGCAGACTTTCCTTTGGCCCTCCGCACCCGGGTTTTGAAACCGAGACGTTTGTTCCTGAAGGAAATCTTTTGCACAAGACTCTAGCGGTGCCTCCAGCGTCGTTAACACAGGTGGGTTCAATCGATGACAGAGGCGGTGGTGCTGGTGCATGCTGAGGTGTCATCAGACGAGTTTAAGCAAAAGGAAGGACCTTAAATTCAGTTATGCGGGATCGCTGTTGGTAAACGGTGAAGTTGCAGCCATGCATCACCTTGTCGTGTTTAAGTCGATGGCAAGATCATGGCTTTGAAAGCCGGAAAATGGGTGAGAGAAAATGTAAAATGCAGAATTAAAAATGTAAAAGACGTGATTGCTTGTCTCACAAGTAATCGCTTGCTGGTTAATTGATTCGCTTTAAGTACAAGCCACTGCCTAAGCCCTTAGCTTTGAATTGCCCCGTACCGCGATACAGTACAAGAGTGCGACGCAACGATTTACAATTGAAATACATCTGCTCAGTCAAAAAAAGAACGAAAATGGTAAAGCAATACGCAATTCCATACCCAATCTCTCCCTCTCTAAAACCGCAATTCGCTAATCTGTAATCCGATAATGCTGATACCCGATACCTCAAAAACGAATACTAAAAAATCCGGTAAGTACAACCTTCCAGTGCTAATTCAGTAGCCGGAAATACATCCTGGGTTTCCTGGAGAAACTCGTCGAGCTTTTCGTATTTGCTGCTAAAGTGCCCGATAAGCAGGCGTTTCGCATCAGCAAGTACCGCAATTTTTGCGGCCTGCTCAGTAGTTGAATGAAAGCGGCTGGCGGCGCGTTCTTCAAGGTCTTTCAGGTAAGTGGTTTCGTGGTAAACCAGCGTAATACCTTTAATCTTCTCCGCGATTTTTGCATTGAACAAGGTGTCTGCACAATACGCATAACTTCTTGGCGGGCTATTAGGCGTTGTTACCCATTCATTGTTGATGACGGCTCCGTTGTTCCCAATAACATCATCCCCGTTTTTTAGTTTTTCGTATGAAGCTGCAGATACATCGTATGCACCAATCTTGTTTTTGTCAATTTTCCTGGGTTTTCGTTTTTCGCGGAACACAAACCCCCAGCATTCAATGCGATGGTTTACACGAAAGGTTTCCACCGAAAAACGGGGATCTTCCACGAGCACACCTTCTTCTACGAGAGGATGAAAATGAAGCGTAAAGGGTAAGCGGGTATCGGCTACTTTAAACTGGAGGTTTAAGATTTCCTGTAAACCGGCAGTTGCAAAAATGTGCAGATCGGCTTCCCGGCCAAGCAAACCCATGCTGGTTAACAAGCCGATAAGACCGAAATAATGATCGCCGTGCAGGTGGGAAATAAAGATGTGATTGATGCGGCTGCGCCGGATTTTATAACGCGCAAGCTGCATTTGTGTGCCCTCACCACAGTCGACAAGAAACTGGAACTGATCTAAGGTCACAACCTGCGAAGTTGGATGCCTGTCATATGCAGGTAGCGCTGAATTGTTGCCTAAGATCGTAACTCCAAACATGTGCTGCTTAAATATATCGGTTTGGCCAAAGATATTACCAAATCACCCAATAAATACAAAACCCTGATGCATTGTTCATGGCGGAAAACCGGGGTGGAGCAGCAAAGGGCACGCAGATCAGCTAATTGCCCCTGCAATTAGTAATGTGCTAATGGGCCAGCTGGTTGAAGGTTATTGGGAGTACGGTAAACTAACGTGCGCTATGGACCACCTGACTGTAGTTGAAAACAGGATTAACTCTCTCCATGGCTGTTAAATGTGATGTCGTTGTCTTCCATCATTTCACGTTCGATTTCTTCCATTTGAACAATATCCCAAGCTTCGCTTTCGGAGGGGGTAATATTCATGAATTCCAAAAGTTCAAGCTCGTCGAGCCTGCTTTCAACAGGTGGCTGAAGTTCACAGATTACAAAAGATGCACTGTTGTCATAGAATTTTTGCTGCAACCTGCTAAGTTGTACAGCAGCGTTTTCGGTGATGGTTTCTGTTGCAGGTAGCTTAAGCACAACGTTTTTGATATCTTTATGGAGGTATGCACTTATCTCATTTGAAAGGGCTGCTGCTATATTGTCAGAGAGGTCTGCTTCATTCAGTGTTACAACATGAAATTTCTCTTTGGTATCAATTTTGACCTCCATATTCTTTAGTTTTAGATTAACACGTGTGCATAAATGCACACAACTAAGCATCAAATTTATTCGTTATTATTGTATCAAGTAACTTAAACATCATGGATAATAATTTTTCAGCCCAGGTAAAGGAGATCATTTCATTCAGCCGAGAGGAAGCTCTCAGGTTGGGGAATGATTTCATTGGAACCGAACATTTATTGCTTGGCTTGATACGTGAGGGAGAAAATACAGCTATCCGCATATTAAAAACGTTGAATGTAGACCTGTACGAATTACGTAAAGAAGTTGAATTGGCAGTAAAAGATAAAACGGGTAAGAACATTGCAAACATCAACAGCCTGCCTTTGACAAAGCAGGCCGAGAAAGTGATTAGGGTTACTGTTTTGGAAGCAAAGGCATTGAAAAGCCCCCTTGTAGAAACAGAACACCTGATGTTGTCAATATTAAAAAACAAAGAAAATATAGCTACCCAAATCCTTAACCAGTTTGATGTAGACTATGACATCTTCAGAAACGAATTAGGTATGGTAAGAAGTAACGATCCGCGCAACGAATACACCGAGGACAACGATGATGATTTCGATGATGAAAGGAAGAGTTATTCTGCGCAGCAAAAAGCAAAACAGGCAAGCAACACAAAAAGTAAAACCCCTGTGCTGGACAATTTCGGCCGCGACATTACCAAGCTTGCAGAAAGCGGTTCTCTTGATCCGATCGTAGGACGGGAGAAAGAAATTGAAAGGGTAAGCCAGATCCTCAGCCGTCGGAAAAAGAATAACCCAATCTTGATTGGTGAACCCGGTGTGGGTAAGACCGCCATTGTCGAAGGTCTTGCACTCCGTATCGTTCAGCGTAAAGTCAGCAGGGTTCTTTTCGACAAACGCGTAATCAGCCTTGACCTTGCAGCCCTGGTTGCCGGTACCAAATACCGCGGTCAGTTCGAGGAAAGGATGAAAGCAATCATGAATGAGCTCGAGAAGAACAGGGACGTTATCCTGTTTATCGATGAAATTCATACGATCGTGGGCGCTGGTGGTGCCAGTGGTTCACTGGATGCTTCAAACATCTTCAAGCCGGCCCTTGCTAGGGGAGAACTCCAGTGCATCGGCGCCTCAACGCTCGATGAGTATCGCATGTACATCGAAAAAGATGGTGCACTTGACAGGCGTTTTCAGAAGGTAATGGTAGATCCCCCTTCTATCGAGGAAACCATTCAGATCTTAACCAACATCCAAAGCAAATACGAAGATTACCACAGCGTATCTTATTCTGAAGACGCGATTGATGCTTGTGTGAAACTGAGCGACCGGTATATGACCGACCGTTTATTGCCGGACAAAGCTATCGACGTCTTGGATGAAGTTGGTGCCCGCGTTCACTTGAAAAACATTAACGTACCACAGGATATCCTTGATCTTGAAAAGAAGATTGAAGACATCAAAGTTGAAAAAAATAAGGTCGTTAAAAGTCAGCGTTTCGAAGAAGCTGCTGCGCTTCGTGATACCGAAAAGCGCCTGGGTGAAGCCCTTGAAAAGGCTAAGAACAATTGGGAAGAAGAAAGTAAAAACAAGCGTTACCCGATTGATGAGGAAGCGATTGCTGAAGTAGTAAGCATGATGACGGGTATTCCGGTGAAGCGTATGGTGCAGGCTGAAACCGATAAGCTTCGCAGGATGGGTGAAGACATGAAGGCAATGGTAGTGGGTCAGGAAGAAGCTATCTCCAAAATTACAAAGGCAATCCAGCGTAACAGGGTAGGTCTTAAAGATCCTAAGAAACCAATCGGAACATTCATTTTCTTAGGTCCCACCGGTGTTGGTAAAACAGAGTTGGCAAGGGCACTTGCACGCTATATGTTCGACAGCGAAGACGCACTCATCAGGATCGATATGAGTGAATACATGGAGAAGTTCACCGTTAGCCGTTTGGTTGGTGCACCTCCGGGTTATGTAGGATACGAAGAAGGCGGACAGCTTACCGAAAAGGTACGTCGTAAGCCGTATAGCGTAATCTTGTTGGATGAGATTGAGAAAGCGCACCCCGATATTTACAACATCCTGTTGCAGGTTTTGGATGATGGACAACTGACGGATGGCCTGGGTAGAAGAATTGACTTCAAAAACACCCTGATCATCATGACATCTAACATCGGTGTTCGCCAGTTGAAAGATTTTGGTGAAGGTGTAGGATTTGCAACCGCTAACCGTGTTCAGAATGCGGAAGAGAACAATAAAGCTGTAATCGAAAAAGCGTTAAAGCGTACTTTCTCTCCCGAGTTCCTGAACAGGATCGACGATGTAATCATCTTCAATTCACTTAGCAAGGATAATATTTTCGAGATCATTGACATCCTGATGAAAGGTGTTATGAAGCGCCTGGTAACACTTGGTTTTAGTCTTGAGCTAACACCAGAAGCCAAGGACTTTATTGCCGATAAGGGGTACGACTCGCAGTTTGGTGCAAGGCCCTTACACCGCGCCATTCAGAAATACCTTGAAGATCCTTTAGCCGAGGAGATCCTTGGAATGCAGATCAAGCAGGGAGACGTACTGATCGCAGATCTTGATAAGGAAACGATGAAAATCAAGTTTGCGCTGAAAGATAAAGTTGAAGAGCGTATCGCTTAAGCTTACCGCTCAACAAAAAGCCATCACCCACAAAGTGATGGCTTTTTTATTGTACCCTCCTTACGATTCACTTTGATTTTGACCAATCAAATTAGTTTTTCATTTTTGCAAAAACCAGAAGTACCCCATGAGAAAAATCATAATAACCATCGATGGATTTTCTTCTTGCGGTAAAAGCACGCTGGCTCAACAACTTGCCCGTAAGTTAAATTATGTCTTCATCGATAGCGGCGCCATGTACCGCGCAATTACTTTGTTTTTTCTCAGGAACCATGTTGATTGGAACAACAGTGAAGAGGTGGTAAAGGCTCTTGAACAGATCAATCTTGATTTCCACTACAATCTCGAAACGGGTAAAAGCGAAATGGTGATGAATGGTGAAGATGTGGAATACCTGATTCGCGACATGCTTGTTGCTGAAAAGGTGAGTGAAGTAGCTGCGGTTAAGGAAGTACGCGAGTTTGCCGTCAAGGAGCAGCGCAAAATGGGTAAGAAAAAAGGTATCGTTATGGATGGAAGAGATATCGGGACAACCGTTTTTCCTAAAGCAGAGTTGAAAATTTTCATGGTTGCTGATCCCGTTATCAGGGTGGAGAGAAGATACCGCGAAATGCTTGAAAAAAATCCCAACGTTTTGCTGGAAGAAGTAAAAGACAATCTTCAGATGCGCGACTATATCGATAGCAATCGTGAGTTTAGTCCATTGCGCCAGGCAAAAGATGCTTTTGTACTCGACAACTCTAAATTAACTACCGAAGAACAACTCAAGATAGCGCTGAAACTTGCAAAAGAAAAGATTGCGACCGTTGAGGAGGCAATCTGAGGAATGTTTGGCCCTCACAAAGAACATTGTTTAAGCTAAAGTAAGGTTACTTCAAAGCCGGTTTTGGGACCGTCTGTTGTGTTTTATTGCATCATCGTTGCCACGCTCGTCCGACCGGAGTCATCCGGGCAGGCTCGCTTGTACGGCAACGCAGAATTCAGCTTAGCTTCCTTTTAAATGGAAGTTCATTCTCCTGTATCACCTTTTCGCCAGAGCAGATTATTGAAAACATGCCTTCATTTCCTCGAGACCGGAGGTTATACCATAAAATGATATGAGCTTGCGCATTACTTCTTCAACTACGGCATCCGGGCAACTGGCGCCGCTCGTGATCAGGATCTTTACCGGTTTATGAGCGGGAAGGTAGCCGCCGGTGAGCAGTTCCTGTTTAGTATGAAAATTATGATGTAGTATCTCAGAGGCTGAGATGAGTTTATCCGCGGCGTCGATATAATAGGTTGGAAGCTTTTCTTCACATAACTCTACCAGGTGCGAGGTATTACTGCTATTATATCCGCCAACAACAATTGCCAGGTCAGCATCGGCCTCGAGTAAGCCATAAACCGCGCTTTGATTATCGTTTGTCGCATAACATAGCGTGTCTCTTGTATCTGCAAATCGTTCATGAACATGCTCAGCATCTAAATTAAAAGTGGTGACCATCACCTGCTTCAAGTAATCAGCTATCGCCTGGGTATCACTAGCCAACATAGTGGTTTGATTAACTACCCCAATTCTTTGCAGATCTTTTTGAACATCAAAACCTTTCGAATATCGGCCACTAAATTCAACATAGAAATCAGCTGGTGCTTTTTCACCGGTGATGTATTTCGCCAACTGTACAGTTTCCTTCATGTTGTACACCACAACGGTTGGGGTATTGGCAGCTGAATGGCTAAAGGTTGCCCTTGTTTCTTCATGTTCCGGTTTGCCGTGCAATACAACGCTGTACGACTTCTTTGCAATCTGTTCGCTACGGTTCCATACCTTTTCTACGAATGGGCAGGTGGTATTATACTTTTCGGTTCGAATGCCAAGTTGCCGGAGTTTTTCTTCCATCGCCAGCGTTGTGCCAAAGGCTGGTATCAATACAATATCATCGCCGGTGATTTCCTCAAAAGGAATAAGGGGTTTTCCTAACGTGTCCTGTAGAAAGCGCACGCCTTTGTCTAAAAGGTCTCTGTTCACCTGCGGATTGTGGATCATTTCGCTAAGCAGGAATATACGTTTGCCGGGATTTTCCTCAACTGTCCTGAAGGCAATCTCTATTGCATTTTCCACCCCGTAACAAAAACCAAAATGACGTGCAAGATAAATTTGAACCGGTCCGAAGTCGAGTTTTGTTGGGGTGAAGTCTTTTTTAAGTTTATCCTGTTGTTTCCGCTTAGCCTTAATTGCGCTGATAAGGGGTGACCGATAAGTTACAGGAACATTAAACGTTTTCATTCATTTGCATTTAAATTCCGGCTGATACCCGGCTTACATATCGTGCGAAGTTACAACGATGCCCACGATTATTATGTTAATGGCTTTCTTGAATTGCTTGGGATTGGCTGCGTGAGTTGATGCCAATAACCTTTCTTTGTACAACAGCTAATCATTATCCTTATGGACGAAAAATTTATCCCGGTGGACTGGGCAGCAGGTGCAAATATTTATGAAGTTAACCTGCGGCAATATACAACGGAGGGCACTTTCGAAGCTTTTGCAAAGGAGTTGCCCCGGCTTAAACACATGGGCGTTCATATTCTTTGGTTTATGCCAATTACACCCATTAGTGTAAAACAACGGCAGGGATCCTTGGGAAGTTATTATGCCTGCAGCAGCTATACGCAAACCAACCCTGAATTTGGCGGAATTGAGCAGTTTAAGCTGCTCGTGCAGGGTGCACATGACCTGGGTATGAAAGTGATCATAGACTGGGTAGCAAACCACACCGGATGGGATCACGAATGGACACAGGCAAAGCCTCATTTTTATAAGAAAAACGACCTGGGAGAATTTTACGACTCAAACGGCTGGAAGGACGTGATTGACCTTGACTACAATAACCCCGAAATGCGTGAAGCGTTGCTGAGTGCAATGCGGTTTTGGGTTGAGGAGACCGGGATTGACGGATTCCGCTGCGACATGGCCCATCTCGTTCCAATAGATTTTTGGAGATCAGCCAGGTTGAGCCTGGACAATACAAAGAAGTTATTCTGGCTGGCAGAAACGGAGGAGCAAGCCTATTTCCAGGTGTTCGACGCAGTGTATGCGTGGCAGTTTCTGCATACGATGGAAGCGTATTGGAAAAAAGAGATCAACATGCATGGGCTTGAAGACGCGCTTAAACCGGATGCAGGTCATCATGGCGTGAAGGCCTTTTTTACCTCGAACCACGACGAGAATTCGCATAGCGGTAGTGAATATGAGCGGTTAGGCGACGCTGCGAAACCGTTTGCCGTATTATGTGCTACCTGGCAGAACGCCATACCCCTTGTTTATAGCGGGCAGGAGTTGCCAAATAAAAGAAGGCTCGCCTTTTTTGAAAAAGACCCTATTCAATGGACAGGAACCAATACGCTGGAACAATTTTACAGGGCACTGCTGACCTTGAAACGGGAACATCCTGCCATGCAAAATGGCGATCCTGGTATAACCCTTACCCGCCTTTACGCTTCCAGTGCAAATATTTTCGCCTTTAAACGGAGCAAGGGCGATCGGGAAGTTGTGGTGATATTGAACTTATCCGCATCCGGACGGCAGCGCTTTCTACTTCCCGAGGCGTCGTTATCGGGCACGTACACCGGCGCATTTTCAGGCATACCCTATTACTTCGACGAAAATGTAAGCTTTGAATTACAGGCATGGGATTACCTGGTATACTACAAATAAGGCGGTGCTGCTCATCTTAATGCTACGTTCTTTGCCCGGAAGCTTTCTGAAAGTGCTATAAAACAAAAACCCGGACTTTCATCCGGGTTTTTATTTTATACTTGAAGTTTTCAAATTAGTCGAGACCTGATAGATTCAAAGGATAGCCATAGCTGCTTTCGTAGCCGGGGTAAATGCCCTCGAGTTTAACAGTAGTACCCTTGTTTGCGTCAAGTGCCTGTTTTAACTGCTCTACGCTGGTAATCTCTTTTCCGTTTACCATGGTGATTACAAATCCATCCTGGATACGTGTGTTTTTAAAAGCACCCGATCCAACCTTTTTTACAACTACACCACCAGGAATATCGTAAGCTGCCGCTTTTTGTTTTTCCAGGGTTACGAGTTCAGCCCCGAGCTTATCGATGATGGTTTGTGATTTTACAACATCGGTATTCCCAACCTTATTCTTCAGTGTGAGGGTAGTTGTGTTCTCTTTACCTTCACGAACGTAAGTGATGGTTACTTTATCACCGGGCTTATAGCGGGTAACCTGCTCAACCATTTCAGGGCCGGTGGTTACTGCAATTCCATTGATCTTGGTAACAAAATCTCCTTTCTTGATGCCACCAGCTGCCGCTGCACCACCTGCAGGAACTTCTGTTACATATACACCATCTCCCTCTTTAATACCCATTTCTTTCTTCCGCTCTTCGGGAATATTATCCGGTGCATATTGAATTCCAAGGTAAGCGCGTTGTGCAGTGCCAAATTTGATCAGGTCGTTAACTATCTTTTTAACAATGTTTACAGGGATAGCGTAAGAATAACCGGCATAGCTTCCGGTAGGAGAAGCAATGGCTGAGTTAATGCCGACCAGCTGGCCTTCTGTATCTATCAGGGCACCTCCGCTGTTTCCGGGGTTAACTGCCGCATCAGTTTGAAGGAAGCTCTCAATGGGAGACTCACTCTGCCTGCTGTTGATACCGATTGACCTGGCCTTAGCACTGATGATACCAGCTGTAACTGTTACATCAAGGGTAAGTGGATAACCTACTGCAAGAACCCACTGGCCAAGCTTTACTTCGTCGCTATTACCATAAACGATATAAGGAAAGTTCTTTCCTTCCACCTTTAATACGGCAATGTCGGTACTGGGATCTGTACCTACAAGAGTAGCTTTATAGGAACGACGATTTGGAAGGGTGACATTAATGTCATCAGCCCCGTCAATTACGTGGTTGTTGGTAACAATATACCCATCGTTGCTAATGAAGACACCGCTACCGCTTGCACGTTGCTCCGGAATAGTACGTGAACGTGGTGAGTCGAACAAGTCTTCAAAGCCATCGCCAAATAAATCTGAAAACGGGTTCCTGCCGCGGGGAAGGTTATTTGATACCTGCCGGGCCTTGGTTTTTGTTTTAATATGTACCACTGCAGGAGTAGCTGACATGGAAGCAGCAGTAAAGTCGATGGCCCCGGCCGGTGCAAGATCTTTATCAAAGAATTTGGCATAGTTCACAGGCAGTTTACCAGGTTCCTGTGTTCCGGCTTGTTGGTATGAGTCGTATTTATTGTAACCCCAAACACTCAACAGCGCTGTGGTGGAGCTCAACAGCACTACCAATAAGATGTTTCTGAATTTCATGTTCAAGTTGGTTTAATGTTATTTTCTCAAAATACATGCCTGCTAAAGCAAATAAACGAATGACCCTGATTTAAGCAAATAAGCCCTTGCCCAATTAACAAATGTTTGACGAAGACTGTCGTATTTGCGGCGAAGGATAGCAAAAATGTCGCTTTCAAATGTTTACGCATCAACTATACGCCTTTTCGTCGGAACATCAATCAGGCCTTTCCTGCCATCTCGGGATCCAAACTGAGCAAGAATTTCATCGTATCAACCCCGTCTGCATAATCGGCAAGTCGAGGTTTCTGCCCATGTCCAAAAGGTACAAAATCGTTCCCTATGATACATTGCAAATCGGTGTTTGAGCCCAATGACGTTGTTAATGCATTTTTGTCGCTGTAATATTCAAAGTGTACCTGGCTAACAGCTGAGAAGAGGGATTTGTTTTCCGAAAATAATATTGAGTCGTTTGTCATGTAAAACTTGTTACCCATCATCAGTAAGGCAAGCTGGTAGTCATAGTTATGGCGGTATTTATGGAACTCCATAAAATGATCGTACTTCCTTAAAGCCTGCAGTAAGGGTTCGAAGTTGTAATGGTCGGGCACGTATAGCTTGGTCACATTCCTGCAGCCCAGCCCGAAATAGAGCTGTATATCGTCAGCGAGGGCTTCCAGTTGTTCAACTGACTCCTCACCTGTTAGAACAGCTACGCTTGTGCGGTTCTTACGGATGATGTTGGGGTATTTGCCGAAATAATATTCGAAGTAGCGGCCGGTATTATTGCCCCCGGTAGCAATATACACTTCGCAGCCATTTAGTTTTTCTGAAACGTTGATGTAGTTGCTTACAGCCGGGTCAAACTCGTTAAGCTTGTTCAACAAAAAAGGGATGAGTACCTCATCTTTTGAAGACAGTTTTATAAGCTGTTCATGCCCGGTAATAAATATACAAAGCATGTCGTGGAAACCAACCATCGGTATGTTACCCGCCATCACCAGCCCGACCCTTTTAGGAGGAACAACCTGCGCGTTTAAACCGTAGGAGGTTGCCCAATGTTCAAGTTGGGCTCGTTGCAGAAATTGCTCTTTGATATTGGCTGCAGCGTGATCTATAAATTCAGGTATAAACCAGGGATTTTTACTGTATGCTTTTGCCTTTGTCCGCACCCAACTTTCATCGTTTTCCGAAAGGTATTCACCAAGTCTCACCAACAAGTCAATTCGTTCTTGTAAAATCATTTGTCACCCTTATTTTTGCTATACAAACTTACAACGATAAAAAGCATATAAACCGATTAACATGGCTATTAAAATAACTGATGAATGTATAAACTGCGGTGCTTGTGAACCGGAATGTCCAAACAATGCGATCTATGAGGGAGGAGTTGAATGGGCAATGGCAGATGGTACTGCGGTTAAAGGCACATTTGTATTGTTGGATGGTACAGTTGTAGAGGCCAGCCAACGTATGGAGCCGATAGCTGTTGACACCTACTACATTACTCCAAATAAATGCACCGAATGCCAGGGCTTTCATGAAGAACCCCAGTGTGCGGCCGTATGCCCGGTTGATTGCTGTGTACCCGATGAGATGTACCGTGAGACCGTAGAAGAACTGTTAGAGAAAAAAGAGAAAATGCACATTTAGTGCAGCAGGACCGTCGGCATCTCTTATTGATTGGGATGCTGGCAGGGCCAGGTTATAATGCTTGCCATGGCGTGTCTTTGCCAGGAACAACTACCTGAAAAGGCCAATGATACGTTGGAAATGTGCAAAACTTTTCGCTTCTAAAAGCTTGCGGCGATTTTCAAAACAGGCTAATTTTGAAAGCGTTAAGTCAGCGGTTTAATTCAGGATTTGTAAACCACGCCCCGTAATGAGTTGCAGTACAAGAGTGCGACGCAAGGATGCTTAATAGAACCACTAAAGCCGGGCCAAAAAAAACGTCGGCGAAACGAGCCGCTTACCAGGTCCATACTTGTTGCCATGAACGGCGACATTCATACAGCCGGGTGATATTTCCCGGAATATAGAGGTGAAGGATACTGTTTCTTCACCTTTTTCATGTCCGGGCGGCATTGGGGCTATGGGTCACCCATATACATCTACCCGCTATATTTATTTTTTCCTTTCTTTGCCGCAGTAAAAAAACAGCATGAGCAAAAGAACCATTGCCTTTGTAACAGGTGGTTATAGTGGTGAAGCGGTGATCTCTTACAAGAGTGCAATTACCATTGAAAACAATCTTGACAGAGACAAATTCGACGTCTTCAAGATTGACATTCATCCATCGGGTTGGTGGTATGAAAATGAGGACGGAGAGGATATCCCGGTAGACAGGAACGACTTTTCAATTACAGTAAACGATAACAAAATTACGTTTGATGCTGTCCTGATCGGTATTCACGGTACTCCTGGTGAAGACGGCAAGCTGCAGGGCTATTTCGACCTGCTTAAAATTCCGTATACCAGTTGCGATGCTTCAACCTCTGCCCTGACTTTTAATAAACGCTACACCGTGGCAGTGGCTGCATTTGGTGGAATATCGGTTGCACGTTCGGTTTTGTTGCTGAAGAAAACAGCCACCGGAGCTGAAGAGCCTGGCAGTTTGAAGTTCCCGGTTTTTGTAAAGCCCAATAATGGTGGTTCAAGTATCGGGATGTCGAAAGTTACAGAACCCGCCGGTTTGGAAGCAGCAATTGCGAAAGCATTTAAAGAGGATGACCAGGTATTGGTTGAAGAATTTATCGCTGGTCGTGAATTTACAATAGGCGTGTTTCGATCTGGCGGCAAGATTGTGACTTTGCCGATTACCGAAGTGATCAGCAAAAAAGACTTTTTCGACTATGAGGCAAAGTATGTGGCCGGGATGAGTGAAGAGGTTACACCCGCACAGGCGCCTGATGATGTTGTGAAGAAAGTACAGGAAGCCGCCAGCAAGATCTACTCCCTATTGAATTGTCGGGGGATCGTACGCATTGATTTTATTTATAACGAGCAAGACGGCCAGCCTTATATGCTGGAAGTGAACACTGTTCCCGGCCAAAGCGAGGCCAGTATTGTACCACAGCAGGTTAGAGCCATGGGGTGGAACCTGAAGGATTTTTATACGGCGCTTATCGAGGAGTGTTTTAATTATTAATTATTTTTATTTAAAGATCCAAACGTGTTCAAATTTCTTACACACAAGCCGTTATGGGTGAATATTCTCGCGGTGATCTTGCTAACGGCTATTCTCATTATGTTGTTTCTGGGGTCGCTTGACTTTATTACCAAACATGGTAAATACGAGCGGGTTCCATCGATCCTTGGTAAAACCCTTACTGAAGCAACATCCATATTGAACCAAAAGGGTTTTGAAGTTGAGATACAGGACTCGGTTTATATCGACTCGATTGCTCCGTCTGCAGTTGTAAAACAAAGCCCCGAAGCAGAGTCGTCGGTGAAAGTAAACCGCACGATTTACCTTACCATTAACCGTTCGGAGCCGCCGTTGGTAGAAATGCCAAACCTGATCGGCTTTTCAATACGCAATGCGCAGATGTATCTCGAAAACCTGGGACTTCGGATGGGTGATACGACTTTCCGCCCCGATATTGCTAAAAACGCGGTACTTGAACAGCTCTATAAAGGTGAGCCCATAAAAGCGGGCACCAAAATCCATATGAGCAGTGAAATCGGTTTTGTGCTTGGAAATGGCGTAAGCGATTCAGAAATGCCGGTGCCAAACCTGGTTGGCAAAACTTACGAACAGGCAAAGAGTTACTTGCGCAACGTTAATTTGAACTATATCCCCGTTGCCGACCTAGATGTTACCGATACTGAAAATGCTTTTGTTTACCGTCAGAATCCAAATGTATACAGTGGTGAAGAAGCGGGGCAAAAGCAACACAACCGGATTAAGCCGGGTCAAACAATAGACCTGTACTTAAGTAAGGAAAAGCCGGTGTTAGATAGCGCAGCAGCCCGGCCTGAACAGCAGGAGCCTGCAAACGACATTCAATAACGAATTAAAAAACTTACGATGCAAAACATCACCGTTGATCAATTAAAAAGCCGTATCGAAGCCGGGGAACAATTAAACCTGATCGACGTTCGCGAGGATATCGAGCGCAGTGAGTTCCATATCGGTGGCCGGCACATCAGGCTTAGAAAGATCCAGGATATGGATATCGAGGAGATTGAAAACCTGAAAAACGAGGAAGTGATTTGTTACTGCAGAAGCGGAAACAGGAGCCAAATGGCATGTTTGATGCTGGAGCACCAGGGTTTTACCAATACCCATAATCTTTCCGGTGGTATGCTGGAATGGACAAACAAGTTCGGCAACCTACAACCCTAAGTTGCTGCCTGCTGTTTAGTAGTGTCGCGATTAATTGCGGTGAAGAAACGCGCCGCACCGGTGTAAGCCGGCTAAAGGGTTAGCGCACCCACACGATTAAGGTAGGAATTCTTTGCTCCTCGACTCAGCAGCTCAACCAGAAAGATCGGTTTGCTGCTACAGGGACAAACCGGGCAATAATTTACTTTTCTGCAGCTTTTGAATATCGATTGAAAAAGCTATGTTTTTTTGAAATCGCTTCTCGGTGATCGTTGACTTAAAATAGTTTTGATAAACCTTGCTGTATAGGATTGGCAGGTAAACATTCACCAGGCTTCCCAACAGCGAAAGCTGCAAACCTGCATCATACAAAAATCGACCGCTCGCCGGGTTTTGTTGCCATGCCTCGGCGTAGGTACCAAAATCTGCAAATACTTTTAGCGGAATTTTAATCGGCAATATACTTAAAGGATTTATCTTTTCCGGAAAGTCGGTTACCAGGTTTAAACTCATTAACCAGTCATCGGTTTTGCCAATTTTGCTGCCCAACAGGTCGGTACGAACCTTAAAGAAACCGTCCCGTTGCATAATCTGCTGGCTCATCCAGCCATCGAATTCATTTCGCCCGATAAAGTAATCACTGTAGGTATAATCTTCATAGCCTTTTGCACCCGTCATATTCAGGTGATAACGGTCGGTGGCACTTTGGCTTTGGAACGTTTGCTCATTCAGGTAAAAGAATCTACCGGCGAATAACCTGGCACTTAAACCCGTTTTGTTGTTTGCATAATTGAAGTAATACTCAGCGGTAAAACCGGCCCTGATAAAGTCTTTACCCTGGTCCGCCACCAGGTTTAAGCTGTAAGGGTAGAGTGCGCGTTGGTCGGCATAGGTTAAGCTAAGCCGGTTAATTGTCCGGTGCTGTTTTGCGGTAGTCACTATATCGCTTGTATCTGCAGGGGGGCCGGGTTCTATGATGGTTTGAAATTGAAGCGCATCCTCATTGATCAGAAAAGTTTTCCAGTGGATCGCAAATGTTCTTTGTTCCAGCGGATCCTTATCGAAGAGGGTCAACTTAACGGATGGTACTAACCGGTTTACCCTAAGATTTAGTTTTGTTGCCGACTCGGTGGTAAAGTTGTTTTGTGAGTAGCTGATTGCACTCAGTGCGGTTTCAACGTGATACTTTTTCTTGTAGGTGTTATAGCCAATCCTGCCAAACCCGTTTAGCTTATCAGTGGCGCTTGCATACATTGCACCGGCGAAAAACTGTAAGCGGTTAAGCGGAAGCTGGTAATTGTGCAACATGGCCCCAAACATCGCTTTGTCGTAAGCATTATAACCAACTGCAGGAAGCAGGCTAACATAGTTGTATTTATCGGTAGCATTAAGGTTGCCAAGTACCGTAAGCCGGGGAGCACGATTGTAGTTGCTGCCTGTAACGGATCCCGTTTTATGTAACAAGGTAAATACGGAGTCAAGGTTTTTGCCACTGCTTTTCTCCATTGATGCTTTGAAGTCAGCCGGGTAGGGATGTTTAAACTTCCATTCGCGGTAATATTGTTTCATGCAACTGTCGAACGTGGTCGTACCCACTTGTTTTTCCAGCAGCGCCATCCAGCGGCTTGCTTTAAGATAGGCGATGATACCATAGTTAACTTTTGTAAACTTCGCAGATGGGGTTTCAATGGGTTGGTCCTGGTTTAACTTTGTAATCAGCTTTAAGAACAGCTCTTCTTCGTCTTCAGGTGCTTTCCGTGCAAGTCCCTTCGCCCTTGTTGGAAGGAAACCATACGTTTTATATTTTCTAAGTTCATAACGCTTTTGATAATAGGTGTTCATGCCTTCGTCCATCCACGGGTGGTTGCGTTCGTTACTTGCAAGCGCTCCATAAAACCAGTTGTGGCCGATTTCATGCACGATGGTGGCGTCAAGTTCATGGCCCGTTTCTTCAGTGGTAATTAATGTTATGGTCGGGTATTCCATACCGCCGCTGTTCTCGTTTTCGCTTCCCTGCACAACCTTTGCAACCGTATAGGGGTAATCCCCGATCCAGTTACTATAATGCCTTATACCCTGTTTTGCATAATCAATCGTTTTACCCCATTTAGCTTTATCCTTATCGTGATAATAGGAGAAAACGTCAATTTTTTTTCCTGATGATAGCATAACCGTGTCGTAACTGGCTAAGAAATCTTTGCTTGCAAACCATGCAAAATCATGAATGCTATCCTGCTTGTAACGCCAGGTAGTGGTTGAATCGGTTGTACTTACCTTACCCTTGCTTTTAAGCTCGTTAAGTTTTTCTGTATCCTGGAGTACCCCGGTGGCTGCAACCTGGTAAATCGAAGGCACGGTAAGCTCCACATCATAACTGCCAAACTCGCTATAAAACTCTCCCTGGTCAAGATAGGGCATCGGATGCCAGCCATACCTGTCGTATACTGCAGGTTTTGGAAACCACTGGGTTACCTGGTAGTCTTGCCCCACATGACCACCACGCGAAAAATTGAAAGGTAGTTTAACATGAAACGGAGTCGTAATGATCGTTTTCGCACCGGGGGGCAGGGTACGCGGTAAAATCAATTTTATGAGATCGATATTGGCAGAGTCTTCTTCTACCCGGGCAGCAATTTCGTCTGCTTTAAACTGGAGCCGGTTAATGTATCCACGATCCTCCGGCTTTGAGAAATAAAAGTCTTTTCTGCCCAGTTTTAGTAATTGTTCGCTAAAGGCAGTTTTATCATTTTTGTAGGCATTCGGCCATAGGTGAAACCAAATAAATGAAAGGCTGTCCGGGGAGTAATTTATGTATTCAATTCTTGCAAATCCATCAAGGCTGTGATTGCTATCGGTCAGGCTGACTTTAATATTGTAGTTGACTTCCTGTTGCCAGTATTGTGACTGGCTGTAGGTTGAAACGAAGCCAAAGCTTAACAGGACACAGAGTATTTGTTTCAAAAGAGCGGAAATTTTTATTTGAAGTTAGGTAGATATGGCAAATTTAAAGCCTTACTTGCCGACACCCCTGAAGATGATTCTTAAGGTATGAATCATGATTTTAAAATCAAGCAGGAGCGAGATGTTTTCGATATATACAAGGTCGTATTTCATGCGCTCAATCATCTGTTCTACCGACGAGGCATAACCAAACTGCACCATTCCCCACGAGGTAAGCCCGGGTTTAACTTTAAGCAGGTATTTGTAATAGGGGTTGATTGCCATGATCTGGTCGATATAGTACTTGCGTTCAGGGCGCGGGCCTACCAGGCTTAATTCGCCTTTCAAGATGTTGACCAATTGTGGCAATTCATCGATCCTCCACTTTCGCATAAACCTACCCCAGTTTGTGACCCTGTTGTCGTAATCGCTCGACAATGCGGGGCCATTTGCTTCAGCATCAGCAATCATACTGCGGAACTTATATATGGCGAAGGGTTTGCCTTTATATCCGATACGTTCCTGTGAATAAAAGATGGGCCCCGGAGAGGAGAGCCTTGTTCGAACAATAGCAAGGATCAGCAAGGGGCTTAGTACAACAAGTCCAAAAACAGAAGCAAGTACGTCGATCAGCCTTTTTACATTCAGTTGCCACTCCGGCATAAGGCCGTTGTGAATTTCAATGAGCATTGCCCCCAGTACATTGCTGGTTTTTACTGAACCCGCAAGAATGTCGAGCGCATTGGGGACCAACTTGATTTCAACATCTTTTTCACTCAGGCGGTCAACGATGCTCTCAGTCATATGATCCTGCTTTTTATCAAGCGCAATAATCACCAGTCGTATGTTGTGCTGGTCGATTACCGTCTCAAGAGCGTCCAGGTCACCTGCGGGCTTAAGTAGTTTACTGAGCCCGTTTTTGTTGGCGTAATCCGTTGGAATGTATCCCACCATTTCGTAGCCTAGCGTACTGAAGTTTTTTTGTATCTCGTTTACCACACGCACCGACCCGGCATTGTTGCCCACAATAATTGTTGGCCACTTTATCTTACGCTGGAGTATATGCGACTTGGTAACATTGAGTATGGCTGACCTGCCCAGGAAGGTGAGCGTAAACTGCAGCGCAAAAAAGCTGAAAAATACGGTGTAGTAGTAAGTGTAGTCTTTAGAATGATCGTTTAGCATGAACACAAAAAAGATCATCAGGCAACCAATCAGCGAAATGATAAAGGTGTTGGTAAACTCATTTAGCCGCGACTTTTTGTAAAGTGACTGGGTGTATGTTCCCGTAAGCGCATAAAACAAAATCCAAAATACGGGAATGAAAATAACGGTCACATGAAAGGCTGGGTCAGTACTTAATATCTGAAGCAGGGTAGTGCCAGTCTCCTCCAGCAAAATCTTCCGGATTAATGTAAGTAACCACCATGAAATCGCAGCAGCGAGTACATCGCTGAATACATACCAGCCGATATGCAGGGGTTTGAAGGATTTCATGAATGTACTTACACCAGGATATTTGTGTTGGAAATTTTCTCCAATATCTGATGCGCAACTTCCATGGCCAGGAAGCCATCGATTTCACTAACCACAGTCGGTTTATTTTCTACAATTGAATTTACAAAAGAGGTTAGTTCAAGTTTAATGGCATTTACCTCCGGGATCACCGGCTTGGAGATGGCAATTGTTTTTGTTCCTTGCGGCGTTTCTATGTCGAAAGAAAAAGCATCTTTATCAGGCTCGTGCAGCAATTTGGTGATCTCCGTTTTTTTCTCAAGAAAATCAATTCCAATGTAGGAGTCTTTTTGAAAGAGCCGCATTTTACGCATTTTCTTCATGCTGATCCTGCTGCTGGTAAGGTTTGCCACGCAACCATTGTTAAACTCGATCCTTACGTTTGCGATGTCCGCAGTTTCAGTCATCACGGCCACTCCGTTTGCAACAATGTTTTTTACATCGCTTTTAACCATGTTCAGGATAATATCGATGTCGTGGATCATCAGGTCCAGTATTACGCTTACTTCCGTGCCGCGCGGATTAAACTGTGCAAGGCGATGAACCTCGATAAACATCGGATTGATCGGGATACCCTTTATCGCGAGGTAAGCCGGGTTAAACCGCTCTACATGCCCTACCTGCATCTTAATATTTGCTTCCTTGGCCATATTGACCAAAAGCTTGCCTTCTTCAATCGTGTGGGCAAGCGGCTTTTCAACAAAAACGTGTTTACCTTTCCGGATCGCTTTTTCGCATAATGCAAAATGATGGTTTGTCGGTGCAATTACATCAATGGCGTCACAAGCATCAATAAGTTTATCCGCATCTAAAAACCGTTTAAGTTCATATTTTTCGGCTACTTCTTTAGCAATCTCGTCATACGGATCGTAAAAACCCACGATCTTAACACCGCTGATTTCTTTCCAGTTATTCAAATGAAACTTCCCCAGGTGACCTACGCCAAATACCCCAATTTTCAGCATGTTAGTTAGTGGTTTAATGGTTGTAAAGATAAACGTTGAAACTGATTGCAGGAAAACAACGGAGTAGGCAGGAAAAGGGGTTTGCGGTGTTGTTCCGGGGCAATTTCGCCCTACGTAGCAGCCACGATCATGACTGCGCTGCGACTAATGTTAAGCAACAAGTAGAGGGTATTAAGCCGGCCAAAACACATGGGACCCCTGTTTGCCAACAACAACAAGGCGTCATCCTTGTAGCCGGTAGCCCCTGAGAAAATCCTGCACCGCCATTCGCTTTTTTCCCTCCAGCTGCAATTCCAGTATGTTTATGTATCCATCTGCACAGGCAAACTTCAGGTAGGAGGAATGATCGGTTAGTACGGCTCCCGGCGAATGTGTGGGCACGGTAAGTTCCTTGCTTGCCCGGTAAACCTTTAGCATTTTACCGTTCAGTTGGGTCAGCGCGCCGGGATAAGGTGAGAGTCCCCGAATATGATTATGCAGTTGGTTGCACGATAACGACCAAATGAGCTGGCATGTTTCGGTGAAAATTTTTGGCGCATGTTTGAGCGCGTGCTCTGGTTGGAACAACCTGGCTGACTGAGGGGTTTCCCCCAACGTGCCCGTGCTGATTCCTGCAACAGTTTTCACCAGTAGTGCGGCGCCAATTTCCTTCATGTGATCATGAAGCTCGCCGGCAGTATCATCCGGCCCGATCGGGATGGTTTCCTGCAGCAGGATGTTCCCAGTGTCGATTTCGTGCTTGAGTTTGAAGGTTGTTACCCCAGTTTCATGTTCACCATTAATAATCGCCCAATTGATTGGAGCAGCCCCGCGATAATGCGGCAGGAGTGAACCGTGAAGATTTATTGTGCCCAGGGGTGGCATATTCCAAACAGCTTCAGGCAGCATCCTGAATGCAACAACTACCTGCAAGTCAGCTTTAAGTTGTTGCAGTTGGTCAAGAAATTCCACGTTCTTCAGGCGCTCTGGTTGTAGTATGTTCAACCTATGCTCAACAGCGTATTTCTTCACCGCGCTTTCTGTCGTTTTCATTCCCCGGCCTGCAGGCTTGTCCGGCGCAGTAATCACAGCAACCACATTAAACCCTGCCTTGAGCAGCGCATCAAGGGAGGCGACCGCAAATTCTGGTGTACCCATAAAAACAATCCGGTGTCTGGTCGCATCCATAATTTCCCTTTTTTAAACGAGTATAACAATTTGGGTTACTGTTTAGTTGGTCAACTTTGCCCCTCGCATGTTGAAACAAACTATTACAGATTTCTGCAGCTTACTTAACCGTTCATACCGTAGTTAAGTGTTTCAGTTTAATTCATGTCAGGATTTATGACTGATCGCAGTTGATCTAAGTAGTTTACCCCGCAAATATGGCAACTCTTTACCGTGCGGCAAAAGAAGATGTCTTTGCCATTAGATGTATGGTCTGCAGATGATCTGCATTCGCTCTTTCTTCAGGGAACATTTTTTGTAGTTTAATCTTCATCAGAATTCCGGCATTGAGCTGATGAGTGCGGAGCATTGATGCTGCGGATAATCTGGCTATGGTTGATCCCTGGCCATTGATCGCAGATGCTCAACTTTGGAGTAGGACAAATTACCGGGGTTTACCCGTAGTTTTGGCACTTTCCTGCATGGGTGTAGATACCTGTGCTTCAACCTGCAGGGAGCTAGCGGAGTAGCGATAGTACGCAACACCGATTGAAAGAACAATTAAAAACAAGCATATGCAACAAGTAAAAAACGGTGATACTGTAAAGGTGCACTATCATGGTAAACTTACCGACGGAACCACCTTCGACAGCAGTGAAGGCCGCGAACCGCTTGAATTCGAGGTAGGGAGCGGAGCCGTAATCGCCGGATTTGATAACGGTGTTACCGGCATGGCAGTAGGTGATAAAAAAACCATTCACATTCCTGTTGATGAAGCGTATGGCGCAAAGCAGGACGATCTCTTTATGGAATTCCCCATTGATCGCTTTCCTGCAGAGATGAAACCAGAAGTAGGTATGCAACTGAATATGAGTGATGGCCAGGGTAGAAACTTCCCGGTTGTCATTGCAGAAGTTAGGGAAGAAACGGTGGTGCTTGATGCAAATCATCCTTTATCAGGTGAGGACCTTGTATTCGATCTTGAACTGGTCGACATCAAAGGAACGCCCTCATTGATCATTACCCCATAATGCAGTTTTAAACAATCGCGGCCCCGGCACCAGCCGGGGCTTTTTTGTTTGCCGCCGGCAGTGCAACAGGGTCAATAGCGCCATATTGTTTTGCAAAAAGCCGGTTGTAGAGCAGCAAGAATACAATCAGTAACAAAGCACAGAGCAAGGAACCCTCAAAGCCAAACGATCCACCCGTAAACCATTCCGGCCCCGTTTGCGACTGTTGAAAAATTGCGGGAAGTTGCAGGCCGCTAACCTGGTAGCCAAAAACCGGACCCTGGAAAAAATTCCATGAAAAATGGAAAAAGATGCTGAACCAAAGGTTACGGGTATAAATGTAATTGATGCCCAGGAATACGCCTGCGATAAAAATGTTCGTTACCGCAAGCAAACTTACCCCCGGATTTACCCCATGTACAAGCCCAAACAAAAGTGCAGAGATTGCAAGGGCAACCCACTTATTACACGATGACATCAGGTTGTTCAGCACGTATCCCCGGAAAATCGTCTCTTCTACAAAAGCAACCAATATCATTGCGGCAATTGCAATCACGAATGAAGGTGCCGACCATTCCACTGCGGAGTAGCCAATGTACCCTGCCAGTACCAGTATAATCGAGCCAATCCCAAGTATGGCCGGACCGGTAAAAAAGCCCAGCCAGGCTTCATTTGTAAATCCCTTCCAGGCAAAACCCAGGGATACAAAGGTTGCCCGGTCAACGATGCGGCGGTAACCAAAGGTAATCAGCAACATCGCGATGCCTGTAATCGCATACATAACCAGGAAGTTCGCCGGATCATTAATAGAGGGCTCGGCGCCGCCCGCCAGTTGTGCAAGCAAAAGTCTCGACAAAGGTTCCAGGAAGAACATCGTTGTAAAAAGCCCTATAATAAACAGGAGTGCCCTGATCCAACCTTGTTTAATAAGCGGTCCCGAATGGTTCGCCATAAGAATAATGTTTTTTTGGTACCGGCCGATGAATTCTATTTAGCTTTTGTTGCGTCGCATTCCGTTCATCGGCAACGCATTGCGCAGCTTTATTTTGTGCGTTAACAGGGTTAATTGCTACCCTGGCCTTTGCAAATTCTGTTAACTTGCTCAAAATTCAAAAGATGTTTACAGATTACGAATTTACCGTCGTAGATCGCTTTCTAAGGTACGTGCAGGTTGATACGCAATCCGATCCGCAAAGCAATTTGCAGCCCACTACCGGTAAGCAAAAGGAGCTCTCGCTTATGCTTGCCAATGAGCTGCAGGCACTCGGTCTCACCGACGCACACATGGATGAATATGGATACGTATACGCTACCATCCCTGCAAACACCCAAAAGCAGGTGCCGGTAATCTGTTTTTGCAGTCATGTGGATACTGCGCCTGATTGCAGCGGAACCCACGTAAAGCCATTGTTGCACACCCAATACGACGGCAGCGATATTGTAATGCCCGACGATCATACACAGGTGCTAAGCACCAAAGATTACCCCTACTTGAAAAAGCATATCGGGCATGGGATTATCACTGCAAGCGGAAGTACCCTGTTGGGTGCTGATGATAAAAGCGGTGTTGCTGAAATCATGGACATGGCAAACTACCTGGTGAATCACCCGGAAGTTAAACACGGCACCATCAAAATATTGTTTACACCCGACGAAGAAGTTGGAAGAGGAACCGCAAAGGTCGATATCAAAAAACTTGGCGCTGATTACGGCTATACATTAGACGGGGGAGAAGCCGGGATGCTCGAAGACGAAACGTTTAGCGCCGACGCGGCGATTATTACCATCCACGGCGTTATTGCTCACCCGGGCTATGCAAAAGGTAAACTGGTTAACGCGCTAAAGATTGCGGGTGAAATGCTGGCTGCTCTTCCGAAAAAGGGGTTTAGTCCGGAAACAACGGGAAAACGGGAAGGATTTGTTCACCCCGTGCGTATAGAGGGAATCGCCGAAAAAGCAACCCTGGAGTTTATCGTGCGGGACTTTACCCGTGAAGGACTGGCATCTAATGCAGAACGCCTGCAGGAAATAGCCGAGAAAGTTTTATTGAAGCACCCAAAAGCGAAAATGGAGTTTAAACTCCAGGAACAATATCGCAATATGAAGGAGGTGCTTGACCTTCACCCCCAGGTTACCGCCTATGCAGAACAGGCGTATAAACGTAGCGGCCTGAAAGTGCGGAAGGAAAGTATCAGGGGCGGAACTGATGGTAGCCGGCTAAGCTTTATTGGATTGCCCTGTCCAAATCTTTTTACCGGAATGCAGGCGATTCATAGCAAACTGGAATGGGTGGGGGTAAAAGACATGGAAAAAGCAGTAGAAATGTTGGTAAACCTGGTAAAAGTCTGGGAAGAAAACAGTTGATCACCTGTTTGCCATGATTAGGAAATAAGCCGAAATGATGATCAATCCTACGGCCAATAGCCCTAGCATAATATAGCTCATAATCTCGCCGGCCTTAGCCAGGCTGTGATTGCTTTTGGTGATGGTTCCTGGAAAGGTCTTTTCAAGTTTTATGGCCTTACCCGACAAGATTAGCCCCGGGATAGCAAATAGTGGTGTTATAAAGAGCCCACAACACGCAAAAACAAATCCAAGGATCGCATTTGTATTTCCCCGTTCAGCACTAATCTTATCGGGCGAAGCCTTCCTGAATTTGCGGCTGATGAACCAATAGCCGATCTTTTCGCGAAGTGTTAATTTCCTGGCCGAGATCGCGCCGGTAACTTCGGCCCGGGGGCCCGATAGTGGAAAATCAGGATTGTATGCCGGGCTGCTGATTTGCGCAAGATCGGAGCACCCTACGGACGATTCAAGTCGGGCGCCCTGGCACCAGGCTGCGGTAAAAAGAAGGGCAAATATTAAAAAGCATCTCATTACCAAATATAACCGTTCAGCGGTCGAAGATCAAACCTGGTGTACTCATTTATTTCTCATGCTAAAGTTTAAGATCAAAGGAGATCTCCGGCTGCAATGTTGTTTACTGAAGTGTTCGTGCATAATTAAGGGAGAGACTGTGAACAAGCCATAGCACCAGTTACTTGACTCGAATTGGGGGCTCCACATGCCCCCATAAATTCATCCAGCAGGCGGTTATTTGATCTTGTTTTTGATCTCATTTAGCTTCATGAGCGCTTCAACCGGAGTAAGGCGATTAATGTCGATATCACCCAGCATCGTCCTGATTTCGTCAAAGGTTTCGCTATGCATATCGAAGATGCTCAATTGTAACTTTGGTGCCGAAAGCTTTTTTACGTTGCCGGCTAGCGTTGTGCCGCTTTCTTCCATTTCCACGTGTTTACTTTCGAGTTGTTGCAGCACTTCGTTTGCGCGCTCAATTAACTTTGGGGGCATTCCAGCCATTCTTGCTACATGAATACCAAAACTATGTGTGCTGCCACCAGGTGCAAGCTTGCGAAGAAAGATAATCTTGTTGCCTACCTCCTTGTTGGTGACGTGGTAATTTTTTACACGGGGGAGTTTATTTTCAAGCTCATTTAGTTCGTGGTAGTGGGTCGCGAAAAGCGTTTTTGGGGTATGTGGCGAGCCATGCAGGTATTCAACAATGCTCCAGGCGATGCTGATACCATCGTAGGTACTTGTACCACGACCGATTTCGTCCAGCAGGATCAGGCTACGCGGTGTCAGGTTGTTTACAATACTCGCGGTTTCATTCATCTCAACCATAAAGGTGCTCTCTCCACCACTCAGGTTGTCGCTTGCACCCACCCTTGTAAATATCTTATCCGTAAGAGGTATGGTTGCCGATGAAGCCGGAACAAAACTACCCATATGTGCCATCAAAGTGATTAAGGCGGTTTGCCTCAGTAATGCACTTTTTCCACTCATGTTTGGGCCGGTCAAAATGATTACCTGCTGGTTGACCGGATCAAGTGAAATGTCATTGGACACATAGGCGTCACCAGGCGGCAGGTTGCGTTCGATTACCGGGTGCCGGCTTTCTTTGATGTCGAAATCGAGGCCATTATGAAGGGTTGGTTTTTTGTAATTGAAATGCAGCGCGTTTTCGGCGAAGCAGCAGAGGCAGTCCAGCATGGCCAGTACATTGCCGTTTACCTGCATGGGTGCAATATAATCCTGGAGTTCAAGCAGCAGCTTTTCGTAAAGCTCCTGTTCAATCGCCAGGATTTTGTCTTCGGCGCCAACGATCTTTTCTTCGTAGGATTTTAATTCAGTGGTAATATAACGTTCGCAGTTGGCTAGGGTTTGTTTTCGCATCCAGGTGTCGGGCACCTTCGACTTATGCAGGTTGGTAACCTCCAGGTAATAGCCAAATACATTATTGAAGCCAACCTTAAGTGAAGAGATTCCCGTTTGCTCGCATTCTTTCTGCTGCAGCTGCACCAGGAAGTCTTTACCGGAGCTTGCTATTGCACGGAGTTCATCCAACTCAGAATGTACACCAGTACGGATAACCCCGCCTTTGGCAACCTGTACCGGTGGGGTTTCCACGACTTCCCGTAATATTTTATCAAGAATGTATTGGCAGGGGTTAAGTGCGTCTGCAAGCCGCTTCAGGTAATCGTTCGAGGCGTGCAGCGCAGATTGCCGGATGGAATCGACCTGTTGCAGGCCACGGGCAATTTGCAAAACCTCGCGTGGGTTAATTTTCTTAAGCGGGATCTTACTTACAAGCCTTTCTACATCCCCTGCCTGTTTAATGTGCTGTATGATTTTAAGGCGCAGGTCGGTTTCTTTAATGAGAAAGGTCACCAGGTCAAGCCGTTCATTGATTTTTCCGATGTCTTTGAGGGGCAATACGATCCATCTTTTGAGCAGCCGGGCTCCCATTGGGCTCGATGTATTGTCAAGAACCCTAAGCAAACTCTGACCATTTTCGATTCCGCTGCCAAGCAATTCAAGGTTGCGAATGGTGAAGCGATCCATCCACAGGTAATCATCTTTCTCAAGCCGCTGAATGGACGTAATATGGTGAAGATTGGGGTGTTCGGTATCTTTTAGGTAATGAAATATCGCACCGGAGGCAATTATTGCCAGTGGCATTGCTTCAACGCCAAAACCTTTAAGTGAATGCGTTTGAAAGTGTTTCAGCAAACTTTCGTTTGCGTAGGTTTCATCGAAAACCCAGGCATCGATGGTATAAGTATAAAATTTGTTTCCAAACGTTTCTTTGAAGTGCTTCTGGTAATTGCGTTGAAAGATAACCTCTGCCGGTTTAAGACTTTGAAGCAATTTATCGATATACTCCAGGTCGCCCTCACTTGCGAACAGCTCGCCTGTGCTGATATCGAGCAAGGCAATCCCCGCATTGTCGTTGGTAAAATGTATTGCCGCGAGAAAGTTGTTGCTGTTATGCTCAAGCATTTTGTCGCCGGTAGCAATTCCCGGCGTAACCATCTCAGTAACACCCCTTTTTACGATACCTTTCGCCAGTTTTGGATCTTCGAGCTGGTCGCAAATGGCCACCCGGTAACCAGCCTTAACCAGCTTGTGGAGGTAGGTGTCGAGCGCATGATGGGGAAACCCGGCCAGTTCACTGCTAAATGCCGCACCGTTATTTCTTTTTGTTAAGGTAATGCCCAGAACCCTGCTGGTAATGATAGCGTCTTCACCAAAGGTTTCATAAAAATCTCCCACCCTAAACAGCAAGATTGCGTCAGGATATCGCTTTTTGATGGCGTTATGCTGTTGCATTAAGGGAGTTTCGGGGCTGTTCTTTGCCATAGCGGCAAAAATAATAGATTGCCCACTACTTTTCAGGTCAATCATTCGTAAGGTGGATCCCCTGCAATTGCTTGAAAACTGGTGTTGGCAATGTCAATTTCAAGGTTGAAACAGACAAAGTAAATGCCGTTTCAGGCCTGGCTTACAATTATCACCACTGGGGACAGATACTGTGAACTCACCCGGGATCAAAATGAAGCATTGGTGGGTCCTGGCCGCCCAAGGGTTCTAACGACCCGCCGGATATTTTCCCTGATATCCTGGAAAGTAGAAACGCTGAAATACGGATATTAACCGCCGCGGAATGATTTCCGGCCGTACCCACCTGCACCGTAAATGTCATATTACGGTGCCAATGTGGCTGGTAATTTTACGGCATACAAGCACCTTAAACCAGCGTTGCGATGTAATTACAGCAAGGGGCAAAGTTTATTCTAGTGCGCGAACGGTCCCTTAAAACGGTCGTTGATTAATCTTGGCTGCTGCACAAACATTAAGTATATTGTATAGCAATCCGGGCTAGTATTTACCACATAACTGCGGGAAGAAAAATCCCGGGAAGTTTAAAAAACGATATTTAGCACCGGCTATAGTTTTGATGTTTAAACACGCAATTAATGTAGCGTGATTTTGTTTTTCGCCAGTAAAAATACGCGTAATGTTCAGCGCCTGGAAGCTGGTGTATTTACGATAACTATCCATCGCTGAGTTAAAGTTTGATCAATATGATCGCAGCCGGTTGTTTAATTAGGTTTATAAAAGAGGATGCGATTACGGCTATTTTTGATAAAGCGTTAAGCGATTTGTTGTGAATTGAATTTAAGCTTGGAATTATGTTTTAAGCGTGGGATATCCCTGGGTCGATCTTTCTGCCTGATTGTTCAATATTGCTTTGATTAATAAATTAGATTGCCGGGTACATTCGCGAAAATGCGTGTTTGCGGGTTTTCATCAGGGGTGGTATTCTTTTCGATCATAATGTCGTTTACTTCAGAATTCTTTTGTTTGACGGTCGAAATTATCGATGCTTGCTCTGGTAAATTTCGTTAAGGTGTATCGCGGAATGTTCAGCGTATTTAATTCTCGTTTGGATGATAAAGTCCTTAATTAAACGACGATGATTCGGAATACATGAATTAGCCCGGTTTTAAAATCATAGCTGTTTGTTTAGACCATTACTGGTAATCAGCAACTTTCGAGCGAAATGGTTTACAAAAGTGAGTAGGGGAGCTTATTGCGCTGCATACAGACTACAATTCAAGGTTGGTATTTATACGTTAGGCGACAAACTCAATCAACAAAATCGATCATTGACTAGTCAGCTTCAATGTACATCCATGAACCAACGTGCTGGTGCCAAATTTCCGGAAACCATTGAATAAAATATCCATGGGATTTGGTAGTCCAATAATCTATATAGCTTAAGCAACGGAAAACAGGCTTCTCACATCTTTAAGGCATGGTATTACGCTACTGGTGGCCAAGCATAATTGATCCTGGTTTTGTAGTATTGCAGACGGCTGAACTTCGTTAGTGCATAATTACTGCTAACCATCTGTATAAAGTTTTGGTTTATATCAACTTTTCTTTGATAGCGGGCGCGACTGGAGGTTTAGAAAATTAATTAAAGCCAATCGCCCGGTTATATTTTGTTTTATCAATCTATAAAACATTTTACTATATGCGATAACCTGGCTGTCTAAAAATATATGGCGATTACAATGGATTACTATTGAGTCACCTGAACCTATTTATACCGAATTGTCGACGATACTTGTCATGCTTTATAACGCTTTTGCAGATGCTGATGGATTTGTTTGTTTGAGTCTGTTGACGAAAATTAAAACTGCCGATCAATGGCAAATATTTAATTCTTCATTCTTTGCAATTAACGTTTTCATGGCATTATCGTTGCTATGGAGAGTTGAATTTCGACAAACTGGAAATTACCCTAAGTGCGCTGTCAGCGAATTTCGTGGTATAGGACTGATTACTATCGCCTTCTTAATTTTAGGATCCCTTATCCTCACGCTGTTTCGTTCGGTTTTATTGTTTATGCCCGGAGCTGCTTTTTCAAGGAAGGATATGCAAACTGCGCACTGCCCTATTGACCTAAATGTAAATGCTTCAACTATGAATTTGTGCAGCACTATCAATGTTGTTCACCATATGCGCTATCCGGTTTCCAATCTGGCGTTTGCCTGACCTGGAATACATTCCCTAACCGTACCCTTATGGCAGGTGCAAACCCTGCCATTCATAAAAAAACCACCATGAAAAAAACATCTACATGCATTAAAAATCTACCCCAAACTTTTAAATTCTTTACCTTATTGCTGGCGTTGATCGTACTTATCTCCGTCACCCATGCACAATTAACTACTCCTTCGTTTCTTGCAGGCGAAACCACAAGAACCACGAACACCCTCCCCATAATTACAACCTCTCCGGGTTCATCTACTTTTTCGGTTGGTTCAGTACCGGTCGACACCGCAATTACTGTTGTTGATGCTGACCAATCAACGCTGGTCTCTGCCACTGTTCAGATCACCGGCAACTATGTGGCTGCAGATGACCGGTTAAGCTTTCTTCATGGCGGGGTGTCTGGGAGCATTACAGCGGTATTTGATGCCGCAACCGGCACGCTGAATATGACCACGTCGGGTGCGCCCGCAACAGTTGCCCAATGGCAGGATGCGCTCAGAAGGGTTTATTTTTCAACAGCTTTCAATAACAGGAACACTGCTACCCGGATGGTAACTTTTGTGGTAAACGATGGAACCGGGGAAAGCAGCCCGGCCCACAAGCAGGTTGCGGTTTTGCCATTCAATGCACCTCCGACATTAACGGGTACGCCGGCGCCATTGATCTTCAATGAAGGGAACAATGTAATTCAACCTCCGGTTCCTGTGGATCCTGCTTATACACTAACTGATCCTGATGGTAACAGCACGTTGACGCTTGCAGTGGTTCACCTTACCTCCCGCGACAGGAACGACTCCTTATTGTTTGTGAGTGATCCTGCTACTATGGGGAACATTGTTGCAAACACAACCGGGCCCCCTTTACAATTAACATCACCCGGCGCAACCGCCACACTTGCACAATGGCAGGCCGCTCTAAGGGCGATAATGTTTTATAATAACTCCAATAACCCTTTGGGAACTACCGCCTTCGTACAGGTGGTCGCCCTGGATAATTCAAACTTCACGATTTTCGGTCCACTGAGGCCGATAATTGCCGTGCCGGTCAACGACGATCCGATGGTAATAACCTCTCCCGGAACGACTGCATTTTCAAAGGTGGTTAATGTGCCCGCTGTGCCGGTAATTGTCGACACATTGATTTCTGTAACAGATCTTGATCATACAACCCTTGCCGGAGCATCGGTATCTGTCTCGAACAATTTTCGCGCGGGTGAAGACCTGCTTGGTTTTAACCCGAATGCAAACACGGGGAACATTACCGGGGTTTACGACCCTTCTACCGGTGTACTCACCCTCATTTCTGCCGGTCAGACAGCAACAATCCAGCAATGGCAACAGGCGCTGCGTGCGGTAACCTACAGCAATAGCGCTATTTCACCGACTACCGGTGACCGCACCATTAGTTTCGTGGTGAACGATGGTACTGCCAACAGCGCACCCGCATCAAAATTGGTTTCCATCCTAGCTGTTTCAATCAGCAATCAACGTTGGTATGTTTCGACCACTGGAAATAACGCAAATGACGGAAAGTCGCCTGCGACAGCATGGAGCACGATTCAATACGCAAATGATTTTTCGGGTGTAAAAAGTGGAGATACCGTATTAGTGCTTGCCGGAAGCTATGCTGAATATGTAAATGTAACCAAGTCGTTAAAGATACTCGGGCCAAATTACCTGCATTCACCCAATGGTTCTGGTACGCGTCAACCCGAGGCAATTATCAGTGCGGTGAAAACACCCTTGATTGCCGGTCCCACTGTTTTCGATGTACACACACCTGGTACTTCAGTTGAGATTAAAGGCTTTACGCTGGTGAACGGTTATCCACTGACCGATGGTAATGTGCATCGCAATCCCCTCCAGGATATCACGGTTGTTTTTGAAAAGAACCGGGTAAGTAATGGAATTAACCTGTTTGCCGGAACATTAACCAGGTGGAAAAATGTGAGCATCAGGGATAACCTGTTTGAGAATATGTTCGCCGAACCCTTTACCAGTGCCATCAGGCTTCATGATTTTAATGAACCCCCGCCGGCGCCCCAGCACGGACCTACCGTGATTGCTTCAATCACCGATAACGTGATTTCGGGAACCAACTTTGGTGGTATCCTGCTGGATAACCTGCTTTATGCCGAAGTATTGCGCAACACCATTTCCAATACCAGGCATACCGGTATACTGCTTGCCGGCGGAATGGCAAATGCCCTTGTAAGCCAGAATACCATTGAAAACACCAACACCGATAAGGTTGCAGATGCAGGCGGTATTAAAATCCATGGATCAGCATTTAGCGGAACCGTTTCCGTGACCAATAACCTGGTTAAAACATCATACAACGGATTTGCTGTATTGAACAATGAGAACCTTTCGGGTAAAAACATCCAGGTTAACAATAACGCTTTCGACTTGTCAAATGCAAATAAAGCTATTTATCACGGGGGAACAGGCACCTTAAATGCAAGCTGCAATTGGAACGGATCAGCTGATATTTCCGCCGTGTCTGCCAGGATGAACGGCCCGGTTAACTTTACTCCATTTGTAACTACCGGCAATGACAATGATCCGGGGCAGCCGGGTTTTCAACCTGTGCCAGGCTCATGCAGCGGCCCGGCAGGATGCGGTCTGAATGATGTTGTGGCTCCTGTAATCGTACCCAAAAATGCCACCGTTTACCTGGATCAAAGCGGGCAAGTGACCATTGCTGCGGCAGATGTAATACAAAGTGTTACCGATAATTGTGCGATCAACAATGCACAAATTACCATAAGCCCTTCTACCTTCAACTGTTCTAATGTAGGGCAGGGTGGAAACGCCGGACCTGCCCGCCAGGCATATATCGCAGGCTCCAATATGGGTAACCAAAACTTTGGAGGTGAACTGGGCCTGGACTTCCGGGTGAACAATCCAGGTGGTATTACCATCACGCAACTGGGTGCCTTTGATCACCAGGGAAATGGGATCGCCGGAACGCAAAATGGTGGAGTGCGGGTGGCCATTTTCGATAAGACGAGCCGCACGATTGTACCCGGTCTCGAAGCCATTATAAGCGGTAATGGAGACCAGTACTCCGGTAACTACAGGCTCGTGAACATTCAAGCCGTACTGCTGCCTGCCGGTGAATATGTTGTGGTTGCAAAGGGTTACAATGCTGCAGAATTAAACGGCAATGTTAACCAGCAACCAGGTATCACTTACCCGCAGGGAAACAACGATGGCGGAAAAATCAGTTTCCTTAGTACAGCTTACTATGGCGAAAACAGCAGTGCCGGTTTCAGTTTTCCACGCTACACGGCAAACCTTGGTACAACCAATGCTTACCTTGCAGGAACTTTTGTTTACGCGGGTTCGGGTGGAAGTGGAGTACCCGTGACAATCACAGCCACCGATATCAACGGCAATACCACGAGAGCAACCGCATTCGTAAACGTAGTAGACAATACCCCGCCGGTTATCGTACCCATAAGCGACATTGTTGTTAAACTGGATGCTTCCGGTAACGCAACCATTAGTGCTGTTGACGTAATCCGTTCTGTAAGGGACAACTGCGAAGTAGAGGCCTCAAGTATCACCCTCACCCCAAGTCGGTTTAATTGTTCAAGCCTTTCGGGAGGTGGTTCCGGCAACACATACCAGGCGTACACTTCTAATACGAATACGGGTAACCAGGTTTTCGCTGGCGAACTGGGCGTTGCCTTTAGGGTAAACTCCGCGATGGGTATCATGATTAACCAACTGGGCGCCTTCGACCACCTTGGCAATGGCATTAAGGGAACACAGAATGGAGGAGTGAGGGTAGCGATCTTTAATAAAGATACCCGCACCATTGTGCCAGGCCTTGATGCAATTATCATAGGCCAGGCTGATCAATATTCGTACAATTTCAGGTTGAAAGATATCGCGCCTGTTCGTTTGCCGGCCGGCGAGTATGTGCTTGTTGCAAAGGGGTACAACCTTGAAGAGTTAAATGGAAACGCGAACCTAAACGGTGCTCAATACCCGGCAGGGGATAACGGTTCCGGAAGCATCAGCTTTCTAACGACGGCTTACTGGGGTCCGAATGACGTGCAGGGTTTTGGGTTCCCGACTTTTTCAGGAGATGCCGGCAAGCCGGTACCCTATCTTGCCGGAACATTTCTTTACAATCCCGTTGGACCGTCTGTAAGCCAGGTATTGATATCAGCAAGTGATGTACACGGAAATACCACACGGGTAACTGCAAACGTAACGGTGACGGATCCTACAGGTGCCTGCACGTCAAACCCTAACCGGTTAACTATGGTGGCGCCCACCAGGGAAGCCACTCCTGTGAGCGCCGTTGTAAGCCCCGGCGGTAACAGCAGCAGGGAACCGGTTGTTTTTCCTGATCCTACATCGGGAAGGTTTACGCTGAAACTGTTTGATCTGAAAAGCCCGCAGGTTTTCGTGCAGGTACTCAATCAAAACGGTTCTGTGGTTGAGCAGCAGTCCACCCGGCTTACGGGTAAAACAGCATCCTTGACCATGCAATTTGATATATCGAAGCATCCTGCGGGCGTTTATCTGGTGAAGATTACGGGTGCCGGTTACCAGCAGACCAAGCGGGTTATCTTACAACACTAAAACGATTTATGGTGTTGGTGACCGGGCCATCGCTTTTAAAACGCTGTCGATTTTACAACCTTGTTTTTGCGGTCGGTTCGAAAGCTTAAAGCTGCGTGCCAGAACCAAAGTACAAGAGTGCGACGCAAGGATGTTCAATAGAGATTCCTCTGCCCGTCTCAAAAAAGAACCTGCATATGCGGGACTGAGTAAAGATCCAAAACGAGAGGCTGCCCATGGAGCAGCCTCTTGTTGTTTTATAAAAGTTAGTGCATACCTGATTGGCGGCAGCGTTGCTGCATCTGATTAGCTAAAGCCTACTGTTCTTCGTCGAAAACTCGGTGCAGGTTTGGCCTTGTAACCGCAGTTACAATCAGCGGGAACTTTTCCACCACAACGTTGCTGGTGTCGAGTCCGAAGCCCCGTTCTTCTGACAGGCTTTGATCTTTAATCCAGAGGTGTAGTCGCATGATTAACCGTTCTATCCACGGTAATTCATTATCCTGGCTGAGGTATTTTTCCAGCACGATGAACTGGAAATCACCAACAACATTACTGCGCTCAAGACTTTCGTAGCGGCTGGTGATGTTTACTTCTTTATTCTTCACAAGGTCCTCTACAACTTTTCGGAAAAGGATGTTGATGCGTGGCTGAACCCGGAAACCAAGGCGGAACTCTACCCTGATGATGTCGTTCGGCATTACATGCGTGACCTTATATTCCATAGTGTAGGGATCGTCGAGGGTGTCGACATGAATGAACCAGTAGATGTCGGCACGCTTGGGCTTTCGGTTGAGTATCGAATAGATAATCTTATGCTCAATTTCGCGTGGATTGTCTGCACTGGTCAGGTAAACGAGGTGGGTAGCATATTTGGGTATGCTCCGGTCGCCACTCAGGTCGCGGATGTTGGGAACATAATCTTCAAGACGAACAAATTCGACATACCTGTTTTTGATCTTTCTTGCCCGGAACCAAACATACATAATGATAAAAAGGGCACCGCCCGCAACCAGGGTAACATAGCCGCCATGCGGGAACTTTTCGAGATTGGCAATGAGGAAGGCAATTTCGATGGAGAAGTAAACGGTAAGGAAGAGGTAGATTAAGACAGGCCGGGCGCGATGGAGTACGAGGAAGTTGGCAAACAAAATTGTTGTGGACAACATGCACATGGTAATTGCGAGGCCATAAGCTGCTTCCATATTGGTTGCTTTTTGAAAGTGCAATACGATTGCACAGCAGCCAATGTAAAGCATGGTGTTTATGCCGGGAACATAAAGCTGACCCCGTGCTTCCGAAGGGTACTTGATCCGCATTTTCGGCCACAGGTTGAGCCGGATGGCTTCGCTGATAAGGGTGAACGAACCACTGATCAAAGCCTGGCTAGCAATGATTGCTGCACTGGTGGCGATAATAATTCCGGCGATAACAAACCATGAAGGCATGATGCCATAAAAAGGGTTAAACCCCTCGGTGATCATTGCTTCAGATATCAGTTTGTCTTTGTGGTTTGCAAGCAGCCATGCACCCTGGCCGAGGTAATTTAAAATGAGGCAAGCTTTTACAAATACCCACGAAGCCCTGATGTTGCTTCTGCCGCAGTGTCCAAGGTCGGAGTATAATGCTTCAGCCCCCGTGGTGCATAGAAAGACCGCACCCAGCAACCAAAAGCCCTCGGGGTAGTTGGTCAGAACGTTGATGGCATAGTACGGGTTGAACGCTTTAAATATACCCGGATAATCAACCAGGTGTGCGGTCCCGAGTATGCCCAGCATTACAAACCAGAGGGTCATGATGGGCCCGAAAAGTTTCCCGATCGACGCCGTACCGAACTGCTGGAGAAAAAATAGGCCTGATATGATGCCCAATACGATGCACACGATCGTGGTATCGGTGATCTCACTAAGAATTTCGATGTTTCTAAGCCCTTCTACGGCAGAAGTAACGGAGATAGGTGGGGTAATCATACCATCGGCAAGCAGGGCGGCTCCACCGATCATTGCAGTGTACACCAGCCATTTGCGCCTTCGCCGAACGAGCGCGAACAGTGAGAAAATTCCACCCTCCCCACGGTTGTCGGCCCTTAAGGTAAGAATGACGTATTTGATGGTGGTTTGTAATGTTAAGGTCCAGATGACACAGGAAAGCGACCCAAGGATAAGCGTATCTGTAACCAGGCGATCTTTTAAAATAGCATTTAATACGTACAAAGGAGAGGTGCCGATATCGCCGTAGATGATTCCTAAAGCTATTAACACCCCTGCAGCCGAAACTTTGCTATTACCGTGGGAACTCATAGGTTAAAAAATTTAAGCAGCCTGGTATGAATTGAGGCGCAAAGGTATGGTCTTGAATAGTACTATGGATTTTCTGCTTAAGCCGGAAAAACTTACCTTGAAAACTTACGTTGACCTGTTCGCCGGCAGCCGGTTGGCTATTGCATTTACATTTACCGGCTACTCATTAAATGATGTGAAATGAAAGTATTCTCCTTATTAATTTGGATCGCATTACTTACTGCCTGCGGAGGGAAGGACTATAAAAATCCGCATATAGAAATACAAACTAAGCTGGGTGATATTGAGGTGGAGCTTTACCCGGATAAGGCGCCAAAGACGGTAGCAGCATTTCTATCTTATATAGACTCGGGATTTTACAACAATTCAAATTTTTACCGGGTGCTCAGCCAGGATAATCAGCCGATTGATGCTGAAAAGACCGAGTTGATCCAGGGTGGCATCTACCATACGAACAATAAGCTTTCGTCGAGGCTGCCGGGTTTGCCGCATGAAACTACCGCCCAGTCGGGGCTAAAACACGAAAATGGAACCATCTCGATGGCAAGGCTGGAGCCGGGAACGGCGACGACTGAATTTTTTATTTGTATCGGCAATCAGCCGGGGCTCGACTATGGCGGAGGCAACAACCCCGATAAACAAGGTTATGCTGCATTCGGAAGGGTAGTAAAGGGTTTCGACGTGGTTATGGCGATATATCATCGAAGGGAATATGAACAGGCTTTTGATCCCCCTGTTGAAATATTTGATATAAAGCGGCTCTAAGCCGTTGGTAAGTTAATTGAGGTTGTGCTCAAATTTCATTTCGAACCAAACGTCGTAACGCTGGTAGGTTACATAGAACTTATCTACTTTATACCGGTGACAAAACAGGATTTTCTTGCCAATGAAGTGTTCGTATTGGGTGGTTTTCCAGGAGCTCATATGGGTACGGTTTCAACCTATAACTTCATTCGTTGGTAGATTATTTCAAACAGGTGTGCTTTTAATTTGAATTTCAGACAAAGCCGTCTTTTTATGCTGACTGCAGTTTGCATTTGTTTTAACCGCTTTAACAACCCTTTCCTTACCTGCTTCGTAAGTTTTTAAAATTGTTGATCATGAAATCAATTGCTACATTTTTAATTGCCTTTACTATGGTGGTTGCACTCGATGCTTGTGGTCAGCGAGGCAAGCTGCCCGTTAAAACAAAACATCCGCCTGCAAAAGATTTGAAGAAATACAGCCAGGCTACGTTTGCAGCCGGTTGTTTTTGGCATGAAGAAGCGATGTTTGAGAGCATCAAGGGAGTAAAGGAAGTCGTATCTGGCTACGCCGGCGGCAGCACCAAGAATCCAACTTACGAAAGCATAGAAACGGGAAACACCGGTCATGCTGAAACAGTAAATGTTTACTATGACTCCACCATCATCACTTACCCAACTTTGCTCAAGCTGTACTTTGCCGGGCAGGATCCTACCCAGGTAAACGGCCAGGGACCAGATCGTGGAACCCAATACCGTTCGATATTGTTTTACCGCAATGCAGGAGAGAAAAAACTTGCAGAAGATTATATCAAGGCACTACAGCCCCAATATCGAAAACCGATTGCGGCACAGCTGATGCCCCTGACAAAATTCTGGGAGGCGGAGGCTTATCACCAGAACTATATTGAACAAAACCCCGGAGGCGGCTATGTTCAGATGGTTAGTATTCCCGAGATTAAAAAGGTACAAAAGGCGTTTCCTCAATTGGTGAAGCCCGAAGCCGTATATTAAGCTGTCCTGTATTACGTTGTTATAGGTTGTTCGTTCGCTACCTGTTTGCAGGATTTTTCCATCCTTTCTGCAACCGCTCGATGCTGCTTGTCACCCGCTCAAGTTTAGTTTCAGCTCTTTTAGCGGAAACGATCCATTCTACATATTCCTTTTTATTTGTAAAAGATAGCGCATCGAAGGTCTTTTTGGCCGCAACGTCGGCTGCAAGTGCCTGTTCCAATGTTTCAGGAAGAGTAATCGTTTTGTTCAAGGGATCAACATATTTAAAGATTTCCCTGGTTTTTGGGACGGCAGCCTTGACTTCGTCAGCTGCTGTTTTCAGCCTGAAACCAAAGGCTGACCAGGTTCCGTCGAAGGAGATCAGCGTCAAAAATTTCAGGTCAGTATTCTTTTGCAATACCTCCCAGCCGGTGTCTTTTGTTAAATCGGTTTGAATGCCGGAGCTGCCCTTGGGAAAATATATCCATGCCAATACGTTTGCTGCTAACATACCCGTTACCTGGTTAATCTCTTTAAGCAACTGGCTTTTATCGCGGACAAACCAATGCACCTGGTCGAAATTTGTTGCAGTGGTGCTGGTTTTTACCCCTGCCGGCAGTTCATGCAGCTTCCGCTCGAAGTCGTCGGGTGCATGCAGTAGCCTTAGCACCATACCGGGTTTAATCTTGAGCTTCTGTGTAGTTGTATTTGGCATGTGGATCGTTTATTATTCAGTGTCGGAACTCACGTGGTCACGTGTCTGCTTTCAACTGCATTAGAGCAGGAGCCCGGCAAGGAAAATATAGGCGACACTAAAGTAGATTACGAGGCCCGTCACGTCTACAAGGGTCGCAACAAAGGGTGCGGAAGATACGGCGGGATCAGCGCCCAGCTTTTTGAGTAACAGGGGGAGCATTGAGCCACTTAAAGTACCCCACAGTACTACGCCCACCAGGGAAACCCCTACCGTCAGGCCTACACCCATCCAATGCGCTCCGTAAATATGGGTAAACTGCTGCCAAACGGCTACCCTTATAAAACCAACAACGCCCAATACGCTGCCGAGCATAAGTCCACTTATAATTTCCCGACGTAAAACCCGCCACCAATCCTCGAGCGAAATTTCGCCAACCGCCATTGCCTGAATAATAAGGGTAGAGGCCTGCGAACCACTATTGCCACCACTTGATATGATTAATGGAATAAACATGGCAAGTACGACGGCTTTGGCGATCTCGTCTTCGAAGTAACCCATGGCAGTTGCCGTAAGCATTTCACCAAGAAACAATACAATCATCCATCCAATGCGTTTGCGAAAAAGCCGGAATATCGGCATTTCGAGATAGGGTGCATCCAGCGCTTCGGTACCCCCCATCTTCTGCATGTCTTCGCTAAACTCTTCGCTGGCTACCCACAGGATATCGTCAATGGTGATGATACCCAGCAGTACATTGTTATCGTCTACCACCGGTAATGCTACACGGTTGTTCATTTTAAAAACCTGGTTGGCGTGCTCCTGGTCGTCGTTTACATTCAATGCAATCACCCGTTCATCCATGAGCTCGTTTACCTTTTTATCGGGGGCTGCCAGTATGAATTCCTTAATCCGTAAATCGTCGATCAATTCGCCTTTTTCGTTGATCACGTAAATGACATCGATGGTCTCGCTGTTTTTTGCATATTTCCTGATGATGCCAAATACCTCCTGAACGGTGTTGTGTTCATAAACGTAAACATAGTCAGGGGTCATTAGTCTGCCAACGCTACCTTCGGGATACCCGAGCAGCGAAAGGGTGATCATTCGTTCTTCGGGTTCCAGGAGTTTGATAAGGTCCCTAAGCACCTCCTTGGGTAAGTCTTCCAGAAAGTCGGTGCGGTCGTCGGCCTGGAGTTCATTAAGCAGTTCAGCCGTTTTAAAAGAAGGTAATTCGGTTACAATACGCTTCTGTGTGGGGAAATCCAGGATTTTGAAAGTGCTTGCAGCACGGTGGATGGAAAGGTTTGCAATAATCTGTGCCTCAAAGTCTGGGTACTCATATATTAATTCCGACACGTCGGCAATATTTTGATCGTCGAGGAATTCTCTTATCGCGAGGCTGTCATTACGCGCGATCAGTTCTTCAAACTGTTCGCTGATCGAGTGTTGTTCTATTTCCAAAGACATGCTGCAAATTAGTATTTTGCCCCGTTAATATTTTGCAGGCCTTTTTTCCTTTTCTTTATCTTCACCGCTAACAAAAAACTATGTTGCAACCTTATTTAACTGTAGCGCCATCCGAAAGCAGGGGCCGTGGGGTTTTTACCACCAAAACAATACCCGCTGGCACGAACATCGAAATCTCTCCTGTAATTGTATTATCAGCAAAAGACAGAACTTTTATTGAGCAGACTAAGTTGTACCATTATGTTTTCGAATGGGGCAAAACCCGTAAAAAGATTTGTATGGCACTGGGTTATGTGTCGATGTATAATCATTCGTACGATGCCAACTGCGAATATGAAATGGACTTTGAAGCTGAGCTTATTACCGTACGTACTGTTCGCAAAGTATCAAAAGGGGAAGAGCTTTACCTGAATTACAACGCGGTTCCAAATGATACCACACCGGTGTGGTTTGATGCGAAATAGTTAACAACCCCGGCAAGACCGGGGTTGTTACTTTATGGCTTAATGCTTCAACCGCCGCTTCTTAATCATGCCGCCTTTGGTGTCTTTGATACTTGTCATCACTACAAATGCGTCCTTGTCTATACGTTCGATCTCGGCGTTTAATTTACTAAGTTCCAGTCTTGTAATTACCGTGTACAGAACATTGGTGTCTTTGATGTTTCCACTTCTTCCATAGCCATGAGTTCCCGGATAAACGGTAACCCCTCTGCCCATTTTGTTGATGATCATGTTCCTGATTTCGACATGCTTTAGCGAAATGATATTTACGCCGATATACTCTTCGATTCCCTCGATTACAAAGTCCATCGTTTTTGCAGCCGATAGGTATGTTATCATAGAGTACAGCGCAGTTTCTACCGACAAGAGGTAAGCAGCTGCGCTAAAGACCAGGAGGTTGATGAGGATAATGATGTCGCCGATAGTAGTACCAAGTTTGCGGCTCAGGTAAATCGCAAGCACCTCGGTGCCATCAATTACCGCTCCGCCCCGAATGGCAAGCCCAATGCCGGCACCCAGACATATGCCGCCAAAAACGCCGACCAGCAGTTTGTCCTCGGTGATACGCGGGACCTCGATAAAGGTGACGCACAATGCAAGGCCGATAATTGCCAACACCGTTTTTATGGCGAACTCCCTCCCGATAATTTGAGAACCGAGGAACACAAAGGGAAGATTAATCAATACCAGCCAAACGGCAAGCTTGGTACCTGTTATTTCCCTGGCGAGCAACGCCATTCCCGTTGCACCACCATCGATAACTTCATTTGGCATGAGGAATCCCCGTAAACCCAGTGTGGCAAAACTGATCCCAAGGAGCAATTGCATAACGTCCTTGATCATGCGGATCGTTAGCGTTTTGAATTGCATGAATGCTTTCGAAAGCTGGTACGACGATACATCCGCATTGCCCGATACCTGATCGCGCAAAATGGTACTGATGATTATTCTTTTAAATATGGGACGCATTCATTGCAGATTATTTGATTTCGAGCCTAATCAGCGTTGCTATCAAAAAACCTGTAGGCAGGCCAATGGCCGCTGAATAGAAAAGAAGGTTATTGATTAATGGGGGTGACCTGCGGACAATTCGTGTTTGTTGAGCTGCCGCTTACAAAAGTTGATGATTTAGGGTTTTGCTACCAATAATAGTGAAATGGAAACAGGATGGCGAAAGTGCCCGATTGATGGTGATGATTCTGATGGCCGGACGGGGAAGTGCCACAGCAAACAAGTGTAGACGTGCTTAGCCGGCTGTTATCAGCTGGAGGGTGCTTTTTTTCAACGGGCGGGAATGAGGGCACCCGGAATACTGCTGATACAATATCTATTGCCGAATGATAAAGGTCTTTTTCCGGGAATACCCGACCTTCGCGGCAAAATGGAAGAAATCCAGTTGGCGAGGCCGATATTTTCTGGTGACCTGATCCATAACATTTATTAACTCCTCCGCCGAAATTGGCGAGGAGCATAATGAATGTTATTTGCAGGAAGACTTTCACGCTGTGAAAATAGGTGTAATATCCGGTGATGCAACCGTCAATCTGGTAGATACCAAACAAGATCAATATACATTGGGGGAAGCGTTTTGTCGTTCTCTTCCCGGAAATAATCATCGTATGGAGTCATCAATCAGCCAGGGAGTATTTAAGCGTTTTTTTCGCAGTGAAATGGCGGGAGGATTTGTTTTAATCTTTTGCACCATCGTCACGATCATCGTCGCAAATAGCAGCATCGGCGAAAATTATATTCATTTTTGGCACAGTGATGCACCTTCTCCATGGTTTTTACAACTGCCGTCAACGGTCGAGCACTGGATAAACGACGGGTTGATGTCGATATTCTTTTTGTTGGTGGGGCTGGAGATAGAACGCGAGATTTATGTTGGAGAATTTTCAAATTTAAAAAAGGCGCTTCTCCCCATATTTGCAGCAATAGGCGGCATGTTGATCCCGGCAGTGATCTATTTTGCCCTGAATTACAAGTTGCCCACCCAGTCGGGTTTCGGAATTCCAATGGCCACTGATATCGCTTTTGCATTAGGAATGCTTTCCCTTGCCGGTAAACGGGTTCCGGCTTCGCTGAAGGTTTTTTTAACGGCGCTTGCGATCATCGATGATATCGGTGCAATACTGATCATTGGCATATTTTACACCCAGGGATTTTCATTGCTTTACTTTGGGTTGGCGCTGGTGGTTTTTGCATTTCTCCTCGTGCTAAACCGTATGGGTGTATCGGCGCTAAAGTGGTACCTGGTACCCGGTGTTGTTCTTTGGTACCTGATGTTGCAGTCAGGTATACATGCCACTATTGCCGGTATCCTGCTGGCTTTTGCAGTGCCGTTTACAAAAAACGATGAAGACAATCCTTCCTATAAGTTGCAAAACTGGCTGCATGCTCCTGTCGCATTTGTAATCCTGCCGCTTTTTGCGCTTGCAAATACAGCCATCTTAATTCCCGGAGATGTCCTCCGTTCGCTGCAATCCCGAAGTAGTCTGGGTATTCTGGCGGGCCTGCTGATTGGCAAAGTTGTGGGTGTTATATTCTTTTCTGTTATCGCCCTAAAGACAAAATTAGCCAGCATCTCACCTGAAATCAACAAAGTTCATATGATCGGCGCGGGTATACTTGCGGGTATTGGTTTTACGATGAGCATCTTCATCACAAATCTTGCTTTCTCCGATCCTGAAATCATCTCGTCGGCAAAACTTAGCATATTGGTTGCTTCAACAATCGCAGCAGTTGTTGGCGTGCTTATCTTAAGATCGCTAAAGAGAAAGTATGAGTAAATCAATTATTACCGTCGGTCTGCTGGTAATCTCAAATGTATTCATGACACTTGCCTGGTACGGTCATTTACGAATGAAAGACTTGCCCTGGTTTGGAAAGCTTGGCCTGGCCAGTATTATTCTTATTAGTTGGGGGATTGCATTATTTGAGTACATCTTCCAGGTTCCCGCAAATAAAATCGGCTTTTCAGAGAATGGTGGTCCCTTTAATTTGTGGCAACTAAAGGTTATACAGGAAGTAATAACGCTGGTTGTATTTACCACATTTGCCCTTATTTTTTTCAAGAATGAAAGTTTGAGATTAAATCATCTCATCGGATTTTGCCTGCTCATCGCAGCAGTTTACTTTATATTTAAGAAGTGAATTGCTCTGACACTTTATTTGTAACCGGCAGTAGTTGGCCTGGCTACTTTGCTTGCCCGCCCGGCTGCGCCATTCGGACGGGCGACGCTGCGTTCAACGGCGGTACAGCCGGCATCTTTCCCAAACCATATCACCGTTACCGAAAAACGGTGAAGCACTTTCAACGGCGAGGGTATCATTTACCCGGCAGGATATTTTAGGGTTCATAGTTGGCTGGCAATTCCACAGCCTTGAAACAAAGATTTTGCTTTTACATAAATAACAATGCACATGGTTAACGTGGGTGATTATAATAACCTGAAGGTTTTACGAACCGTTGATTTCGGTCTTTTTCTCGATGATGGCAACGAAGGGATACTACTTCCAAAAAGGTTCGCTCCTGCAGGCGCAAAAATTGGCGACGAGATCAATGTATTTGTTTACCATGATGGCGAGGACCGGCTTATTGCAACAACCCAGAAAGCAAAAGCAAGGGTGGGTGACATCGCGATGCTTCGGGCGGTTTCGGTAACGAAACAGGGAGCATTCCTCGACTGGGGGCTTATGAAAGACATCTTTGTTCCCAAGTCGAAACAGTTATCGGGAATGCGGACCGGTGGTGACTACATCGTTAAGTTATATATAGACGAAAAAACCGGCCGGGTTGCTGCGACAGAGAAAATAGAAACCCTGTTGAGCAACGAGGTGTTAACCGTTAAGGAGATGGATGAGGTAGACTTGCTGGTCTACCGTAAGTCGGAAATTGGCTATGTCGTCATCATCAACAACCAGCATACGGGTGTGCTTCACTTCAATGAAATTTATCGTGATATCCAGCTTGGGGACCGCTTTAGTGGCTACATTAAAAAGATTGGTCCCGAAAATACCATAGATGTGGTTGTTGGCAAACCAGGATATGAGCGTGTTGAGGGCGAAACAGATAAGGTACTTCGATTGTTACGCGAGAGCAATGGCTACCTTCCTTATAACGACAAGTCTGATCCTGCTGACATCTATTCGTTTTTCGGTATGAGTAAAAAGACCTTTAAAATGACCACCGGAAAACTTTATAAAGATCGAAAAATCATTTTTGCGCAAACCGGCATAAAACTCATCGACGACTAATGGCAGGTTTACCAAAAGTCCGTTTCTATAACGAATTACGCCAGGTTGCGAAGGGCTAACCTGGCGTTTGGTTTTTCATCAGTTTGCAATAGCTATACTGCTATCTTAAAAGCTATATGTCTTACTTGCTGGTTTATACCCTTTGTTGTTAGTTAACCCGTGGGCGGTTGAACCATTCAGGACTGAAGGTTATCCTTAATTGCCTGCATGTGCTTAAGGGCCCTTGTTCCTTCAAAATCTTATTAGAAAGTAACATTAAGTGCAAGGAGGAAGTTCGTTCCTGCCATAGGAAAATAATAATTTTCTGTTGAGAGAGCGCCCCCGGAGATATAGCTAAAAGTATATCCGTTTGGTTCATACATCTTGTTGAACACGTTGTTAACCTGGGCTGCTAAACTCCACTGTTTCGATAGCTTGTTTTTCAAGGTGTATGCCACCCGAAGATCCTGCACATAGTAAAAGTTTAGACTTCTTGCGATATCCTGGGTATTGTCAAGATACTGCCTGCTTACGTATTTGGCCGGCAGGTTGATTTCAAGATTTTTTACCGGCAAGAGGTTAAGGGACAGTGCACCAACCACGGAGGGTGAAAAGGAGATGTCCTTGTTTCCATGCACGATCAGCTTTTGGCCGCCATTATCATAGTCGTCGACAAATTCATTGGAGTTGCTGATTTTATTCCTGCTGAAGGCAAGATTTCCCGTTGCATTAATCCATTGAGCAAAGGTGGCCCCACCCTGGAGCTCAATGCCAAGCCGGTAGCTCGCCGGTGTATTTGTTCTTGTGTATGCCCCTACGTCGTTGATCTTGCCAGTAAGAATCAGTTGATTTTTGTAGTGCATATAGTAGGCAGTTGCCCCCCAGCTGTAGATTGTGGTCTTTTTATCTATACCAAGTTCAAAGTCGTGTAAGGTCTCGTGTTTTGGTTGTTCAGATATACCTGCTTCGTAATCATTACGATTTGGCTCCTTGTTGCCGACAGCATAGCTGAAGTAAGCCTGCATTCCGCCGGAAGTATACGATACACCGGCTTTCGGGTTTACAAAATTAAAGTTGCGGTTTATCCTTGCGTCGCGGTTGTCGCGAAAGCCATCAATTTTGTAATTAACGTGGCGGTATTGCAGGTCCGCAAAAAGCTGCCACCTGGCGTCGACATTGTGCTGCCACTTGGCATAGATATTCTCATCGCTCTTCCTAGCAGGTAGTCTATACCATTCATAGTCTTTTGGTATACTGGTACCGGCCCAGATAACTGTACCAAAATGACGGCCATCATAAACGTTCCACCCGCCGCCGATATTAATCTCGTTTTTGTCTTTCTTATACCTGAGTGCAGCAATCTGGCCATAGTAGTCGTTGTCGAGCCACAACTGTCTTACCAGGTCGGTGCGATCTAAAGTCGTTCCGCCTACGATCGGGTTAGTAAGACCGTAACCTGAAAATTTTGCACCTGCCTTAAACTGTTCATAATATCCACTTCCTTTAGTAAGGAACACCGCAGTGTTAAATGAAATCCGTTCATCGAACTGGTGGTTGAAAAACAACTGGTAGTGATCCTGCTGGTAGTTGTCGGTTTCGTTTTCATAAGGCTCACCCGGTTTTTCGGTGCCTGCTGAATTATAGGTACGGTTGGTATGCAACATGCTTTCCGGTATACCATTCCAGGCCTGGTAAGTTTTTTCGGTGCCGGTAATCAGGTTAAATCGAACCGACGATTTTTTATTAAAGTAAGCAGTAGATAAGTACAATGACCTGAGGTCGGTGGCGGCGCGGTCTATAAAACCATCACTAGATATTTTGCTTAGCCGGGCATCAACGGTAAAATGTTCATCTATTAATCCGGTTCCGGCCCGTAAGGTATGCTTCCAGGTGTTGAACGAGCCAAAGGTGTTGCTTATAGAACCATACGCTTTTTCGTTGAATTCATTGGTGCTCAGGTTAATTGTTCCGCCAAATGCACCTGCCCCATTGGAAGATGTTCCGACCCCTCTTTGTATCTGTATGCTGTTGAGCGATGATGCAATATCCGGCAGGTCTACAAAATAGCTGCCCTGGCTTTCCGCATCATTATAAGGTATTCCGTTCATGGTAACGTTTACCCGGGTGCCGTCGCTTCCGCGGATGCGAATCCCCGTATACCCGAAACCGTTGCCCGCATCAGAATTTACCACCACCGAGGGCGTTTGATTAAGCAGGAACGGCAGGTCCTGGCCGAGATTTGTTTGTTCAATGGTTCGTTTACCAATGTTGGTTTTGGTAAATGGTGCCCTTTCAGAAGCCCGGGTCGAACGGATTTCAAGTGGCTCAAGAAAATAAGGCTGTGCCTGTAGCTCCAGCGTAAGGGCAGCGGCAGTTTCAATAACCTCAACCTCAAGCGTTTTGGTTTCCATCCCGATGAAACCCGTGCTGATGGTATAAGTACCTTTTCTTGTTATCCCCTTAAAGTTAAAAGAGCCATCTTTTGCTGAAAGTGTCTGCGCGGTAAGTCCCCGGCTTTGGAGGGTAAGGGTTACACCTTCAAGCGGGCGGTTGTTTCCTTTGTCAAGTACCACCCCTTTAATGTTGTATTGCGACGAAACAGAAAGCACTACAAAGCACGCCATAAGGGTTGTCAAAAATCGCTTCATTATCTGAACTTTATTGATTACTGATTTTTGAACAATCGAATGCCGGAGAGGAGGGGGCGTAATAAATTATATAGAAGTGCACCTTCCCTTCGCAGGCATTATCCTGTTCAGGTTCTACGGGTATGATCTCAGCCCCTTTTGTGTTTGCGACACTCAGGAGCACCCCGGGAATGGAGAAGCCAAGGCTTCGATCCATTGAACAAAAGTAATGGCGAATTTTAAGAAGTGCTGTAACTTTTTTTTACATCGTTCGTTTCATTAAAAATTACAAGTATGAAGGGTGTATACATGATGTGGATTTTGCTACTGGCAATTACTTCAGCAGGCGCACAGCAGGTGATTTACGATGAAAATGCAGAAGTGAGAAGTGTCAGTAATTTCAGGAGTATAGAAGTGTCGGGGACAGTTATGCTGTATGTTTCGCAGGGAAGCACACATGCTGTAGCCGTAAGCGCAGGTGAAGCCAAATACAATGAGAAAATAAAAACTGAAGTAAACAACGGGGTACTAAAAATTTCTGTTGAAGGTGGGGTGTGGAACGGCTTCAGCTGGGCCAATCGTAAACTAAAGGCCTATGTATCCTTACCGAGCCTCGAAAAGCTCGAGGTATCGGGAGCATCTGTGGCCAATATCATGGAAGGGTTCAAAGCGCAGGCCCTAAACGTAAGTGTTTCGGGTGCAAGCGAAGTAAAGGGTAGGGTAGAGCTTAAAACACTTAAGCTGGATGTATCAGGAGCATCAGTTATCCGGCTGTCGGGAACAACAGAAAGCGCGGCTATCGATGCAAGTGGAGCTGCCCGGGTTCATGGTTATGAACTAAAGGCTGAAACCGTGAGGGTAAATGCTTCAGGGGCCTCAACGGTAAACATTACGGCAATCAAAGCCTTTACGGCAGACGCGAGTGGCGGATCATCTGTTCGTTATGAAGGTAATGCAACCACTGGCTCGCTGAATGCAAGCGCTGGAGCGAGCATCAAAAAACGTTAAGAAAACTATTGCAGGCTTTTATGAAATAAAAGTTGGTGGGTAAGTATGCCCGCCTTATGTTTGCAATCCAAATCGCGAAGTAGAGCAGCGGTAGCTCGTCGGGCTCATAACCCGAAGGTCGGAGGTTCGAACCCTCCCTTCGCAACAAAGACCTCCCATCAGGGAGGTCTTTTTATTTTATCTCCCTGACTTATAGGAGTTTCTCAGGGGCTCCTCTCTTACCCCTCCGATGTAGCAACAACTCATCTCACGTTTGCTCATCTCCGTTTTTCCCTGTGCATAATTCCCGTCCCTCCATCACTTTATCCACTTGTAGCGGTACGCTTATACAATTATTTGCTGGTGTTGTTATTATTGCAGGTTATTCCTGAGGTATACAACTAGTTGAGCCTAAATTCCGTATAACACTTGTGACCTGCATGGCACAAGGCGAATAGTCGGTGTTGGCTTTGGTTGACTTACCCTCATCGTGTGGAAAACATGATAAATTGTTTGAACAATATAACTGTTAGATTAGTGTTTTAAACTGCAAGTACAAGACCTTACTATGGAAAACGATCATTGCCAACCTGAAACTCACGCCGAGGAGAATCAGCATTGGTATACTGAAGACTTTATTGCCACGAGTATTGTCCAATACCTGAAAGAAAACGGTTTCAGGATACATAAGGACAGCCGTGAAGTCGGCAGAAACGACAAGATTATCACCGCCTCACGATTTTTTACCAAGGAGGTGATCGGTATTCGTGGTCTTACCGACACCAGCGGGAGGGATAGCTTGTTGAAAGTGATGGAAAAAAACAATCCTTCTCACAATGCAAAAGCGTGGCTTACGGAGTCGCTGTTTAACTCACTGGTAAATTTTGGAAAGTATTATTCGGACGATAGTTCCGACATTGCCATGGCCCTGCCCAATGTTGATAAATACAAAGCAATAATAGAACGGGTACAGGAGTATTTTGCGGTGAACCAGTTATCGATGAAGGTTTACCTGGTAAACAAAGACGGACAAGTAGAAATTTCTAACTTAAATGTGAAGCATAAGTAAAATTTACATTGCATTAGCGCATGCCGCATTTGCGGATGGCGAATTGGTATCAAGGTATTGAGATTGGCGTAGTAGGTGATAGCTGTGGGCGATTGGTGTCGAGGAATTTTTAGAGTTGTGGGTACAAACATTTGCCCCGCAGGCATAAAAGGATCAACCCTGCACAACTCTTGAACTGAGCCCGTCCGAATGGCTAATTAGAATTATTTGAACAACTATTAGCCGGGCGGACGTAGCAACGATGTTGCCCAATGTGTTTCCGCCGGTACCAAATAGAAAATCATAAATGAAAACGGGTACTTCATGTGGAGTACCCGTTTTCATTTATATTAGTTAAGGTTGCCCAGGAATACGTTAGCGTATTCGCGGGGTGACTTACCCGTGGTGGATTTAAACACCCTGTTGAAGTTTGTAATGCTGTTGAAGCCGCAATCGTAGGCCACCGATGATACGCTGTCGTAACTGCCGTCGATAAGTTTTTTGCACGCCTCATTAATGCGTACCTCATTCAGGAAGGTTACAAAAGTTACCCGTGTATGTTTTTTAAAATACCTGCAAAACGCCTGGGGGGTCATGTAGGCTGCAGCTGCAACTTCCTCGAGTGTGATGTCGCGATTAAAGTGCTGCATAATGAAGCTGTAGATGTTGCTGATGCGTTTACCCTCGTAGTCGCTAAACGTAGTAGGCTGAACATCCGGCGCAAGCGGAAACGTATTCTCGATAGCACTCAACGATTTCAGCAATTGAAAAAACTGCATTAGCTGGTCCATGCCATTCGCATATTTAATGCTCAGCAAACGCCCCGAGATGTCGGAAAAAGAATGCTGTGGAATTTGAAAACCGCTGTAGTGACTGGAAAAGAAAGAATAAACATTCTTCAATTCAGGCAGATCGAAAAGCGATGCAAGCTTTCCCTTGGTGTTAAAGAAAATGGTTAGTGCATGCACCTCTTTGTTGCTGCCGGGCTCAAAGTAAGAGGCGTCGCTTTTAAACAGGTGCGGCATATTCGCACCGATCATGTAGGCTTCGTTAGGACCAAAAGTATGCATGTTGTTTCCAACCAGGAGCGTTCCTTCCCCCTTAAGAATTAATGTTAACTGGATTTCCTCGTGCCTGTGTAAATAGGGATAAAAATGGGGGAGTTGCTCCTCCTGCACTAGAATGGTCTTATCATGCGAAACCGGGATGGTAAAAGGTAAGATTTTCATGTCGGGAGGGTTTTGTGATTAGTCTTGGAAAGCTACAAAAATTTAACTCAAAAATCATGAATCGACTGCTAAACCGGTTAATATATGGTTAGTAGTTGACAATTTTTGTTAAGACAACATTGACTTTCACCGGCTTTCAGTCATTTTTAGTGAGAAAAGCGCTGAAAAAGGTCCTCAAAGGGTTAAAATATTGCACATTCGTCCACAAAAAAGCCGCTCCCTTTTACAGGAACGGCTGTCGTTGCATTATCGATACCAATATGTTTAGAGCTCCCGCATGTTCCGATTGGGTGGATCTACGCCCAAAAGGTGCTTTACAAAAAAGTCGCGTTTTTTCTTGCGTCCATAAGGTCCGCCATCGCTGTGGCCCATGCCCGGCACCGATAATAGATCAAAATCTTTTCCAGCTTTAATCAATGCATCAACAACCCGGTAGGTGGATTCCGGCGGAACATTTTCATCTGCCTCACCCACAATCAGCATCAGGCTGCCCTGAAGGTTATGCGCATTTGTAATGTTCGACTGCTCATCGTAGTGCTTACCAACAGGGTAGCCCATCCATTGCTCGTTCCACCATTGTTTGTCGACCCTGTTATCGTGGCAACCACATGCTGAAACCGCAGCATCGTAAAACTCCGGGTGAAACAATACCGCCCCGGCTGAGTTCTGGCCCCCGGCCGAGGTGCCATAAACACCTACCCTGGAGATGTCGGCATACGGATATTTTTGGTTAAGCGCTTTCATCCAAAGAATACGATCGGGAAAACCGGCATCTGCCAGGTTCTGCCAGCATACATCGTGGAAAGCTTTTGACCGGTTGTACGTGCCCATACCATCGATCTGTACTACGATAAAGCCAAGCTCGGCCAGGCTTTGCGTTTCGCCATATGCCGTAAAAGTTTTGGGTACAAAAGAGTCTTGCGGACCTGCATAAATCTGTTCAATGATAGGGTAGCTTTTCTTTGGATCAAAGTCGCTGGGCCTGAATATAACACCCCAGATATCTGTGTTGCCGTCGCGACCCTTGGCCTTGAATGGTTCTGGTAGCTTTAAGCCTGTTGCGAGGTAAGCACTGATGTCGGCGCGCTCGAGTTCAGCGATCTTTTTGCCGTCTGCTGTGCGCCTGAGTTCGATAACGTTAGGTACGTTAACCTGCGAATAGTTGTCGATGAAGTACTTGCGATCAGGAGAATAGCTTACCCGGTGATTACCGGCTTCCTCGTTCAACTTTACAAGCCCCTTGCCGTCGAAGCTTATCCTGTAATGGTGAATGAAATACGGATCCTCGTCAGGGTTCATTCCACTTGCCTGGAACCATATTTCGCGTTTCTTTTGGTCAACACTGTCCACTTCACGAACCACCCAATTACCCTTTGTTACCTGGGCCTTTTCTTTACCCGTTAATTCATCCAGCAGGTAAATGTGTCTCCAGCCATCTTTTTCCGTAACCCACAATATCTCGTGGGTGTCGGGCATATAGTGGGTGAGTATCTTTTGTTCGTAAATAAAGGTTTTTGTTTTTTCATCTACCAGTTCGCGCGTTTTAGCCGTCTCGGCATTTACTTCTATAATGCGAAAACGCTGGTGTCCCCGGTCAGCCTTCTCAAAAGTAAAGTAACGGCTATCGCCTGCGCGCCAGTTGATATAGGGCGCGCCTGAAAAATTGATCACTTCAGTTTCAACCCGGGTTTGTTTTTTACCCGCAACATTAAAAACAAACATTTCGTAACTTGTATTTTCATCTCCCGGTTGCGCATACCCGCGTGAGCGAACCTCGCCGCGTGTTCCCGAAGCGGAGGTGAGAATATAGGCGACCTGTTTTTCTACCACGGGGTTAATGTGGTATCCAACCAGGTATTTGCCATCGGGCGACCAACTTAGGTTTCCATACGGCTTTTCACGGGTACCGTTGGTGGTCAACTGGGTGGAGTCGCTTGTTCCGGCAGCACGCAGGTATACGTTACCATCCCTGATGAAGGTTACCCATAGTTTGTCGGGCGAACTGCTGTCCGAACGAAATGCCCGCGCCCGCCTTCTTACCGGACCAAGCTGGTTGGCAAGCGTAAAGCTGCCCCGTGCTGCCCCTGCACGCCTGAACTCCATATTCTCCGAAAAACCTTCCGGTGCTTTGCCCTCCGAAATGGTATAGTTGTTCAGATCGGCCTTCCACCATTTGCCATCGAGCTGCAGGTTTACCTGCTTACCATCCTGCTCAAAAAACATGTTGGATATGCGTAAGCGTTTGGGATCATACTTCCTTCCCGCAGCTTTCGACAGCCCCTGCCCGAGTTTATCATGGTCGAACGCCGGCTGCCGTTGCCCGGTGGCCGCGTTCACATAGATATATTCCAGTACCGTATCTTTTAATGTATTTCGATACCAAAAACTTTCACCATCAGGTTGCCAGTTAGCAAGCACATTGGTTTTATAAACCTTGTCCCGGGCAATACTGTCCATCACACCTGCTTTCTTGTACCTTGTCAGCACTTCGGAGCGGGAAGGCTGGTAGGCAGGCAGGGTGTTCGTGACCTTCGACTTTACGGAAGCCTGGCTCACATTTGTCGCCGGCTGTGCAAGCACAGTACCCGAGCCGCAGGCAAACATTGCCATCAGCAAAATTTTTCTTGAAAACATTATCACACCTTTTTTAATAAGATTAATTGTCCAAATTAAGCCTATTGCAACCGGATAGTTTATCCGTAATTAACCGGTTCTGCGCATTTATTACCTGATTGATACAATAGCCTGAACACCGGTATTACGTGTACTACGATCCGGAATTGATTTAACTGTTGCTATAAAAAGGTTTGTGCACGCAACAGGATGATTATGGGACCGTCATAGACTCCTTGGGCGAAATCGTTGCCACGCTCGGTTCATCGGTAACTTTTCATGGCATCAGCGATTCTAGCTAACATAAAAAGCCAGGTGCTCAGAACGCGTTAACTATATGGGCTTCGTTAGCAGCGATTTGGCAAGCCGGGCTGTTATGGGTTTGTATTTGCGACAACAAAAACCGTTTGTACTACAGCAAGCTTCCCGCTATGCTAAGAATCATGGGGTAAGCCGGAGAGTTGATCCGCCCTGATATTAATTGTAGGTAATCCCAGGCGTGTTCTGGTGGATTGCCCGGCTTTGATTAACTTTTGCTGCGATAGCAGCACGGTCATCTGCCAGCTCACCAAATAAAGCCTTGTTATGGATAGAAGAAAATTTTTAACGGATTTTAGCCTGTTGTCAGCTGCCGCTGGTTTGCCCTCGGTGGCGGGTGCTTTCTATAATTTCGACAACAGCGAGTCTTCTTTTGCCCGGCGAATAACTCCGGTTGGCCGCGCCTTAGAGATGGAAGGCTATTATGTATGGTGTGTGAGCCCGATTGTGGGTGAGGACGGCAAAATTCATGTTTTCTTTTCGAGGTGGAACGCCAAAAAGGGAATGGGCGGCTGGATCAACAGCAGTGAAATTGCGCATGCCGTTGCCGACCATCCCGAACAGCCGTTCCGGTTTGTAGATGTTGTATTTGCGCCAAGACCAGGCTACTTTGATGCAACTACTTGTCACAATCCCCTGATCAAACGAGTTGATGGCAAGTATTGCCTTTTTTATATGGGCAACAGCAATGGTAAAACCAATACCAAACTCATCGGGCTGGCTACATCAAACTCATTGTATGGTCCATGGAAACGACCTGATCAGCCACTGCTGCCGGCGGGTGAAGCGGGAGCGTGGGACGATCATTGCACCACGAACCCCGCATTCATCAAACATCCCGATGGGCGATACTGGCTGTATTACAAATCGTGGAACACAAAAGAATACGACACCTCAACCGATCCGGCAATTCGTGGTAACCGCAAGTACGGGCTTGCCATTGCAGAGAAGCTGGAAGGGCCCTATGTGAAGTACGGAGGTAACCCGGTGATCGACTTCTCGGGCAGGGGCCATAACCGCCAGTTTGAAGATGCCTTTGTTTGGCGTGAGGGTGGAATGTTCAAAATGATTGCACGTGATATGGGCATCTACAACCATGAAGTTGGGTTATTGATGGAGTCGAAAGATGGGTTAAAATGGCGCGAACCTAAAATCGCCTATTACGGTGCAGCAAAATACATTGTGCAACCTCCGGCTCCTGCAAACCTCAAAAAATATGGCCGCTTCGAACGACCACAACTATTATTTATGGACGGCAAACCCGCCTATTTATTTACCACATCACAGGGTGGTAAATACATGACCGCATCACCGTTTATATTTAAAATAACCTGAGAAGAAAAATTAAAAATTAAAAATTCAAAATGGTGTATTGCTAACCCAACGATGAATTGCAAACTTTTAGGGCTTATTACTTTTATATTTATGACTATCTGATATCTGCATTTTACAATTGAAATCAAACATTATCGGAAGTTTAATACCTCATCTTTACCACGAGGATTTTAATTCAACATTCAAAATATAACATTCAAAATAATTTCACACGTCTCATCCCAAATTAACCCAATTGAACATTCAATATATAACAGACGAAATTCAACATATTCCCAAACGGCTCATCTCTTACTAAGCACAAGTTCTAATACAACATTCAACATATAACATGCAACATAATTCCAAACGTCTCTTCTCTTGTAGCTTAAGTTCCAATTCAACATGCACTATTCAATGTCGTTTAGTTAAGCCGATTATGTAATTTGTTTGCCCAGCTACTTCCAATGGTACAAGAGTGCGACGCAACGATGTCCTATAGAATTCCTGTGGCCGGGTCCATAAAAATTTGCTTAAGTAAACGGCATTGATACACTATTTAACATTATGACTCCCAATTTCGCTAAATAGGATTACAATTTGTACAAGGGAGTGACACCCTCGTCCGACTCGGTACATCCGGGCGGGCGTCAGAACCGGGTTCATCCGGGAGGGCAACGATGTTGAACAAAGATTTCCAGCTCGTAACCAAAATAAATCATTTGAGGCAACGGTCATCATTTTGCCTGCAATATTTCCCGGTGTCTTATAGCCGATCTCTATTTAAGTCTAATTTGTAAGTCAACATTTAACATAGTTGGGAAAGACAAATCTCTTTTTACGCATAAATTACCAATACAACATCTAACACACAACATTCAAAATAATCATGCACGACTAATCTCTAATTAACTCAACCCATAATACAACATTGACGATACAACATTCAAAACAACCCCGCACGTCTCATCTCTAATTAACCAAGTCCTAATACAACATTCAACATTCAAAATAACCCACTCACGTCTCATCTCTAATTAACTCAACCCATAATACAATATTCAACATACAAAATTCGAAATAACCACTCACGTCTCATCACTCATCTCTGATCACTCATCTCCAATTGACTTACCTCGTAATACAACATACAACATTCAACATACAACATTCAAAACAACCACGCACGTCTCATCTCTAATTAACCAAGTCCTAATACAACATTCAACATACAACATTCAAAATAACCCACTCACGTCTCATCTCTAATTAACCAAGTCCTAATACAACATTCAACATACAACATTCAAAATAACCCACCACGTCTCATCACTCATCTCTCATAACTCATCTCTAAGTCACTTACCACTTAATACAACATTCAACATACAACATTCAAAATAACCCACTCACGTCTCATCGCTAATTTAACCAAGTCCTAATCAACAACCAACATACAACATTCAAAATAACCCACTCACGTCTCATCACTCATCTCCAATTCACTTACCTCGTAATACAACATACAACATTCAACATACAACATTCAAAATAATCTCCAATTCACTTACCTCCTAATACAACATTCAACATTCAACATAATCTAAAAGCCGCCCACGTTTTACACGCAAAAATCTTTGACTTTGAAATTAGCACCGAAAAGATTACCTTATGCTGCTGCAAGAAAAACGGAAGGGTGTATCGCGAACAGCGGTGCCACTATTGCTTTTAGATGCAGGCTCTTACAATCTTCTACACCTGACATATGAAATTTTTCTACAGCGGCTGCCTCCTTGCACTAGCAGGTTTACTCTTCGTGGTTCCTGCCATTTCTATTGCGCAAAACGATACGACAAGAACCCATTCCCGGGTAAGGGTTCCGGGTGAGGCACATTTAAAACGCGGAACCGATGCCATAGCATACCTGGGAACAAGACTACCGGAGGTTGCAAATAGACACCGGATCGATGCCAGCAAACTAAAAACCATGTTTTCGCACGACCAGGATCTGTGGGTTGGGCACGATGACCATTTACGCTATGTGTGTGGCTTCGGGGGTGCCGGTCACCTGAACAAACAACAGTCGGTCCGTTCAGCTACAGGGGTTACCAAAACGGTTGAACCTTTGGCAAAAACTTTTGCGTTGCATAGTCGTCCAGGTTCTACAAAGAAGCTGTATCTCGATTTTGATGGGCATACGGCGGTCCAGTACAGGTGGCCCCAGGAGGCGAATAACTCCGACGCTTTTGACTTCGATGGGGACTCCTCTACCTTTAGCCCGGCCGAGCTGGAAAGAATTCAGCATGTCTGGCAGCGTGTTGCGGAGGATTTTATTGGTTTTGATGTTGATGTTACCACTGAAGATCCCGGAGCCGATGGCTTGATCCGGTCTAACGGAAGCGACCAGACTTTCGGGCAGCGTGTGATCTTTACCTCAACCCCGTCGTGGTACCCCGGTGCATCAGGTATTGCCATGTTCAATACATTCGGACAGTCCACTGAAACGCCTTGCTTTGTATTCACGGAATACATGTGGGAACAAAACGACCGGGAGGTGGCAGATGTTGGTTCTCATGAAGCTGGTCATACGCTTGGCCTCGGCCACGATGGCGAAATCAACAACGGAAACTATTGGGAGTATTCGTATGGCGCCACCGGATGGGCGCCAATCATGGGCATTGCCTATCGCGAAAAACTATCCCAATGGTCCAGGGGCGAATACGGCAACGCTACCAATCGCCAGGACGACCTCGAGCAAATTGCATTTTATCTGGGGTATGCCGCCGATGATCTTGGTGATACCCGGGTTTCAGCATCGCAGCTAAGTAATGAAAATGGGGTATTCCGGAGTACCGGTATAATCGGAACCAGTAGCGACGTTGACTTATTCAGCTTTACCACTGCAGCCGGAACAATTTACCTCAACGTTGAACCGGAAGGTGCGGGTTCCGATAACCAGGGCGCTAACCTTGATGTTTACCTCGTGCTTTTAAATGCAGACGGCGAGCCCGTAACGTTTGCTGACCCGCCTGACACCCTTGGCGCCGTAATCAGGGCTGTGGTTCCTGCAGGCATGTACTACTTACGGGTTTCAGGGAATGGCAAGGGCAACCCAAATGCGGGTGGTTATAGCCGGTACGGCAGCATCGGTAAATATTTGGTTCGTGTTTCCGCCGTGCCCACATCATCGGCTCCGCCGGTTATTACCAGCAGTTTAACGGTGTCAGGACGATTCGATCACGCATTCAGGTTTATGATTGAGGCAAGTGGTTCACCTGTGGCATTTAGTGCCTCGCTACCCGCCGGCCTCAGCATCAACCCCGGTACCGGAATGATTACTGGTAAGCCGCTGATGCCGGGAACATTCAGCGTTCCTGTTACAGCTACCAACAGCCACGGCCAGGGTTCGGCCATGCTGGAGTTAACGGTGCTACCAACCTTTGCGAGTGCTCCATACTCGCCCCAGTTGCTTGGTCCGTTCGGGATTGAAGGAAGGGTAGGAGAACCGCTTAGTTACCAGGTTAAAACTACCCGACCTGCTGTTAGCTACAGCTTTGCCTTACTGCCGGAAAATTTTTCCGCCAATACCAGTACCGGGGTTATTTCGGGAACACCCCTTGCAAACGGTAATTACGACGTGCGCCTATATGCCGGTGACTGGTCCGGCGGGCATGCCCTGAGCCTTTATATGTTCATTGTTGACCAACCGCTGCGTTTTTCCGGAAAGGTATTGCTGCAGGGCGCTTACCGCGCTTCGGCGGGTACCATGGTGTCAACGCTTAACAGTATGGGTATTCTCCAGGCTAGGGCTGCAACCCAACCCTATGCTGTTGGTTACAACTACCAGGGTGCGGAAAGCGTACCGGCTACATTCTTTCTACAGCATCCTGATATTGTGGATTGGGTTCTTGTTGAACTTCGTGCTGCTTACGCCCCTGCAATTGTTGTGGCAAGGAGAGCTGCATTTGTAAAGCGTGATGGGACACTCGTTGATAGCGATGGGGTAACTACAGGAATTTCCTTTCCCGGGGTGCAGAAGAGTACATACTTTGTCACGATCCGGCATCGCAATCATTTGGGCATAAGGTCGACCCTTGCACTTGACTTTTATGCGGGTTCGGCGAATTACGACTTCACCACTGCTGCCGGCAAAGCCTACCAAAACCAGAGTTATACGTCGATGGTCCAGGTGGGCGATGTATGGCTGATGCGCAGTGGCAATGCAAATGCAAACGGTAACGTAAAAGCGAATGGCCCCGAAAACGACCAGAACCAGATAAGTAACATCAAGCTCAAAGGATTACTATCGTCTTTGATAATTAACGCCTATGCCCCCGAGGATTTGAATATGGATGGTACTGTAAAGACAAATGGACCCAATAACGATGAGAACTTCTTACTTAACGAGATATTGGGCGGCCTACTTTCCCGGACATACATCGAGCAACTATAAACATAACTTGTCACGTCCGTAACAAGGCACAGTTCCTCCGGGATCAAGTGCCGTTTATGTTTGCACGCTCTAAACGGATATTGGCTTAACTATGCGAATTGCAAGCTGCCTGAACTGAACGGGAACCGCATCCAGAACCTTCATTGCGCGTTAATCCGGTTGGCTGTTCCCTTATGTTTTCGATACATCGAGCTTAAATTTTACTCCGTAGATGTTCAGCTTTACTCCATAAATGTTCGGCGAACTACCCCGGGATTGCCGGGGAATACGGGGCAGCAGCACCCTGTTTTATAGGCCTGGTTTTTCAGAAATTCAGCCTGGCAGCTTTACACTTACCGCAACAAAACAAGGCAGCCCGCGTACAAAAAGCTCATAACCCCTACCTTCAGTCCACAATTTTAATCCCTGGTTTATGAATGCCTGCCTGAAAATTCTTTTGCTTACCACGATTGGTTTATTGAACATCTTTGTCAGCTTCGCCCAGCCCCTTATGGAAACCGGCGGAAAAGATATGCCCGACGAATGGATCGATAAAGATACCGGGCACCGCATTGTCCGGCTGTCGAGAAAAGATGGACAAAATGCAAGCTTTTATTTTCACAATAAACCCTTTTATGGCAACAAGATGGTGTTTTACAGCACCGATGCATTGGGAAAACAATTGTATAGTGTTGACCTGAAGACCTTTGCCATTGATCGCTTAACCAACCACACATCACCGATGATTGGTGAGATCATTGGTCAGAAAACCGGCAACGTTTATTACCAGGTAAAAGACAGTGTTTTCTCCACCAACATAAATACCAGGCAAACCAGGTTGTTGTATGTTTTTCCTGCAGACTACCAGGGAAATATCACCACCATAAATGCAGATGAAACCCGGTTCGCCGGTGCTAAAGCAAGCGACGAGCAAAAAGAAATATTGAAAAAATATCCTGAAAAAAGTGATTTCTTTAACCGCATCTTCGACGCGCACCTGCCAAACGATCTTTTCAGCATTAACATCCGGACTAAAGAATTAACAAAGATCCATACCGAAAATACCTGGTTAGGTCATGTGCAGTTTTCGCCGACAAACAGTCGCATGCTGATGTTTTGCCATGAAGGGCCCTGGCATAAAGTTGATCGCATATGGACGATCGATGTAGTTAGTAAGCAGGTAAAACTGATGCATAAACGCAGCATGGATATGGAGATTGCCGGCCATGAGTTTTTTGGTGCAGACGGCAAAACCATCTGGTTCGATTTGCAAATGCCAAAAGGAGAGACTTTTTATCTCGCGGGCACCAATATAGCAACTGGTGTCGAAAAAAGATACCGGATGACCCGCGACGAATGGTCGATCCATTTCAACGTTACAAGAGATGAAAAAATGTTTTGTGGCGATGGTGGAAACGAAACACAGGTAGCAAAAGCAAAAGATGGAATGTGGATCTACCTGTTTAAACCAACAGGTGATAAACTGGTAAGTGAAAAATTGGTAAACATGAAGCATCATGGATATAAGTTCGAACCCAATGTGCACTTTTCGCCGGACGAGAAATGGGTTATTTTCCGCGCCAATTTCGAAGGAAAAAATGAGGCTTATGCAGTAGAGATTGAGAAAATTAAAAATTAAAAATTAAAAATTAAAAATGCAAAAGCGGTGTTGCTGTTTTCGAATCGCACTGTACTCGGAGTATAAAGGTCGCAGCATTTTTGAACCTAATTCTATTAATTTAAAGTTCAGCCGTAAAGGCTGCAAATGAATCACGGAACGTACAAGAGAATGACACGCTAAGCAGTTGAACGTCGCCGCACGCCGATGTTGTCGGAAGACTCTTCAGCTAGTACCCTACAAATCCTCATAAACACAATGAAATTGGAAAAGCTTCACATCGTATTAAACAACTGTAACGCTTCATTCAAAATTTAACATACAACATTCAACATAACTTAACAACACGATGAGTATAAAACGATCGCTGTTAACCATTGCTATAAGTACATCGTTAATTACTACACAGGCGCAGGTAACATGGCCCGCGATAACACAACAAGCCAAACCCTGGGCAAGATGGTGGTGGGAGGGAAGTGCGGTAAATAAAAAAGATCTCACCCTCAACATGCAGGAGTACAAAGCGGCTGGCTTGGGCGGTTTGGAAATTACGCCCATCTATGGTGTGATGGGTTATGAAAAACAGTTCCTCAGCTTTCTATCCCCGCAATGGATGGCCATGCTCGACCATACACTTGCAGAAGGAAAACGCCTGGGGTTGGGCATCGATCTCGCGAACGGTACAGGTTGGCCATTTGGTGGGCCAGCAATAACCAAAAAGGAAGCAAGTAAGACGGTTGTATACAAAACTTGGGCACTTGCATCAGGCGAGGAGCTCAGGGATAACATCACTTATGTACAAGAGCCTTTTGTGCGAACTGCAAACAATAAGACGGCGAAAGTGGAAGACATACTTCCGGTAATTGCACAAAACAAGAACCTTCAGGAACTTGCACTCGACCAGGTAAAGTTCGGAGGAGAACTGCCCCTGAAATTGCTGATGGCATACAGCGATAAGGGTGAAGCCATAAACATCACTGCAAACGTAGGCGCAGGAGGAAAGCTGAACTGGAAAGCCCCGCAAGGTAACTGGACCCTTTATGGTCTATTTGAAGCACTGCATGGTAAGATGGTGGAGCGTGCGGCACCCGGCGGTGAAGGATATGCCATAGATCACTTTTCTGCTGATGCATTAAAACACTACTTCAAAAATTTCGATGAAGCTTTTAAAGGTCACGACATCTCCGGTATCCGTGCACTGTTTAACGATAGCTACGAAGTGGATGATGCCCGCGGTCAGTCGAACTGGACAGCTAACCTGCTGTCGGAATTTCAACGCCGAAGAGGTTACGACCTCAGCAAATTTCTTCCGGCATTGTTTCAAAAATCCGATGCTGACCTGAACAGCCGGGTGCTGTTTGATTATCGCACCACCATTGGCGAACTGATCCTAGAAGACTTTACCCAGGAGTGGAAAAAATGGGGGACAACAAAAGGCGCAATCATCCGTAACCAATCGCATGGCTCACCTGCCAACCTGCTCGACTTGTATGGTGCCATTGATATACCCGAAACAGAGGGTATTGACATCATGCGTTATAAGTTTGCAACATCTGCGGCCCACGTTCTGGGTAAGCCGCTTGCTTCCTGCGAAGCTGCCACCTGGCTGAACGAACATTTCTTATCGTCGTGGGGAGATGTAAAAAAAATCCTCGACTTGTTTATGCTTGGTGGGGTTAACCACATCTTCTACCATGGGGTAAACTACTCGCCAAAACAAGAACAATGGCCCGGTTGGCTTTTTTATGCAGCCGTTCATTTTCAACAAACCAATCCACAGTGGAAAGACTTTCATAAGCTGAATGCCTATGTCGCCCGAAACCAGTCGTTTTTGCAAGCGGGACAACCCGATAACGATATCCTTGTTTACTACCCGTTGGCCGACCGATATGCTGTTCCGGAGAACGAGCTCCTGCAGCACTTCGACGGCATGGGTCGCGAGTTTGAAGGTACAGACTTCAAATCGGTTTCAGAATGGATGCAGGCAAATGGTTACAGCTTCGACTTCTTTTCAGATAAGCAACTTCAACATTTTAGCGGGGGCAAACAGGTGCTGACAGGTGGCAATGCCTACCAAACCATCTTACTGCCTGCCAATGAATATATACCTGCAGCATCGTTCCAAAAGTTGGTAGCACTTGCAAGAAATGGTGCTACTATTTTGGTGTATAAAAAACTGCCGAAAGATGTTCCGGGCTACGCTCACCTTAAAGAGAACAGGGCAGCGTTTCAAAACAACCTGGCTGCTCTAAAGTTTACCGGCAGTGGTAATGTGCAATCTGCAACAATTGGTAAAGGTTTCTTTATGGTTAGCAACGATATGCAGGCAATGCTATCAGCGGCTAAGGTGCGCCGGGAAACTTTGCACGATTTAGGTCTACAATTTATCCGGCGCAAGAACAAGGATGGACAAACCTATTTCATTGCAAACCGAAGCGATAAAGCGGTTGAAAGCTGGGTATCGTTGCAGGGAAAGGCCCGATCGGTTGCCTTGTTTGATGCCATGACGGCAAACAGTGGCATCGCAAGGTTTAGAGCCGGTGAAGACGGCACAACTGAAGTACTGCTCCAATTACAGCCATACGAATCTGTAATTGTGAAACTGTTTACATCCGTTAAGTCGGGTAACAAATATCCGTATGCTACCGTCACCGGGGAAGCACAGCCAATTGAGGGTGATTGGAAACTGACCTTTATTGAAGGTGGTCCATCTCTGCCGGCTAATATCGTGATACCGAACCTAGGTTCATGGACAGATCTGAAAGGCGACGCTTACAAGTACTTTTCAGGCACAGCCAGATACGCCATTGCATTTGCAAAACCTGCAGGCTCCGCAACCGGATGGAAGCTTAATCTTGGCAAGGTGCACGAAACTGCTGAAGTGATTTTGAACGGAAAAAAATTGGGTACTTTAATAGGCCCCGACTTCTTGCTGGTTATACCGGCTACAGCGTTGAAGGCAACCAATCAACTCGAAATTACTATCGCAAACCTGATGGCAAACCGGATCATCTACATGGACAAAAACAACATTTCCTGGAAGAAGTTCTATAATACCAACATGCCTGCCCGCAGGCGTGAAAATGCAAAAAACGGCATTTTTGATGCCTCAGGCTGGCAGCCGCTTCCTTCAGGTCTGTTGGGGCCGGTAACAATTACCCCGGTTAGCTTTCAGGCTCACTAAAATCCATGTCCGCTTGTTGCAATACAGCACACGACCCTACATCATTTGTTGTTGTATTTTAATTTAACGTGGATGGTGGCAGTATCTGATTGTAACGGTAGCCGTTCCGGGGGATTAATGTTTAATGCATTGTGCATGCATTTGATGGTTTGATTAGAATTGCACAGCTTTACAAAATAGGTTCGTAGAATTGTTTAAATACCATCGTTGCCATGACCAGGTTGTTGCTGATCGCTTTCGTCGTTGCTGCCTTTTGCATGCATAATTGTTTTGCTCAACAGGGTTCACGTCAAATCCAAAACTTCAATAAAACCTGGCAATTTTATTATGCCGATACAGTGGATAAAAACGACCAGTACAAAGATGCCGGCTTTAATTCCGGCGCCTGGCGCACGCTAAATCTTCCACACGACTGGAGCATAGAAGGGGCATTTGATCGGCGCAATCCGGCCACTCCCGAAGGTGGCGCGCTGCCCGGTGGTATAGGCTGGTATCGTAAGCGGTTTAACCTGCCAGCAACTTCAAAAGGTAAGTTGGTGAGCATAGAATTCGATGGTGTTTATCAACGATCTGAAGTTTGGATCAACGACCATTATCTTGGATTGCGGCCGAATGGTTATATCTCGTTTTCGTATGACCTTACGCCTTATCTGAAGTTTGGTGAACCGAATGTGATTGCAGTTAAAGTGGATAATTCAAAGCAACCCAATTCACGTTGGTATTCGGGTTCCGGCATTTATCGCAACGTGCGCCTTATTACCACCAGCCCCGTAGCAGTTCAGCAGTGGGGTACTTTTGTTAGTACTCCCGTAGTTAACAAGGGGCTCGCAACTGTAGTTGTGCAAACCAGTCTAAAAAGTGCAGGCGCAGGTTCAGTTGGATTTATTGTTGAGACAATCATCCGCAATGCCACCGGCAAAGAAGTTACACGAAAAACGGAGCAGGGCAGAATGTCGGCAAAAGGAGCAGTCAGTTTCCCGGAAACATTTTCCATTAAAAGCCCCGAACTATGGTCGGTTGAACGGCCATACAACTATACGGTCTTAACCAGGGTATTGGTAAACGGGAAACTGGTGGACGATTATGTAACCCCATTTGGTATACGCTACTTCGATTTTAATGTTGACAAGGGTTTTAGCCTGAACGGCAAGCCGATGAAACTGCTTGGTGTTTGCAATCATCACGATCTCGGCGCGCTTGGGGCTGCTGTAAATACACGCGCACTCGAGCGGCAATTGGAGATCCTCAAGACAATGGGTGTTAATGCCATTCGCACCTCCCATAACCCGCCTGCTCCTGAACTGCTCGACCTTTGTGATCGCATGGGCTTCGTGGTCATGGATGAGGCTTTCGATGTTTGGCGCAGGCGTAAGATGCGCTACGATTACCATTTGTATTTCGATGAATGGCATGAAAGGGACCTCGCCGATCAGGTGAAGCGCGACCGTAATCACCCAAGTGTAATGATGTGGAGTATTGGCAATGAAATTCCGGAACAGGCAGATAGTTCGGCTGGGGTACTTGCCCAAAAACTCGCCGGGATAATCAGGGCGCTCGACACCACCCGGCCAATTACCGCGGCCAACAACAACCCCGATGTGCGCAATAAAATTATTCAGTCGGGAGCTATAGACCTTACCGGCTACAACTACCACCATAACGAATACGCAAAGTTTCACGAGCGGTACCCGGGTAGAATCTTTATTGGCACCGAAACCACCTCCGCTCTGCAAATACGTGGTTTCTACCAGATGCCATCCGACAGCATCATGCGGTGGCCCGAAAACCGGCCTGCTTCCGGCCCGCGTACCCCCGCTGCCATGAACCCCGACTATATGGTATCCGCCTACGACAATGTATCTGCGCCCTGGGGGTCTACGCACGAGGAAACATGGAAAGTGATCAAGCAACACGACTTTCTTTCGGGCTTATTCATCTGGACCGGTTTCGACTACCTTGGCGAGCCTACCCCATACTCATGGCCTGCCCGGAGTTCTTACTTTGGCATCATCGATCTGGCGGGTTTTCCCAAAGATGTTTACTATATGTACCAGGGCGAGTGGACCAACAAGAATGTGCTACACATTTTCCCGCACTGGAACTGGAAAGAAGGGGAGCTTGTTGATGTGTGGGCATATTATAACAACGCTGATGAGGTTGAATTATTTCTAAACGGGAAATCGCTTGGGGTAAAGCAAAAACAAGGGAACGACCTGCACATCATGTGGCGGGTTCCGTTTACACCCGGAACGCTAAAAGCCGTATCCCGAAAGGGAGGAGCGGTGGTGCTTTCCAGGGAGATCAGCACAGCCGGTGCACCTGCAAAAATTGAGCTTACTGCGGACCGTAAATCGATAAAGGCGGATGGTACCGACCTGTCTTTTGTTAAGGTGCGTATACTGGACGCAAGCGGAAATCTTGTGCCCCATGCCGATAACCTGGTTCAGTTCGAACTAAAAGGTGAAGCAACAATTGCAGGAGTCGACAACGGTAACCCGGTTAGCCATGAGTCGTTCAAAGCCAATTCGAGAAAGGCATTTCACGGGCTTGCTCTCCTCATCATCCAGGCAAAGGAAACAAGAGGATCGGTAACTGTGCGGGCTTCTTCAGCAGGCCTGTCCGATGCGGCGCTTCAAATCCAATTGAAATAATTTAGGAACGGTTGGCTGTCATTTGTAAACACAAAATCTGCGAAATTGAAAATCAATAAACTTCTCGTAATTGCCGGACTTAGTTTGCTTGCATTAAATTGGGGTTGCCGTAGCCGCCGATCCGTTGCGCCTGCCGGTGGTACTGTTGATACCGCACGTTTTACCGGGAATCCCATCATTCGTGATAAGTTCACCGCCGATCCTGCGGCAATGGTTTTTAAAGACTCTGTATACCTGTATACCGGTCATGATGAGGCTCCCGATAAGCAGTCGCGATATGTTATGAATGATTGGTTGTGTTATTCATCTGCTGATATGGTCAATTGGAAAGAACATCCTTCACCTATGTCCGTCAAGGATTTTTCATGGGCCAAGGGCGATGCGTGGGCATCCCAGGTTATTTACCGGAACAATAAGTTCTATTGGTATGTCGCCGTTGAACATAAAACGATAAACGGTAAAGCGATTGGTGTTGCAGTTGCCGATAAACCAACGGGCCCTTTTAAAGATGCCATTGGCAAAGCGCTTATCACCAATGATATGACCACCGATACAAAAATCACCTGGGATGATATTGATCCATCGGTATTCATCGACGATGATGGCCAGGCATACCTGTTTTGGGGTAACACGGGTTTGCGTTATGTGAAGCTGAAGAGCAACATGGTGGAGATGGATGGCGAATTTAAATCGATCAAATTGCCGCATTTTACCGAAGCACCCTGGGTACATAAACACAATGGCTGGTATTATCTTTCGTATGCTTACGAGTTCCCGGAGAAGATCGCTTATGCCATGAGCCGTAATATCAACGGGCCATGGGAGTTTAAGGGTATCATCAACGAGATTGCCGGCAACAGCAATACCAACCACCAGGCCATAATCGAGTTTAAGAATAAGTCCTACTTTATTTACCACAATGGTGCGCTTGTTCCCGATGCCGGAAGTTACCATCGCTCCGTTTGTATCGACCGGTTGTACTACAATAAAGATGGTACGATAAAGCGCATCGTTATGACGTCAGAGGGAATAAAGTATGGCAAGCCATAACGCGCAGACCTACTCACTTGCTTTGTTTTTTGTTGACCAGCGGATGTTCTTTTATCAGCCCCGGTTGCGACGCTCCGTTCAACCGCATCGCTTTGGGGAGCATTTGCCAATTATTGTCTGTAAAAGCTGTTACGTACGGCCAGAAGTGCGGCGTGCCAATTGCCTGTAAGCACTTTTGCAGCGGGATAATTTTCGCCTTATCATACCGCGCGCCCGTGCTGTTTTAAACATCATTCCGGGTTTCGGCTGTTCCCTCGCACTTTAACCTGATTCTGAACTTACCCTTGTAGTCTATTTTTTCTGCCGCCCCCGCTTGGGATACCCCGTTTGTTCCTACATTGTACCGCAGATCAATACAATTAACGCTCATATGAAATCCTTTACCACACTGGTTGTACTCCTGTTGCTAAGCCTTAATCCATTCGCGCAGACCAAGGAGGTGGTCTATCTCTCCGGAACCGACACGAAAAACACCGCGTCCTGGGATTTCTTTTGCACCGGCGGCCGCAATAGCGGGGTATGGACTAAAATCCAGGTGCCCTCGCACTGGGAACAACAGGGTTTCGGTGCGTACAATTATGGCCGTGACTACAAAACCTACGGTAAAAACTTCCGCTTCGCCGACGAGAAGGGGATGTACAAACACCGGTTTATGGTGCCCGCCGCATGGAAAAACAAGACAGTATTTATTGTTTTTGAAGGATCAATGACTGACACCGAGGTGAAGATTAATGGTAAACCAGCGGGTGACATTCACCAGGGCGCATTCTACCGGTTTAAATACAACATCAGCGACAAACTCCAGTTTGGCAAATCAAACCTGCTGGAAGTAACGGTAAGTAAGATGAGCTCCGACGTAAGCGTAAACAATGCTGAGCGCCTGGCCGACTACTGGGTATTTGGTGGCATATACCGCCCGGTTTTGCTCGAAGCTGTTCCCAAGACCCATATTGATTATACCGCTATTGACGCCAAAGCAGATGGCTCGTTTAGCATGCAGGTTAACCTGCGGGGGGTATCGCAACCAACAACTGTCACCGCCAATATCACCGATACAAAAGGTGAAGTTGTTGGAAGTGCAACAGGTAAAGCGGCAAAGGGTGACACAATGGTTGTACTGAATACCAAAGTCACCAATGCCCTGCAATGGACCTCCGAAACACCAAACCTCTACAAGGTCAACGTTCGTCTCGCCTCAGGCAGCCAGCCAGGTTACCAGGCCAGCGAAAAGTTTGGGTTCCGTACCATTGAGGTACGGCGGGGAGATGGCATTTACCTGAACGGGGTGCAGATAAAAATGAAGGGGGTCAACCGCCACGTATGGTGGCCCGAAACCGGGCGGGCGACCAACCCGGATGTTGACCTGCTGGATGTGCGCCTGCTAAAAGAAATGAACATGAACGCCGTTCGGTGTTCACACTACCCCCCGGATGTAAACTTCTTAAACCTCTGTGACTCGCTCGGCATATATGTGCTGGATGAACTTGCAGGATGGCAGAAATTCTACAGTACCAAAGCCGGTATTCCACTGGTAAGGGAAATGGTTACCCGCGACCTGAATCACCCGTCCATCATCTTCTGGGATAATGGAAACGAGGGTGGAACCAACAAAGAACTCGACAAAGAATTTGTACGATGGGATTATAGCAAACGACCAGTGATACATCCACACCACCGGCCGGGTAATGACTTCAATGGCATCGACTGTAATCACTACGAAGATTATTACAGTACCCAAAAGATCCTCAACGACAGCCTGATTTATATGCCGACAGAATTTTTACACTCCCAGGATGACGGTGGTGGTGGTTCGGCAATGCACGACTTTTGGGAACTGCATTGGAACGCCAAAAGATCGGGAGGTGGCTTTATTTGGGCGATGGTGGATGAAGGAATCGTGCGCACCGACATGAACAACATCATCGACGCAAACGGACTTAATGCACCCGATGGTATACTCGGCCCACACCGGCAAAAAGAAGGCAGTTATTATGCACTACGCGAAATATTTTCACCGGTTAAAATCCGCATGACGGAACTGCCTGCAAACTTTAATGGCAGCATTGAAGTAGAAAACAGGTTTCATTTTACCAACATTAACCAATGCACTTTTCAGTGGGCACTTGTAAACTACCGTAAGCCAAAGGAACAATTTGATGGCTATACTGTGCAGCAAAAAGGATCAGCAAGCACAACCGCTATTGCCCCACTTGCAAAAGGTAACATCGCATTAAAGCTTCCGGCTGATTATAAAAAATACGATGCCTTAATGCTCGTAGCACTCGATCCTTTTAAAAAAGAAATCTATAAATGGACCTGGAAGGTGAAAAGCAATACACAGTTACTTGCTGATATCGTGTTGGAGAATGACAGCGCAACTGCTTTTACGGAAACAGACACCACCTATATTTTACGCGGCGGAGAAAATTCGGTGTTTTTGAACAAACGTACCGGTATGCTGGCAGGAACGAAAAACGCTGCAATGGACAACCTATCCTTTGCAAAGGGACCGGTGCTGGTGCAGGGAACGGCAAACGTGGTTTCCAGCAGGCACTACGAGGAAGGTAAAAGCCATGTTGTTGAATTTACCTATGACGGTGCAATGAAATACGCGCGTTGGAAGATGCTGGGTAGTGGATGGGTAAGCCTTGAATATGAGTATACACTCAATGGCAGTTACCCTTTTGCGGGTGTGAGTTTCAGCTACCCGGAAAACTTTATGCTTAGTGCAAAGTGGTTGGGAAAAGGGCCGCTTCGCCAGTGGAAGAATCGTATGGCCGGTACCCCGGTGAATGTTTGGCAGAACATGTACAACAATACCCAGACAGGTTATTCTCCGCTGGTATTACCTGAATTTAAGGGCTACTATGGCGACATTACCTGGATGGAATTTAGTACCGTAGAAGGAAAGTTTTACATGGCCAGCAAAGACACTGGACTATACGTACGGCTATTCGATTTCTATGGGCTTACGGGTGCCCGTCCCCACCCCGAACTGCCCGTTGGTAATATCTCGTTTCTTGATTGTATTCCGCCAATTGGTACCAAGCTGGCACTAAACATTAGTTACAACACATCAGCACTTGGCCCGCAAAGTGAGCCAACGAAAATCGCAGGTCCCATTAAACGCACCCTCTATTTCTACTTTGGGTTGCCTAAAACAGACAACAGTAAAGAGCAGTACAGCAGGCCGGTGATTGATAATGTTTTTTAAGAAAATTAAAGTCAAAATAAAAAGTAAAAAGGAGCACGACAGTCGAATCAGTCTGGGAACACTAAATCATTTCCCTGCTCAACAACACTTTTCGATCCTGATACTTAGAATGTTTTATTGCAACCATAGAGTATAGATATGAAAGACTTGGTGAGCGAGATGGCTTTACAGATTTGCTCAATAATGTGTTGCCGTACAAGCGAGCCCGTCCGAATGGCCTTGGCCGGGCGGGCGTGGCAAGAAAAGCCAAATAGTAGTACCGTCGCTAAGGCCATAAAAAACATTTTTTCATGCACTTACTTTGTTTCAAAATCGGGGACTTTGAACCCTCTCATTAGTCTGAATATGACGATTAGAAGCTTAATGATTTTGACATTGCTGGGGCTGCTATTGCCTGCGGTTTCAAGTGGACAGGTTTCGGACTCAACACGAAACTGGCATGGTAAGGCGCGAAGCATTCATTATACACCACAGGGTGAAGACTTTATTTGCGTAAACGGCAGGCAACGTTTTAACCGGGCACTTTATGGTACCAATACCGGCTTTCGGGTGGAAGCTGGTGACCTGCCGGAATTTGCGTTGTATATGCCCGGCATGGGCGGCAACTTTAAACTGGGAATTGCGGTGGGGCAAAATAGTAAATGGCTGACAGCTGCACAGCAGGTAAAAGCCACCTATCGGACAGGTTCGATGATCTACGATATTGCCGATCCAATGTTGGGAACCGGCACGATCAGGGTTACGGTTTTGGCGCTGGCAGGAAAGGAAGGTATGATCATCAAAACGGAAATTGCTCAGCCGGTGGATAGCTTGCGTTTGATTTGGGCTTACGGTGGCGCGTCTGGGAAGAAATTCTCTCGTGATGGCGATATTGGCGCCGACCCGGAGTCGGTGTTTTATATGCAACCCGCTTATTGCCGCGACAACATCTACCGGGTAGATAAAAACGTATTTCGCCTTCAATATGGCACGGGTACCATACTGTCGGAAGCTGAACGTTACGAGGTGCAGCATCGCCCCGACTCAGCAATCAAGGGAGAGAAGGTCGCCGGAAAGCAACTGCTTGGAACAGTGCCAACCGGCTCCGACATACGGCTCGCCGAAGCAAACCTGGCAGCCTCGCCAACAGAACTATTACAATCCAGGGCGGGATCGGCACCCATTATTTGCGGCTCCTACTTGGTGAGGGGCAGCGATACCTATTACTATTGTATTGAAAATCCATCGGCAAGCCAGATTGTCGACTACAAAAAATTGCCGCTGTACTTCATTGAAGCAGAGTCGGCAGCGAAGGCGTTGGCCAGCCGGATTAAAGTAAACACCCCTGATCCATTCATCAACACGATAGGTGGTGCATTATCAATGGCCGCCGATGCCATCTGGGAGGATCCTTCTTTCCTGCACGGCGCCGTGGCGTGGCGAATGCGATTGAATGCATGGCGTGGTGCATACGTTGCGGATCCTTTGGGATGGCACGACCGTGCAAGAAAACATTTCAGCAGCTATGCCCTTTCGCAGGTAACCACGCCCGAAACCGGTCCGGTTGTTTCGGATACGGCATTACACCTTGCCCGGCAACTCGAAAAGCTGGGGACCTCGTTATTCAGCAGTGGTTATATCAGCCGTAATCCCGGTGGTGATTTCCGGGCGCATCACTACGATATGAACCTGGTGTTTATTGATCAACTGCTCAACCATATTCAGTATACGGGCGACACTGCGTTTGCCCGAAAAATGTTTCCACTATTGCAGCGTCACCTGAAATGGGAGAAGCGCAACTTTGATGTTGATGGAGATGGTTTATACGATGCTTATGCGGCGATATGGGCGAGTGATGCATTGCAATACAGCGGTGGTGGAGTTACCCATTCTTCGGCATATAACTATCGTGCGAATAAAACCGTCGCCGGGCTCGCTACCATGCTTGGCGAAGATCCAACTCCTTACCAGGCTGAGGCGGATCATATCTTAAAAGCGCTGAATACGAACCTTTGGTTGCCGGCAAAGGGAGTTTATGCCGAATACAAGGATTTGCTTGGGCTAAAGCGGGTGCATACAAACCCGGGAATATGGACCATCTACCACGCCATTGACTCCAAAATTACTGATCCCTTCCAGGCTTATCGTTCGTTGCGCTATATCGACACCCACATCCCGCATATCCCTGTTCGTGCAAGGGGACTTGCCGATACAAGCCTGTACTTATTGTCTACCTCGAACTGGCAACCTTATACCTGGTCGATCAACAATGTAGCTCTTGCTGAGGTATTGCATACATCATTGGCGTACTGGCAGGGCGGACGCAAAGAAGAAGCGTACCGGCTTTGGAAAAGTGCCATTGTTGAAAGCATGTATCTATCGTCGAGTCCGGGCGGCTTTCAGCAGCTCTCTTTTTACGATGCGATCAGGGGTGAGCTCTACCGCGACTTTGCTGATCCTGTTGGTATGGCTGGTCGCACACTTGTTGAAGGACTCTTTGGCATTTTTCCGGATGCGTTGAAGGATACCCTGCACATTACACCGGGTTTTCCGCAGGCCTGGGATCATGCATCACTCTCAACCCCGGACATCCGTTATGCATTTAAACGTACTGGCGAACAGGATCATTATTCAATCAAACGGGAAGGTAAAACCCTTGCTTTGCTGCTCAAACTGCCGGCCCGCCTGGACAGCATAAGCTCATTAACGGTAAATGGTAAACCTGCTGACTGGGATGCAGTTGCTGATGCCATAGGAACACCCTGCATGGCAATAAGGGCAGCAGCAGCAAACGAATACGAGGTGCAGGTATCATGGGCCGGCAAACCGTTTGAAAGGCCGGCAATACCGGCACAACTAACACCGGCAGCAAACCTGGTGGTTTCGACTAAACTCGCAAAATTTGCAGCTATTTACGATCCGGGAAAATTGTTGATTGATGTAAAGCATACGGCTTTGAAACTGTCGGCAACCACCGCCCGGGAAACCGCGGATAACACAGCCTTCGCGAAGGTTAGGCAAGGACAGTTTACCTGGTGGATCCCGCTGAACGTTAACATTGCCGATCGGTTTCAACTTGTAGATGCTGCTACGCCGGCGCATCCGTACCGGGTGACAATTAGGAACCTTGGTGCTTCCACATTATCCGGCAGGTTGATTACGAAAGGTAAAACACCCTATAACCATGCAATCAGCATTAGTGCACATGGTAACACGATGGTTGACCTGCCGCTGAAACACTTGATGCCCGGCACCAACCAGTTGTTTTTCCAATCCGGCCAAAATACCGACACGCTTACTTATACCAATTGGAACATCAAACTTCCGGAAGTAAAGACAGAGCGTCTTGATATGGACGACTGGTTTAATGATGCGGTCACCAGCATATTCAAAAACGAATACCTGTCACCCCGGCCGGCCGTACCAACGTTGCAACTTCCCATCCAGGGTATCGGCAACTGGTGTTACCCGCTTGTAACGGCACACATCAACGACTCCGGGCTAAGGCAAAGGGCAGGCAGTAAAGGCGAAATTGTGCTTAGCCAGGGTATACCACTTGCAACCCCTGCCGAGTATGGTAGCCGCAATATTGCATTTACCTCGTTATGGGACAACTATCCCGATACCCTTAGTATCCCTTTGAGTGGTAAAGCCCGTCATGTTTATTTATTGATGGCTGGCTCTACGAACCCTATGCAAAGCCGCTTTGATAATGGCCAGGTGTTGATTAAATATACAGATGGCACAAGTGCTAAGTTGTTGTTGAAGAACCCCGAAAACTGGTGGCCCATCCAGGAAGACTACCTCAATGATCGGTATGCCTTCACAACCGATGCACCTGTACCCGTGCGTGTTCACCTGCAATCAGGGATAGATACCCGAGAATTCAAAAACTACACGAGTATAAAAGGATTTTCCAACCGGGTTATAGATGGTGGCGCAGCTACTGTTCTTGACCTGCCACTGGATCCTTCGAAAACGTTGGCCAGCCTGGTATTGCAAACCCTCGCAAACGATGTGGTTATTGGTTTGATGAGCGTGACATTGGTGAGAGAGTAGATCAAATGTAAAATGAAAAATGTAAAAGGCAAAAGTCAAAGGTAAAAATTCGAAAAGCGGAGCTGTTGATACATGTACCTGAATTTAGTTACGCGATATAGTACACATGTCGGTGCTTAAAGAAGTTTTTTGGGACAAGCTGATGGAACTCTTTTCAACATCGTTGTGTCACTCCCTTGTACGGCATAGCTCAATTCGCCGGTTATTTCCGATCCTAATTACTTAATACAAGTAGTAAATTCATTAACTAAACTAGGTTCCAACCAATTACGACTCATCTCTCATCTCCCATAACTCATATCCCTTGAAATTCGCTATCCGTAATCCGCTAATCCCAACACCAAATACCTTAATACCCAATCTCCAATTCGTAATTCGTATCAGTAATCCGCTAATCCCAACACCAAAAACTTTAATACCCAATCCCCAATTCGTAATTCGCTATTCGTAATCCGCTAATCCCAACACCAAATACCTTAATACCCGATCTCCAATTCGTAATTCGCTAATCCAAATACCTTATTACCCATGACCTGCTCCCTTATGAAACCTCTGCTCTCCTGCCTTTTACTCCTCTCCGTGTTTTCGAAAACGGGTGCACAAACAACCAACGAAGTTTACCTGTTTGCTTATTTCAAAAACAATGGGCAGGATGGCCTACACCTGGCCTCGAGCCAGGATGGTTATAGCTGGACCTCCATGTTCAACGATAAATCAATTTTACGACCGACGGTAAGCAAAGACAAGCTGATGCGTGATCCCTGCATCGTTCGCGGCGGCGATGGCAGGTTCCATATGGTGTGGACCGTGAGCTGGAACGATCGCAGCATCGGTTATGCGAGTTCCGATGACCTGCTCAATTGGTCGGAACAACAGGATATCCCGGTAATGGCGCACGAAGATTCGGCCAAAAATTGCTGGGCGCCCGAGATTTACTACAATGCTTCCTCTAAAGAGTACATGATCTATTGGGCAACAACCATTAAGGGCAGGTTCCCGGCAACCGACACACTGGGCGACAATAACCACCGGATTTATTACGTGCTCACAAAAGACTTCAAAAATTTTAGCAAGGCCAAATTGCTGTACGACCAAAACTTCAACGTCATAGATGCAACGATTCAAAAGATCGATAACCGGTATGTCATGTTCCTGAAAGATGAGACCATCAGGCCCGTGCAAAAGAACCTGCGTATTGCCACGAGCAAACATTTGACAAAGGGCTATTCGAAACCATCTGCACCCATCACCGGCAACTATTGGGCTGAAGGACCTACGGTGCTAAAGTTAGGCGAAGAGTGGGTGGTATACTTCGACAAATACCGAGATCACAAGTACGGGGCAGTCGCATCAAAAGATCTGAAGAACTGGACCGACATCTCGGATAAGATCAAGATACCGGCAGGCGTTCGTCATGGAACCATTTTCACCGTAACCAAAGCAGAATTCGAAAAACTCACTGCGGGGAAAATCGCTTCGAAATAAAAAACTTTGGAACACGGATGACACGGATTGGATGGATGTGCAGGATTGATTAGTTATGGAGTTGCACACGAATGGGATGGATAACTATGGCACACGGATGACACGGATGGGATGGATTACTGTTGATTTAATGGAACACGGATTAGCGGATTACGGAATGGCGAATTACGGATGAATGGATGAATATGAATTGAACACGCATGATAGGGATTAGCGGATTACGGATTGGCGAATTTCGGATGAATATGAATTGAACACGGATGACAAGGATGGTAGGGATTAGCTGATTACGGATTGGCGAATTTCGGATGAATATGAATTGAACACGGATGACACGGATGACAGGATCGGAAGGATTGCCACAGAATGAATTGAGCAACCTATCCTATCAACCTATCAACTAGTCAACTTATCAACTCTCTCCTCAATACCCAATACCTCAAATACCTCAATACCTTAATACCCAGCCTATCAACTTATCAACTCTCTCCTCAATACCTAATACCTTAATACCTTAATACCTTAATACCGAACTTATCAACCAATCAACTTATCAACTTCTTCCCCAACCCACTCCCCACCTCAGGATGCCTCAGGACAGCTAAGCATTTGCTTCCCGTTACCTTAACCATCTAAAGTTGCTGTTGTATGAACACCCTCTCCATGCGCTGTATTAGTGCAGTGTTGTGCTTATTCCTGCTTACAACCTTACACGCAAAAGTTCGGCTTCCAGCGCTGATCAGCGACAACATGGTGCTCCAACAAAAGTCAAAGGTAGCTTTATGGGGCTGGGCTGAACGCGGCGAAAAAGTTACCATTACCGGAAGCTGGAACAACAAGAGTATTACCACAACTACCGGCACCAATGGCAAATGGCAAGCTTCCATAAGCACCACAGCTGCCGGCGGTCCTTATCAGCTTACCTTCAAAGGTTCCAATATCCTTAATGTCCAAAATGTGTTGCTGGGTGAAGTCTGGCTTGCTTCAGGGCAGTCGAACATGGAGTTTTTTGTCAGCAAAACACGTAATGCTTCCTATACCGGTGTAATCAATTATGAACAGGAAATTAAGGCGGCAAATTTCCCAATGATCCGGCAGATAGACGTGGCAAACAAAAACGCCGATGAGCCGCAGGAAGACTTCAGGGGCGACTGGAAAGTTTGTAGTCCGCAAACAGTGGACACCTTTTCCGCGGTAGCTTATTATTTCGCCAGAAAAGTTCACCAGGAAACCGGCTATCCTATCGGCATTATCAACTCCACATGGGGTGGTACCGCTGCCGAGTCGTGGACTAAAAAAGAAGTCTTGCTTGCAGATACCGGCTTAAGACGATTGATAGAACGTTATGATCAACAGGTGGCCGACTATCCTGCAGCATCCGAAAAGCATAAATCGGCTTTGGCAAACTGGAGCGCTGATACAACCAGAACCAAACCCGTGGCACCTGCTAAACCCAACCCCGATAAGTCACCCTATCGTTTGTACAATGCGATGATTGCACCGCTTGTACCCTATACGCTTAAAGGTATTTTATGGTACCAGGGCGAAAGTAATGCGACCAGGGCACAGCAATACCAGAAGTTGTTTCCTGCGTTAATCAACAGCTGGCGCTACGACTTTAAAAACAAAAACCTGCCTTTCTATTTCGTGCAGATATCCCCTCACCGCAGCCAAAATCCGGAGATACGCGAGGCGCAATTACTCACTTATCGTAACACCCCCAATACCGGGATAGTTGTTACAACCGACAATGGCGACTCACTCGACATTCACCCCCGCAATAAAAAACCGGTCGGAGAACGATTAAGCCTTTGGGCATTGAATAAACTCTACGGCAAAAAGGGGGAGTACTCCGGTCCGCTCTACCGTTCAATGAAGGTAAGTGGCGATAAGATCATTATAGAATTCGACCATGCGCAGGGACTCAATAGTCCGCAGGGTTTAAAAGAGTTTATGATTGCAGGGGCAGATAAACATTTTGTGTTGGCGACAGCTGTAATTGAACGAGATAAGGTAGTGGTTTCGGCTGCCGGGGTCACACAGCCGGTTGCGGTCAGGTATGCCTGGCGAAACATCCCGGTCGCAGACCTTTTCAATGGTTCGGGCCTGCCCGCTTCACCATTCAGAACAGATCAGTGGAAATCTCAAACGCCCGGCAATCCTTAAAGACAGGCTTAATTCTCCTGCTTATATCGGGCAGGCCGGATGTTTAATTGTAATTTGATAATAGGTCGCTAACCCGGTAACTACCGAGTTGGATGGTTCCTCTCCAATACATAATTCCATAATTCTAAACGATTGCTATGCAACAAAACTTTACTCAGAAATGGTTCGCTGGCGCTGCTAAAAAATCTTCCTGTGGCGCCTTTCTTCATATCCTCTCCATGGCCTGCCTCCTGTTTGCCACACCGGTAATAGCCCAACAATGGGAGGTGATCGGCAGCGAGTTGCAGATCGCTTCGGGAGCTTCAAATTATACCTCGCTAACGATGGTCAAAGAAGGTAACGCATCGGTGCCGTATGTAATTTTTACAGAGGTCAACATTGCTAAAGTAAAACGCTACAACGCAGGCACCTGGCAACAAGTGGGTGGAAATGTTTCTACCGGAAATGCCACTTATACCCGGCTGTATTCGGATGCTTCAAACCGTTTATATGCAACCTATGTTGACGCGACCAATGGCAATCGCCTGGCGGTGAAAACGTTTAATGCCACAGCAGCTGCGTGGGAACCGGTTAATGGTGATCCGGCTAACCTGTATGTTTCTGCAGGAAGCGTTACCAACAACATTGGTCAGTATGGCACTACCGCCCGGAGCGCGGCCGCTTTCGACAACAATGGCAATTTCTATATCGCTTACGCCGATGGCGCAAACCTGAACCCTTTTGTAAAACGTTTTACAGCTAACGGCTGGGAAGTTGTTGGTGGATCGGCGATGTCGGCCGAAAGAGCAATTGGGCTGGGCATTGCTGTTGATAGCGCAACCAATCAACCTTATGTCGTTTACCTCAACCAGGGTTCGGCAACCGCTACTACGGGCAACCTCGTACTTTATCGCTTTACCAATGGCGTTTGGGAGTCAGTACCCGTTCCGAACCCCATCCCTGGCGGAAGTGCAACCACCGGGGCCACAACCGGTCTGCGACATTCAGCAATAACCTTTAACAGCACCTGGAACCCGGTCCTCTCGTATTTCAACGCAGGCAACAGCAATCGTGCAACCATTATTACTTACAATCGAACAACATCAACATGGAGCTATGGTGGAACGCTTTCAACAAGAGATGTTACCAACAATAGCTTATATCGCGACCGGGCAGGAAACCTTTACAGCACCTTTACCGATGCCATGTCAAATGGTTCTGGAAGGAGTGTTGCGCGTGTTTTCAAACAGGCAGCCGGAGGTACTGCCTGGGCGGAACTGAAGAGTCCGGATGTGACCGACGGGGTTGATGAGCCCGCCGGTAATTTGTCCCTGGCTGTTGATGAAGACAGCAGCAAACCTTACATCGTTTATACTAAAGCGGGTATCTCATCTGTTGTCACCCCGGTGGTTCGTAGGTATTCGCTAACGGCACTACCGCCTCCACCTCCGGCAGACTCGGTAGTAACAACACCAAAACAAATGGAGTTTCTCACCCGCGGCCTTGTTGCAGTCAGGTCAAGTGTAACACAGGTGTTTCTAAGCTGGCGGCTGTTAGGAACGGATTCTTCTTCCATAAGCTTCAACGTTTATCGCAACGGGGTTAAGCTAAACGATACACCAATAACGGGCTCGACCAACTACGTTGACAACAGCTCCACCGACGGAAGTTATTCCATCCGGCCGGTTATCAACCAGGTTGAACTGGCCGCAACTCCCCCGGTAGACGTGTGGTCGCAGATCTACAAGACCATTCCATTACAAGTACCGCCTCCAGGGGTTACACCATCAGGTGAAAACTACACCTACACTGCCAATGATTGCAGCGTAGGTGATGTGGATGGCGACGGGGAATACGAAATATTTCTAAAGTGGGATCCATCCAACGCGAAAGACAATTCGCAAAGCGGCTATACCGGTAACGTGTACATTGATGCGTACAAAATGAATGGCACCCGTTTGTGGCGGATTGATCTTGGCCGAAACATACGTGCAGGTGCACACTATACCCAGTTTATTGTGTACGACTACGATGGCGATGGAAAAGCCGAACTGGCCTGCAAAACGGCTGATGGCACCATCGATGGCACGGGTACCGTCATTGGTGATTCCTCCAGGGACTATCGAAACAGCGGCGGTTATATCCTTGAAGGGCCTGAGTTTTTAACGATGTTTAATGGTATGACCGGTGCTGCCATGGCCACCAAAGATTATATCCCCGCACGTGGTGCAGTAACCTCCTGGGGTGATAATTATGGCAACAGGGTGGATCGGTTTGTAAATGCAGTTGCTTATCTCGACGGCGCAAGACCAAGCCTCATCATGGGGCGTGGGTACTACACCCGCCTCGTACGTGCAGCATGGGATTGGCGAAATGGCCAGCTTACACTTCGTTGGGTGTTCGACAGCAATGCCTCTGGTAATGCCGCTTACGCAGGGCAGGGCAATCACAACATGACCATCGGCGACGTGGATGGAGACGGCAAGGACGAAGTCATCAATGGTTCCAGCGCTATTAACGATAATGGAAAGGGCTTGTATGCCCCAGGGCATGGACATGGCGATGCCTTGCATATGACCGACATGGATCCTGACAGGCCAGGGCAGGAAGTATGGCAGAATCATGAGGACCCGGGATCTTACGGCAATTATGGGCTTGAGTTTCGCGATGCTAAAACGGGTCAGCCAATATGGGGTCCGCTGACCGGCGACAATGGCGACATCGGACGTTCAATGGCTGCCGACATCGACCCGACCTACAAGGGTTATGAAGTTTGGGGATCGTCAGGAAACCTGTACAATGTTAAAGGGCTCCAGATTGGAACTACCAAGCCTTCGGTAAACTTTGGTATCTGGTGGGATGGTGACCCTATGCGCGAACTGCTGGATGGTACCAGGCTAGATAAATGGAATCATATCACCAAAACCTCCAACCGGCTCCTAACCATTAACAACTTCGGTAATGCTGCCTCGGTTAACGGAACAAAAGCTAACCCCGGTCTCAGTGCTGACCTTCTTGGCGACTGGCGCGAAGAAATGATCTACCGCAGCGCGGACAATCAGAACCTGCTGCTCTTCACCACCACCATCCCCACAACAATGCGCCTTCCAACACTGATGCACGATCCGCAGTACCGGGTTGCAATTGCCTGGCAGAATTCGGCCTATAATCAGCCACCTTATCCATCCTATTACATCGGGGATTCAATGCTTCCTCCTCCGCGGCCAAACATCTTTATTGCCGGTGCAGCTCCCTTGCCGGTTAAGCTGCTTTCTTTTGATGTTCTGAAACAGGGCAAAAAAGCACAGGTAAAATGGAGCGCAACCAACGAGTTTAATGCTGATTATTATGTAGTGGAACGTTCCGTTGATGGTACCGTTTTCGCATCCCTTGTTACCGTGCAGGACAAGGGTAATACCGGCACAGTTAATTACTATACGATCAACGACGACCAGCCGAATACGGGAGTAAATTATTACCGTTTGAAGCAGGTGGACCGCGATGGAAAAGTAACGTATTCAACCACGCGCACATTGAACTTTGCGGCTACTAAACAATTGCAGTTATATCCTAATCCGGCAAGTGGCAGTACCCGTCTTCAGTTTGCATCAGACAACAGTGCATTGGTGCTTCGGGTGACCATGCCCGATGGCCGGTTGTTGTTCGAAGCTAAAGGCTCGGTTACACAATTAAGCAACATGATCAACAGGCGTTTGCCGGCGATGAAAGCAGGGTATTATAATGTTACAGTAGTTGACAACGATGAGCGGTATTCCACCAAACTTATCAAACAATAAAGACCAGGAAAACCATTGGCGGTAAATGGTTGAGTTAATAATCAACAGGGACTTTGTCAGCCCGTGTAGTCAAAAAGTCAATAATGAACAAGCTTACCAATATTGTCCTTCGCCTGGTGGTATTTTTTGGAATTCTGCATTTCTCAAGCGGGGTGGTTGCTAAACCTGATATGGGTTGGACAAAAAAGGTTGGTGCACGCAGTATACCCATCGGCAAAAAGGTGTACCTCGTAAACGACTATGGTGCTGTTAACGATAGCTCGCGTATGAGCACAAGGGCAATTCAGCAAACCATTGATGTTTGCGCCAGGGCAGGAGGCGGTATCGTAAAGTTTAAACCTGGTGTATACCTGATGGGTTCCATCTTTATCAAATCAAACGTGCACCTGCAAATTGACAAGGGGGTGCTTATCCTGGGCAGTCAGCGGTTCGAGGACTATCCTGAAATTGATACCCGGATCGCCGGTATAGAGATGCGATGGCCGGCTGCACTTATCAATATTATCGATCAGAAAAATGTTGCCGTGTCAGGGCAGGGTAAAGTGAATGCAAGGGGCAAGTTTTGCTGGGACAAATATTGGGCAATGCGCCGCGAATACGAACCAAAAGGATTGCGATGGATTGTTGATTATGATGCAAAACGGGTCCGTACTTTTCTTGTTCAGTCTTCTGAAGACATCACCCTTCGGGACCTCACTTTTTCAAACGCGGGGTTTTGGACCGTTCAGTTGTTGTACTCAAAATATCTTACCGTTGATGGGGTAACCATTCGAAACAATGAGGACGGACATGGCCCCAGTACGGACGGTATTGATGTTGACTCTTCATCATGGGTGCTGATTCAAAATGCTGACATTGATTGTAACGACGATGACTTTTGTTTAAAGGCCGGTCGTGATTGGGATGGCTTACGCGTGAATCGCCCCACGGAATATGTTGTTATCCGCAAGTGTATTGCGCGCAAAGGCGGCGGGCTTCTTACACTCGGGAGTGAAACATCGGGCGGCATACGTCATGTTCTTGCAACCGACGTAAGGGCTATGGGAACAAGCAATGGTTTCCAGATTAAATCTGCTGCAACACGCGGTGGTGTGATTGAGGATATACATTTTGAAAATGTAGTAATGGATACGGTTGGAAACGCTTTTTTATATACGATGAACTGGAATCCAACCTATAGCTATTCAACCCTGCCTGCCGGTTACAATTACGATAGCATTCCGGCGCATTGGAAAACGATGTTGCAACGTGTTGAGCCTGCTGAAAAGGGAGTGCCGCATTTCAAAGATATTTTCATAAACAATGTGCAGGTGAAGTATGCCAGGAAAGCGATTAATGCAAGTGGCTACGAAAAGTCGTCGCTTGATAATTTTAATTTCAGCAACGTAAAGGTAGTTGCTGCAAACGCAGGCGACATCAATTTCGCAAAAGACTGGAAGTTCGAAAACATGGAGATCAAAGCCGCTGATAACTCGTCGCTGAACATAAAGAATTCTACCGGTGTGAAGCAGTAGGGGAGAGGAGCTATGAGTCAGTGTCGTTTACCTAACCTCGGCAGTAGGACTGTGGTGAATAAAGCGATTCGGTACAAGTGAGTGACACAACGATGGAGATTAGTATTCCTTATGCTGGTCACCAAACAAAATACTCTTAAGTAAACGACATTGAATTTATAGTAGTCATTAATGCTGCTTATTTATCGAAGTTCTTAGAAACCCGGCTGTACCATTTCGATCATCCATTAGAATTATTGAAGCTGGGTCCATAAGCGTCTTCGTGGTTGCATCTTCCCTGTTGCACTTGCAACTGTGAAATTTTTTGTTGTTAATAATTGAATTTATTGCTATGAACAAGATACTCCTTATTGCGTCAGTGTTCTTCGCTTCGTCGGTAAGCGCACAACGTGTGATGGAATTCCTTGACCGCGGTGTTGTAGCCGTGCGCACCGCCGACACCAAAGTATTTGTAAGCTGGCGTTTGCTGGCAAGTGATCCTGATGGCCTTGCCTTCAATGTTTACCGGTCAACAAACGGGAAAGCTCAAAAGATTAACCCGGCCCCGGTTAATACAGTAACAGGTTTTGTAGATGACCATGCAGATACAAGTTCGGTATTACAGTATTATGTAACCGAGGTAAATAACAGGAAGGAAGGCCCGCCATCTAAGGCTTTCATTTTAAAAAGGGGCAGCCTGCCTTACTTCTCCATTGCCTTGCAAACGCCGGCGGGTTATGCACCTAACGACGCCAGCGTTGGTGATTTAGACGGGGACGGCGCGTACGAAATTATATTGCATCAAACCGGGCGGGCACACGATAACAGTCATGCCGGTGAAACTGATCCGCCCATCTTCCAGGCGTATAAACTCGATGGTACTTTATTGTGGAACATCAACCTTGGCAAAAACATTCGTGAAGGGGCACACTATACCCAGTTCATGGTATATGATCTGGATGGTGATGGAAGGGCGGAGATTGCCATGAAAACGGCAGACGGAAGCACCGACGGGAAAGGTAAAGTGATCGGGGATGCTTTAAAAGACTGGAGAAATGAACGGGGCTACATCCTGGCAGGTCCTGAATACTTAACCATTTTCGACGGCCTTACCGGGGCAGCCTTATTCACCACTGATTTTGTTCCGGCGCGCCATCCCACTTCTGCAAATCCAACTACGGAGGAAATGAAAGCAATCTGGGGCGACGGCAATGGTAACCGTATGGACCGCTTTCTTGCGGGTGTTGCTTACCTGGATGGTAAAAGCCCTTCATTGATTATGACAAGGGGATACTATACCCGCGCGGTATTAACAGCCTGGAAGTGGGATGAAAAAAAGCTAAGTCGGGAATGGACTTTCGACAGTGATGATGGCACCCCCGGTAACCAGGCCTATCGTGGGCAGGGTAACCACAACTTATCTGTAGCAGATGTAGATAATGATGGCAAAGATGAAATTGTTTTTGGCGCCATGACCATCGATGATAATGGCAAAGGGCTTTATTCAACAGGCCTTGGGCACGGAGATGCCTTACATGTTTCCGATCTGGATCCTGCCCGCCCTGGTCTTGAGGTGTTTGACATACAAGAACGCTTTGGAGATGCGGGTGCAAATTTCAGGGATGCTAAAACCGGTGAAGTGCTCTGGAAAAAAGCTTCCATTAAAGCAGGCGACGATGGAGAGGGACCTGGACGTGGATTGGCGCTTGACGTGGACCCGCGTTATCCAGGTTATGAGTGTTGGGTTGCCGGCGCAGGCATTACCGGAATGTTTGATTGTAAGGGCAATAAAATCGCTGATCGAACACCATCCTGCAATTTTGGTATTTTTTGGGACGGTGATGTATTAAGTGAAATACTAAACAGTACCCGCATAGATAAATGGGATTATACAGCCGCCGTTACAAAGCCCTTACTCGATGCGGGCATGTTTGGTTGCAGAAGCAATAATGGAACGAAATCAACCCCGGTGTTATCGGCAGATATCCTTGGAGACTGGCGTGAAGAAGTGATCTTTTCTACAAAGGACAATAACGAACTGCGAATATTTTCCACTCCGATACCAACCAATAAAAAATTTTATAGCCTTATGAACGATCCACAATATCGTTTGAGTATTGCATGGCAAAACGTGGCTTATAACCAGCCGCCGCATACCGGATTTCACATGGGCGAGGGCATGAAACAACCTCCCAAACCGAAGGTTACCATACCGCGGCGAAAGTGATAACAGGCTGGTGACTTCATGAAAGGTTATTCCTGGTTTCCTTGTTGCAATAGTATGCAACAACACCCCCCTTCATGTGCCACGTCAAAGATGGTGCTGCATATATCGAAACCGATGTCAATTGACAACACGAAAATTTGAGAGCGGTAATGCATGTGGTTTAGTTAAAACCATGCGCCAGGGATTGAAGCGGCTACCCCGCTGAAGGCCCTGCAGTATAGCTTGTGGCGGAGTAGTAGCGGAAAGCCCGACCCCTTGCGCAGCTTGGGGTGGCGCCCAAAGAAGATAAAACGCCATCGCCGCCACTGCACCATGTTGCCAGGAACAATTATTTTCCAAACACATCATACTACCAGCTGCCTGGCGGTAAGCAATCACTAAATACTTGAACAAAAAAAACTGTAGTTGCAGGTTCAACCTGCAACTACAGTATATATAATTTGCTGGTCTCTGTAGCGCCTGGCTCAGTTAACAGTTATAATCATTAAAATTGAAAATAGATAAACGAGTTTGAGCTTTCCTGGCTCAGCATCAGCAGGATAACCATTGCGGCCCACACAATCCCAAGTACCCACCAACGGATTTTACTGCTTACCGGTAATACCCTCCTGTTGCGCATAACCCAATGGCATACCAGCATGAGCGTGATAATTACAGCAACCTTTATGATGGTTAATGTAGGTAGTACGGCTGCGCCGCCTTTTACATTGGTAAACATCGCAGTTAACAATCGCCATGAAGTTGTGAAGTCGGGCGAACGGAAAAATACCCAGGTAACATTTACCAGGAAAAACGTGAGCAACACAACAAACAACCGGGATGATGACGCTGCTCTTAGCAGTTCCACACCACTGATACCCTGGATGGCGAAAGCACGTTTTTTTACAACAACGCTTTCCTGTTTTTTCGTGAAGTCCTGGATAAGCTTTTCTACCACAAGAAACAATCCATGCAAGCCACCCCATACCACAAACGTCCAGTTGGCACCATGCCAAAGTCCGCCTAGCAGCATAGTGATCATCAGGTTGAGGTGGGTTCTGAATTTACCATTGCGGTTGCCACCCAGTGGAATGTAGAGGTAGTCGCGTAACCAGGTTGATAGGGTGATGTGCCAGCGTTTCCAGAAGTCGGAGAACCCGTTTGCGGCATACGGATATTTGAAGTTCTCGGGTAGTACAAAGCCAAGACACATAGCCACTGCAATGGCGCAGGTAGAGTATCCGGCGAAGTCGAAGAATATCTGGCCCGAAAACGCAAGTACCCCCATCCATGCATCCAGTGTTGCAAGAGGAGCCTGTGAACCAAAGACCGTATCCGCAGGAGAAGCAAGCATGCCATCTGCCAGCACCACCTTCATAAACAAGCCAAGCGATAGTAGAAATAGCCCACGAAGCAGCTGTGTCTGATTGGCCTTACGCGCAGTTTCAAATTGCGGTACCAGTTGCTCAGGTCGTACAATGGGTCCTGCAACAAGGTGCGGGAAAAACGTAACAAAGAGCGAAAAATCGAGTAACGATTTTACGGGTTCACTACGCTTCTTATACATGTCGATCGTATAACAAAGCGTTGTGAAAGTATAGAATGAAATTCCAGCTGGTAAGATAATGTTAGGTTTTGCGGGGTGAAAATCCAGCCCGATAACCGACATGAGTTGTACAAAGTTTTCGAGCAGGAAATTGCCATATTTAAAAAAGCACAACATACCCAGGTTGCCGATGAGGCTGACAACGAGCAGCAGTTTCTTTTTGGTTGGGTTTTGTTGGGTGTACAGCGCTTTGCCAACAAAAAAATCTACCACTGTTGAAAGCCAAAGCAATAATATAAATGGAGGGTTCCATGCTGCATAAAACAGGTAGCTGGCAAGGAGCAGGTTTGTCTTTTTAACCTTCCATGCAAGCGGAAGGTTGTGCAATACCAGCATGATTGCAAAGAAGACAACAAAGGTTAAAGAATTAAATACCATGATAGTAATTTTAAAAGTTAGTTGAGGGCAATGGTGTTTTGCGTTGTTTGGAATGACCAGCCTTTCTCGCGTAAAATGTTGATGAATGCTTCGGTAAATGTTTTTGCTTGTGGTACACTGAGGTGTGAAAATTCCGGACATTGAAAGTGGGCGATCTGCGGATAGTCTTCGAAATGAATACCACGGCAGCCGGTAGCAGCCAATAATTTGTTCCAGAATCTCTCTTTTGGAAAAGCCATCTTTTCCATAGCAAGCATAGGTCCGCTGCTTGGTGTCCGCACAAAAATAACTTCACCACCACGCGACTGTATCTTATGGCAAGCTGCTTTTACAGCTGCAACGGTAGCATTGATTTGCGCCTCCGTAATTGGGGGCATTTTTGCGGCAGCCTCGCCAAACATTGCCCACACTGCGGTAACCTGGTTGATCAGGTTTGTATCCTTAACAAAGTTTTCCGTCATGTATGACTGGCGATCAAAGCTTACGGGAGTAAAGCCTTCGGGGAAATCCGGAAACTCGTAAACGTTGGGGCGGTTTGGAATGCGGGTTGATGCGAGTAGGGCATTCAATGAGTATTCTTCTTTATCAAGGAACAAGAATTCCGACTCAAGTGCCTTGTTTAAGGCAAAACCAACCTTTTGCGCCGGGGTTTCTTTTTTAAAATACTCGAGGTTTTCAACCGGTGTTTTGTTTACATAAGGAGCTGGTTGAAAAAACAGAAACTCGGTGACATCGATTACCAGTCGTCCCTTGAACTGCTCGTCGGCTGCAAGATCGTTTAGTACAGGTAGTGGGCTGCTGCCAACGTTTGCAAGTTGGATGGCATGATTGCCGGTGATACTTTCCCAGGTGGGTATATCAAGATCGTACTTTATACGTGAGGAACCGATAAACACAGTGGCTTTGTCTTTAGGTTCGTAAACCTGTTTACGCTTGTCGCTCCAAAGACTGCCGCCATCATCGTAAGATATTCCCCTGCCCTGGTGCCGGAGATACATTTCCCAGGAACCTAATGTAGCAGCTATGATAACCGTTGCCAGCACTGCCGCTTTGACAAATAATATTTTTTGTTTCATTTACTCGTTTTTTTGATATTGTTTTTATAATAGCTGGAGACTGACGCCCTGGATCAAGACATACATCTCATTTTAGTGGTATTACATGGAATTACTGGAGAGCATTGCGGGACAATGAGCCGTGAGGTGCCCAAGTATAACAATGCGTAATACCCTGACCCCAGGTACTCGCTTTTTTAAGGCTGTTGATCTAAATTGAAATGTGTTTTTATAATTGTCGGTCGCGCGAAGTTGTTAGCAGGATATGGAGTCAAAATCACGGCGAAAGAAAGTAAGTCCGGCACTTAAATTTCCGTTCGTGGCTTTAACTGAATTCAAAAGTAATATGCGGTATAGCCGATGTCCACCACATAATGATGTGAATTGAGAAAAGCAGATGATGAACAAGCGTTGTTGCCGCTTTGCCCAAATCCTCAGCAATCCTGTTTCAAAAACTTATTGCCCTCATGCACACCATCTGATTGGCTATTCTGCTGTTCCCGCAGGTTTAAATGCGTAAGGGGGACTGCCATTTTTAGTACCGGTAACTTTGCTGGCCAACGAAGTATGTTGCAGATTGGCAAGGCGTACTGGTCAAAAACCGTCGTGGCTCAGCCCAACATTGAGCTTTAGGCTCTGCGGGAAGTACTGAGCGGTCTCAGGTGTTAAGTTTAGTTCATGGTTAATCGCGCAAGGTTCTAAATTCCTCAGGCACCTGGCAGGGATTACCTTTATGTACGTGCATTTCACCGATAACTATTCCTTAATGCCTATATGGGTACGTTGTTTGCAAATTGCAGACGCCCTCAACCTGGATCGATAACCGAATTGCATCGGTTTTGCTACTCCGACAGGGGTAATGGCGAAAACAACACAGCTCATGAGGTATATTTTAAACTCTTTTTTACTGGCTTTGGTGATGGTGTTTCTGGCTGCTTTTGCCGACATTCAACGGCCCGTTTTGTATATCATTGGTGATTCAACTGTCAGAAATTCCAACCAGGAACAATGGGGGTGGGGCACGATGCTACCAAACTACTTTGACACCAATCGGATCACAATTGCCAACCATGCTATGGCAGGTAGAAGTTCCCGCACCTTTACCAATGAGCGCAGGTGGGCTAGGGTTGACTCCTTACTAAAGGCCGGTGATTTCGTCATGATGCAATTTGGACACAATGATGGCAGCTATCCTGATACATCTGCAAGAAACAGGGGAACACTTAAGGGCACTGGTGACGAGACTATTGAACTTGTATACCGTGATGGGCGAAAGGAAACCGTGCATACCTATGGTTGGTACATCCGGCAATTTGTTCGAAACGCTAAAGCTAAAAAGGCAACTCCAATAGTGTTATCAATGATCCCGCGAAACGAGTTCCGCGAAGGGAAATTATTGCGTGCGACAAATGATTTTGGCAAGTGGGCGAGGGAAGTTGCGGAGCAGGAAGGCGTACCCTTTATTGATTTGAATGCAATAACTGCAGACAAATACGACCGCATGGGTGCGGATAGCGTAAAAGCCTTCTTTCCGGGGGACCATACACATACCAATAAGGCAGGGGCAGAACTAAATGCCCAATCCGTTGCGGACGGCATTAAAATGCAACCTAAACTCGCCCTTAACCAATACCTGCGAAGGTCATAGATAATCCCAATTGTACTCCCCATATGAAAGCAAAACACATTATACTTGTTTTTTGTATTTTCTGTTGCTCTGCTTCTTTTGTCATCCTGAGGCAAGAAAAAAGACCAACATTCTATACCATTGGAGACTCTACTGTTAAAAACGGAAGAGGCAATGGTGCTGGCGGGCTATGGGGATGGGGCGACTTTATAGCAGCTTATTTTGATACAAACCGGATTGCAGTACAAAACCATGCACTTGGGGGTACCAGCAGCCGTACTTTTCAAACCCAGGGCTTGTGGAATAAAGTGCTGGAAAAATTGCAGCCAGGTGATTATGTAATTATGCAGTTTGGTCATAACGACGGCTCTCCACTTGACGATACTGCGCGGGCAAGAGGAACCATACAGGGTGTAGGCGACGAAAGCAAAGAAATTTACAACCCTATTACCAAAAAACAGGAAGTCGTATACACCTATGGCTGGTACCTTAGGAAATTCGTATCAGATACAAAGGCGAAGGGTGCTATTCCAATTATCTGTTCTCCTATACCCCGCAACAATTTTAAAGAAGGAAAGGTAAGCCGTGCAGCAGACAGTTACGGAGGTTGGGCGGCGCAGGTTGCACAACAAACCGGCAGTTACTTTGTCGACCTTAACCAAATAATTGCGGATAAATACGACGAATTGGGGAGTGATAAAGCAAAAGCATTTTTTACAGAAAAAGATCATACGCACACGAATAAGGCCGGCGCAAAGCTGAATGCAGCAGGCGTTGTTGAAGGCATTAGAAAGCTGCCTGCTTTGCCACTGAACAAATTCCTGGTACAATAATCTACTAATCTTTTATAAACAATTAATTTCAATACTTAAATCCACTACAATGAGCTTTCATCAAAACATCGTTTCCCGTTTCTCTGCTAAAACCCTCGTATTGTCTGCGGTTGCTTTTACAACCATGTCATCATTCGAGGCTCCGCGTCTTGCTACCCCTGATTTTTCAGGTGAGTGGAAATTGAATGAAACAAAAAGTGAACTTGGTCAATTTGGTGCTCGCATGGCTTCGAGAACAATGAAAATAACCTTAGAAAACGAAGGTTTCAACTTCGAAAAAGCTGGAAGCAATCCACAAGGCGAAGCACTTACCATGAAAGATCGGCTGACTTTCGATGGCAAAGAAACAGAGAGCACCGTTTTTGGTAACACCAAGAAAAAGTCTACAGCAAAGTGGGCCGAAGACGGTCAGACACTCAACGTAAATTCCGTTATTCTGCTTGAAATGAATGGAGAGTCAACAGAGATCAAGCTTACCGAAACCTACAAACTTTCAAGCGACGGACAGTCATTGGTGCTGGACTCTAAATCTTCTTCAAGTTTCGGCGAAAACGCAATGAAACTTGTTTACGAAAAGGCCAAGTAATCGTCGGAATAAATCATTCTGGTTTTCCAGGCATTATTGCCTTGTGACTGGTTTGCAGTTCCAATGAAGGCTAAAAAGCTATAACACCTGCAACGGTTCTCCGCGGCGCTAATGGCGGATATCCTCTGCTTCATAAGGGAAATATTAATAAAGATGCCGGCAGTTTTGCCCGGCATCTTTATATTTACAGCAACCCGGTTACTCGTGTAGGTTAGTAAGCGAACCAATATAAATGGTCTACACTTATTAATCAACCTTGTACTGGTTTCCATACTATTCCACGCAGAATACCTTCATGCACGATGACCCCGTATCTCTAAATAAATACCAGCCGGGTGAAAGGCTATATTAATGCTCCAACACTGCTCCAAAATGAAAAAATTACTCCTTTTTACGGCTTACCTGGCTTGCCTGATCATTTGTTTGCCCGTTTTTGCCCAAACCCGGATTGACCGGAAAGCGCTCGTTTTGCGCCATACCGTTATGGTGACTAAACCGGACACCCTCGCTTCACTTTCGGTAGGAAACGGGCGTTTTGCTTTTACGACAGATATCACGGGCCTTCAAACCTTTACAAAGGAGTATTCACGCGGGGTTCCCCTCGGTACCCAGTCTGAGTGGGGCTGGCACAGCTTCATAGATACGATCGGATATAAGCGATCCGAAGCTTATAAAACATACAACCTAAATGGCAGGGATGTAACCTATACGGTTCAATGGAATAGCCCGGAAAGAAACAAAGCTGTTTCGAACTGGTTTCGCCAAAACCCTCACCGCCTTCAACTCGGAAACGTTGGGTTCGACATTCAACTTGCCGATGGATCGCTGGCCGGCTTAAATGATATTAAAGACGTACGGCAGGAACTAAATATGTATACCGGTGAAATCAAAAGCCACTTTTCTGTTGAAGGTGTACCTGTTGACGTGAGTACGTTTGGTCACCAGCAGGAAGATGCCATATCTGCAAAAGTGGTTTCACCGCTACTTACAACAGGCCGGCTTAAAATAAATGTACGTTTTCCATATCCGACCGGCGACTGGATTGATGAAGGAGCGAATTATGGCAACGTTCAAAAACATAGCTCTTCAATCCAAAACAGCAGCAAAGGTGGTGTGGTGTTGAAGCATCAGCTTGATACCACCGTCTACTACGCCGCTATAGGATGGGATGGCACAGCTACGACGAGTCAAAAGGAACCACATTACTTCCTGGTTTCGCCTTCCGGAAGTAACACCTTTTCATTCAGTTGCCGGTTTTCGAACAACGCACGTGCTACCGTACCTTCCTACGCGCAAACCGTGGCAGGTAATACTAAAGCGTGGCCGCAGTTCTGGAATAGCGGGGCTGCCGTTGACTTCTCGGGGAGTACGGATAAACGCGCTTTTGAACTCGAGCGTCGGGTAATTTTGTCACAGTACCTCCTTCGCATTCAGGAAGCGGGTGATTTTCCACCCCAGGAAACCGGGCTTACCTATAATAGCTGGTTTGGTAAACCGCACCTCGAAATGCATTACTGGCACAGTATGCAGTATGCTTTATGGAACCGCATGGATCTATTGGAACGTAGCCTGGGATGGTACAAAAAGGTGTACGGTATTGCAAAAAGTATTGCAGAAAGGCAGGGGTATGAAGGTGTTCGCTGGCAAAAGATGACCGATAACGACGGCCAGGAAGCTCCGTCTTCGGTAGGAGCTTTCCTGATCTGGCAACAGCCACACCTGATCTACTTCGCTGAGTTGGCCTACCGCGATAAACCTGGTGCCGCTGAGCTCAACAAATACAAGGACCTGGTATTTGCTACGGCCGACTTCATGGCATCCTACCCGTTCTTTGAGAAAGATAAAAATCGTTACATCTTGGGAAAGGGACTAATACCCGCCCAGGAACGTTTTAAAGCAGAAGAAACATTTAACCCGACTTATGAATTGGTTTACTGGCATTGGGCACTTAAGACTGCCGCGGAATGGCGTAAGCGATTAAACCTTGCTCCCAATCCCAAATGGAACGAAGTGGTGCAAAAGCTCTCGAAGCTGCCAATACAAAACAACCTTTACCTGGCCACCGAAAGCGCCACAGACAGTTATACAAACCCGGAGTATAAAACAGATCATCCTTCCGTGTTGGGTGCACTTGGCATGATGCCCTCAACGGGCCAGGTAGATACAACCATCATGAAAAACACGTTTGATTGGGTTTGGAAAAACTGGAGTTGGAAAGATACCTGGGGATGGGACTTTCCAATGGTTGCCATGACCGCAACCCGCCTGGGAATGCCCGATAAAGCAATAGATGCATTACTGATGAATATACAAACCAATACGTATCTACCCAATGGTCATAACTACCAGGATGATCGGCTTCGCATCTATTTACCGGGTAATGGTGGTGTTCTTGCCGCTATCGCAATGATGTGCGCAGGTTATGATGGCAATACGGTTGTTAATCCTGGTATACCAAAAGATGAAACATGGAAAGTACGCTGGGAAGGGTTTAAGAAAATGCCATAGCTTTAGGCAGCTACCATGTCTTCCTGATTTAGAATGACAGTAGCATAAAGTTGCGGGTTATATGGCATAGTTCTTTTAACCTGCCTCTTTATCTAATTTGCCGGCAACTTGCGCGTTTGTAAGTTGCCGTTCCGATTGCTCCATACCATTTATTCACTACCATCTAACCTGCTTCCCGGTTTTTGATATAACAGTAATTGTATCTGTTTCCGGATAGCATTGCAAAGCCGTTCAGGTGCCGACCGGCAGGTAAACCAGGATTGTCGCCATAGAGGGGGCAACAGGATATTTCAACCGAAGTGGTCCTGGAAATTTTCTGGAAAAACGGATCAGCACACCAACGTTTATGACTTATTGTTTAGGTATTAAAGTAAAGTCCGGCCTCGTTGCCATCGCCGACACCCGTATCACCTCAGGAACCGACACCAGTGTGAAAGTGAAGGTGTTTACGGTTCAAAAAGATAATTATTCCCTTTTCATTATGACCAGTGGTCTACGTTCAGTGCGGGATAAGGCAATTGTGTACTTTAAAGAGCTGATCGAAAACGAGGATCACGACAAATTATACAAAGCTGTAAATGCCTTTGGTGAACAGGTTCGTCGGGTTCGGGAAGAAGACAGGGCCCATCTTGAACGCTCAGGGTTTAAGTTCGACCTGAATACGATTATTGGCGGCCAGCTTCGGAACGATGATGAACATAAACTTTTTCTATTGTACCCGGAGGGCAACTGGGTTGAACTAGGCAATGGCGCACCTTACGTAGTCATTGGCAATTCCGGTCATGGTAAGGCTATATTGAACCGCACACTTACCCACGAATCAGACATGCGTCTTGCCTTAAAAGCAGGCTTCCTATCGTTCGACTCCACCCGTGTGAGTTCAAATAACGTGGACTTTCCAATTGATGTGGTACTGTATCGCAAAGACAGTTTTAAGTTATCGGAACACCGTTACGAAAAGTCGGACCTGGAAAATATTTCAGCGTTGTGGGCGCAGGAGTTGAAAGTAGCCCTTGAAAAAATGCCCGACGACTGGATGGAAGCGATCCTTGATAAATTACCTTAAAGACTAAACATCCCTGCATGAAATTCGAAGTGAACTCCAGCCTGAGTTATACCATCTCCAGTCCTTCTACATTGTTGTTAAATATACATGCCCTCCGAAGCGCCCGTCAAACAGTGATCGAGGAGTTATTTACCATTGAGCCATACATCCGCTTTGAAGAATTGAATGCCATTCAAGGTGAAAACCGGTTTACCCGTTTGGAGATTACCGAACCTTGCGACATCAGCATAACCTATAAAGCAACCGTAGATAACCACTTTACTTCAATTGATTTTACTAACCTGGAGGAAGAGCCGGTATCAAAACTGGAAACATCCGTCTTTCCTTACTTGTACCCAAGCAGGTATTGCCAATCGGACAAACTTTTTCGATTTGCAAATACAAAATTCGGAAACATTGCGAACCCCTTTGAAAAGGTAGTTGCCTTAACAGACTGGATCTATAAAAACGTTGAATACCTGAGCGGCTCAACAAACTCGCAAACATCGGCTTACGATACGGTTACCGAGCAAGCCGGGGTTTGCCGCGATTTTGCCCATCTTGGCATCGCCTTATGCCGGGCACTAACCATACCGGCCCGGTACTTTACAGGCTACGCCTATCAATTGAATCCACCGGACTTTCATGCCTGTTTCGAAGCATACCTCGGTGGAAATTGGATACTTTTCGATGCTACGAAACTTGCACCGCTGAATGGGCTCATCAAAATTGCAACTGGTCGTGATGCCGCAGATTCTGCTGTGGCTACGATATTCGGGAATGTTAGTTGCAATACGATTAGTGTACAATGCCACACCCTTGAGCAAAATTTTGAACCACTGTTTTATGATCCTTCTAAGAGAAGTGGATTGTCGTACGAATAGGTGCATGCATTGTCGCCTAGTTATCTACCAGACTGCGAATAACCGTTTTTTGGGGCAGGGCGGTTAAATTACGATTAAGCCCTGGCAGCCTCCTGGGCTGTACCGGTTTGGACGAATATTATCCACTTAGTAAATAAGGCTGGTTCAGCATTTCTGAAACCGGATGCTTAAACTTACCTCCCTGTTTTTCTTACTTAAAAGACCATGCATAAAAGATAATTGCAGCTTCTTCCTAATTCAATAGAATAATTACATATTTGGCGAAAAACTGTTATGCGAATACTTTATCCATGCCTTGCGCTTTTCCTTATGATTGCGGTTGTTTCCTGCTTCAACAATCACCGCCGGGTAAATGGAAATGGAAAAGCCGGAACGCAAACAAGGAGCGTGAGTGGGGTGACTGAAATTAGTTTAACGGCGGGGATAGATGTAGAGTTAAGCTCCGGTGAGACCAGCGTAAGGTTGGAAGGAGATGAAAACATACTGCCCTATGTTGAAACAGTGGTAAAGAATGGTGAGCTCGTAATCCGATACCGTAGAAATGTGCGAATTGAAACGGACAACCCGGTTAAGGTTTATGTTAGTACACCAACGCTCAACTCAGTTGAAATATCCGGAGGTGGCAACGTAACTGGCGAAGATAAATGGTCTTCAAAACAACCAATGCGGTTCTCAATTTCCGGAAGTGGCGACATATACATGATTGTAAATACCCCGCGTGTTCGTGGCAATATCTCAGGCAGTGGTAACCTAAACCTTGCGGGTGAAACTAAGGATGTTGAAGTTGATATCAGTGGAAGTGGTAATTATCGTGGCAAAGGACTCAAGGCAGAAGTGGCAGACATTAATATCGTGGGGAGTGGCGACGCCGAAACTTTTGCTGATGTGGCGCTGAAAGCCAAAATCGTGGGAAGTGGGAGCATTCGTTATGCCGGCAATGCCGATGTATCAAAGAATATAACCGGGAGTGGCTCAGTGGATAAGGTAAGCCAGGCTGAATAGCCCCAGCAATGCACTTATCTGTGCTCACTCGACAGGCAGTAAGTTCCCTACCATATTCTTTACAAAATACAAACCCCGTGTCAGCGGCCTGAAAAGGTTAACTACACGGGGTTTTGTACACCTGTTTTATCGGGAACATCGCCCTATTTTAAAGGTAGTCTGAATACCGGGTATCGCATATGCTCCGGTTCGTAATAAGGCGAGTTGCGGTAAATGAAATTGAGCTGGGCACTGGACGATGCGGCGAAGGTCGGATCTGCCCTTCTCTTTTCTTCAAGTTGTTTCTTTAGTGCAGGCTTTGTTGCCAGGTAGCTTGCAGCAAGATCTTCCCACCTATAGTCACTATACCCTTCTTTTTGCTGGAGTATCGCGTCGAAAAAGTTCCATGCAAAAAAGCTGTCGTCACCTGTTGGCTCCAGCATTTCCACCAGGTACCGGTTTGCGCGTTGGTTGCAATAGATCAGGTAATCTCCTTTAAGAAATCGAAGCTTTTCCTTTTTGGTGCTTACTACAACATCAGAGTTCCGGTGGTGTTTTTCGTAAGGCCTGGGCATGCTCTTATAGCTTTCGATATGGTAGCATTCAACCTCAATCAAAGTGTCTCGCTTAAGCTCATGCATTCTTACCCCATTTCTTTTTAGATTTTGGGCAACCTCGTTCCATCCCCGTGGTAAAATGTATGCTTGTGGAATTGTAATATTCTTTTCAGGAAGAAACGAATTGAAAAACTTAACGTCCTTCTCAAATGGTTTGCTGTGGTCATAGTACAACCGTGGTAAGCCGGTGACATCGCTGGTCTTGCTTTGCGCCTCGTAACCTTTAAAGCGAATGGTTTCGAACCTGGTGCTATCAGGTTTCCAACCCAACGGAAGAGTCTTTCCCGTGGTCACCGAGTTTATAGCTGCCCGTCGTGCCATTTTGAGTTTTTGGGCACTCTTTGAGGCTTCTTCAATAATGGTTTGCATGAGGGCATATGTTGACGTTACCCGGTATTTGAACGGTTTAAGCATATGCGTTTCCGGCATAAAGGCAATCGTTTGAAATAGGGCCGCATAGCCGCTGCTGTACCGCGGCGGATCGTAAAAAGCTGTCATCCCCTTTTCGGGAGAAGACTCTTCGAAGTTTACATACGGGGTCATCGGCCACTTTTTCAGGTCCATGCTTTTGAACAGCGCCGGTTCAAAGTCGTTGTGCAGGAAGGTGCCCAATTCGCCCCCTAGTTTGTTGTGTTGTGTCGTCAGCAAGGTCATGGTGTACTGGTAATCGGCACCGTCGCTTACATGGTTGTCAACCAGGATGTCCGGATCAAGGAAGTGAAAGATCGATGCAAATGCCCGTGCGTCTTTGGAGTCGGATTTGGTGAAGTCCCGGTTAAGATCAAGGTTTTGCGCATTACCACGGAAACCAAAACTTGCTGGCCCGTTTTGGTTTGCCCGGGAAAACTGGTTCCGGTTTAGGGCGCCGCCAATATTGTAAATCGGGATAAATGCAAGTGCAATATTCGCCGGTAGCTTAAGCTTGCCGGTAACATAGTCGCGCAGTAACATCATGCTGGCATCGATACCGTCTGGTTCTCCCGGATGTATTCCATTGTTTATTAAGATTACAATTTTATCTTGCTTATCCGTTTTACTCCAATCCAAGTCTTTTTCTGTGGAAAACATTACCAGGTGCAGAGGGTATCCTGCATCGGTGGTGTCGAATGTTCGTATCTGAATATTTCTGTAGCTGGCAGCCAGCTGTTCATAAAAATTTATGGTTTCGAAGTAGGTAGCAGTTTCTTTTCCACCCGATTTTTCGTAAGTGGTAATATGTTTTTGAGCATTGGTTAAAAGGCACCAAAACAAAAGAAAACTCAGATAGAATTTTTTTTTCATTAAATTGATTAAAATTTGCTTAAAAGAATGGAAAATAAGCCCAGAATTTTAATGGCAGAGGACGAACCCCGTCTTGGACAAATCGTTCAGGAGGAGCTAACCCGTCATGGATACCAGGTGGATGTGGCTTTTGACGGCCAGATTGCTGAAAAACTCTTTTTTCAGCACAACTACACCATTGTATTATTGGATGTAAATCTACCGTACAAAAACGGACTTGCCTTATGTAAGGAGTTTCGCGAGGCAAAAAGAAACATCCCGATTATCATGCTTACTTCTATGGGGGAGATCAATGACAAATTAGATGCTTTCAATCTCGGCGCCGACGATTACCTGGTCAAACCTTTTCACATCAACGAATTACTTGCACGGATCAAAGTTTTTCTTAAGCGTTCGGATGGTTCACCTGATCCGGGTGAAAAAATGGTGATTGCTGATCTTGAAATTGATCTCCAGGATAAAAGTGTAAAGCGGGCAGGAAAAGAAATAAACTTAACCGCAAAGGAATTTGCACTGCTCGTGCTGTTGGCGAAGTCGAAAGGCAAGGTAATCGCCAAGCAGGAGATTATGGAGAAAGTCTGGAACCTGAGCTTTGATACCGGTACGAACACCATTGAGGTTTACATCAGCTTTCTAAGAAATAAGCTGGATAAAGCACATGAGGTTAAACTCATTCATACTAAGCCAGGATTCGGGTACTTTTTAAAAGAAGTAGATAAGCAGGAGCAGGTATAGCAGGAAGGATAATTGAAACTAAATGGACAAGGCGGGTGTCTTTCTAATAACGTTAGAGGTTGCTAAGTGTTGTCCGGCTTTTTAAAGATGCTTTCCCAACTGAAACGATATAACGGGCATTATTGCCAAAACAAAAAAACCTGCTCACGCAGGTTTTTAATTTTTTTGATGCAAGTTTGATTATGCCAACTTAGCAACCCGCTTCGCCAATTTGCTCTTCAGGTTAGCAGCTTTGTTCTTGTGTATGATACCGCGTCTGGCTAACTTGTCGATCATAGAAGAAACGTCAGGAAGTTTTTCGGAGAATCCACTTTTTTCTGTCACCTCTTTCAAATCACGTATAGCATTACGGGTTGTTTTTCCGTAATAGCGATTGCGTTCTCTGCGTTTTGCTGCCTGGCGTACATCTTTCTTGGTAGCTTTATGGTTTGCCATAATTTTATTTTAAGGACGGCAAAGGTAAGAGAAAACAAAACAAGTTGCGTAATTGAGAATAGAAAAATTTATCTGCCTGTTTATGTTTCTTACTCATCAGCACTTTATTGGGTTCCATCCATTTTTTACAGCAACCAGAAACAGGGAGTTAATGCACACTGTACACAGTATATTCAGCTGAAATCAAGGCACAAAAATGAGCCAATTCCGGTTATTTTTGATCTATGTTTCTTAAGTCAAAAGCCGATATTTGCATTCCATTTAGCTTTTTCAGCTTCAAATAAGGTCAAAATCGCCATTATGAAGGATTTTTCATACATCACCAATTCTCACCCCGCCTATATCGAAAGCCTGTACAACGATTTTGTTGCAAATCCCGAGAGTGTCGACCAGGACCTCCGTAAATTTTTTGAGGGGTTTGACTTTGCAATTGGATCGGTATCTGCAAATGGCACCAAACAAGCTGCAGTTAATGGTTCAGCAAGCCATGGAGTAGACGAGACCCAATTGGCCAAAGAGTTTAGTGTTTTTCAACTGATTACGGCTTATCGAAGAAAAGGGCACCTGGTAGCAAAAACCAACCCCATTCGTGAGAGAAAGGATCGCAGGGCCGGTTTAGACTTAAAGGTTTTCGGACTTGAAGAACAAGACATCGATAAAAGCTTTCACGCCGGTAAGTTTATAGGTGTTCCCAATGCCAAATTAAAAGACATCGTTGCCCATCTTCAAAAATGTTATACTGCGTCCGTTGGAGTTGAGTATTCAGCGATCAATGACCAGGCACGAATAGACTGGTTAGAGCGTGAAGTTGAACAAACCTTTCATGCTCCGATGAGCATAGAAAAAAAGAAGCGGGTTCTGGAAAAGCTGAACCAGGGTGTAATGTTTGAAAAGTTTTTGCACACTAAGTATGTAGGGCAAAAGCGTTTTTCACTGGAAGGTGGTGAAACAACCATCCCTGCTCTCGATGCGATCATCAATATTGCTGCAGAATATGGTGTACAGGAAACCGTGATCGGAATGGCGCATCGTGGACGACTGAACGTTTTGGCAAACATTCTCGGTAAAACCTATAAGCAAATATTTAGTGAGTTTGAAGGAACCTCTACACCCGATACAACAATGGGAAGTGGTGATGTAAAATATCACCTTGGTTTCAGGGCTGAGCATACTACGGTTGAAGGAAAGAAAGTAAACCTGCAGCTCGCGCCAAACCCGTCGCACCTTGAAGCTGTTAACCCGGTTGTTGTTGGGTTTTCACGTGGTAAGGCGGATGTGCTTTACGAAAGTGATTACGATAATATTTTACCCATACTTATTCACGGTGATGCATCCGTTGCCGGACAGGGAATTGTATACGAAGTGTTGCAAATGAGCGGGCTTCGCGGTTATTATACCGGTGGTACAATTCACTTTGTCATCAACAATCAAATTGGATTTACAACCGACTTCGACGACGCTAGAACTGCTGACTACAGCACCTCTGTTGCCTCCATGGTGCAGGCCCCGGTGTTTCATGTAAATGGTGATGACCCGGAAGCTGTTGTAAAGTGCGCAGAGATCGCAACCAGGTACCGCCAGGAATTCAATAGTGACGTTTTTATAGATATGGTTTGCTATCGCCGGCATGGACATAACGAAGGAGATGATCCAAAGTATACCCAGCCGAAACTATACGCCCTTATCGATAAGCACGCTAACCCTCGCGAGGTGTACAGCCAGCAGTTAATTGCAAACGGATCTATCGACGCCGATCTCGCAAAAGAAATGGAAAAGAAGTTCTGGGCCGAGTTGCAGGAACGTCTTGACGAGGTAAAGCAAAACCCACTGCCTTATACTTACCAGAAACCAGAACTCTGGTGGCGTGACCTACGCAAGGCCAATGATGCGGACTTTGAAAGTTCGCCAACCACCGCAATCAACTCGGAACAATTTCAAAACATTTTCGAGAGCCTCATGAAGTGGCCCGAAGGATTTCAGCCGTTGAGGAAAGTAGAAAAGCTGTTACAGGATAAGATAAAGTTATTTGAAAACGAAAAAGCTGTTGATTGGGCAACAGCCGAACTGATGGCATATGGCAGCTTGCTACTCGAAGGAAATGACGTTCGGATGAGTGGCCAGGATGTAAGAAGGGGCACTTTCTCGCACCGTCATGCAGTACTGCGCGACGAGAATACCGACGAAAGTTACAGCCGCCTAAGCAGGATACCAGGTGCAGAAGGAAAGTTCAGGATCTATAATTCACTGTTAAGCGAGTTTGCTGTTTTAGGTTTTGAGTATGGGTATTCAATTGCGAACCCGCACAGCCTTGTTCTTTGGGAAGCACAGTTTGGCGACTTTTTCAATACGGCCCAAACGATGATTGACCAGTTTATTACCAGCGGTGAAACCAAGTGGCGCCAGATGAGTGGAATGGTGATGCTATTACCTCATGGCTATGAGGGGCAGGGACCGGAACACAGCAGTGCCCGGATCGAACGCTTTCTTCAAATGTGCGCTGAGCTGAATATGGTGGTTACAAACATTACCACTGCTGCGAACTTCTTTCATGCCCTCCGCCGGCAGATTATCTGGCCGTTCCGAAAGCCAATGGTTAATTTCAGCCCTAAGGCAAACCTGAGGCATCCTGGCAGCTACAGTAAAGTGGACGAGTTTACTTCAGGAGGTTTCAAGGAAGTTATCGACGATACATTTGCCGATGCCGAAAGTGTACAAAAGGTCCTGTTTTGCTCAGGTAAAGTTTACTTTGACCTGGCAGAGCGCCAACAAAAGGAGAACCGTAAAGAGGTAGCCATTATAAGGGTAGAGCAACTGTATCCGCTGCCATCCAATCAACTGGAAGCATTATATAAAAAATACAACAAGGCCACCTGGTTCTGGGTTCAGGAAGAGCCATTTAACATGGGTGCGGCAAGCTTTTTACAAATGAACCTCAAGGGTATCAATTACGGGGTGATCAGCAGGCAACCAAGTGCCGCAACTGCTACCGGGTATGCGAAAGTGCATGCACAGGAACAGGCTGAAATCATTGAGACGGCTTTCACAATCTAGTTGCCATTGATCGTTGCCGTTTGCTTAAGTAATTGGAGACCACCCTGTTTATGCTATTATAAGTCATGTACCCGCAAAGCATTTGCGTCGGATTATACATCATAGTGCAACGGGCAGCTTGAAAAAGTGGATTAACTATACGACCCTGGCATAAGCGGACTTCGTTTTATGCTTTTGAACTTACGAGGTAGATGAGGGATGAAAAGAATTGATAATTGCTTATTTTACTTTTTCGGCACGGCAGCTGGTACCCGGAAGCCTGTACTTTGATTGGGCAGACTACTGCCGGGCTTTGTAACCAAAGCTGCAGTGTGCGACGCAACGGCTGATGATACCAGTACCACTGATGACCACCAAAAGATTAAACTAACGGAGAAATAAATATTTATGATTGACATAAAAGTTCCAACAGTTGGGGAATCTATCAATGAAGTAACGCTGATTAAATGGTTGAAGAAGGATGGTGATTATGTGGAGCGTGATGAAGTGCTTGCGGAGCTGGAGAGTGAAAAGGCGACATTTGAAGTAAACGCGGAAAAAGCCGGTGTGCTTAAAACGGTTGGAAAAGAAGGTGACACCTTAAATATTGGTGATTTACTGGCGCAAATAGATGAAACCGCCAAAAAGGATGGTGCAGGCGCCCCTGCTGCTTCCGAAATTCCTTCAGCACCTGCCCAAACAGAACAGCCAGCTGCTGCAGCTCCTGCCGCCGCAGCCCCAGCTAAAGCAACCGGTAAGGGAATAATAGATTTAAAAGTTCCGACCATTGGAGAGTCAATCACTGAAGTAACCTTGGTCAAATGGGTGAAGAAAGAAGGCGACCTGGTAAGCAGGGATGAAGTGATAGCTGAATTTGAAAGCGAAAAGGCAACCTTCGAATTAAATGCTGAAGAGTCGGGCAAGTTGTCGTTAAAAGCAAACGAAGGCGAAACATTGAAAATCGGAGATATCATCGCAACAATCGACAGTGATGTTGCAGTAGGCGAAACGCCCTCCGCGGCTCCTGCGCCCGCAGCTGCAAAGGCGGCTTCACCAGCACCTGCAGCAGCGCCGGTCACCAGCATTCCTAATGATGTAAAAGCCTCACCAGTTGCTGCCGCAATCATTGCCGATAGAAAAGTTGATCCAAAAAGTATTACCGCCAGCGGTGCACAAGGCAAGATCATGAAAGATGATGTGCTGAGTGCATTGTCGAACCCTGGCCGTACCCCTGGTAAGGCGCTATTTGGTCGCGAAGAACGTCGCGAAAAAATGAGCAACCTTAGAAAAACGGTAAGTCGCCGGTTGGTAGAAGCAAAAAATACGACTGCAATGCTCACTACTTTCAATGAAGTAGATATGAGCAGGATCATGGAACTGCGCACAAAATTTAAAGACAAGTTTAAAGAAGCGCACGGTACCAACCTTGGCTTTATGAGCTTCTTTACCAAAGCGGTTTGTTTTGCACTACAGGAGTGGCCCTCGGTGAACGCTTATATCGATGGCGAGTCAATCGTTTTTCATGACTACTGCGATATTTCGATTGCGGTATCTGCACCAAAGGGCCTGGTTGTTCCGGTAATCCGGAATGCGGAAAGTTTGAGCATGGCTGAGATTGAGAAAGAGGTGGTTAAGCTTGCCGGAAAAGCACGAGACAATAAATTGTCGATGGAAGAAATGCAGGGCGGCACATTCACGATAACGAATGGTGGCGTTTTTGGATCCCTGCTATCGACTCCGATCATTAACATTCCCCAAAGTGCTATACTGGGTATGCACAAAATACAGGAAAGACCAATGGCAATAAACGGCCAGGTTGTTATAAAGCCGATGATGTATGTGGCATTAAGTTATGATCACCGCATTATCGATGGAAGGGAAAGTGTTAGCTTTTTGGTGAAGGTTAAAGAACTCCTGGAAACACCAGAGCTTTTGCTGTTCGGAAAAGATCCGGTGAAAACATTACTCGAATTATAATTCGCATTGAAGTACGATCATAAACGCTCCCGGCTGGGGGCGTTTTTTGTTATCGCACTAGCAGGTGCCCAGGGTTGTTTAGCATGGTAATATGGTCTTAAGGTTCGCATCCATGTTAATCCATTTCTGCTAACACTATCTTTACAGCCACCTTGTTACACAGGTATATGTCACACCTTTATTCGCACCTAAATACGGCTAAAAACATCCTGGGCTTATACACCGGACAAATCCCGTTTGATATTTTTCTCCGCCAGTTTTTTGCTGCTGAAAAAAAGTACGGCTCAAAGGACCGGAAAAGTATATCGGCACTTTGTTATAACTACTTCCGGCTCGGAACTGGCTGCACTGCAAATACGGAAGATCAACTATTGGGAGGTGCATTTTTATGCAACAACGAGCCCCAGCTAATATTGCAACTGATGAAGCCGGACTGGAACGATAGGATCACGCTTCCGCTCGCTGAAAAGCTCGCGCTTGTACCATTTGTCGATCCTGCGCGCATATTTCCCTTTATTGGAGAACTAAGTAAGGATATTCAAGAAGATGCATTTTCGTTGTCATTTCTAATCCAACCAAAATTATTCATCAGAACCCGTCCCGGTAAGTCATCTATTGTAAAGCAGAAATTACAGGTAGCGGATATTCCTTTTTCTGTAATTGCAACGGATTGCCTGGCCTTGAAAAACGGAACAAAGCTCGACACCATACTTGAGCTAAACAAGGAGTACGTGGTGCAGGACTTTAACTCTCAACGAGTAGGAACCCTCTTGCCAAAGTTTGACAATGGAGTTCCCGGCATTTGGGATTGTTGTGCCGCAAGCGGGGGGAAAACCATCCTGGCATATGATACCTTCAAAAGGGTAGATATGACCGTATCCGATATTCGTCCCGGCATTTTGCACAACCTCGAAAACAGGTTATTGCAAGCAGGGATCCGTGGATACAAGTCGATAATTGTAGACCTCTCGAACGAAAAAGCGCTCAGCACAATTGGCAACCGGCAATTCGACCTGGTCATATGCGATGCCCCATGCTCGGGTTCGGGTACGTGGGGACGCACGCCTGAACAACTCACTTTTTTTAGAAAAGAAGAAATCGAAAGGTATAGTACGCTACAGCGAACCATTGCGATAAACGTAAGCCGCTTTGTAAGGCCGGGCGGGTTTTTACTTTATTCAACCTGCTCGGTGTTTACGCGTGAGAACGAGGACGTGGTGAAATTAATTACCGGACAGCAGCCGTTCACCATTATTCAGTCCTCCCTGCTCACAGGCTACCACATGCAGGCAGATACCCTTTTTGCCACCCTGTTACAACGGACCGCATCAGATTAGTTCCTGTTATAACTTCAACATCCGCAGCGAGCGCTCCACCTTGTTACCCCGGTATACCAGGGTGTATACCCCACGGGGAAGTTGGGCCGCATTGCGGAAAGTAAGCGTTTGGCTAACACCGGTTGTGGCAGCAATCCTTATTTCATCCACCTTGCTCCCCTTCGCATCAATAAGCATAATTGCGGCGGGACCCGTTTCCGTTGGGGTTACCGAAACGGTAAGTGCGGTATTGAATGGATTGGGTCCTGCGATGAGCCAATCTCCCTGGGTTGTAGTTGGCAGTTTGCTTAGGTTAACCTGTCGTGTTCTTAGCGAGTCGGTATACCTTACCAAATAATTGCCTGCTTGTACGGTGCCAAGGCTATCAAAAGAAAGGTCGTAGACTTCCTGTATTTCGCTTGCAAGGTTCCTGGTGGCAATTACCTGGTTGGCACTGTTAACCAGTTCCACCCTGGCTCTTCCGTCTACCTGCCCCAGCACTTTAACATCGATCTTCGTGGTAAAGGGATCGGGTGTAGCAAATAACCAATCCGCCCCGTACCTGGCAACATTCTCTTCCGTTTTCAGGGCCACGTAAGCCTTTCTAAAGTTTGGTATGCCAAAGCCATAGCGGTCCGTGGGCGAAGTATACCGGTCTGCACTTTTATAAACGGCATCCAATATCTTCATGTTTGTCAGGTTCGGAAACGCCTGCCACAAACATGCTATCAGGCCGGCAACATTGGGATTTGCATACGAGGTGCCATTACCCGTTTGCGGTTGGTTGTTTAAACCGGCAATAACAGTTCCTGCTCCAACAGAAACAATATTCGGTTTAATCTTTCCCGGGTAACCATAACTGCTGAAGTTAGCAATCTGGCCGGCATTGTTAACCGCACCAACTGCGCACACACTGTCGGCGTCTGCCGGAAACGAAAGGTATTTCCACGAGTTATTACCTTCATTACCGGCACTGTTCATAACGATGATGCCTTTTCGTGCCGCAAGGCTGGCACCCTTTGTAACAGGAGTGGTATTCCGGTAAAAGTCAGCATAGCTATGGTTGAAAGCAGGGGCGTCAAAGTCGTAATAGCCCAGCGATGAGGAGATCATGTCGGAGCCGGTGCTGTCGGCAAATTCAGCGCCAACTACCCAGTTGTGTTCCTCAATTGGGTATTCCCCCGTTGCATTTTCAGTTCTTACGAGCCAGTAGCTCGCTTTTGGCGCGGTGCCCACCATTCTTCCGGGCCAGTTAGCGCCCATAATGCTAAAGCAATACATGCCATGCGAATCGTCTTCGTTTACGCTATTATCAAATGCTACATAATCGCGCTCACCCAAAATCTGTCCATTCTGCCGGAGGCTGTCGAACGCAGTCACTGATTTGTATTGCGCAAAGCCCGCGTCTAAAACGGTAATCAGCTTGTTTTCGCCGCGGAAGCCTTTGTTGTGCAAAAACTCTCCCTCGTGAATATGAACCTGCGAATAACTGTTGCCATAATTGATAAGATCGCCCTGGGTTTTTTGTTCCGTTCCTGATCTTGTAATCGACTTAATTTCTTCGGTGAACTTATCATCTACCGGATCTTGGGTGCCACGAACCCTGAAGCCAACTCCGGTAACACTTCTTACAAAGGGAAACGACTGAATTTTGGCGAGTGCAGCAGCATCAGTCGACAGAACCAAAACCTGGTTGAGCCATTTTGATGTGCTGAGTACAGTAACGTTGCCAGCCAGCCTGATGCTGTCGATATACCTAAAACTTACAGGAAGATCTGTGCTGTCATACCCGATTTTCTGCCTTGCCCGGCGTTCAAGCGACCTGGCGGAGAGAAACTTAGAAGGATCGGAAATGGAGAAAGTATTGTCACCTTTATCGCGTAATTGAATGATCAGTTTAGGATACTGCGCCGAAACGGCAGCAGCAAAAAACAGGATGAAAAGGATAGGTAATAGTTTTTGCATCAGAATGGGTTGGCTAAACCAAAGCTACAACAATTCGGTATGAGCCTGCGGCCCATCCGGAGAATAGCCCATGGCTTACGGGAATGATCAGTACGCTTTTAAAGGCATAGGCTAAACAGCTGGTTGCCCCCTTTCAGCACAATATTCACCTTAACTTAAACTTGCAATTAGTAGTGATTGATCAATCTGAGTCTGACACCATAACTGGCGTCCTCGTATTTTGCTGGTGGAGGGGTGGTTTGATATGTCCAGTGCAGGAACTCCTTATAGATTAACCCTACGCCTTTTGCATACACTTCAACCCCGTAGTTTCTTTGTTGATAGTTGGCGGGGTTAAACGGCCCGGGTGGGGTGGTCTCATCATGCTGCGCTACGGTTACCGTCGATTCATAGGTTTTGTTGAGCACGGTGTAGGGCATCCCGGTCTGCTGGTACTCGTATTCCCATTCATCCAGGAAAGGTGCTGGAGAATTCAATGATTTCGTATCAATATAGGTATGTGCGCGAAAAGTAAATCCGTCTTTGATGGGTAAGGCCAATTTTATAAAGCGCAGGTTGTTATCTACATATTCCAGGGTCGTGGCCGTGGGCGTTGCTACATAAGTGGCAGCAAAGCGCCATTGTTGAACACCTGCAGTATCCCTGGTGAAACGGAAGATGCGGTAAGAAAGCCTGCCCTGGCCGTCGGTAAAAGTCGACTCGATCGTGTCTTTTGCCTGGTAGCTGTGTACAATCAGGGCGGTACCAAACGGGGCAGGCAGGGTGGAGTCCATCCGGTAGATATATGCAAGCCCGGGTTTAAGGGGAAAGTAATCGGTTATCGCGGCAGGGGTTAGCACTTCATTTTCTTTGGAGCAGCCAGTCAACAGCACCATAAGCAGCAACCCCAACATGCCAGCCGAACTTAATCTTTTCATTACAATTGAAATAGGATCGCGTAAGTTAACTTGTTTGGTGCAATGAACAATTTACTGCCCGCGAACAAGGTTTTTTTGGTGCCGGGCGACATACCGCCGATGATACATCGTTGCGTCGCAATACGTTCATCGGCGGTGCTTTTGGCAACTGTCGCTTCCGGCTGGTTACCAGTTCCCGTAATACGATCAACGGGTTATTTGTTTGGTGGTGCTGCTTTTAAGGCATTGTAAATGTCAATGCCAAATTGAATATGCGCCCCGGGTGAATAATGGGTTTGATCGCCCAATAATGGATACGAGTCCGTGTTAATCAGGATGGCATTGTTCGCAGCATTGGCCGCGTATGCGTCCTGGGCTGCCCTTACCGCGCTGCGATAAGGAAAGGTCGGGGTATTGATCCGCGCTATCACTTTTTTATAGTTCGTTAGGGGGGTACTAATATTATTCAATTGCCACTGCGACTGTATCCAGGTGTGAAAGTCATCGAAAAAGTTTTTCAGGTTTGCGCCATAAGCATTTGCATGTACATTATTCAGCGCGTCACTTTCACCGTTCACCACGATGATACCCTTTAACTCCAGTGGTTTGCCAACCGTTTTTTCTGTTGCAGCTTCCAGAGCCTGCGATAGGTAAAGCTTAAAGGTATTGTTTGAATACCCGCCTCCGTTTGCAGGGTTCCAGTCTACTGCCATGGTTGTTCCGGCAACTGCATATTGGAATATGTACGGCTGAATAGGCCCAAGTTCCTCATTTAACTTCTTTACAAACGACGTTTGTACACCAAAGTCATCGTCGTACATGCCATTGACGATTGCTGTATTTACACCGGGTGTCATTTGCGCCCACTTGTTTGTTGAGTGGCGGGTATCATAAATCTGGGCATTCATCGGAACATTGTAAATCGCCTTTTGATCGGCCGGTAAGGCACCGATACGGTTCCAACCTACGTTCGATTGGCCGATAACAATATAAAATGGAGTATTGCCAAGGTTCTTGAGCGGTGCTTCAGGATCACCCCACGCCTGGATCTCGGTAATACGCGCGTAGCCATCAACGGTACGTGTCACTGAAACACGGATCCGGGTTGTGGAAATTGGCGGGAAGGTAAACTTGCGCCAGACCTTGTTGTTGCCAACCACTTTACCGTTTGGAACCGTTACCCATGCTGAACCGTTCCAGGTTTGCACTTCAAAGTCAACGATCCCAAGTGAAGCAAAAGTCATTGCCTCGGTCGGCTCCAATGGATTAGCATTATTATCCTGGTTAGTAAAAACATCAATTTGCCGGATGTTCTTGGCTGCGTTAAACGCGATCTGGATCCATTGCGGGTTGCTGTTATCTACTGCAACGGCCCATATGCCGCCATTAACCCCGGTGCGTTCATCATTAATGGTTCTCGTTGGAGTATACTTGCCCAGGTAAGCTGATGCAGTAGCGATGGAACCCCTTGCTGCAAGTGCTACGTTGGTCATCGTTTCAGTAGGCGCAGGTTTTGTCGTGTCGGTAGGGGTTGGTGTTTTCGAAGTAGTGTCAGGGTTTGTTTTTGTGGTCGTGTCCGTAGGGGTTCCACCTGTTCCGCCTGAGCTGAACACTTCAAGTTCGGCGATCCGTGTTGCACCGTCAGCCGTTGCAAGTACCAGGACGCGCAACTGCGAAGTTGAGATTGGGGCAAAAGTAATTTTGGTCCATACCTTATTATTCCCCCGTATTGCCCCGCCCGGCACTGTCACCCAGCTTGATCCATTCCAGGTTTGAACGTCAAAGTCCTTTAAGCCATAATTTGTAAACGTCATTGCTTCCGTAGGTTCAACAGGGCTTGAGTAATTGTCCTGGATCGAAAAAACATTAACCAGGCTAACAGTCTTGGATCCTGAGAAGTTCACCTGTAACCAATCGGGAAACGTACCCCGGGTATTATCGTTCCACCAGTTAACACCTTTTCTGTCACCATCATTCGCGTATGGTCCCCAATAGGCATTTGAGTTATCGTGGTTAGAAGAAGTAGATATCACACCACCGTTAGTGCTCCGGGCGATGTTTACAGTAGGCTCGGTGGTACCCGGGTCAATTGGAGTTGATGCGCCGGGTGTAAATGCTTCTACTTCGGCAATACGCGTTTTGCCATCAGCAGTTGCCAGTACCGATATTCGAATTTTTGTGGTTGTAATATCAGGAAAGGTAATCTTTGTCCAGATCTTGTTACTTCCACGAACAGCACCACCGGGAACAGTAACCCATGCAGAACCACTCCACGTTTGTATATCAAAATCTTTTATCCCATAATTATTAAAGGTTATTGCCTCTGTTGGTTCAGCGGGGCTGGAGTAGTTGTCCTGTATGGTAAAAACATTGATCAGATTGATGGTTTTGGACCCGGAAAAACTTATCTCTATCCAATCGGGAAATGCACTTTGCGTATTATCGTTCCACCACACGGTACCTTTTCTTTCACCATCATTTGCATGAGGGCCATGGTAAGCCGAAGAGTTGTCGTGGTTTGAGGAGGTGGTTGCAACACCACCATTGCTGCTTCTTGCAACATTAACCTGCGCTGTTACGGCAAGTGTGCTCAGCAGCAGGAGCAGCGGTGTCAGCAGGTGTCTAATTAGTTGTAACAAATAGGAACTTCCAGTAGCGGTAGTAAGTGTAGGAGAATACATGGTACGGATTAGTTAGAGTGTTTGAGATGCCTGTTGCTGTTAAAGTTACAGTGCATTTATACTCGTTGCAAGCTGTTCATTACAGAAAAGCATGCCAATTATCGCTGGTTTTTAAGCCTTAATACCCATAACCGTGGTATAATGACCAGTGTATACCATAAATCAGTAAATCTTGTAATAGTACAGCAGGAAATATTAAAACGGAAGTAGTTTTTAAAATGGAACAATGACCAATGCTATCCCTTACACTAAATGCATTGGCATGTTGTTGCGGTACTGCCCAAAACTAATGTACGCATTGAGGATTTTAGATATAGTGCAGCAAAAAAAAACGACAACTGTTTACTACAATTGTCGTTCAGGTATATTCAGCAATTAACTGCTTCCGCAATCAGGATCGGTACAATGTTTATCTGGCGAAGAAAGCTAATTGGTAAGACTTCCTCTTTGTATTATCCCGCCCCCGATTACATCATCGTTTTCGTAGAAAACTGCGCTTTGTCCCGGTGCAATCCCTTTCACATGCTCATAAAAAGTAGCCCTTACCGTGTTGCTATCGGGATAAAGGTTGCTCAGGCAACCCTGATCTTTGTACCGGATTTTTGTAATGGCTTCCATCCCGGGGGTAAGGGTGTCGTATTTTCCCATGTTGATCTTGCCAACAACCATTTCGTTTTGTTGAAGATCCACTTCGTCGCCAAGAACAACGGTATTGCTTTCCGGGATGATTTGGGTAACAAATACCGGGCGACCCATTGCTACAAGCCCTTTGCGCTGCCCGATAGTATAAAAAGGGTATCCATTGTGTTTGCCAATGATCTTGCCGTTTTTGTCAACGAAGTTCCCACCGGCTACTTCTTCTTCTAAACCATCAACCCGCCTTTTTAGAAATCCGCGGTAGTCATTATCGGGCACAAAACATATCTCGTAACTCTCACTTTTCTTAGCAAGTTCAGGATAACCCATATCATGGGCCATTTGCCGGATCTCGGTTTTATGATAAACACCAAGCGGTAAGATCGTCCGGCTCAAAAGCTCCTGGTCTAGTCCCCAAAGCACATAGCTTTGGTCTTTGGTTGCGTCTTTGCCTTTGCTGATCACATATCGCCCGTTGTCGTGCTGGCGTACATTAGCATAATGCCCGGTTGCTATAAATTCGCAATCCAAAGCATTCGCCCGCTTCAGCAAAGCGCGCCATTTAATGTGGGTGTTGCACATCACACATGGGTTGGGTGTTCGTCCGGCAAGATATTCGTCAACAAAGTTTTCAATCACAAAATCGCCAAACTCTTCCCTGATATCGAGAATAAAATGCGGGAAACCATGGTGCACCGCTGCTGCACGGGCATCGTTAAAGCTGTCAAGGTTACAGCATCCCGTCTCCTTTTTGCTACTGCCCGCACTTGCATAATCCCAGGTTTTCATCGTAATTCCAACAACTTCATAGCCCTGCTCATGTAGCATCAGTGCAGTTACAGTACTATCAATTCCTCCACTCATCGCAACGAGCACTTTACCTTTCCGGCTCATAAATTAAAATTGAACAGCAAATTTACGACAACCCCGTTAGAATATCATTTGATACCCCATTCCGCAATGGGTTATAAGTTTCATTTAAGATAAAAGTGGGTTATTCAGCCAAACGTTTGCCCAGAATCAGTAACGTACGTTCAACTCCATCAAGATTGGCAATGCCCGGCAATGTTCCCCAGGTGTCGAAGCCGACTGCTCTAAACAGCCTTATGCTGGCGTCGTTATGCGCAAAGATGTATCCAAGCAGATTTTTGAAGCCAAAGTGCGGGCTATTGGCCAGTGCATACTCCAGTAATTCCCGGCCCAGTCCTTTGCCCCTGAAGCGCTCATCGAGGTAAAGACTGATTTCAGCCGTGGCTGCATAAGCCGCCCTGCCATAAAATGGCTGAAAACTTATCCAGGCAAAGATTTCTTTGTTAATGTCCATAGCCACCCAGAGGGGCATCAGTCCGGGGTCGTGTTCGGTAAACCAGGCAACCCGGCTATCTACCGAGATGGTTTCAAGGTCAGCAGTAACCATCCTGGATGCAACCGTGGAATTATAGATGTTAACGATGGCTTCAAGATCGGTGAATGCGGCATCCCTTATTGTCCAATCCGGCATATACAGGCAATCAGGTGGTTAAGTTATTCTCTGCGTAGGAAGGCTGAAAAGATTTTTTTACAACCAGTAGCTGATAAGCCAGGTATCCAAGCGCTACTCCGGTGGTATTTAGGATGATGTCGTCAATATCAGCAGAACGGTATATCGCAACGAACTTAAGAAAGTATTGGAGCGTTTCGATTACAAAAGATACCAGGAAACCGGCGATGATTACCCGCTTAAACGATTGAAAGTACCTGAAACATATCGGAAACAAAAAACCTATCGGCACCAGCAGCACCAGGTTCCCCAATATGTTTTCAACAAGATGAGGAAGCATAATCCTGAACGTATGCGTTTTCAGGATGTCTTCAAGATTGGTTACCGCATTAACGAATGGAACGATGTTCGCCCGGTTTGGAAAGCTGTTGGTGTACTTGGAAAAGGGTAATAGGGTTATAGAAACCAGGCCAATGAAGTAACAATAGAGCAATGCATAAGCCAGTTCCTGTTTGTAATGGGCGCTTTTTGAAACAGGTTTTTGTCGCTGGTACACAAACCGTCTGGCCAGGACCCATAAAGGCAGGGTGACCAGGATCACTACTAAAACGGTATGTGTGTATTGCGGGTTCACTTAGCTAAATACGATGAAAACGTAAATTCTGGCAAAACTATACATCCCTGGCTGTGAAAAAACCTTATTCATTCGTTGAGATCGTTAAAGTTTCTTCCATTCAGCTGGTTTTAAGTGTTTAAAAGGCATGACATGAAAAATTTTTCGTCACAGGTACTCCGTAAGATATTTTTATTACTTTGTCCACCTACCACAAAACAATTTTAATATGATCAAGCTACAAGTAATTGGCAATCTCGGCCGGGATTCCGTTACGAATAACGTTAACGGAAAGACCGTAATTAATTTCAGTGTTGCTCATACAGAGAAGTACCGGGATGCACAGGGCCAACAAAAAGACAAAACCCTGTGGGTGGAATGTGCATACTGGACTGATCGCGTGGGTATTGCACCTTACCTGAAAAAAGGAACCCAGGTTTATGCCGAAGGTACACCCGACATCCGCACCTATACCACGAACGATGGTCGTCAGGGAACTTCGTTGAGTTTGCGGGTAATGAGTATCCAATTGCTTGGAAGCAAAGGAGAGGGCGGCACAGCTGAACAGCAGCCAGGAGCAAATTATGCGGTTCAATCCGGTAACGGTAACACACAGGGCAACAATACGTCGGTGATGGCTTCCGATGTAAACGAGCCGATGGATGACCTGCCTTTCTAAACGAATATCTTCCCGGTCAACATCCTATTGAGGTACAAAGGCCCTGTCCCAGGGTTTTTGTACTTACTTTTTATTACGTTATACCTTCAGCCGGCTACTATCCGTTTAAAGCCCGACTACTTCGGTCGTGTTGTAGTAAGAAGGTTAATACATGGCCTTGTAATGATCAATCATGCCGCAGCAGAACCACGAAATATAGAGACTGAGGCATCTGCAACAGAAAGACTAACCTTCGTATTCCCCGCTGACTGGATTCGCGCAATCCTCCTTTCTCCCGCTTTCCTTATTTTGCACCATGAGTGAAATTTTTAGCTACGAACGGTTGTACAACTTTGCCTATAATGTCTTTTGTAATATCGGGTGTAATCCTGGTGACGCCAAACTTGCCACTTCCGTGCTGCTCTCTGCCGATCTTCGGGGAGTAGACAGCCATGGTGTTGCACGGTTAACGGGATATGTTCGACTTTGGGAAGTGGGACGGGTAAATGCCGCTCCGGCAATTAAGGTCAGTTATGAAACGCCATCAACAGCGGTTGTGGATGGCGATGCAGGGCTGGGTCTTGTCGTAGCTCCTTTTGCAATGAAGGTTGCCATCGGAAAAGCGAGGATTGCAGGAACTGGTTGGGTAAGCGTTAAAAACAGCAATCACTATGGAATTGCAGGTTATCATGCAATGCTTGCTCTGGAAGATGATATGATCGGCATCTCTATGACCAACGCAAGTGCGCTCGTGGCACCCACTTTTTCGATCGAACGTATGCTCGGCACAAATCCTATTGCTGTAGCAATACCGGCCGGCGATCAACCGCCATTTGTTGCCGATTTTGCAACCACTACGGCAGCAAATGGAAAACTCGAGATACTTCAGCGGAAACAGGAGCCTGCGCCGTTTGGCTGGGTTCAGAACAAGGATGGCCAGCCTTCAACAGATGCAAACGAGCTTAAAAGCGGGGGTGCATTGTTGCCCTTGGGGGGCGATCGTGAACACGGAAGTCATAAGGGCTATGCTTTAGGCAGTATCGTTGATATTTTTTCGGCAGTGCTTAGTGGTGCCAGTTACGGCCCCTGGGCTCCACCCTTTCCTGCCTATGTACCGATGCCCGAAAACATGCCTGGAGTAGGACTCGGACATTTTTTTGGGGCGATGCGGGTAGATGCTTTCCGCCCGGCTTCGGAGTTTAAAGCACACATGGACAATTGGATAAACCGTTTTCGCGCTGCTACCCCCGTACCAGGCGAAGAAAAGGTACTCATACCCGGCGATATTGAACGGGAGATGGAAGTTTTCCGGATGGCGGGCGGCATTCCGCTTGTGGATCCCGTAGTTCAGGATCTGCAGCAACTTGCTCAAAAACTCTCGATTATATTCTAAATTTATTTCCCATGGTAATCCCTGCTTGCCAACCGATTAAGTAGAGAGTAATCCGTTAAACGCTTGATTAAAGTCGTTTAAATGTAAAACCACCTTTACGGCATAAAGATGTAAACATCTATACCTTAACTTTGCCGCACTTTTAAACGGCCTCGTTGAAAGGCAACTGATTCAATACTTACTGCTTTAGTTATTCATTGTACGATCGATGATGTAAAGCAGTCTCTATGAATAATCTGTATCCCCTGTAGAGCGTTGTTACCGGGGCTGGTTACTAACATAGGTGTGCAATCAACATAACTAAATACAATATATGGCAGACGTTTTTGCAAAATTGGTGAAGGATGGCGGCCCGCTTGGCCAGCATATGGATAGGGCACACGGTTATTTTGCCTTTCCTAAACTGGAAGGAGAGCTCGGTCCCCGGATGACATTCCGGGGAAAGGAAATGATTGTTTGGAGCCTGAATAACTACCTCGGGCTTGTTAACGATCCGGAAGTCCGCCGCATCGACGCAGAAGCTGCCGCAAAGTACGGAATGGGCAACCCAATGGGAGCCCGGATGATGAGTGGGAATACACAAAAACATGAAGAATTGGAGCGGGTGATCAGCGAGTTTGTCAGCCGTGAGGACACCATGTTACTAAACTTCGGCTACCAGGGCATTATGAGTTGTATTGATGCATTGGTAAACCGTCGCGACGTGATCGTTTACGATGCCGAAGCACATGCCTGTATAGTAGATGGTGTTCGGTTACATCTCGGTCAACGTTATGCATTTAAACACAACGACGTTGAAGATTGTGAAAAACAACTTCAGCGGGCTACCGAGATGGCAGCTAAGTCTGGCGGTGGTATTCTGGTGATTACAGAAGGTGTATTCGGGATGGATGGTGAGCAGGGCAAGCTCAAGGAAATTGTTGCACTTAAACAAAAGTATGAGTTCAGGCTACTTATCGACGACGCCCATGGATTTGGATACATGGGACCAACCGGCGCCGGTGCCGACGAGGCACAAGGATGCCAGGACGGAGTTGATCTATACTTTTCTACGTTTGTTAAAAGCATGGGCAGCATAGGCGCATTTATAAGCGGACCCAGGGCGGTATTAAGGTATCTCCGGTACAATACCCGCAGCCAGATTTTCGCAAAAAGTCTTCCTTTGCTGATTGTTGAGGGCATGCTGAAGCGGATGGAAATGGTAAAAACAATGCCTGAACTGCGCGAGAAGTTATGGAGCAATGTAAACAGGTTGCAATCAGGTCTCAAAGCAAGAGGTTTCGATATCGGCAATACCAATTCACCGGTAACGCCCATCTTTATGAAAGGCGACGTACCGGAAGCTACCTCTATGGTAATGGACCTTAGAGAGAATTATCATATTTTCTGTTCAATCGTTGTTTACCCGGTAATTCCCAAAGGCGATATCATATTCAGGATCATCCCTACTGCTGCGCACAGCGAAGAAGATGTTGATCTGACGCTGAAAGCTTTCGATGAGTCAAAGAAAAAATTAGACGCTGGTCTTTATAAATCTGCGCAAATCCCCAATATGGCAGAAGCAATATAAAAATATGCTCTCAATACAGACAGCTATGAAGCACCAGGTGTTTCATAGCTGTTTTTTTTGCGGTCGTTTGCAGTACAGTAATCTAATCTGATCATATCGCCGACCCCTGCAACGCCTATGCTTAAGATCTTTTACCACTAGAGCTTGGCGGCAGTACTTGCACGCTATTTTTAGAATTTCGAAACGGCTTGTGGGGCCTTCGATCTATGAAACGGCCACTCCGAAGAAAGGTAAGCTTTCACCAGGTAAACGGCCGTGCCGGCTCCAATTACCGTAAGCCCATACAGCACGAGCTTCAACCCCGTAGAACGGAGAATAAAAAGCCAAATGGCTATCGCCAATAATGCAGGGAGAGGGTACAAGGGCATTTTGTATGGGAAGATTTTTTTCCCGCGCTGCTTATGCAACAGCAACAGGCCGACAGCCTGCCCGATAAACTGGATGAGGATACGCATAGACAGTATGGCGCTAATCACATCTCCTAACCGGAACAACAGGCTGAATACAAAAGCAATTCCGCCGAGTACCAGTAACGATATATACGGAAAGTGTTTGGTGGGATGCAACCTGGCAAACACTTTAAAAAATGCACCATCACTTGCTGCTGCATAAGGTATACGGGTATAGCCAAGCGTAGCTGAAAACACCGAAGCAAATGCAACCCACAATATCAGGCAGGTTGCGACTTTTGCAGCAAAAGAACCTGCGATCCGTTCAATAAATACACTCACAACAAACTCGCTGTTTTTTGCTTCCTGCCACGGTATCACACTCACCACGCTGATGTTCATCATGCCATACAATACGGCAATTCCCGCAATGGATAGGAACATACTCCGTGGAATATTCCTCGAGGGATTGATGATCTCCCCTCCAAGATGACAAACATTGTAGTACCCCAGGTAACTATAAACGGTTTTCACGCTGGCAAAACCCAATGCAGATACAAACGCATAATTCAGTTCCAGTCCATTGTTAATATCCCTGATGGGTTGTAAAAAATTGCCGTGTGCAATGCCACCACCGATGATCCAGAACATGGTAAGCAGAACCCCAACCCATAGTAAGATGCTGATTTTCCCGATCGCTTCAATTTTCCGGTACAACAATAATACAATCAGGATTACGATTGAACCACTCAGCGCTTTCGAAGTCAGGTCCGACATCGGAACAAGAAAAGAAAAATAAGAGGCAAACCCGATCGCTGCTGAGGCAATTACAAGTGGGGCCTGTATCATGGTTTGCCAAACAAAGAGAAAGCTAAAGAGCTTGCCCGCGCGATTTTCTCCATATGCTTCTTTCAAAAAATTGTAACTGCCGCCAGCTCGTGGAAAAGCCGTACCCAACTCACTCCATACCATTGCATCCACAAACGATAATGCTGCTCCTGCAAGCCAGGCATACAGAAAAAAGGGGCCATTCATCATGCCGATAACCATCGGCAGGGTAATGAATGGTCCTATACCCACCATGTCGATCATGTTTATAGCAGTAGCTTGTGGAAGACCCAACCTTCTTTGCAATGATCCATTCTCCATGAACAGTTATTTAGCCGGAAAGCGTCAAAAGTAGTTGTAAATCTTCATTGCGATTTTAAGTGCCATTTTCAGGGTTGCATATCCACAAAGGCAGGAGTGTTAAGGCCAATCTTAGTATTTTAGCTGCTGAAGTTTATCGTATGAAAATCTTTTTTCTGCTGCTGCTTACCCTAATGGTTGCTGGCGTTCAGGCCCAGCAGGTAATTCCTTTATACCCGGGTATAATTCCTAATGCAAAAGCAAATGCCGGCAAAGAAAGGGTGGTTACCGGCGACGATGGTGGAGCAAGGATTAGCAAAGTTTCGGAGCCTACCCTAACGGTTTACCTGCCACCAAGCGGTAAGTCAAATGGCGCCGCGGTAATCGTGTGCCCGGGTGGCGGATACGCAAGGTTGGCGATCAAAAAGGAAGGCGATGATGTCGCACAACAACTAAGTGAGTGGGGGATAACCGCCTTCGTGCTTAAATACCGCTTGCCCGATGATACGTTGATGCAGGATAAGGAAATTGGTCCGTTACAGGATGCACAACGTGCGATTCAACTTGTGCGGGAGCGTGCAACAGAGTGGAAGCTCAACAAAAATAAAGTTGGCATAATGGGCTTCTCAGCCGGCGGGCACCTGGCCGGATCATTGGGCACCCATTATAAGAACGCGGTAATTTCGAATACATCGGGCATAAACCTTCGACCAGACTTTATGGTGCTCATGTACCCTGTTGTGAGTATGACCGACAGCCTTGCGCACATGGGCTCCAGAACCAACCTGCTTGGTCCTTCGCCATCAAAAAAGAAAATAACTGAATACTCAAACGAAATGCAGGTCACCAGGCGAACACCGCCTACGTTCCTGGTGCATGCTAAAGACGATAAAACGGTTAAAGTTCAGAACAGCGTAGCGTTTTTTGATGCCTTGCAGAAAAAGAAAGTGCCTGCCGAGATACATTTATACGAGAAAGGCGGCCATGGCTTTGGACTCAACAATAGCACCAGCCCTGATAAATGGATGGACTGGCTCAAGGTCTGGTTACAGCAATATATTTAGGTTTACGCCCTTCTGGGCAACCCCGCATTGATTTGCAACTTCGGAGAAAGGGCATGTAAACCTTTGTAAACTTGAAAGCAACAATAATAATAAGAGGGTGATTTCGAGTCAGGTAAAATTTAAGAACCTGTAAGTAGAATTGGGATACCATACCGCGCATTAATACGAAGAGCGCCAAAGCCTTCTTCTCGACTTCAAAGGAAAAAGAATATCCTCGGCAGTCTCATAACCTTCATCAGCAACCTGAGCTAACATATAAGTTTTTCTATGCTGTTTTGAATTGACATAATAGATTATAACACCGGCTAAAGTTACTGCAGCAACACCCAAAAGTATTCTACTGGAAGTTTTCATTCAAAGGTTTTGGCGAAGTTAAAAAATAGGGCAACAATTAAGTGTTATCTAACCTGTTAATATCAAATGATCTTTGCTTTTTGTCCGATTTGCAGCACTTCATTTACTTAAACTTACTAACATGTAAGTAGCTGCTAATCGAAAGCTTAATCTGGATTTCTGCCCTTCCTTGCCCACCATGGGGCATTAATTTCTGCTAGCAACAACCACACCGCATGTGCAAAGTGTGGGCAGCATTCAGCTGTACCACACCAACCGTGGCTTTTATTGGTTCGCGTTCCGGAATGCAGCTACAGCTACCAACAGGGGCTATTTTTTTGGACCCGGCATCAATTCACGATGTCACATCGTTGCGTCGCACTCTTGTACTTTTAGTTCCTCACGCAGCAAGCGTTCAACAGGGGAATTTATCAATGATAGAGGGGCACTCCAAAACCGTTTATTGGGGAAATCACCTGCAAACAGTGCGGCGCGATTTTATGGTATTTTCTTGTGATGTGTTTGGTCACGAGTTTCGGATTAGCGTTTTTACCATTTCCGGGATCCGCTATCCATGAAACTGGCAGAAGGATCATAAGCTGTCCGGTGCCGGTTACGTCAAGATAGGGGTGAATGCATGCGATCTGACCCCAGCTTGAAGGTGATACGCCTGAACACGAATAATATAGCAATATGGATGTAGCAAATTATAAAGAGCGATTTCCCGGGGGATTTCCCTTGCTCTCGCCAACACAAATTGATTCGATTGCAAGCATTGCGCAATGCCGAACTTATAAGGACGGTGAAGTTTTACTAAAAGCAGGTGAAACCGGCTTTTTATTTCATGTTATTCGAAAGGGAAATATCGAAGTTATAGACCGTTCAGGTGAAAAGCCGCAAACGATCCTTGTACACGAGCCACTGGAATTTACGGGCGATATCGCCAACTTTTCCGGCCGGGCATCCAACGTTGACGCAATAGCAAAAGGTCAGGTTGAGGTTTACGAGATATGTAGCGATGAGCTCCACCAATTGATCAGTGAACAACCGGAGTTAAGCGACACGATTTTAAATGCTTTTATTATCAGGGGAAATGCCCTACAGGAAACCGATTTCACTGGGCTACGGGTTATTGGTGCTCCGGATTCGCAGGACACTTTCAGGCTCCGGGACTTTCTTTCAAAAAACAGGGTGCTTTATACCTGGGTCGACATGGAAACTGATCCTGTGGTACATACCGTCTCCCGGAATTTTGGCGTAAAAGAAAGTGATTCGCCCATTGTGGTGTATGGTAATGAATGGATACTTCGAAATCCTTCCAACACCCTGCTTGCACAAAAGATTGGGCTTAAGCAGGTGTTAAACGACGAGCCATACGACCTGGTAATCGTAGGTGGCGGACCTGCCGGGTTAGCAGCTGCGGTTTACGGCGCGTCTGAAGGTCTGGATACCGTGGTACTCGACATGACTGCCCCGGGCGGACAAGCGGGAACAAGCTCCAAAATTGAAAACTACCTGGGGTTTCCAACCGGCATTTCAGGCTCTGAACTTGCCGCCAGGGCGGCTGTACAGGCCGAAAAGTTTGGAGCAGTGTTCAGTGTGCCGGCCCACGTAAGCAAATTGGATTTTGAGGAGCAGTTGAGTGTTGTTGAGCTGGCATCAGGGGAAAGAATAAAAGCAAAGTCACTTATCATAGCAAGTGGGGCCGAGTACCGAAGATTAAACGTTGATAACCTTGCGCAATTCGAGGGTAGGGGAGTGTACTATGCCGCCACCAAGATGGAAGCTACCATGTGTGGTAAAGATAACATAGCTATTGTTGGTGGAGGTAATTCGGCCGGCCAGGCAGCCGTATTTATGTCCAGGAATGTCGGAAAGGTATACCTGGTGATCAGGGGCGAAGAGTTGGCACTAACCATGAGCCATTACCTGAGTCAGCGGATAAACGAGTGTGGCAATATCGAACTACTCCGACATACCGAAGTGATTGCCCTCAATGGAGAAGATCGTTTAGAAAGCATTGGAATAGTCAACAACAAAACACAGGAAAAGAGCATGCTGGAAGTTTCCGCCGTATTTTCTTTTATTGGCGCTATTCCACGTACCGAATGGGTCGGAGAAGGGATTGATAAAGATGATAAGGGATTTATTCTAACGGGGGCACACGTAGCAGGGTCTTCCAAATGGAACATCGAACGCGCCCCATTCCTATTAGAAACCAGCAGGCCCGGTGTTTTTGCCGTTGGCGACGTGCGTAGCGAATCCGTTAAGCGGGTGTCATCTGCAGTTGGTGAAGGTTCAATGGCAGTACAATTGGTTCACGAGTACTTGAAGGATTTAAACGTGTGACCAGGAGCCAGGCTACCTTAGTGATTGTGGGCAGAAGAGTCCTGCATTCCTGGTACTTGTAGGGATATGTCCGTCTGTTTATTCCGGCTTTTAAACAAATAGTAAAAAGGCACCCCGGTGAGCATCAGCACAAGCCCGATAGCCGCCTCACGCGGTCTGCTGAAAACGGTGTTAAATACCAGGGCTATGCAAAATAAAATAACAATAGCGGGTACTACAGGGTAGCCCCACACTTTATAGGGTCGAACCGCATCCGGCATTTTGCGACGCAGTATAAAAACCCCAAGCGTTGTTGCGCCATAATAAATGAATACCGCAAATATGATCATATCGGTAAGTTGATCAAACGTGCCCGACAATACCAGCAAACACGCCCAGGTCCCCTGGTAAACGAGCGAAACACCCGGCGCATTTCTACGGTTGAGTTCTGCTACCGACCTGAAAAACAAACCTTCTTTTGCCATTGCATAATACGGTCGGCAACTTGCCAGGATAGTGGCATTTGTACAGCCGAGTGTCGTTAACATAATGAGTATACTAATAAACAGGGCTCCGTTGCTTCCCCAAAAACTTCGCACTGCTTCAACAGCTGCGATTTGGTTACCCGAGTTGTAAATCGCCTGCAACTGGTCAACTGATAATAACGACAGATAGGTGGTATTTACCAGAAGGTATAATGCAATAATGGTGAGCACGCCAATTGTGATACCGCGTGGGATGTTGCGTTTTGCATTCTTGATTTCGCCCCCGATATAACCGATTGCGGCCCATCCCTGGTATCCCCAGAATGCGGCCAGCATTGCGGTAAATACCGCACTGGCGGAAACGGCCGTATTATTATCGGTGGGCATGGCAATACGGGAAAGCTGCGAATGCTCACTGGCAAGTCCAAAGCTGATGATGGTCAGAATGCCGCCAAACACAAGGATCAGTATCGCAGTACTAACTCCTGCCCCGGCTTTAATACCACGGGCATTAATCCATGTTAGTAGAATGATCAGGAGGATAGCCGCGAGTTTTACATTCAGATCGGCAAACGGGTAAAACGTTTCAAATAAGTTGAAGCTAGCCAGGGCGGGCAAAATAGCAGGAAGGTGTACAATGTTGTTTAATGACTGTGCAAATACATAGGCCAGTGCCGAAATTGCTGCCGTTTGTATGATGGTAAAGAGCGACCAGCCAAACATAAAAGCAAAGAAGCGGTTGTAGATCTTTTTATAGTAGGCGTATTCGCCGCCGGTATCGGCCAGTATTCCCGCAACCTCGGCATTGCACAAAGATCCAAATAAGCTTATGATCCCGGCAAGTATCCAGCAAATGAGTACCCAGCCGGATGAATGAAGTTCTGCAGCCATTGGCGCCACTTTCTTATAAACACCTGAGCCGATAATATTGCCAATCACGACGACAATAACCAACCTCAAACCCAGCGACCTGCTTAACTGCCTGGAACTCATAACTTCGTTTGGCTGAAGCTAAGAAAAGATATTGTATTTCAATGCTTGCGGGTGACAACAGCATATCTACATGCTACAACCAATGTGGACTCACTTGCTTGTGACAACAGTATTCACGTATTGCAATTGCAGCTCTCCACTACTGGGATTAAACGATCCATCTGATGTGGATTATCGATGTGCTGACTTCTGGAATATCATTATTGTGTAAACCCAGGCCAGTCAGCAATGTTTTGAGTTCCCCTGTTCAGCGAGCCATAACACACAGCGTTTCGCAAAACCTCCCTTAACGAAAAGTCAGAAATCGATTAATAGCGGTTCAAACGATTAACAGCGGTTCAAACCTCCCGTATTTAGAAACAACTTCCAGTGAGTCTCCATTGGTAAACGCAAGTCCTTGCAGGTGTGTTAAAGTCACTACTAAAATGGATTGTTCAAATCCAATCGGTGCAAAGTGCGCCTGACAACGATGGCTGTCGACAGACCCTGTGCTTTTGTTTGCAGGAGCAATTGGCAATTTAGTTTCGGCCAGGTTACTTGACTGTACTTAAACCGGATGAAACGCGGTGTGTTCATATTCCACCACCTGTGCCTTTTTCGATTTCGCCCCTTCAGCTTTCTGCCGGGTTTTTGCTTCCCAACCAGGCCCATAAACTTCGGTCATGCGATTGCCAACTTCATCAGCAGCTGCATATTGTTTCTGCTCTTGCATTCGGTCAAAGAGCGCAAGACCTATCGCATAAAAATCGGAGTGCGAGAGTTCTGCAACAGGCATTTGTTTGCTGAAATCCCATGCTTCTTCCAACAGCTGCAGGTGTAGCAAATGGTCATGGTCCTTGGCCAGGGTTGCCGCTTGCTGCCATGCCGTAATTGCCTGCAGGTGAAGCCCGCAATTTGATGCAAACGAGGCTTGTTGTTGATAGTTTAGGATGGCATCTTGCCGATTGTTGTTTAATTGGTTGCAGGCTGCCAGGTGGCCATAGCATTGAACAATGAGTGGTTTGCAGGATTGGTCGCCTAACTGCATGCCTCGTTTTGCAAAGCGCAGTCCCTTCTGCAAGGTGCTTTCAATATCCTGGTACGTTTTGAAGTTAAAGAGCATTCCGGCAAAGATGATATGCGCCGTAGCAATCAAAGCCATGTTTCCAAAGCGCAACTGGTAACTTAAACAGGATGCCCCCGCGGTTCGCAACCCGGTTAAGCTGTTATTTTGAACAGCTTTCGACATCTTAAAAAGGTGGTTCCTCAGGTGTACTTCCGGGTTCAGGGGGTCACCGGATGTTGCGATCTTATTAATCGAACCCTCGAGATCGAGGCTAAGAGAGATTGTCTTAATCACAGACGGCGAATCATCAGGAAAACCGTCTGCATTCCTGGTGTTCCGGGGTACAAACGCGACAAACGTGATACCATCGGTGATACAGGATTTTTTAACCAGGTGCATCCATTGTTCATAGGCGTTTAATGATGAGATATGGTCGGGCAACAGTGCCAGGGTAAGTTTTCTACCAGGGAGAAAGTTTTGTCGGAAAGCTTTGAGCAGGTACAGGAGGTCCTGCTCCCGTCTAAAAGGCTGAAGGTGGTATTCGGGGCTGTTTGGTAGCCGGAAATTACCGCAATCATTGCCTGTTTTAGCGAGGGTAGTATCCCGTACATAAGCGTCCATCCAGGTAGCGGCAATTGCCGCGCTAAACGTATCCGCCGATTGAAATGGTGTTATTTGGGCTACAATCATCTCCGGCAGCTCACCAGCCCTTGTAGACTCAAGCTGCAGGAAAGCGTGGTAGAGTTTCACTTCACCCGGATCGATCAGCCATTGAACAATCCGGCTATTGGGATCCGAAGAAACTTCTTTTATCCAATGTTGTTGAATTTTTGTTATCAGGTTTGCTATGGGATTGTGCTGCTGGCTCATCAACTGCAATTGAGATTGAGTAAACCCCCTTTTACGTTTGCTATAGCTTTACCGTGCAGTTGAACCACAGCACTCTCCAGGTTCAAGTTCGCCTCGCCGTTGATGTCGGTTGTCGGGGCTTGTACACTTATTTTAGTTGCGCTTTCAACTGAAACACTTTGCATCGCTTCTATAATGGCCTTTGCTCCGGAGTCGATCTTCACCAGCTGGTCAGAAGATATGGACACAGCTTCAGTGTCACCTGAAATGTTGATCCGTTTTTTCGCTGCGAGATCAATAGTGCCGTCTTTTTTTAGCGTTAATGAACTGTCCCCGCATTTAAGGGTAATTGACTCCGAGCTGCTGACGGTAATGTTGCCCGCACCATCAAGTTGGATGCTGTTTTCATTTGCGTCCTTCACGGTAATGCTGTCACCGTCAAGACTGATGACACTGCCGGAAAGTGCCGCCAGGCTTTTACGCTTATTGCTTTCTCCACCGCCGCCGGCAGTTTTACCCTGGAACATACTGCCGATTACAAACGGGCGGTCAGGATGATTGTACCTGAAGCAAACCATCACCTGGTCGCCCACCTCCGGAATGAATACAAACCCCCTGTTTTTTGCCCCGGACTTTCCCGATCCGGCATCAGGCGATAAAACCCTGATCCAATCGGTAAGTTCACCATTTTTCTGCCACAGCATCTGGACCCGCACCCGACCAAGTTTGTCGGGGTCGTCGTTTTCCTTTACGATTGCAACCTGTGGTTCTCCTACGGGCAGGCGAACATTCCTGACCGGGATTGCCGTTGTAACCGCGGGCAGGGCTTCAAATGTGTTATAGTATTTGCCGTTTTCACCCACATGGTGTTCTATAGCGATAATCAGGTATTTACCATATTCCTCCTGACTTAATTCGCCATGATCAAAACTAGAAACCTTCATGTTCATTTGTATCCCTAATTTTAGCTCAGGGTTGTTGCTGCTGCCGCAGAGTACCTGCAATCCGGCAGCCTTGACGGCTTTTTGTCGTCCGACGATCTCCTGCAGTTCCATTGTGTTGTCTGCACGCTGGCTTATGGGGGCATTTGCCGGATGGGTAAAAATCCGGTCCGATGTGTCCAGCACGTGTTTGCCATAATGATATAAGCCGTCAACAGCTTTGGGCGACTGCGCGGTAATTAGATTGTCGTTTTTTGAATTGTACGAATAAGCGGTAAAATTCATGGCCGACATTTGCAGGTTTAATTTTAGGCTGGTGATGTCGGCACCATAAACAACTTCGATTGATTGGAGATTTGCCGGTTTCCCAAATACAAGCGATCTGCCATCGTAATAAAGCCATTCCGAGTAGGATGATGATAGCCTGTTCAAGTATGCAAACAAACTTTCACGGTACAAACAAGTGTATCGTATTTCCGTTTTGTGGCGGGGGTTGATTTCCGTAGCGCAGTTTACTCCCGCCAATGGTTTCGTCAGCTCCTGTACAATTGTTTTAAGGTCCTTTTTGTAAAAGGATGCAAGGTGCTCGCCATTTTCCAGGACCATGGTGGGGCTATAACCTTTTATTACGAGGTCGCCGGTAAAGCTGTTTGACTGTTCCATAGTAATCGCGAAAATGATCCCGCGGAATTCATTGGCAATGGTCGTATCATTTGCAACCTTTCTGAAACGAATGATCGCAGATTTGCCGATGAGCTGTTGTGCCTTTTGAAGCGAGAAAGATTTTTGATTCTCTAAAACATCATGGTTAATCCGGATAATAAATTCGTGGTGTTCATTAAATTTTTGGCGCAGAACAATATTGGTATAATACTCGATTCTGGTTTGCTCAATTTCAATTTCTGCAAGAATATTATACTCCATAACCTGGTATGTTTATTTTATCTGGCAAGCTTTGTGGCTACATATAAAATACTGAATAGGACACGCTTTTTAACAAAGAGATAAATTCCTGAACTATTTGTCTAAATGGTTAATAATTCAACATGGAAGGCGTAAGTCAATTGCGGCGCCTATTGCAAATCAATTGGAGCGCCTATCGCAAAAGCTGCTCCTATTAATCATGAAGTTTATCCTCCTTTGACTTTGTATGCTTCAATTTGATATTAATTCCTTGCTCAGTGACGAGGTTGCAATTGCTATAGTATTAGCTTAAGCATAACGGCTTTGCATTTAATTAAAGATTTAATTGCTCCCCTTTAATAAAACGGATCAATCACACGAGTCTTTCGTGCTGTATATCGATGCAAGGCTCTCTTTTGGCATACTTGCTTTCGGCAATCATGAGGATTGCTTGTATAGGTATTAATATCGACAATGGTTATCACTGATAATGGTCGAAGTTGCATTTTCGTTGTTATAGCCAGGATAATTGTTTCCGGCAATAACCTTTTCGAATGTTAATTACCGGAAGATAGGAGTGCAATGTAAAAACAAGGCCTTAGTGAAAATGGAGGTCGCCGGACCGGATAAGGGTATTCGAAAATGGTACTGCTGAGTAAAGCTTAATTAAAATCTGCGCTTGGCAGGTGCCTGCTATTTGCACATCCTGCTTTAGTTTCCGGGCCAGTCATTTTTGTGTTCTGCATTTCCTATTTTAATTTTTTGTGCAGAAACAGTGAAATTAATGAGCATTGGTTGTGACCCGATAATATCAAAGCTTTCTGCGAAGTTGATGATATACCCTTTTTCAAATGATACTTCTTTCATCTTAGAGTCCTCATCACTTTTCTTGAACGTAACGGTGCCATCGATTGGTTTGTATTGGTTTACCATTGACTCGATTACAGAAGTGTCATCTGAAGACTCCAACGCAAGGTTGATGGTTCCGCCATACAGTCCGGATGCGGGACGACCCTTTGCGTCAACATCCCTGCGTAACGAATAATTGCAGCTGATTACGTCGAACTCTTTACTGCCTATTTTAAGGTTTGCTTTAAAGGCCATAATTGTTGTTTTAAGTAATGAATAATTGGTTATTGAGGCTTTTCAGATTTAAACAAAATATATATTCTTTTGTAAAACCTACTATATTCCAGAAAAATATTTTCAGCTGTTTTTGCTTTATATTTTCTGTGTTGAATGCTTGGTTGTTCCGCAAATTTTTTATTCATTACTTTCAATTTAAATTGATCGGGAATTTTAATATGGCATACTGCGATTGTCATCAGGGAAGCGGAATCGTAAACTACCACTGTGTTTTGGTTGAATGGCTTTGGCCATTCCTGATGGTTGCTCCGGCTCAGCAAGCTTCTTCGGCTTTTAAGAAAGGCTGATTGCCATGTACGTTGCTAGTCAGTGGTTTAAATTGCTTGAGCAGCTAAGCCATTTCGAGAGTGGCAGCAATAACATTGTGTGTCGCTTTAAAGATCTAACCAGTTTAATTTATTCCATTTACGGCTCCTCGGGATGCGGGTTTGTAATCGAAAAGGCAGAGCTCCCGATTGAAGAATTATCATACCGTCGCTTTTGGCCAGGCGGATATCTTGTCCCTGAAGACCGATTACCTGGAAATGGTTATAGTTGGGTAACAGTAAAGGTGATCGTAGTTAGCGGCCGGGAGAGTTAGGAACACAGCTAAGTTTGTGCATCAGCGTGTTAAGCTAAGTAGTTGTGAGCAGTGGATGCATTTGCTCTTGAACGATTGCACCCTACTTTGGTAACCTCGCTCAGCTGGGAATTAAATGTTTCCGGGGACCAGGCTATCTTTACCTTGAACCTGCTCACCCGTTAAGTTCGTCTTCCACGTATCTTGCACCTGAAATCTACCACCAGACCCAGACATGTCAGTTATCGTTAAAGTATTAGGTAAAGCAAGAAACATTCTTGATGAGTCCATCAAGCGAATTCAACACAGTTCCGATCCACAGTTTAGAGCGCTACAGCGATGGTACAACGAGGACTTACATAATTTGAAACGGAGCAGTTTTGAAGGAATTACGGAACAATCCATTGTTTTTGACCTTGGGGGTTATGAGGGCCAATGGTCAAGCGATGTATACGCCAGGTACAATTGCAGCCTTTTCATATTTGAGCCGGTGATGGATTATTATAACCTGATAAAAGGAAGGTTCGCGCAAAATGACAAGATGCAGGTCTTTCAATTTGGCCTGGCAAGCAAAACTTACGAAGCGAGCATAAGTATTGATCAATTTGCCTCGTCAATACATAACGAAAGCCTTTCAGCCAAGCCTACCGAAACCATCCAAATGAAGGCATTTGATGCGTTTGTGCGGCAACATAACATCGGTGTTATAGACTTGATGAAGATAAACATCGAGGGAGGTGAATATGACCTGCTCGAGCAACTGATAGCAGACGGACACATACAACGGGTTAAACAACTTCTAATCCAGTTTCACAACTTTGTACCTGATGCGAAAACGAAGATGGAAAAGATCAAAGCCGGCCTGGCGAAAACCCACAACCCCATGTACATGTATGAATTTGTCTGGGAGCATTGGAAACTCAATTCGCCTTAGGATACTAATGCCCGCAAACGCTGAAACCTAAGCCGGGCTAACGTGATGTCAGCCCAGCTTAAGACAGGCAATGCGGGCAGGCGCAGCCAGGACCTTTCGGAAAGGCCTGTGTGTTTGTAAACGATGGGCGGTCAAACTAGTTTGAGGCAATCCTACATTCTCCTAACACACCAAAGGCTGCAATACCGGCATAACAATCCCCCATTCGAACTGCCAGAAAGCCGGACTTGGTATAAATCGGAACTGTTCTCATTGCGATCACGTTTCCTCCAAGGTGGTTATAGTTACCAAAAGCAGTAATTACCTGGTAGTTGTCGGTACCAGTAACCGGCTGTACCCTGGTATAGTACCAGGTATCATTCTGGATTAAAGTTGAACCCGGCACTGTGCCGTTTACAGAAAACGTTGCGAGGTCCACACCCTGAATGGGAACCTGTCCATCATTCGTAAATGGATCATATTTCAACTGAACTACAAAAGCCGCAAATTGCCCCCCTCCATTACCCTTCCATTTAAAATAAAGTGTCTTATTGTAAATGCCGATTTCCGATTTGGTCTGAATTCTTGTTCCAAGCCGATACCCCTGACCTCTAAAGCGAATACCCTCTGGTGTGGTCACATACGAGGACGCGCCCGAGTCGATAAGGCCAAGAGATTGATAACTGAAGCCAATCCAGCTCCTGGCATTCATTAAAAAATTTGTATCAATAGCCCGGAGCAGGACAGTATCCGTTGTTGTCCTGGTGATGATCTCCTTTTTAGTGCATGACACACTTAAGGTAGTACAAGCAAACACAATAATACAAACGTTACAAAATAATTTCATCTGGGTGGTTAAGGGTTAGGTGATCATGAGTTGAAGATGACTGTGGCCAAAAAACGAATGCTGCCAACAGGCGGTAAGAAAACGCATGTTAGTGGTCTTTATTGTTAGCTCAAGCTTATACGCGATAGGGTATAAGGTGTCAGCGGAAGGATTGTATCGCATTAACCCGTTTGAAAACATCACCTCAAACATTCTTAATCAATGCTTCAATGTTCTTAAAAGGCCTATGAAGTTCAAGGATTGTTACCTTTGCTGTTAAACGAAAACTGCGATTTATGGGCTTGGTTGATAAACTGCTCAGGTATACTCCACTTAACGAGAGTTATCAGCGTTATAAACGAAAGAAAAACGAGGATTTACAAAATAAAATCGACAAGCAACTTTTACCTGCCCGGACGGCTTTTTACCGGCAATTTGTTATGCCCGGAGATATGGTATTTGATGTGGGTGCCAACGTAGGAAACAGGGTAGAAGCTTTTCTTGCCTGTGGTGCTAAGGTTGTTGCAGTTGAACCTCAACCTGCCTGCGTAGCAACCCTAAAAGAAAAGTTTGCAGACTTAATAACAATCGAAAACATCGGGCTTGCCGAGGCAAGCGGTGAGCTGGAAATGCACATCGCTTCCGATACCACCGTTTCGTCATTTAGTAAAACGTATATTGAAAGCACCCGTGATCGATTTCGTTTTAGTAAGTGGAACGGAACAATTAAGGTTCCGATTTCGACCCTCGATAACCAGATTGCTAAATATGGTGTTCCTAAATTTTGCAAGATTGATGTAGAAGGCTATGAGCCGCAAGTGTTAAGGGGATTGCATACGCCCATACCGTACTTATCATTCGAGTACTGTGTTCCGGAAATGAATGACCATGTTTCCACTTGTGTCGGTCTTCTAAACGACATTTCCTCAACCGGAGTTTATAACTACAGCATTGGTGAGTCTATGAGCTGGGCTTTTAAGGAATGGATGAATTACGAAACATTTAAAGCCCACATCGCCAGCCAGGAGTTTATCTCCACCTCATTTGGAGACATCTATTTCAAAAGTAGTTAAGCATTATACTTTTTTTATACTTCCTTTCTCTTTAGCAAGTTAGTTTTTGGAAAAAGTGTTGCTAACAAATATTTGTGATCAATTCAAGAGTGTTCTAAACACAGCGAAAGAACTCAACGGTGTGCGTGAAGCTTGAGCCATCCCGACATTGGTTTGCGTCTGTTTCAACGCAACAGAACTATAGTTCCTTTTCTAAATATTTTACCGGAACACAGCGTAGTTCCGGTAACCATGTAGACAAAAGCTCCCGATTGTTGCTGAACTCCCCGGAAATTACCATCCCAACAGTCTGAACTGTTGCTTGTTTCAAATACTTTTTGCCCCCACCTGTTGAAAATTGTCAGCTTCAGATCTGTAACTGTTCCCCAGCTTTTTAATCCGAAGCAATCATTCTTACCATCATTGTTTGGAGTAAACGCAGTTGGCAATAGAAGTAAGCCCGTGCCTATAGTTGGATCTACTTTGATGCTTATGCTATTGTAACTTTTACACCCTAAGCCAGACGTAGCTGTAAGCAGGTAAGTAGTTGTTGATTGTGGACTGGCAACGGGATTGGCGATATTCGGATCACTGAGCCCTGAGGTGGGACTCCAGGTATAACGAAGCGCCCCTGATGCGTTAAGTTGGGTTTGAGGAGAACTGCAACTTAGATCATTTGAACTCGATATGCTCACCTTCGGGATCGGGTTTACCGTAATTAAAGTTGATAACGTATCTGTGATATTGCAAGTACGATCGGAGATCCGAACCCTGATCAAAGTAGTTGCAGTCGGTGAGACAAGCGTTGAACTGCTCGATGGTGATCTTGCGAGATTAGCAGGGATCCATTCATAAGTGTTGCCACCGGTAGCTGAAAGTAAAATAGAATCGCCGGAGCAGACAGAAGGACTTGAGGGCTGGATTGTGAATGTGGATTTAGACCTGACCTTAATGGATACGGAGTCGGTTGATGTGCAACCGTTATTACCGGTGACAAATACCTTGTAAACAGTATTCGATACAGGTTGAGCAATTGGATTACTGATTAGCGGGTTCGACAGACCGGCTGCAGGCTCCCAGCGATATGCAATTCCTCCCGAAGCAAATATAGGGACCGAACTATTGGTGCAAACCGTAGTGTCGCTACTTTTCTGAATCGCAGGACCACTTACAAGACCGACAGTGATGGTATCATAAGATTCGCAACCTGCCGCTGAACTGGCGATCACACTGTAGCTGGTGTTATTTAACGGTATTGCAACCGGATTAGACACAGTTGAATTATTCAAACTACTTGCCGGGTGCCAGGTATAGGTCGCAGGCACGTCGGAGCTTGCAAACAACTGTATAGAACTACCACTGCAGATTGAAGTATCTTTTCCAACAGTCAAAATCGGCCGGGTAGCGACCACAACCATAACTGAGTCTTGTTTTTTACAGCCGTTTTGCCCAGTAACCTCTACGGTATATTTGGTTGTACCTATTGGCTTGGCTGTAGGATTTGGAATGTTTAATGCGGAAAGTGTTTCCGAAGGTAACCACTGGTATGTCGCTCCACCCCCAGCCAGTAACTGCAGCTGAGTGCCCGTACAAATCAACGTGTCGTTGGTAAGAGAGATTACGGGTGTGGGTAAGACAGCAATCTTGATTGTATCACGTCCCAAACATCCCCCCACGTCGGACGACTCAACAATATATTCGGTTGTAGAAAGCGGGAAAGCGATGGGGTTGGAAATACTTGTTGAACTCAATGTTGCTGATGGTTGCCAGGTGTAGCTGGACCCACCGAGGGCATTTAGTTGAATGGAAATGCCCGGGCAAATGGATGTGTCAGGTCCCGCATTGATTTTAGCTGAAGATACATTCACCCGAATAGAGTCGCGCTGCAGCAATGCCTCAGCAAAAGAGATCTCATCTAAAGCAAAATCGTTTCCGGTTGGCGTTGTGTTTTGATTGATAATTGAGATAACTGCAGTGGTCGCACTTCCGGAGTTCCATGTTGCATAAAATCGGTTCCATTGACATGTGCTTCCTGCACCAATAATGCTATTGCCAAAGCGAATGCCATTAACAGAAAATATCAGGTTGGCAGGGTTGGTTGCAGAAAGCGATTGTATCCATGTGGAGAATGCATAATTAGTATTTGCGCTAACAGCTATGGTTTGGGTCCAGACTTTTGCACCGGCAACTGAGTTTCCATTTACGATCAACATGTTGCCTGCGCCATTATGACCGGTACAAAGTTGAAAGTTAGTATTCCAGGGTGTGGCTGTATTTGCAACAGTAAATTGTCCGTCAGCAGTGTTTGAAGAAGCGAGGCTGTAATCGGATGTAAATCCAACGGCGCCGTTATCAAACCCACCATTAGCCACAAGATTGTTTCCTTGTACAAGTGAATTTACTGAATATGTTGTACTAACCGCTGGTGTTGCAAGAGGGTTTAAGGAAGTAGAACTGTTAAGATCACCTGCCGGCGACCAGCAATTACTCAGGCTATTTGAAACGGTTGAAAGCAGAACGACCTGCCCAAGGCAAATTGATGTATCCATAGCTGCAATCACGTTGCCGTCCACCGGCCGGTTGATCGGGATTGTCTTGGTAACACTGTCTTTACAAGTGTTTGTAAAAGTGCTCACCATTTTCACGGTGTATGTTCCATAATTCGTGTAGTTATGGCTAGGGTTTACAGTTGTGGTTAATCTTCCATCGCCGAAGGTCCAGCTGACATTGCCATTGACCCCGCTCCTGTTTGTGAATTCAACCGTTTGTGGCGAACATAACAATTGTTTGTACTCAAAGTCAACAAGGGGTTGGTGTGAATTGTCATACAATGCGTTCACCTCCGCCTGGTTTATAGCCCGGTTGTACCATCTTATGTCATCCATCTTGCCTTTAAAAGGAAGTAGATCACCCGCCCACCAGTTACCAAAACGCAGGTCGCTATTGCAACCTGTAAGAAGCGAAGGAAAACCAGCATTAGAAGTTCGTTTCAAAACACCGTCAATATAGATTTTATGTAAACTGCCGTCATATGTTATTACTGCCATATACCAGCGATTGATACAAATCCAGTCGTTTGTATTTATATAGCTACTCGAAGAGGTACTATTACAACTCGAATTGTTGCCGACCAGGTTTGAGCCGATACCGGGGAAAGGAGGATAGTTAATGAAAAACTGGTATTGTGCGCCTCCCGAGCCGGCCGTTGTAGTGAAATCCCGTTTTCCGACAAGATTTTGCAGATTATTTGTTTCTGTTTGAAACCAGATTACCAGACTGTGAGTTGGAGTTGAAAAAGCTCCGTTATCCCTTACTCTTATGTAGTCGTCCGATCCATCGAACAATCCTGCAGTATTGGCAACACCCATCCTGTTGCCCGAAAATGTTGTTCCATTCACAAGAACACCATGATGATTATTGCCACTCACATCATTACCATTCCCATCCAACGGATAGTGAGCAACAAGTCCTGCGGAAAGATTTACCTGTGCCGACACGTTGAATTGTTGCAGGATGATGAGGATTAGAAACCCAAATATGCCACGATTCATTAAACTGCGATTTGCTTAAAAGTTAAACGTAACCTTTGTGAAGATATTTGAATAACGTTGAACCAAGCCGGTGAAGAATAGGCTAAACCAGACATTTGGAAGTCAAAAATAATGGGTGTCGAAAACTTATGTGTTAACGACGGAAGTTTCGCGAAGATGGTCGGAAAGCGTGTTGGAAAGTATTATGATTGCAGAAAATTTGCTATTCTTCAACTATCAGTGTTGCAGAACTGGTCACTAGCAATAGGTGTCGAACCAAGATGACCTGACCTGCTCAACCTGACTTAACTTTATTATGATCATCGTTCAACTTAAAGGCGGGCTCGGCAACCAGTTGTTCCAGTATGCGGCAGGATTAAGCCTGGCGCTTCATCATCAGGTTCCAGTTAAAGTTGACACCAGCCTGCTCGGAGAACCGGATGAACAGATCGGTACCATCCGCAACTTCGACCTGGCTTATTTACAGGAACCCCCCGAAATTGCAACAAGGGTGGAGCTTCAACCTTACCTGGAAGAGTCATTACTTAAGAAGCTTCTGCAAAAGCTTCTTCCGCCGCATAAACGTGAAATTTATAAGGAGGCCCGCTTTACATTTGATCACCATTTTTACGCTGCCGGGAGGCAGATCTACCTGAAAGGGTACCGGCAAAGTGAACAATACTTCAAACCCAACGAAAAGGAAATACGTAGTCGATTTGGATTTAGGGCAGGCCTGATGGTGCACCTGGAAGATTTCGCCAGGCAACTACAACAGGAAGAGAGCGTTGCCCTGCACATCAGGCGTGGCGATTATTCGGCTACGACTGTACAGAACTATTATGCTGAACTTGGCCTGGAATATTACCAGAAGGGCATTGCGCATATACGTACCAAGGTAACTCAGCCCACCTACTATGTTTTTACCGATGATCCATCATGGGTAATGCAGAACTTACCCCTGGCACCAGGGGTGACCGTTGTTTCCGGTGCAACGAGTAAATCTCACCTGGAAGATTTTTGGCTGATGAGCCAGTGCAGGCATAATATCATTGCAAACAGCAGTTTTAGCTGGTGGGCTGCCTGGTTAAACAATTATTCCCGAAAGATCGTGGTTGCACCTGCTAATTGGTTCGACAAGGCTAAACTGGACACCCGTGACCTTATTCCGAAGCATTGGGTTAGACTCTGATGGAAAGCCACGGCGATGTGGGTTCACCGGTATAAGAGCTACCGTGTGGACACTTCTTCTTAGCGGCTTAAAATGGAACACGGATGACAGGGATAAACGGATAGGTACGCTTTATCGTTCTGCGAAGCAGAAAATTTATCCATTTTGTTCAAAGCCGAAGCAAAAAGGATTGTTTTAGAAGATGGATGGATTTCACCAAAATCCGATTAAGATCATTTTAATCCGTGTTATCCGCGTTCCTATACCGATGGGTACCCACTGTATGTACAAGAGTGCGACGCAACGGCTGTTTAACCGGAGTTACTGCCCCCTGGTTCATAAAAATACCTGCAATCAGCACATGCCCGTTCGCGTAGGAAGTATGCTTTGTGGCAGGTTAATGGGGTACCGCAATCAGTTTTTCGGGTTCGTGTTTATAACGGAAAACCAGGGGGAAAATAATGGCGAGCAACAAGGCATAAGCGGCAAAGGTAAACCAGATGCTCTGCCAGTCTTTTACCCCATTAACGGTAAAATGATCAACCACACGCCCGCTGAGTTCGCCACCAAGATATGCGCCAATGCCGTTGGTCATCAGCATAAATAAACCCTGGGCGCTGGACCTGATTTTGATGTCGGCTTCTTTCTCGACAAACAGTGAACCTGAAATATTAAAGAAATCGAAGGCCATTCCATAAATGATCATCGAGAGCACCAATAAGATGAGGCCCGGGCCAGGGTTGCCGATACCAAATAGTCCAAAGCGGAACACCCACGCCACAATGCTCATGAGCATGACCTTTTTGATGCCGAACTTCCTGAGGAAAAAAGGTATGGTAAGTATAAACAGGGTCTCAGATATCTGGGAGATCGAGATCAGGAGGTTTGGGTGCTTTACGCCAAAGGAGTCGGCGTACTGGTCTTTGAAGTCATCCAGGAAAGGGCCGCCAAAAGCGTTGGTGATCTGGAGGGCAGCACCAAGCAGCATTGCGAACACAAAAAATATGAGCATTTTCCGGCGTTTGAACAACACAAAAGCATCAAGACCGAGTGAAGATGCCAGGCTTCTTTTTTGCAAACCGGCTGCCGGCCGGCATTGCGGCATTGTGAAGGCGTAGATGCCTAAGGTAAGGGCGGCAAGCGCGCTGATCTGAAGCTGCAACGAACTTTTTGTCCAACCAAGAAAATCGACCATCCACATGGCTACGATAAAACCAATGGTTCCCCAAACGCGGATAGGGGGAAAATCTTTTACGACGTCGAACTTCTTTTGCTCGAGAACGTCGTAAGAAACGCTGTTGTTAAGTGCAATGGTGGGCATATACACCATTGAGTTAAGCAACATGAGGATGTATAAAGTATTGTAGTCGGTAACTGTAGACGCCCAGAACAGGAGGCCGGCCCCTACGATATGACAAAGGCCGAGCACACGCTCTGCATTAATCCAACGGTCGGCAACGATACCCAATAAAGCAGGCATGATCAGCGATGCGAGTCCCATGGTAGCATAAACACTACCGACCTGGCCGCCGGTAAAGCCTAATGTAACGATCATATATGCGCCAAGCGAGATGAGCCATGAACCCCAAACAAAGAACTCGAGGAAATTCATCACGATAAGTCTTTGCTTTATATTCATCTAAAATGATTTAAAGCGGAAGATAGCAGTTTTATAGAATACTGATGACGAATATCCGGTGCCGTTCAGCAGGGCTATTTATGTTGAAACTGTGGTATCATAGCCGGAGCCTACCGATGCAAAATGGTGGGGTATGATGAAGCCATCCAGATTTTTGCTGTGTTACAAGTGAGATCCCCGGTGTCGGGTGGACAACCAACACAATGATATTTGTTGAACCTGCGCGTTGAACGAACGCCCGACCACCAGACGGAAAGCGGATAAGCGAGCAAATGCCTGCGCACTTATGAAGTCGGGCAGATTAATGTTCAACGGCAGGCTGAAATCTTTTGAAAGTTTATTATTTTACATGCGCTATTGCAGGTGGAGACTATTGGTTTAAACCTGCCCGCACCATGGTTTCAGTGCGTTCATCAGCCCTCAACAAACAGTCAGCAAGTTGTATCGGATTGCCGGTTACTTGCTTTGGCAATGTTTTTCCTGCGTTGGTTTTGACCGCCGGGTTTAAATGCTTACCCGGTTTTTACCGTCGGCTTCCATTGCTTTGTTGTATTGTGTCACCCCTGTATTGAGAACGCCCAAAAAATGAATCTGTAAATTGGTTTCGGGATTGTAGATGCAGTAACCTTGCACCAGCATTTTCCAAACCTTCTATGAAAAGCCTTGTTATGGATCGATTAAAATCTAGATCATTGAGAACTACCCCGCTCTTTCTTCCTTTGCTTCTGCTGCTAATGACGTGTTCACAAGGGATAGGGCAAACCCAACCAAGCCAGGTTACAAAAGCCGCACAGGAAATATTACGGTGCGCAACGATGACCGCTTTTGAGAAAAATATGGAAGACCCGGCTTTCAGGGCCCACTATGAAAAGGGCATCCGGGATTACGAACAATCGCTTCAATTGCGTACCGGCCAGACCTCGCGAAACACCACGCTAACCGGACCGGTGACAATACCTGTTGTGGTGCATATTGTTTTACCGAATCCTTACCAAGTTACAGACGCAGACGTTGACTACTTTTTGAACCGGTTAAATGATGACTTTGCAGGGATTAATGCAGATAGTACGAATGCTTCACCGTTTTATCCCGTTCGTGGTCATTCACTGTTAAGGTTTACCCGCGCACGCCGCGACCCGGCCGGGAACTACACCGGCGGTGTAGAAAGGAGGGTAGGTAGCGTTTATATAAACGGCGTTACTTATCAGCCGATCAAGCACACCTCTGCAGGTGGGTTGGACCCCTGGGATGTGACTCAATATTACAATCTTTGGGTGGGGGTTGGCGATCCTGCACTTGGTTTACTTGGGATTGCCCCGGCAATTGGGCCCGGCAATCAAACAGAAACCACTACGAGTACTGTTGGTATAGATGGTGTTTGTGTAGACTATACTGCTTTCGCAAATTCCTGTTTTTCCATACCTGCTTTTAATCTTGCCCGTACCTCTGTGCATGAAATCGGCCACAACTTTGGGTTGTACCATACGTTCCAGGGTGGATGTGCGGCAGTCAACGACTTCGGCCAGCTTACTACACCATCCTGCCAATTGCCTCAAACCTTATTAGGCCCCGCTGACGATACCCCGGCACAAAGTGGCTCAACATCCGGTTGCCTTGCAGGTGCTGTCGCCGGCGGCTGTACGACACCGGCTGGCGCGCCCATTAATAAGATGTACCAGAATTTTATGGACTACACGGATGACCGGTGTTATTCGATGTTCACCAATGGACAGGTTGAACGAATGCATTGGGTACTGGAAAACTGTCGTCCGGGCTACCTGACCACACAGGGGCATATACCTCCTTCAAACGTACCGGCCCTTGACGTTGCACCTACTAGCATTGTCAGCCCGGGTGGCTTTGATTTCAATGCCGCTACGTGTACATCGATTACGTACGCAAACATCGCGTGCCCCGGAACGATTACACCAAGGGTTCGCGTAACCAACAGGGGTACAACTACAATAACCCTGGTTAGGGTAGCGATGAGCCTCAACAACGGAACACCTGTTCAGGTAACCGTACCGGTAAATATTCCAACAAATTATTCGACCGTTGTGACATTTGGTAATGTTACCGTTAATGCAGGTGCTAACCAGGTGCTCAGGTTTTGGACATCGCTGCCAAATGGCAGTACCGACCAGGTTCCTGCGAATGATACCATAACTGTAAACCTGACTGTTGGGGTTGGAAGAAATCTTCCGCTTGTGGAAGACTTTAGCAGTCCCACCTTCCCGCCGCCCGGCTGGTCCCTGGTAAGGATGGCGGGAACAGATAGTTCCGCTGTGTGGAAGCGTTCAAATGCCACAAATGGTGGTGCACCAGGTTCAGCTCTTGCAAATTTTTACAACATCACAGCAGGTAACACTATAGACCTAAGAACCCCATTGCTATCTACCACTGATGCAGATACCATGATCCTGAGTTTTGATGTGGCACACCGCCAGTATAATGCGGTGCAGGATACATTGGGAATTTGGGTGTCGGGAGATTGCGGGGGGACATTTACCCGGGTGTTCCAACAGTGGAGCTCGCAGCTGACAACCTCGGCTCCCGGCACTACCGCATTAACTAACCCTACCGGATCTGACTGGAGAAACATCACGCTTAAATTTCCAAAGACGGGCGTATTTACCAATTCTGATATTATCATCGCTTTCAGGGGATCAAGCAGGTATGGTAACAACGTTTTTCTTGACAATATCAACATTTCGAAGATTACCGTATTCAGAAGAGATCTGATACCGGTTGCTGTTACCGAGCCATTTACTACCATTTGCGACGGTAACAATGTAAGACCCGCTGTACGGGTCAAAAACCAGGGCATTGATACGATCCGTTCGTTTACCCTTAATTACACGGTAAACGGTTCCCTGCAAACACCCGTTAATTTCACCGGCACCCTATTGAGGGACTCATCTGTAGTGGTGCAGTTAAATGCATCAACCCTGCAACCAGGTATCTACGTGCTTCGGGCCTGGACCTCGAACCCGAATGGACTACCCGATCAGTTGCCGGCAAATGATACCATCCAGTACCAGTTTGAGGTGATTGCGACGGCTGCCGCCCCGCTGGTGGAGACATTTGAAAACACTACTTTCCCGCCTCCGGGTTGGTCTGTAACACAACAGCCGGCTGATGCGATAACCTGGACGAGAACCAACCAGGCTGGCCGTTCAAGCTCAGGTTCAGCGTACATCAATAATTTCAACTATGCTGCAAACGACCGGGTAGATGACCTTGTAACGCCGGTGCTGACTTATACCGGTGCCGACTCCGTATTTATTAAATTTGATGTAGCGGCAAGCACCTATAGTTTTCCGGGAAGTACGGCTATTCCGTTGGACACCCTTGAAGTGCTGGTGACCACAGATTGCGGAAGAAGCTTCACCACGATTTATAAAAAATATGGCAGTGATCTGCAGACCATTGGTGATCCAAACTACCCGAACACCGACGAGTTTTTTCCTACCCAGCAAAATCAATGGCGGACCGACTCAGTAAATGTTACCCGCTTGCTGGGCTCAGCCAACAAGGTTCGGTTTGCATTCCGGAATACAACCAATTTCGAGAATAACATCTTTCTCGATAATATCAATTTTACGCCTAAGGTGCTGCCGGCGAGGTTAAAGCAAAACGGATTTATGATTACCCCTAATCCATTCAATAACCAGTTTGCCATTCAGCATTACTTGCCGCCAACTGATCTGAGGGGATATGGGATTTATAATTCAGTGGGTCAACTGGTTACCAGCCAATCCTTTGGTGAGGGTAGGGCGGACAGCTATATAGAGGTAAACATGGGGCGTATGCCATCGGGTGTATATACCATTAAGCTGATGTATACGGGTAGAACAATAACGCAGAAGCTTGTTAAAATCAACTAGTCACTTCGGTTTATCTGCATAAAACTGCCCCCGGTTCCGGGGGCAGTTTTATTTGGCGGCTATTCTGGCTTAGCTTTGCGCAAATGTTTTTATAATGGTAACAGCACAGGAATTGCCCGCCAGGATTATTGAGCATGTTGGCGACGCGGAATTGGCCAGGATAGGTGAAAAGGTATTAGCCGGACAACGTTTGACGGAACAGGATGGGGTTACGCTTTTCGAAAAAGGCTCGCTTTCTTTTGTAGGCGCATTAGCCAATTGGGTGAGGGAACAAAAGCATGGAAATAAAACCTACTTCAACCGCAATTTTCATATCGAACCCACTAATGTTTGCGTGTTTTCGTGCAAATTTTGTTCTTACTCCAAATTATACGCGCATAAAGAGGATGGCTGGGAATTAAGTATCGACCAGATGCTTGATATCGTTAAAAAGTATGATGGACAGCCCGTAACTGAAGTACACATTGTAGGAGGGGTTCATCCAAAAATGAACCTGTCTTTTTTCCTTTCACTGATTAAGGAAATCCGAGCTTACCGACCCGATATCCACATCAAGGGTTTTACCCCGGTAGAACTGGACTATATGTTTCGTAAGGCAAAGCTGTCGGTGGTGGAAGGCATGCAAATGCTGAAAGATGCTGGTTTACAATCGCTGCCAGGCGGTGGCGCTGAAATATTTCATCCCGAGATCCGGCAGCAGATATGCGCAGACAAGGTAGACGCAAACGGATGGCTGTCCATTCATAAGGCCGCTCACAACCTCGGCATGCACAGTAATGCTACTATGCTATATGGTCATATCGAATCGTATTGGCACCGGGTTGATCATATGGAAACCCTTCGTAAGCTGCAGGATGAAACGCATGGGTTCAACACCTTTATTCCGTTGAAGTTTCGTAACCACGATAACGAGATGAGTAACGTTAAGGAAAGTAACGTGGTAGAGGATATGCGGATGTACGCCATTGCCCGGCTATACCTTGACAACTTCCCGCATCTTAAGGCTTACTGGCCCATGCTCGGCCGCCAGAATGCACAATTGTCGCTGTCATTTGGTGTGAATGATATTGATGGTACCATTGATGATACCACCAAGATCTATTCCCTTGCAGGCAGTGAGGAGCAAAATCCGGCTATGACTACAGCTGAGCTTGTAGCGTTGGTAAAGCAGGTGAAACGGGTACCGGTGGAACGAGACACACTGTACAATGTTATCCGGGACTATTCGGCAAATGAATTTAACGAACAATCTGCGCCGGTTATTGATCCCAGTTTAAACTAAGGTTCTGTGTGGTTTTCACGTGATGTGCAAATGCAAACAGGTATTCACAATACACGATTCAATGTCGTTTGGTTAAGCGGTTTTTATTGGACCAAGCCGCAGGTTTTTTAATTGTAAATCGTTGCGCCATGCCCCAAAACTATTGATGGGTCGCACACTTTTACTGTATAACATTGCTGGTCAACTAAGCCAGCAAGGCCTTAACTAAACCACATTAATACATGATTGCTCACTGATGTAGATCAGCCATCATGTAGCCTGGTATCATTTTGTAAGTTCAAGCTTAAACGAACTAATACGCGATAAACTATGAAGAATTTTATTTTAGGTTTTGTGTTGCTGATGGTTGCGAACCTTTCAAACGCACAAGGACGGTTGAGTGATCATAACACAATCGGCTGGTATACCACAACCATAACTCCCAGGATCAACGACAAGGTTAGTGGGCATATTGAATACCAGTGGCGGAGGAATAAGTTGGTGAAAGATTGGCAGCAAAGCCTGCTTCGTGTAGGCTTAAACTACAAGCTAAACCCTAATGTAACTTTCCATGTTGGCTATGGCTGGATTGAAACGTTCGCCTATGGTGAATACCCGATTGCTGCCGTGCCCAAACGCTTTCCCGAACACAGGATATATGAGCAGGTTGTCATAAATGCTCCTCTTGGAAAAGCATCCTTGTTACACCGTTTGCGGCTTGAACAGCGATGGGTTGGCCGGTTAAATGCACCCACAAGCGAAAAAGCAAACGAATACATTTATTTAAACAGGCTAAGGTATATGCCCAGGCTCGATGTACCCATTAAAGGCAAGTTCTATGCAGCTTTGTACGACGAAATATTTATCGGCTTTGGGGAAAATATTGGTGAAAACGTGTTTGATCAAAACCGGGTAGGTATTTTGGCCGGTTATAAAGCGGGGACAAAATTCAGGGTTGAGGCAGGTTTTCTGAACCAGACCGTACAGCTGGGCAGGGAAGTAGGCGGCAAAAACGTTTTTCAGTACAACAATGGCATGATCATTAATACGTACTTAAATTTATAAGTACAATAGGTGATGAACAATCCTGCTCTTACCATTATGGCAGCCATTCAGGTTAAGCAAGCTGGGCTAAACAGAGCAACACATACCAGGTCGTCTATTAACATCAGCGTACTATGCACCAATATTTCGTGGTTAACAAGCCTTACAATATGGTTTCGCAATTTGTAAGTTCCCACAAAGTGAGGTTGCTCTGCGATTTGGCGTTTCCATTTCCGGAGGGCACCCATGCAGTTGGCAGGCTGGATATTAACTCCGAGGGGCTGTTGTTACTTACGACCGACAAGCGCATCACCAGGTTGCTTTTCGAGAGTGAACAACCCCATAAGCGCACTTACCTGGTCCAGGTAAAAAAAGTGATTGAAGAAGAGTCTGTCGAGCTTTTAAGAAAAGGGGTTACTATCCGTGTTAAAGGTGGAGGCGATTATACAACGGCGCCAGCAGCTGTACAGATCATTGTAAACCCGGGCGAATACTACCAGGAGCAATCAGGCCTTAAATTGTATCCGCCCTTTTCCTGGATCCTGATCACGCTGACTGAAGGAAAATATCACCAGGTGAGAAAGATGGTTGCAGCAGTAGGTCACCAGTGTAAACGCCTGATCAGGGTAGGAATCGAAGACCTGGTGCTTGGCAAACTTGCACCCGGCGAGGTAGTTGAAATGGATGAAGAAAGCTTTTTCGAACGTTTGCACTTGCAACCGGTGCAAGAAGGAGCCTCTTCTAGTTTTTGTCTACCCACTTAAGATTTGCTTCATTATAGCGATCGCCGGTATTTGGATACTGAGCTATCACACGTTCAATATCCCGGAGATCCTCTTCAGATAAGTTCACATCAACACAGCCGGCATTGTCTTTAAGCTTGTCCCGTTTTTTTGTGCCCGGGATAGGGACGATGTTATCACCTTGTGCAAGTAGCCAGGCGAGTGCAAGCTGTGCCGGGCTGCAACCTTTTTCAGCGGCCAATTGCGCAAAGGCGCGTGTGAGGTTTTGGTTGTTTTCCTGGTATTGTTGCTGGTATCTTGGAAGTGCCTTACGAAAATCATTATCGGGAAGTTCCGAAACATTCAATGTGTTGGTCATAAGGCCACGAGCAAGGGGACTAAAGGGAACGAATGTAATCCCGAGTTCTTTGCATAACGGTAGGATCTCAGGCACTGAGTACTCACTTTGGAGTGCACTGATCGGGTGTACGGCATGTGCTCTTTTGATTGAATTAGCCGAAGCTTCTGATAGTCCGAGATAGCGAACCTTTCCTTGTTGTACAAGTTCAGCCATTGCCCCAACCATATCCTCCACGGTAACATTTGGGTCAATCCTGTGCGCGTAATACAGATCGATTACTTCTACTTTCAGCCGTTTCAAACTTGCCTCCACGGCGGTTTTCATGTATGCCGGAGAACCATCAAAACCAACGGTACCATCCGGGTTTTGCTTGAATCCAAATTTAGTAGCAATAAATATTTTGTTGCGATTGGTTGTAAGAACCCCTGATACCAGCGCTTCGTTTTTACCATTCCCGTAAAAATCCGCAGTATCCCAAAAGTTGATGCCGAGGTCAAGGGCATAGTGCAATGTTGCAATAGACTCTTCATCGTTGGGCACTCCATAGCCATGGCTCATGCTCATACAGCCAAGACCGATGGACGAAAGTTTTTCCTTACCTGACAACAACCTGTATTTCATGTGATGTAAAAAGGGTTAACAATGGTGAATGGGGTAAATATAAGGCCGATCAAAGATCAAAATAAGGAAACTCATGTAAAACAAAAAAGCCCGCGAAGTGCGGGCCCCTGTTTAATCGAATTTTCTTTTGATGCTGTCGGTAATATCTTCCGCTTTATCCTTAATGCTTTCCCCGATGTCTTCCGCTTTATCCTTAATCCGCTCCCATAAACTTTCCCCTTCTTCTTTAACCTCATGGGCACCGTGTCTTGCATCATCTGCGAGATCGCCTGTACGATTGCCGATATCGTGTTTTACGTCTCTTGCATCATCAGCAAAGTCATTGGCATCATTCCTAAGATCACTTCTTACCTCACGGGTATTATCTTTCAAATCGTCGATGGCATCATTGCCATGCGCACCAACCCGGTTTGCTGTGCGATCAAGATCATTTCCTATGTTAGAGGCGCCATCAGAAAGGTCCTCTTTGATGTTGTTTAAGTTGTCTTGCTGGTTCGTTGCCATAGTTGTAATTTAAATGGTTTACAATGATATAGGTGTACCTTCAAATAACCATGCCACCAAAGGTTTACCTCAACAGTGCGTCAATGGTGTTGTAAGCAACAGGGTGATAGTTTGGCCTGGCGCGTTTGTAAACCTCCTTAGCCCAGGTTTTACCTTCAGCTGTTTTTATGAGTTCCGTATATATTGGCACCAGGAACTTCCGGCGGCCAACCCGGGTAAGAAATTTTTCGATGGCCGGGTAGGCAGCCCTGTATCCATGTTTTATGGCAACTACATACCATGCTGTCTGAATTTCAGCATTACCCGAATTGGTAAAAGCAAATGCCTTGTCGAGCGCAATCAGCTCTTGCGGAATCAGGTCAACGGGAAGACGGCTGATCAGGTAAAGTTTTTCGTTTGTTGAGGTAACATTTTGCCTGAGTTCAGTTAAGGGTTGATCACGAAATTTGAACACAAGACTATCTATTTTCCTGAAAGCGTTTGAACCCACGGCAGGTGCGTTGTTGGGGATCCCTGGTTGGTACACCCAATCGTTGATCCGTATAGAATCTGCAAGAGTCTTACTATTATCAAGAAGTTCACTTTTGAGACTAACCAGGAATTGTTCTGTGGTTTGAGACTGAAAGGCGTTTTTATCGAAGTATTGCCTGAGAAAGGTGTCCAGTTTGTTTCTACCTACGGCTTCTTCAATGGTACGGATAAAGGCATATCCTTTTTCATAGGCAATGTCACCAATGGCTGCGTCGGGATCACGCCCTGCGAGCTCCCCTTTCAGTTTTGTGTCTTTATTGCTCGCACCTTTGTCCGCCAGCTCTGCAGAGAGCGACTGCCGCCCCAATACCTCCTGCATCTTCGCCTCCTCTACACCATAAACTTCCTCTACAATCCGGCGTTCAAAATAGGTTGTAAATCCTTCATTTAACCACATATCGTTCCAGGTGGCATTGGTTACCAGGTTGCCGCTCCAGCTATGTGCCAGCTCATGCGCGACAACGCTCACCAAGGATCGGTCTCCGGCAATTACTGTGGGGGTTAAGAAGGTGAGATTTGGATTTTCCATTCCGCCATAAGGAAAGCTCGGCGGTAATACCAGCACATCGTACCTGCCCCAACGGTATGGTCCGTATAACTTTTCTGCCGTTGTTACCATCTTGCCCATATCGGCAAATTCATAAGCTGCTTTTTTTAACGTAACAGGTTCGGCGTAAACACCGGTGCGGCTATCGATCGGCTGAAAAGCAAGATCACCAACTGCCAGTGCAAGCAGGTAAGACGGGATTGCTTTAGTTTGTTTGAAATAGTAAATCCCGCTATCTGACCTTTGTTGTTTGTTTTCTGCACTCATTACAGCCATCAATGCTGGTGGAACGCGAACGGTGGCGTTATAAGTAAACCTTATCCCTGGTCCATCCTGGCAAGGGATCCACGACCGGGCGAGGATTGGTTGAGATTGGGTAAGCAGGAAAGGGTGTTGTTTGCCTGCTGTTTGTTGTGGTGCTAACCACTGCAGTGCACCTGCGTTAGGCTGGGTGTTATAATAGATATTTATGATCGTTGTCGTTGCTTCAACAGGCACGCGTAAAGCCGAACCCAAAATGGAATCCTGTTTATCAAGGGCAAACTTCACGTCATGTTCTTCCTTGCCAATCGTGACTTTCTGAATGGAAAGATTTTTTGTATCAAAGACAATCTCTTTGCTGTTCGACAGGTTTTCGATAACCCAACTGGCCTTGCCGGTAAGTTCTTTTGTTGCAAAATCAACAGCTAGCTCCAGGTTTAGGTGCCTGACAACAGCAGCTGAGGGATCAGTCAATGTATGTGGATCCGGTACGCTATTTAATTGTGTGCCACGTTGCCGGGCGCTTTGCTGGTTACAGCCAAATAGCAAAGTAGTAAACAGGAGCAGTAATACTTTCATTTACAGGGGATGTCAGGATCATTACGGTAAATAATAAATAATTTGCCAGGGTTACTCAACGGTGTTGCTTACCCGGGAAATGGTGCTATAAATGGTTAGGATAGCACAATTCAGTATAGGCTGCAGCTTCCCTGTCGTAAATGCCAAAAAATATAAAAGCCGGATTCGGTCAGGCGGTCTCACGCTTAATCTACATGGTTCCAAAATTTGCGGATGGTTGATCAACTGTTATTTGGCAGCAGTATCCTCCCGCATCAGTTCCCGGCTGAACGGACGGATGATAATTCGTGATGAGCTGTTATAGGTAAAATACCGGGTGATCCAGCCCGTGAAAACAGCCAGTTTGTTTCTTCCGCCAATGAGTGAAAACAGGTGAACAAAACACCAGAGTACCCATGCCCTGAAGCCCTGGGTTTTAAACCTGCCAATATCTGCCACAGCTTTATTGCGTCCGATGGTTGCCATAGAACCCTTGTCGTTGTACCTGAACGGTTTCGTGGGCCGGTTTTCAATCAGCGCCAGCAGGTTGCCTGCCAGGTGCTTGCCTTGTTGAATGGCTACCTGGGCTACCCCCGGGTGACCGTCGGGTGTTTCCGGGCTGACCACTGAGGCTACGTCGCCGATCGCAAAAATGTTATCGTAGCCTTTTACCCGGTTGATTTCATCGGTTTGCAACCTGTTTCCACCTACAACAACATCGGGAGAAATCCCCTCTGGGTAATCGCCTGCAACCCCGGCCGCCCACAGTACATTCCTGGTTTTAATGGTCATGCCATTATTGATTACAAGGTTTTCGCCGTCGAAACTTTTTACCCTGACGCCGCTGTAGATAACTACCCCAAGTTCTTCAAGGTATTCCTGCGCCTTTCGCGAAGCTTCTTCCGACATCACCTTTAGTACACCCGGCTTGCTTTCAACAATAAACACACGCATATCGTTTGGGTCAAGGCTCGGGTAGTCTTTTCGGAGTGTATGGTTTTTGAGCTCTGCCAGTGCACCCGCCAGTTCAGCACCCGTCGGACCTCCACCAACAATTACAAAGGTCATGAGCTCCTCTTTTTCTACCGGGTCTTTCTCCGTTACCGCACACTCCAGGCTTTGCAGGATCATGCTCCGAAGGTTAAGCGCCTCAGGAATGGTTTTCATTCCCATGGTAAAATGTTCCAGCAACTTGTCGCCAAAAAAGTTGGTGGAAGCACCGGTCGCCAACACCAGGTAATCATATGCGATCTCCCCGATACTCGTGTCGATGGTATTTTTCTCGGGGTTGATTTTTCGTACATCGGCGAGCCGGAAGTTCAGGTTGCGATGGTGCTGAAAAATCCGCCGGATGGGAAAGGCAATGGTTTCCGCTTCGAGGGCGCCAGTGGCCACCTGGTAAAGAAGCGGCTGAAAAGTGTGGTAATTATGGCGATCAACCAGGATCACTTCAACCTTTTTGCTTCGTAAATGCTTTGCAAGCTCAAGTCCGCCGAACCCACCACCCACCACTACAATGCGGGGGCAACTACCTGGTTGTAAATTATTAGCCATAGGGGAATCATGCTCTTACAGCATGTTATGCAAAACTAAAGAACCATACCATACAACTAAGCATCAATGTAGAGGCATGTTGTTGGTCATGCCAGGCACACGGATAATTCATTTCGCCTGGCTATAATCAGGCAAGAAGAACGCGGGTTACGGCACCCGAATAACAGGTAAGAGGATAGGGAAGCAAGTACATCGTACCGATAGTAAACGCACACTTACCGAACGCTAATCGAACTTGTAAACCGCATTGTTGGGTCGCATCTTACACCGGGATTAAATCTCACCCCAAATCAATTAAAAACTTAAAAAATAACTACAATGACCTTAACTGCAACTGCCGAAACCGGCACTCCCGAAAGTTTAGTGATGGATACTACCGAACTCGAAGCAAAAAGCAGCTTCAGGATGCCAACACGCGAACAGTTCCAATTATCTGAGCAACTGGCCACACAAACCCTTGCCCCCGTTCTTGATTTTGAAAAACTTGCAACCATCCTGGAAAACAAACTAAAAGGCAAGGTGATCGGGTACTCCTTTGTGCTCTCTTACAAAAACAGCTACAAGGCCAGCCGTAGTGGTGGCCAGAGCCGTCAGGCGCAGGATGCACCCGCACGTAACATGACCATGGTTGACAAATACAGCATTGCAAGCGTAAGTAAAACCATTACGGCTGCAGCCTGCATGAATGCTTTGCGGACCTTTTCCAACGACATTTCAACCGCGCTCAACATGAAGGTAGCACCATTTTTACCTGAGCATTGGAGCCGTGGAGCCAATATCGATACCATCAGTTTTCGCGAGTTGCTTACACACAGCAGTGGCATTCGTACGGGTGGAAACAATTGCAGTTACCAGTCCCTAAAATCGATAATTGCAGGCGGGATTTCGTTGGCAAATAAAGGCAGAATGTACGACAACAATAATTTTGCGCTGCTTCGCCTGATCATCCCTAAAATGATGTGTTACCCGGTTACATCAATCGGCAGCAACGAAAGCATTTTTTCATTGTTGATCAAGGAGGGGCAGCAGGCAAGTGAGTTTGCCAACGCATACAAACATTATTGTCACAAGTCGGTGCTGAGCAAGCTGGAAAATGCATTCGGAACAGTAGATTGTGCCAATGCCCAGGCAAACCCGGCTTTGTATTATGCGTTTCCAAAAGGAGCCGATAAAGGGTTCAATGTAGGCGACCTCACGCTCACTTCCGGCGGACAAGGGTGGGTGATGAGCACACTCGAAATGGCCGACTTCTTCAGGAGACTTCATTATACCGAATTGATCCTGCCGAATGCAATCAGCGAGGTCATGAAAAAAGAACGGGCGGGTTACGATAACTATTCGGTTACCAACGATGGAGTGATCTTTTATTCTAAAAATGGTATCTACAACTCCGGAAATGCCGGCTACCGTTCGGTGATCATGGGCTTTGGCGACCATGTTCAAATGGCCATCATGACCAATTCAATCATCGACCTTACCGGTGTAGCCATACAGGCACACCAGGATTGGAAAGCATAAGTTTGTTTTGTTTGATTTCAGGCCGGCATACCTCGGGTGCCGGCTTTTTTTTGCTCCCGGCAGTTTCTCAGAAATCAACATCCTTGCGTCGCGCTCTTGTACCGCAACGCGTTGGGCAGCAAGGTTTATTGCATTCAATTCGTTCAAGTTTAGGAGTTGATTCGTTGAGAAGTTGAAAGATTGATCCGTGGTTGATTGATGGACTTATAAAAAGGATCATCGGACAACAACCGTTCAATATTCACCAGCCTGGCAAAATAACTACACCTCTCACGGAACAATGCAAAACTTGGAAGACCTGCGCACTTCACGTCTCATAACCCATATCCCATCTCTCAGCTCTCGCTTTACGTTCCTCGTTGTATATACCTCCCTTGTACCCACATCTTTTCGATCTTTTTTGGGTACCAGCAGTGGTTTTCAAATGGCATCATCGTCCCGATCGTTCGGGATCACTTCACCGGCGAAGTAAGGGGCATCTTTGGTCTCCTTTGCATACGTTTAATAATGTTCATGCAGGTTAACGCGAAACGGCCAGTAAATATTAGTTTTCGCTAAATGGGTGAACCTTGATCTCGCGTCTTTAAAGCCTGTTGTGTGTTATTACGGATAGTTATTTGTTGATACAGCTCATCCATATATCACCCTTTACTTGTAGTTCAGCATTCTGGCCATTTTACTTTCAATGTGCATTCTAAACCGTTAGCCTAATCAATGTCGTTTAGTATAGCCATGTGTTTAACTGTTTCGTTCAGTAATGCTATGCCGCACAAGAGTGCGACGCAACGATTTCCAATCGAAATACTACAGTCGGGTTCAAAAGAAATTTCTTAACTAGTTGACATGGACTCATAAATTCTTAATTCATAACGCTTAACTCTTAACGTGCTTTTGGCAATTCAGCAGCCTGTTTTTATAACCATTATATAGCGCCTGTTGTTATTATGATATGCTAACAGATGACCTGCAGATAACCACCACCAACCTGTCGCACCCGGTAGAAAAGCCTGGTAAACTTTGGCTCCCTGAGCGCGTTTTGTTTACGCCCGGAGCCCTCGAAGAACCTTTTGGCAAAGCCATCCTGGAACGCGTATCGAATTTGAATCTTCCTGTTGAGTTGCTTAAAACAAATCGTATCACCGGATTACGTGGGGCAACCGAACGGGAGACCTATAAGATTGCCAAAAATACCCTGGCCATTGTACAGGCGCCCCCTTCAGCTTTCAAGTTTCGGCCGATACCGCCTTCTGCAGATTTCCAGTTTAATGTTGCCGAAGGATGCCCTGCGCATTGCCAGTATTGCTACCTCGCCGGAAGTCTACAGGGACCACCTGCTATCAGGGTCTTTGCAAACCTTCCGCTCATTTTACAGCAGACGGTCAATTACCGGCTTTCCGGTAAGGTGACCTCGTTTGAAGCAAGCTGTTACACCGATCCGCTGGGTATTGAACACCTTACGGGAAGTCTCGCCCAGGCAATCAGCTTTTTTGGAAAGCAAAGCGACTGCCATCTCCGGTTTACAACCAAGTTCGATGCTGTTGACCCACTGCTCCACCTTGAGCACAATGGTCATACGCGCTGGCGGTTAAGCTTAAATGCACCAATCATTTCTCGCCGGCTCGAAGGTGGAACAACAACCATTGGCCAACGGATTACTGCTTTGCGAAAGCTTGCGCTGCCGCGTGCACAAGGGGGTGGTGCCTATCCCATAGGTGTGGTACTCGCGCCTATAATGCCCATCGAAGGTTGGCAATCGGCTTACACCGAAATGTTCGACCAGTTGCAGCAGCAGCTCGACTTTGATACCGATCTTACGTTTGAACTCATCACACATCGCTTTACGCCAGGTTCCAAAGAAGTGTTATTGGGTTGGTACCCGAATACGAAGCTCGAGATGGATGAAGAGACCCGCTCGGTAAAACGAAACAAGTTTGGCGGAAGCAAATACGTGTATACAAATGAAATGATGGCGCAACTAAAGTCGTTTTTCTACCGGGAAATCGGTACCCGGTTTCCGAAAGCTAAAATCCTGTACTGGACCTAAAGTTTACAGCCCTGTCCAGTAAAACGTGCCTGACCACATTTTTAGGTAAGATTGTAAGCAAAAAAATACTTGCAGCATTGCAGCGGTTTGGGGTTTTGTTTCTCTGGTTCTGAAAACAGGTCCAATAATGAATTTGGCAGCTTTTGTTAAAGCGCCAAATAGGATTTGCAATCCGGTTGTGCTACAACGCCTTAGTAAAGCTTTTTGCCCGGTTTGGTGGTAAGCGCTTAATGTGGAACATGTCTGCAATACTCCTCATCAAAATATCAGGATTATCTTTAATGGTTGGCACGTGATTTAGACTTAACAGGGTGTGTAAAGAGCGGAGATTATGTTTGAACAACACCCTGAATTTGACTTGCCGGAAGAAAATACAATGCTGTGGCGTTACCAGGATATTCCAAGGTACCTTGACTTGCTTTTGAAGCAGAAACTGTTTTTCAATCGTGCCGACAGGTTCGAGGATCCCTTTGAAGGCATGATCACAAAAAAGAGTAAAAACCAGATTTACCAGGAGCTTCGCAGAAAAACACTGGCGGAGGTACACCACCATACTGCGGCGATTGCCCGGGAAGAGGTGGAGCGGCTTGCCACGGAACACAATGCTATGCGGAACTCGGTAACGATCAACAGTTGGCACTGCAACAATGCCGAGAACTATGCCATGTGGAACATCTATGCCAAAGGCAACTATGGTGTGGCTATTCAAACTACCTGCAAGCGGCTGATTGAGGCGTTTAAGTCAACTGACAAGTCCATCCACATCGGCAAGGTTAATTACTACGACGAAAAGGCCGAACCTATTCCCTTTGGCAATTCGCTTATCCCATTTCTAAGAAAACGGTCGCTTTACGAATATGAAAACGAGGTTCGCTGTTGTTATGTAATTTCTGATGAAGACGATGAAGAGATTTGTTGGGAAGAACAGGGTATTTATTCCGGTGTATTTATCAATGCCGATCTCAACGTGTTGATTGATAAAATTTACATCTCGCCATACTCCCCGAAATGGATAGCAGAAATCATTGCCGGCATTAATGAAAAATTTCACATTAACAAACCCATTGTTCACTCAAGTGTTTTCTACTCTGTCGATTACTAATCAGGTTAGTTGAAGGAGTTGTTTCGCAAGACCGATCATGGCGGGATCGCCGGTATATTTTCCAGTCTCGTCGGATAACTTTACGACTGGTATCCAGGTATTCTTTTCAGGAAATGCTTCAACAAGTTTCATAACAATGTTCATGGGTTTAACACCAGCGTCGTTGGTAAAGTTGGTGCCGATGCCAAATGAAAACCCTATTTTCCCTTTACAGAATTCCGCGATAGGGATTACCTTCCCGTAATTCAGTGCATCTGAAAATATGATGGTTTTAGAGAGCGGGTTGATGCCAAGCCTTTTGTAATGCTCAATCGTTTTAGTGGCAAAACTCAGTGGATCACCGCTATCGTGCCTTACCCCATCAAAGAGCTTCCCAAACTTTTTGTCGAATGATCTAAAGAACACATCCGTGGTATACGTGTCGGATAAGGCAATGCCAAGATCTCCGCGATATACCTCAACCCAGTTTTCCAGCCCTAATGCATTGGCCAGTTTAAACCCATATTTAGCAGCATGAAACATAAACCATTCATGTGCATGGGTTCCTATCGGTTTCATCTGGTATAACATGGAAAAATGTACATTGCTTGTTCCCACAAAACTTTCACCACGATGTTGCTTCAACGCTTCCATTACGAGCCGGTGAACTTTATAGGAATGCCTTCTCCGTGTTCCAAACTCGGCGATGGTTACACCAAGCTTGTTATAGCTGATAATTTTATTCGCTGTGCGTTTGCTTACCTCTTCGTCAGGGTCCCGTGGCAGGTCGTTTAGCTCGTAATAAAGTTCAGAAACAAGCGCCAGCAGCGGCACTTCCCACAAGATGGCGCGGTACCAGTAGCCTTCCACATGTATCTGCAAATTGGTTCCTTCCTGCCTGATGTCAACTTCTGTTGGATCGTATTGATAACCTTCAAGAAGGTCGAGATAGACGGGAGATAAATAGGGGCAGTTTGACAGTAAAAATTGTTTTTCTTCTTTGCAAAGCCTCAAAGTAGCAATTGCATCAACCGCCTGCCTTAGTGCAATCCCAAACCCTGGTGGAAAGTCGTGGTTGCCACGATTAATAAAAGCATATCTGGCTTTTGCATTAGGAAACAATTGCGCAACCGCACACTGCATGGTAAACTTGTAAAAATCATTATCGAGAATCGATGTAAGGTGAACGGCTGTTTTTGGCAACATGGCTTCATGATTTCAGTGACTCCACAATGGCGAATAAACAAGCGCGTAAATATCTATGCCATCGTGCAAAAAGAAATTGGGGTAAGGGACCTATTGAAGTTCAGCCTGCGGACACGTCGTAAAGTGATCTGGCACTATAGGGATGGTAAACAGGAGAAATACGTGAGAATAGTTTCAATCCATTAAATCATATGTTCACCTGGTATGCTTCAAATATCATTTCATACGTTGACTTATTTCAAACCACCGCTGCCCGGTGCAGCTTTGCACCATCAATCAATCGAAATAAATCATATCATGAAATCGAATTTAGTTTTTACTGCTTTTCTAGTTGTTGTATTACTTACAGCGTGCGAAAAAACCGATGGCGCTGAAGATGTGCTGATCCCAAACACCCCAAAAAGCGAGGTGCCAAATGAATTAACCGGTAAATGGCAGAATGGTACGTTTGCCATGTCGAACTGGTGGTCGTATGATGGTAAACAATACCTGGGCAATCCATATACCCGCTCCACTGCTTTTAGTTTTCAAAAAAATGGCGATATGGAATTTTTTCAGGTTATTAAGACTTTTACCGGAACGTGCTCAACGGAGGGATTTACCACTTATAAGGGAACGGTCAAGTTCGACCATGCAAACCAATCCTTTACTATGTACCCGCAAAGTGGAAACTTCAGGGGATTTTACTCCTGTGCAAGCGGCAGTAATTTCAATCGGCCGGTAAAGAAAGAGGAACTTAAACCAACAACATTCTACTGGTCAACCGAAACAGATAGCAATGGTCAAAAGTGGATGGTAATTAAGTTCGATCAACAAGCAAGCTCACAGGGTACTTATTTTAAACCAGCAAACTGGTAAGTTAGTATTTGCCTTATTAGATCAGCTACGCATGCTTCAAAGGCTGCCCTTGTTAAAAGAGCAGCCTTTTTTATGCTAACCATTGATGATCTCTCCTTGTAACCATCTTCCCGGATCTGCATACAAATTACGTTGGTTCCGCAACGCCTGATATTATCCGTTGACAGCTCAACGGGTTGTTGCAACCATTTTTACGGGCGCGTCCCCCAATTGCCAGGCATTCTTTCCCCTGCCAGCGATGGAGTAGTGGCACAGAATTTTAATCCAAAACAGTTTCCTTGATTATTTTACCTACGTTGCTCAATAAATATCAATTCTATGGAATGGTTGGTGCCGCTAATTACCCTGATACTGCTTGAAGTAGTATTGGGTCTTGATAATGTGATTTTCATTTCTATCGTTGCAAACAGGCTGCCTGTTCACCAGCAGAGAAAGGCGCGGATAATGGGGTTGATCCTTGCTATGTTTTTGCGCTTGGGTTTGCTCGGGTTAATCTCATTGATCTTACAATTACAAGGGAACCTGTTTACCGTGTTTTCAATCGGAATCTCCGGCAAGGACCTTATCTTAATTGGTGGTGGACTATTCCTGATTTATAAAAGTTCCACCGAGATCCACCATAAAATGGAAGGCGAGGAGGGTGATACTTCCAAACAGATCAAAGCAACCTCATTCAAAAGTGTGATTTTTCAGATCCTCTTGCTCGACCTCGTTTTTTCCATTGACTCTATCATTACTGCTGTTGGCATGGTCGACGAATTATGGATCATGTATACCGCCGTAATTGTAACTGTGGGTATCATGCTATTTGCTGCTGAACCCATCAGCAGGTTTGTAAATAATCATCCTGCTTTTAAAATGCTTGCGCTGAGTTTCCTGCTGTTGATTGGTGTTTCGCTTATTGCAGAAGGGCTTGACTTTCATATACCGAAAGGATACATCTACTTTTCCATGGGCTTTGCCTTCCTGGTAGATGTGCTGCAAATGCGCATGGGAAAAAAATCAGGTACTCCCGTTCGTACTAAGGAGCACTATGTGCCTGAAGATCTGGAAGCAGTAAAGGACAGTAAGCCAGTGTAGATGAATCGCTGATTATGGTGTTTGAAAGAGATTGTGGAGCAGTGGAAGCCAGGAGTCTTGTTGCTGATAATTACGGGATCGGACAACCGCCCACTTAATCCCGGGTTGTACGAGGGGAGATTAATTGTACGTATCGTTTGTGACACCATGAAGAAGGCGCTGCGTCGCTGTCATTGTCTTATCAATGTGCACCACGTTCGGCAGGCAATCAGTTGAGCCTGGTTTTATAGTTGCCTCTTACGTGCTGGTTGATATAGGTCGTTAGTCCTTGTCCCTTTTCTGCTAATCGCAGCATCTCCCTGATGTGGGTTTTTCCGGGTGCGCTGCTATCGTACAGGTATTTGCTGCCGTCGACAAATTGGAGGATAATGCCATTGGGCACCACATCGTAGGCGTATACACCCACGTTGCCAGAACCTTTGTACCGCTTCATGTCTTGTACTTTCTTCAGCGAACCCTGCAAATATTGTACGCTTTTCAGCAAAGCCACGACGAAGAGTCAATAACACAAATGTTAACAAGGGCGTATCCCAGTTAAGCATTCACATATATTCAACCTCCGGGGTTAACATCATCGTAAATGCTTTTGTCGCTTCGGTCTTAGTGATCATTCAATGGCAAACCCAGCTGTTGGTAGTCTTTCCAGTTTAGATATTCGGGTGCTACCCTGTGCTCGACCATAGTTATACAGTTGGTAACCGGGCAAATCAACTGGCATAGGTTGCAGCCTACACATTCCTCTTCTTTGATGGTGTACTTGTTATATGGCTTGCCGTACTCGAGCGCTATCGACTGGTGAGAAGCATCTTCGCAGGCGATATAGCAAAGGCCGCAGTGAATACACTTGTCCTGGTTGATGTTGGCGATGTGGTGATAGTTGATGTCGAGGTCTTCCCATTGCGTAAGGGTTGGAACGCTTTTGCCGATGAAGTCCGTCGTGGTTTCAAAACCTTTTTCTTCCATCCAGTTGCGCATGCCATCGCAAAGGTCTTCGATGATGCGAAAGCCATGTTTCATAGCGGCAGTGCACACCTGTACGCTGGTACTGCCCAATAGCATAAACTCGACCGCATCTTTCCACGTGCTGATACCACCGATACCCGAAACAGGAACTTTTCGGGTAACCGGGTTCTGGCTGATTGTTGCAAGAAACTTTAGTGCAATCGGTTTTACAGCGGGGCCACAGTAGCCCCCGAAAACGCTTTTGCCTGCAACATAGGGGTTCGGGACAAAGGTGTCGAGATCGATGCCGGTGACCGACTGAATGGTATTGATGAGCGAAAGCGCGTTGGTGCCTGCTTCTACAACCGCCTTGCCTGCAGGAACAACGCTGTGAACATTGGGTGTAAGCTTTGTGATAACCGGGATCGTTGCTGCTTCCATCACCCATTCTACCACCATCCGCGCAATTTCGGGGTCCTGGCCCACGGCGGCGCCCATGCCACGTTCCGTCATCCCATGCGGACAACCGAAGTTGAGCTCGAGCCCGTGTGCACCCGTGTCTTCAACTTTTTTGATCAGTTCGTGCCAGCTCTTACGGTCGTTATCGGCCATAAGCGAAACAATCATTGCGCGGTCGGGGAACTCCTTTAGCACCTCACGTATTTCTTTGAGGTTGATATCCAGCGGGCGGTCGCTGATGAGCTCGATGTTGTTGAAGCCCATTACCCTGGTTCCGTTAAAGTTCACCGCCGAGTAACGGCTCGACACATTTTTTACCTGTGAACCGAGGGTTTTCCAAACTATGCCGCCCCAACCTGCTTCAAGCGCACGCAGCACATTGATTTTTTTATCTGTAGGCGGTGCACTCGCCAGCCAATAAGGGTTGGGAGAGTGGATGCCGAGAAAGTTGGTTGCGAGTGACATATTATTATGTTGAATGTTGTATGTTAAATGTTGAATGATTGTTTATGCCTAGTATAGGTTGACGTTGCCCCTGAGTCACTGGCAGATTACGTTACTACTCTTTAACTGCACCCATAGAGTCCTGTGTCGTTTTTACGATTTTGGTAAGTATATTGATGATGTGTTCGACCTGGTTCAGATGATTAGTATAGCTTAAGTCCACGAGCTTGCTTGCATTTAAAAGCTTGAGCCAATACCTCGTCTCCCGGGCTTCTTTTGACGCAATGGACATTTTACTAATAAATTCTCTTTTCGATTGTGCTGCATTCGCTTCTTCTACATTAGCTCCAATACTGGTTCCGCTTCTTAATAGTTTTTTCGACATAACAAATTCTTTATTACCTAATAGCTCCTTATACAGCTGGATAATTTGAAGAGAGAATTCAAATGTCAATTCCAGAATTTTGTTTTCTGTCTTCATTGTTAATTGTTGTTGTAAAAGAAAGTTGGCATTTGTTCCGGGGTTCCAATTCAACATTTAACATACAACATTTAACATGAAAACCGTTACAGGCGCAGGAGTTTAATGTCGGGCAGATTCCCCTTTTGGGGAGAGACCGTGCTCGCATTATAAGTCGGTTCCACGTTGCTGGCTGGAATGCCTAGAAATTCAAGAATTCCTCGTGCGCCGTCTTTGCCGGCCTGCACGGCGTCGACAACTTCTTTGCCGCCGTTGACGCAATCGCCGCCGGCAAATACTTTGGCTAGGTTCGTTCTTCCGTTGTCGGAAATGCGCACTTTTCCTTTATCGTTTTCCAACCCGTTTTGCATTACGAGATCAACAAAGGGGATCTGGCCGGTTGCTTTGATGACCATGTCGACCTCGATGGTAAAGGTTTCATTTGTTTCCACCGGTGACCGCCTTTCCGAAGCATCCGGCTTGCCAAGCTCCATAACGCTGCAAACCAGGCCTGTAACCTTTCCCCTTTTGCCAAGGATCTCTTTAGGCGCAGATAGCCAGTTGATTTTGCAACCATCCAGCAGTGCAATATCGAGTTCGTGCTGGGTACAGGGCATTTCGGCGTGGGTGCGGCGATAGACAATGCTAACTTCTGAAGCGCCCAATCGCTTCGCCTGGGTGGCGGCATCAATGGCAGTCATACCCAAGCCAATGACGGCAACCTTATCACCGACGGGAACGCTGCTGAAACCTTTGTCGCGCAACTGGTAAATAAAATCGATGGCATCAACAACTCCTTCCAATTCTTCTCCCTTGATCGCCAGCGTGCGGGTAAGTCCGACACCCATTCCGAGGTAGACCGCATCATATTTGGATTGAAGTTTTTCCAGCGACACGTTTTTGCCAAGCTCACGGTTGTACTTCACCCGAATGCCACCGATAGAAAGAATATATTCCACCTCGTCGTTACAGAATTCCGGGGTGACCTTATATGCAGCAATGCCGTAGGTCATAAGTCCGCCGCCTTTACTTTCCTTTTCATAAATAGTTACATCTATTCCTTCACGACTGAGCACGTGTGCACAACTCAGGCCCGCAGGACCAGCACCGATGATCGCAACCTTTTTACCAGTTGACGGTTTTCTTTTGAATAAGGGCCATTTGTCATGGATGGCCCGCTCAGTAGCATACCGTTGTAGTTTGGCAATCGGGATCGCCTCTTCATCCATGAGGTTGTACACACAGGCGCCTTCGCACAGTTTTTCTACCGGGCAAACTTTACCGCAGCCTGCACCAAAAATGTTCGAAGAAAAGATTGTCGTCGCCGAACCCTTTATATTTTCCGTGGAAATCTGCTTAATGAATTTTGGTATATTGATACTTGTCGGGCACATCTTCATACAAGGTGCGTCGTAACAAAACAGGCACCGGTCGGCTTCTACAAGGGCGGCATCATGCGTTTCGAAAGGTGGATGGATATCGGCAAAATTGACCGCATATTGGTCCCCGGTGAGACGGTTGTTTGTGATCATTGGGTTTAGTTTTTTCTCCGGAATACGGTTATATCGACTGAAGTTCTCCCGGGGAGTGGGTTGTTCGTATATGAGTTACTCATTCCGGCAAAGGATTCCGCTTCGCCGGCACAAGTACACTTCCATTATTATCTACAATCGTATAGCCCAGTTCGGCAAAGAGTGCTAACTCATTTTCGACTGGTAAAACAAAGGTGGTATAAGTAGCGGATAAAACCAGTTCTCCGTTTTTATCTTCCAGCAGGTATGGTTTTACCTTTTTTGTCACAAATTGCCCTGCTACCGGCCTGCCGAGGTAGTTGAGTAGCTCGGCGGGGGAGAGGCCGGGCCATTCATTTCCATTTGCCAGGTAAACCCGGGAGACATTTACCAGGGGGTGCACCGAGTTGTTAATGAATTCGAGTATCACGTAAGGAATGCCTTCCTCAGAGATCGAAGCTTTACCGCCGAGGCCATCTTCCAGGTCAGTTGTTTTTACATCCAGGTTCCTCGCTAATCTTACATTGTCAAGTTTCGCATGTCCACTATCCATTGTCATAACAATTTAAACACCTGGTAGCCGGGTTACAGTTCTACCAGTTTGCCATACGTTTCCGGTCGCCTGTCCCGGAAAAATTGCCAGGTATTCCTTACTTCTTCAATCATGTCCAGATCAAATTCGGTGACCAGTAGTTCATCCCTGTCTTCCGAAGCTTGCGCGATGATCTGACCGCGCGGATCAACGAAATAAGAACTGCCATAGAATTTTCCCAGGTTCCAGGGTTTCTCTTCTCCAACACGGTTAATACATCCCATAAAGTATCCATTTGCGGCTGCATGTGCAGGCTGTTCCAGTTTCCAAAGGTATTGACTCAAACCGGCCACCGTGGCAGATGGATTGTACACGATTTCGGCCCCGTTTAGACCCAATACCCTGGCACCATCGGGAAAGTGCCGGTCGTAACAAATGTAAACGCCGACCTTCGCGTATCTTGTTTGGAATACCGGATACCCTAAGTTACCGGGTTTAAAGAAAAACTTTTCCCAAAAGCCTGAGGTATGCGGGATATGATTCTTCCGGTATTTACCGAGGTATGAACCGTTGGCATCAATTACTGCAGCTGTATTGTACAATACGCCGGGCTGTTCTTTTTCGTACACGGGTACGATAATCACCATATTGTACTTTCGGGCATATTCCGCCAATCGTTCTGTGGTAAAACCGGGTACCGTTTCGGCTGAAGCATACCACGCTTTGTCCTGCCCCGGGCAGAAATAGGGGGTATTAAAAATCTCCTGCAAACACAATATCTGCACACCTTGCTGCCCGGCTTCTTCAATAAGCGGAATGTGTTTTTGCACCATTGCTTCTTTGATCTCTTCAATTGATCCTTCACCTTCCGAAAGCGGCAGGCTCATTTGAATAAGGCCAGATTTGATGTGTCGTGACATTTTAGTTAGTTAAGTAGATAATAAATCCCCGATTAGCGTTTTCTACGATGAGGAAACGGAAGTATGATGTCCGTTGCTTGAAACGGCGGATAATAGCCGTCTAACAAGCACATCTTTAAGTTATACACTTATTCTTTATTGAATGTGCCAGGTGTATCAGGTGCACTTAAGTATGCATGAATCAGGGTTTCGATATAGGCAACGTACGCTTTTGTTGGATCAATGAAAGCAATGACTTCGTTCTCATCGGAGATCATGTGATCATTATAATCATCATCAATTCGTTCATGCATTAAGTTGTTGTAAAAGGCTGCATGATCAATGTTAAACAAGTCTTTGTTCACAAAATGTTCATGCAACATCTTAGATACACCTTTATGGGTTTTCGGTACGAGGTCAATGGTAAGCAACAATGCTCTTGTAGCGTGATAGCAGCTGTAATATAAGCGGCTGATAGCTGTTGTGTAAAACCTCATATTCATCAGCCCGTCTATTTCGGAAAGCAGTGATTTCGCTTTCGTTAACTTTAGCTCAATCGCTTCTGCTTTTCTGTTCATATCCTCCTGGAGCTATTATTAATCGATAAGCTTAATCCATAATAAGCAGGATCTTCCGCCCAATCTTTTTCATTGACAACCACTAAATCAATATACGAGAAAATAGCGCGACTTACCGGGTAAACTATAGAATGAAGCCGGGATTTCAAATCCTTAGTAACCGGTGCTGATGTGATAACCAGGATGTCCCAATCACTCTCGTCATTTATGATCCCGGTAGCCTGACTTCCAAAAAGGTATAGTCTGGCATCCTGAAGTTCCGCTGTTACCAGGGTCTTAATTGTGAACAATATTTCAGCTTGATCTTTCACAGGTCAAAGTTCCACTTTCTTTTAGAATATACGGTTTACGAGAAACTCATGTATGGCTTGCATATAAGCAGATTATGGTTGTCGATTACTGAAGTAATTTTTCGACCTGACTGAGAGTTTTAAATTGTAGAGCCATTGCCCACCTGCTGGGAAGTCGGGCTTTAGTGCAACAACCGTTCGAATGGCTCCAGCGGGGCAGGCTTGTACTCAACAGCTCTATGGAGCAAATCCATCGACAAACGACTTAACTAAACGACATTGACTCATAATTCTTAACTCACAACTCATAACTCTCTTAAACTATTCCATTCACCCTTTCCCGCTTTATAAATCTTCCATAGCCCTTCTGTACCAGGCATTCATTGTCCCGGATCACTTCTTTTCCCCTTAGCAATACCCTTTTTACTTTACCGGTAACTTGCCAGCCTTCGTAAGCAGAATAGTTGGTGTTCATATGATGGCTCTGTACTGATAAGGTATGTTGTTCATTTGGATCAAACAACACCAGGTCGGCATCGGAGCCGATACCAATTGTTCCTTTTTTCGGGAACATACCAAAGATCTTAGCTGCATTGGTACTTGTTACTTCCACGTATTTATTCAGGCTGATTTTTCCTGCATGTACGCCTTCGCTGTACAGGAGTTCCATCCGGTGTTCGATAGCAGGGTGTCCATTTGGAATTTTAGAAAAATCGTCTCTACCCATAAGCTTCTGTTCCCAGGTAAAAGGGCAGTGATCCGTTCCAACTACCTGCACCAGCCCCTGGTTAAGGCCGGCCCAAAGTGTTGCCTGGTCCTTTTTTTCGCGTAGCGGGGGCGACATTACCCATTTGGCCCCGTCGAAATCCTGTTCGTACAGCGAAGCGTCGAGGAGCAGGTATTGAAGACAGGTTTCAACAAATACCCGTTGGTTTCGCCGGGTAGCATTCCGAACAGCGTTTAAGGCCCCTTCGCAGGTAAGGTGAACAATGTACCCTGGGCAGCCGGTATAGTTGGTCATATCGGCAAACCGTTCTGAGGCTTCGGCTTCGGTAACTTCAGGTTGCGACAGGTAGTGGTATAATGGCGATAGCTTGCCTTCAGACCGGTGTTTCTGCACCAGGTAATCAATCATGTCGCCGTTCGTTGCATGTACGGTTACCATGCCGCCCTGTTGCTTTACTTCGTCCATAAGCCCAATCATCTGGCGATCGTCGATCATTAATGCGCCTTTGTAGGCCATAAACGTTTTAAAGCTGGTGATCCCCTCTTCGATCATTTCCCTGATCTCGGGACGGGTGCTGTCATTATAGTCGGTCACGGCCATATGAAAGCTATAATCTCCCACGGCATTACCGGTGGCCCGGCCGCTCCATTCATCAAAGGCCGACCGCAGTGAGTTTCCCTGTTTTTGCAGGATGAAGTCAATAACGGTGGTAGTACCGCCATATAGTGCGGCCTTTGTGCCCGACTCGTAAGTGTCACTGCTGAAAGTACCCATGAAGGGCATCTCAAGGTGTACATGCGGATCTATACCACCGGGGAATACTAACAAGCCAGACGCATCAATCAGGTGATCCACGGTATCGTCAAGATCTTTCCCGATTGCCTGTATGACCTCTCCGCTGATGAGGATGTCGGCGATGAAGTCTGCCCCTGCTGTAATGATCCTCCCGTTTTTGATGATCGTTTTCATGTGCTGAAAGCTATGCCTTTGTTTATGTTGGTGGGTGTCCACTTTCGATAGTATCCTGAGTAAGCCGAAATGACTAGGGACAAGTAATCGTTTTTTACCCCAATTCAGTTGAGAAATTTTTGCTCACGTGCACAGTTGGCCGTGTTACCGGTGTACCCTTCATGAGCAGGTAGTATACCAGGCCCGACACAAGAAAGCCGGCAAACCATGCATAGTGATATATGTTGAGTACCCAGGACCAGATGGAATCGGGATATACAAGTTGAACCGTTGCAAGAAAGCCGGGCACATTGGGCAGGATACCAAGCAGCAATGCGATTACGGCTTTATAGTTTAACCCCCGGGTGAAAGTATAAAGGCCATCCAGCTGGTAGAGTTCATCCACAACCAATTGTTGTTTGCGGATGAAATAATAGTCCGCGATCATGATCCCGCCAATCGGTCCCAATAGGCTGGAGTAACCGACCAGCCAGGTGAATATATATCCGCTTGGATCAGCAATCAACTTCCAGGGGAAGATGAGTATACCAATGATACCGGTGATATAACCTCCTGTTCTAAAGTTGATCTTTTGCGGTGCGAGGTTTGCAAAGTCGTTTGCGGGGCTCACAATGTTGGCAGCGATGTTCGTGGCAAGGGTAGAGATCGCAACTGCAATCATGGCAACGCTTACCAGCAACTTGCCTTCGAACCTGCCTGCAAGCACAAGCGGGTCCCAGATGGTTTCGCCATAAATGATGACGGTGGCCGAAGTAACTACCACCCCGATAAATGAAAACAAAGTCATGGATGGGGGCAGGCCAATGATCTGTCCGTTGATCTGTGCCTTCTGGCTTTTGGCGTAGCGGGTAAAGTCGGGAATGTTCAGCGAGAGCGTCGCCCAGAAGCCAACCATACCCGTAAGTGCGGGAAAGAAGAAGTTCCAGAAAGCGTTGTGGGTGGCAAACTTCGAAGGCTGATTAAGGATCGGGCCAAGGCCCTTGCCCGCGCTGATTGCCCAGAACAACAGGGCAAGTGCGGCCACTGGTAAAAAAAAGGCTTTGAAAAGTAGCAGCTTCTTAATGCTTTCCACACCAAGGTAAACGACAAACATGTTCAGCAACCAGAATAAGAAAAAGCAAATGGCCGGTCCCGTCTGGAGGGTCCATGAGGTAGGAAACACCTGGGGTAAACTGTCGATGGCAGGGATCCAAAGCCGCACCATCAGGTAGGTAGCATATCCACCGATCCATGCTTGTATGCCAAACCAGCCGCAGGCAACAATCGCCCGAAGCAAAGCTGGTATGTTTGCGCCCCGTACACCAAAGCTTGCCCGTGCAAACACCGGAAATGGGATCCCGTATTTGGCACCTGCATGCCCGTTCAGGATCATTGGAATAAGTACAATGGTATTGCCAAGAAAGATGGTAAGAATTGCCTGCCACCAGTTCATCCCGCCACCGATAAGCGAACTCGCCAGCATATAAGTCGGTATGCAAAGACTCATACTGATCCATAAGGCGGCATAGTTCCATGTCGTCCACGTACGTTTATGCACCGGCACGGGTGCAAGGTCTTCGCTGTAAAGTAATGACGACTTAGGAGACGCGGTTGACATTGAGTGTTTTGAATTTATAAGTCGTGTGATAAACGAACTTTATTCAGGGGTATGTTGTCCTTCTTTGATCGGATTACTATATTGGCTCCCCGGAAACATTTGAAACAAGTTAGGGTGTTATTTTAAGCGATACGAACCGAGGCGTAAAGGCTGTTTTTCCTCAGCTTTTACAGGGTTTGCATACATTCAGGATGTAGCATACAACGTCCAACATAAGTCTTCCTAATCCGTGTTCTATACCACTTCGCCATCTGCAATCTTTAGTGCCTCACCGATAATCGCCAGCCCTTCGTCAATCTGTTCACGCGTAATACACAGGGGAGGAGCAACAAATACATAACTCCACCGCACGAATGTATACATGCCGAGTTCCCTGATTTTTGCAGCAACCTTATTCATCACCTCCATTTCATGCGGTTTGGCGTTAAAGGGAGCAAAGGGCTCTTTTGTCTGCCTGTTTTTTACAAGCTCTATGCACCCAAGTAAACCCGTATTGCGGCAGTCGCCTATGCTGGGATGTTTAACTTTCATCTCTTCCAGTCGCACATCAATGTATTTGCCCATTGCATGCGCATTGCCAATCAGGTTTTCGTCTTCATAAATGGCAAGTGTTTCGAGGGCAGCGGCACAACTTACCGGGTGAGCGCTGTAAGTAAGACCGAGTGGCAACATGATGTCGTCGTACTTTGCGGCGATCTTGTCAGTAACCATCAGGCAGCCGAATGGCAGGTAGCCCGAAGTAACTCCCTTTGCCATTGCAATCATATCGGGAACGATGTTATGGTTTTCAAAACCAAACCATTTGCCGGTTCTGCCAAAGCCACTCATCACCTCGTCGATAATCAGCAGAATACCTTGCTGGTCGCAAATGACGCGCACCGCTGCAAGATAACCTTCAGGGTATTGCAGGCACCCGGAAGAGCCTGACTCGCCTTCCAGCAAGATGGCTGCAATATTGCCCGGACCTTCGTACGCGATTGTTCTTTCCAACTGCGCGACCGCGTCCTTTAGTAAATTTTCGATACCATAGTTCCAACGATACAAGTACGGAATATCAATGTACACAAAATTAGGCGCCTGCTGTGCATCGGCGGGCAGCTTGCGCGGATCGCCGCCGGCAGACATTACCCCATAAGTTGATCCATGGTAAGACTGGTAGCGACTGATGATCTTATGCCTGCCCGTATATACCCGTGCAAGTTTAATCGCGTTTTCAATGGACGTTGCACCGCACAAGGTGAAAAATGCTTTGTTCAGATCTCCCGGGCAAATTGACGCAAGTTTCTTCCCCAGTTCTCCACGAACCCGGGTAACGCATGAAGGGGTAACATACGCTACCTGTTGCATCTGGTCGGCTACTGCACGGGTTATGCGCTGGTTGCCATGCCCGATGTTCACGTTCATCAACCCCGATGAAAAATCAAGGTATCGTTTACCATCGTAATCGTACAGGTAAACCCCTTCGCCGTACTTTACGGCAATCGGATTGATACCCTTTTGCTTACTCCAGGAGAACAAGGTATAATCGAGATTATCCTGTATGATCTCTTCGGTTTCTGTTTTCCGGTCTATAACTGAATCGAGTAAACTCATGTTGGTTGATTTAAGGATTACCGGGGCAAAAAGTGTAAAGTCAAAATTCAAAAGTCAAAAATCGAAAGTCAAAAATCAAAAGTTAGAAATCGAGAGTGAAAACGGGTATTTGCCATTATAGCTGATATTGCTCGTCTAAAATAGAGATGCCAAGGATTCAACTTTTTTTATGTTCCCGGCGACATATCTCTACCCGGCTCCGGTTGTGTCACTCACTTGTACGGTATATTTTCAAGCAGCAATGAAAAACCTGGCCCTGATAAACGACAATGCTTCAACTTTTATCATAGCTCATGCGTCATGTCTTTCCACTTATTGCAGAGATTCCTCATTCCTCGCGGTGACAGGAACATCTAACCTTCATCATTTAGCATTTAACATACTCATCACTTGCTACAGAGATCCATCGTGCTTCGAGATGACAGGGACACTGGTAATGCTCAATTCATCACTCTTAATTCATCACTCTTAACTCATAACTCCTCACTCTTTTCCTCAGCTCATCCAATTCACCCCTGCTTCGGCGTTCCACTTAATGGTACTTTTCTTAAGCTTCGTCCAGAATTCAATAGAGCTTTTACCGGTAATATCACCAACGCCAAACTTGCTTTCATTCCAGCCGCCAAAGCTAAACGGCTCTCTTGGTACCGGCACACCTACATTTACGCCAACCATTCCGGCACTGGCCCTCTCTATGATATACCGGGCTACGCCACCGTTTTGGGTAAACACCGACGCGGCATTGCCATATGGATTAGCGTTTTCAATAGCAAGTGCTTCATCCACGGTATTTGTTCGCATGATGCTAATCACCGGTCCGAAAATTTCTTCTTTGGCTACCGACATGCCTGGTGTTACCCTGTCAATAACGGTTGGTCCAACATAGGTTCCGTTTTCTTTGCCTTCCACCTTTGTTCCGCGGCCGTCTACCAATACTTTCGCACCCTGTTCTTCGGCTTCTGTGATGTATTGTTCGATCCTTTCTTTGGATGCCTTATTAATTACTGCGCCCAGGTTTTCACCGGGAATGATCTTGCGCGCCTCTTCGCAGATTTTTTCAATGATATGGTCCACGTTGCCAACCCCAACCATTGCTGAGGCCGCCATACAACGCTGTCCCGCACAACCGCTCATACTGGCGGCCACATTTTGTGCCGTCATCCCAGGGATAGCGTCGGGCATAACCATGAGGTGATTCTTTGCACCCCCTAATGCCAGGCATCTTTTGTAATTACTGGTTGCACGTTGATAAACCAACCTGGCAACTCTTGTTGATCCGACAAAAGAAACGGCTTCTATACCGGGGTGATCACAGATGCCCCCGACAATCTCCTCGTCGCCGTGCACGATGCTGAATACGCCGGGGGGCAACCCTGCTTCGGTTAGGAGTTCAGCCAGCCGGCCACAACTAATGGGTACTTTCTCCGACGGTTTGATGATCATGCAATTGCCCAGTGCAATGGCATTCGGAATGGTCCAATTAGGTACCATGCTGGGAAAGTTGAAAGGCACGATTGAAGCAACAACGCCAAGGGGAACGTGTTCAGTCCGGCATTCAACACCACGGCTGACCTCAAGGAGCTCGCCGGTAACGAGCTGTGGTAACGAACAGGCAAATTCGGTGAGCTCTATGCACTTTTCAATTTCAGCGATTGACTCACCAATCGTTTTCCCGTTTTCTTCGGAGCACAGCGCGGCAAGTTCCTGCAGGTGCTGTTCCAAAAGGTATTTGTACTTAAAGAATACCTGCACCCTTTCTTTGATCGGGGTCTTTGACCAATGTTGAAATGCTGCCTTTGCCCCGCTTACGGCATCATTAAGATCTGCGGCATCTGATAGAGGAACTTCTGTAAGCAAAGTGCCATCGCCAGGAGAGATCACCTCCAGTTTGCGATCCGACGCGGATTCGATAAAATTGCCGTTGATGAAATTTTTTAGGCGGGGGTATTTCATGGATCCTTATCGGGTTTGAGGGTTGTAAACATTAAATATAATTCAATCTCTTTATGGAAAGTACAGCCTGGTTTTAAACTTTTTTGGGATAGTTGACCGGGCTAATGCATTTTTGTTCCTCGATTTATAAGATGACTCCAGAGCGCAGAAACAAACTTTTAACGGTTTTAAACCAACGGCAAAACAACCTTACGGTTTTGCTGGAGAACGTATTTGATCCGCACAATGTTTCGGCGGTAATGCGCAGCTGTGATGCAGTGGGCATACAGGAAATGTACATTTTGAATACCCGGATTCCACCACATAAGAAGTGGGGCTTTCGCAGTAGCAGCAGTGCCAACAAATGGCTCACCGTTCACCAGTTTACGGATACAGCTTCGTGTATGGAGGCGCTCAGGAGCAAATACGACAAAATACTGACTACACATCTCGAAGGCAATTCAGTTAGCTTATACGACATTGATTTTACAAAGTCGGTCGCACTGGTTTTTGGGAACGAACATAGCGGTGTAAGTGAAGAGGTTCGGCAGGTGGCAGATGGAAATTTTATCATACCGCAATATGGTATCATCAGGAGTTTAAACATTTCGGTAGCTTGTGCCGTATCCATCTACGAGGCTTCCCGCCAGAAGAAGGCTGCGGGGCATTACGAGAGACCGTCGTTGCCAAAGGACTTCAGGGAGTCCTTGTTGAATGAATGGGGGTTTAAAGACAAGGATCATCTAAATGAACCATTATGAAAAATTCTATTCTTATTGCAATGCTTGTGCTCAGTTCATTTTCGGTGATTGCGCAATCGAAAAACAGCATTCCAAAAATAAGTGCGGCAGACGTTAAAAAGATGATTGACACAAGCACCGGTCCGATGATTGTAAATTTTTGGGCCTCGTGGTGCGGGCCATGTATACGTGAGATACCGTATTTTGAGAGCGGTGTTGAAAAGGCTGGTGCACCGGTAAGGCTGGTGTTGGTAAGCCTGGATTTCCCCGACGCATACCAGAAAACCCTGCCGGCGTTTGTAAAGTCGAAAGGTTACAAATCGAAGGTGCTGTACCTGAACGAAACCAATGCAGATAAGTTCATTCCGATTATCGACAAAAACTGGCAAGGGGCAATCCCGGCGAGTATTTTTGTAAACAACAGCAAAAAATACTACCAGCTTTACAATCAACAATTAACAGAAAAAGGCTTTGAGCTTGAGCTCAAAAAGCTCTTGTAGTCCGCTATTCAGCATCGTAGATGTTTATTGACTTGCCTGGCCTCAGTACGCCATCAGGTTGCTTTTCCTTTTTGCTCCCAATGATCTTTGATGACTTTGCCCTCCGGATCCCGCTTTAGCGTTCGCGCATAACGTTCGCCCTTTACAGTGCCAGCAGCTGTTCTTTTTCCAATAAACAACAAAATAGGATTGCCATCTTCGTCTGTTTTAAACGACAGATCGTTTCCCTTGAAAGTCAGGTCCACCATTGTTGATGGCTCATATTTCTTGCTTAGTAATTTTTGTAATTGTGGGTTGATCATCTGTCGATTTTGTAGTGGTGTTTTCGGGTGTTGATGAGTAATCTGTTGAAAGCAACTTTACTATGGGGCCACCGTTTGATGTTCTGCCGGATCCAGTTTTAAACAGGGTTAACCAGCAGCCATCTTCCTGATCATAGCCAGCGCTTCATTTTGCTCCAGTAAGCGCTGCGGCCGAAAGTCGATACCATCATGTTGGTGTACATTTTTGAAAAAGGAGATGATTTCATTCAGAACGTTTTCCGCAAGGTGTTCAAGCCCGGTGATGTTGCTGTAAATCAGGCTCTCATTAGCTACTGCAATCACCCGGTCGTTGTTCACGATACTGCCATCCGCCGACGTTTGTTCTGCGCAAATCATACCCAGTACGCTTGCCTGCACGAGGCATCCCGGGTAAACGGCTTCATCCATCAGGACGAGTATGTCTAACGGATCTCCATCGCCTGAGCGGGTTCCGGGAACGAATCCAAAATCAAAAGGGTACACCATGCCTACAGGCAGCACCTTCTTGAGACGTATGATCCCGAGTTCGGGATCGTAAACATATTTGTTCCGGCTGCCCGCGGGGGTTTCGATGATTGCATTGAGCAGGTCGGTTCCCGGTATAAGCGGCGGAGGAAGCTTCATACCGTTCTTCTTCAAAAAATGTACCCCTGAACCGGGTAATCAAAACTATTACAAGCCCATAGTGGGGTTCATTTTAGCAATCGAGGGGACACTTTGTCTTGATGTAGATTTTTGCTTTTAATAAACTGGTCAGTCTTTAACTGCGGGATTAAAGCCCAATAATGAGATAAAGTTCACGGCAGGCGGATAGAAGTGGATACCCCGCTGAGGCCGCTGTGTGTTGGCGCTTGTGGCGGAGTAGCAACGAATAGCCGCTGACGCTGCCCGGCAAGGGTTTGAAGAAGACTGCCCGTAAAAAATTCAAAATTCAAAATCCAAAATTCAAAAAAGGAAAAAGTAGGAAGCTATTCGGCGCGTTTGATGCCGCAGCCTACGGACCGGGTTTGTTTTACAGCAACGTCGCGACCGGATTTTACCTCCGTCATTGCAATAGCGAGATGATTACGCTGTGCATCAGCTGCCTCCTGGTTGTCGTCGATTGCACCATGATAAACAAGCTCCTGCTTTGCATTAAACAGGAAACATTCCGGCGTACGGGTAGCGCCAAAAGCATTGGCTAGTGCGGATTTGGTATCTACAACATAGGGCGCATTTTGGTAGCCCTGTGCTTTGGCATATTGCTTCATTGCTTCAAACGAGTCGTCGCTATTCCGGTTGGCTTCATTCGCATTTACAATCAGTACCCCTATACCATTTTCCTCCGCTGTGCGGATGGCCTGTAGCGTACGACCCTGGTATTTCTTCACTACCGGGCAGGTATTGCAACTAAACATTACGAGCACACCATTTTTGCCCATGGCATCTTTAATGGAAAATTCTTTTCCGTCTACGGCCTTCATTTTAACGTCGGCAAGCGGAACTTTTGCACCGGGTTTCAAAGCGGTGAATTGCTGCGCTATGGCAGGAGCTGTAAACAATGCAACCAAAAGGCAAATGGATAAGGTTCTCATGTTTATTTTTTTAGATGATTCAAGGTACGGCTATCGTCCTTCTGAATCAAACCGCTTAATTCTTTTTGCCGCCGCTCATCGGCTTCGGCTTTGAGATAGGTAATGCTGACATTAAGTTCGAACCCGATTAGCAGGATAAGCGAGTTGAGGTACACCAACAGCATAAGGATGAGCAGGGTGCCAATAGAGCCATAAACTTCATTGTAGTTTCCAAACTGGTTGACCCAAATGGAAAAGAAGTAGGTGGTAAGAATTGTAAGTGCGGTTGAAAGAATTGCACCCGGCGAAAATGTATGCCACCGCTTCTTTACTGCGGTTCCATACTTGTAAATGAATGTAATGCTGTAAAAGAAAAGGCTAAAGGTAATGACCCAGCGGAGCAGCTTGATCCAGCCAACTGCTTCGCCTTTGATGTGAAACCATTTAAGTAATTTCTCGAAAAGGATACTTTGACCGATCAGCAACAAGATAACCCCAATCACTAGTCCGAACATGATCATGGTCATTTTCAGCGCCTTCCATCTTTTTACAAGGAAGTTCTCTTTCCGGGCGTGTTGATATATGGACTTGTCGAAAGTGCGTAATACCCCAAGCATAGCGTTTGAGGCGTAAAAAACAAAGAGCAGGAAGCTAAAGGACAATAGTCCGACCCTTGGCGTAAGTATGAAGTCGCTAATGAATTTTTGTACCCAAATGTAGATGTCAACGTTTTGGGTAATGGTACGGGTAAGCCGTAGTAGCTCTGCGGTAAATTGTTTTGATATGGGTAACCAGGGCAAAATTGTACAAAAGCAAATCAGTACTGCAGGAATAGCCATCAGGAAATTGAAAGCTATGGCGGAAGCACGGTCGGACAGCCCTACACGTTGTACCTGCTTGAAAAAAAATACGAATACGTCGTATAAGGGAACACCATAGAAGCCTGGTAAGATGATTTGCTTGCTTTTAAAAATGATAAAAGCAACAGGAGTTGACCGTAATATGATACGTTCCAGTTTGGTCACAAAGGCTATGGTTTTTGCTTCCGCTGCATATATTCATCAAGTGCCCTCTGGTACTCGGCTGCATATTTACGATGGTCGGCAAAATTGCTTGCAAAGGTGTGATAGCCTGAGAAGTCGCTTCTGGCTACAAAAAAGAGGTAGTCTGTTTTTGGCGCCTTGAGTACTTCGTCGATTGTTTTTGGCGAAGGGGTGCAAATCGGGCCGGGAGGCAGGCCGGTATTGCGATAAGTATTATAGGGTGAGGCTACATCAAGGTGCTTGTGATAAATTCGTTTCAGGGCGAAGTCTTTCAGGGCAAATTTGACTGTTGGGTCGGCGCCAAGCGGCATACCCTTATCCAGCCGGTTGATGTATACGCTGGCAATGTTTCCTTTTTCGTCGTTTTTGTTGGTTTCTTCTTCTACTATGGAGGCAATGGTATAAACCTGTAATGGGGTAAGACCCTGTTGTTCGGCTTTCTCGCGGCGTCCATTTTTCTTCCAGAAAGCTTGCTGTTCGGTTTTAAGCCGACCGAGTATCTTGTTTACGGGGGTTGTCCACAAAAGGGTATAGGTGTTTGGGATAACGATGGTCATAAGCGTATTGCTGTCTACATCCAGGCGAGCAAGACTATCCGGGTTATTCAGGAAGCTCATCACCCTGGTAGAATCGGTTTCGAAGTACCTGTCAATCAGTTTTGCAAGGTCCTCCTTAACCCTAAGCTTAAGAATGGTAAAGTTTACGGGTGATTGCTGGTTGTTGCGAATCATGCGTGCAATGCCAAGCACGCTTTGTCCCTTCTTAATTTCGAAGCGGCCGGGCTTAACCTTGTCCCAAACTTTGAGCCGGTTGGCGACCCACTCGAACATGCCGGGACTGCTCAACAAGTTGTTGGTGCGTAAACTATCCATGACCGCATCTTTGGTAGCTTTCCCGGTGCCGATATACAGGTACCGGTTTTTCTCGCTAAAAGCAGTACCACTACCAAGTATGAACCACGCAAAAATGCCAGCCCCGATGATGATTAAGAGTAACAGTACCAGGATGATCTTTTTCATATACAAAGCTCAAAATAAATAAAAAAACCCTGTCGCTATTAAAGACAGGGTCGGTAAGTTAAGTTATATCAACCTTTGAGCCTAACGTACAGGCGCAGGTGCAGGAGTACCCGAGGCCGGAGCAGCGGGACGTGGAGCTGTTGTTCCCTGGCTGGTGTTGATTTTATTAAGTGGATTCGCGTTATCATCAGCGTCGCCTTGCAGGAAAAGTGATGATACGAGGCATAATACAGCAATTACACTAGCAAAAATCCAGGTCCCTTTTTCAAGTACGTCCGTTGTTTGTTTAACACCCATAAACTGGTTGCTGAGACCAGCAACGTTGCCGGATAAGCCACCACCTTTTGGATTTTGAACCAGTATGATAAAGCCGAGTACGGCAGCACAAAGAACGATCAGAATCAGGAAAAGAATTGTCATCTCAGGAACCTTTAAGTGTTTGTATTTTGGCGGCAAAGTAAGCGCTTTTGTCAGGATTTAAAAAACTTAATTTGTCGTAGAGCTGTAGCGCCTGCTCGGTTTTGCCTTGTTTAACGAGTACCTGTGCCATGGTTTCAGTTACGACATCGCGGGGGGTATTGGACGTGTCAGCAATCTTCTGAATGGTTGTTTCGAGGTGGTTGTCTTTTACGGTTTCAAGTGCATCTTCGGGACCGAGCCGTTTCATATGTTTCAACCACTGTGTAAACTTTTTTAATTGTTTACCCAGTTTGTCGTCGGGGTTGGCGTCGAGCACGAGCTGTATTCCCTGGGAAGCAAAGTAGTCGATCGTATGGTAAGGTTCAAAGGGAATACCGCCGTCGTTTGCCGCCTGGTGTGGGTTGATGAGGGCTTTTGTTCTTGCTTCAATGTCTTTTGAAAACGTTGTATGCCCCTCGAGACCTGCAGCAACCTGGCGTTCAAGGTCGGGTTCAGCGGGGGCCTTGGCTCCCCTGTTCTCATCTGATTCGGCCGGAAGGGTTGCGGGTTCTTCGTGGTGGGTGATTTCAAGCAGCAATTGTTCATCAGCCGCAAGCTCCTCTTCTGAAACACTTACGGGTTTTGGGACCTCTGCACTGATTTCATCAGCAGCAGCCAGGCTGCCAGCAGCTTCTTCTCCTGGTGCTGTAGTATCCGGCTGGTCGGAGTAGGGTATTGTTTCACCACTTGCAATTTCCTCCTGTATCACCTCTGGTTCGGGATGAAGTTCATCAGGAATTTGCTGATCCTCATCCTCCAAAGCGGGACCAGGCTGATTTATCAATCCGGTATTTGCTGGTGATGGTTCTTCGGAATGGACTAAAGCGGGTTCGCTGATAAACGAAGGTGCTTCGGTTAGAGTGGCGACATCAGTTTCCTCAGCCAATCCTGCATTTGCTGGTGATGCTTGCTGGGCAGGATGCTGCACTGGTTCTTCAGTGAACTCCGGGCTGCTAAGCTCATCGGCAGCCTCCACGGAATACAGTTGATAGTGCAGCCAAAAAGGGTCGTTGATATACACCGCGGTCTTGCGGGCCTGTTGTAAAAATCCCTCTTCGGAGCTTTCTTTGAGTTTACGGCAAAGCAGCAGGTGTGGTAGTGAGAAGTAAGGGTATTCCCGGGAGAGTTGTTGAAGATCCTCTGCAGTTACCTTATTAATATCCTGTTGTTGGGTAACAAGATGTAAGGCCTTTTGAAGGGATAGGTTCATGGCGTGAAAATACGACTTCGCTTACCAATTGGAGAAGATGCGGTTGAATATTTCGTCGGTGACGTTCTTTATAATTTCTTCGTTCAGTGATGCTTCGGCCTGGGTAAGTGAGAGGTTTGCGTTGAAGTCGAAGTTTCGGGAAAGGTCGAATTCTTCCGTTTTGTTGGTTAGAGTATTTCTAAATACGAGGTGAACACCAACGGTAAGCCGGTTTGTGGCAGATTGTTGATTGGATATACCGGCAGTAGAAACAGAATAGTCTGACACGTATCCGCTGATCTGGTAGTGGGCGTCGTCGCTGTTGGTTCGGGTGAGCCGGGTTTGGTTTACAATTTTTTGCTGTAAACGATCCGTCAGCCTTGGGCTCAGCTGCGGGTTAACATACCGCGCCTTGTTTTCAATAAAGCCGATCTTGATGGTCTTAACTTCCGGGGGTATCGTTACGTCTTTAAAAGAATAAACCCGGCATGAGCCGAGGACAATACACAGGCAGGTGGCTACCAAAACAAAGCTTCTGTATGACTTCATGGAGATCAAAGTTGCGGCATTATCGTGGTAATCGCGAACGGTTTGCAAGTATTATATCATTTTTAGGAAGCAGCAGGTTTGCAACCGCAAGAGGAGCCAACGCGAAATCTTCAGCGGTGCGTGCTTCCGCAATGTATCCTGTATGTAAAAGCAATGTACACCCGAAAACCAGGCTTATTCATCTATGTCGTACTCCTTCAATTTACGGTACAAGGTTCTTTCACTGATTCCCAGGTCTGAAGAGGCGTCTTTTCGTTTGCCCTTATGTTTTTTCAAAGCTTTAATGATGAGTTCTTTCTCCTTGTCCATGATGTTCAGCGACTCTTCAACTTCTTCATGATGGTGGATATCATCATGGTGATAGATGACGGGTTGATTATTGACAACAGTTGGATGCGCCAGTGCGGGTGTGGGAGGAGCAGCGTGTTCGCCATTTGTGGCGCCATAGTCGTTTAGCAGGCTTTCCCTGGCAAAAGCGGCAGCGGATGTGGTAGACGAAGGGTTCTGCAATATTTCGACAAACATTTTTTTGAGTTCCGTTACGTCTTTCTTCATGTCGAAAAAGAGCTTGTAGAGGATCTCGCGTTCATTTGCGAATTCATTTGAGCCACCTGTCGGGGTTCCCGCATGCGCAAGCACAGGAAGCCGGTTTTGGTTGGTCTCGGGCAGAAAACGCCTGAGTTGCTCGGTGCCAATGTGCTTTTCGGTACTGAGCACAGAAATTTGTTCGGCAATGTTTTTCAGCTCGCGAACATTTCCTTTCCAGGGGTAAGATACCAGCAGGTTTCTTGAGTCTTCATCCAGTTGAACAGGTGTGGTTTTATACCTTTCAGCGAAGTCAACTACGAATTTCCTGAAAAGAATAGGAATATCTTCGGGACGGTCGCGAAGGGGTGGCACCCGGATTGGAACCGTGCTTAAACGGTAATAAAGGTCCTCCCTGAATTTACCGTTCTGCGTAAACTCCAGTAACTCCCGGTTTGTTGCAGCGATTACCCGAACATCGGTTTTTTGTACTTTGGAGGAACCCACCCTGATAAACTCTCCCGTTTCCAGTACGCGCAAAAGCCTGGCCTGGGTGCCTAAAGGCATTTCTCCAATTTCATCCAGAAAGATTGTTCCACCACTTACTGTTTCGAAGTAACCTTTACGGCTATCTACCGCACCGGTGAAGGAACCTTTTTCGTGGCCAAAAAGCTCGGAGTCGATTGTTCCTTCGGGAATTGCGCCGCAGTTAACGGCTATAAAAGGATTGTGTTTGCGTGCTGAGAGTGCATGAATGATCTGTGAAAAAACCTCTTTACCAACCCCACTTTCACCCACGATAAGAACACTCAGGTCGGTGTTGGCTACCTGGACCGCTACATTTAGTGCATGGTTAAGGGCGGCGCTGTTTCCAATGATCCCGAACCTGTTTTTTATTGATTGTATTTCCATTCAATTCTTCTTTTTCCAATTCCTAAATTGATTCTTCTACCACACTGGTGATCTCGCCAATCAGTGTTGCGCCGGTAACTTTCTTCACTTTTACCGTAACGTAATTGCCTTTGGTAAGCGGACGATCGTTTTTGGGAAAAACAACCACTTTGTTTTGACTACTACGCCCGGACCAATCGCTTTCACTTTTCCTGGAGTTGCCTTCGATCAGAACTTTAAAGGTTCTCCCAATATCGCGGATATTGCTTTCCATAGAGAGCCTGTTTTGCAGCTTTACGATTTCATCAAGCCGTCTTTTTTTGACATCCAGCGGCACGTCGTCGAGGTACCTGCGTGCTGCAAGCGTTCCGGGCCGTTCGCTGTAGAAGAACATATAGCTCATATCGTAACCGCTGAACTGCAGTATGCTAAGGGTATCCTGGTGGTCTTCTTCCGTTTCCGTGCAAAAGCCGGCAATTACGTCGCTGCTGATGCTGCAATCGGGAAGGATCTCGCGGATGCGGTTTACTTTAGCCATATACCACTCTCGTGTATAGGTGCGGTTCATGAGTTGTAAAACACGGGTGCTTCCGCTTTGTACCGGTAGGTGAATGTACTTGCAGATGTTTTCATACCTGGCCATGGTAAACAAAACCTCGTCAGTAATATCTTTCGGGTGAGATGTGCTAAATCTTACCCTTAGTAGGGGACTGATCAGGGCGACCTTTTCGAGCAGGCCTGCAAAAGTGACCTCGGAAAGTTTGTCTGCGGCGGGTTCATTGGACAGGGCAGTCCAGAAGTAGCTGTCAACGTTTTGGCCGAGCAGGGTAACCTCGCGATATCCCTGGTTGAATAGTTCGGTGCATTCGTGCACAATTGAAGCAGCATCCCTGCTTCGTTCGCGGCCACGTGTAAATGGAACGACACAAAAACTGCACATGTTGTTACACCCGCGCATAATGCTTACAAAAGCTGTTATGCCATTGCTATCTAACCTGACCGGGGCAATATCCGCATATGTTTCGTCGCGGCTGAGCAGCACGTTTACGGCTTTTTGGCCGGTTTCCGCTTCTTCGATAAGTAAGGGTAGTGTTCGATAGGCGTCGGGACCAATTACAAGATCCACCAATTTTTCTTCTTCGAGCAACTTGCCTTTCAGGCGTTCGGCCATACAACCCAATACGCCCACCAGCATACTCCGTTTGGCAAGTTTGGCTTTTTTAAATTCTGTAAGGCGTTTGCGAATGGTTTGTTCTGCCTTCTCCCTTATCGAACAGGTATTTAACAGAACGATATCGGCCTCTTCAAGAATTTTGGTGGCGCCATAACCTTCTTTATTGAGAATTGAAGCAACTATTTCACTATCAGCAAAGTTCATGGCGCAGCCATAACTCTCGATCATAAATTTCTTCCGGTAAAGCTTCTCCTCCTGAATTGCAGGTGCTAATACCTCTCCCTGCCGCGCTTCATTGTGCACCTTTGAACTTATTTCCGCTATTTCCATCAAACCAGATTTTGGAGCGCAAAAATAAGCAAAATTGATGGTATGTGACAGCTTGGCAGAGTACAACAAAAAAAAGAGCCACCTTTTTAGGCGGCTCTTTCTTAAAGATATTTTGGTGATACCGGGTTGCCGTGCCTTGTTCTAGGCCTAAGCAGGTAATTTGCGGCTTACTGGTTGGTATAAAAGGTTATCAGCGGGGCGGTTGTTGTAACAGTTGATCCAAACCTTCCCCGGGCAAACCAGGTATATGTTCTTTTTTGAACGGGTGTCTGAAGCAATTTTGCCAAAACGATCGGGGTTCCTGCTAAACGTAGTTCAATTTCGTCCTGGGTGGAGTATACCTTCATCTCCCTGAATCCCGTTGATCCTTTGTACGGAACATTGCTGAAGATGATTGCATTTTGGTTTTTCGAGTAAACGTCGACTGAAAGCCCGGCGGGAATACCGTAGACCAGGTTTACAAACCGTGCTCTAAAACTTGAGTCGGCGATCTGGTTGAAATTAACCAGGCTGTCATTTACGACTACAGTGCTAAGCACCGGGAAAGAGTCTACCAGGAAAACTGAGTAGTTCCTGCCTTCGGTTACACTCAACCTGCCAACATCGATGGTTGCTCCCGGAGAAACCGTAGCGTTTGTTGGTACCCTTACTTTTAAAACATCGTCGTAGGGCTGAAGAACCGCATAATCGTTAGAAGGGTAGGTGGAACCTACTGCAGTTCCCTGTAATATGCCACCTGTTGCAACCAGGGCCGCCGAAAATTTAAAGGTCGTATCCTTGCCGTAGAAGATAACACCCGGTGCATTAAATGAAGTGTTGATAAACTTAACCTTTGCGCCTACCGAGGGCAGCGACGGATCCACGTAACCATCACCTTTTTCGCAGGCAGTGAAAGCAAGTGTAATTATTATTGCAGCTATTAATATTCTCATTATGTTATTGTTTAAGTGATTAAGGCAATGCGAACCAAACGGGGAGCGTATGAAAGTCGGCATTCATTCCGCCGATTTCCGTTAAAGCCTCGATGTTCCAGATGTATTCAGAATTGTATCGTGGACGCAGCCTTTGTACCACTTTTGTATTGTTGTCGGTAAACAGCGGGTTGGGTACATTAAAGCCATTGTAAATCGCAGGATCGTAATCGTTTCTTCTCATATCAACCCATACTTCATGTGCTCCCCAGCCGTACAATGCGATCCATTTCTGCATCATGATCTTACTCAACGTGAGTTCAGCAGCGGAGGCGGGAACAATTGCGGGATTTGTTGTGTAGGCTGTTTTTTGGGCTGCTGTAATCAATGAAGTACCGCTTCCTGGTGTATACCCCGTTTTTGAGTATCCGGGTATTGTGCCTACAAAGTCAAGGCTGGCGGATATGCCTTTCTTATAAGCTTCGTATGCAAGTTGAGGCTGGTTGCTTCTAAAAGCAGCTTCAGCAATAATAAACTGCATTTCTGCATAGGTCATCATTGGAACAGGGGCGTCATTTCTCCAAAGGTACTTTCCAGGCTGGGTAAGTGTTGGCAGGGTTCCCATAACCAAACCATACATATTCGGAACACGTTGCGCAACAACGGTGATTTCAGTAACACCCCTGGCCGGGTTAAGTCCGCGATAAACACCGTCGGTACTTGGATACAACATCAATGGTAATCTCGGATCAGTAACTTTTACACCACCAAACAGGGTGCTGTCCATAAGTGCGATGGCATACCTGCTTTGGCCCATTGCGGAAAAAGCTTCTTCGCTGGCGATCGTTGCACGTGATTGTCCAAATGGACTTGCATCTGCACCAGAAGCACCTTCAGAGGGCGTCATTGCATCATCTGCATTACTTGCAAAAGCCCTGTCGGCAAAGTAGATTACGGAGTCAGGCTTATAGAGTGCAGATTTCTTGCTCAGGTGATTATAGTTTCTTGCAAGTACAGCGTATACAAACTTGATCCATTTTGTGCGGTCGCCTTTATAGACCTGGTCGCCCCTTCCAAGTGATTGGGTCGACACTTTTCCGTCAGTTTTGTTTAAGTACATCAAGGCCGTATCGCAAAACCTGCGTACTGCCATGTAAACATCCTCCTGCTTATCGTAGCGGAACGAAGTTTTACCTGGTGTAAAAGCCTCGTTAAGGATAATCTCACCATGAATGTCGGTGATGGTTTGGTAACCATATGCCTTAAGTGCATAACCCACTCCGGCATAGTCCCATTTCTCATTTGCTATTGCATCCTTAATCATATTGATCAGGTTATAGCCACCTCTCCAATAAACGGCCCGAAACATTGCGGAACCCCTGTCGGTATTCCTTACATATCCATGCTGGTCCCATTGGTCGCCCGAGGTTGATCCGTATTGCCACATCTGTACGTAGCGGCCCATGTAACGATTATCAACCTGTACACTTTGGGAGTAGTTCTGGAGGATTGGGGTGAGGAGCAGAGCCGCTTCAACCTGGGTAGGATTATTCGGGTCGTTGTTTACGTCAAGGTATTTTTTACAACTGGTCAGGCCTGACAGCATCGCCAGTGAAACCAATATAATAGAAAGTATTTTTCTCATGATCGAATTGCAATTTTTAGAATGATACGTTAAGACCAAGGTTGTACACCCGGGGAAGAGGAAGGTTTCCGTAGTCAAAGCCAGAGCCACCGCTTCCACCTTGCGCTGCACTGGTTCCATTTACTCCAGGATCGCCACCGGTGTAGTTGGTGATCATAAACAGGTCTGTAGCAGTAAAGAAGATTCTGCCAGTTCTGATGAAACGTGTTTTCTCAAGCAGCTTCTTTGAAATATTATAGCTGAGGGTAACATCTCTCAAACGAAGCCAGTTGATGTCGTGCTCAATAAACATCTCATCTGCGGCGCCGGTCTGGTAAAAGTTTACGCTATTGAAGTATGGGATGATCTGGATGTTGTTTTTTGTAGGTGTCGCTGTGTTTTCCAACCCATCTCTAAGTACGCCATCAAAGATCCTTGGTGTTTCACGATCAAGGGTTTTAAGGCTTAAGCCATTGCGGTACATGTAAGACTCAGTAGCATTATACACGTCGCCGCCTTTACGTAGGTCGAGCAGGAAGCTTAAGGAAAGGTCTTTGTAAGTAAATGAGTTGTTGAAGCCCATTAAGAAGTCGGGGTTTCGGTCGCCAACAATTTTCCAAAGCGACTCACCCGTAGGCAAACCAGTTGAGGGATTAATCAGCACCTGGCCGGCATTATTTACCTGGAAGGTTTGTCCGCTGAAGGTAGTTAATGGTCCACCTACGCGAACACCATTTCTAACGTCGCGATAAAGCCAGGTATCGGAGTCATAAAATTCCGGAATCTGATCTGAAAGTCTAACCAGTTTGCTGTTGATCTTATTAAAGTTCACTGAAGTGTTCCACCTGAAATTTTTGTTTGAAACAGGGATTGCAGATAATGTTGCTTCAACACCCTTGTTGTAGAGTTCTCCGCCATTTACGGTTGCAAGAATAAACCCTGTAGCATAGCTGCCTCTCAAATCACGAAGGATCTGGTTGATACTGGTTTTTTTATAGTAAGCGACGTCGAGGGTAAGCCTGCTTTTGAAAAAGCTCAACTCAGTACCTACTTCAAATGATGTGATGTGCTCAGGGATCAGGTTCGGGTTTGGCCCGGTAAAACCATAAGAAAATCCACCGCCGGTTGTTGTTTGTGCTTCATAAGCCGGGCTTACTTTAAAGGGAGGTGCATCTTTACCAACACCTGAATAAGCAAACCTCAATTTTCCGTAGCTCAAAGTGTTTCCAAATATTTCCTTCTTTTTATCGAACTCGGTAAATACGACACTCAACGTATGCGCATCGTAGAAAAAGCTGTTGTTTTTAAACGGCAGGGTGGATGACCAGTCGTTTCTTGCTGAATAGGTATAAAATATTGCGTTGTCGTAACCAAGTGTAGCTTCACCAAGTACACTAACCCTGCGGATGTTGGTAAGAGAAACTTTTGACCGCTGTGAAGTTGTGGTGGTATTGTTTAAAGAGTTGAAGTTTGGATCGAGGAAGCCGATGCCGCGAGTTGCGAGTACATTGGTGCGGTAGTCGTAATTGGAGCCACCGATCCTTGCTGTCGCTACCAGCTTATCTTTAAGAAAGGTCTTTCTTGCGGTTGCAAAATAAGTAGCCGTAAACAGCCGTGTATTGTCGGCCGCCTGGTCGAGTGAACCACCAAGGGAGGTACCACGAACCGACTCCGGGTGGTACAAAACGCTGTAGCTGGTGGTATAGTTGTCAAGCCCGATGCGGCTGGTTAAGGTTAGCCAGGGAGCAACAAATGCGGTAAGACTAAAGTTCCCGGTAAAGCGGTTGCTCTCGTCGTACAACTTATTTTTATTTACGTCGAAGAAGGGGTTTTCGATCTCTGTACCAAGGGTAGTAAACTTCTTGCGGGTTCCACCAGGAGTAAGGTAATCTGTTACATCAACATCGGAGGGCCACTGCATCAATCCAAGCAGGAAGCTATTATTACCCTTTGACACCTTGCTGTTTTTTGTATTGATGTACTGGAGGTTTGTTTCCAGGTTTAGTATCCTGCCAACTTTTTGTGTGCCACTAAGACCAAGATTCAAACGGTCGTATTTAGTCGTAGGAATCACTCCGTCTCTTGTTGCATATGCGCCTGAGAAACGATATGTGGTATTATCGGAACCACCTTCTAAACTGAGGTTGTGGCGTTGCGCCTTACCTGTTTGAAAAAAGCTGTTCAGGTTGTCGAAGAACTGGGTATTCGGCGCGTATTTCGGACCAAAGTAGGTAATCACATTGTTATCTGTTACCCCGTTCAAACCCTGATCGTAAACACGCTGTAGCTGAGGAAGGTTCTGTACTTTTTCAACCGTAAAGTTTGAGCTGTAATTTAAACGGCCGGTGCCTGCTCTACCTTTTTTCGTGGTGATGAGGATGACCCCATTTCCTGCATCGAGGCCATAAAGGGCAGAGGCTTCAGGACCCTTTAAAACCGTAATTGATTCGATATCGTCAGGGTTGATGTCGCTGATCCGGTTAGCAAAGTCGATGGTCCTGTTTTCGGTTTGGGTGATCAGTGCATTTGCGCCAAGCGTTTTATTATCGATGGGTACTCCATCGATTACAAACAGGGGATTATTGTTGCTGGTGAGCGATGTGACGCCCCGTAAATTAATGCTCACTGATGAACCGGGCATACCGCTGGTTGCAGTAATGTTAGCACCGGGAACCCGTCCGGCGAGTGACATCAGGAAGTTGTCTCTTTGTGTGCCTGCAACTTCGTCTCCTTTAATTTCTGTTACTCCATAGCCAAGTTCACGCCTGGCTTTTTTAATACCCAGTGAGGTTACAACCACCTGGTCGAGCTCTCGATCGGCTTTGGCGAGTTTAACGCTGATGACATTTGAAGTGGATACTTTAACGTCGGTTGACTGAAAGCTGACATAGCTAAAACGAAGTACATCGCCAGCTGATGCACGAATGCTAAAAGCCCCGGTGTTGGTTGAAAGCGTGCTCCGGGTTGTTTTGGTATTTACAACCGTAACACCTTCCATCGGAGTTCCGTTTTCCTGTGAGACAATTGTTCCCGTTACGGTTTTTTCCTGGGCATAAGTGAGAAGGGATGTCAATAGCATGACACCAATGAAAAGCAAAAGCCAGATTTTCCTCATGTGCGTAAAGTTTGTAAAGCGAAAATTATAATAAAATGTTAACCTCGAGACATAAAAGATTGTGGTTACGCTGCTTGGAAAGCAGGCACCTTATGGCTTGAAGAATTGTTGGATGGACTGTAAACTATGACTAAAGCGAAAGCAAATACGTTGCGCCTGCAAGGATGTTACCTTGTACAGGATCAAAGAACAGCATGTTCAAGCTGGTGTTAGCTTAAGGCAGGCGTAAGCCCGGGACGTAATAGTAAAACCGGTTACAATAGTACGGATTAACCCTTAGCTTCCAAATAAATCTGACCTTGATTTAGGTCGCCTGTCTTCGAGCCACTTGAAACCACGAAGTTTCATTTCTTCGGGATTCGATTGTTTGATAGGGGTTACCGTACCCTGGAGATTATTGATGAAAACGACACGGGAAGGTTTCCTGTCGGCGAAGTATATATTGATAACATCGGAGGTGGAGCGGTTGACGCCAAAAAATGCACCCTGGTCGTCTACGCCATAGTAGATGTTTTCAGCGCTTCCTTTGGCTTTCATGAAGTTGATGTTTCCCTGGTTGAAGTAACCGTTGATGAAGTTGCCCTTAACCTGGTTGTAGAATTGCTGATCGATCTTGCTTACTGCCAGGCCATTCTCATAAACCCTGAAATGATCTGGCTTGCGGTTGCGCGTGAACAGGTATATGGTATCACCGGTAACCTGGTTGCCCTGCGCCCATACAACAGGATTTTTAAACAGCCTGAAGGCTGAGTCCTGGAACGAATAGAACATGCTATCGCCGATGGCCTGCATGCTGTCGGAAAAGATCTTTACATTAAAATATGCCTCAAAAAATCGATTGCCACTTGAGTCACCTTTTGCCCTGGCGGGTTTTGGCGCGACGGTGCTGTCGGCCTTTTTGATGTTGTTGGCCCTTTTGACGAGACCAATTTCCTGGGTAGTGTCGGGGGCCGGTGAGCTATCGGAAACGGTAGCGGTGTCGACAAATATATTTGGAACCTGCCTTGTTTTTTGGAGCTCGGTCAATTTGCCGGAATAGAGCGTGTCGGCACTAACGTAGATGCTGTCCGTACCTTGTTTGATAATCATCAACGGCTTCTGGGTTGCGAGGATGGCGCCAGTTCGATTATTCGATTTCATGTTGTTTGCAATGATCGTATAGGCGCCCGCCGTATCCTTGCTATTGTATACCGCATTGCCCTGGGCTTCGCCATAGCCTGATGCTTCGTCGAAGGCAATATCATTTGCGATCAATGTGTAATCCTTGTCTTCAATCTTTGGACGCTTGCCGAAAACGGCTTTCTTGTTTTTTAGGTCGTAGTAGCCTTCGGAGGTAGTAACCGTTCGCTGGCCGCTGGTGATTTTAGTTGGCACCACGAACCTGGAAATCTCTGTATAGGTGTTGTAAAGGAGTGTGTCGGTAACTACCCGGTACTCAGGGTCAATTAATACAACCTTTTTCTTGAAGATTACATCACGGGTGTCGCCATAATAATAGCCTTCCTGGCTGGTTAGTACGGTTTTGCCATTAACGACCTTGCCACCCTTTACATAAGTGCCAATCTTGGTCAGGGTATTATAGTCAAGCTCGTCGGTGGTAAGCACTCCCTTTCCGTCAGTAAGCTTTACTTTACGCCTGAGAATAGCTTTCTTATCCTTACCGTAGTACTTGAGATATTGGGAGTAGGTATGTATACTATCGGCGTCGTTGATGTGGATGTTGCCAAATGCCTCGAAAACATTGTTGACCTGGTCGAGGACCGCGCTATCACAATAAAACAAGGTTTTATCCTGCCTGAGTTCCACATTTCCTGCAACGGAAACAAAGTTTCCAACCGAGTCGAGTTTCTGAAAGGTATAGCGGTTAGCCTTGAGAATCTCCAGCTTTTTGGAGGTGCTATCATTTGCTACAGTTACCTGTGCACGCAAAGCAGTAGCAGAAAGAGCCGCAAGAAAAAGGAAGAAAAGACGCTTAATTTGTACTTGGTACTTCATTGGCTTTAACGATGGCCGTATCCATAACCGTTACCGGAGCAGTAAGTGGCTGAGCCTTGGCTTTACCTCCAAAGATAGAGATGCTTACATACCGTTTTGGGTTGATGCGGATATCATCCATCAAGGTATTAAGACTGCGGGTAGTGTTTGCAAGGTTCGTATAGATTTGTTTATCATTTAACAAAAGTCCAAGTGTTCCCTCTTTGCTATCCATCTTTGCTATGCTTGCCTGAAGTGTGGCAACAGCAGTTTGCATTTGGTCGAGTGTGCCTTTGATATCGGCTTTTGAAAAACTGGAACTGGCAGTTTCGAGGTTGGTAAGGGTAGACGTTATTCGCTCGTTGTTGCTGGCGAGGTTGGCAGTTACTGCATTTACATTACCAAGTGAGGCAGCAAGCATTCCGCCTTCTGTACCCAGGATCTTTTGCAATGTATTGGCTGAAGCAACGAGACTGCGGGTGATGGTATTGAAGTTCGCCACCGTATTCTGCATATTGTTTTTGGTGTACGGATCGAAAATGCTGTTGATGTTACGCATTACCGAGTCGAGCGTTTGAATGGTAACCTTTACCTGGTCAATTACCGGGGTTACTTTATGTGAAAGGTCGCCCAGCAAACCTGGGTTATCCACCGTATAAACGGTATCGCCTGATTTAAGGTAAGTTTTGTTGTTGCCCAGGCTGATCTCCACCGAACTGCCACCTAATGGATTTTGGTTAATGCTTGCAAGCGAATTATTGGGTATGTTCAGGTCCTTACTCATCTTGATCGCAACAATAATGGTATCGAGGTTTTTGTTTGCTTCCTCCAGCTCGTAAACTGCACCAACCTGCAGTCCGTTTATGAAAACCGGGTTTGAAACCATTAATCCTTTGGTGTCCTTATATTTAGCGTAGATGAAGTTGCCGCTTTTGAACAGGCTTTTGCCCTTGAGGAAATTAAATCCGAGTATAAGTAAAGTGATCGCGATGGCCGTTAAGGCACCAACTTTCGTCTCATTATTGATTTTCATGAATAAAACTTTTGTAAAAGACTGTAGCTTAAAAAACTAAGCCACCAACAGGGTGTGAACAAAAGTACGGATAAATAGTGCCGGTTTAGAGCCCCTGGAGCAACGAGCTTTTGAGCATGGTAATTTGCGGTCACTTGTACTGATTGAAACGGGGGCAATGTGCTTTCAATTTTCATGGTTTAAACTGGCCTATGAGTGGCCTAATAAATACGTGAAGCAGGAGCTATCCCTGCCGCGGCAAGCACTGCCGTAGAAGTGAGTGACACAACGATGTTGAGGGTAGAAAAAAAAGCTCGTCACCAAAAAAACATCGTTAAAGGAGCCTGTTCTTTTTACCGGGGTGCATACTTTCTTGGTTAAAGGCGAAAGATCACCTGCTGGTGGTTATTGAGTTTGCAGGATTGATCTTTTGATTATCCAACGAAAACTTATAACGTTTAACCGCCTGGGCAATACAACGAACAATTTCAAACTGACCATCTTCGCTGTTCAGGTAAGCCTCTTCTTCGGGGTTGGTAATAAATCCCGTTTCTACCAGGATACTCGGCATAGCGACCGCTTGCAACACCCATATGCCCACCTGCCGTTGTTGTGCCTGGCGGCTGATACGACCAACCTTTTTAAACTCGTCTTCAACGGTTAGCGCGAGGTTTGCACTGCGGTTAAAGTATTGCTGGGTCTTCAGCGAATACAGGATCATCTTTTCGGGTGAATTGGGGTCGAAGTCTTTTACAAAGTTTGCGGTGGCACTATCGAGGTAAAGCGCCTCGTTTTCGCGCATGGCTTTTTCCTTAAGGTCCGTTTTGTGAGCACCCCATATGTAAGTTTCTGTTCCTTTAGATTGGCTGGGTGTCGTCCAGGTGCGGTATACCGGAACCTTACGGGTATGCTTTTTCTTTTTTCGGCCTTTGCCGGTATAGTAGGTTTCGGTACGGTAGCCGGTTAACTCGGAATGACGAACCGGTGGGGCGGCATTGCAATGTATAGAGATAAATAGGTCGCCTTTGTTGTTGTTGGCGATGTTGGCCTTTGTAACAGGACTATGAAAAATATCGCTGGTCCGGGTGAGCACAACCTCTATATCCGGAAGTTCCTCCTGGAGCATCTTAGCCAGTTTCAGGGAAACCGCAAGAGAAACATCTTTTTCTTTAGAGAACCGGCCGGATGCTCCACCATCGTGTCCGCCATGACCCGCATCGACAATAATCTTTTTTAAGCGTGGACGCTGCGACGGCGTTTTGGAGCCATAAAGATCAGCTGACTGGAAACACATCATCAATAACGCCGGAACGATCACTAAAAATGTAATCTTCCGGCTACTGCTGAACGAATTCGTAGTATTGGGTTGACCTGACATATTTTTCTATTATCGCGGTTATTGATTACCGGGTGAACGAACTGTCGGCAGGAGGGAGCGGGGAATTATCCATGGCAGATTTGTACCGAAGCACTGCGCGCATGATGGCGTAGGAAACTTCGTTTACTCCTTTCTCGCTGTTTAAATAATCTTCTTCTTCGGGATCACAAATAAAACCAGTTTCTACCAGTATGCTGGGCATGTTGGTTGCCTGTAGTACCCAGATGCCGGCGTGATCACGTTGTTTTACCCCATAACTCGGGCGTCCCTCTTTTTTAAATTCTTCTTCAACTAAGGAAGCCATCAAACGGCTTCTGTCGAAATACCGTTTTGTACGCAGAGAAGCGAGGATCTTTGCTTCAGGCGTATCGAAATAGGAAAAACTGGAGTCGGCCTGCTCGCCAAACATATCATCCTGGTCGTCTTTCGAACCAACCGAACTTTTCTTCTGATCGTTTTTGCCTACCGCCCAGATGTATGTTTCGGTACCCTTGCGATTACACGACAATTTGTATGACTTATAGATTGGTACCGAACGGGTTTTTGCAACTTTTTTCCGGTTCTTTTTTTTGCCGGTATAAACATAATAGGTTTCCTGGCGGTAACCTTCAATTCTTCTTTCGTAACGCTCCTTTAAAGAATTTACGTGTATGGCAATAAAGAGATCGCCATGATTATCGTTTGCCATTTGTGCCCGGTAACGGTTCGCCTTGTTCCTGTCGGTATTGCCGTCGGGCAGGTTTGGCGTTGTACGCGTCATGATGATTTTGCAGTCGGGAAGTACCTGTTTAAGTCTTTCGTTGAGCTGGTTTGCCACGGCCAGGGTAATGTCGGCCTCGTTGCTGTATTTGCCATGAGCACCTCCGTCGGGGTAACCGTGCCCGGCGTCGATAATGATTGTTTTAAGAGCTTCTTTTTGTTGCTTTATTGATGCTTTTTGTGTCTCAGGATCAGTGGGTTTGTTGAAAGATGTTAAACAAGTAATAAATAAAATACAAAGTATTGCGACTAAGTTTTTTTTGGGCATATTCAAGTTCTATTAAGGGTATCTTCACAAATCATAAAGCGCTAAAGCTCTATTTTTGTTTTACTACTTATGAGTAATCGTTGTAAAGTTAGGGCAAATTGGTTTTCAGCCGGGTTGGTAATTCTCAATGTTTTCATAATAACGTTCTCATTAAACGCCAGGTATGAACGCGGGAAATATCCATTGCCAGATGAACAAAATGCTATTGCTACTTTACCTGCACGACGAACAACAACTACCGGCCGAACCAATACCCAACCTACAATAGACGCTGCTTCCCCCCGTTTGGTTGACACCACAAGACGTTTAATTGATACCTCCCGTATAGATACCAGCGTCCGCTCCACGGCTGATACATCTGCGCGAAGGGATACCGGTAAAATCCGGATGATTGATACGCTTAATTTTAAGGTTTCCAAAGACACACTGGATGCACCTGTAACTTATGCCGCCAGCGACAGTGGTGTACTAATTATTCCCACAAGGCAATTCATTTTATACGGCAAAGCCAATACGAAGTATAGTGACCTTGAATTAACCGCAGCAACCATTAAACTTGAACAGGAAAAACAACTGGTGTTTGCCTATGGCGACAAGGATACCCTTGGCAACCCGATGGATAAACCAAAGCTTGTGCAAGGTGGTATGACGAGTTTTAGCGATACGATTGTTTACAACCTGAAAACACAAAAGGGGCTCACTAAGAGCAGTTACCTGCAGGAAGGCGAGATGTTTGTTTTTGCAGAGCGTGTGAAAAAGATCAACAATGATGAATTGTTTGCCTGGCATGGTCGCTTTACTACGTGTAACCTGGATACCCCGCACTTTGCCTTTCGCACGCGGAAGATGAAAATTGTAAACAAGAAGCTTGCTGTATCGGGTCCTGCGTTTCCCGAGTTTGAAGGGGTGCCTGTGCCGATCGGTATACCGTTTGGCATTTACCCGCTGAGCCGGGGCAGGCATTCGGGAGTACTGCCTCCGTCGTTTGCTTCAAACGAAAGTTTTGGATTAGGTATAGAAGGGCTTGGATATTATAAAGTGGTTAACGACAATCTTGATGTTACGGTCCGTTCCAATATTTACAGCTATGGCGGGTGGAACCTTAATGTTTCTCCAAGGTATATGAAGCGTTATCGTTACACGGGTGGATTAAATCTTGCGCTGCAAAGAACACGTTCACTCAATACAGGGCTGGGTTCGAAGGAAGAGTTCAATACGGTGAATGGGTTTCAGATCAGCTGGAACCATACCCGCGATGCAAAGTCGCGGCCGGGATCCAGCTTTTCGGCAAACGTAAATGCAGGTAGTACCAAATTTAACCGGCTGGTACCAAACAACAGTTACCAGAACTTTCAAAACCAGCTTTCATCATCGATTACTTATAGCAAAGACTGGCGCGGAAAATATAACCTGACACTAAGCGCAAACCACGATCAAAACAGTAATACGGGACTGATCAATCTTCGATTGCCTTCGGTGGCCTTTAATGCGGTAACGTTTTACCCTTTTCAAAAAGAAGAGCAGGTGGGTACCCCAAAGTGGTATGAGAAACTGGGAATTGGATATACCGGTAGCCTGGAGAACCAATTTTCTTTTTATGGTTCAGACTCCATTTTTGGCAGGCCCCTGTTAAAGCGTTTACTCGATACGGCACAATGGAGTGCAACACACAATATTCCTATCACGCTATCGCTGCCGCAACTCGGCCCCGTGCAGGTGGCTCCAGGTGTTTCGTACAGTGAACGCTGGTATGGCCAGGCTTTTCAGCGGTATTATGATGATACTGCTAAAACAGGAGCTTTGCGCACGACCCGTGGATTTTATATGGAGCGTGATATGAACTTTAGCCTTTCGGCCAACACCCGCATATTCGGAACCTACCAGTTTAAAAAAACCAGTAAAGTACAAGCGATCCGGCACGAGGTTCGTCCAACGGTGAGCTTAAACTATAAGCCCGATTTAAACAGGCGAAATTATTCGCTTGTAAAAGTAAACGACACCCTGAACACCTACCAGTACTTCTCTGATATCACGGGTGCCATCAGCACGGGCGAACGTATTTTTGGTGGTGTATCGTTTGGTATCGACAATACGCTAGAAATGAAGGTGCGTGACACTAAAGACACTGCGGCGGGTGCCAGTCGTAAGGTCAGGTTGATCGACGGTTTTGGCTTTAGCAGTGCCTACAACTTAATGGCCGATAGCTTTCAACTTTCGCCGTTTAGCTTATACCTGCGAAGCAACCTGTTTGAAAAGATCAACATCACGGCAAACGCGGTATTGGATCCATACGGAACCACGGCGCAGGGCTTCCGCAGCAAGGAACTTCTTTGGAACAGCGGCCGGTTCAGACCCGGAAGGATCACTGGCGGCAGTATCGCGATGTCTACCCAGTTCAGGAGCAAAAGCAAAGACGGCCGTACCGATGAGCAACGCCTGCCACAGGACCAGTTCATGACTCCTGATGAGCAGCAACGGCAACTGGATTATGTGCGCAGCAATCCTGCTGAATATACCGATTTCAATATACCGTGGTCCGTATCCTTGTCGTATTCTTTAAACTTCAACCGGCTCTTGTCGGTCGACTTCAGCCGCTTTACAACTGAAATTAATTCCAACATCAGTGTCAATGGTGATTTCAGTTTAACGCCAAGGTGGAAGATGGGTGGCAGTACCTATTATGATTTCCGCACAAGTTCGATACAGACTTTGACCATGTTTATTTCGCGTGAAATGCACTGCTGGCAGATGTCGATCAACCTTACCCCGATCGGTCTTTATCGTTCTTTCAATGTATCCATCAATCCAAAATCTGGTATTCTCCGCGACCTGAAGATCAACAGGGCAAGAACCTTTTCTTCGATGTAGATTATTGTGGCACACGGATGCCGGGGATTGGAGGGATCCATTTGCCCAGCAGGTGTTGTCACCTGCTTCTCGCGCTGCTCCCGCAGGTGTTGTCACCTGCGAATTTCCCGAGCCCCAGGTATTTGCCCCCGCAGGTTTTGTCACCTGCGACTTTCATTGCCTCCGCAGGTTTTGTCACGTTAGAACTCCTCCGCCCGCGCAGGTGTTGTCACCTGCGACTTTCATTGCCCCCGCAGGTGTTGTCACCTGCTTCTCGCGCTGCCCCCGCAGGTGTTGTCACCTGCGAATCTCCGAGCCCCACGTATCGTCACCTAAACGCATGCAGTGGTGCTTCTTACTCCTTAATTTTGACTTTTTACATTAGCCGAGTAGTAGTCCCACATAATGCGGAAAACGTGCTCCTTCAAATCGCGGGCAGTATCAAATTGGGCCGGATCTACCGCTGGTAGAAAGTGCATCTCCAGCCGGTGCGGCCAAAAGTAAAAGCCATGGCCCTGTGGCATTACGGTCCGGGTATTAAAGAGCAGGGTAGGGATGATCTCCTTGTTGGTGTCGAGCGCGAGTTTGAAGGCACCGTCGTAAAAAGATTTCAGCGGATCAGCGGTTTTGTTACGGGTGCCTTCCGGGTATACCGTCATATGAAGTCCGTCAGCAAGGGTTTTTTTCATATCCTCGTAGCTTTTACGCCTGCTTTCATCGCTGTCGCGGTCAACCAGCACGGCGCCGCGGGTATAGATCCAGCCAAAAAGCGGAACCTTTGAGATTGACCTTTTAGCGATCGTTTTATTGGGACCCGGTATAAAGGGTGTCGTGACCGGTACGTCCATAAACGAGTTATGGTTACAGGTAACAATATAGGTTTCGCCCTTTTTGAATTGTGCTTTCCCCTTAATGCGTAAGGGGCAACCCACCAGGTTCAACCAAACGATCATCCATCCTTTCGAAATCTGCCGGAAGATCTCCGTTCCGAGCGGTTCCTTAATCAAAAAAGTCAGGCAAATGGGAATAACGATTACGAGCAGGGTAATCACAAATACGATCAGTGCCCATGTGGCAAACAGTATTCCCAGTATCTTTTTTCCCGTTGTCATTAAGCTCAGCTGGTTGGAGGGGTGAAATTTTTTTATGAACCCGGCGGCAGAACGCTGCTCAAAATTCTTGCGTCGCACACTTGTACGGCAAACCTTTACGCGGCCGATCAAATACAGAAGAGACCAACCGCATACAACCTGGGTTACGAGAGGCTCCAGTTAATCGGATCGCGACCATCCTTCATAAGTAGCTCGTTTGTCTTGCTAAAATGTTTGCAGCCAAAGAAGCCTTTGTCGGCGCTAAAGGGCGATGGGTGTGCGGCCTTCAGCACGTGGTGTTTGGTTTCGTCGATCAGCACCTGTTTTTCCTGGGCGAATTTGCCCCAGAGCAGGAAAACGATCCCTTCTTTTTCGTCGGAAATTTTCCGGATCACGGCATCAGTAAATTCCATCCAACCACTTTTGGCGTGGCTTCCGGCTTCGTTGGCGCGTACGGTAAGTACCGAGTTCAGCAGCAAAACACCTTGTTTTGCCCAGGACGTCAGGTTGCCGGTCTTGGGTATGGGCATACCGATGTCGGTATTTAATTCTTTGAAAATATTCACCAAAGAGGGTGGGGGGTTAACACCATCCGGTACGGAAAAGCTAAGTCCATGTGCCTGGCCGGGACCGTGGTAAGGATCCTGGCCGAGGAGTACGACCTTAAGTATGTCGACCGGGGTATTTTCGAAAGCGTTAAAGATGAGTCCACCAGGTGGATAAATGGTTTTGCCCTGGGCCTTTTCCATTTTTATAAAGGTGGTAGCCTGCTGGAAGTAGGGTTTTGAGAACTCGTTTTTTAAGAGGTCCTTCCATCCGGGTTCAATTCTTACATCCATACAGGTGTATTTCGTTTGGATGCAAACTAATTAAAAATTACTTTTGCCACCGTTTGAAAGTTAATGTTGGATCAGCCGATGCGGGTTTTGTACCGGCAGGTCAGTACTGCGAAGCTTTTTGCATGTTTCGATTAACTTTATATTACTGGTCTGGTAGCTCAGTTGGATAGAGCAACAGCCTTCTAAGCTGTGGGTCATTGGTTCGAATCCAATCCGGATCACATAATAAGGATTACAGTCGCTGTAATCCTTATTTTATTTTAGGGCACTTTACAGATAAGGGGTTGGTAATGAGCACAGAGGTAACCTGCGGTTAAGAGGTGAGAAATGAAAAACAGCTCAGTAGTGCTACCAGTTAAGGTTCCTCAATTTCCCTGGATATTTCTTGCAAAACTAAGATTGAGCAATGTAGTTACCAGTATTAAAAACTTTCCTTCCAAAAGGGTTTAGTATTTGGATTTCCTGATTAAACTAAGTAGGCGATGGGTCAGGGTACTCCCTAAACCATCGCCCAGCTTTAAAAATGTACGGGATGACTATGAAAACTAATCGATCACCTGTCCATTGACGGAGATGCTTGTATTGCTAAACGTCACGTCTGTCACAGTACCGGTCCACCTGGCATTCGGGCATTTTCCAGGGGTTGGAGTGTCTGTTGTTAAGCAGAACGTAACACTGCCGTTCTTGTCAGACTCGAATGTTCCACTAGTTACTACAGTTTCAGTCTTTGTTTGCCCGGGTGCCACTTTGCCGCCCGGATTTGTGCAGATTGAAGTTGTTTCAGCCGTTGTACTCAGCGTCACTGTGACCAGTGCGTTATTTCCGAGTCCGGCAAGCTTGCCACAAAACTCAAGTTGGGTTCCGAGGTCGTTGATAGTCGGGGTGCCTACAAAATGGATGTTTTGAGCGGTTGGAGTGCTAACATGGAACAAGCCTGCGAGGGCAATTGCACCAATAAAAATAATTTGTTTCATAAGGGATTTTTTAAGGTTGTTTATAACGCTATAATTTATTCAACTGCTTTAGCGTAAAATATTAATGACTACTCAAACTGTATGATTTAGCGTTTTTGCAATCAAAGGAGTTTGCATGTTTCTTGCAAGCGTTTTGCTATAGCAATAATGTTTAATCCAAAACAGTAAAATTATTCTAAAGGGTTATTTACGAATAGGGTTGAAAAGCTCATTATGCATTTTCAAAAGAAAATTTAATAAAGCCTTCATAATTTAATAAACGACGGTAAAAGCAGGAGGTGAGTTAACATTTAAAAGGATGACGATACACCTTTCAAAATGCTGATCTCTTGATGGTTGTTTGTTGATCAATACTTTCATGGCTAGCAATTTTATTGTAAACAACTATAGCAAGGATAGCTTGCCTGGTAATGAGTAATCTCTGCCCAACGGACATTATCTTCTTATAGATTGACTACCTACAATCTTAGATTCTGGAGAGAATGCTCCTTTTTAGCGAAACTGGATATATGCAAAATGATCCGGAGTATGAATAAATGATCAGCATTAAACAGGTAGTAAATTTCGCTTTATTTAAACCATGAAACAATAGCATATTTATGCGATCTTATTTTAATTGCAATTCGGGCCAGATGTGGAATGCTATTGTTAGTCTTCACTCATTTTAATGTTACGTTAGCAGCTATGACAGTAAACTAGGTAACATGTTTTATGACCAGTCATTTTGAACATTTCCCAATTTATACATCTCGGCATAATATATTATTAAGCAGCTTAGCCGATTTGAAAATGGCTGGAAATTCACTGATTTTACATGCCTCTCACCGCCGATTCAATTTATTAGGACTTACTTCATTTTTATTGTTTAAAATAAAAATTGTCTTTAATTAGGTATGAATATCGCCAGTTTGCACCGTATATATGCTAAACATCTTTTCAATTCTTCTAAAAAATCATCGCAAGTTGAAAGCCCTTAGCACGCCTGATTTCATCACACCGAAATGAAGGCGCTGGTGATTTAATAAATTAGGATTTGGCCAGCAATGCCCCGATTACAAGATGGCTTAATTAGATTTTTTGCGCCAAAGTAGTTGGCAGCCGGTATTTGGTTTATAAAATCATTTTTGTAGTTTAGTTCTTCCGGGTGTCCCACCAAAATGCATAAACAAAATGATGCGTATACTCTTTGTTCTCCTGTTGAGTTTATTTTCGATAATTGTTGATGCTCAACAGGGTCGTTCTATACATGGGAGGTGGAAAATTGTATCCATTGCCGATGAAGAGATGTACTACAATTTTAAAAAAGACTCTGTTTCGTTGTCGCCGGTGTTTAGTTCACCTATGGATAAAGCGCAGGCAAAGGAGCTTATAGCACTGCTTTTAGGTATGGCTGGCGACGGTATATTCATATTTGGAAAAGATGGACATTATGAATTATTGCACGACACTAAGCAAGATGGTGTAGGAACATACATTGTCAGTGATAGGGATAGTCTCATTACTGCAAATGTCGTTAGGAATGGTGTGAAGGTTATCGAAAAGATGAAGTTCTATATAAAGGAACAACTGCTTCATCTCACCAAAATAGATGACGGACGTTCTATGAAACTGGTCTTGGAAAAGCTACCGGAAAACTAGATGAAGACAATTGCACCAACTTTGCAGCGGCGGTGAAAAAGACAAACTGAAAGCTGTTACCCCTATAATATTCGCCCACCTAAGCTTCGGCCAAAAGAAACAGCTACCAGTGAAGTTTAGCAGTAAATTGTTATATCAACAGAGACGCGGATATTCATAGCGTGGTTTGTAATTCTATGTAAACGGAAAGGGAAATGCCTCCAATTCTGCTTTATCCAGTGTTCTTGATAATAAAGCGGAAACCAGTTTCTTCTGGACTAATACTTGTGCTATGCCTACGTCAAACTTCTTCAATCCAAAAATTAGCACCCGCCGCGACTTTATTAAAACCGGCTCGATACTTAGCATTGGATATGCCATTTCTTCTTATGCCGGCGTTGAGGCAGACAGCAATAAAAAGAACAACTATGATTACATCATTATCGGGGCAGGTTCAAGTGGGTGTGTGATAGCGAACAAATTAACTGAAGACCCTTCCGTAAAAGTTTTGCTTTTAGAAGCTGGTGCACGTGATACAAAACCTGAAATTCACCAACCGGGCCAATGGCTATCACTTAAGGGCACGGAAGTAGACTGGCAGTATGCAACTCAAGAGGAACCATTTCTGAACAATCGTAAGATTGATTGGCCACGTGGCAAAGTGCTCGGAGGAAGCAGTGCCATCAATGCGATGATTTACCTGAGAGGGCATTTCAGTGATTATGACCGTTGGGCTGCTTTAGGCAATAAAGGCTGGACTCATAAAGAGGTATTTCCATACTTTACTCAATTAGAAAACTATCCCTATACAAACTCCAATTCTTACGGTAAAGATGGACCATTACACATTTCAAGAAAAACTTGTCCGGAGGGACCTTGCACCCCGTTTGTTCAGGCAGCTATGGAACTTGGGTATAATGGTCCAAATTGGGACCTGAACGGCCTACAGCAGGAAAATGGAGCAGGACTTTGCCCTCTGACGGTAAAAGATGGGAAACGGCAAAGTGCTGCCACTGCTTTTCTAAAACCAGTTGTTTCCCGGCCGAACCTGGTAATAATCACATCTGCACAGGTCACACGTCTTTTATTCTCCAGAAAACGGGTTACGGGAGTTGAGTACCTGCTGGATGGAAAGCTAAGTGAGGTGAACACACAAAGAGAAGTAATTATCTGTACCGGTGCAGTTGATACACCAAAGTTACTTATGCTCTCCGGTATTGGTCCTGTGGACCATTTACGTTCTTTGAGAATTAAGGTAAAAGTAGACCTTCCGGGCGTAGGGCAAAATTTACAAGACCACGTCCAAAGTTCTATTTCTTACCGTTCTAAATTGGCGCAGGTCAATAATACTGATCCAGAGTGGTCCGGTTTATTTGTTTATACAAGTAAAGCGCCGCGTCACCTCGCACCCGATCTCCAATTTTTGTTTCACCAGTGGCCCGGTAGCAACAACACATCTTCTTTCATGTTTATTCCGATTGTAGCCAAGCCTAAAAGCAGAGGCGCTATTTCCTTACAATCAACCAATCCTTTGCAACCTCCTCTTATCAGAGCCAATTACCTTCAAAACGAGGAAGATCTAAGGACATTAATTGAAGGTTATAAATTGACAACGGAATTGGCAGGTACGTTAGCTTTTCTAAGGTTAAGAAGCGATAGCGGGCCTGAACTGAAATCGGAGCAGCAAATGATCGAACGTATCCGAAGCACAGCCAGTACCATGTTTCATCCGGTTGGGACGTGTAAAATGGGCATAGACGAGATGTCTGTTGTGGAGCCAGACTTAAGGGTATACGGAGTCGATGGGTTAAGAATAGCAGATGCGTCAATCATGCCTGAAATTGTAAACACGAATACGAACGCCACCTGTATAATGATTGGAGCGTATGGAGCGGACAAGATTAGAAATACTAAATCATAAATATCCCGGATAACGGTTGTACTTATTTGCCACTGTTGTTCTATGGATTATTATTACCTCGGGTATTGAAATAATGCTAAGGTTAAAAGTACTCGTTGCTGTTGCTGTATTCCAGTTTGTGTGAAGGCTGGCGTATTTAAATTCGTCTGAGCAAAAGAGGTTCCTTGGAGGATTGAAGCTCGTCAGCTTTTATGAATACCACCCCCTGATCTCTGGTTGTTCTTATTAGGTTTGTCCGAGTTTTCAACTTAGATTTTTTCACAAGTCGAAATGACGGCTCAATCGCCAAATGTTTGCCAGTCTGCTGGAAATTTCTGAGGCGGATTTTCTTACAGGTAATCATCTCGAAGTTGAGACGTTGCCCGATTGATGTCGTTTAGTTAAGCCCCTTGCTGGCTCAACTTGCCCAGTAATGGTAAACAGTACAAGCCTCCCAGCTGAAGCCGTTCGGACGGGAGTGCCACCCAACAATAAATCCGGGGCACGGCGCAACGATCTCCAATTGAAATCTAGGGCTTGGTCCAAAAAACATTGCTTAACTAAACCACATTGATTACCCGATAGCTAATAGTAAGTTTTAGAACACTTCATGCACCATGTGGTTAATAGAGAAAGGAAATCCATACCCGACGACGAAACAACAGTATACAAGAAGATAAGTAGATTAATAGCAATTTGACATTGCCGTATCTAATGAGTACCTTAACTACCTTGTTAATATATCGATCGGGACACAGTGTTTCCAGCGTTAAAATGCTTAAACAGTCACTCGAAATTTTAGTGAATGACACCTGCGAGTAATGAAAAGAAAAGCCCGTGAAAATTAAGTGGTGCTGCTTGAAAATTGAGAACTGCAGCTGAAGACATGTGCTGTGGCTTAGCGTGACTACAAAACCGAAGAATAAGTCGACCTGCCTCCACCAGGTCTAAAACATTAATCCAGTACTCGGCTTCTCTAAAGTTATTCTCGAAATTATTAAAAGCTAAAATCATGGAAACTAATACCATCATTTCAGGCGGCAAAGTCAACCATCAACTGGTACATGATTTCAGCCAAGGGTTAGTTGGAGACTTGCTTCTTCCTGCTGACCAGGGGTACCATGAGACTCGGAAGATTTGGAACGGCATGATTGATAGGCACCCCGCTCTGATTGCACGTTGCAAAAATGCACAGGATGTTATCCACAGTGTAAACTTCGCCCGGGAGCATAACTTGTTGTTATCAGTTAGAGGGGGCGGGCATAATATTACGGGTAATGCAGTGTGTGAGGGCGGTATCATGATCGACCTTTCACTTATGAAATCCGTCAAGGTGGATTCTGAGGATCAGATTGCGGTTGTAGAAACTGGAGCTACCTGGGGCGATTTTGATGCAGCAGCGCAAAGACACGGTTTAGCTACTACAGGTGGAGTTATTTCCGCTACCGGTGTGGCTGGCCTCACATTAGGTGGCGGTGTTGGCTGGCTAGTCCGGAAGCATGGGTTAAGCTGTGACAATCTTATTGGAGCAGAGGTTGTAAGTGCCGAAGGAGTTCTTTTGAAAGCCAGTGTAGATGAGAATTCTGACTTGTTTTGGGGCATTCGTGGCGGCGGTGGAAACTTTGGAATCGTGACATCTATGAAGTTTCGAATGCACAGGGTTAATACTGTGTTAGGAGGCATGATTATTCATCGAAGGGACCATGCCAAAGAGGTCATTCAGTTTCATCGTGAGTTTATGAAAACCGCACCGGAAGAACTGACGTTGTACACCGGTTTGATGACCTCCCCTGATGGGCTACCCGTAGTAGCCTTTGTAGGATGCTATACCGGTGACCTTAAGCAAGGGGAAGCTGTCTTGAAGCCTCTTCGTGAGTTTGGATCCCCACTCGCAGATTTGATGGGGCCTATACCTTATACTCAAATGCAAACTCTCCTTGACGCTGCTGCACCTCATGGAAATCGTTATTATTGGAAATCAACCTTTGTGGAAGACTTATCTGACAAGTCGATTGATCTTATTATTTCTAATGCGGCTGTTATGCCATCTCCATTCTCATTAGTTCTACTGGAGTATTACGGCGGGGCCTCAAGCCGTGAACCTGAAGGTGGCACTGCCTTTCCGCATCGCCTGCCGCAATTTGATCTTGTAATTGGCTCTAATTGGGTGAACAGGGAAGAAGATGAAACACATATAAGCTGGACGCGAAATTTCTGGGAGGCTATGCAACCTTATTCAAGCCATAAAGTGTATGTAAATGTTTTAGGAGTAGAAGGTGAAGACCGCGTGAAAGAAGCCTATGGTAAAAATTATTCCCGCTTAACGGCTTTGAAGAGCAAATATGACCCAAACAATTTATTTCGACTTAATCAGAATATTAAACCCGTGGCGCCTTAATCAAATTTTGAACAACTTCTAAGCTCAAGAAAGACCATTTGCTTTGGTTGATTATGGTTGACCATTCACCTGCAAATACAACCTCGCCGATTTAATTTGCAATGGTTTCGGGCTGGTGCTATAGACGCATGCTATGTTAATAATTGATCGTGCTTCAGCCTTAGCAGTAACTCTACGTCTCGTTCCTGGAATCTCGTTTGTATCTTCTTCTGCTTCTCGTCTTGGCGACTCAGTTAAATTATTAGTCTGACTCCCCAGAATAACGGTATCCTCCCTGGCCCACCAATTTGAAATTATATTGTTTACACAGGCAATTCGTTTGCTGAACGACCGCGCACGCACAACAGCAACCACAAAACTTGCTGGCGTAAAGCACGGGCCGAACAAATCAGGAACAATGGCATTAGAGGAGCCCGGATGCTGATCGGTAAGCAGATAGCTAATTGGGTAGCGCATCCGGGCTCTGGTCGGAAAGATCTCCCTAAATGCGCCTTGCTGCCGTCTCGCCTGTTAATGTCCAGGGCTTAATATTCCTTACCTATTTCAGGCCTCCGCAGATCTTGGCTCCAACATCATCCGGAAGCTGGAATGATTTTACTATCTGAACCTTTCTTGGGCACTTTCGTTTTACAAATGATCAATCATTAACATATGGAAGCAACAGTACCTGGATTTATACTGCACAGGGATTTTATAACTGAAGAAATGGAAGCAGCATTAATGGCCGAAATAGATGGTCAGAAATGGGTTGTTGACTATGACAGAAGACTGCAATACTACGGTTACAGAAATGAACTCGAAAAACCGTACGATTTGGTGGCCTATCCTGTTCCGATGCCGCCACTCATTCAACAACTTTCAGCGCAGATCGTAGAGCGCCAGATAGTGGTTGTTCAACCCGACCAGGTTATCATCAATGAATATCAACCGGGACAAGGCATCAGGCCGCATAAAGACAGGAATTACTATGATAACCAGATCTGTGGTATCAACCTCGGCAGTGGTTGTATTATGCGGTTTCTTAAAGGTACGGAGGTGGTAGATATCGAGGTTCCGCGACGTTCCTTATATGTCATGCAGGATGAGGTTCGCTATAAATGGAAACACGCCATACCGCCCAGGAAAAAAGACGTGATCGACGGCAATGTTCAACATCGGGACAGACGGTGGTCAATCACCTATCGTAAAGTAAAAATGAATAAGGTGAAGCCATTAAACCCGGAAGGCAAAGTAGCCGGGATGCTCAAGGACATCTATGATATCGACGTAAGTCGTTCATAAATTCAGCATCTACTGCTGTTGGTGCTGTTGCCAATGAGACGTCGTTTACGAGTAATATGTACGCACTTTCGTGGATGATGATTATAACTTTTAAACATCACAAGTTATTCAGATCTTATCTGTAGGATGCACCTAAGGCTTAGCCAATAGGGATGACCTGCAAACAGAGGGTAAGGTTTCGTGAGTAGTACTTTGCAGGTGTTTTGAAGTATGAACAACATTTCTAGGCAGCAAAAACGAGCTGAAATTTCAGCTCGTTAAGATATTTTTTATCTCGCGATTGATGAAGCTTTTTTCCTGTGAATCGCTTTTGTAAGTTCCAGGGCAGTTCCTAAAAGAAGAAATACATTCAAAAGTGTCGCCGGACCTTGCAAGCTCTGCAACTAGATCCTCATCAAAAATATAGTATGGAGGAACGTTCCTCTTCTTTGCCAGTTGATCTCTTAGTTCTAAAAGCTTGAAGAACTTACCGTTCGTCGCTATATTAAGGTCTCTGTACTTTGGTTTTAATTTAGGTGCTAATTTGTTGGGTGGTGTTTTTTCAATGGCTGTATTCTTTTCATTTAAAATTTCTTCTTTTTGATCCGCATAAATTACCTTTTTTATAATGGTATAGAGTTTGAAATTATAAATCACATCATTAGCAGCGTACGCCATCTGCTTATCACTTAACTTTTTTGCACGCCAATTGGATTTTTGTTCATCCTTGGTTAATGTTACGCCAATTAATTCTTTAATGATCTTTATAAAAGAACCTGACTCAAATCCCGCCAGTTTCGATGCCACTTGCAGGTCATATAAACCCTGAAGGGATAATCCGCAGCTCTTCAGAGCCTGGATATCTTCGCTCGCGGAGTATACTAATTTTATAATATTACTATCCTCGATAATTGTTTTGAGTACGGTAATATGCTTGATTAAACATACTCTTATCAGGTATACTTTGTCTCCATCAAATATTTGAATGAGTTCGAGGTTCATTCCATATTTTGTCCGCATATTATCAAACTCAGTATCAAGTGCAATCACCTGGCAATGCTTCAATATACTAACTGCTTCAATTAACTGCTCTTCATCATCAACCTGTACAATGGGTACGATGTCAGCGAGGGATGTTCTGTTCATACACTGTTTAAATCTTGCTCTATCCTTAGGAGTTGTAGGTGTTTTATAAACGTGAAAATTACGAAACTTTGTGCCAACTTACCGCCAGGCACGCTGAGGATCACGTTTAACGCCTTACTTGCACCTCTAAAATAATCAGGAAAGGTGAAAACAACCTGCAAATGCGTTCCGAGCATTACCTGCAGGAACCTGACCGCGTTAGTGGGAGTGGGCTTTATTTTGTTTGCATGAAGGTCTGCCCGGCTTGATCGATTGGAGATGGTAGTAAATGAAGATCGTCGAATTCATGAACCAATGCGCTATGAAACTTAGAGATGAAACCTATCGATACTACTTCTACTTTATACAGGAAAGAATGAACATCTTCTGGAGAAGATACGAGGGTTCAGAAAGCAATCTGACCACTGATCCTATTCTTGCCAGCTATAAGTTCACCAATGTTTATCGCGCATTGGACCGGGTTAGCCAATACCTGATCCAACACGTGATTGCCAGCAAAGAACGGCAGTTTTCTGATGTGGATAACCTGCTTAGGATTATCGTCTTTAAGATCTTTAATAACATTAATACCTGGCAATACCTTGAAAGCAAGCTTGGAGAAATAAGCACCAAAACCTTCAATGTTGACCTGATCACCGGCTTATTAGACGAGCGGATAAAAGAAGTCGCCATTTTTAGTCCTGCCTACATGATGACAGGTTCTCACAGTAGTTACAACATTTATCGACGCAAGCATGAAAAATGGCTACGAATGGTAGAGCATGAACTGTTGCTCGGAAGGGGGTTCGAAAGAATTGTTCTGTCAAAATCATTGGAAGAAGTATACCATATCCTCCTGCAGTGTTCTTTCATCGGCCCATTCCTGGCGTACCAATATGCGATTGACTTTAACTATTCTTCAGTTATCAACTTCAGCGAAAACTCGTTTGTAAAAGCCGGGATTGGTGCAATCCGGGGTATAAAAAAGTGTTTTTATGATATGGGATCCTCTTCATTCGAGGACTGTATCAGATACACCCAGGACAATTTTGATGGATATCAACAACGGTACGGGTTTACGGATTTTAGAAACCTGTTCGGGCGACCTCCACAACTTATAGACCTGCAAAATTGCTTTTGTGAAACCGACAAATACCTGAGGGTTAAGATGCCTGAACTACTGGTTGGAAACACCAGGATCAAGCAGAAGTTCGACAAGCCCAAAGCGCATATCCGTTATTTGTTTCCTGAAAAGTGGGGAATAAATCAATATATCAACCAGGTTCACTAGATCCACCAGGGATGTAAACGCTTGGTCGGAGCGCACCACCTTTCCGGGGCTCCCTATCTGCATCATTTTATGTTGGGCATCGCTGATTTCTATGGGCTGGAATGCCAGGGCTCTACGCTGTACAAAGGGCTGTAAAAGGGGCTCCAGGTCTACAAGGGAGACAGGCGTGCCGGGATCGCTGGGTATACAAAAGACTGTATATAAGACCCCGGCATGACGGAGTGCAGAGTCCTTCAAACTTGCTTAAGGGATGCATGAGTCGGTTCCACTTTTCCTGCCATCCTACGGTTGTCCGCCAGCACTCATAGATGTGCTTCTATCTTCTTTACAAAATTTGCCTTTGGCTGTGCGCCCATGAGTTTGTCGACCACCTGTCCGTTTTTTATAAACAGGATTGCCGGGATAGACGTAACCCCGTATTTGATGCTAACCTCCGGGTTGTAGTCAAGGTTTAACTTACCCACATTCACTTTTCCTTCGTACTGTTTGGAAAGGTCGTCAATTACAGGTCCAATTGCCCGGCATGGACCACACCATTCTGCCCAAAAATCTACCACTGATAACTTGTCGCTTTCCAGCACGTTGGACTGGAAATTTGCGTCCGTGAATTCTAAAGCCATTTTCTTGTATTTAAATTTTTAGTGTTGCTTAAGTTAAACGAGCATCGTTTTCAGGAGACTGTTTGGAGCAGCATTTGAGCACTTCTTCCCTCAGTTTTTCTCTTGCTCTTTGCACCCTCGATTTTGCCCCTGAAAGCGTTATTCCAAGTTTTTCAGCCACCTCTCGTTGTGGTATGCCTTCGATTTCGCTCAGCATAAAAGCTGCTTTATATTTCTCCGGAAGTGTATCGATGCCAGGTTCTAAACATTGCAGGCAGCAGTTCTTAACCACTTCCTCCTCTTCCCTTACCTCATCTATTATGACCAGGTTGTTTACGTCGCCGGAACTTAGCACCGGTTTTCTGGATATCTGACGGTAATGGTCCGCAACCGCATTAGAGGCCAGCCGGTTAAGATAGGAAGGCATATCTTCAACGGCGCTTATCCGGTCAATATTCTTAATGATCTTTAAGTAAACATCCTGCAACACGTCCAGGCATTCATTGTTGTTGTTCATCTTTGTGCAGATATATCCCTTAAGCTGCTTATCAAAACGCTCCCAGATTTCCCTTACTTTATCTTCCATTCTAAGCCCTTTAATTATATAAACGGTAGTTGTTCAAAAAAGACGCAAGTTTCAACCGGAATTTTTATAAATCTTGGTTTATGGTTTTTAAGAGCCGGATTTTACCAATACACTAAACAATGTCTTTTTGTTAATGGTTTTTGGGTGCCTGGCAAAACTACATGCCGTTTAGCATCGTTGCGCAATGCCCACCATTTATCGGACGGTCGCACTCTTTGAATAAAATAGCTATACCTAGATAATAGAGCTGTGCACAAGCTTAATCAAAAGGCATTGATACACTATTGGCAGTTAGTATCCTCCTCCGGTTTTCTATCAGCTTTCCTTTGCTTATTAGAAATAAAACCCGTGGTTTCCCTCGCGCTTGATAGGGTTGTAAAAGCAATTCCCAGCAGGACAAATTTTCCAAATGCCAGACCTGTCTGGGTGATTGTTGGGCGCCCTGGTTCTTCTCCGAAACAATACAGAGAGCTGGCTCCCTCGTTTGCGCAATAACATAATTTCTTACCCGAAGTCAACGAGATCAGGAAAAGAGCGAAGTAGTTTCGTCATCGAACAGGATCACCAGTTTCTCAAAAGATAATTAAATGAACAAAATACCTTCTATTAAAACAACAGCAAGAACAGCAGGATTTATTTACCTGCTCCAAATTCCACTCGGAGTTTTTGGGATTGTCTATATTCCGAAAACGCTGGTCGTTGCCGGAGATGCTGAAAAAACCGTGTCGAACATTTTAGCCAATGAGTTTATATTCCGTTTGAGTACAGTCAGTGCTATGCTTTGTGCGCTGGTAACCATCGCCGCCGCAGTATACATTTACCGTGTACTCAAACCCGTTGATAAGCGCCATGCAAAATGGATAGTCCTTTTCACTTTAATGGTAGCGCCTATTACTATGGTCAACAAACTGAATAATGTTGCAGTTTTACTATTATTGAAGTACCCCCAATTATCACCTTCATTTACATCCGGTCAAATTTCTGCCATGGTTTCGATCTCCTTAGATTTACACCAATATGGTCTCCAGGTTGCCGGAATATTCTTTGGACTTTGATTACTACCCATGGGGTATTTAGTTATTAAATTAACGTATATACCAAAGGTCATCGGCATTTTGTTAATTGTTACTTGCCTGGGATACCTGGTTGACTTCCTGGTGTTTTTTCTAATTCCTGGTACACCTGTAATCCTGAGTGAATATACCTTGCCCGGAGAAGTGCTAATGGTTTTATGGCTACTGATTAAAGGGGTAAATATTAAAAAGTTCGACAAATGGCAGGAGGATCAATGTTTAATGTTGCTTAGACATTCTTTTACTGATCCTGCTAAGTGACTCCGGTGTAACACCAATGTAACTTGCATCTGATATTGTGGTATCCTCTGAAATAAATCAGGTCTTGATTTTAATAAGTTTTGATACCGAAGTGTCGGGGTGTTAATGGTAAAAGCTTCTATTTTTTCCTGCTGTTCTATAAACACCTTTTCCATTAGTTTTCTTGAGATTGTTTCCAGATTTGGAAATCGTTTATATAAAGCTTCTCCTTTCTGACTGTTGCCAACTAATAAGGAACAATCCGTGCAACATTCAAAATAATAAGGCGAGGGATAATTTAGATTGATGTGATTTAAGGATACCACCCATTGTTCGTCAGAAAAAAAGTCGCTGGTTTTCTCCACCCCGTCGAGCAGGTAGTACTGTCGAACGATGCCGGATAAAACAAAATAGGTTTCACTGGAAACCTAGGCTTCTTTAAGTAGAATTGTTCCTTTGCCATATTCCTGGTAGCGCATGGTTTCATCTATAGCCTCAACTTCTTCGATTGACAAAGGCCTAAACCGGGTAAAATGATTTAAAAGTTTGCTGTCCATATTCCTTGCCAGTTTAGGATTTATTGAGCGGGATAAGATCGGGGCCTAGAGCCAAGTTCTCGTACAGTAACAGAAAGTCATACCATTTACCAGAGAGTTGGCGTGTGGTGCAGGAAATCATCGGTCATGGTACCAGGACACCCCGGCAGGACGAAACTCAACCTATCAACTGATCAACTAATCAACCTATCAACTTCCTCCCCAATACCCCATACCCATTTACCGCTTTACATTAAAGTGCAGTTTTGGTCCCCGGTTACGCTTGTCTTCCGAGGCATAAAACGAGGCATCAATAGCGCCTAAGGGACGAATGAGCAAGCCATTTGTCGTACCATCCAACAGGCGCTGTAATACGTGTTTCGAAATGGTGATATTATTTTTGCTGCCCGGAGCCTCCTCCATTTTGGTATCAAAAATCATCTGCTCATTAAAGACCAGGTGATAGTCTTTGCCCTGCATCAGGGTGTTGTAGGTCACTTTGCCTTGTTCCCAGATGGGGTCGCCACCCAGGATTTCAATGACCCGCACCCTTGGAAACTCCTCGGCTAAACCCGGTTCATATGCCTGCGCATAGTTGCCACCCGACGCGGCCGAATAGGTGGTAAATTCAAATACACCGGCTCCTTCAGCCTTTGCGTTTTTAAGCTTTCCGAAGTCCCACCTTAACACCGCCCATTGGTTAGCATTAAGACTTAATATTCTTGCTTCACCATCTTTTTCCTTCACCCGCCAGTCGTTTAAATTTAATCCCGGGAAATCGGAATTGACCAGGGCATCATGGGTAACGTCAAGATGGTTCGAAAAAGTGCTGGTAGCAGGCATCGTGGGATGATAAGGTACCGCGGGACCTTTATCCGGGCCAGCGGTTTTTACATTAACGATATCGGCCTTATAGTAGTCGAGGTCAACTTCGTATTGCCGCGGTCCAAAATCCGTTACACAGAATTGTACATTCAACTGATCACCCGGAACCGCATCTATCTTGTTGGTTGTCATACTGATGACATGCCAGTTAGTGTCCGGCAAATCAAACTCCAGCAGGTCGATGTGGTAGTCCTTTGTTCGTTGGGTGTTCACCATAAAATTCACCCTTCGTGGGGCATTATGAATACGCACCTTTGCCTCTACCCGCAATTCATAATCCGGATCTTTCAGCCGTTTCATGTCTACATCAGTAGCAATGTTTCGTTTGATAAACGTCCAGTACACATTGTGCTTGTCGGTAGACCCATCTACATGCATAGTGGCATAGCCGTCCCTCTGGATCACTTTCAGTGTAGGTGTTCCGTCACCAGTAAAGGGCTGCCAAGCTTTATCCACTTCCTGCTTATCAAACTCATCTAAAAACTGGGCATCACCCACGGTAGGTGTAATAAGCAGCAACAGGAGAACGGGTAGACAAGATTTAAAGTAATTCATGCAAGGATCATTAGGAGAAACAAAAGTAGGCGTTACGCAAAGTAGGACAGAAACTTTTACTTACTACCCAACCTGCGTCAAAGACAGGAGTCAAAATTGGTAATTTAAGGCCATTGTCTTTCGCGCTATATGGAACCGATATAGATATTAAACACCTTTAAGTGCTGTCGTTGTCACTTTCTTTATCTCGGAACAAGGTTTTTCAATGGTCTCGATGAAACGAAGTTCGGCAACGCTAAAATTTATTCGACATGTTGCCAATGCTTCGCATTTGCCTTAATGCAAAGAAAGTAACCCCGCCCGAATGTACCATTCGGTACAGGCGGGCAAAGAAAATTCAAGAAAGGAATGAAACAGCCCATTCCTTTCTTTGTTCCCTGATTAAATTTTAGTACTACTGTGGCTTCAGCATTTACTTTTTATTTCTGTTTTGCGAATCTTCGTCGTCCCGGGGTCTCCATTAAGGGATGTGTGCGATGACGAGCGACTAAGGCATTCTGTAAAAATAGCCGTTAACACTATCCAATGCCTAAACCCCTGGAAAAACTGCAATCGTTTTCAGATGGGGACTGATGATAGGCATCATTATTCTCGTTACATTTCATGCGCAATAATTTTCTTATGAACAACAAACGGTTGCTGCCTCTTCTTTTTTGGATCCTCTTTTTACACTTAGGTTGCCTGCAGTTAAAAGCGCAGCAACCGTCTAGCCCGCTGCATGTATGGGAGATGAAAGAACTCACCTTCAAAGCAGCCAACAGGTATAAAAATCATTACGAAGAGGTGTCGTGCTGGGTAGAACTTACGGGACCCCAATTTGGCAAACGGATTTACGCGTTCTGGGATGGCGGCGATACGTTTAAGGTGCGGCTTGTAGCCACTAAACCCGGGAGGTGGACCTGGAGCAGCGGATCGAACCATCGTGATGATAAAGGCCTTAATAACCAAACCGGGGAATTTACCGCGATTGCCTGGACAGACAAAGAAAAGCTGGAAAACCCGAACCGCCGGGGCTTTGTGCATGCTACCCCCAACGGGCATGCATTACAATACGCGGATGGCAGCCCATATTTTATGGTTGGCGACACCTGGCTGGCTGGCAGCACCTGGCGGCTACCGTTTCGCAATGCCACCACCTCAGCCGGTTACGTGCCCGGTCCCGGTATTGGGTTTGAAGATGCTGTCCAATACCGCAAAAACCAGGGGTTTAACTCGGTGAGCATGATTTCCTCCTTTCCCAACTGGGAGGCCGATTTAAATCCAAGCACCTATCCCGATGAGAACGGCATATTCCTGCGCAATGCCTGGGAAAAATTTGGCTACGACGTCAGCAAAGGGCAGGGCACCGACGCCTCAGGCGGCCTAAGTTATTGGGGCTCCTTTACGGCCAAAAATATGCGCGATGAGTCCGGAAATCTACCTTTTGCGCTTTCCGAAAAACGGAAGGGCCTTTCTGATTTCGACCGGATCAACCCGGCCTATTTCAGGAGCCTGGACAAAAAGATGGAATACATGAGTGCACAGGGTTTTGTGCCCCTGCTGGAAACCGTACGCAGGGATGCGGGGCCATCATGGAACGCTTACTTTAAATTCAACGAGAGCTTTGCGCGCTATGTACAATACATCATCTCCCGCTATGGCGCACAAAACTTCGTGTTCAGTGGCATTCACCTCGATTGGATACCAAAGGAGTTTAGCCTGACGGCAAAGCAGTTTAATGACGCGCTGACTTATCACCTGAAAACTTATGGTCCACCGCCATTCGGACAAATGCACACCAGCCTGATTGATCATTCTACTTACATCACCTTTGGCCATGGTGAGGCGGTGCCTTGGCTAAACATGCACAGCGTCGGCAATAAACCCCGCGACAATGGTTTTTATGGTCCGATGGACTCGTTGTTCAACCTGAAGCCAGCATACCCGGCCATCAATTTTGAACCGTATTATACCGGCTGGAACCACGAGATCAACAAGCCGGGAGGCGAGACCCCGCCAGCCAACTCCGATCGCGACAACTATTTCGCCCGGGCGCAAATGTATGGCTCTGTGCTTTCTGGTGGATTGTCGGGCCATGTACATGGCACGGCTGCTTACGATATTACCAGTACAGGTGAGCCGGCCGGGGCGCGTCCACACATATGGGACGCGTTGCGCTACAAGTCCGGTGCGCAGATGCAACATTTGAAAGCTTTTGTACTATCAGAAGGCGCCCGGTACCAAAACCTGCAGCCCTACCACCAACACCTTCTTCCGCAAAAAGCCGAAAACAGTTCTGTTCGCGGCCTGGACGGGTGGTCGCTGATGATGTGTACACCGGAGCGGGATTTCGCCCTCATCTACTTTGAGAACAAGGCGGTGTTACCCGAGATCAGCGGGTTTAAACCAAATAGCACGTACAGTTTCAAATGGTATGACCCGAGGACCGGCCAGTGGTTGCAAACGACTACCACCAGGGCGGATGGTAAAGGAACTTTCAAGACACCCCAATTTCCCGATGGAAAAAATCCTGCAGCTACCGACTGGGCAGCTAAAATTCTCGAACTGCGGTAAAGACCTCAGGACGCGTAGTGTCGTGTCAGTCTGATGATGTCCAGGGCCTGTTGCTCACATGTCTTAACCCCGCGGGCCAATTTCATAAGGCCGGTGGAGGAAGGCCGAAGCGTATCCACTGTGCTGTTCACACGCTGATAAGGCCACCGACGGGGTTCAGATTGTATTTACAGTCGTTCTTCAGGGAACTAAGTCGACGCCTATACCAGCAAGACGTCGACACCTCGAAGGAAAATAAAACCAAGGTCTTTTACTTATTAAGAATAATGGTTTCAGCGCTGCTCGTAGTACCCCTGGTAATTACAAGTTGATATACTCCGGCCGGTACAGTCGCTGGCAAGTCCAGGTTATAGATTGCAGTACGGCCATCATGTTGAAGCTTTTCTGTTTGTATCCGCTGGCCTGAGCCATTGACAAGCGATACCTCATAACCGCCCCTTGGTTTATTTGTAAACCTGATGGTAAGTGCGCGGCCGGCTATGGGGTTAGGATATACCGCAATACCACTTTTTAGGTCGTTAATGTTCACTTTCACCACCGGGGTTAGCTTGAGCCTGTTCGATTGTTCAACTGCCCTTACCCGGTAATAATGAATACCATTCGACGCATTAAAATCTGTCCATCTATAATTCGTTGTTCGCGAACCGTTTCCTGGCTTTTGTGTGGTTGCAACCAAAAAGTTTTGCCCGTCTAACGACTTTTCAAGTTCATAATGGGCTATGTTTATTTCATTAGAAACGCTCCACTCCACTTGTATATCGTTATTCGTTTTGTATGCTTTAATGGAAGTGAAGGTTACGGGTAATGCAATATTCGGAGTAACCATAACAACATTGGAGTAAGCGGAAACAAAATCCTGGTAAGCAGAGCGGACGCGATAATAGTAAGTTATACCTGGGGTTATCGGTTTTACAACAGTACTGGTATCCGTTAGTGCAAAACCCTCATACCCGTCTACAAAGCTTCCCTCGTTACCGTTTATCATGATGTCGTCGATGTGTGACTGACCGGTTGCAGCCACTGTACTGTTACCAACACTCGTATTCGTATTCATCAACCAGCGTAAGAACACATTGGGTTGATTTTCGCATGCTACTGGTAATACGACCGATGTTAAACTTCCAAAAGTGTAATTATCAAATGTAGAAATATACCCACCCGGAATATCGGTATACGTGCCATTGCTGCCGATCTTGTATTGCAGTTTAAAGTGCCGCGGACCTGTACTGTTGCTCCGCTGTTTCGACGACACTTTTAAATTATAATACTTCAACGTACTAAAGTTTACCTCCCAGTACTTAATCCCGTTGCCCGCATCCCAGCCAGTTGCCTGTGCGGTTGATCCACCATTGCCCGGGGCAGCATAAACACTTGTTGAAGTACCGCTGGCCGTTATTGGCTTACCAATATTTTCTGCGGTACCGCTATTCGAAACATTTGATCCATTTTCAAAATTCCACCCGGCAATTGTGGTAAGCGAATTACTGGTAAAGCCCGGGGTAGTTGAAACATCTAAGAAAAAGTTGCCAACGCCAGGTATGGTGTTCCATCGTGCGACAAAGCTTGTATCGGTAAGTGTTGTTGCGGTTAATGCCTGCGGAACATTTAAAAGCTCCAGGTCCCATTGCTGACCCAATCCCGCGTTGAAGTTTTGTAGTGCCAACTGGGTATTTGGGCTATGGGTAGCATTCGGAACCTCAACCACCCTGGCGGCTGTAAAGTTTGCCAGGCTAGTAAAAACGTAAGAACCGTTTGCCATTTGTTCAATCTTCATCTTCTGGCAGTTATTGTCTAACCAGGTCCATGTTTGAAGCCGGGTACCATTAGCGGAGTTACACGAGGGAACGTCGATCGATTGGTTACCTACGGCATTGCTGATTTTATAATAACCATCGCCAACCGGGGTCAGGTCCCATTGCTGGCAAAGATCGTTGGTCCATGTATTTTGCACGAGTGGTTGCCCGGCAGTACCGGTGCAGCCTTGCGCCTCCCAAACCAATGCGCTAAGCTTACTCGATATTTTATACCTGCCAGCCGGTAGCAGGTCCCTGGTGATCAGTGGCCAACCATCAGCAGTAAATTTAAGTTCTGCAAGATCGAGTTTGGCGTTACCATTTTGATTTCCGTCGTAGTAATGCATGGAGACGATGTTCCGGCCATTATCTTTTAACAGGCCGAAATGGCCCGGTCCGATATACCGTCCACTGCTGGTGAGTACGCTTGTGCCACCACCTGTGCTGCTGTTGCCACGCAGGTTAATCCCGTTCTTATCTAAGTAAGGGCCGGTGGGGCTTGTTGAACGGCCCACAACGAGGTAATAAGTGCTGTTTGCGCCGTTGCAACAACTTGCCCTGTTTGCAAACAGGTAGTAATAGTTTCCTTCCTTTATGATGGCAGGCGCTTCCCATGCAGACCCGCTGCCGCCGGCTACCCTGAATAGGGTTGCGCCGGTTTTTACTTTTCCTGATTCTGCATCCAATTCAACTACCCCCAACCCGTCAGAAAAAGAGCCATAGCTCAGGTAAACCCGGCCATCACTATCCTTAAAAATGTGGGGATCAATAGCGTTTACATTCGAGCTGGCGGATGAAGAAACAACCATGCCTTCATCTGCCCATACATAATTCGGCGAATTTTGGTCCAGGGTAGAACAGGTAGCAACCCCTATCACCGAAGTAGAAGAACCAAAGGTGGAACAGGAATAATAGATATAATACTTGCCATTCATGTAGATGACATCTGGGGCCCAGAAATTACCCGCGAACGCCGGAACATAATTGTTGATCCAGGCTGGCCAGGTGTTTCTTGGGAATACTGTTTTCGTACCCGCTGTCCAACTGAAAAGGTTGTTTGAATAGGCAGCATAGATCCCATCCCCGGTAGTGAATTGCCAATAGGTGTTACCCTCTTTGATCAGGGTTGAAGGATCATGTGAATTTACATTTCCACCAAGTGCGTGGGTTTGTTGTGGAATGGAATTGAAAAAAAGAGTGGCAAGTGCGAACAGGCAGAGCTGGTAGAATTTCATATCATATAAGGAGTAAGTGGCAAGATCAGTAGTACAATAACGACTAAAAGCAGGACAAAAACAACAAGTTCATTTGCTTTGTAGCAAGTGTTTTAAAATGCTGTGATAATTGGTACGTCAACTTACCAGGGTGAAGGTGAGCAATCATTTATTCTAATTGCTACAGAAGGCTTTTGTGCCCCGGGTAAAGCGCTTTTTTTGGAGCCGGGCGGATGGATTTTAATGTGGCAGCCGTTGCGTCGCACTCTTCAATGATGAGATTACGCTGCACCACTGAAAGGAAAATGATATTTTGGTTGTTTTCGCCTCTATATATTAAGCATTTTAGTGCTAAGTTGATAAGTTAAAAAGCACA
>NZ_SMSK01000004.1 GCF_004354985.1 Segetibacter sp. 3557_3 | reverse complement strand
TATACATTCGAGAATTACTTAACTCCAGTTCATAACCGCTCTTTGCTTACTGATCATCCACTTTTACAAAGGGGGTCAACATCACCGGAATAGGGGGGTCAATATCAGCGGAATTTACATGCAAAGTGCCGGGCGAAATCTTCAACATCCTGCGCACCTCATGCGATTTCATCCACTTTTTAGCAGGAGAGGTCTGCTGAACTTTCAACACCGACAGCAGTTCATCCAACAGACGCTTTTTAAAGTGTTCCAGGTCATCAATGGTAATAAGCTGGGAGGCATAGATCTTTTGTGGGTACGAGGGTTCTTCTACCCTGTTGTAATTTTTTTGCATAACTCACTTTTTCAATTTCACTAATCATTACAAACAATCAATCGATATTATAAATCTACATATCAGTTGAAATAAAAAGATTGATAAATGTCACTATATAACGAATTGGATAAAACCTTGATTGTTCTTCACTCCCACTTACCATGGTTCTAATGAAATCAATTATGCTTGCTTGCCATCGATACTGTTTAAAATGTCAATCCGCAGAGGAGAATAGCCAATCTGGCTCATATAGCCAGCTTCCAAGAAATCTTGTTTTTCAAAACGCATTGATGAAAGCCCAAAATCTGACTAAACCTGGAGCCTCCGAGTTGCATTAACCTCCAAAACATCGATCCAAATGTGAACGTCTGCGGTATGACGAGGTTTACCATGAAAAGCAAGCGCATAACCTCCAACAATCATGTAGTCAACCTCATGCTGGATTAGTAGTTTTACAAAGTCTTTGAAATCCTTTGCAAGTGTCATGCTTTGTTTTTCCGTTTTAAATTTTCCGTTTATCAAGTGTTTGTCCCTTTTTTAAAGATAGCCAGACAATAGAGGTTACCGCTGCCACCCTTTCCAATGGTGATTTGCTCAACCAATAGTCGAGGTCATCGCCGGCATCATCAGCTTTTTTCAAGGCAACCTTTCTGACTACCGGGGTAATCTGCCGGATATGAGAAACATTCTCTGTGGGCCGGGATACAACAACTGTTGCTTCGGGCTAATATCAGCAATTCCGAATGACTAATATATGGCTGATATTTGTTAATTGTAGTCATTAAACGATTGCTTACAAATAGTTCTTCAAAAAGATTTTGGATATGCTTGTTTAACTCCCGATCTACATTCCGCTTGTGTTTTGTTGAACCTCGTTTTTATCTGGCGTATTTCCTTGGAGCTTCTCTCTTAATAGCTTCATATCATCACTCAACTTTCGCTCAACAACCTTGGCGTAAACCTGCGTAGTAGAAATCTTCGTGTGGCCCAACATCTTACTGACCGACTCCATAGGTACCCCATTGCTAAGGGTCACTGTGGTAGCAAACGTATGCCGGGCCAGGTGAAATGTAAAGTTCTTTTCAATTTCACAGACGTCTGCCAGTTCTTTTAGGTAGCTATTTAGCTTCTGATTTGTCATCTTCGGCAACAAAGTTCCTTCAGCATTGCACTTTGCATTGTTCCTGTACCTCTCTAGAATCTCCATTGCCTTTGGCAGAAGTGGAACCTTTACGGGAGTGCTTGTTTTTTTCCGTTCAGTCATAACCCAGTATTCCTTGTCTATCCCGATGATCAGGTTTTCAGGCTTCAGGTTTATAGCATCGATATACGCGAAGCCTGTATAACATGCAAATACAAACAGGTCTTTCACCACCTGCATACGTTCAAGCTTAAAGTCTTTGTTTTCTAAACGGGTCAACTCTTCACGCGTCAGATATCCTCGTTCATACCTTGTAAACTTGAGCTTATATGCCTTAAATGGATCCTTCACCATCCACTCGTTTTTTAGTGCAACATTGATCATCTTTCTAAATCGCTCCATGTGCTTCATCACCCCGTTATTGTTTAATGGCTTATGATGGTCAAGGGGCTTGTATGTTTTCAGGTAATACTCAAATTCTGTTACGAAGCGGTACGTGATCTCATTTATTGGAATGTCCGCGACTTTGAGCCGTTGTTTCATGAAAATCTGAAGGTACTTCTGCGTAGTATGATAGTTCTTCATAGTTCCCCATGAAAGGGATTCCTTCATGTCGTTGTTGTGGTAGTTGACGAGTTTACATAAGGTAAACTCCTCCTTTTCTTTCCCGAAGTATGCCTCTTTGAACGACTTAGTATCGACGACCTTTTTACTCAAAGTCATTTCGCGGTAACATGCTACCAGACTCGAACGCATCTGCTCCAGGTAGTTATTGAGGTTTCGGTATTCGTCTCTTATCGGCTTTGCCATTCCTCGCCCTTCGTTCCAATGACTAGGTTGTATCTGGTGTTTCAAACTGAATTCAATCCTTTTTGTATTGATCGTTATTCTAGCATAAATGGGCAGTAAGCCGGCCGAAGTTTGCACCTTCCTGAGGTGAAAAACAACGTTGAAGGTGTTTGATGCATTTGCCATACAATCTTGTAGTTTAGTTGGTTTTCAATTGTTTATGATTTCCATTTGGGATTTCTGAAAAAGTGTTCAAAAACACGTTATGTACTTGCCATAACCCGTTCAGTCTAAATCTGTTGCAGCGGATTCGGTTACAGTAAATTAAATAATCGATTAGTGTAACCGATTCTGTCGCACGACAATTGAAGTTTTTTGATATGAATTGACAGGCTAAAAACGAAAAAAGCCCGTAAACACTTGGTTTTACGAGCTTTTGACCTAAGAAGAAACCGATATTGTCGGGATGACAAGATTCGAACTTGCGACCCCACGCCCCCCAGACGTGTGCGCTACCGGGCTGCGCCACATCCCGATCATTGGCCAAATCCGGCGATTACACCGATGCTTCAGCGGCGGCAAATGTAACCGCTTTTTATAAAAATCAATCTATATTGCACAAAATTTTGTCCCCCTATACATGAAGCTTTTACTAAAGCAAACGCTGATTGCCAACCCGGGCGCTAAACATCACCTAAAGGTTAAGGACGTTCTGATCAGTGATGGTATCATCGAAGATATTGCAGACGAACTGAACATACCCGATGCCCGTCTCATCCAATTGGAGGGACTCACCATTTCGCCGGGCTGGATTGACACCTTCGCGCACTTCAATGATCCGGGGTTTGAATTCAAAGAAACCATCGAAACAGGGGCTGAAGCCGCTGCGGCCGGAGGTTTTACCCATGTATTTGTCATCCCAAACACATCACCCGTAATTGCCAATAAGGGGCAAGTAGAATACATAGTTCAAAAAGGGCGCGACCTGGTTGCACACGTCTTGCCGCTCGGCGCCGTGACAAAAAACGCAGAAGGTAAAGAGCTTGCCGAAATGTACGACATGCGCAACAGCGGCGCGATTGCATTTTCCGACGGCACATACCCGGTGCAAACACCAGGCTTATTGCTTAAGGCATTGCAGTATGTTAAGGCCTTCAATGGCATCATCATCCAGCTTCCCGTCGACCAGTCCATTGGCGGACAAGGCCTGATCAACGAAGGAATAACTTCAACCCAACTTGGCCTTCCGGGCATACCGGCTATTGCAGAAGAACTGATGATTGCGCGCGACGTCGCCCTTGCAAAATACACCGGCAGCCGGCTCCACATCAGCGGTATCTCCACGCAAAAAAGCATAGAGATGATCACCAGTGCAAAGGCCGAAGGGGTTCATATCACCTGCAGTGTTACACCTTATCACCTCTATTTTTGCGATGAGGACCTGCACGATTACGATACCAACTTAAAAGTAAATTCACCCCTACGCAGCAGGAACGATATGCTGGCACTCCGCGAAGCCGTCGCCAATGCACAGGTCGATTGCATCGCCACCCATCACCTTCCACAGGATTGGGACAATAAAACCTGCGAATTCGAATACGCGAAAAATGGTATGATCGGTCTTGAAAGCACCTTTTCCGTTTTCAATAGCCTGTTCCCCGACTTGCCGGTTGAGCAACTCCTGGCCTTATTCACCTCAAAGGCAAGAACCATATTCGGGCTTCAGCAGGTGAAGGTTGAAGCAGGTGAAAAAGCGGATCTCACCCTATTCACCCGCGGCGATCACTTCACTTTTGCCCGCGCAAATGTAAAAAGCAAGTCGGTCAATAGTCCCTTTATAGGCCGCCAATTAAAAGGACGTGTCATAGGCATTATCAATAAAGAGAGAGTATATTTGAACGATTAAACAACTGTTCTTATGGAGAAAAATGTAACCACCCCGGTAGTTAAAGGCCTTATCATTTCTTTGGCGCTAATTGTATACGGCCTGGCCCTGTACTTTACCGGCCAGTCAATGAACCAGGGTCTTGGCTCCGTCCAGTACCTCATATTGGTGGGTGGTATCATTTGGAGCTGCATCAGCTACGCCAACCAGATGAACAATAATGTAAGCTTTGGAAATGTATTCGCCCATGGCTTCAAAACAACTGCCGTTACAACGGTTATTGTAATCATCTATTCTGTAATCGCATTCAAGTTTCTGTTTCCTGATATGATGGATATGGCCATGGAGAAAACACGCGAAACCCTCGCAGAAAAAAACATGACCGACGAACAGGCCGACCAGGCGATTAGCATGACGAAGAAATTCTTTGTGCCGTTTATGATCGCCGGGATCCTGTTTGCCTTCATGATCGCGGGCGTGATATCTTCGCTCATTGGTGCCGGTATTGCCAAAAAGAATCCACGCGATCCATTTGTCAACCAGGTTAACCCAGTTTAATGGATCTTTCTATTGTTGTTCCACTATATAATGAAGAAGAGTCGCTGCCTGAACTTTGTGCATGGATAGACCGTGTTATGGCGGAGAACAGCTATTCTTATGAGATCATTCTTGTTGATGATGGAAGTACCGATGATAGCTGGCTAGTCATAGAAAAACTCCGCGATCGCAACCCAAATATCAAAGGCATCAAGTTTCAACGTAACTATGGCAAGTCTGCCGCACTAAACGAAGGTTTCAAAGCAGCGCTTGGCGAAGTGATCATTACCATGGATGCCGACTTGCAGGACTCCCCCGACGAGATACCCGGCCTGCGCGCCATGATCAACAACGATGGCTTCGACCTCGTAAGCGGATGGAAAAAAAAGCGTTACGATCCCTTATCAAAAACTATCCCAACCAAATTCTTTAATGGTGTTACAAGCCGTATCAGTGGCATTCACCTGCACGACTTCAATTGCGGACTAAAAGCTTATAAAAGAAAAGTGGTAAAAAGCATCGAGGTATATGGCGAAATGCATCGCTACATTCCGGTGATGGCGAAGTGGGCAGGCTTCCGGAAAATTGGCGAAAAAGTAGTGGAGCACCGGGCACGTAAATATGGCACCACAAAGTTCGGCTGGGAAAGATTTATCAATGGCTTTCTCGACCTGGCGACCATCACGTTTGTCAGCAAGTTTGGCAAACGGCCAATGCACTTCTTCGGACTTTATGGAACCCTTTGCTTTTTCATTGGCTTTTGCATGAGCGCCTACCTCATCATTGCCAAAGTAGTTTCAAAAGAATTTGCGCTTACCAACCGGCCGGCTTTTTACATTGCCCTTACCACCATGGTTATCGGTATGCAACTTTTCCTTGCCGGTTTCATCGCAGAACTCGTTGCCCGAAACAGCAGCATCCGCAACTTCTACCTGATCGAAAAAAAGGTCGGCATCAACTAAAGTACCTGCCAGGATAACGGTTTTTTTGGTACCGGCATTTATCTGCGTGGCATCATCGTTGCCTGCCCGGATGCCTAGGTCGGACGGGCCCGCCCGGATGCCGAGGTCGGACGGGCGTCGCATTCCGTTCATCTTTTGTTCATTGTTTGAGCAATGGTTTTCTTGTAGGTAGTGGGTATTGGGTATTGAGGTTTTGGGTATTGAGGCAGTTGATAGGTAGATTGGTTGACAAGTTGAAAGGTTGATACGTTGAAAGGTGACAAGTTGAAAGATTAACAACCTGACCAATGGAATTGAAAAGCGGATCGGTTGGTAAGATAAAAGGTCGATAAATTGATAAGTTGACTTTTTGAGTTGAGAGCGGACCGGTTGATAAGTGGACAAGTTGAAAGGTTGATAAGTTGAAAGGTTGACAAGCTGAACATTGGAATTGAAAAGCGGATCGGTTGGAAAGGTGAAAGGTTGATAAGTTGACTGCCGATGTTGAAAAGTGAATTGGGCGAAGAGTTGAAAAGTTCATTGGTAGTGTAGCTGAATCCTGACTGGTTCCCTGTCGAACTCGCTTCCTGTGCAATAGCCTTTTTTGAATTTTTACTTTTGACTTTTGCCTTTTCCCGTTTCCTTTTTTGCATTTTTAATTTTACATTTTTAATTTTTAAATGAACGTCGTCATCATCGGCCCGGCGCATCCGTTACGCGGTGGACTTGCTTCGTTTAACGAAAGACTCGCCCGTGCATTCCAGCAAAACGGTTCGGCGGTTGCGATCTATACTTTTTCACTGCAATATCCCGGCTTCCTTTTTCCCGGCACCACCCAATATTCATCTGAACCCGCACCCCGTGACATCAACATCAAAGTGCGGATCAATTCGGTAAATCCACTCAACTGGCTGTCGGTCGGTAATGAACTGAAAAAGCTGAACCCCGATCTTATCGTTGTTCGTTACTGGTTGCCCTTTATGGGACCCGCACTTGGCACCATCCTGCGACTGGTTAAAACAAACAAACACACCAAGGTTGTGTGCATTGCCGATAACGTGATCCCCCACGAAAAACGACCCGGCGACAAACCATTCACCCACTACTTCATTAAGCCGGTTGACGCCTTTATAACCATGAGCACAAAGGTCATGAACGACCTTCGCTCCATAACCAATAAACCTGCACTCGAAATCGTACATCCGCTGTACGATAATTTTGGCGAACCGGTAGCAAAAAGGATCGCACGCCAACACCTGCACCTGCCGGAAGAAAAAATCATCCTGTTCTTCGGCTTCATTCGCAACTACAAGGGCCTCGACCTGCTCCTCGAGGCAATGGCACTCGACGAAATAAAAGCGTCAGGTATAAAACTGTTGATTGCAGGTGAGTTTTACGAGGACCGCAAATTTTACGACGCCATCATCGAAAAACACCAGCTGGCTCCCTCCCTTCTGCTCCATACCGATTTTATTCCCGACAGTGAGGTCAGGTACTATTTAAGTGCTGCAGACTTTGTAATTCAACCCTACCGTAATGCCACCCAAAGCGGGGTTACTCCCCTCGCCTATCACTTCGAAAAACCAATGCTGGTAACAAATGTTGGCGGCTTGCCGGGCATGGTTCCCGAAGGCAAGGTGGGCGTAGTTTGCGAACCCAACCCGGCCGCAATCGCAAATGGCATTACCCGGTTATACGAATTAGGTGATGCGCATTTTTTGCCTCACCTTCGCGAAGAGAAGAAAAAGTACAGCTGGAACAACCTGATCCGGGCTATACAGGACCTCATAAAATAACCACACAGTTTGCCGAACAATCTTTTTCGAAGCCGTGCTCCGCTCAGAATTGGCCTTGCAGGTGGCGGTACGGATGTAAGTCCCTATAGCGATATTTACGGTGGTGCAATCCTCAATGCAAGCATCTCGCTTTATGCACATGCAAGCATTGAGCACATCGATGAAAACGCCATTGTCATGCAGGCCCTTGATCGCCATGAAGAACAACGCTTCGAATGGAACAGCGAACTTCCGGTAAATGGCAAACTCGACCTGTTAAAGGGCGTTTACAACCGTATTCAAAAAGACTATGGGGTACCGCTCACCGGCTTCAAATTATCTACGTATGTTGATGCACCGGCCGGGAGCGGCCTCGGTACATCTTCTACCCTGGTAGTTGCCATCATCGGGGCTTTTGCCGAAATGTTGCGACTGCCACTTGGCGAGTACGATATGGCACAATATGCCTACCAGATCGAACGAAACGATCTTGGACTTGCCGGCGGAAAACAGGACCAATATGCAGCTACCTTTGGCGGAGTAAATTTTATGGAGTTCTACGAAGCTGATAAAGTGATCGTAAATCCATTACGCATACGCAGGCAATACCTGAATGAACTCGAAAATAACCTGGTACTGTACTTTACCTCTACCAGCCGTGAAAGTGCTACCATTATTAACGAACAGGTAAAAAATGTAAACAGCAACAATGAACGGTCGATCGAGGCGATGCACCAGCTAAAGGAGCAGGCCAAGATGATGAAGGAGGCCTTGCTGAAAGGACGCCTGCATGAGATTGGTGAAATACTCGATTTCGGGTTTTTACAAAAGCGAAAAATGGCAGCGAATATTTCCAACAGCAGCATCGAAGAACTTTATGAAGCAGCCAAAAGAGCGGGTGCAACAGGTGGTAAAATCACCGGGGCCGGAGGCGGCGGTTTTATGGTTTTCTATTGCCCCGGTAACACCCGTTATCGCGTAATTGAAACGCTGGAGAAATTTGGCGGCCAAAGCCGAAGCTTCCAGTTTTCACCGCATGGTATGACAAGCTGGACTGTTTAGGGAATTGGGTATTGAGGTATTGGGTATTGGGTATTGGGAAGAAAAGTTGATTGGTTGATAAGTTGACTGGTTGAAAGCTCCGATGAACAACACAGTTGAGGAATTATCAATGGGAGTAGGAAGTTGATTGGTTAATAAGTTGACAGGTTGAAGGCTCCGATGACCAACACGGCTGAAATCGGCCGCAAACAAATGCCGTGATAGCCGGTTGCCTGGTTGATAGCCCTGCTGCCTTCCATCTATCATTCAAACATATAACACTCAACATATACCACCTAACATATAACATTCAAAATTAAAAAAGCAACCTGCCAAAAGAAAAAGGTGGTGCTTAGTTAAAATGACAAACCAGATCACAACAATAATCGAAGAGTCGATAGCTGTTAAACAGGCCATCCTTGCTGATCCGCTGCTAAGTCATACGATCAGTGAGGTGATTAAAGTGGTTACGCAGGCACTATCTTCCGGTAAAAAGGTACTCTTTTGTGGTAATGGCGGTAGCGCAGCAGATGCTCAACACCTTGCGGCAGAATTTTCAGGCAGGTTCTATAAAGACCGGCGTGCACTGCCTGCAGAAGCCCTGCATTGCAATACTTCATACCTAACAGCAGTTGCAAACGACTACAGTTTCGATGTCATCTATTCCAGGATTGTTGAAGGAATTGGTAATGGTGGGGATATACTCATTGGTCTCAGCACTTCAGGAAACTCTGCCAATATTGTTAAGGCTTTTGAAACGGCCCGGAAAAAAGAAATGATTACGATAGGCCTCACCGGCACTACCGGCGGCGTCATGAAGGCCTACAGCGATTACCTGTTAAATGTACCTTCAACGAATACCCCACGTATCCAGGAAGCACACATCATGATCGGTCATATTATTTGCCAGGTCGTGGAGGAAAACATCTTCCCCTGATTGGTATGATTCTTATCATTAAGCCTGGCATTTAACGGCAGCTCATTGCAATATAAGCCGTGGTAAATAACGGAATAAAAGCGTCCACATGATTACAGAAGCGATCATATTAGCGGGTGGTTTGGGAACACGTTTACGCGAGGTTGTACCGGAACTTCCCAAAGCAATGGCACCCGTAAATGGGAAGCCATTTCTTACCTATGTAATCAACCACCTGAAAAGCCAGGGTATTGAAAAGTTCATTTTTGCACTCGGTTACAAAAGCGAGGCAATAGAAAACTTCATTGTCACCGACATGCCGTCAATTCGTTATAAAACAACTGTTGAACCGGAACCGCTTGGCACCGGTGGCGCGATCAAACTCGCCTGTAGTAAGGCCACGGAAAAGTCTGTGCTTGTTGTAAACGGCGATACCCTCTTTAAATTTGACGCACTAAAGCTCACAGGCTTCCACGAACTTTCAGGTGCAAATTGCACGCTTAGCCTGAAATGTATGCACGACTTCGACCGCTATGGCGTAGTGGAACTTGATGAAGATCTGACCATCAAAAGCTTTGAAGAAAAGCAACACTATAAAAGCGGTCTCATTAACGCCGGTGTTTACGCTTTACACGTTGAAAAGTTCCTTGCAGAAGAGCTCGGTGAGGCCTTTTCATTTGAAAAGGATTACCTCGAAGCGCTGTATGACAAACGCCGGATGTTTGGCGTTGAACAGGACGAATACTTTATCGATATCGGTCAACCCGAAGATTTCGAAAGAGCGCAGGTGGAACTGAAATGATTTGCGGATTGTTCAGTACCGATAACAGCATTTTAGAAAACAGGTATTGGGTATTATGGTATTGAGGGACCAAGGCGATGATTGGCTAACACTAGGAGCAGAATGAAGTAAAGATGTTCCTTTTTAATTTTACATTTTTCATTTTTCATTTTCTTCACCGCAGAGAACGGGAGAACCGGACGCAACGCAGAGAAAAGAATTGCAGTTCAAAGCCCAACTACTCCCCTTCCAATCCTTTATACCTATACCTTAATACCTTACCTTAATACCTTACCTTAATACCCAATACCTTAATACCCAATACCTCAATACCTATACCCAATACCCAATCTCAAGCCATGACACCCCTTTCCAAAATCAACCACAACTGGACACTATTCCTCGATCGTGATGGCGTGATAAACGTAGATATGGAGGAGGGTTACATCCTAAGCTGGGAAGGGTTTGAATTCCTTGAAGGCTCACTCGAAGCGATCCGGATATTGTCGGGCATATTTGGAACCGTTGTCATCGCCACCAATCAACGCGGTATAGGCAAAGGCCTGATGACCGAAGCCGACCTGACCGACATACACACCCATATGTTACACCAGGTAAAGGCAGCCGGGGGAAGGATAGACAAAATTTATCACTGCGCCTCCCTCGACGATGAGGCGCCTTGCCGTAAACCAAACATCGGTATGGCTCATGAGGCAAAGTCTGATTTTCCCGAAATCGAATTTACCAGCAGTGTAATGGTGGGTAACAGGTTAACCGATATGGGCTTCGCACGCAATGGACAAATGCTGGCGGTATTTATCGCATCTACAAACCCCGAAGTTCCCTTTCCACACCCGGATATCGACTATCGTTATGATAGCCTGTATGAATTTGCGCTGGCAGTAGAGGCGGCTATAACAAAAACCTAAAAACCGGGCGGAGGGCCATATTCACAATTCCTTCTGATAGCAGGAGCCTATATTCGTATCCTGAAAGTCTACTATGCGTCGAATTGTTTTTTTACTGGCCACTCTAATCACCTTAAATGTTCAGGCACAAAAGCTGGCTAAATCCAACTTTGCCCAGCTTGTAAAAGCAGAGGACACGCTAAAGACCCATGCGCGCAACATGATTGTTGACCGTGACGCCAATGTACGTTTTGCTGCCGATAGTCAGTTTATCCGCTCACTGGTTCGCTTGCTCAGAACGCCCTATTCCTTCGACTATCCTTTCGATTCACTTGAAACTGTGTCAAGGGTATATGCACCGGATAGCACGTTCAGGGTCTTTAGCTGGCAGTATACCCGCGACGATAACTATTACCGTCAACGCGGGGCCATCCAGGTGCGGACCGCTGATGGTTCGCTTAAACTGTTTCCGCTGTTAGATATGAGCGAATTTACTACCGCTCCGCAAGACTCTGTTCGCACCCCGCAGAACTGGATCGGTGCCATCTACTATGGCATCATCATGAAAACGCACAACAACAAAAAATACTATACCCTACTGGGCTTCGACGACAATAACCTCAGGAGCACAAAGAAGTGGATTGAGGTGTTGACATTCGATGAGGCGGACAGACCCATGTTTGGCGGGCCAAAATTCACGGTTAAAAATGATCAACTTAAAAACACCACAACGTCAACCCGCTTTTGTCTTGAGTACAAAAAAGAAGGCAGGGCACGGATGAACTACGATCGCGAGATGGACATGATTGTTTTCGACCACCTGATCAGCGAGGACAACACCCCCGATCGCCCGTACACGATGGTACCCGATGGCGACTATGAAGGCTTTAAGTGGGCCGACGGCCGCTGGGTACACGTGGAAAAGGTTTTCGATTTCAAGCTTAAGGATGGAGAAGCACCCATACCCGAACCATTGAAAGATGATAAGGGCAAAAGCAATGAAGAAAAGCTATTGCTCCAATCTGAAAAGAATATGAACCGGGGAAAGCCAGCAAACGAGCCTGCTACCACCACGCCAAAAAAGACAAAGAAGAAAGGAAGCTAAACAGCTCTAACCAGCTCTTGCTTCCCCAACTGATCTATTACAGTTGGGCTACTGCTTATTAAAGATGATTGCCGCCCTCCCACCATTGTATTCGATTTCCTGGTTATAGCCGCCGATGATAGCAGTTGTATTAATTATTTCAATGCCAAGCGCATTACCAACTCTAATCCCTTTTACCGGCAGCGGCGTTCCGGACACACTGATCAAGGCATTAGTATGACTGGTTAGGGAAAATTGCCATGCGTAGTTTTTTTTGGACCCGGCAGTAGAGGTACTATTTAGCAGCTGTTGCGTCGCACTCTTTTACCATAGTTCTTTATTCGGCTTTTTACAACCCACTGCTAAAACAACAGTCAATTAGAAGGAGCATATTCGCGATGAACGACGGGAGACCTGCCTAAAAACAAAAACCAGGAAGGCGCTTTTGACAGCAACCTTCGTGGCTTGTATACAATAGTCTGGTCTGTTGATTTTAATCGAGCTTAAGCACGGCAAGAAACGCTTCCTGTGGAACTTCAACATTTCCAATCTGACGCATCCGCTTTTTACCTTCTTTCTGCTTTTCAAGGAGTTTCCGTTTACGGCTAATGTCACCACCATAACACTTTGCGGTAACATCTTTACGCATCGCACTAATGTTTTCACGCGCTACCACCTTTGCACCGATAGCAGCCTGGATCGCAATCTGGAACTGCTGGCGCGGCACCAGCTCTTTAAGTTTCTCACAAAGCTTTCTGCCGAAATCATGCGAACGGGCCCGGTGGATCAAGGCACTTAATGCATCCACTTTGTCGCCATTCAGCAGAATGTCCATCTTTACAATGTCGCTTTCACGATAGCCGATCGGTGTATAATCGAACGATGCATATCCCCTGGTCTGACTCTTCAATTTATCATAAAAATCAAAAACGATTTCTGTTAAGGGCATTTCAAAAATCAGCTCTACCCTTGTTGGAGTCAGGTAACTCTGGTTGATAAGGATACCCCGTTTGCCGAGACATAGGGTCATGATATTACCAATGTACTCGGCCATGGTAACAATCGTCGCACGGATAAAAGGCTCTTCGATCATGTCGAGCTTTGTAGGCTCAGGCATCTCAGAAGGATTGTTTACAATGATTTTATCCCCTTTTGACGTATAAGCAATAAAACTTACGTTTGGAACCGTGGTGATAACCGTTTGATTGAATTCACGCTCCAACCTTTCCTGGATAATCTCCATGTGCAGCATGCCCAGGAAACCGCACCTGAAACCAAATCCAAGGGCCTGCGATGTTTCAAGCTCGAAGGTGAGGGAAGCGTCATTGAGCTGGAGCTTGTCCATACAATCCCTGAGCTCCTCGAATTCGTCGGTATTCACTGGAAAAATACCCGCAAAAACCATTGGCTTTACTTCTGAAAAGCCCTTGATCATCTCAGCAGGGTTATTCGCAAGGGTGATGGTATCACCCACTTTTACTTCTTTGGCATTTTTGATACCTGTAATGATATAACCTACGTCGCCGGTTTTTAGTTCTTCTTTCGGCGTCATTGTCAACTTAAGTATCCCAACTTCATCCGCGATATAGTCCTGTCGTGTACTTGCAAACTGTATTTTGTCGCCACGTTTAAGACTCCCATGCATAATCCGGTAGTAGATGATGATACCACGGAAACTGTTGAACACGCTGTCGAAAACCAGTGCCTGTAAAGGTGCATTTGGGTCGCCGCTGGGTGCAGGAATACGTTCGATTATGCCGGCAAGTATTTCTTCGATACCAATACCGCTTTTACCGCTGGCCAGTAATATATCGCTGGGTTTACAACCGATGAGCTCGATGATCTGGTCCTTGGTTTCTTCTACCATTGCACCTTCCATATCGATCTTGTTCACGACCGGGATGATCTCGAGGTTGTTGTCGATTGCGAGGTATAGGTTGGAAATGGTTTGCGCCTGTATACCCTGCGATGCATCTACCAGCAGCAGTGCACCCTCGCAAGCGGCAAGTGCACGGCTAACTTCATAGCTGAAGTCAACGTGACCCGGGGTATCAATCAGGTTAAGGGTATAGGTCTCTCCTTTGAAGGTGTAGTTGATCTGGATGGCGTGGCTCTTGATTGTGATCCCCTTTTCACGCTCCAGGTCCATGTCGTCGAGCACCTGCGCCTGCATATCGCGGTCGCTGATCGTATTGGTAAATTCAAGCAACCTGTCGGCCAGGGTGCTTTTCCCATGGTCGATGTGTGCGATAATGCAAAAGTTCCGGATATTCTTCATACGGCGGCAAATTTAGCGATGTGCGACCATAAAACTACGTGCGGCCCTGTTTAAGATGGCCCCTAAATAAGGCTTATTGCATTTATTAACAGGATTTACCTGTTGCAGCAGCTGATGGGCTATCAACCCGTGCATAAACGGCATAAACCAGATGTACCGCATTTCGCTCTGCTGCCCCGAATAAATGGGACCCTTATTTTTAGTACAGTATATTCAAGCATAATACTTGATAAATGAAACCGCTTATCGTCTTGATCATTGCTTTTGTTGCCGCTATAATCGTTGACCGTATTGCAACGACCAGCATTGACTATGGCCTGTGTGGAAGAATAGCGATGGCATTAATGCTTTTGTTTACGGCAATAGGGCATTTCAAGTTTACAGCAGGTATGGCGGAGATGCTGCCTGTTTCCGTCCCGTATCGAAAAGAACTGGTGTACTTTACGGGAGTCCTGGAAATTGTTGCTGCAGCAGGGCTTTTGTTTGATGCTAGTGCCAAGGCAACCGGCTGGTTCCTCGTTGTGTTTTTTATCGTACTGTTGCCGGCAAATATTTATGCCGCTATGGTTAAGGTCGATTATGAATCAGGCACCAATACCGGACCCGGCATAAGCTATTTATGGTTTAGGGTACCCCTGCAGCTATTGTTTATATCGTGGGTGTACTACTTTGCTGTATACCTGGTTTAGTATACCAATTTAAATAACGTGTATGAGTTCATTTGGAAGCAAAAACGTGTTCGCCACTCTCGGCGCAATTTTAGGCTGGCTGGCCGTTTTGCTGCAGTTTATATTGATGTTACAAAACAGCCCGGCTTCCAACGGTGAAGCGGTTGTGCGTTTCTTTAGCTTTTTTACCATCCTTTCCAATACGCTGGCAACCGTCTGTTATACCAAAGCGGCACTTGAGAAAGCAGGTTCAACCTCGTTTTTTACAGCACCACGCACGATATCGGCAATAACGGTATACATCCTGATCGTTGGTATTGTGTACAACCTTGTACTGCGGTTTTTGTGGGCACCTACAGGCTTGCAGAAGATCGTTGACGAGTTGCTGCATTCCGTTAACCCTGCGTTGTTTCTCCTGTTTTGGATACAGTACGTACCCAAACAGGTCCTCAGGTGGAAGGATGCCTTCAGCTGGCTGTTGTTCCCACTGGCATACATCGTGTTTGTGCTCGTCAGGGGATCGTTTTCCGGTTATTACCCCTACCCTTTTATTAATGTTCGTAAGCTTGGATTTGAACGAACAATGATGAACAGCTTCTACCTTTTTATCGCCTTCCTGGTATTGTCGCTCCTGCTTGTGGGTGTTGCAAAGTTGATTGCGGGAAGAAGCGCAGTAAAGATTAAGAACGAAAACTATAGCTAAGGGCGGTGGTAAAAGCTTTAGTACAATCCCTCAGCCGTTAGTTACTGATTGTTCAACCCCTTCAGGGTTGTAAGGAATGTGGGTGCATCTTACCTCCGGGTTACACCCGGAGGTATTTAAATTTAACCCCTTCGGGGTAGGGCGAATCGACATCAGAAGATCGTTTGTTTTCGGGGTTGTTCAACCTTTGGGGACAGCGTGGACTAAGCCATCTGCTGGCGAAATCAAGTTTGAGATGGTTACTATAGGAGGATGTTCAACCCCTCCAGGGTTGTAGAGAAAGTCGGTGCATCTTACCTCCGGGTTACACCCGGAGTTATTTGAATTCAACCCCTTCGGGGTAGGGCTAATGAGGTCAAGAATGATGGAAACAAGTCCAGCGTTTATGTAAGTTTCGAAATGTTTGGCAATTTGTTCAACCCCTTCGGGGTCGTAGAGAACGTCGGGAGCATCTTACCTCCGGGTTGCACCCGGAGTTATTTGAGTTCAACCCCTTCGGGGTAGGGCGACGTGATGAATCTAGCGAAACAACCTTGAACAACAAGCAATATAAAATCAAGGCACGCTTAACTCTAAACTTATAATTTCAACTTCACTTTGCAAACAACACTCCACATAGCATCAAACCACTCTAAACTCTAAATTCATAACTCACTCGCCTTTCAATTCAACATTTATCATACAACATTCAACATAACATCCAACCACTCATAATTCTTAACTCATAATTCATAACTCACTCACCTTTCAATTCAACATCTATCATACAACACTCAACATAACATCAAACCACTCATAATTCTTAACTCATAATTCATAACTCACTTACCTTCCAATTCAACATAAGCTTTAGTAAGTTCTTCCATCAATCACCTTCTTACCTTTCTTGCCGAGTTTCTTTTCGAACTCAACAACTTCTTTTGGCTTTACCTTTTTTGGCGCGGTGGCGGTTTTATCAGCTGAACTATCTGCTATGTTCTCCCCCTGTGCTGCCAGGCGTGCGTTAGGATCTTCAATTTTGTCGAGAAAATAGGTTTCTGATTTAGCAAGCATGCCCGTAGCGGGATCATAATAGCGCCAGGTGCCGTGTTTTACAGCGGTGCCCTCAATCTTGATAACCTTCATTTCAACCTTGCCCGGATCGGCCAGGTCGGGAACTTCGATGGTATCATAGGGGTTGGCGGGATTAACAGCTTTCCAGCTTTCTTCACGAACGATACCCCGGATGTTGAAGTATTGACTTTTACCATTTTTATTCCCCCAGCGGTAATTCTCCACAGCAAACAGGTCGCCCTGTTGTGTATACACCCGCCAGGTTCCCTCTTTTTTACCATCACGGTAAACACCCTCTTCATCGTAGCCAGGCTCGCCGCGAAGCCCTGGCACCTTAACCACCCATTTGCCTTGCCGGCGATCCTGCTGATCAATTGCATTCAACGTGTCGCGTTTGGCGCCGATAGTAAAACTCTTGTACTGGCCAAACGATTGAACACCAATAGCCAGGAACAAAACAAGGAAGAAACGCATATGCATAATTTATCAACCGAAATTAGATTTTTAATACAGAAGGCTGATCAAATCCGCGGAAATTAACGTTTGCTTTGATGGGGCAACCCAAGGCAACTCACACGTTCACCCCGGTAGTCCGATTACAATCCTGTTTCGAAATTACTACCCACCGCTTGGTGTAACCCGTTGTCTGAAACCAATCTTCTTTCGGGTGATCGGGATTATAGCAACTATACGCACTCCACGGTGCATTCCAAACTTAAATGACACAGCACCCTCCTGCCCTAAATCAAGTTTAGAACCTTTCCTGCATATGCCTATAACAAAAAGCCCGGAGGCTAACCCGGGCTGTAGCATTAGTAGTGATACTATTATTTTATAACCTCGTAAACCGGCTCACCAATAGAACCATTTGGCTCCTGTATGTGCAAAATGGCGGCAAGGGTTGCAGCGATATCGGTCATATAAACCCGGCGGTTCGTAGTGCCATGTTTTACTCCCCAACCCATCCACACCAGCGGGATATGGGTATCGTATGCATTCCATGATCCATGAGAGGTTCCGGTGGCCGAAGCCGTTGGACCGGAGTAGTAAGCCGGATCCAGTATAATGGTGATTGCACCTGAACGCTTGGAATTGTACCCATTCTGTATCTTCATACGAATTTGTTCAGGAATGCCCGCACCACCCGCCTTATCATTGTCAACTACAAATGATATTCCGGGTCTTCCCATCAACAATCTGAGAAGTTCCTTACGAATTTCATCTTCGGGCAACTTTTCTCTTGCGATCAGGCTGTTGTTCAGGTGAACCTGGTAATTGCTAAAACTGAGTACAAGATTTTTGAATTTAAAGGTTTGTTCCAGCGAAGCATTTACTTCTCTAAGCAGATCGCTGCTACGCCAATAACCCGCAGGGATCTTGTGGTCGATCAAAAAATTGGGATTGTGGGCTGCGCCGTGGTCAGCTGTTAAAAACACGGTATAATTGCCTTTGCCAGTTTGCGCATCCAGGAAGGTAAACAGGCTGGCAAGGTCACGGTCCAGCCGCAGGTAACTGTCCTCCGTTTCCAATGCGTTTATTCCAAACCTGTGCCCGATATAATCCGGCGATGAATAACTCACCGCAAGAAAATCGGTGGTGCTGCTCTTTCCCAGTTTTTCGTTTACAATTATGGCTTTGGCCATATCAGTGGTCAGCGTGTTACCAGAAGGTGTAGTACGAATGATGCTATAATTATTTGCAAACATGGTAGACGTTTGCACGGGTAAAGTGGCCGATTTGGTTCCGGTGAACTTGCCTTCATATGGATTGTCATCGGGCGAACTCTGCACATACGTCGATGTATCGTATAATGGCGCCCAGTCTTGTTTCAGGTATTTTGCCGGCAACTTCTGCGCATTAAACGCGTTGAGCCACGCAGGTAAGGCATTCATATAATACGTGCTTGTAATCCAGTTTCCCGAAGGGTCGTCGAACCAATAGGCCGCATTGGCCGAATGGCCGGCAGGCAGTATGCTTCCCCGGTCTTTAAGTGCCACCCCGATAACTTTTGAGCGAAAATTGGTTGCAAGCCTCAGCTCATCGGTTATGGTGTTCGACAAGAGGTTTTTGGGAGACATTTTGCCTGCAGTAGAGGAACTACCAACGGTGTTGGCGGTACTATCTTCGGTGCAGTACATCGTTTTGCCGGTAGCTTCAACAATAAAGTCGTTTCCGGTAATGCCATGTATTGCAGGCACACTGCCGGTGTATATGGTGCTATGCCCAATGGCGGTAACAGCCGGCAGGTAGTTGATGTAGGTGTTTTCACAACTAAATCCTTCGTTTAGCAACCGCCTGAAGCCGCCTTGCTGGTACCGGTCGTAATAACGGTACAGGTAATCCCAGCGCATCTGGTCGATCACAATGCCAACCACTAGTTTGGGCCTGGCTAATGACCCGCTTTTAGGGGCTGCAGGAGATTTCTGGGATAAACAGGTAAGGCAATAGAGCAAGGCTGCAAACAGGAAAAAGGATTTCATTTCGGGAACATTTATCAGGCGGCCGACGTACTGATCAATGCACCGCCATATAGCATTTCAGGTGCCGAAGTAAGCAAATAAATTAGTTCATAAAGATTAAATCTTTTTTATTTTACGCTCCATGTTACGGGGGCCAAAATGACAAAGCACGAACCGGGTTGTTTGTGCGGCAGACATAATTTATTGCATTTGTACCCGGCTCGATAAAGTCATATTCAGTAACTTGACGGGGCGAAATCCAGCACGCTGGCATGTGCCGGGTTTATCAGTGGCTGTAAGGGACAAATGTAGTTGTACCACAAAGGGCGGAACAACATTGCCAATACGGTTGCGTTAAAAACAAGACTTTTCAGCAGGCACGCCAGGTCTCCCGTAGTGTATGGCTGACTTAAAAAAACGATATCTTATGTCTCAAACCTTTAAATTGTCCCCAACCATCAAAAATGTTGTGCTCGCCGACGATGATGAGGATGATGTGCTGGTCTTCAGGGATGCGGTTCAAAAAGCCTGTGCTGCGCTGGAACTGCAGGTTGTAGCAGATGGTGATCAGTTAATGAAATTGCTACAGGTCATCAAGGTTCCCGACCTAATTCTGATCGATTTGAATATGCCCGGCACCAGTGGAAAAGAATGCCTGCAAATGATCAGGGCGGACCAACGATTTAACAGCACGAAGCTGATGATCTTCTCTATCTCCAGTACACACAAAGACATTCAATACTGCCTGAACAATGGCGCGGATTACTATACCGTTAAATTTGGCAGCCTTCGCCAGCTTGCTGAACTGGTTGACGACATTTGCCGCGGAGAGTTGAAAAACCGGTTTACAATTGGGAGTTGAGAGATTGGGTATTGAGGTATTGGGGATTTGGTATTGAGTCGGTAGTAGATAAGTTGAATTGTTTACTGGCCAGTTTCATAACAGATGTAATTCAATTACATCTTGCATATACACGTTGCATTCTTCCGGCAATCGTTTTTATGGACCCGGCATCCGGACTGCTATTGCACATCCTTGCGTCGCACTCTTGTACTTACATATCCTTACGGAGCTTAGTAGAGTGCCCTGTTATGAATTGCTCCATCAACAAGGAAATTTCGACCCTCCCTTCACTTTGAAGCTGAGATTGAAAAAATGTTCGTTGACTCGTTTGCAGTTAGCTGTCCGACTTATTGTAAGCTGCACTTACCCCATCGAGCAACTTGATGAACTGGTCAATATTGGCGTCGTAGCCATAACCTTCCGGAGCAAGCCGATTTTCTTTACTGTCTAAAAAGAAGTAGTATGGCTGTGTATTAGCGCCGAACCTGGTCACCTGGAAGTCCGCGTGTTTATCACCCAGCGTTTCCACCTGTTTGTTCAGCGCTTTTGAAAAGTACACTTCAGCCGTCTGAAGATCGATCTCCTGTACGTCCACGTATAACGATACGATCACAAAATTCTCTTTTAGTCGCTGCATAACCCTGGGATCACTCCAAACCTGGCCCTCCATCTTACGACAGTTTACACAGTTGATGCCCGTAAAGTCGAGCATCAGCGGCTTTTTCACCTTACGCGCAACGGCAAGTGCTTCGTCGTAATCGAAGTAGGTAATCATACCATATTTGGTTACCACTTCCGGCTCGTAGATCTTCATCCGGTCGTAGTATTTAACTGGAGCTGGCAAACCGCCGGTCTCTGCAGTAGCGTCGCTATGCGCACCTCCACCGCGGCTAATGGCTGCTGCACCGGTAAAGTCCTGGGTTCCCATGGGAGGTACAAATGCACTGATCCCCTTCAACGGTGCACCCCACATCCCGGGTACAAGGTAAACGGCAAAGAAAAGGGCAGCCATTGCAAAAAACAACCTGGTTACGCTGAGGTGTTGCAAGCCGTAGTCGTTTTTAGGCAGTTCATCATCATGACTAAACCTGATCTTACCCAGGAGATACATCCCCAGTAATCCAAAGATCACGATCCATAACGCGATAAATATTTCCCGGTCAAGTATCCGCCAGCCTTTTGCAAGGTCGGCATTGGATAAAAACTTAAGTGCAAGTGCGAGCTCAAGAAAGCCAAGGGTAACCTTCACCGCATTTAACCATCCACCTGCCCTGCCAAGGATATTGAGCTTACTTGGGAAAAACGCGAATAAGGCAAAAGGCATTGCCAGTGCAAGTGAAAATCCGAACATGCCTACAAGCGGGCCATAGTAACTGCCTTTGGCTGCAAGCACCAGCAGGTTACCAATGATGGGACCAGTACAGGAAAACGACACCAGCACAAGCGTTAGCGCCATAAAAAAGATCCCTGCAAAACTGCCCATCCCGGCTTTGGTATCAACCTTTGTGCTCCAGGATGATGGAAGCGAAATGTCGAATGCACCTAAAAATGAAATACCAAATACAAGGAATAAAATGAAAAACACCAGGTTGGCAATCCAGTTTGTTGCAAGATTATTCAGGGCTGCCGGACCGAATATGAGGGTAATGAGAAATCCGAGAAGGGTAAATATGATGATGATGGAGGTCGAATAATAAACCGCGTTTCTAAGTCCTTCTTTCCGGTTTTTGCTCCGTTTTGTAAAGAAGCTAACGGTGATCGGGATCATCGAATACACGCAAGGGGTCAGCAGCGCTAACAGTCCGCCTGCAAACGCGGTTGCGAATATCCACCACAACGACCTGTTGCCGGTGATGCCTTCAACGGCTCCCTGGGGTGAAGCGGATACCCGTTCTTCGCGCGGAACATAAAACCGGATGGCCTGCTCCCCCGAGAGGTATGATTCACCTTGTTTATAGGCCAGGGTAACCAGCCCTTTGAGTACCACGCTGTCCGTAGCCGGAATGGAGGCTCTTTGCTGCCATATAATACTATCGCTTATGTACCGAACCGTTGCACCGAGTGCAGCATCGTTTTCCGTCCGAACTTTTCCCTTTTCATCCACAGTATCCTGCAGGTACCGGGCAAAGCTGGTATCAAAGGTCAGGGTTGAAAAAAGCGGCTCGTCGGCTGATCGTTGGATCGCATACACTTTTACCCCTGGGGGCACCTTAGCTTTTAGCCGAAGTACAACTTCATTGGAATTTATCCGTTCGGTACTCAATCCGAATGTAACTGGTAAAGAGTCCTGGGCTGAAACGCTTAAAAAAACCGATGTAAGAAAAAGGACAAGAAAAGCACGAAATAGATGAGCCATCAGGCAATATTAAATTACTTAAGCGCGATAGAAAATTTTTGTGTTGCCGGTGGCAGACACTGGGTATCGTCGCATACCATATATTCAACTGATCCGGCGATGTTTGTTTTTACCGGGCTCTTAAGTTTCACCGTTTGAACAAAATTTACAGTACCACCAAATTGCTTTACATCAACTCCAAAAAGCGGCTCATGTTTTTGTTGAAGTTTACCCACCTCTTTGGCTTTGCCCTGCAGGGTAACCAATGGATTTTTTGCAAAGGTGATTGCAGTGGGGACCGGACCACCGTCTGGTGTGAACTGTGAATACAGGTGCCAGTTACCGGAAACATTTGCGGTGAGGTAGATTTCGTATGTTGTAGGATTAATTTTTTTAGCGGTATAGTTCCACTTTACGGGGTTTTGCACCTGTGAGAATGATGCGGTGGTAATGATTACAGTAAGAATAAATAGGAAGATTTTTTTCATTGCAAATGCGATTAAGATTGTTAAACCTATGGAAACCAAAATTGCCCTAACTACAATGGCAGCAAGGCCTTTGTGGGAGGTTGGCGAAAAGGCCCTATACCCTCCCGTATCGAAATGACGGCCAAATTTAGCGCAATGAAAGGTAATGAGCCCTGTTTACGGGTTGCATTGCAGAGATTTAGCAAAACCCTAAGACCTCGCCAGTTCGATCATCGCTGATACTTCTTCAACTGCAAAATCATTTCCGCCGCTGAAACCAGTTAATTTAAAACGTATGTTACCGTTTTTGTCTATCACAAATTTTGTCGGTATCCCGCTGACCTTATAAGCGTCGATCACTTTGTTCAGACCGCTCTCTTTATCCTGCAGGTCCATAAGTACCAGGAAGGGATAATTCATTTCGTTGATGTACTTCCTGGCGTTTTCGGTAGGGGTCGAGTCATTTCTCTCCCAGGTATGTATAAACAAAAATTTTACGTCAGGGTCATTTTTGTACTTGTTTACAGCGGTTTGCATTGCGGGAAACGAGGCTTTGCACGGTCCACACCATGTCGCCCAGAAGTCAACGAGCACCACTTTTCCTTTCAGATCAGCAAGGGACACCCTGTTGCCATCCATGTCGTTTAGCGTGAACTGGGGCGCAGGAACATTGATCATCTGCTTAGGCAACTCTTTCAGCATTTTGGCAATAAGCTCTTTGTTAACGCCTGCCATGTAGGCATCGTAACCGTCGTTGCCGTTTACTTTCGCATACAATACTTTGATGTCTTTTTTCATTTCCTCCGTCGCCTGCCCGGACCGAACTGCCTCGTCGAGAATTTTAAACGCTTCTTCATTTTTGTTCAGTGCCACCAGAATCTTTGCATACGTTCCGTTTACATGTCCCCGGACCCCTTTGTATTCGTCGTGCGCCTTCTTAACATAAGGAAGTGCCTCAGCATATTTCCGTTGTTTGTATAAAGCTTCTGCATACAGAACGTGATAACCGAGGTAGCCTGTAGCAGCAAATGAAGCCCCGGGCTCATCTTTGCGCGTCGTCATGTACAGGTTAGCGTTGTCAATCGCCTTTTTAAGCAAAACAGCCGCCTGGTCGAGGTGTATGTTTTTCTTTAATAAAACTTCCGCGGTTCCCGCAAACCCCTCTCCTTTCCATACCCCTGTTTCAATTTGATTGGTGTATTCGAGTGCCTTTTTCAACTTGCCTTCGCTCGCATAGGCTCTTGCAACTGAATTGCGCGCATAATCATATTGGATGCGATCCGGGCCATATTTTTCCGGAGGATATTTCGCTATCCACTTCCTGAAAGCCTGCTCCTTTTTCTCAGCACCTTCGGTATTGTAAACAACGTCCACCTCTTTGTTACGAACGACTGTTCCTTCAGGAAATCTCAACTCAATGGCTTTTAGAACCGAGTCGGAACTAGCGGTGTTTTTTAGCTGGTATAAAAAACGTTGGGCAAGAAGCCAATCCTGTTCTTTGTCGCTCTTTAACAAAGCGTACAATTTCGATTTTAGTAGTTCTTTATCCTGCGCGGTTGAGGCTGCTAACCTGCTGAAGTACTGAATGGTGGTGTCAGCATTTGGTTTAACCTTAATGGTATCCTGGGCATTTGCCGCGAGCGATACTATGCCCACACAACTAAGAGCTAGTAGCCGCTTAATATTGTTCATCATGTAGAATTAATTTGGGTAATGAGGTATTGGGTATTTAGGTATTGGGTATTGTGACTAATTTAATAACTCGCCGAGCTTCTTGTGCAGCGCTTCTGCCCGCAGGTTATTTGCCATTACCTTACCATCCGGGCCGACCAAAAAGCTGGTGGGCACTACGGTAATGCCAAACTCTTTTACAATGCCACTTTCCCAGCCTTTTAGGTCGCTGACATGATTCCATTTCAGACTATCCATTTCAATCGCTTTCTTCCATGCATCTTTTTTGGTGTCGAGCGAAACGCCAACAATTTCGAAGCCTTTATCGTGAAAGGCCTGGTATGCCTTAACTACGTTAGGATTCTCTTTACGGCAGGGCACACACCAACTCGCCCAAAAATCCACCAACACGTACTTGCCCCGGAGCGCAGAAAGTTTGAATAGTTTACCCGAAGTATCTGCAACGGTAAAGTCGGGACTTGCACCTATGCCGGTTTTGGCAGCTATACGTTGGTATTCGGTGATCTTTTTTCCGTAGTTGCTGTTCTTTGCCTTGTCGCCCAGCATGCTAAACATCGACCTTGCCAACTCGGGGTTTGGATAACTGATGTACCGGTCGTAAATAATAAACGGGCCCACCGGTGATTGTGGGTATTTTTTGATGAAAGCCTCGACTGCTTTTGTCGTCTGGTCATTTAATGATTGCATTCCGTCCTCGAAGATCTTCCTTTCGCTTTCAGGTTCTTTTACTTTCCCCTGGTTAGTTGCTGAGTCAAGTCTTTTGTACATCGGCCCGGCCTGCGATGCGATCCTGGTCCACTCTTTTGACCATTCGCTGTATTCATTGTTCGACTGACTTCCCTTGATCGTTGCATTTTGAAGTGAGTCTTTATGACCATTGATCATCATCTTACCAGGTTCAAGAAATATACCGCGCTGACTTCTTGTACCATTGATCCGGAGGACGCACAGCAATGGCTGAGTGAGCCGACCAGCAAACCTGAACTTGCCGTTAACTGCGTTTGTTGAGTCGAGTGCGGCAGGGCTTTCAATCGGGTACAGGTAAACCTTTTCGTTGGTTAAGCCAGCCAGTTTGCCGGTAAGCTCGAACGTTCCCGGCTTTGGTTTTGGCCCGGGCTGCGCGTGCAGCTGCAGCGAAAGCAATGAGAGAACGACTGTAAAAATCCTGTTTATCATCATGATTGGTTAATTGAGGGTTGTACCGTTTAGCATTACTTGTTTTATGTTGCAGCGACCCCTTTCATCGGGATCCTGGCCTGGTTTAGAATTGTGGAGGTGACAACACCTGTTGCATCACGACTTGCAGGTGACAACACCTGCATTGGCCATCTGTGTACTGGTGACGACACCTGTTCATCACAATCTGCAGGTGACAACACCTGCACGGGCGATCTGTGTGCAGGTGACAACACCTGCACGGGCGGTTGCGCTTTTCTTATGCGGCAGTTAGTTGCTCAATGATGTACCCACAGTACAAGCGAGCGTGGCAACGGCCGCTAAATCCTTGTTCAAATGCCGGTCACCAAAAAAAAGAAATATCGTTAGTAACCGGGATTTTGGGTCAGGTTCGGGTTCACCAACCGCTGGGGCTCGGGAATGGGGTAGAGCACATCTGTTGGGTTCCAGGTGGTACTTTTAATTCCACCAATAACCGCATTTGCACGGTCGGTACGCTTCAGGTCGAGCCATCGGTGCCCCCATTCGCCAAAGAGTTCCACTTTTCTTTCCTGCTCGATAGCAAGCAGCAATTGTTGCTGTGTAACCGTTGCTGGCAGCCCACCAAGGCCCGCCCTTGTTCTCACCATTTCGATATCGGCCTTTGCGCCCGAAAGATTGTTTTGCTGTGCCCTTGCTTCTGCGCGAATCAGGTACACCTCGGCAAGTCGTAATACAATGTTGTATTCATTGCCGGTTCCTGCGCGCACTTTATACTTGTTAATTGTATAGTAGTTCTGGCCACCGACGGTAACCATACCTGTCCAGTTTGCTTTGCGCAGATCAGCAGCTTCAAAGGATTTATAAAGCGTATCATACAAATAATAGGTTGGGATACCGCTTGCTGCAAGATAGTTCGCCCCAAAGGTGGATACCCCGGTTGTATTGGCAACCTGCCAGATGATTTCGTTACTGGTGTTGATGAAACTTGTTGTGGGCGCAGGCAGGCTGTATACACCTGAGCCAATTACCTGGCTGGCCATAGCTTCAGCATTTGCATAATCTTTATTGTAGAGGTAAGCCCTCGCAAGCATAGCCGCAGCGGCCCACTTATTTACCCGTGCCCTAAAGGTTCCCGCGTATGCAGCCGGCAACATCGCCTGGGCATCTTTCAAGTCGGTTATTACCTGTGCCCAAACCCCGGCTGCAGGTGAGCGGGGCAATTGCGCATTTTGGAGGTAATCAACATCGCCGGTAAGCGGCATTGGTACGTCGCCATAAAGATTAACCAGGTAGAAGTATGCATATGCCCTGATGAACTTTGCTTCACCAAGCAATTGATCTTTCACTGCAGGAGTAAGCGTAGTTGATGCAGACAGCCCTGCAATGGCATTGTTTGCGTTTTTAATAACCTGGTATGCAGGGTACCAGATATTATTCATGTTCACGTTATTGTTGGCAGCTGAAATGGAGTTGGTTTTAAACTCGTCGGCGAAGAGGTTGGAGGTATTTAATTGCACCTCGTCGGCCGACATACCAGGATAAACCGAAAAGTTTAGCACCAGTGAATTTACACCGGAGCTTCCGGAGCTGTATAAGCCGAGCACCGCACTCGTAGCTGTGGCATCGGTTTTAAAAACCTCTTCCAGTACGGTCTGCGTAGGTGGCGCGCCGAGTTCGAGAAACTTCTTGCATCCCGGAAACGTGCATGCCGCGAACGCTAAAAACAATAAGTGTATCGAAAATCTTTTATAGTAAGAAAACATAAACTAGGTTTTTAGAATGAACAATTGATACCAAAAACAATGGTTCTTAGCGGCGGCAATACCTGCCCGACTGTTCCGGTGCCAAGACCGCTGGGGCCGCCCTGCACCTGGGTTTCCGTATCAAAGATGTACCTGTTCTTCGACCAGGTGACGAGGTTCTGACCCTCGACGAATATCCTGCAGTTCGTCATTTTCAGATTGCGTATGAGGTTGTCGCCGATTGCATAAGAGATATTTGCCGAACGGAGTTTCAGGTATGATGCATCGCCCCAAACCGCATCGGAGCCCGTGTAGTTGTTGTAGGAGGTGTATATGGGCGAACCGGCATTTGCTGTTGCAGCGGGAATATCGGTAACATCACCCGGTTTCATCCAACGGTTCAAATATGAGGTATTTTGGTTGATGAGGGCACCCGGACGGGTGTTTAGAATATTTGTTGCGCCGAAACGGTGATTAAACTGGAAGAAGAAGTCGAACTGGAGATTTTTGTACGAGAATGAATTATTTAAACCCCCGTAATAGGGTGTACCAATTGGAGCTATAACCCTGTCGTTGGCAAAAGTGATGCTTCCGTCTTTATCGATATCCTCGAAGGTGGCGCGGCCATTGGTTGGATCCACCCCGAGGTAGTGGTATACCCGAGTAAGGTTTATTGGCTGACCGATGATATAACTGGTACTATAAAATGAACTGGCGAGGTTTGGAAAATCTACCAGTTTGTTGTTGGGAAAGGTTAGGTTTAGTGATGTAGTCCATTTGAAGTCTTTACTACTAATGTTGGTGGTGCTCAGTTCAAGTTCGAGCCCGGTATTTTGGATAACTGCAGGCAGGTTTGCTGTGATGGAGTTATAGCCCGATTGAAGGGGAACACTTACAAAAGATATCTGGTCGCTTGACCGGTTGCGGTAGTAGTTAGCAGTAAACAATATCCTGTTTTTGAAGAAACCGAGGTCAACAGCAGCCTCAAGTTTCCGGGTTGTTTCCCACTGGATATCTGCGTTCGGAAGCGTTACCGGCAAAATTGCCGGATTATTCAAATATATAGTGGTAGAAGAGTAAAGCGGAAGGTAGAGGTAATTTGAAATTTGGTCGTTACCTGTTGTACCGTAGCTGCCACGAAGCTTACCAAAGCTTAGAACACCCGAGTTCTTCAGGAACTCCTCGTCTGAAAATACCCACGCCGCACCGATTGCCCCGAAGTTACCAAACCGGTTATTGGGCCCAAAGCGTGAGGACCCATCTCTCCTGAAAGTCGCATTAACAATGTACTTCCCTTTCCAGTCGTAATTAAGCCGGCCGAAAAATGCATTGTATTTATATTCGACGATGTTATTGTAATTAACCGTTACCAGGCCAGCACCTGATAATGTACCCAGCAAAGCTTCGCTGCTGTAATTGGTGCCGGTAAGAAATTGCCCCTTGGAGGTGTTGTGCTGCCAGCTTGCTCCTGCCAGGGCAGTAAATCTGCCTTCGCTGATTTTGGTAATGTATTCAAGGGTTGGTTCAACAATCCAGTTTTGCGCCTTGTTGAATGAGAATACCGCAGAGCTTACCGGGTTATTTACGGGATTTTGCGACGACGCAGGGTTGGTGGTATTTTGATCGAGGTCGGTGGTGGTATAGCCAAAGTTTGATTTCAGGTTTAAACCGGGCAATATGGTATACCGCAGTACTGCGTTGCCAATAAGATTCGTAGTAGTACCCTTGTACCGCTTGATGAGGTTAGACAAAGGATTAGTGAACCCGGGAGCCCAAAACAGCTTGCCTGCTGTATCGTACAGCGGCAGGTTTGGCGGAAGATTATACACCGAACTGATATCCGAAGTAATCAGGTTGGTATTGGCATTGGAATAGCTCGCGTTAAACGAAGCATTGAACTTGCCGTTTACTGAAGTATGCTCAACGTTTAACCTTGTAGAAAAACGTTTATCGGCATTGTCGCCCGGAAAGATGGTGCTTTCTCTACGATAACTTGTATTAAATAAGAACCGGGTGCGTGCGTCGCCTCCTGAGAGTGTTGCCTGAGCTTCAGCAAGGTTGCCGGTGCCGCCGAGGAATCTCCTTTGCCAATCGGTTGCTTTTGTGGTGTCCCAAACCAGGAGGTCGGGTGCATTGTTTGCGTTTGGCGTAATCCCATCATTTTTAAAAGCTTCGCGCCTGAGCGCCAGGTATTCCTGCAGGCCAAGCATCGGTATATAACGGTTTAATCTTGTTGTACCACTCCTCACGTTGAAGTCGAGCCTGGTTTTGCCTGCTTTGCCCCTCTTGGTTGTAATCAGCACAACCCCGTTAGCGCCGCGGGAGCCATATATCGATGTGGCATCAGCATCTTTAAGAATATCGATCCTTTCGATATCGGCAGGGTTGATCATGCCAAATGGACTTATGCCGCCACTGGCGCCGGAAACGCCAAACGCATTTAAGTTATCCGTGGCAGGTGACCCACCGTTGAAATTGGTGAAAGGAACACCGTCGATTACATATAAAGGAATGGTACCGGAAGATAGCGATCCCTGCCCGCGGATCTGCAACTGAACGGCGCTGCCCGGCAAACCATTATTCTGTGCAACCAGGGTACCGGCGATCCTTCCGGGTAAGGTTGCCAGTGGGTTACCAACAGGCTGCTTTCCGATTTCAGCAGCAGTAATTGAGCTTACTGAACCGGTGCTCCGCCGCGCGGTGGTGGTACCATAACCAATAACAACCACTTCGTCAAGGTGCTTTTGCTGCGACTCGAGGTTGATCCGGAGGGTCGACTCGCTGCCAATACGAACCTCTTGTGCCTGGAAACCCACAGAGGAGATCACCAGCACGTCGTTTGGTTTAACCAGGATTGTGAACTGGCCATTATTGTCGGTTGTAGTACCGGTGCCTGCATGTTGAGCACTGATGCTGGCCCCGCTTACGGGTTCGGTTTTGTTCGAAAACACCGTTCCGGTAATCCTGTTCACCGTTGATTGTTGTCCGGCAGCTGGTAGAGCAACAGGTGCCGACGTACGAACAACAGCAGGACTTGGGGTTGGTGCCCCTACCCTGTCTTTTGGAACGATGGTGTAGTAGTTGTTTTTGATGTACAAAAACACAAAGTCGTTCGGGTAGAGTACAGCTTTTAGCACGTCTTCTACCTGCTTACCCTTAATGTTTTCAAGATTATACGAGGTTGTTTTTGCCTGCAGTAGCTGTTTGTCGTAAATGAATTCGGTGCCAAAAACGCGGGTTATTCTTTTGAGCGCATCGGTAAGGCTGACCGATTTAACCGATGTAGTTTGTGCATGCATGTTTGCCCATGTAACTACGCAAAAAGACAGGAACGCAATCCGGAGTGCGAGTTTTTTCATCTTAGGGTTGATTTGTGTTTATGACTTACCTGGGCGAAATGAACAATCGATCGCCTTCGGCAGTGATTGTGAGATCCAGCGTTTTCGAAAGAATAAAAAGGGCATCCTCCAGGTTGTCGATCATCAGGGTTCCCCCGATGCGCCGTTGGGCAAGCTCCGGCTGAGACAAGATGATTTTTTTACCATAATTATCTTCCAGGTATGCTATAATGTTCTGTAATGTTGGATCGGCAAGAATCAGCTTTTGTTGGGTCCACGCAGTGTAATCATCAGCTTTCGTTTTCGTTTGGGTAATCTTTTTACCCGCATCTTCAACGATTATCATCTGACCAGGCGAAAGTTTAACCGCTTTAGATTGGTTGCTGAACGCTACTTTAATTGAACCTTTCTGCAGTACAATCTCCGTTTTGCCCCGTCTTTCGCGAATATTAAACACCGTTCCAAGCACCTCGACAGTTGCGTTTTTTACGTGTACAAGAAAGTGATCACCTTTACTGGAAGAACCTTTTTCACGCAAGTTGGTCACCATAAAAAGTGCCTCGCCGTCGAGCCATACCTCCCGGGGCTGATCCGGGTTCCAGCGCTTTGCATACCGTATCGACGAATTTGCATTGAGTACCACGGCTGAGTGATCCGGTAAAAAAACCGTGTCCGTTTTTCCGTAAGCAGTAGAAAAACTTGCCTGTTGCCCGGTATTTAGCAGGTATATAATGGTTCCTATACCCACCACTACCAGGAAAATTGCGGCTATGGCAAACAGCTTTCGGGTAACGGATCTCCTGCGGGCGGGAGCGAGTCTTCTTAGCGTAGAAGTTCCTGCATTGCGGTCGGTTTTTCTTGCAAGTAATCCCTCGTAAATCTCTGTGGCCACCAATGCTTTCTCTTCAGGTTCCAATTCGGCCTCGCCGGTGTCCAATTGTTCGTACCATTGTTCCACTGCCAACTGGTCTGCATCGCTACAGCTGTTGTTTACATATGCCGTTATTTGTTCGTGCAATCGTTCGAAATCCTGCTCGGTGCCCATAATCGAATGATTAACCTTTAACGAAGCGCATAGTACCAGATGAAATAAAAATAATTTTACAATTGCTTAACACCTGCAATCACAAATAAGACGATTAGATTAGCATTGTACCGCGACAATCTTGTGCGGAGCCTTTCCAGTGCATTATGCAGCTGGTTTTTTACGGTTTGCGGGGCAAGGTTCAGGTGTTCTGCAATTTCGGCTATGGAGAGGTGACGGTTCCTGCTGAGGTCGTAAATCTGCTGCATTCTGCCGGGCATCTTTTGAACCTCGTCGAACACAACAGCTTTCAATTCTTTAAGTTCGAGGGCAGTGGCGGGCACACCACTTTCGTATACCGGTATGCTAAATTGTTGGGTTACAAACGCAAGCCGAACTTTATTGCGGCTATAGAAATGAAGGATTTTGTTTCGCAGGGCGGTAAAAAGATATGGCCCGAGATGTTCGTCAACGGTTACCGTTTCAACGTTGTTCCAGAATGACAACCAAACATCCTGAACGATGTCGCGAGCGTCTTCGCGGCTTTGAAGTTTTTTATAAGCCGTTTCATATAGCGGATGCCAATACCGGTTAAACAATTCTTCAAACGCCCAGGCCTCGTGTTGCCGTACGGCTTCTAAAAGTTGTTTATCGTTGAGATCGGTCAATAAGGGTAAGTGAAAATGTAAAATTATAAATGTAAGCGGTAAAACAACCGGAGCAAAAACATAAGACAAAGTGGAAGTAAAAAGTCAAGATGTAGAAAGTAAAAAAGTAGAAAGTAGAAATGGGCTACAGTAAACTGGATCATCGTTACCAGCAAGCTGTTCAACTATTCATGGATTCGTTAATCAACATGTCAACCTATCAACTAATCAACCTATCAACTTCTACCTGATACATCAACACCGTCCTAATGACCGACCTCAACATTATTATTCTCGCCGCAGGTAACTCAACACGAATGGGGCGACCAAAGCAGACCCTGCCCTTTGAAGGTACCGGGCTGTTGGAACGCACCATTATGGCTGCTAAGGAAGCAAACGCTGAAGATATTATTGTTGTTACGGGCGCACATTACGATTTGGTTGAACAACGACTGAACGAACTACAGGTTTTAACTGTGTTCAACCCAGATTGGTCATCGGGTATGGCAACGTCGATAAGTGCCGGGCTTACCACGTTGCTCGAAAAAAAACCCTTGGTTCAATTCGCAATTTTTGCCGTCTGCGATCAACCTTTTATATCGGCTGCAATCTTTCAGGAATTGGTCCGTAAGCACCTGTTATCGGGCAAGGGGATTATTGCGGCAGCCTATCAACAATCGAAGGGAACACCCGTACTCTTTCAGCGGAATTACTTTACTGCATTGCTTCAACTACAGGGTCATGAGGGCGCTCGCAAGCTACTTTCGCTTTATGCACAAGATGTGGAAAGTGTCGTATTTGAGAAGGGATACATTGACATCGACACCCCCGAAGACTATAATCGCCTGGCCGGATTGGCCGAATTTTGAAAACAGCAATCGGTAACGGTCTAACGCAGTTGCTGCCGGAGTGCCCGGAGTTCCTCGCGTATCTTGCCAAGGCTATCAAGAATGGCCGCATTTTGTGCCTTCATACTGTCATACATTTCTTGCTGAACACTTTCCAGTTTTATCGACATCCTTCCTTCGGGTGATGACTCCCTTCCACATGATACCAGGGTAGTGGCAATCAGGCAGCCAATCACTCCGGCGATGCTGATTTTGTTGATCCGGGTACAAGACATAAAAACGATTTATAGGTTTTAAAAATGGCCCTATGTATTCCGCTGGGTCCAGGAGGCCTGAGACCATCTTTAAAAGGATCAAAGTGAGCTTCTAAAGCGGCTGTCTTCATATTTCATTTCCCAAACAAGGGCACTGGCACCAAGTATCGCGGCATCCGCTTCTTCTAATTCGCTAAAGATAATCTTGACCTTATTTTGAAATACGGGAAGAAGGTTCTTCTCCATATATTGCTTTGTTGGTTCCAACAAGAGATCACCCGCTTTAATTACACCACCAAAGAGGATGATGGCTTCAGGTGAGGAAAACATTACAAAATTGGCCAACGCTTCCCCCAGCACCTGCCCGGTAAAGCGGAAAACTTCCCGGGCAAGTTTGTCCCCTTTCAAGGCAGACTCGAATATCGTTTTGGAAGTCAGTTCATCGTTCAGGTCACGGAGGAGACTGGGTTCAGCTGAGTCCCTGATCATTTCTTTTGCCGTAACCACGATCCCCGTTGCGCTTGCATATGCTTCGAGGGAGCCAAGCAGGCCTGTGGAGGGATGTTTGCGCCCACCATAACGCACGATTGTATGGCCAAGCTCACCAGCAAAACCATCTTCACCATAGATCAGCTGCCCATTTGCAACAATACCGCTACCCACACCGGTGCCAAGGGTAATCATGATAAAGTTTTTCATTCCTCTTGCAGCACCATAACTCATTTCGCCGACCGCTGCTGCATTAGCGTCATTGGTAATCGAACAGGGAAGTCCAAACCGTTCACTCACCATCCTGGCAAACGGGATCACACCTTTCCAGTTCAGGTTTGGGGCATGCTCTATTGTACCATTGTAGTAATTGGCATTGGGTGCGCCTATGCCGATACCTTTTAGTGCGCCCTCCCCACTATTCAGGTCGACAATAGGTGCAAGCTTTTCATACAACGCATCAATGAATGGTTCGACCTTTTCGTAGATGTCGGTTTTGAGCTCGCCCTTTTGTAAGATGACTCCACGATGATTTACTATTCCATATTTCGTGTTGGTACCCCCGATATCAATTCCAATAGCAAGCTCGTTCCCGTAGTCCATGTTTCAGTTGTTTGAATTACCAGATAAAAACCAAAAGAAGGACACCAAAGTACGAAAATAGCTTTATCAAAGCCTATAGCTTATTCCTGAGTATAACAAGTTGCGCAAAGTGCCCGTGTACTCCTGCCCGACTTACCCTATCGGGGCTGGTCACATGGGCTTCCAGGCAACCCTTTTTACCATCAGGGCAATAGAAAGCCTAAGTATAACCTTGAAGCTCGAATTCAACGACTGCAGTACCCGGCACTAAGCTCTTTTTGAACCAAAACACTATGCTGTTGTTACCTTTATAAAAACATCGATATGAACTATAATGAACTGACACCGGAAGAGGAAAGGATAATTGTACACAAAGGAACAGAACGCCCTTTTTCCGGGGAGTACAATAACACCAAGCTTCCTGGCACGTATGTATGCAGGCGCTGCAACACACCTTTATATCGTTCAGCCGATAAGTTCGACTCCCATTGCGGCTGGCCGAGTTTTGATGACGAAATACCGGGTGCCGTTAAACGGGTACCGGATGCGGACGGCAGAAGGGTTGAAATTGTTTGTGCAACCTGCGATGCACACCTTGGCCATGTGTTCGAAGGCGAGCGCCTGACATCGAAGAATACCCGCCACTGCGTAAATTCTATTTCGATGAAATTCATCCCGGAACAACAGTAATTGCAAGGTGTTCCAAACTTGAAAACAGTCTAGACTTTGCCGGTGCACAATATGTGCTCCGGCTTTTTCTTACCAGCGTGTAAATCGGCAATCGTATATCAATTTACCGGGCGGCGATCCGAATACTTACCCCTACTTCAACGCATTTGCATCAAATCCTGCAACAGGTCAAGAAATTGCCCAACGTGAAAACCATCCATGAGTGCATGATGCACATGAACTGAAACAGGCATCGTTTTCCTGCCATTAACATCAACCATCTTACCGAACGAGACCTTTGGGATACTGTCTTTAAAACTGAAAGCCCGTGCATGTGAAATCGCCGTGAAACTGACCCATGGTATAGAAGAAAAATGGATCACATTTTCACCGGAGACTGCAGGCACAAGGCCCTGGCTGTTTCGCACCCGATCAATTTCGAGCAGGGCATGGTGAGCGAATTCGGTAAAATCGCTATGATAGTCGATATAAGAAAAACCAAATGTACCATCTGGCCGGTTGATCGTGGGTGAAGCATTTACCTGGTCGTACACCGCAACACTGTTGTCCACTATACGATACCGAAATGATTCAATACTGTTTACTGCGGTTAATGTTTTGTGCAGGTACGACAGAAAAAAGGAATGACCCAGCAGTTTGGATTGGTCATAAGCTTCGGTACAATCAATAGAGGATGTCAGTCCGAAAAATGGTTCTTCAAATTTGCTGAAAAAGTTGAAGTGCTCTTTTCGACTCCACTTTTCCAGGTCAAGAAAGTGTTTCATTTTGATAACAAAGGAATTAGTTCCCTGATGTTGGTGAGTTGCCTGAAGTTGTCGTGTTCAATTGCGTGTTCTACGTGTTCATGTGCCCAGGTTGTATGATATGGTATATGGTAGCCATAACCGCCCATTGCAATCACCGGCATAACATCCGACTTAAGCGAATTGCCTACCATCATAAACTCTTCCGGACGCACGTCAAGGTGCTTGATAAGTTTTCGGTAATCTTTTTCTTTCTTGTCTGACATGATCTCGATATGGTGGAAATGATGTTCTATGCCGGAATTTGCAAGCTTTCTTTCCTGGTCAAGCAGATCGCCCTTGGTTGCAACAACCAACCGGTAATCCTGTTTTAAAGCAATAAGAACATCTTCAACACCGTCGAGCAGTTCAATGGGTCTAGCCAGTAAGGCTTTGCCAAAACCTATTATTCTTTCCACCGCAACAAGGCTGATCGTATTTTCGGAAATCTTCATTGCTGTTTCAATCATTGATAGTATGAAGCCTTTAATACCATATCCATAAAGGGGTAAGTTCTGGACCTCTACCTGCAGGAGCTCACGAAGCGCGGTATGCCGCGGTAGATATTCCTCCATCAGTTCGCTAAACTTGTGTTCAGTTTCCTGGAAGTACGGCTCATTGATCCATAAAGTGTCGTCAGCATCAAAAGCTATTACTTTAATATTCATCGGCTCGTCTTTGGGTTTATGATTGCGATTCTAATATGCCGGTTAAAAAAGGTTCCAAAGATAGCATTTGACGGGTATTCAGGTAAACTGGTAATGAGGTATATGCTATGGGCAGGAGTGATCCAGACGCGTGATCACTTGAAGAAAGTTTTAACGGGCAGCAAATCGTTAACCATTTTGTTTAAGCCTTTCGGTCTGGCATCGCTACTTTGAATAGTTGAGTGGCTAAGAAGTTGGCTTGACCCCACCAGTAATACTATGTCGTTAGGTTGCCGGGCCATTGATGTAGTTCGATACGAAGTATCATAAATAGTGTAAGTTTTCTAATGTGCACTATTTCCCGGATGGTTAATTTTATTCACTTCAACTTCAAACGCATCAGTAAGTTTTGCAGACAGGCTACCATCTTTTAACATGGAATGCGGCAGAGAATAGTATTCGCCGTTGATGGTCAGACCAGTGCCTGATTTTGCTATGGCAATCTTTAAGAACCCATGCCGGTGGTCACAATACTTTTCAAGGGCAACGTTGTCGAATAAGGGACTGTCCTCATCGTAGCCCGGGTTACCTGGTTCGGCTATGGGATGTAATTCGTCGTAACCTCCCCCACCGGAAACAATGAAGGGCACCACCTTACCGTCGGGATACTTTTTACTAAACCTCTGGTAATTGTGGACATGTCCACTAAATACAATGTCGGGTTTTGCCCTGGCTTCGGAAAATACCCCTTCAAGCAAGTCAACGAGATAGCGACTGGAGCCATGGTTGACATCAGCGGAATACGGTGCATGATGTAAACATAATACCACGGCTTTTTCAATGTCTTTACGCGCAGATTGTAGCTGCGATATGAGCCAATCCCTTTGCTCAGGCGTGACAACCCCATACTTCGGCACATTGGTGTACATGCCGATTATCGTTGCGACAGGGGTCTGCAGGGTCCAATAAACGTTTGGCTGAATCATACTCCTTCGATGGGTTTCCGCGGCCAACTCGATTTCATGAGGCTCTTCACCACAAAATACGCTGGTAAAAGCATCGAGACTTTTATATGGTTTGGGGTTTAATGGGTTGATATCGCTATCATGGTTGCCGGGTATCGCAAATACCGGGTTTGGATAATTTTTGTAAGGTTCAAAAAACTGGCGGTAATATTCCTCGGCTTCGCCATACTTGTAAACCAGGTCGCCAAGGTGGTACAAAAAAAGTGGTTTATCTGCGGGATCCGGCGCCGCTGTAATTTGTTTGACCATCTGGGCTGAAACAAGGTGTTGAAATGTTGGCTCACGCACACTGCCCGTATCACCAACCATGTGGAAGACCAGTTTATTATCGTCCGGAAGTTCAAGCACCTGTTTGATATCGAGCGAATATGGCCAGTTGCCACAAGGAGCTGGCAAGGGTTGAAACTTGTGGTTTTCATCGGGAAAAACCTTTTTGAAAACCGGTTTTGTACGTATCTGAATATCGGTAGCTTGCATAGCGGTGTTGTTTACGAATAAGGCAATGCCGGTAAAGGGCATATAATCAAATGGCAAAGCTCCGTTGTAAAGGGTACAAGGTAATCAAATTGTATTCCCTGGTACACAGGCCACGCCGGGAACACAGGTGTGTCCGGGGCTTCTGACTAGTGACCTGCCCGAAATTAGTGGACAGTTAAGGTTTTTGTTCCCGTTTGTTCATCCAAAAGAATTCCTAAAAAACTTAAGCCCCCAGGTGAACTTAACCTGGTTCATTTCGTTTTATTTACCTGCCATTTTCGCGGACCGCAAACTTCAACCGGCGTTTCCAGAACAACCCGGCGAACCTAAACAACGATGAGCGATTTGCTAGATACCTATAAAAAACTCATTAATGTTGAACTTCCGCAAAAGTACCAGCATCCGGTGAGGTATAATCATTGTTTTGCACGTATCATTCTCGACTGGCTATTTGATGACTGCTGGTACAACCATCTCGACCGGAAGAAAAATGCCGGTGCTCAACTTACGGATGAACAGCTGCAACGGGCAATAACAAGAATGCAGTTGTGGCTACAGACGCATGACGTGTTAATCAGCGACAACCAACAATCACTCGTGCACCGGAGAAAATACGCGGACATAAGAAAGGCTTAATAACAACATTACACCCCATTGGCTTATGAAATTTTCAAGGATGTCTTGCTGGCCTCCAGCTCGAGCTTTTAACCCTTTACGAATGGCAAAGCGAAGGGAGAAGCAGCCTTCGAACGGGTAAGGCTTAATTCAGCGACCCGGATTCTACTATTGCTATAACCTTTGCAAACAATACCAGCTATAGGTCTTCAGGATTAATCTAACCCGGCAATGCCTTCCACAGGTTCAAACGGGTGAATGGCAACAAATGGGTGTCCAGAAGGCTTTAGGTTCAGCAAACAATCGCAAAAAAGAAAAAGAATTCCCCGGATTTATGCATTCAATCCTATTTTTAGCGCGAACAGCTTAGTTAGCAAAAGCGATAAAATGTGACCATAGATTTCTTAAACGTTACCGGGATCAGCAAAAAACAGGCGGGAACCGATGTCCTCAGCGATTTTTCCTTGAACCAGGAGGCACACCAAAAACTTGCGATAGCGGGGGAAACCGGTTCCGGCAAAAGCAGCCTTCTTAAAGTGATTGCCGGTTTGATGCAGCCCGACGAAGGCCAGGTTTTTTTTCTTGGAGAAAGGGTACTTGGTCCTGAAGAACAATTGATCCCGGGGCACCCCGGTGTAAAGTACCTGTCGCAGCAATTCGAACTCCCCCGGTTTTTAACGGTTGCACAGGTGCTCGAATATGCAAACCAGTTGAGCGACTATGAAGCCGCCATACTCTATGATGTATGCAGGATCAGCCACCTCATGGATCGCCGTACAGATGCGCTGTCTGGTGGTGAACAACAGCGTATTGCAATTGCAAGGTTGCTGGTTACCTCACCGAAATTGCTAATGCTAGACGAACCTTATTCAAACCTCGACATGATCCATAAACGGCTGCTTAAAGCTGTTATTCACGACATTGGCGAACGACTAAAAATCACGTGTATCCTCATCTCCCACGACCCGCTTGACTTGTTATCCTGGGCCGACCACATAATCGTGATGCGTAGTGGACAATTGGTTCAGCAGGGAACACCCCGGGATATCTATTATGGTCCAAAAACCGAATACGTGGCCGCCCTATTTGGAAACTACAACCTGGTCAATCCACTTTTATTCAGAGGTATCAGTGAAACCGCGGGCAGTGTTTCGAAACAGAAAATGTTTGTACGACCGGAGCATTTTGAAGTGGTCAAAAAACGCGAGCAAGGGGTGGAGGCAGAAGTAATAGAAGTGCTGTTCTTAGGAAGCGCTTATGAAGCCGAAGTTATGGTTGGCTCTGAGTCGTTTATCGTGCGTACGCCCATACCCGTAAAAAAGGGCGAAACAGTTTTCATATCGTTAATCGGGTAAGAGAAATCATTAACCTTACCAAGGTGTAACTAAGGATTGCAAGTGTTGATCCAGGTGAGTTGCTATCGCCTGGTACTATCGGCACCACACTCCTATAAAGGTTCGACTTATCACCTGTTCACTTTCATTCTCAATATCTGTATCAATGTCGTCTACTTAAGCTTTTGCAGTGTATAAAAGCTGCCTATTGTAGCTATAGTACAAGAGTGCGACGCGCGTTCAACTGGCGGAGCCGGGCGGGCAGCGATGCTTAATAGAAACAATAAAGCTGAGCCCAAAAAATATTCTTATCAAACGACATTGATCGCAGTTTATTTAATGCCACAACACTTATTATCCAACCATTTACTTTATTCCCGGTAGCCGGATAGGCTTTGTCAAATTGGCTCAATTTACTACCTCAAACTGACCTTCCTTTTATTTGCATTTACCAGTATTAAAGCGTAGCTTAACATAGGCAGATATCTCCACTCTCGAAACTCCCTGCGTTAGAAGTTTATTCTTTCTACATGTCTTAATTTATTTTTATGAAACGGCTGTTTTGTAAATGGCTATGCTGTGCCGTAACCTTGTTACCCGCACACTTAACACTATACCCGCAAATTTTTGCACAAGGCTTTTCACCAGCAACAGAAAATCGCCTGCAACAAGTTTTTGACAGTTTTCAATATAACTCAACCCCGGTTTTTGTTGGTGAAATGGAGGTTGTAATTAATGTAGACGGTCTTGCCAAATGGCGGGGTACAACAAGCTTAGCCGCGCGTACAACGCACGAACAAAATAACCTGCTTCGCGGCGAAAACCAGTTTACCGGCTTTTCAATTTCCGGCTTATGTGCTATGACGACAACATTTACCGCCGCGCTGGTACTAGAACTTGCCGAAGCCAGGTTGGTAGATCCCGATGCCCCACTAAGCGACTATTTTCCGATGAACATTGTTAACCCTCAACTGGTGCCATCCGTTACGCTCCGGCAATTACTTGCGCATGAGAGCGGCTTTTCCGATTATACAACGGAGCCTGCACTGCAGGTCGCCGTGGCCGTGGATCCCAAGCACCAATGGAACTTGTACGAGGCACTTCCTTTTGTTAAACAGGTAAACCCGCCAGGACTTGCACGGCGTTATAGCAGCACAAACTATATGATTCTTGGCGCCATCATCGAAAATGTGACCGGCCGGAAACTCGGGCAACTTTTACGGGAAAGGTTCTTTGATCCACTAAAGCTAAAATCAATGGATCTCGTTGCGCAAACGTTGCAGCAAGGTGCCGCCCCACACGACGATTTCAAGCTACTTCATCCGAGTCTCAAGATGAGCAGCCCGCCTGCTTTTCCTAACACGCATAACAACATCACCCGGTTAAGAATGAACGCACTGGTGTCCCTTGCATTTGCCGGTGGAGCAATCACTTCAGATGCAGATGATCTTTCAGAATGGGGCAATGCTTTGTTTGGAGGCAGGGCAACAACGGCGTCAACAACCGAAACGATGTTGAACTCATTATCGTCATTACCAGACCGAAACGGGAATCACCTGGGCTATGGCCTTTGGTCGAACCACAAGATCAGCAGCACTGACTACTTCATCGGCCACGAGGAAAGTGTTGCAGGCTATAGCTCCTTGATGATGTACCAGCCTGATCGTAAAATGACCATTGCTGTAATAACAAATGCTTCCGGGATTGATCCTTATGTTATTGCCCAAAAGCTCTACGAGGTTTTACCCCTGTTTTCATGCGGCAACGCCAACAGCAAAGGAGATAAGCTAATGCTTTCTAAAGATGGCAGAGACCTGTGTGTACCCAGGAATGCAGCCGCCGTTCATATTGGCAACGGTGCCTTCCTTGGATCCACCCAGGCCAATGGTCGTCCTGACCTGCCCTTATCAGCGAATCGTAAAATGCGGGAAAAATTAAGTGATATCGTCAACTTAAACGTATTTCCAAACCCCATGCGCACCCACGCCACTATAAGTTTCATTGCACCCATTAGCGGACTCACCAGCGTTACACTTTTTGAAATGCAGGGTCGAACCACACAATCGATCTTTGCAGGCGTTCTTCAGAAAGGTGAGCGAAAACAACTCTCCATCCAACCTGCGGGATTGCCTGCTGGTAGCTATACCTGCCGGCTGCAAACGGCTGCCGGTATAATTTCGAACCAATTTGTTGTAAGCCGTTAGCATGCGACAGTCCATAGTGGCTGAAGCCGCAAAAAAGAAGAGCATACTACGCCACAACAGTAGAGTCAGAAAGAAAAGTCAGAACAGGGCCGCCCGGACCCATGATACCGACTGGCAGGTCTGTACGCGCTCATCACCGGACATATGGAGTTGCTTAACCTGTTCCGGATGAGCCCTTCGATTTCGCTTTTTCCTGGTCAAGAAACTTTAAGGATTCAATCACTTCAGGATAGGCGTCATCCGCGCGATCAAGTCCGCTCGCGGGGGCAGCTGCCTCCCGTTCTGCATAGTGCTCCTTCCGGGATTTAACCTGCACCTTTCCGGGTTCAGGTGCTTGTTCGGCATAGGAATATTCTTCAAAGTTGCTCAGGGTGTAATCTTCATACAAGGGCAGCTGATGCTCCTCTATCAACGGGCGAACCTTGTCTATCAGCGACTTGGAGTTCAATTGCACGATAATCTGCAGAAGATGCTCAGTAACCTCTTCAATAAACAGATCGGCCGCACCGACCCGTGTAGTAATAAAATTGACCAGGTTGTTCAGGCATTCCTCTACTGCAACCTGGCTTTCCGGATCGCGAACGGCAATTTGATGGAGGGCTTCCAGAATGGCAAACCTGACAACGAAGTCGTTTTTCCTGGCCTCGAAAATGTTTACAAGCATTGGTAATTGCGTCCCGAAAAGCGACGCGAGCAAATCACGAATAAAATCCTCGGGTTCGTCGCCGAGATAAAAATGAATAAGCGCTTCTTCCTGCTTCAACAGTTCTGCAATCAGTGCTAAGCTATGTGTGGTACCCAGGTCCTTCAACAGGAAAAGGGCATGCCATACAAACCAGGTGTTTGCCGGGGGCAATTGTTGCAAATCGTCATAATAGCGGATGGCATGACTAAGTACAAGCTCAAGATCATCAGTAAGCGTATCACGATCCTGTTGCAAAAGCTGCTGGTAGACGTCGTTCGGCAGATTTATGCCATAGGCATATAGTGCTGCAACAATTTTTATCCGGAATTCCGGAATGTGGTTTACCGGATATTCTGCCGCTGTTTCCATAACGCAAATTTCGGCAGAACGCATTGTATAACCAGCAATCTGGATATTTATAAGCGGCTTAAATAACTTATGCTAATATCAATTTCGTTTACTTATGGAAGTAAAGATGGGCGAGTCTCAGGTTGCAGTCTATAACATCATTGCCCTTACGGGTCGCCATCTTAACGAGCAGTCGAAAGTGCGTCGAAGTTCTTTAAGTCAGGTAATGCTATTGATTGCGCTCTTCCCTGCCCTTCTTCAAACGACAAGCGTAAGTTCATTGATATCTATAAATCGAATTGGTTTTTAGCAAGCGGGATGAATAATGTGATTAGCAGCTACACGGTAGTGTTTCCCTTATCCGCAAGGTCCACTTCCCTATCCATCAGCGACGTTGCCTTTGTGTCGCGGATGAGCGCATAAGTGACGAGCGAGATGAAGATGCAGCCCGTAACATACCAATAGAAATACGACTCATGGCCCTTATCTTTAAACCATAGCGCAATGTATTCTGCAGTGCCGCCGAATAACGCGACCGTTATTGCATAAGGCAGACCGACCCCAAGTGCCCGGACTTCTGAAGGAAACATTTCAGCTTTAACAACGGCGCAGATAGAAGTATAACCGCTAACAATTACGAGCGCGGTAAGGATAAGCACGAAAGCGCTCCATTCCGAATCGGCGCTGCTCAGCGCAGTTAGTATGGGTACCGTACAAAGTGTTCCCAAGATGCCAAACCCAAGCAGGAAGGGCTTACGGCCATAGCGATCGCTTAACCATCCGAACAAAGGCTGAAGTGCAGCATAAATTAACATAAGCCAAAAAGTAATGATGGTTGACCTGTCCCGGCTAAGGTGTACGGTGTTGACAAGGAATTTTTGCATATAGGTGGTGTAGGTGTAAAACGCAAGCGTACCCCCCAGGGTGAGCCCTACAACCTGTACTACTGCCAGCGGATGTTTTTGAAATAGCACCCTGATGGAACCCCGTTGCTTAGCTGCAACAGGGGTATTGCCCGGCACAACTGTTTCTTCCATATTCCGCCGCAGGTAGTAAGCTACAATGGCGAGGATGGCCCCAAGAAAAAACGGTATCCGCCAACCCCATTGTTCCAACTCGGCCGCACTTAAGAAAACCCGCTGCAATAGCAACTGTATGCCCAATGCGATCAGTTGTCCACCGATTAAGGTCACATATTGAAAGCTGGAATAAAAACCACGACTTCCAGGCCCGGCGATTTCGCTTAAATAAGTGGCAGAAGTTCCATATTCGCCACCTACACTCAAGCCTTGTAACAGGCGTGCAAGTAAGAGCAGGGCGGGTGCGAAAATGCCGATTTTATTGTAAGTAGGAGTGATTGCAATCAACAAAGAACCAAACGACATTAGCAGTACCGAAATGGTCATTGCAGTTTTGCGGCCCCGCCGATCTGCAAGCGTTCCGAATAACCATCCTCCCAGTGGCCGCATAAGGAAACCGACGGCGAATATGGCAGCCGTGCTCAGCAGTTGAACAGTTGTATCGCCTTTGGGAAAAATACCGGGGCGAAGTACAAGGCGAATGCAGCATAGGCATACCAATCGTACCATTCTACCAGGTTACCAATGGAACCACAGAGCAACCCTTTGAACCTTACCGCTTTGTTCAGTTCAGCATTCGTATACGCCATCGCATCAATTTAAAGTTTTGTGTGGAATGTAATGTTACATTAAAATGGGTATTGAAGGGTTGATGTAGGTTTGGGGTATTGGGTATTGAGGTATTGGGAATTAAGGTATTGAGGAAGAAAGTTGAATGGTTGATTGGTTGACAGGTTGATTAGTTGAAACATTGATTAGTGGAAATTTCCGTATTACCTGCCGGTCGGACTCACGATAGTTGCACCAGCCCCTTTTGACTTTTTACTGTTGACTTTTTACTTTTGATACCTTTTATCAACCTCAGTTATGCACTTACCGGCAAGGCCGCTAGTGTTATCCAATCGTTGTTGTTCCCATACATTTTGCTGAATGCTAGTACCACCGCACAAACTAAATCCAATAACTTTGGCCGGCTAAAGAACGGGTAAAACGAGTAGCTGATTTGCCGGTTCAGCCAAGGAAGTTTATGGAAATTACCGATACCAATTACAATAACGCCCACCAGTTTCAGGCCCTGTTTAACTACGCTACCATTGGTATCGTCGTAACCAATCATACCGGCGAAATTATCAACTTCAATAGCTATGCAGAAAGCCAGTTTGGTTACCCTAAAGCCGAAGTTATTGGCAAAACCGTAGAGGTGCTCCTACCTGCTGCGGTTCATAAAACCCACGTGAACCACCGCGAACAATATTATCGCGACCCAGCCCCACGCTCCATGGGCCATGGTCGCGACTTGTATGCGCAAAAGAAAGACGGCTCTACCTTTCCTGTTGAAGTGAGCCTTAGCCACTATGCCGTTAACAACCAGATATTCGTAATTGCCTTTGTAATCGACATCACCGTACGCAAGTCGCATGAAAGCATGATGCTCGAACAAACCCGCGAACTGGAGCGGGTAAGCACAGAAGTAAAAAAGTTAAATGCCGACCTTGAGCAAAAAGTAGCCGACCGCACCAAAATGCTCCGGGAGGCGCTTACCGAACTTGAGCATTCAAAAGAAGAACTCAGTGTTGCCCTTGATACAGAAAAAGAGTTAAGCGAACTGAAGTCCCGTTTTGTAACAATGGCCTCACACGAATTCAGAACTCCTTTGAGTACCATCCTTTCTTCTACCTACTTGCTTGAAAAATACCTTGGCGACGACCAGAATCCAAAAACCGAAAAACACCTGCAACGCATACGGGGAGCAGTTGCAGGTATGAAAAACATCCTTGAAGATTTTCTCTCCCTCGGTAAACTTGAAGAAGGTCTTGTTCAAACTAGAATGGAACATATACCCGCCGGCACCCTGGAGAAAATGCTTACGGAATTGCTGCAGGAGTTTGAACCCATGCTATTACCCGGACAAAAATTACAGCTGATCAGCAAGGTTGACTGCGCCGTTTATACCGACGTACAACTATTGCGAAATATCCTGATTAACCTGGTGTCTAATGCCATCAAATTTTCCCCATCGCAAGTACCCATCATCATAACGGCAAGCACTTCGGATAATGTGCTCGAAATAAGTGTACAGGACCAGGGTATCGGGATCTCGGTTGATGACCAGCAACACCTTTTTGAAAGATTCTTCCGGGCGAAAAATGCCGCAAATATCCAGGGCACGGGCCTTGGCCTGCACATCATTTCCAGGTACCTGGATTTATTGAAAGGAACCATCAGGCTAAAAAGCGCGCTAAACCAGGGTTCCACTTTCACCATTACATTACCCAATAACCAAATGCAATGAAGAAAAAGATCCTGATTATTGAAGACAACCTCGAGGTGCGGGAAAACACCGCGGAAATTTTAGGGTTATCGAACTACGAAGTTTTAACCGCCGAAAATGGCAAGCTGGGTGTAGAACTCGCCATCAACGAAATTCCCGACCTGATTGTCTGTGATATCATGATGCCGGTCCTGGATGGTTATGGTGTATATCACCTGCTTAACAAGCGCAAAGAAACAGCTGCAATACCATTTATTTTTCTAACGGCCAAGTCGGAGAAAGCAGACTTCCGCAAAGGCATGGAAATGGGTGCCGATGACTACATCACAAAACCATTCGATGGTATCGAGCTTCTGAATGCAATTGAAGTACGGCTAAAGAAAAACGATCGTATCAGGGAGCAGCTTTCCGGAACCGAAGAGCTCAACCAGTTTATTACCGACGTAAGGTTATCGGCAAAGGTGGAACTGTTGTCGGATGAACGCGAGGTTATCACTTACCAGAAGAAACAAGCTTTGTATAAACCCGGGCAGCGACCGCGCGCCGTGTTTTATGTAATTAAGGGTAAGGTAAAAGCCTGGCGAACAAACGACGAAGGCAAAGAGTTCATCACCAACATCTATGGTGCAGGCGACTTCTTTGGTTATGCACCCATCCTGGAAGACAGCAATTACACCGACGAAGCAGAGGTACTTGAAGCCAGTGAACTAATGTTGATACCTAAAGAAGACTTTATCCGGTTTATCTCCCAGGATGTTCATACCGCAACAACTTTTATTAAAATACTCAGTAAAAGTGTCGCTGAGAAAGAAGAACGATTATTTAACCTGGCGTACAACAGTCTTCGAAAAAAGGTTGCCTATGGCCTGGTTCAACTTCTGGAGAAATACAGGCAGCAGGATCCTAAGGCAACCGTGCTCAATTTATCAAGGGAAAACATGGCGCAAACCATCGGAATCGCAACAGAGTCACTGATTCGTACACTTGCCGACTTTAAGGACGAGAAACTCATCGATATTCAACCGGGTAAAATTGGTATCCTAGATGAAAAAAAACTACGCAACCTGCCGTTTTAATTAAAAATTAGCGTCAGTTAAACAGCGTTTCCTTTCTAAGCATATTGCCCAAAATCATACTTAAACCCGGTTGAGAAAGTCCTGCTTATTTCCGAAGCCAAAATGGCTGTTGCCATGGCACTTCCTGGGTTAGGGCATGTTCACTTTCAAGCTGTGCGCCAATTGCTTCAAGCTGGCTTTCTGTAAGCATTTTTTCAAGGTGTGGAAACAGTATCCGCTCTTCAAAGCGGATATGATCATCCAGGAGCATTGCAAACGCTTCCGCTAACTTGTATCCGTTCTCCTGAATGTTTTCACCACCCTCAGGGATCTTTCCCGCTTCCCGTGCTAAATGCCGTAATTGGCTGTGCTGTGCCTCTGCCGTTAACTTTAAAGCATCATCAGCGGGCAATGCACCAAACAGCTGGTTTTCTTCAATCTGGAAGTGGGGTTCAAGATGGTGCCTGAATTCATGGCGCAGGAAAGCGAGGAGGGTATCAGCGGCAACATGATTGGCCAACCCCTGTCGTAACTTCCAAACAACCAGTAATCCCTGGTGATGGTCCCTCGATAAAACCACCAGGTGTTTACTTCTTTTCAGGGGAGTAATTTTTTTCATGATTAAAGGTAAGCATCCCGTGGGCCACACTGATATTGCAGCTATTGTTTTACGATCTCATCCATCCTGGGAATACATCGTACACCTGCAATCCTCCTAAGCAGATTGGGAAAACTGGTGATCGGCCATTTCTTTAGATATAAATTCACCCGCATTGTTTTGATTGCCCAGGGTCCAGTTATCTGTCAGGGAAATTGTATTCCAAACATTTCCGGACTTACGCGAAATTTTAACCCGCATTCCCAGTAATGTCTTTATATCCTGCTCAAACTCGGCCACGGTTCTGGTACTGGTTACATCAAGTTTAACGGGGAGCTTTCCCGGGCTCAGCTGGCTGATGGTATTACGGGGATTTACAGGTGTAGTTTTAAGGTTGGGTAAGGCATTACTTGCCCCGGTGAGCTCGATTTTTAGATAAGGATAGTACAGGTTAAATGCCCGCTCCACATCGATCACTAAACTATTCTCCCTGATAACAATCTCATTACCGTTTTCCATATTACTTGTATTTACCGGGTGATTTCAACCTCTCGACATTGGTGCCGTTATGAATCAAGATGGCCGGCTACACCTGCAGGTCTTGTTACCGCTTCAATAGGAACCTTTGTCTCCTGTAGCTTGCCTTCAACAATTGCATAGATTTTTCCGCAGTGAGCATTTTGTGTTCCTGTTTTGTTTGCGCACCTGTTACAACAATGCTGCTCTCTTTGTTCAGGTTTGGTGTAAGCACTTACAATTGCTTCTTCAAGGGTATCCATAGCTTTCTGTTTGTGTGTATGAAAGCAAAAAGACTAAGAATATCATTGCCCGAACATGATCTTAATCAATACCATACAGGAGATTAGTCAGCTAAATTTCCCATGCCCAAAATAGCAGGCGTGAATACGGGCAATAGCTTTCAGGTTATGGTACACCCTGCTAAACAGATAAAAATTATTGTATACTTTAGTAGTTCACCAAAAACGAGCTAAATGGGAGTAGTCAAAGAATTCAAGGAATTTGCGCTTAAGGGCAACGTAGTAGAATTGGCGGTTGCCGTAATCATCGGCGCTGCATTTGGTGCCATTGTTTCTTCCCTTGTAGAAGACGTAATTACACCATTATTGCTTCAGCCTGCTCTTGATGCCGCAGGGGTAAAAGACCTTGATAAACTTACCTGGGGCGCAGTAAAATATGGCAACCTGCTGGCCGCTATCCTCAAATTTGTGATCATAGCACTTATCCTGTTTTTACTCCTGAAAGCCATCAACGCAATGAAGCGCAAGAAAGAAGACGCCGTCACCGAACCCGAGGCGCCTGTTTACAGTTTACAGGAAAAACTGCTCATGGAAATCCGGGACTCGCTTAACAAACCCCGATCAGTTTAGCTTCAAACGCATAGAATATCAAAGGGGCACTGCATGCGTAAGCCTGCCGTGCCCCTTAACTTTTTAAGTCAAATACCGATCGTTGTTCTGCCTATTTTCTGCTGATCCGGTAGAGTCGCCCTTCATCAGTAACGGCATATAAAGCCCCATCTCTGCCTTGCGTAATATCCCTGAAACGCTGCCCTTCCCCGGCGAGCAGGCGCTCCTCTCCAACCACTTTATTATTTGTGATCACCAACCTTGCAATGTGGTTGCTGTTTAATCCTGCAACAAACAGGTTATTTTTCCATTCCACCAGGGTATCGCTGCTGTAGAAAGTCATCCCGCTTGGCGAAAGCACCGGGTCCCAGTAATAAACAGGTTGTTCCATCCCTTCCCGGGTCGTAATACCTGAACCTACTTTTTGTCCGCTGTACTCCAGCCCGTACCCGATAACGGGCCAGCCATAATTTTTCCCAGGTAAAACCAGGTTGATCTCATCGCCTCCCCTTGGGCCCATTTCACTCTCCCAAAGATCACCGGTCGCCGGGTGAAATGCCAGCCCCTGAACATTCCGGTGCCCATAAGAATACAGTTCCGGCCTTGCACCGGCACGACCCACAAAGGGATTACCAGCTGCTGGCTGCCCGTTTTTGTCTATCCTCACCACTTTGCCAAGGGCAGAGTTAAGTTCCTGGGCCTGCGGCCTGGTCTCAAGGTCCGAGCGTTCACCTGTACTTACAATAAGATTGCCCGACTTATCAACAAGTATGCGTCCGCCATAGTGCATGTTGTTAGGATAGGCCGGTGTTGCCCGGTATATGATTGCGGCATTTTCAACACGCTTTTCATCTGCCGATAATGCCCCCTTAGCAACAGCCGTCAGGTTTCCCTGTGGTGTACTTTCAGAAAATACCCAATAAATCATTCGGTTGCTTGTGAAGTCAGGATCTACGGTAATACCAAGCAAGCCACCCTGTCCACCGGAATTTACAGGTGGTATTCCAGTAATGGCCTCACTAAGCTGACCTGCAGGTGTAGCTATTCGCATTACACCCTCTTTCTCCGTTATCAACAATCGCCCATCGGGTAAACTGGTTATTCCCCATGGTCTTTTCAAACTCCGGTTTATCGCAGTGCCTTCATACGGGGTGGTCGTCTTTACACCTGCCACCCGGGTCTGGCCGGCAAAAGCAGGCTTATAATCCGAGTTGGGCTTCCTGGTTTCAACAGGTCCTCCTGCGCTGTCCCCACCCGACGCGGTGGTTCCATCCATAGAAGAATTTGATCCGCACGAGGCGAATATGCAGGTATACCCGATCACGAGCAAGGCTAATCTATACATGTTGTTGTGTTTAAGTTTATGAATGTCGAACAGGAAAAACTATACCATCCATACAATAGCGGCCATTACCTGCAGTGCTCCGGAATTTATTTCACGCTAAGCACCGCACCAGGGTCAATAAGTTCGCCGACCAACACCAACAGCCTGGTAGCGAATACAACATATCAGCTACCAGGTTGTTCAAATTAAACCCAGGTACATATTAAGTCATCCGAATGCTGGCATTACCAGTATGCGCAACCCTGGTTACAGTTTGAGTATTTGTGCAAGTTCATGTTCTGGCACGGTCAACAATCCAACCGCCGGCAGTCGCCTTGTCAGCTCTTTCCAGTTTTTATCTGCACCAAAAATGGTTTTAAACATAGGCATGGCCTTACCCAATTGCTTGTTGTTTGCCAACGTAACCGCTGTCCAGTATTTCATTTCAAGATTGGCGGGAAACATTTTCATAGCTGCATTATACTCATCCATAGCCAGCTGCATATTATTTTTTTCTACAGCAAGATCGCCATTGTTCATGTGCAGGTAAGCAAGGTGCACATTATACAACCTCCTCAATTCCTTTAGGGGTAGCGGGTGATCATCCACGCGCAGGTCTGTTGTGCGCTCATTCCAGGGTTCACTGGTGGTTTCCGCCTTTACCACAATCAAGGCAGCAGCTTGTTTTCCCCTGATGTCGCCACCCGCCTTTTCAGCCGCTTCCATTGCGAGCAATACCCGCTCAGCAATCGGTTTGCCGGCCGATTGTTTAAAAGCAGCATACATATAGTCGTTAACCTTGTTGCCCAGCATCATATTGCTTTGCACACTAAATCCATCACCAACCAGGTGCGATGCATATTGAATGCACTTTTTGCCCGTGTGCGCTGCTATGTTTCCTTTGCTGTCCACAATCGCAACCTGCCGAACGTCTCTTCCTTCGTCGGCAATCAACAGGCTATCAAGCACCTGCCGGGCGGTCATACCCTTTTTTAGTAGTGCGAGCCCTTTTGGCCCATACGACTTGTCAACAAACGACTGGGTGGCTACGGCACCAACCCCCGCTTCGGCCCAGGGTACCGCTGTGCCTACACTAAACCAGTGGCTCTGCACACCAATCGCCATTTCACCAGTTACACTATCCCGGGCAACTATCGAGTAAGTATGGGCCAATGGGGCTGATTTCTTGTACACTTGCCCCTGCGCGAACATTCCAATTACTGTAAAAACCAGGGAAAACATCTTTTTCATAATAGTCACTTTGCTCTTATTAAAATTAGGCTGCACAACATTCCCGTGAGTAGAATTTATTATTGTCTTTTGGGCGTGCCCCCCAACAGGGGTTGGGGGTCGGGCTTTTGTTCCAAGCCGCCCACTCGTGCCTCGTGTGCGGGCTTTCCACGCAATCCCTCACGCAGCCTCGTGCGCCATTAAACGATTACTGCAAGGGGCATTGGTGGCATTGCTGAGCAGTTGGCGGAAACACGCAAATACGCGCACTTCAATCAACGGAAGCATTGATCCCCCAGATTGAACCCGGGAGCAGATAGTTTTCAAATGATGTTGTAAATTCACTTGCCGAACAAAAGGTCAAAACATGGTTTTACATATCAATGGCGTAAAGCAGGAAGTTACAACTGATGCGGACGTGGAACTGCTTAGTGTTTTACGAAACGAACTCGAACTTACCGGTACTAAATATGGCTGTGGCGAAGGTGCCTGTGGTGCATGTACGGTGCTCGTAAACGGGCGACCAACTAGGTCGTGTATAACACCTGTTAGTGCAGTTTCAGGTAAAGAAATCATCACAATCGAAGGTCTTGCTAAAAACGGCAAACTGCATCCTGTCCAGCAGAGCTTTCTTGCTGCTGATCCATTCCAATGTTCCTACTGCGCATCGGGAATGATTATGTCGGCAGTTGCTTTATTGAACAGCAATCCCGCTCCCACTGAAACCGCGATTGTAAACGCTATGAATGGCAACATCTGCCGCTGCGGAACATACCCCAATATCGTAAATGCAATCAAACTGGCATCAAAGCCATAAAAAGTCTGGCAATGGAAGACCCGAACAAATTACCACATCCCTACGAGCCATTCGCCGGGGAACTCCCGGAACAGGCTGCTGTTCAGTCCGTCATTGACCGGCGTAAATTCTTCAAACTTTTTGGCGGCGGCCTTGCAGTCGCATTTGTATTACACGACCTGTTTTCATTTGCTGATGAGGGCGGAGTGTCTATGCCGCCATCGGTACCGGCCAGCCAGGTTGCGGCATGGATCCATATCGGTGAAGATGGCAAGGTAAACGTGTATACCGGCAAAGTAGAAGTGGGCCAAAATATCCGGACTTCTCTTTCTCAAATTGTTGCCGAAGAGTTGAAAGTACCCATAGCTTCTATCACCATGATCATGGGCGACACCGATCTCGTACCCTTTGACGCAGGAACATTTGGCAGCCGGACCACACCACAAATGGGAACACAGCTACGCAAAGCTGCTGCAACAGCAAGGGAAGTCATTGTTGATATGGCTGCCAAATCATGGAACAGTGAAATAAAATCCCTCCGGGCCGAGGACGGCTTTGTGCTAAATACCGCAACCGGCAAAAAACTTGGCTTCGGTGAAATCACCAAAGGTCAGCAGCTGCTCTTACCCATATCCGACCAGGCCCAGGTTACTGCAGCAAAAGACTGGAAGGTAGCAGGCAAAACAGTTCTTAAGGTTAATGGCGAGTCTTTCCTCACCGGCAAACACCAGTACGTTTCAGATATGAAGCTGCCGGGGATGTTATATGGAAAAGTATTGCGCGCACCCTCGTATAATGCAAGGCTTGTTTCCGTTGATACGAAAAGCGCAAAGGCAATAGCGGGCGTAACAGTCGTACACGAGGGCGACTTTGTTGGTGTAGCCGCCACCGACCCGGTTACTGCACGAAAAGCCCTTCAAGCGATCGATGCGAAGTGGCAGGAAAATCACGAACAGCCCTCCACCGCTACCGTTTTTGATTACCTCGTAAAAACCAGTCAACCTGGCGGCGGCAGGAACGCACCAAACAGCAAGGGAAACATCCGTGATGGGTTGCTTGCGGCCGACTTTACACAAGATAGAACCTATCATATCAATTATATTGCCCACGTTCCTTTGGAACCCAGGGCAGCACTGGCCCGGTGGGTCGATGGCAAACTTACCGTATGGACGGGTACCCAACGACCATTTGGGGTGCAGGACGACCTTGCCGGTGTATTTAATGTTGCCAAAGAAAAGGTTCGGGTAATTATGCCCGATACGGGCTCCGGTTATGGTGGCAAACACAGTGGCGAAGCAGCTATAGAAGCGGCCCGCATTTCCCGGGTAGCCGGTAAACCGGTCAAGCTTGTCTGGACCAGGGAAGAAGAGTTTACCTGGGCCTACTTCCGGCCAGGTGGTGTCATTAAGGTAGAAAGTGGATTAAAGGCCGATGGAACGATAACAGCCTGGAAGTTTCAGAATTATAATTCCGGCGGTGCCGGTCTTAGTACCCAATACAACATCGCCAACCACGAGATCGTGCATTTCCCTTCCGATTCACCATTGAAACAAGGCTCCTACCGTGGCCTGGCATCAACAGCAAATGTATTTGCCCGCGAGTCGCATATGACAGATATGGCCAGGCAGGTAAAAATGGACCAACTGGCGTTCAGGTTAAAAAACCTTGATGACGTACGGCTTAAAGCTGTTTTAGAACTGGCTGCAAAACGTTTTGGCTGGGGTAACACAACAAAGACTACCGGTCAGGGTTTTGGCCTGGCCTGCGGGTACGAAAAGGGTGGTTATGTTGCCACCTGTGCAGAAGTATATGTAAACAACGACAAAGAAGTTAAGGTTGTCAGGGTTACCCAGGCATTCGAATGCGGCGCCATTGTTAACCCATTACACCTCGAAAACCAGGTGATGGGGTCCATTGTACAGGGGCTTGGTGGAGCCCTGTTTGAAGCAATTGATTTTAAGGAAGGTAAAATTTTAAACCCGGACTTAACGGGTTACCGGGTTCCACGATTTAGTGATATGCCCAAGATTGAAATTGTCACCATTGATCGTAAAGATCTTCCTTCAGCCGGGGCGGGAGAAGCCGCTATCCTGGGTATAGCACCCGCTATCCGCAACGCCATACTCGATGCTACCGGTGTGGCACTAACAAACTTACCCCTTGTTCCTACGGGTAGTTTGGCGTAACGTATTGGGTGTTGAGGTATTAAGTATTGGGGTATTGAGGTATTGGGGTATTGGGTATTAAGGTATTGGGTATTAAGGTACTGGGGGAAAAAGGAATGACTTGTGAAAACGAGGGAGTCTTTGGAGAAGATCGGAAATCGATATAGCGGCTCCCAATTTCGCGCTCAGCCGCATAGATTAGAACATAACAAGCTTTGAACAAGCTTTTTGATTAGTCTTAACACAGGCAGCTAAAAAGCATGCAAATCTATCACAACAAAGCTTTAGCCGCTTGCCGGTAACTTAGCATAATATCCTCTTTACAAATGCTTTAAAGCTCACCATAAACAACATGATCAGTAAGATTAAGGCCAAGGTTAAAACTGCCCTGGGTGGAATATTGGCGCAACATCAGCAAGACTATTCACAGGTTCAACAGGTGCAACTGGCCAATCAATACCGGTTGATGAAGAAAACCTTATCGGCGGCAGAGATGCCGCGGTTTACTGATGTTGGCTTCAAAGTGTACTCGCAGTTTGAAGAAGATGGAATCCTCTTATACATCTTTTCTGTTATTGGCACAACCAACAAACAGGTAGTAGAAATCTGCGCCGGCGATGGTATACAATGTATGGCGGCAAATCTTGTTATCAATCATGGCTGGACCGGCTTGCTGTTTGATGGCGATGCCGCTGCTGTGGAACAAGGCAATCGCTTCTTTCGCTCGAATCAATCCACCTGGCTGTACCCGCCGGCTTTCAGGCAGGCATGGATTACCCGTGAAAACATCAACCAGCTTATTACCAATAATGGTTTTATGGGCGAAATCGATCTGCTCAGTCTCGATATCGATGGGAACGACTACCACATCATGGAGGCCATTACCGTGGTTAAACCACGCGTAATTATTTGCGAAACTCATAATGTCATACCCGCACATCTCGCCCTTACGATCCCCTATAAATCCGATTTTAACATGAGCAGTGAAGTGCACCACGAATTTCGGGGTGCGTCGCTGCTGGCTATGCAAAAACTGCTGAAGACAAAAGGCTACCGGCTCGTAGGTGGGCACAGGTACGGTTTCAATGCCTTGTTTATATCAGAAGGGGTAGGCACCGAATACTTCCCCGAAGTAAGTGTAGCAAGCGTATACGATAATGCTTACACCCGCCACCGTATGTCTACTGCGTGGCCAGGGATAAAAGATCTGCCCTGGGTAAGTGTTTAATCACTTGCTTCTGCTACCAACCTCAGTCACGGTAACTAACGTAATCCTTACCAGTCGAATTTGCAATACCATGGCACGATCACAGAAGCTCTTCTACGATTGAAATTGGCCATAAAAAAACCATTCTTGTGCAGAATGGTTTAAAAGATACATGTTCAAATCACAACAAAGCAATCCGCTTAGGAACTCAATTCTGCCTGGATGTTTACCGTTGAAACAGCGAGCGTCGTCAACAACTCGTCAGCGCGATATTCTTCATCTAATGTTTGCTGAAGCAAACGGGCCGCCTCAGTTAATCCGAGTTGCTCAGCATAGGTACGCGCGGTACCATAACTTGCTATTTCAAAGTGTTCAATTTTCTGGCTCCCGCCAATAATAGCAGCATCCATAACTTCATCTTCAAGGTTTTCAGCCATCACCTTCTGGCCCTCTTCAATCAGTCCTTCCATTCCTTTGCATTTGGTGCCGCCCATTACCGTTGCAAGAAAACCAGAATATTTGGTTACCGACTCCGGTTCCGCCCCAATCAAATCCCTGACCTGTTCTATACGTCGCAGCTGGTTCTCCGTTACGCGCAAATGTTCTTCGAGCGCCTGTTTCAAAGCAGGGTTTGTTGCGCGCGCAGCCATTGCAGGCATTGCCTCAACCAACTGCTTTTCAGCTGAATACAGCATCTACACGTCGTGCTGTAACAAGGCTTTTAAATCCTTCATTTTTTCCATAAAATACTTTTTTGTGGTATTTCATATAATTTAAAATAATTATACCTTTTTTAGTCTTTATCGAAAAAGTGGTGACTTGATCATCGATTGATTTTGGATCACCGGGCTTGCAGTAGGCCTGAATTTTCAAGATATTGGCTCACAGTATCTTACCGTTCGCACCTTTTCTTCAATACTTATCATGGAAAAAAAGACAGGTTACGTGCCAGTTGGCAGGTATCTTTCACCTGTTGCAGAAGCTCTACATAGATCCAAAAATATGGTGGTGTTTATTAACCCGGCTGTTTAGTCAACTAACATGTTTTTTCCATTTTTTTCCTGGTGCGCATTAAGCCGGATTAAAGCCCGACAGGTTCATCAACGGCTGGCCTGCGGAGCGTTCCTGATGTTGTGGTTCGGGATCGTCTGCGGGATTGCGCTATAACTTCCATGATAACCACCCAAGTTGATGATGATCCTGTCCAGCACAACACCCGGGTCAACAGCGTGGATCTTTAAGGTGTGTTTACCCCTGTTGAGCTTGCCTAGAGCGACCGTTTTCGATGCGGTATTACGAAGTACATTTTGCTTCCACTCTTCACTCCTCCCTACTGTTCTAAAATCAATGATTTTAATTGGGCCATCATCCAGCGAAACCGCGTAGCGCATACCATGATTGTTGTTCAAGGGGTGCGTCGGCAAAGTAAATACGATCAACTCTGCGTTGTTCTCGCTGCTAACACAGAAGTCATATTCCACCCGGGGGCCGCTGTTGATTTCCAGCTTACCAGATGTAGCTGCTGGTGTAATTAGTGGCAAAACCTGCAGCGACTTCCCGGTATACCCCAATCCATCAATTATTTGCCAGCTCAACCGGCCCGGGTTGGTTTGCCTGGTAAAAGCTGATGCATAAATTGAAACGTAGCCATTCTGCGCTACAAAACTCCCTGATCCCATAAACGCACAAGCCTGATTCCCCGTTTTTACCTCAACCTTAAACTCTTTGCCTGCGCCGACAAAAGTGATAAAGCCAGCCGGCGCCTCCTGGCTGGGCGCATTTTTCCAATCTATACTCACCCATACCCGAACTTCTTTTTTCCCAAACAGGGTTGTAAGCACCCCGTTCTGCTTGCTAAGCTTGATCCAGTTAGCCGATGTTTTTGCCGACCAGCTAACGGTTTCTTCGTCCTGCAAAAACAGGTCGATAAAGGATCGCTGAGGTTGCCCCCTGTCAAAAGCAGGTAGCTCCAGCTGAGCCGCAGCAGGTAAGGTACTATCGCTCGTAGTTAATCCTTCTGTTACAACACCCCACCTGCCACCCTTGTTGATCTTGATGCCGGGCAGCACCGGCGGCTGGTATACCGGCAATGCTCGTGGTGCCATAGACATCATATTTTTCCACTTACCACTCGCGATCCTGTTGTTATAGAAGTGCGTCTCCGAAACTATGCTATCATAAGCAGCTTGCGACATACGTGCAAAATCAAGAGCACTCAACCGGTTTTGAAGCGAATAGAGGTAAGCTTTATCGCGGTAAATGAATTTTTTATTCATCAGGGATGCACCAACTACCGGGTAATAAACGAGCTGAAAAAAAGCATCCTGGTTTTTTTTGCTCACCTTTTCCCTGAGCGCCTTTACCTGCTGCTCAAGTACCTCGTAACGGTCGATCCTTTGCTGAGCCTCGTCGCCATACGAATAATGATTATAGGAAGTGTAATGGGTCCTGGTGGTAGGTTCGGTTTGGCTCCATCCCATGAATTCCGGCCGGCGTTCAAATGCGAGTTGATGGTACTTCCATAAGATCTCGCTGATGCTAGCTGCATGTTTTTTACCAAAGGTGTTAGTCGCCCAATTGAACAGGTGGGTTTTGGAATACCTGCTGTCGCGAAACGGAGTGACATCAAACGCCATGTCCATAAACATTTCGATGTTGTACTCCAAAGGCTTGATATCGCCAACGTTCAACACCCATAGCCGGTCAGCCTTCATCTCATAAGCCTTCATCATCTCTTCCCTGATCAGGGCCGGGTGGGTACTGCTTAACCAAAGGTAGTCATGCGGACGACCCCAATACGAAGCATGGTAATACACTCCCGAGCCGCCACGTCGCTGCTGTTCCGAAGCGGTACTCAGCCGTTGTATGTATCCATAGTTATCGTCGGGCCAAACGAGCGTTACATCGTCCGGGATCTTGAGGTTATTGTCGTAAATGTCGAGCACTTCTTTGTAAGCCGTAAATACCTGCGGAACCGCGGTAACATCTTTCCCGACAAATTTTTCAAGCATCGTGCGCTGATCCCTGATAATGCGTTCCAGCAGTGGCACGGCTTCCCCGGGTGTTTTCACTCCTTCAATTCCACTATCATGAACGCCTCGCATACCCAGGGTATATATAGCATCATTACCGCTGCTCTCTTTTACGCGTTCTTCCCAATACCTGTGTACGCTATCCCGATTGGTCAGGTAGTTGAAGTGTCCCATTGTTTTTTCGTTCCACTCTCCTACGTTGTTTCGCAGCATTGGTTCGGCATGTGATGAACCCACGACAATGGCATAGTCTGCTGCTGCTTTTTTGTTGCCGGGGTAATGATAAAACGGCTTTGTGCCAGGGTGCATTGCCGGCCATATCAGGTTAGCCTTTAACCTGAGCAATAGCTCAAAAACCTTTGCGTATGTTTTCGGACCTATGTCGCCTGCTTCAGGCTCGAAGGTGGTAGCTGCCCAGGGTCGAAGTCCCCAATCTTCATCGTTGATAAAGATACCCCGGTATTTCACGGATGGAGGGCCAACAATATGCATTCCTTTAGTTACAAAAAGCTCCTTCCGGGTTTCAGGAACAATATCGGCCCACCATGTAAAGGGCTGCACCCCAAGCATGCGGGAAAGTTCGAAAATTCCAAAGGCTGTTCCACGCGGGTCACTGCCGGCAACTACCAGCGCCTGCTGCACATTTGGCATCGGGTTATCAATCACCGAAATGCTAAACGTTTCCCATTTGTTGCGGATGGCGGAAACATCAAGTTTCTGGTTTTGCACGAGCTGCCTTACCAGGCTACTGTGTTCAACTGAACCAAAAATTAATGCATAACCTTTTACGGCACCTGTATTGATCGAAGGCGACAAACCGGAGACCTGTGCAACATCAGCCTTGAATGCTTCGGCAGCGATTTTAACGACAACAGCATCAGCACTATCAACATAAATGCCGGCGGCAACGCTAGCAGCAACAACGGGAAAAGCACCTGGGGTTTTAGTGTTTAAAATCGCAATTTGGCTTTGCCGCATAGCCTGCGCTGATCCTGCTAGGCTGGCAGCAAACAATAGGATGGTAAGCAGACTGGATAATACAAAGAAGACGCTCTTTCCAGGATTCATTTATGGCCGGATTTAACCGACAAATTACTTACTAAAAAGGACAAAGCTGTTCCGGGCAGTTGATAGCCCTGGAAGGCGGAATGGTATACCGTGCTTTGCTTAAGTAATCTTCTTGCGGCGCAAATTTTAATACTGAAAACATAGCGCGTTTGTACCGCAATGTATTCGTTTGAGCCATGGTATTGCTGAGCGCTACTTGATCAGGAGTTTTTCAGTATATACCTTTTCGCCGTCCTGGACACTTAAGATGTATTGCCCCGAACTAAACCTGGAAACATTCAGTTGTACCTGGTTTTCACCTTTAACCAGGTCGCGGCTGGAAGAACTATATACCTTTCCTGTAACGTCAAGTATTTTAAAGCTAACCCTGCTGCCTTGCTCAATTGTAAGCGTAATATTTACTACATCTGTTGCAGGAACAGGATAAAGAACGAGTAGTGGAGACTTGCTGGTGCAGGTTGTTTTTGCGACGCCGGAGTAGCTAAACTTTCCGTCCTTATCTATTTGTTTCAAGCGGTAATAGCCAGGAGCAATTGGAGATGGGTCAACGTATTCGTATTGGCGTGCTGTAGCACTGGATCCTGCTGCCGGGCGACTTGCGATGAGCTGCCAGTTTATTCCGTTGGTACTCCGCTCAATCTCGAAGTGGTCACTGTTTTCTTCGCTTAGCGTCTGCCAGCTGACGACCGCGAAATTCGATGAGCAGGTTGCTTCAAATTTGGCAAGTGTTACCGGGAGGGATCCCGAGCCTAATGGAACAGGGTTATTATAAGAAAGTGAATTAACAACAAATTCGTTGGCATTAACATTAGCAACCGCATAAGTCGGGAAGGGTCCGGGCGTACCGCCTGCGCCGGAGTTGATGATTACATAGCCCCCTTCAGGTGCAGTAGTACCCAGCGTCCATAGGGTAACTGTAAACACATCTATCCAGCCTGTAGTAAGGTTGATGCCTGTACCATCCATTGTACCAACAGTTCTCCTGTCGAATGTTTGGCCACCGGCAGTTTGGGTAAACGTACCGCATTGATTTACGGTCGTAAAAGCAAACCCGGCGCTGGCAAAAGCAGGAGAAACGCTGACATTTGCGGGATTATTTACCACGTTACAGCCCGGGTTGCCCGGGATCATGGCAAAAGCGGATTGATAGCTCCATCCCATGGAGATCGTGTTTACATTATTGATCGTACCCGAGACGGTGTGTAATTGGATGGTAAAAGTTGCTGATCCCCTTGCCGGACCAGCACCATCTGGATCAGCAGTACTGTACGTAGGATTTACAATCCGCCATTCGCAAACCTGTGCCTTTAATTGCCCGACAAATAAGATGGCTGATAAGAACGCGGCAAGGAATAGCTTTTTTCTCATACTCTGTATAGTGTGAAAGGCGGTTAATCCAATTGACCCACCCGAAAAATTAGTTGAAGGTGTATCTACCAGATATTCCCAGGTAAAGCAAGGTGCTCAATCTGCGCATCCCAAATACCGGCCTATTGAACGATTGATGTTGCCCTTTCGACAACCTGGTAATAATCAAAGCCCATTGTTATGGCAGCAGTAATTGGTTGAACCTTGTTTGCAAGGGTTGTGCTATAAAAATACTCTAATCGGTTCAATCAGTCTCCACCTTCAGAAAAGAATTTGGGGTACCTGGCCGGGATTAAGGAGAAATTAATTTAGGGAGGATAACCCGACGATCACCGGATGGTACAACAAAATGGGCTTAGCACCTGCTGAATTATAACCAGACGTGCATCCGGGTGGGTTTACAAACACTGCTACGATCTATTCTAGCAGCTGCTCTTTTCATTTCTTTAGGACCATTTTATGTTGCACCTAATGCTGCTCCTATGAAAAACGGCAGTTGAACCGAGCGTGGCAACGATGGTCCACAAAGTGACCCTGCTGGTCACCAAAAAAATAGCTGAATTTTGCAGCACTAATCTAAAGCTCCAGTCGAAACCGGGCTGCTATCCCGCTGGGTTAACGGCAAGGCTCTCTTTTTAAACGTATCAAACCTTTTCCTCAAAATGGCCGTCCTGACCTGTTTTGGTCAACGCAAACAGAACTATAATTCGCAGGAGTTATGCCTTTTCATTCCTTAAGCAGTCGATTATTCCAAGGACTTTTTACCAACACTTGTAATTGCATTTAGCCCCCATGACTAAAATCATGTTCCGGGATTACGACGGTCATTTATGGGCGGCGATGTATTGCTGAGCTTTGTGTCATCAAAAATAAATACACTATGTCACAAGCAATCACCACCCCGAAAATCACCAACGTTCTTAATCATGCAGCAGCCGGTCGTGCTGAAAAAAATATATTGACTGCCTTTCTCTCCTGGTGTGAGCAGCAGGAAGACAATCGCTTTCTTTGGTTAGGCATCACCTTCTTTGGATTGATTGGCATTGCAGTACCGGGGACGCTTTTCGCGGTACTCGTATTTGGCGCAAACAACTTTAATTTATGGATCCTTACCTGTGCACTTAATTCACCGGTTCTTGCAATAACATTAGCTGCACAACCAACTAAGGTAACGTTGCCCGCCTTATTCTTTGCGTTATTGGTCGATGCCATCATTGTTGTTTCATGCGTAATTACATACCTTCTTTTTTAGCCAGATACAAACGCAGATTGTGATTCAGCAGCCACCCTGGTGGCTGTTTGCGTTATAGGGATATGTTGAATCGAGTATGGATTTTAAGCGTAACTGCACCTGCTTTTTGGCACTGATGGAAAGCTTCGAATAACAAAGTCGACGATCAATAAACGACCTTTATTTGGGTTCATTAACTTTTTGCTATCAAACACAAGGTGCTGGGTTATGGCTAAAAGTTTGAACCACTACACCCATAATTTCTGTTATGGGTGTTATTGAGTTTCTCGACGAAGCGGATCAACAACTATTTATCCTGATCCATTCTAAAGCAGCTTTCACGTTCCTGGATCCGCTTATGTTGTTCCTGAGAAAACCTGAAGCATGGATCCCTTTATATGTAGCCCTGCTGGCCTGGATCGTTGTAAAAAAACGGGGGATGGCACTTCCTTTCATCCTCTGTTCGTTACTGACTTTTGCTGTCACTGATTTTGGATCAGCCTCCATATTTAAGCCCATCTTTTACCGGCCACGACCTTGTTACGATGAAAACCTCAGGATGGTAATGCGCAGCCTGCTGAATTGCGGAGGCAGGTTTGGCTTCCCTTCGTCGCATGCATCCAATCACTTTGGACTGGCGTGTTTTTGGTTTACAACCATCGAACTTTTAACCGGACGCAGATGGTTCTGGCTATGGCTTTGGGCTGCCCTCATTTGTTATGCGCAGATCTATGTTGGCAAACACTACCCGCTGGACATTGCGGCGGGCGCCCTGTTTGGAATGATTACAGGTTTTACGGTTCACCTCATCTTCGGTGCATGGATGAACCGCAATAACCTTTTTTCAAGTCATTCGCGACGCAAATTTAACAGGGGCGCGATTTGATGTTTCAGGATTGATCCGACTGGGCCCGTGCTCACCAACTCTAACGGGTTTTGATTTCCTGCGCTTATAATAACGATCGGGTTTGATCGCGATGACCAGGGCAACGGGTGCACCCGGTATGACTGCGCTGCAATTCAACGGGCCACAAGGAACGCCTAAAAGTTAATTGTTTAAAAGACGATTACAGTTGTACTTCAACAGAAATCCAGGCACTTCTTCCAACCCCATTTATCCCCGAACCGTGCGTACGGTAATCAACATCAAAAAGGTTAAGTGCACCAAGCCTGAACTTCAGGCTGCCAACATTATAACCGGCGTACAGGTTCAAAACTTCCCATCCGGGAGTTCCACCCTTTGGTATCCGGTTGTCATCTTTATCACCCTGCGCAAGGCGATCTTGTTTCATCGCATATAGCATTTCTGCAGAAAGAAACAGTTTTGCACCGTTGTAGGTTGTCATTAACCGGCCATGCATTGGGGGGATGCGCCGAAGCGGTTCTTTCTTACTCAGGCTTTGCCCAAATTGGTAACTAACGTTTCCGCTGACATTCCATTTACCAGAGAGTTGGTAGAGTGCTTCAGCTTCTGCTCCACGGATGTAAGCATCGTCAACATTTTCTTTACGGTATACAGGGTATCCGTTAATTACTTCGCCATCAATTTTGCTGCGGGTAATCAGGTCGCTTAAGTGCATGTAAAAGCCCGATAGCCTTCCTGAAAACGCCGCTGTGCGCACCTTGTAGCCAACTTCGAAGTTGGTTGACTTTTCGGGTGCAAGATCATTTGAAGGCAATTCATAACGAAAGTCAACAATTCCCAATGTGCCCATATCATCAATATTTGGCGCACGATAACCGGTATTGAAGGTTGCATAAAGGTTGTGGCTAGCACTGATGTTGTACAATACCGAGCCGTTATAAACAAATGAAGATGGCGTAATCCTGACGTTGCCCAGGCTCGTATCCTGCAGGCTTATTGCAAAAGTATTGTAGCGAACTCCTGCTTCGATGCGCCATTTATTTAATTCGAAGTGATGTAGTGAATACAGGGAGTAATTTCCGTAGCGGGCATCATCGGGGTAGAGTCCGCGCGAACGCACCCTGTTGCCATTGTTGATGTTGATGTCGTCCTTTATGCTGTTTACTTTATCGTGATAAAGTTCGATACCGGAGTTGGCGGTCCATATACCGGAGAAAGCAGAACTGATATCAGCCGTAAAGCCAATTGTATTTACCTGATCCATTTCCTTTCTTAAAGTGCTGCTTCTGTTTTTCTGGCTGTTTCTTCCTTCTTTGGTTTGCTGCCAGGAGGCAATCAGCTCAACCTTATTGAGCATTGGACTTTGTCCTTTTATGTTTAGCCGCGCGTAATTCAACATACGCTGTTGGGGGTCGAAATTGTTGATCGCAAAATCTTCTAAGACCACCTTGTGATACACCGGCACATCCTGCTGTCGTAATAGCTGGTGTGCAATTGTTAATTCAATTTGCTCTTTTAGAAGAAACTTCGCTTTTGCATCAAAGGCAAGTTCTTTATATCCTGATGGCGACTGGCGACCGGTGGTATCACCCCCGATGAGGTCGGCAAAATTCCGATAAGTGGCCCCAATGGTAACTGCGGCCTTTTTTGATGAGTACCCGCCTTCTGCCCTCACGGTCTTTTCCATATCACCGGTCATATACTTTGCCAATGCCCTACCCGACCACTGCGATCCTTCGGAAGTTAACCGGGGCTCGCGGGTAAACACCTGTAATACTCCACCTATGGCATCAGAGCCATATTGAACAGAACCGGTCCCTTTTACCACTTCCATTTTTTGAATGTTAAATGCATCCAGCGTATTCAGGTATTGATTTGGCCCGTAGCGGAACGTTGAATTATTCAGCCGTATTCCATCAACCATCAGCAAAGTTTGATTGCCCGTCAGGCCACGTAAAAACGGTGAACCACCCCCGTGGTTTGTCTTTTGCACAAATACGCCAGTTATACCCGACAATGCTTCCGGTGTTGTTCGTGGACCATAGTGTCCCAGGTAATCTCCATCAACAACCTGGGTGCTGTAAGGAACATAAAACTGGTCTGCAGGTTTACGCTGCGAAGTAATGATGACTTGTTTCAGGATACCCGTTGTTGTATCTTCCTGTGCATGCACAAACCTGCCCATTGAAAGGGCAAGCAGGATTAGAGTAACTCTTTTCATGAAGCGGTTTGGCTATATTGATGTATGATATATCTGCCGTTTGAAACGACACGATAATGGTCAAATAAAAGGAATAAATTTTATATGGATATAACGGGCATTCTTGTACTCACCGATTTTTTGCCCTGTTTACAGCTACGGAAAACAGGCCGTTCCTGCAACCATGCAGGTTCGGCCTGTTAATCTGTATAATGGATGGCGTGCCTTCACTTAAATTGACTCCTGTTTCAAAATGCTCCTCTTGTTTCCTGACACCGCCAACGGGAGTCTATATGCTCCTTAATCTTACCTGGGTTACTGCCAATTTGGATTTTGCTTTAGATTGGGGTTCAGCAGGAGTTCCTGGGTTGGAACAGGGTATAGGTAATCGCGTTGTTCGTTGAATTTTTTGGGAATGTTTCGGTTCACCACGATATTGCCGCCGTTGGTATTGTTTTCCAAATCAACTTCGCTACCCAGCTTAAGGTAAAACACCCCGGCTTCTGTTGGCTTGGTTCCGGTATAGATATTCACGTCAGCTTTACCATCTCCATCTAGATCGTATCTGCCGGGACCGGGAAAATACATCCCTTTAAAAATTTCTGTAAGTAGCCTTCCTTCTTTCCAACGCATAAGGTCGTTCCAGCGAAGGTTTTCCATCACCATTTCTATCCGCCTTTCGCGACGTATCTCCAGAACTACTCCTTTGTTAACCCCTGTAACATTCCTATACTGGTTTGCGAGGTAAGTATCAGGATTTGCATTTGCGGCTGCCATATTCAACGCGGGTAATTGTACCCTGTCGCGGATCTTATTAACCGACTTGTCTAAGTCAGCCTGTGACAAGGTGCCCAGCTCAGCTTTTGCTTCAGCATAGTTGAGCAGCACTTCAGCAAAACGAAGTATGGAAAGGGGATTAAATGACTTTGTAAAACTGTCATCACTTTCGCCTGTTACGTATTTGGTAAGTTGGTACCCGGTGACCGTAGCACCAAAATCCGGGGTTCTTTTCACCGTACTTCCGATACGGGTATAACCAGGTATACGAATGGTTTGCGCAAGCCGTGGATCACGGTTTTTTGTTTCGGTGTAAAACTGCATGGTGTCGTAGCCCGGTATATCGGTGAACCGGGTTCCATCTTTCATCAGGTAACTGTTCACCAATCTTTTCTCCAGCCCCGGTTTACCGTAAGAAGAGGTGATTGTATAATAGTTTACGTTGTGAAAAACCTGCAGGGTGCTGGAATATTGCCTTGCTAAAATAATCTCCACCGAATTGACGGCCTGGGAAGAAAAAAGATCGCGGTAAGGTTCGGCAGAGCCTTTGAAAATCGAATAGGGTCCTCTTGTAATTAACTCATCTGCAGCCTTTACACATTCCTCCAGAAACTTATTGGCATCGGGCAGGTTAAATTCGTCATGATATTTACGAAATGTTCCTTCAAACAAGCAGATACGCGACTTCAGTGCCAGTGCTGTCCACCTGGTTACCTCAGCAGGACTCTTTTCAGTTGGCGCATTGGCAATAGCAAAGTCCAGGTCGGCTAAAACCGAGTCCAAGACCAGCGTTCTTGGATCGCGGGGTTTCTGCAAAGCGGCGCTATCATTGGATTGAATTACGGCAGAATACCAGGGCACGTCACCAAACCTTGCGACCATATTGTAGTAAAAGTATGCCCTAAAAAAGCGCGCTACAGCGAGGTACTTATTTGCAACAGCTGCATCAACTCCGCCATTGCGGTGATTTTGGATAAAGTAGTTAACGTTTCTGAGTTCGCTCCAGTTCCAGCCGCCGCCTGATACGGGAATGGTCCTGTTGCCGGTAAGTTCATTTGGAAGTGAATTTTTCACAATGTTGTCAACCCCTTCGTTGTAGAGGCTAAAACCCCTGTCGTCGTTGTCGGCATTTGGCAACATCCGGTCGTAGAACGAGCGAACGTAGAGTCGAAGTTCGCTCTCTGAACGGAATGCAGTAGTTGGTGAAATCTGCGAAAGGGGTTGCCTGTCGAGGAATTTACTACAGGAGGTTAGCACCACGAGTACAGGGATAAGGCAATAATAGCTGCTTTTCATTATGATAAGTAGTTTGGAATTTAGAAAGTAAGATCGAGGCCGAATGCAAATGTTTTCATGAATGGATACACGCGACCATTTGTTTCTGCTGATGCCTGTTCGGGATCGATATATTTCGTTTCAAGTTTCGTGGCGGTCCACAGGTTTTCGCCGCTGAAGTATAGCCTGCAGCGGGTAACTTTAAACCTGTTCAGGATTGCTGAAGGGAGGCTATAACCGACAGTTAGGTTCTTAAGCCTGATATAAGCAAGATCCTGGATGTAGCGGTCGTTTGGATCGGTAAGCGAACCACCTCCGTTAAGCGCTTCATAGCTACGCAGTCTTGGGAAATAAGCATTTGGATTTTCTTCGCTCCATATTTTACCAGGGAAATCTTTAGGCGTAAACGAGTAATATGCCCTTGAGTACGGACCCCAGAATTTATCTGCGTTGGTACCGGGATACCAGTTTTGTTTTCCTATGCCCTGGAAGATGAAAGCGACATCGAAATTGTTCCAGTTAGCACCACCGTTAATACCAAACGAATACCTTGGCAAGCTGTTCCCAACCACGCTGAGATCGCCTGGCTCGGCAAGCGTATTTTTTCCATTGTTGACGACACCATCACCATTCAGGTCCTTGAACTTGATGTCACCGGCGCGGGGCTTGCTCCATTCGCCGGGGGAGTTTTGTATCTGGCGGTTAACAAAACTTTGGTTGATGGGCCACTTGGAGGCTTCGTCGTCGGACAGGAAATAACCATCAAGACTGTACCCCCAGATGTCGCCGACCTTTTTGCCTTCGAAATGGTTGTTCAATAGTTTGTTCGGGTTATCGAACCGGGTGATGGTACTGGTATAATCCGAGAGTACGGCACCGATGTTCCAAGAGAATGCCCGGTTTAGCAGTCGTCCATCGGTCCGCCAGTTTAAGGATGCCTCAAATCCCTTGGTCACCAGGTCGGCTGCATTTTGCTGCGGCGAACCTGCGCCAAAAACTGCCGAGAGTGTTTTTCCGTTGGTGAGCATATCCATGGTGTTTCGCCTGTACCAATCCAGTGAGCCCTGCAACCTGTTTTTAAGCAGTGCGAAGTCGGCCCCGATGTTTGAGGACACCGTTCTCTCCCAGGTGAGGTTTGGACTGATTGGAGACGGGACACTAAGGAACTGTGTTCTTGTATCGTTGATGATATAGTTGCTCTGACCACTACCCATCACCGGGATCGAAGGGTAATTACTACTGGTCAGCTGGTTACCCAATGATCCATAAGATCCGCGCAATTTTAGTTCTGAGAAAATGATGGTTAACGGGTCGAAAAAGTTTTCCTTACTTATTCTCCAACCGGCGGAAACCGACGGGAAGAAACCAAACCTGCTTTCCCTGGGGAACCTCGATGTACCATCATAACGACCATTAACCTCGAGCAGGTATTTTCCATGAAAGTCGTAGTTGATTCTTCCAAAAAACCCCAGCAGTGCCCACTCACTCGCATTGCTCCCGGCAGCCTGTGCACCGGTGCCAAGATCGAGTTGGTTCAGGTCGAGTGAAAGCAGGTCTGCCTTTTCACCGCGAAGGGTCTTAAATTTCTTTAGTTCCTGGTTGTAACCTGCGGTAATTTTAATGGCGTGGTCGCCAATTTTTTTGTCGTAAGTACCATAGGCATTGATCACATGGTACTGGTCGAGGCGCATTGATTCGGTAAGCTTGTCGTTTCCAACAAAGCTTGTTGTGCCTGGAAAGACCGACCATGGTGCAGCTGTACGTCTTGTAAAGTCAGCATACGGATTTAGATCAAAGGTGTAATTCCCCGTAAGCACAAGGCCATCGGTTACTTTGTAATTTGCCCCTATTGTATTTGTTAGTTGAAAATTGTTTTGCTGTCCTTTCGACTTTCCATACAGCAGGTCGGCATAAATTCCGTCTCCAATCGTGTAGTTGTTTAATTCGGTACGATAGGTAGCGGTGCCATCAGGATTTACCGGTATATAGGAAGGCAGTGCATGAACGGTGATTGATACGAAGTTGCTGTTGATCCCCCACCCCGGGTAAGTGTACTTATCGGCGCTAAATTGGGTGTTGGTGTAAAGTGTCAAAGCCGGGGTAATGTGTGCATTGATCTTAGCCCTGAAATTATAGGCGTTGTATTTATCCTGGTTAATGCGCAACATACCTTTCTGCTCGAGAAACCTGCCGGAAACAACAAAATCCACTTTCTCCGTTCCACCAGAAAGGTTAATCGAATGTTGCATTGCTGGCTGAGACCTGCGGAACATGGTATTCCACCAGTCGGTATTGCCATAATAGATATACATATCCTTACCATTGCGATTATCTATGACTACAGAAGGCAGCGACGGATCAGTTTGCCGCTTCTTCAATTCCTCGTAATCCTTGTCGCTGTACCGTGTATAGGTGTTGCCCGTTGCACGTTTAAAGGCTTCATCCATCATCATGGCCATATCGTAGCCATCGGTATTGAAGTCGGTGCTTACGGTTGGTGTTTGCGAGCTGAAGTTGTTGGTATAGCTAACCACCATTTTGCCCAGCTTTGCGCGCTTTGTGGTAACCAGTACCACCCCAAATGCAGCCCGTGCACCATAGATGGCCGCCGCGGATGCATCCTTTAGCACGGAGATGGTTTCAACGTCCTGCGGATTGATCAGGTTGATGTTACCCGGAACACCGTCGATCAGCACAAGCGGAGCCGAATTACTCCCTGAGTTGATGGTGGCATATCCCCTGACGTTTAACGAGCCACCACTCCCCGGGTGCCCGTCACCAAATGTTACATTCAGTCCGGGAACGGCACCCTGGAGTGCCTGTGAGATATTGGCGACCGGCCGGTCTTTGATGGTTCTTGAATCCACCTGGCTGACAGCTCCGGTAAGGTTTACTTTCTTTTGCGTACCATAACCTACCACTACAACTTCATTCAGGGCTTCACTCGAAGGCGTCAGCACTATAGCAAGAGCGTTGCCGTCCGTGCGCTTAAGGTCAACACTACTTAAAGTCCTGGTGGCATAGCCAACATAAGAAAAAGTAACCGAGTAGGCCTTTCCCTCGGGCAGACCCGGTATAACAAAACCTCCGGATGCATTGCTGACTGTGGAGCCCAGTGATGCCCCACCCTGTTGCTGAACAGTTACCGAAACGCCTTCGAGCACCGTTCCTGTTTCGCTTTTAACCGTTCCCCTTAAGGTGCCCGTTTGCCGGGCTAACAAAATGGTGCTGACCAGTAACAGCATGAAAGCAATGGCTGCTTTCATGAAGATGTAAACGTGTTTCATGTTTTGGTTTTAATATTTTCATGCGGGCTCGCCGCAGTGCCAGTGTGTAAGCGGAAGAGATAGATATGTTGACTTCGCGGGCTTGTTTTACCATGCCGGGGCGAAAGTATCTGTGGGCTGTTAAGTAATTGTTAGTTGACGATTACCGATTTGTTATAGGTTGGGAAGCGGGGATGGGTATTAGGGGGAGAAGTTGATAAGTTGACTGGTGGGAATTGGGTATTGAGGTATTGGGGCAGTTGGTTGGTAGGGATTGGGTAATAAGGTATTGAGGTATTGGGGGAGAAGTTGATAAGTTGAATAGTTGATAAGTTGAATAGTTGATAAGTGGCGTTTTTGCTCAGAAATTAGTTTGCAGCTTTCGTAACACCATTCACTTAAACTATTTTGAATTTTTACTTTTGAGTTTTGACTTTATCGCGCACTGCACCCTTTTACATTTTGCATTTTGCATTTTACATTATTGATAATGCATTTTGCATTAGCCCAGGATACCTCCACGATCGGGAACTATTTTGAATTTTACATTTGACTTTTGAATTTTATCGCGCACTGCACCCTTTTACATTTTTCATTTTGCATTTTGCATTTTCCACCGCAGACAATGGGAGAAGCGGAGGTTACGCAGAGGAGGGTATTGAGGTATTGGGTATTGGGGTATTCAGGGAAGTTGATGGGTTGGGATTAGGTATTAAGGTATTGGGGGGAGTTGATTGGTGGGGATCGGGTATTGAGGTATTGGGTATTGAGATATTGAGGGGAGAAGTTGATAAGTTGATAAGTGGCGTTTTTGCTCAGAAATCAGTTTGCAGCTTTCGTAACACCATTCACTTAAACTATTTTGAATTTTTACTTTTGAGTTTTGACTTTATCGCGCACTGCAGCCTTTTACATTTTACATTTTGCATTTTACATTATTGATAATGCATTTTCATTAGCCCAGGATACCTCCACGCTCGGGAAACTATTTTGAATTTTTACTTTTGACTTTTGAATTTAATCGCGCACTGCACCCTTTTACATTTTGCATTATTGAAAATGCATTTTGATTAGCCCAGGACACCTCCACGCTCGGGAACATATTTTGAATTTTTACTTTTGACTTTTGAATTATATCGCGCAATGCACCCTTTTACATCTTTCGTTTTTAATTTTGCATTATTGAGAAGGCATTACCATTAGCCCAGAACACCATCCACGCTCGGGAACTATTTTGAATTCTTACTTTTGACTTTTTTCGCGCACTGCACCCTTTTACATTTTACATTTTGCATTTTACATTATTGATAATGCATTTTTGATTTGCCCAGGATACCTCCACGCTCGGGAACTATTTTGAATTTTGACTTTTGACTTTATTCGCGCACTGCACCGTTTTACATTTTGCATTTTGCATTTTACATTATTGAATGCATTTTCCATTTATCGCGAACTTTATCCAGCGCTCAAACACTATCCACGCACCACGCTATTTTGACTTTTGAATTTTTACTTTTGACTTTTCTTCTTCTTCCTCCTCCTCGTCGTCAACCGTTTTTACAAATGCGCTTCGGCGTGGGGCCGGCATTTCACTGTGTTCGCCACGAACCGCTTTCCAGATGATTTGGCTAAACAGCATATCGGGCACAAGGTCTTCTTTGCTCAGGTCTATCTGGTCGCTAAGCAGAGCCGTTGCATTGGTAGCAGTATTCTTCTCGTTCAGGTCGATATTGGAGGGCAGGGCAGTAAAGCCGGAATAATCCGGTGTGGCCATAAAACTTTTGTACATCGGCATCGCTGCAGCATCGTATTGACTCATGGGCGGCAATCCCAGGATCAGTTCCATCGTCCGCAACATCGATGAGGTTGAATACATCGTCTTGTCGACAAATCCCCTTTTTACAAACGGGCCTGCAACATATGCAGTGGTACGGTGCGCATCTACGTGGTCGGAGCCGTTCTGTGCATCGTCTTCAACGATAAACACCGCGCTCTCTTTCCATATCGGGCTCTTCGAAAGGTGTTCCATAAAAAGGCCCACAGCAAGGTCATTATCTGCAACATGCGCAAACGGGGTGGGACTACCCTTTTTCAAACCTTCCGTATGATCGTTGCTGAATCGAATGGTATTTAATTTGGGAACAGCGTTCACCGACACAAGGGAATCGAATTCGCGTTGCCAACGGTTGTAGCGTACCGTATCGCGCACACTCAGGTTATAGCTCGGGTAATAGGGGCAAAGATGCCCCTCAAGCGCCGGGATGTTGGCCTTGCCGTCGTCGGCAAATTCGCCATAAGTACGATAGGTAACGCCCGCGCGTTTGGCATAATCCCATATAAAGCCCCGTTTAGGATTTGCAACTTCACGCTGGCCTTCACCAGGGTAGGTACCCCCACGGCCGCCATAACTGGTGACCCAGTTTTTTTCGAGGAAGTCAGTAGCATGTGCTGAGGTGCTCCAGTTGTGTCCGTCGGCACTCACCTCGCCATCGGCATAAAAATTATCCAGCAATACAAACTGTCGGGCAAGCTTATGCTGGTTGGGGGTGATGCGTTCGCCAAATAAAACGATGCTGGTATCGCCATTGCCTTCCGGCATATCACCAAGCACCTGGTCGTAGGTCCGGTTTTCTTTGATGATGTAAAAAACGTATTTGATGGGCGACTTATCCCCTACCTTCATCGGGATCGGGTTGCCTTTATCACCCACTGCATTTAACTCGCCCGCTTTGGAATAAGGTGTGTTTTTGTAAACGGTCTTTGAATAGATCGCCAGGCTCGCGTCAGTTGGTTGATCAATCACCGACATGGTACCCTTCATCAATCCACCAATATAACCGGGACGTACCATCGCCGATGTGTCTCCAAGGTGACGCACTACAGTTTGTTGCGCCTTAATGGGGTTTGGCCCATCAGGGTTTGGAAAAGAAGAAAATCCTTTTCCGTTTGAAACAAAGATCTTCCTTCCGATCACCTTGATGTTTGTGGGGTACCAACCTACCGGTATAAAACCTTTTGACCGGCTCTTACCTGCGGTTTCTACATCAAACACGGCGAGGCAGTTGTTATTCGCATTGGCTACATACAGCGACTTACCATCAGCGGATAACGCCAGCCCGTTTGAACTTGATCCTTCCGGGGCATCCGGATATAAAGCCGCGTTGAGTACTTCCAGTACTTTGCGGGCTTTAATGTCAATCACCGAAACACTATTGTCATTGGCATTGGCGACGTAAAGGATATTACCCTTTGCATTCAGTAAAAGCTCATTTGGATTATCACCCACGGGCACCGCAGCGGTAATCTTGTTTTGTTTGGTATCGAAAACCAACACCTTATCGCCTCCCCATGACGAAATGTATAATTCACTTTTGTCGGGAGACAGCAGGCAGGCATATGCTTCATTGCCCAGGTCCAGCGTTTGGCTAACCTGCTTTTCTGCCATGTTCACAACGTACAAAGCATTGTTCTCTTTTGTAACCACGTACATCACCTTGCGCGCATCATCAATCTCGATACCGGCCGGAGAAATTTTTTCTGGCCAGGGTTTTCCAAGTTTTATCGTATCCCTTAGCTGAAGCTGGTTATTTACAATGGCATATTGAAGTATCCAGTTGTCGTTTCCGCCCGAAGCATAAAGAATACGCTCGTCGCTGCTAAATTTTAAGCCATACCACGACTTTGGAATAATCACATTATGAAGTACCTTTTCCGTCCGCGGATCAATGAGCTGAAGGCTTTGTATGCTTTGCCCGTTGTTGGTAACGGCCATATATTTTTTTGATGAAGAAACAGCAATGTTCAGCGGCAGATCACCAAGTGGAAAAGAACGACCCGCCGGCGACAGGTGCCACCCATTCGGCAGCTTTACCCTTTTGTTTTCAAGACTCTTCTCCAACGAAGGTTTCTGGGCGCACAATTGCAGCGCGGAAAATAACAAACCTATAGCGATACCAACTGGTTTCATACCGGTAAATTAATTGAGGGTGACGACTGGGTAATATGATCGTTTGTACAATGCCTGAACACGTTAATCTCGTTTGCAGTGATACCAGTCATGGTTTTCGCGGAACTGCATTACACAATGCATTTTACAAGCGGGCACGAAAATAAACGAAATGAAATATACTGCCTTCCGCTGATATTAATTCAATGTTATGCTTCATGGAGGTGGTTAAACATGCAGGCTCAGACAACGCGAACGGCACGTACTGCTATACCTTGCGCAGCAATGTGCCGATAGTAGTAAGGCTTTTTATGGTACCGGCGGAAGACCACAGATGGAGCCCGGCTGCGCCACTCGGACGGGCGACGCTCCTTTCAACGGCAACAAGGGGTTCAACTGTGTCCGCAGTTATGTCGTGTTCATAGGTTGTATACCTTTCCCCTGAATTTACAAGTCAGCGTGTTTGACAAATTCACCCTTGCTCCCCAATTGACCCAACAGCAATTTGGTTTAGTTGAACCGAGTGCCGCCAGCACTTGGGCAGAGCTTATACAACATGGCCGCACCATAAGCCGAATCAAAAAGGCCGCCTAACAAGAGACGACCTTCCAAAAATCACATGAGCAGTTATTTGTTCCTGGTAAATTTGATTTCCATGTTTTTGTATTCTTTGCCTGTTTGCATGTCCGGACCATACATCTCCATCATATGCGTGTTATCGTCCACAATCCTGTACACCTCGCGCATTTCACATTCTTTACCGTTTGCCGGACAAAGCATTTTACCCTTGAAGTTGATTGTCTTTGATGCTTCATCCCAGGTACCTTCCATATTCATCATGGCCGTACTCATATTGTCCATCCAGGTAGTAAAATACACCTTTTTTGCTTTGTCATAACCTGTCGTGCTCGTTCCTTCAAATGGCATTCCCATCATATCTCCTTTAAACGATGTTTGCTGGTATCGTCCACCATAAATCATCTTATTAACAACCGTACTAGTTGATGTCATAGGTGGTGCTTCCGGCGACATCCACATCATCATTTGAGCGTTCCACTTGCCATCGCCTTTGGCGAGCATAGCATGCTGTTCGCCTGGTGTGCCAACCTCCATCATTGTCCGCATAGCTGTTGCCGAATCAACCGGAACCCATTCATCTGCCGTCGCGGTCGCCCCGGCCGTATGTGTTTCTGCTTTTGATCCGCCGTTTGCTGTGGTGTTCTCATCTTCGCCGTTACACCCAAATAAAACTGTAGCGGCGCAAAGCACAATTAGTAGTTTTTTCATGACGTTTTTGTCAACCAATGTACAAAACGTCTTAGAAAGATGCAACGGGCAGGCAGTATGGACAGGGCTGGTTTTGTCCGGTATATTTGCCGGCCATATGTACACTTAAAAGAACCATGCAGGTTAGCGAACCAGCACCCACTAAACTAACTTGCGATATGCTTGTATTAAGTAATTGTTACATAGCCCGAGTTGCCATGCCTTTTGCTTAGATTTGGTAATACATTCATCATCTAAAAATTGCGCAATGCCTGAAACAAATAAGCCGGTTCCTGAAACTGGGGTTAACAGCAACGGGTCTGAAACCATCAGTAACCTGGCGCATCGACACCTGGCTGATGAAAACCATGTTACAACTGACGAAGAGATCAGGAACGCCACCATCGAAGAAGCTGAGCCCGTGCAGGTTGATGAGGAAAACCTTTATGAGGTTGACCATACAACCCTTGTACCAGCTATACCAAATGAACCCAGCATAGAAGAAGACGATCAGAAGGATGAAAAAAGAAGTCTTCCAAATCCGTACGACGTATTGGGTTAATGCCTGCCAAACATGAGATCCGCGGAGGGCGCATCACTAAGGTGACCGGTTTTTAGCGCTCCGTAATACCTACATTATCAAATAGAATAATCCGTAATACTCAATGGCACTGCGTGTTGTACGTTAGCATTATTGCAAGGGCTTTCACTGCCATTACTTTGTCCCACGGGACTCACACGACCTGCTTTACCAACTATACATCCTCCCCATAGCCGTTTTTCATTCGGCAATACTTGCCCCAGCCGTGGTTGCCTGTCGGCGTATTGTTAACACTTTCATGAGGGTTCATTTAAGATACCCCTCCCATATAAGCCGGGCGCAATTGCCTGCTCAACTCATCCGGAAGACCATTTCCACAACATGGGTATGCTATCGTTCTCTGACGAAGGTTCAAATGAGTCCGTGACCTACGCTCGACAATTGATGGTACATTTGGCAAACCTAGATAGATACAGTTGATTGAAACCTTACTTACCGCAGCAGCTGTAGCTGCAAGAATTATTGCCAACCCGTTTGGAAATGTATTTCAAAAACAACTCACGGCCAACGGCAATCACCCCCTGTTGGTCAATCTTACTACCTACCTGATATTGTCGATCGCCTGCCTGGCGCTGGTAGTTCGCATAACATGGTCGACATTAAACGATGACTTTTGGATCTACGCTATCCTTGGCGGAATCGCGGGTGCGGTGGGGAACGGCTTTCTTGTGAAAGCATTACAGCAAGGTGAGCTTTCCGTACTTGGACCAATAAATTCCTACAAGTCGGTGGTGGGCATGCTGATGGGAGTTCTACTGCTTGGCGAAATACCAAACGCATGGGGTTTATTGGGTGTTGCCATAATCATCTACGGCAGTTATTATATTTTTGATGCGACTGAAGATAAGTTTACGTTCAGGCTGTTTCGAAAAACGGAAATACAGTATCGTGTTTGGGCAATGATACTAACCGCTGTCGAAGCCGTATTCATCAAAAAAGTTATCCTTGCTTCTACGCCAACCGCCGCATTCATCAGCTGGTGTTTTTTCGGCGCCCTCTTTTCATGGTTGCTCATGAAAGTATACCGGGTGAAGCTTCCCAATCCATTCCAAGGTGCAGCCAGCAACTTACAGAAATATCTCCTGTTAGGATTATGCATTGGAACCATGCAATTCACAACCAACTATGTTTTTAAACAACTGGAAGTTGGGTATGCATTGTCGCTTTTCCAGTTGTCGACCATTGTAAGCGTAATCCTGGGGTACAAAATCTTTAACGAGCAGGAAGTATATAAAAAATTGATCGGTGCTGCAATTATGATTGCAGGTTCTATTGTAATTATTCTATTCAAGGACCGGTAACGTGAGACCATTCTATCGTGTACCGTTATACCAGTATCATTAGATTAGTATAAGCATTTACAGTAAATGGCTTTAGTTCATTCCCTTAAACCGGCTTCCGAAGATCAACATTGATTAGGGTTTATCAAGGTACCGGTACATCTCGCATGCAGCAAGCAAAAAAGCACCAACACCAAAATTTGCCGTAGCGTTTACATCTACCACCTGGCCAGGTATTGCCCGCTCTCCTATCGGCTGCACGTACCCGATTTTACCACCTGGCTGAAGGGCGGTTTTCGTAAGATAGTTCCAGCCCTTTGCCGCAACAGGCAGGTATTCTTTCCGATCCAGGTACCCATTGTTTATGCCCCATAACATGCCGTAGGTAAAGAAAGCGGTGCCACTAGTTTCGGGTCCGGGTGCATGTTGCGGATCAAGCATACTTCTTGTCCAGTAGCCCGCTGCCTGCTGCGAATTTTTGATTGCCTTTGCCATCCCCTGGTATTTGGCAATGTATTCGTTCCTGTGGGGATCATTTGTTGGCAGGTCCTTTAACACCTTCGCCAAGCCAGCGAAAACCCAGCCATCTCCCCTCGCCCAAAAATCTTTCTTGCCATTTGCACTTTTGTGTTTGGGATAAACATATTTGGCATCCCGGTAATACAACTGCGTTTCACCATCGTACATAATGCTGTTTGCATATTGAAAATATTGGTGCAACTTTTCAAGGTACTGAGCATTACCCGTGGCTTTGTAGAGCTTGGTCATTAAGGGCATCACCATATAAAGTCCATCCGCCCACCACCAGTAATCATTCCTGTCGGTGCTCATCTGGTATTCCATTACCTCCCGTGCCCGTGCTATTTTCTTGTCGTACTTGTCCAGGTTATATAGGTCAACATAAGTTTGAAAGCAAATCTGCCAATCGCCGAAAAGCACGTAGTCATCCTTTTCTCCATAAGTATATTTCCACTCCGCTTTGTTGGTCGATTTTGCGCCCATCCACCGGTTGTGTTCCGCCCATGCTTCTGAATACTGTTTGTATACCGGATTCTTTGTAACTGCATAAGCTTCCATATTGCCGGTGTGATATGCCGCCACGTCCCAAAACGCTCGTGCAGTTGGAGGATTGTTTGTTTGCCAGTAACCATTTACTTTATCGATTATTTGCAGCACTTCAGCTTTTGAAGTTTGAATAGGTGCTTTGGTCAGCCTTCGGCTACTACACGCGGAAAGCAGTAGGACAACTGCAAGCATAAATAATGTGAAATGGTGTCTCCTGGTCATTAGTAATTTATTTCGGTTATGTATCAAAAAGACTTCCGCAATCAACAAAGCTTGGCAGTGCTGAAACAAGGTAATCGGCGGACAACTTCAAAAGTATAACGGGTAAATTTAATGAACCGGATAAAGTATGGTTGAACCCGATTTCCTTAGGTGTATAATGATTGGGATTCTAAACCCAGGTACAGGGGACAACACCTGCAAGTGGCAAAGGATGGTTGCAGGTGACAACACCTGCAACGGCGCATGACGACACCTACATGGGCTAGTGGATTGCAGGTGACAACACCTGCAACGGCGCATGACGACACCTACATGGGCTAGTGGATTGCAGGTGACAACACCTGCAACGGCGCATGACGACACCTACATGGGCTAGTGGTGTTGCAGGTGACAACACCTGCAACGGCGAGTGACAACACCTGTATGGGCTAGTGGATTGCAGGTGACAACACCTGCAACGGCGCATGACGACACGTGGTGATGCAGGTGACAACACCTGCAACGGCGGGTGACAACACCAGCATGGGCGGGTGGATTGCAGGTGACAACACCTGCAACGGCGCATGACGACACGTGGTGATGCAGGTGACAACACCTGCAACGGCGCCGGGTGGTGGCTGCAGGTGACAACACCTGCATCGGCAATCAAAAAAAATCCCCAGCAACCCGTTTAACAACGGGATTGCTGAGGATGCCGGTGATTACAGGCGCTTTGATTAGCGCTTGTAACAACATTAATCTTGAAAATGTCTCTGTACAGGGCTGACCTTTTTTGGACCTGCATTATGCGCATTCCTTTAATCCTAAAGCAGGTAGAATTCTTTTTTGTTTTTTGGAACTGCAGACTGGGCAGTTTCATTTATCACCTGCTTAAGGTCCCTTTCAATTGTTGCACAGATTGCGGTCATAGGCGTATCCGTTGGTTTGTTCTCAAACGGATCCTGTAAATGGATGGCCATCTTTTCGATCAGGAAAAAAACTGTAGCTATTGCCACGAGTGCAGGAATAAAAAGCAGGACACCAAAAACTTCTATTAACGCAAAGGGTAACAGCGTAAAAAAGAATATCAGCGAAAAGTGAATGTATAAGCCATAGGTTGCGGGGAATATGGTGTTTTTAATTCTTTCACATTTTCCCATCGCATCACAGAGCCGGGTAAGTGTTTTGTCGATCTCCACCTGCTGGTATTCGTTCACCCAGCCATTTTCAAGCGCCTGCTGGATATCATGTCCATGCGACTCGAGCAAAGCCATAGGAATATTGCTGTAGTTTGATATATGCTGAGTATCTCTTTTTGCCAGCAACCGGTCAAGGCCTTCTTCAGCATTTTGGTTGCGAAGCGTTTTGCATAAGCTGTAACACCAGGCGATCTGCCTTTTGATAAAACGTTGTTTAAAAAAGAACAGGTCATCGCCCTGGTACGCTTCTTTGCTCAGCGTTTTAATTTGTCTGGCCAGTGTGCGGCTGTCGTTTACGATAGCTCCCCATACGGTTCGCGCCTCCCACCAGCGGTCGTAAGCCTGGTTTGATCTGAATGCCAGCAGAAGCGAGATTACGGTACCCATAATCATCGGCACAGACAAAGGCAATACAATACGCGAAAGGTTGAAATATTCATACAACGCAGCAATGGCGAGTGCATAAATGGTTATGGTCAATAGTTCAACCTTTATTTTACCGATGATGTAGTGAATCGGAATGTTCTTTCTTAATAACATACAAAAGCTTTTTGGTTAGCATTATGCCGGAACAGAAACAAGATTGTCAGCGGTGGTTTTTTGGTACTCACCGCTTAATAGCACCGACAGGTTAAGGTGTTTTGCAGAATTTTCTTCTCTCAGTGATAGTTCATGAACAGGCACTTTTGATTTGGTGAGACAAGTTGCAAAATCTACCGACTCAGCAAAAGGGCGCCTGTAATCGTAATTGACAAGCTTATATACCGCTTCTACATGGTTTCCTTCGATAAAGTTGCGCAGGTATGCCGAGGTGTTGCAATAGATAAACCGCAGGCCGATCAGGTTGATGGTTCCGCGGTACTTATTACGAAAGACCTGTAAAGCCTCAGAAAAACTTTCAGATACCTGTGCATAGTACTTGTCTTCGTTCAAGAAGAGAAGATCATTGATTGATGTCGGCAGCCTTACGAGGTGCACCAGGTGAATCTTTACCTGTTCTTGTTTCGCATCCTTAACAATCTGGTGAATGGGCCATAGTGATTGGATACTTAGGTCGGTTGGCAGTAGTACATTTTTCATAATGAATTATTTTAAAACAAAACTGCCTCAACCAGGTAAGAGCCGGGTTAGGATGAAGTAAGAACATTTTAAAATTGTGGTAAGAAACCGGTAAGAATAAACAGGGGTGCTTAGGAATGAAGTGGAAACTTTACGAGCACCTCTGTTCCTTCCGATTCACGGGAGGTAATTTTAATTGAGCCGTGGTGCAACTGAATGATGTTTTGTGCAAGTGGCAGGCCTATTCCATAACCCGTGGAGTGTTTTACGTTGGAGGCCCTGAAGAAGGGATCGAAAATGTGCGGGATATCTGCGGCAGGGATCCCAATTCCTTTGTCGCGAATTACAAAAAGTACATGTTTATCGGTTACGCCAACAGCGAATGTTACACTTTCACCTGTAGAATATTTACAGGCATTCAACAATATATTTGAAATGCATAATTCGAGAAGGTGAAAGTTTCCCATTATGGAAATGTCCTGGATGTTTGCAGGTTGAACGCTGGTATCATTTACGATTTTACAATCGGGATAAATGCTGCTGGAAACTTTTAAAACGTTTTGTACCAGTTCCGATATCTGCACCCATTCAAAGGAAAGGTTGCCCGAAAAACCTGATTGCGCCAATTCCAGCAGGCTCTTTACAATGTTTTTTAATTTCTCGGCCTGCCCAAGAACAACCTTTAAACCTTGTTGGTACTGTTCGGGGCTCCGGGTTTTAGACAAGGCATATTCGGCTTCGCCAATGATAGCAGTAAGCGGGGTATTAAGCTCGTGGGAGGCGTTGCTTACAAAATTGTTTTGGGTTTCAAAAGAGGTTTCCAACCTGGCTAACATGCGATTGAATGTAGCCCCAAGTTCAGAGATTTCGTCTTTGCCAGGTTTAACCGCTAACCTGTTGTGCAGCGAAGTGGCATTGATGTCTTTAACGGCCTGGTTGATTTTTCGGATTGGTGCAAGAATATGACTGGAAAAAAAGACACCGATTCCAAACATCAGAAAAGGGCAAATGAGGTTTGCCGCAAGCAGGATGGTTTTTAAATTTAGCAGGAAGTTTTGAGCATAACTATGAATAGCCGTTACAATGATGGCAAATTCACCTTTGTTATTGTGGTAGTAAATACCTTTATAAAACTGGTATTCGTCGCGGTAAACTGCGTGTTTATTGGTGGTAAGATCTTCCACGAAACGCCTGGGTAAACTTGCGGCAAGGGTGCCCTTTGCATTTTTTTTCAGCGAGTCTGCGGGAACAATAAATTCCTTTTCGTCGGGGAGCTGTTGAAGTACCTGGTAGCGGACCTGCTCATAAGCAGTTTTACTTAGTGTGTCGGAGCCAAGGTTGGCTTTGGCGGCAATATTAGCCCTAAGTTCAAGGCGTGCGTAGAAATCCTGAAATGCTTTTTCGTTTGCGTATAGATAAACGGCAAGACTCAACCCAATCAAAACTATCGAACAAACCAGTGTAAAAATCAGTGCAATCTTAATCTGGACCTTCATTGTATACTTCTTTTAGGATATACCCCATCCCGACCACTGTGTGTATGAGTTTAGGTGCATCGCCCCGGTCGATTTTTTTTCGAAGATAATTGATGTATACATCTACCACTTTGGTATTTAGGTTAAAATCGTACCCCCAAACGTGTTCCAGTAATTCCATCCGCGAAAGCACTTTACGTTGGTTCTTGAGGAGGAACTCGAGCAAGCGGTATTCCGTAGCAGTAAGTTCAACCGGAACATCGTTCCTGGTAACTGATTTTTCGTCGGTGTTTAATACGATATCGGCAATGGACAGCGTATTTTTTGCCGTTTTCACGGGGGCTTGTAGAACAGGCTGGTGCCTGCGTAACAGGGTTCGTATACGGGCCTGAAGTTCGGCCAACTTAAAAGGTTTGGTGAGGTAGTCGTCGGCCCCGCTGTCGAGACCCATTACAATATTGTCGGTTGCACTTAGTGCAGTCAACATCATTATAGGTGTGCTGATCCCGCGTTCCCGGGTTCGCTTACTAAGTTCGATGCCATTGATACCTGGCAGCATGAGGTCAAAAATGCAAAGGTCGTAATGATAAGACTTGAGGTACTCCCAGGCCATGTTTCCATCCATCGCTACCGTAACCTCGTAGTCATCCTCTTCGAGGGCCCGCCTGATAAACGATGCTACGTCTGGTTCATCTTCAACCAATAAAATACGCATGTGTTCTACTTCTTAAGATTTTACAGCGGCAATCGTTAGCGCCCCCGTTTTCTGCCGATACCTGTATGTATAAGCCGGTGGACGCTGAATTATTTACATGGGCAGCACACCCGATCAATGCCCGTGCACCTGAACAGGATAAAACCACCACGGCCAAATATTGTTCACAGATGAGCTGAAGAAAATATAAACTCACCGGCTTTGCCCGGGGTCGACCAAAGGTATATGGCCGCGCATCAAAATCGCGCCATCTCCCCTGGTGTGGCTAAGACAGGTATTGAACAGTGCAAACTTCAACACGATGAAGAGCGGTTGTTCATTTCGTACCGGAGGGGGAGTTTTAAGCTTGCAAGAGCAAGCGTGAGGGATTGGAGTGGAAAGCCCGCAGGCCCCCCAATGTTGTTTTTGGGGGGACGAGGACTTGGAACGGAAAAGCCCGACCCATTCCCGTCCGCAGGCGGGATGGGGGCACGCCCAAAACCTTCCGGCAGCGAAGGCAGACAAAGTGGTTCCTGGTAAAGGGGCTCTTTTCACCTGGGAGGGGTATACCACAAGGACTTTCCGAAGAATGTGGCACCGTGATCAATCACGCTAATACTGTTCTATCCAGGAAAAGTGATCCTTGTAAATTGCTGATTTTTGTTGCCTGGTATAGTCCAGAAATGCCGAGGCTACTATGGACATCTTTTTCTGCTTCAACCATATCAATCGCCAGTTCTCAGTAAGCGGTAAGCCTTTGACCGGGATGATCTTGATTTCTTCCTGCTTTAACTCGTTCTTTATACTAAGGATGGATTGTATAGAAAAGCCAAGGCCGGCGAGAACGGCCTGTTTAACGGCCTCGCTGGAAGTAAGTTCAAGTTTTATGGTTGGCACCACGTGAACTTCGCGGAAGTACTGTTGCATGGTAACTCGGGTACCCGAGCCTTCTTCGCGATAGATAAGTGGAATTTTACTGAATACGGATTCGTTTAGCTTGCCGGGTTGATCAATGGTTGTATCGGCAGCAGCGGTGAGATAAAGTTTATTTGGCAGCAAAACTTCCTGTTCGATCTCCAGGTGTTCGGGCAAAACCGATACGAGCGCAAAATCAACTTCATTGTTTGAGATGCTTTTAATTACATGGGTTTTGTTGGTGACGTCCATGACCAAATCAATGTCAGGGTAAATTTTAAGAAAACCTTTAAGGTAGTAGGGCATCACGTATTTGCCCGTTGAAGCAACCGATATTTTCAGCTTACCCGATAACATGCCCTTAAAGCTCTGTGTGCGATAAGTAATATTGGCCAGTTCCTCCACCACTTTTATGGCAATGGCGTAAAGCTCATGACCAAAAACTGTAACATATAACTTTCGACCAATCACCTCTGTTAGTGGAATATCAAACTGTTCCTGCAGATTTTTCAATTGGATCGATACGGCAGGTTGGGTCATGTTTAACGCTTGCGCCGCCTTTGTTATACTTTTGTTATCCACAACCGCGATAAACACCTTGAGTTGGTGAAAGGTGTAGTTCATAAAGGATGTTTATGCCAAACATAAGAAGTATAAATGTATTTTATGTATACCCAGGTTGATATTTGCGTTTACGAATAAAATAATCAATGCCTACAAATAGTTCTGCCTCTATATTATCATCATCGGGAAAATTGCACAGGCTGTTATTACACGACAAGCAGGACATCATTGCCGTTTATATGCTTGCCGTACTTGCAGGCGTTGTTCAGCTTTCACTGCCTTTGGGTATTCAAACCATCATCAGCTTCGTGATGGCGGGATCGATATCAACCTCCATTATTACACTCATCCTGCTGGTAGTGCTTGGCACGTTCATCAACGGGGTTTTGCAGGTAAGACAGCTGGAGATAATTGAGAAACTGAAGCAAAAGATTTTCCTACGCTTTGGCCTGGAGTTTAGCAACAGTTTGCCCAGGCTTAACCTGGTAAAACTAGACGGCTACCATTTACCGGAGTTGGTAAACCGGTTTTTTGATACGATCTCATTGCAGAAAGGTCTTGAGAAATTGTTGCTTGACCTTCCGGCGGCTTTTATCCAGATTCTTTTTGGCCTGTTGTTACTATCTTTTTATCACCCCGTATTTATCGCCTTTGGCGCCTTACTGATTACCATCATCGTACTGATCGTTCGGTTTACTTCACCTGAGGGATTGCGGCTTGCTTTAAAGTCGAGTGACTACAAGTACAAAGTGCTGTGGTGGTTGCAGGAGACTGCCAACCTCACCAATTCGTTCAAATACTCGCCGGGCAACCTGCACATCACCAAAACCGATGCGCTTGTGGCTGGTCACCTCGATGCAAGAACCCGATACTTCAGGGTGTTGCTGGTGCAGTTTTGGAGCCTGATCAGCTTTAAAGTAATCATTACGGCGGCGATGCTTATTGTAGGTACAATACTGCTGGTGAACCAACAAATCAACGTGGGACAATTTATTGCGGCCGACATTGTGATCATCGCAATAATTGCCTCGGTAGAAAAACTGATTGTAAGTCTTGATAAGGTTTACGACGCGCTGGTGTCGATTGAAAAACTTGGAAAGATTACAGAAGCCGAAAAGGAAACCGGCGGAACAGCAATTATGCAATCTGGTGGCAAGCCCTTATCCGTGCGCTTTGAAGAGGTTAGCTTCGGGTATCACAATGGCGATAAGGTTCTTGAAGATGTAAGCTTTCATATAGAGCCGGGCAAATGGGCCCATATTGCGGGAAGGTCGGGTTCGGGCAAGTCTACCCTGTTGCGATTGCTTACAGGAAGCTATAAAGACTTTACCGGTAATATCGTTATTGATGGCAAGCCAATCAATAACTATGAACTCGATACGCTGCGTGCATCGACCGGGATACTGCTCAGTAGCCAGGAAATTTTCGAGGGATCATTATGGGAAAACATCACCATGGGAGATCAAACGATTGCTCCGGAAGAGGTGACCCGGCTTGCGGATAAAATCGGGCTCCTGGAATTTGTTCAGTCCGATCATAATGGATTTGACATGCAGTTGAACACGGTAGGTAAGCGACTGCCAAAACACATCAGGCAAAGAATACTTTTGGTTCGTGCCCTGTTGGGTAAGCACCGTTTACTGTTACTGGAAGAACCTTTTGAATACCTTGAGCCGGTTGCAATTGAGGCCGTGGTGGAAATGTTGAAGAAAAATAACAATACAACCGTAGTTATTGCCGCGGAAAACCCGTTGATCTCTGATTATTGTGATGTGGTGATCAACCTGGGCAAACAGCGCTAAACAGAACTATACAGCAATGAAAAGTTTTTTATCCATCAATATAGAACAGCAGGCACTTGAAAGCCGGTACCATTCGTTTGGAAAAATCTATAAGATCAGGAAGAAGGGACATGTAAAAACATGGACCTGGACGATGATTGGAATATTTCTGCTGACCTTGTTTTTGCCGTGGACGCAAAACATTCGCGCGAAGGGCAGTGTTACCACCTTGCGGCAGGAAGAAAGGCCACAGGAATTAAACACGATCATTGCGGGAAATGTAAAGAAGTGGTATGTAAAAGAAGGCGACTTTGTAAAAGCGGGTGATACGATTTTACAACTGGGAGAAGTAAAGGTTGACTACTTCGATCCGCTACTGCTCGACAGGACCCAACAGCAGATCAACGCCAAACAGGAAAGCATGCGTGGCTACCAGGGCAAGGCAGGCACCGCTGAAGTACAGACAGGGGCCTTGTTGCAGGCTCAGCAACTAAAGCTGCAATCGCTCGACAACAAGCTACAGCAACAGCAACTGAAAGTTGCAAGCGACAGTGCCGACATTGTAGCCATTCAAAACGAACTGGAGGTTTATAAAAGACAACTTGATGCGGCAAGGGTAATGCTCGACAGCGGCGCAATTTCCCTGGTGGATTTCGAAAAGCGACGGGTGAATTTTCAGCAGGGCACTGCCAAAAAGATCAGTGCTGAAAATAAGTACCAGCAAGGCAGGCAGGAATTGCTAAACCTTAGAATTGAAAAGAACAGTACTGTACAGGAATACACCGACAAGATATCAAAAGCGGAAGGCGATCGATTTTCGTCACTGGCAACAATCGCCTCTACCGAAGCAGACGTGGCAAAATTACAAAACCAGTTTGCGGGTTATGATGTCAGAAACAAGCTGTACTATATTACCGCTCCACAGGATGGCCAGGTAACAAATGCCAAGAAAGCGGGATTGGGCGAAATGTTGAAAGAGGGAGAAATGATCGCGCAAATTGTGCCTTCTACCCGGCAATATGCTGTTGAAATGTTTATTGAACCGATGGACCTGCCGTTGATTAGCATCGGCCAGCAGGTAAGGTTGGTATTCGACGGCTTTCCCGCTATTGTTTTTAGTGGATGGCCGCAAAACAGCTATGGTACGTTTGGTGGCAAGGTTTCAGCGGTAGAGTCATCTGTGAGCACTAGTGGTAAATTCAGGGTGCTGGTGGTAGAGGATCCTAACGACCGCAAATGGCCGCAGCAATTGCGGATGGGCAGCGGCGCAAATGGAATTGCCTTGTTGAAAGACGTGAAGATATACTATGAGCTATGGCGGAATATTAATGGCTTCCCGCCTGAATACTACCAGATGAAACCAGAGAAACCGGCGAAGTGAGTTGTTTAGAGCTTTTTAGGGATTGGGTATTGAGGTAATGGTATTGAGGTGTTGAGGTATTGATGGAAGTGTAATTGGTATTATAAATTAAATATTTCTAAGGGATCGTTAACTATGTTGGCGAACTGTTTATCAAGTGACCATGAGACTTAAGCACGCCTGTTTTGTACTGTTGTTACTTTGCGTACAAGTTGTTTATGGGCAAACAGAACAAACAAACATCCTTACCCTGGACCAATTTATAACCCGGGTAAAACAGTTTCATCCTGTTGCCAAACAGGCAGCGATACAGGTTGATAAAGGTATGGCGGAGCTGATGGCGGCAAGGGGTGGTTTTGATCCCACAGTGTCGTTTGAGGCAAGCCGTAAAACTTTTGCCGGCACCAACTATTATCAATACAACATCGCAGAGTTTGGCATTCCATTGCCCGTTGGCAACCTGAAAACAGGGATACAAAACAATGGGGGCAATTATTTAACCACAGAAGAAACAAAGGGCCGCGCAAGTTATCTCGGTTATGAGTTACCCCTTGGCAAGGGGCTGTTGATCGACAATCGCCGGGCGGTACTGCAACAGGCAAGAATATACCGCGACCAAACTGAACAGGAACGGCGACTGATCATCAACAACCTGCTGTATGATGCGTACAGTACATACTGGCAGTGGGCAGGCGCATGGCAGCAGTACGCCATTATGTCGGGCTTTGTTAACGTTGCTGAAAGACGGCTTCGGCTGATGCGGATTTCATTCCAGAACGGCGATCGTGCACAAATGGATACTACGGAAGCATTTGCACAATTTCAGCAATACCAGATGATCCTTGAAAGCACCAGGCTTGCCTGGAACAATGCCAGTTTAGAACTCGCCAATTTCTTATGGCAGCAAAACGAAGAACCCTTGGATTTGCCGGAACAAACCTTACCGGAAAACCGTGAGGCAAATGCAGCACCCTTACTTCAAATTCAGGCTTTGTTAAACGAGTCGTCGGTACTAAACCCCGGACTGCGGATCTATGGCTACAAGATCAATAGTCTTGAAATTGAACGAAGGCTAAAGTTCCAGAGTATGTTGCCCTACTTTTCGGTTAAAGCCAACCTGCTGAGCAAAGATTATTATGCACTCAAAAATATGAGTACCGCCTATATCGGCAACAATTACAACTGGGGAGTTGATTTTCGCATTCCCATATTTTTAAGAGAAGCCCGTGGCGACTACCGGCAGGCACAATTGAAGGTCAGGGAAGCCAATCTCGAACTAATCGATAAACGTTTGCAATTAAAAAACAAAGTACAGTCGTACTACAACGAGTACGTCACCATTTCGAGCCAGTTGAGAATCATCGAAAATATGTATGCCAGCTACCAATCGCTGCTGCGCAACGAGGAACTAAAATTTTCACAGGGCGAAAGCTCACTTTTCCTGGTAAACAGCCGCGAGATAAAGGTTATCGAAACACTGCAAAAGAAAATTGATCTTTCTATTAAATTGAATAAAGCCCGGTATGCCGTGGAGTGGTCAGCAGGTTTGCTGCAATAATCTTCGGGTTTCCTTTTTATGCCGACGCCCCGCCCCTGCTGTACCTGCAGGTGAATAAACCAGCTCAATCCATACAGCAATACCCTTACCCCCGCTTAAGAAAGTAAAGCTGATAGCCGAGGTTAAGCTCTGTATAAACGTTAAATCCAAAGCGCTGGTACCACGGTAAATTTGTTACTGTTGAGGTTTCCAGGCAGATGATCCGTTCTAGCCTTTTTGCCTCTGCAATAATCCCAATCATCAGTGCAGTTCCCGTTCCGCGGTGTTGTGCCTGGGGCTGAACCCCGATAAACCAGAGGTAATACAAAGGTGTATCCGGCTGAAGTTTTTTGATTTTCGATTCTCTTAACATGGCCTTACCTGTGTTGGAGATTCCCATGCAGCTATACATCAGTTTAATATCCCAAAGAATCGATCGCAACGTAAATCTTTTCCTGTCGGGCAAAACAACCAGGGCACATCCGGTCTTGTCATCCGATAACCAGATCTCTCCAAACCTAAAGCAGGTGTCGAACGAATAGCTCATCAGGTTACGGATGCGCCTCAGCCTCTTGTGATCCTGCTTTACAATGTAGTTGACACTTTGATTTTCGGCAAAAGCGCAACTGAGTATGTCGATTACAATAGCTTTATCACTGTAGTTTGCCCGTTGCATGATTGACTAATTTACAACGCGAATGTAGTAGAACCGGGTTGATGCCAAGGCAAGCTTCACGCCAGCTGAAAAGCGGGTTGCGGAATGTGCGAATAGCCTCTCGCTATGAATTATGTTTGCGATCAAAGCGTACACAGCATCAGAACCAATATCGAACAATGCGGCACTCGCCAAAGTAGCCGCAGCGCAGTAAGCAGCCTTTTTTTGGACCCGGCAGAAGCCTCTCCGATGGTGCTGCCGTTGCGTCGCACTCTTGTACAGGATAACCCCAGGGAGCAAAACCAACGCATTGTATATGCCGGTGTTTAGACCAAAAAATTAAGGCGCAAACGCATGCAAATCCAGCATTAAGCTGCAATGGTACAAATGTTTTGCTGGGTGTAAACAGCTTATCGCCAGGTCCTGCTGAGTTATCTTCTCACCGTACAAGCGAGCGTGGCAACGGCTGCTAAATAGTAGCACAACTGCTTAGTACAAAAAAAATATCATGCGGGCCGAAAAAGGGTTGGCTAACACGAAAACCGATCTCCATCTTAGTGCTAACCTTCAATTACAAAAATGCCTCTTCAACGGGGCGAATTGGTTGAGCCAACAATTGTGCGGGTAGGAATGTTATTAAGTACTTTTACAAACAGAACAAAGCAAAATATTAAGTATATGAAAATCGAAAAAGCCATACTCGCCGGGGGCTGCTTCTGGGGAGTTGAGGACCTGATAAGGGATCTGCCGGGGGTGATTGATACCGTTGTCGGCTATACAGGCGGCGACGTAAAAAATGCCACTTACCGTAACCATGGCACGCATGCAGAAGGTATTGCTGTAACCTTTGATTCGGATACGTTGAGCTACCGAAAACTGCTGGAGTTCTTCTTCCAGATACACGACCCCACCACGAAAAACCGCCAGGGTAACGACCGCGGAACATCGTACCGTTCGGCGATCTTTTATGCAAACGAAGAACAGCAGCAAGTTGCTACCGACCTGATTGCCGAAATGGCCCTTTCTAAGAAATGGCCCGGCGCAATTGTAACCGAAGTAGTGCCCACCGGAGATTTCTGGGATGCTGAAGCAGAACACCAGGATTACCTGCGAAAAAACCCGGGTGGTTATACCTGCCACTTCATCAGGCCCGACTGGCAACTGACTAAGGAGAAAGCTTAAACGCTATGGTACGAGCTGACCTGGGTGATGAACCATATTGTGGTTTAGGTAGCAAACCGTTGACCCAACATGCCAACGAAAAAAAATAATGCTACAACAAAATGACCCGCTGATTGGCGGGTCATTTTGTTTCAGTAAAAATTGCTTTGGCTCCGGCACAGCCGGCCAGTCATCCGTGTTGTTTGTCTTTGCCTTTTAGAACCTGTTTACGCAGGTGTTTCCAAACCCGATCAGCAATCTCCTGCTGTCCACTTTCATTTGGATGAAGCCCGTCGGCATAATTGGGTTTAGCGACAACATCCAGCAATGAAATAAATTGCACATCTTCCTGCTTCGCAAGAGCCCGGTATCTTTTATCGAGGAGTTGAAGGGACTCATGGGTGTGCACATTGTACATCTTTTTCACGTTAACTTCCGACATGGTTTCAACATTGATATCTGCGGGAGAGAGAACAATGATCTTTGCCCCGGGTGCAGTTTTACGAATTTGACCAATCATCCATTTCATGTTGTTTACACAGGTAGTTACCATCGAGTCGTTACCATCTTTTAAATCGTTTACGCCCAGGAAAATGAGGTAGTAGCCTGCATCAGGATACTTGTCGAGTACGGGCAACAGTTCTTGTTTATCAGCAGTTTTTCTTCCACTTCTGCCCGCATTAATAAAGTTTATGGATGGGTTCGCCCGCGATAACAGCCATACCCAACTGTGACCGTTTACGTTTGCACCATAAGTTATGGAGTCTCCAAAACAAACAACTTCAACCTTACTTTCCTGTTTAAAACTCATCCAGATCAATCCGCTTGTTACAGCAAGTAGCGAAAGGCAAACGCGCTTATTTCTGATCATGCAATACAGTATTTGTACACCCGCACCAACGTGGTGAGAAGTGATATTCTTAAAAGGTAATCAACACGGAAATTACAGACTTCCCTGTTCCCGGAAACTTTTTCAGGAAATCATTTGAATATAGAGGTGGAGAATGTAGAAGCTAAGGCCAGCTGTGGCAACATGCCAGCCTGCACCATTTTTTAACTATGAAGTTTATTTCATATTGTTGATCCAATCACGGATCAGCGCAACACCTTCTTTATGCACCAGGCTTTTACCAAGTTCGGGCATACGCTCCCCGGCGCCTTCGGCTTGCATCCGGTACCAGAGAATAGATGAGTCTGCGCTTCCCGGTAAAATGTCCACGAGCCTGCCGCCTGATCCTTTGCCGGCAGCTACAGGTGACTTGTGGATGCCGAGTGCGGTTTTGTTGGTTTCCGTTTCGGTAAGATAGAGGCCTGACGTACGGGCAGGTCCCTGGGGCGAATGACAATGCGCACAATTTATGGCGAGGTAAGCACGGGCCCGGCTTTCAAGATCACCGCTAGCAGGATCGTTCCAGACCGGGGTTTTTGAAACTGTTCGCAGCTCGGGCAGACCGTTCAACATGCCCTTTAATTTCCAGTAGCGCAATTGATTTTGCACTCCCGACTGGTACAGGTAATTGCGGTTAAGCTGGGCCGCAGTTGGGCCTATAGGCAGCAGCATTTCATTTACGTTATGACAACCCTTGCACTGGTTTTGATTTGGTATCACGTAACGGAGTTCTTTAGCCTCGCCATCGGAGTTTACAAAGCGAACGAGGCGGTCTTCACCTGCGATTTCCAGGAAGGCATCTGTTTGCTCCTCGTTCCAAACATAGGTAAGCGCCTTCCATTCAGCAGCTTCTTTTAACAAGAGTCTTGTTTCAATGAGCTGTTTGTTTTGCCCTGGTTTTCTAAGGTCAGCTGAATAGTAAAAGGTTTTAATGAGTAATGCCCCTGTTGGAAATGCTAAAATACCCGAGGAAGTATATTCTACCGACGTACCCCTTGGCAGGCGTATAAACCTGGCCTTTTCAGCATAATCGGAAAACAGCGGGGTGTTGAGATCGAATGGCACTACCCCAGGCTTCGGCATAAGCGAGGCCATATTCGCATCGAAGATTTGCCATTCAGACAATCGCTCCGGGTATGCTTTACCGTTGTAGGTATTACCCGAATAAGCTACTAGAAAACCGGAGCCGATAAAAGCCACAATCAGGATTATGCTTAATCGCAACATATCAATTAGCACACTTAAAGGCATCATCCGCACGTGCGATATTCTTAAAGCCGTTTTGAACGTCGAGGTTAGCGATTGATTGTCCTTTGTTATTGGAGATAGAAATACAATTACCTGCCGTCCATTCACCCGCACCATCCAACAATGCAGGATTTTTGAAGCCATCAAAAAAGATGTGCGGCACCTGTTCACCGAAGGTTTTGCCCACAACAGTTGCTATCGGATCAGTTCCGACCGGAGTTCCCGGCTTTCTTTCATATACATTATCGTATATCCTGATGGCCGAGGGAAAAGGATCGTAGGCGGTATCCTTTACCTGCTTGCCCGTGGTGAAATAGCTTACAATCGCGGTTCCAAAACTCTGGTTGTTGAGTATCTGGTTTTGGTACACCTGCACATTTTTCGTGGCCAGAATCATCAGGCCTGTTCCACTCGGTACCATTGCAACGATATTACCTTTCGGCGCAAAGTTCACGTGGTTATTATCGTGCACCTTATTGCGATAAACCTTTATCTGACCTCCGCGTTTCAACACCAGGTCTGGCAGGTCGAACACCAGGATGCCGCCGGTATTTTCAAAAGCTTCATTGTCGTAAACTTCTGCGCGAAGCGAATTTTCAATTTCAATGCCGGCAACATTTCGATAAGCTTTTGAGTTCCTTACGATGATATCCGCTGACTGGCCCACATATATCCCTGCATCTGAGGCACCTGTTGCTTCACAATGATCAATCAGCACCTTTTGGCACTGCACAGGATATAAACCGTACCCCCCGTTTTCAGCCTTGGGATCACCAGTCCAACCTGCTTTTACCTTGTTGAAAGAAATACCGTTGACACTCATCGTTTTTATGCCGTCCCCTTTCGAATCCTGTACGGTAAAAGACTCTAAAACAATGTCACTGCCATTGCTCACCCGGATACCTTCAGCGCCGTCGGTCTGGTTTTTAAAACTTAAGATGGTTTTATCCATCCCCTTTCCACGGATCGTTATGTTGTTTTTGCCTTCAAGCGAAAGTGTGTTTGTTAAGGTAAATGTGCCTTCTGGCAATTCAATAACGGCGCCTGGTTCAGCAAGAATAAGCTGGGATTGAATCTTCTTTTGGAAATCTTTCTGTGCGTAGCCTGCACCAGCAAACCAGGCGCAGCCCAATAAGAGCATTATGTACTTTTTCATAAATAAGGGTTTAGTCGAGCGGACGGCTTGCTTGCTCGTACTAAGTTATCAAAACATTTCGACGGTTCCTATACCCGGGGACGTTCCGCCATGTTAAAAAACAGGGCGGTAAACAGGATACTAAGTCACCGTGGTCCCTGATCGGGTTAGTACAGAAAAGGATGGAAAAGCTGCTTACACCACTTTTGAAACTGACTTTGCCGTAGTAACTGGTATTCGTCGAAAGTGCCCTCCGCTGTGCTCTATAATATAAAACCGAAAGTCCCCTTGCAGGGACTTTCGGCACAGTTGTGTGGTGTTTTTCTTTATTGCTGAACGGCGTTTCCTGCATTAACGTGGCCTCTTCCATAGTAGTCGTCGTTACCCGGGGCTCCCATGTCCACGGCTGATGCCTTCATCTTGTTTTCTACCGATACCGGCGAAATGTTGCCGCCGTGTTTTCCTACGATAAGCGCAGCAACACCGGCGGCTGCGGGAGCAGCCATACTGGTGCCCGACATAAACACGAACTCACCCGTTTTACCATCGCTCACTACCTCGTCGAATATCCAGACTGGCAGGGTCAGCCCACCTATTGTTACAGGGGTATTGTTCTGTGGCAACTTTGTATTGCCGCCGGGGGCCGCAAAGTCAATCAGGCTGGTTCCGAAATTGGTATAAACAGCAGGCGGAAAAAGCGATGTGTTTTGGTCGGTGCCCCAACCCAATGGGCCCGTTGCTGATATTGCAATAACATTTACACTCGATGCAGGAAGGACGGTAAGTTGTCCCTGCCCATTGAAATCCAGGGAAGAATTGCCTACTGCAGCAATGCTGACGACACCTTTCTGTTTGGCATATTGGAATGCCCTGTTCAGCGCAAGGAAATCCGGAGTGAAAGTATGGTCGTTCCTTGGGAAAAATCCACCAAGGCTCATGCTAATAATATCCGCACCGTTGTTGGCTGCATAGTAAATCCCTGAGAGAATAGTGCCCAGGGTTGCCCAGCCATCATCGGAGAGCACCTTAACCAGCATCAGCTTTGCAGCAGGAGCAATGCCAACAATACCATAATCATTGTCAGCAGCGGCAATAATACCGGCTACGTGGGTGCCGTGGCTAATGCCGGTCGGGTACTTGTACTGTGCGCTTTCACCAGGGATAAAACTTGTAGCTTTGTTCACCAGGATATTCGGTGCGAGGTCAGGATTATCCATGTAAAAACCGCCGTCGAGGACCGCTACAACCGCGCCCGCACCTTTGTACCCCGAAGCAAAGGCCGCATGGGCATTTACCGCCTTTAAATTCCATTGTAAAGGGGCAATACTGTTTGAACCTGTTAGTCCTGGAAGAGACAAATGCGAAGTTTGCGGTGCCACTGCGCTTGCCGAAAAGCGATGTGCCTTATCTGACTGCCAGGTATTAACAAGCATGTCGTATTCCAAATCCGGAACCACGCTTTCAACCTCGTTTACCTGGCTGATGGTGCTGGCAAAATCGGGATCAGTCGACTTAGCGAGCACCACGCCGAATTCCGCAAGTGAACGGGTGACGGTGCCGATTGATTGTACCTGGTCCAGAACTTTTTTAGAGACAGCGGGTGTTTTGCAGATGACCAGGTAATTGCCGTTTGCGGATCCCCTGCTTGAAGTGCCGGCCGCCGCTGATCGGGCAGTTGAACCCGCACCATTGGGATTACTGTAAGCAGAGGTAAGTTCGGTTTTTGTGCAACTGGTTACCATTAGAAAGATTGCCAGGGTTGCCAATGTAGTGTTTTTGAAGTGCATACAAAGGGTTTTATAGATGATGGAAAAGTGCTTGGGTAAGTGGGGTTGAAAACCTCGTTCGTGTGGCTACTGATTTCACTTCAAAAATCAACCATCATGGCAAGACCAGCAATCACCAGATCTGGTGAAAAATGTGAACCAAATTTCATCGTAAAACTGCCGTCTCATCTTACCTGTGGTATGGCACATTTTTCAACGTCCTAACCACTGATAACAAACGACAAAGCCTTCCTTCAAGCAGCTTCTGTTGAGACGCTAAACAGCATGAGCCCTTTTTGGTGACGGGCGGTTGATTTGTAATGGAGCGGTGGTTGCCCGCCCGGGCTGCGCCAGTGGTACGGGCGACTCCGTTCAACGACAACACTTTATGGCGGCAAGCTTTCTGTTTCCTGATTGAACTTTAACTACTATTAGATTAACAGGATCCGGGGAGGGTGGATATTATTGCTAAAACCTATATTTGCCACTACCCCGGTCCCCAACAATTCCTACAATTAAATTCTCTCCCCACATGAAAACACTAGTTGCTACGCTGCTCGGTTTATGTATGACCTATACCGGTTTTTCGCAGCCGAATAAACCTCAATACACGCTTGTAATTACTAACGCAAACATTGTAAATGTCGCCGAAGGTAAAATTGAGTCTGGGCGGCTGATAGCAATTTCGGGCAATACGATCCAGGCAATAGATGATACCCGCAAATCGGCGCAATATAAAGCTGCACGTTCCATTGATCTTGGCGGCAAATACATAATTCCGGGACTCTGGGATAATCATGTACATTTTCGCGGTGGGGACAGTTTAATTGAGGCCAACAAAGCCCTGTTACCTCTTTTTCTTGCCTATGGTATTACTACAGTGAGGGATTGTGGCGGCGACATCACGCCTGCGGTGATGGACTGGAAAAAACAGATTGAAGCCGGTACCCTGGCCGGCCCGCGAATATTTTCATCAGGGCCAAAGATCGACGGGCCCGGAGCCACCTGGGCGGGTTCATTGGAAGTCACGACACCAGGAGAAGTATCCAAAGCACTTGACTCACTTAAAAAACTGAAAGTTGACTACGTAAAACTGTATGACAGCAAAGTGTCGAGAGAAGCCTTTTTAGAAACCATCAGCCAGGCTCAACAGCAGGGAATGAAAACGTCAGGACATATGCCATATACTGTCAAGTTAAGGGAAGCTGTTGACCGCGGTCTTGATGGGTCAGAACACCTGTATTATGTGATCAAAGCGTGTTCAGCAAAAGAAGACAGTATTACCAATGCAATCATACAAAGCGAAAAGACCACAAAACCTATCGGCTTGTTTGCTGCCTTGCCGACGATATATGATACCTATGACCAGCCCACAGCAGATAAGTTATTCAGGCACCTGGCCGAAAAGCGGGTTTCTATAGTACCCACCTTGTTTATTTCCAAAACACTTGGTGAAATCAAGGAGACAGATCATACTGCGGACAGCTTGCTGCCGTATATCGATAAGAAGATACAGGCAACCTACGCGGGGCGTATAGCAAGCGCAAAGCGTCAGTCAGACGAAAGCACCCGGTTCTCTAAGCAGTTTGCAGCAAAAGCGGCTTCCCTGGTTCCCCAGCTTTTCCGAAGCGGAGTAAATATTATGGCAGGCTCCGATTGTGGCGCATCCAACTCGTATGTTTACCCGGGCTCTTCCCTGCACGAGGAGATCAAGCTTATCGCTGCATCCGGACTTACACCTGCACAAGCATTACAAACTTCCACCATCAACGGCTCCAAATTTTTCGGCGTTGAAAAGACTTATGGCAGCATACAAAAAGGTAAGTCTTCTGACCTTGTTGTACTGGAAGAAAATCCACTGACCAACATCAATGCGATCGACAACATCAACATGGTGCTTTCCAACGGAAAAATGTATTCGAAAAAAGAGCTTAACGATTTACTGCATGCAATAAGAAAGTAAACGTAATGTAGTTAAGCTTTTTTGATGTTTGTTTAGCCCTGAAAGTACCCTATATTAGTTGCACGAGATTTACACTGAAAATTTGTAACAAATGCCAGAGATCCCGGACATCGAAGTTTTTTCCAGCAATATAAAATCACGTTTTTCAGGCAAGGTGCTGACTAAAGTTACCGTTATCAACGGAAACAAATTGCAGGATACACAGGAAGCTTTATCAGCTTCATTGGAGGGCAAAACACTTGAAGATGTTTTCAGGTCAGGAAAAGAATTACGCTACCAATTCTCGAACGGAACAATGCTCGGTATGCACCTGATGTTAACGGGTGATATGTTTCCGTTCGAGCAAACCAATAAAAACAAGTTTACCATTGTCGAACTTCATTTTGATGATGGTTCCGGTATTGCGCTTACCGACCGGATGAGAAATGCGAATGTTAAACTCAACCCTGTGGACAAAGACGGGATTGATGCACTGGATAAGGCGCTTGATTTTAAATACCTGAAGAAATTACTATCGCGTAAAACAGCGATAAAAAATATCCTCCTTGATCAAAACCTGATACGTGGAATAGGTAATGGCTATAGCGATGAAATACTATGGGAAACAAAGATTTCTCCCTTTTCTCATGCTGATGCGATACCCGACGAAAAGATAAGAGAGTTGGCTAAAGCAATCAAAAAGGTGTTGACCTCAGCAACCGAAAAAATTAAAAAGGCTTACCCCGGATTGATTACCGGGGAAATAAAAGAATTCCTGAAAATACATAATCGCAAGGTAAAAGAAAGCCCCACCCGCTATCCTGTGAAGATTGTAACAAATGGATCGAGGAAAACTTTCTACACCGACGAACAAGTACTTTACACCTAGTTCGAGCTAAATACTACAGCATCCACCTAAAGAGCGGAAACTGCGCCTTTACCGGGTTCCATAAGAGTTAAATGAAGGCTGTCATGCTATTGGGAACCATAATGCACACCCCGCACATTCCTACCGGTCGAAACAGCAAACGAATAATACAGGCATTTCTCCATATAAAAAGCTGCCATTGGCGTCACCAACAAGATTTAATTGCAGGTAAACCCCGCACCTACTAAATACGAATTACCCAATCCATTGCAGATTTTAACACATTCGACCTGCGGTAATCCAAGCGGTACGAAGAACGCATAAATTTACTTCTCTCGAAATCAGTTGTTCACTTACAAAAAATCGCCAAAATGTTTGTCAGCAAAGGCCTGCTCGCAGCAGTAGTTCTGGGGTTCAACATTGCATGCACTTCTGCAACTGCCCAAACGGCTCCCACGATCCAGCAGGCTCAACACCGATCAGGCACAAAGGAGTTATACCTACCTGCAAAAGTGAACCGGGTGCCTGATGGCAACGACTACGCTAAAAATGAAAGTGAATACAGTTTTCAGCGGATGGTTCAGGGAGATGACATCGCCATTTTCTGGCACAAAGAATTTGGTGACGATCCTACCACGAATGCCAACGAGAAAAAAAGGTTTAACCCTGCGGAAGCACTCAAAGAACTGGAGCGCTTTTACGACTTCTACGTAAATAACCTGAAGCTGGTTGAGAAGGGCAAGTCGCTAACGGATAAATACAAGATGGTACTTTACGTGTTCAGTGGTGAAGGCGGAACAGCATTTGGTGGCGGCAGCGAAAACAAAGTAGGTATGCTCTGGACCCCACCGGGAAGAATGAGCAAGATGCCATATGGAACACTTGCGCACGAACTGGGACATTCGTTTCAATACATTATGCGGGCTGATCATGGCACCGGGCCGAGAGGGGCGATTTCAGAAATGTCGGCGCAGTACCTTTTATGGCAGGTATACCCCGAATGGATGACCTTCGAAAATTATCACCTCGTTGATTTTATGAAGAAGACGCACTATGCATTTCTTCATCCTACCAACATGTATCACTCTCCGTATGTATTTGAGTACTGGTCGAATAAACATGGTATTGAATTTTTTGGGAAACTCAGCCGGTTAACACAGCAAGGCGAGGACCCGGTAATGACTTACAAAAGGATAACCAATTTAAACCAGGAGCAATTCAATGATGAGATATTCGATGCATGCAGACGTTTTATCACCTGGGATATGGAGCGAATTAAACAGGTAGCCGCACCATATGCAAACCAGCATACCACTACGCTGAATGCTGCTGCCGACGGCTGGTACAGGATTGCAAAAACACACTGTCCCCAAAACTATGGTTACAACGGGATCAGGCTTGCGGTGCCAAAAGGCGGAACAAGGATCAGGCTAGAATTTAAAGGTTTGGCCGGCAGTGAAGGCTTTACCGCTGTTAAAACCGATAACGCAGGATGGCGTTATGGCTTTGTTGCGCACAAAAAAGACGGAAGCAGGGTTTACTCGGATGCTTTTAAAAAAGCCGTTGGTTCTGTAAACTTTAAGGTGCCGAAAAACACGGAACATCTATGGCTGGTGGTGATGGGTGCACCAACTGAACATTGGCCGGTTAGTGCGCCGCGGCAACGAACCGAAAGCAGTAACAACCAGGAAGAGCAATGGCCCTATCAAATTAAGTTAACGGGAACCGGCATAGATGGTTCCATGATCAAATAAATCAACCATTCGACAATTAAAATTGTCCTGTTCACAAATCGGGCAGTGTTCTGTTGCAGGAGGAGCTGATATTACTACGATATGACAGCTGTTGCCACGACCATCGTATGGGCAACAGGGTGTGTTCACTGGTCGCCATAGTCATATCCACCGCCTTGCCGGGTCACCCAGCCGACATGCACATAAGTTGGTCAAGCTAACTATTGGATGTTTGAAGACCATGCGAGTCGTCGCGCTTTAGATTGACCAAAACTCCCTGCTTTACATCGTCTTAGCCGGATTAATGAGTACGGTGCACATGGAGCATTTGTAAAGCCGAAAGGTCTGCCGGCATACTTAGCTAAGCGCGTGTGTAGCCCCGACAATTGTGCGCGGCTAAGTGGGTAATGCTTTAGCTGGAGTTATCAACTGCCGTCCTGCAGACAGCTGTATCAATTCACATCCATTTTGCTTGTTCCATTTCTGGCCAGGCTTCATAGTACTGCAAATGGTACGTTTCAGGCTAGTTTTCTTACACCTGTACCCTTCCGGGTTGCGCTCACTGCACTAAGGCATAACCCCGTCATTAGCCGGTGTGGGTTAAGCCTGATTTCTTGTTCAAGGTATTCAATAAGGATAGGCCTCGTAATTCCACCTGTAATTGCTCCCCGATCACCAACTGAGGCTACATTGGGTTGCAATCAAAAGATTGCAACCGGTTACATTATTAGATTTTTGTTATATTCGTTTTGAACCGGCGCGGGAAAAACCTTCCGTTCCTATTTGACGAAAAAACTGAAACCCAAAAAGCGCTTCAAAAAGTTTAAAACTTTCGAGGAACGGAGGCTTTCAGTAGAATATTATCCCAAACATCAAAGCTTGATTCACCCGGAGACTCCGGAAATCTACTTTGGTAATACAGGACATACGATTGATATGAAAAAGCTATTGATTATAGGACTATCTCTTGCATGTTCAATATGCACTGTTGCGCAAAAGATAGCCTCCTTTGAAGTACAGCCGGAACGCGCGCACATGCTTAGTACGCCTGCAAGTATTAATCTCGATGAGATCAGCTTCGTTCCCGACTCCGCATTAACACTCCTGCAAGTTGAAAATGGTAAAAAAACACTCGTTCCTTTTCAAATTCACCATGCAGGTCAACGAACACTAAACTGGACCATTGCACCTGGCAAAAAACGCTATATCTATGAACTGGTGAAAGGCGCCGGCTCAGCTGCGACCAGCGACATAAAAGCAACTTTGAACGAAGGGGCATTAGTTGTCCGAAATGGTCAAAAGAACCTGCTGAGCTATCATTACCAAACGGTTTACCCGCCCACAGGTATCGACACGAACTTCAAGCGTAGTGGTTTTATACATCCGTTGTGGACGCCCAACGGACAAGAACTTACCCGCATACAGGCCCCCGACCACTACCACCATTATGGCATTTGGAACCCCTGGACGCATGTATATTTTGAGAAAGACACGGTTGATTTCTGGAACATCAAAGGCAAACAGGGAACGGTACGCTTTGCAAAGTTTGCCTCTGTAACTGATGGACCGGTGTTCTCGGAATTTGAAGCTTTACACGAACATGTTGTATTCAAAAAGGATGGTTCCGAAAAAGTAGCACTAAACGAATTGCAAACGGTGCGCGTATACAAACCACAGGAACAGGACAAGTACTACGTTGTAGACATTACGTCGAAAATGAACTGCGCCACCGCGAGCCCGTTTTTAATTGTTGCATACCGTTACGCCGGAATGGGTTGGCGTACAACTGAATACTGGAACAATCAAAATTGCGAGGTACTGACTTCAGAAGGAAAAACACGCAAGGATACTGATGGCTCAAAAGCGAAGTGGTGCATTGTTCAGGGTGCGCTACCAGGCAATGACTCAGGTGGAATAGCTTTTCTCTCGTACCCGGCCAACTTCAACCATCCCGAACCCATGCGCATATGGACCGAAAATACAAACGGAAGGGGCGACATGTTTTTCAATTTTGCGCCTACAAAAGACAAAAACTGGTTGTTAGAGCCGGGAAAAACCTACACCTTGAAATACCGGTTGGTTGTTTTTAATGGAAAATTCGATGCAGCAAAAGCGGAAAGCGCCTGGCAGTATTTTGCAGCCCCACCAAAAGCAAAAATGGTCAAATAGCGACAGCAACTCTTAACTAAAAGTCTTAATTGCCATCAAATACAAAACTCATGGTCGAGCAGACAAAATCAACAATCAGCCGGCGGCACTTCCTGAATAATTCTGTAAAGGCCGTATTAGGCACCTCGCTAGCGGTTGGCTTTCCAGCTATCGTGCCTGCCACCGTTTTCGGAAAACGCGCACCAAGTAACCGTATCAACATCGGAGCCATTGGCACTGGTCGCATATCGCGTATACACGACTTGCCAGGTGTATGGCAGCATGATTACGCACAGGTAATTGCCGTGTGCGACTTCGATAAAAAAAGGGCTCAGGAAGGTAAGGAATTGGTAAATGAGTATTATACGAAGAGAGATGGAAAACCGTATGACGGCGTAAGGGTGTATCACGATTACCGTGAGTTGCTGAAGAATAAAGATGTCGATGCAGTTATCATTAGTACACCTGACCATTGGCACGCAAAAATCGGCGTCGATGCTGCCCGCGCAAAGAAACACATCTACATGCAAAAACCTGCTTCGCTTACCATTGCTGAAGGGCGAATGATGAGCGACATCATCGGAAGCAGCGGGGTCAAATTCCAGATCGGCAGCCAGCAACGATCATCAGAACAGTTCCGGTACGCAGCCGAGCTGGTTCGTAACGGAAGAATAGGTCAATTGCAAACCGTTTTTGTTGGTCTACCTGGCGACCCTGCCGGTGGCGAGGAGAAAGAAATGCCCGTGCCTGCCGGGTTGGATTACGATATGTGGCTGGGCTCTACACCAAAAGTTCATTACACCGAAGATCGGGTGCATCCGCAGAATGGATACGGCCGGCCGGGCTGGTTACGTTGCGAGCAATTCGGCGCCGGTATGATTACCGGGTGGGGTGCTCATCATGTTGACTCTGCACATTGGGGAATGGGTATGGAACGTAGCGGACCAATTGAAGTCTGGGGCACTGCACAATTTCCTACATCTGGTTTGTGGGATGTACATGGGATATTTAAAACGGAAGCATTGTACGCGAATGGCGTGCGAATGGTTGTGAGCAATGAAATACCAAATGGGGTGAAGTTTGTAGGAAGTGAAGGTTGGATCTTTGTTTCAAGGGGTGACTACCAGGCAACGTCAAGCGATCCGGGAGCAGGAAGCACACAAGCAAAAAAGTTAGATGCCAGCGATCCCAGGATCATGCAATCGGTTATTGGGCCCAATGAGTTTCACCTCCCTGTAAGTAAAGAACATCACGGTAACTGGCTGGATGCCATAAGGGACAACAAAACCCCGATTGCACCCGTAGAAGAAGCACACCGCTCCTGTTCTGCCTGTTTACTACACCATATCGCTATGAAACTAAAAAGAAAGGTGTACTGGGATCCTGCAAAAGAGCAATTTAAAAATGATGACGAAGCAAATAAGATGGTCAGCAGGGTACAAAGGGAACCATACGCTATTAAAAAAACTTAACGACAGTATGCGTGTTATTTTCATATTGTTGTTCGTTTTTCCGATTGCTGTTCCGGCACAAACGGATTCTATATTATCGGGAGTTTACAATTGGAAGGTTCCGCCGAAACAAAGCAGTAAATCGATATCGTCTGCCATCCTGTTTCAAGGAAAAGCATTTGACTTGCAGTGGCTTCAGGTAAGCGCCAATCAACTTAAGGCGGTAAAAACAAAGATTGATATTCAAGTCCCAACAGACGAGGAGCAGCTGTTAATTGTGAAGTCAGGCAGGATTTCGTTGGAACTAAATGAGTCGACGCATACAGTTGGCGCAGGAACAGTCGCGCTACTAATTCCGGGTCAAAAGTATGCGTTGGAAACGCAAAAAAATGAAGCATGCACCTACTACCTGATGCGGTATCGAAGCAAGCACGAAAAGGTTTTGGAAAGCGCAAATACTGCAGGAGGTTCGTTAATTACTGACCTGGACAAAATAGCTTTCAAGCCTCATGACAAAGGCGGCAGGCGCGATCTGCTTGAACGACCAACGGCTATGTTCAGGCGTCTTGAAATACACGAAACCACCCTGAAACAAGGGCTTAAGAGTCATGAACCACATACACATAAGGCTGAGGAGATTGTACTGGTAACAGACGGCCGAACAGAAATGGAAATAGCCGGCAAATTATATCCAGGTGGTACCGGGAGCATCTATTATCTCGGCTCAAATGTGCCCCACGCACTTAAAAACAACGGCAACACAAATTGTGTCTATTTTGCTATCCAATTTGAATAGCGGCTCAGGTTTGAGGCCAACGCTAAGCTTATCGCTATTCACTGCTTCATAATGAAACTTATATGAAACACCTTACGATATTCCTGTTTTCTTTTGCTTTAACACTTTTTAGTATTGGACAGCCCACGTCTAAAACAGTCCGGCTCATCACCCTTGATCCCGGCCATTTTCATGCTGCGTTATTACAAAAAACGATGTACCAGGATGTTGATTCAGTTGTACACGTTTATGCTCCTGAAGGCAATGATCTTAAATTACATTTGGACAGGATTAATGCGTACAACACCAGGGCAGAAAATCCTACCAGCTGGAAGGAACAAGTTTATACCGGGGAAGATTTTTTTGAAAAGATGATTGCAGAAAAAAAAGGAAACGTGGTAGTGCTATCGGGCAATAACCTAAAGAAAACAGAATACATATTGAAGTCTTTACAAGGCGGATTGAATGTTTTAGCCGATAAGCCAATGGCAATAAACACGCAGAATTTAGCGATGTTAAAACAGGCGTTTGAAACGGCAAAAAAGAACAATGTCGTTTTATACGATATTATGACAGAACGTTTCGAAATCACCACTGTACTACAAAAGGAACTTTCAAGGCTAACCAACGTATTTGGGGCTTTGCAAAAAGGCACAGCTGCAAACCCGGCTGTAACCAAGGAAAGTGTCCACTACTTCTATAAAAATGTTTCGGGAAATATACTTACCCGACCATTCTGGTTTATGGATGTTAGTCAGCAAGGGGAAGGCATTGTTGACGTGACTACCCATCTTGTTGACCTGGTGCAATGGGCATGTTTTCCGGAACAGGTTATCGATTACAGCAAGGACATTCAGATGGTAGCTGCAAAACGCTGGACCACACCAATGCGCTTAAACCAGTTTACAGCAATCACGCGTGCGGCTGCATTTCCCGACTATCTACAGAAGGATATTACAAGTGATACAGTGCTGAATGTTTATAGCAACGGAGAGATAAATTACAAATTAAAAGGTGTGCATGTAAAGGTGTCGGTTGTGTGGAACTACCAGGCCGAGCCCGGTGCCGGCGATACCCACAACTCGATCATGCGCGGCACGAAAGCAAACCTTGTTATCCGCCAAACAGCCGGGCAACAGTATAAGCCCGTTTTATATATTGAGCCGCTTACAAACAACGCGAACTTCCGAAGTGCATTAATGCAGCAATTTAAGGCAATCACCGCTAAATATCCGGGAGTTGAATTGAAACCCTCAAAAGCAGGTTGGGAAGTTGTTATCCCTGATCAATATAAAGAGGGACACGAAGAACACTTTGCAAGAGTTGCTAAAAAATATCTTGAATACCTGCGCAATAAAAATATGCCTGCCTGGGAAGTACCAAATATGCTCGCTAAATATTATACCACTACGAAAGCGCTGGAACTCGCAAAGCAACAGCAATAACCTGGCAAGACCGTCCGCTCGTTAACAATAGCCCGTAGATTAGCGGCAGATGTGGAGAACATCCACATAAGAGAATTTGACACATCAATTAAACCAATGATTAACACCCCAAACTTGATAATGAAAGCTTTCCTTTTTATCATTTCCATGCTCCTCCTGTTTACAAGCCGGATTTCGGCACAGGTACGGCTTCCGCAGCTGGTTAGAGACAGCATGATCTTACAACGTGACCAAAAAGTTAATGTATGGGGCTGGGCGAAAAGCGGCGAAAAGATTACCGTAAGCTTTGCAGGAAAAAAGTACAGGACAACGGCCAGAGATGGCCAATGGCGTATTGCCCTTGCACCTTTGAAAGCCGGTGGGCCCTATACCATGAACATCGACGCTTCAAATCATATTACCCTTAAAGAGATACTAATTGGTGATGTTTGGTTTTGTTCGGGTCAATCTAATATGGTGCACCAAATGGAACTGCATAGCGTTCTTTATGCAACGGATGTTGCGAGCGCAAATTATCCCCAGATACGGCAATTTTGGGTACCCAATATCACAAGTCTGCAGGGTCCTGAGGATGACTTACCATTTGGGTTCTGGAAATCGGCAAACCCCAACGATGTACGGCAGTTTTCGGCAGTTGCTTACTTTTTTGCCCGCAAGCTCTATGATACATACAAGGTACCAATCGGGTTAATCAATGCAAGCTGGGGTGGAACCCCGATTGAGTCATGGTTGAGCGAGGATGGTTTCAAAACGTTTCCGGCAAACCTAACCACCATCCAAAAAAACAAGGATACCGCATACATCAACGGCCTAAGCAGGAGAGCTTCCGCTTTTGTTTCACCACCCAGGCCAGACGACAAGGGGCTAACCGGGTCGACAAAGTGGTTTGATCCTACATATGTGCCAAAAGGTTGGCGTACGATCAGCGTGCCGGGTTATTGGGAGGACCAGGGTGTGAAGGACCTTGATGGCACCGTATGGTACAGGAAAGAGGTTGATGTATCCGGTTCGATGGCCGCTGCTGCTGCAAAGGTTTTCCTTGGGCGGATAGTGGATGCTGACGCGCTTTACGTAAACGGTAAACAGGTTGGAAATACCACTTACATGTACCCGCAACGCAGGTATGCGTTACCCGCAGGTACGTTGAAAGCGGGTAAAAACTTATTTGTTGTTCGTGTTACCAACAACGGAGGCAAGGGAGGTTTTGTTCCTGATAAACCCTATCAATTGATTGCAGGGAACGACACCATTGAACTAACCGGTTACTGGCAGTACAAAGTCGGACAGGTTTTTACCCCACAACGTGGGTTTGGGGGTGGGGGTATTGCCCTCCATAACCAGCCAACTGCTTTGTTTAACGCTATGGTAGCTCCTTTTGTAAACTATTCCGTTAAAGGTTTTCTATGGTACCAGGGTGAAACTAATGCAGGGCGACCTGACGAATATGCAAAGCTGCAACCCGCGCTGATTGATGATTGGAGAAGCAAATGGAACCAGCCCAACGCTCCCTTTTTATATGTTCAGCTTCCAGGCTATATGGATATGAGTTACCAGCCAGTGGAAAGTCAATGGGCAGCTTTCAGGGAGGCACAGGCGAAGTCCTTATCGGTGCCCAATACTGCTATGGCTGTTGCCATCGACCTTGGTGAATGGAATGATATTCACCCGGACAGGAAAAAAGAAGCTGGTGAACGTTTAGCCCTCGCAGCTCAAAAGACCGTTTATCTTGAAAAAGACCAGGCTTACTTAAGCCCCATGTATAAGTCGGCAAGGGTTGAAGGGAACCACATTGTTGTAGCCTTCGATAACGTTGGTGCGGGATTAACAACCAACGATAGCGAAGAGCCCGGAGAATTTGCCATCGCAGGAGCAGACAAAAAGTTTGTTTGGGCGAATGCAAAAATTGAAGGTGACCAGGTAGTGGTTTCAAGCGAAAAGGTTACTGCTCCAATGTATGTTCGATATGGCTGGGCCGACAATCCTGTGAACCCGAATGTATACAACAAAGAAGGTTTACCCCTGGCGCCATTTCGGACAGATAGTCCAAACGCAAAATAGAAGGCATAACAGGTTAACCCTGTTACCGGCGGCAAGTCAGGTTTTCAATGCTTCTCACCGATTACGGAAGTAACGGGTTCAACCCGGTATCGCTGGCATTTATGCGATTGACCTTTACATCTCAGGCTTTTAACTGATGCCAAAAAAATGTACATTAGGGTTCCTGCAACTGAGATAGCCAGCATGAACACAGCATATACCAGCCCTAAAAAACATGCAATTGTAGCAGGCGGAAGCCTTGCCGGTTTGTTGGCCGCCAAGGTCTTGAGCAAGCACTATTCATCGGTCACTATTATTGAAAAAGATAGCGTTCAACGTAAACCCGAAGCAAGAAAAGGACAAGCACAGGCATACCACCTACATGCCCTGCTTCCTGCAGGCTTACAGGTATTGTCGCATTACTTTCCCGGCTTTTTGGATGATTTAAGTTCGCATGGTGTGAAGGTGCTTGACTTTGCCAGTTCTATGAACTGGTACTGCTATGGCGGTTTTAGAAAACGTTTCCCCATTGGCATTGAAGTTATAATCGTGAGCCGTGCCCTGCTCGAACACGTTGTTCGCGAAAGAATACTGGCAATGCCAAACATTCAACTTGTCGATAATACCCTGGTAAAACAGCTCACCACTACGGATGATAAACAGAGCATCACAGGGATTGTAACAGAAAATAAAAACACCGGGCAAACAAACCTGGTTTCAGCAGACTTTGTTATGGACACTTCCGGACGCGGATCCCGGACAGCACAGTGGTTAAAAGAACTAGGTTATGGCGAGACCCCTGTAAGCGAAGTGAAGGTTAACGTTGGCTACACAACCCGTATTTATACAAGAGATCCCGGGGATGCGCATGGAGAAAGCTGGATCATCTCTACGCCCATAGCCCCCGGACACAAACGTTTTGGTGCAGCCTTCCCCATAGAGAATAACAGGTGGATGGTTACTGTTGGTGGCTGGCACAACGATCATGCACCAACTTTAGAAACGGAATACCTCGAATTTGTGCGCGGCCTGCCGAACCCGGCCTTATACGACGTCGTCAGCACTAACAAAGCCGTCGGCGACTTCATTCAATATAAGTTCCCGTTTAGCCTGCGGAGACACTATGAAAAGTTAAGACGGTTTCCGGTGGGTTTTCTCGTAGCAGGCGATGCATTCTCAAGTTTTAACCCGATTTATGGACAAGGGATGAGTTCTGCAGCGCTGCAGGTTGAACTGTTGGACAAACTCCTGAACGAGCAAGTACCTGACCAGGACCTCGCAAAAACATTCTTTAAAAGGAGTACCAGTATCATTGATGTTATCTGGTCGATGGCTACGGGAGAAGACTTCAGGTACCCGCAGACTTCAGGTACCAGGCCACCCGGTATTAAACTGGTAAATAAATATATTGAACAGGTACATAAGGCAACCACCAAAGACGAAGTTGTTTGCGGTGCATTCCTGAAAGTTATTGCGCTGCTCAAACCACCGACCCATCTTTTCCAGCCCGCGATCCTCTGGCGGGTATTACGACAAGGTAAACCAAAATAGCGCGTTAGCACCGCGGTTGCGCCTCGACGAAATGTCCGCCACCACGTATCACTACGTTGCCAACCTATGCCGGATGCTCCCAGAAAGGGCAATAACACGCACCGATATGCTGCCGCTGAGAACGGAAGCCTTTCGAAAGGCAACGGCGCTCCAAACTGTCGTTAACGCGCGTTTCAGCCGGTAACAAACTCCAAGTATAATGTGATCGTGTAGCTGAAGACTACCTGGAAAAAAAATATGTAGGTACTTTGCATAACAAAGTGCTTTTACATTAACTTTGAACTGCAAAGTACTTTTATGTCTACTAAAATTTACGATCAACAGCTTACCAAAATGAGCGACACTGCTGGTAGAAAGAAGCAGGTAATTGCAGTTGTCTCAATCTTAATCTTAGTATTAGCACTTGCGTTTACCAGGTGGCAGCAATGCAAAGGCCCTGCAACCAAAACCAGTCTTGAACCATTTAGCAGCGCGGGCAAGATCTCCTATATCGGTGCAAGAAATGTTACCGCGTTTTTACAACACTTTTGATTATTCACTTTATGAAACCAACAAACCTCCTGTTATTACTCCTGCTATGTTTCATAGCGTGCAAAAACAAACAACAGGAAATCAGGCCCGAGAAATTTGATCGTGTGAAATGGATGGAAACGAACGGCCTGGAGCATCCGTACCGGGAACGGATGCTCCAGGACCTGATTGATAATTACACCTTAAAAGGCCTGAACGCGAAAGAAGTGTTCAACCTGCTTGGTGAGCCTGACCGTACCGATGACGGCCATCTGTTTTATACTGTTGTTAAAAAATATTTTGCAAACGTATACCCTATTTATACCCGTACGCTGGTGATTAAACTAAGGAGCGATAGCACCGTAGAATGGAGGAAAATACATGGATAAGCAAGAGGCAGAAGTGAAGAAATACAAAGACACTACGGGATACCGGCTGATCAAATCACCAATTAACGGCCAGGTAAATAAACGCACTACTGAATAGTTATAAAAAACAGATATGAAAGAAGAAATCCTGATGAATATCGATAATCCGCGGCAGCTTGAACAATTGTACCGGGTAGATAAACAAAGTTTCAGGCAAACATTTACGACGCTTTACCCGAATATCAAAGACAAAGCCCTGGCTGCCTTTTGGCATGAACGCCTGAGCTTCACCAGGCAAGATGTTTTGTTTGGCAACAGGAAAGAACTTGCCCTTGTAATTATTGCCGCTATTCTTGCAGGCTTAGTTGCAAAATTGCCTGCGATATTCTCCTTAAAGGAAGATGTTTTCTATCAACGTAACATTGGCTTTATTGTATTCCCGCTTTTGTCGGCCTACTTTGCCTGGAAGAATAGATTGTCGGCCATGAAGAGCGTTGGCATAACCAGTACAATATTATTTGGAGTACTTTTCATTAATGCATTTCCCAATAAAGCTACCAGCGATACTTTATTGTTGTCCTGTGCTTTTTTATTGCTCTTTCTCTGGGCCATTCTTGGATTTGCCTTTGTTGGAGGAAAGCAAAACGACCATGAGAAACGCCTCTCATTCTTGAGGTATAATGGGGATCTCGTGGTGATGACAACCCTAATCCTGATTGCAGGTGGTATCATGAGTGCGATAACCGTTGGGCTGTTTGGGCTGATCGGGCTTAAGATCGAAAAAATATACTTCTCTTATGTGGGTATATTTGGCCTTGCAGCCGCACCAATCGTAGGCACTTACCTTACCCAAAATAATCCGCATCTAGTTGGGAAGGTTTCGCCGGTAATTGCGAAGATATTCAGCCCCCTTGTATTGCTTATGCTCGTGGTTTATCTCGTAGCGATGGTTTATTCCGGCAAAGACCCTTATAACGACCGCGAGTTCCTGATGATCTTCAATGCGTTGCTGGTTGGGGTAATGGCAATTATTTTCTTTTCCGTTGCCGGCACATCTGCAACTACCAGGAACCCAGCTCAGATATGGATACTCTTCCTGCTTTCAACTGTCACCATTATCGTAAATGGGATCGCACTTTCCGCCATCTTGTTTCGCATCTCATCTTTAGGAATCACACCCAACAGGGCTGCCGTGCTTGGAAGCAACGTGATCATCCTGGTAAACCTCTTCCTGGTAACAGCGACTCTATTTAAAGCAGTAACCAACAAGGATGCACTAAAGTCAGTAGGAAGATCCATTTCATCTTATTTACCTGTATACGTGGTATGGGCCATAATTGTAACCTTTATTTTCCCACTTGTATTTGGCTTCAAATAAGACGCCCAAGGCATCTAATACTTACCTGAAGCGCTAATGTAACCTGTCCGCTTCAAAAGAGACAGTTCCGAACCAAATGCGGCCTGTCCTTAAGTTTCAACTACAATCAGCTGATTTTTAAAGGTTGTGCGGAGCCCCGGTGCTATCCTTGAGCATATAGATCTAAACCTCTAACTCTTCCCATAAACGGACAAAGACATCAAACAATATAATAGCTAACACTATGGAAGTACGTTATCAAAAGGCCATTGCTGGCACCAGGAATATGAAGCAGGATATTTTACTGAAGCTGGCCTACTTTGTCCTTTCCTTTTCTCTTGTTGCTCATGCATTAGCACAAGACAAAACCACTGAGGTCGACAAAATGTTTGGATGGGCCAAGCGATCTACCGCGGGCTGCGCCTGTGCTGTTGCGCAAAACGGCAAAGTGCTGGTGAGCAGGGCCTACGGTTCAGCGGACATTGAGCGCAACGTTCCGATAACCAACCAAAGCGTATTCGACATTGGTTCAACAAGAAAACAATTTATCGCAGCAGCCGTACTGCTGCTTGTAGAAGAGAAGCGACTATCGCTCACCGAAGACATTCACAAATACCTGCCGGAGTTACCGGCTTACGGTCACAGGATAACCATTGACCACCTGCTTACACATACTTCCGGTATTCGCGACTGGACCGGGATTCTGCCACTAGCCAACGGCGATCCCGACGCCTTATCCCTAATTCTTCGTCAACGCGGACTCAATTTCATTCCGGGTGAAGAATGGGCGTATTCGAATAGCGGCTACGTGCTGCTGGTTGAAATCGTTGCGCGTACCAGTGCTATGTCGTTTGCCGATTTCGTTCACAAACGCCTGTTTGCACCCCTCGGCATGAAATCTACAACCTATGTCACGGACATGACCCAGGTTGTTCCGAACCGGGTTCTGGCCTACGACCGTGTCGGCGATCTGTGGAAGATTGATATGTACATGGGTAACGATCGTGGTGGCGGTGCAATACTCAGCACAGCGACCGACCTGCTTACCTGGAACGATGCACTGTTAACCAAACGCCTTGGTGGCTTTGTTACCAGCAAATTACAGGAACCGGCAAAATTGAAAAACGGCAGAAAACTAGGTTATGCCCGCGGACTATTTTTAGAAACTTACCGGGGCATCCATGAAGTGGCACATTCGGGTGGCGCTGCAGGTTATCACTCATGGCTTGGCAGCTACCCTTCGCAGCGCTTATCAATCGCTGTATTGTGCAATTCAGGTTCGATGGAAGCGACGCAATTAGCTCGTCGGATAGCTGACCAGTTTCTACAGGGAGCAGGCTCACGGGAACCTGAAGCCGGACCGCCACCTACACTTACCGGCGACACCCTTGCAGAAGCAAATGGCAAGACAGGTGTTTTCTTTAATGAGCGTACCGGAGAGCAGATTCGTTTGGCTGTGGATCGTGGAAGGTTCAGGGTAGCCAACGGGCCGGGTTTGGTTGCACTCACCAAAAACCGCTTTCGCCGTTGGGGTGCATTCGTGCAATTCATGTCGCAGGATGCCTTTGAGATTACCTTTATCTCCCCAGATGAGTTTGAATTAAAATCGATGGAAGGCAAAACTAACCGTTATCGTCGTGCCCGGCCGTATGCACCTACGACAGAGGAACTAAAGGGATTTAGCGGCCGCTACCATAGCGACGAGCTCAATGCCTTTTTCGACATCAGTCCGGGCAAGGAGAGCCTGGTTGGCCGGCTGAATGGTAAAGGCCCGGGTTTGGAGGTAAAGCCGATTGACCGCGATGCGTTTCAGTTAGCGGGTGTTATCGCCAGGTTTGTTCGTGATAAAGCCGGTAAGGTTGTGGCACTCAACTACAGCAACCCGCTGGCGAAAAACATCAGGTTTACGCGTTTGACCAATGCCAACAATCGTTAACAATCAGGTGTCGTTGTAAAGTATATGGGGTGATTGGGATTGGGTATTGAGGTATTAAGGTATTGGGTATTAAGGGCAGATGTCTTGATTGCGGATTGCGGATTGGAGATTGGGTATTGAGGTATTGAGGTATTGGGTATTGAGGGTAGATGATACGGATTGCGCATTGCGGATGGGGGATGTGGTATTGAGGTATTAAGGTATTGGGTATTGAGGGCAGATGTCTTGATTGCGGATTGCGGATTGCGCATTGCGGATGGGGAATTATGAGGTTTATCGAATGCTGGTAATTGGGGTGGTAGCCCCAAAAAGCTGCTGGTAATAATACATCCGGTAAGTTGTCGCAGTGGAAACAATATTGAACGGGAACTTAGACTAGACAATTTTGAGGCGAAACAATTGGAACTATTAAAACCAAACAATAAACATGAAATACATATTCATTGCATTTACCTTTTTTGCCTGCAACATTTCCCCAAAAAAAACAACGCCCATCTCAACCGAGGTACTCGACACCATTACCACCCCGGCGCCCCCGATAAACACCACACCCGCGCTGTTTGAAACAGCTTTTATCAAAGGCACCACGCAGAAGGGTAAAAGCGCGACCGTAAACCTTTATGGCATCACCATTGGAAACATTAATATTGTCAGCGGGCAGGTAATCGCATGTGACCCGCTGCATGTTGATGAGTATGGCATACCGTTTACGCAAACCTTTCCAACGGGGGCATACCCTGTTCAGTTATCCATTGCAAACGTGGGAGGCGAAGAAACTGTTGCTTTTGCAAGGATAAAGTTTAACGATGAACCCGTTACCCGGTGGCAACTTGCATTGCTCGCCGGACAAGAACCTTTGCCAGTTGGCGGAGAAAAGATCCATGGCTATGGTGTTGACGCAGGGATAGGAATATTGATGGATAAGGCAGCCATAAAAGCTATGACCCAGGAGCAACTTACCCAAATAGAAGAAGGTATTTATGCCGACATTCTTAAACAAATGGATCAGCACTACCATTACGATTGGAAATACGCCATGCATACATTAGGCGAACACAAAATAGCCGCTTTTACTACCGGAGTTGGAGATGGCAGGTACGCATCCTATATTGGCTTCGATGCCACGGGGCTTCCTTGTAGATTGGTGATCGACTTCGGGCTATTCAACTGGAAAGAAAAATAACCGTAATGGAGGACCGCTAATCGTTGCGTATAACCTGTGAGCGGCAGGTGATATTGCAAACCCTTTCTGCCCCAAACCAAGCCTACCGATTTATACATTTGCTGTGTAAATAGAACAGGCTGCATAAGGGTTTAACAGGGAACGAAACAACAGGAGAAGTCTTTTACAAATTGGATACCATTTTGGAGAGGTCAGCTGCCGCTAAAGACACGTTCCAGGGTCTCCTGCCCTTCTTTCTGCCTGCGGATGCGCTGTTCCATACCATTGAGTACTTCTACGAAGCCCGCATATAGTTCTTCTTTTTCGTCAACAGAGTTGGGTAAGGTATTGATTAAGATGAGTGTAATATTCTCAAGGTATTTGCGGCCACCCGGCTTGCGAAAAAAATTTTCCACCACGGTGGTATCACCCTTACTAATGATGCGGATAATATCCCTGAAATGCTCATTCATGCTACAAAGATCGGAATGCTGAGGAGAAAAGAAATGTTAGTGTTTACGCTTGAAATCAGCATGGGTCTTAACTTCCTTTCGTGGGTAGACTAGCCGGTTAGGCAAATCGTTTACATCAATTCGCAGCAGGTAACATGTTTCTGATGGCAGCAATCTTCCAGTTTTTTTTCTCCTTTCCTATCATGAAGGTGCTCCACATCTTACGAATGGTTCCACCTGTATCCCTGATCTCATACCGGCAATCAACGGTGACACAGTCGACTCCCATCGTTCGCATTTTTTCAATTATCAGGGTTCTTGTGCCGGGGCGATTTGCGGAACTTTTTATCATCTCCGACACTGCGGCATCTATACCGTATCGCCATTCACCTGTTGAAACCAATTGATCAACATCTTTGGTCATAATACGCCTGAGTAAAGCGGTGTCCCTTTGTTCCCTCGCCAGTGAATAACTGTCAATCAATGCCGAAATTTGATCCTTGTGCCGTTGATTGGGCTGTGCGCTTTGTGCACCCACGAGTGTACTCATCCATAAACCAGACAGCAGCAGCGACAATCGAATGATCATAAGCGTAAATTACAACATAAAGGCCCTTGAATAACCTGGCGGTTTAGCAAAGGCCTGTTTGGAACGGTGCCCGGCTGGTAAATCGTATCGGGCTTTTAACAGGCGTAAAATAATCAGCTAACTTTTTGTAACAAAACAAACCATTTTACGACTACTTATACAAAAGAAAGACATTGCACAAACATGAGGTAGAGAAGCAGTTTGAAAAGCACATCATGGAAAATGAACTGCTGATCTATAAAGTCTGCCGGATATACGCCCGCACCGATACTGAAAGACAAGATCTTTTCCAGGAAATTGTTATCCAGCTTTGGAAAGCTTTTCCGGCCTTTAAGGGACAGTCGAAAGTTAGCACATGGTTATACCGTGTGGCTATAAATACTGCGATTACCGGTTTGCGAAAACAAAAGGACTTTATACAAAGTTATGAGCCTTCTGCCCTGCCCCACCAAACTGAAGATGAGCATACGCCCGACAACGAAGAGCAGCTAAGCCTGTTGTACAAAGCAATAGAACAACTGAACCAGGTAGAAAAAGCTGTTGTGATGCTTTATATGGAAGATAAAAGTTATGAAGAAATGGAAGAAATTCTCGGTATCACACAGGGGAATCTGCGGGTAAAGATGAACCGGATAAAAGACAAATTACGTCAGCTTACAAAAAATGATTGATATGGATCTTGACGCATTAAAACAGCAATGGCAACAAGCCGACACAACAAAGCAACCCTCCAACCGAAATATTATGGAAATTATACAACACCAAAGCACAGGACCGATCGCAAAATTAAAGCGATCATTCAGAAAGCAAATGATTGCCATGATTGCAGTACCCATTGGCATTCTGGCAACCAACATTCATCACATCGATAAAACACTAACCAGTGCGCTATTCTGGTTTTATATCCTGTTTTGTATTGGCGTGATCTTTTTTGCAAAAATGAACTACAACCTGGTAAAGAAAATGGAAGTTATGGATGGCAGGGTTAAAACCAATCTTGAGCAGCAGATTTTCTTACTCGAAACAAGGCTCAAACAAAACTTGATAGGCATACGTGTTGCACTATTACTCTTTATCGTACTCACCGAAATACTGCCCTACTTTCAGCACTTCCGCATGTTGAATACCTGGCACGCACTGCCAGCATATACCAGGTTTGGTGCATATGCAGCACTCCTGTTGTTCCAGTATCTTGTAAGCCGTGCCGTAAGTCATCGTAAGTTTGGAAAACACATCGCTTATCTTAAAGAACTGGTTAGCCAGATGCAATAACGGGGCATCCTACCACTAACACAAAACAAAGGCCCCGTATCAACACGCCAGGAAGCGTAACAACACCTATTCATCCTTCCGGATTTTTCTTTGCAACCTACAACACTGAAGAGGTCTTTCATCGGTTCATTCATCAATTTTGAAACGCTGATCCATTGGTTCATGTTACACCATTAATTAGTCACATACAAGTTTATGGTGATTATGTATCGACGACTACATCAATTCGTGGCGACTGTTCTAAGCTAAATAGAATGTCAATAATTCCGGGGCAAATCAATCAGGCACTAACCCGGACAGTTCATCAAAACAACAAGGCAGTACTTTTGGTACTGCCTTGTTGTTCTAAACGGGCTGAACCGGTCAGGCGTTACTACACCTGCATCCATCCCGCGAATTATCTTTGCGTTCCAACACCAATATCCTGGCACAGGTACCGCCGCATTAAGGTTTTAAATCGTTGTTCTGCTAATTTTAACCGGTGATAAGCCAGCCGGGTTGCCGCAATTTGCTCGTCCTGTGTTTTCGAATCGCTTCCTGCCTCTAATGCCCGCTCCAGCAAAGTGGTTCTAAGTTCGAGAATGTAAAGAGCGTTATCAATCTCTTTAAGTGTAAGCATAGCGCCAGGTATTAAAAGCCAGGAATTGCCACAGATCAAACAAGCCGCATAATAAAAATAGCTAATATTTTACTCGAAAAAAAGATTTGGGTAAGTTTTTTATGCACCAGGTCAGGCATCCCGTTTAGGGTTAATAGGCCTTCAGAATAAGCAACATTGCAGTAAATTTTAGAAGCGGGCCGGAACTATATATCAATATACTGCGTGGCAACTTGCAATCAAGGCGACCGTTATATCAATCCATTTTTACCGGGGAGTTTGCGTATGGCGGCGCGCAAAAATTTATAAATCATTAGGGTAAAGATTGACATTTACCCATAGCCCCTAAACGGGAACTCCTGGCATCCCGGCTTTACGCAACACAATAAGTACCCGGGAAAACGCACATGCTGTTTTAGTACTCCAGCAACCTTTGTCAGAGCAGGATAGGTTGGAAAAAACACAGCGGAGAATAAAAAAAATCAGGCGTGAAAGATACTTCGTGGCCTGAGTACATTAATTTGTTGTTCATTTTTATACTGCACATCCCTTTTACTAAATCTTGAAGATGACTAAAGGACCAATTGTAATTGTTGACGACGATAAGGATGACCAGGAAATTTACATGGAAGCTATCCGGGGTCTTGGGATAGACAACGAGTTCCGGATGTTTGATGGGGGGCAAGACGTACTTGACTACCTCTTGACAACCGAAGAGCAGCCCTTTATCATCCTGTCTGATGTAAATATGCCGCAGATGAGCGGCCTTGACCTGAAAAAGAAAATCCAGGAGGATCCCTACCTGGTATCGAAAGGAATTCCATTTGTTTTTGTATCCACCAGTACAAGTGCCATTTCTGTGCGTCATGCACATGCCTTAAGTGTTCAGGGCTACTTTCAAAAGCCCTATGGCATTGATGAGTTAACGGCTATGCTGCGAACCGTATTCACTTACTGGGAGCTTTGCAAACACATCAACAATACTTAGGTGTTGATCGTACCATTATTCAGCGTTTGTTCCGGCACAAGTCCCCGATCTGCTAACTAGCCTGTTCAGGTATATCACCGAAACGGCGAACCAACATCTTTAAAGTGTATTGATCCTGGTTAGCGCGGTCCGAATGATGATCCGGCACTTTGCGGGAAGTTTTTAATTGCGTTCGTACAATTGCTGAGCAGGCACGTTTGCGCAAGGGATTGGCAGTAGTAGCCTGGGGCAGGGTGGCTAATGCGGGTGGCACCAGCTACTACAGAAAGCCCGGCCCGCCATGGCAATTCTGCGGGCTGCGCCCTAATATCACTCAGCTGTAATGGAGGTACTACTATTCAATTTTCGCAGCGGTTGAAATCAGCGCTTCATGGTTCGATTTCAGTGATGCCGGTGCACCTGGAGAATTTGCTTCGCAAGCAACAAAACCTATAACCGGATTCTAATATCACAAAAATCAGCGGGCGTGTATCTTTATGACTCTTTTCTCATTGTGCTTTTTTGAGACCGCCTAACCGACTCATTAGGCGGTTTTTTGTTGCCCGTTTTTAGACATTTCCTGCCCTTGCGCACGCAGCATTTCAACTTGTTAAACCCTGTTAGACCGATAATTGGCTGGCTTTTATTTGCTCATCGCAAGCGTAAGCAGGAAAAAGGAAGCGGTTTGCGCTGTAACACTGTGGGTTACCCCTTCGGCCAATGCGATCATTTGTCCCGTTGCCAGGTTTACCGTTTTGTCGGGCGTGCTGAATTTGATTTCACCTTCGAGTACCTGAACGCTGATAACACCATTGGCATGATGCGGTTTGAGTTCTGCGTTTGCGTGCAGGCCAAGCAGAACTATACGCATGGTTTCAGACTTGAAAATGGTAATGGAGTTCCGGTCGCTTTCCTGCCAGGTAGTTTCCTCTTTAATTTGCCGGATGAAAGCATCCAGGTCCATTTCTACCAGGGATGCGTTTAGCAGACGATCTCCTTCCGGACGTTGCGATGTGGCACTGTTCGATTTGTCTTCCATAAAATTAAGTTTATAGGTTAAGGTTATCGTTGGTATCCGCACCAGAACGAAGCGGCCCAACTACCCTGGTGGTAACTGCTGCAACCTAGCCTACCTTGAACCTTTTGCTTTTGCAGCTTTACTTTTGTTTGACTTTAGCTTACGGCTTCTCAACAAAGCTTCCAGGTAGTAATAATCGGCATAGCTCAACGGCACGTCAACTTCACTTTTGGCGGGTGCGGAACCGGTGCTGTGCAATAAGAGAAAGCCCTTATTTTCTCCGATGCCTGAGCGGTAATCCCTCGTAAGGTTTTCCATGATTCTATCTGCAGCAGCCCTGTATATGGTTGCGTTGTTGCTAAAGGTGCTTAACTCGTATAAGGCGCTTGCCATCACGGATGCCGCTGAAGCATCGCGCGGTTCGTTCGGTATGCCGGGAGCATTAAAATCGTAATAAGGCACCAGGTCGGCCGGAAGATTCGGATGGTTCAATATGTAAGCCGCGATCTTTTCAGCCTGGACCAAAAAGCTTTTGTTCCCGGTTTCGCGATAGCACATCGTGTACCCATAAAGTCCCCAGCTTTGGCCCCGCGACCAGGCGCTTTCGTCGCTATATCCCTGGTGTGTGGTCTTTTGCAAAATGGCACCATTGGTCGTATCATAATCAACAACGTGGTATGAACTAAAATCTTTCCTGAAATGATGTTTCATGGTAGTATTGGCATGGCTAACGGCGATGTCATAAAACTTTTTGTTACCAGTAAGCTTTGTTGCAGCAAACAGCAATTCGAGGTTCATCATATTATCAATGATGACCGGGTACTTCCAGCGGGTACGGTTGTCCCATGACTTAATTACGCCAGCGGTTGCATTAAAGCGGGTTGCAAGTGTGGTTGCCGCTTCGATAATAACCTGTTTATACCGCGGTTCACGGGTGAGGCGATATCCGGTTCCGAAACTGCAATAAACCTTAAAGCCCATATCGTGTGTTCCTGCGTTTGTTTTTTCCCGTTCAATATAAGCGGTGTATTGTTCCGCTGCTTTCTTCCATTTATTGTTGCGGGTGTACTCGTATAAAAACCATAGCTGGCCCGGGAAAAAACCACTTGTCCAATCGCGCGATGCAACCAGCTTCAACATGCCACTGTCCAGCGATCTTGGCGAAACAAGTTCTGCGTTTCCTTGTTTGGCCAATGGAATTTCGCGGAGCATAACTTCAGTTTGCTGCCCCGCTTCCGCAAACACCTTCGACATGTTTATCTGTTGGCTTTGCAGGGCCAAAGCCGGTACAAACATTAATACCATTATCAGTAATCTGGTCATAAGCTGTTTAATTATTTAGCGCGATAAGTTGCAAGGTAAATGATCACCACTTTAGATGAGCGAAGATGAGTAAGCTACCGGTTAGCACATTCGATCCTGTTTGCTGGTCTGCCGACCAAATTGTAAAATTTTAAATCATGGCCTACTCTATCCAAATCAGCGGGTTGCGTACCGGCAGGTTCCTGATTACTTCTTCCACCGATGGGTCGTGCTCCAGTTTTTTCCAGGTATTGAGCCATTTTTTATTGTTGTAAGCCATGGCTCCGAATAAGAGAAATGGTTGAGCAACCGGCCATTCCTGCCAGTACATAACATCTGCTGGCAAGGGCCATTTGGCCTTATCCTGCACATAAGGATAGAGGTACTCAATGCCTTTCCGAATCGACTTCACATCTGCCGTGGTATAGTTCCAGAGGTTGTTGGCGGGGGTTGATAAAATGTGGCAAAGCATGGTCATTGCGTCGAGATTGAAGATGGAGTACCCATAAGGCTTGGTTCTTCTTAGTTCTCTTGGAAAACTTCCGTCCACCTCCATTTGATTGGGCAATAAAACGGTTTTATACCTGTTACTGCAAAAGTCCATTACGGCCGTATTGCCGGTGAACTTTGCAAACGAAGCCACCTGCATGGCCCAGCAGGTACCATGGTTATTTTCAGCATTCATCTCGTCTTTGCCATATCTATGCGTAGTAAGCCAGGTAATGTACTGCTCAAACCAGCTTTTTATTGGCGCAAGTTCGCTGGCGGAGATGACGCCTGATTTTTCGAGTGCCAACAATCCCTGCACCACCTCCATCAATTGTATGGTATCGATTATGCCAATACCCCGTCCCGTAAACCGTCCCTTTATCGCCTGGGCGTATAGCAAGTGCGGGTTCATCATCGTTGCCCGGTCTGCAAACCAGGCATTACAATGTTTTAGCACCTGCTGTACATATTGCTTATCACCCGTTAGCTTATAGGCAGAGGCCAGTGCACCCACAATCCTGCTCAGGCGTATCATTGCGAGCCGGTGCGCCACAAAGTTGTCCGGGTTGGTCAACCCATCCTTTTGAATGTAAGGGCTATCGGCACTGAGCGGGTTGGGCCACCAATAATCGCCTTCACTAAAAAAATCATGTATACCACCAGCGCTTCGGGTCGATGTTTGCGCCGTAACCGTTACAGGCTCCTGTTGCATGGCCCAGGCAGCTTGTTTAAGCACCTGCCTGCGTAATACATTAGCGACTTCGCTTTGTAACGGCGTTAGCCCGGCTTTTTTTGCGTATGAACACGCAAGCGTACATAACGCAACCAGCAAAAGCCCGTATGTCACTTTATACCCCATAGCCATATACTTGTAAATGATCGAACAATAACTGCACGACAAAAATTACGCTCATGCCAGGATTTTTTTGGTAGCCAACAGTTGTTTTTTATTTAAACATCGTTGTGTCACTCTCTTGTACGACCGGTAATCCTATTCAGCGGATCGTACCCCAATTATGAGCAAACACTTAATGTAAAGCCTATGCACAGGCAGGTTCAACAACCCTACCATCCTACGCATTTTGAAAAGCCTCCGGAGAGCCATCCCCACCTCATGGGCTTTCAGGTTCTACAAACGCTATCGGCACCCCACCTCCCCTCGTAGTCGGTTGAGCCCGCATGTATGTGGCCGATTGCACTGCAAAAGTGCAACATTACCCTCCGGCACCTGGTTTTAGTTCAGGCCATAATGGCCCGGCTTACCGCAGCCCTGAGTGCGCAGCAAAGCAAGCCTGAGCGCTTACGACATGCCTCTCCGCAAATGCAATAATGATATTGATCCTTGTTGAGACCATAGGGTAAAACAAACTTGCCAGGGCAAAGTGGCTGTAAGTAGTACCGGCTAAAGCGATATTCTTTAAGATATAAGTTTAAGTTTGCCGCGAAAAAGCGTTCATCCGTGTACCGCACTCGCACAGGCTTGTGCGTGAGCAACATGGATGGATAACGATAACAAGAATACGTAAACAATTATCACCAGCAATCAACCAGCTAACTTATAAACTATGCCTTCAGGATTTTTTGCTTTATTGGACGATATTTCGGCGTTGGTAAAAGCAAGTGCCGCCAGCTTAGATGATGTGCCCGCCCAGGTAGCGAAAACAACCGGAAAGGTTTCAGGAATTGTAATCGACGATACGGCGGTTACCCCCAAATACGTTGTCGGCCTCAATCCGGCCCGGGAACTTTCTATCATTTTCCGGATTGCGAAAAAGTCGCTGATCAATAAGGTCCTGATACTAAGCCCGGCTGCTTTGCTGCTGGGTTTCTTTGCCCCATGGGCCATCACACCTATTCTAATGTTAGGCGGCTCATACCTGTGTTATGAAGGTTATGAAAAAGTGCATTCCATGTTCAGCAAGCACCACGACGTGCATGTTGAGAGCGAGAACCTAAAGGTTATTACCCCCGAGGAACTGGAAAACGAGCGGGTTACCAGTGCTGTCCGCACAGATGTGATTTTATCAGCTGAAATTATGGCGATTGCCTACAGCCAGGTAACCGGCGATCCAATCGTAAACCAAATTGTGGTGATGCTGGCTGTTGCGGTATTCATCACCGTAGCAGTATATGGGTTTGTGGGACTTATTGTTAAGGCCGACGACATCGGGGTACACTTTGCGCAGGACAAGTACAACCCGACAACCCGCAAATTTGGTCGGGGCATTGTCAAGTTCATGCCCCACTTCCTTAGTTTCCTGAGTTATGTTGGTACGGCAGCAATGCTTTGGGTTGGGGCCGAAATTATTGCTCATGGCATGCCGCTAACCAACCATTTATTACACGATTTGGAACATGCTTTGGCCAACATGCCGGTGCTGGCATGGTTCGCCAAAGCCCTTGCCTGTTTAATTGGTGGTCTCCTCCTGGGTTTTATCATCGACAAACTGGTGAAGCTTGTGAAACCACTTTTCTCGAAGAAAAAGCAGGCGAGTGGTTCACACAGTTAAACGGGATGAAGTAAGGCTGTCATGGCAGAAGTAACATCAGAGGCGGATGCCATAACAGATGTATCCCCCGGGGATCGGTTTACCCGCAAGCAAGCCGGGCGAAAGCCCAATCCTGAACATCGATTGTTTCCGGTAGTAGCGGTAACCAATGTTCAAACTCGTGTACAGCGTCTTAACAGAAAAGTTGGGGTAAACAAATGAGAAGCCCCTTTGATCATCACTGTTTTCGTTAACCACTAAGTATTGCAAATCTGCGCCAAGTTCAAGAAAGCGGTCCTGCTTACCAGCCAGGTAATAAACACCACCGCCAATTGTTTTAGCATTAAGATACCTGCCGAAGTTTGAACCGGCAACTATCCGGAAACCAAAATTGCCTGCTGCGGGTTTGTGGTCAAATGCCAGGTTGTAAACCAAGCCCGTTTTCCCCAATTCGAAACACAGCACACTATGCTTTAACGCCCTTGTTGATTGAGCCAAACAGCATGAAATACAGAAAAGAAGAGCAAATGTGGTGCACAATAAAGGCTTGATGATCACGGGCCGGGTGGTTTAGGCAATGTTTCTGTAATAACAATGATAAAGTAATGCGGGCTTTGTTTAATAACGCAATCGATGTAATATATTGTTACTTTGGAGCTGGTCCGGCATTAAATCCGGGCGGCATCATTTTTTATCGGCAAGTTGCAAGTCCTGGAGAACATACCAGTAGAAAAGGTTTCGTCCCGGTTGCATGAAGATCGATGGAGTACCAGCACGCTGCCTGCACAATGCATCAGGGAACGGGATAAGCATAACTTTAAAAAGGAGATTACATGACCAAACTACGCATACTATTTACCGGTGGATCCGGTAAAGCAGGCAAGCACGCCGTACGTTACCTTCTTGACCAGGGACACCGGGTGATGAATGTAGACATGGTGCCATTGAATTTACCGGGTGTAGACAATCTAATCGCTGATATTACCGACTCGGGGCAAATGTTTAATGCCATGAGTTCATACGCCGGCTTAGATGAGTTAGAACCGGGTAATGGGGTGCCTCGTTTCGATGCGGTGGTCCATTTTGCCGCAGTGCCCAGGATACTGATCAGACCCGATAACGACACATTTCGTGTAAATACTATCGGCACCTATAATGTAATTGAAGCTGCTGTAAAACTTGGCATTAAAAAGATTATCGTTGCTTCTTCCGAAACTACTTATGGCATCTGTTTTTCGGACGGTAAGACTAACCCTAAAGTGCTTCCTTTAGAGGAGGACTATGATGTTGATCCGATGGACAGCTATGGATTATCGAAGGTTGTAAATGAAACCACAGCACGTAGCTTCCAGCGACGGTCGGGTTTTGACATCTATGCTCTTCGTATTGGAAATGTGATTGAGCCGCATGAATATGCAGAACTGTTCCCCAATTACTTCAAAAATCCCGAGGTGCGTCGCAGAAACGCTTTCTGCTATATTGATGCCCGTGACCTTGGCCAGATCGTAGACCTTTGCTTGAAGAAAGATGGCCTGGGTTACCAGGTTTTCAATGCCGGAAATGATCACAACGGCGCAATAATCCCATCAAAAGAATTAGTTGAAAAGTTTTATCCAGGTGTGCCTTTAAGCCGTGTATTAGGTGAACATGAAGCCCTGTTTTCGAATCGGAAAATTCGCGAGGTGCTCGGTTTCAACGAAGAACACAACTGGCGGAAATACGTGAAGGTGGACTAATCGAAAGACAGCACAATTAGGAAGTGTTTATGTGGCTTAGGTTAAAAAGGCATGGTGCTGCACCTGGCATTAATTGTAAAAGATGTCCATTCTCCTAATCATTGCTAACCGATTTCTTTATTCTTTATACGATAACTCATGAACATCAAAAAGCTTTCTGTGCTTGTCGTGTTTAATGTTGGGATCTTATTTTCTGCTTTTAACCCAGGGGTTTCTGCTCATTTTCCAGGAGGTGTAAATTGCTGGAAACTTGACCTTCTGAGAAGCAAATCTTAAAGTATTACGTCAACATCAGGCGCCCATTGGAACCTATGCAGTGGCAGTAAGTTTTGATGTCAATCACGACGGCAGCATTGCCAATGTGCTGGACACTTCTTCTTAGCAGCTTAACAAATGGAACACGGCTGACAGGGATAAAACGGATAGATACGTTTTATCGTTCTGCGAAGCAGAAAATCTATTCATTTTGTTCAAAGCCCTAGCAAACGGATTGTTTCAGAAGATGGTTTGCCGAAATCCGATTAAGATCATTTCAATCCGTGTTATCCGTGTTCCTATACCGATGTTTACACTCGCAGGTACAAGGGAGTGACACCCCCGTCCGAAGCGGTTCACCCGGGCGGGCGTCCAAGCAGGGTTTATCCGGGCGGGCAACCGGAGCCTCACCCGTGATTCTACTGCCGGTGCCATAATCTTTTTAGTCAACGAACAATGGTTCGTAATGTCGTTACCTATTTCTTAAAAGCCGGTAACATGCAGGCACGAAGCACCCTGAGCCGTGGCCAGGTTATTCGACAATACTGATTGATCCAATCCTATCATGTACAACTCATAGCATTTAGTTGGCTCGCTTCGTTGACTGGAGTGGTTGCATATGGGCAGGCGTTTTCCGAACCATCCTTTATTATTCCTGCAAAATGAAAAAGGTCGCTGCTGTACAGCAACGACCTCAAAATCTATCAACGATATTTTACTTCAGGTTCACGTCAAGATATACCGAATGACGGCCGTAGGTTTCATAAAATGGTTTGAAAACAACGTCACCAATCGTGAACTGTAGTTGTTGTGGATCACCCTTGATTGACCTGCCCAGATCATCAGCATCCAGGGTTACTTTGCGCCATTCTTTTCTTGCTTCGGGTTCCTGTGCTGCAAGCAAAATCGGGCCGTAAAACAGGCTTGCAATGTTCTGCTGATCCATCACCGGATCAAGGTGAAACTGGAAAGGCATCTTCAATTCTATTACATCTCCATCTTTCCAGCCGCGGTTAATTTTAAGGTAGCTGCCCGGCTGTGCCTGTACAGTTTGTGCTTTACCATTGATGGTTACAAAAAATCCTTTGGTGGCCCAGCCAGGCACACGCACATTGACATCAAATTTTCCGCTTCCTTTAATCGTCAAACGGGTATTGTCTTCCTTCGGAAAATTGGTTGTTTGCTCCACCATAACCTTCCGCTCTGTCCAGTCCAGCGTTGAGGGCACGAAAAGATTTACATACAGTCCCTTGTTATCTTTACTTTTAAAATAGATGGAGTTCTGCAGCTTGGTACTACTTTCTATTGCCGTACCGTTGCAACACGTAAAGCCAGTCATATTCGCGTTGCCGAACTGCTTTACCGAGCCTGGCCTGAGCGGCACATGATAGGTATTGGCAGGCGTATTTTCTGCTACCGAGGCCAGGATATGGTTGTACAGGGCACGCTCGTAATAATCCATTAACTCTCCACGCTGATCAAACAAAAACAGGTTGCTGGTTAACTTGAGCATGTTGTACGTGGCGCAGGTCTCGTTTTGCCCACCGGCGGAAAAACCATTTTCGTAAAGGGTTCCCGGCTGGCTGAGAAAACATTCTGCATTGTTTGGATTGCGTGCGCCAGCAACCCCTCCGATGCTGTACATATAATCATTTACCGCTTTGTGCCAGAAGTTATCCGCGATCCGGTAATATTCAGGATTGTTTGACGCCCTGTATTCTTCGATACTCCCGACAACCTGCGGTATGTGTTGGTTGGCATGTAAGCCCCGAAATATGTCGACGTTTTTAGCAAGTCCATGCGAGTGCGAAGTATCGCCAAAGAATACCCTGATATTATCAAACAACTGCGCCGTTTTCATGTGCTCAGGCTTATTGGTCATGCGGTACATACGGGCCATTGCCTCATTCATTCCTCCAAACTCACCTGCGATATAGGTGTTCCACATCTTAATGAGTGTATCTGTTGGCACCTGCGCCAGACGGGCATAAACCCAATCACCCATCCCTGCAGCTGTTTCAAGCGCCTTCTTATTACCGCTTACCTCGTATACATCTAACAGCCCGGCCAGTATTTTGTGCAACGTATAATAGGGCGCCCAGATCTGGTTTTTTTGACCGCCATACTTGGCGCCTTTTTCCAACATAATAAACTGGTCCGGGGGATAAGCACTAATAAAGCCTTTGCCCCAATTCCAGTAATCGTTGCGGATACTGCTGTCACTCAGGTCGGAGTCATAGCTTGTTTTACCCGGGCCCATTGGAACCGCTGTTGGATCTGTTACTGCCGGGGCGCCTGCTTCTTTCGACTTTCCGGATAATTGCGACAGATCGTACAGGGTATTAACCATATAATCCATCTTCTCAGCGAAATTATTCTGCAATACTTTGTCGTACCCGGTGCTTGCAAATGCCTGGGCGATTGCCGTCAGGTAGTGACCTGTTGCATGTCCCCGCAACTTGGTATCGCGGCTGTCCCAGACACCAAGCGGCTTTGCACCCTCAGGTTGTTTCTGCCCAAAAGCATGGCGGAACATATATAGAAAAGCGTTGGGATCTGTTTTCGCCAATGTTGTAATAAACTTATTGCGGTTTTCCACGAACTGGGTTTCGTGCCCATGCGCATCGTTCTTCAGTGAAACCCGGCTTAACTCAAATGCTTCCAGTTTTGAACCCGGGGCAGATGATTTTTTCGCCGACTTTACGGTAACGATGGCTTTAGGTTTAAGCGTGGTACCCGCCACCCGTCCGGTAATCGTATATGTGCCGGGTTTAAGCACATCGTTATTGTCGGTTGGAGCCGGCCAAATCACCCGCACCTTAGGCGCCCTGCCCTTTAGCTCACTCTTATAAGTGCCCGGCAAAGAACCCGGTAAGCGTGGCAAACTGCCAACTTCGGTTTCCACTTTCACATCGGCCACACTAACCAGGTACCTGGTATAGAGCTGCGGCTCGGCTGGGGAATACTTAGGAAGGTCATCTTCAACCTTCCGGCCGGTTGTATTTACCTGTCCTTCATTCAGCCCCTTGCCTCTTTGCGCATTGGTATAAATTCCGGCGACCTGCCTGCTACTCAGGGGCACACGATAAATACGGAAGTCGTGAACGAGTGCATTTAGGTTGGGGTCTCCGGACGTAAGCGACTTTCCGATATACAGCATTTTTTCACCTGGTTGCTGACCGAATACCTCACTCAACTCACGTGGAATTTCCTTTGCTTCTCCAACAAGCTTACTGTCAACATAAGTCGTCATGGTTTTCGACGGTACGTCGATAACAATAGCCAGGTGTACCCACTTGTTTGCTTCTATTGCAGGTGCTACGGCTCCTTTGTTGTCGCCTTTTGCAGCTGTTATCAACGCCTGAAGGCCCTCCTGCCCTGTTGTGCCCGCGGGCGCTGCAAAGAATCGCCTGGTGGCATCTTTTCCAAAATCAAAAAAGCGTTGTCCTGGCTGTTTCGAACGCAGGTTTATCCACCCTGAAATACTAAGCGACTCAAGGTCGGTAAGTGCTTCACCGGGAAGGGTGATAAAGGCATTACTTTCACCTGAGAGCGACAACACTTTCCCAAAGCGGGGGTCGGAAACAAAGGGGGCCTCGCCACCCTGGTATTTGCCATGTAAATTGTTCCGCGACCAGTCTTTCAGATCTCCGTTAAAAATATATCGTGCGATCATTCCGGTTTCACCAATACCATCCAGGATCTGGTCACCGCTTTGTGCCCGGGCCGAATCTACGCCCTGGGTGAAAACAGCAACAAACAGGATCACACGCAGGAAGACTTTGTACATTTTCATATTTAAATCGTTTTCATCAATAACCCTACAGCCATCACGAAGAGTGACGGATAATTGAAGATAAAACTATGAAGAGTACATGGGTCGCTATAGGTCTATTTTAGCTAATATTCAGATGATATTAACAGGTGTTAGCCGGAAAGCAAGATCACCTGGCCGCGCCCTTGGCTTTGTGCGTTGGCCCGGATCAACAAAGTCAATTACGATCGACTAAGCAGCGTTTTGGACCCCATTTAAGTACACCAGCATGCATCCTGTTCCACCAAATCGCCACCCTCTAGCTCCAACACCCGGATCAACCCGGCCAGATAGTTTGTCTTAATAGTTCCTTTGTACGAGTCTGTTAATTGTCCAATCACGTTCTGCAAGAAGGAGACATTCTGAATAGCTAAGGATAGGTTATAAGGTGCTGGTCAGGTAACGACGTTTTCACCTAGGGCTTACCCTGCGGTTGGTGCGGAATGTCGAAACCCTCGTCCGAAGTAGCAACCCCCTTGGGTAGGTCCCTTAAACTGAGATCGAAGTCGCAGCTTCTTGAATGATTGTTATGGAAAAGTCTGTCGGAAAGATGTTAATTTGTAACTATCCCAAATCCTGCCCTATGACCAGAACTTTACTAATTGGCACACTACTGCTAATATCTTACCTGGTGCAAGCCCAGCCCAGTTTTAACTGGATGAAAAGCATAGAAGGTACAGCCTACCAGAGTGGCAGCTTTGTAGATACTGATAGTGCTGGAAACGTTTATACTACCGGCCAGTTTACGGGCACGATAAGTTTCAGTTCGTCGGCTGTTTCAAACAGTCTTACAGCAGCCAGTAGCAATGATATCTACATTGCCAGGCTGGATGCGTCGGGAAACTTGTTGTGGGCAAAAAACATCGGTGGACCCGGAACCATCACCGTACATTCCCAGGCAATCGATCCAAATAGCAACCTTTACCTGCTCTGCCGAATTCCCCAGGGCTCGGCAGATGTCGACCCCGGTCCCGGTATTACGCTACTCACCGCTACTGCCCAAAACATCATCATAAAATTAGACTCTGCAGGCACACTAATTTGGGCCAAAGAAATGGCGGTAGGAAGCGAAGGAATTGCCGCTGACAGGTCAGGGGTTTATTTTTCTGGATTTTTCCAGGGCACCCCCGATTTTGATCCCGGACCGGGTGTGTTCAACCTGACCGCCGGAACAAGGTTTAACATGCACATCACTAAACTGGATAGTTCCGGCATGTTTGTGTGGGCAAAAAACATGGGAAACGGATCTCAGGGATTTCTCTCGATAGCTGTGAACACTTCCGGCATTTATACCTCCGGAACCTACGAGGGAACTGCCGATTTTGACCCGGGACCCGCAACAGTTAACCTTACGTCTTTGGGAAGAAGAGATCTCTTCATTACTAAGTCTGACCTGCAAGGCAATCTTATATGGGCAAAAACGAGTACGGGATCTAATGAGTCGTCGCCTGCGTTTACACACATAAGAGTAGCTCCTGATGGCGACATTTACGCTGCGGGCACCTTTACCGGAACGATCGATTTTAATCCTGAACCAGAAACAACTTATTCAACCAGTAATGACGGTATTTTCATGTTGCGATTCGACAGCTCAGGAAAACTTCGCTGGGGAAGAAACCTCCCGGGCCCGAGTGCAAGGCTACGTTCAATCGCTGTAGACGCTTCAGGTATACATGGTACTGGCTGGCTTTTTAACACTGAAGATTTTGACCCGGGGCCAGGAGTCAGCACATTAACATCAGCCGGATCATCCGATTTTTTTATTTTTAAGTTAGATGGCACCGGCAACCTTGAATGGGCAAAAAACATTGGTGGCCCACTTGCCGACTGGTCCAATTCAATCGTGCTGGATCGTTCGGGCGGCATTTTCGTGACAGGTTATTTCAGCGGCAGTGTTGACTTTGACCCCAGAACCGGTACTAATATTGCCACCTCCGCTGGTAACGAAGATGCGTTTTTACTAAAGCTACAGCAATCTGTTACCCTACCGCTTCGATTAAGAAATCTTACAGCAAGCCTTAACGGCTCACAAGTAGTGGATTTAAGATGGCAAACCCTTGCAGAGGTGAATACAGCCCGGTTTGTTGTGGAACGCAGCTTAAACGGACGCATCTTTAGTACTGCGGGTTCACTTAACGCTACAAGCAGTCCTCTTTTAAATGATTACGAATTGGCAGATCATATTGCCGCTATACCTGCCGGGACTCAAACGCTTTTTTATCGCCTGAAGATGGTGGACAAAGATGGCTCTTTTACTTACAGCCCGGTGGTCGCGGTAAGGTTAACAGGCAACGAAATATTGTTGCAGATTTTGCAAAACCCCGTTGCTGACCACCTGAACTTACAGGTAGCAGCGAGGGGGCAAACCGTAACACTTTCCGTTGTTGATAACGCAGGCAGAATGTTGAAACAAAGTACCCTGAAAACGACCGGCGCAACCTTCTTATCACTTGACATCAGCTCACTCCCGAAGGGGAAATATTACCTGACGGCAAGAAGTGAAGATGGGGAACAGCAGGTAAAAGATTTTATGAAATTCTAGCAGCATCAACCAGGCCGTTTCGCTAGGGGAATGATTAAATGATTAACCGCGCCGCTTCACTAAATTAGTGAGGCGGTTCTATAATACAAACCCAGCGGATTACAAGACGGATCACATGACGTTGATGCATCACCACTGCTCTCTAATGTGATAATTGCTAAAAATCTATCGGCGTTCATACCGGAACTTTCTACAAAGTACCAAGGTCATGCGTCCGTAGTATCCGTATTTCCTGCGTGCCTGAAAGCTCTTCTTTAAAAAAGCATCCTTATTGATCCTCGTAAGTAGGGCCATACAAGCCCGGCACCTTATTACCTGTAGCCCGCAGGTACACGATCATTTCACCACGGTGGTGATAAATATGGTTAAAAAGAAATCCGCGCGCAACAATACCCCTTGGCATGGGACCAAGAACGACACGGTCACCCACTTTCATTGTCCAATGGTCCTGCAGTTTTTGGTCAGTAAGGGTGCTTAAAGCATTTCTTGCCTGTTGCACATTGCTTTCGAAAAGCGCCAGCGTAGCCTCGATGTCATTCACATCGCCCCGCTCCAGGCGATCGGCAGCTATATCGTATTCATCATGGGTTAGGGTACCCACATACCAGTAGTAAATGGTAGCAATATGTTGAGCAAGCTCGCCCATCGTCCACGATTTCTCGGAAGGCTTGTAGCTAATATCCTTTTCAGGAATGGCCTGTAACAGCTTGCGTGTACTTTTTACTTCGTGTTCAAATTCCTGTAGAAGGGATTGCAATAGCATGTCTCAATTGTTTAAATGGCAGATGACGTACAAATTGTTTTCAATCTGAAACTACAATCACTAGCGGAGTAATCCAACTCCCATGAATTAATTGTTACTACCTATCACATCAATGCGGGCCTCGTTAGGTAGCATTATATAACAAATGCATTCGCCGGTCTGTTTTGATGTGTCGATGGGGTCTTTGCCTCTCTGTTAAAATCTTCAGGCAACCACGTTACCAGACCGCCATGGTCGGACAGATAATCTTGTTTACTCAAGCCACTGTTACTATCGATGAGCCCGGTTGTGTTAGGCTGTACGGGAGTGGAACACCCTTTCGAAGCGGGTTCATCCGGACGGGTGTACACACAGATCTCTCGATTGATTGTTCAAATACCAGTGTTGGTTTTCTATGGAGGCACGGCCCCGGTCGTCCGGGATGAATTTATCAACAACAGGATCGCTTAACGCGCAAATCACGAGGTGAAAACATGGGTATGTCTTAGAATTCCACCTTATAGTTCAACACCGGGATCAGCCCGGTTTGGTAACTGGTATTAATCGTTCCTTTGTACGAGTCAAAGAATTGTCCAAAGATATTCTGCCGGTTGGTGGCATTCTGGATATCCAGTGATAAGGTGCTGGTCATATGCCTGCGATTCCATTTCAAACTTACCCGCAGGTCCGTACGAAAATAAGCCGGGTTCTGCATGGTGTAAGCCTCCTTTTGGCGATATACGGCATAGCCAGCTGTCTGCGACCGCGCCAGGTCGATCGGTGTGGTACGCAGTCCCCCGGCATATATTGTCTTAATGTTTATGCCAAAGGTTCTTCTTCCATCAGGGGTCACGAACTCCTTACCTGCAACCAGGTTCATAACATAGTTTCCATTAAAACGGGTATTTCGTTCTATGCCGTCAAGTGCCTTGTATTTTGACTCATACAGCGACGTGCTGGCGGTGTAGTAAAAATGATCATCAAGATAACGTTCAAGCGACAGCTCGACACCATAATTTCTTCCGGTGCCTTTGTTGGTTAACGGATCCGTTACATATTCACTCGCTATATTCAAGGTAGACAGTGTAGCTGTATCGTATACGCTTACAGGTACGTTGTACAACTGTTGGTAATATGCTTCTGCCTTAAAGGCGAGTTTCGGCTGGAAGAAGTGCTGCCAGGAAAGCACATAGTGGCGGGCCCTGGTTAGACCCAGGTCTTTGTTTGGCAAGGTGACAGTACCATTTGCATTTTCAAGTTGTGCAAAATAAACGCCAAGCGGCTGGATCTGGCTGTGTTCGCCATAACCAAAAGCAAGACTGTTTTTGCGGTCGGCCTGCCATTTTACCGAAGCCCTTTTCTCCAGTGAGTTTGCGTTGTTGTACAGTAGCTGAAGGTAATGCAGGCCGGCGTTAAAGGTAAGGTTCTGCATTGCCTTATATTGCCATTGCGCAAAGCCCTGCACCGTATGCGTGCTACCATTGGTATTAATTTTTTCCTCTAAAGGAGCAGACTCGTTTTCTTTCGAGCGCTGGTGGTAGTTGAATTGAATGCGGTTTACAATTGTTCCGGCACGTAGTGTGCTCCGGTTCGAGAACTTATGGTTTAATGTGGTGGTTAACGTTTGCTTAGCCGTTTTAAATTGATCAATGTAATCATCGCGTAACGACAGGTCATCGTTGATGTACCGGTAATTGTCTTTGATGATGTTGTACGAATAAGCAAGTGCGGAACGAAGACTTGTTTTTCTGCCTAATAAGATGGTATGCGTTAACCCGGCAACACCCGTATTGGAGACAAACTTTCCGGTAAAACGGTCGGAACGGTCCTTCCATTTGGTAGAGTCGAACTCGGGACTATCGTCCTGAGAACTCAGTCCCCCAAAGCCAAACAAGGTAAATGTTCCAAAGCGATTGGTAGGCAGGTAAACGTTGAAAGAAAGGTCCTGGAAGTTGGTAGCGCCAACCACCGGCACCCCTATCTTATTGAGCAAACCCAGGGTCGAATACCGATAGTTGACGAGGTACGAGCCCTTGTATGAAGGCATGATGGGGCCCTCTGCAGCAGCATTCAATCCAAGTACACCTGCCTGTAGTGCGTACTCTTTTTTCTCGGTATTACCCTTTCGCAATTTCAAGTCGAAAACACCACCCAGAGCGTTGCCATACTCTGAAGCAAAAGCTCCTGTTACAAAGTCGGAGTTGGCCAGTAATTGTGTACTCAGGATAGAGATACCCCCACCACTGCTGCCAGTGCTGCCAAAGTGATTAGGGTTGGGTATGTCGACACCTTCCATGCGCCATAGCAGCCCGGTTGGTGAATTACCGCGGATGGCGATGTTGTTGTTACCATCGTCCGTAGCTACCACACCCGGGAAACCCATAGCCATCCGGGATGGATCATTTACCGCCGCCGCATACTTTTGTGTTTCCTCAACCGTAAAGGCTCGGGCACTTACTGCACTCATGTCGTTTAAAGGTTTGTTCCTTTTATTGTTCGCCTTTACGAAAACGGTATCGTTCACCTTAAAATCAGTTTCCATCGATACCGTTAGCACCGTTTCTTTTCCGGCGTTCACCGTGATGTTGTCGACCAACGCTTGCCTATAGCCAATGCTGCTAACCTGTAATTGAATCGTGCCTACCGGTACATCTAAAAAGCGGAAAGCACCTTTGCTGTCGGTAGCTACTGTTTTATTTTGTTTCACTAACAATACCGTGGCACCAGCCAGCGGAGTTTGCAATACCTGGTCAACCACGATACCCCTTACCTGCTGCACAGGCATCATGTATTGCGCATAAGATTTCGTTGATAACAGACACAAAATGATGGCGACTTTTATTGCTGCACCTAGGGAATAATGAATACAGGTGGCACCTTTTATTGCTCTAAATTTAAATGTCCTTAGTTTGTCGTTTGCTTTCTCTTGTTTATGTATGGTCCTCATAATAGTTTATTTAATCAGGAAGACAAGCTTGTAGTTGTTTACCCCTATGCCGAAAAAAAATTATTTATTTCAACACCTGTTAAACACGAAAAATCCTGATTGATGATTGCTCAATGAAAAAACAAAAGAGACGGACGAGATGACTAAAAAGGAAACATTAAACGAGAGAACTTTACCTTAAACCTGTTTTTAGTAGAATAAGTATTAACCTCGTGTTCCGGGTACTTTAATGCATAAATTTACTTTTACTGTATCATTGGTGTGATCGGTAATTGCATTCGCTGGCACGGTCAATGATGCTGATTTTTTAGCAGACCCTATATGTAAAAGCACCATTTTATGAAAAAACAATTGTTTTATCTACTCTTTTTATTGCTCACCAGTTCGCTGCAGGCGCAACGACTGATGGAGAAGCTTGACCGTGGGGTTGTTGCCGTTCGTCATGCCCCGGATTCAGTTTTCATTAGCTGGAGATTGTTGGGCACGGAGCCGGAAAACCTGCCCTTCAATATTTATCGAACAACGGGGAGTGGCAAAGCCGTAAAGCTGAATGGACAGCCACTAACCAGTGGCACAAACTGGATCGACACAAAGGCCGATCTCACACAAAGCAACACCTACATCGTAAAAGCAATTGCAAGTGGGAAGGAAAGTGGCAGCCATAAACCTTTTGTTCTGCCAGCCAATGCCCCGGTGCGCCAGTACCTTTCATTACCGCTTCAAACTCCTGCGGGCTACAGGCCGCACGATGCATCCGCCGGCGACCTTGATGGGGATGGCGAATATGAGCTCATTCTTCACCAGGTGGGGAAAGGTCTTGATAACTCTTTTAACGGTTTAACGGACATCCCCGTGTTACAGGCATATAAACAAAACGGAACCCTGTTGTGGACCATAAGCCTGGGCAAAAACATTCGCGAGGGAGAGCATTACACCCAATTTATCGTAATTGATATGGACGGTGATGGTAAAGCTGAAGTGGCAATGAAAACTGCAGACGGCACCATCGACGGCCAGGGAAAAGTGATTGGCGACTCTACTAAAGATTACCGAAGCAAAGAAGCCCGGACACTTGGAAAGGTACTGGAGGGACCAGAGTTTTTTACCATATTCAATGGCGAGACCGGTGCCGCGCTTGCGACAACAGACTATATTCCCTCCCGGTATCCTATTGATGGATGGGGCGGCCCCGGCGGGAATGGCGGCAACGACAATACCGGCAACCGGGTAGACCGTTTCCTGGCCTGTGCGGCCTACCTCGATGGCAAGCTGCCCAGTGTGGTGATGTGCCGTGGTTATTATGGCAGAACAGTCCTGGCAGCCTGGGATTACAGAAACGGCAAGCTAACCTCCCGATGGGTGTTCGACACTAAGGATGGCAAGAACCCCTTCTCCGGCCAGGGTAATCACAACCTTACCGTGACAGATGTTGATGCAGATGGCAAAGACGAAATCGTTTATGGTGCGATGGTGGTCGACGATAATGGAAAGGGCCTTTTTACTACCGGTTTCCGGCATGGCGATGCTTTGCACGTAAGTGATCTCGATCCCGCAAAACCTGGCCTTGAGGTTTTTGGCCCGCACGAAATTGAGGACCACTCGAAAGGCGACTCAGGTTATGTTAAAGACGCCGGACCCGGCGTTGCTGTTTATAGTGCCCGTACCGGGGAAGTCTATTTTAAAGGTGCAATCGACACGGATGTTGCAGGTGGGGTGGCAGAGAATATCGATCCGGATAATCCGGGTGCCGAAATGTGGTGGTCGGGTTCAAACGGATTGCACTCGATGAGCGGGCAAAAGATCGGTCCTAACCCAACCGGCAACTGGCCAATCTGGTGGGATGGCGATTTCACCCGTGAGTTAATGGCGGCGGGCAAGGTTAACAAATATAAAGGCGGCATCATCTGGAGTTCACCCGGTGCAGAAAGAGGTAACCAAAGAGGGGGTGCAAACCTGGTCGCAGACCTTTTTGGCGATTGGCGCGAGGAGATGATAGTAAGCGGCGGCACGAATGAGTTGCGTATTTACACCACCGTTATTCCAACAACCCGGCGGCTTTATACCCTCATGCATGACCCGCAATACCGGTTAAGCATTGCCTGGCAAAATGTGGCCTACAACCAGCCCCCGCACCTGAGTTTTTACCTCGGCGACGATATGAAAAAAGCGCCAAAGCCAAACATCGTTTTGGTAAAACAACCGGTGAATGGAAAGGTAGCGTCGAAGTAGGTTGCTACTGGGCAAACAGTCGCTTACCCCGGCAAAAGCAAGATCCCCTTGGTGTTTCGATAAATTAAGAAAGACCTACCAAAAGGGTCATTCTTTCCTGATCTACGTTGAAGTACTTGCCTGCCCGCCTACCTTCCCATGGGCTCATTTCAGAGCACGATATTGCGGGCGTATGTTCAAGCTTTCTGTTTGATGTTTGCAAGCAGGCACCAAACGAGCGGCAATAAGTGACAAATGATCCGTTTGAATCACTTAGAAACAACCCGGCTAAATTCCGAGTACGAGATCATCTTACTCGCTGAACTTCTTTGGAACCGGCTTAATGACCGCTTTTTGAATCGCGAAGTTCCTGGTATGAAAAGCAGTACTGTCGTTTAACTGGTGAAAGTTGGCATTCATTACCCATATTTCGTCGCCTTTAAATGTGGCTGTTGCCGGGTAGGTAAAACGGTCAACTATCAATGTGGTGCCCGAAAGTTTTACAGATGCCCAGTTGTCTTCGGTAGAAAGCTTCATAACCTTGTCATTACCCCCGTTTACCAATATGGTAAGGGTATTTTGATCGTTCAACAACATCCCGTCTGCGCCAATAAAATACATGCTGCTTTTTACAGGCTGCACATTCTGCCCGTTATTGATATCCACCTTATACAACGTGCCTTTACCCGTGCTATTCACCAGAAGAAAACCACCAGGATGGTAAACCAGTCCATTCAGACCAATACCCTCAGACTTAAACAGGGGACTTTTGCTAAACACCGAAGGTCTACCTGCCGCATCCACTTTAATGATTGCGTTGGAATAACTATCGGTTAAGTAAAGATTGCCTTTATCATCAAACACCAGATCATTTGCAAAATGTTTTCCCTCATAAAGGTTTGCGAGGTTAATGTCGGCAACCTTGTTGCCGGTTGCAAGATCAATTGAGATTAACCGCATCATTTTGTTGCGTGTATCAGGCGAAGTGTATTTGCTGTAATTGGCATCGGAAGCACATACAAACAGCCGCTTGCCGTCCGGGTGAATCTTCATACCATAGGTTGACTTCAAACTTGTATCGCTATGAAGGACCGTATAAACACCTGATGGTGTAACCTTGCCGATTGTTCCCATACGTGCCGAGGAAACATAATAAACATCAGCAGCTTTATCATAAGCAATGCCTTCCGGAAAAGCGTCCGGGGCGGTGAAAGTAATGCGTTGTGTGGGACGTACGGAAAGGCAGCCAAAATGAATAATACTCAGCAGGCCGATATAAATAGCAGATCGCATGATTAAGATTTACGTTTGATAGCATAGATGACACCATTGGCATCGTCTGATAAATAGATTACACCCTTTTCGGTAATGGCCAACCCCGTTGGCCGACCCAGGTATGCCTTACGGCCAAACACGGGAAAAGCAGGCTTTAGAAAACCAGTTACAAAATCTTCTGCGGCAACCGCAACACCATCGCGAAATCGGATCCGCTGTACCTTATACCCAACCAATTTGCTGCGGTTCCATGATCCATGATATGCTACGAGTGCATCGCCGTTATATTCCGAAGGGATATTTGCCTGTCCCTTAAAAAACTTAAAATCAATTGGGGCCATATGTGCCGGTAAATCCAACACCGAAGGCACCGTTTGCAACGCAAACACTTTTTTTATTTCGCCGGGAGGATCATCTTTATGTTTGTCAATTTCCTGTTTGCCATACACGAAAGGAAATCCGTAATTCCCGTCTTTTACAATGCGATTGATTTCTTCGGGCGGCCACCTGTTGCCCTTGCCATCGCCACCATTGTCGGCACCCCAGAGTTCACCTGTTTGGGGGTGAAAATCGATACCGATGGTGTTACGCAAACCTGACGCAAACACGGTATGCTTCCAGGTCTTTGGATCAATTTGCCAAACCGCAGCTACACCGGGATCCACTTCTTTACAGTCGTTGCAAAGCGTACCGATTGTCATATACATCATCCCATCCGGGCCAAAAGCGATGGTGCGATTAGGGTGTTGTCCGCCGCTTGGCATATCCGTTTTCAGCACCTCCATGGTGCCCAACATACCATCGGGGTTAATCTTATACCGGCGAAGCTCATAGTTACTAACGAGGTACAGGTACCCGCCTTGCTCCAGGACACCATGTACCGAGCGGAAAGGATATTCTATTGTTTTTACTTCGTCGAACCGGTTATCACCTGTAGTGTCGCGGAGCAGCAGTACATCCATCCCATCCCGGCGGGTAACATAAAGATCCCCATTGGGCATGGGTTGCATCATTCGCACTTTGCCAAGACCCGAAGCGGCTACGCTAATCTCCCATCCGTCGGGCACCTTCAACAGTTTAACCATAGGGTTTAAAAAGTCGAGGTGCTGCGGCCACTTGGAAACCAGCTTCGACCGTTCTACATGGCGTGGAGGCACACCCCTTTGGGCAGATGCGGGTCCGGCAACAACCAGGACCAATAAAAGAGATAAAGGAAAAAACCGGTGCATGCAAAATGTTTCGGGGATAACATCAATTATAATACCCCGCAACCAGTGGGTAAAAGATGGTCAGGCAAATGCAGATTGGGGAAATAAGTAGCACAACAGTTTGCACCCTGTATCTCGAAAGCATAAGAAAATGATGAGCAATAATGCACGTGAACAAGAATGCATTCCGGAACACATGTCGTATGCGCTTGTCACACTTTAGTCATAGCAGGGGAACCAGTCGCATCGCTTGTTAAACATGGTGGTTCGTTTCTTGCTTCCCCCTTTTTGCCCTCGCTTCATCAACAACCATACAGCGACAATGTTTACATCTGTAAGCTCATTCGCTGCCATTTGGCAACTATAACTTTGACGCATGAATACTGGAGATCTACAAAATCAAAATGAAGGGGTATTGCCAAAACCAGGCTTCCTGAGCAAAATCGGGCTGGATACGTTTGTGATTCTGTTACTGGCAATGATCGTTTTGGCCCGGCTTTTTCCGGGCCCCGGTGTTTATGAAGGCACATTTTCGCTGGCCAATATCGCCTCGTGGGGAGTTTCGTTTATTTTCTTCTTTTACGGTTTACGGTTGAGCCCAGAGAAGCTAAAGGCCGGCTTAAGCAAATGGAAGCTTCACTTACTTGTTCAGCTTACCATCTTTGTGTTATTCCCGGTATTGGTATTTGCAGCCATGCAAATCTTTAAAAATGAAAGCAATCAATATCTGTGGCTGGGTGTATTTTTTCTTGCGGCATTACCGTCCACCGTTTCTTCATCTGTAGTAATGGTTTCAATTGCGCGCGGCAACATGCCTGCGGCAATCTTCAATGCCAGCATTTCAAGTTTGCTGGGCGTATTTATTACACCGACCTTGATGGGATTGGTATTGGATAGTGCCCCTGGTCAGTTTGACTTAACAGCGATAATAATAAAGCTTGCCCTCCAGGTGCTGGCGCCGGTTGTCCTCGGTATATTACTACATAAGAAGTGGGGAGACTTTGCCGAACGAAATAAAAAGCTATTGAAAAACTTTGACCAATCTATAATCCTGCTTATTGTATACACATCTTTCTGCGAGTCGTTCGAACGTGATATGTTCAGGGATTTCAGCATTCAGGATCTGCTGTTGTTGACAGCATGTATGGCCGTGCTGTTTTTTGTTGTTTTTTTTATCGTTAAGGCCTTTTGCAGATTGTTGCGGTTCGACCGGGAGGATACCATTACCGCCCTTTTTTGCAGTTCTAAAAAGTCGCTGGTACATGGTACGGTTATGTCGAAGGTACTGTTTGCAGGCAGCGAAGTAACAGGGATTATCCTGTTGCCCGTTATGCTATACCACGCCTTACAACTGATCATAGCGAGTATTATGGCACAACGTTATGCCGCGCAAAAAGATAGGGGTTCGGCGTAAACGAATGGCAACCGGCGAGAAACAATTAAAACGAAGCATCACATGGTTAACCGGTCTCTGGGGGGGTCGCCTCCAATTAGCTAAACCAACGGGCTTGCAACCCTGATTCGCGACCAGTCAGATTGCGATGGCAGAAAGAATGTTTTAACTGAATATTTGCTACAGGCAAATCCGATAATGCCAGCGAGCGGCGGCGATATTGCTAAAACGTATCCCGTACGAACAGCCAATATAAACAGGATAAAAGAAACCTGGTGGCGGACCTGGTAGCAATGGACATCATTTTTCCCCTCCACCGTAATTGTCATGCCTACTATAAACGCAGCATCACGATCCTGTCTATTAGATTGTATGGCGAAAAAATTATCCCAAAAAATTGCTTCTAAAAAATTACATCATTGTTGCAAAAATGGTAAATACCGCTATATTTGCACCGTGCAATCAACACCAACAAACTTTTACCAGAAGATCATTTCACTTCTCCTATTGGGATTGTTTGTTATTGTACATGGTGTAAAGGTGTTTCACAGTCACACTTCAAAAGAGTCTACAGCTACCCTTAAAATTAAAGTAGACGGAGCCCTCATTAAAACAAGTGACAAGTGTACCATTTGTGATTATCATCTTGCTAACGGTGCTGTGCCAGTCACCAATACCTACACCATAAAATCGCCTGATTTTAAAACCTCCATAAAAAAGACGCAATCGTCTTTTGCTGTTATTACCTCCATTGGTTCCGTCGCTACCGACCGCGGCCCTCCTTCGCTCGCTTAAAATCCTGCTCTGTAATCTGCCATGTGTTTGCAGTATTGCACTGCCGTGAAAACGGTAATCTATTGCAATATCAAATTTGCAACACCCACATGTAAATGTTACAGCATCAGGTACACCGGCTTTATGTTGACATACCAGCCGGAGCCGACGAAATAATTTCTTATCTCTTCACCTTTACGCCTGTAATTTTCTTCATCTCTTAACTGGTGTGGTACTCTTGTATGCGAAGCCAATCCCCAGGCTAATGCTTACACGTTTGCTAAAGCAGCCTGCCAATCAGCATATGTTGAGCCAGGCTCATCAGTGCACCCTGGTGTACAAATGAGCCTGATGTACGACACCGTACACGTGGTGACCGGCAGCCCAGAAAGTTTAACCAAAACCTTGAAGGAGACACAACGTAAAGTGTGAGCTACACCATGCAACCAGCACCCCGATGCGGCACCCGTATTTTATTATTCTACTAAGCTTTTGCTTACCTCCAAACGTTTATTCGCAGGCCGGTAAACTATCCGGTGAAGTGGTCAACGACAAACAGGTTGCCGCTGCAGGTGCCTTAGTAAAGTTTCTTGATCGCCCGGGAGAGCAGGTGACAGACTCCACCGGCCGTTTCGTTTTCGTCGGTCTTATTCATGGGCACTATAGGGTTGAAGTATCGTATCCTGGCTATAACCGGCAAACGGTACACCTTGACATACATCAGGATAGTTTGTTTGTAACCATCAGCCTTAGCAAGGTCGACAACCTACCCCATGTTACTGTTCGGACCAGCAACGTTGCCTCACGAAAGGAGCAAGAGTCACTTAATTTGGAAATTATCAAAAGCGAGTTTATCCAACGGAATCTCGGAGGAAGCTTGATGAAAACCCTTGAACGCCTGCCCGGAATTAAAACAATCGGAATTGGTTCAGGTCAATCCAAACCACTTATTCGGGGACTAGGCTTTAACCGGGTTGTAGTAGTAGAAAAAGGGATTAAACATGAAGGGCAACAATGGGGCGCAGATCATGGGCTGGAGATTGACCAGTTTGCAGCAGCGGAGGTAGCGCTGATTAAGGGTGCTGCTTCGTTTGTGTACGGCTCTGATGCAATAGCAGGGGTCATTGATATCAAGCCTGCAAATGTACCTGGTGTTAACACGATTGGCGGCTCGGCAGACCTGATTGGCAAAAGCAACAATAATTCACTGGGCACTTCTGTTAACTTTTTCAAACGTCGAGATCGATGGTTCTTTGATGCCCGGTTTACCTATCAGAACTATGCCGACTATCGCGTGCCTGCCGACACCGTTTATGTATACAGTTATGCCGTGCCGTTGCACCAACATTATTTGCGCAATACTGCAGGACGTGAAACGGGGCTTCACCTAAACACAGGGTATATTGGTAATCATTTCAGGTCGATATTCTATTTAAGCAATACTCATAGCAACAGCGGTTTTTTTGCAAATGCACATGGGCTTGAACCGCGCCGGGTAAACACAGCCCTTCACGATGGCTCTGCCCGCGACATAATGATGCCGAGCCAGGAAGTCAATCACTTCAAGGTTATTAATCGTAGCACCTATACTTTTCAGCACCATAAGCTGGAAATGGACCTGGGTTACCAACGTAATTACCGGCAAGAGTTCAGCCATTATGTAAACCATGGCTATATGCCGCCGGTTTACCCTTCAGAAATGTCGGCTCCACAAAACCTGGAAAGGGAATTTAACAAGCATGTATTTGCTGTTAACTTAAGGGACATTGTTACATCAGGGAAGCACACCATTACATCAGGTATAACCAGCGAATACCAGCACAATAATATAGGAGGATGGAGCTTCCTCGTGCCAGCATTTAAGCAGGCAACAGCAGGTGCTTTTATCTACGACCATTACAAACTAAACGAACAAACCAGTTTACACGCTGCCATTCGCTACGACTACGGGAAGTTGCACATGCATGAGTATACCGACTGGTTTGCGTCGGATGTTACAAGCGGGAACAATACACTATCGCAAAAACTAACCCGGGCAGAAAACCTGGTGCGCCGTTTTAATAGTTTGGTATGGTCAGCAGGGATCAATTACAACCCGGAAGATTTCAACTTTAGAATAAATATTGGCAAAAGCTTCCGGATGCCCATAGCCAAAGAACTATCGGCCAATGGGGTAAACTACCATTATTTTAGCTACGAACGTGGCAATGCCAACCTTTCGCCGGAACAATCCTACCAGGCTGATGTTGGCCTGGGATGGAATACGGAAAAGTGGTTTGTTCAGTTCAGTCCTTTTTACAACTACTTTCCCAATTACATCTACCTTAATCCCACATCAGCTCACGATTACTATTACGGCGCAGGTAACCAGGTTTTTAAATATGCCCAAAGCAGGGTTATGCGTTATGGTGGCGAAGTTCAGGCGAGGTACCACGTTTTAAAAACGGTTAGCGTTGAACTCCTGGGTGAATACCTGTATGCCAGGCAACTATCCGGCGACAAACGAGGATACACATTGCCATTCTCCCCACCACCATCCGGTCTAGCCAACATCACCTGGTCGCCCGCTATAAACAACACATTCTCAAAAACCTATTTCTCGCTGGATTTCAGGCGTACCCTTAAACAAGACAACATTGTACCGCCTGAGAAAAAAACACCCGGCTATTCAATTATCCACCTGCAAACCGGCAGCGAAATTAAGATTGCCAAACAGGTTGTTCAATTGAGTTTGCAAGTCCAAAATTTACTAAACACCCGTTACCTGAATCACACCAGCTTTTACAGGTTAATCGAATTACCCGAAGCGGGAAGAAACGTTGTACTATCTCTTAAAATTCCATTTAGGATACAATCAGCTGTTAACCTGAACCAGCCATAACAAACAAAGCAAATGCAATCACACGTGTACAAATCACCAACAACATGAAAACATCAGAACTAATTGCAAGCTGCCTTTTAGTGGCTGCAATAGCTATGTTTTTTAAGAAACTAATGTGAAGAAGTGATAACACTAATTAGTGGAGCTATGGGCAAGCATGAAGTGCCAGTGACATCGCAGCACTGCCTGGTTATTTGCTGCAGGCAGTGCATGCAGAGCACTACGGGATCAGAAAGCATTAAACAACAAACTCAATACAACATGTCGGCATAGCCGGTACTATTTAAACATGATTTAGAACACTGCTATACTCCTACATCATCTTAAAACATCAAAATTTCATCACATGAAACAACTACTATTTTCCACCTTAACAGCGCTCGTGATTTTTATAGCAGGGTGCAAAAAAGACGGCGCTGTTATCGATACGGAATATCCTGTAATCGACATCAACTTTGCTGACGCCTTTCCCAAGCAATGCAGCAGCATCACCCGCGGACAAACCATTTCGTTTAAGGCAAGGTTTAGCGATAATGTACAGTTGGGCGGTTACGGCATAGATATCCATCACAACTTCGACCACCACTCCCATAGTACAGAAGTTAATCAGTGCAGCACAGAACCCCTTAAAACAGCCCTCAAGCCTTTCGTGTTTATCAAAAGTTTCGACATTCCGGCCGGACTAAAGACTTATGAGGCAAGTGCCGAACTCACCATTCCAATGGACATCGATCCTGGCGATTATCACTTCCTCATCCGCCTGACCGATAAAGAAGGTTGGCAAACCATAAGGGGCCTAAGTATAAAGCTACAGTAGTCTTTAACAATCTTCTAAATCTGCACCATTAACCCAGATCAACTATGCGTAGAACAATTATTCAAACCCATAATCAAACACAAACCAGATGAAGAACACATTTGCAAAGTCGATGCTTTTTACAGCAATAATCATGACCTCCTTAGCAGCCTGTAAAAAAGACAACACGGGCCCGGCTGAAAAGCCATTTGTAGTTACCGACCATTATGTGGCAGGAACAATTACGCCAGCAAACAATGCCTACAACAGCGTTTATATGATTTCCCTGCTGGAGAACAACAAGGCAGTATTTATCAGTTCGGGAAACAACTTTACAGGCGATTATACGCTTACCAAAGACTCGCTTATTGTTATTATCAGCGATCCTGCAAATTACCGGGTAGCGAAGTTTGCCATCAATGAAAAACATGAGCTTACCTCAGCATACTATAGGGCGCTCACAACTGAATATAAGGCTACCGGTAAGCTATTGGAGATTGAAGCCACCAATCAATTGGCCGGCAAAACTTTTAAGGGAGAAGAATTTAAAATGGGACCTGTGAGCTTTAAAAAAGACCTGGTCTACAAATTCAGTTCAACAGGCACCACCTACGGTTCCGGTACAGATCCACAGACCATTAACGACCAGTCCAACGCTTTCGAGCTGATTAACAACAGCGCTTTTAAATTCAAAAGTGGCAGCAATGTGGAAATGGGGTTTTATACAAACAACCAATTAACCGTTTTCCGGCTGAGCGGCCTTTATTATTTCGGCACCTATACCCAGCAGTAATCATATCACATCGCTTGTAAATCAATTATCATGGTAACAGAAAACTTACTTAGAAAAAATAGCGACAGCGCAAGGTGGGCATTAATCATTTTTATTGTTTCATGCGGGTTTGTAGCCTGTAAAAAGGAAAGTGCTAATGTAGCAATGCCCATACTCAGCAACCTGGAAGTTGGCACCAACAACAACAAAATAGCCTATCCGGGGCACGACTTTCATTTAGAAGCAAGCATTGTTGCATCCGGATCCCTTGCTTCGATTAAACTCCAGATTACCCCTGTTTTATCCGGCCGGGGATGGTCCTATACCAAAATTTATACAACAGGATATGCAGGACTAAAAAACACCACCTTTCACGAACACCTTGATGTACCTGCGGACGCCGTCGTAGGTGATTATGACGTGTTGCTACTTGTAACGGATCAACTGGGTAATAAATCGGAAGTAACGGGCAGGTTTAAAGTTGTTAACGACCCTACCCTGCCATCGATTACAGGTTTGCAATTGACCCTTAACCCGAACGGTGATGCTTTGAAATTGACCGGGGTGATTAATGCTCCCGGAAGAATAGCGAAACTCGATGTAAGGGTACAATCAACAGCATGGACGAAGGTCTTCAGCTTTACGGATGCTGATATGGTTGGCTATACTACACACAATCTGAATAGAAGCATTGACCTTTCCGATGCGCCGAAAGGCCACTACCATATCCATTTTACATTAAGCGACCAGGTAGGTAAACAAATCGGGTACGAGTACCACTTCGACAAAAATTAACGCAGACACATCATTGTTATTGGACAACCTAAAATTTCGCCCATCTATTCTGAAACGTTGTTTCGGTAAAGCCCGTCGCGAATGGAGCGTAGTAAAAAGGCCACCACCCCAGCGCAGCATTGCAGCTTGTACAAATGGATCGCTCTGTGCTTATGCAGGGATAATCAAGCGGCAATACCAGGCTGCTTTACGTGATCATTGCGCCAGGGATTGAAGCGGCTACCCCCCCGCGATCGCGGGGGAGTAGTAGCGCAAAGCCCGACCCCTTGCGCAGCTTGGGGTGGCGCCCAAAACCGGAACATCAAGCTTTACACAACAGCATTACTACCATCGCAATTCATAAAAATTAAACCATAAAACCATGTACTTTAGAAAAACACTTCGAAATCTTTGCCTTGTTCTTACCCTTGCATCCGCATTTACGGCATGTCGTAAAGACACTGCTGATCAGCAACTCGACGGGCATGAAGACCCTACCCGTGAATATAAATACCTTCGTTTGCTGGTCAGCGATGAGGTGAGCAACAAGATCAACCTGGTTGAGCCGTTTTCGGGTAAAATAACTGCCTTTGATGCTAAGTATCCACTCTCAAGTCTTTACGGTACAGCCTCGGGCAGATTTGCCGCCGTACTATACCAAAATCAGAATCTCGTTGAAGTGTTTGACGGCGGTCTTCAATCCCATGTGGATCATATCGACGTGATCCGTGAGCCCGGTTGGAGCAACATTACGGCTAACGGATTAAAACCATCGCACTTCAAAAGTAAGGGTGTCGAGTCGCTTATTTTTAATGATAACGATGGCACGTTAAGCGTCGGAAATGAATCAGACTTCAACAAGCCCGGTGCAAAATTTTCCGTGATCAATGCGGGTCTGTTTCCGCATCATGGTGCAATGACCCAGTTCAATAATGGCACCTATGCGGTTACGATTGCCCCGTCTGCCGGCGCTTCGCCAAACCGGGTTCAGGTGATCAACCAAAGCGGTTCCGTTGTTCATGCTTCCACCCTCGAAACAGGGGCAATACATGGTAACGCCAGCGACGGCAACGTTGCGGTATTTGGCGGATTTACCTCATCAGCAGCAACCGAGGGAGCGGTACTTGTTGTAAAGGCATCAGGCGAACAACGGCTCATTCCTAATCCTGCGGGCTTTGGCGCTTTTCGTTTGGCGAATATTTACTATGCGGGATCTGCAAAAAAGTTTATCGGCTATGTTGCTACAAAAGGGGCATACCTGGTTGATGTTGAGGCAGACAAGATCACTCCCATTTATACCGGCAGTGATGCCTTCCAGTGCAAGGTTGATTACGCTGGCAAGAATCTCCTGCTGCTAACACTTGATGGCAAACTGCGGATCTATAATCTCTCAACCGGGGCACTAACGAAAGAGGGTAATGTAATTACAGCTGTCGCATCATCCGATACGTACAAGCCTGTTTTGGAAGCTACTGCCCGGTATGCTTACATCGCAATGCCGGCTTCCGGCGAAGTTCACCAGGTTAGCCTCCAGGACTTCAATAACATTACCAAACACAAAGTTTCTTCACGCCCTGTGAGGCTTACGCTGTTTGGTTTTGAGAGTAGCGCTGACCACTAACGATTTTACTCCTAATAAACTAAAAGGCACCTCCTGGAAGGTGCCTTTTGTATTTGCCGGATATTGTTATCCCCTTGTGTTAAGTACCCCATCTGTAAAGCATTACCCTATGCATTGCTCATGAGCGTTTAGCGCCAGCTTAAATACGCAAAGCAGGTGTGTCTCCAGGAAAACAGGTAACTTTCAACTGTTCCTAAACGAGCCCGTTTTACAGCTTCAGGAATCTTATTGGTACACCCTTACATAATCAACAATCATCCATTGCGGAAAGGTTGTTGTTGCATCAGGATTTCCCGGCCATTGACCACCAACAGCCAGGTTTATAATAAAATAAAACTGCTCGTTAAAAGGATAATTAGTTGATCCAAAGTTTGCTTTCGAGGCCGTGCCAAATACGTTACCATCAACGAGCCATTGTATCTGGTCCTGCTTCCAATCCAAAGAAAACACATGGAACTCGCTGCTGAAATCACCCGACGGTAAAACAAAGCTTTTGTTGATTTGCGTACTTCCGGGACCGGGTCCATAATGTAGGGTGCCATACGTCTTGTTTGGTTCATGCCCCAACAGTTCCATAATATCTATTTCACCGCTCCTGGGCCATCCACCATATACGCTGCTCTCAGGCATCATCCACAACGCCGGCCAGATACCTTTGCCCTTTGGCAGTTTTGCCCGGATATCAATGCGCCCGAATTTAAATTTCTTTTTACCTGATGAAATAATCTTTGCAGACGTATAACTGCTGCCTTCCCTACGTGCCTCAATGATCATTTTTCCATCCTGCAAAAACAGGTTATTCTCGGCATAAGTTTCCAGTTCATTATTACCCCAACCACATAAGTTCGGACAACCATTACCATTTTGAAAACTCCAGTTCGCCATGTTCAGGCCCGAGCCGTTAAATTCGTCACTCCAAGCCAGTGTGTAGCCGGGGTATGCATTAGGGGCATCGTAACCAGCATTGCTAAAGGCTATTTTGGTATCATCGTTTATAATCGTGCCGATAACTCCTGTTGAGGGAGCTTTGGCATTAACCGCCTTTGTAATCGTGAAAACAAAAGTTTCGTCGGGCTCTTTTATATCGTCGGCTACTACACTTACATTTATTTTCTTGCTGGTTTCCCCTGGCTGAATAACCAAATTCTGATCTGCAATGGCAACGAAATCCTCAACCGCTTTTGCACTCCCTTCTTCCACTGAATAAGTGATCGTAACTGGTTTGGTTGTAGCACTGCTTAGTGTTACAACAAACTCAAAATTAGTTGTGCCCATATTTCCTTCTACCTGGGTTACAACACCAACCGATAAAGTGGGATCAGGTGCCGGCATGGTATCGCCCGAACTTTTACTACATCCGTAAACCACTGAAACAGCCATGATGGCGACAAGTACTACTCTTTTCATTACAATCAGCTTTTAGGATTTTTAATTTTTTACAAAGAAGGGAATGTTGGCCGTAGCCACTTTATTGTGTCCATCGCTGATGTATAAAAACAAACGATAGGCGCCTTCCCTGCCAGGCGTATTTAGTATTGCTTCGTTATTTGCTTCGCGTACCGAAGCTGGAATTGGCTGGGGCCGGGTTTCGCGATCACCACCGGTTTTCAGATCCGTGCTTTCGGGCATTAGTTCCCACCGGTAAGTTAACTTATGCTTATCGGGATCGCTGGCTGAAATCTTCAAAGGGTAAGCTTTTGCCTGTTGGAGATAAATAGTGTCGGTAGCAGTTTTGTTGTTGAGCAATATTGAATCGATATGCGGTGCACGGTTACGGGGCCACTTGCCCGTCCACAAATACTGCATAACATCTACAACCTCCGACTCCTCTCCTTTTTCGGTAAAAAGGCCATACCAGGTTGGGGTTCTTTCCTGCTTTTGGCCCCACAAAAAAACATATGAGCCAATGCACTTCTTATCCCGTTTTATTGATGCCTCGTAGCGGCTTTTGTATACCATAGCTTTCTGGCTGCTGGTTTCTTCTATTGCTGCTTTCCAGGGTGTTTGCCTGCTCTCCCAATGACCGGTTGGTCCCCATTCCGTAACCATATACGCACCATTCCAGCCGGCAGAAGCAAGCTGTTGGGGTACATCTGCCAGTCCTCCGTAAACCTGTACAGAAATCAGGTCAAGCGCCGGGCAACGTGCTTTAAAGTAGTCGATCTCTTTCCTGTTTACCCCAGCCAACATCGTGGTTACCGGGTGATTTGGATCTTCATCATGAATCATTTCGGCAATCTCATTTACGGCATTCCAGACTTTCGGATTTTTATATTCCAGGTTAAGTTCATTGCCTATGCCCCACACGAGTAATGCCGAATGGTTCCTGTATTTGCGAACCTCCAAACGTAATTTCTCCAGCTGTGCGTTAACGGCACTGGTATCATCGTAATTAAAGCCATGCCTTTCCCGTGCAACGTTTAATCCCATAGTAACGGTTAACTTTAATGCTGCAGCCTTATCCAGGATGTCAGCCCCGTTCCCGGAGTCCCAGGTGCGAATTGAATTTCCACCATATCGCGCCAGCCGATCAATATAGCTGGTGCCACCCGCACCTTTAATAAAGTATGGCTTGCCGGCTCTTAGTAATACAAACCCATCCTTACCCGCTACAACCTGTGTTTTTACAACCGCTCGGGATTGCTGCGTATGGCCGACAATCGCGGCAGCAACGAATATTATGCTTACGATAATTTTATAGCTGCCGTTCATGAGAAACAAGTTTGTACATAAATCAATTTTTTGGATACCAGCTTTAGTTTTTTATAGCAACATCCTTGCGTCGCAAGCACTTCATCGGCAAACCATTGGGCAACTTTAGTATTCCCTATGAAAAAGCGCAACCGATTCAAAACGAATACTAAATCAACTCACCATACAAAAGTTCCAACGGCTCCGCCTTCAAGACCAGTGACCACAGCCTTTTCTTTAAATTTTATATTAAAGCTTTGAAACGTGTTGAATGTATTTAAAACGATTAACACCTTTTTACCTGATGGTGTAACAAAGGCAACGTTTGGCAGGTTGTTGGGCATATTACTCTCCACCCGGTAAGAACCTGCAGGTACCCATTTTGATGCATGGGCGATAATGTAATAGGCTACATTCCTGGTGATTGAAGAACCAATCGTTAGCGCTCCTTTACAAGTGGTACAGCCACCGTTTGTATGTGGCCCATAGTTCGGGTCGTTGGCTAGGTTCCACTCAAGAACGTTGCGACTCCAGTTGCGTGTTGCACCAACAACCAGGTTATTGATGTGCCAGGAAAGGTCCCCCCCGAAATTGCCGGTAGACGCTGTATACTGCTCAGTAAAGTAGATGTGTTTATCCGGAAAAGCGGTATGAACCTGTGACAGCGCGCTTATGTTACCGGCATATAAATGAAAAGCAGAGCCGTCGATATACTGCCTTGCTGCCGGATCGCTTAATACAGCCAATGGATAATCCGGCCTGTCGGCATTATGATCGTAAATAATGATTTTGGTATTGAGGTTAGCTGCTTTAAAAGCTGGTCCAAGATTATTCTTGATAAAGGTGGCCTGCTCTGTGGCCGACATTTCCAAACTTGGATTATTGCCGGGATGTAGGGGTTCATTTTGTGGTGTAATGGCGTCAATCGGGATACCTTCGGCTTTCATAGCCTGCAGGTACTTCACAAAGTAATTTGCATAAACACCATAATACTCGGGCTTTAGTTTTCCCCCGATAGAACTGTTGTTGGTCTTCATCCAAACTGGTGCGGTCCACGGGGTAGCAACAATCTTAATGGCAGGATTGATCGCAACTATTTGTTTAAGCAACGGAATAAGATCTCCTTTATCGGGGGCCAGGCTAAACTTTTCGAGATTAACATCTGTTTGCCCCGCAGGCACATCATCGTACGTAAAAACCGATTGGTTAAGATCGGATGCACCAATGCTGATCCGCAGATAGCTTATACCAATGCCATTGCCTTCGGTGGTAAACAACTCTTTTAAAAGTGCTTCGCGTTGTGCCGTTGATAATGCGGCGTTTATCACCTGCGCGCTTCCTCCGGTCAATGTATATCCAAATCCATCGATCGACTGAAACAACTGTGTCGTATCAACTGTGATGGTGCTGTTTTGATTGGAGAGGTTTATAAAGCCTAACACGACTGCTTGCTTTGCAAGCAGTGCACTTTGATCGGCTTTGGTTAGCCAAAATTCCATGTCGTTTGATACCGCGACCGGAGGGGTAACCGGACCCGGGCCGCCACCCTGCGAACTACTTTTTTTAGAGCAGGAAAGAAAGCAGCCAATCGTAAAAACCAGGATTGCTGATTTGAAAAGGCTTATAGAAGAAGTGTATTTCATTTATTATACTTGAAAGTTTACGAGCATCGGAGTAGGTTAGAACACATTAGCTCGAACCAGGTTTCAATAACATCCCCGACGTAACAACCTGCTATATTCAATTCCAGTAAGTTAAGCTATTTGTTTAGTAGACCTGCCCAGTCGTTCAATGCGGAACAATGGATATTAATTCAATGTCGTTTAGTTAAGCCGATTTTGTAATTAGTTTGCCCAGCTACTTCCAATCGTACAAGAGTGCGACGCAACGATGTCCTATAGAATTCCTGTGGCCTGGTCCATAAAAATTTGCTTAAGTAAACGGCATTGGATTTTAATTGATCATTATCGTTGCGATGGAATGTGGAAGACTGGTGGTACTTGCAGCTTTCCCGCCAATACACAGGTTATAGTCTAGCTTATCGTCACTGGTATTCATCACCACCACGGCCAGTTTTCCATCTGGATTTATGAAGGAGGCAACCAGCAGTTTATCCCTGTTTGAAGAACTGCTTACGCGCCTTGCACCCGGGCGAATAAATTTTGAAAAGTGCCCGATATAGTAATAAGCGTTTGTATAGTGCAGGCTTCCGTCACGCGTGTCGGCAATAATCGGGGCAAAGCAATAATTGCCTTTATGGTTGGGTCCGCCTTTCTCATCAAGCAATATATTCCAGTCGGTCCATCCAACGGTTCCACTGTTGAAGTCGTTGATCATAGACCGGCCATATCTTTCACCGAGGTCCCAATCGCCTATGCGGTTGAAACTAAAATTTTCAACACAGCCTTCGGTAAAGAACAAGTTTTTTGTCGGGAAAGATTCTGCAACTCTCTTAAGATTGTCGAATTGCATGGCTGAACCTGTCCAGGTTTCATACCAATGATAACCTATTCCCCATACGTACTTGGCAGCACCCGGATCATCCAGGATGGTACTTGCCCTATGGTATAGCAGGTCGCGGTTATGATCCCAGGCGATCAGTTTTTTTGCAGCCAGTCCCGACTGTTGCAAAGTTGGTCCGAGGTATTGTTTTATAAAGTCACGTTCTTCTTCGGCGGTAAATATGCACGACTCCCAGCGTTGCTTTGCCATGGGTTCATTTTGAACAGATAGCCCCCATACCGGCATGCCTTCCTTTTCATAAGATTGAATAAACTTTACATAGTAATTCGCCCACGACTGCCTGTATTGTGGCAACAACTTGCCTCCCTGCAACAGGCTATTATTATCCTTCATCCATGCGGGCGGACTCCATGGACTTACGTATAAGGTTAGCTTATTACCGGCCGTAGCAATGGCCCGTTTGATTAAGGGTATTTTGAATTGCCTGTCGTGTTGTATATCAAAAGTCTTCAAATCTTTGTCGCCATCCTTTACATAGGTGTAGCTTTCGGTTGAAAAGTCGCAGCTGTTGATATTCGTGCGCGCCAGGGTATAACCTATACCATCTTTAGCATCGTAGTAAGCTTTCAAAAATTCCTGCTGTGTACTTTTTGGAAGTTTGGCAAAGGTTTCTGCCGAAGCATCGGTTATGGCACCACCAACACCTACCATAGTTTGAAAACGATGCGATGGATCAACAAATACACACACCTGTGTTTCCAGGGGCTGGGCAAAGTCAACAAAATTCAGGGTTCCCGTTGAGGCAAGTTTTAAGCCCGATTTATCGGTGGTGTGGACCGTAGCTGTTTTGCCATCCAGCTTAAATTTGTTTGCCCGGCTTTGCGGAACCCGGTTTTTATTGCTAAAACCGGTGAGTACCAGGATAATTAATCCAAGCGTAATTTTCTTCATAGTAAGTTTTTCTAATTGCGAACGTAGGTCCTGCCTATAGATTTTTGTTGCCGTTTACTTGACGCCCTTTCATTAGAACTAAACTGCAGATAGTTCAGCCTGGCCTCACCCGCAACTGCCGCAAGCCTCAGCTTGTTCAAACCTTTACTTAAGCGAACATTGCCAATCGATATCGTTTTCCAGGAGCTATCACTATTGCCCTTATCTACAACGACAGCAGGGATAACTGCCTTGCCGTTTGCGCTTAAACCTATCGCTGTACCTTTTACCAGCGACTGAACCCTGATGCTTACTTTAAACTGCGCTGCAGAAGGCGCCATTACAGTGTACTGCATCCACTCGCCTGCCTCAAATGAACTTACCTGGTAACCATTGGTTGTTTGGTCGGAGCACCTTTCTATATCAACTCCATCATTCCGATAGGTTCTACCTTTGTTCCCGGGTGTATTTTTACCTGTTGACACATGGTAATCTGCAGTGTCCTTGTCATGGTAGGCTTCGCCATTTCTTCCAAGATCATAATCCGTAGCGAACACGTTAACGTTACCACTAAGAACATGGTTTGCAAAGGGAATGGTAGCCGTTGTTTGAACCTGCCGGAACATGGCATCGAGTACATCTTTATGAACGAGGGTATTCTCCGCCTTGATGTTTTCGGTGAGTTGCATTAATGTACGAAATGCCTCATCCCGTGATGGTTGCTGACCCTGTCCTCTCATATAGTTCAGCAGCGCCTGGTAATTTTGGTTGTGCTGAATCTCCATTGGGTTATTAAAACCTAATTTTTTAATGGCCACCATGCCCAGCCAATATCGTTTTTCTCAAAGAGTTCAATTGCGTCCCTGAACCAAACATTGGAGTTCTCACCGGTTTCCCCACACCAGATCGGAACATTCTGTTCATCTCTTATTTTTATGAAGTTTTGTACAGCAGCCTGGTTATTATAGTTCCAATACTTATGAAAGCTAACAACCATGTTCTTGTCCCATAAAGGAAATATGCCTTTGTAGTTATTGCCCCAACAATTCCCTTCTACTACGATCAGGTGATTCTTGTCAACGGCTCTTATGGCTGCGGTGATATCGACCGACAACTTTCTCAGCGGTTCATTTCCTTCTTCGGCACAACCATTTTTATCTTTTGGGTCTGCAAAACCCCAGTTCGTTTCATTGATTAAATCGTATCCACCAATCCATTGTTCGTTGGCGTATCGCCGCGCAAGCCGTTGCCACAGTGCTATTGTCTTCTGCCTGTTTGCTTCGCTTTGCCAGAGGAACGGTTTTGAGGTATCTCCATCCGAGATGGCAACATCACGTCCCTGGCCACCCGGAGCAGCATGCAGGTCAAGTATCAGGTATATGCGATTGGCCTTACACCAGTTTAAGAGACTGTCTACCATGTCAAAGCCCTGCGGTAGCCATGTATCTGCGCCGGGTACGGGCTCTTGTTCGATGGGTAAAGTAAACAGGTTATAGTGCATGGGTAATCGTACAGAGTTGAAGCCCCAGGCTGCCATAGAATCAATATCCGGTTTCCGGCAGTGATTGGCAAGCCAGGCCTTATAGAAAGTGGCTGTATTTTCTTTTCCGGCCAGGCTTTCAATTTTTGCCCTGATCTCGTGTTGATTGCCGGCAATACCGTTGAAGCGCAACATGTAGGGCTCTTGCAACATCCAGCCGCCTAGTCCCATTCCCCTTAATAGTACCGCGCCTCCATCATTAACGATCTTTTTTCCATCAGCTCTAAGAAATCCCTGCGCGATAATCTGCTCCGTAAAAAACAAACAAAACAAAAGAGCGCCGGAAACGACACACCTGCTCACCGGGGCGGGATAAGCCAAGAGCCGGTACCGGAATTTTTTCAAGTTATTTATCATCGATGTTTGATGGTTTTAGCCCCTGGTGCAGTACTGTTACCGTTGTAAATGGCAATTCTATGCGTGCGTAACGTGTAAGCGGATTGGAGTTTGCTACCGGCTGTTTGAAACGTTATGGCCCGGGACTCCTGCGCAGGCATGTGGCAATTGATGCAATTGGTTTGTAAGTTATTTGCCGAAACTGCATCGTTCTTCAGTGCACTATGATCCGGATTGGTGTGACAACCCATACATTTTGCAACGTATTCCGTAGAATTGGTGCCGGCATTTGTATGTGGGTCGTGGCACGTGGCACAAGTCATTACCTTGCTGCTCAAAAAACACTGGCTCTGCGCCAGGAGGTTGTACTGATTTCCATGAACATCAAACGTTGCCGAATTTGTTGTCCGGCTTGCTGCAGGTAGAAAAAAGTTGGCCAGTGTATCACCCATTTTAAAGTGAAAAGTGGATATCTCTTTCCTGATATCGTTACCTGAATGACATACTGCACACGCATCCAATTGCTGCTGCCTGCTTAAGTATCCGGCAGTTACCATGTATTTTGCCGCTTTAACTTCCGGGTAAGCGAGGTGATAGTTTACGTGGTTGGCTGCAGGACCATGGCACCTTTCGCAATCAATGCCATTGATCAGGGAACGTTTGTCTAAAGCCTCCTCATACCCTCGCTTTCCCATAACCAGTTTGCTTTTGATATATGAACTATGGCACTCGAAGCAGCCACCGCCGATTAGCCGGTTGAAGTTTAACACCGAAGGGTATGCAGGACTGGATGCCCAATTTTGGATTTCAGCATAATACGAAATCGGTAACTCATATGCTCTGTCACCTTGCCAGTACAAAAAGGTTTGTGCATGCTTGGGCCCAAAGGTTATATCCATGCGATGCAATTCCTGTTGGTTTCCGTTTACATATAATACCTGGAACAATCCACTGTCCCGATGCTCCATCCGGATGTTAGTTATGCTATCTACCACATAAGTGTTTTGTGGCTGCGTGAAACTTCCTAAAACTTTACCCGGTAATGTTGTTTGGGTACTATTGAAGTGGGCAGTTGTTAGGTACGCATCGTAAACAGATTTATGGCATTGCTTACAGCTTTCAGCACCTATGTACATCTTACCCCGTGGATCATTGCCAGTTTCAGTGCCCCGCATACACCTGCTTAAAAATGCAACAAGGCTACTGATGACAAGTATCAGGATAAATGCCTTTTTATTTTTCAAGTTTCACGACTGTTGTTGTTACATCACGGGCATTCTCTAGGTATAAGCGTGCAACGGCTTGCCACTGTAAAAAATGATTTACAGTCCCCGCCTACGAACGCATAAGAACACCAGTACCTGCCTTAATACCCTGGGCCAACATTAAGTTGTTTTAAGTCGCAGGTACCATGCGTTACCCGTTTCGGTACCCTGCACCCTCAGGTACATGGTAGTTGCATTAATAGAAATGATCTCGTATTCTTTCTGAACTGCACCGTATCCAATAAAGGTGTTATTGCCACCCAGCTGAATAGCTGTTTTTGTTGTACCTGTGGCAATACCTGAACCGGCAGGTACGAAAGAAAACGAAGATGTTCCGCCGCTGTACGGATAACAACCCTCACTGCCCGATGCAGGTATGCCCGGCAAGCCACCAGCTAATGCACCGGTTTTAGTAAACGCACCCTCGGGAGTGGTGGTGGTGATGGTGTAACCGGTAGCTGTTTTGGTGAAAGTAAAACTTGCTGAATACATACAATTGCAACAACCTGCTTTTTCATTCGGCGCAGCGGCATACCATTCTGGTGTCACCGATGTTGCACTCCATGGACCAACCCCAAAGTGGGCCGCCAGGTCTTTATCTACCTTCCAGGTTTTTGAGCCGGTACCGGTAAGGTTTGTTACAATTGTTGCATCGGGGGTAAAGTTGCTTTGCACCTGGATGTCTTTTGTGACCGTTGTTGCGGTACCGCCAGGGCCATAAGCCACAACGGTGATGCGGTATGTATTCAAACCGATTTTAGTGTACTTTCTGGTAGTCTTTGCTTTTTCAAGAAATACCATACTGATGCCATCAGCTGCATCATAATCGATATTATATGATAGTGCATTTTTGCCGGTGAGTGTAATTTCAACATTGCCGGATCCATCGCCATTCGGATTTGCAGCATCCTGTCCTGCAATTTTCGTATTGATGGTAACTTCTGTCGGGGCAGTGAGGTCACCCATACTATACTCACTCTTTTTACAACTACCAACTACCAGCAACAAGAATAATACGAAGCAATATTTTATAGATTGTAGCATACGATATTTTTAATTAGTTAGTAAGTCTGATATTGTCAACATATATAACAGCCCCGGCGCCATCGGTGGCATCGTTGAAGCGTAATACAAGTTGTTTGAATTTTTCATTTGCAGGTATTGCAGAGATGGCACCAAAGTCGAACACAAGTTCTTCCCAAACACCTGATGTAGTGAACGCCGTTTTTACAACCGCAACGCCGTTGGCAATACTGGAGCCATTTTCAAGCTCCACATTTAATCTTCTGCCGATTAATGCAGCGTCGGGATTGTAAGCCAGTACCCTTATTTTTTTGCCTGCTGCCATATCTATGGGTGTATTTAGAGGACTGTATGTTCCACTCCACGACTCGGTGCCACGGGTAAACCTGCCAACCCTTGCACTGGTATTTAAACCCGAGGGATTCGGATTTGCAACAACAGCAAATTGTTGATTGCCACCAAATGTGCCGAAGAAATAATTAACGGTTGTTTGATCAAATGTGATGGGCAAACCAAATGGATCGTAAATCACCACAGGAGTTATCTTTTCCGCTCTTGCGGCTCCGCCACTTAGTGCGACCACCCTTACGTTATAAGTTCCGGCTGTTGCATAGGTATGCGATACTTCAGCTCCCGCAGCCAGGGGTGTACCCACCTCGTTGGCCACATCGCCGAAATATACCAGGTAGGATGCAGCATAAAGTGCAGTTGCCTTCACCTTTAGGAGGTAAACGTCAGATGTGGCAGTTACATTAATATTCTCAGGTGCCCTGTAGGTTACCTGCAAGGGGTAAGCAACTTCTGTTTCTTTTCCGGCAAGGTCTTTCGACACGATTACTACCGAATAGGTCCCTTCAGGATAAACATGTGTAACGTTGTTGCCGGGCATTACCGTAGCAAGTGCTGATGTGCCTGAACCGTGACCGAACCTGACCACGAAAGCCGATGCACCTTCCCCGGTTGGCGTAATGGTAACCCGGCCGGAATTATCGTTACTGATATCGAAAATTTTATTGGGATTACTTACACTTGTTGTGTTCAAAAAAGAGGTATCGTCATGAATACCATCTTTTGTACATGAGCCCATAATAGCTGTTATAAAGCCAATAGCCACGGTTATTTTTTTCATACTTAATGGTAGTTTAGTATCCAATGTCGTTAAGAAAATTAGGGGTTGTTTTTGCCCTGCGTAGAAAGGAGATCGTACAAGAGTGCGACGCCCCGTCCGAACCGGTTCATCCGGGGCGGGCAACGATGCTTCATAGCATAACCAACGCTGGGTCCAAAAAGAAAGACTGCATTATTAAACGGCATTGGTTAGTATCCAGGATTTTGCACCAATTTAGTTCCCTGTAGTTCGCCTGCCGGAATTGGAAATACTTCGTGTTTACCCGCTTTGAAACCCCTGCTTCCTAACACCGCTGGCGCATCACCCCAGCGTACAAGATCAAAGAAGCGGTGACCCTCACCAGCGAGTTCGAGCCTGCGTTCTGTTTTGATTGCATCGAGGGAAACGGGAACAGATGGCAGCCCGACTCTTGCACGTACGGCATCCAATAGAGCCTGTGCCCTTGCACCCGTAGCGCCCAAAGCTTCGGCCTCCATTAAATAAGTGTCGGCCAGCCGTATGATGTAATCGTCTTGCTGGAAGTTCAACTCAACAGCTCCACCGCCCGTACGGATATCTGATCTTTTTGGAATGAACTTCATCAGAAAATATCCGGTGTTCTGGTAGCCTTCTATGTACTTGGCCTCACCAGCGGCTGCAAGTGCTTTCAGGTCAAGAACAGTGGCGGGAAAACGCGGATCGTTTTTTATGAGGTCGTAAAAGTTTTGGGTCCATACATTAAAACTCCAACCTGAAGTATAAATATCAGGGGCATTCGGACCCACTTTTGAATAGCTTCTCGGACCCACCATTTGTGCTGCTGAATTTCCTTCGTCGGCGCTACCACCCCAAAAGCCCCAGTCTGAATTGGACTGGTTAGAGTGAGAAGCCTCAAGAATGGACTCCGCATTGAATTTATTGGTGAACACCCATAAGTCGGCAAATTGTGGCAACAGCCTGTTACCATACTGGTTTGGCTGACCAGGTGTGGCACCATTAACAAGGGCCAGTTGGGTTGCAGCTTCTGCTTTCTTGTTTTGATACAGGTAAACTTTTCCCAGCATAGCCTGGGCCGCCACTTTTGTAAACCTTCCGGCCTCAGTTGATGGAACGATATTGCCTGGTAATGCAGGGATCGCTTCCGTAAGGTCCTTTTCTATCTGGGCATAAACCTCTGCCGGAGGGGCCTGCACAACGTTATAAATGTCAGCGGTTTTTAGTGGTTGCAACAGCAATGGAATGTTTCTAAACATTCTCACCAAGTTGAAATAGTATGTTGCACGGAGCGCTTTTGCCTCTGCGGTAAAGCGGGCCTTTTCTGCTGCATCCATGTTTACGCCGGCAAGTTTTTCGAGTAACACGTTTGCCCGGAAAATGCCCTGGTAGTGATCGCTCCAGAAACTACGCGGAACCGTGTTGGGGTTGATGGTATAATTGGAAAAACTTTGAATACCGATGCCATCTGTTGCACCACCTCCTCCGGCAAAATTGTCGTCGGATCCGGCATTCATCATCGTCATCATGTTTTCGAAGCCGCCGGCATTTTTACGCATTAGGTCGTAAACTGCCACAAGCCCGGTAAAAGCCTGCTCGCGATTTGCATAGTAGTTTTCGGTAAGGAATTGCCCCGTGGGTGTGATCTCAATGAAGCTTTTTTTGCATGAGCCCACCACGAGGACGAACGCAATTGCTGTTAATATTATATTGACTTTAGAACTTTTCATGATTGCTGTTTAAGTAAATCAAAACTGAAGTTGAATGCCACCCAAAAATGCGCGGGCCTGTGGATATTGCCCCCTGTCGATACCAAATACGCCACCGCCTACTTCGGGATCATACCCGCTGTAATTGGTTAGCGTGAGCAGGTTTTCGGCAGTGACATATAACCTAACCCTTGAAAGGCCGATTTTATCCAATACCCTATTTGGCAGGGTATAACCAAGCTGCACTACCTTAAGGCGCATGTAGTCGCCGTTTTCAAGATAGAAATCAGACATTTTGCTGAAGTTGCCGTTAGGATCACTGTCGGTCAACCTTGGAAATTCCGTAGAAGTTCCCTCTCCACGCCAGCGACTAAGGGCCTTTGTCGAATAATTTGATGTGAGGATATCCAGGCGGCGGAGGCCCTGGAAAATTTTGTTACCCGCTACTCCCTGCGCAAACGCCATGAAATCGAACCCTTCGTAGCTCATATTAAGGGTAACGCCGAATGTATACTTTGGCAAATTGGTACCCAGGAAGGTTCGGTCGAGGTTATCGCTGGAGATAACGCCATCACCATTCAGGTCTGCCCACTTGAAATCACCGGGGCGTGCATTGGGCTGGATGAGACCACCATTTTTATTTACATACTCAAGGATTTCCTGCTCATTTTGAAATATACCAAGCCTGCGATAGCCAAAAAAGCTGTTGTACGACTGGCCTACCTGTGTACGGGTAACTGCACCCATCGACTGGAAACTCGCATCTCCACCTATAAAGTTTGTGTCCTGGGCAACATAGGTAACCGTATTCTTTGTGTAAGATCCGTTTGCATTAACGGAAAAATTGAACTTACCGATACTGTTATTATAGCCCAGTTCCAGTTCGAGACCGGAATTCTTCATATCCGCAACATTGCTGGTTGGATTGGAAGACACCCCAACATAACCTGGAATAACAAGCGGCCTAAGGATACCGGTAGTCTTTTTATTGTACCAGTCGAAAGTCAAGCTGAAGTTGTTGAACAACTGCGCATCGAAACCGATATCAGCAGAACTCGTTTGCTCCCAATGTAAATCCGGATTATCAAGTGTAAGCGGCGCATAACCGGTGGTAATTACCCCGGAGTTGCCAATAGCATAGTTGTAACCGCCATTTACGATTGACAGGTACCTGAAATCCGCACTTGCATCGTTACCGACAACGCCATAACCTCCGCGGATCTTTAATGATTTTACAAGGCTGTTGGTGCGCCAGAAGTTCTCGCGGTGAACATTCCAACCCGCAGAAAACGAAGGAAAGGTGCCGAATTTCCGGTTTGGCCCAAACCTGGTTGACCCATCCCTACGAACAATACCCGTGAACAGGTACTTATCGGCATAGGAATAGTTGACCCTGCTAAAGAGTGAATAGATTTTGTGTTCTACAAAGTCACTTGCATAACCATCGCGGTTTGGTAAACCCACGTCAAACCTGAATGAAGCATCCTGGTAATTGGTGATGGGAAGATTATACATCGTCAGGCCAACACTACCGCCGATATTTTCGACGTAGGAGCCCTGGCCTACCAGGACGGTAAAGTCATGATCGCGGAACTTTTTGGCGAAGGTGGCGGTGTTTTCAATATTCCAGTTGAACGACTTGTTCTCATTCTTGTTATAACTGTTCTTGTTGGAAGAAACCGTAGAACTGAGGAGATATACAGGGGTAAAACCGATGTTGCCGTAATAGGCTCTTTTAGCGCCTACGGTGGAACGCAGTTTAAGCCCTTTTACCGGAGTCACCTCGAGAAAGGCATTGCCGACAAAATCATCGGACCAGTTGTTGCCACCCAGCCTTGTTTGGATGTATGCAATCGGGTTGGTCATTTCCTGCCCTACATAGTTGGAAATGCCATATGGATTACCCGCAGCGTCCCTGATTATGGTGGGGTTGGTATATATCGTAGCATTGGGTTGGCCAGCTGGATTGTCGATCACGAGACCTGTAAGCGGATCAAGGTTTATCGCAGAACTCAATGGTCCGCCAAATTCGCTGTTGGTATTACCCAGGCCGGTGCTTTTTTGGTGGGTATAGCCAAGCGTTTGACCAAAAGTGACGAAATCAGAAAGTTTGTGGGTTGAGTTAAGCCGAAAGTTTATCTTTTTATACCTGGATATGTCGGTTGCAACAATACCCTGCTGGTCCTGGATACCACCGGATACATAATAAGTTGATCTTTCACTTCCCCCATTGAGGCTCAGTTCATGCGAATACCTGCGTGCAGAGTTGTTGAAGATGGCTTTTTGCCAGTCTGTTCCTTTGCCAAAAGCGGTAACATCCGGAAAAACAATACCCTTACCTGCTGCAACAGAACTTTCGTTGCGCAATACAGCATATTCAGTGGCATTTAAGAGCTCAAGCATTTTTGAGGGAGCAGAAGTGCCATAAAAACCATTGTAGTTGACAAAAGGCTTTCCTGTTCTACCCTTTTTTGTGGTAACCAGTATAACACCGCCGGCAGCACGGGTACCATAGATCGCGGACGAAGAAGCGTCTTTTAATACTTCGATAGACTCGATATCTGATTGGTTAAGATACCCGATACCACCAGCGTCTATAACCACACCGTCAACAACCCACAAAGGGTTGTTGTTATTAAAAGTGGTGATACCCCTGATCCGGATCGTGGAAGGGGAACCGGGTTGACCGGAGTTTTGCATAATGGTGACCCCGGATACACGGCCCTGGAGCGCCTGCTCGATACGGCCGTTGGGCACATTTTCGAGGTCCTTTGCTTTAACGCTTGAAATAGATCCCGTAATTACACTCTTCCGTTGGGTTCCATAACCCACAACAACTACCTCACTCAAGGCGGCAAGAGAAGGTTGCAGGGTAACATTGACAACACCGGAGCTTCCGGCAACTGCCTCGAAGCTGGTCATACCAACAAGAGAAAAGACGAGGACGGCGTTTGAAGATGGCACGGCTATCTTGTAGGTGCCGTTTTGATCGGTGCTGGTTGTTGCAGATGCACCCCCTTTTACAGAGACGGTGGCGCCAGCTGCCGGCTCACCCGAAGCTGTGGTCACCTTCCCGGTTACGTTTATTCCCTGGCCGTAAAGCACCGGGCACGCAAGCAGGTAAAATACAAAACACAAGAACGTAGTTCTGATACTCATAGACAAGCAATTTTTAATGAATTTTTGGCAGGACAACTTCCAGTCGTTAGTTATGGAAGTCTTGACAAATTTGTGGTATATCAGGCCCCCTACCTAATTTTTCACTACTACACTACTACATCATGGCAAAAAAAGGGCGATCTTTTAAGGTGTTTTGCTACTTCATAGCTACTACAAACCACTTTTCTGCTACATTCGATGTGAATTGCTGATGTATGAAAAGCGTGCTTCTTCTTTTCTGTGTGATCTGTGTCGCTCTTGAAAATTTGTCAGGCCAGGACGCTATTGGCCTCTCGGAAATTACCAATTACAGCAAACTGACCTATGCTGCCGCTGCCCAAAACTGGGATGTTAAACAGGATGCTAATGGCATAATGTACTTTGCAAATAATGAGGGGCTTTTGACCTTCGATGGTTCTTACTGGAACATTCATCACCTGCCCAACCAAACTGTGGTTCGTTCACTTGAAGTAAAAGGCGAACGGATATATGTGGGTGCCCAAAATGAAATCGGCTTTTTTGCACCTGATGAAACCGGGAAGCTTGCCTACACATCTTTAAAGTCGTTGTTGCCCCCGTCGGAGCGATCTTTTCCCGATGTCTGGAACATTGTTTCTTTTGGAAACGACATCTTCTTCCGGGCTACCAACAAGATCATGCGGCTGAATGGCAAAAAATTCGAGGTTTACCCTGATTACGACTGGCGCTTTATGGGTGTTGAGCAAAACCGGCTGCTGGCGCAGGACCATTCAAATAACATCCTGGAATTCAGAAACAACCGCTGGATAAGAACAATAAACCAGGATGGGCTTCCGCCAAATTTTCTCGTTACGTCCATTAACCCGTTTTCTAAAGACACCTCCCTGGTAACTACGCTTAAAAACGGGGTCTTTTTTCTTTCGAAGAATTCCATGGCTCCATTTCGTACCGCGGATCTGGACGCCATTAGTAGAAAAAACATTTATACGTCAATGCCGCTTGATCGCCAGCACATTCTGCTGGCTACAAGTTTAGGGGGATGCTTCATCGTAGACGTTAAAGGCACCTTTGTTCAGAAATTTTCTACACAGGAAGGCTTACAAAATAATAATGTGCGACACGTTTTCCTGGATCGAAACCGCAATTTGTGGTTAGGACTGGATAAAGGCATCGACCTGATCGCTTACGATAACGCGGTAAAACAAATTAATCCTGACCGGCAAAATGAGGGGGCAGGTTACACGGCCCTTGTGCATGATAGCAGGCTATACATTGGTACCACTAACGGGCTTTACTATACGCTGCTGAATAACGCCAAAAACCTCAGCCTTGTAAAAGGCAGCTTTTTGCCAGTAAGCAATTCCCAGGGACAGGTGTGGAGCCTTTCAGAAGTAAACGGTGAACTTTTGATGGGGCATCATGAAGGATCTTTTATCGTCAGGAAGAATACCACCGCCAGCCTCGATCATTCAACAGGCTTCTGGAACTTTTTTCCCCTGTACAAAGAACCCTCATCAGTAGTAATTGGCTGTAACTATCATGGTGTCAACTTTTATGAGTATGTGCAGGGAAAATTCCTAAACAAGAACTTAAATGCCCATTTTGAGTCTGCAAGGATCATTGCCCTGGACAGCAATATTGTATGGGTTGCCCACCCTTACAAGGGCATCTTTAAGGTTACCTATTCGCCAGGTAATAGTCCGCTTGTTCAATCGTATACCCCTGACAAAGGGCTTTCTTCAATCAACCACTACCTGGTTTATAAGATCAGAAACAAAATCATCTCCCCCACAGAAACAGGCTACTACGAATACAATCGGGTTTCCGACAGGTTTGAACCATCTGTCTTCTTCCAGAACTTATTTGGTAAAATGGCGGTAAACCATCTTAAAGAAGATCGTTACGGGAACATCTGGTTTGTGGCGGAGAAAAGTTTAGGCGTAGTGGACTTTTCAGGGTCTAAACCCAGGATTATTTATATACCTGAACTAAAAGGCAAGATGGTTAGCGGCTTTGAGTTCATCTATCCTATCGACATAAACAATGTACTTGTAGGTGGTGAGCGCGGGTTTTACCACATCGACTACGACCAGTACAGGAAAACAAATTACCAGTTGGAAGTATTGATCAGAACGATCAAATCAGTAAACGAACCGGGCAACCTCATCTTTGGTGGTTACCCTTCTCCCAGGCAGAAAAGCGGTGATCTGCCTTATCGCCTTAACTCACTTCATTTTGAGTATGCATCTACTTTGTACGGGCACCAATTGAACCTGGAATACAGCTATTTTCTAAAGGGATTCGACAAAGACTGGTCAGCCTGGTCAAAAAAAACGGAAAAGGATTATACAAACCTTCCGCATGGCACTTACACCTTCCAGGTAAAAGCCCGGAACAATCCTGGTAATGAGTCTACCCCAGCGCGTTATTCATTCGTGATCCTGCCCCCGTGGTATAAGCATCCAATTGCCTATGTGGTATACTTTGCACTGGCGTTTTACCTCGTGTACTGGTTATATAAACGACAGCAAAGAAAGTTCAAGGAGCAGCAACAGAAACATGAAGAAGAACAAACCCAGCTACAGTACCTGCACCAGCTGGAGATTGACCGTACTGAAAAGGAGATTGTAAAACTCAAGAATCAGAACCTTGAAGCAGAGATCAATTTTAAAAACAAAGAACTGGCGGGGGCGACGATGAACCTTGTACAGAAGGGAGAATTGCTCGGAAAGATCAAAGAAGAACTTATGAGGCTCCTCAAAAACATCGGTGATGAGGAGTCCACCCGGAACTTCAGGAAAGTGATAAAGATGGTGACCGAAGATGAGAAATTTGAGCAGGACTGGGAGCACTTCTCGGTGCATTTCGACCAGGTCCATGGTAATTTCCTGTTGGCACTAAAGCACAAATATCCAAATATCAGTTCATCGGAACTGAAACTTTGCGCGTACCTCCGTATGAACCTTTCAACCAAAGAGATGGCGCAGTTGATGAATATATCGGTTCGGGGAGTGGAAGTAGGAAGGTACCGGTTAAGAAAAAAGCTGCATATCCCGTCGGATGCCAACCTTTTCGACTACCTGATCGAATGCGTGAAAGATGTAAAGGTGAATGAAGAATTGAAAACGTAATTGTTGCGGGGATCAATTCAGCGCCCGTGTTCGCAGATTCCGCTGAACCATACGAGTTAGATTTCCTTTACCCTACCTGCAGCCGCAAAACATAAACTTAACAGGCTTTCAGGAGTGTCATGGGTGGTTCGGCTTTTAACGTTTGAAGGCTGCTATCCGGCTGGCATGAATTGTATAGCATTTACGCCTATGTTACTTCCAATCCATTTTCTCCAGTTGAAAGATGTTTTCGACGGTCACCTTTAAAGCGCTTGCAAGTTTTAGCGCCAGGAGGGTTGTCGGCACGTATTGACCTTTTTCAATGGATATGATGCTCTGCCTGCTTACTCCAACGGCTGTGGCGAGTTGTTCCTGCGTGAAACCGTGCTGTTCCCGATAGTGCTTCAACTTATTTACCATTAAACAAGCCGGCTTTTAAAACATAAAACATCACCACATATACTGCGATTTGCATGATCAAAACACCAAATGAACTATCTACAAGGTTGCCGCCTAATGTTCCAAAAGCATCCTGGAGAAAGTAAATAACTCCCGCAATCAGCGCAGTCCGGAAAGCTCTCAAACGGCAGAAATCAACGAATTCATCCTCCACTTTCTCCCTCGACAGCATAAATAACAGCAGACCAAATAACATGATACTGTTGGCTACCTGACGCCTGAATGCTGTCTGCTCCCACGGCTCTTGATTTATGAGTCCTAAAATTATTGGTACCAGAAAAGCAAGAGAAAATAGCGTTAGACCAACAATTTTGTAAGCGCGTCGGAGTAGCCTGGATTGCATGATGTAAAGTTTACTTTACGTCAAATATACTTTACATTCTACAATAACCTAATCCCTGTTGAGTTTTAATTTCCTGATGTAAAGGCAAGTGAATTCAATGCATTTACCGATATAAACGGAGTAGATAGCAGAAAGGGCTTTAATGGTAGAATAATCCGAATCGGATTCCAGTAGAACCTCACAAGATCATCTTATTCGATATTGTTCCTGATTACCGGTGGTACAAATAAGTGTTGGATTAGCCCAATACAACTTCATTTATAACAATTTATACAACTCGTCCTTAATAACGCTTGCCGGCAGATATAGCTTTATCCAACAATAATCATAATATACTGATCCCTTATGAATTTTAATAACGCCTTCCTTTTCTGCAGTCTAATTATTACGGTGCTCTGCTCCTGCGAGAAGAATAATATAACGAATAACACAAACAGCGGTGGCAACGGAGCTGATATTTCAGCAGATGTAACATTGATCGCCGGCTCCCCTACCGAGTTTGCCTCCAGGGATAACAGCAACCCGCTAAATGCCCGGTTTTATGGCCCTACAAAGTTGCACTGGCATGATAAAACCAAAGCCTTATATATATTTGACGCATCCGGCACAACCTATTTACGCAAACTAGACCAAAACGGTGTTAGCACAGTTGCACCATACACCTTTGGTCTTCATAGTGAAGCTTTTGATATTGCAGAGGCCCATGATGCTGCAAGCTCTTTACTTGTGACAACCAGTTTAGGTAGACTGATGAAACTGGATCCCGCCGCACCTGTTAGTGCAACCAATCCGTCTACCATAATAGATTGGAAAAACAATCACGATGTACCGAAGGCCGAAAACGCAATCGGGAGTTTAAGTGTAGCAAGCATTGATGGTGGTTATGGCCTCGCAGTAGCTGATGCGAATACCCTGTACTTTTCGTCAAGTTATCTTAAAACCATTCGTAAGGTGCATTTCCCAAATGCGGGCAATGAGGTAACGGCATTTGTTGGTAAACCAACCAGTAGTGTAGCTGCGCCGGCATGGCCCTTTGCAAATGGAACAGGGCTGGACGCAACATTCGGAGAAATAAACGACATGGCGTCGGATATGCATGGTAATATATATGTAGCCGATCCCGGTTACGTTGTTGTGCGTAAAATCACCCCTTCGGGGCAAGTCAGCTCCTACTTAACGCCAACTTCCAATACACAAAGCTTTTACAGGGAACAAGATGGCACCTTAGCAACGGCGAAGGCAAATAATGTAAATCATGTTGCTGTTAGCCAGGATGGCAAACGTGTATTTTTCGCTACCCCCGGATCGCTGCGACTTGCACTTCCTGATGAAAACCGGGTAATCACCATTGCGAAGTTTAAAGAAAGCATCGGTGGTATCTGTACTACCAGGGACGGCAAAACGGTATATCTATCCAGTGGCTATGGGATATACAAGGTGGAAAATATCAGGTTTTAATGGTTGGTTTGAAGATTACACTATTGGTATAATCATCCCAATCTATTAGGAAAAGTGAATAAACAGGCCGTTAAGTGGACCATACCAAAAGTAATAAGAAAGCTAAAATAAAAATCTCTTCGTTCAAGAGAAATCCCGGATCCCACGAGAAGGCAAGACAAAACGTCTTTAGGTTAGGTGAAAAAAACTTACCCCGGCACCGGTAAGAATATGGTATTACGTATAGGCCAGTGCAGCTTTATTATTTACCCGGCACGGCTGAAGTCAGGCTACCACAAGCTTGTGTTTCCGATTAATGCTATAAGGGATGGACCGGGCTCGCTCCAGGCTCCATACATTTTAACAGCTAATTAGAAATGGGCTCATAATAAAAAGCAACTACACCACACCGAAACGTTTTTGTTTTTAGGAGTTTAAGATTGATCCTGTTGCTTATGTTCTTAAATAAGAGAAGACCCTTTCCTGCAACGATTGGATGAACACACAATTGGAACTCATCCACGAGCTTATGGTTCAGGAGGGCCACGATTAAACTCGGGCTCCCAACCAGGATGTCTTTACCTGGTTGTTCCTTCAACGCTGACACTTCTTCTTTGAGGTCTCCGGTTGCAAGCTTAGCGGTTTTCCATTCCAGGTTTTTTAGCGTCCGGGAAAAAACAACCTTGGTAAGGTTGTCGATGAGTACGGCAAATTCATCCGTTGGTTTGTTGCCAGTCGGAAGTTCGACAATGGCGGGCCAGTAACTTTCCATGAGTTGGTAAGTCACTCTTCCATAAATAAGCGTGTCGGCTCCTCGAAGCAGCTCATTATAATGCTGATGGGTTTCATCATCTGCATTCATCTCCGTATGATCACAAAACCCATCAAGTGTCATGTTCATTGCGGCAATTAACTTTCTCATAGCAATCGTTCAATTCAGGATTATTAACATTGACTGGATCAGGTGTAAACTTTCAGCGTAATCAACTCAAATGGTGACCCCACGTTTAATTACGCGAGCCGGTTACTCCATTAAGAATACTACTGCAATCATAGTCTCAGGCCTGCTTAATAAAACCTATTTTAACGACCGGTACGCTCCTCTCTTTTAATCTCACGTTTAAAGAAGGCCCAGGACTCTAAAAAAATGTCCAGGTCTTTCGGAAAGGCATGCTCACCGCCATCAACTTGCAAAAGTGTAACTTCCGGTTTACGGCTGTTCCGGTAAGTATACCTCGTGATCGCTTGCTTGTTTGTGGTATCAGGGTCCGGCATCTTTTCGATTAATGGTTGGTCTTTGTATCCGGCTAACCCGGCCCAGTACTGGAAAGAGCGTTGGGTTGAACGAACATCACCCCAGGAGGCTCCGGACATGATCATCGTTCCACCGCTATACGGGTTAAGCGGGTCAGCGGTCCCATTTGCAATCATCACGGCAACCGGAATCTTTGCCTCGGCACAATCCATGTTTGTTTTATCGGGTAGGTTTGCAACTACGGAACTAATGCCCTTACAAGTCTCCGGCAATGTCATGGCAAGCTTGTAGGCCATGTGTCCACCGCCGGATAAACCAATCACAAAAAATCGCTTATCTATTACCTGGTAGTTTTTCCCAAAATACTGCAGTATGGCCGTAAAAAAAGCCTGTTCGTTGATGTCGATCCTATTTGCCGTTGATGTTGCCGCTCGTCGGCATTCGTTCCAATATCGCTCAAAGCCATCCGGATATACCAACAGGAGTTTCTCGTCCTCGGCAATGGCCTGCAGGCTGGCAGCGGGTTTCATCATGCCCTGGCCATCTCCTCCGGAACCATGAAGGATAAAAATCAGGTTGCGTTTGTTTGTTTTAAGCCTGGGTTCCTGAAAACGAAATGTTCTGTAATGACCATCTACTAATATGGAATCAATCCTGGCCTGGCTATATGATTGATATGCGATGGCTATAGCAATGATGAACCCAAGTACAATTTTCATGTAAGTCAATTTAAAGCAATGGGTGTTGTTGATTAGCATTATTGGGGTGTGTAGTAGCGACTTTGGCAATCGTCACCTATCACCCATGATTAAGACGAATGTACAATTTCCCGGCACCGACCCTAACAAGTTAGGCGCTGATTGCTCGCTCACCATTTTTGTTTAGCGCTCAGCGGCATCCGGCAGCAGATCTAACCCGAATACCTAGATATGGCACAAAGAAGGAGAGATTACCCGGTGGGTGAGTCCTTTACTGTAGCATTGAGCCGAACAAGCCATTGCCTACCCTTTTCAACAACAAAGCTATAAGTCTCATTTGAAGCTGTATGCATCGTAAGTCCGTTCTCGATAAAACCGAACGTGCGAAACATGTCGCAGCGGTCCAGCTCTCCCAACGCAATAGAAAACTCCCGTATATGCGGTTCCTGTTTATGCGTTTTGAACATCACCCGCTTGTTGGTTAGAAAAAGCTTTCCACTAACAGGTTCCTTCTCGTTGGTGTAATTGGCTGGCGGTTGAAACTGTATCTCTTCATCCCGTTCAGTAGTGATGGAAACTGCATCAAGTACATATTTAGCAACAGCAAACCTGTAAAATAGGATACTGTTAAGGACTCCGACCAATATCCCTCCAACAACTCCGGTGACCAAAGCTTTTAGAAAGGAGTTTCCATTGATACTATGACCTATCAAGGTGATTATGATTACAAATAATACCCCCTGAAGGAGTCCATAGCCGGCTATTCGCTTAACGTAACTATTCATGTAATTTGATTGGTATTCCTCAGTTTGTTAAAGCCTTACAACTTAAGATCATTGTGCTTGCCGGCATTCAAATAGCTGCTGTTTACAACCACACTAAATGTTGAAGTTTAGCCGTCAAAACCGTATCCAGCGGACTTCATTTTTCTTCAACCTGGGTCAGCATTTGTAAGTCTTGACCATTCGTGAGTTGCCTTCCTCTCCAACTGAACAGCGGATACCTCAGGTTAGTGTATAGACGAACGATTAGCGATATTTTTCTGACCACGCTGCTGCAAACAACGCTGCCGCAGCATTTGCTCACCCCGCCCTATTGGTTCAGCGATGTTACAAAATTTTCGCTACCGTTTCCCCGATGGTGTTTGCTTTTAATTGAGCCCGTTCTCCGCCGTTTTTTGATTGCCCTGATTATCCGCGCGGCTGAAAATACAATGGCAGCCAAACCAACTACGCCTAAAATAGCCAAAAGGGCACCTGATGCACCACCAAACGCAAAAACGAATATACCCAAGCCGAGCATTATCGACACCAGGATGGCAAGTACAACCACCAGTATTATCGATCCTCTATTTGCGCGCTTTGGTTTGGCGCTAATTCGATCGACAAACGATTCCGAAAAAGATGCTTGGTCAACTTTCGGTTTTGCTGGTGCAGAAATAATCATGCTATTGGTTGAGTCGTTCCCCGGGCTAGGTGGATTTGAAGAAAGACCAACAAATGCATGACTATTGAAACTGATAAGGAGGATTGAAAGAAGAATTCTAAACCTAATCAAACAGGGCTTCATATACTTGATCATATTTTTAAGAGGCAGACTACCTACCCGCAGAAACGACTGATGCCAGGGTTATGCGATGCCCAGGCACTAGCATTCCAAATTACAATTAAGGTATAGCATTATGTAGGATAAAACAAAAACTTCATAGCTGTTTGTTGTCCCGGCCCGCCCCAGGCTGGTGTGGGCTGAATGATCATTGTAACACCGATGTCGTTTAGTTTAGTCCCTTGCTGGTTTATTACTCGGTGATGGTAAACAGTACAAGCCTCCGCCCGAACGTAGTTCATACGGGCGGGCGCCCGGCCAAAGCCGTTCGGACGGGAGTACGACTCACCAATAGATTGGGGGCAAGGCGCCCGTCCGACTGGCGCAGCCGGGCGGGCAACGATCTACAATTATAAAATGGGGACTTGATCCAAGAACAACTGCTTAACTAAAAGACATCGGTTACAGCACGGATAGTACCGGGCGGTGAATGCCGTATTTTTTTGGAGTTTGGCGAAGCAGGAAAGGTGATGATGGCTCATGTTGCCTGGGCTGCAAGCGACCATACAGTCAAGCTACTGTACCTGGTACGCTGAGGGTTCAAACCAATATGCTGTGTTAGCCTTCAAGAACAGCTTTCAGGTTTTTCCCAGGCAAATTGTCCCATCCCCATTCAAATCTTTCTCTTTTAAGATGCGCATCCTTTGGGAAACTGTCTAAACAAGTTTGCGTCACCGTGAGCCGGGTTACAGGCGCTTAAGGCATTGCAGTAAGCTTTTGTAAGGCTCTCTGCAACTTGCCGCGCGTGTTGTCTGTGCTCCTTAACGCTTAACCTTATTTCTGGTTCTTATCCAGCCACCCTTTCAGCCAATTAATCTCTTTCGTTTGAGAATTGATGATGTTTTGGCAAAGGGTGGTCAAACTTGTTTCTTTACCATATTCAAGATAAGCTTTCGCCATGTCTACGGCACTTTGGTGATGGGGTACCATTTGAGCGGCATAATCACGATCAATGTCATTGTAAATGGTTGTATTAGCAGCCATCATTGCGCTCATAGATTGGCTTAAGGCTTTCTGAAACGCAGCTGAGTTTGGCGACGTAGCTTTCGGAGCCTTCGACATGAAATCCTGCATAAATCCAATCTCTTTGTTCTGGTCCGCAATTACCTTTTCAGCAAATGTTTTGAGTTCTGCATTGTTGCCCTTATCCAATTGCACTTTCGACATTTCAACGGCACCTTTATGATGTTCAAGCATCATAGCTGCAAAGTCTATGTCATTATTGCCCGTCGGTTTAGAACCATGCATTTCATGCATCATCTTAGTCATTGTTGCGGTAACCGGGTTAACCTGATTTTGATCTTTTGTACCTGTACCTGCTTCATGATGCGTCGCATGATCTGACGTATCATTAGTAGCGGTACCGTTATTTGAATTGGTATTACAAGCAAGTACAACCCATGTTAAACCTGCAAGTAAGAAAGTCGTTTTCATAATTAGTATTTTAACATGAACAATAATCTAATTAAATTCCTGTATTGACTTGTCGCGTTTTTTATATCGCTGGTGTTGTCACCATCAGCAAATCTTTTCTTTCATCCTTCCCCTACCTTGCTGCTATAATATGTGCGGCTCCCTGATTTGAGCAGAAAATGCTACTTTAATATAAGGTAACAAGTTATACCCCTCTTAAGAGCATTATAGCCGACATTAAAATCATTAGACCATCTTCGATAACCGTTACTGTGCTCATTGGCAGATTAAATACCGCGCCTAAACATGCACATTGAATTTTTCTCTTGTTAAGTACACTTTGTAGTACACCTACGATGCTAATCCCCATTACCACTAAGGTCACCGCATTTGTTATAACCGGGTTGAAATTTACCAGGAATGCGATACCCAGGCCAAGTTCGATAAAGGCATACACATAACCCCAGCCAGACCATCTCCTGGCAATAAGGTCATACGACGAATAGCTTTCCGCAAAGCCTTTCAGGTTCAGAAATTTAAAGAAAGAAAATACCAGGAAGAAACCTGCCATGAAATGCTGCATCCAGGTGTGCCAATCAAAGCCATTCCTGGCTAACGCTATCAACAATGTAGCCCCGGTTATATAGGCGCCAATCAACAAGACGGGTTTATACGTTTCCAACGAGGAGCCGGACTCTTCTGTACGCAGGGTATGGTGCATCCCCCCGTCCGCCTCTGTAATGGTGTAGTTGCCTGCTTTGTTTAACGCATCCTGGAGCGTTGTTACAGGAATATGTTTTTGCATCGTGATGGTTGCCTGCGGTGCTGTCACCTGTACATCTGCTTCCGATACATCTCCCAACATCAGGAGTTGGCTTTTTGCTTTTGCCACGCAACTACCGCAGGTCATGCCCGTGATATGATATGTATGTGTCATAGGTTTGCTTTTACAACACAAAACTACCACTGCAACAGGCCTGTCCTGTTACAGAATTATGGATAAGAGTTACATCATTTTTGCCTTCCGATTTCATCCAGTGACTTCCTGCTTTGGAGTCCACGTTGTTTGAATTGTGAGGGGGTCAGGCCTGTCAACTTTTTGAACTGGTTCGAGAGATGGGCAGTGCTGCTATAACCCAGGTCTACAGCAATACGGGATAGCGATAATTCGTCGTACACAAGCAATTCTTTAACTTTCTCAATTCTTTGATTAATGATGTACTGTTCTATAGTAATGCCTTCTACTTCAGAAAAGAGATTACTGAGGTAAGAATAATCGTGGTGCAGGTGTTGGGAGATAAGTTCACTGAAATTCTTTTTAGGTTGTTCGTCTTTATAGTGGATGGTATCGATAACGAAGGTTTTGATCTGTTCAATAATCAGGCTTCTCCGGTCATCGATGAGCTCAAAACCCACAGCCCTTAAAGCAACAGACAGATCGTGCTGCTGTGCTTTATCCAGTTCTTTTTCTTCTATCACAACTTCACCAAGGGCGATATCAACCGGGTGCAAATTGAGCTTTTCCAATTCTGATCTTACAACCATCTTGCAACGGTGGCAAACCATGTTTTTGATGTAAAGTTTCACGCTGATTGTGCTTTGTCGAATGCTAAAGCTATTGATTATTTGACTTGCCTGCGTGCAGGGCTCCCCAGTGTGTGATGATGACGCAGGGGACATGGTACTTAGCTTGCGGTGGATATGAATGAGCGCCATGTGCTTGAGCCGGCAGTAACAGGTTGGAATTGCTGCATTAAAGCTTTACATGGTCCAGGGTAACAAAGGGCTTACTCCCAACCTTGGGTTTTTGCGCCGGTGGTTTAAGCGGAATGATGCCCACCCAACATCCGGGGCAACTGTGAAGGGCGCTATACCAGATTTAATGCTGTACTCAGGCTAGTGCAAAGCTTGCGTGTTTATTAGTATTCAATGCAACGAACCTGTATTCTCCACCGGCGATAGCTGTAGAAAGCCAAGGTTTGCGCACAAGCCACCCTACGATGAAAACTGGACTAAAGGCTAGGGGCTTTATCCTATTGTCGTTTCCGTTCCCACCTCCAAATCAAGCCATCATCCGGGTCATTGATTTCGCCAACCTTTTGGAAACCACATTTATGCAAAACCTTTGTTGAAGCGTTATCCTGGGCAAGCGTGTGTGCAATAATTGCCTTTACCCGATCGTCTTTAAAAGCATGCTCAATTAACCCTGCTGTCATTTCAGTCGCAAGTCCACGATTACGATAGTTTGGCGCGATTTCATATCCGAGTTCAACTGTCCCGTCCGTTGTCGGCCTACCTTTATACCCGCCACTACCTATAAGTGTATTGTCCTGCTTATGAACTGGAAAATAGGTCCACCAATTACGCTCCTCCTCGCTGTCGGTTACTTTATCAAGTGAATACTGCAATGCAGCCACACCAAACCCCGTCCAATCGTCTTGAACGGTTACATCGAGTTTTCTGGCAAGCGCGGAATTTCCTTCTATCGCAGACCTTAGTATTTCCGGGTCGCATGAGATGAGCAGTAGGTTGCTGGTTTCAATCATCATTCTTCGTCTAACAATTTTGTTGGTGTCTAAGTTTTAATGAATGCTAATAGATGAGGATCTCAAGTGCAGGCATGTGGAATAACAATGGGTCTAATCACCACCTGCAGAACCAGGCGCTCCATGTAAACTACCAAACCCGACGAAAAGCCTTGAACACAGGTATCAGTAATCTTGTCCTATCCATTACAACTTCGCTTAGTCAAAGGATTTTTATGGACCAGGCTCCAGCTCCATTATTAAACATCCTTGCGTCGCACTCTTGTACCTTGGGTAATACTATTGAGCGCAATTGTTCCTGGCCCTGATTAATCGACATCAATCACAAAGGTCATTGCGAGTCATCCCGGTTCGACCTATGCTCGTAAATATTAATGCCGATTGTCACCAGGATGCAAATGACAACAAATAATATAGACCAGGTGCGCATCGTCACGTTGATACGGATTTAAAATATTCTTTAAAGCTTTTTGAAAAGTTTAGGTGGTAAACCGCTAAGGCATAGATCAGTACCATAACAACTAAGGGGATTTTACCTGCCCCGGGTGCGTTGCTAAACAAGGATAATAAGGCTGTGATAGAACCGACTAAAAATAGAAAAGTAAAAATTACAACTGCCCATTTTTTACCCCTGAAAACAAAATACATTAGTAAAAGGGTAAGGCAAAATCTAATCACCTGCTGAACCAGCTTTTTGGTTTCTACATGTTCCACTAATATGTTGTACGAAACAATGGTGTAGATAGAGATAAGCAATACACTGGCGAAGATTCGAATTGTACCCATCTTTCCTTTTTTTGCTAATGCGTTCATGGTCTCTCATATTTTTAGGCGCTACAATTACGGTTGAAAATACCTTAAGTAGAAATCTACAACTACCTCCGCATGGCAGCTGTGGCAATGATATTTGGATGGTTCGCTGCACCCTTTTATTCCCATAAGTTAATACAAACTATGATTACCGTAGCAAGATTCTGTGTTGCAGGTGCTCTCTCAAAACAAGGCACTGTCTTCTATAGCTCACCCGACTTCCGCTAAAAGGCAAGTGCTGCGACAAAAATTTGAGGATGGCGCAACCTCATGATCAAACTTTGTCCCTTGGCAAAACAGTACAACTTTGAACAAACATCCGTCAAATTGCACAATACTGTTCTGAAACAATATCAATCAGGTAAAATAATTCGGCAACAAACACATCAAGGTACAAAGCTTCTAAGTTCGATCGTGTAAATTTGAACTAAAGCCCTGTTCAAGAAGTCTGATTATGTTTACTATACAGTTGTTTTTTAATTTCAATTAGCGTTTGAAGATCTTTTTCACTGTGATAACCTTTTCCATATAGTAGCTTAGCACTTTCGATAAGATAGGGATTGCGTCCAAGTATCCAACCACCGGTCATCATTACTCCCTGCGTATTGGGACCAAAAAAATTGCCCATCATATAACCAGCTGAATTAATGGTCAGCAAAAATCTGCCTTGTTTATCATCCTCTGTGCTGTTTGAAAACCAGTAGCCATATAGGAACTTGCAGTTCCCGGTATTGTAAACCTTTCCGACACAAGTAAAGCTATATCCCTCGTTATTGCGCTGGTTTTTAAAAACTATTCTTCCAAATTTTTTCTTAGTGATGGTTACTGTTTCATCAACCCAGGGTAATTCATTAAATGCTTTAGGTTCCCACGATGAATACCATTGTCCTACCAACTTAAATTGTTACTTTCTTAATTCATGGTAATTCAAAATAGGCGAAACGATGTCTCTAATGAATGATGGCAAAAAAAGTATCAGCGTAGCCACGCTCGAACCGATCGCAATTATCACTTCCAGGTTCATTTCGAACAAAAATTATTTAAGACTTAAATTCGTTAGACTATTTCGATCAACCTGTCCAGGTGGCGCGATAATATTCCCTTAGAGTCACATGCATGTTAACCCAGGTTATCGCGTTTTAGCCCTCGTTCCCCTACCCTGCTTATGTCAAGCAGCCCTCAGTCGTAAGCTCTCCGTAAGGAGAATTGCTGATTTGTTCAAAATAGTTCATTACTGCTCCTTCTGTCTCCGTTTGCAAGATTATCGTTGCCGGAAAAAGCGCCTCCCGCAATTCCCGGTATAGTCCTACTGAATGTTGTAAGCTGTCCAACAACCCGCTTTTACAATAGGTGGGCAGTGTTGCTTTTAATCCTGCAAAATCATTCAAAGGTAATTGGGTCTCCACTTTGCGAACACCCCGCGGCAAGTTCCCGTTTTTAATGTGCAACAAGGGTCCAAGTACAACCATTCGCAAAAAACCAAAAAAGTCAAATGCTTCAACGTATTCGCCACGGCCGATTTTAAGCAGGGCATAGTGAACCCAAATCCAGAAACGGTCTTCAATCCACTGGTAGTCGGGGTAGGGAAACTTCGGCTCAGTCTGTTCCAGAATGCTCTTCAACTGTCCCTCCTTGTCAAGCAGGAGAATAGGGGTTTCAATACGCTCGCGAAACTCATCAACCGTTACAAACTTGATGTCTACATGCAAAAGGGGATCTTTGTAAAGGCAAATCAAAACCCTTGGTTCCCCCACATGTTCGCCTGTAAAGCCTGAGAGAAAGTGTCCGAAACGCTTTGCGTAATTCAACATCTTGTATTTGTCATCACTTATCCTTTCGTTAGCAACAAGAACTAAGTCAAGATCAGAAAACGCATCTATTTCACTTGTCAACCATGAACCCGCAACAGCAAGCCCAACAACGCTTTTATCCAGCCGGATCACTTCAACTACCCTGTTTGCAAACTGTTCCTGTATGTTCATGTGTCGTGTTCTTACCCGGCAAAGTTTCACCCTGGTTTGCCGCTAACGAGATGGTGTCTATAAGGTTGTAGTATTAGAATACCCTCATTACAATTAACCCCAAAAGCAAAATAGTAAATTATAGCCGAATGCGTAACCTTGAGCCTAAATTTATCAATAGCGTGTTAGCAGTAAATTTAATCATAGGGAGATCGCATCAGCAAAGCCGCTAACTTGATAGGGTTACGTATTTGCAGTTTGTGCGGCCTGGCTTTTATTAGGATGGTGAAGTCGGCTTTGAAGATCATTTCCTTTTTGCTGCTTCAGATAATCGAAGCTAAGCGTTAGATGTACCGGTCTTTGTAGTTCTGTTTGCTCGTGCCCGGCCGTCAATCTTCACACACTTAGACACCGTGCCATTTCATCCGGTTGCAGGCGACATCTTCGTTACGCGATGCTGGTGAGTTAAAGGCACGAGTGCCCGGTCAAACATCATTGCGATAGTTCGCACCAATGTTCAACCAGGCACCGCACAATTTATAATCTTGTTCCATGTGTACGATTCATTTAGGTCAAAATTGATACATACCAGCATTACGTACAAGTACGGAGCAAGGATTCGCATAGGGATAAATTATTCCCTATTGCACGATTATCACATTAAATTATTTTTGGATCATGTACGAAAGAAAGATCCCGTTGTACCTGAATTGCGGGCTTGACCTGATTGGTGAAGTGCTTTACGGCAAATGGAAAATCCGTTTATTGTGGTTTATCCATGAGGGGATCCAGCGTCCAAGCGAATTGCACCGAAAAATTGCTGATGCATCACGAAGGGTCTTGAATATACAGTTGAAGGAATTGGAAGAGCACGAATTGGTTTCAAAAATCATCTATCCACAAGTTCCGCCAAAAGTTGAATACAGTTTAACGGAGTTTGGTAAAACGTTGATACCGGTCATTTCAGTTCTGGGGCACTGGGGTGATAAAAATCAGGAACGTTTGCGGGACGTCATCTTGCGTAGTTCAAAGAATATACCTGTCGGGTAAAAGCTAAGCGTAGTTTACCTGTTTATAAGGAGATTTCGAAAGTGGTCGCTAACTCACGGGCTTTATGACCATCCAGACCAATCAGTAATCTTTGAAATTGATTGGAGTTAATGGAGTGTCTTATTTGGGCCTCTGGATCAATTCAAGCACAAATTCCGAAATGTCGTACGATGTGGACTGTTATATTTGGTAGACGTGCTATAAAAGCTTCTAAAGGACAGAAGGTGTCCGGGAGGGATTGTACTACGGTAAACTTCTATCAGCGAGGTATGGGGAAGCGGTCAGATTAAGGTCACAGGAAGAGCAAATAGCTGAATAATTGCGTGATGGCCCAATTCCACAAACACTGATAGCGGTGCTTGTATTGCTCGCTTTTTACATCTTTTAACTTCGTAACGAAACTACTTCAATGACTTGATGTCCTGAGCAACAAGGGTTAGGTCATTGTTGAATTGATGTCCCCCATTTTCTAACTCACGAAAAGTCGCTTGAGTAACTTTCTGCTTATAATACTCCAGGTGAGAAAGAGGTGTGACTTCATCGTCTTTGCAGTGGTAAAAGAAAAACGGAACGTCGTGGGGTAGCTTGTCGCAAAAATTTTCCTGCAACTTCAAACCTGTTTTCCAATCTTCATTACCACTCCAAAATGGCGTAGCAATAAGAAAAATGCCTTTGATCTTCTTAGCTAGGGCGTTCTCTGAAAGATATTTTAGAAGCATCGAAGCACCTAATGAATGTCCAACTATAACAGGTTCTCCTTTCGTATTCAAAACGGTTTGGTTGATTTGCAGGGGCCATCCAAAATCAGACAACTCCTCATTAGACTGTATCACCGGATAGTATATCCGGTAATCGTCCCCTAGACTTGCCTGTAGCGAGTTTACTAACGCTTTGTCGGCTTCATAACCATCGTCACCTCCTCCCTGAATAAATATTACTGGCTTATCCATATAGAGAAAGAATTTCTGCAATTAATGTTTAAAGCTTAACTGTTGTTAGTTGAATGCAAACCCTTTATAATGGGTAATGTGCCGGTAGGATATTTACAGCAGACCGATACTAATGTCAGCGGTGGTGGATTACTTTATCATAAAGATGTTTCAACTGAACATCACCGAAGCCATATATACTCTCTCTTTGCCAAAACTCTTTAAATACCTGATGAAAGTCCACCGAGATATTTTTTAATATGTCTTCTATAACTCTTTCAGGCCTCCCTTTTGTACCGTCTTTTGGAAAACGTTCGACGTGAGCTTCAATTACTTCTGGTAGATATGGAAAAGAAGAAGATCGATGCCCTGCAAGACGAATCAATTCTTCAAGGTCGGCTCCTTTATAAGCTTTCCATAAGTCCTGCCCAAGTCGTAGATCAGTAAGTTCTAAAGGGACTCTGCCGGCAAAACATGATCTAAGCTCACTTGTACTTGCTCGTCCAAAACCATTCCAGAACTGTTTACTGGTTCTATTTAAGTGGGATGTATATACCGCATAAACTTCCTTTTTTATTGATAAACGATTTATTAACGAAATAACGAACCACATATTAACCTGACAGAATAAGTCATATTCAAACCAAAGGTTGAATTCAGCGTCGTCCGACGCATTCAATATTTTCTCAAATTCTTGTACAACCTTTTTGTGATAATCTTCTTCTGTCAATTCCATGTATTCAGCCCTCGAATGCCAAAAGTCACGGAGATTGTCGCCTCTCACGGTTCCATCTACCAAACTTTCTCTAACAACGATTATGTCTCCCGCAATTCCTGTGTCAGGAAAACTATAAGCAAGCGAATCTCCGTTTAGAATATGATAAACCATAATTGTTATGTTTTAGTATAACCCCGAACGGCCCGGGCTATCGTGGGCTGCTTTTATTGGAAACTTACAACTGCTAAACGAAACCGTCATACCGAAAGAAGAAACCGCCCAAGCGGTTAACAAGTGTCTCAAGCTTGCGTTTTCTTGCCTGGCAGATAAATGATACCGAAATAATGCTACACCATTGAAGAGGCTCATAGTATGTGGCTTAAGGTCGGACATTGCAGTTACGCAGGTAATTGGATTTCCGAAAGGAAACTAATATAACTAGTATACATGTTGCTTTTAACATGGTATCATTCCCTAAGCCCGCGTGGGGGTTTACAATGCTATGTGGACGCTCAGTCGGGAAGCCTGCACATAAACCATCCGCCAAAAGGTTTTACAGTTGCAAAAAGAGGCTTCCCCTCGGCGGTGCTACCGGGGACGTTGCAGGACCAGCAGTACTGACCGCCGTCCGGAAACGAATTTTGAAGAATGGTTTCAGGAAGGGGCACCTTCAGGCGGCCACTCCATCGTGCTCCAACTTGTCCTGCATAGGTGCCTATGTCGATGTAAACAAAACGGTTTGTTGGCGTTCCCTGCACAAACGGACCACCAAGTGAAGGAACCATGCCGTTTGCTTGCTTTAACTGAACAAGAAAATCAAAGGTTAAGTCCTCGCCTCTTCCAATTTGTGCCTGCACGGTTTTATAATCAGCACCTTTGCCTTCCTGTAAACCATACATTGTTCCATCGGCCGGATTTTGAAGCAATATTCTTAGTCTGACATCTTTCATCATAGATCAAAGTTGAGCATTGAACTTAGTCGCTTAAATTAGTTCGTATTGCGGAAGCACAAACGTCAATTGTTGCAATACTCAGTTTACACGGGTTGCCGGTTAGACGTTCAGTTAAGTTACAATTGTCAGCCCGTGTCTACCTAACACAACCCGGTTCGTAGAAACGAATAGCTACCAGGGATGGCGATATTGGCAAACGCTGGCTTCTAAAATGGTTTACCTTTTTTAAGAACAGATGTTGATAGTAATATTTGTGTTCGATTACTTTTTAATTCTATCCTTTGGAAAAACCGTCAGCAATCTGGGTGTATTGTTTTTCGACGCTGTAATTCAGTTCAGTTACCCCACCAGCAAACCGGGACGTTGTTGGTAACAGATTCAATCTGATTTTGTCTGTGACATTTGCAAACAAAGGAATGCCTCGCCCGAGAATAATCGGGTTGACAAACAGCCAGTAGCCGTCAATCAGGTCCTGTTGAATAAGTGAGTGGGTTGCCGTGGGGCTACCAAAAAGTAGAATCTCTTCATCCACCCGGCTTTTTAATTCATTTATGTTTTCGGTTAGGTTATCGCCAATAATGGTAGTATTAGTAAAATCTTTATCTTTCATTGTGTTTGAAATAACCACTTTGTGCGCCTGCTTATACCATTGTGAATGTTCAATCTCGTACCTTGTCCTGGTGGGCTTATCTCCTGCATCGAGCCAGTACGCCTGCATCATGTCGAAGGTAACTCGTCCGTACAATGCAGTGTTGCCTCTTTTAATCCGTTTACCGATATAATCAAAAAGTTCCGCATCAGCTTCAATCCAGTCCATCTCTCCTTGCGGCCCCGCGACAAAACCATCAAGGGATATGTGCATGAATGAAATTACTTTGCTCATTATATTAAGAATTAGCTTAAGTCTCAAAATTCCGTGTTCAACCGATAAAACAAGCGGTGTAAATGCGACGTTTTACAAGGTGAAATGCGCCAAAAGGATAAGGAGCTCCGGAAAGGCACTTGCGTAACCCCGCCACGATTGATGCAATGCTTATTCTAAACCGGTGGCGGATAGAGACGTCAAGGTTAACTAACCACAAACGCTCTAAGCCAATTGTCCCTGAGGACTTAACATCCAGCCGCAACTTGAAAATACATCTTACTTAATCGTTTGGCTTCCTTACCGCGCCGTCAATCGAAATATTGTAAAGGTCTCGTCATCGACCCTATGCCGTTTAAAATTTAATTTCTCGAGGAGGCTTATTGAACGTACATTATCAGGGTGAGTATATGCTTCTATGGAATTTACTCCGACATATCGAAAGGCAAAGTGCAGTACTTCTGCAATTGCTTCTTTCATTAGTCCTTTTCCCTGTAAGTCAGGCAATAGTTCAAAACCAATTTCTACTTTAGAATAATCCCCGGAAAAGTTATATAAGCAAATTGTTCCAATTAGTTTGTCCGTCTCGATGATTGTGATTGCCCAGTAAAGGGAATTTGCGTTTTGAATGTTTTCCTGGATGGATGTGATAAAATGCCTTGCATCATCCATTGAATCGCTTGGCTTCCTGTTAAGATATTTGTTTACGTTGCGGTTTGAACGTAACGCAAAGATTTCTTTATCATCACTGCTTTTAAGTTGCCTCAACGTCAGCCTGGCTGTCTTCAATAATGAAACTGGTGGCAATTGTTTGCTCGTCATATCTACAAGATAAACTATTCAGCTTTTGTAATCGATACAGTTCCGTCTGTCGTATTTAAGCTCTGCGAAACCCGGGTGTTTAGCGGGGCGCTACTTCAACTTTACGCATGAGGTGATAAGCGACTAAAAGGTTGAATAAATTTTGCCGGCATAAATCTCCTAAACCCGCTGCGTCGTTCGGCGCTTTTTAAACATACCACCATAGATCTTACTTAATCGATAATTATGGGTGTCTTCCTGAATACGCACTTTTTCTTCTATTTAGCGTATAACTGAAATCTTCGTTTCCTACCAATAAGTGCCCAGTGGTATCGATGAAAAAAAGGATGTTGTTATTACCGTTGAGCAGATTAAGAGAATGAGCCCAACTATCATTATCCAATTGATAGATAATCCTTCCTTCTTTGTCTTTTACAATTTGCCATTTACCTCTGGCCATTGTTTCCTTTCTGTAACCAAACCCACCCATGAGAAAGTAAGATGGCTTGTTTGTAAGAGAATCGGAATATGAAAGAAAGTACCATTTCATCTTGTTGCAAGCCTCGCTGGTATTTATGCCAAGGATTTTTGGCAAGTCACCACAAGGGGTTCTTCCCTCATAAACAAGCGGGTTTTCAATAACTGTATAGCTGGATGGAACGTTGATTGCATCTGTTTGAACGGGACTCGTACTATTTAAGGCACAACTGTATCCGCCATTTCCAGCAAGCATTGAGTTGTCTTGATCAAGAAGATGCAGCACGTTTGCATTCACCCCCAATATCGAGAGGGGCTTGCCTTGATGTTTTAGATAGTAGTAATTGCCTGATTTTGTTAGGCCTCCTTCGAACGTAACACGTTGTTCATTTGAGAAACCAGGTATTCCCGGAGCTGCCAAACCATAGTGGCACTGTAGTTTAAATTTCTGCTGATCCACTCCCAGGTTCCACCGAATAAAATCAATAGAATCGGTTAAAGATATATGCAGAAAACTCCTTACGATATCATGAGGTGGGGTACTTCCAACAAAAACTCGTGTCTGTGCTGAGCAGGAGAAGAATAGCAGCGCAAATACAATGGAGAACAGGTAACCTTTCATAACTTTCTTATTTATGTTAAACAAAAAATGCCTTGGTAAAAAGGATAAAACAATTGCAGAGATTGCATCAATAAGTACTTGAAGCATTGCATACCACCAAAACGCAATTATTAAGTTAGGCCCATTTGTTAGTGTAAGTTCAATTTGCAACAAAGAGAGAAAGCGCTCTATCATTGAATATTGCACGTTGAGGCACACGCTTTAAAATACAATAGTACTTGCTGTTTTTATCCCCTTGCACATAAACCTTGCTCAGAAGGGCATTACAACTTCTGTTACTTGATTTTCCTGTCTCTGCCTTCCACGCCTTTCGAAACTGTTACTCCTACACCATATCCGCTTTGCCATTTTGTTTAACATTGATGTTGATTTACGTGCCACAGCCCAGGTGTTCTGGTGCCGGATAGCGCCGGGCAGATGTTGTTAGCAGGCTTTGAAACGACTTAGCTTCATTGACCTCCTTTGTTTAACCTCATTTATAATGGTCCGAACAAATGATTATACAAATCCGTTTCTTAGGCGAAATGGAAAAAATAATACAAACAACCATAAACTTTTTTTCACCTTGATCGGTTAATAGTAGCCAAACATTTCATTTCATAACTAAAAGATCAGAACATGAAATCAAGACTATTTACGCTTTGTGCAACAACTGTTATTAGTACATTCATTGGGCTATCAATTGTATCCTGTAACAAAGATGACGACAATACTACACCCGCAGATAATACTATTACCGGGAAAGTAGTAGATGGAGCCAACTTTACCGTGCTGGAGAAAGCAGTAATTAAAGCAGGGCTTAATGGTACCTTATCAGGCACAGGTCCTTTTACTGTGTTTGCCCCTGACGACGCTGCATTTTCGGCCGCAGGTATCACCTCGGCTAGCATTGATGCTTTAAGTGCTGATCAATTACAAAGATTGTTGCTGTATCATACCCTTCCCTCAAGAGTTCTGGCAGCTGATGTACCTGCCGGACCGAATGCAAAAATTTCTACTGCCAACTCCCCTGCCGATTCGATTTTTGTAACAAGGAATGCCAACGGTGTATATGTAAATGGTGTTAAAGTGGTAACGGCAGATGTAGCGGCATCTAATGGTGTGATACACGTGCTTGCTAAAGCATTAAATAAGCCGGCAGGAAACATAGTTGCTACAGCCCAGGCAAATCTTGGTGGTGATAACGGGCTTGACTCATTGGTAAATGCAGTTGTAAGAGCTGGCGCGGCTTCTCCGGCACTTGTTACCTTAGTAAATACTAATGTGCTTACGGTATTTGCACCCACCAATAAAGCGTTCAGAGATTTGCTTCCCACGCTTGGGGCTAGTAACATCAGCCAGATACCTATTGCTACCCTGACGGCTGTTTTATCTTATCATCTGAGAGGTGGAAGGGCATTTTCTTCTGATTTGTCAAATGGCTCCCTCCCAATGTTTGCAGGCGGCAATACCACCATAAATTTGTCTGCAACAGGCGCGACCATCAAGGGAACTTCGAATACAACAGCTTCGAATATTCTTGCAACAGATGTGATGGCTTCCAATGGCGTTGTGCATCTGATTGACAGGGTTTTGTTGCCTTAGATGATCTATTATTAATCAATGTCGTTTACTTAAGGTGAGTAGCAGAAATTGGTGAATAAAGGGATGCGGTACAAGGGAGTGACACAACGATGGCAAATAAAATTACCACAGCTGGTCACCAAAGATTTCTCTTAATTAAACAACATTGTATCATTAATTCAGACCTGCTTAATAATGTGGCATCAACGGCATACAACTTATTTGTATTACCGTTGATGCTTTTTCTATGGTAGTATGATCAATACAGGTTTTCTCTGCCGCATTAAACAGTTTGATTACATGGACCCCTGCCGGCTACGTAGAAACTTTTTTAAAAAACACCTTTTTAATTTACCTTACGAGTGCATCAAGGCTTGTTCTGTCGAAGACTTTCCCATTAGAAAATACCATATTGATATTTGTTGTATTTGTAATATTTTCTAAAGGGTTGGCGTTCAGTAATACTAAGTCGGCCCGCTTACCCTTCTTTATAGAACCCATTTCATTTTCCTTTTTGAAGAATCTTGCCGGATTAATGGTTGCTGTTTGTAAGGCCTGAAGGGGAGTAAGTCCCCCCTGCACGAGTATCTCCAATTCTTCATGTAGGCTACTTCCCGGATAGGCATAAGGAATACCGATGTCAGTTCCTGCCAACAAGAGAACGCCTGCACTTTGCAGTGTCGAAGTTCGTTGTAGCATAACCGGCAAAAGGCTTTGCATGTATGCAATCGTGCTGCTAACATTATCTCCCCAGGCTTCTGTTTGCTTTTGCCAATGCTGCTTTAATATAGTTGATAAGTGGTTTAAGCGCTTGTCATTGCGTAGCGAAGAGTCATTATAACGAGCAATCTTATCTATTATCAATAGATTAGGGGTAAAATATACGTTGGCATCTTGTAACAGAGCAATAGTTGTATCGTTCAAATCAGGTGTACTCAATAGATGCTCGATGCTGCTTTGCCCAGCTTTGATAAGTTCTTGTGTACTTAGGGCAGCGGGCTTATGTCCGACGAACGAAATTTTACGTTTTGCAGCTTGGTCGGCCAGGGCCAGGTAAGCGTCTTTTGAAATTTGTTGATGCACCTTGATAAAGTCTACACCCAGACCTACTAAAGAATCAACGGCGTTCCGTGCTTCTGATGGCGTATTAACAGTGACACGCAGTTCATTGGTGAAAAAAGGGCCGTCGATAATTGGACCAGAAGCAATAATGTGCGGACCCGTTTGTGTGCCTTGTTCAATTTCATTTCGCCATTGCTTTATCGAATCAAAGGAATTTGCACCCATGTCTCTGACACCAGTAACTCCGTAAGCAATGAAGAGGGGAAGCGATTCCTTTGTGGCCAATTCGAGATGCACATGCATATCCCACAGACCCGGCAGAAGGTACTTACCGCGAGCATTAATAATAGATGTACCCGCTTCAATTCTCGTGTTCGAAGCCCTTCCAATTTCAATTATTTGATTGCCACCAACGACTACAGTTTGATTTGGATAGAGGCTGCCATTTATTACATCAACTATTGCAACATTCGTTAAAGCTATTCTTCCATGAACAGTAGCCTTCCGAACTGGAGAACAAGCAACAAAAAAGAGTAAAGAAAGCAGGAAAAAGTAAACTATTCTCATCATCTACATTTTAAGTTTATCTCGACAAAAAACCATTCCATGTTTTTAAATGGTATTTTTGTTTTTCCCGTTTCAAATCAGGTTGCAAAGGAAGAATTACCTAACAGGGTTCGGGAGCTTCGCGATCGGTTGGCGACTTATTGAATATCCTGCCCCGGACAAAAAGATGTATTGTTTACAAAAAAAGGCTTTATTCATTGGCAGACATAAGTAGAACCATGTTATCGACATCTTACCAGAGAAGGACACGTAGCACAATCGGCGGGTATTCTTATCTTACTCGAAGTTCAATCCAATTGTCAGCTGAATTGATATTTAGATATATTTCAGCATAATTTTGTCGCTCTTGCCTCACTAAACAATTTACGCTCGCCGGCCAAACGCAAACACCATGTTGGTGGGAGTTTTGTTTCAGTTTTCGAATTCACATTTTTCACAATGATGTCATTTTGCTTTATCGTATTTCCAATCCTTGTAAACAAATCGTAGTGCATCGTAATATGCAGGAATTGGTTCTGTCATGTGGTCTTCAGAAGGATAATATTTATACTTGTGTTCAATTGTTTTCAATCTAGCATGGTTTAACAGCTTATCGAATTTCAACAAATCGCCTCGAAAAGCACCTCCTTCATTTCCTACACTGTAAAAGAACTTTTTATTACTCATTCTTAACCCTGGTAACCTTTGTTCCGCCAATCGTAAAATATATTTATTGCCAAACCATAGTGAGGGGCTTATTGCAATATAAACATCAAACATATCTGGGCGCGTAAGCATGCAGTTAATGGCTGTAAGACCACCAAACGAATGTCCGGCAAATATTTTGAAAGGACTCGTTTTGTAATTAGCCTCCATGTAAGGCATCAATTCCTGGTGAATAAAGGTAAGAAACTGCTCATTGCCGCCTGATGTCTTATACTTAGAATCATCTTTACCGTCAAAGTCAATTAAGCTATTAGTAGGTGTAAGGTCTTTTACACGGTCCACACTAACAATGCCTACTACTATTATCGGAGGGATAACCTGCCAATGCCTTAAGTACTCTATATATGCAGAAAGAATGTGAAAGTGATTCTCCCCATCTAAGAGATACATTACGGACAATGCCTTGTTTATATCCGCCGAATCGAGTTTTGGAACATGAATGTATATCCGGCGGTCCTGATTTAACACCTCGGAATGTATTACATGCACATCATTCGAAGTATGATTGTATAATTTTGGTGTTTGTGCTATTACCTGTGATGTAATAAATAGAAAGAGTACTAGGAAATGCTTCATATCAATGACGAAAACTCCGGTAATGTGAATAGATGTTGAAATGCCTGGTTTAAAAATGCCACCCGCGAACAAGGCTTGCTGCTGTGCTGGCATAATAGGGTCCAGCCCGGAACTGAAGCCCAAAAGCATGACTAATGTTGAAGGTAAGCACAAAATCGACTGGAAAGACGGAAGCTGGAACCGCTGCTGAATATCGAACACCGAGATGAGTATATATTTATCAGCCAGCATAGCTGCAAACCCCATGTGGTACCCCGCTGTTTCACTTCTGTCAGGACTAGTTACTGTTAATCTGTTTGTTATCTCGCACTTCCAAAGTCAGCGATGGTCACCCTATCAAAACTATGCATCCCGCCTCCGGATCCAAACCAAATACTTCCATCGCTCGCTCCCAACATCCCCAAAAAACCTACTCTTCCCCCCCAACTTAATTTCTGTTGCAGTCGGCATTTCATTGTCCAGGAATACACATCATACTCTTAAAGTGACCGGACCTTTGGACTTACTTCACCGGTACTCCGGATGTTTCCTTCTTTATCTTGGATGAAACATTACACATGTTCCCGGTCTTGTCTTCCATGATTGTATTGATATCTTTAATGGAAAGTCTGTCTTTTGTTGTTAGATTTTAGAAAAATACCCCATCGTACCGGCTTACTACCTCCGGTTCCGAACCAAATACACAATCAAAAAGTTTCCTTTTCTCTCTTGTTTTACATTCCGAACCATACTTATAGGCACCTTTGAGGTAGCCAGCTGTTTGCGTTGCGACCAGGAGTATCCATTTTTTCCGGACTTAATATTCTGGTGAGTTGGTTTGGCTTTGTTCACAGAAGGTGTGTAAAACAAACGAACAAGTACAGGTGAAATAACCTTGCTGGTTTTTTCATCTATCTTCTGCTATCGGGTAAGTTAACGAGGAAAGTTTCACCGCGGAAGTTTCCAGAAAAGTCATTTCTGGCTCTTTTTACCTTTAAATTCCGCAACGGTCTTTCGACAACTTCGCTCAGCAGCCGCCTTTACGAGGAGCACGCTTATAAATTATTTTACCATCTCGTTCTACGTAGTCGCCTGCTAGTATTGGATATGCATACTTGGGCGCATGCGATACATTATGACTCCTTAGAATTATTTTGTCGGCCACTTTCAGGGTTTGCAATTTCCGAAAGTCACTGTTATTACCCGACCCAAAACTGAGAATATAGTCCTCACCATTAATCCTGACCATCACGCCAAAACCTAATCGTGAGCCCGGTGGAAGAGAAAGATTGGTTACAACAGCCTCCATATTGGTAAAAGCACTTATCTGCTTCCTGATTTTGGCTTCAGCGGCATACACTTTCTTACCTGCGGGAGACACTTCCCATTGTTTAAACTTTATACCATCAGGTGTAGCCTCCCATTGTTTCATTGCGGCCTCCCTTTCAGCAGCAGAGAGTGGCTTTGGTATTGGTTTTTCAGCCATTTTATCTTTGATTTCGCGATTGGCAAATACCAGTCCGCTTACCACAACCAGCGGCAGGATCAGCGCATAAAAAACTGTTTTCATATATTTTGTAGTTTTAATTAACAAAGACTAATTTCTTACTGGATCAAACCCGTTTAAAGCAGCCATCTTACCCGTCTCCTTGAAGTTGGGCCATAAAAATACGCTGATGGTGTTCAGACGGAGGAACCTGGATTGTAATTAATAGTGTAAACTTTGTAAATAAACTCTTGATAGCATGCTTGTTAGAAGAAATGTGTGGGCAGACAAACGAAAACACCTGGGCGGATTGTTCATGCTATTGTTTATCTCCATAATCGGCGTGGCTTTCAGCATGACGGGTAATGATGACTTTAACTTTGCCAGAAGGGAAATTTTGCTTCGCCGGATCGGACATGAAATACTCCTTCAGTCGGGCGACAGTACGTCGCGGGTACTGCCAGTAAAAAAAATCGCCGAAAATGAATACCAGATCAGTTTTGAGAATGCATTTACTTTTCAACCCGAAGCCCTGGTGAATACCACGAAGCGTTTGTTAGCCAAAGACCCGCTCGGGAGCGATTATGTGGTCAACGTAGTTAACTGTGCCAATCATAGTATAGCCTATGGCTTTGCTATATCAAAAAACAAGAAAGATAATATTGTAGCCTGTATAGGAAGAAGGCAGCCCGTAGGGTGTTACATGATTAATCTCAAATTCGGCCCTAAAGGAATGATTACAGCAAAGAATGGATATCTTTTGGGCGGGCTTGCAGCTTTAGCTTTGATTGGATTTATTCTTTTGCGGTCTCCTAAACCCCCTGGTGTTGTTCCCGGAAATCAGTCTGATGCACCCGAGGATCATCCTACCCCGTTCTCGCAGGCGTCTACAAGCGTATTCACTTTAGGGTCGATGGCGTTCGACACGGAGAGTCGTAAACTCATGATAAATGGGGAGAGCATAGACCTGACCAGAACTGAAACCCGTGTACTCCGCATTTTCGCGGCCTCTCCGAACGAGGCTATAGAGCGCGCCCGGCTCCAAAAAGAGATATGGGAAGATGATGGTGTGATCGTAGGGCGCAGCCTGGACATGTTCATTTCAAAACTTAGAAAAAAGCTGGAATTTGATCCGAACATCAGGATTGTCGTCATACGCGGCAAAGGATATAAGCTTGAAATTAGCGCCTGAGAAAACATTCCCGCACCGAAGGCAGGTTATCAAAATTCTCTGAGCGTTCATAGAAGGCTGCAGTGAGCTACGAATGTGGTATCGTTAGAGGTGGGGTACAAAGATAAGACCTGGCGTGTGGCGGACTTCCGCGACTGAAGTTTAAGAATACTACGTTAAGCCTTGTACATAAATTCATAATAACACTTTACCCGCCATATTTCCAAACCGATCTTAGCAGTTGGGCACTCTCTTGTTGTTCATTTCACCTGTTCTTAAATGGCTTTTCCAAGCTGTGAAAGTGATGTTTTTAGACTATGGTGTAAGTCATATCTTACTTCCATGTTCATTAATCGTCAACCTGGAACAGAAGGTACTCCAATTTCCAGGTTTCCTGTGCCTTTGGCGAAAGTGATATTAAGATAAATAGTTCTTTCCTTTTTAGGATTGGATTTCAGATATGCCGACTTCTGAACTCCTATGATTTGTGTTAGTTCGTCATAAAAGCAATCAATTTTGTATTCCTCGATTTCTATAGTCATACTTAAGGAAATATCTGAAAAGATATGAAAATCGACAATGTCCCCGTATCTGGAAACCACATGCCGAATCTTATCAATTGCAACGGGTCTTTCATCATTACTATATCCTATCCAAAAGATATTTTCCAATAGATTACCTGTAATTTGTTGATTGTTTGTCTTCTTCTATGCTGACCGCAAGGGTTGAAGGGTTTATGTGATGCCGGCATCTGTGTTAACCAGGTTTGCAAACATCGTTAGTCGGATAAACAGTTCAGCGGAGGTTCTTCGGCCAGCATTGCATGAACACTGTTATGGGCAGTTGGTCAATCATCGAAGATTGTTCCATCCGGCGATAAGGTCAGTAGAAAGATTGTCTTCATCATCCAGAAGATTAACTAGTCTATTCCGAAGTAGTCATGTACAAGCCGGATTCGAAATCCCCAGATACGAGATCAGTCAATGTTAGAAAAGTTATCTTAAATTTTCCGGAAGCCGGTGAGCTGCTTTCCTGCCCCAGCTACGATTTTATAAACACTGTTAGCTGATGTCATTGTACAGATCCCTTTTAATTTACTGGTTTAGATAAGTTTATGTTGAAGAGTAAACCTATACCTAAATTAAACGGAGAAAAATCATAATAGTAGTTATATCCTCCTCCTGATCGTATTAGCGGAAGTGTTGCACAAAACTGCCCTGTAATCTGTAGAAAATTAAGAAGATTATAGCGGAGAGTTACAGCTCCTTCTGCATAGATATGAAAATTACTTAAGTCTTTATAGTCAGATCTTGTGTTATCAACGATGTTAGAATAGTGCACACCTAATAATCGAGGAGATAAGGCATGTTCAAGTTTCTTTTTTGTATTCCCAAAGTCTGCCTGAAGAGCAAAGCGGTTATAGCTGGCTTTCCCGGACAGTGATTTACCTGTACTATCTGGCCTTATTCTGGTACGTTCAGATGTTCCTTTTCCGACCATAAGAAACGCTTCCCGTATCCTACCTGTTTCTCTTTTTTGATAAAGGCCGGCCCCGAATTCTTTAAACGAATGCTTATTGAAGTAATTATTATTGCTATTTTCTATTTTAGTGCCCATATCACCGTAGTTAGCCAAAACCGCAAGTTTTTTGGTGAGTGCATAAGCCGCTTGTACCTCCAGTCCGCTAAAACTGTTATGACCGCTGATTTGGGTATGGCCTTTCTGTTGCAGTAAAGGAGCATTAACCACATTTTGACGATATATGCCGCATGAAGAAAGTCCCATAAGCAAACCTAAAAGACCATAGTTAATCATGTCAATTGGTTTAATAGTGATCGAATCAAAGACGATGATTGCTTAAAAGGTCTCTTTTTTTGTAAGCATACCTTAATGTGTTCATGCTGTCACGCTGTGCTGGTTTCCGTGTTAGTTAAGCTTGCACACGACTGCTGTTCGACAAAGATCAAAAGTTTAGGCAATATTTTAGCCAGAGTTGCATGAACACACTGTTAAGCGATGGTTCTTTTTGAGCAGACCTGGACGATTAACGTAATTAACCCTAATACTATCATTATGATTCCTAAGTAAACACAAAATAAAACAAAGGCAAGCGCCTCCCTGGCAAGAGAAACGCTCAAAAGCGTAAAAATTAGCGAAGTCATGTATACTACGAAAAGTATAATCATACCGGTTTCTGGCTTCCGCAATCTCCTAAGCGTGAACAGAAAGACCAGGAAAATAACAGTGCAGATTACATGAAATACTATTAAGTATGCTGACTCGGTCTCCATTTTCAAGAAGCCCTATGCTAGTTTATGCTTTCTCATGTATTGACGTTGAAGAAACATGGCCTAACGATCGGGCTTGGCGTAGGCTGGTGAATCCCAATCGGCAAGCCTGGTTTGTGCACTAAGTTTAAGCAACTCTTTTGTTATTGATCGGCTGGATAAGTATCATGCTGGGCCATCAAAGAAAACAACTTGCCCATATCAGCAGGCGGCCAGGAAGGTTCATTGTTGATTAATTCCTGAACATCAAGAAAATATTGCTCCAGTCCGCCAGGACTGAACCAAACCTGGAACTTAACCTTATCAGTAGCAATGTTTTTAAACGTATGTACCGAGCCTTCGGGAACGACGACCAAAGTGCCGGAAGGAGCGTCAATTGTTTTTCCATCCAGAACAAATTGGAGCGTTCCCTCAAGAACGTAAAACATTTCTTGTGTTTTTTTGTGGTAATGCGGCGGCGGGCCGGGAAGAAAAGGAGGCAGCAGGTATTCTATCATCGACCAATGCCCATTGGTCTGCTGCAATTTGGCTTTCAGGAAAATTTCTATTCCATTTGCCGCTATTTTTTCTCCCTCACCCGGTAACGAAATTAATGGCTCCATTGTACTCATGTATTGTTGTTGATAGAAATGACACTACGTTTGAAAAATGATAAAATAAAGACAAGTTTCATTGCAACTTATAGCTGAATGAAAAATAGGAAGGTATGTAGTTGCGACCTTGTTTGTCCCATGGCCATAGCACAAAACCGATATTGGTAGTATTTTGTTCGTCACAATGTTTCTTCCAGCTGTTTTGCCTGCATGATGAGGTAATGGCGTATCTCACGATGACTTTCCGTCTTGAGCCGCCTGTGAATGTCAATGTATTTGTCACAACGGCTCTTGAAGTCGTCTGTGGCAATAAGGTTATTCAGCCATTCACTAAAATCGGCAAGCTCAGCTTGTCCACTTGAGTACTCCAAATATGCTGTGTTGTCAGGCCCTTCCAGGCTGGAGCTTTCCCATTTGTCAACTTGCGTGATGGGTCTGCCGAAAACTTTGTCAAACAGGTACGTGTTGGCGCAAAACGTTCTAAAGGCTTTGGTAACTGCTTCTTTGCGCTTGCCACACTTGAACAAAATAATTGTCCACTCAAGAAAAAAGTCGGGTAAACCGATATCATCAGGAAAATTCTTGCTGAACCATCGGAGGTAGGTCAGTCCACCTTTGTAGTCCTTAAGCTGAACAAAGTCCTTAGTCGGCAGGTAACGAAGCCCCGGCTGTCGTCATGACATCCAAACTTGCGCTTTTCACCGGCAAGTGTCCTTCTAGTGTTAAAAATCCTCGTGCGAAGCCGCTCTGTTTGTTTCGGTGTCACACTTTGAATTTAAAATCGCTACCTACGTTCAGGCATTGCCGAACAGCCGGAACTGGCTTCCCGTTTGCTTGCGTAAGTTAGAAGATGTTGAATAAAGAACAAAATGCCGAATGATTGTTTATCAGCCGGGATTTTAGTAATGCAATGTTGTGTCTAGTGCGTCCGTCAATTTAGCGTAATTTTTTCGCCGTCTCCAGGTATTAGTAACTTATCTGATGCAATTTTCGCTTCGTCTGCTGTTCTCCGTAATGAAGTTCTTGTGGTAAGGCAATGGTCCAGCGCCCCCATGTGTGTTGCTAATACTTTGGCATTGCCACTAGCTTAAACTAAAGTCACTGTTTGCTCTTCGTTCAATATGATGAGTGTTCCTACGAAGCCTGGCATTTCTGCCCCACCTGAATTGGTAACAATATAATCTGGTTTAAAATGCTGTATTGACTCCTCTACTTCGTTAATCCAAACGCTGTCCCCTACAATGTAAATGGTCGGCTGGTCTTTCGCATTCAGTACAAAGCCGGAAACAGTACCCATCAGCTGTAAAACCTTACCGCTGCCGTGCTCACCACCAGTCCTATAGATTGTAATACCATCCCAAACAATGTTATCGGTTATCGTTTCAGCATTGGTGAAATTTGCGTTGCTGAAGTAATCTTTATCCGCTGGCTGATTAAAAAGTCTGATAGACTTGTCTAATGCTTCCATCGCCACTGGATCAAAATGGTCGGGATGGGTATGTGTCACTAACACCGAGTCAATGTCTCTAATGATTTCTTCAACAGAAATAGGCAACTCTACCATAGGGTTACGTTCTTTTCCTGCAATTGGGTCAAACGTCCCCTTGGGAGAGAACATAGGGTCTACCAATATTTTTCTTCCGTTGTAGTGGAGAATTAATGTGGCATTTCTGATGAACTGAATGCTTGCACTTGTTGCCATAGTTTTTCAATTGTTACGTTAATAAGATGAAGGCAAAGGTCGAAGTGCAAGACTGTTTAGTGCCTACCAAAGCATTACTGAATGCTACCATTTTGATAATTAGCCAGAAACCCGGCAGTCGTCTGCCCGGTTTGTGTTTTAAATAACCGCAGCAGGTGGTTGGGTTCGGAAAAGTTGAGTTTGTTAGCTATTTCAGCAACAGTGAATTGAGAATGCAGAAGAAAGTTTTTAATTTCAAAGAGCAGACGTTGCTTTAGCAAATGGCTGGCTGTAGCGCCAAACTGAGCTTGAACAGCTTTATTCAACGTTATTCTGCTAATGCCTAAAAGTGATGCATATTCACTTACCCGTTGCTTCTGGTTGATATGCAACTCCATTAGCTTCTTAAACTCATAGGCATAATTGTTCTCTGGTTTTTCCAACGGCAGCTTGTTTGTTAAAGCATAGTTCCGGTTAAGCTTAAGCAGTAAATAGTAAAGTAATGATCGGATAATATGCTCACTGTCCAGTTTTGTTTGCTTTAGTTCGATGCTAATTTCAGTAAGAATGCTGCAAGCCCTTTGAATATCCTCATCTGTCACCGCCATATTAAGCGAAATATCTAACTGGTAGAAGAATAATAAGCGGAAAGTGAATAACTTATCTGAAAAGAAGTCGTTGAGAAAGTCTTCCTGGAAGATGAGAAAGGTAAAGTCAAACTGGTGAGGACTTAATTTCCATCGGCGTTTTTGAAAAGGTGAAATAAAAACTATGGTGTTGCTTGAAATGGTGATCTTTCGATGGTTTAATACAAGGTAGCCACTGGCCGTTCTAAAAAATAAGATTTCAAAGTAGTCGGTCTTGTAGACATCCGTATCTAAGTAGGCTTCCTTAACCTCATCGCCTAAACCGACACGCAGTAAAACTTCCACGCCACACTGGGTTTTATCAAATCTGATGGTCTTCATCCAGTATCAAATTACGCAACGTTAAATTTGGGGGATCGCATTACAAACAAGCTTAAAGTCTAGATGAAGTTGTGGGATTTGTGCTACCACAACTCACACATAACTGGAGCCTTATAGAGTTAAGTAGTAAAGGAATGTCCTGCCAGCATTGCATGAACACACTGTCGTAAGCCGTCTTCCACTGCCACACCAAGACGTTAACTATCATAGCAACTTCCTTAAACTTAAAGAAATGAATATACTGATGTTGATTGTTTGCGTAGAAGCAAAAACAATGCTTCTAAGAAGCATATTTTTTAGCACTATGATTTAAATAGATGTTTTAATCAATCTGTAAACACCATATACCACCAAAGCAAGAACCATAATCATTATCCATTCAAAAATGCCCGGCATCCCAATGAGTAAAGTCATGCTTTTAGTTTGAAACTTGACGATGTTTGAAAAACATTAAGTCTGTGGTAAACAGTTCACTATTCGTTAGACATTTGCATTAACGTGTTGTAAGTGGTTTCATCAGAAGGTCGAGTGGCATCGAAACGAACAATCTTTCCCATTTTGTTTAGGATTACATACCTGGGAATTGGTCCCAAATTTATCATCTTAGTTAACCCACTCTTTTCAGGATTGACAAGTATTACACTATATTCGCCATTAACCTTATACTTTTCTCTTGCTTGTACCCAACTACTAAAATCCGTGTCTACTGATATGTAGAGCATCACTATGTTTTGCTTTGCCAACCTTTCTTTCAGGGCATGAGAAAATCGCATTTCTTCTATACATGGCTTACACCAGCTTGCCCAAAAATCAACATATACTACTTTTCCTTTCAGACTTGAGACTAACTGATTAAAGCCAATTTGGGACTTATTTGCTTTCATTAAAACCGCTATATCACTCCCTTTCAAACTCACATCGCCTTTTCGCAACATATAGTTGTTCTTTACTTTTTGATTGTAGATTGGATCTTTGCAGAGGGAATAATAATAAGCCAATAACTTGTCAGGCTGCTTAAGTCCTTCCATTTTGTCAACGACAAAGCTGGACAAAAGAAAATCCCGAGCATATCCCCTGGTCAAAAATGATATTGTGTCTATGAATGGATATACTTTCAAATTGCGAAAGCGAAGCCTAAAGACCTCTTTTAAACCTAAATTGAAGCTTGGTATATTCCCGCACTCGATGCAATTCATCATACCACTCCATGTTATGAGAGAGTCCTGGTAAAATTTAACCAGTTGTGATTGCAAGGTGGGATCGATCTTACGACCCCCAAACAACTTATCCGAAATCATGCTCCCAAGGTAAAAGCTCTTAAATAGACGCCCAATCATGGGGTCTATTGAATTGTTGACGCAAAAGGTTTCAGCCGTATTTATATAAGGCCAATAAAGGCTATCTAATATGTAATCCCTCCTTTTTAAAACGGCACTTCTCCAAAGTTGTTTGAATAGTTGAGCATTGTTACTTTGTCCATATAGAGCATATAACGGTGTGGTAGCTACGAAGTCGTGGTGTTTCTGGGCAAAAGACAGTTCATTAGTTCTAGTTGATGAGCTGATATGGGTAATGAGCGGCTTATTTTGCCTGTTCAGATTGATGAGTAAAGTATCATTAGGCTTGAACAAGAAGTAGACTCCATCGGGTGAGCCATATGGACCCTGAGGCGGAACAACGACAACCCCCAAAATCATCGGGCCTACGTCCTCCATAGGTATGTTTTGAAACTCATGTGCATTCGTATCTAATGTATAAGGATATGAGCCAACTTCTAAGATGGTTCTCTTTTGAATCATTATAGGCCTGCCAGTTTTGTTTTGAAAGTAAATTTTACTTTGTCCACTTAATTTTAAATAGAAAAAGGTAAGTAATACCAGGACAATAGATTTCATGATCAAAAAGTAGTTGTTTAAACTAAAGTGCGCACAACGGAAGGATATTTCAAAGTAGCGGAAGGCCGTATTACGTTAGCTTAAATTATTTATAAAGATTTATAGTACTTATTTACTAACTCTTATTCTTAAGCCGGATTAACAAATAGCATCTTGTGCGTTCGCGTTTTGTCACTCGATTTGCTGTGCTTTTTTACAGGAACATGAATTTTGCCTCGAAACCATCGTCCACATCCTTATACGCTAAACTTCTTCAAGCCCAATCAAAACTGTAACGCCAATCCACTTTAATGATGAACAATGATCTAGTGAAATAAAGATCCGGATACAACCAACCGAAATCATCTATCTGTTTAAACAGTTGGCCAAACACGAAACCAAAGTCACAAACAGCAACCAACTAAGCAGTTGAAATCTCTATTGGGTCACTTTGCTTAATCAACGCAGCAACTTTCAGTCGGCGATAATACTTGTCAACAGGGTCCAGAAAGGCTAAGTCAGGCTATTCGTAATTGGTAATATGTCAAAAGTCTTCCAAAGCACCATGGACCATTGTGTCGAATAGGTTCTTCCTTTGACACTCTAAATACTTATCGTCCAGATATGGAATGCTTTCGAGGCTAGTGTCTCACGTTCGTAAGCAGTAATTCGGCACACATCTGGCCGGGTCATTTTGAGTATGTCCTCTTCTGCATACCCAGAGCTAAAGAATGTTGCAACAACGCGTCGCAATGTGGCAATTTGTTCTCGGATACATTCAGCATAAAGGGTGCTGTGTAAAGTGACGCACAACGTTCAAGTCATAATGAAGATGTAGGAATTCTAAGAATTAATTCTTACGTAAACACAACGCCAAAATAGCGATGGAAAGATGCTTAACGTCCAACCACCATTTATAAACACGCTGTTAGCGGTTGTTGTTCGCTTCTGTCGCTGATTGCCTATGTGTTCACAGCAGTCTTCTTGTGTTGATAACCCTCACCCTTGATGATCAGAACCTAATCGTTTAACGAAGTGATACCTTGTTCGTTAAGGTGTTTGAGGTGGTCTTTCATAACCTGAACTTGTTCAATAGGATGCCCTTGCCAATTAATGACTTCTGCAACGACCTTGAATGGATGGGTTGAACGGTACGATTTCGTCGGATTACCTGGAAATTTTTTATCTGTTAAGTCAGGGTCATCTTCAAGTGGCCCTGTTGGCTCTACAACATAAATTCTTTCACGGCCTTCGCCAAATGCGAGTTCGGCACCCCAAATTGCAGCATCCAGTGTTGCTGTTAAAAAAATATACTTTGCATTTTTCCTTTGTCCATAGTTGGAATTAAAACCAACCTCGATTAGGCTACCCACCTTCAGGTCAACTCTTGTACCGTGAAAGTAAGTCTGAGCGAATGGGGTTGCACGCTGACCATTTGATTTCGGGCTTTCAATGTTACTTTCCATAGCTATAATTCTTATTAGGAATTTGTTGTCGGTGTTGGGGTATTTCTTCAATGCCCGCGAACGGTAAAGTGTTTATAAGGTTGTGGCAATTGGAAAACGTCAGCACCAATTAATAACGAAAGTAAAACAGGGATTTATAATTGAACGCTTAACCTCCAGGCACAATTTTATAAACACATTATCAATAATCGCTCAAGCATAGTGTGCCTATTTCAATTCGCTGTTTGCTTTCTGGCCGGCACGTCGATGGGCACTCCAGATAGCCTCCCAATGCTCAGCAGTTCTATTAACGATACGATTTCTGCTTACCTCTAAACCAATGTGGTAAATGTAATGCTTAAGACTGGGCTCATTAGTCTCAGCCGTGTCTGGTTCGGGACTTTGTGTTTAGGCCATAGGCTCGGCGTGATGATAGTACATTACTTCATTGGTGCGCCATGTCCCTGCCCTTTACCCAGGATTAAACACGAAAACACGGCGAGAACCTGAAAAGTAGTCCGGGTAGCAATCCTAACACCAACAAGTTTATTGGCTTTACTTCTATACTGAGTTTTTACATTACTGATACTTCAGTCTTTAAAAATTATAAGGCTTACTTATTGATTTTAAAAGGTTTTATCGAACTTGTAAACTTTATAGTTTGGGGAAGAGTTTGATATTTATCAAGCACCCCAATTGCCGTACATCCTACCCCTGTAGTTTGGTAATCGAAATTGAATGTTACACCATCCGATTTGATGAGCTGATAGGTGTATTTTGCCTTTGACAGATTTTCAGTGCTGTAATTATAGCAATTGAAATTAAAGGGTTCAGTTGCCGAAAACTCCATTCCAACTCCTGTAGCATTTGTCAGTCGTACATAACGGTTGTCGGTGCGCAAGCCACAATCCTGAGGCAGCAAATACGGTACAAACATCGCATCGACTGTCGACTGATAATGCCCGATCCGATAGCCGGTTTTGCGGTCTGGATAATTCTCCTGCGGCCCACGGCCAAACCATTCTACATTTTGCATTTGGTCATTGAAAACCCATTTTGTTCCGATACGTGGCAACGACATGGGCATCTTTCCATTCGGATTGATAGTGTGCTGCAAACTAATTTCACCGTCAGGCGAAATGGTATAAATCATCTCATTTTCAAAGCCGGCGCTGTTTGAATTTCCAAAAAGAGCAATTTGACGAATACTGACAATTGTATTTCCAGCCTTATTTTCAACCCGAAATGTTTCAACTTTTGACTTCATTTTATCCATACCGATGGAATACCATGCAGCGGCAACCATCCTTCCGTAGCCCTGACTTGTAGGAAATACGTTTACCGAAGGAAAGGTCCAGTCATCCTGTTCGTTCGCCAGAGGGGCACGCCAAACATTTAGCTGCGCTCCCTGTTTTAGCAATTCTGTACCCATGTATTTCATGGAGTACAATTGTCCATCGGCTTTATTAAACGCATAATCGAAATTTACTCCGGATACAACCAACTGTTGCTCACTGTCTGTCACTTTTAAAGGATTGGTCTGAGGCTGTACCAATTTTTCCCCGGCAGGTACAATCCATGGCAATTCCAATTGATCCCAACACAGTTCAAAACCCTTCGGCACCAATTGTGTCGCTTCTTTCGAATGAAAACTAATCGTGGCCAAATAGGTTGCACCAGCTTTTAGCTGAGGCTTTTGAATAGGAAGAACGTAGGTTTTTTTTGCTTCCGGTTCAACATCGACTTCCAACTTTCCGGAAGCTATCGTTATCCCGTTTTCCTCCAGGTTCCAACGTGCTTCAAAGGCATTCGTATTGGTAAAAAAGTTTCGGTTCTGCACTTCAATTTCCATTTTTTCGGAATCGCTCCACTTTACAGAAACGGGCTGAGCCGACTTTTTCATCTGGTACATTTCCGGCTCCGGAACCCGATCGGGCGAAATACTTCCATAGGTACGTGCGCCAATTCCATAGCTGAAAAACTCGCCTTGTTTTTGCTCCTGTTCAAAATCGAGCCACAAAGCTGCACGACTTTTTAAGTCTGGTTTTGCTGCAAATAAGTCATTGACTTGAATCGATTTTGGGAAAATACCCACCTGGTCGATAATGGCATCGCACAAATAAACCGAGGTGTGCTGCCCATGTGTCTCGACATTCTTGCCTACGTTAATGGGAAAAGGGAAATTCGTAATCTTCCCGGTGACAGGAGATTCAGCCACCTTTTTGCTATCTATATATATTGATATCGACTTCCCGTCGTAGATGCCTGCCACATGGTGCCAGTTCTGTGTCCAATTTTGAGGTAATGCACCACGGACAACTGTTTTTCTATTAGTATAAATATAGAAATCCAGCGAGCTGTCACCTACCTGCTGCAAACCAAATTGATTGTTGCCTTTCGTGAGCAGTGTGCCACCCATTTTCATTAAATCGCGTGGAAATACCCAAAATGAAACCGCTAGTTCATTACCGGACATTTCGATATTTCTATCCTGATAAACTTCCACCCACTGATCGTGACCATTCAGATCAATACCTTTTCCATCGTGGCCGGCCACCAGTTTGGCGCGTCCCATGATGTAAGTTGCTACATTGTTTGGTGAAGAGTCTGCCAATTTGCGAACCGGCTCGCGCAATCCCGGACTCACGAAATCCCAGATAGCTCCGCCCATGATGCGTGGATACTGGTAAATCACATCCCAATATTCGTCCAGTCCTCCACCGGCATTTCCGGCCACCGAAAGGTATTCGTCCAGGAATGATGGACGACTGTCAACACTTTCAGGAACCAGCGCTACCTGGTTTTTGAGGTCAAAAGGGGTTGGGTAACGTGGGCCGATAATCTCTTCGCAACGCTGCGCAAAAGCATTTCCACCATACATCCAGGAGCGGGTAGTATCGTATTTCCTTCCCTCTTCAATCACTGCACAAATATTTTTTCCTTCGCCACTTTCGTTTCCGGCGCTCCAAAACAAAATGCTCGCATGATTACGATCGCGAAGCACCATTCTCCGAACACGTTCACGATACATGGCCTCCCACTCATCCCTGTTGGACAAATATTCAGTTGCATGAGCTTCATCACCGGTTTCATCGATAATATAAAACCCATACTCGTCCGCCAATTCCAAATAGCGTGGTACCGGCGGATAGTGGGATATGCGTATACAGTTTATATTATATTGTTTAAGTATTTCAAGGTCTTTCCGGATGGTTGCTTCGTCCATGGTGTGCCCTAAATCGGGATGTTGCATGTGCGTATTGATGCCGTTGAGTTTTATGGCTTTTCCATTCAGATAGAAAACCTGATGACGAATTTCAGTTTCTTTAAAGCCAATGCGACCGGCGATTACCTCTTCAGTTTTACCTTCCTTGTTGATTAATTCCAACGTTAACCGGTAAAGATTCGGCGTTTCAGCGGTCCACTTTTTAGGATTTAATACATCTGATGAAATATTAATGATTTGCTTGTTATCAGCCTTAATTTGAACTGCATCAGAAATAAAATTCTTAACCAACGCATTGTCTGAACTAAACAGCGAAGCCCGAACTTTGTAGTTCTGTTTAGCGGTTTTCGATTGATTATTCACCGTAATCTGCACATTTAATTTCGCGTTTTCATAGTTTTTGTCCAGGTCGGTAGTGGCCTGCCAGTCGAAGATATGAACATCCGATTTTGCATACAGCCAAACATCATCGAAAATACCAGCCAGGCGCCAATAGTCCTGGCTCTCGAGATACACACCATCTGAATATTTAATTACGTTTACGGCAATGGTATTTTTTCCTGGTTTCAGGAAACTGGTAACATCATATTCAGCAGGCTCCTGCGCACCTTCGTTGTAGCCAACTTCCTGTCCGTTGATCCAGACAAACGATGCCGAAGCAGTTTTTTCCATGCGCAAAAAAACGCGTTTGCTTTTCCAATTAGCCGGTAGGTTAAATGTTTTTCGATACGAGCCAGTGGGGTTGTATTCGCGAGGCACAAGGGGCGGATTGGAGCGAAACGGATGTGCAACATTTCGAAAAAAAGCATCGCCGAAACCCTGCATTTCCCAATTGGAGGGAACCGTAATTTCAGACCATTTCTGATCATTAAAATTCGATGTAAAAAAGTTGTTGGGTGTACCTTCCGGAGTATTGGCAAAGTGAAATTTCCACTTTCCATTTAACGAAAGCACGTTACCTGACTTCGATTCCCGAAGGTTTAATGCTTCACCAACCGATTCAAAGGGAATACAAACCGTGTGACCTTCAGTCTGGTTGACTTCAAATACCTCGGTATTTTCGATGAACGAATAAATGTTTGCAAATTTCGATTGCTGTGCTGAGCTTGTAAGACTTGCCAGAGTGATAAATAAACCAACTATTTTTTTCATGCTCGATTACGTTTTTTTTTATGTGGGCAATCTATCGTTAGGGTAATTGTAGCCTAACAGGTCAACAGCCCCGATTTAATGTCGTTTAGTTAAGCAATTTTTTGGACCAAACACCGGTATACTGGCCTACCATCCTTGCGTCGCACTCTTGTACTGTTGACTCAATACGCACCTTTTCGGTATGTGATAAGCATAACTAAACGGGATTGATCCCCGATTCAACAATCTTATTGCCAAGGCCGGGTTCGTTATTACCTTTAGTGATTAGCCTTGTGGTATCCAAATCGTGGATAATACGGGCAAGCTCGCGGGCTATACGTGCCGCGCTGGTATCTCTGTGCTCGGGTAATTCATTTCCAATACGCCATATGATCACCGAAGGGTGGTTCCTGTCGCGCAGTACCCGGTCTGGCAGATCGCGTTTTGTGCCATTTTCTAAACAAACCGTCGTAGACGCCGCCCAGGTTAAACATCCGGTTTTCATCGTAATCCAAAACCGATTACCCGATTTGCGAATGCACAGCACCCGATAATTTGATTAGGATAAACAAGCAAAATAGACTTTTTATTTTGGCTTTAGACATTCAGGTGTTAGTCCTGATCAAAACTAGATTTTCGTCAGACCAAAATTTGACAGAAAAAGACTATTTCTTGCGTTTGTTAGCGGCAGGACCGGAAGATGACTTACGTTCAACTACTAAAAGATGTGACCACGGAGTAAAGCATAAAATCAGAAATCAATGTCGTTTAGTTAAGAAATTTCTTTTGGACCCAACTCCTGAATTGCTATCGAACATCGTTGCGCCGTGCCCCCAATTTATTAGTGGGTCGCACTCTTGTACTGCAGAGCTTTATTCAGCTAGTCAAGTGACAAGCAACTTAACTAAACGACATTGAACCGGAACGCCAAATGCGAGTTCGGCACCTCAAATTGCAGCATCCAATGTTGCTGTTAAGAAAATATATTTTGCATTTTTCCTTTGTCCATAGTTAAAATTATAACCAACCTCAATTAGGCTACCTACATGCAGGTCAACTCTTGTTCCGTTAAAGTAAGTCTGAGCGAATGGGGTTGCGCACTGACCATTTGATTTCGGCCTTTCAATGCTACTTTCCATCGCTATAATTCTTGTTAGGGATTTGTTGTCGGTGTTGGGGTGCTTCTTCAATACCCGCTAACGTTTAAGTATTTATAAGGTTGTGGCAATTGGAAAACGTCAGCTCCGTCTAATTACCAACTTCTACTCCCTTACAATACAATGAACAATGCTCCGATCAGCTATCGTCTTCTGTCCGCCTTCGTAAATCTACAAACCCACTCATAAATGATTTTTTATAGGTGTCACCAATAGGAAGGAAAACGTCGTCTATGACTACTTTGCCTTTACTTACCGCAGTGATCTTATCTATACTAACAATGTAGGATTTGTGTATGCGCAAAAATTTGTCTGCAGGCAACATTGCTTCCATGTTTTTTAGGTTTTCTAAGGTGAGCATTTTGCCTGCCCATGTATGAATAGCAATATAATCGCGTAAGCCTTCTATATAACGAATAGAAGAAAACTTCACTTTTTGTAATCTATTGTCAGTTTTTACTAAGATATAGCCCATTTGGACCGCATCGTCACTTTGGCGATTTTCTGATATACGCAGGAGCTTTTGAATAGCGGTGAGAAATCGATCGTAGGTTACCGGCTTCAACAGGTAGTCTACCACATCATATTCAAATCCATCTATCGCATATTCGGTGTAAGCAGTTGTAATGATGATTTTGCAATTGTTCCAAATAGCCTGCATTAACTGTATACCTGTCAGTTCCGGCATTTGTATGTCTACAAAGATCAGGTCGACACCGCCTTGCTGCACGACTAATAACGCTTGTATAGGACTAGTGGTTTTGTAGACAAGTTCCAGTTCAGGTGTTTTTAGTACGTAATCGGAGATTAGTTCCATCGCCCAGGGCTCATCGTCAACAACCAGGCACCTGATTTTACAATCCATGATGAATTGATAAACGGATGAAGAATTGGTTGTTTAATTTCCATATTTCGAGTTGGTGCTTATCAGGATACAACAGCATTAACCTTTTTCTAATATTCTCTAAGCCAATTCCCCCGCTTGATCCCTTTTTATCGTCGCCTATTGTATTTACACAAGAGAAAACTACTTCGTTTTGGTTGCACTCAATTTCTACCGAAATCGCATTTTCAGTATTGGTTAATGCTGCATGTTTGAATGCATTTTCAATAAATGAAATAAACAGCAAAGGTGGGATAAATACATTGGCAATATCGCCTGTTACACTGAATGAAATGTTTTTAGGATCTGTGTAACGTAGCTGTTGCACCTCAATGAATTTACTAATGTAAGTTATTTCATCCTTAAGCAATACGAGGTCATTTGCATGGTATAGTGAATATCTGAGCAATTCTGATAATCCTGCAATTGCTGGTAAGGCTTTATCCGAATGATGGTAAACCAGCGAGTATATATTGTTCAATGCATTGAATAGAAAATGTGGATTTAGTTGCGATCGAAGAAAGGACAATTCTGTTTGGCGGGTTTGTATCAGTAAATCTTTTTCTTTTATTTCCTTGTCATAAGTATACCGGATAAAATAAAAAATCGCACCGAACAAGGTATAGGAAGAAAAGAAGAACAAATGATTAGGAAAGTAAAAGGTTAAGCGATACACCTGCTGCTCAATAAACTGCTCGGTAAAGAAGTTTAAAAAGAAGCAAACAGCCAAAGCGACAGGGAGTAAAAGGATGATCTGCAGTAGCTTTTTTCCAGGATAGAAATAGCACAGTATGAGATAAATACTTAGGCAAAAAAGAAAGCCAAGTAAAATTTCAGATAGCGTTAAATATGCCCGACGCAAGTCGGTGGGCAACCATGGCGGCCTTAAGTAACCAGATAGTAGGTCGGGCAGCGTATTGGCAATATGAATAAAATAAAAAAAGAATATAAAGCATATGAGGAGTGTTGGGAGCTTGAGCTTCATGTATTGAGGGTTGATTTAGCAGCCAATCGCACGCTTTTCGCCGAGCTTTTACAAAATTCAGCTGATTCCCGTTTCTTTCTGGAAATAGAATTCGATATACCTGCCTGTTTGCAGAGGCAACAGGGGCGTTTGCAGATTACATGTTTCATTATAATATTCGGCACCTAGTTTACACCCAACATAAACCGAGAGTCATGAAACAAATGCATTTTCAGCGTGTTCTTACCTGTAAATTGTTCACTAATTGCTACTTTCTGCGCAGCTTTCAGCACTTAATCCTTATTTTTTTGCTAAATACGTTGGCCGGCCTCAATTACGGTTTTGCACAGGAACATAATACTCGCTGGCATGCTTCGCTAGTTGACTCGCTATGTAAAAAGCTTTCAGAAACATATATCTATCCTGAACACGCTAAGCAAATGTGCGTAATGCTGAAAAAAAACTTACGAAAATACTCCGGTATCAGTGATCCCGCAAAACTCGCAAATACAATTACTATTGATCTGCAGAGTATCAATAATGATAAGCATCTTTCATTGTACTACAATCCTGCGGAAGTGGCGGAACTAAAACAAAAGCGAAGTGATAATGCCGGTAACAGCAAAGTACAGGCGCGCTTACTCGCTGCACTTAAAGAGTGGAACTTTGGATTTCGTGATACCCGAATATTGAATGGAAATATAGGCTACTTAAATCTAATGGCTTTTACTGAGTTTGTCGATGAAGCGGACGGAACGCTTACCGCTTCCATGCAATTTCTTCAGAATACAGATGCGATCATTATTGATCTGAGGAGAAATGGCGGCGGTTCGCCTAAGATGGTGGCACGGGTGGCCAGTTATTTCCTGGAAGCTGGTATTCACCTTAATTCCATTTACTCACGTATTTCAAACGATACAGTCAAAACGTTTACATCCCAACATATCAGTGGCAAGCACCGTACGAAAGTGCCTCTGTATCTACTGGTGGGAAAGAATACAGTTTCTGCTGCGGAAGAGTTTAGTTATGTTATGAAAAATTTAAAACGTGCAACGTTGGTAGGTCATATCACCAGGGGCGCCGCTAACCCTGCCACCGACTTTCCCGTCGGGGACTCATTCATTATTAATGTGCCTTTTGGTAGGGGTATAAACCCCGTTACCGGTACTAACTGGAGTGGTGTTGGTGTACAGCCCGATATTGAATGTGCGGAAACTAACGTACTTGAGGTGGCACATACAGCAGTCTTAAAGGAGCTCGGTACGAAAACAACTGATCCTTATGCAAAGCAAAGCTTATCATTCTATACACAAGTAAACCAATTCTCACTCGACGGTGATAAAATATATGGTTGCGAGCGGTCAGGCGATAGTGTAAGATTTACTTTCAACCCCAGGGAATATTATCTGCCTTCCCAAAAGATAACCAGTATAGCCGTAATTAGCCATTTCAGCGAATGGAATCCCAGCAACAGGCATGGACGGATGCAAAAGGTCGGCTCTACTTACTCGTTAACAATACCAAATGATAACATGGGACTGGACGACTACATACCTTTTCAGTTCGTTGTTAATGGAAACTACTATGTAACGCCACCTTTAAGAGCCAAAAACAAATTGTTGGCGGGTCCAACCGGCAAGGAACCTTATTTATACGTGTTGAATAACTAGTAACATCCTGGACTAATAAAAAGCTGTTCTCAGACGTCTTAATATGCTTCCTTGCTAAAAGCTAACACCCAGTCATCAAGGATCAACTGTGCGGAAACGGGAAGCGCAGTAAAACTGAGGCTGAGAAAAATGATAGCCTTTTAGTAAAGTCATAACTGCTGTTTTATTGAAAAGCGCTTGAATTGCATACAACGGAAAAATGTTTAAGCTACGCTGGACTCCATGTTACTTCAGCCTCCAGACTACCACAGTCTGATAAAAGATAAGCGTCTAAAAACATGTGCATCCGCCAGCATTTCATACGCACTATTGCATGCAAAAAATTATCTCGCCGGGGGCCATGTCACATAAATAATTGGTTCCATAACCAGCAATTTCCAGCTTAAATCTTTGATTATCCTTTTAACTGTTGAATCCACCAAGTATGACGGCTTATGTACAGTACGTTCATCGTTATAATAAAAATGTATTGGGACCACTATCCTGAAAGCCCCATCAGCGAAATGGCTGCCGCTTTTGTTTATATGTTCAGTTAATATTTTATTGTCTTCGTAGTTATAACTGCTATCTGATGAATAAAGTGATTTCACTTTTAAGGAGTCTTCGGATTTATAGATTTGTATCAAGGCTATGCCGGTACGGTCACAGTTTTTACAGTAGGGCGGAACGATACCGCGCTGGATAGGTCTTCTCAAGATTGAATCATAGTAATGGATGCTATGCTTTTGTGCATAACTTAGGATTGAAATAATAAGAAGTAAAAATGATAAGAAACCTGGTTTCATTGTCTTGTTCAGATTGATTGCAGCCGACGTGCAAGTATTGCCGAAAGGCAAGGACCTGGCATTCCGAAAGTTAAAAGTTGATTACTACAAATTATTCTTCAGCCCAAGCATTGGGTCCACCTTGCTTTGCGCAATACCAAGTTGGCGATAGTTTTAAGTTCAGTTGAAGCGCTGTTAGCCGCATTCAGTTGAAATTTTACAAGTAGTTTGTAATCAAGAGGTCCAGTCGCCTGCCAACATGTATGTTAGGTTCCAATACCAATCACTTACTACCACTCATTGCTTTGCTCTTGATTATGTTTTAACGACAAAAGCTTTCAACTCGGCCATTTTGCCGTCGCGAAACCGCCATACATCACAAACCGAGTAGTGAGTCTGCTTTCCATCTTCGTCCTTTAATATTATGTCGCCCAATAAGGTAACGAAATCACCCTCTGCGATTAGGTTTTCGACTGTGAATTTAGACGGTTCTGTGTACGTCTTTGCGATGTAACGGCGAACGGCTTCTTTGCCATCAAGAATTTGGTCGCCCACATACGTCCATTTCGTATCCTCAGTACATAACGACAAAAATCCTTCAAAGTCACCTTTCGCGAAAGCTGCATTTGCCTTTTCTAATATTGCCTTATTACTCTCAATCATCTGATATCTCTTTATGGTTACATTAAGTGAAATTGGATTTTTTGTTCAGCACTAAGCTATCAGCCACAATATTGCAAAACCGATGTTGTGCCCAGGTCTATAATTTGGCGACAACTATTGTTATGCGAGTCGGGTTCCGAATTGCGCTTATCACTGTCTGCCCTGCTTCTTCTGTCTTTAGCGGCTCGGCTTTCTAATTTGATCTCATTTTTATTGTCCGCAACCATCTTATAACCAGGTTTTCCCAATCAGCTATTGGAAGTTTATTCCAATCTGGATTGTCAAGTGCTGTTCTGTTTAAACCAAATGCGTGTCCACCTTCTGCATAAATATGGTATTCGGTTGGCACACCTGCTTTTTTCAGAGCGATATAATAAACCAATGAATTTTGAATAGTATCAATTGGGTCGTCTCCTGCTTGCAGAATAAACATCGGAGGAGTGTTGCTGTCAACGGGAAGTGTATTGTTGAGGTCGTATGGATGTTTTGTATGCACAATCATATGACCTGGAAAAAATGATAACCCAAAATCAGGTCTGCAATTGATAGTATCAATATCGTCGGTTATGGAGTAGGCTCGTTTCTTGTAATTAGTACTTACATCCGCAACTAAATGCCCCCCTGCTGAAAATCCCATTACACCAATCTTGTTAGCGTTGATATTCCATTCTTTGGCTCGGAAGCGAACCAAGCTTACTGCCCTTTGTGCGTCTTGCAACGCAAGGGGTTTAATTGGGGCTTTTCCGCAATCACAAACTTTGTCGTAATGATGCCCTGACGCTGGAACCCGGTACTTTAATAGTATTCCTGTTACTCCGATTGAAGCTAACCATTCACATATTTCTGAACCTTCAAGGTCAATAGCAAGTTTATTGTAACCTCCACCTGGAAATACAAGGATCGCAACTCCGGCATTATTTTCTTTCGGAGAGTAAATTTTTACAGTCGGGTTGGAGACAGTATCTATCATCCCGTCATTATATGTTTCTGTTCCTTTTATAAGTTCAAAGTCGGGAATGTTTTTTGTCCAAATCGAAATCTCTTTACTTACTATTGAAACATTTGTTAGTTGAGCGTTACGGCCTGTTTCTTGTTTTCCTTGTCCATTTTGGTTACAAGAGATCAAGTGAATAATAATTGCTAAACCAAATAAAACATGTCTGATGGATATTTTGGTTTTCGGCAGTTTCATTTATTATGCAAGTTTCAGATAAGATGACCGCTAACGTAAAAGTGCCTATAAAATTGTGGCATTTAAAAAACGTCAGTTTCAATTAACCACAGAAGCAAAATAACGATTTAAAGCTCAATGCTTAACGTACAGCCCCGATTGTATAAACAACCTGTTAGCGGCTCCCTTGTTTGTCATTCCGCTGATACGCTATTATTTCGTGCCACGCTTTTTTCGGTCTGTTTGCAGGGTAGCGATTTTCAATACGATATTTTTTTCGTTCTTCGGTAAAGTCCCACCACGTTTTTGTCGTGTCATTTGTGTTTGCAAAGTTCACTACCAATCTGAACTGGTCTTCAACGCACGGGTCCACCCAATAGCCTTTTTTTCGTTCGTATTCGTCTGTTAGTTTTGCTCCGTCTTTATTTTTTAATTCGCTCAGTGAATAATAACCTAAGAATACCAGGTCTTCGGCAAATTTTATTCCGATTGACGGAACGGTTTGAAATTCTGCTAACGCGTAAATTTCTTTCGCTCGTTCAGCTGTAGAGCTTAACAAGACTTCAAGTTCGTCATTTGCGAAGTCAAGGATGTTGGCAACTTTGATTTTGTTTTTTCTCAAATTTGCTTTTTCAATGTCCGTCAGCGGAAGCTTTATGTTTGTCTTACTTTTCATCTTCTACAAAAGTTAGCAAATAAACGTTATTATCTTCTATTGAAAATTTCTGTCGCACCGTAAAATGTTTTTATGTCCTTCAACCACTTTCAAGCCGTGTTTTATTTGGTCAAAGAATTTCCCGATTTCAGTTGTTTGAATATACAAAAGCAATGAGCCACCGGTTTGCCTAGAAATCGTTGGCAAGTCATTACCTAAACTTTCAAATGTTTGAAACAAAAAAGTTCGATTCCGCAATTCATCATTGCCCAAAATGTCTCCTTGTTTGGGAAGTGTCGTAACTACACCAAATCCTAATTGTTTGTAAACGCCAATCGTCTGTTTCATGCCGGCTACAAAAATGTTTGGTGATAAATTGTCCATACTTCCTTTGTTTCGTTTCTTTGAGGGTTGTCGTCTAAGGTTGCCGCTAACGTTGAACGTATTTGTGCAGGTATGGTATTCAGGGAACATCAGCCTGAACAAATGCGTGGCTAAAGATACTGTGATGAAGATTACAAACTACAGCTTAATAGATATTCTTCCGACCGAACAAAAGCACAAAAATGAACAGTAGCCAAAGCTATCAACATCCTCCCACACTTGCATAAACACGCTTGTTGCCTGCAGTTTTAGTTTACGTATCTTATTGAATTTTGACTTTAAAAGACGGCAAGGCTTTCGGACGAAACACGGGTGAAATACCAGCTTTAATGTTATCAAAAACAAGTTCATCCAAAGACGATAAATTTTTGATTGCATTAATCATTCCCTCTGACAACTTGTTGCCCGTAGCTGAAAAAACCTTTTTCTCACCATTCCTTTTAATCACTAAACATTCAAAGGATTTGACCACAATCTTATTGTTATAAAGGCTGTTGGGAAATTTAGATGTAACAAACGGATTTGCAAGTATTCTATTTTTGGTTATGATAGTGTCAGATGTGAAAGCTAATTGAGCAATAGGGTCGCTCAATTTCACAATTCTATACCCTCTGCTTAAAAGAAGTTTGCTTCCTTTAAACAATCTTAATGTGTCAACACCTTCGTTGATTGCTGGCAGAATGCTGATGAAACTGTTTTTCTGAATATCAATCTGAGATTTTTTTGAGGAAGTTACCCGTATTCCCGTCCAGTTGTTCTGTCCCACTAAAGTCAACCGATTTTCTGTCCTACCGTATAATAAACTTGTATCAGGATTAGTCAAGTCGATGTTTATGAGCTTGATTTGTCCAATTACAAGTATAGGCAGACAACAGACAATTCCAAAAATTAGAGACTTCATAAAAAATGGCGGCTAACGTTGAGCGGGTTTGTGATGGTTGGGAACTTGGAAAACTGACGTTCAGCTAAGCTCCATAGGTCGATTCTTAACTTATGTTCCAACAATAGGTCATCTGCCCAACTTTCAGAAACCCGATGTTGTGTGCATGTGGCGAGAGCCATTGCATACAACGGACAGGGCTTTGTGCAGGGGGGGGTAATAAGGTTCCGGCTGCCCGGAACCGCTGCTACAATCTAGGAATGTGAAATTCATTGTTTATTCTGTTGCTCAATGCAGTTCGTCACGCTGGAACTGAAGGCGGGGCTTGTACATAGCTGATGTCACAACGTCATGCCCCACTTACACAAAGCGCAATGTTAGCGGCTGGTATTCCTCTTTTGTTCTGTCAACTGGGTTGGTGTCACCCCAAATAGTCTTTTGAAAGCAAATGAAAAGTGAGACTGGTTTTCAAAACCAACTTCCAAATACACATCTGAGGGACGCAGGTTTTTCTTTAAAATGAAAAAGTGGGCTTGCTCCAAACGCTTTTGTTGTAACCACTTTTCGGGTGTTGTTTCAAATATCTTTATAAAATCCCTTTTAACGGTGGAAAGGCTACGTCCGGTGAGTTTAGCAAAAGATGATAGGGGAATGTTATACTTATAATTATGGTTCATATACGCCTCCAAATCTATCTTATGCGGGTTGTGAAAATCAAACAAAAAATTTCGAAAGACATCACCTGTTTCAAGCAACAACTCAATTGCTTCACAGGTTTTAAGTTCCGCAATTTTTGCGGTAAGTTTTTTCGGATGATCAAGATATGGCAACAGTGAGTCAAAAAAACTTTTCAAAAACAAATTTCCTGTTAGGTCAATCATGGGTCTATCTTTATACGCTCCTTGTTTCGGGATACTATTTTCTGCTGCGTATTGGCGTAAAGAGTTTTGGTCAAGAAATATGCTGATTAACGCAATTGGTTCACCATTTGAATCCAGGTTTTTAAGCTTTTGGAATAATTGGTTTCTACGCAATAAACAAATTGCACCTTCTTTCATTACAAATGTTCCCGCGTTTGTAAAATATTGCGACTCCCCTGATAACATTATTCCTAAAGCGTGCTCGGGAAAGTAATGTTCGGTGCTTTTTATTTTTTGATCACTACGGGAATACAGGATATTATGTTGAAGACTAATTGTGCTTTCCATAATATATTATTTTATCTGACTCATTATTAATTTATCCATTAGCTTATCAGATAAAATCTTTCTTAAGAACAACAAAGACTTTGAGGCTATTTGATTAGTCGTATATCTTGTTTTTGGATTTTTTGCTTCCATTCCCTTCTTAATGAGTTTTGCTATAACTATTGGTTCCACTACATTACTGGATAATTGGGTAAATACTTTATTCGTTTTAATTGCTAAGTCTTTGTAGACTGTATGTCCCGATACTTTAATCAAACTATCAGTAGCAATATTCCCCCATTCTGAGTTAGTAGCCCCCGGCTCAACAACGATTACGTTAATGCCAAATTCTCTGACTTCATTTCGAATACTATCGCTCAAAGCCTCCAATGCGAACTTGGTTGCATGGTACCAGCCACCTAAAGGAAAAACAATCTTACCACCAACAGACGAAATGTTTACAATCTTACCGTATCTATTTTCCCGCATTTTTGGCAAAACAAGTTGTGTCAAACGCATTGCACCAAATACATTTACCTCCAACTGATAACGTGCATCTTCCATTGAAACATCTTCAATCGAGCCATAAGAGCCAAAACCTGCATTGTTTACCAAAATATCTACGCTTCCCGCTTCTTTTAAAATTTGGCTTATACAACCCTCAATACTTTCATCTTTTGTAATGTCCAATGTAACAGGTTTGATGCCATAGGTTTTGAGGTCTTGCATTTTTTCCATCCTGCGTGCAGCACCATAAACATTGTAGCCGTCTTGTGCTAAATAAATTGCGGTTGCTTTGCCAATTCCTGCTGAAGCTCCCGTTACTAAAACTGTGTTTTGCATTTCTATAAATTTATAATGCAAAGGTCGTTTAGGCTTCCAATGGGTGTTTTGTTTAAAAGTCCAAGTTTAAATGCTGAAAAGGTCAAATGTCACATACTTTGTCTGAGAAGCACGGTCTTTTATACTTGCCCATAACGTTAAAGTGTTTATGCAGTACTGGGCTCTGTGTTACGTCTGCTTGCAAACACGTGCAGCCAAATTAAAGAATAAACGTTGAAATTATGTCCTCCCGCCAGCATTGCATGAACACACTATTAGCAACAGGTTATATACTTTGAAACCCTATGTCACCCAGTTTTTGTCCACTTATTATTTCGTCTATCACACTTGGTTTCCAAACTATTCCTAATTGTGTTTGAAAATTATCCTCTGCACCAATTCTTCCAGAGTAAATACCCGCGAACAGTCTTATTACACCCAAAAGCTCTTTTCCCGTCATTTCCTTTCCATTGAAACCATGAAAACCATTCCGCTGCATTATTACAGGTGAACCGGACATCCCTGAACGTGTAGCAGTATCAACTAAAAACTTAGGAAGGTTTTCAATGTCAATCACTGGTTCTGTGGAGATTGTACCTCTTTTCCAAATTGGCAATTCTTTTCCTCCTGTTATATCGAAAGGATAACCTAAGATAAATACATCATCAGCTATCTCAATGTCAAACTGATTGTTAAACTCATATTTATTTATCGGAAATAGTTTTACATGCTTGGGAATTTCTGCCATGCTTGCAAATGGAATAGCAATAACGTCAACCTTATAGCCATGTGTTGGGTGAATAAACCACTTTGGCTTTAAAAATTCATCATCGTCATATAAGTCTATGTCAAAAAAGTCAGATGCTAAGGCGTTGGGATTGTCTTCGGAAATGATTCTGGCCTTTGTTTTAATTCTAATGGGAAAAGCTATACTATTAACTATCCTCATATTTGTGTCAGGATTTACCCTGGTTACATTATGTCCGTTGGTTATGAGGTATAATTTTGAGTCATCTTCATATACAAAACCAGTTCCCGTTGACATCACCGTTTCCGAGCCAAAAGGTATCATTCTCAAATAATGAGTCGATAGTGATAAACTGTCATTTTGGATGCCTTTCGTGTTCATAACTTGTTGCTAACGTTAAAGTGTTTATGAAGTTGTGGCAATTGAAAAACGTCAGTTTCAATTAACCACAAAAAGCAAAATAGCGATTTATAACCGAATGCTTGACGTCCCGCCACAAATTTATAAACACACTGTTATGCGTTCGTACTTGTCAAGTTGAACCATAAACTTGACTGGAAGATTAATCACGTAAAAATTTCATAGCTACAAGTCCAATCATAATTGCCACAATCAGCGAATATGCAATGAAATAGTTTATCGTTTTCTCAACCTGCTCTTTCGTTAAGTCGATGTCCTGAATTTCTTTTTCCTTAATGAATATGTACAAAAATAAAAAACTGATTATTACATATAATAGTCCAAATAAAGTGGAATTCACTTTCAGGTTCAAATACCATTTATAAAAGTCTGGAAAAATAGAAAAAGCAAATACTGCAAGTAAACCAAAAGTCATGAGGAAATAAAAAGATGCAGCACAAACCGCAACAATATAGCTACCCCCTTCAATTCTGTTTGTTGCATACTTATTATTTGCATAGAAAACCTTCATCACATATTTCAAAATTCTAATCATCCTTGTGCCTTAAATCATCGTTTCAGTATGACGCATAACGTGAAAGTGTTTATGCAGTGCTGGACTCTGTGTTACTCATGCTTACAAACAACTGCGCTCAAAAAAAGATATTAGTTCAGAGTACGTGCAATCGCCAGGATTGCATGAACACACTGTTAGGCGAAGTATTACCGCTCTGAAGTGTTGTAAGTAGATTTACCTTCCTCGTTATCTCACCGCGGTTTGTAAACCACCAATCCCAAAAGTGACATTCCTAATGCTCCTAACATTGCAAACGCTAGCAGTCTAAGTTCCGATAATAGCAGCAACAACAGGATGGATAATAAGAATAGTGTTCCAAGCCAGACAATCTTCTTCCGAAATACCTTCACAGAACTATCAACCGTGCTCTTATCAATATTGTAGTTTTTGATAGTAAATGCACCAACTAACGGTGACAGGAGAATTGTCACAAAGGGCAGCCATCGGATTAAAGTTTGTCCACCGTATTTGACGCCAACAAGCACCACAACTAAAAGAGCAGTGAAATATGAAATGTAATTACTATCTTTTTTCATTTTTTTAGCTGTTCCTGCATTTTCGCCTAACGTTAAAGTGTATATGCAGTGCTGGGCTCTGTGTTACGTCTGCTTGCAAACAACTACAGTCCAATAAAGATAAGTAGTTCAGGATCTGTTCTTCGACCAGCATTGCATGAACACACTGTTACCTGCTGTTTTAGTCCGCTTGCACTTAGACGCTACCAAAACTTCCACCACGGCTTCTGCTCTCTTGCGTCATTGTCATTCCTGTACTTTTCTGTTACATTTGTCGAGACGGTAGCTTCAACTTTATATCCGGTCGGTTGCTTTTCGTCTTCTGTTCGATTATCAATGTACTCATAATGATAGTACTCGTCTTGAAAACCTGTCAAAACCACTTTATCACTTTCTAACCAACTAATTGCCTTTTTGATTTCGTATTCAATTTCCGGGTAGAAGCTATTGAGTAATTTTTGTTGTTGTTCTGCTGTTAACTCCTCCCAACTGTCTGCTTGTGGGGGAACTTCAACTGCTAAACCATAGCCGAGACCTAAATTGTCAAGAAAGCCGTAACCCTTACAATAAAGGTCGTAGAACCTTCTTAGGATTTCGGGCAGGTCATTGTCCCTTTTTAGTGCTTTACGCAGTAACTTTAGAAGTTTCCACTTTTCGTACTCGCCCTTATCAATATGCTTTTCCAAGAGCTTATATAAACCGTATTTTACTCTGTCACCCTTGTAGCCATAAGAAATTAAATCCAGATAATCTTCCGCCAACAAAGCACTCTCAAGTCGTTTGTCTGCATAAAGCCATTGCTCAAAATCCAACACGCTTTTGTCACCATAAAGTGTTTCGAAAAATGTTTCCTTTATGTCAGCAGGGAGTGTCATTTTAAAAATAGCAGGTAACGTAAAGGTGTTTATGCAGTGCTGGGCTCCGTGTTACCTCAGCCTGCAAACAACTGCAGTCGGATTAAAGACACCAGTCCAAAGTATGTTTTGCCGCCAGCATTGAATAAACACACTGTTAGCCGCCTGTACTTCGTGATGGATGTGTTAGCTGAAATATTGAATCCGCCTCAAGTTCTTTCTTTAGCTGATTTGAGATTTGGTATTCCTTTTTACTGATGATCTTGATTTCACCTTGAATAATTGCCTGCAATATTTGTTCAGCGATTGGCTTTAGTTGCTGGTGATAGTACTCAATATCTTTTAAGCTCTTTTCGTATTCTACCTTCCAACTGTCTCCAAATGTAGTTCTTAGATACCCTTCATCAATCCAAAAAAAGTAATTCAATCCCAGGTTCCCCAAAAATCGATAACCAGTTGTCAATTCTCCTTGTCGGTTGTAGGTACCAGAGTACAGATGATAAACCTTATCCAGAAGATCTTTTGCCTTTTGGGGATGATTGATGAAGTCTTGCAGTAGCTCCGTAAGCTTCCACGTCTCAAACTTACTTTCGGAAATGACCTTCTCCAAGATGTAGTCTTCTACGTGATTAGCTGCATATTTATCCTTGTAATCAAACGTGAGCAGCTCAATGTATGTATTAGTTCCTAAGTCTTTTTCAAGGTCTATAGTCTGCGAAATGAAAAGTTCCAATTCAGAAAGCGGCAACTCACCTTTTAGGAACTTGAGGAACTTCGCTTTATGATTTAAGCACAGGTCGGTCATTGTATGGCGGCTAACGTAAAAGGGCTTTACGAAGGTTTTGAATTAGAATTCCAAATGTTCGCTTGGCCGTAACTTAATTCTAAAAACGGCCAAAGTACAACTGTTCAATAGTGTTCTATTGTCCAGGCGCCATTGCTGAAGCAAAACTTTCGTAAAGCCCATTGTTAGAAGCCGTGCCTCAAATGTCAGCAACTGTCACCCAGGACTGAAGATCGGCTATATTATACAGTCAGCCTGGTGCAGAACGGCCATTATCTCGCACCAATATAAAGATAAAATGCCTGGCTATGCGCCCGCGGCGGCATGGCTGCTAACGTTAAACGGGTTTGCGATGTGGTGGTATTCCGTGATCCATCATCTTCAATTTGTGATGAAGTTGAATGGCATTCTTTTTCCAGCACTTATTTATCAGCCACCATATTGCAAAACCGATGTTATACGCCGCCTATCCGTCCGAGAGTTTTAGAAGAAGCAAAGTGTAAGGTTCAATGATGGTCGGTATCATTCTATAGTAAACCCGACAGTAAAATTTTCTTTGATCACCTTTGCTGACCATAGGAAGGGACTCGATAAAAAACCGTCTCCCCACCCTTTTCAAAATTCGGTTATGGTGACGTTCGCTTTCCGCGTCTACAGAAGCTTAACATAGGCTGGAAACTAGCTTGTTCAAATTCGGTTAGGTAATGGTCGCAATTCTTATGACCAGGAACGTGACTAGGATACTAAGGCGACAATGCCGAACTTGCTCCCCTCGCGTTCGCTCCCATCCTTTTCAAAACGCTTGTGATCTTGGGAGCAAGACTGAGCTGAATTGCTACGTAAGGTGGCGTATAACGGTAAAGTGTTTATGCAGTGCTGGGCTCCGTGTTACGTCTGCTTGCAAACAACTGCCCTCCAATAAAGCTCCATCGTCCAAACGATGTTCTTCCGCCAGCATTGCATGAACACACTGTTAGTAGTAGCCACTCATCTGTCAGTGTTTGAATTCCTTTATGTTTACGTCGATCACCACACTGTCGGAACTAAGCCCTATTTCCAGGTTCTTTAAGTAAACCGGGTCAATATCTCGTCCGTATTCTGTAACCACGTTGTAGTAAACTGTGTTTGGGTTAACGTCTGAATAATCTTCAGGCTCACCTAATAACTCAACAAGTTGTGTATAGGTTAATCCTCTTAGCCGATGATTGTTCATGATGTCTTTCAGCATTTTGTCTCTGTTTGGATAGATACCTAGATCCCCCTTTTCGTTCCAAGCTGACTTTTCAAATTTTTTCATGTCTTGATTACAAGAGAGAATGAAGAATACAAAAATGCCAAATACAATAAATTTCATGTTGATTGCTAAAGGATTTGATCCATATTTACCAATACCGCTCGTCTGTTAAAACCTCGCTCAGATAAATCTAAATAGGTACTGTCACCAAAAAGGAACCACATAAATAGTTTTTTCAAACTGTAGGGACGTCATATGGTTACTGCTAACGGAAAAGTGTTTATGCAGTGCTGGGCTCCGGGTTACGTCAGCTTGCATACAACTGCCGTCCGATAAAGTTCCGCTGTTCAAAATGTGTTCCCCGCCAGCATTGCATGAACACACTGTTAGCTGCTGTACTTCTCCATGTCGTCTAGGAGGTCCTTTGCTTTAAATGCAAGGTGTTGATAGTATTCTGAATCTTCTTTGATCTCGTTAAAACGTTTACCGACTATGTTTCTTCGGTTCATTGGGTCAAGAAGATTAGTTTTTGAAATAATTATCCTCAACCTGTCTCTTTCCGCTGATGAAGAGTTAACTACATCGGTTTGTAACATTCGGGTTATTAACCTGTCTCTAAAATCCTCTTTATCGTTTTGCTCCCTTTCAGCGAGTTCTTTTGAAGCTCCAATAACATCGTTCAAATCCAAAGATGTCATTGCAAGTTCTATAAGATCTTCACATTTAAGTTCAGGAAGCCTTTTTAAAACAGGTGATCCTCCCCCATGGTATTCAGAGTTGAATTGAGTTAACACCCACGCCTCATTTGAAGTTGAATCATAATAGTAGTGCATCCAGCCGCTCTCATCTGAACGTTTCAGGACCAAGCTACTGAGTTTACTTTTAATTTCGTCTTGATCACAGATGAAGTATCTACGCATTTGTAAGGGTATAGCAGCTAACGGTCAGGTGTTTGCGCTGGTGCGGTACTAGTGTTGCTGCTGCCTAGTTAAAGATATAAAGCTCAAATGAAATCTCATGATCAGCTCTTTTTCCTCAGCCGCGCTAGTGCAAACACCATGTTATGCCCCGCCTGTCTGTCCGAGAGCCTCAGAAGAAGCAGATCCTACACTCAACCAGGCTTGGTGCAAATCAACAGTAGACCAGTTTGCACCAATTCGCTTCTATAACGGTCGCTCTCCTTGTCAATTGGAAGTTAAGTAACAGAGAAACGGTCTCTTCAAAGTTGCTTTGTTAACAATCGTGCTCGTGCTAAGTTGAACTTTCCAAAAACAGTGATTACAAGGTCGCAGCAATGAAGACTGCTGTCTTTCTAAGCCGGAAACTTGATGGGAGCGATAAAACCTATATTGCGAGCTTGTTGGCGTGATGGTATCCGCTGATTTCCGCGGAGTCATTTTCAATAAGCAAAACGGCAATTGATTTTTTGCTTCGAAAATGTTCGCTTCTGCTTTCACCGGAAAAGTTTTTCGGACCCCGAACATGTTTTTGCGAGTTCGGTTCAATCCATTCGCACACGTAATACCACGACACGATTGTTAACCTTGTAGCAAGATTGAACTTAAGGTCTTCGCAGGTGGGGCATAACGTTGAAGTGTTTATGCAGTGCTGGTCTCGGTGTTACTTCTGCTTGCAAACGACTGCCGTCCAACAAAGCTCCTGAGTTCACGCCGTGTTCCTCCGCCAGCATTGCATGAACACACTGTTATGCGCTTTGCAAAGTGTCTGTAAGATGCCTTCCGCGATAAAATGAAGCCTCGAGAACGACTGTGATTTTGGTAAAAAAACTTGTTTCACAAACCTTAAACCCACTTAAGTGCTTTATAAAACTCAACCAACTCATATTTGTGGTCATAGATACTAAATTCTACTGTGTTATTCTCCTCTTGAGTAGTTTTGATATATTTCCTTACGCTGGTTATACCCTCAAAGACTAAATATACTGATCCTTTGGTCGATAGATATACTTCTCCTTCAGTCGTCAAAACATGTCCAGTTGCACCGTCGCACATCAATAGCGCAAATTGTCCTTCTTTCAAGGTGGGACCTTCAATCATTTCTATGGTTTAAACTAAACAAATGAAGCTTCGATTCTGCTAACTCTCTAAATATTTGGGGTGATTGCTGCAATTGCGCATAACGTTAAAGTGTTTATGCAGTGCTGGACTCCGTGTTACGTCTGCCTGCATACATCTGCCGTTCAACAAAGCTCCATAGCTTAACGTATGTTCTTCCGCCAGCATTGCATGAACACACTGTTGGCTGCAGTTATACCTGCGTCACATGTTATGCCTCGAATTAGTAAGGACTTCAAAAACTTTCCTAAGACCGGTAAGTTCACCTTCAACAAAATGTCTTTTATCGTTCGTTAACCAATCTGCCTGGTTTAGTTTTCTTTCACTAACGTCAATCTCCTTCTCCAAAAAGAACTTCAAGTTTTCAAGCTGTTGATAATACTTGTCTACGACTTCATGCTCGTCATCACGTTGCTTTATCATCTCATTTAAGAGGTCAACATAATCTTGCTTTCGATATTCCAGATCTTCCCTTATGATCTCGTCGCAAATGATCTTAAAAACCTCTCCAGCGATGCCTGTTGCTTCAAAAACGCTGCGGTTATGCTCCTCACGATTTTCTACAAACAGTCCGTCGTTCTGGTACTCAATATCGTCAAAGTTTATCGAAGCTAATTCTTCGCAGTTGATCAAAGTATACTTAACTACAGGAAAAGTCTCAATGTTATAAATGTGAGTGAAGTCTTTGTGAAATGTAATTTCAACATCACTCCCTTGAATTGTTTTGTTCTTAAAGAATAATGTGTGATTCTCCATTATAATTGCAGCCAACGTGGACGGCTTCACGCAGTACGGAAATTTCATGTCCCGTCTGCCCGGCGGCCGGTTACAAAGTACTAACTTAAAATTGAAAGTTTAAGGCCGGGGTTCTATCGCTGGGTCAGAATTCCTGTCGATCTGGATCTATTCTGTCGCCCGTATTGCGTGAAGCTGATGTTGTGCGGCGTGCTATGTCGCACTGACTGTTGGACGCTTCACTATTAATCTAATCAAATCAAAGAAGATTAATGCTAAGCAAATCAAAGTGACGTAAAATCCTGCCTTCTGACTTACAAGTCCTATGATTAATGCGACTGCAGTTAAAATCTCTTTTAAAAAATTGATTTTCCTGAACTTTGTTGCTATTTCCTGTTCCTTAATAAAAGAAACAATTGAAAAAAAATGCAATAATAACAAAAGAGAAAAAACAACTATCCTGAAAGTCGGATAGTAAATACAAACAATAAACAATACCATAAATATAAAATCCACAACTAACATTACTGTTTGATTCGTCGAATGTGCCTTTTTTTCGCCTTCCTGTCTCTCTTTAACAATACCTTCTTTAAAAGAAAGTTTGTCATTTCCTTGCACCGCATATTTGCGTTTTACCAAGAGAATCCCAATGACCGAACCTAGGATGCCTAGTAATGGAGCAACTCCGTTGAATTGTAAATCTAAAGTGGAACCGAATAGCTTTCCTCCAATCAAAGTATATACTATAACTCCCAATGCGAGAGCTATCCAAATAAAAAACAAGATTAACCCGGTCTTAAATCTATTGTTGGGTGCTATTTTGGTACCCAACCATACAAACGCCAGTGAAATAGCAAAAGGTGTTAGCGCTCTTTCTGGAAGTTGTGGATATGGACTTACAAACTTTGACAAAGTTGTATATAAAACAAAATGGAGAATAACTGTTGACAGCAATCCGGCAGCGATTGCACCTGGCAGCACACATATCCACCTTAAAGTCGTCGTCAATTCTCGTTTCATATAAATTTTACAATTTCTTAGGTTTTCTTAGAGCAAGGATAGCATGCCGCACAACGTAAAAGTGTTTATGCAGTGCTGGGGTCCGTGTTACTTCTGCTTGCAAACAGCTGCCGTCCAAAAAAGCTCCATAGTCCAAAACATGTTCTTCCGCCAGCATTGCATGAACACACTGTTAGCGGCTGTTTTATATCACGAGCCATCCTTCTTTGAAAAAAGTCAGGGAGGCGCCGATTATGAACTCTGTCAATTCCGTTTTGTCTGTGGCATTTTCGTTGGTCAACTCAATAAAACAAGCGGTTGGGTTTGCAGATCCCTTTCGCCAGAGCCGAAGTTTAAATCGTTTATATTTTGGAGAATTACTTAGAAATTTTAGTTCTTCAAAGTCTGAGATTGTCAAGCTGTCAGTGCGTGTCATATTGTAAAAAACTTTTTCTGCTACTGAAAGTGTGTCTTGTTCAGCCTGACTTTTAACTACAGATCTTGTGTCGCCCGTGATAATGTTAGGATAGAATATGCCACTTGAAAAAACTGTTTTTAAATTTTTTGGTGTGTTTATAACTACCAAAGTTTTGTCGCCGAAAATGAAACCGTCTCCATTTATAACAATGTCGCTTTTGAATTTATCGAAATGTGTTTTAAAGTATGTCTTTTCAAATAATCGATAGGCCCAATAGTCTTCCTGTTCGCCTTGGCTTTTGAATTCTTTCTTGCTTTGACCTTTATTGTCGGCGGTTTGTGCGTCTACCAAAAACGAAGTAAGGGTCAGTGTGGTCAGAATAAGAAAATGCAGGTTCATAACGGGATGTCGTTTGAAATAGCCGCTAACGTCTTATTATACGAATGTTTCTGCTTTAGGCCAAATAGATCAAAAACCGCTTAAGGGTTTCATTTTCATAAAAATGCATCCGCGTTTTTCTTGTTGACAAAAAGCCCGTATTGGCCCTTCCGGTTGAAACGGTCAACATAAAAAACGCGGAAATGGTTGTTACAGGTGTGGCCTGTCTGCAGGCCTTGAGCCAGGGCTAAGGACTTTGTGGCTACATGAGTATATGGAAGGCTGGTTTTAAGCTCCTGCGTCCTAAACCTCCCGGATGTAGTGAGGTACCCATAGAATAGTAGTGTATATGGGTGGCGGAAATATGGTGAAGACAAAACATGTTTTGTATTTGTAATCCTACTCTGCCTTTTTCGCAAGGGCGAACAACTCCTGAACGCATCGGGCAAGCTATGGCTATTACTACCTTTCCATCGTAAAATGAGGATTGGTCGTTAATCCTTCTCTTGTTTCAAATTTTAGGTGGGTTTACCTAAAACTTAGGAAATTGGATCGAGTTCCCATTACATAAGGGGCTTACTTACAAACAACGTTTGGGGCAACCCACTAGCGCCAGGCCCGGGTGTGCGTAGCGGGAGATCAGGAAATGGCGAGGCCCCCCCTCAGTCACAGAGGATAGCTATGCATAATACAAAAAAACGGCTGAATTGCAGCAATTTACTCACCGCCTTTGGCCTTTGATTTACGAAAGAATAAACCCAATATATCAATGAACCGGCCATGCTACAGAAAAACGAATTCGGGTGTTCCCTGCTGGATTGTAAAAGCTCGCACTGCCCTAAACAGCCTCGCTGATTGAACCGCCCCACTCGTTGTAACCGACAATCCCTCCCGGATTGCTTTCCCACTAGCAGCGTGTGCCTTCCTTAGCCTGCTGTCTCCTCGTTCACCACACTGGTGTTCGGGCTTTTGCGTTCCTGGATCGTTTGCATCGATCGCAGCTATTGCTGCCCAATGATATGCCGATGAACGGAATGCGACGCAACGATGTCGCCATAAAAACCAAAAGCCGGTAGCCAAAAAAATCATTTTCCCGGCACTTAACAGCTATTTATCGTGGGTGCTTTGATGCCCTACCATAATAGGGTAACGGAAAGCACAATGCCTGCACGACTAACGCCGCCCGGCGAATAGAACGCGCAATCACTGTGACCATAACAGCATCAGTTTATCGCAGGAGCTATTGTAACTAAACGCCGATGATAAAACAGGTTGCGCATAAAAAAAGGCTTAAATTTTAAAATCTTTTTAAGTAGTTTTCCTCACGCTTTTTAAACCGGTTATACAAAGTAATCGAAGGACCGGCAGATCAAAGAGACTTAGCGCTATCGACCTGTTAGTATCAGGCAGGCACACTGTACCCCGATATTCTTACAATCAACCCCGGATCAGCGTTCAACAACAGGAGTTGCTTAGCAAGCAATAACCGATTTACCCTTCCTAGAAATCGCCAGGGCTCTGGCAACAACATATATGCAAAAAATTACAGGAGCCTGCTCCCACCCTATCGGCAGAATGATCGTTGCGCTGTTACTGTTTATTCCAGGAGGATTCATTGGCAAGGCTTTTTCGCAGACCACCACCATTACCACGGAGGGCACAGGATTTAACGGACTCGACTCGATACGTACACAAGGCGCCGCTCACCTGGCCTTCCTGGTAGACAACTCGAACTTTGTACCGGTTAAATTTACCGGGGTTTCGAATTACATACAGCCACGCGACAATGACGCTACGTGGACACTTTTCTACTCTGCTACTTCAACGACAGGTCCTTCGCTAATCCCATCGTCTGACTGGACCGAGGTAGGCACTTCAGGAGCTGTGCCTGTTTCGTACCCGTCCATTACCCCCATTTTTCAAGGGTTAAATGTTATTATTCCGGCGCGCACCGCATACCGGTTTGTGCTTAGGAAAAATGCAGGACCCGGTGTTTTAAGGCTGAGTAACCTGGGTGCAAAGGTGTTTATACAAAACAACTTTTTAGCTAGAGGCGTATACCTGAAAATTGGCAATTTTAAGCCAACGGAATTTACCTCAACCGTTGGGTTTGTTGGCGGAAGCCCCGGACTGGAATATGGTACGGGTCATTTTACGGGCAGTATCACTTTTGACGAACCACCTGCATGCACCGCTCCTGCCGTTCCGCAAATTCTTTCGTCCTCCTCTACCGTATGTATAGGCCAGAGTTTTACCCTGAAGCACACCAACCCCGAAAATGGTCAAACCTTTCAATGGCAATCTTCGGACAACAATGTGAACTGGAGCCCGATTTTTGGCGCCACCGGAAACACTTATACCATTACACAAACAACTCCGAAGTATTACCGCATGGCTGTAACCTGTGGTGTTACCGTTTTTTCGTCACCGGTATTCGTCGGCGTTCCTGCTCCCGTTTCGGGATCGTTTGTTATCGACAGCAGGCAAGCATCTTCAGGCAGGACGTTTAGAACTTTTAGTGAAGCCGTAAATCAACTATGTAACATTAACGGGCCGGTGGTTATTGATGTCGCGCCCGGCAGCGGCCCCTATAATGAGCGGGTAGTATTCGGCGAGATTGGCGGCACTTCTGCTACTAATACCCTAACGGTTAGAGGCAATGGTGCTACCCTGTTCTATAGCGGACCCACCTCGGATCAAAATGCGGTGCTCACCTTAAATGGATCTGATAACCTGGTGATCGACGGCCTTAATTTAAACGCGGGTGAAAGCGCCTACGGTGCCGGTATTGTTTTGCAAAACAGGGCCGACAATAACATCGTGAAAAATTGTTCGATCGTGCTTTCCAAAACTGCAATTGAGACAAATTCTATTGGAGTACTGGTTGACTTGTCAGCGGGCAATAAAATAACCGCGAACATGGTAACGGGCGGCAGGTATGGCATATACATCAATGGAAATTCATCCGTAACTGCAGGCAATAACGAAATAAGGTTGAATACGATTTCAGATTTTTTCAACTCGGGAATATTTTTAAATGGTAGTTACAACGCTTTGATCGAAGGCAATGATGTAAGCCGGCCACATCGCGACATGGGTGGTTTTAGTGTATCCGGAATATTTCTGAATTTTAACGAAGTAAGGGTCAGGATCATTGGGAACAGGGTACATGACATCATAAACAATTATACCGGCACATCGTATGTATACGGGATCAGTTTGTTTTCGTCTGGTGCCAGTGCAGGAAACGAAACTGTTGCAAGCAATAACCTTATCTATCGCCTGAACAACACCGGAAACTTAATAGGACTTAGAAATTCATCAAGCTACGCGAAGGTTTTTCATAACACGATTTCGCTGGACCACCCTGACAGGAACTCCGGCAGTTTCGTCCGTGGCTATGAGCAAGGCAGCAATATTGGTGTTGAATTTAAAAACAACAACATTAGTGTGACTACCAGTGGCGAAGGAACCAAGCACGCCGTTTTTGTTAATGCACTCACGGGACTTAATTTAAACTTCAACAATTATTATGTTGGTTCTACGGCGGGATCAAACTATGTTGCCGGCACGACAAATGCAAATTTTTCGCGGCTACCTGACTGGCAGGCTGCCAGTGGCCAGGATGCTTACTCGGTTGCTTTAAATCCCCTTTTTATAAATCCTGCCAATGGGGATTATTCGATTTCCGCTCCCCTTTTGAAATCCAAGGGCACGTTTGTGGGTGTAACTGCTGATATCAACAATAAGCTAAGAAATACAAAAACTCCGGATATCGGTGCATTTGAAAGTGAAGGTCTGGCGTGCAGTTCGCCAATGATACCGGGTTCTGCAACTTCGTTAACAACTGCGGCAGTATGCCCGGGAAGCCCTGTGAAATTAAGCCTGATCAATTACTCGTCGGCCACCGGTCAAACCTACCAGTGGGAAACTTCAACTTCAGCAAACGGCACCTACAGTGCGGCAGGTAATCTTATGCCTTACCCCGATACTACTGTAATGGCTACAGCGGCACTGTATTACCGGGTTGCGATCAGGTGTTCAAACGAGGTACAATATTCCGAACCGGTGGCCATAACCGTTAGCAGCGGGCTTGCCGGAGGCGCTTATACCATCAATCCGGCGCTACCTACAGGAAGCAACAACTTTCAGCGTTTTAGTGACGCGATCGTTGCATTAAAATGCGGTATTACAGGGCCTGTTGTTTTTGATGTAGCGGCGGGCAGTGGTCCTTACAACGAGCAGGTAATATTTGATAGCATTACCGGTGCCTCAGCTGTGAATACGATTACGATAAATGGTAATGGTGCTGTTCTAAAATACAGTTCGTCAAACCCCGACGACAAGGCGGTAATTAAGTTGAACAAAGCGGATTATGTAACGATCGATAGCCTGGTGATTGATGCGACGGGTGCAGGTAGTGATCAATTTGGCGTACAGCTGATTAACAATGCCGACTTTAATACGGTAAGGCGGTGCACGATCATAGTAGACAGTGTTATTTCTTACAACACAAACTTTGCAGGCATTGTCGTAAGCGCAGCGGGGAACAATGCAATAGCGTCGGGGGCTACCAATTGCGACAATAATACTTTTGAACGAAACAGGATTTCGGGAGGTTACTATGGCATCACAATCGTTGGAGGTGCTTCAGCATTGGTAAATGGTAATAGGATAACAAACAATATTATTACGGACTTTTTTGCATACGGCTTATTCGCAAGCTATACGAACAACCTGTTAGTGGAAAGCAATTCGATAAGCAGGCCGTATCGTACGCGGGTGGCTAATTTTGAAGGTATCTTCTTTCAATCGACAACCACCGCCGCCAGGGTTTCGAAAAACCGGTTATTCAACCCGTTTGGAGGAAAACCAGGTGCTTTCGATCAGTTTTATGCCATCCGGTTTTCAAATGCTTCGGGGACTGCCGCAATAGACAATGTTGTTGCCAACAACCTGGTATATGATGTTAAAGGGCAAGGATCCCAGGCGGGTATCTATAATGAAAGTTCTTCGTACCTGGCTTGTTATCATAATACAATTGTATTCGATGATAGTGCGAGCAGATCAGGCAGCATTGGCTTTTATTCAGGAGCAACCAACCCCATCGGGGTAAAATTCAGGAATAATAATATCTACATCAGGAAGTCGCCGGTTTCAACCAGCTATGCGCTCTCTCTTTCTTCTTCCAGTGTTGCAGCTAACATTACCGAAAGCAACAACAACCTGTTTACCTTAGATCAGTCGGGCAAAAATTATATACTTCGTTATGGAAATGCCCAGTACGCAACCCTGGCTGCTGTTCCCAACGGCCTACTTACCAACACGGTTGCAATTGATCCCTTCTTTGCTGATCTTGCTGGTGGCAATCTTAGGCCGACATCGATTTTGTTGAACGATAAAGGTGTTAATGTAGGCATTGCTACTGATTTCGCAGAACAGGTGCGTAATACAACGGCGCCGGACATTGGGGCCTTTGAATTTACAGGTGTTGGATGTTCTGCACCCACAAACGGGGGCGCTGCATATTTCACCCGTGTGGACTCGATCCCCTCCATTTGTTTAGGAACCCAGGTGCGCCTGAACGTAAAAGATATATCAACAGGACCCGGAATGATTTACCAGTGGGTAAACGCACAACAAATCGATGGTTCTTTCTCCGCTATAACCAGTTGGGGCCCTATGCCAAACACATCTTTTTACGTGGTTAGAAGTGGTTTTTACAAGGTGGCTGTGGCATGCGGGGGGGAGTTCCTGTATTCGGAGCCCGTGTTTATTGAAGTGCCAACCACATCTGCCGGAGGCACATTTACCATCAACTCAGCCCTGCCAACAACGGGTAGCAATTTTCGAAATTTCAGGGATGCAATTAAGATGATCAGTTGCGGAATTTCCGGTCCTGTTACCTTTAACGTGGCGCCAGGAAGTGGTCCATATGATGAGCAGGTTATTGTAGACTCCATTAAGGGAACATCGGCCATCAATACGGTTACTTTTAATGGTAACGGAGCGCTGATCAGGTTTAATTCGTCCAGCACAAGTGAAAGAGCCGCTATCAAGATCCGCCGGGCAAAATACATCAAGTTCGACAGCCTGGTTGTTGACACCAGGGGGCAGGCTACGGGGCAAATGGGTATCCAGCTAACCGGCAATTCAGATTATAACACCGTCAGGAGATGTACTGTTTATTTAGACACTTCCGATGTTAGCACAAGTTCAGCCGGGATCGCACTAACATCAACTATTCCTTACGACCCCGTAGCCGGATCGTTTAATTGCGACTTTAACACAGTGGAGTTTAATACGATCACAGGCGGTGATAATGGTATAAGCCTCGTTGGAGATGGGAATCTTATTATCACAGGCAACCAGATCAGGTACAACACCATCAAAGATTCCTATTTGAATGGCATTTCCGCTTTATATCAAAGGGATCTACTGGTGGAGGGTAATACGATCTCGCGTCCACTGCGCTCATCGGCATCCGCCTACCAGGTTTATGGTATTCAATTACAAAACAATCGAAGCGTAACCGTTGTGAGCAATCGCGTTCATTCTTCACTAGGATCACCATTATCACCGGTTACAACTTTCACGGCCATACAAATATCGTTTGGCGTAGCAGGAGCCGACAACCTGGTTGCCAATAACCTGATATATGATATCAGCTCAACCCGCAATGCAACAGGTATTGGTCACGGATCATCGGGCAATATGACGGCGCACCACAATACTATTGTATTGAATCATGCATCAACCGCATCACAGTCGTCAGTTGTGGGCTTCTTGCTTTCCGGCGACAGGGGCACTAATCTTTTAAATAATAACATCGTTTCCATTGCCGGTAATGGCAATGGCTTTGCTACCGGAATTGTATTATCGGGTGGAACGTTAAAACCAGGGTTTATCGGAAACAAAAACAACTACTTTATTGAACGAAAATCCAATCACTTTATCGGATCGGCTGCAACGTCGGCAATCGCCAACACCCGTGCAACAACCCTTGAGGAGTGGCAGGCGCTTACGGGGCAGGATGCACAAACGTTAACCGTAAATCCACAGTTTGTTGATCCCCTTGCCGGGGACTTCCGGCCATCATCTGCAGTTCTGGATGATAAAGGTATGCCGGTTAACATATTGACCGACATCAGCGGGCAGCAGCGAAACGTTTCAACACCTGATCCCGGCGCCTACGAGTTTACAGCCCAACCATGTGTAAACCCTCCAACAGCGGGATCTTCGGTTGTTTCGGCTATTGGTGCTTTCAACGGCTGTTCGGGTACCGAGGTGCGGCTTTCTTTATCGGGCAACTCATATGGAGCCGGACAAACTTATCTATGGCAGAGGGCAACAGATGCCACCGGACCATATGTTGAAATCGGCAATGAAAGCATGGATCCGGATACCACGATCTCTGCTTCAGGGAACTTTTATTATCGTGCACGGGTAGGCTGCGGAGGAACAGTTGCTTATTCTACGGTAAGTAACCTGGCGGTACCAACACTACTGTCTGGCACCTACACGGTAAATAGGGAAGCCATTACAAGTGGGCGAAACTTTCAGACATTCACAGACGCGGTTAATGCAATTGCTTGCGGCATAGACGGACCAGTTGTTTTTAAAGTGGCACCTGGTATCTATAACGAGCAGCTCGTGTTCAAGCCAATGCCGGGTGCTTCGGCCACCAACACGGTGGTATTTGAGCCGGCGGATGGAAACCGCAATTCGGTTGAAGTTTCTTTTATGACTTCGGCAGCCAGTCTATTTGTTTTAAGGCTCGACAGTGTGCGTTATTTAACCTTGCGGGCATTGAAGATCACTTCAAACATGTATACCACACCTCAATATGGAAGGGCCATCGAATTCAACGATTGCAGTAACGATAGTATAATTGATTGCACGATCAAAGTACCCGAATCAACTGATCCGACAACCGGCTTTTTACTTACCGGAATATATGGCATGGTATCAAATGGGGTATTTTTCAATAACACGATTACAGGCGGGAATTTTGGGATGTTGCTTTCGGGAGATGACATTGCCATACGCAATAATGTGATTACATCCAGGTTAAGTGGTGCAACGGTATCCAATTCAGCAAACCTCAGGTTTACGGGTAATACAGTTACCTCCAACGGTACGGCAGGGGCAAGTGTCAACCTTATCAATTGCGGTGGTTCATATGAAATCCTGAACAATTCGGTTAGCGGAGTGGTAAAGAATGTTTCTGCAAAAGGTATGGCCATTTACAACGCGCTAAGCACAGCTCAAAACCCGGGGATTGTCCGCAACAACTTAGTAGGCGTAGGTAATGAATCCTATACTTTTGGTCCAAACCCGGAACCAAATCTTACTGCCACAGGTTTGTTGATCAGTGCCAGCCACAACGCCTTAATCACCAATAATGTGGCGTATATCACCAATGCATCTGGTGGCAGCCAAACGGCATTATCCTGCTCGGGGACTAACCTTCACATCTACAATAATTCGGTACGTTCAACCACTGCTTCCGAAAAACTGGCGACAGGCGCCGTAATGACTGGTGCTGATATCAACGGCAATGATATTATTGTAAGAAATAATATCATCTCTCATTCGGGCATCGGCCTGGCTATGAAAATCGGCAGCGCTGTTTCCAGCGACTACAATAACCTTTTCTCGCCGCAGGGCAATCTTGTGCAATCAGGGGCCTCATCGACGATTTACCAGGATTTGGCGTCGTGGAGAGCAGCATCCGGAAACGATAAACATTCTCTTTCAATCAGGCCGGCTTATCTCAACTTTACCCCCCTTGTGCCCGATACTACACATCCTGAGGTTTGGGGTTTGCATGGTCACGGTATCCACATACCAGGTAATGATAAAGATAAAAACGGCAACCCTCGTCCAACCACACTTGCCGAAGGTGTTCCTGATCTTGGTGCTTATGAATTTACGCCAAGGGTTGCTCCTCCGGTTGCAACTGCTTTCCCTGAAAAGCCTATTGCCGGCACCACGCAAACATTTCTTTTTGCAACAGACACCATTGCTATCATCAGGTGGGCGCCGGATGCACCAGTACCTGCTTCCATAATGGTGAGAAGGTATTCGGGAGTACGTCCCCCATCGCTGCCAATGGGTTCACCGCATATGTATTTTTACGACAGCATCAAGGCCGAAGGCGGGGGAGCATACAACTACGACATTGATGTGAAATATAAAGATGTGTGGCTCGGAACCATCACGAACGAAACGGGTCTGAAGCTCGCGCAAGCTAACCCCGCAGGCAATTGGAACACGCTTGCCAGTAGCGATCTAAATACAACGACCAATACGATGTCCGCCCCCGCACTCAACAGCTTTGGGTTGTTTACGGGTCTAACAAATGCGGGGACAATAACCTTTAGCGGCAAAGTTTTTCTTCAAGGTGCGTACAATTCGGCTACCGGTATCATGAGCAATTCACTGAATAGCCTTGGTATACTGCAGGAGAAAGCTGCTGCTCAACCTTATGCTACGGAAGTGTTTAAGCATTACGCCAACGAAGGGGTGCCTCCGGGGTTTTTCGCGGCACATAGTGATATTGTTGACTGGGTGCTTATTGAGCTCAGGAGCAGTTCCTCACCGGGTACCGTAGTGGCGCGAAGGGCAGCCTTTGTAAAGCGGGATGGTACCATTGTAGAAATAGATGGCACGACCAACCAGGTAACCTTCAATGGAGTAACACCTGCTGGCTATTTTGTATCCATCCGTCACAGGAACCATTTGGGAATTCGTTCTGCAACAATCCTTGACTTCAGCGGCGGAGCTGCCCATCATGATTTTACAACCTCATCCGGCAACGCTTTCCAAAGCCAGGCTTACACGTCAACCCTTCAGCTCGGAACCATTTGGGCCATGCGTGCGGGCGATGCGAATGCAAATGGGAACGTGCGCTATGCAGGCCCGGGTAATGACCACAACCAAATTCTTAACCTCTCATTAGGCGGCTCCCTGGCCACGGTGCTAACAGGTGTTTATGCAGCTGATGATATCAACATGGACGGCAGCATAAAATTCAACGGACCGGTAAATGACCAAAACTTTTTATTAAACCTTATTTTAAGCGGGTCGCTAAGCACCATCCTTTTGCAGCAATTGTAAAGCGGGGTGGACGTTACATAAAATGAAATCAGGTGTGGGTAAATGGCCATTGAAGATGCTGCTTTTCAACTGTTAATAGAAGCAGGTATCAAATGGCTTCTGTTCGTTATTCGGTCCGAAGATTTTTTACCGGGTTTGCAACAGCGATTTTAAAAGCGTGGTAGCTGGTCGTAACCAGCGCTGCAACCAAGGCAAGCATGCCGGCCCCAACAAACATCCACCAGCTAAGGCTAATACGGTAGGCAAAATCCCTGAGCCAGATTATCATGATATACGCACCCACCGGCGTGGCAATTATAATGGCAAGTAGTACCAGCTTCAAAAAATCTTTTGAAAGCAGGGAAACAAGGGTGCTAACTTCAGCTCCCAATATTTTGCGAACCCCAATTTCCTTTGTCCGTTGTTCTGCCGTGTACGCCGCCAGGCCCAATAAGCCGAGGCACGATAAGGCTACTGCAAGCAGGGTAAAACAGGCAATGATTTTAGCGGTTCCTTGTTGCGAATTGTACTGCTTGTCAAGCGCCTCGTCGACAAAGCCATATTCAATAGGCGACTCGGGATCGTATTTTTTGTATAAACGTTCAATACGTGCAATGGTAGCAGCAGCCTTGCCGGGCTTTGTTTTAACCAGGAGGTTGAAGTGCCACTCTTCGGGGCGGTACCGAACACCATGGGTTGAATGGAAGTGGTCAGCGCCTGGTAGTTAAAGTCCTTGAGGATGCCAATGATGGTTCCCTCAGTGCCCCAAAATGTTAGTTTTTTTCCTATAGCATTCTTCCACATACCCAAACGTTCCGCTGCAGTTTTATTTACCAGGTAAGCGGCGGAGTCAGCTGCTACCTCACTTGAAAAATTGCGGCCTTCCAACAACGCTATGCCAGTGGTTTTCAAAAAGTCGGCATCCACTGTCATTTGTGTCATTAAAAAATCATCGCCAGGCTGCATGCCTTCCCACTTAATTCCATTGCTGCTGTTGCTTACATCTACCATGTTCGCCGTAGATGCAGTAATGCCGGCCACGTCAGCTTGTTGCTGAATGTCAGATTTAAACAGCCGGTAGTTCTTTTTTATATCAGGTGCCTTCAACCGCACATACAACAATTGGGAACGATTGAAGCCCAGGTTTTTGGTACGGAGATAACGAAGCTGGCTTGCCACCACGATAGCCGCTATGATCATAACTACTGCAACAACAAACTGTGTTAATATGAGTGCTTGTCGAAACCGGTGCCGCCTGGGTGCTACGATAACACCTTTCAACACTTTTACCGGTTTAAACGAAGAAAGATAAAACGCAGGGTAAGAACCCGCCAGCAGCACGGTGGCGAGGTAGAGAACGGCTAAGCCCATACAAAAAGAGGCATCATAATCCTGGCGAATGGGTTTGCCATACAACGTTGAAAAAAGAGGAAAAGCCAACTCAACAAGCAGGAAAGCAAGAAGCACAGCGGCACCACACAGTATGGCTGCCTCAAAAAGAAATTGCGACACCAGCTGTACGCGCGATGCGCCAATGGTTTTGCGGAGGCCAACTTCTTTAGAACGTGGCACCGTTTGGGCGGTGCTGAGGTTTATAAAATTGATGCAGGCCAGCAGCAGGATCAGTATGCCTGTGGTGATGAAGATGTTGACATAGCTGCGATTGCCAACAACACCGAGTTCCGAATTGTACGCGACATTCGAATTCAGGTAGATGTTCGTTAACTGCTGTAATTGCAAGGTCGTTTCGGAACCAGGCCGGTACGTGGCTATCTGCGCCTTTACCTTCTCTGCAAACCGGGCTTCATCAGTTCCCGCTGCCGTTTGCACAAATGTATAGTACGAATAGTAACCCCATTGTTCTGTTGCATTGTCAAACTTTTCAAGAAACGCAAAAGGAACCAAAAAGTCAAACTGCAGGGTCGATTGTACAGGAATGTTGCTCAAAACCCCCGTAATGGTAAACGTGTATTCGTCCTTTCCGGCTTTCGCTGACAATTGCTTGCCAACAACGCTTTTGTTCTGCCAACCTTGGCCAAAATATTTCTCCGCCGTTTGTTCGGTAATCAGTATCGCATCTGGCCGGAGAAGTGCCTGTTCCCTGGTGCCTTTCAGCAGCGGGAAAGAAAAAACAGACAGGAACGACGGATCAACTGCATAGATGCTTTTTTCTTCAAATACCTGGGCTTCCGACTTGAAGTTTGCCCACCAGCGCCCTACCCTTACGGTATGCTTTACTTCGGCAAAATCCTTGCGGAGCGTTGCAGCCAACGGAGGTGGAGTTGTTGCTACAAGAGCCGTCTCGCCTGAATTTTTTTGAATGGAGTTGACCCGGTAGATGTTGCCGGCATTTGCATGGAACCGGTCATAGCCGAGCTCGCTTTTTACATAGAGGAAAGTAAAAACAGCGCAGGCAATCCCTATGCTCAGCCCGGATACATTGATAAATGTAAACAGTGGCCTTCGCATCAGGTTGCGGATTGTGACTTTAAAATAATTCCGGATCAAGTGAATGTGTTTTAGGTTGTTTGTCTATCGTATTTGAAAACGCGCCCTGTTTAAAACTTTGAATTTGTTCATCGGGTGTAAACAAAATTTCAAGTATTGCCTGCCGCCATGCTTTCGGATCCATTACAACTTCAAACAGTAATCCACTCATCTAATATCTTAGAAATCAGACATTTAATAAACCGATCTGCAATTAGGCTGTTCATTTGTGTACAAGAAATGTCCGGTTTCGAAACATAAGCAACACCGAAATAGCTGTTAAGTTGGTAAGCCGGTGGGTCAATGTGCGGTGCACCCGTTGCGCCGGGAAACATTCTTGGGCTCTATGCATCAAAAACGAGGTACTCCCTCCGGGAAGGCTACAAGCCTTTTGTGGATCACCGCAAGGGTGATCTACCATACCTTTTCCGGTAAGATTTTGAGTTAGCTGATCATCATTCCAAATTGTATCGTAAAATTGCAATTGATATGGGAGTCACGAAGTCAGAAATATTTACCGAGAAGCAAAACAAATTGGCAGTAATGCTTAAGGCATTAGCTCATCCTGCCCGTATCGCGATTATCGAGTACCTGGTTAATGCTCAAACATGTATTTGTGGCGACCTGGTAGAAGAGTTGGGACTGGCACAGGCAACCATATCACAACACCTTAAAGAGCTAAAGAATGCGGGCTTAATCAAGGGCACAGTTGATGGAACAAGTGTTTGTTATTGTATTGATGATAAAGTTTGGAAGCAATACAGGCAGGAGATGGAAAAATTTTTTGTGGGGTACGAGCCTAATAATACTTCTTGTTGTTAGCCCCTTTTTTTATTTTCGATTATCGTTACATTGCAATAAACCAATTACGACTTACTAATATTACAGTAGTCCTATGAGGTTCTCAGCCATAACAACAATGGGGCATTTTCGAGTGGGTTATTTCAGCGCAAACGGTACCAGGTTCGTCAGCACTTTCGTCTACAAGCTGGGGGTAACTTTGAATTTGCCATTGGCGTTGCTAGAGGACTCGTTGGGTTAAAAAGCGAGCAGGCTCTTACGGAGTCATATTTCCGTCTGCTGGTAGAAGTGCCGGCCTTATAGCCCTGGTAGATGTTGCATGCTGGTTGTAGAAGAGGTGGTACTCAAACCCTCGACTTAAAAGCATAAAATCCTACTGCATGAGAATTGCATTGTTTAGTGATATACACGCGAACCTTCCTGCATTGGAGGCTTGTTTTAAGAGCATAGAAGCGCAAATGCCAGACGCCATTTACTGCCTTGGTGATTTGGTTGGCTACAATATTTGGCCCAACGAAGTTATCAACGAGATCAGGAAAAGGTGTATTCCAACCATTGCTGGAAACTATGATCAGGGTATTGGCCTATTGAGCGACGAATGTGGCTGTGCCTATAAAACCGACGTTGAACGGGACATGGGAAAAATTTCGATAGCCTACACAAACACGCTTGTGAGACCCGATGAAAGAAGATATCTAAGAACCCTACCTGCTCACATTAAACTGGAATTCCAGCTCAATAACGACAAGCTAAACCTGTTATTGGTACATGGTAGCCCGCGTAAAATAAACGAGTACCTTTTTGAGGATAGGAACGAAAAAAGCCTGCTCAGAATCATGGAGCAGGCTGATGCTGATATCCTGTGTTTTGGACATACCCACAAACCCTATCACCGGGTTCTCCCAACTGCGCCAACGGAAACTCCCCGTTATCGTCATGCTATTAATACCGGCTCTGTAGGCAAGCCCAAGGACAACAATCCAAAGGGCTGCTATGTCATGTTGACGATAAATGCCGAAAGTTCGATTTCAAACAAACACGCTATCCAGGTCGACTTTGTGAGGTTTGAATATGATGTAGAAAAGGCTGCTAAGGCAATCGAGGAAAGTCCCCTACCCGATGCATACGCCGAAATGCTTAGAAAAGGATTTTAGACAATCTTAACGTATTTTCTGATGGACAAAGATGACAACCAAAAATCTACACCGGCGGACCAGCCAATGACAGACGGATATCGCGTAAACCATGGTCACTACTATCCACTTCATATTATCACCGACCAAAGTAAGGCAGTCAGCAAAGATCTGTTGAAAGTACGCAAGCGGTTGCTTAAAAAAATAAGGAAGCCTGTTACACGATTTACAGCAAAGTGATTTGATTTTTCGTTTTATTCAGCACCGGTTTGTTTGGCTTTTTTGGTGACCAGCATTTGTTCACTGATTGAACATCCTTGCGACGCTCCGTTCAGGTGCATCGCCCTGGTCAACATCTTAACCGATCTGAGGAGGTCCCTCAATCAGAAGGCGTATCTCGCACCAGGCGTTCCCGTCATTGCAAGGCACGAAGCTTTCCCGTCATTGCGAGGCACGAAGCAATCCCTTCTTGTAAAGTTGTGATCGTCTCGGAGTCGGAAGTCAACGAAGGCGTTGCTTAGGCGAAAGCATAAAAGTTTGCCGAACCATATTCGGAGCAACAACGTTCCCGTCATTGCGAGGCACGAAGCAATCCCTTCTTGTAAAGTTGTGATCGTCTCGGAGTCGGAAGTCAACGAAGGCGTTGCTTAGGCGAAAGCATAAAAGTTTGCCGAACCACATTCGGAGCAACAACCGTTCCCGTCATTGCGAGGCACGAAGCAACTTGTTGTAGCGTTGTAAACGCTTCGCAGGTCGGAAGTCAACCACGTCATATCTTAAGCGAAAGCATAAACCCTAGCTAAATTCATATCTGCAGCAACCAGCGTTAGGGTCATTGCCAGGCACGAAGCAATGCCTTGTTGTAGCGCTGTCATCGCTGGCAGGTCCGAAGTCAACCAAACCAATTGTTAAGTGAAAACCTAGTCGTTTGCCGTATCACCTTCGGAGCAACCACCGTACCCGTCATTATTAGGCACGAAGCAATCCCTTGTTGTAGCGTTGTCATCGCTGGCAGGTCGGAAGTCAACCACGTTTATATGTCAAACGAAAGCATCAACCCTAACTGAATTCACATTCGAAGCAACCAGCGTTCCCGTCATTGCGAGGCACGAAGCAATCCCTTGTTGTAGCGTTGTGGTCGTTGGCAGGTCGGAAGTCAACGAAGGCGTTGCTTAGGCGAAAGCATAAAGGTTTGCCGAACCATATTCGGAGGAACCAGCGTTCCCGTCATTGCGAGGCACGAAGCAATCCCTTGTTGTAGCGTTGTAAACGCTTCGCAGGTCGGAAGTCAACCACGTTTATATGTCAAACGAAAGCATCAACCTTAACTGAAATCACATTCAAAGCAACTACCGTACCCGTCATTGCGAGGCACGAAGCAATCCCTTGTTGTAGCGTTGTGATCGCTGGCAGGTCCGAAGTCAACCAAACCAATTGTTAAGTGAAAACCTAGTCGTTTGCCGTATCACCTTCGGAGCAACAACCGTTCCCGTCATTGCGAGGCACGAAGCAATCCCTTGTTGTAGCGTTGTAAACGCTTCGCAGGTCGGAAGTCAACCACGTCATATCTTAAGCGAAAGCATAAACCCTAGCTAAATTCATATCTGCAGCAACCAGCGTTAGGGTCATTGCGAGGCACGAAGCAATGCCTTGTTGTAGCGCTGTCATCGCTGGCAGGTCGGAAGTCAACCACGTTTATATGTCAAACGAAAGCATCAACCCTAACTGAAATCACATTCAAAGCAACCAACCTTCCCGTCATTGCGAGGCACGAAGCAATCCCTTGTTGTAGCGTTGTGATCGTTGGCAGGTCGGAAGTCAACGAAGCGTTGGTTGGTGAAAGCATAAACGTTTGCCAAACCATATTCGGAGCAACAACCGTTCCCGTCATTGCGAGGCACGAAGCAATCCCTTGTTGTAGCGTTGTAAACGCTTCGCAGGTCGGAAGTCAACCACGTTTATATGTCAAACGAAAGCATCAACCCTAACTGAATTCACATTCGAAGCAACCAGCGTTCCCGTCATTGCGAGGCACGAAGCAATCCTTTGTTGTAGCCTTGTAAGTTTAAACGAGGCAAAAATCGCTGTTGTACAGGAAAGAGACGGACTCCCATTATTGAAATGGCGAGCTTCAAATGATCAGGCTGGTGGCTTTTGAACGTCTCTGCACTAACACAATTCGGTTGGCCTCAGAAATAGAACCCGGTCCTACTTCCTGAACATGGGATTGCTTCGTGCCTCGCAATGACGATGTTGCTTTATAATTGTTATTGCACCCAAACAATTCCGTTGGCTTTCGACGTCGGAATTGGTCCTACTTCCAGAACATGGGATTGCTTCGTACCTCGCAGTGACGATGCTTTGCAAGTGCTACTACTTATCATCTAGATTTAAACGATTACGCATCTAATCATGTGGAGGTCTTACCCGCATGTTTAAACGTGTTTAACATCATTACGCAATAGTAGATCACCAGTTATTGACTACATCTGATAGGTCTTTCCATTCGGGATTAATTGCATTGATCATCTTCTCTTTGGCAGCTCTGCTGCCGCCTTTAACTTGCTTCTCTCTAGCTATTGCTTCTTCTATCCTATTGAAAGTTTCATAGTAGACAAGTACGAAACAGTTATAGCGTGCTGTAAAACTTTTGTCGTAGTCCTTTTGTGTGTGTTGATATAATCTCTTCTTGAGATCTGATGTGACCCCTGTATAAAGTACTGTGTAATTTTTGTTTGTTAAGATATAAATGCAACCACCGTATCTCATCGCCTTATCGTTTTACTCTACTAGCTATCCCCAAAATAAAATATTCAAGGGGCATTTCAAAGGGTAACGATTTTCTTTAAATGTTACAAGGCGCTGCCTGTTCGAATTTTTTCTGGAGAGCCCTCACCTTCCCGTCATTGCGACGTACGAAGCAATCCCTTGCTGTAGCGTTGTGATCGTTGGCAGGTCCGAAGTCAACGAAGCGTTGGTTGGTGAAAGCATATTTGTTTGCCGTATCACCTTCGGAGCAACCAACGTTCCCGTCATTGCGAGGCACGAAGCAATCCATTGTTGTAAAGTTGTAATTGTTGGCAGGTCGGAAGTCAACAAAGTGTTGTTTAGGCGAAAGCATATTTGTTTGCCATATCACCTTCGGAGCAACCAACGTTCCCGTTATTGCGAGGCACGAAGCAATCCATTGTTGTAGCGTTGTAAACGCTAGCAGGTCGGAAGTCAACCAAGTGTTGTTTAGGCGAAAGCATATTTGTTTGCCATATCACCTTCGGAGCAACCAACGTTCCCGTTATTGCGAGGCACGAAGCAATCCATTGTTGTAGCGTTGTAAACGCTAGCAGGTCGGAAGTCAACCAAGCCTTTGTGAAGCAAAAGCATAAACCATAGCTGAAATCACATTCAGAGGAATAACCTTTCCGTCATTGCGAGGTACGAAGCAATCCATTGTTGTAACATCGGAAGTTTAATCTTGCAGAGATATTGTTGGCCAGAAGAGTGACGGACTTCATCATTGCAAGGGCGAGGTGCAAATGATCAGGCTGGTGGTTTTTGAACGTCTCTGCACTAACACAATTCGGTTGGCCTCAGAAATTGAACCCGGTCCCACTTCCCGAACATGGGATTGCTTCGTTCCTCGCAATGACGATGTTGGTTTTTACATGTTACTGCACCAAAACAATTCCGATGACTTAGAAATTGAACTCGGTCCTACTTCCAAACATGGGATTGCTTCATTGCTCGCAAGACGATGTTGCTTTTTAATTGTTACTGCACGAAAACTATTCTGTTGACTTCACAAATTAAATCCGGTCATACTTCCAGAACATGGGATTGCTTCGTACCTCGCATTGACGATGTTGCTTTTTACATGTTACTGCACCAAAACAATTTCTTTGACTGTAGAATTCGAAATTTGGTTCTTCTTCCAGAACATGGAATTGCTTCGTGCCTCGCAATGTTGCTTCAAAAATTATTACTGCAAGACAACAACTTCATTGACTTAGAAACTGAACCCGGTCCTTATTCCTGAACATGGGATCGCTTGTCTTTGCAATGAGCTTTATATATTGCAATGGGGCAGAAACCAAACTATACCATTTTATTCGAGTATGACTTACCGGGTAATCTCGATCACCTTCCGTGTTTTGTCCGGAGCTGTTATTTGCAACGCATTGCTGCCTCGACCTATGTGTGCAGGAAGATTGATCTTTTCAGCACCAGCTGATCAGCTGAAACATTGGTTGTGATTGTAATAGTGTGGGAATTGCGAACCGTTATGCTTCCGGAATGGTGGTCTGGTACCGAGACGGCGGACTCCCAGGCCAGGCTGTCTAAAGAACTCTGCCAATGGGCTACGTCATTCCAGTTGCCTGTACTAACCGTTCTAAAATGAAGGCCGTCAGGCGGGTTTGTAGCGCAACCAGCAGGCATGACCGCCGTCATTGTCCTGGAGTATAAGTGGACCCGTTACAAGAAACCCTTTTTGTTGATTACGAAAGTATTCGTAATATTGATTATAAATCAAGATTAATGTTCCAAAACACCAGTTGAAAACAATTACCTGGTAAACGGAAAATCACTCATGTAAACGAAAATCGCGAGTAGTATATTCAACGGCATTTGATCCTCAAATTCGAGATTGTGATTATCGGGTAAACCCCATTTTAACGTAGCGGACAATTCAGCTACACCGTTTATTGTTCAAACTTGGAAAGTAGCGATAACAGTGCCTGGTACTGCATTAAATATCTAAAGCGAAAGAAAGGTTGAATGGTGCGGTTGTAACAGTTGCTTATATAGGCTAAAGGGTTATACATACTAATTCAGTTTCGTTTACTCAAGCTCCTTGCTGGGATAATTTGCCCGGTAGTGGTATACGGTACAAGCCCCCGTCCGAACGTAGTTCATACGGGCGGGCGCCCGGCTGATTGCGTTTGGATGAGAGTGCGACCCACCAACAAATTTGGGCACGGCGACCGTCCGACTGGCGCAGCAGGGCGGGCAACGATTTACAATTAAGAAACAGCGGCTGGTCCCAAAAAGAGAGATTAGCTAAACGACATTGCATAATGAGTTAAAAAATGATGATGAGAAAAAGAGTTTTTTTGATGCTGGCGACTGCTATTTTGATATACGGGCCCAGCTATGCCTGTACAATTTTCGGGTGTTCTCTACATGGAGAAGTATTGATCGGTGCCAACGAGGACAATTACAATCCATTCTCTAAAATCTGGTTCAACCCTTCTACAAAAGATCGCTTCGGGTCTGTTTGTTTTGGTTTCCCGGATCTGCAGGCACAGGCAGCCATGAACGAACATGGTTTATTCTTTGATTTTACGGCACAGTATGATATTGATCCGTCTAAACTTGCCATAAAGTACCCGTACTATGGGGATTTATTTTTTGAAATAATTGGCCGATGCAAAAATGTAGGTGACGTTCTTGATTTCCTGAAAACACACAACTATGCCTTTGGCTCGCAAGTGCTGATTGCGGATGCACAAGGCAGATCTGCGGTGATTAATGCCGGCACCATTGTGGAAAAGAAAGGCGCTTATCAGATCAATACGAATTTCAACATCAGCAGGTTGCCGGCAAAGGATTATCAATGTATGCGTTTCGATATAGCCGAGAAAATGCTCACTGATGCAAAAACCGTTTCAGTATCCTTGTTTAAGGATATACTTTCCCGTACCCGCCAGGAAGGCGAGTTGTCCACCCAATACTCGCAGATATTCGATCTTAAAAGGGGGATTATTCATGTCTATCTCTTCCATGATTTTCAGCATGATTATGTGATCGACCTAAAACAAGAACTAAAAAAGGGATACCGGATGGAAAACCTTGCCGACCATTTTCCGAAATCTTTTGCTTTCGATTATTATGTGACCCATCATCCCGAATATCCCCGGGAATTAATGCTGGAAGAAATCAAAGCAAAGGGTATTGATAAAACACTCAGCAAATACCAGCAGTTTCAAAAGGATCAGAAAGCGACCGACAGCATTAATATGATTTATATGGATGCAGCAATGGTTCTCCTGAAAAAGGCATACAATGCGCACAGTAATGGCGGCTGGCTTTCATATTGGCAAAAATTTCCGAGCAGTTACTTTCTATGGCGATCAAATGATGAGAAGATACACGCTTCGCTGGAAATCTTAAAGGTCTTGCAGAAGGAAGGGACCTTCAAAGATCCATTCTTTACAGAATTGCTCGCCTATGCAAATCTTGTTGCCGGAAATAGGGAGCTTGCTAGAAAGCATTATAATAACGTAATTATCACCGCTAAGACAGAAAGCGATACTTATGTACGAGCGCAGAACATGCTTCGACTGAGTTTTTAGTTGTCCATTGGATGCTAAAGCTGGATTGCGCTATTGATTCGTTCCTGCTGACATCATAGCTAGTTATTGGTTGATCGTTGGTCACAACCGGCAAACAAGTAGGAACCAATGTATCGACTTTTGACATCTGCCCTACCCCGCTCTATTTTGTTCGATACACAACCAAGCCTGTATGGACAGTTCCCAACCACAAGTTGCCAAAACGATCCATGGCCATGGCCTGGATGTTAGATCCACCTTCGGGAAGGGTGAAACACGTACCCTGCGTTTCACCATACCGTGCTAAAGAATTGCCACCCACCCAGATCTTATTTTGGTCCAGGAGGATTGTCTTTAAACCTGTCGAGCAGGAAGGCTCATTTACTTCCATCAAAGTGCCACCAGTTAGCTCTACGACTGTTTTGACGGACGTACCGCTTAACACGGCATACACGACGTTAGTGCTGCTTACTGCAAGGCTATACGGAAAGGTAGAGGCGTAACCTAACACGTCCAGCTGAAAAAATGTCCAATCATCATTCTGAAATTTCCTGATCCTACCCCTGAATGCAAAGTGGTTAAAAGTGCCCAGCCAGAGTGCGCCATCCTTGTCGACGGTCATAGAAAGTATAAGTTCATCTTCGGTTTCATCAAAGTGTTTCCATGCATTATGCTTATCGATACTGATCAGCTCTTTTTCTGTACCTACCCATAACTTATGATTTTTGCTATCATAGGTAAGGCACATAATGCCGTTATCCGTCATTAACGAATTGCTTGTCGTATAGGTCTGCCAGCTTGTTCCGTCATATCGCGAAAGGCCTTTATCTGTGCCTATCCAAACTGTGCCATCTTCCCCTACAGCCAGGGCGCGAATAAAAGAAGACGGCAACGGCGAAGTTGCTGTTGTAAAAATGGTCCAGGTAGAATCTGCGATCCGTGCTAACCCCTTATCGGTGCCGATCCATTTGACATTGGTGTTGTCGATTGTTATAGCCGTTACCTGGTCACCCGGCAGTTGAGCATTGGTTTTATTGTAGACGGTCCATGGCCCGCTATTGCCGCCCGGTGTTTCCCCCGGGTTCCGCTCTTTTTTACAAGCGGCACCTATCATAAGTACGAGCATCAGCAAGTATAATTGCGGCTTCACAGTATAAGGCGACTTTAAGCGTTGTTTAATGATGGGTCCTATTGTTTGTTCTGGATCCACACGACTATGTTTGGTTGTTTGCTTTGAGGTTGTAAGTAGGTGCAACATCACCGGTAATATCGTAGGCGATGAAGAAAACCCTTGCCAACGCAGTAATTGGTCTAAGCCAATGCCGTTCAACAATGCCGGGTCAAAGATGGGTCTAAATCAGATCAGGAAAAACCACATACTTGTGCGGTTTTATCAATGTAGGAGATGTAAGACGTGATATTTTATCTGCTTCCGGGAATTGTCTTGCCCTATCCTCGGTTGATACCTGGTCGTGATTAAACCCTTATGAAACGTCGACAGATCATCCGGAAAAGAAAAAATATTAGCACATGAGAAAAGAAAAAGGTACGATGTAGATTCATAGGTGAACTGCAGCCTGGCGAAAAGAAACGGGATCTCTTTTTGACTTGTAGCACATGTCTTCGTCGGGTAAGGAGCTGGCGATGCCTGAAATCAACAGTAAAACAGCCACCAGGTTGATCCGAAGAATTCATACCGTCTTCAATTATGATGAAGCCGAAGCAGTGGAGTTGCAATAGGTCGAAAAGGGAATTCTAGAATGTTTACCCCATTTCGGGTTGGGAAGAAATTATTGGAGCAATGCCTTACAAACTAGCCATTAGCGCCGCGAGAGACCAAGCTTTTATCAACCTGGAGCTAACTGGGTCACAATGCCTTCAAGGGAGCTATTTAACTCAGAAGAAGCATACTATGCAACCCTCTATCACGAACTGGGGCAAAGTACAGGATGCGCTCCAGACACAATTACCCGGAAGTCATGCAAACTGGCTTTGGAGGTGAACTATTCTAAAGAGGAACTTACGGCCGAACTTACCGCGTCGTTTCTTTGCGCAATTGCCAGGATCAGGCAGCTAACGTGCAAAAATCTGCAGCCTACATTCAGGGATGGCTGAAGGCATTGCAAAAACGATTAAACGATGGTGTTTAAAGCTGCATTTCAGCCACAGAAAGCAGGTGATTACATTTTTGCCCAATCGAAGACAAAAACCCCGAAGAGGTTTGAGCTTAGTAATTAGTTCATCAACCTTTTGGTGAAAAGCTTCAAATTGATAACCCTTCAAACGAATAGGTTGAAGAAAAAAATCTGCGGCGTGTAACTATGCAGAAAGTCACCCTAGGAAAACAGCACCTGGGAATATACCTTACGAAACATTTAACTCACCACTTTTTTGAGAAACGGTGAATGTTTTGAGCACCTCCCCTAAGTAAAAAGCCCACAAACATTGAGTTTGCGGGCTTTTGATTCAGTTTGATATGCTATCTGGCGGAGAGAGAGGGATTCGAACCCCCGGACCTGTAACAGTCAACGGTTTTCAAGACCGCCGCATTAGACCGCTCTGCCATCTCTCCGGCGCAAAAATACGTTTTGAGTTATATCCACAAAATAAACTTTGGTCTTTTTTGAAAATCGCTCATGAAGGCACATGATTTCACGAACAGGCACAAACCTCCATGGCCTTGTACACCATAGAGTAAAGCAGTGCTAGCCTGGACCAGCCTTCCGGCAGGATCGACGTACACGCACCGGGTAAAAAGAATTATCAGGGAATGCGCTCCAGCGAATCGCGGTTAAGCGGCTTTAAGATAAAATTTTCTACAACCTCGTAAGAACGGGCCTTTTTATAATCTTCAGGATCAACCGTGGACGACAAGATGAAGATCCTCGGTAGCTTGCCTTTTGCTTCAAGCCTTACCAATCCCTCCAGGAAACCCCAACCATCCATCACCGGCATATTGACATCGAGGAAAACAATGTCTGGCATCTGTGTACCATTCAACATTAATGACTCAAGGTGCTGCAAAGCAAGCTCACCATTTTCACAGGACTTAACCTCGGCGGCAAAATCATTCATACGAATGATCCGTTCACACACCAACATTGTTATTGGATCATCTTCTACCAGCAATACGCTTTTGTACCTTGCCATAACTTCCGGTTAAGTGTTTTAAAAGAATAATGGATACTACTATCGGCAAACGTTCGTCATGCAGTCTTTTCTTCAACCACCACCAGGTCGGCAAGATCAACACTCATAGGGATCAGACCCACCTGCACAATCGCCCGCTTTCCCCTGATCTCCTTTACTTCGCCAACCTGGAAATTCTTCTTTAGCTTAACAGAGGCGCCCACCTGGATATCGGCATTCACCTCTTTATACTTTCCTTCCACTTTCTTCGCCAACTTATTGTTTACCCCATGTTCTTTTTTCCTGAACAGGAGACTTTGCATTTGCTTGACCAGCTCGTTTTTATCCTCTGTCTTCTTCCAGTCCAATACAATCTGGCGGAGCTTACGGTCCATATCTTTCAGGTAGGCAATCTGGTCTTCCTTAACCTGGTTTTGCTCCTTTAGTAGTTCTACCTGCTGACGATGGCGCTCTTTGTCCATTACAACAGTCATCTCCTTTTTGAGGCGTTCATTTTCCTTAACCAACCTGGCCAGCTCTACCTCCTTCTTTTCAAGTTCACGAAGGTCCTGCTCGGTGCGGTTGAGCAGTTTGTCGAGCCGGAAGTGGTCCTCATCAACAAGCTGCCGGGCCTTTTTAATCAGGTTTGGGTTTAGCCCTATACGCTCTGCTATGGAGAAGGTATAGGAACTTCCGGGTTTACCAATTACCAGCTTGTACATAGGCATGAGTTTCTCTTCATCGAACGCCATTGCACCATTCATGATACCTGGCACCTTATTGGCCATCACCTTCAGGTTAAGGTAGTGGGTTGTAACAATACCAAAAGAGTGCTTAAAAGCAAGCTCTTCCATAATCACTTCGGCAAACGCACCGCCAAGGTTGGGGTCACTTCCACTTCCAAGTTCATCGATAAAGAAGAGCGTTTTACCACTTGCCACTTCCATAAAGTGCTTCATATTCCTGAGGTGGCTGCTGTAGGTGCTCAGTTCAAATTCAAGGCTCTGGGTATCCCCGATATGGATCATCAACTGTTTGAAAACACCCATGGTTGAGGTTGGATGCACGGATACCAGCAAACCCGACTGCATCATAATCTGTAACAGCCCAACCGTTTTAAGCGTGACCGTTTTACCACCGGCATTTGGCCCGCTGATCACCAAGATGCGATTCTTGTCATCTAAGTTAATCGATACCGGAATCGTATTTTTACTGGAATTCTTATTGTACAAATACAATAGTGGATGATAGGCGTCAACCAGCGAAACATGTGCCTTATCGATGATGGTGGGATATTGACCGTTTATATCGAGGGCAAACCTGGCTTTCGCCTGGATGAAGTCGTATTCGCCTACGATGTCCTGGTAGTTGCCAAGGAGGTGAGCGTAGACGGAAAGGTCGGCAGTAAGCTTTCTTAGGATGCGCTGAACTTCTTTTCGCTCCTCGTTTTCGAGGCTGAAAATTTCATTATTCAGGCCAACTGTTTCCTCGGGTTCGATAAACGCGGTTTTACGCGAATCGCTTTCGCCATGTAAGATACCACCCACCTGGCGCTTATGCTCCGAAAACACCGCTACTACCCTTCTGCCATTACTAAAGCTCTCTTCAATATCGGCGGTAAAACCTGATTTAGCAAGCCGGGCAATTACTTTGTCGAACATGCGACGCAGTTCGTTGCGCCGCTTGTAAAGACTCATCCTGATCCGTTGCAAATCTTCCGATGCATTATCCTTTACATTACCTGTTTCGTCCAGCACCTCATCAATCATTTCCAGAACAGCCTTCTCAAAATAACTTTCTGAGATCACCTTAGCCATAGCAGGGTATGCCAACCTGCGTTCATTATCGAACCACCTGAAAATGGATTGAATACTTAATGCAAGTTTCCTGATTTGCACAAACTGTTCGCCCGACAATACAGCGCCCGGTATCGACAACAGTTTGATGTCTTTTTGCAGGTTTAATACATAGTCGTTAGGAAAGTGCATTGCATGCAGCAACAGTTGCTTAAACTCATTACTTTGCTGCAACTCAGTTTCAATAAAAGCAAGCCTGGTATGAATACGGAGGTTAAGCGCCTTGTGTTTCGCATACTCACTTTTGCAATGCTCATGAAGCAACGCTTTTACCTTATCAAACTCTAACTGAACGGCTGCAGATTCTGGAAATAATTTCATTTGACCTCCATTCCGCATAGCGGAATACGATTAATTTTTTGTGGTGCAAAAATAACGTCTCCATGCGGTATATAAAGGCTGTTCCATATATAATGTCGGGCAAAACTTCCCGCGTGAAAGCAGGCTGATACCTGGTAACCAGTACAATAAATAAAACCCGTATGTCAGTTGGCCCATTTTAACACCACTTTTGGCACAACAGCAATCGACTAGTCTTCGCTAACACGGTCCACAAGCGACAACAATCGCAATATTACGTTAGAAATATCAATGGAAAAAGTGTTTTGAACAACATGGTTCAAATAGGATCACAATGGGCTTTACGTTGATCACCGGGGTTTTACCTGTAGTTCCTCCCACGGTGTTGAGCCATCGTTTTCACGGGTGAAGATCCATTCGTGCGACTCCTGGATGATGATTTCGGCAGTAGTATAAACAAGGTTATCGTCGAGAAGGTGCCCGCCTATTGTTTTTCCTGTACTGTCGGCAACGGAGATGTGGATATGTGAGCCATTAACCGACAGCGTACCGCCAAGACTAACCACTTCAAAGTGGCCGGTAGCCCTCGTGCCATCAGGTTGGTTTGCAAAACGAATGTTGTATTGCGTCAGGCTTCCAGCGCAGGTAACGATCCAACCTGCACGTATATCCTGCGACTGCACGAAAGCAGCAATAGACTTTTTAATATCCTGCCCGGGCTTCAGGCGCAGGGCAAACGATTTAGTTGGGTTCACCTTATTATTAGTTTTTGTTGAACACGCGCTGACAAGCAAAAAAACGAGCAATCGAAATAAATAGCGCATATTTAAAAAATGGTTTAACTACCGGATGTACCCATTAATGAAGCATCTGTGACAGCATACCGATGTTTCCTTTATCTTTTTCTTAACGCGATCCGGTTAACTTTATGAATTTTATATTGGTAACTAAACCGAATTTCGGCCCTTACGCTAAAAGTTGCTTTTATGAATGTAATTTATACAGCCTTATTCGCTTTTAATCTCATTCTTCTTTCCTGCAACAATATAACCGATGTGGCAGCGGCAAATCAATCGAAATCTTCCGTGACTGAAACTAAAACAGATACGGCTACGCTTGGGGCGGGTTGCTTCTGGTGCGTTGAAGCAGTATTTCAACAACTCGATGGTGTGTTAAAAGTGTCCAGTGGTTACACCGGCGGCCATGTTCCCAATCCAACCTACGAACAGGTTTGTACCAAAACAACAGGACATGTTGAGGTTTGCCAGGTTGTATTTGACCCGGCGAAAATCACCTATGATGAGTTGCTCGAAGTTTTTTGGAAAACACACGACCCGACAACCCCAGACCAGCAAGGAAATGACCTCGGTCCACAATATCGCAGTGCCATCTTTTACCACAATAACGAGCAACGCCACAAGGCAGAGGGCTATAAAGCATCATTGGAGCAGTCTGGCGCTTTTAGTGCTAAAATCGTTACCACTGTTGAACCGCTTAAAACGTTTTACATCGCCGAAAACTATCACCAGGACTATTATAACAGCAACCCCAATCAAATGTATTGCAGGTATGTAATACAACCCAAGATGGAAAAGTTTGAAAAGGTTTTCAAAGACAAATTGAAGAAATCTAAGACAGAATAAAGTACGCTTTTTCGTGCGTGGTCAATCGCCGGGTATTGCTATATGTCGAAGGGCTGCAGGATGCAAAGGGTTTAGCCGCGACCCCCAAGGGCGCGGCCGGAGCGAAGCGCAGCCCGGCGCAGCCTGAACCATCGTCCAAAAAAGGACGTCTGCCGAATGCCCCTAAAAGCGATAATGTAATATTGAAAGTTCTTGCATACGCAGGAACTTTTTTTTATGTTTATAGCTTTACCGGCTTGCCAGAAAATACACCAAAACCAACTCATGAAAACTGTACTTTCCGGCATGCTTATCGTGCTGAGCATGGGCGTAGCTGCCCAAAAATGCGGGGTTTCGATCAACCTTCAACACGCATATGCTTCGGGCGACTTTGGTAATGTAAACCCCGGGCCAATCCCGGGGGCACGTTTAAATTTTACTTTTAAGCCTATATGGCAATTGCCGCTGTATACAGGCTTTGAGGTAGCCTACCAGCGCAGCCTCAACAACAGCACTGCATTTAACGGCGCCACTTTCGGAACAACTGATTTATACCGGCTGAAATCGAGGAACCGGGTGTGGTCGGCTTTAGCAAACTTCCGGATCAGTGTTCCCAATGAATCAGCGCTTCTGCGCCCGTTTCTTGAAGCACTTGTTGGCGGGAATAACTTTAGAACCATATGCGCGGTAAGCCAGGAAACGACGAACGGGTTTGCCAAGATCAATAATACGAGCAATGGCCGATTGGGATGGGCGTTTACTTATGGCGGCAGCGCCGGTCTTAATATCCGGTTGCAGCACGCTGGCAAAAGTTACCTCCAGTTCAAAACCTCTTACCTGCCCGGCTTCAAAAGCCGCTTCCTATCCGACCCATGGATCAATAACGACAATACCGCTAGCTTTGCCGTAAATAAGTTAACTACCGACCTGCTAATTCCCCAGGCAGGCATATACTTTAATCTTAATTGACCTTTGACTGTACCTGCCCGACAGCAGGCCGCTTTACATCATCGGGCCAGATGTTTATTAGCTTTGGGATACCCCGTATTGCCCTATGCACCACCGTGACTACAGCCAAACCGAGTGACCGGGCCCTAATAAGAAGCTGTTAGCATTCAATTGAGCCGTTAAAAGGTTCGCGGGTTTAGCCGTTTAGCTTGCGAACCACTTTGTTTGGCGACTAAGCTTTATTTTTAGCCGATGAAACGCAAGGGCAATCTATTACTTCTTGGCTGCTTACTTACAGTTCTGGTACAAGCGCAATTGGGTCCGGATAAAAAAACATTTACCAGCGACGATACCCTACGTGGTAGTTTAAATGTAAACCGAAACTGGTGGAACGTAACCAGCTATAACCTGAAAGTTACCCCAGACATTGCTGCAAAATCGATCGCTGGCGCCAACACCATACGGTTTGCGATTGACCAATCATCAACAAACAGGATTATGCAAATTGACCTGCAACAGCCCATGCAGGTTGATAGTATACAAACCCGCCAGGTTGCAAAAGCTCCGGCAAGCGGTCTGACTACGATCCATTTTAGTTTTAAACAACAAAACAACATCTACCTGGTCGACCTGCGCGACCTGGCGACAGACTCTATAACGATATTTTATCATGGTGTGCCCAAAGCCGCTAAACGTGCGCCATGGGATGGTGGTCTTGTATGGTCGACCGACGGCTTTGGGTATCCCTTTGTAGCAACGGCCTGCCAGGGTCTCGGTGCGAGTGTTTGGTGGCCCTGTAAAGATCACCAGGCCGATGAACCTGATTTGGGCATGCAGATCAGCATAACGGCTCCCGATACGCTGACGGCTGTTAGCAACGGAAGGCTTGTAAACGTAAGCCGCGCTGCAGGCAATACAAAAACATGGGTTTGGGCGGTCAAAAACCCGATTAACACGTATGGGGTTACCATGAACATCGGCAACTATGTTAACTGGACGGACACGCTAATGGGTGAAGGTGGGAAACTCGACCTTAGCTATTGGGCTCTCCAGGCGAATCTCGAAAAAGCAAAAGCACAGTTCAGCCAGGCAAAAGCAATGTTGCATTGTTTCGAGTACTGGTTTGGTAAATACCCCTTTTACGAAGACAGCTATAAATTGGTGGAAACACCCTTCCTGGGCATGGAGCACCAAAGTGCAGTGGCTTATGGAAATGGCTATCGCAACGGTTACCTTGGTCGCGACCTCAGCGGAAGCGGCTGGGGCCTGAAATGGGATTTTATTATCATTCACGAGAGCGGGCACGAATGGTTCGGCAACAACATTACCACAAAGGATATCGCCGACATGTGGGTACACGAGGGTTTCACCAACTACAGCGAAACGCTGTATACCGAATGGATGTTTGGCAAGGAAGCCGCAACGGATTATGTTCTTGGGATCAGGAAAAACATTCAAAACGATAAAAACATTATTGGCATTTACGGTGTGAATGAAGAAGGAAGCGGCGATATGTATTACAAGGCTGCAAACATGATCAATATTATCCGGCGGGTAACGAATAACGATACCATATTTCGCCAACTGTTACGCAACCTCAACAGCTCATTTTTTCATAAAACGGTTTTGACTAACGAAGTTGAACAATTGATCAGCAGGCAAACCGGTATTAATTTCGAAAAAACCTTTGACCAATATTTACGTACTACCCAGGTGCCTCGCCTTGAATATTACCCCGGGCAAAAGAATACGATATTCTACCGTTGGGCCAACTGCGTTCCTGGTTTTAATCTACCCCTGGTACTCGGCTCCGGTAGTGACGTCACCCGGATCTTTCCTGTTGAGAAATGGAAAAGCATAAAACTAAAGCCTGGCCAAAGCGACGATTTTTTACCGGCAGCTATAGAGCGCCTGTACTACATCGATGTGCAACAAGTAAAGGGCAAACCCTAATTTACACGCTTATCCCAATCAATGGCCAACATTCGTAAACAGGCGATCGTATCCAGCATACTTTCTTACACGGGTTTTTTAATTGGGGCAATCAACATTTACCTCTACACGCGGCAGGGTGTATTTACGGAATACGAATTCGGACTCACCAGGGTATTCTTCGACTTTGCACAAAACCTTTTTGCTTTTGGCAGCCTTGGCGCAATATCGGTGATGTATAAATTTTACCCGTATTACAAAGACAACCTTGCCGACCGAAACAACGACTTATTAACCCTGGTGCTGACGACTGCGGTGATTGGTTTTACCATTGTTTGCATAGGCGGTTATGTTTTTCAGCCGCTGGTGATCAGAAAATTTATCGAAAACTCTCCGCTGTTTCTCGACTATTACTTTTGGGTTTTCCCGTTTGGTATGGGGATGTTGTTCTTTTTTGTAGTTGAAGCTTTTATGTGGGCACTACATCGAACGGTGCTTTCCAACTTTTTAAAAGAAACGGGTATCCGTTTGCTTACCACCTTATTAATTGTGCTGCGTTACCTCGACGTGATTAGCTTTCCAACGTTTATAAAACTGTTCTCCTTTTTATATGTGGCGATCTTCCTTGCCCTGCTTTGTTATCTTATCTATATCAACAAGTTTCACATCACTTTTACCATAAGCAGGGTTACCCGTAAATACTGGCGATTGATGGTCTCTATGCAGGCCCTGGTATTTAGTGGTAACGTGATTAGGACCATTGGCCAGACGATTGATGGACTTCTAATTGCCAGCCTGATCAACCTTCCTGCAGCAGGCATTTACACCCTAGCGCAATACGTGTCTACCCTTGTACAGGTGCCACAGCGCAGCCTTGAGGCCATCAGCACGGGTGTGTTGGCCCAGGCCTGGAAAGACAAAAATTATGTTGAAATAAACCGGATATATCAGCGCACTTCCATAAACCTGCTCCTGATGGCATTTTTCATCTATGGTAATATTGTGTTGAACGTTTCAGAGGGGCTGACCGTACTAGGTATTAAGGAGACCTACCAGGCTGGCATACAGGTGATGATTATTCTTGGAGTTGCCCGCCTGATTGATGCGGGCACCGGTGTAAACAACATCATCATCGGCACTTCAAACAACTGGCGCTTTGATTTTATCAGCGGGGTTGTGCTGTTGTTGTTTGTCATTCCAACCAACTATCTTCTCGTAAAAAACATCGGAATTGAAGGTTCAGCGTATGCCAATGTAATTTCTTTCACCATTTACAACCTCATTCGGTTCGAGTTCCTGCGGCGCAAGTTCAATATGCAGCCGTTCAGCCGTAAAACCGGGTACAGCATCTTACTGGCGTTCGTATCCTTTATCACCAGCTACTTTCTTTTCAGGTCTTTTGACGGATGGACCGGCATCTTTCTCCGGAGCATTGTTTTTTCCGGTATGCTGTTGTCGGGGGTTTTTGTATTCGAACTTACCCCTGATGCTATGCAACTTTATTACAAGTTCAAAGAGAGGAATCACAAAAGTTGATCGCTCTAATTTAACATACATAGGGGTCTCAAAACTCATTGCTATGCTTTACTAAACCTCCCTGGCACCCTACTGTACCAACCATAACGTTTAACCCCTCCTCCGACTGAACCTGCATAAGATTCACTTATAATTAATCTGTCTAAACCCACATACTCCATAAGAATTAACTTACTTTCCAGTTCCACATTTATTAAAACTCTTCACTTATAGTTCATAACTCACACTTCATTCAACATACAACACTTACAATTCAACATAACTCCAACCGCTTCACGCATAATTCATAACTCACCTTTCCATAAAAACAATGTCGTTTGGCTATACAATCTTTTTTTGGACCAAGCTGCAGGTTTTTAATTGTAAATCGTTGCGTCGCACACTTGTACTGTATACCATTACGGGGCAAATTAAGCAAGCAAGGGGCCTAACCAGACGACTTTGACTCATAACTCTTAACTCATAATTTTTAACTCATCCCATATATAATTCAACATACAACATTCAACATAACTCAAAACGCTTAACTCATAATTCTTAACTCATCCAACCTTCAACCTAACTCATAACGCTTAACTCATAATTCTTAACTCAGTTAACATAACCGCCTCCTTACAACAGCGCGCGCACCGACACCCTTCCAATGTGGATGGTATTGATTGCAGCCGGTTTACGCCCTTCGTAGTTCAGGTTAAGTTCGAGGTTGTTGCCCAGTCTTTTTGTCAGCTCAAGGTTCCACAAAAAGTTTTTGCCCGGCTGTAATCCTTCGAGCATTATATAGCTGATGGTATTGTTTACAGCGCCCGTATAACTGATGTTGCTAAATGTAAACCGACCACCGAGGCTGGTGTTGTTAACCGAGTTATACTTGGTCTCCAGGTTCAGGGCATTTGCTTTGGATAACTCACCGCCATACTCCGGGAGGTTCTTTTTACGGGCAAACTGGTAGCCCGATTGCAATCGGAACTTTGTGCCCTGCACAAACGTGAGCCGCGGCTCAGCAGTAAATTGGTTGAGTTCGTAGTTTCGATTGGCAAAGCGTGGAGTAAACAGCGAGTTATTACCCACCCGTTGAACCACTTCCATGGTATACTGCCGGGCAACATTCCAACGTGCTTTAAATATCCACTCGCTCAGCTTCCTGCTTTCAAACCCATAAGTGAGCAGTGCTTTATTAAAGTTGTTAGCGTTGCTGACATCCAAACCCCATTTTTGACCAAACCGGTTAAACGACAGGGTATTGGCAAACACACTGTTCAGGGTTATGAGGGAGGTATCGGTAATACCACCTTTAAATGGATCGAATAAAATTTTGCCGCCGGCCAGTTCTTTTTTGGCGGTCTGCAAGGTCGATTGCAGGTTGAACCTGCCTACAAATTCTTTGAACCGTTTGTTTCTAATGTTGCCGGCCAGTGCGCGTGGATTTAGCGTAATGCTGTAATTCACCTGTGTATAATTTGCCTTTACAAATGTGTTGGTAGGAGTATAAATCCGAATGAACTTTGCCTGGTCGGGGAACAAGGCAATTTCAAATTCGTTTAGTTGTTGTATACCATCTGCATTGTAATCGATCCAGGCAAACTCACCCCTACCCGCCGGCACTTCAAAGTATGCAAAGTCGCGCCGCTGTTCCTGGCCGGCGCCCAGTTCGTACAACACATTTCCTACCACGAAACCTTTCCACTCATTAATCGAATACTCTACCCTTCCAAGCATTGAATTATCCGGCTTTAACGATGTAAGCCCGGGTGCGAATACCTCGAGCAACCGGTAGCTCAGGTTTAACCGCAACTGGTGATTGGGATTTGAACGCAGATCTGCTCCGAGGTTGAAATTGTGGCTACGATCCGTTTGCACGAGGTTTTTACGCGAGGGCAGTTTGTCGCTCCGGGTAAAGTAAGTAAAGCTCCAACGATTGTCTTTTGACTCGTCCGACTTTAGGTATGCCGATATCGTTTGAAACGCAAAGCTTAAAGGGGTGAGCGTATCCCGCAAGTTAGCACGAACTATATTTGACTCTAAAGCATAACCTCCTCCAACTGCGTAATTGCCCAACTTTTTGAACACCTTACTTACTTCTACTGTTGGCCGGGTAAATCGTCCACGTGTTGTTGCAGTTTCAAAAGCAGTCAGGCTTACAACATTCCTGAAGTCCCACCCCCCGATCTTCTGGTTTTGTTGTAGCAAATGCCTTACCCCGCTATATTGGTCACTTCTGAAGTAACCGCTCAGCTGGTAGGTAAGTGCGTTCGCTGCCTGATCTTTTAATCCGAGTGTAAGAACCGGCAGGTGTTCTGTGGCCGCCTGTGGAAGAAAGTCGAGTCCCCAATCGCGATAGAACTCTACGGCGCGCAGGCGCTCGATTGGCCTGAAGTTTTTTTGCACCCATTCATAAGCTGCAGCGGCTGAAAAGTTAAGTGACTTACCGCGCCGGATCGAAAGCTGCGCGTTATGATTAAGCAACAGCTTTCCCCCAAGGCCTTTGTTATCGGTTTTATGTTTCTCAGAAAACAGGTTTACATCATAGTTGCTCAAGGCCATTTCGGCCTGCAACTGTGTTTTTGAGTTGATGTCGTACACCGATGAGAAAGTGTATAACTGCTGCTTTTTTGGCGTGACAAGGTAGGTTGCGGGCTCGAAGTTTCCGGCAGGAACCCCGTTCACCGGCTGCACCCACCGGTAAACTTTACCGTTTGCCCCGTTAAAAATGGGAATGTAATTGCCCCTTGACTGACCTACCTCCAGAAAGCCCAGGCTGTACTTTGCACTGTCTTTGTTCGTGGAATACACGTAGATTGAACTGCTAACCCCGGCATAAGAGGTATCCACCTTTGCATACAAGATTTTATCGGTTTGAAATGTATCGACCGTTGCCGTCGGATAAAAAGCACTTTGCACACTGTCGCCTACCTGGTTCAAAAAACGCTTTTGGTTTGGATCCAGGATTTGGTTAATTGGTGAACTCTTTGCATCCGAATTACTGTAAACGCCCAGATTTATCTTTAGCTTTTTGTTGACTATGGTCTCATTGTTCAGGTACAATAAGGAATTGAGGTAATTGCGGTCGGAGTATTCAAATTCCACTTGTATCCGGCTATCTTTTGTAATGAAGCGACGGGGGGTAAATGTGATCTCAGCCGTATTGTAATTGATTACGTAATCCTGGTCTTCGCCGCGCTGCAATAGTTCGCCATTGATGAAGACCCGTTCGGTGTTTGCCAAAACGATAAAGAAAAATTCATTGTTGGCACCCCTTAGTCGGTACGGGCCCTGGTTTCCTTCATCGCCCTGGAAAACGTTCCGGGTAAATTTACCTTTGGCGATTGCACCAGAAACAAATGTCTTATTAGTGGTGTTACGGCTAACAGCCGACTCGTTCTCATATGAGACTCCTTGCACCCGCTTATAGAAATTCAGGAAGTACGACCTGTTCTGCCGTATATCGATATCACCAAGGTTTACTTCCCAGCCATGCTTCTTAAACTGCAACCATACACGGTCAAATTCATTTAATTGCTGGGTTGTACCATCCGGTTGTATAGGAATATTGTTGTCGGTAATGGCTGCGGCAACCCTGATGCTATCGCCGATAAGACCACTCAATTGCAGGTTGAACTGGGAATTCACAACAACGTCCTGGGTATTTCCAAAACTTAGCGCCCGGCCGAAACTTCCGTTGTAGTTCATGGTTCCGAAATTGAAAAGCGGGTTCATCGCCGCTTTCTTGCCGCGGCTGAAAATTTCGGGTTGACGAATAAAATTATTCATCACGCTATCATAGGTAAAGCGCCGGGCGACTTCATTGAAGCGGTAAGGGAACACGCGATAGGTGATGTGAACACTATCCAGCACGGGTTGCTGTTTCCAGGTAAGCACCGAGTTTACCAGGTCGATTGTGTAAGAGCCGGTATCCACACCGCTTATAAGAAATGTATTTGGAACAATGCTAAGGCTGTCGATCCGTAAAGTGGGAACAACGGCGACCTTTTTGCGCTTTACATTTGACGATGATGCAATTTGGCCGCTAGCTGAGGTGTACACGACTATCCCAATCAGCACAAGTATATAGTGGATCCATTTCAAAAGGGGGTGTATGTGTACGATGACGATATAAATGTAGCTGCTTTACAGGTTAACATCAGACAAAATACATCCCGGTTTGGCTGCCTGGGTTCAATTGGGGTTCTGAAAGCACTTAACCTCTTTACGAACTCGCTGGAGCAGAACCACCTCTGGCTTATACAAGCCGCGGGATTGATGCCCGTCTGCTTGCTCCAGGCAAGACCAGGACAGCACTCATCAATCAATGTAGTTTAGTTAAGCAATGTTTTTTTGTACCCGGCTTTAGTAATACTATATAGCATTGTTGTCCGCCCGGCTGCGCCAGTCGGACGGGCGTCGCACTCTTGTACGCCATGTCATTGCGCCGCAAATGAATTGGACAATCGGCTTAACTAAACAACATTAAATCAATAATTCCTGAGCCATAATGGCAATCGTGTCACCTCTATGGATACTTTCCCGGTTGAAAACCCTTTGCATAAAAAAAGCCATCCGGATCCGAATGGCTTTATTAGAATCGTCAGGTATTAGTTATACATCTGTTCGCGCATTGTTTTTACACGATCATCGTCCAGGTATTCATCAAATGTCATCAGGCGATCGATTATGCCTTTTGGCGTAAGTTCGATTACCCTGTTTGCCACAGTTTGCATGAATGTATGGTCATGACTGGTGAGCAGAACAATCCCTTTAAAGTTTGTTGCACTTTCGTTGAAGCTTTGGATGCTCTCAAGGTCAAGGTGATTTGTCGGCTGGTCGAGGATGATCACGTTCGGGTTCTGAAGCATCATCCGGCTGATCATACAACGCACCTTTTCTCCCCCGCTGAGCACTTTTGTTTTCTTGCCGATGTCATCGCCGCTAAAAAGCATTTTTCCAAGAAAACCTCTCAGGAACGGCTCATCAGCGTCGGTTACATAAGGCGGAACCCATTGCCTTAGCCAATCCATCAGGGAAAGATCGGTTTGGAAGAACTGGTTGTTTTCTACCGGCAGGTAAGCCGTAGTGACCGTGGTCCCCCACTCTATTTTGCCTGACTCTACACTTTCATTGTTGGTCAGCATTTCAAAAAATGCGGTTACGGCAAGTGCGTCTTTGCTATAGAAGGCGATTTTATCGCCTTTGTTGATGCTGAACGATACCTTGTCGAACAGCTTTCTGCCATCAACAGACTTACTGAGGTTTTCAACATTCAGTATCTGGTTGCCGACATCCCTCAACGGTGTAAAGATCACACCGGGATACTTCCTGTTACTTGGCTCAATTTGCTCGATCGTAAGTTTTTCAAGGGCTTTTTTCCTTGAAGTAGCCTGCTTGCTCTTAGAGGCATTGGCGCTAAACCGGGCGATAAAGTCGAGTAAGTCCTTTCGTTTATCTTCGTTCTTCTTGTTTTTATCATTTATCTGGCGGGCCATCAACTGGCTGCTCTCGTACCAGAAGGTATAGTTACCACTGAATATTTTGATTTTAGCACGGTCAACATCGGCAACGTGGGTACAAACCGTATCTAAAAAGTGACGGTCGTGGCTTACCACAAGAACGATGTTCTGATAGTCGGCAAGAAAGTTTTCCAACCAGCTGATCGTTTCAATGTCAAGGCCGTTCGTAGGCTCATCCAGTAACAGGATGTCGGGGTTTCCAAACAATGCCTGCGCAAGTAAAACCCTCACCTTAAAATTAGCGGGAATGTCTTTCATCAGGCTCTGGTGAAATTCTTCGTTTACACCCAGGCTGCTGAGAAGGGTTCCTGCCTCACTTTCCGCTTCATAACCGCCCATCTCGCCAAACTCGCCTTCAAGCTCACCCGCTCTCATACCATCTTCTTCTGTAAAGTCGGTTTTGGCATAGATGGTTTCTCTTTCATGCAACACTTCCCACAACCGCTTGTGGCCCATCATCACGGTATTTAGAACCGTGTGCTCGTCGAATTCAAACTGGTTTTGCCTTAACACCGCAAGGCGTTCGCCAGGGGAAATCTCAACCGAACCTTTGGTAGGTTCGATTTCGCCGCTCAGGATTCTCAAAAATGTACTTTTACCAGCTCCGTTTGCGCCAATTACACCGTAACAGTTGCCTTTTACAAAGTTGAGGTTGACCTCATCGAAAAGCACCCGCTTACCAAACGAAAGCGTTATATTTTTTGCACTGATCATTTAATAGTGTTTCTTAATTCCGATTATTAATACAACATCCAGGTGTTGCTTACCAAAGTTTACAGGGGAAAGCCGGGGGCATTGAATTACTGCCGTACAAGTGAGTGACACAACGATGGTGAATAGCATTCCCTCAGTTCGTCCCCAAAAAAACTTTAGAAAACAACAACGATAAAACCATAAGAACGGCCCATAACTGGTGGCCGCCTTTGTTTCGAGGCGCAAAAGTAGTAAAAAGCGCGCTCAGGATTTCAGAATTAAATTCTAAAAGGAAAAGGGGGTTTACCGGCAATCATCCTTTGTTAGCGATTTAAGACATCATTGAACGCTCAAGCAATATGCGGAGACGTGCAGCGACTACCCATGACCGATTTTTGCATCTGCAAGGAAATCCCCTATTTTTATCTACTCACAAAATTGATCCAGCCCTTATGTACCGCCCTTTCAAGAAAACAACACAAAAATTCAAGGTTGCCAGTTGGATAGTACCGGCGCTTGCAAGTAGTGTAATTATTATCGCCTGCAACAATCAAGGCAGCTCTAAGCAAGCCGCCTCTGACAGCACCACTTCTACGACCGATGCCAACTTCAAGGTTGAGGCTGAGTCGTTTGCTGATCTTCAAATGCTCAGGTACCAGGTTCCGGGATTTGCAGAACTCAGTGCTCAGCAAAAAGAACTGGCTTACTACCTGTACGAAGCTGCGATGTGTGGCCGCGACATCCTGTACGATCAAAAAAGCAAATACGGACTATTGTTGCGCAAAACGATTGAAGCTGTTTACGGAAGTTATAAGGGTGATAAAAACAGCCCGGACTGGAAAAAATTTGAAGAATACTGCGGCCGCTTTTGGTTTAGCAATGGTAACCATCACCACTACGGCAACGAAAAGTTTGTTCCCGGTTGTGCACCAGCTTATTTTGCTGCCATCATTAAAGAAAGCGACAGCACCCTATTACCTAAGGACAGCGGGGAAAGTGTTAAAGCATTCACCGCAAGGATACAACCCCTCGTTTATGACTTTAAAGTAGAGCCAAAGCTTGTTGACCTGCGGGCAGGGATTGATAACATTGCTGCCTCCTCCGTTAATTTTTACGAGGGCGTAACCCAAAAGGAAGTTGAAGCTTACTACGCGAAGTTCGACACTAAAGGCAACGCACCACTTTGGGGGCTGAACAGTAAAACGATGAAGGAAAATGGGCAGGTTGTTGAAAAAGTATGGAAAGTAGGCGGGATGTATTCTCCGGCGATTGAAAAGATTGTGAGCTGGCTTCAAAAGGCGGTAAACGTTGCTGAAAATGCCGAACAGAAAAAAGCGCTACACCTGCTGGTTGAATATTACCAGACCGGCGATCTGAAAAAGTTTGATGAATATAGCATTGCCTGGGTTAACGATGTAAACTCAAGGCTCGACGTGGTAAATGGTTTTATTGAAGTATACCTTGACCCCATTGGTAAAAAAGGCAGCTACGAAAGCGTAGTATCGATCAAAGATCTTGAGGCAACAAAGCGCATAAAGGCGATTGCAGACCAGGCGCAGTGGTTTGAGGACAACTCTCCGCTTATGCCTGACCACAAGAAAAAAAATGTAAAAGGCATCACCGCAAAAGCAATCACCGTGCTGGCGGAAAGCGGCGATGCGGCCCCAAGCACACCCATAGGCATAAACCTGCCCAACAATGAATGGATCAGGAGAGACCATGGCTCGAAGTCGGTTTCGCTTAGCAACATCATCCACGCGTACAATGTTGCTGCTGCAAAGGGTGGAACATTGGACGAGTTTGGACTTAATGACACGGTTAAACAACGTTTGAAGCAGTACGGCAATCTGGCCTCAGACCTGCATACCGATATGCACGAATGTATAGGGCATGCGTCCGGCCAGATTAACCCCGGAGTAGAAACAACCGACAAGACACTGAAGAATTATGCGTCTACCCTTGAAGAGGCGCGAGCCGACCTGGTGGGGCTATACTACATTACCGACCAGAAACTTATTGACCTGAATGTATCCCCCTCACCCGAGGTAGGAAAAGCTGGATACGATAGTTATATAATGAATGGATTGATGACCCAGCTTACCCGTATTCAACCGGGCCAGGAACTCGAAGAGGCACATATGAGAAATCGCCAGACGGTTGCCCGGTGGGCCTTTGAACAAGGCAAGAAGGACAATGTAGTTGCTTTTGAAAAAAACAATGGTAAGACATATGTCCGGATTAACGACTACGGTAAACTTCGCCAACTGTTCGGTCAACTGTTGAAAGAAATACAACGAATAAAATCAGAAGGCGACTTTGCTGCGGGCAAAAACCTGGTGGAAACGTATGGTGTAAAGGTGGATCCGGTGCTACACAAAGAAGTACTGGAGCGTTATTCAAAACTCAATGTCAAGCCATACCGCGGCTTTATTCAACCAAGAATGCTGGCGGATGTTAACGGTGATAAAATTACCAACATCAGGATGGAATACCCCGAAAGCTTTTTTGCGCAGATGATGGAATTTGGCAAGAAGTATGCGTTCCTTCCGGTAAAGAATTAACCTCCAGGTATTATTGCGAGGCTGTCCGCAAGGGCAGCCTTTTTTTGTGAACTCAATCCAAACTTATGATCCCGTGTTAGCCTCTTCACCCTTCTTTAGTTCCTCCTCCTTGATTTTTGCTTCCAGCTTGTCGTTTTTAAGCACAATTCTTATCCGCCCGAAAATGCTCATGTAAATATTGGCAATCCAAACCAGCGAAAAGCCTGCAAGCAGGTAGCCCCGCCAGCCGGAGAAAAGCAGCTGGTATCGGGTGATCACCAAAATAAAGATGGTAACATAATGGCTGAAACAGTATTCGCAGGTGAACAGGTAAAAGAATTTTCGCTGTAACAGTGTTTTGCATTGCTGGCTTTTTTGCTGGCAATACTCCCGCGGCTCCCTAAAAACCTCTTCATGCGTAACCGTCCACGCGATACAAGCAATAGGAATAGATAATAAGAACAACCAGGTGACCTGGATACTAAGCGGAAGGTTTAGGTAATCCCCCATGAATAAGTTGTTTAGGCACTGGTGCAATTGCGATGCCACGGCTTTCCGAAACTTATGCCCGGCTACTATTTCGCATTTGTATCGCTCCGGCGACCCGGGTGAAGAAAACCTTCCTCTTTCAGCACCTGCCGGATCCGGTGCCTTGTTGTATATAGGCGACCCAACATACCACCTGCTCCAACACTTAAGCTGAACGCAGTTAATGTATAACCATGCAACCAATAACTGAAAATCCACCCTCGTAAAATGGAAAACAACAGGTAAGCAATAAGAATATAAATTCCGAGCCTGTCCATCCTGGTTACTGCCTTACTGGTTTCAGCATTCCAACTGATGGTATGCATTCGTAAGCTCACCAAAACCCCTAATATCATCCCGGCAAAGAATCCTGCTGCTGCCAACAACCCGCTGATGTAATCTTGTGAAACTTCGTAGATCACTATGGCTAGTATCAGCAAAAATAAGATGGCAAGCCGCCTTAAACGAAAAAGCAGCTTCCGATGCACAAATTGTCGAACTTCTTTTCGTGACGATAATGGCATGCTAAAGTTTCCTCTCAGGAAGTAAATGATATGTTGGAGCTAAGAAACCGCTTTAAGAACTGCTACGTAATGACATATACTTGCAAAAAGCACGAAAGTATGCCAGATGGCATGGTGATATTTCCATTTCTGCCACACATAGAAAACAACACCTAAAGAATATAAGAAAACCCCGGAGAGTATCAGCACTATTACAGCAGTTGGCATAGCTGCAAAAAACGACTTGCTGACCACAATGAACAGCCATCCCATTATCAGGTAGAAAATGACTGATAATATGAAATATCGTTTAGCAAGAAACAGCTCGAATAATACGCCAAATATCACCAGCACCCAGATACACGATAATAGTATAACACCGGTTTGATCATACATATAATGCAATACAAACGGGGTGTAAGTACCGGCAATAAAGAAGTAGATGCTGATCCGGTCCATCAATTTGAAGAAACGCTTGATTCTTCTTCGTTGTAAACCATGATACAGTGTGGAGAAAGTGAATGTCATCAGGAAACAAAAGCCATAGATGATAACGCTTAAGAGGCTAAGAGAAAACGTATTTTCAGCTGCATTTCTAAGTAAAATCGGGATAGCAATCATACCGAACAAAATTCCTACCGCATGAATACTTGTATTCACAACTTCCTGCTCCCTTGAAAAATCGGCCTCAAGCATCGCCGCTTCCTGAATATGCTGTTCCATTGTATATGTTATTTGCCGTTGTTTCGCAGGCGGTTAGTTCAGGGCCAAAAAAGAACTTGCGAAGAGACTATGCTGCTGGAAGTATAAATTCCATACCATTGACCTCAGTACCCTGTTAAGGCGTTCAACTTATTCGATTAAAGCCCTGTATGCACAACGAATAGCTACGCGCTTCCTGCCTTGTTTAAATTTACTGAAAACCCGTCTGATTTCCGCAACAAGTCTCCGGCAAAATTATCTTGAAGCACCTTTAGGAACCTTAATAAAAATGCACTTAGAAATAGGCTCTATGATCACTGTTGCCTTTCAAAGCAGAAAGTATTGCCTCAAATCGTAAACATATTTCCGCCTTTCATGTTTAACTTTACTGCCCGATTTTTACGATCCACAAAAATTATTCACTACTAAAATACTCATAATGAACCAGGAGGAAAATGTACAGGGTCAGCAACCCACTAATGGTGCTTCCAATGGACATCATGCAGAGCGTAACGGCAACGGCCAGGGCTCTAATACACTCACAACCCGGCAGGGTCACCCGATTACAGACAATCAGAATGTCCGCACTGTAGGCAGAAGAGGTCCAACTACCCTGGAGAACTACCAGTTTCTGGAAAAGATTACCCACTTCGACCGCGAGAGGATCCCTGAGCGTGTGGTGCACGGACGCGGTGCAGGTGCGCATGGCTACTTCGAGGCTTATGGTACAGTTGGTGATCAACCCATCGCTAAATATACCCGTGCAAAACTTTTTCAACAAAAAGGTAAACAAACACCGGTTTTCGTACGATTTTCATCAGTTATCCATGGCGGACATTCGCCTGAAACCTTACGTGATCCGCGTGGCTTTGCAACAAAGTTTTATACGGAAGATGGAAACTGGGATCTGGTAGGTAACAACCTGAAAGTGTTTTTTATTCGCGACGCGATGAAGTTTCCTGACCTGGTTCATGCATTCAAGCCCGACCCGGTGACCAACCGGCAGGATGCTGAGCGCATATTTGACTTTATCAGCAATACGCCTGAAGCAATGCACATGATAACCTTCCTGTTTTCCCCATGGGGTATACCGGCTAATTACCGGCAAATGCAAGGCTCAGGTGTAAATACTTATAAGTGGGTCAACGAAGACGGGCATGGCGTACTGGTTAAATACCATTGGGAACCGCTGCAAGGCATCAAAAACCTCACGCAGCCGGAAGCGGAAAAGATCCAGGCTAAAAACTTCAACCATGCTACCCAGGATCTATTTGATGCTATAAAAAGTGGAAACTATCCTGCCTGGGAACTTTGTGTTCAAATTATGGAAGATGGTGAACATCCGGAGCTGGATTTCGATCCGCTTGATGATACTAAGATCTGGCCAATGGATCAGTTTCCATTTTTGCCGGTGGGTAAAATGGTACTGAACAAAAATCCCGAGAACTATTTTGCAGAGGTGGAGCAAGCTGCTTTTGGTACAGGTGTACTGGTGGACGGACTTGACTTTTCAGATGACAAGATGTTGCAGGGCAGAACTTTTTCTTATTCTGACACGCAACGTTATCGCATCGGTACCAACTACCTGCAACTGCCCATTAACGCTCCTAAAAAACAGGTTGCAACCAACCAGCGCGATGGTCAGATGACGTTCAGGGTCGATCATGCGGAAGGCCAAAATCCACATGTTAATTACGAGCCATCATCGATGAACGGCCTTAAAGAGGCGCCAAAAAGAGGAAAGGACCATACTCCTCATTACGACGCCAACCTTGTTCGTCAGAAAATCGAAAAGACGAATGACTTTCAGCAAGCTGGTGAGCGTTACCGCCAACATGAGCCTTGGGAAAGAGATGACCTGATTTCCAACCTGGTTAGTGCCCTTGCCCCTGCGCAAAAACATATTCAGGATAAGATGATTGAATTGTTTACGAAGTGCGATCCGGAATACGGACAACGCGTTGCAGACGGTTTGAGGGAAGCGGCACAACATCAAAGTGCTGCTACGAATAACGAACTCAAAGACGAAAAAGCGGTGGAGAAAGCGGAAGAGCTTTCCCAGGAAGCAAGGCCATACTAGGGACGTATAGCAAAAAATAGTAAAGGGCTGCCTCACCAGGCGGCCCTTTTTCATATTTGGAGGGCTGCTGTGGAAGGTATGGCATTGCAAACTCCACTGAAGTTCGGGCTAAAGGGCAACTTTAAAAAAAAGCTTTGTCTTACATACCAGGTTAATGCGGTTTTTGAAGCAACACTTTTTGGAAAGCCTCTCAATTTTCAAACTGAGTGAACCTAATTTCCTTAGATGTGTAACTGTAACATGTACCAATCAATCCGTTTGGTTGGTGACAGGCGGCTTTCCTTAAGAATGCTTGTGAAATTTAAGTGCGGGCAAGGTTGAAAGCGAATAACCTATTCTTTCATTTTTGGACCTGGAGCGTAATTGAATTGTTGAGGTATAGATTGGCTTAATTAAAAGAATGTCATTTGGAAAAGGTTCTTCATATTGTTTCTCTGGACGTACCCTATCCTGTGGACTATGGGGGGGTATTTGATCTCTTTTACAAACTCCCCGCGTTGCAAAGCATCGGGGTGAAAATACACCTTCACTGTTTCGAATACGGGAGGGGCGAACAACCTGAATTGGGTAAGTATTGCGAAACCGTTCATTATTATAAAAGAAATACGGGCATCAGAGGGGTTGATCTTCAACTGCCTTACATCGTATCGAGCCGGAATAATCCGCAACTTTTTAAAAGGTTGCTGCAGGATAACCACCCGATCCTCATGGAGGGCATTCACTGTACCGGCCTGCTAACCGACAGTCGTTTTTCAGGTCGCAGATGCTTTGTTCGACTTCACAATGTAGAGCATACCTACTATGCACACCTGGCCAATACAACAACTACTTTTCTAAAGCGGTTCTATTATAACTGGGAGAGCAAACAACTGCTTCAATATGAAAAGAAAGTTGCTTCTGCTGCCAGGTTCTGGCCGGTATCAACGGCCGATACAATCGAATATGAGAAACTCGGTTATAAACAAATCGAATATATACCCCTCTTTCTACCACCCTGGCAGGTAACAAGCATCCCTGGTAAAGGTAGCTTCTGCTTGTACCATGGCAACCTTTCTGTTGATGAAAATGAAAAAGCGGCCATTTGGTTGCTTGAAAATGTTTTTAGCGAAGTAGAGGTCCCTTTTGTTGTTGCCGGAAAAAGCCCATCCAAAAAACTCGAGGTTGCGGCCAACCAACTGCCCCATACCTGCCTTGTAGCCGATCCAAGCGAAACTGAAATGCAGGATATGATTCAGAAAGCACACATCAACGTACTACCTTCTTTTAATGCAACCGGGGTGAAACTTAAATTGTACAATGCACTATACAACGGCAGGCATTGCATCGCCAATGACGCAGGTTTGCTAGGGACCAATTTAGCCGATGTTTGCTTTATCGGCTCATCGGCCGAAGACTTCAGGAACCTGGTGAGTGAAGTATATTCAATGGATTTTACCCCGGACGATGTAGAAGCGAGGAAAAGTATTTTGGACTCGGGCTGGGATAATCAACAAAGTGCAAAAATGATGGCCGGATTTATCTGGAATGAAGGGTCTTAATAAATGATTTTAGTTGAGAAGTTTTCCCGAAATCCAGCTGCCCTATCTCAATTGAAAACCATTGTGCCGTGCCGCTAATTGAATGGCGGTGGTACTCCCGTCCGAACGGCTTCAGCGGGGCGCCCGCCCGTATGAACTACGTTCGGACGGGGGATTGTACCCGATTTTATTATTGGGCAAACCGAACCATTCAAGCCGCTTGCGCGAACTGACATAAAATTGAATTCATGTATTAATTGAGCACCGATAGGCCCAAGCAAATTGTTGTGATAAATTTTTACCGCCGTCATATATACGGCCTAGACTCAATTGCTTTTTAGTTATGTTTAATCAAACCCGCTTTTAATAATTAACCCCCTTCACAATACCGCATGTTTGTTTTCGTTTTGGATGCGTCGTCTCTACATCGACTAAACCCAAACCTGAAAAACATGAAAAAATTTCTTCTCTCGGCATTTTTATGTGCCACAATCCTTGGCGCCAGGGCGCAAACAGAAGGGACATTCAAACCCTTTAAATTCGACATTGCTGCCGGTTATGCTATCCCCAAAGGAAGCGGGACTAAAGGTGGTGTTCTATTTTCAATGGAACCAAAGTATGCCCTAAACGAGAACTTCACGATTGGCTTACGTATGGAAGCTGCCTTAACTGCACATGGTTCAATAGACGGGAACGATGAACTTATCAATGGCGAAGTAAAAGGAAGTTCTTCTTATTTGCTTACCAACGACTATTATTTTAGCACTAATGCAGTTCGCCCCTTTGTTGGTGTAGGAGCCGGGGTTTACCGCAACGCCGGTGTGAATATGAACTCTGCTGAGGATGTTGAAACTTCAACAAGATTTGGTTTTGCACCACGCATCGGGCTCGAGACCGGTCACTTTCGTACCGCAGTGGAATACAATGTTGCAGGGAAGTCCGGAACAATGAGCAACAATTACATCGGTATCAAAATAGGTTTCTTTTTTGGCGGAGGACGTTTGGATAATTGATCCGCTTACCAAATCACACTTCACAAGAACGGCTGCCCAAAGAGCAGCCGTTTTTATATAACTTATTGTTTGTTTGAAAACCTGTGTGATGTATTGATAAAGCGTGTTTTCTCGCTTGTTAACAATGCCGCTGTTCGCCAGACCCGGAGAAATGTTATGCCGGCACTGTTGCGCTATCGAATACTTTACCCCGCTCAGTTCTCAACATCCGGGCAGGGTAGCGGTTGATAACGATATAATCGTGTGTAGCCATAACCACTGAGGTTCCGTAATCACGGGCGATGTGAAACAGTAGTTGCATAATCTCGTCGCTGGTTTCGGGATCGAGATTTCCGGTGGGCTCATCGGCGAGTATCAGTTTGGGAGAATTCAGGAGTGCCCGCGCGATATCAACCCGTTGTTGTTCACCCCCACTCATCTCAAAAGGCATCTTAAAACCCTTACTGCGAAGGCCGACTTTATCAAGCACATCATTAATCTTTTCTTCGATCAGCTTTTCGTCTTTCCACCCGGTGGCTTTTAAAACAAAACGGAGGTTTTCGTGTACGTTCCGGTCGGTTAATAATTGAAAGTCCTGGAAGATAACACCAAGATTACGACGCAGGAACGGCACTTTTTTCCAATCCATCTTTTTCAGATCGTAGCCAGCTACAAATCCTTCCCCTTCGCGAAGCGGCAAGTCGCCATAGAGCGTTTTCAACAAGCTGCTCTTACCCGTACCCGTTTTTCCAACCAGGTACACAAACTCTGCTTTATTCACCGATATGTTTACATCCTGAAGAATAAGGTTGCTTCCCTGGTATATGTTTACGTCTTTCAAAAAAACGATCGGCTCTGACATAGTTGTTTTTTAGCTTGAGACAAAAATATTACTTGAACGTAGCATCACCTAACATTAATATCCAGACAACTGAAAGGGACTGTTAATAAATATAAAAAGCATCCGGTCAGATCTGGAAATTGGTAAGCCTTAATGTGCCTCAAAACTGATCTCACCAAAGTCTCCCTGCAGCAGTAACTCTTTTTTTCCTGACGCTTCTACCCGTCCTATAACTTTAGCCTCAAGCCCGAACAGACTTGCGATCCTGATAAGGTTGGCGGCCGAGCCGGCAGATGTAAAAACCTCGAGCCGGTGCCCCATATTAAACACCTGGTACATTTCGCGGTAATCTGCTTTTGAGGCATCACGGATAAGCTCAAAGATTTCTGGAGGCGAAAACAAGTTGTCTTTAATAATCTTAAGTGGGGCAGGAAGGTATTTCAGGCACTTAGTCTGCCCTCCACCGCTGCAGTGTATCATTCCGTGTATGTCGTCGAAATTGTTCTCAAGGATCGCTTTAACAAAGGGCGCATAAGTACGGGTTGGACTTAAAATAAGCTTCCCGATGTTTGTCTCAATTGTGCCTGATTTTGACGGAATGCTAATTGGGTCGGTAAGCCGGTGTTTTCCAATGTAAACCACCTCCTGCGGTAAAGTGGGCGCATACGTTTCGCTATACTCGCGTGCATAAAATTTGTCAAGCACGTCGTGTCGTGCACTTGTAAGGCCGTTACTGCCAATCCCGCTGTTATATTCGCTTTCATAGTGCGCTTTTCCAAAACTTGCCACCCCTACGATTACATCGCCCGGTGCAATCCGATCATTTGTAACCAGCTTTTCTTTCGGGTACCGTGCAGTCATGGTTCCATTTACGGCAATGGTTCGAACGACATCCCCAACATCAGCCGTTTCGCCACCAAGAAAGTGAATGTTTATGCCAAAACTATGTAACCATTCAAATACCTCCTGGGTGCCGTTAATTACGGCCGATAAAACTTCGGCAGGGATTACCGCTTTATTCCGGTCTATGGTCGACGAGAATAAGATATTGTTATAGATACCTACACAAAGGAGGTCATCCAGGTTCATGATAACAGCATCCTGGGCGATACCTTTCCAAACGCTAACATCTCCGGTTTCTTTCCAATAGAGATAGGCAAGAATGCTTTTAGTTCCTGCACCATCGGCATGCATAACGTTCACCATCTGCTCATCTCCACCAAGGGTATCAGCAAACACTTTACAAAATGCATTCGGGTAAAGCCCGGTACTTAAGTTCCTGGTTGCCGCATGTACCTCCTCCTTTTGAGCAGAAACACCCCGTTGTGAATACAAAGACATCAGCTACGTTTTGATTTAACAATGTGGCAAATGTAATGCTTGCACCCGGCTCTGCATCTTGCTCCGGGTAAACGGCGGAAAGTTTAGGTGCTCAGCCAATATTATAGGGCAAACCCACCCGGCTGGACGATGGGGAATATATATCGATAATGATGAGGCACATTTATTAACGGAGAACTTGATTATCCCCGGATGATTTCTCTATTGATAGGTCATGCTCGCAACGTCGTTATCAGAATTGTGTTTGCCCGGTTGACCTAAATGTTAAACACTTAGCTTTGCCGGACATTATGATCCAGGTACACAGGAATTTGGAAGAACTACCCATGTTCAACAATGCGGTGATCACAATCGGGAGTTTCGATGGTGTTCATCTTGGGCACCAACAAATTCTCGGGCAGTTAAGACAGGAAGCGGACCGGATAAAGGGAGAAACTGTAGTAATTACCTTTCATCCTCATCCCAGAAAAGTTGTTTCCAACGGCAGGGAAGTAAAGATCCTCACTACCCTCGACGAGAAAATAGACCTGCTTGATAAGCTTGGCATAAACCACCTTGTGGTTACCCCTTTTAACGAAGCTTTCTCGCAACAAACCCCTGGTGAATATGTAGAAAATTTCCTGGTCAAAAAGTTTCGTCCTCATACGATCATCATCGGTTATGATCACCGTTTTGGCAAGGCGCGCTCCGGCGATTACCACCTGTTAGAGCAACTCGGAGAAACCTTTGGGTACCAGGTAAAGGAAATATCGGAAAGCCTGCTCAACGAGATCATTATCAGCTCAACAAAAGTACGCGAAGCACTAACGGAAAGCGACATCGATACCGCAAACCAACGACTTGGATACGAGTATTTCTTTTCCGGCACTGTCGTGGAAGGTAACAAGCTTGGCCGCACTATCGGTTATCCCACTGCCAACCTGGAGATTGCAGAAGAAGAGAAACTCATTCCCGGAAATGGGGTTTACGCCGTTACTGTTTCAATAAATGACCGCGCCGCTCACAAGGGAATGATGAATATAGGGATACGTCCTACTATCGGGGGAACAAAACGCGTTATCGAGGTCAATATCTTTGACTTCAACCAGGATATATACGGTTCAACGGTAAAAGTGTTTGTAAAGGCATTTATACGCGGTGAAGTAAAGTTTACCGGTTTGGATCAATTAAAAGAACAGCTGGCAAAGGATAAGGTTAGTGCATCAGCACTACTATGAATGCCGATTAAGGAGATTGATCGGCGCTTGTAAGGTCAAGATACTTAAGCTTTGCTCAGGCCATCATCTTAACCACCATCTCTTTCATAAGGTCGCCGTCGGATGTCCCGGCATCGTTTACCCCTATACTCCGCAGGTTATACTCGTGCAGTAGCAGCAGAACTTTTTCTACACCGCGATAGTCATAGCTTTTGGCTGCTGCAATATAGTCTTTAGCAAAAAACGGGTTGACTCCCAGGGCGGAAGCAACGCTGCGCTCATCTTTCGAGCCTAGTCCATAGATAATGTACAACTTACTAAAGAAGTTATAGATAGTAGGCAACACCATTTGCACCGGCCCAGCCTTAGGATTCGATTCGAAATATTGAATGATACGGATGGCTTTCGGAAGGTCGCGTTTCGATACTGCATCCTGGAGCTCAAACACGTTAAACTCTTTTGAAATCCCAACGTATTTCTCTATCGCATCACCATCGATCAGGTGGGTATCGCTTAAGTTTAGCCAAACTTTTTCAACCTCGTTTTCCAGCCGGGTGAGATCATTTCCGATGTTATCTACCAAAAGCCGTAAGGCTTGCTGGGTAATGTCGTAACCTTTTGCCTTAACCATTCCCTGAACCCAGTCCGGGAGTTGGTTTTCGTATAATTTCTTGGTCGTGAGCATAACCCCCTTTTTCTTAAGGGTTCTTGAGAAAGCAGTTCGACCATCAATTTTCTTGTCTTTATAACTGACAACGAAAACCGTTGATGGCAACGGGTTGCTCACATAACCTTCCAGCTTATCCACATCGCGCATCAGCTGGGCTTCTTTTAACAATACAACCTGCCGTTCTGCGAACATCGGGTACCTTCGGCATGCATTTATTACTGCCGGCCAATCTGCATCACGTCCGTAGAAAGTAGTCAGGTTAAAACCCGCTTCGGCTTCAGACAGGATGTTGTGTTCCGCATGGTGCATTATTTTGTCGATAAAATAAGGCTCCTCACCTTCCAGCCAATAAACAGGTTTAAATACGCCCTTCTTCCATTCCTCGATGATAACTTCTGCAGACATAATGTACTATTCGGTCGCAAGATAACACACTATCCAGTTTGAGGTACACCCATCCCGCATTACTCACCTCGTATTCAATCTCAATGGTAGGCCAAAGTGTTTGCTAAAATGCCCCCTAAGCATGTCCGTATAAGACGACTACGATGACAATGAACAACACCGGCTTGTTCAATTGCAGTTCTCATCATTAGGGGAGTTACCTTTTTACTGTTCCTTTAGGAGCTATGCGGCAAATATTTAGGTTTAACAAGTAAGCTAGCCTGGAAACATGGCAATCAACGATGATGAAAATATAATTTAAGCCCCCAGTATGAAGGACTGGTAGATGTCGCCGTGTTTAGCTGACGGATGTGTTCCGTATCGCCCTACTCAGTAAAACTCTATATGGTCAACTCGTCTGGATGCTCTATAGCATTGTTACTCCAAGTATTTAGAAAATCGAGGTGACCTCGAATCGTGTGGGCGCGACAGCAGGCATATGCCAGCGTGCCGGAACCCAATCCGTGTTCACCTGGTGCCGATAAAATCCTGAAATAACTAAGCAGTTGTTGAATATTTCCTCAACATACACAGTATGTGGTGGTCTTTGAAGTTATACGGACGACCTTATCGATCCGGTTACCCGAATTAATCGACAACGGATATATTTTCTTTGTCGACAAGCGGTAGATTTTTAAACCTCAGAATAACTTGAGCTACCACCACTACATCCCGCTGACAATAGTCGACAATACGTGGTAAGTCATTGTCTTCATAATAAACATCCTGAACCATACTGCCATCCATATCGGTTTTAGACGTGGGTACACCAAGCACGTTTGCCAGCAGATGGAGAGATGTATAATTTTTATAGTCGCCAAACTTCCACCATTGCATGGTATCCAGCATGTTAATCTCCCATGGTTTGGCTCCCTGTATTTGAAAGTACGAGGGTAGAGCTACCCTGTTGATCACCAGCCGGCGACAGATAAATGGTATATCAAACTCTCTGATATTGTGGCCGGCGAAGTAGAGGTTTTTCCGTTTGGAAAGAAATTTGTTTACAAGTTCAATGAAGGCTTTTAATAATTCTACCTCATCGTCGCAACAAATGCTTTTGAGCTTAATGCTCAGCTTTCCGTTGGCATCGTTGTAGAAAAAACCTGTCGAAATACACACTATCCTTCCAAATTCTGCGAGAATTCCGGCTTTTTGCTTGTAAACGTTATCAATCAGTTCCGTTTCGGGCATAGTTTTTGAAACCTTGTCGAAAAATAGCTCCTTCCATTCAGGTGCCAGATTTTCGTAGCTCGACACACATGGAACGGTCTCAATATCAAGCATTAATAAATCAAATAATAAAAACGGATGATTCAAAGTTCTACTTTTTAATCACTAAAACTTAACAATAAAATGAGCTACAGTCCTCAAACTTCACCTGCTTCCAACCAACCTTCAAGACCTGCAAATTCAGACAACCGGAAACTAATATACGGCATTTTAGGTCTTGCTTTGGTGCTGACGTGGGCGTACATTATTTATGACAAAAGCAAAGCAACAGAAGAAAGAAACACGCTTCAAACGCAATACACGGCAGCTGACTCTTCCAGGAATGCTATTCAAACCGAGTACAACGACGCTCTTTCCCGCTTAGACTCTGCAACGGGCAGCAACACCGAATTACAAGGCGCACTTGCTGAGCGCAAAAACGAAATTGATAAGCTTAAAAAGCAGATCTCATCAATTACCAGGAACAAAAATGCAACTGCAGCCGAACTGGGCAAGGCAAAACAATTGATCAGGCAACTTAATGGTAAGATCGATGACATGTTTGCTGAAATCGAAAGATTGAAAGGCGATAATGAAACGCTTACCGCCAATAATCAACAATTGAGTACTGAGCGAGATCAGCTCACTACCGAAAAAACACAGTTACAGGAAAACCTGGCCACTACTGAAACAGTAAAAAAAGAGCTTGAAGGGAAAGTTGACGTTGCCTCTACCCTCCACGCTTCCAACCTGAACATTGCCCCTATCAATGTAAAAGCAAGCGGTAAAGAAAAGAGCACCAGCAGCGCTAAAAGGGTTGATATGCTTCGCATTTCTTTTGATCTTGACGAGAACAGGGTTGCTCCAACCGGAACGAAAGAACTCTATGTTTCAATTACAGGACCAGATGGCGCACCAATCAGCAGCGGTACATTTGATACCCGTACTGAAACCGGTAAACCATACACCAATAAGGTTGAAGTGAACTACGAACAAGGCAAACGTGCACCTGTTAGCTTTGACTACAAAGGCAACGGAAAATATCAAATGGGTGATTACAAAATTGAAATCTACCACAACGGTTTCTTAATCGGACAAGGAACCAAGAGCCTTAAAAAAGGTGGTCTTTTCGGATAAGCTGACCATTAAACTATTAAAAGGACCATCGTTTTCGATGGTCTTTTTTTGTGCTTACTATTTTGGATTATATCGCATAATACCGGAACTAGTGGGTGCATATGTTCAATCGAACTGCTTACCAGTAGAGCTTAGGAGGTAAATTCCGTTAATAGCAGTTGTTCGTTCTTGTCCTGTGATAGGGTTTATGAAGCCAGGACTGGAGATCAAATTTGACGAACACCCGAAGGGAAGGTGATAACCTTGCTATTCTTTAAGCTGCTATTGTAGAGTGCTGATTTGGCGCACTTGCGCAGAAATTATCGTGGTCAGGTCCAACGTACTAATCTTTTGGGGTGGCTTAGCCAAGAGAAATGCTGTGACAAAAATCAGTGTACCAGATTGTACAATAGGGGTAACGATCGAAGAGAGCGTAGTTGAAAATCCAATCAATTATATCGACCGGCGCCCCGGAACTTGTCTTTCCAGTATCGGTCATTCAGATCATTGATCATCACGCCCTGGCTAGTTGATACATGTACAAACTTGTTATTGGCCAGGTATACACCAACATGTGAAATCTCCCTGCCCGATGTATGAAAAAACACCAGGTTACCCTCCTGCAACTCTTCGGGTAGCACCTTTTCACATGAGTTGTACTGATCCTGCGCAGTCCTTGGTAGGGTTGCCCTGTACACATTGCTAGTGATCATTTGGGTGAATGCCGAACAGTCGAGACACTCCCTGGAGCTGCCGCCTATACAGTATTTTGTTCCCCACCACTCTTCGATGAGGTTTAGCAAGTTCAGATTAGTAAGCGTTTCGGGAAGGGTATTTAAGATACCAGCATATTTTGCCTGCAGATAAGTGCCTCTTTCCGGTGATGTTGAAAGATCTTCAACTGTCTGGGGGTAGATCATTGACCTGGAAGCTTTCCTGGTTTCTGAACCGGTGGTCACATGTTTAGAGGTAACAACCTGCCCGGGAGTAACGGAGATATCCTCTAAAAACCGCACATCCCGGCTCTTTGCTTTCGGGGGCGGGGTATAAGCAGAGTTGTCTTTAACCGTCAAGTTTTTCCATTGCTTACAGCTGGAAAAAACCGCAACTGTCATTATGCTAAGGAATACTTTCTTCATGCACGGCAAAGTAAGGGTGTTAAGGCTTTAAGAGTAACAAACTGAAAAAGTATTTAACGAGAAGTTAAGCCATGCACATTTGGGGAAAACTGCCCTTTCATTGCAGAAACAATGTTCCGATCTTTGCAGACCCGGTCAAAAGTGATGGAAGGAATTGCTGAAATAAGCCGTCGGTTACAACCCCTGTTGTACCGACGCAAGTGATCAGGCAACGAAGTTGTTAAGCACCGGGATAAAACAACCCACCCTCCGATGAGTAAATTTTCTCACCTCCATGTTCATACCCAATTCAGCTTGCTGGATGGCGCCGCATCAATCAAAAGTCTGTACAAGAAAGCAATCGACGACGATATGCCGGCTCTTGCCATAACGGATCACGGCAACATGTTCGGCGCATTTGAATTTGTTTCCGAAGCATACAAACACAAAAACGACGACGGCACATTAAAGGTGAAACCTATCGTTGGTTGTGAATTCTATATGGTGGAAACAAGACACAAAAGAACATTCACCAAAGAACAAAAAGACGATCGCTATCACCAGGTACTGCTTGCGAAAAATGCCAAAGGTTACCAGAACCTGCTGAAACTTACCTCCCTTGGGTATACCGAGGGCATGTACAGCAAATATCCACGTATCGACAAGGAACTGCTTGCTACATACCACGAAGGCCTGATTGCAACAACGTGTTGCCTCGGAGCTTATGTGCCCCAATTGATCCTCCACAAAGGCGAAAGCGAAGCCGAAAAGGAATTCAAGTGGTGGCTCGACATGTTTGGCGAAGATTACTATATCGAAATCCAACGGCACGGTATCAAAGACCAGGATAAAGTAAACCAGGTGCTGCTCAAATTTGCTGTTCAGCACAACGTGAAAGTTATTGCAAGTAACGACAGTCATTATACCGACCAGGATGACTACCACGCCCACGACATTTTACTTTGCATAAACACCGGCGAAAAGAAGAGTACCCCTGGGTACGACGACTTTATAAACGATGATATCAACCTGAGGGAACGGCGATTCAAGTTTCCCAACGACCAGTTTTATTTTAAGAAAACCACGGAAATGAAAGAACTCTTCCGTGATATTCCCCAGGCAATTGATAACACCAACGAGGTAGCGGGTAAGGTAGATCTGCTCAACCTTAAGAAAGACATCCTGCTGCCAAACTTCCCGATACCAAAAGAATTTCAAAAACACAGCGACGGAAACCTGAATCAATGGGAGTACCTGCATGCGCTCACCTACGAGGGTGCGCGTAAACGCTATAGCGAGATCACGGAGGAAATACGTGAGCGGCTCGACTTTGAATTATTCACCATTAAAACAATGGGATTTGCGGGTTACTTCCTGATCGTTTCCGACTTTATTCGTGCAGGTAGGGAATTGGGGGTGTTTGTAGGGCCTGGCCGTGGATCCGCTGCCGGTTCGGTAGTGGCCTATTGTGTTGGTATTACCAACATCGACCCGATGAAGTACAAATTGCTTTTCGAAAGGTTTTTGAACCCCGACCGGAAGAGCATGCCCGATATCGACACCGACTTTGATGACGATGGAAGGCAAAAGGTAATTGATTACGTAGTAGAGAAATATGGTCGCAACCAGGTAGCCCAGATCGTTACGTTTGGCACCATGGCAGCCAAGATGAGCATAAAAGACGTTGCCCGCGTGCTTGATCTGCCGCTGGCTGAAAGTAATATGCTCGCAAAACTGGTACCTGATCGTCCCGGTACCGAGCTACGGCGAATGTTACATGCGCCGTTAACCACCAAGGAGGGACCAAAATCACTCGAAGAAAAGGAAGGTCTTGGTGGTGAAGACATGGAGAACGTAAAAAAACTCCGGGAAATCTATAAAGGCGAAGGTCTTCAGGCGCAGGTGCTCCATGAGGCTGAACGTCTGGAGGGCTCGGTTAGAAATACGGGCTTGCACGCGGCAGGTATCATCATCGCCCCCGACGACCTCAACAACATCATCCCGGTTTGTACCCAAAAAGATTCTCCCCTGCTGGTGACTCAGATTGCGGGCAACGTCATCGAAGAAGCAGGTGTAATAAAGATGGACTTTCTTGGTCTTAAAACCTTATCCATTTTAAAAACTGCCCTGGAACTGATCCGTCAGAATCATGGCATATCGATTGAAATCGACGATGTACCCCTGGACGATGAAAAAACATTTAAGCTCTATCAACTTGGCGAAACCAATGGAACTTTCCAATTCGAAAGTGCCGGTATGCAAAAGCACTTGCGCGAACTAAAGCCCGACCAGTTTGCCGATCTTATTGCAATGAACGCCTTGTACCGCCCCGGACCGATGGCGTACATTCCAAATTATGTCGAACGAAAACACGGCAGGGAGTCCATCACCTACGACCTGCCCGAAATGGCTGAATACCTCGAAGAGACCTATGGGATCACCGTTTACCAGGAACAGGTGATGCTGCTGTCGCAAAAGCTTGCCGGTTTTACCAAGGGCCAGGCCGACGTACTTAGAAAGGCCATGGGTAAAAAAGACAGGAAAACCCTCGACAAAATGAAGGACGGTTTCCTTGAAGGTGCTTCCGCAAAAGGGCATGCAAAGGAAACACTCGATAAAATCTGGACCGACTGGGAAGCATTCGCTCAATATGCCTTCAACAAATCGCACTCTACCTGTTACGCCTTTGTGGCTTACCAAACGGCTTACTTAAAGGCGCATTATCCCAGCGAATACATGGCCGCAGTACTCAACCACGCGGGTAGCATCGAAAAGATTACCTTCTTTATGGAGGAGTGTAAGCGCATGGGTCTTGTGGTACTTGGACCAGACATCAACGAATCGCAAAAAGGCTTTGCCGTAAACAGCCGGGGCGAAATCAGGTTTGGTATGATGGGCCTCAAAGGTGTGGGCGAAAATGCTATTGAATACATACTTGAAGAACGTTCCAAAAATGGATTTTACTCTAGCATATTCGATCTGGTAAAAAGGGTAAACCTAAGGGCGGTAAACAAAAAATCACTTGAGAGCCTGGTTTACAGCGGAGCATTCGATTGCTTCAAAGAATACCATCGGGCGCAATATTTCATCAATAAGGAAACAAACATCTGTGGGCTCGATATCATCATTAATTTCGGTAACCGGTACCAGTCTCAGGCCGTGAGCCATAGCAGTAGCCTGTTTGGAGATATGGTGTCAATGGATATTCCAACCCCGCAAATTCCTCCTGTTGAACCGTGGACATTAACCGAACTTCTTGACCACGAAAAAGATGTGACCGGGATGTTTATGAGTGGCCATCCCCTTGATCACTTTAAGTTCGAGCTGAAGAATTATGGGATCACTCCGCTCAATGAATTTAATGAAGTTAAAGATGCACCCCATCTGCAGGCCAACACCAGCAAACAATACAGGCTCGCTGGTCTCATTACCGATGCGCAACACCGCCTTACAAAAACAGGTCGAAGTTTTGGTGTAATGTGCATCGAAGACTTCAGTGGAAAAACCGAGCTCATGTTGTGGAGCGATGATTACGTTAAGTTCCAGAACTACCTTGAGAAAGGCAAAAACATCCTGATACAAGGTTCATTCAAATCGAGGTTCAACAGTGAACAATACGAGTTTAAGATTGCTTCAATCAATATGCTTGAAGTGACTAAACAAAACTGCACAAAGCAGTTGATATTAGATGTTTCACCAAAGGCAATCACCCCCGATTTCATTTCGTTCATCGATAAAAATGTCCGCAACTATCCCGGCAAAGCTTCTCTCAAGTTTAACTTACACGAACCAAAAGATGATCTAAAAATAAGTCTTTATAGCCTCGAAAAAGGATTTACCATGAACGACGAAATGGTAGCTTTCTTAAATGAACACAACGATATAGAAGTCTCCGTTGTATCAATGTAGGAATGCTCTTTTCTAATGGGTACAAACAAATACATCATTGAGTCCTATGGTTTCGCCTAAAGGGTTGCAGGAAGAACCAACAATGCCTGCAACTACAGCTTAGTTACGATAACACAAGAAGCTCACCAATACCAATGTCCTGTCAGGGGTTCTCGAACCTGGTTGAGCATAACCGTGAGTGGCAATAATTAGCAGGACCACAATTACGTGTCATCTATTATTGTTCATAACTAATATCTCTTTCCCTGCCCCATTTAACATTCAACATTGAGCATTCAAAATAGTTTCCTTTGGACCCGGCCTTAGGTCAGTGATGAGGCATCGTTGCGTCGCACAGCGTGTATGGCAAATCAATATGCAACTGGTGAAGGATTTACCGTATCAGCACGATAGTACCACTCTTTGCGATATATTTCCTGTTGTTTGGATCTCTGTAGCGCACCTGAAACACATAAGTACCGGCTTCGGCCGGCTTAGCTCCTATGCTACCATCCCAACCCCTGGTGCGGTCAGTTGTTGAAAAAACAACATGACCAAGCCTGCTGTATATCTTTAATTCAAAGTTCTGCAGCGAGCAGTTGGTAAGCGCTTTAAAAACATCATTTAAACCATCGGAATTAGGGGTAAATGCATCAGGGAAGTATACGCTGCAATCACAGGTATCAAAGTTTACAGCAAACCGTCGAACATCTCTGGAACATTCGTTCGACGCGGTAATTGAATAAACGCCTTTCTCTTTAATCCGGTAAACTGGTCCACGCGTTATCCCGTCACTCCAGAAATATGTAGTTGCAAAAGGAGTAGTCGCATCAAATGGATTTTCCGAGCCAAGGCAGAGTGTAGTGTCCCTTATCCAAGCTGGAATTTTTACCGGCTTGTCTGAGCTAATAACAACTGTTGTAGCGGCAGTATCTATTGAACAACTGCGGTAAATGATTGCCCGAACCTGGTAACTGCCCGGTCCGGGGTACAAATGATCATCGCTTAGCCTATTGGAAAAGTTTTTGGTTCCCGACGATGGGTCGCCAAAATTCCACCTCACGGAATCTACATTTTTATAGATCAGCGAAAGCGTAGTTGGCTCAGTTGCACAATTTTTTCTTTTCACAGTAATCCCATTGATGCGGGGTTCAAAACTTTCCGATCGTATATAGTTGTAATTGAACTTTCCGTACTCGCTGGCAAACTTAACTCCGTATAAGCCATAATGGGCGCTAAAGCCTGCGATGTTGGGTTCCTGTATGATGTGCGCAAACGGCTCATTGGTTCTGAAGCTAACATATATCCTGCCATCAGGCGCCAGCTGCAAACTTCTTTCAACGGTAAAACAGGTCCTTGGCGTACAGCCGGATTCATCTGGATATGGCGAGAGTTCAACTACGGAATTGTAGATGTCGGTTACACTTCCCGCATCAAGGTTCATCTGTAGTACAACGTGTGATTTAAAATTGAATGGGTTATTATTAGGGCGGATGAAATAAGTACCAAGGTATAGCTTGCTTCCATCAGGAGAAAGTTCAACTTCTTCCAAGGTCATCTCTGGTGGAGTATGTATAGAGATGGGATTTGAAAACCGCCCCGTCAGCGCGTTGAAATCGAAAACCAGGATTCTATTTTCGGATAATAACGGCATGATCAGTTTTTCGCCATTCGCGGCAAATTTAAAATTGCCGCCCTGGAAGGTACCCCCATTTAAAACCGACAACACTGATGATGTTACAGGAGCGGTGCTCACACCGGCATCTGTAACCAGGTAAGCATACAAATCAGCTCCTGAGTGTGCAATTATCCACTTATCCCGCTTATTACAATGGGTCGTTCCTGCAACCATTACTGAGGCATCATTCAATAGCGTGGTAGTGTAATTAAAAGGTATTGGTGGAGGTGGGTACACAATCCCACCAAGTCCGTTGTTTAGCTTCGTATTGATGGTTAGGTAACGAAGCATATGAAGGTTCTCAGCAACAGCGAAAAGGTAGTACAAGCTATCATTGCCTGGGTAAGGACAAACCAGTGGAACAGTAAACCCTCCCCACGGCCACTGAACACCTTGCTTCACCATCTTTACGTGAGTACTGGTCCATACTTCTTTCCCGTCGGAATAGAACAACAACTTTCCCGATGAGTCACATATTGACGAGAGACAATTTGAATTTACACCATCAGCCGCAGTAGCGTCCAGCGGTGCAACCGGCGACTTATTGAAATCAAGTCCCGATTGCTGTCCAAATACCCACACATTATTTCTCTTCTGTCCATTACCGGCTAAACTGAAGTAGGTAACCAGAAAGATAAGTAGAACTAAGTGTCTCATTAGTATACCGCTGTAGAATAAATTATAGACGAAAAAGTAAACATTTTTTACTGCTTCCGTTCATCAATCACCCGTTTATGTGATCTTACAATACTGTCAAATAGGTGTTTGTTAATATAGCAGCTTCATACTTTGAAATAAAAAGGGCCACTCAAATATGAGCAGCCCTTGCAATGCATGAAGTTCATTGATTAAAACTTATCCCAGAATATCTTAGTAGTAACCTCATCCTTGCCAATTTTCGCTGCGGCAGCAGTGTAATTTGTAGGATTTAGCGTTTGTTCATTACCCGGGTAAGTAAAACGTGTAGGGTATTCAGAGTCTGGGTTAGCAGGGGGCGGAAGAACAGGATAATCTAATCTTCTGACCTCTGTCCAACCTTCTACCGGCCTGTTATACAGCGCAATCCACTTTTGAGTGCCAATTTTCTGTTTGTAGTTTCCGGGAGCAGTTGTGTAGCTTAAACCAGGTTGAGAAAGGTATGTTCCGGCAGCTGCTTCTGTACCACCCCAGAACACGATAGAAGCCCTTACTGCATTATCATAGTGCTCCTTAGCAGAGCCACCCACCGCGTAGCCACGTTCGATCGCTTCTGCACGTATAAATTCTACTTCATCAAACGTCATCAATACGCCAGGGAAATCAGGTGCAACGATTTTGTCGTTTGGTTTTGCGAATAAAGGGAATGTATTGTTTGAACCAATTTTACCACCAACATATTGCCCCGCATCATTTGGTTTGAAATACAGGGGGATACGTGGATCGCTTAAGGTCTTCATACTTTCAATTAGTGTAGTTCCTATTACAAAATCCTGCCGATTGCTTTGTACCAGGTCAACCCAGATTGGGTTTGTATTTGGAGTGGTAGCCTGGTACTTGAAAATAGCATTATCAGCAGCTGAAGTGAATGCACCGGCGCTGGCTTGCTCTACTACAGTTTTTGACTGAGCAGGATCGGCATCTGCAATGGTTATTCCTAGACGAAGTTTTACGGAATTTGCAAGTTTTTTCCATGCATTTACCCGGTTGCTTTCGGAGGAAATGGACCCATATATAAGGTCATCGGCTGCTGAGAACCCATTGCTGGCCGGGTTTAAAGCTGCTATATCCGCATCTAACCTTTTAATCAGGTCATCATAGATAGTTTTTGCGTCGTCGTATTTTGGAAACACTTTATTGAAATCCAGCGCTTCTGAATATGGAACGTCGCCGAAAGTGTTTACCAGTGTTTCATAAGCCATCACCTGCATAATGTCTACGATCGCAGTTTGATTTTTTTTCGTTCCTTCAGCAATGGTAATGTCATCGGGGATCAATCGCTTCGCTTCCTGCAAGTCGACTAACACATCCCGGTACATTGTTCTCCACCACAATTGAGGGATCAGGCGGGTTGTAAAGTCATAGTTGGGTTCATCCTGGTAGGTTGTTGTAGCCCAGTGCTGCACAGTCAAACGGAATACGTTCGTATTCACATTAGCACTGGTCATTGCATCCACGTAATTTCTTACACCATTTGAAAATAGTGTAGCCGGGGGTGCAGTTGCAGCAGATTTCTTTTGTTCGTTAAAGCGTTCGATATCCTTGGTGCATGAACCTAATGCAACTAACGTAAGTGATATCAGCAAATATTTTCTAATCATAATGTTTTAGTTTTTTTTGTTTTAGACTAGAACCTTACTCTGAGGTTCAAACCAATTGACCTTGTTGTCGGATAGGCTCCACTCTGATATCCCTGAACGTTACCTGATGTAAGGTTCTCTTCAGGATCGGCATAAGGAAGGTTCTTGTGAATGATCCATAGATTGCGGCCAATCAGAGATAAGTCAACTCCCTTAAATGGAAGCTTACCGAATGCCTTTGTTGGTAAAGAGTAAGTAAGATTCAATTCTCTCAGCTTAACATAGCTTGCGTCATACACGAAAGCAGCAGCAGGGTTCCTGGCATAGCCGTAAATGCCGTAATCGTTTTCTACACGTTTGGTATTTGGCTTTCCATCAGCAGTAACACCCTGAACGATGATTCCTCCGCCTGCGGACACAGGGTTTCTTGAAGGATTACCCAGATCATTGTTTTGAACTGTTTCAGGATAGATTCCTGTGGCAAGTCCATAATACATATCAAGCGAGAAAACGTCTCCACCTCTACGGACATCAACTAAGAATCCGAGTGACAGGTTTTTGTATTTGAAAGTATTATACATACCACCAATCCAATCGGGGTTTACATTTCCGATAACATTTGTTGTTGTTGCAGTCTGAACGTAATAACCGTTTGCTCCTACAAGCTTCTCACCATTAGCGTGTCTTTCCCAGGTTTTGCCCTGGATAGTACCATAAGGTTGGCCTTTGGTTGCATTTATGGATATACCACCCTGCATGTTTGCAATTTCGAGATTGGTGCTTTCTTCATAAAGCTCAATAACCTTGTTGCGGTTCCTGGTGAAGTTGATTGTAGTGTTCCACGAGAAATTTTCTGTTTTAAGCGGTGTTGCAAAAAGTGACAACTCAATACCCCGATTGCGTACTGTGCCCGCATTTACAACTTTACTTGTATAACCGGTAGCGGTAGATACTGAAACCGGTATGATCTGATCTACTGTGTTAGCAGTGTACCAGGTAAGATCAAAACCTAAACGATTTGCAAAGAATGCCGCTTCAATACCAGCCTCAAAACTCTGTGTACTTTCTACTTTAAGGTCTGGATTGTTTTTGCGAAGAGGCAAGGAGAATAATGTCGCCGTTCCAAAAGGCGTTGGCTTGTCGTAGATATCAGCCAGTTGCCCAAATAAGGCGCTGTTACTAACCTGGGCATAGTTCGCTCTTAACTTACCTGATGACAACCAATTTACGGTTGGCAAGAGTTTAGAGAATTGAAAACTTCCGGAAACAGATGGGTAGAAATAGGTGTTATCTTCAGCCGGTAAAGTAGATGCCCGGTCTACACGTCCCGTTAAATCAAGAGTCAGTAATTCCTGGTAAGATAGTGTAAGTCCACCGAAATACCCGTCAACCGCAACTTGTTCGTCTGCTTCTGTTGGTGCGACAATCGGGTTGAGTGAATTCGTTAGAGAATACAACTTTGGAACGACAAGTCCGCCATTGGTTGCAGCATAAACGGAGTTGGTCATCGTTCTCCTGATATTCGTTCCGAGCAAACCTTTCAGGTTAAAGTCAGATGTAAGATCGAAGTTCATGTTGGCCAATAGATCATAGTTCAGCTCGCGGAATGTTCTATTGAACCTGCTGTAGCTTGATGGATCATGGCTGCCGATAGCGATTCGTTCCTCCTGCAGCTCATCATAAGAGTCAAGAGAAACGCGTCCGAGTAAATTTAACCATGTGGTTGGAGCATAGTTCAATGATGCAGTTCCGAAATACCGGAAACGTGAGTCTTGCTGATAGTTTTCATAACGCATCCAGTATGGATTGTCGGTATAAATCGGCTTCAGCCCACTTTCCTTGCTTGCATCAGCCCAGTTCCAGGTCATGTTTTGCTTACTTCTGAAATAAGCGTCTTTTTGCTCTCCAAAGTCAACGTTTGATTGGTTCCACTGGCGGAAAGACTGGTTTACGTTGAAATCGTCGTAACCCGTACCATACCGGCCCTTACCATTAACATTGGAAAAGTTGATGGTTGCAGCAGCAGTAAGTTGAGAGGTGATTTTGTAAGAGGAATTAAAGTTTACCAGGTTCTTCAAGAGGCTACTGTTTGGCAAAATACCCTTTTCATCATTCCTGGTATAACCCAGCTTGAAACTACCCTTCTCATCGCTACCATCAACGAATACACTGTTGTTTGTTGAAACAGCTGTTTCAAAAAAAGACTCGGGGCCGTTTTGGGCAGCAATCCATGGGCGTGATTTCTGGTAGTTAGGCGATGTTCTGTCAAAAGCATCCCAATGGTAAACCATCAGGTTCGGATCAAACTTCTGACCGTATGATGCATCCTCTGTAGTAGGTACCACAAGATCAGGTTGACCATCACCATTGGCATCAAAATAAAAGAAACCGCCATTTGGCGCCGGTGCACCATAACCGCTGGTGGCATAACCTGCACCGTATTCTTTTTGGTATTTCGGGTAAGTGGTTTTGTCGATCTGGCCCACTGTCACCCCTGAATTTACACTTATACCGAGGCCTCTTCTACCCTTTTTTGTAGTGATCAGCACCACACCGTTGCTGGCTCTTGAACCATACAGCGCTGAAGCCGCTGCTCCCTTGAGTACCGTTATTGACTCAACATCGTCGGGGTTGATGTCTGCAGCAGCATTTCCGTAGTCATATCCTCCGCGTCCCCTTGCGGCGTCGTTAACATTTACTGACGTTTTATTGCTGTTGCTGTTGTTCGAGTTATCAAAAGGAACCCCATCAATAACAAAAAGTGCCTGGTTGTTATTGGTAAGTGACTTTGTACCGCGAATAACCACGTTGCTTGAAGCACCCATCGCACTACCTGTTCTTATCTCGACTCCGGAAACTTTTCCGGACAATGCGCTTACCAGGTTGTTTGTTCTTGATTGGCTTACCGCTTCACCGCCTACGGTTTGTGCAGCATAAGGAAGCGTATTCTTATTCCTTCTTATACCAAGTGCGGTAACAACAACCTCATCAAGTGCACGCGAAGCCCGGTTTAATCTTACCTCGATAAATGTGCGGCCCTGGATGTTGATCTCTGTTTGCGTTAGACCAACACCGCTGATGACCAATGTACCGGTAGATGGTGCATTGATCCGGAAACTGCCATCAGTGGATGTTGTGGTACCCGTGGTGGTGCCCTTGAGTGTTACTGATGCAGATTGCAGGGGTGCACCCGTTTCATCTGTAATTACCCCTTTGATCTCGCTGGTCTGCCCAAATGTTAAGTGGGTGATTAACACACAGCAGAAGATCAACAGAAAGCGAAAATTTCTCATGACGGTTATAGGTTTTGTGAAGTAATTGGAAAGAAGCTGGAAGGAGCTCCATTTGTAAGACCACAGATTTTCAAAAATGCTGCAAAAGAATAAGAAAAAGTTATTTTTTATGAATGGATTCGAAAATTTAAACTTTTTAGCAGTAGAATTTTGACTAGTTCTTTATAAGCGCCTGACTTTCTGTTTGCTCAGGTCACAGTTTGTCATATTCTCAGTGGTGGATAAGTCAAAAAGTGCAGTAAAGGGGAATGGATGTAAATTTGCATCTAACAATCTGCTGAAGACAATTCAGCTAATATTAATACTCTAAATTTATCTTTATGGCTTTAGAATTCACAGATGCAAACTTTCAGTCAACAGTACTGGACAGCGACAAATTAACGGTCATAGACTTTTGGGCGGAATGGTGCGGACCATGTCGCGCGATCGGTCCTGTTGTAGAAGAATTGGCCAAAGACTACGATGGAAAAGTAAATGTTGGAAAAGTAAACGTTGACCACAATCCTACCCTGAGTATGAATTATGGTATTACGTCGATACCCGCCATTTTATTCATCAAAGATGGTAAAGTAGTAGACAAACAAATTGGTGCGGTGCCTAAATCGATACTTGATAAGAAAATCCAGTCGCATTTATAATCATCGTTCAAAGGTGTAAAGAAAGCAGGATAAATTTCCTGCTTTTTTTATGTGTAAAATTTCGCGATCAAATTACCAGTATATTTCTAGGGGATTATTTTTCCCGCTTTATGGAAAAATATTCTCGGAATGAAGTTGAACGTTTCTAATAACTGAATTGTGCTTTTAAACTTGTGTCTGGAAGGTGACACTCCATAACTATCGGAGATCGGTTTTGTCTTGTAAATAGATTGAAAACCTTCAGGTATGGGCAAAAAATTAGGGCTCAAAGAATTGAGCCCCCTTTTCAACCCTAAACCCTTAAAAAACATAAGTAATATTAGCAAAACCATGCCATTTTTATCGTCGGGATTGGTCTCTTAAATTAATGTATTGCATTATGAAGCTATCAGCAGCAAAAGTGTTTTCCTTTCTGGGACTTGCCCTCTTTTTTTCGTGCAGGCAAAAAACGAATATACCGGAGTCTCCTACCTCAAAGACCCTGCTTTGGGAAGTCACGGGCAACCAGTTATCTTCTCCTGCTTACTTCCTTGGCACCATGCACATGATGTGTGCAAATGAAGCGGTGTTAAGCGAAAACGTTAAGGCAGTAATAAAAGGGGTTGACCAGATTTACCTTGAAGTTGACATGGACGATATTGCTGAATTGATGAGCGGAATGACGAGCTTATCGATGAAAGAAGGAACGACACTAGCGGATTTGCTTACTCCACAGGATTATGAAAAAGTGAAATTGTTCTTTGAAACACATCAGCCGGCGATACCATTCAAAATACTCGAGAGGCAGCAACCATTAATGACCTCTTCTGGTTTATATGAGCTCTTTCTGGACTGTGATCAGAAAAACGGTATTGACCTTAGAATTATTGATGAGGCAAGCCGCTTGAAAAAGGTTACAAAAGGGCTGGAAACAATGGCTTTTCAAAGCAGTATATTTGATAGCATTCCTTATCAGGAACAAGCTAAGGAACTTGTAAAACTGATAGACAGTATCGGTAAATACAAGTCGGCAATGAACGAAATGATCGGTGTTTACAGGGAACAGGACATTGAGAAATTACATGACCTGACCACGCGTGAAGAATCCGGGGTTAACAGCTACCTTGACTTATTGTTATACGATCGCAACCGCAATTGGGTGAAACAGTTCCGGGATATTGCGTTGAACAAAAAAACCCTTTTTGCTGTTGGCGCCGGGCATCTTGGGGGCAAACAAGGGGTGTTAAACCTTTTGCGACAGCAGGGTTATGCAGTACGCCCACTTATGAACTAAACAGACCTCTTTTGTAAGTTTACCACTATTCCTCAATCAGCGTATTCCGTCCTTTGAGCTTAGTTCAAACAGCATATCCGAATGCAAAGATTAGCTGAGTAAACACTTTTTTATGTCATGATTCCTAAACCAAGTAAAAGAGCCCGCAATTGCTGCAGGCTCCTTTTGGGATAATCGATTTTAACAACAATTACCGGGTTACCCCGCTTTAGCGCCGCTTTTCTATCGCGTTAGTAATCAGGTACACCAAATTTGCACGGTGGGCTCTCGTTTCCTCATCAGGTGAAACTGTTGCCGTTAACCTGGTGCGTAGCTTTTTGACCGAATACAAAACCGCTGCTTTGCTCACCTCGTCAACTGGTGACCTCTCGTCAAGTAAAGCCAAAGCGTTTTTCACAAATCCGGTTTGCAGGTACTGCCTGTAAACATTAACATTGGACTTAATGTCTGCATCAAATACTCCTTTCGTGAGATCCGAAAGAACGTCTACCAGGCTGTAGGTGTTTCCGTAAAGCCTGCTGTTTGTAATCCGCTGCATCGTTGCAGGATGCATGATGTGCGACAGTGCCGAGGAGGCCATATTTGTATATGTGAAAGTCAACTTGGGATCCTCAGTAGAGGAAAAGAATCCAAAACCCCTCCGCTGCGACTGAAGATAGGGTATGATATAAGCGTCTGCAGAATATGCATCAGGTGCCAGCACATATTTGTTCAGCACTGCTATAGCTTGTTTTTGTGTAGCTACCGCCACGGGTGTATAGGGTTTGTTTTTTGTTGTCTGACCAACAAAGCTCCTATCGATATATACACCACCTACATACCGGCTCACCGCATTGATCATTTGATTACGCTGGCCATTGAGTACATTATACCGACCCTTGAGTTCGGCATAACTCTTACCCGACTTACTAAACTTTGCTTTAAGCTTTGGCATCAACTGGTTCACCAGTTTAAAACGTTCCTCGGCATACGCGATCGCATCGCTGCTAAGGTCGTTTACGTTCACCCTGGGGTCAATAGCCTTACCTGGAGAGCGCATGTCGTCGGCATCGTTGCCAAAGGCAAGATCAGGTTCAGTACTTCGACTCAGGAGTTTTTCACGAAATGCATTTTCCTGGAGCTCACTTACGGGTGTATAGCCAAACTCAATTGCCCATAGATCATAGGGTCCGGGTTTGGTGGTATAGTAGTCTCCCTGTTTACTTCTGTCGAGGCTTACATTAATAGCGGGATAATCCATCACGCTTCCGATTAAGCCTTTTTTGCGCGTGATTTCTGTGTTGTGCAGTTCCGAAGGCTTTAACATCTGGCTTGCCTTCATATTGTGGTTCAAACCCATTGTATGACCCATTTCATGAAGAATTAAGTAATACAGGAATTGCTTATGCATTTCTTTAAGTTCTTCTCCGGTAGCTCCGGTTGCTTCCAGTGTAGTAAGACCCGCATTGTACTGAGCCTTTAATTCGCTACCGATATTGCACATCACCTGCGGCATCCCCATGCCTGCATATTGAAGGGGTGCCGTTTGCTGTGAGGGGCCGCTATAGAGTTCGTCGTAGATGGGGGTTGCACTTCCGCTATACCATTCAACGGTAATATCTCCACCCAAAATTTGCCCTGTTCTGGGATTTACAAAGCTGGGCCCGATCGCTCCATATGCCGGGTTAGCCGAGGATACCCAACGAATAACATTGTATCGAATGTCGTTTGCGTCCCAGTCTACCTTATCGGGCATTATCTTCATCACGACGGCATTCTTAAACCCGGCTTTTTCAAAAGCTTCATTCCACTTTTCACCTGCCTCTTTAATCGTTTGCCGGTACTCTATGGGTGTGGTATTTTCGATCCACCATACAATCGGCTCAACGGGCTCGCTAAGGGCAGCTCCGGGATCTTTCTTTTTTAAGTTCCACCGGTTGATATTATCCCGGTATGGCACCGCGTCAATAGATGTCTGGTCGTTTACCTCCTGTGTAAAGTAGCCGATGCGGGGATCATCGCGTCGAGGACGAAAATCATTGTCTGGAATCTCAATAAAAGAATGTTGCATCCTAACCCGAACATATCTTGCATCAGTAATATCCTTCCCACCACTATTGAATGGTGCGGGGTTATCGTAAGCCAGGTCAACCATGATGTCGGTATTCTTGGGGAACGAGCGTACCTCGTAATACTTTGACTTCGATGGATTAAGACCCCCAAGGGTGAAAGTAGCACCCGGCGGCATACCGGGAACCGCCAGCGGTTTTACGGGATCAAGCTTTTCACTTAAGAAGAGGCCATCAGCAGCGATCAGGTAACCGTTTTCGTCTTCCGCAACAAGCTTTTCAGCTAACAAAACAGCATCAGAAACGTCGATTCCGGCGGTTTTACTTACTGCATTATTTTTATCATACCAGAAATTGGTATTCACTTCCGAGAATTCCAGCTTATCAAATGCTTTTTGCACCTTGAAGATGGCGGTACTTCGGTGCATACTTTGATTAAGGAATAAGGTTGTTGGTCCGTTTAATGAAAAACTTTGGTAGATGTATTCCTTACCAAGTTGATCCTTTTTAACATACAACTGAACACTTCCGGTAACTGTGTCCTGGTAAACAGTAAACAGGCCATCACTTTTTTTACTGCTCTTTATCTTCTCGGCTATTCCCGGCTTTTTCGCTTTTGCGGAATCCGTAGCCGGTTTCGCTATCTGCGCAGATGCTGCAGTCGCACCGTTCTGCGCCAGAGCCGGCACCCCGGCCACCCCTACGGCCAAAGCAGTAAGGAGTACAAGTTTATTCATGTGTTTAGGGTTTGAAAATAAATATACAAGTTTGCCTTTTAGGCAGCGAGGTATTTACACCAATGGTAATTGATGGGTCTGGCCGGGGTGTGACCGTTTTCAGCCCCGGCTACGTTAAACCGTTTGCAATTGGCCTACCTTTCCGGCGATTGATTGTGCTGCAATCCACCCGCTTGTCCAGGCATGTTGAAAGTTGAACCCCCCGGTGACCCCGTCAACATCAAGCACCTCCCCTGCGAAGTACAAACCTGGCATTTTCCTGCTTTCAAATGTAGCCGGGTTAATTTCGCTCAGCCGGATTCCCCCACAAGTCACAAACTCTTCTTTAAAGGTTGTTTTTCCCTGTACCGTAAATTCCTGTGCAGTAAGGTTTTTAATCAGGCGATTTTGTTCCTTACCTGGCAAATCTGCCCAACGGATATCTGGTTTAATCCCGCTTTGTTCAAGTAGGTAAATCCAGAGACGAACGGGTATATCAAATGGATTTCGGTTGGCAATTTTCTGAGCGGACAACTGGTTTCTTGTATCCTGCCAACGCTCGCGCAAAGAGTGCTCATTATATTGAGGTATCCAATTTACCAATAATGTAAAGTGATAATCTCTGTCGGCAAGTTCGCGCGCACCCCACGCAGATAACTTAAGTATTGCAGGACCGCTCATTCCCCAATGGGTGATTAATAACGGACCTGTTTCACTTAGCTTGCTGCCACTAATTTTTACAGCAACGTGCCCCACACTGACTCCCATAAGAGAGGTAATAGGGTTTCCGGGCATATTGAATGTAAATAAAGATGGAACCGGCGCCTCTATAGTATGCCCCAGATCGGTAAGCCAATTAAACATTTGTGGCTTTGGATAACCTCCGGTGGCGATGCAGACAAAATCAGCACTCAGCTGCTCATCGTTGTTCAGCTGTAGTTGGAAACCGATCCCGCCGGGTTCGATTTTGCGAACTTCCCTGTTCATCGATATTTCCACCCCATATCTGTTCGCTTCCGACATCAGGCAATTGATGATCGTCTGCGAAGAGTCCGTAATGGAAAACATTCGACCATCAGGTTCTGTTTTAAGCGGGACATGCCTTTCTTCAAACCATTTTACCGTGTCGGATGTATCGAAAAGCTGGAAGATTTTCTTGAGCATATTACCCCCTCTTGGGTATCGCTTTACCAGGGCAGGTACTTCGAAGCAGGCATGTGTAACATTGCACCTCCCTCCACCACTTATGCGAACCTTTGAGAGTAACTTGCTTGTTTTCTCAACAATGATAACTTTTAAAGCGGGATTTAATCTGGCTGCATTCACCGCACAAAAGAAACCAGCTGCACCACCACCAATCACTACAAGTCTTTCTGTATGGTTTTCTTTTATTGTTTTCTCCACGATGTCGTTGCGATTTAAGTAACTATTATAAGTAAACCCTGATTTCAAAAGAGCGAAACATGTTCCCCGTCAGGTTGTGATTGCAGGGGTGGAGGTTGATGGTTTACCCTGGTAAAGAATTGCGGCGGCAAGCAGCCGGGAAGAATCGTTTGTAGCTTAATGTCATTTGATTACACCGTAGTACCGCATCAGCAACCAAAGCCCGGCCATTCAAAAGAACATATTTGCCACATTCCCCGTTCCATTTGTACAAATATCTTAAATATGCCTTGAGTATGTAGTATTTCGCCGCTTTCAAGAACACCATCGTAGCTTACTGTGCCGGTTGCCATTCCTGTACTCACGGCCTCTTCCTTGAGATCATATGTAATTGATTCAATGTCGTATTGACCATTTTCAAAGTATTGAAAACTACTAAAAACCTGCTGCATCTTAGTTAGGAATTCTTCCCGTGTTGCAGGACCATGCCCGGGCAGGTTGATGACTGGCGCCAACTCAAAGCTGTATTCGTCAAATGACCGTTCAAACCAATTTTCGCAGAACTGTTGTGCACGTCTCCGAATATAATAGTCGTGATTGGGATGAAATTCCTCGTAAACAAAATGCATGGTCATGCCGGGCATTACCATCATTGACGCTTCGTGGGCAAATAGCTCTTCGGTAATAAATTCGTATCGTTGTCGCTCTGGATACCAAACCTCATAATCAACTTCGATGTTTTTCTGCTTTAGTAATTCAACAATCTCGTCCAGTGCAAAAACAACTTCCTCGTCACTAAGTAACGCAGACTTCCTGAAATCAGGCTTTCCGAGGATCTCATACATTGTCTTTGAGGGTGACTGGGCAAACTTATGTTCAAACTCAAGCACATTTTTCAAAAACAAGTTCTCCATCTCAGGATCAAGTTCATTAAGTTGTTCAAACTCTCCACCCAGTTCGGCAAGAAGCTTCAACTTCAAAACCTGGTTTTCCATTCTCAATTGTTCTTCGGGGTCATCGCTGTACAACTCGTCGGAGTTTGGTTCATCTGCCATAACAACAATTTTTACTAAAATAAAAAACCCTTCGAATGAAAGAAGGGTTTATTGCTTTTTGCTAAAAATATACTAATGATAGGCTGAATTCAGATTTGGGTTAGATTTTTCGGCCACCTCAATACCGGCGAAGGACGATAATATATCAGCACCGGATTTGCGAATTGCAACCGAGTGCTCGTAATGAGCTGATGGCTTGCGGTCTTTAGTGCGAACAGTCCAGCCATCGTCATCATAGAAAACCTCTTTCACACCTAAATTGATCATTGGTTCTATTGCCAATACCATTCCTTCCTTGAGTTTAGGCCCGTTTCCGCGCTTACCAAAGTTTGGCATCTGTGGGTCTTCATGTAGGCTTTTCCCTATCCCATGGCCGACAAGTTCCCGAACGACACCATAGCCATGCACCTTTTCCGTGTAATCCTGAATTGCGAAGGCGATATCGCCGATCCTGTTGCCGTGATGCGCCTTTTCGATTCCTTTGTAAAGAGAAGCCTTGGTGACCCGCAACAAATTTAGAACGGCTTCATCTACCTCGCCGAGCGCAAATGTATAAGCACTGTCGCCATGAAAATTATTCATGAACACACCAAGATCAACGGATACCACGTCGCCATCTTTTAAAACATCGCTGGTTGGAAAACCATGTACAACAGCATCATTCACAGAAATACATGCCGCAAACGGAAAGCCCCTATAATTTAAAAAAGACGGAACTCCACCATTATCGCGTATAACAGTTTCTGCAAGGTCATTAGCTTGTTTCGTGGTTACACCAGGCTTTAAAAAACCGGCGACCTCCGCGATCGCCTGGCTGACCAGCAAATTACTTTTGCGCATCAACTCAATTTCAGCATCGGTTTTATAGTGAATCATATTCCTTGGTCGGCTCATGTTAAAAATAAACCTGCCTGGTAGGACCGGGCAGGTTTAAGTAAGTATTGTAATAAAGTAATTAGATCGAAGAAGCGGTGCTCATCTGCCTGCCTTGTATTCTACCACTGTTCATAAGGCCATCGTATTGGCGCATCAGTAATTGGGTTTCGATCTGCTGAAGGGTATCAAGGATTACCCCTACCATAATCAAAAGCGAAGTTCCACCAAAGAAGGTAGAGAAGGAGGAGGTAACGCCTAAACGCTGTGCAAAGCCAGGCAGGATACCAACAAGTGCAAGGAAAATCGCTCCCGGAAGGGTGATCTTATCCATAACGGCACCGATATAATCAGCAGTTGGCTGACCTGGCTTAACTCCGGGTATAAACCCATTGTTGCGTTTCAGGTCCTCAGCCATTTGCTTAGGATTAAATATGAGAGCAGTGTACAGGAAAGTAAATGCAATTACCATGACCGAATACACCAACATGTACCAGAAATTGCTATGATCGCCAAAGACTTTGGCAATGCCCTGTCCAGATTCGGTATTTGTAAATGAAAACAGGGTAGGCAGAAACATAATCGCCTGCGCGAAGATGATCGGCATTACACCAGCACTGTTCACTTTCATTGGGAGAAACTGTCTTGCGCCTCCAAACTGGCGGTTGCCAACAATTTGCTTCGCATAGTTTACCGGTATTTTACGAACACCCTGAACCAGGATGATAATGCCCATCACAATCGCAATAAATATTGCAATCTCGATTAAGAAGATAAGCAATCCACCGCCACCTTTTGCCTGCTTGGCAGCAAACTCCTGGATAAGCGCTTGTGGAAACCGGGCAAGAATACCCACCATGATAATGATTGAAGTACCATTACCCAATCCCTTGTCCTGGATCTTTTCACCCAGCCACATCACGAATAGGGTACCTGCAGAAAGGGTTACTACTGTAGAAAGCCAGAAGTAAGGCTTGAACGCAGGAATAATAGCTTCTACATATCCGGGACCGTTAAGGTAAGCCACATATGCACCAGCCTGGAAAGCGGTAACAATCACGGTCAGGTAACGAGTCCATTGGTTTATTTTCTTACGTCCGCTGTCACCCTCTTTCTGCACTTTTTGTAGCTGCGGAACAAGGATGGTCATCAGCTGCATAAAGATTGATGCAGAGATATAGGGCATAATACCAAGTGCCATTATCGAGGCCTGGGAGAAGGCTCCACCAGCAAACGTGTCAAACAAACCCAGAAGTCCGTTGTTTGCGGCCTGGCTCTTTGAAACATCCAGAAGGTTTGGATCTATTCCGGGAAGAACAATATGTGTTCCGAAACGATAAACAAGCACCAATCCCAACGTCACCAGGATCTTACTCTTTAGTTCATCTATCGTCCAGATGTTTTTTAAAGTCTGTATGAATTTTTTCACTTGATATTTAGTTGAGGGTGTTGATCGATAAAACCAAAAAAGACGCATCAGGAGATGCGTCTGGCAAATATCGTAAAAATTAGCTCACAATTTCAACGCTGCCACCCGCAGCTTCAATCGCTGCCTTTGCTTTCTCACTTATTGCGTTCACTTTGAAGCTAACCGCACCCTTTAGCTCTCCGTTTCCAAGAATTTTGATCCGATCTGTCTGGCTAAGTAAACCATTTATGTACAGGTTCTCGGGAGTAATCTCAGTAAATCCGTATTTCTCGATCAAACTATCAATCTGTCCAAGGTTGAGTACTTTGTATTCAACGCGATTGAAATTCTTAAATCCACGCTTTGGTAAACGACGTTGGATAGGCATCTGACCACCTTCGTGAGCCATCTTGCTTTTATAACCCGCACGGCTTTGTCCACCCTTATTACCCTTTGTAGAAGTTCCACCTTTACCGGAAGCTTCACCACGGCCTATTCTTTTCTCTTTGTGAGTGGCACCTTGTGCTGGTCTGAGCGTATGTAATTTCATAATTGTAATTTTTACTTAACGGGGTTAATTCCCCTCGCTTATAAGATAATTTGTAAAATCCGGAAATCATTTATGAGATCCGGAGTGTAAAGGGCACGACGATTGTGCAGTCAATTGGGTAAAACGTTACGAAAAGCGCGTAGAACTATTCAGCGGCTGCGCTTACCGTTTCGCCTGCTGCAACGTCCTCGACTGTTATAAGGTGTAAAACCCTGCGAACCATTCCAAGAATTTGAGGAGTGGCTTCAACTTCAACCGATCCGTTCAGTTTTTTTATACCGAGCGCAATAAGGGTACGCTTTGCGGTTTCATTCCTGTCGATGCCGCTTTTTACCTGGGTTATTTTTATCGTTCTCATTGTGTTATCAATTTTAGTAGCATGAACCGTAGATGATGCTACAGGTAAATAAGGGGATATGCATAGAAACACCCCTTTGGTTTTAGTTTAACCGTTGAAAACCCTGCTTAGCTTAAGGTTCCTGGTTTTGGCAATAGTAATTGGCTCCCTGAGTAAAGCAAGCGCTTTAACCGTCGCTTTAACCACATTATGCGGATTTGCAGAACCAAGATTCTTGCTAAGTACGTCGGTAATTCCTGCACTCTCAAGAACTGCACGCATACTACCACCTGCAATTACACCTGTACCGTGGGCTGCAGGACGGATAAACACCTTCGCTGCACCTTCTTTTGCAAGCTGATCATGAGGAATAGTGCCGTGCATGATGGGAACTTTTATCAGGTTCTTTTTAGCATCTTCAATTCCTTTTGTGATCGCTTCCTGAACTTCTTTCGCCTTACCCAAACCATGACCAACAACACCCTTTTCATTGCCTACAACCACCAACGCAGAGAAGCTAAATGTACGACCACCCTTTGTAGTTTTAACCACCCGGTTGATCGATACTACTTTCTCTTTGAGTTCCAGGTCTGCACCCTTCACTTTATTAAATATTGCTTTTGACATTTGCTATTTTTTCGAATACGTTATACGAAATGCGATTATAATTTCTGATGTGGCTATAATCACATCGTGAAAACTTTAGAATTGTAAACCACCCTCGCGGGCACCGTCGGCTACCGCCTTTACGCGTCCATGATAAAGGTTGCCACCCCGGTCGAACACACAGGTGTTTAAACCAAGTTCGGTTGCTTTGCGGGCAATGGCAGCACCTACCAGCTTACTCTTATCTACCTTGTTAACCTTTTGCGCAACAATATCCTTTTCTCTTGAAGAAGCAGATGCCAGTGTTGTTCCGGTTGTATCGTCAATCAGTTGAGCATAAATCTCAGCATTGCTTCTGAAAACGGATAAGCGTGGTTTGTTTGGCAGACCGGCTACCTTCTTACGAATGCGGTACCTGATCTTCTGCCTTTTTATAAGTTTGTCCATCTTTGATTATTTGCTTCCCGATACTGCCGGGAAAGTAGTTGATATGTTGAATTGTTAATTGGGAACATGGGAATGTACCCAATCAACAAGAAGAAAGCACTATTACTTACCGGCTGCCTTACCAGCTTTACGGCGGATGAATTCATCAGAATAACGAACACCTTTTCCTTTGTATGGTTCAGGCTTACGTAGACCACGAATTTTTGCAGCAACTGCTCCCAATAATTGGTTGTCGCTACCTTCCAGGAAAATCTTTGGATTTTGACCCTTTAGGGTTTCGGTAGTTACTTTAAGTTCAGATGGTACCTCTACAATAATGTTGTGTGAATAACCAAGTGCCAGATCCAGCACATTACCCTGGTTAACGGCCTTGTAACCAACCCCAACAAGTTCCAGTTGCTTCTTAAAACCAACCGTAACACCCTTTACCATGTTGTTGATAAGCGCACGATACAAACCGTGCATAGAGCGGTGGCGGATCTGGTCGGTAGGACGGGTGATCAACACCTGCCCGTCAACTACTTCCACCTTAATATCCCTGTCAATTGCCTGGCTGAGTGCGCCTTTAGGACCTTTAACAGTAATGACATTGTCGTTACCGACTGTTAATGTCACTCCCTGATCCAGTGTAACAGGTTGTTTACCTATACGAGACATATTCGAAAATTTATTTTGTAAATGCTATATGGTTAGAAGTTGATCGTGTTCAGTTACGTATAGAAAACTTAATTGTCAATCAACCCCGGAAAAAACAGGTTTTAATAGATGTAGCAAAGAACTTCGCCACCTACATTTTGCGTTTTAGCTTCTTTGTCAGTCATTACACCTTTAGAAGTAGAAACGATTGCGATACCAAGACCATTTTTCACCCTTTGGAACTCGCCTGGTTTTGAATACTGGCGTAAGCCCGGGCGGCTAACTCTTTCAAGGCTGCGAATTGCAGGAACCTTGGTCGCGGCATCATATTTAAGGGCGATCTTAATCACGCCTTGTTTGCTATCATCTTCAAACTTATACTTAAGAATATATCCTTTATCGTATAAGATTTCAGTCATACGCTTTTTCAGATTGCTTGCAGGTATTTCTACAATACGGTGGTTCGCCATCTGAGCGTTACGAATTCTCGTTAAAAAATCTGCTATAGGATCAGTTACCATAATTTGTGCCCTCCTACATTCCGAAACTCCGGAATAATTGGAAATAAGTGTTTATAAAAAAATGCTATTTACCCTGCATTGGGCAAACAGGTATTTACCAGCTGGCTTTTGTAACTCCCGGGATTTTTCCTGCCAGTGCCATATCTCTAAAAATGTTTCTCGAAAGTCCGAAATAACCAACGTAGCCTCTTGGACGACCGGTTAACTGACAACGGTTTTTAAGCCGTACAGGAGAAGCATTTTTTGGAAGCAGGTCGAGTGCAGCATAATCGCCGGCAGCCTTAAGTGTAGCTCTTTTTTCAGCGTACTTAGCTACCATTGCAGCTCTTTTTCTTTGCCTGGCTTTTACAGATTCTTTTGCCATAATGATTTTGTTTAAAAATTGACAGCATGAGCTGTCAACAATTATTTAGCTGATGTCTTTTTTGATGTTTTTGAAAGGCATACCAAGTTCTTTCAACAGTTCATAGGCTTCTTCATTATTGACTGCAGAAGTAACGAACGTGATATCCAGACCGGTAATCTTATTTACCTTATCAATATCGATTTCAGGGAAGATGATCTGTTCGGTAACTCCTATCGTATAGTTACCGCGGCCATCGAATGACTTGTCGTTTACTCCTTTAAAATCGCGTACACGTGGAAGCGATACAGCAATAAAACGATCAAGAAACTCATACATCTTCACACCACGAAGGGTTACCCTTGCACCAATCGGCATGTTCTTTCTCAGTTTGAAGTTCGAGATGTCCTTCTTACTAATAGTAGCAACTGCTTTCTGACCGCTGATGGTGGTCAACTCATCAACTGCAACGTCAACAAGTTTTTTATCAGTAACAGCGCCGTTTACGCCCCTGTTTAAACAAATCTTTTGCAAACGCGGCGCCTGCATGATGGACTTGTATCCAAATTTCTTCATTAAAGCAGGTACAACTTCATTTTTGTACTTGTCTGCTAATCTTGGAGTATATGTAGTAGTAGCCATTATTTGATTACCTCCCCTGATTTTTTAGCTGTTCTAACTAATTTACCTTCTTCGCGGGTGCGCTTAACTTTGGTTGGAGCGCCTGTTTTTTCATCCCACAACATCACGTTGCTGATGTTTATAGATGCTTCTTTCTTTACCAGTCCGCCTTTGGTGTTTTGAGCACTTGGCTTAGTGTGTTTGGTAATGATATTTGCCCCTTCGACGACTACCCGTCCTTTATCAAGGATAACTTCAAGAACTTTGCGGGGTTTTTTCAGATCCCTGTCATCACCGGCAATTACCACAACGGTATCACCTTTTCTGATGTTGAACTTGGGTTTAAATCTGTTGCTCACTATTGATAATTTAAATGTTAGATGTCAAATGTTGAATGTTGAATAAGCTAATGTTGAATAGTTCTGAGTTAATTCTCCATTTAACATTCAACATTTAAAACTCAACCTTATAGTACCTCTGGCGCCAGGGATATGATCTTCATATAGCCTTTGTCCCTGAGCTCCCTCGCTACGGGCCCAAAAATACGGGTACCTCTTGGTTCGTCAGAAGCATTTAACAACACAACTGCATTGTCATCAAAGCGAATATAAGAACCATCTTTGCGACGAAGCTTGTTTTTGGTTCTTACAATAACTGCTTTGGATACTGTACCCTTTTTAACACCGGCGGCAGGCATAGCATCTTTAACGGTAACTACGATCTTATCGCCAATTTTCGCGTAGTCCTGGCCAGAGTTACCCAGTACACGGATGCAAAGAACTTCTTTGGCACCGCTGTTGTCAGCCACGTTCAATCTGCTTTCTTGCTGAATCATTTTAATTTGAATTTTAGATGTCGGACACCGGATCGGGGCAGAAAAGGGAAAGATCCCCCTGGCACTGCCGATGAACGGAATGCGACGCAACGATGTTTATTCTGTGTTACTGCCGCCTGGTTCAAAAAAGATCGCCGTATCTTACGTCTGCTCTATTGAATATTTTTATACCCGATGTTGAAATGGCAACATCGTTGCGTATTATTTTACTTTCTCAACAACTTCAACCAGTCTCCAGCGCTTTGTTTTGCTCAGCGGACGCGTTTCCATGATCTTAACGAGATCACCGATGCTGCACTCGTTTTTTTCGTCGTGTGCGTGGAATTTGGTGGTCTTCTTTACGAATTTACCGTAGATCGGGTGTTTCACCTTTCTTTCAACAGCAACAGTTACGGTTTTATCCATCTTGTTGCTGCTTACGACACCAATTCTGATTTTACGCAAATTTCTTTCTAACATGGTTCTGTATTTATAGTTAGATACCTAACTTTCTTTTCTGTAATTCTGTTTTCAAACGGGCAACCTCTTTTCTTAAACCACGTATGCTCATCGGGTTTTCAAGCGGGGTGATCACGTGAGCGAATTCGAGCTTTTTCAAGCGCATTTCGTCTTCCCGTATCCTGGCCTGAAGATCCTCTTCGTTCATGTCTTTCAGACCCTTATTAAATTCAACTTTCTTATTAGGCATTGTTATATTTTGAAAGTGGGCAATCGAAAACACCGGTTATGATCATCAAATCACCTTTAACCTGCATCTTCTGATTTGCGCCGGTTATGATTGTAGTTCCCTTCTTACAACAAACTTTGTTTTAATAGGTAACTTCTGTGCAGCAAGCATAAATGCGCCTTTTGCCACTTCTTCGGGAACGCCATCGGCTTCGAAGATGATGCGTCCGGGTTGAACAACAGCAGCCCAGTATTCGGGGTTACCTTTACCCTTACCCATCCTTACCTCTGCAGGCTTGTGGGTGATCACCTTATCGGGGAAAATACGGATCCAAACATTACCTTCACGCTTCATGTGACGGGTAAGTGCCTGGCGGGCAGATTCGATCTGACGGTTTGTTAACCATACAGAGTCCAAAGCTTTCAATCCAAATGAACCGAAGGATAATGTAGCGCCACGTTTAGTGTCACCCTTCATTCGTCCTTTCTGCATTTTTCTGTGCTTCGATCTTTTTGGCTGTAACATCTTTTTATAGTTTCAAGTTCCAGGTTGGGGGGATTATTTCACCCTTTACCTGACAATTCAATAATTTGTTTCTAATTCGTTCGGCTGAAATTATCTTCTGCCGCCGCCACCACCACGATTATCACGTCCACCACCGCCACCACCTGGGCCACGGTTATCACCACCTCTCCTATCGCCACCTCCGCCACCACGGAAACCTCTGTCATCACCTCTCTGGTCTCTTCTGTCGCCACCTGGTCCGCCGGCCTGCTCTTTACCGCTGATGAAATTCGGGTTAAGATCCCTTTGTCCAAGTACTTCACCCTTACAGATCCATACTTTGATACCTATTTTACCGTAAACAGTTTGTGCAAATACATTAGCATAGTCGATATCCATACGGAAGGTGTGAAGTGGCACCCGACCTTGCTTGATTTCTTCGCTACGGGCGATTTCCGCACCACCCAAACGACCACCAACTTTTACCTTAATTCCTTCTGCACCCATGCGCAACGCTGATGCGATGGACATTTTGATCGCTCTCTTGAAGTTGATACGGTTTTCAATCTGGCGCGCAATCGTATCGGCTACAATATTTGCATCCAGTTCCGGACGACGGATCTCAAGGATATTAATTTGAACATCATCTTTACCGGTCAACTTCTTCAACTCTTCTTTAATCCGGTCTACCTCGCCACCACCTTTACCGATGATGATACCGGGCTTAGATGTATGTATAGTGATGATTAATTTACCAAGGGTACGCTCTATTACGATCTTAGCAATCCCGCCTTTGTTGATACGGGCAGTAAGGTATGTCCTGATCTTATGATCCTCAATAAGCTTCTTTGCGTAATCTTTGTGATTACCGTACCAGTTGCTTTCCCAACCACGGATGATACCTAACCTTGCACCAATCGGATTTGTTTTCTGACCCATATTCTGGATATATAAGATTTACGAATGATTATTTTTAGAAGCCCTGTCGTTTGAACCATAAGTGTTTTTAGACACTTCAGTTGTTTTTTCGTCGACAATGATGGTCACGTGATTGCTGCGTTTGCGAATACGGTAACCACGACCCTGAGGCGCGGGGCGCATACGCCTTAACGTTCTTGCACCATCAACGAAAATGGTTTTAACAACCAGGTTAGCATCAGCAGCGCTGGTGCCGTCGTTCTTCTGCTCCCAGTTGCTGATTGCACTTTTTAGCAATTTTCCCAATGGAGTAGCCGGATGTTTAGGATGATGTTCAAGAGTCGCTATCGCATTCTCAACGCCCATTCCACGAATTAGGTCAGCGAGCAGACGCATTTTGCGTGGCGACGTCGGGTAGTTCCTCAATTTTGCTATTGCTTCCATGATATTATATTTTCGAATTCCGGCTGACTGACAAGGAGAATGATCCAGGGCCTTCCGGAACTGATTTATTGTTTTTTGTTAGAGTGTCCTTTGAAGTTGCGGGTTGGAGCAAATTCGCCCAATTTATGGCCGACCATAAATTCAGTTACGTAAACGGGAATGAACTTGTTGCCATTGTGAACAGCAAATGTATGACCCACAAAATCAGGAGTGATAGTAGAGCGGCGAGACCATGTTTTGATAACAGATTTCTTGGCAGTACCGTCGTTAATAGCAAGCACTTTACCTTCCAGTTTGGCTGCTACGTAAGGACCTTTTTTAATTGAACGACCCATTATGTCGATTTTAGATTTATGATGTTAGGTGTTGAATTTGGTACCCGGCGTTTGTTCTTTTCTCTGCATCGTTGCGTCGCACTCCCGTCCGCATGGCTTCAGCCGGGCGGGCTTGTACGCCCTCATCTTTACGCAGCGATCCAAATAACCGGCGACCGAAATCGATTCTATTTAGCCAGTTTTTTACCATTACTCCGTTGGATAATCAGCTTGTCGCTTCCTTTTCCTTTGGTCCTGGTTTTTAAACCTCTTGAGTATTGACCGGTTCTGCTCCTTGGCTGACCACCACTTGCTCTACCTTCACCACCACCCATCGGGTGATCTACAGGGTTCATGGCAACACCACGAACACGCGGGCGGATACCCTTCCAAACATTTCTACCGGCTTTACCCATGCTTTGAAGGCTATGGTCGCTATTGCTTACGACACCAACAGTAGCATAACAATTGATCAACACTTTTCTTAACTCACCACTTGGCATTTTCAATACCGCGTACTTCTCTTCTTTGTTGCTTAATTGCGCACTTGCGCCGGCGCTTCTTACCAACTTTCCGCCTTGACCAGGCTGCATTTCTACGTTGTGAATAACCGTACCAAGTGGCATGTTCTTCATTTGTAAAGCATGGCCAAGTTCTGGTGCAACCGCATCGCCGCTAAGCACTGTTGTACCTACCTGCAAACCCTGTGGTGCAATGATGTATCGCTTTTCACCATCCACATAGTGCAGTAAAGCGATAAATGCTGTACGGTTCGGATCATACTCGATACTTGCAACAGTAGCAGGAATGTCTTTCTTATCCCTTTTAAAATCGATGATACGGTAAGCTTTCTTATGACCGCCACCGATATACCTCATTGCTCTCCTACCCTGGAAGTTTCTTCCACCGGTACGACCTTTCTTCTCCAATAGACTTTTCTCAGGCGTGTCTGTAGTGATCTCTGCGTAGGCATTTCCTATTCTCCAGCGGGTGCCTGCGGTTGTTGGTTTATATTTTCTTAATGCCATAACTCTGATTTTGGTACCACGCAACTATTACGTGGTTAAGTTTTGCAATGTTTGCGGTCTTGCCGACCATTCGTTTGTAATCTATTGGCGAACTAATCCGGAATAAACTTAAATGCTTCCGTACAGGTCAATGGTTTCGCCTTCTGCAACAGTAACAAGCGCTTTCTTGTAAGCGGGTTTCTGACCCTTTACAAAACCAGCTTTTGTATACCTGGTTTTATTTTTACCAGGAAGAACTGCAGTATTTACGTTCACTACGGTAACACCGTAAAATTCTTCAATAGCCTTTTTAATTTCGAGTTTGTTCGATTTACGTGCAACCTTGAAAGCATACCTTCTCAATTTGTCCTGTTGGGCGTTTGCCTTTTCAGAAAGTATCGGCTTTACTAAAACTTCTGCGAGTCTCATTTTACTTATTTGAAATGTTTTGAAAATTGCATTTTTGAACTAATCTCACCGTATCCACTTCACTTCAAAAATTCATTTCTGATTTATGCGTTTGGCACATCTTCAACGGCAACATCGTCTTCGTTAAAGATTTTAACTGCGCTTTCAGTCATCACCAATACGTCTGCATTTACAATGTCGTAAGTATTGATATCGCTTAAAAGGCTGGTTGCTGCATTTGGAATGTTCCGGCTGCTCAGGAACAAAACATCGTTGTACTCAGGAATAACGAACAAGGTTTTTTTATCACCTACATTCAGGGCATTCATGATACCAAGAAATTGCTTTGTTTTTGGTGTATCTATTTGCAGGTCCTCAACAACAACAATTGCATTCTCCTTTGCTTTGTAAGAAAGTGCACTGATTTTAGCCAGGTCTTTTACCTTACGGTTAAGCTTGATGGAATAACGGTGCGGTTTAGGCCCGAAGATGGTACCACCACCTTTATACAATGGGTTACGGATGTTACCTTTACGGGCTCCACCAGTACCTTTTTGTTTGTGAAGTTTACGGCTGGCACCCTGAACTTCTGCACGGGTTTTCACCTTGTGGGTACCCTGGCGCTGAGCGGCCAGGTATTGTTTAACGGCCAGGTAGATCACATGCTCATTTGGCTCGCCACCAAATATCTCATCGGGTAACTCAACGGAACGTCCGGTTGACTGACCTTGTATATTTAAAACGTCTACTTGCATATTATTTCTGTATTAAAACGATGGAACCATTGTGGCCGGGAACAGAACCACTGATTAATAAATAATTCTTTTCAGGGAAGATTTTTACGATCTGCAATCCTTTTACTTTAACCCGGTCGGTACCCATACGGCCAGCCATACGCATACCTTTAAACACCCTGGAAGGATAAGAGGAACCACCAATTGAACCTGGTGCTCTCTGGCGATCGTGTTGTCCGTGTGAACCTTCACCAACACCGTGGAAGCCATGACGTTTTACAACACCTTGGAAGCCCTTTCCTTTAGTTGTACCTACAACTTCAACTTTTTCACCTTCAGTGAAAATGTCGACGGAAATGGTATCACCCAGTGCTTTTTCGAGGGAATAATTTCTAAATTCTTTTACGAAGCGCTTAGTTGCGCTGTTGGCCTTTGCGAAGTGATTGATTTCGGCCTTTGTGGAGTTTTTTTCTTTCTTGTCGCCGTATGCTAACTGTACGGCTGTGTAACCATCCGTATCCTGGTTTTTAACCTGGGTAACGGTGCAGGGACCAGCTTCGATAATGGTAACAGCTGTCTGTTTGCCATCGGTGCCAAAGATACTGGTCATACCAATCTTCTTACCAATAATACCTTTCATTGTGTATTGTTTATGCCCCGATGTTAAAAGGACCTCCAACCGGTAAAGTTGGAGTCGATCCCCGTTTGCTACCGACCTTTTCACATTTTTCTCAATGGTGAGAGAGGAAGTACCGGTAGTAAACAAACCTCGAAGGGCTTGTTCATATGTCTTGCCTTAGATCAAAATAACCTAAGGCGGTTTATGTTAATCAGCGCTCTTTCGGCGTTCCAAGGAACGATTGAGAGATGACGTGTAAGAACTTTGTTATCCCGAGGGACAGGCTTATGCCTTAATCTCAACTTCAACACCTGAAGGCAGGTCGAGTTTGCTCAGTGCATCTACAGTTCTTGAAGAAGAAGTATAGATATCAAGCAGTCTTTTGTGCGTACACAATTGAAATTGCTCCCTGGCTTTTTTATTCACGTGTGGTGAACGCAACACGGTGAAGATTTTCTTTTGTGTTGGTAAGGGAATTGGACCAGTTACAACAGCACCTGTACTGCGAACTGTTTTTACGATCTTTTCTGCAGATTTATCTACCAGGTTGTGATCGTATGATTGTAATTTAATTCTGATGCGTTGAGACATAGTCGAACCCAATTTTTCTAATTACGAAGTAAATGATTAGTCGGAAGCCTTCGTGAATCTTTGATTTGGGAGCGCAAAGGTAAGCGGGAGAAACATATCAGCCAACATTTTATTGAAGATTCCAGCCCATTTTTTCAAAAAAAATCTAAATGGTTACACAAAATACGAAACCGGGCAGAGATTGAGGAATTTTGCCCATTTAGCGGTAAACAGCTCCGGTTTGTTCAGCTTGTGCTTCAACGGGCCCCTTAACGGTAAATACTTTGTATTTACTGTGTTAAATACGCTAAACGGGTAATTGTTCGGGTCTGCGGCTTATTACTCCTCTGCAGACTTTGTTCAAAGACTAAAAGCAATTAACCTAAACAAAGCGTTTAGGCGTATGGCCACCTACACAACCGTAATCATTAATTAAGGCCACGTTAAGTTAGGGAGTGTCTAATCTGCTACTTTCACGACCTGTTTTTCGCCATTAACCTCGATGCTTAACAAAAAGCCCGTCACGGGCAATTTTCTAAACCCTGGAACATGGAGTTGAGTGGCGCCCCGGTGTGGGTGATAAACATGTTTTGCAAGTATTTCGCCCCCTTCGTTTGCAACTGCAATCCGGACCACCGCATGTGAGTTTAAGACCAGGTTCACCTGGAGTTCATTTTTATCCGGGGTAGGGAACACCCTTCCCACGCTAAAGCTATTGGTTGCAGGCACCACTACAACCGGGGAATACTCATGGGCCCCACCTGGAAGGGCTGCCCTTAAACGGTAGTAAATGCATGGGGTTTTAGCAAGAGAAGCTTTGGGATCTATTGTGTTGAACGATGTGGGAAGCACGTCGCTGACAGGGGCAGCGAAGGCCGCTAATGCTGAAAAGGAACGTCCGTCATAAGATTTCTCGATTGTCACACCCTTTGCCCTGGATGCAGCGTCAATCTCCCAGTTTAGCAGTACATCCCGGCCCTTGTAAGTTGCAGTGAGTTGTATCGGACTTTGTGGTGTTGAGGAGCCACGCTCAGCGTGGGGGTAATCTACGCGTGCATTCCGCGGCGAGCTAAGCTGGCTAATTGTATCCAAAAAGTGGTATTCGACTCCTGAAGCCTGGCTCTTAACCATTGCGTCTGTTGAGACGATACCAGCTTGCTTTAGCCCCACCGATTGTGCATTCAGCGTGCCACTAAGTAGCAACAGGCTCACCGAAGCAAAAAAAACCAATTGACCATGCATCTTTTTGCCTGACACCGCAAAAACATTCAAACGGGTTGGTTGCAAACCACAAACCGTTTGAAGGAAAGAAAAGTTCATAAAAGGTACGCAGGGTTTAATAGTTCCTCCGAAGCTAACTCAGAAAATGGTTTTTCGGGGAACGAATGTGTTGCGCGTTGTAATAACGACTGGATATCGTTCTAAATTATGCTGCTTTGCAATTAGTAAAGCTGATAGCAGAAACAACATAGAATTCGTGTCAATATCTATAGTCGTTAAATCAATGCTGTACGGCTCAATTAAAAGCCGCCTAAAAACAAATGTTCTAGGCGGCTCCAGTTGCAAGTCAGAAGTTGAGGTGGTTAAAACAACCAACTGATCCATGTTTTGGCTTCAGCTGTTTCTACCATATCATAGGACGAAGGACCGGTTTGAACAAGGTAAAAGCCATCAGGGTCTGTTAAATAAGCTCTGATTGAATTTGTAGTACCATATATTAGGTTGTTAGCGGCGGCTGGAAGAGCAGATCCAAATCCTATATTTGATTGCAGCCAGGTGAATTTAATGATGCCATTAGCAATAGCTGGTGGAGCTGCATAGGACGCTGCTCTTGCACCATTTCCTGCAGAATGTATCACACCACATAAATCACCCCCGGTCCAACCTCCATATCCCCTTGGGCCATAGATCACATAATTATAGCCAGGAATGCTCGTCCTTAGGTTTAAGACATCATCTACTCCATTAGAATGCCACCCCCAGGGTGAGTACCAATAATCATTACCATTATCAATTGCATACTGCCTCCAGCGTTGTGGAGCACTTATATCAATTTTTAGGGGGGCTTTAGCTCCTGCAATAGTGCCTGTGACTGTTCCAATTGTTACCGTCAGGCTATTACTAGCGCTCACCCAATTAACATTTCTCAATTCACTAATCACCGTTGTTCCTGTATTAAATGGGGTGACAAAGCCGATACCTGTTGTATTAAAGTAAAATAGGCTGCTAAAAGACTGCAGGTTGTTGGAGGCGTCCAACCAGTTGAATGTTATACGTCTTGTCGTATTGTTGATGTTGAGTTCATATGTTTGGCCACCGATTGACAAACGCTTGAAGTACTCAAGTATTCTGCCATAGGCAGAGCGAAACTGGTTGATGTTGAACGCACCTGAAGTGAATACTTGTGCTTCCTGCGGGGTAGCTTTTACCAATACGGCTTTACTTCCATTCATCCTTCCAATCAGGTTAATGGTATCTGTACTCGAAGAGTCAAAATAGAACTCGAAGTCGGACTTTAACCCAACCCCGACTGGTCCTCCATTTACGTCTGCCTTTACGCCTACATTCTCGTTGGGGTCAGCAAGAACGTGAACATACGAATAGGTGTCGAACACCAGGCTGGGTTGCTGTAAAGCTTTAAGCCTATAGCTGCTTTCTTTTAAAGTAACGGCTGAAGCAGAGTCGAAGTCTGAAACCATATTTACTCGATTGCTAGCGTTGAACTTGAAATAAAAACTAAAAGCGCCACCACCAGCCGGATAAATAACTGCCTTCCACCCATTTTCTGCACTTGTAAGCTGATTTTGATAATTTGTTAAAACCTCATTTAACCGTTCATCAGCAGACTTCTCGAAAGCAGGGGCATCATCCTTTCGACAAGATGATAGTATTACAGAGACCAACAATATGTAACCAAAAACATTTTTCATTTCGATATGATTAATAAATTAAGCGAAAAACAGAAGTTAACTAATAAATAAGTGCTTCGATTGCGGATCTGCTGCGTGCCTGTAAACTATAAAAATCTATACTCCAAACTTGCTTGAAATAGTTAACAACCATAGCTTCTTTGTCTCTTAAGCTTTTTTTAGCTTCTACATCGGTAGTACCAAGAGCACTTGTTCCTGCAGGAATCTTGTTTACTATTCTATCAAATCCAGCTTTTCCTTCAACTAACATGATAGCTATCATCTCTACAAAATCTTCATCAGGTCCCGACATTGAATAAGCGGTAACGAATCCATTTGAATTAGCTTCCGCATCATTTGTGTTAATCCAGTCGGACGTATATAACTTCTGGCCAATGCGTTTGAACTCAGGTGGATATAAAGTGTTTTGATGTAGTATGTGTCCAAACTCATGTTGAATAGTTTGGAACATCTGCTTTATCAAAAACGAGTCTGACCTTACATACCCAGGCATTCCTTTTGTTCTGAAATAATTTAGCTGGTACAATACCACTTTTCTACCTCCTTCTGCCGTTCCCAAAGTAGCTGAACCATCAGTATTATAGCTTGCACTTCCGACCAGGGAAAAAAACTTGGGTGTGTATTGCTTGAAAAATGGAATGCCGGCTTCTGCTATATATGTCTCGATCCAAACTTTTCGTATAGCATCCATTACCGGGATAACCTTCTCTTCTTTAGGCGGAACAAGTGTTTTATTCAATTCCAACTCGAACTGATCCCATTTGTACTTAACATCAATATTGTAGGGGATAGTTAAGTTATCGTAAATCCACTTGTCAAGAGGCCCCTTGACCCATACGTCTCCGCCAAGCCCTGGGATGTTTTCGGCGTCAGCGGAATTCAACGTTTCTTTCTTGCACGAAGTGGATAGTGAGATTGTACATACAACCAGTAAAAAATATATAAGCTTCATACTTCTCTTTTAAAATTGATTAACGTGGATTTTGAGCAACTCCGGACAATAGTGCAGATTGGGGTATTTGCAGTAACCTGCGTGGATCATTTGCTGCCAACGTATGTGTTTCACCTGTTTTTGTGGTATGTACGACCGGAATATTGTGCCGTAAAATATCAAACCATCGCATTCCTTCCTGGACGAATTCTGCCCTTTTGTAATTAAGAACCAACTTTAGCAATCCATCCCTAATGCTATTCGTGCCTGAATATGTAGCAAGCTTATCCTCCGTTAAAGTACGGTTTGCAGGTAAGGCACCAGGTGTGACACTAACCAACCTCGTAGACAAATACATGTTCAGATCAGCAATTGCTGGCGTGAATTGCCCTGTATATGCACTCGCCTCAGCTTTGTTGAACAAAACTTCTTCAACTGTAAATGCGGGGATCATCACATATCCACGACCAAAATTGGACGTTGGAGATTCATATGCAAAATGCTGGCTTAATTTAGTTACCGCAATATTTCCTGTGCCAACTGTACCAGTTCTAAAGCCCCACGTTCCACCTGAAACTGGAACCGAAGTAGGTAGAACTTGTGCTTGCACACTTGCATCCATTCCGTATCTATATCTTGCATATTCGTAACCATTTGCATACCACGATGTAGTACCAATTAAGAGGAGATTTGCCGGCTCAGAAGACTTCAAATAAACTTGCGGAACATCGTTCAAGCCAAGGTTTGCGTAAGTGGTGTTCCACGGCCGCAAGGAGGCAAGGTAATTGGGAACCGCAGTATTCGCATATTGGATAACTTTGCTATATTCCTTTTTGAATAAATAGAATCGGGTAGCAAAAGCATTCGCTGCGGCACGATTGAAGTGATATCGGGGAACAGTATAGCTTTTGTCATCTATAAGGGGCAATCCTTCTAAAAGATCTTTTTCGATCATCTCATATACATAAGCTACAGTCTTTCGCTCATACTGCTTAATTACCACTGTTTCGGGTTCTAGAACATAGGGGATACCTGGATCTGTAGCAGCGGTCGACGGATCGTAAACCTTTGAAAAAAAGGTTACCAGCATAAAATGAGCATAGGCTCTTGCCAATAAAGCTTCTCCTTTTTGAGCTTTATAATTCTCAGGGTCGGGGGCTTGGTTACAGGCCTGTAAAGCTTGGTTTGCAGCAGCTATCGCTTCATAACATCCAAACCAGTAGAACTCCGGAGTGTCCTGGGCATTGTCTCGTACATCCCTAAAAAAGTAAGAGTCTTCATTCACGTTTTTAATAACTCCGGCTCCTTTATCGTTAGCATTATCCGACATCGCTTCGGCAAAGGCCATATAATTAGCAGATGGATACGCCGTGCCGAGTAGTTGAGAGACCTTCTCGGGCGATGTTAACTTAGCCCGGTTATCAGGCTCTTTCTCAAGGTACTTTTTACAACTGGTTGCAGTTAACATAAAAGCAAATGCAACATATAAAGCGACTTTATTCATTTTTAGATTTTTAAAGACCAACTCTTAATGAAAGTGTGAATTGTTTTTGAATTGGCTGAGCCACACCACCTGAATTAAAGAACTCAGGATCCTGCCCTTTAAGCTTAGGATCAGCATAGATTAACCAGGGGTTTACGGCTGCTGCTGTAAGTGCTGCGTTTTTGAGAAAACCTCCACTTCGAAGCAGGGAAGCAGGAAGAGTATAGGTGAGCGATACTGTTTTCAACCTTACAAAACCTCCGTCAGCTACTCTTGCACTCGAATAATTGTAGTTGTTATACGGATAATCACCCCCGGTAAGTGAATTTTGATAGGCGTCCATTATAGATGGCACATTAGTACGGGCCTCGTCACCCGGCATTACCCAACGATCAAGAAACTCTTTCGGCGTTGCATCAAGCTCAGAATAAGTTGGTCTGAATGCGGTATAAAGCCGGATTTTATTACCTGCCTGGTAGGTTACAAATATGTTTAAAGAGAAGGCCTTATAATTAAAGGTATTTGAGAAACCCCCGGTTATCGTAGGGTCAACAGAGCCTTCATACTTTAAATAGTTAGTAGAGTCATCCTGAAGATATACCGCATGTGCCACTTTGCCTCTCTCGTCTATGAACTCCGGAACGCCGGTTGCATGGTTTAAACCCGCATATTGTATAGAGAATAAGCCGCTTACAGGATATCCCTCCTGGTTCCCGCCTTCGGCTTTGACAAGGTCAAAAATGATTGGTCGGTTTTCAACGTTAGTAATTTTTGTTTTGTTGTAACCGAAAGTAAGATTTGTCCTCCACCCCCAGTTTTTCTCTCGGATGATCTGACCTCCAATCAACAATTCCGCACCCCTTGAATGCATATCAGCATAGTTGGCGGCTTTATAGGACTCTCCACCGATGCCTGAGGTTTTAATAATGCTGATCAGATCAAAGCTTTTTCTCTCATAAGCATCTATACTTAAGTTTACCCGTCCCCCGAATAAGCCGGCATCTACTCCCAGGTTTGTGGTATAATTTTTTTCCCAGGTCAATTCTGAATTTTCCAGGTTAGCCAGGGTAATCACAGACTCTACTTCCGTAGGTGGCCGATTTGTATTAATGTTACGAAGCACGATATTTGAATTCGTCGCAGGGCCTAGGCTTGCTGTCAAGCCATAACTTGCCCGCAACTTCAGGTAATCAACTGCCCTTACATTTTGCATAAATCCTTCTTCATCAATGTTCCATGAACCTCCAAAGCTCCAGGTTGGAAGCCATCGGGCAGAAGGTGATGAACCGAGACGATTGGAACCATCATAGCGGACTGTTCCGTAGAAATTATATCGGCGATCATAAGTGTACTGTCCGTTAAGATAGAAAGCAGCAAAACGATCGAAATCCTTGCTCATCCCATAGTAAGGAAAATTTGCTTCAATAGTCTGTTTGAGTGCACGGTAATCAGCAAAAACAACACCCCCGTTATCATATTGATACCCGTAACCACGACTGTTAAAATTTTGCCGGTCGGCATATTTAAGCTGCTGACCCACAAGGATATTTACGTTATGCCTTGCTGCAAATGTATTTACGTAGTTCAAGCTGTTCCTCACATCAAAATTAACCAGTTGGTCTTCGGTCCGGTTATAAAAACCACCATATGGCAATACTACCGCTGGTTCTGCATCTGGATTATCCGGATCAGTATATAAGAATTGGTTATTAGCCCTTATAGTCGCCGTGCCTGCAGCGCGGTAAGCATTCGCCATGTTAGCATTTTCTGTTACCTGGTGTTCCCGCGACGATTTGACATACCTCAATGCTCCAATGAAATCATAGCGCAACGTCTTTGAAAATTTATAGCCTAACTCCCCCTGTAATTTCAGGTCAATAACATTCAGGTCAATGGTGTTGTATTTTAATTCGTCCAAAATATTAAAGGGTGCAAAATTGCGCCTGAAGTATTCCGGCTTACCATTCTCATCATAAGCTGTCATTGCACGACTGGAATTTAACGCAAAGCTGAACGGATTAATATCGAAATCTCTTTCAAACTGCCCGGAAACCGGGTTACTTACCCGCTGAACTGTGCCGGGAGCATGTTGTTGCCTTACGGAACCCTGAGTTAAAAATCCTGCTGATAACCTATCAGAAAAGTTGTAGTTGTTTCTAAAATTCAGCGTATAGCGCTTCACATCGTCAGCGATTGTCCAACCATTATCATTATAGAAGCTCGTGGAAAAAAATGATTGCGACCGTTCACCTCCAGACGATATACTCAACGAATGTTCCTGCGTAAGGGAATTTCTAAACAGGAGATCAAACCAGTCAGTGTTTACTAAAGCATATCTTTTCAGAAATTCATTTTTAGCTTCGGTAGTATTCTGGAGCAGAAAATTACCATTGGCATCCTGCTGGTTCAGCATGTCATACATTTTACCGTAAACCCCATAGTTCCCGCGGCTTAATATATTTGACGTCAAGAAGCCCTTGCGTTCAAGTTCTGCTAAAACAGACATCTGTTCAACAGAGTTCATAATGTTATAGCTATTATATGTCGGCTTGAGTTGACTGCTGAAATTGCCGGTATAGTTGATAACTGGTTTACCTGAACGCCCCTTTTTAGTGGTGATAACGACCACGCCATTCATTGCTCTTGCGCCGTACAGTGCTGTTGCTGCTGCGTCCTTCAGAATATCAAAGGTTTCGATATCGTTTGAGTTAATACCAGCTACAGACGATCCCAACAGCGTTGTAGGATCACCACTTGACAGCTGGTCGTTAGAGATATTGATAATATCTTCCTGAACTACTCCATCAATTACCCACAACGGTTTATTTTCCCCATTAATAGAAGTAGCACCCCTAATCCGGATTTTTGGTGCACTTCCAAATGTGCTGGATACGTTCTGGACGGAAACGCCGGCTGCCCGACCTTCAAGCATCCGGCTTACGTCTATTACTCCAGGTAATCTTACATCGTCTGCTTTAATCGTGGCAGCTGCACCGGTAAAATTCTTTTTACTAATCGTCTGAAATCCAGTAACTACTACTCCTTCCAGGCTACCCGCAGCTGAACGCAAAACGATTTGCACAGCGGCTTGTCCCGGTGTAAGTCGAATTTCCTGAGATGCATAACCTACATAAGTTAGTACAAGAGTGCCCGTTGAAGGAACTGCACTTAATCGAAAGTCCCCGGAAGCGTCCGTTGTAGTTCCGTTTTTCGTTCCTTTTACCGAAACAGATACACCAGCAATGGGATTGCCGGTGGTGTCTGCCACCTTACCCGTTACCGTAGTGCCCTGGGCGTGTAACTGAAAGGTAAACAGCATAAACAGGGCTGAAAGGAAACCGCTGTAGATTAACCTTAGCCACATGGGGTGCTTTACATTGGGATTCCCCAACGTTTTTTTAGTCATAGTTGATTTTTTTCTGTAAACGTGGATTGATGTAAACCTGAGTAGACAATTCTAAACGCAAATATGCTGTTTAAGCAGCAGCTTATTATTAGATTCTCGGTGGAAAAAACCCTGTTTGAAGGGGTGGAATTTGCTGAATATGTATGAGCGGCAAATATGACGTATGAACAGCAACAACATGATAAATAATGTTAATGCTTTCTTAACGCCACATTCAGCGCTGAGTTCAACAGCGCTATTCTCAAACATGTCACACCTTTCTGGAAGTTCGTCTCGTCACAAACCGCATTGCATAAAAAAACCCCGCTTTTCAGCAGGGTTCCTTTTATCTGATCAAATTAATTAATCTTCTACTTTCAACTTACCTTTTTGTTTAGCCATAACTTCTTCCGCTACGTTGTTCGGAGCAGGATTGTAATGACTGAACTCCATGGTTGAAGTTGCGCGACCTGATGACAATGAACGGAGCTGGGTTACATAACCAAACATCTCGCTTAAAGGCACTTTAGCCTTGATCACCTGTAAACCGGCACGGCTATCCATACCCTCAAGCATACCACGACGGCGATTAAGGTCACCCGTTACATCACCCATGTACTGGTCAGGAGTGGTAACCTCAACTTTCATGATTGGCTCAAGCAAAACAGGTTTTGCTTTTCTACCCGCCTCGCGGAAACCACCTTTTGCACAAAGTTCAAAACTCATCGCATCGGAGTCAACCGCGTGGAAGCTACCATCATAAACCCGCACTTTCATGCTTTCTACTGGGTAAGCAGCAAGTACACCAGTGTTCATAGAATTTTCAAAGCCTTTCTGAATGGCCGGAACAAATTCCCTTGGAATTGATCCACCAAAAAGGTCATTTACGAACTGGAAAGTGCCTTTGCCTTCTTTCAGGAATTCCTCATCCGCTGGTCCGATCTCGAACTGGATGTCGGCAAATTTACCACGACCACCGGTTTGCTTTTTCAGCGTTTCCCTGTGTTCAATTGTTTTGGTAAATGCCTCTTTATAAGCAACCTGGGGAGCACCCTGGTTAATTTCAACTTTAAACTCACGACGCATACGGTCAACGATGATCTCCAGGTGCAACTCACCCATTCCACTCAGGATGGTTTGGCCGGTCTCTTCATCAGTTTTAACCCTTAAAGTCGGATCTTCTTCAACCAGTTTAGCGATTGCCATACCCATCTTATCAACGTCGGCCTGTGTTTTAGGCTCGATTGCAACCGAGATTACCGGTTCAGGGAATGTCATGCTTTCCAGGGTAATCGGGTGCTTTTCGTCGCAAAGGGTATCACCGGTTTTAATGTCCTTAAAACCAACTGCTGCCCCAATATCACCTGCTTCGATATAATCAACCGGGTTTTGCTTGTTCGCATGCATCTGCATAATACGGCTGATACGCTCATTACGTCCGGTACGTACGTTCAGCACGTAAGAACCCGAGTCGAGACGACCACTATATGCCCGGAAGAACGCCAGACGACCTACAAATGGGTCAGTCATGATCTTAAATGCAAGTGCGCTAAATGGTTCTTTTGGATCAGCGTGACGAATAACTTCTTCACCCGTATCCGGATTTGTTCCTTTGATTGCCTCAATGTCCAGTGGACCTGGCAGGTAACGAACGATCGCATCCAATGCAGTTTGCACACCTTTATTCTTAAAAGATGAACCACACATCATCGGAATGATAGAAAGATCGATGGTTGCTTTGCGGATCGCTTCATGAACTTCGTCTTCGGTGATGGTTGAAGGATCGTCAAAGAACTTCTCGAGCAGCGCATCATCATATTCTGCAACTGCTTCAATCAATTCCTGGCGGTATTGGTCAACTTCCTCCTGCATATCTGCGGGAATGGCAACTTCTTTGAAAGTCATTCCGCGGCTTTCCTCGTCCCAGATAATACCTTTCATGGTAATCAGGTCAACAACACCTTTAAAGTTGTCTTCTGCACCTATTGGTAACTGAAGCGGAACTGCTTTTGCACCCAGCATTTCACGCACCTGCTTAACTACATTCAGGAAGTCAGCACCACTGCGATCCATTTTGTTTACAAAACCAATACGTGGAACTTTATAGCGGTTAGCCTGGCGCCAAACGGTTTCACTTTGTGGCTCTACTCCACTTACTGCACAAAACAGGGCAAGTAAGCCATCAAGTACACGTAATGAACGTTCTACCTCTACGGTAAAGTCAACGTGACCCGGAGTATCGATGATGTTAAATTTGTAAAGCTTTGTATCCGGAGTTTTTACACCCTGAACGGTTGGGAAGTTCCAGAAACAAGTAGTTGCAGCTGAAGTAATGGTAATACCCCTCTCCTGCTCCTGTGCCATCCAGTCCATAGTTGCAGCACCATCGTGTACTTCTCCTATTTTATGGTTCACACCTGTATAGTATAGGATACGCTCGGTAGTGGTTGTTTTACCCGCATCAATGTGCGCCGCTATCCCGAAATTTCTTTGATACCTTAAGTCCGCCATGACTTTTATGTTTGTTTGTTAATTACTTTGTTGGTCAACTGCAGAGCCGTGATGTGGCAGCCGTTGCGACGCTCCGTTCATCCTATTTTCCCTGTTGGAGCTTTTGTGCAGGGAAATCTAACTGGTCCATCGGTGTACAATCCTCAATTTGGAGCGCAAAGGTATGAAATTTAAGTATTCCCCGGTATTAAGAACAGGTTGCAAATACGGGCAAAAACATTATTAACAAACACTTGCATCCTAAAGGTTGAATTCCCTTCGTTTTGTCCGGCCATTGCCCTTGCTACCAGCGCCCAGGAGTGTATTCGCCTGCGAACCACCAACGCTAACGTTTTAACTCCAGATTTATTTTGCTGTTGCCGGCCCGAACCTGAAAAACTCAAGAAAAAGAGGTAGCAAATGTTTAATTATTATTTAAGCTGGCCGGGGCTCAAAAAAGCTCGTTCAGGGGGTTGTGCCTGAGTTGAGGAGGTTCTCACGCTAAAAAGTAACAGGGCGGCCAGATCGCATCCCTTGCTCCACATTGGGTTATATGATATCTTAAGGTTGGCTTTCTTGAAATGCCATATGTCGCGTTGTTCAAAGGTGGCTAGTTTACCTGGATCTATTCTAACCATTCGGGCGTGATTGCCCGCAACACTGCCCCAAACAAAAAAGCCGCCCAATGGGCGGCTAATATTTTCAAGATGCCTTTTATTAGATCTTAAAGTGGGAGAAAGCTTTATTTGCTTCTGCCATACGGTGTGTATCTTCTTTCTTTTTGAATGCACCACCTTCACCTTTACTTGCAGCAACGATTTCGTTAGCCAGCTTATCCGCCATGCTACGACCATTACGATCGCGACTGAACCTGATCAACCATTTAATGCTTAGTGAAACCTTTCTGTCAGCCCTTACTTCAGAAGGAATCTGAAAGGTAGCACCACCAATCCGACGGCTACGCACCTCAACAGCAGGGGTAACATTTGTAAGTGCTCTTCTCCAGATCTCATATCCATCTTCGTTTGTTTGCTTAGCAACTTTGTCTAATGCATCGTAGAAAATGGTGAGGGCAATGCTCTTTTTACCTTGCCACATCAGGTTGTTAACAAAACGGGTTACCAGTTTGTCGTTGAACTTTGGATCTGGTGCTAAAGGAATTTTCTTTGGTTGCGTCTTACGCATATCTAGTATTATTTATAGCAGCTGCGCTGCTGAAGATTGACAAATGTTGGATGAATGAAAGCCTATTTCTTAGCCTTTTCTCTTTTAGTTCCGTATTTAGAACGGCTTTGCTTACGGTCTTTAACACCTGCAGTATCAAGGCTACCACGAACAATATGATAACGCACACCTGGTAAGTCTTTAACCCTTCCACCACGTATCAGAACAATTGAGTGCTCCTGGAGATTATGTCCTTCTCCCGGAATATATGCAATAACCTCAATCTTGTTTGTAAGACGAACCTTGGCCACTTTACGTAGTGCAGAGTTTGGCTTTTTTGGGGTTGTTGTATAAACCCTTGTGCAAACACCACGACGTTGCGGGCATGCATCCAAAGCCCTGGACTTACTCTTGGCTTTAATTATTTCTCTACCTTTTCTAACTAATTGCTGTATTGTAGGCATCTGTAACCTTAATTTTTCGGACGGCAAAAGTAATCGCTAAACTTGTAATAACAAAAATGTTTCTGAAATAATTTGTTACACAACTCAAAAAATCATTGCCGCTGTTATAAATATATGTTTCTAAATGTTCCTTGTAATTTTTTACCGTCGCCTTAGTCGTTCACATTGAGCATGTTGAACTCATGTAAACAGGCTTCCAAAATCAGTCAAACGTTAACCGGTAAAAGTAAGTGCATTTTGGTTATGGCTGGTAAAGTCACGAAACCTTAACTGATCCGGTAAAGCCATCCATGCTCATCATTTGCGCTTCCATTTCTGATCGCGGCCAGCCGGCTCTTAACCTCCGGCGCAATGGTCCATTTTGATACATCGAATTCCATAACGTAATCTTTGTAACGCAACTCCCTGATAGAAGATATTACCGCGGCGGTTCCTGTTCCAAACACCTCTTTAAGCTGTCCCTCTGCATAGGCAGCCACAATCTCGTCGATGCTGATTTCCCGTTCAACAACTGATAATCCCATGTCGCCAAGCACTGTTATCACACTGTCACGGGTTATGCCGTCCAGGATGGTCCCCTGGCTTAAATCGGGAGTATAGGCGGTATCACCTATCACAAAAAAAACGTTCATGGTTCCAATCTCCTGAACATACCGGTGTTCAAAAGCATCGGTCCACAATACCTGGTCGTACCCAAGTTCCTTTGCTTTGGCTGTCGGCAACATGCTCGCGCCATAATTTGCCGCGGCTTTAGCGAAACCAATACCGCCTGGTGCCGCGCGGGTATAATTTTCTTCTACATAAATGCGCATTGGCTTGTCGTAGTAGGGACCTGTAGGACTTAAAATAATCAAAAACTTGTACTTCTCAGAGGGTTTAACCCCAATTACATCATCGGTGGCAATCATAAATGGCCTGATGTATAGGGAATGATCCTCCTGATCAGGTATCCATGCCTGGTCTAAGTTGATCAGTGCCCGCATTCCTTCTATAAAAATCTCCTCAGGTACCGCCGGCATCTGCATTCTTTCGGCAGACACATTGAAACGACGAAAGTTTTCAAAAGGTCTGAAAATGGCGATACTGCCATTTATATCTTTGTATGCTTTTATGCCCTCAAATATGGCCTGTCCATAATGGAGCGCCGCGGTTGCGGGGTCAAGTTGTAAAGGTGCATAGGGCTTAATTTCGACCGCCTTCCATTCACCATTTTCATAATCTGCTTCCAGCATATGGTCGGTAAAGTATTTACCGAACGGAACATTTTTTAGTGTCACCTGGCTGAGCCTGCTGCTCGCTGCTTTCTGCACAATTATCTCAGACGCTTCAATCATATTAGTACTTTTGTTTTTTGCAAAGAAACAAAAAATGCCCTTGACAGGCGGGAAATCATCATTGTATGGCCGGAGAACGAATTATTTTACCCCCCTTTCTTATTGCAGACCTGTATAAAAACGTGCTCGTCGACATTCCCGGGAACGTTGCCTCTGTAGCTGTCTCCTCGGTCGTTTCCATGCCCCCGACAACAAAAGAAGCCGGTAAAATCCGTTTTCTCGGACAGAATAACAAGCAAGTGGTTGTTTTGTTGAAGGATAGCCAGTCCCCTTTCATCAACGACAGCGAACTGGACTTTCTTACAAAAATTCTCAAGGCCTGCCAGTTAAACCTGAGCGACATTGCTGTAATAAACGTAGCAAACCAGGAAATAAGCGCCGCCGCGTTATGCGGGCAACTTTCACCAAAACACGTTTTAATGTTCGATGTTGACCCGGCGGCTGTAAAACTTCCGTTTACCATTCCCCATTTCCAGGTTCAAAACTTCGACGGCTGCAGCTACTTCACTTCTCCTGCGCTTAAGCTTATGATTGCAGCCTCGGCCGACAGCAGGTTGCTGAAAACAAAGTTGTGGGTAACGCTGCAGAAAGCTTTTAATCTTTCCTAAACAAGCCTGATGCGTACCATTGTTTTTGCTACAAATAATCCAAACAAGGTTGAAGAAGTAAGGGCAATAGTTGGGCGGGAGTACCACATCATCTCACTCAAGGATGCAGGCATTCATATCGATATACCCGAACCCCACGACACACTCGAAAAAAATGCCGCAGAAAAGTCGGGAACGATATACCGGCTCACCGGCTCCAATTGCTTTAGCGAAGATACCGGTCTCGAAGTTGAAGCTTTAAACGGGGTGCCCGGTGTAAAAAGCGCAAGGTATGCCGGCGAACATAGCAGTTCAACCGACAATGTTAATAAGCTGTTAGCCGAACTGGCGGATACTAACAACCGCAAAGCCCGTTTTCGAACCATCATCTCCCTAATCTTCGACGGCAAAGAGCATCAGTTTGAAGGTGTCTGCAACGGAACTATCACCTTGAAACCCAGTGGGGACGCGGGTTTTGGTTATGACCCGGTTTTTATTCCGGATGGCGCCAGCGCAACATTTGCAGAAATGACGCTTGACGAGAAAAACCGTTTTAGTCACCGCAAGAAAGCAATGCGGCAACTTCTCTCCTTCTTATCCCTTGCTGGGAAATAATTTTCTCTTTTTTAGAAAATACTGCAACCTTTCTTTACCTGCTAACATCTGTTATTGTACTGGTCTTCTGTATCTGAGACAATTACACGCTAATACTCTATATAATAAAGACACCCAATACAATAATTCATGAAAACAATCCAACTACCCACTACCATCTCTGCGCAAAAACGCGCCAGCTACTCAACCGAAAATCCCGCTTCATTTGCGTTTAAGGGGTTAATGCCTGCCGTCAACCGGAAACGTAAAGCAGTTACTCCTCCTGCTCATGTGTGGGACAGGATTGCGAGTGCACTGGATCAACAAGATCAGCATATCAATCGTTCAACCGGGCATCGCTGAGATTTATGCCAGCTTGTGCGTACTATTTAGGTATGGCAGCCAGGTTAAACTGCGCTGCTGTATCTTGCCATGACTAACAATCCTTATGGAACGCATCAAGTTAAATTTAGCCGACGAGTTCAGCTATACTACAGCATTGACAATCCGGATAACAGACCTTAATTATGGCGGACACGTTGGCAATGATACCTTTTTAGCGCTTATTCACGAAGCCCGGCAGCAGTTCCTGGCACACCATGGGTACGAAGAGTTAAGCTTTGAAGGAGCAGGCCTGATAATGGCTGACGTAGCCATCGAGTTTAAACATGAGCTTCATTACGCTGATCGTATTCGCATATCCGTTGCTGCAACAGGGTTCGACAAGTTCGGCTTCGACCTGCACTACCTGCTGGAGCTGGATAAGGACGGCGGCCTGGTGTCTGCTGCAAAGGCAAAAACAGGAATGTTGTGTTATGATTATGCAAGCAAGAAACTGATGAAATTACCGGAAGCTGCTGTACTTAAGCTAAACAACAGATAACACCTTAGGCGAGCCAGGCAATTTCATTTGAACAGGCCTATCCTAAAGCCGGCTATTTAACAGTTATAGACGATTACACTGACCTGCTATTTCGCTTACGCATCAGTTGAAAGCACGTGCTGTGACTTGCAATAAACCGATGCTTTTCTAACAGGCATTGCTTCCTGAATTTAGTGGGCGGCAAAGGGGAACTCAAAAACAGGGATTGCTCAACACGATGTGTTTTGCACATGGGTGGTTTAATGGCGTAGCGCTAACTTTTGCCTGGAAAAAACCTGTTGAATAAGGGTGACCGACTACTTCGTGGAAGCGAGTTCGCGCATCATATGTAGGATGCAAATCTTGTAATAAGACCCACTAGCTGAAAAGCCAAATTGAAAAGATGCCGATGAACGTAATGCGACGCAACGATGCTCAATCTGTGTTACCCAACTCTGTTCCCAAATAGATTACCAGGTAGGATTTATATCGTTTTGTCGTTCCAGATCTTCCAGCTTTCCTCTGCTTGGATGACCAGCATGTCGGCGCCATTTTTAGTGGTCGCTCCGCGCTCGACTCCTCTTTTTAGAAACAAGGTTTCGGCCGGGTTATACACCAGGTCGTACAGGTAATGCTCCGGAGTCAGGTATTCATAGGGAATGGGCGGAGCGCTATCTACATCAGGCGCCATTCCGAGGGGAGTGGTATTGATGATCACCAGATGATTTTTCATCAGTCGTTCGTTCAGCGAATCGTACGGGATACTGTTTGACTTACCGGCGGTACTTCTTGTTACCAACAAATAGGGGATTTGCAGTTTCTGAAGTACGTATTCAACCGCAGCTGCTGCACCACCGGTGCCAAGTACCAATGCGCTTTGGTGGTAATGTTTTCGGAGGGGAAGAAAGGATTGTTCAAAACCGGTTACATCGGTATTGTGTCCGTAGAGCCTGCCATCAACGATCCGGATACAATTACAGGCATTCATCTGTTGTACCGCGGCGGTCACTTCGTGCAGGTATGGCATAACCTGCACTTTGTAAGGAATGGTAACATTCAGCCCATGAAGATCCCGGGTATGTTCAAGCAGGGCGGGAAATTCGTTGATGTTTGCAAGCGGGTAATTATCGTATGCACACCCGGTAATCTGTTCCCGTTCGAACTTTTCAGCAAAGTATCGTTTGGAAAACGAACTGGTCAGCGGATAGCCGATGAGTCCAAACTGGCGCATTAAGCGTTGGTTTTATCGAGGTATAAATCAAACGTATCTCCACGAAGGCCGATGCGCATTGCTTCGAGCGGGATCACTTCTGTTGGTGCAATATTTCCGAGGTTTACGTTACAACCGATGAGCTCAAGAAAGTACAATTGCTGCGCTTTTTGTGGAGCCTCCCAGATAATCTTTTGTTCGGGTATCTGGGTTAGTATCTCTTGTACAAGTCCTTCTCTAACCTCTCCCGAGCCACGATAGATACCGACGTTTCCCGCTTCGCGGGCTTCGGCAATCACATAAGTTGAACCGGCTTCGAGCTCTGCCTTCATCAATTCGATCCATTTGTAGGGTGGAATAATGTGAGCGGCATCTTTGCTTCCCACCTCACTCAGTACGGTTCCGAAGCTGGTCAGTTTTTCAATATAGCCACATTTCTCCGCATGAGGTATGTTAATGGAGCCATCACTAACTTCCACGTGTTCTATTTTATAATCCCTCATCATGGTGATATAATCTTCGAACTGGTTCCGGATCAAAAAGGCTTCGAACAAGGTTCCGCCAAAGTATACCGGGATGCCGGCAGCCTGGTACAATTCAATTTTCTGGCGCAGGTTAGGGGTAACGTAAGCCGTCCCAAATCCGAGCTTAACAATATCGATGTGAGGATTTCCGACGCTTATCAAATTTTCAGCTTCATTCAAACTTAAGCCCTTATCCATGACCATGGTGATACCATGTTCGCGGGGTTTTTGGTTCCGATCGGGTATTTGAGAGAGGTTAAAATTCATGTACTGCAGTTAAGGGATAATATTAGAGAGCGCAAAAATAGGGATTGATCATGAAACGCTTATAAGGCAGTTGGCATGGCATCATTTGTGCTGGTTAAGCAACATGAAAAAATTTACGCTGGTGTTGTTGCTGTTGATTTTTACGGCTTCTGCTTTCTCCCAGGCACAAGACAGCCTTCCACCGTATAAACAGGTACCTATTATCCCGCCTTTCAGAATTTTACTGCCCGACAGCTCGTGGTATTCAAAAGCAAACCTGAATACAAAACAACCTACCTGGATCATCTACTTCAGCCCGGATTGTGGCCATTGCCAGATGGAAACTGAAGAGATACTTAAGAACATCGACAAGCTGAGAAAGATGCAAATCGTTCTGATCACCAGCCGGCCATTTGACGACATGAAACAGTTTGCGCGATATTATTCATTAGCTAAGTTCTCCAATATAAAAGTGGGCACCGACCCCACCCGCTTTATCACCAACTTCTATAAAGTAGAGACAACCCCATTTAGTGCGGTGTACGACAAAAAGGGCAACCTGATCAGGGCTTACGAAAAGGGTGGCAATATGCCTGAACTTTACAGTTTGGCACGTTAACCCAAGCGCGGCAATAATATATAGGGAGTGTTGTTATGACTTATTTAGCCTAAATGTTTAAATTGACGTTTAAACATTCAGCTATGAAAAAATTTCTACGGCTCAGTCTTTTCCTGGTATTAATTATTTCATGTCTTCCTCCTTCCATTGCTCAACCGGTAATCTCTTTTCAAACCATTGCAAGTGGCTTAACATCGCCTGTAGATGTTGTTAATGCTGGTGATGGATCAGGGAGGTTGTTTGTCGTGGAGAAACCGGGTACCATCAGGATCTGGAATGGAACGGCATTTCTACCCACACCTTTCCTTAGCATCTCTTCCATGGTGAGGTCAACCGGAAGTGAACAAGGGTTACTTAGCGTGGCTTTTCATCCCAATTATGCTACGAACGGTTACTTCTTTGTGTGGTACAATAATCTGGCGGGCAATGTTACGCTTGCGCGTTTTTCACGCCGCGATCTGAACACCGCCGACTCAACATCTGGGGTGGTACTGCTCACGATATTTAAGCCGTTTGCAAATCACAACGGTGCTAAATTGAATTTTGGACGTGATGGCTACCTATATTTCGGTACAGGTGATGGTGGCGGTGCCGGGGATCCGCTGCACCGGGCACAAAATGGCGACAGCCTTCATGGAAAGTTTATCCGGATTGATGTGAATAATCCAAATCCGCCGTACTACTCCATACCTCCAACGAATCCTTTTTTAAATGACCCTGCTATACGCGACGAAATAGTTGCGCTTGGGCTACGAAATCCATGGCGCTGGAGTTTCGACAGGCGGACTGGTGATCTATGGATCGCGGATGTTGGCCAAAATGCCCGTGAAGAGGTAAATTACGTACCTGCTGCAAACATCCTGAATAAGAATTATGGATGGCGATGCTTTGAAGGCACACTGGTGTTTAATCCGGATTGTAGTGGGCAGCCGAACAATGTGTTTCCAATTTTTGAATATCAGCGCGACAACGCTACTGGGGGTAGGTCAATTACTGGCGGCTATGTTTACCGGGGAACCGAGTTTCCCTCGCTGCAGGGCTACTATATTACTTCAGATTATGTTAGCAACAACGGATGGCTCATCAATAGGTCGGCAACAGGCGGTTGGAACGCCACGCTGCAGACCGGATGGGCTACCAATATCTCCAGCTATGGCGAAAGCGAAGACAGTGCTTTATACGCCGTTTCCCTGCAGAGCGGAACACTGTTCAAAGTGATCGCATCCGGTGCCTTGCCAGTTAAGTTACTTTCATTTGCAGGCAGCATCATCAATGCCTCCCATGAGCTGAAATGGGCAGTTGCGGGCGAAGAAAAAGGGACAGTGTACTCCCTGGAAAAACAAACAACTCCTGCTTCGCCTTTTAAAGAGGTTTACAGCCAAACCGCATCCGGCTCACCGGTATCAAACTCCTATCGCCAGGTACTTGCCGGTAACGAAGCTGCTTTTTACCGGTTAAAGACCAGTACTCCGGCGGGGCAAAGCATGTATTCCCCAATTGTTTACCTGAAGGCTTCAGGTGACAGGAACAATCCTAAGGCAACCATTATCGGCGACCAGCTGGTAATCAGCTTACCGGCTGAAGCCAGGAGTGTTAGTGTTTTTGATGCCGCAGGCAAGTTGATCAGCCGCCAGGTAAATACCTCCAGAACCGGGACAATGAATATAAACTTGTCGCAGGTTTCGAGAGGGGTGATCATGGTAAAGATTGATTTGGGCAAAGCATCTGTTCAATTGAAAACCATTTACTAAGCGTTGATTTTTGAATACCTGAGCACAAGATATTCAGAGAGACCAGACCAACATACAACAAAAAGCTGCCGGGGGTTCCGGCAGCTTTTTGTTGTAACGGGCTTGAACTTCCGGTTAATGGATAAAGCCCAAATGCATAACGCTTAACTCATCACTGAACACCCCTACCTTTGCGTCGAAAAATTCTTTCACATAAACCATAACTAAATTACAATGAAAATTACAGTAGTAGGCGCCGGGGCGGTTGGCGCAACCTCTGCCGACAACATTGCCCGGAAGGAACTCGCGGAAGAACTGGTTTTACTCGACATCAGGGAAGGTTTTGCAGAAGGTAAGGCACTCGATATTACTCAGACTGCTGCTTTGCTTGGTTTCGACACCCGTGTTTCCGGCAGCACTAATGACTATAGTAAAACGGCTGGTAGTGATGTGGTGGTGATTACTTCAGGGTTGCCACGCAAACCTGGTATGACCCGTGAGGAATTGATTGGAACAAATGCCGGTATCGTAAGTGGGGTTGCTGAAAACCTGCTTAAGCATTCACCCGATGCGATCGTTGTAGTGGTAAGTAATCCTATGGATACCATGACTTACCTGACGCTTCAAAGTACCGGTTTACCAAAAGAACGTATCATCGGTATGGGCGGAATCCTCGACAGTGCGCGCTTCAAGTGTTACCTGAGCGCAGCCCTCCAATGCAGCCCCAACGACCTTAATGCAGTTGTGGTTGGTGGTCACGGCGATACAACGATGATCCCTTTGATCAGGCTTGCTACATGGAACAGCATTCCTGTTACCCATTTTCTAAGTCCCGAACAGCAACAAAAGATCGTTTCGGATACGATGGTAGGTGGCGCAACGCTTACGAAGATGCTTGGCACAAGTGCATGGTATGCTCCAGGTGCTGCCGTAGCTGCTCTCGTAGAATCGATTGTGCGCGACGAAAAAAGATTATTTACCTGTAGCGTAGGTTTGAATGGCGAATACGGGCAAAGTGATATTTGCCTTGGTGTACCGGTCGTGATAGGTAAGACTGGCTGGGAAAAAATTGTTGATTTTAAACTTAACGAAGAAGAACAGGCTGCCTTTAGCAAAAGCGCCGATGCAGTAAGGAGTATGAACGATGTTCTTAAAACACTATAAAAATTATTATCGCACTGTACAAAGCCTTGACCCTTGTTGAGGCTTTTTTTTTGCTCCAAACTGTTGGTCCTTTAATCAAGATCGTTGCGCCGTACCCCCAACACGATATAGCGGGATGCGCTCTTGTACCGAACAACTTGTTTCAGCAAAGCGGCATTGGCGGCAAACATCAGGACTGAATTTATAGGTCAGACAAATTAAGCGTCGGTGATTACAGGATCTACAATTGGTTGCAGCCTTTTCTTTTCTACCACAAGTTTATACTTAACCATGTCGATTTCGTTTTCACTTTTCGCAATGATGACTGTTGCTATGGTGTTTCCAATGAAGTTGATGATCGCCCGTCCTTCGCTCATAAAGCGGTCGACCCCGATTAACAAGGCAAGCCCTTCGAGGGGAATAACATCAAGGGCCGTAAGGGTGGACGCAAGCACAATAAAGCCACTTCCCGCAACACCCGCTGCACCTTTGCTGGTGAGTAATAGTATGCCGATTATGGTTAATTGCTGAGCTACTGACAAGTCGATATGAAATACCTGCGCAAGAAATATAATACTCATGCTCAGGTAAATGGTTGTTCCATCAAGATTAAAGCTATAACCGGTTGGAATCACCAGCCCTACCACTTCTTTCTCACAACCGGCGGCGGTAAGCTTCTGCATTACCGAAGGCAGTACCGCCTCACTGCTGCTGGCTCCAAGTACAATCAGGATTTCCTCCTTAACATAGCCCAGTAACTTCCATAAGCTGATCCCGAAATACCTGCAAAGCAGATTCAAAACCACAAATATGAACAGGAAACCGGTAAGATAAAACGTAATCAGGAGCTTGCCCAACACGGCAAGGGTTGCAAAGCCGAACTTGCCAATGGTATAAGCCATGCCCCCGAATGCACCAAGCGGGCTAAGCTTCATGATAATTTTTAGCACGTTAAAAAGTACCTTATTGATCTTATCAAATGACAGCAGCAAGCTCTCTCCCGCCTGGCCCAACATCTTTAAACCTATTGCAAACAGGATACTAAAAAAGAGTACCTGCAGGATGTCTCCCTTTGCAAATGCGTCTACGATATTTGAAGGAACAATATGTGAAAAAAACTCTCCCCAATTTAATCCTTTCGCCTCCGCCCCTATACGATCAACCTGATTATTTGGGGTGCCGGTAAAAGGAACCCCTGCTCCGGGTTTTACGAGGTTTGCCGTAACAAGGCCAATAACCAGCGCGAGTGTGGTAACCACCTCGAAATAGATCAGCGCTTTCAGCCCCACCCTCCCGACTTTTTTCATATCGCCGGCGCCTGCAACACCCGATACAATGGTGAAAAATATAACCGGAGCAATTACCATCCGGATCATGTTAAGGAAGGTATCACTGATCAATTTTGCCGTAGGTGCAAAAGCCGGATATAGCCAGCCAACAATAACCCCGGCAATAATGCCAATGATTACCTGTACATATAAAACCCGTAAATATTTCATCTTATTGCATTATTATATATCGACTGTTCCCTTACCCGACGATTTGCACAACTTTAAAATGTGCAATAAATTTTGCTAACGTAAAGCAATGTGCTCAATTACCAATAACAATCAAGCACTGCAAGAACATTTCGGCGTTCTCAGGTTTTAATTTTGGTGCAAAGCCATTAGCTTGTAAGGAACAATGCCTGAAAAGTATACAATGTTGACAGGTTGAGGTTTAGTTATAATATTAGAGGTATAATCCAAACACTTTTGTAGATACATAGAAACTAAAATAATCAGCTCCAATGGTAATAATCGAAAGCGAACGACTGTGTTTACGCCAATTTACCGCTGCTGACGCGGATTTTATTATCGTATTGCTGAATTCTCCTGGCTGGCTTAAATACATAGGGGATCGAAATATCAGCACCCGGCAAGATGCGTTAGCATACCTGGATAAGGGGCCGCTCACGAGCTACAAGAAAAACGAATTGGGCCTGTGTTTAGTTCAACTAAAATCAACTGGCGAGCCTTTGGGCATGTGCGGCTTATTGCAAAGAGATTACCTCGACGGTCCTGATATTGGCTTTGCTTTTCTCCCACAATCTCAGGGCTACGGCTATGCATACGAAATAGCCACAAAAGTATTGGCGTATGGTTTCACCACACTTCGGCACAACAAGCTATTTGCTATAACGCTCCCTGCAAATCGACGTTCAATCAATCTTATTGAAAAACTTGGGATGCACTTCGAAAGCCGACATGCTGGCAAGGTTCCCGGGGAAGAATTATCCATATATGCAAGATCCGCTCAAGGTTAGCATGCGCATGTTCCGACTTACGATGTTGTAACCACAACCCATACCTACTGTTTCAGCACAGCGCCTTTTTTTACGCCCAAAAAGCGGAGGCAATAACTTTTAGCAGGTTGATAACGCCGGCGGCTAACGACGGGAAATGTGGTATCCGGCAGTTTTATTCCCGCAACTACATGGAAGTAGGGAATTTTGTAATCACAACTATGTTAACATCATATGGCTGTTTCCCAATTACAGGAGAGAACCGTTGAGGCACAAACATTGAATAAGCTATTCTTTTAATTTAAAATTTTATGCAATGGCGGATTTACATGTACAACCAAAAAAGAAATCAATTTTACCCTGGATACTATTAATCCTGGGTGTTCTCGCACTCCTTTTCTTCCTATTACGGGGATGCAATAACGACAACAATGCTGCTGCAACAGGCGACAGTACAGTAGCAGCTACAACAACTCCCGATAACGGAGCCAATGCTACAAATACATGGGGTGATGTTGACTTTAACGCTCCCGAAGCTACTTATCCTGAAATAACGGATAAAAACATCAGCGTTCGTGGAAATGACCGTTATAGCATTTATGGTCTTGGCGAAAACATCCTTTTTGATGAGGGTAAGGCAACCATCCGGAAAGATGCTGAACAAAATCTGCGTCAGATTACCGGTTCAATCAACCAACGTTACAAAGGATCACAATTAAGAATTTACGGCTATACCGATGCAGTGGGAAGCGCCGGTTATAACAAAGAGCTGTCTGAACAACGTGCCCGTGCTGTAAGCGAGTGGCTGAGTTCAAATGGGGAAATTACTAAAGACAACATCAGTTTAGAACCAGTAGGTGAAGCTCGCCCCGTAGCATCAAATGCCACAAGCGAAGGTCGCCAGCAAAATCGCCGGGTTGAAATCGTAGCCCGTGGAAACAACGGTGGAAATCAATAATCAACCACTGTAAACCAGCAATATTTTTAACCAGGGTGTAAGCCCTTTTAAAATCAACAATTATGTCAACAGAAAATAGTGCAAACAGGAACCTCCGCGAACTAAGCGGAAGCAATTACGAGATTGTAGACGGAGAACCAGACATCAGGGGATGGGAAGTAAGAGATGAGAGTGGCAAGAATATAGGCAAAGTAAAGGAACTACTATTTGATGAAAGTTCACGTAAGGTGCGATATATCATTATGAACTTCAAGGATAATGATTTCGACATCGATAAAGACACTGATCGCAAGGTCCTCGTTCCAATTGGAATTGCCAGGTTACATGAGAAAGATGATGATGTAGTTTTACCAGGTGTAACAATTGCGCAGTTGCAATCTTTACCTGAATATGATGAGGACAACCTGACTGCAGATAACGAACACAATATTCGTAACGTATTTGCAGGTGTCGGCGGTGCCGCCTTAGCCGGGGCAGGACTTACACATGGTGGAAACGACGACAGATCTGAAAGCCATAGTCATGAAACCTTCTACGACCACGATCATTTTAACGAAGACAACCTGCTGAAAAACCGTACAGGTTCCGGTGAAAGCAGCCAAACAATCCCTGTGATCCAGGAAGAACTACAGGTTGGCAAACGTGAAGTAGAAACCGGCCGTGTTCGCCTAAGATCACGTATTGTCGAAGACCAGGTACAGGAAGATGTTCAACTTCGGGAAGAGAAAGTCAGGGTAGTTACAACCCCCGTTGACCGTCCGGCAAATAGTGCAGATATCAAGGAAGAGTCAATTGAGTTAACGGAAAGAAGCGAAGTTCCGGTTGTGGAAAAAGAAGCCCGGGTTGTCGAGGAGGTAAGCCTGGACAAAGAAGTAACCGAGCGTGAAAAAACCATTACCGACACGGTAAGAAATACCGAAGTGGATATTGAGAAAACAGATGGCGAAGATACTACTCGTGATAACCGCTTGTAGGGTTTTGCAATCTTAACAAACCAGGGGGCTCACTAAGGTGGGCCCTTTTGTTTTGATGATATTTCCTGTTTATAGGGTTCAGGCGTATTTTACCTGACAAATGTTTGTTGTGTATAAAACTATGTTTGTCACAGAACGATTGGTATTGCGTTCGGTTATCCCGGAAGATCTTGAAAGCGTTTACAAAGGACTGTCCCACCCGGAAGTAATCAGGTATTATGGGGTGAGTTACGACAGCATGGAAAGCGCCAGGGACCAGATGAAGTTTTATGACGATCTTGAAAGCCAGCATACCGGTAAATGGTTTGCAATTTGCTCAAGCAATGAAGCAAAATTTTATGGCGCATGCGGACTGAACAACCTGAACCGGCAACATAAAAAAGCCGAGTTGGGATTCTGGTTGCTTCCTCAGTACTGGCATCAAGGAATCATCAGCGAAGCATTGCCGGAGATTATCAGATATGGCTTTAACGAACTGGATTTGCACAGGCTCGAAGCCTTTGTTGAGGTCGGAAATGGAAACAGTAAAAAAGCACTAACAAAACAGGGGTTTAATTTAGAGGGCACCATGATTGATTGCGAGCTAAAAGGAGACCGCTTCATCAGCCTTGAAATATATGCGCGTTTAAACCCTGCAAATGGGCCACTAACGGAACGTAAGTCTTAGTTAAGCCCCTGTTTTCAGGAGCATTAATACCAGCACCTTTAAGCTCACCGGACGTCATCGTTGTTATACATGGTCCGAAGCAATGGTTCGCAAATAAGAAACAAATGGCGCAGGCATCAGCTGTTGCCAGGGCCGCGAACTTTCGGCTTGATTTTTTGTAGTTTTATTTGCCCGGCTCACCATCAACAATACTATCCTCAAACGTTCACCCTGCTTTGCAGAATACCTATTTCGTATGCAAGAAAACCTGGAAAATGACTCACTTTCCAATGATGAAAAGCAGCTTTTAGACGAACTTTTGTCTGAAAGCAATGATGAGATTGCAGGCTATGGCGCACAGCGCAGGCTATTCCTGAAGCAAATGTCGGCGGCAGGAGCAGCAATTCTCTTTACCCAACTTATCGGGCCGCAGGAACTATTTGCCAACCCTGTATACGAGCCCCTGATTAGTGATCTTCCTGCTTCCAGTATGGAGAACTCAGTACGCGTCGGGTTCAAGGTAAACGGGGCATCCAGATCGCTTAATGTTGACTCGCGCATGACCTTGCTGGATACGTTGCGTGAGCGCCTAGAACTCACCGGCACTAAAAAGGGGTGTGATCATGGACAGTGTGGCGCATGTACCGTAATCGTCGACGGCAAACGGGTTCTATCATGCCTGACGCTTGCAGCCAGCTGCGAAAGCAAAACAGTTACTACAATTGAGGGGCTTGCCAAAGATGGAAAACTGCACCCGATGCAGGCAGCTTTTGTAAAACATGACGGCTTTCAATGTGGTTTTTGTACCCCGGGGCAAATATGTTCCGCCGTTGCTTTGATGGGTGAAGCTGCAGCTGGTGAAATCAGCTATGTGACTGCTGACGTTAGAAAAAAATCCACCTCGTTAAAACTGTCCGATGAAGAAATCAGGGAACGGATGTCGGGAAACCTTTGCCGCTGTGGCGCATATCCAAACATTGTTGCTGCTATCCGGGAAGTTCATACGGGAAAGAACACCGCAATTGCATGGCAGTTTGCGGCAGACGACAACGAAAAAGCAAGAAGTACGGGTGCCTAAACAAACTGTAACCAATTATGAGACCGTTTAAATATTCGACTATAAACGACATAAAATCGGCCACCAACCGGCTTGCCACCAACGACAATGCGCGTTATCTTGCTGGTGGCACCAACATCCTGGACCTGATGAAAGAAGATGTTGAGCGTCCGGATGAGTTGGTAGATATCAGCAGGTTAAAATTGGCAGCCGTTCAGCCCATCACCACTGGTGCAAACAAAGGTGGAATATCTATTGGCGCCCTGGGGAAAAACACCGAAACAGCCAACCATCCGCTCATTCGCCAGGCCTATCCCCTGCTGTCACAGGCAATTCTTGCCGGTGCTTCAGCCCAAATACGCAATATGGCTACGAATGGTGGCAACCTGAACCAACGTACCCGTTGCCCATATTTTTATGAGGTATCCATGCCTTGCAATAAGCGCGAACCCGGAAGCGGATGTGGGGCGTTAAAAGGGATCAACCGGATGCACGCCATTTTTGGCTGGAGTGAAAAGTGCGTTGCTGTGCACCCATCTGATATGTGTATTGCACTCGTGGCACTCGACGCGATAGTGAACGTACAAGGGCCAAACGGGCAGCAACGGAGCATTCCCTTTGAAGATTATCACCGTTTGCCAGGCGACAATCCCGAAAAAGATAACACCCTGAATCCGGGTGAATTAATTACCTCCATTCACATCCCAAGGAACAATTTTGCGGATAGGTCCTACTATCTCAAAGTTCGTGACAGGGCAAGCTACGCTTTTGCACTCGTGTCAGTAGGCGCGGCTCTTGAAATGAACGGCAGCAACATCCTGACGGCTCGGATTGCATTGGGCGGGGTTGCTCATAAACCCTGGCGTGCAAAAGAAGCAGAAAACTTCCTGGCGGGTAAACCGGCGACTGTTGAGAACTTCCGGCGGGCTGCTGAAATGGAGATGAAAAATGCAATGACACTTGAGCATAACGATTTCAAAGTAGAACTCGGAACCCGGGCAATCGTCCGCGCATTATCGCAGGCAATGAAAGGCGGAAAACATGAGGAATTACCTGCCTGAGGTAATCAGCAAGTTATTGATCTGCCAATTGGCATCACCATTATTCAATCAGTTTAACCATAAACATGAGTGAACCTATCAAAACAGTTGGCCAGGGAATCAACCGGGTAGATGGCTTCCTGAAAGTCACCGGTGCGGCCCGGTATGCAACCGACTACCCGGTGAAAAATCTCGCGCATGCGGTGATCTTTAAAAGCACGGTTGCCGCTGGTGAAATCCTGGCAATTGACACCATAGAAGCAGAGAAAGCACCAGGGGTGCTTTCGGTGATCACCCATCAAAATGCGCCGAAGCTCAATCCAAATGGCGGCCTTCGCGGTGGCGGCTTACTCCAGGAAACCAAAATTCATTTCCATGGGCAACATATTGGCGTAGTCGTAGCAGAAACGTTTGAGCAGGCCAGATATGCAAGCCGGCTCGTGAAAGTGGAGTACAGCAAACAAACGCCAAGAACCGATTTTGAAAAACTCGAAAAGGAAGCAAGCACGCCAAAAGATAAAGACAAAGCTGATATTGTAAGGGGCGATGTAGACACCGCTTTTAGCAGTGCCGAATTTAAGCTGGATGTAGTTTATGAAACGCCGATAGAACACCACCATCCCATGGAGCCACATTCAACCATTGCGGTATGGGAAGGTGAAAAACTAACTTTATACAACGGCTCCCAAATTGTAAATGGGGCCCAGTCTTCAGCTGCAAATACGTTGAACATACCTGCTGCAAATGTTCGTATCGTAACCCCTCATATCGGTGGTGGATTTGGTTCAAAAGGCGGACAATGGGCAAACCTGGTGCTCACCGCCATTGCGGCTAAGATGGTGAACCGGCCGGTGAAGCTTGCATTGACCCGGCAACAAATGGTGAATTCGGCAGGATTAAGGCAACGCAATTTGCAGCGTATACGACTTGCTGCAACAAAGGAGGGCAAACTGACGGTTCTTGCGCACGAGACCACTACGCATTGTGCAATGAATGGCGAATTTGTTGAGCCTTGTGGCGACTGTTCGAAAGTGATGTACGAAGTGCCCAATGCGAAAATCGCCTACAAGGTTGTACCAATGAACCTGATTTTGCCGACTTATACCCGGGGGCCCGGCAAAGCTACCGGCAGCTTTGCACTTGAATCTGCGATGGACGAACTGGCGCACCAGTTGAAGTTAGACCCGATTGAATTCAGGATAAAAAATGAACCCGCTAGAGATCCCTTAAACGGCAAGCCTTTTTCGTCGAGAACCACTGTTCAATGCCTGCAGGCGGGAGCAAAAGCTTTCGGTTGGGAAAAGCGAAAAATGGAACCGGGGACAAACCAACATGGAGACTATATGGTGGGCTATGGGGTTGCTGCCGGAACTTATCCGGCCCGACAACGCGACTCATCTGCCATGATACGGCTAAACCGAACAGGCAAGGATATTAAGGCAACCATTGAGCTCGCCGCATCCGACCTTGGCACGGGCACACATACCATTATAGCCCAAACAGCTGCAGATGGTTTAGGCATACCGGTGAGCAATATCGATGTTCGTATTGGCGACTCCGCATTACCGCCGGCCGCAGGTTCAGTTGGCTCAGTTGGAGCAGCAAGTTTTGCAAATGCCGTAAATGATGCCTGTATAAAAATCACAGATGAGCTTATATTAAAGTCCGGTAAGCAGTTCCCGGTTCGACCAATGGCGTCAGCGCTGATGGCATCCGAAAACCTAAAGGAATTCCAGACCCGGGTAGATGCAAAACCTTCACCGGAAGCCGACAATTACTCCTGTCACAGTTTCAACGCAAACTTTGCTGAGGTTTGGGTGAACGCTGCTACCGGGATGGTAAAGGTTCACCGGTTTCTTGCGGTCACAGGTGCAGGAAAAATATTGAACCCGAAAACCGCAAGGTCACAGATTATAGGTGGAAACATTTGGGGAATAGGTATGGCGCTAACCGAAGAGTCGGTGGTAGATCCAAGGTATGGCAACTTCGTAACACGCTCGTTTGCCGACTACCATATACCTGCAAACCTCGACATCGGAACCCTTGACACAATATTCATTGATGAAGATGACCCAATCACCAATAAGCTGGGGGTTAAAGGTATTGGTGAGGTTTCAATTGTTGGCGTAGCCGCAGCAGTAGCCAATGCCATCTACAATGCAACCGGTATTCGGGTAAGGGATCTTCCGATCACACCAGATAAGCTCATTCGTAAAGTGTAGAAGCCAACAGACGTGCTTCCCTTATCAGCAGACTAGCGCCAGGATGTGTATTTGACCACAACTGAACACAGGGGTGTTAACGTCAAATAGGCGGTGCTTTGCGGCAAATAGGTTGCCGGAGATACCTAGTTCAAAAATTTGTTTCGACATTTGAAAGGGGAAAAATGCTGCCAATGCATTGACCTGGATCGTTACATTCTAGGGCTTTAGTGCCGTTGGATTGTACACGATCGGGGGTGTTTGTGTGCAGCAGTTTTCTCCAGTTCACTTGATAGCAATTATAAAAAATCAGCTATGAAACAAACAGCAAGCGATGTAGATTCATATATCTCCGGGTTCCCCGAACTAACCCAACGCAAGTTAGAACAGGTCAGGACGACCATCCGCGGGGCCGCACCAGGGGCCGAAGAAATTATCAATTACGGTATACCCACTTTTGTTTTAAAAGGCAACCTTGTACATTACGCCGCTTATCAACATCACATCGGCTTCTACCCGACCCCATCCGGTATAAATTACTTCAAGGACGATCTATCCAAATATCGTGGCGCAAAAGGCACGGTACAATTTCCCTTAAGTGAGGAGCTTCCGCTGGAGCTGATCACCAGGATTGTCAGATTCAGGGTGAAAGAAAACCTCGAAAAAGAGGCTAAAAAGAAGAGTTTACGGACTTGTAAAAACGGACACAAATACTACAAGTCAAGTGACTGCAATACCTGCCCGGTTTGTGAAGCAGAACGTAAACCCGAAAATGGATTCTTGTCGTTGCTCTCCGCCCCCGCCCGGCGTGCACTTGAAAACAACGGCATCAACAACGTTAAAAAACTTGCAACCTTTAAAGAAAGGGACATCTTAAAACTACATGGAATGGGACCGGCATCGCTGCCTACGTTAAAGGCCGCCTTAGAGGAGAATGGTTTGGCGTTTAGCAAATAAGACCTTATTCTTAAGTTGAATGATTTATTTTAATCGGGTTAAAGCGTTAAGAATTACAAGTTAAGAATAGGATCTCGATCAGGAGAGACTCTGAGATGGTTAATCGTTATCCGTCCTTGATCGATTACGGCCCGAAAATTCAAACCAGAAACTATGTGTTTTCTAGGTTCTATAATCTTATGTGGTAGAAATTGGTTCCATAATAAGCATCGTCAACCAGGTAAGACTTCTTAATTAACCAAATAGACACATAGTTCACATAGGTAGGAACATATAGAAGAATGCGGTGGTAAATGCAGTGATGAGAATATGAATAATGAGATATGAGACGTGATGAGTGGTCGTGTGTCGTTTGAACTTATCAACATGTCAACTGATCAACTAATCAACTATACTGTCATTTGGAGACACGAGAAATCCCTTCGGGAGTGATGAGTTATGAGACGTGATGGTTGGTTGTGTTTGATTTCAACCTCTCAACTAATCAACCTTTTCTTTCGTAATGTAAGATGCTTGATGCATACAGAAGATTAGTATTATACCTTCAATCACCCTTTTCGTCCCACCTTCAAACGTACTGCAACCGCAAGATAATTAGCCCCAAAAGGGCTTCTATCTACCAGTGGTAAACGTTCCATCTTGAAATAAGCCGACGCATTTTTTGAACGCTTGAGGTTTTTTGTTGACGCTGCAACCAGCACGAGGCCGCCAACCACTGTAGCAGTACCCAATATATAAGGCACGGTATAGGATTTTCTCTTTTCAGATGGTCCATAAACTGAAATATTAAACGCGTTGTGGCGAAAGTCACCTATGGCCGCAACCAGCCATGTGACTCCGCCGATACTTGAGAGTATCATACCATTTGTTTTCTGCCGCTTACTTTTTTGTAAATAATACGCCCGCGTGTTTTTCTCCGGGGATACCGGCTCCTGCGCGGACAAGGTATTAACAAGCAAACAGGTAAGGATCGATAAAAAGATGTTTTTCAAGTTTAGCAATTTGTACCTAATGTAATCAAAAGCATTAACTCCTGCAAGACGGTTTGAGGATTCCTAAGCAAGCCAGACCTATCCTTTCTTTCGCGTAAAACTTCGAATCGCATAACGGCGTAATCCCATCTTTTCCGGTTGCCAAATAATGGCTAAGGGAAACAAGTATGACACTGCCCTCGACAAGCTTGCACGACACCAAATTAAGATCTGAGTCACCGCGTTACCAACGAAGCTATCCGTTGCTTTGTTGTCGTGTTTGCCCCGCATAATGCCGTCATCACACCCTAAACATGCTAATTTCCAAAACTATCTTTGAGTGGAAACGATATAAACCTCTTCTACTATCACTCATCATTAAATTTTAAAACGATGGCAAGCGTTAGCACCTACCTGAATTTCTCTCGTAATACCGAGGAAGCATTCAACTTTTACAAAAGCGTTTTTGGAGGCGAGTTTTTTGGCGATGGTATCATGCGTTATGGCGATATTCCGCCAATGGACGGTGCACCGCCGATGGCAGAAGAAGATAAAAACCTGGTGATGCATGTTGAGCTGCGTATCCTCGGCAGTCATACGTTGATGGGCACAGATGCCCCTGAGTCGATGGGTTTTAAACTTAATTTTGGCAACAACACTTATATCAATCTTCAGCCTGATACGAAAGCAGAAACAAAACAATTGTTTGATAAGTTGGCGGAAGGCGGAACGGTAACCATGGAACTACAAGACATGTTCTGGGGAGATTATTTTGGCAGTTGTACAGACAAGTTTGGTGTTCAATGGATGTTTAATTGTAATGAAAAACAGCCATCATAAGGACAGGAGGTCTAATTCAGCCGATCATAAATCAATTATAGCTAAAGCGAGTGAGCCATTATCAACTACCAGACGACGTATTGATTGACAGCATAAAGGATTGCAGCCTCGATCCTGCAGTCTTTACACATGAGGCTCATCTGCGACTGGCATGGCTTCAAATTCAACATCATGGTATAGATCAGGCAATCGTAAACGTGTGTTTAGGGTTGAAGCAATTTGTTTTGGCGCTTGGGGCAGAAGATAAGTATAACGAAACACTTACCGTTTCTGCAGTCAGGGCAGTTTATCACTTTATGCTCAAATCACCTGCAACCGATTTTCGACAATTCATCACCGAGAACAACAGGCTAAAGCAAAACTTCCCGGAACTGATGGGCAAGCATTACAGCGAAAACATTTTCGTTGCTGAACGTGCAAAGAAGGTGTATCTCGAACCAGACCTGCTGCCATTCGACTAAACGCGGGCACTACAACTTATTGATATCACGGCTCAGAATTACCCTATTAACCAGCTCATATGAGAAAACTCATCGTCCAGGAATGGCTCTCACTTGATGGTTTTGTCGCAGACAAAAACGGCAACCTCGATTTTTTTACGACGACTGAATACAGTGAGAAAAACAAATACTCCGATTATGATTTACGCGAATTTATGATAGGTATCGACACCATTCTGCTTGGTCGTATCACGTATGAACTTTTTGTTGACTTCTGGCCAACAGCTGATGTTAAAACCGAGGTAATTGCCGATGTTTTGAATACAACACAAAAAGTTGTTTGTTCCAATTCGATCACCAAAGCGCCATGGGGTAAGTGGCCCGACGCACAAATTTTAAATGGTGACGTGGTAACGTCGGTACAGGAACTGAAATCCCGTGAAGGCAAAAACATCGTCATGTGGGGCAGCATTATGCTTGCGCAAACCCTTATTAAAGCCGGGCTAGTCGATGCCTACCACCTGAGAATTTGCCCTACCGTTACCGGAGGTGGGCGGCCCTTTTTCCCAGGCATGAGTGCTTATGTAAACTTAAACCTGGTAGAATGTAAAAAGTATCCCTCGGGCACGATCCTGCTGCAATACGAACCCCTGAAGCCATAAACCTACCACAAGCCACACCAACATAGGGAAGCCCAAGGCTGCTTTGCACTTCCGGGCGTTATAGCTTCAAGCTGCTGCAAGCTATGTTACTCCCAATTGTTTCAGTTGAGCCGAAGTGTGTTTATCCGATCACAAGTTTATACATTGTGGCATGAAATTCATTGTCGTTGCACTGCTCCTTTTTTCTTCCATTTGCCTGCAGGCACAAACACTACCCCTGGTTTCAAAGATTGCATTCGGTTCATGTGCAAGCGAAAACAAACCGCAGCCGATCCTCGACCTGGTGGTAAAACATAAGCCGGATATTTTCGTATACCTCGGCGATAATATTTACGGCGATACGCGCGACATGAAAGTGCTGCAGGCTAAGTACGATTCACTTGCTGCAAAGCCCGAGTTTCAGCGGCTCAAAAAGTCAATCCCCCTATTTGCAACCTGGGACGATCACGACTTTGGCGAAAATGATGCAGGTAAGCACTACCCTTTCAAAAAGGAATCAAAAGAACTGTTTTTAAAGTTTTTTGATGAACCTGCACAGTCGGAAAGGCGAAAACACGAGGGAATTTATACATCGTACCTGTTTGAGGGAAATGGCAGGAAATTACAATTGATCCTGCTTGATAACCGCACCTTCCGCAGCGACCTCCGCCTATACCGTGGCGAACTAAACCGGCAGGCAAAGTACTTTTATCCCTTAGATTATTACCCACATCAAATCAAAGATTCCATACTGCTTGGAGAAGCGCAATGGGCATGGTTGGAGGGAGAGTTAAAGAAACCCGCAGACATCAGGATCATTGGTTCGGGCAGCCAGTTTAGCATTGCTTTTAACGGTTATGAGGCCTGGGCCAATTTTCCACATGAACAAACGCGACTTATCGAACTATTAAAAAAGACCCGTGCAAACGGTACGTTCTTCATCACCGGCCACGTGCATTATGCCGAGATATCGAAGTTGAAACAACCCGGCTGCTATCCCATTTACGATGTTACTTCAAGTGGTATTACTTCCACCTGGTTGTTTGCTACACCCAACGAAAACCGCATTGAAGGACCGGTTATGGATAACCATTTTGGCATGGTATCAATTGACTGGACACAAAAGGATCCACGAATCAAAATGGAAGTATGGGATATCAACGATAACCAAAGAATAGAGCACACGATCAGCCTTAGTGAAATTAGTTTCAAGTGAAACAATGGCGCGATCTATGAACCCAATTCAGTGCGCTCAAATGGTTAGTTTTTTGGGACCAGCAGGTGATCATTAAGCAACATCCTTGCTACGCTCAGTTCGTCGGGATACCCCTGATTAAGCGTGGTGGAGTACTGGAATCTTGATGCATTTTTTGCAATCACCAGTGTTGCCACATTGTACATATCTAATTGCCGGAGTAACAACCTAATTCATGCGCGTACAACAATACCAGATATGAGCAGCCGCTAAGCAACGCAAAATCACCATTCTATAGCAGCCATGCTGATGACCATTGGGTTGCTGTTAAACTGAGCGTAGCAACGATGTCGCCCAAAGCCAAAAAGCCTGTCAACAAAAAAAGAAACTCAACACCGGGTAGGAGCATATCGATTGCAGCAGCATGACACCGCTCAGTTAAGCGTTGTTACGATCTTTGACCGGAGCAAAGCACTGAACGGAACGAAGACTATCGGGTGCTTAGCGGTAAAGCAGCCGTTGCAAACAATTGTTTTTAGGCAGCGAACCGGCGAAAGCATTTGTCCAATGTTTAATAAACCAACTATGCTATACAGACAACTTTTGTTAATGCTTTGCGCAGGAATAATCCTCGCGGGCTGTTCTAAAAAGCGGCTTGACACGAATGATTGTGAACAGCTGAAAACAGCGCTTGCTACTGAAAACCTGTCGATGGTTAAAAAAGAGTTGAATGGTCAGCTTACCGCTTATTCCAAAGAAAACCTTACAAAGCTCACGGCTACACTTTTGGAAAAGTGCAACATTAATGCAGCGCCATTTTGTTACGACTGCATCAAAACGAACCCTGCACAAACAGAGATCCAGTTTTCATTTGCTTACCAGGGTACTGTTGTTCATTGTAATGTTGACTTTTCGAAAACATCCAACAACAGGATGGAAGTTGTTGGCGTTCACCGGTAGCTGGTTTTCTTAGGTTGACTGGTTGATTAGTTGAGAGGTTGACTGGTTGATAGGTTGATCAGTTGATAGGTTGATAGGTTGACTGGTTGATTAGTTGACTGGTTGAGAAGTTGATATGTTGAAAGAAACACGACTAAACAATACGTCTCCTCTCTCATCGCTCCTCTCTCATCTCTCCCGAAGGCATCCCTCCTGCGTCGGGCTGACAGTCCAGAAAGCGAACACGACCAACCATCACGTCTCATCTCTCATCGTTCATCTCTCATCGCTCATTTCTCATCTCTCCTCTCTCATCGTTCCCGAAGGGAACAACATTCATCATTCAACATCCAACATAAGTTTGCAGCCTACGCCTTCTCTCCCAGGGTCCAACCTTCACGCTCGTCAGGGGTTGTTGGTGGTCCATCAATTAAGGTATCGGCAACAGCGCCGGTAACAAATGCATAGATCCCTTTGTGGAGGAGATCAATAGCCTGTTCGTCTTTTGGCCAGGTCCAGGGTAGCGCGCCAACACCGGTTGCATTTTCCAGGGTTTGATCGTTCAACAACCGAAGGTTCATAAACAGGAACGATCCTACCGGACCCCTGATCCCCTTTTCTGCCATGATGCCCCTGACGGCACCCATCAGGATTCCTTGTCCCCAATGCATCGCCCAGTTGCGTGCGTCATTATCGGGTTTTTCTTCAAGACCAAGTAAATGTTCCAAAGTATGCTGTGGCACATAGGAATTTGGCCGCTTTGTGATCATTTGTTCCACTTTCTCCGCCAAGGTCATAGCCGCCACGCCGGCGACACCCGCCAAAAGGCCCTGTAATAAAGCTTCGCTTTTCATAGATGTTTTTTACAGTAATATGGGATGAATAAATATATATAAGATTTTCGCTATAATTATTATACCACGCAACGGAATAACACTGGAAAAGCCCTTTAAAGTTTAGTCGTACGAGCTACTTTGACCACACCATAGTAAACCCGAAGGCGTGCTTGTGTCGAAGATCCATGCGCCGGATCCAACCCCGGGGTAAAAAAAAAGCCGGACCTTCTACAGTCCGGCTATTGCTTGCTAGTTTATGTTGGTTATAACAACGCGTGCGATTGCTAAAGTTTAACCACCTTAATAAAGGTTTTGGCACCATCTGTTCTAATGACCCTGAGGTGATAAACCCCGGCAGGTAAATGTGCTGCATCCATATGCATCGTAAGCTGTCCGGCAAGTGATCTGGTTAGCACTACCCGTCCCGATACATCAAGCATGTCCAACCTTTTTACACCCTGCAGGTTGCTGATGTTTAAGCCTGTTTTGAATGGATTTGGTCCCAGCACGATACCATTACCCTTAGGCTGGTACACTACGCTTCTTACCATCGAATAAATTGCCAGGCCATCTGCATCAAGGCTCTTTACCCGGTAATAATAAGTGCCTGCCGCGGGCAGGAAGTCAGACAGGTTGTAATCCCGTTTGCCTGTGCTATACCCGGCTGCCCAAACGGTACCTACATAAGTATAGGCCGTGCCATCAATGCTCCTTTCAATATCAAACCGTTTGGTGTTGACCTCTGCAAGGGTGCTCCAGTTTAGCACTGCGGTATTGCCATTTAACTTAGCCTGGAAGGTGAAACCGGTAATGGGCAATACGACTCCTGTACCCGGTGTGCTTTCGTTGTTGTTGTCGTCTAGTGCAGTTACAACAAAGTAGGGGTTGCCCGCTATTGCTGCTGCATCAAGTGCAAGGTTGGGTGTCGGAACGATCGCGTATATTTTTGTTCCATCATTTTTATGCGTTAAGGCTTCGGTTGAATTGGCAAAGCGATACACTACGTATTTTCTCGCGCCGTCGCCATCCACTGCCGGAGCAGGTGCATTCCAAAGCAGGGAGTCCTGCTGGCGGCGCACATTAACCGGTGCATTCGGACATACCCCGTCTTTCCATGGCATAGCTGCCGGGAACGATTTGTAGCGAAACTGGTTATTCTGCAGCGAGGTTCTAATGCCCTTTACATTCGTCATGAGGTGCCGGGTACTGAAGAGAATCTGCCCTTGTACCTGTTGGCGATTTTGGTCCCGGTTTAACGTAATCTGCCCTTCGATATCTGCAGCTTCCCAATTGCTCGCATCGGCCATCCGGTAAACAGCAAGGCCGGGGTAGATATACCTGTTGTTGTCTTCAGCCTGGTCGTTCCACCATTTTGAAAGCGCATTATAATCCTGCGGACCGCCGATTTTCCAGTAGAGTTGCGGGGCCACATAGTCAACCTTGCCAGCCTGCATCCACGCGATGGGATCGGCATACATGGCACTATAAGAAGAGTTGCCCGTAATGCCCGGAGGCGTGCCGCTTTTCCAGATACCAAACGGACTGACACCGAAGATGATGTTGCGGTTTTTCGCCTCGTTGATCGCGGCTATGGTGTCGTAAACTTTTGCAATGAGCTGGTTTACATTATCACGTCGCCAGTCGCCGATGTTCGTGATGCCATTTGGGTTGTTATTTACATAAGTCAGGCTATCCTGGTTGGTAAAGCTTGCCGTGGGATAGAAGTAATCATCAAAATGGATTCCGTCGACGTCGTACCGGGTAGCAATATCAGCTATAACATTTGTCAGGTGACTGCGTACAGCCGGTAACCCAGGGTTAAGCATAGTTAAGGTGCCGGCAGCAAAGGTCCATTCAGGATGTAAGCTGGCCACGTGATTCGGCGCCAATACCGGGGTGCTTTGTTTTGCGCGATAGGGGTTTAGCCAGGCATGCAGTTCCATACCCCGGGCGTGTGCCGCTTCAATTGCAAATGCGAGTGGATCCCATAAAGGACTTGGCGCGGTACCCTGCGCGTTTGTGAGCCAGTACGACCACGGTTCAAGAGCTGATGCATACAGGGCGTCGGACTCTGGCCGAACCTGGAGGTATACAGTGTTGATGTTGGTACGGGCAAGGGTATCCAGTATCCTGATCAGTTCAGCCTGCTGCTGGGCAGTAGTAAGGGTACGTGACGAGGGCCAGTCGATGTTCGAGACCGTTGACACCCATGCACCCCTTAGATCACGTTTTGGAAATTGATCCTCTACTTCCGGCGGGGTTGGATCGCAATCACCAGCTGCTACCACGGTAATGATCATCGTAGCAGGATTTGAAACCTGGCCGGTGGTGTTGCGGATGGTGTAGGTAATGGTATCGCTGCCGATATAACCCGGGTTTGCAGTATAGGTTATGTTACCCCCATTATCTTTAGCTACGGTACCATTTGATGGGCCCCGAACAATGGTAAGTGTTGTGAGGTCGAAAGGGATACCGTTGTTGTAATCATTGGTGAGTACGTTGATGCGTTTTGCAGTACTGGTTTGCGCCGTTGCCACATCTTCATTCGCCGTTGGTGTGGTTACTACAGGAATGTCGAAATAAGCAAGCGCTTTACCCATAAAAGCCGTGATGGAGCTGTCTGCTGCAGTCTCCAGGGTAAAAGAAAGGAAGATCACTCCGCCAGGGGTAGTCCCCGAACCAAATGTGCCTTTGTAGGCAATACCACCCCTGTTCGGACTAACGCTGTAGTTGAGGATGGCTATAGATCCGTTTGCAGGCGCAATAGCATCGGGGAAGTCTTCGGGATAAGTTATGCCGAAAGGTATGTTGAGTCCTTCGAAAGGCGTACCTGCTATACCGGTAGCGGGTGTGTAGGCTACTGCGCCGTCACCCACATAAGTCGACTTCAGGTAGTTATTCATGAAGTTGGCGTCGTAGGTGGTTGAAGCTGTGCGGCCAACGTTGTAAGCAACTTCAGAACCGGAGACGATGAGTTTACCCCCGCCATTCAGGTAACCGATTATGGCTGCTTTTTCAGCGGCAGAGAAAACCACGTTCGCGCTCGACTCGTCGCCGACAAACCACACAACCATATCATAACCGGTTAGCGGAAACGATCCGTCTTCAACCCTTTCATTGGCAACACTGCTGATTTGCAGTGCCGCTTTATTCCTAAGAGATTTGAAATAACTGGTTACAAACGGATGGGTCGAGTTCTGGTATGACCCGCTGCCGCCGAAGCGGTCGAAGCCATCGACGATCAGGACTTTTGGTCCTGTTGTATTGGATGACCTTGAGTAGATATCGCTGGATGTACTTTCTACCCGGTTGGCGCCATCTGCTACAACGGCCGTCAGCTTGAAGTGGTATACATCACCCGAAGGTGGCACCAGGAATTGTGCTGCGTCAAGCGTAACAGATGTGGTTGTTGCAGTTAATGTTGTTTCATCAGCCGCTAGAGACCAGCTTGTCATTGCATCGCTGTTGGCATAGTACAGGCGGTAACCAGCTAGCGCAGGCTCTATGTTTGCTTTCCAGCTTACGCTTAAGCCTGTACCGTTTCCGGGATTGGCAACACTATATAAGATTGGAGCAGCAACGTTTACCGAGTTTACACGGGTAAGGAAGGCGGCCCAGCGGGCGGGGGTTAAATTCGGGCACTCGGTGGCGCGAACATCACTATGGCCATAGATACCAGGATCGCCATTGTTTACCCGGCGGACCTTAGGGATAGCTCTTCGGTTACAAACATTACCACACAGGTTTGCTGCAGATGCGAGCATGGGCTCGCTGTCCCACATCGACAGGTTGGTTGCAATGACTTCGTGTTCTACGCCAATGCCCATGTCGTTATAAGTGGCAACCCCCTGCGACCATGCGCGATCGTTTTCTGCTACCACCTGGCTTACCTCTCCATCATTATTCCGAACCACGTAATGGGCACTTACATTAGAGGAGCAGTCTTTAAACCAGCTGATCGCACCCTGGTAGGTTCCGGTTCCGACATAGTGTACAAAATAGTATTTGATCGCACTTCCGGCCGGACGGCTATTGAAGTTGCAGGTGGTGAAGTTGGCAACTGCATTGGGGTAGTCGACCGCTGTGGTGCGTTGGGTTGCGGGCTTTATTTCCGGTTCAGTTATCGTTCGCGCAAGGGATACATCGATTGGATCAATTGCAATGATCTCACCCCAGAGGCTAACGGTTCTGCTACCCGATTTTAGCAGGTCATAAATGCGAACAGCAAGCTCATTGGCCATGGCTGCATCGGTAAGGCCAGTCAGGGAGCTCATCGACTCAAACCAGTTTTCAAGGGTAATAGACGGCTTGCCTTTTTGATAATGGGCAAGTAAGGCAGCAGCTGCGCGGATGTTGGTTTGCGCATCGTTTTGGATTGCTGCCGGCTTAACGTTCAGCAGTTTTGCAGCAAGACTGATTTGTTGAACGTAAGGGTTTTCGATGATCCCCATGACACCCCAGGAACCGTACATGGACGCTGATACCTGTGCCCAGTTGCTTTGCACCTGTGCAGTGGCCTTTAACAGCTGCACGGGTACGCTAAATTCGGCAGCAGCCTGTTGAAAGTATTTGTTCATGGTGCCCATGCTTGGGTGCGGGCGGTTCAGGAACTCGCGGAGCATATCGTCTTTATGGTCGTGCCCTTTGTCGATTTCCGATGGACCTACCTCGGGCGCTTTAAACACGTTTGCGTGCAGGTATTGGCTCATGTCGCGCTGGAGGAAAACGTCGCCATTCGGGGCGGTTGTTTTGGTAACCGGTGTTTGCACGTATTTGTTGACGAGTGCATACAGTTCTGCATCGGATTGCGGCGCCTTTTGTTTGTTTACCTGTGCATAGGTTGTCGTATGAATTGCGGCGACAACGAGGAATAAAAAGGTGCAGGAAAGGTTTCGTAAAAGTTTTTGCATAAAAAGATTTGGGGTGTCAGGTGGAGCTTATCAATTGGGCATTAAATATATTATAATCAGGGGTAATAACGATGAACTATGAATGATGAACTATGAATGGATCGTCATTGCAAGGCACGAAGCAATCCTTTGTTTTGGCATCGATAGCATCTGCCTGGCACAACCGTCATTGCGCGCGCAGCAAAGCAATCCCAGGTTTTGGCATCGTTACCATCTGCCTGGCACTGCACCTTCCCTGCGCGCAGCAAGCTGACCGTCATTGCGAGCGCAGCGAAGCAATCCCCTGTTTTAGCATCGATAGCATCTGCCTGGCACTGACCGTCATTGCGAGCGCAGCGAAGCAATCCATTGGTAATGATGAATGAAATACCCTGCATCCTTCGTCATTGCGAGCGCAGCAAGCTGACCGTCATTGCGAGCGCAGCGAAGCAATCCCTTGTCTTGGCATCGTTAGTATCTGCCTGGCACTGCACCGTCATTGCGCGCAGCATCCTGTTCGTCATTGCGAGCGCAGCGAAGCAATCCCATGTTTTGGCATCGTTAGCATCTGCCTGGCACTGCACCTTCCTTGCGCGCAGCATCCTGTTCGTCATTGCGAGCGCAGCGAAGCAATCCCATGTTTTGGCATTGTTAGCATCTGCCTGGCACTGCACCTTCCCTGCGCGCAGCAAGCTGACCGTCATTGCGAGCGCAGCGAAGCAATCCCTTGTTTTGGCATCGTTAGTATCTGCCTGGCACTGACCGTCATTGCGAGCGCAGCGAAGCAATCCCTTGGTAATGATGAATGAAATACCCTGCATCCTTCGTCATTGCGCGAGCAGCATACTACACCGTCATTGCGAGCGCAGCGAAGCAATCCCCTGTTTTAGCATCGATAGCATCTGCCTGGCACTGCACCTTCCTTGCGAGCCCAGCATGCTGCACCGTCATTGCGAGCGCAGCGAAGCAATCCCCTGTTTTAGCATCGATAGCATCTGCCTGGCACTGCACCTTCCCTACTAGCAAAACAACCCCTCGTTTTGGCATCGGAATTCCCCAGTCAACTTATCAACTTCTCAAACTATCAACTTATCAACCAATCAACTGATCAACCTATCAACGATCACTGATCAACCATTTTCCCTAATATTGGAAGACGCAGGTGATGCGATAAAACAGATGCATATGAACGATGTCAACGAGCAAATGCTTTATGATGAAATCAGGTCCATTATTGAGCAGGCCCGGACAACGGCCTACCGTGCGGTAAACTTTTCCATGGTGGTTGCCTATTGGAACATCGGGCGGCGTATTGTAGAACACGAGCAGTCAGGCGACGTGAAAGCGACATATGGAACAGGTACACTAAAACAGTTGTCGAAAAAACTTACCGCTGAATTCGGGAAAGGGTTCACCGAAACGAACCTGAAATACTGCCGGCAGTTTTACCTGGTGTTTCCGCCAGTGGAGAAAAGTCACGCAGCGCGTGACGGATCCGGGCACGGCCTGGAAAAAGGTCACGCGCTGCGTGACGAATTATCGTGGACGCACTATCGCCTGCTGTTGAAGGTTGAAAATGAATCCGCCCGTAAGTACTACATGCGGGAAGCAATAGCACAAAACTGGAGCACCCGTGCGCTTGAAAGACAGATCAACACCTTTTATTACGAACGGATCGTTTCTTCTAAAAACAGCAAGGGGGTGAGCGACGAGGCCCATAACGTCACGGGTGAACTTGCGGCCGTTCCCGAAGACTTTATCAAGGATCCGTATGTGCTGGAGTTTCTTGACCTGCCATCCGGAAGCGGGTTCCTGGAGAAAGACCTCGAAAATGCAGTCATCTTAAAGCTCCAACACTTCCTGCTTGAGCTCGGTAAAGGCTTCTCTTTTGTCGCCCAACAAAAGCGTATCTCCGCCGGAGACGACCACTTTTATGTCGACCTGGTATTTTACAACTATATCCTGAAGTGCTTCATCCTGATCGACCTGAAACTGGGAAAGCTCAGCCACCAGGACATCGGGCAGATGGACCTTTATGTGCGCTGGTTCGAAGAACACATTAAGGGAGAAACGGACAACCCTACCATTGGGATTATCCTTTGCTCGGAGAAAAATGAAACTGTGGTAAAATACTCCGTGCTAAAAGACAGCAAGCAATTGTTTGCGTCCAAATACAAACTGTACCTGCCTTCGGAGAAAGAGCTGAAAGCAGAAGTGGAGCGGGAGTTGTTGCACTTTCGGCTGGAGCGGGAGGGGTAGGAATTATGTTGAATGTTGAATGGAGTTATGAGTTGAGAATTATGAATTATGAGTGTATTTGTGGGTCGGGAGAGCGTAATCGAACCATGGGAGGTGAGGAAAAGTTATGGGTTAAGAATTATGAGTTATGAGTGGGTTCGATGAGAGGAAAGAGAGAGTTCTGAGTTAAAAGTTAGGAGTTATGAGTGGGTTCGATGAGAGGTGAGGAAAGTTATGAGTTAAGCATTAGGAGTTATGAGTGGGTTGGTGATTCAGGAAAGCGTAATCGAACGATCTAAACTACGTTATTGCCGATGCTTCCTGTGTCGGGTTAAGCAATAGCGAATGACCATCTTATACAAGGGAAGACGACCAACCAATCAAGTTTCATTAATCATTATCTTTTCTGATCACTGCAATTAACATCGCTGCTATGTGTTCCTACTATTTGGACGATGTGTCTATGTGGTACACAAAGACGTTTTACGGGTTGGCAGTGCTTTTTGATGTTAACGATCACCACCGCATAGGATCATAGAAACATAGGAAATACACATAGCATCTACAGACAAGTTGATGCCGCTCTAACTTTACCTATCCTTCTTTAAATGGGTGATTTCAAAAAATAGAAGACACGATCAATCGCATTTTTTGAACAAAACAACGATCATAGCAACCAAAAAAGAAAACCTTTTTATCTCTCCTGACACCAGAACCCACTCTTAAGTCATAACTCATAATTTTTAACTCCGGCTTTACCTGCAATGCAACCGGTTTCGGCTACCAGTCACGATGATGTTTGCCCCACAGCAGTTGCCATCCTCAAAAGGCTGGAATGGCTATCTCCTGCCACGATAAAGCGTATTAACCAGTATTCAGGTCTGTAGTCAACGTTTCCAAGCTCTTAATATCCAGGAGTATTGTTTTCAAGAAAGCTAAATGTTGCCGGGCATTTTCGCGGCGGATTAGCCGACTGATGCAGTAAAATCAACTAATCAACCCGAAAAGAAATTTTTCTGCAATCGGTTGCAATATTCGCATTTTGGTTTAATTTACTCACTCAAACGAAAACGACTGCTATGCTTTTATTCCAAATACCACAAAGACGCCGACGGCAAAACCCGCCGGAAATCTATGTTCTTGGTTGTTTATTTGACAAGCGTAATCGTCAGAAATCTCTCCCAAACCCCTTCTAAATTTTGTTGGCTTTACCAGGTTGATGCGCCGTAATGGTCAGCACCGATTATTTAGCTGTGCAGGAACGATTGCGTAAGGGATAGGAACGTCCGCCCGGCTGAAGCCATTCGGACGGGGAAAGCCCGACCCCTTGCCCAGCCCCGGCTTCAACGGGGCAGGCTTGGGGATACGCCCAAATAATCCAATCCATCCTTCCTGCGATAACCCAGTATCGGGCAGTTTACGGTTTCCAATATTTTTTTAAAACATCATCCATTAACCATTGCATATGAAATCGAAATTTACGCTTGCTACGCTCCTGCTTGGCTGCATTTGCACCGGCCTGAGTGCACAGATTCCACTCGTTTACGGGGTAGAAAATACGGGCTCGTCGTGCGCACCCCCACCTTTACCGCACATCAGCCAGTTGCCGGTGATCCAACCCCTGCCCGACCCGTTTATGTGGTCGAACGGCAGCGGGCGCTCTACCCGTTTCACCGATTGGGAGTGCCGCCGCAACGAAATCATGAAGGAGATTGAACATTACGAAATCGGAACCAAACCGCCAAAGCCGGAGAGCGTTACCGCCAGCTATACTACCGGTGCAACTGGTGCCCCCGATACGCTGCGGGTAGTGGTGACCCGGAACGGACAATCGCTTACCTTAATGTCGCAGGTACTTCGGCCTGCAGGGAATGGCCGCTTTCCTGCCCTAATTGGAATGAATACCCAGTCTGGTAGTGTTCCCGACTCCGTTTTTGCGCGTCGCGGCATTGCCAGGATCCGATTCAACGCAAACAATGTTACCACCTATGGCAACCCCCAGATAACCGACCCGTTTTTCCGTTTATACCCTGAATACAACCTTTCTAACTCCGGCCAATATGCCGCATGGTCGTGGGGGGTTAGCCGTATTATCGACGGACTGGAACTGGTGCAGGCAGCTTTTCCTGTGAACATGCAGCGGATTGGCGTTACCGGCTGTTCTTATGCGGGCAAAATGGCCCTGTTTGCAGGAGCATTCGACGAACGTATTGCACTCACCATTGCCCAGGAGTCGGGCGGCGGGGGCGCACCATCATGGCGGGTGTCGCATGAGGTTGAGCCAAATGGAACCGTAGAAAAAATTGACAATACCGATTATCGCTGGTTCAGGGATAGTATGGCCTTGTTCTCCGGCGACAATGTTTACAAACTGCCGCACGACCATCATGAGCTGATGGCCATGATTGCCCCGCGCGCCCTATTGGTGACCGCAAATACCGACTTTACCTGGCTGTCGAACCAGGCGGCATATATTACCGCACGTGCCGCCAGGCAGATCTACGATACGCTTGGCATTGGCGACCGCTTTGGTTTTTACGTGGATGGCGGGCATGGCCATTGTCAGATACCCGGAACCCAGATACCAGCTGTGCAGGCGTTTGTTGACAAATTTATGGCGGGTATCAGCGGGGTGAATACTGATAGTATACTGGTGCATCCTTTCCCAGCGGTAGATTACCGCCGCTGGACACAGTGGTGGGGAACCGGCAACCCGGTATTACCTCCTCCCCCCGGCAGAAAGATCTGGCTGGAGGCCGAGTGTGCAACCATCGGTTCCAGCTGGAATTTGGTTTCCGACACGGCAGCATCCAACGGCAGATACGTTGGGGTGAAAAGCGGGCGCAGTAGTACGGCTACACCGCCCCAGGGGGACTCCGCCTACCTGACCATGCCCTTCAGCATCGATAGTGCGGCCTCCTACAACCTGCTTACGCGCATCTATGCACCGGCAGGCGAGGAATATAGCTACTGGATGAAACTGGATACGGGCGCTTATCAGATGGTGAGCAGCCTGTTGTTGCCGAATGGCGGATTTGATAATGGACTTACGGGGTGGGCCACGGCGAACGCACAGGGTGGTGCTACTGTAACGGCCACGATGGTTGCAGATGAAGTTCGCACCGGCACCGGGGCCATGAAGGTGGTGAACCCAACGGCACAGCCGGGCAACCAATGGCGGGTGCAGGTGTCGAGCGTAGCGTTCCCGACGACCATCGGTAAACAATACCAGGTGAGCTATTGGGTGAAGGCGCTGAACCCCGGGGGTTCCATCCGGCTTTCTACCGGTCCCACCAGTGCTCAATACCAGGGCGATCAAACGATTGGCACCACTTGGCAGCAGGTTACGTGGACCTTTACGGCGTCTATAACGTCCACGACCTTTTTATTCGATATGGGGCAAGTGGCCAATACCTACTATATCGACGACGCTAGTGTACGCGAAGTGGGCGGCACCGGTGGCTGGCAATGGGTTACCTTAAGGAGTGTACCGCTGAGCGTGGGGAATCATACCCTGGCTTTTGGCTTCCGGGAAGGAAACGTACAACTGGACAAAGTGCTGATCACCACTTTTAGTACCCCGGTAAGTGGTAAGGGCGACAATGCCGCCAATTGTCTTGCGTTGCCGGTAAACCTGGTGAGTTACCAAGCGACTGTAACCCCGGCGAAAGCCGTCCGGATCAGTTGGAGTACGACATCAGAAATTAAGAATAAGCAATACCGGCTCGAAAGAAGTACTGATGGCATAACCTACAGCACCATCGCTACACTGGCAGGCAATGGTAATTCGAGTGTTCGATTACACTATGCTTATACCGACCTGAAGCCGGTGGAGGGGATAAACTATTATCGCCTTATACAGGTGGATGCGGATGGGATGGAAAGGTCTTTGGGTATCCGTTCTGTTACCGTGAGTGGTCGTAAGGCGGCGATAAGGGTGTTTCCCAATCCTGTTCGTTCGGAGCTCAACATTGACCTGGGGCGTTCGGACGTGCGGCAGCAGCAAATAACCATGTACAATGCTGCAGGGGTGGTTGTACTCAGTAAGTTGATGAATGTTCAAAACGGGCTTGTTCGCCTCAAATTAGATAAGCAGCTGGGTGCGGGTGTTTATATGCTGAAAGCTGGAGGTGAGCAGGTGCAGGTTGTGGTGCAGTAAGATTACCGATATCCTGTTTTATATAGTAACGGTCCGCAGAATGCTGCGGGCCGTTTTTGTTTTATTTGAAAGCTTACGAATACGCACGTACGAGCCGTTAAAAGAACTTTAATGGATATGAATCAACACTCTGAATTACATGTCGTTTTGTAATTGATTCTTATGGACCCGGCTTGGGTATTTCAATTGTAAATCGTTGCGCCGTGCCCCCAACAGAGTTGGCGGGTCGCACTCTTGTACTGGGGTGCGTGCCGCAATTAATATACTTGCACCTCAATTCGTACTCGTAAAACGCTTCCGAGCTAAGAACATTCTCTCTTCCTTTTTGCTTGTCCCCCGCCAGCTAACCTCAACGCCCAAGGCGGGGCAGGCAACAGGAAGGCAAAAAAGATCCCCAACATCGTTTGGGAGAATGATAACAGCTCATTCCTGGCAGGGTTCTCTGATTTGACTTCTGTGGTACTGTGGTGAAGAGCAGTGGTTCATTGAAGGATTTACGACCGGGACAATGTTTGGAGACAAAGCACGGCAAAACATAGCTATTGGAAGACCATCGTCATGAGAAGCAAAGAATCGTCATCCTGAATTCAGTTCAGGATCCGCTGGCATAACATCCCGTTCTGAAAGAAAGAACATCCTCCCAACTCCGCACCGTCGGCCTGTCCCCAACTACGTAGGGGATCAGGATTCCGTGGCAAAAATTGCTATTGGAGGGTGATCGCGATGTGAAACAACGAACCGTCATCCTGATCCCCAAACTGTGTGGGTTCAGGATCCCCGGGCAGCACATTGATTTGGAGGGTGTTAAAAGTGTTCAAGTTGCCGTTAATCCTGAACCCGTTTCAGGCTCTTCCGGTCAGCAATTTCGATCAAACTAATCGGGGCTATTTCAGCCGGCTATACACCTCAGTATGTACCTCATTATCTGAAACATTAAAGCTTTGTATATAGCTGTCGGTGCCATTCATTTTGATATCAATTGCTACTGTTTGTCCGTTTAAGACGGAATAGGTGGAGGCAAAGACAGTCTCTCTCAATTTCTGCTGTCCATTCATTTCAAACGATCCGAAGCCAACTGCCGTTTCATTTTTACCCGCGTCGTTCAGCGCGGTGCGACCCCATATAAAATGACCGGCATAATAGGTCTTGTATTGTGTGACCTTACTGTCGGTGGTGTCCTTTCCACTAACCGAATACACCTTCACGAGTTTCCATGTACCATCGACAGGTGATTTTTGTGCTGAACCAATCTGTTCATAGGTCTCTGTCAATTTCAACTTCTGTCCATTTGAGGTTCCAATAGCGTCGATCACCTGTTTATATCCTTTAGCGGATTTGGTAATGTCAAGGGTGTACGACCTGGTAGTACTGTTGACACTTGTATCCGAGCCGCTGTAGAAGATGTCTTCAATAACTTTCCCATCCTTTATCGAATAGCGTCCCACGCCAAAAGAGGAAAAGGTGTCAGCCCCTCCGGGCAAGATGTTCGCGTACATCATATGCTGCGGCGTATAGATTTTCAATTGCTTTGCGGCATCATACGAGGTGTCTTGCTCCCCACGGGTAAACACCTGGGTCAACATACGGTAAGCACCCGCCATTTGAAGATCAGGTTTCCCGGCTGGAATAGTATAGCTGCATGCAGCCACTATTATTAGAAGGCAGAAAGCTCTGGCCATAGCATTTTCTCTTTAAGATACGGCTATTGGCTGGCAAATGCAAGCAACTGTAAGTCGGCTAGTCGGGGGAATAGCACAATCGTTAACATGCAGCAACCCTTGTTCCTTTCCTTATGAAAAAAACCGGTTTCACTAAACTGAAATCAAAGCGATTTTTTTTTGATGTACTCCATGATCATTAGGGCGGCAGAGCGTTCCCTCAGTGAGCTTTTCTGGTGCTGTGGTGAAGGGCAGGTGTTCCCTGAAGGCATTTTGCTCGCAAATAGAATCGTTCTTGTATCACGTCTCTGAACAAATCATATTTTCTCTTCCTTTTTGGCCGTCTGAACCGGATTCATCCGGCCAGGCGCCGCTCGGCTGCGCAGTCGGAGGGTCCTGTCCCTCCGCCATCTAACCTCCACCTCATGGCGGGCAGGCAACCTTTGCTCGCAAATAAATTCGTACTCGGATCACGTTTCAGATCTAATGATATTTTCTCTTCCTTTTTGCCCGCCCGGCTGCGCCAGTCGGACGCCCGCCCGGATGAACCCGGGTTCGGACGGGGGCTTGTCCCCCGCCGGCTAACCTCTACCCTCGTGGCGGGGCAGGCAATCAGGAAGGCAAAAAAGATCCCCAAAGCGTTGGGGAAGAACAATAACAGCCTCCGCCTGCTGCGCAGTCGGACGGGCCCGTCCGAACGGAGTCATCCGGACGGGTGTTCTCGGCGAGGTTCCCTGATTAAGCTTTTGTAGTACTGTGGTGAAGTGCGGCGGTTCCCTGAAGGATTCACGAACAGAATGAGGGTTCAGGAACAAATCCAAAGCAGAGATTGAATTTTGTTCGGGGTGTTCCGCAGGGCACCCCGAACACGGATAGATCGGGTTCTTAGAACCACTTCAAGTCGGAAACAAGAGCAATCATTTTCTATTTCGCGACCTCTTGTGCGTCCTAAAATTCCAATTAGTGCTTCTAGCATGATCCCGCTGTGGATGGCATTTCTTGTACCAATTATGTTTTCTCTTCCTTTTTGCCCGCCTGCTGCGCACTCGGGCGGGCCCGTCAGACCGGAGTCATCCGGGCGGGCCGTTGCGGCGGTGTTCCTTGGGTTGGCATTTGGATTAATGTGGTGAAGAGCGGTAGATCCCTGATGGGGTTACCGGGCTAGATGAGATTCGGAAACAAATTCTTATAGCTGTGCCCCTAAATACTTTTACGTGATCCTGATTCGCAACTCGTGGGTGACAGATCCCTTGGCAAAACATTGGCCTTGAGGTTCGGGAACGCAAAACAATGCAAGCTTCTTGCGATCCCAAAACAACATTACGGCTGCGCATCGATAGCGACTCTTCTTCTTTTTTTACCCGCCCACCTATTCCGACGCAGCAGGGTATGAAGAAAAGCCAAACATCATCTTCGAACCAAGTGACCCCCCGGGGCTTGTACGTGTAATTCTAAAACATACGTAACTTGTAGTAAATTTATTATCATGACTACCAAACTTACTTTAAGTATTAATAAGGAAGTTGTAAAAAAAGCAAAACGGATTGCTCAAACCAGAGGCAAAAGTGTAAGTAAGATGATTGAAGAATTTATCGGTTCATTACCTGAAAAAGATGCGGCTGACAAAACAGCGGTTGACAAGATTAAAAACATCATCAATGGAAAAATTACCCATCCTAAGATAGACTGGAAAAAAACAAAAGAAGAACGCCTAACCGATAAATATGGCATATAAAGTGTTCATTGACACCAATGTTTTCCTGGATGCATATCTTGAACGAACAGCAGATTGGAAAGATGCAGAAGCCGTATTACAATCAGCCGCACTTGAACAGATCACCCTGTTTACGTCAGCAAATAATCTGGTAAATACGATTTACGCATTACAAAAGCAAAATCTTACAGCAGGTGAAATAATTGACTTGATGGAGCTTACGCTTACCTATACCCAACTGGTGAATACTTCAAATGCTGCTTTCCGTCAGGCCTTACGTGCCGGATTTAAGGACCTGGAGGATGCTGTTCAATATCACACGGCTCTCGAAGTAAAAGGCATTGATTATTTTATTACGGCTAACATCAAAGACTATATAAAGGCTACTGTTCAGCTACCGGTGTTAACACCAAAGCAATTTATATTGAGGCACAAGGGAAAAGGCGCTTAGTATTGTGCCAACGCTGAAATGTGGTGTGCGTGAGGTCCGCCCGGATGATCTGTCGGACGGGGATTAGAGCGCCCGCACGGCTGACGCCAGTCTGACGGGAATACCCCGCAGCCCGTCCCCTTCCCGTCCGCAGGCGGGATGGCGACACGCCCCGACAATACCAGTCTGACACCACACTGCCTCATATTACACAAGAACTTACTTTAGCCATCATTTTGTTGGATTTACCAAGCACCCGCACGAAATCATGGATAATTATTCTCCCGAACAAATACAACTGTTTAAGTCACTTTTCCGCGGCCGGAAAGATGTATTTGCCATCAGGTGGGAGAAGAATGGAAAGAGCGGCTATATGCCAGCGTACGACATGGATTGGAACCAGTTTGCCACACACAAAGCCTCGGGAGGTTCGCTGAAAACTTTCGCGATAAACGATATGCAGCACTAACCGACACCAGGATTGTCAATCATCTCATTGGTAAAGAAACCATCGGGGTCTATCCCCTGCTAACAGACAATACTTCCTGGTTTATCGTTGCTGACTTTGATGAAACAAGCGCGGCAAAAAAATCCTGGGAGGACGAATGCCGTACATTCCTCGACGCCTGTTCTGCTCACGACTTACCGGCATACCTCGAGCGCTCAAGGAGCGGAAAAGGTGGCCATGTATGGGTATTTTTTGATCAGCCCTATCCCGCACGGAAAAGCCGTAAACTTTTACTACACCTGCTCGAAATATCAGGTATCATCTCGCCGTTCGACAAAAACTCCAATTACGACAGGCTATTTCCCAACCAGGACGCGCATTCAGGCAAGGGCCTCGGTAACCTCATAGCGTTGCCATTGCAGCACAAAGCACTGGCTGTAGGGAATACAGGTTTTATTGATCCGGCTACCATGGTCATGTATCCCGATCAATGGAATGTAGTAGCGTCGATCAAACGCGTACCAATCGAACATTTAGAAAAGTTATTCCATGCAATGCTCCCAGACCCGGATGCTGATGTAAAGCAAAGTTCCGCTGTAACTAATACCCTTGAGATCGACCTGTCGAATGAGATCAAATTACGGCGCCGCCAGTTAACTCCATCCATCGTGCAGTTCGTTCGGGAAAGCCTGAACTTCGTTAACGCTGAATATGTCATTAAGAAGCGGCTTGGCAAAAGCACGTGGGGCATAGCACCTTACCATAAAAATATTGAATGAACAACGCGATTGGATCATGCTGCCAAGAGGTTTTATTGGCAGGTTGCTCAGTTACTGTAGAGACCATAACATAAGCTACCGGTTAAATGACCAACGTATTAAATCATCCGAAATCCGGTTTTCTTTTAAGGGCACCCTATACGATTACCAGCAGCATGCGGTGGAAGTAACGGCTAAAAAAGACATGGGTGTTATTGTAGCACCCCCAGGCTCAGGTAAGACCATCATAGCCCTCGCCATAGTGGCGCAGCGGCAACAACCGGCATTGATTATTGTACATCGTAAACAGTTGTTTGAGCAATGGATTGAACGTATTCAATCGTTTCTGGGTATAGCGGAGGCCCACATTGGAAAAATAGCCGGCTGCGAACAAAAGATCGGAACACAGGTTACGGTGGCAATGATCCAAACGCTCGCAGCCTCGAGTTCGGACGCACTTTACAAGTCCTTCGGCACCATCATCGTGGATGAATGCCATCATGTGCCCGCGAAAACTTTCCGGCAGGTGATCAACCGTTTTCATTGCTATTACTTTTACGGTTTAACCGCTACGCCGATACGTAAAAACAACGATGAACGATTGATCTTTACGTTTATTGGCGAAGTTTTACACCAGGTGAGGCCAACATTGCCGGGCACACACAATGCGCAGCAACTCGTTGTGGTAATCAGGGAAACCAACCTGTTTGTTCCATTCGATTACAAAACCGACCAACCAGAGCTGCTTTCACAGGTTCTTGTGCACGACAGCGCACGAAACGGGTTGATTGTTGACGATATCAAAACCGAAGTTCGCGCAGGCAGGAAAGTGCTGGTGTTGACAGAACGTAAGGCACATATCGGGGTACTTTATCAATACTTAAAAACCAGCTTCGAAGTCATTTGCATTTCAGGGGAGGATAACGAAGCTTCAAGAAAGCTCTTGTTGCAACAGGTAACCAGTGGCAATTTTCAGGTCATCATCACCACCGGGCAATTCATTGGCGAAGGCGCCGACATCGCAGATCTGGACTGCCTCGTGCTGGCCTACCCTTTTGCTTTTGAAGACAAGCTGATCCAATACCTTGGCCGGGTACAACGCGGTGCGACCTGCCCGGTTCTTTATGACTATCGTGATATATATATCGACTATTTGGAAGACTTATTTAAGCAACGGAACCGGCATTACCAAACGTTGCTCGGGACCGGACAACTGAAACGCTTCGATGAGTTAACCTTAACTTTCAACGACGACAAAGTATACATCAACTCCGGGTCTTATCCCCTGCCGATAGCTTGAATTGACCTGCCAATTGAAGCGGAACGATTTAAAGAAGATGTTGCCTGGAGAGTTCGGGTACTGGACTACGCCGAAGACAATGGAATCGTTGTTTGTGAAGTGCTGAATTATCATGTACAGCCGCAAACGGCTTCAACAGAACAAGCCTTACTTCAATTTATGGATATCAAATCCATACGGTTCAGAACCCTTGATACCATCCAATTGTTGAAAGGTATCGAACTGAAGAAACAACCCGCGTATACCGTTCGGGAACAACCTGCCCGGTACAGTCCGGCAATTAACCGTAAAGCGGAGTTAGCACCTCCTGAAGTGATAACAACACTACCGAAGGTTGAACGGGTGCTGATAAAAACAATGAAAGTACCGTTTGATGCGCTTTCCTTTCAAAGTGCCCAGGTATCGTTCGCGATCTTTATCGAAGAATTGCAAAAGGAGGTAAAGTTTACCATAGCGAATCCAAACGTGCGCGAGGAGTTCGAAGCGATCAAACAATATTTTGCCAATGTCTTTAAAAAGAAACTTGTTACCGTTACGATAAACATACGCTACCATGAAACGGAAATCATATCCACCCGAGCCTCTTCCGACGATATCGACAAAATAGATCAAAGCTTAATCGAAAGTGTACGCTTCGAGTTTGTTAAACGCGAGGTATTTTCGCCCAAAGTGCGCCAGGATTTACCTCTTTTATATACTGCCGGGAACATCATTGGCAGGCACGCCGTTGACGCCGCCGGCCTCTATCCTTCCGACCAGGCGTTGATCAATGACTTACTCAGTATCAAAGGCTCAAAGCACTACGATCACCTACAATACCTCTCGTCTCAACACCTGTCCTCCATCCTTAAAGTCCGCTTTATACTTGAGCCATTTTCGTTTTTATTCCTGCTGCAGGGCGATACCCAATACCATATGGTTTGGGAAACGCTGAACACAGCAGAAGCTACCTACATCTGGCATTTCGAAAAAAGCATCGGCGCTTTACGAAACGGCTTAACCGAAATTGAGGCAATACTGCAGGAAATAAAAAGAACGGGCAAACAGGACTACCTCCGCAAAGAACAGCTCAACCTGAGCCGGGTTATCCACGACTATAACGATCCGAAAAAAGGCTTTGTGCAATGGAAAGCGGCTTTGGAGCAGAAATTAGTTTAGCATTTTTGGGGACCAGCGGAAGTGGTACTATGAGGCAGCCGTTGCGCCGTGCCCCCAACAGAGTTGGCGGGTCGCACTCGTGTACTGGGGTGCGCGCCGCAACCTATTTCGTAATATTATGAAACGGTATCCGAGTGCTAAGAACCAAGGTTGTTCGGGGTGTTTGAAGGGTACCCGAACGGGAATGGAATCGATAGAATTAATTAGGCATAAAGCATTGTTTTGGGTTAACACTAAACTGTGGTAAACAAACGTTGTTTCCTGAACCCGTTTTGCTCGCAAATAGCATCGTTCTTGTATCACGTCTCTGAACAAATCATATTTTCTCTTCCTTTTTGCGCGCCCGGCTGCGCCAGTCGGAGGGTCCTGTCCCTCCGCCATCTAACCTCCACCTCATGGCGGGCAGGCAACCTTTGCTCGCAAATAAATTCGTTGTTCCATTACGTTTCCGATCTCATGATATTCTCTCTTCCTTTTTGCCCGCCCGGCTGCGCCAGTCGGACGGGCTTGTCCCCCGCCAGCTAACCTCTACCCTTCTGGCGGGGCAGGCAATCAGGAGGGCAAAAAAGATCCCCAAAGCGTTGGGGAAGAACAATAACAGCCTCCGCCTGCTGCGCAGTCGGACAGGCCCGTCCGAACGGAGTCATCCGGGCGGATGTTCTCGGCGGAGTTCTTCGATTAAGCTTTTGTAGTACTGTGGTGAATGGCAGTTGTTCCTTGAAGGGTTTGCGACCGGCTTCATGTTCGCATACGCATGAAGCTAACTAACGAATGACGACTATTACATGTTGATTTACTCGCTTATCATCGTGTCTAAAAAGTCTTTTTAGTAAGTATCCAATGGCGTATCGTGTTGATGAATCGCCCTGACCCCTACGACTATATGAGAACGTTTTGCATCTCGTGCGTTATCCGGCTCGAAGGTGTTTAGGTAAAGACTCCCTTCCCCACAACAACAACATCGAGGTTTGCAAATTTCCTTCGTGATCATCCTTATTTCAACCAGGCATTCTCCTGCAACGTTGGAGCACTCAAAGGTTATGTCGTGTCAAAATATTCAGCAGCAATGCCTTGAATGAGACGCAAATTGGAAGCAATAAAAAGTCCGGCATTTGCTTTTAATCTTCAATCAGACCAGCTATCTTAACAAAGCAATCTCCCCGATTGAGTAAGTTTTTATCCAGCGTCTCTCCTGTTACATTAAGCCTTGTCATTTCTCCTAAACCACCATAATCCAACCTTTATGAAACTCATTTCAACCTTCATCTTGTGCTTTTTGACCTTGCTTTCTTTTAGTCAGCCCGGCAGCTTACTAACATCATTTGGAAATGGCGGGAAAGTCGTCACCAATATGGGGCAAAGTGGCAATGTCTTAGATAACGCAATGGTTATTCAAAAGGATGGAAAGATCCTCTTGGCCGGCAATGTACTTGCCGGAACAACGGAAGACTTTGCAGTAGCCCGCTACAACCCCGATGGAACCCTCGACAGCAGCTTTGATGGAGATGGAAAGGTATATACGGCAATTGGGCCGGGTTCGGATATACCGCACGATATAACCGTTCAGCCTGATGGCAAAATCGTTGTCGTTGGTCGATCCAGTATCGGTCAGGGTCGAACTGATATTTCGATGGTTCGCTATAATCCGGATGGCTCGCTTGATAATACGTTTGACGGCGACGGCAAGGTGCTGACCAGCATCGCTCCTTCAGGACTACAGGTTGCTTTAGGATGGGGGGTGCATATTCTCAATGGCGGGAAAATTCTTGTCGGAGGATACTCTACCATGCCCGGCACCGTTTGGGACTTTGCCGTTGTGCGATACAACCCAAATGGTTCACTTGACTCATCTTTCAGCGAAGACGGAATAGTAACCACCCATATTGGCTCAACCGATATGGCATTTGCGATGGCCGTCCAGGCTGACGGCAAGTTTATGCTTGCTGGAAGAAGCGCAGATCCTTTTATGGAAGGGTTCGCCCTGGTTCGTTACAAGCCAGACGGCACGCTTGACAGTTCCTGGAATGGAACCGGGATCGTTAAAACTACTTTTAATAATCGCGAAGACATAGCAGAGGCTGTTGCTATTCAGCCAGACGGAAAGGTTGTAGCGGTAGGATACACCATTTACCCGAACGTTACTTTCCAGGATTTTGCCATTGCACGCTACAATGTCGATGGTTCCCCCGACAGCACCTTTGATGGTGATGGCAAAGTGGTGACCAATCACCTGAATTTTTCAGATAAAGCGTCCTCGGTAGCTGTTCAGCAAGATGGAAAGCTACTCGTAGGTGGTTTTATCAGTACCGGGGGAAACCTGGATTTCGCGCTGTTCCGTTATAAACCGGATGGCAGCCTCGACAGCACATTTGACGGAGACGGCAAAGCCACTACCCCTATCGGTACGGGACACGAGGAAAGTTTTACCATGGCACTCAGCGGGAACACGATCTACCTGGGCGGATACTCGGCTGTCGGCACCAACAACAATTTCGCGCTTGTTGCTTATCAAAATGATGCAAGTGTTTTGTCCCTTTCCTTTCTTCAATTTACTGCTGCTGAAGTGACCACCGGGGTGCAGTTGCAGTGGAGGACAGCGCACGACGAAAACTACAGCCATTATGAAGTGGAGCAAAGCACTGATAACAGGAACTATACTACAATCGGGAAAGTGCCGGCTCATGCCAACCCAAGTAGTAACCCCGTGTACAATTATACTACGGGAGAGCAAAATGCAAGTGTCACCTATTACCGGGTTAAAGCGGTAGACAAGAGCGGTAAACCTGTTTACAGTAAAACGATCAGCGTGCGGAAAAACTGGGGAACAGTCCAGTTGAAAGTTTTTCCAAACCCCGCAACCAGCACCTTACAAGTTCAAACCGGTCTTCAGGGTTCCCTGCAGGTCGAGCTGCGTGACCAGGCCGGACGATTGGTGAAACAAATAAAACTCTCTGCTAATGGAAGAACAACATTTCTGCCCATCGACATCGAGGCTTTCAGTAGTGGGGTGTACTCCATAAAAGTGTCGTCTGGTAGAGAGACGCAAACGACAACGTTCGTGAGGCAATAAGATCATTCCATCTCTACAGCATTAACTATTCAGATCTTAGCCATTGTAAGTCGTACTTCTAAGAGCAGATTGCAGTTACGCTACCAACCCCGGCAGGTAGCATGAACTCCAATTTCGGTAAAATCTTTTTTGCGCTGCTCCTATAAGTTCAGCTCGTTGGAGGGTGAAGTTTTTTATAGACCCGGCAATGGAACTTTGGTCAAAATTCTTGCGTCGCACACTTGTACGGCAACCCTTTACGCGGCTGAATAAGTACGCCGGGAGAGGAGCCACAACAGCAACACTAAGCAAGGATGTACTCACGTATAAGACCCGGAGAAATGCTCAATAATTTAGTGACGCCTCGACCATCCTGAACCGGGTTCAGGATTTCCTCGCAAATGAAGATATTTTCGGTTTCCCAAAGGGCACCCCGAAGAAGGGCTGGTATGTGTTCTTAAGACAATAGGAGATTAGAAACTGTAAGTGGTTGCGCAGTACTCCCAATTCGTTGGAGGGTCGCGCTCCCCCGTCCGAACCGGGTTCATCCGGGCGGACATCCGAACCGGTTCATCCGGGCCGGCTTGTACCCCAAAGTATTAGCGGGCAGATTAATTGAATAAACGGTTCAACGGAACGATATTGAATGTTCAATGCTCAATGTTCAACTGATTTCACGCATAAAGGTTATATTTCTCTTGTGCCTTCCCCTTTTCGTGGCTATCGTTCTTCAGGCACCTTTGCGCCATGGTTGCCCTTATTCCTCGTGCCCCTTTATCCCTTTGGGTCTTCGTAGTTCAGGAAGCAGTCCAGTTCTTTACATTTACTTTTTACGTACAAAAACATCACCCATGAAAGCGGAGAAAATTCTTACCCTACATCCACAAGGCAAAAGCGGGAAAAACATTTCTCTCGAAAAATATGACGTGGTAAAGCAGGCCATGCTGCAGGTGTTACACCAACGGGAACTCACCCATACCGAACTCATGGACGAAATGACAGAGTCACTTACCGGTAAGTTTACAGACAATATTGGCTGGTATTCCGAAACCATAAAGCTCGACCTGGAGGCAAAAGCAATCATCGAAAGGACCACGCATAAGCCACAAAAGTACCGGCTAAAGCAGGGTAACGCCTCCGGCATCTTATAGAACACGGAAAAGGGATACAACGCGTAATCACGGTGTGTGTACGATTGCTGGCGGGCTTCCCTGCTGTCCTTTCTACCCGGGAGGATTTGTTGAAAAGAAAACAGCAACGAAAAATCTACATTCATAAGTAGCGCACTGGCAATTTCCCGGCTTTTCCCGTGTTTTTACCGGTGATGGTATGTGAAATTTCTTTAGGTTTGGAAGGTAAAGGATCAAGGACATTACCACCAGACGAATTCCAGTTGTAAAGCTTAATGACCACCCCCAACCAAAACCCCGAACAGCTTGCCCGCGACCGCATCGATGAGATGCAAGATGGAATTGACACATTTTCACAGCAATTACTTTAATTACAAACAAAACAAGGGAACTAATGATGAATGCCGCCTATGATTATTTCAAAAGTGAAGGCAAAAGTAGATATCAAGAGAAAATGGCTGAATATTCTTTTCTGAAAGATATTCATATGCAAGCAGCTGCAAAGGGAAAAGATCTAATTGTTTCTAGATCGGACTTTGATGCTTTTGGATTTGATGTCATAATAGGGATCGAAAGCAAAATTCTATTCATTCAACTCAAAGCCTTTAGTGGAAAGGCAGCCGTATGGGATGTACACAAATCATTGTTAAGGTCAAATAATGGTCATGTAGTAATAGGACACTTGGTAAATTTAAATGGTGGGATCAACGTAAATTACCACATGCTTAAAAATGAAAACCGGATTAGTGCATACAATAGGCCACCTAAAGTCCCAAAAGCAACCAAGTGTAAGGTGAATAAAGGAGACCTAATATCAATTAATAGTAATCTCCTTTGTTTATTTGATGAAATTCCAGCTAACCTTCTACCTTAAATAATAAACTGAAAGCTCTGGTAGTCGCAACTTGTCTGTTCAATAAACTAAATAGAATACGAGAGTTCATTACTAATTGGCCCCTACTCTTCTTCCGGAAACTTACAATTTAATTTAAATCTGCTTTCCTAGATCATGGCAGCCTTATCAAGAAAATTAAAATGAGTTTTTATAGTTGCCCCAATCTTTTCGATATCTTTCTCCATTACATCAATCTGTATAACGCTAAGAGTTATCCGTCCTGCCGCAGACTCAATGAAGTATTCGGCCAACAGAGACGCTTCATTTTCCACCCCAATGAATTTCGGGTAAAGTAGATACAGTTGCTTGCAATTGTATCGTAATGCATATGCTGTTACCTGATATAGATCGCTCTTGCTTATTGCAACTCCTCCCTTTTTATCAAATGGATATTTGAATTTGGTGTCGAGAATGATGGTGATGCCCTCGTGTGTTTGTATGGTAAAATCCGGCTTCAGAAGAAAGGCACCTTCGTTATTACAGGTAGCCAGATGTAGCTGAGGACCACCGTGAGAAACTACACATCGATTGTTGAAGAATTCACCTAAGACTTTCCCAACAAACGTTTCGAATAGCAAGTGAATAGGGACAAGGAAGCTGAACGTTTTCTCTTTGCCATCCTTTAGGCCTGGCTGTGAGTTGTGGAAAAACAGCTTTGCCATATTGAAGAGCGGTTCAAAGTCGGCATTAAGGCGGTCGAACCTAATCGCTTTATACATCAGTGTACTTAGCGGCTTTAAATCAACTTCTTCGAGATAGTTGATACCCCTTACCAGCATCCGCTTGTTATAACTATCGGTTGTTCGTGTCAGCAACATCACGATAAGAGCTTTGAATAGCCGGTTTAATGGATTATTAATCGTGTACTCATCGTATCGTACAACATGAAGATGTTTAAGGATGGGATTTTTCCTGGCCGTTTCTGAGAACAATATCCTGCCTTTGATGAACTGTTGATTATGCTCCTGCTGGATGTAGTTTCGATTAATTTTTTTACTAAATAAATCGAGGAACTCTGTAATGAAAATGCCAACAAATATTTCAAGTAAGTCCGATGCAGAGGAACTTTGAAGCTGCGGAGGAAGTTTTTTGTGGCTCAAATAACCACTCCAGGATAAAAGTCGATAAACAAAATTTAAAGAGTCATTTAGTTCGGCTCCTGACAATTCAACCCCAACACTTTTCGCGTAAATTTTTGGCAATATTTGTATGCGCGTGTGCCCTCTTTGGAAAAACCCGATATAGTCCATTATCTGCAACGTGCCGTTTGCTTGCAGCGAAAAATTCTCTTTACCAATAATGTCACTTAACGCATAGAGATTATCTAAGTGCTCATTAAATCCCGGCACTTCATTGTTGTAATCCTGAAATACAGTAATGATATCTGAGTTCAACTACTTGATTTTTAATAGGGCTGCCTGAAACTCGTTGTCGGATTCAATCATCTTTACCCGGCCTGTACTCTTGTCAATGAAAGACTCTGTTATAATTCCCGCTATACTTTCTGCATCATTATAGAAGTACTCCATCAGCAATGGGATGATTTGGTAGTACCAAACGATTTTAAATTCGGTGAGCGTTAGTACTTCCAAAAAATATGACTGTCCTATACGGTGATCCCGATCAAGTTTCACGCTGATTTTAGTGTTAATTGCGTCAAGCAGAGTTGACAAGTCGAGATCACCTGCGACCAGCTGGCTTTCATTTTTGATTATGGCCGGATTTGGTTCTATTTCTTTGAAGATGAATCTTCGACGCAAGGCGGTATCAAGAACAGCAATACTCCTATCTGACGTGTTCATAGTTCCAATCAGGTACAAGTTGGCGGGTAACGTGAACTCTTTTTGAGAATACGGTAGACGAACTTTTATTTTATCCCTCTTGTCTTTCTCCACAAGAGTAATAAGCTCACCGAAAATCTTAGATATGTTCCCCCTATTAATCTCATCAATAATTAAAAAATAAGGCTCCGCGGAGTTCTTATCCGGGCTTGCCACGGGATTCTCCGCTCCCAGCAGTTCCTTGATGTCGAGAAACTTCATGTTCGCTAGCTCATAGAGGGTAACCTGGCTCAGCTTTTTTCCGCCGTTGTACTTTACAATATTTACCGGGGTACCAAAAACCTTCAACCACTTTACCTTGCGGCGATGAGCGGATTTTCCAATCAAGTTGTTTTTCCATTCATATGGTCCGTCAACCATGCCGATCGCGCGAATAGAGGTTTGGTTTGCTAAGACAAGCACAAGATCACCCTCACTCATTTCATTTAGAAAGTTGTTAACGCTATTGGCATTATTTGTTGAGTTTTGATTTTCCTTCTTTCTTGTTGAAATCAATTCATTGTAAATCGATTCGTAATCCCATCCAGCTATGCTCCTATCATCAAGCCAACCAATCGCAATAGTATTTGTTTGAATGCAGGACTGGTAAACCGATTCGTCTTTTCCTCTTTCACCCAGTGATATTTTCCAAATCCGATTGTCATCCTTCATTTTTTCGAACTCTCTAACCTTTAGTTCGGTTTTTAACTGACTTCTTGCCGCCTGATTGGCCACATCGAGCAAAATACCAGACTGGACTTTATATTTCAGATTACTTCCTTCGCCATTTTCCGCCTTGTCATTTTCGCTATCTATCATGGGTCGAAGGCCCTCTACGAATTCCTCATACGAAAACGACTGGTGAAAAGTGACGAATGTCGCCCTTCCATTGGCTTGGATCTGTCTGAATGACCTAATAACTTTCGTTCTGTCGAACTCAAAAGCCTCAATGGTTTTCTGTGCAGAATGTGTTTTACCGGTACCTGGAGGTCCGTACAGAATAAGGTTCGGCGAAAACTTTAATAACGCTACTAGGTCGCTATATTCATCAAGTTCGTCTTTTGTTAACTCCGGATCGTCGAAAGTTCCTGAGCCATTATCGTCACCACCATCATCGTCCGGATCACCTGGACCGTCTGGAACGCCCGGTTTAGGTCGAAATGTCCTTTTTCTACCCACGAGAACATTGTCGTACAAACCAATTGGACTTTTAACGGAGAAGAACCCGTTCTTTTCAATTTCCTCAATTACCGCAGTTAGAAACTTTTCCTTTTTTGATGCACCGTCAAAGATTGCAAATTCCAGAAGTTCCTTTAAACTGTAAAACTCATCTGTTTTGTTTTTCTGTTTGTATAAGTTTAACAGGCTTTCATAAGGAACAAAGGCGGCACCTTTAAATATCTCAATCTCTTGAATTTTCAAATTTTCCCTATCTCTGATTAGCACTCGAACATCAAGTTCCCGATAAGTTAAATCACCGTAAGTATCGCCTAAGGCAATATAGATATTACGAGTGTCGGCAAAATCTATTTGTTGGGGAGCCGGGCAGTTTTCATCACAGTGGATTTCGTAAAATCCGGTTCGCTCCGATGCCGTAGATTTAGCAATCTTATTTACTGTAATTAAATCCAGGACGAAGTACTTATACCGGGCGAATATCGATGTAAGGGGTATCGGGTCCTTGAATTCTTTTATCAGTTCAAATTGAACAGAACCTTCCGGATCAATTGAGTTTGGTTCTTCTGAGAAATACCTAACTCTCCATAACTTCTGGATAGAAGAATTGTAAACCGGAAAAACGTAATCACCAACTTCTATTCCTCCGTACCACGAATTGTTTCTTTTCCCTCCAGCGTAAAAGTTCTGTTCGAACTGTTGGGGGTAAGTTTTACTTATTTTACCTATAAAAATTCTATTCATCTGGTGTTCTTTGGAGAATAATGTGTTGAATTGTTGTTTGGTGAAAGAAAAACGTTTTGGAGCCAACTCACGCCGCCTCTCCACTCCAATAATCCGCAAACATCTCTGCCTGGGTCAGTACCTTGTTTACTGAAACAGTGTACTCGCCTGTAGCGGGATTGTCTGGTGGATATTTGTATTTACGGAGTATACGTTTTATGAGTGAGCGGATTTTTGCCTGAACACTTTCTTTTAGCTGCCAGTCGATGGAGGTATTTCGCCTGACGCTCTCGACCAATTCATGTGCGATTGCGCGTAACGTCTTATCCCCTAATATTGTTTCAGCTGTAGGATTCTCAGCAAGCGCATCATAGAACGCTAGTTCATCCTGCCTTAAGTCTAGCTTTTCGCCACGCTCTGCGGCCTCCCGCATTTCCTTAGCAAGTCTTATCATCTCGTCGATTACTTGGGCAGCTTCAATAAGACCGCTTTGGTAACGCTTAACTGCTTCTTCAAGTAACTTAGAGAACTTTTTACCTTGAGAAACATTGCTTTTCGAATTGTTCTTTACTTCATCGTTGAGCAAACGCTTGAGTAATTCTAAGGCCAGGTTCTTTTGGGGCAGGTTTCTCACGCTTGCTAGAAACTTGTCATCGAGAATAGAAATATCGGGCTTTTTGATGCCGGCAGCATCATATACATCCACCACATCTTCCGAAATAATCGCGTCATTCACAATCTGCCGTAATGCAGTTTCTATCTCCTGGTTACTCCGCTTCCGTTTGCTTTCGTCGAACTTTGCTATACGTGCTTTGATGGCCTGGAAGAACGCAAGGTCATCTCTTATTAGCAGCGCATCAGGATGGGTGACCGACAGTGCGAAAGCTTGCGACAGACGTGTAACTGCATCTTTGTATTTTTGTTTTCCATTTCTGATAACATTGCCCGACTCATCCACTTCGGTGAGACCTAAGATGAAGTTCGCAGCCTCGAGAATAAACTGCATTTTTTGCCTGGGTGTCTGGTTGAAGTATGCTTTGTAGTCGAACCCGGCAAACAAGTCGGCGACCAACTCGTATATTTCCAACATCTTCGCTGCAGCTTCATCAATATCATGCGTAAGCTTTCCTTTTCCTTTACTTTCGGTATAGGTAGCCAATGCCTTCTTCAGGTCTTGTGCAATGCCGATGTAATCAACCACCAGCCCACCCTGCTTGTCACCAAATACCCGGTTGATCCTTGCAATAGCCTGCATCAGGTTATGCCCGCTCATGGGCTTGTCTACGTATAACGTGTGCAGCACAGGCGCATCGAAGCCTGTCAACCACATATCACGTACAATCACAATCTTCAGTTCATCTTCCGGATCTTTTAGCCGGTTGCCAATGTCGGTTCGTTTCTTTTTGTTTCGGATGTGTTCAGCCCATTCTGGGCCGTCACTGCTGCTGCCGGTCATGATCACCTTAATTGCGCCTTTATCATCGTCTTTGCTGTACCAGTCTGGTCTGAGATGAACGATCTCATCGTGCAGTTCCACTGCTATCCTGCGACTCATCGCCACAAACATGGCTTTTCCTTTACTTGCGTTGAGCCGCTGGTCGAAGTGCTGAACCATGTCTTTGGCTACCTGCTGCAAACGGGTAGTACTACCTACCACCGCTTCCTTGCTGGCCCATTTGGCAAATCGTTTTTGTTTGTCGGTCAGTTCTTCGTCTTCGGTTATCTCCTCCACCTTCTGATCCATGATCTTCTTCTCTTCTTCGCTCAACTTTACCTTCGCGAGGCGGCTTTCGTAGTAAATGCGCACGGTGGCTCCGTCTTTTACCGCCTGCTCTATATCATACACGTCTATGTAATCGCCAAATACGGCCTGGGTGCTGGCATCCTGCTTTTCAATTGGGGTACCAGTAAAGCCAATGAAAGATGCATTCGGCAAAGCATCGCGCATATTACGTGCAAAGCCATCAATAAAGTCGTACTGGCTGCGGTGTGCTTCATCTGCTACCACAACCACGTTTCTGCGGTCGGTGAGCATGGGAAAGTTGTCGCCCTTTTCCTCGGGCAGAAACTTCTGAATGGTGGTAAACACAATACCGCCGGAAGCAACAGCTAACAAGTCGCGAAGGCTTTTGCGATTGGTTGCCTGCTTTGGCTCCTGTCTTAATAACTGCTGGCAGTCGCAAAAGGTGCCGAAGAGCTGATCGTCGAGGTCGTTGCGGTCGGTTAGTACGACAATCGTAGGATTATTCATTGCAGGCTCCACGACCATTTTACCGGTGTAGAACACCATGCTTAAACTCTTACCCGAACCCTGGGTGTGCCAGATAACACCTGCTCTTTTATCGCCCAGGTTGCCTGAAGCTCTGACTGTTGTAGCAATCGCTTTATTAACCGCGTAATACTGGTGGTAGGCTGCAATCTTCTTTATCGTCTTTTCCTTACTCTTTTCAAAACCAATGAAGTAACGGATGATGTCTAAAAGGCTTTCTTTTCGCAACATGCCTTTCAGCATCGGTTCCATCTCCGCCTCCGTATTGGTGTCTACAATGTTTTCTCCGTCTGAGGTCTTCCACTCCATAAAGCGGCTAAAGTCGCTGCTGATGGTACCTGCTTTTGCAAACCAGCCATCGCTGGCGATCATAAAACAATTGTATTGAAAAAGTAATGGAATGGTGCTTTTATACGTTTGGAGCTGCTGGTACGCAGCGTATACGTCAGCATTTTCGTCGGTAGCGTTTTTGAGCTCTATTACTATCAGGGGCAAACCATTGATAAACAAAACAAGGTCCGCTCTTTTATTAACGTGGTTTTCGATAACTGTAAACTGGTTAACTGCCAAAAAGTTATTTTGGTGTGGATTGTTGTAATCAATCAGCCAAACCTTATCGCTCCTGGTACCGGTAGCGACACGAAATTTTACATCAATGCCATCGGTAAGCATTACATGAAACGCCTCATTGCTTGCAAGTGCGTCGATAGATGCGGCACGCTGTACTTTTTTAAATGCCTCTTCCCTGGCCTCAGCAGGTATATGTGGGTTGATGCGGTCAATCGCGGCTTGCAGACGGGAAGATAGTACCACCTCGGCGTGTGTGCGTTCAGGAGTATCCGAGTCCACCAGGTCAGGACCGAAGACGGTGTCGTATCCCAGATCATCTTTTAAAAGGTCGAGGGCGATTTGTTCTATTTCATCTTCGGTAAGAAAATTACTCATAGCAGCAAGTTTCGATAGGTGTTTTTTATTGCTAGTTTTATGTCAAGGCAGTAAGGAACTTTTTAGGGCGTGTCCCCATCCCGGCTTAATGCCGGGAAAGGGGTCGGGCTTTTCGCTGCTACTCCTCGCCTCCTTCGTCGGCTGTGGGGTATCCGCTGCAATCCCTTACGCGATTTGTTCAAGTTCATCCTCGGTAAGGAGGCTCATTGTTGTAGAAATAGGAATTAAAAGGGTAGATTATCTTCATCAGTAGAAGAACTTGTTTCACTTGATGTAGCTGTTTCTGTCTGAACATTATCTGCACTTTGCGCTTCTCCTGTCCAATCGGTAACGATTTCTGTCCAGTTTGCTGTCCTTTCTTCTTTACCAGTCCATACATCCCAAAAATCAGGATCTTGAGACTTCGGCCTTTGACTTTTAGTGAGTGAGCGAAGTTGAACTAACATAGGAAGAGGTGACGCCCACCCTAACAGTATTGCTTTTTGTGTTGGTAGTACAGGTAACTCTTTCAATAATCCCCCTATATTGTCCGGCACTAGTCGCTTCACCAAATCTTGGTCTCGATCATTAACTATCCTGTGAAGTAAAAAGGTGTTACACTGAGAGAGAACTGTATCAGATAATTCAGAGGGTCGCTGAGAGGAGATAAGTAGACTTAAGCCAAACTTCCTTCCTTCCTTTGCTATCTTTTCGAACGTTTGACTGCACACTTCCGATGTTGACAGTTCTTCAGGAGCTGAAAATGTCTTCTTGATAAAGTTATGAGCTTCCTCTAGCATAAGTACAGTTGGAAGAACCTTCTCGTTTCGTCGCCTATATCTCTGTACAGCTTCGAATATTATGCGAGAAATAACTGAAACAATCAAATGAACTACATCTGATGGAATAAGTGATAAATCAATAATCGTGATACCCGTCAGATAATCATTTAACCAATTTTCAAGGGTGACATCATCATCCCTACCTACAACTTTCTTCATCCTTTTATCAGCTAAAAGGGTCTTGATTCGAAGTATCAAAAAATCGAGATGTTGAAGCACTCCTTGTTCCTCAGACAATGTTTCAACATGTTGCGGAAGTAATTCAGGGTCAAATGGAACCGGAGAATCTTCGTCAATATCAGTCGCTTCTATATTAGGAGTAGTATCGCTAAGTAAAGTTTCGACCGTTTCAATTGTTGAATAAACTTGTGCAACAGTAAAAGGTTCATAATTAATTTGACCATTGTTGAAGGGTGCATATCTTGATTGAGCGATTGCATCTAAATTCGAAGCTGCTTGTTCTATTTGATTTCTAAGTTGTTCATCTACTCTACCGATGAATGCTAATAAACTATCTTTATATGCCCGAAGCTTTTTTCCAAAATCGTTTTTACCGGGCCATTCAGAAAAGGCCCGAGACCCTGTTCTTAAATCACTTTTTAAAGAAATCACACAACTTTTTACATATCGATTGTACTGTAGGGCTGTAGTATCTGTATCTGTCTTTGAGCCATTTCTAAGTTCCCTCAATGCTCGTCTTAAAATTGGCTTTTGTGTCTTAGCAGATGCTTGGGAAAAGGAACTCCATTCAAAGCTATTCCATAACCACCCCGGGACTTTTAAGCTTTTAAAAATTCCAGCTTCCCTTTCAGAAATTTCAATCTTAAATCGCTTAACTGTAATGTTTAAATCGCTGAAACAATCACAGTATTCACCATTAGGATCAAGTATTACAAATCGACCATTTAGGTTTCCTATTCCTGCTTTATGTTTTTCTGCCTCTTCTAATGACCATCTGATTAGGCCAGCAGCCGAACAAGATTTACCACTGCCCGTATTGCCTAGCACGGCTACGTGTCTACCGAATAGTCTATCAGGATTTATGGTCACAGTTGCATCTCCAGCGATTGGTGCTGTTCCGATTCTTACGAAAGCTCCTTTGTCACTATTTTCTACTATTGCTCTAAGTTGTTCATGCTTTGGAAGTATAACGGTATCTCCAACCGATGGAAATGAATAGACCCCTCTTTCAAGTCGATGAAAACTTTCGCTGTCAGACACTATAGTCTTGAGTGTGCCAACTGGATTAATCATCATTTTCCTAGTTGGAAACGGTAAATCTATTAAGTCGTAATCCTTAAACCCCTTTCTTTTAGGATAACTAGAGTGTTCTGTTCCAATCCAACTTATCACTCCGACTACCGCTCCGATTTCATTTGGTATTAGGACATAACCATTGATTCGAGGGAAAAGAGAAGGCACTCCATTATTCAATGCGGTATTTTGTGGTGCATCTGGCTCTAATAATACTCTAATTTCTACTGGTGATACATAGTCCACCATTCCAATAGTTAGGTTTCTAAGCTGGTCAAAATCATGAAGCTGGTTCATCACTGTTTGTTGTTTCGTTGTTCGAACTGGAATTTACTGCCCCAGGTTTATCACGTCGGCTCACGAGGTCACGCATTTTTATTGTTAACCTATCAATGGCAGATTTAGGTAAATAGAAATCAACGAGGGATTTTAGTTCTCCAAAATGTGGTCCCATTAACAAAGTGTATTGTGCTTCATTCTTGTCTGCTAAAAACCTTTGTATTTTATCCCCAGGATCACCATAAGCTATAATCACAAGATGTGTTGAAGGGATTGTGAACATATCAGCAATAATCCTATTAATGTGAGAGTCTCCGAAACCATAGCCGTAGGTAACAATGGCAGAATTCGGTCGGCAAATAGAAGAAGAAAAATCTCTAAAAAGTTCAGAATAGGGATAATATGCAGTTTCTATATCTTTTGCTGAATTGGGATAAATAACAGCTTGCTTAGTCGCCTCTCGGGGTATTTCAGGATGAGTATCAGCCGCGCCGAATGGTAAAAGCATCCGTATAATCTTTCCATAATCTTCGAATTTCCAATCAACGGATCCGTGTAGCTTTGTAATCCTTGCTACACCTTCAACATACCTGGGTTCGCCTCGAATTCCAGGCGGGTTATAATGGTAATCCAGCTCCAATTTGGTGTTTCTAAATATTGGTTGCAGTTTTCCCTTAAAACGATCCATTAAAATTATTCCAGCTTCATCACATCCAAATTCTAAAAATCTGTCATAATTGGTTGTAAAGATGTTCAATCTTTCCCGGGAGGCTGCTCTACTTGAAAAACTTAGTAGAAATGAGTTTAAGTATTTAAATGCAACTAAAGCTTTCGCCTGTTCTTCTCCGGTAGCTAACCCAAGCTTCTCCTTAAAGGAACGTTCTGTAGCAAGAATATTCTTGATGAAAGAATTTAATTTATGATCCAATTCGGCATTCAACTGTTCCCTGTCGTGGTGTTTTTGTATTTGATAACCTCGCAGCAGCTCTAAAGCAACTCGGATATCGTCCTCCAAGTTTGCTTCCCCTCTTTCCATCGCTGATGCTGACTCGTTTGCAGCCTCTGCAATTATTTGGGAATAGACTCCATCTAGTTCAAGTCTTCCCATTGCTTGTGCTTCAACACCTGCCATGTAGCATAATCCTGTTGTCATTCCAGATCCAATCAATACTGAAAAATGCTCACTTTGGAAAATTGCACTAAGCCAGGGTTCAATCTTCGGCCGCCAATCAGATGGTTGCGGTGCATCATTAAAAGATTCGCATTCAGTATTTGTTTTTACCTTATGCACTCTTTGCCAAAATTCTACGTCCATTCTATCTATTTTTGAATGTTCATTTCCCCCTTCATCAACTTAGGTAACAAAGTATCCCGAAGTTCAATCAGCACATTGATTTCCTTCTGCTTCTGGAAGCTAAATTGAAATATAGAAAGTGTAACTTTTTCAAACACTTTCAAAATGCTCTCTGAAGGAATGACAATCTTTATGCCTGACAATATTGCTTGATTTAATAAAGGTTGACCTGATCCAACTCTATAATTGTTCAAATTCAAACTTTTAGCTAAAAGAAAACAAAACATTGAGGTTTTGACCCTGTTTGGTTCTCCGATGATGGCATTATCCGTCACGTATGAATTTTCAAGATTAAAGTACACTGCCCCACAAAAGCTTCCAACTCTTCCGATTATTATACTCTTTTCTTCTGCATTAGAGGTTTCAGCAAAACCTATTATACCATTCGCGCCATAGACCGGGAACTGATAGTTGTCAGATCTTTCAGGCGACGGTTTACCATTTCTAAAATTTAATAAGTCCCCCAATTTGCCTACCTTCCACTCCTTCGGTATCCTCCCCAATTCACTATCCTGGAACTCACCTGGGGCGCCGGGAAAATTAAAGTCGACAAACCATTCTTTGAAAAGTGCTTGTGCAATGGCTTCCAATGTTTGGTTGGTTTGCCGGTTCAATTCTATTTTATTATCTAAGGAAGAAAGAATGGAGGCAATTCGCTTCTGCACTGCCAAGGAAGGAAGTGAAATCGTTAAGTCTCCAATTTCCTGCAAATTTATATTTGGTTGTGCTGACTGGCCCGTGCTGCTGTTCACGTAATGAAAAAAAGAGCTTTGCCTCATGAAATAATCAATAAACCTTGGAAATGCCTCGGCTTTTTTTAACCTAATTAGCGCCAAAGCCTGATTTGTATTTGCTGGCAGTAAATCACTCGTAACCACGGCAGTTTTGCCAAGTACCATTCCGGCCATTGAAAATAATATATCACCTTCCTCAAGCTGGGATCTCTTAAGTTTTTCATGAGTGTCAGGTGTTATATAAACGAATTTTGATTTGTCAATCGTTCCGTCAAACGTTACAGATTCAGCTTTTATAAAGTTAACTCCTTCATCAACAAACCTTTCTCCTAATGTAGTCGGAGTTGTACCTTTAGTGATTTTAGAGGAAATTTCCCCTAATTTCACCTGTCTCCATCCTGAAAAAATCATAAGCAATAATTAAACTTTTTACACTCGAAATACATAAATGCCGGCATATGCTGTTTGCTAATGCTGCCCTATTATATACCGTACAAGAGTGCGACGCAACGGCTGCTAAATAGCCATATTTCCGCCGGGCGCATAAAAAAACTGATGACATCTAAAACTCGTAGCCAATTGATTTCAGGTTCTCTCGTATTTCTGTTTCCAACGAACGGCCTTTACTCAGTTGTTCGGCCAGTTTACTTGTTAGTGCAGCTATTTTGTCACTAAACAAAATGCCATCATCTTCTTCAGCTTCTGTGCCCACATAACGCCCGGGCATGAGCACGTAATTATTGTTTCGTACTTCGTCGAGGGTAGCTGCCTTGCAAAAGCCGGGGATGTCGTGGTAGGTTTGAGATCCCTCCTTCGTCGGGCTGAGAGGTTTGTTGCGCCAGGAGTGGTAAGCTTCGGTTATCTGTTTTATATCGGCATCTGCCAGTTCTTTGTTCCGGCGGTTGGTCATAAAACCAAGCTTACGCGCATCGATGAACAAAACTTCGCTACTGCGGTTTCGGAACTTACCATTGGTTTTGTTGCGTGCCAAAAACCACAGGCAGGCAGGTATCATGGTATTATAGAACAACTGAGCAGGCAAGGCCACCATACAATCAATAAGGCCGGCCTCAATCATGGCCTTTCGTATGTCACCTTCGCCACCGGTGTTGCTGTTCATACTGCCATTGGCGAGTACAATGCCGGCGGTACCGTTGGGGCTAAGCTTGTGTATAAAATGCTGCAGCCAGGCATAGTTGGCATTGCCTACCGGTGGTACCCCGTATTTCCACCGGATATCTTCCCGTAGTTGTTCACCGCTCCAGTCGCTGATATTAAAAGGGGGATTAGCCATGATAAAGTCGGCCTTCAGGTCTTTGTGACGGTCGTGCAAAAAGGTGTCGCCAAGCTCGATTTTGGTGTCAATACCGCGAATAGCAAGGTTCATTTTGGCGAGGCGCAATGTCGTAGGATTGCTCTCCTGTCCGAATACAGAGATATCGCCGAGGCGGCCACCATGTTCTTCGATGAACTTTTCGCTTTGTACAAACATACCACCGCTGCCGCAGCAGCCATCGTATACGCGCCCCTTGTAAGGTTCCAGCATCTCTACCAGCAGCTTTACAATAGAACCAGGCGTATAGAACTGCCCGCCGCTTTTGCCTTCAGCATCGGCAAACTGTCCGAGGAAATACTCATACACCCGGCCCAGCAGATCCTTTGACTTGTGGCCAGGTTGATTGAAGCCGATGGTACCAATCAGGTCGATCAGCTCGCCAAGCCGCTGTTTGTTCAGATCAGGATCGGCATAGATCTTAGGTAAGACACCTTTGAGCGGTGCGTTTACCTTTTCAATTTCGTCCATGGCATCGTCGACCAACTTGCCGATCTCCGGCAGTTTGGCCCTCGATTGCAGGTATGCCCAACGGGCCTTTTCCGGAACATAAAAAATGTTGTTGCTGGTGTATTCGTCTTTGTCGTTGAGGGTTTGGTAACGTTCCTGGTCTTCTTCGACGTACCAATCGCTGTTGGGGTCTTCTAGTTCGAGCTTCAGCTGGTCGTAACGACCGTTGAAAGCATCGGAAATGTATTTTAGAAAAATCAGCCCCAGGACGACGTGTTTGTATTCGGCTGCGTCCATATTACTGCGCAATTTGTCAGCCGCAGCCCAGAGGGTTTTCTCCAGGTTCTTGAAATCACTCATAGTGTTTTGTAGCAATTAGATTAGAAAAAGCAATGTAGGGAAAAGTTGGAGATGGTCAAAAATGGCTGCCAAAAAAGAATTTATCAGTTGAAGAAGGGTCTAAGCAATGTTTTGAAGCATATCTACATTGGCGGTTTACCGATTATTTACGCGTTTTCAGAGATAATTGCTTCTCTTTCCCAATTGTTCGATGTGAACATCGGAAAAATTGACAAGGGAATAGTACAACTTAGTGCTTTAGACTATGCTTAGAAGAGAATTGCGGGCATGTAAAATGCCGACTTTATGGTATGATACTAAAAATTTCAACAGACAAAGGTTTTGTTATATAAATTAAGTAAAATTGCTACGGGTCAATTCCTGCCAAGCTTACCGCTAACATCAAAGTATCAGGAGATTTAATATTTTGCTAACCAAAAAGACATGACTTTACAAGAATTAAAGCAGACAAGACCACTTGCACGACTTTTTGGAGGCAAAAAGTTCATTGAACCCCTTGCCGACGCCAGCAATAAATTGCAAGAGTCTAAGTCGAAAGCGGATAACCCAAATACGATTTACCTCGACGCAAAAAATATTTGGATTACCAACGATGGGTTGCTTAGGGATGAAGGAGTACTTTTTGGATTAAGCGGTGCCTCAACAGAAGAAAAACTGCTGGCAATAAAGAACTTTTATGCTGACCTAAAAGCAAGCGCTGATGCGAAAAGATTAGCTGCCAGCAGCTCGTTAGAAAACCTTTTAGAAGAAAGAAAACAGCTCGACACAAAAAGCCGGTTTCTGGAAAACTTGACTAACTTAAAAAATGAAGCGGAAGTCCTTAGACCAGATACACAATTTCTTCGAAACCTTTTAGGTTTGATTTTTATCTCAGCAGCCGCTGTTGGCAATTTCTATCTGATCCACTACTTTATCTCACCTCGGTTTGGAATTGCAGCATCGATCGGTATTTTCCTTTTTGGGTTATTTTCTCTAATTGCTCCTTTATCATCATGGCTAGATCCGGAGGAGCAGAAAACCAACACTTTCTTTGGCAAGTTGAAGATCGCCCTTTTAGAAATAGGTTCACCTTTAGCGACAACCATCCTTGTATCATACATAGTGTTTGAGGAAACACTTAAGATTGGTTTTACAATAGCTTTTGGGCTCTTTCTTCTTTTCGTATTCTTTTTTTGCGGCAAGCTGTTATTAGGGGTGTTTCACAAGATTGTAAAAGATTTTGGGCTGATAACTACTAATTTAAAAGCGGCCAGGCAAGTACGCAAACAGAAGGCAGACATCGAGAAGGATGCTAAAGACACACAGGAAAATCTCCTTCAAACCCTACAAAATATCGAAAAGCTGCAAACTGAAGTATTGGAGCTTCAAGCTCAGTGCACAAGTTATGACCAACAGTGCGAACTGAAAATAAACCTCTTTTTGAGTGAGTACAATCTTGCAAAGAATTATTACGCTAACCCAAATATATAACTCTGGTGGAAGAACAAAAAAGCAGACCTGAACCTACTGAGGCCGATGCAGCCAATATACCATCGATCATTACAGAAGTAAAATCCACAGCAGACGAACCCGTTGAGCAAGACAAAAGCCTTCAAACATTTAAATTATACGAACATGGGATAACGAATGGTCTTATGTCAATTCCTCCTGAGATGTTCGAAAGGTTTATATCCTATTATTATGAGGAGATAAACAAGGACCACAGAATTAATGAAACAAAGGACGAAATAGCAAGCTTATCAGATACATACACTAAAGCACGAGCAAAACGGCTTGACCTTGTTTCGAAAGAATTAGAGCAAAGAGCAGAACATGGGATATTGATTCTTGAGTCGAACGATATTGAGAATAAGATTAAGTTCTGGCAGGATAAGCTCAGCCGGGCGAAAGAAACGATCAACGAATTGAAGGAAAACGTAAAAACTGATTATTCGCTTTTGGCTGCAATTATCTTTTTTGTCTTCGCAATATTATTTATCGGGGCAGATTATGGCATCGCCCTTAATATAGTTGCAACAAATTTGCAGATCGGTACCAGCACAGATGGCCAAGGCACTGTTCATATAACTTACATCGCTTACATGTTCGCCATTGCGATTGCAGGTCTTTCGGTAGTGCTCAAGCCTGCTTACGACCGACTGATCGAGAAGCCGTATCATAATAGTAAAGCAAAGAAAAGATTTGCCATTTTCATCATTACGTCATCGATACTTGTCCTGGCAATGCTCGTTGCCTTTGGCATTTTTAGAGAAGAAATGATAAGCAAGGATCTGGGCTTAAATGATGCAAGCACATCTATTGATGCTAACTCCAATTCAACGCAACCAAATGCTGAAAGCAGCTCATCATCATCACCAGCGGCGGCTTTCGCCATCATTTCATCTACATTTCTCTTTGCTATTGCCGGAGCGGTTTCACTCGGCATTTCTATTCCGGTGATTTATAAAAGTTACCGCATTACCTGGAATAACCTTCGTCAAAAACTATGGAATAACAAAATATTCAATTTGGCTCGAAGAAAAGTAGCGATTGAGTCAAAACGACTGAGGGCGGAGCAGGCGATTAAATTGGTTGAAGAGGAGCTTTCAGACCTTCAGGAAGAATTGGGGCATAAAGAGCTCATTAAAGATAAAAAGGAGCTGTTGCAGGTGTTTGTTGGAAGCAAAATGCATAAGCTAATTGAAAAGAGCAAAGCGATTTATCAGGATGGATACTATCGGGGAGCGAAGCTTTCCGGGAAAGTTACGGACGAATGGTTGAATGATAGTGTGATGTCTAGCACTCAGTATAGCAACGCCGTGTCTTCCTCGGCATTACCGGCCTCCACGAGCAATATTCATTCAAGAACGAGACCCTTTGTGGCACTACGGAGAATGATATCACAAAACTTCAGGAATAAGGCAAATAAGGACGGAAATGTAAACTTTGAATACTATGATTTTGACAAATAGATTTGGTTACACGCTTTGGTTAAGCCTACTTACCTTGAATTTGATCTTTCAAAGCTGTAAAACCATCCCCGACGAGGATCCGGAAGCCACCGGAAACATACCCCAGAGCATTTTGATATTCGTAGATAAAAGCGCGAGCGTAAGTTTTCAGCAGCCCGGTGTTCAACAGAAGTCTCAATCAATTCTTAAACATGGAATTGATCAAATTAGTAGTGCCGATGATGCACTTAAACTTTTGGTCATTCATGATAAAACCAGAGCTGCGAGTCCGGTCGCTAATTACGAAGTCCCGCAATTTAGTTGCAAACCGAACCTCCCTCCTTTGGCGATTAAAGCAGCCAGAAACGCTTACAAAAAAGAGATTGGAAAACAGAAGCTCATGTTTTTTTCAGAATGTACCGAATTCTTGAGCAAACCATTAGATAACGAAAACAAGCGAGGTACTGATATAGTTGGTGTGTTAGAGGTAATATCCAGGATGGAAAGAAAAGACGTGCAAAAAGAAATTTATCTATTCACAGACGGGAAGCAATCGTCAAAAGAATTCATTGTGAACCCAAAAAACAAGCAGGAAGCGGAAAGGTTGGCAATACAGCATGTGCAAAAGATTAACAGAGAGCTAGCTATTAAGCCTGAAGTTCTTAGGGACTCTTTCATTCACTTTGTACTGCCATATGAAGCTAATTCTACGAAGTATGATCCAAACTTAACCTACTATTGGGAAAAGCTCTTTAATGAGTATAAAATTTCAGTGAATTTCATGTAAAAAGCTTCCATATTCACTCGGCCTTTAATGCTCTGTTTAAATTGCTTTATGCGCTACATAATTCTTATTTGGTTTTTTGCCTTTCTTAGCTGCAAAGAAGCAAAGAACCATGAGCTTGCCACTACGATCACAGGTAAGGTGATCAAAGTGAAAGACGGGGATACAATAGACATTTTGTTTGAAAATAAGCCCTTGACTATACGATTTGCAGATATTGATTGTCCTGAAAAAAGCCAGCCGTTTGGAAAAGCAGCAAGACAGTTTGTTTCGGCAAAATGTTTCGGCCAGGTTGTGACGATTAAACATCTGAATAAATACGACAGGTGGCACCGACTTGTGGGAACCGTGCTTGCAACCTCAGGGGAAAACATCAACATCAGCCTGTTGCAGGCCGGTTTAGCCTGGCATTATAAAAAGTATTCGAACAATCCAGGTTATTCGGTACTGGAACAAGAAGCTAAACAACGACAATTAGGTGTTTGGTCAGAGGTGAATGCTGTGGCGCCGTGGGACTGGAGGTAACTGCATCTCTGGAAAAAGTACGATTTGACAGATGTTCTATTTAATTTGATTAGATTGTTACTGAAAATCCAAAACAAGTGTTGCATTAAACGACGATGAACCGTGCAGCAACTTTCCCGTCGTTCGATAACAAGCAGTGCCAGAATTTGATTTTTACTGCTAGAACTATCCTTACGATACATAGATTTACTCAAAGAATATTATTGTGAGCCAAATAGATTTATTTAGCAGTGAGCAGGATTCGCGGCCCAGCAAACTGGGACATGCGAATATTGCGTATAAAACTGTCGGGACCATACTTAATATTACCTCGGGGTTTATGGCGGATTATGATTACTCACTAAATCCGTATTCAGGATGTGCTTTTGGGTGTACCTATTGTTATGCAGCTTTCTTTGCCAGAGATAACGAGCAAAAGGATACCTGGGGTTACTGGGTAAACGTGAAAGAAAATGCACTCCTGCTGTTAAAAAAGTTTCGCTCGAAGCCAATCACAGGTAAAACTGTTTATATGAGCAGTGTTACCGATCCCTATCAACCTATTGAAAGAAAGATCGAACTAACAAGAGATATCGTAAAAGAACTGTTGAATTACCATCAGCCAAGACTTGTTGTTCAAACAAGAAGTCCGCTAGTTACACGGGACATAGATTTGTTCAGAAGATTCAACGCTGTCCAAATCAACATGACTATTACCACGGATAGTGAAAAGGTAAGGAAGGTTTTTGAGCCAATGTGTCCGGGTAACAGATCTCGATTGGATGCAATTAAAGAAGTTAACGGGGCGGGAATTGACTCCTGTATTACGATGACGCCTTTATTACCTATCGAGGATGCTCATGTATTTGCTAAATCATTATTGGAGACGGGAATCTCAAAATTCATTATTCAGCCATTCCATGCCGAAAGGGGAAAGTTTACTGCAGGCACAAGGAATGAAGCAAAGAAGTTGTTCAATGAGTTCAATTGGACCAAAGAACGGTATATGGAGGTTGAAAATATTATCCGACAGTATATTCCAGATATTGGAATAGGTAAAGAAGGATTTAAGCCAATATGAATAAACAGCAGCTAACGGATTTCTTCTGCAAAGAGCAGTTAACCCTTGAAGTGATCATCCTTGAAGCAGCAAAGAAATTCCTTGCTGATCACGAAAGTCTCCCCAATTTTTTTTACGATTTAAGGTGTGCACAAGAGGAAGCTTACAACCTAGTGAAAAATGAAGACTTGTGTTATGACCGATACACAACACCATTCGCCTACACGTTATGGTACCAGGCAAGAAGGATCAACATTTTCCTCTCGAACTTTATTGATAAAGTTGTCGAGGCTTGTCAGTCGAATGTTCCCATTACGATATTTGACCTTGGGGCGGGCACCGGATGTATACAGTTTTGTTTTGCAATTGCTGCCGCAGCATGCGAGAGGATGGGCTACATATTACCAATGTTCCGAATCGTAAATGTGGATCTCAGCCCATTTATGCTTAACTACTTGCAGAAGTACTTGTGGCCCGAAGTGATAAAAAAATACCCCGAGGTCAAAGGTGTGGCAGTTGAATATCATGTTTACTCCTGGTCGAATAAGGCTGAGTTGAGCATTATCAATCCTTGGGTTTGCGCCAGTTACCTGTTTGACTCTTCAGATAACGAGGATTATTTACAGACAAACTTTAGCGAACTCATTACTGCCTTTAATCCGTCAAAAGTTCTTTTACTCACATCGTCACAGTTGCACAAGGAGCAATTAATGCAAAAGCTAAGTACAAATATGAAAGGGGTAGGCTATCGTATTTTAGCAAGACCTTCCTCCTCTCTTCTCTTTCAGGGCAACTTACAATCTGTTTCTGACTTTAGGAATACGCTCGTTAACAAATATGGGTTAAAAGCAAGTTTATACCCGGTCAGTTGGCAGGATAGAAGTTTTACGACTATTGGCCTTGAAAAATTTCAAACAGGACTCAGCTTCAATCTTCAGCGATACCCTGATCATTTCAACCTCTTCAACCCTCCGCTGAAGATAAGAAGACAAGTGGCTTTGAACGAAGATCAGAGAAAAGCCTCCTTATTTGAAGTACGACCGTCAATGATTACAGGGCCTGCAGGTTGTGGTAAAAGTGTGGTCATCACTGAGAAAATCATCAATCTTCTGGAAGAAAGAAAGTGGACGGGACCTATCGCGATATTGGTTACGACCTTCAACAAATCACTATTGCGCCAACTAAGAGCATGGATCTCAGATCTCTTAAACCAAAAGGACAAGAACTATAAACAGGTTTACTACTCGGTAAGCAATAACATGGATGACGGAACGGGAAAAATTATTATTAATAACCAGCAGGACTTTTTTATTGAGTTCCTCCATTTCGAAATGCTTGCTAAGCATATCGGCAATATTAAATATCTGCCATTTGAGGAGGCTACTCACGTTCGAAAGTTGGAAGAGATTATTAAAGAAGTGAGGATTGAAATGAGCATTCCTGAGAGCAAGATGAAAAATATTCTTACGCCTGAGTTTCTTTTAGAAGAGTACCACAGAGTAATTTATGGATTGCAATGCAGAATCAATTTAGGTGAAGGTGCTTACCTGGCAGTAAGTCGGGAAGGCCGTGGCAAAGGTTTAAGAGGTTCTACTCAAAGGCCTGCAGTTTGGCAAGCTTTAAAGAAGTACGCCGTATGGATGGCCAGAGATCCAAAAGCGGGGCAATCCTATTCGGCTAGAAGGCAGTTGCTATACAATTTCCTTGAAAAGGGTGAAATCGTTAAAAAACATGATTACCTGTTTGTAGATGAATTTCAAGACTGCACACGTACTGACTTCGAAATAATGAACATGCTACTGTCAGAAGCCAAGAACATAGTCTTAGCTGGTGATTTGGCCCAATCAGTTCATATTGGTAAATCTGGTTTTATCCCTAAAGATGCAGAACGGGGCAACTGGAAGAGACACCAACTCAGAGGATCTTATCGTTTACCGTTCCGAATTTGCGAAGCTATCTATCCATTATCCAGTCAAATAAATAAAGCCTCTATACACAAAGAAGCAACCGCGGAAATTACACCGTATAAGGGTGCTCCACCCGGAGCGCGGCCTCTTTTTGTTTACGCAGGCGACAATATTCAACTGGCTAAAAAGCTCAGCCAGATTCGGGCTCAATACAGCGTATTTGATTTGAACAGGATAACCATCATGGAAAAGGACGATAACCTGTGCAAAGAAATCAGAGGTCTGGGTATCATAGGCGAAACAACAACCATTTTACGATTAAAAGGCCTCGAGAAGGAGTTCATCGTATGGTCGTTGCAAGCCGATATAGAATACGAAGACGAAGTAATGGAATTTGCCTATACCATCATGACAAGGACAAACTGCCTGCTTGTTATTGCGAGCACTCCCGAAGCCAAAGACGTTCACTTTCCGGTACTTAAATACCTTAGGCGAGATCGCCTCATTATGTGGGACATTGAGTCGGAGCGTAATTTCGGAATGCTGCTTGATAAACAAGTAGTTGCGGAAGGAATAGACGATTGAGGAGTTTTTAGTCTTTCAAACGTAAGTTTACCAGGAACCTTGTTTGTCCTGATATTTGGTTAAAGAGTATTTATCACAACTAAAGAATGCGCAGTGAACCTTTTATTGGGGAATTTTGCTACGCCAGAGTTTAGCGGTCCTGATTCTCGAAACTAGGAACGGGATTAAGGATGTTTGTGGCCATGAATTCTATACTTTGCTATAGAATTCGGAAGTGAAGACCCGAGCTTTCGAGCCGAAAGAACGTAGGGACGAATAGGATGGCATAGTGTATATACGAAGTGTGCTTATTGTTATGTCAGTACTATTATGCAGATTGCACTTCAACAAAAGTAGTCAACCATAAAAGACATCCGCAATGGAAGAACGGATCCGAAGGAACCCAGATCTCTTGATGAACATGGGCTTCGAAAAGGAAGAAGAGGCAACCTCAAATAGTGAGCGCTGGGTATGGTATAGAAAGGACGTTTCTATTGGGAACACTGATATGTTTTTTCAGATAGTAGTTACGTTCAGCTTGACGATCGATGATGACCCTGACGCAAGTTTTACAGAAAATCACAGTTACGCCTACGAGCGCACCGAGTGTTTGCTTATAGATGATAATGGGGAAACAATAATGACAAGCAGTTTTAATTTTAAGACAAAGAACGACATTAAAAGATTGGAGTCTCTGTTTGGTTGATGCCGTCGATCGTCCCATTTACTTTTCATTTAACCACAATGTTGGCAGGTAAAATCAAGTTCCTCCAGCCGGTCCTAAAAATATTCTTTCTTGTATTCTGTTGATTACACTACTGCTCATTTTCTGTCAGCAAGTATCCGCTCCAACATCTCCCTCTTCTCCTTTTCAGATTGCAACAATCGTTCGTAAAGCTTTTTGTTTTCTTCCAGGGCTTCCATCCATTTTTCAATTGGATTGATATTGAATGTACAATGCGAATTGAATACTGATGCGTAATCGTTGAATGTGCTCGAGATAACATTAACAACCTTTTCTTCATCGAAATTCTTTATCGCTTCCGGGCTTACGTGCAAGGCCTTCCCTACTTCCTGCAGTATTTCGTCTTCAATCACTTCTTTGTCTTCGAGGCGGGAGACTTTGTGCTGCGACCAATCTTCTCCTAACGTGTATGCAAGCGCTTCCTGCTTGATGCCGAGCATTTCGCGCAACCTTTTGATGTTGCGGCCATGGTGAACTTTGCCGGGGGTTGGAGTGGTTGTCATGCAACAAATATAGATAGTTTGAGGGTGTTTTTATACTGCCTTTTACCCGTGTTCTGACGTGGTAAAATATGGTCTCCGTTTGCATTTTTTAGTTCTCGTAGAAATATAATATGCAGGGTGGCGGCGGTTATTTCGTTGCAAATAATTGCACATGCATCTACCCTTCTTTCATTCCAGCATTCCGCCATAAGGTAATGGCACACGGATAACACGGGTAGAACGGATAGTTGGAACACGGATAACGCGGATGGAATGGATCACAGAGGATTTTTTAGTGAGCTCATTCTCAAAGTTTGGACCTCGCCATGGTATACCAAAAACATTGTGATAAATGGTAGCGCGCCTGCCCCTACTTCACAGACAATATCCACAACCATCCCTCCAACCCGTGTCATCCGTGTTCCATAGTTACCTATTGTTCTGCTTAATCATAACATTCACTACAAACAAATAACAACATGTACAAACCACAATCCCTTTCCCGCATATTATCATTTGGCTGGTTGCCTTTTATTATTGCCTTTATAGTTGCCATTGCCTGCAACCGGCAAAAGGATGTACCCATAGTTAAACCTGCTTTACCGTATGGCATGTTAGCCGGTGTGGCTAACCTAAACCTGATGCAATCCGGGGCGAAAAACAGCCCCATGTATGCCAGGCTTGCATCGTCGCTTGATCATAGCCAGGTGCAGGTATTTCGTTCGCGCACTGAAGACGTACAGGTGTATGTCGTTAAACTAAAAGACCGGGATCAATACTACGGTGTAAAGCTCCACGGTGGCATCGCCACCACCGAAGTGCTGTTCAGCAGAAAGATGAAAGACAACCAGAATGGTTCGATTGGGCTATGGAAAGATAATGAAGCGATCATCATCGATTATGAAGATGGCAAACGCACCATCCGGGCAATGACCGGACCTGAGTACAAGATATATTTTGCTAAGGAATACCACGGCGGCTCGGGGTTTTGCCAACGGGAAGCCGGAGAAACCTTCGCCCAGTGCTACAATGCGGAAAGCGACGAATTCTGCGACTCCTTTGTTTCCTGTATCGCGATTGCTACTAATCCACACATTCCTGTTTTGATTTCTATTGCGTGTAGTTGTCGCGCAGCGGACTGAAGAATTATGTTGAGTGGCTGGAGAAGTTAAGAGTTATGAGCGACAACAGTTATGAGTTATGAATTGAGAGTTATGCGTAAGTGTTGTCGCATCATCGCGTTTGTCAATTGTTTAAAATAAAACTCGTCAAATTTTAAGTCAGTAAACTCCGGGCTCGGGTTCCGGAGTTTACATTTTAAAAAGAAAGTATTCATTATGCAAAGTAACATAGGGATGAAATTATTATTTATATCCATTGCCTTAACCATTGTCGGCTCACTATTGAAATTAGTGCATTGGCAGACGGCATCAAACGTTCTTGTTGGTATAGGGTCAGCTTTGTTTATTGCGGCGATTGGACGGATGGTGTATGAGGTGGTGCGAAGGCCAAGAAACTGACCTTGCATCGCAAAGTGTTTTTCGTGTCCTCTTGATCAACACGAACATCCGCAAGGAACGACTGCTTCAGCACAGTAGTATTATGAACTAAGTAAACCCTGTCGCGATGCAGCGGACAAACTGAGAAAAACGTGTAGCAGAGACATCGTTGATAGTTTCAGCTTTCAACAAATCTGGTCGTGTCACTTTCTTTGCCTTGATGCAAAGAAAGTAACCAAAGAAAAATCAAGGCTGTATAAAAATGCGCTAAAAATTGTTCCATGTCTCTACAGCGAAAAAGCTAAAGCCAAGCTCCTTGTTATCCTTCGATGAAGACTTGTGAATATCAGAGAATAGTTATTGATCATTTTCGCTGCTTAACGAAACATTGAACAATTTTCTTAACGCCATTTTTATAAGGCCTTTTGAGCGAAGATCGAAGCGTAATCTCCGACGTAAGGTGTCAAGATTATTTTACTTAAGGAATAAGGGAGCCGCAATGCCCCTCCACTACATAACTGCAAAAGTCAACCAGAGCAGCCATGCAGCGATAAACCGACGCACACTTGAAAGAGATAAGCAAAAAGCAAGAGAAGGCATATTGGTCCAACAAACGTTATACTTGTCGTGAACCCATCAAGGAACCGCTGCCCTTCACCACAGTAGTGCAAAAGCTAAATCAGGGATCTTGCCACAACGCCCGTCCGACTGGCGCAGCCGGGCGGAGGCTGTTATCGTTGTGGCTGCCCTTTTTGTTCCTGTTGCCTGCCCCGCTATAAGGGTCGAGGTTGGCTGGCGGGGGGCAAGCAAAAAAGGATGAAGAATTGCCTGGCGGGCACAGCCGTAATCCTGTATCGAATATGAAAATGCTCAGATAAGTTAAGGTGCACGAACCTTCATAAGGATGTCTTGCCACGGAATCCTGAACTGAATTCAGGATGACTTACGAATTGCTTAAGATGTGTACACTTGCAAATTGGGATGTTGTGCCAAGGGATCCTGAACCGAGTTCAGGATGACGTCCGATACAATAGCCATTGATGTTTTGCTTTTCTTTTTGCCTTGATGCAAAAAGAAACAAAAAGATCAAGGCTGTAGGGAAGCCTGGCTAAAAATGGATCTGCCCCGGCTAAAATGAATAAGCTACAACGGAAGAATACTTCCGAGCACTGTGCGACTTACAGGCGGTGAATAAATCCCGGCTGATGTATCAACTATTCATTTTTACGCCTGCACTGATCCATTTTCTTAACGCCGCTTCCCTAAGGCCGGTCCACCGCATCACGCTTCCGACATGAAGCAAAAACATCGTAGCGAGTACTGGATGTCATGCCAGGCATCCTGACCTAATTTCGATTGATGCAGGAGATAGTTAACGTGCATGAATTGTATGTTAGTCGGGAACTCATCAAGGAACAACTGCTCTTAACCACAGTAGTACAAAAGCTAAATCAGGGAACTCGCCACAACGCCCGTCCGACTAGCACAGCCGGGCGGAGGCTGTTATCGTTGTGGCGGCCCTTTTTGATTCCTGTTGCCTGCCCCGCTACAAGGCTTGCGTGTTAGCTGGCGGGGGGCAAGCAAAAAGGAACGAAGAAATTCCATCAAGGAACAACTGCTCTTAACCACAGTAGTACAAAAGCTAAATCGAAGAACCCCTGCCGGGAACACCCGCCCGGATGACTCCAGTCGGACGGGGGCTGTTGTTGTTCCTCCCCAACGTTGTTGGGGATCTTTCTTGCCTTCCAATTGCATGCCCCGCAATGAGGCTTACGGGTCAGCTGGCGGGGGTCAAGCCCCCGTCCGAACCCGGGTACATCCGGGCGGGCGTCGGACTGGCGCAGCTGGGCAAGCAAAAAGTAAGAGAGAATTGCTTTTGGCGAACAGCCGTAATCCCACACAGGATCGGAAAGGGTCGCAAGGGTTCACATGCACGAACCTTTAGTTGAATGTTTTGCCAGGGGATACTTAATCGAGTTCAATATGACGTAAGACGAAATTTCCATGCACGATGTCATTACAGTCGTGAACCCATCAAGGCTCAACTGCCCTTCACCACAGTAGTACTAAAGCCAAATCAGGGAACCCCGCCGGCGATAGGCCGTTTTTATCGCCGGCTGTCTTTTTTGCCTTCCTTTTTGGACAAGCAAAAAGGAAGAGAAAATATCATTAGTGCAGAATTGTAATCCCGAGTTCAAATAAAAAAAGTTGCAATAACTCATATTCACGAACCTGGATGGGAATGTTATGCCAGGGGATCCTGAACTGAATTCAGGATGACGCACGACATTGTTGTCGCTCGCAAACCATTGTTAGGATGTTTTGCGCTGCTATGGCCTGAACTGCGGGGAATAGATATTATGCTGTACAAGTGTGCGACGCAACGATGTCGATAGCAGTAATTCCGCCCGGCCCAAAAAAGAAAATATCTTATGCAGCACGATGTGCAGTATAAAAGTCGCATTTGCCTTTCTAACGGGTAAATAAAAGGCTGCTTAAACAATTTCGAGCAGCCTTTGCAATAACGCCGGTCTAATACGGCGCACTATTATTTGAGGTATCCATAGTATTCCTCATCTGTTGCGCAGTCCCACCAGACAGGCATACTCCAGATACCAGGTTCACCAGCGTGGGGATTCATGGCAAGCGCATTTGCTCCATTGTAATTTTGTTCAAGCGTTGTCGGTAGTGCCCAACGGCGTTGCCAGTACCTGACATCCGTTTTGGAACCACCAATATACAGGGACGTACCAGCAAACAGGGGTCCCCGATCATACCCGGGATAAACGACTCCAAAGCCGCCAACATTACCAGCACTAAAATTGAACCGGCGCATATCGTTCCAGTTTTCGATACTGCAACCCATGGCCACCCATTTTTGCAACATGATGTCTGACATGGTTAAACCTCCCTGGGCAACAGCATTACTTTGAAGATAGGCATTAATGTCGGCCTGGTCCATGGGTGCCATATCGGGATTTGTAGCCGCATAACCGCTACCTTTCCACTGGTTGAGCTTGGCCTGCATCATATCCATGTGCGCCTGGATAGCCCCCTTGTATGCGATAAGCGCAGTTGCGTTGTCGCCTTTTCTCAGCGACACTTCAGCCTTGATAAACAGCATCTCATGATAGGTTAATATTTCCTGGTCGGAGACAGGACGAACCTGGAAGGAGCCGGTAGAACCAACGACGCCAGCAGCATAGGCTGCAGCTGAAGGGTACCAGTTAACGTCTGTGGCAGGTTGTGCTGCTATGCCTGATGTAGCCAAAGCACTGCTACGCAGGTTTACATAAACAGTGTCTCCGGCATAGAGATAGTTGGTACTATTTATAAAGATGGAACCAGCCCTATAGGTTACCGTTACGTTGTTGCCGCTGGTCGTGTACGTACGACCTGAAGCAACCTGGGCCGCAATGAAGTTTGCACGTTCTGTTGCATCAGCGATAGCATAAGTTACATTGGTATTGGCAGCAGCATAAGCTGGGGTTACAATAGAAGTGGCGCCACCTTTGACCAGGCGGACTGACGGACCATAAGTATCAACCCCTATTGAACGGTTCCAGGTGTATGATATAACCTTACCGCTGGCATCAAGTCGCACATTCGCCATAGAAGCAGGCACAATTTTGCTCATACGGGGATCAACCACTCCGGAGCCACGCATGTTGGTGAGCAAGTTGTAATAGTACTGGGAAATGCGTTGGTTACTGCCATAAGCCGCATAGTCGAAGTTGCCATTGGTTACAACAGGGTCACCGAGTAAATAGTCGGTCACCGTACTGTTGTTGAAGCCCGGTCCTACGGTGTTCTCGGCATTAGATTGCGGGGCTCTAGACAAACAATACAAAATAGAATCAGCATTATACAGGTCCGTTTTTTTGGATAGTTTCAGCATGTAGCGGGCTTTCAATCCCCAGCATAGTTTTATCCACTTGTTTACGTCACCCCCATTCCACAAATCCCCGGTTCCGAGCGACGGAGCTGAAGCCTCCTGGGTTCTGCCAAATAAGCTGATGGCTTCATTCAATTTGGCCATGCAGCCGTAATAGATTGTTTTGCCATCATCATAACTAGGGCTGGGGTTCCCGGCTAATGCCTGTGTGTAAGGCATTTCTCCATATATATCCAGCATTTGCATAAAGCCCAATGCATGAAACACGTCGGCCGCAGCCATATAGTGGTATGCACCATTTTTCTGCGCAGTATTATACATATCGTTCAGGTTAGACGCTACCTCCACAAACCACGTCTGGTACGGGGTAGTATTACCTGTGTGTGCGATCCATGTTGTGCTCAATGCGTTGCCGGTGGCACTGTTGCTATAATATACGCCGGCTGCGGCAGCAGTTCGAAAATTAGCCACGCCGGATGTGTACTGGTAAAAATGCTCGATCCAGGGCAACCTGTTTTGAACCGCTATCGTTGCATTGTTTGGATTATCCGGATCGGTATTGACATCGAGAAATTTTTTGCATGAGGCCAAACTTAGCAGGAGTACCGAGCCCAGTATAATGTATTGTAACTTTTTCATAATGTAATTTTCACTAATTAAAAGGTGAGGTTTAATCCGAACGTTAAACTTGCTACAGCAGGCACTCCCAGGTAGTCAATGCCTGTAGAGCCAGAGCCGCCTGTTCCACCTGCTGCACTTACTTCAGGATCCATCCCCTTGTAATTTGTCCATGTAAACAAGTTGGTGCCCATTGCTGTTGCTGATATTCCTTTAAACACTTTTTGATTTCCTAAAATACTACTGAAATCATACGTTAACGTTACAGAACGCAGTTTCAGCCAGTTCACCGAGGTAATGAAATTAGAAGAATTAGCAGCATAGTTTTGCCAGTACTGTTGAATGAGATAAGTACCGGTTTGCGTTGTTGTTCCGATGGGGTACGACTGATTTGCATTGTAGGTTTGCGTAAATTCGGCTCCTGTCTGGCTGTTGACCCCGGTAACGGTTACTGATTGGCGGTCGTTGAGCAGCGTTTTTTTGCTTAACCCGTTTGTGACCAAAGCATATTCAGTACCGTTAAAGATGTCTCCTCCTTTTCGAATGTCGAGAAGGAATGACAACGTAGCCCTTTTATAACGAAAAGTATTATTAAAACCGGCGATGAAATCAGGTTCGCGGTTACCGACAATCACAGGGTTAGGATTAACCTTATATAACCCGGTTGTTGGATCTACCTGGTAGCGCCCGTCAGGAATTTCGTTCCCTTTTGCATCTTTTTCACGTAAGAACACGCCGTTAGGGGCCGTGATCAGGCCAAGAAAATAACCACCATTAGGAATCGATGCTGCCCTTATTAATCCGAATTGGGCATCGGTAGGATAGAAATAGCTTACTCCAGGTAGAAAGGCGCCTAATCTGCCCTTGTTATAGGAGAAATTCAACGTTGCATCCCATCCAAAATCCTTTCCGACGACCGGTTTACCGCTAAGCGCGATTTCCATACCCTTGTTGATTACCGAGCCCGAGTTGATAGACGTCAGGATATATCCGCTTGCGTTAGATAAACGGGGCTGCGCAATCTGGTTTGCTGTTTCAGTATGGTAGTAAGTATAATCCAAACCAATACGACCCTTCAGAAACCTGAACTCTCCTCCAACTTCCCAGGATCTCTGGATCTCCGGTTTTAAAGCAGCATTACCGCTCGTATACTGGTTACCGATTGCCGTCATGTTCCCTATGGTATACGGACTATTAACATAGGTAAGCGTGGCGTAAGCATTTGCATCTTTACCAACCTGGGCCCAGCTAGCCCGTACTTTTCCAAAGGAAAGGATACTGTTCCTTGGCAGCAATTGAGAAAAAATAAAAGAACCACTGATAGAAGGATAGAAATAGGATCTGTTCTCGATTGGCAATGTAGATGACCAGTCGTTTCGCCCTGTTGCAGTAAGGTAAATGAGGTCTTTGTAAGATACACCCACTTCTCCATAGGCTCCTACCAGGCGCTTCCTCGTTGTGCCATCCTTAAAGAATTGGTTTGTTGACGCCATATTACTCAGGCTGATTGTACCCGGAGTAGTAAAGTTGTACCCCCAATGATTTTGACTGATGATCTCCGTATTTTCAGAAGTTGTTCCTATCATGACCCGCGTATCGAAATCGCCAAAGCTCTTATGAAAGTTACTCATCACCGTGGTGTTGATGAAGGTGTAGCTAAGCAAATCTTTACTTAAACGCCCGTTCTGGTATAAGGGGCTGACTGCAGACCCCGGGGCAATATAAGTATAGTCGTTGGTGGAGTACTGGTCATAACCCAGGCGTGAAGTAATGTCCCACCAACTGGTGATTTTAAAATTGCCATTTATAGCTCCCGTGAAACGGCTGGTTTTCGACGTTAATTTATCTTCATTGATGATCCAGTAAGGATTGTCTATATCGTTTTCCAGGGGAATGGAGCCGGCAAATCTGCGGTATTGTGTCCCATTCGGATTTTTATAATTCTGGATATTCAACGTTTGCGGCCAACTATAAACAGCCCCCATTGCTCCGTTGCCACCACCACTGTATAAGCCGGCTGTGGTTAACGTTCTTTCCGTATTGGCAATCGAATAGGCGGCGTTTGCATTCAGTGTCAGCCGCCCGTATTTCTGTTCGGCATTAAATCGAAAGGTGGTTTTGTCGAAACCTGTGTTTGGAACGATACCGGTTTGCTTAAAGTTAGATCCGGATAAATAAAAAGAGCCGTTTTTTGAACCACCGGAAACGTTTACGTTATTATCATACACAATGCCGTGCTGAAAGAAATTGCCAATATTGTCGTACAGCGTATCTGCTGGTGTAAGTTTTTGTCCCCAGGAATTGAATTGAGGTACATTCAAAGCATTTTGAGTAGGAGTGATATTATTGAAAACCCCATTACTTGCATAGAGACCGGGTCCGAAACTGGTTTGAACCTCGGGCAACTTGTTCGCCCAGGAATTGCTTATCTTACTATTAACACTAACAGTTACTTGACCTTCTACACCTCGCTTGGTAGTAATAATGACAACACCGTCTGCTGCTCTTGATCCATACAGTGCGGCTGCCGCAGCACCTTTCAAAACCGACAAACTTTCTATATCTTCCGGGTTGATGTCCATAACCCGGTTGGAGTAGGTTGTATTACTGCGGGTTAGTCCATCGGTACCGGAGTTCCCGGTAACTGAAGTTGAGTTATCATATATTATCCCATCAACGACAAATAAGGGCTGGTTCTGCCTGCCATCGGAGGTAGAATTACCGCCACGAATAGTTATAGATGCTCCGGCCCCTGGTGCACCGCTAAATTGCGTAACGTTTACACCGGGAACTTTACCGGCTAAAGAGTTAACGACATTGGTATTTTTATTTTTCATCAATTCCTGGGCACTCAATTCAGAAACTGAATAGCCCAGCGCCTTTCGCTCCCTCTTGATACCTAAGGCAGTTACTACCACTTCACCCAAAGCGTTGCCTGAGCTCCTTAAGGTAGCGGAAACAACAGAACTGTTGTTTACTGTCAATTCTTGTGGTTCGTAGCCAGTATAGGTGAGCACTAAAATTTCGCCTGTAGCAGCCTGGATGCTGAAATGACCGCTAGCATCGGTTTGTGTAACCCGGTTAGTGTTTTTAACAGTAATCGTGACTCCTTCCAAAGGATTTTGGTTCTCCGCACTTACTGTGCCGCTGATGCTTCTCTGCTGGGCCATCACTCCGCATGGCAGCAAAACTATCAGCAGCAATAAGGTGGTCAGTAGCTGTAGCAATTTTTTCATAATAGGTAGTTTAGATATTTGAAAGTGTTATTGAAAATTACGCTTTAAGAATTATTTTACCAGTACAGATATTTAGACGGTTGAACTAGCCTGGATACCGTAATTCCACCTCACAAGAGTTGGCAGCTTCCGGAGAAAGTTGATCCGGCGATGAAGGGTAGTTGAGCCAACAGGGCAAAGCATTCGATCCAGATTACAGGATTTGGGAATTAACAGGATAGGAACGCGACTTGAAATTGGTAGAAGTAAGAGTAGTTTTTTATATTACAATGTATAATCCTGTAAATCCTTCCATCCTGCTACTTAATAGCATTTTTTGGTGACCTGCCGAAGGAATGCTATTGGCCATCGTTGTGTCACTCCCTTGTACCGCATTACTATATTACCCAATTTCTGAAAAAAAACTTAAGTAAACGACATTGAATTATAATGAAAGGACACGGCAATAGAAAGAAATGCTGCAATTGTTGTTGTTGGTAAGTCAAAAAAACCACGGAAAGAATGTCTGAATCAGGATCCGCAGGATTTGTGAATTGACAGTATAAAAGGTGGGTTGAAAACTGGCCTCAGTCGAAAGGGATTTTTATATTACCGGTTCTTGAATTGCAAATTCTTCCATCCTGTAAACTCTGGTCCCGATGAATGATGATTTGACTTATAAGGTGATTGGTTGTGCGATGAAGGTGCACAATACTTTAGATAATGGTTTTACTCACGGGATTTTTAGTTTTTTATTTGAGTTCGTGAATGCTTCGCATTTCAGGAGGTAATCTATCAGCGATGTCTTGTTATTGAGTTGAAAAGGGCTCCCGTGGCATTTATGCGGGAAGTTGAACAGAGAATTTTCTATCATGGAATTGATGTGGGTACAAGAAGAGCGGATTTTGTTGTGGAAGAAAAAATAATGGTGGAATTAAAAGCCTTGATTAATTTGGAAGATGTGCATCTTGCACAAGCGAAGAACTACGTCGTAGCTTATAATTTTCCTGTTGGATTACTTATCAATTTTGGAGCTATAAGTTTGCAGTATAAGAAAGTATTCAATCCAAAATATCGTCTGAATCAGGATTAAAGGATTTTAGGATGAACAGGATTTCCTAAAGGGCTGTTATTCAAAAATCCTGAAAATTTTTCATCCTGCAAATCCAGATTCAGACAACTTTACAAGCAACTGAACTTCGTTCAGCACAATCGCTCAATACTAGAGTTAAGCGGCATGGCAGCAGTAGTTGTTCCGGACAATGTATTCTTTGAAGGCGGTGCAGGTGAGACAATGTCTGAAGCAGGATTAAAGGATTTTAGGATGAACAGGATTTCCTATAGTGCTGTTATGCAAGAAACCTGAAAAACTTTCCATCCTGCAAATCCAGATTCAGACAACTTTACAAGCAACTGAACTTCGTTCAGCACAATCGCTCAATACTAGAGTTAAGCGGCATGGCAGCAGTAGTTGTTCCGGACAATGTATTCTTTGAAGGCGGTGCAGGTGAGACAATGTCTGAAGCAGGATTAAAGGATTTTAGGATGAACAGGATTTCCTATAGTGCTGTTATGCAAAAATCCTGAAAAACTTTCCATCCTGCAAATCTTGTTCAGACAACTCTTTGTCCTGCTGGGGGTCTCCTTTTAAGAGCCTTGTGCGATAGCAAGGGACCCCGGTATGGAGCGCAGAGGCTCATCCATTGTACAAATCCATGATATGAAGACTTCGCTTTGACCATGTCCTTATTGCATGAATACAAAGCTGGAAGAAAAGCCCAATAACTGCGTTGCCGATGAACGGAATGCGACGCCCCCCCGTCCGAATGGCTTCATCCGGGCGGACGTCCGAATGGCTTCAGCCGGGCGGACGTCCGACTGGGCCTCCGGGCGGGCAACGATGATTAATCGGGTTACTTCAGCTTGTACCAAACATTGTCTGTGCAACACCCACATTCACATGAAGAAACTGCAAGCCCGGAGCCCTTTCACTATGATGTGCGACGTGGTTTAAGAATTGTTCCAATCACAATTTGGTTCTCTCGCCCGGGAGCATCTTCGAAAACGATTAAGCCTTTCGCGCGCAATTCATGAAGATGGGTGTTAATGACTGGCAAGGTGGTGTAGTTTCCAAAATGGACCTTCACGGCATGCACGTGGAGAATTTCGAACCTCTCCTCCATTATGGGAATGACCAGGGATGGATTACACAGCGAACCCCAGAATAAAGCGAGCATAGTATCCCTGGGATATTCACATTGAAGTATATCCTGAACATATCTCGTTCCATCCTCGCCCCCGTCAACAGGTATGAGGTGGTAATCTTCGACCCCTTGAGGAGTGGGAATGTAGGGAGGATTTGAAACGATTAAGTTACCGGGGCTTTTGAAAATCTCTGAATCCAGAAGGGTCTGCATTGACCCAAGCTTAAAGCTATAATGATCAGCTAACCCAACCGCTTCAGCATTCTGTTTGCTTATTGCTAAAGCTTTGGGATCGATATCAACTGCGATGACCCGGGGCCGCTGATCTTTTAAATTATTTAGTGCTATTAAAGTGGGAATACTACTACCGGCACCCAGGTCTATAATAGTCTGCAACTGTGGAAAAAGTTCAATAGCCCGGGAAATCAGACGAGAGTACAGGAGGGTATCGTACATGTCATCAAAATGGGTCATATTAAATGGATGTTCTTCCATTCCATCCAATAGCCCCGTTTCGGGTAATGGAACGTTTGAAAAGTCTGGAATAGACGTAACATACTTTTTTAAAAATTCCGATAAGGCTTTCCCCGAAGGTGTTGAGTTATCTAAAAGCGCATTCATTTGTTTCTCCCGCTTGAGTTAAGAATAAAATTATTTTAGTTTCCAGATCAAATATGCATGCTGCTCTTTACCACTTTCCTTTTGATGTCACCAGGAATTGAAAGACCGCTAGCATAAAATCACTTATCAATTACTTACCTGGGTTTACTTCAAAACCGAAAAGGGTGCATCCGCTTTTGCGGAATTGTGTTTGGGTTTTAAGAGCGTCCGCACGTAATACACAGCACTTAATACGACCAAAAAAACAGACATGCCTACGACTTCTTTGCCGGTCAGGTTGGTCAAAAACCAGATGATAATCAGCACCGACAATACAGGCACAATAAGACCGCCCCATATTTTGAATGTTGCTCTTCCGGGGTCATTGTTTGCTCTTAATTTAATTACCGCGAGCGCTACGCCTAAATAAATGAGTAATACTGAAGCAGTAGAAAGTACGGCCAGTTGCCTGAACCCACCGGCTATAGAGAGCACACAGCCCAATAGGGTAAATGCAATGATCGAAATGTAGGGGGTCGCAAAACGAGGATGGGTCTTAGCTAGTGGTTTTATTGGTATAACCCCATCTATTGCTGAACGGAATATCACCCTGGGCATGTTCAAAATATCGCTGCTCAGGTAACCGAACATTGATATCGCTGCACCTAAAATCATTATCGTTACGCCAAAAGGACCCATGATGTTTTTAGCTGTTTCAGCTAACGGCGCTTTTTTAAAGCCCGAAAGTGCATCCCCCATAACGCCCTGCGCCACCATCTGCACACCCAGGTAAATCAGCAGAATTACAACGATACTTAGCAGTATACTTTTCGGAATTGTTTTCTCAGGGGTCTTTACCTCACCACTCACACTCAAACTATTTTCCGCTCCCTGGAATGCGAAGAACAGTATCAGCGATATCTTTCCAAAGTCGGCCAGTGGAGGTGTAGTGCTCCAGGTGAGATTGTCGGTGTTTACTTTGCCAATTCCCCAAAATATCAACAGCAATAGGGGCGCGAGTTTAAGTACTGTTGTTAACTTCACAAGCGTAATACCCTCCTTTACACCCCTGACGTTGATGATGGTTAAACCCGTAAACAAAACAAGAAAAAAGCTAGCCCTGAAAATCCAGTTTGCAAATATGGGGAACAGGTAAGAGAGTGTATCTGCAACCGCGTTAGCCACGGCGGCCGTTGCCATCAGCGCAGCGCCAAAAATAAAAAGGTTAGTGGTGATAAAGCCAAAATACTTTCCAAATGCGGCTTCTATATACGCATAAGCACCCCCCGTAATCGTTATTTTACTACCGGCTTCTGCAAAACATAACATTACCATTGCTATTAAAAAACCACAAAACAGGTAGGCAAGGATGCCGGATGCTCCAAGCCCTTCACTAACCAAAGCCGGCAACACAAATATGCCTGCGCCAATAACGGTATTAATGATGTTGGAGGTTAAGCCGAGCGTTCCGATTTCGCGTTTTAGACCCTCGTCTGTATGCATTTTATTGAGTTAAAGCAGCGGGAGAATTGGTGAACTACCAACCTTATCTCGTGCTTTTACAGTTCAGAAGACTAAAACTATGCCTGCACAAACCCAGCGACAATGAAGTTGTCACGCTGAACTTGTTTTAGAGACATTCAACAGGACTATGGGATAGTGAAGGACAGCGGAGCTTCGATCCTTTAGCTATTGTGAGTACGGATAAACCACGCAAAAGTGGAAAAAGAATGCTACACCTTACGCAGCATGAATATGTGCAATGTTTTTTTGGGCCAGCCAGTATTGCTACTATTAATTATCGTTGCCCACCCCGGATGGCCTGGTCGGACGGGCGTCGCACTCCCGTCCGAACGGCTTCAACCGGGCGGGCTTGTACGGCTTTTTCTTTATGGAGTAATGCGCAATATTACCCCCCTTGTACACTAAAGCCACAGTAGTACTCACGCTTAGCCAGGAAACAAAGGAAGGAACGCCCGCCGGTGCCGGTACGGACGGGGCCATCATCGTTCCTTTCTCGAAATAGCATTCATTAGCACCCGTAAAAACAATATTGTAGCTAATAACTTTTCGCCGCCTGTCTGCATTCGCAACGGAAGTTAGGTTGAGCTTACGACTTTCCTGTTGGCTTATTGATAAACTTCGGCGCAACTAGTTTGGAGTATAAGAAAGTCTGCAATCCAAAAACCCGTCTGAAGCACGATGAAATAATTCTTGGCTTTACAACATCAGGCACCGTAGAGGACCATTCTGAACATCCTGTTATCCTGAAATCCTGATCCAGACTACGAAACTCAACTTTAAAGTAGTAATTTACTACACTATAAATCATCACCAAAAGCAACTCGTATGATAGAAAATTTGAACAGCCTCGTAAAGCAAAATGCAGATGATGTCATTATCAACAATGCAGCCATACCAAATGAGCGCAACGACGAAGCGGTGCAGGAAGCCAGTACAGCCATAGAGAATTCATTAAAGACATCGTTGGCTGGTGGAGACGTAAAGGAAGTTGCGGGCCTTTTTAATGGTACCAGCGAAACCGTTGCAACAAGTCCGGTTACACAAAAAGCCACTGGTAATTTCATTGATAGACTTCAAAGCCGTTTTGGTTTAAATGTGCAGCAGTCTGCTAACATAGCCAACAACCTAATTCCTACAGTGTTGAAGCGGCTGGTTCAAAAAACAGCGGATCCAAACGATCAGAGTTTTGATCTTCAAAAAATCTTTAATGAGGTAAGTGAGGGAAAAACAAATGGACTTAACGTAAAAGAAATGCTCAATAAGTTTAAAGGAAAGATGGACAAGGATGGCGATGGCGATGTGGATCTGCAAGATTTCAAAGCCTTCTTTACCGGTGGCGGAGGTGTAGTTGACAAAATAAAAGGTCTGTTTAAGTAGTATGACGGCATTGTGCGACTTACAGTTTGTGAAGCAATCCCGGCTGTTGTAACAACTATTCCTCTTTACGCCTGCACTGATCCATTTTCTTAACGCCACTTCCCTAATGCCGGCCCAAAACATCGCTTCCGAGATGAAGCAAAGCATTGAAGCGAATTACTGAGAAATCTGCGCGCTCGTCTCCCATCGGAACACCTGAAAGGACTACTGAACTGTTCAGCCAATGGGTACGCTAATGTCAACTTTATCGAAATCACATCAGGGAACCGCTTTCGTTCACCACAGTACCGCAAAAGCCAAATCAGCGAACCCCGCCGAGAACATCCGCCCGGATGACTCCATTCGGACGGGCCCGTCCGACTGCGCAGCGGGCGGAGGCTGTTTTTGTTCTTCCCCAACGTTGTTGGGGACCTTTTTTGGTACTTGTTGCCTGCCCCGCCTCAAGGGTGCGGGTTAGCTGGCAGGGGCAAGCAAAAAGGAAGAGAAAATATCATTGGTGCACTCAATGTGACTTCGGGCCCAGTTGATGATACCCGCACTCGAGTTAGGTTTTGCAGAGCATACGCGCAGTTAAGTTCTGTGCTTTCCAGCGTTTATTTCCTGAACGCTATCCGGTTTATGCAAGAAATTTGATCCAGAGTATGGTTCCTGTTGCAAGCAAAAACCTATCAAGGAACCGCTGCCCTTCACCACAGTAGAACTAATGCTAAATCAGGGAACCCCGCCGAGAACAGGCTGTTTTTGTTCTCGGCTGTCTTTTTTGCCTTCCTTTTTGGACAAGCAAAAAGGAAGAAAGATCATTATCCGAGCACATAGTGCGATGCAGCGTCGAACACCTTTTCAAAGCACCTGGCCAATATCCTCGGTAGGGAGTGCTAACCATTTGCAGCATTATGCGCAAATCGAATAAGCATGTCCGAACTTCTATATAGATGTAATGTCAGGAAGCCCTAAACTGAATTCAGGACTACGTTGTTCTTCATGATTACTGCTGCAACCCGGGCAACACACCTTTCAAAAAAAGATACCCTTGAAATGTAAAAATCTTGTTTGTTCATTTTTTTGTCCAATTCTCCTGGGTAAGCCCAGTTTCACTCCCACAAAGGCATGGCCATTTATTTGTAATCACCATTACAACTTATATTTTAGAAGATGTCTGAAACAAGAAATTTACCTGTACAAAAAAGTATTGCACTAGTAGCGCACGATAAAAAAAAGGATGAGCTCCTGGAGTGGGCACTTGAAAATAAGGAAATTCTTAAAGCGCATAACCTGATCGCCACCGGTACTACCGGAAAATTAATAAAAGAAAAACTGGGACTGCCGGTAACGAAATTTTTAAGCGGACCTTTGGGTGGTGATCAACAGATTGGTTCAATGGTTGCGGAAAGTAAGCTTGACTTCCTGGTTTTCTTTTGGGACCCGTTAGAAGCGCAACCGCATGACAGTGATGTAAAAGCATTGCAAAGACTTGCTGTAGCCTGGAATATATTATTAGCCCCAAACAAAACTACTGCCGACTTCATTTTGCACTCTACATTTATGAGTAAACCCCATCAAATAGCTATTCCCGATTATTCCAAATATTAGTTGTAACAGGCTTGATAAATATCAGTTTCCTAAAATGGATGATTACCTATTGGGAAATTGGTCCTTGGGGAAAAGAATCAGAAGCTGTGCACCGAATCGAAATTGATTGATGAAGCTATAAAGGTAGTTCTGGTTGATGTAACAGATTCACGCAGGTTTTTTTGATAAAAAGGTGAACAGGAAAGGAAGACCTCACCTACAACCGCCAGGCTTTTCCGGGCAACCACAAGCATGAAGCAACTGAACTTTGTTAAGCACATCGCGCGATGCTAAAGTGGAGCGGCAGGGCAACATGTTGTTCCAGACCATGTATTATTTGAAACCGCGGCAGATGAGACCGTTCGAAAGAAGCTGATGGAAACAACAGGTGTTCATACCATCCTTCGTTCACCCACCGGCATGTTCAATTGACAGCCCTCATGCCTGTTTCATCAGTTCAAATTTTTCGGTCCCTTTTTCAAACAGGTATTGCCCGTTTGAGTCGTACAAGCACCTTAGTTTTTTACCCTATTTGGCACAGCCAATACCGCGTTTAAAGCAGGCTTAGGTTTATATTGCCTGTCCCATAGTAGTGGATAATTTGTACGGTTAGGAATCGGTGAGCCATTCTTCCAACTTGCTCCATCGTGTATACCCCAAAGTGTTACCCTTGTGATTTTTTCCCTCCTTTTATAAAAAATGGAAAATAGTTCTGCATATCGGCTAGCCAGCTGCCGTTGCACGCTGTCGGGAAAGCGATCTTTATAGGGATCTAAAAAAATTTCGAACTCTTCCGACTGCAACTGTTTGTCTGCATTTGCAGCCCAGCCAGCGATCTGACCTTCCTTGCTTAAAGGAAGTACATCTACATCCAGCTCTGTTATCATTACCTTCACCCCGCAGGCAGCGTAAGCGTCTATGGCATCTTCAATGTATTTGTTCTTAGGATAATTTAAGCCCCAGTGGCCCTGCAAACCTACACCATCAATGCGTATATTTTCCCGTTGCAGCATTTTTACCATCCGAACAATCGCATCCCGTTTGCTGGGCCGCCATGCATTAAACTCGTTATAGTATAACTCGGTGTTGGGAGCATACTTTGCAGCAAACATAAATGCATATTTTACCAGGGTATCCCCACTGCCAAAGGCATTCACCCAATTTGAAGTACGATAACTGCCGTCGTTTTCAAAAACTTCATTGACCACATCCCAGCCATGTATACGGCCGGCATACCTGCCTGCCACAGCTTCGATATGGCTTCTTAATCGTTCAATCTGCTCTTCTTTTGTATTAGGCTTTCCGGAGGCATTCGTAAAAAACCAGGCGGGAACCTGGTTATGCCAGACCAGGGTATGGCCGACAATAAACATTTTATTTCTTTCACCAAAGGCAACATAATCATCCGCAGGACCGAAATTGAAAACCCCGGGTTGTGGATTGACCGAGGACGCCTTCAGCACATTCTCGGCGGTAATAGCATTAAAATGTTGGAGAACAATATCGTTTGATGCCTTGTCTCTTCCCGAGGTAATCGAGGGATTAACTGCCGCGCCTATTAAAAAGGCATCTTTATAAACGTCTTTTAATTTCTTATTACCCGTTCCTGTTTGTGCAGAAATACTTAACGGAATAAAGCTTATGAAACCAATTGAGTAATATGCCCATTTCTTCAATAAATAAGTCTGTATACTATTTTTTTGCTGTTTCATTATGCTGATTAAAGTATAAAATTGATACTAAAAATAATGTACAACCTTGGCATGTCAAACCCTTTACTGCCTCAAGTATTGGTTCAGACTCATAATGCAGCTTATACCGTCAATTTCGCTGCTTAACGCATCTCTGCAGTAAAGTTCTTAATGCCCGTCCGAGCCGGCATCCGGACGGGCCTTTTCTATAAGGCCATGCCTCTCCGAAATAGCCTTTCGAATTTTCAAAGACATAGTTGAGGTGGAGAAATTTCGTGTTGGTCGTTAATTCATCGAGGCTCAACTGCTCTTCACCACCGTAGTACAAAAAGCTAATCAGGAAGGAATGTCTGAATGAGGATTTACAGGATTTGTAGATGAACAGGATAGAAAAGATTGCTGCAATAAGCAACAATTTGTCTATTTTATGTCCTTAATACTGTAAATTTTTCCAATCCCATACTTGCCTCAATTAGATGCATGATGAGTTAACATACAAGGTAATTGGATGTGCGATGAAGGTGCACAATACCTTGGGTAACGGATTTCAGGAAGTGATTTATCAACGGTGCCTTGCTATTGAATTGGAGAAAGCTAAAGTGGCATTTAAGCGCGAGGTTGAACAAACTATTTATTATGATCAAAAGAATGTAGGCACAAGAAGAGCAGACTTTGTTGTTGAACAAAAAATAATCGTTGAGTTGAAAGCGCTGATTAATCTTGAAGACGTGCATCTTGCACAAGCAAAGAACTACGTTGTAGCTTACGACTTTCCTGTTGGCTTGCTGATCAACTTTGGTGCGGTTAGTTTGCAGTATAAAAAGGTGTTTAATCCTAAATACCGTGTTTGAAGCAGGATTTGCAGGGTCTTAGAATTTACAGGATAGAGGTTTTATGATCCAAACTTTTTCATTATGCGAGACTGGTTGGGTAGAATTGATGTAAGTATTTAAAAGTTCCAGAACGACGTTTGAAAATTCTGAAAACTTTTTCATCTCCCAATGCGCATCAACAATCCTGTAAATCTTTCAATCCTTAAATCCTGCTTCTGACGTTTTTTGCCGCTTGAAAAGATACAGTACAAGGGAGTGACACAACCGGAGTTCCATAGCAATCCCTCTGCCGGTCTCATAAAAAACCTTTTTGGAAAACTACATCGATTACCTACCGAACACAAAAAGTGCAGGCTCTTCACCTGCACTTCAATATAAACTCGTATCAACCTTATTGAACTTTTGACTTCTTCAGGCTGCTTGGGGGCAACTTGGTCTTTTTTGGTGGAACCACTTTTTTGGGTGCGGCTCTTAACGGAGCAGCTTTGGCAGTAAAGACCGGGTCGTCGAGGAAGGGCTGGCTTTTTACCCGCTTGCCAGTGGCTTTGTAAATCGCGTTGGCGATTGCGCCGCCGGTTGGCGGAAGCGCGGGCTCACCCAGTCCGGTGGGGTCGATGCCGTTGTCGACGAAATAGGTTTCGACTTCAGGTATCTCCCGCATGCGGATGAGCCGGTAAGTATCGAAATTCTTTTCCTGTGGTTCGCCCTCTTTAAACGTGAGCTTGCTAAACATCGCATGGCCCATACCATCTACAATACCGCCCATAACCTGTTGACGGGCGCCACTTAAATTTACGACCTCCCCGCAATCGCAGGCAGCCCATACTTTTGTAACCGAAGGCTTGTTGTTTTTCATCACCACTTCTGCAACCTGGGCGACATAGCTCCGGTGGGAAAAGTAAACACTGAAGCCCTGGGAAACCCCGGGCTTCTTTACCCCCCATTTGGATTTTTCGACGGCAAGGTTTGTTACAGCGATCATGCGATCGGGACTATAACCAACAGTGCCTACCGGGGTCGTTTTTACTTTCTGCAACAGGTCGAGCCTGAACTGAATAGGATCCTTACCCGAAGCTTCGGCGACTTCGTCGAGGAAGGACTGCTCGGCAAAAGCCAGGAAATTCGTGATGGGTGCACGCCATGCACCGGTTGTAATCGGGCTACGGTGTTCAACGCTTTCGATAAGGAGATTTTCAACCGCAGCAGCAGGGAAATTGTTTTCGCGTGTAGGGTTGCCGGAGTTGATGCCCACTCCCCTGCACTTATAGCCAATCATGTTTCCACTGGCATCCAAAGCTGCCTCAAAGCGGTAACGTACAGCCGGGCGATAGCTACCGCCGGTCATATCATCCTCGCGGGTCCAGCTTACTTTCACCGGCGCTTTCAGGATGCTGGATAATTCAACCGCTTCGTTGGAGTAATCGGTTTTCAGGCGCCGCCCAAAACCTCCGCCTAAACGGGTGATCTGCACGGTGATCTTATCTTCAGGAATACCCAGCAGTTTGGCGGCGTCGGAACGTGCCGCACCAGGCACCTGGGTTGGACCAATCAATTCGGCACCGTCCTCTCGAACATGCGCAAAGAAGTTCTGGGGCTCCATTGGTGAATGCGATAAGAAGGGACATTGGTATTCGCTCCGGATTACTTTAGCGGCGTTTTTAAACGCCGTTTCCACGTCGCCATCTTTACGGCGTACGGTGGGTGTGCCGGTATCGAGTAAGGATTTGAATAAGGTGTTGTGGTCGTCGGTGCTTTCGATGTTGCCGTCTTTCTCATATTCCACTTTTAACACCCGGCGGGCCTTTATAATTTCCCATGTGGACTTACCCACTACCGCAACATTGTTTTTGAACGTAACAACGTTGATGATCCCGGGCATTGCTTTGGCTGCTTCGGCATCTACCGATTTGATCTTCATACCAAAGGCGGGCGGACGTTGTATCATAGCCTGCAACATGCCTTCACGGTAGAAGTCTAAACCAAAGAGGGGTGCTCCGGTTACGATATCGTGGTTGGCGACATTTTTAATTTCTTTACCGATCAGCTTAAAGTCCTTCCGGTCTTTCCACTTGACTTCTTTAGGAACCGGCAGTTTGGAAGCCTCTTCGGCAAGCTCGCCGTAACCTGCTTTTTTACTGGTCTTTGCATGAATAACAAAACCATCTGATGTGGTCAGTTCTTCAACTGGAACCGTCCACCTTGCGGCTGCGGCCCCCATTAACATGGCCCTGGCGGTAGCGCCGGCATTCCGTAACAGTTTCCAGGAGTGCGGAACAGCCCCGCTTCCCCCGGTTACTTGCCGCTCGAAAGCTTTGGTATCCAATGGCGCCTGCAACACCTTAACTTTTGTCCAGTCCGCGTCTAACTCCTCTGCTACAATCATCGGGAACGACGTCATGATGTTCTGGCCGAGTTCGGGGTTTGGCGAAAGAATAGTAATCAGTCCATCGGGCGCAATCGACAGATAGCTATTGAATCCCAGGGTTGCCGCCGCTTCAGGTGCTGCTGCTACAATGGGCGCCTTTGCTTCGGCACTAAACCAGCTGAACCCAAGCAACAAGCCTCCCCCGGTTAAAGAGGTGAGCTTTAAGAAGTCACGTCTGCTCTTATTTACAGTTGACATAATTAGATTTTTGTGCTTGCTAATTTTACCGCCTCACGTATGCGATGGTAGGCACCGCAGCGGCAGATATTACCATGCATGGTATCAACGATCTGGTTCATTGTCGGTTTTGGATTTTCTGCGAGTAGTGCAGCGGCGGTCATGATCTGGCCGGACTGGCAATAGCCGCATTGTGGTACGTCCACTTCGTTCCAGGCTACCTGCAAGGGATGGTCGCCTTTTTCGGACAGACCCTCGATCGTGGTAATTTTTCCGGTGCCGATGGCTGAAACCGGGAACATGCAGGAGCGTACGGCAGCGCCATCAAGGTGGACCGTGCACGCGCCGCATTGGGCGATGCCGCAGCCGTATTTCGTGCCTACCAGGTGCAGGCTATCCCTAAGCACCCATAACAGGGGGGTATCCTCCGCAACATCCACTTCCTGGTTTTTTCCATTTACCTGAATATTGTATTTGGGCATATCATTAAGATTACGTGTAAGCAATAAAAATAAGACAGTTTTCCGGCTCTGTCACCTGTTCCGTCAATTCTTCTATCGATCTTTTAAGACGGTCGACCGATTAGTGGCCTAAGTCGATTTTCGCCACCCGGTTCATTGGTATGGTATGGGGCTCATCTAGGGTATAGCTCGTAGAGTCGCGCATATACATCTGCAACAGTTTCGCTGTCGTATTTCCCGGGTTCCGCAAACTTGTGGCATGCAGCGAGTCAACTTTCGTAAGGTGCACCGTGAACTGTTGTTTCGATTTTTCCACCTGGACCGACTTCACGTGGTAAGTGTCGACACCTGAGTACATGATCAGGTAGCGCTTATCGCCATCTGCACGTTTTAGTATCCGGGGATAGGCCGAAGCATTTGACACGGACTTAGCGGTAGCGGTACTACTTGAGCAACCGGTTTGGGATGCCAAAAAGAACAAGGAGAAAATGAGGGTGGTCCAAAGAGTATAGATTTTCATAGCAAAGGGCGGAAGTTAGTTATGAGTTTAGAATTATGGGTTATGAGTTTGGTCCCGTTATAAGAGTTGCTTGTGCGAAAGCAATTGAGTTTAGAAGTTTTTGCGGACCCGGCAGAAGGACTTCTGATTTTACATCGTTGCGTCGCACTCTTGTACTGAATAGCATTTTTCGGCAAATTAAATTACACATGGCTTAACTAAATGACAGTGAGGGTTAGTTGATTGAAGCTGTGAGTTGAAGTTGATGTGTTCATTCCGTTAAGTTAGCTGTTTAAAGTTGAATGCAGCGTTTCGCTAAGAATTAAGTGTTCTGCAGGGGGACGAACCCAAGCGGATGCACGGACTTGTGCTGTTCATCAAATTACCACCTCGTAGAAGTGTACACATATTTCAGAATTGATTCTGTTTTGCTTTTCTTTTTGCTCCCGATTTCAGTGGGACACGCTTGATGCCCGCCCGGCTGGTTTATCAAAGTGACTCATGACTAATTGCCGGACGGACGGGCAAAAAGATGCAGAGAATATCTTAGTGGAAGAATGTAGTCCGGAGCGGTATTCATGCTGGAAGCAAGATTACCTCATGGAACCGCTGCACTTGACCACAGTAGTACAAAAGCCCGATCGAAGAACCCCGCCGGGAACATTCGCCCGGATGAGCCCGTCCGACTGCGCAGCGGGCGGAGGCTGTTTTTGTTCTTCCCCAACGATGATGGAGATCTTTTTGCGTTCCCCCAGCAAAGGGTAGAGGGTCTGGAGGGGGACAAGCCCGTCCGACTGGCGCAGCCGGGCGGGCAAAAAGGAAGAGAGAATATCTTTAGTGCACTAGATATGACTGGAACTCCAGTTCATGTTAGGATCAGGCAAATTGGGCATTGGAGTGCAAAACGCGCGGTCAAGTACTGGAGCTCCAGCGTGCACTCCCAAACCCTCTCCGGTTCTAAAACCTGCTTCATCCCGGTTCAGGGTGCCCTCCGGAACACCCGAACAACGACGGGACCAGCCTGCGATGTCAGGTGGGTGTTGCAGTTCAGTAGCAATCAAGTACTGAGCGTTCGAGCGTGTAACTCCCGATCACTTCCCGGTTGTAAGAACCTACCTTATCCCGGTTCGGGGTGCACTTCGGAACACCCCGGACAACCGACGTAGTTTAATAAGTAACCATCCGGTCACTTTCAACCGATAAACAAACCAGTACATTAAGCAAGGCAAAATTCGACGGGCTACCTTTTATGTCGCTACCGGTTTCCCCCCTTGCTTTGCTTGAGTTGCGGGAGAGTTAGAAGCGACCATTACCTTTTCCAATCGCCTGATGGCGCTCACGGAGATTTCCGTTTCTATGCCGGCCAAGTGTTTAGTACAGAATCTTGTAATAATTTAACTGCATAAACAGCCAGGAAGAGTGTCACTGTTTTGGCCTTCATCAATGGCTGTTTTAGCTACTAACAACCCAGTGCTGCCGGTGTAGGAATTTCATCCCCTGAGTACTGTGCGCTAAGCTTTTAACCTTTTTGCAGTAGATGGATTATCCATTTTTTACTTGTTGCGATGTTAATAAATGTAAGTTAGAATAAGAAAGTAAAGAATGACCTCATTGTTCTCATAAGCTTGGAAGAGGTTAATGATGAATAGAAAAGATCAGCACCTGATCTTGAATATTAAATTAAAGCTATGAAAGCTAAGCCGAGCCTTCTTACTGCCGTATTCCCTTCTAATAAGAGCCTTGTACTTTCTTAAAAGAAATTCGGATCCTGCACTATGTGTTGTATTTGCCGCTAGTGCTACTTCAGATTCAAATATAAATTTCCACAGGCTGCCGTGCATTTAAGATTTCAGACTAAATATAATACCTTTAATTAAAAGGCAGTCACTCCGGCCTGCCTTTTAATTAGATATGCATGTATGAAAATCTAATCTGCGCCTTTGATCAGCTTCAGTATCACTCGTTCACTGCCTTGAACGATTTCTACATAGTAAATACCAGGACGATATTTGTCACCTATTGTTAAAGAGCTATTAGATGCTACCTTCGACCTCATTTCTATTAATCTTCCTACTGCATCGATTACTTTCACGTCCATGGATTCCACTTTATCGCTTTGAAGAATAAGAGTAAAGCAGGCTATAGTGGGATTCGGCAGAGCTTTTATTCTAAGTACTGGCCCAACTGCATCATCGGTTTTGGGAGCCATATTTATGATAGCGGGTGAGGTATTGTTCACGGTTGGAGCAGAAGCGCTTGTGCTACTTATTGCAATGGTATAATCTTCTGCTTCTCCCCAACTCATGGAAGTGCAAGGTTCAGCGCTGGTAATTGTGCTATTGTACTTACATCTTACGCGCAATCGTGTTGCACCTAGGGTTGCCGTAGCAGGAATAGTGATAGTAGTTGTAAAAAGACTTTTTGCAACAATAGGTGATGCATACACAAATTCACCAGCATCGTCAAAATCCTTGTCACCATTATAGTCTATCCATACACCAAAACCTTGTGAACGTTTTTTCCCTGACTGCATACTCATGCTATAGCTTTGGCCTCTGTTAACGGAAGTAGTAAATGTGCCCGCAGGTGCATAATTGGTGTATCCCTTTGCAGTACCATTGCTGCAACCTGAGTTATTAGCGAGAGTGTTAAAGCTGAAAGTATTGATGAAATCATCAGCAGAGCAACCGCTGGTATATGCAGGCACACAGTAATTGACCATAATTAAAACAGCAGCCGAGGTAGTGCTAAGACCTGCATTGTCCGAAGCCTTGGCCGTAATAGAATAGTTTCCAGCAGCCACTCCACTCCAGCTATATTCATAAGGAGCCGTCAAGTCTTCACCCAGCTTAGTGGTGCCCTGGAAGAACTCGACTTTAGCTATGGAACCATCTTGATCAGCAGCGGCGGCAGTAATGCTGATGGTAGTCGGAGCAGTGAACGTAGTTCCATTAGGCGGTGAGGTGATAGAAACGGTTGGAGCGCTATTGTTGCTGACCATAACTGAGACCGGAGCTGAAGTAGTGGCGCTGCCAAGATTATCCGTAGCCTTTGCTGTAAGAGTATAGCTTCCGGCAGCCGCTCCAATCCAGCTGTACTCATAAGGAGCCGTGAGGTCTTCACCCAGCTTAGTCGTGCCTTGGAAGAACTCCACTTTTGCTATTGAACCACCTTGATCAACAGCCGTGACAGTAATGCTGATGGTAGTCGGAGCAGTGAACGTAGCTCCACTAGCGGGTGAGGTGATGCTCACGGTTGGTGGTTGATTAGCACCTATTGTAATGGTGTAATCTTCTGCTTCTCCCCAACTCATCAAAGTGCAGGGTTCAGCGCTGGTAATTGTGCTATTGTATTTACATCTAACACGCAATCGTGTTGCACCGAGGGTTGCTGTAGGAGGAATGGTGATAGTAGTTGTAAAAATACTCTTTGCAACGGAAGGTGATGCATACACAAATTCACCAGCATCGTCAAAATCCTTGTCACCATTATAGTCTATCCATACACCAAAACCTTGTGGATAACTTGAGCCGGATTGCATACTAATACTATAGCTTTCGCCTCTGTTAACAGAAGTAGTAAATGTGCCGGCAGGTGCATAATTCGTGTATCCCTTTGCAGTACCATTGTTGCAGCCTGAGTTATCGTTAACAAGAGCATTAAAGGTGAAACTATTGATGAAATCATCAGCAGAGCAACCCGTGGTATACACAGGCACACAGTAAGGTATAGTAGATATAGAATAAGCACCAAGAGAAGCAAAATCAGAATCTGCTCCTAAATCTCCTTTAACTCCATTAACAGCCAAGTAATAAGTCCCAGCTGCGAGTTTTGCGTTTAAAGACGCTGCTTGATTAGACTGATCAGATATTGCGACTATGGCATTAGACTCATTACGAAGAGTAAGCCCAATATCCAGATTAGGATAATCTGAATTCGGATTAACGGCAAGAGCTATTGTGCCGCCATTAGTGGTAAAGTAGAAAATATCTATATCAGTTTGAGTTGAAATAATACCTTTATTGATATCGGCCGACACATTGCCATTAGCATCTACAACTAGCGGGGTTGCTGTGGCAATTTCATCTCCATGGTCATCGGGGCGGTAGCCGAAACCATTCATGTTTGTGATTTTAAACAAATCATCCTCTAAGTTATTTGCGTATTGGTATTCGCCTTTGCTCCATTGCACAACGGGCTTGTAATAACCTATGCCCATGATCGGCGCCCAGGAGCCTTGGCCTTGAAAATATTCTTCATAGGGAGAGGTTCGTCCATCGTGTACCAAATGTAACGTATGTCCCACCTCATGTGAACCGCCATCACCTGCACCTTTAATATCAGTGTCAAAGACCCAACAAGGATGCTCACCGTTTGAGGTGCTCCCCCAAGCAAAGGAGCCAATGTAAGCTACACCACCGGCATTAGGATACCAATAGTTGGTTGGGGTAAAAATGACTCTCATCCGACGATCTATTGGAGCACTGTTAAAAACGGCTTCGCTGGTCGTAACATTTAGAGCAAAGGGCTTGTAGTCTTCACTTATTAACTTCCATATCTCAACCATATTACTTCCAGAAATGTTAGCTGGATCAGCTACAATGGGATTTCCGCTGTTGAAGGTTGAATTCCACTGGGTACCTGTTACTGTCTGACCATCAAAGTCGAGGTAAACCACAGCAGAAGCACCTGGCAAACTCTCCAGGACAGGAATAGTTGTAGCTGTAGTATTCGTTTGGCTTGTAAAGCTTGAAATTGTGTTCTGCTCTTGAAAGCCTACACATAACACTTTATCAATATCTTCTTCAGTCAAGTATACCAAACTGTCAGGACTCGAAGAATATCGATAAAACTTTTTCCGTTCCCTCATAAAAATTGAACCCGAAGCTTGCTGCCCCACTATCTTTAGGTAAAAGCTACTGTATGGACTATTGTATACCTCACCAAAAAAAAGATTGCCATTCCCTTCCTGTTTACTTGAGTTTAGCTTAAGTTTCAAGAGTATTCCTGGTAATGAATGACTTAACTGTGCCTCTATATCCGCCGTATTGTTTGCTGCGGCTTGGGCCTTCTTTTTATAAGTTGCAGCAACATCATCTATCTTTCCAATGTAGATAGGGCCCTGAGCGTAGGAAGGTGCAATAAGCCCTCCAAACAATACCATATGTAACAACAGATGATAAGCTTTTTTCATTTAAATGAGTTTTTTGATTGTTTTTTCATTAGTGTTACCACAACTTCCTGCATTGTTGCAGATGTATCTGGATTATTAACAATAAAAAAATCAGTAGATTTTAATTTTAAGATGCTTCCAGTTAATTCATAGAAACATAACCAGACCATATCCTCTTTAATAAAGCTTATTGTGTTTTTTGTAGATTTAAAATGGAAAACATCACAAGGGATCCATGCGGTATCAAGATAAACTTCAAATCTATCTTGGATGAATTTAAAGGTTGTTCCCTTCTCGATAGGTTTACATTTAGGTTTTATGGTAAGCGGTAAAACTAACTGAGCAGCTACCCTCCACTCACCTGATAATGATGGTACATTAATATTTCTTAATGTTAAGTTTTTATAATTAGAGCACCCTATTAAGAGCAGCAAAAAAAGAAATATCCATGATCTAAATAGTCTAAAGCAATGTTTCATATTTGTATCAAAGTATTATAACTATTTACGATTGACTAATTAAATTACTATACTGAGGTTGTCTGAATTGTAAGTCAGGTAGTCAACTTTTTGCAATAGTTGTATTTCGGGCGAATTAAAAGGTGCAGCCAATCTATAATCCTCATTCAGGCTGTCATAGGTGTTCCATGAATTTGTATAGATCTTTGAATTAAGCTTATAACACTTCACAGCTTCATCAATTAACTCAAATAGTTTAAACCTGAGTTTTTATCGACGGTTTCCATAGCTTGGGATCATTCCCGTTATAGCTCTGCAGATTAGTGCAGCGCATTGGAAAAACTTACATTAATTATTTTCTATAAATCATTTATTCTGAAACCCGCGATTGAACCATTTAACCTTTAGCTTAAAAGAGGGGACAAAAGTTGTTTGTTAGCTTGCACATATATGTAATTGTATAATGAATAAAAAGACATGAAAGTAGAAAAGGTGGCACTACTGAGTGCCACCCTTAGACTTAAATAATTAGTGAAGCTTATTTAGATGCTTTCAGCAGGTTCATTGTTACTTTATTTACTCCTTGCTGTAGCTCAACAAGGTATGTTCCTGGTCCGAAACCCTCACCAATTGTTAAAGTGCCATTAGGAGCTATGTTCCGTTTCATTTCCACAACTCTGCCCATAATATCCAGCACTCTTATATTCAGTGGCTTACTATCTCCACTCTGCATCACCAACCTGAAGGAGGTGCTGCTTGGATTTGGCATGACCGCTACTTTCAGCTTACCAGTATATTCTGCTTGTAGTTGAGCCGGCTCTCTTACACTTTGCGAAATACTTGAGTTTTTGTTGTCGTTGGCATGAATTACGATGGATCCACATGTTAAGGCTGTTGTTGCCGGATCGGTATCTGCACCATCTTGATTGTCATATACAATATTACTACTAGCTAAGTCCCAAATTTTAATGCGAATCTTATCTATACCGCCGCCACCATTAACCTGACCATCATTTGCCGTTAGCAAGAAGCCATAACCTGGAACGCCATTGATTTTTCCTTTGCCTTTATATTGTGCTTTTGGACCGGAGATGACTAACCAGTCATAACTAGTGCTATTAAAATTCATACCTTCAACATGGTACTGGAACTCTGTATGACCTGAGGGTACTGATGCGCCCTTCTGGTACTTTGATACAAAGCCGAAGGTTGCTTTGCCTGTCGATGTTGGTTTGTCTTTATAGGCTCCTGCTGGTGAAATGAAGCATCCACCACCTGTTACAAAGCCTCCATTAGGATCATAGACTACCACGTATTGTTCGTATGGTTTACTTACTGTTCCACCGCAATCTGTCAAGTATACTGTCACCGTATAAACGCCAGGTGTATTGTACGTATTGGTAGCACTAAATTGTTTGGGTGGGTTCGTTGCAATATAGTCAGTACCAATCTCCCATTTGACTACGGCACTAGTTACATTGTTGTCGGTATAATCAACGTTTATAGTAATAGGTGTACCAACAGCAACAGGAGAAGTAGGCCCAGTAATGGAATTAAAGACAGGTGCAGTATTTATAACTGTAACATCAAAGCTGCAACTCACACTATGTCCAGCCAGATCTTGTGCTTTCCATGTTACAGTAGTTGTTCCTTGATTAAATGTAACACCATTCAGGGTATTACCCGCTCCGCTTGTAGCTCCGGCAAGTGAATAGGTCATTGGTTTATAGGAGCAATTGTCTTTTGCTTTTGCATCCAAGTCATTGTTCAAAGAAGTCCATGTGCATACGCCGCCGTCGTTATCCCTATTAATATTTCCTTTAAATGGACATGTGATTACCGGGTCCTCAATATCCTTCACTATTACCAACTGTATAGCACTTGCTGTTTTACCCGTTTTATCCGTTGCTGTCCATGTTACCGTTGTAGTACCTACCGGGAAAGAAGTGGATGGGTAGTCATTGGTTACTGATTGCAATCCGCAGTCATCAGCAGCTTTAGGTGTGCCTAAACTTGCTATGGTTGCGCTACAAACGCCTGCATCGTTGCCTACAGTAATGTCTGCCGGTGCTGTAATAGTCGGTGGAGCATTATCTACACTACCTTTTACTTCCACATTTTCTAAACTTTTGACGCAACCTAGATCATCCGTTACTTTTACTGTGTAAAAACCTGCTGATAACCCCTTGATATCATCTGTTGTTTCTCCATTTGACCACTCAACTTTATAGGGTGCTGTTCCGCCGCTGATCGTTAAATCAATAGCACCATCATTACCTGCGCAGCTTGCAGGCATTGGTATGGCACTTATGTCTAACGTACAGCTTTGTATGCTACCTCCTTCAATGAAAACACCCGAGTCATATACGGGATCCCCAGCATCCTGTATGGCGAATTTTAGAGAGTAAGTAGCACCAGGAGTAACCGTTACAGTAGCTGTTAATACAACAGTCAAACCATCATACTCCAGATTTTGATAAATTACAGGGTTCGGAGGTTGTACTATAAGTGGCAAAGTTCTATTATCGTTATTTATGAAATATTGCGGATTGGATGCGGGTGTACTAGGCGCTCTTCCCTTATTTACATTATTTATGGCAACCGGAATAGTGCTTGAAGGCAACACAGCTAAATTCTTCTTACCAACAATACCAGGGCCGCTGATAAAAAAGCCAAAAACATCATTAAAAGATGAATTGACATAATCGTTATACTCTTCTGATGAAAATACATATCTAAACGTTAGCGTATTGGTATTGGGTACTATATCGAACGATACCCAACTTGCATCATGGCCCGATGTTGTGATGAGAGCATTCAAATCAGCATCGCCGGGCCGGCCATTATTCCTGCCAGCGTTTGTTGTAGTGTTTGGCCCTTTTGCATTTGATAGACCCCCTGTAGTTAGTACCAATCCTCTATCTATTCCCAATACGGTGGAACCACATGAAAAGGAACCATATATGTCTGAGCTAGCAGGTAGGGTAGTCTGTATATTGGATATGGTGACTCCCACACCAGCTAAGGATTGAATAATCTGGCTTAAAGAATTGGTAGATGCGTTGGCAGGAGTTAAGGAAAGTGGACACGGTGAAAGGTTGGAACTAATAGCCGAGCTGCTGGTAGCACCTTTATCAACGCTATTTGCCTGCCTGGCAACGAGTTCTTCCTGGGTTTGAGCAAATACATATTTTGATTGCAGGAGTGATAAAAAGGTACATAAAATAAAAGTAACATAGCGCGAGAAGTGTACTTTCCTTTTTCCTGTATAATTGCCACCCGTGTTTGTCCATGAAATACTTCCAGAGCGGAAGTGAGAAGCAAATAAAAGAAGTCTAGAAATGAATACTCTGGGAAATAAGCCAATTGCTTCATTTGAACTACCTTCAAACGAAGAGTTTAGCGAGTGCTGATGATTCATGATTTAGGATTTAAATGGTTAAATATCAAACGGTTGAAAGAAATATTTAAGTTGACCTTCTACGCTTGAAGTTTGTCTACGTCGATAAGGACGTACATTGGGAGTTAAATAAAAATGAACCCTTAACAGCTCTTCCTTTATGCGGGCATTCCCGTTAGAGGAGCACTTAGCCGAACTCAGACAAGCAATTGAAGCATTTTTCATACAAATTGTTTTGAAGAGTTAAGGGTGTTGGTTGAAGGCCAACGATAATTTGCGCAAGAGGGATTTTAGGGGTTGAAAGAGAAAGGATATTGCTACATATGACTTCAAATATTTAACTATCCATCTTACCTATCAATACCCATTTCGGGGTATTACTAAATTATTTTGATCTTATTCAATGCTTCAATTTTGTTGTGGACTTTCAGTTTCGCGTAAATATTTTTTAAATCCTTTTTCACGGCTTCGTAGCTGATTTCAAACGCGGTGCTATGTCTCTATTTAGTCGACCCTCGGAAGTCCGTAAACTAATAATGACGGGCATTTTCAGAGTTCTATTCCTTAAAAGTTACACGGAGAATTGAAAAACCCTCAAAAGGGCCTGCATTTTACTGTATGCTTTCTACGCAAAAGCGAACTCCGCAACTCGGTTGTTTCACGGCCTGGTTGACCAGGTAGATCAGAAACAGCCATTATACTTCCTGGCAAATAAGATAAACTGGAGATTGTTTGACACCAGTCTCAGGAGGCATTACAGCGATAAAATGGGGCAAACCTTCCAAGCCAATCCGCTTGTTGGTTTCTTTGTTGACCTTGAAGTACCTGCAGAATCTAAGCGATGGAAACCTTGTTGAACAATGGGCTGAAAACATCTATTTTCAATACTTCAGTGGAGAGCAGCATTTTCAGCCAAATATCTCTTGGGTGCCAACAGAGCTTATAGCGTTTAGGCAACGCATCGGCGAACCAGGAGTGGAGTTGACATACTACATCATAGGTGCTTATTGGGATTTTATTTGCTCAAATCTAAACCCGACTTCTTGAGAGTCGGCTAATCACATTGGCCTTTGCTACCACTTTTTAGTACCTCTTGTTCACGTTCAGTCAGCAAATGAGTAGGCTTTTCTAATCCCCTGGTTTCCAGAACAGTAGTTTTAAAGTTGGATAATATACAAATATGATCGAAGGAAATAAAACAAACAATCCCCCATTCGGGGGATTTGTGATTTCAACAATGAAGGTGAATTGCGATCAATCAGCCACTTATCGGGCACGAAACTTATTGATCGCTTCAACTTTATTTTGTACATGCAGTTTTTCGTAGATATGTTTGAGATGCTTTTTAACCGTCTCGTAGCTGACATTAAGCTCATTGCCAATTTCTTTATACTGCAATCCTGTTGATAATAGCTTCAACACTTCGGTTTCTCTATCAGTTAGTACATCTCTTTGCCGTTCTTGTTTGTTTTGAAATGATTTAATAACACGTTTTGCTATATAAGGGCTCATCGGCGCACCTCCGTGAAAGACATCATTCAAAGCATTAACGATCTGATCGCTGCTACTCTCTTTTAAGATATAACCAGAGGCGCCGTTTTTAAGGGCGTCGAAAACACTTTCGTCATCATCGTTTATGCTGCACACTAAGAAGCTCGTACTGACACTTTTTTCCGTTAAGCGTTTGATTAATTCAATCCCGCTAATTCCCGGAAGTTGAATATCAACAATTGCAATATCAGCCGGATTATTCAGCATATTCATAGCATCTTCAGCATTATCGTATACATCAGCAACAACAAACCCTTCTGCATTTTCTATCAGTGACAGTAGAGCGTTTTGATACTCCCGGCTATCTTCTACTATTGCTACTGTTTTCATGTTTTTCATGTAAAGGAATTATTAATCTAATGACTGTTCCTTCCCGGCAAGCAGCGTCGAAGGATCCACCGATCTTTTTCATCCTCATTTTCATATTGCCGATCCCATCTCCGGATCTCTCACCTGTATAACACAACCCTTTTCCATCATCCTGAATACTAATAAGTAATTCAAGTTTCGCTATAGCAAAAGAGACAATGACAGTAGTACAGTCTGCATGTTTTATTGTGTTATGGAGAGCTTCTTTTACTGCAAGGTAAATTTGCCTTCTTTTTTCACCGTTGATGGTCATATCAGGAATTACGTGTAAATTCCGCTGATATTGACCCCCCTATTCCGGTGATGTTGACCCCCTTTGTAAAAGTGGATGATCAGTAAGCAAAGAGCGGTTATGAACTGGAGTTAAGTAATTCTCGAATGTATA
>NZ_SMSK01000003.1 GCF_004354985.1 Segetibacter sp. 3557_3 | reverse complement strand
TTACTCTTCTATAGGACCTCTAACGGTCAATTTGAAACTCAAAAAGCTGTCAGAACCACACTCTTGTTTGAAGTAAGCATTCAATTTGCGTAACGGTCTTAATTGCAAAGGGTTTTTGGTTTTACAAATTACCCCAAAGTTGCAATCCAGGAAACATCAGCGTGCTTATAAGGACACTCTTGTACCGCACAACATTCCGGGGCGCGTTCAACCTAATTATCGATCTATTCGACCCAGGAGAGTGCTGTTTTGCCGCCGTTTCCTTGTTTGATCTTATCTTTTTTACCCACATTTGCTTACCATGACCAACAAGCGCTATACTGATTCCGGGATTGAAGTAAAACCTGTTTATACGTCGGAAGACATAGAGCAACGATCTGTTTGTACAGAAAAGCCTGGTGAGTTTCCCTACACACGTGGTGTACAACCTGACATGTACCGCGGCCGACTTTGGACGATGCGGCAATATGCCGGTTTTTCTACGGCTGAGGAAAGCAACAAGCGTTACCACTACTTGCTCGCCCAGGGTGTTAGCGGCTTAAGCGTGGCGTTTGACCTTCCTACCCAAATAGGTTACGACAGCGATCATCCCCTGAGTGAAGGCGAGGTGGGCAAAGTTGGTGTAGCCATTGACAGCATTGAAGACATGGAACTGCTCTTTCACAACATCAAACTGGAAGATGTGAGCACCTCCATGACCATTAATGCCACCGGCTTCATATTGCTGAGTTTTTACGTAGCGCTGGCGAAACGGCAGGGAGCAAATCTCAAAAACCTGACGGGTACCATTCAAAACGATATTTTAAAAGAATATGCTGCCCGGGGCACTTATATATTTCCGCCCAAGCCAAGTATGCGCATCATCACCGACATCTTTGAATGGTGCAGTCTTGAGTTGCCGAAATGGAACACCATCTCCATCTCGGGTTATCATATCAGAGAGGCGGGGAGCACCGCTGTTCAGGAGGTAGCTTTTACACTCAGCAACGGGAAGGCATATGTACAGGCCGCACTCAGGAAAGGTTTAGACATCGATGTCTTTGGTAAAAGGCTTTCCTTCTTTTTTAATGCCCACAACAACTTGTTTGAGGAAGTTGCGAAGTTCCGGGCGGCCAGGCGGATGTGGGCGCTCATAATGAAAGATTTGGGGGCTAATGATGAAAAAGCAATGATGTTGCGGTTTCACACGCAAACCGGGGGGAGCACGCTTACTGCACAGCAACCCATGAATAACATTAGCAGGGTAACGCTACAAACACTTGCAGCGGTGCTCGGGGGCACACAAAGTCTTCACACCAATGGCTATGATGAAGCCTTAAGCCTGCCGACTGAAGAAGCGGCAAGGATTGCTTTAAGAACCCAGCAGGTTGTTGCATTTGAAAGCGGTGCGGCTGACACCGCCGATCCGCTTGCGGGTTCCTATTATGTAGAACAGCTGACAAACGAAATCGAGGCGAAAGCAAATGAACTAATGGGCATTATCGATGCAATGGGTGGAAGTGTAAGTGCAATAGAACAGGGCTTTATACAGGAAGTAATTGCCCGTAGCGCTTATCACCATCAACGCGAGGTTGAATCAGGAAATAAGATCATTGTGGGTGTCAACAAGTTTCAGGGAGTTGAGTCATCAACAATCCCATCGTTCAGAATTGATGACAGCATACGAGAAATACAATCTTTGAAACTTAAAAAATTACGATCCACCAGGAACCCGGAGGCTGCAAACCATTCTCTTGCCGAGATCAAAGCAGCTGCTTCAGACGGGCGAAATCTGATGCCAATTGTGATTAAGGCTGTTGAAAACTATTGTACCCTTGGCGAGATCTCTGACGCGCTAAGAGAAGTGTTTGGCGAACACCGTTGATTATGATGCCGGCTTTACCGCGCCCATACTGTCCCCAACATTTTCGTAAGCAGCGCTTTCGCGCTTGATGGGCAGCCTTTTGGCATAGCTCAGCTGTCGCCATACCCATTCGATCGGACCATAATAATAACGCGATAGCCACCACTTGCTAAAGAAAATCTGCACCACATAAATGATAAAAGCAAACAGCAGGTAATACCCAAAATGCACCCGGTTGACTAACGAGAGGTTGAAGCCAAATCCAGAGAAAAGGAACATTCCAAGAATGTTTTGTACAATGTAATTGGTGAGGGTCATCTTGCCGATGGTTTGCATTGCCCTGAAAAAGCCCTTTAGCTTGCCGGAGACATGCAGCCAGGAAAGCGTGGCAACAAGAAAGATCATCGAGCTAAGAATGATGAAGTAAAAGGGTTGATAATACTTCATCCATCCCCATTTCATTTTACTGGTTAAAGCAAAGATTCCGATCAACAGGCCAATGAATGCCAGTGAACCCCAGAAGATGCGCTTCAGGTATTTCCTGTTCTCCGCAAGCCTGTTAAAGAAGTTAATTTTCTGTGTAGCCAGGCCAAGAAAGAAACAGCCCAACATCACAACGTGTACAGTGATCAGGTAATTTGGACTTAATATTTCAAACAGATAAGTACCCACAAGTCCAAACCATAGTACATTCAACACATTGCTGCTTTTGTATAATGGAAAGTATGGTTCCATTAACCCCATTCCTCCGCGTATACCAAGAGACGAGACGTAGGCTGCGACTGCAGGCGTGAGCAGGAACAGCGACATGCCGATAATGAAGGCTGTTTTGGCGGAGCAGCGGTGAAAAGCAAGGAGTATCATTCCCATTACCGCGTAGTCTTTAAGGATATCGCCCCAGAAAAAGGCGCTATTGATAATTGCAAGAACAAACAACCAAAACATCCTGCGTGAGAAAAATTTCACGTGGTTTAAACCCTTATCCGCAACATTTGCCATCAAAACGGCAAAGCCATAACCAAAAAGGAAACTGAGCATTGTCCAGGACTTTGCAGCAAACAGGATGTTACCAATCGTTTGCAGAACATTCTCCAATACATCCGACTTTGCTGAATTCGTGCCCAGCCCCATATAGTAGTAGTCGGCGTAGTTCATCAGCACAACCCCAAGGAGCGCCCAACCCCGGAGCATGTCGACAATTTCGGTTCGTTGATTGAGTTGAAGGGGCTGCGCTGTTGAGTTATGCATCGCTGTGGGTTAAGGGATTATAAGCAGTTGCGGGCATAAACATAAAAAAGATTTTACTGCTTCAATTACCCCTTGTCAAAAAAGTGATCATCGATCAGGCAATTGCTATATGTCCCGCGAAGGTTGAAGAAAAAAGACAATACAAAATAATAGTATATGTAACCACTTGTGTGAAGCTTTCCGCTTTATCTTCACCGGGCAAAATCATACATATGGCCGCCGGAGATATCAACATTACGGACGTACTAAAACTATCCGCCGAAAAGTTCATACTTAACAAAATCACCTTTGACTTTACAAAGATTGATGGCAGTACAGAAACACAGGTTAGAGAAATATATGATCATGGCAATGGGGCAACAGTTCTACTGTATAATCGTCGACAACGTACAATTATACTTATCAGGCAACTAAGAATTGCCTCTTACATCAATGGTAATCCTTCCGGGTTACTGATCGAAACCTGTGCAGGGCTACTTGACAATCTATCGCCAGAAGAAGCAATAGTGAAAGAGATTTCGGAGGAAACAGGTTTCGAAATCACCAATGTTAAAAAGATTATGGAACTGTATACATCGCCCGGCGCTGATACAGAGTTGCTACATTTTTTTGTAGCAGAATATGATCACAGTCAAAAAAAGACAGCAGGTGGCGGACTTAATGATGAACAGGAAGACATAGAAGTTATGGAGGTACCTTTCGATGAAGCCTATCAATGGTTGATTGAAGGTAAAATCAAGGATGCCAAAACGGCAATATTAATCTTATATGCAAAGCTTAATAATCTTATTGAATGATAGCGGAATGAAAAAGGCTGCCCGGTTCAGGAGCAGCCTGTATATGGGAAGCAATGGTTAGTTTAAACTTCTAAAATCAACAGGCACCAGTTTGCTAACACCAGGCTCTTGCATGGTAACTCCATAAATTACATCAACTGCTCCCATTGTCATCTTGTTGTGGGTAACGATGATGAATTGCGAATTCTCGCTAAACTGCTGTATCATCTTGGTAAACTTACCCACGTTCGCGTCGTCGAGGGGGGCATCGACTTCATCAAGAATACAAAAAGGTGCAGGCTTAATCAGGTAGATCGCAAAAAGCAGCGCTGTAGCGGTCAGGGTCTTTTCTCCCCCACTCAACTGACCAATACTGCTGGGTTTTTTACCCTTTGGCTTGGCAATTATGTCAATTCCTGTTTCTGCCAGGTTCTCCGGGTTTTCAAGAATAAGGTCGCCCATATCTTCTTCAGTGAACAGTGCCTTAAATACCTTCTGGAAGTTCTCCCTGACGGCGTTGAAAGTATCAAGCAACTTCTGGTTGGCTGTGGTCTCCACCTCCTGTATGGTTTGCAGAAGACTGTCTTTTGCCGTCACAAGGTCGTTTTTCTGCTCTACTATAAAATCATAACGCTTTTTCATTTCCTGGAAAGCCTCAATGGCAGTAGGGTTCACCTCGCCCATATTCTCAAGGCGTTTTTTCATCCTGTCACTTGCGGCCTTTAGATCATCAAGCGAAGTTTCCGTTGTTCTTGCCTGGTCAATGATCTCATCGAGGTTAATGCGAAACTCAACGCTGAGGCGCTCTTTCATACCGGCAAGCTGTAACTTCAGCTCATTCAGCTTATCCTTTATTTCAGCAAGGATTTGATCAAGAATTTCTTTGCTTTTCACTTTGTGGCGTAGTTGGCTTTCCTTTTCGCCCAAAGCATTGCGAAGGTTGTAATACGCCTGGTCAGCAGCATTGAGCTTTTGCTCTTCGTCTTCCTTCATGCGGAGCAGGTTGACCAAAAATGCTTCAGCATCTTTCAAGGTGTCCTCGTTTTCAATTATGTTCTCACTGACCTGTTTCAATTGAACCTTGTTGCTCTCGATCTGTTGGGTGAGGTCGTTTAACTGGTTATTCTTAAACTGGAGTTCTGTTTTAAGCGCCGATATCTTGCTCTGTTGGCGGGTAAGCAATAAATTATTCTCATTGAACAGGCGGTTAAAATCCTGGTACTCCTGCTCCGCAAGACGGTAGTCCTGTTCCTGCGTTTTCATTTCCTCAGCCGCATCCTGCAAAGCTTCATTCAGGCCGGTTAATTCTTCACGAACATCCGCGATAGCATCCTGGTTTGCTTCCAGGTTGCCCTGGAGGTCTTCGAGTCGCTTTTGTGCGGAAGCCTGTGACGCATTTAGGTTTTCGATCTTATTCTGTATAGCAAATACCTGGTTGGTAAGCTCGCTGATTTGTTGTTGTGTTTGCCTTATTGCCTGCTCTTGTAGTTGCTGGCTGTACATCGTTACTTCATTCTGGCGAGCCTGGATTTCTGATTTCCGGTTTGCGACAACTTTTTCCAGGGACGAAAGTTCTTCCGCCAGCTTTTCAAGATTCTTTGCCCGGCCTATTTTCTTACCTTCAAAAATACCTACGCTTCCACCACTGATGCTGTATTTACCTTTCAGGAATTTCCCTGTCTTTTCCAATACAACAGCACCGTTACTTTCCTGCAAACCATCATTGGTTTCAGCAATAAATACATTGCTTAAAAGGTATTCAGCAAGCTTTCGGTACGACTCATCAACCTCTATTACGTCCATTGCAGGTATTGTTCCGGCAGGTTGATGAACGGCAGCACTTTCGTACCCGTTAATCTGGTCGAGCAAAAAGAAATTTGCCTTACCCTTCTTGTTTACGTCAAGCAGGTTAACAGCGGCAAAGCCTTCCTCAATGTTATTTACAACATAGTAGTTAAGGTATGGTTCCAATACATTTTCCACCGCTGCCCGGTATTGTTCCTTTACATAGATGATGTTTGTGAGTATGGGTGCTTTGTTGTTCCAACTTGTGCTCTTACTTAGAAACTTTACGCTTTCAGGATAACCTTCCATGCTATCGATCATACTCTTGAGAAGAGCATGCTCATTTTTCTTAGAGTCGAAGGTCCTGTTTTCCTCCGCGAGTTTACTTCTCAGGTTCTCCAGCTGCTGCTGCGTTTCAAGTATTTGTTGTTTTGTTGCTTCATGTTGTTCTTGTAATTCCCTTAATTCTACCCTTTTGTCTTCCAGTTCCTGGTCCTTATCAACCTTTTGTACCTCCAATTGCTTCAGTTGACTTTCGCGTTGCATCCGCTCATCCTGCAGTTGTAACAATGCACGTTGCAGGTTTTGTATAGACGCATCTGCAACCGCCACTTTCTTCTCTGCATCGAACTGCTTACGTTGCACCTCCTGGAACCTTCGCCTAAGTTGATCAACCGCGCTGCGTTTTTCATCGTACACCTGGCGTTTTGTTTGCACGTCCATCTTAGCAGTTTCAACCTGGTCCTGCAAATGGCTCAACTTGCTTTCTTCTTCCGATAACTGCTGGGTCGTAAAAGTTATGGACTCGTCTATTCCTGCTACCTGTCCTTCCGCTTTGTCGAGGAAAGTTTTCAAGCTCGTTGCTTTTTCTTTCAGGTATTGAAGCTTTTGGCTCGCAAGGTTTTTCTCGTTCTCCTGGCTCCGCAGTTTCTGCACCAGGTCGTTGAATTCATGTTGCATTGCCTGCAGTGCCCGTTCTTTCTCTATGAACCCCAATTTCTCCTGTTCAACAGCTGCTTCGTCGGTAGCTATTTCTGCCTCGAGTTTAAACTTTTTATCTGTCTCTGTTTCCTGCTGGGCGTTTAGCTGCTGGTAGGTGTCGTTAAATCCTTCGAGTGAAGCTTTGGCAAGTTCTACGCTGATCTCTTTATAATCCTTTTTGATCTCGTAATATTTCTCAGCCTTTTTCGCCTGGTTCTCGAGTGTTTTAAGCTGGTTATTGATTTCAAAAACAAGATCCTCGATGCGGTTAAGGTCGCTTTCCGTAAGGTCGAGTTTTGCTTTTGCTTCTTTTTTACGTGTTTTATAAATGGTTATACCTGCAGCCTGTTCTAGCATCCGGCGCCGGCTATTTTCCTTGTCGCGGATAATATCATCCACCATGCCCAACTCGATAATGGCGTAACTGTCGGTACTAACCCCGGTATCCATGAAAAGGTTGTGAATGTCTTTTAGCCGGCAACTGACATCATTCATCCGGTATTCACTTTCACCATTCTTATAAAACTTCCGGGTTATGGTTACGGTGCTAAATTCAGTAGGCAAAAGGTTTTTTGTGTTTTCAAACGTCAGGCTTACTTCAGCCAGGCCGCTTGCGCTTCGTGTGCGGCTGCCATTGAAGACAAGTGCCTCAAGGTTTTCACTTCGAAGGGCGCTGATTTTCTGCTCACCAATTACCCATCGGATGCTGTCGATGATATTGCTTTTTCCACAACCATTCGGACCAATAATACCGGTGATGCCCTCATCGAAGTTGACAACGGTTTTATCGGCAAAGCTCTTGAACCCCTTGATTTCTAATGACTTTAATCTCACTTCACAACTTTTATGTCTGCGAACATACAGCAAATCAGGGTGGCAACGAAATGGTAAAATTTAGTGGTGGAAAGCTTGTGGAGAACATGTTTAAGTAGCCATAGGCAATGAAAACACCCCTGCCATTGTACCTGAACCTAAAACTTTGGAAAGCAAGCACTGCCTCGTCCGGGCATAAAGCTATAAATAGATTGGACAACAAACACGGGCTACCTTTTATACCCAATGCTGGTCCGCATGATCGTGGTGGTAGACATTGGTAAATTCTCCAACTACAGCTATGCCATTCGAAAACTTGAGGCGGGGCAGGTTGATTGCGTGGATATCTGTCGCGAAAACTTTACGATACATGGGGTGCATCGTTCCACCGGTTACGCCTGCAGGTTTCGCCGGATCATATTGGAATTGTGGATCCACGAGGGTGCCGCGCGGAAACATGATACCGGGAACCCCTTTGCCACGGTGATCAAGATCGTATGGATGATCTAGTCCGAGGGTATGGCCATATTCATGGGCCGCGGTTGTGGAACCTTTATACAAGTTCTCGAGTTTGAAGTAGCCTGTGTTGCAGCCCAGTCCGTCTACGAAGGAAATGTTACCATGTGCATATTCCTCTATCCGGAAGTAATTATTCCGGCTGTCGACGTTTGCAATAATCTCCTCGATGCCAATGCCGGGTTGATGTGCAGCGTTGATTGAAAATACAACACAGAAATTTTCGCCGAACATATGAACTGAAGCTTTGGGTTCATTCCAGAGCGTCTCGACTTCTTCCCGTAACAACCCTGTAAGCTGCTCATCAGCAGCTTTGCCGTATGTGATAATGTTTGAGTGTATGGTAATGGTCTTATTAAAACCATCGAGTTCTGCTGTACCCATATAATTATAGTATAGTAAAAGTCAGACAAGTTCGACAAACCGAGGTTATGGCGTCTGGAGTTGACCATGAACAGTTGAAGCCGGGATGCCTGGAACTTACCATGCTGGGTCTGGGAATGCCCTGGCCTTCGAACGGCAAACATTATATCTTAGGGCAGCCAAGACGGCCGCGGGATATACGTTGTTCACCGCTGCTCAGTCGTACACTTGCAGAGATACCCGTGAAGTAGTACCAGTCTTTAAAACGTGCGATACCCCGCTCCGTTCCGGCCGCCGGGTAAGTAGCACCAGTCTTGAGTTCATCCCCCCTGAATGCGAGATCGACTGCGCGCTGGCCCCGGTTTGCCCGAAGCAGGTCCTCATCAACATAGGTGGTGCTTACATCATCTAAGTAATCGGTGAACGTTTTTCTAAAGCCTACCTCAAAACCGATCCGCAAATCGTCGGTGAGAGAAAACTTCAAGCCGCCACCGAAAGGCAACGCCAGTTGGGTGAGCTTATAAGGTTCCCGGCCAGAAACAAAGCCCTGACCTTCGGTACTCAACGGTTGTAGAAATATCTTTTTGCTAATCGAGTCAGAGGTGTAAGGATTGAATCGAAATACAGTAAGACCCGCGAAAACGTAAGGATTTACCAGATGCTCCATTGGGTCAGTGATATAGTATTGAACACCGGCAAAAGCATCGGTTATTGAAGAAGTAAAATTCAGGTTGCGGGACGGATCAATAGCACTCCTTTTATCATCAGCACCGATCTTACCTAAAGTTATCGCGCCTTTCAAACTCAAATGGTTCGACAGCTCATATTCAACACCAAGGCCAGCTGCAAATTTCGCCTGTGACAGTGTGAATCGTTTGGAACTTTGTACACCAAAAAGCAGTTCACCCTGGTAGTTAGCGGCCCCTGCAAAAATATTTATATGTGTTCGTTGTGCCTTAACTAGGCCTCCCACCGGCAGAAATGCCAGCGACAGCAAAAGCTTTTTCATGTTAGCCCCCATAGCAAATTAGTTGCCAGTTTATTATGTTCCACGGCAATGTGAAAAATGTAAACTGGCGTCGACGTTTATTAAGGTAGACGCAAGAGTAACCCTCAAAATTGCATGAAAGCCAAAATCGGCAACAAGCTAGTTTGTAAGTCAGGTACTGACCACCCAAACCAGGCACATATTATCTAACCTTTTGTAGTTTACGATGAGGCTTACCTGGAGTTCATCTTTTAAAAACGCAGACTGGATCCAGCCTTCACCCGACAGTTGAAAAGGGAAGGTTCGGATCATTTCGCTAAAATCCACCTGGCCCAGACCATACCACTTATAGATTGCCTCTTTCGCGCTCCATAGAATAGTCAGGTATTCCAACTGGCTTTCAGCCGGCATTGCGTTCACAAAGCGCAACTCCTCGGGATGAAGAAATTTGCGCTTGATGTTCTGCACCCTTGGCGTAATCAATTCAACGTCGACGCCTACCCTTTCATTTGAGCTGGCAATTGCAGCGGCATAATTGCCGCAGTGGGAGATAGAGAAATGATATTGATCGTTAGGCAAAAATGGCTTTCGGGTACCCGCAATTTCAATCTCAGCATGCGGAAAATCGGCAAACAGGAATGGCAATAGGTACCGCCCGGCCAGGTGTTGCAACCGCTTATGTGGATGGGTGATCTCCCTTTGCAAAGGAACCCGTTGCATAAAGAAATGCTCTGGCTCCTGAATTTCCCAAAGCGCAAGCCGGGTAGCATTGCTTATATCTTGTTGATAGTAAAGGCCCATATTTTCTGCTGTTCAAAAGTTTGGGCTTTAAAGCCGGAGATATTGGCAAAAATGCCGGTAATAAATCGAACAATCGGCCAGCTGACCCATAATTTTTTTGAAGCTTGTAATCCTGTTTACAACGAAACGCTATTTTTGATTGCCCCGGGGTTATATCAGGCAGGTTTAAAAAAATTGCACCAATGATTTTATCGGACAAGAGAATACTGGAAGAAATACAAAAAGGAACGATCAAACTTGAACCGTTTAACAGGGCATGTTTGGGAAGTAATTCGTACGACGTTCACCTGGGAAAAGTGCTGGCAACATATAAGGATCATATATTGGATGCAAAGCGTCATAACGAAATCGAGAGTTTTGATATTCCGGAAGAAGGTTTTGTGCTCTACCCCCACGTTTTTTACCTAGGGGTCACCCTGGAATACACTGAAACGCATGCCCATGTGCCATTTCTTGAAGGCAAATCTTCAACCGGACGGTTGGGAATAGATATTCATGCCACCGCCGGAAAAGGCGATGTCGGCTTTTGCGGAAACTGGACACTGGAGATTTCGGTGAAGCAACCGGTTAAAATTTACAAAGGAATGCCCATCGGTCAGCTGATTTACTTTCCGGTAGACGGAGAAATAGAGGTAAAGTACAATGACAAAAAAGACGCGAAATACCGCCAACAGCCGGACAAGCCGGTTGAAAGTATGATGTGGAAAAACCTTTTCTAAGCTTGAACAAGGATCAGGAAACCGTATCAGATATAACCGAACTTCTTTTGAAAAGCGATTAACAGCCCTACCACATAGTTGTAGCTTTCAATGCCTTTATCCTGTTGATTGACTTTCAGGTATTGGTCGTAAAATGATTGAATGATGGGGGCAAATGGATTTTTGTACTTTTTGTGAAAAGCTTTTAGCGCTCTAAAGTCGACCTTTACCAGCGTATCCAGCAGTTTATAATTTGCCCGGGCTGTAACACTATCTCGCAGGTACAACTCCTGGTTGGCGTAATTGAAGAGTTCAAAATAAACCGAGTAGTGGAAAAGTACATCTGGCGAGCTTATGGCAGACAAATACCCCACGAAGTTAGCTTCACTTTCGCTTGCATAACCGAGCTGGTGCGCCATCTCATGGCAGGTAACATACGGTAACAAAAATCGTGGTTGGGTTAGGTTAAGCTGCGACTCTCCGGTGAACGGATTATAATAACCAAAGAAGCCCAGGTAATTTCCCCCTCGACCATAAAGCGACCGCTTAATGGACCCATTGCCATAGTGCAGGAAAGGAAACCTCTTTTCGGCAAACTGGTAGGCAATGTGCGACTTTTTAAAAATCTCTCTAAAGGAGGGGTACTTTATGCTGGTATCAAGCTTCTTTCTACTGTCGTTAACCCGCTGGATCAAGAGGGCGGTGATTTTTTTAAGGTCAGCTTTTGTATGCTCGGCAGGGGTCAAGTCCAGTTGGTATGCGATACCAAGCCGGTTGTAATTGAGTCCCCAAAATAAGTTAAAGCAGATGTACACCAACGTTGCTATTAACAGGGTACGAACCGCACTTTTAATAAACAACAACCGCGTGATGCGCTTGAGGATCAATGCCCTCACATTAATAATAACCCGGAACAAAAGATAAAAACCAGCTATAGTATACAGGATATCACCAATGCTAAAAGGTAACCATCCAAAGATTATCCGGAAAAACTGAGCAAGCGAAAGGTAAATGCCGGTGGAGTAATATCGTTCTATCCAACCAGGTTGAAGGCTGACCAATTTGATAACCAACACAAATAGCAGCAGAACTGCAAGCACGTAATAGGTGAATTTGTTATATGATTTTTGACGAACAATGTCCATTGCAGTTCGAAGATAGAATTTTAATGTTTTTATTGTCTAATGCCCGTAGCTTGCCTGCTACCACTAGCGCGTTTAACTAAATTGAGGTTCTAATAAGCAGTTGTAAACCGAGTTGTAATCACATAAATCGTGCAGAATTCAAAGGAATTGTGAATATTATGGCGCTGTTTCCGCTTGCAAACAGGATCTGAAAGTTGGTACTAAGAGGTGTTTTCGCTTTTTTGGGGCTAATCTTGAAGTATGCTTTCTCTTTCTGACGACAGCACCCAGTTCCACGATCGCTGGAATTAAAGCACATAAGCGGTTTCTAGCCAGGATCTTTCGTGAATGTTGATAGTACACATGCTTAAACTGAAAAAGTTCGGGAGCCAATTTCTGCGGTTTAATATCATCTGGATGCCTAAAGCTCACCTGGGTATATGTTAGTTAATGTGTTTGGTATTTCGTTGTAATCCTTATACCTTTGCCAACCCTAAAAACCGACTATGGCTCAGCGAAGAGAATACGAGATTGCTTTTGTGGGGCTCAAGCCAGGTGAGCATGAGTTTACGTATGAGATCACTGATAAGTTTTTTGAGCCTTTTCAGCAACAGGATTTTACAGATTGCCAGGCAACGGTAAAGTTGAAGCTTGACAAAAAGGTGGGCTTTCTGATGCTTAAGTTTGATGTGGACGGAAAGGCACGTGTGAGTTGCGACAGGTGTGGTAATCCACTTCAACTTCAACTCTGGGATGAATTTAACATCCTGGTGAAGATGGTTGACGATCCCGAAGCAATGAACATACAAGAAGAAGATCCAGATGTTCATTATATCAGCAGAACCGAAAGTCACCTGCATTTAGAAGAATGGATTTACGAATTCATCAATCTAAGCATCCCAATGCAGAAAATGTGTAAGGAAGAAGAGATCGGCGGACCACAATGCAACAAAGAAGTACTTGAGAAACTCCAGAAGATGAGAGACGACGCAAAGTCCGATACCCAATCCATCTGGAAAGGTCTTGAACAATTTAAAGATTTACAATAAAGCCCAGAATTAAATTTTGATTTATGCCTAATCCTAAACGGAGACACTCGCAACAACGGAGTGCAAAAAGAAGAACCCATTATAAAGCTGAACCGGTAACGTTGAGTAAAGACAGCACTACCGGAGAGTTGCACGCTCGCCATCGCGCACACGTTAGCGAAGGTAAACTGTTCTACAAAGGAAAAGTTGTAGCAGAGAAGGCTCCTTTGAAAGCTTAACCTCGGTTCTTTATATAATTCTAGCCGGACATGAATATTGGTATAGACATGATGGGAGGCGACTTTGCACCGCTGGAAGCGGTGAAAGGTTTGCAACTTTACTTGTCTAAATCAGTACGTCCGGCTAATCTATTTTGTATTGGCGACGAAGCAGTTCTAACTCCCCTCCTACCTTCCGGTTTTCCTGCCCGGATTGTGCATGCGCCCCAGGTCATCGATATGCACGAGCATCCTACAAAGGCGCTGAAAGAAAAGCAACAATCTTCCATTGCCATCGGTTTTCATTTGCTGGCTACTGGTAAAATCGACGCTTTCGTTAGTGCCGGTAACACGGGTGCAATGCTGGTCGGCGCACTTTTTAGCATAAAAGCTGTCCCGGGTGTTTTACGCCCAACCATTTCCACAATACTTCCGAAGCTCAATGGCGGAACGGGTATGCTGCTCGACGTTGGATTGAATACCGATTGTAAGCCTGAAAACCTGAACCAATTTGCCATCCTCGGAAGCTTATATGCAAAAACGATCCTCGGAATTGCAGATCCAAAAGTAGGTTTGCTTAATGTGGGCGAAGAGGAAGGCAAAGGCAATATCCTCTGCCAGGCTGCATACCCGTTGCTTAAAGAAAATGATCGTATCCGTTTTGTGGGCAATATCGAAGGTCGCGACCTGCTTTTTGATAAGGCGGACGTTATTGTTTGCGATGGGTTTAGTGGCAACATCATTCTAAAGTTTGCCGAAAGCATGTACGACATTGCCCAGGCCAGAAACGTGCATACAGACGATTACCTTTCGCGTTTTCACTACGAAAAAGTTGGGGGCACACCCGTGTTAGGAGTCGCCAAACCTGTTATTATCGGACACGGCATCAGCAATGCGACAGCATTCTGCAATATGTTTTCGATGGCTGAAAAGATGGTAGAGTCTGATCTATGCGGCGAAATCGCCCGTAGTTTTCATGCCTAGCTGGTCCGGACCCTTTCTATTCACGTTGCAATACCTTGTGGACTGATGTGAACAAACCCCCTACCCCCCTGCTATTTACTACCACCCGCAATACCTTGCTCTTCTCAATCAGCCCTTAGTTTACTTTCGGTGAACCAGCACTAAACGCTTTCTCTGCGCCTTGAGTTTGTTACCTAGGTTTTGACACTAAATGGTAAACTTTTTGCTAAGGTGTAAGTGAGTTTAGCTTCCGGATTTGCAGCTTACGATTTCCTGACAACCATGCATCGTTAGTAAAGAAATCCACATCAATAGAATAACTTCTTCTTTGACTTTTAGCAAACATTAACTTAGTTTGAAGTACGGGCTAAGATTATTGACAACGGTAAATAGTAAATCGAAAACAGAACTACTACGCTCATCTTTATGCAGGAAACAAGAGAAATATCAGCTTTATTTACATTGATTGACGACCCCGACCAGGAGGTATTCAGTACGGTTTCAAACCGTATTGTCGACTATGGCCGAGGTATCATTCCTAACCTGGAGAACCTTTGGGAAAACACGCCAAGTGAAGAGGTACAGGAGCGGATAGAAATGCTGATACATAAACTCCATTATAACGACCTGCAGAACGACTTTACGCAATGGAAGAACAATCCCTATCACGACTTGCTTTTCGGTTCTTTGCTGGTAGCTAAATTTCAATATCCCGAACTTGCGACCGCCCCGGTGCTGCAGGAACTTGAAAGAATACGTCGGAATGTGTGGCTTGAGTTGAACAGTTTCCTAACCTCGCTCGAACAGGCAAACGTCATCTCAAGTATTGTTTACAACTACTATAACCTTAAAGGGGTGGAAGTTGGCTACAAAAATCCTGACGACTTTTTTATACATAAGGTAATCGAAAGTAAAAAAGGTAATGCGCTAAGCAATGGTATCCTGTACCTGTTGTTATGCGAATTGCTCGACATAAATGTGAAGGCTATCAATATTCCCAAACAATTTATCCTTGCCTTCTTTCACAACGACTTTGACCAACACGACAAAAACAGTAATCCACAGGAAAAAATTCACTTTTACATTGATGCGATAAGCGGCCAGATCTTTACGCATAAGGATATCGAGTCTTATTTTAAGCGTATATCTGTTCCTCCTGTACCCTTCTACTTCAAACCGATGTCGCACAAGCGAATCATACAAACACAACTTGAGGAGCTGGCCAAGTGTTTTGCTAATCCAAAGAATCAGTACAAGTACGATGAGCTGATGGAACTTAGCAAGTTGCTTGATGAATAGCGGTAAAGGCTTTTCCAGCCTTCTTTGATTTATCGGAACGGGTTATTATCTTAACGGTAACCTCTAAACCTTTAAATCATATATCATGGATCAAAAAACCATTGCCTGGCTAAGCTACATCACCATTATAGGCTGGATCGTTGCCCTTGTCAATTACAACAGTTCGGCAGTAAAAAGTTCACTTGCCCGCTTTCATCTGCGGCAAACACTTGGCCTGTTTCTCACGGGAATGGCCTTATATATTCTCCAGTTTAGCCTTTTCTTTATATTTCCGCTTGCTGCTTTCTTCATCCCATTATTAGCTATTGTTTTAATGGTATTTTGGATACTTGGCCTTGTTGCCGCAGTAAATGGTGAAGAAAAGCCCGTTCCATTTTTGGGCGATTTGTACCAGAAAACATTAACGTTCGTAAACTAATTTTTACGAAGAAGCCACCGCGAAAACGGTGGCTTCTTTATTAAAAACTATTGAGGATTTTTCATCCGTAAATAAACGGTATAGCACTTTGTTGTTTATGCTAGCGATGCTTCCATGGTAATCTCCATATTATAAGCTTTGCTTACCGGGCAATTTGCTTTTGCATCATCTGCGCTGGCCTGGAACTGCTCAGGCGTAATGCCAGGCACCTTTGCTTTAACAGTCAGGTGTGAGCTGGTGATAACACCATCTTCAAGACTGATTGCACAATTGGTTTCAATGTTTTCAGGAGTAAAGCCTGCAGCTCCGAGTACGAAGCTGAGCTTCATGGTAAAACAACCTGCATGGGCAGCAGCCATTAGTTCTTCGGGATTGGTTCCCACACCCTGTTCAAATCTTGATTTATACGAATATTGCGTCTCTTTAAGAACTGAACTTTGACTGGTCAGGTGGCCACTTCCTTCTTTGCCTGAACCATTCCATACAGCAGTTGCTTGTCTTTTCATAATGATTATTTTTAAGTTTGGATAAAATTAATCGTTTATGTTAACATGGGAAGATTTTGAAAAGGTTGATATGCGTACCGGTACGATCCTCGAAGCAAAAATGTTTGAAAAAGCAAAGAAGCCGTCTTACCAACTCGTGATTGACTTTGGCCCACTCGGCATAAAACGGTCGTCGGCACAAATAACCAAACACTACCTTCCCGAAGAGCTTACCGGCAGGCAGGTTGTTGCAGTAGTAAATTTTCCACCTAAACAAATTGCCAACTTCTTCAGCGAATGCCTTGTGCTGGGTGTATACGATGAAGTTAATGATGTAATTTTATTGGCACCGGGCAAGCCTGTATCAAACGGGCAAAAAGTGGGATAATGAACGACGTTTACCATACTTATTACAGGTCGCCACTGGGCATTTTAAAAATATGCGCCACTACGCAATACATCACGGAGATCACTTTCATCGACGACGAAACCAACCTTGAGCCTGCTTCCGAAATTACACCATTGCTCGCCGCTGCAGTTGAGCAGTTGATTGAATACTTTAACGGCGAACGTCGTTTTTTTGATATCGCCGTTCACCAAAACGGGACGGTGTTTCAATCGCGTGTTTGGAACGAACTCATCGGCATCCAGTTTGGAAAAACAATCAGCTATATGGATCTGGCCAAAAAGCTGGGTGACCCAAAAGCGATCAGGGCTGCTGCCTCCACGAATGGTAAAAACCAGCTTTGTATCGTTGTTCCTTGCCATCGGGTAATTGGCACCGATCGTGGGCTCGTGGGTTATGCAGGTGGCTTATGGCGAAAGAAGTGGCTGTTAAGTCATGAAAACAAAATCGCCAACGGGGTTCAAACCCTGTTCTAGCTTGAGCCCGGCAACAGCCATCGCTGCTTAAGTTTGTTAGAGAAATGTGGTTTACACTCGTGTAGTGCGAAGCCACGTTAAAAAATCAAATCACATGCAAGACCGTCATAAACTGGCTCACTTATCTGAGGCTAGCGATACATTTTTTTCTACGATTTACAAACTGACCAACCCTTGATAGAAGACCTCCAAGTACGTATTACAGCAATCAAGCAAAATACAGGCGACAGCAAATCATTTTACCTTGAGCCACTTACGGGTGCGCTAACCTACAAAGCCGGTCAGTTCATCACGTTCATGCTCGAGATCGATGGCAAAGAGGTACGCCGTTCTTACTCTTTCAGCTCAACCCCCGGTATCGACCCGGTTCCGTTTGTCACCATCAAGCGTATACAAAACGGTTACATCAGCAGGCACCTATTCGACCATGCACAGGAGGGTGACGTCCTGGATGTGCTTCCTCCCGGTGGCCGGTTTGTGCTTGAGGAAACAGGCACGGCTCACCAGTTTTTCATAGCAGCGGGCACTGGTATAACCCCAATTTTTTCACTAATCAAATCAGTCCTTCATCACCACCATTCAAAGGTTACATTGGTGAACCAAAACACCGACGAACATAGAAGCATGTTCCGGAACGAATTGCTTTTGCTAAAGCAGCAGTATCCAAATCGCTTCACGCTTGTCGAACTTTTCAGCCAGCCATTGAATGAAGCTATCGCTCCGCGTAGGCTGAACAATTGGGTTGTTGAGCAGTTGTTGCAGCAATACGCCGGCACCACCCCGGTGCACTTCTACCTTTGCGGGCCAATAGCGTTTATGCAAATGGTTTATATTACCCTTCGCTTCATAGGCTATGTTGATGACCAGGTAAGCCGCGAGAACTTTACCGTAAGTGCAGTACCGCCCCCACCATTGATGACCGATGTAACGCCAAAGACGGTTGGTGTGCACCTGAAAAATGAGTACTTCAGGTTTCCTGTCGCATACCCCCAAAACATTTTACAGGCAGCACTAATGCATGGGGTTGTATTACCCTACAGTTGCCGTGGGGGCAGGTGTAGTACCTGTGCAGCGATCTGCAAAACCGGCCGCGTAAAAATGAGTATCAACGAGGTGCTCACCGAAAGGGACCTGCGGAAAGGCCTGGTATTAACCTGCGTTGCTTTTGCCGAAACAGACGTTGAACTTGATTTTAATCTCCATCTGTAAACCAGTACACAGGCTGCTGTATGGCGATTCTACTTGACTTACCCCTGTTTCGCTTCTACCCACCCGGTGTTTCAATCCCTTCGCAGGATTACTTTCAGGCAGTTAACGCTTGTTGTACATCTACGAAATGCAATCTTTTCACAAGTGCCAAAAACGATATTTGCTTTACTTTACAGCCGGTAACCGTTTGAGCTAAATTCGGCATTTGGCTTAGTGTGCTAATCCAACTCCCGAACACCCTATTATTCAGTTTATCATAACATACGACTCACAACGATCCGTTCATAAAAAAGCTACCGATCTTGAAGATTTTTTTTATGGTACCAGCGATGGACCAATGTGGCACATCGTTGCCACGCTCGGTTCAAAGGCAGTTTTCCATGGCATCGCTGGTCTTTGGTTCAATCAACTTTCTTTGTTTACTGGCAACCCCTGTCGCTATAGCATTTTCGCCGAAGCACCGCCATGGCTGCCGCCCAGCCCTTATAGTGTTGCTCGCTTTTTTTTGCGCTTCAAATTTATCGGCACAACCGGTGGGTATTGCCAACAATAATATTGCATGGACAAGTCAGAGCAGCAACTCAGGATCGTCGATGCCATGTGGTGGTGGCGACGTGGGCTTAAACGTATGGACGGAAAATGGCGACATTCTTTTTTACATCGGCAGAAGCGGATCATTTGATGAGCATAATACCTTGCTAAAACATGGTCGTGTGCGGCTCAGCCTTTCGCCAAATCCATTTAGTAAAGATTTCAGGCAGGAGCTCACCTTGCAGGATGGTCGCGTGAAGATTTCCGGTAACGACAATGCACTTCGTACCGAAGTCACTTTATGGGTTGATGTATTTAAGCCGGTCATTCATGTTGCTGTAAACAGCAGCCGGCCAGTACAGGCAAGGGCGACTTTTGAAAGCTGGCGTTATCGCGACAGACCAGTTAAAGGCAGGGCTAACAATGGCACTTCCTATAAATGGGCACCCCAGGGTGAAATAATTACTTACAAGGACAGCATTAACTTTATAGCTAATGGCATTGAATTCTACCATCGCAACAGGCCCCAATCGATCTTCAACGTTACTGTGAAACAACAAGGGCTGGACAGCATTAGCCACCGCCTGTTTAACCCGCTTCGCGACCTTACTATAGGCGGCCGCATAGAAGGCCGCGGCATGAAGCCCGCCGGTATTGCAGAAGGCAAATACCTCGATACCGACTTCAAAGGCTGGAGTCTTCAAAGTTCACGGGCAAGCCGTACACATGAGCTTACTGTTTACCTGCATACCGCGCAGGCACCTGGTCAACAGATGTGGAAACAGGGCCTTGACTCTTTGATTAAACAGGCCAACAAAACAGCAGCAACGGCATCCAAGCAAAGTATAAATTGGTGGCAAAACTTCTGGAACCGCAGCTTTATTTTTATTCAACCGGGAGAGCGTGCCGACTCGTCGGCTGCATGGCAGGTTGGACGGAACTACCAGCTGATGCGCTATATGCTTGGTTGTAATCTTACGGGTTCTTACCCCACAAAGTCGAACGGTGGATTGTTCACCTACGACCCCGCTCAAACAGATTCAGCATTGGCTTTTACACCAGATTACAGAACATGGGGTGGTGGAACATTTACCGCGCAAAATCAACGGCTGGTTTATTTTCCGATGCTTAAGAGTGGGGACCTCGACCTCATGAAACCGCAGTTCGACTTTTACAACAGCATATTGCGCAATGCTGAATTTCGAACAGCCGCTTACTGGGGCCACAAGGGGGCTTCTTTTTCTGAACAAATGGAAAACTTTGGCCTGCCAAATCCCTCGGAGTATGGCTGGAAACGCCCGGCAGATTACGACAGGGGAATGGAATACAATGCCTGGCTCGAATACGAATGGGATACCGTACTGGAGTTTTGCTGGATGATCCTTGAGACTCGACGTTATGGAGGCAAGGACATTAGCCAGTACCTTTCGCTGATAAAAAGTTCACTCCTTTTTTTTGACGAACACTACCAGTACCTCGCAAAAAACCGCGGCAGCAAAAACCTTGATGGGAATGGACAGCTGGTAATATATCCGGGTTCCGCAGCGGAAACATACAAGATGGCCTACAATCCAAGCTCTACGGTTAGTGGACTTAAAACAGTATTGACCGGTTTGCTTTCGCTTGAAGGGAGTTACCTCGATAGCACCGAGCGCAAGTATTTCAGCGCAATGTTATCGCGTATACCACCCATCAGCTTTGCAACATTTGGTGGCAAGACAACGATCGCGCCGGCACGTTTATGGGAACGAATAAACAATACCGAGTCGCCGCAGCTCTACCCGGTATTTCCGTGGGGCATTTACGGTGTCGGCAAGCCCGGCCTCGACACCGCCCGCAATACTTACCTGTATGATACAAACGTGGTAAAATTCAAGAGTCATGTAGGGTGGAAACAGGATAACATCTTTGCGGCAAGACTTGGCCTTACCGAAGAAGCAGTTCGACTCAATACGCTTAAGTTGAAAAACTCCGGCAGGCGGTTTCCCGCCTTTTGGGGTCCGGGTTACGATTGGACACCCGATCAAAACTGGGGCGGCGCAGGAATGATTGGCTTACAGGAAATGTTGCTGCAAACCGATGGCAAAAGAATCATGCTTTTTCCTGCATGGCCTAAAGAATGGGATGTTCACTTTAAACTACATGCACCATACAACACCACTGTTGAAGCAAGCTTAAAACAAGGCAAGATTGAGTGGATGAAAGTGCTGCCGAAAGAGCGGGAACAGGACGTACTTAACTTATACTTAAATTAGCTTTTTAGTATTTGTTTGTGTCGGCTATGGTAAATTGTTTAGGATATTCGTACCCTGCTAGGTGCGTGGTTGTTTCCAGCTAAATATTATTACCAGGCATCCTGCTAAACAACCCAAACTGGTGTTTTCTCCATTAAACTAACCAGCTTTCAATAAAGTAAGAAGCTTGTTGCTGGTTGCTCACTAAGGTGCCCAATGGTTTGCCTTTGAACTGAGCCCGTCCGAATGGCAGGCCGGGCGGACCTGGCAAGGAAGTCGCCACCAAGTGGTAGGCCGGTAACCAAAAAGAAGTTTATTGACCATGTTACATATGAAACTAAGTACTACGATTGCCCTTTCCGTTGGTTTGCTTGCGTGCATGCCTGCACTTGCCCAAACGAAGTCGCTTGTAAATACCTCGGCCAGCACCCATGCCCGGCTTAGCAGCGTAAACATGCAGGACGTAAAATGGACGAAAGGCTTTTGGGCTGACCGGTTTGAAGTTTGCAAAACGTCGATGGTTCCAAACATGTGGAACATCTACAACGATCCAAAGATCAGTCATGCTTTTAAAAATTTTGAAATAGCTGCGGGCATTGATACGGGTTCGCACAAGGGTCCATCGTTTCACGATGGTGATTACTACAAAACACTTGAGGCAATGGCGAGCTTGTATGCATCCACGAAAGATCCAAAGCTTGATCAAATGATGGATAAAGCCATTGCAACAATTGCCAAAGTTCAGCGTGAAGATGGTTATATCTATACCAAGTCGACCATTGAACAAATGAAAACCGGCAAGAAAAGGCAGTTTGACGACCGGCTAAGTTTTGAGGCTTATAATATCGGGCACCTGATGACCGCCGCCTGTGTTCACTATCGTGCAACGGGCAAAACCAACCTGTTGGATGTGGCTAAAAAAGCTACTGAATACCTTTACAACTTCTACCAAAACACTTCACCTGAAATTGCGCGCAACGCGATATGTCCCTCGCATTATATGGGCATCATCGAAATGTATCGTACCACGAAAGAACCCAAGTATGTTGAGCTGGCCAAAAAGCTGATTGACATTCGTGGGGTTGCCCCCGGAACAGATGACAACTCTGACCGCTACAAATTTCGCGACATGAAAGAGGTGGTTGGACATGCCGTAAGGGCAAACTACCTTTTTGCAGGTGCCGCGGATCTTTATGCCGAAAATGGCGACACATCGCTGTTGAATACCTTAAACCGGATGTGGGATGATGTGGTTAACCACAAGATGTATATCACCGGTGGCTGTGGTGCACTGTATGATGGCGTATCTAATGATGGTACATCGTATAACCCCGACAACGTTGAGAAATTACACCAGGCTTATGGCCGCGACTACCAGTTACCCAACCTTACGGCACATAATGAAACCTGCGCAAACATTGGTAATGTATTGTGGAACTGGCGTATGCTTAAACTTACCGGCGAAGCACGTTATGCAGATGTGATGGAACTTGCGTTGTACAACAGCGTGCTTTCTGGTATAAGTCTCGATGGCACCAAATTTCTTTATACCAATCCACTTGCGTATTCCGAAGAGTCACCCACAATACAGCGGTGGTCAAAAGAGCGGGTACCATATATCGGCCTTTCAAATTGTTGCCCGCCAAACGTTGTTCGTACCGTTGCTGAAGTAAATAACTACGCTTACAGTCTTTCAGACGAAGGTGTTTGGCTGAACCTTTATGGTGGCAGCACTTTAAACACCAACCTTAAAGATGGCAGCCCCGTTGCACTTACACAGGTTACCAATTACCCCTGGGACGGCAATATTGTAATTAATATAGAGAAGGCACCTGCGCAATCCTTTGCGTTTATGCTTCGCATACCAGGATGGGCAAAGGGCGCTAAACTAATGGTCAATGGCAAGCCTTTTCAAACGGGTCTTGAACCAGGTACTTACGCCTCGGTGAAGCGTACCTGGAAGGCCGGCGACAAGGTTGAGCTGGTATTACCCATGAAAGCTTCGTTGATTGAAGCAAATCCTATGGTTGAAGAAACCCGCAACCAGGTGGCGGTGAAAAGAGGGCCAATTGTGTACTGCCTTGAAGCGGTTGACATACCGAAGGACACCAAAGTATTCGACCTTGGGATTGCTGCGAAAACCAATTTTCAACCTAAGCTGGTTAAAATCGCCAATAGTGATGTTATGATATTGGAAGGCAAGGCAAAGGTGATCGGTCAGAAAGACTGGAAGGGAACCTTATACAAAGAAGTTTCCGACAAAGATCCTGTTGAAGTACCGGTTAAACTTGTACCGTATTATGCCTGGGGCAATCGTGCCTTCGGTGATATGTCGGTTTGGCTAAGACTGAGCCGATGAGGAGAGGAAAGAAGTTAAGAGTTAGGAATTGAGAATTATGAGTCGCTTGAATTATGATGAATGTTGTATTTTATATGTTGAATGGAGAAAGTGATGAGTGATGAGAGTTGAGTGATGGGACGTGAAGGTTTTGTCGTTTCGACGAGGAAATCGCTTGAATTATGTTGAATGTTGTATGTTATATGTTGAATGAAAAAATGATGCGGGGAAAGAAGTTGAGAGTTATGCGTTAAGAATTATGAGTAATTCAAGCTATGTTCAATGTTATATGTTGAATGCAGAACTAAGTGATAAGTGATGGGACTTGAACTTTTTGTCGTTCTGAGGAAGGAGGAGTCGCTTGGATTATGTTGAGTGTTGTATGTTAAATGTTTAATGGGTTTGTGCTATGTTGATTGTAGCTAAATACGAGATGTGATCGGCGTGGACTTTTTACTTTTTACTTTTGACTTTTGACATTTGACTTTTTACTTCCGCAATCTTACATGCGTATACGCCCACCATATTAAAAGTGCCTGCAGGGGCAGTCGAAGTATGGCGATCCAGGCGGCCGGGTGTTGTTCCCGGGTATAGTTTAACATCATCTGGACGTTAGCCGGGAATACTGCAATCAACAACACGATGATACCAACCGCTGCAAACCTCCTGGTTGCTGGCAAAAGCAGTAGGACACCAAGCCCGACTTCCACAATTCCACTAATAATTACAAGTTGATGATGCCAGTGTAACCATGGTGGCATTATGCTTACGTAGACCTTTGGGTTGATGAAATGGTTTACCCCGGCTGCTGTATATAGTACCGCCATGGCATACAGGGACCATCTTTTAAGCGGGGTTGTTTTGTTTGTTTCATTAAGTTGACCAGCTGTCATACACCTATTACAGATCAGTGCGGCATGAGTTCATTGAAACCGGACAGTAGAATTGCTCTAGCGGGAGATCTCCAATTGTACAGGGCCGAACAAACCGGCTTCTAACAATGGTTTGCCTTCGAGCCGGTAAGGTGATTCGGTTTGCGTGACGCGTTTATTTTCCGGCAAGTCATGATCACCCATTAGGCGATTTGCCCAGGTATTCACCACATCGATTCGAACTGTATTGATTCCCTTCTTCAGTGCTTTTGTGATATCAACTTTAAAGGGCGGTGTCCAGGCAGTACCGCAAAAAATATTATTTACATATACATCGGCGATGTTTGCAACTTTTCCTACGTTAAGCCATGTTCTTGAAGCACTGATGTTGGCGTTGAAAGTATTGTGATAGGTGGCGGTACCCGAGTAATTGCGAATTGCTGGATCGTTGTGTTTCGACCAATCTGAAAGCTGATCAAAAACAACCTGCTGAGCCGGACCGCCTAACCCCGCATCAAACTTCACCTTCCAGCTTCCGTTGATTACCTGCGCAACAGACGATTGTGGCCAGTTGTTCTTGTTTACCGACGACAATGCTTTGACAGGTTCGCGAAAAACAACAAACAGGGATCCATTCGCTTCAAGCTTTACCGGCAGTGATGTTCTTCCATTAGCGATCTTCCATGAACCTGCTTCGTAAATGTCTCCGGATACCGGATCGAAGATTTCCGGCTTACGGCCACTAACCCGAAGAGAAAGGTTGACCAACTTTGAAACGCTATCCTGGTTTGAGATGAAATAGATGTCTACACCGGGAGCAAAGCGATGTGTCCATGCGAGACCGGTTACGATCGTATCAGCCTGCGTAGCTATAAAGTCTTTGGCTATTCCCATGGCACTGAAATCCGCCTGGTTAAACACACCTGCAAACAACTTACCCTTACCCACGTTTTTGCCCCCTGCTCCAGCTTGCTGCATTAGTTCTGCGATGGTCTTTAAAGGTTGATCGCCGGCAGGCAGATCTTTTGCGCCAGCAATCATATCCGGTGAGTGGTTGATGATGATGTTTGCACCATCATTGAGCATCTTAAGGAGTTTGTTAGCTATGGGAACACTCATTACCGATCCATTTGGATTTAGCCTCGTAATACCTGGTAACACTAAAACACCATAGCTTCCACCAGTGCTTATTATTCTTCCATTTGTTACTCTTGTGTGGTTCAACAAAACATCGGGATTGTAGGAGTCGTAAGCATATCCACGCATCGGATCTATCCAGTTTTCAGGGTCAGCCATGTTAGCGGAATGTACGACCCCTTGTGGAAGGGTACGCAACGGCTCACCCCTATTGGCTAGCCGTTCTTGTTCCTTTTCAACGGTGCCTTTGCCGAATATACCTGGCAGGGCAGCAACCAGCCGATCCGGAAGTACCGAACGCAAGGGGTACTCTTCACCGGAGAAAACGGCGACATCCGCTGCGGGGCGGCCAAACTGTAGCAAGGCCTGGCAGCGTTTTGCGTAATCGACCCAGGCTTTTGCCTGTTTCCACCAGGTTTGATCCCTTTGAATGTAAAGTCCTATGGCGTCAAGGGTCATACCTGGCTTGCGGTTTAACCACGGATTGTGCGTAAACACGTGGTATACCAGCTTGTTAATTCCCAATGCATAGTTGCGGTCCGCAATGGTTTTCAACATGCCCGGATGTTCATCCCATGACATTCGTAATTCGGTGAACGCTTCTGCCTGGATGATGTTTTTGCCATAGATGTGGGCACCCGAAATTGCATCCATCATATCATTTGGCTTATCATGGGTTGGACTGCGTAACCAGAATTCGCCCATTGGTATGTCAACGTGTTTATAATGCAGCATTCCGTCGCTAACCATGGTTGGTGCAACGCTTTCTGCGGTAAAAGTCACCCCCTTTTCGCGGGCAAGTTTTGCAAGGGTTACATAAAAGTTTTCGGCAACGAGTTCAGCAATGGTACGCCTGACGTCGTATAATACACCTTCCGAAAATGCTGCTGATTCTATTGGAAGGCCGGTCAAAACCGGCAGGTAAGGCAGCAGGTCGTAGCCCCGACGTTTTTGAAAGGCATCGCGAAATACGGGCGACCAGTTCTGGCTACCGCATTCCCAACTGTCGACATGAAATACCTTCAGGACAGCAGCCGTGAGATCAGCAGGAACCTTTTCGAACACCTGCCCATACCAGCCGTTGAACTGGGTGCGAATGGCACGTTCATCAAACTTATCACATTCAAGTCCCTTTCCTCCGCCGCCGGTATCGTTACGATGACCCGTTGAGGTATGCCCAATCCTAAGGATCGTCCATTTACCAGCTGGAAGGGTCCAGTTCAGCCGGCCTGATTTATCCATTTTACCCGTCAGGTTCACGATCTTGTTTAATGGGAGACACAGCGCTGCTGGTAACTCCCTGTCTGTCGACCTTTTACTTACCCGCCATACTTCACCATTCTTACCTTCATACTGATGTATGCGGGGTTCCGCAGAAAGCTCGATACCGGTAAGTTTGAATGAAGGTTTCCATTTAGCGGCATCCAGGTCTTCAGACCCGGGTTCAGACCCGGTTTTATCGTAAGTAAAACGGAAAAACCTGGCTGTAACCGCTGGTATCGAATGGGTATAATTGGCATCCCAATCCTGCCAGCCATGCCTCGGCGGATCAAGCCTGCCGAGAGAACGATAGTTGATTCCATCATCGCTGACTTCGATCAACATCCGGTTAACCTGGTAATTGTTGCGACTTCTGATAATGATGGTCCGGCAGGTAAACGGCCGGTCAAAAGCATATTGTATCCAACCTTTATCATCAGCGTTGTAAGTACGGGTATTGGCCGGATCGGCGAGCTGTTGCAATGCACTATCCGGCTTGCTGCCCGTAATGATGGGCTTAGTCGTCCGGGTAGATGCAACGGTTCCTTCCTGGGTGGGATAAGCATAAACAGCTATATCCTCGTAATAACTTTCTATTGTTTCAGGCTGTTCTAAAACGATGTCGTTTGTTCCGGCGGCAACTTGCTTCGTTGACCAAACAATTTTTTGCATCGACATTGCGGGGGTGATCCATGGCCCGCCTGCAAGAGCAAACCCATCACTGACATGCATACCGATTTCGATACCCAATCTCTTGGCGTCCTTCATAGCATGACTAACCATATTCCACCATTCGGGGGATAGCTGCCTGACCGCCGGCGTTATCAACGGCGGAGTAAGTGTATCCTTGATGGGCATGAGGTAGGCGCCGCCTATTCCGGCCTGCTTCATTGCCTCGAGATCGGCAGTGATCCCTTCTGCTGTTACAGCCCCGTTCATCCAATACCAAAACACCCATGGACTGGCAGACTTGCCCGGGTTTTTAAATTGCTGGTCCAATGAAGCGCCCCCGGGAGTTTTACCAACTGTTTGCGCAGTTGAGGAAAAGACCTGCAAACAAAAGATAAGCAGCCAATACCCGGATAGTCTGAGAAAGAATAAAACACAAGCTCTCATGAAATCGATTTAAGTTTCAGCTGCGTATTACAGCACAGGCATGGTCCATTTTACCCATTAAGGAACCATATAAGACATCGGACAACTATTGCAGTTCCAGTTGTTTTTCGTGTTCACGAACCTTGTAGCCGCTCAAACCAAAATAGATAATCACCAAAAAACAAACGAGGGGAACAATATAGCCCACCTGGATCTTGTCGCCGTTCATGTCGATAATAGTGCCCATGATGTAGGGGAATATCGCACCACCAACAATCGACATTACGAGCAGTGACGACCCGATCTTGGTGTCGGCACCCAACTCTTCGATCCCCAGTGAGAAGATGGTTGGGAACATGATCGACATAAAAAATCCAAGTCCACCAAGTGAATAGATGACATAATCTCCTTTACCTAAAATCGCCAACAGGCAAAGTAGGGTTGCTATTACCGCGTATATGGTAAGCAACCGTTGTGAAGAGACATACTTGAGAAAAAATGTTCCAATGAAACGACCAACCATAAACAGTAAGCCGTATACCCCGAGGTAATAGCCGGCGGTTTTTTCATCGATGCCCCCACCCTGCTTTGCCATGCGGATAAAAAAACTGGTTACACATACCTGCGCACCAACATAGGCAAATTGGGCGATAACGGCCCATGTGAGGTGCCGGTGGCGAAATGCCCGTAGAAACTCAGCAGGGCGAGCCACTTTGGTATCGTCCCTGACTTCGGGGAAGCGGAAAAAGTAGAACATTACCGCAACCAACAACAGAACCGCCCCAAGTATAATATATGGCAACTTTACTGCTGATGCTTCGGTTTGTAGGTAAGCAATGCGTTCAGTTGTTGGCATAGCCGCAAGTTCGGCCGTCGTATGCTCAACCCCTGAAAGGATAAACGCTGTTCCGATTACGGGAGCGATAAAAGCAGCCAGTCCGTTAAAGGAAGCTGCAAGGTTAAGCCGGGTGCTTGCACCTTCGGGAGAACCCAGGATAGCTGCATAGGGGTTAGCAGCTGTTTCGAGCATAGCAAGCCCGCAGCCAATTACAAAAAGTGCAACCAGAAACAACTCGTAGCTGCGGTTGTTTGCAGCTGGTACAAAAAGGAAGGCACCAACAGCAAATACCAGCAGGCCGGTAATGATGCCGCTTTTGTATCCCCATCGTTTAAGGTACATGCCGGCAGGAATAGCCATAATGAAATAGGCAAAGAAAACGGAGGTGTCTACCAATGTAGACTGCCGGTTATTGAGCTCACATGCTTTCTTGAGATGTGGAATTAATATAGAGTCGAAGTTGTGTGCCATTCCCCAAAGAAAAAAGAGGCTTGTAACGAGGATAAAGGGAACAAGAAAACGTTTTTGTGAGCCCGCAGCGTTGTTGAAATTGGTTGGCTGGGCTACAGATTCAATGGGAAGTTGGGCCATGGAGGGGAGTTGTGTTGAATAATGTATGTTGTATGTTGGATGGTGAGTTTAGCACCGCAGATCGAAGCGGAAGTGTTATGTTGGATGTTTCATATTGATGTTTAGGGAAGCAAAAGTTATGAGTTATAGTTTTAGCCTGCAGACACGCTCAAGTTATGCTGAATGTTAGCTACCGGAAAAATAATGTTCAATGCAGGATAACGAATCCCGAAGGAAGTTTCAGGTAGAAAGTAATAGCTAAGGGCATTAGATACCGGGCGGGCAGCCCATCCATTGCCAGCTTCTGATTCTACTTTCCTTGCTTTGCTTTATCATCATCGGAACCCCGCTAACATTTAGTTTTTAATTTGACTTTTTACTTACTACTTAGGACTGTCTCCGTTTGAATTACTCTCCGGCTTTCGTTTGGCGAGCAAGATGTGGTCACATACCAATACCACCTCACCATGTTGATTAATGATGTCGACGTGCTCGATAACGGTTCCGTATTCCGGCTTCTTTGAGTCTGTTTTTTCAGCTATGGTTACAACAGCATGTATGGTATCCCCGATAAATACCGGCTTTACAAAGCGCAGGCGATCGTAACCTTTAGAGAATGCTTCAGGATTTATTTCTGATGCAGTAAGCCCGATACCGATGCTGAATATCATGGTTCCGTGAGCGATTCGCTGTTTGAAGGGCTGGGTTTTGCACCACTCTGCATCCATATGATGCGGAAAGAAGTCGCCGGTGTGGCCGGCATGAACAACAAAATCAGTTTCAGTGATTGTACGCCCGAGCGTAACCCGCTTACTTTCCGCAATATAGTCCTCGAAGAAAATTGACTTGAAATACATTTTTGTAACGCTGAACTATGAATGATGAATTATGTTGAATGTTGTATGAAGCGAAAGAGGTAAACTATATGAACTGCGTGTTCAACAGTGCAGCTTTTTAATTTTACATTTTTCATTTTACATTTTTACACCCCCGATGTCGCTCGATTTGTATGCTGCTTCCACAACAGCCATTGTTTTCACCACGTCTTCCACGCTCGTAGGCAGTACGTCGGAAGAGCCTTCTTTAAATCGCATCAGGCTCGACATGGTACCAATAAACGCATCGGGAAACCATGATCCCTCAAGTTCCATCGTCTTCCATTCGCGACCCTCTTCCAAAAGGCAATATTCGAAATGATCCGGAACCCCATGCGGATAGTCCATCAGCAATCCCATCTTCGCCTTAATCGCACCCCTGGTACCCTCCCACTTGATATAGCTTTCCTGGTTTTTAGCACCAAAGTCATGATCGTGATTGGTGTTAATAACCGCATGCATCGTGTTGCCATAATCAAACAGAATGGTCGAGCGGGAAGAGGAAAGTTCTTTTGCAGGATGGCGAAGGGTTTTTGCCATAACACTGGCGGGTTCACCCAGGAATGAACGCACGAGGTCGATATAATGGATACTGTGGTATTGAATTTCAAGTCGCGGATGAATGATTACATGCGGGAAGATTTCCCAGGGTGTATTGATGGTAACCCGCACTTCCATATCGTACAAGTCGCCGATTAATCCCTGGCTTACAAGATAACGCGCAGCGGATACATAGGGGGCAAACCTAAGCTGGCAGTTGATTGCTGCGACAAGCTTTTTCTCCCTGCATACCTCCAGTATTTCCCGGGTTTGCCAGAAGTAATCACCCATCGGTTTTTGTATAAGTACGGCACTGCCATCGGGCAGTAAGCGCAGGGTTTCAACAAACTGTTCCGGCATTATGGTAAGGTCGTATACCGTGTTCGGTTGTGAACTGGCAACCGCTTCCGCAACACTATCGTATACATTAGGTATACCAAATTCTTCCGCCACCTTTACTGCCCTTGCTCTTGTGCGATTGGTAATTCCGCTTACCTCGAATCCCGCTTTGCGGTAAGCAGGAAGGTGTGCATCGCGAACGATGCCGCCAGCACCAATGATCACAATGGGCATCCGGGTGTCAGGTAAGATTGGTTTGTAGGGTATTTCCATATTGTTATCGCTAACCTTGTTTATCGCTGCTCCAAATTCCTTACCTAAACAGGAGCTGGTAAAAGTGAACTGATGGTTGCAGCACATTCGCCTGAAAAGTTGCCTCTGAAAAGCACACTTTATCTAAACTGTCACCTGTTGTAATCCTGTATTCCCCTGGTAAAAACCAGTTTTTAAGAATGGTATTCTTCGGCACCGGATATTTGCAACCGTGCCGCCTGCTTTATTAACAAACTTTATCGACAACAGCGCCCGCTACATGCTTTAGAATAGATACATTCAACATATCGTTTTAAGCAGTAAATACGTATTGCAAGAACTGTTTACCATATGCAACAAACTATAAAAGAAGGCTCCTATAAAAACATTTGGCATGGCCTTGGCCGCCAGCGGATCGAGATCCCGAAGTCCGTACTGAAGTCAAGCGTGTACAATAAACGCCTGTTGAGCCAGTTTTATATTTGCAGCCTTGGTTATTACCCGCAGGCTAAAGATCATTTTACTTATCGTAAAAAAGGCTTGCCCGAAAACTTCCTGTTTTACTGTGTTGATGGCCAGGGATGGTATAAAATAGGTGAAAACAAGTACACCGTTAATCCCAATGAATTTTTTATCCTTCCGCAGAATATCGAACATGCTTATGGCAGCGATGAGAACAATCCATGGTCGATCTACTGGATCCATTTTGGCGGTGAACTACTGCCCTACTTTAACCAGTCGAAAGCGGTGCAAACACACTACAAGCCTTTTCACATCCGGAGCTCCGACGAAATAGTATCGCAATTCTCAAAGATCTATCGCACCCTTGAACTTGGCTACAGTATCGACAACCTGTTGTTTGCAAACATGTGCCTGACCTATTTTCTTACGCTTTTCATCTTCAACGCAAAACATTATAAAACAAACCCTGCAGACAAAATTCACTGTATCGATAGCGCGATCCTTTATATGCAGGATAACATTCACCAGAACCTTACGCTAAACGAGCTCTGCTCACACTATAACTATTCCGCTTCGCGTTTTTCAAGCCTTTTTAAACAAAAGACCGGCTATGCTCCGATTGACTATTTTATACAGATGAAGATGCAAAAGGCAACCCAGCTACTTGATTTTACCGATCGTTCAATCAAGGATATTGCGCTGACCTTTGGTTTTGATGATCCTTATTATTTTTCCAGGCGTTTTAGTAAGATCATTGGTATGTCGCCAAAAAAATACCGCTCCATTAACAAAGATTAACCCAGGCAAACAATATCAAGACTTTCGTTATTAAAGTGCTACCGTAGCAACTTTGTACTTCCTATATCACAAAGCAGGCCTGGAGTCTAACTGGTAGAAAGCAGCTGCATTGTTGTAATAAATCTTTTGCCGTTGCTCACCATCACACAAGGAATTGATTACACTTTTGTAGTGATCCCAGGTGCGAACATAATCTCCGGCCAGTAGACTTACCGGCCAGTTGCTACCGCAAAACAACCGGTTCTCACCAAAGTGTTCTAAAGCAAAGGCGATATAAGGTTCAATAACCGAGGTTGACCAATACGGGTTCTTTGCCGTATTTCCATGCCCCGATATTTTTCCATAGAACTGCGGGTGTTTAGCCGCTTCCTGCATGAGTTCGCCCCATTCGCCAAACCGTTCACCTGTTGCAATGGGTGGTTGATTCAGGTGATTGAACACCATTTTAAGTTCGGGCACTTTTTCAGCAACAACCAGGGCCGTTCTGATATGACTTGTGAGCACCCCAACAAAATCGAAAGGCAGGTTATGATCTGCAAGCAATTGCAGGCTCTCTAAAACCGTGGGCTGGAGCAACCACTCAGGGTCGGCTTCGTCGTGAATAAGATGGCGCACACTTTTAAAATAAGGATTGTCCAGGTATTCATTGTTTAAAGCTTCTTCAGTTGCTTCGGGATCGGTGAGGGGTACCCAACCCACAACCCCGTTGATCCATGGGGTATGTGCAGCAACCTCCAGCATCCATTCAGTCTCTTCCATGTTGTTTGCGGCCTGCACCAACACACCTTCACTAACACGCGCAGCTTTTCGTTCCTGCTCGATCTCTTCAATGTGATAACTCCTGCCTAAGATCGAAATATCGTTCCTTAGCCATGAATATTCCGCCCGCTTGAAATTCCAAACATGAAGATGTGTGTCGACGAGTCGTTCCGGCATGCAATCGTTATTTAAACAAGGCAAATAAAACTCCTTTCCTGCAAACGCAAAAAAGTTTCATCTTACCTGGCAGGGCAGATGCATATAGCTAGTTAATAGAGAACTGTTTTTCAATCGGCCCATTGTGTTCACCAAGCGACGGCGCACCCACCGGTGAGGTCAACAAGGCGCCATCCACCCGGATCGGGCACCGGGTAGTAGTGACTGTTAAACCATTAGTCGTTTGTACCTCCAGTTCCATATTCAGCACCTTATAGCCCTCATGAGCTGTTAGGTGATCATAATCCATGACAGCCGCACACCAGATATCAGCCGGCTCAAGAATGGAGAGCCAGTGAGCGGTTGTTGCTGTAGCCAGGTGTTCCGCCAGCTTGGTTTTAATTTCATCACGTTTATCAAACCAGCCAAAGCTATCCGTATACCCGCTTAGTGCATCACAGCTTATCAGGTTTGCAAGGGTAACTATATTACCCATGGCAAGAGCAAGGTAGCCATCCCCGGTTTTGTAAATACCATATGGAGCGGGGATATAGGCGTGACCGTTGTTTACCGAACTGCGCACAGGTAACTCGTTACCATCGTTGAAAAAACAGGTCAGTAATTCAAACTGGAAGTCAATGATACTTTCAAACATACTCACCTGCACCAAGGCTCCCTCCCCGGTAACAGCGCGTTTATACAACGATGCAAGTATACCCTGTGCCACATGCGCGCCGGCAAGAATGTCAACCACTGCAACACCCATTGGTGTTGGCGTATCGCTGTCGTTATTGCTCAGCCACGACAGGCCTGATGCAGACTGCAACAAGAGGTCCTGTCCGGGTAGATCTTTCCATGGGCCCTCATTGCCGTAACCACTCACTTCGGCGTACACAAGCGAAGGATTCCCCGGTTTTAATGTTTCGTAGTCAAGGCCAAGGCGTTTCATTACACCCGGGCGGAAATTGTGTATCACCACATCTGCTTTAGAGATCAGTTGCTTTACTCTAGCAACATCGTCGCTGTTTTTCAGGTCGGCAGCATAGCTCTGCTTGTTGCGGTTGATGGCATGGAAAATAGTCGACTCCCCTTCGACCATTACGTCGGAAACGTAAAGTTCACGGCAGATATCCCCGGTACCCGGCTTCTCAATTTTGATGACCTGTGCACCCATATCCGCCAGCCGGAGTGCGGCTGATGGTCCTGACAGGAATTGGCTGAAATCAACGACAACAATATCTTCGAGTAAGTTCATGTTCAAGCTTTTTGGAGTAGGCCCTCTTTGATTTTTTTGTTGTGTTCACCCAACTGTGGTGCAGGTACGCTTGAAAAAAGCCGTTCGCCGTTGATGCGTATCGGACAGCGGGTGGTAACAATTTTCCTGCCCTCAGCGGTGATAATTTCCTGCTGCATCTGCAGGCTCTGGTAAGCAGGATGTTCCATCATTTGCGACCAGTTTAATACACCCATTGCCCATATACCTGAGCCTACCAGCTTTTCAAGCCAGGTATCCGAGGGCTTTGTCACCAGGTGTTGGGTTAGGATCTCTTTGATTTCATCGCGGCGGCTGAAAGCTTCATCCTGGGTAAAAACTTTTAAGGGCTCACATTCAAGTGCGTGAGCCAACTTTTGAATATTAACCATTGCGATCGCAATGAAGTTATCGCTGGTTGCATATAAGCCATAAGGTGCACTCAATAAGGGATGACCATTGCTGATAAAACTTCTTTTAGGCACCTGCCGGTTTGCGTAATAGGTGGTTAGTAATTCAAACTGGAAGTCGAGCAAAGACTCCATAAGGCTTACTTCGATATAGGCACCAACTTCCCTTTTGTGGCGCCGGATTGAAGCGCCGAGTATTCCCTGAACGAGGTGTGCACCACAGATGATATCGGCAATGGCAACCCCAAAGGGCACAGGGTCGTCGTGTTCATTACCACTTGTATAAACCAGGCCTGACATGGATTGCAGCAGGAGATCCTGGCCAGGGCGATCTTTCCAGGGCCCCTCTTTTCCATAACCGGTAATCTCGGCATAGATAATCTTTGGATTGATCTCTTTTGCCCCCTGGTAGTGGAGGCCGACCTTATCCATTACACCGGGACGGAAGTTGTGTGTGATCACATCTGCTTCCTTAATGAGCTCGCGTATCATTGCAAGGTCGGCAGGGTTTTTCAAGTCGGCAGCAAAGCTTTCTTTATTGCGATTGATGGTGTGAAACAAGAGGCTGCTACCATCATCTGCCCAGAGGTTTTTTATCGATAGCTGACGGCAGGCATCGCCGCCTTTTGGACGTTCAATTTTAATTACCCTTGCACCCATATCGGCAAGACGTAAGCCCGCCGATGGCCCTGAGAGGTATTGGCTGAACTCCAAAACGGTTATGCCCTGCAGCGGTAGATTGTTCATACGGTTTGATTAGATAGCTGGTTGTAAGCTATGCCTGTACAATTCGTTTATTTCCTGTAAAACATCCGTGGCAGTACCACCGTTTAAAAGAAAATTTCGTAAAGGGTCACCTGCATGATCCTGGAAGTGCAGGTAACCATTATACCTCGGCCGGATATACCCATTTTCCATGGCCGGCATTACGCGGGTAAAATACTCATTACAGAGCAGATTTGCATTTTTATTGAGCCATGCCGACCGATGTCCGGGCTGACCCCCATGCTGTACATAAAAGGTACTTTGAATTTTTCGCGACACAATACCCGCGGCATATTTTACCGCAAGCGCTACATTGTTCGAAGTGGCGGAAACGGCCAGTCCGGTACCACCAACTGTGCTCCGTAATCTTACCTCATTAAAAGAAACCAGGTCATCATAGTGCAACAAGTTTTCAGCATAACCAACCCGTGAATAGTTGGAGTACCCATAAGCGAATGGGCAGTACCAAAATTGATCACCGGAACTCATCAGTTCGGCTACTGCGATAGGATTACGTTCAAACATCTTTTTGTCCAGCAAAACATACAAGCTCCTCATGGTTTCGAGGGCACGAAGTCCTGTAGCCGCATCAATCACCTCTTCTTCAGATGCAAACGGTACTGTGCCGTGAGCGATACAAAACATATAGAAATTCATCAGCGTGTCGATGGCAATGGCGGGAACTGCAACCCTTCCCTGTTCTGCAAGCCTGATGACCTCCTCCCATGTTTTTGGCACCCCTACCCCGTTTTGTTCCAGCAGATCCTTCCGGTAGCTTGCCACCGGTGTAGCCGCATCTATTGCAAGCGCCCACTGGTGACCACCATATTCATAACTCTGGTGAGAAAAGCCAACGCTGTTTGCCAGTTGATCATCCAGGTATTCGGCTGGCAGGTATTCTTCCAATGGCAGTACACAGCCTGTAGCAGCGGCACAACCAACCCATGGATGATCGATGATGAGCAGGTCGTATTCTTCGGTAAGTTTCTCAATCGGAAAATCTGCAAACTCCTGCAGGGTTCGTTTGGTCCAGCTGACTTCAACCTGCGGGTTTAATTCACTAAACCGTTGCGAATACGCCAGCAGTGGGGTAATACCGCGGCTGTGTCCCCAGGTTATTCCTTTTAAAACGATTTTCGACATCTATAATGTTTTCCAGCCTGGTTTTTTATGGGCCAGGCCTTTGTTACTCGATTTGGCCGCGGTTGCCCGCCCGGCCGCGCCAGTCGGACGGGCGTCGCACAGCGTGTACGGCAACAAACAATTCAGCCGGGCCATATGCGGGCACGTTTACAACTTCGTGGTAAAAATGTATATTGAGTTGCAGGTTTCTTGCTCAATAAAGAACAAACTGTACAAGAGTGCGACGCAAGTAAAGCCAAATAGCATTCCTATCCTATGGCCCAACATGGCGCCTGTATCTTGGTAATTAGTAACCTGGATTTTGTACGAGAGCAGGATTATTATCCAACTCCGATTGTTGAAAAGGCAACAGGTAGTTCTGCGTTCCAAACACCAAAGGTGCGGCTGACGGCGTTTTTAGCGTTGGCAATTTGATGTGTGCGATGTTCCATCGTTTTAAGTCGTTGTAACGCTGCCCTTCGAAAGCAAACTCAACCCTGCGCTCGTGGCGGATATAGTCCCTTAGCTTTTCTTTGGTATTGTATTTTGCTTCATCTACAGGTGGCATGTTTATGCCTGCCCTGCCACGCACCTGGTTTATGGCAGCATAAACCGTAGCGTCGGGGCCGCTAACCTCATTTTTCGCTTCGGCATACATCAGGAGTACGTCGGCATACCTAAGGTGAATATAGTCCTGGTCGGTTGTTGTAGCGGATGCGGTTGTAAAGGGTGCCTTTGAAAGATCCACATATTTTTCAACCAGGTAACCTGTGAATGTACTGTAGCTACCGGTCCATGCTACGCCGGCGGCATTCCTCCAGGTTTCGCCCGGCAGTTTAACCGACAGGTCAAGCCGTGGATCGCGGTTTGCGAACGGGGCAGCCGGGTTGTATAATGGTGATTCGGTAATCGGCTTACCATCGGTCATCTCGTAATCATTCACCAGGTCCTGGTAGGGTTGCATGAGTGAATACCAGCCCAGCTCTATATCCATACCTGCTGCACCCGGACTTGTTCTTTGCGGGTTAGTGGTAGCAAGATATTGGGTGGAAAACATGATCTCCTGGTTTACTGCAGCATTGGTTTGACCGGCGGTTCTAAACAACCCGGCGTAATTGTTTGCCAAAGCAAACTTGCCACCGCCCGTTACCTGTTGGAGTACGGCAACTGCGTCGGCCCATTTTTGTTGGGTAATCAGCACCCGGCCTTTCATACCCTGTGCACTACCTTTAACGGCGTGCCCGCTATACCTGTTATCAGGCAGGTTTGCAATGGCAAAGTCAAGGTCTTCTTCGATAAAAGCATAAACTTCCTCCCTGGTGCTTTTGGCGATCTTCGCTGACTCAAGCGTTGCAGGAAAATTCCGGTAGATAATTACTCCGCCAAAATTTTGCACGAGGTCGAAATAACAAAGTGCACGAATAAAACGAGCCTCGGCTTTCATTATATTCTTGCCTGCCTCAGCTACCGGTGCCTTATCGATGTTGTCGAGAAAATAGTTGCATGAGGTGATTGCCCGGTATGGTGAACTATACATGTTCGCAAGTGCGCCACCAAGCGTAGCAGAAAGACTGCCCGTGGTCATGATCATAAAACTTCCCTGGTTGGTATTGTCCCACAAAAAGGCGTTATCGGTAAGACCGTCGAGGTACACCCTTTCGTAGCCAAGAAAATTTGATTGCAGCCTTGTGTATACACCAGCTAAACCGCTGTTGGCATCAGACTCGGAAGCCCAGAAGATTTCTGAGGAAACATTATCAAGCGGGTTCCTGTCCAGCAAATCTTTGTTGCAGGATACTGCCGGAGCGAGCATACAGCAACATAAAAATGAGAGTATTTTATTCTTGATGGTCATGACTTAAAATTTGATGTTTACGCCTGCATTGAAAACACGGGCCTGTGGATATTGGGCAAAGTTGCCTGTAGTACTCGAACGTTCAGGATCGCTGCCTTCGTAATTGGTAATGGTGAACAGGTTATCGCCGGAAAGATAAACGGTAAGTTCTTTGGCTTTAATGCGACCAATAAGCGAACGCGGTAGTGAATATGAGAGTACCACATTTTTTAACCGCAGATACGATGCATCCATCAGGTAAAAAGTAGATGCGGCATAACCTGATACCCCTGTATAACCCTGGATATACATAGCCGGTAAGGTATTACTGCGATTTGCAGGGGTCCATGCATCGCGCCACTTTTCTGAGGGTGCAGAATGCTGGTGGAAAGGATCTACCCCCCAACCGGTAACCCGGTTTTTAATACCCTGAACACCCTGGAAAAATGCCGACAAACTCAAACCTTTATAATCAACATTAAAACCGAACGAATACATATAATTGGGGTAAGCACCATCAACAACAACCCGGTCGTTTGCGTCGATTACACCATCGCTGTTCACGTCCTTCATTTTAAGATCGCCCGCTTTGGGGTTTGGATTCAAAGAATGCTTGGGCAGTTTAGACCCTGCTACGGTGTCTTCGACCTGTATGATACCATCCCAGATATACAGGTAGTGCGAACCGTAAGGCAAACCTACCTGGTTAATGCTGCTTCCGAAGCCAGGCACTTTGATATCCAACACCTTGTTTTTAGCCGTTGAAACCTGGGCATTAACACCATAATGCACCTTACCAATGGTTTGCTGGTGCCGGAGTTCCAGCTCTATTCCCTGGGACTGCATGCTCCCGTTATTGAAAGTTGAGGAAGTAAGACCAAGGCTAGCCGGAACCGGCTGTGCAGCGAGGATATCACTTGTTGTTCTCCTGAACCAGTCGAACGTGAACCCGAACACATTTTTACGCAGGTCCAGGTCTATTCCATAATCAATCGTGCGGGTGGACTCCCATTGTAAACTCTGGTCCTTAAACGAATTCAAAACGGCGGCGCTTACCGGTGCAGCGTTTCCGAAAGGATAACCCCCGCTTACGGTGAGCACGTTTTGGTAGGAATAGTTTCCGATGTCCTGGTTGCCGAGGGTACCATAGGATGCCCGAAGTTTAAGGTTGCTGATCGCGCTAACATTGTCGCGAAAGAAGTCTTCATTGGATACCAGCCAGCCAGCCGAAACCGACGGGAAAAAGCCCCAACGGAATTCAGGTGAAACCCTTGAGGTACCATCGTACCGGGCGTTTACTTCAAGCAGGTATTTGCCCTTGTAATCATAATTTACCCGGCCAAACACCGATTGCAGCGCCCACTCAGAAACACCTGGTAATCCTGGAAGACGGGGATAAGTGGCGTTTATCTGCTCACCCGTAGCGTTGTAACCGGCAATCTCTGTAATTGCTGATGACACCCCGTTCAACCTTCTTCCCCGCAGTCCCTGGTTGCGGTTGTAGAGTTGTTCGTAACCAACAAGTGCTTTAAAGTTATGGTCGTTTCCAAACTTGGTATCATAATTCAAAACCGAATATACCGTTGGATTGATCGATTTAGAATATTGATCCGTTACGCCAAGGTAGTCGGGTCCGAAGGATTGCGCCCGGTATTCATTATTCGCGCCACGATCCTGAAGCAAGTAGGCAGAATATGGATGCTGGTACATCTTGTAATATTCATCTACATAGTTGATGGCAACTTTCGACGACCAGGTAAGACCCTTTAACAGCTTGATGTCGATATAGGCCTGGGCATTCAGGTTGTATTCTTTGGTGTTCTGGTAACCCATTTCAAATGCTTCCTGTACGTTACGGTTGCGTCCCTCAAGCTCGTAAGCGCGTGAAACGATACGGCCGCTACCATCTGGTAAAAATGGCCCGTAAAGTGGTCCCGCGGCATATACCAATAAGGCAAGATTTTCACTGGTGAAAGGTGGTTCCTGCCGGTTCTTATAGGTCATGTTTATGGTGGTACCCACATTGATGCCGCTGGTTACCTGGTTGGTGTAATTCAATAAAGCGTTATACCTTTTGAAATTATACACCGCCAGCATAGCATCCTGGTTTAAATAACTCATGGAAACATTGAAGGTGCTCCGTTCGGTACCACCTGAAATGGAGAGGTTGTGGTTGGTAACGGTGGCAGGATTAAAGTAGTAGTCGATTGCGTTGAAATTGGGATACTGTGCGGGATCTGAACCACTTTCGTATTTATCAATATCAGCCTGCGGGTACTTGAATGCAACACCTTGCCTGTTTGCTGCGGCATTATACATTTTCATGTATTCTGCGGAATTCGTGATTAGCTTTGGAAGCGCTGTTGGGGTATGCCGGCCAACATTTACCCGGTAGCTTACCGTGGTTTGTCCCCTGCGTCCTTTTTTGGTTGTAACGAGTATTACACCATTGGCCGACCGGGAGCCATAAATGGCAGCCGAAGCAGCGTCTTTGAGGACGGTGATATTTTCAACGTCGTCGGGTGAAAGGTTGTTGATGTTACCGGTAACACCATCGATCAATACGAGTGGACCTGAACCGGCACCAAACGAAGCGCGTCCCCGGATTAATAAGTTGGCATTATCACGCCCCGGCTCAGCCGAAGGTTGTGTTACCTGCAGACCGGCTACCCTGCCCTCGAGCATATTGGCAACATTCGGAACGGGGCGTTGTGTAAGTACATCTCCTTTTACGGAAGCTACAGAACCCGTGAGGTTGATTTTGCGTGTGGTGCCATAACCGATGACCACCACTTCATCCAACGCGTTGCCAAGTGATTTCAGCTGCACGTTGATGGTGGTGCGATTGTTCAAAGGCACTTCCTGTGTTTCGAGGCCGACGTAGGAAAAACTGAGGCTGGTGGCATTATCCGGAACGGCAATGGAAAAGGTACCATCTGCCCGGGTCAAGGTTGAGGCTGTGCCATTGGTTACAAGTACCGTTACATCAGCAAGGGGTTCTCCCCTGTCGTTGGTAACCCTGCCGCTAACGGGCTTTTGATAATAAACTTTCGGCGACTTTTCTTTTATGAAACGCGGAGTGGAATAGGCCGGGACACCCACAAGGAGTCCCGCGCACATGGCAAGTAGCAAATGCTTCATAGCTAATCGTAGAGTTTTATGTGAGCAGCAAATGTTCTACACCGGCAACAGTGGGTGCATTAACACCAAACATTCAGGTACTAAAAGTAGATTGAGGCTGCGCGGTAAACAATGGCAGGTTTAACTATAATGATGGATTATTTTACTATGGGGATGGCGGATAAAAGAGAACCGCAGAGAATGGGAGAAGCAGAGGGTACGCAGAGGAAGTGATGAGTTATGAGAGATGGGGACGTGCTTGGGGGTTGGGTATTGAGGTATTGGGTATTGGTTGTGAAGTTGATAGGTTGATTAATTGATAGGTTGAGAAGTGGAGAAGTTGAGTAGTTGAGTAGATGAGAAGTTGATTAGTTGATATGTTGAGAGGCCGATCAGATTCGGCTATAAGTTCGCGTACGTTCTAAATCAAGTGCTGAATGGTTAACGGGATCATACCAGTAGACAGCCAACATAAACTTAGACTTTCATACAATCTTCATCAAGCGAATGCACATCATTATAGCACCAATCATTTTGAATTTTACATTTTTAATTTTTAATTTTCTTCCCCGCTTCAAGCACTCCTTTCGCACCTTCGATATACCGCAGGTTGGTATTTAGTCCATCCAGTACAATTACCCCTTGCAACGAAGAAAACTTATGTGCATACTGACGCCATGACCAGGCGAGTTTACCAGCAGGGGTATATTCAAGTACCTGGTGACCGCTACCCCCATAATTAGGACCGTGGCCCTGCCAGTTGGCAACCACATAATTTCCATTGGGCAATACCTGGAAGCCGGAAAAAAAGTTTGGCTTTACTTCAGGCGGACCAGTGATGGTGGAAACAGGTTTACCCGCTTTGTCAAAAACTTCGAAATAACCTGCATATCCACCGCTCACAACAGTTTGGCCGTTTGCCAACCGAAGCGCCTGCCAGGCATTTGTTTTCTCAGGCCCCTTGGTGAGGTTTGCTTTCCAGATGATCTTGCCATTGGCATCCGTTTCGAAAACCATCTTGTTCGCTGTTACCAGGTAAGTCCCTTTTGCGGTTTCACGTACGAGACGTACATAATCGTATTCAGGAAAATTCAATACTTTTTTGACCAACCCGGATTTATTTACTTCGGCAAGCACGGCACCTTTTTTGCCCTGCGCATTCAATCCTACAACTAGCAGATTTCCATTCCGCAACATACGAACCATTACCGTTCCGGGGTAGGTCGTATCTTGTTTTACCAGCTTACCGCCTTTGATCTCGCGCACTTCATAACCGTTACCTGTACTAATCAACACTTCTCCATTTCCAACCAATTGCAGGTCGCGACCGGCCGGTACCGTCACAAACCAGTTTTTCGTGGAGTCTGCAAGATCAATATAACTGACCTGGGACAGTCCTTCATCACGAAGCAACATCTTCCGCTTCGATCCATAATTATCGCTCTGGCAGAAAGCAGTTGTACCAATCAGGAGCACAAACGACAGTAGTAAAATCCTCAGTTCAAATCGGTTTATTAGCAGTTGCGACGTAATCATGACTTAAATATTTTAACGAGTAACCAGGTGTATTCACCGAGGCCTGGCTTACATTTCAATAAACTTACCAATTAACGGTCATCAAGTTCATTTTTTGTTAGCTTGACCGGCTGACTTTTTACTTTTTACTTTTGACTTTTGACTTAAAACCTTACTCCTTTCACCTGGCTGCTTATACTTTGTTTCCCGGTAGTGACGGGCTTTAGGAAGAAGCTGTAACGATATGGCCTTGAAGGTATCTGGTACTTTTCTAACGGCGCCGCAACATCGCTCCAACTGTCGTTTCCACCAACACCCATTTGTATAAGGTCGATGTTCAACGTAATATAACCAGCGTCTTTTAGCTTGTTGGTATGTTTAGCATTCTCGAGGTTTTCATCGGTGTATGGCCAGGCGCTCATGCTGAGCAGGCTATCGGCGACGACCATTAAACCCGACCTGCTTTTGTCGGCTAACAGCATCCAGCGAACATCGGTCCGGTTACCATTCTCCTGCGGTACGGCATAGTTCTCCATGAATCCTGTAATCGGCTGGCTGTAAATGGCTGCATCAAAACCATAGTTGCGATCGATGTAGTTTTCCAGTTCCCCCCTTCCATACCAGGTAATGTTGTCGTATGCACGGTTGATCCCGCATTGCATACCAACCTTTGGAATGTTGGGCAAGCCGGGTAATGGTGTCAGTGCATAATCAACCTTAACAACACCATTGCCCGCAATGGTATAATTTACCAAAACGGTTGCGCTGTCGTTGATCAGGCGGTAAGTACTGGTTATTTGGTGACTGCCATTTGCACCCGCTTTCGATACAATGTTCTTCAACTGAGGCAGTGCATCATACCATTGTTTTAGTTTCCTGTTCGACTTCCAGCCACGACGATCGTTATCGGTAAGCGGCCGGGTAAAATGCGGCAAGAGGGGCTGCATTACCTGCTGTTTGCCGTTGAGCAGGTAAGAACTCAAGGCACCATTGGTTTTATTGATTTTGACCTCGAAGCCTTTCCCCTGGATTGTATAGTCAGAAGCACTTTCATTGACCGTCGTTTTTGGAAAAGCTGAAACGCTTGCTTTCATAGTAGATAGCCCCGTTAATGCAAATTGATTCGATGCCACTTCAAAGCCCGCCGGTGCCCAAAGCTCATCTGCTTTAAGCATAAAGTGAATATCAGCCAGGTACTCCGAATGGGGTGTCATCTTTGGCAGGTAACTACTGATGTTGATGATGGTATCGCGACCTGCCCCGAGTGATATTGCGGGCAGGTCTTTTGTAACCACAACATTGCCGTTTTCTCTTACCACGAGTTGCACCGCATAATCGGCAAGTGACTTTACTGCATGCCTGTTAAGGATGCGAATGGTGCCTTCCTTTGCATTTACCAGTTCGCTTTGTGCGCCCTGGTACACGCGTTTGCATTCGAACATCGGCGCTTTGGGCCGGCCGTCGGATGCAACTACGCCTTTAATCGTAAAGTTGTCGAAATACCTTTCGCCGTAGTCACCACCATAAGCATAGAACTCCACCCCTGCCGAGTCTTTCTTTAGTAAACCCTGGTCCTTAAACTCCCAGATGGCTCCACCGATCACCCGTTTGGTGGAGCGGAAGATGTCCCAGAAGTCTTTCATATTTCCAACCGAATTACCCATGGCGTGCGCATACTCTACGAAGAAGATCGGGCGGTTATCGCCATTGTTTTGTTCGGCCAAAAGTTTGGGGGTATAGTCGCTCGGATACATCCGGCTGATGATGTCGATGTAAGGCGCATCCCTGGGGTTTTGCGTACGGTGCGAGTGATCATTTGATTTCAGGTACCTGGGGTCCGATGGATCCATATAACCTTCCAGACGTGGATCACCCATTGCAGGCTCATAATGCACGGGCCTTGTAATATCGAATTCATGTATCCACTCAGCCATTGCCGCATGGTTTGGTCCCCTGCCTGACTCGTTACCCAGGCTCCAGATGATAATGCTTGGATGATTCTTGTCTCTCATCACCATACGGTTGCTGCGCTCGAGGTAAGCCGCCGTCCACTGCGGATCGTTACTCAGCTTCGAACCAAGTCCATGGGTTTCGAGGTTAGCTTCATCGATAACCAGTATTCCATATTCATCACACAAGTCGTACAGGTAAGGATCCATAGGATAATGGCTCGTGCGAATACAATTGAAATTAAAACGCTTGATGGTTCGAACGTCTTCAAGGATATCCTCCCTGCTCAACGCTTTCCCTTTTACCGGGTGGTGATCCGGCCGGTTTACCCCGTACAGGTAAGTGACCTTCCCATTGATCAGGAGCTTGCTGTTGTCTTTTGCAAATTCAACGGTGCGGAAGCCCACCTTACAACTTTTTGCTTCGAGCACATTGCCTGCACTGTCCTCCAACGATAACACGAGCGTATACAGGTTCGGGATTTCATCGCTCCACTTGTCCGGATTCACCAGTTTTGTTTCGAGCAGGCCAAACTTCACATTATCGAGCCTTGGATAAATTTCGTTGATGATGGACTCAACGGATCGTTCAAGGGGTTGTTCAAAAACATCCTTGTTGTTCCGGTTGTATAGTCTTGCTTTTACTTTGTAGCCGGTTACTTCCTTGCCTGTCAGGTTTTCGATACGCGGCCGAATACTCAGCACAGCGTCCCGATAATCTTTGTCGAGTCTGGCCTGCCAGTGAAAATCAGCAATGCGCAGTTTTGGTTCGGCAAGCAACAGCACCTCGCGGTGTATACCGCTGAGCCGCCAGTGATCCTGGTCCTCTAGAAATGATCCATCACTCCACCGGATTACCTGAACTGAAACAATATTTTCACCGGCTTGCAGGTATGGTGTAATGTTAAATTCCGATGCTAAAAAACTATCTTCTGCATAACCCAAAAACTTGCCATTGAGCCATACTTTATAACCCGAACTTACACCGCCGAAGTGCAGGGTAATGTTCATGTTCTTCCAATTGTCGGGCAGGGTAAATGAGCGCTGGTACGAACCAACCCCATTATAATCCTGAGGCACGTGTGGAGGGTTAACCGGTCGAAACGGGTATACCGCACTTTTATAAATCGGCTTATCAAAGCCTTTCATTTCCCAGTTCGATGGCACTTCGATTTTCTTCCAGCCGCTTACTTTGTTTTTGTAAAAATCTGCAGGTGCATCAGCAGGCTTTATTGCAAAAGAAAAATCCCATTCGCCGTTAAGCGACAACATGCGGGTAGACTTTGTGCGGTCACCCTGTAATGCTTCGTTTACACTATTAAACGAGTAACCTGTTGCGCGGGACGCATCCCGGTTTATACCACTGATTGCAGGATCTTCCCAGGGCTCGGTGCTGTAGATAGCCGGAACGTTCGGGATAGCAGCAGGGGTTTTATCCACCAACTGCGCACTTACACTTAACCCTGCCAGGAAAGTGGAAATCAAAGCCACGAATACAATATTTTTCTTCATCATCAATTTGCAATTAAGGTTCATTGTACCGTCTTAAACGACGATACAAAGCATAAAACAATCTATGCACCCAGGTCATAAGCGCAATCACGGCTACACGCTTGAACTAAGCCCGTCCGAATGGCGGGCCGGGCTCAGTTCAACGGCAAACCATTGGTGATCTTCAGTTTCCCCTTTAAACATACCCGGGACTTATTAACGTTCTAACCTATAAACATTACAACCAATCAACCTTTCAACTAATCAACCTATCAACTTCTCAACCAATCAACTGATCAACTTTCACTCGACCATCGTATACACCGTGGCTTTAAACTTATCGTGCACCTCGCCGCGTAATCCCATCTGCTGCACAAAAAGCAGGCAAACCAGTTTTTCTGCCGGATCAACCCAATACGTGGTACCAAAGTAACCGCCCCATGCAAATGAACCTTTTGATACGCCCAGTTTGGCAAAGCCACGCTCGGAAGTAATTTGAAATCCGAGCCCGAATTTGTCGACACCCACATTCAGGTCACCGATCTGGTTGGTTGTCATCAGCTCAACACTGCGCTTGCTGAGCATTCTTTTGTTGTTATAAACACCACCGTTCAACATCATTTGCAGAAAAACAGCGTAGTCCCGGATGGTGGAACTCAAACCCGCACCGCCGGAGTAATACATGCCACGGGTGCGTGGATAGTTGGTAGCCTGCACAGGGGCAGACTGAAGTTTGCCACTTACAATAGCATTCACAGGCACCAGGCGCGCGTGCTTATCTGCCGGTAAATAAAAGTAAGTGTCATTCATTTCAAGCGGCCTGAAGATGCGCTCGGTAAAGAACTGGTCGAGGCTCATTCCGGAAAGTACTTCAACGAGGTAGCCAAGCAAGTCGGTATTCAGGCCATAGGTGTAACGTTCGCCCGGCTGATGTACAAGGGGCACCTTACCAAGCGCAACCATCTTTTCCTTTAGCATTGTGGTTCCATCGCCTATACCTGATGGTATGCCTGCCTTTGCATATATGGAACGCATTTTAGCCGAACCGATACCGGCGTAATCAATACCTGAAGTATGGGTAAGCAGGTCCCGGATGGTAATCTCCCGTTTTGCGGGCACCGTCGTATAAGTGGTATCTGCAGCATTATACTGGTCAACTACAGCGGGCTTTGCAAACGTGGGTATGTACTTGGAGATGGGATCGTCGAGCAGGAGTTTACCATCCTCGAACAACATCATTATAGCAACGCTTGTAATCGCCTTTGTTTGCGATGCAATGCGAAAAATATTGTCCACTCGCATAGCATCCCCTGAACCGGGAGCAGCAAGCCCCACGGCTTTCTCGTACACCAGGCGGCCATCCTTTGCCACAAGTGCAACTGCTCCGCTGATCCAACCGCTATCCACATAGCTATTGATGAGCTTGTCCATTCTTTGTTGAAACCTCGCCTGTGATTCGGTGGCTTTTGTTACTGCACGGGTAAGCGTTGGTTGCGCAGTAATACTCGTTTGCAACAGCAACAAAAACCAGCCAAAACAGATTTGGTTTAAGAGTCGTTTATTCAGGTCCACATGTTTCATATCAGGCTATTGAGCAGCGTAAGTGATTGCATATTGTACCCCTTTGTCGAGCTGTAACTCGTAACGGTTATTGCCAATTGATTTGATGGCAGCACTACCGGTTGGCGTTGACTTACTGGTAAACCTAAGCGTGCCGGTACCGGCATTGGATTTTACCTTTAATTGGCTGGTACTTGCATAAACCGAGATTTTCCCGGTTGGTGTCGGCACATCACCTTCCATCCATTGTAGTCCGCCGAGTTGCGGTTCAACCAGGTAAGTAGCGTAACCAGGGGTAAGTGGCTGTACACCGAGGTAATACTTGCCCAGCAGGTATATCGGGCTTGCACCCCAGGCATGGCAAAGACTTTTTCCGTAATTACGCCCATACATGGCCAGGTGTTCACGCCCCGACTTTGATGGATTGTATTCTTCCCAAAACGATGTTGCGCCAAGCTTAAGCATGCCGCCCCAATAATCTTTCATCTCTTTTAAAACATACGACTGTTCACCCATCGCACAAAGCGCTTCAAGTTCGTAGAAGCGCATATACGGTGTGGTGATCTTTGGCACATTATTGTTCAACAATACGTTTGTTTTTACACCCTGCTTTTGCGACTCGGTAAGGTAGTTGAAGAAAATGGCGAACATGTTTGCATAGCGGGTTACCAGGCTATCTGTTGGAACACCATCAACCCTGCTGTGTACCAACGCCTGCTTTTTCTCGTTCCAATAGGTGGCGAATATTTTCGACTTCAGTTCTGCAGCGAGTTTTTCGTACCGGAGAGCACCTTCCGCATCGGAAGCGATCTTCGCACTAATCGCCATCGCCTCAAGACTGCGCGCCAGCAATAATTGTTCAAAACTCACCTCGCCTTTTTTGCTCAGTCCTTCTGCCCAGTCGATGAATACCCAATCGCCAGCAAGGCCTTCCATCATCCCGTTTTTATTGCGGCGGGATAAACAGTATTCCATTAAGCTCTGCATGCGTGGGTAAAACTGTTTGATAAACCGGGTTTCACCGCTATACAGGTAGTAGTCGTATATACCCAGGAACCAGTAAAAAGTATAGTCCATGATGGTGTTGATATGACTTGTTACGGGGTCCTTACCGCGCAATGCGAGGATTGTTCTTTCAACAGTTGGATTATCGAAATACAGGTAATAGTTCATCAGGTAACTCTGGTTGGCGTCGCCGCTCCAGATCCACCGGTCGCGCTTGATGCCGTCAATAAAAAACTCCCGGGTGTTCAGGTGCAGGGTGTATTTGGCAACATCGTAAATACGATTCATCTCCTCATCAGAACACCTGAAGCCGCCACGTTCCTTTACATCGGCGTATTCGTATAACATCGATACCGAATCGATGGTCATGCCCGGATCGGATTGAATATTTACATAACGAAAAGCCTTTGAAAGCTCCATCACCGTGTCGCGCTTTTTCACTTCATTTACCACCAGGTTATCCAGCGTTTCACAACTGTCGGTCGACAGGGCTTCTTCGGGAGACTCCCCATAGTAGATCCCCACCTTACCTTTTCCTTTTAAGCCATGCAGCCTGATAAAACCAAAGCTTTCCCTGCCAAAGTCGGCGAGCATGGATTGTGGTTTTTTGGTAACCTTTACGGCACGTTGTACCACGGTAGGCAACTGTATCTTCGAAGGCAGGTCTTTTGGTGAGTTAAAGTTCCAGCTGCCCGCTTTCAGCCAGGTGGTACCGGATTGATCAGACACCTTACCCGATTGGTCGATCCACTCTTTGTCTTCAAACGTGAGCAACCACGAAGAGTCGGAGACCACGGTTTTTCCTTTGATGTAAATGGCCGGAACACTCGATTGGTTAAATACCTTGAGGCTGAGTTTATGCACCCCCGCCGGCATAGTGATTTTCTTCGGAAAACCGGTAACGGCTGCACCATCGATTTTAAGATTGTAGGTTCCTTCAACATGTACTTCCACTTCTTCCGCTACGGGAACCGTAAACACTTTATGAAAGTCGATCAACACATAGTGGTTATCGAGTTTCCAAAATGGTGGCAAAAATGATCCCCGTTCGGTACGACGGTTTTGCATCTTATTCCCGAGCCAAACCTCGTAGTCGCCGGGATACCAGATCCAGGTGGCGGTTTGGGCGTTCACGGCGAAGTCAAAAGTCAAAAATAAAAAGTAAAAAAAGAGCAGGCGTTTCGATAGCATGGTGGAGAGTTATGTTGAATGTTATATGTTGAATGTTGTATGGAGAGTTATGAGCTTGCGGTCTATGTTGAATGTTATATGTTGAATGTTGTATGGAGAGTTATGAGTGTAGATTTATGAGTTATGAGTCTTTGGTTTATGTTGGATGTTATATGTTGAATGTTGTATGAAGAAAGTTATGAGTGTAGAGCCTTTGGTTTATGTTGAATGAACACAGTCATGAGTTAAAAATTATGAATTAAGAATGTATTCGCGACCAGCCCAAGCTGTTTTGCTCTTTTTACATTTTGCATTTTTAATTTTGCATTTTGAATTTATTAGTGTCCATTGAAGATTACGTATAGCACCACCATTACTGCTGCGAGCAGGGCCCATAATGTCCATACGCGTTTGGTAGGTTTAACCAGCTCACCACCATGTATGGCATTGGTCTGGTCATGTACAACGGGTGATGGATCGAGTAACGAAATGACCATGGCAACGATAAAAAGAAATGCAAAAATGTAAAACGACAACATCAGGTAGTGTGGCCATATGGGGTATTGATCAGGCGTAAACACCCATAGGTACAATACACCAACACCAAGGCTAAATGCAGAGCCCGCCGACAATACCGTGTTTACCGCTTTCCGGGTGGTTCTGTTCCAAAATACAGTTAGCAAAAACACAACCGACAACGGAGGTGCAATAAAACCCAGCACCGATTGAAATACGTCGAACAGGTTGAGCCCCTTAATGGCATCAATTGCAAGCGCCATCATTATGGCAAAGAGGCAACCTGCAACTACTGTCATCCTGCCCACCCGGACAATGTCGCTGTCCGTAGCATTGGTATTGATCTTTTTCGCGTAAACATCCATGGTAAACACGGTGCTTAATGAGTTGAGTGAAGAGCCAATGGTACCCACCAGCACGGCGATCAATACCACGATAACAAGCCCATTCATACCTGGTGGAAACAAATTCGTCACCATGGTCATATACGCTTCCGCCGGATCTTTTAGCCCCGGATACAGGATATAACAGATGATGCCGGTTCCGATGAATAGCGGTAAAGAAAGGATTTTCAACCAGCCAATAAAGTTTACACCCAGTTGTCCCTGCTCAAGGTTTTTTGCACCCAATACCGACTGCACCATTGCCTGGTCGGTACAGAAAAACGCAATGGCAGCCACAGGATAGCCCAGCAGGATGGCCGGCCAGGGATATTTGGGATCGTTTGCCGGGTGAATGAGGTTCCAGTAATCACCAGGCACATTATGATAGATTGCGGATAAGCCCCCGGCTTTGTTAATGCCGAGTATGGTAAGGGTTAATGAAACCGCAATCAGCAAAAGCATCTGGAAAACATTGACCTTGGCGATGGCTTTAAGCCCGCCGGCAAAGGCAAAAATTCCAGCGAAGGAAACAAGCACCATAACGGATTGCCACATGGGAATACCAAGGATCTGCCGAACGAGAAAACCGCCTGCGAAAAGACCCAGCGAAAGCCAGCTGATGAGTATTTTGATGAGTGCATACCAGGCGAGAATCGTTTGTGTGCTGGAGCCATAGCGATTGCCCATAAACTCAGGCATGGTGGACACCTTTGCGGCAATATACCGTGGCGCAAAAACAACGGCCAGCAAAAACAGGAACACAAATGCATACCAGTCGAAGTTCAGCGCAACAACACCTGTACTATAGCCAATACTTGCAAAGGCCAGCAACATCGACGGGCCCACGTTGGTACCCCACATGTTAAAGCCGATACTTGCCCATCCCAGTGACTTATTCGCCAGGAACAGTGACTCACCATCTTTTCTTTTATTCGTAAAACTCGCCCGGTAGCCTATGACCATCAAAATCACCAGGTACGCTACGATAATGCTATAGTCCAAAATGGTTAAGCGATCCAGAATGTTGTTCATAAGAACGAATGCAAAATGAAAAATGTAAAATGTAAAAGAAAGCCGTTGGTGGTTATAGATCGAGATTCATCATATTGTTGATGAGCCGGTTTTGCATTTTTAATTTTACATTTTTAATTGGTTTGTCAGCCCGTTTTCCGCCAGCACATCCTTCACTTTCACGGGGCGGCCGGTTTGCAGGCTGCGGTCCATGGCCTGGAGCAGTGCGATGGTTCCGATGCCTTCCCTAATGTCGGGGTAAGCGGTGGTGTTGTTGGCTATACTGTCGGCAAAGTATTCCAGGTAGTTCTGGTATTCGCCGGCGTGGTGGCTTTTGCCTTCGAAACGAAAATAGTGTTTTAGTTTATGCTCCCAGGTGATCAGTTGTTCTTCGCCGGTTTTGGTAGTTACGGCATATCGTAGGTCCATATAGTCGGCCTGGCTGCAACCTTCGGTGCATCGTAGTATACAGCTCATCTCGCTGTCGCGAACAACAGGTTGTACGGGACCGGTATACGCACCGCTTACCCGCGCTACCCTGCCATCGGTTGCTTTAAAAATAAAATGCATGGTGTCCTGGTTTTTGAGACCACCTCTTGCGCCATTTGCGCTGAGCATACCATAACCCATTACTTCTTCAATATCGGGAAGGTACCAGCGAATAAAGTCGGTTGGATGGCTCAAACCACCATACAGCCATTTGAAAGATTGTTGCAGCGACCATCCTTTGTCGAGGAACCAACGATGGTCTGCGTGGTAGTAGCCTTCGATGGTAATCAGTTCGCCGATCAGGCCCGCTTCAAAGTCGGCACGTTGTCTTTTCATCGGTTCAAAAAAACGTGAGCTTTGCCCGATAAAAACCTTCTTGCCCGATTGCTGTTGCAGGTCAAGCAATTCCCTTGCATCCGCGAGGTTATCGATAAAGGGTTTTGTACAAACAACATGTTTGTCGTGTTCGAGCGCCATCTTTACATGACTCGCATGCAGGTGATCGGGTGTGTATATTGCTATCGCATCAATATTGGGGTCGTTGAGCAGGTCCTGGTATTTGGTAGTATAATGGTGAAAGTCAAATTCCTTCTCACGCTGTTTACACAATTCCTCTTTTGCATCACAAATTTTTACCAGTTCCAGTTTGTCGCTTTGCAGCGCCGCCGACATGGTGCTGCGGCCTTCGCCTAGTCCGAGAATTCCAATTCTTAGCATGAGAGGAGTTGAATGTTGTATGTTGAATGTTGTATGTTGGATGTTATATGCCGTAGGTTAGATGTTGTATGTTAAGTCTTGTATGTTGGGTGTTGTTTGTTTTGCATATCAAAACAGCCATCCTCTTTAGGCAGGCCGGGTGCTCCCATTTTGAATTTTTAATTTTGAATTTTTAATTTTTTTACCTCCACCCACACCTCTCCCGGCTTAGTTCCTTCAATGCCCTCCTGGTATTTTTTCATGAGGGTGTTCCATTGATCTACTCGGGGGTTGTTTTCAGTGGTTTTCGGATTGAGTTTGTCGAGGCTTTCGCCTTTTGGTATACTGATGACCAACATGAGTTGGCGCCCACTTTTATAAATCAGCAGTTGCTGAAAGCTGGCATTGCAAAAGCCCTGCGACAACTCGGGCCACTTTTCAAATTGGGTGTTGTGGTAGTAGAGGTATTCCCGTTGCAGCTTTGGATCGCTGACAAGATTAGCCGTGAGAATGGTATGCGCCCACTCCCGCGCAGTGGCCGTATCGGAACACCTTGACCGGTTAAATTCGTACACCACATCAAAGTAGACCTTCACTTTGGCCTGCGGGAATGCCGAACGGAGCTTTCCCTGTATCACCGACTCATCCTGAACATTTTCAAATATTACGTACCTGTTGTTCCAATGGTATACCGCTTCCGGGTTGATGTTGTTTTGCACCAGTACAGCCCTCAGCCGCTGAGTATCCAGCTGTGTACCCGGAGCTACAACCAGCTCGATCATTGCCGGTAATTCATGGTTGATTTTCCAGGCTGTATTTAGGGGTCGTTTTTCTTTTAGAAGGCTTTGGTAAGCAGGCTGCAAACCTGCAGTACGCTTTACGGAGTCATGCGTTGCAGGCCCATTGTTCAGCCAGGTATTACCAGGTCCATTCGCATTTTGCAGGTACTTTTTCGAAGGGGTCCAGTTGTTGGTAACAGAAGCGTAAGCAGTACCCTCGTCGGTGTAGATATAAAACCAGTGATTTGGAAGATGCGCATAGGGTGCCTTGTAAATACTGTCGATATAATTTTCGCTGATGAGTGAATTTGGTTGTGCACTTAAACTGTAGATACCTGCAACATCATACATCTGTTTACCAAAATGATGGATGCGATTGCCCACGATATGGTTGTTGCGCATTGCATTCAAGGTGCGGGTCCAGCCCCAACCAAGCATGATGCCGGTATAGGCAATATCGCTGATATCGTTGTGGGCAATATGGGTGTTTCTTACGAAGCCGGCTCCTATTCCCACGCAACCCCAATCTTCATTGGTAACATCATTGATGAGGTTATTGGTGATCCGCAAATCGCCTGATATTTCGCGTTCGTCTTTAGGCTCGTAGGGAAGATGTACTTCAACCGCCGGATCAGAAAACACACCGGCAAGAATAGCCGTTCCGCCGATGTCTTTGAAAAGATTGCCGTTGATTGTTGCATTATGCACAGCCTTATGATAGTCCAGCCCGGTGGACGCCAGGTGTTCAAAACGACAGCCTTGAAACCCGGTGTAATCAGCATAGGAAACTTCAACCGCAGCAGCCGGCCGTCCCACCCATGCCTGGTTTTCAAGGGACTTCTTATCTGGTGTACCCGGAACTTTTAATTTGTATGCGTCAATCATGTACATGCCCGCCTGGTGTGGAACGTGTCCCTGTTTGGAGGGGCGTAACCAGCCGGTATGTTCAAAGGATATCCCCTTGAAGAAAATATTCGAAACCGGGTTATCAGGGGTGCCCTCAATCTTAACCAGGGTCTCCAAAGCAGGTGCAATTACTTTTGCGTTGGCCATGTTTTCGCCTTCGAGTGGCCAGTAATAAACCTTTGCCCGCTGAAGGTCGAGGAACCATTCACCTGGCTCATCCAGAAACTGTATCGCATTGGTAAGGTTGAAAGCAGAGTTACCCGTTTCCGAAGAAATCCATGGTGCCGGCCAGGGATGTTCAGATTGCACCCGGCTCTCGGGTTGATGAAATGCGATGACGGAGGTGTCGCCCTTATTTACGACTGACTTGATCCGAAGTGTTGCAATTGCCCACCACTGGTGAATAAACATCTCTATCCCCTTCACGGCAGAAAGATCGGCGCCTTTAAACCGTGGAACTTTGGTGGTTTGTGCGCTATGATCCCAGGAATAGATCCTGTTCATGCTGTCGCCATTCCGCAATTTGGCGCGTACGGCTTTTCGGTCGTTGATCCAGAGCTGCCGGAATTCCATCACCCCTGCGCCAATATAGGGCACATCTGTTTCCCATATCTTGTTACGTGCAACCTGTGGTAATCCTCCGGGTGCTGAACCGGTCCTTTTCCAGCCGCTCAATTGAACACCTCCACTGAAAACCGTTTTGTTTCCTGGTTGTGCTTCTATTGTTGTTGGACTTTCTGCTGTTCCGGAATCCTCGGGACGAATAAATAGTGATTCATCAAAAGCATAGGTTCCGGCCGCAACAATTATATGAATGCCGCCACTAATGGCAGGATCCCTGAGCCTGCGCATCTCCCGGGCTTTCCGAAGGGCCATATTTAAAGTTAGCAACGGCCTTTCCTTTGTGCCCAGGTTGGTGTCGTTACCATTTGTAGCCACATAGATATCCGCTGCACCAGCCGTTGAGATAGCAATAATTAGAAAGACTAAAAACGCAAAGGGGGTTTTTGTTGGCATCATAATGAAGGTAAAAAGGCGCTAAGGTTTATCACTCCCCTGGAATATAGATTTCACGTATGCAGTATTCGCACTAAAGTTTTTCTTCACGTTGGTGGGCTCATTTTGATCTCTTGAGCGCTCAATCACCAGCCAGCCACTCCATTTCATTTTATCCAGGGTCTCCTTCACCTTCCGCATGTCGAGACGGGTGTTGTTCTGTAACCATACGCCGTCATCGTCGGTACAATGGATCTGTACGATATTTCTCCTGCCCAATATCTTTAATTCGCTGCTGACGTCGCGACCATTCTTAAGGGCATTCGAGAAATTGAAATAGCTTTTGATGGCGGGCGAATTAACCTCGCGCAGCAGCTTTAGTTCTGATTTGGCGTCTAATGCAGTTTCAACCCCGATGACTACCCCTGCACGTTCGGCAAGCATACCTGCAATCTTAAGCCGGCTCACCACTGAGTCCCGAAGCTCAGGTCTCTTTACGAGATCGCATTGTACACCCAGCGGCAGGAAGGCCACTTTGACATTCATCAGTTGCATCGTTTGAATGCAGTCCTGCACGGAGCGTATGAATTCAGGTCGCTGGCAAAAAGATTGAGCATAATACCCTGACATCGACAGTGAAGGTATCTCAAGGTCGAGTGACTTAGCCTTACTGATGAACTGCTGCCGGATGGTATCGTTTAACAGCTGGTTATCGAAAGTTGGCCGGTTTCCCAATCCACCCATGTCTACCTCAACCCCGTCGGCACCGATTTCTTTGGTCAGCTGAAATGCCCCAAGTTTTTGGCGTTTTAAAATCATGAGGTCGACAACTGCGACCTTATAACGTTGCTTCGAACCGGAAGCCGTTTGTGCGATAATAAGTTCGCTGCAACCGATGATCAGTAAAACGGTAGTTAGAAAAGCAGCTGTTTGTCTGGAATTCATATTTGCAATTTGATGGCATAAGCCCGGTGTGCCGGCCGGAGATCAGACCAACTGGGAATGAATAGTGATATCTGGTGCGCACTCCCGTTACTATCCGGATCAGTAAGGTATACGATCATACACGAAACATCGGTTTTTGCAGGCAGATAGGAGTTTTAATGCTGTATGGCAGCTACCCTTTTTGTAGCAGTATCAAATACCCTTGTAAGCTCTTCAAAGCTTTTGATCGCGTTTGCGGGAAGGCGCTCCCCTTTTTCGCCAAAAACATACATGGCAGGAAATTGCTCAATGGATATCTTCGACTCGTCGACCAAGCCGTTTTTTACTACTGCGGCGAGATTTAACCTAAAATGTTCCGCCATAAACTCATACAAGGCTTTCCTCTTTGATACTCCATAATCGTGACCTTCCTGCGGGAGGTGAACATTCTTAACTACCGCACCGCTACCGTAAAAACCATAGGTGCGCTGTAAGAAAGGAAATTCATTTTGCGGTACATGCTGGGTCCAGTCTTTTCCATCTGAGATCACGAGTTGCGGTCTTGGAGCCGCCATTGCTGCAATCTCTACATTATTGGTTCCGTTTCCGCAAAGGTGAACCCCCATCCCACTTTCACATGGGCATCCACCGCTATGATACGATGAGGTCATCACAACCGGAACGCTAAGGGTAATACGATCGTCAATTGCGGTAACCAACATGGTTTGGCTGCCGCCACCTGAGCCCCCGGAAATGGCAACCCTTTGCGGGTCGGCTTCTTTTAGGCTGAGCATATAATCGAGAATTCGCATGCCATTCAGCGCCTGTATAGTTTGTGCGAGCGCACGTCGATGGTCCTCCGGTTTAAACTGAAGCAGCGATTCGCCCCAGGCAAAAAGGTCGTAACTGAAGGCCATTGCACCCATACGTGCAAGCCCCGCACAACGGTATTGGGCATCCGCACGATAGCGACCATCACCAAAATGCCCATCGGGATTGAGCACAACAGGCACCTTACCCTTAATGGTTGCCGGCTTATACAGTGAGCCGCAGATATATAACCCTGGCAGTGTTTCTATGGCAATGTTCTGAACGGTATAGCCGTCCATTTTGCGAACAGGCGTAACGATCGGTTTAGTGGCCGGAGCAGCCGGTAATGGTGATAAACGCAAGGCATTGCTCAAACAACGCCTTAGTTCGGATTTGCGTTTTTCCCAGGCAGTCTTATCGGCATACAATGTTGCGAGGTAATCAAGCTGTTCCTTACCCTGCTCAGGCGTTTTAAGGTGGTATTGAAAATGCTGCAACTTATATTTACGTTCTCCATCGGGTGCGAAAGTGATGTCCTGCGATCCCAGCACATTCGACATCGTACTTTCAACGTCGTTGCGAAAGCGCCATCCGGCATACGTTACAACCTTGTCTTTCACCAGGTCTTCACTGTACCGGATCTTTACGTCGTACCTTTTTTCAATGTCGGCAAGCACTTCTTTTAAGGGCTTCTTAAACGCATCATCTGAGGTTTGCGCGCGTACCGGCAGACCAGTAGCCAGGAGAGAGGTAAAGGCCAGAACACCAAAAAATCGTTTATTAAAATTCATGATCCGAAGCCAATTAAAAATGTAAAAAGTAAAAAACGTCGACGATAAGACTGTCATTCCCGACCTCCAACATGCTCAGTGTTATTCAACAGTGCAATGGTTCAACGTAAACTCCATTTATATCGCAGATGAAGTATTCATCGTGTTGGCAGTGTTGCAAGTAATTGTCTTTGGCTGTCGTTTAAGTACTAACCCCTAACCTATTTGGTACTTGCTTCTGTTAATTGCCAGTCTCAATTGCTTACTATTAAGACATTGCTTTTTAATTCCTTAAGAAGCAATAGCATGTTTTCATTGGTACATGCTCAGCTCATCATGGTTAATGCTGTACAAGTGAGTGACACAACCGGAGTTGAAAAGCGGCTAGAAGCGGGCGACCAAAAAAAAACAATGTACGCTGGCTTAGCGTTTTTTTGGTAGCGAACGGAATATCTTCTTTCGACATCGTTGTGTCACTCCCTTGTACAATCGGTAATTCTAGTGAGCGCATTTGAAAGGTAGATATCAACTAAATGTCCTTCCCAATACCCAATACCCAATTACCCAACCCCCAATCACGTCTCATATCTCATCTCTCATAACTCATCACCCTAACTAACGCTCAACACAAAAACTAGTATCCCGGATTTTGACCAAACTCAGCCTTATTTAGTAATGCGTCCAGCTCCTGCTGCGGGATAGGCCTTAACCGATGGGTAGGCAGAACCGCAGTAATGTCGGGATTGAGGGTCTTTATGCGTTGTACCCACTGGTCAGGGGTTAAAGAACGCTTGAGATCGAACCACCTGATTTGCTCGCCTGCAAACTCTCTCGCCCTTTCATCGAGGATAAACTGGATATTGATGTCGGCGGCCCTTACCTGCATTGCAGCAGTCTGGTTTACCGGCGCTTTCTTGGCTGCTCTTGTGCGGATAACATTGATGAAGTTAGCAGCCGCCTGGCTATTGCCAAGCCGGAATTCTGCTTCTGCAGCTATCAGATACATTTCTGCAAACCGGATCATGAAGATGTCGTTGAAACCGGGTTGGGAATTGGGTGCGGTTCTGTTTGGATAAGCGAACTTGATCAGCGCAGGCCATGCATTCACACCTGCTATCGTTCCGTTTGCATTGTACATGGTATCGCGATCGAAAACGAGGTATGGCAAGGCAGACTCACCCGAAATGCCGCGCTTGGTAATATAAAGTGCAGTGTCTAAGCCGGGACGCAGAATACGACCTGCGATGTTTGCGTTCTTGCGATGTGTTGCCACATCAGCCGCGCTCCAGATATAGTTGGCAGCCGAATTCGTCAGCCAAACCTCCTGGAAAGAACCCTCATACCTGGCGTCTATGTCTTCGTTGTACATGTCCAACAATGCGCGTGTAGGTTGAAGCCTCCTTTGGTCCGCGCCATATTGCAGACTCTGCACCAATGCACCTATGCGGCTTGCATATTGTGGCAGGTACCACATGTGCATCCGGTTAGCATTATTATCATAGTTGCTGGCAGTATTGCTGGCGGAGTTACTGATGGTGTATAGGGACTCTCCACCGGCCGCACCGACCTTTTTGTTATTGGCGGGCAACCAGAGGTCTGCATAGTTTGGCCAGAGTGCTATTTTAAATTCGGCTGCCCTGTTGATTACTTCCTGTGCTGCATCGCGTGCGCGGGTGAAGTAGGTAGTGGCCTCTGCACCGGTAGAATAATAGGCCCTGGTTAGCAGCACCCTCGCCAACAGACCTGCAGCAGATTTTTTTGACGCACGACTATACTCCAGTCCCCAGTCGTCCTGCAGGGGAAGGTTTTGTTTTGCAAACTCAAGGTCTTCGATTATGACCTTGTAAAAATCTTCGGGTGTACTTCTCGTTGCGGTCATTACTGCACCCTGTGTTTCAGTCGTTCTCAGGCTGGCTCCACCATAAAACTCTACGATGTGCCATAGGTACCATCCCCGCAGGAAACGCAATTCGCCCAAGCGCCTGTTCTTTTCTTCAGCGGAAGGATAAGCGATTGCCTGAATTCTTCCTATGCCCGCATTTGCAAGATTTAGTGCTTTGTAAAATGTAGTAAAAGTATTGGTGTTTGTGCCACTGGAACTTGCAGTTAAGCCCTCGTACCTGGTTATCTGGTTAGCATAACTCGCCTTATTCTGGTTAAACCATAAGTCGGTACCGCCTTCGGTTAACAGTACCGCATCTTCTTTCCCATAAAAGTTTCGCTGATCATTGTAAGCGCCGTTAATTAGGGTTATCATGCCCTCAGGGGTACTCCAGACCGCTTCGGCAGTTGCACCGGATGGGTTGATTTCATCGAGCTTTCTGCATGATGATATGAGTACGGTTGAAGCAATTAAACTTAGTGGGATTATATATTTTTTCATACAGCCTGAATATTAATAATTGAAATAAAACTTCGTAAACCTAAAAACCGAGGTTTAAGCCAAATACAAATTGGCGGCTCAATGGAGAGGATTCTGCGCCACCTCTTTCAGGATCGTAATCTTTAACCAGGTGGCTCTTTGCCCTGGTAAAAACGTTGTTGCCCGTAACATAAAGCCGGATGTTTTCAGCTGCAATCTTGCCTGATATTCTTTTCGGGAAAGTATAACCAAGCGTAATGTTTTTTACTTTGAAATAAGAGCCCTCTACAAACCAGAGTGCCTGGTATGCAGGAATGTCGATAAACCGTTGTCCCTGCCGCGGCCTTGGAAAGTCATTGGTCGGGTTCTCCGGTGTCCAGTAATCCAGGTTTGCCGGACCACTTCCTTCACCGGAAGGGTTATACCGTCCTAAAAATTCAGCATTGATCATTTGTCCATACCTCCAGAAAAGGAAGATACCAAGGTCGAAATTTTTGTAAGTAAAGTTATTCTGGAAGCCAAGTACGAAGTCAGGTACAGTAGAACCAAGATAAGTCCGGTCCTGGTCATTAATTATTGAGTCGCCGTTTACATCTTCGATCATCATTTGTCCGGGCGTGAACCGGTTAGCACCCCACCTGTATCTTGAAGCAAGGTCGGCTTTGTCGGTTTGCCAGATACCCATTTTATTATAAGAGTAAAACGAATTCACCGGGCGACCCAATAACAACGATTGTGTTTCAGGAACGGGGCCGATAATGATCTTTGATGTGTCGGGAAGTTTAGTGATCTCCTCCTTATTTTTTGTGAACGTAATTGTTGAGTTCCACTTGAAATCAGTTCTCACGATGTTCCTGGTATTGAGCGAAAGCTCTACTCCTTTATTTTGAGTTTCACCGATGTTCTGGAGAATTGAACCCTGGGGTCCCAGTCCTGCAGAACGTGGAAGCGGCCTGGTGAAAAGAATACCATTTGTAACGGTGTTATACCATTCGAATGACCCGCTGACACGATTGCTGAATATGCCAAAATCAGCCCCGACGTTTGTGGTTGTAGAAACTTCCCATCCCAGTTCCTTACTACCGGTTAAAGGACGGAATTGATACAGGTTACCACCCACATCACCAAAGCCAATATTTATGCCTGGCGTAATCACACTCTGTGTTCCGTAGACCCGGATGTTGTAGTTACCAGCTTTACCCCAGCTACCCCTAAGCTTCAGGTTTGTCAGCCAATCGGCTTTGCCAATAAATGATTCTTCTGCAAGGTTCCAGCCAACCGCAACAGATGGAAAATAATCCCACTTGTTGCCCGGCGCGAGTCTTGATGCACCATCAGCACGTTGGGTGAGGGTAAGTAAGTATTTGCTCTTGTAACTATAATTAAGCCGACCTGCTACTGCCAGGTTGTTCCATCCCGAATACTCTGAACCTTGCGACCTGTTTTGCTGAGCCGCATTAAGGTTGAAATACCCCTGTGAAGAAAGCAACTGACCTTCACCGGTTGCAAATGAATTATCAGACTCACTTTGAATATAACTTACTATACCGGTTAGCGTAAAGGAGTGGTCAGATACTTGCCTGGTGTAAGTAAGAATATTATCCCAGTTGAAGTACCTGTTGAATTCGTTACGTACTTCGGCGTAGTTGATCCGGCGATCCCGCTGGGTTAAAGAAGTAGCAGAATTAAAAATACCACGCCTGCCGTAGTTAAGTGTTGTTCCCAGGTTGGAGCGTAAAGACAATCCTTTGAGTGGGGTGAGTTCTACGTAAGCATTGGCCATAACGTTTGTTCTAAGCTCATTATCCAGTGCAACCAGGTCGCCCCTTTCATCGGTTAATGGACTTAGTACTTGTGGAACCAGTGGGTATACATTGATATTACCCGCAGAATCGTAAGGGGCACCTAATGGGGCAATGGACAAAGCTGTTGAAAGCGGATCCCTTCTGCGGTTCAAATCAGTATAGGTTACCTGGCTGAGTATACCTGCCTTTGCCCATTTAAATATATTCTGGTCGAGGTTAAAGCGCATGGTAAAACGCTGAAAATCGTTTCGTTTTAGCATACCTTCTTCGTTAAAATAACCCAGTGATAAAAAGGCTTTGGTACGCTCTGAACCACTTCTTATTGAAACAGTATGGCTTTGCTGGGTACCATTGCGGTTGATGAGATCAAACCAGTCGACCCATTGTCCGCGCTGAACTGCATTCCACTCCTCGGCTATAGGGAACAGCTTTGGATCGTCGGCAGGACCGTTCCATATTGGCGCACCTGATGCCGGGTTGCGATACGCTTCTCTTCTAAGCTGGATATAGTCGTCGCCAATTCGTGGCTTTGGAAAAGAGGTATAACCATTGGTTCCATAAAATCCATCATAAGAAACCCGCATTCTGCCGGTAGTACCTTTTTTTGTAGTTACGATAATTACACCATTCGCACCCTGAGCACCGTAGATAGCGGTAGAGGAGGCATCTTTTAAAATGTCGATTGACTCAATATCGTTTGGGTTGATATCGGAGAGGCTACCTCCCTGGAAACCATCGATAACGACCAACGGAGCATTCGGGTTGTTGTCGGTATTATTAGGATCGGGTATAGACCGGGTTCCGCGAACCAGGATATTTGATCCCGCACCGGCACTGCCCGACGACCTGGTAATATCGACACCTGAAACCCTGCCCTGCATTGCTTCGACAGCATTGTGTGTGGGTGTCAGCACAATCTCCTCATTTTTGATCGTGGATACCGCCCCGGTCAGATCGCGTCGTTTTACCGCACCATAACCGATGACCACCACTTCTTCGAGCCTGTTTGCCCCTGCAACCATAAGCACATCGATGGTGTTAAGCGTGCCAATCTTTACTTCCTGTGGTGCATAACCAACATAAGAAAAGGTGATCACGGCATCATTCGATGGCACCTGTATGGAAAAACTTCCATCCGGGGTTGAGGTCACTGAACTGCTCCCGCCTTTCAGGGATACCGTAACACCCGCCAGTGGCTGATGAGTAGTTTGATCCGAAATTTTTCCGATTACCCTTCGTGATTGGCCGTACGAGAAAACTGAAACTAACATGAGCAGTACAAAAAGCGGATACTTTTTGGATAGTGTAGATTTCATAAGTGTAAAGGTATTAAGCATCGTATATCGTGATTGTTCAGGGCCGGGTTAAAGAAGACGAAAATTGTTGAACATGGATTAAAGCCTGTGCTGAAAAAACCAGTCCGTTTTAGGCGGTTGGGGTATTATCTGATCTGGCTGAGCCTGCGTAACTGGTTTAGCGTTGAGGAACTCCGGGCAAGCAGAAATGTACAGGGGCCTATTTGATCTTACGCTCCGGAGCTGTTTTTCTGAAGCATATAATCTGGCCTTATCCATGGTATCGCCGGCAACCACCCGGGCACGTTTGGTCGATGAGCAATTGCGTGCCGTGGCAGCTGGCCGAGCCTGCGAAAGTGCAGATTCTACGGACGATTTTTGTAAATCGTGTATGGTGAGGTTTCGCTGTTGGTCAACAGCCGGAGGAATAGCGGGAACAAGGAAGAAACCCAATGGATAGTTGAGTAAACTTTTCGGTTTCATATGGCGATGTTTTGTAAGCGTTCGCATAGCAACTGCACCGTGCATTACATGCAGGCACATATGGCGATACTATCTTGGGTGCTGCAACCACAATCGTTTTGTACCAGGAAATGTTACAGCATTACCAGCAGTAAAACTAAGAGAACGTGCATCCGTAAAGAATGCATTAAATGACTAAAATAATGGACTATTTTACTGTAGGAGGGTATTGGGTGTTGAGGTATTGGGTATTGAGGTATTCGGTATTGAGGTATTGGGGTATTGGGTGTTGAGGGGTTGAGGTATTGAGGTATTGGGTATTGAGGTGTTGTGTAAGCGGAGAAAGTTGAAGGGTTGGTTGGTAACGAGTTGAAGGGGAAATGGCACGCTGCCCTCACAATTTTAGCGCACAAGCATTACCTGGATCGCGAACGAATTTTTCATTTTGCATTTTACATTTTGCATTCTGGTCTTTACATTTTGCATTTTGCATTCTTGTCTTCGAGTTTATCATTCTACAACCCAGCACGGGCATTTGCTTTTTCAAGCCTATGCGATTCCAGCCAGCCGCTGTACAAGAGATTTTTGTCGATTACAGGTTTTGGAAAAAACAGGCTTGCAACATAACCAACACCAATAACGATCAGGTGGCTGTAAACCCCGAGCATTAATTTATGGTGCGTGAAATTATACTCGCCCATATTTAGCAGTAAGGTTTTGTTGTCGTCAAGTCCAATCCTGGTTGAGGTAAGAAATGCATAGGCGGTAAACAGGATGCAAACGATGATCCCAATGGTCACCCCCTGGCGATTAGCCCGTGCACTAAATAGCCCAAGCAGGAAGATGCCGACAATACCCCCGGAAAAGATCGCGTAAAGGGTGAACACTATTCCCAATACCCCTTCGTCGCCGGTGTTCAGGTAGAGGCCGCCGATGCCTATTGCCAGCAAGCCCGAGAATACGACGATCCATCGGCTGGCACGCAGGTATTCTTTGTCTGAACGGTTAGGGCGCATTTTCTTGTAATAATCCTCAACCCCAACGGCAGCAAGTGAATTGAGATCGGCACTCAGGCTACAGATGGCAGCCGAAATCATGGCCGACAAAATGAAGCCGATTACACCGGTGGGCAACTTGGTCATAATAAAGTAGGGGAAAACGGCATCTGCCCGCATGCCTTCGGGTATAGGCTGTCTCAAATAGTAGACAAACAAAGCTGTTCCGATCAGCATAAACATGGTCCAGATCGGCACCGTCAACAGGATACCAAGCATTGAAGCCCGGATAGCTGCCTTATCGCTTCTCGCCGTTAGATAGCGCTGTACCACGGTTTGGTCGGTACCATATTTTTGTATGGCATAAAAAGCTCCGTTTATCGCCATTACAACAAAGGTGAGCCGGGTAAAGTCCCAGTCGTATGGGCCGAAGCCGGTACGCCCGTTTTCCGATGCAACCCGCCAGACTTCCGCCGGACCGCCATCTATCGAAAACAAGAGTACACAGAAGCAGATGATCCCGCTGGCAAAAAGCATGAAACCCTGGAACACATCCAACCATATGACCGCTTCAATCCCTCCCAACAGGTTTACAATAATAATGACCGCTCCCACAACCGATATGATGACAAAAGTATTTCCACCGGTCATATCCGTTAGGGCGAGGGCGAGTAGGAAAAACACCGTTCCCATACCGGAGAACTGGCGCAATACAAAAGCAAGTGAACTATAGTATCGGGCAAAACTGCCAAAGCGCCGTTCAAAATATTCATACGTGCTTAACCGGATAACCTTCCGGTATAAGGGCACGATGAACCAGATTGTTCCCATAAGCACGATCGGCACCATCAATCCCTGCACGAGTAGTATCCAGTTGGAAGAATAGCCGGTACCGGGGTAACCGAGAAAAGTCACACTGCTAATCAAGGTTGCAAGGAGAGAAATACCCAATGCCCATGATGGCACCCGGTTTTTCGCCAGGAAGTATGTTTCGGTTGTTTTCTGTTGCCGGGCAAACCTGAAACCAAAGGCCAGGGTCACCAGCAAGAGCACTATGATAATGGCGTAGTCGAGAACATGAAGTGTAGGCGTCATATGGCGGAAGAGAAAATGGACGTATGTTGAATGTTAAGTTGTAAATGGAAGCGCAATTTGTCCTATGGAACAGGGCTAAGTCTGCCGGACTACGTTTACCGGGTACAAACGAGTGATTAGATGTTCACTGTATTCAGGGATGAGCTCATGATTGTCGTCGCCTGCACGTTAGGATTTTGGTGGGCGCCACCCCAAGCTGCGCAAGGGGTTGGGCTTTTCGCTATTACTCCGCCACAGGCTAAACCGCATGCCCGCCCGACAAGCCATCCCGGCGGGCCTTCAGCGGGGTAGCCGCTTCAATCCCTGGCGCTTACTCCCCCAAGGCGAATATGAATGATGAACTATAACGATGAACTATGAAATTGATCATAGCGAAGTGAATTCGAAATGAACGAGGACATCACCAGGATAAAGAATGATGAGACATTATGCGGTAATTCGATTGCTATCTAGCTAAGCTTATGAGTTTTGAGTTTTGGCTTTTGACTTCTAACTTTTGACTTCAGACCTCTAAGTCTTGACATTTTACGCCGTTTCTTTTTCCATCTCCCACACCCCTTCCGGCCACTGGTAGCTTCCGGGTTTTACCGTCATATGCATGTCGGTATCACCAATCCGCATGCGTACCACCCCGGGTGCAAGTTCGTTAACCGGGAAAAAGCTGGCATACCCCATCTCGTCGATAATTGCAGCAGCGGTGGCTCCACCTTCAATAATGAGCTCCTTAACCCGTACGAGTTTTAGCACGCGTGCAATGGCCTGCGCTTTTTTTGTTCTGAGGTTTGCTGCAGCGAGGGGTATTCCGCCGGGCAAGGATTCAATGGCGACAATTGCGTAGCCACTCGTTTCGACCAGGTAACGGATGTCGTTGGCCCAGCTTTCAACCATGCCTGGGGTGAAATCCGTACTATTCAGCAGGTCGTCCGGCATATAGCTTACGGGTTTGCCTTTACTGCGCAAGCCTTGTAAAGCATCTCGACTTTTCTGAAATGTTGTTCCTGAAACATACAACCGCGGATTGGCAAACCGTACTGTCGCTGGTTTAACCGCGGCTGGAGTTTGAAGGCGTTTATGCAATATCGCATTGAAGAAACCGGACGCGCCTGCAGCGAAGGTCATCCCAGCCGCGTATTCCGCCCAGCCCGCAAGGTCATGCTCCCCTTCCACCTCGCCAATGATGATCCCGGAGCCGGGGATATCTTCCGCTACACTTTTTACATAAACCTGGTGATCGTCGGCACGCAGCATATCTGTAATCCGCGAGCTCCGGATCGGGAACTCAGGATCGTGCGCGAAACTACTCTGGTGAATAGGTTGGCTTTGAAAATAGTATTCGCCGTTTTTTATGGTCCGGCCCAACAGGGGATTTGCGGCAACTACAACTACCTTCTCCTGACCCAATACATTTAACTGTGCCTCCAGTTCTGCAAGCACGTGCCCGCGTAACACCGAGTCGATCTTTTTGTAAATAAATGTTGGCCTGAGCGCCGCCAGTTGGCGGGTTAAGTTGTGCATGATCTCAACCGCACTTTGCTCATCTGTTGACCGGCTGTCGGTACTGACCACGAAGAGTTCCGTTTCCGGCGATGGGTTGATCAATGTACTCATTTCCACTTTCAAGCCATAACGCAAGCCTATTCCGGCTAACTCTGCCGCACCGGTTAAGTCATCGGCAATTACTGCAATCATCAGGCGGGCGCTTTTGTTTTAGTTCGAAATTTACTTAGTTGAACAGCCGACTCAATGGCGAGCACCATCGCATCAGGGCTTGCAACACCTTTACCCGCTATTTCAAAGGCTGTACCATGGTCTACCGAAGTACGAATGATTGGCAGCCCCATGGTAATATTTACACCTTTTACACTATCCATTTGTTGCTTTTCGGCGTTCCACTTAAAACCGGAAAGCTTAAAGGGTATATGTCCCTGGTCGTGGTACATTGCCACTACTCCACCATAAGCCCCGGTAGAAGCTTTTGCAAAAAGGGTATCTGGTGGAACGGGACCCTCAACATCGTATCCTCGCCGCCTGGCTTCTTCTACTGCCGGCAATATTTCTTCATCGTCTTCGGTACCAAACAGCCCGCTGTCACCCGCGTGTGGATTGAGCCCGGCAATACCGATCTTCAGGTTCGTTTCACCAAGTTGGATCAACCCGTTGCGCAACAGGTGCACCACTTCCAGGATGCGATCCTTTTTCACCAGGTCGCATGCCTGCCTGAGGGACACATGGGTAGAAACATGAATGACCTTTATGTGTTCCTCTACCAGCAACATGGCATACTTACGCGTTCCGGTATAATGCGCATAGATTTCGGTGTGGCCGGCATAGTGGTGACCCGCTTCATTGATCGACTTTTTGTTTATCGGCCCGGTTACTGTAGCGTCAAGTTCGCCATCGAGCGCCAACTCGATAACTTTCTTCACCGCTTCAAACGCGGCATTTCCAGCCATAGCTGAAATTTCTCCAAATACGAGCTGATCTAGATCCACGTTAGCCAAATCGAATACGTCTATAATTCCGTATTCAAATGCGGCATCCCCGACTGCTTTAATCGGGTTGATGGTTGCCTGTAACTGCAACCGGTCGATTATATGCCTGAAAACGCCGGCGTCGCCCACCAACAGGGGACGACAACTATCATAAATTTCACTTCGTAATAACGCTTTAATGGCTATTTCGGGGCCAATCGACGCCGGATCGCCCATTGTTATTCCAATGACTGGTTTTGACATAGTTGGTATTTAAAACTGCACCCCTTCTTTCTGAAGTGTCAGTTGAAGTTCATTAATCAGCAAGCTGCCCTGTTCGGTTGTACCCGGCTGAAGTGGCGGCATCACATGGGTTTCACATAAGCCCTTTTCGTGCATGAGCACCTTTAGTGCCCATAAGGACTCTCCCAATGACCGGCCTTTCTGGTAGAGATCACCAAATACATCGGACAGTCTTTGTAGTTCCATGGCCCTTTTCTCGTCAGCCAATCGTGAAACTTTGGCAAGTTCCTCATAAAGCCCGGGGAACACATTACCGGTACTTGGGATCAGGCCATCACTGCCTTTTAGCAAGGCTACGGCCGACCGACCTGCCCAGCCCACGAAATGGCTAAAGTCCTGGCGGGAGGACCAAAGGTTAATCGACGCTTGTAGCCGTTCGTCGCTACGTTCGGAGTCTTTGGTGCCAACGATGTTGTCATGATAACTAAGCTCATCGATCAATTGCAGGGGAATGGACATATGGGTGGTTGCCGGAATATTGTAGATAATCAGCGGCCCACCTATGGCGTCGGCCAACTGCTCAAAGTACTGCTGCATTTGGTACTCCGACAATGCGAAGTACGATGGCAGTGTAGCAGCAACCACGTCGGCCCCAAGATCAAAGCTTGCTTTTGCCAAGTCTACTGCTTCGTTAAAAACGTTAGCCGATATACCAGCATATAAGATCGTCCCGGGTTTCTTCAACTTTCCCGCCTTTTGCAGATAGTCCTTTTTGACAGGAAGCGGCAATGAGGGTCCTTCACCTGTAGTGCCCAATATAAAAGGGAGCACATTATGTGCGTAAAAATTTTCAAACATGGATTCCACAGCACCGTGATCAAGCGAAAACTCCGACGTTAGGGGTGTAACCGCCGGAATGACAATACCCTGGTATTTTTTGGTGTTCATACTTCCTTGTCACATTTAAGGATGGCAAATCTAGAGAAATTGATTTTCGCTCGTATACCGGACTACGAATAAGTAATTTCCGGCGAATGACGGATCATTCCCAAATTATTACTCAAAGTGAGGTCGGAATATCTGTTGCGCCTGGTACCGTTTCATGCACTTGCGCCTTCACCAAATACGTGTGCTATATACCCCTTGAGACAGCAACTAAAATGCTGACTCATAAATCATTATAGCATCTGCCTCCGTAATTACGCGAGGATTGTTCCGGAGCAAACGTTGTATTTTCAAGGCATCTACAGCCATAGCCTGGATTGCTTCCCGGGGAACCCCGACTTCGCTTAGCCTTGCAGGCATACCGCACTCCCGGATGAAATCATGGATTTTTTCGATGCCTTTTCGTGCTGTTTTTTCGGGGGTTTCATCAGGTGAACAGCCCAGGGCGATAGCAACCTCCGCATATTTCTTTGGCGAAGCCAGCAGGTTAAACTCCATAACATAAGGTAGCAGGAGCGCATTTGAAAGGCCATGCGCGAGGTGAAAAGTGCTACCCAGTGGATACGAAAGGGCATGAACCCCGGCGGTATTCACCGGGCCAAGGCAGAAACCCCCCAGCAAACTTCCCATGGCCACCCCTGTACGTGCCTCTTCGTCGCTGCCATCTTTTACGGCTTTAACCAGGTTACCCCCAATCAACCGCATTCCCTCATATGCATAAAGGTCGATAAAGGGGTGTGCAAAATTATTTGTATATGCCTCAAGGCAGTGTGTAAGTGCATCTAACCCGGTAGTAGCGGTAATCCCCGGGGGAACAGTAAGCGTCAGCAAAGGATCTACATATACCACGTCTGGAACAAGAAACGGACTTATGATCCCCTTTTTCTGGTTGTCGGTTTCATCAACCAGTATTGCATTTGGCGAAACTTCGCTACCCGTTCCTGATGTGGTGGGCATACAGATCAACTTTTTCCCCCGGCTTTTGAGCAAACCAATACCAACGATGTCGCGCAGCGTTTGGGGGTTGCCGATTTGGGCAGCGAGTAGCTTAGCAATATCAAGCACACTGCCGCCACCAATACCAACAACAACATCGGGGTTAAATCCGGAATACTTTTCCAGCAATTCGTTGAATTCGGCAAATGAAGGTTCCTGAACAATCGAGGTATTTACCTCTACTGTCATTCCTGAACTTTCAAGTGCGTTGAACAGGCTTTTTAGCTCATTTAGCAGTGGATCGATCGTGACGACCAGGATGCTGGTAGCGCCAAAAGAGATGATTTCATCCGGGATCCTTTGCAGGCAACCCCGGTCAAAAACGAGCTTACCGGGAAAATGGATACTTAAAGGAAGCATTTAGAAGATTGGTTTCGATTTAGTTAACAAAACAGTCCGGGTTACCCGGCAGGCTCAGCGGCAAACATAGGTACACGTACTGAAAACCTTGCCCGCTTCCATGATGATAATGGAGGTACACAGGTTTGGGTAATAAGGTATTGGGGTATTGGGGTATTGGGTAGGGAGGTATTAGGTATTGGGTAGGGAGCCTATTTGCTTGAATTCTATTTTGTGTCGTTTATGTTTCTGGTATTTAGTAACCAGGGTTTTGGACCAGCTTCGGATCTACCTGGATCTCCTGGAAAGGAATGGGAAAGAGCAGCCGGTTAGGTGTAATGTTATAGGTACTTGCTACAAGGTTTGGATATTGACCACTTGCCTTTAGTGCTGCGCCATATGCTGTCATCACCGGGATTGCGCGTTCGGTCCTCACCAGGTCGAGCCAACGCTTGTTTTCAAAAGCAAGTTCTACTCTTCTCTCCTGCAGGATGATATCGCGTAATTGCGCCTGGTTGGTTGTTGCCACCTGGCCTAACCCCGCACCAAAGGCACGGGTACGCACCAGGTTCAGGAAAGGAAGGGCTTCAGCAGATTTGCCTTGTTCATTTAACGCTTCAGCGAGGAAAAGCAATACTTCCGCATAACGGTACACCGGCCAGTTTTCGTTGGTATTTGCTGCTGAGCCATTTGGCGCAGGCAGGGGCAGGTGAAAATACTTTTTTACAAATGGCTGTGGTACAAAGGTGTTGTTTGCGGTATAGCCATCTGCAATTGATGCCGCCTTTCTTCGGTCTCCCGGCTCAAAGGCTGCTATTAAATTCTGGGTAGGTATGTTCCAGCCACCTATACTTTGGTTGTTGAAAGTAAATCCGGTAATTGGGGACAGGTTGGTGAGATTGGGCATAAACGTATAGGCAAAATTGCTTTGTAATCCAAGATTGCCCGCCTGGTACTGCACCTCGAAAATGGACTCTGCATTGTTCTTATTTGCCGGGTCGAACACCGCATTATAGTCAGGCAGCAATGAATACTCGTTTGACGAAACAATCTCCCTCAACAGGGTTTCAGCAGCAGCCCATTGTTTCTGAACCATGTAAACGTTAGCGAGCAACGTTTTAGCGGCCCCGGAAGTGGCCCTGCCTTTTTCCTGTTGTGCCTTGTTCAGCAGCAGGGGAATGGCATCTTTGGCATCCTGGATGATCTGAGCATATACTTCAGCCTTTGGTGTACGTGCAACTGTTGATCTCACATTGATGATCTCATCAGCACTACCCGCAACAGGAGTAAGCATCAACGGAACGTCGCCGAAGTACTGTACCAGGTCGAAGTAACACAACGCCCTGAGAAAGAGTTCCTGCCCCTTTAGGTTTTTCTTTATGTTTTCATCAAACGTCGCCGCATCAATGCGTGCAAGCACCTCGTTTGCGTAAGCAATAACCCGATAGTTGAAGGTCCATTTGTTTGCGGTTGGCTCAGCGGTAGGGTTATCGATAAAGTCAGCTATTTCTTCCCGAACAAGATTTCCCCGGTTGGTATTGTTGTAAATATAGTGGGTGTTATCTGACCGCATTTCGCCCATGATATACGCCGTATTATAGATATTTCTAAGTGGTGCATAGGTAGCATTTACGGCCTGGGTAAAGTCGGCCTGTGTTTTAAAGAAGTTCGTGGAGCTGATAAAGTTCTCAGGGGCAATGTCGAGAAAACTTTTCTTGCATGCACCCATCGATATGATGAGCAAGCAAGCTATGGCAATAAGTCTCATTTTTTAATGATTTATGTGTTTGGAAAAAAGGGGAACAGGACCTGTTCCTTCAGCAGGAGATATCCCCTAGAAACCCACGTTTAATCCCAGGGTAAATGTCCGTGGTACCGGGTAAGCGCCCTGGTCAAGACCTTGTTGTAAGGGGTCGGAACCGCCGGTGTTGACTTCGGGATTGGAACCCTGGTATTTGGTAATCACCCAGGCCTGCTGGATACTTGTATACAGCCGCAAGCTTTGAAGATACTTTTTGGAAGTAAGCGGGACATTGTAACCGAGTGATATGTTCTTGATGGTTAAAAAGCTGCCATCGGTTACCCATGTTGTATTGGAATTGCGGAAGAGGCCCGTTGTTCCAGCCCGTGTGCTGGGGTAACGTCCATTGCCTGGATTTGCTTCCGATTTCCAGCGATTGGCAACGTCGCGGGTTACATTGAAAACTCCATCAAGGTTGTTGGTATATTCCAGTGCCGTGTTCATAATGTCGTTCCCATACGAACCGGTAGCGACAATAGAAAGATCGAAACGTTTATAACCAAAGCTATTGGTGATCCCAAAAATGAAATCCGGATTAGGATTACCGATTATGGCGCGGTCATCCACTGTAATGACTTTGTCGCCATTCACATCCCGCATTTTCGCTGATCCAACAGCCGAGGTCTGAAACTTAGGTGATGCATCAAAATCAGCCTTGTTTAAATAGATGCCGTCGAATACGTACCCCCACAACATACCAATGGGCTGTCCAACCATGGTGATGTTACGGTTGGTACCGCCGCCGAGGAAGGCGTTAGCCGTACCAAGCTGTTGCACGAGGTTTTTGTTAAACGAAATATTGAAGTCGGTGTTCCAGGTAAATTGGTTCACAAGGTTTTGAGTGCTAAGCTGGAACTCATGGCCCCAGAACTTGATCTTGCCAATATTTGCCTGGAAGCTTGAAAAGCCGGTGAAAGTCGGGACCGGCACATTAAACAGCAGCCCATCGGTGGTTTTTGTATAGTAGTCGTAGCTGAAGTTAATCCTGTTTTTAAATAAGCCGAGGTCAATGCCAAAGTCGAACTGCCTGGTTTTCTCCCATCCCAATGTGGTGTTGGCGAGTGTTGACACCATATTGCCTGGGGCCAGGGTATTATTAAAAACGTAGTTGTTTGTGCTTCCGCTATTGCTGGAACTTACATTAGCGAAGTAGGTATAGTTACCAATATTATTGTTCCCGGTTACCCCATAACTGGTCCGGAACTTTAATAAGGAAACGGATCTAACACCCGCCATAAAACCTTCGTCAGAAATCACCCAACCGGCGGAGACCGATGGAAAGTTCCCCCATTTGTTGTCTGATCCAAAACGTGAAGAGCCATCCCTGCGAATGGATGCACTGAGCAGGTACCGCCCCTTATAGTTGTAGTTAACACGGGCGAGGTAAGACAATAAACTCCACTCCTGTACTTCGCTGGTGGGCGTAAAAGTTGTGGCGGCAGTAAGGGTTCGAACAACATCGTTAGGGAAGTTGGTTGCTGTTACATTGCTGATGTCGTTGTAATACCGTTGCGAAGTAAAGCCCACCAGGGCGTCGAGATTGTGGTCACCAATTGCCCGGCGGTAGTTCAGCGTGTTTTCACTTAGCCAGGTCTGGAACTGGTTGTTGTTAATCGTAAGATCACCCGATGCACGGGGAACCGCCTGGTTAACGGCTGCTGATGTGGACGGGACGAAGTTGTTAAACAGTCGTTGTCCGATCTCGGCATTTATGGACGTTTTAAAGGCAAGGCCCTTTAAGAATTCATATTCGAGAAAGGCGGAGGAAAGCAGCCGGCTGTTTTTTGTGCTCGCATCTGCTTCCTTAGCTACACGATACCAGTTGGGATTTGGTAATGATCCCGGGGACATGGCAGTTACAGGAAGGCTACCATCCGGATTGATTGCAGGTGCCAGTGGCGAAGATACCAGTGCACTTGTAAATAAACTTCCGCTGGCGAATGGACCACCATCGGTTGGCCGGCCGTCGGTAATGGAAAGTACGGGGGCAAGATTTACACCTATCCGAAGTTTATCATTGAAGCGGTAGTCAGAATTTATCCGCGCCGTAAAGCGCTTGTAACTGGAATTGATCAACACCCCTTCCTGGCTAAAGAAGCCGAGGACGGCCGATGTACTAAACTTGTCGCGCCCTGCATTAAGAGTAATGCTATAGTTCTGTATGGGTGCGGTACGGGTAATAAGTTTATACCAGTTGGTGCCCTCACCATATTGATCCGGGTTTTGGTATTCGGCCGGGATTGGAAGGTTGTTTTCCTGCAGCCGCTCTTTCTGAAAAGTGGCGAATTCGCGCGCATTCATTACTTCGGGCACCCCTTTGCCTGGAATTTGCTGGACCCCGTAGAATGCGTTTACACTAATGGTTGACTGTCCTGATTTCGCCCGCTTAGTGGTAATGATTACGACACCGTTGCTGGCGCGCGATCCATAGAGGGAAGTGGACGCAGCATCTTTTAATACGCTGATGCTTTCAATTTCATCCGGGTTGAGGGTGCTAAGGTCTCCCGATATCGGGAAACCGTCAACCACATACAGGGGCTGGTTTCCAGCTGAGATGGAAGCCTGACCACGTATGCGAACGCTCATGCCTTCACCCAGGCGTCCCGTGGTTTGCAAAATTTGGACACCTGCCAGGCGACCCTGCAGCTTTTGGGTGATTTGGGCCACGGGAATGTCCTGGAGTTCCCGGTTGTTGATGGTCTGCACGGCGCCGGTGGATGTTTTTCGCGTGGTATTGCCGTAGGCAACGACCACCACATTACCAACATCCTGCGAGGTGGTGGCAAGTTGAACGTTGATGTTGGTGCGTCCATTTACCGGGATCTCCTGGGTGGCAAAGCCAACAACGCTCACCTGTAGGGTGGCATTTGCAGGGGCGTTAATGGAAAACAAGCCATTTGCATCTGAACTGGTGCCGGAGGTTGAACCTTTGATGACGATGGTTGCGCCTGATACGGGCTGACCTTTGTCGTCGCGTACGGTTCCGGTAACCACAGCAGATTGGGCAATTGCCGAAGTACAGCAAATCAGCCAGGCGATGAGCAGGCAGGTACTTCTGAATACCATGTGGGATTTGAGTTGAACGTTAAATTGTTTCATATAGCGGGATTAATGTTGAAAGAGGAAGGCAATTAAAACGATTATTAGAGGCTTACCCGGTGAACCCGATTCGCGACTCGGATAGCAGTTTCGTGTTTATAGCAATGTAAAAAGCCAAGGCAGGTGAATTTTTATAGTTGACAGATTAGCAAACCCGTTTTCAGGGCTATTAAGGACCCTGCATACATCAAAATCGTGTAAGAGCGATGGACAAACAGGACGCATCTTTCCCAATCCGCAATCCGCTCATTCGTAATTCGCTAATCGGTTTTCTTCAGAGCGGTGGACTAATAGGCTAGGCATCTTTCCCGATCCGTAATCCGTTCATTCGTAATTCGCTAATCGGCTTTCTTCAGAGCGGTCGGCAAATAGGCTACGCACCTTTCAAATCCGCAATCCGCTCATTCGTAATTCGCTAATCGGTTTTCCTCCATACCCAATACCATATACCCATTACCCAAATCCAACCCTGATCAACAGAGATTTATGGCTGAAGGGCTGCGGGATACGGAGGGTTTAGCCACGGCGCCTTCGCGCCGGGGCCGGAGCGAAGCGCAGCCCGGAGAAGCCCGGACCAATGCCGGAACCTGATTCCGAAAGCTGAATGCCCCAACCCATAACTCAGGTGATTTCGGGTAATACCAGTACGTCTTTATCCTTTACCTTATCACTTTCTTTTACCGGGTGCCGGCGCCAGTAGTTGGCCAGTATGGACCCGGAGATATTCATCCATGGACTGAAAACTGCCGCTGCGAGTCCGACGGTGCCGAGCTTGCCCATGCTGCCCGCAAGACCGGAGGCCATTCCGCCATTTTGGAGGCCGACTTCGAAGGCAATGGTGCGTGCTGAATTTTTATCGATTTTGAAGGCGCGACTTAGCCAGTAGCCGAAAAAGTAGCCAGCGGCATTGTGGATGACGGAGGCAAGAAATAGCAGCACCCCGACTTTCATGAGGTTCTCCCGACCCGCGGCAGTGGTAACTGTAGTAAAATAGATGATACCAAACATGGAAATATAAGGCATGAGCTCGTCCAGCTTTGAGAAGCGTTTTGACAACTGGTGGTACAATACGCCGACGAGGATTGCGCCGGCAAAAAAGCCGAGCAGTTCGGCGGATTGGATTGCCGCCGCGCTCAGGTTGGCCTGGAGGAGAGCCCAAAGGCCAAAAGGCAGGGCGAGTAACCAAACCATTGAGGCTATGGTGAAGCCCGCAACAACCCGGTTGCCGCGCGGTGATGCGGTTTTCAGGTAGTCGTGCAACAGCGCAGCGCCAATGGGGACAATCACAATCTTTATGATCTCCATCATCATATCGAGAAAGTGGATTTGTATAAGGGTGCCGGCAAGCAACTTCATGAGCAGCGGTGTAAGGAAGGGTGCCGCAAGGGTTGCCATGGCGGTTACGGTAACGGAAAGTACCAGGTTGGCCCGGGCAATATAGACCATAACGTTGGAGGCAAGACCACTGGAACAGGAGCCGATGAGGATGATGCCAGCGGCAATTTCGCTATCAAACGGGAAGATGCGGGTAAGTAAGTAACCCATTAGCGGCATAATGGAGAAGTGACACAGGAGGCCAATGAACACGCCGCGGCCGGTTTTGGCAAGGCCGGAAAAATCGTGCAGGCTCATTTGAATGCCCATGCCAAACATCACCAGCTGAATGACAATCAGGATGAGCCATTTATTCCGGAGGTCGAAGTCACCCCAGCGGAGGAAAGCGGACGGGAAGAGCATGCCCGCGACAACCGCGGCAATGATCCATGCGGTATACTGGTAGCCTTTTAGCGATGAAATTGCACCGATACCGATGGCTGTGCCGATGGCAAGGACAAGGCCAGCGGTTTTGGATAAAGCGGGCTGCGCTGTGATTAGGCCGGCTAATAATAAGATTAGGGCAAGTGCGGCAATGGCAAGGCAAAGCTTTCTTAAGTTATTCATTGTTTTTAAAGTCGGTTGACGAGGCGTTTAATTCCGTCTTTTAGAACTAGCACATTAAAGTTGATGAGTAAGCCGAGTTTATAATCTCCTAAGCGCATATACGTTAGTGTTTGCGCAGTATGTATGGGGGCGAGTTGGTCGATGCTTTTTGTTTCTATTACCAGTTTGTTTTCGACTAATATATCAATCCGGTAGCCGCACTCAAGTTTTACCTCTTCGAAGGTGATTGGCATAGGCCTTTCTTTCGTTGCGTTCAACCCGGCTTTGAGGATGTTATAATAAAGACATTCTTTGTAAACGCTTTCGAGTAGGCCCGGACCCAGCACTTTGTGTACCTTAATTGCAAGTCCAATTAAGGTATGGGAGAGCTCATTTTCAGTCATTGTTTTTATTTACAATGAAGGGAATGTTGCGGGTAATTGCAACAGTTTTGCTGGTTTAATTTTCCATTCAGCGCTGTGCAGAAAGGCTCCCTTCATTGTTTAAGATATTTACCTAACAGTTTTCGCGGGTATTGTTGAAACTTCTAATAATTGTTTTCTTAGCGGCTTTTGCGGGTCTTTGCTTAGCGTGCCTTTGCGTTTGAAAACCTTTGCAGAGGGAAACGCTAAGGTTGCTAAAACGAGCTCTTTTCTAACGCAAAGGACACCGAGATTTTCGCGAAGAACGCTGAGGTTATATCGTGAGTATGGCCGGGCAAGCAGGCACGCAGAGGAAGCAAGCTTCTGCAAAGCACGCCGAGAACCAGCCCTGCCATTAGGGAAAGTAGAAACCTCTACTTGACTGTTTTCTTAGCGGTCTTTGCGTGTATTTCCTTAACGTTCCTCTGCGTTTAAAACCTTTGTAGGGGGAAACGCTACGGTTGCTAAAACGAGCTTCTTTTCTAACGCAAAGGACACCGAGATTTTCGCGAAGAACGCTAAGCATTTTTGACCAAATTGTTTACAGGATGCAATCTCTTTCATTCAGGAGAGAAACGCAAATGAAGCAACCTTCCACAAAGCAAGCCAACCACTAGCCCCCTTATTGAAAAGTAGAACTTGGAAATGAACCTGTTCTTCTTAGCGGTCTTTGCGTGTATTCCTTTCGCGTCTCTTTGCGTTTAAAAAGCTTTGCAGTGGAAAACGCTACGGTTGCTAAAACGAGCTTTTCTTAAACGCAAAGGACACCGAGATTCTCGCGAAGAACACTGAGGTTATATCGTGAGTATGGCCGGGCAAGCAGCCACGCAGAGGAAGCAAGCTTCTGCAAAGCACGCCGAGAACCAGCCCTGCCATTAGGGAAAGTAGAAACCTCTACTTGACTGTTTTCTTAGCAGTCTTTGCGTGTATTCCTTTCGCGTCTTTTTGCGTTTAAAAATCTTGCAGAGGGAAACGCTACGGTTGCTAAAACAAGCTTCTTTTCTAACGCAAAGGACGCCGAGATTACCGCCAAGAACGCTGAGGTTATGTCGTCGAGCTTGTCGAAGTATGGCCGGGCAAGCAGGCACGCAGAGGAAGCAAGCTTCAACAAAGCACGCCGACAAACAGCCCTGCCACTAGAAAAAGTAGAGACCTCTACTTGACTGTTTTTTTAGCACTCTTTGCGTGTATTCCTTTCGCGTCTCTTTGCGTTTAAAAACCTTGCAGAGGGAAACGCTACGGTTGCTAAAACAAGCTTTTTTTCTAACGCAAAGGACACCGAGATCCGCTACGGCCACTAAGCACTATAATTGACGAAGTTGTTGATAAGTTATGGTTGGGTTCTCTTGTAAGGGACACAGAAATTAGAGGCAAACGAGACTCAGTACTGCTATAATATTCCCGCAAGGTGTTGCACCGCAAGAGGCGGACTTGCAAGAATGGGTACGCGTTTGTCTTCCGGGTTGAGGGTATCAACAACACGGGCCATTGAGGCTTGTGCCAACACAATGACATCCACTTTGCCCGAGAGGTCCTTCAATGCTGCAGCAACCTTGCTGTCGTGGGTTGCAGCATCGCCGCTCATAAGTGCTTCGAAAGCACCCTCGCAGAGTACCGCAGTAAGTTCAATCTCTTTTCCGGCATGGGCTGCACGCCGCTTAACGAGGTCACCCGTAGGACCAAGCGTGGTGGGCAACGTAGCGATGACACCAATCTTTTTACCGGTTTGTACCGCAAGGTCCGCCATAGGCTGATCCACCCTCAAAACGGGTACGTTGGTGAGCGCTGCAGAAGCCTCGACAGCTGCACCAATCGAGGAACAGGTGACCATGATAAAGTCCGCTCCGGCAGCTTCAGCTGAGCCCACATAGTCGACCACCCTTCTTGAAGTTGCAGCCGTGAGCTCTCCCCGATTAATTACGTCTTTGATCAGGCTGTCGTCGACAATGTTAAACACGTTAACGCCGGGTAGCGCGTCTTTACACAGTTGCTGAAATACGGGAACAAGGGTTGCAGAGGTATGTATGAGTCCGAGTGTTTTTGACATGGGAGTTGAGGTATTAGGTATTGGGTAATGGGAAGTAAGTTGATAGGTTGATTGGTTGACTGGTTGATTGGTGAAGAAGTGATAGGGTAAAAGGATGTTTACTGATCAAGTGAAATGGTAATTATTATTGCGTTGATGTGTGGCTTGGTGAACCGGAAACTATACAAAGGCGCCGCGGGCGACCATTTCGAAATAGTCTTCTTTGCCGACTTGTCCGCCTTTGAAATTTACCTCTACCCCATCGCTGGGGGAACCCGGTGCATATGCCCTGCACAAAGGAGCGCCCGGTGACAATGGCGCCGTCATCTCTACCGACTCTATGCCCATTGCACGTGCGGCATAACTGGAGGTATCGCCTCCCGCAAGCACGACGCGCTTTACAGCAGTATTTGTTGCCACCTCCCGAACGATCCGGCCGAGGGCGGTACCAAAAACATAGCCCGTGTCAAAGGCGGGTGTTTGCTGGTTCGAGATCACCTCACTCCCACCAGTATGCACAATAACGCTGATACCCTGTAAGATAAAAGCAGTGGCTTCCTCAACGTATGCGCTAAGGTCCAAATCCGTTTCGTCACCATTAAACAAGCTCGTGTCGATAACCACTTCTTCAAAGCCTTTTGATAGCGCATAGCGTATCTGTGCCCCGCTTACCGGTGAGCAGCTACCTGATGCCACGAGGATCGGTGAAACCACTTCCGGGGTCTCCCATTCATTAGTAGTAGCCAGGAGGTTTTCCGTTGACCAATATGCACCAAGTGCCATTTCCACCCCTGATGAACCCACCGAAAACAGCGCACTTGTTTCATCAGCAAAGGAGTCGATTAGCTTACCGATTGCCGGCATTTGCCGGGGATAAAGTGCATCAACCAGCAGAACTTCGGCACCATTTCCAACGTGATCATTCACCAATTCCCGGAGCTCAGGCAACGTTCGTTCAACATCAAGGATATCTATCAACGCAACGTTTTTGTCGGTCTGCCGGGCAAGGTGTAAGCGAATATCACTTTCATCTGCGGGCGTTACAGGATGTTTGCTCATCGAAGGATGCCGGTCGAGCCGGTGTATCCTTCCAAGGCTGCCAATGCCCATGCGCGCAAACAGGTTTCCAAACACGCAATACCTTCCGAGCGCAGGCGCACCAACGAGCAGGGGTATAAAGCTGCCCGCAAATACGCCGGCTCCTATGTCGATTGCTTTACCGATACTACCGATTGAAGGAGAAGAGTCGAACGTTGAGCAAACTTTGTAGTGCACATGCCGGGTATTGAGTGCTTTCAACGCCTTAAATGCCGGCATCAGCACCTGCTCCATTTCTGCCGGTGCCATCGAGCGTGTTTTTCCTGCAACCCCAACCGCCTGCAAGCCTTTATGCCGGGCCAGCTGTTCGGGGGTTGGGGGTTCAATAAATAGCACGGTTTTTACCCCAGCCCTGCTGAGAAACTCCAATGCATCTGTAGAGCCCGTGAAGTCGTCGCCGTAAAAGGCCAACAATAAAGAATTATCTATCATTTTTCGCCACCAAATTTTTCAACCGATTTGCCAAATTCCGGATATTGCTGCGCAGCCTCTTCGATGCTCAGGCCATCTACCGCAGCCTGCCAGGCCTGCTGCAATGCCACTACCCCACCAGTAGGACCATCGGGGTGTGCAAGTATGCCGCCGCCGGCCATGTACAACAGGTCTGTAGTATTTGTTCGCCGATAAGTTTCTGGCGCCTGGCCGCCCCATTGCCCCGAAGAAACGACGGGCAGGACCGGCACTCCCGGTTGCGGTTGCAGGCAGGATTTTATCGAGCGTACCACCGAGTCGTCGGACTCCCAGAACTTGTTTTTGATTCCATTTACGTGTAACTGGTCCACTCCTGCGAGCCGCCAGATCGTTTGATAAGCCGGGAATTCTATTCCGAGCAACGGATGGCGGTTGAGCATACCCCATCCATTCCGATGGGCATGAATGGCGAGTACGCCCTGGTCGATAATTTTTTTAGCCGCAGAGAGCCCTACACTATTGATGCTGATCATTGCACAGGTACCACCTGAGTTAACAATCTTGTCGTAATGACTCAGCATGGCATCCACCTCATCGCTCAGGTTGAATGCATACATTACTTTTTTACCCGTTTTATCTGCGTGTTCGTTGATCACCCGCATGATCCTGTCAACCCGGTCGTCGAACCCGGAATTTGCCGCAGAGCCCAACAACTCATCATCTTTTATGAAATCTATTCCTGCTTCAACAAGTGTTTTCACGAGCGTGGCAGTTTGTTCAGGCGACATGCCGATGCTTGGTTTGATGATTGTTCCGATAAGCGGCCGGTTATATACCCCGGTCAGTTTACGACAACCGTCTACGCCAAACCTGGGCCCTGCAAAGTTGTTGGCATAGCTTGAGGGCAGGTCAATATCCATCAGCTTCAAACCGGTAAACTGCCTGATCTCGTACAGGTTCCCCTGCAGGGTTGACACCATCACGGGCAAGTTGGTCCCAAAGTTTTCAGTCGACCATGAAACAGCCACCTTTGCCCGGTGGTATAAACCTGTTTTTGAAACAGCACCCGGTATCGCAGGTTCTTTTACCGACTCCATCAGCTCAACAGCTTCGACCCTTGCGGCAAAGCGTTCCTTCAACTCAGCGGTTTCGCCGGGTACCGCAACAAAGGTTCCCGACGACTGTTCGCCGGCAAGCACCTGTGCTGCCGACTCCGGATCAAATGGGGTTTCAATATAGTAGTGGGCTGTAATTCTTTCCATCATGGATGTTTATGCAGAAACTGCCGGGTTGTAATTGTGTTTACCGAACATTTCAAAAGTTCATCAAGTTATGCCGAAGCTGTGCGCCGGATTACCTCTTGCCATCCCTGGTAGTCTAAAAACACCTGTTCGTTAGGCTGTGGCGAAATAAAGGTTTTATCGGTATTAAGTTTCTGAAGGTGTTCGAGGTTTTTATAAACCCCTGATTTCAACCCGGCCATATAGGCGGCACCTAACGCGGAAACATCAGGAATGCCAATGTTTACAATCGTTCTGTTGAGGAGGTCACACAAAAACTGCATAACAAAATTGTTTGCAGTAAGTCCACCGTCCACCATCAGTTGCGCCAGTTCAATTCCTGAGTCGTGTTCCATGGCAACAATCACGTCCTTCACCTGGTAGGCCACCGACTCAAGCGCGGCACGAACCACGTGATTTTTGTTGCAATCAAACGTAAGTCCGTTGACAGATGCTTTCCTGCTCATGTCCCAATGCGGTGCGCCTAGCCCGCTAAAGGCAGGAACAATGTAAACACCATTATTTCCCGTTACCGCGGTTGCCATTGCTTCGGTCTCCCGGCTGTCCTTAAAAAGTCCAAGGTCATTTTTTAACCACTCGATGGTTGCACCACAGGTAACGATCACGCCTTCCATCGCGTAGTCTACCCGCTCCTCTGTGCTCCAGCAAATTGTTGAGATCATGCCGGTTTTCGATGCTTTTGGTTCACTGCCGATGTTCATCATAATGGACGAACCGGTACCCAGCGTGGCTTTCGCGCTTCCGGGGGTAAAACAACCTTCACCAAAAGCTGCAGCATGAGAGTCACCGATCATACCCATTATGGCAATCTCTTTGTCGAGTAGGCCCTCAAAGTCCGAATGCCCAAAGTATGCCGATGAGGGTTTTACTTTTGGCAGGTTTAATTTAGAAAAGTTGAAACGGGCGAGCAGCGCCCGGTCCCAGTTGAGGTCACTCAAATTAAAGAATAAGGTTCGCGATGCATTGGTGTAGTCGGTATAGTATTGTAAGCCGCTGGTAAGTTTAAACAACAGCCAGGTGTCTACGGTTCCAAAGTAAGCTTCGCCCTTGTCGATTGCTGCACGAACCCGATCATCGTTTTCGTACAGCCAAATGAGCTTGGTGCCTGAAAAGTATGGATCGGCAATAAGACCCGTTTTCTCGCGGATCACTTCTTCCAAACCCTGCTGTCGCAGCCGTTCGCAAACCTGCACCGAACGTTTGCATTGCCAAACCACCGCGTTATGTAGTGGATTACCATCTTTGTCCCACACCACAAAGGTCTCCCGCTGGTTTGAAATGCCACAGGCTTTCAATTGCGAAAGGTCTCCTCCGCGAGCCTTGAAGTCGCTCGTACAGGCCGCGACTGAGTCCAGTACGTTTTCATAAATCGCCATGGGATCCTGCTCAACAAAACCACCTTCGAGAAAATGTGTTTTCAGGGGTACACTCCCGCGTGCAACAACTTTTGCAGCCGCATCAAAAATGAGGGTTTTTGTACTGCTGGTGCCCTGGTCGATAGCGAGGATGTAGCTCATTTATTAGTTAAGGGTTAAGAGTTAGGAGTTGAGAGTCGGGTTAGATTATTTTGAATGTTGTATGTTAAATGTTGAATGAGGACGAGGGTGAAGAGTTATGAATTATGAGTGGATGTTAGCTGGGTTTGATACTTATTGGAACGCTTAATGTTTCGGGAATTAATTAATGGGTTGATTTAATAATGATGGGTTATAATAGATAGTGATGAATTATGAACAATAGTGTTGCGTCATGAACGATTGTGATGAATGATAAGACAATGTCGTTTACTTAAGGGCATTTTTTTGGTGACCAGCTGAAGGAATACTAATCTCCATCGTTGTGTCACTCACTTGTACAACATCGCTTTACTTACCGCAATCGTACCACTAAACTTAAGTAAACGACATTGAATAATAGAGATGAGGTATGAGACAAGATTTTTGTTCAGGTCGCCCACATGAAATCTTTTTTGACTTTTGACTTTTGACTTTCTTTACATTTTGCATTTTACATTTTGCATTTGCCTTTCTATTCTTTCGAATTCGCTTTATCAATGATCACGGCTACCAGGATGACAAGTCCCTTTACCACTTGCTGCCAAAAGGGCGATACGTTCAACAGCACCAGTCCATTGTTTAGCACCCCAATGATAATGGCGCCCAGTACGGTGCCCAGGATGCTGCCACGACCACCTGAAAGTGATGTTCCGCCAATCACCACAGCGGCTATGGCATCAAGTTCGTAGGTGATACCCGCGTTCGGTTGTGCGGAGTCAAGTCTGGAGGTTACGATGATGCCACCAATTGCAGCAAGTGCACCCGCAATAGCATACACCGACATCTTAACCCGATTGATTCGTATACCCGATAAACGTGCTGCGCTTTCATTTCCGCCGATGGCATAGATATACCTGCCCAGCGGGGTCTTACGCGTGAGCATATGTGCAAGCAACACAATAACTGCCGAAATCCACACCGGCACGGGTATACCCAACAGCCAACCGGTTCCAACATAAGCAAAGTTGGAGCCCAGCCCCGAGATCGGGAACCCTTTTGTCCAAAGCATGGTTAAGCCACGCGCTATTGTCAACACCGCCAGGGTTGCTACAAACGGTGGAACCTTAAAGCGGGTAATGGTAAAGCCATTGAACCATCCCAGCAATGTGCCGAGTACAATGCCCGATATGATGCTGCCAAATACGGTAAAGCCGATAAACAAATTCGCCGAGGGCAGTTCAATGCCATTTTTCAACAGCCCGGCTGTAACAGCACCACACAATGCGAGCACCGAGCCAACAGAAAGGTCTATTCCTGCTGTAAGCACAACCAGCGTCATTCCTGTTGAGATACAAATGTTCACCGAGATTTGTCGCAAAACATTCCAGCCATTGGCAACCGTCAGGAACTTATCGGAAAGTAAACTGATCACCAGGCAAAGAAAAAAAAGTGCAATCAGCGATTGAAACTTTGCAAGTTGTTTTGGGGCGTTAGCCAGGGTTAGGGCCTGCATATTTGTTGGTCGGATTAGTTGTAAAAACGAAGGCTGTTACGTTGATCAGATGGTTTTGGGAATGGCACATTTAAGTATCCTGTCTTCGGTGGCCTCATTGATGGGCAAGGATGCGGTTAAACAACCCTCCGCCATTACTAGCACCCGGTCGGAAACCGCAAGTATTTCGGGCAACTCGGAGGATACCATGATGATACCCAGGCCTGCCGCTGCCAGCTTAAGGATGAGTTTATAGATCTCGTTTTTGGCATTGATATCAATGCCCCGCGTAGGCTCATCAAGCATCAGCAACACTGGGTTTGTTGCAAGCCACTTTGCCAATACAATTTTCTGCTGGTTGCCTCCACTAAGCGTACCGGCTAATTGCCGGTCGGATGAGCTTTTGATCCGGAGCTCGTCTATGTATTTACCTGATAAAGAGCATTCCTTTTTGTTATCCAGGAAACCCATATTGCTTAGTGCTTCAAGGGTTGTTATGCTGATGTTCTTTCGAACATTAAGGCCGAGCATCAATCCATCTTTCTTCCGATCCTCCGGCACCAATGCAAGCCCGGCGGCAATGGCTGCACACGGCGACTTGAAAGCAAGCGCATTCCCGTTAACCGTTAAGCTCCCCGAACAAAGGTTAGGGTGCAATCCAAATACGGTTTCCAGCAATTCAGTACGTCCTGCACCCATTAAGCCAAAAACGCCCACGATCTCGCCGCGGTTTACCGTGAAAGAGATGTCTTTTAAACGTAAGCCCTGTTCTTTAATCCTGTGTTGCAGGTTCAACCCACGTACCGCCAGGATAGTCTCGGAATTGCCGATCCCATCTGCTTTACGTACCATGTTCACCGATCTGCCAACCATCTTGCTGATGATCCCATCATGGTCAGTGCCGTTCATCCGCCCGTCTTCAATCACCTGCCCATCTCTCATGATAATGTAACGGTCGGCAATCTTAAACAACTCATCAAGTTTGTGGGATATGTATGCGATTGCCTTACCTTCTTTGCGCAGGTCTTCAATTATCGAAAACAGCACGTCAACTTCGCTTTCACTAATCGCAGAGGTCGGTTCGTCCATGATGATCAGGTCCGACTCGAGCAGCAAGGCTTTTGCAATTTCAACCACCTGCTGCTGGCCCACCTTCAATGCATAAACCATTGTATCCGGCGAGATGGTCAACCGCAACCTGTCGAGCAATGTTTTGGTTTTTGCTGCCATCGCTTTTTTGTCGAGGGTGCCCCAGCGTGTCAATATCTCACGACCAAGAAATATATTTTCTGTTACGGTAAGAAAAGGCACAAGGTTAAGTTCCTGGTGTATGATGGTGATGCCTTTTTCCTGGGCTTCTTTTGGATTTGAAAAACGTACTACCTGATCCTTGAAACTGATGGTGCCCTCATAGTCGGGATAAACACCCGAAAGGATTTTCATCAATGTGGATTTACCCGCGCCGTTTTCACCAATAATTGCGGTTACCTCGCCGGCATTTAGCACAAGCGAAACGTTGTTGAGGGCCGTTACGCCGGAAAACTTCTTGGTTATGTTTTTTACAGCAAGCACAGGCAGACTTTTATTTATCCTTTATCAGGTTCAGCGCTACAGGTATAATTTCCAGGTCGTCAAGTTTCAGGTGTTGCCTGTTGAGTTCGATTGCGCCAACAAAGTGAACCCGGTCGCCTTTTTTTGCGGTTGATTTAAAAGCGGGCAAAACTTCGTTACGAACAATCTTATTCACTTCAGCTGATACGTTATTAAAATCGGCGGTACTCGAAAATTCGTTTAGGTTAATCAGTCCGGAGGCATCGCGTATGGCATTGCCAAAAACGAATTCCGTTGCGATCTTCAACGCACTTTGTGTACTATCGTTTTTGCTGATCACGGCAACATCATTTTCATTTATCCCTGTTATTTCTCCTGTGCCCTGCACCAGGAAGTAACGGATATTGCCAATACCAAGCGCATGTGAATGCCTGTTAAACGCGGCTTCTTTATCAACCCTGGCTAGTGCAAGCAATTGGTTGATCTCAACAGCATTTTTCAATGCAGGTTTCAACCGGGTATCGTAATACTTCCGGGCATAAGCAGAAGCATCAAACTGTTTGTGGGCTGAGGCCCTTACGGCGTCAAGCTTTTTGAAGTACACCGAATTATAAGCGACAAATACAAGGGCCGCAAGGCCGAGTATGTATTTCAAGGTTTTCTTCAAAGCAGGAGTTTTTGGGTGTGAAGGGCTGTGCTGAATCAATCACAAGTTGTGTGCGTCTAAAATTCGAGCTTATACAGCTGATAGCAGTAAGTCTTAGCAGTGGCATTTGTTTACGGGTCAGGATAAGGAAGGGGCACTAACCTGCACGCATTCAACCGCCTTTTACAGGACGTACGCAGCACTAAAACATGCAGACCTTTTCAGTGCAAAACAAGCTAGTCCTTTTTACCATAAGCTATATAATCCTTGATGTTTTCTTTGGTAACCAGTTCTACCGCAACAGGCATCTTTTTGGGAAATTCACGTTTTCCTTTCAGGTATTCGTCGGCATAAACGGCAGCCGTTTCTGCCATCACTTTCGGGAATTGCATGGCGGTTGCAGCTATCTTTCCTTCGCCAATACCGGTGATTGCATCTTCAGCACCATCGAAGCCAAATACTTTTACATTAGGCTTGCCCGCCGATACCAGTGCCTGGTATGCACCCATGGCCATCGCGTCATTCCCACAAAATACCGCGTCGATATTTGGATGGGCCTGGAGTATAGATTCGAGTACTTCCATCCCCTTGTTGCGATCGAAATCTGCGCTTTGCTGGGCAACCATCTTTAACTCAGGGTAGTAATCAACCAGGCTGTGAAAACCCTTTGATCGTTGCCAGGTATTGTTGTCGCCGACAAGTCCAAGCAGTTCTACGTAATTGCCTTTTTTGTTTAATTGTTGCACAAAGTATTTACCCATTGCTACGCAACCGGAATAGCTATCGGAAAGAATCTGTGAAGTCGCAGCGTCTGAATTCACTTCCCGGTCCATACAAAAAACGGGCACACCTGCCTCCTTTGCTTTTAACACATTCACTACGGAACCATCCGCATCGGTAGGGTTAAAAAGTACGGCACTATAGCCGGATGCCAGCGCATTTTCGAAGTGGTCGGTTTCAAGCGCCGTATTGTTTTGCGAGTCAAAAATTTTTGCTTCGTAGCCAAGTTCTTTTGCCTTTGCTGCTGCATTTTCCGCCAGGAAAACAAACCATGGATTGTTTAAGGTGGATACAATTACCGCCATTTTCTTAGGGCCATCGCTGCGCTTACTTTTACAACCGAAGCCGAAGGCCGCGGTAAGCATTAGCAGCAGGAGAAATGATGGAGCGCGAAAAAAGAATTGTTTCATATGAAGTCGTTAGGCGTTGGGTATTTGCTATTGGGTATTGAGGTATTCAGGGGAAAGTTTATCAGTTGATAGGTTGATAAGTTGAAGATTTGAGCAATCAATAAATCTCTTTTAAAGATGAATTCACTGCCGGCACTGCTCCAACTCAAAACTCATCATTCATAACTCAATGTCGTTTACTTAAGCTTGTTGTTGCATATTCGGTCAATATAGTTATTCAGTACAAGGGAGTGACACAACGATGGCAAATAGAATTCTTGTAGCCGGTCACCAACTAAAGCTCTTAAATAAACGACATTGATTCATAACTCATCATTCATAACCTTAACTCATCAATCATAACACTTAACTCATAATGCTTAATTCATAACTCTTAACTGTCTTCCTCCCCTTCGTTTTGATCAGGGCAATCAATGTGATACGCCCAACAACTCCATAACGGTAGCTGCTATCCCCTCACCTGAAATACCATAGTGATTAAGTATCTCAACTTGAGAACCGGTGACAGTGTATTCATCAGGAATACCGACAATCTTGAATTTATTGTGGTAGCCACTCTCCAGTAAAAATGAGGCGCATGCTTCGCCGAGTCCGCCATATACGCTGTGTTCTTCTATCGTTATGATGGGACTACCGGAAGCAGCAACTTTTGCAAGCAATTCATAATCCAGGGGCTTGATGGTATGCATACTGATCACGGTTGCGTGAACATCATCGTCGGACAAAAGTTTTTCAGCGGCTTGCAATGCCGGGTAAACTGCTTCACCAGTTGCAATCAATATAACATCTCCACCTTCACGAATGATCCGTCCTTTGCCAAATTCAAACGACGTATTGTTTGCATCCAGTAAAGGCATTACCTTTTTTCCAAACCTTATGTAAAACGGATGCGGTGAACCAGCAGCCAGGGTGATGGCTCTTTCGGTTTCGAAGTTGTCGGCAGGTGCAACAACTGTTATATTGTTGACTGCCCGAAGCACGGCATAGTCGTGAAGGCTATGGTGGGTAGAGCCAAGTGCGCCATAACTTACCCCGGCACTAATGCCAATCACCTTCACCGGGTTATCGGAATAAGCAACGTCGTTTTTGATCTGTTCAAGTGCACGAGCAGTAAGAAAACAAGCTGGCGATACGGCAAACACTTTTTTACCTGTTGATGCAAGTCCGGCAGCAACACCAATAAGGTTTTGCTCGGCAATGCCTACCTCCACCAACTGTGCAGGAAACTTATTTGCAAATGGTGTTAGCTTGCCTGAACCCCGCGAGTCACTGGTTACCACCACGATCTGTTTGTCGGTTTTTGCGAGTTGCTGCAGTGTGCTGGAAAATACATCCAGGTTGGCTTTATCGGTTCCGGTTTGTTGTTCGATCGCTCCCAATTTGATTATTTTTTATACTAGGTTCTTTAATAAGTTGATCCATTCTGATCTTCAGGGTATACGGCAGGTTATCGCTGTCATTCGGTGGCATGTTAATGGTTAAAAGACCAGCCAACCATTTCCAGTCAACTTTTTTACCTGTCGCAAGTACGGTAACATCAGCAACCCGCATTGTTTGGGGAAACAAGGACTGATTAAAAGCTGTTAGTGATTTAGATTGGCCTGCCTCAGGCGTGCTTAAAAAGGTTGCATATACAAAGTTGCCTTTGCTCGTATACCTGATGTCGTCGGCAGTATAGCCCACTTCAAAATACTTCCTTCGGTCTTTCAACAAGGGCCTGTTTTTCTCGATTCCAGGACCCTCACCGAATACCACCCAGGGGCGGGTATCATAGATTGCCTCACCATTCAGGTGTAGCCAGTTACCTATCGCTTCCAGTACTTGTTGTTGTGCTTCCGGAATGGCTCCGTCGGCATCGGGCGAAACGTTCAGCAGGTAAACCCCGTTTTTACTAACGGCATCTACCAAAACCTGCAGGATGTTTTGTGCAGACCGTAGCTGCATATCGGGAGTGTACGACCAGCTGTAAGTGCTGATCGGCTCCTCGGTTAGCCATGTTTCCGGCATACTGCTATCGGGACGGGTTTTTTCATACGTCCGCAAGCCTACGTGTTCGGGCAATTCGGCCGATTTATAAAGGATCAATTGGTGCTTTGGACCCCGGCGCATATAATCTTTCACGATCTGTTTACGGTATTGCTCCGGGATGTGGTTTAACCTGGAGTCAAAATAAAGCAGATCGGGTTTATACTTGCCGGTAACCTCGAGCACCTTTGCCGTCCACTGTTCACAAAAGGCTTTATCGGGGCGGTCCGCTAATGGCTTGTGTTCCCATGCTGCAACAGACACCACCGGACCATAAAGCGAGGCATATTGCGGATTGCCGGCGTCGACAGTGCTGTCGAATGTTGGATACCATCCCCATTGCCATTGGTGATGAAAGGTGGCCATAAAGGGCAAATCCTTTTTATGCGCGGATTTCGATAGTTCACCAATCACATCACCGGGACCGAGCCGTTTCGCATTCCACGGGTTCACCTTGCTGTTCCACATCGAATAACCATCGGCGTGTTCGGCTGTACAACCAATAAACCGGGCACCTGCCCTGCTAAAAAGGGCCACCCAATCTTTTGCGTTGAAAGCTTTTCCCCTGAACTGGTTTACAAAGTCTTTGTAGCCAAAGGTTTTTTGTGAACCATAGGTAGCAAGCTGGTGGCGGTACGATTCTGTTCCTGGAACATACATGCTACGTGAATACCACTCGCTGTTGTACGCGGGTACGGTGTATGGGCCCCAATGTACGTAGATGCCAAACTTGGCAGCCGGAAACCACGACGGTACAGGATTTTGAAGTCCGGCCCAGGAGCTGTCGTATGTTTCCTGCGCAGTTGATTGCTGCAAAAGCAGGACGACCAGTGATATGGTTAAGCAAACTTTATACATGTTGTCCCCCTAGCAGGCTTATCAATCCATATTGCACTGCTGGCCGCGTACCTTAAAAGGCGGCAAGTGCAAGATCCAATTCCTGTTCGGCAGTGGCATATTCTTCTTTGGTTGGTACACCATGGTGCCACTTCAACTGGTTTTCCATATAGCTGATGCCTTTGCCTTTGATGGTATGCGCAATAACCAGGTTGGGCTTACCCGATGCAAAGGGTATGGATTGAAATGTGTCGTTTAGAACATTAAAGTCATGGCCATCCACATGCCTGACTTCCCAGCCAAAGCTTTTGAATTTTTCATCTATCGGGTCAGTATTACAAACATCGGCAGTGGTTCCGCTGATCTGGAGTTTGTTGTGGTCGATAATGGCGCAGAGGTTATCCAGTTTGTAGTGCGATGCCGTAAGCGCAGCTTCCCAATTGGAACCTTCAGGAAGTTCGCCATCACCCAATAATGTAAACACGCGATAACTTTTACCGTCGAGTTTGGCTGCAAGTGCAGTACCTACACTAATGGGTAAACCATGCCCGAGTGCACCGGTGTTTTGTTCAACCCCATACACTTTACGGGTGGGGTGTCCGATATAATGCGACTTGTATTGGCAAAGTGTTTCAAGGTCGGTCTCGGGAAAAAATCCCCGGTCGGCCAATACCACAAATAAGGCTTCTACTGAATGACCTTTACTTTGTATATAACGGTCGCGGTCAGGGTCGGAAAAGTTATCGGCACTTACGTTTAGTATATTGTTGTAAAGCACCGCAAGTATGTCTACGCAGGATAGGCTTCCACCGGTATGACCGGCTTTTGCTTTATAGATATAGTGCAATATTCTTTTGCGATACTCCAGTGATTTTTGTTGCAGGTCTTTTTCTGAAATCATGGCGATAATAAGTAAAAATTAAAAAGTCAAAAGTCAAAAATGCGAGACGATACCAGCAGGCAAACACGACTCATTTATAACAATGGTAACTCAGGATTAAAACGACATCTAGCAAGCTTGCGTGGATTTGGTTAACGAAACATCCGAGAATAAACTTCTTCCTGCAAGCTTTTGGGTTTACCAACAACTGGTTTATTGAAAATGATGTGCGAAGTTATTCAGGAGCAATTCTTTTTGGGCCAGAATCCAGGAATTCTATGAAGCATCGTTGCGTCGCACTCTTGTATTTGTGGCAAACTCTTCAGCTGAATTATCGGGTAGGTTGAAGTTCCTGCCAAGGCACCGTGATGCCTAATCAACAACGCATAATCAAATTAAAATGCCCAATTCAACATTCAAAATTCAATGTCGTTTATTTAAGAAAAGTGGCAGAAAAAGGTGAATAAAGGCATGCGGTACAAGGGAGTGACACAACGATGGCAAATAGAATTCACACAGCTGGTCACCAAAAGATTTCTCTTAAGTAAACGACATTGATTCAAAATTCAACATTAAAATAATGCTAACCTCCGTGTTGATACACCTCCCAATCCATGTAGTTCTCAAAAGCTTCTTTGAGTATTGTTCCTGTTTTGGAAGCATTCATCACTACGTGGTGCTCAAAACCTGTTTTGCAAACAAACTTCATCAGCCCCTGCAGGTCGTTGATCTGGGCTACCGCACGGGTACCAAAAGTATTGAGCGCATCATCGGTAAGTTTCCCTTCACCAAAGTAAGCCTTTATAATACCCTTATTATCGTCGGTACTAATGCGACCATAGGTAAGTGCAGAAGCGGGTGTGCGACCTGCAAGTGCACCATAGGTGTTTTCCTCACCTACTGTTGTTCCAAGTATCGGGGCTGTGCTGATTTCAATATCCGGTAAAAACGATTTTGCCCAGTTACCGCAATGAAACAAAACACATTTTTCGTCGTCGTTTGCATAGTTGTTGTTCCAATCGACAAGTGCACTGGGTGATCCTGAAGCAAGCTGCATGGCATACATGGTGAGGGTTCCGGTTACGTCCACTTCACAGGCACTTGGCAACATGTTTTCACTCATCATACTCATGCTCGTACATACGTTGCAACCATAGTTTTGTTGTATTGATGTCCAGCATTGAATGGCGGTAGCGTCCAGTGCATGTTCCTGCATAAATTCCCTTAATACCACATCGAGTTTGGCGATCTGCACCAGGCGATCTTCAGGGGTACGGCCGGTAGATGTGTATGCGCGGATTTCATCCATGCGCAGTTTTACGCTACCGTCATCTTTGGTGAGCTTGTTGGCGGCACCAAGAATGTGCGACAGGTCCACTGTAACCACGGATATACCGTGGCGCTGCAAAATCTTCTCACTATACCGAACGGTATTGAAAGCACCGGGTCTTGCTCCTACCGCACCTATTCGAACCTTTCTGAGTCCGCGTACCACACGGCAAACGGCAACAAATTCACGCAGGTCGTTTGCGAACGATTCGTCTGAAGGATGTACCACGTGCTTGGTGGTGAGCGAGAATTTTATCCCGTATTGGTAAAGGTTATTGCAAACGGAAATTTTACCGCACCATGCGTCGCGACGGCGCGCGACGTCCATTTTATCCAGGTCGTCGGGATATGCCTGCACGAGCACGGGTACATTCAGACCCGCGAGCTTGAGGGTTTCGGCAACACCTTTTTCATCGCCGAAATTTGGCAGCACCACCAATACGCCAACAATGTCGTGTGCATGTAACTTAAATAGTTCGGCACACTTATGCGCTTCCTGGAAAGTTTCTACACCACCCAGTTTGGTGGCGCTTTCTTCCAGCATCACCGGGCGAATGTTTGCTTTTTCCAATGCGGTTAAAAGGTCAGCACGGCATTCACCTACGAGTTTATCAGGAAAAAAATCGCGGTTACCAATGATTACACCAAGGGTTAGTTTTTCAGTCATGTTGTCTTAAAAATTTGCGGATTACGGATTAGCGGATTAAACCGCAGAGAACGAGAGTGGCAGAGAAAAGCCGATTAACGGATGACGGATTAGCGAATGACGGATTCATGTAGTCCCGACTTCATCAAACTTCTGCAGCAAAGGGGCTTCTTTTTATTTTTGAATTTGACTTTTGAATTTTTTACCGCAGAGAACAGGAGAAGCGAATCACGGATTAGCGAATGACGGATTAAACCGTAGAGAAATGAGAGCAGAGACTTCGCAGAATCCGTTCTTTTTACTTTTTGATTTTGACCTTTGAATTTTGTACGTAGAGAGTTAAAATGGCTAAGGCTGCGCTGAGAAATAATCCCAGGACATAACCCGAAAGCTAAATCCGACTTCTACATGACCTACATAACTCTGCACGCGAACCCTTCAACAATTAACATACAACATTCAACATAAGCTGCTCAAGTCATAACTCTCAATTCATAACTCATCACTAAATCGGTGGATCCAGGTGTATTAACGGCTTCATGAGTTCCTCGACATTCACCGGAGTAATATCCAGCTTGTCGCACCAGCCTGTGAAGCGATCATAGATTTCGTCGAGGGTTTGTTTTTGTTGGGGTGTAAGCTCAAGCGCATGGGCGCGGCTGATGGTACGCACGGGTAAGCCGCGTTTACGCAGGAAGTATTTTGCACTCATTGGATAAGCCACGTGGATGGCGGGATCAACAGCGGAAAGTTCAGCTTGCAACCATTTTACTTCCTCCTGCTTATCCGGATTAGAAGCGTTATTGCACATCCAGACCAAAATCTCAGGGTAAAAGTTTCCCGAGATCGACGACATACCTCTAGCACCCATTTGAAGCGAATGCATCGCGTTTGGTGTGTGCGCGTCATAAAACTCCAGGTTGGGATCGTTCTTCGCAATTGCAAGTTTTGCTTTTACCTGCTCCAGCTCAATTGACGTGTCTTTGTGATACACAAAGCGGTTGGTAGCAACCAGCTTTTCAAATACGGGTGCCGACAATATGCGTTTGTATGGCGCAGGGCATTCGTATAGTCCCAATGGAATATCACCGGTAAGTTTGAGCATCCTGTCGAAGTTGCGCATCAATACATCGTCATCATCGTCGACGTTGGCATAGTGCCCGGTAATAAGGATAACCGCGTCGATGCCCGTATCGTATATCCTTTGGGTAAAATCTGCTTTGTCTTCGATGGTAAGTCCGAATGAGCCCGTAGCTACAATTGGTGCCCGGCCTTTTACATAGCGCACAATATGCCGGGTAAGGTCAAGCCTTTCGTCTTCGCTGATGCTGTACATTTCGCTGCTCAGGCAATTGGCGAAAAACCCTTTCACCCCGGCGGCCAGGTAAAAATCAACCAGCCTTGAAACCGCATCCAGGTCAACCTTTGCTTTAAGGTTAAACGGGGTGATCATTACAGGAACAAATTTCTTATCAGGTAATTGCATAAACGATCATTTAAAATATGGAGTGTAAAACTGCAGGCAAGTGCATAATCTGAAATATGCTATCGTTTCATTTTTGCTGCAAATAAGGTGACACCTGGGTTCATTCTACAATGTTCACCATTGTGCCAATACCGGTTATCCAAATGGTGATTTCGTCGCCTTGCAGCAAAGTAAAATCATTACCGGGAACAACGCAGGTTCCGGTTGATTAAATAATAGTCCATCTAAAACTACCTTTCGTTTGCTGTTGCCTTTTCGTGTACATATTACCGCTAAGGCTGCAGCTGCACAATGGTTTGCCGACGAACGCAATGCGACGCCCGTCCGACTGGCGCGCCCGGGCGGGCAACGACGATCCGTCAATGAACAAATGCCGGTACCAAAACTTTTTTGCACTACGGTTCAATCGTGGATACGGGCTCCTCTGTCGGCAAGGTTAATTTGACCTTTGTTTTTGCTGCGGTTAACAGCAGGCCCGCAAGAAAAATTGTTAAGGTACCTACGATGATTACCATACTCTTGTGCAATGGATTGCGCAGGAAGGCATACCGGTCGGGGAGGTAAACCGAAAAGGTCATCCATAAGATTACGACAATGCCAATTGCGGTTGCGGTAAATGCTTCATGGCTCCTGGTTTGCCGGCTGATGATACCCAACAAAAACAATCCCAGCATACCCCCGGCAAATATGCCGGAGAGTTCCCACCAGATATCGAGCAGGCTTTTGATGCCTATCATCGCGATGCCCGTGGCGAGCCCTAGTAAACCAAATACAACAGTAGCCACGTGCAAGGTGTACAACTTGCCTTTTTCGCCGATGTTGGGGCGGAAGTATCGTTTATAGATGTCCATTGTGAACACCGTGGCGGAGGAGTTCATTCCCGAACTGATGGTGCTCATGGCTGCCGAAAGTATAGCGGATACAATGAGCCCGACAAGCCCGGTAGGGATCTTCGTGACCATGAAATGCGGCATCACTTTATCGCCATAATCAGCAGGTGTTAATGATGCAGCCATTCCGGAAACCTGGTTTGCTGTCGCCCCACCGCCGAGGCGTTCGGCCGCAACATTCAGCTTCACCGTTTCGATCATCTCGGGATGAACCTGGTAGTAAGCAAACAGGCTCGCGCCAATGATGAAGAACAACAATGAAGCGGGAACATATAATGCGACGCACAACCATATTGAACGGGAGGCTTGCTTTGATGACGTAGCTGTATGATAACGCTGCACATAATTCTGGTCCATTCCAAAATTATTCAGGTTGATAAAGAACCCGTAAAAAAGCACCACCCAAAAAGTTGACTGGGTTAAATCCGGACTCAAGCTGCCGAGGCTGAATTTATTCTCCTGCATACCGATATCGATAATGCCGGAAACCCCGCCCGGCATTTCGGAAACGATAAGGTACAGGATAAGCAGGGCACCAAGTGTTTTAATTACCCCTTGTACGACCTCTGTCCAGATTACCGCTTCCATACCACCCATTACGGTATAGAGGATTATGCAAATACCCATGACGATCATAATCGTTGCCATAGGGTAACCCAGCAGCGCCTGCAGGCTAAGGGCAATTCCAAAAAAGATGGAACCCATGCGGGCAAGTTGGGTTAGGAGGAAACAAACAACAGTGTACGTTCGCGCCCAGGGACCAAACCGGTTTTCGAGGTGGGTATAAGCGGAAATTTCACCCGTTTGCCGGTAAAAGGGCACAAAATATTTTGATGCGATCCAGGCGGCGAAAGGCATGGATATGCTGAAAACAAAAGCATTCCAGTTAGAGCCAAATGCTTTTCCGGGAACACCCAGGAAAGTATTACTGCTCAGGAATGTCGCGTATATGGATAGGCCAATTGCCCACCCGGGTATAGAGCCGGAAGCTTTGGTGAACTGGTCGGAATTTCGGTTTTTGCGCGAGAAATAATAACCCACAAACACCATCGTCAGGAGGTAGATGATGATGATGGCGAGGTCAAATATGGGTAGATTTTTCATGGCTGTTTTGCAATCGAACAAGAACAACTGGGTAGCGCCGGTGGGGCATGGAACCCGATTAACAAATTTTGAAAACAAATGGCTGGTAGCGCCGGAACATGAACATCCGATCAATCAATTCAAGCAGATGGGTTGCCCTGATGGCGTTTGGACCCGATCGTGATACACAGGGTTTGTCGCGCGACGTGGTAACAACATGTTGCCCCGCTGGGGCATGAACGGCATTGTGTTACCGGGTAGGTTTCGCCGCTGGGGCATGCTCCTATACGGATTACCCAGTGGATTGTTGCGCTGGGGCATGCTCATCCAATTTGTCGATTGATTTTGCAATTGCGTAGCCTCTATCGGGGATAGACCCCATCGTGTTACACATAGGTGGTCGCGGTTTGATGAAATGTAGCATTGATTATGTTCAATATCCCGCACAAATGGGTTGCCCCTCTGGGGCATGGACATTCGATTTATGAACCGTGTCTAATGATATGTTGCCCCGCTGGGGCATGGAACCGGATCTATGAATCGTGTCTAACGATATGTTGCTCCGCTGGGGCATAAACATTCGATTTATGAACCGTGTCTAATGATATGTTGCCCCTCTGGGGCATGGACGGCATGGTGTTACAGGGTAGGTTTCGCCGCTGGGGCGTGCACCTATACGGGTTACCCAGTGTATTATCGCGACGGGGCGTGATCATCCAATTTGTCGATTGATTTTGCAATTGCGTAGCCTCTATCGGGCATAGACCCCATCGTGTTACACAGAGGTGGTCGCGGTTTGATGAAATGCAGCATTGATTATGTTCAATATCCCGCACCAATGGGTTGCCCCGCTGGGGCATGGACGGCATGGTGTTACAGGGTAGGTTTCGCCCTGGGGCGTGCACCTATACGGGTTACCCAGTGGATTGTTGCGCTGGGGCATGTTTATCCAATTTGTCGATTGATTTTGCAATTGCGTAGCCGCTATCGGGTATAGACCCCATCATATTACACAGAGGTTGTCGCGGTTTGATGAAATGCAGCATTGATTATGTTCAATATCCCGCACCAATGGGTTGCCCCGCTGGGGCATGGACGGCATGGTGTGACAGGGTAGGTTTCGCCGCTGGGGCGTGCACCTATAGGGGTTACCCAGTGTATTATCGCGACGGGGCGTGATCATCCATTTTGTCGATTGATTTTCCAATTGGGTAGCCCCTATCGGGCATAGGCCCCATCGTGTTACACAGAGGTGGTCGCGGTTTGACGAAATGCACCATTTATTACGTTCAACCTCCCGCACAAATGGGTTGCCCCGCTGGGGCATGGACATTGGATTTATGAACCGTGTCTAAGGATATGTTGCCCCGCTCGGGCATGGACGGCATTGGATTATAGGGTAGGTTTCGCCCCTGGGGCGTGCACCTATACGGGTTACCCAGTGTATTATCGCGACGGGGCGTGATCATCCAATTTGTCGATTGATTTTGCAATTGCGTAGCCTCTATCGGGCATAGACCCCATCGTGTTACACAGAGGTGGTCGCGGTTTGATGAAATGTAGCATTGATTATGTTCAATATCCCGCACAAATGGGTTGCCCCTCTGGGGCATGGACATTTGATTTATGAACCGTGTCTAAGGATATGTTGCCCCGCTGGGGCATGGACGGCATGGTGTTACAGGGTAGGTTTCGTCGCTGGGGCATGCTCCTATACGGGTTACCCAGGGGATTATCGCGCTGGGACATGCTCATCAATTTGTCGATTGATTTTGCAATTGGGTACCCGCTATCGGGCACAGACCCCATCATGTTACACAGAGGTTGTCGCGGTTTGATGAAATGCAGCATTGATTATGTTCAATATCCCGCACCATTGGGTTGCCCCGCTGGGGCATGGATTGCATTGTGTGACAAATGGGGTGACTGATGGGATGCTCCGCTGGGGCATGAAACCCGATCAACAAATTTTGAAAACAAATGGGTTGTAGCGCGCGATCATGGACATCGGATCCATGCCCCTGCGGGGCAACATGTTGTTACCACGGTATGGGAATGCATTGCCGTGATGAGGGAGGACTCAATGCCCCAGCGGGGCTACCCACTTGCTAACCTAACAACCACCCTCAGCAAGCGATGCCCCAGCGGGGCTAGCCATTTATTCAGTACGCCAGCAATGGAGTTTGAGACGGTTCCGATATACACAAAATCAACGGGGGGAACATTAATCATCCGCAAGATCCTGGAAGATATATTGCTCATTATAATCAACCTGGTTATCGACAAGCATCTTGACGTACTCTTGCTTAAACGTGCTTACCTGGTGGTGTTGCTTTTGGTTCAGTATATACTTTATAACTCGGTCGACGTGCGAATAGCTTACACTGAATGCTCCAAAACCGCTTTGCCAATAAAACTTCCTGGCGGTAAACTGTTCCTTATTGACAAACTCGGAACTATCGCCCTTGACCAGCTCCATCATCTTCGAAATGGATTGTGTCGGGTTGATGCCGGCGATGAAATGAAGATGGTCCGGGACAGTATTTATGCAGAGCATTTTATGCCCGTTGTTTTGAACGATCCCGGTGATGTATTTGTGCAAATGATCCTCCCATTGTTGATCAATAACGGCGGCCCTGAACTTTACCGCAAAAACAAAATGAATGTGCAACCTGGTGTACGTGTTTGATTTCTTCATGTAGTGAAGAATTTAGTTTGCGATAAACTAATATTCTTTTCCGGACTTTCAAACGGTTTAGCCAGGGGAACAGCTATTGCTCATCGGTAACCTCACCAGCTTTTGGCGCGGTATAGCCGGGTAGGTCCGGCCATTTTCCATTTACGATCGGAATCATCTTCAATTTTGAGGGATCAAGTTTTGCATACCTGATTTTTTGACGTCTCCAGGTATACGCCACGTGTACCATACCATCTCTCGACTGGATAACCGCAGGGTAAGAATACTGGCTGATCGGCGAGTCCTCCAACAACATGGAAGCAAACCAGTTTTTACCATCTTTTGAAACCGCAATATGCAGCGGGGTACGAGCGCCCTTTGGTTCATCACCCGGCGCAAGTACGTGGTTGTATACCAAAAGGTGACGCCCATCTTTCAGGGTGACACCATCAAATCCTGACGCATTGTTTGGCAGCGACGACTTCGCCAGTGGTGACCAGGTTTCGCCTTTGTCCTTCGACCACGACTCAAGAATGGCGCGATTGCGACTACGTGCAAATATCTGGAGCTTACCATCCTTATGAACGAAAATGGTGGGCTGTATGGCATTGAATTCTTCACCATTAATCGGGCCCACTTTCCGCCACGTTTTTCCGAAATCGTCCGATATCTCGAAATGCAGTTTTCCACCTGAGCCTTCGGTGCTTGATGGGGAAATCAGTCTTTTACCCACGAGCACCGGCTTGTTTTTTACAGGTCCGATTATGTCTTCCGGTAGTGCCTTTGGCTGTGACCAGGTGATACCCGCATCCTTCGATGAGATCATCCATCCTTTCCATTCGGAAGGCTTGGGACCAATCTTGTAAAACAACAGGAGCTCACCATTAGGAACCTGGTACAAAACAGGGTTCCATGTGGGATATCGAAGGGTATCGTTTTGTATACCATTTGCAACGGACACCGGTGCTGTCCATTTACCGTTTACCCGGCGACTTACGCGGATCTCCACATCGGGGTTGCGTTCTTTGGTTCCGCCAAACCATGCTGCAACCAAACCCTTTGGTGTCTCTTCAATGGTGGCACTATGGCTTTCGGGAAAAGGCGCTTTATCGAAAATGAACTCCTGTGCTACAAGCCCCTGTTGCCAAAGTTTTAGCTGGGCAAATGCCCGGGGAGCCAACATAGTTGCTAAAAACAACATCAACAGATTTCTTCTCATCATACCGTTTAGATTTTTTGCCCTTTTATGTCGTAAAGGTGATTACCTGATCTTTTATAAAGATCGTTTTTGAATTTACAGTAATCATCTCAGTGAGACTGTGACGCTTACGACTTATGCGGTGTATCCGATCCCAAAACTCCACCCCCTTCCCTATTATTGGGTGGGTTTTGCAGCTGCAGCCGCAGCTTTTTTCGCTTTAACCGCATCGGTATATTCCTTGTACATCTGGCGCCAGTTGCGGCCATTGTTGTTGAGGTATTGTTCCGACTTTGTTTTATAGATCTCGAATATTGCAGAGATCTGGTTCATGTTTTTATAATCCACCGCCTGCTCGCGCGCCTGTTTTAAAAAGGCGAGGATTGTAGATTCCTCCTTTTCGGTCATGTTGGGAACGATGGACTTGTACCCATTCATCGTGAACGCCACTTTACCAATGGTGTATTTATCCAACACCAGTTCCACCTGGTCTTCAGTGAGGTCCTTTCTTAAACCCGACATGAGGTTTTCATGAACTGACTTCGGCATTGCCGAGTTGGCAATGACCTGCCTCTCAAGGTCGCTCAGTTTGTTGCCGGTTACCGGGTTGATGCCTGCTGGCACAGTTGAAGGGGGATGTTCGTTGTGCCAGTCGCGAATGGTTTTTAAGTGTGTAACAACGACAGTCCGTAGGCGGGCTTCTTTACCGGCATCGTTCAGGTTAAGTGAACCGATCCATTCAGCGGCCCGTTTTTCCTGGTCCTCGTCGGACTTTGCTTTGTTGTCGGAGGAGGCTGCAGGTGTTGCAACGCTCTGGGTTTGGCTATAGGCTGAAGATGACAGCAGGAGGCCACTAATAATTGCGGCAGTGATTATGTTTGATTTCATGATATGATTAGTGAATTAACGGATTAGCGAACCGCGGATTGAATACAGAACCGCAGAGAACGAGAGAGGCAGAGTTGGCGCAGAGTTCCGTTTTACATTTTACATTTTACATTTTTGAACCGTAGAGAACGGGAGAAGCAGAGACCTCGCAGAGTCCTTTTTTGACTTATTAATTTTTACTTTTGACTTTTTACCGCAGAGAACGAGAGAAGCAGAGACTTCGCAGAGAGAATGTGATTATCGGATTCCGAATTAGCGGATGGCGGATTAAAACCCACCGCAGAGATCGGGATTATCTGATGCCGAATAGACAATTTGCGGATCCAATTTGGTGCAATAATCATGTCCCCGGGCAGAAATGAATTTTACATTTTACATTTTTTATTTTACATTTTTGAACCGCAGAGAACGGGAGAAGCAGAGACTTCGCAGAGTCCTTTTTTTACTTCTTAATTTTGACTTTTGACTTTTTTACCGCAGAGATCGGGCGAAGAAGATTTACGGATTTGCGGATTCCGGATTAACGAATGGAGGATTCAATCTATGCAATGATCTTGTTCCGAAGCAGAAATGAACTTTTTCATTTTTCATTATTTGCCAGTCGAAAACGAATAACTCCCCGATCCTACTTCGTACACCGCATTGCCGGCTTCCATACGCAGGAACTTTACGGTTTCGGTATCCGGAATAGCCTTCCCACTCTCCATGACTGCAGCAGAGGATGAAGCTGGTATAAACACGATTGCTTTTGCGTTGCCGGGAACACTGATGTCCCACTTCAATGATGATCCGGTCTTATTCCATTCACTTTTAATAAGGCCATGTACCGATTGGTACGAGGCATGAACTTTCGTGAGGCCCTCAACAAAAGAAGGCTTCATTTCAATGACTTTAAATCCGGGGTTTTCCGTGCTTGTTTTGATGCCGCCTAGGTTTTCATAATACCATACCACCAGGTCGCCGAGCAGCATGACATGATTTTGCGAATTCATACTTGGGTTTGCCGTATTGCCGTTCCACAATTCCCAAATAGTAGTGGCGCCGTTTTCGGCCATATAGCCCCAGCTTGGATAATCCCTGATGGAAGCGAGCCGAAATGCAATGTCGGCTCTTCCATATTTTGTTAGCCAACGCATCAACCACTGGGTGCCAATTACACCGGTACTGATGTGTCCCTTATTTTCAATCATCGTCTTATCAACGATGTGTTGAAACACGGCTTCATCAGCACCCTCAGGCACCATCTTAAATGCCAGTGGAAGAATGTTTGCGGTTACCGTATTGTTGCTGTAATTCTTCGTTTCCGGATTGTAGAACTTTTTTTGAAAAGCAGCTTTCACCTTTTCTGCCAGCGCCGCATAGCCGGGCACGTCAGCGGTTTGTCCGCTGAGGGTCGCGAAACGTTGCATGAGCTGTAACATATGGTAATAGGTTGCTGTAGCAAGCAGCTGCGGGTCGGTAATACGCGATGAATCTTTGGAGTGAATCAGCTCCGGTGATTCCGGAGGAACGCACCAATCACCATAACTGTCTTTTGTTACGATGTAGTTCGTCATGTATTTACCCTGCATATATTTCATCCACTTTTTCATGGATGCATAGTGATCGATGATGGGTTGTTTATCGCCGTACTGATTGTACAGCATATTCGCGATCATCAGGTAGGTACCAGGCCAGGTTACATTGTCTTTATAGTAAAACCAAAAGCTGGGCGCTACATCCGGAATGCTGCCTTCAGCAGTTTGAGATTGCTGGATATCCTTCAGCCATTTGGCATACAACTTTCCATTGTCGAAAATGAAACTCTCGCCATAAGCGCCGGTGGCTCGATCGCCAAGCCAGGGCTGACGTTCGTTTCGCTGTGGGCAATCAATCGGCATGCCTTTGTAATTGCCACGGATACCCCAATAAGCATTTTTATGGATCTGGTTAATCGTCCGGTCCGAGGTTTCAAACGTTCCGGTAGTTTGCATTTGATCATATACGACCTCTCCTACAAAGTCCCCCACGCCTGCTTTGCCAGGGTAGTTGGTAATTTCCACATAACGAAACCCGTGGTAAACGAAGCTGGGTGCCCAGGTTTCTTCACCTATGCCGCGTAAGGTGTAAACATCAGTTACAAGGGCGTCCCGGAGGTTTGCCGTATACAGGCCACCATCAGGGGTAAGGCTTTCTGCAAACCGCAGGGTTACTTTTCTTCCACGATCGCCTTTAACTTTCATCCGCACCCATCCTGCCATGTTCTGGCCCATGTCCATGATCACCGTGTCGCCCCGCAACTGTTTTACCGAAACCGGCTTTAAGGTTTCCATCACTTTCATGGGTGGGGTCATCTGTGAAACAACCCTGCCACCAGGAGCCTTTACCAGTTGTGCATCTAACCATTTGCGGTCGTCGAAGATGGGGTAGTTCCAGTTGGGGATCTCTTTAGTGGCGTCGTATTCTTCGCCATCATATTCATTGTTGGTTCGTATTGGCCCGTCAGCCGTAACCTTCCATGAGCCATCACTGATGACGGTTTGTTTACTGCCATCGGTAAATACCATCTCCAATTGCAGGAGCATTTTGGGATAACCGAAGGTGTGCCACTTTTGCGGTTTATAATTTTGGCGCATGGCGAAGAAGCGGCCATTGCCCAAAACAGTGGCAATTGCATTTGTTCCGGTCTTGATGTTGTTGGTGACATCAAAAGTGTTGTACAACAGCGATTGCGAATAGTCAGTGGGTGCCGGTGCCAGTACCTGGTCGCCGATTTTCTGACCGTTGATATAAAGTTCATAAAGACCTAATCCACTAATGTAGACGGTAGCCTTTTGCAACTGTTTTGGTGCAGTAAAGTTCTTTCGAAAATACCTCGCAGAAAGCCTCGACATTTTAGTTACGCTATCCCACGGAAAAGCTTTATCCAGGCCCGTCCACTTAGCTTGCCAATCTGTTTTTTCCAGCAGGCCCATGCTCCAGTGTTGGGCACTGCTCCATTCGTTCTCACCGGTTTTGGTCCAGGTTTTTACTTTCCAGTAGCACTCAGCCCTGCTGTGTAAAGGTTTTCCATTATAGCTGATGTGAATAGATTGATTGGAACTTACTTTTCCCGAGTTCCACAGGTCGCCTTCATTCGCCGCCAGCTTTGAGGGAGACGATGCAACGAGTACGTTGTAGGCAACCTGTTCAACACCCCGCTGATCACTGGCAAGCTCCCAGCTCAACCTTGGTTTACGCGTATCAATACCAAGCGGGTTGGTCAGCATTTCGGTGCGAAGGTTCACGAGCTGGACAGCTGTGGAAGGCTTGTCGCGAAACGAGGTGAACGTTATTGCAACGACGCAAAGCGCGATAATCGGGGAAGTAAATTTCATATGCAAAAAGTCAAAAGTCAAAAGTAAAAAATCAGAATAGGGCCTGCGAAATATGTGCAGCTATTGGTCTCTGCGGTAAAAAATGAAAAATGTAAAATGTAAAAAATTACCTCTGCCGGGGAACATGATCATCGCATTAATTTATTCGCCATTCGCTAATTCGGAATCAGATAATCACATTCTCTCTGCGAAGTCTCTGCTGCTCTTGTTCTCCGCGGTTTAATAATGTAAAATGAAAAATGTAAAATGTAAAATTCATTTTTGCCCGCGGACATGATTATTGCACCAAATTGGATCCGCAAATCGTCTATTCGGCATCAGATAATCCCGATCTCTGCGGTGGGTTTTAATCCGCCATCCGCTAATTCGGGATCCGATAATCCCGTTCTCTGGGGTGGGTTTTAATCCGCCATACGCTAATTCGGAATCCGATAATCACATTCTCTCTGCGTAGTCTCTGCTTCTCTTGTTCTCCGCGGTGAGATTTATTTCGTGACCCGGAAATCAAAGTAAAGGTTGATGTTCAGCGCACGTTGAGGATCTTTTTCGTAATCGTAAAAAATGTTTTTTGCACCCATCGGCCCTGTTGTTTCATTGCGTTGCGTTTTCGACCCAATGCTCGGGATGCCCTGCATAAACGAGATGTCACCACCAGGGAACAAGGGTTCATAATTGTGCCACTGGTCGGTTTTCCATGCTGGTGTAAACAACCTGAAAAACAGGTCCTCCTTATCGGTATAAACCGTGAATGGCTGTGTGCTGGTGATAAACTTACACCAGTACATATTTGAATGATAACCCTTAAACTCAGGGTACACCCATGTTTCCCCTGTTTCGGTATTGTTGTAATCCTTTTTCCAAATGCCAAAGCTGTTCCCTTTCAGCCGGTTCTTCCAAACCCGGTAGGGACCATTCCCCATATACTCCACACTTTTCATCTCCTTTTCGGGAAAAGAAAAATTAACGCCATTAAACCAGGTGAAGTATTCTGCCGGAAAATACTGGACCTGCATGTTGATGATACCAGAAGGGTATACCAACCAGCGCAAAATATTGTAGCTTTTTTTCCGGTCAAAAGAAGACTCAATCACAAGGGTATCACCGGCAAAGCGATGGGTGAAGTTTTGAAAGTTGTTTACGCCCTCCTGCAGTACCGGACCTTTTGTAAACGGGATGAGCCCTTTTGTATTCGACACCTTTTCCAGTTTACCGCTGTTGCGATTGATGCTGATGTTTACCCCGGCGGTGTTGATGTTGTATAACGAGTCCTGCTCGGTAACCTGTACTTTTCCCGGGTTTGCAACAGGCATTCGCTTTTTTAACACCATGGCCGGCGAGATGATGGGAAAGCTCCAGGTAAACAGTTCTTTTTTATCGGGGCCGTAGGCGGTAACATACAATGCCTGGTAAGTGTTCCAGTTAGCAGGCAAGCGCAAAAGCAGTGAGCCTTTCTGTAAGGGCAGCAAATCTGGTGATGCAATAGTGCCCGTGAGATCTGAAGCGCCCTTGCCATCTACATTGCGGAGCTTCCAGGTAAACCTGCACGAACTAAGGTTGGTGAAGTGGTAACGGTTTTCAATGTTGAGTCTGCCATCGAAGTCATCGGTAAGGTTTCTGCGTTCAAAATACACGGGGCTCCATATTTCTTTTATCGCGTAGTAGCTGCCTTCCTTTTCATGGTATGGACCAACAATACCATCTGCACCACGGCTGCCATCGGTATCGAGCATGCCATCTTTATCGGTGCGAACCACGGCCTGGTCGGCAAAGTCCCAGAGGTAACCACCTGCACTAAGGGGGTCGTGCCACATGTGTTCCCAATAATCCTGTAGACCGGCACCATGGCCACCGTCATAATTACCGTGCAGGAATTCGGTTGGCATTACAATTTCGCGACCATTGTTGTAGTTCCCAATGCCATAGTTAAATTCGCGGTAGTGCTGGGTCTCTATGCCGCCAAACAACTGCCATGGATGCACAACGGGACGTTTCTGAATATCGTATGCGGTAAACAGGTGATCAAGGTCAAAGTTGTGACCGCCTTCGTTGCCATTTGACCAGATGATGATGGAGGGATGGTTCACGTCGTGGGTAATCATCTCTTTTAACAGCTTTGTGCCGGTTGGAGTATTATAGTGACCATGCCAGCCCGCCAGTTCGTCCATCACGTATAAGCCTAATGAGTCACATACATCCAGGAAGTGACCGTCGGGAGGATAATGCGACATACGGACGGCGTTCATGTTCATGTCTTTCATCAAAAGTGCATCCTTGAGGCTTATTGCTTTGCTCGTGGTGCGACCGCTCGTTGGCCAGAACGAATGCCGGTTAACGCCCTTCATTTTCACTTTAACACCGTTTACATAGATACCGTCGCGTTGCTTTACTTCAACAGTGCGAAAGCCAATTTTCTTTGCGATGGTATGTACAGGTTTACCCTTGCTGTATAGGGTGAAGACTGCATTGTATAAATAGGGCGACTCCGAGGTCCACTGGTTTACCCGGGGAAAAGTACGGGATAATGTTGTTGTACCAGAGCCACTTACCGGGCTCGTAATAGTACCCACTTTTGCGCCTTGTGAATTAAACAAGTTTATGTCCACCCGGTCTGCTGCACCTTTAGTTTCAACGCTGGTGGTAAAGGCTCCATTTGCTTTTGCGTCAACAGCCACCTGACTAATGTGTTGAACTGGCAACATCTCGAGATAAACCGGTCTGAAGATGCCACCAAATATCCAGAAGTCGGCTTTGCGTTCAGCTTCGTTTACCGACTGGTTTGCCGAGTGTTTCGCAACTGTGACTTCCAACAGGTTTTCACTTCCGTAGTTTAGTAATTGACTGATGTTGTACCGGAATACGTAAAAGGCACCCTGGTGAATTTCCCCGGCAGCCTGGCCATTTATTTTTACCTCCGTGTCCGTCATCGAACCTTCGAAAACGATGTTTACGGTTTTGCCCTTCCATGCTGCAGGTACCGTAAAGCGATGTTTGTACATCCCTTTTTCTTTGCCGCGAACACTATCCTTTGCAAAACCATAATCGTATTTACCAAATCCCTGCAACTCCCAGTTGGAGGGTACCGGTATGGTTGTCCATTTACCGGAGTTTCGACCATCGGTGCAGTAAAAATCCCATTGTACGGTATTGTCTTCGCCCGTACCCGACAAATACTGTATTTGGGTTTTTTGCGCGGTGCCGGTAATAACGACAAATAGAAAAAGTATAAGTAGTTGTGATTTCAAATCAGAATAGGTTATTGTAAAGCGTACACCTGCCAGTAGCACAGATTTAGCTTATTTGAAACTAGCCGTAGGTACCCCATCAGTGCGGAAAGGCATTGCCGGTAAACCATCTTTGTTGGAGAAATTTGGATCGGCTGTTTCGTCCCATGCAAAACGAACTTCCATCGGCCGTGACACACCTTCTGCGGAAACAATTACTTTATCTCCTTTGATGAAGGCCGTTGCCGGAACAAACCTTTTGTCGGCACCTGCAACAACAAAGTGGGTTAAGGGTAATCGATCTTTAGAAACCAGGCCCTGGCCAACATAGTCAAATGAAAGCTCAAGGGTATTGCCTGCAAGCTTTTTGCTCCTGAATATGGGTCCTGAAGGGACGACGTTTATATTGTAATCTTTTGCTAGCGGCCATTGTGCAAGTCTTCGCCCCACCTCCCACTTGGTTCCGGGATGAAGATCTTCAGGATTTTTTACAGTACCGGTGATGACAGCCATTCCTGTATTTGGTAGCTGCATTACCAGGGCCTGGGCCTCCCAAAACTTTGGAAGGGTTTCTTTTGTAAGCGGGTATTTGCCTGCGCTTTTCGAGTAATAAAATGGCGCTATCTGTACGTAATAAAAAGGCAACTTTTCATCTGTCCATTGCTTGCGCCAACCCCAAATCAGTGCTGCTAACTTCTGCCTGTATTCGGTAGTTTCGTTTTGAAAACAATTGGTTTCACCCTGGTACCACAGGAACCCCTTGATGGCATAAGGCGCCAAGGGACCAACCATTGTAGTATAGAATTTACCGGGATTACTTTCATCAAGTTGGATGGCTTTACTTCCGTAAGTTTGAGGTGTTCCCGGTAACCATGGCTCTATCGCACTGCCTGGTATTGCCGAAGAAATCATGCCAATTGGCACATGCAGCTTGTCGTACAGTTCTTTGGCGAAAAAGTAAGCAACAGCGGAAAAAGATCTCAGCGCCGAGTCACGTGCAGTACTCCAGCCACTGTGTGTGGAGTCGGGCTTCCGCAGATTTTTACTGGTGACCAGGAATATGCGGATGGATGCATTATTCGCCCGTTGTAATTCATTTACTGGTGAGTTTAAGTTCGCGCTATCAGTAGTAACCACCTTGCTGTTTTTCCGCATCGTGTATTCCATATTCGACTGACCTGAAGCCAACCAAACTTCCCCTACCAATACATTCTTTAGCGTGATGGTATTGTTGCCTTTGATGATGAATTCGCGAGGTTGTTCGGATGCGGTTAATGGATCAAGTGTAACAAGCCATTTGCCTGTTCCACCAGTAATCACAGACCTGGATTGATTGGCAAAGCTGACCGATACCTTTTCTCCCGGTTGGGCATTTCCCCAAATTGGTAGCGGTTTGTTTTGCTGGAGCACCATGTTGTGCCCAAGTACTTTTGGTAATATTACCTCAGCAAATGCGGGTAATGTTAAACAATGAACGATAACGATCAGGCACACCACTTGCCTAAATAATGGGTGAGGCAAGTATCTGGAAACAGCCAGGGAACACAAGTTATCGAAGTGGAACATAGCACAGGATCAGGAGGATAAGCTGCAATGAAAAGATGTTGTACAAGAGTGCGACGCCCGTCCGACTGGCGCAGCCGGGCGGGCAAGGATGTTAAATAGAGTCACTTCGGCTGGGTCCAAAAAGAATCTTTGAAATAAACGGGATTAACGAACCCGTAGGACTAGTGAAAACGGCCAGGCCAATACTTATTGCGATTTTGTTTTCAACGAGGTGATGTAATAACCCGCTTTCTTTGCCTGTTCACCGCCCTTTGGCAGGTCGTAATTCTGGTCGGTTGGGGTATCGGCATCAGGAAAGCGACGCACCTCGCCAGTACGAAATACAATGCGTTCAATTTTATCAAGCGGGGCAAAAAACAGCCCTGCCGGTAGTGCCTTTCCGTTAACCGTAATGTTATAAAAACGAGTCTCGGTATTCAGGTCGATCCTGAAGTTGTATTGCTCACCCGCAGTATACTTCATCAGGTTGCGATTGCGATAACCTGCTTTGGTATGCAGGTTTCCGGCAGAGTCGAAAGTAAGTCTTACGCCCGCAGTTCCTTTAGCGTCCTGGAACTCGATAGCGAGTTGGCCGTGATCATTTTGCTGTGGTATAAGCGTAAACTCGGCACTCATTGTTTTTGCCGCAGGAATAACCCTTTCGGCCTTTGCATAATCAAAGGGGTCCCAATCCTGCAACGTAAGCGCCTTTGTGCCGGCGTTGGTTTGGCCGATTGCAACAGGTGTCCATAAACCACTGTTATAGTTCCAGTATCGTAATTCGTTGCCTGCAGGCATTGTATTAAAATCTTCCTGTACATCTGCCGTCACTTTTTCAGTTACCGGGATGGGTATCTTCGATACCCACATGTCTTCTTTATTCATGCTATAGGTTACCCACATATTGCCATCGGGTGGTGTTCCGTTTCCTTCGTTGATTCCACGAACATATTGCGGACCGTATGACTTATATGCACCACCATAACGCATGGTAGAGATCTCGCCGTTTACCAATAACAGCCGATCGAAATTGAGCCCGTTGCTGCTTATTGACAATGCAAGCGGCCACCTGAATTCCGACGGGTTGTAAACTGTTGCAAACTTGCCGTCAGATGTTTTCTGTCCCCAGATCTTTGCATTGCTGTTAACAAATTTTGGCGCCCGAACGGCATTTGCCGGCCAGGTTTTACCATTGTCGCTACTTATTGCAGTGAGTGCATTTTTCCACAGGCCCACAACCCTTCCGTCGTTCAGGTGATAGTAGCTGAGCGCCTTATAATCTTTTTTCAAACTGATTAACGGATCATCGCGATCAGCTTCCTCAACCCACTGTTGGGTCATGAGCGGATTAGCAAGTAGCTCTTCGCAGGCTTCGACAAAACCTTTGTCTTTGCTGGACTTGTAAAATGGATGGGAAGTATTTTTTTCTGTCCAGCCTTTATTGTGGCGGATGAAGTGGATGGGACCATAAGTACCATCTTTGTACACTTCGCGGATGACCCTTCCTACACCCTTACCATCGTTTGGATCATCACCTGGTCCGAGTACGACGCCATGGTATGCAAGCACCATCAACCTGTTCTTTTTAGAAACATAAAAACCCATACGCTGGTGGTTTACCGAATAAAGGTCTTTTGCCACTTCGGTACGACCTTCCTTTCGTGTACCGTCGGGAATTTTGTAGGGTGGAAATACCGCACTTGGCTTTGACCAGGTGTAACCGTCTTTTGACGTGAGCAAAAACGTTTGACCGGGTGGCTGGTGTTCGCCGATCGGGTTGCTTAAGAACTCCAGGTAAAATTGGTTGTTCCAATAAGCGAGCATTGGTGCGTGGTTATAGGTCCAGTTAAAACCACCGGCCCATTCGGGGTGCTCGCGGTTGGCGCGAAAAACCTGTATGTTGTGTACACCAACAACCGGCGCGAGTTGGCCATGGTGGTAATCGACATTTACTAACGTATTGCCAACATAACGTACGGTGTCCTGTGCCATGACTTTCGAAAGGCAGCAAAAAACTAACAAGGATATTCGGGATATATTCATAATGATATACGAATTCGCGGATTACGGATTGGCGGATTAAAACCATTCACCGCAGAGAACGAGAGAAGCCAAGATTGCGCAGAGAGAACGGCGAATTCGTGGATTACGGATTAGCGAATTACGAATGGCGGATTAGCGGATCTCAGCTGAAATTAGAAAGGCAGTTTTCAGGGAGGCTTTAATTTTGCATTTTACATTTTGCATTTTGCATTACTTGACCGCTTCCAGCCAGGCATGTGCCATCAGGTGTGAGCCCGCGAGTGTAGGATGAACACCATCACCGGTCCAGTAAACGCCCGGAGCTGTTCTTTGTGCCTTATCGAATATGCTTTGGTATGGCACCCATACTGCTCCAAATTTGGTGGCGACTTCCTTTGCTGAGGCACGGTAATCGTTGAACGCCGGAAACCATTTGTCGTCAACTGCTTTTACTCCTGTAACTGCGAATGGCTCGCCGATGATCAGTTTCAGGTCGGGTAATTTTTGTTTTGTGCTGTCGAGCAGTTTCGTCAGATCATCTGAGTACGTTTTAACCGTGCCCTTATAATTGTTGGTTAGTGTATGCCAAAAATCGTTCACGCCAATCATTATGCTGAGTACATCAGGGTTCAGTGCAAGGCAGTCTTTTTCCCAACGTTCGGCGAGCTGGTACACTTTATTTCCGCTGATGCCTTTGTTGAAAACTTTAAGGTTTTTTCCGGCATGCTGAAACAAAAGGGTTGAACCGGCAATCATTGCATAGCCGGAACCCAAAGCGCCGGGATTGTTGGGGTTTAGCTCATCTTTTTTTCTGCCGGCGTCGGTGATCGAGTCGCCCTGGAAAAGAATAATGTCGTCTTGCGCAATGGTGACTTTTTTCTTAAGTCCCTGCGCGGCAAAAACCGATGATACCAGTGCAGGAATGGCGAGCATGGAAAGCCCCGTTGCGGAGGTGTTCTTTATGAATTGTCTTCTGGATGCGCTGTTGTGGGGCATATCGTTATTTTTATCGAATTTATACTATGGAACACGGGCGACACTGATGGTACGGAATTATTTTTGATATTTCAAGCGACAGGTTTAATCACTCTCCTTAACCTAATCCTTTTCCATCCGCGGTATCCGTGTGCTATTGGCTACTTCCCGCTATATCGAAGTAAGGCTTTCAACCGCTTCTTATCGGCTTTGAAGATCGTACCATGTTTATGGCCCTCTGGTACACTTACGATTTTTGTTGCGTCGGTGAAGTTGATGAAGTCGCTTGTTCGTTGCGCGCCGTAGATCTTTTCACGGTATTGATCGTAATACACCAGGTAACCATCTTTTACTTTTGCAACAGCCGGCCCTTCGGTAAACAGCGGTGTAAACGCTTCAGAGGGCTTTGTGAATGGTCCAAGTGGATGTTTGCTGAAAGCGATTTTGATGTTTCGTGCGGGGCGGGTATTGTCTTTCAGCACAAGTACATAATCTTCTTTTCCTCTTTTTACAATCACACAGTCGATCACGCTAAAGCCCGGGTCCAAAAACAGTTTGGTATCACTAAAAGTTTTAAAATCTTTCGTGGTAACATAATACATCCGGTGGTTATTGTCTTCTTCTTCGATTCCGCGGGGAAACCGCTTCGGGATGGTTGTAGCCCATATGATGATGAACTGCTCGCGCTCATCGTCGTAAAACAATTCGGGCGCCCAAACATTAACTGCCGTTGATTCGTTGGCCATCACATCAATGGCACGTTGTTCTGACCAGTTGATGAGGTCCTTTGATGAAGCATAACCAAAACCCTTGTTGCCCTTCCATGCTAAGGTCCAAACAAAATGATAGTTGCCATCCGGCCCCTGAACAATCGAAGGATCACGCATCACCTTATCCCCTATCTGCGGACGAATGAATACCGTATCAAAGTCGTTCCACTTGTATCCGTCGTGGCTGTACAACATGCGAAGGCCTGCTGTTGCCGGTTCGTGAAAAGAGGTGAAGAGGTAGACGTTTTTACCTACGCTGCACGAGGCGAAGAGAACGATGAGATATGAGAGATGAGTGATGAGACGCAAGCGTGTAAAATATTTACTGTTTGTTGTGTAAAAAAAGATGAGTGATGGGATGTAAAGAGATATGAGTTATGGGATATGAGAGATGAGACGCAATGTTGTCAGGTCTCCACTCGCTTCCTTAGTTAATAGATATGAGTTATGGGAGATGAGACGCAATGTTGTGAAGTCTCTACTCGCTGGCTTGTTAATAGATGTTATTGGTAATTAGAGATGAGTTCTCGTGTTCTAACTTCATAGCATTTGTGGATCGTGTTGTATATTTAAATAGTGTTATTTCTTCAGATTTTGTTTCACAGTAATTATTGAACTTTTAATCATTCGCAAAATGTTTTCTGCTTCCGAGTGAATACTCTGAAACTCTGATTCGCTTAAGAATTGGGTTTGATGTAACAGCTCCAACCAATATAAACTTTCGTCGCATTCCTTTTGGGCGATGGCGAGTTTATGCACAAAATCCATTTTGCTTTCACCATTTTGCGCTTCACGAATTAATGCACCAATTGCTGTTCCACTTCGCAGCAATTGTTTACTCATCACAAACTCTTTTTTCACTTCCGTAAGGTACTTGTAAAGGTTGATTACTCTAATCGCGAAATTGAAACTTTTGTCTTTCAAAATGCTCTTCTCCGGCATCTTTCTTCGGTAATAATTATTGATTAGAACTTTGAAACCAACACTACAGCTAGGTAACCATCTTCTCCAAATTCAACAGGCTGAACCATAGTCACGACATTAAAAATTTACGTCTCATCACTCATATCTCATCACTCATATCTTGGCGTCATCTCTCATCGTTCATATCTCATCACTACTTCTCCAACACCAGCACCCAATCGTTCCCTTCCTTCTCTACCCCTGGTGGGTCAAATTGCTTAGTGCCCTTATTATCGAAACGACCGATGGGCTGGGAGGTGCCGTTGCGGGGGTTATACCAGGAGGCCTTTACTTTACTACCACCGGTTTTACCCAGGTTTACTTCGAAGTTGCGGCCGGTATAGCTATAAACAAATGCATAATCTTTACCCCTGGTAGCTGCAATGTATTGGTACTTTTCGCCCTGCTTACCGGCTACCAGCGACTGGTCGGGAACCCGGTCGAAATAAGGTTTTGACAACATGAGTTTTTTTAGGTACTGCAATTGCCCGGCACCAGGATGATCGATGGCATCGGACCAGTAAAAACGTGAGCCATAAGCAGCACCAGTTTCGCCGGGTTTACGCATCTGCATGACCGCGTTGTGCCCATAGGTATAACCGGCTCCACCTGCAAAAACGCTCCAGTAACCATAACGCCTCACATCATTGTCATTCCATCGCGGCTTTGTCGTATCGTGAAGTCCATATGGGATCTCTTCATACGAAGGTTCGCCGTCGAGGGTTGGCTTGATGGGAGTTTTGGCGTAATCCATCAACACGAACTTATAGTTATCCGGACCAAACTTATGTTCGGCGGCAGCGGTATCAAGATCATAGCTTTTATGACCCGACTGAAACATGTTGAAGTCGAGCCAGGGTTCGGTATGAAACCATTCGCTTGAAGTGGTACGTCCAAAAGGATGAAAAGTGATGAGGTGATTGGGGTCGGTCGCACGCAGGTTTGTTCCAATCGCTTTCCAGGTGTTCATCGAGTCGCTTCCCTTTATGTCGCCACCATTTAACCAAACTATATTTGACTTGTCTTTGTACCGGTTCGCGAGCCACTTAGCATATGTTGCACCTTCCTGTTGACTCACCCATCCACTCTTAACATTGCTGCCCCAAACAGGGACCATACCCATGTACAACCCGCGTTCTTCGGCAAGGTTCACGATATAATCCACGTGGTCCCAATAGTCGTATTGGACAGTGTCGGAGAAGCTGGCACCCAGGGTAGTTTTTGGCGTGGCTACATTTTTATTGATCAGTGCTGAGTCGCCGTATGCATTAACCACGTTTAAACTATGCAGAACCATCACCTGGATCATGTTAAAGCCTTTTTGCTTACGGTTATCAAGGTAACGTGCCGCTTCCTCCCTGTTCAGTTTTCCAAAAAGCAGCCAACCGGTGTCGCCAAGCAAGAAAAACGGGTCTCCATTAGCCTGTGTAAAATAACGCCCATCAGGTGATATCGAAAGCTTGCCGGTTTTCTGCCCATAGCTGTTCAGGCTACTGAGTATAATAAGTGCAAGAACAATTCGTTTTAAATACATACCGGATAATTTGTTGCTGGATTAGTTACTTAAGGTTGTCTTGTCTGGTATCTGTGTTGCAAATGATCTGTTGTAGTCGAACAACTCAATCGACTCAAAACATTGTAGACACCAGCCACTTTTTCGCTGGACTGGCATGAGCGTGAATAGGGATCCGCGGATTAAGCGACGATGATAACGCTGCTTGAAACCTACCTCCGAAAAAGGACTCACCGCTTCTATCTGAACTTTGTGATCCAGATAAGTGCTGCCCCACCGGTGTCGCTGTTCAGGCTTAACGTTTTTCCACCACTTACCTCCAGTTCATGACCAATGGCGCTGCCATTTTGCGGGTTGATGTATCGAACGACAAAGCTGCCTGGCTTACCCGACAGGTCAATACTAGTCGCCTGTCCTGTTGTATAAACGATATGTTCACCGTCTTTGTTAGCGAGCATCTTAACCCCATTTTCTTGCTGATGGATTGGTAACATGGTCGCCGCGCTGGAGAAGAATTTGGGGTAATTTATGGTTGGCAGGGCGGGCAAAGAACCACCCGCCATAAATACGGCCCAGCCATAGGTATCGTAGCTGTCACCGGAGTAAATCACAGCTTTGCCAGGGTATTTATCCCTGTACTCCCTTACTGCCCGGTAAACCTGATCAAACGACGTTTTTTTAGGATTGAGTAATCGTGCATGTTGCCGCGGTGCAAGGTTTTGCCCGCCATTTGGTGCATACGCTGATCCATCTGCCTGGAAGTGCCAGTAACGGATATCAATAATGTCGACAGTGCGTGCAAGTTGCGGATCGTTTAAGATGGAGTCCTGAACATCTTTTGTTGCACTTAGACCAATAAATGGATGTTTCTTCTTTTCCTTCTCCCAATCAGCGATCGTATTGATCCAGAATTTTGCAAAGTGAAATGGTCCGGTGAATTCGGCACTGGTAAGATGGATCACGCCCGAGTTATCGGCAAAATTGTCCATACACTTACGGATGTAAGCTTTATTCAATTCACGACGAGCCGGGTTACTGATATCATAAAATTGTGCAGCCAGAAAAATCCGCTTGTCGCCTGCATATGGTGGTGGCTCAGGAAAGGCCGTGCTATTAATGTTGTTTGCAGTGCGCCATGGAAAGTCGGCGTAGTGAGCGCCTGCCTCAATAATGTTGTGTTGAAAATAGTTCTGGTGAACCAACACCTGGCCCTGTTGGTCTGCGAGGTCAGCAAACTTTTTCAAACGACTCCAGTACCACTTGTTGTACTTTGTCAGGTCGTATTTGCTAAGTCCATCCCAAGCTGTTTCTTTTCCGCTGCGGGCAAAAGGCTGTTCATAAAAGGGCGGCCATACTTCGCCATTCATCCTGCGAATACGTTCATGATCATCGCGCCTGCGCTCGTACCATAAACCGTAGTTGTGCTCCAGCGCAACTACCTTCTGGCTTTTCATCAGGTTAACAACGTCTTCCAAATTATCGGTAAGACCGGTGCCTGTGCGACCAGGCACAAAACGGGTGATGTGCGGACTTGCGTCGCGAAGACCAAAAGCCCCCTGAACATTGCCCCGCCACCAGGATACCTCGTGTCTTCTCCCGTGCAATACACTATCGCCACGAACAAGCCATCCATTCACTATGGTCATAGGTGTAACAGGCTTAAGGGCCGCAGGTTTTGCAAATCCAATTTCATCGATTGTTTTTGTACCGGGCTTAGTTGTAACAATTTTATTCTTCGCTGCTACCTGGTCAATCCAGTCGAACAATACAAGTGGTGGATCAGCAGCGATGGCCGTTAGTTCCATGGCCACACTAACCGGCGGGCTGCTGGAAGCCTCGGTAGACATGGGCAGAATGTAAGCGCGGTCCGAAACGTTTTGATTTAATCGCTCTGCCAATTGCGCGTAAAACAAACTGCGCGGTTGAATGGCACCATTCGACTCTGCCCAAAAGCCGTCGCCCGTAAACTGCGCCCAATTACCAAAGGCCCAGTTGTTGGCTGTTGGTGGCTTCACACTTTCCATGATAGCGGCAGTACACTGGTACAATACACTGTTGGCTGCGGCCCAACCCGCACCTTGCGCATCCTGGCCGCGATTGCCAAAACGAAGCGCATTGCCATCTACGTTTACGATGTCGAACAACAGACCTGTTGACCAGCTGTCGATCGCACCACTAAAACTATAAGGCAACTGCGAATGACATTGCACAAATGCATTTGGACCGGCAGTACAAAAAGCTGCAGAGAAATCGTGGTAACCGTTTTCCGCGTAACACCTTTGAAACAGGGTTTGCTGACCACGGGTAATAAAAGTATAGCGCCTCTCGCCGCCAATTTCGGAAACAGGCGACAATGATTTGCAATCTTCAACGGTCACCCGCTTTGCGCCTTCAAGCAGCGATACGGCAGAACCTGCAAAGTGTTCGAAAACAACCTGTCGAACCCATCCGTCTATAACGTTGTTAATTGTGATAGCCATCCAGCGATGGGCTTCGTCTTTTGGATTGAGGGGATCATATGCAGAGCGGCATCGCAGGTTTTCAATACCCACGTTGTTGATACGGCCATTCCACTGGTAAGTAGCAATCAGCCCGCCTCCATACGTCGTATCGAGTGCATTGGTGATGGGCACGTCGAGGGTAAGCTCATCCCCGTTTACAGCGGTTACTTCACGGTCCCAGAAAATGTCGCGCTGACCCGGTTTCCATCCGCTCGCGTCGATACCACCACCAAAATGACGGGTACCCAAAACATCTATCCACTTTTGTGTTGAGGGGCGGTGCACCAATACCCTATCGCCTGTTTTAATCGCCGAACCTTCAACGCGAAACTTATTTGCATTTACGGGAACATAGGGATCGCGTATCCTTACTTCAGCAGCCTTTCGCATATCGTCGATACCTGAAATGGTGATGAGCGTTTCGCGGTCATCGCCGGCACCAAACAAAATGGTTCCATTCGCTCCCATCCCGCTTCCACGAAGTACAACACCTGATGAACGAATCTGTAATCCGCCATTTACCTGGTATGTGCCCTTGTCGAGTAATACGGCACCTTTAAAACCGGACTGATCAGCCGGCAGGCTTGCAACGTAGTCTATTGCCGCCTGTATACGAACGGTTGCATCACCTGCTTTAAGGGGAACAAATACTTTGACGGGTACAGTTGGGATCGCCTGGTTGGAAGCCTTGTACCCGGCATATGAGAAATCGGGAATCCTATTACCGAGTGAGTCAGGGGTATAGATTAAACGACCGGCCTTTTCCGAAAGTGGCGGCGGTGGCTTAATTGGTTTTGGTTGTGCAATAGCCTTTATGCCAAAAAAGGCAAGCAATAAGCACAGCACAACAAGTATGTTAACCGATGTTTTCAAGAATAATGAAGTATAGTTTAATTTCTTTGAACCCAACTGCAGGAATGCTAAAAGACATCGTTGCGTCGCACTCTTGTACGGCAGACTCATTAGGCAGCGAGTGACAAAACATATTCAAACGAAAGCTCACCGGCAAGCGCGACTGGCGCAATCACATGGGATGGGGTTCTTCGTTTGTCGGAATGACGAATGTTTACGATGGGATTCCTCCTTTGTCGGCATGACAAAGGTCACGAAAGGGACTCCTCCTCGCTGGAATGACAACTCGAGGAGATTCCTCCGTTGTCGGATTGACAATAACTTTCGTCGGAATGACAACAGGGTTGCGACGAATGACACCTCTCGCTGAATAGCGATACAATAGTACAAGAGTGCGACGCAACAATGTTCTATAGTATTCCAAATGCCGGGTCCATAAAAATGCTTATGGTTTAGCTGTACTTGTTGTTGGTTTTACAATCCGAAGGTCGACTACGCTGTTAATGTATTCTTCGATGTTGGTATATCCATCTTTATCGCGGTCCAGAACAGCATCGGCCGGATTCTTTGGATTAAGCTTGTGGCTGGTTTCCCATTCATCCGGCATACCATCGTTATCGCTGTCTTTGTATGGTGTTCCCTTATACTCGGGGTAACCACCCACCTGGCTAACATCGGTGATGATGCCTTGCTTATAAGAGTCTTCGGGTAGGCGACGCTTAATGTATTTGCTGCCTACGTTTGTTTTACCACCTTCAATATAACTCACTTTACCAGTACGAACGGTTTCAACAATCCGTTTGTCAACGCCGTCGCGGCGGGGCAATACGGCACCAACATTTTCAAGAACATATTGGTAAGCATCCTGGGCGGAAATGATTTCAACCGGTGCCATGGGCAAGGGCCTATCAACACGGATCCTCTCTTTGTATTTTCCCGCATCTGGTCCATCTGCAACCTGTACCCCGCCATCCCAGTTGTCTTTAGTTACGCGATCATTGCCTTCAACAATGTTTCCGGCGACGTAAGCTTTTCCAAATTCAATACTGTCTTTTTTTGAACGACCCGACTCAGGTTTCAATATCCTGTGGCCTATCGGCTTATCGCGCGGTGTAATGGGTCCGGGCTTATAATAGTTGTTGATGAAGTTGTAAAAGGAGTTGTTGTCGCCGCCATCAGCCGATCGGTTCCACCAGTTAAAAACAACATTATTGGCAAAGCTGAAATCACCATACATACCGATAGATGGATTGCGGCTGATATTGTTTGCCCAGAGGTTACGCATAAACGTACTGTTGAGTCCACCAATGGTGCTGCCAAAAGAATGGTTGTAGGTATCAAGCGCCTCTGAAAAAATGGAGTTCTGTATGGTAACGTTTACGGTCGGCAGTTTTTCTGCTTTGCCGGTACGGTCGTAAACGTGGCGGTACATCGACATGTTTTCATCGAGTCCCCAACTTGCCGAAACATGATCAATGATGATGTTACCTACGCCGTTGCCACCAATGGCGTCGTCGCGACGGGTTACATGGGTAGCACCCCGGCGAAAACGCATAAAACGAATTACAACATCATGGGTATCGATCAGCATTGACTCACCTGCAACACAAACCCCATCGCCGGGTGCAGTCTGTCCAGCAATTGTAATATAAGGTGCGCGGATGTTTATGGGACTTTTTAACTGTATGATGCCGGCAACATTAAACACCACGATACGTGCGCCGCCTTGCTCGCAGGCTTCGCGTAATGTGCCGGGGCCACGATCCTCCAGGCTGGTAACCACATATACCTTTCCACCTCTTCCGCCGAAGCTAAAGGCTCCGCCTCCCTCAGCCCCAGGAAAGGCGAGGATTTTGGATTGCAATAAGTCGGAAGGTTTTTTTGCCCAGGGAACGAAAGGTTTGCCTTTCTTTTCGTCTGCCTGTACGGCAGGTAAAGCTTTCTCCCAGGCTGCATCAGAAAGCTTTTGAAATCTATCCATCTCTAATTTTTGTGAGTCTTCCAGCGCCGGCGGTATCGTTGGATACTGGGCCTTTGCAGTTTGAAAAACAAAAAATGGAATGGCTAAAACAAAGAGCGAAACTTTTATAATCATGCGATAAAAATGCAAAATTCAAAATGCGCAAGAGCCAATTAAAAATGCAAAATGTAAAATGCAAAATCAACTCGTGCACATTCAACGTGACCACTAAACAACAAGTCAACTTGTGAACCCATCAACTCTCAAACGATACCTCAATACTTAACCTGTCAACTTATCAACTATTCAACTTATCAACTATTTAAAATCCTCAATACCTCAATACCCAATACCCACCTACTTCCTAACCGCTACCATCTTCTCAGCACTTGCAGCAACACTGTTCAGGTATTCTTCAATACGGGTATAGCCTTCTTTGTTGTACTGCGAAGCATCTGCAGCGTTCTTAGGATTAAGGCCGTGTTTGGTTTCCCATTCGTCTGGTATGCCATCGTTATCGCTGTCTTTATACGGTGTGCCCTTGTATACGGGATAACCACCAACCTGTTTGATGTCGGTAATGATGCCCTGCTTATACGAGTCAATGGGTAAACGGCGATGTTTGAACTGGGTCGTTGGCAGTTCCACATTGTCTTTATAAGTGATCTTGCCGGTACGTACCTGCTCAACAATCCTGCTGTCTACATCATCACGCCTGGGGAGTGTAGCCCCGGCATTTGAGAGCACGAGGTTATACGCCTCCATAGTAGGCATAATGGTAAGCTCGGGCATCGGCAATGGCTTATCAACCTTTATGTTGTCTTTGTATTGTCCTGCATTCGGCAGTTCTTCTACCTGTACCCCTCCATCCCAATTATCCTTTGTTACGCGATCATTGCCGTCAACGATATTGCCGGTAACATATGCCCTGCCATAAACCTGGTATTTAAGTTTACTTCTACCAGACTCGGGCTTTAAGATGCGATAACCAATGGGTTCATTTCTCGGGGTTGCAGGCCCGGGTTTATAGTAGTTGTTTACGATGTTGTACATGGCTGTGTAATCGCCACCATCGGTGGACCGATGTACCCAGTTAAACACAACATTATTTACGAAATTGAAAACCCCGTTCCAGCCAATAGAAGGATTGCGGCCAGCATTATCCGCCCATATGTTGCGCATGAAAGAACAATTCTCTCCGCCAAGGGTGCTTCCGAAAGAGTGGTTCCAGGTATCAAGACATTCTGAGAAAATCGAGTTTTGTATGGTGATGTTTACGGTGCCCAACTTGGTTTCGGTTTTACCGGTACTGTCGTTGTACATATGCCTGTACATGCTCATGTTTTCATCGAGCCCCCAGCTTGCTGACACGTGATCGATGATGATGTTGCCGACAGGATTTCCACCAATCGCATCGTCTCTCCTGCCTACGTTCGTTTCACCCCTACGGAAACGCATGTGGCGGATAATAACATCATGGGTATTTATCCAAACGGTTTCGCCGGCAACACATACCCCGTCACCAGGTGCAGATTGCCCCTGTATGGTAATATAGGGTGCACGAATAATCAATGGCGTTTTAATACGGATAATACCTGCTACGTTAAAAACAATGGTACGTGCGCCACCCTGCTCGCATGCGTCGCGTAAAGATCCGGGTCCTTCGTCGTTAAGGTTGGTAACAACAATCACCTTTCCGCCACGTCCGCCAAAGCTGTATTTGCCACCACCTTCAGCTCCCGGAAAAGCAGGGATGTCGGCTTGGGGTAAATCTACCGGCCGGCCGGCCCAGGGAATAAAAGGTTTGCCACGTTTTGCTTCTGCCTCTATAATCGGTACGGCTTTAGCCCACGCAAGATCCGACTTGCGCATGGCCTCTTTCATCATGGCGTTGCTGGCCTCCTGGATGTCTTTAGGCACATCAGGATATTGGGCTGATGCGCTACTGCATACACCAGATAATACAAATAGAGCAAGAAGACTTTTCAAATTAAACCTCATTAGAAAGATTTTACGCCAACAAGTAAGTTTTAGAAGACGGTAGTTTTGGTAAGTGAAAGCCTTATCTATTTTTCGATTTTTACGTCAACATTGATATAACTGTCCTTCGCCGGGCTGGTGCCGTTCGCGAAATTGATTTGCATACATCCAACTTTACCTGCCGCGGTTTTGAAATACACGAGGTTTCCAGCCACCAATTGGGTGATCTTGGTGCTCGTACCAGTGGTTAAACTTGCAGCACCTGTTGAACTTGTTGCTGCACGTATTGAAGCAGCAGACAATAAAGTATTAAATCCAGGGCTTGCTGAACGCTTCATTATCGTTACATTTTTAGTCCAGCTGCTGATATCATAATAGCTCAACTGCGGTTGTGGTGCACTCAATGAATAGAGGGAGAACCTCAGGTCGTCTGTTGTACTGGCAGATGCCGTGCCTGAAGTATCGTAATAAACACCGAAGTCGATCGCCGCACTATTTGCAGCTCCAGTTGTATAACTATATACAGTGCCCGTTGCTGCCGACATATAGGTTGTATTCGTTTTTGCAGTGGTATCGGGAACGTACAAAAACCGGTAGGTGAAGTAGTTGAAGTCCGGGCTGACAATTACATTGATGTCCCTGTGACCAATGTAATTACCCCTTGCATCGAGTGCCTGGATACGGTACAGGTAACTGCCATTGGCACTGTCGGCCATTAGTCGTTTGGTAGCAGAATAAGTGTTTGCATTAGCATCGCTTAAAGTATCCCTCACCACGAAAGCAGTTTGATTAACGGGGTTCTTCTGAATGCTAACATACTTCATCTGTTTGTTTGATGAGATTGTAAAGCTAAAAACAAGGCTGTCCTTAGGATTGACGGTTACATCACCCGTAACCGATTTAGGGCCAGTACTGGTGAGCTCAACGATTGCATTGTTGCTGTCTACAGGGTCAACCGTTTTAACGCATGAACTAAAGAAGAAGAAAACGATAACAGTACCCGTTATAAATTTGAGCATAATATTTTTTTTATAATCACTAACTATTGATAAGGATCAAATGTGCCACCTGCCCAGCCATTTGTTTGTGCAATAGCCGGAGTTTGGGTAAACAGGGTTGGCAGTGGGTACACATAGTACCTGTCGGGTAAGATGATATTGTTCGCGCCTTCCAGTGAGGCAATTACACCTGGACCAAATACGCGGTCATAGTTTGCAGGAGTATTGATTGCGATGGTATCCCTTAATTTAATTCCAAAGGCATCCGTTCTTTCAAGGAATATATCTGTAGGTAGTGCTCCGGTACGCGTTGTTCCGGGGTAGTAAGGCGGTTTGGTTGGTACCCTGTACGATTCCCTTGCCGTGATCAATCCAAGATTGCGGGTTCTTCTCAGGTCAAAGTTCCGGGCGCCTTCCAGCGCAAACTCTACTTGTCTTTCTCTAAGTATAAGCGACCGCATAGCTGCCTGGTTGGTTGCAGGAGCCAGTCCGTAGTCAAATGCACCGGCAACAATCCCGGCTCTTACCCTTATGAGCCGAACCATACTTTTTGCTTCAGCCAGGTTGCCTGTTTCATTTGCGCATTCAGCAAGGTTTAGGATGACTTCAGCCAAACGCAGTTCGATCCAGTCCATACCATTGCCACCACCAGTGTTGGAGTTGTAAACCGCCTGGGCGGGTGTAAGTGAAGGGTTGATAAAACGTTTTAAATAAAAGCCGGTGTTGATAGACCCTTCGTCGGTTATGCCAATATAACTCCACTGCTTACGACCGGCCTTTCCGCTCAGCGGCCATACATCGCCATTATAGGAAATGGAAGCTGCGAAACGTGGATCCCGGTTGAGCCAAAAGTGCACAGGATCGTAATTTGAACCTGCATCGGTTGGAGCAAGGCCGTTGGCCATCGGATATGCCTGAACCAAATTCCATGTGGGTTGATTTGAGCCACCACCTGCGGTGCTTTCTGATGCGGGACGCGTAACGTTCTCAACATTCTGGCCCTGGTCTTTAGAGGCCTGGTATTTTCTTACCAGTAGTATTTCTTTGTGATCTTCTGTAAGGAAGATGTTGGCATAGCTCGACAGCAAAACGTAACCATCAGCAACGCACATATCGTAGGCTACTTTATTTGCCTCGTAAGCTGCTGTCCAACGGGATGCGATATTGCTTGGGTTAAATTGAGGACTTGCCCAGTATAATAATGTTTTCGCTTTTACGGCTGAAGCTGCAGCCCGGGTAACACGCCCAATGTCGGCATTACCGGCCCAGGCTTTAGGCAGATAAGCAGTTGCCGAGTCAAGGTCGCTGGCAATCGCTGCTATACATTCACTGGTTTTAGATCGCGGCACCTGTAACTCCTGGTCAGGAGTCTGGGGATGAAATATCAATGGCACACCCCCATACAGTCTTACCAACTTAAAATAAGTATAAGCTCTGAGGAAGAAGAACTGGCCCTTTAACGGCCTTTTTACATCTTCCGTAAGCCTGGTGGAAGCGTTTAGTCCATCTATTGCCTGGTTGCAACGACGAATATCCGCATACCTGTTTGCAGTAAGGCTGGTTCCGCTGGTTCCGATGTCGGTTACGGAATTCTCCGTAAGCTGACCATAAAGCCATGCAGTACTTGCATTGTTTAGTTCGTCGGAAGTGTTGTGTATACCGCCAAGCGTTGGCCATCCCGGCATAACCAGGGCATAAGTTCTGTTGAGAAATAATCCTACAGCACCTACATCCTCGAAAGACCCTTCGACTTCAAACCCATTGGGATCTGCAACTTCGAAAAAATCTTTCTTGCAGGATGAGAGTAGCGCGCCGCCAAGAAGAAAAGCGGCTGTTACGGAAAGTATCTTATATTTTGAAAACTTCATGTTATTGTTTTTTGAATTAGAGACCCACATTCAAACCCAGGTTAATTGTTCTTAATGTCGGATAGCTGGCGAAGTTGCCGGTGTAAGGATCTTTGTATTTGAGTGGGTTAATCAGCGTCCAAAGGTTGGTTCCACTCAACATCACCCTCATATTCGGAATTTTAAATCTTTCTGAAAGTGCCTTTGGTAAGCTGTAAGAAAGTACCATGTTGTTGATCCTTGCACTTGTACCATTAACGGCCCAGAAAGTAGATGCTTCTCTAATCAGCGGCGCATCAGCTCTTGGATACTTTGCATCCGGGTTTTCCGGTGTCCAGTGGTCATTCCAGAAAGCCGGGCCATTCTGGTTGATGGTTGGTACTTTCCGTGCTTCACTATCGAAAAGTCTTTTACCACCCACCACCAGGTTCATGTTGGTCTGGAGCTTGAATTGTTTGTAGGTAAGTCCAAATGTAATTCCGAACGCAGCATCAGGGGTTGTTCTGCCATACATAAGAGTTACGTCGTTATCATCAATTTTTCCATCACGGTTGATGTCTTCATAATTCATAAATCCAACCTGTGGCTTTTGGTTGCCAATGAGGTAGTTTGGATTTTTCGAAAGCAGTGCATCAACTTCCTCCTGCGAACGCAAGATGCCTGTTGCGATATAACCGTAGTTGTTACCGTTATACGTCCGTGGGTCTTTACCAATTGGGTTTGAAAGACCATTGCTGCCGAACAAACCAAAGTTGATCGGGGTATAGTAGTTCTGTAAAAGCTGACCATTCGACCAGCCAAAGTTTACATCAACATTAAAGTTCAGGTCACGACTAAAATTATCCCGGTAACCCACCGCAAATTCAGATCCCCAGGCAAGTTGCCTGCCGTAATTCTTTACGGGATTGATAAGGCCTGAAGTAAGGGGCACTGAAGCAGCATCAAGCTGGGCAAATGCATCAAACGTATATCGCTGGTAAAAATCAGCAGTAATCGTTAATTTGTTGTTGAGCACTGCAGCGTCAAATCCAAAGTTGAAGCTTCTTGCCTTTTCCCAGGTTGCGTCAGGATTGGGGTAAATATTGGGATCAAGACCATTGGTGAAAGTGTTTCCAAAAAGATAACCGGTTGTTTGTGTAAAACGGCTAACATAAGTTTTGTTTGAAAGCCTGTCCTCTCCTACCATACCATATGTAGCCCTCAGCTTTAGATTCGTTAACCAGCCGAAGTCTTTCATAAAGTTCTCATCACTTACTTTCCAACCCACTCCCACAGTTGGGAAGAAACCCCACCTGTTATCAGGACTAAAGTTTGACGAAGCGTCGTAACGACCGGTAAACTCAACAAAATATTTGTTTTTAAAAGAGTAGTCAGCCCTGCTGATACCAGAACGTTTTGCAAACTGTGTAGCCTGCGGGTTCCGGATGATGTCGGTAAGGGAACCGTAGTTTGCAAAGTCGTTGCTCCATGCCCAGAACTCATCGACACCTGCAACCAATTGTGTCAGTTTGGTCAGGAATAGGTTACGGCTATCGGCTTCACTTTGGTCTGTTCCTACCAACACACTAAATTCATGATCCCTGATCTTTTGAGCATAGCTTAAGGTACCAATCAACTGGTAGCTGCCAGATACGGTTGACCCTTCTGACAACTGATCATTATTCGTAATTCTTTGTGTAGGCGTAGTTGCGTTAATAGAGTCGGTATACAGGGTATTACCATTAGCAGTAGGGCCCCTGCGAACGAAGTTGGTTACCGTATATGCCGGGTAGTATTGCTTATCAGTTGCCGTGCGGTTAAGTTTTCCGAACTGCACTTTCGCAGTCAGGCCCTTTAAAAACGCTGGTTTGTACTCAAGCGATGCATTTACACTTAACCCCTGGGAGCGGTTCCTGGTGTAATTACCGGAATTAAACAATGCCTGCATGTTCCAGTTGCCGGGAGGGTTCGGACCGTTCCAAAAGGTTGGCTGACCATTGATGGTAAGCGGTACCCATTTTGGCGTCAGGTAAAGTGCCCTAATTGATAAGTCATCTGTTTCGGCGTTAGCACCTTTTAATGTATTCCTGTTTTCTTCGTTGAAGTCGGTTGAAACGCTGATGTTAGCAGTCAGTCCTTCTATGATTTTTGCATCCATGCCCGAACGTAAGCTGTACTTGCTAACCTTGATGTCACCATAGTTACCGGTTTCTTTATAAAAACTGCCACCTGCAAAAAAGGTAACCCGGTCTGAACCACCGGAAACGTTAAGGGTATGCCTTTGAACTTTACCGGAATGCCATAGATCATCATACCAGGTTCTGTCGGGCATCTCTCTTAACAACGCAAGATCAGCATCAGAAAATCTTTCTACTATCGGGCGGTTATTTAATGCATATCCATCATTCAAAAATTTAGCATGCTCGTAAGCAGTTAAGGTTTTAGGAGGTTTAACCGCTTCGGTTGAAGTACCCAGGTAGCCGGAATACGACAGTCGTGGTTTACCTATCTTACCTTTTTTGGTGGTGATCAGGATAACACCTTTTGCACCTGCGGCACCATAGATGGCTGCAGACGCATCTTTCAAAAATGTAATATCCTCAATTTGGCTTGCATCGAGGTTTTCGAAAAAGTCAGGATTTGGTGACTGGTTATAAATGGTAGGATTAACAACGATACCATCGATAACATATAGCGGTTGAGATGTCAGGCCTGAAAACGTACTAAGCGTTTGCGAATTCCTGATGTTGATTTCTGTGGTTGAACCAGGCTTACCAGATTGAAAGTTTACACTTACGCCCGGCACCCTGTTTACCAATGCTGAACCAATGTTTGCTACGGGAAGATCTTCGATATCTGCTGCCTTAATCGTTGAAACTGCACCCTGAACATTTACCCTTCTCTTGGTACCATAACCAACAACGATGACGTCGTTCATCTTGTTATCGACCTTGATAAGTGAAACAGTGATACCAGTTTTGCTGCCCACCTTTACTTCCTGCTCTGAAAAACCAACATACGACACTACGAGAACGCTCTCGTTCGAAGGAACACTCAAGGTGAACCGGCCATCAGTGTTTGTGGTTGTTCTTTTAGTTGTGCCTTTAAGTGTTACGGTAACTCCCTCTAGTGGCGCAAGGTTTTCCTGGTTGGTGATTACCCCCGTTACAGTTCTTTCCTGGGCAAATAAGGAGAAACTGCTCAGAAATAAGAGGAGTAATGCGAGTGAGCGGCCCGCGCGTTTTTGATTCATATGACACTTTTTATAGTATAAGATGTGAGGCAGTAATTCCAAATACCGGAACAGCAAAGGGTATTTACCGAGGGCAAATCACCATTGGTATAATTGAAACTATTTATTTGAAGTATTGGGCTTGGATGCGTTGATACGCTTAACCCACTCCTCGCGTTCTTTCGTCAGGTTATAGCCGGCTGCAGACAAGTAATTATTGATCTTTCCTTTGTACTTGCCAAACCACTCATGCTTTTTTTGCGATGACTCTGCATCCATAGCATGCTCGCGCGCTTCAACAAGCCACAACATAATTTGCTTCTTTTGTGCTTCAGTCAGTGAAGGGATCATTTCGAGTGTGGCCTTGTAAGTTACATGAACCACGTCATAAGTCATTCCGTCTTTCACCTTATCAACCTGCTCCGGATTTAGATTCCTGGAAAGCGAGGATAGATAAGCAACATGAAGTTTATCAATCTGTGCACTTGCTTCATCCTGTACCTGCTTCACTTGTAAATTCAAAGCTTCTTTGTCCAGAGCTGTCCCGGCCTTTAATGCTTTGATCCTGTTGTCGCGTGAAGTATGAATATCATTCAGGTTTTTGTACTGCCCCGCAATAAGATCGCGTACGGTGGTCGCCTTGCGACTATCGTTGATACCAAGGGTATTTACAATTTTCTGTGCACGTTCAGTAATCGTCTTCAGGTAGGCAGCCTGCCCGGTAGTGTCGGTGCCGGCACTCTGCGAAAACAAGGATAAGGAGAGAAAAAGAAGCACCAACAAAATGCCATACCGGCCGGCATTGAACCTGCCCGCACGATCAGCGTGATCTACTGGAGAATAAGAATAACCGGATTGTCGTTTATTGTTTATAATAGCGACAGCAGGAACCAACGAAGGATGATGATTATCGTGCAAGCAAATGAAATTAAGTTGTTTCAAATTGGTATCGTTAGCAAGTAATTTAAACCGCCCTGAAGTGCGCAATGCAGGTTTATTTTTACTTAGATAAAAGTAGCTACCATTTACCCCTTAAACAATGTCAGGTTTTACTATAATGATGGATGATTTTACTATTTTCAACATTTTAATCCGTCACTAATCCATCCAGGTGCACCATCAATATAAATGTACATCGGTTGCATTCGTCATATTGTAATTGACACCCAACTAACACCCTATTGAAAGTTGAATTAGCTGTTTGCTATAATTCTTTCGCAAATACGCCTGAAGCTTGGCCCACTGATGTATTATAATACTAATATCAATCAACCAATAACCTTTATGCTATGCTTTGTTGCAGATAAATCACCATTGTGCTGGTTGTACCAGACTACCATAACAAGAACGCAGGTATGCTGTTTTTGCCCTTAGATCGGCGGCTTTGGACCCGGGAGTTTCCGATCGAACTGTTGGAATCAAAATCGGCAATGATGGAGAATATGCTCATAATAACACAGGCTGCTTCATCTAAGAAACAGCCTGTATGCGACGCCTTGAAAATATGTGCAAACTTTACTATTTGTTCTTCTTGGTTACCAACTGCAACAAACATGGAACATTGTTGCCCGCCCGGATGAGCCCGTCGGACGAGTGTCCTCACTTGTACTTGTATCAATATGGCAACAATAAACGGTGCACCTTCAAAATACCTGATCCATATTGCGCACCCTAAATCCTCCCTCTAATCCGTCGCTTAAATCTTGAATATAATGCCGCGTGCCCGGCGCTGATAATAGCCCCTTACAAAAATTACGAAAATACATTATACAGCATCTGACAAGGAGGTAAATGTAAAATCACGAATCTTCATCGGTGGTACAATCATATTACCTGTTCTTTCCGGCTTTCCGAGCTCCTCAACATTGTTTAGCATAATAACCGGGCTCTCATTGAACCTGAAGTTTTTAATCGGGAACTGGATCTTTCCGTTTTCAATATAAAATGTACCATCACGTGTTAGGCCCGTTAATAATAAGGTCTGAGGGTCTACGTTCCGTATATACCAAAACCGGGTAACCAGGATACCCTTCTCGGTATTCTTGATCATATTCTCTAACGAAGCGGTACCTCCCTCAACGATAACGCGGTTTGCAGGCGGCAATGCTTCTGCGTTTTTCTGCTGCGCCCAGTAGCGTGAATAGGCCAGCTTTTTTACAACCCCCTTATCAACCCAAACGGTTTTAGTAACCGGGCGGCCATCAGGACTCCATGTTGCACCGGGCAGGTCAGCATTTAATGGATCCGAATAAATGGTCACTTTGGGATCGAATAGCTGTTCTCCCAGCCGGGTACCCCCACCCTTCTTGCTCATAAAGCTCCTTCCCTCATCGGCGTTTCGCGCGTCGAAACCATTCATCAGGTTCGACAACATATCACTGGCAGCAAGCGGCTCAAGTATAACAGTATACTTGCCGGGCTCGATAGCTTTAGCGCCGGCGGAGCCATTTGCTTTTGAAGCAGCGATCCTGGTCAGCGCAAGGGTGTCAAGTTTGGCAACGTCGTTATAACTTTTGTCTACATATCCTGACCCGGTGCCTGCCTGGTTGCGGAGGGTTACCGAAAACGAAACGTCAGTATTCTTGTTATAACCATACAACCCTTTCGAGTTTAGCATGGCGTTGAAGCCGGCCGTGTTTTCGAGAAAACCCGCTGCCTCTAATTTTCCTTCTTTTGCTACGTTCAGGCTTTTTGCAACGGCGTCAGCGCGCTTGTCAGGATCCATAGCAGCAGTTGCAGGTTTAAAGGCAACAGACTCCAGGTAAGTTTGTGGTCCAAGCAAAGGCATGTATTCCGGGTTCTCGGGTGCAAGACTCGCAAGCTCCTCGGCCCTTTTGATTACCTTCTGTAATGAGGCATCATCAAACTCATTTATGGTTGCAGAACCGCTTTTTTTCCCAAACGATGATGTTACACCCAGTGACATCTGGCTTACATCACCGGCGGTTGAAACAGCATTGCGGGCATATCGTATGTTACCACCCTCTGAACCCCCAAGGGTAACGGTGCATTCATCGGCCTTAGAATAGGACAAGGCCTTTTTTAGTATCGCCTGCGCTTCTTCTGTACTTAAGATCGGCATAGTTCAATTATATTTTTCTTGCTGTATTAATTACGTTTACGCCATTGAAACGGGTTGTTGCGCTGCCATGAGAAACCGCATTCGACTGCGAAGGCTGGCCTTTACCATCGTTAAACGCACCACCCAAACGATAATCGCTTTTATCAGCGATATCAGTGCATGAGTTCCAGAACTCACGGGTATTCGCCTGGTAGGCTACGTCCCGGAGCATTCCTGCTATCTTGCCGTTTTTGATTTCGTAGAAAGTTTGTCCGCCAAACTGGAAATTGTACCGTTGCTGGTCAATCGAAAAAGAACCATCACCAATGATATATATTCCTTTCTCTACATTTTTGATCAGGTCATCCACGCTTCGTTTTTCTTTACCCGGCTGCAGGCTCACGTTTGGCATCCGTTGGAACTGTACATCTGCCCAGCTTTGGGCATAACAGCAACCGTGCGACTCTTCTAAGCCGATAATATGTGCCTGGTCGCGGATGGCCTGGTAATTTACCAGTACCCCGTCTTTGATAAGGTCCCATGTTTTGCAACGCACACCTTCGTCGTCATAACCCACTGCGCCCAGCGAACCTTCCTGGGTTTTATCGGCAACAACATTTACGAGTTTACTTCCGAATGCAAAGTTCTTCCCCTGCCATTTGTCTAAAGTTAGAAAACTGGTGCCGGCATAATTTGCTTCATAGCCTAGCACCCGGTCGAGTTCTGTAGGATGGCCGACAGATTCGTGAATCGTTAACCATAGATGGGAAGGATCAAGTACGAGGTCATATTTGCCGGGCTCCACTGATTTAGCCTTATTCTTTTGAGCAACCTCCGCTGTTGCCGCCTTTATATCTTCCAGCATATCGTAGCGCATACCATAGCGTGTAACTATTCCGGGCACTTTTGCCGATGCGAGCGGTTCAAGGTATTCGTAACCCATTCCCATGGGTGAGCTCAAGGCTTTCCTGGTATCAAACTTTCCATTTGCCTGGTCGATTTTCGTAACCGTAAAGGTTGGAAAAATCCGGTGGATGTCCTGGTCGATGTACGACCCGTCAGTAGAGGCAAAATACTTTTGCTCGTTGACGGCGAAAATATTGGAGTTCACAAAATTTGCCCCGTTCTGCATGGCAATTGCGTTTGCTGAAAGCAAGAGGTCCACCTTATCTTTTACGGGAACTTCAAAAGCATTTTTTTGTATCGGCGGTTTCCAACTTACCTCGCCATATCCTTTCTGCGGCGCAAGTCGAACCGGCTCTCCCTGGATTTTAGCGTTTGCTTCTGCCACGGCAACGGCGCGCTCTGCTGTGGCAGCGAGTGAGGCAGTAGTTACATTATTGGTAGCCGCAAACCCCCAGCAGCCATTTGCCAGTACACGAATACCAACACCAAACGACTCCGTATTTGCCACACCCTGAACTTTGTTTTCGCGGGTAGCAACAACCTGGTTAAGGTACCTGCCTATTCGTACATCAGCATAAGTGGCGCCCCTTGCTTTTGCTGCCGATAGTGCTGCATCGGCAAGTTGCTTTTTTACACTAACATCTATCCCTTCATTTATCGCCTGTAATGGATCAATTGGATTACCCAGCAGAAATGAACGCGGGATCACCAACGCACCCAGGCCCATAGCAGACATTTGCAAAAAGTCTTTTCTTTTCAATATTTTCCTTTTTTAAGGTGATGAAGTTTAATGATGAGAATGGCAAATCATGTCCAGCGGCAATGATTATTCGGGTAATGTCTTGCAGTAATTAAACCGTTAAGCAACAGGCAATCTATCCTTTTTTATGCGCTTTTCATTTGGAGGCAAGGAATTTTTTTTCAATCCATAAGAAACTGCAAGCGGCAAGAAACAAGATCAGAAAGTATTTTGGGTTCACTTCAGCCGTCTCCTGTGAAGGTGCAGGCCTTGCGAGTGCTGAAGGTGAATGGCTTAAAGCATATGCTTTGGTTGCTGATATTTTATCAGCTGCTCTAATCGACGCCCATGCGCCCTCAGGGTAAACATACCACCACCTGGTAGTTCCATCTGCCGCTACAATCTGTTGCCAACCTGCCGTTCTCGGCCAAACGGTTCCTTCCCAGGAATATTCCAGGCTTGGATCTTGGCGGAGGTACACCGATTGTTGCCCGGTTACCCCGGTTGGAATGCCTGGCTGATCGGTTCTGAGGCAAAGCTTCGCGGGTTCATTTACAACCGGCAGTAGTGGCGCAGTTCCCCAGCTCTCGCCAGCCTGGGAAGCTCGCAGCGCACCGTTTATGATGGTTGTCCAGAAGCTGTTATACTCCCCCTGTTGTTCGGCGAGCGACCAAACATAGGTATTGGCTAGGGTACTAAATACGATCTTACCTTTTCCAAATAAGCCCGAGTTTACCAGGGTGCGATTTGCCATGTCGTTAACCAGTGCACGGGTTCCGGCAACCGGTTTGATGTGTAAATGGCCCGCTGCCGGCAGTGAAGGCAACTTGATATCAGTGCTGTTGATCCGGGCGTTAATCGTTGCCGCAGTATTCGGATATGAAAGGGTTGGAAATATTCCGCTATAAAACATACCTCTTCCACCCATGCTATCGGCTGTTACAACAATCCCCAGTCCATCGCTAAACACCATTCGCTGAATTAAATTTTGTGATTGGGTGTTGAGCCCTGCCAGTGTGGAATGGTCGGTAATCAACAGGTCGAACTTTGATAAAAGGGATGCACTAAGGGTAAAGGCCGTTGCGATCGAAGAGTTCACGAGATCGGTCTGAAACTTATTTTTACTTATGGATGTTTTTGCGACCACTTCGTATCCCCTGGCAGTGAGCCACCGCTTGAGAAACTTATGTTCAAAGTCGGGAAACGATGCAAGCAGGATTACCCTTAACGGTTTTGGTGACACGACTTCAATGGGTACAGGATTGTTTTCAAGTGTGTCCTTGCCATTAAGTACCGTAAGTTGATACTGATTACGCCCGGTAAAAACAGGTTTTGTTTTGAGTGTAAAACCTGGTTGGTTTGGATCCAGGGATATCGAGTCAACCGTACGCCCCAATAAGGAAAGCGCGACGTTCACTTTTAATTTTTTAAGGTTGTGATAGGTGCCAGTCACCAACAACTCGTTGCCTGCAATAACCTGACGGTTCCAGTTGATCCCCCGCATGCCTTCGACAGAACCAGGTGGATGATATTTCAAAGGCGTATTGTTGAACGTGGCCAATTCAAAGTCAGAAAAGCCATTGCCAAACACATGGATGGTTTTACCCGTTATTTCCTGAACACCCGTAATGAAAGTGGCACCCATATCGGGATCCGCGGCAATCTGATCACTCGTGGTGTAGATGGGCGGTCGGTTTTGTTGAGCACGTATAAACCGATCCACACTATCGCGATTGAAACCGCCGGTCAAGACAATTGCCGTTGCTTTTTCTTCTACTATTTTCCGTTCGTACCGTAGTGGTATGCCAAGAAGGGCTAAGGAGGCGCATGCTACAAGGCTCGCTATGATCCGACCCCACCTGAACAGCGGGTTTGTCCTCCGGTATTCCCGGTAAGCAAGCCACAGGAACAGGATGGTACATGCAACCGCAATGAACAACCATTCAGTCATGTTTCCGGTTTAGGTTCATCAAATAACGGTCACCTAAACGCATGTTCGGGGCTCGCTCAGTTGCGTGCGGGCGTTCAGCCGGGCTGGTAAGCATTTGCTGAAAGGCCATGCCGGCAACCCTGATATCATTGTTCTGGTACCTACCTTCAAGCACATTGCGCAGGGCTTTATACCCGGGCAAAAAAACTGCAGGCTTATTGGCAGCAAAAACAGACAACCTGTTTGCTGCCTGTTGGAGAACGCCGAGGTTTTCGGCGCTGATCTTTTGTGATGGTCGAATGTCTCCCAATACACCAAGTGCCTTGCGAACCACAAGAGCATTGTCTTCTGGCGCCTTCCGTTCTCCACGATAAACGGGCTGATTTACGTCGGCGAGCTCACCCGTCAGTCGCTTTCCTGGTTGCAGGGGGGTTGTTTTTATACCTGTTTTTGCAACGTATGACCTCGACTTTTGTTGAAGATCTTTGAGTAGCCGCAAAGCCCTGTACTCGAAAGGCAGGGCATCACGGGGTTTTATCGTGCGCAATTGTAGTTCGGCCTTCCACATCTCGCCAAGGGTTGCCTTAAGTTGCTTTTTTGTTTGCGGATCAAAAAAGGTAGCATCTTCGGCAATATCGTGTTTATGGGCATAGCTTTCCACTACCTTGTCGGTGTTCCCGAATTCTTCAGCGTGTTCTTCACCTTCATGGTCATGATCCTCTCCGATCTCGTTGTCCGTTTCTTCGCCCAGGAACTTGCCATAGCGCAGCCGTAATAATTTTTGGTCAACCCCAAGGTCATTGCTTTTCGCCGCAAACAGGGCCGCACTCATCGTATCCCTGTCTTTAAGCAACTGCTCCGTTTCGATTATGATCTGGCGTTGGCTCCTAAAGAATTCCGGTTTCAAGTCCACCCCGTTTGCGAGCCCTTCAATCTCCATCAACCTCGCAGTATCTTCCAGCCGAACGATAAAAATATCAGAACGTTTTTCTTGTTCATAACTGTCCCGTGCCGAAATATAGAAGTACAGCTCGTCGCCCGGCTGCATTCCCATCTGATTGAGATCGATACGACTATTCAGTTGATATCTTGCCTTTCCGGGTGTAAAATTTAGAAAGGTCAATTGTTGTTCCTTAAACTTTACGGCTTCCCCGCTTCCACTCGCAATCGTAGCATGAATCGCTGCTGCAGTAATGCTATAATCATCCGTGAGCAACACATCCACCAATGCTCTTGATGGTTGTCCATATTCAATAAGACTGGTTGGCTTTGGAGAACGAACGATAATAGCGGGTGGCTGATCGCGGCGAAGTTCAATACTGTACAGTTCTGATAGGGTGTTGTTGATCCTGACCTGGTAAAACCCTGCAGCGGTAATCTTTTTATGGCTCTGCCATTCAGTTTGGTCTTTTGTAGAAGGCTTCAACCGCAATACCTGCTTATCATTAAAAATGAGCTCCACACTATTTACGGCAAGCGTAGTGGTTACCTGCCAACTTACTGTTGCACCATCTTCAGCAATGAGGTTGAATAACCCTTGCTCGCGTGCCGGTTTCCGGGTGTATGCAGGCGGGCTTATCCGTATGCGGGCCAACCTGATCGCGGCAAGTTTCGTTTCAGCTTTGGGCCCTGCTAGCGGTGCCAGCGAAGCAAACCCGGATTGATTTGGCGCAACCAATAACATTAGCAATACAACAACGACAGCAGCTATAAGTAAACCGGCACCAAACTGCAATCGCTTTCTCAGACCGGGGGGTTCAGGTACCGTTACAGGAGCCTGCAAGATCTTTTGTGCCTGTAGCTTTTCAAGAGGGTTCATCTGCCCGGGAGCCTTTAACAGAAGAGCTGCACTTTCCTGTAAGTGGCCGGCCGTACTGTTGAGGTATCGAACGACTTCGTCCTGCTTTACCGGGTTAAACCAGCGATGCCTTTTTGCTGCAACAGCTGTAATGCATAACATTAGCGCGATTGGCCAAGTAGAAGTGCCAAACCGGATGAATAAGCCAATCATCATGATGAGTGCAGCAGCAAACAATAACAAGTAAGCGAATAAGATCTTCGCCGACCATCGTTTTTGAAATGAAGCTACCAGCTCCTGTCCCCGCGACTCATGCATTGACGACTCCTTTTTTGTTGTGCAGAGATACCCAGCGTTCCGCAATAAACAAGAGGAATGCAAGCAACCAAAACCAGCGGCTCAGATCTTTTTTCTCTGCGAGCTCCGGCTTCGCAGCGGCAACGTTTGCCGGCTTAGTAACCGGGGCAATTTGCAGTGGATCTATACTCCGAAGATCGGTGCCGGTAAATTCCGCTTCCGCGTGGTTGAACATTAAGCGATAAAGTAGTTCCGGAAATTGGCTGCTCCAAGCGAGATCGTTCCAGGCCGGATCAAAGCGACTGTAATAGCGGTAAACTGTCGACTGACCTTGTTCGCTGGTGAGTAATGGCCTTCCGAAGCCATCCTTCCAGAGCACAACTGCGTTGTGTTGTAAAGTTTCCGGTGCATTTACCTGTTGATAAAGATTAGCGGCGATCGGCAATCCCATTGGTATAATCCCGGTTGAATACTGAGCCAATGGTTTGCCGCCGGCATATACAAAGATGTGTTTGTGCGATGTTGATGGCAGTGCTTCATCACTGAGCCAAAAGAGCCAATCACCTGCCGGGACCCCATTCTTCTGTGTTGTGAATGCAATTGATATTGGCCTTTCAGTAAAGTCCTGAATGGCCCGCAATGCTGCATTAACGTACCTCCCGTCATTGACTTGTTTGCCTGAATAAATAACCACCTTTAACTTACTGGTGGCCACCGGAATGCTGTCGCCGGTTTGCGTTATTAAATAAGGTTGGCCCTCATTGCCCTGATGGATAGCCTTAACGTAGGAAGCCGTATCGACAGCAAGATAACTTATGGCCTTTGATGATGAGGTCTCCTGTATAACTTTCAGCCGGTTAGCCGCAGTTCTGAAAGCATCGACAATACTCGTTTGTATGGTATCCAGGGTTGAGTATACCCGCCAGTTCAGGTTCATGGCAACAACCGGCCTTGCGCCGGAAAAGTGCTGAAGGCGATTTGTGGTAAACAGGTAAATCGGAAGTCGTTCTGGTGCCAGCTGGTCGAGTGATTTCACCAGCCCCCAGTAGTTCAAAATGCTCCTTAAGCCGGTATCGTTGACTGCCTGTTTTACCTGCTCCCAATCTGCCTTTTGAAAACCGGGTTCGAAATATCGAAACGTAAAACCGGCGTTTATCAGGGAATCTATCGTGGATCCATAGATGGTGTAAGCCCGGCCGATGTGCTGCCTTTCGATTAACAACCAGCCCTTTTCTGCCGTTTGCCTGGTTTGTTGTAAATAATACGGCTTAGCCAGCAGCAACGCCAGTGCAATCAAAATAAGGCAGCGAAGGATCAGAAGCAGCAGGTCTGAAAGCTTAAAGCTGGTTGCATGCGCTCGTGAACGCTCGGATAGCAAAGCAATACTACCCACTTTCAGCACCTTGCCCGACCTAACATTCCATAAGTGAATGACAATTGGAACAATAATGCCTGCAATCGCCAATAACCATATGGATTGAAGAAAGTACATCGTCAGCCCCGGATTTTATTTCGTTGCACAAGAAAGTCCCGCAATGCCTCATCCACCGGGTGTTCAGTATTGATTAAGCGGTAAAAAATGTTTTTGTCCAGTAATCCTGCGCGTACATCCGCAAGGTATTTCTCTAAAGCCTGCTTGTATAGCTGCTTGCTTTGTGATGGATCAATACGAATGGTTTTGCCCGTTTCAAGGTCCTCAAGCGTGCTAAAACCTTTGTAATCGAGGTTTATTTCGTTAGGTGCAAGCAGGTGAAAGACAATAATCTCATGTTTATTCGAAGCCAACGCATGTAACAAACGGCTAATCTCTCCATCCTGCTCGTAATAATCGGTGATAAAGATGAGCAGCTCTCTTTTGTTGATACCGGAGAAAATGCTTTTATAATCTACCGGGTTGGTGAATCCACCTTGTGGATCGATCTGTTCCAGCTGGTAATAAATGCGGGCAAGGTGCTGATGATCCTGGCGTGCGGGAAGGGAAAACAGTTCGCCTTGCCGGAACACAAACAAGCCGGTTGCATCACCCTGCCTTTGTGCCAGGTAAGCGAGAGAAGCTGCGAGGTATCGCGCGTATTCTATTTTGGTAAAAGCCCCCGATGTATGGTTCATTGATGCGCTTGCATCAACAAGTAGCCGCACCGATATACTGGTTTCTATTTCTGACTCACGGATGTAATAACGGTCGGATCGGGCAAACATCTTCCAGTCGAGGCGGCGAAGATCATCGCCTGGCTGATAACTTCGATATTGGCTGAACTCCATGCCAATACCCTTTACGCTGCTGTTGTGTATGCCCGCCAAAAATCCATCTACCGTGGTTTTTGCAGCCAGCGGCAGGTCTTTTATTGCCATCAGCGTTTTCGGGTCGGCCAGTCGGCTCATATGGTAAAAGGGTTCTGGTTCACAATATCGGTTTCTTACTGCTGCATATGGCTTTACTGTTGAAAGGAGCGTCGCAACCGGAGTTGCAAGATGGACAAATGCCGGTCACCAAAAAAAGCTCACAAGGTAGCAGGCGTTTATCAGCTACACAAGGTTGCCTTTTGGCCTTGAGATGGATTTAAAAAGGGTTTGAGTAACGTCGTCGGAGGTAATATTTTCCGCCTCCGCTTTAAAATTCATGAGTACGCGATGACGTAAAACCGGGCGCGCCATTGCCTGGATATCTTCCATTTGAACAGCATAGCGCCCTTTTAACAATGCACGTGCTTTTGCGGTGAGGATCAGGGCCTGCCCCGCACGGGGACCTGCCCCCCATCGCACCCATTCTTTTACATAAGCATTGGTACTGGTTGCCGGCCGTGTTGCACGAATGATCGAGGACACATAGATGACGAGGTCGTCGTTAATGGTAACATCGCGAACGAGTGCCTGCAGTTGTTGTATCTCCCCGGCGTTTAACACCTGGCCAACATGGGTTTTACGGTTGGCGGTGGTATTGGTGAGTATAGCCGTTTCTTCCTGTTCGGTGGGGTAACCAATCCTGATGTACAATAAAAAGCGGTCGAGCTGGGCTTCGGGCAATGGATAGGTGCCCGCCTGCTCGATCGGGTTTTGTGTAGCCAGAATAAAAAACGGACGATCAAGCGGATAAGTTTTACCCCCATAAGTAACCTCAAACTCCTGCATGGCCTCCAACAACGCCGACTGGGTTTTGGGCGGTGTCCGGTTGATTTCATCGGCAAGGATGATGTTGCCAAACAGGGGTCCTTTGTTAAACTGGAAGAACCTTTTGCCTGTTGAATGGTCCTCTTCAAGCACCTCTGTGCCAACAATGTCGGTCGGCATAAGGTCAGGGGTAAATTGAATGCGGCGAAACGAAAGATCGAGTGCCTGCGCCATAGTGCGCACCATTAACGTTTTAGCAAGGCCGGGAACCCCCTCAATTAAACAGTGCCCTCCGGCGAGTAGGGCAACGATAACTTCCTCCAATACTTCATCCTGCCCAACAATCACTTTCTGGATTTCCCGAACAAGTTGCCCTAACTTCTGCAATAATTGTTGAACCGAACTTTCTGATATTTCCAAAGCAGTATATTTAAGGATCGTTTACGTTGTTGACCAAAGAGGAAATTAGGGCAAAAACAGAAACGAAAAAAATTGCCGGTGACATTCGGCTATAAAAAAGGATCGACATGGTGCGCCCGAGATTTACATTTACACGAATAAGGTACAGGTCGGGCGACTGGAACACCGATCAGCGTATGCCTTCAAATGTGTTGAATTCGCTGATTGAATACACGACCATTCCGGTGAACCTCGAAGAGAGAGTAATCGATTTGTCGGGTGATGAACTTTTCCAGTCACCTTTCACCTACCTCAGCGGGCATAAGCTGGTTCAGTTCGATTCAAAAGAAAGCGCTTACTTTAAAAAATATATTCGCAATGGCGGGTTTACGTTTGTGGATGATTGCAATCATGATATCGACGGCCTGTTTGCAAGATCTTTTGAAACGCAAATGGCTACGTTATTTGGCGCTGGCGCACTAAAGAAGATCCCAAAAACACATGAGCTTTACCGGTCGTTTTTTACGTTTGAAAAAGGACCGCCGACCACATCTTTTGAACTTAACGGCTGGGGCGACGACCTTGTGCACGATTACCTGAAGGCAATAGAGATTGATGGCAGGATCGCGGTATTGTACAGTAATAAAGATTATGGGTGTGAATGGGATTACGATTTCAGGAACAAACGTTTTTTAGCTGAGGATAATACGAAGTTTGCAATGAACATTGTGGTGTATGCGATGGGATGAGCGGGAATGATGAACTATGAATGATGAATGATGAACTATGATGTTGAGCTTTGAGTCATGCGGTTTAGTACATTATATTTTTTATGGACCCGGCTTCAGGAATTCTATAGGACAACGTTGCGTCGCACTCTTGTACGGTTGGGAATGCTATGCGCCAATTTTGTTCTGCCATTGAATTTGCCATGATTGCTTCGCTTTAACCTTTAAGGAATTAATTGAGTATAATGAATTGACTGCCAGACACAGCTAAATTCATTTAAAGCGAACCATACGGATTCAAGTTTTAAAACCAGGATGGTAATGTGAACTTGAGAGAGAATTTGTATTAAAAAAATGGACAATTGTAATCGTTTTCATTCCGATATCGATGTTTTTCATCTTACATTTTACATTTTTAATTATTTAATTATTTAATTCTTCAATATGCTTGACCGTAGGAAATTTTTACAAAACGCCTCGTTGGTAGCTGGAGGCACCTTTTTGGGTTCTGCTTTCAATAATGAAGCATTTGCCATTTTCAAGAACCGTATCGCACCCAGCGATCAGCTGAATGTAGGACTGATTGGCGCCAAGGGTATGGGCTGGTCGGATTTAACGGCCATACTTAAGATACCCGGGGTTAACGTAGTAGCGATATGTGATGTTGATAAATCGGTGATAGATCAACGGATGAACGACCTGGGTAAAATGAAGGTGAATACCGCATCGGTAAAAACCTATGGTGATTACCGCAAGCTGCTCGAGCAAAAAGATGTTGATGCCGTGATCATTGGCACCCCCGATCACTGGCATGCGCTCATGATGATCCACGCTGTTGAAGCGGGGAAAGACGTATATGTAGAAAAGCCTGTTGGCAACTCAATTGAAGAATGCCGTGCAATGGAAAGGGCACAGCAACGATACAATAAGGTGGTGCAGGCTGGCCAATGGCAACGAAGCCAGCAGCACTTCAGGGATGCGGTTGACTACGTTCATACCGGGGTTCTTGGCAACATACGTACGGTAAAAGTCTGGTGTTACCAGGGCTGGATGAAACCAGGGCCCGTTGTTCCCGACAGTGCACCACCTGCTGGTGTTGATTATGCCAGCTGGCTTGGCCCTGCTAAAAAACGGCCATTTAATTCCAGCCGCTTCCACTTTAACTTTCGTTGGTTTTGGGACTATGCTGGCGGTCTAATGACCGACTGGGGTGTACACTTGCTCGATTATGGATTGCTTGGCATGAAGTCGCCTGCACCAAAATCGGTATCTGCATTGGGTGGTCGTTTTGCTTACCCCGACCTTTACGAGGAAACACCAGACACCCTGACCACGCTGTACGAATTTGATGGTTTCAATATGGTGTGGGACTCCGCAATGGGCATCGATAATGGTTCCTATAACCGCGATCATGGAATTGCCTACATTGGTAACAATGGCACACTGATCTTAAACCGCGGTGGATGGGAAGTAATTGAAGAACGCCAAAGTACCAGTAAGGTGAGCAAGCCCCTGGTAAAAGCATCCGACAACGGTTTGAACATGCACATGATCAATTTCGTGAACGTAATCAAGTCCAGGAAAATGGAAGACCTGCATTGTTCTATACAGGCCGGTGCACACGTGGCCACAGTTGCCCAGCTGGGAAACATTGCTTTCCGTAGTGGCAAGAAGTTGGAGTGGGATGCAGCGAAGCATGCGTTTAGCGACAATAGCATAAATAAGGAATACCTGATGAAAGAGTACCACAATGGTTATAAGCTGCCTAAAGTGTAGGCTTGTGGTCATGCATCAAACAGCTGCTTTTGCACGCTGTTAGAAGTTGTGTAGAACCCGATCTTTAACGTGCCTGCTTCTCATTGTACATAAACCAAAAAGTATACAAAAGATTATGAAAAAAGCGTTGCTTGCTATTACGACTTCCCTGCTGTTTACCAGTGGGCTGTTTGCACAGGCAAAACCTGAAGACACCGAATATTATACCCCTGTTCCGCCCATCGTTAAGCCGGGTTCGGGCCCATTTGATGCGCCCGCTGATGCGATCATTCTTTTCGACGGAAAAAACATTGGTGAATGGGTAATGAGCAACGATACCACGGCAAAAGCAAAGTGGATCGTGGATAATGGCATGATGACGGTAGACAAAAAAACCGGCGACATACAAACAAAACGGAGGTTTACCGACTTTCAGCTACACATTGAATACCGGATACCGGAGAACATTACCGGCACGGGCCAGGCACGTGGCAATAGCGGCATTTTCCTGGCCGCCTTCCCGGGTAATGCGGGCGGCTACGAACTGCAGGTGCTTGATAATTACAACAACACCACCTACGTAAACGGGCAGGCGGGCAGCATTTATAAGCAATCACCTCCATTGGTAAATGCTTGCAAAAAGCCGGGTGAATGGCAAACCTATAGCGTCATCTGGACGGCACCACGTTTCAATGATGATGGCTCTGTAAAGTCGCCGGGCAGGATTACAGCGCTTCACAACGGGGTGCTTGTGCAAAACAATTACGAATTAAAAGGCGACACACCTTACATTGGCAAACCCGCCTACAAAAAACATGGTGCAGCACCCATCAAACTTCAGTCGCATGGCGATAAAAGTGAACCCATTAGTTTCAGGAACATCTGGTTGCGGGTATTGTGATGATAGGGGATTTGGGATTGAGGTATTGGGTATTGAGGAGAGAGTTGATTGGTTGATACGTTGATAAGTTGAGTGGTTGAGTGGTTTGGTATTGAGGTATTAAGGTATTGAGGTATTAAGGTATTGGGTATTGAGGAGAGAGTTGATTGGTTGATACCTGATAAGTTGATTGGTTGATAAGTTGATAGGCTGAAAGCCTTTTGTTGAAGGGCAAAAAATTAAAGAGCACAAGATGCAGTCACCTGCAAAATCTTGTGCTCTTTTTTCATTTTGAATTTTTAATTTTTAATTTTTAATTTTCTTCCTCACTCCAGCGCTTTCACAAAATCACTCACCAGGTAGCTGATCAGTTTACCGGTGGTTTCACTTCTTCTGCCATCAGGCATTGCTGATGCGCCTTCACAGATGTGGAGGTATGCCGGTTTTACATCTGCCGCTGCATACGAAACAAACTGGCGTGCATGAATGGACGAGAGCCCGGATGGTGTTGATGCACCACACAATGATTCTTCAATACATTTCAGGTCTACTTCGATCCCGGTTGCCGTATCATCAGTAAAGGCAGTTGCATGTGCAATGGCCTCGAGGAAGGTTTTCTTCTCGTGCAGGAATATGTCTTCGTAAGTAATAAAGTCGATAAACGGATTGTTCACGATATCAAGCCAGATATTCTGCGTCAGGTAGTTTTCGTGTAAACCAAGAATGAAGTACTTCTGAAGGTAGCCATCTTCTTCCGCGTAGCTGAAGCCATTGCCGCTATGTCGGCCTTCAAGCGGCCGGAAATCTGCCTGTGCGTCAAGGCTAAGGCAATTGATGGATGCCAAAGGCACCGCGTTGTTTTTGTATAAGCCTTTAGCCGCACCGCGTATAAGGGGATATGCATTATTATGACCACCGCCGATAACAATCGGGATTTTACCCAGTTGGGTAATGAGCTTAATTAAGGGCTCAACTGCTTCATCAACTTCGTTAACGGCATGCCGGTAAGCGTCAATACGTTCATCAGCGTTTAGCGCATTACTATCAATTAAACCGGATATTGCTTTGAAGTCGTAGTGCCCGAGAACAAGAATATTACTCCCTTCCAGGAAGTCATTGCTTTGGATGTTGAGAAATGCACTTAAGAATGGCTCCCATGCGGTATCGGTGCCACCGATACCGTGGTTGGCTTTCTCACCAATGTCTTCAGGAATACCTATCAGGACAAACTTAGCACCTGACTTTTGAATTGCTTCTTCCAGGTTCGTGGTGTCGGAAAGGGCAAGAACCCGCTCACCTACCTTTGTCTCAAAACGCCTGACCTTTGTTAATGCTAATACGTCTTTTTTGTTGTAAAAGGTAAAATATTTCATATAGCCCATAGTACAGCAGTTGTTGGTTGTGCATGTTCTAAAGGGATAAATGTAAGGAAATAATCTGCATAGCACGGTCGATGCACAGATGTTTGAAGAAGCATCAAAGTTGGCGCTTCTTCTCAGATGCAGAAATCATAATTGTTACCCTGGCATTACCGCTTGTATTTGGAAAAGCCGCAAGCCTTTCAGCTAAGGGCAGAGCCCGTGTTTACCAATATCGGTCGATTAAGGCCGCCACGCGAAATCACTCAAAGTCACAGTATAATTACCCGCCGCATTTTTCTTGCCGCTATATATTTGCGGATACCAGGCTTCAACGGGTGAATAAATTGTTGGCTGCGGGATGGGATCATCAAAACCGTCTCCTTTGTCTATAAAAGCCTTTGTAATCATCGGTTCCACAAAGTTTACACGGCCATTATAGGTTCCGTAGATGAACGTTTTGGTAAACGTTACCCTATCGAATTCCAGGCCGGTGGTGTCTACCCAATGCTTGCCCATGTCAGGGTCGGCGGCTGCAGGCACATAATGAGGTGGCAAGAAAGACAGCGGGGGATTCTTCTTCAATGCAATTGAGTCTTTTTCCCAACTGCCGATGGCCAAACGTTCAGCATTGTTGATGGTGTAAAAGTGAAAATCAAAGTGTGGAATGTCGTAAACGCTATCGGGAGCGTGGCCTTTGGGGTTCCAATCAACCACAATGTGGTCAAAGGCAGTAAGCCGCTTGATCTCATCACTCAGTGTTAACAAATATGTACTATGGCCTGAAGTGCTGAGTCCCTGTAGCGAGGCCGGTGTTAACTCAATGCCAATCGTTAGTGGTTTTCCGTTGGCTACGGTTGAAAACGACCTTATCCTTCCGTTGCCCATTTCAGTCTCCGGACCAGGGGGTGGTGTTTCAATATCGTATTTTTTACAGGAGGAAAGAAACAGGCTGCAGCATGACAGCAACAAAGCGGTTAGTGAAACGGTTTTCATTAGAACGTTTGAATTAATTCGCAATATATTATTTCTTACATCAACGAAAAAACCTCCCATTTGCAGCATGGCGGTTTTTTCGCTGTTGTGGCGGAACCTATTGCTTACGACAAACGCATTCAGATGGTTATTGTTATATCCAATTCCGACTTTTTGTAGAATCAAGCGATTTTTTAATTGCAAATTAATCCGCCTACATCTGCAAACCCGATATAAAACAGCGTACGCGTTGAGTTGTCAGGGTAGTGTGCAGCTTATTTTAAGAAACTGAAATTGCTCAAATCAATGTTAATGATGATAGACCAGCTTGGCCACCTGCCTTACAAGCAGTACCAATCTTTGCGACCCGGGAATGATTAAAACAACCACCGCTTTTTCCGGCTTGGTTGTTCCTGCATCAGGTTTTCGAGAAAAGGTATAACCTCTTCCTGTGACGAAAGGCTATAATCGGCTGCGGTAGTTTCGCTGCCCACACGGATCGTGTAGGCCTTATTGTGTAGCGCTTTAAACATGTCCTCATCTGTAGTGTCGTCCCCAATACAGATCATAAAGTCGGCATTAAAGTGCGTAGAAAGCTTGAGACCAGTAATCCCTTTGTCCATGCCTGAAAGTCGCACTTCGATAACCTTATTTCCATCAATTACCTGGATCGGTGTATTTGAAGTAAGTTGAAGCAGGTTATTCAGGAGTTCCCTTGAACGCACAAAACCGAGATCAGGTTGTGTGTTACGGTAGTGCCAGCTAAGGGTATTTGCCTTTTCTTCAATGAGAGATCCTGCGCAACGCGTCACATAGGATTGAAACATGGGTCGGATCTTGTCCTTCCACTCCGGTGACACCTTGGTCTGGGTTTCCCATTTACCATTTTTATGCTTGATAAAAACACCATGTTCCGACACAAAATGTATGGGAAGATGACTAAGCCACTTGTCGAGCGTTTGGGAATCGCGCCCACTGATAATCACAACTTCATTTTTGGGATCGGCACTCAAATTTTTCAGGCATTGCAATACCTGCTTTCCCGGCGCAGCTTCGGATGGCAGTTTTGTGTAAGGGCTCAAAGTACCGTCGTAGTCCAGTAGAAAACACCTTTTTTTAGCCCCCTGGTAATGCCGGTGGATTTTTTCCGTAGTTGCATTATCCAGCAATTTTGCCTTAGCCCTCCGCTGTTCATTTTTGATCTCTTCCAGTTGATCAAGAAAGTCATTTACCCAAACAACAACATCATACTCCTGCAGCCTGCCCTGCATAGTCTTCATCCGGCTTTTCTGTTCTGCAAGCGGCATTTCCAGGGCTGTAGCCAGGTACTCGGCCATTTGATCGGTATCGGTAGGTGTTAGCAAAAGCGCTTCATTAAGTTCGGCTGCTGCGCCCGCCAGCTCACTAAGAATAAGTACGCCTCCATTGTTGCTGGCTGCTACATATTCTTTAGCAACGAGGTTCATGCCATCTCGTAAAGGTGTAATCAGGGCAACCTCAGCAGTCTGGTATAAGGCACAGAGGTCTTCAAAAGCAAGGTGATTATACCTGTAAATAAGAGGTTGCCAGTGAAGGGTCGAGAACTTTCCGTTGATCATGCTGATATTCTCCTCGATCATTTTCTTCCGCTCACCATAGGTGGGAATGGCATCGCGCGATGGAATAATGTTCAATATAAATATCACCTTTTCACGCCATTCCGGGTAGCGGGTGAGAAATTGCTCGAATCCTTTTAAACGATAATTGAGTCCTTTGGTATAATCCAGGCGATCAACCGAAAATATGATTTTCTTATCGCCATAAACTTTCCTGAGGTCGCTGCTGATCTCTTTTACCTTGCTGTTTTTAACAGCGTCTCGAAACTTTTCAAAATCGATACCAATCGGGAAAAGTTCTGTTTTAATCAACCTGTTGTTAAACTGGATGGTATTATAGTGATTATCGATCCTTAGAATCATCTTAACGGACTGAATAAAGTGGGATACATAATCGTAAGTATGAAAACCGATCAGGTCGGCACCAAGTATTCCCAGCAGTAGGTTTTTTCGCCAGCTAGCTGGAAGTAACCGGTACAGTTCATAAGAAGGAAATGGAATATGCAGGAAAAACCCAATCGTGATCTCTGGAGCCTGCTGCCGCAACAACATCGGCAATAACATCAGTTGATAATCATGTATCCACACCACGTCGCCAGGTTGAACAACCGCTGCAATCTCGCGGGCGAAAAGCTCGTTTACGCTTTTATAAGCATCATAATATTCCGACTGGTATTCCGTTAATGAACTGAAGTAGTGGAACAAGGGCCAGATGGTGGAATTCGAGAAGCCGTTATAGTAATCAGAATATTCGTGCTCGTCAACAAAGATGGGTTGTATGGAAAAATCTTCCCCACTTAATGTACTGCTGTACGCGTTCCATTCTTCCTGCGAAAAGTTTGCACTGCCAATCCATTGTTTGCTCTTGAACTTTCCTGCACTCTGCTTGCTGCGTTCGAAATAGCTCTGGAGGGCACTGACCAGGCCTCCTGAACTTTGCCTTATCACTGGCTTATCACCACTGGTATCTAATGAAAAGGGTAACCTGTTTGAAACAATTATCAATCTGCTCATTTATGCTCATTTAATCTAGAAGCACAACGCATAAAAACTAAGCCATATACATGCAATTGTCACTTCAAACATATGGTTCCACATGCTTAATCAGCCTCCTTTTCAGCTTAACGTGGAGATTAGATACATAAGTTTGTTAATCGCTTGTACAGTCACGCAAAAACCGGAAATATGGCATAGTTTTTCTTCGACAAGCAACAAAAATCTGATTAAGAAGAGATTGGAACCCTATTTTTGCCGCGTTTAAAATCCTTGAATTGAATTACTTCATCTATATCCTCATTCTGCTATCTTTTGTCGGTTGTAACCAGAAATCAACCACCCCGGTGCCGCAGCTACAAGCAAAAGACACATCGTTTTTTAGGAAGCTGTCACCTGCTGAGCGGGCGTTTTACAAAGAGGCTTTATACAAGTCGTACGACTCGCTTTACGGAAGAGGGAACTTCAACGGGAGTATCATCATAGCCAAAAACGGTGAAATCCTTTTGGAAGAATATAAAGGCTACAGCGACTTCTCAACTAAAGACACCATTACCCCAAATACGGCTTTTCACATAGCATCAGTGTCAAAAACATTTACGGGTATGGCAGTATTAAAGTTGTGGGAGGAGGGTAAGCTATCGTTGGAAGACTCGCTAACCAGGTACTTTCCGGAGTTCCCGTACAAAGGAATAACGATAAGGATGTTGCTCAATCATCGCAGCGGGTTGCCTAATTACGTGTACTTTATGCCGGAGGATACGGCTTTCAGAAAGCGGGGACGTATTGCAACAAACGACGACATGTTGCAGGTAATGATCCGTAATAAGCCCGGGATCAACAATTACCCGGATCGTTCTTTTCATTATTGTAACACCAACTTCGCATTGCTGGCGCTCATCGTTGAATATGTTACCGCGCAGCCTTTTCCCGAATACATGCGCAGCAACCTGTTCGTACCACTGGGCATGAAAGACACTTATGTATTTTCCATTGCGGATACCGGGTCATATAAGCCCAGTTATCTATACCCGGCCCGTGCGATCGGAATAGAAAACTGGGATTGCATTTACGGCGACAAAAATGTTTATTCTACCCCACGTGATTTGCTGCTTTGGGATATGGCGCTTTATACCAATCGATACGTAAATAAAGGCACCCTAGAAGAAGCTTTGGTGCCATATAGTAATGAACGTCCCTCCGTTCATAACTATGGCTTAGGCTGGCGTTTGATGATGTTACCGGACAACAAGATCGTTTACCATAATGGTTGGTGGCATGGCAACAATGCCGTATTTACCCGGGTAATTAAGGATACCGCCACCATTATTATAACAGGCAACAGGTATAACCCGGGCATATATCGCGGTATGCACCTTGGCGATATATTCAACCGTCATCCGGGTACTGAACTGCCGGTAATAGTTCCCGGAACCCCTCAAAAGCAAGAAGGATAAACCAGGGCTATCCAGTTACCCGGCAAGGTGAACGAGTGATTACAGCAATGCTGCCTTAACCTAAGTAATGACCAGTGGTCTCAAACTCCCTGCGATTTATCCAACTCCCGGACCATTATTAGTTTGCATTCCAAATCCCGGATCAATTTCCGCAGGTGTAATCTCATAGTATCTTGTATCCGGGCAATTTCAAAACTTCCGGCTGCCACCAGTTTCTCGCCATATCTGCAGTAAAAACAGTCTTGCCACGCCGTCCGGTTTATCCGGTGCTTATTCCTGGCTACACCTTTTCAGCTACAATTAACGACAAGCGGATACATTCGTGTATCGTGCCAAATAGCCGCAAGGAACTGAAGAATAAATCAGCTTAAGGAACAGCATCATAGCGCTTGAGGTTAGAAGCAAATGGTTTTCTTAGGATCGAAATGCTGGTATCTGTGAGGAGGCGTTTCCAAGAATCAGAATGCCGGTCGTTAACCGGCATTAGAAATATGATAAAGACTTCCCGTTTATGGTCCTGTTAGTCTCATGCCTACAAGACAATGTATTCACCTTTTTTATTTACTGAAATTAACGGCAGCTTCTTCTTTTCTTCAAAGATGTCGTATACCTCCTTGATCTTTATCGCAAAGCGTTGCAAGTCCTGGTCGTGTTTTGTAGTACGTGCAAGGTATTCAAGGCTCTTTTTGTTATTGTACCGAATTGGAAAAATGTGCACCGGGATAAAATCTTGTCCCTGGGTTTTTGCATAAGCCGCAAGGATGTACAATTCCTCTATCTGGTTATCCTGGATGGGTATACAACCAACTGTCAGACAACTACCGTGTATATATATTTCACCTCCCGGCTTTATCGAGTCGCTTAGGACCTTGTCGGAAGCATTGGGATAGTTGAGCCCTAACGAAAGATGGTAAGAACTCCTCGGGTTAAACTCATTGATATAGTAAAATCCTTCCGGAACCTGGTAATCACCCTCCATCCGTTTAGGACCCATTCCACCCGCCAGTGCACAAACCTTGTAGGTTTTAAAAAGTTTAAAAGCTTCGTCCTTATTATTTCGCACCCAAACTTCAAGCTGGCTGTCATATTTAAACGACCTGATGTACATCTGCTTAACCGGCCAGGGCAACCCTGCCAGGGCAAACTGCCGCTTTAGGGTATCTTCTTTGCCTTTAATAGCAGAAGCTACACGGGGATAGCTTTTTTGAACGTCAACAAAAGACAGCTGTGCATGCACATTATTCAGCAGAACGAAAAAGGCGATGGTTAACGACAGGGCTTTCATTGAACCAAAAATATTTTATCGCTGCGGATAAAAATTTATTTTATCGTTAAAGTATAAAAAAAAAGTTTTCAGCCGTAGATATGCACATCAGAGATTGCCCCTTGCATCCTGCTCCCTTTCTAATGCCTCAAACAAGGCCTTGAAGTTTCCCTTTCCAAAACTCTTTGCGCCCTTTCGCTGAATGATCTCAAAGAACAGGGTTGGGCGGTCTTCAACCGGTTTGGAAAATATCTGCAACAGGTAACCCTCATCGTCGCGGTCGATCAGGATACCCAATTCCTGCAGTGGTGCCAGATCTTCGTCGATATGCCCTACCCTGTCGAGCACAGTTGCATAATAACTATCCGGTATTTTCAAAAATTCAACACCCCTACTTTTCAGGTCCCGCACTGTTTCCACAATATCCTGGGTTGCCACGGCAATGTGCTGTACCCCCTCACCATCATAGAAGTCGAGGTATTCTTCCACTTGCGACTTCTTTTTTCCTTCTGCAGGTTCGTTAATCGGAAACTTCACAAAGCCATTGCCGTTGCTCATAACCTTGCTCATCAAGGCCGAATATTCAGTTGATATGTCATTGTCATCAAATGTCAGGATGTTCTTAAAACCCATGACATTCTCATAAAACTTAACCCATGGATTCATTTGGTTCCAGCCAACATTGCCTACACAATGGTCAACATATAAGAGGCCGGTAGAGGGCGGGTTATAGTTGGATTTCCATTCTTTAAACCCCGGCAGAAAAATGCCGTTATATTTTTTCCGCTCCACGAACAGGTGTACCGTGTCACCATAGGTATGTATACCACTTAGGGTAACCTCACCATCCGGGTCGGTCAGCTTAACCGGCTCCAGATAACTTTTTCCGCCACGCTTTGTTGTTTCCTCCCATGCACTGGTTGCATCTTCGGTCTTTAGTGCAAGCACCTTAACGCCATCACCATGCCGGTAGATATGGTCGGCAATCTCATTACCAGATCTAAGCGGTGTGGTTAAAACAAAAGTGAGTTTGTGCTGCCGCAGTACATAACTCACCTTATCTTTTAACCCGGTTTCCGGACCTGCATACGCCAGGCTTTGAAAACCGAATGCGGTTTTGTAGAAGTGGGCGGCTTGTTTTGCGTTGCCAACATAAAATTCGACGTAGTCGGTTCCCTGTAATGGGAGAAAATCAGTTTGAACGGGAGTATTCTGCGGTATAGACGATACTGTTTGCATGGAAATGTTGATTGGTAATGGAATAAAAGTTGTCAGTTGTGCAATCAACAGGGCACGAATCCATGGCAAGGGTACTCATAAGTATATGGTATGGCTTGCGCTCGTTCATCGGGTTAAAGATAAAAAATTGGCATGAAGAAGCACCATTTACCGTTGTTAAGCCCGACGGCCAGCAGCTACTTGGCTGTATGCACACATAAACCGTTTGTGTATCCTGCTTCATTCGTTCTGCAGAACCTTTATAATTCAACCTGTAATGTTCCACAGGATCTATAATTAAGGTTCGTGGTTGACCTATGGAGCTGGGCAGGCAGCAACATGAGATATCCCTTCGAGAACCGTCCGGAAAAACGTAGCATGAGAAATAACAAAGCCAGCTTGCAATTACTATGGCAGCCTGACACTCCCGATCAACATCTTTACCCTGTGGCAAGTCCAATCGTACCCCTGGATCACTCAGCTGAGCCACTCGCAAAGGCCCCGGCTTAACCTATAACTATCCCTAAGTTGAGTCCTTAATAAGCGTAAGCCTATATCGAGGTCGGCTGAGTAAAAAACATTGCAGGATATCTTTAAAATGGATGAGGATATTGCTTGCTAAGAAAAAAACTCCGATTGATCATTATTTTCACAAATTGCAACCCTTACCAATGCCAGACTATGTACGACAATTACCCGGACAACACGAATGCTCACCCGACTGCATCTGATGCTGTTGCAGAGCGGCAACCTTCTTCCGAAATATCAAGACCTCCAAAGGTGGGAATTCTCGGTGGAGGTCAGCTTGGTCGTATGTTGTTGCAGGCTGCTGCTAATTATCCTGTAGAAACTTTCGTGCTCGAAAACGATCCCCTATGTCCTGCTGCGCACCTCTGTCATCATTTTACCAACGGCGACATCCGGAATTTCGACGACGTTTACCGATTTGGAAAGGGATTGGATGCAATTACCATTGAAATCGAATCGGTCAATGTTGAAGCACTCGAAAAACTAGCGCTTGAAGGGGTTAAGGTTTATCCCCGGCCGGCTGTAATAAAAACGATTAACAATAAAATAATTCAGAAGCAATTTTACCAGGAGAAAGGCATACCCTCGCCACACTTTGTGGTTACCACCCACCTGCAGGAATTGAACCTGCATAGTGCAATGCTTCCGGCTGTGCATAAGGTAGGAATGGGAGGTTATGATGGCCGCGGGGTGCAGGTCATGCGTACGCAAAATGACTTCACCAAAGGCTTTGATGCGCCATCAGTGCTCGAAAAAATGGTTGACATCAAAAAGGAAATCGCAATGATGGTTGCCATGGACGACCATGGAAAAACCGCGATATACCCTGTGGTAGAGATGGTCATGGATCCGCAATTTAACCTGCTCGACTACCAGGTAAGCCCCGCCCGCGTTCCGGAAACGGTAGGTTGGAAAGCAGAAGCCATTGCTTTAAAAGTCGTGCGGGAGCTCAACAGCCCAGGAATCTTTGCCATTGAAATGTTTGTAGATAAGAATGATGATGTATGGGTTAACGAAACTGCGCCCAGGGTACACAACAGTGGCCATCATACCATAGAAGCTAATTTTTCCAGCCAGTTCGATATGTTATGGCGTGTTCTGCTCGGCTATCCACTTGGAAATACAAAAGCCATTAAACCTTCATGTATGGTAAACGTTGTTGGCGCCGACAACTTCGAAGGTGATGTACACTATGAAGGCCTTGCAGAGATACTTAAAATTGAAAATGCATTTGTTCACCTGTATGGTAAACGAAAAACGAAACCAGGCAGAAAAATGGGGCATATTACGATCATGAGTAACGAAACACACGAACTACCCTACCAGGCAAATAAAGTTAAGCAGGCGTTGAAAGTGCAAAGCATCCAGGTAGATAAAGGTGAAATGTAAGTCGTGAGGGAGGCCGTCACAATAATCACTTGATCACCGCACAACAATCTACCAACAACCCAACAACGCTCAACCCAAAACCTCAATACCCAAATACCCCAATACCCTATACCTTAATACCCTATAACTTATTCCCCAATACCTTTATACCCAGATCCATAATCCGCATCACTAATCGAAATACCTCCATATGACACAATTGGGCGCCGCAGAACCTTACCTTGAAAACGAGTCACCTTTACTGGTTGGAATAATTATGGGTAGCGACAGTGATCTGCCCGTTATGCAGGAGGCTGCAAACGTGCTCAGGCACTTTGGCGTTAACTTCGAGCTAACGGTAGTGTCTGCACATCGCACACCACTAAGGATGATCGAATACGCCACATCAGCCTCGTCGAGGGGCTTAAAGGTGATTATCGCCGGTGCAGGTGGTGCTGCTCACCTGCCGGGCATGATCGCTTCTATCACAAGCCTGCCGGTAATCGGGGTTCCGGTTAAATCATCTAACAGTATCGATGGCTGGGACTCTGTTCTTTCAATTCTTCAAATGCCCTCGGGGGTACCGGTAGCGACCGTTGCTTTGAACGGCTCGAAAAACGCGGGCATTCTTGCTGCGCAAATTCTCGCAACCTCAAACGATACGCTGGCAAAAAAACTGGATAAATACAAAGCGGAACTTCAACAGGGTGTATATGAAAAACTGGATAAATTGGTTGCTGATGGCTGGCCTAATGAGTTCGACAAATCAGAAATTGCCTGATCAACAACCATCGCTAACATTGATAGAGGCGAAGCTCCTGGAAGACTTCCCCTCGGGCTCATCAATAGAGTATACATCGGGTAAGCTATACCTGTTTGGTGACGATGCCACGGAATACCGGGTGCTTGACACCGCATACAACAAGCTTTCGGCCATACAACTGTTTACCAGCAAAACAAAGAGGATTGAGAAGAGTAAGAAAACCGACATCGAATCCTCCACGGTTCTCCCAAACAAGTCGCTTCTGATGTTAGGTTCGGGCTCTACAGCCCTACGAAACAAACTCCTGATCAGCAATGCAACTGGTGATCCAGCCAAACGAACTATCGTACACACCAAAACGTTTAATGCAAGGGTGCGCAAGCGGGGTATCAAAGAAACCAATTACGAAGGCCTCACAGCCCTTAAAGGAGGATTAGTCATCAGCAACCGGGGCAACCTTGCACAACCGGTTAACCACCTGGTTTTTACCAGCAACGATTTCTGGAAGAATCAGTCCCGTGTCTCCTTCCATATTGCTGCGGTACAACTGCCCCGCAATACAAAAGCATTTGCCGGAATATCCGGGCTTGCAATAGATCATAATGACCGGCTTTTTTTTACGGCTTCAACAGAGGCTACAACAAATGCTTATGACGACGGTGAAATCGGAGACAGTTACATCGGGTGGATAAATGATATCAGTACCAAAACATCTGCAGGGTCCATTACACCCAATGGATGGCTTAAACTCAGTGACCATGACTCCGCGTTTAAAGATCAAAAGATCGAGGGTGTTTGTATCCAGGAAGGTAATGGTGCCACCATGCTTTTGCACCTGGTGGCCGATAACGATAAGGGCAATACCCGCCTCTTCAAAGTAAAGCTAATTATCCCTTAATCGGCTAACCTCGCAATGCCAAACTCCTGTGCTGTTGTTTGCGAACAAGCCAGTAATTCATCAAACAATTGTTTGCCATACCGGGCATACCATGGCGACAGGTTATCTACGCGCTCCTGCAAATTGTTACGAGGAAATAACGTCGATTTCACCCATTGAATTTGCCTTGTAGCACTTTCAAATTTTCGCTTTTCCGCCCGTAGCATCTTCTTCTCCAAAGCAATGAACTTTTTATCAAGCTCACTTTGCAGCGCCCCAACGTGAGCCAATAACGTTGGATCCACCTTTGCCGCAACATCCTGGATATGCTTGTAGCTATCCCGAAACTGTTCCCTCTCCTGCTCCAATGACAGTTGTAGCCCAGAACTCCTCCTTACATGTTTTTCGACGAGAACGTCCTGCGGCGCAAAAAATTCTGGCAAGGAAAACCCAAGTTTCGAGACCGTATCCCGCGAAGTTTTGTCGACAAGAACGAATGAATTCCTGAGCAACAAAACGGGGTATGGCACATCTGCAGCATCGAAAACGGCTTTCAATTCCAGCCAGTAGGCAACTTCACCACCACCCCCGATGAAGGCAATGTTGGGTAGTATCATCTCCTGGAAAAGTCCCCTGAGAATTACATTAGCACTGAACCGTTCAGGATGGCTCTCCAGCTCTTCGAGCACCTGTTCCGTCATCCAAACCTTGCCGGGCACCCGGAATACACCTTCTTCAAATACGATCCGGTCACGGGCACCATCATCAAGATAAAACAGGTTGATATCGCGACCACTCGCCTGTACCTTATAGTTTTCGCCTAACTTCTTTGCAGTCGACTCAACCAACGGGTGTGAAAACTGCGCTGTTAACTCGCGTTTTACAATAGGGTTAAATGGCCTTTTCAGGTTTGCATTGTCCGGGATCAGCACGAGGAGCCCGTATTCGCCAAACAGCTGGTTAACCAATACAAGCGTTGCTTGTTGAATGGTAACACCTTCCTGGTAAGCAGACCGCAGCAATTCCGACAATTCATTGCCAAAAGGGAGTACACCCAATTCACCATATATTCTTTCGATCAATGCAATAAGGTGTTTGTCAACTTTCATTCTTCCTACGGCGCCGGTCTGGTTTGTTTTCCACTCGAGCTTTTCACCATTCAGGTTAATATGACCAAGTTCTTCAAGATCGGCGTCTTCGCTACCCATATAATAAAAGGGCACAAAGTGGTATTGCGGCATCTGCCTGCCAAGCTCCTGCGCAAGCTTAATGGTGTGAAGAATTTTGTAGATGAAGTATAGGTGACCCGTAAAGATGTTGGGTTGATGTGCTGTGCAAATGGTGAATGTGGTATCCTGCGAAAGCTTAGCAAGGTTTTCCTGTTGCAGCGCCGAGAGTGGCAATCCATTATATTGCTGCCTGAGTTCTGATACCAACAGCTCCCTGTGAGAAGGTGCATTAATGCGATTGGCAATGGCTGCGCTTATCCCTTCAATTGTAGGCGGATGCGCAATAAGTGGTTTGATGTTTTCTGATCCGTCGAGATAGTCCGTTATGATCCTGGAAAAGTAGCCGGTACTTTTATAAGCAATGTAATCGCAGTTTATCGGCATGGTTGCAGTAGACGATTAGTTTGGTTGTTTTTATTTATAACCATGTGGTAAAGATCCCTGCTGGATGCGCAAGCGCCAACAACAAGTTCACATGTTAAGCTATCACATCTCCTTCCAGGTCGTAATCAAAAGCCTTAGTAATTTTAACCTGAACAAAGTCGCCAATCGGTAAGGGTTTGGGGGTGTTAATGACCACCTCATTATCCACTTCAACGCTGTCGAACTCTGTTCTGCCAAGATAGCGCCCTGCTTCCTTCTTATCCACAATTACTTTAAACACTTTACCAACTTTCTCCTGGTTTTTCTCAAGGCTGATTTCCTGCTGTACTTCCATGATTTCCTGGCAACGGCTTTCCTTTACTTCCTGGGGTATGTTATCAACCAGGCTATATGCACCGGTCCCTTCTTCATGACTATATGAAAATATACCAACCCGGTCAAAACGATGCTCTTCCAGGAACCCCTTAAGTTCTTCAACATCATCCTCCGTTTCACCAGGAAAGCCCGCTATAAGGGTTGTCCTCAGGCATATACCCGGTACTTTCTCGCGAATATTATAAATCAACTCGGTCATCTCTTCCCGGGTTATTTGTCTCCGCATTGCTTTCAACATGTTGTTAGAAGCATGTTGAAGTGGCATATCAAGGTAGTTGCAGATATTGTCCCGCTCCCTAACAGCATCAAGTATCTCAAGCGGAAACTTGCTGGGATAAGCATAATGCAGGCGTATCCACTCGAGTCCTTTAACATCGGCAAGCGCATGTAAAAGCCGGGGTAACTCCCGGCGCTTATAGATGTCGAGGCCGTAATAAGTAAGCTCCTGCGCAATAAGCATGACTTCTTTTACCCCACGTTTCACCAGGCCCTCGGCTTCCGCCACCAATTGCTCTATTGTTTTGCTGGTATGCTGCCCACGCATCAAAGGAATGGCGCAAAATGAGCAGGTACGATTACAGCCTTCGCTGATTTTCAGGTATGCATAGTGCGAAGGAGTACTGAGCAACCTTTCTCCAATCAACTCAGCCTGGTAGTTTGCTTCAAATCGTTTTAAGATCAGGGGCAGCTCCATTGTTCCGAAATAGGCATCCACCTCGGGGATCTCTGCTTCAAGGTTATTTCGGTAACGCTCACTTAAGCAACCCGTAACATATACCTTATCCAGGCGTCCACGGCGCTTCAACTCAACCTGTTCAAGAATGGTGTTTACACTTTCTTCTTTTGCCTTATCAATAAAACCACAGGTATTTACGATAACAATATTGTGATCCTTTTTGGCGCTCTCATGCACCACGGAGATATCATTCGCCAGCAGCTGCCCACTTAACACCTCACTGTCAACCATATTCTTGCTACAGCCGAGGGTGATGATGTTTACCTTATCTTTTCTTAGTGTTCTAGATTTCATAAAGAGCCGCAAAGTTAGGGAGATTGATGTCCTGCCATTGAATTTAACCTTTCATTTATAACTTTTTAAACATCTTCGCCCATGTATAACTACTAACCATTTCTAAACCATTTTCCGATGAAAAAGCTGTTGTTTTCTCTTGCAATGCTGGTATCATTTGCCTCATTTAGCCAGGATGTTTCAGGACCTCCATACGCAACAGCAGCAGGAGTAAAAATATCTTCGGGAGTGGCATTCAGCTATAAGAAATTCGTTACGGTTAAAAACGCACTTGAAGCCCAGGCACTGTTTTTCAGGGAAGGCGTACGGGTGATTGGTCTATACGAATTTCATTACCCGCTTGAAGGTGTTAGCGGACTTGCCTGGTATGTAGGCCCCGGCGCGCATGTTGGTGTATACGGTTCAAAATACAAAGCCATCAACAACACACGCACTGATCTTGGTATTGACGGTGTAATCGGTCTTGACTTCAAAATCCCAAACGTACCCATCAACCTCAGCCTCGACTGGCAACCCAGTTTTAGCATCCTGGGCAACGCAGGTTTACAACCTCAGTTTGGGGGCGTCGGTATCCGGTATGTTCTCAACTAATAATATCTTATTTGAATATTTAAGGGTTCCTGTCCGCGCGACAGGAACCTTTTTGTTTTCAGGAAATCCTGGCCTCACTCGCTGCACCTAAGCTTTTTACCCCCGTTTAGGTTGCTGTATAATTGGCACCACAATAAGTGGGGGGAGTCGTAAGCTATCATAGTTTGTTGAAGCTAAACGGTTGATTAATTAAAAACATAATGGTATTAACGGCTCGTTACATGCTTATTCGCCATAAATCGTGAAATTCGTGCCTTAAATAAGCACTACCTACAGTATGGTCAATAGAAAAGTTCAGGTTTGGTTGCCCTTGTTGTTTTCCGTTGTGATGGTTTTGGGAATGACGATCGGTTACAAGCTCCGGGAAAACACAAGCATGCCGGGTTTCTTCAAGATGAGTAACAAGAGCCCGATGCAGGAGGTGATCGACCTTATTCAAATGAAATATGTTGACCCGGTTAAAACAGATACACTTGGTAATAAGGCGATCCAGGAAATGCTTTCCAGGCTCGATCCACATTCAATTTATATTCCCGCAACCAGGCTCACCGACATCAACGACGAGCTCCGTGGCAACTTCAGTGGAATCGGTGTCGAGTTCCAGCTTTTTTATGATACCGTTAATGTGCTGAATGTCCTCAAAAATGGCCCTTCCGATCTTGCAGGCATCCAGGTCGGTGATAAAATCATCGCTGTAAACGACACCTCAAAGATTGCAGGCGTGAAAATCAAGCCCGACAACATCCGGAAGCTTCTTCGTGGAGAGCGCGGAAGTGAAGTAAAGGTGACTGTCTTTAGAGATGGCAGGCTCAAACCATTTACCATAAAACGCGGCACCATTCCTACCCCTTCCGTTGATGTCGCTTATATGATCACCCCCGAAACTGGTTTTATACACATAAACATGTTCAATGAGCTCACCTACCGCGAGTTTATGCAGTCCATGGAAAAACTGCAGGCCAGCGGTATGAAAAAGTTGATTGTTGACCTTAGGGGTAACGGCGGCGGTCTCTTGAACCAGGCAGTGAAAATTGCCGACGAGTTTCTCGATGGCAATAAGCTAGTCGTTTATACTGAGGGAACCCATGTGCCCAAATACGAATACCGTTGCCAGCGTGATGGATTGTTCGAAACCGGTGCGCTTACCATGTTGGTTGACGAGTCGTCAGCAAGCGCCAGCGAAGTGCTCTCAGGTGCTTTACAGGATTGGGACAGGGCAACCATCATCGGAAGAAGAACATTTGGCAAGGGCCTGGTACAGGAGCAGTTTGGCCTGTCGGATGGCTCGGGTTTGCGCCTGACAGTCGCACGTTATTTTACCCCGTTGGGCAGAAATATCCAGAAGCCCTACAATAAAGGCTACAGCGCCTACGAAGAAGAAGTTTACACCCGTTTTCACAATGGTGAGGTGGTACGGGGTGACTCTACCGCAACGAGTGAGCCATTTAAAACAAAAAAAGGAAGAACCGTTTATGGTGGCGGCGGAATTACCCCCGACATATTTGTTCCATACGACACTACTGCATTGGGCACCGAAGCAAGCCGGCTTTATACGAAAGGCACATTAAGCAATTTTATTTACAGCTATTATATTCAGAATAAATCCAGGTTTACCTCCTATAAAACACCACTTGAGCTCTCTTCCGGCTTCAAAACGACCAATGCTGAATGGAACGCCCTTAAAGATTTTGCCGCCCGTGATTCTATCGATCTCAATAAGGTTACGACAAAGGATCGCGAAGACCTGTTCCGCCGGATTCCACCACTTATGGCGAGGCAGATCTGGAGATACGAAGGCTATTATGAAGTGATGAACAACGACGACGAATTTGTGAAAAAAGCACTGGCCGTGCTTAAAAGTTAGTACCTGTTAAAAACCTTCATACCGGGGTAGCAATTGCTGGCTAATGTACCAGGTCGGCAAACCCGGAAGCGAATACAGTCAAAAAACCTCATCGACCCTGGATATTGGTCCACCGGTTACCTTTCTATAAACTTTACCATCTGCCTTACTGTTAAGGCAATCACCCCATTGCGATTTCATTACCTTTGAATAAAGTCTTACGAATATGTGGTTAAACAGTATCCTTGAAACATTAGGAAATACTCCCCTGATAAAAATTAATAAAATCACCCGGGAACTTCCTTGTACCGTTCTTGCAAAAGTGGAATACTTCAATCCCGGGAACTCCGTCAAGGATCGCATGGCCTTCAAGATGCTGGAAGTTGCAGAAAAGGAAGGCAAGATCAAACCGGGCGGCACCATCATAGAAGGCACAAGCGGAAACACCGGTATGGGCCTGGCACTTGCTGCAGTGGTAAAGGGCTACAAATGCATATTCGCAACCACCGATAAACAATCAAAAGAAAAGGCCGACATTCTAAAGGCAGTTGGCGCCGAGGTTATTGTTTGCCCTACCAACGTTGACCCTGAAGATCCCAGGAGCTATTACTCGGTATCTAAACGCCTGGCTAAGGAAACACCCAACTCCTTTCATATGAACCAGTACGACAACCTGGCGAACCGGCTGGCACATTACGAAACAACCGGTCCGGAGTTGTGGGAGCAAACAGAGGGAAAGATCACCCACCTTGTTGTAGCTACCGGAACAGGCGGCACCATCACCGGAGCGGGCAAATACCTAAAAGAAAAGAATCCTGCAATCAAAGTCTGGGCAATCGACGTGTTTGGTTCCCTTTTGAAGAAATACCATGAAACCGGTGAGATCGACATGAAGGAAGTGCATCCCTATGTAACGGAAGGAATTGGAGAAGACTTTGTTCCGCAGAACTACGACATGTCGGTGATAGATCGATTCGAACGCGTTACCGACAAAGATGGTGCAGTAATGGCAAGGCGAATATCACGCGAAGAAGGTTTGTTTGTGGGCTATAGTTCGGGCACAGCGCTCAAAGGACTCATGCAGTTAAAAGATGAGCTGAAGAAAGACGACCTTGTTGTGGTAATCTTCTGCGATCATGGCAGCAGGTACGTTGCCAAATTATACAACGACCAGTGGATGATGGAGCGTGGCTTCCTTGATGTAAAAACATTCCGTGATATCGTTAGCGGCCGCGCCTCGAAAAGACTGGTTACAATCGGAGCCGGCGAAACCGTTGCTGATGCATTTGAGCTCATGAAGAAGTACGACATCGAGCAAATTCCCGTAATGAATGGCACCGGCATGATCGGCGCAGTTAGCGAAGGTGGTTTGTTCAAAAAGATATTCACCAGCCCGGAGATTAAAACTGCATCAATTGAAAGTGTAATGGAACCCCCGCTGCCATTGGTTGCCTTTGATACACCTATCGAGAGACTAGGCGGCCTGATCACCAAAGGCAACGGCGCGGTTGTAGCGAAAGATGAAAGTGGAAACTACCATATCGTTACGAAATACGACGTCATACAAAGCCTTGCTAAATAAGCAACAATTTTTTTGAACCGGCTTTAGAACTTTGTGGAGGCTTTTGTTGCGCCGTGCCTCCAATTTATTGGTTGGTCGCACTGTACCCCTGTTGTTGCATCGGCAAGGCTGTTTACCGGCCAAATTGTGGGTACCCTGGTTAATGCCCCGATCGCGCTAACCTCAACAACTATGTTAAGCACAAAGCACCTCATTTTTCTTGAAGTAGCCCGGCAGAAGAGCTTTACCAAGGCGAGCCAGGTGCTTTTTCTCTCACAGCCTGCCATCAGCAAAAACATCCAGTCACTTGAAAACGATTACAAGTCGAAGCTGTTTGAACGACAGGGTTTAAAAATAGCGCTTACCCCAACCGGCAAGTTGCTATACGAACGTTTACTTGATGTAAAAAACATACAGGACCAGGTAGATTTCGAGATATCTTTTCTTAAAGATAAACTGCTGGCAAAAGGAATGCTTCGCCTTGGCGCAAGCACGACCGTTGCACTATATATTCTGCCACGTATACTTTCCGCATTTCATAAGCAGTACCCTGAAGTAGAGATCAACCTGTTGAACCGGAATTCCGAATCGGTGCTTGAAGCATTGCTCCAGAAGAACATAAATCTCGGGATTGTTGAAGGCCCCGGCAACACCAAAAATGTAGAGTACCTGCCTTTTCTTACCGATAAGGTTGTGCCCGTTTGTAACTCGCGCAGCAGCCTGGCGCACAAGAAAATTTCCTCCATAAAAGAACTACCTGCAATACCCGTGGTGCTCCGCGAAAAAGGTAGTGGCACTCTTGCGGCACTCAGCCAAAGCCTCGAGGCACATAAAATAAAAATCAGCGATCTCAATGTAAAAGTTCGGCTGGGAGGTACAGAGGCGCTAAAAAATTTCCTGCTTGAAGCTGATTGCCTGGGCTTTCTGCCACAACGTGCAATCATTAAAGAGCTCGCAGCTAATGAACTTTCCGAGGTGCAAATCCAGAATTTAGAAATTACCCGTCACTTCTATTTCATCCAACGCAAGGGAGAATCCATCAATGAGCTAAATAAAGCTTTCATTGCATTTGCAAGAACTATCTATAACCAACAGTTATGACCTATAATCAATTTACATGTGTTCGGTTATGAGTGCGTCTTACCTTTAGTTAATGATAGCTAATAACCCAGTCGCAATTGCAGTATTGCAATGTCCGAACTGTAGTAAAGAATATGATATTCAACAGGTACAATCCTATGCGACCTGTTGCAACCAACCACTGGTCACCCGGTTCGACGATCTTAATATAACCAAGGCAGATATTCTGACGAACGACGACTCAATGTGGCGCTACCGTGCCTTTCTTCCCCTTTTTGAAGATGACAACGTGGTAAGCCTTGGCGAGGGTTGGACAAAGATCCTTTCGCTTACTAAACTCGCCCAAAAACATAACATCAATAGTCTCCTTTTAAAGGATGAAAGCACAAATCCAACGGGCTCTTTTAAAGCCAGGGGGATTAGCATGGCCGTTTCAAAAGCAAAAGAGCTGGGTATAAACCATTGCGTAATCCCAACTGCAGGCAATGCCGGAGGGGCATTGGCTGCCTATTGTGCAAAGGCCGACATCGGTGCTACTGTTCTTATGCCGGCGCATACGGCAGAAACGCTTAAGGAAGAGTGCCGCTTATTCGGAGCCGAACTCATACTTGTCGACGGCTTAATCGATGCCTGTGGCAAGCTTGCAAGGCAGTTGTCAACCGAAAAAGGATACTTTGACATGTCAACCTTAAAGGAGCCCTACAGGCTTGAGGGCAAAAAAACCATTGGTTTGGAGATCGCTGAACAGTTGGATTGGGAGCTTCCTGATGTAATCATATATCCCACTGGTGGCGGCACCGGGCTGATCGGTATGTGGAAGGCGTTTCGCGAACTGCAGGCAGTTGGCTGGCTTACCGGCAAGCTGCCCCGGATGGTGATTGTGCAAACTGAAAATTGCGCACCAATGATGCACCATTTTCACCACAGGAACATCGAGGATTTTAAGCCTAGAGCCTCACTGGCGCTTGGCCTGGCAGTGCCCTATCCCTTTGCAACGGATCTTATGCTACAGGTTATTGAAGAAAGCAAGGGAACCGTTAGAACAGTAAGCGAACAAGACCTGCTCGAGGGCATAAAGCTGGTTGCATCAGAAGAAGGATACCTCTTGTCGCCTGAGGGAAGTGCAACTTATATGGCTTTTAGAAAGTTGCTTAACGAACAGTGGATCGGCGAAGAAGAAAACGTTATGCTTTTCAATACCGGGAGCTGGTATAAATACCGTTGAGCCCCTGCCGCCGTTGACCTGATTTTACATGGGCTCTTGTGTTATCGCCATTCGGCCGTAACTTCCCATTATGCTTACAATTACTGATCAACTAAGTTGCCAACTTGAGCTGCCCGAGCCAGCAAGGCGGATTGTTTCGCTGGTACCCTCCCAAACCGAATTGTTGCATGACCTTGGGCTCGAAAGCGAGGTTGTTGGCATCACCAAGTTTTGTGTACATCCCGAACAATGGTTTCACTCCAAAACCCGGGTTGGCGGAACAAAAAAGGTACACCTTGACCGGGTCGAGGATCTGCAACCCGACCTTGTAATCGGCAATAAGGAAGAAAACATTAAAGAAGAAGTTGAGGAGATCAAAAAGCTTGCTCCTGTATACATAAGTGACGTAAGCACCCTTGAGCAGGCCATCGACATGATTACTGCCGTAGGCGCAATGACCAACACCGAACACAACGCAGGCGAACTCATTACCGCGATCAAACATGGGTTCAACGACCTGGAGCAATATGTAAAAAACACTGCTGTAAAGCGAATTGAACCCCATTTACTTTCCGAACATGTACCCATAAGAACAGCCTACCTGATCTGGCAGGAGCCTTTGATGGCAGTCGGCAGCAATACGTTTATAGATGATATGCTTCAACGTTGCGGTTTGCAAAACATTTTTGCAGCTCAGGAACGTTACCCCATGATAACCGTTGACCAGCTTAGCAAGGACAAATGCGACCTGGTATTTCTATCTACCGAGCCCTACCCTTTCTCTAATGAACACGTTGCCGAACTGCAGGCACAATTACCTGGCAGTACAGTTATGCTGGTTGATGGGCAGATGTTCAGCTGGTATGGCAGCAGGCTGGTAAAAGCCAGCACTTATTTCAAAAGTCTGCTCGAACAGATTAACACTAAACCGCTAAATTGAGCCACCAAGCACGCAAAATGAGTTTTTCAGAAGTTCCTAATGCAGCCGTTCTCAAGATCAATGACGCCCCTTCGAAAAAGAAGCCTTCTTACCCCATAAACGATCGACTTCGCAATTACCTTAAGCAAAATGGAAGAGAGGTGCAGCTGCCGGTAACCTATGCCGACCTGGCGCGAATTACGTATTCCGTACCATTACTCGATAAAAACGGCCAGGATACCCATTGGGAAAAAGTGGTGTACGATATGAATGAGTGGACCTACATACGCGAGGGGCTGCTGAAGATTTATGCTATACTTAAAACCGAGGGTGATACCACCTTTACCAAACACCTCGACGTAGCCAGGATAGACTATTGTGCCTTTGGCAACTCTAATCCTTTTAGAATCCGGATCGTAAATAAGTACAACGACAACTACGATCACTTTTACATAAAAGCTGCCGATGCTTCGAGGATATACGGACTCGAACTGGAACATATTCTGTCGCCAAATAAGATCACCTATTTTACGCAGCACAATACCCTGGTTGAGGAGCACATTCCGGGCATACCGGGGGACATCTTTATCAAGCAATATCTCGACCAGCCGATTACCAATAAGATCAGGTTTGCAAAGGAATTCGTTAAGTTTAATGAGCGGTGTTTTGTTCGCTTACTCGGCGACATGCGCAGCTATAATTTCGTTGTTGATATCACTCCCGACATCGAAGATTTTCAGTACCGGATCAGGGCAATTGATTTTGACCAGCAATCTTATGAGGGCCGAAAAAACCTTTACCTGCCGCAGTACTTCAAGGAGAATTTTGCGCTTGTCGACCTTGCAATGAAACACCTGGACGGCGACTCTATTGAACAGTACCAGAGCGAGGAAAGAACCATGATGGCTTTCAGGGTTGCCGATTCTAGGTACCGGCTTATGGAGCTGCTGAATATTATGACCCGCGACCAGATTTCGACCAATGAGAAAATTGAAAGACTGCGCCAGGAGTTGCAGGACTATTCGGGAAATCGTCGTTTTCCACGTTGCAACACCATGGGCGAACTGGTGAAGTTGCACCTGAAAGACACCCTTGGTAAAACACTGCACCTTATACAGCAGGCGAAGAAAAAGAACAAGTACTAGTTGTTTCCATTGTTCTAATTAGAATGCCGTTAATGTCTTTCATTGTAGCTTATATTTGCCGCGTTTTGTTATACAGTACAAGAGTGCGACGCAACCGGGGTTGCTTGTTGTACTTCTGCCTGGTCCATAAAAAAACAACATTATAGTGGCAATACCGGCATACCGCGGTACTGTTGTTGTACCAAAATAAAATATTATTACCTTCAATTACCCAAGATCAGCATATGAAAAAAGAACAGGAAGAGGACTTAGAGGCTAACCTGGCCGGAGGAGCTGAAGAAAAAAGTGAAGCCGCAAAACCACGATGGTTTACCAGGAGGAAGAAGGGAATTCTGACGTCGACCGCTGAAAAAAAAGAAACCCCCGAAGGATTATGGGTTAAATGCCCCCAATGTAATTATATCTGCACCAGCGCCGACCTGCGCGAGGCGCTTTACGTTTGCCCAAAGTGCAACTACCATCACCGGATTGGCAGTGAAGAGTACTACGAAATGTTGTTCGACAACAAAGAATATGAAGAGCTTTTTGGGAACATCCGGAGCAAAGATTTTTTAGAGTTCACCGACCTTAAGCCGTATAAAAAACGGCTCGAAGACATATGGGCCAAAACAGACCTTACCGATAGTATGCGGGTAGCGGTTGGTGCGGTAAACAGCAACAACATTGTGATTGCCTGTATGGATTTTGAATTTATTGGTGGTAGTCTTGGCAGCGTTATGGGAGAGAAATTCAGCCGCGCCGTTGATTATTGTATCGCCAATAATTTGCCGTTCCTGGTGATCTGCAAAAGTGGTGGTGCGCGTATGATGGAAAGCGCGTTCAGCCTGATGCAACTGGCAAAAACCTGTGGAAAGTTATCGCAACTGAGCGATGCCAAACTGCCTTATATTTCCCTGCTCACCGATCCGACCTTTGGTGGTATTTCAGCAAGCTTTGGCATGCTCGGCGATTTGAACATAGCAGAGCCGGGTGCACTGATCGGTTTCGCGGGCCCGCGTGTAATAAAAGAGACCATTAAAAAAGACCTGCCCCCCGGTTTTCAACGGAGCGAATTTTTACTTGAACACGGGTTTCTCGACTTCATTGTTGATCGCACCAAACTAAGGGACAAGCTTACCCAACTGCTCATATTATTTAATAACTGATAGAACCATTTCATTTTTTACATTTGCCGGCTGCTAATAAAGCCGGCATTTGTATTAATGGGAACAAAAGAAATTAAAAACAGGCAAGCCTATTTTGAATACTTCATCGAGGATAAGTTCGATGCAGGTATGGTTTTGCTGGGCACGGAGGTAAAAAGTATACGTGAGGGCAAGGTTAGTTTCAATGATAGCTTTTGCCTTTTTTTTAAAGATGAATTGTGGCTAAGGGGGATGTATATAGCGGAATATGGACTGGGAACCTCGAACAACCACATTGCAGTACACGATCGTAAACTGTTGCTCACCAAAAGGGAGCTCAAGAAGATACAAAACAAACTAAAGGATAAGGGCTATACGATTATTCCGTTGCGTGTTTACTTTACCGACAAAAACCTGGCTAAAATTGAGATAGGTCTTGGTAAAGGAAAGAAGGTACACGACAAACGGGAAACAATCAAGAAAAAAGAGACTGATCGCGAGATTAAACGTTACCTGAAATAACAGGAATGTAACAACCTGGGATTAACGGGGTGATCGCCAAATGGCATAATTATGGGAACTTGCCCCAGTTAAATTTTTGAGAACTATGTGGAGCACTTGTATCGCTGGATTGTTGAAATACAGATTTGTTTTTGGTCTCTGTTTTTTGTTGTTGGTTTCAGGTGCTTCGAGCGCGCAAAAAGTAACTGGTGAGTGGTACGGTGTTGGAAATGTAAACCGGAATGGCGCTCACAACAGCTATCTTACCGAACTGATACTTGTGCAAAAAGGGAATAAGGTTACCGGTTCGCTCAACTACTTCTTTAAAAGCAATTCTATACAGGCGCGCATAACGGGGGTGTACCTGCCTGCAACAAGAACACTCGAACTTAAAGCAACACCTGTGCTGAATTACAAGGCACGCGATATCAATGGTGCTGATTGCCCCATGGAAGGATCTTTTACATTGACCGTAAGCCGGGTTGAGTCCTCTTTACGCGGCCAGTTTAACCCAACGCCAAATTATCGTTTTACCTGTCCCGCAATAAACATCAAGCTCGTAAAACAAGTAATCAAACCTAAAGATCCTGAGCCGGAGCCGGAAGAACCTGTAGCAGTACTCAGACCAGTGGATTCGCTAACGGCAAACCCGGGAATTAAGCTACCGCCTGCAGACACTATACAACGTATGCAGGAAGCCGCGTTGGTAACAGAACTCAACAAGCGAACTTTCGAGGTAAGCGATATTATAGAAGTAGATGCCGACAGCCTTCAACTCTCGTTATACGATAACGGCGAAATCGACGGTGATACGATTTCTTTGTTCCATAACCGGAAGCTGGTTGCTGCGCATAAGCTTCTTACCGCCCAGGCATTCACTACCATGATAGCACTAGATACATCGATAAACGAGATCAGCATGTTGGCAGAAAACCTCGGCAGTATTCCACCAAATACCGCGATCTGTGTAATCTATGCGGGCACAAAAAGGTATGAACTGGCATTATCAAGCAACTTCATCAAAAATGCTACACTGCGGTTTAGGAAGAAGCCTGCCGCCAATAAACCTCCTATGTAAATACAGTGTTGCCTAAAAGAGTTTACCCTGCGGTTTCTCTTCGGCATCCCTGACTTCCCAATCCATTTCGATGCCTTTGCTGTAATCGGTAAGTTTATTGCCGATTGCTTTCCAACCCATCACCTCAACAAATCCGGCAATTTTAATCTTTTGCGTTTTCGCCTGTGCACCCTTACCACTGTGCAGGTTTAGTACGGGATCCTCATCGGTGGTGACCGCCTCGAGACGATTGTTTGCACCCTCTTTAATAAATGGAAACCTCGTTTTCATTGAAGAAGTTTCGATGCGGAAGCGTTTGATATTGTATTGCTGTTTATCCGCGTCGAAGTAAACGGCGGTGATCACCTTTTCAGGATCAAACTTTTCGATTAACCAGATTTTCTCAGGTTCGAAGCGTTGGGTAAGTTCGGTATCTGTTATTTCATAAGAACCATCATCGTATACCAGCAGAATCTTGTCGTCTTCAAAGCTGCCGAGGTACTCCCCTTTTTCTTCTGAGTTGAGCCGCCCGAACTTATTATCAAACCAAAGCTTTCTACCGGCCAGGGTACTTTTACCAGCCTCTTTGAATTTGACTGCGCGAACCGGGTACTTGGTAACCTGGTTGCCCATGCTACTCCTGCCTTTTATCTCCAGCTCTTCAAAGTAGTATTCAAACTCCTTTTGGCGCGCCGTACAGTTAGGACTTAAAACAACTTTAACCACTTCCGCTTCGCCATTTGGGTTGGCAGTAAAGTAATGGACCTTGCTTTTTTCACTGCCTTTTGTAAGTTCATATTCGCGGTCGCGGGTAATACCCGTTACATTAAACCGCTTACCGTAAGTAACCCCGCTTTCACCATCAACATACATCATGTTATAGGTGGTGCGTTCATCATTTTTTTGAAAAATGGCTGCATGAATAATGTCTTTGCCGATAAAGACTTTATCAGCTACACGCACCACTTTCATCTTGCCTGCCTTGGTAAAAACAATGATGTCATCAAGGTCGGAACACTCGGCAATAAATTCGTCTTTTTTAAGGCTGGTTCCGATGAATCCCTCTGAACGGTTGAGGTATAATTTCGTATTGGCGATTGCGACCGACTTAGCTGTAATGGTGTCGAACGCCCTGATTTCTGTTTTACGCTCGCGACCCTTGCCGTACTTCTTCAGAAGGTTTTCATAGTAAGCAACAGCAAAATCGGTCAGGTGTTCCAGGTCATGCTTTACCTGCTTGATCTCATTTTCCAGTGCCGTGATCTGCGCATTCAGCTCATCGATATCGAGCCTGTAAATACGACGAACAGGTTTTTCAGTAAGTTTTATGATGTCTTCCCGGGTGATATCGCGTTTGAGCTTCTTCTTGAAAGGGTTGAACGCTTTATCAATTGCTTCAATTACTTTCTCCCAGGTTTCATGCTTTTTCTCCAGCTCCTTATAAATCTTTTCTTCGAAGAAGATCTTCTCAAGTGAGGTATAGTGCCACTTGTCCTGTAGCTCGCCAAGCTTAATTTCCAGCTCGCGGCGCAACAGATCTTTTGTTTTGTCGGCAGAAGATTTCAACAGTTCATTTACGCCCATGAAGCGCGGCTTCTGGCCTTCAATTACGCAGGCATTTGGCGAAATGCTTACCTCGCAGTCGGTAAAGGCATAGAGGGCATCAATGGTGATGTCGGGTGAAATTCCCGGCGCAAGTTCAATGTTGATCTCAACATTGGCTGCAGTGGTATCGGTGACTTTTTTTATCTTGATCTTACCTTGCTCATTTGCTTTAACGATGCTATCGCACAACGTTGATACGGTAACACCATAAGGCACATTTCGAATAACCAGTGTTTTTTTATCTACTTCTTCCACCACGGCACGTACGCGAACTTTACCTCCACGTTTACCCTCATTGTAATTGGTAACGTCGATCATCCCGGCTGTCTGGAAGTCGGGGAAGATCTCAAACTTTCTTCCTTTCAGGTACTTTATGGAAGCGTCGATAAGCTCACAAAAATTGTGTGGGAGTATTTTGGTGGACAAACCGACGGCGATACCGTCTGCTCCCTGTGCAAGCAACAAGGGAAATTTCATGGGCAGTGTTACCGGCTCGTTTTTTCGGCCGTCGTAACTGAGCTGCCATTCAGTTGTTTTGGCATTAAAAGCCACTTCGAGGGCGAACTTACTTAAGCGTGCCTCGATGTACCGGGCAGCCGCGGCGGCGTCGCCGGTGTTAACATCACCCCAGTTTCCCTGTCTTTCAATCAGCAGGTCTTTTTGACCCATGTTCACCAGGGCGTCTCCAATAGAGGCGTCTCCATGCGGATGGTATTGCATGCTTTGACCGATGATGTTGGCAACTTTGTTAAACCTGCCATCATCCATTTCCTTCATCGCATGTAGTATGCGGCGCTGCACGGGTTTAAGACCGTCTTCCATTGCAGGAACGGCCCTCTCTAAAATAACATAGGAAGCATAATCAAGAAACCAGTTTTTGTATTGCCCTGTTATCCCGTGATCATTTTCCAAAAAGTCCTGGTCGGTATAGGTACCCTTAGCCATTTTGTATTGATAATTAGTAAACCATCTTTCATCGGTAGCATACGATGCTCATCCTTCAAATAACATCATCTAAAACACTTTCCCGGCCCGATCGAGGTTATCACTGAACATTAATGCAACTTTACTTTCGATTGCATGCTTGCGCCCAGTGATCCAGCCGGCACAATCATTGAACAAGCCTGTTTTGTAAACGAAGCACCTGATCTTAGGGCCTGCCCTGTACAAATTTAGACAACGTAACATGCCTGCGGTTGTTTAGCCCTTAACATTCGATTGATTACCCTTCAACCGGCACCTCCACTTCTGAGGCTAGCTTTAATTCAAACTCCCTTAGATTCCTGACATCACCTTGCGAAACGATCTTGCCGTTCCTGATCAATTCCTTAACCCGGCCGAAGAGAAAGGCATCACCCGTTGTTTCTTTTGCTTTTGAAAAAAATTGGTTGAAGACCTTTTGCACTTTCAGCCATTCGTGTCCGATGTAGTTCAGCAGTTCAGCATCATAATAATCATCTCCTTTCTGAGCCAATTTTTTCCCGCCTTCAAGCAGGCGAACACCTTTGTTTTCGATTCCAAGCTTTTGCCATTCGTCGGGGTCAATCTCGAATTCTGATAGGGTAATCGGACGTGCCAATTTCTTTGCCTTTACGAACTCTTTAGGTTGGATTTGAAAAAGGCTGGTCGGATAGAAAATATTACCTTTTTCGTTTATAAAAGGAAGGTTGTTCAGGTACAAGATAAATATCCGGCCTTGAAAGTCCTTCAATTGACTCACCAGCCAGTAATAACCTGAAACATCGTGTTTATTTTGTGCGGCCCATATCCAAAGCACTTCCTCTTCATCGGCTCTTAGTTTTTCCAAAACTGCGTTGCAGGCATCATGATCGTGATTAAAACCACCTGCTACCAGGTGCTCGAATGGCCCGCCTGTTAGAACATCTTTCCACCAGTTAGCCCTGTTTTCTATCCCTTCCAACGCATAGATGTTGTTGATGGGTCCTACTGCGTAGTCGTCCCTGATAATTACCACTTCACCGGCCATAGTGGTGTCAAGTTCAAAGCTTTTCTCTAGTGCCCCCTTGTTCGCTTCTTCAAAAACGATGTGTATCATTTATGCTATCAATTAGATTTTGTTCCTGAATAGTTACTGAGCCTAAACTGAAGTTTGCTATGCCGATATTGCTTTGTCAGCAAGTGCAGGGAACTTCCACGTTATGCTTCAGCTGCTACATCTTCAGCGATATCAATTTCCACTTTCAGGTTGTCGATAATAAACTCCTGTCGCTGCATGGTGTTTTTTCCCATATAATATTCAAGCAGTTGTTGTATATGTGTTTCCGGCAACAACATAACCGGCTGCAACTTGATGTCTTCGGCGATAAATTTTCCAAACTCTTCAGGGCTAATCTCTCCCAACCCTTTAAAGCGGGTGATCTCGGCTTTTGCACCAATCTTTTTTACTGCGGCGGCTTTTTCGCTTTCATCGTAACAATAGATGGTCTCCTTTTTATCGCGTACCCTAAAGAGCGGTGTTTCAAGAATGTATACGTGACCGTTTTTGACAAGGTCAGGAAAAAACTGAAGAAAAAACGTCAGCATCAGCAACCGGATGTGCATCCCATCCACATCCGCGTCGGTAGCAATTACAATGTTGTTGTAACGTAAGCCTTCAAGTCCATCTTCTATGTTCAGGGCATGTTGCAGCAGGTTAAACTCCTCGTTTTCGTATACCACTTTTTTGGTCAGACCAAAGCAATTCAATGGTTTACCGCGAAGGCTAAAAACGGCTTGAGTATCTACCCTCCTGCTTTTAGTTATCGATCCGCTGGCGCTGTCTCCTTCGGTGATAAACACGGTTGTCTGATTCTTCTTTTCAAGGATCTCATCCTTGTGTTTACCCTCCACCTCATCGTTAAAGTGAAACTTGCAATCGCGAAGTTTTTTGTTGTGGAGATTGGCCTTTTTTGCGCGCTCGTTAGCCAATTTCTTAATGCCTGCGAGTTCCTTGCGTTCGCGTTCGCTTTGTTCGATACGGCGACGCATGGCATCTGCTGTCTGCGGATTTTTATGGAGGTAGTTATCCAGCTCCTTACCCATAAAATCGACCATAAAGTTCCGCATGGTAGGACCGCCTTCATACACGGTTAATGAACCGAGTTTGGTCTTGGTCTGGCTTTCGAATACCGGCTCCTGTACCCGTACGCTTATGGCTGCGCAGATGCTTCCGCGAATGTCGGCAGCCTCATAATCTTTTTTATAGAAGTCGCGGATCACCTTTACAAAAGCCTCTCGAAATGCCTGGTGGTGGGTTCCTCCCTGGGTGGTGTATTGCCCGTTTACAAAAGAATAAATGTCCTCTCCGTAGTCATTGTTATGGGTTATAGCAATCTCGATATCCTCACCCCTCAGGTGAATGATTGGATAACGAATTTCATCGGCATTTGTACGACGTTGTAACAGATCGAGTAAGCCGTTTTTACTTACATACCTTTTGCCGTTATAGTTAATTATAAGTCCGGCATTCAGGTAACAATAGTTCCAGAGCTGGTTGTCGATGTATTCGTGTATGAAATGAAAGTTTTTGAAAACGGTATCATCGGGAACAAAGCTGACCAGGGTTCCGTTTGCTTCCGTGGTTGCTTTTTCCTTATGCTCTTTTATTAAAACACCTTTCTCAAACTCTGCCGTTTTCTGCTTTCCCTCTCTAAAGGCGGTAACCTGGAAATACCCGCTTAGCGCATTTACCGCCTTGGTTCCAACACCATTGAGTCCAACGCTTTTTTGAAACGCTTTGCTATCGTATTTGGCGCCCGTATTTATTTTGCTAACAACATCTACTACTTTCCCAAGCGGAATACCCCGACCGAAGTCGCGGATAGTGACGGTTTTGTTCTCAATGACCAGCTCAATGTTTTTACCATGCCCCATGGTGTGTTCGTCGATACAATTGTCCATCACCTCCTTCAGCAGTACATAAATCCCGTCGTCAGGGCTACTTCCGTCACCCAGTTTACCGATATACATACCCGGGCGCAGGCGGATATGTTCCCGCCAGTCAAGACTCCTGATGCTTTCCTCATTGTAATCGTTCAAATTTAATTTTTCTGCCATTTCTTACGCCATTGACTATAATGATGAAAATCCAACCTTCGAGTTCCTAAACGTTGCCCGCACACAAGTCGATACGTTCAAGGTGCCTGAACTTTAAAAATGTGTTAGGAAGCCCGGCACAGACCCTCAAAAGCAACCCGCAAATATATACGCTCAGCAGATTCAGCCAACATTTGTTATGAACATCAGTTCCATTTATGTGAATACTAACAATTTAGCGTTGAGGATTCCGGTTCAGGGACAAACAGGATCTGGGATTAGGGATCGTTAAAACAAAACTCCACAGGCCGAAAATTTGATTGTTTTTCTACCCTGGAAAGGATCAAATAGCTCGGTAGGTGAGCTCACCGGATTACGGCTTGTGTAGCAGCTCCTTTAAACCTGCTGCTGCAAAGGGCAATGTCGGTAGCGTTTTAATAAGTTGAATTTCCTGGACCAGGGAGGTTTCATTATCCAGGAACCTGAAGATGGCAGATGATTTATTACGTTCAAATAATCGGGTAAAGACCTCCTTTCCGGGAACTTTATTATGTGCCAGAATATGTAGCAAAGTACTGTCGTAAAAAGCAAATCGTTTTTGAGACGGCGCATTGCTAATTAGTGCAGTGCCATTTATGAGCGCCTCAACTACAAAGTCGGCGTGTTTCTGAATAAACCGGAAAGTGTAGCCGCTTGAAGCTTTCGTTTGCCCGCCTGCTGTACCGATATAATACATCCCACCTTCGTGACGGGGAAAAACAGCATTTGTCATTGGAATAATACCAAACTCTTTTTCGACAACGCTGTAATCGGTTAAATTAAGAAAAGTTCTGATATACTCCGCAAGCGCCTCATCGTACGCTTCGGCAGCTAGTAAGTCAGCAGTAAACAAGGTGTATTCAACGAGTGCCCGGTTAGGAGCAATAGGCAACACATAAACGAATGTTGTTCCATGTGCCTGGTTTACACGGAAGTCCATTAAGGTGCCGACGCTTGTGTTGAAGGTATTACCGGGAGTTTCTATGATCCAGCCTTTAAAATGCTGCAGGAGATAAATTGTATGTGTCCGCTTTGCTGAAGGAATATATATAGAATTGAATACCGTAGCATGCAAAGTATTTACCGGCTTCCCGTCTAGTGTTACTTCAACCTTACCTGCATTGTTCGATGTGGCAATTTCGCCATAAGCAACCTGAACATTAGGATGGTGACTGATCTTCTCAAAACAGAACCGGTAGAAGTCAATCCCCCGGATCATCTTATACTCATACGGCTCTATGTTTAATTGTATGGGTCCCTGATCACCGAAAAAGTGCAATTCTTTCCATTTACGAAAGACAACGGGTTCAAAGAAGCTCCCTTCAGCTTCCCAGAAACACCAGGTACGATCGTTCGTGTCTTTGAGCGACTTGTCTAATAATAAAATGGTCTTCTCAGCAAATTTGCCGGAGTCAAGCATTCTCATTACGATGCTGAGGGATGCACACCCTGCCCCCAGGAAAACATAATCGTATGAACTGTTTAGATCAGGCGTCAAATAGAAAGTGGGTTTTTGAATAACAGGTCAGGTGCCGGAGAGAACTTCAGGAATGAACTACCTGCAAAGCCAGTACACGTGCAGTGGAGTCAAGTACCACATCACGTGTCTCGAACTATAGTCAAAGGCAGGTTTGAACAGGAGTTTGGTCGGTGGTAAGAACAGGCCTACGATGTAGCGGTATTCGTGCCAGATAATGCATTAGCCGCATGTCTTTTTTTATCTGCTCTAACTTTATCCCAATATTTCTTGGCAACCAGCAACATACCGAAACTTTCTCCTTCGTGTTTATCGATGTGTTTGTGGTGCATTTTGTGTGCCCACCGGATAGCTCTAACATACACGTTATTTGTACGGGTAAAAAGCTTAAACCGTTGGTGGATGATGATGTCGTGAACGACAAAGTAAGCAATGCCATAAAGCATAATGCCAAAGCCAATTGCGGCGAGCCAATAGATTCTATCCATTACTCCGTATGCAATACACAAGATACTCGGTACAGAAAATATCAGGAAAAAGGCATCATTTTTTTCGAAAAACCCCGGCCCCTTTTTATGATGGTCCTCATGTAAGTACCACAAGAATCCATGCATCACATACTTATGGGTAAGCCAGGTAATTCCCTCCATGATGAGGAAAGTGCCAAGTAAAATGAGTATAAAATATAAGATCTCCATTTGTTTACGTTTTAAATTAACTATCGGTTAATTAAGCCAATTGTTCGTTTGGTTTGCTCAAAATTGCTTTGCAGGACAAGCCGGCCCGGTTGAACCCGTTCGAATGGGCAGCGATTTACAATCGAATATCGCGGCCGGTCCATAAGAAATTGATCAACTAAACAACATGGTTTTAAAAATGATTAAATCAGTTTCAATTGATTTTTTACGCCGGCACGTACCACGATGAAAGCCTTTGAATAGTTCGGAATACGTATCCGTTGTTCCATGATACTGGTTGGATGTGTTTTTTTGATCTTCTTAAATAAGGACAAGTAATATTTATAGGCCACATAAACGCCAAATCTCACCTTTAATGGAAGTTGAACAATGCCTTCATATGCGTGCTCAAAATCCACACCGATCTCCTCTTCTATCTGCCGTTTCATTTCGTCGGTAAAATTATTAAAATCTACCTGCGGAAAATACGTTCGGTTAAGTTGTTGGTAATCGGCCTTAAGGTCGCGAAGAAAATTTACTTTCTGAAACGCCGCTCCAAGTGATTGTGCAAATGGCTTTAACTCGGCATATTTCACCGGATCGTTTTCACAAAAAATATAAAGACACATCAGACCCACCACTTCCGCACTTCCATAGATGTATTCGCGGTAAGCTGCGGTATTATAGCTTGTTTGATCAAGATCAAACTCCATACTTCTAAAAAATGCCTCGATAAGGGCGTGGTCGACGTTGTACTTATTTATGGTCTGTTGAAAACTGTGCAGAATTGGATTTAAACTGATTTTACGTTCAATTGCTTTGTAAGTCTCATGCTTGAACTCGGCAAGTAATTCTGCTTTATCGTATTCATGAAAAGTGTCTACTATCTCATCGGCAAACCTTACAAAACCATAGATGTTGTAAATTGGTGCCCTCATATCCTGGTGCAGGAGTTTGATTGCACTCCCAAAAGAAGTACTATACCGGTGCGTGGTAATTTTACTGCACTCGCGGCTTACTTCATGAAATAATTGCATCATACATTTATTTTTTATCGCTGCATTTCAAGGGTTACGGCCTTACCATAGTGTTTTTGCACCTCTTTTGCTACCACTTCGCCGCTGATCAAACTTGGTGGTACTCCTGGTCCAGGCACAGTTAACTGACCTGCATAAAACAGGTTTCTCACTTTTTTACTTCTGCACGATGGCTTTAATACCGCTGTTTGAAACAGCGTATTTGCAAGTCCATAAGCATTGCCTTTGAAAGCATTGTATTCGTGAATGAAGTCGCCGGGTCCAAATGTTTTTTTGAATATTATTGAATCCCGGACGTTTTCTCCGATACGGTCCTCGAACCTTTTCAAGATCATCTCGAAATAACGCTCCCTTAAACTTTCATCATCACCTGTCAGACCAGTGGCTACAGGAATGAGAAAGAAAAGATTTTCACACCCGTCAGGAGCTGCGGTTTCATCAGTTACCGAAGTAGCACTGACATAAAACAGCGGATTTTCTGGCCAGCAAGGTTTCGTATAAATTTCTGCGGCGTGCTTATCAAAAGGTACATCAAAGAATAGGGAATGGTGTAACAGGTTTTCCAGTTTTTTGTTCACACCAACATAATAAAGTAAACAGGATGGCGCCATCACCCGCTTTTCCCAATAACTTTCAGGGTAACTCCTTAGTTCCGGCGGCAGTAATTGCTGTTCTATAAAATGATAATCAGCAGAGCCGATAACAACATCCGCATCCAGTACAACTTTGCCGGTGTCGGAACCTGCAACCAGGCCGGTAACCTTCCCGTTGTTGATATACAAGTTTTCTACATTGTGTGAGAAGAGGAACTTAACACCTAACTCCTGCGCGAGTTTGTACATACCCTGCACAACACTATACATGCCGCCTTCAGGGTACCATGTTCCCAATTTTACATCGGCATAGTTCATCAGGCTGTATAAGGCCGGGGTATGTTCAGGCAAAGCCCCCAGGAACAGTACCGGGAACTCCAACAAAAATCGCAGTTTGGGATGTTTGAAGAAGCGGGCAAGATGAGCTTTCATAGAGGTAAAAACATCTAACTTAAGCACACCTTTAATGAGGTCCCAGTCTACAAACTCATTCAGCGACTGCCCGGGCTTCAAAACCAGCTTTTGCATACCGGTGCGGTATTTAAACTCAGCTTCGCTTAAAAAGGCATCCAGTTTTTCTCCACTTCCGGGCTCCATTTGTTCAAATAAGCTTCGAAGTTGCTGGTAGTTCGCGGGCACGTCCGTATGATCGTCGTGCCAGTAAACACGGTAGGAAGGATCCAGCCGCTTCAGCCCGTAGTAGTCTTCTACATTCTTACCAAAGTTTCTAAAATACCTTTCAAAAACATCGGGCATCCAATACCAACTCGGGCCCATATCAAACGTAAAACCTTCAGCAATCAACTGCCGTGCTCTACCACCCTGGGTTCCATGTTTTTCAACAACAGTCACCTCCCACCCGTCGCGAGCCACATACGAGGCAGCCGACAAGCCGGAGAACCCACTCCCGATAACAATTGCTTTTTTCAAGCTTCAAACTATTTTGTTGAACAATGCGGAACTAAAACATAAACACGAAGTCATCTGTTTTGTTCATGTCGATTTTAAAAACTTGTATAGATGGCTAGACAAAAACCAGCCTCTGCTTTCCTGCTTTTAGTACCAGGGGTAATGCTGTTTACGCGGGAAAGCAAAACCAAACCAATCCGGTGTAGTGCTCTTTCCTTTGGTATCGTTGCGTAATTAGGCTAAACAGCTGTCCTGATAACGCTGTATCTCTTCTGTGTGCATGCTCCCCTTCTGCCTGGTGAAACTCCTTTGAATTTGATCAACCCGTGCCGACGCCACAGTTCAGACCTACACCCTATTGATAGCGTAAGAACACCCAATAGGTACCAATGTACGCAACGATACGCCATTTTTCACTTTTAGTATTTCGACCACCCTGGTCTAAATCAGCAATTGTTATGGCTGAGGCGAATCGAGGCTGTACAATTTTCTTCCAATCATATTAGAACCTTTGACTTAAGTAAGCCTAAGGTTTTGGCATCTAACATCCACCCGGCGTTCACATTTCAACGATCCAGCATTAACTTAGATTTGCTCAACCCCATGTTATGCGCAACTTAATCACTGTGTTCATTTGCTTAGCAGCTTTCTTCACTTCGTTTGGTCAAACAAGAGTAAACATACTTACGTCCGGGCTAAAGACCAACCTCCGGGGACTGAGTGTTCCAACAGAGCGTATCTTATGGGTTAGTGGTAGCAACGGCACCGTTGGGCGGTCGCTAAACGGGGGTACAACTTGGAAGTGGCAAAACGTGCCTGGATATGGAAATCGCGACTTTCGCGATATCGAAGCTTTCGATAGTGGAACCGCCATCATTATGGCCATCGATAACCCCGCAATCATTTTGAAAACCACTGACGGCGGACTGAACTGGAAGCTTGTTTTTAAAAAAGAGATGGATGGAATATTCCTCGACGCCATGGATTTCAAAAACACGAAAACCGGAATTTGCATTGGCGACCCGCTTCCTGGTACGATCAGAAAATTTTATATGCTCAGAACCCTAGACGGGGGCGACACCTGGCAAGAGACCCCGGAGCAGGCGCCTCCGGCAGCTGAAGGTGAGGCGATTTTCGCAGCTTCAGGAACCAATATCACCTTTGTTAACGATAAGGCTTACGAGTATGTATTTGTTTCCGGAGGCCTTGTTGCTAATCTCTACCAGGTACCAACAAACCAACAAAAGCGTATCTCACGACTTCCGCTTCGCCAGGGAAATGAAAGTTCGGGTGCTTTTTCGGTAACTGCAGACAAACGGGGTATACTGTATGCGGTTGGGGGTGACTATAAAGCGCCGGCTGATACAACAGCAAACTTTGTTGCACAACTGCCCGTTAATAAGGGACATCTTTTTGCGACGCGACCCCCTTTCGGATTTCGGAGTTGTATTCGTAGCATGGGAGAAAACACCCTTGTTACCTGCGGCACCTCAGGTGTTGACGTCTCAAACGACTCCGGCAGAAACTGGCGGAATGTGTCGTTGGAAAGCTTCAATGTCTGTATGATTAAGGGTAAGGCAATTTATCTTGCCGGGGAGAAAGGTCGTGTAGCAATTCTTAAGTAATAACCTGATCATATCTGTTCCTCCCCAAAGCAAGTTAGGTACCTGCCTATGTTTCGTATTTCTGTCGTTTGTAATAGGTTCCCGGTGGCGGAGGCGGTTCATTTTCGCCCGTAATGAATACTGCGGCAACACTCAGCACGGTTAACAAAGCAGCTGAAAACAATACCTCTTCGATGGTCAGCCAATAGCCCCAGACTTTAAACAACTTTCCGTTTGCAGGCGCAGCTTCTTCATAGATCACCATTACCCGCTTACCTTCCATTAGGGTTCGTAAAGGATAACTTGCATTCACCCGGTACCCTTTTCCATTTACCAGGTAATTGGCCTCCCAGCGACCTTGCTGCAAACGAACCGTCGCAGGAACTCTAACCCCGTCAAAAAAGTCTGGGTCACGCGAGAACAGGATGTAGAGCGGGAAGCAGACAAGGTAAAGTGTAAGCGCGGATTTTAGCAAAAACAAACTTTTATATCTGTAACAAAGAGACGCATGATCAGAGCTGGAATAGTATACTTGGCAAGTTATCCAACAGCAAGATTATTCTTTTTTTGTTTGAGTTACACCAACCGAATAGCGTTTAAGCACAACAAGCTTCATGTTATTAACTTCTACCACTAACTTTTTATATTCCTTGAATTGCTTCTGCTGATCCAGGAAGCCGATAATACAACTTAGTTTTTCAGATCCTTTCCGCACCTCTACAACCGGCCATGTTCCAAAGTTGGGCAACCTGAGGGTATCCGTTTCGATCATGCCTTCATACTGCATGCGCAACAGGTACTTAAACGTTTGATTTGTTTCGAATACCTGAACCCCGAAAAACCATTTCTGAACGGGATTTCCAAGTGGCACCATATACGAAGCTACAGGAGCCTTGCTGATGTTGGTACGCACCTCCGGCACAGTGTCGTTTGTTATGATTTTACTGTCAGTCTTCTTATCATTTTCGGTGGTTTCGGTATTGCAGGCTATGGCGAAAAGCATTAAACAAAGAGCCAGGTATTTCATTGTGAAAGTTGTTTATGATCAAATGTATATAAAGTAAGCTTGTTGTAGTTGTGTTTTACTTTAACGATCAGGATGATTGAAAATTACCTGAAGTTTTTTCTAAACGCCTGCCCCACAAGTTTCCCCTTGGCAAACCTGGTTGAATAAGCAGTAGCTAAAATGCCGTCCGGCACACACCGGTTTAAACACGTTTCTCCCCTTGTTTTGCAGGCGTAAGTTTGCGCTAGCCGTCGCACTAACTTTTTCAGATTAGTATATAATTGCATGGCTTTTCTTTTTGCCTGCCCATGAATAGTAACTTGCACGTTTGTGCTACACCATTAGCTGCGTGCCACCGCAACGCTAATCCGTTTGAAGATTGTAAGTTTATCGCATATTAACGAATAACAATGCCGGCAAAACAGGATGTCTTTTTATCACACGCAGGAGAAGATAAAAAAAGGTATGTAGAACCTTTGGCACTTGAATTAAAAAACCGGGGAATTACATTCTGGCTCGATACCCATGCGATCGCGTGGGGCGACAACATTGTTACAAAAATGAGTGATGGTCTTCGTGATAGCAGGTTCGCAATTATTTGCCTGTCAGAAAACTTTATTAAACGCCCCTGGCCACAGAACGAACTTTCCGCTGTGCTTGCCATGCAAACGGAGGATGGTGTAAAACGGGTGCTGCCCCTTATCTTAAACTCAAAGGAGCTGGTCTTAAACCAATACCCTTTTTTGGCGGCATTCGCTTTTAAAGAGTTTATAGTTGGCCCCGAGGCAATTGCCAACGACCTTGCATGGTTACTACAACACAACCAGGCTCAAAAAAAAGCACTCCAGGTGGTCGTAGAGTCCCGTCACACCGGGTTCTTATCTAATCTCGAGGTTTCACCAAATGCAAGCGTTCGTTGGCTCATCGACAAAGCCTCTGCAAGTTTAGGCGTACGTAACGAAGCCGAAACTGGTGCGTATATGCCATTTCGTGTTCGCTGGGTTCTGGTAGACAGCGAGGCAGAAGAGGATTGGCAGCAAATGCCAAGGGCAGAGCAACGTAAGGTGCATGCTATTTTTCAGACCGATGAAGGGACGAAAATCTCAACCAGCGGCTATGACAGGATTGCTGCGCTGAATATGAAAAATAACCGGACGTTTCACTTGTACGCTATTGAAGACGAAGACTTTGATCTCTCGGCTGCCGCGGCAGAATAAGTATTGGCCGTTCCGATAGCGACACGCATATTGCGCCCGGCAAACGTATGAACGGTATATTAATCAATCTTACCGGCTTAAGCGTTTTTTTTGGTGACAAGCTAAAGTAACACTGGTCTACATCGTTGTGTCACTCTCTTGTACCGCAAACCGCTATTCGCCGGGTATCCGACCAACGATTCAGTAGCCAACCCAATTCAAAACCGATAATTAAACGCGATGGCAAAAATATTGGTATTGTTTGCACACCCTGCTCTTGAGAAAAGCAGGGTGCATTCAAGAATGCTCTACCACATCAGGAAGCTTAAGGACCTTACCATAAACGATCTCTACGAGGAATACCCCGATTTCGACGTTGACGTGGAACGCGAACAACGACTGTTACTGCAACATGATGTAATTATCTGGCAACACCCCTTTTATTGGTACAGTGCCCCAGCCTTATTGAAGCAATGGATCGACCTGGTACTGGAACACGGCTGGGCTTATGGTGCAACAGGCAATGCCTTACGCGGAAAAAAAATCTTCAACGCGCTATCGCTCGGCGGCTCCAAATACGCCTACGATCAAACAGGTTTAAACCGGATCCCGATACGCCAATACCTCGCACCATTTGAACAAACCGCAAGGCTGTGCAAGATGCAATACCTTGCGCCCTACATTATCGACGGAACCCATAAACTTACCAATGAAACCATCGAGGTATTGGCGCATCAATATGCCGGCCTCATCAAAAGAATCCAGGAGAACCTGTTAACCTCGGTTCCGATCGAAAATGTGCTTTATCTCAACGACTTGCTTGGCGACGTACAAACTCATCAAACTTTGTAAATGAACCAACAACAGTTTTTTATTCAGGCGGTCATTTATCTGGCAGCCGCCGTAATATGCGTGCCCCTGGCGAAAAAAGTTGGGCTCGGATCGGTACTTGGTTACCTGCTGGCAGGCGTAATCATCGGGCCTGCGGTGCTCGGGATAGCTGGTCATGGAGGCGAGGACCTGATGCACTATGCAGAATTTGGCGTAGTTATGATGCTGTTCGTTATAGGACTAGAACTTGAACCGGCTTTGCTCTGGAGGTTGAGGGTTGCGATACTGGGCTTGGGTGGACTGCAGATGGTGATAACAACGGCACTCATCATGACTGCTTGCATATTCTTTGGCTTTTCCCTGAAAACGTCGCTCGCGATCGGGCTTATCCTCTCTCTTTCATCCACGGCTATTGTCTTACAGTCGTTCACAGAAAAGGGCCTTATGAAGGCCGAAGCTGGTCAAAGTGCATTTTCGGTTTTATTGTTCCAGGACATCGCAGTTATCCCAATCCTGGCGATCTTTCCTTTGCTTGCTGTTTTCCCCATTGTTGCCGACCCGGAAACCCACTCAGGAACGTTAACCGCTGACCAACCAGGATGGGTTCAGGCCCTTATTGTACTTGCATCGGTCGTAGCCATCATCATCGGTGGGCGCTACATTGTACGATACTTCTTCCGCTTGTTGGCTAAAACCGGTCAGCGCGAAATCTTTACGGCAGGCGCTTTATTGTTGGTCGTGGCAGTTACGGTTCTAATGATGAAGGTCGGATTAAGCCCCGCGCTCGGAACTTTCCTGGCCGGGGTGGTCTTGGCCGACAGCGAATACCGGCACGAATTGGAAAGCGACATTGAGCCTTTTAAAGGCTTGTTGCTTGGTTTATTTTTCGTTGCGGTTGGTGTGTCAATAGATTTTACCATTGTTCAACAAACGCCCTTGCTCATCTTTTCGCTTGTAGGAACGTTGATGTTGCTCAAAGGCGGGGTACTTTTTCTTCTTGGAAAGATCTTCAGGTTAAAACACGATCAAAACCTTCTATTTGCATTTGGCCTTTCGCAGGTAGGTGAATTCGCATTTGTGCTACTTTCTTCGTCGGTTAAAGGAGGGGTATTGCCTAAGGGTGAAGTTGACATCATTACGGTTGTTGTTGCAATCTCAATGGTATTTACACCCATTTTACTGTTGATCAATGAAAAGTTCTTTCAGCCTGCAACGGGTACGCGGCAGGCAGCAGATAAAGTGATGGACACCGTTGATGAAAGAAACCCCGTTATCATTGCCGGCTTTGGCAGGTTTGGGAATATAGTTGGTCGCTTTTTAAAAGCAAATGGGGTAGACTCAACGGTACTTGAAATTGATAGCGATCGGGTCGATCTGCTCCGCCGGTTTGGCTATAAAGTATATTATGGTGATGCTACCCGTTACGACTTACTTCATTCTGCCGGAGCAGCTGATGCCCGCCTGCTGATCGTAGCAATTGGTGATCCCGAGAAAGCACTGGAACTGGTAGACACGGCGAAGAAACATTTTCCCAACCTCAGACTTCTTGTGCGGGCATACGACCGTCCCGACACTTTCAAATTTATGGATGCGGGTATGCTCCACATTTACAGGGAAACCATTGATACTTCTTTACGTATGGGTATCGACGCGTTGCAATTACTTGGACGACGCAAATACCAGGCGCATAGAGCAGCGCGGTTATTTTTACGCCACGATGAAAAAGCCTTAAAGCAATTGTCGGCAGTAAGAGACGACAGCAAAGCATACATTACGACCGCGCGTGAATTCATCGATGAACTTGAACAAATGATCAAGAGCGACATTAATGAAGGGAAAAAGTTCCAAAACGATTTTGGTTGGGACGAAGCATCAATGATCAAAGAGGTGAATGAAAATGGCCACGGAAAGCAACCCTCCTGATAGCCGGGTTCTTTCAAGCAACATCTTATGTCAGCCCTGCAATTGCAAATCGGTCAGCTTCTCATAACGTTTATGAGCTTTCTTTTCATAAACCCTGACAAAGTTGATGTTAAAAGGACCTATACCCGTTGCGATAAATTTATCGGCAAGCTCTTTCATTATCGCAAAACCTTCGAGCGTAAAGCCACACCAGAGTCTACCTAATGTTAAATGGGGATGAAAGGTGTTAGGTTCTTCTTTCTTACCAGGTAACCGGAAAGGAACGGTTGCCTGCTTTAACCTCTGGTGAACCGACGCCAAAGAAGGTGCAGCCACGCTCATATACAAAACACCTTTCCCGAACTTGCCTGTACCCGTGAGATCGACCTCAAAGGGTGCAATTTGCCTGCAACTTGCCACAAGTGCCTTCAGCCAAAGCGTTACCTCTGCAACTTCTAGTGGAGGAATGATTGTTATATGTGGTTCAAGACGATTGTCACCAAAAGGTTCCTGGATTGATTTGATACTATCAGCAACTTCAGGAGGTGGAACGATCCCAACAAAAAAGGACATTGCTATATAATAAGATTGAATGAGCCAATCCTGGGTTATGCGGGGCTGCTTAACGAGTCGTAAACAACTACCTTACTCCATAGTGATCCGCAGTCATTGATAAACTGCTGGTGAATGGGATGGACCTGGTAGATATCATGACTTTCCAGGTCATCAAAAAAGATGAGTTCGGATGCACTATAGCTTCCGTCAACTACATCGCGAATACCGGTAACTGCGGGTACTCCGATGAATAATTGGTTTACGGTTTCAATTTGCTCAAGGGATTTTAACCCAGCTAAAAGTTTATCGAGGTCTTCAGCTGAATTCGGATTTTTTAACCAAAAGTATACCTGGTGCACTACCATGTTTTTGCCTGTTTTTTGATTGCTTGCGCCAGGGCCTACACTCGAATTTTGATCAAACAAATCGGGATTTCTATCCATTTTACTGCTTTTTACAAATGTAGCAGAAATGTATATTCGGGTTTGTGGCAAAAGAACTTATATGTATAAAATAGCAAGATGTACAAGCAATGATGTGGCTGAACTACATGCACTGGTTAACATGGCCTATCGTGGGCCAGAGTCGAAAGAAGGCTGGACGAGTGAAGCAGACCTGATAGAGGGTTTGCGAATAAACCAGGACTACTTACGTGTCTTGCTATTGCAGCCGAACGTTGTATTGCTAAAGTGCACAATAGATGATCAACTTGCAGGATGTGTTTCACTTGAAATGGTACATTTCACCTGTCACCTGGGCATGCTAAGTGTGATGCCTGTGCTGCAGAACCTGGGTATTGGAAAATTGCTGGTTGATGCTTCCGGGAAAGTGGCTAGATCGCTGGGCTGCAAACAAATCCAAATCACTGTCATTTCAGTTCGCACTGAGCTTATCGAATGGTACAAGCGACTTGGCTTCCAGGATACCGGTGAACGGCAACCGTTCCCTGTTAAAGACCAAACTTTTGGAACCCCGAGACAAGTGCTTGAATTTTTGATTATGCAAAAACCGCTTACCCACGAAAACTTAAGGTAAAAAAAAGGGCTCCTCCGTAGAAACGGAGCAGCCTCTAACGATTGCTTGCCATATGAAAAAGTTACAATAATCTTTTGTATTCCGGAGTTCGCGTCTATATTTGCAAACTATCGATTTCGGCCTCTAACATTGCTTTCTAACGCTTGTTTGCCATATTTCTTACCCCGTCTTTCAATTACCAAGTAAAACTACGATGTTCTTAAGGTTTTATTAATCGAGTTTTACCGGTTTTTATTATCGCAAAACATCCTTGATTTTATAGAACTCACGCCAGTAGTGTATTTCGGACGCATTACCTCATTATCGCCAAGCTCTAAATCACTTAAAAAAATTTTTCAGGTTCGTGTTTTTACAATATCATGAGATACAGAAATACCTTGTAAAACGCTTTAGAGCAAAAAATTAAGGTTGTTTGTAGTAGAGCTGAATAATTACAACATCGCGCAAAATCAGCTACAAGAAAGTTCTGAAGTGTATGAGAACGGAAATCCCAGCCTGCCGTGCACCGTCTATAGCAAGGTTATGAAAACCGGTCAACTTTAACAACGACCATCGTTTGACTTATACTGGACTAAGTTCCCAGGATTTGATTGATCTCGGCAAAAGACAAACATACGAGGTAATGAATAGGTAGAAGTACATTGGAAATTGATGACGCCTCGTACAACACCAGCGAAAGGTTTTCGCATAAAAAAAAAGGGCTCCTCCGTAGAAACGGAGCAGCCTCTAACGATTGCTTGCCATATGAAAAAGTTATAAAATAATTATCTTATCAGAAACGGGCTATAAATTTGCCACTCTTCGATTTAGGCCTCTAACATTGCTTTCTAACCTGAGCTTGCCATATTTCTGCTCCTGATTACATTGTAAAAATACACCCCAACAGCACCTTCCGCAGATCAACTTTTTTCTTGAATTATTACGCCAAAACCTAGTTTGTTAACCTAAAACGCAAGCGGGTATTGACTTTACGCATAATCAAGATATCATCTCCAACCTGGGGTAAGTAGTTAAAAAAAAGTATAAGGTTTTGATTAGGCCTAAAATAAGTGAGTTTTATCTTCATTTCTGATAGAAACAGAGTACATCCTACCGCAAAACCGTCACATAGAATTAATGATAATAAGAGCCAGGTTAACTTCTCCCGGGTATTACATGAGGTTTATTAGTGGGATCAATCCAAACCAAAGTATATAACTTAATGCAGCAACCAATAGGCCGTCAATACGGGCCGGTGGATAAGGATTACGGAGGTACCTGCATAAGAGATAAACAATCAATAGTGCATGTGGAACCACAAAGACGAGCAGGTTGGTGAAAGCACCCTGCTCTACCTTGAAAAGATGGTACACCAATACAAGCAAAGCCGCTGTTAGCGTAAAAAATATCGCCAGCCGAACAACCCTTTTCTTACCTAAAAGAACGGCTAAAGTATTTTTTGATACCGATTTATCAGCGTCGTGATCAGGAATGCCCGCTAACATAATACTCGGCAGAACACTGAGAAACAGGGGAATGCTCAACAACCATGGCACCTGGTCAGCTAATTTGCCTCCCTGGAAGATATAGCCACAAACGATCACGGCGAAACTATGGGTAAAAGCAACGGTGGCCTCACCCAACCCCCTATACGATAAACGCAACGGCGGGATGGTATAGCCAGTGGTGATTATTGTTAGCACAAGGCAGGTCATCGTTAATGTTGAGAGCGCTCCTTTTGCGGCTGCAAGTAAAACAGCGAGCGCTCCAAAACAAAGAATAAGTGAAGCCAGTATGCCAATTCTCATTTCTTTTGGGCTTAAAAGCTTGTCGACCATTACCCTCGATCCACCGGAAAAGGGACCAAAAAAGCGGTTCTGAACATCGGTGGGATAATCAACATAATCGTTCGACAGTACGGTTACAAGTTCCAGGAAAAACAGCCATAAATAACCTACCCAAAATATAAAGGAACTATACCCATAACCCATTTGCCCGGCTGCAACTGCACCGGCTGCATAGGCAATAAAGGTCATCGGATAAAACTGGAAACGGATTGCTTTAAACCAGGAAAATGCTTTTATACCGATCTTCTGTGTGGGAGAAAGCGCACCTGATCTGAGTTTTTTGCCCAACTGGTAAGCCTTGTTCAACCATAACTTTCTGCGGGTTTCATCCGCTGATTTTACCGGGCTAAAGATTTCATTTTTCAACATCAAGAATCCGCAAAATCCAAGGGTAGCACGGTGCATAGCATTATTACCAGGCGCCCTGTAAACCAGGTTGTAAACAAGTTTGGGTGTGTCCATGGTCGTCATCAGCTGCGCGGTTTTACCCCGCAACAACGGCGCATAACCGGTGCCACCCTCAATCTCCTCAAAAGCAAATCCAGCGGTAAATACACGATCGATAAACCCTTTTAAAATGGCGGGCATGGTTCCCCACCAGGTTGGGTAAACAAAAACAACATGGTCGGCCCAGGCTATTAATTTCTGCGCACGAACCAGTCCCGGTTCCATGAACTGGGTGTTCGGAGAATGATGTAGAACATTAGGTTCGAAGTCTAAGGCGTAAAGATCAATCCTGTGCACAACAGTGCCGGCGGCCGTAGCACCAGCAATATATTGATCACATAAGGCCTCTGATAAACTTGCTTTGCGCGGGTGTCCATTTATGACTAAAACGTTTAGTGGCCTGGATGGCTGGTTGTTCCTGCTCATATACTGCAATGCTATTCCTGATAAACCTTCGGATGATATCATGAACCTTGCAATAATCAGGCACAGGACACCCGTTAACTAAACAGGTATGCTATATCGTCCTCGTCAAGCGACTTCATAAAGCCTTCATCGTCGGCTACCAATTGGTCAGAAAGCTTTTTCTTTTTTTGTTGAAGTCCAATAATCTTTTCTTCAATCGTATCCTTGCAAACAACCTTATAAGCAAAGACCTTTTTCGTTTGCCCAATCCGATGGGTTCGATCGATTGCCTGTTGCTCTACTGCCGTATTCCACCACGGATCAAAAAGAAATACATAATCTGCCGACGTAAGCGTAAGACCTGTATTTCCGGCTTTAAGGCTTATCAGGAATAAGTTTGTTGCATTGTCCTCCTCCTGGAATGCATTCACCATCGAAAGCCTCTTTTCCGGTGGGGTTTGCCCGTCGAAATGGTAATAAGCAATCCCCTGGCGATCGCATTCGCCAGCCAACAGTTTCAGCATGCTGCTAAACTGAGAAAACACCAGTGCTTTATGTTTGCCAAGCACATTTTGAAGTTCCGAGATTAAAACTTCTGTCTTCACGGAATCTGTACAGCCTTGTTGTTCATTCGCCGGAAGCAACAACGGCGAGTTACAAACCTGCCTGAGTTTCATTATCCCTTGCAACACGGCTAGCTTGCTTTTATTTAACCCGTTGTCTTTAATATTCATGAAGATGTTTCCCCGCACCTGGTCCTTGATATCATTGTACAACTCTTTTTGACGTCCGCTCATATTACACCATAGTACAATCTCGGTTTTAACAGGCAGGTCCCTGGCCACCTGTTCTTTTGTTCGACGGAGAATAAATGGGGCCGTAAGTTTCCGGAGTGCAGTTATCTTATCTTCATCCTGGTAGCGATCGATTGCATCAGCATATTCTTTCTTAAAGAACTCCCTGCTTCCAAACATACCCGGAACCGAAAAATTTAGCTGCGAATACAAATCAAACGTGTTATTCACGACCGGTGTTCCACTCAGGGCGATCCTGCTGCCCGCGTTGAGCTGGTTTACCGCAGTTGTAATTTGCGCTGATGGGTTCTTTATGTTATGACTTTCGTCTATTACTGCAACCCCATATTCCTGCCCCGATAGTAACTCAACATCGGACCTTAATGTTCCGTAACTCGTGATGATGACTTGCTTGCCACTTTTTAAGACCTCCTTATCGCGGGAAGCACCGTGATAAACTACCGTAGTAATTCCCGGACTAAACTTATGCAACTCCTGGTGCCAATTATAAATAAGTGAGGAAGGCGAAACAATTATGTTGATATCGGTTGGATTTCGATGTATATGATAAGCGAGAAAACATATGGTTTGAAGTGTTTTACCCAACCCCATGTCGTCTGCAAGGCAGCCCCCGGCACCTGCTTCCGCTAATAGCGTCAGCCACTCAAATCCCTTTTGCTGGTACGGACGGAGTGTAGCATGTACTGTTTCGGGAACGGCATAAACGGGCTCACCTCCCTCCTGCCACTGCTTCCATTTGTCCCACCAGAGCTTTTTGATCAACGGCTTTAGAACCGTACTTTCCGCCGAGCCCGACTCGGCCGCAATTGCCATAAATCGGGTTACACTCACCCGGTCTTTCTGTATTCTTCCATGTTTCACAATGGCGGCATATTGCTCCAGCCACTCGTCGCCGAGTATTCCAAGGCTGGAGTCTTTGAGCATAACCGCTTTTTGACCGGCAAGCAACATTTTTTGTAAAACAGCAAGTGAAAGTTCCTCCTTGCCGAACAAAACTTTCATTTCCAACTCAACACGGCTACCCTCCTCTTTTATTACCCTGGTGCTTGTTTCTGGCTTAAATGACGAATACCTGAAATGGTGCAGCATGTCCATGCCTACCAGTTCAATCCCCATTTCAAGCATCTTGTGAAAGGATTTTAGAAACCATTGCTTTTTTTGAGCCTCTGCAAAAGGCAAATAGAAGTATCCATTTCGTTGCTGTATAAAATTTGGATGAAAAGATGCCAGTTCTTTTACAAAGGCGGCTTCTGTGTCCCGGTCGCGAACAATCATATATTCTTCGCCGTCCACAACAATTTCATAGGTTGGTTTCCAGGGTGCTTCAACTACAAAACCATCGTACACCCACTGTGGGGTAAACATCAAAAAAGCATTATTAAGTTCACTTAATAACACCCGGTGTTGTGGTTTCAGCTGAACTTCTTTCTTCGGAAAATGCCCGTTTCGATTAACGGGGTAGTCTGGCTCCAGCCTGGTTAGAACGTGTTGTGATAAAGCGGTTGGATTAAAAGCAAATTGCAACGGGTTTACTTCTTCAAGCCAGTCAAGTGTCTGCAGGTCTTTGAAAGAAAGCATGAAATACTCGTTTGCACTTTCCAGCAAAAACCGGTAGCGGGTAAATTGAGATAACGGGTACGCTATGCCATTTATTAGTACCAGGGTGTTTAGCACCAGCCGGTTTGCGTCTTTTACTACCTCGAAATGGAGTGCACAAGTAAAGTTGCTGAAAGTGCATGGTGCAGTCTTATACTTTTTACCCGCTATGCTTGTTCTATGGTACCACTTCAGCGAACCCAGAAATGGCTTTAGCCGGCAAAAAAGATCATTATAATGCCGGATGATAGAACGCTCCATGTACAGCTCTCTTGAAACTCCTGCCTTTTGCGATGCCAGTTTCTTCTTGATGTCTTGTTCCGCCACGATCAGGTGGTCGCTTGTAAAACGAACAAGCGCATCCTTGCAGGGAGATGAAACATGTTGAAATGCATTTCTTAACTCACCGGTGCTCAATTCATTTACATCGTAATTTATGCCTGTTGGTGAGCGGTTGATATGTAGTGACCGAATGGGTTCGTGACCCCTGTTCAGGTGTTCAGGTAACAACAATAAAGCAACTTTCTTTTCTATTTTCTCCGCAGTTTTCATTCCTTCCCTTTAGTTGACGCAAACATAACAGATGACCGCTGCAGCTTCCTTGATCTAAACCAAAAGATATTCACATGTAAACGGCACCAACGTGGATAATTTCTTTATGGCGAAGCCCGGAGAGAAAATCTTGTATTTGAAAACCCATTTACCCACGTATTGTTGCAGCAGATCCATTTACGGTTCGCATTTCGCACCAACACAGTACATTTATATCTTTCACCATTCAACCGTTCACATGAAAACATTCTTAATCGTTGTAGCGATAGTGGTTATGCATGCCAGCGCTCAGGCACAAGCTGATCAGCAAGCCATCCGCAGTCTTATGCAAATGCAGGAAAAAGCCTGGAACAAGGGTGATATCAATGGCTTTATGGAAGGTTATCTGAAATCGGACAGTATGCTGTTCGTTGGCAGCAAAGGACCTACCTATGGCTGGAGAACCACGCTGGAACATTACAAGAAAAGCTATCCCGACACTGCCACGATGGGCAAACTCAAGTTTGATATTCTCGAAGTGAAACCACTCGCTGGTCCATATTATTTTGTTTTGGGGAAGTGGCAACTAACAAGAACAATTGGCAATGTGGGTGGCTATTATACCCTGTTATTTCAAAAGATCAATAACCGGTTTTACATAATTGCCGATCACAGCAGTTAGCTGGCGCAAACTACACCTGAATTAATTAAGGTAGCCTAAGGCATCACCCACATGCTCTTCACCAGTGCCTCCTCAACAGCCCGGTATCTTCTGCCGCAGAAAATCAAGCGCTTGTCTTTGGGGAAGTCCAGGTTTCATTTACTAAGGGTGCCTATATTCACTAATAAGGTTCATAAACTACAAGCTTCTTCAATAATGAATGATCACCGTATACTCGCATTGAGCAGTTCAAGGGTTGGCAATTCCGGCTACCTGGAATTTGCAGCACCTGAAATCAAAGATTTTCTCGGACCTAAACCGATCAACATTGCTTTTATCCCTTTTGCCGCTGTAACCAACGACTACGAACACTATCATGCAATCGTACAGGAGGGGCTTAAACAACTGGGGTACAACATTCAATTGGTTACTCCTGGTGAAGCGAAGGCTACGCTGTCTCAGGCGGATGCAATAATGGTTGGCGGTGGCAATACATTCAAACTTCTTCATGATTTATATGCGCTCGACCTGGTAGACCTGGTGAAAACTAAAGTTGCCAGGGGAACCCCTTATGTTGGATGGAGTGCAGGTGCCAACATCGCTGGTGCAACAATTTGCACCACGAACGATATGCCCATCATTCAGCCATTAAGTTTTACCAGCCTGGGCTTCTTTTCTTTTCAGCTCAACCCTCACTACATCAATCAAAAGGTGGAAGGACACAACGGCGAAACCCGTGATGAACGACTAACGGAGTTTACCCAACTCAACCCGGGTATACCGGTTGTTGGTTTGCCAGAAGGAAGTTTGTTGAGAATGGAGGGCGAAAATCTTTACTACAAAGGCATGGCGCCTGCTGTAATGTTTATTGGCAAAAACAGCCAGGTGAGCCGGGAAGAAATCTCCCCCGGCACTGACCTCACACATCTTCAATCGCAATCAATGCGACTATCCGTATGAAAGCACCGGCAACCTTAATAGAAACTATTTGTATCTTCTGAATTCAACTGGATGAAGTCTGGTGTACGAACGTAATTACTATTGTACCTGAAACGGATGTTGCCTTTAAAACTGAGCTTAAAGGCATTCATATCCTGTGCCCTCCTGGGAAAAAATACAAACCGTAATTCGGAGGTGCCAAAAACAAGGTTTTCGTTCCGCGTTCTGATGCCACCGCCAACACCCGCATACAAGTCGGATTTAAACAGTTTGTCATTATCGGCAGTAAGTAAAGAGCCGTCGGCAAAAACAAAAGGCGCCAACTGGAAACCAAATAGCTTATACTTTAGGAACACAAAGGTTTCGGTATATATGCTTAATCGTTGCCGCCCACTGAGGGAGTCCGCAGTAAGGTAACGGACCCCAAGCCCGTTGTTGATTCTTAGCGGTTCGTTTACTACCCGGTTTGAAAGCCTGGTAAAGCTCAGCTTTATGTACTCCCGCATCTTAACGTTTCGATACGTATACAACTTGCTGTACAAACTTCCGCCTACCATCAGGCTTGCGTCTTCCAGTTTTTTGCGGTAGGGAAAAATACCTGACCTAACAAAAGTTTGCAGGAAACTTCCATTGGGTCGAACCTTGTAGCGATTTGCGTTGATACCAAGATATGGGCGGCTAAGCTCCATTTGCCTGTACCAGCCGGCAGTCACCGCTATGTTGTAACCATAAGGAACGTCTTCGGTGGTTCCGAAACCATACAGGTAGTTGGTCTTGTAAAACTCCTGCCTGAAAAAAGTCACCTCCCCCAATAGCGCCCTTTTGTTGTTGTAAAAAGGATCAAAGCCTTTGCCCACCTGGAACGGTAAGTGCTGAAAGTCTTTTTGAAAGTACCGTACTGCAGCAAAGGTGCGGTTAAGGCTTTTGTGTTCTGTAAGCAGTTTCTTAACACCAATGTTGTATCCAACCCAAAGGTCAGTATAGCTGTTTTGGTATTGGTAAAATGAGCTATCCGGCCGGAGAAAACTATTGTATGCTTTGTCGAGGTTGACCTGGACACCCCCTGCAACTCTGGTATATGCTGATACAAGCGGTCTGCTTAACTGTACGTAGAAGGAACGAACACCCTCATCGCCCTGCCTGTCCGGAAAGATTTTCGTGTAACCAACGGTTGCATTTACAAAACTGTGAAGGATACTGTTCTTAGCATAGAGCAGGTCATAGCCAAAGGTTGGGTGTCGCCGCTGATCGACCAACGCCGACAACTGTACCTTCTGACCTGCACCAGCAAGATTGTTCTCGGAGATCTTAAATTTTTGCCGTTTTGCACTGTTTAATTCAAGAGAACCCGTGATACTAAAGAGGTCCTTCGTGATCACCTCAAGGTCGACGGAGTCGGTTGAGCCCGTAATAGGCCTGGCAATTATTCGTACATCCTGGATGAAATCAAGTGTACGTAGGTGCCTTTCGTTATCGGCGACCAGGTAGCGGTTCAAACGGCTGCCTTCCCTGATAAACAGGTTATCGCGAATCACCCAATCCCAAGTGTCGGTATGTAAAGCATTTAGTAGCCTTGTGCCATAGTACTTGATGACTTTGGAGGTATCTGTAAACACCTTTTCGAACCCGAGTTCGCGTATCCTGATCTTCCGGATTACCTTTCCCTGATAATTGACGTATGGGCGTTCGCTTCTGTTGTAAATGACGGTTGCTTTAATCGCACTGTCTTTTTTGCTGACCGTTACCGATCGCATTGCTTTCTGGAAGATGTTGTGTAGAAATCGCTTCCTGGTTGGTGGGTCTTTGGGATCAGTTTTCTGGGCAGCTGACTGGAATAACACAAAAAAGCCAACAAACAGGAAGGTTAGATATGAGGTCTTAGTAGACATTAATCTTTCGGGTTTCCTTTAGGTTCGCCTGGTTGCCTGGATTTAGATGATAACAAATGTATCATCTCCTGCCAATTCGATATCAATGCGGCATACTAATAGCATTATGAGCTTTCTATGGTATGACCGGAAACTGTATGGTATTGGGCAGACCCATTTTGATAACAAGCCGGCTTTTCCCAAGTAATTTATCGTTTGCACTTCCAGTGAAAGGATCTCCCAAAACGAATTTTGCCAGGAGTGCCTATATAAACAGCAGCACAGTGAGAGCGCCAACAATAGTATTCAGCGCATTTACCGCATCGTTGTTTAACACGTGTTTTCTTTCAAGGCTTGCACCTAGAACAGAGTCCGCTAAATTTCCCGCGGTACCTGCAAGTACAATTGCCATAAAGTGTATTGCCGGCGCATTGGTAAGCAATAAATAACAGGCTCCGAGTATAACGCTGCCTAAAATACCTGCAAACGTACCTTCAACACTGACTACACCATTTAAGCCCGCCAGATCCTTCTTAAAGGTAAGAATGTTATAGAAGCGCCGGCCTTTTACCATGCCAATTTCGGATGACAGGGTATCGGCGGTGGCAGCAGACAAACTCCCGGCTAACATCAACAATAAAGTAACGTGAAATTGTGGCAAGAGGTAAGCAAACAAACCCGCCAGCGCTGCTACCCCACCATTTGCGAATACCTGGCCGGCAGTTCTTCCACCGAGTTGGTTTTCAGACGGATCAACTGTTTGCTTCAAGGATTTGTTCCATGATGTAGCGGCTGTGCCCATGGTAAAAAAAGAAGCGAGTAAAATAAGGCCCGTATAGCTTGCCCCAACGAACACCAGCAACCCGGTGACAACAGCTGCGATACCGCCTGCGGGGGTAAGCTTACGCAGTCGCACCACAATGAATGCAGCAACTAAAAGGATTACAATGGCAGGGAGATAAACAGGCATTAGCCAGCTAAAGTACTTCGTTTAGGCTAATTGCAGCGGGGTTCAAAAAAGGCTCATTAGGGAGAAAAAAAACCCAAGAATGAACATTCAATTGAACTTAGAAGAGGAACAGGTCGGCCAGGACGAAGCAGGCAAAAACAATACTGGCAATTCCGTTTGCCGTCATAAACGCGAGATTTACGCGTCTTAGATCGTCAGGCTTTACAATGGCGTGTTGATAGATAAGCATGCCCGAAAAAATTGCTGCACCAAACCAATAAAGCATACCGAAGCTGCCGATTAGCCCCGCAGCAATCACAAGTGCAGCACTGAACAAATGCAGGAGTTCCGAAACATGCAGCGCATTTTTCTTACCCAGGACCGCAGGGATAGAATAGAGGTTATTCTCACGATCGAATTCTACATCCTGTAAAGCATAGATGATATCGAAGCCGCTCACCCAACAAAGAACCGTAAACGAAAACAAGACCGGGAGTAAGTCGAACCTGCCGGTTACCGCCAGGTAAGCCCCAATTGGCGCAAGTGACAATCCGAGGCCGAGCACCAGGTGACACAGTGGGGTAAACCGCTTTGTGTAACTGTAAAACAAGATCACAAAAAGTGCAACCGGGCTCAGGTAAAAACAAATCGGGTTTATAAACCAGGTGCTGGCGATGAAAATGATTGCATTAACAACCACAAAGATCAATGCGCTATTTGCCGAAACGATCCCGGCCGGTATTTCGCGGATGGCAGTTCGCGGATTTTTAGCATCGAAGTTTTTATCCAGCCAACGATTAAACGCCATAGCTGCACTCCGGGCGGTTATCATACACAGTAATACCAGTGCAAAACGAATGGCGATCTCGGTAGCCGTTCCGGGGAGGTTTTTATATTGGTCCAGCAATTCCGGTGGAAACACCGTTGTATGCCATCCCGGTTTTGGGCCGACTACTCCCGTAAACTCAATCAGCCCTGTTTTAACACAGGCCAGGAAAAACCCGATTAACGCAAAAGGCAGTGCAAAAATGGTGTGACTGAATTTAACAAGAGAAAAGTAATGTCGTATCGTAGACATGAAAAGTTGATTAGAGATAAGAAAGTTGCAGTGTGCGACGCAACGATTTCCAGTAGCGGTGCATTGCCGGGAACAAAAATAAACGATCAGCGGTAAACCGGTATCAAGTGCTCGCGAACCCGCCCCGTACCAACTCCCAAAAAACAATTCCTGCGGCAACAGAAACGTTTAGCGAGTGCTTCATCCCCATCTGTGGAATTTCTATACAGCCGTCGGCAATGGCCAGAACGTCTGCACCAACCCCTTCTACCTCGTTGCCAAACACGATGGCAAGCGGGGCATTTTGGGTGTTAAAGTGTTGCAGTTGGACACTTCCCGCAGCCTGCTCGATACCATACACCAGATACCCTTGTGCTTTAACCGCCTGTACAGCCTCGAGGGTTGAAGCAAAATAGATCCAGTCGACGGTTTCGGTTGCGCCAAGGGCAGTTTTTTGGATATCGCGGTGTGGTGGTTGCGGGGTGTACCCGCAAAGGAAGATGGCCTGGAGCAAAAATGCGTCGGCTGACCGAAATATACTGCCAACATTATGCATACTTCTGATATTGTCCAATATGGCTATAACAGGTGTTTTTTCTGCTTCTTTAAAAGCTTTTACCGATTTGCGCCCCAGTTCATCCATGCTTAATTTTCGCATGTGCGCAAAGGTAATTACTTCCATATCTTTCCCCCAGGGTAAATTGTGCCTACTTAACTTAGTTGCGAAACGTAAAATATACACATGAGAAAATTTGATCACTTTATTTTGGCGCTTCTTGTAGCCGCCCCGCTGGGTGTTTGCGCGCAAAACGAGAAAACAGACCTCGCAACGGTTCAAAGGATCCGGCAGGAAGAAATGAACCGCTCCCAGGTGATGGATATCGCCTTTCAGCTAACCGACGTCAGCGGACCACGGCTTACAGTGTCACCGGGATTTTCACGTGCCGCCAACTATGCCCTGCAACAATTGAAATCATGGGGGCTTACCAATGCCATTCTTGATCCCTGGGGCGATTTCGGTAAAGGCTGGGAACTTCAGAAATCGTACGTAGCCATGACTGCGCCATATTATAAGCCATTGATCGGGATCCCGAAAGCATGGTCGGCCGGTACAAACGGGCCAAAATCGGCCGCTGTGCTGTTGGTGTCAGCAAAAGATTCTGCTGCCCTTGAAGGGTACCGCGGCAAACTGGCTGGGAAAGTGGTTCTACTTGAACGCAACGACACTTACCGGCAAAGCTTTACTGCCGATGCAAACCGGTATACGGATGAGGAATTGCAGAAGATGACGGATGCCAAACTTACGCCCCGGGTTCCGGTAGACACTGCCGCGTTACGGCGCAGAAGAGAGCAGTTTGCCGGGCAAAGAGGGGCACTTGCGGTTCCCGCATTGTTGAAAGCGATGGCAAAAAGTGAAGGTGCAATAGCTGTGTTAAGTGCTACAAGCCGAAGCCACGATGGTACCGTGTTTGTTCAGGGAGGCGGCGCATACAAAGCTACCGACCCGGAGAACCTGCTGGACGTTGCCCTAGCCAATGAAGATTATATGAGCATCATGCGCCTCGCTAAATCGGGCACCCCGGTAAGCCTCGAAATGGATGTAAAAACCCGGTTCACCACGGACGACACAAAGGGTTACAACGTAATTGCCGAAATAAAAGGCACCGACAGTAAGCTGAAGGATGAGGTGGTTATGCTTGGTGGTCACCTGGACAGCTGGCATGGCGGCACCGGTGCAACGGATAATGCGGCAGGTTGTTCTATAATGATGGAAGCGGTTCGCCTGATACAAACACTTGGGCTAAAGCCAAAACGCACCATTCGCATTGCTTTGTGGAGCGGTGAGGAGCAGGGTCTTTTTGGCTCACGTGGCTATGTAAAGAAAACCTTTGGCGACCCCGCAACCATGCAATTATTACCTGCACACGAAAAGTTCTCGGCTTACTTTAACCTGGACAATGGCACAGGAAAAGTTCGCGGTATTTACCTGCAGGGCAACGAAGCTGCACGTAATGTTTTTACCAACTGGTTGCAACCATTTGCTGATTCAGGCTCGAAAACAGTTACCATCAACAATACCGGTGGGACCGATCACCTTGCATTCGACGCTGTGGGCCTGCCAGGCTTCCAGTTTATACAAGATGAGATTGAATACGATACCCGTACCCACCACAGCAATATGGATACCTACGATCACCTGATTGAGTCGGACCTTAAACAATCGGCGGCAATCGTTGCAGCTTTTGTTTATAATGCAGCAATGCGCGACGAAAAGATCCCGAGAAAAGAACTACCGAAAGCCAGTGGCAATTAACGACGATTATAACCTAAGGGCTCTGAAAAGAGCCCTTTTTCGTGTATACCCCCGTTTATAGTCGCTGAGCGCGATAGCACGGGGGATGAACTTTCTGAATTGATTTCTATTGGAGCTCCAATGTGCGCTTCGCTCAACATCGTTGCCCCTCGCCTGCGCCATTCGGGGGGTGTCACTCACATCGGCTGTACTTTCTTTCAACAACGGGGCAACGAATATCAACTTTCATTTCGTTCTGGTGTTATCCTGAACTCCCATTCCTGATACCATTTTCATTTCACAAGGTTGTGCCCATCCGCAAAATGTGAATTTGCAATAGGTCAGTGAGCTTAGTCATACGTAATCCGCTAATCGGTAAATCCGCGATCATATAAACGCCTAATTTTAGCATGTGAAACTTGAGAAAACGCCGGGCTACCAGGTAATAAGTGATTGGTTGGCGGGAAAAGGCATGAAGCCGTTTGAATTCCAGCAGGAAACCTGGCGGGCTATCTGTGCGCAGCAAAGCGGCCTGGTTAATGCGCCTACGGGATTTGGCAAAACGTTTTCTGTTTACCTGGGCGCACTCATTAATTTCATCAACCAGAATCCGGCTACGTACAAAACAAAACGAAAAAACGGATTACAGTTACTTTGGGTCACCCCGTTGCGGGCGCTTGCCAAAGATATTGGGCGGGCAATGGAAGAAGTAATCGCAGAGCTTGGAATGAGCTGGCAAATCGGATCCAGGAATGGCGATACCGACCTGAATGAACGCGCAAAGCAAAAGCGCAATATGCCGGAGGTGCTCATTATTACACCGGAAAGCCTGCACCTCCTGCTGGCAACAAAAGATTACCCCACAACTTTTCAAAACCTCCAGACCATTGCCGTAGACGAATGGCATGAATTGCTGGGCAGCAAACGGGGGGTGCAGGTAGAGCTTGCGATCAGCCGGATTGCCGGTGTTAAGAATAGTGCTATCACAAAGGCTTTGGCTGAAACAGCAGTTTCGGCTAATGCGATAGGAGCAACAGCGAAAGTAAAACGGGCCGCGACAAAAACAGGGGATGTGCATCAGCACGAATTGCAGCAGCTCTCGGTTTGGGGCATCAGTGCGACCATTGGCAATCTCGACGAGGCCCGCGACGTGCTACTGTCGCCATTGCAGCAACTGGCAGGAGTTGATACAACTGACACCACGAGATTCCCCATAATTGTCGCCCGTTTGCAGAAAAAAATTGCCATTGAGTCGGTGATCCCCGACGAGATTGAGAAGTATCCGTGGGCGGGGCACCTTGGGCTTAACCTTGCAGAACAGGCAATCGAAATTATCCGCGCGAATACCACTACCCTGATGTTCATCAATACCCGGGGTATGAGTGAAAGATGGTACCAGAAAATACTGGAGCTCGCTCCCGACCTGGCGGGAGCCATTGCATTACATCATGGAAGCATAGAACGCGAACTCCGCACCTGGGTGGAAGAAGCCTTACATACAACTAAGCTAAAAGCAGTTGTTTGCACCGCTAGTTTAGATCTTGGGGTTGACTTCCGACCGGTGGAAACCGTCATACAGGTGGGTTCGCCAAAGGGTGTTGCGCGATTCCTGCAGCGCGCGGGTCGCAGTGGTCATCAGCCTGGTAAGGTGAGTAAGATTTATTTTCTTCCGACACATACGCTTGAACTCGTTGAAGCCGCAGCGCTGAAACAGGCCATGCACGAAAACCTTATCGAGACCCGCGAGCCACGCATACTTTGTTTCGATGTGCTGATTCAATATTTATGTACGCTTGCGATCGGCGAAGGCTTTTTGCCGGATCAGGTTTATGAAGAAGTAAAAAGCACCTGGTGTTTTAGCGACATCACCGATGATGAATGGCAGCAAATGCTACATAGCATCGTGAGTGGTGGCGAGGCGCTGCAACAGTATGATGAATACAAGAAAGTAGAAATCGGTGATGATGGCATTTACCGGATCCGAAACCGGCGTATTGCCATGCGCCACCGGCTTCATATTGGCACCATCGTAGGCGACTCCATGGTGAAGGTTAAGTTTATGGCTGGCGGTTACATTGGCGTAATTGAAGAGTCGTTTATCTCCCGAATGGCGCCGGGCGACGTGTTTACGTTATCCGGGCGGGTTCTCGAATTTGTGATGATCAAAGACATGACCGCGCTGGTGCGAAAATCAAATGCAACCAAATCGAATATCCCCAGCTGGAACGGCGGTCGGATGCCACTCTCCTCTAACCTGGGCAAGATGTTGCGGAAAAAATTTAACGAGGCCCACCATAACGCCACCGACGTAGAGCTACTGGCGCTAAAGCCTCTGTTCGACCTTCAGCAGGAACTGTCGCATGTGCCGCAGGAAAACGAACTTTTGATCGAGCAAATCGAAACAAAGGACGGTTTTCACCTCTTTGTTTACCCGTTTGAAGGCCGGCTGGTGCACGAAGCTATGGCCGCTATCCTCGCCTACCGCATTAGCCAGATTACCCCCATTACCTTTTCGTTTGCCATGAATGATTATGGGTTTGAATTGCTCAGCGATCAACCGATACCAGTTGATGATACAAACGTATACGAGCTTTTTTCTACCGATAACCTGTTTGCCGACATCCAGCGAAGTGTAAACGCGACGGAGATGGCCATGCGCAAATTCAGGGACATTGCGGTAATCGGCGGACTTATTTTCCAGGGGTTCCCGGGTGAACAAAAGAAAACCCGCCACCTGCAATCGTCGGCGGGTTTACTCTTCAAAGTTTTCAGCGAATACGATGCCCGCAATCTCCTGTTGAGGCAGGCGTACAACGAGGTGATGGATCAGCAAATGGAAGAGGTTCGTTTGCGCAGTATGCTGGAGCGTATTCAACAGTCGGCGATCATCCTTACCTACCCCGACCGCCTTACACCGTTCTGTTTCCCAATTAAAGTAGATAGCATGCGGGAAGACATGAGCTCGGAAAAGTTGGAAGACCGGGTGAGGAAGATGCAGGCGAGGCTTACCTCGTAGTAGTTATCCTGAATGATAAATGTTGAGTCATTGTTGTTGATTCAGCAATCTTTGTGGACCAAGCCGCCGTTTTTAATTGTAAATCGTTGCGCCGTGCCCTGAATTTATTAGTGAGTCGCACACCATTCAAAACGGGTTCATACGGGCGCCCGCCCGTATGAACTACTTTCGGACGGGGCTTGTACTGTATACCTTTACCGGGCAAATTAAGCCAGCAAGGGGCTTAACTAAACGACGTTGAATGTTGATCGTAAATGCAAAGAATTTCGATCCCTGGTGATGCGTCAAGCTATGATTTGCAACATTAGCCTTCTAATTAGTGGTTTACAGAATGCAAACACCAGGATTGCAGCGCCAGGTGTCTGAAGATTGTGCCCGGATCTCAGGCAATTTTCTAACATGCCAATATTGTGACCAGTAAGCCTACCTGGCGCCGCAACGTTGTTCCCCCGCAACCTAAACCCAGTTGCTCAGTTTTGAATTTTTACTTTTGAATTTTGATTTTTTCCTTGCGCTTTTCCACATTTAACTTTTGACCCTTCACTCACCTCAGCTTTATAAGTACTTTTGACTGTTTGGCAGCTTGTTCCTGCGTTCAGCAGGCAAATCATTAAAATGGCATCTGACGAAAACAGCAGTTTTGTTGAAAAGATGAGCGGCAAGATCATCATTGCTTTTGCATTGGTGTTACTGTCGCTTGGGGTGGTATGGGTGGTAAATAATCTTGCCTTTAATAAAATCAGCACCATTGTTTCCGACCTGTCTACACCCAACGAAAAGCTCCTGCTCTCCCGCAAACTGTTTATCGATGTTTCTAACCTGCCCCACCTACAACGGTTGCAGGTAATGGCCGGCAAGCGTAAACCGTCGGAGTCTTTTACCAATCAAACACGGCGCATTAACACCACCATCAACCAACTTGGTGCGCTGTTGGTTAATGTGCCTGCGCAAAAAAAGAGGGTCGACTCGATTGGCCGGCTGATGCGCCTCAGCAATAAACTTTTTGCTAACTACCTGCGCCTAGGCTACAATATCGGTCAACGAAGGGCTTTTGAACGGGAACTCAACGCGATCTCAGCGCAGATGGATAGCGACCGGGTTGAGGTGGATACAAATGTTGTAACCCGCGAGAAAAAAGTAAAAACAACCACTATCATTCACCCCGATACTTCCAGAAAAATCAAACCCAAAAAGTCGTGGCTCAAACGAATATTTACGAAAGAAAAAAAGGATACAACTGTACTTGCAACGGCACCCGCACCTAAAGTAATTATTGAAGAAGAGTCATCAACAACCATCGACACCCTTGCGGTAACCAAGCAGGATACCAACCTGGCCGAACTGGGAAGCTCACTGCGCCGGATAGAAAAAGGAAGGCTTAAGTCAACAGAAATGTTGCGGGAGAGCGAACAGGAATTGATAAAGGCAAACGACATTCTTATACACCGATTATTGGGCATACTTAACGAGGTTGAGCAGGAAGAGATGGCACTGGTAAAAGAACAAACCACTACGACTACCGAACTTGCTGCAGACACAATCGCCTTAACGCGTTGGATTACGATAATTTTCATCGTGCTCGCTATAGTGCTTACCTGGCTCCTGCTGGCCGACGTTGCCCGAAGCCGTAGCTACCGGAAACAGCTTGAACTAGCCAAAAACGAGGCAGAGTACCATAGTATGGCGAAGCAAAGGTTCTTAACCAACATGAGCCACGAGATCAGGACACCATTGCAGTCGATCATCGGCTATACAGAGCAGCAGTTACTGGAGAATGGCGATGGCAATAAGTCGGCTGTAAAAGCGGTGTATAGTTCCTCGCAACACCTGCTGCAAATTGTAAATGAAGTACTCGATTACAGCAGGATTACCTCCGGTAAACTAACCTTCGAAAACAACCCGTTTTCGATAACCGATGTTGTTAATGAAGTTTCATCAGGGCTCGAATTGCTTGCAGAAAAAAAGGGATTGCAATTAAATGTTGAGGTCAAAAACACCGAAACAGAATGGTTACTTGGTGATCGCTTTCGCCTTAAGCAGGTGCTGTATAACCTCCTGGGCAATGCCATTAAGTTTACGGAAAGTGGTTCGGTCACTTTATCGGTTACCGGCCTTAAAGATGGGGATATGGGTCGGTTTACCATCGTAGTGGAAGACACTGGCATTGGGATTGAACCGCACGAATTACAACATGTGTTCAGGCAGTTTGAGCAGGCATCTAACAACAAGGGCGGGATGCATTACGGTACCGGGCTTGGGCTGAGCATTGTTAAAGAACTGGTTGAGGCGCAAAATGGAACCATCGCCGTACAGAGCCAACCAAAAAAGGGATCACAATTTACCGTCGCCATTGCTTACCCCCTGACAAATGCGCCGGTGAGTGTTGGCACGAATGATCACCCCGGTAATGGAGTTCATTTTAGTGGAACCGTATGGATCGTGGATGACGATCGCCTGATAAGGAATTTGGCTTCGTTGATCTTCAGCAAATACAACATTCGTCACCGCTGTTTTAGTTCTGCGGAGGATCTCCTGGCAGCAAAATTTGATACGGAAGTTCAGTTGATTGTTTCCGACATCCGGCTGCCGGGAATGGATGGGATCCACTTGTGCCATGAACTAAGAAAGAAGATCGGCCCTGGCATAAAGATCATTGCGCTTACAGCGCAGGTGCTTGCCGAAGAAAAGCAGGCGATTCTGGAGAATGGGTTTGATAGTATCTTGCTAAAGCCATTTACCGAAACCGCGCTGGTAGAAATGGTGCATGAATTCACGATATTGTCCTCACCTGAACCAGCAAGTGCGCTTGATCTTTCGGGCTTACGTAAGTTGGTGGTAGACGAGCACCAGGTAATGGCCATTCTTGAGCAATGCTTTGAAGACACCATTACCGATAAAAAAGAATTGGCGGACGCCGTTAACAGGGGTGATCTGGAAACCTGTAGCCTGATTATTCACCGGCTTGCCGGCCGTGCCGGCCAGGTGGGAGAAAAAGAACTTGCAAAAACACTGCGGTATTGGGAAGCTGAACTGCGGTCCACTGAAGATGCCGGATTGCTCCAAACCATGCATGAGGATGTATTGCCTGAACTCGAAAGTTTTCTTTTCCTGCTACAAAGTACCCTTGGAACTACCGTTTAGCTATTCAATACCGTACTGTTCCATTTTATAGTAGAGGGTTTTACGGTCGATGTTTAACAGCTTCGCCGCTTTAGTTTTATTGTAACGGGTTTGCAACAGCACTTTAGCGATTGTTTCTTTTTCCCCAACTTCCTGTATTGCTTTCAAGTCAACCGTTGGTTTTCTTGACTGTTGGTCAATCGTATCAATCATTTCTTCAGGTAAAACGTCTGTGCCGGCAATATCTGACTTACTTAGCAGCACCATCCTTTTAATTACGTTCCGGAGCTCCCGAAGATTACCCGGCCAGTCATAATCTTCAAATACGCGCATAGCCTCCGCACTAACAGCTTTTACCGAGCGTCCCAGTTCTGCGTTTGCCTGTTCGATAAAGTAGGTGACAAATAACCTAAGGTCGTCTCCCCTGCTCCTTAACGGTGGTACCTGTATCTTGAATTCATTTATCCGGTGGTAGATGTCTTCTCTAAATCCACCATTCGCAATGCTGTTTAACAGGTTGTCGTTTGTTGCGGTAATCAGCCGGATGTCTACATTCACCTGCTTTGTTCCACCAACGGGCTGGATAACCCGTTCCTGTAACATACGGAGTAGTTTGATCTGCACATCATAGCCAAGATTACCAATTTCATCAAGGAATACCGTTCCACCGCTGGCCAGTTCAAAAACACCGGTTTTATCCAGGGCTGCTCCAGTGAAAGCTCCTTTCACATGCCCGAAAAGTTCACTTCCTGCAAGCTCTTTGGAGAGCGTACCACAGTCAACGGCAACAAATGGCTTTTTATTCCGGGTGCTAAACTCATGAATAGAGCGGGCAACGTGTTCTTTGCCGGTTCCGCTTTCACCAACAATTAATACCGACATATCGGTTGGCGCAACGATCCTGATGTGCTCGGAAAGACGTTGCGCGATTTTGCTGTTTCCTTCAATAAAGGCCTTTTTCTTAGGCGGTGCAGCAACGTCAACAGGGTCTCGCTTCGACGCCTCGTTGATGATCATGAGCAGCTCTTCAGGGTTCACGGGTTTGGTGATGTATTCAAATACGCCTGAACGCATGGCTTTAACAGCCGTACGGACGTCGTTGAAGCTTGTCATCATAATCACGGGGCCGGCTGATTGCTTTACCGATAAAGTGGAAAGCAGGTCAAGCCCGGTGCCATCTGGTAAACGATAATCAAGTAAGAACAGGTCGTAGTTGTTGTTTTCTATTGCCTGTAAAGCAGATTTGATATTAGTTTTAGCATCGACCTCGTAGCCGTTTCGCTTTAGAAATCCTTCGAGGATTTTAGCAAACGTAAGATCATCTTCAACTAATAATATTTTGAGCATAATGTCGGTGGTAATATTTAGGTGTCCAAACCCTGATCCGGTTTACTTCTGAGCCAGCATTTCTCTTTTTAACGACCGCGGTAGGCCACAATTTGTTGCACCGGTTTTGTTTGTAACCCCAAATAATCGATTATACTAAGCTTAGCCGGGACATCTCAGTAGCCCGCGTTCATCCTGCTACGGATCAACCAGGTTTCGAGACCGGGTTGATATTCACCTTTAAAGCAGAGAACAATACTGCCGGATTATAGACTGAGACATTGACAAAAATATAAAAGACCGGACAAAGCCGGTCTTTTATATTCCTAATTTGTGGTTAGAATTGTTATTCTACTTTCTTGCCTTCCTTATCGAGCTTCACTACTCTTGCTTCTGTACCCTTGGCAAGTGCAATTTCATAGTACTCCCTGTTGCCTTTAATCCACGATGCCGAACTTACTGTCCACTCTTTAAATTCATCACCGGCTAAAATGTCTTTCACAGCTTTTGGAAGATCTTCTGCTTTCACAGGTGCCTTCTGTGAAGAGTCTTGCGACTTTCTTGTGGTGTCCTGAACTACAAACTTTTCAGTAGTCGAAAATGTGCCTGCATTTGCATCTGTAACAGCTGCAAAGAAAAGCGCAACTGATCCGATAATGATTTTTTTCATGACTGAACTTTTTGATTTGTGGTTGAAATAATACCCGTGAACAAGGAAAAATGTGCCTGTTTATCAGATTGCTGCACGCCATTGAACCTTAGTGATTTAAAGCACAATCCTAAGATGTTGCTATGTCGTATTATTCTACAAAACGGTTCGTAAGTCGTCCATCGACCAAACGCGCCCCAGCTCCGTTATGAATACATTAACAAGTTAGGGGCCGAAACTTAAGTCAACCTGTGATGGTGAATAGACCACCTTCAGAAACCCGTTAAGACTCATAATCGATTCTTGTATCCACCCCTTGGTACAAGGAATTCATGTTCATTTACCGTTGTGTTCATCCGCGCGCAGTGCCTGCCGTACGCGACGAAACTTTGTATGAACGAGTTCATCCGGGTCGGCACCCGGGCTGATGATACTATTAAAGCAGCCCTGGAAGAGAATAGTACGTAAATACCAGCGTACCTGATTTCAACTTGCCATGCAGATCTTATAGCGTCTCGTTCGTTGTCGTTCATTAGTTCATATATCACTTAGCTTTTTCACCTATTTTCATCTTTTAAACCAAGCGAATGATCAGGAGTATAGGGGTTTTTACCATTGTTTGTTTTTGCACTTTTGCCTTACGTGCCCAATCGTCCAACCCGTCTTTTGTAACCGACAGCCTTGAAAAATATATTCAACAAGGAATGAAGGACTGGAACATACCCGGTCTTGCCATCGCCATAGTAAAAAACAACCAGGTTGTTGCAATGAAAGGTTATGGTGTCCGCGACATCAACACAAAAGCACCTGTTGATGAGAACACCCTGTTTATGATTGCCAGTAACACTAAACTCTTTACCGGAACAGCTGTTGCCCAACTGGATCATGAAAAGAAGCTGTCGTTGGATGATAAGGTTACCAGGTACTTTAAAGATTACGCCTTATACGACAAAAATGCTTCAGAAATGGTGACCGTTCGCGACCTGTTAAGTCACCGGATTGGCACTAAAACTTTCCAGGGTGACTTCACTTTTTGGAACAGCAAGTTGAGCCGGTACGAGATCATCAAGCGAATGCGTCTGTTAACACCACCCGGGCAATTTCGACAGGATTTTGGTTACTGCAACAGTTGCTTTTTGACGGCTGGGGAAATTATCCCGATCGTAAGTGGTAAACCGTGGGAGGTATATGTTTACGACAGCATTCTGATGCCATTGAATATGAACAACACCCATATGTTGAGCCAGGGAATTTCAGAAAGGCCGAACGTGGCAAAACCCTACACCACCCAGTTTACCGGAAGTTTATATGAGCTGGGTTACGACAAGATTGACAATATTGGTCCTGCAGGGAGTATGGTAAGCAACGTTAAAGACATGAGTAAATGGCTGATGATGCAACTAGATAGCGGCCGTTATGAAGGTAAACGCATTTTGCCCTGGGCAGTAATACAGCGTACCCGCGATGTAAATACAACCATCCGGAGCCGCAAGTCTACGGCTTTCCCCACTCATTTCAGTGGGTACGGCCTTGGTGTGTTTTCGGCTGATTACAATGGCCGGCAGGTATATCACCACACCGGCGGTGCGTTTGGCTTTGTCACCAATACCTGTTTTGTACCAGAGGAAAAGCTTGGTATTGTGATACTCACCAATAATGACAACCAGGAATTTTTTGAGTCGCTGCGTTACCAGTTACTCGACGCCTATCTTGGAGTGCCCTATGTAAACAGGTCCCTTTCCGCCTTGTCATCTTTCACCAGGGGTGAAGCAGAAACCATTTCAGATATAGCCGACTATAAAGCCCGGGTTAAAGGCTCGTTGCCGTCGCTTGCCCTTTCAGCTTTTGTTGGCACTTACCAAAATGAATTGTATGGCGAGATGGAAATTAAGCTTGCTCCTCAGGGGAAACAGCTGCAACTGAATTTCAAAGGGCACAATAATCTATCGGCAACGCTGGCCTATATGGACAATAACGAATGGTTGCTGACTTATTCGCCACTGGCATTCGGCATATTCCCAACCAGGTTCAATATCGCAAATGGCAAGGTGATATCCCTGTCAGTGAAAGCAAACGACTTTATCGAGTACGACCCGTATACGTTTACGAAAAAATAAGCCCATGAAAAAACTCCTACTGGCGCTTGCTGCTTTCCCGGCTTTATGCCTCAGCGCCCAGGATATTGCTTCGGTGATTGCGCAAAAAACAACAGCAATCAACAACGACCTGATTGGATGGCGACGCCATTTGCACGAATACCCTGAATTGTCGAACAGGGAAACAAAGACGGCAGCATACGTTGTAGAACGGCTGAAAGGTTTAGGACTCGAGATTAAAACTGGGATTGCAAAAACAGGTGTTGTAGCTATTCTTAAAGGTGGCAAACCGGGACCGGTTGTCGCGCTGCGGGCCGACATGGATGGACTGCCTGTTACTGAACGGGTAAAGATTCCTTTTGCGTCAAAGCAAATTGCGGAATACAACGGCCAACAAGTTGGGGTAATGCATGCATGTGGTCATGATACCCATACGGCTATACTAATTGGTGCAGCTACCGTGCTGTCGCAAATGAAAAAGGATGTACCCGGTACTGTTGTATTCCTGTTCCAGCCCGCTGAGGAAGGCTCGCCAATTGGAGAAGAAGGTGGCGCTTCGCTAATGGTTAAAGAAGGAGTGCTGAATAACCCAAAAGTTGAAGCGGCGTTTGGACTGCACATTAACTCGGCAACAGAAGTGGGGACGATTAAATACAAGAGTGGTTCCGTAATGGCGTCCGCCGATGAATTTAGCATTAAGGTAAAAGGAAAACAAACGCATGGAGCTTATCCCTGGCTTGGTATAGATCCTATTGTAGTTTCATCGCAAATCATTATGGGTCTGCAAACCATTGTGAGCCGCGAAAGCGAACTAACAAAAGCGCCTGTTGTAATTTCCGTAGGCATGTTTCACAGCGGGGTACGTATGAACATTATACCCGAAGAAGCAGACCTTACCGGAACGATCAGGACCCTGGATGCGAATATGCGTAAACTCGTGTTTGAAAAAATAAAAACCACCGCTACGCACATTGCTGAAAGCGCCGGTGCACAAGCAGAAGTGAAGTTTGAAAACAAAACGCTGGTAACCTTCAACAATCCGGAACTCACAAAACGCATGTTACCATCTTTTGAAACAGCAGCCGGGAAGAATAACGTGAAAGAAATGGAATGGGTTATGGGTGCTGAAGACTTTTCTTTTATCGGCGATAAGGTTCCTTCGGTATTCTTCTTTTTAGGTGGAATGCCTAAGGGACAAGATGAAAAAACTGCCCCTCCCCACCATACCCCTGACTTTTTTGTCGACGACAGCAGGCTTGATGTTGGCGTAAAAGCATTTTGCCAGTTGGTGTTCGATTATGCAAAAACAGGCCAAAAATAATTTGTCATAAGGGCTATATCCGTCTTCCAAAAAGAAGGCTGCCAATTCTTACCATATTACTACCCTCTTCGATCGCGATTTCGTAATCGTCGCTCATCCCCATGGAGAGCGTTTTCAATGCGCAATTTGACGAGGCCATGCTTTGGTATTTGTCAAACAGGTATTTTAAAAACTTGAATTCACCCCTGATCTGTTCCCTGTTGTCGGTGAAAGAAGCCATCCCCATGATTCCACGGATATAAACGTTTGAAAATTCAAGTGGGGTTTGGGTAACCTGGGCAAGCGCATCAAACAGGGTCTCTTCCGTAAGCCCGAACTTGTTAGGCTCTTCAGCTACATGCACCTGCATAAGGCAATTAATTACCCTGTCGTGCTTTTTACCTTGTTTGTTAATTTCCGCCAGCAGCTTTGTACTGTCAACCCCATGTATCAGGTGTACAAAAGGTGCAATCTGTTTTACCTTATTGGTTTGTAGATGTCCTATAAAATGCCAACGTATATCAACAGGCAACATCAGCTGCTTATCTACGAGCTCCTGCACATAGTTCTCTCCAAAGTCGCGCTGACCTTCATTATACAACTGCATAATTTCTTCAGCACTCCGCACCTTGCTTACCGCTACAAGTTCAACCTGTGCCGGTTCCAGAACCCCAAGAATTTGCCGATATAGCTCAATGTTTACCCCCATATGCCATGCTGATGTTTGCAGCAAAAGTAACCGAATTCGGGAACGTTGTCCTGCTGATTATCCCCGGATTGCTTTCCATGGCCAGCCAAATATTGAAATGTGCCTGACTGGCCGGAATAAGCGACTATGATGGGCATGAAAAAGCCCTGGCGAAGTTCTTTACCAGGGCGTTCAATCGTTTATATTGATTTATTTTAGAATAGTTCTGCCGATCACAATGCGCTGTACCTCGCTGGTGCCTTCATATATCTGGGTAATCTTTGCGTCGCGCATCAGTCGTTCAACATGGTATTCCTTTACAAAGCCATAACCCCCATGTATCTGCACGGCCTCTGTCGCAGTCCACATAGCCGTTTCACTGCTGAATACCTTTGCCATTGAAGAGCTTAGCGTGTAGTCGCGGCCATTGTCTTTATCGCTCGCTGCTTTCAGGCACATCAGGCGTGATGCATCGATCCGGGTTGCCATGTCTGCAAGTTTAAACTGGATAGCCTGGTGATGCATAATTTCTTTCCCAAACGCCTTTCGTTGTTTTGCATAAGCAAGTGATAGTTCGTAAGCACCGCTCGCGATGCCCAACGCCTGCGAAGCAATACCAATCCGCCCACCGGCAAGGGTCTTCATGGCGAACTTAAAACCAAAGCCATCTTCGCCGATCCGGTTTTCTTTTGGCACTACCACATCGGTAAACATCACCGAGGTTGTATCACTTCCGCGTATGCCTAATTTGTTCTCTTTGGGCGCAACCTCAACACCCGGGGTGTCTCTTTCAACAATAAATACATTGATGCCATTGCTTTTCTTCGCAGGATCAGTTTGCGCAATCACGAGATAAACGGATGCGCTGGCCCCGTTGGTGATCCAGTTTTTTGTGCCATTCAGCAGGTAGTGATCGCCCCTATCTTCTGCCATTGTTTTCTGGGAAGTGGCATCACTGCCAGCCTCCGGCTCACTTAACAGGAACGCGCCAATATATAGTTCGCCATCTTTCTGCCCCATAGCAAGCGGGGTCAGGTATTTCTCTTTTTGTGCGTCGTTGCCAAATTCCTGTATACCCCAACATACAAGGCTATTGTTAACGCTCATGCATACACTGGTGCTTGCATCAATCTTACTGATCTCTTCCATTGCCAATACATAGCTTACGGTATCCAAACCGCTGCCGCCATATTTTGGGTCGACCATCATGCCCATAAAACCCAACTCACCCAGCTTCATGATCTGTTCTTTGGGAAACTTCTGTTGTTCGTCCCGCTGTATTACCCCGGGCAGACATTCGTTTTTAGCGAAGTCCCTCGCAGCCTGCCTGATCATCTGTTGTTCTTCGCTTATAATGAAATCCATCGATTTGTTTTGTGCAAGTTAATCATTCGGTAACCGAGTTCACAGTGTTGCCGAATACCTTAACGAATAATAAAATGAGTTGTGTTTGGCTATCCGGCATACCCTCCGGTGAGCATTTGCCTGGTTGCGCCAATCCTTATACTAAAACACGCGATGGTTTCAGCTGTTCAGGTACCCGCCGGGTTGATTAGGATTGACCAAAAAACATATAAGTGAGCAAGATCGAGGTACAAATGCCAACAAGGTCGGCAAGCAACATTGCGCCTACTGCATAACGGGTATTGCGTATCGATACCGCCCCAAAGTAAACGGCGATTACGTAGAATGTAGTATCCGATGCACCCTGGAAAATGGAGGCAAGCCTGCCGGCAAAAGAGTCAGCGCCAAAAGTTTTCATGGTATCCACCATCATTCCCCTGGCGCCACCGCCACTAAGCGGGCGGATGAGTGCGGTTGGGAGGCCGTCAACAAAACGGGTATCCGTACCCAGCAAGGCAAACCCGGTTTTAAGCACATTCATGATAACATCAAACGTTCCACTGGTGCGCAGCAAGCTTATCGCTACCAGCATACCAACAAGATAAGGAATGATCCGTACGGCGGTATCAAAACCACCCTTCGCACCGTCGATAAATGCATCAAAAACATCGATGTTCTTATAAATGGCACCAAACACAATTAACAGGAAGATCAGCAGGATAAGGCCGTTGCTCAGCACGCTCGAAAAAAGCTGTACCCCTGCTGCATCAAGCGATGACAGATAAACTACGAGTAACACGATGATCGCCGAAAAGCTGCCTACCCATGCCAGTATCACGGGCTGAAATATCCGGATTTTTTGTTTGAAGGCAACGATAAACATTGCCGCCATTGTCGCCACGAAGGTGGTGATCATACAAGGAATAAAGATGTCGGTGGGGTTTGCTGCTTTCAACGAAGCGCGAACCGCAATGATGCTTACGGGGATGAGGGTAAAACCGGCTGCATGCAAACACAGGAACATGATCTGGGCGTTTGAGGCAGTTTGCTTTTCCACATTAATTTCCTGCAAACTTTCCATTGCCTTAATGCCAAATGGTGTTGCTGCATTGTCGAGCCCCAACAGGTTTGCGGAAAAGTTCATCATCATATGTCCCATCGCCGGGTGTCCTTTGGGCACCTCGGGAAACAGTTTACCAAAAAAAGGCCCGATTATTCTTGATAACAGCCGGATCCCGCCTGCTCTTTCCGCGATGCTCATAAAACCCATAAAAAGGGCCATAATCCCGATAAGGCCTATGCTGATATTGACGGCGCTTTTACAGGTTTCGATAATACCATCCGCCCGTTTAAACAATTGGAATTGAACGGCACGAAAGCCAGAAACCCGGATGCCCGGGTGTTCAGCAATAAGCCTTTGCACGGTCGGCGATGAGGGCTCGCCCGAAATCAACAGGCTGGGTGGGTGTATCGAGTCGGACGGAACGTAAGCATAACCTGCGAGGTACCTCGTAAAGCTTTCCGTTGAACCAAATGATGAAGGATACTTGTTATCTGCTAAAATGTACCGGATCGTATCTACCGGATCGTCTGCTTTGCCCGAAACCATCCTGCTGAAAATTCCGCTGTCCCCCGAAAATGTGGCCCTTGCCGCTGCTACCAATATCGCTACAATAATAAACGCCGACCATATTCTGCTCAATGCCATACTGGGATAGGTTGTCTGACCAAAAAGTTTGAAGTTAATGGTTTCACTTCTAAAATCTTTTACCAAATCTGAATGCCTATATTTGCGGCCGTTTTGAAAGAGGAGTAATGAGTTGAGAGTTGAGAGTTATGAATTAAGAGTTGTGGGTTGGGAGTTAAGAGTTGAGAGTTAAGAGTTGAGAGTTAAGAGTTAAGAGTTGTGGGTTAGGAGTTAGGAGTTAGGAGTTAAGAATTAAGAGTTGTGGGTTTGCATTTAGAGTTAGGTTGGGAATTAGGGCTGGAAGTTAGGAGTAACGTTTTAGTTGAGAGATGAGCGTTGAGCCAGAGGATTTCGAATTTACATGGGATCAGGGGCGGTATGGGAAAAGTACCTGTTACCTTGGTTTTTTTGGGACGAGCTTTTCGATGGCTATTGAACATCGTTGTGTCACTCACTTGTACGGTAGAAGCAACATGCGGCAAAGAGCGGAGATTAGTGTGAAGTTTTGTGAAGGGTGTTATTATGTTAGATGAACCATTAATGCCGTTTAGTATAGCCCCTTGTTCGTGTGACTTGCCCGGCAAGAGTATTCGGTTGAAGAGTGCGACGCAACGATGAATCATAGCATTCCTGGAGTTGGGTCCAAAAAAAAGCTTAACCGGATGATTGCTGGTACATGATGAATTGCAGAAGTGGTCAAGCTGGAATGTCGGGCATGGAACTCAATATGTTCACCACATGTTCCTTTTACATTTTTGTCTTACCTGGAATTTTGACTTTGGATTTCGAATATTAATACATCTTACATTTTAGCACATGGGTTTACAAGCAGGCATCGTGGGATTACCAAACGTGGGTAAATCAACTTTATTTAATGCATTAAGTAATGCAAAAGCTCAGGCGGCAAACTTTCCGTTTTGTACCATTGAACCAAACGTTGGGGTAATCACCGTGCCGGATGACCGGCTGATTGAACTGGAAAAGCTGGTGAAGCCGAACAGGGTTGTACCTGCTACGGTTGAAATTGTTGATATTGCCGGCCTCGTAAAGGGTGCGAGCAAGGGCGAAGGACTGGGAAACCAGTTTTTGGGAAACATCCGCAGCACCGACGCCATCATCCATGTGCTTCGTTGTTTTGAAGACGATAACGTTATTCACGTTGATGGATCGGTTAACCCGGTTCGCGACAAAGAAATCATTGATACGGAACTTCAGCTGAAAGATCTCGATACGCTGGAGAAAAAACTTTCTAAAAACGAGAAACTTGCAAAATCAGGTGATCGCGACATTACCCGCGGAATCGAACTGCTGCAACAGCTGAAACAATTTCTCGTGCAAGGTAAAAACGCCCGTGGCTTTGAAGTTAGCCCTGAAGAGAAAGAAAAACACTTCGGCGACCTTTTCCTGCTTACCATGAAGCCAGTGATCTATGTGTGTAATGTGGATGAGAAAAGCGTGGTATCAGGTAACAAGTTTACAGAGGCGGTTAAAGAAGCCGTCAAAAATGAAAACGCCGAGATTCTGCTGATCAGCGCAGAAATCGAAAGTGAAATTGCGGTAATGGAAAGCTACGACGATCGCCAGCTGTTCCTTGAGGACCTTGGCCTTCACGAAAGCGGGGTTGCACGCTTAATTACTTCAACCTACCGCCTGTTGAACCTCGCTACCTATTTTACAGCGGGGGTGCAGGAGGTAAGGGCATGGACCATTACGAAAGGGATGCTTGCACCACAGGCAGCAAGCGTAATCCATACCGACTTTGAAAAAGGTTTTATCAGAGCAGAAGTCATCAAGTACGCCGACTTTGTAAAATACGGGTCGGAAGCTGCATGCCGCGATAATGGAAAACTTGCGGTGCAGGGAAAAGAATACCTCGTAGAAGACGGAGACATCCTCCACTTCAGGTTTAATGTATAGTTAACGCGTCGGGCCTTCTTGAATGATTAATCACGTGGCTGGCAACAATGTAATGTGCCATCCTCCGGGCTTTACCACCTGGAGTCCCCAGCAATTATAATGGGAGTAATAACCGATTGGGGTATACTATCCTGCAAAACCGGTTGAGGTTTCGGTTTGGCTACCAGCCTGTAACGCATCAATACCTCGTCGTGCAGTACGATGTTCAGGTATTGAACTTCGGTTGATGGTACAACGTACTGGTACCTGATGATCGGCTTACCTTCAACATATTGCGGTTTAAGATATGCCCATGATGGCGGCAACAGGCTTATGGTGGAGTCAAACTGCGGATCGTAAGTTCCTTCGAGGTTGGTTCCAATATCGGTTGTTTCTATCTCAAATGTGAGGGTATCTCCTACCCTTGCATCGACTGTGCCTTTTTCGGGTTTAAATGATTTTACCCTGGACTTGATAAACCGCTGTGATTTGAATGGCGTATGATCGAATTCTTTAAACAGGGGTGGTTCCGTTAAAAATGACCATTCGAGATTTTCAGGATAGTGTTCGGCTATAAACTGTTTTGGCGGTGTAAGAAAGTACTCATCGTTTTGGTGCCTGATGAATCGTTCGCCCATATAACTTACATAACCACTTGCCCAGGTGACGTCCAGCAGGTGCCATACACTATCAATACGAACAGCGTTCCACGAATGATTGGATTTAAATTTCGAAGCATTCGCGCTAAAATTGGTTCTGCTGTAACCGGTAACCACTTCAGCCCTGATGTTCGCGTAACTACAAAGCGTTGCAAACAAACGGGCGTACCCATCACACAGGGCCTCACTACTCCGGAGCACATTTTCCGCAACGCGCTCATTTAAGGGTTTAAGTACGGAGCTGGTATCGTCATCCTCAACAGGTATGTTCTTTTTAAGATTTCGCGGGTTCCACGGACGTAGCTTATAAGAGATGTTATCGGTAATCCAGTTGAAAATCGAACGAACTTTTTCAAGCTCGCTATGGTAAGGCTGGGTAAGCTGGATTGCCAACTCCGCAGGTGAGGTTTGCCTTTCAGGCCTGTATCGAACGGGCAGCCTGTTATAAGCCATCTCCTGTGAAAACAGCACGGTTGAAAACAAGAAAAGAAAGATGGAAAGCAACGGTTTCATATCCACAAACAAGGCGGTAGATGTTTCAGACTGCAATTTAAGTTATAAAAACTCCGGCAAACAGTTTAACATTTTTGCTAACGATTTGGGTCCCTGGCGGCCTTGTTGCGGCGACGTTACTTAGTAGTTTACAAACAAACCCAGCAGCATGCTAAAGAAGTGTTTGTTGATCGTGGCCATCCTTTCCAACATGGCTGTTTGTGCGCAGGAAAAAAGTATAGCAACCTCGTGCTTGAAGGTGGTGGCGTTCGGGGCTTTGCTTATGTTGGTGCTTCTGAAGTTCTTGACAGCCTTGGCATCTTGCAACAAATTGAGCGGGTTGGCGGAACTTCCGCGGGTGCCATCCAGGCAACGCTGCTGGCTGTTGGTTACACACCAGCAGAAATGAAAAAGATTGCTGCCGATATTCCTTTGAAAGATTTCAACGATGGTTTTTTTGCTTCAGGCTTTTCGAGGATGAAAAAAAGGTTCGGTTTCTTTAAAGGTGAGAAAATTACGGAATGGATGAATAAGCTCATTGAGGCAAAGACCGGTGACCGGAACATTACTTTTGCGCAACTGCATACACAAAAACAGGCAAAAAACTATAAAGACCTGTACATCACCGGAACGGACCTGACTTACCGGACACTTAGAACCTTTTCATTTGAACAATATCCCGGAATGCGCATCGCTGATGCGCTGCGGATATCCTTTTCCATCCCGCTTTACTTCGAGCCGGTACTAATTGATGACAGCGGCCATGTTCGAAAAGATCGGGCCAATGGCACTTATCACCTTATGGTCGACGGGGGGCTTCTTTCAAACTACCCCATACAGCTGTTTGACGCCCCAAGATATATGGATGATACAAGCAATTCCGGTTTGAAAATCAACCCTAAAACACTGGGACTTCTACTCGACAAACCACAGCAACTCCAATATGCAAAAGGTGGGGTATACCCGTCTAAAATTAGCACGCTCCACGACTACTTCCGTGCGGTATATGAGTCGGTGATTGACAAGCCCAATCCCGACGAGCCTTCGCTGACCAGGACGGTGACCATCAGCCACCTGAACTTGCCTGGCAGGGTGAGAAAATTGAAGCTTTCCACGATAAACCATCTCGTAGAAAGTGGCAAGGCCGGCATAAGGTTATTTTTTGATGCAAATGGGGGGCAGTATTCGACTTCCCGCTAAGGTTTCTCAAGACTCAGCTGTCAGCTGCCCTAAAACTCCGACAGCCGATCGCATCCTAAATGAGTTTAAACAGCTTATACAGCCGGATGGCTGACTATACCGGTTTAATGCAGCCTTGGGGAAGGAGGAGTTCCCTGGTATTAGTATTCCTTCATTAGCTAAGGGCACAGTTTTAGTATTCCCGTATTCACTATCCATCACCAAAAAATTTGAAAATGAAAAAAAACATGCTGCGAAATTTTGTTGTACTCTTCGCCCTGGCTGTACTATCAGTAACCCTTTACTCCTGCTCAGGAAGAAGCGATGAAGAAATCAGGAAAGACATCACGGAAAAACTTGCTGCCAATCCGGACATGGCAGGGGTCAATGCCGCTGTTGTCGACAAAATAGCCACACTTTCGGGGCAGGTGAAAGACGAGCAAATACGCGAAAAAACCGAGTCTGTTGTTACAGGAGTTAAAGGAGTTAAGCAAGTTGTAAATGATATTAGTATTGCTCCGCGCATACCTGACAACCCGGTTGAAGTTGCTCCTGACGATGCAATCAGTCGCGGCGTAACCGATGCAGTAAAAGACTTTCCTGGTGTTAATGCCTCTGTAAATAACGGGGAAGTTACACTTACCGGAACCATTACCAGGGACAGGTTGGTCACACTAATGCAGTCCATCAGCACCCTTAAACCAAAAAAGATCAACAATCAGCTTACCATTAAATAAACATCTATGTCGTTACAGGATAAATACCGTGAACTGATTAATGCTGCTACTACATCAGAAGTAAAAAGTCTTCAGGTAAGGGAGCAGGATAATATTCTATACATTGATGGCAGCGCGCCATCGGGACAAGTAAAAGATCATCTTTGGGACGTCTACAACAAGATTGACCCTGATTTCCGCTCAGGCGACCTGATCTTGAATGTGAATGTTTCGGCCACGCCTGGTGGAAAAGCAAAGGTGATTACCCAAAGCTCAAACCTGAACATCAGGAAGGGACCGGGTACTGACCAACCACTGGTTGGAAAAGCTGCCCACAATGAGCTGGTGACACTAATCAGCAAAACCAACGATCAATGGTTCCTGATTCGAACTGATGCTGGGGAAGAAGGGTATGCGTACGCGCAGTACCTGGAACCACAAAACGCATAAGCGTTTTAAGTTTATGTAAAAGGCCCCAACATTCGGGGCTTTTTGCATTTAGATCCAACTGATCCATGTGCCTCCGGTCGCTTCAAAAAAGAACTCAGGTTCCAACTTCAAGATGTGCAACGGTTACCCATTTACAGCCACCCGATTTTGCTTACTTTACGGCTCACTCAGTTCATTACAATTATTCTGTATGAGATACTTTCTGGTATTTATTGCAACGTTATGCCTCCTCTCTGCCACTGCACAGGACAAAATTGCTGCAAAAACCAAAAACATGAAGCGTTACGATGGCCTTTTCACCTTTTGGTGGGACGAGACGAACGGTAAAATCTGGCTGCAGACGGACCTGATGAATACCCCATTTTTGTATGTCAATTCGCTGCCCGGAGGCCTTGGATCAAATGATATCGGGCTTGATCGCGGTCAGATCGGTGCTAGCAGGATCGTCTATTTTTCCAAAGTGGGCAAAAAAGTGTGGCTCGTTCAACCAAATACCCGTTACCGGGCAGGAAGTGCAGACCTGAAAGAACAACAAGCCGTAAAAGAATCGTTCGCCGAATCGATTATTGCAGGTTTTATTGCTGAAGAAGAGGAAAATGGAAAGGTTCTGATTGATCTTACTCCTTTTTTGCTACGTGATGCCCAGGGAGTTGCTGACCGGTTAAGGACGATGCGTCAGGGGAGTTACGCGCTTAACGAGGCGAGGTCGGGTATATACCTGGAGCATACCAAAAACTTTCCGCTAAATACAGAGTTCGAAAGCACCGTAACATTCACGGGCGGCGGAGATGCAGGCAGGTTTGTTAGTTCAGTTACACCGTCTCCCGAAGCCATCACTTTGCGGATGCATCATTCCTTTGTTCAATTGCCGGATAATGGGTACAAACCAAGAAGGTATGATATAAGGAGTGGCTATTTCGGCATCTCCTATTTCGATTACAGCACTCCTTTCAGTGAACCCATTGAACAAATGTTCATCAGCCGACACCGGTTGGTGAGAAAGAATGCAGGAGCTGGAAGAAGTGAAGCTGTTAAGCCGATTGTGTACTATCTCGACAATGGCACACCCGAACCCATACGGTCTGCGCTTTTAGACGGTGCCCGGTGGTGGAACGAAGCTTTTGAATCAGCAGGCTTTCAAAATGCTTTCCAGGTAAAGATGTTACCAGATAGTGCAGATCCAATGGACATCCGGTACAACATGATCAACTGGGTTCATCGCTCCACACGCGGCTGGTCGTATGGCGCAAGCGTAACGGATCCCAGGACGGGTGAAATAATAAAAGGACAGGTAACACTCGGATCTTTACGTGTGCGCCAGGATCACCTCATTTTTACCGGCCTGCTATCCCCATATGAAACTGGCAAACCGGTACCTGAAACAATGAGGCAGGCTGCGCTTCAACGCCTGCGGCAGCTTGCTGCTCATGAGGTGGGTCACACCCTCGGCCTTCAGCATAACTATGCATCAAGTGTCAACAACCGCGCATCAGTAATGGACTACCCGCATCCTGCTGTATTCCTGAATAAAGAAGGAAAAATTGACTTTAGCAATGTGTACACCAACTCGATCGGTGAATGGGATAAAAGAGCCATCCAGTACGGTTATCAACAGTTTGCCGATACAGAGGAAGCAGCTGCACTGGACGGATTACTAAACGAAAATAGTGCTCGTGGATTGCTTTATATTGCCGACGCGGATGCCCGGGCACAGGGCGGCATGCATCCGGCGGCTCACCTTTGGGACAATGGAGCCGATCCCGCAGCAGAACTTGCAAACACCCTTGCTGTCAGACAAAAGGCCCTGCAACAATTCTCGCTAAGTGCCATCGAGGTAAATACTCCTGTTGCAAAACTTGAGGATGCGCTGGTGCCGGTGTACAATTATCACCGTTATCAACTTGAAGCTGTATGCAAACTCATCGGGGGAATGAACTATAGCTATAGTGTGCGCGGGGATACCAAGCAAACCCCACCCCTTCCCCTGCCTGCTTCCGTGCAACAAAAGGCACTTGACGCCGCGTTGGAATGTTTAAGTGCCCGGGTGTTGACAATACCCAACCGGATCATTGAGCTTATTCCACCTCGTCCGCCGATGTATTATAATGTTGGTGAACTGTTTGACAAGCGTACGGGTATGAGTTTTGACGCGCTTGCAGCTGCCGCCGCACTCACAACTTACGAACTAAGTTTTCTACTGTATCCCGAGCGGGCAAACAGGCTGGTTGATTTCAAGGCCGGGCATAATACACCTGGCTGGGACGATGTTCTGACGCAGATACTTGAGAAAACCTGGAACGTGCCGGTTGAACAGGGACTTTCCGGACAGGTTCAGTTGCAGACGCAGCAATTGGTGTTAACGCACCTGCTTGGGCTTGCCGCAAGCGAACAATCTACCTACCAGGTGAAAGCAATCTGCTTCGAAAGGCTTCAGTGGCTCAAGAAGTTTGCAACAACTAAGCTAACCAGTTCAAACCGGTTACGTGCACACTACCTATATACCATCGAACGGATCGTAAATCCAAAGGAAGTTACACTTCCGGCCACTTTGCAAATTCCACCTGGTGCACCTATTGGCTGCGACGCTGAAATGTAGGCAGGTAAAAACACATCAAGGCATTCGTGAACGAAGCAAACCGCACGGTGCAGGGGTTGTCTATCGCGCTGTTAGGTGTTGAGGATCAACGACGGGGGGCATGGCAATTGCAGGCAAATCATTAATACACCAGAAAACTAATTATGCAAGCTACCCCCTCTGAGGGCTTATACAAGGCGTTGATAAAGGCTATCACTTTTGCCGCCAGTATCATCATTTTTCTTTGGTTACTGTTTAAGATTACGAGCGTAATTATGCTGCTATTGTTTGCCGTAGTGCTTGCATTAATTATCAATGCTCCGATTACCTGGCTCGAGAAAAAGGGTATGAAGAGAATATGGGCATGTGTTATTGTATTCGGGTCGATGGTGCTTACCATTGTTGCTTTATGCTGGCTAATCATACCCATTATCAGCAACCAGGTTTCTATACTGATCAGCAACATTCCCGATTATGCGAGCCGTCTATCCTTCAAGTTTTCTGAATGGTTTAAGAACTATCCCAACCTGAATAAAGGATTACAAAAAGGCAGCATTGACGTGCTGCAGTTTGTGCCTTCATTACAAAATACCATCATAAACATTGGCAACTATTCGCTATCCCTGATCAGTTCGCTATTGATATTCATACTTATGATGAGCATGATTGCCTACATGGTCGTTCAGCCACGACCCCTTGTAGAATTGTACCTTTCTTTCTTTAGTTTAAGCAATCGCGACAAAGCGGCCAATGCACTCTCGAAATGTTCTATAATGCTGGTAGGCTGGTTTAATTCCAACCTCATTGCCGGCCTGATCAATGCTGTTTCTATCACGGTGTTCCTTAACATTATGGATGTACCGGCAGCGCTGGTATGGGGAGTACTGGCGTTTTTTTCGGGATTGGTACCAAAGCTTGGATTTTACATAATGGCGGTGCCGCCACTATTGGTCGCCCTGTCAGTGAGCCCCATGACAGCACTTTGGGTTGCCATTTTCTTCCTGGCACTTGATGAGATCATGGGCGATTTCATAATGCCTAAAGTGCGCTCGAATATGATGAACATCCACCCGGCATCAATCATCATATTACTTTTTGCTATGGGGGCGGCCTTTGGTGTATTTGGAATTATCATGGCGACTCCTATCGCAGCAATCATTAAGGCTTACTATGAAGAATTTTACCTGAGCAAAGCCAAAAACGATGACCACATGGAACAGCGGATTGACCATATCCTTTACCGGGAGGTCACACCGGCGAATGATCCCTTACCCTAATACCATTCCATGTTGCATATTCGCGGATCAAACGATGTTGATGGGAACCATAGACAATGGAAGTTGCCGCATGCGATAATCACAATGTGAAGCGTTCTACTACGCAAGCATTTTATTCTGAAGGTTTGCTCCGCTTGTCAGGTCGTAAAGTTCCTTTTTTGTTGCCAGGCTTCTCAGCATGGTCAAATGACCATTGTGGTGCATATCTGTTCCAAGAAAGTCAACCATGTTATTCTTGAACAGTTTCTCTGCAGCTTTCTTTACGTCCGGCCCATAGCCGCCCGACAATGAACCTAAGTTGACCTGTAGTTTACAACCGAGCTCTTTGTAGCGCTTATAGGTATTGAAGTTCTTGTGATAATAACTATACCGTTCCGGATGAGCCAACACAGGAATTAAACCCAGTATTTGCAGCTTGAACAATGACTCTTCAAAATAAGGGGAAGGCGCCAGGTACGACATTTCAACAAGGATGTGGTCCTTACCGAGGGTGAGCAGGTCGTTTCGGGTTGCCCCTGCAAGCAATCTTGAAAATTCATCGTCCACCATATATTCAGCAGCAGCCTCAATTTCAATATCCAGTCCTGCCGATGCAATTGCTGCTCTAACGAGTTCGAGTTTTGGCAGAATAGTCTCCCTGGAGTTTGGATACAGGTCCGACAGGATATGTGGAGTGCAGATCAGCTTACGATAGCCAAGATCTTTCAAGGCGGTGATCAGTTCCATGCTTTTGGTAATGTCTTTCGCTCCGTCGTCGATGCCTGGCAAAAGATGTGAATGCATATCAACTGCAAGGAAAGACAAATCTGCTTCAACCTTTTTTGTACCAAACAAGAAATCAAGCATATAGTTATTTTCAGATTACCCATTTTTAATGACCCGACAGCAATAGCAAAGTGGATCCCGGCGGAACAGTTTCCGAAACGACACAAGGCTTTAAAGGTCGGCTCAGCACCGGCTGCACATGCGCCAATAAATAATGGATTAGAAAGTTGAATTCAAAAAATGCGCCGGGAAAGCATTTGGGCAGTTCTTGTTTATAACGATGCTGTATAAAAGGCCAGGCAGAAGCAATCCGAAGTGTAGACCACCCTAATGTAAGTGCTATGGCAAGGTACGGAGCAATTTAGCAGGGTTGCCCGCATAAACTCCCGGCTGGGTAATGTTGCGCGTTACAACTGCTCCGGCCCCGATGACGGCATGGTCGCAAATGGCAACAGGTAATATGGTTGCATTACTCCCAATGGAAACCCCATTGCCAATCTGCGTTGAACGCCATAGGTTGCGGTCACCACCTGCGGGGCCACCACTAGAAAAGAGGTCGTTGATAAACATAACCCCATGACCAATAAAGCAATCATCTCCTATGGTCACCAATTCGCAAATAAAACTGTGTGATTGAATTTTGCAGTTCTTACCGATTGTGACGTCTTTTTGTATTTCTACAAAAGGTCCGATAAAAGTATGGTCACCAATTTTACAGCCGTAGATGTTTACTGGTTCAACTACTTTCACGCTTTCACCAAATTCAACGTTTCTTATGCACGCCTGCAAGGGAATATATCGCATGACTAACAGTTACGTAGATTTTTTGCAGATTGGTAAATTTTGTCGATGATTTCAACAGTTTTGAGGCCCTCAAATGAATTGGTAGATATGGAACTGCCCTTGAGCAAAACATCTACGAGGTTTTCATATACCTTATCATGATTGCTCATCGAGCCAACATAGGTGCCGTAGTTGTTGGCTTTGTTGCCCTCGGGAAGGTCGCGAAACTCAAAACCATCTATATTTTGGTACTCGAGCTCATTAAGGTATTGGCCGCCAATTTTTACTGTTCCCTTTTCCGCAAAAATGGTAATTGAACCTTCCATATTTGCCCGATAACTGTTAACAGTATAGTTGATCGTACCAATGGCGCCGTTGTAGAATTCGAGTGCAACGGCCCCCGTATCTTCAAACTCGATTAAGCCCTGGTGGCCAAAGTTACCAGTCAAAGCAAAAGCCCGTTTTACGTCTCCAACCAACCAGTACAGCAGGTCGATGAAGTGGCTAAATTGGGTAAAAAGCGTTCCACCATCGAGATCAAGTGTTCCTTTCCACGTATTCTCATAATATTCAGCATTCCGGTTCCAAAAACAATTTAGCTGTATACTATAAATCTTTCCAAGAATGCCTTTGTCGATGGCATCCTTCAAAGCGGCAACGGGCGGATTAAAGCGGTTTTGTTTAATGGCAAAAAGCCTGCGGTTCGCGCGTTCTGCTTCCTTGATCATCTCGCCGCAATCGTTCACATTAATGGCCATCGGCTTTTCGCACAACACATGAAACCCTGCGCGAAGGGCCGCTATACTGTGTTGTGCATGCAAACCATTTGGAGAGCAAATAGATACGACGTCAATTGTTCGTTCTTCTTTTATAAGTAAGTCGATGCCGGTATAAGCAACGGCATCAAACTTCTCGGCGAGCGCGTTCGCCTTTTCAGGAACAATATCACAAACGGCAACAAGTTTCCCAATATTTGCGATATGTTCTGCATGTCGTTGTGCGATCCTGCCGCAACCGATAATCGCGAAATTGATCTTTCTCATGAGCTGTTATTTCCCGTCCGGTCTAAAATAATCTGCTTTGTTCCGGTTAACAGAACAAGCAACCTTATATAAGGAAACTCTAGCGCTTCGACAATTGTTGAGCCGGGTGTAGGGTCGGGTTTTTACGCGAAAGAAAGCCAATTTTCAATAAGGTCAATAAGATTCCGTCCAGTCTTTATTAAATGTGTGTTGGTTACGAACTTATTAACGATGGTGCACACATTTTATTTGAAACCGGCGAGCTGGATTTATCAGCTTCTGCCTTATGCTTAACAGGAGAAGGTATTTAGGTCAAGGGAGTAACGTATTCAACCGGAAATTCGACAGTCATGATCTGGCCAAGAGACTCCAGTTTTACAAAAACTTTCCGGTTTCCACCACGAATAACGGTGCCTTCGCTGTTCATAAAAATTCCGTGGTTTACAACGATCCGCGTATTTTCATCCAGCGACTCCAACGACTGTATGGTAATTGATGCATCTTTTTCCAGCAGGAACTTTTTAATAATCTGTATCTCCTCTTCTCTTATAACAGCGGGCTTACCAACGTGGTGAACAAAATTGATAACCCCATCGGTCATCAGCACCTGCACCCGCTCTGGTTCTGTAATGTGTACAAACACATACGATTTAAAAAGCGGCTCTTCAATGATTTTCTTTCTGTCACTCCATTGTTTTTCTACTTTCTGAAGTGGGCACCAGCTCTCAAGGCTCTTCTTTAGTAGTACTGTATCCACCTTTTTTTCCCATCTGGGCTTTGTATAAATGGCATACCATTTCTTTTCCATCAATCACCGGATTTGAAACAAAGATAAAGCTTAGGAGTATAGTCAGCGCACAGAGAATGGAGAGTAAATCCAGACATTTTCGCTACGGTTTAAGCATCATCCCGAATGCGTTGTTGTTCATCAAACGCCTTCGGTAAAGCTGGCATATAAATGATAAAGGCTGCCTCCTTTCGAGAAGACAGCCTTTGATGATTTACCTGTTTATACTTGATCATAGTAAGTTCTTGTACCCTGATCGGTATATCAATTTAAAAAGATGCCGTACAAGTGAGCGACACCCACGAACCGGGTTCATCGGGGCGGGCGTCCGACTGGGTCTATCCGGGCGGGCAACCGGAGATCAATAGCGAACATTTGCCAGTCCAAAAAATCGTGGAATAAACCCCAGTTTCCGGTTAAGTACCCAACTAAGGTTTCCTGGCGATCACCACAGCTTTTGTACCGATCATATCATTTACCACATTAGCGGTTTCATTGATATAAATATCAGTACGAAGGTTTTTCAGCCATGCCCGATAACGCTCCCCTTTCTCTTTGTCAACATTGTTGTACTTCAACGTATCTGCTGTTAAGCCTTCAATAGGCAGTTCAGTTTTAGATTTCGACAGGGTATCATTCTGCTTTACAGCAGCGCGAATGCTCTTTTGCTCCTGCGCAAATTTCTGATAGTTGAGGTTGTACTCTTTATCGTTCTGCACCGCAAGCCATTCCGCATTCTTTTTTATCGTTGTAAACGGAATGCTGTTTGCAATTCGCTGCTGACTTGCTGCCTTAACAGTCGCTAGGTTGTAGGTAGCCTGCCACGGTTTGAAATTCGACTTTTGGATTTCGTCCCACTTTAATGCATTTGGATTGTCTTTCTCCCTGAACTTTAAAGACTCATATTGATCCGGGATGATGATATCGGGTGTGACACCACGCAATTGGGTAGATCCTCCATTAACGCGGTAAAACTTCTGAAGCGTGAGCTTTATCGCACCATATTCGGTTAAACCGCTCGCGAAATCAAGAGGCTTTCCGAAAGGAATATTACGCTGAACAGTTCCTTTTCCATAAGTTGAACTACTGCCGAGGATAACTCCTCTTCCATAATCCTGGATTGCGGCTGCAAATATTTCAGAGGCACTTGCGCTAAATTCGTTTACCATTACTGCGAGGGGACCTGAGTAGAGTACTGATTTGTCGTTGTCACCAAGCACAGTTGGTTTACCCTCACGATCCTTCACCTGAACAATTGGTCCATCAGGGATAAATAAGCCAACCATATTTACAACATCCATCAAAGAACCACCACCGTTGTTACGCAAATCGATGATAATTCCATCTACATTAGCTTCCTTAAGCTTCTGAACTTCTTTCGCGACGTCAACTGCAGACCTGGAGCCATTCTGCCGCTCAAAATCAGCATAAAACTCCGGAAGGTAGATATACCCAATCTTGTTTTTATCCTTGATAATTGCGCTCCTGGCAAATCCTTCATCCTGCACGATTTCGTCGCGGATGAGGGAGACTACCTTTAATGAGCCATCGCCTTTTTTTAAGGTCAACCTTACTTCCGTGCCTTTTGTACCACGGATGATCTTAACTGCATCTTCAACTGCATATCCTGTAAGGTCAACAGGCTCCTGCTTACCCTGGCCAACCCTCATAATAATATCACCTACCTGTACTTCCCCGCTTTTCCAGGCCGGGCTACCGGTCAGCAGTGTGGCTACTTTTATTCCACCTTCTTCTTCTTTAAGTGACGCTCCAATACCATAGAAACGTCCACTCATCTGTTCGTCAAAGGACCTTTTCTCAACCGGTGGAAAGTAATCAGAATGCGGATCCATAAATGTCGTGATACTGTTGATAAGGGTATTAAACCGATCCTCATCAGTCAGTTTATACTTCATCCTGTCAAAAGACTTATCCATAATCTTCATCACCTTCTGACGAGCTTCAGCTTCTATTTCTTTATCTGTCTTAACAACAAAGTCTTTAGTTCCTTTATTCTTTTCGCGCTGCTCCATCAGGTCATTATAACGCTCAAGGGTAAGGTACTTCAACTTCTTGCGCCAGCGATCTTTCCGTTCTGCGTCCGTAGCAGGAAAGTTCAGCTTATCTCCGTCGGCGACAAGTTTTTCATCAATGGTGAAATCGAATGGGTTTGCCAACAATGTTTTATAAAGCGAAGCAATCTCCTGTTGCCGCTTCGTAAATATGGGGTTCAGCGTAGGGAGGAACTCCATTGTTGCACCATGTATTTCATCGTCGATATAGGTTTCGTATTTTTTCAACGAATTCAAATCCGACTGGAGCAGTATGTTTTTCTCCGCGTCAATTTCACCAAGAAATTTTTTGAAGATCTCGCGTGAGAAATCATCATTTATGGGTTTAGGATCATAGTGATTTTCCTCGATGATGGAACCCAACGTAGTTAGTATCTTCTGTTGTTTCGAAACGGTCTTTCCATCCTCTCCAAGTGATTTAAATGCCCAAAAGATTCCTGCAAATACCAGCAGCAGCACTAAAGGCAATACCTTAGGTTTCATCATAAATTGTAGAATTTGTTTCATTAAGTATCAAAAATAAAGTAAAAAAAAGTGCTGTTGGCGTGAGTCCGGCATCTTAACAAGCTTTTACAGCCACATATTAATTATCCAAATTCAGCTACTTAGTACCTTGAAAAACAATGCATTGGAACAGATGGAAAAACAAAGATTCCGAACAGAAGTTCAATTTTGTTTAGCGAATTGTTACAAACACATCTTTTCCCCCGTTTACAACGATAATCACTGTACTTATCATACAATAGTCACACCTGATTTCAATGTACTTCAAAAAACCGGCAAATAGGCTGAGTGGATAGGGAAACACCTAAATAGCAACCTATGCCGGCTTCCCTGGTTACAACCTGAGAAGCATGTTCGTGCACGATTAACAATATCGTGGAAATATGACAGCCATTTGCAATTGGAAAACACTTTTTCCCTATTTTTGCAACCGTTAAAAACGGAGATCGTAGCTCAGTTGGTTAGAGCGTCAGTTTGTGGCACTGAAGGCCGGGGGTTCGAGACCCCTCGGTCTCCCAAAAGAACCTTGTTGCAATGCAACGAGGTTTTTTTATAATTCTACTCCATGTCGAACTGGATCTTTGTTACCCCCCTATTGTCTGCTTTGTTGGGTTGGCTCATTATGGCGGCATTTTGTTATCTTCTTTTTCGCAAACCCTCCGGCTTTCCGGGACAACTCTCGCTTGAAAAAGTTTTACTCGCACGTAAAGACCAAATTATTACACTGGTTGAAAGTGGCTTAATTAAACAACTTGAAGAAGGTTCGCTGAAGAACATCGTCAACCCGGATGCCGCTTATCAGCAACTCAACCCTATGATTGAGCAACATATTGATGTGTTTCTGCGCCACAAATTGAAACAAGAGATACCCATGATCGGCTCTCTTATCGGCGATAGGACAATAAGCCAGCTGAAAACTGTTTTCATGAAACAGTTGGAAGAACTATTCCCCCAAGTTATGGAAACTTATTTTGAAAAGGCGATTACCAAAACTGAACTGCAACCAATTCTTGAAAGGACCGTCGGCAGGGCTATTCATTATACTATTATTGCCGGTCCAACGTTTTTCAAAGGTGAGCTTCGTTCATTGCAATGGTTGGGTGCTGTTTTCGGTTTTATAATCGGGCTGCTCCAACTCCTGCTCATCCTGGTAATGTTGTAGGCATCGTATGGGAGACTTTCAGGCTGTAATTACGCACATCATCCCATTCACCGGTAAATCCGGGAAACACAACTGGCCATTTATCCGTTTTGGGAGATTGCTGAACAGCCTTCCCCCAAAAAATCGACTTTATTTACCGCTTATCCTTATTTATGAACTTTCATAACTATTTCGACAACAATTTTGCCCTTTATTTATAAGCATATATATGAGAAAATTAGTACTTGTAGCATTTTTATTATCTGGTCTTGGTTTATCGGCTCAGCCCCCGGGAATGCGTCCGGGAGCAGGTAGAGGAGGTGGTCAACAGATGAATACCGGCCACTTTTATGGTAAAGTTGTTGACAGCAAAACAAACAAAGCAGTTGACGGCGCATCAATAATCCTTTTGTCAAACGGCGTTGATTCTGCAACAAAAAAATCCACCCAGGCAACCATCAAAACGGCCATTTCAGCAAACAATGGCGATTTCAGCTTATCAAACCTTCCGGTTTTTGGAAACTTTACCCTTCGTGTTTCAGCTATAGGTTTTAAGCAAAAAGACCAGGCGCTCTCTTTCGGACTTCGTCCCGGCCCCGGTGCAAACCAGGAGCAAATGATGAGTATGATCGACCGTGACCTTGGCAATATCAAACTCGAGCAAGACGCAGCAACACTTTCTAACGTTACCGTTACAGCTACCCGCCGCCTTTTCGAAATGGGTGTTGATCGCAAGATCTTCAACGTTGACCGTAACCTGGTGAGCACCGGACAAACGGCAACCGAGGTGATGAAAAACATTCCATCCCTCAGCGTCGACATTGACGGCAACGTGACCATGCGAAATGCGTCACCCCAGCTTTTTGTAGATGGTCGTCCAACAACACTTACCATGGACCAGATACCTGCCGATATCATCGACAGGGTGGAATTGATAACCAACCCTTCTGCTAAATTTGATGCATCCGGCGGTAATGCGGGTATCCTCAATATCGTGTTGAAAAAGAACAGGAAAACCGGCTACAATGGCGGTATTCGTGCAGGTATCGACTCCAGGGCACGGGTTAACCTAGGTGGCGACATCAACCTCAGACAAAACAAATTAAACTTCTTCCTTAGCGGAAGCCTGAACCAACGCAAGTCTAAGTCGTGGGCAACTACCGACCGGCAAACGCTTACTACCCCACTCAGCGAAATCCACCAAACAAGTGAAGGCATTGGTAAAAATCTCTTTGGCTTTGCAAGGGGCGGATTTGACTACTTTATCGACATCCGTAACACGATTTCTGTTACCGCAAACTATAACCGTGGTAACTTCCTTAACGATGACGACCAACGTATTGACTCTACCATCAACAAAGTATTCTCAAGTTATAGTGACCGGATCACCAAGACCGACGGTAACTTTAGAAATCTTGGTTCGCAGTTAAGTTACAAACACCTGTTTTCAAAGCCTGGCCACGAGCTAACAGCCGATGTTAACTACAACCTCAGTAAAAATGATAACATAGGCAACTTCAGAACAGAGACTTTCGGAGCATCCAATCGCCCTAAAGCATTACCCATATTGCAAAGAACCGCTGGAAGCGGGCAAACCAAGAACCTGATATTCCAGGCAGATTACGAAAACCCGATCTCCGATAAACAAAAACTCGAATTGGGCGCACGGGCATCCATCCGGGACTTTGAGAACATTAATAACCAGTTCTTTTATGATTACAATCGTGTTGGTTATGTGTTGTTCCCTAATATCAGCAGCAGCTACAGCTTTACCGACAGGGTTTATGCAGCTTATGGTACTTATAGCTTACAGGTCAACAGGATTAGCTACCAGTTTGGTTTAAGAGCGGAAAGCTCTACTTACCAGGGTAATCTGGCCGGCAAAGACTCCAGCTTCAATGTCGACTTCCCCTTAAGCCTCTTTCCAAGCACTTTTATCACTTATAAGCTAACCGACAACCAGGACCTGCAACTTAATTACTCACGGCGGATCAACAGGCCAAACTTCTTCCAGTTGATGCCATTTATCGATTATTCAGATCCACAAAACCTCAGCGTTGGTAATGCAGGACTCCGTCCCGAGTTTACCAACTCACTGGAGGTTTCCTATAATTATAACTACCAGCGTGCTGCAAACCTGTTGGTCAGTACATTTTTTAAGCAAAACGACAACCTGATCACCCGTTTCCAATATGTGGGCAAAAACCCGATCGAAACGCTTGACAGTGCAGTATTCAACACCTATATCAACGCAAACAACAGCCAGACTTACGGTGTTGAGGTTACCAATCGTATGCCCCTGGCCAAGTGGTGGGATATGACGGTTAACGTAAACGTTTTCAATTCCACCATCAAGATCGCAGCCCAGGCAGGACAACCGGCGCTTACCAACCAAAGAACAAGCTGGTTTGCGAAAATCAACAACAGCATCAAATTACCAAAAGGCTTTGCTATCCAGCTTTCGGGTGATTATTTCGCTAAAACCGTTCTTCCACAGGAAGGTGGTCGCGGCGGCGGTGGCGGTGGCCCACGCGGTGGTGGCGGTGGCGGCGGCTTTATGTTTGGCGGTGGAGGAGCAGGAACTGCACAAGGTTATATCAACCCGCGCTACAGTGTTGATCTTGCAATCCGCAAAGACTTCACTTTAAAAGGTGGTAATACCGCTTCACTAAACTTAAGCGTCAATGACATATTCAGAACGCAGTTGTTCAGTACCTACTCTGAATCGCCATACTTCTTCCAAACTTCCGAGCGCAGAAGGGATCCACAAATCGTAAGATTGAACTTCAACTATCGTTTCGGTAAATTCGACGTTAACCTTTTCAAACGCAAAAACGATCGTTCACTTGATAGTGGAGAAGGAATGCAACAGTAATTACTGTTAACAGCACCACAATACAAACAAGGCCGCCTTCAATCGAAGGCGGCCTTTTTATTTAAGAACACTATGGTTAATGTTATAAGCGACTAATACATCAGCCGTTTTTTCCTTTCAGCATCGGCACAAAAGAGAAGTTATCAAAACCTTCCTCGGTAGTGCCGCCGTCCGCCTCTTTGGTTATTCTCAGCATTCGCTGGTGTTTTCCTTCATCAACAGGTATCACCATTTTTCCGCCAATTTTTAATTGTGCAATAAGCTTTGGTGGTACAAAAGGCGCCGCCGCAGTAATAATCACCTTGTCAAACGGAGCATAGGTGGGTAATCCCTCGAAACCATCCCCATAAAAGAATTTGATATTGGGGTACTTATTTCTAAACACAAAATCTTTGTTGTGTTCAAATAGTTTTCGCTGTCGTTCAATCGTATAAATGGTAGCTCCCATTTCGGCGATTACAGTGGCCTGGTATATGCTCCCTGTTCCAATTTCCAACACCTTATCAAAGGGCTTCACCTCAAGCAACTGGGTCTGGTATGCAACCGTATAGGGTTGCGAAATGGTTTGACCGGCAGCAATCGGGAATGCCCGGTCCTCGTAGGCAATTTTATCAAACGCAGAGTCGAGGAAGTAGTGGCGCGGAATATGTTTTATGGCTTCTAATACCCTTTCATCTGTAATCCCTTTTTCTCTTAGCAGGTTCACCAACCTCATCCGCATTCCCTTGTGCTGGTATGTATCTTCGTACTTTCTCATTGCAGCTACTAAAGTAATAAAGCGCAACCTTAAATCACAGTAATACAAAGCGCCTGAGAAAAGATTTCCAGGCGCTTTAGATATCAACAAATGGGTATGTAGAGGTATTGTTTGCAGTTACCGCTTTAATGACTTTGTTTTAAGTCGAATAAGGCGCACACGCAACAAACTACTTTAGCTTCATATCAGTGATAATGGATTGAATTTTCTGATCGAGGCTGGCTTCAACGGTCTCGAATTCTTCGAGGCTGCCAAGGGGTTCATGAACACTAAAGTAAAATTTGATCTTTGGTTCTGTTCCACTTGGGCGTGCCGAAATCTTAGACCCATCGGCAAGTATAAACTGCAATACATTGCTCTTAGGCAGGTTAATGTCCCACGACTCTTTGGTAATAAGATTAGTGCCGTTTTGTAATTGGTAATCGAGTAGTTGAACCACTTGCGACCCGTTGATGGTTGCCGGTGGTTGCAGGCGATATTGCTGCATCATCTCAGCAATCTCTTCCTGGCCGCGCATGCCCTTCTTGGTAATTGAAATCAGGCCCTCTTTGTAAAACCCGAACTGGATGTACAGATCAATCATTTTTTCAAAGAGCGAGCGGCCTTTATCCTTTTCATATGCAGCCATTTCGCACAACAAGGCTACAGCAGATATTGCGTCTTTGTCGCGGACCTTGTCACCGGCCATCAATCCATAACTCTCTTCACCCCCAATAACATAGTTTTCCTCTCCTTCTTTCTCTTTAATCAACTCGGCGATCCACTTAAAGCCGGTAAGTACATTATAGCAATTTACTTCATAGGCCTTTGCTATGGCATCAATCATCTCCGTAGTTACAATGGTTTTTACCACCATATCGTTCGGTTGATTGATCCCCTTTGCTTTTCTTGCTTCAATCATATAATTAAAAGCAAGTACTGCCGTTTGGTTGCCATTCATGAGTACCCAATTACCCTTATGATCCTTCACGCCAATGCCTACCCGGTCACTGTCCGGGTCGGTGCCGAGCAAGATGTCGGCGTCAATCTTTTTGGCCTGGTTTAAGCCAATGCTCATCGCTTCACTCTCCTCAGGATTTGGGTACACCACAGTTGGAAAGTTTCCATCCGGGGTGGCCTGCTCTTCTACAATATGCACATTGGTAAAGCCAAATCTTTCCAAAACCTGGGGTACCAGCGTAATTCCTGTGCCGTGTATGGAGGTATAAACGATCTTAAGGTCTTTCTGCTTTTCAATTACTTCAGGGTAAACACTCAGGTCCTTTACCATGTCAATATAAGTGTCGTCCATACCTTTCCCGAGAATCGAAATGTTCTCGTCGCCGCCAGTCCAGATCACCTTATCAACACTGGTGATTGCATCAACCTCTTGTATCACATTTTTGTCATGTGGCGGCACCAGTTGTCCACCATCATTCCAATAGGCCTTGTAGCCGTTATACTCTTTAGGATTGTGCGACGCGGTACATACTACGCCCGCATGACAACCAAGATGCCGTATCGTAAAAGAAAGCTCCGGCGTGGGTCGCAACGCTTCAAAAAGGTAAACTTTTATACCATTTGCAGCAAACACATGCGCAGTTGTCTCCGCGAAAAACCGGCTGTTATTCCGGCAATCGTGTGCAATAGCCACCTTAATTTCACTCTCACCATAGGTTTTCTTCAGGTAGTTGGCAAATCCCTGCGTTGCCATACCAACGGTGTATCTGTTCATCCGGTTGGTGCCGACTCCCATAATTCCACGTAAACCGCCTGTGCCGAACTCAAGGTTCCGGTAAAAGCTATCGGCTAGCTCGTCGGAGTTTTCTATTGCTTTAATTTGGTCTTTGGTGTCCTGGTCGTAGTTTCCGTTTAACCAGACGTTTACTTTTTCCTGAATGGCAGCATCCATTTTGGTGGCGTTTTTGGTGAATATTTTTGATACCGGCGATGGTAACTCCGATGGATCATCGTTGCGTCGCAATCACTTTGACGGCAGTACGCACATCGACTTTTTACGGCTGGCAATTTTAAGCATAAAATACCATAGATAAACCGCAGTCGAAAAGTTTTATATGTGTTTGACCAACAAAAGTAATCGGTTCGGTTGCGAGCGCCGGGTCAACGAAATCTCCTTGCACGACCTTTCCGCTGCCCGGTTCCGTTAAGCGCTGCGGCCCTGTTCAGGCCCGAACTACCAGACCTGCAGGATTTCCGGCTACAGGCTTCGACCACCAGTTGGCTATGCCCTATGGTGATCTAAAGTTTTCTTAAGTAAAACCACATTCACCTGCTAAACGTTATTTACCTGCAAATTTCACCTAGGTTTGAACATCGAAATGAAAAATCACTACTTACTTCTTCTGGCGTTATGGGTACAATTGGCTGGTTTTTCACAGCAAGTGCAGGATACGATACCGTTACAGGATAGCGTGGATATTATTCTGCAGGAGGACACGATAGCGCCCGTGCTAGGACAGGCGGCCCTTGCGTCCCTTAAACCACTTCATTACGAATACAACCGCAACCGGGTGAAACTGGTTGCTGCAGGCAATATTGCCGGCTATAGCCTCAGTATGGTCGGTTTATACGCTGCATGGTACAGTCAATACCCGCAAACATCTTTTCATACATTCAACGACAACCGCGAATGGCTGCAGGTGGATAAAGTTGGTCATGCCTACAGTGCCTATGCCTGGAGCTATGCTTCTATGGAAACGTGGCGGTGGACCGGGGTGAGCCGAAATAAACGCATCTGGTTGGGCGGGCTCAGCGGTGCAGCCTACCAAACCGCCATTGAGGTACTGGACGGCTTCAGCGCTGGTTGGGGCTGGAGCTGGGGCGACTTTGCGGCGAATATTGCCGGAAGTGGCCTGCTTATCGCGCAGGAACTTAAGTGGGATGAACAGCGGCTTCAGCCGAAATTCTCTTTTCACCACAAAAGTTACCGCAGTAAGGACCTGAATGCGCAGTCAAACATCATGTATGGCGAGCGGATATATGAGCGCTTTCTAAAAGATTATAACGGCCAAACCTATTGGCTCAGCGCAAACCTAAGGTCATTTTTTCCCGGTAGTAACCTGCCAGCCTGGCTGAATATTGCAGGCGGTTATGGAGCCGAGGGCCTGTTCGGTGCAAAGGATAATGTTGCTTCCGACGATCACGGCAACCTGATCTTCAATCGCCGCGACGTCAGGCGATATCGTCAATGGTTTCTCGCGCCCGATGTTGACCTCAGGAAGATCAGGACGAACAGCAAAGCTTTACGACTTGCACTCGGCGCGCTCAATGTGCTTAAATTCCCAACCCCTTCCCTCGAGTTCTCCAACAACCGGGTCAGCTGGAATTGGATACATTTTTAGTGATTTGCGGATTCCGGATTATCGAATAACGGATTACTGGTTGTCTGAAGAGTAAATATCTATCCTCCCTGAGTACGCAATGTCCAGTCATGCCGATTTCTTCGATGCAAGGGCCTTTCGCCTTACGGTAATGCAGTGCAGATGTACCAATATTTACTTGCCCACAAGTTTTCTGCTCCACAATCCGCCAATCCGCAATCCGCAATTCGCTATTGCCATCAAACTAAATAAGCGCCCTGCACCGCACCATCCTGCACTTCTACCTGAATGTGGTCGAGCAGTGTAGTGGCAACAGACAGGCCAACAAAATCAGTTTTAATGGGGAAACTGGTATGCATACGTTCCACAAGAGAAAGGATCTGGATGCGCCTGGGGAATGTTTCCAGTAGTGGCTTAAGTGCATACAGCAGCGTTCTTCCGCTGTTGATTACGTCATCTACAACAATCACGTTTACGTTGTTAAAGTCCATATTGCCTTCATACGTTACTTCAGCCGCACTTACTTTGTTAATGCTGCAGGCAACAATACGTATCTCCGTGTCGAGGTAGGGTTTTAATAAGCGGGAGATCATCTCGGCAATCACCATCCCATTTTCCCGTATGCCAATGAGCACCAATGGGGTTGGATCGCCGCTCAGCTGTTCAGCTATCTCAAGTGCCATCCGGCTCATTTTTCGTTCGGCAACGTCTTTCGTGAGGATACAAATTTTTTGACTCATGGCTATATTTCGGCCTCGCAAAATAGTATAAAACGGGCACCCTCTATAAATGATTTGTGAGCTGCCCCGCAAAAAGGGGAAAACCTGCATGCCGGTTTCAGGTAAAAACTTAAAGCCGTTTACACCGGCACAGGATTGTCGTTTCAAATGCTACCTTGCGGGTATAATCTAATCGTATGCTTGTTCTTCAGCAGGTTCTTTTTGTTTTGCTGGCAGGCGCTGCCACATGGTTGTTTAGCAGGAAAGTTAAGGAGATCAGCAGGAACATCAGGCTTGGCCGTGAACACGATCCTACATCTACCATTGCCGAACGCTGGAAGCGGGTGGTGCTGCTGGCACTTGGCCAAAAAAAGATGTTTAAATACCCGCTCGTAGCAGTACTGCATTTTGTGATCTATGCAGGATTTATCATTATTAACGTTGAAGTTCTCGAAATTGCTATTGACGGCATCTTTGGCACACACCGCATTTTCGCAGGTCCATTGGGAATGTTTTACAGCTGGCTGATTAACAGTTTTGAGTTCCTGGCGGTGCTGGTAATCGTTGTTTGCGTCATTTTTCTTGCGCGTAGAAACGTGCTGAAGTTAAAACGGTTTTGGAAACGAGAGTTGGATGGCTGGCCGCGAAGCGATGCCAACTATATCCTCATCGCCGAGATCATCCTCATGTCGCTGTTCTTAACAATGAATACGGCTGACTATGCCTTGCAACTCAAGGGCAGCGAACACTACACCCAAACCGGTCCATTCTTTTTCTCGGGACTCATCGCTCCTCTTTTTGAAAGTATGGGAACAAGCACCCTGGTGGCAATAGAACGCACCTGTTGGTGGTTACACATTGCCGGCATTTTTGCTTTCCTGAATTACCTGCCCTACTCAAAGCACCTGCACATTTTGATGGCCTTCCCAAATACCTATTATGCCGACACGGATCCGAAGGGCAAATTCAGGAATATGCCGGCGATCCAAAACGAGGTTCTGTATGCCATGCAACCTGAACTCGCCCCTGCAGCAGGCACCGAACAACCCGTGAAGTTTGGAGCGAAAGATGTGCAGGACCTCACCTGGAAAAACCTGATGGATGCCTACACCTGTACCGAATGCGGAAGGTGTACCGTTGCATGCCCTGCAAATATGACCGGCAAGCTCCTCAACCCGAGGAAGATTATGATGGATACCCGCGACCGCATGGAAGAGGTCGGCAAAAAACTCGACAAAGACGGACAACCTACTGATGATGGCAAGACCCTTTTGCGCGATTACATCACCGAAGAAGAATTGCGCGCATGCACGACCTGCCAGGCTTGCGTGGAAGAGTGCCCCGTAAGTATCAATCCCCTCGACATCATTGTTCAGCTCCGGCGTCACCTGATCATGGAAGAAAGCAATGCTCCCTCAGAGTGGAACGGAATGTTTAGCAATACCGAAAACAATTTTGCCCCATGGAAACTATCACCAGACGATCGCGACCGGTGGACGGAAGGGTAAGGGGTTGGGCGTTGGGTATTGAGGTATTGGGTAATTGTTAAGAAGTTGATTGGTTGATAAGTTGATTGGTGGGAGTAGGTATTTGGTATTGGGTATTGGGTATTGGGTATTGGGTATTGGGTATTGGGTATTGGGTATTGGGTATTGGGTATTAAGGTATCGGGTATAAAGGATAAGTTGACTGGTTAATAAGTTGATTTTGCTTTTGGCTGTAGCGGCTACGTTGTGGAAGGAATTCTCAATGCTGATTGGAACACCCCATTCAACATTTAACATACAACATTTAAAATAAAAACCTGTCGTCAGTCACGGCTGCTCCGGTGATTGCAACCTCGCCCTTTCTTCCGGGTGCAACTGATCTTCCGGAATATCGTGAATTTTTTGCACCGCGTCTTTATGGCGATACATCTTCCAGATTTGCAGTAAGGCTGTTATTGAAAAGATGCCGCCGATCACCCAATTCAGACTGTTTTGGTTTGCGTCCAACTTCGTCACTACCCATTTACCCCCGAAAATAAACAGGCTGTTGCCCATGAGGGTACCAATACCTATGCCCCCGATATATATGTTGTAATAATCGTTGCGGGGTAGCAATATCTTTTTGGTAAACAGTACGGTGCTCCAACCAAACCAGAATGGAATCTGAACAGGGTTTATTGCGCTCATCATAGCACCCAGGAAAAACCGGTGCATGGTGTTAGACAGTATCACGTTTTTTGCCTCCCCATGTTGCTGCAATGCTGCAGCAAACGAGGAAACGGCCAGCGCAATCACAATGAAAAGGGTAAACCACTCCAGCATCTTTAATATCCGCTCATGTTTCCGGATCTTATCTATGGCAACGAGTGATATTCTTACATAAATCAACTCAACCAGCAGGCATCCTGCAATAAACCAAAGGGCGGGGCGATAACCGTCGGAAATAGATATTTGCATTGCAGCAATATTCAGCGTTCCAAGCGGCAACGTGCCGAGGAAGCTCACCAGCATACCGGTAAGAAAAAGGCGAATAATTTTCATACGTCTTGTACTGCAATGTAAGCGAATTACGAGATTTCAACTTGATGCCGAAGCGAATCGCATTAGTATGCTTTGTCGATCTTTCGCATTCGCTCAAAGAAAACCGCGGCATTTTGAAGGTGCCGTTTACCTCTTTGAAACGACCAGTATGGAACACCGCGGCGATGATTGATTTTTGCAATATGGTACATCTGTTTCCAGTGCCACGCTATCTCTTTCAGTGCTTCCAGGTAACTCATCCCACAGTCATATATGTGATTGGGCTCCGCCCCTGCACCGTTGAATTCGATCAACATGATGTTCCGACCAGCCTTAAGATCTTCAATGGAAGTACACTTTAAATCGTAGCGGCCATAGTAAAAGGCTCCGGTGTTATTGCTGATCGTATCGAACACCGCAGTAAGTCGCTCATCAATTTCGCTGTGCAGGTTGATAAAGCGGGCACCGCGGTTGTGGTTGCCGGTAAAGCTCAACTGAAAGACCTCTCCTTTTGTAATCACTTTGTCCAGGTTATCTCCATGCATCTGCCGCATCTCGTCTTCGCGGTAGCGGGCCTTTGGATGTTGTTGAATAAGGCCGAGCAGTGTGGTACTACCATCACCAACAACCTGCAGGTATTCTTTTAATATAAATCCCGTCACCTTACCCTTAGTCTGGCCGGGGTATCGCACGTGAAATACGCTGAATTCCAGGGGAAGGTCGAGATAAGCCTGTACCAGGTAGTCGGCCTGTATGCGTTCGTGGTAGGTTTTTAGCTCATCCAGGTTATGGATCTTCCTGACCATCAGCCCCTGCATACCAACCTCCGGTTTAGCAATAAAGGGATAATCAAATCCCACCTCCGCTACCTTTTCGCAAACGAGGTTATAGTCCAGCTCAGCAGTGAGGTGCAGTGTTTTAGGGTAGTATTCCTTTGGAAACTGCTCATACATTTCCTTTTTTGTTTCCCCTTCGAAGCCCGAAAATTCAAGCGTTGGATTGACCGGTGAAAAAAACCAAAATGCACGTGCCTTTATCGCATAGTATATCCACAGTAATGAAAGCGGGGCATAGATGACCTTAAAAGGCCAGAGTTCCCAATGGGTTATTTTTTGCCAGGTCTTTTTCAGCTTTTGGGGTTAAGGCGGCAAAAGTAGCGCAGTCCTGATGCAAAAGTGAAAAGTAAAAAGTAAAAAAGGGCAAATACGTGGGTTGAGAAGTTTATTGTTGTTGTTAACTCGTAAGAAGTTATAACAACTTTTCCGCTTTACCCCTTAGCAATTGGGGATGTCAGCACCATTACGTCTCATATCCCATCTCTCATAACTCATAACTTTCCAACGTCTCATATCTCGTCTCTCATACCTCCTAACTTCTCTCATCCGCAATTCGCTAATCCGTAATCCGCTAATCTGGCTAGACCAAAATGAAATACATTTGAAAAAATGTTCCAAATGCAGGTTCCAACGATGGCGGATATGATGGCCAGTGGTGATAGTCCGGAAATATTATTTTGGGTGGGTTGTTCAGGAAGCTACGACCAGCGTGCGCAAAAGATTACCCGCGCTTTTGCGACAATCCTAAACAAGGTAGAGCTGAAATATGCCATTCTCGGGAAGGAGGAAGCTTGTACAGGGGATCCCGCCCGGCGTGCGGGCAACGAGTTCCTTTTTCAAATGATGGCTTACAACAACATACAGGTGCTAAATGGTTATGGCATTAAAAAGATTGTTACCACCTGTCCCCACTGTTACAACATCTTTAAAAACGAATATCCCGAGCTGGGGGGAAACTACGAAGTCATTCACCATACTACCCTTTTGCAACAATTGATTGATGAAGGCAGGATTAAAATGAAAGAAGGTGGCACTTACAAAGGGCGCCGCATTACTTATCATGATAGTTGCTATCTCGGCAGGGCCAACGGGATATACGAGGCCCCCCGAAAAGTTTTGGAAGCTTTGGATGCCGAACTGGTCGAGATGAAGCGGTGCCGGGTAAACGGGCTCTGTTGTGGTGCCGGCGGTGCGCAAATGTTTAAAGAGGAGGAACCCGGCGACATCCGCGTAAACCAGGAACGCACGAATGAAGCAATCGGCACCGGCGCAACGATTATCGCAGCTGCGTGCCCTTTTTGTAATACCATGCTAACGGACGGAGTTAAAAACAGCGACAAAGAAGGCGATGTGGTGGTTATGGACGTCGCAGAACTTGTAGCCGCCAGCATCGACTAAACCATGAAGCAGTTTAAATGGGGTTGGTTTCTTTTGCTTGCACTTGCACTCACCGCATTGTTGTACGTTTTCGACGCACTGTTATACAAGCTCCACATCAGGGGGGTCCTGCACCACCTGGTGCTTGGGTTTATCATTGCCATTCCCCTTGCACTGATTACCAAACCGCGATGGTAATCTAAAGTTTAACAGCCGGATGCGCGGGGCTGAAGCTAGATGCCTGTAGCTTTGTCAAAGAAAACATCACATCTATTTAAATTGAAGCTATGAACCTGGATTATCGCTCCTTGCTACCTGAAGACTTTGACCCATCCTCGAGAGTATGGGTTTACCAGTCGAGCCGGCTTTTCTTCCTTAGCGAGGCACCCGAAATCGAAGAAATGCTGAATGAATTTGTAAATAGCTGGCGTTCGCATGGGGCGGTGGTAAAAGGTTATGCAAACCTGTTTTTCGGGCAGTTTGTTGTGGTTATGGCCGATGAGTCGCAGGCAGGTGTTAGCGGATGCAGCACCGACAGTTCGGTTCGATTGATCAAAAACATAGAAGAACGTTTTAAGGTAGACATGTTCAACCGCCAGAATCTGGCTTTCCTCGTAAAAGAAAAGGTGCAGCTCATCCCCTTGTCACAATTGAACTATGCGGTTGAAAATGATTTTATCACTCCCGAGACGATCTACTTCAATAACCTGGTGGCAACCAAAGCAGAACTCGAAAACAAATGGATGATCCCCGTTAAAGAAAGCTGGCTGGTGAGTCGGATTGGGAAGAAGGGTATTGAGGTAGCAAGTTGATAAGTTGACTGGTTGATTGGTTGAGAGGTATTGGGTATTTGGTATTGAGGTATTGGGTATTGAGGTATTGGGTATTGAGGTATTGAGGTATTGAGTAATAAGTTGATAGGGTGATAAGTTGAAAGGTTGATTGATGGGAAGCTATACTAAAAAGTATTTATAAGAGCACAGACGCTTGCTTGTCGGGAATCAATTTTTCATTTTACATTTTACATTTTTAATTATCTTATATAAGCTTTTTACTTTTTACTTCATTTTACATTTTCTTCTTCACTCTTTCCAGCACCGCTTTCTTTTCCTTCTCGCTCATGCGCTTCTTTTGAGTGCGGTTTAACTGCCAGCCAAGCGATACCCGAAAGTTGCGGGTGTTGGTGGAACTAAAGTTTTCGAGCATAAAGTTGCTTCCATAGGTATAGGTGGTATACTTCTGTACCCGAAGCGGATCGATGGCATTTAAACCAACGGTTAACCTGCGCGCAAAAAACTTTCGCTGTATACCCAGGTTTAATTGAAGGTTGCTCCGGGCCCTACCCTGCGGATCGGCGAAGCTGCTGTACCGCGCATTGCCTTCAAACGTCGTAAGTGGATTGGGCATATAATTATAGTTCAGGCTGGTGTAAAAGGTTTGCCCGTTACGATATTTGAAAAGGAGCTTATCCGCAGCATTGTATTGATTATAACTATAGCCTGCACTCATGTTGATCCGCAGCTTTTTGCTGAAAGTATAGCCGCCCCAAAAGCTTGCTTCATATTCCCTGCGGGCAGCAATATTCTGGTAGGTCACCTGGGTTTTACCCGCCTCAACCAGGCTCCTGATGGTGTTGAAAATGTCCTTTACATTGTTATATCCAAGTGATCCGTTGAAGTAGTATTTTCCTTTTGACAAACCAATATTAAGGTCAAAGTTTTCTGCAAGCGAAGGGAGCAGGTTCGGGTTGCCAAACCGGATATTATAGGGATCATTGTAGTCAACACTGGGGTTTAGCTCGGCTATGCCCGGCCGGCGTATGCTTCTGCGGTAAACAAACGAAGCGTTAACGGTTTTGTTGAACTCTTTGCGGATGGTAAGATTCGGCAACAGGTTCCAATAGGTATTGTTTACGTCGGCAGCATTTCCCTTGATGAAGGTAAAGTCAAATTGGGTTTGCTCTACCTGGGCACCGGCAGTGATTCGCCATTTTGCCGGCAACTGGTAGCTCATGCCTGCCCGCGCAGTATTGATGGTTTGATGAAACCTGAAATCGGTGCTGAGCAACTCGTTGATCACAAATTGTTGCTCCAGCTTTTTTAGAAAACTCGTGTTCAAAACATTGTGGTAATTGTTTCTGCCGTAAGATATTCCGGTGCTGAGCATTGCGCCTTTCCAGCGTAAAGGCTTATCGTAGTTGATCCTAAGTGAGTATGCATTGCTGTACACGTCGGTAGCCTGGTTTTGCGAGGAGTCGAGGCCAGTAGGTAAAAAGTTGGGTTGTAAAAATTGTTGGTAGAAATCGCGACCGTTATCATTCTTGCCGAAATTGCCCGCGGCAATTACCTGTAAACGTTCGATATAGCTTTTACCCCTGTAAGTGTACGATAGTGTAAGGCTATTGTTGTAACCATTACCGACGGAGGCATTTTCACGGGTACTGAGCCGGTATATTTCCTTATCGCGGTTTAGGTTAGCATATTGGGTAAAGCTGTTGTTATCGAAGTAGTTCAGGTTGTTTTGGAAAACCGCATTAAAGCTGTTGTTTTTGTCGAGCTCATACTCGCCCTGCAGGCGAATATTTGGCCGCAGGTTTTGGTTCTTAAACCTGCTCCCGGTGTTAAAGAAGTTTGTAGAATCGCGGTAGTAATTCTCTCTTCGACTATAACTGTTCCCTGTAAACTGGCTTGCCGCCAAACCAAGCGTTGTATTGAAGGAGTACTTCTTGTTACGGTACGACATATTTGATGAGAGACTACCCTCTCCCCTTGTTCCGCCGCTTGCAACCACCCGGCCAACGAGGCCAATCTTGCCTTTTTTTGTTACGATGTTAATTACCCCGCCGGCTTCTGTTGCGTACTGGGGTGGCGGGTTCAACATCAATTCAATTCTATCGATACTGCTGCCCGGCATACTTTCCAGCAGGTCTGCCAGCTGAGCCGCAGAAAGATCGGTTGGCTTATCGTCGATAAGGATTTTGGGTTCCCTGCCCTTGAGTAATACCTTGCCATTGGGATCGTTAGCGATCATGGGCATACTCTTTAACAGTTCAGCCGTGCTGGAGCCGCTGCTTAAAGCACTTTCGCCCACGTTATAAGTGATTTTACCGTCTTTATTTTCGATTAGTGGCTTTTCAGCATATACAATAACCTCGGCAAGCGCTGCTGAAGACCGGCGGAGCTTAACATCGCCCAGGTTGAAGTCGAACCGTTCTTCCCGGATGAATATGCTATCCATTGTTACCGTTGCATAACCGATGCTTGTGGCGGTAAAACGATATAGGCCAAAGGCCAATGCTTCAAGTTCGAAGCTGCCGTTTTTGTCGGTAACTGATGACCGTTTACCACTACCGTCGCGCATCAGCGAAAGGCTGATGGTAGCATCCGGAATGGCTTTACCTGACTCATCTTCAAGCAAGGTACCGGTAATAACCCCAATGTTTGTTTTTGAGGGTTTTGCAGACTGTGCAAAAACCTGGAAACAGGCAAACAAAAGCAGGCAGGTAATGCTGGATCTCACTTAACAAATATCGTAACGACCAACGACAAAACGAACCTTGAAAAAGGGACTAAATTCACCCTAAGCCCGGGAAACCCGTGATCCCGTAAAAACCGGGTTTAAACGGTTGTTTGTTTCGGTTAAAGGGGCATCTTAATAGGTAAAGTGCGTTGCCCAAAGCACAAAAAGATGAACGGATTGCGACGCAACCGGGGTTTAATCGATGAACAAATGCCGGTACCAAAAAAAACATGTTTATGGGTCTGCACGAATTCGAGGCCCCCGATACATGATCGCTTTACCAACAGGGATGAGCAGGTGCTGTGTTGCTCCAGCATAGTACAGGGCGACTGCATCTTAACCGGCCGGATTGGGACAGAACGTGGGGCGAGCACCGCTGAGTTGCATACTGAAAAACAGTTGCTTTTGCGATTTGATGCATTACCAGTATTTTCGCGTGCCGGTTGAGTGTTGAGCTGTGTAAGTTTACACGAACACCTTACCTTCCGTTCATCTATCAACCAGAACCATCTACTATCAACCATCAACTTATTTAAACATGGCTTACGACGTTATCGTATTAGGAAGCGGCCCGGGCGGGTATCCCGCAGCTATCAGGGCTTCACAGTTAGGACTTAAGGTTGCCATTATAGAAAAGGAAAGCCTCGGGGGAATTTGCCTTAACTGGGGTTGTATACCCACCAAAGCATTATTGAAAAGCGCACAGGTTTACGAATACCTGAAGCATGCTGCTGATTACGGCGTTCAGGCCTCGGGAATACAACACGATTTTGGGGCGGTTATCAAGCGCAGCCGTGGCGTTGCCGATAAAATGAGCAAGGGCGTTCAGTTCCTGATGAAGAAAAACAAGATAGACGTGATCATGGGTTACGGAAGGCTGAAGGCAAAAGGCCAGGTTGAAGTAACGGGTGCAGACAATAAAACACAGCTGGTTGAGGCAAAACATATTGTAATTGCCACGGGCGGACGTGGACGGCAATTGCCCAACTTACCAATTGACGGTAAAAAGGTAGTTGGCTACCGCGAAGCGATGGTATTGCCAAAGCAGCCTAAAACAATGATCGTTGTAGGAAGCGGCGCAATCGGGGTTGAATTTGCTTACTTCTATAACGCCATGGGTACGAAGGTTACGATAGTTGAATTTATGCCTAGGGTTGTTCCGGTTGAAGACGAAGAAATTTCGAAAGAGCTCGAAAAACAGTTTAAGCGGCAGGGGATTGAAATCCTGACCAATGCTACTGTTGAAGCTGTAGATACATCAGGCGAAATCAGCAAAGCGCGTGTAAAAACCCAGGCTGGTGAAAAGATACTTGAAGCTGAAGTTGTATTAAGCGCTGTTGGAGTTATCGCGAACATCGAGGATATCGGCCTGGAAGCACTGGGTGTAAAAACCGAAAAAGGAAAAATTACCGTTGACAAATACGGGCAAACAAACGTACCGGGAATTTATGCGCTGGGCGATTGTACACCCGGGCAGGCGCTTGCGCACGTTGCCAGCAAAGAGGGTATTAACGTGGCGGAGTTTATTGGTTACAACGAGAAAAAATACGGTCACCTGCCTGAAGGCATGGATTACAACAATATTCCGGGTTGTACCTACTGCTCTCCTGAAATTGCCAGCATTGGCTTTACGGAAAAGGCAGCACGGGATGCCGGCTACGAAGTTAAAGTGGGTAAGTTTCCGTTTATGGCGAGTGGTAAGGCCAGTGCATCGGGAAGCACCGAAGGTTTTGTGAAAGTGATCTTCGACGCTAAATATGGTGAGTTCCTTGGAGCCCATATGATTGGCAACAGTGTTACGGAAATGATTGCAGAGGTATCGGTGGCAAGGAAACTTGAAACAACAGGGCACGAGATACTGAATGCAGTTCACCCGCACCCCACAATGAGCGAGGCGTTGAAAGAAGCAACAGCTGTAGCTTATGGCGAAGCAATTGATATTTAGTGCAGGATTAATATTTAATTCAGGAAAGGGCTGCCGGGTGCAGCCCTTTTTATTTTGCCCTTTATTTGTTGATGGCGGTGAGGCTTAGTTCAGGATGATGCTGTTGCAGGCACGATCAATAAAAGACTCATCATAATTTATCGACCCAGGGCGGGACCATGATTTAACCATGATGATGTATATTAGTGGCGCTTGCCGGATAAACAAAAAAGTTGAACATGACCAGATTTGAAACGGCAATAAACTTATTCGATACCTATAACCGGCAGGATCCTCACCAGCTATCGTGGGAAGGGAACACCTACCCTGCCGAGTATTTTTATGCGCTCAAGCTTTACGAATGGGTCACCAGCCTTGAGCCATCAGCGGGGGAAAGCCTGTTACTCGCCTCAAGGTCGCAACACATTGGCCGGTGGAAAACACCGCGTAGCGTTTATCCCGACGGCAAGGCTGGCTACCTAAATTGGCGCAAAGACCTTGCACGATTTCATGCCTCAACGGCAGGGGAACTGATGCAGCAAGCGGGCTATCAAAAGCCTGAGATCGAGCCCGTTAAGCATATCATCCTAAAAGAGGACTTGCGATACGACCGAGAAGTGCAGGTAATGGAAAATGCTTTGTGCCTTGTTTTCCTGCAGTACCAGTTTGCTGACTTTTTACAAAAACATGAAGACGATAAGATCGTACATATACTAAAACGCACCTGGAAGAAGATGACAACACCGGGTCATGAGGCTGCAGCTTTGCTGCAATTTGATGAACGGGGACAGCGGTTGTTGCACATGGCGCTGGGATGAGTGAAGAGTTGAGAATTATGAGTGAAGAGTTATGAGTTGAAAGTTATGAATTTTGAGTGAAGAGTTATGAAACATTGGAATGGTATGAGTTATGAGAGATGGGATATGAGACGTTTGGAAGGTATGAGTTATGAGAGATGGGATATGAGACGTAATTTTTTATCGTGTTCAATATTTATAAGCAGGCTCATCTTAGATTTCCCGGCCTCGCCATTTTTGACTTTTTACTTTTGACTTTTTACTTCTGCCTTTGTACTTGACTTTTTTATGAAGCCGGCAGAAGAACTTCCTGCGGCTTTGGTGGCGACGCTCCGTTTAACAGAATCGCCCTGATCTACTGCCTTAAACAGCAGGATCTCGGCGGATCTGAAGACTTCTGACTTTTTACTTTTGAATTTTGACTTTACACCAATGAGTTTACAACTAAACCGGACGGAATTTGGCGACCCTGCAAATACGGGAAATGTGCTATCGAAAGCGGAAGCGCTTGCTTTGCTCGACAGCTGGGTGTTAAATGACCGGCTTAAACTACATATGAAGCAGGTTGCACACCTGATGCATTGCTGGGCCGCCGAGAAACTGCAACTTGATGAAGCGGGACAATGGCGATGGGAAATGGCCGGATTGCTACATGACGCAGACTGGGATCAGTGGCCTGACCAGCATTGCAGGAAGATCATAGAAGAGCTGGAGAACCGAGGAGTGGATCCGGAAATTTTACGCGCAATTGCTTCACATGGTCCAGCTCATTTTGGCGTAGCACCGGTGAGTGCAATGGATAAAATGTTGTATGCTTTCGACGAATTGAGCGGCTTGATACACGCTTACGCATTAATGCGCCCGGGCGGCTATACGGGCATGGACGTAAAGGGTGTAAAGAAGCGCTTGAAAGAAAAAGCATTTGCGGCAAGCGTTAACCGCGACGAGATTTATGACGCACTGGATCGCGCTGGCATAAGTGTCGACGATACGATAGCTTTCATTATTGCCCGCCAGGGCAGTGTGACTACGTAGCACAAAAAAGCCTGTGTAAAAACACAGGCTCAAACACTGAAACATGAAGCTAACCGAGTTTACCTTTCCAGGTTTATTTTTTTAAATGACTTGTTTATGATGACGCGTTTTTATTAATGCGGAACTTTCTTAGTGACCGGGCAGTTGCTGCTATAAAATCGGCTGCTGCAATAATTACCGGTCTTTATGATGACGCGTTTTTTTCGACGCGGAGCTTTCGTTGTGACCGGGCAGTTGCTGCTGTTAATCAGCTGCTGCAAAAATTGCCGGTCTTTATGATGACGCGTTTTTATCAACGCGGAACTTTCGTTGTGACCGGGTAGCTGCTGCTATAAAATCGGCTGCTGCAAAATTGCCGGTCTTTATGATGACGCGTTTTTATCAACGCGGAGCTTTCGTTGTGACCGGGCAGTTGCTGCTATAAAATCGGCTGCTGCAATAATCACCGGTCTTTATGATGACGCGCTTTTTCGACGCGGAACTTTCGTTGTGACCGGGCAGTTGCTGCTGTAAAATCGGCCGCTGCAATAATTACCGGTCTTTATGATGACGCGCTTTATCAACGCGGAGCTTTCGCTGTGACCGGGCAGCTGCTGCTGTTAATCAGCTGCTGCAAAAATTGCCGGTCTTTATGATGACGCGTTTTTATGGACGCGGAACTTTCGTTGTGACCGGGTAGCTGCTGCTATAAAATCGGCTGCTGCAAAATTGCCGGTCTTTATGGTGACGCGTTTTTATCAACGCGGAGCTTTCGTTGTGACCGGGCAGTTGCTGCTATAAAATCGGCTGCTGCAATAATCACCGGTCTTTATGATGACGCGTTTTTATCAACGCGGAGCTTTCGTTGTGACCGGGTAGCTGCTGCTACAAATCAGCTACTGTAAAAATTGCCGGTCTTTATGGTGACGCGTTTTTGTCGACGCGGAGCTTTCGTTGCGACCGGGCAGTTGCTGCTATAAAATCGGCTGCTGCAATAATCACCGGTCTTTATGATGACGCGTTTTTATCAACGCGGAGCTTTCGTTGTGACCGGGCAGTTGCTGCTATACATCGGCTGCTGCAATGATTACCGGTCTTTATATGATGCACTCCAAAAAAGAACTGTGCGAAATCTCTGCCTCTCCCATCCTCCGCGGTTGGAAAATGAAAAATGTAAAATGTAAAAAAAGAACTCCGCGCAAACTCTGCCTCTCCAATTCTCTGCGGTTTGAAAATGAAAAATGTAAAATGTAAAAAAAGAACTCTGCGGTATCTCTGCCTCTCCCCTTCTCCGCGGTAATCCTCGCCAATCAGTAATCCGCCAATCCGTAATCCGCCAATCTTTTTCTCTCCCGTTCCAATCCGCTATTCGCCAATCCGTAATCCGCTAATCTAGTTCTCTCTGCGAAATCTCTGCCTCTCCCCTTCTCCGCGGTTGTAATCCGCCATCCGATAATCCGCTAATTCGCAATCCGCCAATTCTATTCCAGCTCAGCAACTACACGTCCTTTCCAGGCTACATCGAGGATCATGGAATAACCTGAAGCTACCAGGTTGTGCCACAACTTCATATCGATGTCGGCAACCAATTTACCATTAGCGGCATGGGTAACCGTGAGGTAGGTTCGCGGTGAGTATTGCTTTGTATAAGAACCGTAACCAGATTGGTTGTAATAATTCGCCCAGTAAGCGTCACCGTCGCGGTTATCGTCTGTCATTACCGCAAGCGTACCTTCCTTATCGAGTGTATATTTTCCGGGGCCGGTAAAATCATTGATGACAATCTCTGCTTTAAATGGCTTGGTTGACTCGGCGTAGACTGATGAAAACTTTATATTGAGTTGTTTTTTTCCGTTGTAATTCAGGATAGATGCATGTGTTTCCGGTGCAGTGAAAGTGTAAGTAAATTCTTTTTCTTCCGCAACTGTAAACTCAGTTACGCCATTAACATCGGCAGCGGGTTTGTTGACCTGGTCTTTTTTACAGGCACTTGAAAATAAAACAATGGATAACAGAACAAAGGCGAAACGTTTCATAAGTTAAGGTGGTGAATGGATTTAGTAATTAAGTATATGAGATGAAGGTGATTGACTCCTGTGTGGTATGAGCCGCTACGTTAATTTTCTTTTTTCAAAAAGGTCGGCTTCATCGTGGGCACTGGTACAAGCACGGGTTTAGCATTCCGGTTGAAGTCAACATCCTGCAGGTTTACAAAAGCAATAAGTTGCTGTACCAATCGCTGCATTTTTGATGATAGTTTTGTTTTCATGTTGTAGTGTTTATTGTGTTGTGCTCGTTGTTTTGATAAGACAAATGTCGCCAGCAATGCTCTGCCGGGCAATCGCATAAATGAGTGAAAAAAGCAGCTGCTGTAAATAGGCAAAAAGCTGTTTGCGGGGTTAAAAAACCATTTGTACCGGCTAAAATGCGGTATGACTGAACAATTCATGCTTATGATGAAACAACGGCATAGCATAAGTATGTGGTTAACAAGAAAAGGGAATACAGGTGATTGCATCTGCTACATTCCGTGATTACTTTTTTCAAGCCCGAGTTTGGACGCATTTTAGCCCAGCTTATCGTCCTGGCAATGCCATGGCAGAAGGTGAGCAACGCTTGCGTGCATACACAAATGGGGGGCTGAATACCTTCCGGAAGTAACACCCTTGCCATTAATGCTTTGCTTGTGTAGTGCCGAATTTTTTAAGGGATTCGCTTGCAACAGGCCCATAATTAGCCGAACTTTATAGGATAAATTTTCTGCCATGAAATACAGTGTTGCCAATACCGTTCTCGCCGGTATTGCCGGTACAGCGGTAATTACCAGCATGATGCTGCTGCTGTCAGCTGTAGGAATGCCAGATATCGAATACGGAACAATGCTGGCTACCTTTACCCATACCAGTCCGATTGTTGGTTGGATCATGCACTTTGCAATGGGTATCTTACTTGCTTTTCTTTATGTAAATTATTTCAGGGACGAGATCAATGGGCCATATGCCATGCGCGGTTTGATCTACAGCGTTTTGCCCTGGGGTGTAACATTGATCATGTTATTTCCAATGCTTGGCATGAAAGCCATTTCTGCCAACTCCCAATCTCCGGGCATTTTTATCTTAAGCACGATGATCGCTTACCTGGCTTATGGGTTTGTGATGGGCGCAATCGCAAAACCCCATCACCAAGCCGATGTAAGGCATGCATGAAGCAGGTATTTTGTAATTAGGCCTCATTGCAAACAAGGTGGAGGTACGCATAGCCGGCCGCTGATCTGGTTGGTATACCACTGTTATAATAAGGCTGAAAAAGAACATTGCGAGGATTAGGTGCCAGCGCAATAAGAGTCTGGTCAATGCCATGGTACCAGGAGCCATGCAGCTTTACAACACTCCCTTTAGGGGCGTGGCCATTGCCCACCCCGAACACTTTAGTTTAATCGTTAGTATACAATTGGATATCGGCTTAAAGAATTTGGATCCGCAATACAAATTCCTGGCAAACCGGGGCAGATGATCACACCTGATTAGATCACTATTTTCGGGGTTAATGCTAAGAGGAACTAACCTTCAGAAGCGACCTCAAAAGTAATATGCTGTATTGCCTGGTAGGTTACCTTGCGCCCATTTTGCACCGCGGGTTCCCATCGGCCACCACGAAGAATCACCTTAACGGCTTCGGCTCCGCAGGCGCGGCATTCCATGGGTACATCTATTGCGCGCACGTTGCTGATATTGCCTTCCCGGTCGACAATAAACTGCACCGTAACCGTATACCTCCCAACGGGCGCACCTTCGTCGTAGGCAACCTGCGCATTTAGGTTACGCTCAAGGTACCGCTTCCAGCCTGCAAGTCCGCCCGGGTACTTTGCTTCTATCTCCACCTGGGTAAATGTGCGGTCATAATCCTCTACCTTATTCACAACAGCCGGTGTTCCACCAATTGCCCGTTCAGCAGGCGGAGCAACATAGTCGATGTTTCGCTCACCTTCAACATTGAGCTTCCCAATTTGTGTATCCTCCATTTCGGCCATCACTTTTAGCTGATCTTCTTCCGTTACAAGCTCATCTTTGGTGATGATCAGATCGGTGTATTTTGTTGCTGCTACCTTTTGTTGCACAGGCTTTAGTGGTGGTGGTGGAGGCAATGGTTCAGGTTTTTTGTCGGGTGCATTTTCGAGTTGTACTTCCGTCATATACTTCAGCACAGGACCATTATTATTTTTACCTGCGAGAAGGGAACCAAGGAGGAGAAAAAAGCAGGTAAGCATCATCATTCCAACTGCAATGAATAATCGCCGGTTGTAAAATTTCCTTAATTCATAAGCACCGTATGCTTTATTTCTTCCTTCAAAGATAATATCCAGCAGGTCGGCGGTAAGGATGGCATCTTTTTGCATGAGTTATGTTTTTCAGTAAGACGCCCGGCTGAAAATATTTCCATAATGCATCATCCAAATTTGTATCGACAAAAACGTTTGTAAAAAAGCAGCTATTTATTTAATAATATTTTATGTAATTAGCATAATTAATCATCTTATTAGCCAGGATTTAATTTCCATTAATTAAATAAATAAACCTTTTTTGTTTATCGTTAATTAGTTTATCGCACTTAATTAATCCGTTTACTTCATCTGCTCGGTTTAGGAATTCACAATTGTTTTTGTTGTACCAGCTACAACAGTATGGACGCGTTAATAAGCCGGGCCTCATAGCCCTGATTGAAGCGGTTAGCTACCGCGGTGGGTGGCCTTGTGCGTGGGCGCGGTACTAATAGCGAAAAGCAGGACCAAAGCTCCGGGTTGCATAGCTGACGGGCTCCGGTAAACCATCCCGAAACCCGATCTTAAATGCCCACACGTTTTCCGGGCAGTCAGCTTTGCCTGTAAGCAGCAGCGAATAGATTTGTGGTTAAACGGGAGATACGTTAATGTTATAAACAGCTGTTTATGCAGGCAGTGAATGGTATAATATTGCAGTACTAATTCAAGTGCATGAATACTGAAATAACATTATTGCTGGTGCTTTTAGCAGGGGTAGTCGCGGGAGCAATCATCAGCTGGCTGATACAAACCCCTAAGCTTAAAGGATTGCACCAGGTACTTGAAAACAATAACCGCGAACTGGAGCAACTGCGCAGCAGTTTACAGGCCACCCAGGAAGAACGTAATCAACTTAATGGTGCGTATATGGCAAAAGAGGCTTTGTACCGGCAAAGCACTCAGGCACTTGAACAGGCCAAACAACTACTGCAGGAAAATGCACAACAATACAACAAGCTTAACGAGGAGAAAACGGGACTGTACGAAAAGCTGAAATTTACCCGCGAAAAACTCGACAACCAACAAAATGACATCCTCAGGCTGCGTGAGCAATTCCGGCTTGAGTTTACCGAGATTGCTCATAAGATACTCGACGACAATACAAAAAAATTTACAGAAAGGAACGAGGTACAGATCAAGCAAATACTGGAGCCGCTAAAGTTGAACATCCAGGAGTTTAAACAAAAAGTTGAAGACACCTATGACCGCGAATCGAAGGAGCGGTTTTCACTAGGGCGGGAAGTACAACGCCTTATCGAAATGAGCCAGCAGGTTAGCCAGGAAGCCAACAACCTGACCACAGCGTTGAAGGGCAACAACAAAATGCAGGGCAACTGGGGCGAGATGATCCTGGAGAGCCTTCTTGAAAACAGCGGACTTTCAAAGGGCCGTGAATACCGTTTACAGGAATTTATCCGCGACGAGTCGGGCAACATTGTCAAAGACGAAAATGGCCGTGGCCTTCAACCCGATGTTACCATTTACTACCCTGACGACCGGAAAATCATCATCGATTCCAAAGTATCACTTGTATCCTGGGAACAATGTGTGGGATGCGACGATAAGGAAACACAAAGGGCCTACCTGGTAGATCATATCCGATCGATGCGCCAACATATCGACGGACTCAGCAGGAAAAACTATCCGAAATACGCAGCTGCGCTTGATTATGTAATCTTATTTGTACCTGTTGAGCCCGCTTTTCTTGAGGCCGTGAAATCCGACCCCATGCTGTGGAAGTATGCCTACGAAAAAAGGATACTGCTTGTAAGCCCAACCAACCTTTTTTCGGTGCTTAAGATTATTGCAGACCTATGGAAAGTGGAACAACAAAACCGCAACGCGATACACATTGCCGAAAAAGCAGGAGCCTTATACGACAAGTTTCATTCGTTTTTAGAAAACCTTGAAGGGGTTGGGAAAAAACTGGATGATGCCACCCAATGTTATGCAGAAGCATTAAAGCAACTGACTACCGGGCGTGGTAACATCATCGGGCGTATCGAAGAATTAAAACGTATGGGGGCAAAGGCCAATAAACAACTGCCCTCAAGGCTTACCAATGAATCCGACGAGCAGGGGGGAGAATAGCGGATTAGCGTTCAAGAAAATTAAAAATTAAAAATGTAAAATGTAAAAAGCTGATTGGAAGTGGTTCCTATACCATTAATTGATCTCGGAGAGGAAGCAGCCAAAATCTCAAATTTTGTAGCTTCGCTTGTGGCACCAAACGTTTGTTGCACTTTGTTGCCTGCGAAAACCGTTTGTATTTGCGCCAAGCAATTCACTCCTTAACCGGAGATTAGAAAACTTCCAGCATGCAGCTATCTTATATCATTGGTGTTCTACCTTGTGCTATCTCTCGACATTGCTCCTATTTTGTTAACTCCACATCGGTTCTCATCTTTACTCCCACTGGCATTCCCTCCTATTTGTGTGATCCGGGTTCCAGGTTCTTTAGTTATCCTTGTCCCTCAACTCGTGCCGTCCCTTACTAACTAATTCTATCTCTCGCAATCCGTCCTATCCGTGTCAACCGTGTGCCAGTGCCATCTAATCATGCCACTACTCCGTACAACAAATATCCGGAACCGGCACCAACGTGCTCGTACGCAGGATCCTTCCACTTCCCAACTGATCCGTTAGCGGACGAACCCGCTCCGCCTTCTGCGCCTCATTAATAAATTGCTCTTCCATCCTTCCCTGCAAATTTCTTTCAAGCTGAGCCTGCTTTTCCGTGGCAACCGCATTAACCTCCCTGACCGATGATTTGAACCGCTGAACTTCCATACCTTCTTCCAGTTTCACCACCTGCCGGTTGGACAGGCGGGGCGAATTTGAGCCGGCAGTATTTGCGGGCGGGGGACTGTAAAACTTATCGTAGGTGGGCAGCATTTCAACAACAAGTACACTAAGGTTACTGTCTACCGGTAAGCCGTATTGCTGCAGCAATACGATCACATCCTTATTTTTCCAGCCGGTGATACCATATTGTACCGCGTCGGTATTGATATCGATCACCTGCTGACCAGTTGTGGGATTTACGGGTATGCGTTGCCGTACAAACAACTGGTCGTCGAGGAGCACATTGCGAAATACCTTGTCGTCGGCGCGTTTCACCTGCGCATACAAGAGTGCCCAAAGTTCGGTGCGTGGCGGCTTGCTGGTTACGTCTTCGCCGTTATAAACCGTTTGCGCATAAGGCGCATTTACCATAATGTGTTTTTCATTGCGGTTTACGATACAGAATAGTTGTGGCGCAGGATGCTGCACACCCGTTGTACGCAGCGCACTCCCAAAGCGTGCCTGTGCGGTACTCCATCCCCGCTTATGGCCCACACGTATTTCGTAGGTGAAAAAGCCAAATAACTCCGCAGAAGAAGGATGCAGGCCCGGTGGCAACGGCACCAGGAAGTGCACCTTGCTCACGTCTGCCGGCGTGAGTTCCTGCATTGCATTTAGCCCGCTTTTATCATCGGTATGGTTGGGTCCAATAATCCTCATGGGTTCCGGACTAACCGGCAGCGATGGCTCTTCCGGTGCCCTGAACATTTCAAACTCCCACCTGGCAAGCAGTGGGTCCGGTGCATAGGCCAGAAACCTGATGAAGTATGCATTATTTTTATTCATCAGTGGTTCACTGAACTCAAGCCACAAGTAACGCCTTCTTGGCTCCGTGCTCGAATAACCGGGATCACTTACATACTTACTTTGCGCAATACCTGCACTCACAATGCGGGGCACCTGCCCGGGCTTTGTAGTAATGGGCAAGTGCAGCACAAGTTCAAGGTCGGGATCCGTTGTTACGGGTACGGCAACCGGTACAGACTTAAACCGGGGCTGTACCCGGTAGCTCACCATAATTTCTTCAGGGTGTTTCGAAGCGTCCGTCGACTTCGGCTCTACGGCGTCGAGATAACACAGGTAAGTCTGGCTGCGGTCGGGATTATACAAGGCCTGCACATTAATCGCCTGTTTCATTTCAATATCACCAACCTGCACCTCGGGGCCCCATCCAATAGAATTTCGATCTTCCGCTTCAAGACCGGCACCTACAAATTTTAATTTTCGGAAAATCTTAAAACTTACGGGTTGAGCGCCATCCCATGTCCAGTCGCGGTTTAGCAAAAGCGTGATCGGAACAACCCAGTGATTCAACAAGTCGCTTTTGGTAGAAAAGGTAAAGCTTGTACTATCCGGGCTAAGGTTATGGCGAATGGGCCGGCTTGCACCAAACTGGATGCGTGTGCCCGGCTTGCCTACAAGGCTAAGGCCTTTTGCTTCTACGGGAACAATTCTCCCGATGCTGTCGGCCAGCCTCTCCATCATACTGCCGGTATTGGTAACCTGGTAATTTTCTACGAACACCTCGCTTAGTGTCGCTTTCAGGTAGGTATCTGTGTCGGGTTGTAACCAAAGGCCACGAATGCGGTCAATGTCGGCAGATGGTTTAAATAAAGCAGTCTCATCGTGACTGGCACTTCGCGTAACGATTACTACAGGTTTGCCTTTTCGTGGCAGGCTGCTGTTTTTCGCATAATATTCATCGCGGTTCGTTACGAGTGGGCGGATGGTGATCCGTACGTCGCGGGAAGTCGGTAATATGATATCGTTGTGGCTGTCTATGCTGTCGCCGCCGGCAACAAGCCCGAGGGTTCCGAGGTCTTGCGAGTCGGTGAAGTTTAACACAGGTGCATCTACAAATGTCAGGGGTATGGTCAGGTCATCGTTAAAGCCACCTGCATCGGGGAATTGCCTTTTAGTAATGTATAGCCTTGCATAACTCTCCCGGCTGTCGGTATCGTAGCGCAACAACATATCCATTTCAAGCGCTTTTACCTCAACAAGCACTTCTACAGCGTCTACGTCAGGATCAGGCAGGCCAACTTCACGTCGCTCAAGTATGGCTGCATTTGCATCCGCGGCAAGGTCAGCTACGGCATTTGGATACCGGCCCGTAAACATTACCGAAGGATAGCCAAGCAGCGGCCGCTTCATGGTAATTTCCGGGTCGCTGAAGTACACAAAGTCCTGTTCCGGCAACTTATTTTTAAGGCGAACCGTTTGTGGTTGAACAGTACGCCTGAAATCGCAACGGCCTTCCGGCGCAGCCGAGGAATACCTGCGGCTTTCTTCCAACATTGGACCCCCGCCGCTGATATCGGCCAGTCTTACCCGAAACTCGTACTTCGTTCCATACAACAACTGAAACCCATCCAGGCCGGCGGCAGCATATTGATCAAACTTCTTTGCCTGCTTATCGGGAACGGTATTCTTGTCTTTTTGAAAAATGGTGATCGCGTCGGTATCCGGCAACACCAGGCTTTTGCCTATCCAGTTTGCATAATATTGTGGCAGCCAAAATGGTTGGTCCTTTCGTGCATCCAGCTGTGCAGGATAAACTTCTACCCCAAGCTCTTTCTCTGCATCAACTTTGTCTATGAGGGTATCACCTATTGCCAGGTTGGCTTTATTGCGCACCTTACACAGGGGTAACCATGCATTGGGGTTTGGAACAATGTCGCTTTGCAACCGGACATCAACCCGGTATTGCATTACGCCCATCGGTGCGATATTCCGCCTGCCTGCGCCAAGGGTGGTGTCTTCATTCAGTTGCCTGTTCATCCAGATGATTAGTTGTTCATCGTCCCATGCCAGCCGGATACCCGCATCAGTAATCACGGGCAACTCCTTGTCTTCGTTTTCCCGCAACAGGTCGCTGCTAACCGGCTGGTCAGCATGTACGATTTTGCAGAAACCGTCGTCGTATTGTTCCGTTTCAACCAGTAGTTCATCCATATTTGCCGGTGCGACGGGCACGTCTTCATCCGCAGGGTTGGGCGGAACGTTTACCAGTACGGGAAACTGGATGGCGGCCAAAACCGGGCGATTTTCACCTTTCTTAAGCTTTGGTATACGTGCCGCAAAACGTTTCACGCGTTTTTGATCCGCATCCATAGCAGCTTTAAAACTGCAGCCATCCGCCAGGTCGATGTACAGCCAACCCCCCTTTTTTACCTGCTCCGGGTCAATGTCGAAAGTCGTTTCATAAACAAAACCCACCCTTTCTGCGAGGGCCGGCTGGCGAAGGCAAAAAGCAAATACTTTCCCCCAGCTCAAACTGTCAACCGACGACTTAAATGTGGGATCAATCGGTGTATTGTCCTTTACCGCACAATGATAGCTATCATCGATTGCAGCATCCCTGGTCCGGGGCGTGGTAAAGTTGAAACTGTTGCGATAGCTTTCCGGCAGGTACTTTCTTGCCCGATGGGTGGTACTCGCCTTTTGCAGTTTTTCGGTGCTTCTGATACCGCCCAGTCCATCAGCAATTTGCTTGAGGAGTTGATTTACGTTTGGCGGCATTGCAATACCAGCAAAAGCGAATTGCTGGTCGGGTTCTGTTATCGACGGATACTTTTCCGGGTCGGCAATAAACCTTGCACGCAACGCCATTGTTGCCTCTCCCCACGGGGGTGTTCCCGGGCCTACCTGGTCTGGCAAGGTGGGATCGATATTGCGTGGAATCACCAGTGCCCTAACGGTGAGCTGGTTATTGTTCCAGCGTTGCGGAAAACATAAAATAGACAAGGTTGCTGCCATAAACGTTGATTAAACCTGGAGTTAATATTTCAGCCAAATGCAAGCACGTTTGCACCCGGTTTGCTTTTTTGGTGACCAGCGGAAGAGCCCTGGTTGATCTGTGGTTGCGACGCTCCGTTCGACTTTGAGATCATTGTTCAACTTTCCGCTCTGCTGCGTAAAAGCAAGCACACTGATAGCACGGGTTTGATGGATAGGTGATCATCGAGCATGGATTTATCAATCACGCTTGTCCGATTTTTGTCAAAAACAACCGGTATTTGCAATTGGCTGATTCAATGTTCCGTTATTTCTTCCTCCCTAATATCCTTCCTATCCCTGTCATCCGTGTGCCATGATGCTAAGCAATTTTCCGTTAGCACACGGATAGCACGGATTTGATGGATGGGTAGCGGATCATAGATCTTCGGGCATGGATACATTACTTCCGCTTGTCTTGACTTCTTCCATACCGGGTATTCGCAATCAGCTATTTCAATGTTCCATTGTTGTTTCCTCCCTAATATCCGTCCTATCCCTGTCATCCGTGTGCTATAATGCTAAGCGATTTTACGCTGCTCCTGCCACGACTCTGTAAAGCTGATATCAATAATAAAACAAATGCTGATGTCGAGGCTGAACGTTACCTGGGCGATCATATTGGTTTCACCACTTACATCCGGACCGCCAATACGTTTCTGCACCTTGCCGCTCGCTTCTATTTGTATGGTAACGGTAACTATTCCCCCAAGGATTTCGGCACGACCCTTAAAGAGCACAAAGCCTGCTACGGTTACCTGGGTGCTGTCGAGACTCATTTCCACGCCAACAGCAAAGTATACGCTAACGCTGCCAATTACTGGAAGTGCAACAACAGCCTCAACGCCAAAACCAAACTTCATATACAATGCAGGTCCCTTTATGGTGTCGGCACTAATGCGTACGGTCACCTGGCCGACGGCGTATATGGTGCCTACACCAACGCTCACGCACATTACGCTAAGCTTACCATAAAACTCAACAAAGGCACCGGCCCCGGGAGTAGGAATGCCATTGGTTGGCGGGAGCGGAACAGCAACGTTAAAGTAAACCCCAACCTTAAGCCCCGCTTCCAATCTCAGGGGAGCGGCAGCCGTATCCATCTTGGGGGGTGGAAACTTGATAACCGGAATCTCCTTATCAGCCTGGAATTTATATTCCCAATTATTCGGGCTGTTACTCATCGCGATCTTAAGACCCTTTTGCAACAAGCCTTTATAATCATCCTGAACAGAAAGCTGGCTCAGCAATACCAGTATGTCTACTACAGGTTTAAGGTCGGGCCCAAATTCGAGTTCAGGACCGATAAATGAGGGTGAAGCATTCTTTTTGGTGTCGAACTTTCCCCTGATCAGGAGCAATCGTTTGAAGGGTCCAAGATCTACAACCATGGTTACATCGTTCATCTTGTTCACCCATTCCGCAGCTTTACTATCAATATCAAAATCCAGCTTTGCTTTAACCGGCCCGCCACCATCGGTAACTGTGCTCCCATCGGTTTTTGTCGGCTTGTAGTCGACATACACCTTTACATCGTTGGTTTTTACTATGTACCACGGACCCTCAGGAAGCAACTGCACAAGTTTCTTCTCCGCGTCAGCAATGGTATTGTTCAGTAGTTTGTAACCCTCATCGATGATCTTCATTCCAAACTGGTTGGCAAGCTCACCGATCTGGTCCATCTTAGGTAAGTTCTCAAGCTTTGGAAATATGCCTTTACTGTTCATCAACCGGTAAGCATCGGCAAGGTCAGGCACACTTCCCTTTAACAGGTCAACTCCTCTTTGGAAAAGCGGATTTCTGAACAAGACCTTGTTCTCACCCGTGCTTTGCAAAAATCCAAACTGTTTTGCTCTTGCCTCCAGGCCTTTGAAAAGCTCGGTTGCTTCGGCGATGTTTACGGGGTTTGTGGTTTTATTCTGGTTATAGGGCAGCTTGGTTGGATCAGCCGGCGGTGCAGCTAAAAACTCGCGCGCCCCCGCACGAACAAGTGGAATAACATCGTTTTTGCTTAAAGGCGTTACCTCCTTAGTTGTGCTGTTGTGTTGTACAACGCTCCAACTTCCGTCTTTCGGTAGAATAGGTGTGCCTTTCGCCGCGGTCACAAACACGCGTTTGTTAGCAGCATCTTTAGACGGGTTTACTTCTACCCTTGTAACCCGCATCTGCTGTTTACTTTGATTGATGTTCACGATGCAATCAACCGGACCGCCGAGTCCCTCCATAACTGTAAGCAGGTTAGCGAAGTCTTCCTGGTCGATAAATACACCCCTTGGCCGAAGCTGGAGGTAGCCAAGCATTCGCTGGCTAAGCACCTTACCGCCTTGTGCGCCCTGGATGATGTCGTCAATTTTAACGTCGGCATCAAAGTACACCGGAACCAATTTAACGTCGAGTACGGTACTGCCGGCAATTTCTTTGGGGTGCCCGAGGTCGTCAATGTATACACCAGTAGTTTTCGTCCACGAAGTAGTAAATGGAGCAAGTGTGTTATCCTCTTTGATATTGCGAACATTATAAACCCCTTCAACCATCCCGGGGTGAAAAACATAGGTACGTGCGCGCTCCTGGATTTTTGCCGCTTTTAATGCAGCACTGTCTGACGCATGGTCTTTTATTGGTGTTCTGAAATCGTATATCCCATCACTTTCCGCTTTCCAGCCGCTGTCGACACGCCATTCGAAAGCATTACTTCCCCGGTAAATCGTTATTGTTCTTACAACCCTGATCCCCCAGGGGTAAAGCACACTTTTTACCTGGATTACCTCATGCGCTGTACGGCCTTTCCAAACGTCAAACATCGCCTGCGAAGTTTGTGCAAGGGCAGCATTTTGGTTTACCCAATGGCTGAATACGTTTGCCCCATAACCGCTGAAATCATATCGTTCGAGAGGTACATATTTGTTAAGGTCAAAACCGGTCAGTGTTCCGAATTCGTCATTAAAGATTTCTGTTACGCTGCCCGACAATATGCTTCGCGCACCCGTTGCCGGGCTAAAAAGATTATATGCATTTGGCAGCTGATGGGCGCTGCCCCTGAATATCTTGTTTCGATTAATGGGATCGTCAAGGCCCTCTGTTTTTATTTGCAAACCGGTATTTAACTCACCTTGAAATTGCTGTTTAACCAGTTCAAACTTCGGGCTTGGCTGGCCTGCTTGTTTGTAGTACATCGCAAGGGCCATCATTCCAGAGGGCAGCGTAAAATAACTCCACGCCAAAAAATTGTTTTTCTTATCGTACCACTCCGAAAGCTTACCGGTAAGCGGTATTGGCGCCAGGCTAACAGGTTCGTTACCATTGTTGGCGATTTGTGCAGGCACCCCATCGTTCATAAAGTACAGCAACCCGGGGTGCGGATCTTCGGCCATGTTGGTAATCTCTGTAGTGATATTGATGACCGGCTCCCAACTGATCTGGGGTAAAGCATACACCTGTACAAGGCGACTTGTTGCCTGCACATCAAGACCACTGATAGATATGGGACTACCCGTAATCTCTTCCTTTACCGCGTGCGTCCGGTTGTATGCAAAATCATCCGAAGCATAGCTAAGGCTAATTCCCATCAAATCGGCATTGGTACTTACATCCAACAGGGCAAATGCATTACGGAAAGGAGATACACTCCCCCGGGCAAAGCTTTCGTTCACCATCATCATGTTTCGTGTTTCCACACTTAACATCGAACCGGGGATATCCTGGTTATCCGTAACATTTTGCCACTGACGCGAACGGACCGTATTAGTGGCCTCCATTGTTTCCCGCTGGTATTGCTGGAGTACCTGCGGATCTTTCAAAGCGTCGAGCCGGATCCGTTTAGCCGGCACCTGCCTGGCTGTAGCGCCAGGTACATTCGCCTGGGCCGCGGGTTTATCACCCATAAAAAAGTTTACTTCAGGCGCATCCATTTCTTTCCAGGTCATCAAACACACCAGTAAAGCATCGATGTCTGAGAGTGCAAAAACATTCGGAGGTGATCCACCGGCAGCGTTAGCATTACGAATGGATGCCGATGAGCGGCGACGCAAGAGACCGATGTTTGCCGCATATGGGTCGGGAAGGGTTGGCAGGTATTGTAATAACCCAAAACCATAAATCAGCAAGCACTTTTCAAATGTGTCTTCATTCTTCAGATCGCCGTAAAGCAACATCGACGTGACCGGGCTGACCGTAAGGAGTGCATTGTTGAGGGCAATCGCAGAAGTTTCAAAAGTGACGGGCAAGTTTACCCCGGCAACCGGTTTGTGGGTTTTGCTCCAGTTGTCCTCGATAATGTTATCATCGTATACTAAAACAAGCTGCAGTGCTTTGCTGATGGTAAGTGAAAAGATCGTTTGCAGACTTTCAACCTTAAATGGGGTTCCGTTTACTTTTACAGGTTTATCTATGCTGGTTGTGCAGTTTGCCTGGGCGGCAACCGACTCGGTTCCGGCCTGCAAACTGTCGTAAAAGAAAAAGAATTGCCGGGTGTACGAGAGGTCAATGTATTGAACGGGTTTAGGAATGCCTTCAATAATTTCCTGCCAAAGATGATAGCGTTGTTTGCCCATGCTGGACGCAAACAGGGTTGCAATGTTTATTCTTCCGGGCATCAGCATTACCAGGGCATTCTTTAGTGCTGCACTGCTTTTCTCAGCGAGGTTTGAATCTTTCAAACCAAGCCAGCTTACTTCCAGTCCACCCAGAACTCCTATAGCCATGGCGCCGGTGCCGTCGGCTTGTAGCGGGGCAGCAATATCAACGATGGCACCGCTGATTGCCCAGGCACTCTCGGCTATCAGCGCTTTACCGGCAACGGTACAAACAGGACTTGCAGCATTAGCAATGGTAAACTCAGGGGCGCTTGCTTTAAAAGGGATGGTTATCCTGTTAAGCTCGGCATTCCATCTTATCGGGCCGGTATTGTCGAATGTAAACCCGATATCCTGTCCATATAAGTTCCATCGTGCATTGTCAACAGTGAGCGATTTACCGGTATGGTTAAGGGTAAATGAAAGTTTTTTGGGAAGCTCAATAGATGCATTTCTAACATCAATGCCATTATCATCGGGCGATACATCTGTCACAACCTTTTGCAACAGGTTCAATTTTACCGCCGCTTCCATCCCATTGGGAACAATAAGTTTGTTGTCGGTTGTTAATCCCAGCGGACCGGTAAAACTGATTTCGCTTTCGTTTACCGTTAGTCCACAATAAAGGTTATCGGGAGAAGCAGGGGCAAAAAGATCTGCGTGTAACCACACACTGCCTTTTGGAATTTTATACGTACGCGGCCCTATTGGTCTCACGAGGCTGCTTTCTTCTATCGGACAAAGCATAAATGGCCGGTTTGCTCCTTTAAGCCATACCTGCACAACGGGGATAATACGGTAAAAGTCAAACCAGACCTGTCGGCCATCCCGGTTGGTAAAAGGCCCAAGCGTATCAACTATGTTGGCACCACGTGCCCAATCAGGAATACTGCCACGCACCTGGCTCGACACAAATGGAACTTCCCGACGGGCTACACGTATGGTCTTGTCAATGGAAAGATTCTCCTGCTGGAGGCGCTGCAACACGGTGCCCAACTGCTCGAAATCCGCAGTAGCCAATTGGCGGGTTGCAAAATCTTCAAGCCGGTCAAACTGGAACCTTCCTGGCGTGGTAGCGCTTACGGGTGGTGCATTAAACAACGCGGTTGCAATAGCGGTTTGCAAGCGGAGCAACTGGTCACCATCGAGCTCAGGGGTAGTAATGATGTCGCCACACAATTGCGCCAGCATTGCCAGTAACGGAGTTTCCTTCATGAGAAAGGCTTTGAATAGTTAGTTAGAACCTGGTTGTAACCTAAAGAGAAACAAGGGGCTACGACTTGTACCTTTACAAAATAGATTGCTAATTGCGCAAATGCAAGCAAATGGCGGAAATTTGCCAAATGATAACGAACGTATCACTGAGCCTGCTAGACACAGAAAAACCCGCCGGTTGGCGGGTTTAAGTCAATAAGAATACAATATCGTTTACTTAAGCATGGTCGCAGAAAACTGGTGAATATTGTAATGCGGTACAAGTGAGTGACACAACGATGTAAAATAGCATTCGTTAGCTGGTCACCAAAAAATGCGCTTAATTAAACGATGTTTCGTCCTGGACGAAAGTCTATTTTAAACTTCTGTCAATTCCCATTTCAAGACCCCTAAGTTCGGCGAGCCCACGTAGCCTGCCAATTGCGCTATACCCGGGATAAGTTTTCTTCTTTAGGTCGTCGAGCATCTGGTGTCCATGATCCGGCCGCATTGGGATCGAAACACCGCGACGACGCATGGTAAGCACCAATTGTTTTACAACTTCATACATATCCACATCCCCTTCCAGGTGATCGGCTTCGTAAAAATTACCATGCGCATCGCGGCGGGTGGCGCGCAGGTGCAGAAAGTGAATATGATTGCCAAGTCTTTCTACCATGCCCGGCAGATCGTTATCGGCTCGAACCCCATAGGAACCGGTGCAGAAACAAAGCCCGTTTGCAGCTGATGGCGCGGCATCGAGTAACTCCCTCGCATCCTGTTCTGTACTTACAATTCTGGGCAATCCCAATATAGGATATGGAGGATCATCAGGGTGAATGGCCATCTTAAGCCCGACCTCTTCTGCAACCGGTACAACCTGTTGCAGGAAATAAAACAAGTGCTGCTTGAGTTTATGCGCATCAATGCCTTCATAAGTTTTAAGGGCGGCCAAAATCTGTTCAACAGTAAACCGCTCTTCACTCCCTGGCAATCCCAACAAGGCATTGTTAAACAGTGTCTGTTTTTCATCGTCCGACATCACCAAAAAACGGTCATGTGCCTGTTGTTTTTCTTCCGGGGTATAGTCGTTTTCTGCCCCTGGCCTTTTCAAAAGAAAAAGGTCAAATGCAATAAAAGCGGCCTTTTCGAAATAGAGCGCTTTACTACCATCGGGCATCGTATAATAGATGTCGGTCCTCATCCAATCAAGAATGGGCATAAAATTATACGTCACCACCTTTAAGCCGCATTCAGCTACATTTCGCAGGCTAATCTTATAATTTTCAATATGGGTTTTGTATTGCCCGATTTGCTTTTTAATCTCTTCGTGCACAGGTAGACTTTCAATGACGGTCCAGGTGAGACCTGCAGCTTCCACTTGCTGCTTACGTTTATTAATTTCTTCAATGGTCCACACATCCCCTACCGGAATATGGTGCAGTGCAGTAACAACACCTGTGCAGCCTGCCTGCCGGATGTCGGATAAACTTACCGGATCATTGGGTCCGTACCAGCGCATCGTTTGCTCCATTAACATGTGAAAGAGGTTATGAGTTGAAAATTGTGAGTTTAGAATTATGTGTGATGAGTTGTGCGTTTTGAACGACTTTAAGATGTCGTATCATCTGCAGTAACATGGTTGCAGTAGATAGTTGTTCTTTTTAGCGTCGCTAAATTATTCCTTGTTTGTGCATAATGCGCAAATGTGATTGACTATTTTGAGAAATGCCCATGTAATTAATGGGCAGCAGTAGGATTGGGAACAGGTCGTCCGCAAGCGTGGCTGGCGGTATTCAGGTTTGGTATAGGCGGCATTGATGGGTTGAGAAGCTTACTGTCCTCTTTAAGTTCCTTTGTGGCCGGGAGGGTTTAAGAAATGGACATTAATTATAGACCAATCAACCTTTCTAAATTATGAGTTTTCTTGCATTAATGATACTCCCTCAACTTATGACGTACAAGCCCGCGTTCTATTGGAAGCGCTTCTGATAGCTTGTGTTTTATGGCAGCATATTGCCGTGTACTGCTGTGCTGGTTGTAGCGGGTAAACGGATGGATTTGTCGAAGTTCAAGTCTTTTAATATTTGACTTGGTTCCCCAAAAAACGTTAATGTAAAAAGCCGCCTCGACTTCAAAAGTTGAGACGGCTTTTTAGACGGTTGAAATTATTTCCTGACCTCCAGCTTAGCCACCTGCCGGCTTCCGTTCGCATCTATGCGAACGAAATAAGTTCCGCTCACTAGTCCGAGCGTTGAAACGGTTTCAACGCCGTTAGACGGCAACTTTTGCGTTCTCAAACTGCGGCCGAACACATCAAGTATGGTTATGCTCCCCTGGTTAAGTGCATCAGGTGTTGTGCGGACAACAAAGTTCGCACTGGCGGGATTTGGATACACTTGAACAAACAGGCCGGGTTTAGTACCAAAATTAACCTGGCGTACTCCGTAGTAAGTTTTTTTACCGTCCTTATCAACTTGTACCAGGCGGTAATAGTTTACACCTTTATGTGGCGATGGGTCGACAGTACTGTACTTGTAACTGAGTTGCCCATGCACACTTGCCTTTACTATGGCAAGTATGGTGTAGTTAGCACCATCTGTTGAACGTTCTATCTCATAGCGATCATTGTTGATTTCATTGGTGGTGGACCAGGTAATTTCAGCACCTGAGCCGGATTTTATCACCTCAAACAGTTTGAGCTTAACCGGCAAGACAGTGCTTTGTACATATTGTTTAAGCCAGATCATTGCCGGCTTTTCCGCACCGTTTGCATAAACAAGCGGTGCGCCCTGGGCGGTCCGCCAATGACCGGGACGATGTCCCCACATGGTTATTCCTTTGATTGCCGGGTGCTCCCAGAACAGTGGAAAAACACGCTGGTATTCCCGAAGCTGAACGGTGTCACCTTGTGGTGTTTCAGCGGGCGGACCGTCGATATCAAGTTCTGTAATGTAAACGGGGAGCCCGGTTGCCGCTAATGCATTTACGTTGTTGCGTAGTGTTGTCAACGAGGTTCCGGCTGTGGTAAAAGCATGTCCCTGCTCCCCTACTCCATCAATCAGGTTTTCTGCTTTTAGCAGGTTGATGATGTTAACATATGTGGCAGTGGCACTGTTGCTATTGATAATGCTGTAATCGTTGAGCCAAAGTTTGGTTGAGGCAGGGAAATATTGTCGCGCTAGTCTGAACGAGGTTATTATCCAGTCCCATCCGGAGGCACCGCTACCACCAAGTGCATTAATGTAGTTTCCTCCTCCGTTGCCGGTACGATTTGGTGGCTGGTGTAAAGGTTCATTGACCACTTCCACAAAATCGATCGCAGGATACCGTTGGGCCACTGCGGCATACCATTCTTTGATTTCAATCAATTGTGAGTCGGGCGGAAGACTCTCGATCCATGCAGGTTGCTGGCTCCCCCAGATAAGCGTATGCATCTTGAATGGGTAGCCGCTGTCTTTTGCAAGTTTATAAGCAGAGTCCATCTCCGACCAGTTCATAACATTACGCACTGCCTCTACGGTGCCCCATTTGCCACCATTTTCGGGTGTTACCTGGTTCCAGTATTTGCCAAAATTCACTTTTTGTGGATTCGAGTAAGCAGAGCCGAGCCACTTTGCTTTTCCCGTAGCAATCGGTGGTCCGGACGGGGTATAAGGCGGCGGCGGTGGAGTCGTAGTTCCTGGCTCGCCATTGTCAAGGTTCTTTACCGTAAAATAAAAGCTGCTCAGGCCAAATACAAATTTTTCCAAGTCAAGCCCGTTTTCGCGCCCGCCTATCTGGAACGTTTGTGTAAGGTTTCCGGCAGGCACGTTAAAACTGATTGGTGATTCGCCGCCATTAAACAGCGACATGTTTACCCACTTCCAGACATTGTTGGCCGCCACGGATCCGCTACCGGTTACAATGATATTGGATGTGGTATCGCCAACATTGTTCAGGTTGTTGGCCAATATCCAATCGTTGTCTGCAGCAGTGCCGGTTGCCGCTAACTGCTTTGTACCAAATCCATTTGCATAAAAGTAGCTGTCATCATTTGCACCACCGGATCCAACCCGGATACGCGCATAAAGCTGGTATGTCCCAGCCATGGGGAAAGTAACCGTATACGTTACCACCCGGTTGGGTGTCCCAGGGTTTCCCGAAGCAACCACGTCGGTTGTTGCCCTGATAAACGTAATCCCTGATTGCGTCACGGTAGTAAACTCTGAACCGGCTGTTCCGCTCTCTGCTTCAACCATTACAAAATTTTGCGCAAATAGCGCAGCAAACGAGCAACCCAGCAGTACCATTGTAAGTAAAACTTTTTTCATGCTGTTAGTATTTGTGGTTTTAGAAGTGGCAAATATTGAATTTAGGGCTTTCAATCGAACTTGCTCAGCCTTTAGATTGCGTGAAAACTGATCCTGGAGAAACGGGTCTTTTGAACCGGGATCACGGTAACAAAGAAGGGTGAATATAACATCACCCTTCTTATTACCTGAATCTGTTTGTTTTTATTGATAACCCGGGTTTTGGTAAGCAGCCTTTTCCTCAGCCGTAGCTTCCATTCCGTCCAGTTGGCTTTGCGGGATAGGTCGAAGGTAGTGTCTCGGCTCAATGGTGCGATTGAATGTTTGCGGGGTATGATTTCCATAATTTGCACCACCGATAGCGTACGTTGATGCAACATCGTTCCACTTCTGGGTACGCACCAGGTCAGACCAACGAAGACCTTCACCAAAGTATTCACGGGAACGTTCTGCAAGTATATAATCGATGTCTATCGTTCCAGGTGTGGCAGCAGTCAATGCAGCGCTATTGTCTGACACGAAAGCTGCGTTGGACTTGTTGGAAAACCTCCATTTGCCTGCTCTTGCGCGAATAACATTGATCAATTCACGGGCATTTTTGCCGCTAACGGTCGTAGCTCCCTTTACAGCAGCCTCAGCAGCAATAAAATAAAGTTCAGAGAACTTTGCAATTTTGAATGGGCGAGTACTTGTTGCATTAGGAGAACCTAAACCGGTTCCATTATCTGTACGGTAAACGCCCATCTTCCAAAGACCAGGATATACAATTCTGCTTATACCACTTGGAGGTATTACAAAATCAGCCCGGCCAGGTAACTGACCTGCCCCAATATTATTAGAAACTTTCCCCGCAAATCGCTGCCCGGTAGGATAAACAATACCGGCAGCCTCCGCGTCACTATCAAGGAAAGTCAATATTGCGTCACCCGGGGCTACCGGAAGATCATTAGCATTATAAAGAACAGGGTTAGGTGTTCCTCCCTTAGGCCAATTGCCCCTGTAAACCGTTGTAAACGTACCATCGTAACGCGAGTCCAGTGTTTTTTCTGCAAACGTGTTTGTAAAAACACCGATGGGTGGAGCCATACGGGTGTATGGTCGACCTAGCGCCTGGGCCGCTTCCCGTTGAACAGAACTTATAGCTGTGCCGGTACCGCCCGGATTTGAAGCGCTTGTGATTACCGTATAGTTCCAGGTTACCATCCAAATTGCAGAATTCCTGCCAGGAGGGTTCCCGATTTCACCATCGAAGCCGGTAACAATCGGGGCTCCGTTATACAGTTCACTCTCCTGGGTATGGTCGGCATACAACAGCATTTCTTTGTTGCGATCGTTACCGCCTACGTGTACGTCGTAAAACGTGTTTTCCAAACCATAAGGACCGGGATTGTTTATACCTTCTACAGCGATGTCATAAGCTTTTTGAAAGTAAGATTGTGCACTTTGCCCGGCAGGATCTGTTCTCGGGGTTGCAGGATAGGTTGGAATGTTGTTGGGATTTTGCAGCCACCATGCATAGGTCAAATAAGCTTTCGCAAGATAAAGACGTGCAACCGTTTTTGTAACTCCGCCCGTTACCCGTGGAGTCACTGGCAAGTCGGCTATAGCTTGAATTAAATCAGGAAATATCGCTTTTGTATATACCTCAGGAACGGTGTTACGAACTGACTTTCTTGACGGAGCTGTGTTAAACTTTAGTTCACCTGCACCAAGATCTAAAGGCACACCCCCAAAAGTTTGCACCAGCAAAAAGTAATCGAAGGCGCGGAAAAACCTCGCTTCTGCTATCAGGGAAGCAGAGATACCCGGTACTGCGAGGCCATTTTCGATAACACCACTAGCGGTGTTGATGTTAGAAAATGCTGCGCCCCAAAGGTTATCGGACCGGCTGCTTTGCGGGGTTATACTTCCAACGCCGCTAAGATCCATATCCCTGAAATTTGCATCGGCGCTTTGCGCATAGGTATATTCATCTGTGCCGGTTTCTAACGTGTTGTAGTAATAAGGCTGGCCATAGATGATCCGGAGATGACCATACATGGAGGTGATACCGCCCTGGACACCTCTTTCTGTTTTGAAGAAGCTGGGTTCATAAAAACTACGCGGCTCCTCCTCAAGGATTTTTTTACAGCCCGAAAAAACCAGTATCAGGAGCGCTGATCCAAGAAGGAATTTTATGCTTATATTTTTCATTGTAATCTTTTTAAAATGTCAGATTAAGGCCTAAGATATAGTTGCGGGTCGACGGCGTGTTGAAGCCAACGGTAAGAACGCGGTTCGGAATTGCCTGGCCGCTTGAAGCCGTATTTTCATTTCCAGCTGAATTCGTTTCAGGATCCAGACCGGATTCCCTGTTAAACGGCGAGAACATGACAAAAGGATTTTGAGCAGTAAAATACATCCGCAACTTGGGACCAGTGCTCTTCAGCAGGCTATGGTTGAAGTTGTAGCCGAGTGTGATTGTACGCACTTTCAGGTAAGATCCATCGAAGTAGCTAAGTGTGCTGGCATATTTTGGATTATCGCCGCTGATCGGACCTGCAGGATTGGGATACTTTGCATCTGGATTGGTTGGCGTCCAGTAATCAACCTTGATGTTATTTCTCCGTCCGGTTAGCAAATTGAGGTAACCATTGGGTCCATGAATGGTACTTATGAGAATGCCACCTTTCCTGTAAATCGCTACGAGTCCCAGGTCAAAACCCTTATAAGCTACACGGGTATTGAAACCGCCCTGCCAGTCCGGATCGACGTCCATAATCTGGCGGTCAGCACCTGATATTTGTCTCAGTGGCCGGCCATTACCATCATATCCGCCTGTGTAGAGCACCTTGATCATACCAACCCTTCCACCCGGGTCCAAAATGTTCTGAAAGTTGTCAGCACTATCCTGTGCGCTGGTCCAGAGACCTACTTTCTGATAGTCGTAAATGGAATTGATATTATGCCCTACAAACCACGAGTTCCCCTCATTTCTGGTTTCACCTGAGGCCAGAGAGGTTAACCTGTTTTGGTTTGTATAGAAATTCAATCCGGCTTCCCAGGTCAGTGATTTCGTGTTGATGATTGTACCATTCAGGCTAAGCTCCAATCCTTTGTTTTGTGTGGCTCCAATATTGGCAGTATAGCCGCTAACACCTGAAGTCGGGGGCAAGCCAAGGCCTAGCAGGATGTCCTCTGTTTTGGTGATATAGTACTCAACGGTTCCCGATAAGCGGTTCTTCAGCATGCTGAAATCAACCCCGAAGTTTAAGGTTTTAGAAAACTCCCAGCCTAGATTTTCATTTGGCAACTGAGAAACAAAGTAACCGGTAGCATAGTTTGTAGGGCCGAAGTTGTATGGCCTGGTATCTAAGCGCCCAAGGGTAGCATAGGGAGAAATAGCCTGGTTAGACGTTTGTCCGTAGCCCGCACGCAACTTTAGATTATTTATGGCGTTGACTCCCTGCATGAACGTTTCATTAGAAAGGTTCCAGCCAACGGATACGGCCGGATAAGTGTGCCATTTATGGCCAGGTGCCAGCCTTGAGGAACCATCGGAACGTAAGGTAGCGGAGATCATATAGCGGTTGCCGTAAGAGTACATTACACGTCCCATATAGGACATGAGCCCCCACAATTCGTAACTCTGGTTATTAGGATTTACTGTTATGTTCTGACCCGCCTGACCTAAGTTATAAAATTGGAAAGAAGCGGCAGGAATATCTTGCCCGGAGATGTTTGACCTGGTAGATTGATTTTGCTCAGTTGAGTACAAAGCCACTGCATTAATGGTGTGTTTTCCACCAAAAGTGCGATCATAAGTCAGAACGTTCTCCAGGGTGTAATGATATGTAAGTCGGTTGTCTACAGAAGCAGAGGAGATCGCATTACGGTCTATATTTCCAACTCCCTGCCCCGAAAACGAACCATTCGTTGACTGCAGGAAATCGAGCCCGAGATTTACCCGATATTTCAATCCATTCACAAAAGGCAACTTAACCTCCGCGTAGATAGAGTTGTAAGAGGCAAAACCACGGTTTTCATTTAGCCAAAGACCATTGTCGGTTAAACTGTCTATTATCTTGTTGGTTAATACAAATTGTTCGTCCTGGGCCATTCTGATCACCCTTTTTAAGGTACCATCGGTATTGTATGGATTTGAGATAGGCGTTGCTGCCAACGTGCTGTATAATCCAACCTGGTTACCCTCACTTTGGTTGAAATTGTCGTAAGTAGTAAAGCCAAAGCGAAAATTCTTTCCCACCTGCTGATCCAGTGAGCCCCTCAATGAATAACGCTTGTATTGCTGCGAAGGCACGACACCCTGGTTCTGGTAATAACCCAACCCGAAATTGTAGTTGCCGGTTTCAGTTCCGCCGGAAACACTAACGTTATGATCGGTAACAATACCCGTTTTGTAAAACATATCCTGCCAATCAACATCTACGTCATTTGACTCATCTGGCCCGTTCACGAATTGACCCCGCGCAGCCCGAAGTGCGGCGAACTCAGGTCCATTCATCATTGGATATTTTGCAAAAATCTTTAATGCACCCGTATAAGTATTGTAGGAGATTCTCGGCTTTTGTCCTTTTTGTCCTTTGTTCGTGGTAATTAGTATAACCCCATTCGCTCCACGGGAGCCATAAATAGCAGTAGCGGAAGCATCCTTCAAAATGTCAACACTCCTGACATCGTTAGGATCGATATCGGAAATAGAACCAGGAAAAGGAATACCGTCAAGCACTATTAAAGGATCGTTACTAGCACTTAATGAGCGCGTTCCCCGGATCCGGATCTGCATGGACGCCCCTGGCCGGGTTGAGGTTTGCGCCATTTCAACACCCGGCAAACGACCCTGCAATGCCTGCGCAATGTTTGGTGATGGAACATCCCGCATGGCAGCACCACTAATGGAAGCTACAGAACCCGTAACAGCTTCTTTACGCTGGGTACCATAACCAACCACCACGACCTGCTCGAGGTTGGCTCCGGATGAAGCCCGCAGCTGTACGTCAACGGTTGTACGATTGCCAACGTTTACCTCCTGATCAGTATAACCTATTGCAGTTATCCTGATGGAAGCATTTGCTGGAACGCTCAATGAAAAAGTTCCATCGGTTCCGGCCGAAGTTCCGGCTTGCGAACCAACAACAGTGATTGTTGCACCGGCCAGGGGTTCCCCCTGGTCACTCGTTACCTTACCGGTAATCCTGACCTGTGCCATTGCCGGCAAGACGGCAAATAAAATCCAGCAAATAGCCATCGTGAGCTTTTGCAGGCTACTCTTAGCCAAACGTTTCATAATTGATGATTTAGTATTGATGTATTGGGTTGTGCGAGATAATAAGCCAAGCCCCGGTAGATCCGGAAGACATAGAAGCTTATAGAGATTAGTAATTAGTCATCAGTGCATAAAACCATTTAGCCGGTAAGTAACCGGTAAGGCAGCACGAAAGCGGATCGATGAAATCGGGGACATGCACCCCGGAAAGGAGGATAGATGTTAATCATATAGCAAGGCTGATAGGTTAATTAGCAAATTAAAAGTAACTAATTTTCGTAAAATGCAACCGATTGCAATAACTTTTTTTAAAAATTCATACATTAGCTAAATAATGGAGTCTGCCATATGACAAAAGGGAAAGAGATTACCATATATGACCTCGCCGACAAACTTCGGATCTCCAGTGCTACAGTAAGCAGGGCGCTTAAAGATGATCCGGTGGTCAGTAAAAAAACCAGGCTGAAGATTGCTGAACTGGCTGAGGAAATGGGTTATCGAACGAATCACTTTGCGCGAAACCTGCGAAGCAAGAAAACAAATACAATCGGGGTTATTATCCCGCGCATTAACAGCCATTTCATGTCGAGTGTTATCTCGGGAATCGAAAAAGTGGCCAATCAGTCCGGCTATAACCTTATCATCAGCCAATCGGGAGAGTCGGTAGAAAAAGAAATTGCCAATGCAAAAACCATGTTTAACAGCCGGGTAGACGGGCTGCTGGTTTCGCTGGCTTACGATACTACCAATATCAATCACTTCGATGTTTTTTTCAAGAATAATGTTCCGATTATCTTTTATGATCGTATCCCACAACAAAGAGAGTCAACAAACGTGATTATTGATAATCAGAGGCGAGGATATGAGGCAACCCAACACCTGATCGAACAGGGTTGCAAAAGGATCGTACATGTTACTGCCTTATTAAGACGCAATGTTTACCTGGACCGTTTTATGGGTTACAAACAGGCGCTTGCAGATAATGATATCCCATTCAAAGAGGAATACCTCATCATTAACGATCTCAGTAAGCAAGGTGGTGCAGAGGCTGCAAAAGTGATCATGCAAATGAATCCCTTACCGGATGCGGTGTTTGTTGCCAACGATGACTGTGCTGTAGGCTGTATGCTTGCAATGAAAGAAGCCGGTATCAGGATCCCCGAACAAATCGCCTTTGTGGGGTTTAATAATGATCCTGTAGCCTCGGTTGTTGAACCTCACCTTACAACGGTAAACTACCCGGGATACGACATCGGGGAAGCCGCAGCACAAAACCTGATCGATCACCTGAAAGGTAAAACATCCATGACGGTAACTGATGCGATTGTGCTGAGGTCGGAACTTGTTATCAGGGCTTCCTCCCAACGAAAAGCTGCATCCGGATCGCTGCTTAATAAATCTTCAAACAAAAAATAATCGCCTAAAAGAACGACAAATTATGCCATTACAAAATTTCAAACGATTTGTGCCGATTGCCGTTGCAATAGCCGTTGCTGCATGCAATCAAAGCCAGTCAACTGCTGATGGAAGTTCAGACTCAACAAAAGGTTCCGGGTCGGACAGCACCCAATACCTGTCGCAACCATTGGTTACGCAAATGTATACGGCCGATCCTTCGGCACACGTGTTTAACGGCCGGATCTATATCTATCCATCGCACGATATTGATGCCGGTGTTCCTGAAAAAGACGATGGCTCTCACTTTGCAATGACCGATTACCATGTATTATCGATGGACAGCATAAATGGGAAGGTAACGGACCATGGAGTTGCGATGGATATCAAAGATATTCCATGGGCAGGCAGGCAGCTATGGGCTCCTGATGCCGCTTACAAAAATGGCAAGTACTACCTTTACTTCCCCGTCAAAGACAAAAAGGATGAGTTCAAGATAGGTGTGGCAACAAGCAATTCACCTACCGGACCGTTTAAGCCCGAAGCGCAGCCGATTGCCGGCAGTTTTAGCATCGACCCTGCGGTGTTTACCGACTCAGATGGTAATAGTTATATGTACTTTGGTGGTATCTGGGGTGGCCAGTTACAAAAATGGCAGAGTGGCAAGTTCGACTCCACTTACGGACAGGAACCCGCAGATGATAAAGTTGCTCTATCCCCAAAAGTGGCGAAGCTGCGAAAGGATATGCTTGGCTTTGAGGGAGCTGTAAAAGACGTACAGATCGTAGATAAAGATGGCAAACCGTTTATGGCGGGCAATCATGAGAAACGCTTTTTCGAAGCTTCTTATATGCACAAGTACAATGGGAAGTATTACTTTTCTTACTCAACCGGCGATACTCATTTCATCGCATATGCAATCGGCGATAATCCACTTGGACCATTTACTTACCAGGGCGTGATTTTGAACCCGGTACAAGGCTGGACCAATCACCATTCGATTATTGAAATGAATGGCAAGTCGTACATTTTTTACCACGACACCCAACTGTCCGGCAAAACCCACCTGCGTAATGTGAAAGTAACCGAGCTTAAGTATAATCCCGACGGAACCATTCAGCCCATAACAACTTTCCAAAAAGGATAAAAGAATTCGAATAATGTTTAATTAAGCATACGAGTATACTCCTCATATGTAGTTTAGTATACCTGATTGCTTAATCATCTTTTGCCCGTAAAGCCGCCCGCGATTCACTTCGTTGGGCGGCTTTCTCATTAGAGAACAGGTAACTACCAGCCGAATGTTCATGCTGTTCACCGTTTTGGTAATGATGAGGTATGAACGATGAATGATGAATGAATTTCCCGCATGGACCATCATTGCGAGCGCAGCGAAGCAAGCCCATATTATAGCCGGTCGTCATTGCGAGCGCAGCGAAGCAATCCTATAGCAACGATGAAGTATGAACGATGAATGATGAATGGAATTTCCCGCACTAACCCTCATTGCGAGCGCAGCGAAGCAATCGTATAGCAACGATGAAGTATGAACGATGAATGATGAATGGAACTTCCCCCAAGCAGCGTCATTGCGACGGCAGCGAAGCAATCCCTTGTTTTAGCATCGAAAGCATGTGCCTGGCATTGCACCGTCATTGCGAGCGCAGCGAAGCAATCCCCTGTTTTAGCATCGAAAGCATGTGCCTGGCACTGCACCGCCGTTGCGAGCGCAGCAAAGCAAGCCCATATTTTGGCCGGTCGTCATTGCGAGCGCAGCGAAGCAATCCCTTGTTTTAGCATCGAAAGCATGTGCCTGGCACTGCACCGTTGTTGCGAGCGCAGCGAAGCAATCCCATGTTTTGGCCGGTCGTCATTGCGAGCGCAGCGAAGCAATCCCTTGTTTTGGCATCGAGGTATTTTGATTAGCACTGCACCGTCATTGCGAGCGCAGCGAAGCATTTACAAAAACAACTCATCAACCGACGGGCCAACCAAACGATATTGCTATCGATCCGAATTATCCAGGATCCCTTCTAATGCACGCTGCCAGTTTCCATATAAGTCGTTGTAGTGCTCAGCCTGGGTTGGGGTTATAATGTGCAGGATCTCGCGACCGCTAAATGCTTCAGCGGCATTGTGGAAGTAACCCACGCCGATGCCGGCACCAAGTGCGGCGCCAACACTGCCATCACATTCATAAAGTTCTACAGGCACACCGGTTGCATTTACAAAAGCATTTGCAAATACATTACTCAGGAACATGTTTGCTCTACCTGCACGTATGACTGTCGGGGTCATTCCGCTTTGACGCATGATGTCGAGACCATAGCGAAACGCAAAAGCAATACCTTCCTGTGCGGCATGAAACAGGTGTGCAGCACTATGTTTATTAAAATCAGCATTGAGTATCTGGGCACCTAACACACGGTTGTTAAGGATACGCTCTGCACCATTACCAAACGGGAGCATAACCAATCCGTCGCTTCCGGGTTTAACAGCACCGGCCTGCTCATTCATTTGTGGGTAGGATAAGCTGTTACCTGTGACGTTTCGAACCCACTTGTTCAGAATACCCGTACCATTGATACAAAGCAATACGCCTACCCTTGTTTGTTGCGCATTGTGGTTGACGTGTGCAAAGCTGTTCACCCTCGATTGTGGGTCGGAAGTAAGCTGGTCGCTCACTCCATAGATGACACCTGAAGTTCCGGCGGTAGCTGCAACTTCTCCTGGTTGAAGCACATTCAACGAAAGTGCATTGTTCGGCTGATCGCCGGCTTTATAGGTTACCGGTATTCCGGCTTTTAAAGATAATTCATCGGCGACCTTACCGGAAAGCTTGCCATGGGTGCTAAATACGTCATTGATTTCCGGAATAAGTTTTTCTTCAAAACCAAACTGACTTAAGACCTCGGTGGAAAGCGCATTGGTTTTAAAGTCCCAGAAAATTCCTTCTGACAAGGCCGAAGGTGTTGTAGTGATGTCGCCGGTTAAACGTTGGGCGATAAAATCGCCAGGTAACATAATCTTGTGAATTTGCGCATAAATCTCCGGCTCATGTTCTTTTACCCATGCCAGTTTCGCCGCGGTAAAATTGCCGGGTGAATTCAACAAACAACCTAAACAATACGCACTACCAAGTTCATTAAAAGCCCGGTCGCCATAGGATACTGCCCGGCTGTCGCACCAGATAATGCTGTTGCGTAAAACATCGCCCTTCTTATCAAGTAATACGAGTCCATGCATCTGGTAAGATATCCCGATTGCACCGATGTCATTTTTGTTGTAATACCCAAGACTATTCACTTTCAGGATGGCTTGCCTGACATCGTTCCACCACTTTTCGGGTGATTGTTCAGCCCAACCGGATTGTAGTGAAATGATCTCCGACTCTGTCTCAGGATACTGAGCACTGGCGATCGTTTGCTGGGTAGCGCCGTCTACTACCGAAACTTTAATGGAAGATGTTCCGACGTCGATGCCAAGAAGTAACATGGTAAGCTATAATAATGGATGATGAACTGGAAATGCAGGATTACAGAATATTAACGCGTGCAGAACCATACAAAATGCCGGGTGATGATGTTGAATGCTTGCTCTCGGATTAGTTGGGTGTCCTTGGATAAGCGCTGCGTATTGAAACTACAGCACAAGAGTGCGACGCAACGATGATCACCAGAATTACCCAAGCCGGGTCCAAAAAATTTTTCAGTATAGGATATTGAGTGCTTTATTAGCGGCGGCAATGCAGATAAACAAACATTGCATCTATGCTATATTTTGTTTGTAACAGTATTGTGATCTACAACGGGCAGATCACAATACTATTGATAGCTTCAATCCTGCTACCAGCAAACAACAAGTGTAAAGTGCAATACTAACCCTGCTTTCTCGCAATTGCTTTCTTTACCGACTCTACAATGCTTTTGGCATTGAGGCCGTACTTCTCCATGAGTTGTGCAGGGGTTCCACTTTCACCAAAGCTATTGTCGACCCCAATCATTTCTACCGGTAAAGGGGTGTTGCGTGCAAGCAACTGGCAAACCGCATCGCCAAGTCCGCCGTTGAGCTGGTGCTCTTCTGCAGTTACCACGCAACGCGTTTTTTCAGCCGAACGAAGAATGGCTTCAGTATCGAGCGGTTTGATCGTATGAATGTTGATGATCTCCGCATCGATCCCTTCTTTTTCAAGCTGCTCACCTGCAAGGATTGCTTCCCATACCAGGTGACCGGTTGCAAAGATGCTCACGTCTTTACCTTCGTTTACCGTCCATGCCTTACCAATTTCAAACTTCTGATCGGGATCGGTAAAGATGGGAACCACAGGTCTGCCGAAACGCAGGTATACTGGTCCCTGGTAATCGGCGATGGCTATTGTAGCAGCTTTGGTCTGGTTGAAATCGCAAGGGTTGATGACGGTCATTTCAGGCATGGCCCGCATCATTGCAATATCTTCAAGTATCTGGTGTGTTGCACCGTCTTCACCAAGCGTGAGGCCGGCATGCGATACGCATATTTTTACATTGGTGCCTGAATAAGCCACGCTCTGGCGGATCTGGTCGTAAACACGGCTGGAACCAAAGTTTGCGAAAGTAGTTGGATAGGGAATAAAGCCGCTAAGTGCAAGACCTGCTGATACACCAATCATATTGGCTTCAGCTATTCCGCACTGTATAAAACGCTCGGGATTTTCTTTGATAAAGGTGTCGAGCTTTAAGGATGCAACCAGGTCGGCACAAAGTGCCACAACGTTAGGATTTGTTCTGCCCAACTCAGCAATGCCTGCGCCAAATCCCGAACGGGTATCTTTCTTTTCGGTAAAAGTGTATTTCTTCATGTAGTTGATGTAGGTTGGTGAGGAGGATTAGTAGTCGCCAAGTGTTACGGGTAATTGCTTCAGTGCGATATCAAGTTGCTCATCATTTGGTGCAGCACCGTGCCACTTATGCGTGTACATCATGTAATCCACACCAAAGCCCATTTCGGCTTTCATTAAGATCAACACCGGTTTTTTGTTACCCGTTTTTTGTTTAGCTGCCTCGAGTGCCTCCAGCACCTGCAACATGTCGTTACCGTTTTTCAGTTCAACGGTATCCCAACCAAATGCTTCGTATTTCAACCGCAGGTCACGGTTGTGCATCACCTTGTCGGTTGGTCCGTCAATCTGCTGCCCGTTCCAGTCGATGATTGCAATTAGGTTATCGAGCTGGTGGTGTGCAGCAAACTGTACCCCTTCCCAGATCTGTCCCTCCTGTTGTTCACCATCCCCCATCAGTACATAAACAAGCCGGTCTTCTTTACGAAGCCTTTTTGCAAATGCGGCACCAGCTGCAACAGAAAGCCCCTGCCCTAATGAACCCGATGCAATCCGAACCCCTGGCAGGTGTTCGTGCGTTGCGGGATGCCCCTGAAGGCGGGAGTTTATTTTCCGGAATGTAGACATTTCAGCCGTTGGAAAATATCCGCGCCGCGAAAGCACGGAATAAAATACCGGTGAAATATGTCCGTTGGATAAAAAGAATAAATCTTCGTTTTGTCCCGGCCGGGAAAATTCAAGAAAGCCCTCTGCGTTTTTGGTTTCGTTGATACGCATTACGTGAAAGTAAAGGGCAACGATCAGGTCGGCACATCCCAGTGATCCGCCGGGGTGACCCGACTGCGAGGAGTGTACCATTCGCACGATGTCGCGCCTTACCTGGCCGGAGATTTGGTCAAGCTGTTTTGGTTCCATGTATGATTACATTTTTTTAGCGTCTTCTAAAAATTTGGCGAGGCCAATGTCGGTGAGGGGATGTTTCAATAGGCCCAGAATTGGCTCAAGCGGGCAGGTGCATACATGAGCACCCATTTCAGCTGCGCGTATGATGTGATTGGGGTTGCGAATGGAAGCGGCAAGTATCTCTGTTTTGTATCCTTGCACTTTAAATATGCGGGCAATCTGGTCGATCAACATCATGCCATCCCAGCCACTGTCGTCGATACGGCCAAGGAATGGAGAAATATAAGTGGCGCCTGCTTTTGCAGCAAGTATAGCTTGTCCGGCCGAGAAGATCAACGTACAATTGGTGCGGATACCATTATCGGTAAACCACTTGATGGCTTTTACACCATCTTTAATCATCGGAACTTTTACAACAATGTTTGGATGAATGGCAGCAAGCTTCTTCCCTTCTTCTATGATGCTATCGACTGTAGTTGTAAGTACTTCTGCAGATATGTCGCCGTCAACAAGCTCGCATATCGTTTTATAATGTTGATTGATGGCTTCTTCTCCCTTAATGCCCTCTTTGGCCATCAGCGATGGATTGGTTGTAACACCATCCAGGATGCCTAAATCGTGGGCCTCTTTAATCTGCGCGAGATTGGCCGTGTCGATAAAAAATTTCATAGCAGTTGTTATAAAGTTTTAAAGTATGAACCACCCGGCTTGCCCGGAATGCTCCGGACCGCCGGGCGGTGTTGAACTATTTTGCAGGCTGAAGGTACATAAGATAACCTAAAAACGATTTTCAGCAGATCGCAATTAAAAATGCGTGCGATCTAATTCACCCCACAATAGAAATCTTATTGCGGGCGGAATTGTCCGAATTACTGCAGTGGCCTACCGTTGTTTAGATAAAGCGGTTGATGATGTTTTCGAGGTATTCCTGCTTGCCACTACGAACTTCGGGTTCACCGCTTTCGATTGCATATGCACGAAGGTCCTCGAGGCCAACTGTGCCTTCTTCAAATTGTTTTCCCTTGCCTGAGTCGAAGGACGAATACCTTTCCTGCCTGAATTTTTTGTAATCCGACTTCTGTAAAATGTTATCCGCAGTAATCAGTGCCCGTGCAAATGTATCCATACCACCTATATGGGCAAAGAAAAGATCGGCAGGATCAGTTGAGTTTCTCCTGATCTTGGCATCAAAATTAACGCCCCCGCCCTGCAGTCCACCAGCCTCCAAAAAGACGAGCATTGCTTCGGTTAACTCATTCAGGTCATTGGGGAATTGGTCGGTATCCCATCCATTCTGAACGTCGCCGCGGTTTGCATCAAGTGAACCAAGTACCCCTGCATCAGCAGCTACCTGTAATTCGTGTTGGAAAGTATGCCCGGCTAATGTGGCGTGGTTTACTTCTATATTAATTTTAAAATCGTTCAACAGGTCATACTGGCGCAGGAAACCGATTACTGTTGCACAATCGTAATCATACTGGTGTTTGGTTGGTTCCATAGGCTTTGGCTCGATAAAGAAAGTGCCTTTGAAACCATTTTTTCTTGCATAATCTTTTGATGCATGCAGGAAACGTGCAAGGTGTTCCTGTTCACGCTTCATATTCGTATTCAACAGGGTCATATAACCCTCTCTCCCTCCCCAAAAAACGTAATTCTCACCATCGAGGGCAATGGTTGCGTCAAGCGCTGCTTTTACCTGTGCAGCACCATGCGCAAGTACCAGGAAATCGGGGTTGGTAGAGGCCCCGTTCATAAAACGTTTATGTGAAAACAGGTTCGCCGTTGCCCACAACAGCTTTACCCCTGTTTGTTGTTGTTTTTGTTTGGCATAATCAACCATTGTTGCTAACCGGCGATCATTATCTGCAATGTCGTTTGTATAATCTACTACATCAACATCATGGAAGCAATAATAAGGCAGGTTCATCTTGGTGATGAATTCAAACGCAGCATCCATCTTGTCTTTCGCCCGCTCGACGGCGTCCTGCTTGCTGTTCCATTCGAATTCGAAAGTTGGCCCGCCAAACGGATCAGAACCATCGGCATTAAAGGAGTGCCAATAAGCGCAGGAAAATTTAAAATGATCTTTCAGCGATTTACCCGCTACAACCCTGTTTTCATCGTACCACCGAAAAGCAAAAGGATTATCGCTTTCAGGACCTTCATATTTAACCTGGCTGATACCTTTGAAATATTCTTTGTCTCCTAGTGCAACTGACATAATTGAGGTTTTGATTTGGTGTATGCAAAAATTATTTGAATGATGGATAAGGCTGAATACGGCATATTATGCCCGGAATTATAACCCTTATTAGCTGAATAAACGTGACCGCAGAAGTGAATAAAAACGGGAATAGCAGAAGGTGCAGTGTTTTCAATGGCGACGTATCGTTTACAGAGACAAGAATAAAGAATTCCTGCACAATATCGGCAGAAATTATAAAAAATGTAACCGATTGCAGAGATTTTAGAAAAAAAACCTACTTTAGCCAACCGGTCACCTGCGCATGCTGAACTACCGCACTTCTCTTGTATCAGCAACTGCAGCAGCTAACATTGCATCAGCCATGAAATTATCGATAATTGTTCTTGTTTTCGTTTTTAATTGTTTTTCGGCCTTTGCCGATAATGGTTACCGCCTATGGCTCCGATACGATCCAATTGAAAACGTACAATTAAAACAGCAATACAACAATGCTATATCGGGTGTATTTTATCCTGGTAGCTCCTCAACCATCCTTGCTGCCAAAAGTGAATTGGTTTCCGGCTTAAAGGGACTGCTCTCCCGGCAATTGGCCGAACAACAAGCACCAGCTGCTAATTCAATTGTTGCCGGCACACCTTCAACGGCAAAACTTATTGCATCGGCTAATGTCGATCTTAGTGCCGTTGGAAATGAAGGGTATATTATCAGAACTGTTTCGCTTAATGGTAAAAAAACAACCCTGATTACCGGCAATACCGATATTGGCGTGATGTACGGGGTATACCATTTCTTACGCTTGTTACAGGCTAACCAGCAAATAAGCAACCTCGCTATTACAAGCACCCCTAAAATTAAACTCCGCTTATTAAATCATTGGGACAACCTGGACCGAACCGTTGAGCGGGGTTATGCAGGCTTTTCCATCTGGGACTGGCACCGTCTTCCCGGTTACCTTGATCAGCGTTATACCGACTATGCAAGAGCCAATGCCTCTATCGGCATAAATGGCACCGTGCTTACAAATGTTAATGCAAATGCATTGGTGCTGACCAAACCATACCTTGAAAAAGTTTCTGCCCTGGCCAAAGTATTTCGGCCTTATGGCATAAAGGTTTATCTCACCGCACGGTTCAGTGCCCCTGTTGAAATTGGCGGCCTAAAATCTGCCGACCCACTCGATCCCCTGGTGCAGGAATGGTGGAAGCAAAAGATTGCTGAGATCTATACGTATATCCCAGATTTCGGCGGCATTCTCGTAAAAGCAAATTCAGAAGGTCAGCCGGGTCCGCAGAACTACGGTCGTTCACACGCCGATGGTGCAAATATGTTTGCTGATGCACTTGCACCCCATGGTGGTATCGTTATGTGGCGGGCCTTTGTATACAGCAATGAAACACCTGACGACAGGTTCAAGCAAGCTTATAACGAGTTTAAACCACTCGACGGCAAGTTCAGGAAAAATGTGATGGTGCAGGTTAAAAATGGCCCGATCGACTTTCAGCCGCGTGAGCCTTTTCACCCGCTATTTGGTGCAATGCCCGGCACCCCGCTGTTGATGGAATACCAGGTAACCCAGGAGTACCTCGGTCAGGCAACACACCTGGTATACGAAGCGCCACTTTTTAAAGAAGTGCTAGATGCCGATACCTATAGCAAGGGTGCGGGTTCAACAGTAGCTAAAGTAATCGACGGTTCACTTGATCAACATTCGCTTACGGGCATGGCAGGTGTGGCTAATATTGGTAACGACATCAACTGGACAGGACATCCGTTTGCCCAGGCAAACTGGTATGCACTTGGCCGGCTTGCCTGGAACACCGGGCTGTCATCAGCGCAAATTGCCGACGAATGGCTACGCCTTACATTTTCCAATAAAACTGCTTTTATTACCCCGGTGAAAAAACTCATGCTCTCCTCGCGTGATTTAATGGTCAACTACATGACCCCGCTTGGTTTGCACCATATCATGGGCAATGGCCACCATTACGGGCCTGCGCCATGGACCAATCGTGCAGCGCGTGCCGACTGGGATCCCGTATATTACCATCGTGCAGACAGCATTGCTATTGGTTTTGATCGTACTGCCACCGGAAGCAATGCACTTGCCCAATATGCACCCGAGGTAAGAAAGCTGTACGAAAATGTAAACACTTGCCCCGAAGATTACCTGCTGTGGTTCCACCGGGTTTTGTGGACGCATAAAATGAAATCCGGAAGAAACCTTTGGGATGAGCTTTGCTTCAAATACTATTCAGCTGTTGATAGTGTAAGGCTGATGCAACAAACCTGGAATGCGCAAAAAGCCAATGTGGATGCAGACCGCTTCGAACAGGTAAAAATGTTGCTTGCCGTACAGGAACAGGAAGCTGTTTGGTGGAGAGACGCCTGCCTGTTATACTTCCAGTCATATTCCAAACGGCCGCTTCCCGAAGGTTATGAAAAACCTGCTCACAACCTCGCATATTACCAATCACTCAGGTTTCCCTATGCACCCGGAAACTAAAGAGGGTATGCTTTAATTGAGATCTTTTTAGGAAACAAATCGAAAAATCATCTATGGAACATAAAGCACAGAAGGTTGCAATTGTAACAGGCGGAGGTTCGGGTATAGGATTGGCGATTGCCGAAAAATTTGTCAACAATAATTACCTGACCATTATCATTGGTCGCGATCAGCAGAAGCTCGATAATGCAAAACAACAATTGGGCGATCTCTGCGTGCCCATCAGCTGCGACTTAAATAACCTTGAGGCTATACCGCCCATGGTTAAAAAAATTATTGCGGAACATGGACAAATTGATGTACTGGTTAATAACGCCGGTATCAATATGAAAAAGGAGTTCACAGAAGTAACCGATGAAGATTTCCAAAAGATCATTCTTACGAACCTGACCTCAATATTTGTACTCTCGCGGGAGGTGGTAAAATGTATGCTTGAAACAGGTAACGGTTCAATCATCAACATTAGTTCCATGGCGTCGCAATATGGCATTCCAAAAGTAATTGCGTATACCGCATCCAAGTCGGCCATTGAAGGTATGACCCGCGCAATGGCGGTTGAACTATCACCCAAAGGCATACGCGTTAACTGTATCGCACCAGGTTTTATTGCAACAGAAATGTCGGCAAAAGCACTCAACAACGATCCCGAAAGAAAAGGTAAGGCTATGGGCCGGACACCTATGGGGGTGCTGGGTGCACCTGCTGATATCGGTGATGCAGCTGTGTTCCTTGCAACCGACGGCGCCAAATACATTACGGGTGTGGTCCTGCCGGTTGACGGCGGTAATTCAATTGGCTTTTAAGTATTGAACAACCCATACCGTGTACACACCTATAAAGGGTGGTTGTAATCGGCCGTAAACCGTTTTCGAAAATTTTTATGGACCCTGCAATAGACTTTCATGGCATCGGCCGTTGCGTCGCACACTTGATCTTTTAGTACAATAATGACCTTTGAAAACCCTCCAGAATAATTTATCCATGAGGTATACACTAGTGCTGATATTGCTGTTTTGTGGTGCACGACTCAATGCACAAAATTTTGTATTCAGTAGCACCCAGGGTGCCTTTCCCCTTGCTGATGCTAACGGGGCAACATCCATTTATGTAGACGACTCCGATCACTGGCTTGTTCAACAGTCAGCACAATTGCTTGCCGGCGATATTGAGAAAGTTACCGGGCACAAGAGCATCGTATTACACGAATTACCAACACAGGCCGCAAACCTCATTATTGTTGGTAGCCTGAATAAATCAGGTACAATCAAACGGTTAATATCGGCAGGCAAACTCAAAACAGGTCAACAGGCAGGCAAATGGGACGGCTATCAATATGGCGTTGTTACAGCCCCGTTTAAAAACATTGGCAAAGCCCTGGTCATCACCGGAAGTGATAAAAGGGGAACCGCATACGGAATTTTTGACATCGCTTCTGAAATCGGTGTTTCGCCCTGGTATTGGTGGGCCGATGTTCCCATCGTAAAACAGAGTGCGATTTACCTCAGACCCGGTGTATCAAAGGCCGATGCGCCTTCCGTAAAGTACCGCGGCATCTTTATTAACGATGAAGCGCCTGCTTTTTCGGGTTGGACAAAAGAAAAGTTTGGGGGCGTTAATCACACGATGTACGAAAAGATGTTCGAGCTGTTACTCCGGATGAAAGCAAACTATCTATGGCCTGCGATGTGGGGCAACGCCTTCAACGACGATGATACCCTTAATCCGGTGCTGGCCGACAAGTATGGGATTGTAATGGGCACCAGTCACCACGAACCTATGCTGCGCGCACAACAGGAGTGGAAGCGTTATGGTAAAGGGGTATGGAACTATACTACCAACGATAGCGTATTGCGCTCTTTCTGGAGAAAGGGCATAGAAAATATGGGCACCCATGAAAGCATCGTAACAATAGGTATGCGCGGCGATGGCGACGAACCCATGACCAGTGGCACGGCTACCGAACTGCTGGAGCGGATTGTAAAAGATCAGCGAAAGATCATTGGCGAGGTAACAGGCAAAGATCCCGCACAAACACCCCAACTCTGGGCGCTTTACAAAGAGGTGCAGGATTATTACGACAAAGGAATGCGGGTACCCGGTGATGTTACGTTGCTGCTTTGCGACGACAACTGGGGAAACATTCGAAAGTTGCCCAAGAAGGGAGAAAAACATCCTGGTGGATATGGCATATATTATCACTTCGACTATGTTGGGGGCCCCCGAAACTATAAATGGATCAACACGAACCAGATTGAACGCACCTGGGAGCAAATGCATCTTGCTTACGAATATGGGGTTGACCGGATTTGGATTGTAAATGTGGGCGACCTCAAACCCATGGAGTTCCCGATCAACTTTTTCCTGGATTATGCCTGGAAGCCTGAGCAGTGGCCGGCTGAAAAACTTCCGGATTATTACACCATGTGGGCGACAAAACAATTTGGCAAGCAACACGCAAAAGAGATCGGGAATATCATTGCCCTTTATTCGAAATACAACAGCCGCCGCAAGCCCGAATTACTTTCACCCGACACCTACAGTCTCGCAAACTATAATGAAGCAGAACGGGTTGTTGTCGAATACAACCAACTGCTTGCAAGGGCACAATCAATTGCAAAGCAGCTGCCGGCTGCTTACCACGACGCTTATTATCAACTTGTGTTGCACCCTGTTCAGGCAAGCGCAAACCTGAATGAGTTGTACCTGGTGGTTGCAAAAAACCGGGAGTACGCAAAACTCGGGTTACCCGGAACTAACGCCCTTGCAGAAAGGGCAAAGGCACTTTATGTGAAAGATTCACTGATCAGCAATTATTACAACGATACACTGGCAGGCGGCAAATGGCGGCACATGATGGACCAGACTCACATTGGTTATACTTACTGGCAGCAACCCCTGACCAATGCAATGCCACAGGTAAAGTACCTGGAGAACGATAACACCGGTAACGTTAAATGGCTGGACAGTCTCCGGCTTGCGGTCAACAGTTCTTCGAAACAAGCGCAGCCAAATAGCGGGAAAGTATTCAGCGAAAAAGACGGATACATTTCCATAGAAGCACCCCACTATTCAAAAGCGGTTGGCTCAAGAGGTATACAGTGGCAGGTCATACCAAACCTGGGCAGAACATCATCAGCAATCACCCCTTTCCCCGTAACGGCTGACAAGGTCAACCCCGCTGCCGGTACTCCCGCCCTTCATTACGACATTGAGCTGACTGATGCAGACAGCATTAGCGTGCAGATTCACCTCTCACCTACCCTCAATTTTCACAATGAAGGTTTGCGTTTTGCAATCTCGATAGACGACCAAAAGCCGCAGGTGATCAACATGCACGAAGGCAATTTTGAAAGGCAGTGGAACCAATGGGTTGCCGACAACATCATTTTAAAAACGAGCAAACTAGGGATTACCAAAGGTGGTGCACATACCATAAAATACTGGATGGTTGACCCTGGCGTTGTATTGCAAAAGCTGGTTATTGATACGGGTGGTCTTAAGAAGACTTACCTGGGTCCGCCGGAAACGAAGTAAGTTATGAGTTGAGAGTTATGAGTTATGAATTGAGCGTTATGAGCCAAGAGTTAACAGTTTTGAGTTAACAGTTATGAGCGCAGAGATATGAGTTATGGAGTGATGCGTTTAGAATTTTGGATTATAAGTGCATCGTTATGAGTCATCAATCATTAATTAGTGTCGTTTAGTTAAGGTTTGGTTTCTGTACCTGGCGCATCAAATCCCATCGTACAACGGAGTGACACAACGATGTTAATGCAGATATCCTGTTCGCTATCAAAAATTTTTCATTAGACGACATTGAATTACGCTAAAAAGTGATGATGGATGAATTATGAGTGCGGAGTTATGTGTGCGGGCAACAGTTTCATTTCACTTGTGAAGGCGTTTAACTCTTTAATTTTACATTTTGAATTTTACATTTTAAATTCTGAATTGAATTATATGTGTCTACCCCGATTTATTGCTGCAAGAGATTTTCGCCATGTACTGTTACTACTGCTGTCCAGCTTTGCCATTGCATCTGCCAGCAAGGCCCAATCAAATGGGGCTTACGGCTTCAACAACACCAAACTGTCGTTTGAGCAACGCGTTGATGACCTTGTCGGACGACTTACCCTCGAAGAAAAGGTTGCGCAGATGTTGAATGCTGCGCCAGCTATCCCGCGCCTCGGCATCCCTGCTTATGACTGGTGGAACGAAGTTTTACATGGTGTGGCTCGTACACCCTATAAGGTTACGGTCTACCCCCAGGCTATTGCAATGGCGGCCACTTTCGACACCAATTCGCTAAAGCAAATGGCCGACTACTCCGCACTGGAAGGTCGCGCTATTCACAACAAGGCCATTCAACTGGGCAAAACCGGCGACCGCTACCTGGGGTTGACTTACTGGACACCCAACATCAACATCTTTCGTGATCCACGTTGGGGCCGGGGACAGGAAACCTATGGCGAGGACCCGTTCCTCACTGCTATGCTTGGCAGAGCGTTCGTGCAGGGTCTCCAGGGCACCGACCCAAAATACCTGAAAGCAGCGGCCTGTGCGAAACACTATGCCGTTCATAGTGGTCCGGAACCTTCGCGCCACGTTTTCAACGCAACCACGTCGGATTATGACCTCTGGAACACTTACCTGCCTGCATTTGAAGAATTGATTACCAAAGCAAATGTTGCGGGCGTAATGTGTGCCTACAATGCCTTCAGGGGACAACCTTGCTGTGGCAGCGATCAACTGATGGTAGACATCTTAAGAAAACGCTGGAAGTTTAATGGCTATGTTACTTCCGATTGCTGGGCGATCGACGACTTTTTCAAAAATCATAAAACCCATCCGGATGCAGAGAGCGCTTCGGCCGATGCCGTCTTGCATGGCACCGACATCGACTGTGGTACAGCCGCATATAAATCCCTTGTACAGGCAGTTAGAAATGGCAAGCTCACCGAAAAACAACTTGATGTATCTGTAAAACGTTTGTTTATGATCCGGTTCAGGTTGGGCATGTTTGATCCGGCTTCAATGGTAAGCTATGCGCAAACCCCGGCTTCGGTGCTGGAGAGTGCACCACACCAGGCACATACATTGAAGATGGCAAGGCAATCAATTGTTTTGCTTAAGAATGAAAATAACACGCTACCCCTGAGTAAGCAAATCAAAAGGATCGCCGTACTCGGCCCTAATGCGGATAATCCGATAGCGGTGCTCGGCAACTATAATGGTACACCTTCACGAATTGTAACAGCATTACAGGGCATTAAAGAAAAGCTCGGAGCAAACGCTGAAGTCATCTACGAAAAGGCAATCAATTTTACCAACGACACTTTACTTGCCTATACCGACCTATCTGACCGGTTTTCTTTCGAAGGAAAAAAAGGATTTAAAGCCGAATATTTTTCCAACAACGACCTCAGCGGCACACCCTTGCTTACCCGGATGGAAGAGCAGGTAGACCACAACTGGCAGGAGGGTGAAATGGTGGTTCCGAACCTGAAAGCGTACAATTTTACCGCCCGTTACAGCACCGATTATGCTGCAAACACCACTGGCGATATCACGTTCGAAGTAGAAGCAGATGATGGCTATCGATTAATGGTAAACGGCAAAGAGCAACTAAATGCATGGACCCGGAACCGCTGGGGCGCCCGCACGTATAAGCTGAGTACCGAAGCCAGCAAAACTTACCGGATCGTTTTAGAGTATAACCAGATCGAAGGCAAAGCATCGGTCAGACTAAGAACAGGAAACTTTGCTGCAACAGACTTTACTGCACTAGCGGCCAGGTTAAAAGATGTTGATGCAATCGTATACGTCGGTGGCATTTCACCGCAGCTCGAAGGCGAAGAAATGACGGTTAATTATCCCGGCTTTAATGGTGGCGACAGAACAACCATAGCCTTACCCGCTGTGCAAACAAGGCTGTTAAAGGCTCTTTCGGCTACCAACAAACCCGTTGTATTTGTTGCAATGACGGGTAGTGCAATCGCCTTCCCCTGGGAAGCCGAAAATCTTCCTGCGATAGTTAATGCATGGTATGGCGGGCAGTCTGCGGGCACCGCCCTGGCCGATGTATTATTTGGTGATTACAATCCTGCAGGCCGCTTACCTGTTACCTTTTACAAGAGTGATAGCGACCTGCCCGACTTCAACGATTATGGTATGGCAAACAGAACTTACCGGTATTTCAAAGGTCAGCCGCTCTATGGTTTTGGTTATGGTTTAAGCTATAGTAACTACAATTATTCCGGCCTGAATGTTCCTGCCTCAGCACGCAAAGGGGCAAGTATAACTGTGTCTTGTACGGTACAAAACAGCGGTAAAAAAGATGGCGATGAAGTTGTGCAGCTTTATGTTTCTGGTTCCGACAAAAACGCACCCTTAAGGGCGCTAAAAGGCTTTCAGCGTATAACGCTTAAAGCAGGTGAGAAAAAACAGGTAACTTTTAGACTGGCTACTAACGATCTTGCGATTATGGATACCGCAGGTAAACCTGTTCCATTATCAGGTGCCGTAAAAATCAGCATCGGCGGATGTCAGCCCGGCGAAGCAAATGATTTATCAAAGCGAGTTGCGCAAGCTACGGTGATGATGAAGTAGAAGAAACAATAAAAAATTAAAAATTAAAAATTAAAAATCACACTCGATCAAGATGATGCTTTCTAATCCAAAACCAGTGGTTTGAATTGGGGTTACGCGACAAACACTAGCCTTCATACAAGCAACGTTGCGGCCGGCAGTTCTTTCAACGATCGAGTACCAGATTTTTTCATTTTACATTTTACATTTTTCATTTATACCTGACTTTTGACTTTTGACCTGGCTTGCCATTCAGACGGGCTCAGTTTCCATGCAAACTATAGAGGAGTTTTAGTCGCGCCAGCCAAAAGAACAACTGACTGTTGGACTCACCTTATTGAAGGTTGGCTATACCGATTAGCTAAGATTCATCAACTTGTAGTCGCTTTTAAAATTCTACTTTTAACTATTGGCTTTCCAAAGCATATTAACCCGCTTACATGCATAAACGCCCATCTTCATTTTTTAAGTACTTACTTATGATTGCAATACTTGCACTTTCCCTAAGCGACTCGGGTGCACAGATTACTGGCGCCGAGGGACTGGTTGCGCCGGGTGCCTCACTCCGGCTGGTCTCCGACAGTTTTAAGTTTACTGAAGGCCCTACGGTAGACCAGCAAGGCAATGTTTTCTTTACCGATCAGCCAAACGACAAAATCTGGAAGTATAGTGCGGATGGGAAACTAAGTGTATTCATGGAAAAAACAGGGCGGTCAAATGGGATGCATTTCGATCGCAAAGGAAATTTGTTATCGTGCGCGGATGAAAGAAATGAAGTGTGGTCGATTAGTCCTGATAAAAAGGTGACGGTAATTCTCAAGGACTTGAGCGGGCTCAGGCTAAATGGTCCGAATGACCTTTGGGTACAGCCGAATGGAAGTATTTACTTTACCGATCCACTATATCGCAGGGCGTATTGGGGAGGAGAAGTCAGCCGGGTTAAAGGTGAGAAAGTTTACTACATGGCGGACCAGAAAAGCCAACCGGTTGTGGTTGACGACACCATAAAAAAGCCCAATGGCATCGTCGGAACTCCGGACGGCAAGCTGTTGTATGTTGCTGATATCGGTGCAGGTAAAACATATCGTTACACCGTCAATAAAGACGGATCTTTAAGCAACCGTACCCTGTTTGCAAACCTTGGTTCCGACGGCATGACACTGGACGAAAAAGGGAATGTATACCTTACGGGTAATGGGGTCACGATATTTGATAAAGAAGGTAAACAGGTGGGTCATATTAAAGTGCCCGCAAACTGGACCGCTAATCTTTGTTTTGCTGGCAAAGCGCGAAAAACACTTTTCATCACGGCCTCCGAGTCGGTCTTTGTTCTTGACATGAATGTTAAAGGGGTTGAATAGCGATACCTTCATAAAAGCGGGTGAAAGCACCCTTAGCTGCTGTTCCGTTTGGGTGCTAACGGCTTTAAACAACTCAAAAATATTCTTTATTGACGTTCCGATTGCTAATCTCTCCTACCCTCCCAACCCACTTCCAACATGAAATTTTTACCGGCTTTTATTCTCCTGTGCTTTCAAACGGGTGTCGCCATTGCCCAACCCAGCCAACAGGCAAGGGATAGCATAAACAAGCTGAGCCAGGAGGATCATAAACATATGCTTGGCTTATTGCAGATCAATTCACTTAGGCAAGGCGCAAACGGCAATGATCCCAACGCACCTAATGCAGCCAACTACGATGAAAGCAAGGCGAACCCTTACCCTGCCTTGCCTGACCCGCTGTTGCTAAAAAATGGCAAACCCATTACCAATGCAAAACTTTGGTGGGAACAACGCAGGGGTGAGATTATAGAGGACTTCAACCGCGAAGTGTATGGCCGTATGCCCGCAACAACACCTAAAGTTCGATGGGAAGTTGTATCAACGGCTAGCGATACGGTTGGCACTTTCCCGGTTATCACGCGCAAACTGATCGGCCATGTTGATAATAGTAGCTATCCCTCTGTTACAGTCGATATCCAGCTAACGGTAAGCACACCCGCGCTTGTAAAAAAGCAGGTTCCTGTTGTTATGGAACTGGGTTTTGTTTTTCCCCCCGGCTTTCGCATGCCGGCTCCAACCGCCACCGCGAACAATGCCGCCGCACCTGCACCACCTTCGTGGCAGCAGCAGGTGCTTGAAAAAGGATGGGGTTATGCCATACTCATTCCAACCAGCATACAGGCAGATAATGGTGCCGGCCTGAAGCAGGGCGTTATTGGACTTGTTAACAAAGGACAGCCTCGTAAACCCGAAGATTGGGGTGCCTTGCGTGCCTGGGCATGGGGAGCGAGCCGGGCACTGGATTATTTTGAAACAGACCCGATGGTAGATGCAAAACGGGTGGCCATCGAAGGACACTCGAGATATGGCAAGGCTGCCCTGGTGGCCATGGCTTATGATCAACGTTTCGCAATCGGCTTCATCAGCTCTTCGGGTCAGGGTGGTGCAAAGCTACACCGGAGGAACGCTGGTGAACTAGTGGAGAACATTGCAAGCTCCGGCCTTTATCACTGGATGGCAGGAAACTACCTTAAATATGCCGGTCCGTTAACCTGGAATGATCTGCCGGTAGACGCACATGAACTGATTGCTTTATGCGCACCAAGACCGGTATTCATTAGTGCCGGCGATAAAGGGGATGCATGGGTGGATGTTCGAGGTATGTTTATGGCAGCCGTAGCTGCAGGACCGGTTTACCGGTTGCTTGGTAAAAAAGACCTTGGAACAACAACCTTTCCTGCCCTCGAAACCGGGCTCATGAGTGGAGAAATCGCTTTCCGCCAACATTCGGGTGGGCACACCCCAGGCCCAAACTGGCCTACCTTCCTGGAATATGCTTCCCGGTACCTGCGGTAACTGGATCAAAGTTGTGCCAGTGCATCAGGAACCTGAAAGCCCTCATGGAAATCTATACAACGAGGGAACATAGTACTTATTACCGGGCGGAAAACTGCCCATTATCATTACCCGAAATATCTGCAGCGAACTTTCCCTTTATGGAGGTAATCCAAAGCATACAAAACAAGATTTATGAAGTAAGGGGCGAACGCATAATGCTGGATAAGGATCTCGCTGCCCTTTACGGAACAGAAACAAAATCACTGAACCTCGCGGTAAAGCGAAACATAAAAAGGTTTCCGCCTGACTTTATGTTCCAGCTTTCGCGGGAAGAGTATAATGCTTTGAGGTTGCAGATTGAAACCTCAAGTGAGCCGGTTCACGAGATGAGGTTGCAAAATGAAACCTCGAAAAAGCGGGGTGGTACCCGCTACCTCCCTTATGCTTTTACCGAACAGGGAGTTGCCATGTTGAGCGGGATACTGAATTCTGATACAGCCATCAACATGAACATTGCGATCATGCGCGCCTTTGTAGAAATCAGGCGACTTGTGCTTTTGCAGGCCGATGTAAAACTGCAACTGAAAGAAATACAACAGCAGATTACGAATCATGACAGCCAGTTATCGCAGATTTACGATGCGATAGAAAACCTGTTGGATGAAAAGTCAGCCGGAAAAAAATGGCAAGACCGGGAAAGGATCGGCTTTAAAAAGTAGCTGTTCTAAAGGCCATAAGATTTTGCTAGATTAAGCGGATTATGGCTCAAGTAAGTAATAGGCAAGCGATAAACCTATTTTACAATACTTGCCTTTTGAATATAGTCCAGTAAAGGAAAGTACTGCTTAAAATACCGGTTTCCTCCTGCAAAAGCAGAGTCCTGCCTGCCACCCCTGATGCCGCCTGCTGAGCGTTCACCATAACCTGAATAAAGCGAGTCGGCTACATCCATTCCCGAGATCACTTTTGCGAAAGGTACAAATGGAACCGTATCGTGCGTGGAGCTGTTGTCGCGCAGGTTGATGAAAACCTGGGTTGTTCTGGCATTTGGATCTTTAAAGGCAAAAGCAACTGTACCGCGCTGGTTGCTTACCACGCGTGGGTCGTCGGGAATTGTGCGGGTACGCCAAACCTGTGCAACCCTGGGGTCGGCAGCAATACCAAACTGTGCCCAGGTTCCCGCCCGGATCCGGAAGAGCGGCGAATTATTGTAGTAACCATGGCGCACGAGGTTGTAAAACCGATCAACACCATTGGGCGCCCATTCACGTCGGCTCTCTAAAAGGATATCACCTTTGGTGGTTTTCAGGAGCACGTTGAATATAGCCGGTGCCTGCATTTGAAAAGCAGGATCACCAGGATCAGACAACCTTGACGCCGGACGGCAATGCAGAAAGCCGGTTATTGCAAGGGTGGCAAGGGTAAGTTTAAAAGTGCTGATCATAACATTGACGCCTGAATGGTATTTGAAAATTAAGCAAAATGCATATTCTAATGGAACAATGTACCATGGAGTAGGTGCAACACCAAATCCAATAAGTGCCGATAATGGTTTAAACATTACATTTAAAAAGCACTTTGGGGGTAAATAAAAGGTGCGACTTATCTTGGCTGTTTTCGGGCATGGCGGGGTAGCACAATACAGCTCTTCAAGGTGAACATATCCGTTGCAGTGCGAACGTTAAAACCGCCATGAGCAATGCGGTACAAGGGAGTGACACCCCCGTCCGAACCGGTTCATCCGGGCGGGCGTCCGACTGGGTCTATCCGGGCGGGCAACAGAAGCCCGGCAGCGATATACCGCAGGTCACCAAAAAAACAATATGGCTTAGCTGAGATTAAATTCTTAGAGCAGAAATAAATTGTAGCATGGCTAAACAACTTAGAAGTTATGACTGGTTTTTTGACACCATTGGAAGTAAGATCCCCTTGCTGGTAAACCTGAAACCATCAGGCGAATACCTGATGGAGGACTTCTACTATGCGGGCGGACTGCCCGTGGTAATCAATCAGCTTAAGCCCCATTTGCATAACGATTCTATAACTGTTAACGGCAAAGCAATTGGTGATAACAACCATAAACCCATTTGCTACAATAACGACGTGATTGCACCACTGGAACAGCCGCTTCAACCGCATGCGGGCATCGCCGTTTTAAAGGGCAACCTATGCCAGGATGGTGCGGTTATTAAGCCTTCAGCTGCTTCCCCTACCCTTATGAAGCATAGCGGTCGTGCCGTTGTTTTTGAAAGTATAGAAGACTGTCATGCGAGGATTGATCTACCAGACCTGGACATCGACGAGCATTGCGTGATTGTGCTAAAAGGTGTCGGACCCGCCGGTTACCCCGGCATGCCCGAAGTAGGCAATGTTGATTTACCCGAAAAATGGTTGATGAAAGGTGTACGCGATATGGTTCGCATATCCGACGGCAGAATGAGTGGTACAGCCGCCGGCACCGTTGTGTTGCATGTATCGCCAGAGTCGGCCATTGGTGGCACGCTTGCGCTGGTTCAGGATGGCGACATCATTGAACTGGATGTTGAACAACGGCTGTTGCACCTGCACGTCGGCGACGAAGAACTGCTAAGAAGAAGGGCCTCATGGGTACCGCCACAACCAATGGCTGTAGGTGGTTATGTAAAGTTGTATATTGATCAAGTACAGCAGGCACACCTTGGAGCCGACCTGGATGTGCTGAACGGTGGATCAGGAGATATTGTAACCCGCGACCTGCATTAACCAAAACTATCAAGGCATGCCATTGCTCATCATTCTGTTTGGAGTAATTATCCAGGTATTTCTTACCATTAAGAAGGTAAGCCCGTTTCTTTCGTTGCTAATCGTATCCCTAATTGTGGGGCTGTTGCTGGGTATGCAACCTGCCGCTTTGATGATGTCGGTAGAGAAAGGTGTGGGCAGTACATTGGGTGGGCTTGCATTGATACTTTGCCTGGGTGCCATTCTCGGGAAAATGCTTGAAATAAGTGGAGCTGCTGAACAAATCACCCGAACGCTGATCAATGCTTTTGGGGAGAAACACATTCAGTGGGCCCTGTTGCTGACAGGCTTCCTGGTGGGCATTCCCCTTTATTATAATGCCGGCTTTATCATACTGGTACCGCTGGTATTTTCAATTGCTAAACGAACCGGGTTGCCTTTGCTGTACCTCGGAATCCCGATGGCTGCAGCATTAAGTACAACACATTGTTTCTTACCTCCACACCCCGGCCCTGTTGTATTAACAAATGCGCTTAATGCAAGTATGGGTAAAACGCTTTTGCTTGGTCTTGTAATCGCAATACCAACAGTGATCATTGCGGGCCCCTTGTTGGGTAGGGTTCTGAAAAAAATACCAACGATAATTGAAGAGACAGAAGAGCCGGAAACTTCCACCACGGCAATTGTACTACCTGGTAAATGGGAAAGTTTTTTAATTGCCCTGTTACCTGTGTTCCTGATTACACTTGCTGTTGCTATCGCACATTTTTTTGACAAAAATAGTTTAATGGTAAAGGCTGTACTGTTTATGGGCGACCCAACCATTGCCTTATTGATTTCAGTACTGTTTGCAACTTACTTTTTTGCCTTAAAGCGCGGCGTGTCGATGAATGGTGCTATGCAGTGGGCAAGCCATGCAGTGTCGGGAATTGCCATGATCCTCCTGATTATTACAGCCGGTGGAGTATTGAAGCAGGTATTGATAGATAGTGGTACCGGCACCTATATTACGGGGTTTAGCAGCAGTATGCAAATTCATCCGTTGATCTTTGGCTGGCTGGTGACTGCCTTACTCAGGGTAACCATTGGTTCTGCAACAGTAGCAGGCATTACGGCAGCAGGGGTGGTATCGCCGTTGGTGCTTTCAGGTGCAGTCTCCCCAGAGCTGATGGTGCTTGCCGTTGGCTCAGGTAGTGTTTTTGGCTCCCACATCAATGACTCCGGCTTTTGGATGTTTAAGGAGTTTTTCAACCTAAGCTTAAAACAAACCTTTCTTTCCTGGACCGTAATGGAGAGCCTGATTTCCTTTCTTGGCTTGGCCGGGGTAATGGTACTCGATCTGTTCTACTAAGCTCATCCGCTAAGGCTCATTATTGTATTGGTTGCTGTGGTTTGTTCTCGACGCCGATAACCATATTGAACTTACCCGACGTTACGCCTTCAGCCATAAGATTACTGCCAACCACAATCCGGTATGTTCCACTGTCGGCAGCTTTGTAGTCGAGCCGGTTTCCAAAAGGACCATCAGTACTACCCGATGGTGTATGCAATTGATTAATGCGCAGGTTTAAGCCGGGTGTAACATTTTTTACCACAGCCATTAACTTGCTACCCTTGTTAACGTTCACCAGTACGCTTAACGGTTTGCCATTAAGGAGGTCCGCAGTGATAGCGGCTGTATTGCTACCTTGCTCAAACTGTATGGCAATGGTGCTATCGTTTTTACCGATGGCCGGGGTACCCGCTACTATATAAGGCGTATCAGGCATTGTTCCAGCTGGTGAGTCTGTCGCGGTTATTTTTTCGCTGCCGTTGGTACACGATGCAAAAAGCAGGCTGGCGATAAACCATTTTTTCATACGGATGTGGGCTTTTATGATCACACAATATCGGGTAAAATATCTTGCCACTAATTGCTGTTTATAAAGCGGTGAAAGAAATGATATTGGCAATAAGTGTTAATAAATAAAGCTGGACTCTGGTGAGTTTCAGACAATGAATTTACAAACACTTGCAGGCGGGGAACTAATGTTATGGATGCAATGATGTGCGTGTCTTATTGCCAGCCGTATTATTCGTTTAAAAAGAATTGCGTTGTGCAATCGAAGAATCCGGTAATTGCCCGGAAGGTTATTTAAATTGGCGAAAGAAGTAGCAATCCAAGCGCTTTCGCATCTTTAATCTGCACGTCTTTACCTGAAAATTCAATTAGTTTCTCCTGGGTTAATTCGGTAAGTATGCGAAAAGCGGTTTCATAAGTTGTGCCTGCGTACGAGGCAAGATCCTGGCGGGTAAGCGATATGTTGAGGAGTCCCTGGTCATCAAGACCAAACTTTTCTTCCAGTTTCAACAGCGCGTAAGCTACCCTACCCTTCACGGGCATATGGGCCATGTTGCGCATATTCTGTTCCGAAACCTGTAATTCCTGTGCATAAAACATCAGCAGGCTAAACGCATAATCGTGATTTACCTTGAGGGTAGCGAGAAAAAAGTCCAGGTTGATAAAACAGGCAGAAACATTCTCCAGGGCAGTAGCAGACACGGGGTAAAAAGTCTCTTTGCCAAGTCCACGATGTCCTACAATATCGCCGGGCCCGGCGAATCTTACGATCAGTTCTTTCTCGTCGCCCCAACGTTTATGCACTTTCACTTTGCCCTCGTAAACAAAATAAATGCCTGTAACAAGATCATCTTCGTGGAAAAGGGGTTCGCCTTTTTTAAAAGAATAGGTAATCCGGTTAGCGTCGAGTGCCGGCAACCATTCCTTTAAACATCCTTTGCAAAGACTGCAATGCTGTAGATCGCAATTCGTTTTGCTCCTTTTCATAACGGCAAGATAGGGACGAATGTGATCTGCCGAAATGGAATCAAAAACTTTCAGGTATAATCCTGGTCAATGTGCAGGTTCACCAAAGCATGCGATATTGTAATAAAGCATCCGGGCTGTGGCCTTACAACACTCCTCCTGCACAGGCTGTTCAGCAAATGGTATAATTGGTTTTATCGCTTTTCAGCAACCCGGGTTAACATGTTCTGCTGACCGGCATAGTGGGTTATAAGTGATGGATGCAGTGCAACTACGTCACCTACCATAATAATGCTGGGGTTGGCGAGTCCTGCATGCAGCGACCTGAAGTAAATGTCTTTGACCTTACCAAGAACGATCTTCTCCTTCGGTGTAGTACCATCCTGGATAATTGCAACCGGGGTCTCTCCCTTTCCATTGGCATTGAAGATATCCATGATGGCTTCAAGCCGGCTCATGGCCATTAAGATAATAACAGTAGCTGAAGATTTCGCTGCCAGTGCGATGTCGGGCGAAATCTCTCCTGATTGAGTCGTACCAGTAGTTACCCAGAAGCTCTCATTGATACCCCTGCTGGTTAATGGTATCATCTGGCTTGCAGGGACCGCGAGTGCACTGGAAATACCGGGCACGACTGATACCGTTATGCCTGCCTGCCTGGCAGCATCTATTTCTTCTGTTGCCCTCCCGAATACGAAAGGATCACCCCCTTTCAACCTGACCACATTACCATGAGAAAATGCGTAACCTACAATCAGCTCATTGATCTCATGCTGCGATAAAGCATGACAACCGTAACGTTTGCCAACAAAGCGTGTAATCGCATCGGGATTTGCATATTCCAGTAACGTATCATTCGCAAGTGCATCATATAAGATTACGGCAGCATTCCGAATTGCTTTCAACGCTTTTAAGGTAATTAACTCGGGATCACCAGGACCGGCGCCCACGAGTGTTAAATGGGGAATAAACATATTATTAAATTAAAGATGTAATATATTTTGAAAGAATCTTGTAAAAAGTTGAACTACTAACCAAATTACTTCATAAATTTATGATGTAAATCACAGATAACCCAACAAAAGAGCTCTTTTTCTTACACAAACATTATATGTAGATTATTTATAATTGTTCATACGCTTGCCATACTTACTTAATTAAACCCGCGTTATGAAAATTGTAATTATCGGAAACGGAATGGTGGGCTACAAATTCTGCGAGAAACTCGTATCGAAGTGCCCGGATCGCGACCTTTTATCCATCGTAGTTTTTGGCGAGGAAATTCGTCCGGCTTACGACCGGGTTCACCTGAGTGAATTTTTCTCCGGGAAAGGTGCCGCCGACCTCGCGCTGGCCCCTGCCAGCTGGTATTCAGACAATAACATACAACTGCACCTGAGTGACCCGGTTACCAGCATCGACCGGTCCAACAAAACGGTCCATTCTCATAAGGGCCTTACAGTAGCATACGACGTACTGATCCTTGCTACCGGATCTTCCGCATTTGTTCCGCCTATACCCGGGGTAGAAAAAGAAGGCGTGTTTATCTATCGTACCATAGAAGATTTAGAGATGATGCAGGACTACGCCAAACGCGCCAAAAAAGGTGCGGTAATCGGTGGCGGACTGCTCGGCCTTGAAGCAGCTAAGGCGATGATCGACCTGGGCATCCCGGATACCGTGGTAATTGAATTTGCCCCGAGGCTTATGCCCCGCCAGGTTGATGACGCAGGTTCGAGAATCTTAAAGTCGAAATTGGAAGCACTCGGCCTTAGAGTACAAACCAACAAAAATACCGCAGCTATACTTGGTGATGAATATATAACCGGGATGCAGTTTACCGATGAGACGCATCTGCCGGTTGACATGCTGATCATCTCAGCAGGCATAAAGCCGCGGGATGAGCTTGCCCGTGCAGCAGGACTCGAAGTAGGCGCACGTGGCGGCATCGTGGTAAATGACCATATGCAAACCAGCGATCCCAACATCTTTGCTATTGGCGAATGTGCATTGCACAACGGAATGATCTATGGCCTTGTTGCCCCTGGATACGAAATGGCCGAAGTTGTGGCTGCACAGCTTTGTGGGTCCGTTAAATCGTTCCATGGTTTTGATATGAGCACCAAGCTAAAACTGATCGGCGTTGACGTTGCAAGTTTCGGTGATCCTTTTATCGCAGGCTCAGAATTTCGCAGTGTAGTATTTGAAGACAGTTGTAAAGGAATTTACAAACGCATCAACATTACCGCGGATGGGAAGCAACTATTGGGTGGCATACTGATCGGTGACGCAGCCGACTATAATATGCTTCTTCAAACCGTAAAGAATAAACTGGCGTTGCCGCCGAACCCGGAGGATCTTATTCTCGGTGCACGAGGGTCTTCCGAAGGACATGAAAATGCAGGGGTTTCATCACTTCCTGATGAGGCACTGATCTGCAGCTGCGAAAGCATTACCAAGGGACAGGTTTGCAATGCGGTAACCGCGTCAGGATGCGAAACAGTAGACGCGATAAAAAAATGCACCAAGGCCGGTACGGGATGCGGTGGCTGTATACCCATGATAAAAGACCTGATGGTGCATACCATGAAGTCGCAGGGCAAGTATATCAGGAACGTACTGTGTGAACACTTCGACCTTTCAAGACAGGAACTATACGACCTGATAAAAGTTAAGGAACTAAAAAGTTACGATCTCGTATTAAATGAACTTGGGCATGGCGACGGTTGCGAAATTTGCAAACCCGCGGTCAGCTCCATCATGGCCAGTATCTGGAACGAAATGATCCTGAAAAAAGGTAACGATACTGCCCAGGACTCCAACGACCGGTACCTTGCAAACATTCAAAAAGGCGGCACCTACTCAGTTGTGCCCAGGATACCCGGCGGCGAAATTACGCCCGACAAATTAATCGTCATCGGCTCTGTTGCAAAGAAATATAACCTGTATACAAAGATCACCGGTGGACAACGGATCGACTTATTTGGTGCACACCTTAACGACCTGCCGAATATATGGAAAGAACTTATTGAAGCAGGTTTTGAAAGTGGCCATGCATACGGCAAAGCCTTGCGTACGGTAAAGAGTTGTGTTGGCTCAACCTGGTGCCGCTTTGGACTTCACGACAGTGTAAGTTTCGCCATTAAGATCGAAGAACGCTACCGTGGTGTACGCGCCCCGCACAAATTCAAGTCGGGCGTAAGTGGATGTATTCGCGAATGTGCCGAGGCGCAGGCAAAAGACTTCGGGATCATGGCCACCGAAAAAGGCTGGAACCTGTATGTATGCGGCAACGGTGGATCCAAGCCACAACATGCGCAGTTGCTGGCAACCGATCTCGACGATGAAACCTGCATCAGGTATATCGACCGGTTCCTGATGTTTTACATTAAAACCGCTGATCCGTTAACCCGTACTGCGGCATGGCTAAATAAAATGGAAGGCGGGATCGACTACCTTAGAAATGTAGTGGTAAACGACAGCCTTGGCTTAGCCGCCGAACTTGAAGCTGCCATGCAGTTGCTGGTAGACAACTACAGCTGCGAATGGAAAGAAGTGGTGGAGAACCCCGAACTACAAAAACGCTTCAGCCATTTTGTAAATGCTCCTGAAGAAAAAGACCCCAGCGTAAAATTTGAACCCCTGCGGGAACAAAAGATCGCAGCCAACTGGAAGTAATCGCAATTCAAAAGTCAAAACTAAAAAGTAAAAAGTAGTAAACATGAGTTTTGTAAAGCGTCACGTCTACATGTAAAAAGCTCGTCGCCGCCGCACTTCATGAAGCTTCGGTCATTACATCGACTGGCCGTGCACCCCTGTTGACTTTTGACTTTTTATTTCTTCCTCCCTCCGGCCTCTGACCATTGCCCCTCTCAACGATTGCCTGCCATATGCTTTTGAGCTGCGCCTGCAGTAATGACTAAATCAAAAACATATGAGCACAATTACCGAAAACATTACCTGGTTCGCCGCATGCCGGTCTGCCGATGTACCGCAAAATGGCGGTGTATGTGTCAAGTACAATAATGACCAGATTGCATTGTTCAACTTCACGCGGCGGGGCGAATGGTATGCCTCGCAAAACATGTGTCCCCATCGTATGCAAATGGCGCTCAGCAGAGGCATGATTGGTTCGCAGGATGGTGAACCAAAAGTGGCTTGTCCATTTCACAAAAGAACTTTTTCGCTTATTACAGGCGCCTGCCTGAATGGAGACGAATGTGCGATAAAAACTTATCCCGTTAAAGTAGAGGATGGACTGGTATATATCGGTATTCCCGAAGCTGACGGTCCACTACCCGCATAAAAAAAGCCCATGCAGGCTGCCACCTGCAGGGCCGACGTTTTAAATAAATCACTCACTTAAAACAACCCCAAATGTACACCAAAACCCTATTGCATTCCACCACCATGGTGGGGTTCGCATGGCTGAGTATGGCTTCGGGCGCAGTTGCACAATTAAGTGTATCAGCACAGTTGCGAACCCGTACCGAACTACGAGCTGGCCAGGGAGCCCCTTTACCCAAGGGAAGCGATCCGGCTTTTTTTACTTCGCAACGAAGCAGGTTGAATGTCGGCTTTGCCGGCCACCGTTTTAAAACAGGGCTCACCCTCCAGGATGTAAGGGTATGGGGACAGGATGGATCAACCATCAACCGTACCGTTTCTGCAGACAACAACGGACTTAAGGCACACGAAGCCTGGGCCGAAATTCAGCTCACCGATACGGCGTTAAAAACCCAAACGCTTTTATTCAAGATTGGCCGGCAAGAACTCGTTTATGATGACCAACGTTTACTGGGCAATCTCGACTGGCTGCAACAGGCAAGATCGCACGACGCAGCAGTGTTGAAGTACGAAGTTAGAACCTGGTCCATACACGCCGGTGCGGCCTTCAACCAAAACAGGGAAAACGCTTCCGGCACAACTTACAACAGCAATCCTGCAGGTAATTATCCCGGCAATACAAACGGCGGATCCATGTATAAGAGCATGCAATATTTACATGCCGCAAAAAAGTTGAATGCCGGTCAGCTTTCCTTCTTGTTCTTCACAGACCAGTTTAGCAAATACCGGATGGATACCGTAAACAACATTGGCTATAAAAGTTTTCAACCAGGCAGTTGGGCAAGAGCTACAACCGGTATCTACTTCAACAATGTCGTCGGAAAATGGGCCATCACTTCTTCTGCTTATTACCAGTTTGGCAAAACCTTTAACACCCAAAAATTACGCGCTGTGCTTGCAAGTGCTTTTGTACAACGCAACTTCAATAAACAATGGAGTTTGGGTGCAGGAGTCGATTATACATCAGGCGGAAACAGCGGAAACAGTTTCGATCCGCTTTATGGAACACCGCATAAGTTCTGGGGCCTGATGGACTACTTCTACGTGGCTTCTTCATTTGGCAAAGGTGGTCTCACCAATTCTTATATAAAAACAAGGTATAAGGCAAATGACAGACTATTGTTTGCGGCCGACCTTCATCAATTCAGCAGTGCAACCGCCATTAACTACAATGGTCAATCCAAAAGAAACTTTGGCCAGGAGGCTGACCTTGTTGCGACCTATAGCCTTACAAAAACCATTGGACTCGAAAGCGGTTATGCCCACTTCTTTGCCACTCCCCTGCTAAATGCCCCGGCTGTTAAAAATGTTGCAAACGGTCGCACGAACGCTGACTGGGCCTACCTCATGATCAACATTAGACCCGAGTTTCTCTTCAAATAACATATCCCTGACAATCTTTTAATACCAAAATATTTGTTTATGTCTAATTCTGCTTTACCCCTGAACCGTCTTAACATCTTTAGTTTTAAAGGTGTTCAAATGAAAACCTTTCATATCACGTGGCTCATGTTTTTTGTCTGCTTCTTCGGATGGTTTGGGCTTGCTCCGCTGATGCCATCCATTCGTGAAGACCTGCACCTAACCAAATCACAGGTGGGCAACCTCATCATAGTTTCGGTTTCGTCAACTATCATTGCCCGTTTGATCATCGGAAGGTTGTGCGATACCTGGGGACCCAGGAAAACTGCCGTTCGCTTACTGATCGTTGGCTCGCTGCCGGTCTTCCTCGTAGGTTTAGCAAACGATTACACTTCTTTCCTTTTATTCAGGGCAGCCATCGGTGTTATCGGAGCTTCGTTTGTAATCACGCAATTTCACACCAGTAAGATGTTCGCATCGCACATCAAAGGCACGGCAAATGCGGTTGCAGGTGGCTGGGGTAACCTTGGTGGTGGTATTACCAACATGGTTATGCCACTGATATTTGCAGCAATCGTTGGCTTTGGTTTTACAAAGGGAGATGCGTGGCGATATGCCATGATCGTTCCCGGCATCATGATGTTGATTGTTGCATTCCTGTACCACCGATATACAAAAGATACACCTGCCGGCAACTACGACGAGATTGGCAAGACCGCCAAAGCAACCGTGAAAACAGATTACTCCGTACTGAAAGACTGGCGGATATGGGCGCTCACGATGGCTTATGCCATGTGCTTTGGTATGGAAATCACATTCGATAACGTTGCATCACTTCATTTCGTCGACACCTTTAAACTATCACAATCATCTGCAGGTTTCTGGGCAGGGGTTTTTGGCCTGATGAACCTGTTTGCACGCGCACTTGGTGGCATCCTTTCCGACAAAGCAGGTAAGCGTTATGGCATGCGCGGCAAGGGTATCCTGCTCGCAATTGTGCTGTTGCTCGAAGGCCTCGGGTTGATCCTCTTTGCCCAGGCAGGAACAATGGTATTCGCGATCTTTTCGATGCTCACGTTTGCTTTGTTTCTGAAGATGGCAAATGGTGCTACCTATGGCATCGTGCCATTCGTCAACGAGAAAAATGTTGGACTCATCAGTGGTATTGTAGGCGCGGGTGGTAACCTTGGTGGTATGTTGTTCGGGTTCCTATTTAAGTCCGAGACGATCACCTATGCACAGGCATTTACCTATATTGGTTATATCGTGATCGCTGTTGGGCTTATTGTATTGGTCACCCGTTTTTATACCAAAGCTGAAGTATCAGAAGCAGTTTCGTACGATGAAAATGTTGCGATTGCCTAAAAAGGTGAGGTATTGGGTGTTGATATGGCAATGTCGTTTGCTTAAGTAAATTTTTATGGACCCGGCTACAGGAATTCTATAGGACATCGTTGCGTCGCACTCTTGTACGCCTGGAGGTGACTGGGCAAACAAACTGCATAGTCAGCTTAACTAAACGATTTGGATTGAGGTATTGGTTATTTGGTTGGGAATTAGATATTGGGTATTGAGGTATTAGGTATTGAGGTGGGTTACACGGCAAATAAATAAAAGGATCAACGTATGTCGGAATCATTTAAATCAACCTGCTGTTATTGTGGTGTCGGCTGTGGTGTTGTGGTGCATAAGGATCGCCAAAATAAAATAACCATAGAAGGCGATAAGGATCATCCCGTAAACAAGGGAATGCTTTGCAGCAAAGGCATGAACCTGCACTATACGGTAATGGATCGCAGCGATCGTTTGTTGCACCCTGAGATGCGGTATAACAAAACGATGAGCAGGCAACGCGTATCGTGGGACCAGGCAATCGACAGAACCGCAACAGTATTCAAAACGCTGATCGAAAAGTATGGTCCGGAGTCCGTTGGTTTTTATGCGTCGGGGCAATGCCTTACAGAAGAATACTATGTATTGAATAAGTTGGTAAAAGGTTTTATAGGCAGCAACAACCTCGATACCAACTCGAGGTTGTGCATGAGCAGTGCAGTAGTTGCCTACAAAATGAGCCTGGGAGAAGACAGCGTTCCTACCTGCTACGACGACCTTGAACTTGCCGACTGCATCTTTGTTGCGGGTGCAAACCCAGCCTGGTGTCATCCCATTATCTGGCGCAGGATTGAAGCAGCGAGAAATAAGAACCCTAACTTGAAAATTATTGTTAGCGATCCCCGCACAACGCAAACCTGCGCTTATGCGAATGTTCACCTGCAACTTAAACCCGGAACCGACATTGTGCTTCACCATGCCATTGCGCGTGTGCTGATCGAAAACGGAGACGTAGATACCACCTTTATAAAGAACCACTCGGAAGGTTTTGAAGCTTTCCGGAATAAAGTCATGGAACGCACCGTTGCAGAGTCTGCAGCGATATGCGATATACCTGAAGCCTCCATCCGCGAAGCCGCAGGTTGTATCGGTAATGCAAAGGGTTTTATCACCATGTGGACAATGGGGCTAAACCAGAGTGTTGTTGGTGTAAATAAGAATCTCTCATTAATCAACCTGAACCTTATTACCGGCCATATCGGGAAACCGGGAAGCGGGCCATTTTCCCTCACCGGTCAGCCAAATGCAATGGGTGGCCGCGAGGTTGGGGGTATGGCAAACATGCTGCCGGCACATCGGAACCTCGCCAACGCAAAGGATCGTGCATTTGTACAGGACTTTTGGGGTGGCAAGCCTATTTCCCCGACGCCCGGCTATACTGCAACTGAAATGTTTGAAGCCCTGAACGATGGCCGGCTCAAAGCTGTGTGGATTGTTGGCACCAACCCGCTGGTGAGCCTGCCCGATGTTCGGATGGCGGAGCAGGCGCTCAAAAAAGCCCGGTTTGTGATCGTGCAGGATGTAAGCAATCGCTCTGGTTCGTTGCCCTATGCCGATGTGGTACTACCCGCTGCAGCATGGGCCGAGAAAGAAGGTACCATGACCAATGCAGAGCGACGTATCACCTACCTCAATAGAATTATGGATGCCCCCGGCGAAGCCATTCCGGATTACGAAATCATTTGCCGGTTTGCGCGTAAGATGGGCTATCATGGTTTTGACTTCCAAAACGCGGCTGAGGTATATGCCGAGCACTGCCGGCTCACCGCAGGTACCAACATCGACATCAGTTGTTTAAGCCATGCAATGTTAAAAGAGCAAAGCAGCATTCAATGGCCGTTAACAGTTCCTTCGGCAAATGCTGGTGAACCCGTTGCAATCTCAGGAACAGCACGCCTGTTTACCGATCGGCAATTTCACACTGCTTCCGGAAAGGCAATTATCCATACCGTTGACGATGTTAATACTTCTGAGCGTACTTCTCCCGACTATCCCCTGATATTAACCACCGGCAGAATTCGCGACCAGTGGCATACCATGACAAAAACCGGGAAAGTAAGCAGGCTAAAAAAGCATATCTCAAACGCCTTCCTGGAGATACATCCGGCAGATGCGGCTAAGCGAAACATCCGCGAAAACGACCTGGTAAACATCAACAGCACACGGGGGCAAGTTCTCGTGAAGGCAAAACTTTGTGCCGACATCAAGCGTGGTGTCGTGTTTTTGCCGATGCACTGGGGCAAGGTGCTAAACAGCGATTTAAACCGGGCAAACAACTTAACCAACAACCTGGTTGATCCCCTTTCAAAAGAACCCGACTTTAAGTTCTCCGCAGTTGAAGTTCAGCTGCACCAAAAGCCAAAGCAGAAGGTCGTGATCATTGGCGCGGGCGCTGGGGCCTATGGTTTTGTAAGAAGTTATCGTGCCCTAAATACTGGTGATGAAATCGAAATCTTCAGTCGCGAGGACTTCCCTTTTTATAATCGTGTAATGCTACCCGATTACATCAGCGGTGTGCAGCAATGGCGCCAGTTGGTTAAGATGGCCGACGAAGAGGAAGTAGCTATGAACATCAGGCTGCACCGTGGTTTGAGCATTGAACATATCGACCGGGAAAACAGGATATTAACAGACGATAGGGGAGAAAAACACAGTTACGATATACTCATTATTGCAACCGGCAGCAGGGCAATTATGCTCAGGGACATTCCTGAACTTAAGGGCATATTTACCATGCGTACCAGGATAGACGCAGACAATTTCAGGTACCATGTTGATCCTTCAAAAGGAAAAGTAATTATCGTTGGTGGAGGACTTCTTGGTATTGAACTCGCTGCATCGCTGCGCGAAGTAAGCGTGGAAGTAACGATTGTACAAAGGATTTCGCGTTTGATGGACCGGCAACTCGACATGCTTGGCAGCCAGTTGCTGCATGAAGAACTCACCGACAAAGGTGTTGAGATCTTTTATGACGACGAGATAGAAAGGTTCCTGGGTAGCGAAGCGATATCGGGTATACGTTTAAAAAGCGGGCGCGAAATCAACTGCCAGGCCATTGTTATTGCCATTGGCACCATTCCGAACATCGAGATTGCCCGTGCATGCGGGCTTGAGCACAAGCGTGGTGTTGTGGTAAATGAATACCTGATGACCAACGACCCAAACATTTATGCTATCGGCGAAATTGCCGAGTTCAAAGGATTTCTCTACGGAATAACTGCGGCGGCAGAACAACAGGCTGAAATTGTAGCGCGACATTTACAAGGCGACATCTCCATGTATTATGAAGGTTCACTGTTAATGAACATATTAAAGATGCATGGTACCGACCTTGTATCGATGGGTATACCCGAGGCACCACAAAACGATCCGGCATACGAAGAAGTTGTATTTATCGACAAGGCGAAACGCTATTATAAAAAATGCATTATACACAATGATGTATTGGTTGGAGCGATTTTAATTGGCGATAAAACCGAGTTTATCGAATACAAAGAACTGATACAAGGCAAGATGGAATTGTCGGAAAAGCGGCTTCAGCTGCTCCGATCAGGCAAGGCTGCCGAACCCGTAATCGGCAAGTTGGTTTGCTCCTGTGCGGGTATTGGTGAAGGCAACATACTAAACAAAATAAAAGAAGGTTGCCATGAGCTCGCCGCACTTTGTACCGCTTCCGGAGCGGGCCTTGGTTGTGGAAGTTGCCGCCCTGAAGTAAAGGCCATCCTCGATAAGGCGCAGCTATCCCAGTCGACCGCACAGGGATCGGAAATAGGTAGCGACATGATTGTTCTCGAAACCCAAAGGGCCTAGTCTGAAATGATTTATGTCAAGCCAATCTAAAAATATTTGTTGTTGCCATATTAAGTAACGCCGAAAATCGCAGACTACCGATCAGCCCTGTACAACCGATAAACTGAGCGTAGCAACGATGTTGCCCAATGATATTCTGCCGGTCCACAAAAGAAAATAGAAAAAGCATTTGCTAATGGTACAATCACAAACGGTTTATATCAATTTCAGGGGTGGTATTGTATCACCGGGCAACCTCGAAAACATTCTGAAGATTGCAAAAAATTACAAAATTGCACATGTTCGTTTTGGGCTAAGGCAACAACTTGTGGTTGATGTGCCGGTGAAGTACTTTGACGCATTTGTAGGCAGGTGTTTGGACCAGGACGTTAGCTGTTCGGATAAAAAACAGGCATTACCCAACCTGGTAAGCTCCTACCCTGCTGCAGGCATATTCTCGGGAGAAACGTGGTTGCGTGAAGGGGTTTACAAAGATGTGTTTGACCTGTTTGATTATGAACCGCGACTTAAGGTTAATGTTTGCGACAGCACGCAAAACCTGGTACCGCTTTATACCGGGCACATCAATTGGGTTTCGTCGCCTGCTGTTCACTTTTGGCAACTTCATTTGCGTATACCAAGAACACTTTCGGTGCATCGCTTTCCAGGCCTGGTGTATACAAACGATATTGCACGCATATCAAAAAGCATAGAACAACTTATACTTGAAAACCCGGCAACACAAACCGCTTCAGCGATTTTCGATTTACTTGCTGCTTCAAATATCAACAACAAACCTGAGGTTGAAAACGTTCCGCAACCTGCTTTTTCGTTACCTTATTACGAAGGATTTAACCGGTACGACAACAACTTTTGGTTGGGCATTTATCGCCGGGATGAGCTGTTTTCTGTTCCGTTCCTGCTTGATGTTTGCGCAATATGTTTGCAAACAAAGATCGGCCAGTTGTATACAACACCCTGGAAAAGCCTGGTGATAAAAGGAATTGAAACAATGGACCGGTCGATATGGGAACATGTGCTTGGGCGTTACCGCATTAATGTGCGGCATGCCGCAAATGAATTAAACTGGCAGGTTGAAGAAAACAGCGAAGAGGGTCTTCAGATTAAAAGGCACATTGTACGTTACTTTGATAAAGAAGACGTAAGAACTTTTGGCTTATGCTTTGCCGTTCAAGCCAAGCCCTATTCGCGTATGTTTGGTTCGGTGCTCATAAGGAAAGAGGCCATAAAAAACCCCGGCAGGTTAAAGTCGCTCGAACGTTTTGAGATACTACATACAAAAGACTTCAATCCCAATTCCGAAGGTTTTATCTCGTATAGAAAAAACGTTGAAAAAGATTATCTGGGCACTTACCTCGTTTCGTTATGCAAAGCTTTTTACGACCAGCAACAGGCAATGTTCAGTAACCCGGTACCGATAACACCAACATTGGGTACTGCCGCAAAGCAGGTAACAAACTCGGTGCACCAATGCACAGACTGCCTGACGGTTTATGATCCTGTTGTTGGCGAACCCGAGCTGGAGATAGCTGCAGGCACAGCCTTCAACGAACTAAACCCCGGTTTTTGTTGCCCGCTTTGCGGATCACCGAAGTCGTCGTTTAAAGAAGTTGACCAGTCTACGCTGCAGTTACAAACTGCCTAAATCAGCAGGCGAGTTATAATTTTTCAAAGCTTTCCGGAACGATTCAGGAACGGGCACATACCGTGTATTTACCTGGCTGAGCATAAACCGGAGGCTATGTTTTTGCAGCCCCTCGCTTCTGTAGCGTGCAAGCACCCTTGCAAGAACCCCGGCCCTGTAAATACCACAAAGCGGCTCGGGCTGTTGACCATCGATGAACACATAAGCATCGGAATTTCCTGCTATGTATTCTTTCACCAACATTAGGAGGACGGCGGGCAACATGTCTGGCATATCACAGGCAAGAACAAAAAGGTCCTCTGTAGGAAAATGGATATGTGCCGACAATATGCCCTTTAAAGGACCACCAATGTGTAATGAGTTATCGTCCGTAACGATAAGATTATTTTCATGCCCTGCTGCAAACAAGTGGTGGTTTTCATCATTAACTGATAATACCACCTGCACACCAAGTGAAGCTAAGTTTGCAGCTGCTATCTCGGCCCAAGTAGCAGACCCCTTCATCAATAACCCTTTGGTGGTGCCCATCCGGCTGCTTTGCCCACCGCATAATACGAGCCCTGTCACAGATCCATTTTTGAAATTACCACGATCAGGCTGTTAATCATTGCTGTGTCTTAAACCTTCTGCAACATGAAAAATGTGGATCACATAAGGGAACAGTGCATCCATGGTTTCTTCTGCGCCGCGTGTTGAACCGGGCAGTGTTAACACCAATGAATTCTTGATAAAGCCGGCAACACCCCGCGATAGCATTGCATAGGGCGTGCGCTCCTGGCCATAGCTTCGCGCAGCTTCCATAATGCCAGGGATTGCCCGTTCGATCAGGGGTTCTATGGCCTCTGGTGTAACGTCTCTTTTGTACAAGCCCGTACCGCCGGTAAATATGATGATGTTAAAAGCATGGGCAGCAAGTTCCCTGCACTTGTGTTGTATCGTTTCATAATCGTCGGCAATGATGCTGTACGATGAAGTACTAAGCCCATTCTTCCGGAGTTTTTCGATGACCGCTTTTCCGGCAAAATCTTGTTTGGTGCCAGCCGATACGCTGTCGGAACATACCACAACGGCGCATTTCATTTCGTGCACCGGAAAGTCGGTATATTGGGATTTGCCTCCTTTTTTCTCCTGCAGCTTTATGTTTGTTATCTCCACTGCTTTGTCGATCGGCTTTAGCATATCGTACATGGTTAGTGCCGTAATCGCTGCACCATGCATGGCCTCTACTTCAACACCGGTCCGGTAAATGCTATGGACCTCCACCTGTACAATAATTTCAAGTCCTTCAACATGATGAGTGATGCCTGTAAATTCAACGGGGAGCGGATGACAATCGGGTATAACGTCGCTTGTTTTTTTCACTGCAAGCAAGCCGGCTGCTCTTGAAAATTCAAATACGTCGCCTTTGGGTACCGTTCGCGATTGTATCGCTTCTATGGTTTCAGGTGACGACACTTTAACTACAGCAGTAGCAATAGCCTTTCTTAAACTTTTTACTTTATGCGTTATATCAACCATGATAAGTAAATTAACAATTGTGTTTGTTGTGCATGATAACAAATGCTATCTGCAATGATCAGGTATTTTGCTGCCCATGCAGTTTTTCTTTATGGACCCAACATTAGTTCTTTGTGGGGCTTCATTGGCGTCGCACTCCCGTCCGACTGGCGCTGCCGGGCGGGCTTGTACAGCAGGACCTCTAAGCGACGATCATGCAGGCACAAACTTCGACACCATTCTTATTGGTAAAGCCAGGTGATCCATCTAATAGCTCATCTCGTCGAGCTTTACCTTACCCCTGAATGTCCAGAACATAAAACCCGTATAAGCTGCTGCAAGCGGCACCCCAACTGCTACAAACATAAGTTGAATTTCGAGTGATTTTGCGGATGATGATGCATTTTGAACCGTAAGCGTATACGCGGGATCAAGGGTTGAAATCACCAGGTTTGGGTAAAGTTCTATTGCTACGATGATCAGCAACAGCGCAACGGTAAGCGACGAGCACATAAAAGCCACCAGGTATTTACGTTTGGCAATAAGCCGGGTGATGTTTGCAACAGAAAGCACCATCATAATCGGAATGATAAACATCCAGCTGTTGTGGCGTATTCTTTCGGATAAATGCGGCACGTACAACAGCGTATAAAAGCTCAGCAGCAATATGCTGATCACAAAAAATATGGTGCTGTGTTTTACGAGTATGGTAAGTTTTGCATAGAGCCGGTTTTCCGTTTTCATTACCAGGAAGATTGCACCATGCATCATAAACAGGGCGACCGTTGTAATGCCGACCATGATGGCATATGGATTTAAAAAGTACAAGGTGCTACCGGTAAAGTTGCCCTGTGCGTCAATAGGTATACCCAACAGTACATTACCCAGTATGATACCAAGCGAAAACCCGAGTAAGGTGCTGGATACGCAATAAGAAATATCCCATGTTTTTCGCCACCACTTCATGGGCTCCTTACTGCGAAACTCAATCGAAATTGCACGAAAGATGAGCATAGTAAGAAAGAGCATGAAGGGGATGTAAAATGCCGAAAAAATGGAGGCATACACTTTCGGGAAACCCGAGAAAAGGGTTCCGCCGCCAATGACCAACCAAACTTCATTGCCATCCCATACTGGTCCGATTGCATTCAGGGCAATACGGCGGCTTTCTTCTTTTTTGAAAAACAAGTGCAGTGATCCGGCACCAAGGTCGAAGCCATCGAGTATAGCATAACCCGTAAACACGGCACCAATCACCAGGTACCACCAGGTTGCATAATCAATACCAAGAAATGTATCCATGCTTATAAATTAAAACTGGTCGGCCATACTCTCCTGCTGCGGCCTGTGCACAACGTCTGCTTTGTAAGGGCCATGCAATATTTTTTTATTCAGCAGGTAAATAAACAGTATAAACAGGAGGAGGTAAACAAGGGTAAAAAGGATCAGGGAAAACAACACCTGGTTTGCGGTAACCGACTTCGACAAAGCATTCGACGTTCGCAACAGGCCGTAAACAACCCACGGCTGACGGCCGGTTTCTGCTGCAAACCATCCAGCCTGGTTAGCAAGCTGTGGTAATAGCACCGAAAACTGGAACACCGTCATTAACCACTTCTTTTGAAACAGCAATCCTTTATACCACAAAAAGCAGGCATACAAAGTCAGTCCAATCAACACCATACCTATTGTGATCATAATGTGGTAAGATTGGAACACGATATTTAAGGCGCCGGGCCGATCTGCTACTGGAAAGCCCTTCAAACCTTTTATGGGGGTGGTAAAATCCTGGTGGGTTAAAAAGGTGAGCCCCTTTGGAATGCTAAGGCCAATCGTTTTTTCTTCCTTTTTGTCGATCCAGCCAACAAGGTACATATCCGCAACCGCAAGGCTATCGAAGTGTCCTTCAAACGCGGCCAGTTTTGCAGGCTGGTGTTCAGCAACAACTTCGGCTGACTTGTGGCCGATAAACAATTGAGAAAGTGCGGAAACGGTCGCAATCACCAGCGCAATCCTGAATGCTGCTGTCGAAAACTGGAGGTGCTTATTTTTTCGAATATAATAAGCACTGATACTAAGTACGAGGAATGAGCCGGCAAGAAAAGACCCTACCCAAACGTGCGACACCCGCTCGATGGAAGAAGGGTTAAAAACCATTGCCCAAAAATCGGTGATCTCCGCACGCGCCTCAAGGCCATCACCAACAACCCGGTAACCGCGCGGAGTTTGTTGCCATGAATTGGCCACCACGATCCAGATCGCCGAAAACATAGATCCAAGAAATACCATGATGGTTGCGAAAAAGTGGGTTGCAGGTTTCACCCGATCCCAGCCAAATACAAGCACCCCGAGAAAACCGGCTTCAAGGGCAAACGCAAAGATTCCTTCTGCAGCAAGTGCCGATCCAAAAACGTCGCCCACGTATTTCGAATAGGTTGCCCAGTTGGTTCCAAACTCAAACTCCATTACAATACCTGTGGCTACGCCGAGGCCAAAGATCAGGGCAAAGATCTTGGTAAAAAAGCGTGTCATATCCTCGTACATCTTATTGCCGGTGCGCAGGAAGAGACCTTCCATAGCAACCATACACAAGCCGAGGCCAATACTTAATGGTGGATAGATGTAATGAAAAGAAATGGTGAAAGCAAATTGGATACGTGAGAGTATTTCTACATCCATTTGAATTGTTTATGCAGGATTGGAGTTGGGCAAACAACCGCACAAAGGTAAGCCGTATGCCCAGTTAAGGTTCTAAAAACCTGCCGGAATTTAGAAGCTAAGTTGTTCACATCAACTCTCTTACCATCGACCTTCAAGACCTGCTTGCATTCCAAGGTTACCAGCGGATGCAATGTAACGGGTTAAGAGAACCCCGGCGTGGAAACAAGGCCGGAGCCTGAGGTAGAAAATTGGTATACATCCCGATGCCACCGGGAAAACAAAATGCCGTTCATTTGCATGCCGTTCACCGGGTAATGCTAACAGCAAATGACACCAAACAGGAAATTATGGAGAAGACTAACCAGGTCGGTACACCTTGTGCTTGGCTTATCGTCGGGGCTGATCATATTCATCGTTTCATTAAGTGGGGCCATCCTGGTGTTCCAGGATGAGATAAAGGATGCGTTTTATTCGTACCGGAAAGTTGAGCATATAACGACAGAAAGAAAACCTGTTGCGCAATTATTGGACACAGCCCTATCTGTTTTTCCCGAAGGAACTCCCGGCCGGATTGTCTGGTTCCCAAAAGAGCGCCCGGCCATCTTTACGGTAAATACCAATACCGGAAGTTACCAGGTGTATGTAAATCCATATTCGGGCAGGGTATTGCATAACGAAAAGGCAGGCGAAGGTTTTTTCGTGAATATGGAACGACTGCACACCCGGCTGCTGTTACCGGCTATATGGGGACGTAAGATCGTCGATCTCTCCATTGTTGTTTTTGTAATCATGCTGATTACCGGACTGATCCTGTGGTGGCCGCAAAACCGTGCACAGAAGAAGCAAAGCTTTAGCATCCGGTGGCGAAGCAGGTGGCGAAGGCGAAACTTCGACCTGCACAAAGTACCCGGTTTTTACGTGTTCCTGGTCGCCCTCGTGCTTGCGATTACCGGGCTGAGTATGAGTTATCCATGGCTTCGAAACGGCCTGAGCAAACTGGCCAATTTTGGGCAGGTTTATGAAGGCGAAAAGGAGGTTTTTCCGCGATCAGATACCATGCAGTTAACAAGTCTGCCGGTCGCTACCCTGATTGATACGGGTTTCAACCAGGCACGCAGGCTAGATACCGTATCTGAGATGTTTTCGGCTTACCTGCCATTTGGCAGAAGTGGTGTTCTGAGTATTTCCGGGTATGGAAAGGCTTTAAGCCATTACCGTCGGAACGACTTTTACTTCGACCAATATTCGGGTGTACTCATCAAAAGCCAGTATCACCGAAATGTGAGCAGGGGCGCGAAAGTGAGTTCCGCCCATTATGACCTTCATACGGGTAGAATGTTTGGACTGGCAGGTAAATTGATCAGTTTTGTTGCCTGCCTTGCATGTGCCGGCTTACCCATCACCGGCTTTTTTGTCTGGTGGGGACGTTCAAGAAAATCGAAGTACAAACAAGGATTTGCAGCTGCCCGTATAGCAGTGCATCAACGAGGGAGCCGGGGTTGATAACTGGACCCAAAAAGAGATGCTGTACCCAAGGCCCTCAACATTAAACGTATCGCTATGAACTGGATATTACTGATTATTGCCGGCTTGTTTGAAGTCGGATTTGCAACTTGCCTTGCGAAAGCAAGAGAAACAACTGGCCTTAATTCCTCCTTGTGGATGGCAGGTTTCTTTGTTACCCTTTCCTGCAGTATGCTACTACTTTATAAGGCAACGCAAACCCTTCCAATAGGAACAGCATATGCCGTATGGACCGGTATCGGGGCAGTTGGAACAGCATTGGTTGGGATAGTTTTCTTCAGGGAGCCCGCTGATTTCTGGAGGATATTTTTCCTGGTAACCCTCATCAGTTCAATCGTGGGTTTGAAATTTGTTACCAATTAACATGCAGTTCGCCAAAGATGGAAAACGGAAGGTATCAAGTGGATATTGGTCTATAGCCTGGCAAATCGCTTTAAAAATTGGGCAAAAAAAAGTGAATACAACAACCGTTATATTCACTCGTCTCTCATGTGCAAAGTCTGTCAGCGCATTACGGTCGCTGTTCCAGAATAGTGAACTTGCTAACACTTATCTTTAACGATGATGCGTTATTTCGTTTCTTCAACCTTAAGTATTGTACAACTGCGGCTGATTGGGCTAAGTTTCAACTTCTCGATCCTTCAAAAAAGATTATTCTGTACACTGCAGAACAGCATCAACAGGGTTTCGCCGAAAAGGTTCGATTAACCTGATTTTTCCCGCTCATCTTGCCTGGTAAATGCCAGGGTTTACCATGCAGGTCTGCAATACCGGGTGTGAAATGCTAATGTTTTGAATTTCTTATATCAATCTCGTTTACTTAAGAGAAATCTTTGGTGACCAGCTGCCGGAATTCTATTTGCCATCGTTTCCCGCCTGGATGAACCCTGTTCGGACGCCGGCCCGGATGAACCGGTTCGGACGGGGGTGTCACTCCCTTGTACCGCATCCCTTTATTCACCAGTTTCTGCCACTCACCTTAAGTAAACGACATTGGTTCTTATATTTAAGAAAGAAGCATCCTAACACCAAACATGAGCGATTATTGTAGCAAAAAGAGTTCTTCTTTATTTCTTCTCACTTTAGCCGATGTTGCAAGCACATCTTTTTCGGCGTCGCGGTAGCCCAGGGGTAGCAGGGTTACACTTCTCAAACCCTTTTCGTTCAGGTTCAGCAACTTGTCGAGTGCCACATTGTTGAACCCCTCCATTGGGGTTGCGTCAACATGCTCTTCTGCTGCGGCTGCAATAGCGGTACCAAAGGCAATATATGTTTGCCGTGCTGTCCAGTTCAGGCTATCCTCAAACGAACGCTCTGCCAAGGGGGTAAGCATCGCTTTAAACTGCTGCAATGAGCTTTCACCCACATTCCGGGTTTTCGCAATCAGCTTAATGTACTCATCGACGTGTTCGGGTGTGATTTTGTTCCACGCGGCAAACACCAGCAGGTGAGAACTATCAATAATCTGCTGCTGGTTGTTGGCAATCGGCAGTATTTGTTTTTTAAGTTCCGGATCGGTAATCACCAGAACGGTATATGGCTGCAGACCCATTGAGGAAGGAGCAAGGCGGATGGCTTCAAGTATACGTTCTACTTTTTCCTGCGGCACAGGTTGACCATTCATTTTTTTAGATGCATATCGCCATTCAAGGGCTTCAAGAAGTTTCATAAAGTTTGTTGTTGAAATTAGTTGTGTAATATTTTCCATCCTGCCTGACCTTTATAGCCATGACGGATATTAGCGTTAATCAGTAAGAGGGTCATGTTTTCCAGTGTGCGGCTGAATGTGAGGTCTCCGGCAATTACGGGATTAAAGCCAACCTCTGTTATCAGTTCAGCTACTTCCAGGAGAGCTTCATCATCATTGCCGGCAATAAATGCATCGAGCTTATATCCGCTAACATCGGTATGATTGAAAGCAGCGCTGAAGTTGGTGCTAAAAGCTTTTACAACCCGCGCGTGTGGAAGCAGCTCCTGTAATTGTTCCCCTGCACTGGTGCCCGGCTCAGTTACAAGGCGGCAAAAATCAGCGCTCAGGGGATTGGATATGCTGATCACGATCTTGCCTGTGGCAACGGCCCTGATTTGCTCCGCCAGTGTAGCTTCGGCTGCATAGGGAACGGCGGCGATTATGATATCTGCCTCCCAGCTTGCGTCTACACTGCAGCCGATAATCTCCGCGTCAGTATCTCTTTTTGTCTCCTTGAGTGCGGACAGTAGCCCGGATAATTTTTCCTGGTTGTTGCCAAAGAGCAAGAGACGGTTTGGACCATTTACAAGTCCCTTAGCAATTGCACCGCCCATTTTGCCGGTGGCGCCGATGATTGCAATGGTTTTTTGAGCGGCCATACTGGTGATGTTTGTTTAGCAAAACTACGCCTGCATGCCGGGGTGAGCCATTGCGCTGGAACAAGAAATTACATTGATCTGGGTCAAGAAATAACGGACTTCACCCTTGCCTTTCGCACTGCCTATACCCTCAAACTTTCCTGTTCTTCGGGTTGCGCAGGCGGCTCAGGGTTTCAGGGGTTATACCCAGGTAGGAAGCCATCATATGTTGGGGTACACGCTGGGCAATTCCGGGACAGGAAGCGAGGAGCTGCCGGTACTTTTCTTCGGCTGTATGACTAAGTGAACTGACCAATCTCCGCTGGATGGCGATAAGACTATTTTGCAACAGTAAACGAAAGTACCGCTCCAGCTTTGGCACCCGCACCAGCATTTCTTCTTCAGCAGGTTTGGTCAGCAACAGCAACTCACAGTCTTCAAGCGCATCGATATTGTAAACAGATGGCTCAGCAGTGAGAAAACTAAACTGATCGCTAAGCCACCAGCCTTCAAATGCAAACTGCATAATATGCTCGGTACCCTTATCGTCAACGGTGTAGCTACGTAGCATGCCTTTTTCTACAAAAGCAACGTACTTACATACATCGCCTTCCTGTAGCAGGTACTGCTTTTTGCGCAGCTTTTTGGGTATGAAAAATGTTTTACATACCGCACTCTCTTCAGGGGTGATGGGCACTTTTTCGTTGATCTTTTGCAGTAGCAATTCGAACATATACAATGCATCCGGGATGAGCCACAAAAATAGCTGAAGTGCTTCTGCTATTTTCAAGTCCCAGAACTATTTTGAAACCTGAGTATATGGAGAAATCCATTTATTACACACTGCTGTATGATAAGGCGGTAACACCATCTCCATTTTTTAAAGCTGGTTTTACTGGTTTTTACTAATTTGAACCCAATTGCCCGCCATTGATAGTGTTGCAGAACCCCTACTCCGTATATCTTAAACTTAGATAATGCACGAAAGAAATTACATCAAGATTGGCGTGGCAGGACCTGTTGGCTCGGGCAAAACCGCGCTTATTGAACGGCTTTCGCGGGCAATGTATAGCCAATATAGCATTGCCGTAATCACAAATGATATCTATACTAAGGAAGATGCTGAGTTCCTGACCAAAAACAGCCTGCTGCCTGCGGAACGGATTATTGGTGTGGAAACAGGAGGATGTCCGCATACGGCGATTCGCGAAGACGCAAGCATGAACCTCGAGGCAGTAGAAGAGATGGCCACGCGAATACCAGGACTGGAAATTATTTTTATTGAGAGCGGTGGTGATAACCTTTCCGCCACGTTTAGTCCTGACCTTGCCGATGTGACCATATTTGTAATTGATGTTGCAGAAGGTGACAAGATACCCCGCAAAGGCGGTCCTGGAATAACGCGCAGTGATCTGCTGGTCATCAACAAAATCGACCTTGCGCCTTATGTATTTGCCAACCTTGACATCATGGACAAAGATGCAAGGCGGATGCGTAAAGGTGCACCATTTGTGTTCACTGACCTGGTGCGCGGACAAGGGCTTCATGCGATTATCGGCTGGATCAGAAAATACGCATTGATGGAAGAAGTAAATGAACCCGAACTCATCAGATGAGCGGGAGAATCCATATCATAGCCAGTGGTCGTGGAAAAACCAGGCTTAAACAGGCGTTCTTTTCGCAGCCATTTAAAGTGGCAAACATTACCGAAGGTCGCAACGAGCAAGAACTTACACTTATGATGATGAGTTCATCCCCCGGGATCCTGGAGAAAGACTGTTATGATATCCGGATTGAAGTAGAAGAGGGAGCATCGCTTAAACTATTGACACAAGGTTACCAGCGAATTTTTACCATGGCTGGTTCGGCACGACAAACAACCACGGTTTTGCTTGCAGAAGGTGCTTCCCTTACTTACCTGCCCCACCCTGTTGTACCGCACCGCAATGCCGATTTTGGTTCCATCAACGAAATCCACCTCGGCCGTTGCCACCACCTGACCTGGAGTGAAATCATTACATGTGGAAGAAAACTGAGCGACGAAGTTTTCCAGTTCAGGAGATACCACAGCGTGACCAACATTTATATCGGAGAAAAACTCGTTGTAAGAGAAAACTTGTTGGTGGAACCGGGCATTATTAATCCCGCGCAGATGGGGCAGCTTGAAGGCTTCACGCACCAGGCAAGCTTTGTATGTTTGAACAACAAGATCGACTGCAAGGTGGTGATTGCCAGGTGCCGGGAAATGCTTGAAAATTATACAGGGATAGCTTATGGGGTTTCCTTATTGCCTGTCAACGGCATTGTAGCAAGGGTGCTCGGATATAAAGCAGAACAACTTCATGATATTAATAAAGCGCTGTCGGAGGTAGTAAATGCACTTACAAGGACAACAGTGCAGCCGGCACTATAGTAAGGGTATACTGCCGCTAATCAGAAAACTTGAATGGCACTTGCATTGAAATTTACAGAACCTCAGATTACGCCTACATGACAGCTGAATTATCTTACCTGGTCCTTACGGCGATAACCATTAGCCTGGTACATACCATTACCGGCCCCGATCATTACCTTCCATTTATAGCATTGTCGAAAAGCAAAGGTTGGTCTTTGCGGAGAACGGTGTTCTGGACACTCGTTTGTGGTATCGGCCATGTGGGAAGTTCGGTTGCTTTGGGACTAGGTGGGGTTGCACTCGGATGGTCGCTTGCAAAAATCAGTTGGTTGGAAAATGTACGGGGAGGACTAGCCGGCTGGACCATGTTGATCATCGGGTGTGTGTACTGTCTTTATGCATTTTGGCAGTTATCAGCAAACAAATTGCACAAACATTTTGAGGCAGATGAAAACAACATCTATGTTTACGAACACCGGCATGGGACAATGGTATTACCAAGGGAGAAAACGGTGGTTACACCATGGATTATGTTTATTGTATTTCTATTGGGACCATGTGAGCCACTTATACCGCTTCTGTCGTTTCCTGCAGTTAAACACTCTATAACAGGTGTTGTTGTATTGGTTGGCGTATTTACCGTTTTTACGCTTTGCGCGATGGTAACAATGGTGCTGTTGGGTTATTACGGACTATCTCTTTTCGACCAGCGAAAAATGGAAAAATACGCCCATGTCCTTGCGGGTACCACGGTGTTGGTTTGTGGTGCAGGAATGTTATTTATGGGTTGGTAATGAAAAGTTGTAGGTCAGGAAGCGAGTTGTTTTTCTGTTTCGGCGGTAGTTGTACCTGAAAACAAAGCCTGGGTCAGGAGCGGGATAACCGCATAAGGAAGTGGGCTGATTCCTAAGTTTAGCACCAGGTTTATCTCTACAAATGGAAGGTATTGCTGAAACCCTGAAATGCAAAGAAGTGCTACAAACATGCTTAACAGGCAGGCAAAAGTGTTGAATGCAAGCCAGATCTTCACCATGTTGGTGCTCGCGTGCTTTCTGAATACGTTATATCCGACTAAGGCAATACAAGCTATAATGAACGGCGGAAACACAAGCTTGCCATGAAGCCAGTAACCCCGTTCGTTACTGATATGGTAGTAGCCGCTGAACAAAAGAACCAGCAGTAAGCCAAGGCTATACCTTACCCTATACCAGCTTCTTGGCGTCATACTTTTTCATATAAATGACCCATCCGGCAAAGATGAACCCATACATTAAAAATGTAAATGCATAATGGTGTGCAAAGTCGGAGAGTTCGGGATGATTCAGGTTGAGCCATGTGATCGCACAACAGCGAAGCACGTTAAGGAAAAATATAGCTGCAATTCCCATGATTGAAAAGGCAAATTGGCGGGCTAAGCTCGTGGCAAGACAAAAGATAAAACCTGAGTAAAGCACGTACAATTCAAGTGCATTGCAAGGATCGGCGATAGACAGCACCTTGACATTAGAAAGAAATACCTGGATGGCATTTGAGCCTGATTTAACCCAGGAGAAACCACCTGAATAAAGCTCATTTAGCAATTGGGTAGTAGCCTTGCCCGTGACAGTTGTCAGCCATTCATTTGCAAGGTGGTTTGGAATTAAGATGAGGTGGTATAATATCATCCAGCAAGCAAGGAATAATGCTGCGCGTTTTAGGAACTGTAACACACTTGCAGATGCTTTACCGAAGGTTCTTTCAAAAAATATGGCGATCATATGAGCGGAGGCTAGTTAATGAGTTCGGCCGTTGAGTTAGCAATCTGGCGTTGATGTGCAATGAGGTTGTTTACTCTTGTTAGTTGTCGTAACACTATTGACAATCGGTTTTATTGTTGGCTGTTTATGGCAGTGGTAATCAGGGAGCGGGAGTTTGCGTGAGGGATTGAAGTGGAAAGCCCGGAGTTCCCCCCACTTTTTGGGGGGAACGAGGACTTGGAACGCCCGCCCGGCTGAAGCCATTCGGACGGGAAAAGCCCGACCCCCAACATGGGTTGGGGGGCACGCCCAAATTCCGCTTTTAACAATAGCCAATCATTTTCCTGGTCGACTTGAACGTTTGGGTACATGGCTGGTATGATACTGTGCTTATTTATCGGCCGGCTCTGTTGTGGCGCGAGCCTTTTTACGCGCGTCGATCACCTTTTTTGTTCCGTAGCTAATGCCAGCTGCGAGTAAAAGGCTGATGCCCCCGTCAACGGGTACTTCTGCGCCACCCGGGTCGAGCCCATCGCCTGGAGGTGGAGGTCCCTGGGCAAAAAGCGCATTAGTGGAAAGCAGTAAACAAAAGATTGCCATTGAAACAACCTTTAAGAATGTTGCACATGTTCTTGCTATCATAATAATGAGATTGATTAGTGTTTAAAGCCCCGGGCAACATTGCTGTTGCCCGGAGTTTGCTTATTGAACAATTACGTTTTGGGTAAATGTGCTTTGTTTATTAAGACCACCGGTAAGTACAAAATGATAGTTGCCTGCACCAGTATTCTTTGGTAGGAAAACCACAAGCACTTTAGCAATGCCATCGTGCTGAACCTCGCGAACATAGACCTGCTGGCCACCCTGGTTATAAACAGCCAGGGTGTATACACCTTTAGGCATGTTAGCCAGGTGAACATTTGCTTGTTTGTTTTGAACCGGGTTTGGAGAAACGGTAAATGCAGGATTTGCTTTGCCGGATTGCACTTTGGCCACTGCGCTGTACCTGGCTGAGCCATCATGTTCCACAATACGGATGCGGTAATAATTGGCACCCTGCAGCGGAATGGCATCGAACAAAGTGTATACTTCAACCTTGTTTTGGTTACGTGCCGAAACTGTGCCCAGTTGCATGTAGTCGATCGCATTGGCAGACCTTTCTACTGCGTAATGACTGATGTTTGTTTCGCTTTCAACATTCCATTCTACCTGTATACCCTGGTTGCTTTGCCATGCCTTAATACCCTTAAATGTAATGGGCAATGCAGACCCGGTACGGAATACAATCATGAAACGACGTGGGTTGGCAGAAGCCGTATTTGCATCAACGGTAAACCTGATTTCGGTATTGTTGGTGAGGCTGAGCGCGGTCTCTTTTACGAGATAGTTGTCTACGAGGTATGCCGACAGGAGCGGATTGTCAAATGCTTCGGGTAGAATGCTAAAGCCATAATTGTTGTTTGCTTTGATCGCATCGATGTTCAGGAACAGGGTATCGGTTGTAACGATCTGAGGCCTTCTTTCAATACTTAATCTGAGACCAGAACGGGTAAGCGAAAAGTTTTCGTCGTAATTATACATCTTAACCGCATCATCGGGTCCGGCTTCAGCAGCATACCCCTTACCGAATTTAGCAAGAACCCCATCAACTGCTACGGCTGTATTCGCTGCAAAACGGTTGAGTACAACCCTCATCTGCCGGGCTGCTTCTGTTCCCCTGAACAAGTTGTTGGTATTGGTGCCCGATGAAGCCTTGCTGTTTTCGTTGAATGTGATCGCTGTATTGCTGCCACTATTTTGAACCTGCACCAGCACTGCCTGACCATTTTGAATAATATTGGTTTGCGCAGTATGTGATGGCAGGTAATCGATGTCGTAGCTGCTGGTTTGATTATCCCAGCTTACGGTAACGTAGCCGCCAAGCGTTGTGCCACTGCGTTGCGGATCCCATGCCCAAAAACCGTTTTTAATGTTGGTTTTGCCTATGGTTGCAAAGTCGACAGGTGATGCATATGGATTACCAACGAGCACAAAATGATCAGCCGCTATATTGTTGTAACTAAAGGTTTGCGTGCCACTTTGCAGACGGCCCCTCGTGCGCATGGTTGTGGCTGATGCTCCGGTTGCTTCATTGATGTTGCCTGAACCATAGTGGCCGCTGACAAACAATGAATACGACCTGTTATCGGCAACTGTATTTGCACCTCCTCCATCATTGTCGCTGACTGGTGAAGCAGTGGTGTTGTTGAGGTTAACCCAGGCATTTGCATTTTCGTCGAACCGTTGAATGGATGTTCCGTTACCACCGGTGGCAAATCCATTACCACCCGTTGGTCGCCAGATCTCGATACCGGTATTTGGAATAACGGAGCCGTTATTCTGCCAGTTAGCGAATACAGAACCACTGTTTGATACGGGTGCTGTAACAAAGCGCCATGCTCTTTTTGCCGGGAAGTAACGCTCGACGGTTACATCGCCGCTAATGTAATTGCCGGTGCCTGCAGCAACTGTTGCAATCCCTGTTGCAGTAGATTTTAACACGAGGCCGCCATTGGTATTGAGTGCACCTGCAACCGGTGTGAACACCCCGGTAAGGTTAACGGTGCTACCTTGTACGATTGACGCTCCTGCCGGATTATCGATTTGCAGGTTGGTGACTGTTGTGTTGCCGCTGATGAGCTGCGGAGAAGTGCCGTTGAGCACAATGTTGCCGGTGCCGCTGATCAATACATCGCTGCTGTTGCCACCAGCAAGATTGCCGGCCACACCCAAATTTGCCGCAAGGGAAAGTCCTGCACCTGTTGCAATGTTGAGGCTGCCAATGCTGATCGGTGAGGTTACGGTAGGTGTTCCTGTAGGAATTACGACATCAGCTGAGGTACCGGAAGGCACCACGTTAGGGGTCCAGTTGGCACTGGTGTTCCAATTGCCATTGCCACTATTCCAGGTGTAGACATTTGTAACGGTTACGGTGATTGCATTGCTTCCAGCACTAGGCTGTGAAAGACACTGAGCGTTACTGGTAAGTTCAACTTCAATAACATCTCCATTTTGTAGCGTAGCAGTAACGTAAGTATTCGATGCACCGGATTGAACCACAGAACCATTCAGTATCCAATCGAAGTAAGGGGAACTACCTCCGTTCGTAGGGGTAGCGGTGAACTGAACCGTAGTGCCTGAAGCAATAACACCAGATGGATTAGCTGCAATGGACACTGAAGGAACCAACATTGCAGGACAAGTTGTAGCTGTTATTGTGTTTGAAAAACTTCCCTGACCTGTGACTGAAGACTTTTCAGCCCGTACGCGTATATAGTACGTTGTGTTGGGACTTAATCCTGTAACTGGCGTGCTTGTTGCCAGACCAACATCTTTTCCATTATAGCCAGCGACGAAGCTTGTAAAGTTTGCATTTGTCGATACGTCTATTAGATACTTCTCTACCGTTCCTCTGAGCGGAGCAGACCAATTTGCGGTCATGGCATTTGTGGTTAAAAGTGTGGCAGGAGTAGTGGTAGGTACAGCCATAGCATAACTTTCAATCCAGTTTGATGTTGACCCGGTTAGTCCGAAACCAGACAGGGTTCCGTTAAGCGCATTAACTGTTGCATCATAAGCTACAGTTTGCCCCGTGTTGTTACCCGAAGCTATACCCTGGTCGAATTTGTAGTAAGCTACCAGTCCGGCGGTTGAAGCCGGCACCGTGTCTAAACGGGCAGTGGCAATTTGTGCCGCAGTACGCTGGGTATTCCAAACCCGCACTTCGTCGATTGCCCCGTTTAGAACCTCACCTGTTGCAGTAGCAGAGCCTCCGCCGATGATTAACGGCAAACCCGTAGCAGTTCCCATACCATTTGTGGTTGAGCCGATAAATACCCCGTTTACGTACACGTCGGACGTAGCTGCTTTTATAACCACCGCAATGTGATACCATTTTCCGGGAACAAATGAAGTTGGCATTGTTACGGGTGACCAAACACTGCCATTCCAAAGACCAATAAGGTTGTCGCCCATGTGTACACTAAAACGTGAACCATTAGGATCGTTTCTTACACCAACCAACAAGGCGTTTTGGCCATTTAGCGCGTCGCGTTTAACCCAGCATTCAACGGTACCTGTGGCAAAGTTGAGCACAGGGCTAACAGAAGAAACCACGGCCTTGGATACTCCACTATAATGCAGCGCATTTCCGGGTGGAGTTTGGGCGACCGTTGTTGCCGATGAAGTATTCGAATTAATACCTTGTCCGCTTACAGATGCCTTTTGTGCACGAACCCGGTAGTAATAAGTTGTGGATGGTAAAAGATTGGTCACGGTAAATGAAGTTGCCGTTCCTACATCAGCACCATTATAACCTGCAACAAAGGAGCTGAATGTGGGTGAGGTAGAAACATCCAACAGGTAGCGCTCTACTATACCAACCGCTGGAGCGGTCCATTGTGCAAGAAAACTGCCTGACCCTACGGTAGCGGGTGCAGAAGTTGCCGGCACCACCATAGCATAACTTTCAACCCAGTTCGACGTTGCCCCGGTTAATGTAAAATTGGTCAAGGTTCCATGTAAAGCGTTTGGTGTTGCATCAAAGGCTGTGGAAAGTGCCGTGTTTGCACCGGATGCCGTACCCTGGTCGAACCGGTAGTAAGCTTTCAACCCCGATGTAGACGGTGCAACTACATTATACATTGCTGACTGCAGCTCAGCCTGGGTACGTTGTACATCCCAGATACGAACTTCGTCAACAGCGCCATTCAGGTAACGCGCCGGAGCATCGTTCCACATACCAATTCTCAGGTTAACCGCAGCGTTATAGGGGATACCGGTATTCACGTTCCCGATATCGGTACGGGTACCGACCGGGTCGCCGTTTACATATAGCCGCATTGTTTCCCTTGTACCGTTCCAGGTTGCAGCAAGGTGATACCAGGTATTTGTCTGGAGGTTGCTCGCAGGATACGAAATATAGCTTGTATTTGAGCCATCACGCATACAGAAGAACGATAGATTGCCGCCATAAATCAGCAGCTCAACTCCGTAGGATATAATACTTCGGCTAATTATTTCCTGGTCGCCAAAGCCGTTGAACCTGACCCAGCATTCCATTGTTTTCATGTTTGCCGGTGCGACAACTGCACTGTTTCCACAATTGATAAAATCATTTACCCCATCAAAATTGATGGCATTACCTGGTGCCGGCATATTCGTCGCGGTAACGGTGATTACATTTGAAAATGACGATAAACCTGTTGCTGTGCAGGTTACCCGAGCACGATAGTAAGTAGCGCCAGGATTGATGATTGTTCCCGTATTGTAATTGGCTCCGGTTGCACCGGCGATATCGGTGTAAGTGCCATTCATGATTGATGATGATTGCCATTGAATGGTTATTCCTGATACCCCGGAAGTATAACCTGCCAATGATAAAGCAGCACTTTGGTTGGTAACAATATTTCCTGAGGCAGGACTCACGGTTGATGTACCCGGGGTCGGAGTGCCGGTACACGCAGGTGTTGGATCCGGGGAAGTATACCATACACTTACATTAGCACCATTTTGACCGTAAGAAGTTGGCGTACCATCAATCGAGGGATAAGGGCCAGTGTGAGAATTAAACACCATTGCAGAGCCAGATGCTGCATAGAAATATACACGAAACACGATCGAACCTGCAGCAATAGAAGTAGTGGGTAAGCTAACAGAAGTAAGCGTATAACTACTGCCGTTGTTAGAGAACTCACCTAGCGACGAGGCATATCCATCGACACTCCAGCGGAGTTGTAGTTTACTATTACCTAAAATAGCAAGACCCGATAAAACAAAGCGATCGAATCTGATGGTTGCATTAGTGTTTAAGGTATAAGAGAGATAAGGTGCTGTAGCAGTATTGAGTGTTGCCGAGGTGTTAGGGTTGACCCAAATAGTGCGGTTGTCATCGTACCTTGTTAGACCACTATAATTTAGTTGTGACGTTGTAAAGTAGGGTGAACTAATACTTCCGTTTAGCGGAAATACCTGTGTATTCGAGTTGTAACCCGACCACCACGTGGCCCGGTAGGGCTGAGCTGCCAGCGGAGTAATGCTCCCAAGTAAGACCAGCAGTAATAGAACTTGTAAAGTTGATTTCATAATTCCAGGTCTGATGATTTAAAGATTGTTGCTTTTGAGATGAAATAAGCCGGTGCCGACGACGCAGTGTCACTTCTGCTTACAATACTGCTTAAGTGACTAGGAGCCTGATACGAGCTTAATGCGAAAGGAGGAGAGCTACCGGGCAAATCGCCGGCTTGATCGGGCATGAGTTTGTCCTGATGTGGTGTTTGATTCATAGCAGAGGTTGTTTTTCCAAAGTATTGGTACGTAGGCCGGGTTCGCCTATTCCTATTATGGAACACGGTAAACCAATTTGGGAATCATCAACGATGGCTTGCTGATACTTATTGCAGTGGAAAGAAGAAAATTTTTTCTTTATTTAGGGCCGTTGCATTTACGGGAGTACTGGCAGATTCGTTCGTAATCTTATCATCTTGGCCGCCCTCGTCTTTCGTAACCAGACGTCATTGAATTTGCCAGGCTTTATCAATGGAATATACCTGTTCTTAGCCACGGCAACATTGAAGCGGTTAAGTAATTGTAAATTGCAGGAATTATGCGGAAAGACTTCAAGATCGACAGCATCAACGAACTGCTGGAAGAATGTATACTGGCTTATCCTGTATCTTCCTTTATCATCAGCTTGTACAAGCAATATCGTGAGCGTGGAAGTTTGAGCAAAAAACAGCTGCAGGGATTATATGCGAAGGCGCTCAAGGTAAAAGAAATCCCACCCGGCAAGCTGGCTGCTGTTGAAGCAATCATAAAGAAAATGCCGACCCGCGATAAATCCGCCTTGCCCACCCCAAAACCACTCTACCAAAAGGATGAGTCTGCCGGAAAGCTCATCAGCGACATACTTGAAAGATTTCCCGAGCACAAGCGGGTGTTATTTCTGCGGGCCAAGTTCTCGAACAATGAACCCCTGAGCTCTACAGATCTAAACGACCTTCAGCGAATTGCCCAATTGCTGAAAAAATAGTTGCTTTAAGTTCCCCTAAGCCTATCGCTACAGGCGGTTGTACCTTAAGTCATCATTTTGAGATAGGGGTAGTCACATGTTTATGCGAGGCGGATTACCCCAGTCGACATCCGAATAGCGTTATGAGTGGTCATAAGGCCTGATAAACCCTCATTTGTCCATTATCAGGCATTTTCATCTCAAAACGGGGCTTTTGTTTTCACCATTTTATGCGGTTGGATTGCCATGATCTAAAAGACATTTTTGCAATGAAATCAAAACGCGGAAAACCGTTAAACTAAAAAACAAAAAATCAAACCAAGATGAAAAGAAGTTTTCTATTATTAGCTGCAGCAGCGCTGGCATTTAGTTCCAAAGCACAGGACATTCAAAAAAATGCAATTAAAATCAACCCAATGTCGTTGCTGGTAAAAACCGGTAATATCTCTTATGAAAGAGAAGTCAAAGAGGGTCAAACATTCCAGGTTGGTGCATTTTATACCGGCCTTTCCATCTCTGACTTTAAGTACGCCGGATATGGCATTACACCAGAATACCGCTTTTATTTCGGCGGACAAAAACAGTCATTTAACGGCGGATATGTAGCTCCTTTTGTACGTTATCAGAACTTTACGATTTCAGATAAAGAATCAGACAATGAAGCCGGTTTTTCAACCATCGGAGGTGGCGCAATCGTAGGATGGGAAAAGAGATACAAAAGTGGTTTCGTGCTTGACATCTTTGCAGGTCCTTCTTACAACAACGTAAATTTCAAAAACAAAGCAAAGGAAGATGAATTCGAAATTAAAGGAGGCATCAAGGGCTTTGGTCTTAGAACCGGGATTGCAATAGGCTTTGGCTTTTAAAATTATCACACACTGGAACAGGATCTGTAAATGACTTAATCTAGATTACAACGGCCTTTCCTATTCCATCAAACCAAAACTATAAAGGCGTAAGCAACTCTTGACAGAGGGTGCTTACGCCTTTTCTCTTTAGCGTTATTTTGTTCACGATATAATGAGAAATTTATTAAACAGGAACAATAGCAATCTTAAAGAGTGTTACCTCGATTTGAACCCCGTTCACCAGTAGAGTCCCTGGATAGGGAGAGCCGGGTGCGTCAGAATTTCTTGAATATACTTTCGTTAATAAGTCCAGATTGTTGTTAAACCATCCACACGGCATAACAAGGGTATCCCATGGGTTTGGGTTACAATGGTTGGTATCAAGTTCAACCTGTTCCATTTTCAAACGACAGTGATGAGCGTTGCGCACCTCAGTTTGGTTGTAAAATTTGACCCATCAAAAAACAACGTATAAAAGACAACGGGTGATGAATACTGCTAACGTCCCCGACGACCAGCAACCAGCAATACAACACCCGCAGCCACAGCTATACCTCCCGCATAAACCGGCCAGCCAATCGTTTTCTTCTCATTCCTGTTAACTTCAATAGGACCAAGGTCTATCACTTTCTCTTTTTTAGTAAAGCTTATTCCCGGCACCAGGAACATTAATATTCCAACTACAATAAGAATAATCCCAAGTGTTTTCATCCTAATAGTTTTAGTAGTTACCTGGTTAAACCAGGAATGCGATTATAGTTGAATAATGTCGAACCCTTATTATAAATCGTGCAACGGCACTATGGGCGATAGTGCAACATCCTGATATAATGAAATGATTATCTAACGGGAACGGTTAACCTTAATTGAATAAGGTTTTCATCTTTCGACAAACCGTAAGTAACCTCAGCCAGGATCTTATTAAATGGTGCCAACAATACCCCCGCACCGTAGCCTACGTGCCAGGTATCTGATTGTTCGCCAGGGAGCCAAACCCTTCCGTTATCAAGAAAGCCCACCAGGCCAAGCTTGCCATTGTAGATGTAACTTTTTACGTTATTTATGAAACGCAGTTCATTGCTGTTATAAAAAGCTGTTTTACCCCAAAAACGCGTTTGCCTGAACCCTCTTAATTGTTGGCCGCCGCCTACCGCAGCATATTGGTAAAACTCTGGTTTCCCGGTGATGGTTTCTGCACCAGCTCGCAGGCTGAGTGAAAACTTAGGTATTAACGGCAAGTATACCTGCGAATGTGCCTGGAAGTTTGCTACCGAACGTTCAGCATCCTTTAGATTCTGCAGGAAAGATGCCCGGGCCATCAGGCCAAAACCACGGGTTGGAACAACGGGATCATTCAGGTCGTAAAGGTTGTATTGCGCCTCGGCACCAGCAAATTGCTTAGGCCTGAAAACCATGGTACCAGGGTTGAGATTTTTACCCGTATACCGGCCGGTATCGTTAATTATCCTGACCTGCTGAAAAAGGCCGTTAAATTGTATAGTGCTCCTCCCAATCTTTCGTTTGAGACCAACTGCAGCCAACCATTCTTCAGTTCTGGCACGGTAGTAATCAATATCATCAACAACGAACTTCGAGTCGTTACCCATCCCGAAATAATTGGTCCACCGAACAGCATCATATATGCCACTGAGGTTCAGATCCCATTTGCCAATAGCTGATGGATAAACACCTTTGTAAATAAGACTTAATGCAAGTTGCGAAATGGAATAGTTTAGCGATACATTGTGTTTATAAGCAAACGGAGACTTTCTCCACTTTTGTTTGAGCACATTATATGCAACACCGACAAATAGCCGGTCTTCGTTCGTGTAGAAAACCACCGGCGATATGCCTTTTTTGCTGTAGGTGTAATTAGCATATTTAAACGCATGTACTGCTGAGTCGGAGGCAAGGTGATATTTTGTTGCAGAACCTGTATTGAAGGAATTATCCTTATTGTCATAAATGTGTACTCTTGCTTCGCCGGTTGTCGTGACCGAATCGCGATCTTCGCCGCCAATGATGCGCAGGTTAATAGGGCTTGCAGACGTTCCTTTTACATCAAATATATCATTTCCCCCAAGTCCGAAAATCCTTACCTCCCTGGTCTCGGATGCTTTAAAGGTTCGTTGGTAATAAGGCGCATTCTGTCTCAGGTTGTTTTCTCCCGTTGCATAGATCTTTACCACCATTTCTTCCTCGTTGGGAACAGTTACTTCGAAATGTTCGTTGCTTTTGCTTCCTACAACATCAACCTCCTTAGCAATGAAACGATAATATTCCGCAGCATATTTTACCAGCTTTGATCTCCTACCCTGCAAGGCTTCTGTGAGTTCTTGATTAGACATACCCTGGATCTCCTTTGGCATCTGGGCAAGGGCGATTGCAATTTCTTTGTCGGTTATTGCTTTTTCAATTTCGGCAGCCATCTGCTCCCATCCCTCAAGTCCTACACTGTTTGTAAAAAAACGGTCGAGGTTTCGCTCTTCGTAGTTAAAGCTTTTTACGTCTTCCATTATGGGTTTAAATGGCTGAAAGTAACTTAAACCCGAAGCTTTGATAAGCGTAGACAATAAAACCCCGTTGTATTTAAAAAATGCCTGATCACGGTCCTGCGGAACATTATAGTAAACTTTTACTTTCGACTCGTCACGTGTTCCCCACTCCCATTGCTTCTCATGCCTGTCCCAATCATTAATCAGCATGTCAAACAAACGGTGTTTGATAAAGCTGAGTTGATTAATGCGAATGTTATTGTCTGCAAACATCTTTTCAAGCAGATCATCAGTGCCGATGAAGTCGCCGAAATTTCCAAGGTTGGCAGCTCCCTTCCAGTCTCCTGAAAGCTTCTGTTCAAAAAGGTAGACTTCGTTCCCAAACTGCCTGAAGGTATCTATAGCCTTCTGCTTTGGCATGTACACAAATGATGGATTGGTATGAAAGAGATTTGCTTTCCCGGCAAGGTGCGACGCGGCCGCCGATGCGTAGGGGTGCGACATGGATACTTTATCATCAACCAAATCTTCGATGAAGGTGCCAAGGAATTCTTCCGGCAATACTTTGCCAAGTGTTTTATTAACGGATCGTATTGTGTAGGTTTTTTTATCGCGGGTAACTACCTGAAGTGATTTTGTCTGGTTTCCTCCACCGGCTTTTACAGGCGTTAACCCGCCACCCAGGGTGTCGAGCATGGCTACGGGTAGCCGAACCGGGGTGCTCCATTCTTTCCTGTAGTTCGTACCCCATAACCATTGATGAAACCGGGAAGTCTGGTATTCCTTTCCGGCGGGTATTGTTTTATATTGCTGCGATCCGGCCGTTTGGTTTTGGCTGATAGCAGCTGCCGAAAGCATTATGAATGAGCTTGTTAAAACCAGGCGTGTAAAGGGGTTCATAGGTTGGGGCATTACAGGGAACTATCTAAAAACCTTGCCAAGTTGTTCTAATAATTATAACGTAGTCTTTGAACAAGGGCACTATTTTTTTAAGCATCAATTAAACAATGGTATGCAATCTAACGCTTTAACGCTTGTTCTTATTTTAGTGGGAATGGTAATCGGGCATGCAGAAGCACAAACTGATGTAAGAATTCAGCCGGATAGGGGTGGCAAGTCTGAGACACCATGGGTAACTCCATCAAGAACGCTGCAGGTTGAAATGGGCCTGCAAAGGAAGAAAGAACAAGAGGATCATACTGAAATACAACACCCGGAACTGGTGCTGAAATATGGCATTTTCAACAGGATCGAATTACGTGCCCGGTTAGCCTCCGCAACCGAAAAGTATAAGCAACCACATTATCATGAAACCGGTTTGCAACCAGTGCAGGTAGGGGTAAAAGCACTGCTGAGCGAGGGAACAGGTGTGTTTCCGCACAGTTCGTTAATTGTACAACTCGGCTTTCCAAAAGCGGCTTCAAAAGATTTTCAGGCCGATAAAATATTTCCTGTCGTGCGATTGAATATGGAAAACCGCATAGCTGATCTCTTCGAAATTGAGTACAATGTAGCTGCCGAGTGGGATGGCTCATCGGATAAACCCTCATGGTTATACGTGATCGGTCCGCACATTGCTTTATCGCAGAACTGGCAGCTCTTTGCAGAAACCTTCGGGAGTTTACACGAAAACAAGAAGCCGGAGATCTCTGTAGATGCGGGCATGCTTTACTGGGTTTCAAAAAACATCGTCCTCGATCTTACAACAGGGTTTGGCTTGTCACGTGTTTCCCCACGCAACTTTATTGACGGCGGAGTTTGTTTTCGTTTTAATAAGCTGTGACCATTGCTGTATAATAAAAAAGCCCCGCAAGCGGGGCTAAATGTATTGGGGACTTTTTATCCTTCAGACCTTGAAGATCGCATGGACTTATAGTATGCACGTTTTGCATCTATAAGGGCGTTTTCGCGCTGATTTTTCAGGTCACGAACATGCTGCCTTCTCTCTTTTCCTGACACCGACTTGTCACGTCTTGCTTCTGCAATACGGTAATCGAAGTCGTTGTTAATGTCATCAATTTCCAGCTGAAGTTCCTGAGGTACGGACTGGTACCTGTAGCCCCTGTAAAATGGATCATTAAACGGGCTATAAAAAGGCGAATATCTAAAACCAGGGGCATAACCGTAGCCAAACCCATAACCCATTCCCAGGCGAGGATATACCGGGTATACAGGCGGAGCAACATAAACCCTTGGCCTAAGTTGACCAATATTCCCATTCACTTTAGGTTGCGCATTAGCAGCGAAACCTATCCCCAGAGCGAGCATCACCACCATTATCTGTTTCATAACTAATCGTTGTTTTGACATTGATAATTGCAAATTCTATGCGGCGGAATGAAAACATCCGCCAAATAACAAGGCCTTAACAGCCACTTTAAGCACTAAAAGGGCTGGTGATGCGGTGCTCGTAATAATGGCAGCAAACAGCGAGAAAACCGGATGATATGTCGCCCGGAGGACACAAAAAGGCAGGATTGTAAAGCACTAAAAAAGGCTCGTCTGTAAGACAAGCCTTTTGACAAAAGAGGGATGGAATTCTATTGTTGAAAGAAAGTTAAAGGAGTTGCTGTACCCTGCAATTTCAGGTATAAAGCATTGGTACCGCTCGATTCTTTACCAGTGGTATACGTGTAGCTTGTTGTACCGTGTACCTCTTCTTTTCTCATGTCCCGGTCTTCTTCTACCCTGCCATTTTTTGTCCTTTTGTAATGGGATGTGGCTGCGTGCATTTTGATCGTTTGATTTTGCTCATCGATTTCGACTGTCCCTTTTGTTACCGATTGGTTGTAGGTAGAAAAGCCCGCCATCACACTTCTTGAAGTAAAGTAGTGGGTATAGGTTCCGTCTGGGTGAAAGGTGAAAGCAATTGCAAACTCAAGTCCGTTACCAAGGTAAGTTGAAGGATCTACTGACCAGTATTCGGTCATTGAAAACTTACCATACATCCAGGTACCTTTTAATGCCGCCGGAACATTGGTACGTGGACCTGTTCCAAATTCGCCGGGTTTATCACCGGTCTTCTCGCATGCACTTGTTGCAAAGAAAGCAGCAACACATAATACTAATACTACTTGTTTCATTACGCTATATTTTGTTTTTTCATTTAATGATGGTGTAAAATTTCATCCATTTCGCGGGCTATGCAATCCACAGGGGCATGAACCGGATGAAAGCGGTAACGGGTTGTAATAATATTGTTATGAGCAGGAATAAGCCTGTTTGTTGTTATCGCAGAAGATTTCAACAGATAAAGTAACAAGAATAAAATCCGGGGAGGATTGCTTGCAAGGATCGTATAGCAGGGTTTTACCTGGTTTGCGGGTTGAGGAGCAGCAAGGATTAGCGTAGGAACATTATGACCATATCGAATCGCGCCTATGGCCGGCGATCATAAAAAGCCATTATTTGGAAGATGTTTATGCTTGCGAAAGCGCACCGATGATATCTCCATATGGTTAGTTTTGCCGTGTGTCGACTTTATGGCTCAATGATGCGATTCAGTACAAAAGTGCGACGCCTTCCGACTGGCGCAGCCGGGCAGGCAACGATTTACAATAGAAATACTACAGCCGGGTCCAAAAAGAATTTAGTACTAAGCACATTGGCTCACCCCTGCCTAATTGTAGTGGTCATTTGCACCAACAATTTCAAAGACGACTGCAGTACCCTTGATAGCCGATCTTATTAACACTTCATATTCATTCTATCTCCGCGCACCCTGCTTACCTTTTTTTGTAGCCGAACGGCAGAATAGATGGAATAAAAAAGGCACTCCCGGGGGAATGTCTCTTCAACATGTTTTTGAATTCTTATTCGTCGATGTCGTCGGGTGCAGGAGGGATTACCGCTGTTGCCTCAAATTGGATGTCTTCAGGGTCACCGGACTCAGCAAGACCTTCGTTTCGCATTTCACCATCACCGATATTTGTCGTCAACACCATGGGAGCGTCGTCGTCGTGTTTCGTTTCCTTATCCTCCTTGTATTCCTCTTCCGATTGCAACGAGCTTCCGGTCATCAGGAAAACTTTACCGGTGTTTTCATTCTCTTCAGGAGCAGGATTATTGTTTTGATCGTTATTCATAATTATAAGTTTAGTAAACGCAATTGTACCAATCTTGTGCCACCCGCAATTTAACGAATGCCGGGCTCTCGGGAGTGTCTGTCAAGTGGGCCCCCAGCGAGGACTTCGATCCGGGGGATTAAGCCAATTGTCCGACTACCGGCGAAACGGGTGACTGGGTTGCAACACCAAATTCAAACTGCATTTCATTTAATTTACGGTACAGGCCGTTTTTGTTCATCAACTCAGCATGAGTTCCGGTTTCACTCACCACACCTTTGTCAATAACTACAATCTTATGCGCATTTCTGATGGTGGATAAGCGGTGCGCAATAACAAAAGACGTTCTTCCTTTCATCAGGTTTTCCAGCGCATCCTGTACCAATTGTTCACTTTCACTATCCAACGAAGATGTTGCCTCGTCAAGGATCAATATTGCAGGGTCTTTTAAGATAGCCCTTGCAATAGCAATACGCTGGCGCTGACCACCGCTGAGTTTAATTCCGCGTTCGCCCACAATGGTTTCGTAGCCTTCCGGAAACCGGCTTACAAATTCGTCAGCATGGGCCTTTTTTGCGGCACTTATTACTTCTTCATCCGAGGCGCCTGGTTTGCCATAAGCAATGTTTTCCTTAACTGAGCCCCCAAACAAGATGACGTCCTGTGGAACGAAAGCCATTTGCATACGCAATTGGGTAAGCGGGAAACTGTCAGCTGCACGGCCATCGAACAGTATACGACCGCTATCAGGTTCATAAAAGCGGAGTAAAAGCGATGCAAGGGTGCTTTTACCAGCTCCACTCGGACCAACAATCGCAATCTGTTCGCCATTTTCAGCGTTTAGGCTGATCCGGTTAAGTACTGCAATGTCTTTACGGCCCGGATAACTAAATGCAACATTCTCAAAGGTTACTGAACCGGATAGTTTGTACTCCGGTGATACCAATTGGTGTGAAAGGCTGACCGCTTCACCCTCAGTCCGTAAGATCTCACGCACACTTTGGGTTGCGCCAAGCGTCTTTTGTAATTGGCTAAACATATCGGCAAATCCAGCGAACGTGCCACCTACAAACATCGAGAAGATCACGAACATCGTAAGCGAACCCATCGTGAGTTCACCAGACTGTATCATATTAGCACCATACCACATTACAAAAGCAATCGCACCAAACACACTAAAGATCATAAAGGATATAAATGCACCGCGATAGCGCGCATTTGCTATAGCGGTATTCACAACGGCATAAACACTTTTTACATAACGGCCTACTTCGTAAAACTCGCTGGTAAATGCCTTAACGATAGAAATCCCCTGGAAAGTTTCCTGCACGATGGTTCCGCTTTCGGCGAGCTGGTCCTGGGCCTTCCTGGCCATCTTCCTTATCCGCAGGCCAAACACAACTGCAAGGATCGCGATCACCGGCACTACAGCCAGCATCACCAGCGCAAGACGGGTACTGATCCAAAAAATAAAGATCAGCCCGATAATAAGCGTAAATATTCCCCTGAGAAACTCCGCAAGTGTAAAAGAAATGGCATCCTGTATCTGCGAAAGGTCAGAAGAAATCCGGTTGCTGAGTTCGCCAACCCGCTTCTCGGTAAAGAAGGACATGGGCATCGTCAGCAGCTTGCTGTAGACATCTCTTCTCATGTCAGCGAGTGCCTTCTCCCCTACTTCCGTAAGCAGGTATACCCGCATGAATGAAAACACCGTTTGTATGCTTAACTGTACAAAAATTAGGATCAACGTGGTGTTCAGGCTCCAATGGATATCTTTTAGTGCATTGCCAATCTGCGGGGTCACGCTACCCATTCCGGGCACGGCTGCACCGGGCGAAGCCGCATCAATCATCTTACCCAGGAACAAAGGGAATAAACTGGTGGTAAACGCGGATAATGCGATAAATACCAGGCTCAGTATAAATTTCGCCCGGTAAGGTTTTAAATAAGAGAATAAAATGAGTGCCTGGCTGAGGCTTTCTTTGTTGATTTTTACTTTAGCCGACTCTTCCTTTTGCTTCCCATTGCTGTTGTAATTGCCCCGACGGCCTGCCATATAGTTTTTTTAAAAGATATAACCGGCTAGAACCGGCATTCGGTGCAAAACTACCATTGTCCGGCTAACGATCAGGTAACATTTATAATTTTGACAAACTATGAACATTGTGCCAATGCTTTAACGGTCATTGTTCCAACAGTCAGCGCTACTTTGCCCGCAGCGTTGTCGGCAGCGTTTGGGTAAACACTTCCTGCCGGATTGCTTCAAGGTGGCAGTGCATATCCTTTGCGAAACTGTCGTAGTTGGGGTAAAAATTCCTGACCTTGTTTTCTCCAACGGGATTGGCAATACAACCACGGCTGACAACCGTGTCGCTTAAAACAGGGCTGCCGTTTTTATTATAAACATGTACGATAAAGGTAAAACGTGATCGCTGAACAGGGTTTTTGAACAGGATGCGGCCCACGTTTATTAGTGGCAGCCTAAGGTCACTTGCGATTGAAATGTAATATTGAATAGTGGAGTCGTTGCGACCGGAAATATATTCTTTAACCGTTTTAGCCAACGTTCTTTCAATTCCCGATTCCTTTAAAAATGACGTATCCTGTATTAATTCTGATATCCGCCATTTTCGCCTGATGTCTGCAAAAAGCTGATCCAAAAAATCACGTGGCGTAAAGTTGTTCAACTCATTGTTCCAAAGATTTTGCAGTAGCACTGCCGGCCGTTGTGCGCTGAGGTTTAAGGATAAACAAATCGTGAAAACACCAACAATCAATATTTTTATCATGCTTCTAGTTCAGTTAATGGATAAGCTATGCTGATAATGTTGTGCCAGCCCGGTAAATTGTGTTAAAAATCGTTCGGCAGTATAGCAGTTGCTAAGTTAATTACCAATGCTGGTGCTCTCAGCCCGCATGATTGCTGACAACAATATCTGAAAATTAATTTACGCACTTTCCTAAGCAGCATACATGCGCTAAAATACCTCTGTGGTTAAAACAACTGCAGATGAAATGCATTCAAATAGTCGCAGCCCTCGTATTGTTGTCCGCTTGTTGGAAACCCGTCGACTTTCGGGAAAAAGAACGACCTATGAAAAAGGTTTGGGGCAACAAACCGGTTTACGCCGCAATGAATACGGCAAAACAAATCACCTTTCTTGTACAAAAGCAACCATTACACAAAGCCGGTAACATCTATGCAATTGGTAATTACATTTTCCAGGTTGATGTTGGGCGCGGTATACATGTTATCGACAATAGTGATCCTGTCAAGGCCGACCGAATAGGATTTTTAACCCTTAACGGATGTGAACAAATCTCCATTCGCGGTTCGTACCTATACACCAACAGTTTTGCCGACCTTGTTACCATCGACCTTTCCAATCCTACACGTCCCATAGAAATCAGTCGTGTGCCAAACGCCTTTCCCGAAATGGCTTACAACTACCCGATGGCACAACCAGCCGAAACAGGTTATTTCACCTGCCCCCGAACCGATAGCGCAGTAGTGGGCTGGATTAAAGACTCCATTCATGCAACTTGTTTTAAATAACTACAACTAACCAATCATGCGACCAAAACTGGCTATACTAATTTCCGGGCTGCTGATTATCGCAACAACGCTGTTCGTTGCGTGTACAAAAGACGGCACCGCATCAAATGCGTCAACGGGAAAAGGTGGATCTCTTACAAGATTTACCATCTCGGGTGATCACCTCTATGTTGTCGATAATCACTTTTTATATGCGTATAGCCTGTTAAATCCCCAAAAACCCGAACGGGTATACACCTCCCCTTTGAACTTCGACATCGAAACCATTTATCCGTTCAAGAACTACCTGTTTCTCGGAACAAGGACAGGACTTTATGTCTATTCCATCGACACTGCTGCTAAACCAAGACTAATCGGTGAAGCAAGGCACGCCCGGAGTTGCGACCCGGTTGTTGCAAACGATTCAGTTGCATTTGTTACCCTTAAAGGTTCAGCAATTTGCGGACCTGCAACAAGCGGCCTCTACATCAACGACATCACCAATATCAATAAACCAATCTTACGCAAAACAATTGAATTGCCCGATCCTGTTGGACTTGGGTTACAGGATAGCATTTTATACGTTTGTTGTGGACCCGCGGGGCTGAAGGTATTTAACGTTAAACAGCCCTATTCACCTACCCTTATCTCAACAGCAATGGATGGTAAGTATGTCGACGTTATCCCTTATAATGGAATACTGATTTGTTTTGTGGAAGACGGCATTATACTTTACGATATTACAAAACCCGATCTGCCGCAAAAGCTGAATAAAATAGTAAATTAACCAACCCCAACTTGCAATAAACATTGTCAAGGTAATACACTAATATATTCTTGGGGTACCGCTATCGCCAAAAGTTCTCATCATCACCAGCTCCAGTTAACGGATAATAGCGGACCGTCGGCGCAACGATTTACATTTAAGAACCTGCGGCTTGGTCTAAATAAATGGCTTAACTAAACAAGATTGAACGCTGTATGGGGATAAGATAGAAAAGCTTACGCTGGCTTATAGCACCTCGTGAACTCCTATTAAGTTATCTTCGAAATATGCTTACTTACCCTGCAGGCTATGATGAAAATTGACAAAATAAGAGCACTTGCGTTATCGTTTCCCGGAACAACGGAGCAACCACATTTTGAAAAAACATCATTTAGGGTTAGCAAAAAAATATTTGCCACAGTAGACGAAAACAAAATGCAGGCTTCGCTAAAGTTATCCCTAAAAGACCAGGACATCTTTTGTCTGATTGATAAGCAGATCATATTTAAGGTGCCGAACAAATGGGGCAACCACGGATGGACCATGGTAGATCTCCGCCACGTGTCAGAAATTGTCTTCGAAGACGCGCTTACTTCGGCTTATCGTCAAGTGGCACCTTCAACACGCTCTTCAACATTAAAGTTGAAGCCTCCACCTGCAGAAGAGTAACACAAATGCTTAGGTTTAATTGCTTTGTTTGCCAACAGATAAGCCATTACAAATGGCCCGGTGCTATCACCCGAAACTGATGCTGCATAACTAACCTGCAAATACACGCATCGTGTAGAGACAAATAAACCCTCCTCTTTTTCCGAACCCACAACAGCATTATTGCTCAATCTTGCGTAGCGTTAGGCCATTTTCGCTGTTCGCATTTTTTGTTACCAGCACTAAACTCCCCGACACCTCCTGGAAAGAACCCCGAACTACATAAGCAGGGTACAGGTCTTTCTCGCCATATGTCTTGCGTGTTGCCGTTTTACTCATGCAGCTAAGCATATTGTAATAGCCTGATGATGGCTGAAACTCAAACGAATTGTCTTTTGCATTTACGACCAACTTCCCTTCACGAAAACCCAGTATCTGCATCCGGCAATTGTAAGAGACGGAATTGGAAATGAAGTATTCCTTAGCTGATCCATTTTCGTTAATCACATAAGATACCGATGTTTCATTTGCAGGCCCGATGTACTTTCCATTGTAATCCTGGAACGAGGAAAGAGAAAAATTGCCTTTCTGCCAATGACCTGTCCAGGTTTTAGGAACGGGTTTATTGGCGACCCTGGTAACCTGGGCTTTTACAATCCAGACATTCAGGACCACTATCGAGAAAACAAGCAGGAGTTTTGAAATTTTCATTGAATTATTTTTTATTTGATTTGTTAAGCGCAACAAGTTGTTATTTGCTGATTTAAAAGCATTATACGGGTGGCAACAACGGCAATCACCCAGGCTCAACTTGTACCCGGCACGCAAAATTGCTTGTTTACGCGGCCTTACTCAATAGCATATTCATGTGAAAGGTCATGTGCAGGTTGTCAATCCTGTGGCTGGCAGGAGCAGGATGAGCAGAAAACGTTTCTTTTTCGTAATTTTTGACCCCTTAATTAAAAGCCCATTAAATTAGCCGCTCATGGCTCAGGTGGTTACCGCTCCGCATGCTTTTGCTTATTTTAATTCCTACCTTCAGCCCGTATGTCCAATTCTTTGGTGAGCCAAAATTTTGATGCCGGTAAAGCTTATAAAAAGGCTTTTGAATCCCTGCCCGGCAACAGTGTTTTGGTGCTTCCTGATAAGGCAACTTTCACCATCGTTGCTTTCACCGCCGGTATGTTTAACTTGATTGAAGTAGCTGCTGACACAATTGCCGGTAAGGAACTGTTTGAAGTTTTAAATCAGCAATTTTTTAGTCCGCACCTCGATATTAGCGCAATAAACAACGCCTTGCAAGTTGCTGTGGCAACCAGGCAATCCAGTCAGCTCGAGTTGCAATATTATCTCCCACAAGAACAACCGGGCAATGAACAACAACATCGCTGGAAGATCGACCTGAATCCCATTTCAGACGATTTTGGCGTCCCCATGTTTTTAACCCTTTCGTTTTCCCAGGTAGCTGGTAAAATGTTGTCGGAGAGAGCACATGCTTCCCGGAAGAACTTCGAATACTTTTTTACACAGGCGAACAATCCTTTTGCCATTCTCCGAGGTAAGGACCTGGTTTTTACTTTTGCCAACCCGGTTTATCAACATTTGCTCAATGATCGCGAACTGGTAGGAAAAAGCCTCAGCAAGGCCATACCCGAACTGGAGGGACAACCATTCGAACAATTACTGAAAGAGGTATATGATACCGGCACACCATGGCACAGCCCCGAAATTGCTGCAACCGCACATTTCGATAGTTCGGAAGAACTGACCACACGTTTTTTTAACCTAAGCTATACCCCATACCGGAACGAAAAAGGAATTATCGAAGGCATACTGGCAAGCGGATTTGAGGTAACCGAGGAAAAGAAACTCAGGGAGCAGGAACAAACCTACAAACTGCACCAACATGCACTCGACCTTTTTATGCAGGCTCCGGTGGGCATCAATATTTTTCTTGGACCCGAACATGTGCTTCAACTGGCCAATAAAGCCTCACTGGCAATTGCAGGCATGTCCGGCGACATCATTGGAAAACCATTAAAGGATGTTTTGTTGGTAAAACAATTTGAACAATATATCCGGCGATTAGATGAGGTTTATACCACAGGCAAATCCGTTAGCGTATCCGAGGTGCCATTAACGGTGTTACGCAACGGCGTAGAAATAGAAATATTTGTAAGCGTCGTTTACCAACCAATCATAGAAGCAGAACAGGTTACCGGGGTTCTTTCCATTATAAACGATGTTACCGAACAAGTGGTTTCCCGCAGAAAGGCTGAAGCAAGCGATTACCGTTTTAAAAAAGTTCTGCAGCAAGCGCCGGATCCCATATTTATCTTAAAAGGTCCGGAATTCATTCTTGAAGAAGCAAATGAGCAGGTACTAAGGCTATGGCGGGTTGGTGTTGAAGCATTCGGAAAACGCTTTATCGAAATCTTACCCGAAATGAAGGATCAGGGTTTCCTCGAACTGCTGGAAGCGGTTTATACAACAGGCAAAACCCACTATGGCCATGAGGTACCGGCGTTTTTCATTCGCGAAAACGGTGCTAAAGAAACGGGACACTTTAATTTTGTTTATCATCCTTACCGGGAGATGGACAACACCATTTCTGGTGTGCTGGTAATGGCAACAGATGTTTCTGAGCAGGTTCTGGCAAGGGAACAAATTCAAAAAAATGAACGCAATTTCCGCAGTCTTGTAATGCGGGCGCCAGTCGGTATCGCCATAGTAAAAGGAAAAACGCATTTACTTGAAATCGTAAACGAGCGAATGCTTGAATTCTGGGGAAGAAGTGCTGAGCAGGTTATCGGGAAAACGATTTTTGATGCCCTGCCTGAAATTCGCAACCTGGGATTTGAAGAAGTGCTCGACCAGGTATTTCGAACCGGTGTACAGTTTACGGCAACTGAAGCTGCGGTCGAGCTCATGAAAAACGGCCTGCTTTCGAGAATGTATGGCAACATTGTCTGGGAAGCTTTACGGGAGAACGACGGAACAGTTTCCGGAATTATGATCGTTGTAACAGACGTATCTGAACAGGTGCTTTCTCGTAAGCGCATTGAAGAAAGCGAGGCAACCTTCCACCTGCTTGCGGACTCTATGCCGCAGTTCGTATGGACCAGTAATGCCCAGGGCATCTTCAATTACTTCAACAAGGCTTTCTACAAAGCTACCGGGCTAACGGAGGAACAAATTCAAAACAATGGATGGCTCAACATCATCCATCCCGAAGATAAAGAGGAGAATATCAGGAGGTGGTATTATGCGGTTGAAACCGGGAACGACTTTATATTCCAACATCGTTTCAAACACCACGACGGTGAGTATAAATGGCACCTCACAAGGGCAATCGCCCAACGTGACCTCAATGGCGATATTCAACTCTGGGTAGGAACCAGCACCGATATCCACGAGCATAAACTCTTCCAGGAACAATTGCAAACCCGGGTAAAGGAACGTACCTCGGAGCTGGAGAAAAAGAATAGCGAACTGGAGCAATATGCCTATGTCTCCAGTCACGATTTGCAGGAGCCACTTCGAAAGATCCAGATGTTTGCAAGCCTCATCCGAAAAGAAGAATACGCCGATCTTGGATCATCCTCTAAAAAGATGTTCGACAAAATCATCGACACGGTCGAACGTATGGGCGACTCCTTAAAAGCACTGCTAAACTTTACTACCCTTAACAAACACGAGCTGCTGACCCCTGTTGACCTCAACCAGGTGCTTAAGACAGTAATCAATGACCTCGAGCTTCTAATCCTGCAAAAAAACGCCCGGATTAACACCGATGTATTGCCGGTTATTAAGGCCATGCCGTTACAGATGAACCAGTTGTTCCTCAACGTCATCCACAATGCGCTGAAGTTCTCCAAACCGGGCACCAATCCCGAGATAAACGTAAACTGTAAGATTTTGGAGGCACACGAAAAAGAACTTCATCCGGATTTGTCCGTCACAAAAGAATACTGGAAGATCACCATTGCCGATAATGGTATCGGGTTCTCTCCCGTTTATGCAAGCCAGATATTTGGAATGTTTCAGCGTTTACACAACAAAAACGAATATGAAGGCACGGGTATCGGACTTGCATTATGCAAAAAAGTGGCAATAAATCATCTTGGAGACATTTACGCCACTTCTGAAATGAACATCGGTTCATCTTTCCACATCATATTGCCCGTTAGCTGAAGATATCGTTCTGCTTCTTCTCCGATCAGCAATATGATTTCACAGTCCGGTCTATTTTGTACCGGCAACATACTCTTCTAATGTAATCCGACCGCTGTAAAGCATATTGTACAGGTAATCACGGTTTACGTCATTTTCTTGAATTGTTTCAACAACATCCTGGTCATAAAACAAGTACTTCATAATTGATTTCATAATAGTAAAATTTAGTCTTTGCAAGGGAGTCGAACCCTTTACGACCCTGTCGTACACCACATACAAAGCTGCTTAACGTATGGCAAACAATTCACTCCTTTAACTCTATTACAGTTTAGCAATCGATATAATGGTGGCAATTATTTAATGTGTAAAAATTACACATTGCAAATATCACATAAATATCCGGATTACACGCATCTGATGCGGTGTTTAACGAAACGTAAGGGAAAAGACGGGCAGGTGCTTATAATACAAGCCGGAACAAAACGAGCATTGTGGTGGAAACGTAGGACTGTCGACCGGCAATCCGCAGGCATTCGATCTTCTAGGGCAGAGGTGCTGCATAGCAACGCGGAGGTATGGCCTATCAGAATTGCCTATTGGAGCGGTAGATCACCAATAAAGATATTACTTAAAGTATCACATGAGCTAACATTGGATCTGGTGCCCATAGAATTGCCTGACCCTAAATCATAGCTAATGCTCCAAGCAGCATAAACGATAGCTGGTTAAACGAGGATGAATGCGGTAAAAGACTTAGGTCCATGCGCACCAAGAACGAGGGACTGCTCAATGTCTGCCGTTTTCGAAGGCCCCGCAACAAAGGCCGCATATCCATAACGGGCTTGCCCAATAACATCATAAGCATCATGCATGGTTGCTACAATGGATTCCTTTGGAAGAATTACCGCTAGTTGCTGGGAGATAAAAGGAAGTGCCCTGGCCAGCAGTTGTTCATCCCTGAGCCAGACTGACCCGTTTTCGGCAACCGCCAGGTTCGAGGTAGTAATAAAAAGCTCAACATTCTCGAGCTCATGTGGGTCACCTATGTCCGGCCGGATTTCAGCAGCTAGCCCTGTCAGTTCAACAGTTGAAATAATCCTTGTGGCTTCCTGAAAGCTCCCACGAAGAATATTTGCTACCTGCTCGTAGCTGTTTACAATATGTGCTTCCCCACCGATAAACCGGAGAATACTAATATACTGCTGCAAAAGGTCTTCGTAATGCTGATCATAATTGGTCAGCTGGGGTAACGGACTCGGGGGAGGTTGATTTTGTTTTACCCTCGAAATAATGGCATCCCTGCTACTCATGGCTTCCTGTTTTTTTTGTACCAATCGGTAAACGATTGCTTAGGCGGTTCCGGCATATCACGTTGTTTAAACCACGGGTTCATCTTGTTATTCAAAACAAATGGAACATTGCGCATAAACCACCGGCCGGCTTTCCCGGCAAAGCGGTACATCCCCGGATTATTCAGCGTAAGGGTCATCCCCTGCATACCGGCCTTTTTAAGTGCCGGTGCATGTCCCTCCTTTACCAGCACCTGGCGCCATTTATAAAGCTGGTCATGTATATCAATTTTAACCGGGCAAACGTTGCTGCACGAACCGCAAAGTGTCGATGCAAAGGGAAGGTCAGCATACTTACGCATGTCCAGGTTTGGCGCCAGTATCGAACCAATCGGGCCTGCAACTGCAGTGTGGTAACTATGTCCGCCGCTCCGGCGATAAACCGGGCAGGTATTCATACAGGCGGCACACCGGATACACTTCAACGAATTGCGAAAATCTGGTTTTCCAAGGTGAATGCTTCGACCATTGTCCACCAGTATAACATGCATTTCTTGCCCGGCACGCGGTGTCGAAAAATGACTTGAGTAGGTCGTAATGGGTTGCCCCGTCGCACTGCGCGTAAGCAACCGCAGAAAGTAGCCTAAGTGTTTACGCTCGGGAATAATTTTCTCTATGCCCATGGAGGCAATATGCACGTCGGCCAGGTGAGCCCCAATGTCTGCATTGCCTTCATTCGTACAAACAACAAACTCACCGCTTTCAGCCACAGCAAAGTTTACCCCGGTAAGTGCGGCACGCCGGGTCAGGAACTTGTCCCGCATATGTTGCCTTGCAGCTTCCGTCAAAAATTGCGGGTCTGCATTACCCGCGGGCGTTCCCAGCTTCTCATGAAACAGCTGGCCGATCTCTTCTTTTTTCTTGTGTATGCAGGGCAAAACGATATGACTGGGTGGCTCTTCTGCCAATTGCACAATCCGTTCTCCCAAATCGGAATCAATAACTTCAACACCCCGTTGCTCAAGAAATTCATTCAGGTGGCATTCCTCGGTAAGCATCGACTTGCTTTTGATCATCCGGTTTATGCTCAAACGCTGCAATATCCCATGCACAATTTCATTGTGTTCCTTAGCATCAGCCGCCCAATGAATGATTATCCCATTCTCTTTTGCACGGGCTTCAAACTGTCCAAGGTACTCCGATAGGTTGGAGAGCACATTATTTTTAATCTGCGAAGCAGTTTCACGTAATTCTTCCCATTCGATAATTCCATGCGCAGCTTTGTCGCGCTTTTGTCGGATCCACCAAAGCGTGTTATCGTGCCACTCCACCCGTTCTTCATCCTTGTTAAACGTATCTGCTAACGTAGCATGGTCCTGAACTGAATTTCCCATTTTTCTTTTTTTGGTACCGGCATTTGCCCGCTTTTCGGCCCCGGTTGTGTCACTCACTTGTACGGTTATAACTTTATTCAGCAAAGAAATCCAAAGCAGAAGCAAAGTCAAAAGTCAAAAGTCAAAATCTGGCTTCTAATTCACCACTCAACTTATCAACCCATTAATCAATCAACTTTTCAACATAACAACCAGTCAACCAGTCAACCTTTCAACTTATCAACCAGTCAACCTATCAACTCCCCAACCAATAAACACCTCAACTTATCAACCAATCAACCTATCAACTTCTCAACCTATCAACCTCTCAACATATCAACTTATTATCCTATCAATCTCTCAACCTCTCAACCAATCAACCTCTCAACTTATCAACTCCTCAACCATTCAACCTATCAACTCCTCAACCATTCAACCTCTCAACTAATCAACCAATCAACTTATCAACCAGTCAACCTATCAACTCCTCAATCTATCAACTCCTCAACCATTCAACCTATCAACTTATCAACTCCTCACCTACCTCAATACCCAATACCTCAATACCCAATACCCAATGCCTCAATACCCAATACCTCAACACCCAACTCCCCTACTCCCCATTCAATATCTCTGCAATATGCTTAACCCGCACCGTACTTTTCTGACGCTTCAAGATACCTTCCATATGCATCAGGCAACTCATATCTGCCCCGGTGATAAATTCGGCGCCATGTTGCAGGTGATCTTTCACCCGGTCCTTCCCCATCTTCACGCTTACAGCTTCTTCAAATACACAAAAGGTTCCGCCAAAACCACAGCATTCATCCTGCCTTCCGAGGTCGATGATTTCAATCCCTTTAACCATGTTAAGCAACCTTCCCGGTTTCGAAAAAGGCGCACCTACTACCTCCGACATTTGCGACAACTTTAAACCCCGCTGCCCATGACAACTATGATGCACACCAACTTTATGTGGAAAGCTAGCTTTGATATCCTCAACCTTTAATATGTCGGTAAGAAACTCCGTAAGCTCATAAATTCTCGAACGAATTTGCAATGCCTCTGCTTCATGTTTATCATGATGCAGGTGATCTTTAATATGGAGCACACAGCTTCCCGATGGGGAAACAATATAATCGAATGCTGAAAAATTTTTGATAAATAAGTCATCGCAACCTTTGGTAAGGTGCTCAAAACCGGAGTTGGCCATTGGTTGACCGCAACAGGTTTGGTTTAGTGGAAACACAACGTCAACACCCTGCTTCTCCAGCAACTGCAACGTTGCCATAGCTACTTTCGGATAAAACTGGTCAACGTAGCAAGGGATAAAAAGGCCAACCTTCATATGTTTAGTCTATTACTTATATACTTTTCTTCAGTCACCTGGTTTGAGGTGTAAATATCAGTTTTTTCCGTTTAGATCAGGCACCGAAAGCGCATAACAGCATGGGTCTTAGGTTTAACCCAAGCAAAGTTTTGTATCCAGGAACAGCTAAATGCATTTGAAAAAACTTGCATTATGCTGTACTTACTTGCCGGTTTCACTAATGGGAGCATCAACTGGTTTCGACTCAGGTGAACCCTTTTGGCGAAACCAAATCGTAAAAAGTACGATAGCAGCTACCGACAAGAACTCGCTCTGCCAGTTCTGAAACGACTCAAACCAAAACCTGCTGGTAGAAATATATTCTGCGGAGGTCAGTTTTGGTTCTCCCTTCATTACAAGTTCTTCATTGTCGTTAATCAGGCTTCCCCGAAAATGCAGGTAAAACGAAATCAGGAAGAGTAACCCAAATACAATAGATAGAGAATGACTGTAGAGTTTTAGCCAGATCCCACCTTTGCGAACAGGCCATGGCGCATCCGGGGACGGAACCGGCGCCCGATCTACATCTTCTTCACCCGCACCTTCTTCACCTTTCAACTTCTTCGATTCGGCAGAGCCTTTTTGCCTGAGCGAAACAGTTAGCAATACATACACCGCCATCTGCAAAAACTCGCTTTCCCAGTTCTCAAACGTTGCCGATACAAAGTGACCACTTGTAGCGTAACTTAAAAAGGGCAAAGCAGCACGACCATGTTCTTCCAGCTCCCCATTATGTGTTTGCCAGCCGGTATAATATTGTGCAAGCAAGGTGATGAACATGCATGATAGCACTACGATGGATAAACCGTTTCGGTAGAAAAACGACTGGCTCGTGGTTGTAGACATAATGAGGTTTAAAAAACAGCTGGTTGGGAATAAGCTGCCGAATAAACCCAAATGTAGTAGTAAAAGGCGTAATCAAAAGCTAATCAATTGCGATGCAAATTTCTAAATGAATATCCGTCAGCGACGGCGTGTTATAAGCTCGATAGCCAGGTATTTGCCAGGTTCAATCCACGGGGCTGAAACGGCCGGAAGCAATTGTTAGACCATTCATTGGAGCCGCTTTTACTTGCCTAGCAATTCGTCTACTTCGGCATTGAAGTCTGCCTTAAATTGGTCGTAGAACTTACCCGTTGCAGGCCCGGTGAAGCCGGTGTGTATCTTTGCAACGTTCCCTTGTTTGTCGATAAAGATAGTTGTAGGAAAAGAAAGGAAATTGTTCAGCGATGGCAATGAAGCGGCAACCGCCTGTTTATCCGAGAGCCCCCCAAATACAATGTCGTATTGTATATCAAACTTCGTTTTAAAACGGGTCAGTACTTTGTTCACAAATGCAGGGTCATCTTGTCGCTCATAATGGATCGCAATAACCTCGACTCCCCTGTTCTTATTAGCCTTGTACCAGGGTGCTAAGAAATTAGCTTCGTCCATACAATTCGGGCACCAGGTTCCACCGATGGTTACAATTAAAACTTTGTTTTTGTACTTGTCATCACCGGGCGATAAACGTTTACCATCAGGAGTCGGAAATGAAAAGTCAAACTTACGGTAGCCGGTTTTCAAAAATGTTAGTGAATAAGCATCCGGCAGCGAGGCACTTTCGTTCGCAAACGCAACAAAGGGTTGAGCGGCTTTCAGGCCAACCGACTCGCCCTGTATTTTCCCGTCTGCCGAAACGATACCTGTGTAGTACGATGGGCTCGACCCGATAAAGGAAGATAGGTAAAATCGGTTCCCATCGATTACCCCGTCAAGATAACGGGAGTCACCGGTCACCCTTAAGATGGTAGCGCTAACCCGGTTCCCAACTTGTTTGAATAACCCAACAGCGCTGTCGTTTTTAGTATCCTTCCTGGGGAACACCACGTCGTATGTTCCGGAGATATCAGCAGTTGGTGTTTTCGTCGAGGTTTTAAAACGATAGCTTACCCCCTTCTGCGCAACTACCGGAATGGCCGTACCTGTTTTATCCTGGCGGCGGAAAACACCTTCCATAGTATTGATCCCCGTTTTAAAGGCGAGTTCATTGTCGAACTGGTCAAGCGGAACAATTACGGAGTCGCCAATCACGCGAAGGCTACCCGCATCAAAACGCTCCTCTCCATTAATGAGGTAAACTTTTGGTTGACCTTCTTTACCTGCAATCTCAAAATTAAAAGGCACTTCTACCCCGGGCTTATAAATGAAAACACCCCGCCACTTACCAGCTACGGCTACAGCGGCGCCCGGTGATGCTGGTTGGAACGTATTTGAGATTAGTGAGTCAGCGGCAACAATTAGTGCATAATTGTTAGATGCAAGAAAGGGTATATTTAGCCCGGTTGATTGTTCAACCATCTGATTCATTACAGGTGGAGGCGAATGACGGGCAAAACTTGTTGTTACAGATATCACAAAACAAAAACCCAGGAGGCTTAAAACGCGGCTAATATGATTCATAGATTAGAGAGCAGATAGTCTACTCATTAGGTAGACAAAACTAGTACAAAGCCGGGAACAAGCGAAAAATTATCCGAAGTCTTATGGTATAGATGCGTTAAGATTTACATCCGGAACCATCCTTTGGCGATCAACAGGTATTTTCCTTATGATATATGGTGTTTGCACACCCGCAAGCATTAACGGGATAATCAATAGGTCTAAAGTTATTGTCTGCCGGCAGTCTTCAATTGGTTAGCGATAAATAGGCCATTGAAGAAATCGTCTAAATGCAGAAAGGTGTCTGGATCGAGACACCTTTCTACGGCAATGGTATAGGTTGTTGGCGTTGAATAATTTTCGGATTTTAAAGCACGCAATTATAAACGCTGGGTGGTGTTTTTACCTGATCAAAACCACGTTCTCTTTTTTTAGCATTGGGTTCCCTTTATAATCGGTAGCCTTTGCCACCACAACGAAGTTGCCAGTACCCAGCTTTTCCCCTTTGTATGTGCCATCCCATCCTTGCAGTTGATCTGTTGTGTAATATATCCTTTCGCCATAGCGGTTGTAGACTGCAAAAAACTCAAAAGACTTTGTACCAATTGGGAAAACCTTCAGGTGATCGTTCAGACCGTCGCTATTTGGTGTAAATGCAGTCGGAATATAAATATCCGGACCCTTGTACCTTTTTATCCTGATTGAAGTATGGCTGTCACAGCCTTTATCCGTAACCGCATCAAGCTTGTATTCCTGCTCTTTATCGAGCGTTGCAACAGGATTTTCCTTGCTGCCGTCGTTCAATCCCAGTGTTGGGGTCCAGGTATATCGCACATTCGCGCCACCATGTCCAAATAACTGCACGGGTTCACCCATTGCCGCAGTTGTATCCTTTCCCGCATAGGCCTTATTATCAAAGATGGTGAAAGGTCGAATGATCGTGTCCTTACAACCGTGTACTGTTTGAGCAAGTAAGGTGAATGGATGTGTTCCTTCGCGGTTAAACATTTTGGTAATCACAGGAACGTCCTCTTTCAGTCCACCACCAAAGTTCCAATACCATTTGTCTACAGTGCCGGCAAGGTCAACTGCGCTATAACGTATCACCCGGAAAACACAGGAGTCGTTTACCGAAAGTTGGATAGCAGGTTTAGGATTGATGATAAAAGAACTGTCTGCTTCAATACTTCTGCACCCATATTCTGACTCCGCTACCAATTTTGCGTGCTGTAGACCTGCACTTAAGCGGACCGACGGGTGCTGCGTTGTAACAGTGGCTGAGCCCGCAAATTGCCAATGCCATTTGTTGATCCGCTCAGCACCACCACCAGTTGGCATCGCTGAAAAGTCGCTAAAACTGATCATTTCGTTATCACACAGTGGTTTTGTAAACTTAAATCCGGCAACGGGCCGGTGCCGTACCGGAAGCATGGTTTTGTTGGTATCAGACCGGCATCCTTCTGCTGTAGTAACAACAAGCTGAACAGGTATATTCACCGGCGATACTGGTACAAACGATGGCGTGTTTTGAGTGGTATATATTGTACCGTTCACGTTCCACCACCACTTATTAATGGTTGATACCCCACCCGCAACCGCAGATGTATTTACAATGTTCAACTGGGTTTGCTTTTCGCAAATATTAACCGGGTACGTAAAAGTTGAAGATGGTTTAGGTACAACGGTTACGTTTTGTATCCGCTCTACGGCACATTTCGGATCATTAAGCACTTTCAGTTTTACAACAAAGTTTCCTGAATTAGCATACACATGCGATATGATCGAGTCTGTTGCCGAAGATTGCACCACTCCATCGCCGAAGTCCCAGGTATAGGTCGTATTCCGAAGGTTAGACGAAGTACTTTTAAAGCTGAATAAGTTATCGGTCTGGCACTGTCTGCTGATGTTGGTGGTAAACATTGTTGTGGGCATGGGGTTAATCCGGACCACTATCCTGCGCCGGAAACTTTCACAACCAAACAACACCTTTTGCGACACATAGTACTCGAAAACCGCGGGCACATTTGTCTTGGGCACGGGCGGCTTTTCACTTCCAATACCACCATCCTTGCTGGTGTACCAGATTAAATCACAACCCGGGCTCGGAGTAGCAGTTACCTGGGGTAAATTCTCATACTGGCAAAAGTCCAGGGTATCAGGTCCCGTTGGCGTATCTGGGATTCCTATCGGCGTTACAATGGCATGAGCTGTATCCATACACCCGTAACCCGGGTAGGGGATCATAGATACGTGAAACATACCGTCGGTAGCAGGTGGCGGACTCAGGGTAAGTGAACGCTGGGAACCAATAACAGTACTGTAGTCGCTGTTAAACCAGGTATAGCTTTGAAAGCCATAAGGGGCATTTAGAATTACAGCATCAGACTGTATGCAATAAGGCGCTGTTGCGAGGAGATTAGAACAACCGGAACCTACATCTACGTATGCGTATCCGAAATGGCCGCCCAATGTACAATCCGCAGTTTTAAATTCCAATCGTACGGTATGGTTTGCCAGGCCGGCAAATTCAATTGAAGCAGGTGACCAGTTTTTAAAAAGCACATCCGATCCAACCGAGGACACCTCAAATCCCGGGATGGCTCCATTTGCTACATAATCATAGGAAGCGCAGTTGATGATCTTCCCGGTTTCAACATCATATGCCGTCACAAAGAATCTTGGCTGTTGTATCATTGAATGATCCGGATCCTGGAAAACAACCGCGTAAAAATAAGTAAAGCTAAACGTGTCAACATTTGCCGGAACCTGGAATGTATAAGAGAGTCCTTCAGCTTCCGAGCCAGTCAGATCATTGCCAAGCTTTACAGAATATTTGCCCCCGTATGGACACAGTTGTGGAAACTTGCCGTATTTATCTAACGCCGAGGGCGTAGTCGCCGAGATGATTTCGTGCCTGCCTTTAACAGGCTGGGAAGGGGTCAACAGGAAGGAATTGTTGCCGCTGTCAGCCTTGGTGGTGCCCGTAAAACAATCCCAGTTGGTGAAGTCACCTCCTTCGAAGTCGATGTTAACAGGGCAACCTTGAGCATAAACCCGGCTCGATAATGCGCACAGGAATACCATCCAAAAGAACAGGTGTTTTTTCATGATCGGGTTAAGGGTGTTAGGGTTAGCGCGGGTTTAATCCCGTCTTTAAGCGATGCTTTCTGCCCGCGCAGGAGTTAGCGTGCTTAAAACGCAGAAAACAATATTCAGGTATAAATTCCCGGATATTTCTATCCGAACGGTGATCGGTTGATCGTACCGTGTGGCTATACCTGGTAAACCCTGACTATAGAGGAATGAAATACCCGGATGGTTGCACGGGCTATCGTGGAAGAAGTTTTGGCTGTAACGATTAAGTCGATGTTAACCGCTCACGCGTTCAAATGAGCGTCTCATTGGTGCTCAGTTTAACAGAGCCCGCAATCAAAATGGCTTTTCTTCAAGTTTCTTAGAGGATAACCCAAATTCTATCACTATCGTGCAGCATGAAGCTTGGTGTGAAGGTGCGGTGCAATCGATCTTGCGTATACGGATATGGACGGCAGACCGGGTGAAACATACGGGCAGCCGAAGTCTGCTGATCCCGGTTGCTTAATTATAAATAAAGCTTTAAACAAGGCGAATCAAATCATATCGGGATATTCCCGCTATAGCTAGTTGTGATCAGGTGAACACATGTATCAGGCGCAATTAAAAGATGTTTACCACTGCGTCTTGTTGTGGATGAATAAAGCGAAACGAAATTGCGGTTAAACGGCCAATGCTGGTGCCGGATCTGTTGGGGCGTGTGCATAATCATCCAATTCCTGGTTCCTCGTATATGGCCCCATGCCAAATAACATGATCAATATACCTATAATCACAAGGGCACCAAAGCCTAGAAATAAAATATTGTACGCGGTTGTATAATCATGACTTTTTGAGACCGACTTCAGCGTTATACCTGACAGACTCTGAAAAATTGCACCGCCTATACCATTGCCAATACAGGCGAGCCCCCAGGCCGATGCGGCAGAACTTTTCGGCACAACGTCACCCGGGATAGCAAGTGCATTAGCCGTATAAGAAGTATAACCAAAACCAGCTAGTCCGAATATAATTAGCGCCGTCATGGGTGTCGTAATCACGAATGGGCCGAGTAATAAGGAGAAGCCCATGATTGCCCCGGATAATCCAATTGCAATTTTCCGGGCCTTTGGAATGGGCACCCCTTTTTTGATGATGAATTGGGTAAAGTATCCGCCTGCGATATTGCCGACGTCTGCCATAATAAAAGGGATCATTGCATACCAGCCGATCATCTTCAGGTCCCAGTGATGTACATCTACCAGGTATCGACCGATCCAGAACGTTACAAAATACCAGATTGGTTCAATAAAGATTTTCGCCAACAGGAACATGCTTACAAAACGGGTCTTCAATAATTTTAAGGGCGGAATGACGCGGGCTTTGGACTCGTTCGCAACCCGGCCGGGGGTATAATACGAAAACCAAAATACAGCCAGCCACAAATAGCCAAATACGCCCAAGATAATAAAGGTCGACTGCCAGCCATACCGGGTTCCCATATAGGCGATGAGCGGGGGAACGATGATGGCCCCAAGCGCTGAACCGCTGTTGAATATGCCGCTTGCAGTAGAGCGTTCGTGTGGAGGAAACCATTCACCTGTAAGTTTAATTGCAGCGGGCCAGTTACCGGCTTCACCTATACCCAGGAAAAACCTGCAAATTCCAAATTGAAGCGGGGTAATGGCAAATGCATGTACAAGACCGGCAGTCGTCCAGAAAGCCATACACAGGGAGTACCCAATCCGGGTACCAAGCTTGTCGATTACAAAACCTGAAAAGGCATTCGACAACATATAGGCGACAAAAAATGCCGTTCCGATATAACCAAAAGCATCGTCCGGTATCAGTTTCCGGAGTTCACCGTCTGCACTCAGGTAATTGAACGAAAGCCGGTGAACATAGTTGAGTACGGTAGCGAAAAATGCAAAGCTTACCATCAGCCATCTCAGCTTCAGGGGTTTGTCGGGCGCCATTAATTGCTGGTCGTTCATTAACGTTGGTTATGTACTGGGGAAAAGATATGCGGGTAAGTATGGTATAATTGAATGTCATCCGGGGCTATGAGGGATCTCATCTCTCATCGTTCATCTCTCAAATCTACCCGAAGGGATTACTCCATCAACGGAATGATAATGGCCTGCCACGTTTGTGGAGAAACGACAAAAACATCACGTCTCATCTCTCATCGTTCATCTCTCATATCTACCTGAAGGGATTCCTCCTTTGTCGGGATGACAATGCCCCTGTCGTCCCACCTGTGTAGAAACGACAAAACCATCACGTCTCATCTCTCATCGTTCATCTCTCATATCTACCTGAAGGATTCCTCCTTCGTCCAAATGACAATGCCCCTGTCATCCCGCCTGTGCAGAAACGACAAAAACATCACGTCTCATCACTCATCGTTCATCTCTCATATCTACCTAAAGGGATTCCTCCCTCGTCAGAATGACAATAGCCCTGTCCTCCCGCATTTGTGGAAACAATTCAAACATCAAGTCTCATCTCTCATCGTTCATCTCTCATCACTTAAAACGAGATTCCTCCTCCGTCGCAATGAAAATACCCATAGGTTCATCGTCCATACACCCCGGCAGCAGCAAACGTTCTGACTTCTACGAGGGTGTCGGTTTCACCGGAAATGCGGAGCGGATTTCTCAACGGCCGCCCCATCCCCTGCCAGTGTATCTGCATCATGTCGCCTTCTTCCAATACCACGTTGCTGCCGAAACTGAAAGCGTCTGCACCAAAAAAATGCACATGCGCCTGCAGCGGAACCCGGTGACAGGCATATTTAAAGTGATGGTGTTCAAGATTTGCAAGACTGTGCGCCATGTTTGACTCGCCGGTATTTATTTCTGCCGACCACAACACCTGGTTGTTCCGTAGAATTTGCACCCTGCCCTGTAGCGCGGTAAAGCTTTCATCGAGCACCAACTCGGGTCCGATTGCACAATTGCGAAGCTTTGAAGGGGCGAGGTAGAGGTAGTTTTTTTTCTCCATCACGTGATCGGAAAATTCATTTGCTGTAGTAAAGCCAAGCCTCCATGGCTGACCCCGCTCATCAACAACATATACGCCGGCAATCTCCGGTTCTTCTCCGCCATCATTGGCGTAAGCGGGCACTTCGAGCGGCTCGTTGTGTGCCTTTAACAGGGTACCGTTTCCTTTATAAAACCATTCTGGTTGAGTGCCGATACTGCCCGCCGAAGGCGAACCGCCGTTGACACCCCACTCGTACATCACCATACTATCCGTTGGCTTATCGTTGGCAGAACGATGCATCATCTGGCGATTCAAAGCACTGTTCTTATGGGTAAGCCCGGTACCGGAAACCGTACAACCAAAGGGTCCATCCGGGTGATCAAACGATGGCAATAATCTCCATGGAGATGTACCGTCATACACGGCATTGTAGTCGACCGACTCCCCGGTTAACTGTTCCGGGATGAGTTCAGCAATCGACAGGCTAGCATCAATTGCTTCGAGCGCAAGGGCATAAACCGAGGCAGCTTTCAGCAACTGCAGGTATGGCTCCTGTACCAGGGCTACCTGCCTGCCACTTGAAGGATGTACAAGCTGTACAATACGTATAGGTTCTTTAGACATATAAACAATCGTTATCGTCGGTAATGAAGATTAGGTTTATAAGCGGGGGCTAAGGCACAACCCAACCACCGTCAACGGAGAAGCATCCACCTGTTGCAAAACTGGAAGCAGGACTGGCAAGATAGAGTGCAATCCCACCAATTTCATGCAATTCACCCCAACGCCCCATAGGCACTTTCGCGATAAAAGCTTTATACTTTTCCGGGTCGTTTAACAAAGGCAGGTTGAGGTCGGTGGCAAATGGCCCGGGGAGTATTGCGTTAACGTTAATGCCTTGTGTGGCAAGTTCCATGGCAAGGGAGCGGGTAAGTTGAAGGATCGCACCTTTGCTGGTAGCATAAGGTGTTCGATCTGCTATGGCCGTTACCGACAGCATTGAGCCCACATTGATAATCCGGCCGTAGCCGTTTTGTTTCATAACCGGCACAACATATTTACAGGCCAACCATGAACCGGTAACATTCACCTGCTGTACTTTTTGAAATTCGTCCAGCGTAAGGTCTTCGATGGAGCCCCTGATGTTGATGCCCGCGGAGTTGACCAGTATGTCGATTTTTCCGAAAGCGGAAACGGTTTCTTCAACAGCCTTGCGAACGCTATCTTCATCAGACACGTCGCAATTTTGTTCGATGCACTGCACGCCATATTGCGAACGCAACAGTTCGCCTGCTTCTGCCGATGCCTTATTGTCTCTTGCAGCAATGGAGATGTTTGCGCCGGCTTCAGCAAGCGCTTTGGCCATTGCAAGACCGAGTCCGCGATTACCACCTACAATGAGTGCGGTATGTCCGTTTAATTTGAACAGGTTTAATATGCTTTGCTCCACGGGTTGTTTTTATGGTTATTCGATGATGTTGAAGTGGTTCAGGTCTCCTGTTTTGAGTGTTAAGCCAACACCGGGCTTTTGATCATCCAGCTGCAGGTTACCGTTTTCAGCAATTGCTTCGCCATCAAAAATATACCAGAACATTTCATTACCAACCTCAATTTCGGTTTGTGGAAAATACTCGGCCATTGGCGAAGCAAAGGAACTCATTACTACGTGCAGGTTGTGCATCTGACCACCATGCGGAATAACTTCAACACCATTGAGCTGGGCTATGGTGCAAATTTTTTGCGCTTCCGTAAAGCCGCCTACCCGGTTTGTGTCAAACTGAAAAATATCGAGCGCATTTGCCTGCACCAGGTCGTAAAAACCATAACGGGTGTATTCGTGTTCACCTCCCGAAAGCGGTATGCTTGTTCCTTCCTTTAACCGGGCAAAGTTGTGTATCTCGTCGGGCAATAGCAGCTCTTCAACCCAGCGTAAATTGTATGGTTCAAGTTCCTTGAGCAATTGCTTTGCATAAGCAAAATTGAAACCCATATAGGCTTCGAGCATAATGTCAACATCGTCGCCAACTGTCTCGCGAACAACCCTAACCATTTCAATATTTTTCTTCATTCCCGCACGACCCTCGGTGAGGGGGTACCCGCAACGCAACTTCATTCCTTTAAAACCTTCGGATTGGTAAAAGGCTGCTTCCTGTTGAAGTTTGTCGAGGTCCCGGGTATATAGCCGGCTATAGTACGTTTCAATGTGTTCCTTTGTGCGGCCACCCAACAACATGAAAACGGGCTGCTGCATTACATGCCCGCGAATGTCCCATAGCGCAATATCAACTGCGCTGATCGCAGCAAGCACCGCACCTTTTCTGCCGTAAGCAACCGTAGACCGAAACATTTTTTCGAACAGGTACTCAATGTTCAGCGGGTTTTCGTTTAACAACAACTGCTTCAGCTTGGTATCAATAATTTGTTTGCAGATGTCGGGACAAAGCCCGGCATTCCCTAAACCAATATGTCCCTCGTCGGTTTCAATTTCTACTACCAGCCAGCTAAAAAAACGATACGGTGCCTGTGCATCGGCCTGGAAGGGAAGCAGGCTTACCGGAGTTGCAAAAATGGTGTCGGCTGTTTTAACCGGCCCTTTCCATTGGTAAAGTTTGGTTCGTACGGCAGAGATTTTCACGGAAATAAAAATGATTTATAAATGAAAAATGACAATGACTAACAAGAATTTAATTACGCCCTTATAATTACTGAATTTCTAATTATTAGATGTAAATGCTAAAATTGAAAGATAAATTATTTAAAGAATTGAACAGTAAATTATTATCTAAATAAGTAACATTTTTTTATGCGCTGAAATAATATGACTATCACGCCCGCCGAACTTTACATCCTTAATTCAACATCACATTATGCTCCCGCAAGCACCAATAATTCGATTAATTGGCAGTCACGTAAGATTTTATTATTCAACCCTCATGCACCACTAATTTCAGTTATCGTGCACAATCTTTTTAATTTTTACTTTTGACTTTTGACTTATTTTACATTTTACATTTTTAATTATCTCAGTATCCCGGATTTTGTTTCAGGTTTGGATTCTTTGTGACTTCGGTTAACGGAATTGGGAACAAGGTTTTTTCCGCTGAAGACACCTTATGCTGGAACCACATCTTAGTTGTAAAAACACCAAATCGAATGAGGTCCTGCCGGCGATGTGCTTCACAAGTGAACTCCCATCCGAGTTCATCAAGGAATCTGCCGTATGGAATATCGCCCCCACCCTGTAGCTGGCTGATCTGACCATTTTCCCAATAGCCATAGCGGTAGCTGCTACCCTTCATCAGGTCTGTACCGGTCACAATTGCTTTAGCCGGATTGCTGCTAAAATTTCGTTGCCGTACCTGCGAAACAATTGTTGCTGCTTCATCCGCCCTGCCCGTCCTTAATAAACTTTCCGCTTTCATCATCAACACATCCGCATAACGAAACATCGGGAAGTCGTTACTCAGGCCTGCCTTAACCCCCATCTTGATCTCGAACTTACCCATGCGATAACCATGATTGTATTCGCTGATTTCGATACTGGTGACGGTATTTACATAATTGATTACTTCCTTACCGGTTGTTGCATTATACTGGGGACCCATAATCCAGGAGTCTTTTAATCGCTGGTCATCCGGGTCGTAGGTATCGATGAACTGCGGAACTGCACAGTTGCCACCCCAGGGTTGGGTTTGCATGTTGTAAACTTGTTGCATAACAGCATCCAGGGCCTTCATGTGAATATTCTGTTCAGTAGCAAATATTTCGTCGTAAGGGATAGCAAATACCAGTTCTTTTGAACCTTCATTATTGGTTTTAAAAATGTCGCGATACTTTGCCTCAAGTGCATAGCTTCCCCTGGTTGTAGCCTCGGCGATAATATCGTTACAGGTTTCAATACACTTGTCCCATTGCGCGGTTCCGGTATAAACACCGGCGTTTAAATATACTTTTGCGAGCACGGCTTTCGCTGCCCACCTGTTAAACCTGCCATAGGTAGTTTTATCCACAGCAGGATCCAGGATGGGAATGTTTTCAAGCAGTTCCTTTACCACAAAATCATACACCTCTTTCCTCGTGCTTTGCTTTGGCAACTCGGTATTAGTAAAGTCGGTTACAATGGGCACATTGCCGTGATTATCGCAGAGCAGGTAATAATAGAAAGCACGGGCGGTTTTCAATTCCGCAATCACCTTTTCTTTACCGGAGGTAATCGGCAGTCGCCCGGACTCGATTTGATTTAACACCCTGTTTGCGGTATTAATTCCCGTAAAACACCTGCTCCATAAGTTGTTGGGTTGGGTTTGTACGGGTGTCCATAAGTGGCGGTGCATACGCTGGTACGTGCCTCCATCATACCAACCCCTCGGACGGGCGGGTGTAATGATCTGGTCGGCACTTTCTTCCTCGAGATCCCAGTAGCCATGCCAGCTTGCGATCATAGGCCGCATGTTTGCGTATACGGGACCAACCAGTGAATTAACATCGTTGCTGGTAGGGATGAAATCACTCTCGATGATTTCCGAATAAACCTCAGCTTCAAGCTTCTTTTTGCAAGTGGTAAACAGCAACGCAGCTGCGATCAACATAAAAGCAATTCTGGATGTTTGAAATAGCTTTTGCATAAAAATTATTTTTTGCGGTTAAAAACCAATGTTTACGCCAACGGTATAGGAACGGGTGGTGGGATATTTATTTGCATTATCGTTACCAGGGGACAGTCCCATCATATTCACTTCCGGATCTATGCCTTTGTATTTGGTAAGGGTAAGCAGGTTTAATCCCGAAACGTATAGACGGGCATTTTTTATGTACTTCGAGTTTTTAGTAGGAAAGGTATAACCAAGGGTTGCATTATCAATCTTCCAGTAGTCACCATCTTCTACATAATAACTTACATAGGCCAGGTCGGTATTGAGTCGGGTTTTGCCATATACATTATCAAAGGCCGACTTCAACATATTGTACTGAACCACTTTTAGGTTTTCGTAGAACATGCGTTGAAAGTTCAAGATCTGGAAACCAAATGCACCACGCATGAGCAGGTTGAAGTCCCAGTTTTTATAACGGATGTTGTTGTTCCAACCAGCATACAAATCGGGTAAGGCATTGCCAAGTATTTGCCTGTCCTCGGGTTTAGCATCCTGGATAGGTTTTCGTTTCCCGGTTCCATCTTCAATGATCCATTTTCCCTGGTCGTCGATGTCAACAGACTTGTAACCAAAAAAGTCGCCTATTGGTCCGCCTATTTTTACCCGGTGCGTTGAGACCTGGATGGGGGCACCTGTTGCGCCTTCGTCGAAGAAGTCGTTGGTGGTTTTAAATTGCTCGTTGGATAAGGAGACCAGCTTGTTGGTATTAGTAGAAAAGTTCACACTGGTGGTCCATTCGAAATCTTTAGACTGAACTGCGTTGAAATTCAGGATGAGCTCAACCCCCTGGTTTTGTATGCTACCCACATTTGCCGTAATGGTACTGATGGCATATGGTGGCACAGGCACCTGGTAGTCCCACAACATATCTTTGGTGAGCCTGCGATAAGCATCGATACTACCGTTGATACGGTTCTTAAACAGGGAGAAGTCGAGACCAAAGTTGTACTCTTCTTTGCGTTCCCAGCGAAGGTTGGGGTTAGGATTACGGGAGGGAGCGAGCGACTGTACCCATACACCATTAACAAGGACACGGTTACCATAATTCAAACCCGGCAAAGGCAGGTAGTTGTCAGTAGGTGAAATTCCCGTAACACCATAACCAGCCCTGAACTTTAAGTCGTTTACAAAATGTACATTTTTCATAAATGACTCCTTGTTTACCCGCCAGCCAAAGGACGCAGCGGGGAAGTTGCCCCACTTGTTATTGCCGCCAAATTTTGAAGAGCCCTCCTGGCGAACGCTCACCATTGCGAGGTACTTATCGCGGTAAGCATAGTTAAGCCTGGAAAAGAACCCGATCAGGGTCCAGGTTCCGGCGCTGCTGTTCATAACCGCTTCGCCGCGACCTAATGCATAACCATTCTCGAGCCGGTTGTACGAATACACGTCTGTTGGAAAATCCCAGTTTTGCACCGCATAGTTTTCGGTGAAGAAGGTTTGGGAACTTCCGCCCACAAGGATGGTGAATTTGTGATCGCGTAAAGTTTTGGAATAGTCGGCAGTCAGTTCCACCATATCGTCTTTTGTTGCGATGGTACTACGTGCTGCAAACCCATTCAATCCACTTTTGGTGGTAGAAACGTGTTGCTTTGTTTGCGAAAAACCATTTAAAATATTTCGCTGCACATTAGAGACGAGTAGTTTTAATCGAAGGTCTTTTATTGGCGTAACCGTTACATTACCATTGAGCCGAAGTTCGTTTTGGGTGCTCTGGCCATCTGTTTCCTGCAGGTAAGCTACCGGGTTATCGTACTCCAACACACTCCGCTCCTGCCATGCTCCCAAAGCCGTTCTGACGCTATCGGTCGGGTTACGGATCAGCGACATCCGGTACACATAATTGTTGAAGCTGTTGCCGTTACCACCGGTCCAGAACTTTTGTGTTCTGCTCACCACGTTTAGATTGAACTTCACCTTGCCGTCCAGCATGGAATGGTTCAGGTCGACACGGCCCGTCAACTGCCGGTTATCGGATTTAAGAAATATGCCCTCCCAATTACGGTAATTCAATGATGCGGTAAAGTTGGTGGTACGGGTTCCACCCTGCCAGGTGAGGTTATGGGTATGACTTACCGGGGTTCGGGTAATTTCTTTAAACCAGTCAGTATCGCCTCCATAATCCACGAACTTGATTCCTTCAGCAATGTATTTGCGATAATCGGAGGCGGTAAGAAAATCGGGACGCCGTGCGATCTGCTGCACACCAACATATGCATTGTAGTCAAGCGATGAACGTGCTTCGCCGTGTAACTTTCGGGTAGTAATCAGGATGACACCATTTGTACCGCGTGTTCCATAAATCGCAGCAGCAGATCCGTCTTTCAGCACGTCGATCGACTCGATATCTTCAGGCGCAACAGAATTTAATGATCCGGGTATTCCATCAATTAAAACCAGCGGCTCGGTAGAAGCCTTCAGGGTTGTTATACCACGAAGCTGAATTTGGGTTCCGGCAGTTGGATCGCCGGAAGGGGTGGAAACCGACAAGCCTGCTACTTTACCCTGGATTAACTGAGCGGCATCTCGTACTGCGCCCTTAACGAAGTTCTCCGATTTAACACTGGCAATTGCACTGGTGACATCGCCTTTCTTTTGGGTACCATAACCAATCACCACTACGTCGTCGAGGTTTGTAACAGATTTGCTAAGTGCAACCTGTAAACTACTTTGATCCCTGACGTCAATTTCCTGTTGAATGTAGGAAGCATATGATACAATTACGGTGACACTGCCATCGTCAACATTCAATGTAAACCTTCCGTTGGCATCGGTTGTTGTTCCAATCGTGGTATTCTTAACCACAACTGATGCACCCGCAAGCGGCTCCTTTGTTTGCGCATCCGTAATTACACCGGTAATGGATTTGAAAAAAGGAGCAGGTTCACGTTTGGCAAACGTTTGTATGCAGTTTACGAACAAACAAACAGCCACAGTTATCAGCAGCCTGAACTTATTCATAACCTAAAGTTTTATTGGTAAAAAGTTGGATTATAGAAATAGGAATTGTTGACGTCGATGACCAATGCCAGAATAAGATGACCGCTCCTTCCTCCTGGCGTTGCAAGAACCTTTTCCATAGCATGATGCTTAGTCGTTTGGCTAATCCATTGGCAGTGTCGGCTCGGGCAGATCGTCATTCGTTGATTCATCAGTTATCAAATTCAATCGTCGAAAACAATTGCACTCATGTTGCTTCCCCTGTAATACATGCTACTACTAAACCCCGCCATGGATGCTGCCTGCGATTAGCGAAACCCACCATAGCTGAAACCAGTGCTGCCATAGGATACTACCAGATGAACCGAGCGTGGCAACGATGCCTCTTCAATGATCTTCTGCCGGTCACCAAAAAAAGCACCAATGATGTTCAGCTCAGCAGGTTTGCATAGTCCTGTTTACAATTGTACGTTCATTGATTTCCCGTTATAGTTTACTTCTTTGGTTATGCCGGATGGTATCAGTTCAACTTTAAACTTCCGATCGCCGGTTGACATTTTTCCGTTTCCCGCCGGTTTTATTACGAGCTGTTTACCCGCATCGTTCCAGGTAATGTTGGTTATTGTTGCGATATTCTTCAGATAATCCTGGCTTATGCCATCGTCTTCATAAAGTGTGTAATTGCCATTTGCGCCCTGGTATATCCGCAATGTGGTTGGCTGATCAACCACTTCGTTGACATGCTGGCGAACGGGATCAAATGGAATGATCGCTCCTGCCCGAACGTAAATGGGCATGGTAGCGAGATCAACCTTTTTACTAACCGATTTACCCCCGCTTTCTTTTGTATTTGTCCACCAGTCGTACCAGTCGCCCTGCGGTAGGTATACGTCGCGGTTCGACGCGCCTTTTTCGAAAACAGGTGCAACGATCAGGTCGCGGCCCCACAGGTATTGTGTGCCCAGGTTGCGAACTTTTTCATCGTTGGGATAATGCAGCCACATGGCTCGCATGAGGGGCAAACCCGTGTTTCTTGCTTCCCATGCGAGTGTATAGGTATAGGGCAATAATTGATAGTGCAGCTCGTCGTACTTACGGGCAATGGGTTCAATCGCGGGGTTGTTCAACTCCGACTCAAGAGGCGGAACCCGGTCTTCGCTTGGCCCCATATAACTCAGGCCCCAACCCCATGGCAGTCGTGTTCTCCAGGTACGGCCATGCGAGCGGAATGATCCGCAAAATGCTGCAAACTGGTACCAACGTGCATAGAGTTCGCCGGTAAGCTCGGCATTGGAGTAGAAGCCACCGATATCTGAGCCCCAGTATGGGCCAATGCTGAGTGAATAGTTGATGCCAACCGCAACCTGCCCCTCCAGCGTTTTCCAGGAGGACTCAGTATCACCCGACCATACCCATCCACCCCATTGCGCTATGCCGGGATAGCCGTTGCGTTGAAGGCTCCAGGGGCGCACATTCGGTTGTGAAGACAGGTGACCCTGGTAATACAACTGGTGTCGTTTGATGCGTTCATGCAGGTTGAACCAATCGCCTTCATCAGGCCAGAAGGCATCGACCCCCTTATCGATTAGTGGCTGGTGTTGCTGCCAGTAGTTCTTGATATGTGTCTGGTCGACCACCTCACCTGGCTTTGGTGGAATAGTACCCTGCAGGGTTGGTAATTTGTCGCGGTCCCATGGCACCATATGCAATACCACCTTTACATTACGCTTATGCATATCATCCATAAAGGCTTTCGGGTCGCGTTTAAAAACATCCGGGTGAAAGTCGAATGAGGGCTGCATTTTGTTCCAACCAACCGGTGCGAAACCGGTTCCGAGATAGATGACGGCATCTACAGGAATCTTCTTGTTACGGAAGGTGTCTACAATCCCGATCATCTGGTTTTCGTCGATGAGGGTACGGTGCGATTGCATATACCCCAGTGCCCATTTGGGCGGCATTGCAGCCGGGCCGGTGATTACCGAAAAGTCTTTCATGAACTGCAAGGGTTCATGGCTATCGAAAACGAAGACGTCGAACAAACCCGGCACAATTTTATCGATCGGGGGCAATCCCTTGCCTTGATTTAGCCCCTGGTTACGTTGGGTTTGGGGTGTATTGGTGACGCCGATGGGTTTCCATGGAATGAACTTGCCCTTTTCTGCGTCCTGAAGGTCGACCAACACCCATGGCGAGGCAACAAACACGCCCCAGCCCGACGTGCCAACAAGCATGGCTACAGGGTTCCGCGAACCATAAGCATCACTTTGCCAGCGTGGTTGCATGCTATCGAGCATACCCCTGCGATCGAACTGGATGGGTGCGGCGCGCCAGTTGGAACCGCGTTCCGGCTTGGGACCTCCTTCGCCCAAGCCCAATACCGGCTGGCCATAGGTACTAAAAAGCAGGTTGCCGTCGCCATCGAATGTTAGCTCCTGTACGGGTTGATTTTTCGCGTTGGTGACGATTACCCGCATAGGATCCTTCTGTACTTCTACGTTTAGGTTACCAACTTTCCGTTTGACCGCTTTACTGAGGTCGCGAATGCTGATGGAGGGTGAGCCGTAGTCGCGTTCCACTACGGCAGGACTAAATGGAAATGGTTGCTGGTAGCTTACCGGCTTAAGCGTGATACGGATACTATTTTCGCCGGCCTTGCGTACATCGAGCTGGGCAGGTTGTCCTGCTGCAGTAATGGTTTGCGCATGTACACACACGTGCAGGGAAAGCAATGGAGTTAGCAGAAGCAAGCGAGAAAAAAATTTTTTGGCCATAGTAATGGATGGTGGTGTTTACAGGAATGAAGAAATAGGTGTCTGCTACCGGTATAAATGTTTATACCGGTAATACAAAGTTCCTGGCTGTGTTATCTATCGATCTGTTCCAAACGTATATATGGTTCTGCTGAAAAAGCGGGTTCCCGGTTCTAAAATGGTTGATGGAAAATTAGGGTGGTTTGGCGCATCGGGGTAGTGCTGAGTTTCGAGGCAAAATCCCGACAATGCCGGGTAAGCTACACCACCCTTGCCATCGCGATCACCCGGATTAAGCTTATGACCGTCGTAAAACTGCATACCGGGTTCTGTGGTGTTTACCGTTAGCGTGATGCCGGTTTTTGGCGCAACAACCCTTGCTGCGTAGCCTCCGCTGGGTTGGCGATCTAAAACAAAGTTGTGGTCGAAACCCTTTGCTATTTGTAACTGCTCGTCTTGTTGCTGCAGGCGGTCACCCAGGTTAACCGGAACCCTCAGGTCGAAGGCTGTTCCCGAAACACTCCTGATCTCACCAGTTGGGATCGATGTGGAGTCGATGGGTGTAAATGCCGACGCATTGATGTTTATAATATGATCGACTATCGTTGAGGTTCCGGCACCATTAAGATTGTAAAAGGCGTGGTTGGTGAGGTTGATGATTGTTTTTTTATCCGTTGTGGCATAGTAGCTGATCTCCACGGCGTTTTCGTTGGTCAGCCGGTAGCTCATTCGGGTATTTAGTGTGCCGGGGTAGCCCTGCTCACCATCACGGGATATATATGTTAGGGAGATATATTGTTGCGTTAGGGTATCTACGGTCCAGGGTTGGTTGAAGAACCCCTCTCTACCGCCATGTAATGCGTTCGGACCATTGTTAACATCAAGTTGGTAGGCAACTCCGTCGAGGGTAAACTTTCCGCGCGCAATCCGGTTTGCAAACCTGCCCACCGTTGCGCCAAAGTATTGTTTGTCTTTTTTAAGATAAGTGGCGACGCTATCGAAGCCTAAGACGATGTCTGTAGCAGTGCCATTTCGATCGGGCACAATAAGGCTTACTATTCTTGCACCCAGGTTGGTAATACCAAGCTGAACCTTGTTATTGCGGAGCACAAATAAACCCACCTTTTTACCTTTAACAACCATTTCGTATGCGCCGGGTTCAGGCATCTGCATCTTCATTGTTCTCGCCAGCTTAGCGGGATTGCCATTGGCTGTACTTGTTAGCAGCAGCAAAAGGCAGGCGATACAGTATGCAGGCAAGCGCATGTTATGGCACGTTAGGTAACAAATAAAATCCCTGGTGATCCCGTGTTTATATGAAGATATCGAGGTAAGCCACTTCGTCGGTTACAGGCAGAATCCCGTGTTTTTGTAACGAATTAAAATAAAGACTATCGCCTTTTCGCATCAGGTATTCTCTTTCCCCAACCTGCATTTTTAGCGCACCCCTGATGATATAAATAAATTCTTCGCCTTCGTGCGAAAGTTCGTGCGGCCTGACCTCTCCTTTCTTTGCAACAAACAGGAACGGCTGCATTTTCTTGGCATGGTACTCCGAAGCAAAAGGATAAATGGCATATCCTTTATCGGTCGCCGTAAGGCTTTCTTCCGCCTTTTCCATCGGGGTAAAAATTGCATTCAGCCATCCATCATGTTCAAGCAGACTTGAAATGTTTGTACCCAAAGACTTTGCAATTTTAACCAGGGCTGCGACAGAAGGAACTGTTTTGTTGTTTTCTATTTTTGAAATCATGCTCCTCGAAAGCTCACTTGCATCCGCAATCTCCTGGAGGGTTCGTTTTTGCCGTATCCGCAATATCCTAATCCTGTCGCCGATGTCGAGTTTGCCAACATGTTCTTCAAGTTCCAGTCCGTTACCCATGAAACAAAGTTTAAGAATTTCCGCTTGTGTTTATTGCCGTTCAACCTTGTTGAATACAAATATAAATGTTCTCTCAACCGTTTCAAATGTATTTACAATTTATTTTTTACCGGATTTTAACCCTTATTGAGAATAAATAAACCGTTTGAATTTGTAGCGAACAGCGGGGTTTGGGTAATGGACCGGTTGCAAACCTGCCCGTGTGCTTGTGTAGAGCAGAACGTTGCATGCCTACCGGGCGATTATACCGGATCTATGGTAATGATAATATCGAAGGCGGATGGGTTTGGCATTGAAAAGGCTTTATTGATGATTTCCCGAATGAGAAAATGTAGGGCGTGCAATTGCCGGTGACTAGCAGAAGTTTTGTTGGGGGGAGCAGTCATCCTGTTACACAAGGTGCATTACACATACGATAATAATGTGAACTGAAATATTCACTCTAAAGCTTGTCGAAACGGGTTGTTTGGGCAACAAGGCTTAAGTGCCGCTGGTACTGCAGTGGAATATCAGCCGAGTAGGAGTAATGCTTTAAACATGGCTTTCGCCGCATGATTGTTGTTCAATAAGGTTGTTATAACTATTTTAATACTCAATTACAGACCGTGGAAAAATTACAGAAACTAGACCTCATGGATAAAATCGTGAGAGAACTGGAAGATCTTAAAAACAGCCAAACTGCTGTTTTAAAAAAAGTAGCTCAAATCGAAGCAGACAATATCACCCTGGATGTTGATTTACTCAATCAAAGACTCCCCGACCTTCACGAAGAGGTTGCATCAAGTGTTGAGATTGTTAGTGAGCTTGCTGAAGCTTTCCAGGCGCATCGCGAAAAATTCTTCGTTGATAATAAGTTAGAAGCTTTGCTAGATCCAACCGCATAAGTCATAAACAACAAAACAGAAAGACTGGGTGTTAAACTACCCAGTCTTTTGTTTTTTTACCCTTTTCTGGGGCTGTACCATGTCAACCTTTTCTTTGAAAACGGTCAGCTTTACTTTAAACTTGAAGTAATTTCCCAGGCGGCAGATTTTGGGTTTTGTGGCGGCAGCAACTACGTTATGGCATTTCCCCTTTTCGTGATAAAACAGGCATTATAATAAACTGATATACCTACTGACGCAAACAACGTTTGTTATTAACTGGTGTGTAAACCCGCTTTTCGATCGGAGCCGCCTCCGAACCCCTACCCTTTTTATGCTCCGTTTATCGGCGGAAATACGTTAATGACCTAACGCCAACGTCACTGTCTACCTGCGGGTAAAATGATGACTAGGGTTGTGATTGCACCAGCAGGTTGAAATATTTAGTCTCTCAATTTCCCCAGTACTTGCATTCGACCATTATAATTTTTACATTTAAGAAGTAGCATTTCACCCTTCTGCTTAACTGTAGCAAATGATCGATAATGCGTTAAAAATAATGGCCAACGAGGCCAACAAATATATTGTTCGTAAGCTCGATCCCGATCGCGATCCATCGTCGACAAAACGAGTGGCCACCGGCAATATTGCCAGGGTACAAGAGTCAGATGCTTCCGGGTCAAGATCAGAGTCCATCTCCGCACCGTGCATCTTAACCCTTGTTAACCTCGAAGAAGAAAGGCTTGCTAAATCACCAAACAACTTCGTGCGGGTAAATGATAAAATGGAATACCGCAACCCACGAATGTTTCTGAACCTCTATTGCCTCTTCGCAGTTAACCATACCTCTTACGATACCGCGCTTCAATACTTGTCCTTGCTCATCCAGTTTTTTCAGTCGCGAAACCTGATTGACCACAAAAATACCCCGCCTGATAATGGCTTGTCTCTGGATGCAAAGATCGAAAAACTGGTATTCGAAATGGTGTCGATGAACTCGGAACAGGTTAATCACCTCTGGGCTATCCTGGGTGGCAAGTACTTACCCTCGGTGTTGTATAAGGTGCGTATGGTTAGCATAGACGACGACACTCCGGGCCTGCAGGCTGATCCGATCTCCAGGGTGGTAGTGAACAGTCATGCGAACAATTAATGTAAGATGATGAACAGTAATTACGATACATTTTTTAGTATTGACCTATTTCACGAGTATTATCTTACTGCAGCGTGTCCCGACTTTGAATTCGTGCCTACTCCGGATTGTATCGAACTCGCAAAAAGGCTGAACATCCAGTGGCGAAAAAAGCCCAACGGACTTGTTGCATTTATTAAGGTGAACGAAGTTCAGGAACCTTTTATGAACGGTCCGCACGAAAAGTTATATCGCAAGTTGTTTCAGCAATCAAGGTTCCGGTTTTATTTAAGACTTAACAATCCTGAATTTCTAAACTACACAAATACCGCGCTCTCTTCCGGGTCTAACAGCAAATATTATTTCAGCAATCTCGCAGGTAATGGACCCTTATACCTGAGTGCCCCTGTTCCGGCTTATGCGAATGGTACATTGTATTTTCCCGGCGACCTGGTTGCGGATCCTGTTACCGGAACGGTTTACGAATGCCTGAAGAAACATACACCAAAAAAGAAAGCCCAGCTACACGATGCATTATCGTGGGTGTCAAAAGGTGAAAGCCGCCCTGCAAGTATGGCCCTGGATTTTGTAACCGGCGAGACTTACGAAGCAGGAACGTTCGTAAAGCACCCGGATACCAAATTACTTTACCAAACCCTTGCCACTACCACTCCCGCCCACAGCAACGAGCTTGACGATCCTTCGATATGGTCGTTTAGTGGCTCCGGGCATTTGCAATACCCTACCGCAAACGACCGTATTGACTATAGCAATGGCAGCTATTCCTTTGCCCTGCCCGATGCTGTACAAAAGGCCGATATAAAAATTTTTGCTTTTAACTACGACCCTGAGCAACCGGATTACGATGTGGAGATTTTGAATAAACGGGTCTCATTCGACGGCCCCCTAAACAAAATCCCGGTAGATCTCAGTTCCCTGCCACCGGCACAATACAGGATCCAGGTAAATAAGGAAGCGCGCAACGTGTATGTTGACCGGTCTTTAACGCAGAGTAATGCGTTTGCCATAGTCGAGCTATTCAATCACCTTCCCGAACAGGATCCGTACGCCTTGTTGTCAAACGAAGAAAAGATATTGCAACGCCGCTACCAGGTACACTTTGCCAATCGGCGGGTGCTTTGGAAATACATCAGGAAAGACGGACGCGCCGATCGAATTACCGACATCAACGAAGATGGCTATGAGTTCGGTTTATTGGGCGACGACTTCGTTTCCAAAAGGCCTATGCCTTTGTCGCAAAACATCATCAAAACGCTGAAGCTTGATTTTAACACCAGGGATTTCAAAATTTTTCCATTACCAAATCCCCCTGTTAACAGGCTCGCCAAACACCACCAGGATGATTACGATTACCTGTGTGCTGAGGTGCGCCTGAACTACTGACCAACTAATGATTTTTTGTTGACCGGCATTTGTACGACGATGAGGCCCCGGTTGCGACGCTCCGTTCCAGCTGTATATTTTCATAGCGGCAGTAACGGAAGCGACACCATACCAACGGTGACTACTACCATAAATAATGAGCTTACAATAACGGAGTGATAACAAGATGCTTACTGGCTAAAATTGAATTTGAAATAACCCGTCATTTAGTACAGCGCACATCATCTTTATTAGCATCAATTGTCAAAAGCAATAAGCCATGTGCTCTGTAATATGGCCCAGCGCTACGACCGCTTCAGCAAAGCGGGACGACGATTAACCAGGGTATACTGATAGCTGAGGCTGGATATATAATGTAAAAACCTTTATTATGACGTTACGTGCCAAGGTTCTGCCAAATACGTCCGCTAAATTATTCTTAACCGATGGCGGATTGGAAACAACATTGGTTTTCCTGGAAGGTTATGACCTGCCGCATTTTGCTGCCTTCGACTTATTGAAGGACGAAGAGGGGTTTGAAGCCATCAGGAATTACTATCGCCGTTACCTGGCTATCGCCAGGGACTACGGTGCGGGTTTCATATTAGAGAGCCCTACCTGGCGGGCAAGTCCCGACTGGATCAAAAAGTTAGGTTACCCGGAAGCGGATCTTTTCACGTTGAATAAAAGAGCGATCCAACTCCTTGTTGAGCTCAAAGAAGAATATGAAAACTTCGTACCCGATATTGTTCTCAGTGGTTGTGTTGGGCCGAGGGGTGATGGTTATATACCAGGAACGTCGATGACGGCTGACGAAGCGCAGGAATATCATTCAGCACAAATCAACGTTTTCAGCGAGACCGCTGTCGATATGATTTCGGCGATTACCATGAACTATGCAGAAGAAGCGATTGGTATTGCAAGGGCAGCTGCGGCTCATGATCTCCCGGTTGTAATTTCTTTTACAGTAGAAACCAATGGCAGGCTTCCAACCGGTATGCGCCTGAAGGAAGCTATTGAACTTGTGGACAAAAACACTTTGCAGCCTCCTATCTATTATATGCTTAATTGTGCCCACCCCAGTCATTTTTCGGAAGAATTGAAAACTGGAAAAAATGAGCATTGGGTGAACCGAATTCGGGGTCTTCGGGCAAATGCTTCCTGTAAAAGTCATGCTGAACTGGATGAGGCAACAGCACTGGACAGGGGGAACCCGGAGGAATTTGCTGGTGAGCATCGAAGGCTGAGAGAAGCATTTCAACAACTAAACGTTTTTGGTGGCTGCTGCGGCACCGATGAAGAGCATGTTCTTGCGATTGCAAAGGAGCTCAGCAACGCTTAACAGACTTTCTTCATAAAACGTTCTTCGTGATATACCAGTACTTAAAATCATTTTCAGGAAAGCAATTTGAAACGGAAGAAAAAACTAGAATCATATGACCGTCCAATAAAGGATCACTGCTGATTCGATGTCGTTTACTTAAGGTGAGTGGCAGCAATTGGTGAATAAAGAGATACGGTACAAGGGAGTGACACCCCCGTCCGAACCGGTTCATCCGGGCGGGCGTCCGAACAGGGTTCATCCGGGCGGGCAACGATGGCAAATAAAATTCCCACAGCTGGTCACCAAAGAATTCTCTTAAGTAAACGACATTGATTGCTGATTTATCAATAACATGGTGAATTACCAGACGAGCTTGGAACATCGCCGTGCTGCATAATGGTACCAGCGCTTTGCCCTGGATGAGGTGGAGCGAAGGTGCAGTCAACGGGTTGCAATTGTGCTCTACCTTTTTTATATTTAAACGTAACATTTCCCGGAATACGCTATTGTATGTTTTCATCTGCCGATAAAACTTTAAAAAGCACTCCTGCAATCCAGCAAAAAGCTGCAGGGAATAGCTTTTTTAAGAAGGCAGGTGAAGAAACATTTTTCGGCAACACAAAACAACCCCACTTTTTTGGTTCTCCCATACAGGCCAAATTAACGGTAAGTACTCCCGACGATCCCCAGGAAAAAGAAGCCGATGCCGTTGCCGATAAGGTGATGACCATGCCCGATCCTTTGATGGCCTCACCCAAGGAAACGAACGGTGAAAAGCTCCAGAAGAAAGAAGAGGAGGAACCCAAGGCACGGCAGGAGATCGGGCCCGCAATACAACGCAAATGCGCGTCTGCAGAGAAAGTGCAGGCAAAAATAACGGCAACGAAAGGTGATTACGACCATGCAAAATCCGGAGTAGATGACCCTGTTTCCGCTACTGCGGGCAAACCCATAAACAAAAAGAACATAGCCTTATATTCTTCAGATATCCAACGGCAGAGCGGACGGGGACCACCGGCTACTTCCCCCCAGTTCGAGCATACACTCCAATCCACCAAAGGTGGTGGCAGTGCATTGCCCGGCGATACCAAAGCCTTTATGGAGCAACGTTTTGGGGCCGACTTTAGCGGGGTTCGCATTCATACTGACGACCGCGCAGCTGGCCTGAGCCGGAGCGTGCAGGCGCATGCCTTTGCGCATGGCAACGATATTTACTTCAACAGCGGCAAGTTCTCTCCCGATTCTACTTCGGGGCGTTCCCTGCTTGCCCATGAACTAACGCATACCATACAACAGGGTGCGAGTAAAACAACTAGCTCACCTGCTGCAGTCGCTAAAAAACACATCCGCCGCAAAGGCGATCAACACCTGCAAAGCAAGCCGCCACCTTCGGCTCACAGCAATCACCTGGCAAGCATCCATCCGGCCAATAACGCTTTAAACAACAAAGACGAAAGTCAAGGCAACTCAGCCGATCCAAAACACCCCACCGCTCTTGTTCAGTTAACACCAGCCCTTGGCAACACCGTTGTTGATGCAAAGGGTCACATCACCTTGTCTCCGTCTGCAAGACCGGCTGTACCCAACGAAGCACAAGGGCGCGAACTCAACAAAGCAGAAGAGGAATCCCAGCCAGACCAGCAGCCTGGCTTATACCAGAAGCAAAATGTTTTACCTCCAACCCGGAGTGACAATGGCGCAAACCTTCTTCCCAAAATATCCCGCTTCTCTCCCATCATCCAGTTAAAGCGGATGAGTTCTCCACTTGCCGACCCTGCATTCAAGGGTGTTGTCAGCAAGGTAAAAACCACTGCGCAGCAGGCTAAAAAACATGAGCCTACAGCCAAAAAAGTAAAAGACGCGCAAACGGCTGCAAAACCGCCACCCAACGAAAAAGAAAGTAAGGCCAAGAATAAGAAGGTTGCCGAGATGGATCAGCAACCCGCCGGCACTTTCGACGAAGGCAAGTTCAAAGCTGCATTACGCGCAAAAATTGCAGCACTTCAGCTCAACACCCTCAAGGAAGCCGAAAACTTTAAAGCAAACAACGGTGCAGCTGCGGTTAAGGGCGATGCTACTGCACAGGTAAGCAGCGAAAAAACCAAAGCTGCAGGAAGTATCGAGGGGAAAGTAAAAGAAGCACCCGCCCCGGGCAATGAGCAGGGAAAAGAAGTGGGTCCTGCTCCTGCCACCGAAAAGGATGTGACCGCACCACCCATCAGCGGCGAACAGGCGGCACCCAAACCCGTGCCCGCTGAAGACGTTTCACTCCAGAAAGAAAGCCAGTCGCTCGACAAACAAATGACCGATGCGAAGGTCACCGAAAAGCAGCTCAATAAATCCAACGAGCCTTCCTTCACCAGCGCCGTTGCCAGCAAAAAAGAGGCGCAGCAGGATGCCATAAAGAGACCTCAGGAATTCAGGAAAGACGAAAAGGGAATCATCAAAACGGCACAGGCCACTGCCACAGGGGTAAGCAAAAGCCAGCTCGGCGCCATGGTCAACACCCGTAAACAAAAAGCAGCCGGGGTACTGAGCAAACAGCAGGAAGCAAAAGCCAAAGACGAGGCAGACAGGGCCAAAGTAGCGGCCGACATCGAACAGAAGTTTACCGCCACCAAAACAGATGTAGAGGCTATTCTTTCGAAGCTCGATACCGACGTAGCCGCAATGTTCGACCAGGGGATTTCAGAAGCAACCAAAAGTTTTGAAGACTATGTTGACCGCGAAGTACACCGCTACAAGGTCGACCGATACTTAAACCGGATCGGAGGTTCGTTGCTTTGGGCAGCTGACCTCCTGCTGGGTATGCCCGATGAAGTTAACGACATTTACAAGCGGGGTAAAGAACGGTATGTTCAGCAAATGGATGTGGTGATCAGCAGGGTTGCCAAACTGGTGGTATCACAACTAAATGCAGCAAAAAAACGCATTAATGCAGGCAAGCAGGAGATCAAGGCATATGTAGAGAAGCTGCCCAAAAACCTGCAGAATATCGGTAAGGAAGCGGCAGCCAAAGTGCAGTCGCAGTTTACCGAACTGGAACAAAATGTCAATAACAAACAAAACGAACTGGTTGATAGCCTAGCTGCTAAATACAAAGCCGGACTGGAGAATGTAGATAAGAAGATTGCCGAGATGAAAGAGGCCAACAAGGGCCTTGTTGATAAGGCGATCGGCGCCATCAAAGACGTTATAGATGCGATTATCGAATTTAAGAACATGCTGCTCAACGTACTGGCAAGAGCGGCGGCAGCAATAGAGCTCATTATCGAAGATCCTATTGGCTTTTTGGGCAACCTGGTAGCCGGGGTGAAGCAGGGTATTCAGCGGTTCTTAAGCAATATCGGCACACACCTGAAGAATGGATTGATGGGCTGGCTGTTCGGGGCGCTTGCAGAAGCAGGTATACAAATGCCTTCAACCTTCGATGCAAAAGGTATTATGTCGTTGATTTTGCAGGTGCTTGGATTAACCTATGCCAATATCAGGGCAAGAGCCGTGAATATTGTTGGCGAAAAGGTCGTGTCAGGACTTGAGAAAGCTGCAGAGATCTTTATCATTTTAAAAAATGAAGGTATTGGCGGGTTGTGGAAGTTTATCAAAGAAAAAGTAGAGCAGTTAAAAGACACGGTGATCGAAGGCATTAAATCTTTTGTGATAGAGAAGATAGTGGTTGCGGGCATAACCTGGCTGGTGAGTATGCTTAATCCTGCATCAGCCTTTATCAAGGCCTGCAAGATGATCTATGATGTGATCATGTTCTTTGTTACGAGGGGCAGCCAGATCATGGCTCTGGTAAATGCAGTGATCGACTCTGTAACAGCCATTGCAAAAGGAAGTATCGGAGTTGCTGCAACGGCTGTAGAAAACGCGCTGGCCAAAGCACTGCCGGTAGCCATCAGCTTCCTGGCAAGCCTGCTCGGACTCGGAGGTATAAGCGACAAGATTAAAGCGATCATCGCCAAGATACAGGCACCGATTAATGCGGCTATCGATTGGGTGATCAATAAGGCGGTGACGTTGGTGAAGAAAGTTGCAGGGCTCTTTAGCGGAGGAAAAGACAAGGATAAAAAAGAAGAACACAGTCCTGAAAAGCAGGCGAAGATCGATGCAGGTTTGCTTTTTATGCAACAGGAGCAAAACAAATATCTAAAGGAAGGTAAAATAACAAACGATGATGCAAGTAAAGTAGCAGTTGCTGTTAAATCAAACCACGCCGTATTTAGCTCATTTAAAACAAAGGAAGTCGGAACGAAAATCCAATTTGTTTATACCGCTAGTCCTGAGGAGGATGCCGGAACACCAATAGAACAAGCAGTCGAATTGAAGTATGAGGTTCAAGATAAAGGAAGCTTACAGAATCAGCCAGGAAATCAGGAAAAAATTCATGAAATCACAGAAGCAGCAATTAGGTTAGCCGGGCTGCAGAGCCAAATCGAAAGAAATGAAGGTGATAAACAAGAGCTGATTAAACAAATTCGTGGAAATAATAAAGGGTGGGCATTATACAAGGGGGCAATCTATGTTCCCTTTATATCAGAACATCGTGCTGCTGTTGAACGCCTTAAAGCTGAGGCCGAAAGTTCAGTCGGTATTCTTGGAATTGAAAGAGGTGGAGCTTTGCTGACGGAACAAATATCTGGTGAAAGATCCGGCAGTTCTAGTGCCACAACACGGTTTATCCAATATGTGGAGCGAATTAATCCTGATGATCCGAGAAAAAGGAAGGTTAGATATAAAAGCCAGGAAGTTGAAAATTTAATTGCCGAAGTTAGAACGATGGCAGAGAATAACAGCGACAGAAAAATTACGATATCTATAGCCGAAACGGTAGTTGGCGGTGGTTCGACACTTGATGCCGTAAATCAATTACGGCGGTCGAGATTACTGGAGCAGTTTCCAAATCTAAGCATTCGCTTTTTGCTATTGCAACAAACAATGCACAGTCAGGGAGTCGCAGCTAAAGCTGAAACAGACATTGCACAGGCCGTAGGAGCAGAAAATAACCCGGCAAATGCTGGGCGGGGTGAAATTAGGCGTATGGTCGACAAAGCTGGAAAGTTGCAAGTAATTTTGTCGAGAACACGTTATATTCTGGGCGAAGATGTTACTTACCAAGCCTCAAGAGCAGAGGACAATAAGCTTAAAGGGAAACCCGTAACTTTATTTTATGGGTCAGGAGAAAAACTGAAATTGAAGATAATAGTGCCCAAAGATGAAACGACAGCCAGAGATATAATAAATGGTCTGGTGACTGGTAAAATGGACTCAGTTCTCGCGGAAATGAAAGATTAAAAGTTTGTTTATGAATTCTTCCGATTTCGCACGCGAATACCTTCATAAACCCAGTATGGGTAATAAAGAAGATTGTATTTCAGCAGCTTTAAAAGTTCAGGCATGGCTGAACCAGCAATATGATAACGGGATAATACAAGGTTGGGAAACTAATTATATAGACGATCCGTCAACACTGGAGCAAAGATTTATATTCATCGATATCAGTGCAATTTCAGATATAAGCTATCCGTTTTTGCATCTATCTGTCCAGGTAGAAGAAACCTTCTTCAAAGAAATCGACAAGGTGGTAAAAGAGTTTGGATTTTTCAAGGTGGAATGACTAACATGAAATTAGCTAGTATTAACTTAGGTAGGAGCTCAGTCAATGATTTAATCGCCAGTTTCCTTTTATAACTCTTAATCTCCCTTCGTATGAGTTTAATACTCATTCGCCGCTGCTACGTTCGTTGCAAATGAAGTGATTGCGACGCCCGTCCGACTGGCGCAGCCGGGCGGGCAACGATAATGCCCATAGTACCAGCCGCTGGCATAAAAAAACTACGTCCCTTCCTCAAACTCCCGCTCCGGTGAGCAGGAAGTTTACAAACCCATTAGCATGCAGCAAACATAATGGTGTAAATACTTGCATAAACCCTGAAACAATGATATATTATAGTTGACAAAGCTACCGGTTGGCCGCTTTGAGAGTAACAGACTTTCTGAAAAGAAGAGAAATTATTTTTATGAAAACAACCTACTCACGCCGTTACCGGAGAAGCCGCTCGAGCTCCATGGAGTCTGCAATGTTTAAAAAGAATAACCAGCAGGAGCAAACGTTTTTTAGCGGCCCATCGAATGAAAGCTTCTTTAAACCCATTATGCGCAAATGTGATCATTGCGCTGCCGAAGAAAAAAAGGTGCAAAAAATGAGCGACACTAAGGAAGAAGAAAATAAGGTGCAAAAGCAGGAAGAAAAAAAAGAAGAAAAGCCCTTGATGAAAATGGAGGAGAAAAAAGAAGAGAAGCCGGTAATGAAGATGAACGAAAAAAAGGAGGAAGATAAAAGCGTTCAGAAACAGGATGAGAAAAAAGAGGATGATAAGGGCGTTCAGAAGATGGAGGAGAAAAAAGAAGAGAAGCCCATAATGAAGATGGAAGAAAAGCGGGAAGACAAACCGGTAATGAAAGCTGATGAGCAAAAAGAAGAAAAGCCCGTGATGAAAATGGAAGAAAAGCGGGAAGACAAGGTGAGCAAAAAAGAGGCAGGCTCAACCCTTTCCGGCTCGGGGCATATCTCTTCATACCTGAAAACGCTAAATGGCAAGGGCAGCAGCTTACCAGGTGAAGCACAACAATTTTTCAAAAGAAGAATGGGTCACGATTTCAGTCATGTACGCATACACACCGGTGCTGAAGCTGAACAATCTGCCAAAGACATTAGCGCAAAAGCCTATGCGGTAGACAATCACGTTGTTTTTAATAAGGGTCAATACAACCCGGATTCTGCAGAAGGAAAAAAATTGCTTGCACACGAACTCACCCACGTGGTACAACAGAAAGGTTTTGGTATGGATGTACTAAGCCGCGCTGCCGAAAGCGCTGCGGCGAGAACGAAAGGCGGTATTAAACCAACCGCTAGTCAGGGCAGGGCAAGGAATGCAAAAAACCAGGTTGACTTTGCCTGCCAAGGAGTAAGCGTGCAGGCCCAAACAGACGCAAACTATACCGATTCGTTTTCGAGCTCAGGCATAACAACTCCTTCAACCAAATGCCCCGATTGCCCTGACGATTGTGTATCCGCAAAGGGAACAATCGTATCGGTGTTCAAGGCCAATCCTACGGTGACGCTTCCTGCAGTTCCGGGCGGCCTTTCTGAATGCGAGTCGAACGCTGTTGAAAAATTTATCAATACCACCCTGGCCAAACACGAGCAACAACATGTTGATGCCTTCAAGACCTACAATGCCACCATAAAAACGCCCTACAAGTACAAAGGGTGCCAAAGCGGTCTTGATGCTCACCTTCAATCGGTTCATGACGGGATCAATGCAAAGCGAACTGCTGCGGCAAATAAGAAAAGCGCAAGGCTGGATCCATTTAATCCTAAGATCCCGTGCAAGTGTGATGATTAACTTAATGCGATAAACTTTTCTGATGCTTTACGCGCTTCCTAAAAAGACCCCTGGTGCCCACGTATTGGAGAGCGCCCTCTCAGGATTGAGACAAATCATTGTGCAAAGAATGGACGTGCACTTCAACGAAAAGAAGTTCGATTTAGATAGCTGGATAGCAGAAACATTTAATGGCACGTTAATCAGGGAGGAAATCACCCGTTACCTGCCGCAGCTTAAAACAACAGATGAATGGATTGTACTTATGCTTGCGCTGGTACCCCATGTTCAGCCAAGCTTTTTTGAGTCGATTATTGCTGAACACCTTCCTAATGGAGGTGATTTTCCCGAATTGGCGGCGTAAAAGGAACAAGTCATCGTGGATTGCTACCCACAGGTGAGACGGCTCAATTTATCATCGCGGGCAGTGATCTGGATCGAAGGCTTGCGGTTGAGGCTATGTTTAAAGATGAGCACTTCTTTTACCAGAATGACATCACCTGGCTTGAAGGTGTAAAAGAAGGAGAACCGGTGATGAGCGGAAGAATTATTCTTTCTCCCGAATGGGTTAACTACCTGCTTACCGGAAACGAAGTTAAACCTAAGTTTAGTCCGGATTTCCCGGCCAAACTCGTCGTTACCAAGATGAACTGGGACGATCTCGTGCTGCACACATTTACTGCCGAACAAATCGAAGATGTAAAACGGTGGTTTAAATACCACCAGGTACTTGAAGCTGATCCCAACCTCTCCCGCAAGATCAATATGGGTTATCGGGTGTTGTTTCACGGTCCGCCAGGTACCGGTAAAACGCTTACTGCCGGCCTAATGGGAAAAGAGTTTGAGAAAGACGTTTACCGGGTGGACCTGTCGCAAATTGTTTCGAAGTATATTGGTGAAACCGAAAAAAACCTAAGCAAGATTTTTGACCGTGCTGAACACAAGGATTGGATACTATTTTTCGATGAAGCTGATGCGTTGTTTGGCAAACGTACCAACGTGCAAAGCTCTCACGACAAGTACGCTAACCAGGAAGTTTCTTTTTTATTGCAACGGGTGGAAGATTTCTCAGGCCTACTGATACTTGCCTCAAATTATAAGTCGAATATGGATGAAGCTTTTTTGCGGAGGTTTCATTCAATTGTGCATTTTCCGATGCCCAATTCACTTGAGCGATTTAAACTCTGGAAACAATCGTTGCCACAATCAATCAAGCATCATCCGGGCCTCAACCTGTTGCAGCTTGCAGAGGCACACGAGATCAGCGGAGCATCAATTTTGAATATCGTTCAGTATGCATCGTTAAAGGCGCTCAGCCGCGACGACAAAACGCTTTATCATGATGACCTGCTTAATGGGATCAGGAGGGAATTACGAAAAGAGGAGAAGTCGATGTAACTTCTTAGCACACTCCCGAATTGCTTTGAGCCAATTTGAAACTTCCATAATTAAAAGGCTGCCTACAACAACTTTCCCATTTTGGGAGCCTTCTCTCCCGACTGCGCCGGAATTCCTCCGGGCTTCATTTTGACAGGCCCACAAACATGTCAAGTAGAATAAGAGCGCTTTTGTCCTTCGTTTAGGGTTCGCCGATTCTTCTCAGGGATACCTTTTTGAGCCGGCTGATTTGACTTAAATATCCCCTTCCAAACAGCGGAAATCTTGTTATAGTAATTATACGTTTACAATAAGCGAGGTTAAACAGTATTTTTACTATCTTTCAAGACACTAACGCGCTAACAATGAAAACCTTAAGTAAAAGTCTTGTCCATTCAGCATTCCAAGTTTTCTCAAAATTCCGAACCAATAAATTTTCATCATTTTTTATTTCCCTCGGCTACCTGATTCAAAGTGAGGGATATTACAACAAGAGCAAGTCGAAGCAGCTGGATTGGGACCGGATTGACCTTCACAAATACCTTGTTTCGGAAAAGGTTGGCGCTAACAAGGAAATTGTTTTTCTGGAGTTCGGCGTATTTTGGGGTGAAACGTTTTTTATATGGGTTGGGGGAAATAAAAACGAGCATTCCCGGTTTGTGGGCTTCGATACATTTGTTGGCTTGCCGGAAGATTGGGGATCGGTAAAAAAAGGTTCTTTTTCAGCAAAGGGCAAGGTGCCGAATATTGATGATTCAAGGGTTGATTTCCGTGTAGGACTGATCCATGAAACGCTGCCGCAATATGTTGGCAACTTACAAAAGCACCAGGCTAAAATCATTCACATCGATGTGGATCTGTACAACGCCACACTAATTACCCTTATTCACTTACATCCGTATCTGAACAAAGGTGACCTGATCATATTCGACGACTTTTTTACGATTACCAAAACCCGTCATGAATATCGTGCCTTTACGGATTACCTCCTGCTGCACAAAACCCCTTATCAACCCTTGTTCAGCACACGTAATGGACAACATGTTATCGAAATCCTGTAGTTGGTTCAAGTCGGAATTTCGTATCTGACGTACTTCATTATGCCGCCAGGGTTACATTGCTTTTGCCTTTGGCGCAATTACTGCCGAGTAAGGTGTTGCCGTACAAGTGAGTGACACAACCGGAGCCGGAGAAAGCACATCTGCCGGTAACCAAAAAATCATAGGCGTGAGCTGCTATCGGTATAACATTTCGGACCGCATTGAAAAAGCTATTGGTTTCCAAATTCTTTTGAAGAAACAGAGATGAGCCGTGTTGTGACTTTTGCACCCTTATCGTGTTTTGGTCCATCTTTTTCCTGGCTGCTGTTTGGTTTAATATTGTCGAAGGTTAGTTGGGCGGTATTCAACACCTTACCGTTTTTCCGTTGATATGATACCTCTACAACAGCATGGAGTATGGTGAAAGACGATTTGTTTGTTACAGTTACTTTAAGATCATTTATACCCCCAAGAAACCTGGAGTCAAACGCTGGAACAACGGTGACTTGTTCGCGCAGGTTGATGACCGTGGTTGGGGTAGCTGGCCCGTTATACGCCAGCGTCTCAAGCGGGAAGGTTTTACCGTTAACCGTTACAGTAACCCTTACCGATTGCGTGTTTGTAAGTGAAGGAACCTGAACGGTAATATTGTCTGCCGTTTGGCTGATAATCTTACCGCGTGAATCGTTGAAGTGCACCTCTACCCCACCGTCGGCAGGCAGATTGACCCCGGAAAGGGTAATGGTTTGACCAGCGGAAAGGGCTGACAATCTTAATGGTTGCACCTGCACGATCTTTTCCTGTATCGGCGCTGCCGCAGCTTCATAAGGCATGTTTTGTGCTACAGTAAAAACAACCCCTTCGAGCGCAGCTAATATATTAACCTGGGTAGTTCCCGCGGGCAGTGTAGGCACAAGAGCAAGCACCCGGTCTTTTGTAACGGTCAGCAAATCTGCCCGAACACCATTAAAGGTAATCCGAACTGCCCCGCGGCTGGTTGGCAGATTTTTTCCGAACATAGTAATCACCTGGTTTGCAACAACTTTGTCTTTGCGCAGCGGCATAATGGCTGCCACAACAGGGTTCCCTTTTTTGTACGGGACATGTTCCGCGAGCATAATGGTTTCGTCATTTGTCCGCGCAACCAGGTTAACTTCAGTAGTAGCGGCGGGCAGTTTCGGCACGACTACTTTCATGCTGTCGCTATGCCCTGATAAGATTTGACCAGAAATGTCGTTGAAACGAAGTTCAAGAGCCCGGAATGGGATGTTTTGTCCATAGATAACAATGGTGTCGTTTTCGAAAACCCGGGTTCGTGAAATCGGGATTAAGGACCAACTTGTTGTCAAAGGCTGACCTTTGTAGACAAGGTTTTTAGCAATGTCGAAAGTCTTTCCGTTAAGAACTACATTTACATCAACACGAAGATTGTCGATGTTGAGATCCGGCACGGTAACAAGTAGAGAGTCTTCTGTTTTATCGATGCGTTCAGCGGGCACCTGGTTAAACATCACCTGAACCGAAGTATCAGCTTTCGAAAGGTTGGTTGCGGCAATCCCGATAACCTGACCCCTGCTGATTGTGTTGACATTCAGCGCGGAAAATGCCGGCGCAGATGGAGGTCGCCTGATAATAAAAATCGCTGCTACAGCCGCAAGCAGCACAACGAAAAGCAGTAACAACCATCCTACAGGAAACTTCCGGGCACGCTGTGGCTTTTTTTGGGTAAGCGATCCATTCACCAGGGAGAGCTCTTTTTGGGCAACCTCGCTGCCATTAGCAGATGCGAGCAAAGCATACCGTATAGCACTCTGACCAGGTTCGAATTTGTCGATTACTTCGAGCCGGTTTGCAGTAGGCGCAACCTTCTTCCAGGGCCTTCCATTTCGGTGGATCTCGAGTTTATCGGCACCCTCAATCTCCCACGTTAACCGAACAGGCTGAGACAGATCCACCGCGTAATTGTCATCGTTCTTTCGCACAAAATTATCTACAAGGAAACTGCTGATTTTTGGCATCGCCGAGGGCTGATGTTTCAAACTGACCGCTACCGATTTCATCTCTACCTCGCCACTATTTGTGACCTGCAAAGTGTAGTCAATCTTTCCGGTAACCTCATTGGCTTCGTTTAGCTCGATGGTATTTGTCCCCGGGGAAATGGTCCGGTAGAGTTGTTCATTCCTGAACAACTCTACCGTTTCAGCATTTCTTACCACCCACGAAAGCTTTATAGGTTTGCCTTTGACTACAATATAGTTGTCGCCGTTTTTAGACAGGTAGTTCACTACTTCGAAATGATCGATAAAAACCCGTCGGGCAGGTGAGATAACTTTGACGTTCAACAGTTCAGAGGCAAAGTCCTCTCCTTTTGCTATACGAAGTGCATATTCCACTTTTCTATCTTTACCGTCATAACCTTCCCTTAAGACAATCGAATTTTGTTTTGGATTTAGCACTTCGTACACGATGCCGTTCCGGTATAACTCTGCGCTTTCAGCACCATCTGCTTTCCATGACAATTCGAACGCCTGGTTGCCCGGAACCACATACTCGCCATCTACAGGTTCAATGTTTTTAATGCTAAGATTTTCGATATAAGCGGCAGCCGGCTTTTTCGACGGCGTTACGATTACCATTAAGGTTTTCTCATGTGCACCCGACTCTCCAGGCACCTTTAAAGTATAGGAAACCCGCTTGTCTTTACCATCATAATTTTCTTTCACCGTTACATCGTTATCTGACGGACCGAACAGCTTATAAAACATGTGATTTCTGTATAGCTCAGCTTTTCCAGCATTGTGCAATGTCCAATGCAGGGTAAAAGGCTTGCCGCTTTCAACAATAAAATCGTCCTGGTGCTTCGCCGAAGAGTCGGAAACCGTAAAGACCTGGAGTGGGCTCACCGACAACCTGGGAACGTGAATTGTATTTACAATTTTCTCGACGATAAGGTCAGAAAGCATTCCTATCTCGTCGGCCTTCAAAAACGTTGCACCATTTTGTTTTACTTTGATGAAAAGGTCTTTAAAATAGATAGAGGTCTCATTAAGGTAGTAAGCAAGATTGGCGAGCAACTCCGATGAATGATAACCATATTGTTTGTTTGAATAAAAGACTTTTAAACGCATGACCAGGAAAACCAATTCCAGAAGGTTGACAGAGGCACCATTTAAGTCATTGTCACTGACATGTTCGTCGTGCAGAATTGTTTGGTAGAAACGGAGTACTTGTTGGCGGTAGATGCTTTTGGCATGCCCTGCTGTTACCCCAGGGCTTGATGAACTGGCATTTTCAAAGCCAGTGATGTAGAAGTTTCGATTCCGGTCGTAGAAAATATCATCGTCACTAAAAGGGTTGTTATAATAATTTCTCTTTGCGAGCGAAAGTATTGCACTAATGATATCATCGGTTAACTTCTGTAAGTTAACCTCAATGTTTTTATCGATTACCCGGCTTAGTGTGTCTCCATGGAGCATATCGTAGATGACATAGTAGAAATCTCCGTCGTTTGTGCTATCCAGCACCACATCCTGTACCCTTGGCAGGTTAGGTTCAAACTTCCCCTTCAATTGGAGCAGGAGATTCCAGCCCGGGAGGCTTTCTGCCGTTTGCCGGTGGTAACGTTTAATAAAACATTGATATGATCCTATTTCAACAGCAGGTTTGTAATGGTGATTGGATGATTTCGTCCAGCCATGCGGAAACTCCGGGTCGAATTCATACTGCCTTTCTTTAACAACTATTTTCATAACCAATTATTTCGCTGCCTGGAATTCAGATGTGAATCTAATACCTGTTAAAAGGAAGCCGTTTACGTTTTTTTTCAATTTCGGATCTGATACGAGTTGGATATCAATCTGGGGACTTGTATAACTTATGCCTTGCGACTTAAGGTAGTTTTTTAGAAAAGTAATGTTTGCAGCCAGGGTGATGTCATCTGGCTTACCAGGATTCCAATTTGTGCGAAATTCAATTTTTGCTTTTGGATTTGCGAGCAGGTATTTGGAAAGCCTGTCGATCTTAGATTTTCCGGCTCCATCAAGCTCATTATAAGCGTCGAAGTAGACATAACCCAAATCTTTTCTTCCCGCGACTACCGGCACATCGGGTGGGGTTGTTGATGCTGGCAAAATGATCACGGTGCAGCCAGGCATTGCCTGCCTGAAAGCCGCAATTTCCGTCTCCGGCACAGGGTTCTTGCCGAGGTTCAGGAGCTTGAGGTTTTTATAATTGTAAACCTCACGTGGAATGCTGGTAAGCGCCATACGGGCGAGATTAAGCTTACAAACAAGCAAAGGGCTGCCTGCCTGCCTGACCTGGTTTAAAGAAGTAAAGGTGCGACTACAATCGGCCGCCTTATCGTTCGAAAGATCCGGGGAAGCGGGGGTGGGAACAATGGTAAAAAAATTGCGTTGGAACGGGCTCGAAGATGAAAGTTGTGGTGTATTTACCTGGTTAATGGAAAGCTTTTTCCCGGATCGTTGCAACATTGCAGTAATGATTTCACTGTTTGGTGGATCAAGAAATTTGCTGGCCCTGAATACTGTTACATCAAATTTATTCTTCTCCGCGGCACCTAATATCGATTGCAGCTTTTGCTGTTGATCATTGTGGAGCAAGACAGTTTTTTCTGCATTGGTGGCAGGCAAATAAATTAGCCCGGGTTTACTATCGTAATACAAACGCATTTGCTGGTAGTTGACGCAATTTGCTTTTTCAACTTCTCCAATACGCTTAAAAAAACCATTACATACCGCCAGACTAAAACCCCCAGGGCCTACATCTTTTATTTGCAATAATCGGAAGCCATCAACCGATTGGGTGGCTATCCTATAGGTTGCGGTAGAACGCAGAAATTCAATATCCACTATATTCTCCTGTTTGAATGTTTCCTTTGCACCCGAAGCAATAAAAATTGCCTTTCGGTTCAGGTCAAGCCTCAGATACGTGCCAGATGCGCCTGCCCAGATCTCATCAAGTGTCCCGGGCAGTGGAACATTAGTTTTGTCGTTGGAAGGTATGAAGGGAAACACCGCTGAGAAAATGATATCCCCTTTATTGAACACATTTACCCGGACGCTGTCGGGCGCAGGATCATTGTTAATCCCAGGAACTGTTGCCACCAACAACTTCTTCGACCGGGAACTTATCTCCCCCGGGGTACTGCCAAAAACTACCCTGATGTTTTGGTCGGGTGAAAACGCACCACCAATAATCCTGATAGAAGAATCGGCGTAAATGGCAGCGGGTTCGATTCGACTAACCTTAGTATCAACTGTCCGCCCGGAGAACAGCTTATTCAGGAATACACCAGTCAACACCAGAAACAAAAGGATAGCCGCATACGGCAGGTAGCGCTTCCAGGTATTTGGCTTTGCCGCTTCAATTGTTACGAAGACTGGCTCGCTCTTGATATTGGTTAGCCGATTTCCCGCCACAAGCGCGTATTCGAAAGTCTGATCATGCCCATCCGCGAGCTCTTCTGAAAGTTCAAGCTGTTTGCCGGTAGCTTCGAGATTTACGTAATGGTTGCCATTCCTGTAAACAGTAAGTGAACTGGCATGTTCTACCTCCCACGAAAAAACAATTGGCTTTCCCGAAGGCACCCGCTTTTTATTGGCTTTAAACGAACGAATAACTGGTGAAGGACGAGCAATCCGGATCTGCAACTCATTACTTTGAACTTCCTCAATATCGTTGCTTGCTTTAATGAAGTAAGTAACCGTATTGACATCCCGGTCCTTTGGTTGCTCTACCAGGTTAATCCCCGTCTCAGATGGCTTTAATGAACGGTGTGGAATACCATTCCGAAACAGATCGATGTTACGGGCATTTAAAACCGTCCATTGGAGCAAAAATGCTTCGCCACTTTGAAATTCGCGTTGCCGGGTACCCTTATTTGCGTTAACTGCATAAAAATCTACAATTATGGGCGCTGGTCTTTTTACTTTTACCTTAACCGACTCACTTGTAGTTACACCGGCCTTGTTGGCTATTACCAGGTCAAAGGTAACCGGCAACTCATCGGTATCATACGTTTCGGCCAGCTGAATTGTTGTTTCAGCTGGCACCATTGTTTTAATGAGAACGCTGTTTCTAAAAAGCTTGATGTCGGATGCAAATTGAACGTTCCACCCGAGTTCAAATGGCTGTTCACTCTCAACAAGCCAGGCATCTTTATCCCGGCCGGACTCATGACGCAATACAAAGTCGTGTATGACCGGGGTGTTGTATTGAAAATGTACAGTTATTGGCTCACTGGTAACTTTCGCCTTGCCCTCTGAGGCCAGCAAAGTGTATTGAAGCACATCTTTCTGAGCAACTGAGGACTTAATTTCAACTGAAGACTCATCATTTGTGAACTGCCGATACAATACATCATCCTCGTACAATTCAATATTAGATGCATTTACAACATCCCACGTAATTCTAAAAGCATTGTCTCTGATTACAATATAATCGTGGTCATTTTTCTCTGCGGCATTCTGCACCGTAAAAAGCCGGATGACGGGTTGAACAGCCCTTTGGGGATCACCAGCTAATAACCGGATCATGCGTGACTCAGGCGCCAGTAAGATTTCCTGCCTTATCAGTAGTTTTAAATCATCTAGGTATTCAGCTGTTGATTGTGCACTTAAAGCGTTTTCGAACAAAGACCTGAAACGCGATGATAGTTCATTGAGGTAATCGGGTAATAAGCTAAACAGCTCCCTGTACTCCTGCTCTTTATTTGCGTAAAAAATCCGGAGTCGCAGCAATAGAAAAATTACCTGTAAGTGGTTCAGGCAGTCGCCGGGGATATCGGCTGGCACGATGGCCCGTTTGTCGAGTATGCGTTTGTAAAACTCAAGCACAAGTACCCAATAGTCACGATTGCCCCACATGTCGGCTCCGGGTCGTAAGGTTAATGGTTGAACACTGTCAATATCTACAAGGTAAAAGCTGTGTTGCCTGTTGCAAAAAATGTTTCTTTCATCGAAGTCGGCAAACCAGAATCCTGCTTGATGCAAGGAATGTAGCGCATTGAACAAATCGTCGGTAAGTCGCTCAAGGTTTATTTCACCATGCATGCCAATGATATGATGCAGCGTTTCCCCATCGATATATTCATAGAATACATAGTAAATGTCGGTACCCAGTTCCTGCTCACAAACAATGTCGTGAACCCTTGGCAGATTGGCGGCGTATTTACCCCTGATCTGCTCAAGAAACTTCCAACCCGAAATATTTTCCGGCGACTTAATTTTAAAACGCTTGATAAAGCACTTATGAATACCAATTTCTACAGGAAACTTAAAGTAATCACCTTTAGAGAAATGCCAACCCTCCGGGTAGTCGGAGGTATATTGGTACGTTCGTTCTTTAATAATTACTTCCATGTGACCGTCAAAATTTAAGCACGTCAGTAAAGTATGATGACTGTTGTCGGTTGTTGCTTTGGATAATAAAATGTTTCTTTTTTGCAAGCAGATGCAATTGAACACTATCGCCTATTTAGTTCAATAAAGCAGATCACCTTGTCATCGCGGGTTCCCTGCGATTGATAAATAATTTCATCGCGAACCTTTTGCGGATCACGATCATAATCTTCCTTTAACAACATCTCCGTCGAAAGCCCTACCCCATCCGACATGCAGATGATTGTTCCTATTCCTTCCTGGTTTACAACTTCATAGTCGGGCTGATTTGATACGATATCCAGCTCCCCTTCCGCGTCGAGCACCATTCGAAAAAAGATCCGGTCGTTGCTGTCGGGATTTTTAGAAGCCAGGCTGGTGTCAAGATGATTGATACTATTACCGGCAGACTCAAACAGCAACATTTTTGAATCACCAGACCGGTAGACAGAAAGTGACCCATCCAATGAAAATCGTGCAGCCATGATGGTAGCGGCACACTCAGGAAAATTCTTGTTGTTGATGTTGCTGGTAAGGAGATCTTTTTCCTCTTCGGGAAGTCCATTCAGCACCTCCCGCCAATCGTCCCTGACCTTTAAGATGGCTGAAGCTACCAATTCATCCAGCGAAGTTGCTGGTTGTTGCAGGTAAGCTCTTTTTAGGGTGTTGGAGAGACACTGTGCCAATAACCGGCTTGAAAAATACTCGCGATTACTAGCCGGATTTTTAAGGCAGTGGAGGTCCGACGTACCATCAAATAACCAGGAGAGTATTTCGGAGGAGGTTGATATAAACCCGCATACATCTTCGCCAAGGTCAATGTCTGAGCCGGGATCATCCATAAATTTTTTTCTAGGACCTGCAGTCATCAAAACTTCGCATGTAAAGTAGCTTCCGATGTTTTCAGCAGGTCTTTGCAGCGCCGCAGTGGTTTTATTTTGCAATTGTTCGTTTTTTGATTGAATAGATCTCTGGATAGTCTGGTTGTTTGAATTCTATGCTTCGATCATATTGTTCAGTTGTACGGTGCGTTGCAGCTTGGCAATCGGATTGTTAGCAATCACCGGCAAAATCAACTTGCTTCGAGCCTTCGATGTTGCTATTGTTTGCATAATTAATGGGCATCTACGGCAGGGCATTTTGAACGCTGAATACAAGCTTTCGTGCTGGCGACTCCGATCCCTGGTGCCCGGCAAATCACCATGATAATTGCAAAGCCCCCTCGCCAACCAGAACGGAACAGTTCAGTCTGGCGACAACTACTGCTTGCTAAGCAAAGTGTTTAAGGTCCAGCATTCTACCACGGGGCTTGTTCACTAAGGCGTTTGTTCAGTGAGTTGGCCGGTTGTACTATGTTGGACAAGCCCGCTGAATAAAGGCCTAAGGGAACGGTTGACTGCGTAGCGGGCAGGCTCCAATCCACATAATTAAATAAGTAGTCACTAATAATTTCCTGATTAAACCAGCAAATTCCATTTTGTTGTACAAAATAAGCTGCGCCGAAAACTGCTGTTGTTTCGCTCTATGAAATATAAGAAAGTAAGCGCGTTTATACAATAGCAAATGCAAGGTTTATCATTTCATTTTCCTGAGCGCGCTGTAATTAAAATGACCGGCTCAGGTGTTACAGTAAAGCATTCAAGCAGTACCAGGTCTTAAAAGCTCAGCTTGCAAATGGGGTGAGAGAAGGTTTATCAAGCCAATTGCTCATTGCGCGTTTTTCGGCAATGAAGCTGTTGGTTCGGGAAGGTTTATCAACCGATAACGATACAACTAATAACCAGCAAGTCATGGTGACCGATGATAGGCAGGAACGAGAGCTTCAATTACCTAGCCTTCGGTAAGTTTAAGATGGTATAAGAGCGACTACCTGTTCAATTCTTTTTCCAGGCACTTCGGACAAAAACCGGAAGCTCCGGAAGCCATACGGAACAGGTATTTCAGGCTGCTGATTTTGCCCGGATCATCAAAAAGGAAAAACTGCACTTCATCATGGATAGGACACCTGCTCAACAGGCTCTTTAATTCCTTACAACCTTCGTCATTTTCCTTTCCAAAAAAAGCTCCGATTACAATATCATGGTTAAGTCCCTCAATTGGGTATTGTACAAAGGGGTTCGACCGTAGTACCTTACTGCCGATAGCGTCGTACTGCATGCCATCTGTATAAATAAGCACCCGGATATTTGCAATGGACACAGAGTCTGCAGAAGCGTATTTGAGTATACGCTGCATCATGATCTTGTATTTGTTGACTGGAAAGTCGGACAACTCATGGCTAAGAAACTTGCTTACAAAAGTGTGTGCATGCATCAGGGCCTGGTTAATATCTGTGCCCTGCTGCATTTTATATAGCTCATCGTAGATATAGTTGGAAAACTTATTTACGTCTTTATCAAACCTGTTGATCAGGTGAGCAACCGACTCCATAAACATTAATTCAACCCGATCGTCGAACTTAAAAGCGGCTACATAAGCATTAGGATTGTTCTGCATGCGTTGCAGGTCGAAGATGCCATGGGCCGCGCTGGTTGCTACCAGCCGTACCCTTGTCAGCGGGCTGCCTTCGAATGCGGGGTCGGTCATAGAAGACGAGGCATCCATTAGAATAACACTAAGCCCGACTTCTTCTCCGGGTACCTTTACAACACTCACATTTACTGCATCAGAAATTACGCTCGCACCCCTGCTATCCCACACCCTTGCAGTAAGGCTATGACCGCCCTGGCTAACGTTCTGGTAATTGAACGTATATGGTGGAGTTGTGGCTTCATCAATCTTTTTGTCGCGGTCATAAATTTCTACCCGGCTAATACTGCCATTTGCAACCGTCGCGTCAACAACAATCGTAATTGTACTGCCTTCATTAAATCTTTGACCGTTTACAGGAGAGGTTAGCGAAACGTGTGATGGCGAAACTGATTCAAGGATAAGTATGCCAATATCGCCGTTTGCCGGGCACTGGGGACAGAAATAATCATCAGTGGCCTCGTTATAAATATGGGACCGATCGGTTTGGCAAATCCATTTCTTAGCTGACATAGTAGCGCATTTTATCGTTCCGTAAATGTTCTTGCTTCATCGTGTTTTAATATACTAACAATTTGCAGAGATTTCGAATTGACGCCGCACTAATTCGATGCAACGGAAGTTGCAGATCAATATGCTTTGGTGCACAGGGCTGAATCACCCTATGAACATTGCCGCGGTCAACTGTCTCAATTCGTAGCCACTGTTGCGATCAAGACTCAAAATCTACAGATTGTTAACCAACTCACTTACCATTCCACATGGATCATCTTTTTCATCCAGGGAAGTTTGATCATAGTACAGTTCCAGGGAAGGGTTGCAAGCAGCATATCAAATCCCCGTCGTTCAATTTGAAGGGTCCACCCGGTCTCATTTTCTGTAAGGATACCTTTTCGCTGTAAAAACGAAGCCTTAAACCCGGTGACCGAGGTGCTTTTTAAAGCATTCCAGTTGGCAATCACGGCAGCCACCAGGTTGTCTGCTTCCGTCAATTCTTTCCGCTTCAGTCGCACCTTTATTTCTATGGGCTCATTTACCTCAAAGCCACATAGCAACTTGTTCAACTGCAGGAGGTACTCGGGGCTATCGCCGGCGCCCGCTGCCATGTATTGCAGCAGGTATAGTGCGCGAATTGCAACCCCTTTATGTTTGAATTGTCGCTGCTCCAGGTAACCTATATTGGAAAAAAAAGTGGGCAGGTAAAGCGCAATGAGACATAAACCCGCATTTTCAATATGGTACTTTCCACTTGACGAGATCGCGAAGGTTGTGCCTCCGCGAATCTGCTGTGTACCGGGCAAGTTGATGGGCGAAATAACCTCTTGTAATTGCTTAGGAGAAAGTTCAACGAACTTCTGGAGCAGCCTCAGACTTTCAGCAGAGAGCTTGTTCAGTATCTTTCGGAAGAGGTTCTGTTCGACGGTCGTGTTAAAACGTGCTTTATGGATCACGTCTTCAAAGATCAAGGCTTGTGTATCGGACAATGTATTAAGTATCAGTTCAAGATCTTCCTGGAAGTGGTGTAATCTTTGGTGCAGCGACTTCACACCGTCTTTCTCCCCTGTTGAGTCCTGATTTTGTTCGGGTGGCGTCTCGTTAAACGATACGCTAAAAAGCAATGGAATAATCTTATGTTGTAGTAATTGGGGATGGGAAACAAGTGCATCCACCAGTCGCTTTTTATCCCTGACTTCCGTTGGTATAGCTTCTAACAACCTGTCCAGTGCGATAAGTTCATCATCATTGAGCTGGTTAAGGTATTTAACAATTACGGGATGGTTGAATTTCAGCTTGCTGCTGATTGAGAGAACCCGGTTCCTTTTTCGTGTGTCTTCGTCGGTAGGCGACAGGGGCTTTGCTTTGTCTACCATTTGGGCCGCAGCAGGTTCAGAAGCCCGTTCCCCTGAAACACCCGGTTCTGACACCGGTCCACCTTTAGTATCACTTAGTGCCTCCGCGCTACCCATGGAGTAAGCAAAGTCTTCAAAACTGGTACTGCTTACAGGAACTTTACGGTGTTTATTGTTGTCCTCCTTTCCGGCGAAAGCTCCCGGGGGTTTTGGAACCTCCTCGTTTGCGGTGGCCGCAACTACATGGGCACAACTCGAGTTTTCCAATGTTACAGCATTGCTGAAACTACTCTTTTCCAGAGTCTCGCCAAAGCTCAAATCACCTGGTTTGATTGCATTACTGGTGCGCTCATCACCACTAATCACTTCTCGCATTACGCTCACTTCACCAGTTGTCTGACTCGCAAAGCTGGGTATCTCATCCGGTGTAGCGGGTAAGGATAAATCGGTAAGGTTGCTTGCAGGTTCCGTCCCTTCCAAGATATTAGCCTGACCGATGGTAAACGGATCAACGTGTTCAACCCTGCTTACGAGTTCACCTTGATAACGATCCGCTTCTTGATGAAACATCGCCTTGTTTGTGGCCGATACCTGACCGGGCTCGAGAAAAGAGGCCCCCGATGCCGACAAGGGTTGTTTGGGGTTTTCCTGCCAATCGTTGCTGAGGTCCTTTTCCGTTCGATAGTCTGATGTGGGTAGTGAATTACGATCCGTTTCCTCGTTTGTGTTGGAATGGGGGGCCGGTGCTAATCGCTCAGGTTCAGGTTGCGATATAACCTGGATCGTTGGCCCTTGCCCACGGTCTCGAAAGTTTAAATTAGCCCGTTCGTCACTGGCAACATGATCGACGAGGGAACGATCCTTTTGCCCGGCATCCTGGGTTGTTGCAGCTGGTGAGTTAAGACTAGCATTTGCAATCGGATCACTACTAATCCTGGGCACATCTGCCTGCATCAAGTCGTAAATGGATGCTTCCGCAAGTTGAATTGATAGGTCAACCGGGGTCTGCTCCTGTACTTTAGCTGCCACTTCCAAAGTGGTAAGGTCTGTCAGTGATTCCGGCTGATGGTCTTTCTGTGTTCCTACTAAAGTGATCCCTTTTGGATAAGCCCTGCCTAAATCGCCTTTAGATTGTTCTTGTGTGTAAGAAGCATAGGATGACTGACTTAAACTATCATCAGGTATATAGCCTCCAGCCTGGATGTTGCCCTCTTGTTTTAATGGGTCCTCCTCCTCCAGCAATTTCAACTCTGCTAATAGTCGCTTACCCTGATCATTATTCCACAAGTAAAAGAAGAAACGCAGCTGAACTTGGGAGAGCCTCTTAACCATCGTACGTAAACCTCGCTTTCGCTGCCTTCTTTGATTAGTCCGTCCCGGCATTTCCACCGGATCAGTTGTGTCGTAGCTGTCTACATTGGGTGTAGTTAGCGCAAAGAACCGCGACAGGAACAAGTGCGCCTGGTGGTTATTTTCAAAGTACCGCATCACTTTAAAGATCGATTCGCCTGTCCCTTCTTCATCGGAACTAAACTCCTCGCCGTTTGAACCAGCAGTGAGTACAGAAGCACCTTTCGCAAAGAACTGGCCTCTTTGCTCCTCACTTAACCTCTTCCTGAAGCCAGTAGCTTCATCACCAGGCAAAGCCCGTAGTTTCCTAATCGTTTGATACTTAAACTGTGTGGATAAGCGGGTTAATACGGCAGGGTTGGTTTCACTGAGCAACAAGATTTCTTTAGTTGCATGCGGATTTTCAGAAAGCAATCTTGAAAGGAACTCATCGGGTGATGGTAGTTCAGCCTTGTCAACCCACCACGGCAGGTCGCCATTAAGCAGGAGACTCCTGAGTACCTGCTGTTGCCGGTCACCAGGTGGCTTTACGTCTTCGGTAACGGCATACGGCAACTCTAATGATTGCGCCGATATGGTCGCCTCGAGGATGCTGCCGAATTTGGCAATCATTTCTTCGTTTCCAAATTCTGCTACAGTCACATTGCCAAGGTCAATAAATACCTTATCGAGCCGAACGTCTGAACCGCTATCCATCTTTTCGAACACTGAACTGGCGATATGGTTGATGGTCGGAAGTGTGAAATGCTCAAATTCAAAACGGACAAGCCGTGCTGTTGACTCGCTCCCGCAATCAAAATCAAAACACTGTCTATTTACAACATGATTCGCCATGGTAGCTTAGCTTTTCAATAGTTTCAAAGCATAAACCATATTGTTCACAATCTCTGTATCCGGAATTTCATCCTCCGCTAGAGCCTGGATCCATAGCCGGTAAGCTTCTTCAAACTCTTTCATACGAAAATGATCGACCCAATATACCTGTGCATGGATATGTGCGGGCAATTCCATGTACAATGCTTTCTCAAGCAAGTGTTTAAATGTGGGATCGCGAAATCGCGTTGGCCACGAAGGCAAAACTACCGTGACCCTAAACGAATATGGATCTGCAAGAGCAATCACTTCTGCAGAACCATCGTCTTCCTCTTCAACCGGGGAAGCCTCAAAAGAGAAAAACTCAACCAGCCTCATGATCTCTGCTTCCATCTCATCCTGTAATCGAAAGTTCTTTTTTGACGCTGCAAGCTGGCGATCTTTATCAACAATGCTAAAGGTAAAACGTCCGTCCGCTGTAGTGCTTACTTTATAATTGAACCGGTCGGAGCCGAAGTTCCGGATGTAGTCAATCCGACGGGTGACATGCTTATAAAACGTAAATTCTTCATGAACCAGCAATATTTCATTGACTTCATCTGCCTTAACCAGGCTTAGGCGCCATTTAATTTTGTCAGTTTTTTTCTGCTCTTTAATTTCCGCAATCCTGAACTGGTATATTGATTCCTGCGCGCTTCCAGACAACACGATTGTTTTGTTTCCGAGCTCATTCAACGGGAGTAACTCCACAACATCTGCATTTAGCACTTGCCCCTTTTTCCTGGTACTCTCTCTTTCCCCGATTTTTGGCCTTAGTAGCAGATGCTCAACAACGTGAAAGTTTTCAGCTTCAGACATCAAACTGAGCACATCCATTGTTCGACTAAAGGATTCTTCAAAATCAGTTCTCAGTTGTTGTTCATCTTTATTGTGGAACTCCATGCCGGCAATTACTTCATTATCGTCTTCCTCTGACATTTTTACCAGGTTGTAAGCCCGTTCATTCTTTAATTCAGAACGCTCGTACAAACGAGTCTCGGCACCATTCTCCAGCATGTAATTTAAAATTTCACGCGCTTCACTTTCAAATTCGTAGGCTCTACTTCTTAAAAGAATACGTTCCCTGTCATCCGGGTCTGCAAGCACAACCTCAAAGCGGGTGATGTTTTCATCAATCCCGGTCTTTGCAATATAAATGGCGTCGGAGGCAATAATCTTACGGGTATAATCCCGTATACCCAATAGCCTGCAAACGCGTTTCTTGAAACCTTCTACGTTATCGTTCTCCCAGGTTGCTGCATTTATATCAGCCCCGTTTGTGTAATCAAACCCACTTCCGCGATAATTACTGATCTTGATATAATCCGATAGGAATAGACTTTTATCGGCTCGTAATCGCTCATCAGCCTGGCTCTTCAATGTACGTTGAACATAAGCCTCGTACCTCGCCATTGATTCTGAAAACCTGGCCATCAGGTGGTCAAGTACCGCATTTCGCCGATGTAAAAATTCGTTTTCAGACTCCACAAGTTGCAGGAGCGATTTCTTGTACCTGTTGTAGTCTATAAAAAGTGCTTCAATGTCGTTAATACCGTGTAATGGTTGTGGATAATAGGTTTGCTTTGTGCCTTCTCTGAAAGAAAGCAACTCCCTGACATTTGAAAGTTGGGAAAGGTAGTCGGCCATGATTTGTTCAAAAACCATCAGAAAGCCGCGGAGCTGCAACGCTAACTTCTTTCTTTTGTCGAGGCTCGAAATCTGGAGTTGATAGTAGGCCGACTTAATTTCGTCGATGTTATTGTTGATGCTTTTTTCTTTCCCGGTAATTTCCCCAACAGGCTTTTTTAGCACAGTCGAAGTCGCTTCTGCAATATTGAGCATTTTGCGTGGCAATGCGTTTTGTTGCGCCATGTTTCCCTGGCTGCGATCCTCCACATTCGCCTTGTTTACCTGTCGCAGCGCAGCTCTTATCGAGCCTTCATCAATGTTTACATCTATATATCGTTCCGCCATTCCATATGCTGCAGGCAACGTATGTTGCATTGGAAAATATTCGTCCACCTGCATGTATTCGCCCGTTGGCACGCTGATATCATGACCTGAACCTTTTAACCTCGATTGAAACATCGAAGATTGCAGGAACTGATAAATCGATTTTACCCGATGTGGAGATGGCTTTTTATCAGACGCTGAGCGATGCCGGTCACCACTCCTGATGAAAGTAATAATGGAATGATCAATATCGAGCTTCGGTGTTTTTTGCCGGTCTTTTGCCTTATCTATCCAGTCCGTAAAGTCGGCAAGCGGCGATTGGGATTCGATGGGCATCGCGAACTTCTTAATAGCGATCACCCCTTCTATGTCGGAAATCAGCCGCATAATATCAGAAAGGTGAAAGTGTTTAAAACGTTCCGACTTTTCCAGTTCGCCTGCATCGATAAAACCATATCTAAGTTTAGGACCTTCAAATATCTCATCAACTGAATAGCCTTTGTCCAACATCTGTTGAAGACTGTAAAACGTCACAGGCGGCGACAAGAAATTTTCTATCACCTGGTACACCCGGGCATGAACTTTATCTATATCGGTACCTTCGTTCACCTGTAGGACGGCTTCTATCTGAAATAGTTCATACTCTATTGCGGTAATACTTACAAAATCTTCACACAGGTTGCGATGTGCATTAAGTTTCTGACCAACCAGGCTCGCAACTTCATCTTCTCTCTGCTCGTCCAACACGTCACTCTCATACTCCAGGTACACCTTATACAAGCCTTTTAACGGCAGTAAACGTGCTCCCCTGGTAGGATCTTGTGTAAGTTCAAATAAGGGATCACCCGCTTTACGCTCCGCACTTTTTTCTACGATATACACAGGTGTTTCATATTCATCACTGATCTCCACCCATGCATTTTTAACCCCGTCAGTATCAATCACCAGCTTTCTAAAATCAGTAAGTGTAACCGGGTTTACAGGCAAGATTTCACCTGCCGTATAAAACGAGGCTTCACGACTTTCCGGGGTACCGGTTTTCGGCTCCAGCAGATCTTTAACATCAAAAGATGTGCGGTAACCAAGGTCAGTCAACGAATAGCAAATTGCCTCCAGTAAGGTGATACCAGGATCATGGGTATTATAGTCTGTCCAAACGCTTCCGGAAAGGCGCTGGATAAACTGAATGGCTTCCTTCCTTAAGAAGTCATAATCTTCAGAAGGAGGAAGTGCGTTATTCCTGTTTATGATTGGTATCTCTGGCATTCCTTATTTGTTGCAACAGCTTCAGTTTCCTGCTTACAGTTTAGGCTAAAAAACTACCCGTAGCCGTCCGTCTTATTCAATAAGTTCTATCTCGTGCCTGGGTGCAGATACAAGAATGGAGTGATTGGTTGTAACCTGTGTTTCCACCAGTGATGTTAACTGATCACCCTCCTTAACAAACACCCTCGTACCAACATCATCGTCGTTATACTGCCGCATCACCAGTTCTGCAACATAGTCTACATACTCCCGCTTGTCGATGAAGCTGATGATACCGGAGGAAAAAATCTTTCCCGAAAATGAGATCGCTTCCATGTCGCCGGTCGCCCATGGGGTTAAGAATTGAACGAGGTCATCATTAAGCCGTTGGAGGTAAAACCCTTTATCAACACCGGTATGAAACCTTACTTTACAGTTGATCAGCACATGGTCGAGCTGTGGATTAACTGCGTGAACTTTTACAAAGGGCGAAGCCTTTGCAACAACAAACTTTTCTATTGCCCTTAAGTCGAGGTAATTTGTTTTTGGGAAGAGAATATCGTTGCCCGGATAGTTTTTGTTCCGGAGGTCCGTGATCGGAACAAGGGTTATATGGCCCACAGCAAACTGGCCGCTGTGGTAGTTGTTGATACATTTTACCTTATACAAAAAGGGAAATTGCTCCAGTACCATCCGTTCATAATCCCAATTACAGATTGCCCTTCCTTTGTGCCGCAAACGTTCACTTACCCGGGTATAAAAGGCATCCTGGTTCTCGCTGACCCTTCCGTTAAAAGACGACTCAGGCTGTTCTACCCGTTTTACAAAGGGCACTTTATCGGCGAGGTTTTTTACTCTCCCGGCTTCAAGTGGAAGTGCGAGGTGCATCGGATCGTTACCACGATCTTTAAAGGTAGCCACTGCTGCCTGGCTTTTTATTGCAATTAGGTTTGGAAATGCATCGGTGTCGTTCGAAACGCTTGCACAAAGCCAGAACAGCGAACTCGTATTAAAAAGAACATTGTTATTGTTTGCATCAGAAGGTATCGACAGTTCAAGAATACCGGAAACCTGGAAGCCATAAGTGCTGTCGCTGATAATCGCATCTTCGTTCAACGGTATCCACTTACTGTTTCGAAGGTACCACCACTTAAGGGAAGGCGGCTCTTTATCATTCAACCGGGTACCATCTGCAAGCTGCACCAGTAACGACAGGTTACGGCTTACTTCCATGTTGCTTATGCCAATAAACAACATGCCCTGCATTTCTCCTTTATGAGGATCGTTCGTAACAATCGAACGGGGAAAAATATATTTTGTTGTTAATGCATCACTCGCCGGCGCTTTGTTGAGCAGGTCAATTTCGGTCACGCCAAATGGCGTAATGTAAAAAAACTGGTCACCCCCATCTTCTGAATTCTTATGCGAAGTATAACTGATGGAAATAGCGTTGATTAAAGGGGTATAAGGCGGCTTTGGCACCTCGTTAGCCGATAGGATGATAGCAATTTTTTTTGCAATCATGTCGTTAATCACTTCGTTCGCATCATCAATTTCTTTCCTCAGAACCCTCGATACTACTTCGGGACCCGGTGGAGTATTCGTATTTTTTCTCAATTCAAGCAGCTCTTCAACTACATTAATCACCGTTTTAGTAATTGCCGCGTTGGTTTCATTACTAATTACCGCAATCATCTCGCGATCCGAAGGCATGATAAAATCTGCTTGTGAGTTAATTTTATCTTTTACATCGTCTATGATATCAGATGCTGTTTCCCGGTCTTTATCATGGTGCACATCTTTTGAGATAACCCGTATGCGCTTTAACAAGCCCAGGAAACGTTCAATGATATTGTCGTCATTTACCAGTGTAGCATTGGTGGTCTCAATACCGGTCTCTTCCTGCCCTTCCGCATTTTCCTTCTTAAAAATTACATTGCTCCCATTTACATTACGAATGAGTTTACCAAGCCCGTTTATCATCATTGTTCTTGCCTGCGCATCATTGTTCACCCGTTCAAGTACATCATAAACAACAACCCTGAGTGGACCATTGCGATCCCTGATGTCGTCAGGTAGCTTTATAGAAATTGTTGAGTCCCGGAGTTCCTTTTTTACGATTTTGTAAAAATCGACAGAAGATGATTTTGACGACGCCTTCTCCATAACCGCAGATGTAATCAGTTGGGGGTAGATGGTATGCCCAAAATCGGGATAGTTTAGCTTCAACTGCAGCGTACCGTCCTTCCTGGAATTGTCATATGCAGGCACACTAAATGGATCATCTGCAAGCATATCCATTTGCTCCTGCTGCAAGTCGAGCTTAATTACTTTGTATCCAGGGCTTTTTGTATCAACGTCGATGATCGACACATCTTTCATTTTTTGCCAATACCTGTTTTTGAGCTTGCTTACCGACGCCATGAATTTGTTGGTGTCATATGGGGGCAGATAACTTTGATAGTGCGAGTCAAAATCATCCGGTAACATCCACTCAATATTCAGCGAAAGCGTATCAATAGGTTTATAAAACAAATCTTTACAGCCGATATAAAAGGTTGAACCAACCTTTGGCAAAGGTGTAAACGGATAGAATGGCTTTTTAGGATCCAGAACAGACTCCTGGTTTTCGATTAGCAGATCGGTAACCCCGTTAAAACTCACCGACGAACTAATACTGCCCACCTGAACCAAAATGGCTGTTTTAATGATACGTAAGCGTTGCAGTATATTCAACTGCACGATCTTGTTCTGCCAGTCTTCATTTTCTAAACCAGGACTTCCCTGAACAGGGTATTTTAATATGCACTGCAATACGGGAAAAATGGTGTTAAAGCCTCCCGGATGAACCTCGGGATTATAAGCAACGATATGCTGACTTTGCAGGATAGATATCACAAACTGTAGTTCAAGAATTTTATCGCTGCTCTTCTTGAGCGAAAGAACTCTGATATTGTTTTTCGGATCATCACTGGTAAGCCAGCCCTTCTCACCACTAAGAAGCAACTTTATTACCCCGGCATCAAACTGGCTTTCGGTTACGTCTTCCTCAAGCTCAAACAACACCGTCACGGTCCGTTCGCCTTTAGCCAGATAAAATTGCGTTGAAGCGATTGCAAATCCGATTTCACCAATATCGTCCCTCGATGGCGCACCAAATAGCTTCCATGTTGCATTAACACTGCCGGTTGGCACCCCGGCTGATAGCAATACCCGGTGATAATAGTTATAAGTTAAAGGCGGGGCCTGGGTATCCTTTTCAATAAAAATGGTGCTCATGGTATGAACGCCTGCCTTGTTGATCACAATGTCTTTGTCCAGTTCATACATCAGGTCCCTTCCTTTTGCGTCCTTTCCGGCGGCAAGTGCAGCACCTTTTTTTACCTCACCATTTGTAAACCCTTTAGCTAATTCAAAAATTACAAAGACCTGGTCGGGAACAGCCGCTTTCTTTTTAATCTTTAAGACCTCTTCATAGTAAAAATCGAGGTGTTTGGCAGGGAGCTCATTCATTGAATCCTGCACATGACTAAACAACTTGAGAAAGGTCACCAGGAAAGCAACGTGTGGGGCATGATCATTTTTGTTGTTGATGGTATCGTTGAGGTACAGCTGGCAAGAGTTACTTATGGATTCTGTTGCATAAAACACACTTTCGAAAATGGCGTTGAGCCGCACGGCCGCATTAAGGAGCTTTTCAGTCTGGTCGGCGCCGGCAAATAGGTGTTCGCGAAGAGGGGTATTTTGTTTATCCGGCAATAACCAAACGTTATCGCGGTTAATGAGTCTTTGAATAAACTGCAATATCGTGGACCGGAAATCGTCATTTCCATCTGCGCCTTTTGTTCTGTATGTTTTTAGTCGCGCAGAAATTTCGGGCAGGTGACTGTTGTCAAAAAGATCAAGGTAAAAATCTTCCGGAGTATACCCCCTGTTTTCAAGCTGGTTTAGATAAAAAAATACCTCTTTAAGCTGGATCAATTCTTTTCTCAGGTACGACTTTATATATAGCCGAAGATCCTGGCTCAAACTACTTTCGGTGGGAGCCCCATAATACCAGCTGTTCAACCGCTGAAAACCGGAAAGTACGAATGTGGCAAGTTCCCGAAAGTGGTCAATCGTTGTTTTCTCAAGAAATTTGGTCGAGAGGTGGTCATAAGTTGTTTTGTGAGCAGCAACATTGCGCGTAGCGATATTGGCAATCAACAAAACAATATCATCTTTAAAAAAGGACTCCCACGTTTCATCTTGCGGGGCATCCTCGTCTTCCGTATTAACAAACCTTACGTTTTTTGCATAACGTTGGGCATAAACGATAAAGTCTTCCAGTTTACGGTTGTCAACAGCAACCTTTTTAGGGTTTAAATTTGGTGTATATCGCTCAAACCTTGATGTTCCCTCCTGTTTGAATATAGCGCCAAGGTTTGTCAGGTTAGTTTCCATAGCCATAAAATTTTCTATAGCGATAATCGCAAACCGTAATCAGGCGCTGAATTACCGCTCCAAATTTGTTGCTTCACGCAGGTAAAACGGATATACATAATTATATCGGTTATTGGTTGCAGTCACTTTATAGTCGATCAGGATATTCAGTTGACCCGGATCATGCCTTGCAATCTGGATCTTTATACTTTGCAACACAATCCGTGGTTCGTTAAAAAGTATTTCATCTGTTACAATTGCCTCCATGTAAGTAAGTGTACTCCTGTTTACCGGTGTAAATAAAAAAGTAGACAAGGCCGATCCATAACTTGAATGCATAATCCGCTCACCCACATTAGTTGCAAAAAGCACATCAAGGCTATTCTTAATATCCGCTTCGCCCGTTAGCATTTCCACGCTGTTGGTACTCTTCTTAAATTCAACCGGGAACTTCCAACCACGGCCAACAAAATCATCTGAAAAATTATCCATATCAACCTCCAATATTTACGGTAAAACATCCAAGCACGATCGAGCCGCCATGTGCAGTTAAATCTCCCATCCTGGCAGCCGGTTTATTATTAATCATCACCGTTGCCGATCCTTTTACAATACTGTCGGGAGGACCGGTACAAACACACATATCACCCACGGTAGCTGCGGGTAAGCCGCCAATCAAAACCGTTACGTTGCCTGGTGGCAATATGGGGCCACCTACATGCGGTACCAGGCCCGTTACCATCGGACATACATGTAAGTCGGTAATTCTTGCTGAATAAGGCATTGCTATACTTTATGCTTCAGATTATTTATTTTTTGGGCACCGACGGAAGGAACACGATTTAGCATCGTTGTGTCACTCCCTTGTACGGTATTTCCAATATTCGGCTTAGTATCTGTTCACCAGAATAACCCAACAGCTGACTATGCTGGTCTTCAGTAATGCTGAATGACTAAGCAGGCCCACGAGCTTGTCAAAACATTCAACGACGGTATAGTCAAACAACAAGCTTCTCACAATGGTCGCTAATTGATATTCACAATTGCACCCTTTACAATCGTTGGTCCCGAGCTTTGAAGCGAGGCATTCGCACTTCCCTCTGCACTAAACTTTGCATTTGCTTTTGCCTCTACGTTTATGCCATTCATACTAATGTTGCCGGCGGCAGCTTTTATAGAAACATCCTTACCACTTTCCAGCGTAATACCCTTTGAGTCCAGGATGATTTTGTTGTTGTGTTGATCGGAGAAAGTCATTGAGTCGCCATCATCATTGATTTCAACCTTTTTACCTTTTGGTGTATCAATCGTGATGCTCTTTTTATCGTCGTTAAATACAAACTTCATTTTGCTCCGGGTTACAAAACCTTTTTCATGATTGTCATCACTGCCCTTTAGCGGAGCAGGGCTCGAACTACTATTCAACATGCCCAGGATTACCGGGTACCGGGGATCATCATTCAAAAAGCCAACAATCACTTCATCATTGATTTCAGGCCTGAAAAACGAGCCCCTGTCTTTACCGGCATCAAGACTTGCCATCCGCGCCCACAGGCCCTCGCTGGCATCAACCAGGGGCAGGCGAACCTTCACCCTGTCCTGCTGTTCGGGGTCCGATTCATTTTGTAATACAACCCCGATCTGCAACCCGTTTACGCCTGGCACAAGTCCTGATGCAGGTTTCTCCACAATTTCTTCGTGTTTGTAAAAGAACCTTGCAGGCAGTCCAAATTGGATATCTGTTTCCCAAACAGAACCATAATAGCTGTGCGAAATTGCCGTAACCAAAACGTTCCCATTGAAACGGTCGCTGAACCCTTTTAAGCCGATGACATTGCCTGGAATTATTTCTGTTGTACCCTGAACTTTTATATGCCCGATGTTTTTCGCTAACCTGCTTTTCAACAGCGCTGACTCACTCCACGATTTCAGTTCTTCAGCGTTTAAGTTACCCGGGTGAACCAATTGGTATTGATTTAATCCCAACGCACTAGCAAGCGCCTTTCCATTCAGGTTACCATTTTCTTTAAAGGAAATCGACGCTTCACCAGACTCTTCCACTTTCTGATCCTTATAACTCCACGACAGGCTTGTTACATGGTCAATTTGGGAAACCGCGTCGAGTTCACTCTCAAATTCAATGATATCAATTCCATAGGTAAGTTCTTTTGTTGGTGACTTTGAGGTATCCGGCGCATTGATCACCAACTTGTTTTCAGCTGCGAGCACGAGCATACCGTTCATCTCGGCCCGGCAAACAATAAAGTCCCAGTCCAGCGCATTGTATTGCACCATTTCCTTATGGCTTAGTCCAGTTGCACCGATCTCAACATTTCCGTTATAGGCCGACTTGCCAATAACCGCCTTAATGATGTCGGTGTCGGTCATCTCGCTGAAACACCTGTTATTTCTTGTGAGCGCCAGCTTGATCGCTTTATCCTTCGCTTCGATAGTTAGAAACGACGGCTTATTTTTTCCCGACTTGATGGCATGCCTGATGATAATGCCTTTAAACACCGTTTTAGTGTCTGCATGATAACCCAGCGAAATCTCGATATCCGCCCCCGGCTTCAACCCATCTTCCTTGCTGCTGATGGCAAACTCCTGCCTGGCAGGATCACCGTCTGCAATTGTTATCCGGGCACTTGATATCTTATTGAAACCAGTACTTATGTCCAGCCCGGTGATTTTATACTCCCCACTAATAGGCCTGCCATTTAAAAGAATTTTAATGGTAACAAGGTCAGTGGGCTTTGTCCTGGATGCTATGGCGGTACCGTTGTTACTCATCGTTATCCGACATTGGAGGTAATACTAATTTCTTACCCGGCACCAGGTTTCTAAAATTCTTCAGCTTGTTTGCCCTGGCGAGCTGGAGGTAATACTTTGAGCTGTTGTAATTCTGCTTGGCAATCAATGGCAGAATATCGCCATCTTTAATTGTTTTATGCTTGGTAAGATCCGGCGACTCCAACCTTGATGCCCGTCCATCTTTGCCCGGGCCTATTCGTTCTTTAAAGCTGCAGTTTACTTTAGCACGTAACGGGGTTCCATCCTGTTTAAACAGGTTATAGGTAATGTTTAATGCTGTCAGTACGCATTCAATATAAAAGGTACCCCACAACAAGCCAAGGTAGTTTGGCCGGTGAATGTCACCATTAATCTGGCTCCCGGTTACCTTCCGCAATTTTTTAACCTGGTCGCGTACAAAGTCCTGCTGTGCCGACTCTGGCAGGCTGTTGATGGTAACCCCGGTACCATCAATAACAAACTCTATCGTAAATTCCAGCGCCGGAATTTTATCAAATTGCGGGTCTCCTCCTGCCTGCCCCTTTGCACCAGGTTCTTTAAAATCAATTTTGTTGTTTACGCTAAAGGTAGCAGGGTTGAAAGCAACGGTAAAGCTGTCGATTTCACTTTGCGTTTTGCTGCCTTCGGGTTTGTCATAAGCAACAATCCTGAGGTTATCTTCAGGCATTATCTTTCGAGTTTTTTGTTAATCACCTCGAGTACATGGGCAACACATTCCTTGATGATCTCTTCCCGGTTTAGCCCTCCGGGCGCTGCGCTGGCTTCCTGCGGAGCAGTTTCTTTGCCTTCAACGACATTGGCCCTGATGATGAGCTCATTTATTTGTATGGGCATCGCTATTTCCTTTTAAAATATTGGTACGACAACTCAATGGTTTCAACAACAAAAGAATTTTCGAGCGCTTTAAAGTCCGAGATCACCCATTTAACCGGGTATGCCTGAACAAAGTTCCACGTACTGAGCACCTCGTGATTTTCATCGAGCAGGTCAACGCTCATGTCGACCGGTTTGAACTCAAAATTTTCGATCGCGTTCCTCATCCAGTCAATCAATCCCGAGTCATTGAGCATTCCCCGCTTGAGAATAAGATTGCTGTACTTTGCACGGGTCGGTAACCGGTAGGTGAATTTATTTTCCCCTCCAACTGCCAGCTCTTCTGTTGTTACTTCAGCAGTAAGCCCTCCTACTTCCTGGAACTGCATATCGGTATCGTTGCCAACACCAAAGAAGCTAACCCGGAAATGAAAGCCTACCGGGGGATAGTAAGTTCGCATGATTGTAAGGTGTTAAACCAAAGATTGCTGAGGAGTTGAAATTACAGGCTGAATAAGCTTATGCTGACCCGATGCAAAGGACGCCGGATTGTTGCGTTAGCCATTGGTTAAGGTAAGGCCTTCATGCGCAAGCTCCATTGACTCGATTGCAACTTCATTACCGGTAGCTTTCAAACCGGGTCCCTCAACTTTAACGGGAAATGCCTGCAATACCGACCAAACCATCACCGCCTCATGGCTTTCATTTAAAAGTGTGATCGTGAGATCGCGGCGCTCTATGGTGTTCAGTGCAACAGTGCTTAGCCATTTGAAGAAATCATTGTCTCCGGCCATAATGCCGCGCTTTAGTGTTACGTTGTTATACTTGCGTAAACCAGGCATTTTAATCGATGAAGAATCGGGGCTGTTACCCTGCCGATATTCAATCAGTTGAACTTCCTGTGTCAAGCCCGAAACTTCGGAAAAACCAACGTTTGCACCCCCCCATTCAACCCTGAAATGAAATGCGGGTAGCGGATAAGTATGCTCTGCCATATCAATAGTTTTTGTAGATTAAAATTTAAGATGTCTGCATTTTGTGAGAGAACTTCAGGATGATGAATTCCGCAGGCCGAACTGCAGCAAGGCCGATTTCAACAATCATCCTGCCTTCAAGTACATCAAAGGGCGACATGGTTTGTCCGAGCCCAACACGTACGTAAAATGCATCATCCGGTTTAGATCCTGCCAGAGCACCTTCACGCCACTTAAGCGTAAGGTAATTTTCAATCATGGCCCTTAACCGAACCCAGGTATTTTTATCATTGGGTTCAAATACCGCCCAATGCGTTGATTTTTTTACAGACTCCTCAACCATGTTAAAGAACCGGCGCACATTTACATATCTCCATTCATTGCTGTTTCCATCAAGTGTTCGTGCCCCCCATACCAGTGTTCCTTTTCCAACAAATGTTCTTAAGGCATTAACCGATTTACCGGAATTCACATCTATGTTCATGTCTTCCTGGTCATCATGTGTTATTGTTACATTGGTACTGGTAACATAATTGAGGCTTACGTTTGCAGGTGCTTTCCAAACCCCGCGCGAATTGTCGACGCTTGCATATATGCCCGCCATTGCTGCACAAGGTGTAAGCTGAACTCCTAATTCAGATATCTTCTTTTTAATCTGGTTTTTAGATAAATCCGTCAGGTCACCGTATCTTCTTCTTGTGCTTTGTCCCTGCAAATCGGTAACTATTCTTTCCAGGGTTGTCGCCTCACTATCCAGCCTGGTTGCCTCAGCTGTTGCGGCCCTTGCCGCATCGGTTGCTTCACCCTTTTTAGCATCATCGTCACTAAGACCGGCTGCCCGCCTGGTAAGTCGTGCCGCTTCCCGCTGGGCCGCTGCTGCCTGCCCGCGTGCATCGTTTGCCTTTTGCATAGCCTCGTCGAGGGCTATGGCATTTTGCTCGCTGCTTGGGAGAAAAATATTAAACGTTGCATCGTTTTCATCTTTTTCGTTGTAGCGGTAAACAAAACTGAGTTGGGTGTTCAGGTAAGGAAAATAGGCGGCACTATATTTTAATTGCCTGTCCTCTGCCCCGGTTACGTTATCGCGCATTAACTGAATAGAAGCACGTGCGTCTCCCTGCACAACAACGTCAACAATGGTGAAGCGATCTCCAAGCCTGGTACATTCATGTATTGCATTATTGATAACGGTATAATACTGATCAGCTGCAAGCCAGAAAGGCGCATCAGGCAATACGAGGATTGTGGGTTCATCTTCGCGTGATGATACATGAATCGCATTTGTATAAGCGTCGATGTCTGCAGCGTTACTCTGTGCAAAATTGCCGGCAGGTATTACGTAACATGGTCCGCCGCCATTTGCATAATAAAGCTGCATGGCATAATACATCACGTTATTCGAGGGCTTTTTGATATGTATATCTACTACGTTTTCCACCTCTTTGCCATCGAGCTTCGTTTGTTCTACGATGACGGATATGTTTTGTTCAGGTTCGGCGCCGCCGAATAAGTCTTCGTATTCTTTAAAAGAAGTAATTCTTTTAGCCGTTAATGGAAGGCCACGTTCCGTAAAGCCAATAAACGCCGGAATAGCAGTTTCCACTTCAGCTACCGAGGGCGGCAACGTAGAGATTTCCTCTACATAAACTCCCGGTGTTTTGTAAGTCGCCATATTCTTAAATTTTTCAGTTGTTTTTTATAATAAGGTTCTGGTCGTTCTTATGGTGCGGATCAGGAGCTATTATAAAACCTGATAAACCTGTGGTTTCGCATTGAATGAGGGTTAAACATTTATTCAAATAATTAATTGCCCCATAATAAGATCTAAATTATGGACGGTTAATGTATACGCACCTCAGGCACATATAAGCCTTGTTTTTTGACAAATTAATTGCATCACCAACGCAAAACAATGCGGTGGTAAAACCTTTAATACGTATAGTTTAATTGTGGTAATTGTTTGTCACAGGCTCCTGCTACGGGAAGAAATTAATACTCCTATCTGTCAACCTAAATGTTCCGCTTAATGTATATGCTGGTGCTATCGAATTCAGCAGGTTAATTTAAACCAATTGAAATGTTAAGTGATTTATCAAAGACTATTGCTTCAACAAACTATGTATAAAATTCTGTTATTGCAATAGCCCTACAATTTTTTATGCATTCTATCGCCTGGCCTGTTTAACCGCTTTCCAAAACACCACTAATAAAAGGGATTATAAATGGCCTGTGCGACCAGCGAATAAACACTAAAAGTTAGCTGCCCCACTTGCATTTGTTCGAAAATATTTTCAACTTGTATAGGGAAAACCCCACAGCTTAGCGGAAGAATCTGGTTGTTATTTAAGTGGTCTTTTATGTAACCGCCGACATTTATGATGTTGTGTGTAACGTGTTTTAATTGCATGGACTCACTGCTGCAAGCCCGCAGTTTACAAGGCCAGCCAGCCATTTGCCGGCTTAGAACAACGACAAAGCTTGCCGGCTCACGGGGAGCTTTAGACAGGCAAATTGCACTTAAATATTACCATGGCTGGGAACCAAGCAATCCCATCAAAGGAAGGTATTCTATGCAACACGCTGTTAAGTTATGTACCTCTAAAACTTCTAATTATGCCCTGGAAAGGAATCGTTGCAAAAAGCTTTTCTGCAAGTGAGTTCGACGCTTACTGTCATACCATTGCGTGGACCGCATGGAGACCAAGTTTCATTGTGCTGCATAATACCGCTATCCCTTCGCTGGCACAGCGACCCGACGGATTAACAAGGCAGCACATCAGCGGCCTGGAGGTATTTTACCGGGATGAACAAAAATGGTTTGGCGGGCCACATCTTTTTGTCGACGACAAGCAAGTCTGGGTGTTTACCCCGCTCAATGTTTCGGGAACACATTCACCAAGCTGGAACAAAGTAGCGCTCGGGATTGAAATGCTTGGTGATTTTGAGAAGGAGCCTTTTGACAGCGGAAGAGGTTTGAGCGTGCGAAAAAATGTTGTTGCTGCAATGGCAACTTTGTGTGCTGTGCTCGGTCTTGATCCACATACAATGCGCCTGCACCGGGAAGATCCGGCAACAACACATGCATGCCCGGGTAAAAACGTTCGTAAATTAGAGGTAATACAGCAGGTTCAGGATTTGATGATTGCCCGGCACAACGGGGAGCACCCAATTAAACCACTGCCCTAAGTTGCCTGTAGCGACAATAGCTTTTTATTGAAGCTTCGGTGTAAGCGAACAAAGGCAACCAACATCGGAACTGAAGAGTTATGAACCAAGCACGCGTTGGGCGGCTGATGAGCAAACAGCAGCCAGCTTGTGAAGAAATGGATGAGGCAGGCAACTTAACCTAAACCTGCATCAAGGCTAGAATACCTCGTATACTTAAAGATCATTATACCTGCAACGATTTTTGCTACAGGTATAATGATGTATAATGTTCGAGTTCCGCCTGCAGGGGCAAAACACCAAACTATCGGAGAGGAGGTTTAAACTGAGCGGTCTTTTGTTGTGCGGATTAAGCCTATGCCCGTAAAAAAGAAGATCCCACCTAAAACAAGGTATACGGCTATCTTTTTAACGTTTCCGGCCCCGCCACTCGCACTCATAAACGTTACCGCACCCGCGATTAAACCCGCTATACCCAATACAGTTAGAATGATTCCAAACATCTTTTTTTCCATTTTTGCAGTTTAATGGTAAGCCATGCAAATAACGGGCCTGAGGACCGATATCGGGCAAGGTTCATAACGCTAACACCCGCTGAATGATGACCTTAAACATAGTAGTTTGTTGCTCTTTTTTAAGAAAGCGGAACGGCATATGACACGCAGTTTTCCCGGCTTGATTAACGAACTAATAGGATCTGCCCGCGACTACCGGCTAGTTGCCGGGATTTCCGGTTACCAGGAACGAAACCCCTTTATATATTTTGCTTAATGCTATATTACATATCGATCAGAAGGCAAGCTTTTCCCGGGTGGAGCATTCTGCTGCCTTGTGTTATGCGGTACAAGTGAGTGACACCCCCGTCCGAATCGGTTCATCCGGGCGGGCGTCCGAACGGTGTACATCCGGGCGGGCAACCAAAGCTGCCCAATTAACGGAAGTTTGTCCCAAAAAAACCAGCGGATTGCAGGGCTCAACTTCGCATTGGAATAAACTTGAGATTACGCTAGTTTTGGCGTGAAGGTTCCGCTTGATAGATAAAGTACTATGCAAACCAGGTTATTGTAATTTGAAGCGGATTAAACAACCGATGTATCGCATGAACAAGATAATAGCTGCCCTTGATGGCCTGAAGTTGTCGGAAAGTACTGTTGACTATTCAGTTTACCTGGCAAAAACATATGGGGCGCACATTGTTGCAACCTTCCTGGAGGACATTGCTTACCATTCGAAACCCGTTGGCACACAGGGAGCAGATGGCTACACCGACTGGACCAAAATGGACGATCTGATTGAGAAAGAAAACCAGCTAAAGGCGGCTTCCATAACCAAATTGCAGGCCCGGTTTAATGAAGCAGGAATTCACTACAACATTCATAAAGAGAAAACGCTTGCCATTGATGCGCTGGTATTGGAAAGCTGTTATGCTGATCTTGTCATTATTGATGGTGATGAACGCTTCGCAAATGCTGATCAGTCGAAACCTCCAAATTTTATAAAGTCCCTGCTGTCGGACACGTTAAGCCCGGTACTGGTTGTGCCACCCGCACGCACCCCAATTGAAAAAATTGTTTTTGCTTATGATGGCAGCCCTTCTTCGGTATATGCCATAAAACAGTTCAGCTATCTTTTTCCCGCATCAGAAGAGCAGGAAATAGAAGTACTGATGATATCAAACGATAAGAACAGCAACCATTTTCCAAATCATCACCTGTTGAAAGAATTGCTTAGGCGGAAGTATACGAAGATTAAGGAGACAATTATAAAAGATGAAGAAACGGGCGAAGCTCTATTAAGGCACCTGCAGGAAAGTGATCGGCAGTCTCTTGTTGTATTGGGTGCCTACCAACGCAGTTCATTTTCGCGTTGGTTGTTCCAAAGTAAAGCCGACCTGTTGATCGCCGCGCGAAAGTTTCCCGTGTTCATAGCGCACACCTGATTAAACTTTACTGTCATTTTCCGTATATGCAAACCGGCAGCGTTTTTAGAACGACTGCCGGTTGCTCACGTAATGTTTTAACCTACCAGTGTGCCCGGCCACTTTACATTATTGGAATTTTAGTTTCCTCTGTACCCGGATCATCGCCTATAGACGGTTCATACAAAGGATTGAAATCATCGTCATCAGGGCCACCTGCTTCCCCGGGATCCTCGTTTGGCGTTTGACCGGGTTCAAGTTCAGGCTTCTTTTTTGGATCACCAGGCAGGGCCTGCTCACCATAAAGCGAACTGAAAAGGGTATCAAGGGTAAAGTTGGACAGTTCGCTGTTTACCTTTTTAGATGTTGTATGTATCATAGTCATGAATTTATAGGGTGATGGTTCTCAAAGTTACCTCTTTAAGCCGCTACAATAATCCTACCGCCACCAAAGCTGTGGAGTTAACAGCTTCAATTTACCAGCTAAGGTTTGCACCAATATATTTTCTGCAACTGGAAATCATCAGGCCCCAGTTAACCGTTTACCTGCGAATTGCGCCTGGCGTAACCGGCGTTTTCTCCGGAAAAGTAATTTCTCGATCTCAACGGCAAAAAATACGATTGATGAAGCCGCGCAAACGCCTAAAAACTCACCCATCGTTAAGGATTCTGTTCGGAACACGGGCTGAAGCACCGGGGTATAAGTAACAATAAACTGGAGTGCAATCGTGAGCAATACGGCGGCAATAAGCGGTTTGTTTGAAAGTATACCAATGCTAAACACCGATTCGTTTCCCGATCTTATCGCGAGTATATGTGCCATCTGGCTTAAGCAGAGTACGTTAAATACAATGGTTTGCCAGTGAAGCCCGTTGTTCATGGCATACACCTGTGCCGCCAGTGTAACTGCCCCCATTAGCATACCAACCCAAATCATGTGTAAGCCCCTGCCTTCCGCGAAAACGCTTTCTCCCGGAGCTCTTGGCGGCCGGCTCATAATGTCTTTTTCAGCTTTTTCAAACGACAACGTAATTGCAGGCAAACCGTCAGAAACAAGATTGATCCATAAAATATGAATGGGCAGTAATGCAATCGGCAGGTTCAGAATGGGACCCAATAATAAGGTCCACAACTCTCCCGAATTTGTGGTCATCAGGTATTTGATAAACTTGAGTATGTTGTCGTAAATCCTCCGGCCTTCCCTTACCGCCTTCACGATTGTTGAAAAATTATCGTCGAGCAGGATCATGTGGGCTGCCTCTTTCGCAACATCTGTTCCGGTAATGCCCATAGCAATTCCAATGTTTGCCCGCTTCAATGACGGTGCATCATTTACCCCATCCCCGGTCATGGCAACAAAATGACCTTTCTGCTGGAGGGTTTTTACAATGAACAATTTTTGCTCAGGAGAAACCCTTGCGTAAACCCGAACCCGCTCAACCTGCCCGCCAAATTGTTCTTCGCTGAGCGCTGCGAGCTCCTGGCCGGTTAGCACGAAGTCGCTTTCACTTTCGTAAATACCAAGCCGCTGAGCAATATTTTTTGCCGTTAGCGGATGATCGCCGGTAATCATCACGGGAATAATGCCGGCCGACTTACACTGCTGAACTGCTTCGAACACTTCCTCGCGTGGCGGGTCCAACATGCCGGTTAATCCGAGAAAATGCAGGTCCCGTTCGATGGTTTCTGCGTCCGGGTTATCCGGCACCTTGTCCCAATACCGATAAGCAAAACCAAGTACACGCAGGCCGTTTAACGCCATCTCGTCTACCTGTTGCTGTATACCCGCAGGTTCGTCTGCACACTTTTGAAAGAGCATGTCAGGCGCTCCCTTGGTGAAGGAAATTATTTTATTATCGTAGCTATGAAAAGTGGTCATGAGCTTCCGGTCTGCGTCGAAAGCCAATTCGGCTAAACGGGGCCAGTCACCCGGTTTAATTTTTTGCCCGCGGGCAACTTCCATCAGCGCGATCTCGGTACTATCGCCCTTGAGTGTTCCTTCATCTTCAAGTGCGTCGTTGTTAAGTGCGAAAGCGTGCATCAGGAGCAACAGGTTTTCGTGTTGCAGATTGGCAGCAACCTGGCTGGTCTCGAACAGATGTCCGTTAACGTATACCTGCTCGACGTGCATCTTGTTTTTGGTAAGGGTACCGGTTTTATCGGTGCAGATGAACGATACGGACCCGAGGGTTTCTACCGTCGGCAACTTTCTGATCAGCGAGTTGTACCGGATCATGCGTTTTGCCGCCAGGGCCAGGCTGATGGTAATTACCGCTGGCAGCGCCTCGGGTATGGCGGCTACGGCCAGCGAAATGCTGGTCATGATCATAGTAAAAAGGTCTTCGCCGCGGAGCCAGCCGGCAACGAAAAACAGTACGCAAAGCCCGGCAACAAGAATGGAAAGCTTTTTACTGAACGTAGCCATGCGGCGTTGTAATGGGGTAAGCTGTTCCTCTTCCTGCAACAATTTAGCAATCCGGCCAAGCTCGGTTTGCATACCTGTAGCAACAACTACCCCTGCCCCTCTTCCTGATGTTACCAATGTTCCTTTAAATGCAAGGTTTACCCGATCACCAATTGGAAGGTCGTCTGCTTCGAGTACTTCCGTTACTTTAACAACAGCTTGCGACTCCCCGGTAAGTGCAGCTTCTTCAATTTTAAGGTTAAACGACTCGGTGATGCGGAGGTCTGCCGGCACCGCATTGCCGGCTTCTAAAGTGATCATATCGCCCGGCACAAGATCAGTTGCGGTAAGCCATTTAAGCATTCCGTTTCGGATCACTTTTGCCTGTGTAACCGACATCTGCTTTAGCGCAAGCATGGCCTTTTCTGCACGGTACTCCTGCACAAAACCGATTAAGGCATTAACAAGAACAATGATGAGAATAACGATGGTATCCGTAAGATCGCCGATTACCCCGGAGATAACAGCCGCGCCCATGAGGATAATGATCATGAGATCTTTGAACTGCGCAAGTAAAATTCCTATTGCCGTTTTGCGTTTGCCTTCTTCGAGTTGGTTGGGACCTACACTTGCGAGTTTCTCCCTGGCAGCGTCATCCGACAGGCCTTTCTCTGTAGTGCCCAGCTGTTGAAACACTTCCTGAATCGTTTGCTTGTGATAGTTCATAAACTCGGATTAGGTGTCCAAAGTACTACAAGAACTTCATGGAATGACATGGCAAATGAACTTCGCTGACAATAGTTAAAACCGGTGATCGCTGAGGGGAAAGTGTAAGTTTTAGATTACCCCTGTGGATTGGGCAAACACAGCATTTAAGTCGCATTCTTAATACAATGAGCGCTGAGCGCAGGCAGCGCGAACGGCGCATAGTCGCTCTAACAACTGAAGCGAAAATGATTAACCCTACACTTACAGCAAAGCAGTATTCAGCCCTTCCTCCAAAATAACTGAAATGGCATAACTCCTCCGCTTCTCTACCCTTCCATTCTTTGCGGTTTAGATTATTTATAGCTGGTCAACCAATCAACCAGTCAACTAATCAACCAGTAAACTTACCACCGGATCAACCAGTCAACCTATCAACTTATCAACCAATCAAATTCTCAACCAGTCAACCTATCAACCAATCAACCTATCAACTTGTCAACCTATCAACCAGTCAACCTATCAACCAGTCAACCCATCAACCAGTCAACTTATCAACTTGTCAAGTAATCAACCAGTCAAGCAGTGAAGACCTAAACCGAAGGAATTGGCATCAGCATGGTGATGTTTCTAATGGTATACAGGAACTTGCTTTTTTTATACTCGCCTTCGAGTATCAGGTCATTGCGTTTATATGCCTTCACTGCGGGTTGCCGGCCTTTTTCGTTGACCGGGTCAATTGAAAGCTGCCATAAACGCGAACCTCTTGTTGGTTGTAGCACAAGCTTGCGCTCACCTGACCTCGTTGAGCCAATTTGTACGGGCAGTTGCTTTACCGGCAACAACGAAACCTGGTAAGCCTGGCCATTACGCCAGGCCCGTTTAATGGTTGGTACATCATTTCCTTTGGTCTCGATATAAACAAGGTTAACGGTGTCCACCCCCCGTTGCATCGGGTTGCCCTGATCATCTACAGCAATGGTACCGGCAAAATGTTCGCGCATAAAGGCATAAGCATTTACAATGCCTGAGGGCTGTTGGGCAGCCAGCGCAGTTGTTGTGACGACTAAAGCCAGTATACATAATATTTTCATGTTGTAGTGTTTATACCCGGATGCGCTAAAGCCCCGGATTACATAGGTTGGTTCAAAGATGAAGCCAGCATCTGCCGAAAAAAACCTGTGCGCAACATTTCGCAGCGTGGTAGCGTTGGAACGAATGTCGGGTGCAGATTGAATTTCCCTTATTTTTATCGCGTATGAGATTACACCATTTTATTGCCGGTCTGTTGATGTGGGGCCTGTTTGCCTGTAAACAAAATGACCAACCTACTCCCGAAAAAGACAAAAGCGTAGCCGTTGCACCAGAGTCTCCGACCCCTGCAGCCAAAGCAGTTATGGCCGATGCCGCAACCATTCTCGCAAGACCGCAGGTTCCCATACTCTGTTATCACCAGATCCGCGACTGGCGCGGCAGCGACTCTAAAAGTGCCCGCGATTATATTGTTCCGGTTAACGTTTTTCAGGCGCAAATGAAGCTCCTTGCCGACAGCGGGTATCATACGATCCTGCCTGATCAGTTGTATGCCTACCTGGCTACAGGTGCTCCCCTGCCGCCGAAACCAATCATGCTTACCTACGACGACACCGACATTGACCAATTTGAAGTGGCTGCCCCGGAGATGAAGAAGTATAATTTTAAAGGTGTGTTTTTTATCATGACGGTCTCGATCAATCGCAGACCAAGGTATATGACCCGCGAGGAAATTAAACAACTCTCGGATGAAGGACACGTTATTGCATCGCATACCTGGAACCACGAGCGTGTACCAGGCTATAAAGAAGAAAAGGACTGGACCACCCAAATAGCACAGCCAAAGAAAAAAATTGAAGAAATTACAGGAAAGCCCGCAGACTACTTTGCTTATCCGTTTGGCCTTTGGAACCCGGAAGCTATACCACAGCTAAAACAACAGGGAATCAAAGCAGCATTTATACTGTCAACGAAAAGAGATCCTGCTGACCCCCTGTTTACCATCAGGCGAATGATTGCCAGCGGACACTGGAGTGCACAAACAACTTACAACAGCATGTTAAAGACTTTTGCCCAGGGTAAATAGTGGCAGCTTTAGCTTTGTTTGAAACTGGTTGGTAAGATTGGAACACGCAACTAAGGAAAGGGGGCGTGCAGTTATTGCTCCCATTCTGCGCGGGCTGTGGCACTAACGTCCATTGGTGCAAAATCATTCCGCAGGTATTTGTAATACGCCGTTATCGCGATCATTGCCGCATTGTCGGTACAATACTCAAATCTTGGTATGAATGTTTTCCAGTCTTGCCGCTGTCCTACTTCCTGCAGGCGTTTACGCAATCCGCTATTCGCACTTACCCCACCGGCTATACAAACATCTTTGATCCCGGTTTGCTGAGCTGCCCTTGTAAGCTTATTAATGAGTATCGACACAATCCGCTCCTGGATAGATGCACATATATCCACTAGATTTGCGGCAATAAACTGCTCATTTTTCCTGGTTTGCTCCTGTACGAAGTAGAGGATCGACGTTTTCAAACCACTGAAACTAAAGTTCAAACCGGGAATATTGGGTTCAGGAAAACTGTACTTTTTTGGATCTCCCGATTGTGCATATTTATCAATCAGCGGTCCGCCGGGGTAAGGAAGTCCCAGCAATTTTGCACTTTTATCAAAAGCCTCACCTGCAGCATCATCAATGGTTTCACCAATAACTTTTAGCGAATAAGGACTTTCACAAACCACGATCTGGGTGTGACCGCCACTTACCGTGAGGCACAAAAACGGAAAGCCCGGCTTCTCAGTTCCAATCAGGTTTGCGAGTACATGGGCCTGCATGTGGTGAACGGCAATCAGCGGTTTACCCAACGACAGGGTAAGCGATTTTGCAAACTGGCTGCCAACGAGTAAACTACCAATCAGTCCCGGCGCCTGTGTAAATGCAACCGCATCAAGGTCGGCTAGTGTAACACCTGCGTTTTTCAAAGCGGCATCTACAACGGGCACGACATGCTGAATGTGTGCACGGCCGGCAAGTTCAGGCACAACCCCCCCATACTGCTCATGCACTTTCTGGGAAGCAATAACGTTTGAAAGTATATTGCCGGCACTACATACGGCTGCGGCGGTGTCATCGCAGGAAGACTCAATTGCAAGAATAACAGCGGGCAGGGTTTCAGCTACACCAGGGTTTGTATCCATGGCGCAAAAATAATTGTTGTGGGTGAACCGCGAAGCGTGCTTTACTTCATCCTTATAGCAACCACCGGGTTCATCCTTGCCGCAATGGTGGCCGGGATGATCCCTGCCAGGACACCGACGATAAGGCAAATGGATATCGCAAGTGTTAATGTGCCTACTGAAATGGTGATTGCAAAGGGAAGGATTGCGCTAAGGGCCATAGTAAGCAAAAATACGAGCACCAGCCCTATTAAACCACCCAGTAAACACAGGAAAGCACTCTCGAGCAGGAACTCGGTTAAGATGGTAGAATTGCGTGCACCAATGGCTTTCTTCAGGCCGATTTGGCTGGTACGTTCGCGAACGGTTACAAACATAATGTTGGCCACACCAAAGGCACCTACAATCAGCGAGAGACCTGCGATTGCCCAGCCTCCAAGGTTTACACTGCCAAACAGGGAGCTGGTCTGCTCACTAAATATATTGATGTCATTCAATGCAAAGTCGTCTTCTGCCCGGGGGCTTAACCGGTGAATGGAGCGCATGATACCACGCAACTCATCGGTAAGTGCGGCCGATGGAACGTTATCTTTTCCTTTGACCATGATGAGGGGATTGTTGTACTCGACGACATAATAAGAGGCCATCATCTTAAAGGGCATAACTACCGCCTCATCAAATTGCCATCCCCCACCCAGCAAACCTTGCCCTTGCTTTTTGATGATACCAATCACCGTAAAGTTCCTGCCCTTAAACTTTACCTCTTTACCTAATGCACGCTCAACATTACCAAAAAGGTTCTCCGCATTGGTGTAACCCATCACCAACACCGGCGCGGCCTGCTTGAATTCACCATCAGTAATATATCGACCCGAATGCATGTTTACCGTAAGCACTTTGTTGAAGTCTTCGGATACACCAAAGCCGCTTGCACCGCTGAGTACATTGTCTTCATACTCCAGGTCACTATTGCTGCGGATGGTATAGCAAACCGCTGAAGCAAGCTGCGACCTGCTCTTAATGGCCTCCATTTCATGGTGCTTGGGGTAAGGTCTTTTAATGTATTTCCACCAGGGGAAACTACCGCCTTCACCACTCCCGTATTCCCACTTATCGATGTATATGGTGTTGCTGCCCAGGCTTTTGATATCACTTTGCACCTTTGCCTCCAGGCTTTGCACCGTAGCCAGTACACCAATGATACAAAAGATGCCAATCGTAATGCCGAACAACGAAAGAAACGTGCGCAGTTTGTTGCTGCTGAGTTCCTGCAACGCCATCTTAAAGCTGTTCCATATGATCAATAACATCGTAAGCATATGGTAAAAGTAAGTAACAGGAACAAGCTTTCAAACTCTTCGGGAAATGAACAAAATGGTATCAACAAACGTTATTATCTATGGTTTCAGAAGCCGCTCAAAGGGTAAAATAATTTAAAGTAAAAAAATGATAGCTGGCGATCGTGTACTATTTTTACACCCGAATAAAAAAAACTAAACTTCCATTATGACCTGGAAACAAATGTTCACTTCATCGGTAGGTAAGAAATTTGTGATGGCGCTTACCGGTATTTTTCTGATCAGTTTCTTAGTGGTTCACGTTGGCTTAAATGCTTGTATTTGGGCAAACGACAATGGCAAAATGTTTAATGTTGCGGCTCACTTTATGGGTACAACCATCCTGGTGCGCATAATGGAAATTGGTTTGTTCCTGGGCATTATTGTTCACCTTGTTCAGGGTTACATTCTAAATCTGCAAAATCAAAAAAGAAGATCCGTTGGCTATGCTGTTGAATATGGCAACCGCGGAAGTAAATGGTACAGCCGCAGTATGGGCCTTCTTGGAACGCTGTTGTTGTTATTCCTGATCATGCACATTTGGCACTTCTGGACGCCGTCACGCTTCGGTGGTATGTGGAGCGTACAGCCGCTAAGCGAGGTTACCTATCCCGGCACCCAGATCGAATACCACAACCTATACGCAGAGATGCTCACCGTATTTCAAAACCCAATCATAGTTATCTTGTATGTTATCGGTTGTATCTCTCTTGCCTATCACCTCATGCACGGTTTCGAGAGTTCATTCAGAACTGTTGGCGTGCATAACAACCGGTACCTTACATTAATCAGGTATACCGGACGCGGGTTTTCCATCATCGTTTCTCTTGCGTTTGCAATGATGCCGGTTAGTATGTACCTGGGATGGGTTAAATAAATTCTAAAGCCGGCACAACTGCTTATTATAACAGAACTTTCCTGTGCCAACATTGTTCTTATCTGATACATGTTCTTCTCCATACTACCTCATTTTAGCAGGCTTATAAACATCCACTGAAACAGGTCGCATACACAAAGGAGAACTAATGATAACATCCTGATGACGGTCCCTGGTACATGATGGTTCAGCGGACTGATTTACAAACAAGAACTGAAATTTTTCACAAATGTTAGATGCAAAAATTCCTGCGGGAAAGCTGGATGAAAAATGGGAAGATTACAAGGGCCATTGTAAACTCGTGAACCCTGCAAACAAACGCAGGCTCGAGATCATCATCGTGGGTACCGGGCTTGCCGGTGCCTCGGCCGCCGCTTCCCTTGGAGAGTTAGGGTACAAAGTGAAAGCTTTTTGTTACCAGGATAGTCCCCGCAGGGCGCATAGCATAGCCGCTCAGGGAGGCATCAACGCAGCAAAGAATTACCAGAACGACGGAGACAGTGTTTTCCGTCTTTTTTATGATACCATCAAAGGTGGCGACTATCGTGCACGCGAGGCGAATGTTCACCGCCTTGCAGAAGTAAGTGGCAGCATCATCGATCAATGCGTTGCGCAGGGTGTTCCATTTGCCCGCGAATACGGCGGTCTCCTAAGCAATCGCTCATTTGGTGGAACCCAGGTTCAACGTACATTTTACGCGGCCGGCCAAACAGGTCAGCAATTGCTGATCGGTGCTTACCAGGCCCTCGAACGCCAGGTTGCCCTTGGTAACGTAAGAATGTACAACCGTCACGAAATGCTGGAACTGGTTGTAAGCGACGGCAAAGCAAAAGGCATCATTTGCCGCAACCTTATCAATGGCGAATTAGAACGGCATTCAGGTCATGCCGTTTTGTTGTGTACCGGTGGTTATGGAAACGTATTCTATCTTTCAACAAACGCCATGGGCTGCAATGTTACCGCAGCATGGAAGGCGCATAAAAAAGGTGCATACTTCGCAAACCCCTGCTTTACACAGATCCATCCAACCTGTATTCCAGTTAGTGGTGATCACCAAAGCAAGCTTACCCTGATGAGCGAGAGCCTCAGGAACGATGGTCGTATCTGGGTGCCTAAGAAACAAAACGATACCCGTAAGCCAAACGAAATACCCGAAGAAGAAAGGGACTATTACCTCGAACGCCGCTACCCGGCTTTTGGTAATCTCGTTCCACGCGACGTAGCCTCACGTGCGGCAAAGGAAAGATGTGACGCAGGTTATGGTGTAGGTACCTCTCGGCAGGCGGTTTACCTCGATTATGCTGATGCGATACTTCGTTATGGGCAGATCGAAGCCGGCAAACGCGACCTTACCACTGCTGATACCAACGCCTTTATTCAAATGGGTAAAGAAGTGGTTCGGGAGAAGTACGGCAACCTTTTCGACATGTACGAAAAGATCACTGGCGAAAATCCATACGAGCTGCCAATGCGTATATATCCTGCGGTTCACTATACCATGGGTGGGCTTTGGGTAGACTACGAATTGCAAACAACCGTACCCGGACTCTATTGCCTGGGTGAGGCAAACTTCAGCGATCACGGTGCAAACAGGCTAGGCGCATCTGCGCTAATGCAGGGCCTTGCAGACGGCTATTTCGTGATCCCTTATACCATTGGAAACTACCTCGCAGATGAGATCGCCAATAAGGCAATGCCGATAGATCACCCGGCTTTTGCAGACGCCGAGGCAACCGTCGAGAACAGGATCAATAAACTAAAAAGCATTAATGGAAAGCAATCGGTTGAAAGCTTCCACAAGCGGCTGGGAAAGATCATGTGGGACAAGTGTGGTATGGCGCGCAATGCAGAAGGTTTATTGCAGGCTATCCGTGAAATTCAGCAGCTTCGCGACGAGTTCTGGAGCGATGTGCGGATCCCCGGTGACATCAATGAAATGAACTCTGAGCTTGATAAAGCCGGACGTGTAGCCGACTTTATCGAACTGGGCGAACTCATGTGCCACGATGCACTCACACGTAATGAAAGTTGCGGCGGGCACTTCAGGGAAGAGTTCCAAACACCCGAGGGTGAAGCCTTGCGCGACGATCAGGATTACATGTACGTTGCTGCCTGGGAGTACAAAAACTTGTCCGAATGGGGACTTCATAAAGAGGAGCTCAAATACGACGTGGTTAAACCTTCGCAAAGAAGCTACAAGTAAGATTACTGGTTTGCGATTACAATTACATATTCACATTTCAACTTAGCATATGGAGCATTATAATATGGACCTTACCCTCAAGATCTGGCGCCAAAAGAACCGCCAGAGCAAGGGCGGCTTCAGAACTTACGAGGTTAAGAATATTTCTTCCGAAATGTCGTTCCTCGAAATGATCGATGTTTTAAATGAACAGCTGATCATGGAAGGTAAAGAGGACCCGATTGCATTCGACCACGACTGTCGCGAAGGCATTTGCGGCATGTGCTCAATGTACATCAACGGTAAGCCTCACGGCCCCTGGAAGGCCACCACGGTGTGCCAGCTGCACATGCGGGCTTTCAAAAATGGCGAAACCATTACCGTTGAACCCTGGAGAGCAAATTCATTCCCGGTAGTAAAGGACCTCGTAACCGATCGTTCTGCTTTCGACCGTATCATACAGGCTGGTGGCTACATCAGTGTTAACACCGGTAATGCCGTCGACGGTAACTCGGTTGCTGTTGATAAAGAAAAATCCGACAAAGCGTTTTATGCTGCAGCTTGTATCGCTTGCGGTGCGTGCGTGGCTGCCTGCAAAAACAGCTCAGCGATGTTGTTTGTTTCAGCAAAAGTTTCACACCTCGGGCTATTGCCACAGGGTGCTCCCGAGCGCCAGACTCGTGTGGTAAGTATGGTTGCTCAAATGGATAAAGAGGGCTTTGGCTCATGCACCAACATCCAGGCTTGTGAAGCTGCCTGTCCAAAGGAGATCTCCATCACCAACATCGCGCGTTTGAACGGCGAATACCTGTCAGCTGGTTTAACCATGGAAAACAAATTAACCACCTAACATCAAAGTCGTTAAAACTGCGAACATAAACATACTGCCATTCCCAACGGAATGGCTTTTTTGTTGCATTGTTTGCATGTGATGTTTAGGGCTGGTGCGGTGCAAACAAATTTTTCGGTTTGGGGCATTGAGCTACTTGAAGAAATCAGCAATTGTCCGGGCTTCTCCGGGCTGCGCTTCGCTCCGGCCCCGCCCTGTTGGGCGTGGCTAAACCCTCCGTATCCCGCAGCCCTTCAGCCACATCTCTTGGCTCAACCTTGCCCTTCACATGCCAAGGGCGCTTGCCACCTTTTTAACAGGTGCTCACGTTGGTTCTGCTATAAACAGTGTGAGCAGCAGCAGTGGCAATTAGCTTAAATTACTCCCGTGTCAAACAGCTACTTCAGTTTCAAACACTTTACGGTACATCAAAACAGGTGTGCAATGAAGGTATGTTCAGACGCCTGCTTGTTCGGGGCATGGGTTGCAGAACAGCTTTCGCGAACAACAGCAAAGCCAAAAACAGTGCTTGATATTGGCACCGGAACAGGACTCCTGGCGCTAATGATTGCACAAAAAACGCAGGCAACGATCCATGCTGTTGAACTTGACGAAAACGCGTTTTTACAAGCCGTGGAGAACTTCAAAGCTTCACCATGGTCAACCCGTCTTACGGCTCATCATGCCGATGTAACCGGCTTTTTGCCTCGTATTGCATACGATATTATCATCAGCAATCCACCCTTTTACGAACAATCATTAAGGAGTAAGGATGAGCAAAAAAATAAAGCTAAACATAGTGGAAGCTTAAGCTATGAGGGGCTTGCAGGTGCTGTTGCAAACAAGCTATCGACCACCGGAAAATTTTATGTATTGCTACCCTACGCTTCGTTTAACAGCTTTACAGCCAAGGCTGCCGAACACGGGCTCTTCCCGCAAGAATTGGTATATGTAAAGCAAACAACAACCCACAACTTCTTTCGTGTCATGGCAGTGTTTTCCTTTGATAAAACTTCTTCCCTTCGCGAGCAAACGATCACCATAAAAAGCGGGAATAATTATGATCCGGAATTTGTTACGCTTTTAAAAGACTACTACCTGTACCTGTAACACCGGTTACGCAACGGCTACACAACCATCAGGCACTGCTTCACTCAGCAGGTAACGAGCTTCTCTCAATCCATCTTGCCATAATCACCGCTGATCCCTGCCCTCCGCCTTACTTGTACTCAACCTTGTTTATAATCCACAACGCTCATTATAAATCCATCAGATCCGTGTTATCCGTGTTCCAACGTCCTCAGGGTTCAATTGTCCTCTCAGCTTGTCATCCCCTCCTCCAATCCTAAATCCATTCAATCCGTGTCATCCGTGTTCTATAGCCATCCGTGTTCCATTGTCTTCTCACCTTGCTCATCCCTTACACCAATTTAAATCCGTTAAATCCGTGTTATCCGTGTTCCATTGCCATCCGTGTTCTATTGTCTTCTCACCTTGCTCATCCTCCAATCCCTAATCCCTTCAATCCGCGTTATCCGTGTTCCAATGTCATCCGTGTTCTATTGTCTTCGAACTTCCATTCTCATTCCTCCCCTTATTATGCCTGACCTACATAATTTTTCAGGTACGCAAACCGGTCTGTAAGCGAACCTTTATTTACTATCGTTGCCTTTTGTATAACCGGGCTTCCGCCTTTACGAATATCATCAAGCACATACTTAATCAATTGTTCCCCAAAGTAACGGCTGGCATCCCGTGGTAGCTCATTGGGAAGATTACCAACTGCCATCATATCCACACTTGTTTCCAGGTAAGGAGCAGTCCGCTTGCCGGTTTTCTTATCCACGCCGTAAACAGGGTCCTCAAAACTGGCATCACCAATGTTACAGGGTATACTGCCGAGGGCATCATCAGTAACATCTGCAATCGTTTGAATACGAAAGCCAGGTTGCATTAACGTATCCATGGTAAAGAGTTGCGGTATGGAATGATCCCAGTAAACACCATTCATCAGGATATCGGTCTTGCTGCAGTAAGGTTTAAAGCGGCTGTCGTATTCGTGGGCATGACTATGAAAGTGTTCGCGTTCATAGGGGTTGCCGGCTTTGTGCACGTACAGGTCTGCACCCTTTAAGTTTACGTATACGGCATAATCGAATTCGCGTTTCAGGAAATCGGATGGCTCAACTTCTTTAACGTCCATCAGGTTCATGATGTCGAGAATACCGTGGGCAACCCGCCCGCTTCCGGTAACAGCAATCTTTATGTTTGGCAGCTTGAGCCCAAAATAAGTATGGATCAATTCACGGTAATCCTTTCGTTGGTAAACCCTCCCCAGGTCGAATAAACCGGTCCGTTTACCATAAGCCATAATACCGTTGTGCGCGCCAACAATGCCGGCAAAAAAGCCAAAGCCAATGATCCTTTGCCCGTCTTCATGAACCAGGCACTCATAGTCGACCAGGGTGATATTTCGTGCCAGGATTTGTTGCAGCATTTCTGCATTGTGTGGCTGCTCTTTGTGGGTATGTGAAAAGAAGAGGTAGGTTTTATCTTCAAGTAAAAATTTAAACGGCACTTCTTTGATCCCTAGCAAGAGGTCACATTCCCGCATGTCTTCCTGCACCGGTATGCCGGCCTGCCGGTACTCCGAGTCATTGAAGCAGCGGGTTTCAGAAGACTGCACAATTAATTTAATCTCGTGGAAATGCTTTTGCAGCCATTTGCATTGGCTTGGTGTAAGCGCAACACGCGAGTCGCGTGGCACCTTGTTTTCTCTTATCAAACCTATAACAAGCATTCAGTTAACTTTGCCCCTAAGTTATAACGTAATTTAGTATAAGGCTTTTCATACATGGAGGCGGCAGTGCTGGATTACATCAAATTAGTTACAGCCCTGTGGTTTACCGGGAATCAAATTAGAAAGCATGAACCGACTATTAAGCATATGGAGATTCCTCAGCAGGTTCGTCCTTCCACGCAAGCGTTGCTGCCGTTAAGGAAAGTAACCCTAAAAAATAGAGCTTCGGTATTTTGGCAGGAATAGCCTGATGACTTAATATTGCAGCCCGGTAAACACGCGGCAACAACGCTTTGATGTTTTCGGGAAGTTTCTTTGGTGTACGCCCGGGTGGCGGAATTGGTAGACGCAGCAGACTCAAAATCTGCCGCCTTCACAGGTGTATCGGTTCGATTCCGATCCCGGGCACATAGGCTTAAACCCCTGTAACCTTGGTTGCAGGGGTTTTCTTTTGTATACGTTTTTCTGTCAGGCACGTTGTCGCATCTCATTTGCGGAATGGATGATCCGCGCAATTACCCAGGTAGCGTGAGAAAATCAATATTGTAAGCACAAGGCCTGCTGCCCATAGAAATCACCAGGCACGAGAATAACAACAACCCGTACCCTCGTAAAATCTCCTGGGATGGAGAACTATAGTGACCCTTTCGGCGCAGGCCCTCCTAATTGCAGGCTATCTCATAAAGAAAGGAAATCTGTCACCGCACAATTCTAACCAAACAAGGGCGCTGCAAAGTAAACTGCAAAGATGTTTTATGTAGGAGTGCTCACCAATGATCACTTGTGGCCTGATCCTTTAAGTAAGTTAGCAATTGAAACAAGGTTCTTTTGAATGTGCTAACCAACAGGTGACGTATTAAGATTTATATATACATTTTGTAGAAAACATTGCCTATTTTAGGTTTGTTTGACTAAGTACTACAGGAACTTTCTTTAGAACACAATCATACTTCTTTGGTCATTAACTAAACAATATGGAACAAGCAATAACAAAAGTTGTAGTGGTAGGCGGTGGATTTGCAGGTATCAACCTGATCAAAAAACTGGCAAAAGACCGCAACTTCCAGGTTACCCTGGTAGACATTAACAATTATAACTTTTTTCCACCGCTACTTTACCAGGTTGCAACCGCTTTTATTGAACCTTCAAGTATAAGTTATCCGTATCGTCGCCTTTTCCAGGAGAAAGAAAACCTGCGTTTTCATATGGGTTGCTTTATCAGGGTAAATCCCGACCAAAATACAATTGACACCGATAAGGGTACCATCAGTTACGATCACCTTGTATTGTGCATTGGCACCGAAACAAATTATTTCGGGATGGAGAATGTGAAGCAGAATTCGTTACCGATGAAAACCATCAATGATGCGCTTAAACTGCGCAATCATTTGCTGCTAAACATGGAAAAAGCGGTAAGGACCGAAGATGTTGCAAAAAAAGAGAAATACCTCAACATCGTTATTGCAGGGGGCGGTCCAACCGGAGTTGAAGTTGCCGGTATGCTTGCAGAAATGGGCAGAAACATTGCGGTAAAAGAGTATCCGGAAATTAAAGACCTGACGTCGCATATCTACCTGATAGACGCCGGACCGGTATTGCTAGGACCTATGAGCAAGAAGTCGCAGGAAGAAGCAACCAAGGTATTACAACGTCTTGGTGTGCACATTGTATTGAATACTGCCGTTAAAGATTATGTAGATGACAAAGTGATACTCGGCGATGGTAAAACCATTCCGACTAACGTTTTAATCTGGGCATCAGGTGTGACCGGCAGGGAAGTCAAAGGATTACCTGAGGGTTCTGTCGGCCGCGGCAGAAGAATAAATGTTGATGAATACAATAAAGTAATTGGAACAAGTAATATCTACGCACTCGGGGATCTCTGCTTACAACTTACTGACAAGAACTTTCCCAATGGGCATCCGCAATTGGCACAGGTTGCCATTCAACAAGGGTCGTTGCTCGCAAAAAACCTGAAGAATCTGTACTATCGTAAGCCCCTTGTTCCATTCACATACAACGATAAAGGAAGCCTTGCAATCATCTCGAAATACAAAGCCGTTGCAGACCTGCCCAAGCTATTTTTTAAAGGATTTTTTGCCTGGCTGGTTTGGCTGTTCATACATATTATACCATTGGTAGGTTTCCGAAATAAAGTAAAACTTTCCTTTAGCTGGCTGTGGTCATTTCTAACCAATGACCCAACACTTCGTCTTATCATCCGGCCCGACAAGGAGGAAGCAAAATGAAACCTATTGTTATCAGGATCGGCACCAGTTGAATATTGACCTCAGGTTGCGAGGCTACATTAAGACCTCTCTTCTGTAATATCAGTCGGACGCCTGATAATTTGATCGGCTTCATTGCACGGATAAGTGTATAAAACCGCGCGTATTTCTAAATACTTGGGTTCATCCCAGGTGGCTGTAATGCCGCTTTTAAGCTTATCGTTAATCTTGCCCGGCAGGCGCACATTATCCTGGTTATGCTTCCGCTCAAATGTTTTTGAGTATTTTCATCAGCCAACGCAACAGGTCGGCATGTACTTTCTTGCCCAGCTGCCAGGCTGATTGTTGTAAATCGATTAGTCGGTCAACTACTAAAACCCCGACCCTCAGGTAGGTCTCGCTATACGGATTCGACGTTAAAAAGCCATTCTCCCCTACTAAACACACCATTTTAATGTTAAGAATAAAAAAAGATTTCTATCTGATAGATCTGAATGTCGTAAAGAAAGATCTAACCATGCACAGTTAAGACTGCTGATCTATTCAACTAAGTACGGGTATAATGCAAATGGGCTGGAATACAAATACAGTTGAAAACTTATGTGTACTACTCACCTGGTGTAATCACATGTTAGAAGAAAGATATCCAATTAGAAGTACATGTATTCTTTAAACAGGAAATTACCAAACTGAGGAATACTGCACATTCTCTCAAATTAAATGATTTTAGAACTAAAGAAAGTCCAACTCCAACAAAATACACTGCACAAAATCGCGATATGTAATGGTGCATTAACATCTACACTGAGCTTACTATCGTACATTTAAATAGTTAAAGGTGTTTTTACACCTTATTGCCAGAAGTTTATTTTTTTATTGTTCTTTGTTCAGTTCATAAAGTAGACATCTCTTTTGTTAAACACGTTTACTTTATTTTATGCTTGCAATTATTATTTTCTTCCTTTCACATTGGTTTTTGTCGCTCTTCTTTCACTCCTTTTTCCTTCATCGCTACGCATCTCATCGGCTGTATACAACTACCAGGGGTTGGGAAAGGTTTTTTTACCTGAGTACCTGGTTTGTGCTGGGTTCATCATTCCTGGTACCACGTGCATATGCAGTTTTACATCGTATGCACCATACCTATAGCGACACGGAAAAGGATCCGCATTCCCCCCATTTTTTTAAAGACGTTTGGCAGATGATGTTTCATACTGCAGCCATTTTCAGGGGATTTGTAAGAGGAACCAATATACCGGAGGAGCAATTTACCAGGGAATACCTGCCGCAATGGGACAGGGTAGATAAGATCGGCCACCACATAGCCGGCCGGTTAATTTTTGGTGCACTCTATACGGCCTTCTATGTTCATTTTGCACCAAATCCATGGTGGTATCTTTTGTTACCAATTAATTTTTTGATGGGTCCGATCCAGGGGGCAGTTGTTAATTGGTGCGGTCACAAGTATGGTTATAGGAATTTTGATAATGGCGATCATTCAAAAAATTCATCACCTTTTGGTGTAATATTAATGGGGGAGTTATTTCAAAATAATCATCATCACAACAAATACGATCCGAATTTTGCCCGTAAATGGTTTGAATTTGATACGACTTACCTGGTAATGATCCTGTTCAACAAGTTGGGAATGATAAAACTCCTGCCGGTTCCGCTCCCTGGTAAACATGAAATAAATGTTCAGGATACTTCATTGCCCAAAGCGCAAATCAGCTGATAAGCACAACAAAGTCATCTTATATTGAAAGCAGTGCCACGTTTTGCGGGGCACTGCTGTTTTCTTGCTGTTTACTTTCAAGAAAAAGAAAACATATGATCAAATGCCCGCTGTTCGTATGGTTGTAAATGAAACCAATTGCAGTATTACAACTTTGTGATATTGTTTAGATAATTGAAAGGACGAAATGCGCTTGCTCTCTCAAGTCTGGTGATACAAGTAATCCAGTATTATGATTCAAATTCGCTTAGTTAAGCGCCTTGCCACCTTGATTTTGCCTATTAATGGATCAATGTCGTTTAGTTAAGCCGATTATGTAATTTGTTTGCCCAGCTACTTCCAATCGTACAAGAGTGCGACGCAACGATGTCCTATAGAATTCCTGTGGCCGGGTCCATAAAAATTTGCTTAACTAAACGGCATTGATTAATGGATTCCAGTACAAGCCCACGCCGAACGTAGTTCATACGGGCGGGCGCCCGGCTGAAGCCGTTCGGACGGGAGTGCGACCCAACGATTTACATTTCAAAAGCTGCGGCTTGGTCCAAGAAAGATTGCTTAACTAACGACATGGTATTATGATGGAATAAATACGCGTTATAATCTCTTTACGCAGCGTACGAACCAGCTCATTATTCAAGCAAACGATGAGACGTTTTTAAAGGCAATTACCGGATTAACACTGAATGAATAAGCGTAATTATAGAACTTAATCCTTTTGCCAATTGCTAATTACATGTAAAAGGAAAAACAATATTTATTTTTACTAAATTTACGCTTTATTAACCCCAGAAAATTACAAAAATGGAAGCACAACTTGCAATTAGAGCCAAGGAACTCACAAAGGACTTCATGGATGGACTCATGAAAGTTTTCTCAAGTGAAGCCGTATTGAACATCACTGTTAATTACGAATTAGAAACCCCTGCTGCCGCACCAACCCCGGCCCGCCGAGGACCAAAACCGGGCACTACCAGCAGCACCGGCAAAAAAAGAGGTAGAAAACCCAAGTCAGAACAAGCTCCGGAACCGGTTGAAAATGCAGCTCCAAAGAAGAGAGGCCGTAAACCAAAAGTAGCTACAGAAGAATAAGCGAATTGCAGCACGACAAACAGCCACGTGATCGCGCGATGCAAACAGCAATCACACCATTTACCAAATGGCCTTGTACAGGAACCAATAGCACCCTATAGAAAAACCCTCTTGACTAGAGGGTTTTTAATTATACCTCGTTGTTAAACTACAATTAGCAACTGACTAAGAAAGCTGGATAGCCGGACGCAATCCCATTGAGTCTATTCAAGGTGACAGTACTTTCAAAATTTTTGGATGACATCTCTTTTCAAAACAAAGCCTTCAAGCAATTGTAAACGGAGCCACAACTACCTTTTTACAATTGTTGCAGCGTGTATGAGAGCTGTTTGTTGAATGGTGCTGAATTCAATTAACAGATTAAACTTCGGTAGTGCTTTTTCAAAACACTTACGCCCCCGTTTACTATTCTCAACATCAGCTGACTCACCATAAAACTGCAGCTTGAAAACATATTGGTAAAATTCTTCTGCTTCAATACAGATAAACATAGGTCGTTGCAAGTATTCTGCAGTCTACTAATTACAACCACATTATTGTAGGGATTTGCAGGGCAAACATCTTAGTTGCGGCGGTTTATAAAAGTTAACCCCGGAACACCCTATTGCCATTATAATATTATCCCAGCATTCCGGTACAAGTTTAGAAAGCTCACACATGCTTCCTGCTTTGCATGATCTTCGGATAATACCCCGACAATATTGTTCTTATCAACAATCAACGGTTTAACTTTCCGTAAATGATGAGCAACTAATTTAATCGTTAAATTATGAACCGACTTGCCTATACCCTGGTCTGAATCTTGTTGGTGAGCGCAATCAATTCTTTCGGACAAGGTGATACCACAAGGCAAAATCAGATAATTAAAGGGCGTCCGGGTTCGCTTGGAATTATTGGTGATACAGCTGATGTTAAAACCAAAACGAATTACGGACTCGTGTTGATGGGCGGCGGTAAGGACGTAGACGAAGCGTTTAAATGGATGATCCATAAATCCGGAGGCGGCAACGTGGTAATCATTCGTGCTTCCGGGACCAATGCCTACAACCGCTACGTTTACCGGCTCGGTAACGTTGCTTCCGTAGAAACGCTTAAAATAGATACTCGTGAACTTGCAAATAACGACACCGTCATAAATATAATCCGAAATGCAGAGATGCTTTTTATTGCAGGTGGTGATCAATCGGTTTATATGAAACAATGGAAGGGCACTAAAACTGCTGACGCCATAAACTATCTTTTAGGGGTAAAAGACGTTCCGGTTGGCGGCACCAGCGCAGGGTGCGCAATACTGAGCGGGGTATATTATAGCGGCGAGTCAAGAAGTGCAGTATCGAAAGAAGTGCTATCAGATCCTTACAGTAACCAGGTAACATTGTACAACAACGACTTCCTGTTCCCCCCTTACCTGGCCGACATCGTAACCGATCAACATTATGTTGCCCGCAACCGCGAGGGACGTCATGTTGTGTTTATGAGCCGTATGTTAACAGACTGGAAGATCTTGCCGAAAGGGATTGCTGCCGATGAAAAAACGGCTGTTTGCATCAACAAAAAAGGCATCGCCACAGTATTCGGGAGCAGTAAAGCCTATTTCATTCAAACCTCATCCGCACAAGCACCCGAAACCTGCCTCCCTGAACAACCGCTCACCTGGAGCCATAACCAGAAAGCTTTACGAGTTTATGAACTCGCCGGTAGTTCAGCGGGTAACGGTAAGTTCAGCGTAAAAACCTTTAAAACGAAGAAAGCAAAAGGTGGCAACTGGCAGTGGTGGTGGGTAAAAGCGGGCGAGTTAAGGCAAACAAATAATTAGCATTAGTGGTAAATAAACCCTTGTATCATTCACTTAAACCAAATAAGTTAACAAACTACGCTCCCATCACTCTTGCCGCTATTAACCCCTTAACCAATAAATAAATCAGCTGATCAACAAATAAAGCAAAAAGTGAATTTACCCCCTCACCAATCAGCATATCAACTAATCGATGAATCAGTTTATTAACTAATAAAGCAGATAACGACTCACCCCTCTCAACTCAACCTCTCAACTTATCAACTAATCAACCTATCAACTTAAACTCCCCAATACCTTAATAACCTATCCCCCATTCACCGGTGTCAGCCGATAAATTATTCCAGGGTTTTCAACCGACATATAAATGAACCCATCGGGGCCCATTCGAACGTCTCTCACCCTGCCGATGTTTTTAAACAGGATCTCTTCTTTCACCACCTTGTTGCCCTGGATAACGCTTCGGTTCAGGTATTGGAACCTTAATGAACCCGAAATCAGGTTGCCGGTCCATCCTTTATATTTATTGCCGGTCACGAAAGCCAGCCCGCTCGGACCTATTGAAGGAGTCCATTCGTGCAATGGTTGTTCCATACCTTCTCTGGCGGTTTTGGTATCCGGCCCCATCGGTTTTCCATTGTAGTTAATTCCGTAAGTGATTTCGGGCCAGCCGTAATTTTTGGCCGGTCTCACAATATTAATCTCGTCGCCACCGCGAGGCCCGTGTTCATTGGTCCAGATCTGTCCCGATTGCGGATGAATAGTCATACCCTGTGGATTGCGATGTCCGTACGAATAAATAGAGGGCTCCGCACCAGCAGTTTTTACAAATGGGTTATCAGCCGGTATTGTACCATCAGGTTTTATACGATGAACCTTACCCAGGTCATTACCTTTTATCTCCTGTGGGTTCTGGCGTTCGTTGCCCCTTTCGCCAACCGAAAAATACAGGTAACCATCTTTACCAAACTGCATCCGCGAGCCATAATGATGACGCGTAGTGGACCACGGCTCTGCGACAAAAATATCCTGCTGTTCCGTTAGTTTCCCATTCTCGAATTTTGCCCGCATAATTGCTGTAGTAGCGAGACCCCTTCCATCCTCCTGTTTTGCCTTAGAGTAGGAAAAGTAAACGATCTTATTGGTAGTATAACCAGGGTCAGTTATAACATCCAGCAAACCACCCTGTCCTGCAGCAACAACGCTCGGGCCGCCTGTTACGGGCATCATCGATCCATCTTTTTTTACATGATAGATCTTTCCACCTTTATCGTTTACAAGCATTTCGCCCCCTGGTAAAAAGGCCATACCCCACGGAATATTCAATCCTTTTACAACGGTATCCAAACGAATGGTCAGGTTTTCCGTTTTAAAAGTATTCGTTTTGGGACGGTCTGATCCTGTGTAGCGGCTTACATTTTTAATCCCGGTTAAAATATAGTCTGATAAGGCATAGATCTGTTGATCAGTAAACGCGGAGTCAAATGCCGGCATGCCTTCATCGTGGTAACCCGATTTGATGGCTTTATACAAGTCATTTCTACTGTTCCCATGTTTCCAGTTCCTGTCTACAAACGCGTTCATCTTTTCACCATGACACCCACCACAAAAACCCTGGTAATTTTTGGCCGCTTCCGCAAAGGAAGTGTCTGCTCCATCAGGAAAACCTGCATCTTCCACAACGGGCGGATGATCCAGTTTTATAAAACCAAAAAGCGCAACTAACACAGTCAACAGCAAGGCAAGCAAACGAATAGAACGAAGCATAAAAAATTGATCTTTGGATAATCACCGAAGATATTCATTTAGCTCGATCAGCGGTTCCTTATCGGCGACTTCCGAAATAAATAGTTGTGCATGGTTAGCGCTTACGGGCGCTAGCCAATTGATCACCATCCATCGTGAACGCTTATTCAGGATCTAAAGGAATGCTTTTAAGATAAAAACATCTTTTGTGACTGCCGTACAATCCCTTCGCGTACCCGGAGCATAGTTTCTTGCCGAATAAGCGTACCTTCATCAATGTCAAAGAAATTTATTGTAGCAATTGGTGCATCGGAAGGTGGGCTTCGTCCTCTTACCGCGTTTTTCGATTTTGTGCCACACGACCAGGCTACCTACGTGATTCTCAGGCATCTACCCGTTGATTCAAAGAGCCAGTTACAGGTAATTCTTGAGCGACATTCAAAATTGATGATTAAGGAAGTTGAAAACGGGATGATCATAGAAAAGGATGTCATTTACATGCCTCCTTCTGAGAGCTATATTACGATTGCAAATGACCGGCTTTACCTTCAGGCAAGGATCGATCATCAACTCTATCCCAATCGGATTATCGACGTTTTTCTTGAAAGTCTTGCAAATGCAAAGGGTAAGTTTAGTGTGGTAGTAATAATGTCAGGGTCGGGCACGGACGGCGTAAGGGGAACCGGGCTAATTAGAAAAGCCGGTGGCCTCGTTGTCGTGCAAACCCTCAAAACCTGCGAATACCACGAAATGCCGGGAAATGTATTGAACGCTGGCCCGGTTGATCTTGAGCTGAACCCGGCTGACATGCCAGCCGCGCTGCAATCCCATATTAACACGTTATTAAAGAATTCGAATAATATCTCCAACCTTAAGGAAATGGCTAGTTAAACGCAGTGTCACGAATTGTAATTATCGTTGTCAGGAATATCGTATCCTCTTACCGGAACATGACTTCCTACTACCCAACCTTCAGATGCTGCTAACCCACGCACACGGAATTTTGCCAGAAGGGATATCGTTTTCAGATTGGCAGCACCGGGCAAAAAAAAGCTGCCGGTTAAATATAACCGGCAGCAATTACTCATCATCCCCAAAACATTATGCAGGCTCGCCTGCTGCCTGGTAATTGATGTTATTTTCGGCAATTGTTGTCAACAAAACATCGGTTTGTTTCTCTTCCTCAAGGGTAGTATGCAGCAAGGTAGCTACATCTGATAACCCAAGGGTTTCTGCAAGTGTTGCAAGACCGCCATATGTGGCAATTTCATAGTGTTCAACTTTTTGAGCAGCAAAGATTAACCCTACGTCGCGGGTCGCAGTGTTTTTGTCGGTATCGCTGATGATGCCTTCACCTTCTTTGATGATACCTTCTATAGCTTCGCAGGTTTTAGCCTTCGCTTTTTCGCCCAGCGATTGGAATACCTGCTCAAGACGCTCGATTTGTTGCTGCGTCATGGTAAGATGCTCTTCAAAAGCCTGCTTCAATTGCTCTGAAGTTGCAGCCTTTTTCATTTTAGGCAATGTTTTGGCAATCTGCTTCTCCGCATAGTAGATGTCCTGTAATTCTTCCACAAAAAATTCTTTCAATAAAGAATTGGATGCTCCGGCACCTATATGTTTTCCTGAAGCACTTTTTGATGTCTTTGTCATAAAAAATCGTTTTCAATAACTATAAAATTCCTGTACCATAAATTGGCTGAGCCTGAGGCGTGTTATCTGTAGAAACATTTTCCACCTAGACTAGGGTCTATTTACCCCATCGCGGCGAGACGCTCCTTTTCACTATATAAACTACCCCATACCCGTAAATCGTGCTTATGCACTCCTGTCATCTACAAATACATATTCCATCAAAACCCAAATATTTAACACGAATGTGGCTGCTGCTACAGTATAGCAGACTTTCGCCGGTAACCGGCAAGCAACACATCCGGACGCAGGCTCGCATCGAAGCAGCGGGCACCGCTGAACAAAGTACCGGCCTAAATGCAATCACTTTGCGACCAGGTCACTCAGGGCTATACGCCACTTTCCTATTTGGTTATCTAAGCGTATTCCTGTTATTTTACTGATTGCCGTTGGCCGTTCGCCGGCAACAACACGTTCTACGAAAATTCAAAAACACATTGCCTAATGAATCGAGTTGTGATTACAGGTTTAGGAGTAATAACACCCTTGGGCAACTCCATTGAAGCATTTTGGGACAATATACTTGCGGGCAAAAGTGGCGCAGCACCACTTACAAGGTTTGATGCATCAAAATTTAAAACCCGGTTCGGCTGCGAGGTAAAGAACTTCGACGCGGAACATTACATTGATAAAAAAGAACTCAAGAAGTACGACCTGTTTACCCAGTATGCCATCGCAGCAAGCGAACAGGCTATTCAAGACTCCGGGCTTGATTTTGAAACAATCAGCGAAACGGAGCGGTACGAAATTGGGGTAATCTGGGCATCAGGAAATGGTGGGATGGGCACATTTGAAGAACAGATGAAAGAGTTCCATGCCGGTGATGGTACGCCCAGGTTCAGTGCCTATTTTGTTTCAAAAATGATTGCTGACATTGCCGCAGGTGTAATTTCAATCAGGCATAAACTTCATGGACCTAATTACTGCACCGTTTCAGCATGCGCGTCATCAAATACAGCCATCATCAGCGCTTTTGATACCATCAGGTTGGGTAAGGCCACCGTTATGATTGCAGGAGGGTCGGAAGCGGCTATCACCCCGGCCTCACTTGGGGGCTTTAGTGCTTCCCAGGCACTTTCGCGAAACAATGAAAACCACACCACGGCAAGCAGGCCATTCGACAAGTGCCGCGACGGTTTTGTTATCGGTGAAGGTGCAGGAGCGCTGGTCTTCGAAGAACTTCATCATGCTCTGAACCGTGGGGCAAAAATCTATGCAGAAATGGTCGGGGGAGGAATGGCTGCCGATGCCTTCCACCTGACCGGATCGGCACCCGACGGTCTCGGCGCAGCATTGGGAATGTCAAAGGCACTTGCCGATGCCCGGGTGTCGCCGGTTGATGTCAACTACATCAATGCGCACGCGACTTCTACGCCAATGGGCGATATCAGCGAGTTAAATGCAATTCATAAAGTCTTCAATAACCATCATGTGGCAATAAGTGCCACAAAATCTATGACCGGGCACCTGTTGGGAGCCGCAGGGGCCGTTGAAAGTATCATCAGTATTCTTGCAGTTCAAAACGATGTTATCCCGGGAACCATTAATACAGAAACAATAGACGAGGCAGTACCCTCCGGCATGAACATCATCATCGGCAAGTCAATACGGGCTGAGGTTAATTGCGCCATCAACAATACCTTTGGATTTGGCGGACATACTGCCACATCGGTTTTCAAAAAATTTGTTGAGTGATTAACCACCAGCTGTAATCACCGGTTAGCCTTACCAAAGTTTTCCAACTGGCGGGGCAGCTGCCCAACAGGTTACATCAGGACCGTTGAATTTTGTTCTACGACCTTTGCCATAAAATTTCTTACAAACCCGGTTCTTAGTCTTTTGGCCATTTTGTCGATCACCGAATCGGGTTAGTCAACACCGGAAGATGAATAAGTTTGCCCACGTGGGTCAACTTAAACCGAAGTTTTCAGAAACAAAACTGGTTTATGATGCAAAACGTCACAACAGCCTGGTTACATTCCATAAGCTCCCTTCAGGATGTGCCCGAGGAGCAGTTGCAGTGGTGGATCGATAATAGCGAACACTACGAATTGGAAGAAGGCGAATACCTCTTCCAGGCCGGTATGGCTATCAAGGGCACCAACGTTATTATCAAAGGCAGGGTGAGAATATTTGCGTCACAGGGCAATGGCTCCCGCACAATAGGCTACTTCGGCGAAAAAGATATTACAGGGTACCTCCCCTTCTCGCGTGGTTTTGTTGCCTCAACAAATGGACAGGTCATAGAGCGCCTGCAAATAATGACCTTTCCTATTGATAAGATGAAGGAGCTCATTGTGCATCATTACGAGCTGACGCAGGCACTTGTTCAGGTTATGACTTCCCGTGTTCGCGACTTTACAACGCTCGAACAACAAAATGAAAAGATGATGGCCCTGGGTAAGCTGTCTGCTGGTCTTGCACATGAATTGAACAATCCCGCTTCGGCTATTGTAAGAGGCTCCATTTCACTCTTGAAACATTTGCAGCTCGTTCCTGAAACGTTTAAAAAAGTCATCGCCATAAAAATGGCTGCGGCCGATGTAGATAAGGTAAATGAAAAAATGTTCGAGGTGCTCGCACGCAAGGAAAAGCCCGTACTTACCATGATGCAAAGAAGTAAACTCGAAGATGCATTATCCGATTGCCTCGACGAGCATGAGGTTGAGAATAGCGAGGAACTCGCTGAAAATTTCATTGAATTTGGATTCACCTGCGAAGACATTATCCGCTTTTCCGAACTGGTTCCCCCAGAACACCTTTCACCCGTATTAAACTGGATCAACAATAACCTTGTTACAGAAAAAATGGTAAACGACATACAGGAGTCGTCGAAGCGAATTGAAAAACTTGTTGGTGCCGTTAAGAACTTTACGCATATGGATCGGTCGCAGGACCAGGAATATACCGACATCCATACCGGGATAAAAAATACGCTTACACTGCTCGACTATAAAATGCGTAAGGCTAATGTTCTCCTCGAAGAAGAATACGACACCTCCTTACCAAAGGTTAAAGCATACGTTGGCGAACTTAACCAGGTATGGACAAACCTGGTTGACAATGCGATTGACGCTATTGCATTAAAAGGTAAGGGCACACTAAAGATTACCACCCGTAAATCGCTCGATAAGGTAGAGGTTTCCATTATCGATAACGGGTCCGGCATTCCCGAAGAGATCAAAACAAGGATCTTTGACCCGTTTTTCACCACCAAAGAAATTGGAAAAGGAACCGGGCTCGGACTTGATGTCGTATCCCGCATTATCCGTCGCCACGAGGGATCAATTAAAGTTGATTCGATCCCCGGCGCCACTACATTTAAGGTCTGTTTTCCTATAGACGGACCTGCAGACTAAACCGGACTAAAACTGAGAACAACAGTATGAATGAGCCTATAATTTTTTGTATAGATGATGACACCCAGGTACTACGTGCAATAACCCGCGACATAAAAAACCAGTACCGGGGTATTTACAAAGTGCTGAGCACCGATTCGGTTACAGAGGCGCTCGAAAGCCTCGCACAATTAAAAAACCAGGGTGATACCATCGCTTTGTTTATTGCTGACCAACGCATGCCCGGAATGGACGGAGTCTCCTTTTTAGTTCAGGCAAAGGAATTTTTTCCTGAGGCAAAGCGGGTATTGCTTACCGCATACTCCGATACCGAAGCAGCAATCAAAGCCATCAACGAAGTTCGCCTTGACTATTACCTCATGAAACCCTGGGATCCTCCGGAAGAAAAATTGTACCCTGTCATCGACGAATTGCTAGACGAATGGCAACACCATTATAAACCCGAGTTCAAAGGCTTGAAACTGATCGGATACCAGTTCTCCCCCAAGTCGCACAACATAAAAGAATTTCTTGCCGGCAATCTTGTTCCTTACCAATGGATGGATATCGAAAAAAGTAAAGATGGCAAACACCTGCTGGAGCTGAATAAACTTGAGCTTAAAGATTTGCCGGTTGTTTTCCTCGAGGACGGCTCAAGTTTGTTGTCGCCCGGCATAGCCGAACTCGCTGCCAGGGTCGGCCTTACTCCTACCCTCAAAAACGACGTTTACGATGTGGTGATAATCGGTGCCGGCCCCGCAGGCCTGGCTGCTGCAGTATATGGCGGTTCGGAAGGATTAAAAACGTTGCTGATCGAACGGCATGCACCGGGTGGGCAGGCAGGCACAAGTTCACGCATCGAAAACTACCTTGGCTTTCCCTCAGGACTCAGTGGGGCTGAACTCACACGTCGTGCAATAACCCAGGCAACCAGGTTTGGAACGGAATTCCTGTTACCGCAAGATGTAAAAGCAATCTCGGAAAAAGATGGCTACAAACGCATCATACTTGAAAGTGGAATCGCAATAAACACGCGCACTATTGTAATCACAACCGGGGTCGATTACCGCAAGCTCGAAACAAAGGGTATCGATGACTTCACCGGTGCAGGTGTGTATTATGGCGCGGCAATGACGGAAGCAGCCTCCTGCAAAGACAAAGAAGTATATATTGTTGGCGGTGGCAATTCAGCGGGCCAGGCGGCCATGTACCTGTCGAAATTTGCGCGAAATGTTTATATCGTAATCCGTAAAGAAGACCTTTCTTCATCCATGTCGGCTTACCTGATCGACCAATTGAAGAGCGTGCAAAACATCCAGGTGCTGGGCAAAACTGAAATCAAAGAAGCCTTGGGCAACGATCGGCTTGAGCAGGTTTGCATCGGCGGTATCGATGGAGGCAGTACTGAGCTCAGGCAGGCAGATGCACTATATATTTTTATTGGCGCGCGTCCTTTTACCGACTGGATCGGCAACGAAATCATCCGGAACGAAAAAGGATTTATAGAGACCGGCCGCGACGTTAAGTCGTACCAGGTTTTTGAGAAAACCTGGAAGCTTAAGCGCGACCCATACCTGCTCGAAACCAGTGCCCCCGGCATTTTCGCGGCGGGTGATGTTCGCGCAAATGCAATGAACCGGGTTGCTTCTGCTGTTGGAGAGGGAAGCATGGCGATTAGCTTTGTGCACAAATACCTCGCAGAAGTATAAATGCACTGTTGAGTTCCCAAAATTCTCGTTAACGGGAAACACCTAAATCACCTGCAAAGATCACCACCCACTAGTTAACGATTGAATTTACTTGTTTACTAAATTTCAAATTAAATCACACCAATACTATGTCGGAGCAACCTTGTAAACATATCACCAGCATTACAGAACTTAAGCTGCCACATGCACATGTTTGTGAAGAATGCATAAAAACCGGAACACGTTGGGTACACCTCCGCACATGTCAAACCTGCGGTGCAACCCTGTGTTGCGACTCGTCGCCGCAGACACATATGACGAAACACAACCAAGAAACCCACCACCCGGTGGTGATTTCTGCTGAGCCCGGCGAGCAATGGCTTTGGTGTTATCCCGACGAAAATTTTGTTGAGTACTAAACATTGATGTACTCAGGTCAGTGGTTGCTACGTCATCACCGTTGTGCTTTTAAAACCTGCGAAATATGTTTGAGCTGTTGCAACAGAAAATTTTGGAGCATATCACCATTACCGACGAAGAGTTTGCCTTTTGTAAAAGCCGGTTTGTTCCTAAAAAACTGCGCAAGCGACAATACTTATTGCAGGAGGGCGAGGTGTGCAAGTACACTGCTTTTGTTGAACAGGGAATGCTGCGCACTTTTACCATCGACGACAAAGGCGGTGACCACATACTGCAGTTTGCCATGGAAGGATGGTGGATGGCCGACCTCTACAGCTTCCTCACTAACGAGCCCTCCAACTACAATATGGAAGCCCTTGAAGACTGCCAGTTGTTACTGATCACCAAAGCTTCGTGGGACGTATTGCTCGAAAAAGTCCCCGCTTTTGAACGTTACTTCAGGATACTCATTCAAAACAATCTCGTGGCTACCCAACGCCGGCTAATGGGCACCCTTACCGAAACTGCCGAAGACCAATACCTGAAACTACTCACGCTGTACCCCGATTGCGTTCAGCGCGTTCCGCAGCACATGATTGCCTCCTACCTTGGCATTACCCGCGAAACGCTCAGCCGTATCCGCAGCCAGCTGGCACTCCGTAAATAGGTGATCTACATCAACGCAATTTATTATCCTTCCGCAACGCACCAGCCATGTGCTGTAACGTAGTTTTGTTGTGTTGAAAGCATTTACAAATTGGCGGAACACGGATAGGCGGATTGCGCATTGCCTACTGCGGATTGGCGGATTGAAAAAATTGAATGTTGCCAGCAAATGCGCATTCGCATTTTTACTTTTTACTTTTGAATTTTGAATTTTTTTCGGCCGGCTATGGATCTTCGATATGGCGATGGTTGCGACGCTCCGTTCAACCACATCATTTCAGGGCAACGGGAAAAACAAATACAAAGTCAAACAAGAATGGCAGAACAATCATAGGACAGCCTTGTCAATATTTAAATAAGGTTTGCGGCGTAGCAACCGGTTACACCTTTTTAATTGCCTTTTTTTACGTCTTACATTTTCAAACATTAATTATGGAAAATAGCATCTTAGGGTTGCACCACATTACGGCAATTGCTGCCGATGCAAAACGGAATTTCGAATTTTATACAAAAGTGCTCGGACTAAGAATGGTAAAGAAAACCGTGAACTTTGATGATCCAGGTACCTATCACTTTTACTTTGGCGACGAAATGGGTACCCCGGGAACGATCCTTACATTTTTCCCCTGGGGCAACATCGGTCAGGGCCATACGGGCACCGGCATGGCTACCTACATCGCTTATGCAGTGCCGGACGGAAGCCTGGCGTATTGGCAGGAACGTTTCAAATCTTTCAACGTTCAACACGACCCTATCAGGGAGAAGTTTGGTGAACAATACCTCTCCTTTCGCGATCCCGACGGACTAAAGCTGGATATGGTGGTACCATCCACTAAAGACGAACGTAAAGCATGGACTTCAGTAATCGGTGCAGAGTCGGCAACAAAGGGCTTTCATAGTATCACCCTAACCTTGCGACAAGTTGCACCAACCGCGAAGGTACTTACAGACTTGTTCGGCTATCGTTTATTAAAACAGGAAGGCAATCACTATCGTTTTATTACCGATGCAATAGAAAACGCATCACTTGTTGATTTAATAGAGGCGCCAAACCAGGCACCTGGCAGGGGTGCAGCAGGAACAAATCACCACGTTGCGTTCAGGGTTAAAAACGACAATATATTAATGGAATTTCGGGAGAAGATCGCCGCCGCAGGTTTAAACATAACTCCCAAAATTGATCGTGATTATTTCTTTTCCCTTTACTTCCGCGAACCAGGTGGGGTATTGTTTGAACTGGCTACCGACAATCCTGGCTTCACCAGGGATGAACCCCTCGAACAACTTGGAAGTAACCTGATGTTGCCAAAGCAATATGAAGGTTCAAGAAGTAAAATTGAAAGTATTTTGCCAAAGCTTAATTAGATCATCGGCTCGAACAGGTGAACAATCTTGTCTTTACATCACAGGAACAAAGCAAGGCTACCATTTACGCGAATGACGGAAGCAACAGAGCGGGAATAACAGCCCGGCAGGTATTCCATAGAGTAATGAGCTATCAACTCTATTTCGTTCAGGGAAGGCCATGCAGGTACCCTGGCGAATAGGCATACCCAAAGTACAAGTGAGTGACACAACGATGCCCAATCACTACTGTCCCGTTAACGCAATCAGGATCTGGCTCAAACGTAGTACAGTAGCGGCTAATAGCGTAGTTCTTTGATTTTTCGATTTCAGCTCAAAAGGTGTTTTTTGCTACATACCT
>NZ_SMSK01000035.1 GCF_004354985.1 Segetibacter sp. 3557_3 | reverse complement strand
CCGCTGACCTGGTGAACCAATTTGCCGTTTACTCCGAAATTTGGATCAAGCCCTCCCGGTTGGGCTTTCAAAAGGCTAAGGGTAAACCAGGAAAGTAAAACAAGTAAAAACTTTTTCATTTGTTTAAGTTTATGGGTGGATGCTCGTGAAGTTTGGTACAGTTCAAAAATCAATTAGACTACCTTATAGCTTTCCGAGAAGCGCTTCTTTTGATTGTGGTGCTACTTATTCCTACTTCGCCAGACTTCTTTCTAAGCTATTGCTTTACATCGCTATTTGCTCTGGAATCATCTGTCAAGTAACGATAGAAATCTTACACTTACGTTTGGATATGCGGAGAATACTGGAACACAATAGGCAAGAAATACAACGACGATGTAGTTCAGGAGTTGAAATCCAATCTGAATCTAAGGTGTTTTTGCCAGATTTTACACTCTCTTATTGTGTTCAAAATCTTTAAGGTTTTCCGGGCTGCCGCGGTTACTACTGGCATGCTACAAGCCTACTGTTTGGAACAAACGATGGACATAGATAAAAGGGTATTGTAGCCTGCTAATAGCGGCTCTTCTCGCGTAAAGTCATATGAATCGCAATTTGCACGAGGGTGGCTTCCAGACAACGATGCTGCTTTCGAAATGGCGATCGCTTTTTCCCGTTCACTTCCCATGTTGTTTGATAATCTACATCATTGGCATAACTAAATCGCTCGGGTTTCTTTTATTATGATTAATCCCGAATACGTCAAGAACGTCCCGCAGATGCCGATAGGCACAAGAATGAATGTGAAACTAAAAAGCAAACAAATGGGATAAACCAGATGAGAAAATCACATTCACTTTAATATCGAAAGCAGAAATGAAAAGAAACTAGAAATCGACAAGATTCTTTCTCCATTGACAACCGCCATAACTCTTCATACGCGTCCAAGCGTACATCGCATACGTAAGAATAGTTGAAATCATAAGACAAATTGTTGAAACTCGTAGCCGTTGGCTGACCCTTACACTAACGAAATATTTAAAGATCATGTTCCGGCTTGGGTAGATTCATCTCGTTTACTCCACCATCAACTAAAAAAGGGTGTCTGAGCAAAGTATGAAAGTGAACTTAGTCGGATTTTTAAAGGAAACAACAATCGATCAATGCCGGAACATTCAGGTATGCGAAACGCTGACAAACAAAGTCAATCATAGAAAAAGCTGATGTGAAAAATGTCTGTTGTAAAAATTTAATCATTAATCATTTCACTAAGTTCGGCTTAGCGCTGCCGGGCGCAAAGAAAGACTACGGCATAAACACCCTGCCTACCCTGCCCTGCCCGCCTTTATTCCGTTTCCTTTTTTGCGCTGTTGCCCAAAGCCGGTAGATGCTCCATAATTAATTTTTAATCTTTTAAATCTTCTGTTATGGAAACGATTATGGATGCATCCGAACTCTACAATGTTGCTGAAGTGGAACTGGTTTACAAGTCGAAAGTGAAAGCTTCTAAACGACCCCAGATTAGTTCGGCCAAAGATGCTTACAACATCTTGTTAATAGGTTGGGATGAAAACAAAATAGAACTGGTAGAGCAATTCAAGGTTTTATTTTTGAACAGGGCCAACAAAGTACTCGGTATGTTCAATGTATCTTCAGGAGGAATAACAGGAACAGTGGCCGATCCAAGGATCATCATGGTTGCAGCTTTAAAAAGCAATTGTTGCAGCCTCGTATTAGCCCATAATCATCCCTCCGGAAGCTTGAAGCCAAGCCGCCAGGATGAAGAACTTACACAGAAAATTAAATCTGCCGGTCAATACCTTGACATTAAAGTTCTGGACCACCTGATTATAACATCTGATGGTTACCTCTCCTTTGCAGAAGAAGGGCTTCTTTAGCCCTTCATTTTCTTTTCTAAACCTTTCCGGTCTAAGGAAAGGTTTTTAATTCTTGGAGTTATTGAATTAGAGCGCCTGTTAGTATGATTGTCTTAAATTCGCGTTTTACTAACTCCCATAAAAAATTCTTGCATGGAAGCAACACTTGTGATTAAAGCAAAAGACCTCACACCTCAGTACGCTGACGGACTAATGAAAATCTTTTCTGGAGATGCTGTACTTAACATTACCGTTCAGTATGATTCACTAAACACCTCTACTTCAGAAAATCTTCCTAACTCAACCAGCACTCCAGGTAAAAAAAGAGGTCCAAAACCAAAAATTGCAGAACCGATTTCAGAGCCAGCAGCACCAAAAAAACGCGGACGCAAACCAAAAGTCGCTGCCGAATAACCAGCCCTAGTTGTTTTTTCCTTCAAGGTTACCAAATGATTTCAGCTTTTCATTTAGCTCTTTAAGTCCCGCCCTTTCCAGGAAATCTGAAGCAACAATAGATAGCTGCTCCAACGCATCCGGCGGAACGACATTAAACAGCCCGGTTGACTTATCATCCGGATTAGGTCTTAATCCACGTTCTATCACTTTGTTTAAGAGCAAAACATTCTTGCGGGATAGCCTTATATCAATCTTCACGGTATCGTTCATACCGGGAATGCTTAAGATAGTATCGTAAAGATTTTCGATATCGTTAGTTGAAAACATAATTGTAAGGTTTATTAGTGAAAGTTTTCTCAACGAAGTTATTTTGACATTTTGAAAAAGACCTGTTCGATATTCGAACAGGTCTTTTTTGTGTACCGTACTGTACCTAATTTCATTTTAAGAAACTGAATTGTGAAACCGAAAGTGTGCAGAAATGGAATTCAGAAAAGCTCCCTCATTTACCGAGGCTAAACAGTATGACATTGTTGAATACCTGGCTAAACTCGGGCATTTACCGGACAAAGTCAGCAAACAGGATTACTGGTATCATTCACCCCTCCGACTTGAAAGAACGCCTTCCTTCAAGGTAAACAGAAGCCTGAACCGGTGGTACGATCACGGTATCGGAAAAGGTGGCAACATCATTGATTTTGCTGTGCTCTACCATCAATGTACCCCAGCAGAATCCCTGGCTAAAATAGCCGGCAATTCGTTCATTCACGACCCGGTTGTTAGGGGATCAGAACCAGGAAATGTGAAGCCTGAAAACGAGAAAAAAATCCATATTGTAAAAGAGTCTTCATTGCATAGTTTTTCGCTTTGCCGGTACCTCAATCAAAGAAAGATATCTATTGAAATCGCAAGTGAGTTTTGCCGTGAAATTACCTACGAACTTTATGGTAAAACTTATAATGCAATAGGCTTTAAAAACGATCTCGGCGGCTACGAATTACGCAATCCATTTATCAAGTTGAGCAGCTCTCCGAAAGGGATTACAACCATCCAAAAACTTTCAAAAAACGTTACAGTTTTTGAAGGATTTACAGACTTCCTTTCATACCTGAGTATCCAGGATTTAAAAGCCACCGAAACCAATTTTGCGGTCCTAAATTCACTGTCCTTTTTTGAAACTTCCCGGCAATTTTTAGATCAGCACGAAACAATTCTCCTTTACCTCGACCGTGACAAAGCCGGACAAAATTACAGTCGCTATGCACTTTCATTAAGTCCAAGGTACCAGGACAAAAGCTCGTTGTACCAAAACTATAAAGACCTTAATGAGTGGGTGATGCACATCGGCAAAAGCCCGCAACATAGTAAGGGACTACATAGGTGATACTTGAATGCATCATCATCAGAGAATTGACTCCATTCCAAATTTCTGAAGATCCTAAGTAAGCTATGAAAGTTTTCAAGTCAATCAGATTGCCTCCTTATCGCAATCGGCAAGATGTTCAATTGTTGCACAATTGGATCTTGCCCGTCCTCCGAAGTCGGACGGGTGCAGAGTATTAAACGATATTTTATCAAGTTGAAAATGATGCCGTGATGGAAAAGAAAGAAAAAAACATCGAAAAACATTGGATCAGCTTTAGGGTGCAGCCAGAAGAATATAACCAAATCCACAAGCATTTTGCGTCGACAACCTGCCGCAAGCTGAGCGATTATGCACGCAGGGTTCTACTTCAAAAACCGGTAGTTGTACGGTATCGCAACCAGTCGGCAGATGAATTTTTGTCAGCTATGATCCCTCTGAAAAATGACCTTAACGCCCTTGGAAATAACTTCAATCAAGCCGTAAAGAAACTACATACTCTTTCGCAGATTCATGAGTACAAAGCCTGGATTTTGACCTATGAACTAGACAAAAAAAGACTGCTGGAAAAGGTAGATGAAATCAAGTTTCAAATCCAACAAATTTACGACAAATGGTTGCAAGAATAAGCGCTCCATCAAGCATAAACCGGGCCCTCAATTACAATGAGCAAAAGGTTCAGGATGGAAGAGCTGTACTGCTACATGCTGATGGTTTTTTGAAGGACGCTGATCAATTAAACTTTCACGAAAAACTAGGCCGATTCAAGCATCAGATTTCGCTTAACGACCGGGCAAAAACGAACTCCCTTCATATTTCTTTAAACTTTGACAATGCCGACAAATTAGACATTGAAAAACTGGTTGAAATTGCAAAACGATACATGTCAGGTATCGGGTTTTCAGCGCAACCATTTTTAGTCTACCAGCACCATGATGCGGCTCACCCGCACATACATATTGTTACAACCAGCATTCGGACGGATGGCAGTAGAATAGACACCTTTAATTTGGGCCGTAACCAGTCCGAAACGACGCGTAAACAAATTGAGCGGGATATGGGACTGATAAAGGCTGAAAGTAAGAAGACATTTCATCAGGAGTTCAGACCGACTATTGTTCAAAAAGCTCAATATGGCAAGGCTGAAACAAAAAACGCCATCCAGAACGTACTCGGCATGGTGATCAATACTTACAAGTACACTTCCCTTCCTGAGCTTAATGCAATACTTCAGTTATACAATGTAGTTGCTGATCCGGGAGGGAAAAACTCCAGGATTTTTCATAAAAGAGGGCTCAGCTACAACATACTTGATGAACACGGGGCAAAAGTAGGTGTTCCAATTAAGGCAAGTGCATTTTACAACAAGCCCACACTGGCCTACTTAGAGGCAAGGTTTGCCACAAACGAAACCGACAGACACCCACACAAACATCGCATCAAAACCGCAGTTGACTTATGCTTTTTCAGGTACCCCATCCGAAACCTGGCTGGATTGATCGACGCCCTTAAAAAGGACGCAATTCACACGATTGTCACGAGAAACGTCGACGGTGTAATCTACGGCTTAACCTATGTTGACCACAAGACTAAATGTGTATTCAACAGCAGCGCGCTCGGGAAACAGTATAGTGCCAAGGCCATTCTTGAAAGATGCGCTACCACGCAACGAGAAGCTATTGATGAACAACAAAAGCCTAAACAAACCCACTTAAAAGAAACTTTAGGTGAACAACAGGTTGGCGCGCCGTGGCACATTCAACCTGGCAGCGAGATCATTGATATATTAATTCAACCGCAAACCACCGCTGACTTTCTACCGGGTCAACTAACAAAGAAAGGAAAGAAACGACGTAAAAGGGCAGCGTTGAAACGTCAGTAATCCCGGCGCCAGTTCCCGACAATCTGCAACGCGTTGCCCTGGGAGTAAGAAAACGATCCAACGGGTCTGTCGCTGGTACCTAGCACCCCAGCTATCAATCATCTTAATCAGAATAAACTATACAACTATGCACACAGGTGAAAATGAACAAGGACTGAGAAAGATTATGGATATGACCCGGCTGATCAGTCTAATAGTTCTGGTGTTACACTTTTACTACTATTGTTATTTAGTCTTCGCTCACTGGCAGCTTACCAGCATGCTAACGGATCGGCTGCTTATAAACGTTCGAAACACAGGTTTGTTTGTTAGCTTCAATAACTCAAAAATCATCTCGTTGATTTTCTTACTCATCTCGCTCATGGGGTCAAGGGGTAGAAAAGACCAAAAGTTAAGCTACCTGACAGCCTTTGGCTTCATAATCCTTGGGTTACTAATATATTTTTTAAGCTGGATCTTTTTGGTCGCCGGTATCAACGCATTTACCGCGGCAATTATTTACATGAGTCTCACTATACTTGGTTATCTCATCATCCTAACCGGGGGCACCTTGCTCTCACGCGTTATACACCAAAAGCTAAATAGCAAGGACATTTTTAATCATGAAAATGAGACGTTTCCCCAAGAGGAAAGATTACTCGCTAATGAATATTCAATCAACTTGCCGGCTCGCTACAAGTTAAAACGAAAAACACGCGAAAGCTGGATCAACATCATAAATCCTTTTCGAGGTATGATGGTGCTTGGTTCCCCGGGGGCAGGAAAATCGTACTTTGTTATCCGCCATGTGATCACGCAGCACATTCGGAAAAGGTTTACCATGTTTGTGTATGATTTCAAGTTTGATGACCTCTCGAGGATTGCTTACAATACTTGGCTGAAATGTAAAAGCCAGTACCCTGTTGAGCCGCGATTTTACGTGATCAATTTTGACGACCTCAACCGGAGCCATCGCTGTAATCCGCTTGATCATGAAAGCATGACCGACATCACCGATGCTGCAGAGTCCGCTCGTACAATTTTAATGGGCCTAAACAGGGAATGGATCAAAAAACAAGGTGACTTTTTCATTGAGTCGCCCATCAACTTTCTTACCGCAATTATTTGGTATGTCAGGAAGTATAAAAACGGAGCGTTCTGTACGCTGCCCCACGTGATAGAACTGATGCAGGTTGACTATGATAGCCTCTTTACCATACTCAAGACTGAAAAAGAGATTGAGGTACTGATCAACCCGTTTGTGAACGCTTACCTAAATGATGTTATGGAGCAGCTGGAAGGTCAAATTGCATCCGCAAAAATTGCAATGGCTCGACTTTCTTCTCCGCAATTGTACTATGTTTTATCAGGAAACGATTTTACTTTAGATATCAATAATCCTGACCAGCCCAAAATTGTTTGCATGGGAAACAACCCTCAAAAGATCCAAATTTATGGTGCAGTTTTATCGCTGTATGTAACCCGTTTGATCAAACTAGTAAACAAAAAAGGAAAGCAGAAAAGCAGTCTTGTTTTTGATGAGTTTCCAACCATTTACCTGAACAACATGGACAGCCTTATTGCAACTGCCCGAAGTAATAAAGTAGCAACTTGCCTGGGTGTCCAGGACTTTAGCCAGCTTCGCAAAGACTATGGAAAAGAACAGGCAGACGTGATCATGAACATCACCGGCAACATTATCAGCGGCCAGGTAACGGGGGATACAGCCAGGCAGCTTTCGGAAAGATTTGGTAAAATCATGCAGGACAGGCAAAGCCTATCTATAAACCGTACCGATACATCCATCAGTAATTCAAAGCAACTGGAAGCAGCAATACCGCCGTCCAAGTTATCAGCATTGTCTTCCGGGGAATTTGTCGGCATGGTAGCAGACGATCCCGAATGTAAAATTGATCTTAAGTCCTTTCATTGCGAAATCATCAACGATCATGTCGCGCTCACGGAGGAACAGCAAAACTATAACGAAATTCCAGCTATCCGAAAGCTGGATAATGAGATCGTTCAACAAAACTATCTTAAGGTAAAGCAAGACGTACAGGATCTGGTTCATTCAGAGATGCAGCGGGTGATGAATGATCCTGTTTTGGAAGCAATAGTCGTAAGGAAGTCAATTTAACCAATACGGACCCACCTGTCATCCTAGATGGACTCGCTCGAACCGAAATCTCGGAAACCCAGAACATTGTAATCTCACCGGTTTTCGATTGCTTCTAGAAGCTTGCAAAGAAAGACTGCCAGACATTATATATTAAAGTAAATAGTTATTGATATTTATCAATCTTTTTTGCTGAAAACGAGTTTTAACTTTAAACGGTGAAAACTAAACCACATGAGACATCCAATACTTACAGCACTCTTTTGTGTTGCCATCTTTTCATGTAAAAAAGACTCTGTAAAGCCTGACGAACCCGCTTTCATGATAAAGGCAATGGCTAGTTTAAAGGACAGCCTTTCTGTTAGTGATTATTCAGGGCTAAAACTCTCGTCGAAAAAGACGAGTACGCTTGAAAATGGCTACAGGCTAATCAAGGTGCCATTTGAAGATAACACGCAAGGAGCAACGTTTGTCTTGATTCAAGTCGATTCAACAGGCAGAATTATATTAGGCAAAATAGTGGAGGTGGGGCGAAACGAGTCGAGTAACACCAGCCAATTTCTTTACAATGGCACACTAACCGTCAGCTCCCTTAATCGCCGCCAAAAATCAACAAGCAGGATTGCCAACGGGTACACCTACCCTGCCGCCGAAAGTTCGTCAACGGGAAGGACCTGGGTTGTTCCCTCCGGCGGCTTACCTCTGGTTGTTGTTACCTGCTACATTTCTGCTGCGAGAACACTAACTTTTTCTGAACACATCAGCCTAAGAGCCCTTATTGGCGATATAGCTCCAGTCTCCGATTACATAGACATCAATGAGGGGAGTGACACGGCAGGTACCGGTTATTACAATACCACGAACAATCCTTACAACTCAGGTGCGCTGAACAATACCAATTGGACTCCCAATATCGACGATGGCATTTTAAGAATCGACTTTGAGCCAGATGACCGTAACACTATCAATATCGAAAACTATATAAAATGTTTTGCTACAATCCCTGATGCAGGTGCAACCTGCTCCATTGAGATTATGACTGATATTCCCGTTGACAGCAATCCTTTTATTTATTTCGACTGGAGAGAAGGATCAGCCGGCCATGCCTTTGTTCAAATCAAAAAGTCTAATGGGTTACAAAGCGTGCAACAAACGATTGGGTTTTACCCAGATCATCCATGGAAAACAATGGTGTTTGAAACACCGCTCAGCCAAAAAATCGTGGATAATCAACACCACGAATTTAATGCGAGTTTTCACATGGACATAAGTCCTGCAGAACTGCAGACCGTGCTCAACCAGGCCCTAATTTCGTCGAGAAAGGCATACAGTATAAAACAATATAACTGCACCGATTTCGCGTTAGACCTTTTTAATTCCGTTCGCCCGGACAATCCGCTGAACATACCAAAATACAATATTCCATCTAACACTATCCCCTATGAGAGCAATACACCCCAAGGCTTATATCAGCAGTTAAGTAAAATGAAGTCTGCCAATGGGCCGGAAGCAGCTCTTATCAAAATACCTGTAGCCAAAAATTATGCGGGCAATAGTAAAGGCTTTTGTAACTAATAGAAAATAATCAGACATGAAAGTCCTCAAGAACATTGCACATCCCTTTATAGTGATAATAAGCTTCTTCGGAATTCTAATCAGTGGCGAAGGTTTTGGTGGGTTTTATCTGATGTATATCCTTATGGCATTGGCGCCAGGCTATACTTATTCGATACTTGCCTGGCTTGGTGTGGCTTGTTTCCTGCTTGGCTATAGTGTATTCAGATTCTCCAAATGGAATAGCTTGTTTTATCTCTCAGGATCCATCTTTCAGGTGCTATCGTTACTAGTATTTTTTTTGAATAGTAAAACCAATTACAACATAGGTACCTTCTATGAATTGGTTCCATTAACAGTCATGATCGTGTTTACAATTATAACTGCTTGCTCCATTATCTACAACCTGAATAATGTACTAAAAACAAGGTCATATTCCTAAGGGTTAAAAGTTATGCACGCCATATAAGCAGCAATACAAGGGAGATATTTGATAACAAAAACATTTTTATACGAGAAGTGGAAGTACAGTTTTCTCTACTTGCAACTGAAGGATTAAGCACAAACGTATTTGGATACTAACACAGGTGAAAATGGGCCAGGTATCAAGTAGATACAACCAATCGGTGGAGATACCCGAATTTTGAGGAAACTGCCATTCCCCAGACACCGAGAACTCGATCCATATACTAGTTACCTCAAGCCACGACGACGAGGTTTATGCTGCAGGCAAAATGCTGGTTGAAAACGAAGAGATGAAGCGAATAAATTTCCGGCTCTGTTTGATTGATAAACTGGAGCAACTAAACAACACGTGCATACTAATTTCCATTATAGAGTATACAGATCTGGATTCACCATTAAATCGAAAGGACATTATCGGAAAGTCACATCATCAGATTATTTCTGATGCAAATTACTACAGAGACATTGCCGAAAGAGCCAGGAGACTCATGTAAAATGTCTGACGCACTACCAAGTTTTTGTATAATTCCTTACTGAAATCTTATGTCGTTCGTCGTACAGGAGTCTTAATATCGGGTAGGGGCTTCAATGCAACTCCGGTCATATGACATTTACACGTTTACGTCCACGGATCTTCACACCTGTGCATGGGAAGGCTTAATCTAATCACTATGTGAAATAGTTCTTCTACAACCCATTCTTCGCGGCATTTACCTTCCCAGCTTGCATCACTTTTTCAATGTCAGCATGGTCATAATAATGAACCCCACCAATCTTCGAATAAGGAATTACGCCATTTGCCTTTAGCGACTGCAAAGTTGTAGATTCCGGAACATTTTGACCCCGTGGTTCCGGCCAAGCTGACCCCCTCATTCCGGGCAAACTGCCCCCCCTTTGACTCATCTTTGTTTGGCACGGATTCCGGGGCATCTTGACC
>NZ_SMSK01000034.1 GCF_004354985.1 Segetibacter sp. 3557_3 | reverse complement strand
TCAGGCAAACACCTGCCTACCTTGCTGGTAGTTTCAAGTATGTAGGAGCATCTACTGACGCCACAGATAAGATCGTCACGATTACGGCAAGGGATATTAGCGGTAATAGCTCCCGGGTCGCAGCGCATGTTTTTGTAAGGTATAAGGGAGCGGCTTGTATAACACCGGAACCTTTGACTAACATCATGAACAGCTTCAGTTTGAACAATGATATGTCACTTTTAGTACCTAATGCGATTACAGTTTTTCCGAACCCGAGTACAGGCGAATTCAAGGTCCGGTTCATGGTTCCAGAGTCTGGAATAACCACTATTCAGCTGCAAGATGAACATGGCAAAAAAGTAAAACACAAAACCATCTACACGAGTAAGGGGTCATGCACAGAAACGTTTCATGTCAGGGGTCAGCCTTCTGGAATGTACATCATCAGGATTTGTAGCAAAACAGGAATTCAAACCGGCAGACTTGTACTTCAGCATCAAAGTAAATAACTTTCGAAGATGGTAGTAGCATAAGTGGGTAAGTTCCCTTGCCACTCTTGGAGCATAGGCTTACTTTACGGCTATTGCATTGCTGCTAGCCACTTCTTTTGTTGCAGGAGTTTGCAGGATCATTCGGCAAAACAATGTTCTCAAGACTTAATTTAAGCGGGCATCTCTGTTAATTAATGACTTGTTGTTGAGAGCCCAAAGTTCATGAAAGCCGAGTTATAAAGTAAGGGACAAGAAACTAAGCAAGCAAAAACATCCAGATTTAAAAAAAGTATTTCTTCAATAAAAATATTTGTTATTGTTAAGCATTGGATTTCTCACGAGTCCCTTTGTAGGTAAATGTTGCCTTTATCACTTTCGGTTATCATTCTTTGTAAAAACATAGACGAGTAATTTACCCGTGTCGGTGAAGCAGGAATTTACAGGCATAAAAGGAGAAAAGCTTTGGATTTTACCTCAATATGCATGATGCTTTGTGCTTTATCATCTTTTTTAGATTTAGTTGAGGTAAAAGGTTGGCTTTACTTAAGGCCAAATGATCAAAGTCTTCCGCGAGTATAGCTGAAATTTCAGAACAGGAGGAATTAAATCTTTGTTCCGAGTGATTACCACCTAAACGGACTAGTCTGCTCGTTACAAAGTGCATCATGCAACTTTAATAATCTTTTTAAATTGTTCTAATTGCAAGTTATCGGTATGTGAACCTACGGATGATTACTTAAGAAAATTGGAAAATATTTTTCAATTGAGTAGGTGAAAGTGAAGCTTGAGAGATGATGTGAAGCGTCACATTTTTACTTTTATTGTTCATTTTGTTTGAGATTCGCAGGCTGAATTGATCATATTAGTTAACTTTAATGCACTGAGTAGGACGATAATCTATCTTCTGATTTGGTAACAAGCTCTTGCACCTGAACGTGAATGAGTTTGATTAAATTTTCGATAACCTAGTACAGTGTAACAAACCATTGTTTAGTAACAGAGGCGTATCCCGAAGAATCAGTCTCATTGCACAACTAAGGTGGGATTTACCGTATTGTTTAACGGGAAACATTGCTTAGTTTGTTACATAGTAGCTAGTATATAGGGTTTTGAACTCAAGGACTTGTTCGAGAACAAATGGCTGTTTGCATAGGGGTTGGGAACAAACCCATTATCCTCAACTATATCTATGTTGTCGGGCCCGAGCGTCCCTTATATTTGCAAAAAGGATGGTCAACGTAACTAATGAATCAAAAAACAAATTAGAAAGACAATATTTATAGACGCAGACCTTCGATGCTGCTGGTTTTTAGTTTCTCTGGTGATTGGTGTCTTGTGTTGCCTGCTGTGCCTGACCATAGGATTTCGAGAATCTGTTTAGTTTGATTTTATATAATACCTCCCTTCCAACTTAAGCTGAATGCTTCCATTTGTCGCCTTGCCCAGCCGGTTGGGAGTGCAGTTTGATATTATCAACGGTCGCTTCATCTTCCTTGATGAAAGGCAGGGCTAATGCTCTGGTTTCAGTGCTACCAGATAATTCTATAGAAGTGGAAGAGAGCTTAGACAGAGCCGATTACAGGTTTAAAATGGGAAATTGATCGCTGATCCCATAGGCTCTGCTTCTGTTTAAAAGACGAGTCTATCAAGCATTTACTTGCTTTACATAGGGGGGGAGCAACGTAACGGGAGAGCTTACCTTCAGCGCAAGAGTAAGACTACAACTAATGAGGTTTAGCTACTAAAGCCATCAAAATGTTCGCGTGCTTGCTAATAGTTTGCATTTAAGCGTTTATTTCAGATTTCGTAGGGTTATTCATAGTGAGTTCAATGAGTCAAAACAATTGTAGCACATTGTGACAAAATATAATCCAACACCAAGCTGGAAGTTGTAATCTTATTAGAGTTAAATAACCGGACTATGGAAAACCAGGATCTTCTAGTGCAAAATGCTATAAATACAGATGAATTTTTGATTGCCGGAATTGGCGCCTCAGCTGGTGGGATAAAGGCACTAAAAGAGTTTTTTGTACATGTACCAATTCAATCGGGAATAGCATATGTTGTAATCTTGCATCTGTCACCGCATCACGATAGCAAGCTGGCAGAGGTATTACAGACAGTGACTAGTATTCCTGTTTTGCAAGTTAGAAGCAAAACTAAGATTGCATCCAATCACATATTTGTAGTAGCACCTAATCAGCATTTGAACATCAAGGAAGGATATATCGTCCCTTCGGATAATACAACAATTGAAGACAGGCGTGCACCTGTTGACATCCTTTTTCGCAGCCTGGCAGATATCTATGGTTTCAGAAGTGTCTGCGTGATTTTGTCAGGAACAGGGGCAGATGGTTCCATGGGTTTAAAGCGAATAAAAGAAAGGGGAGGGGCCTTGTTTGCTCAACATCCCGAGGAAGCAGAGTTTAGTGAAATGCCACGAAATGCAATTGCTACTGAACTAATTGACCAGGTGCTTCCAGTTGCCGATATCCCTGAAAAGATCATCGCCTATCGTACGAGCCTGAACAGCAACACAAAGAACAGTGTTAGTGCGCCCGCCCGGGCTCAGCTGCACGATAATGCTTTTGAGGAAATAATCAAAATTTTACGTACACGTACAGGCCACGATTTTGCCAACTACAAAAGGCCGACTTTATTACGTCGCATTGAACGCCGAACGAATATTCAGAATTTACCAGATATTCCTTCGTATGTAGCATACCTCAAAGAAAATAATGAAGAGGTTTTCATTCTTTTGAAAAATTTATTAATCTCTGTAACCAACTTTTTCAGAGACTCAAAGTTATTTAGTAGCCTTGAACAGGAGGCTCTACCAAAGATACTTGCAAAGAAGAAACCAGATGATCAAGTCAGGATTTGGGTGGCAGGTTGTGCAACAGGAGAGGAAGCGTACTCAATAGCCATCTTGCTTGCGGAAAAAATGGCCTTCAAAGGCGAACCTTTGAAGGTGCAAATATTTGCAACAGACATTGACGAAGCAGCGATTGCAGTTGCCCGGGAAGGCTTTTATACGATTAACGACGTTGCCGATGTTTCTCCAGAGAGACTACAGCGTTATTTTACTCCGGAAGAAGTTGGATACCGCATCAACCGGGGAGTTAGAGAAATGGTCATTTTTGCAGCACATAACGTTCTTAAAGATTCCCCTTTTTCCAGGCTGGATTTGGTAGCATGTCGAAATGTTCTTATTTACTTCAATACGACGGCCCAGGAGCGTGTCCTCCAAACATTTCACTTCGCCTTAAACCGAGATGGCTTTCTTTTCTTAGGTTCTTCTGAATCGGTGGATGGAGCAAGGGATCTTTTCTCCACAATAAGCCGTGATGGTCATCTTTTTCAAGCCAATGAAGTTGCTGTCCGCAACTGGCCTATCCCAGAAGCATCGTCGAATTACGTTCTGCCAAAAAAGGAACCCTCACAAAAGCTCGGTGATAAGGAGAGTCATAAGATTGACCTTGTATCATTTGGTGAACTTCATCAGAAATTACTTGAACAATACGCTCCGCCATCCCTTCTCATCAACGAGGAGTTTGATGTAGTGCATATGTCAGAAAAGGTGGGAAGGTACCTGGAATTTAAAGGTGGCGAACCATCAAAAAACCTTCTGAAGATTATTAAGTCCGAGCTTAGATTTGAGCTCCGTGTATTAGTTCACCAGGCATTGCAAAATAGAACCGCAATAACCGGAGAAAATGTGAAAGTCATAGTAAATGGTCAAGAAGAACTGCTAACTATACAAGTGCGTCCGGTTATGCAGGAGCACGAGCCAGCAAGGGGTTTTTTACTCGTGTTATTTCAACGAGATCTTGACCTTCAAAAACCTATAAACGTAATACAACCAACAAATGAAGCTGTCGCCAACCAGCTAGAAGAAGAGCTTAACCAGGTTAAAACACAATTGCGGAGCTCTATTCAGCAGTATGAATTTCAAACTGAAGAATTAAAAGCATCAAATGAGGAACTCCAGGCGATGAATGAAGAACTGAGGTCCGCGGCGGAAGAATTAGAAACAGGCAAGGAAGAACTGCAATCTATTAACGAGGAACTTCAGACAGTCAACCAGGAACTAAAAGTCAAAATTGAAGAGGTAAGTATTACCAGCAACAACCTGGAAAACTTAATTAGTTCTGCAGATATCGGTACAATTTTTCTCGACAGGAATTTTCTGATCCGTTTATTTACCCCAGCTGTCTTGCAAATCTTCAACTTGAAACCTTCAGATCTTGGCAGGCCAGTAAGTGATATAACGAACAAATTGCTCTATGATCTGCTGTTGCTTGATGCAGGAATTGTTCTTGAAAAACTTACTAATATTGAACATGAGGTAACTACAACTGACAATCGGACTTTTATTATGCGGTTGCTACCCTACCGAACTGTTGACGACAGAATCAATGGGGTTGTGATCACCTTTTTCGATATAACAAGCCGCAAATTAGTTGAGAATGCATTGCAGCGCTCCGAAGAGTACTTGCGGCTTGTCATTGAAAGCGCCCAGGATTACGCGATATTTACACTTGATTTGAACCATAATGTAGTAAGCTGGAGTATAGGTGCTAGCTTAATAAGCGGTTATTCCGAAGCTGAGATTGTGGGAAAAACCGCGGATGTTTTATACACGACAGAAGATTTAGAAGTTGGCGCTCCAAAGGAAGAACTGGAAAAAGCTGAAAAGGAGGGCAGAGCTGAAAATGCAAGATGGCATGTTCGCAAAGATGGGTCTCGTTTCTGGGGTTCGGGATCTGTAAGTCCGCTACGAGACGATAGTGGAAGGCTTGTAGGCTTTGTGAAGATTTTGCGGGATTTAACTGAAACCCGGCGGCTCGAGGCAGCAAAATTCTTCCTTGCCTCGATTGTTGAAACCTCCAACGATTCCATTATAACAATTGATTTTGCAAAAAAGATAACAAGTTGGAATAAAGCGGCTGAAGAGCTTTATGGCTACACTTCAGAAGAGGCGATTGGGAGTAGCCTGACGATGTTAACATTGCCCCAAGATCTACTAGAGATTTTAGGTAATATTTACAAAGTCGAACATAGCGGCCAAGTCGCTCGGTTTGACACCATAAGGGTACATAAGGATGGCTACGAAATTGATCTCGAAATTGTTCTTTCTCCTGTAAAAAACTCGCTGCAACAAGTGATTGGTGTGTCCACAATCGCAAGGAACATTACCGAACGAAAACGTCGCGAAGCCAATCTCGCCTTTTTAGCGCAATTAGATCAGGATTTTGCTCCAATGCTTACGGTCGAGCAGGTAATGGCAGGTGTTGGTTTAAAATTAGCAAAACAACTGAAGCTATCACGATTTCACCTCAGCCTGGTTGACCTTAATGCCAACAGACTGAATGTGGTTTACGAATGGAGGCAAGACGAGCAGTCAACCAGCCTGTTGGGTACCCAGTTGATCTCAGAAAAGCTGACCGAGACAGGTATAGAGCAATATATTCTTGGAAAGTTGGCGATTATAGACGCTAATCGGGAAAGTCCCTTTTTAAAAGATATAAGGCAAGTGCGTGTCCAACTGGGCGGCGGCTCTATTGTTGAAGTTCCTGGCATGGTTAACGGCAACTGGAAGTTTCTTCTAAGTATTGTCAGACACGAACTAGTATGGAGGGCAGATGAGTTAGAACTGATTGATGAAGTAGCCTCAAGAATTTTTATCAGGATACAACGGGCATATGCCGAGGAAGCTCTCAGAGTAAGTGAAGAACGTTTCCGAACTCTCACCGATGCGATCCCCCAGGTTATATGGGCCAATAACGAAAAAGGTGAAGCTAATTTTTTTAATCAGCGGTGGTTCCAATACACTGGTCTAACATACGAAGAGTCGTTCGGGGTAGGATGGGAGGCAATTGTGCATCCCGACGATGGGCCCAAGTCAATTGAAACATGGAAAAAGGCATTAAAGGAAGGGCACATATTTGACACTGAATATCGCCTGCGAAATAAAGAAGGTAAATATTGCTGGTTCATTGGCCGTAATATACCTTACAAAGACAACACCGGAAAAGTACTTGAATGGTTTGGCTCGGCAACAAATATTGAAAAGCTGAAGGAAGCTCAACAGTTGCTTCGAAATATGTCAGATCGCCTACATATAGCACTTGAAGCTGGGCAATTAGGTTCTTTTGAGTATGATTTTGAATTAAAAAAGGTTTATGGTACAGCTAAGTGGAACGAAATTTATGGTTATGCTGCTGATCAATCTTTGACAAATGACAGCATACTGTCCATTGTTAACCCGGAGGATCGCCAGAAAATAGAAATAGTAATCAAGCAGGCGATAAGTGAAGGAGGTGTTTTTAACGTTGAGTATCGGATTGAACCTAAACAAGGTGGCATACGCTGGGTAAAATCGTCGGGCCGGGTATTATTTGATGAAAACAAAAAGCCGCTAAAACTAGTTGGGATCGCGCTGGACTTTACAGAACAGAAATTGTTTACAGAAGAACTCACCCGTTTAGTTAGCGACCGAACTCATGAATTGCAAAAATCAAATGATTCTCTCCGCCAGTTTGCGCATGTTGCAAGCCATGATTTAAAAGAGCCTGTCCGAAAGATCAAAGTTTTCATTAACAGGTTAAAGGATCAGTTTTCAAACGTCTTTCCTGAGAAAGCAATGACCTATTTATTGAAAGTTGAAAGTTCGACAGACCGGATGATTTCAATGATCGATGGCATACTCAGCTACTCGCTTCTTAGCCGAGCCGACAACTTCGTCGAGCAAGTAAATCTACATAGTATTATGAACGAGATTGAGTCTTTGCTCGAGGTACTAATGCAGGCAAAAAATGCTGTTATTAAAAGAAGTCTACTGCCGACAGTCTGCGGGAATTCTACGTTAATTTTCCAGTTGTTTTATAACCTGGTACTGAATTCACTCAAGTTCTCTAAAACAGATGAACCTTCAATAATTGATATCACATCTTCGATGATTAGCCAGAATGATAGGGAGTACGCTAAAATTACGTTGTCAGATAATGGTATTGGCTTTGAGGAGAAGTATAAAGATGTGATTTTTGATACATTCTCAAGGTTAAATCCGTTAAATGAATACGAGGGGACGGGACTTGGCCTCGCATTGTGTAAGCAGATAGTGGAGCGTCATGGAGGTGAGATTTGGGCTGATGGCCAGTTGAATAAAGGAGCGACATTTACGCTGCTTTTGCCTACATTAAGATAGCAGCGTGTAGTTGGAAAGGTGTTATTTAGAGGGGTGAACGTGATATCGCAATTTCTACCCGTCAGATTAGAACTCTTTTGAAGGTGACTGCAAGTACCCTCGAATAGTTTCGTATCTTCAATGCATTTTCATTGTTATGTCGCACAAAATTCTTTTGATTGACGATGACCCTGACGATAGGGAAATGTTCTGTGAAGCAATAAATGAGATAGCCCCTGAAATCACCTGCTATCTTGCTGCAGATGCGCCAAAAGCATTAACGAAACTACATAGCGGTGATTTTCAGCTTCCGGATCTTATTTTCTTGGACATTAATATGCCGATGGTAAGCGGTTGGGATTGTTTGATTCACTTAAAACAACATGAAGTTTACCATAACATTCCAGTAATCATGTATTCAACTTCTTCAAACAGTTCGGATGTAGACAAAGCCAAGCAATTAGGCGCTACGTGCTTTTTCACGAAGCGCCTAAGTTATTCTGAATTACAAGAGAGTCTCGCTAATCTAGTTCGAGACTTAGTTAGGCGTCAATTGCCTGATTGCTCATCCTCAGGCCTTCAATAGCACCACTGACCGGATAACTTTGATAAGGGCCTTGAAGAATCGAGATCGAATTGTGATTGATGGCACACTCACAATTTGATTTAAATAGCTGGGTACGATCGGTTACTCTTACTTTGTTCATGAAAACCGACATCGTAAACTGGGTACTGCTTTGACGAGTTTTAGTCATGGTTTAAGGTTGACGGCAGGTCAGACAGCAAGTGAAATGTTTAAATTTGAGAGATCATGAAACTAAAGTTTATTTTAGCATTGTTTAGTGCTTCCCGTTGTTTATAGTCTCTTAACTTCCTAAGCTGAAATTGAATCTAAGACCAATGCTTCTTCTCGATTACTACGAAGTCAAGATCATAATTGATGTAGCAGGAAAGATGATCTGACGTCTTTACGAACATTCTAAGTATCTTGTTGGGATTGTACTTAATACCAATAAGCTAATTACCCTGAAGGTAGCACAATGAACTAATAGTTATTACCACTTGTTGGAACAGATTTAGCAGCAGCAGTATTAATGACTTCTGTTCGCCATTAAATTCATCTAAAGCCCTGTTAGTATGACGCAACTCTCCACCGAGGATTATATCCTTTTGCCCTATTACTAGACTTCTATCAGGAGTATCTTCTTTCTTTCGGAATTGAGTTTTGATCACTATAACGGTGCCATAAACTATATCAACGTTTTCGTTTAATGATGCTATTCTGTAGGAGCTTAAATACGAACATTGCTAGGGCTTTCTGTCATAAATCATCTTGAATTTAGTAAACTGCAAGGAGTTGTTGGTCGATAGCATATCAGTCTCAGATCCTTAATGGACTCTGACGTGAATATAGATTCAGTTTTTGCGTTGAAATGTTCACCTTATTGGAGAGATCAGGAACGGAGAGCTCAAAAAAATAATAAAAAGGTTAGCTGAATTCTCGCTAGAATTAATTACTATTTTCATGTGACGGAGTTAACCTATACCTATGAGTTTACCGTATCTCTCTTACGTCTTTGATCATGCTCGGCGACTAATGGTGCATCCTCAAGATCATTTATTGTTTTCGACTTTCTTTGGTCAATTTTTTAAAATTGTTTTTATTAATTATAATAAATGAATTCGAAACGGCATTCCGCTAACCTGATCCTACTAAGTGTAAAATTTCGGGAATTAAGTAAATATTTGCAAAAGATTTGATGCCGTTCTATCACCATGTTAGCATGACTAATGTATTTGATCGCAATCATAAGGTATTATAAACTATTAGTCCAATGTCTAAAGGTAAAATTCTAATTGTTGATGACGATATCGATAATGTAGATATACTTGCAGATGCCTTTCTACAAGGCGGTGGATGATGTTCATTATGTTCATAAAGCGATGCAGGCGTTTGTGTACCTGGAAGAGGTATTACAAGCTAGTGAGCTCCTTAAAATGATTATAACTGACCTATACTTTCCGGGTATTACTGGTGCAGAATTTCTCAAAGATTTGAAAGACTTAGATAAGTATAAGAATATACCTGTTGTCGTACTTTCAACAGAGAAGACCGAGCTTGAAATAATAAAGTACAAAGAACTTGGAGCCATTGATTACCTAACAAAGCCATCTAAGTACGCGGAGTACTTAGAGGTTGCAAAACACCTAACAAGGAAAGCGAACATACGATAACAAACCTCCATCTACCTCTTGCATCATCATTGGCGACAATGGGGTTTCTTCGTAGTATATGATCAGAGCAAGCTGCTATGAAAAATGTAGATTTATATTCTTATAGTTTAGCCCTTAACCACCGATGATATTGCACATTCACCCTACATTTTATAGGTTTTTTATTGAGTATTCTTTATGTAATTAGGCGATTCGCATTCTTGCCAGTACTCTACGATTTTCACAATAGTCTTTCTCAGTTTATCATAGCTACCTGGTTTAACAAAGAACCCCTGAATAGACCTTGAATAAGCGTCAATCACATGTTTCTGTTCCGCGTTAGTAGAAAAGAAAAGATAAGGTATGGACTTTAACCTCAAATCTTCATTATTGTGAATTTTCTCTCTCAATTCCATTCCATTTAACTTAGGCATATTTATATCAGAAAGAACAAGAAACGGTTCAATTTCTGTGTCAGTCAGATACTCCAAAGCTTGTACACTGTCCCCAAAGAAAACAATCTCATTGTTGTAATCAAGTTCTTTGAATATGTCTGCCAAAACGAATTGATCATCAACATCATCTTCAATAATGATAATCGGCCCACTTTTATTCATTGTATAGAATTTAGATTGTGTGTTTTTCCATGTTTCATAAGTAAAGTAATTGATTTTGACAAGGTGGCGCACAACTCATTAAAGAACAATTCAAAATCCGTAAGACACGTTATGCATAATCTTGAGTATCGTCTCGTCAGCATATCAAGCTAAATGTAAAATTCCCGCAAATTACGTGAATCCAAAGACCTAAAACCGTTAGCACTTTTAGTTATTCGGCGTGAATCCATTAGCTTTGATGTAGGCTCTTGTATCTTCGGGACGTTTTTTAGCCATATGGATAAAGTACGCCTGCAGCCACCTATCCAGGTTCGGCTTATATGCTGACTGGTCACACTGTAAAGCTTTGGCGGCATCTTCCCGGGCACCAGCAACCTTGTACAATCCAAAACCTGCCCCAGCCAATAACAGCAGGCTTACGCTAAAGAACACCCAAAGGAACTTCAGGGTAACCTGTTCAACGGCATGCCTGGCCTGGCTGGAAACACGGACTTCCTCTGGAATTTACATGTTCCCTGCTTCTCCAGGGTTTCCTGAACCTTCTCGGCGTACTTGTGCAGCGACTGGATCGCGGGTGGCAGTAGCTTAAACTGACTGATCAAAGTTGCACCAGCAGCCTTATTCTCCCCTACAATGGCCACATTGTCCTCCGTTAGTTTCTCTCAGGCGTGGCAAAATCTTCTGCATGCTTTAGAATAATGTAAGCATGGCAAGGTGGAAGTGCTAACCCAACAATGGACGTCTTGTATGTAATAGCTGAGGCTTCATAGCTGGCATTGTTTACAGCCCAGTTGTCGGTGACCGACTGAATAACATCAGATGGTTGAATGGTTGCGTATCCTGTTGCATCAAGTGTAACAGTTACATCTTTGATTTTGATAATCGGTGATAGCTCGTCGTTAGAACAGGCAAGAGGCAAACCGTCGTTTTTAAAGGCAGCGAGCACAAGACCGTTGCCGGTACCTGCTGCATAGATCCGGGAGGAATGTAACGCTAAAGCATTAACGATATCATGCAACGGATCTAGAGAAATCTCCATTATGCCACGTAGCCAAATGTTTCATCAAGGCTTCCATTGGGATTATATCTTAAAAGTCGACTATCGGCGTAGCCATTTCGATAGGTCGAGCCTCCCACAATAATCTTTCCGTCGGTTTGGATTTCAACAGAAGCGGCCCCGTTAACCAAATCGAATTGGGTGGTTAGTTTGCCATCGCCGTCGACGCTTTGATCCGGGCTTCCATCACTGTTATATTTTGCCAAGGCGAGTGTACTAGCAAGTGTACCAAGTGTGTTGGTCTCGCTATAACCTGCCAGAACAATTTTGCCGTCGCTGTGTAAACCTAAGGCCCTCCCAGACGATGAATATGTGCCAAAGTCAGTAAAAGCTACTCCTCCAACACCGAAGCTGTGGTCTAAAGTCCCATTGCTGTTATACCTTAATACGACGAAAGAAAATTTCACACCATTATCACCAGTCCCCCCGACCAAAATTTTTCCGTCCGGCTGTATCGCCATGATGTTCCCAAAAGCAAATGCCCTTATTGAAGAAAGCACTTTTCCATCTGTACCAAAACTTACATCCAAACTTCCATTTCGATTATACCTTGCTACAGCAATACGTCGGCCATCGGACGTGCCAGCTACAACGATCTTGCCGTCGTTTTGTATAGCAACTGCATTGCCCTCGGTCTGATCGCCAAAAACCGTCGTAACCTTTCCATCGAAATCAAAGCTTGAATCAAGGCTTCCGTTCGGATTGTATCTGGCCAACGCCATGTCGGTAAGGGCATTCCCTGCGAGATCGCCCCTTGTGCTACGCCCTGCAGCTACTATGTTTCCGTCGTTCTGAATGGCTAGTGAAGAAATGAATTCATGACCTACTCCCATCGAAGTCGTAACCCTTCCATCACCATCGAAGCTCAGGTCGGGAGTACCGTCCGCGTTATGTCTGGCTAACGCAAAAAAATACTGGTGATTATTGGTGGCTACACCAGCAGTAACAATCTTTCCATCACCTTGTATTTTCAATGAATACGCACCCAACGGGCCGGCGAATTGTGTTATGGCCTTCCCGCCATTTCCAAATGTAGAGTCTAAAGCACCTGATTGGGAGTAGACACTGTTTAGAACAACAATCAAAAAAATCAAAGATAAACTCGCTTTCATAATCAGATTTGAACTGGTAAAAAGAGTTCTAATAGCTTGTCATCAGTACAAAAGTGCAGGTAAATCAATGCTTTCAGTTTCACATGCCTTTGTTATGCCACAGCCCTGCCGACGAAAGGACCACACGTACAAGCGAGCGCGGCAACTATGCTTAATTGAAAATCCCACATAGATGTCAACATTTATACGAGTGCCTTTCTCATCGAATCACCATAACCTTCCTCAGCTGCACGCTATCTGACCTTGTCACCTTGACCAAATACATTCATGAAGGTGGCTCACTGAAACTTAATTGCTCATTCAGAAATGAGACTTACCATCAACCGATAACATTCTTTGCGCTACCATAATAGTGTTTTTCAGTTGAAACCAGCGATGCACTCTGATGGTCCAGACAAGAGCCGAATACCTAAATTTTCTTGCTTTTTCCGCTGCCTTTTAGAAACAAAATGACCGCAGAAAGCAGAGCATAATACCGCGGAGCTTTCTATTCTTAACTGTCGTCCAAACCATTTCTAACTTTAGCAAGTGCAATAGTTGTATGCTGGTTTTATCAATTTACTCTTTGTTCCATTGTCTGAGTTAAGCTCCTGGTTCATAAATTCGATTTCCGAGTGCTTATTACAATAAGGTCGATCTTTGGATCTTAGATGAAATTGCGAAATTGGTGCTAACTCATCTAAACAAGCCAACTCCGTTTCCGTTCCAAAAGGGTTTCCCTATAGACTATGACCCAGGGTTTGAAAAGAAAATTGGAAGAAAAAGAAGCTTGGACGTTCCCTGGCGGTTTACAAGTAATCGAAAAAAACATACGCCAGCTCTCGTGGTATTTAGTTGTCCCTTAGCTTAGGAAAGAGACTGTTGTTGTATTAGCAAGGCACTGTGAAATGCTTTCCTAAATATAAACAATCAGGAGATCAAATCACTTTTTAAATAAGCAATCTTTATTGGTTCTCATCAATCCTATTGTAATAGTGTATAACAGATGGTTGAAGTTTTCTGAAACGATTTCTTCCAGTGGAAAGGACTCGTTTTCGCCGATAAGATGTCGTTGTTGCTGATCTTTCATGTAGACTCGGGATAGCAGCGTGCGTTTACTGAGCACTAAGATATACCCATAAGCAGTCGTAGCCATGTAGAAAGTAGCTGCTATTAAAGGTTAAGAAATGGTAGCTGAGGGAGTAAAGCGAAAGTCGGAGTAGGAGGTAAGCGAACCCGGTTTTCAAGTATGTTCTATCGCCGAATTTGAAGATGATTTCGGAGCAAGACCGTTTCGCGGTCTCAGTCGAAGTTTTCCTTTGCACGAGCTACCTGGAAAGAGAAAAACGCTGTAACGAAGTTTTTTGTAGAATTTGGATTTTCCTTTTCCTTCTCGAGCTCAACCTGGCTATTTCTGATCCGCTGACAATCGGCTCGTGAATGAACGAATTCCCTGATTGAATTAACGCCGAATTCCCGTCCTACATCGATGGTAGAGGTACTGCAAGTTCAATGATGTTTTCGTCTTTCCAATACCGTGGCCGACCATACGTTTAGGCTTCTGTTGCCTTGAAAGAAGGCGTTTTCCCAGTTGAAGCGGCGAATGGTACCGGTAATGCTGTTTGCTAGCTTTCTCTGGTAAATACCCCAGTCTCGCGAGTATTCTGCTGCATAAGGCACCGACAACGGTCAAAGCACAAGGCCAGGCTATAGTTTCTGTTTAGCCGACGCTTTCAGCAATTTTCTGATGACATATTCGCCAACGGCTCTACCCTGGGTGACCCCGGCTTCGATACCAGTTCGATAGTGTATTCCACCATACACCCGGCTTATAGATACTTCTTGTGCAGCGGAGTTAAAAGAGGAAAATCTTCGTCTCATACCGATGTAGGCGAGGTCACTAGTGTCTTCAAAAGCAAAATTTTCTCCAAAAGTGTAAGTTAAAATGGTAGCAGCAGCAGCTGATATACTACTGTGCCCGCTGCTATGTTCGGGAGTGGGCGGTGTTTGCAAAAAGGAGTGCCAATTACTATCAATAAATTCATTAATTACTGTGACCGGGCGAATAACGTTATGAAGATACTTTTGGCTCCAGGAGGTGATAATAGCATCGTGCATCGCCACTGATGTAATTGCATAGGTCTTCAATATCTCCATGGCTGAAAAGTTTTTCATTTTGCATGCTATGCCTGCTATTCCAATCCAATGAGCGACCGGGGTAATTTTCTTACTTCCGAACTCCTTGTCGGCAGAGTCTTTAACCAAAGGATTGTCGTCCCAGTATTTTGCAATCATTTTTCTTTCTTCGGTCAAAGTGACTCCAATCTCGTAAACCTCTGTGGCAGCTCTGTAAAAGGCGCTATTTTTTTCGAGGCTGTAGGGTGGAGGCAGAGGGGCTTTAATTTCAGCGGCAGAGTCTAATGCAAGTGGTAGTATTTGCCCCCAATACGGTTCCAGGGCCGACAAATAACCAGCGGGTGTCCGGCGCCACTTTCCAGGTTCCTGGCTTTCAACAAGTTTTGGCCTTGCCCGGGTTTCGTCATACTTATCCATACTTGCTCGTTTCAAAACTGCGTTACCGACGAGTTCGCCAAACTGCATCGAGTTTTCAAAGATGTCATTTCTAAGCAGGTTTTTGAACGCTCCATATACTTTACCCTCATAGCTGGTGATGGTGTCTTTTGCAAGTGTTATTTGTTTGGCAACGGTAAAGAATGCTTTAGTAGCAGCAAGCAAATAATCATACTTTCTATTTTTATCCGGAAGAGGCATTTGCGGAAATCCCTTCAGGTCTTTCACCAGAGACCTCGCACCAGGCTTTTGGAATCGGAACGCCTCATATGAAGCGAGGGAAGTGTATGAATAGATTCTGCTTGCAAGCGGAGGTGAAAATTTGCCGATTGCGGTAATGGCTGTTAGTTGATCAAAGTTTTCATGTAACAGGTTCTGATCGGTTAAGCTTTTGGGATCAGCTTTCTTCGGTGTTGGTGTATTTGTCGAACCCGCTTCAATCACTGAATACATCTCCTGAGTACGTGACACACGAGCAACAACTTTTCCGGATCCCGGTTTAGTATCCTTGGTTTGACTGAAACAATTATCTAGAGCTGTAAAGAAAATCAAAACCCCTAAAAGTGACTTATTCATAAAAATTGAAACTCGTTAATAGCCAGTGGCCTTATACTATTTGGCTGGTGCTACATCAAAGGTAGCGGAGATTAAACACCTACGGTAATTAAGTAGTTTAGCAGAAAAGCAAACCTAGACAAGTGGGGCGATAACTTTACTGAGAGATCTCCCTGTAGTTGGAGCATGCTTTAGAATGAAGAGACAAAAAGATAAAGCGAAATCCAGTTATCCAAACGGATGTTGCAAGGCCAAATTGCCTGGATTGAAAAGCTCGAACGATTTTCGCACGATAGTAAGTAGTTCGTTTTTTGTTAATAGATATCCAACTTCCAACGATGATTGTTTCATTTGTACTTAGGGCCGGGAATTCTTATCAGCGCCGGTTGTGTCACTCCCGTCCGAATGGCTTCAGCCGGGCGGGCACTTGTACTTGCATAACTTTCCGCAGCTATGTCCTGGCGGCAGTTCAAGCCGAGAACACCATCCAAGGGCATTGCTAAAGGAAGACAGGCACCGGCAAAAGGCCCAGGAAATGCCGGGATTTAAGCTTTTAAAACAAAGGAGCAGGACTAAGAGCTACGAGCACTTACACACACAAACTTCTTAAATTACGGGGATTCTGGCTGATGCTGGTGCAGCCCGGTCTGGCAACACCTGGATCGTAATCTTTTGCATCGTTACAATTTCTATGTATTATAACGTTCTTCGTCAACATAAAACAATTTAGAAATTGAGGAATATCGGTTGTGCATTATGGAGCCAGCTTTGTTAGTGATAGGCGGGAGAAAATTAGGCTGGAATATAAATTTTAAAAGTTGAGCCTACACCTGGTTGACTTTCTACTTTAATGAAACCATCGTGGTTCTGCACTACTTTCTTAGCAATGGATAATCCGACGCCAGTTCCGCTATATTCTTCCTTACCATGCAGACGGATGAACATTTGGAAAATCTTATCTGAATATTCTGGCTCAAAGCCGATGCCGTTGTCTTTTACGACAATGATGTGGTAGGCCTTCTCATTTTCCACAGTGTTCTTATAGCCTATGGTAATGTAAGGCTGAATATCCCTTTTACTGTACTTAAGAGCATTACTAATGAGATTCTGAAACAATTGTTGAAGTTGTCTCCTATAACCAAATATTATTGGCAGCTGCTCGACTTTAATCGTCGCGTTCTTTTCTTCAATATTAAGTTCCAAATCTTCTAGTACTTTCTGAATGTTTACGTTGAGGTCTATGCTCTCCTTTTCAAGCGGACGCTGAGTCACGTGTGAGTAAAGAAGCAAATCATCGATCAGGTTCCCCATGCGATTTGTAGCGTTTTCAATACGATTGAACAGCCTGGCATTTGTTTCGGTTAAATGATTAGTAACCTCGTCTTTCAACCGCTGCGTAAAAATTTGGATCTTGCGCACTGGTTCTTTAAGATCATGCGATGCAGCATGAGCAAACTCTTCCAGGCTCTGGTTAGAGCGTTGAAGTTCGTTGTTGATTTGTTGCAAAATCTTATTTGTTTGCGCCAACTCTTTTGTTCGTTCTTCGACGACTGCCTCCATTTTTTGAATAGCCATCACCTTCTCGGTTATGTCAAGTACAGAACCAATGAAGCGGACCGGTTGATCATTCTGATTGAAATAAACTTTTCCTTTTGCCCTAACCCATCTTATAATGCCATCTTCAACGCCGACCGTGCGATATTCCACATCATAGTCCCCATCACTTATTGATTTTTGGAAAAGATTTTCTATAATTTTTGTAATTCTATCCCGGTCATCCGGGTGAAGGCCGTCAACGAAATCTTTCTCGTACCTGACTGTATCATGATGGCTGATGCCGAAAAGAGTTCGGCAGCGATCATCCCAATGCATAGTTCCTTTTTCCAGGTCCAGATCGAAAGTACCCAATTCTGCTGCTTCTTTAGAAAGCCGGATCTGGTCAAGGGCATTTTGCAATTCCTGTTGGCTCTTTTTGTGTTCTGTTATATCTATGGAGGAACCGACAAAGCCGAAATATTCGCCCGCTTTTCCTATACGAGGAGTACCATGACTTAGTAGCCAGCGCCACTCACCATCGGCTCGCTGCATACGGCATTCCATTTGGTATTGGATGCGGTTGACAACAGCATTCCGTACTACATTGCTTGCAAAATCTATATCGTCAGGATGGATAGCAACCTGCCAGCTTTTTCCTTCCGTTAATTCTTTTTCAGTATGCCCGGTAAATTGTGCAGCCCTGCTGTTGTAATAGGTAAAATTGCCGTTTTCATCCAATGTCCAGATCATTACCGGTGAAGCGTCGGCCATTGAACGGAAACGTTCCTCGCTTTCCAATGTCCTTTGCCTGGCTTTTACCTGTTCTGTGATATCATGAGATATTGTAAAAACACCTGTTGCCTTCAAACTTCCACTATTGTAATAGGGCTGATATACCAAATTAAAGTAGTGTAGCTCCTCTTTCCCATCACCAAAGGAAGCAACCGGCACTTCATGCGCAAAAAACGGCTCGCCACTATTACGCACCTGGTCAAATAGTTCAATAACGCCTTGCCCTGCCAATTCCGGAACAGCTTCCAAAACTGGCTTGCCTATGATTTCAGGGCCTTTCCCCCAAAGCTTGAAAGCTTCTTTATTGGCCAGTTCCAGTACGTAATCCTCGCCATTTACAAGTCCCACTACCATTGGAGCCTCCATAAATAAACCAAAGGCTCTTTCAATACCGTCTACTTCCACTTCTCTTTTTTCTGCCTTGATTTTCGCGGTTATTTCTTCCGAGGTGTGGATAATGTATTCCACGTCACCGTTAGATGCAATAACAGGACGGTTTTCCGCCTTCCAAAAGCGCTCTGCAAACCGGCCATTCTCATCCATAATATCATAACGTTGGGCAGGCAATTGATGAGCCTCCTTTTGAGCTATCACATGCAAAAGGGACACTAGCAAGTTGGACTGACCTGTGTCATTTAAATCGTGGGGATTAGAAGGAAAAACTTCAAAAAGGTTCTTTCCAATCAGTTGATCTCTTGTTAACCCTACCAGAGGCAGCAAGCCGTTCGTGACAGCCAGAATAGTGAAGTATGGCGGATTGTTTTCCAATAGATAACTAACGCCCGGCAGGGCACTGAATAGAGCTGTGTAGGCAGCTGCTGGTATTTGAAAAGTAGTAGATGATTCTTTGCTCATAAGGATGAGAATGAAGGTATGGATTTGCGTTTTAAAACATATCATTGTTGTTTCTATATCCAACGGAACTGATGTAAGAAGGAAAGATATTTCAATGATCATAACCCTCGAAGACCCCGGCCGATTTACGACTTCTTCACTGCAACTGCCTGAGTTTGAGTTTGCCAATTTTTTGTTACGAGGCTTGATTTGACGCAACACACGGGTAATCATTACTTAATCGGCATTAAACAGTTGTGAAGATATCGGGTGGCGACTATTTTCTGTGAGGCCTTATTCATGCTACTATCTAAGAAATGCCATTTTTATCAATGTCGTTTAGTTGAAGGCCGGGAAGAACATTGCTGATTAGAACTATGCGGTACAAGAGTGTCCTTATAAGCACGCTGATGTTTCCTGGATTGCAACTTTGGGGTAATTTGTAAACCCAAAAACCCTTTGCAATTAAGACCGTTACGCAAATTGAATGCTTACTTCAAA
>NZ_SMSK01000033.1 GCF_004354985.1 Segetibacter sp. 3557_3 | reverse complement strand
CACACCTACAATGAACATCCCATCATCTACAGACATCGTGAGGACAACCTCCCACATATAAGAATGATGGAGTGGGGTTGTATTCCATATTACGTTAAGGAGCTGGAGAAGTTTAAAAAACAGCGTGCAACGATGCTCAATGCCCGGAGCGAACGTATATTGACCGATACAAAAAGTTACTGGAATAAGATAAAATCACGACGGTGTCTAATTCCTGTTACTGGCATATATGAACATCGTGCAATCAAGGGATGGAAAAACAAAGTACCTTATTTTGTGAAAGTAGCGGGAGAGCACATGTTCTTTCTCCCGGGGCTTTACTCAGTAACGGAACTGGTGGATACTGAAACGGGAGAACTCACCAAAAAGTGGACCTATACCGTCGTGAAACGAGCAGCAAATGGGTTAATGAAGCAGATTCATAATGAGGGGAAAACAAGTGGAGGATGCCGCTGTTTGTGCCATTTGAGACGGCTCTCCACTGGCTAGAGCATGATTTAACCGACGAAGAATACAAGCAAATTTTAGATTTCGAAATGACGTCAGAAAATCTCGAAGCAATACCTGTATTTAGCATTAGAACCTCGAAACTTCGTACGGACGACAAAGCTAAAAATGAGCAGTTTGATTGGGAAAACCTTCCACCGTTGGAGTTGGCTGATTAGAATGTTAAAAGCTTTCTACCGTTTTTCAAGATCAGCGGTTCGAAACTGATGTTCATGCGGAGTTCCATATGTCAATCTTAAGGGTTCACACAACCAATTCTTAAGGAACTAAGAGGCCTCTGAAAAAAAGAATTTAGTGGAGGTACTTTGTTAAGAAACAAAATGGAAATATGGTTAAAACACCACGTTGCTCAGGAAGCTTGCGCTGTATTCACCCGTGGAAATCGCTTGCTGGAAACGGCACAAACATTCGTGTATATAGAAGTTTTTAGGCAAGAGCACCTCTTAAACAAGTGTATCGGATACTCCGGAAGCAAAACTGCGTTACTATAGCCTAAAGACGTAGACACATTTCTTTGGAGTGGATTTTCGCATTTTTCTTGTTGACAGTTTCTAGTTGAATAGCTAAAACCAGTTTTGATCAACAAGAAAACGCGGACGTATGCTAGTGGTCTTAAATAAGTTAAGCACCTTTTGGGAGAATGGGTCTACATGATAAAACATTCGTATATTAAACCGTTGCCTTAAATTTTTTTATGAAGTCTATCCTACTTGGAATTATGTGTTATTTGCCTGTGGTTGTATTAGGACAACTCCAATTAATCAATCGTGACTTGACTAATCCAGATATGAGTTTATTATACAGTGGTATAGAAAACCATTTAACTATTGTTGGACAAAACGACTTTAGTGGGTTCCGTTTAACCTCAGCTACAAAATCAGACATTACTATCAAGGCAGAAACTATCGTTATCATTCCAATAACAAATGCCGGACTTGACACCTTGAGCCTTTTTAAAGGGAAAAAACTCCTTCTAACCAAAGTGTTTAAAGTTACAAGATTGAGTGACCCTATTGCTCAATTGGCGTTTACATCTGATACTGTAATATCTGTAAATAAAATCCTTGCTAATCCGTTCTTGACTGCCATATTTCCAAACAGTATTTATAAAACAGACATCGTGATTAAATTTTTTGAATGCTACATCTACAAGAAGAACGGAGAGAGGAATGTTTTTTCAACTGCAGGAAACAGACTATCTGAGGAAATGCTTACTGCTATAAAAAACCTATCATCTCGCGATGAGCTTGTCTTTAATGATATAAAGGCTGGTATTGCTCCAGTGTTCGGCACAAGAAAATTGCCTTCCATTAAACTAGCAATCCGTTAAGACTTTCAGTGGTGGACACAAGCCGAGTAAACAAAACAGCAGGCAACATGGCGTATTTGTGCAAGTGTGCTTTGATGTTGACAGTTTCGGCTGTAGTTCTTTATTCTGCTGCTGTTCGGTCGTAGGAATATCTATCAAGCTGTTATAATTAATCATCAACAGCAGTATCTTTAACCGGGCATTTGTTCGGGCTGATGTTTCCTGAATACCACCCGGCACAAATACGTCTAACGTTGGCTGTAATCTGCCTTTCATAAATAGAACCTTCAATGCTATTAAATGAAATCAAACCAAGTCCTTTTTTAACTGATTTCATCAGGTTGTATCGAATTATAGATTTTCATTTTACCGGTGCGGTAGCTATTCCCCCCAAGATTTATTCGCCACGACCGGAACAGTGTCTCCAATTTTATCCAAAAGACAGCGAAACTGTAAAACACCTGGATAGCGGCTCGTGCGTATCTAATAGAAAAGTTTCCTGTATAGGTCAGCATACAAAAGCGCTACAACGTTATGTAGGGCAAAACTTTCTAAGCATTCAGGTACTGTTTCAACCCGGAGCTTTCTACCGTATAACGGGTGTTGCCATGCACGAACTTGCAGATGTTTATCTGGATGCTGAAGATATATTTGGAAGTTGTGTCAGAGAAGTAAATGAGGAATTGTTCATATCAACATCTTACACGCAAATGATACGAGTCATTGAAACGTTTCTCAGCAAGCTTGTAAGGAAAACGAATGGGAAGGAGCATCCTGTTGATACGACGAGCAGAATGATGCTTCAGCAAAATGAACAATACAGCCTGGACAGCTTTTTAAAAACCAGTTGCCTTTGCCACCGGCAATTTGACCGCATGTTTAAAGAACGGGTCGGTATTCCGCCAAAACAGTTTTTGCAAATTATCCGTTTCGACAGAGCCTTCCGTATGAAGAACCGCTATCCCAACAAAGATTGGCTTTCAATTGCCATTCATTGCGGTTATCACGATTATCAACATTTGGTAAAAGATTATAGAGAGTTTACCGGCTATACTCCCAAACAATTCTTCGAAATTGATAACCAGGCACCGGAACGGGCTTTCGGTGATGCTGAAGTTTAAAAGAAGTCCAGTTTTTACCACTGTTTTCGCTTCGCTGCAAAATAGCTTTGTGTTATACTAAAATCACTAATATGACACAAGAACTTCCCCCTCAAATGCAATTGATGCAAATGCTTTTTGGCCTAACCGCTTCACGGGCAATTGGCGTTGCAGCCGAGCTCTGTATTGCAGATAGGTTGAAAGACGGACCCAAAAGTACAGAAGAATTAGCCGGACAAGCAGGTGTTCATGCCCGATCTTTATACCGGGTATTACGAGCCTGTGCAAGCATTGGCGTCTTTACAGAGGACAATGAAAATCGCTTTAGCCTTACACCCTTGGCAGAACCGTTGCTCAGCGATGTGCCGGGCAGCTTGCGGGCCTTTGCTGTTATGTTTACTACAGACTGGCAGTATCAAACGTGGGCAGACCTGCCTTACAGTGTCAAAACAGGCAAACCAGCTTTTGATGAAGTCTTTGGTATGCCGATGTTTGAATATTTCTGGACGAACCCGAAGGTGGGAAAAGAATTTAACGAAGCAATGACCAGTAACAGCGCCTTTACCAGTGAAGCAGTTTTGAACAGTTATGATTTTTCTACCACAACCAAAGTAGTTGATGTGGGCGGAGGCCATGGTTTCTTATTAGCTTCGCTATTAAAAAAGTACCCTCACCTTAAGGGCATACTTTTCGAAGTTCCGGTTATTGCAGAAGAAGCGAAGAGCTTGATGGATGCCTATGGCGTCGGAGACAGATGCGAAAGAATAAATGGAGATTTTGCCGAGTCCGTTCCGGCTGGTGGTGATATCTATATATTGAAACACATTATACACGACTGGAACGACGAGCAATGCGTTACCATTCTTGCTAATTGCCGCAAAGCAATGGCGCCAGGAGGAAAATTGCTGGTGGTAGAGATGGTATTGCCTGAAGGCAATGAACCATCTATTGGAAAATTTCTGGACTTACAGATGTTGTTATTTCTGCCGGGCTGCGAACGCACAGAAGCGGAATACCGAACATTATTTGAAAAAGCGGGGCTTGAAGTAAGCAGGGTACTACCAACACCATCACCTTTCAGCATTATTGAAGGAATTTCCAGGTAAAGCAGTTAATAATGACAATTTGGTAGAGAGAAAACTACAGCAAACAATCCCCTTGGCATTATAACAGCTGACTCACACCGCATCAGCTTTTGTTTCGCTACTACGCTGCAAAGTCAGCTTGACGTTATAAATTCAGCAACAGACTAAACGATGAACTTTTTATCTTCATTCAACTAACGTTATTGCGGAAGGAACAAGGAATACCGTTACAACGCCAAGCCCTTTTCGTTTACTGTAATGCAGCACAGTTGCTCGTCGCAGAATGCTCAAGTGGCATTGAATGTTCCGCGCATCTTTCTTATGATATCTATGTGTCATCCTTCTTCTTAAACTCGCTCCAGGGCACTTTGCTGCTATTCTTCGCTTGTTCTTTTCTGGACTGAGAAATAAATGGGTCCTTTTCTTCAGGCCATTTCATGTCTTCTCTTCGTTTTGCTGCTGCTGCTTTGTACTTCCGTACGGCGGTCGAGTTGTTCGACAATAGCGCAGCTTCAATATCGACCATATCATGAACATGCTTTGATGCATGTAGCCTGAAATAATTTGTTGCAAATTCAACATTGCTGTGACCCAGTTCCCGAACTTCTATCAGCTTTTTACCCGTTTTGCGCCATATAGTTACCCGATAGTGAGGATGTTTTATCAGCTTCAAAGCTAATAGTTCTGCATTAACAATACTAAAATATTTAGTAATCTTATTTAAAAAATAAGGCTAGCTGCGACAAGTTGCTATATCCTCAGAATACTATAGAGCAGAAATAAGGTTAAGGGTATCCAGACCAGGAATACTTTAACGGAGATTTCCCTGAAGCTGACCTCCTGTACAAAAACAACAAGATATATCCAAACCCAAAATAACTTAAATGCAGTCCACATACGTCAATTTAATTTATACTCGTGAGTTCCGCAAGGTTTTGACAAGCGATATTTAAAGGGCACTTGCAATTAGACGTTAAAATCGCCCTAATTTCAGGGGAAAAATTCAGTTTTGCCAAACCAAAGACAGCGACCTCACAGCCAGGCAATCAAACGCAGGTTTCTAAAAGCGGTTCAGGAGATTTATAACGAGCAGTATCCAAACATCACCGAAGGTGAGATTGCCCGGAACGTTGGCCTTCAACCCTCATATTACTCAGGGTTAAAAACCAGGGAGCAACGTACCCGAACCTGGAACACTGTGCCCTGTTCTGCAAAACATATGATATTTCCGAAGCTTGGCTACTTAGCGGAAAAGGACCAATGAGGTTAGTCCAAAACACGGACAAGAATGGGACTACTGTCTGATGACGTTTAGGTAGGTCTATAGCATTCAAAAACGGTCTGGCGAAACAGTTGCATTCGCAACCCTAACAGTTGTAGAAAGAGGGCTGCTGCCTGCATAAAGAAATGATCTTATGGCTAAGTATTCCCGCAGATCAGGTGTACAATTGATTAGGGTTCGTTGCTTCAATTCTATGCTGGTAAAATGCGGCCACTTGGCAGTAGGCTAAGCTAGGATACTCTGTTATCATTATCGGATTGCAATTCTTCCTCTAACGGTTAGAAACTTGGTCGACAAATTGAAACTTTAGCAATCTTTGCATTTGCAGGCAAATCAAATCGATTGAAATCCAGTTAAGGTCTCCAGCGTCCGTCGACGTAATCATTGTATTCGGGTGGGAGCTGTACGGGTAACGTATCCGTAGAGAAGGGGCGCCAGAGCAAGCTCAGATCCTATTGCTATTTTAGTTTATTCTATTTATTTTGTTAGGGATATCAAAGGATTCCTTTTTTTAAGGACAATTCAAAATCCAAATGGCAATGACTTACAATATATTGCTCTCTAAGACTTTCATTGTAGCAATCTCGGTCATTGTTGCTTTCCACTCCGCGTTTACCCAATACACCAGTGATTTAAGTCGTCAAAATCTTATGGGAAAGGTTCGTACAGCTCTAAGATCAAACTATGAGCCTAAAAACAATTCAGAACGGTTCAAAGAGAAAGATCTCAAGGATAAAACATTGTACGAGTTCAACGAGCAAGGAAATCTTATTCAGATGAGAGTTTACAACCATATCAACCTACTCACATTTCGATATTCCTACATTTATGATTCGGAAGGTAAACGTATTGTGGCTTTCAAATACAACAGTGAGGAAAATCTTGTGTCTGTGGACAGTTCGCAATACGACCTAAACGGTAATCGAACACTAGAGAAAAAGTATACCACAAAGGATAGTTTACAAAGTATTGACCACTACAGTTATGACTCAAAAGGCCGTATTATTGAGATGATGCGAAAAAACATATTGAATAAGATGCTCTTTAGATATAGATTTAAATATCACAATAACGCCATGTATACACATTCAGATTACCATGGCCAAGACAGTAGCCAGCTTGAAATCTATACATATAAGTTCGAACATTTTGACAAGGAGGGAAACTTTCGCAAAGCAGTAATCTACCGTGACAATGATGTGTACAGAATATCTAAGTTCAGTATAGCCTATTATTGACTGCTCTTAAATAAAAAGTTCAAATTTTAGCGACCGTTGGCGAAATCCCGATCACTGATTGGTTATTGTCTAACCTATAAGGGTGGCGGCTTGTCGTATTACCCGAGCGGCTTTTGTTATATAGCACGGTGTTTAAAATTAATTATAACTTTAGACCCTATTAATAAAGTTGATTATACTAATAAGTCAGCTGCAGTGGTTTACATAATTTACGAAGATTGTGAAAGCTTGTGGCCGATGATCCCCGACGAAGACGGATAGTGTATCCTCATCTGGATATTACGGATAATATTTTCCCATTTATTTTGGTGGATATTTTAACAGCGTATCACTCTAAAGTTTACCACCTGGGAGTCGCATTGGAACCTTTATTTCAGTGCAAAGTTTACCACTCTCTGGGCGTTGTTTGGTAACAATACGGCGTAAAACTGCAAATACAAAAGCTTAGATCAAAGCTCATTGGAGCATACCTGATAATTTAAGGGCAACCAGGTGTGTTGCTCAAGAAGCTTGCCTTGTATCACACCAGTGGAAGTCATTTGCTTGAAAACGGAGCAAACATTCGTGTATTTAGGAGCTTTTAGGGCGACAGCACCTTTGAAATTAGTGTGTCGAATACTCCGGGAGCGATAACGGCCGTCACTATAGCACAAAGACGTAGACACACTTCTGTGGAGTGATTTTTTCGCGTTGTTTCTTGTTGACAGTTTTGACTTGAATAGCAGAAAACCAACCTTTGTCAACAAGAAAAACGCGAACATAGGCTGTTGATAGTAAATGAATTAAGCAGGGTTTAGCGGCGGATGGCATTATAATTCAAAACATTCGTATATTAACACGTTGTGTGCCATTTACGATCTTTCGTCAAAACGGAAATAGAGAAGAACATTCATTTTATCAAAGCAATGACTAACACAATTTACAAAGAAAGCAAGGAACAGAAGAAGTTGTCTTTTTTTGACTATGCAATAGAAGTTGTAGGATGGTTACAAATAGTCGCTTCTCCGTTGATCAGCGGAATTATTGTTGGCGGACTTGCATACCTCTTAATAGGCAATACTGGCGGTATCGTTGTTGGGACAATTATAGCAATTGTGGCTTTGGTACTGGGTGTTTTATATGCCAACCGTGTTTGGAAGAAAAAAGGTACAATGAACTTCATGTCAAGTGTAAATGCAAGTCCTGAACTTGACTACCTAGAACAAGGCGTAGACCAAGATAAACGGCACACAACAGAGGCTTCCCAAAATGGCAGCTAAGTACTATTGTGGAGCTGCAAACACAATTAACAACAAAGCATAGGCTAAGCTGAAGCAACACAGACTTCTGCCACTTCGGAAAGCCTGTGGAATTTAAAATAGCGATTTGCCGAACAGATTGCTAATCCATTTAGCAAGGTTTGGAAACCATATTGAACAACTACATCATGTCTTCACGGTGTTGTAAAGGCCCTAAAGGACAAATAAACTAAAGGGTATCCATATCAGAAAAACGTTATGGCTTCACCGTCAACATACAAAGCGCCATCCCTAATAACATACTTTAGACTCTCAATTAGAGGGCTCAAATTCTCCTTCATTAATCCGTCCCTTACCATTTCGTTGATCTCTTCCTTATCAATTTTAATAGTGATCAAATTTGCGTTTGTGTCGTCGAATTCACGACGACAGCCCTCAATTCTATATGAGAACAGTATTATTTGCATGCTAAGTAACGTTTCAAAAAAATCCAAAAATCTAAGAAGAATTGAAATATACAACACAAACGAAAAGATAGTCTTAGGAACATTTGAATTCTAAATAGGTTGCATCAGGAGCATATCTCTGATGGCATATTGAGTAGACTTAAGAGTACCATACAGGGAACAAATGTGTTTGCGCTAGTTGGGCTGAGGGAGAGTTGCTGGTTATCAGTTTTCCCATCGGACTTCATAATAGTAGCATAGCTTTCTTAAGAAGACTCGAACAAACCATCTCGTGCTTCAGAGGGGTAGCGTAGCAGTATATTGGGGTTAAATGCTTGTCGCACGTTTACTGCTTAAAAATCAGAGCAGCATTTTAAAAAAAGATGAATTTGGACCAATTTTGGACGTGCAAAAATCTTGGCTTCTGGCAAAAGAAGGCAGGCCAACAAATACCAAGATTGAACTTTAATTCACGTAGATTCCGGATTCATTCATTATTTCTTTGCAAAGAATAAAAAACAATATACCTTCACAAGGTGAAAAGAAGTATGTCATTCTGTTGTTCGTTTAGTTGCTCTCAAGAAGCAAGCGGATAGTTATGTGATACATTAAAATAATCGTTACAGCCCGCTTGGTTTTATTACTAAGTGGGTTTTTTGTTTTTGGTGCAGTAGCAAAGTTGGTCTATGCAAACGACTGAAAATCGTTAGATACTGGTTCGATCCCAGTCTGTACCACGGGAATGGGCAATTGGCTGAGTGGTCAAAGGCAACGGTCTGCAAAACCGTACAATCGTGGGTTCAAATCCCACATTGCCCTCAAGGAGGTTGATGCTTAGTTTGGCTAACCCCAAGAGTGCAAACATTAATTCTGCGTCCAGGCAATATCAGGCGCCACAATCAGGAAGTGAGGCGCCTATCGTTTGTTGCATCTGTTGTGCTAGTAGCTGGCGCTTGACAGCATCAGGTTATCGCGTCAAGAAGATCCCAAGCAACTCTAAAATGCTAAATACCATAATGACAGCATAGGTGATGACAACCAGCATGACTTGAGGAGTGAAGATCGGATATGAAAGACAAATCAATCTGACTTTGGCTTCAACGAAGTGGTAGGCAGCATTTGAATTATAAAAGGATATTTGTAGTTTAGTTGTAGCACATGACTGACTTGGGTGCTATCAAAAAAAAGTGATGCGTATAATCTTCGTTTTCCTGTTGACTTTGGCATTTATATGTGTTAAAGCTCAACATAGTACTTCTTTACAAGGGAGGTGGAAGATTATCTCTATTGCCGATGAAGACATGTACTACAATTTTAAAAACGATTCGGTTTTTTTGTCGCCGGGGTTTAGTTCACCTATGGATAAAGCGCAGGCAAAGGAGCTTATAGCAGCACTTTTGGGTATGGCTGGTGAGGGTGTATTCGTATCTGGAAAAGATGGACATTATGAATTGCTGCACGACACTAAGCAGGATGGTGTAGGAACGTACATTGTTAAGAGTCGGGATAGTCTCATTACCGCAAATGTCACTAGGAATGGTGTAAAGGTTATTGAGCAAATGAAGTTTTATATAAAAGAGAAACTACTACATCTCACTCAAATTAACGACGGACCTCCCTTCAAACTGGTCTTAGAAAAGCTACCGGAAAACTAAACGATCACGATATGAGAAATCTACCTGCATGTGAGTTACAATGGAGAAGTTGGAAGCCATTACTCCGTAATATGGACACACCTAATCCTCAGCAAAGGACACCTTCCGCCTGGCTATCGTGGCCTGGGGTTAACGTATCAAATCTCAATTCCAGTGAATATCGATATGCTTAAATGTAGAAGTTTAGTACTTCAAATTGCGGGATGAGGAACACAGCCCCAAACCATCAGGTATTCCCAATATTCTCAATCGTGTTGGTAGGAGTTCTGGTGGCTAATTTCTTAAAGTATCGTCAGGAGGAACGACTATGGCAAAGTACCTCTTTTACCAGCGGACGTATTACTAACCTATCAGCTCCAAGGGACTTCCAACAAGTTTTTGCAGATTACGAATACCAAACAGATGGGAAAGTCTATTCGGGAAGAGCTGGTATTAGAAGCAAAAACACGTACGGAGATAAGGATTTGTTGAATATGATATTAATCGATAAAGTGTTTCCGGTAGTGTATCCGAATGGCAACCCAAGTAAAAGCGAAATGTTATTATCTAAGCAGCAGTACCTGAAATTTAAGGTGACTAGACCCGACTCTCTAAAGATATATTTTAAAATAATTGATAGCATTTCGAATGTAAGAAATTAAGGTTCTCTGCTAACAACTGCTTGCATGCAATAAAAGGTTTAGAAATGGACATTCCTCCTGTTTCAACGGTTGTGAAGCTTATGGTGGATAGTGATATTGACCATCAAAAAATCAGACCCGTCATTTCTAATTACTGGAGAGTTTGTTAATTAGCACCTATTTAAAAGATGCTCGACAGCGGTTACTCCCGCTGCCGATAAACCACAATTGCGTCTCCAGATAGGTCGTCTTCAAAGCGAGTCTCTTTTGTCCAGGCATTTGATTGTTTGATCGAAGCTTAGATCATTACCTTAATATTTGATTCTCTTTACCCTGACGATACACCACGGGACAGGCTCCACTGGCGTTTTACTATCCGTCAGGTATTCTCTAATGGCATCTTTGTTTTTCACCTCTACAAAAAGCCTGTACTGATTTACTTCAAGTCCAAATCTTTCAATGAGCGTTTCCCTAATATCGTGGCAGTAAAATGAATGGAAGCCGATACCGTCTACTCCTATAAAGTCGTAATGGAGCGTTTCCGAATCCTTCCGATAGAGCACTATGAGCCTTTAATACCGATGAGCTAAGCTGTCGGAAAACAGCATTTTCATACGGAAGTACGGTATACCTTTTATATGAGCAAAAAAACCCTTTCGGGGTTTTAAGCTTGTGTTGAGTTAAGGATGTAGTCAGCCGCCTTTTGAGCTTGGGATGCTGCTTTAAACACCAGGGTTTTATCGTTTTGAAGTGCTTTCAGCCATCCCTGGATGTAAGCTGCAGCATTCTGGATTGTTGGCTGTTGAATACCGGCAACTGCGCAAAGGAACGAGGCAGTAAGTTCTGCGGTAAGCTCCTCTTTCGAGTAGTTTATTCCTCGAAAGCGGTCTGTCTGCATGAGCTCTGAGCGGTTGAGTCGTCATGTATGCCCGGTGCTGTGTGCCAGTTCGTGAAAGAGGGTTGCATAATAAGCTTCATCTAAATGAAAGAGACCTCTTATGGCATTGTGACCCGGTCATTTGCGGGTTGATAATAAGCCTGATCTCCTGCTGTCCGAAGTTGCGGTTTGCAAGGCATTGCTGAAATGATGTCTTCACAAGCAGAAATAGTATTTACCTGCTTCCGAAACATGCTTTCGATCTGAGGCAGCTCCAGTCTTTCGGTCTGATTATAATTGAAGACGGTGTGAACTTTTGGAACCATCCTGGTTCGTGTAGGCTCAGATTCGCTATTGGTAAGCTGCTCAGTCTCCCGAGTGTTGTGTTGATCTTGCAGGGTCGCCCAATACGTGATGCGTACTCCTTTTTCACCTTTTATGATTGTTCCACCCAACTGCTGAGCTTGCTTAAAGGTGATGAAGTAAGGCGTCTTATACCGCTTGGCCATAGTTACAAAGTTTAGCCAAAAGAGGTTCCATCCCCTGTACGGCTTATGTGAAACAAGGTTCTGCGGCAGTCCCAAAGAGTTCCACCCTTTCTGCCATACAACGTGTCCTTGCTGGAGAGCTTCGATAACTGTGTTTGTTACATCCTGGTAAGCATCGTGGAATTTTTTAGCTTGGTTCATAATCTTAAAGTTTTGTTGTTAGGAAAAAATTGAATTATGAAACCGTCACAGCCAGTAGGAGGGAATAAGGGCAAGGTGGAGACCCTACAAAAATCAGGACATGGAATAAATTGGGAAAGGGTAGGAGTGAGGGCAACTTTATGCCGTGAAAGCCTGACTTTTTTCAGGTACTACCTTGGTATGTAGGATTGCGCTGAGGTTCCCGATTCCGGTCTCCCTGGCTAACCTTGTGAAAAATTGAATTGTAAGTGTGCGTGGGCTAGATTTATAGAAGGGAAACAACTATCAGCAACATGATCTGTCAAAGGAAAAATAGCAGAGCACAAGTGTTTAGCTTTTTTCCTTGAGGGATCATACCATTGGCGCAGCAAGGTTGAGTGAGTGCATGAATGGGAGAGAAGGCCGCAATGGCACCCAGGGAAGCAGCGCAGCCAGGCTTTGTCGATGCCTGTGCATCATGCTTAGCAAGTGTGCCAGGCATTGAAGAAAGAATAGCGCTGAGCGGGTAAAGTGAAAGCAGGATCGACCAGGGAAGGCATGAACTGAACCTTGCTGCATCGGAGCCTTTCAGTCAAACGGAGCGTCGCCCGTCCGACTCGCGCAACCGGGCGGGCAACGATGTTCCTTCAGGAAACAACCGTTCACCCCCCCCCATAATTTTTTTTCGGCAAGCCTTCTTCTGATTACAATTTCTGATTTTGGCGCTTTTAACTATCCCTAACTGTTATCTATATGCAATCCAGTATTCTGGACGATGTTTGATAAGTATTCCAATGGGGTGTAAAACGCCTTAAATGGGTCTCGTAAGAACCACGACTAATCTTTTTATCGTGGACAGGGAAAGTCCTAGAAACAGTATGAACAAAGCCGTAACATCAAGGTTGGCAAGAAAGGCAAAATTCATCACTCTTTTGCATATTAAAGACTTCCCGTATTCAGAACGTGAGTAATTTACAAACTCTGATGGCTAACCAATAGACATCAAATGCCCTCCTTTTTTTTGTATTCGCTCCAGGGCACTTTCCCGCTTTTCTTCGCCTGTTCTTTTTGGGATTGAGAAAAGCGCTTTTTTCTTCAGGCCATTTCATCTGCTCCTTTCCCTTTGCTTCTGCTGCTTTATACTGGTTTACAGCTCTTGAATTGTTGGACAAAAGTGCAGCTTCAATGTGTACAATATCATGAACATGCTTCGCTGCCTGTAACCTGAAATAATTGGTTGCAAAATCAACATTAGTGTGCCCAAGTTCTCGAACCCCTCTAACAGTTTTCCCAGTTTTTCGCCATATAGTTAGCCGATAGTAAGCCAACTTGATTTTGTTATCAGTTTTAAAAGGCGCGGCAGGTTTTCGCAACTTGATTAGCGTTGAACTTACTATGTTCCCGGCATAATTACGCAGAGTGCTATACCTTTATGAACACTTGTTATCATCTTTTTATTCCTAGTACTTTACGTTCGTTTTGAACCTTAACGACCCAGGCGTCATATTCGCCACGATTACCACTGACATCTCCATCATTGCTGTTTGTTAATCCTACAATAACGTATTTCCTATCAGACTCTTCAATAATTGACCTTGCTTCATCATTGCCGGAGCCACCAAACGTTCTTTGCCATACTGTGTTTCCACTGCTATCGAGCTCTACTATCCAGGCATCAGTATCACCGCGGCCGGTTAAGATCCCATCCTTGATCGTTGTATAACCCCCTATAATGGCACCTCCAGCGGCAGCTTTTACAACTGCGTTCGCATAATCACTTTTTAAACCACCCACAGTCTTCTGCCAGACTATTTCCCCGTCAATATTAAGCTTTAATACCCAGGCATCCCAGAGCCCATGATTACCCCTCACATCTCCGTCATTGCTGGATGTGCGCCCTGCCAATATAAAACTTCCGTCAGAACCAATTGTAACGGAGGTGGCATAATCGCTGCTTGAGCCACCGAGTATTCTATGCCACAGCATTGTGCCGCTGCTGTCAAGCTTCGCTATCCAGGCGTCATTGACACCATGTGGGCCATCCAAATTGCCTTTATTATCGGTGGTGGTATTACCAGCCATAATGTAACCCTTGTCATCAGTTGCCATTATAGAAACAGCATGTCCGTACCCATTTGAACCGGCGCGGCAAGTTTTCTCCCATTGTATTTCGTCGCGACTATCAAACTTTACTATCCAGGGCTGGCTGCTTTTAGATCCAGCCATGATGTATCCCCCGTCAGACGTAAGTGTTACGGAGCTAGCCCAATCGTTGCTTGAACCACGCAGTATTTGCTTGGATAATATATTTCCACTACTATCGATTTTGACTATATATGCGTTAGTGCCCTCATGCATCCCTCTTGCGTCTACGGGCTGACGGTCAGTGGTGCCAACCAGAATACAAGCTTTATCGAGAGTTACAATAACGGAAGCTACATGACTTATTGCAAAGCCATATCCCAGTGTTTTCTGCCAAAGTATGTTGCCGTTACTATGAAGCTTTAATATCCAAGCAGAAGCCTGTCCCTCCTTGCCACCAACTACATCACCATTTTTGCTATTAGTGCTGCCTGCTATAACGTAGCTGCCGTCGCCGCTCTTTACAATACAGGTAGCATAATCTATCTTTGTTCCACCGTAAACATTGCTTAACTTTATTGTATAATTATCGGGCAATTGATCGTTCTTACATTGGCAACTATTTAATAAGACAAATAATATCGCTAAAGTAATCGAAGGGTTCTTTTTCATAATCTGGAAATTTCTGGGATGAGCTATGTCTCGGTAATGAGTAGAAAATTAGTAATTTTCTTTCCACCATTTGTTTTTAAAGGGAGTTCACACTCAGTTCTCTTTTCCCGAGATTGGTCGACAAACATCAAGACGTTCTCAGCCAGCAGCAGGTAAACTATTCACTTGAGTCCGTTAATGAAAATATCACTTCTATTTTCTGCATTGTTACACTCGTCGAAGAATCGGCTATCAACGTAGACAAAATGAAGTATTTGCATACTTAAGACTCCAGGTATTTTAGAAATCTACCCGAGTAATTTGTTGTTATTTGGCGCTCTAAAAATACGCGTATCGTACTTCTCGGAAATGGCACAGCGAGCTTGCATTGTACTTAATTTAAGGCCTTCTAATAATTTACTATATATAAGCTACTTCCGTAATATACCGTACGTCGGAACCGGCACTTTCCCTTGTTCCAGCGTTCGGCCAAGTCGATCCCCGATGTTTACCGGATGCAATCATCAATAGATTCTTGTCTTTTTGTTTCTTGAAATGGTATTTGTGCACCATTACTCATTACTACGAAACCTCCGTCTGTGCGTACAAACTCTAGTATCTTTTTTGTATTCACCAGGAACTGTCTGTCGGTATGCATTCCAAATTTGGTCTAGTTCTTTTTTACGAGGTTTCGACGAATTATATCCCTCCTGCGGAGATCGCGATATAAAGCTCACCTGATTTCACGCCCGCAAACTACATCGCTAAGGAATGACGTACTTTTCGTGATGCTCATCCCATGATACAGGACAGCACCGAAGAAAAGAAAGCTACCAAAAAATAACGCTGCAATTATCGATAGACCTAAACCTGCTGTCACGTAAACTAATAGTACTAGAAAACCGGTTGTCATGACGAAACTCCATGGAATACTATCTCTCATGATCATCTCTACAAGGCACCCATTTGGGTAGTCGATTATACTAGCAAATACTTGGACGTTGAGTTTGCCTCGTCCGAGTATTATTGTCAAGTTGATCTCTAAATCGAAGTTTTCTATGGTTCCCATCCATGCTAAACTAGATGATGAGTTATCGCGTTTTGTATCAAGTATCGAAGCTAGCCTCTCACGGGCCACATTACGGTTCACCGGAAGCGCAAACCGCCTTTTGGTGTCGTATTCAAACCAACGCCTCTTAGGAACACCAAAAAAGGAATGGCCAAAACTGTTTTCATTTTTCATCTAAATGCATTTAGGCAAAATCAAACTGTTAACCAGAACCCACAGTAATAGATCATCGGGTCAGGTGATAGCTTTGACCCTTCAAAACTACCGCGAAGCGGCACAGTTTTGCTTCGGAAAAGTAGTGGACATCACTTTTTAAACTGTAGGTTTTTGTCTTTTGGCACGTGTGCCATCAAAGCCGTGGCGCGTTTTGAAAAGGTCCCGTTGATAGGCTGGCTACCTAGGCCTGTGGAGAGATTGAATGGTGAACGTATTTGCGCACATTACGGTAATAAAGTGGCTGTACCCCATAAATTCGTTTAATGTACCTCAAATATTACAGGCTGAACAACTTGGTAAACAACTTTATGATAATTCAGGATAGCTGGCTCCCACTTGGGTCCTCTCTTAATAAGCTTAACAGCCTCAGGGCCACAGACGGGGCAAGTCTTAGGAACATCAAGCGCTTCCACATTACTGACGTTCCCATATATGTCGACAATAAAGCTCACTCTTACCAGGTGAACACCGTCTTTAATAACATCCTGTTTGAGAGATGTTTTACTTAGATTAACCTTTACGTATTCATTAAAGGCTTGGTCACCTCCCGGAAAACTTGCAGGATGTTCAACCTTGGTAAAAACTTTACCGTAGTCGTCCTTTCCTGCGGTAGGTATTCGAATATCTTCAGTCTTGAGAATTAAAACTTGCGGTTTACCTTGGAACTCCTCGATCTTGCCAGTTACACATATTTGCTGGTTGTTTAGACTGTCTTCCGGCTTATAATTCAGCTTTTTTCTGACGTCCACAGGTATTACCACAGTTAATAACTGATTTGGAAAAGTATTACCCATGCTTAACAAGGTCAGCCTAGTGTTACCTCTCTCTATATACCGAACACTATATATTTTGCCGCATGTAGATATTGTATCTCCAATGCGTTGTGCTGCCTGACTTAGAGGAAAACTGTTTAGGCGCTGTGCAGAAATTATTAAGGGGAACAGCAGTATAATGATTAACGAGACCTTTTTCATATATAAGTCAACTTATTTGTGTTTGTACAAGATAAAACTAAGAAACGTCTAATGAAAGGGGGGGCCGCAGAAAAAAAGGTTAGCAGTTGAAGTGGACGTTCATTTGACCTGCTTCAGAATGAGTGAATTCACGAAGCTTTAGATCAATTAAGTCGTGACTTTTACAATTACGAGGGTAGAAAACGAAATCCATCCGGATGCGTATAGTTGAAAGTATTACGTTTCTGGTTATAATGCAAAATGGCAGTGGGCGAGTTCTGGTATCTAGGCGACCAAAGACTCTTATATCTGATTACATTTGACTAAGCTGTAAAAGGATCGTTGCCAGGCTCTTGCTTTTAACGTGTTTCTAAGTGAGCCATAACCTGATCAGAACCGTACATAATACGTTTACCAAAGCCTGCATCGATAATTGAGTTTAAGTAACAATGGAATTCCGCACGGGTAACATCAAGCTAATTACCGCTATAACCGATGTAGTGTCTCTATTAGCTGTAAAGTGTTTGCCGGTGTTAGTGTAAGAAAGGATCATTGTTCACTTTTTTGTATGTATAAAATGACATAAAATGGACTTGACGGTTAATATTGTCCTTTTCGGTTTCGCAAGCACTCTTGCAGCTTTTGGAGGTGAAACATCGAAGAAAACTACTGAACCTATATTCAAAAGGATTACTAACCGCGGATGAATTTCTCTGATTTGCCTTGTCCTAGCCTGTACTGTTGGCGTTGTGAAGGAAGTAATAGATAGTGCTTCTTCTTCAAAGGAAGCTGAACGGCGAAGATACCTTAAACAGCAATTAACAATAATTCGAGAGCAATTGAGAGCTGCGAATAACAAACTACAAGAACTTGCAACGATGGTTGAGACAGTACCAAGACAAACACATACCGAGTATATATCTGTTCCAGCACACGGGAATAAATTGCTGAGAGCATCTTTGTATGGCGGAGATGAATTCAAGTATAACATCTATTGCCAAGGTCTTTATTTACAAACAGGTTTCGGTGAATATTATTTGAACCCGAGGTTCAATTCATTAATAATTGCTGGTAGAAAAGGAATACCGATGCGGGCAAAATTGCTTAATAGATCAAATTCGCCTTGCGATATGAAAGGTAATGTTTATTCAATTCCGAGATTAAGACCAGAGTAAAAATAGCCTCCTCCGAAAAGGTACTAGACTATTGAACTTAATTGGTCGCGTTCACGAATTGCTGGGAGTGGATTTTGATGTTTCGTGTAGATATAAATTCTCTCAAAACCTTCGCAACGGCCGAGGAGTGTGTCACCGCCTTGATGGAAAGAATAGGAGCAAGCTGTTACAAGGAAGGTTGGTTAAAAAGCGTGAATACAGCAAACTTCATTTTGCTGTACACTCTCAAAATGTGGCAAATTTGCTCTGGTTTAAACTGCTTAAAACGTCTTACTTTACCTGATGGCTTACCAAAACCTACGAATACTAAAGCACTTTGGCAAGAAAGTACGCACGATTAGAACTGAAAGGAAGATGTCGCAAACAACGCTAGCCATCAAGACAGGTTTTGCTTTAAGTCAAATCGGTCGGATTGAGCGGGGAACTGTAAATACGTCGATCAGCCATGCTGCAGCGATTGCCAAAGCATTGGAATATTCCGCCAGGCGAGCTATTCATCTAAGTTCCATTTAGAACTCACTTTTGCTAAATTGCTAACTCATAATTAAGTGATTAGATCATTGTAGATCAAGCTGACATGTTAATGAGCAAAAAAACCCTTCCGGGTTTTAATCTTGTGTTGAGTTAAGAATGTAATCAGCTGCTTTTTGAGCATGTGATGCTGCTTTAAACACCAGGGTTTTATCGTTTTGAAGTGCTTTAAGCCACCCTTGTATGTAAGCTGCAGCATTTTGAATTGTTGGGTGTTGAATACCGGCAATTGCGCAAAGGAAAGAGGCAGTAAGTTCTGCGGTGAGTTCCTCTTTCGAGTAGTTTACTCCACCAAAGCCGTCTGTTTCCATGAGCTCTGGGCGGTTCAGTCTTGAAGAGTGCCCGGTACTGTGTGCCAGCTCGTGAAAGAAGGTAGCATAATAAGCTTCATCTGAGAGAAATAATCCTCTGATTGGCATCGTTATCCGGTCAACTGCGGGTTGATAGTAGGCCTGATCTCCTGCATTCATAACTTGAGGTTTTGAGGGCATTGCTGAAATAATGTCTTCACAGGCAGCAATACTATTTACATCTTTCCGAAACATGCTTTCTATCTGAGGCAACTCGAGACCTTCGGTCTGATCATAATTGAAAACCGTGTGAACTTTTGGGACCATCCGGGTTCTTGTCGGCTCAGTGTCGCTGGTGGCAAGCTCCTCTGTTTCGCGGGTGTTGTCTTGATGCTGTAGTGTCGCCCAATAAGTTATCCGTACTCCCTTTTCACCTTTTCTTATAGTTCCACCCAGGTTTTGAGCTTGGTTGAAGGTGATGTAGTACGGCGTCTTATAGCCTTTAACCATAGTAACAAAGTTCAGCCAAAAGACGTTCCATCCCCGGTAAGGCTTGTGGGAAACTAAGTTTTGTGGCAGTCCCAAAGCGTTCCAGCCTTTCTGCCATACAATGTCTCCTTGCTGGAGAGCTTCAATGACCCTGTTTGTTACGTCCTGGTAAACATCATGGAATTTGTGAGCCTGGTTCATAACTCTTGATTTTTTGTGTGTGAGGGAATTGAATTATGGAACCATTTCAGCCAGTAGGAGGGAATAAGGGCAAGGTGGAGACCGGAAAAAAATCAGGAACATGGAATAAATCGGACCGAACGGTAGTGAGGGAGAATTTATGCCGTGAAAGCTCTATTTTTTGTGGTACTACCTTGGTGAGCTGGCCTCGTGGAGAGGTTCCCGTTTCCGGGCTACCTGGCTAACTTTGTTCAAAAAATTGAATTGTAAATGTGCGTGGGCCTAAATCAATTGCTTGAAGACATTAGATCAATGATCTGTTAAGAAAGAATGCAGCAAAGCAAATTTGACTTAGGTTCTTTTCTCAAAGGGATCATACGCTTATATCAAGCGAGGTTTAAGTGAAATGCATGTATGGTAAAGGAGGCAGCAATGGAACCCAGCGATCTGGTGTAGTCCAGGTTCCCCGAAAGGTATGTGCAGCACCGAAGCGTAGCTTACTGCAGCTTTGTGAGGTGTGCCATACCGATAGGAGCGAAGGGTAGGAGCAAGCGGGTAAAATGAAGGCTGAATTGACAGGAGTGCATGAACTGAACCTGGCTTATTGAAGCCCTGATGGGCTAAGCGTCCGGAACAAATGTCTGTCCAGAGAACAGCAGAAGAAACCTCATGGACGGTCTACAGGAAGTTAAGGCGTTTGGCCGTTGTACTTTTGTTGCAAGAGCCAATGTTCTCTCTCTGTCGTAGTCACCTGACCCTTGACGGCTGCAAGCATTGCCACACGCCAAAGACAGCTGCTCGCAAGTTAACTGCATGAGAGGCTTTAACGTATAGTTTCGTTCCCGGAGTATTGCGGCTTTTCCTTCCATAGCTCAGTGATATCAATATCCGTTAGGTATTGATCCAGTGGCCCGGTGGCTGACGAGCAAAAGCCCCAACAACTTATCTTTGATGAGCGGAAGTGCGTAGGTTTGGGGCAACGGATCACGGAGGCCCTTGCCTTCACCAAGCCGTTCAACGGTAATAGCGATATGAAATGAAATCACGACAACTTAGAGATTTTTACAAGGAAACTTCGGACCTAAATAATGCTTTTACACACTATTTTTTCGTGTGGACACAGTTCACTTTAGATTACACTGATGACATTGCTGAAAGTCCAGATGATTTAACCGAGACATATTTTGAAGGCAACCATTATGCACCTAAGCACCGGGTTCGCTTAAAAGAACTTTCAAATGAACACGCAAAAACTAATGAAACATTATTACAAGGAATATTCATCCTTATTCTTTCACACTTCGAAGATTACTTAAAGAGTATCCATGAATTTTCACAAAAAATAGACGACACGATTAAACATCTTGAGCAAGGAGAATTTGAAGATGACTCTTTGGTAATTGATAAAACTTTGAATAGAATTGGTGTTGACAAAGCGTCTATCGCACCGGAATATTTCGACACGTATGACTTTCTTAGATTGAAAAGAAATCGTCTTGTTCATAAAGGTTCCGAGAAAATAAGCAAGAGCATCAGGGACTTTATTGGAAAGAAAGGAAAAGGACTGAATACTTTCTGGAAAGAAACATTACCTAAAGGGCTTCAAGGGATAGACTTCACCAGCAAGGAGGAAATGGATAAAATAGAGTTCAATACTCTCATAGACACATTGAATACACTGAGGGGTACGTCAGCTAAAATTGATGAGGCAATAATTAAAAAGCTTGGAGTAGTAGAAATATCTAAAAAAGAAGTTCTTCCAAAGTTCATTGAAGATACAAAGACAAAACTTAAACGACTATCTGAAAAAAAAGTTCAGAGTATGTTTGCCGGGTACTGTAGGACCGAATATGGGTTTACACCAAACGAGAATATTGTGAAACAAATAGTGGACGACATAGCTTAACAGGCAAAGCGGTTCCTTGGAGTTGAAATTTTGTTCCGACTCCAAGAACTAATGGTGGTTCGAGTCCGCCTGTCGTTACAATGTTGCTATCGCTGTGCGCTCGTACGCTCGTACAGCATCTTATCCATTTACCATTACTAATAGCGGGGGATCTTTCGCGGAACAATTTCGCCTCGCTTTCAGCATTAAACTATTAATAAACATGAACTTATAGAATTGAGTTTAAATGTGCCCCGAAGAGTTAATGCATCATCTCATTATATTCTTCAGAGTACATATGTCACTTAACATTTTATAACTCATAGGAATTGATAACAGTTTGAATTTAATGCTTACATGTTTAGTTTAACTTAATATAAATTCCTAAGTACCCGACTTCTGGACACAATTTTACCCAGAAATATCTGGCTTGTCGCATCGCCGGAACATGTAGTTGTATTTGAGAGCCTTCAATTGTAAAGAAGTCGCCTAGCGATACTTCTTTTCTGGACCTATGGCATTCAAATGTGGCCTAGCGGCAGTCTCGTAAAAAGGCATACATAAAACTCATATAGCTCAGGCTTAAGGATTTTCATTTTATGAAAGTCCGGATACTTGATGTTCGAACAGAAACACCCTTATGAGTCACTAAGGCTGGCGGAACCTTCAAGAATAGATATTCATGCTTTCTAATTGTAAATTCCGCTGATATTGACCCCCCTATTCCGGTGATGTTGACCCCCTTTGTAAAAGTGGATGATCAGTAAGCAAAGAGCGGTTATGAACTGGAGTTAAGTAATTCTCGAATGTATA
>NZ_SMSK01000032.1 GCF_004354985.1 Segetibacter sp. 3557_3 | reverse complement strand
ACTTGTGTCATAGGGTCTCTGTTTTTAAAGTGATTGATTATTCCTTAACTCAATTTACACTTTTACAGGACCCTTTTTTATTTACAAGTCTCCCGCATCTCATACATGAGACCTTGTACGGTGAGTACACTATTCACCGATTGCCTCCATTATACATGGAACAGAGATCAAAATTGAAGTGTGTGGAAAGGCCCGATTAATCCTCCTTAGATTTTTGATGTGCTCGCAGACTGTTTATCTCGGCGACAAACTAAGTGCTCCAAAGCATTAGCAGGTTGATGACGCTGGAATCAATTCCCGCACTATTTAAAGATCGCAGGTTTAATGATCGCCCACTTCGCCAGCCGGTATTGAACGGAGGTATAAATCACCCCGAGTCCGTAGCGCACGCTTCGTTTGAAATTGATCGACGATGCTTCAGCAAAATATCGGGCAGGGCAGGAGATTTCACCGATCTCAAACCCTTTAAAGAAAACCTGCGCCAGCAATTGGTTGTCAAAAATGAAGTCGTCAGAATTTGCGTTCAGGTTGATGCTCATCAGCACCGCTCTGCTGTAGGCCCGGTAGCCCGTGTGGTATTCAGATAGCTTTTGCCGTAAAAGGATATTTTGTATAAACGTAAGCACCCGGTTAGCAAAGTATTTGTATACCGGCATGCCATTGTGCATTGCCCCGTTACCCAATATCCGCGATCCCAATACAACAGGGTAAACATCATTTGCAATCAGGTAAGCCATAGATGGGATAAGCTTTGGATTGTATTGATAATCCGGGTGCAGCATGATGATGATGTCGGCACCGATGCCGAGCGCTTTTGCATAGCAGGTTTTTTGGTTGGCGCCGTAGCCTTTATTGGACGTATGAACGATAACATATTGGATAGCTAACGCATTTGCAATCGATACCGTTTCATCTATGCTTCCATCATCCACGAGTATAACGGCATCAACAAGATCCTTTGAGATTTCGTGGTACGTCTTCTCCAGCGTTCTGGCGGCGTTGTAGGCTGGTAAACAAACAACAACCTTTTTCCCTTCAATCATTCATTTTGTACTTAACAGAGCAACAAAGTAAGGGTAAAGGCGCAAATACCGCTACGGTCCTGGTTTTCATTTGCTGCTTGAAAGTGTCGGCCATAGGTAAGGAACACGGATTGAACGGATCTGAGGGATGATGTTGTTTTTATTTGGTTGAAAGAAGAAGATGAGGTGCTGAACCCGAATGGCAGTGATGTAGGGGTAAGAGTAAACCAGGTTAGACAAGAAAGGTCCGGTAAGGGACACGGATTACACGGATATAAGGGATGATTTTGTTTTTATTTGGTTGAAAAAAGAAGATGAGGACTGAACCCGAATGGCAGTGATGTAGGGGTAATAGTAAACCAGGTTAGATAAGAAAGGTCCGGTAAGGGACACGGATTGCACGGAGCTAAGGGATGATTTTGTTTTTATTTGGTTGAGAAGAAGATGAGGTGTTGAACCCGAATGGCAGTGATGTAGGGGTGATAGTAAACCAGGTTAGACAAGAAAGGTCCCGTAAGGGACACGGATTGCACGGATTTAAGGGATGATTTGGTTTCATTTCATTGAAAGAAAAGATCAGGTATGGAACACGGATGACAGGGATGTGATGAATATGCTGGTTTTAGTTGATTGTTAGTAAAGATTGACACAGGAGCTTTCTGCTGAGAAAAGCGTACCATCGGGGATGAGCACTTTTAATTACAAGCTATCACAATCCGTTTAATCCACTCATCCGTGTTGCTAATGCTCTCCATCCGCAACTACCTGGGCGCTTCAAGATCATGCGCACTTACTTTTATCAGCAGCCCGTTAAATGCAACATGTCCAAATGGTTTATAGCGTTGGATCCAATTGTAATCATTACGGTTCCAAACGTCCAGGTAGTCGTCTGAAGTAACCAGGAAGGTGCCTTGCCGGGGTTTTAATGGGGCAGGCTTCACCCCAGGGTGCTTTTCCAGGTAGTCATTAAAGAAGTATTTTGCCTGTTTAAATTCGAGGTTTGCAGCACCGACATACGCATAGGCATTTTGCTTCTGCGAAATCAATTCATTGGTATAGGGATAATAGTTCCGCCAATAAAGCAATACACTTATCACCAGGTAGATGCCTGAGGACACCACGGCGACTTTGCCCACAGTAGTCTTTGTAATGGTTACTACTAATGCACTTAGGATAAACAGCAAAGGGAAGATAAATACCAGGTGCCGTAATCCACATTGGGTATTGTACAGGAAACTAAAAAGAAACAGGAAATAAAAAACAGGCATCAACAGGAAAAATTCCTTTTTCATAAAGGCGACACCAGTGCGCTGACGGATCAACACGATCAGGGCAGTTAACAAAAGCAGGAGATAGGTAATCGGGGTTTTAAACAGGAGGGAAGCAAAATAGTAGTACCAGAAGCTTCCGCCGGTTGATTTTTCACCAAGAATGGTTACGCTGCCAAAAGAGCTTATCCCATCAAAACCACCACCTACCTGGTCGTAATATTTTGCCATATCCAGGCCGTCGAGAAAAGGTTTTGGAACAGGTACAACCAGCCATGATGGCAAACCCAGTTGTATGGATTGAAAAAGCCGGCTCATAAAGCGGTACTCAGCGAGTGGCAGGTTTGCTTGATAGAAGTAATACCCCGCATTGATGATAAACCAGTTTACGATGATAAACAAACTCGAATATATGATCAATCGCTTTAAGTTTATCCCAGGCTTCGATACGAAATAGAACAGCAGCAGGCATAACGGAATAAGTACATAAAGGTGAAACAGGGACTGCTTAACCAACTGGGACAAGCCAATCATTATTGAAAGGATTAGGATGTTGCTGAATGCAGGGTTTAAGCAGAAACGCCATAAAGAATACATGGTAGCCAGGAGGAAAAGTACCGAATAGCTATCGGTAGTTACGAGCGCCGCATTGGCAAGGTTATTCGGACACCAGCTCATGAGGAAAGCCGCGAACAGTCCGGCGCCAAAGCCATACAATTGCTTTGCCCAGGTAAACACCAGCAAAATGGTAAGGACTGAAATAAAAAGTGTAACATACCGGCCACCCATGATATCACTAAGTCCCCAATCATTTTTTTTAAGCCCCGGATGTAGTGCCTGTTCAATCACCCTGGGTATGGTATTCAGCACCACAACGGGCATTTTACTATTGTCGCTTCGCGGGTAGATACGGGAAGGATTACCACGCAGGTAACGTTTGGCATAGTCGTAAAAAGTGCCTTCATCAGAGGTCAGGGATTGTGATCGTAAGTACTGGATCCCGTTAAAAAGGTAAACGATAACAATAAGGCCAAGGACGAGGTAAGCCATGGGGCTTTTCCGGAATTATTGGGGTGATCTTGTAAGCATTAACAAGGGAAAAGCTTAGTTCGGTAAAAGGGGAAAGTACAACACTTTTTGGGATAGCAGGCGGGTGACGAGCTAATGCAAAGCGTGCCTTCTTCGTAACCAGGAACAAATGCGCAAAAGGCTGCATCATCTAACTTTAAACAAGATTGTCGGTGAATGCTTAGACCCTAAGTTGTATGGCAGTCCGGAGCTGTTTTGTTCTGCAACCTTTATCGCGGTGGGTTAGGTGTCACCGGCAGCTTGCTATCTTTGTTTTTTTCAATACTGACCAAATACAGAGCGCTGCGTTTACGATGACCTGCTAACCCGTGGTTTGACTTTTGGCTAACGGATCCGGTGGTAAGTTGTCTCCGTTCCAATGTGCGTGCTGAACCCTGAACTTCACACCTGCCTGCCAGCGCACACCGCTTCACATACTATAACAAAGTGTGGTATAAACTTAAACGGCTAAATGTAAAGCAAATGAAACTGGAACACGTGGCCATATGGACGGCCAACCTTGAACGGCTAAAAGATTTCTATGTGCGTCATTTCGGTGGACAAGCAAACACCAAATACACGAACGAACAAAAACAGTTTAGCAGCTACTTCATCTCCTTTGGATCGGGTGCACGGCTCGAACTCATGACCCGCACTGGTATCCCCGAAAACTTAAATGATAGGGTAGGAGCACAACATACCGGCATTATCCACTTAGCCTTTGAGGTGCCTTCAAAAGCAGCAGTGGAGGAGAAGGCAGAGCAGCTTTGTGCTGCGGGTTTTCCGATCCTCAGCGGACCGCGAAGAACCGGCGATGGCTATTACGAAGTAGAAACCCTCGACCCCGATAACAACCGGCTGGAGATTACAACAGTATGGGTGGATTGAAACTAAATTAAAAGATGCACAATTAAAAATGCAAAACTGCATGTAAAGTTGTGTCGATTTGTTAAGCTTGTTTTGCGGCCATCAAGTATATTCTTATTGTGAACTGTCATGCACTGCCCCAAATTGATTGGGCCGGTCGGGCTGCCATTTGAATGGCTTAGCTAAACGACGGACCACAACCATCTTCCGCACTTGCATAATGGGTCCAACAACCCTATCTTACCCCTTCAACAAATCAAATCAATGCAACTTCAAAAATCACTGATGATTCTTGTAGCAGGTCCGTACCGCTCGGGCACAAACGACGATCCGCACCTGATTGAAGCAAACGTAAAAGCAATGACCGACACCGCACTCGAACTCTATGAAATGGGACACCTGCCGGTATTGGGTGAATGGTTTGCCTTGCCCCTGATCGAAGCTGCAGGCTCCAAACATACGGGTGATGAGGTCTTCAACAGGATATTTCACCCCGTAGCCATTCGCCTTATCGACCATTGCGATGCGGTACTAAGAATTGGCGGTTCGTCGCAAGGCGCAGACGAGATGGTTGCAACAGGAAGAGCAAGGGGTAAACAGATCTTTCTGAACAAAAGCGAGGTGCCTGCTTTTGGCACTGCCAATAACATTTAAAACGCCGGGTCTTGCCCGATTCATGCTTTTGCGGCCTATTTCCCAACGGGTAAGTACCATTATAAACCTGAACAGCATGTTATTGAAAGTCAACACCTGAATCGTCCAATCAGGATTTGCCGGGATCACTGCAGGCAAAATGGCTATAATTTGAACGAAATCTGAAAGCTTTACCCCACAATCTATGAACAGTAAGATATTCATTTCTTATCGGCGGTCCGACTCAATGGATATCACCGGGAGGATGTATGATCACCTGGTTAACGCGTTTCCGGGTGCCACAATATTTAAGGATGTAGACAGCATTGCTCCGGGGGACAACTTCAAAACCCACATCATCGATTCAATTAAGCATTGCAGGGTGATGTTGATAATGATGTCAAGGGATTGGGCAATGGTAAAGGGAACTGATGGTAAGCGCCGGTTGGAAGACCCTGATGATATTGTACGCCTGGAAATCGAGACTGCTTTACAATACCAGTTGACAATAATACCCGTTCTGATCAACGATGTTAAAATGCCGGATTTTGCCTTAGTACCGAAGTCTATCCAGCCAATTCTTTATCTTAACGCTATCCAACTCAGACCCGATCCCGACTTTAAAAATGATATCGGAAGATTGATCACGAGACTTCAGCAGATCATTGGAACAAAGCCAAAATGGCTAAAACCGGTGGGTAAGTACAACCTCTTAATTGTAGCTGGAATAATTCTCACGATAGCTTTAATCTACCATTATTCTTCGCGCAACCAGGTTACAACTGGTTCTGTTGGCGCCAGTGAACAGACTATTAATTCAATAGAGGGACTTGTATTTGTAAACGGCCGGGAAACAGACAGCATAGTTGTAAGAATTTTGGAACTGGAAAAAACGGCCATGACAAACAGCTTTGGTCGTTTTAAGTCTGAAGTGCCGAGTGCAAGCCAAATTCCCGACCTGACATTCCGTTTTACAAACAAAACGATATTTGTCGATACAGCTATTCGTTTACGAGTTGACTCCTCTAAGATACTTCGGTTCAATTTGGGAGTTAAACATCCACCCCCTTTGGCGCTCAACATAGCGGCACCTACCGCTAACGATACACGCCAGGGAGAAATAGATAATACAGGCAATATAAAAATTGAAACACTCCCAACCGGAAGAACAGACAATAGTGGAATGGAAGCTTCAAAAAAGGGCATTGCATATTACATGGGCGATGATTATGAAAATGCGATCCAGGAGCTAAAGAAGGCCGTGGATATAAACAAAAACGATGCTTACTCTTTATACTATCTTGGTGCGTGCTACTACGATCAGGCAAACTATGAGCAAGCGATAGCCTACTATTCTGAGGCCATCAAAACTACTAATAAGTACTTTCCGGCTTCTTACAAAGCACGTTCCTACTTGTACCGGGGACATTCAAAGTTTAACCTGAAAAACTTTTCAGAAGCATGTTCCGATTACCGGCAAGCCGCGAATCTAGGCGAGCGGGACGCAGATCAATATGTCTCCAACTGCAAGTAGTTGCTGGATATACCTCAATAACCCGTTACCTCAATAATCAATACCCACTACCCGGATGCGCATCTGGCAACACAAAATTACTCGGTGGTTATTGCAAGTTTAAACCTCGATAATAATATTTAAATAATATCTTTCTATACGATCAATAGCGCCGATGGACTGGTCTTCAAATTAGCCATTCTGCTTATAATTCATTTCCTGAAAAAAGGCTAGATCTGCAACAGGTCGTTGTTCGAACAAAACAAATTAAATACATAGAGCATAATTGAAAAAAGTGAAGATCGTTGCAAGAAAAATCTTGAGAACCATCTGTACTCTTTCGGATGACCCTTGTAGTGCCGGGTTGATGATTACTTTTTTTACAAGTCTATAACCGAGACGCTCTCAGCAACGCGTCTATAAAAATATTCATCATGCAAGCAATTGAAATCATCATGCAGCCGGTTAAAGACCGGCAGAAAGCGAAGGAATTCTACCTTGGACTTGGGTTTAAAGTGTTGATTGAAGCAACTGATCCACATGGAGACACCTGGATACAAATGGGCATACCCGGAACGGATACCTCAATTTCGCTTGCGGGTTTCCCCGGGATCATCTGTGCCACCGATGACATTGAATCAGAAGTAAATAACCTGCGGTCACGTAATGTAGAGGTCGGTAAAATCGACGATACGCCATGGGGCCGCTTCGCCTGGTTCAAAGACCCTGATGGCAATAGCTTGTGTTTTCACCAGAAGCGATAAGATAAAGGCCATGTGCCGCGATTGGACTAAGGAAGTATCTGTTTGTCGCTCCGACGAACAGATACTTCCTCCGTTTGGCAGCTTCCCCGGCAGCTGATCGCCTCGCGTCAACTGCAGTTTCAATACCCGGTCATTGATAGCCTTTTTACCGCATCTTCGACCGGGCGGACAATACGGCTTTGTTAAAGAATACCAACAATGGCGGGCTAAACCAAAGGACTCCAGGCCCGAACTATGGTTTTTTCAGAACAACGATATCCTGTGCTCCCACCCAGGTAGCGGAGCTATCCGACCAAAACCCCGGAACTGGCTCCTGCACTAATGCTAACCCGGCTGCGGCTGCATACTTTTGAATCAGGCTTTTTTTATAGGCCGTCATTTCTTCCGGGTTATCGGGATTGGCAATACTAAATTCGCTTCCGAAAGAACCATAAGGGTGATCAAAATTAAACCCGGAACGGGCAAAACCTGAAGATCTTTCCTTTTTAGGCTGATAAAAATCTAAAATGAAAAAACTAAAGACTGCCCGGCCATTTGGTTTTAAAACACGGGCCGTTTCTTTGAAATAATTTTCAGCAATATCGGGCAGCATGTGGGTAAATACAGAAGCAGCATATACTACATCAAAACTATTATCTACATAAGGAAATTTGTAATTGCTTGCTTGTATGTTGCCTTGGGGATTGTAGTAAGTGTTGTGAATGTTTGCCCATACAAAATTAAAGCGGGGATGAGCTTTATGAAAAGTCTTTTGCAGGAAATCAATTTTGTATTTACATATTTCAAATCCATTGTATGCACCTTCTGATAAAATAAAGCGCAAAGGAAATGCTGTGCGGCCTAAGCCGCATCCAATTTCGAGCACATGAGATCTTTTTGTAATGCCCCCATAAATTCTCAATAAAAAACTCCATTCTTCAGCCCAGCGAAACCATTCTTCGAGCACAGTAATGCCTTCTTCTCTCATCAAAGCAGGAGGTGGTATCAGGTGTGGCTCATAAGCTACCCATGAGGGATAACGGGTAAGTTTTGTTAGGGCACCGTCAAGCAATTTCTTTAGCATTAGTTTAGGGTATTTTGGTTTGTATTTATTTATGAGCGGTTTTCTCCGAACTTTAAACCAGGCGCTTCTGGCATATCAGGCCGTGTGCTGCCTGCATATTGCATACCCGTATGATTACAGATTGCACACCTTTTCCAGTTACCCCGGCTCGATCAACTAAATTAATTGCTGCTCAGATACGGGTCTCACATATGTCAGCCAATGCAATTAATTGCAATTTTTGAAAGCTCCTGTGCAAGCCTGATCGCGGGCAAAAGCAGCACCGCGATTGCTCAAGCCGGATAAAGTTTTCCTTTGTTGGCCATCCGCTTTGCCGTGTCTTTGCCTGCAATACATATATGATCCGGACTAGCCCGGAAGGATCAAAGGGCCCGGTATGCTACCACGCCTTTCATCCTTCAGCATCTCCTCAAAACTGAACTGGTCAATAAAAAAGTAAAGCAAGGTGCGCCGAACTGAAAAACGTCGTCGTGTTAATCATTACGATTATATTAATCGCAATTCTTTCTTGCACTATGAGGTTTTTAGTTGTGGCTTCCGCCATGTTAATCTATCATCGCCTCCAGCCGGGGCATCCATAATATTGGAAAAAATTCTTAAAGCGCGCCCGGGCTGCTCTGTATGATCGGGGCTATACAAGCAGGGGGAAGGCTTGTAAGTGATTATGCACCCTTAATAACGACCGGCAACGCCAAGGCAATCTGCCGGCCGAAGATAAGCGGTTTTAGATATTGCACCGCTTTTTCAACCAACTTGTAGATTGCTTTGATTTGCTTCTTCGTTCCTCAGCGGTAATTGTGTTAGCTTTTCAACTTTCCATAATGCGCGAGTACTGCCTAAAATGGCATCGCCGCAAGATAAATTAACAAAGAAAGTGTTGAATAAGCGTTCAGCATAGCTCAGCTGCTCTCGCTGCTGCACTGTGATGGGAGAGCCAGCTTCTAGTGAAGGAAAGCGTCTTCACAGAAGGGAATGATTTTCCTGGTTTTGGTATTGACCCCATTGATTAATGAAGTAGTTGATATGATTACGAAGCCGCGGCTTATAATAACCTTTTGTAACAGCGGGGGTGAGCGGAAGTGACTTTTTCTTTAGCAACAACAGCTGTTACGGGTGCTGGGTTGTAGTGGCAACCTGGTGTGTTTACCGGGGTAGCGTATCGGCAGCATATCCGTTCAGTACTGATCAAGAGGTACAAGAGTGCGACGCAACCGGGGCTTCATAGTAGTACTTCAGACCGGCCCAAAAGAAAAAATCCAAATTTTTCGCTGGGGTATTTAATGATGATTGTACGTGCAGGTACATCCCATGTCAATGTATGTTTAACTTGCCTGTGCTTCTGTAACCCTCAGCTGATTAAGATTAAACTTTTGCTCACGTGGTTGGTATTTGTATAAGAGTCCGATATAAACTGAGTCGCCAATCAAAACCAATGTTCCAAGTACTTTTACAAGGTAGTTTTCGGGATCGACCTGCCAAAACAAAATGGTAAAAAGCCCGGTACCCACTGCTTTGCACCAGGCTATTGGTTTAGAAAATTTGAAACCTGTTTTCATACGGAAGAACTGGGTAATGTATAAAACCGTAATGCCGAAATTGAGCATATAAGCTGATGTTGCACCAAGCTTTACCGATCCATCCCCATGTATCGGGGTATTATCAAACCCTACCGAAATCCACGCGTAGAAGAATATAAAAAAGAAGGAAAGCACGGCAAGGTTGATAACGGTAAAGTTCTTTTTTAACCAGGGATTTTCTACCTGCTGTTTGCCATGTTTTATGAGTAAAATAAAAATCAGGATATCCATAAAGAACCAGGCACGGTATCCCCATACATATACCTCGCCCAAATTAATATAATCATCAAAGAAATAGGCATAAAGTATCTCCCACGCGAAATTACCACAGGCAATAAAAAAAGGCATTTCAATAAATTTCTTCTTCAGTGTATCCCTGATCAAAAAGGCATATACCGCTACCCACAGTATACTCCCGATCAGTGCAATGCTTAACTGGAAAGTGGTATAATCTTCAAAGTTGAGCCAATGACGTGCATTCATTAGTTTAGGGTATTGATTTTCTTTTGTATGGCCAATCGTCTTCCAAATACATCAGGGCAAGCAAACGTGTCTTTCCAACCGGTTTTGAGTTCCCAGTTTTTTTGCAGGGATGGCGGAATGAGTATTGTTGCTTCTTTGTGATCGTTATAGGTGAGCAAGATGCCCTGCAGCATTAACTTCGAAAAGGGCCGGGCAACTCCCCTGATTAATGCCGAGTTGTCTTTGAGTGTATCTGATGCCTTACCCAGCACTTTGTAAATCAGCGGCAGTTTTTTGTGCAAAAAACTGTCATCGGGTTTAAGCCCGACATAGGAACTGTTTTCAGGTCCTAAAAAGAAATAGACCATACTTTCGGCGAGCCCATCAAATACATTACCAGGTATGATATAGTGGATAAAAGATATTAACGCTTCGGTAAGTTCCTGGCCTTCGCTTGAGTATCCTTTCTGGTCGTCGAAAATGGCATGACCCAGCCTGATCGCTTCTTTGTAATTGGCGGGCAGGTAGTTGGGATCTACACCAAGTATATACCCGACAACATTCCACGTGTGGATCAGGGCTTCTTTTTCTTCATCTGTCCAGGTGATCTTCATTTTTTCGAGGCCTTCAATCACCAACCCGGAAAACGATATGAGGGTTCCCAGCATATCTTCCTGGTTGATTGGTTCACCATTCGTAGTATTGTCCCAACCGTGTTTTTTCAGGTAATAACGAATGGAACCGTGTAGCAGGCGTACCTTCTGCGCGGTTATAATCGCTTTGCCCTCCTTGTCGAAAGAGCCCTTTGTTAGTACATTCATCACAAACTGCGAAGTTTCCATTATCCTCCTCGAATACTTGGTAAAAGAGGGGTCATTTGAAAGCCTGCCAGTTGAATGCAGCACCTTTACGCCCTTGGGGCAACAATAACTTTGGGGTAAGGATTTACAAAAAAGTATGAGGGAGATTTCAAGGCCATATAATAAGTAGAGTTCCTGCGCCTTCCTGATTTTTTTATAGTCGATCCATTGGGGTAGTTCAGCAGTTTTGGTTAGAAAATGAGTGAGGTTTTCCGGCGCTTTTTCGGGCTTTGATCCGTTATGGGTTAATGAAAACAGGATGCGGTTGAGCGTTTCAAGTTGATTGTTTTGTATGAAATAGCTGGCAATTTCATCTGCTTCAGGATCGGTGTGTGTTCTCAGGGTTTGCAAAAAATTACTGTCCATTATACCAGGCAGCATAAAAGAGATTGTTTTAAGGATTTAAGGATTGTTGCTAAACAAGTACAGCTTCCGTGGTGCGGAATGTCTCGTGTAACAACGGGTCGAATGTTGATCCGTCAATGGTGAGCAGGAGTAAACTTGCTTTAAACATCCTCCTTTTTACAAACTAATACCATGTTGTTGGTTGTTTGAAAGGCAAGGCTGTTTTAAAGCGAACCTCAATCATGTGCACGCATTTTCAGCGAAAAAATTAGAAAATAAAATGATAAGAAAGAAAGATTGGTAAAAATAAAAATTTGCTTCAAACAGCTGTTTTATACCCGATTGATTTACAATCGTAGAATCCGGATTTAATGTGGGTTTACCGGTAAATAAGGGTTAACAAGAGATCAGGCTCTGAATTCTTTTTCTCTCATGTGCAGCTGGAGCCGGCAGCATGAGAGAAAATTTCGCAGGTGATTGTGCCCAATATTATTCGGCGTTTGTGTTAGCGAGAGATTTCACAACGCCGGAAACTTATAACTGCATTGATGCTTGTATTGTATCCTTTAGTGCGCCGGAACCTTCATCAAACAATACATCCTTTGTTTTTTTTGATGCTTTGTTATCGTTCGACTTTTTAATGCTTGCCCTGATGGGTTCCAGTGCTTCAAGAAAAGGTGCTACCTTTTTCTCATATCGTTCATCCGATTCCAATTGTATCAACATCTCTTCATATTCATCTAGAATACTGTACAATTCTTTTACGTTATCAGCAGTATGGCGGCGGGGAATGCGATCAAATAGTTCCTGTATTCTATCTTTAAAATCATTCATGTGAATGTGTTTGTAGCCTGCAAACGTACCATTGCTAAGTGACAAAGCGTCTTATGCCAGATGAGCTGTAAGTGTTTGCAGGACTCTGAATATTGGTTGATCTTCAAATCCCTCTTACTTTCCTGCAAGCTTAACGACAAGTTGCAAATCGCGTTTAAAGCTTTCGCCAATTTATGATGACCAGGATAGATGCCACAGCAGCTAGTTCATTTGAACAGCAGCGATTAAAGCCACTTTATTCGTGGCGAACCATCTTATCCTTCTTGTACATCTGCCCATTGGTGTAGTATTCGCAACAAGATTGGGAAACATGGCAGCTACCAGGGAAAGGATTTAAGCCTTCATGTTTTATAGTCTTGGTGGTATTGGTTTTATCGGGGGCTCGAATGCATTTGCTCCGCGAACTTTCAACTTCCGGCGGTAAACTTTATCGTTAGCGGAAACATAGATGATATTAAAACCGGGACCCCCAAAACATAGGTTCGACGCCTGGCCAGTAGGTAATGGAATAATAGCATTCACCCTGCCTATCGGGTCAAGCACCTGGATGCCGATATTGGAGGTAACATAGACGCGACCTGCGGTGTCACATTTTAGTCCATCGGACCATGCGTTCTCCTGGCGGTCAGGAACGTGCAGCCAGCCGTATCGATCTTTGTAACCAAGGGTGCCATCCAGGCCAACCTGGTAAATCCAAACCCAATGGCTGGTCGATTCCGTGACATATAATTGGGATTGGTCGGGGGTAAGTGTGATGCCATTTGGGTACTTCAATCCTGCATCCACTTCAACTCTTTGTCCATTTGGCCGGATGAGAAAAATCTTGCCTGGTTTTTCAGCACCGTCCGGTACGGTTACATACATGTTTCCATTGTTTGCGACAACCAGATCATTCCCGTTGATGTTATCTGCCGCAACCCTTTCTTTGCCGCTGTTGTCGTAACTTAAAATTTGTCTGGTTTCGCCTGCGACCACGTATCTCTTGTTATCTGGACCGAATGTAGTGCCGCTTGCTTTCTTTGCATAAAGCGGTAAGGTTACCAGTTTATTATCCAATCCGATTTTATACGTTTTAGAATTCGGAATATCAGAGTAAAACACTTCACCTGCTGCATTCACAGCTGTCCCTTCCGTAAAACCATAACCCTGTCCAACCAATTCCCAATTTTCTCCCGGGATTAGGATATCACTCAATACAGGGTTTTTCGTTGCGCCTGTCTTTACTGCCTTCGGCCAGTCCTTCCAAAGCCATCGCATAGCGTCGGGGAAAATAGCCGTACCATGATTGCCGTTGTGTCCACCTTCACCCCATACATGATTTACCTCGTAAGCGGAAAAGGTTAGTGCACGTTCCATCGACTCATTTGCTTTCCACCAGTCTCCGCCAAAAATGTTCAGGTCGTTGGTGCCATCCTGTAGAAACACCCGGATAGGTTTAGGTTCATACTTCCGGATTAAGACCGGATAGCGGTCTGCCCCGCGTAAGCCGGTATAGGTGCCAATGGCACTAAATACACGTGAGAATTCGTTTGGTCTTTCCCATGCTGCTGTAAAAGCACATACGGCACCACTGCTGGAACCGCCGATTGCACGATCATTGCCATTTTTCGAAAGCCTGATTTGTCGCCCGTCCCCGGTTTTTTGCCGTTCCACTTCAGGCAGCATTTCCTCCAGCAGAAAGCGAACATACCTGTCACCGAGGCCATCATACTCAAGGCTGCGGTTAACGCGATCTAAAGCATGCTGAGGATTGATTGCTTTTATACGCCCTGGTGTTATGAAGACACCTATCGTGACCGGCATTTCTTTCTTATGAACCAGGTTGTCAAATACGGTAGGTGCTTTCCATTGAATGCCATCCTGGTTTACATAAACGCAAGCAGGTTTCGTTGGATCATATTGTTTAGGTATATAAATCCAGTAGTCTCTTGAGGTGCCAGGAAAAATCCTGGAGTTTTCAAAGGTGAACTTCAATACCTCGCCCCTTGGTACGTTGGGTTGTTCAACAGACGCGGGGTTTACCGGGTAGTTTTCAGCGACACTTTGTGCGAATGTGGCAAGGTTTGGCAGTAGAAAGGAAATTAAAACAAGGGTCTTAATCGTCAGCATTTGTTTCATGTGGTAGTTGCAGGTGTAGAAATCTTCAATAACCAACTAAAGCTAAACACAAACATCCGGAAAGCAACGGGAGTTAATTGGTACATGGTGTGGCCAGTCGGTAAAGAGGGGAAATGAAAGGGTTTAATAAATTGTTTTGTAGTACCAAAGGTATAATTTAGTAGTTCGTGTGCCATTTCAATTTGACATACCCTTCACGATAAACAACCCCAATCAACTATATGACGAACTCAAAGAAAATACTCATACTTACGGGCGACGCCGGTGAAAGTTTCGAAATTCTTTTTGCCTGCCACCGCTTACGTGAGGCGGGCTATCAACCTGTAATCGCTGCCCCATCAGTTAAGCGGTTGAATTTGGTAATGCATGATTTTGAACCCGGTTGGGATACTTATGTTGAGCGCCAGGGATACATCCTCGAATCTGAGATATCGTTCGATGATGTTGATACCAATGAATACCTGGCCCTGTTGATACCCGGGGGCAGGGCGCCTGAATTCTTACGCAACGATCAACGGGTGATCAACATCGTTAAAGCATTTTTTGATAGTAATAAATACCTTTTTGCCATCTGTCACGGCGTTCAGATCCTGGTAACCGCCGGGTTGGTAGACAACAGAAAAATTGCTTGTTACGAACACGTGAAATTTGAAGTGGAGGCTTGCGGTGGCATTTATGTAAACCACGACCAGGCTGTACAGGATGGTAACATCATTACGGGTAAGACCTGGCAATCTCAACCTGAATTTTACCGGATTGTTTTTAGTTGCCTTCAGGAAGCCGGGCAAGTTCAACATCAGTATTCAAAAGAACCAAGCCTGGTGTAACATCTGCAATAACCGATGGTTTGGTCAAAGCATGGTCATCATAGCATGGGTGATTGTGAAACGGATAAGACCCTGCGTTGCTGGCCGGGAGCCCGTTTCGGCCCACAAGGTTTGGGAAGGGACCCCGGCAGAACCAGCGTTCACCTTTCAACTTATCAACCAATCAACCGATCAACTTTCTGATCTGGTCGACGTTGGGTCTACATAGCAGCGCGCATGCACAATGAAAGAGACCTTGGGTTGGATGCCTGGGCCCTTACATGCATACGACTTTTGGTAGAAGACCGGTGTGTTTATCATTTTGTTTCATTTCGCGATGGGCAATAAAAGCTCGTAAAGGGGACAGGGTACCCTTATGTTGATCTATAAAAACTATAACCAGGAGGCCTTAGACCGGCAATACAATAATCGATTGAATGTTCCCCACTTTGCTACCTACCTCGATCGTTGGGAGGTGTTGAGCCGGGAAACAGAAAGGATGTTTCCATGTATTAAGGACCTTCGCTATGGCCAACTTCCGCGCGAACAATTGGATGTATACCCTTCGACTTCCGATAACGCTACCAGCCTGGTTTTTATACATGGAGGTTATTGGCAGCTGTTTGAGAAAAGCCTCTTTCAATTTATTGCACGAGCCTTTCAACCCTATGGCATCACTACCGTAATAATCAACTACCCTCTTGCACCTGCTGATACGTTAGACCAAATGGTATCCTCATGCCGTAAAGCTATACATTGGGTATACCAGAACCATTCTCAAATTAATGGCGATCGGGATAGAATTTTTGTAGCGGGTCATAGTGCCGGTGCACACCTGGCAGCTATGTTAATGGAAACAGATTGGGCTGAATACGATGCCGATCTTCCTGCCGGTTTGGTTAAAGGTATTGTTGGCATAAGTGGTATTTTCAACCTCACCCCAATCCGGTTATCTTATCTTAATGGAGTGCTCAACCTGGATGATGAAGCTGCTATACGCAACAGCCCGGTGCGAATCAATCCGGGACAATCAACACCGATGATCCTGGCAGTAGGAGCGGAGGAAAGCGAGGAGTTTAAAGATCAAAGCAGGGAGCTGTATTTGTGCAGGAAGGCTGCGGGGTTTCCGGTGCAGCTGCTACAACTGCCGGAACAAAATCATTTTTCAATACTTGAAAGCATGCTCACTCCCCATTCCCCGTTATTCCTGGCGATTAAAGAAATGATGAGCATAGATGCATAGTACAACCTCAGAAACGCCCAAGGCTTTCAGTGGAGACCCCAGGTCGACGAACAGGGCCAGAGTTCAACTTATCAACCAATCAACTTTCTTCCCCCGGTTTCCTGACAACGCAAGGCGTTTAGAGGGAAGTCCCGGCCAAACAATTTAAACACGCGTATAATGAATCAAAAACCCGTTTACTTATTTGCCAAATGGCAGGTTAGAGAAGGTCAACTGGATGAGGTATTAAAATTACTCCCGGAATTAGCGTCGGAGTCCAGCAAAGAAGAAGGCAATATCTTTTTTAAGATCCACCAGGGTATTTCGCATGCGAATACGTTGATGTTGTTTGAATGTTATGTTGATGTACCGGCAGTAGAAGCGCATCGAAATTCAGATCACTTCAAAAGACTGGTTCTTGGGCGGATTGTTCCCAACCTCGAAAACAGGGAGTCGCTGTTAGCATCCGAACTTAGTTTTGATGAGTAACAAAACGAAACTTTAATGGTAGGACGATTCCTGCAGAACGGAGACCCCGGCCGGACAAGGATCAACCTTCTTGCTTGCCGGGGTCCCATACAAACGCACAGGCTTACAGTGGATACCCCGGCACGACGAAAACGGAGACCCCAGCCGGACGAAAAGTTCACCTTTCAACTTATCAACCAATCAACTTATCAACTTATCAACCCATCAACTTATCAACCAATCAACCTCACCTTAACCTCAGGGTCGGGAAAACAAAAACGCCCCATGAAAATTCACAGGGCGTTTTTGCTTAAATAATGTTTGCTAGTTACGAGGGCGACCACCGAAACCGCCGGTAAATACGGCAGTAGCATTGGGGTTACGCTCTTTTGCTGCTGCAAGTGCAGCGTCGTAAGCCTTCTTTTGTTCAGGGGTAAGCATGGCAAGGATCGCTTTTTCAGTTGGCTCTCCAAGAGCGGCCCTTTTTGGGGCAACTGCCTGGAACGCTTCCATACCACCATCCCGCGGCACAGTAGCCATCAGGCTGTCGGACGAAGTGTAAAACTTCACGAGCATTGGGGTGATCTTCGTCTTCTGCTCCTCGGTAAATGCAAACGCAGCATAACGCTGGTTGCTAAAGAACATTTTTGCACGTTCTTCAGGAGGAGGCGGAGGACCGCCTGGTCCCTGGGCTTTAAGCGTAACCACGCCTACAAGCAGGCATACAGTCAATAGTAATTTTTTCATTGTTAAATGGTTTGATCGTTTAAGGCTAAACTAAACATTGTCTGGTTGAAATAAATTAAATAGAGGCGAATGAGCCATAAAACTAGACGAATGGTGATTTCGATTAAAATCAGCTAATGTTCAGTTGCTGATTTAAGCGCTTTTTAAGCAATGGGAGAGAGGAAAATGTAAAATGAAAAATGTAAAATTAAAAAGGTGAACTCCTACTACGCTAAACATGGAGACTGTCAAATAGCAATCCCGTAGCAAATTTCTTGGCTAATACCCAATACCTCAATACCTCACCCCAATACTCGAATTGCTCCCCTCTGCGGACTCTCTGCTTCTCCGCGGTGGGAGAAATGCAAAATGTAAAATGTAAAAGGGGTACTCCTGCAATGCTAAACATGCAGACTGCCGAATAGCAATTCGAAGGGCGATTTCTTCCTTAATACCCAATACCTGATACCTTATTACCTAACTCTACGATTGCTCCCTTCTGCGAATTCTCTGCTTCTCTTTTTCTCCGCGGTAAAGAAATGTAAAATGAAAAATGTAAAAGCGGTACTCCTACTACGCTAAACATGCAGACTGCCGGATAGCAATTCGAAAGCCAAGCTGTTCCCTAGTACCCAATACCTTAATACCTTAATACCTAATCCCCAGCAAGCACCACCCGGTATGTCTTCACCACCCCATTGTAATCAAAAGTTGCGACTGCCGTTCCTGACACCGATTCTGCCTGTGTAATGCCAACCTTAACCTTCGGATTATTGGAAGAAGCCGTAATCCTGGGCACTCCTGTTGTTCCGGCCGGAAGTTTATAAGTGGTTTGATAGATGTCGTAACCAACAATCCCGTTGGCGTTGGTAGACCTTACCGGGGTCGCCGGAATATTGATCGGCTGGCCATTAACAAGGATACTTACCGTTGGTGGCACCGGGCGAACAATCTTCTTGTTCTTGGAACTGAACCCAACCCCTATCAAATTAAACAGTGTATCCGTTTCTCCCCCTTCTGCTACCAGGTAGATTGCATGTTTTTTGTCGAGGTTGTCTACGGCCCCAGCAACATCTGTAGTAAACTGTGTTACTTCTTGCTTTGCATTTGCAGGTACCATAATCTCAGCAATTTTTTTGCCTTTCCAGGTCGCATTATCCCATGGTCCATCCAACCACACATTTACCTTAAATGCCTTGTCCGTTTTTGGAGTGAGGAACACGTTGAACTGGGTATTGTTGCCCTTTTTTGTGCCCTCAAAAGCTTTCAATCCGTTTTGACCTTTTTTGAGTCCGCCAAAGCCAAAGTACTTATACCCGATAATGTTGCCATTTCTGACCTTTTCGATAGGCATATGGTTATCCCAAATGTCCCAGGAATCCTGCTGGGTACCCGGGTTGGAAAGATAAGCGGCATACCCTGCCGAGTAATATTGGTAGGGATCGAGCCCATAAAAATGGAAGCCCTCTGAAGTGACTTCAGCGCCCTTGTATTCTTTTCCCTGGCTGTCCTTTGCTGTCCAGAGGTTATCTGCGGCATATGGATCGTAGCCCCTGATTGAAACGGTGCCGCCTTCGGCAACCGGTTTTTCGTCCCATTTAACATTAACAGGAGCCACTACAGGTTGGCGTGCATAGCCAAATCCCCTTGGCGGCCTGTGGTAAAACACATACCATTGGCCGTTGATCAATTCAATACTTCCATGCGTATTATGCCCTGAATTAGTGGTCTGCAATGCGGTGCCGTCTTTATTAAGGACCGGTGCACGAGAGTCGACTACAACCCCGCCGCTTTTCCATGGCCCCAGGGGCGAATCGCCGAAGGCATAGCGCAGGGTAGAGTTGGAACTCCCAATGCCATACTCCGGACCGGAATAACCACTGAAAACGGTAACATACTTATTGCCCACCTTTCGGATAGAGGATGCCTCGAAAAAATTGAACGTTCCCAGGTCTTCACCGGGATAGATATTTGGATAGGGGGTGCCTGCCGGTTCCCTGATCACCCCGTATCTTACGCTGGCAGGTAATAGGTAACTGATGACCTTGGTTCCGGGCCGAAGGGAATACATCGTATTCTGGTCAAGCTGTGCCGCGGAAGATCGTTGAAAGCCCCAGAAACCATACGCCCTGAACCCGATTGCATAATCGGGATCTTTCGGATCGGTGACGTATTCAATATATACAGCCGGGTCAAAGCCCAACATACTGCCTGGAACGGTACGTTTTCCGTCTTCGGTCAAGTTGATGGGGGTAAACGGTCCGTCGGGGCGGCTGCCCTTACAAACCATTGCTTCCCTGCCGGGACCGCGGCTATGCGGGTACAGGTAATATTCTTTTTTGCCCCCTTTACGTTTTACCTCAACCAGGTCGGGCGCATACATGACATCCCATTGACCGTCGATCTGGTAGGTAAAAATGGGACCTTCATCGCGCCAGCTGGTTAAATCTTCTACAGGCGCAGACCAGGCCCTGATATCCGGCCCGCAATAACTATTCACCCTAAGATCATGCGATCCGACTATATAAGCGCGGTATTTCCCCGGCTTATCCGGATCTTCAAATACACGCGGTTCTCCATCAGGCACGTGCTCCCAAAGCGGCAGGTAGGGATTGCCGGCCTGTTTATGGACGAACTTTTTTCCCGACTGGTTTGCCTGGAGCGGTGCTATCTGACCCCTTAACTGGGTCACAGCAAAGAGGAAAAAAACGGCAAAAATTAAAACAATGGGTTGTCTTTTGAAACTGATTTCAAGTTTTGTCATATGGCTATTCTTCTGAGGTGTTTTATGAATATATCGTTAGCTCGTTTTGTTATTTAGCATTGAAACCAAACTTTCGCCGCGCTTTATACATTTCAGCTATTTCATTATCCTATTTTCTCCATGCACTTACAGGTAAAACCGTTTGGGGCTACACCAAAAAGCCGCGGAGCTTGCGAAGGAAGCGGAATCTGGTGCGTTTGGATGGAGATTTTTGCCATTATCCGTGCAACTTTGTTTAACCAGGATGTTTGTGTCTGTTAGATTGTTCATTTTTGCTGCCTGTTATTCGCCACCCGACATGTGCTGCTGTCGTCCTTTCTTTTGAGCTTTTATTTTTTTTGAATTGGAGAGCGCTTACCTTTTCGGGCAGGAGATCATTGTAAATACCAAGGAATGCTTATGAACAAATCACGCGAAACACAGTTGCTGTTTGGGGGCTTTGTAATTGTACTCGGCCTGGGGTTAGCAGGTTGTTCTGCCAGCTCAAAGGGTAAAGCCAATGGGGTAGCCGCCCCTGATACTACACGCACTATCGCAACCTACTTCACCCCGGCTACAGCCTCGAAAAAAACACCGGATGCTGAAGGATTTCTCCGGCGCTGGATACTGCTCGACCCAATAAACAAACCCAACCGTACAAACACGGTTTTCACGGATAGCTACATCCGCAAAGCATTCGATACCTTGTATTTCCCCAACCAGTTCACAGTCCTTCCAACCAACGGGGAGAAGGTAGTAGTCGGATCGCAGGAACTCACCTGGCATGCCCTTGACAGCAGGAACTTCAACGTAAAATTGTTTCGTTTCGCCTATGGGTTAAACAAGGAGGTATACGGGGTACTATTTTGGGCAGTAACCGTCGTAAACAGCCCGCAGGAAATGAAGAATGTGAGAATGGCGGTGGGATCAAATTCAGCATCGATGTGGTGGCTAAATGGAAAGGAAACGGTAATACTTTCCGGGGACAGAAGAATGGTGATGGATGATTGCGTTTCTACCCGCCTGACACTTCAGAAGGGCAAAAACATCATCCGCGGAGCGGTCATCAACGGACCCGGGATGAGCGATTTCTGTGTGCGCTTTCTTAATGAAAGAGGCGCTCCCATAAAAGATCTTACCATCAATTATCAATAAAGCCACGAGGTGTTATGTTAAGTATCCAATAATGAATGGGGCGTGCCCCAACCCGCCTGCGGACGGGAAGGGGCCGGGCTATCCCCGTCCGAACGTGTCATCCGGGCGGCCGCTTCAAGTCCTCGTCACAATACCCGACAAGTTGGAGATGGGGACTGTTATGATTTGCGCTACTATCCCCGTCCGACAGGTCGTCCGGGCGGCCTCACGCGATACGTCGTACAGTGGTTAACATAACAGGGCTGTCCTGTTGACGATAGCAAGTGAATAGATTGGCGTTGATGAAAATACAAATACGTGGTTGGTTAGCAAACAACCAAAGATTATGATCACCCACAGGTGAGTTCCCACAAACAATAACAAACAAATTACTTACGGATGAAATTGAGCATTACACTACTTAGCATGATAGCCTTGTTGTCAATTGGGTTAGCCAAATCAGTAGTGGCGCAAGTCGGCAAACCCTTTATACATGATCCATCTACCATCATGGAATGTGAGGGACGTTACTACACCTTTGGCACAGGCGCAGGCGGCTTGATATCCGAAGATGGCTGGACTTGGAACAGTGGTGGGGTAAGACCCGGTGGAGGAGCCGCCCCCGACGTCTTAAAAATCGGCGATCGCTACCTTGTTGTTTATGGCGCCACCGGCGGAGGTTTGGGAGGCGGACACAATGGAAGAATACTTACCATGTGGAACAAAACCCTTGACCCGAAATCTCCCGATTTTAAGTATACGGAAGCAGTTGTGGTTGCTTCCTCCGATGGTAAAGAAGATAATGATGCCATCGATCCGGGGCTCCTGCTGGATCCGACTGACGGCCGGTTGTGGTTATCGTACGGCACCTATTTTGGTTTTATTCGCCTTGTTGAGCTTGACCCGAAAACCGGTACCCGTGTGAAAGGTAATAAAGCGATTGATATAGCCATTGATTGTGAGGCCACAACGTTGACGTATCGTGACGGATGGTATTATCTGCTTGGTACCCACGGAACCTGCTGCGATGGTGCAAACTCCACCTATAATATCGTTGTCGGCCGCTCCAGGAAAGTAACCGGTCCATACCTTGACAATATGGGAAGGGATATGCTAAAAGGTGGGGGCAAAATGGTGGTTGCAGCCGGTGGAAGACTGATAGGTCCGGGGCATTTTGGACGTGAAGTCCTTGGCGAAGGCGTAGAAAAAATGAGTTGCCATTATGAAGCCGATTTGGATCAAAGTGGCCGGAGCGTATTGGGGATCCGTCCCCTGCTCTGGAAAAACGGCTGGCCGGTTGCAGGCGATAATTTCAAAGCCGGAACATATGAAATCGAATCGGAGAGAAGGGGATATGCGTTAGAACTGGTGGTGGATTTTACAAGAATGCCGGGCGGTATGCGCGGGTTTAACCGCAACAACGATGAACCCATAAAACCGGTTCCATCGCAGGAGTTAGCCGATGTCATCAAATCGTGGCCAACGGGAAATACCAATGTGAGGATAGGTGATTATATGTTTCGCCCGCACCAAAAATGGACAATTACACCAGCTCCGGACGGAAGCGGTTACCTGGGTGGTCCGTATTACAAAATAGTTATAGCAGGAACGGAACGCGCATTGGCAGCCACAGCGGATGCGGAGGTGATCACGGTGCCGGCATTTACCGGTGCGCCGGAACAGTTATGGCGGATCGATCAATTAACTGATGGCACATACCGGGTAATGCCTAAGGTTGTTCCAAATTCGACAGCGCAGTTGGCGCTGGTTTCTTCCGGGGATAGCACGCCAACGCTTGCACCGTTCGATATGTCAAGTGACAATGCTAAATGGAACTTTAAGGCGCACTAACTGTTCACCCTGTGTTGGTGAAGATGACAACTGCGGCTTTAGGTTGCCAGTCTCACCTTTTTAATGAGATGAATACTCCACAAGGCATCACCACTGATTGCATGGAAAGCGTAAACGCACTATAAAACCTTATCAGGTTACGGATACAAACAGCGCCCCATGAATGTTTGAAAGTGATAGTTCGGGCGTTTATGCCAACAATGTACTTTCGCAATAAACCCGCATGAGGACTGATAAAGCTTTGCGTTGAAGACTAAAGATGCCCATTGGTTTGTCGATAAAGTGCTTGCGACGCAACGATGATGCTATAAAAAACCACTGCTGGTCTCATAAAAAGAATCGACAACAATCTGGATAGCTCAATAACAGACATGGTGTAAGACCCCCTCTTTTACAAAAAACAACCGCCTTACCTTCTAAGACTGTTTCCCCTGTATTGAGGAGTTGGTGACATCGTTAATCCGGCTTTATCGCCCTTTGCATCGAGCAGCAGATACCCTGGTTGCTGTGTGGTAAAAGGTTTCCAGACATCCCCGTTTTTACCATTTGGATTGCCAGACTTTGCAAAATTCGTCCAGTAGTTTACCATCCGGGTACTCAACTCCTGGTCTCCCGCGGTGAAAGGCCGCCAGCTGTGCCGCATGGAATTAAAAACATACCATAGATCTGCTGAATGGAAGGCCCCACTGGAGTCGCCGGGAAGCTGGCGCTGGAAAAAATAGGCATAAGTTGGTTTATCGCTTTGTGTTGCACGCAATGCACAAAAGTCCGTAACCGGCTTTGTCATATCACTCAAATCATTGGCGGTAAACCCGATCATGTACGGAATGTCGGGGATCTCCCTGGCTGTTGCTGCATCAGAAAACGTTTTCTTCAGGAAGTAATTATCGATAACCGGGCTCCAGGCAACACGTATTTTGGTAGCGTCGGCGTATTGCTGCGACACCTTGATCAATTCGTCAAAGGAAAGCGCCCGCATGGCATCGAGGGTAGTTTTCCCGTTATGGTCCATCATCTTTTTATTTGCCAGCTGTGCAGTGTCGAGCGGGATCCCCGGTCGTGCATTACTCAACCCGCCGCCGCTCATGCTGATGGCCTTGCTCACCAGGTTTTTAGAAATGGGTGAAGCGCATAACGACTGCACACTTCCGGCGCCGGCACTCTGGCCGAAGATCATGATGTTTTTAGGGTCACCACCAAACTGTTCGATGTTATCATGGATCCATTTCAGCGCTGCCGCCTGGTCCATCAACCCATAATTGCCCGAAACCTGGTGCGGGCTTTCGGCTGACAAAAGCGGGTGCGAAAAAAAGCCTAATACGCCAAGCCGGTAAGTTACCGATACCAGGATTACCCCACGGGAGGCCCATGCTTCCCCGCCATCCATTTCGGGTTCAAAGGCAAAGCCTTCACGATAGCCGCCGCCATGTATCCACATCGCGACGGGGAGTTTTTTATTTCGTTCACCTGCCGCGGGTGTCCAGATGTTTAAGTAGAGACAATCTTCACTAAACGGAACGCTGCCACTGGCCCTCCACTCCCTGCCATAAAAACTTTGCGGATCCCAAGAAACCTGCATGGCGGCCGCGCCATATTGATCTGCTGTTTTTACCGCCTTCCAGGGCACCACCGGTTGGGGTTCTTTCCAGCGCAGTTTGCCAACAGGCGGTGCTGCAAAGGGAATACCTTTATAAGCGATAACTCCCTTTGTTGGTGTTTCTACGCCTTTTACCTGCCCGCCCTGGATGGTCAACACAGGGTTCCGGTTTTGACTCCATGTTGTCGATGATAAAATGGATAGCAGTACCAGGAAGGGGAGGGGCAGCTTTTTCATACAAGCCAGGGTCGTTTAGTTGTTTATTAAAGAATGGATCTGATGATCCAAAAGGTACAAAGAAATCAAAACGACCTATTAAGTAATCGGTTGCGGCGTGGTTTGAGAGCACATATACAGCTTCGATTGCTAATCAAGCAAACAGGGGCAGTTAGGTCAAATCCGGGCTGAACTAACAGGTATTTGCTGCCTGATTAGTTATCGAAGAAGATTCTGTTTGGATTGCACCACCTAGATTTTTTGCGCTGCATCAGCACAATTGCAGGAATACTATTTCCTCCAAAGGTTTGGTAAAAATCGATAATACAGCAAATGCCGCCAGGTAGACCAGTCGTGGCCCAGGCCCCCGCCAACATAATATTCATGTTTGATCTTATGGTTCTCCAGCGCCTTACGCAAGCCCTCCACCCGTGCACCCAGGGCGCCTTGTGCTTCCTGGTCGCCCTGGCCAACAAACAGGTAACTGATTTTGTCATTTACTCTCGGGTCATTCAGGAAACCGGCAATCACTTTTTCACTGTCGGTATCCCCGGCACTCAATACCCCAAAGTTTGCAAAGAGGTCCAGCGAATTGAAACCACAGAACATCGTATGTCTTCCGCCCATTGATAAACCAGATAGCGCCCTTCCTTTAGGATCCCGTCGCACGCTGTAATGGGCTTCCACCAGCGGAACGATATGCTCCCGCACTTCTTTTTCAAACAGCTTAAACGTTTGTTCCGCATGTTGTGGGTGGTTGCGGTGAACCACCTGGTTATTGGGCAATACCATTACCATGGGAACGGCCTTGCCTTCAGCGATCAGGTTGTCGAGAATAAGGTTTGCCCGGCCATCATACATCCAGTTAGATGGCAGTTCTCCGCTTCCTCCCAACAGGTAGAGGGTTGGGTATTTTTTCTTTGATGTGTACCCCGGAGGTGTATACACATAAACATCCCGCATGCCATTGGTTACGTTGGAATGGTAGATGTGCCGGGTTACGGTGCCATGGGGAACATCTTTGGCGTCGTAATAAGCTGGGGCTTCTCCATGTACAACTACATGACTGTATGGGGGCATGGCGGTAAAAGCAGAAATGGTATTGCTTGGATCGGTGATAGTCATCCCATCCACGTTAAACTGGTAGACGTACATATCCGGTTTCATAGGTCCCACAGTCAAAGTCCATATCCCGTCTGCTCCTTTCACCATGGGCATCGGTTCTCGTCCCCTGCCCAATGCTGCAAGGATATGAACCCCTGACAGGTTAACCTTTTTTGCTTCTGGTGCTTTCAGTCGAAAGGTTACGGTACGGTCGTCTTTTACCTCAGGTGAATTCATCGGTGCACTAAAAGGGGTAAGATTTTCGGTATTCAGGTGCGGACGCCAGTCGAGGTTTACATTCGCCTGTTGCGCATGTAAAGTCGTACACAGGAGCAGGAGAGGCAGGAGGCAGGTAAGGGACTTCAGGCGGATGCAATCGTTCATAAAGGATTGTTTGTTCGAATATAAGACCAAAAGCGTTGTGCTCGAACACCGGCACCTGTCCGTAATATTCAAGAACATTAAATCCCTGATGGTCTTACTAGTGCGAGGGGTTTGCAACTTTAAGATTTTCTTCCACATCTCCTATAGCACAAAAACCTAGTTTAGCCTTCAATTATAAAATTGTAATTATGAGAGGCATATTTTTAGCGCTGTTTCTTGCCGTTGGTACTCTAGCTATTGCGCAGGAAAAATCCTGCAACTTATGGCTTGGTGATGCGTCTGAGTCAAATAATATTCTGAAACAGTTTGTCGAAAAAAACCTGGAAATACAAACCAAGCTCGTTCCTGCTGAAACCAACAATATCCAGGAGATGAGGGATGAAAATAACCTGGCGCAGATAAAAATATGGCTAAAGCCCAAAAAGGTATTGGTTAATGGGGCCATGGCCACCGTTAATACCATCAGCTCTTACAAAATTGTGTCCCTCTCCGAACAAATCGACAAGCTGTACGCGGAACTGGTTAAGCAGGTGCAGCCATGTACCACCGAAACCACGGCAATGAATACCGTGTTTGGAAACAATAAAATTTTTATTGAAAGAAACAGTGGTGGCTTTGGCAAAAAGGGGCTTCCAATGTCAACGGTTACAATTACTGCCAGGTAATTGCACCTCAATTAAACGTCAGTTCCAATCGGCTTTCCCGGCGTGATGCATTAGGTTAGCCTAAATATATCTTTGCTGTGCAAGTGACGATAACTATGTCAGGTTTTGAAGTTTAATCAACGTTTTTGATGTAGTAGCCTGTGAACTTAGTTCCATTAAAATCCCCCAGGTACCCGACCAGATCTCAAGCCAATCTGCCATTTCGTGGAAAAGCTATCAACTGCAAAACGTCAGCTGCTCTTTCAGACCCACTAACATGTTACCTGGGCACACAAACCTGACTCCTTGTGCAGCTATAACTGGATGACTCCCAATTGTGCCAACATGCCTAATGTATCAAATTCTCCCCAGCGTTCGGCGATCTTACCATTTTCTATCCGAAGAATATCGACTCCCTTTAAAACAACAGTTTTGCCTGTTGCTGGTATTTGCATAAGTTGACCACGATGTGTGCCATTGGCGGTCCAACGCACAACTACTTTGCTTTGATGCTCATCTGCTATTACGTCTTCGTTTCTTACTGTCAAATCGGGAAAGGCAGACTTGAAGCCTTTATACATATCTAAATAACCTTGCAATCCAGGTTCTTGTCCCTGCACCGGATCATGGTCGATTAACGTTTGCAGAAAAATCTCATCTGCGATGTTAGATTTCCCTTGTCCCAAATTTCTTCCGTGAAAAGACGAGCAATGTTGGTAAGATTTGTTGCTGTAAGCATAGCAGTCGTTTTTTGGTTAAGTGCTTACAAAATAATTATTCTTGTTTATGAAAAGAAGTTTACCTAACGGGAAATAAGGCTTTAGAACTAAGTGAAAATTACCTTGAAGACCAACGCAGAGGTACGTGTTGTTCAGGTGTTCTGAAGGGCACCCTGAACCGGGATAAAGCAGGTTTTTAGAACCGGGAAGCGATCCCGAGTCACACGCCGGAGCGTAAGTACTTAATTGCGTTAAGCGCACTCCAAGACCTAATCGTATGCTGGTAGCAGGAACTCATATGGAGTGAATTCATAATATTTTCGCTTTAGTTTTCAAGGGCGGCTTGGTAGTACTTGAAAAGTAGGAGTGTATTTACCAGGCCTTGCGAGTTGGTTTTTGGATTGGACAAATTACCTGTAGTGCCAAGCTATTTAAACCGCACAATTATTGGCCGAGACTACTGTTTACGGCTTGGTTACTTCTTGCTTAAGAAATTGGTCACGGAAACTATGTTGTTTAGACCTGGAAACGGCTGAAGAGATTCGGACTTGCCACCTCTTTATGCTTATGGTTCTACTTTATGTAACAATCATTGATTTGGCAACTCAGACCGCCCGCTGTGGTTGAAGCCACTATTATTGTAAACATCATCGTGAAGTCGACTATAGACAACGGAAATGCAGGTCATCTTTACGTTCCCCAGCATCTGATGGATAAAGAGAAAAAGTAGGTATTAGCCTCTGCCAAAGGCATAGACATATGCTGTAAATGCATTTTGACCGGTCTTTGGACAGCTTCTCCAGCATCAACAGCCAATCACAAGCCAATGCCGCTGCAAAACACTAAAATTCTTCAAAAAGAAGATGTAACTTAAGAGGATAAAACCCAAAGCCTGCCATGAAGATCCTCCCCGTCTTCATATCTGTCATCTTTACTGCTTTTTCTGACTCTGTTTTTGCACAGTTCCCTCCGCTAAATTTTTATAAGATTACGAATGATGAAGGTCTTTCCCAGGCAACAGTTAATGTTGTGTTCAAAGATAAAGTTGGCTTTTTGTGGGTAGGTACTGATGATGGATTAAACAGGTTTGATGGCAAGAAAATAAAAAGGTACTATCACCAGTACAATGACAGCAATACTTTGGCGGCGAACGAGGTCTATGGTATTTGCGAAGACGATTATAACCGCATTTGGATTGCCCACTTCAATGCGGGAATAAGCATATATGATAAAAACACAAATTCCTTTATTCGCCTTGAAAATAGATTTACTGCTCGCAACAGGCTTGCAAGCAGCAGGGTTTATGGGGTATACAAGGATAAACAAGGCATGATTTGGGCAAGAACAGTGTTTGGAATATCTAAAATAAGCCCTGCAAATTTTAGCATAGAAAATTATAACGACCCTCGCTTTGCTGATCTTAATACAGTAAATATCGATATAATTGATTTTGCAGAACACGTATGGTTTGGGAGCAAAGCAAAAGGATTACTTAGGATAACAAAGGATGGTAAAACAGCTCCGATAGGAATTTGGGATAACAGCAAACATGGAACTTCGGTAACGGGAATTATTCAGGAAACAGCTCGATCGTTGCTGTTTACATCTGAGAAGGGGCTGTTTCGATTGAGAAAGCAAGATGCGCATATAGGTATTGAACCAATTGCTAAAGACTCGGTTTTATTTCGATCGGCAAACAAGTTATTCAAGCAAAAGAACACACCGTTTGTGTGGATAGCGACAGAAAAGGGCATACTCGTCATCGATATCACACAGAAGACCCTCGTAAAACATGTAAAGTCTGAGTCTATAAAGGACAACCTGATAAGCAACTTAGTTAACTGTTTATTACAGGATGACGAGCAAAACATAATAATCGGTACAAGCAGGGGTATAAATATTGCCTCCCCTTATACAAGCATATTTAATAATTACGAGAATATACTAAGGAAGATTAATCATTTCGGTCATCCGGTTTATGCAATTCACGAGTTACCAGACGGTCAATTGTTATTAGGAACCAAGAGTGGTGGCGCTTATATCTTTAACCCGGATTCACTTAAAGTTGTTCCGATTCGAATTCCTTATTCCCCGGCTTCAGAGATAAAAGTATACCATTTTACGCCTTTCATTAACAACGATTTAGTGGTTTGTACGAGTAAGGGCCTCTGGCTCTTGGACCTTGTAAATAGGCGTGCTTCCGCTCATCGTCCTGCAAAGTTTCCTGAATTGAAGCAGTTGGAAAATGTTTCAATAACCAACCTAACGATAGCAGATGACTCTCTTGCATACATAGCTGGTTTTACGGATGGCTTTTTTAAATGGAATTACAGAAGGGGAACAATAAAGCAATACAGGCGAAATGAACACCTTCAGTGGGAAGGGCCTGTTGATAACCAGGTTCAGAAAATAGCTTTTAGTAGAAATAAGCATGAAATTATTGTTTGCACAAAGTTCGGCTTTAGCCTTTTTTATCCTGCTCAGGACTCCTTTGTAAATTTCCGTCCGGGTAAACGATATCCTCAGGAGCTTCCTGCCAGGAATATCAAAGATGCCTGGGATGATGGCGAAAATATCTGGATTGCCACATTCGGGGCAGGGATACAAAGACTCAATAAACGAACCGGTTTATTTAGCGGACTGACAACGCGGGAAGGTCTACCTAATAATTCAGTCTACGCTATAATTCCCGATAGCAAAGGGTACTTATGGATTCCAACTAATCACGGTCTTGCACTTTTAAATATTCAAAAAAGTGCTGTTACAACTTTTACCACCGGGGACGGTTTGCCTGACAATGAGTTTAACGGCTATGCATCTTACAAATCTCCAACTGGTAATCTTTACTTTTCTACATTGAATGGAATTGTGCAAACAAGGCCTGAAATGCTTACAAGCAACTCCATCAGGCCAAAGGTTGTTTTGACTGATCTTGTGGCTTCAAACAGCGAACAAAAAGATAGTGTTGTTAATATATATGCTGCATCGGAAATAATTATACCTGCTGGCTTTAACTCTTTGTTTTTTGAATTTGCTTCGTTAAGTTTCGCTGCTCCCGCCAAAAATCAATACCGCATAATGATCGAAAACTTCGATAAGGACTGGATCGATTTGGGAAACAATAACTTTAGACGTTATTCAAACTTGCCCCCAGGCAATTACGTATTGAAGCTGATGGGGAGTAATAATTCAGGCCGATGGAGTGAACAGCCTTTATTGTTAAAAATTTACGTTTCGCCTTTTTGGTATCAAACAAGGCTGTTTAGAACATTATTAATACTATCACTCTCAACCCTGATATTTATTGCTGTCAGAAATTATTACATCGAACGCTTAAAAGAGCAGAAGAGGTCCTATGAAAAGCAGTTGGCCGTCCAGGAAGAGAGGCAACGGATCGGGTCCGAAATACACGATGATATTGGAGCTGGTTTAATGGGGGTGCGGTTACTTACTGAAATGATAGGCAAAAGAACATCAGATGGGGAACTGAACGAGGAAATAAAGAAAATTCACTCTTCAATAAGTGAACTTTCCACAAAGATGCGTGAAGTCATCTGGAGCCTTAATATCAACAACGACACATTTGAGAGCCTGTTGAATTATATTCAGAAACAAGCCCTTCAGTTGTTCGAGAACTCATCCATAAATCTTATTACAAAACTTCCAGCCGTAATTTGTAGATTCCGGAACATTTTGACCCCGTGGTTCCGGCCAAGCTGACCCCCTCATTCCGGGCAAACTGCCCCCCCTTTGACTCATCTTTGTTTGGCACGGATTCCGGGGCATCTTGACC
>NZ_SMSK01000031.1 GCF_004354985.1 Segetibacter sp. 3557_3 | reverse complement strand
CCCTAATATATCACGCTTCCAGCCAAACCGCGCGCCGCGACAGAAAATAATATTCTACTGTCAATATCCGCATTATACTAAAACTAGTACAAATTTAAAAAATAGTTTATTAAAAACAAAAGCCTAATAACAATATATTGTTGAGTATAGAGACATTTTCAATATAATTTGTAAACTTTGTTATATTATCTATATTATTCTTTCCTCCATGAGAAGATCAAGATTTTTAAACCTGGTCAGGGAAGTAATTAGTCTAAATCATTTGAGCTACAGTACCGAGAAGACTTACGTGGATTGAATTTACCGCTTTATCCTCTTTTATAATAAAAAAAACCCGAAGAAATGAGCGCAAAAGAGGTAGGACAATTCCTTACCTATTTGACCGTTAAAAGAAAGGTATCGGCATCCACACAGAACCAGGCGCTGAATGCCCTTGCTTTTTTATACAAAACGTAGTAGAAATTCAGCCGTGGGAACCTGATTTTAAGCACGCAAGAGTAGGAGAGCGCTTGCCGGTTGTGTTTAGCCGTGAGGAAGTAAAAAAAGTATTGTCCCATCTTGAGGGCGAAATTCATCTTATGGCGTCACTCTTATACGGAAGTGGGTTGCGCCTGGCCGAATGTTTAACATTGCGCATAAAGGACATAGACTTTGAACTCGGTGGAATCGTTGTCCGGAGCGGCAAAGGCGATAACGATCAAAGTACCTTATGGCCACACGTGTTAATACCTTCATTGAAAAGGCAGATTGAAAAGACAAAGATCAAATTGGAAGAAAACCAGTCGGTAGCAGGATTTTCCGGAGCCTCTATTCCCGAAGCGTTAGAAAGAAAATATCCGTACGCACCCATGGAATTGAACTGGCAATACTTTTTCATCTCCAAAGACCTCGCCCTCGATCCCCGTTCAGGAAAATTGAAACAGCATCATCATCATGAAAGTTTTTTGCAATAAGAAGTAAAAGAAGCAATCAAAAAGGCTCAAATAAACAAAAATGCATCCTGCCATCCTTTTCGCCATTCCTTTGCAACTCATTTACTGGAAGATGGATATAATATCCGGATCGTACAAGAGCTACTTGGTCAGAAACATATCCGGACTACTATTGTATATACGCATGTTGTTAATAGAGATAAATTCAAGGTGCGGAGTCCGCTTGATGAATGGACTTATCTGCAAAAGGCTGCTCATAACAAGAGCTCTCTTAGGTAAGCAGCAGTAACAGCCTGATAGACTTTTATTCCCTTTACTTCTGCAAATAATGTTGCGGAATGTTGAACGCAGGTAGTAACAATTTCTCTGTGTGCAAATGCTTTGCTTATGCTTTGATCCTGCTTATTGCTGTAACGGCTTTGCCATTTATGGAAGGTAGACTTGCCGATAATGTGCTGATCACAGAATGACTGTATGCTCAGGCCAGATGTCGCAAACGCTTCCAGCAGTAATTTTATCTCACCCACAGTGCGACGTTTAACCCGACGCTTCATTATACTTTGTTCCATTAACGCAAAACTATCTCTGCCGCTCTTTGCAAACTATGTGTACTTGGCCGGAGGGTTACTGTGAACGTAAGGAAGAATTCTTACTGGCCATTCCACTTATCAACCAGCGATGTCGAGCTTGTAATGGTAAGGTTTAGAGAAGCGTATCGTCAGTTTACTGGGACTGCCTTGCTTGAAACTGCAGTGAGTTTCTCAGACAGAGAATGCCGAGAGATTCACGTACTTGAGACGCGCGCTGCAGAGAATCTAACAATGAGAAAAGTTATACAGTTGTATGGGTGGAATTAAAGTGTGTCAATTGCTACGCTTAGAATTCCTCGCATTACTGCTGCATCGTTCCTTTTTCAGCTATTCGTTTTCCAGAACGTCCTACACTCATTCCTACTGATATCCATCAGACCACACATGCAGAAGTCACCAAAATCGTAGCGCGACAAATCGGCCTACCGTCCCCTAGCTATTCATTCCGTATGCTCCTTCCTATTCTGGTTGAGCCGGGCCGGAGGATGAGCGTGAAAAACCCCAAGTCCGTCATCCTTCTTAACGAAACTCGTGAGCAGGTTTTTAACAAATTGCACCGAAGTCTTTCTGGTGGCCGTCTAATTCCAGAGAAACAAAAGAAGGAAGGTGGCCAACCGCATTCTTGTTCTTCTTCAAAATCGCAGAGGTTCTTCAATGTCCCGGCGAGACAACACATATGTATCGAGAATGTGTTACTGGCGCATCACTCTGTAGTGAGTGTAAGCGAAAATACATACCGAGTCTCGTGGATAAAATATATACATTGCCTGTCGTATAGATTGCAATAACGCTCTAATGTATATACAAGGTTGTTTTTTTCGTCTTGGCTACGAGCGGTAAAGCACAAATGTATTGGAGCTATGTGGCAACAAGATCAAGAAGCGCCGCTCGTCAATGCCCGTCTTAGCCACCCACTATCGCTCGTTCTTGGGATATACAAACTCTTCCATATCTGATTTTTGCGCAAAATCTACTCATTTCCATTATTCTCACCGCAACTTGTCTAATTTAGTCGATCGATGATTTTCAATTTACCATCTTTATTCACTCTTGCAGGTTTACGAACAATAGCTATTTCAAAATCGATTATTAATACACAAGCAAGGTATAATTCTCCTTCCATCATTCCTTGGGTATCAACTAAGACTTCGTTTTGGGGAAAGATTGAACGATCGCCTTTGATTTCCCAATAACGGGCGACTGATCTCATTTTATATTCTGCCTTTAACAGGCCGTCCCAGCTATGTTGGATTGTGGGCCAATGTATCAAAAACGCGCTTTTTTCTTCATCATAACTGAAATCAGCTTCTTTCAAGTACTCACTTGTGTCCTTGTTCACCATACAATTAGGGCAATTTATTACAATTCTGGTGGGAAGCGTCTTGCTATCCATTTGATAGCGCCACCTCGTAGCCGGGCATCCACAATTTGGGCATGAAACTTTTGAAGGCTCCCAATTATCAGGGCTTGAGAAAAGATTGACCAACTCAAAATAGTTCTGCCGAAAAAACTCACTAATTAGATAATTTAATTCTATTGGTTTATTATTAGATCTGGCAAAAAGATCCAATTGGTATTTTCCAATTTCAGCAACAATTTTCTTTGCTAGTGTTTTTAGTTTCCCTTTGTGATGGTAAATAGAAAAATTAAAATATAGATTTAAGAAATTGAGAGCAGAAAATTCTCGTTCTCTAAAGAGTGTTTTCTTCTTTTTATTCGCCATTGATAAATATATTCTTGGTGTTGAAGGTAGTTTGCATTCAGGATCCCCTAAAATACCAAACTGGATATCATATTTTAGTGCATTCTCGGAAAGGTTAAATTGTGCAACTGATTGACCGATAGTTTGGCCTTTAAGTATTTCTGTGATTAGTGGCTCGATTAAATCCGGATTTGTTTGAATGATCTTCCAAGTGATGACTATAGCTCCAAGGTAGGTGCTGTTCATTAATTGAATTGCTATCTGCCAAGAAGGGTTTATTCTATTTGGTGAGAATCGAATACCAAAACAACTATTCAATATCAATATGCGGGCTTTTAACTTTTCTGGCGATAATAGTAAATCATTTTTTAATGCATTTTCCATTTTCTGGTTTAATCGGTAACAGTATGAATTAACCACGCAAAATGGTGGGTTAGAAGGGGCATTATCGCCCAATGGTGATAGTGATTTTATTGGACAAAGAGTAAAGGGACTAAGTTTCATATCGAGTCCATCGGAATGAGCGAATATATTCAAAATGGCAGGAGGCTTTTCCAAAGTTTTCTTGATTGTATCCTTCGGTGTCGAATAACCAATAACAGAATGAAAGGAATTTTGAGGAAATAACGTCTTGATATCTGGATACCAATCAATTCTGTCTATCGAAGCTATATTATTCCAATAAAGAGTAGCTGACTTCAATAATGCCTGTCTTCTTAAACCCGCTAAATTATGAGAGTAGATAAAGCCTACGTTCCCCCCGTTATTAAGAGGATCATAAAAAGCATCCAAAATTTCATAACTCAGATCACTTTGCAAGCCTAAAATAACAGCACTATTGTACCCTTTAAATGCCCTTATTGGATCATTAGTTATAATAAATTCTCTAAAAGTGAGATGGGCGTACAACTTTGCAATAGTGCTGCAATCTTTCCAAGCGATAACTATACCCCTGTCTTGTATTATTTTACTTCTTTTTTTTACGAACCCTTCTTCTACGAATTGCAATTTACCCTCAAAGACGTTTGCAAGATTCCGCAAACTATATTCTTCCTTATCATCTAGTACTGGCCATACTGGAAAATCATTGAATAATAAGATTTCATCTTTAAATTTAATATTTCGCGTAAAATAGATCATTGTCAAAGGATTGATTGCAGGTAATAAAAGTTAAAAGCCCAAATAATTTAACTGAGATGGTTTAGTTTTTACGGATAGTTAATAACTGATGTTACGCAGCGCCAAAATCCCGCGCTGCAGTTTTGATTTCATGAAGTTCCCTGAAGGCGGCCTTAATAGCGGCGTTGTAAAGTTTGGTTTTTAGGGCGAAGTGGTGAAGCGAAGTGGTGAACTTGCGCTTTTCCAATTTGACGTAAGTTAAAATGGAAGCGAACAAGTGGTTGCTTTGGGTTCTGATAGTTCTGGTTGGGACTTGGCTAATGCTGTGTTTTGTTTGATGCTTTTGTGCTACTCCTCGACGCTCCACCGTTTTTTGAAGAGCTTATCGAATTGCTCGCAGGTCATCGTCAAGTCATTGGACACCACCAGTAGAGTTGCCTTTGTTTTTAAAGACCTGCTTGGCCAAAACGACTGGGAATTCCAGGTCTTTGAGCCAAACCTTAATGGGTGTGTGCTCTGGTATCATCAATTCTTCAAGCGCTGTCCAACGAACAGCATTTCGATCTTCTTCACTCAAAACAGCCAAGGGGTTGCTTTTCATGTCGAAGATGAAAATCTTCTTTTAATGCACTAATCGCAGGTTTTCAGATGGAACAAACCAAGAATCACCCAAAAGGTAGATAAATTTAACCTGATCTTGGATACATCGGTTAATCATCTAGCACATCAGTTCATTCTTTGTCACTACAATTCTCGCGTTTCTCCTTCCGTGTTTTGAAGTCGCAATACCACACCGGTTTGCGGATGGGCTTAACTCCAATAGGTACGCGAAGCGGCACATCTTGGTCCGGGGCGGGGCTATGATAAAAAGCGGTCAACAGGTTGATGCCTTTGATATAGCGTTGTTTACTATGATCCCAATGCCGGGTAATCATAGCGTTCTCGTCAGTGTATTCTTTTTCGGCGATACGGTCATCAATAATCAAAACGCCTTCTTCGCTCTTGACTTGACGCACCAAAGGCTTGGCGTGTTGCCAAAGTTCAAACGCTTGCTACGCTTGCCGAAGGCAGCAGGATTAACTCCGTAGCGGGCGTATAAGGTTTAAAGGGAGAGACTGTTTTAAAATGGTTTAGGCGGGTGTATATTCAGATGGTAATTTGACCACCCATTCAGGTCAAACTTTACTACCCTTAGTTCGAGTTTAGCCAAATGCAATAAATAGAGAACTCCCCAGAAGTGCTTAAATTTGAGATCACGACAAATCAAATTTATGATCACATTATCGAAATAGTTCTCCGATCAAATGTTAGTATTTGCGCCGTTATTTAGCAAAAGGTCTTTAAACATGCGAAGGTTTTAGTGGCCGGTTGTCTGTTGGTAGTTGGCCGCCGGACAGTTTGCAGTGCCTTACAAGCAGTTGGGTTAAGCGATGAGCGACGGTTTCACAAATACCACCGGGTGCTCGCTGGTGCGCACGGAAGTGTGCACGGTTATTGCTTCTATTGGTGGTATCCCGCTTTGCCAAGGAGGGAGAGGACTTGGTTTTCGGCATTGACGAGACTATCGAACGCTGACGGGGATAAAAGATCAAAGCCAAAGGATTTATCGGAATTCGGTTGGATCCAGTAAAAGCCATATGGTCAAGTGTATCGGTTTTCGTTGGATGAATTTATTGCTAAACTCTAAACCATGGAAAACAAAATTTTCAAACATGTTCTTACACAGAGGGTTACCTAGTCAGAGTCAAAATCGAGGGAATATTAGGGTTGTATAGGCGGAGGAAGAAATAACCAATTCCTGCGTTCCCTTGCATAAGGCTGGGGTCTTCACCTGAGATTGCCCCAATATCAAATGCTCGATCAAGAGCTCGAGTGTACTCTAACGCGGAATTTGCGACCCTTAGGGCAAGCAACGCCCAATCAGACTCTGATGATTTTAAGGATTGATGTCCGTACAATAATATCTCCGAGTTGCCTGTTAAACCGTGGCATAAGCAGTAATCACAATGCCCATGATCCAACCAATTCTTTGTACTCTCATATGACCTTTGAAGAGCTGATATTGCTTCAGCCTTATAATTAGGCTGATGAAGAAGATCATTGGCAAGAAGCCACGAAAGTGCATCCCCCGAGGGACCATGGCACCATCCAAAAAAGTTAAAATCATGGCCATTTTCTGATATTTTAGTGGCTTCAATTCCCGGTAACTCACTCCCTTCGACAATTAAATTATTTGGCCAATATATTTTGTTTTCAAGTGCTTGTTGAGCATATTTACAATATTTAGAGTTACCTGAAATGCGATAGAGTGTAAGTAGAGCGAAAACAATTCCTAGGGACCCATGCGAAAATCCCGTTAGATTTATACCGGCAAATCCGTGAGTTGTTCTCTTGATACTATTCTCAACTGATTTTTCTGCTGAATCCAAAATCTCATCTCCGAGTATTAACGCAAAATCTAAAAAACGTTGATCCTTGTGGATATCAGCTAGAAGTATAGTTGCGACAATAGCTCCGGCTTTGCCTAAAAGCCAATCATCACAACTATTTTGTCGATTCTTATGAACTATCTGAGTCCAAATGTCAATTGAAGCTTTCAATAATTCTTCGGAATTAAATATCTCTCCAATTTTAGCCGCTGCTAATGCAATTCCCAAGTTTCCAGCATATGCACTTATATTCAAGTGATCAGGAATTGTGTCGACCTTTGAAATGGCTTGACGGATTGCTCCCAAAGCAGTGGTTCGAAAACGTGATTCTTGAGTATTTGCATATAGATGAGCGAGAAAGAGCGCTACCCCACTAGTTCCAGAGTAAAGATCCGGACTAAGGTTACTAGTAAAGAACCTAGACTTTTTGCCTTGAGAGGATCTACCCGAAGCTAACCAGTTACACCGCTGTTCATGCCAAACAGCATTTCGAGTAAGGCGAATTCCAATCTGCGATGCTGCATTAAGAAAATCAATAGATGAGGCATCTCTCGATACACTAGGAATTGCGCCCTTTCCAACTTGGAAATCGTTAAAAGGTGTTCCGTAGTCGTCACGTGAAACACTATTCAAGTAAGGGATGTCCAAGGAAAGTCCTTGTTCTTGAAAATGCCTTTCTATCTCACGGAAACGTCCGGAAAGAGTTTTTATGTTATGCATTTCTGCACTAACAATTGCTTTCGCCATAATGGCGCACCTATTTTCCCCAAAACTGATCCCTCCTTTAGGACTTTCTGCTAGACCAATACCCCATCCTATCCATTTCGTGAAAGCTGGATTATTTTTCCCTAAATGAGGTCTGAGACTCTCAATGTAAGGAGTAAGAAGCTTTGAGATAAGCGAAAAATCTTTCTTTAATATGATGAGTACAACTGAATCGCATCTCCATTGCAACTCCGGTCCGGTATGCACCTTAAGGATGAAAGGATGAGCAATTTTGTTCAACTCTGTAGTAACAATTTTTAAAAAATTGAAAGAACCTTCGAGATCGAGATTCAAATATATTCGCACAAACCAATGGTTGTTTCCAGGAGGAAAACTGATTTCGCTAAGAGCTGTGTAATACCCAGGGGAGAAATCGAACAAACCATTCGGCCCTTTTAATTGCACTGTTGTTTGACTTTTTATACTATGGTTTTCAGAAATTTCTTCTCGATGTACTGATATGCGAAGGCCCTTGTTCTCTATTATAACGATACCGTTGTTAAAGGACTCAATGACTGTCCAACCCTTATGCCAAGATTCTAGCCCTTGATTGGCCATTGGAAGTTGCTGGTAAAGAAAAGTTTTTTCTATGCCCGCTATTGAATTATTTAATAGACGTAAATCCGTTGCTTCACCCATACAATAGAAACCTCTATAAAGCCATTCACTTAAAATTCGGATGAGATAAGCATGCTTTGTTTTAGGCAATAAGGATTGCCTCACTTCCTCAGGTATTTGGGGATAAGCAACTCCAAACCAGCTGAAGTTTGTATCAGAAAGAATCTGAGTCGATTCAATAGCTTTTTCTAGTCTATCTTTCCAATTCATATTAGTAGTTAAGTGTGAATTCCAAATAGATAGGTAGCCGCATCTTTTGGCTTTTGAATTATATTCAAACTAACCTGGATTAAAGCAGTCGCATGGATCGATAGTTCGTTAGATCGACGCATTTTTTCAAAGACAGTTTGAATTAGTCGAGCTGAGGTGTACATCATGGATAGATGGAGTAGTTTTTCGGTATCGGCTCCTTTAATGCCAAAGTGCCTAATATATGTATCCCAAAATGCCCGCGCAAGGAGGTGAACATTTTCAATTGGAAAGTCGGTAAGATCTAGAAGTCTATTATCCTCTAAAAGTTCTTCTGCGAATTGGAGAGACTCTAACCAATTGGTAAGTCCATCATGAAAAATTGAGCCGACATCCCAGCTTGGATCACCTAACCGGGCTAGTTCCCAGTCTATTAACATTAAAATATTACCATCATTGGAATTTATATGATTTGTAGGCACCAAGATATTATTTGAACGGATATCAAAATGTATTAATGCGGACGTCTTCCATAAATTTCTGAGGTTAGTAAAGATTCGGCTGAAATCAGGAATACTCTGTATCATTCGAACCATTTGCTTTATAGCACCAGTCATGCTCCAATATATGTTTGTAGTAGGTTCATGAATTGATAGAACCCATGGAGCATTGCTTGATTTGAGAGCGGTCCTTTTATTTTCAGGGACTTTTAATTGATGCAAAACTGAGAGAGCTTCACCTAATTCTACTCCAAGCAATATTGGATCAATATTCGATTTCTTCCCTTCTAGTAATGGCCGCCTGTTCTTTAAAAGTTCCAATATAAGGATGGAGTTCCGGGTATCGTAATGGTATAGCTTAGGAATTCGATTTGATAAAGGATTTAGCGCTTTAGTGTGGATTAACCTATACACTAATGCTTCATTTTCCAGGGCCTTAGACTTATTTTGATCAGTGCCAATCTTAACAAAGTATGATGGGCCATACTCGGGTTCGATTTTGTAAGAACAATGTCTATGTGAAGATTCACTTAAATCAACACAGCCATTTACAAGTTGGTCAGCATCGAGTAAACCGAGAGACATTAAATGAGAAATCAAAGCATTTTGATTTAGCATTTAGAATGTTTAGAATGTTTGTAAATAAATATGTCCTTGGATAGTTTTGGGACTATATTTAGTTTTCCTTTTACCTTCCCTATAAAGCAAGATAAATATTGAGTTCGATTTTTCACACATCCATCTGCACCCTTTCTCCAGATATTTTACAGCTATAGCGTTTACTGTACTCACGCTTAATCTTCAAAAAACGGACATCTTTCCGAAGTAGAACCTTGTGAATAGTAGCCAGCGAGAATTTGATAGCATGTAGACGCAGTAACTCCGTTTGAATGCGTCTGGCGCCCAAACGGAGTTACTGCGTCGCATGGCCAATATCAATTGTTCTTCCCGATCTAAGACTTTGCTAATGGAGAGTGCTTCGGTGGCCAATGCATCGATACTTCCCGCCGCATAACGCTTTACCCATTTTCTCAAGGTTGGTCTGCTAAGTCCACACACAACTTCTCTCCGGGGTTGTGTTCGATGGGTTAATAGGCCTGTGCAAGGCCCAAATGTTCGCGTAGATATTGGAACAATTGGGTCTTGCACAGGCCTGCCCCTCGTTTACTGTATCCAGTTTAAAGTAGAAATTCTGGTTTAGATATTCAAATGCATTATCTGTTCATCAAACAGTATATCCATCACCGAAATGTCGCCTGAATCCTTCAGCATACATTTCTTAATAGTACCAAAAAGGAGGAGTGCCCGAAAACAAGCAGACATTTAGTACCAAAAACGACAAAATAGCAATGGTTTGCTACCACTTGGCAACAATTATAACAGATGCAATAGGAGATACACCACAAATAACCCAAGTGGGCAAACTAAAACTAATACTAAAACCTAAAGAAACAGGCTTATATATTATTACTCCATCACTTCTTTGTTGAACAACATTAGAAAGAAGATCTCCTTGTAAAAATTTAGCAGCCCCCTGTTTCGCTCTATCTGAAATCTTGAACTCCAATTCCGCACCGGGCTTTACATACAATTCTGTCCCCTCAATAGTAGGTTTACTTTGCGCTTTCCGACCTAACTTCCCTGTAGCGTTTCTACCGGTAAGTATATCTTTTTCATTAATAATGAAATACAGGTCTAGACTTTCGTTCATATAAAGGTGTACAGTATCAGGTTTCTTTCCTTTACCAACTAGGCCAAATAACCTTTTTGTAGGCAGGATTTGAGAAGGATCTTGCACTAACTCATCATTTACCCATTTAGTATTAATATTTTTTGGTAGCATGACAGTTAATTTTTTAATTTGTTAAGAAAACTCACCTTTGAAATTTCGGTATTGTCCCAGAGGTGTTGATTTAATCCGAAGAAACAAATATTGATCAATGAGCCCATTCATAGTGTAATGAATGACAATCAATTTTGAGAAAAAGAAGATTTTACGGGCAAGCCGCTTGATTCAATTTCGAAATGTATGATGCTTTCGTTCCAGGGTTTATCGTAACAACGATAGCGTCGTGCACCTTTTTTCGTCCAACCATGCCGCTTAACCTGCTCTGCTTTCCTACAACGTGGGGAGATTATCGTTCCGTATACCCTGTCACAAAACTACAACTTCAACACCTTTTAGGCACTACTAAAATTTCATATGCCAAGTGAAGATATTTTCATTTTGGGTATAATCCAAGTAGAAATCGAAAAAAATTTAGGGTATTACAATACCTAATCGGCTTACTGCAGGGCTGGCATTTATTATACGTCCAACTGTAACAAAAGCTGATTGAAAATATACAGTTGAAGATAAATACAAAAGCCGAATTATATCCTCCAGCTGGAACTAAAGCTCAATGAATTTCTAGTGAAGAAAATTTATTGGTCCCGCCAGCCTTGCGGTAAACCGGATGTTAGAAGTATCACGAAGACTGCACCTTTTTACCTAAATAATAAAGGAGTTTGTCTAATTTATATTTATACTCAACCAGATCTTTTGGATTTGCTCGCTCGTGGATTCTCCCTAAACCAATCTCTAGAAGCTATCAATAGGCCATCCTTGTCTGAATTATAGTTTTTTTTAGAGCGAATATTGCTAATGTTTTTTTCATGTTTGGAGCTTAACTGTGACAGCTGAAACGCTCTCAGAACATGTCGATCTACAATAGGTTCAGAATCATCGGCGAGACTGCGTCCGAACTGATGAAATACAAACGGAGAACTGGCTTTTAGAGGCTCTTTTGCGGAAATACCTTTTGCAATATGTTGAAGTCGATCTATATGTCCATTTTTCAAGAGAGTCGCATTTAATAGTCTGGATAGAGTGTTGAGTTTGGAAAACCTGGCTAGATTCAGTGTGTATTCGGAAGTCAATATTCCATTCTCAGTTAATTGTTGGACTTCTTCTGGGCTGATTTGAAAATTTAAGATAGGATATTTCTTTCTGAATTCAATGAAATCGAGATCTATACCTTCACTGGTAAGAATTGCATTTAGTGTAGCCAAACAAGGTTCATTCTTCAGTAGAGTAAAAATGTGGTCGATTTTTTCCTTTATCTGTTTTGGTGACATTTTCGTACTGCTAACGTGTTCGGCTTACTGCAGGGCTGGCAGTTATGAAATGTCCGCCTTTAAGAAAAGTCGATTGAAAATCTGCAGTTGAAGATAAATGCAAAAGCTGAATAATATCCTTCAGCTGGAACTACAGATCAATAGAATTCCTAATGAAGAAAATAATTCGTCCCCCCAGCCTTGCAGTAAACCGGCTGTTCTGGGCCGCCATTTAGCACTATAAGTATTTCGCCAACTTGGAGGAGCACCTAATTTATTTTTTTATTGAAGCCGCCCAGCTGAAGCTGATTGAAAAATCAAAGTATCGGAGTGGGAAACTGTCGCACTTTATTTATTTTAAAAGCTGTTAAAACGAGTACAGTTTTATTCTTCTGCTGAAACCGCCCAACCGAAGCCGATGGAAAAACCAACGTATCGAATTGGGCCGAGTGCCCAATTTTGATTTGGAACCGTGGAAACGCGTACAGATTTATCCGTTGGCTGATGCCGCCCAACAAAAGCCGATTGAAAAACCAATTTATCGGAGTAGGTCAAGTGTCACACTTTTCATTTTGCAACCTTAGGAACGCGTACAGATTTATTCGTCTGTCGAAGCCGCTCAACTAAAGCCGATTGAAGAACCAATGTATCGGAGCGAGTCAACTGTCACACTTTTTATTTTGCATTCCTGGAACTGCTACGGATTATTCGTCGTTCGAAGGCACCTAACTGAGATGATTGAAATCAATGTATTAGCACAGCAGACCATTTAGGGCTTTGCCATTCAAACTCTAGCACCTGATGAATGCCGAAAATGGTGGCCCATAACGGTTGTAATAGAGGAATAAGCCGAATGTCCAAAACAAAATTGCTATTGAAAATCAGCTTGCTGGCATTCGCTTTTGAAAATTGTAGGGTTCGGCAATCCGCCAGAACTTTTACTTATTGTTTGAATGGTTAGATTCCAATGATACCATTATGCCCTCATTATAGAGCTGATAAACCAGGAAATGGTTTTATTTTTTTAAAAAATGATGGTTAAGTAACCTTTATTCAGAGCAGAGCTTATGTCAGTCACAGTTGTAGTTGTTACATGGCATTACACTAGCAGTGAAGTATACTTTAATATAGCTTAATGTCCGATTTCCTTATATTAGTGAAAAACAAAGGGTAGTATACTTAGATACCGGACTATAATGGACAAAATACGGATTTTATTGGTAAAATACAATTTGCTCTATTCATGGGTGTAGAGTATTTACAATATACAATCGGATGGAACACTAAAGCTTTCAAGTAAAAGGCTAATCTATTAAACCCTCATTAATGACAGCCGGCTACAAAGACAGTACTGCGATGATTTCAAGCAAGCGAAGACCACGCGCAGCCAACAATGTCAATCTTTTACAACCATTCAGATCACTACAATTGCAGAAGGATAGTAGATGGGTATTTTATCTTTATTGAAGTTTTTCTATACCTGTCAAACGTTGGATAATAGCCAATGTAGCCAAACCGTTGTAGCTCTCCGATATACTTGTGATAAGTAGCAATGCTCTTTATACGAGCAAACCTCATTAACTGCTTTCGGGAAATAATAACACCGTTCTGATTGCGATCAACCTTACTATGAACTATTGCAGCCATTAAGCTGAAGTGCCAAACTGTAATCCTGCTGTCTTCAAGTAGCGAGATAAAAAGCATTCGTTCCTCATCAATATTTAACATACCTCAGAGCTTGAACTGATATTCGATGGAAGAAGCTGCAGGAGCTCTGCATAACTGTAAAAATAGATTCCTCCTATCTTTCTAGATTGTATTCTACCCGATACTCTTAAATTCTGGAGAGTGCCTGGCGAAATCTTTAGTAACTTTCGTACATCACTGCTTCGCAACCATTCTTTTGTTGGTTCTTGTTTTTTTGTGAGTAGATCTCGTAACTCGCTTATCAGTTGTATACGAAAAACCTGTAAATCCTCCTTTGTCACTATTTCAACACTCATAACACTTGATTTACATTTGAAAGCCTATTATTTCCAATAAAGAAAGCATCAACACTAATTGTGTTTTCACCTAAGCCGACCTAGTTGCGGCCGAGCACAAATATCTTGCTGGGCTTTCTTGAATTAAATGATGGTTCATACGATATGAACCCGAATTCGTCTAAGTCGTGAAGCACTCTTCGAAAAGTGCTGCCACTCCCAATCTTGCACATCTTCATTATTTCTTCACTAAAGACCTGGATCGGATTAACATGCGCTCCAAGCTTGTACTTCTCAATGATTGCCGCATAAACGCCGATATGCTTGGTGGACATGTAAGGGTCATCAGCAATCGCCTTTAGGAAATCTGAAATGAAGTCTCGGGCTGGCGAGCACTCACGGGTTGAGCGATTGAGATTGTGCTCTTCTTTTTTTAGACAACTTACCGCGGGAACTTGCATCTTCATCGACTGGTTCAACTTTTTCATTCTTCTCCTGCTTTTGCTGTTGTTGACTTTTACTACTGGTCTCCTTTTGTGTTTGACTATGCACCCGCTGCATCTTGGAGTCATAGAGGTTTAAAGTTTTGAACCGCGGATTGGCTTCCATAAACATCTTCTGTTCTGCGCCATCCTTAACGAAAGTCACAGACTGCCGGTTTCCCTTCTCCAGGGACTCGATCAGGCGCCCCTTCTCTGCTTCTGTTTTCAGTTCTTTAAGCGGGTGCTTCTGTAATTCTTTTTGCAGATCATATCCATAATTGTGGTGGTACTGGTTAACTTGGTAGTTGCCCTTAGGCTCAACAACTTTGAAGTCCAGCTGTAACCATGCATTGTAAACCTGCCCCTCTTTGTTTGTCAAATCCTTATTCACTGCCCTACCCTCTAGTAGATTGAATGCTTCCTTACATGTCACCCCTCTTCCTTTATTTAAGTAAAACGTCTGCTTCACTTGTTGCCCTTCAGTGTGCTGCAGAGATGCCTGGTAGCTATTGAGAAAGTACACCTCTGTGCTGTCTGACTTTCTGAAATTCAAGGTAGCATCCATACTCGTTCCATTGAATTCATTGTTGAATTGCAAGGTGAAAGCCGGCTTGCCTTCGCGAACATTGGCTTCCAGAGCTTGATAAAGCCCTTCACCAAACCCCAAATACTTGATGTTGTCTTTGAGGTAATCAAGATTTTGCTGGTTCATAATGTATGTTTTTTGATGTTTAAATTCGCTAGTCATGTTTTAGTTGTTCAGCTCTAATCAACTTTCTATTTGGAATTCGTAGCTGAAGATTTCGACCGCCTTTTGTTTCCCTGAGTTGAATTGACAGGTACCTTCGGTTCGGGATTGTAAATGTTTCAAAAGCTGCCACGAAAGCTTGGTTTGCTCCAGCCTGAATTGTTTCCGGCTTGGCCGAAATACCTATGGGAGTGACCTCGATTTCCTGCATTGCAGTTCGTTTAGTTCTTACGGCATCTTTGATCGAAAAACGGAGTTCGGCGATCTTGTAATTGATCGAAGATGTGTTGTGACACGCAACCTTTAAGAAGATAACGTTATCCACTACGTAGATCCCTTTAAGCTCCACTTTGAGCCCCCAGCCCCTGTCATGAGTTGATTTAATATTTCGGGGACTAAACAATAAACCATTCAGATAAAATGATAGTTGCAATGAATTAACAAAACCGGGAGCCACCCCTGACCTTGATGCTGAGTCTGTTATTTCAACCTTCTCCTGAATATTGTACACCAACGCGGCTGGCGAACTATCATAACCCACGGAAAAAGAATACACTTTGTTGTTGGCGCATACAACAGAAAGGCTGGTTTCGCCCACGTATGGAGCGTTAGCTTTGACTAAAAGGATGCTCTCGCTACCTGCTACTTGCTGGACAAGCACATTGGAAGAACCACGATCGATATGCCGAATAAAAGAAGGGAAAATCAGGCTTGTGGTTTTGGTAGCTGCCACACACAGTTCCAAACCTTTGGAGCCAACTAACTTTGCAGGCTGGCAGTATGCAATCTTCGCTTGCGCTAAAAGGCAAGTAATAAAAATGAGATGTTTCATAAAAACTAAGTGGTTGGTTAAAATAGATTGGTATCGTCCTGCAGAACCAATTGGTAGCCATCTTTCACTGTTACTTTAATGAGTTTAGCTTTTCTGGCAAGAAGTGTTTTAATAGCCGACAGTCCGGCTTTACCCGCCTGAGAAGAAAGGGACTGGTCCATTGTGAAGAGTTCGAGGTTCTGGATAGTGTTAGTAGAAGACTCCTTAGCAACGTCACGTGTGATCGCACCTGGGATGGAGATGCCCTCCAATCCATCCACATCATATACCTTAAGCTTTACCGGGTATATGTTATTTCCTTTCCTTATGGTTCTGATCGAAACCCTCAAGCGTTCGTTCTCAAGTTGAACGTTGCCATATACTGATTGGCCAGCCTGGATGCGTTGCCCATCAACCTCGAGATCTTCTAATATCCGGAGCCTGATTACCGAGCCGTTTACGACAGACTGGGTTGTATAAACAACACAAGCAATTCCGAATTGATTAGTTGTATCTGCTGAAAGTACTTGCATCGAGAGAAAGTCATTCTGCCGAGGGACGCCGGGTTTGTTGTTGATCCCTACCGCGACACTTTGTAATAAAGAAATCGGAACGTTTGTTCGTGAAAGCTTTGCTGGTATGGCCCGAGGTTGGCCAGCTTGTTTCGATAATCTATCTTGCAGCGTTGATCGGGGATTTTGAACTTTGATAATCTTGTCAAGAGTTGAATTAATCTGATCCATTTGCGGATCCCGGGCAGTATCAGTATTAATAGAATTAAGCAGAGTTTCCAATCTATCCATTTCAATGCCGGCAGGATCTTGCTGAGCACCGAACATCCTGTCCTCATTCTGCCGGAATCTAGATTTTTGAGGCATAGCTAGTTGCTGATTGAGCTCAGCTACCTTCTGGTATACTTTCTCTTCATTAGGGTCCCGGTCAGGACTTAATCCACTCAGTTGCGAACCATCAGGAGTCACTTCCTGGCCTGAGCCGAATTCAAGTCCATTCCGATAATAAGGGTCATACTTTCTCAGCTCCTTTGCATGTGCAGAATCAATATTTGCCTTTTCATAAAAGCTAAGCTTATCCAGGAAAGACTCATCGTTAAGCTTCGCCTTGGGAAGCTTTGTATTTAATCCTCTATCCTGGTCACGGCGATCTTTCTCGGGTTGCCCTTTGCCGCCGCCCAATGACCAAAACAGAAGTGTAATAAAGGGGAGAGCCAGAAGCGGAAGCACCATCAAAAACTTACGCTTACGTAAAAACTTTAACGAACGTGTTTTATTTTCCATGTTATGTCACATTTTAGAATATCCTCCATACTGTCACTGAAAAATGCCTGGTTAAGCTGTAATACGTGAGCGGACCGAACAGAACTATTTACTGGGCAACGTACTGACCCTACCGAGCTAAGGCAGTTTATTCTCCTTGGTCCGGCTGCGAAGTCGGCCCATAATGATGTTAACACAGCTGGGGCAGCTCGCTGCTTTAACTCCCGTAATTACAGCCAAATAGAAATGTATACCTGCCATCCACGGTTGCTCATCTATTTGGTCGTATGCCATCACCATTATTACCTGTATTCCCCGACATAGATTTACTGCTGTCGGGTATATTGCGTTTCTGTACTTCATTACTTCCCGGGTCTTTTTGGTTACCTGAAAGAAGTGGCAACACTGATGAATTTGTTAACTCCTGAAGAATCGACGGAGACTTGTGAGTCAGACTAGCCACAACTAAATGGGAACTCAACGCTGCAGATGTAAAAACAAAAGCTGCAAGGAAAATGAACTTTCTTTTCAACGAAAGATTCTCGAACCGTGTGACAAGGCTTGTTGCGGACATACGCCGAGCATTGTTGACAATGCTTGTAATCCAATGCAAAATGATTGATGATAATGTTCCAACGGTCCACGTTTTAGCTTTATTCATGATTATCTATTTGAAACATCTATATCTCGATTTTCAGTTGTTCTCCATCTTTCGATTAGAAATGCATGCGAGTTGTTTTCGGAACGAGATACGTTGCGTAAATAGCCTTCAGTGATCAGGCTCCTTGAAACAACGGTAGAAGGACGGATGATTTTCTGCAATCCAAAACACCTGAAATAAAAAGGATAACTATCAAAATCAAATTGAATGCTGTCAATCGTAATCTGCTGGCTGATGTTGCTTGCAATTACTTCCGAGAAGTACCCGTTTTCCTTGAGGCTCTCATATTGGACTTTTGCTGACCCATCAGCCAGGTAGAGCGCTTTTGACAGATTGGATTTAATTACTTTTTCATCAGGATCCAACGTAAAAAAGAGGTGGTGAAAGGTTTTGATGTGATCTTTAGCTTCTACCGGTATGTTGTCCTTTCGTTCGGAAGCAAATGCTTCAAGAGCTTTTCCATTTGCCAGGATATATATTCTGGATTGTGAAAGTGCAGCGAGCTGAAAGCTCTTTGTGATTACTACACAACATATGACTATGCAGCTTAACACCACCAGAACGGTGAATAAGCGTATGCTTCGAAAAGCACTATCAATGTTTTTTGCTCGCCTGAACATAATTGAGAAAGTTGTTGTCGATCTGATGAAGGATAGTAAAAGAGAACCCGGAGACGAAAAGACACAGCATCGCAGCGCCACCCAACATTCAGAAAAGGGCTGGCTTCCACATGGTTGGTTTCGCTGCAAATAAATAATGCTGATCAGCGATCATCACTTGCCCGATAACTTGTCGCGCATGTAGTTTGAGCCCTGCTCGTTTTTGCCCGCCTTGAAATAGCCCGAGCTAGATGATTGCTGGGTAATACTGTTGCGAATAGATCCTGCAGCTGATCCGAGACTGTCTGCTACCATCCCGGATGTGCCTGTTATCATATTGACTCCTGCGCCTGACGACCGGCTGAAAGCATTGCTAACTTTAAACAAAAGTGCATTTCCACCTCCAGCATGTACAATGTAGTTTGCAACAGAAGGAACCGTGAAGTATCCAATTATACCAATTATCAGAAAAATCAAATAAGCGGTGTCCGTGGAACTAAAGAAGGTGTCGCCGGCCTCTTGTACCTGGTGGATATCCATAGCCAACATCTTCTCTTGTATTTTGCCGATGATGCCGCCAAAGATATTAGCCACCGGTAGCCAAAGGAATATGTTCAGGTAACGTGCGATCCATACGGTTAGGGTATGCTGAAAACCATCAAAAACCGATAGACCAAAAACCAAAGGCCCCAGAATGGCAAGCACGATCAGGTAAAAAGTCCGGATGGTATTTATGCACAAAGCTGCTGCTTCAAATATCACCCGGAGAACTTCGCTCATCCATTCCTTGATGGAGTTCCTGAAGTTGTAGGATGCTTTAGCCATTGCAAACTTTACATCGTTTCCAACCGCTTCTAAGACTCCCTCGCCAGAACCATTATTTTCATCTGGATGTGCGTACCTGTACCACTTATCGCGGTCACCATCACCTGATTCACCAACGTACATTTGCCAAACAGCAGAAGATTTTATTGCCTCTTGTTTTTTGTTGAGTAAAAGCGCTATCGCCTGGTTAGAATTCTCAACCATTGCGGATGTCGCAGTTACCGTAGGCTTCATCACGCCATTGATCAGGTCAAGAAACGAGGGGAAAATCATGACAATAAAGCCAATAACAAAAGGCCTAAAGAGCGGATAGAAGTCAATCGGTTCTGCATTAGCCAGGTGACGCCACACTCTTGCAGCAATATACCAGGTTGCGGCAAATCCCGCTATTCCCCGACCTACCCCCATCAACTGAGAACATAATGGTAGCATCTCGGAGTACAACTGGTCGAGGACGACCTGCAAACCATTTAACTCACTAGCTATGCCCTGAGCACATGATAATTCAGGCAAAAGCAACCCTACAGCCATCATTCTGATAGCTCTGAAACGCATCTCCATAAAAATTCTATTTATTTTATTCCAAGTACTTCTTTTGTGGTCCTGACGTCGTTCGACTCTTTAGCACGTTGTAGGGCAAGAACCGCTGCCCTATTATTGAAGGCTTTCAGAAACGACAGCTTTTGGGAGATACTTTGATAGATCTTGTCTATCGCGGCCAGGCGCTCATCATCTGACATCCTAAGCTTACCTGCCGTTACTATTACAAGTAAGTCTTCTGTGTCCTTTAAGCTTCGTGCTAAAAGGTCTTGAGAGACCTTTCTTACATAGCCAATTTCAGAAATAGTTAGATTTGCTTCCGCCTTGAAGTGGGAGTATGCACGCTTTTGTTCTCTCACAATAAGCGTTTGGCAGCTGATAATGTCGCCAACCCGCTTGTATTTTCTCACCTCAGGGCTAATCTCCAACAAACCATCAAGGAAACTCCTATGTAAGTCGAAGTTCCCCCTGGTTAGCTCTCGAATTGTATTGTAACCCTTGCTAACGATTTCGTAGCCATGGTAAAGATTTTTTAGAATTGCTTTCAGCTGTGTTAGCTTTTCTACATTCAAGATCAGTTGTTGCGCTTCTTCAGACTGGGCCGAAAGGAGATTAGGAGCAAGCCCGCTCAACAAAAAGCAGCCGCATAATAGTAGTTTCTTTCTCATCTTGCATTATTTTAAGTCATAAAGCGCCTGCATATTTTGGATGTCCTTTTGGCTATGAAATTTGAATCGTACAACTCTATTTACCTCGTTGTTGAAGGAGACGGCAAACACATACTTGTCGTACATCCCCTCAAAACAAGTCTGTAATCTTCTGAGTCGCTCAGCATCGTCGAGCTTGTAACCCTTACCACGGTTAAGCTCAACCACAAGTTCAATATCATCAGCACAGTCTAACAGCAGCCTTGATAAAAACTTATTGATGTAAGCAACTTGCGGTCGTGTAAAAAGGTCGGATTTCAACCGTGGTTTAATTGATTGACAGACTTTAATGATTTCCTGTTGTAATCCTATAGCGGAAGTCAGCGTGCTACTGGCACTGATATTCGGGTTAATGGAGGTAAATGACACGAAGTATTTCTTATGCAATTCCGAATCGCCTTTCTTTATGCTATTGATGGCGGCGATTGCCTGGTTAGCTGACCGATACCCTTGCTTTAAGTAGCCCAGGTACAAGCGAAATCCGGCTATCTGTTTAAGCAAGTACTTCTTTTGCGTTTTACTTTGGCTAAACCATTCTTCGGCTATAGGCAATTGCCAGTCTGATGGGTGATGAAGGTAATAGGGTCATATATTGATCCCGCATCCATTGATGAAGTTCTTCCAATATGGGAACAGCCTCCCTCTGTCGCCTTTGGGCGATCTGTTCATATGAAAGCTTTTCCTGTTTACATCGTCGTTCAATTTCATAAAGAGCATTGAACTTTGTCAGTGCATATTCGGCGAGTTCTTTATCAGAAGCCAGGGCTTCAGTGAACTTGCGTCTTGCGTGTGCAAGGCAGCATACTCTGTTGCCCTTGAAGAACCCTGTGTTGATGGGCAGGGGTTCCTACACAGCATACTCCCATATTGTTAACATGCCAATCGATTTCCTTCCTTTTCAAGCCTGCAGTTTCGATCAACACTGGGTGGCTACTTAATAAGAACAAAAAATGTAAATAATCAATTCGTTTTGGCACTAAACCTCAGCAAACCTTATACTGATGAAATTCTCAAAAAACTTAGAAATAATCATCAAAACGCTACTGGCTTAACCATTTGAATATATTACTAATCATCATTGTCCAAATACTAATTTAGGGTAGTAAAGGCCTCCCAAGTAATTAATGTTATTCTATACTTAGTTCACACGAAGCGAAATATTGAACAACGGCTCTGTCGCATCCGGTAAAATGGAGTAGGAAATTACCGGTTAAGAGGCTTGTTTAGGCTGCCAGAGAACAGAAGATTTTGTAGGAAGTTGCCATAGTAAATGTGACTTGGTCCTTTTTGATCATTCTGACCATTTCAATGCCTGCAAGCGTTCGTGATGCTGATTTGAAGCTTTTAAATCCAAGCATACCCTGCGTCAGCCATTTAATAAACCTATGATCTCCTTCTACCCTATTATTTAGATACTTACGTTGCCTAATTCTAATTCTCTTGAAGGGCCTCTTATTGAAAGTTCTGATCGCTTCCCTGTTAGCACCGCTCTTATCCATATTAATGACTTTCGGACTACCGTTCTTATTGATTGCCTTTACGAGAAATTAATGCACTGCAAGTTTATTTCTCCTCCTTGTTAATAAAAAATCTACTGTTTTGCCCATCTTATCTACAGCCCGGTACAAGTACATCCACTCTTTTGTTACTTTAATATAAGTCTCATCCATCCTACAGCTATTACCTCCGGCTTTCTTCTTTTCCTTAATCCAACTCCAACCACGGGAGAAATCTTAAACACCCATCTTTGTATCGTAGCATGATCAACTACCACTTCCCTTGTCGACAGTAATTCCTATACATCTCTGTAACTTAAGCTAAATCTTAACTTGAAATATACAGCTTGCAGAATAACTTCCTTAGGAAAACTATGACCTTTGAAAATCTTAGAGATTTAGTTTACAAGATAACAAACATATGTGAATGCGACGGAGCCATTTCGGATTATAACCTACTATGGTGACACCAATATTTTTTTTTTGAAAATGCTTGCAAATGTGGATATTCATTTGCATTTTTATAATCTTAACTAACATCATTCTGAATGAGCTATAATTGTATCTTAAGTTAAATTTTTAGATATAATTATACATGTTATGAAGTACTGGAAATACATGCCGCTGAATGGTTTTCAGCGACTATAGCCTTCGGAAGATTTGGGTAATTCTCTTCTACCTTATGAAATGGCAATTATTCGGCGATAAGACCGAAGTGGAAATCGTCGACAGAATTATAATTGCGTCCGAACTGCATTTCCTTACCCTGTTCTAACATTTTAAATGCATGCTTTAGTCTTATGATCAAAGTCTAAACATAAATCCCGTATACGGGGGCTAAAGAATTAAGCTCGTTTGAAAATATCCTTTTTACTAAAACAGGTTGCATAAAATAGACTCAACAACTTATGGTTTAAAAACTAATAATCTTACCGCTAACGGAATATCAATAAAGCATTTTATAAGTTGTGAGTTTTATTTTGAACTTGAAAACTAATAGTAACCCTTATTTAATATAAACTAATGGAAAAATGGAGATGGAATCCGGACGCCAAATGCATAAAAAATAAGAACGGCGGCAGTGTGTTGTTAAATTATGCATTTTCTTCTGTAAAAAAGATATCGAATGAAGATGGGAAAATTGTTTCTAACTTCAGCGGTCTCACTATCCCATTTACAATAAACCAGGATGTAAATGTAGAGCTGAGGGATTATCTAGTAAATAACTTATTTGTGATACCGGAATTAGATTACGCTAATTACAATGAGTTAACTCTGAAAAGATTGAAGACTGCTTTGCATAACTCGTACGGGCTCATTATCATGCCAACCGAAAAATGTAATTTTCGCTGTACCTACTGTTACGAGTCTTTCGAAAGGGGGAAAATGTCTGATGAAAACGCTTTAGCCTTATGTGAAAGCATAAAGACCATTGCCACTACCGCCCCAAATTTCTCACTAGGTTTTTTTGGGGGCGAGCCTTTACTTTGGCCAGATCTAATTTTAAAGTTTTCTTCTCTGGCATTTGGGATTCTTAAAAACAGAAACCTTCCTTATTTTGCCGGAATTTCGACCAACGGCTACTTTCTAACCCTTGACCTATTTCGTAAATTAGTCGAAGTGGGTGTTACATCGTACCAAATCAGTATTGACGGTACTGAAGAAGTACATGATAAGCAACGTTTGACAATCAGCAAAAAGCCGACGTTTAAAACTATAATAGCGAATCTTAGGGCTATGGCTTCCACCGACTATCAATTTAATTGTGTAATCAGGTGCAATATTAGTCCCACTGAAGGGAAGAAGGCGATAGCATTATTTAGTGGGAGTGAGGTTGATTTTATAAAACAGGACAAAAGATTTATCGTTGATATTCATCAAATTTGGAAGTCTGACCGGGAAACTATGCTCGAATCGAATGAAGCTCCAGGTTGTGGATCTGAATTTTACAAAACTCTTGACACTTACATCTTATATAAATCCTTAAATGACCTTGGTGTCAGTAATGTTGCATATTCCTCTATACCGTCTCTTTTAAGTAGTGCTTGTTACGCGGGGAAACCAAATTGGTATGTCATTGGATCAAACCTGAATATCTATAAATGCACCGTTGTGTTTGATAACGAAAAAAACAAGTTAGGATATGTAGATAAAGACGGAACATTGGTAATAGACGCTCAAAAAAATGAGTTATGGACAGGATCCAACGTGTTAACGGATAATTCCTGTTCTACCTGTCATTACCGCATCCCGTGCGGCGGTGTTGCATGCCCATTAAAACGTTTTACCGATGGAGTTAAGTCCTGTCCTGAAATTAAACATCCAGCGGTGCTACAGAAATGGGCTAATCAATTATAGTATTAAAAAAACCTTTTAACTAAATCAAAAAAAATACACATGGCAAAAGAAATTTCAAAATCCGATCAGAAAAAAGAAATCACTGCTCACTCAGAGTACATAGCTGATAGAAACAAGAAAATTGATCTAATGTTCAAACAATTGGAAGCAAATCCGGATCAACTCAAAACGTTTAATTCAGACCCGGCTGCATTTGCATCTAAATTCAACCTGGTATTCAATGATGAAGAAATTTTTGCGGCTAAAACTCTAAAAAGTATTCCTGTAGCAAGCCTCAGAGATAGATTAAAGGGTAACCCCGTAGCTTTATTTGACAACAACTGCGGGTGTGGTGGAGGTGGTGGCGGAACGCAAAGCTGGTGACACGGCGGTCGGCCGCGGGTAAATTATTAATCACCTGGTGAATACCAACCACACGCTTGAAAGAAATATACTTTCGCTGTCAACAAACCATAAATAAATCGACTTAATATGGCAAAAGAAATTTCAAAGATTGCAGACACACTAGTGGGTGCAATAGCTGCTCATTCCGAATATGTGGCAGATCGAAACAAATAACATGAGCAAATGTTTGACCAAATAGAAGATGACCCAGCCCTGCGCGATAAGTTTCATGCTGACCCCGCAGCAATGGCTAAACAATTTCGAATCACGTTAAGTGATGAAGAAGTTTTCTTTTCTAAAACACTTAAGACGATACCATTTAAATATCTCGAAGATTGCTTTACAGGAAGTAGTGGATTTGCCTTTTTTGATAACAATTGTCAATGCGGCGTTGGGGGTGGTCCCATACTAACTTGAATGTGATGGTAGAATATAAAATAACATAAAACCCGACACACCAGATACGCAGAAAATAACAGAGTTAATACAGAAAGGGGATTGATGAGAGTCTGCAACGAGGATATTCATTGTAACAAATTATCACCGTCAGAGAAACTTAATAATTTAAGCTGATTGATCATCTGAGTGTGTAGAGTTTTATAGATAAAAAATATTTAAGGGCAGAGGTATCATCACTCCTTCTTCTTTTATGGTTAGTGCTGTTCCATCAATCTTTGTTCTGAACTATCGTTAGGTATAAAGCAGTTTCTTTATAATATTCATAGGTGTACTTCAATTTTTGCTCTAAAAGATGTTAGTTTGATCACGCTGGTTATACGCTAGCAAACAGACCTTATAAAAACCTAAAAGCCTTTTCGATATTTATGGTAGCAATTTCTAATATTGATGGCATAGTATCAATCGGAAGGTAAAATATCCTTAATAATGAATGCTGACATTCTTTCTTTTGACCCTATATTGTCTGATCATAAGGTTTATGACGAGGTTAGAAAAGATTATAAAGCTATTTACTCAGCCTCTTATTCAAACATATTATATGCTGCATCTCAAACAGATCCCGGGATAGCTCAATTTTGTAACCTGCTGGCAAATGCCCTAGAAGATTTATCCGCCCCATTATCTTTCGGCGCGGATCCTTATTTCAGCTCTGTTTTTATGTCATGGATAAATGGGTTAAAGAGGGGGTTGGATTGGGTCTCGCTTGGAGCAGAAGTAGAATGCATGAAGTTTTTTTCTGATTCTGAAGCTTTTCTTAAAGACCTAAGCCTTGAATATCCTGCTTATTTGACAGGTCATAGAAATCATTTTAATGTTAATATAGATGACACAATCAACATTATCCCCGTGCAATTTCTATTAGAAAGTCCAAGAATGGGCGGCAGGGTCTCAGATTGTTTGCCTGAGATATCCTCACCTGGTCTTTTTACGAAAGCTGATGAAAAACTTTTGGATGGAATCAAAGATCATATTCAACAAGCGCTGAAACTGATATATGAATTGTCTCCTAAAGCATATGAAATCTTCAAAAAAAATATCCATTCTATTTATGTAGGTTTATATGAATTCAACAAAAACTCCTTCGGCACACGTAAAGATTATCCCGGCATCGTGATTGCAGGGTTATCACGTAACCGAATCGATAAAGGTGATTTTGCTTCAACAGCCGCTGAGCTCTATCATGAGCATTGCCATATTAAACTATGTTTATTCTGCGAGGCAAAAAATATTGCATTGCCTACAGATCTTAATTTAGTTAGCCCGTTCAAAAATGAAATTCGGGATTTTGAAACTGCCTTGCACACTGTATATACGATTACAATAGAATGTTATCTTAGGCTATTACTATTACGTAAGCAAAGTATATCAGAACAGAACGTATCACTTTCCTATCTAGCTGCGGTTGGATTTAGGCTTGAAATCTTTCAGGAAATTTTAGCGAATACGTCAGCGGTATCAATCTGCGAAGAATTTACAAAGGTTATTTCGCTTTCAGGATTTGTACTTTCGCAAATTTCGGATACCCTTAAATCATTGCCAAAATCCGTAATCCAGGCACATAAAACGGAAAAGTTAAGGGTAATGAAAAGACATATCTGGGATATTGGCCAATTTCTCTGCCGTGGATTATCCGTATATGATCCTCATGTTAGCCGTATCAGCCTCGGTGAGAACAGCATCAATTATTACTATAAAGGTGTAGCATATAATTCGGGTATCGAAAAAAGAAAAATTACCAGGGGCGATTACGGATCATATACACAGAAGATTTTTGAAGCAGATAAATGAATTGCAATCTTTGAAAACTAATTCTCCCTCCATCTGTGTAGCTGTTGAAAGTGGGCTATTAAGCATATATCCCGGAAAATTTTCCACGCTTTCCGAAATCCAGATTGCCAGGCATATTTACGAACCCTTACTGGACTATTCTTCTGCCTCCATAATTAAGCCGCGGGTTATAACCTCTTGGAAAGTTACCGAAAGGGGAAAAACATGGGTGTTTGATATCCGAAAGAACAGCTTCTTTCATAACAATGTTGCTATTAATGCTGAATCGATAATCTGGAATCTTAAAGAGCATATCATTTGGTTAACCGGCCTGTTCAAACATGTTAAAGGAATATACAAAGTAAGTGAGTATTCGATCAGAGTGGACCTTAGTAGTCCCTTTGCTTCTTTGCTCCACTGGTTTGCCAGTCCGAAGGCCTTAATAATGGCCCCGTATTCTTCAATCGCCCCTGGTAGTGAAAATAAGATTGTAGGCTCGGGCCCTTTTAAGCTTTATGTTATTGGCGAGAACGGCAACTATTTACTTGAAAGAACCAGAACAGTAAGTAAACCTGAAGAAAAAGAGCTGGCGGCGTTTTTAGAATTTAAAGAATTCCGAAACGGAGATGAAATGTGGGATGCACTTAAGCTGGGAAAAGTAGATATTATATATGAATGTCCCTATGAATATATATCCGATCCATCAATTAACCCTCAGTTCTTAAGAAGCTTTTGTGGCTCATTGTCCGTAAATATGCTTTTTATAAATACTTTTTCGAAAATCTTGAAGGACCTTTCTATCCGGCAGCTTTTGCTAAGTTCGATAGATAAACAAAAACTAATCAACGACACAATGGGAGGAGTGGGCTTAGCAAGTGACGGTCCTATCTCTCCGGCAAGCACATTTTATTCTGCACCGGTACATCAACGAAACAACAATATATCGACTGATGTTGACAGGTGCACAAACAAAAATGTAAATATTGATATCTTGGCGCAGTCGTGTTATAACCGAAGCTTTATAAAAGAATTGGGTGACCAGTTTGTTCAGGGAGGTCTGCAATGTAACATGATTAGATTGCCTATAGGCAATCTAATTGACCGTCTTAGATCAGGAAATTTCGAAGCCGCACTTATCGGAACAGCCGGTATGGAAGACCCGGATTTTCTTTTGTATGATTTCTTTCATAGCTCAGGTTGCCATAACTTTTCCAATTTTAGCAATAAAGAATTTGATAGAATTCTTGAAAAGGCTCGCAGGTCTATGGATTTTTTAAAACGAAAAGAGTTATATCGGCAAGCTGTCCAATTATTAAACACGTATGTACCTGCGATTTTTCTCAGGCATGGTGTTTCTCTTTTGGTCTACCACAACAAAATCAGTGGCATTGAGCCATATCCGGATAACTTTTTAAGATTAGAGTCAGCGAAGTGGAAGCAGCTCACAAGATGATGTCAGGTCGATAAAAAACCTTAAATTTTTTTCTGTTATATCTAATACCTTAGTCGCTAACGTACTGAAACCCTTGCCCGATAAAATCTTATTTCTGACTCACTCACACAAACAATACGAAGAACATGAAGATCACCGCTCAGATTGCCAGCGAGCTGTATCGTAATTACCGCGCCATCATTCGTGAGTTTCAAACGCTCATGATGGACTTCCCTTTCAATACTTTTATTGTAGAAATCTATTACGACGTAATAACTCGAAATATTATTATTTCCGTTGATGACCTTTTCACGAAATTTCAAGGATACTTTGAACACCGAGCCAGGAATTATATTATTGTCATGAGATATTTGAATCCAATTGTAAGGTGATGTTGACATTTCCCTTACTCCGCACCAGCTACAAAAAACTTCCTTAAGGTGATAATGCTCACGATCGAGTGAGGAGTTATATATGCTCAACTTATTACTACAATACCCGCATTTCTTAGCCCTGCTTGTCAAAACCTTAATTGTATTAGGTGAAAAAACGTCTATTAGTTGTGAAAAAATATACTTGTCATCAAGAAGCAGGCAAAAATTTGAGCGCCATTCTTCAATGTAGGATTTCAATAACGTTTCATACATTGAAATCGCTTCGTTATAAATCTTTTTTTGGCCAATTCTTTCGAGGATCATGCTTGCGGAGTCACTAAATTCCTTTATCTCCTGCAATTGTAATCCCATTAATAACATGATCTGTTTACTTTCGTCAGAAACTCTCTTCACATCGCGTTTAAATAACCGGTTTAGTCCTTCATCAATCACTCTAAAATTCCTATAGCCTCTGATTAAGAGGTAAAAGAAGATCTTGTTGTGATTATATTCCTGGTTTTTGACTACAAATTTGAACGATCCTGGTGAATCCTTTTGAAATAAAATGGTTAAATAGCGGCGACCACGTAAAACGAATACCTTACCCGATAATTCCACATTTAAGACCTTGTCGTTGTACCGTGTAGGTAACCTATAAACGTAGTAAGGTTTCACCTTATTAAACAGAGTATTTATCTTCCATTTATCCAAAGCCGGGCTTTTCTTTATTGATGGATCTCCCATTAAAACGTATGGTTGATCATTGTTGTTATATTCTTCATAATCATTTAACAACATAGTTATAAAGCCAGGTGAGATATCATCACAAGTCAGTTCATGTGCAATTTTGACAACACCTGGATCAATGACGATCTTCTTGTTAGTAAGTATCGACGCAACAGGGTAACCTCGGACTATAGATCTGAAAAGGCTTATGTTCTCAGGCATAAGTTTTTCAGAAAAATTCAGGGTTGTGCAAGAAAAAAGCTGTAGATACTTCGATTTTATATCAGCGATATACAAGACCTGAATATTCTTGTTGTGAACACGAATACAGATTCTACGCCCATTGTAATCATTGCAACACTCAACATTCTTTCTCTTTGCGGCAATATCAGGATGTACTTTACCGCATATAACAGAAGAGTTAAGTAATATATGTGAAATTTCGCCGTGTGCTAAAATTGAGATGCTTCTCCAATTTTTCTTTGATATTAGTGTAAGCGCGGGCTGACTTAACTTGAAATTACTTCCCATATTATTTACACCCGAAAACACCTGTCTTCCGAGCGCATTTATATAAATATTTTCGAGATGGCCGATATTGTCCCCCGCTAAAAGCTTCGCTACAAAAAAGCTAAGCTCAGGTAAGTTCGAGGCACTCATAATACCGGACGGCTGTTTTATGTTGTTTGTTATTAAACTTAGCGCGTTCGGCAAAAAGTTTTTTCCGTCACCTGCAACCAAAATCGAATTATACTTCCCAAGATTTAATTTGCTAAGTTCGTCAACATGTTCAATTTCCAGATATTCTCGACTAGATACTTTTGAGTAATATTTGCAGATGTCCGAATGATCTTTTCCAATTGCTACAACAAGGTTTTTTACTTTATCATTTACGGGAATCTCGAAATTGTTTGACCCCGGAGTGTTTTCATCTGCCAGCTTAAGGCCGTACCAATTTAAAATCTTTTCCCATTCCCTCTTCAATTCTAAATCATCGGGTTTAATGACTGGGATGCCTCTGTTTGCATGATCCTGTGTGAACAATCGATATTCAGCTAATGAATCAACCCACGTAAAGGTTCTAATATCACCCGTTTTTGAAACTTTGGACATAAGATGTTCTTTTATTGTGAATAACCAGATTAATTCAGACCAGCAGAAACATAGTTTTATAGATCCTTCCGGAAGGTTGTCATCTCGGAATCATTTTAAAGACTGAAATCATTGCCGTTTTATCAACCTCCAAGAAACGTCATCGGATGGTGATGCTTGATGTGCGTGCTAAAGAAATGGGCATTTCCTGCGGCATAACTTAGTTGTTTAAAACACTGGAGGTTTAGGGTCTTTTTGGTAAATGTTTCCCGATACCAAAGCAAAAACATAATAATTCTTAGAAAATAGCACCGGTCAAGAAAACCAGTTTGGTTTTTTTGGGACCTAATCCAAATTTTATGCACTTTATGGTACGAGATAAAGCCTAACAACTCCGTCGCGGTGAGACCAATCAATTGATCAACATCTTCTCCCCACTTTGTTCTCATCAATTCGACCCGACCTATAAAGTTGCTCCACATAATCTTTCGAGCATAAACCATATCCGGAGGAACATATTTCTTGGCTATTTCTTTGAGAATATACTTCTGTGGTTTCCCATTTAATATTTGGACTATTTAAGTTTTCGGCAAAGTTGCCGCATATTCGAGTACTGATGATCTACAAATGGAGATCTTACCTCCACTCCATCCGTCATACCGATATTGTCGTTCTAGATGGAGATATGGCTAAAATAAACTAAAAACTCTATGAATAATTCGGTTCACCCAATCATTAAAGTTTCCAAATGTAACCTATTTGGAAAGGTGCTCCAGGGAATCGTAATCCTTTACAAAGCTTACAATTTCTTATGGCATAAACATCTTGGCATGTTCGTCATTCAGACCATTATGAATGTCTGCGAACTTCCTGTAATTACTTCTTATTTTTTTGGAAATCTGCTGCTGGTCATCGTATTGAACCATACCGCTTTCTAAATTTAAGAAATATTACTGGTTCATCCAATATCGTGTCAGCAGCAGTTCCACTTAAAATAGCTTCGAAAAGTCTTTAATGTATCAGTTCAAAATAAAGTTACTGAATTGAATCATAAATACCGATCGGCTTGTCATAGAATTTGATCGCATAAGAAAAATCTTCAAAACTGTCTTTTTTTAATTTCAACTATCCGATGATTTGTACTATATTTAGTTGCTATACGCCCTGCACTTCCAAATTCAGGGTCGGCTGAATTTTTGTTGGTTGCCCCTGCCGATTGTGAAGGTTTTTTATTTCATACTCGGATGATTCATGCATCATCCCAACTATACTAGACGAATCGATGCCCCTGGAGATAAGAGCAGCTACTGGCAAATCAATTACCATTGCCCGCCCTATTGACCAGGTTTAAAAATCTTGATCTTTTCATGGAGGAAAGAATAATATAGATAATATAACAATGTTTACATATTATATTGAAAATGTCTCTATACTCAACAATATATTGTTATTAGGCTTTTGTTTTTAATAAACTATTTTTTAAATTTGTACTAGTTTTAGTATAATTCGGATATTGACAGTAGAATATTATTTTCTGTCGCGGCGCGCGGTTGGCTAGAAGCGTGAAATATTAGGC
>NZ_SMSK01000030.1 GCF_004354985.1 Segetibacter sp. 3557_3 | reverse complement strand
GGGTCAAGATGCCCCGGAATCCGTGCCAAACAAAGATGAGTCAAAGGGGGGGCAGTTTGCCCGGAATGAGGGGGTCAGCTTGGCCGGAACCACGGGGTCAAAATGTTCCGGAATCTACAATCAAGACCGATAAATGAAACATCAAGTTTTATCTTCATTTGTGCAGCTAAAGTTGAAATTTTATGGGTCATTCCAGCATTTACAACCTTTCCGGTCATCTGCTCAGTAGTGGCTAAGTCGAGGTAGATATCTTGTCTCTTAAATCTAATAGCTACGGCAATCAATAATCAATGCCCCTAATATAAGTTCTTAAAATCTTTTGTGATATAGTAGGCTTGCAATATTACAGGCAACGTTTAAGCATTGGCAATGTGGCGGTATTGACGTCTACATTGAGCGGATGCTGCTAACAGACAGAAAGGCTGATTATTTATTTTGTTGCTTGACGTTATTCGTCTGTCGAAATCAAAGCCGAATAGTGATAAAACAGCTGATTGCTCTTAAGTCGCCCACCATATTACCAATGCAAGGTTGGCTGCAGTCTGTATTTTATTGTTTGCCTAATTTCACGGAAGTGATTTTCTATAACAAAGTTACTGCTATAGTAAAAGCATCAATTACAGTTCCCAGAGGAATATTACCGGCTCTAAACAGTGAACCTGTACATTGAGCAGCTAAAGTTATTGAACACACTTTTTTTGCTAATTGAGGGGCAATGGTAACTTGACTTGAAAAGTTCCTAATTGCTGCACTGCCGGGTAACTTTCCCCCTGTTTCCACTTCGGTTGTAGTTGCATTTGCAATAGCATTTCCATCTGAGTCATAAAATATTGCCGTAACCTTTCCTTTAGGTCCGGCGTCCACAGCATCTGTTTCTAACTGAATAGTGACAAAAAGAATTCCGGAAGCTCGGTCAAGAGATGCACTGCCCCTAACCCAACTTTCTGGCGATTTGCCACAGTGTAATGTAGTTGCCATGCCACGATCAAATCCGGAGGGACCTTGGTATGAACCCGTTGCCTTAATGGTCGAAGTTTTTGAACCGTTATCAAATGCAGTTGTGGTCATTTGTGAAATTTGCTCTTTTGAGGAGTTGCCCGATTTACTTGTCCAAATTGGAATCCAATTTCCACAGAATTGACCAAATATTACAAGATTTCCATCGTCTTGTACCGATAGTTTGGTAGGGTTATTCGGATAACAGCAAGTTTTGCTATCCCAAACAGGTGTAGAGCCATTATATAAAACAAGGTTTCCGTCCGCTTGCATCGAACAAGTAGTTACGGCTTTGCCGTTCGTTTTTGTGTTCCAAACTGGGCTTCCAGTGGCAGTGTAAAGAACAAGATTTCCATCTCCTTGCAATACCAAGAAATAGTTCCTGCCAGGCGAATAATATCTATGATTTACTGCCAATGGCGCGGAGGAAATCTCTTGAGCTTGCGCAGAAATAGTAAATAATAGCATCACGATTACAATGATAGACTTGATTCTCATAAAACCTTATTTAAATGGTTAAGTTTTGGTTGGTGGTTTGCAATTGCTGCCAACGTTGAAGTGTTTATGAAGTTGTGGCCTTTGAACAACGCAAGTGTTAATTAAACATAGAAGCAAAATGCCGATTTATAGTTGAATGCTTCACAACCTGCCGCAATTTTATGAACACACTGTTGGCGGTAGTCTGTATTGCCACGAAATACATTGAAAAGAGCGGCAGAAAGAAGAGGTTTAGCTGTTTCATCATTATCAATTTTTTAGATCTATTTAAGTTATAATGATAAAATTCACAAACTTGATCGAGCATTCCGTTCACATTTGTTAATAAATGCAAGTGGTTACTTCCTCAACCTGCTTAAGGACTGAGGTTTTATTCCAAGGTATGCGGCAATAAGATACTGAGGAATACGATTTGACAAGTCATAGTTTTCGTGAATAAATTTATAGTAACGCTGCTTTGCAGAAAGCATAGACAAATCATTTGCATGTTGCGCGTTCGTGAAGAACGAATACTCAGTATAGTAGTTCTTGACTAACATAAACTTAGGCTGTATATGAAACAGTTTTGTAAGGTTTTCGGCAGATATTCTCAGCAACTTAGTGTCTTCTAAGGCCTTGATATTCATGTCGGAAGGTGATGCTGTTGAAAAGCTTTTAAGATAGCCGACCCACTCATTTTCTTTTATGAATTCACACGGGATCTCTACACCATCTTGTATTTGATAAAGCATGGTTAATCCTTCTATAATAAACGCAAAATGACGACTTATTTGGCCCTCTTTTAAGAAATGCTCTCCCTTAAGTAAATAACTTCCTTCTAGTAAACCTAAAAACAAGCTGATGTCTTGGTCAGTGAAATTGTCAATCAATTGCACCTGCTTTATTAAATGTTCGCTCATTATCGAAAGTTAGGTTTTGTGTGTTTGAATGTCGAAGTAAAATCTAACCAGTTCGTAAATGCTGCCCGTACTTGCATCTTAACCCTTTAAATCGGTTACTCTGCAGTTCAAGGCTGTGCTAAACAGATCAGCCGGGCAGCTCGCAAGTGATAGGCAAAGAAGTATAACCGTCCCTGAGCGCGTTGAAACATGGCGTAAGCGTCTTAAAGCCTTTCCGACGTCTTCCGTGAGTTTCCCTTAACCGACGACTGCATAAGCCTTTTAGATGCTGTGTTTGTTATACAGTCCCACTAGCCACCGACATTATGCCATTTAGTTCTAGGACTAGTGCTATTTTCCAAATCCAGAAAGTACCTTCAAAGCTTAAGCAGACTGATGTTTTAAGTTTCTTTCTTTATTTTTTATTCCCAAGATCAAAGGTAAGTTTATAAGTATCGTCCATTTTTAGCACAGCCTCAAAGTCGTTACTAGCTTTACTTTTAAATCCCTTGATCAAGCTTGTCTTTCTTTTTTGTACAAGCTGCTTTACATTAGCCTCGCTTAGCTTTTTGCCAGCAATCTCAAGCCATATCTTAAAATCACATCCGTCTTTGTAGCCTGTGCACCAGTAATTTTTTTCCCCCTTACGTATCGTTCCCTTCTTACATTTCGGACAGGCAAGATTATCTGCCTGGGCACTATCAGTGGCTACACTTGCAAGGCTCGCCCCAAAAGAAAGCAATTCACTACTTACCGTTGCTGCATATTCTTTGATCTCCATCATGAACTCAGCGTAGGCAATACCGCCGCTACCGATATCACTCAACTTTTTTTCCCATTGACCAGTTAGAACAGCACTGGATACAGGTTTCCCTTTAACTAATTCATAAGTAGCCAGACCTTTAGGGGTAGGAACTAATTTTTTCTTTTGCTTTTCGATATAACTGCGATTTAATAAGGTTTCAATTATGGCAGCTCGGGTTGCCGGAGTCCCGAGTCCACAATCTTTCATTGCTTCCCGCGCAGCTTCATCTTCGATATCTTTTCCAGCTGTCTCCATGGCTTTCAATAGTGAGGCCTCCGTATGGATCGGTTTTGGTCTGGTAAATTTTTCCATACATTCTGCACCGGTTCGTTGAACCCTTTCTCCCTGGCGAAGTTCCGGAAGTTGGCTATTATCAGGGTTATCTTCAGACGACTGTTCCCGCTGGCTTTCTTCTGATTTTTCTCCTTCTCTGACGCTACGCCAGCCTTTATGTTTTATTACCGAGCCGGTTGCCTTAAAGGGAATTCCCCCACTATCTAAGTTTGCAACGGTTTTATCTGAAATTGAATTATCATGAAAGGCTTCCAGCATCCTGGATAACACCAAGTCATATATTCTTTCCTCGTCACCTGATAGTTCTTTTGGCAGGTGGTCGGTAATAAGTAAGGCATGATGATCAGTTACCTTAGAAGCATTTACCGACCTTCTGTTAAGGATAGCCGGCATACTGGATGCCGCAACGCCGTATTTAGCATGACCCTTAGCAACACTGATCAACGATGGCACTTCTGCAAATACGTCATCGCCAATAAAGCGACTACCAGTACGAGGATAGGTTATATAGGTTTTTTCATATAAAGATTGGGCAGCCTTTAGCGTCTCATCCGCACTTAATCCGAATTTCTTGTTGGCTTCTTGCTGTAGAGAAGTTAAATCAAAGAGAAGAGGAACTGCTTCGGAAACTTCATTCTTTTCTACAGATGTCACAATTGCTTTGTCGGTTGACACGGCTAGTCTAAGAACTTCCTGAGCTTTTTCTCTCTGCTCATAATTTGTTACACCATAAGCGGAGAACGCCTGAGCATTCTTAGATAAGTCAATTCTAAGGACGTAATAAGCTTTAGGCTTGAAGTTTTGGTTATCCAGGAAACGACTGCATACAATTGCCAAGGTTGGAGTTTGGACCCTGCCAATTGAGAAAAGACTTTTGCCTGCAGCAACAGATAGGGCCCGGGTAGCATTCATGCCCACAAGCCAGTCAGCCTCACTCCTGGCCTTAGCGGCGTAATAAAGCTTATCATATTTGCTGCCGTCTTGCAGCGATCTAAACCCATCTTGAATAGCTTTATCAGTGAGAGATGAAATCCAAAGGCGCTTGAAAGGTTTACGAATATTAAGATACTCATAGATGTAACGAAAGATAAGTTCCCCTTCCCGACCAGCATCAGTGGCCACAATGATAAGCTCTGCCTGAATAAAGAGCTGTTTTATGATTTCCAGCTGCTTGCTAATACCAGGGTCGACTTTGCTTTCTTTTTTAACAGGGTCGTAGCGATGAGCAGGTTGTAAATCAAAGTTTTCAGGTAGCATTGGCAAAGTTTCTTTTGTCCATTTGACCCATCCGTAATGATCAGGCTCGCAAAGCGTTACCAGGTGTCCAAATGCCCAGGTAACTGCGTAAGCACCTCCCTGGAGATATCCATCTCTTTTGTTAGTTGCATGTAAAACTGCCGCAATCGAACGGGCTACCGATGGCTTTTCAGCAATTACAACCTTCATACGACAGTTAGCTTTTATTTAAAGATTTTTGGGTCTCACCTACTCCATGTGAAGCACGAATTACCAAATTGATATTTAATATAGCAAAAAACTTTCTCTCGGGAAAGTAAAGCCTTGTGCAAGTAGCTAATGAATTTACAAATGGGCATTCCGCATGAGCTAATAAGAACCGGGAGTATTATAGACACCGATTTCCGCGCTTCCGTGTTTAGCATATCTTAACTTTCTGGCGTGCCCCCAAGCTAGCGCAATGGGTCGGGCTTTTTGCTCCTACTCCTCGTTCCAACCAAAGGTTGGGACTGTGGGGTATAGGCGCCAATCCCTTACGCAGACTACATTTCCACGTTTACAAAAACCTACGCTAATATTTATTCATTGATTATTGCAAAAAATAGGCTTGTGCCTGAATACGCTTTCAAGGAACTACGGCATAAACGCATAAGCCAGCTCACAAGAGCCCTCATTTATTCCGTTCCTCCTTGCGCTTAATTCAGTGCAAAGCCTGGTGGCATTCCATAATCAAAAATAACTATTATGGAAACAACAACTGCCCCTGCCTGGTCAATCGTATCTGAGGTTGAGCTTACCTACAAATCCAAAGTCAAAGCTTCAGAGCGGCCACTAATTGCATCTTCCAGGGATGCTTACCAGATCCTCCTTAAAGTATGGAATGAAGGCAAGATTGACCTTCAGGAGGAATTTAAAATTCTTTTCCTTAACAGGGCTAATAAGGTTTTGGGTGTTTATCACCTATCAACTGGCGGGATCACTGGTACTGTTGCCGACCCCCGGTTGATATTTATGGCAGCACTCAAGGCTAATGGCGTTGCTCTGGTACTTGCTCACAATCACCCGTCAGGCAGTTTAAAGCCAAGCCGCCAGGATGAGGAACTAACCCAAAAGATCAAGAACGCGGGCTTACTCCTGGACATTAAAGTCCTGGATCACCTTATCATCACTTCCGAAACTTATCTTTCATTCGCAGATGAGGGGCTACTATAGCCCCTTTTTTATTCATACTTCTGTAGCTTTGCTAAAAAATTTAGCATTGTTACACCCGGAAGCGAAGAGGATGGCCGAAAAGGCAAAGAAAGAGGGGAAATGGCTATACGATCACGAGTATCGGTGGTGGTACAGTCCAGAGGACTTCGAGCATATTTTTCCTACGCCAACGCTTCTGACGAATTCCTTAAACGCTTGCAAATAAGAGACCCACGGGAAGGCATTGAAGCCGGATTTAAGAAAGTAGCCGAACTACAAAATAAGCTTCAGGTTTTGGTTAGGGCGGTGAGCGAGTATTATAGAAAATACAAATAAGTACTGGCTGGCTTCCAACGTAAACATACCGCCAAACCCTTGCAAAAACCATCACAGGGGTTTTACCTTAAAGAATGGTTTAGCAACTCTGAATAGCCCTACTCCTCTTTTTACTCCCAGATCTTTTTACGTGGTTAGTTCCCATTGAGGAATAACACTATCAATAATTACAATTACTCCATTTCGTTTCAGCTCGGCCAATACACTTCTTAGCTTCAGCGTTCGTTGATTGTCGCCTTCAATGTTTTGGAATGCAGCCTTATACCGAAAGTCGAAGAATGACAATCTACCATGCTGCTAAAAGGCATTTAAAACGGTTGTGTAGTAATTGGATGCATCTGATAACAAGTATTTACGGTGGTTTTAATATACCTAAAAGCCAATAGCAATCCTACACAAAGAAAAGTTTTCGTAAATTCAGAAGCAAAAATGGCCTTTACTTATGACCCTTAATGAGTTTAACGACCTTGACCAGGCAGGTAAAAGCTTATTACTAGCTCATTTAGGCGTAATTATTGGTGAACGAAATGAAACTACAACCACTTATACACTGTTCCATATGGGAAGCTTTTATGCTGAGGCGTGTTACGATGTGAAAGAGAGTAAACTTGTTGAAATTCGTTCATTTGTTAATACCGGGCCACCGATGTATATCTAACAAACATCGATATAAGTGAGGTAATATAAAAAACGTCGTCATTGCCATTCTGGTACTTACCATGTCTATGCGTGCGCCAAAGTCTCGCAAACGGCTTGCCACCAAGGGTCACGAAACTTTCTGCTGATTTCCTCGAAACTTCGATCGGTTAGCATCGTGCACCTATCCTCATCAGGTCAGTATTTTCACGGCCATTCACAACATGGACAAAGCCTCAAGTAGCCGTTAACTTAACCATATCGGCCGATTGTTGTTCCGTTTTGAAAAAGAATTAGTACTGATCGAACTTAAGTATTATTCAATTAAAAAGCTAATCATGGAAGCCTTCCAAGCCTTACCGCAGCCAGTACTGCGGAACAATATCGTTTCTTATCTTAATGTTTGCGGCAATTCTGTTGAACTTGGTAGTCTAAAACAAACTTTTTTCCCGTACCACATGCCAGCACTCCTTTTCTGTTCAGGCGAGTTTTCCTGTTATCATTCAATTACGGGTACCAACAAACAGATGTCAGTGTCAGGAGGACAAATTGGATCGCACTATATGGGATTAATTACGAGCCCATATACTTACACTTTTAAGGATAACGAAGAAATATCTGTTTTCTTTGTTATATTTCAGCCGTTTGGTTTCTACGAACCTTTTAGAATTAACATGTCAGACTTAACAGATGTATTACCTTCTTTTACCAGCTTAGTCGGAGAAGAAGGAAAAGTGTTAAACGATCAATTGGCTGAAGTCAATAGCTTCGAGCAAAAAGTAAAACGAGTGGACGACTTTTTTCTTGATAAATGCCTAAAAAGTAAAAAAGACAATAGTCAAATAGCGGAGGCCTGTCGGGCTATCATTTCTAACAACGAGTTTGTTTCAATGAAAAGCCTTGCTTATCAGACCAATATGTCTCAAAGCAAGCTAGAAAGACAATTTACTGAAGTAGTGGGCGTAACACCAAAAATGTTTTCACGATTCAAGCGGCTTCATCGAAGCCTTTGTTTTTTAAATAGTCTTCCGGGGGATTCGTTAACCAAAGTTGCTTACCAAAGCGGGTTTTATGATCAAAGTCATTTTATAAAGGAGTTTAAATCATTTACATTACAAACGCCATCAAGCTTCAATCCAAGTGAATGTTTTCTCTTTAATAAATTAGTTCTATTTAGCAACCTTTATCCAAGCTGTTAGAGCTGTTATTGACTATTGTGATATTTGCTAGATATTACCTTATCGCTCCCTAAAACAAAGCATTCTTTACGCTAAAGCCTCGAGCTTTGTAATTTAAAGATTGCCGATTTTTTACAATTTTTCAGTTTAATTGGATTATAATTTTACTTAATCGAAGTAAAAAACACATGAACAGCACTTCTAAATCTTAGAGTGCATCAACTATGGTGTACAAGCTATTCTCAACGCTATTAATCATAGCTGTAGTTTGAGAACTCCCCTGATATAATTGATTTTTAAAAATATATAGTTTAAAAAATAGGTTCACTTTTCTATTAACGATATGTAAGTTAGAGATAAGTTGTATAAACATCTTTGAACGTACGTTGATCTCTAAAATTTCAAGGTAAATCAAAATCAAATTTAAATCAAGTTTAAAAAGTATTACTATGGGATCACTATCGCGTAAGGCAAAGTCCAACATTTTGCTTCCAAAAATTACTAAAGGTTTTGATATAGATGCTTATCTGGACAGTGAAGGCGAAGAGTCCTTTAGCTGGGGGTTTGACTTTGATTTGCCTTTTGTCCAGCTGAGCGTCTTTGCTAGTCATATGGATACAGGAAAGGCGGCATCTAAAATTCCAATATACGCAAAAGCAGAACTTTATTTTACACCTGAAAGTGAACAGGTTTTAAAATCGATAGATTTTGTAAATCCCGAAGACAAAGTTGTGTTTCCGGTAGTACCACTTGGCATCATTGGTACAGATCATGTCGGATATGGTTCTTTCGATTTATGGGTCATAAGTAATGTACAAAACCTTGGAACCATAAAAAAAGTTTTGGAACAAAGAGGGCTGCTACGTAGTGGCCTTCCAAAGTTAACATTAAGAATGCACAAGTTGATAGTGTTGCCGTTTAATGATCCTACTATAAGCTTTGATGCAATAAAGGAAGGTGATGTAGGCTCTGAAGTGATAACATTAAGGATGAAATTTGACTCTGTAATGCTTGATGGCAGGCCAGGATGGCTGCCCATGCCTGCAATGCAAACTCCAAGTCTTCTGGATTGGCGTTTATCACCGGGCTCATTTTCTATGTCCAGCGCCCTTTTAATTGGCGAAGACGGATGTGAAAAGCTCGTTCCAAGTAATCTGTCTTCTCGCCTAGTCCGCTTTAAGCAACTGATTAAATCTCCAAAGCTCCAAAGATTTGACCTTAAACCAATAGGGAAGATTAAGTTAAGATTAGGGTATGTTATTCAGTATAACTCAGAGTGGTTTCCTATTGGTCATTCGCTGGGTCAAATCGCATATAGTTTGCCGCTTGCTCCAGGTGAAAAGATTAAAATCGCTATTGTGGATTGGTCGCGAAGAGACCTAGCTAATCGATCTGAGGGGACCAGTGTAAAAGAGGATTTAGAGCACGCTGCCCTTAGGGATAGAACCTTGTCTGAAACCGTTCACATGATTGTACAGGAGAGCCAGTCAGGTTCGTCTTTCATGGCAGGCGGAGCCCTTAGTGCAGGAGCTGGGATACCTATCGGAGCTATTAGTTTGGGAATTGGCGGAGCTTTCGGAATTGGTGGCTCCTCATCAGATTCGCAAGGAATTAGAACAATCTCTGGTGATACGCTGCAGAATATTAGTGATGCATTTAGTCAGTCATCATCCTCAATGCGAGAACTTAATTCCACCGTTGTCGTTCAAGGTGAGCAAGCCGAGTCATCTAAAGCTACAACGCGCGTTATTGCTAATTACAACCACAGCCACGCTTTGACGATCCTATATTATGAAGTCCTTCAGCATCAACGGGTAATAACCCGCCCCGTCTCTGTTCGGCCTGCCTTATTGTTGCAAAGAGAAAGTCAAGGGTTTACTGAGGAGCTTGTGGAACATTTTAGTCAAGAGATTGGTAACTCCTTATTAGATGAGTCATTACGTTCATGCCTTGCTGTTATTGAAAAGCGTGCCTGCTTGCAAGCCAACTTTGCGAGAGAACAGGAGAGAAGGACAGAGAGTGATGACCCTCTTGACTTCAACATTTTAGGAGAATTTAAAATTATAATTAAGTCCGGAAGTATAGTGCCGAATGCAAATCTCGTTGTCCATCTTATTCCCGAATCAGGAGAGGGGTTCATTAATTGTAATTTAACCGATATTAGGCTTACATATTATGATGGTTACAAGAATTTGCTAGACGTTCTTGCAAATCAAGGTCCGAGACGCGATGATGCTCCTCTAAGAAATGATCAATACTATTATATTGCGCCTAATGAGGAGTTCTCTTATTCTGTAAAGCCAAATTTTGAAGTACGCTGGAAAAATGTAAAAGCCATTGAAATATTATCCCTAAAGGAAGATATCTCTTGGGAAGTGGAAAGTGTACTCATTAGCACTAGTAATGGGCTACATGGATGGACAATGTTTAATGGAAAACCCGAGATTTTTTCAAAAGGTTTAAGAGTACCTGTCAGTCCTTACACACCACCCATTCGGACCGTTGATGATATCTTGTCAGATGAGGATCATTGTTGCATAAGGCGTTTGAAAAATCATCTAGAAAAGCATAGTGGTTATTATTGGGAGGCAATTACACGAAAAGAACTTCCCGCTAACAGAGCTAAATGGCTGAACACTGAAATTATGGGCACTACCTTATTAGACATGGTAGATAATACCCTGATCGACTATGTAGACGGGTACATGGCTATGCCGATAACTCTTAGTGGTGAATCGGTGCTCAAAGAAATTTTTGAGGTCGAGGAATTAGCATCAGTAAATCAAAAGTTTGATGAGTCTGCAGAGCAGATATTAACGCTCCCCTCTAGAGGAGTCTTCGCAGAAGCTAAACTAGGTAATTGTAACGCATCTGAAATAATTGATCCCACTCGATTTTGGGATTGGCAAACTTCACCTATTCCGGACGACACGCCAGAGATTGCTGCCGCTAGTACTGATACTCGTTCCTTAGATCCGACGAGAGCAACCACACCTACATCCTTCCCTGCAAGCCTAATTAATATAGTTAATCCTCCAAGTTTACCAGATCCCATCGGGCTGAATTCGGCAGCTGGTGTGTTATCAGCGCTTGGACCCTTTAGAGATATGTCGGGAATCAAGGACTTAGGATCCTTTTTACAGACACTCTCGAACAACGCAACTCAGCTTGCCAATCAAGGATTGAAGAACGCACAGACAGCGGGATTATTGAACACAATACGTAGTGCTAAGGAAATTCCTGATGATCAACGAGCTACTCTTATTAGTGAACTCCTCACAGGTCAAGTGAAAAACGCGACAACGCCTGCATCAGGAACAACTCCTTTGATTAATACGACACCTCCCACTCATACAACACTTCCGACTAACACAACACCTCCGACTGGTTCAACACCTTCCGCTGGTACAACACCCCCGACTGGTACAACACCCCCGACTAGTACAACACCTCCGACTGGAACAACACCTCCGACTGGAACGACACCTCCGCCAACAACTCGGACAGCTGCTCCCATTAAACGGACTCCCACACTTTCAAAGAAAACGCGTTATCTAAGATTCATTTTTACGTATGATACAAACGATCCAATGATGGGAGATTGGCATGTCGAGTTAATGTCTTCAGGAGTAACCAAGGTAGCAGATAGCTTATATAATACAATTCTCGGTGCCAGCCGGTCAGATATAGGGGATCGTGTTGATTTAACTGTTGAGGAAAACATTTTCGAAACTGGTGAAAATTCTGTGATAATCACCATTACAGGAACCATAAGACAATTGCCGCAGTCTTTAGTTGCTGGAACGAACGATATTCAAATTTCTGAATGGACTGCTAGTAGAAATTTTACTCAAGCCGTTCCAATTACCTCGTTTTCAGATACCCATATCATTAATGTGACTCAAAAAACAGAAGATATTCAATATAAATTGGTTCGCATGTATCAAGGTAGTGAAGCGACCACGAATATCACCGAAAAATCAGAAGGTTTAGAAGTTTCAGTTGAATCGGCGGTTGAGCTCGCTGCTAGTACACCTGCTTTAGAGGCAAAAAGTAATATTAAAGTAGGTGCAAAAGGTACTTTAGGTACAAGATCTACTGCTCAAAAACTGATGCAGGGGACAGATATAATCGGTGAGGAGATAATGTTTACTGGCAAACGGATAGCCAAATCCATGCCGTCAATCATTCCATTAACTCCTTCCGCTCCTCCTGTCACACCCACTAGATAAGTCAACTCTATTTAGGAGGTCTTACTCTAAAGTGCTCGCTCCTAACGATACACAATTGTTGTACTTATGTAAGTAGTAATAGGTGGGCAGTAGATGGGAATCAAAAATCTGAATACCCTTCAACAGCTTGAAATGATATAAATTATAGCGTAGCAGGGTTTCAGGTAACATACAACGGTGCAAAGTAAGCCTCCGTCCAAGCCGGGTTGATGCTTGTGGTAAAAAATAAGAATTTAACACCAATTGCTACAGGACAAATGGCATTGTCGAAACAGGGTTGTTGACAGTGAATACGAGGTACCTAACATAGATAGTTAACTTGTCCACCGCTGAAGAGTATCCGCTATTGCTATTCATTTAGATCACTTCCGAAAATTATCTATCATTCGCAGATGAGGGGCTACTATAGCCCCTTTTCTAATTTATACTTCTGTAGCTTTACTAAAACATTTAGCATGGATACACCCGTGGCTATACGATCATGAGTATCGGTGGTGGTACAGTCCTGAGGACTTCGAGCATATTTTTTCCTACGCGAACGCTTCTGATGAATTCCTAAAACGCTTGCAGATAAGAGACCCACGGGAAGGCATTGAAGCCGGATTTAAGAAAGTAGCGAAACTACAAAATAAGCTTCAGGTTTTAGTTCGGGCGGTGAGCCAGTATTATAGAAAATACAAATAAGTACTGGCTGGCTTCCAAAGTAAACATACCCGCCAAACCCTTGCAAAACCGATTACAGTTGTTGTACCTTAACTGATGGTTTAGCTACTCCGTATACACTCACTCCTCTTCTTTTACGATCTTTTACCTGGTTAACTCCCATTGAGGAATTACACTATCAATTGTTACAATTACTCCGCTTCGTTTCAGCTCAGCCAATACCATCCTTAGCTGCAGCGTTCGTTGGTTGTCGCCTTCAATATTTTCGAATACAGCCTTATCCCGAAAGTCGAAGAATGACAATCTACCATGCTCCTGAAAGGCATTCAAAACGGTTGTGTAGTTAATTGGATGCATCTGATAACACGTATTTACGGTGGTTATAATATACCTAAAAGCCTATAGCAATCCTACACAAAGAAAAGTTTTTGTAAATTCAGAAGCAAAAATGGCCTTCACTTATGACCCTTTATGAGTTTAACGACTTTGACCAGGCAGGTAAAAGCTTATTACTTGCCAATTGAGGTGTAATTATCGGTGAACGAAACGAAGCTGCGACTACTTATACACTGTTCCATATGGGGAGCTTTTATGCTGAGGTGTGTTACGATGTGGAACAAAGTAAACTTCTTAAAATTCGTTCATTTGCTAATACGGGGCCACTGGATGAATACCTAAAAGATATCGATATAACTGAGGTATGGAAAGAAAAGCCGCAATAGACCGCCAATGAAACTATACGTTAAAGCCTCTTATCCAGTTAAGTTGCGAGCGTCTGTCTTTGGCCAATGGCAATGCTTGCAGCCGTCAAGTGTCAGGTGGCCAGAACAGAGTGAAGTGATTGGCTCTTGCACCAAAAGTACAAAGGCCAGTACGCCTTAACTTCTTTTAGACCATCTAAAGGTTTCTTCTGCTGTTCTCTGGACAGATATTTGTTCCGGACGCTTACCCTATCAGGGCTTCAAATAAGCAAAGATCAGTTCATAAACTCCTGTCAATTCAGCCTTCATTTTACCCGCTTGCTCCTACCCTTCGCTCCTATCGGTATGGTACACTTCACAAAGCTACCGTAAGCTAAGCTTCGATGCTGCACATACCTTTCGGGGAACCTGTGTTACTCTGCAACTATCATTTTCTGGAGGGCTTTGTTCACTTCTTTATCTCTGCTTGCGGAGAAATGTTCTTTTTGGCTTTTTAAGAAGCATAAGCCTGTTTCTGTGATCAATAGCTTAAAACGTTGCAAAATTCCTATAAGAAGCGCGTTGGTGGTTATATGAATTTGCATATCTTTTCTTGAAGTACGTATGATAGATCGATGGCTTTGTTAATCGTATAAATTGTAGAAATATTTAATTTGAAGAACACAAAAGCACTAAACTTTATTGAGGTCTTGCGAGCTGAAATAAAATGCTAAACTACAATGTAAGTGAAAAAGCGCCGCCTGCGGAGCATTGGTTAAGAAACTGGCTTTTGTAATTATTGTAGAGGTATACGAGAAATTATACTTGACCAGCAATACCGTCCATGGGTCTCTGGATAGTTACTGACTTCACCACCGATTGAAGTTATATCTTGACCCACCTTGTCTTGAAATTTTTCCCATATTTGATCACCTCCTTCAAATATCATATGAGTCATCGGGACCGAATGGCGAGAGCTAATTCGGTCCGCTCCGCGAGTGTAAACCTCCCATTTACCATCTGGAAGATTACGAATGCCAAATTCCCTAGAACCGCTCACAGGGTGCTGCCCTACTGTTACGAAACGCCAGTAAGTGGGCGTGCTGGCTGATAGCATTACAGGTGCAATTACGGAAGTTGGTCCCGGGATCGTTGGTACCTTAATAGTAAAAGTAAGCAATGCCCCCACGGTCCCGGCCCTCCAAGCAGGTTCATCTAACGGTTGTGATGGACTGAAGACTGCTAAGCTTCGGTCGATATAGGTACTAAATCGACCTCGAATTCGGCTAAGAAGCTGCTCAGCTGTAAGTCTGCGCCCATTTACAATAGGCATTTTGGATATTGTTATTGCCCAGTAGTCAAGATTAACATCACCTATGCCGTTGTAAATCGACAAAACTGGTCTATTTCTAGCTGCTGCAGCATTTGAAATAGAAAGCTCCGGTTTGTGTCTAATAAGTAAATCCCAATCAGAGTTCGGGATCGCTCCAATGCATTGAGAATAGCCATTTTCGAAACTTAATAATAGAATTATTATTGAATAAAAAAGCGATAGTTGCTTCATTGAACTTAGGTTAAGAAAATAGAATTGATAAGTTACATATTTAACACCTTATTACAGCTAATTCTTGATCCTGTAAAGAATCCTACTCTTGCTTTTAGTAGCACGTTTGCTATTCATCTTTGAAATCAAAAAGGCAGAGCCTCTTGAGTAACTTGCTTAGACTCAAGTACGCTATAATTCTCCTGTAGTACCGGGGTTAAGGCTACTGTCTGGCCACCTTGTAATTATCTGGGCGATAGAGCGTTTTAACAACTCGTTCATCTATGGTTGGATCTGCTTTCAGCAGGTAGTTTACAAAAGTTAAGTCCATTAGCCTAAGTCTTACTTTTTCTTGAAGTGCTAACATTTTGTGAACGCCTGCTCCTTGTAACATTTTATCATCGAGAAAAAAGTCCGGTTCCAAAGCCTTAATGGTAACGGAGTCATGAGGAAACTTGTTGGCAAAGACATCAAACAACAGCTGATTTGAACTTGGCTCATACCTCAATTTGAAGAAGTCGGACATTCCTGTTTTAGCTTGAACCTCTAAGTTGAATTGCTTGACTAAACTACTTGGCACATCCTTTCTCTTGGGTGATCCAGTTACCGTGCTCAAAAAAATGTCGACGTATCTCTTATAAAAAGAAGAATCTTTACCTTTAATAAGAACTTCATTTCTAAACGTTTTTTTGATGTAGTTTTGAGTTAACATTGCATTATATTTCATCGCAGTAAACGCCAGCTTGCTTACATTAGTGTCCTCACTTTTAACAGAGCTCCCAATGTAGTTTAGGATGAAGTTTCCGGACAATAAGGACTGCTGTACTAAAGCTTTGTTGGTAAGGTCACCTAAGTTAATTAGCTTTCTTTGTAGAACTGAATTTCTATCTTTTTTTGCTTCTGGGCTTAACTTTAGGTAATCACCTAGACTTAGAGGCTTGAAATCAACATCCCCTTTTATTTCGAAATAGGTGGAAAACTTCAAAAATATCTCTGAGAATCTATCCAAAAATTCATAGTTTATATAGTTTCCTCGAACTAGTGCTTCATCAATAAACTTCTGTTCAAGAATGTGCTGGTCTTCTCTTTTTGCTTCCCTTATCCTTGAAAAAGGCGATACCGTTCCGTAAGTGTAATTAAGTTGAGGGAATAATAAGGAACATATTGCATATTCTTTAATCCTTTCACCAGGCACCTGATCTTCAAATAACCTTATAAGGGGGTCATAAACCTTGTCAATGTAATTAGTTGAATAATCGTCATAGTTTCTGTTTCCAGAAGGCCCCGCGCTGACTTTATATTGGAAGAACAATTGATTGTCGGCGGTTAGGAACCGATTTAGTCCTCTTAAACATTCTTGGGAGGAGTTATAATGATCTGTGTAGTTCTGGAAAGTTTTGTATTCAAAGTTGTTGTCAATTGCGATCAAATACGCATCATGACAGAACCGATAGTCGCCTCTTAAGATCTCAGTAACAATATCCTGAATTGTAATCAATCTTTCGTTTGTCGCTCGTAAGATGTTGTAGACATTTTCAAAACTCTGCATCATGTCTTTATACAGACCTATTGTAATATTTGTCAGCGTGTCTAATTTCTGGTCAATTTGGCTCAATCTTGCGTCAATGTTATCGAAGCGGCTTTCCATATATTTCATTAGCCCCATTTCTGGAGTGTTGCTGGGGTTCTTACGTCCAAAAATGCCAGACAATCCTGATAATACATTCATCACTCCGCTTGGATCTCCACTAAACATCTTTGTTATACCAGTACCAATCTGAATAGTTGAAGTAAGATATTTTAAAAACTTCGCTACATTCTTGGCGTCCTTATTCTTTAAAAGACCTAAATTCTCAAGAGATTTTGAAGAGGCTTCCAAATTATTACAAACATCCGTTGCGACACTCAGCACTGTACTAAAATCCGGATCTTTCAACTTGCCTAAAGCACTTGTTATTTCGTTATAGCTATTGTTGATTTGCAAGATTCCTTTTACATATTTGTTCTCAATTTTCTTTGCAAAACGTTCAACATTAAGCGTCCCATTTTTATAATCATTTACAAGCTCGATCGTTAGTTGAAATGCTTTGGAATATTTGTAATATGTTGTTTTAAGTTCATCTATTTTTCCGGCCATTATTGGCAGGCGGCTTGCTTTCTCAATTTCAGAAAGAATTGAGTCTAACTGTAAGTTTAGTTTATTAGCCTGGCCCGTAAGGTCATCTAAGACCGAAAATACTTCTTTTTGATTTTCAATTAAGTTCCCGAAGGATTTCGAAATGCTGTCGATACGATCTCTTGTAATCGCACCAGCTTTTTTTTCAAGCTTGTTAAAGGTTTTATCTAAAGCGGTCAATTTTTGCCTATACTCCGTTGTAGACAGTTTAGATGCCTTCCAATTACCGTCGGATGCTATTTGTTGTTGAATGTATTGATATGCATACTCGGGAATACAACGTCCCACTACTGAATCTATTCTTATAGGGCTTATTGCGTTGTTTTTAGCAGCGAAAATCTTTATAAACTCAGATTTGTTTTTGTTTAAGATATCAATGTTCTTTGTATATAAACAATCGACTCTATCTTGTATGAAAGTCTTTGCCTCGTTCTTCAATTCCGTTCCAAGAACTTCGACACACAAACTATCGATTACCCCTAGAGCCGCCGTCTGTATGATTGATGGAATAAATCCATTTATGCCCCTCGATAATTGCTTGTAACTATAGTTGGTATAAACAGGCAAGTTAGATCCATCTAACATTGCTGCAATTTCGTAGTAGTTTCGAAAGTTGCTGGTGGTGGTTTGTGCTTTTTCTAATGCAACTTGAAAGGCATTTAAGTACTTGGATACGAATTCCGGATTACTGATGGTTTCCCTGCATTCCGCTATATCTTGTTCCAGTCTTCCGTTTATCTCGGAGTACCTATATTGCGTCGCTAAATCATTTGTTAATAGCCTTAAAACATCACTTGAGGTATGCGCTATACTAAAGTTACTATAATAATAATTATCTAAAAGGGTCGACGGATCATCCTTAAAAGGTTTTGGTCTACATTTACATACGCCAATTAAGATAATTAAGGCCAATAGGAGTCGTAACTTAAAAGTCATAACCTTTTAATTTATCCTGATGTAAACATAGAGGCAGATATTACGTGGTCTGGTTTCTGTCCCCTGATGGTCTGCAGTTCGATCCCGGTTTGGGCCAAGGTGAATCGAACCGGGACCATTGAGTGACCAAACATGATCCATTTCTCTGTGTAATCCATTCGGGAGATCGTGTCCATGTCTGCCTACCTCGTCTCTTTGATAGCTTCCAATTTGTCTGTCTCCGTCTGCGTCTCCTTCTGACATATTACGACCCTCATTCATGCCTCTTATAAATACACCCCTTGCATCTGGAATTGAGTCCACAAGGCCAGCCAGTTTACTTTCCTTTAGTATGGCTTTTGATATTTGCCCCATCGGTACCCAACAATCGCCATTTTCATGGCGAAAATCCTCGTACCTCAGTATGGAATATTTAACATCTCCAATTGAACCAGCACAGCTCATAATCATACTTCTTGTAGTATCGTTTACGGGGCGGATAGGGTCCCCGAAAGTTGCCGAAGAGGAGTCTTTTTGTACTTCCGTATGGGAGCCTGAATTGCACCTACAGAAAGCTAGAATCACAATTAGTAGCCAAAACCTATTCATTTTGATCGTTTTTGGAAAAAGTAGCGACCTAGAATGTTGGAGCCGAGATCTAAAGGCTGCTTTTTTTATTTTACAACAATTTTACTAATTCAGAATCAAGAAAAAGGCTCCGTTTAGACAATTGCGCCTATGTACGATTTAGCATTCTGCTAAATAAGTGATCTTGATTCTAAAAGTATACCGCTAGGCAGAATTTGTTAGATCCTCTTTTATTGAAATACTTTCTGCTCATGCTTTTTGACAGCAATACCAAAATAGTGGTTGGCAGTTTAAAATGCAAGCATTTGAAACTTTTTTTGCGTCAACGTCGTTTGAAACCGTTCTCTGGTTTTCTTCAACGCTAATTGACGTGATATCTTTATGTTTTATCCAATGAATGTCTTTCGGTACATTTATTATGGCCGTACTTGGTCCAACCATTTATGCATCTAACAGTTCGGTGCCGTATGCGGATGTGTTCACGTGTTTATTGTGTGGCAGCGTCCATTTATTGTCAATCTTAATTTCATAGGCAATTATCCGAAGATTGCCCGAGTGATGGTTCTCCGCAGTTGTATAAGCACCTAGCGGATCGATGAGATTTACTTTAACAGGGCATAATCATTTCCGAACTTGATCTGTTAGTGTAAAGCAAGCATTGATCTTTGCTTGTTACCAATGGAAACGCGGACTAAGAGTTGACCGGTGTTGATAAGGAAGGATTTACAACTCTGAATAGTATTTACTATCGGGTAAAAAGATAACGAACTTTGAACTGATAAGGTGCAAATCCTTTGTAACATAAGTGATTAAATCTACAGTGGGAAAGCAACAGGTTGTTGAGTACAGCGCTAAAGGGATCAAAAAATTATTGTATATCGAGGCCGGGACTCTTCGGAGGCATACAAAGAAATAACTCTACCAGTGTCAAGTAAGTATTCACAACTATCACATGAATTATTGTCAGAGGAAATGAATGGTTGAAGCCCTCTCTAATCACGCTCTTATACCTTTAAAAGGCCTGTAACTTCTTTGGCCTGTCACATATTTGATCGAGATTCCTCAACTATAGAAAGTAATATCGATGAAGACAAACCTATAACTTTGGGAGATAGTGTAGACAAATCTCGCTAGGAAAACCATGACAAGTTTCACGTACCAAAACAATGCCGATCAACAAATTTAGCAAATCATTACGGATACACTGGAATAATGCTCTACATTCAACCTTTTTTGAAAATACATTTCGAAGTATTGTTAGAACATCTACAAAGGCGCAATACTCTTTATAGAATGATTTTTAGAAATCCGCGGTTATTCATAAACAGGTTGAAAAAACTCACGGTTTTTAGTAACAGTATAATCGAAAGTTGAGGTATTGAAAGTGTTTGTACTTGAAGATGTTTTCCAATAACTGAATTTTTTACCTCCTACCTCTTTGATTGCGGAGATAGTGATAACTTCTCCGGGCTGAAAAGTGAGCATTTTGAAGCCGTTAAAATAAGTTGATAAATAGTTTGAAACGACCTGAATATTCGGAGTAAGACCTTCTGAAGGATAAAAAGTAATGACAGGAAGTTTCTCATGCGGGGATTTTTTCCGGATTGCAGCTGTGAATAAAATTGAAAGATTCTTCAAATCCATGTTTCTATTTGGCACATTATCCAACTTGTACAATCTGAAGTCAGAGTCAAAAGAAACTTCAGTGTTGATGCTAGGGGTGCACGAGCCTACCGTTTTGGTTAAAAAATGACATAGGAGATTAAGTAATTGTGAATTTACTTCTTGTTGCGGGGTCTCATTTCTTATGAAGTCATGTATAGAGACCCACTGATAAGATAAATTGTTTTTGTTACTTTGATGATGAAATATGTAGCGCTTGTTATGATCATATCTATAAGATACTCCCTCATGGTTAATATAAACGTTAGAAGAAGCGAAACCTACATCATTCAATGTTCGTAGCTTTATACTCCGGCTCAACTGTCACATCCTTTATTAGTATATCCGCATAATCATACTTCTGATTTTCAAAGACATTGTAAATAGGATTTCTGAAAAAATTAACGGAAACAGTATCACCTCGATTTATCTTTTCTAGATCAGAACCGATAATACGTATTCTTACTTTCTGTTGAACGTTCGCGCCGTAATCTGTATTGAGTTTGGCAAGTATGCCTGAAACTGATGCATTTAGTTCATTGTTAAACAAGTTTTTGATAGCTGACAGTATAGTGCTAGGGTCAGCATAGCTCTCAAACTCTTTACCATTATGTAGCAGCTTGATAGTATTCTTGTAACCGTCATATTGTTTAAGCGAAAAATACTCATAGGCCTTACCAAATAGATACTGGTAATATAACAATCGTTCGATTGCATCTTTTTTTATTGCTGTTAAATAATCAATAGTTTCTGGGCTTATCCTCTTATTAATTTCTAAATCATTTTTAATCCCGTAGATAGCATCTACATTATTGTATATAGAATTAGATGCTTCTGTTATTGCAGAGGCTAACTTGATTAATTGTTGACTTACTTCATTGTTCATTTTTCCTAATGCAGCAATACTATCAATCATATTTTTGTATTCCGGATGCTCGTTCTTAATTCGAGCTAGTTCTTCCTCATATAGGTTGGCAGGGAGTTTGCTTGGTTTAATTCTTTCATAAATCTCCGTGACTTTTTCGTATACTGGTTTAAGCTCCGAGACTAACTGTTGCTTGTTTTGATAAAGAGTCTGAAGATTAACATTCCCTGTGCTATTAACACTTAAAGAATATGCATTTCTGAGATTGTTGCTTAGCCCTTCTCGTATACTTTTCATGTCTTGATAATCGCTTACAGCACTGCCAACTACATCTATAAACGATGTATTATCTTCCCTTAAAGCTATCGCGTCAACCCCTGTAGCCACCATTCCTAATGCTGGCTGATAGACAGGAATCACCTTTGCAACAGTAGTGACGGCCTTTAACAAGCTTTTTTGTCTATGCTTCTTTTCTTTTTCTCTAACAGACCCTTCTGCCATTGCTGAAATTTCGTTTTCTAAACGTCGTAACTCGGCGTCAGCGTCATCAATCTTAATTTTAAGCAGTTGTAGCTGCGCTTCTATTAGGGGCATTTCTGATTGGATAGTGGCTATTTTCTCTTGGTAAAACTCGTTATTTCTTCGGAGCAAACTCAACTGCTGTTCTAAATCCTCTATTTTAGCATTATGACCTTTGTGCATCTTCAATATATACATTGAACTCGCGATAGCCTCAAAAGAATTCTCGATATTTTTTTGGTACAAATCAAAGTTAGTGACGAAGTTTAACTGTGGAACCCAACTATAAGGATTACCGTAGTAATCAAGACTTGATTTAATTTTCTCTTTATTTAAAATTGCTAAATTCTTATATTGAAGGCTTTTTGCGTCTAATGCTAAACTCTGATCGGAAAAGTAATGATTAACGCAGTAATCATAAACATCATTCGCTTCTTTTAGATTTCCGAACTTGTAAAGTAAATCTGCATGATCAATGACATAAGTTATGTACGATATATTATTGCCATTTGACACGTTCTCTAAGTTTATGGACCCGTTATGGCTTACTATTAGCGGATTTACAGCGAGGGGACTAAGAGAGATTTCCCTTGGAATAGAAATTTCATGGAAGTCACTTCTTAGAACTACTCCATTTTTTTCACTAAAGGTATATGAGTACAAAGGTCCTGTCGGTGCTGGTACTTTTCCCCCTTTCCTAATCACATCCGACTCTCCAGGATATCCTGCTGGAGTAGTTGATCTGTCTTTCACTAGTTGCGAATTTGTTACAATTACACCTCCATCTCCTCCAGCACCTGGCCTTCCCCCCTGTCTGGGTTTCGCCGCTTCGAGTCTAGCAGGCGTGAAGACTCTGCCCCAATTATCAATTACTGATTGCATCCAATAATCACATGCTACAGTATAGTCTTCACCACGTACCCCACGTGACCTTGTTTCTGTGGTAGAGACCTTTTTAAGATAATTAAGGTAAATAAAATTATCCCTGACAGGCAAAGTTGGATTCTCTATCAGATTTGGGAAATATCTACAAGTCCCATCAGCTGCAGTCGCTCCAAGGCTATTTGAAACAGAAAAAGGCTGCAGTCTATCAAAGTCTTGGCCATGGTTGCCTGTTGGCGCCGCTTCACCGCTTCCTCCCCGAGCCGAAAAATAATAATTTAAATGAGCCATCGATCCTGAGTGACGTAGGTCGTTTTCAATCTTCACCTTATTAACAAACAAGAACAAAGTGTCTGCAGTATCGCCCTTATCCCCCTCCGCTTTCTCAGATACACTTGCACGAACTAAACGGTTCCTCGTTAGTGGTTGTATGTCTATGCCGACAGGATTGTCTTTATTAGCTAGAATTAAGCTGTCGGCATAAACAACAACCTTAGCTCCAGGAAATTTAACCACAGTACCTAACGTAAGGTTTTTAGCATAAATCTTTACTCTTTTATAGTTAAAGAAAACATCACCCTCTTGGTAAGTATAAGTTGTAAATACAGATCCCTTTGTGAAATCTATATCAATTCCTTTTATTATAAGTTCTTGATCCTCCTTGCTCACGGAGTCTATAACAATATCATAGAAAGATTTTCTAGAAATGGCATCGGAAGCAGGACGCTTTAAAAAGGTTTGATAATCCATTTCGTATTTATTGCGTACTATTGAATAATTAGCCGTGTCTCCACCATCTTGCGAAACCCTGACATTTATTATAGGTGCATCTGTTTCATGTGGGACATACTTAATAACTTTATTACTTAAAGTAATAGAACCTCTTAACGGAGGATAAAATTCTATTTTAGGATTTTGAATATTCGTGATTGTATAAACCAAAGTATCAATCCTTGAAATGTAAGCGTCCTTCAAGTCATATATCGAATTGAAAATAAACTCTTTGTTGACCTGAGAACAAGTATTTTTAACTGAGAGCAAAATAGATAGAGTAGCGATAAAAAAGAATTTCATCGTATATCGGTTGTTTTTATAGCTAATTAAAATTGCAATTTCACTGAAAAAAAACCTGTCTTGGTTGGATCATAGATCAGATCAGGACTTTCCAACTTAATGTCGTTAATACTGCACTTGTTGTTCTTGACTCGAACGACTTGTGTTTTATGCACCATTCCTATCACTTCACAGCTAAACTTATTTACTAATACAAGAAATTCTGCGACAGCTCCTTTCTTTACCACCGGAATATGCGTAATCCTTACTTCACTAATCCTTTTCTCTAAAGTTGAAGTAAGGATGTTTGAACACCTAAGAGCGCCATACTTGTTGAACTCAGAAACGATTATGTTGGCAGCTTGTAAAGACGCTGCGCTTGACGGAATAACAAAAGGTTGAAAACTTCTTGATACCACACTTTCTATGGTTTGCCCAGTTACAGAGCTCAGTAAGAATATGTAATATACAATAATGAACAGAACAGTGTTTCGCATAACTGTTTATTTGCGTTTGCCAATAGGTGCATTAAATTATGAGTTTTATAGTGCATGTCAAAACTTTCTTTCCATTTTTATTGAGCTATCAATCGCTTTTGAAGCGATGTTTGGGCAATCAGTGTAATTGCTCTTATTGAGCGCCTTGTAGAAGGAGATAATTAGTAGATAAAGATCGGTTATGAACTGGGGATTAAGTAATACTCGAATGTATATTTTGTTTGTGAACCTCTTTTCTGACGAAAGAGCTTTGCCTTACAGCGCTATTCTACGTTTTGCGGCTGTCAATCTGTATATTATGGCGTCTTTGGACTGACGGATATAAGTGGAGGATGCAGGACTCGAACCGGCATATCAGGCAATACTTCTAATGCTTTACACCAATATCAGTGCCTTAGCTTTATCATAAAGCAAATCCTCTAGCTGAAAACAAGTTTAATTAAAAACCAGTTGCAATTTCTTTTATACGATAGCCAGTTTCTCTCAAGGATGTTCGATAAGTTAAAAGGGTTTACCATCTTGCTTATCAGGGCTTTTACTAAATTTCGGCAAGATTTGGTTACCCCGAACGTCTTGACTGTCGGATGTACAAAAAAAATTATTCTTCTAAGTTGTTGGCTCTCATCAAGCATGGCGTGCCGGCTACAGAACATGTGACAACAGCTTGCCTACTGAATAACTTTGCGCTGGTTCCGGAGAGGTCCAAGTTCTAATTGTTATATTGTAGAAGAAGCCTTCTAGAACTGCCATGTAGATGTTTATCATTATCCAACTTGTACTTGAACGAACAGAAAGTAATGGCAGTAAACGAAGTGAAAGAAATCGTTAGAAGACCGCCATAAGAAAGCGGAAAGTAGTCGTATCTGCCCGGCGTGAAATCATTTTCGTTTCGAACTGGGTAACTTATGCCAAGTACAACCTACCTTTTCAAGGGAAAAACTTCAACTACGTGCTGTTTAACCTACAGCAAGCTATCAAGTTGAGTTTGAATTTCAAGTTTACTCTCAATTGAAGCGTTTCAAAGACATCAACGAGGACAGGGTCTCAATACCTGTCCCGATGAAGAAGATTGCTGACCCAAACCACTACGCCGATGTAAGAGAAGCAGCAGAAAACCTTGCGAAGTCGATTCTTCCGATCGTTCAGGTAAACAAGGATAACGGGTGCCCTCCCTAGTCTCATTGTTGACCAAGTCAGTTGCTGAGTACTGAGTGGGCAAACGAACATCTCCTCTCCTCTTACCGTACGGCACTTTGTTCTTCTATTGTGTAAATGTTGCTCTATAAAACGCACGTATCAAGAAATGCCTTTCCAAAGTGAGTAGTACGGTAGAAGCCGTATTCTATTCTAATGGTTGTCTGATGTTCTTGCTACCACTTGGCAAAGGCGTGAAATTTAATATTTCATCCCATCCAGCGATATAACGCATTATGGATGGGGTCGTTCGTGGGGTGAAAGAATTCCTAAAGAAGTTAAGTTTACCATCTACAATGAAACATTTTCGGAGAAAAAATAAGGAATGATCTTTAGCTAATGAAGTCAATCCGTCCAATTATTGTATGTAGCCCGCAGCATTAGTTTTCGCGAGCATAGGTTGCGTGTGTAATGAGCAGTTGTTTACCTAGACTTGTTACTATTAATTGCCGCGTCAATACTTAAGCTCGCTATTACCGTTATAAACTGCCCTTACTTTGAGAGACGTTAGGGCAGTTTTATGCTTCAGCCGAGTATTATTGTAAAAAGTCAGCAAGCTGCTTTAATTTCGACCCTTATCAACTGCAATCAAGTATATGGAAGCAACACTGGTTATTAAAGCTAAAGATCTGACTACAGATTACGCCGATGGGATCATGAAGGTGTTTTCTAAGAATGCCATCTTAAACATTACTGTCCAATATGACCTGGAAAAAAGGAGCAATCAGGAAAGCGCGCTGGCAAGCTCCAGTACTTCTGGCAAAAAAAGGGGACGCAAACCAAAGATTTCTGTTGAATGATCTTCCCGCCAGTTCGTCCCAAGCTCTCTTAACCTGTAATAATTTTTGTTCATCCTGAGGAAGTATTAATTGATTGGTTTACTATTGTAAAGCACGTTTTTATAGTCAAAGTGGCCTCAGGTTATCAGAAAGGTATCTAAAACCAGGATGGAAGAAATAACGAATTTGAGCAGTATGGAAGACTTTAACGACTTACCCTAATATCAGCTTATGGCCAATGTAGTTGCAAACCGGAGTGTTTCTGCTGAATACACGATGATCAGGCAGCCATATCGGATTACTATGGCTCGCTGGGACTACACAGCCGTTCAGAAGCGCATTCTGACAATGATTATTTCCAGGTTGCAGAAAGAGATAAGCCTGTTGGAGAAAGGATTGCCGATCGGTCAGTTAGACTTGTTTACTTCGGACAATAACACCGTTAAACTGACTTTCAAACTGAACGATCTTGTTCTCAATAATAACAATTATTCCCACGTAAAGAAAGCCTTGCAGCAAAGTTGCAAAAGCCTCTCCTAAAACACAGATAAAGTGTGTTCCTGAGTATGTTTTAACCTGCCTTCTAGCTGAGTTCAAGTCATAACACTTTTTCCTGTATTTAGCCTCGCTATGGTTTCGCTGATCTCATGCAATAGAACCTCGCTGCACCTTGGCACTGAATCACTGGAGAACCGACTAGCTCCGCCTGGAATTCGTTATTTTCTTCCATATCTCTCTTGCACTTTAAACAATATCAAAGCTAATACAAGCTTGGGAGCCACACTGTCGTGATCAGTGTGTTAGTAAATGGTAGGCAGTCCACTGAGGTTAGTTGCGAATAGTCAGTTGCAATGCTGTATTCGAGCAGTGAATTAAGGGCCAGAACGGCTCGAAAGGTATAAAGGTCCTTATTTCTTTCCTGTATGCCCTTTACCACGGGATACATGAAGATCCAGGTGTTTTCCTCCTATATCCACACAATGGTCTCAGAATGATGATTGGCTGGGCCATCAGGTTTGAGATTAGCACTATATGCTTCGGCCGGGGACAGCAAAATCCTCCTCGCTTTGAGCAGCAAGTGTTGTTAGTAAGATGAATGTAAACCATTATTTATTTCATATCCCTGTCTTGAGCGCAGCATGGGGGACTTGAGGGGAGTAAAGGACTTTGTGAAGCAATGGTGAGTTTACATCGTTGCTTAGTTTTCAACAGCTTTGAGCGGTTTAGAAGCTTTTTATGTTCCTTTGAAGATTAACCCGTGCTCTAAGAGGCATCTCAATCAGTGGCAGTGTTAGAACTCGTTATTTCTTTCCACAACATTTTTTAAATTCACTAGAAGTTTCCTTGTCCAATCGTTAAAGTACTAGACCCATTTGTTAGAGTGTTTTTGATTGATCGTTATTTTATTCCATGTCTATAGGCTGTAAGTTATTGTTAATCAAAAATTTGGGTTTGCTTCAATTAAGACAATAGATGTACCAGTTCTTCATTAAGAATAAGAACTTTTAGTGGAACCTTTTACACCGGGAATCGGCTGGCAGAGGCGGACATTGAAGTCAAAAGTTTGAAAGAGAAGGAAAAATCCAAATCAAGTCAAGAGAGAGATGATTCGCCCTGATCCGTTATAAGTTTCCATATCTTGTTTGTTAGATAACTGGCCACATGGAAAGAAATAACGATTTAGCTATTAAAACCAAACCTTATCAAGGTATGTTGATCCAAGATCACTGATTTGGGCCATTGTAAATTTGTGGTGCTGGAGCATAATATTCAGGAACTTGCACGAGGCAGCGGTATACACCATAAAGCAAAGTATTTCCCGTTGGACATGATCCTGGTCATATTGGCCTAGTAAAAACCTTTTTCCGGGCATTTAGTTGTCAGTAGAAGATGGAAGACTTGTATTAGTCCTACTTAGTGGTTTCCCGTGTGGTACCCTGCTTCTCTGCCAACGGTCCAAAATAAAACGCGTAACCAAGAGAGGCGTAACAAGCCTCTTACTAAGCTTCCAGCATGCATATAGAATCACCCCTGGTTTACTTTTAAAAAAAATGGCAAACATAATTTGTACACCACGCAACCTTGTAGAACCTTGTGATAGTAGCTTTCCTTTTAGATAAATTTGCACGGGGACAGGGCAGATTTCGTTCTAAGTGTTATATTGTAGGAGAAGGCTCTTCACAAGTGCCGCATAGCTATGTACTCCCGCTTGTCTTTAAAATGTATAGAAAATAATGGAAGTAAAAACAGTTGTAAAGAAGACGGCCATTAGAAAACGAGAGGTTGTTTTACCTATCCGGCCTGAAATCATGTTCATTCCCAACAGGGTCACCAATGCCAAGTACAACTACACCCTGATTCAGGAGAAGATCTTCAACTACGTGCTATTTAATCTCCAGGAAGCTATCAAGTTAAGTCTAAACGGAAAAGACTACTCCCAGCTGAAGCTCTTTAAAGACATTAACGAGGACAGGATCTCAATAACGGTTCCGATGAGGAACATTGCTGGCCCTAACCACTACCCTGATGTAAGGGAAGCAGCAGAAAATCTGGCGAAGTCGATCATTCGGATTGTTCAGGTTAACAAAGATAACGGACAAAGAGAAATGAGGTCACTAACCTTATTTGGGGCTGTAGTTACGCCAATGGATAAGACAAGAAACTCGGAGATAAAAATTGAGATGAGCAAGGAGGTTTCCCGTCTGTTAGTCGAAATGGACATCAACAAGGTAGGAATGCCCAGCAACTACACGAGCTTCGACCTACAGGTTGTTAACCGAGCAAAGAACAAGTACACACCGCGGATTTACAAAAAAATTGAAAGCTGGAAGGAAAAAGGCGGCTTTTATATGACTCTTGCAGAGTTTCGGGATTGGCTGGATCTTGGAGACAAATATCAAAAGTATGCGGAGATTAAAAGAAACATCCTGGTGCCGGTGCAAGAAGAGTTAGAAGGAAAAGCGCTATGCTGGTTTAACTGTAAAGAAAAATCATTCGAAAAAAGACAAGGGAAAGAAGTCGTAGGATTGAGCTTCAAGGTGATAACACCTGAATTTGAAGAAATGAAGATTAAGCAGGCAGACAATATCAAAGACTTGCTAATCAGGCATCTGGGCTTTAAGGCTGAGCATTTGGCACAGGTTGAATGTATCTTTACACCCAGGTTTGACTTCAACAAAATGAGCAGCGAAGTACTACGACTTCATGCTTATGTTCAGGAAAACAGTAAAGAAATTGGCAACAAACAAGCGTACTTAATCAAGTGCTTGCTTAAGGATTTCTCGCCCACTAAAAATGACTAGCAGGCTAATATCGAGAAATGCTTTGCTGTGCGAAACAGTTCCTTTTTCCTACACGATGACTTTACCCAAGAGTATTTACAAAGTGTCATTTGTAAAAGAGCTTACAATCAGAATAGTGTACTTAAGTATAAGTAGTTCCTTTTTTCTACACGATACTGCCATCCAGCATGTGCTATAACTCAAAGTGCGGCTTTGGAACCGGCTATTTAGTTCTTAAACCCGGATCACTCCAAGTTGAAACAATGGTAAGCGGTCCTCTTCTGAACATAAACACCACAGTGGTCAAAACGGAGAATGGCAAATGCAGCGCATTAGAGGCGCATCTAGCCCCAAAATAATCGGAAGCGTGCCGTTCATGCCATTAAGAGCGAAAAGAAGCTGTTAGGCGGCATATACCTCAAACTCTATTAACAGTCTTTTACGGGTTCAATTGACTAATTAAGTGCTGCTGCGCTCTTTTTCTTGAAATAGCAGCTCCCTGGTTAGCGTAATTCACCTCTTAATAACTAAACAAAACAAAATCGCTGGTAGTTACCTGAAAATAGTTCCTTTTTTCTACACCTGTATCTAGGGATGCTCCTTTTTCCTACACACAATAACTCCTTTTTACTACATTCAATGTTCCCTTTTACTACACTAATAGTTCCCTTTTACTACACCATATTCCTTGCAAATCCTTTGCACTATCAAGACGTAGCAGAACCGACAAATCCTTCCATTTCGGTTTTAATTGCAATCGCTTGTAGCTGCGATGCAACAATGCCTTTAAGTTAAAACAACATTATGACAACGAAATACGGGTTATCACTGCTTTTAATATCCATCGCCCTGACGGTCTTTGGAACGCTTGCGAGGCTTCAACAAATGGAAACCCTTTCTGGTGTGCTTGTGCTAATAGGATCCATCCTGTTTATTGTTGCTGTTGGGCTTCTACTGTATGGTGTGTTCAGGCGAAAACCTCCCATAGGTTAGGGAACGGGGGAAGCGAAAGCTTCCCTTTTTTAATATTATTGAGCTCCATTTAAGGGTGACACTGGTCCAATGCTAAAGTTTGTCCACCTGCCAACTAGCACGGCCGCAATGCGCCTGGCACCAAGTATGGATCAAAGCGGATAGGAAATTCATAGCAAGAAAAAGAAAAGGCGGGGCGCTTGTTATTACTAAATTTTTTAGCAAATTGCACCCATGCCGTATTATCTACTTCATATTGTACTCAACAATGGTCGACGTGTAAATGGCGTAAGGCAGCACAAGAGTTATGAACTGGACATTGTATGGAGGGAACTACAAGCCTTTGCTTTGGTTTACTATAAAACCACTGCTTTCAGGTACTATGACTGCCTGATGCTATCCAAACAAAGTCCCGTTTATCGAAACTATATCAAAAACCGCGGGAAGATGTACAACCCGGATACTTTTGACCCCTATGAACCCAAAGACCCTGATAGAGCTTAACATGACGGAATGTGATTTTATAGGCATGTGACGCGTCGTTTAACTCTCGAAATTAGTTTGTTTAGTTTCTTGTCCGTTGCTGTCTCCCTCGCCTTTCATCGTTTTGGGCGCTCAACAACCAGTTGTTAACCAATCTAGACGTCCATTCATTTAATGTTTCAGGACCATCGTTTTGCCTTATGTTCCTGCAAACACTATGTTTGAAGAAGTCGGTCTCAGCCATCAGACGGCTATAAAAACCACCAAGCCACGTTGAACAGGGGGAGGAAACGTTCGTATATCTAGTACTAGCTGTTCAGAAACTATTTACTTACCGCTTAATTACAAGTTTGCAGGTTTGAACTCCTGTTTTACTGGTGATCCTGATGAGGTACATTCCAGAAGGCTGACCCATTAATTGAAACGTTTCTGTGCGTGATCCCTTACTCGTGTAGATGGTTCTTTATTTTATCATTTTCCCATCTTCATCTTGCAGCTGAATAGTGGTTTTTCCAGACTCTGGAACCATGAAGCGGACCTTGAATTCGCCTGTACTCGGGTTCGGAAAAACTGTAATTGCACTAGGTTCCTGATGTGACATATCATTTTTTAAACTAAAGCTGTTCATGATGTTAGTCAAAGGTTCCGGTGTTTCACAAGCCGCTCCCTTATACCTGACAAAAACATGCGCTGAGACCCGGGAGCTATTACCGCTAATATCCCTTGCCGTAATCGTGACGATCTTATCTGTGGCGTCAGTAGATGCTCCTACATACTTGAAACTACCAGCAAGGTAGGCAGGTGTTTGCCTGAAGTTCTTGGAATATTTTGGGTAGTCAAAACCGGAAGCAGTATTCTCACCCCAGTAAGCTGAGTCACTAAATGTGATCAAGCCATCAGCGGAGTTGCCAGCCAGGTAGGTCTCGTCTCCATACTCGGCATTGCCATTTTTTTCATATAGATTATAGCCTTTAGCAACTATCAAATAGTCTCCCGGTGCCACAGTCACAGGCTTGATATGCTTAAACCGGTAATTTCCCGAAAAGCCATCTGCATTACCTGCAACAATAACGTCAAGTCCGTCGACAATCTTTTTAGTTGATTGATTGTAGATTGCCACTCTGACTCCGCCGTGCTGGGTACCTATGATTCCATTTCCCACGTCGTCGAAAGCTCCTAACTGTGTAATCACAAGTCCAGCAGCACCCACGGTAAATTTAAGACCTAGTTCACCATAGAAGTCCTGGTTTCCTGCTGAAGAGGTAGAAGAAAAGGATTGTATGCTTGTGGAGGTTTGTACATCTGCACAACTAAATGTGTTCGGTGTAACGCTAATATCAGAGCCTCTCACAAGGCAGTTGTCAGTAATGGTTTGAATAACATCAATCGGCTGAATTGTGGCGTGGCCATTAGCGTCTAAAAATAAAATTGTGTTTTTGGGGATGATGGTTGGGGCAATTGTATCATTAGAACATGTAAGCGGTAACGCATCATTCTGAAGGGCTAACATCTGAAAGCCAGAATTAAACGTGCTACTGCCACCCACAAAGATCCTGTTGCTATATAACTGGAGTTTATATAAAGGACCAAAGCCTTCTCCGGCAATCACGACTTTGCCATTAATGCCAAAAGAAGGGTCAAGGTTTCCGTTGGGGCGGTAACGCACAACAGCTGCCGCTATAAGACTACCAGTTGTTGTTCCACTTACAACAATTTTCCCATCCTCTTGTATTTTGACGCCATATGCTATATCGTTTGTCGTGTTAGTAGTGTTTATTATTGTGTTAACCACACCATCACCTGCAAACGAAGAATCAACTTTGCCATTTGTCAGGTACCGGGCCACTACAAACCCTTGGTTTGGCGGGAAGGGGGCAAGATTACCGCCTACGAGTAAAATCCTCCCATCAGTTTGTACAGCAATGGCCTGACCAAAAGTAAAAAGGGTTCCAGGAGTAATAACAACTCCCGCTACACCGAACGCCAAATCAGGACTGCCATTCGGATTATACCGCGCCATTGTAAATTCAATTATTGCGCTCCCAGAAGTTGGTGACGAATAACCGCCTAGAAGGATCTTTCCGTCGGCCTGAACTGTAATACAAGTGGCATTAGCCACCTCTCCTATCGCTGTTGTTACCCTTCCGTCACCGTCAAAGGTTAAGTCCGGACTACCATTAGCATTGAATCG
>NZ_SMSK01000002.1:343242-518569 GCF_004354985.1 Segetibacter sp. 3557_3 | reverse complement strand
GGGTCAAGATGCCCCGGAATCCGTGCCAAACAAAGATGAGTCAAAGGGGGGGCAGTTTGCCCGGAATGAGGGGGTCAGCTTGGCCGGAACCACGGGGTCAAAATGTTCCGGAATCTACATTCAAGATATCTCTACCGTTAAAAAAACAACTCCCCTATGCCCTTTTGTACCTACTTTCCACTCCGATGTCAACAGATGTTCGCGCGCCAATTTTACCTTGCGGTATGATGTCGGGTGCCAGGTAGATTGCGGTAACCTGTAGCTCCACCTGCTAAGAAAAATGGAACAGCCTATTGACTTTTAAGTTTCCGGAAGTTGCGAGGTCCCGCCCAAATGAATAAACTGTAGGAACCGGGTACTTGTTGGTGACTGAAAAAGCATTTATGGTATACATGCGACTCTTACATCGTACATATCAGGCATGTAAGTCCAATACCATGATCTCAAATGTGCTCACCTGGGAATGGCAGAAGATTGCAATAAGTAGACTCCTGATTCTTGGATTAGTGTAGGCTAAAGGCAATACTGCTAGTAATTTTCAAGTTTGAAAGGAGAGCACCTGAAGCCGTAAATCTCAGCACCCTCAAACTTTTACGCGAGTATAAGAGTATAGCCTTAATGCTGTATAATCATTACTAGTGTGCATTCCCCCTGTAGCGACTACTTTGATAATGTATATACCCGACGGCAGCGCACGCAATGAACAATTACTATTAAGATACTTTTATGAGAACTAATTGCAATTGTTCTCTGCTCAACCAACCTTCCATTTCCATTTAAGACCTGCACTGACCCTAACCTGCTTTGATGTCCTTCAAATGATCCCTGAAGTTTCTCTTACTCAGATTTGGATAGACCAGGACACTTCCTGTTCTCTTAAGCAAGTTCAAGGACTTATTTTGTTGTTGTCATTAGAGACCTGCCCGTTTCTTAAAATAAGCTATATTCTTTAAATTCTTCAATGACAACAATTTCCTGGAGATCATTGATAAGCTCATCAGGGCATTTCCATTTTCCCAATTTTGTTTGTAGATTCATTATTAATGTCATTTCCCAATCGAACTAACATGGCAACTGAAGAGCATATCAAGCTACTCCTTGAAGGTACTGAAGCTTGGAATAGCTGGAGAACCGAACATCTCGAGGTGAGAGTAGAAATTAAAGAGGCTAACTTACGGAGAGCCAATTTATGTGGAGCCAACCTAAATGAGGTTAACCTTCGAGATGCCAATTGTGAGGGGGCTAACTTAAGTAATGCGCAATTAAATGATGCTCAAATGGATGTAGCTAACCTCAGGGAAGCCAGTCTAAGTGGAGCTTACCTTAATGGCGCCTATCTAACTAGGGCCGACCTGAGTAAGGCTGACCTGAGTAGAGCGCAGCTTTGGAATGCTAATCTAAATGGGGCCAACCTGACCGGCGCCAACCTAAGTGAAGCTAAGATGTGCGGGGCTAACCTGAGAGAAGCCTTACTAAGTCGCAGTAATCTGAGTGGAGCTGACCTTGTTGGAGCTTACCTCGGAGAAGCTCACCTTAAGAATGCCAACTTGAGTAGAGCTGACCTAAGTAAAGCTGACCTGTGGGAAACCAACTTCAATGGAGCTAACCTGAGTGGAGCCAATCTGAATGGGGCTAACCTCGGAGAAGCTTACCTTAAAGATGTCAACTTGAGTCGAGCTGACCTAGGTAAAGCGGACCTGTGGGAAACTAACCTTAATGGAGCTAACCTGAGTGGGGCCAATCTGAAAGGGGCTAACCTCGGAGAAGCTAACCTTAATGGTGCTAATCTGAGTTTAGCAGATCTAGATGGTGCTAATTTAAACAAGGCTGATTTGAGGAATGCCAACCTAAGTAATGCTCAGCTGTCTGGAGCTAACCTTACTGGAGCTAATTTGACTGGCGCTGACTTAAAAAATGCCGCCTTGAGGAATGCTAACCTGGCTGGCGCTGAGTTAGGGGGATTGAACCTGAGCGGAGCTGATCTGAGTTGGGCAGACCTGACTACAGCTAACCTGAGTAGGGCTGACTTAAGAAACGCGTCATTGAGGAATGCTGACCTGACTGGGGCCAACCTTACTGGAGCTTACCTTTTGGAGACTGACCTCAACAGAGCCAACTTAAGTAGTGCTGACCTAACCAACGCCAACCTAACTGGCGCTTACCTTGGAGATGTGAATTTTAATGGCGCTAATCTAAGTTTTGCGAACCTAGTTGGAACTAGGCTGAATAAGGCCGAATTAAAAAACACTGACTTAAGGAAAGCTCACCTGACTGAAACCAATATAGTTGAGGCCGACTTTGTTGGAGTTGAGCTCACCGGAGCATACATTCGTTCAGGTATACTGAATGGAGCTGACCAACCTAGCGCGAATTCAAAAAAATTTGCCCCCAGAGAAGCTGACTTGTTTGAAAGAAAACTAAGTGGAGCGGACATGAGTGGAATGAACCTGAGCGGAACCGACTTAAGTGGACATATTTTGAGTGGAGCTGATCTTAGAAATACTGACCTGTCCGGAACTAATTTGAGTAAGGCTGACATGAAGGATGCTAATTTGAGGAATGCTAACCTGACTGGGGCAAACCTGAGTGGAGCCAACCTGAGTGGAGCTACTCTGAGCGGAGCCAAACTGATAAGCGCGGACTTGAGTGGAGCTGACCTGAGTGAAACTAGTCTGTGGGAAGCCAACCTTCGAGAAGTCAATCTTAAGGGGGCAAATCTCAGGGAAGCAAACCTTGGTGGAGCGGACTTGATTAGCGCCAACCTGAGCGGGGCCAACCTAAGCGGGGTCAACCTACAAAATACAAGTTTAATTGAAGTAAATCTGAGCCAAGCTATTCTAAGTGGATGTAAAATCTATGGGATTTCAGCATGGGGCCTACAGGGTGTGCCTAAGGATCAATCAAAGCTTGTAATTACTCCGGATGGGGAACCGACCGTAACTGTAGATGACCTTCAGGTAGCCCAATTTATCTACCTTCTTCTGAACAACAAAACTGTTAGGAATGTCATTGACACCGTTACTTCAAAAACTATCTTGATATTAGGTCGTTTCTCACCAGTTCGCAAAGAAGTTTTAGATAGTATACGTGAAGAACTGCATAACCATGATTACGTTCCAATTCTCTTTGATTTTGAGAATACAGAAAACCAGTCGCTTTTAGAAACGGTGATGATACTTGCCGGGATGGCCCGATTTATCATTGCTGATGTATCTGGCGCCACAATGATTAGAGAAGAGTTGAGGTGCGTAGTAGAAAGGTACCCCGCGAAGCCAATTCAACCACTTCTTCTTAATGGTGAAGAAGAGTATGTCACGCTGTCTGAAATGCGTAGAGCTTTTAAGAACATTCTGCCAACATTCACATATGAGAACACTGCCGAGGTTGTTACTGCACTATCTGAAAGTGTCATTAAGCCATCAGAAAGATGGATAGTGGCACGAAACGTACAATCTAAAAATACGGGTAAAACGGCAAGAGAGATTGAATTGGAGAAAAAGATTACTTTTTTAGAAAAACAGATTAAGAAATCATTAGGGTAAACCATACAATTGGTTCATGTACTGCAGATGACCTCTTTTTGTTTTGAATCGTCTATAGAAGATAGTTGTACTGACTTGAGGTCTGACTTTTAAACCACTTAGCAAGGATGTAATCGGATGCGATGTAATAAGATCAATAACACAACTCCACGGAGACAAAGGTAGAATTGCCAGAAGATGTCGGAGATTCTCCTAACTGCTATAACTTTGCTCGGTAGCCAAGGCAAATACCACAGACTTTATTTTCGGAGAATCGATTCTTGAACCAAGTTCCTAGTCCAAGTTCAGAATACCGAGATTCTGGCTTATCTATATTCTATTCATGTAAGCTGGAAGCATCTTATGGCACTCACACACGTTAATGAATGTAACCTCAAATTAGTTAGATGTGAGCGTGCCGGCTTTTTACGACGATCGAAAACCCTCAAATATATTCAAGTAAACTGTAACAGAACCTAAGAAATCATTTTTTACTCCTTTTAAGCACGGCTTAACGCACTGGGGGTCTCCTTAAGAGTTTGACCCTTGGTTAAATACCCATAATTTCTATTTTGACAGCCGAACGCCGCAAAGCTATCTGAACACAATTAATGGAACCAAGTTCGTCGACGACCGTTTAAATTGACTTTACAGGATCTGGTATCAGGGAAACAGCGCAATCCGCTTTTTGAGTTAGAGTAAAAAGTCATTTTGAGGTATGTTGACGTGAACATACTTCTTTCTTATTTCAAAGTGAACTAACGATTTGCTATACTCCTCCGCTCCAATCAAGTTTAGTAAGCCCTTCTTATTTATAGCGATAACAACATCGTTTTTAAACCTGTATCCAATTTTTCATTATCTAGTGTGGCACTACAAGGCATTTCAAGGACGCTCCAGCCAGTCATAGCAGTCCACCTAACGTAGGTGCCTTTGTCCCATTGGTTATCTGCCTGGTGAGCCAATGCTCTTGAATAGCGTGTATCGGTCCAAAAATGATAGTGCGATGTATTGATAAACGATTTCAATTGTTGAATTTACGATAGTTGGTGGGCATAACTTAACAGTCTTGATTCAGTGCTGGACTGTGTCTTACTACAGCTTGCAGCAAACAGGAGGGAAACTAAGATAATTCGTGGAAAGTGTGTCCCTCAGCAAGCCTTACATAAACACCTTATAGGCAGTAGTTCAATTATGCCGAGCAATCCGTCTGAAAAAAAGTGCGACATTTATGAAAATAAGTCCCAACCCGAAAGCTGAAATTCCTATTAGGGGCAATAGTATAGAGCCAGGCACCGGCTCTGGGTTTATGTCAAATATGATATTGTAAATAAAAAAAAATACTCCAGTGGTTACGAAAATAGAAACAAAGGTCCCGAATAAGAAAAGTGTAGATTTTAACGACGTAATCTTTTTCATTTGTACCTCAATTTTTGAAAGGGTGATTCGGTCAATAAACCAGAACAACGTAAAGAGAACCAAATACCTGAGAAAGACAGAAAACATGGGTAGCCAATCTCCGGTCAAAACATTTAAAAACATCAAAGTTCCTTTTATTAACGAAACGATTACGAATATGAGTGTTAGTTTAGCCACAGTTAAAGATTAAAAATGCGTCTGAAAATCGAACAGGTAATTCAGGAAGCGCTAACTATGTTAATTAACGCCAACGACTTAATATCCGAATGTTTTGGACTGTAAACTTATACGCTCAAGAACTTGCTTAATCCCCGGCTATCGATATTATAGTCTTGAATTGAGCTGACGATATCGTTGTTGAGTTCATGGCAGTTTACATCCATGCAGATTAGATCATTTATCAAATCTTGTAGGAAATCTGTTTTGCCTTGATGACCCCCTTCCTTCGAGTCATATACCATAAAACCTTCAGCGTCTTCCTAGAAATCACTAGTCCTTTCCAATGAAAATTGCATCAGCACATTCAAATAAGTAACATGTTTGATTACAAAGTTCTCCGCATGTACTTTAACCTTTCTTCAAGCACAGGCTTCGGGTCGCAACAGTTAAGCAGCATAGTAGGTACAAACCTTAAAAAGACAGCCTACATTTCCAATATTATCCGGGATTAATACATAATTCTTTCTAAATGTATATAGACCACAGATCCCACTTATCTATTAGACCTATTAAGAAGACAAACAGATAGGTGCTACCCTGGAAGATGTGAATTACATGCGGAAACGAGCAAAAAGGTACTTAGCCACTGACCTTTGTTGCTTCTACGCTACTCTCTATGCCACAAGTCTAATTATACTTGCTGAATTTAGCTGCTGGCAGGTTTCTATGTTCGCTCTGCTCCAGCTTGGATTCCAACTAAAGACCCATCAACTATTTGGTTCAACTTCTGGCTACCTTACTTTATCGTACAATCAAAAAAACTGCGATGCAGCAATAACGCATCAGGTTTCTGACAGCAATCATATTGAAGTGTAGAGTCGTTTTTACACGTATCCTGCCACCAGAATTTACCGTGATTCTTGTATCGAGCAGTAACAAACGTTAGAAAAGAATTTCGTCCCTACTTGTGTACGTTACCGTTAGTAGAAGTTGTGTAGCGATCTGTTTTGAAGAGGCAGCACGTGCAGCCACCTGCTTCCTTTGCGGATCCAGGAAAAGCTTTAGGTTTTCTCCTGTTAAACTACTTCCTGAACCGACCGTTATCCAAGCGTTCTCGTTGTTTAGATCAGTACTTGAGAATCCCGGTTTTAGAAATGACACTGTATAAGGTTCGATCTGCACAGGGATATTTATGGCCTTGATCTCTCCAGCCATAATAAGACTACCGGGAAATCCGCCTGCATAGGTTTGGACTCCGGCAAAAACTGAGTCGGCATGGAGAGTGAAGAGTGTTGTAAATTCCTTAAGAGGTGGTGGATCTACCCATACCTTACGCCACAATTGCCCGTCCGTTCCCCGGGCATATACTTGATAATCGTTCCCCGTTGAGGCAACTGCCGGAGAGGAGTCTAATGCAAAATTTTCTCCATCAGGCCTGTGCCACTCCACCCAGTGGTTAGTTCGCCAAGCTTTCTGCCACAATTGATTATCTGTGCCCCGAGCAAAAACATCAAATAATTGATTTTTAAACGAAACAATAAACAGGGCCGTTGGTGCGCCGATAATTTGACCACCCAAAGGCTGCCAGCTGCGCCAGCCTCTACGATCTACCCAAACCTTAGCCCACAACTGCCCGTCCGTTCCACGTGCATATACCTGAAGATCGTTTCCAGTTGAAGCAACCACCGGAGAAGAGTCTAAAACAAAGTTTTCTCCGTCCGGCCTATGCCACTCCACCCAACGATCCTTCCGCCATGCTTTTTGCCACAATTGGTTATCTATACCACGTGCAAAAACATCCATAAAGATGTTTTTGAAAGAAATAGCAGTGGGTGCGCCGATAATTTGACCACCCATTGGCTCCCATCTACGCCATCCTTGACGATCTATCCATACCTTAGCCCATAACTGCCCGTCTGTTCCACGTGCATATACTTGAAGATCGTTGCCGGTGGAGGCAACTGTCGGAGAAGAATCTAAAAGAAAATTTTCTCCATCAGGCCTATGCCACTCAACCCAGCGATCCTTCCGCCATGCTTTTTGCCACAACTGGTTATCTATACCTCGGGCGAAAACATCTAGAAAAGGGCTTTTGAAGGCAATAGCGGCAGGGGGTCCAATAATCTGGCCTCCCAAAGGTTCCCATTTACGCCAACTCATATTTTTTTTCCTCCGTTTTGCTTCTGATTATTAATTGTGTTTATTAAGATGAGTTAATTAGACAGATCAAGCTTATATACAGATACACATAAGAGCATGAAGCAATTTTGCTAATCAGTGCTAATCTATCTGGGGACTTGGCTAGCCTCTAGTTAAGGTAACAGCATTGTGTTAGTGCTTTTCGCTGCATCGGTTAAGGCTTGTTGTAGTCTTTTTTATTTTCTAACAAAACCTGGTCTTTGCATAACTCCTTTTAATTGACTTAATTCAAATTAAGGCTATAACTAATTTATCTGAAATAAGTCAAATGCTTAATCGCCGAAAGCTCTCCATTTAGGACTTATAGCAATGAGAACTGATAATGAAAAAAGACTGCTGTAAATTTCCAAACACATCAATCACTAACATGGAATGTTTAACCGAACTAAGATTATCTTGCTTATGAACAAAAGGATTGCGAACTACTTATCGACAGAAAGCTTGTTGCCATTAAAACGTCTATATTTTTTTGTTCCTAACCATGTTTTCGTTGCCGACTTGAAGCTCATAAATGGGAATATCAGTTGTAGTCGCCAGGTTATCAATTTATGCTCTCCCTCTACCATACTATCGAAAGACTTATTGTGCCTAATTCTCATTGCCTAAACCAAGTCATATTGTTAGTTCCTGCGCCGCCTTTATTCTGCGCTCCTTTGTATGTTAGTTGGTTTCATACATCGATCTTTACTGACCGCTTTAAGCAGTAACTTGTATGCTGCAAAGCTATTTCTCGTTTTTTATAGAACATTCACGGTGTTTCGTGGCTTATTATCACCTTCATACAAAAACGCTCTTTTTCCTAAATCCGACATCAATCATTAGATTAAGTTATATCCTCATCTTTGTACAGCACTAAGGTCTACTATCTCTTCCCCATGAGTTGATAGCTCTTCTACATCTTGATAACTTAAGATGATTTTGTATTAAACTATAATGCCAATAGATAATCTGCATAGGAAAGTAACGACCTTTAAACATTTGGTAAGGGTTAGTGCTTAATTAAGGAATTAAGCAAGTGCGATAAAACCAAAGCCTCAGATACAACTTAATTGTGCATAAAAGCTTGTTTGTTTATGGCGAGAAAAAGTTTGTTTAGTGGAGAGGCTATTTCCGAACTATGGTCTACCTCCATCATCCGCTGCGTGTTCAAATTGCCACTATCTTCAGCTACTCGTGGGAAGTGTAATAGTGCTACAATTCTAAAGCAAAGACGACTAGGATTATATACTTTCGACGGTAGCTTGCGCTATTTTATTTCAGTTTGCCAGACCGACCAGCCATAAGTGCTTACATATAAATAGCGCTTACCATCAGGATTTCTAACAAAACTTAGATCGGCACAGTGTGGTCTTTCCGGTAAGCCTTGACTGGCATCTAGCCAAGTTTTGCCGGAATTGGTGCTTCTATAAACACGCCTGTCGGTACAGACATAAACAGTATTAGGCATCACAGTCCAGTCAGTTTCTAACCCATAAAAACCTTCATCCGGTAATCCTTGCATTTTCTTCCAGGTTAATCCACCATCTAAAGTTTGCAATACCCCGCCCTTACCACTCAGATAGCTGTTGTAAAGGGCATAGAGCACTTGATCGCTTTCGGAAAATAGACGGTTTAAAGTTAAATAACGGCTTTCATCTCCGGGACTTGGCATCATCTCACTAGGTAGATTGGCAAGTTCTTCGACTCTTCCTGACACAAAACCACCCCCGATGCCCCCACCGAAATCGGACATCTTTTCCAACGAGGGAGTAATACGCCATATTTTTGGCCCTTTTGGTCCCCCTACAGCTACAAATATCTGTTTACCGGTAGCAGAAGCAACTGCATCAATCCTATGATCGTCTATAAGCCATGAAGCAACGAGTTCCCAATGCGGATCGCTACCATCGGCATTTGCAAATAAACCATATAACTTACCAGCTTGGCCTGCAACTACATACATTAGCTGTCCTGCCGCATTACGGAATTGTGGAGAATTAACAATGTCAGATTGTAACCCTACTAGTTTGAAATCTACCCACGGCAATTTTCTTGGATCTCTAAAGGGGACGACATCTCTTCCTACAAGTTCACCCTTTGCTGCATCCCATCTTGAGTACCACATTATACTTGAGTTCATATTTGCCCGAAGAAAATTACCAGTTCGGATAAACATACCAGCACCCCCATCACCCCCGTCAAGTTGTTTCCAGGGAGTAAGATTAGACCCTACCTTAGAATACAAATTACCGTTGTCTTGCAATCCACCTCCTATGAGTCCTGGTTCTTGATAACTTACATCGAACCTTCCATAAAAATTCCGTGTTACAAAAGTGCTGTACCATTGCAAGTTTGCAAGTTTCTCGTTATACTTGGTACTAAATGTGTTACCATAATTAGCAGTAATTGCAACACCCCCGTCACTCGCAATTAGCATGCGTTCTTTCTGATCAAAATGAACTTCATGTACATCTGCATGTAAGCCTGGATGTTTATTCCAATCACAACCACCTATAAATTCCCAATTAGTTCCTCCATCTTTTGAATAATAAGCCCATAAACCTCCATATGCTATAAGATTCGGATTCGTTTTTGAGACAGTTATTCTGTGGATCGGCCCACCTGCGCCATTCGTGCCACTTATTTCAGCATTGGTAATGTTTTTGCTGCCTTTTACCCATGGGCAACTTAGGTTGCCAGCTACACGAACCCACGTTTTACCGCCGTCTTGAGAACGAAGAACAGCGTTTGGAGCGCCGCTGGTATCAACAGTACTAAGCGCATACATATTTTCCGGCTGAGTCTCACAAGACGCAATACTGGTCCTACCCATCTCCTGCTCTGTAAAACCAAAAAGCGTCATCTTTGCTCTTCTAAACTGCAATGTTTGTATCATAGCGGTTGGAAAAGAGCCTGGTTTCATCCAACCGCCGTGAAAAATACCATAGCGCTTCCTTGCCAAATCTGCACCCCACGCTGAAACAACAACTGTGTTGTCTGGTCCCAAAGCGACGCCAAAGTAGGGTCCGTCAGGCAAACCAGTGGCTTTTTGCCAAAAATACTCACCCTCCGTTTTAGGGATATTTGACCAATAAATACCTCCGTCACACGCCAATACTATTTTACGATCGGCGGGTAAAACGGCTATCTGGTATATACTACCTACCTCAATAGGAACGGGCACAGCGACCCAAGGTTGTATCAAGGGAAGACTTTTGGAAATATCTGTGACATATAGTAGCGGCATATTATTGGTTCCCCGTAATCTACGACAGCCGGCAAACACCTGATTCTCGTTATCAGGACCAAAACTTAAACACTGCACATCAGGGTTCTCCCAGGTATTGCTTAGAGAGATAGCACTGCCGCTTTCTGATAATAACCAGACCCCACTGGTTTCAGAAGCGGCAATGATACCATTTCCTTTATTCACTAAGACACTAATAATCTTCCCTGCATGCCAGTTTTCTTTAGTCACATCGACTTGAATACCATATGGATTAGCTAGTGTCCATTTAACGTCGGTAGCGACGGGACTTAATGTTCTGAAATCGGGAACAGTAGCGCCCGGGTTAACTTTTATGGCTTGACAATAAACCAAGGTGTAAGCTAAAATGCAAATAACAGTGCAAAGTATCTTTTTCATTTATTTGATTTTACAATCGTTATCTAAACTTCAAGGGAACGTTCTCGGCGAAAAAATGTGTCAATGCACGCTTCGCCACAACTTTCGCTACGTATAGCTTGTGTGATTGAAGATTCCCAACTTTCGGGAAAAAACGTTTGCAGTTCGAATCGAAACGATAAACCCGATCGCTAGAAGCCATTGAAAAGAAATAGCGACAGGACTAAATAACAGCAATACTGATTAGTTTTCCTGATGAACAAGTAGTCATCCAACATACATACATTGTCCAATAATGAACTATTCTTAAAGGAAATGCCAAAGCCTGTAACTAAAGCAGCTCAGCTAAAACTGGCGGCACTCACGCGGGGGTTATTTTTCTTACATTAAGCCCATATTCCTTTGCGTATTTCATGACTAATTTGGACATCCCGTCAACGAACGCTTTTGCAGAATTAAGATCAACATGGAATATACCAGCACCCCCTCCTGCTACGATGTCTATCAGTATAGAATTGTTTTCTTTTTTCAAGATCACAATGTTCATCTGAGTAGACATATTTCTAAAGTAGAAGTTTTCTGAAATCAGTATTGACGCGTCTGTACTATGCTTCTCAAAATCAAAGCTCCATTCCTGGATCAGAAATGCAACTAACTGGTCCAAGTTCTCTTCAGAGATTTTGAGTTTTGCATCAGTCACTAACCATGATTTTATTCGAATATGAGTTAAGCTTACTTCATGCCAAATGCCCTTCCATGTCAAAAATTGTATGACAAAGGGCTAAAGTAACAAATGGCTAAGCAATAAAAAAAGCGCCGTGACAGCAAATGATGCGTATGATAACCGCAAACTTCATCAGAAGCCGTGTAAACGCCTCTATTATCCAATGCTTATACGACAGTGCTTACCTGTTATTTGGCTGAAGTCTGCTCTGCATCCCGACCTCTGCCGACACCACCTATCGGTCTTAATTGCAAGGATTAAAATGGAACCTATGTACCATGTCCCATAATACTGAACGCCAGCAGAGCACCAGAAAGCTACCTGGTAACTATTCTTTCTCGACATTGTGATCACTTGTTTTCTCATCCTTGCTATGAAGACCTTTCTGCAGGGTATTCAGATAACTTCTGCAGCCAACTTGCACATTCGCTGTAGGTTGCCTCAGAAAAAGTCTTTACTCCAAAAGATTTGATCCTCTCTTCCCACTCGTGGGTTAAAGGGGTTCCATGTATAAGCAGTTGATATTGACTGGTCAGGTTAAGTGTGTCAGCCTTCAAAAGTTGTATATGCATGATTGCACCTCGCCGAGTGGATATTAGACTAGCCTGTGGAAAAAGCTCGTTTTTGATAGATTGTTCGAATTCCTGGGCCTTGGTCTTCTTCAGGAGCTTAATTTGATAAATGCAAATGAGCATATATTAGATTGGGTACGGTTAATAGAGCTTTTCTTTAGTTTCATATAACCTGATTTCAGCCAGGCTCCATAAAGGATTCCTTATCAGCTAGTATGCGGACGACTCTTGAGATTTGCATACAGCTGTGAGTGTGTTTGTTTATTCATCTGAATTGTTTGAGAATGATTCTTTGTTCCCGAGTGTAAACCTATACTGCGGTTTGGCAGTTTTATGATTTACTTAGTGAGGTGTACAATTGAGGTTGTAAATGGTCGGTTTAACAATGCGAAGAACGGTCCCGGCGCCTTGAATTTGGGTATAGATAAGTTCGGCTGAAATATATCCTGAATGATTTTTAATCCGAGAGTTCTAGACCGCCAATGCAGCTTACCTTTCTAAATCAACAGTTTACATGGTGAAAGGGTTGATTTACAAAGTAGCTCTTCTTTAATTAAGCCTTAATCAATAAATTTAACGGTGACCCGCTTACACACCATTATTTTTAGTTGCAGGAACTACGGCCTACCTTTTTATTCGCTGGCTGCGATGTTCTGCTATTGTTCTTTCATCCAGGCACAGAACCTTGAATTCAAAAAAGTTTACTTCCGTCCGGGAGAGCAACTAGTAGGTAATTTTACAGAGGTGAAAGAGAATAATCTATCTATCAAGAGGGCGCAGGTGATTTACCAGGGCAGCGACCAAACAGTATGGATCGGCACTGAGTCCGACGGATTATTAAGTTACTCCGGTAATGCTATAAAGCATTTTAGATTTGACCCTAACAATCACGCTTCGCTCCCTGTAAATTGTATCGATGAGATTTGGGAAGAAACACCTGGCATCCTTTGGATCACAACGAGCGATCGGATAGTGAAGTTGGATAGGGTAACGGGTCAGTTCAAACGGTTTCCTCCTAAAACACGGTTTGTGCGAAAAACATCTGATGGCACATTGTACACTTCGCTGATGGGAAAAGGACTATACCGGATTGACACCAGCACCCGGCACTTGCATAGCCTGCAACATCCGTTTGTATTTAGTGAAGAAAACAAAGTTTACACTGGCGAGTCATTAAGTATCGCAAAAATGGAAACTGACAAATATGGCACATTGTGGGCGGTTGGCAAAACGAATACACTTGAGGGGTTATTCAGATTCGACATAAAAAATAAATGTTGGACATTTATTGCGCCGAAAATCTCATATTCAGATTCGAATACCGATGCCGCTCAATTACACAAGCCACCAAATATGGCAACTATCAATTCAGTAACGCTGTATATCGATGATGATAGTCGTATTTGGTTTGGTGGTTGGGGTACTGGCTTATTTTGCTTTAATACAAACACGGGAAAATGGAATCACCACTATTTTGATATCACTTCGGGTCGGGCGGATGAGGTTAGTAACGACATCCTAAACATCACTTTTATAAGTAAAGACGAACTCTGGATTACCACAAACAATAATGGCTTTAAATTTAACTGCCAAACCGCAACCGCTTACCACTACTCCTATTTGAAGGGATCAGCAATTGCGCCTCCTTTTTTGAAACAGTCAGCATTTTCGTTAGTCGACCATTGTGCAAATCAATGGCTGGCCGGGGTAAATGGCGTTTTCAAAAGCAACACATTATCAAACCGTTTCTCTGCTGCAGCCGATGGCATACGTCTCCTTTTACGCGGAAAGAAAATCACGGCATTATATCAGCTAGGAGTAGAACATTACCTTGTGGCTGTCAAGGCAACTGTACCAGCAACGGACTATAGAAAAACTGGGATTTTCGAAGTAAAGGGCGATAAGATCCTTCGCCGAACCTGGGTTCAAGCTTCTTCCAACCTTTCCACCATACGACAATTCATCCCGGCTGGTAATCATCAATTCTATGTCTTAGGCTTTCTGGCCTTTAAGCTGGATCTTAAAATGTTTACAATAGAACCAGTACCTATAAAAGTTGCATCTCAAAGTGGCGGCAGCCAAGAATACTCCGACCTATATAATAACGTAATGCAGAACGACAGCATCCTTTATAGCTGCCGCCGAACGTCGGCCAACACTGGCCTTGTGAAAATAAACCTGAAGACTAAAAGTGTAAAAATTTACAAGACAAATACAACCGAGCCTTCCCCCCATTTTCCACAGGACAATCATGTTGTCCGTATTGCCGGGGACAGTTATGGCCGCATCTGGTGCGGTACGGTTGGCGGAGTGGATATCTTTTATCCAGACAAAGAGATCTTTGAACACTACTCGCCGCAAGAAGGTGATACAACCTCCTTGCTCGGAGTGCAATCACCCCGTGTTTGTGAGGGTCCCGACCAAACATTCTATATAGCCTCACGGTCAGGAGTTTGCATGACAAAAGCGGTACCGGGAACAAGAGCAACTTTTAGGACGATTGCTCACCTGGACTGTGACTGGATAATAGCTGATAAAGCAAACAAGCTTTGGCTAGGAACACTTGACGGAGTAGCGCATGGTGATCCAATTACGAAAAACTTCAAAGTTTTCGATGCTGCGGACGGTTACTACTGGGAAGCTACAAGCCGCCCGTTTGCGCTGCAGGACGGGCGATTTATGATGCACGATGGTGTTATCATTGACCCTTCCGCAATCACACGCAATCCGTTAAAGCCAGTCCCCCGGATCAGCAACTTTCTATTAGCTGGCCAACCCCTCAACGGTTGTACTACCATTGAATACAATCAGCACATTCGACTAAAAAGTAATGAGAACTTTTTTAGCATCAAATATACCTGCAACAATTATATCGCCGAAGAAGACAACACTTACCGGTACAAACTTCAGGGAGTGGATGAGGATTGGGTTGATGCGGGCACCCGCACCGAAGCCTTCTATACAGCTCTGCCTGCCGGAACTTACCCGTTTTACGTGCAGGCGGCAAACAATGACGGCGTGCAGGGCGCCCCTAAGATCCTTTTAACAATCACCATAACTCCGGCGTGGTATCAAACATGGTGGTTTAAAACAGCGTTCTGCTTGTTCATTATCACACTTCTTACCGTGTTTTACTTTTTGCGCGTAAAGCAACTGAAAAGCGAAAATGTGGCGAAACAACGGGAAGCAGAACTGAAGCAACTTACGGCAGAATTTGACAAGCAGTTAGCAGAAACAGAAATGGCGGCTCTACGTGCTCAAATGAACCCGCATTTCATCTTCAACGTCTTAAATAGTATAAACAAATATATACTGAGCAACGACAAAAAAACAGCATCTGACTATCTTGTTCAGTTTTCGCGGCTAATAAGATTAACTCTCGAAAACAGCAAGTCGGCAAAAGTTTCATTACAGGTAGATCTGGAAGCACTTCGAATATACATAGGTATGGAGAAATTACGCTTTGGTGACAAGTTTAGGTCCACAATAAACATTGATCCGAACATTGATGCGCAATACGTACAAATTCCACCATTACTGATCCAGCCTTATGTTGAGAACGCCATCTGGCATGGGCTAATGCAAAGCGAAGTAATTGGCCACTTACAATTGCATATAACACAACCAGAAGATACTCTTCTAATGATTGTTATTCAGGATGACGGAATCGGGCGTGCCAAGGCAATGGAATTAAAAAGCAAATCAGCGGTAGCGCATAAGTCGTATGGCTTGCAAATCACAAGTGATCGGATCAAGGTGGTAAACAAACTATATGGGATCAACACAACTGTACAGATTGACGATCTGTATGATCAATTGCAAAAACCTGCAGGAACAAGGGTTACCATGTTAATACCTGTGTGAATATTTTGCTGACGAAGATTACGGGTCGGAGTCCTCCATATGCAGAGTTTTAGAAATTAGCAGGTTGGTCCTGCATCTGTTTTTGTGACCAACCTTAATAGGATATCAGGGCGATGTTGGTTTGAATGCTTTCATCTGCAAGAAAACTATCTAAATGAGAAAAGAAACGTACAAAGCCGTGATTATAGATGATGAGCAAAACGCTATTGACGTTTTACGGCTCCTATTGATCGAAAATTGTCCGGAAGTTCAAATATGTGGCAGCACCATAAGCAGCGAAACAGGCATCGAATTGATACGAAAAGAACTTCCGGATATCGTCTTTTTGGACATAGAAATGCCAAAGTTAAATGGGTTTCAGCTACTTGAGCAGGTAAGCGATCTTTACTTTTGCCTTATCTTCACTACAGCCTATGATCAATACGCTTTGAAAGCTTTTAAGTTTAGTGCCTTGGATTATCTGCTTAAACCAATAATTTCCGATGAACTAAAAGCTGCAGTTGTCAAAGTATTGCAGGGAGGCCGTAAATACCAGGAAAAGGTAGATGTAATGCAACAAGGCATGAAGTCGTATAAGAGTTGCGAGGCGCTGGAGCGTATAATTTTGCCTCATGCAAGGGGGTACTTGTTTCAAAGAGTAGATGAAATCATCTATTGTGAGGCTTATAACACCTACACCAAGTTTTTTTTAGAAGCAAAACCGCCCATCATGATCTCAAAGCCCCTAGCTGAAATCGATGATATCCTGAACTTATCAGGTTTCTTCCGTACCCATAGACAGTTCCTGGTGAATACAAAGAAGATAATTGAGTTTGTACGCACAGAGGGCGGGTTTGTAGTTATGAGTAATGGTGCACAAATACCAATTTCAAGAAACAAACGACAGGAATTTATTGATGAGTGCATCCGATAACTTTCGGGTTCGGGCGCATTTAATGCTGAAACATCATACAGTGCAACTTGAGCGGTAACTATTGGGAGAAGTACTTGGTTCAATATCAAACAAAGAGAGAAGCTTCAACAACAAAGTGCACTGCCCTTGAACAAAATACTATAGTTCATTATCCCGGATTGTGGTTGTAGTGCAGTCCAATACAATCTTGACGGTGTGATCAATGAAGAACCGAGTAAACCAGAAGAATAGATGAAGCACTGAAAGCCAACCCGACTTATAAATGCACCAACAACATACAAATTACTTCACCGCGGCACAGTACGCACGGTGTCCGCTGCTTATTAACTTTTTGACTGAATACTACAAAGCAGGATAGTGGTTGATCAAAACAAAGCCACTGAACTTCGGTTCTGTGAAGTGAAATTATTACGACTTGCAGCGATTGTATAAATCTATCATTGTTGGATAATTTTGTGCGTCAGTTAGGCGAGATTTGCTTTAATGACGGGATATCTGCAGTTGCTGTTGTGGACATTGGCAGCTGATGTAAAGGTTGTTGAGCAGTTTTTAACGCTGCTATTTGTCAAACTCGCTAGTAATCATAAATGACGAGTTCGATTTTGATGGTCAATATCGCAAACGACGACAAGCCTCACAACTATTGACACAAAAGGAATTCCCATGCCAAAACCTTTTATTTCATTCAAGCAGTGGTTAGCCGAGGACCTCAATTTATTACATTCGAGATGCTATCAATTATCCTAAAGTATATCTTGAGAGAGGCGGGTCTAGTTACCTTGAATTTCAGGTACTGGTTCTTAGATAATAACATTTCGCTTTTACTTGGATTGGCATTCGGATACACTACCGGAAAGAATTTATTGATTAATGTCATATTCAATAAATCCCGATCTCCGAATGTGTTTTTGCTTCTAATACCAGCTCTTCCTGAATAGACTTTCCCATCTATTTCGTATTCATAATCTGCAAAAACTTGTTGGAAGCCCCTTGGAACTGATAGGTTAGTAATACGTCCACTGGCAAGAGAGGTATTTTGCCATAGTTGTTGCTCCTGTCGATACTTTATGAAGTTAGCCAGCAAAACTCCTACCAACACGATTGAAAATATTAAGAATACCTGATAGTTTGGGGCTGTGTTCCTCATTATAAAATTTAAAGTACTAAGCTTCTATAATTAAGCAAATCGTTATTCATTTGACCCGGGATATAATAGGTTAATCGCCGCGACAATAGCAAAGCAGCAGCCATTCTTTGGCTGAAAATTAGATCTGTGTATATTCTGGTGAATACTGACCACCCTTTCCGATCAAGTTGACCACCTGTTCCGGTGATGTTGACCACTCCTTATTTTTGAGCATTTTGGTACGCTGGCTATCGTGTGGCAAAGTCGTAAGATCATTCCGGTCATGTTGACCACTTGTGATCACGATTGTCATTCCTGCAATCTTGACCTCTTTTGAGAATAGCCCAGGTGACATTCCGGCGATCGTGACCACCTAATCCGGACCAGAGACATTCCGGCAATACTGACCACGGTAAATAATGTGAACCCTGACATTCCGGCGATCGTGACCACCTCGTCAAAAGGCAGTTTTAAGTAATCGTTTTTGTTTTGCAGCTTTTTAATTTAAAGACTGCACTAACATGGCTGGACAAACGATTGGCATGAGTATACTCAAACAGATCATCAGGCATCGCATCAACGGCGTTGCACTTCAAACCATTGCAAAGGCAGTAAGCATATCGAGAAACACTGTGAAAAAGTACTTGCGGTTAATTGAGGTTAAACAGCTCAATTATCAGTCACTGCTTGAGATGGATGATATGGATTTGGAAGCTTTACTGCAAGATCGTGGCAGCCTTGAAGAAGCCCGGTATGAGCTCCTGTCGGGCTTCTTTCCTTATATCGAAAAGGAACTGTTGCGGACCGGTGTCACCCGTTGGGTACTCTGGGGTGAATACAAACAACAGCATCCATCCGGATATAGTTACTCACAGTTCTGTGAGCATTACCGCGACTATCAAGCTTCCCGTTGTGGAACGCTTCACCTGGAGCAGGAACCTGCAGACAAGTTGTTTATCGACTACACCGGTAAGAAGCTTTCTATAGTAGACCCATCAACAGGTGAACTTACAGAAGTTGAAGTCTACGTTGCTGTTCTTGGCTACAGCCAGCTAACCTATGTGGAAGCCGTATATTCTCAAAAGAAGCATGATTTTATCCAGGCCACAGAAAACGCCCTACATTTCTTTGGTGGTGTGCCCCGTGTACTGGTGCCCGATAATTTAAAAGGTGCCGTGCAAAAAGCTGGCAAATATGAAGCGGAGATCAATGCTGACTTCCTCGACTTTGCCAATCATTACGGTACATCAGTTCTTCCAGCCAGAAGTTATAAGCCGCGTGATAAGGCATTGGTGGAAAAAGCAGTAAGCATCACCTACAGCCGGATCTTCGCTCCCCTGCGTGAACAGGTCTTTTACAGCCTTGCTTCTTTAAATCATGCTATCCAGGATTTATTACAGCTTCATAACAGCAAACCTTTTCAACAACGGCCGGAAAGCAGGCAGGAACTTTTCAAGGCCAATGAAAAGCCGCTTCTTGCTTCACTGCCCCCTGATCGGTATGAGATCAAAGTTTTCAAAGAAGTAACTGTAATGAAGAATGGCTACATACAGATCTACGAAGACAAGCATTATTATAGCGTTCCCTACCGTTTTATTGGCCGCGAGGTAAAATTAATTTATTCTGCTACGCAGGTATCTGTATACTATAACAAAGAACGTATTGCTTATCATCCAAGAACACAGGGGAAGTTTAGCTATACTACTAATAAGGACCATCTGTCCTCAACACACCGCTTTGTAAGCGAATGGAACCCTGAGTACTTTACCAGCTGGGCTGGATCTATCGCTCCGGTGGCTAAGGACTACATCACTCGCATTTTGGATAAAGCCAGTTATCCTGAGCAGGCTTACCGAAGCTGTGTTGGCATTCTGAGCCAGGAAAAGAAAGTGGGTAAAGACCGGCTGATCAAAGCCATTGAACGCGCTACTTTCTACGGTGCTTTTAACTACACCATCATAACCAAAATCCTCCAGGCAGGCCTTGACAAAGTCCCTTTTACTGATGAGTTAAGTCCGCAGCTATCCCTTCCACTTCATGGCAACATACGCGGGCCACAAGACTATCAGTAATCAACCATTATCATCACAACTACAAACCGTTACAACGATGAACAGTACGATCCAAAACAAAATGTCACAGATGAAACTCCATGGGATGCTGCGCAGCTACCAGTCAATGCTCTCAGCAAATCACCACCACGGACTTACACACGACGAGGTGCTTAACACCCTGATACAATCAGAATGGGAGGAGCGGGAAAATAAAAAGATCTCCCGCAATCTCCGTTTAGCAAAGTTCCGCTACGGGGCCAGCATCGAAGAGATCAACTTTACAGCAGCGCGGGGGCTGGATAAAACACAGGTGCTTCGCCTTGCAGATACCAGCTTCATCGGTAAAAAGGAAAACATTCTCATAACCGGTGCTACCGGTGTTGGTAAAAGTTATCTTGCTTCAGCGCTCGGGAACCAGGCCTGCCAGTCGGGATACCGAACTCTTTACTTTAACACCCAAAAGTTATTTACAAAATTAAAGATGCTCAAAGCTGACGGGTCTTATACACGTGAGATTGCTCGTATCGAAAAATATGATCTCTTAATACTGGATGATTTTGGACTGGCTCACCTGGACAACACCGCCCGCATGTTCCTGCTTGAAATCATTGAGGACCGGCATGGAAGAAAGTCAACGATCATTAGCTCACAACTGCCGGTAGCTCAATGGTACGAAGTAATTGGCGAAAGCACCGTAGCCGATGCCATCCTTGACCGAATGGTTCATACAGCACACCGAATTGAATTAAAAGGCGACTCGATGAGAAAGAAATAGAAAAACAACCTATTTTGTAAACCCAGCTCTTTCAAATATTACTTAAAGCTGCCTTCTGCAGATCAGAAACAAACGGATTGGTCAATGACTCCGGATTGATGGTCAACATCATCGGATTATACATCTGCGCATGCAACAGAAAAGAATAGCTATCAACTTGTCAATTGCAACTCAAATGCAAGTAGGTTTTCCATTTGGTGGTCAGTTATTTTTGCGGTAGCCTTTCTAACACCATTTTCGGTGTGGGTGCATCGCTAACTAAGGTGAAATGAAGTAGTTTTTCTTTTATATAGAACTTCATTTTTTCGGTCGCCTTTACACCGTTCCTAACAACATTTGCGGTAATGATACGATCCTTATTACTGACAGTGTAGCTTCCTATACCATCCTGCTTAGTGTCGTGCAGCACTTCATAATGTCCATCTTTTCCAAATACGAAAATACCTTCACCAGCCACACCAACAAGAGCTGCTATAAGCTCCCTTGCCTTCTCCTTATCCATAGGTGAACTAAACTCTGGCGAAAAAGCAACCGAATCTCTTTTGAAATTGTAGCACATTCCTTTATCGGCAATGGAGATAACCTTCCACCTCTTCTGTAAAGAAGAACTATGTTGAGCATGAACCCTCCCAAAACACAAAGTCGTTAGGAGAACCAAGAGTATACGCATCACTTTTTGATAGCATTTAGGTGAGTCATGTAGTACAACTAAAGTACACATATAGTTTTGTAAGTTAAATACTGCTTGCCAACTAAGTTTGGAGCAAGTATTTATTTTATTGCTTACATATTCAAGCCTAATTGCTTAACCTAAGTTGGTAATTTATGCTTACGGGTAAGTACACTTTGTCGGTAAGCTGTTCTTCAGGTTAACTTCGGTAATGACCTTCTATTGACTAAAAGAAGTGATGATTTTAGATTAGATCCCGTGTTTGGAAACTGTGTGACCTAACGCAGAAAGCCTCTATAAGCAAGCTACAATGGCTTATTCAGTAAGAAAGAGGCAGCCTTCGATGACTGCCTCTTTCTTATGAGTATTTAATTACCTACTTGTTCGATTTAACTAGTTTCACTGTTATCGATTCTCTTCCTTGTATGACTTCTGCGAAGTATAAACCGGGACGAAAATCCTGACCAAGTTGCACCTTGGTATTGGGCATGACACTGTTTTTTAGCTCTACCACAATTCCAACAGTATTGATTATTCTTATCTGTACTGGTTTGGAACTCTTGCTTAGGGTAGAAAGGGTAAAGTAAGTGGATGTAGGATTAGGCGCTACCTGCACGCTCAAGGTCTCGGCTACGAAAGCCTCCGGTTCAATGTTCTTTCTACTCGTTGAGGTGACTGCGTCATTTGTACAACCTCCCAGGTACGAGCCCTTTGCCAGATGGGCTGCGACAGCATTTGCGTCGATACAAATCTCATCTGCGTTGTTTGGATTTCCCGGAGGTACTTGACAGACTTGTACCTTGTCTCCTTTTTTTCCACAGCGTACATCAATAACTTTAATCTCTTTGCTGGCAGTCTGTGAGCAGCCATTTGCACCAGTGATTATTACAGTGTAGGTAGTTGTAACCGTTGGATTAACCGTAATAGATTCTGAAGTAGCACCATTAGACCATAGATAGGTATATGGTGGGGTATCACCAGATGTCTGGGCAGTCAATGTTATAGCTGATGCAGGAGCATAGCCAATGTAGACGGTGTTTTGAGCTACGCCACGAGTAAAACCAAAGGCATCGGGAATCGTAGCCTCAATTGGTGCAGCTACAGTGACCGTGGTTTCACAAGTGTTCGTGTTTCCAGCAGCATCAGTGACAGTCCATGTTATAGTGCTTACACCTGGATTGAAGCTGCCACTGGCATTTGGGCCACTGCCGCTTCTTATGGTTGCACCAGTAACCGAATAGTTTACGCTTGTAACAACGCAGTTATCACCAGCTACTACTGGTGCAATCGAATAGGTGCCACTATTGTTAAAGCATTGCAGGGGTACGTCCGGACAGGTCAATGTCGGAAGTTCGTTGTCAAGTACTGTTACGTCAAAGCTGCATACGACAGTCCCACCTGATTGAAAGGTATTGGTTGTGGTGCCAACCGGAAATACACTGCCGCTGGGGAGTCCAGCTGTTTGTTCAGGCATTGTCGCTGAAGCACAACCATTAACATCGATTATGGCACGAATAGCGAATGAACTTTCACCAGACTCCGGTACCAGGGCTGCAAATGGATCACATGATCTTTCTCTAGAAATGTAAGTAGGGGCCGTCTCTGTTGGTGCAATAGCAATTAGAAATGCCTCTGATCCAAAAAAGCTTTTTGAGCCCTCAATCTCAACAATTACTCCATAGCCTGCCGGTATTACAGCACTGATAGGCTCATTTATATAGCCAACAGAGGCGCTAGAAGATGGCACGACCGAGCTAACAAGGTTAAAATTGGCATATGTTAAAGTCGTAGCTGGATCCCACTGATAGATGTTGATTAAGGAAGCCCTGTCTGTTCCACCATAATCTACACTGCTGATGGTAAAGTCACCAGTGATACCCAAAGCCGGTAAATTATACGCTCTAAGATAAGAGGGTCGCCCTCCTAGACATAAAGATGAAATTGCAGAGAACCGACCTAGTGCAGTAACATCAGTATAATTTGTTTGCGACAGGTGCTGCATTTCGCAAACACCTGTAGTAGGTGCTGTGTAGGTCACCGTAGCACCGCAGGTTCCCGCTGTGCTGTTAACAATAATGTTTTCGAGGCAATCGCTGGCCGTAAATTTTCCGGTAGCCAAAGAACTCAACTGCTGGGCGGTAAATGTTATTTGATCTTTGGACACCGGTTCCGGCTCGACTACAGCGGTGCCATTTGGGGTCGTTTTATAAACTTTCCTGATCTCTTGTGAAAACGACGGGATTGTAGTAAGAACACAAAGAAGTAAATAGGCATAGCGGTTAATACAGAATTTTCTCATTTTTGGCGGATTGGGTAATTATGAAAAGAATACTTGTCTAAAGTGAATCTTTGTAGGTGGTATAAGCGCCTTCATAGTTGCATGCGGATTTATTAAAGCGGAACTTAGACGATTAATTGCTTTAAAGGAGAACACTATACGCTACGATACTATATGGAAAAGGAAAAGGTTCTCCTTACCAATACAAACTTTTTCTGCTTTTCTCAATAAAGCTGGCTCGAGTAATAGTTCTGAAATGTGTGTCGATCATTAAACCTTGCAACAGCATTCTTCCAAATCACCTTTGATTTTGCGAGTGCGTTTACTAGCCTGAACCCCAAACAGTTTTTTAAGAAGTTAATTGTTTCAGGTTAGAGCACCTTCGTTAATTGCCAACTAACAAAGCCGTGACCTGCTGTAATAGCCAATATCGACGGTCAACTTTCACGTTCGTCAAATGCTTACGAAGTGCAATCAACTTCTATTTCCGATGTTTAGAATTTCTCCGTAACTCATAAGCTGTTTTCGATTTCATCTCGGTTGAAAACAGTCAACAGCTAGACACAAAGGTTTTTTAGTGAATCACTTACTCTACGTTAAGCTACATCAACTGTATCGCTTGTGATAGCTGGTTTTGTAACCGGTAAGTTTGGAGTTGTGAATCGACAGAAATGGGACGCCATAGGTAAAATCGATTTCCTTGAGATACAAAAGCACTACTTACCGATGTATCACATCTTTTATCAATTAAGCTAGTGGCTGCGATCCCCTAAATACCAGAGCGAGCCGTCCGCCTCTTGGCGGGATATCTTTGATCTGTTTCTCCTGAAAATAAGCATTAATGGATTGGTCTTATCCCTAGCATCCTATTGAGAATCGATACGTCTTAACTAATATAAAAATTAAACAACCACCCATTTTGATGCAAGTCAAAGAAACACTTACTCCTAACTGAAGAATTTTTCATTTAACAGCCTCCTTCCATTTCAACTTTCTTTGTTCTAACTTGTAGACGACAAATACACTAAATTTTATGAAAAAACGTTGATTGTTTTACTGCTGTTGCCTTCGTTGACGTTCGCACAGCGGGCTAACCCTCTTTCCCCAACTCTTGCAGGACAACATATTGGAGAAACTGTAACTACGTGTGGATCAATATATGATGTCCGGTATTTGGATAGAGTAAGACTACTCCCTCACTATTAGGAATTGCTGGTGCTTTTCCAAATCAAATTCAAACTGTTCTAATCAGACCTCACACCCCAGTACGCCGAAGGACTAATGAAAATCTTTTCTGCAGATGCCGTACTTAACATTACCGTTCAGTATGATTCACTAAACACTCGTACTTCAGAAAGTGGTGCTGAGTCAACCAGCACTCCAAGTAAAAAAAGAGGTCCAAAACCAAAAACTGCAGAACCGGTTTGAGAGCCAGCAGCACCAAAGACACGCGGACGCAAACCAAAAGTCGCTGCCGAATAACCTATTTGTTTTTTCCTTCAAGGTTGCCAAATGATTTCAGCTTTTCATTGAGCTCTTTAAGTCCGGCTTTTTCCAGGCAATCTGAAGCAATTATCGACAGCTGCTCTAACGCATCAGGAGGAACAATATTAAACAGCCCAGTTGACTTGTCATCTGGATTAGGTTTTAATCCCCGTTCTATGACTTTGTTTAACAACAAAACATTCTTGCGTGATAGCCTTATATCAATCTTCACGGTATCATTCATACCCGGAATGCTTAGAATAGTATCGTAAAGATTTTCGACATCGTTAGTTGAGAACATAATTGTAAGTTTTTTTAGTAAAAGTTTTCTCAACAAAGTTATTTTGACAATTTGAAAAAGACCTGTTCGATATTCGAACAGGTCTTTTTTGTGTACCATACTGTACCTAATTTCATTATAAGAAACTGAATTGTGAAACAGAAAATGTGCAGAAAATGGAATTCAGAAAAGCCCCCTCCTTTGCCGAGGCTAAACAGTATGACATCGTTGAATACCTGGCGAAACTCGGGCATTTACCAGATAAAGTCAGCAAACAGGATTATTGGTACCATTCGCCGCTTCGACTGGAAAAAACGCCTTCCTTCAAGGTTAACAGAAGCCTTAACCGTTGGTACGATCACGGTATTGGAAAAGGTGGAAACATCATTGATTTTGCTGTGCTCTACCATCAATGTAGCCCGGCAGAAGCCCTGCTTAAAATAACCGGAAACTCGTTCATTCACGAGCCGGTTATCAGGGAATCAGAACCAGTTAATGTTGAACATGAAAAGAAAAAAAAAATCGTTATCGTAAAAGAAACTCCGTTGCATAGTTTTTCTCTTTGCCGGTACCTAAAGCAGAGGAAAATTTCTATTGAAATTGCAAGTGAGTATTGTCGTGAAATTACCTATGAACTTTATGGCAAAACGTATTTTGCAATAGGCTTTAAAAACGACCATGGCGGCTACGAATTACGCAATCCATTTGTGAAATTGAGCAGCTCTCCAAAGGGCATTACAACGATCCAGAAATCATCAAAAAACGTATCAGTTTTCGAAGGATTTACGGACTTCCTTTCCTACCTGAGTCTTCCGGATTTAAAACCTACTGAGACCAATTTCACGATCCTAAACTCCTTGTCTTTTTTTGAAACTTCCCGGCAATTTTTAGATCAACACGAGTCAATTCTCCTGTACCTCGACCGCGACAAAGCCGGACAAAATTACAGTCGCTATGCACTTTCATTAAGTCCAAGGTACCAGGACAGAAGCTCGTTGTACGAAAACTATAAGGATCTAAATGAATGGATGATGCACATCGGCAAAAGCCCGCACCATAACAGGGGACTACATAGGTAAATCTCCTCAGCCACCTTTAGAGCAGCAAAAGATTGATTTTCAAAATTCCTAAAGATGATCAGTAAGTCATGAGACATTTTAGACGTATCAGATTGCCTCCCTATCGCAATCGGCAAGATGTCCGGTTGTATCACAACCGATCTTGCCGCCCCACACTCCGGAGTCGTGGGCGGTGATTGTCAAAGCCAAAAATTGCTGAAAACGTGAAAATGAAATGTGATGAATACAGATCAGAATACCCGCACCAAATGGCTTCACTTACGCCTGAAGCCTACAGAATACACCACCATACACAATGACTTCAGCAAAACAACATGCAGAAAGCTGAGCGAATACGCACGCAAAATTCTCCTCAAAAAGACTGTTACAATCAAGGTTCGCGACCAGTCTATGGATGACTATATGTCAGAATTGATTTTGCTGAAAAACGAACTCAACAACATCGGAAATAACTTTAATCAAGCAGTAAAAAGACTACATAAGCTGGATAAAATACCGGAGTTCCGGGCTTGGATTCTGACCTATGAAGTAGAGAAAAATATCCTGATTAAAAGAGTGAACGACATCAAAATTCATGTACAAAAAATGGGCGAAAAATGGTTGCAATAATTAAAACCGGGCACTCTCTTCATCGCACTTTGAACTACAATGACAATAAGGTAAAGGAGGGAGTTGCAGCCTGTATTTCGGCAGTAAATTATCCGATGGAGGCAGAAGATCTTTCACTTAAATATAAGCTGAACAGGCTGCTTAACCAGGCCGCGCTAAATGAAAATGTAAGCAGAAACAGCGTTCATATTTCGCTGAACTTCGACCCATCCGAAAAGCTTTCCGTCGAGACACTGAAAGCAATCGCCAACAACTACATGGATAGGATCGGTTTTGGAGCGCAGCCTTACCTCGTGTATCAGCATCACGACGCCGCACACCCGCATATACATATTGTATCATTAAAAATAATGGCTGACGGGACTAGGATAGACACTCAAAATATCGGTAGAAATCAGTCCGAAAAAGCTCGGCGGGAAATTGAAATCTCATATGGACTGAAGCCAGCCGAACAAAACAAAAAAGAGCAGGCCTTTGAACTTAAGGCATACAGTTCGGGCAAGGCTCAGTATGGCAAGGCAGAGACAAGACGTGCAATCACAAATGTGCTTGACGTAGTCCTGAACCAATACAAATACACGAGCCTTGCTGAGTTAAATGCAGTACTGAAACAGTACAATGTTCTGGCAGATCTCGGCAGTGAAAACTCGAGGATTTACAACAACAAAGGACTGGTGTATCGGATACTTGATGAACAGGGTAACAAGGTTGGTGTTCCGATAAAAGCAAGCCTCATCTACAGCAAGCCAACACTAGCTTGCCTGGAACAGAAATATTTCGCGAACGAGCAGGCACGGCAACTCCACAAGGGGCGGGTCAAGACCTCGATTGACCTTGCCTTGCTACGCCGTCCAAGTCAATCACTACCAGATCTGATTAGCACTCTGAAGAAAGAAGGAATAAGTACTGTACTCAGGCAAAACGAGTCAGGATTAATCTATGGCTTAACCTATGTTGACCACAAAACAAAATGTGTATTCAACGGAAGCGAGCTAGGGAAACAATATAGTGCCAACGGCATTCTTGAGAGAATCGCAACAACTAAAGCAGCTATCGCAGATGAGCAACAATCTAAACAAACCAACTTAAGAGAAAGTTTAGGCGGACAAATGGCTGACCCACCCTACGCTCCGCGAATGCAGGCCGGTAGCGAGATCATTGACGCCTTGGTTCAACCGCAAACGAGCGGTGACTTTCTACCGGGTCAACTAACAAAGAAAGAAAAGAAAAGACGTAAAAAGACGGTCTTAAAAAGTTCGTAATCCCCTCCCCAATTACCGACAATCCGCAATGAGCACATGGCTGGCCTGGGAGTTTTAAAAACGATCCCACCGCATCTGTGGTTGGCGCAGAAACACCGACGCTACAAACCATCTTAATCAGCATAAACTATACAACTATGCACACCGGTGAAAATGAACAGGGATTGAGAAAGATCATGGATATGACCCGGCTGATCAGCCTGGTCGTTCTAGTGTTACACTTTTACTACTACTTTTATTCGGTCTTCGCTCACTGGCAGCTTACCAGCATGCTAACCGATCGGCTGCTTATAAACATCCGTAATACAGGTTTGTTTATTAGCTTCAATAAATCGAAAATCATCTCGTTGATTTTCTTAATCATCTCGCTCATCGGGGCGAGAGGAAGAAAGGACGAAAAGTTAAGCTATCTAATAGCCTTCGGCTACGTAATCTTAGGCCTACTAATATATTTCCTAAGCTGGATCTTATTGGTTGCCGGTATCAAGTTATTTACCGCGGCAATCGTTTACATGAGTTTCACTATACTTGGCTATATATTTATTCTGACCGGGGGCACCTTGCTCTCACGCGTCATCCATCAGAAACTAAATAGTAAGGACATTTTTAATAAGGAAAATGAATCCTTTCCCCAAGAGGAAATATTACTCACCAATGAATATTCAATCAACCTGCCAGCTCGCTACAAGTTATTCGACCATACCTGATGCCGGCGCAACCTGCTCCATCGAAATTTTGACCGATATACCGGTCGACAGCAACCCATTCATTTACTTTAACTGGAGAGAAGGATCAGCAGGCCATGCCTTTGTTCAAGTCAAAAAGTCTAATGGTTTACAGAGCGTGCAACAAACGATCGGGTTTTACCCAGATCATCCATGGAAAACAATGGTGTTTGAAACGCCGCTCAGCCAGAAAATCGTGGATAATCAACATCACGAATATAACGCGAGCCTTCGCATGGACATCAGTCCTGCAGAACTGCAGACCGTGCTCAACCAGGCCATTGTTTCTTCTAGAAAGGCTTACAGTATAAAACAATACAATTGCACCGATTTCGCTTTAGACCTTTTTAATTCCGTTCGCGCGGACAATCCGCTGAACATACCAAAATATAATATTCCATCTAACACTGTCCCCTAAGAGAGCAATACACCCCAAGGCTTATATCAGCAGTTGAGTAAAATGAAGTTTGCGAATAGGCCGGAAGCAGCTCTTATCAAAATTCCTGTAGCCAAAAATTATGCGGGCAGTAGTAAAGGCTCCTGTAATTAAAAAAAAAAGACATGAAAGTCCTCAAGAACATTGCACATCCCTTTATAGTGTTGATATGCTTCTTCGGAATTCTAATCAGTGGCGAAGGTTTTGGTGGGTTTTATCTGATGTATATTTTGATGGCATTGGCGTCCGGCTATACATATTCGATACTCGCCTGGCTTGGTGTGGCTTGTTTCCTGCTTGGCTATAGTGTATTTAGACTCTCTAAATGGAATAGCTTGTTTTATCTCTCAGGATCCATCTTCCAGGTGCTATCGTTACTAGTGTTTTTTTTAAATAGTAAAACCAATTACAACATAGGTACCTTCTATGAGTTGGTTCCATTAACAGTCATGATCGTGTTTACAATTATAACTGCTTGCTCAATTATCTACAACCTGAATAATGTTCTAAAAACCAGGTCATATTCCTAGGAGTTAAAAGTTATGCACGCCATACAAGCAGCAATACAAGGCAGATATTTGATAGCAGACCCAATTTTCTTATTAGAGGTGGAAGTACAGTTTAATCGACTTTTTCTTTAAGCAATGATTTTGCACAAAAAAACAAGTTATTTTTTAATGTCTTCTACCTCCTTTAGCTCAAATCCGGCGTTTTTGAAATATATTCAGCCGCCAATTCTCCCAGATTGTTTTCCTGGCGTTTGATCCGACGCCAATCTATACATGCCCTATGGCCTATGGCTAGTGCCTCAATATTCTTTTGTCTTCCACCGGCTTTACATCAACTTGCCTGTCGCCGGGCAATTCAAGCTTAAGAGTCTCTTAAAAAAATAGACACTTGAGCATGCGATAATGTTTAATCAGATCACGCTTATGGTTTAGGTCAGCTTGCTTTCCGAAGCTCGTCCTTCAAATTAAGCTAAAAGGATGAAACGGTTTGTACTTTATGTGCCTTTAGTTAGACAATTTTCCACAAGAATATAAGGCATCAGCCAAGTTTAGAAACATTAAAGTCCCGGAAATTGCATATATTTATTCAATCACGTCAATATGCTGCACATCGGCAATAGTACTCTCCAACCTGCGATTTCTCATGATCAGCTTTAAGTAATGTTCGATTTTGAACATCAGCATTTAATAGCCTATGCGTGTAAGCAATACAATCAATACTCATGCGTAAAATTTCACTCTTGTCCGGCAAACTGTGCCATTGCCTAGGAATTAACTCAGGGGAAGTACTAAAGTACTCTCTACTACCGGTTTTATTTATTCTCGCCACGGGCCTAACAGCACAAACATTTAAGGTGGCTAAATACATCAATCCAAACACCCTAGGTTCGAGTCCAAACAGCTTGGTTGAATTGAATGGTAATACCTTTTTCATGGCTTCAGATGGAAATATCGGCGCAGAGCTTTGGAAAAGTGATGGCACAGAACAAGGAACAATCCTTGTAAAAGATATCGCGCCCGGGGCAGCCGGTTCTTCGCCCGGGAAGTTTATCCCTTTTTTTGAAAGCTTGTTTTTTGTTGCGAATGATGGCATCCATGGTTCTGAATTGTGGAAAACAAATGGAACTCCAGCAGGAACAGTGATGGTCAAAGACATCAACCCAGGTGGAGGAAGTGCTGCTCCTCAAAGCCTAACGGTTTTAAACGGTAACTTGTACTTCAGTGCTACGGATCCAACAAATGGATATGAACTATGGAAAACCGATGGCACTGCGGAAGGAACATCTTTAATCAAAGACGTCTATACAGGTACAACTGGTTCTTCTCCAAATGATCTCACCAGCTTCAACGGCTCCCTCTACTTCAACGCAAATGATGGTGTTAACGGTGCAGAATTATGGAAAAGTGATGGCACAACGACGGGTACCATTATGGTGAGAAACATCTATCCAGGCTCAGGGTCATCAAACCCCTTCAATATAATCAATGCAAATGGAAGCTTATATTTTGTTGCTGATGACGGAACCTATGGATCTGAAGTATGGAAGAGTGACGGGACTGTTACTGGTTCGATCAGGCTCACGGACATTTGGTGGGGAGGACCTTCATTTCCTGGTGGGTTGACTAATTGTGGCGGCACCATATTCTTTGGAGCAACTCAGCCCTACATTGGTACAGAACTCTACAAAATTGTTGGCTCCCAGGTAAGTCTGGTTAAAGATATCTTGCCCGGTTACCCAAGTTCGAACCCTCGAAATCTTACGGCTGTAAATGGAACCCTATATTTTAGTGCAGGGGGCTATGGTCAAGACTTATGGAAGACCGATGGCACCGAAGCGGGAACTGTACGGGTGAATACAAACACTAACAGTTCTAACCCCATGAACCTTGTAAATGTAAATGGCACATTGTACTATAGTGCATCCAATGGAAGCGGCAGAGAATTATGGAAGAGTAACGGTACTAATGCTGGTACATTTAGAGTGTATAATATCTTTCCCGGGGGTAGTTCTGATCCGGAGCAAATTACTGACGTTAACGGTACAATTATCTTCATTGCTACAAGCCGCGCCCACGGACAGGAACTCTGGAAAACCGACGGCACCTCCACCGGCACCTTCCTTATCAAGGATATCAATCAGATCCTGTCAAACAAACCTGAGGTTAGTAATCTGTTTGACTGCAATGGCACCCTATTTTTTACAGCAAACGATGGAAGCTCGGGTAACGAATTGTGGAAGAGTGATGGTACATCTTCCGGAACTAAATTGGTGAAGGATATCAAAACTGGATATAATTCGTCTTACCCGAAAGATTTTCAGATCCTAAATGGGACTTTGTTTTTCTCTGCGTTAGATTCTACGAACTATAGGGAGATATGGAAAACTGATGGAACTGAGGCTGGAACATTAAAAGTAATTGGGCTGCCGATCTGTTACGACCCTTCGGAGTTAACAGTGGCAAACGGTTCTTTATATTTCAGAGCGATAACTTCAACTATGGGATCTGAGTTATGGAGGAGTGATGGTACCGCCGCAGGAACCGCGATGGTCAAAGACATCTATCCCGCCGAGAGGAGTTCCGGACCTGGCGGCTTCAAAAATGTGAATGGTAACGTGTTTTTCGTGGCCAATGATCCCACATACGGAGAGGAATTGTTCAGAACGGATGGCACTTCTACAGGTACTATTCTGTTGAAGGATATTCACCTTGGTGCAACCCCTTCCTACCCAGCAAATTTAACAGCTGTTATTGGGACGCTATTCTTCACAAGCGACAATGGTATCAATGGCAGAGAGTTGTGGAAAAGTGACGGAACTGGGGGCGGAACAATACTAGTGAAAGACATTCACCCAGGTGGAACTGGCTCACAGCCAGCATATCTTACTAACGTAAATGGCACTTTGTTTTTTGCAGCAAATGACGGCACAAACGGGTACGAAATTTGGAAAAGTGATGGAACAGAGGCGGGCACGGTAATGGTTAAAAATATAAGCTCTGGACCAACATATCAGACTCCTGCAAACCTTATCAATTACAAAGACACATTGTATTTTAGCTTTACGACTGGTGCCCACCCGGACGACTACGAGTTATGGAAGAGTGATGGAACGGCTGCAGGCACCATTATGCTCAAAGATATAAATCCCGGAACAGGCACATCAACTCCCCGACGATTTTCAGTAGTAAACGGCTTTTTATATTTCCAAGCTGATGATGGTGGGAGTGGGAAAGAATTATGGAGAACGGATGGTTCGTCGGCAGGAACTGTGTTGGTCCAGGATGTCGTTTCAGGCCCAGGATCCGGGGCCCCAAGCGAACTGATCCGTGTTGGAGAAAAAATTTATTTTGTTCCGGATGACTATGGTGAGAGTAGTCATTTATACGTCGCCTCGATCAATGAGGGAGTAACCTTCAGCGGCAAAGTAGTTTTGCAGGCAGCCTACAATAACACCTCCGGTAGAATGAGTGCGATCTTGAACACCTCTGGTATCTTACGAGCAAATGCAACTCGTCAGCCTTATAGTTTAATTTTCGATTACGGCGGAATCGAAGAGGTGCAAGAAGGCTTCTTTGCTGCTAATCCAACAATAATTGATTGGATCCTAGTTGAACTCCGAAACGGATTGAACCCGACAAGCGTCGTCGCAAGAAGAGCTGCTTTCCTAAAAGAAGATGGAACCCTAGTGGATATTGATGGTAGTACAACTCAGATTACCTTCCCAGGAATTGCCCCTTCAAAGTATGACGTAATTATTAAGCATCGAAATCATCTGGGGATACGCTCTGCAGGTGCTCTCGATTTTACTAACGGCAGCGCTGCATATGACTTTACTATAACTGCGGGTCAAAGCCACCAGTCTCAGCCATACACAGCCACTATACCTTTGGGAAACATATGGGCAATGCGCGCCGGTAATGCAAACGCAAATAACAACATTAAATATAATGGGCCGACGAACGATCAAAATCATATCCTAAACAATAAGCTAAAGGGATCTTTAAGTAACACCTTTAGCAATGTTTACGCTCCAGAAGACATCAATATGGATGGCAACATAAAGTGGAACGGCCCAGGTAATGATCAGAATTATTTGCTGAACATCATTCTTAAAGGCGCTCTAGGCGATATCTATCTGGAACAATTGTATTAATACAAGCAGGGCTTAATGAGTCCAATGACTTGGAGAACAGCTGGAAAAAGGTTTTGTTTTTTCGCTCAGTTCTGAAGGTTTTCTGAACTAAAAAGATATCATGTAACTACACTGACGAAATCTTATTTTCAGTTCCATCTTTGATACCTTCCTAACAAATAATTGGTAACGTTATCTGTTAATTGACTTTGTGGTTCTTGTGATGATGGTTTAGGTCCATTTTCTTGCAACCTAGTTTGTGTCGGCATCGACGAGTTCCGTTGCTGAATAAAGATCTGCCATAAAAATATCTCCTCAAGTGCCAGCTTTACGAAACACGGAACCTTGTTCTTAAAGCTTTTTCCAGAACGATATCGGTATAAACAGGTTGCCGGAACAAGACAGAGCCCGGACTTGGTCCTATCTCAATATTAATGAAAAGCGGCGTTAGAGAGCTGTTTTTTTATATTTACTTATCGAAAATACATGTCACTATTTTTGCATACGTGCGAACCCCCACAACATACAGTCTTAGTGAACTTCCTATTTTGCTTGAATTTGCAAACTTGTTTAAGGTCAAAAAGATGTTTGATATAGTCAAGCAAGACAAAGAATGGTACAGTGCAGTTGATTACTCGTTAGCAATCACCTATATATAAAAGAAATGCCTGCAACTCCTCAAAACTTGCCCAATGATTTAACATGAACATATACGGCATATGTTTTATCTTTTCAGATGCAAGAACCTCCGAGATACAGTTTACTTGATTTGAATATTCTGATCCTAGACTCAACCCTATCGGAAGTTGAAAGACTGCTAACTATAGTTAAGGATGACAACGAATTATATAGTTTGCGTGAGTACCCTATGGCTGTAAATATTCTGGTTGATAAAATCACTCAGTTATTAAAAATTTCAGATTGATCGACTATTCCATTGTAACCTAGGAGTAGCTTTAAACATAAGATAAAATATGGCTAACGAAATTAAGATGGTAGCTACGAGTTCAACCCCATTGTAGCATGACTTCATTCTTCTTGCTGTCTGCTGGTTTCTTTTTGGGCTCTTTCTACCCACCAAAAAAGGCGGTTCCTTAAATGCCAGCTTATCAGCATACGAAAGCTTGGATGTTTTCTCTCGTTCTTTACGAAATTTCTCTTCCGACTTAAGAAGGTTTTCCGCTACATCGACGTGAAAGTCATTTTCAATTTTGAATGTGAAATAAATGTTTGCGGAATGTTGTAGAAAGAATTAAGAAAACAAAAAAGCAGCCATGATTATTACTCATAACTGCTTGATTTTCACGTACCCGGGATGGGAATTGAACCCACACTCCCGTTGCGGGGAACAGGATTTTAAGTCCTGCGTGTCTACCAGTTCCACCACCCGGGTGTACCCAAAAAAAAACCGCCTCTGGAAGGCGGATTTTGGAGCGGAAGACCGGGCTCGAACCGGCCACCCCGACCTTGGCAAGGTCGTGCTCTACCAAATGAGCTACTTCCGCATTAATCAAGAACCTGGTGATTTTCCCTTTTAAATCTCCAAATCTAAGGCCTTGTTTGTTGTTTAAAGGAGTGCAAAAATAAACATCACCGGCATTCCACCAAATCTTTTTTATTTATACTTCGGACTGTACAACGTGTTATCCGGAACTTCCACATCGGGGCGACCATGATAACGCTCAGTGTACAATTTATAACATCCGCCCAGCAGGAACGCCATTATGCAAAACACCTGGATATAAAAAAGAAACTGCGATGAATTCGCCCAGTTGTAACCGATATCCTTCTGCTTGTGCTCCTTTAATTCGTTTACCATAGTTTACGATTGCGTTGCAAAAATAAGGGGCAGGTTGATATCTACACACCTATTGCACGATTTCGTTAAAAGTTTTTTTATTCTTTATAAAATATGCCCACACAATACTTCCGCTAAAAACCCCGTGTATTTTGCCGTTTCGCCCCCTCGAAAAAAGGTTCTCCCGCTTAGTGCTGAACAACCATTTGTAAAACGCAAAATGGGCCTGCACTACCGCCCGCGCAAATCCCCTTTTACCCGCGAGCAAAGCCTGCATCGCCGATACAACATCCAGCACAATCCGCAACGGCAATTTCCACCACAGCATCGTTGGGGGCCAGTTTTTGGTAACCATCACCAGGTTGTTTCTAAAGTTCAGGAAAACTTTTCGGTCACTCTGTGGAAGGGTGCCCCCACCGACATGGTAAACGATTGATTGCGGACAGCTCTTAATCGCATAACCTGCGAGCTGCATCCGCCAACAAAGATCAATCTCTTCCTGGTGCGCAAAAAAATAGGGATCAAGGCCATTTAGTTCATGATACACTTTTGCACGCACAAACATCGCAGCCCCGCTTGCCCAAAATATCCTGGAGGCAGTATCGTATTGTCCATTGTCCGTTTCACAAATCTCAAAAACCCTCCCCATACTAAAGGGGTAACCCAGGGCGTCTATCCACCCACCTGCGGCGCCGGCATATTCAAACAGGTGACGGTTGTGGTACGATAACAATTTCGGCTGGCATGCGGCGAGTTTTTCATCTGCCTCGAACATAGCTATTACAGGCATGATCCAATCACTGGTTACTTCAACGTCTGAATTCAGCAACACATAATAGTCTGCTTTTACCTGCCTAAGCGCCTGGTTATACCCTTCAGCAAAACCATAGTTCCGATCGTTGACCAGCACCTTTACCCCGGGAAAGTGGCTTCTTACCCAGCTTACCGAGTCGTCGGTGGAGGCATTGTCAGCAACCACCACCTGTTTATCCGGATAATCAGAAGCGAGAACAAAGGGAAGAAACTGCTCAAGGTAATGCCTGGTATTATAATTCAGGATAACAATGGCTACGGAGGGGTATGTTTGCACGCTTATATAAAAGGGTAAATTAACACAAAGCTTTTCTATTTTAGATATATGATCCAACAATGGTTTAACCTGCGCATGTTTTTGACCCTCATTGCAATATTGATCGTTAGCGGAACAATCTTTTACTCAGACTACCTCAGCAAAAAAATCGGGAAAGAAGAAAAACAGAAAATTGAAGCATGGGTCGAAGCACAGAAGACCATCATGAATGCAACCGACCAAACCGATATCACGCTTGCAACAAGAATAGCTACCGAAAACGACGACATACCCATTATCGAAACAAATGAAAAGGATAGCATCACCAATAGCTATGTCAACATCGACTCGTCGCTTGTAAACGCCGATAAAAGTTACCTGCCGCGAAAATTACAGGAGTTCCGAAAGCAACACCAACCCATCGAGCTGGTCATCAGTGAGCGACCCTATATGGCCAACCGGTATTACTATGGCGAGAGCCAGCTGCAAAAGGAAGTCCGTTACTACCCGATTATACAGCTCATCGTTGTAGGCCTGTTTATCACCATTACGGTTATCGCGCAGCGAACGAGCTACCAGAATACCCAAAACCAGGTATGGGCCGGCCTTGCAAAAGAAACCGCCCATCAATTGGGCACCCCCGTAACAAGTCTCGAGGGATGGGTTGAGGTACTTCGCGATGTACCCGGTGCTGAAAAAATGGTTGTAGAAATTGAAAAAGATGTCAACCGCTTGAAGCTGATCAGTGATCGTTTTGGTAAAATCGGCAGTACGCCAAAACTGGAGGAAAAGAACCTGGTTGAGCAGGTAAGCAGTATGATCGACTACATCAAAAAAAGGGCAAGCGGAAAAGTACAGATCAACCTTAATACCAACGACGCTCTTATTCCTGCTATGATTTCCCCCCCGCTCTTCGACTGGGTAATAGAAAACCTGTTAAAAAACGCGCTGGACGCAATGGAGGGCAAAGGCAAGATTGACGTTCAGATACAAGATGAAACGTCGGCGGTATTGATCGATGTAAAAGACAATGGCAAAGGGATCAGTAAGGCGAATATTGGCAAAGTTTTCAATCCCGGCTTTACAACCAAAAAACGCGGATGGGGACTTGGATTAACACTTACCAAGCGGATCGTTGAGCAATACCATCGCGGGCAGATATTTGTAAAAAGCTCCGAACCAGGTAAAGGCACCACGTTTAGAATTGTACTAAAGAAATAATTTTTGAAATGGTTGAATCCCTAAATTTGCAGCACTTCAAGCGGAGGTGGCGAAATTGGTAGACGCACTACTTTGAGGTGGTAGCGGGGTAACAGCCGTGGGAGTTCGAATCTCCTCTTCCGCACAAAACCTTTCTCTCCCGGGAAAGGTTTTTTTCTTTTTAATGAGTCTTTTTTTGGTGACGAACAGATGAACCTTTCCGGGCTTTACTTGCCACGCTCGCTTGTACGGTTGATTCAACAATCGACAGAAATAAACCGCTATGATTATTGCCATCTTATTAATGGCATACCCCTGTAAATGCCCCCTAACTTCAATGATACCGGGTAGCTTATGAACAGGTACCTGCATTGGTACACAGATTCAGCGATCTACAATTTCAATAAGGTATTGTATTGAGCATTAATACAACTTGTAAAAATGAACACCTCTAAATAAGTATTTTTGCACCACTGAAACAGTTCGGTGAATTTGTTTGTTGAACTTTGCAGCAGTGCCAACATCACAGTGCGGAATTGCCAATAATACAGCTAAATGTCGGTAACCAAAGCTTAGCATATGACGTACCTTCTTGAACGGGCCCCGGGCAGAACAACATTGGTAAATGGCAAGGAGTACCTATTCTTCTCAGGTTATTCTTACCTAGGGATTGGTCACCATCCCGGCTACCTTTCGCTTGTGGAGGAAGGGTTGCGCAAGTATGGTTTATTACATCCATCATCCCGATTATCCAATACCCGCCTTGATATTTACGACAAGTTTGAAAAGCAACTTTCCTGGCTAACCGGCAGCGAAGAAACGGTAACGTTTTCTTCAGGATTCCTGGCTGGAAAAGCAATTGTAGACTTGCTTGCAAAAAATACTAAAAACTGCTTTGTTGCACCCGACACCCATCCGGCCATCCAAAATGGGATTCCTCCGCTACAGCGCCATTGGAAAAAGGAAATGGTGCAGGCAATAAACGAGTCGGACGAGAAATACTTTATTCTACTTGCTGATTCCGTAAGTCCGCTTAAAGCCTGTGTCCAGGACTTTTCTTTCCTGAGTAGCATTAAGCCCGAAAAACGGATCACCTGTATCATCGACGACTCGCATGGTATCGGTTGCCTTGGACCGGGAGGTGAAGGCATTTCACATAGCTTACCCCGGCTTTCCAATGTTGAGTTTATATTGACTTACTCCTTATCGAAAGCACTTCACATTAATGGTGGAGCGGTAAGTTGTAGTCATGCAACGGCGGCGCTATTAAGACAATCGCCGTATTTTACCAGTACCACGCCAATTGCGCCCCCCTCGGTATACGCCTACTTAAACGGGCAACATATATATTTTGAGCAGTTGCGAAAACTAAAGGAGAACATTGCCCTATTTATTGCGCTACTTAAGGACGTACCAGGGATCATTAATCACCCGGCATTACCGATCTTTTTGCTAAAGAAAAACCTGCCACAACCTGCTCTTGACTCGCACCGGCTCCTGATATCGTCTTTTTCTTATCCTGATCCATCGGGTACGCCCGTTAATCGGCTTGTTGTAAATGCGCTCCATACCGAAACTGACCTTCGCCGCGCGGCCTGGATACTGCAGGAGCTGCTGCGCTGAGGTAATGGGAAACCCCTGTTAACAGCGCTGCAGCATTGAGCAATGTTGCCCTTGTAAACCAATGGCTCCATCGGCCCCTGCAAGCAAAGACACGAAAACCAGTTATCTTACACCAGCACAAACCCATTGACGGGTTTATCCACCCAGTGGTACATTCACTTACGTTATGTTATTGTTTATACCATTTTGGATTGGAATTTGTGCTCCGCTCCCCGTTTCGTTATTTTTACAAAAATTCAAATCACCACTCACCTGAAGAAATTCCTTAAGATAACGGCCCGGATTATCCTGAGTATTCTTGGACTCGTACTATTGGTTTGGATTCTTCTTCAAACTGAGTTGGTTCAGAATTGGATCGTCGGCAAGGTTACAAAGAAGCTTTCGAAGGAACTTGAAACCCAGGTAAGCATCAAACATGTAAGTTTTGCTTTTTTTAACCGGATGAACCTCGAAGGCACCCTTGTTAGGGATCAACAACGTGATACGCTATTATATGCTGATCAACTTAAGGTAAGGATTACAGACTGGTTCTTTTTGCAGGATACGATTGTTCTTAAATTTGCAGGCTTACAGGATGCCCAAATTCACCTCAGCCGCAAAGATTCTACCTGGAACTACGGTTTTCTCGTCGACTATTTCTCCGCTCCCTCTCCAAAGAAAAAAAAGAAATCTGCTGGCGGAGCCTTGAAGTTCGACCTGAAAGTACTCGATTTCAAGAATGTTTTACTTGTACAGGATGATCGATGGATCGGCCAGAAAATGGAAGTAAAACTTGGAAGCCTGCAATTGGACGCCGAGAATTTCAATATGGACAAAGGCACCATTGAAATTAATGAGCTGGACCTGGATAAGCCACTTTTCTCAATACTGAATTTTGAAGGTCTCCGACCGGATAGTCTCAAACGCAAACCGGTAAAGTCTGCAGAACCTGAGTACTATTTTAATCCCGGAAATATCAGGCTTACCGTTGGAAAGATCAAAATCAGAAATGGAAGCTTCTACAACGAAAAGCGAACGGATCGTGCAGTCTATCAACACTTCGACGGTCTGCACCTTCGATTCGATAAGCTAAACGGGAGCTTAAGCGATGTAAGCTTTATCCAGGATACCATCAGGGCGAGGGTTGACCTTTCGGGTAAAGAGCGTAGCGGCTTCGAAGTAAGAAAGCTAAAAGCGCAGTTCAGGCTAACCCCTGAGATTATGGAATTTGCCAACCTTGACCTGATAACGCCTAAAAGCCATTTGCAAAATTACTATGCGATGAGCTTTTCCAATTTCAACACCGATTTTGGTGACTATATGAATAAGGTCACCATGCATGCACGCTTTTTAAATACCGAAATTGACAGCGACGATCTTGCGTTTTTTGCACCTGAAGCAAAAGCCTGGAACAAAAGAATAAGTATTTCAGGTATTGGCACCGGCACCGTGGCAAACCTGAGTATTCAAAAGCTGTTTGTCAATGCAGGAAGCAATACAACTTTAAGCGGCAACGTAAAGATTGTTGGCTTACCCGACATTAACACCAGCCGTATCAGCTTCACTGGCGGAAGCCTGCGCACAACTTACAACGACGTTGTGCTTTTTGTGCCCGAAGTAGCAAAAGTTACTTCACCTTCTCTGCCGAGTCTTGGTACGGTACAATTCAAGGGCGACTTCAATGGTACCATTTCAAAGTTTATTACTGCGGGCACTTTCAGCACATCACTGGGTGGATTTAGTACAAACCTAAGCATGGAACTACCCGCCAAAGGCTCTCCTGTTTACAACGGGCGGCTGGTGACAAAACAATTTAACCTGGGCAAATTCCTGCAATCACCAGAACTCGGCCGTGTATCGTTTGATGGAACCGTAAACGGCACCGGACTAAATATGAACACGCTGCGTACTAACCTGACCGGAAACTTCCAGCAGCTCGAATTTCACAACTACAACTATAAAAATATCGGCATCGAAGGGGTTTTTCAAAGAAAGCAGTTTGATGGAACCCTGAAGGTTGACGATGAAAACCTGGACATCACTACAACCGTTAAAATTGACCTGACGAATACCCAGCCGCGTTTCAACGTACTTGGCGACCTGGTGAAAACGAACCTCCAAAACCTCAATTTTACCAACGAGCGATTTGAACTGAGCGGTCTCTTTGACCTTGACTTCAGCGGCCGTAACATTGACCAGTTTCTCGGTTCGGTAAAAATTTTCAACGCGACCTTTCTTCACGACAGCACCCGCCTGAACCTTGACTCCCTAAGTTTACAGTCGCGGCTTGAAGGCAACCAGCGCATGTTATCGCTAAACAGTAACGAGTTCGATGCCAGCGTACAAGGCGAGTACAGCATTCTCGACCTGCCAAATAGCTTCCAGTTGTTCCTGCACCAATATTATCCGTCCTACATTAATAAACCGCGGAGCACCCCAAAAGACCAGCGCTTTGCTTTTCTTATCAACACCCGCAACGTTGAAGGCTATACCCAGTTGCTCGACCCTCATCTTTCAGGTTTTAGCAACAGCGAAATAGCAGGCAACATCAATACGATTGACACCATTTTCGCGGTAAAGGCAAGCGTACCCGAATTGGCTTACCGACAATACCGTTTTACAAATACGGTACTCGATGGCAAAGGCAACCTTGAAAATCTCCAGCTTACGGGTGATATTGATAATATTTCAGTAAGCGACAGTGCTTCGTTTCCGCTAACTCACTTCAACGTGGTAGCAAGGAAAGACAGTTCAGAAGTAAGTTTACAAACCCGCGCAAACACTGCATTAAATGATCTCGACTTTAATGCTTCGGTTGTCACCTTAAAAGATGGGGTTACGATTGATTTACGACCGTCGGAATTTGTACTTAACGACAAACGTTGGCGGCTCGAGAAAGAAGGTCAGATTATCATCAGGAAGAATTTTGTTTCGGCCGATAAAGTACGTTTTACCCAGGGCGACCAGGAAATAGCTGTTGAAACAACCTACGAGGAAGACAATAACCAGAACAATCTTGCAATACGTTTAAGAAACCTGAACATCGGCGACTTTGCTCCATTTATTACATCAGATCCCCGTTTAGAGGGTATTGCTGGCGGAGAGATCGTGCTGAAAGACTTCTTTGGTAAGTTTAATGTAGAGGGCAATCTCAGGGCGGACCAGTTCCGGCTGGATAACGATTCGATCGGGGTGGTACTGATTAAAGGTGGATATAACAGCACCAATAAAAAAGTGGTGTTTAACGTTGAGTCGCTAAACGAACTCTACAGCCTGACTGCCTCGGGATCTTACGATATAGGCGACTCGGTTTCTGCACCACTTACCTCTACCATTCGACTCAACAATACAAAGATCGACCTGCTGAACCGCTTTCTTGGAACCGTGTTCGACAACGTGTCAGGGTTTGCAACCGGGGAGTTATCAATCAACGGAAATCCAAACCGGCCGCAATTATTGGGCAGGGTAGCCATCCGGGATGGCAGCCTTTTGGTAAAGTTCACCCAGGTTACCTATACCATCAACAGTGCAACTTTTGTATTTCACGAAGACAATATCGACTTTGGTCAGTTTTCTATCCGCGACAAATTTGGAAATACGGGTTCGGTTCGGGGCAAACTTTATAATAAGGGATTTAGAAATATGCGGTTTGATTTTGATATTACCACAAAGCGAATGTTGCTGATCGATACCAAATCTACCGACAACAAACAGTTTTATGGAACAGCAATTGGCACCGCTTCACTTAGCCTTGACGGCCCCCAGGAAAATATGCGGATGTCGATTGTAGCCGAACCTACCGACAGCTCTCAAATTTATATTCCCACCAACGATAGTAAGGAAAGCGGCGAGGCGGACTTTATTGTTTTTAAGCAATATGGTACCGAAATGCGCCAGGTAAGTACAGGCGGCGAAACCAACATTGTAGTAGATCTTGAACTTACTGCAAACCCGCTGGCGAAAATTGACGTTATCCTGGACGAGCTTACCGGTGACATCATTAAAGCGAATGGTAACGGACGTCTTAAGATTCACGCGGGAACAACGGAAAATCTGACCATCAACGGCCGCTACGAAATCGTATCGGGTAGTTACGATTTCAATTTCCAATCCTTTATAAAGAAGCCCTTTATTCTGCGTGAAAATGCCGGAAGCTATATCGAGTGGAATGGTGATCCCTTTGACGCAAAAATCCAGATAGAGGCGCTATACATTGCCCAAAATGTAAAATTGAGCGACCTTGTTGGCAGCCAAAACCAAAGCAGTACGATCCAGGGTTATAAAGACGATGTATACGTATACGCGGTGTTGACCGACCGGCTGAAAAATCCTACGATCCGTTTCCGCCTCGATTTTCCCACAGGTTCCGGGATTAAAAACGATGATACATTTGTAAAGTTTTTGGCGAAACTGGAGTCCGACGATAACGAAATGTTGAAGCAGGTTACTTACCTGATTGTATTCGGTGGCTTCGCTCCTTATGGCGAGGGTCGGAACCTGGCAAGTAATTTCACAACACTAGGCTACAATACGCTTTCGCAGATGATTTCGAAGCAGGTAAACAGCCTTGTTTCAAACCTACTGTTCAGGCTCACCGGCGACAGAAGCCTCCAGTTCGACGTGAGTACCTCGCTGTACAACAGCCAAAGCCTTTTTAGCGGAAATGTGACGGCCACAAATACGATTGACCGGCAGCAAGTAAACTTCAAACTTGGAAAGTCGCTGCTGGATAACAAAGTAATTGTAACAGTTGGGGGTGACCTGGATTTCAAATTGGGAAGCAATTCTGCTACATCGCAGCAACTTGGCGCACTGCAGTTTTTGCCGGATATTACGGTGGAGATCATTCTTTCGAAAAACCGAAAGGTGAGGGCAATTGTATTTAGTCGCAATAACCTCGACATTACCGAAGGTTCGGTAGGCAGGAGAAACCGCCAGGGGGTAAGTATTTCTTACCGGCAGGACTTCGACAAGTTCTTCGGCAATAAGGTAAACACTCCCCTGCTGCAGCGTCCGCCAGACTCGTCGATCATCTTCAAATAAGTGGCTTACTGCATTAAGCTATTACGCCCGACACCAGGAGACTGAACATTCCTGGATCCTGGGCTCCGGCGCCTTCAATTTGTCTTGGTCGCTTCCCTTTATTCAGGTGATTAAAGAAGAACTAAACGCATTGCTGCCAATGTATACCTAATTATGGTAAGAACCCCGGCGATGGGAGCACTAAAGATGAACCGAGCGTGGCAACGGCTGCTAAACCGGAGTGGATACTGCCGGTCACCAAAAGCATTACTATTGTAAGAGAAAACGCTATCCCGTAACAGGATCTATATTATAAGAGGTCGTTTAGTATTTCGTGGCCGAGTTTGTCCTTTTTTGTTTGCAGGTATTTCTGATTGTGGGGATTGGGTTTGATGTGCATGGGAACGATATCGACAATTTCGAGGCCGTACCCCTTTAAGCCAGCGCGTTTTTTTGGATTGTTGCTCATCAGCCTCAATTTTGTGACGCCCAAAGAACGTAATATCTGCGCCCCTACCCCATAGTCGCGTTCATCCATACCGAAACCCAGATGAATGTTTGCCTCAACGGTATCCATACCTTCTTCCTGGAGTTTATAAGCTTTTAGCTTGTTAACAAGGCCAATTCCGCGCCCTTCCTGGTTCATGTATACAATTACGCCTTTGCCTTGTTCGTCAACCATGCGCATTGCCTTGTGAAGCTGTTCGCCGCAATCGCAACGGTAACTGCCAAGAATATCGCCGGTGAAGCAGCTGCTGTGCACACGGGTAAGCACGGGTTCACCCGGCTCCCAACTGCCTTTTACCAATGCAAGGTGCTCGCTGCTGGTTGTTTTTTCGCGGAAGGCAATCAATTTGAAGTCGCCAAACTTAGTGGGCATGTCGACCCGTACGATTTCCTCGATAAGTGTATCTTTTTTAAGCCGGTATTCGATGAGGTCCTTTATAGAAACGAGTTTGAGATCGAATTTGCGGGCAATTTCTTCCAATTGCGGAACACGCGCCATGGTTCCGTCGTCGTTGATAATTTCGACCAATACACCAGCAGGTTCATGACCCGCCAGGCGTGCAAGATCGATGGTGGCTTCGGTGTGACCCGTTCTCCGTAGTACCCCGCCTTTTTTCGCGCGTAACGGAAATATATGACCAGGGCGCCCGAGGTCACCCGGAACTGTTCCAGGGTCAATTAGTGCCTGCACGGTTTTACTCCTGTCGTGTGCTGAAATTCCGGTGGTACAGCCGTTACCTAAAAGATCGACCGAAACCGTAAATGGAGTAGCGTGAAGGGAAGTGTTACTATTCACCATCAGTTCAAGGCCAAGCTTGTCGCAACGCTCTTCTTCGAGGGGTACGCAAATAAGTCCACGGCCTTCCTTGCTCATAAAATTAATAACCTCGGGGGTTGCATTTCGTGCGGACGTAATAAAGTCACCCTCATTTTCCCGATCTTCGTCATCAACTACAATTACGAGCTTGCCCTTCTTTATATCTTCAATTGCACTTTCAATACTATCTAACATAAACACATTTTACCGGGCAAATTTACGTTCATTATTCTAATGTATTGGTATTAGCCTTTTACCTGTTTTTGCTGCAGGCAGGCAGATATCACCGTGCGCGATGCATCTAAATCTGATCCCGGATTGTCATGTTAAATGAAAATAGTATGTTAACATCATCTGCATAGCCTTAATATTTTATTCAGTTTCTTTGCAGAAATAATCACCTTAAGCACATGTTGAAAAGAAGAATTCTACAGCTATTGGTCGTTTTAATCACACCTTTTGCGCTGGCCGCACAGGTAACGACAAGTAGCATTTCAGGAGTCGTTGGCAATGCAACTGAGAAGCTCGCAGGGGCAACGATAACGGCGACTCACCTCCCTTCGGGAACCGTATATCGTACCGGCAGCCTTGCAAAAGGTGTTTACAACCTGGTTAACCTTATACCTGGTGGGCCATACAGGGTTGAGGCATCGTTTGTGGGCTACACTACGTTTACACAAGACAGCATCATGCTGTCGCTGGGCGAAAATACCCGGGTTGACATTGACCTGAACTCATCCGGTTCAAGGCTTTCTGAGGTAGTTGTAACAACAAACGCAGCCGGCGCAAGAAGGCAAACCGGCGCATCTACAAGCATTAGCCGGGCACAAATTGCAGCCCTGCCCTCCCTAAGCAGGAGCTTGCAGGATTATACCCGTCTTACCCCACAGGCAAATGGCAACTCTTTTGGTGGTGCACACAACAGGTTTAATAATATTACCATCGACGGTGCGGTAAACAACGACGTTTTTGGTCTTTCGTCATCTGGTGCACCGGGCGGACCTGCCGGAACAACACCAATCTCTTTAGATGCGATCCAGGAAATACAGGTTGTACTTGCGCCTTATGACATTACTTACGGCAATTTTACCGGCGGTGGTGTAAACGCGGTTACGCGTTCTGGAACCAATAAGCTTGATGGTTCGGCTTACTACTTTGTGAGGAACCAGAACACCATTGGCTCTGACCCTATTACCAAGGTAAAGTCGACCGCTTTCACCGACAAGCAATATGGTGTTCGCCTTGGCGGTGCTATTATACCCAATAAATTGTTCTTCTTTATCAATGGCGAAATGACGCGGAGAACCGCTCCTACACTTTACAATGCAGGCGAGCAGGATGCATTGTTGACAACTGCAGAGGCCCAGGACCTGGCAGAATTTGTAAATACCAAATACCAGTACGATGTAGGTAATATCACTCCCTTTGCTGCAGCTACAGAAAGCAATAAGCTTTTCGGAAGACTTGACTGGAACGTTACCGAAAAACACCGTTTAACGCTCAGGCACAATTTCATTGACGCCTTTGACGACAACATTTCACGTTCGCGCACCCTTTTCCGTTATGGAAGCAATGCTTACCGGTTTGCAAACAAACAGAACATCACTGTTGCTGAGGTAAGAAGTCGCTTTAGCAACCGGGTGTCTAATAACCTTATTCTTGGTCTTCACCGCATCCGCGACGCCCGTTCTTTAACCGGACCTACTTTCCCTTTTGTTGAGATCAACAAAGGCTCAGGTGTTATCCAGTTTGGTTCTGAGAGGAGTTCTGTTGCAAATGAGCTTGACCAGGATATCTTCGAAATCACCGATAACCTTAAAATCTTCCGTGGCAAACACACCTTCACGGTTGGTACACACAACGAGTTTTTCAGGTTTAGAAACCTTTTCATTAATAACGTAAACGGACGTTGGTCTTTTGCGAGTATCCAGGATTTTAAAAACAACAACCCACGCCAGGTACAGATCACCTCTTCGAACATTCCAGGTGATCCAAGACCTTCGGCCCGGTTTGCAGCTGCACAACTGGGTTTCTATGCACAGGATGAGATCCAGGTGAATTCAGCTTTCAGGATCACTATGGGTATCAGGGCAGACATGCCGGTGATCCAGGATGCACCTGGTTTTAACAAACAGGTTGACTCAACTTTTGGTGGAAAATACTCGACTTCATATGTTCCAAACAAGCAATTGCTCTGGTCGCCACGGGTTGGCTTTAACTACGACGTTGAAGGCAATAAACGTGTGATCCTTCGTGGTGGTGCGGGTATCTTCACCGGTCGTGTACCGTTTGTATGGATATCAAACCAATTTACGAACACTGGCTTATTGTTCAACACGGTGAATATCAGTGACAATGCCAATACACCTGCAAACGAAGTGCTGACCGCAATTCCAGGTGGATTTCAGCCTGATCCAAACAAGCAAAGTTCATTGGGTACTGCCGGCCGTACTTTCGAAACAAACCTGATCGACCGGAACTTTAAGTTTCCACAGGTTGCGCGCTTTAACCTTGCCACAGATGTAAAGCTACCCCTTGGTATCAACGCAACATTTGAAGCGATGTATTCTAAAACCATCAACAACGTATTGTACAAGGATGTAAACCTTGCACCGACCGTTGGCATCGTTGACCAGGCATACAACAATGGTTTCGACAAAAGGGTGGCTTACTCTTCCTCTACAAACACGGGTGGCAGAAGATTAAATCCCAACATTACCAACGCCATCCTGATTAGCAATACTGATAAAGGTTATTCTTACAACCTGACCGCGCAGTTTAGCAAGAACTGGAAGAATGGTTTTGCATCCCTGGCGTACAACCACAACGACGCTACTGAGATCAACAGCGCAGCTAGTTCTACAGCCCTCTCGAATTGGGAATTCACCCAGGTTGTCGGAGATGCGAACAATGCACCATTGGCAACATCGAACTATGCGCTTACCCATCGTATCACCGGTGTTTTCAGCTATAACGTGAACTATACCAAATACCTGAGAACGTCTATTGCCTTGTTTTACTCCGGCAACTCCGGCCAAAGAATGACATACCTTGTGAATGGTGATCTTAACAGCGACGGGCGTTTTGGTAACGACCTGGCTTACATTCCAAGGAATCTTTCTGAGATCAAGTTTGTGGACCAGCTAAACGGTGCGGGTACTGCAGTTTCAAGAACTGCAGCGCAGCAGGCTGAAGATTTTGACAAGTATGTTACGGCAAACAAATACCTGAATAGCCGCCGCGGAAATTATACAGAAAGAAACGGCAGCAGTACACCATGGGAACACGTAATTGACATGCGCTTTGCACAGGACTTTTACATCACCACAAACGACGTAAAACACACCCTGCAGATCACATTCGACGTGTTTAATTTTACCAACCTGTTAAACCGCAGCTGGGGCAGACAGTATAATGTTAGCAACCAGGCTTATAACCTGTTATCGGTTATCAACAGAACCAGCGGAGCGTTTGCTGGAAAAGGATACAACTTTAATCCACAAGATCCATGGAGCGTAACCTTCGGTTCAAGGTTCCAGGGACAACTTGGTCTTCGTTACTCATTTAATTAGTCGTTACTGTAAAAGTTACAACAGCCCCCACCCAACAAGGTGGGGGTTTTTATTTGATGGTATGACCGTATTTAGGTCTTGAATAAAAACCAGATGCAGGACCGCCACTCCATATGCTATTTATATCAGGCTACTAAAAATAGGCCCCTGTATAAGCATCGGAGTTGCACAAGAGCTTGTCTTAGCCCGTAGATCTGCTGCTGTATCATGACATTATCGTTCTCACTATAACCGGGAGCGATGTTATACAAACCTCCAAAACATGAAAACAACAACTGCCTTAGTGTGGATGTTCCTCATCCTACTTTCTTTGCAATCCTTCGCACAGGAGACCACATCTGAAATACGCGGCATAGTCTCAGATCAGAATGGTGGTGTAGCAGGAGCAACCGTGACTGCCACGCATACGCCTACGGGCACCAAATATTCTACGACAACAAGAAGAGATGGGCGTTACAATTTACCCAATGCGAGGATTGGCGGGCCATATGAAATCACTGTTTCATTTGTGGGTTATAAAACCGAAACGCAACAGAACGTCACCTTGTTACTCGGCCAGGAGTTCAACGCTGATATCAAGCTGATGCCCTCAAGTGCATCGCTGGAAGGTGTTACCGTTGTTTCAACGAGGCCCGACAGGGTTTTCAATAGTAGCAGAACCGGCAGCCAGGAGATTATAAGCCGGTCGCAAATTGAGCGGCTGCCAACCATAAACAGGAGCCTGCAAGACTTTACAAAGCTGACCCCGTCATCGAATGGCCAGAGTTTTGGGGGGAGGAACAACCTTTACAATAATGTCACCGTCGATGGAGCCAATTTTAATAATGCGTTTGGACTATCGTCGACCTTAGGTGGACAAACAAATTCACAGCCGATAAGCCTTGATGCGATTGACCAGATACAGGTAAACGTTTCGCCTTATGATGTGCGACAAGGCGGTTTCTCCGGAGCCGGGATCAATTCCGTTACCCGAAGCGGAACAAACCAGTTTAAAGGTTCGGTTTATACCTATATCCGGAACCCGGAGTTGCAGGGGTACAGGGTTCGGACCAGTACTGTTCCCAAACCGGTTTTTGAATACAATCTGAGGGGAGTTTCCTTTGGTGGTGCGATCGTTCCAAATAAGTTGTTCGTGTTTGTGAGCGGCGAGCAGGAACGGATCAGTCAACCAGCTACGGGACTGGTTGCAAATAAACCCGGGCAAACAGCAGTCCCGGGCATTACTTCACAGGCGATAGCAGATACGCTCGATGCGTTAAAACAGTATCTCATTACCAAGTTTGGATACGATCCTGGTGTATACCAGGATTACAATTATCGAACACACAGCGACAAGGCCACCATTCGACTCGACTGGAACATCAATGAGTCAAACACCTTTACCATCAAATACAACTACTTAAAATCGCTGCGCGACATTACGGCCAGCAACAGCGGAGCAGTTGGTTCAAGACAACCTTCAAATACCGGCCTGCCTTTCAGTGGTAACGGATATACAATTAATAACAACTTCAACATTGTTATCGGGGAGTTGAACACCAGGTTCAGCAGCCGGTTCAGCAACAAGTTACAGGTTGGATATACGGCACTTAGGGATTTCCGTTCTCCCCTTGCCAGTGGAACCTTTCCACTCGTTGACATTTTAAATGGCCAGGGCGCAACTTATACGAGCTTCGGGTATGAGCCATTTACCTACAACAACCTGCTGAATACGGATATCCTGCAGCTATCGGATATTTTTACTTACTACACCGGTCGCCACGAGTTTACCTTTGGCACACAGAACTACAAAAAAACGTTTAAGAACGGCTTTGCACCAAATTACCAGGGATTGTACGTGTTTAACTCGCTTACCGATTTTTACAATAGTGCGAACCTTGGAACCGCGAATGCCCGAAGCTACCTCCTATCTTATGCCCTTACCAAGGACGGATCTTTTCCTTTTGCAAACATCGGTGCTACGGAATTGGGATTTTTTGCACAGGATAAATGGCGGGTACAAGACAACTTCACGCTAACCTACGGACTGCGTATCGACGCACCCATCTTTGATGACAATTTTGAATCTAATCCAAATGTGCCCGCGCTCATTTTCCGCGACGGCAAATCCTATGACGTTGGACAAAAGCCAGGCACAAACATCCTGGTTTCACCACGCGTTGGTATCAATTGGGACGTATTTAAAAACCAAAAGACACAGGTTCGCGGTGGTGTAGGTTCGTTCTCAGGTCCACCTCCATTTGTTTACATCAGCAACCAGGCAAGTAATAACGGGGTTCAGTTTGGTTCCGTTGTTACGAGCAATGTCGCTTTTAACCCTGATGTAAATGCTTATCGTCCTGCAGCGGGTGCGGCCAATACTTCGTATAACCTGGTCTTTACGGATAAAGAATTCAAATATCCGCAGGTTTTGAAAGCAAGTTTAGCGGTTGACCAGAAACTACCGGGGAACATCGTTGCTACAGCCGAGTTCACCTATTCAAAAGAGATCAATGCGGTGAATTTCGAAAACGTAAACCTGGGAACAACCGGGACCCAGTTTGCCGGACCAGATACTAGAACGCGCTTTTCGTCGCAGCGGATATACGGACCTATACCAGCAACGGGAGCAAATGCCGGCACGCAGAACACTGTCACCGATCCAAATATCAGCAGTGCCATCCTGATGCAGAATTACTCCAAAGGTTATGCTTCCGTAGCAACCCTTCAATTGCAGAAAACTTTCCGTAACCTGTACACGAGTGTTGCCTACACCTATACCGATGCAAAAACACTCAACGACGGCGGGTCAATTGCACAGAGCATGTGGAGGGACCGGCCGGTAAGTAATGACCCGAATGCTGCAGAGCTCGGCTACCCTAACTTTTACCAGCCACACCGTGTGATCGCCCAGGCATCGTACCGGAAAGAGTACGGCAAACACTATGCAACATCAATAGGGTTGATATTTGAGGCCGCACCAAGTCCTTCAAGCACAAATATTCCGCAAACAGGTGCGGTTTCATATACCTATACCGGCGACCCGAATAATGATGGCACAGGCGGTAATAATGACCTCATTTACATTCCCCGTAACCAAAGCGAAATCATCCTTGTTCCGGTAAATACGGGTGGAGGGGTTATCACCGATACCCGTACACCTGCACAGATATGGAACCAGCTAAATAACTTTATTAGCCAGGATCCGTATATGAGTACCCATCGCGGACAAGTTGCAGAACGCAACGCGGTTGTGCTCCCTTATTTTAAGCGTCTTGATCTCAACATAACACAGGACTTTTATTTCAATACCGGAAAAGACCGCCATACATTGAGGGTCTCTTTCGACATGATCAACCTGGGTAACTTCGTTAATAAGAATTGGGGAATAAGCAAGACGGTATCCACACCATTTAATACAAGCCAGAACGCGGCAAGCTTCCTCAAATATGAAGGCCTTGTTTCAACTCCCGGCGATCCAAACTTTGGTAAACCCCGGTACTCTTTTCCTTACCAGGATGCAGCAAATCAAATCCCATTTGTAAACAGCTTCCAGGACAATACCGCAATCTTTTCGCGCTGGCAGGGTCAGCTGGGAGTGAGATACCTTTTTAATTAATGGTTTAGGTTAGCGGTATTGGGTATTGAGGTATATGGTATTGAGCTATATGGTGTGAGTGAAGATTAAAAAGTAAAAAGCGGCTGTTGGCCGCTTTTTACTTTTTAGTTATACCTAATACCGTAATAGCCCATACCTTGAACAACGCTTATCTTCCCCAGCCCCATTTTAAAAAGTCAGGCAGGGCCCGTGCCCAGCTCTCTACGTCGTGCCGCCCGTCTTTTAACTCAAGGTAACGGATATGCTTATCGGTGTATCCCTTAAGTTTGAGTTGAAGGATCATATCGAGTGTATCATCTATCGAATCGATTACCCCATTGTTGTTACGGTCATTTTCCTCGTCGAGCGCACCACATTGAAAAAAGAACTGTAACCACGGATGAAGCTGACCTTTGCGAACCTGGAGGTGCATGATACGGTCCAGTTCATCGTCGTAGCCTTCATCATATGCTTTGCGTCGCCACCATAAGGAGCCACTAAAAACACCCACCTTCGAAAACTCGCTTGCATGATTCCAAACGATATCCATGGCGCTAAGTCCACCAAGCGAAAATCCCGCGAAGGACTTTTCTTTGAAAGATGGTATATGATACGTTTTCCGGATAAAAGGCAACAGTTCATCGAAGATAAACTTCGTGTATAAACCTGCTCTTGCACCTCGTCCCTTATAGTCGGCCTGGCATTCCGTACCATATTCCATTTTGCGGTCAGGACCGCAATGTACCCCTACGCAAATCAATGGTTCAATAGCCCCGTTGATCATCAACTTGTGCAGGATCTCCGCGAAGTCGATTTTTAGTAGGTCCTGGCCATCGTTGAGCAGTAAAAGATTTAAGTTACCGGTATGTGCCACATTGGTTGGCAGGTAAGTGTCGATGATAACCTGTCGTTCCAGAAAGTCGGAAGCAATCTCATTTTGTTCTACGAGCACTGAATATCCGCTGCGTTCTTCAACTTGTAAATACTGCTCATCCATATGTTCAAAAATAGCGAATTAGCCAAAAGGGTATGGCAACAAACATTTTTAATGCTATGTGAGTTCAGTGAAAAATACTTTGGTATATTGGGAGGGTTACTCAGACCTTCCAGAATAAACTTCCTATATCCTTCTCCTTTAAACTGTTCAGCTTTCAAGTGCCTGACTTGGAATGATTATTATGGGTGTTTTTAAGTCGCATCGAGGCAAGACATTACAAACCAAAACCAACCATTTATGAAAAAAATCGGAATGCTGTTTGGCAAAGAAAGAAGTTTCCCGGAAGCTTTTATTGACAGGGTGAACAGTAAACAAGTAGATGGCATTACTGCCGAAGCTGTTAAAATCGACAAGGTGATGCAAGGCGAACCCACCGAATATGCTGTTATATTCGACCGCATCAGCCAGGACGTGCCATTCTACCGTGCTTATCTCAAAAATGCGGCGCTTACCGGAACAACTGTAATCAATAACCCTTTCTGGTGGAGTGCCGATGAAAAGTTTTTCAACAATTGCCTGGCAACAAAAATTGACGTTCCGGTTCCAAAAACCGTAATTCTACCTTCAAGGGATTTACCAGATGATACAAGTGACGGTTCATTCAGCAACCTTGCATACCCCCTTGACTGGGAAGGCATTTTTAAGTACGTGGGATTTCCTGCCTACATGAAACCATTTGCAGGCGGAGGATGGAAGAATGTTTATAAGCTGGAAAGTATAGATGACTTTTTTGATAAGCATGCCGAGACCGGCCAGTTGGTAATGATGCTGCAGGAAGAAATTGTGTTTACTGAGTACTACCGGTGTTATTGCATAGGAACGAAACACGTGCGGATCATGAGTTATGAGCCACGGAACCCCCACCACCTTCGCTACGCTGCCGACTTCCAGCCTGATGAGTCCAAGCTTAAGCTTATGGAAGATATTGTCGTAAGAATTTGCACCTATCTTGGATACGACTTTAATACGGTTGAACTGGCATGGCGTGATGGTGTACCATATGCAATTGACTTTTGCAACCCGGCACCCGATGCGGAAAGAACAAGTGTCGGCCAGGAAAACTTCGACTGGGTTGTTGAAACCTCAGCAAATTATGCGATTGAAAAAGCACAGGAAAACAAATCCGGCGCAGACAACCTTACCTGGGGCGAATATGTAAAACGCAGTACCAGTGGTCAGCCGTTGTACTAGCTCAACGTAAAGCCAGTCGATCAAGAGTACAGCAGTATTTACTTTACCATCAACCCAGCGGTGCTTCGCGCAAAGCCTTAAGGGCTCAACAAACTACTTATAATATGGGCAATATCAGTTTCAAGCATTTTACATTAGGTGTTGAAGAAGAATATATGGTCATAGACCCGACCACCCGTGAACTAAAAAGTCATGAGCAGAAGATTGTTACCGAGGGTCAGAAGGTGATCAAGGATAAAGTAAAAGCAGAGATGCACCAGGCCGTTGTTGAGGTGGGTACGGATATCTGTGAAAACATTGAAGAAGCGTATAAAGACGTTTCTGTACTGCGCCACACCATTTCCAAGATTGCCGGCGACCTGGGTTTGTGGGTTGGCGCCGCGGGAACCCATCCATTTAGCCATTGGGAAAGTCAGCTGATTACCGACCATGCACGTTATGCAGATATCGTTAACGAATTGCAGGAAGCCGCGCGCAGCAACCTGATCTTTGGCTTACACGTACACGTGGGCATGGAAACACGCGAGATGGCCATTCATATCGCAAATTCGGCCAGGTACTTTCTCCCACACGTTTATGCACTCAGCACCAACTCTCCTTTCTGGGAAGGGCGTTTGACCGGTTATAAATCCTTCCGGACTAAAGTCTTCGACAAGTTTCCGCGTACCGGCATTCCCGATCACTTTGAAAGCATTGAAGACTACGACAATTATATAAAGCTGCTGGTTAAAACAAACTGCATCGACAATGCCAAGAAGATATGGTGGGACCTCAGGGTCCATCCTTTCTTCAACACAGTGGAGTTCAGGATTTGCGACGTGCCGATGACAATCGATGAAACCATAGCCATTGCAGCCCTGTTTCAGGCGATCTGTGCCAAGTTGTACAAGCTGCGGATGCAGAACCTGAACTTCATGATGTACCACCGCAGGCTGATCATGGAAAATAAATGGCGCGCCGGCAGGTATGGTATCGATGGTACCATGATCGACTTTGGAAAAGAGTCCGAAGTAAATACCCGGGTCCTCATTTATGAATTGCTCGACTTTGTTGACGACGTGGTGGATCAACTTGGTAGCCGCTCTGCTGTAAATTACGTAAACAGAATGATCGAAAATGGTACAGGTGCCGACAGGCAACTGGCGGTTTATAACGAAACAAAAAGTCTTGTAAGCGTTATGGACTACATCCATGATAGCTTTCTGAGAGTGTAAGTACAACGATTTCGAACTCGAGAATATCCAACGCCCCGGCCGCCAAATGTGTTTCGGGGCTTTTTTATGTACATACCGCAAGCTTTCTGCTGAAAATTCTTATTTTATCAGGCAGCATTTCATCGGCTGCACCTATCTGTGTGTGAACCATCGAAAACGTATGTAAAACTTTGAACGAATTCGAAATCATCCGGGGATGTCTTAAGCACGACGTTAACTGCCAGCGGAAGCTTTTTGAGCACTATGCGGGCAAAATGATGACGGTTTGCCTGCGCTATGCTAAGGACAGCATGGAAGCCGAGGACCTGTTGCAGGAGTCATTTATTAAAGTGTTCCGCTATATACACCAGTTTAAATTTGAAGGGTCATTTGAAGGATGGATCCGGCGGATCGTAGTTAACAATGCGCTAAAAAGCGTCAAGAAGAAAAAGATCAACTTCCAGGAAATAAACGACCGCACACATGTGGCCGAACACCTTGAGCCATTTGCTTATTCAAACCTGGGCGAAGAAGACCTGATGAAACTTATTAACCAATTGCCCGAAGGCTACAGGCTTGTTTTCAACCTGAGTGTAATCGAAGGATTTACTCATGAAGAAATTGCCACGATGCTCAATATACAACCGGGAACCAGCAGGAGCCAGTTGGTTAAAGCTCGCAAGATGTTGCAAAACCAGGTTTTTGAACTACAAAAAATCGCCGTTTAATGACCGACAACAACTTTGATAAATGGGTCCACGATAAGTTACACGACCACTCGTCGGCAGTTCCGGGGGATATGTGGAACCGGATACATGCGCAAAAAAGTGCAGCACCGCGATTTGGCTGGTGGTGGAAAGCTGGCGGAGCCTTATTGCTGATCGCCATAACTACCGGTCTGGTCATCTTCACGAAATCAACAAAAAACAGGCAAGTCATTCCGGCCAATCATAGCAAACACCATATACCAGTACCTCAAACAAATCAACGGCCGAACGGCAAACGCAATCCCTCGACAGCCGAAACAACAACTGCAAATGCTAACGGCTCAGCAACATTAAAACCAGTGTTAAACCAGGCTGTCGAAGCGCCATTAGCAGCCAGCAAAAAGACACCAGGCGGATTGAACAATAAAGTAGACAATCATTCAAAAGTTGTCCAGCTCACGTCACTACAAAAAACCAACAAACCAGCATACACCAGTGGCATACGGCTAAACGGGGGTAAAAACCGTATGCTCAATGCCGGAAATCAGGAGAAAGCGGTTGATCAACTGCGCTCAGAAAAGATTGCTTTGCTTAGGGGTGAGGCCGTCATTACTGATAACCGCAGGGATTTTAAGCAGGCAAACCGAACTCTCCCCGGGTCGCTAAAACAATTTGCCATTGCTTGTTCTGTCGACTGCCCAACCAGCAACAGGCACCGCAACCACCCCATGTTCCTGGAGGTGTATGGTTCTCCCGACTATGCCAGGAAATCTGTTGTTGCACCTAACATGACCGCGGATTACCTGGCCCGAAAAGACAGCAGTGAAAACTTTAGTTATGCTTTCACAGCCGGTTTTCGTTTGGTCAAGCCATTTGGAAAGAACATGGTTCTAAAAACAGGTCTGCAATATGCGCAGATCAACGAAAAGTTCCTCTTCCGACGAGAGAACGAGCGCCGGCAAACGACGGTGATCACGATCCGAAGCATCATACGATCGCCTGGAGATACCCTATTGGTTCGCGACACGAGTACGGTTGAACAAATCGGCTACCTGGTTACTTCGTCCATGAACAAATACCGTAGTATCGACCTGCCATTGATCGTAGGCTACGAATGGGGAAGCGACCGCCTGAGGGTAGCACTTAATGCGGGTGTGCTGCTGAACTTATCATCGTGGCAAACGGGACAAATGCTCGACACCGGCTATAACGCAGTGCCAATAAACAAAGCCCCGGGTGGGCAGGTCTTTAAAAGAAATCTCGGAGTTGGCCTGTACGCAGGTGTAAGCATAATGAAAGGCATTTCCAACAACCTGCAAATTTTTGCAGAACCCTGGTTCAGGTACAACTTCTCGCAGATGACCACTGCCCAAAATCCTTTTACCCAGAAATTCCAGGTCGCAGGTCTAAGCCTTGGCATACGCTACCGGCTGCCAGGCTCTTCACGATACTTCCGGTAATGACATTTAAATTAAAATGACGATGAACAGATTACTCTGCCTGGTTTTAATTACCATGGCTTACAGTTGCGCGAAAGAAACTTCTGACTCTTTCTATCCATATGGAAGCAATCCATTAAACGATACTGTTTGGGTGGCGGAACCCGGAGCAGCTGCCGCGGTACACAAGCTTGAGAAAAGCCTGGACCAGGCAGCAAATAATGGTAGCGTAAACGCTGTTGCCGGGGGGATGATTAGCTTTCCCCGCGACCTTGAGATGATATTTCCCCCTTCGGCTTTTGCATACCCAAATGGAACGCTCGCTACAGGCGCCGTAAACCTGGAGGTAATTTACCTTAAAACAAAGGGCGACATGGTACGTTTTGCCCGGCCGACCACCAGCTTCCACCGGTTGCTGGAGTCAGGTGGTGCCGTTCACATAAAGGCTTCTAAGGAAGGCCAGGAACTTGGGTTAGCAGCTGGCAAGAGTATAATGATCAGGTTCCGTGAGCCAAACACCAACCCACTAATGCGCGTATTTTACGGCGAGCAAAATGCCGGCAGTACCCCACCCGGAACAAACAGCGGCTTTACCTGGGTACCCGCAGCGGATAGCTCAAGGGTTGCAACCTTTCAGCGTCAGGACTCAATGGGTGGTGTATTCCGTGGTTACGAAATGATCTCCGCAAGGTTTGCCTGGGTTAATTGCGACTATTTTGTGGATACCTCCAAACCACGCACCAGGGTCAATGCCATCCTCCCTCCTAATTTTACCAACACCAACACCAGTGTATATGCCATACTCCGGGACCAGCGCATTGTTGTCCGGCTCGATGCAGATTACCTGAGCCGAACATTTTTTGCACCGGCACTTCCTATCGGCAGTAATGTCAGCCTGGTTGCTCTAGGGATCATCGGCGACCAGCTTTATTACGGCGCCAAACAGTTAAACGTTTCTGCCGACGCATTGCTTCGTCTTGAACCGGAGAAAAAAACCAAATCAGAAATTAATACCTTTTTAGACCAGTTGTAAATCTTCACAGTTTAGGTGCGGCCCAATTGCGTTTAGCATCTTAGCACCCCGGAAGTACAAGCGTGCAGTTCCCTTCCGGTTGGCACACGACGCCTAAACAGATGTGGGTTAATGTAGTTTCAGCCGGGTTCCCGGAGCTTGTTCGGAGCGCCCTGCTTTAACAAGCCCCACCTGGATCTGAATGTACCGGATCTTCTACCCATCATGTACGGTTGAAGTCCTTGCCCTGGCCAGGGCACGTTTTACCAGCAATCCAACTCGCGGCGACAGCATCCTTCCGCCGCCTCTGAAATTAACGCACAAACTTTAACTTAAAGTAGGGTTGCTCCATAGCAATGCTTTTAACACCCCATCTGCCCTACTATTCCGTGGCATACAATTCGCATCAAACTATTACCGTTTGTTGTCGCATCTATAACGGGGAGACATGCCCGGAATTCCGGCACGTATAGGTGTATGACTGTACAACGGGCCAATAACAACCGGGCTGAAATCCCCACTTTTTAAAAAATTGTATGTTTGCACATGAGTTGGAATGAATCAAGAAGTATAAACGTAGCTGTTCTCGATATGAACGCAGGTTTTGACAACCAGGGTATGCGTTGTATCAAGGATATTGTTACACAATGGGCCGCACAGCATAATTATAACCTGAATATGCAGGAATTCGAGGTGCGGTTAAAAGAAGAACTTCCCGGAACTGAGTTTGACGTTTACATATCATCAGGTGGGCCTGGCTCTCCGCTTGAAAGCGAGGGCACAGCATGGGAGAACAGCTTTTTCGACTGGCTGCATCAAATTGAGGATTGGAATACCAGCGATAACTTTCCTAAAAAACACGTTTTCTTTATTTGTCACAGTTTCCAGCTCGTCAGCAGGCATTATAAGATCGGAACAGTTTGCAAGAGAAAGTCTACCTCATTTGGCGTATTCCCCATTCACCGGCTCGACAATCACGAAGAAGACATATTCGGGGGTTTGAAAGATCCCTTTTATGCGGTGGATAGCCGCGACTACCAGCTCATCTCACCGGATCTGCAACGCATCAACGAAATGGGGGCTACCCTGCTGGCAATCGAAAAAGAAAGGATGCACGTTCCATATGAGCGCGCTGTAATGGCTGTTCGCTTTAATGATTATTTTGTCGGCACACAATTTCACCCTGAGGCAGATGCAAAAGGTATGAGCATGTATCTTCAGCGTGACGATAAAAAGAAAATGGTGATCGAAAACCATGGAGAAGCCAAGTGGGCCAGCATGGTTGAACAATTGAATGATCCGGGCAAAATCTTGTCTACCTACAGCCACATTCTGCCAAATTTTCTCAACCAGGCCGTTCTTGCCTTTGAAAATCAAACTGTTCCCGCAGTAGCTTAACCAGGAAATCTTTGTTGTTATGCTCTTGGTAAATTGCTAAATCTTTTAGTAATTTAGTGGTATGGAAACAGACATTATCGAAGTCAGGGCTTCTAACTATTTCGCCCGGAACAACGCGGTACTGCAGATTACAGAGCGGGACCTGGCAAACATCCAGGCTATTTTACCGGAACTCCGCCCGCTTTCCATAACACCACAGCGACTTGTCCGTTTAAATTTTAGTCCTGCAGGCGAAAGTCAGAACAGGATGCTGCAAAAAATTTGCAATAACTTCTGTTTCGACTTTCACCGGACCAGGACCAATGCACTGCTGCTGGTACTTAACCAGGAGATCAGGTTGAAGCACATCTTAAATATCCACCAGTTACAAAACCTCTATTACGACCTTACCGGGGAACTCCTGCTGCGACAAGAAGGAGAAAACCCAGTTTCTAAACCGGCTCAACCACCTGCGACCGGACAATTAATCCAGAACACGGGCGGGGCAGGCAAATACCGGGCACGCTAGCAGTCGGCGCAAAGCGGCTATTTGCCCTTTTTTACTTCCGCTTCTACCTTCTTACGGCTGTTACCTACCTTTTTAATCGCACCTTTTACCGCATCTTTACTGGTGTTTAATTTGTCTTTCGCATAATTCACTTCATGTTCCTGCCCGCCGGCAACTTTTGCGCGGTCCTGGCTTCTGCCATTTGATGATTTTGCCATGTTAGTAAGTTTATGTATATAATAAAAAAATCATACCGTTTCCGCCAAGCGTCTGCGGGTTAAAAGTGCTTGCCTGCCTTTTTTATGGACCCGGCTATAGTAAGGCTATGCGGCTGCCGTTGCGTCGCACACTTGTACCGGATAACTTTATGCAGCATAGGAAAACAAAAACCTATGCACAGCAACAATCAAAGCAACAACTAATTGAAGATTGCATTACATAAACTCCACTCATTATGATAACCAGCACCACACGGAAGGGCAACATCGCTCCTCACCAACAAGGCCGGGGTGCAACGGGGTAAAAGTGTTTGCTGTATACCCAACCAAAAAGAAGTTTAGCGAAGAAGGCTATAGTTTATTGCCTTTAATTATACTTGATTAATATTGTGGTTACTACATCGCAGTATAAACCTGTAAGAATATGGTTGGCATTGCCGATGTTTTTTTGTAAAAAGCACTAAACTAACACTTATGGTTCCAGCGATAAGAAAGGCATTCAACAGCAGTTTTACGAAAGCTAAATACGAGGCCTACCTTGCCGAGCTGGACAACCTTTTCCCGGGAAAAATTGATTTTAGACTTGCGGAAACGCCAATCTTTTGTGACCGCGCTTTTACGCAAAAAATGATTTCTGCTTGCGAAAGCATTGTCGACATTATAGTTGCACCCGATTTCAAAAAACTTACTGAACGTGCAATACCTGGTTCTGTACTCGTACCTGGTGAAAACGAATACAGCGCCTTCATAGCCTTCGACTTTGGCGTTTGCGAAAACGAAAGGGGCGAACTTGAACCACAGCTAATCGAGATGCAGGGATTTCCTACACTTTTTGCTTACCAGGTCCATCACATTGAAGTCACAGAACGTTACTTCCCGGTTCCTGAGGGGTATTCTGCATACCTGAACGGCTATAAAAAAGAAACTTACCTGCAACTACTTAGCGAGATCATTCTCGGTGATCACGCCCCGGAAAATGTGATCCTGCTGGAAATTTTCCCTCATCAGCAAAAAACCAGGATCGACTTTTATTGTACCCAAAAATACCTGGGCATAGAGCCGGTTAGCCTTACAGACCTGATCAAAGAAGGGAAAAAGCTGTTTTATATGAAAGACGGTGAGAAAACTCCAATCAAACGCATCTATAACCGGGTTATATTCGACGACTTACAGCAACAAACACAGGAGGTGCAGGACTTCGGCAAACTCCTGCTCGAGGAGCTTGACGTGGAGTGGGCACCACATCCGAACTGGTTTTACCGCATAAGCAAATACACCCTTCCTTTTATTAACCATCCCTATGTACCCGAAACAAAGTTCCTCAACGAGGTAGCCGATGTTCCCTCCGACCTGGAAAATTTTGTACTAAAACCACTTTTTTCTTTTGCAGGTCAGGGTGTTGTCATCGACGTTACACCGGACGATATTAAAAACGTAAAAGATCCCGAAAACTGGATTCTGCAAAAGAAGGTACGTTATGCAGAAGTGATACCCACCCCCGATGTGCCGGCGAAAGCAGAAATCAGGATATTTTACTTCTGGAAAAAAGGCGATCCTCGTCCCATAGCAACCACCAACCTTGCAAGGCTTAGTAAGGGCAAGATGATCGGCGTACGTTACAATAAAGACAAAGAGTGGGTCGGTGGAAGCCTTGCTTTTTTCGAGCAGTAAACGAGTCAACCGCACCAACTAAATTATGGTCGACATTCAGGCCTTTGCAATTGTGCATCGCACACTGCAGTATCATGCCCCGATTGTTCTGCAAATGAAATAAATTGAAGTTTTTTTTTGCCCAAAATAGCGCAAAAACGGCAGTTCTTTACTGCTGATTACCGGCCTGATACTTTATCCGCCCTCATAATTTCTTTTTATTGTGCCGCCGCTACCACCCCGCTCGCGTTCTTTTCTCACCCTTACGCTTTGTTGACCAATTGGTTATTACATCAGAAGCTTCCAGTTGAAAAATGGGAATAAAAAAAAGGGGTAAATAATTTTACAAACTTGTTTTAATTATTATATTGATAGAAAGGTTTGCAAGCCAAAAACTAAATAAAATTAATTAGCAGGTTAAAACACTAGGAAATACAAATGATAATTTCTAAGTTTATTTAACCCTGACGGCAATAAAAGTCCTCCATTTTTAATTATTAAATATTGTGTATGCCACAAACAAAACCTGGTATCGCCACAACTATTCTTGCGCCTGATCCTGTAGGTGAAGGTTTCGTCGAAATAACGCCAAATAAAACATTATTTGTTCAAAAGCTCACAGACGAAGAGCCCCTCAAACCTGTAGTCGTTGAAGGGTTGCATAGTGTGGAAGCTGTTTTTAATTATTTTAAACCGGGATGCGAGGTAGAATTAATAACAGAAGACGGCTCAACTGTTAATGAGCAATACACGTTTCACAGTTTAGGCGATTTTGACGTGAAACACCTAATATCAAAGAGCAACCATTTACGTGAATTAAATCTTCAAAACGAGGCGTATTTAAAAATGCGAAAACAGCTCGGCACAAACAAGTCCCTAAAAAATGTAATCGAAAATCCTGCAACTAAAAAAGCATTGATCGACTCGCTAAGAGCGCTTATTGCTGAATTGGAATAAATAAATACCTGCTCACCAATATTCAACAACCTAAATATAGATATATGACCGAGGAAGCCAAAAGTGTAACTGCACTTGATTACCGGGTGGACACACCTGTAGAATCTAAACCGGAGCTCGTACTCGACACATCGTTGAATACACTGGTCAAAGCAGGTGGGTTCGACTTTTTAGAGTCTATCATTGAAGGTGTAGATAATCTCAATCCGGTTCGCAAAGCAAGAAGAAACATATTTTTAACAGACAACTTAAAAGGAGATCAACGCGAGGACCTGAAAAAACGAATGGAATTGTGGCTTAGCTTGTTGGAAGAAAACACGGGCGTAGCAGAAATGGTCAACGAATGTATTACAAAAACCGACTCGGGCAACCGTCTTATTAAGGCCAACCTTAAGACCATCCTGGAAAGGACAAGAGAACTGGAAGCCGCATACCGATCGGTGCAGCTGTTTTACACGAATACAGAGACATCGAGGGTCACGAATGTAGTACTAATAAATGCATCTCTGAACCAGCTAACCGACATGGATGAACCCCGGTTTATCAACTTCATTGAACAAGAACTTAAGCAGAAGTATGACCGGCTTGATCTAAGACAAAATTATTCACTACTGGTAATTCCCGGATATCTTAAGTCGGAGATGGTATTAAATAAATGGGCAAAGATTGCGCACCAGAACAAGGTAATGCTGGTTACTGACTTTGCAAATATCGAAACGCCCGAAGATGTGCTTGATATGTTTACCGATGCTAACCACACCGGTGCCGAGCCACACAAGGCAAATGTAATGATGACGTGCAACTACATCATCGCACGGGGCAAAAATGAACAACTTGGTGAAGAAGATGATATCTATGTTCCGGGATCTGCGGCGCTTGCGGGCAAGCTATATGCTACAAAACTATCGCAACCTGTAGCGGGCAAAACATATGGTACAATCGATGAAGCCGATACCGTTAGATTCGATCAAAAGAAAGCGGAAATATCAGAACTCGAAAACGTTGGACTAATACCGTTTGTAAGTGAGTGGGGCAAGGTTATGCCATTCAGTGCGAAAACCTTATTTACCGGGGACAACCTGGGCATGCAAACCTATTCGGTTGTTCGGGTCTTCGATTTTATTGCAAAAGTGGTTTCTGACTTCTTAAATCGTCGTGCATTTGAACTTTGGAATACAAAAATGGAAGTTAACCTGCGATCACAAATTGTAAAGTTTCTGGATGGCATTCAAGGTCCTGATAAATTAATTGAGAAGTTTCAAATTGTTCGATTTGAAAAAGATGACACGCAAAAAGATCACATTTATCTGGACATGCATATCACACCTTTTTTTCCGGCGAAAAGTTTTATTGTTTCTCTAGATGGCTATAAAGGGGATGATGGCGAAGAATGGAAAGCTGCGTACAAACAAAAGTAATTCTTAACTAGAAACATCCGGTTAGCAGTAATCATTTTGACGGTGTACACTTTTGTTAGCTGTACTGGCCATGTTGTGCCGGTAATAACAACCTATTGTTGTTAATTAACTCAGGACTTCAATTCCCGTTGACCTAAGAATTGTCAGATGGCAATCAAATTATTTCTGGTATATATTGGTAGCCTCGTTACAATAAGCGCTTTAATAATTATTTGCATAAAACAATTTATCAGCGATTTTTTTGTAACAGGCAAGAAACCTGTTTTATACGGATCTGTTTCGTCTGCAGTAGTATCTGCAATTGCATATTTGTCTACTTATATCAGCACACATCTTTTTATTACTTTCTGGATCCTTTGCCTGGTTTTTCTTTTATTTGGCATTGTTCATGTTTACCTGGTACGCAGATTTTATGCGGGCAGGTTACAACCAGGTTTCAAGAAATTTGTTGCTGAGCTCCTTTTTGTTCTTTCAGTCTTGCTTTTTACAGTAGCCGTTTTTTCTACAATCCAGTACTTCCTGGTTGACAAAAGTTTTCTATTTTATCCTTTATTGATGAGCACCTTAATGTTTTTTGTTCCAGTGCTTTTCTTACAAACCTTTGAAGCAGCATACCGCATTCCGCTACCTTTCTATTCCACCTGGAGCTATCCTGTAAACCTACAGCAACAATTACCACCCGCACATTCCACAGATGCACTGGTAGTACTGGGTTTTGAATTAAGCCGGGATATTGGGGGCAGTAACACCACCCATTTCCGTGCGAAGGGGCCTGCAAACATGCCTCTTGGCGACCTTTATTATTACTTTATAAATGACTATAACGAACTACACCACCAATTGCCAATCGCGTACGCAGACGCGGGGCATCAACCATATAGTTGGTGGTTCCGCCTGAAGCGGAAATGGCTGAACGGCTATCAAGTCCTTGACCCTGCTCTAACGCTGGCTGAAAATGGTATCCGCGAGAATGCAATAATCATTTGCGAAAGAATTTAATGCCGACCATATGCTACAACACCACAGACATTTCCCGGTTAATTGGGTAGACGGAATGAAGATCTCTAAAGATCATTTCACCCGCCAGGATAATGCGGTACAGTGCCAGTTTCACGACGTTGCTGCTCTGCAACTTTCCGCAATCCGGTATGGCTTGCTTCCATCAGCAGGGGGCGCAAACGAAAGCTTTAACGTTAAGATTATTGCTGATGGTCACAGGGAGGTTCGCGTAACTGTCCTGTCGCTTGATGCAATAACCCGGGGAGGGGCACGAATCTCCATTCGATCATCCAACAAGCATTTGCAGCAGGAAAGTTTATCCACGTGGTCATTCCAGGTACCACCTGCAGTTACACCAACAAATTTCTGGATTTTCCTCATCACCAATCCATTTGAAAGAGTTCCTTTTGGCGAACCCGATCCTGCAGATTTCCCACCGAGGTTACCGTATGTAGCACCCGCGTACTCGGTGCAGATGCTCTCTTCAAACGAGTACCGGCAATTTGCAAATCATCCATTCGCCTTGCCTATTGGCAGGATAAGCGCGGATGTAAACAGCATAGCGGTTCAGGAATACATACCACCATGTTTTTCAAATGCTGCTCACCCGGACCTGACCGCATTACATTCAGATCTCGATCAATTCTATGCAGGTTTGGAAAACAGCTGCCTGGTTATCCTGCAAAATATCTATGGCAAAAACCAGGATAACGAAGTGGCAAAGATGGTCAAGGATTTATGCGATAAGTTGTTACCGTTTACCGCAAAAACACTTAACGACCTTCACTGGAATGCCTTGCATGATTCGCCGGCAGCAATGCTTTCTACGGTAACCGGCTTTGCCAGGATCATAAAAGGCACCATCGATACCAGGATAGGTTGCGGCAAAGAAGAACTGATGAACTATTTCAGCGAATGGAACCACCTTAATCCCGGTAATTTAGAGGGTCTGATCAACGAAGTCGTATCAATATGGTACGACAACCACAATATCACAGAAGCAATTGAAAAAATTTCAACCTTCTTAAAAGTTATCACAACACTTTTTAATACGCTTACCGAATTGGAGTTTATCGGCAAGCGCAGGAAAGCCGTAGAAACTTTTATCAAAGTGGAGGAGCAGGTTCCCCGAAGACGATTTTTTGGCTAACCGCATTGTACTAGCCGGTGCAGGAATTCTCTGCCGACTGACCTAAGGCCACAAAAGGATTGATCTGTTTCAGATATATGCCATTGAGCAAGGGCCAGATAAGGCAAACAAATAAGCCCGGATAAGCCACTTGGAGTGCTCGTCTGGTACATCAACTAATAACAATTTTCCTCTCTATGAAACCTCAGAACCATCGTGAAAGAAGAAGGGCCTTCGTCAATTTCCTGGTGCTTTTCCTGTTTACCACAGCGGTAATTTCAGCATGTATATTCTACAGCTTTCAGGTACCACTTAAAGAAAACGAAAAACTCCGGAATGAGCTGGCAACGGTTGATCAACATCAGCATACCACCATGCTTTTTCTAGAACGTATGGACCGAACTATACGATTGCTGGACAGCGTAAACCTGGCCGGGGTACAAGCCGCATTGATCGACGGTGACATTGATGAAAACCTAAAAGTGATGAAGTCGATAGTCCACAGCGACTCAACGATGCAACTGAAAACTTTGTATTCTAATGTTATTGAGAATTGTTACGACCTGCAGCATGCAAAAAAACAACTTCGGGAGGTAAGTGGGAAAGATGTTGCTTTTGGCAACCTCCAAAAGGAAAATGCCGACCTGCACACCCGGCTCCAGATGGCAAATAACGATCTGCAGTCGTGCCAGATACTGCTTACAAACCAGATTAAAACCAGGTAGTTATGCCCGGTCAAATTAAATCCTCCCATATAAACACCGGAATGTTCGGCGCACTGGACTTCCGGGTTTGGATTACAATGATCTTGTTTACTATTGTATGCACGGGGCTGCTTAGCTATAAGCTGCTCTCCGTTGAACCGTGCCCGGCCTATGATATCCAAACACGAACCATAAACGGAGTTGGAAATGAAGTGGTCACCGGAGAAACCATCCGTTTTACTGCTTCAGCCGGCAGCAACAAAATGCGTTGGGACTTTGGTGATGGGGTTAGCTTAGTCGACGGGATGTCTGTTGTATCCCATAGTTATAAAAAGCAAGGCAGGTATAATGTTATTGCTGACCACGGTGGCGGTTGCCGCCAGAGTGTTGCAATACTCGTAAAAGCAAGGGAAGTGAGCTTTGACGAGTGGGCTGCTTACCCGAACAATGAAGCCGCAATTATATCAGAGTCTTCGACTACCGCAAATAAAGGGGTGGTATTCATCAGCAATGAAATTGCCAGTACCTATGAGTGGACAGTGCTCAACCGGAATGAATTCAATACACAGTACGGTAAAATTGTTTCCTTCACCTTTCCTCTTCCCGGAACATACACCATTCAGTTAAAACTGGATAAGGATCGAAAGCGCACCTTCGTCAAAAACGTTTATGTACTTGCAGGTACACCACTACGGATGCCAACATCAAAACCCCCTAAAAACAACTTCGCGTTTCAGCCATTGGTCCCGGAAAAATCAGTTATTCAGCCCAATCAGACGGCTAGCTCGCCAACCGATACCATTGCTAAAATAGAGACAAATACCGTTAAACGCCAATTTTTAGATGTACCTGATGCCTATATCAAAAGAAGCCTCGAAAACGTAATGGATGGTTCAAAGACTATGGAGGACTTCGCTGACCTTTTGTGTAACGGTTCACAAACCCACGTTTTGTTGAATGATGCCAAAGACTTTATCACGTTTGAAGAATTATGCAAAAAGATCGAGCACAAAAAGTATAAAATAGAGTCTTTGAAAGCCGCGCGCAACAATGAAAACAATCGCTGTGTTCTTGTGCTAAACATTGCTATCCGGCGCAAAGGATTATTCGGCCGATCCATACACTTATAGGTTTCGGGGATCTTCAAAGCCGGCATTCAGGGATCATCATACTTTGGTTTGCCAGCCTGATAAAGGCTGTTCTGCAGGAAAACGTTAAAGAAGATTACTATCGTAATTAAATGGGAGTAAATTGTGGCACAAGCCCAAACCCAAACACGTGAAAACTTGCCTGACCACCCTACTCTTGTTAATAGCCGCAACAACCGTTTGCCAGCAGGTTAAAAACACATCTTATACTAACCAGGCTGGGGAAAAATTATTGCGGCTTGAATTTTTGCTTCCACTCAATATTAAGTCGGCATGGGAGCTCTTTACAAAAAACGAAAAATTGAAAACCTGGATTGCACCAGTCGTACACATAGACCTAAAAACAGGCGGCTACATGTTGACAAATTATGATACATCAAAAAATTTGTCAGACAGTACCTCCATTCGGCTTGGCATAGTAAACTTTTTAGACCAGGAGTTAATTACCTTGAAAGTAAAGTTGAATAACTTCTTTCCTCCTGCTGTAAGAAACAGCGATGGCAACCTCCAGGAACTTATACAATTTCGAAAAACAGGAGAAAATCAAACCCGGATCATTTCTACCATGGTTGGCTTTGGAACTGGTAAGGAATGGAACGATACCTATAACTTTTTTGTAAAAGGCAATATTTGGACGTACGAACAATTGCTTAAACACTACCGATAAGCGGAAAGGGTCGGCTGTTCTGGCTCTAGTACGGTGGACAATCATACCAGATCAATTTTCTCGTTCTTGTATAAACCAGGGTACTGCAGCTGTTTGCAGGTACTATGTTTGCAACCACAGCGTTAAAAACAATGGAAGCACCAGAGAACCTCAAGAACAACAAACCTGCAGGGCCCGCCGACTACCTGGCCAACGAACGAACATTTCTTGCCTGGATACGTACGAGTATTGCTTTGATGGGCTTTGGCTTTGTAATTGTAAAATTTGCGGTATTCATCAGGCAAGTTGGCTATGCAATTGGCGGAAAGGTTATGATTACCGGGCAGGGATATTCCGGTGAGATCGGTGTGTTTATGGTTGCGCTAGGGGCTGTAATGGCGTCATTGTCTTACCTGCGTTATCGACACATTGAGAAACAGTTGATCAAAAATAAATTCTTCCCATCAAAATGGTTGTCCGCTTTAGTCACCCTCTGTATTGTTTTCGGGAGTATTCTATTGGTGCTGTACCTTCTTCCGAACATTTAGCAGCCCATCATTATAAACCTAACTGCATGCTCCGGGCACCGGAACCACAATGACAATCGACTCAAAGGCTAAACTGTATATTCTATTCTGGAGGCCTCTTTTTCCCTTACTATTTTGCAGACTCCGCCTCAAAGGTTGTTGCAGGTATCCTGATGGAAAACTTCTGCTTCATTAAACGATCGGCGAGCTCAAGCCGAAGCACATCAGACTTATCTGGCTGAAAATACTTTGTTTGATAGACCATTGAAAATTCTTTACCTGGAAGTACAATGGGGAAAGCCGAAATATAGCCTGCCTTGTGGTGTATGGTCGTTTTGTCTTTTTTCTGCTGGGTGAGGATTACGGGACCGCTGATGAACTCGCTACTGCCCGAATTACGGAGCCTTAACACGAAATAGGCATCGCTGCCTTTCTTGCTGATAGCCTCGCAAACTACCTTTATGTTGTTTGCGCTATCGGATAACTGGAGGTTGGGTTTGTTCGCCAGCAATGTTTTGCAAACTGCCACCTTTTCTTCCCCGTTATTTGCTTGGTCAGCATCGTAAAGTTGCTCAGGAGGCGGAACCCCAAAGTTTATGTTGGCATATTTGCTTTCCAGTTCCTGGTTCGAAAATGGTATCGCTTCTACCTGGTATTGTGAGCCCTTTGTGCGGGTGAGGTAATCGCGGATTGTTTTTATCTTGTTTTTTGCAAAGCCGATGGGATCCTCGCTGTACTGTAGCCTGTTAAAAAGCGAATTGTCGGGTATAATATTGAGAAACTGCTTAAGGTAATGCAGTTGTAATTCGTAGTCCGCTAATTGCGCAGCTTTCTCGTAATTCGAATAAGCCCGCATTCCCTCTTCGAAGCGCTTACGGTACATCTCCTCAGATATATTAAATTCGACCGCTTTTTGCTTTTCTGCTTGCTGTGAGCTGCTTTTTACCACTACGCTTTCGATCCACTTTACCTGGTTTAATGCATAATTATCACCCGGCTTAATGCGCAGGGCTTCCCTGAATTGCCGCAGAGCAGCATCATACTGCTTATTTGATAGAGCGATACCCCCCTTCGCTAAAGCGGAATCGTATTTTAATCGTTGGGCTTGTTCAGCAATCCGCTTGATGATCATTTGCAGCCGTTCTTTTGGCTCAATTTCGGTTGGCTTAAGTTGCAAAGCGTGCATATACAGGCTCCTGGCACTAACCAGGTCGTTTTTTGAAAAAGCAGCTTCGGCTTTCTGCATAGTTGCTTCGAAGTTCCGGTTGGCCTTAGCTGCGGCCGCAATACTGTCGGTCTTTGTAAGATTGTTGGTCGCCGGACTCTCAAGGATACGTGCAATCTGGATCAACTGGTAAACGGGATAAACTTCCTGTGATTGCACGTCGGAAGCCTGCAGGTATAACTTTCTTGCATCTGAATACTTCTTGTTTTCATACGCCTCATCCGCTTGTTTAATCAAGGCCCGGTAAGCGTCAGGGGCGTTGTCGGCTACACTGTCCGGGGTGGCTGAACCGGCATTCGCAAACGCGGTATTTTGAGACTCCCTTGGCCTTTTACGGGCAAGCTCATCAATATGTTTCTGCAACCTCTCCTTCGTCGACCAATCCTTAACTGTTTCAGCAGGCAGTTGCTTAAGTTCTTTTTTGTACACGATTATAAAACGGTGTTGCCTTGGTATTTGTCCTGGCCCTTCTGTTACGAGCAACACGGCAGGAGAAGCTAGCTCGTTGATGGCACGTACCGAAAAGCCAATACTTGTTGGTTCAGTCTTATAGGCAGGATCAGATGCTAGCCACCGCAAGATGCTGTTTGTAGACGGAAAGCGAAGTTCAACAGGAAAATTGGTGTGAACATAAACCGTATCACCCTGGATGTTCAATGGTTGAGCCTTTGATACTTTAACGGAAAGCACAAGAAAAAGCATTAGGTAAATTGCAGGACCTGTTTTCATGCCCGGGTTCAAGTTTTGGATGATCAATCAACATGGTTGGCGAGGCACTTTTCGGCCCGGCAAACTCGTGTGCAGTTTCTCTGCATTACGATACCGTCGTTTTGACTTGATCCTGTTTTAGCAAGCCGGACCATTATTTAAACCAGCTTATCTGTCGTTCGGTCTCAGCCAAACCGGTTCTACTTTGCCACCGCTTTACCACAACACTTAGAAAAATAAAGAATACTATTTAGAAATACTAGCCCCGGTGCACTTGTTTGAATGAGAAGAATTGCTATAACCACCGCAAAAAGAGGAAAGCTGTATAATATGTTATAAACAAGAAAGCCGCTTTTCAGCGGCAATCCTGTGTAACTAAACTCTAAAACAACTATTACTATACGATCTTGTCCTTGAATGCTTTTGCAACAGCCTCACTTTTGCTGTTGACATGAAGCTTCTCGTAGATTTTTTTAATATGGCTGCGAACAGTATCGATGGCGATAAACATTTCGCCGGCGATCATTTTATAACTGTATCCATCAACAAGCAGTTGAAGCACCTGCTTTTCACGATCAGAGAGATTATAGTCCTCTCCCTTTTCGTTATTCATAGATGAAAACATCTTTAAAACCTGGGTGGCAACAGAAGCAGTCATTGGCGCACCGCCGGTTTGCGCCTCGGAGATGTATTCGAGCAAACGCGAGGGAGGTGTTTTCTTGAGAATATACCCGTTTGCGCCGTTGCTGATTGCCTGGAAAACATTTTTATTATCGTCGAAAACGGTAAGCATCAGGATTTTTACGTCCGGATCTACCGACCTGATCTTTTTTAAACCTTCTATGCCGTTCGTGCCAGGCATATCGATATCCATTAGCACGACGTCTGGTTTGAAAGCTGATACTTCCTGAACTGCATGATCGCAATTTTTAAAAGCTGCGAGCACTTCAAACCCTTCTGAACCATTTATAAGCATTGTAAGACCTTCCCGGAGTTGTGGATTGTCTTCGTATAGCATAACCTTAATCATAAGTTGCGATCATTTTAACAAAAGTACATTAGCCAGAAATGGCAACCAACCACATAATCATGTTAAAGAAGTCCATTCAAGCGTATAAAACTTCAGGATAGGGCGCTTGCCGGGGAGACTGATTTCGACTGATGCAACATGCGGGTCGCGCTGATTTTTCCAATAATCTATCGGCAACTCCCCTCCTACATCCGCCTTTTCGCCTCGTGAGTAGAGAAATAATACCATGCGAAAGTCAAAGACGGTTTGCTGTACCGGAAGTCTTCACCAACCAAGGCACAGCGCTGGTCGACTCTCAGAAATCAGCCGCCAGGTAGTAAACCCTGCACTAATCTACACCCGGTCAATTCGCGTTATCAATTGGCCCGGTCTACAGCCCGGTGAATTGTAATTATGCCGTACAAGTGAGTGACACAACGATGTTAAATAGCCTTCCTGAAGCCGGTCTCCAAAAAAATCCATGAAACAGAAATGGTTGGTAACCGGAAGCATCCGCTTCGACAAATGCTTACTTCACGAGGCACAATTGCGGGCACTAGCTGTTACACCAATCAACTGGAAACTTTTTTTACGGTTGAGCATAATCTGAAAAATGCATCTGCAAATTGAACTAGAATCCCCTTCCACCGGTTGCAATACGATAAACCTTTGGGGCTGCAGCCCTCAGAGCGGCACCAAAGCCAATGCAAAAAAACAGTACAAGGATTGGCACACCCAGGTAGACCAGCAAGCGGTAGTTTGGAATATGGTTCATATACATAAACGCGAGCCGGTTCATATAAGGCAGCAAGGGTACGTGTAGCCCATAGATGAGGAAAGCAAAAGCAGTTGCCCATACAAACCATTTGCGCCGCATACACCAACGTACAATTCTATCGCAGCTAAACCATATTGCAAGCACACCAGCAGCTACGGAAATAATGTGCAGCGTAGCCAGCACCCATATGTTAACCGTGGAATACAATTCGAATTCAAACGCCATAAAGGTTTTTATTACCGAGATACCAACGAAGAATAACCAACTCAGGTAATGACTGAACCATTCGGGTTTTTTATCGATGCGGTAATTGGTTTTGCATAACCATATACCCAGTGAGAAAAACAACATACCCTGGCCTTCGAAGAAGAGCCCGTTGAACATGGTGATCCAAAAGAGCAGCATGAGGCTAAACCAAATTACCGGGTATTTCACGATCGCCCACCTGAAAACAGGGTAAAATACATTATACACAAAAAGGGTGCGGATAAACCAAAGTTGAAATGAGACCGGGTAACGCAGCCACCTGTAAATCAGATCGCCCCAGCTCAACTCACTATAAGGCCTGTTGTCGCCCAACTGGTCGAGCTGCGCTTCGGCTACAGCTTTCGCGGTAACCGGGTGTTGTTGCCAGAGCCAGGTCATGGCCAACCCGGCAGCACTCCAGATAAGAAAAGGAACAACAAGCGTTTTGACGCGTTTTTTTATGCGGCTAAGGTGGGGTTGGGAGTCTTGTAAAGCAAAAATATATCCCGAAATAATAAACAGCACGGGCAGCCGAAAACGCAGCAAGCCGTTAGCAAACAGGTATTCAAAAAATGTGGTAAACGTAATGCGCTCCCTTACCAGGCTGAATGGCTGCAGGTATGTTTCATTCAGGTTATACCCATGTACAAACAGCAGCAATGCGATGCAGACAAAAGAGTAGAACCTGAATTTCTGACTAAGGAACCGATTCATTTACTTCATGTTTTTAGGGCCGCAGCTAAATGCGTACGTTGTTACAGGAGCATCCATTACCATTCAATACGCGCAAGGATGCCTGGTGATTTCTTAAGGTATTAATCAACGAATATTGAAACCTTTACCTGGGTGCCATTACCGGGTCTGGACTCGATGTCGATGGTGCCGTTCATTGCCTCTGCCCTCTTTTGCATATTACCCAAGCCATTACCGCCGTCGGCTTTTGGAACATCGAACCCTTTACCATTATCTTCTACCAGCATTGTTAGTTTTTTATTTTTGAGCGCCAGTTTAACGGTAACCCTTGAAGCATGTGAATACTTGGCTGCATTATTTACAGCTTCCTTAAAAACGAGGAAGAAGTCGCGCCTGGCTTCCATATTGAGTTTAACATCATACACATCCTCGTCGGTTGTAAATTGGAGTTCGATATCTTTTGCCTCCAGTACACTTGTGGCAAACTCGCGCATACGGGCGATGATCTTTTGCATGCTGTCGTTGGTAGGCTTAATGCTCCAGACAATATCGTCCATTGCTTCCATCATACGCTGGCTGTTATCGCTGATCTTACTGAGGTACTCCGCAGTTTTGACCGCATCAGTTGTCATCTTTGTTTTAGCCATTGAACTGAGGATATTGATTGTACTAAGTGTACTGCCCATATCGTCGTGCAGATCGCGGGCAACCCTGTTGCGGATTTGTTCTACTGCAAGTAATTTATTCACGCGCATATCGTGGATTGCGTACGCAAGCAAAGCCACGATAAACAAGAGCGAAGTATAAAACCAGTAGGTGCGCCAGAATGGTGGCTTTATGTAAATCATCACCCTCGTTGTGTTTAAACTCCGGAGTCCTTCCAGGCTTTCACAATAGATGGAGAACGTATACTTACCCGGGGGCAAGAGTGAATAGTTTACAAAAAATGAACGATCCGCTTTTATCCAACTATTGTCGACACCCTCGAGCTTGTAGTAGTACGTTAGCTTATCGCGCTGCATATAACTCAATGACGAGAAATAGATGCTGAATGAGTTTTGATCGGGCTTGAGACTTACCTGTGGAAACATGAGCAGCGAGTCTACCGGCAGGTAATCATTAAAAACCTTGAAGTCGGTTATGGTTACATCGGGTGGAGGAGCCGTATTGAGGAATACATCAGGATTAAACATGATAACCGCATTACTACCGGCAAACAACAGGTAATTGTCCTGCGATACATAATCAGACTCGCTCGCCTGTTCCGCAAGCACGATACCGTCTTTACGACCATAAGGTGTTATACGGTTATTCCTTGGATTGTACCGGCACAAGCCATTTGAAGTAATGATCCATAAAAAGCCATTTTTATCCATCCGGAGCCTGCTCACGTTATTTGAAAGCAGGCCTTCCTCGTATGTCAAGAGCCTTACATGACCATTGTTCTTATTGATGAAATTCAACGCGCCGGCACCAAATACGATAATGCTGTCATTCAGCTGCTCGATATCGTTTCCGGTATTACTAAACAGCCTGCTTTTTGAGGTGCCGGCTGTATAATGCTGGATTAGTTCGCCGCTTGCCGGGTTAATGGCATACAGGCCTTTCTCGTGTGTGGCGATCCAAAGCCACCCTTGGCGGTCGAAAAACAATTTATAAATGATGGTCCCGAAATCCATTACAACCTGCATCTCATTATTCGTCCACTTAAGCAACCGGCCCGATTGAGTTCCGAGCCACATTTGCCCCTTTTGATCTTCGGTTATAAAACGAACCGTCGAATTTGCCAGTTCATCAGGATGCAGGTATTGGGTTTGCTTTGTTGCAGGATCATGAATCATCAACACACCCATATTGCAGCCAATCCAGATTTTGCCCGTTCCAGTTTGCCTTGTCATACTCCAGGGGAGACGGGTAGCCGCACGAAGAACCTCGTTCCATGAACCAGGCGGCGGCTGTTCATAAACATAGTTTTGCTTTTTATTCATCAGCCGATCGATCGACTTTATACCCGAACCCCATGAGCTAAACCACAAATCGCCATTGGGCAATTCTAGTATGTCGGTTATCGAAGTTGTTTCGGTTCTGTTGCTAAACCTAAGGTTAACCACCGAAAAAACCCCGTCCCCATGCACCGTAAAATATAAACCCTGGTCGGTTGCCAGCCAGATGTTACCATCACGATCGCCGATCATTTGGTGTACCACCCCGTAGCTGATACCAACGCTTTCACTTTCCGCTTCGTTTTTGGTATAGATGAAGCGTCGGTTCAGCTTGTCGAAATTAAACAACACCCCATTCCCATAAATCCACAGGTCGCCTTCTTTTGTTTCGTAAAAGTGCCGGTATTCGGTATAGCCGACCGGGCCCATATTGATGCCTGCAGTATCGGCGTGCAGAAATTTGCTTCCTGTTGGGTCGAGACAATACTTATCCTGTACCCCGTTTTTTGCTAATGGCCAGCCAAAAACCCAAATCCTTCGCTGTTTGTCAAGGTATACTTCAGTTAGCCTCTCGCGGAGTTCTTTATGCTTTAGTACCGGTAATTGCTTAGGATTGTTATCCCTGGTAAATGTTTGACCGCTGGGCCGGTCGTAAATGACAAGGCCGCTGTCGCAGGCAAACCAATATTGTTTCAGCTTAACGTCCTCATGAATGCCTGCAAGACTTACCTGCCAACCGGCAGGTATGCCAAAGGACCGGGAGTTGATAAAGGCTTTGGTTACACGATCAAAGCGCAACATTCCATACCGCAATACGTTCAGGTACACATCGCCATGGGAGTCGTTCCACATCCAAAACTCTGCGCGTGCGGGTAATGGTTTATCCAGGTGAAACGCAATTTTCTGGTAACTATATGTTGATGTATTAAAGAGACCGAATTCCCTTAAGGATGGGAATGACAAGATCAGGTGGCTTTTACCAATGGGTATGATTTGCGAGACTCCGGAATGCGGAAGCAGATCGCTACCTCTTTTTTCCGTTCCAAACTGAATGAACTTACTGCCATCGAACCGCTGCAGTCCATTTGCGGTGCCAACCCAAATGAACCCTCTTGCATCCTGGTGCAAACTGCTGACGACATTACTGGCAAGTCCCATTCCGTCGTCAGTAGTAATTCGGGTGAAAGCAAAACCCTGCTGCGAACGGCCGATGATCTGGCAGAAAAGCAGGGCTATCAGGAATACAAATTTCACAACCGGCAAATCTAACAAATGGATTTATATGTTGTTTCTGCCGATAACAGATTCACCCATTTATGTGGTTAGTGTTCAATGGTATCAATTGTTTTTTGTGTCCCGACCACCCCTGTTACCGTTCGGAGACAGCCGCAAGCCGTTTGTAAAAACAGACGCTCCTGAACTTCACATCATTGTGTGATTGTATAAGCACTTGCCATCGATCATCTTTGTGTTATCAAAATCGAACGAGGATAGCAGACGAGATGATAGTAGCGATTTCGTTTTTTCGGCCGGGTTACTAACTGGCCCCTTCGCTTCAAAGCTTACAAACAAGATTTTAAACTCATAAAACTTTTTAAAATGTCAGGCAAATTCATATCTACCACAATAAGACTTGCATTGCTCGCAGGTGGTAAAAAACAAGCCGGGATCAACATCAGGAAAACCGACGAAGTAAAAGAAACCAAGGCAATGATGCAGGCACATCAAATTCTCTGGAGCAAATACAACGGTGCATCCAAGCAGTCGGTAATTGCAGAAAGATACCTGTAACCTAACCAGGCTTGAGCTGGCCGTTAACCAGCACCACCTATACAATGGGTTTAAAAAACACCATTAAACAATCAACATAAATCTAAAAATCAAGAGGATACCAAACAATGAAGAAATTACCAGGAATACTCGCGTTACTTATAATCGTTTTTTTCAGTGCATGCGAAAAAGATGTGATCCGTGGCAACGGGAACAATACCACCCAACAGCGGAACGTAGCAAGTTTTAACCGGGTGCATACCAGTGGCGATATCAGTGTGCACATTAGCGAAGGAAACACCCCGAAAGTTGAAGTAAGGGCATACGATAACATCATCAACATCGTTGAAACCGATGTAGTAAATGAAATGCTAAGCATCAGGTATAGCAAAGATTACCTTAACGTACGCAATAGCAATGCTGTAGTATATATTACTGTTCCTAGCTTGAACGCGGCAATGGTCAACGGAAGTGGAGATACGCATATCGATGGCTTTAAAACGGGTACACAGGTGGAGGCCAGGATTAATGGCAGCGGGAGTTTACACATTGGAAACAGCAATTACAACAAAGCTGTGTTCGACGTAAATGGCAGTGGCAACATCAGGGCTGCAGGTATGCAAGTGAATCATGCAGACGCAACCATTCACGGTAGTGGCGACATAGAAACGCAATGCGAAAAAACATTGAAGGCGCGAATCTCGGGAAGTGGCAGTGTGAGGTACTGGGGCGATCCGAACCTTGATGTTCAAATAAGCGGCAGTGGTAAAGTAAAGCGGCAATAGCACCTAACAGGTCATCCAACTATAATTACGGCAACCCGGCGGGTTGCCGTTTTGATTCCGGTAACATACCGTTAATGTACTATACATCATCCTTTTAAATCAGGATGGTGGCAACTGTATTACTTAACACTTAAGGTGGTTTTTACCAGGATGGTTAGTGCCTTCTGTGTTGGGCGGCGGTTTTTTCCCGTCAGGGTAAACGAAAGTTCGTTGCCGGCGAAATAATTTTTAAGCTCGGCTCCATCTATCTGCGATGAAGCGGATATAGCATATACATCAGCAAAGGTGAAGGCAGCTACGTTGGCCTGCGAGGTATTGGAATTTGATGCAAGCGAAATCCCTGCAGTTTCAAAATTCGCAAGGTTATTTTGCTGGTCGGCATTCAGGACTTCAAGGTTCATCTGCCTGACCTTTATAGTGCTAATCGTAGACACGCCAAAAACACCACGGGTGTTCGCCTTTATAGCGCTGTCAAGGTTAAAATAAACAGTATAACTTCCCAGGGAAACCTCCGAAGGCGAAACAACAGGAACCGGGGGTATAACGAGCTGAAAGGACGGCATATTCACATCTATTGGGGAGAAGAACTGTTCGACAATTTTCTTACAGGAAGACACGCTAAAGAGTAAAATTGCCACCGGAAGAAAAAACAATAACTTTTTCATGATCAGTCATTTACATTTTCTTTCCAATTACCATACCGGAGGAACACAGCGCTTAGGTTCGCCCGCCTTTGCAACAGCAAACAAGTAACGACTTTAACAAAATGCCAGCCTTCTTTAATGTTTGCATTCGTATGGTTTAGCATTCTATGAAGGTGCTTTAACACTAGTCGACTAAGCCGTTATTCATACACCTCCTGCTTTTAGGACTGCGTTTTCCAGAACCCCGTTTAAACCATTTTGCTTATCTTATCCCTTTAAAATCCTGGCTAATGAAAACGTTAGAATTGTTGAAAAATGCTACGGTGACAGGAAACATGCTGCGCGACAAAGCAGCAATGTTCATCACGCTTACTGTACTATTGTTTATAGCCTCTTGTAGTCAGAAAGAAAGCAGAGAGCAAACCGGTGAAGATGGCCTTGCTGCATTTTCTGCAGACAGCCTTGGGGCAAAAATCGCTGTGCTTGCATCGGACTCTTTCGGCGGCAGAAAACCGTTTACGCCTTATGAAACCAAGACGATCAATTTTCTAAAAAACGAATTTTTAGCAGCAGGTATTGAACCTGGCAACGGGGACAGCTATTTTCAGGATGTTCCAATGGTAAACATCTCTACAATTGCCGACTCAAGCATGCAGGTAGAGGCTCCAGGCGGCAACTTTACGCTCCGGGGATTTCATGATTACGTAGTGTGGACCGACAAAACTGATCCGGTGATCAATGTGCAACGGGCGGACGTGATATTCGCAGGTTATGGTGTGGTTGCGCCGGAATACAATTGGAATGATTATGCGGAGCTTGATGTAAAGGGAAAAATTGTGCTGGTAATGGTCAACGATCCTGGTTTTTCCACAAGCGATACTTCACTATTTAAAGGTACGACAATGACCTACTATGGCCGGTGGACCTATAAGTTTGAAGAAGCAGCACGCCAGGGTGCAAAAGGGTGTCTTGTGATACATAACCAGGCAGGTGCCAGCTACCCGTTTACGGTGCCGCAAAACAATTGGAATGGTTCACACCTGCATTTGGATGACCGCGGGAAAAATGTACCATATAGTGATATTATCGGCTGGATCTCAGGTCCTGCGGCAAGCAGGCTACTTGCAGCAGGCGGGAAAGACAGTACGTTGTTCGCGAAAGCCAGCCAGCGCGGCTTTAAAGCTGAGCCTTTGAGCCTTAAAGTTTCCACCAGCATGAAGGTACAGGCAACCTATAATATGTCGCACAATGTTATTGCAAAGATTACGGGCAGCAAGCGACCCGACGAGACGATCATTTACACGGCGCATTGGGATCACCTTGGCTTTGGTAAGCCTGATCTTTCGGGTGACAGCATTTATAACGGTGCACTTGATAATGCCAGTGCCACCGCCGGCTTATTAGAACTGGCAAGGGCATTCAAATCACTAAAGGTACAACCAGAAAGAACCATTGTTTTTCTTAGCGTGACTGCCGAAGAACAAGGTTTGTGGGGATCAGCATGGTATGCACAAAACCCGGTATACCCTATTGCGAAAACTGTTGCAAACATCAACATGGATGGGCTAAACCCCGGTGATGCGACACATGATATCATTACCATTGGCAAAGGACAAAGTGATTTAGAGGACTACCTTGAAGTGGCAGCAAAGAAAGCTGGTAGGGTGCTTGCCTTTGAAACACATCCTGAGGCCGGCTACTATTACCGGTCCGACCATTTTAATTTCGCAAAAGTGGGTGTTCCGGCATTGTACACCAAGCGGGGAGTGGATGTGCCAGGGAAAGGAGCGACCTTCGGTGAAGCAGCCGAAGAAGAATACCGCTCGAAACATTACCACCGGCCATCCGACGAATACGATCCAAAAACCTGGACGCTTAAAGGTGCAATTGACGATTTAAAACTACTCTTCCTGGTAGGTAAACGCCTTGCTTATGAAACCACCTGGCCAAAGTGGAAGGAAGGTTCGGAGTTTAAAGCTTTCCGTGAAAAAAATTAAGAATGGACGGGTAACACAGTCCCCCAATAGAATCTAATAATGAATAGCGTTTAGTCGCATCTGCTATAAACTAAAGCAACGATGAGTTTCACCTACAAAAGACTTGATTGGGACAGCAGGTTCTTTAATCTTGAAATAATCGCTGCTCACCAGCAAATTGCATCAGCCGACGATCTTGTTGACCTCGCCAGCTTAATGAGACAGGAGCAGCTCGACCTTGCATATTTGTATACAAAAGGTCCCTTTAACCTGGTTATACCAACCGGGTTCGAAATGATATTAGCTGATCAAAAAGTCACGTACCACAAACAGGTTGTTGGAACCACAGAAGCAAACCCTCATATAACGGATTATACACAGAATTATGCTAACGATAAGCTGCAGATGCTTGCGCTTGAAAGTGGATTTTACTCACGCTTCAATGTAGATCCACATTTTAACCGCCAGCAGTTTGAGGGCTTATATACTTCATGGCTTGACGCGTCGATAAAGAAACAAATTGCGGATGCGGTGTTGGTGTACACCCTGGGTACAGCAATACTTGCTTTTATTACTTTGAGCAAGAAAAACAACCTGGGGAAGATCGGCCTGCTCGCAGTAGATCCAGGATACCGCAATAAAGGTATTGGGAAAAGGCTGCTCAATGCTGCAGAGAACTGGTTTATTAAGCAGGGCTTAAGCCAGGCAGAAGTCGTCACTCAGTTGGCGAACAAGCCAGCTTGTAAGCTTTACGAAAGCGCGGGTTTTCGCCTACATTCGGTCGAACACGTTTATCACGTTTGGAGAAAAAGGGATTGACCGGGACGACATCCGCTTTGAAAATGCCTCCCAAAGTATCAGTATCGGTAAGCTTTATCTGCGGAATAATCATTTTCCGGATCCGATAGCAATTCCTATCACCCCTGGCGCATTGCACGCTTATACAAATGCGTGCGCTGCCCTATGTATAACTTAGCTGCGAAAACAACCATTTTAAAGGGCTAAGTTGGCGACATTGAGTACCATCTTACCATGGTGAGCGGGTTAACAACAAGCATGATAACAAATAAAGGCTGTTCCTTTAAAATATACTCCGTAGTGACATTATTCGAAAACGATCCACTCGTCAACCTACTACCATATGATGGGCTTGCTACTTATCATGGCACCATTCTCCCAGCAGGGCAAGCTGACGATTACTTTAAGAAGTTGATGGGCAACATAGCGTGGAACAGTGATGAAGTAGTCATATTTGGGAAACGCTTTGTTACCAGCCGGAAAGTTGCCTGGTATGGGGATGAGCCCTTTTTGTATACCTATTCGAACAGTAGAAAACTGGCGTTACCCTGGACATCGGAACTGATTGCATTGAAGCAGCTGGTTGAAGACTCCAGTGGTGAAACATTTAACTCCTGCCTGCTAAATCTCTACCATAATGGTGGTGAAGGAATGGGCTGGCACAGTGATGACGAAAGCTCACTTAAAAAAAATGGCGCTATAGCTTCCCTAAGTTTTGGTGCGGAAAGAAAGTTCTCGTTTAAACATAAACAAACCAAAGCATCCCTATCCATCATGCTTGAGCATGGTAGCCTGTTGATCATGAAAAGGGATACCCAGGCCAATTGGATGCATAGTCTTCCAAAGTCAATCAAGGTAACAAACCCACGGGTGAATCTTACCTTCAGAACATTTACCGGTTGATGGAACATCGGTTCTTTAAGCGCATAAAAACGCTTTATCTAAAAAACCGATCTGCGCAAATGAACTGTTAATTGCCTGGAATGCCCGGATGAAGGGTGAACCTGAGCTGAGAAGGATAACCTGCATCACTTCTTAGCCTTTATCGTGCGATAAGAAAAGCCGGGCAGTTATTAACGGTTTAAGCCCGGACGTGTTCGGCATTGAAATCATACAGACCGTAAAATCACCATATAAGCCATTAGCCACCAACGAGCCAAATATATCTTTCTGGAACGGCAGCTACATCAACGATCACGGTGGAAGCACTGATGCCCGGATGAGTGCGGGTTCAGCAAGTGCGGGGTGGCCGACAATTCATTAAGTCGGTATTCTGTGTCAAAGATGGCATGGGGCTACGGTTGGGCAACCGCTACAGCAAGCTTCAACATCACTTTTAATTCAAGTAACCTGACCTTTTCCGCTGGCACAAGCGGGGTAGGTAGCAAGGGGTCCGGGGCAGGCATACATACCATCTATATTTAAGCAACTATCGCATCTAAACAGCAAAGCCTTTCCTCATCCGAACGCCATTGCTGTTTTCAAACCTTTAGAAAATTCTTTTACGTGGCGTTTTCTGCGACTAGTTTGAGTTGGTTAAGTTTATGTTCCATATAGGGACCAAGAACCTTTTCTGTAGCAACAGACGAGAATTTTTCCCACGGGTACCACCTGAGTTTTTGAATGAACCGCCATTGCAACATCGATGAGCCGTCTTCACGCGGTAATACATAGAAAGACGCGTCCATGCTCCTACCCTTGTTTGTACGCCATGTTGTTTTAACCTCGGCACTGTCGGCCGATATTAGTTGTACCATCGTTTGGCCAATCATCAGCCTGGGTGACATACCGGCTTGTGTTGCCTTCATTGCCACAGGTGTGGTGTCGTGATCATGGATCCAGGAAGGCCAGTTGCGAAGGTTATTCACTAAGGGTAGAATAGCAGCAGGATTACGTTTGATTGTAACGGAACGTGAGATTACAATTGTAGAAGGTATCAGTAAGGAGATCGCCGTAAGTAGAGCAAACAGCACAAAAACACTTATCAGAGCAAGTTTTAGATAGCGCATATTATTCCCACTTAAATACTTTTATGGCAACCGTATAAATAACAATTCCCCAAACAACAAGAATCCCAATCTCCATAGAGCAATCAACAAGCCCCGCCCCTTCAAATGCAATCTTACGCATGGCTGCATTAAAATGAGTAAGCGGCAATACTTTACAAATGGGTTGCAACCAGGCCGGGAAAACTTCTATGGGGAAAAAGGTACCTGCCAGTAAAAATTGCGGCAATGTAAACAGGTTGCCAAAGGGCGGGATGGTGCTCTCACTTTTTGAAAGCCCGCTTACAACAAAACCCAATCCCATAAATACAATCAAGGCGATAAAGCTAAGCACCATGATCTCGAGGAAAGTAACAAACCCATTCACTAGTGTATAATTGAAAGCGAAATAGCCCATAAGTATGATGACAACAGCCGTGATCATCTGGAAAATAACCCTGCTCAACGCTTCACCCAGTACAATGTAGGTCCGGCTAATCGGAGTTGCAAAAAATCGTTTTAACACAAGCTGTTGCCGTAGATTGAAGAACAGGAATGCAACCCCAAATACACCTGAACTAAGCAGGGAAAAACCGAGTTGGCCTGGTAATATAAAATCGATTCGTCTGAATGTTCTTCCGGGTATCTTTTGTATATCATTATTAATGGTGGCAACAGTAGGTGCCCGCGGGAACTTTTGCTTATTTATTTCAGCGATAATCGCATTTAGAATAGATTGCAGCACCTGTAAGTTCTGGGGGTTTACTGACTCAGAACTTCGAATATTGATCTCATAGGGGATATCACCATCCGGGTTGTTGCGGATATTGAGTACAGCGGTAATTCTCCCTTTTTCGAGATCCTCCCGGGTTTCCTGCTCACCTTTTTTAATGATAGTAACTCCCGGCACCGACTTCAAGGCAAAGTAGACGGGGTTCAAAGTATCGGAAACGGGATCAATTGAGAGGTTGAATGACATTGCTCCACCACCACCTATGAAACCAAAAATGAGGATGAAGATCATTGGGAACGCAAGGCTGAAAATGATAGCAGAAGGACTTCGCCTGATGGCCTGCAGGCTCGCTCTTGTAATTGCAAGCATTGCGCTTACCTGGTTATACTTTTCGGCCATTTATTAAGGTTATGGGGCGCAAATCTATCTTATATTAAGTTGCCTACGCAACATTCTGCCTTTCAGGAAGCCTAAAACCCCGGGCGAAACAATTCCTGGTTGTTATCAAAACAACAGCAATTCAGTATTTGCCTGAGCTTCCGCTGCCTTAGTTTAGCCGCTGCAAATGCTGTTAATAAAACTTCGAATGGTTGGTGGTAGAATTACTTATTTTCGAACTGAAAATCAGATCGTATGGAAGTGTTGTCGCTATTTGAAAAAGCAGTAAAAGAAAGTGAAAGGCTTGGTCAAAAACCGAGTAATGAAACCCTGCTCCAGTTGTATTCGCTTTATAAGCAGTCAACCCTTGGAGATGTAAATGTAGCTCCCCCGGAAAACCCTTTTGATTTTGTTGCTAAAGCAAAATACGAAGCCTGGTCGGCGCTAAAAGGTAAAACTCAACAGGAAGCCCAGAACGATTACATTCGGCTGGTCAATAAACTTAAGAACTAAAGTCGCCTATGCAATAATTCTTCATACACTCCCTTTATTTGCTTACCCACACTTTCAAGGCTGTAAAGCGCACAGGCCCTTTGTGCCATCAATTCGCTGTTAACGTCAAAGTGCTGATTAAGCATTCTTTCGAATGCGCGTTCCAACTGCTGCTCGTTTTCGTTATCAATCAAAATCCCGTTGGTATCATTAATTACTTCGGGTATACCACCAACCCCGGTACTGATCACCGGAACCCCGCAGCATAGCGATTCTAAAACCACGCATGGCAGGTTTTCATACCTGCTAAATAAAACCAGTGCATCGGCTTGCCTTATGAAAGCCCCCACCTCGCTGTAGGTAACCGGGCCTGAGAAAAGAATCTTTCCTGGCGCATTCAACCTGCTTGCATACTCAAAAACTTCAGCCGGGTATGGACCAACCATATGCAAGCTGCAACTGTCGTGATGTTGACTAAAACGATTGAAGGTTTTTATAATCCCAATTGCATTTTTTTGGTAGGTCATGGTTGATACATGAATAAAGCGGAAGTGTCGGCTGGGAGCCGTATCACGTTTGGTCCGGTAAAACAGCCTTGTGTCTACTACGTTAGGAATAACCTTGTATGGCACTTCCCTATTCAACTTAACCGCCTGTATGCCAAGTTTTTCCGAGACTGGCAAGAGCCTGCTGATACGCTTAAAAACCAATCTTACCGCCGATTGAAATACCGGATTTCTCTTAGGCAGGTACCCGGGATCTTCCGGATCATAAATTGTCCAGTGTTCAGAAAGAACGAGTCGAAGGTTCCACTTCACGGACAGCAGCCAGCCGGCCAAACCACCACGAATGACAATATAACTGTGCAAAAGCAAGGGTCTGCCCCACCGCTTCCGGATAGACAGACTGTATTGAAGCAGCAGTCTGAAGAAAGTATAATTTGACTTTACCGGCTCAAGGATGCCATTTGAACCAGGATAAACCACGATGATTTCCGTTACGGTCTCCTTTGGCTGGTAAACCCTCGCTTCAACTGACTTTAAGGTTCCGCTCGTGTCTTTACCGATGTACAAAACAAGTTGCGGAACATGTAATCCCGCGGCGAAAACCTGGCGCTGGTTGAAGTCGCCTGGGTATGGATCCAGCCAGGTAGGGTACCAGCCCGGCAACACCAGCACATAATCCTTATACGGAAAGTTTACCTTCCCTAAGATTGCGTCAAGGATCTCAGCCATTGTATGTCACCTTTTTTAATGGTCCAGTAATCTTTAAAAGCAATCCCGTGTTCTTTCCTCATATGAACAAAGGAATACAGGAAGTTAACCATGTAGCCGGCTGAGCTTATCATGGCCGCAGCAATAATACCATGTTTGGGAATGAAAATGACGTCAAGAACAAGTATCAGCACGAGAGCCAATACTGCCCCCTTGAGGTTGACACTTACCTTGTTGATGCCGCCAAAATACGCACTCAAAACAGTAAGATTACTAAGTGCCCATATACCCGGAAGAATAAACAAAAAAGGCACATACATCAGGTCATATGTTTTACCAAACACAAAGGGAAATAACCATTTGCCGGCAATGAGTACAAGGCAAAATAACACAACATACCCTACAGAGGTAAAACGACCAATTCTCAGGATGTTATCTTTTATGGTCGAACGCTCGCTTCCGCTGGCTGTATGCGGGAATACAACGCTTGAAACAATTGCCGGAATAATCAAGAGCATCTGAGCAAGCTTCGAAACCTGTATATAATTGCCTAACGCCGCATCGCTGTTGAACTTCTCCACAAACCAGTAATCAACCCGGTATACCAGAAAAAAAACCAGGTTTGCCCCAAGTGCCGGCAGCGCGTATTTAAAAAGCTTACGATACTCCGGCCAAGTGGGCAATGAAACCTGCTGCCAACTTTTGTTATAGACAAGAAATCCTCCCGCCAGTAAAACACCTGTTGCAAGAAAGTACGCGAAATAAATGTCTACAGAAAAGCCTGAACCCGTCTGTGCGATCGTTTGTTTTTTTGGAATAGACAAGATCAACAACATATTCAGGAGGATCATCAGGACATTAGGTACAATGAAGTTTTTAAGCGAATAAAACTGGACAGTAAAAAGACTGGTCAGCTGTATACCGGCAATATAACAAAGGGAATAGAACAGGTAGTCATTCCGCTGCTCTGTTGTAACGGTATGGATCCAGGTATAATATATGACCAGGAAGAGACCGACAATGATACTCACCACCAGGGACCAGATCAAAGAAAACCAGGCAAGGCTATTGCGATTGATCTGACCATTCGACCCATAATAATTTACCGCATTTTCCATTGTTAATCCGGCGATAAGCATCAGTAACGACAGATTATTACAGAAATAAAATATCCAACCCGCATTCTCAGCTTCGAAATACCGGGAAACAAATATGTTTATCAACAGAACGGTTAGAAAATACATCCCTCTCCATATCAGACCTTGTATAACCTGTTGTTGAAAGCTCATTTATGCTACGCAGTGTTAATGGCTAAAAATACGACGGTTTCCCAAGCACTTGTAAAGCATTACTCCGTAAGTCAAGGGTTTTTACGGCATGCAGCAAGATCATCGGTTTGAATGTATCTGTTATAACGCCATCCATGTACAGGGTACCCTGTTGACAACACTTGTTCCCGGCAGAAAGAACAACTGCAATAGCTACTCCTCGCTGTTACTTCCGTCCGAGTTATTAGAATGCCAGCTCAGTGAAGGGCCGGGAATAACACGCCCCTTCTTTGGTTTATTATTAATTCGTTTGCCCCACCATGATCTAGCAAGTACACCGTAATCTCATTACAGTCTTGCCCGGCCAAACGGGGCAACTGGCTGATCCCATATTCCACATTTAGCTCACCCCCACTTAAAACATGCATTCACCTGGTGAACAGTGAGTTACACCTTATACTTTTTCTAATTTAAGGACTCCAAAACTTTTCTGATCAACAAATATGATTAACTTTGATATGAGTAGAAAAAGAAGTGATTTGTTATAACACACTTAAACAAACTTAACCCGTAAAGGCTTGTCAACCTTAAAAAATGATTGTTTGCGTATGCCAGGTACTTGAAAAAGTTCCTTTTGTTAAGCTTGCATTAGCGCTTTCAATTGGAAGAATTTATAAGGACGGATGACTGCTTAGCCTTATCATGTTTTTGAGCTGTTTCTATCTGTCGGACTGGAAAAATGATGTGATTGCAACATTCTGCGGTGTTTCTCCATCACATACCTACAATTAACAGGTTTTATGACCGAAACAGGCATGAGCAAATTTCAACTGTACGGTAAACTTTTCACAAGACAGTGGTGTTACAAGAACTGAACACGAGCGAGTTAGAAAGAATTTAATAAGCCGATAACCTGGTAAAAGCATCCAATTGGGCTTATTATCTTCTCTTTACGAAACCAAAATCATGACAACGATTATAGGTGATTTTCGAAACCTTTTACAATGATCGTAAACCTGAATAATTCTATGAACCCAAACATCAATATACTCATAGCGGATGATGATAAAGATGATGCCGACTTCCTTAGTGAAGGTATTTCAAAAATCATTTCCAGTTATGAGGTGTTTCACGCCACCGATGGCGGAAAATGTATTACCTATCTGAAAACAAACCCTCCACCGGAGTTGATTTTTCTGGACCTGAATATGCCAGTGCGAAACGGAGTGGAATGCTTGAAGCAGATCAGGCTAAATCCTGTACTTAAAACCACCTGGGTTATCGTTTATTCTACATCGCATAACATGCGCGATATTGACACTTGCTACAAAGAACAAGCAGACTTTTACCTCATAAAGCCGGTCACCCTTAGCGGATTAACGAACATTTTGGAACAACTTTTTTCAGCCATTGGTAAACCCAGGCATGCTATAAAAGCGAAAGACGAGTTTGTGCTTATGGAGCGTAAGAAGATGCTTTGGTAACCTGGGATACACATCCTGACAGAAGCATCTACAGTCATAGGATTCTTCATCTATCCCTAAGAGTAACCTGGCCGTTCAGGTTCCCAACATGAATTGTAAAAGTGCCGGCAGGACTAGCCCCGCCGGCACTTTCATTTATTTAAGTGCATTTATAATGGCAACAAATTCTTCAGCAACCAGCGATGCTCCTCCCACGAGTCCCCCATCAACGTCGGGCTGATGAAATATTTCTTTCGCATTTGAAGCTTTTACACTTCCACCGTATAAAATGGATATTTGGTCCGCAATTTCACGGCCGTATTTACCAGCTAACTCGCTCCTGATGTGCGCGTGCATTTCCTGTGCCTGCTCACTCGAGGCTGTTTTGCCCGTTCCGATTGCCCAAATCGGTTCATAAGCAATAACCACTTGTTTCACCTGCTCCGCCGAAAGATGGTAAAGCGACTCTTGAAGCTGGGTGCTCACAAATTCATTTTGTCCTCCGCTTTCACGAATGGGTAAAGCTTCACCGCAGCAAAAAATTGGTTTGATCCCGTATTCAAGCGCGATATCAATTTTTTCAGCAAGGAATTGATTAGACTCGTTGAAATACTCTCTTCGCTCACTGTGACCGATTATCACGTATTCCACCTCTACGGAGTTAAGCATTTGAACAGAGATCTCGCCAGTGAAGGCACCGGATTTTTTAGAGTGACAATTTTGCGCAGCAACATGCATGTGAAACTTGTCGGCAATATGACCCACCGCCATATCAAGGTAAGGTGCCGGTACGGCAAAAACAACCCGCTGACTCTCCTTTACTGAAGCAGTTAAAGAAAGCACTTCTGTAAGAAGGTTATCGGCTTCATCCCAGCTTAGATTCATTTTCCAGTTGGCTGCCGCAATCTGATATCGCATATTATCCGGTTTAAGTTTAATTTATGGTTGTTATGTACCTGCGAAAGTTAGTCATTGTAATTATCGAACACATACTTCAAAATCGAAATTTCACTTTCCGAGAATAATTTATTCTTCATTTGTTTCCATTTCGAGATGTCTTTTAGGGCTTTATCGAACTCATAACGGCTCAGTTCTTTTGTGCCCCACGTGAAGTTGGGAATTATCTTAGGCGTCAGGCCCTCTCCAAAAATGTTGCAGCACACACCTGCCACTGTTCCTGTATTGATGGATGTATTGATCGCTGTCCTGGAGTAGTCGCCCATCACCAGTCCCCCTTTATTACCTGCCGAAACAAAGGCGCGTTGGTGATAATTCCAAAGCTTCACTTCACCAGCGGTATTTTTTACATTACTGTTGCTTGTTCCTGCACCAAGGTTACACCATTCACCAATCGCGCTGTCACCAAGGTACCCGTCATGCGCTTTGTTGGTATAACCCATCATAATCGCATTCTTGATTTCTCCTCCTGCAACACAGCCCGGACCTATCGTTGTGGCACCATAAATTTTTGTACCCATCTTCACCGTTGCCGTATCACACAACGCAAATGGCCCACGTATTGTCGACCCTTCCATAATCGTAGCACCCTTTCCAACGTAAATCGGGCCATGCGAAGCATTAAGTATACAAAAATCAAGAACGGCTCCCTCTTCGATAAAGATGTTTGATGGATTGGACATTTGAACCGAATCGTACCCTCCTGCGGACGCCCGCCCTTTCGTCACCAGCCGAAAGTCAAATTCAAGCACTTCGGCGTTCCATTGAAATACATGGCATGGAAGATCTATCCGCTTCACCAATTCAAAGGAACGCTTCTGCGAAAACAATGACGAAAAATCGTCGCCAAATTCGGGCAGTGCGCCTGGCAGTACCCTCCCTCCAATTAATCCATTATTGTCGAATAAACCCTCGCCGTTATCAAGGCTCAAAAGCGACTCCACGAGAGCTTCGGTTACAATAACACTGCTGTCAATCATAAGAAAATCCCGCAGCTCCAAAGGGTCGTAAAGTTCAGCTAGGTAAGTATCCGTCAATACCTGTACACGTGTACCAGATATTAAGTTCCAGCGCTCCATCCCAGTAAAAATACCCATCCGAATTCCGGAAAGCGCTTTAGTAAGCGTGAGGGGCATCAGCTGATCCCGGATGGCTGTATCAAACAGAAGAATGTCCATAGGTAGATCAATGTCTATTCGTCAAGAAATTTTTTTGGAACCCGGCGTGTGTAATTCTGCCAAACATCGTTGCGTCGCACTCTTGTACTTTATTTCCATTGCGCAGCTTCCTGGCAACAGCACCTACCCAATCTGGTTTATCGTTTAATATTGTTACTGTAGGATCAAGAAAAGTTCACGGAAAATTCTTCGATGTAAGGGCGTTCGTCCCTGATATCCTTCATACAAACCCTACAACGATCCTTAGGATAAAGAAAGCGCCAGGTAAAACAATAATAAAATGGGTGTTATATGATGCAGGAAAAAGCACTTCAGCTATTCCTCTGCCAAACTAAAGAGCGTATCAACAAACTCGTTTTTATCAAAGATCAACAAGTCCTCCATTTTCTCCCCTACACCAATGAACTTTACCGGTATCTTAAACTGGTTTGCGATAGCCAGCACAACCCCACCTTTGGCTGTACCATCAAGCTTGGTAATCGCCAATGCGGTAACATTGGTGGCTGCTGTAAACTGTTTTGCCTGTTCAAGGGCATTTTGGCCGGTTGATCCGTCAAGCACAAGCAAAACTTCATGTGGTGCATCTGGTATTCCTTTCTGGATAACTCTTTTGATTTTTCCGAGTTCATCCATCAGGTATGCCTTATTGTGCAGGCGGCCTGCCGTGTCAATAATAACAACATCAGATCCCCTCGAAATACTACTTTGTACTGTATCAAACGCCACTGCTCCCGGGTCGCTGCCCATAGATTGTTTAACAATGGGAACACCTGTACGCTCACTCCAAATGGTAAGCTGATCAACAGCCGCCGCCCTGAAAGTATCAGCCGCTCCAAGCAAAACAGACTTACCTGCTTTCTTAAAATTATAAGCGAGTTTACCAATGGTAGTTGTTTTACCTACTCCATTTACACCTACCACAAGTATTACATAGGGCTTGGTTCCGGTTGGGGTAGAAAAGTCTTTGTAACTCTGCTCAGGAGCATCAACAAGCACCGCACGGATCTCTTCCTGCAAAAGCCTGTTCAGGTCACTTGTATTTACATATTTATCGCGGCTAACCCGATCTTCAATTCGCTTAATGATTTCAACCGTGGTTTCGATACCTACATCGGCACTAACAAGTGCTTCTTCAAGATTATCCAGCACTTCTTCGTCTACGGTGCTTTTACCAGCAATGGCTTTTGTGATCTTCGTAAGAAAGTTTTCCTTTGTCTTTTGTAAACCCTGGTCAAGGCTTTCCTTTTCTTTTTTCCCAAATAACTTTCCGAAAAAACTCATTGTCTTTTTGTTTGATTTTAGTTTGGATTAACCACCGGTGTAAAATACAAAAAGCCATCCGCTAAAAACGGACAGCTTTAACATAGGTTTCAGCGTAAAACTATTTAGCTGATAAAAAATCTTTCACTTTATCCTTGTGCACAATTGCTTCTTTAAAAGTGTATGCACCGGTCTTTGGACTACGAACAGCTTTGATAACTTTACTCCAGTTCTTTGCCTCAGCTGCTGCTTTTTGGTCCTTTGTTTTGATCGCGGTTTTCGCTGCTTTTGCCATGATATATTACTTGATAGGATGATAAACCTTATAGAAACCTGTTGAATACCGAAAGACCTATTTGATTTCTTTATGAACGGTTACTTTCTTCAGAATGGGGTTAAACTTCTTCAACTCCAGACGCTCAGGGGTATTTTTCTTATTCTTCTTGGTAATGTAACGGCTTGTACCGGGCATACCGCTTGCTTTATGCTCCGTACACTCCATGATTACCTGAACCCTGTTACCTTTCTTTGCCATTGTATAATTATTTAAAAACGAATGTTAGATTTTCGATCCGTTGGCTCTGAGTTCTTTCACTACAGTAGACAAACCGTTTTTGTTGATCGTACGAATCGCTTCGGTAGAAACCTTAAGCGTGATCCAACGATCTTCTTCAACCAAGAAGAAACGCTTGGTTTGCAAATTTGGTAAAAACCTACGCTTGGTCTTTATATTCGAGTGCGATACCTTATGACCCGTAATTGGCTTTTTACCTGTAACCTGACATACTCTCGACATGATGATAAATTTTCGGACGGCGAAGGTCGGAAAATCCAACGAACAATCAAAAAGAAAAACAGTTTTTTACGCAAGTTTTTATCAATCCAATTCTTCCACCTATTATTTTAACCGCTCAGGATAGGCTATACACAACAAACAAGCATATAAAAGTATACTTCTTTTGCACTGCATTGACTAAACCTGGAAAATACCTTAGAAATCATCATGCATATCCTGGATTTCCTACCAGGTCACACCATAGACCAGCCATTACGCTAAGTGCTAGAAACGAACCTGTTAATACACTATCTTGCATACGCAACTTTTATTATGGCCTTTCTTCTGCTTAACCTCGACTTTCTCGACCATCCGTGTTACCGACGTACTGATCTGTAACCAATTTTCTTTTTTCAAACTATTCTATGCGCACACCTGAAGTAAAAGCAGACCCGGGGCACTACATGACCCTGGAGGAAAAATTTAATGCACACAATTATCATCCTCTTCCCGTTGTGCTCGAGCGAGGTGAGGGAATATATATGTGGGATGTCGAAGGAAAAAGGTACTTCGACTTTCTTTCAGGCTATTCTGCGCTTAACCAGGGACATTGCCACCCCGCAATCATCCATGCGCTAACAACACAGGCCAAAAAACTCACCCTTACTTCACGGGCTTTTTACAATAACCTGCTCGGTGAATTTGCACAATATATTACCAGCTACTTTGGTTACGACAAAGTGCTGGCGATGAACACCGGAGTTGAAGGGGGCGAAACAGCCGTTAAGCTTGCCCGCCGCTGGGGATACGTAAGCAAGGGCATATCGGAAAATAAGGCCCGGGTAATCTTTGCAGAAAATAATTTTTGGGGGCGAACCCTTGCAGCCATTTCCTCCTCTACAGATCCTTCAAGTTACCGGGGATTTGGACCTTACATGCCCGGTTTCGACCTGGTGCCTTACAATGATCTTCCTGCACTGGAACAAGCGTTTCAGAACCACGACGTAGCAGCCTTTATGGTTGAGCCGATACAAGGCGAAGCAGGTGTAGTTGTTCCAACTGACGGATATCTGGCTGGTGTTCGTCGGCTTTGCACCGAATACGAAGTACTGTTAATTGCAGATGAGATACAAACAGGACTTTGCAGAACCGGCAAAATGCTCGCATGCGATTACGAAAACGTACGACCCGACATTCTCATTTTAGGAAAGGCTCTTAGCGGCGGTGTGTTCCCGGTTTCAGCCGTACTCGCCGACGATGAGATTATGATGAATATCAAACCCGGCGAACATGGCTCAACCTATGGTGGTAACCCGCTAGCCTGCAGCGTGGCAATAGCTGCTTTACAGGTACTTAAAGACGAAGATCTCGCGGCCAATGCCATGGAGATGGGTTCGTTATTCCGGCATAACCTTCAATCAATAGGGTCACCGTTTATCAAGGAAATTCGCGGCAAGGGTCTTCTAAATGCCATCGTTATCGAACATCCAAACCCTGATGCCGCATGGGAACTATGCATGAACCTCAAGAAAACAGGCTTGCTTGCAAAACCAACCCATGGAAACAAGATTCGTTTTGCGCCCCCATTGATAATCAATCGTGAGCAACTCTTAGAAGCACTTGACCTTATTAAACGTTCACTGCAGACACTAAAATAATATTCCGGCAGTAAGGTTTGCGTTTGGCTTGAAAAACTGCCCGGTTTAGAGCCAACGATATTAGCTGTAGCCGGCATTATTGTAAGGTATGTGCCTACACTACCTGGTAATTTAGAGCAGCCTGAAGTGCTGAGCAGGGATCAATTTAATAAGCAATCCTCCACTGTCACCGACAACGGGACTAAATTAACCGAAACAGCTTTCAGGTTCACATTTCCCTAACTAAACTATCAAAATCCGGCACTTGTTTAGCATATAGTATGGGCAAACGAACACATGAAAAAAATACTCCTTTTAACCTCCGTTCTGTTAGCCACAGCAATGTACAAAAGCGCTAACGCCCAGGTTAGTATCCGGGTAAACATTGGCGACCAGCCAGTATGGGGACCTGTGGGATACGACTTTGTGGACTACTACTATTTTCCGGAAGCAGATTTCTACTATAACGTTCCGCAACAGCAGTTCATCTATTTCGACGGACGACGGTGGGTTTCCGCTTACGCACTTCCCGGCCGGTACAGCAATTATGATCTGTTTCGCTCCTATAAGGTTGTTGTCAATGATCCGGATCCTTTCCGCCGGAACGATTATTACCGCAGCAGGTACGGCAATTTTAGGGGCCAATCGCAAACCATCATTTACGACAGCCGCGATCCCCGGTACTATATAATCGAAAAACATCCTGAACATAGTCGCTGGCTTGCAAGTAGAAGATCAAACGAATACGGTCGTAACTACCGGAATGATGAATTTAATAATCCGCGTCGCTATGACAACAGGGACTACAACCGTTCCTTCAATGATCGCAACAATAATCGATCATTTGATAGCCGTGAATTCAACAACAATGATGTAAAGCGGTTTAACCCTATTCCGCGGGGAAATGAGTCTTTCCGGGATAACAGACGGGGTCCGGACCTAAGGGAAACCGGTAATCCCGGAAGAGAGGGTCGCCCTTACAGAAGGTTCTAGTTTGTTTCGAAAGTTTTAAAAAGCCGTTTAAGCCAAACGGCTTTTTTTGTTGATTCTTTCAAGAAAGCTGCAGATGTTTAGGGCAGTTTTTCAAGGACATGTTCCTTCGTGTACTATTTTCGCGCCTCAAAAATTATAGAAACAAAATGAGAATCAAACTGGCAGCATTCCTGGTAACAATAAGCTTTGCAGCGGGAGCACAAACATCGCGTCCGATTGAATTTAGTTTAGCGGCAGGGGTAAAAAGAAACATTTTTGAAAATGTTAAAAAAGACATCATGGCGTTCAATACCACGCCGAACTATGATCAATCATTGATAACACCGCTCGTTAAAAACAGCTACTCTTTTTTTACCTCGCTAAAGAGTTCTAAACAAGTAAACAACCGTTTCGCTATCACCAATACGGCAGGACTTGATATGCAACAACTAAACATTGAGTCAGGGTTCAAACGCGTTGCCGCTGTTCCAGGGGTGGTGGGTTATTCAAAAGAATATAGTTCGACCCTTATACCAAGACTGAAAATTGACTTTGGTGTACGCTACGATCTTGTTCAGGGCAGAAATACAACATTACAGGTTGGCTTAGCCGGAGGTCAGATGATTCGCCTTAGTGAAGCCGGATCGAGCTATTCGTTTGTGGAAGCAAACTTCTCTGTTCAATCGAAAAATATCGTTTGGTTTGCGAGTGGCTCCCTGTCACCTTATAACGTTACCCTACCGGGCTTTCAGAACTATTTCGGCAATCTCGGTGCTGATGTTATTGGTGCTTATGAATATCGCATTTACGATATCGATCTCGGAATTGCAATAAAGTTATAACAGTTAGTTTATGTAAAACGGGCGCATACCAGTAGGTATGCGCCCGTTTTTGTTTGGTAAAGCCAGTCAAACAAGCCTGCTTTTTAGAAAGCTTTCGATTGTACTACATGGCACCAGGAAGGGTTTAGCGTCAATCACCACATTGAGCAAGTTACCTGTAACCGTAAAACTGCCACGAATAGAATTCCCTAATACGCTTACATTAAAATTACCTCCGGACGAGTTAGCTGCAAATGAACCACCCTGGGCTTTAATTGCGCTATCTGCTTTCCTGAGTATATCTTCTGCCTGCCCGGTAAACGGAATAGAAAAATTACATGATGACATAACTGCTGTTTTAAGGCTTGTATCAATTTTTATACCCCTCGCGATCCACGAGGATGAACTAACATGGGCAGGAGCAAAAAAAAGCCCCGCATATTGCGGGGCCGGTATACCAACAGGTTAACGTTAGTTTATTTTACTTCTTCAAACTCTGCATCAGTTACGGTTTCGCTACCCTGCGCATCTGCTGTACCATTTGCAGACTGTCCGTCGGCACTTGGCTGTCCACCTGCATTTTGCGTTGCTTTATACATTTCTTCGCTTGCTGAGGTCCATGCCGCATTTAAGGCCGCCATGGCAGTATCTATCTGCGACAGGTCCTGCGACTTGTGGGCATCCTTTAATTGAGTGAGCGCTGATTCAATAGGCTGTTTCTTGTCAGCAGGCAGTTTGTCGCCATATTCTTTTAATTGCTTCTCCGTTTGGAAAATCAAACTATCAGCCGCATTGACTTTTTCGACTTTCTCTCTTGCTTCCTTATCTGAAGCCTCATTAGCTTTAGCTTCATTCTTCATTTTTTCAATCTCCTCTTTGCTCAATCCGCTACCTGCTTCAATCCGGATGTTGTGCGATTTGCCGGTTCCCTTGTCTTTTGCAGTCACGTGCAAAATACCATTTGCGTCGATATCAAAGGTAACTTCCACCTGTGGAACACCTCTTGGCGCCGGAGGAATACCATCCAGGTTGAAGGTTCCAAGACTTTTATTTTGGGTCGCCATAGGTCTTTCACCTTGCAGTACATGAATTTGTACACCTGGCTGGTTATCGCTGGCAGTGGAGAATACTTCGGTCTTTTTGGTAGGAATGGTTGTATTGCTTTCGATTAACCTGGTCATTACGCCGCCCATGGTTTCGATACCAAGACTAAGTGGTGTAACGTCGAGCAACAACACGTCTTTAACTTCGCCGGTAAGTACTCCACCCTGGATAGCTGCACCTATTGCAACCACTTCATCCGGGTTTACTCCTTTACTTGGTTTTTTGCCAAAGAACTTTTCTACAATTTCCTGCACCTTAGGGATACGCGTACTACCACCAACTAGGATTACTTCATTAATATCGTTAGTTGAATAACCTGCATCCTTCAATGCCAGCTCGCAAGGTTTTAAACACCTTTCGAAAAGTTTATCACTTAACTGCTCAAATTTAGCACGGCTAAGCTTTTTAACCAGGTGCTTAGGAACACCATCAACTGCAGTAATATAAGGCAGGTTGATCTCTGTTTCACTTGAGGAGCTCAATTCCACTTTTGCTTTTTCGGCAGCTTCTTTCAAACGCTGCCAGCTCATTGGATCTTTATGAAGATCGATTGCCTCGTCTTTTTTGAATTCATCGGCCAACCAATCCATGATTACTTTATCAAAGTCGTCACCGCCAAGATGTGTATCACCATTTGTTGACTTCACCTCAAATACGCCTTCACCAAGTTCAAGAATAGATACGTCGAATGTACCGCCTCCAAGGTCGAATACAGCGATTTTTTGATCAGCATGTTTTTTATCAAGACCATACGCCAGTGCAGCTGCTGTAGGCTCATTTATAATACGTCTAACATTAAGACCAGCAATTTCACCTGCCTCTTTGGTAGCCTGGCGCTGAGCATCATTAAAATAGGCAGGAACAGTGATCACTGCTTCGCTTACTTCTTGTCCCAGGTAGTCCTCGGCTGTTTTCTTCATCTTTTGCAGGATCATCGCACTAATCTCCTGCGGGGTATATTGACGGCCGTCTATGTCAATACGTACCGTATTATTGTCACCTTTAATAACTTTATAACTCCAATGTCCGGCTTCCTGGGTAATTTCATCATGTTTATGACCCATAAAGCGTTTTACGCTCATAATGGTCTTTGATGGATTGGTAATTGCCTGGCGTTTGGCCGGGTCACCCACTTTACGTTCACCGTTTGGTAAAAAAGCAACAATACTCGGTGTAGTTCTCCTACCCTCATCGTTAGCAATCACCACTGGCTCATTACCTTCCATAACTGCCACGCAACTGTTGGTGGTTCCAAGGTCAATGCCAATAATTTTTCCCATATAATATGCTTTTAAATTGATTTTCGAATTGTCTAGGCAAGTGTTCAATCATTGTGCCAACGGATTTTTCAATGTAAAAATGTCATAGGGCGAACAAACATCGGGTACACACTTACATATGGCAGGGAATAAACAACTGTATTGCAAAATCAGTCAGGCAAGTGAACGCCCAATCACGCCAACTTAGCCGAATAGTAACCGCCTTGATTTAAGCACGAATAAAAAGGTAAACACAGCCGATTACTATCGTTCGGGATGACTTACATTTCCTGGTTCAGACAGTTTTTTCTGAAGAGCCAAATGGTCGGCAGCAGCAAGGTCGCTGGCGGAGTTTCGTGTATATATGTACATCAAGAAAAAGATCAGCGCATAAGCTGCGATGTTAAACAAGGTATGATGGTCGAAGAACCGGTTGACCTGCCAGCGGCTCTGAACGGCGAGTAATAGTAAGGATACACGAAGACAATTAACTAAGAACAGACCTACCCCGCCCGCAATCGCCCAAAATAACTTTTTTTGCCACTTGCCCTCGTTAGCAAGCACAAAGGCACACCAGAAGCTTGTTACACCATAGCCGATACACGAATAAACCATTCTTACCCCGGCACCATCAACCGCCTTCAGTTTCATAGGATGTTGTACAAAAGTGTTCATTCCAAAAAGATGAGCGAAAATGTTGGAGACTTCCAGAATCGCTGTACGCCACCAGTTGATGTAATTGAGGTTGTTGTCGAGAAAGGAGCTGTAAAAACCTCCTGCCGGTGAGGTTAAACCAATAAAGAAAATAGTGCCTCCATATAACACAGCAAACCAACACAGGAATTTAATAATGTAAATGAAACCTTTGTTTTGTGGTAACCAACTCATACAATAATAATTTGCTGATTTGCCCGGCAGAATGACAGCAGGGGACCAATCCTTGATCTTTGCCTGACGTATGTGGCGAAGGTTTTCAGATATCCTTAATCGGGCAGGTGGATCTTGATGGTTTTTGTTGCGGGCCGGGGAGCGGTTTTAAACGTAAAATGTTTTTGGGTGAAGTAACTAAACGTAACCACAATTACAGTAGTAAGCATTTTCGAAACAGTTGGATAGATATTGAGCTGCTCGACAAAAATTTTGATGAAGGTATAATTTAAGGCAATACATGCCATTACTAACAGAAAATACCGGAGTAACTGCACCCGTCCTCGGAGGTTACTGGACGTGAAAACAACATAACGGCTGAGGTAAAATCCTATGGGAAAGGTAATGATGAAGGCAGTAGCAAAGGAGGCAATGTGCGGACTCATAACCAAATTGCCGAGATCGACATTTTGCTTTCTAAAAAGGTAATTGTAGCTGATAAAAAAAATGAAGATGTCGAGTGCAGTGTTAAAACCACCACAGGCGGCGTAACGGAATGTCTGAAGTGGCATCAACCTTCGAAAGAACGGATAAAACAGATCAATAAATTGCAGTATATACTTTCCCATTGCATCACATCTGAATGCCTGCGAAGTTAGGCGCTTAAATTTGTACTTTTGCCCCCCAATTGATGAGAATGAGTATCGTAGATAAAATAAGAACAGCCGCCTTCGACGCTATTGCCGCATTATACCAATATGAAGGTGCAACTACCAATATCCTGATTAATGCTACAAAACCCGAGTTTGAAGGCGATTATACTGTTGTGCTCTTTGCGCTTACCAAGCCTCTCAGGAAATCACCTGATGTGCTTGGAAAAGAACTGGGAGATCAGCTATTGCAAGATCATCCCACATTGTTTACAAGCTATAATGTGATAAAAGGGTTCCTGAACCTTGTAATTAATCAAGCCTATTGGGTCAGTTTCCTGGAAGCGCATAACGCAACAACTCAGTTTGGAAAACAGCCCGCAACAGGAAGCAAAGTAATGGTGGAGTACTCTTCACCGAATACTAATAAGCCTTTACACCTTGGCCACCTCAGGAACAATTTCCTTGGTTGGAGCATTGCAGAAATACTTCATGCAAATGGCAATGAAGTGATTAAAAGCTGCATTGTAAACGACCGGGGCATTCATATTTGCAAAAGCATGATTGCCTGGCAAATGTTTGGTAATGGTGACACCCCTGAACGCGCCGGCACAAAAGGAGATCATTTTGTTGGAGACTACTACGTTAAGTTTAACGATGAGTATAAACGCCAGGTCGAAGAGTTGGTGCAATCCGGAATAGCAAAAGAGCTTGCAGAAAAAGAAGCGCCCATTATGAAGGCAACCCAGGAGATGTTGCAACAATGGGAACAGGGTGATCCGGATGTTATGGAGCTTTGGACCCGGATGAACAGCTGGGTATATGCCGGATTCGATGTTACTTATAAACGAATCGGCAGCGACTTCGACAAAGTCTATTACGAGAGTCAAACCTATCTACTGGGCAAAGACATTGTAGAGAAAGGACTCGAAACGGGCATCCTTTATAAAAAGAACGACGGAAGCGTTTGGATAGACCTGACTGCTGACGGACTTGACGAAAAACTGGTATTGCGTAAGGATGGCACCTCTGTTTACATTACACAGGACCTTGGGCTGGCGCAACAGAAATATGAACAATTTGGCGCTGAAGAAAGCATTTACGTAGTTGGGGATGAGCAAAACTATCATATGAAGGTTTTGAAACTCATCCTGCAGAAGTTTGGCGCCCCTTACGCAAACGGCATACATCACCTGAGTTATGGGATGGTGGAGTTACCTACCGGTAAAATGAAAAGCCGGGAAGGAACAGTTGTAGATGCAGATGATATACTCGATGAGATGATCACCGTAGCGAGAGGGAAAACAGAAGAACTTGGAAAAGTAAAAGATTTCAATCCTGAAGAACTATCGGAGCTATATAATGTGCTTGGTCTTAGTGCCCTGAAATTTTTCCTGCTCCGAGTAGATCCAAAAAAGAAAATGGTTTTTAACCCGGAGGAAAGCATCGACTTCCATGGGTTTACCGGTCCATTTGTGCAGTATACCCATGCCCGGATTAAAAGCGTGTTGCGCAAAATAGAAGAAGGCCAGGGAACTATTCAAACAAATCCTGTTTTCGGGGATGGACAGGATACATTGCTGCCGCTGGAAAAACAGGTGATTTCGCAACTTGAACAATTTCCTGTAGTGGTAAGGGAAGCGGGTTCAGAACTTGACCCATCAAAGATTGCCATTTATGTATTTAACCTCGCAAAGGGCTTTAATGCCTTTTATACTGAACACTCGATTGCAAATGCTGAAACTCCGGGAAAGAAAGCATTACGTTTGAAAATTGCCTCACTAACTGCTTCAGTAATCGCTTACGGCATGCACTTATTAGGTATTAGCGTACCGGAACGTATGTAAAAAAAAGGGGCAGGTATTGAAATACCCGCCGTTGTACATTTGCAAAATTCAAACGCACATGAGAAAACTTTATCTGTAGTAGATGTTGTTATTACTATGCAGTAAATAGACGTAAAAAGTAGGAAACGCCATGAATTATTATTGTGAGTGGCGATTAAAACTGATGATAGAATTCAAGTGTTAAAATTCTGCTTTTTTCGGTTAATCTGCTTCGCCTGATAATACACCAGGCAAGGAAAACCGCAAACCTGTTGTTGCCCCCACCCTGCTATTGCTGAACGACTTCACGAAATCAATCCTGAAAACTTTAAAAATATTTTCGAGGCCTGCAAATACTTCGGTGTAAACGTCGCGATTATTGAGGTACAAGGTATTGTTTCCGCTTACTAAAAACCAGTTCAGCTTTTTAAATACCGGAATTTTATTGGTCAAAAATCCGTTCAGGTGGTACTCAACATGGGCAGTTGCCTGAAATCTTTCAGTGTTGCTGAATGAATAATATGGCATTAACTGAAAGCTGTTGAGGTAGGGTGCTGCGGTGTTGGTTTGATTACCGAAATAATGCTGGTAATCCGGAAGAAAAACCTGTTTTCTGTTTAAAAAACCACCTGCTGTAATTCTGTAATCAAACCTACCAGCAAGTTTAATATCCAGCTTATCAGTAATACCTGCCTTCCATTTGGTGTAATCAACGTCGCTTTCAAGGACGTTTTTAATTCCCGAAACAATGGATAGCGAAACAGTAGGGAACCTCGAACCTACATTAATCTTGCTTCCAGGTAATTCGATATACTTTGCTCCAGGTTGCCAGGTAAGATTAACGGATGCGATCGCAGCCTGGTGGTTCTGAAAATAAAGATTCGGGGTAAACTCCCGCTCTTTAATATCGCGCCATTTGTGCAAGGTGGTGTTTTGCAAGCCCACCCTGTCCTGGAACTGGAACCCTGCGCCAATGGTCAACCCATCTCCAAGACCCTTGCTCACCGTTAATCTTCCAAACCGGGCTTCGTACAGCTTAATCAGGTTATTTTCCCACAACAATGTGCTAAAGGTATTGGTACGGCTGGCGACCGGACTGGTGTTATCCACCTGGAAGATTCGCCGGCCACCGGAAAGCGTTACCGATGAAAGATACTTTTTGCCAAAAGTGTATGTCCCCGTTAAGTGTGCATTAAACCGTTTAGAACTAAACCCAAACCTGGCATTCGGGGTAAGCGAAAACGAGCTGCGGCCATTTTCTCTCCGGCGATAAGTGATTACCGGAGACAAGTTAATAACTGCACCTTCAACGGTGTTGAAGTTTAAGACATCGGCGAGTGCATCTACCTTAACCGAGGTATGCCGGTTTGAATTGGAAAATGTTTGCCCTGTGGTTAGCAGTGCCACAATGTTGGGTTTATTTCTTACCCTGTCAAGCGAGTCCTTATAGCGAGGATCCTGCCCGGCTAATTCGAGACTATCTTTCTTTTTATAGTCAAGTTGTTCTTCTGCCAGCAATGGCACCGGACGAATGGTATCCCAGTACAGGGCGGTTTTCTTGTTGGCACTATCGTAAACCTTCAGGATAGTGTTGTTGAAAAATCCTGGAGAGAAAGCCGGATCCAGGTTGAAATTTTCGTAGACCTGAACAAAGCTGCCTGCCGCCTTAACCCCTAACACGTCTATCGAAGGGTAAATAGTTTGTTGTTTGATCACCCAAACGTTTCCGACAGGAATATATACCTGTTCTATTTTAAGTGTATCGGCTAGTTGCATCTGGTTCTCGCGGAAAAGAAAAAGATCAACACTGTGTATACGCCAGTCGTCTTCAATGATATTTATGTAACCATTAAAAAGGGGTTCATACTTTCTCTTCGGGCTGGCTTTAATCCTATTGATCATCTTGCCACTCTCGAAGAAGGTGCCCTCAAAATGGTAATTGTAGTAATTCAATGCGCTCGATGCAATTGGTGAAATGAATCCCCTTGGGTTTAATGTAACCAGGTTGATGTTATTGGCATAAAAAGAGATAATCTGCGGGTTGCTAAAGCCAAACGCATCCTTATCACCACTTACCCTTGTAGACAAAACCTCTACCTTACTGCGTTTGTTATCTACAGAGTACCTCGCCAAAGTCTCCGACAAGAAAATCATCTTTCGTTTACTCGTATCACCATCTTCTAGGTCAACTGGCCGGCCAAAAATACGATTTGGATAGTCCCGGAAACTAAACTGTCCCTTGATATATACATCAGCCTGGAAACGCTTCAGCTCATTTTCATAATAGCTTCTTTTGCGAATAGCATTTCTGATAATCGCATATGCGGGATCTTCTCCATTTTTAATTGTAACGGCATCGAGATTATACTGCTGCTCAGCAAGCTTGAAATCAACCCGGGAATCTCCCCCGGCTACAACTACTTTTAACTCAGCCGGTTTATAGCCTATGTGTTGACAAAGGAGGGTATACTCACCTGCTGGCAGGGTAAGCGAATAGACCCCGATGTTGTTTGCCGAGGTACCCTTTGTTGTGCCCTTAATGATTACAGAGGAAAATGGTAGTGGCGCGTTTAAAGAGTCCGTAATGAGCCCGGTGACTTTGCCGGCAATAGCAAGCTGATATAAAGACAACAAAAGAAAAACAAGAAATAACCGCATATACTTACGAAAATAAGCAGGTGGATGTTAACTATGTAAAGCAAGTTTAGCAGCAAACTTTATCCCCTGTTATCACTGGATATCGGCTAACGATTTAAACAACTTTGACCCACGCCCAATTTACCATTCGTCACAGTGCAGCTTTTCAAAATGGATAACCCCCCAGGAAGGTACAGTGTCGAAAATTACGATCCATAATTAGCGGAGGGTTAGGGGATAAACAAAAACGTCTCGGCGAAATACCAGGACGTGCTTAAACTAAAATTTGCAAATGGGTTTTCATTTGCAGGAACAGATCAATTACCTTTTTGATCCGCAGGTCTATCCTCGGGCCGGTCAAGGTCAGCATCAATCTTTTTTCCTTTGAGGTCGTCTGAATCAAATTCCGGTGTTGGAGTTGGAGTGTTTTTGTCGGCTCCTTCACCTTGCTTTTTATCTTTCTGCTGCTGTACCGGTTCGTCTTTATAGTCCTGGTTATCGTTTGAAATTGGCATAAGTTCTTTTTTATAAATGGGTACCAATACTGTGCCACCAGGTTGGTTTATTAAGAACCGGTAAAAGACTCTTTGCTTGAATAAGTTTTACCGTTTACCACGGGGTAGTGAACAGCAGGAGATTGAGGATTTTGGATCATCGGCAGCAATTAGCAGACTTTCCGGAAAGCAAGTATTTAGAAAAACAATTTTGGTGATACCCGGTAAATGACCACCAAAGACCAGCGGCCGGGATCATAGCCCTGATTGGAGCGGCAGCCCCGACGTGGGTTGGCTGCGCGCTCAGCGAGGGCTACAGCGGAAAGCAGGACCAAACCAGGGATTAAAACATCTGCCGGGCTCCTGAGCCTTCTATTGCTCGTCGCAGCAAACTGCCTGTTAGTGCTCCCATTCCGGCAACCAATGCTCCTACGAATGCAGTAACCAGTACTAATGCAAAGGGAGATCCACCAAGGGGTAAGATTTGGGCTACCTTAGACGCAAGCAGATGGCCATTTTGCTGATCGATGAAAAAGGACTGCATTCCCCACAATAAAAAAAGCGCAAGAAAGCCCGCGAAAAAAGCTCTTAATGGCCATTGATATATACAAACTGCCACAATCATAGCTGCCAATGCAATCGTCCACCAGGGAAGAAATAAACACATGGCAAAAGCCAGTAGCATCGTAAGTATAAGCGCAGCTGTAAATTTCATGATTGGTTGATTATGCTTTCGAAAAGGTCATTGTCCACCTGAGCTGACCCACGTTTTTGGAAGCCGTACCTCGTGGAATAAATAGCAGCTTATAATATTTTCCGGCGGCCCAGGTGTCAATAAAGCTGTCGTAATAACGACTTCCGGGATTGCCACTTTGTCCACCAGGATATACCCCATAAGCCTCAATTTCATTAGTAAGATGAACGATCATTCGCCAGCTTGGTCCGTGGTAAGGCTTTGTTGCATTTATGATATGCACGCCGCCACCGATAGGTAAACTGTACCTGCCTAACGCCGGTATACGTAGCAGGTGCCGGACAGCAGTACTCTTGTATTTGCCCCAGGAAAGTTTTCCTGCTGTTCTAAGACTATCCAGCTGCATGGTGGATTTTGTAAGGGCACGATGGACAGCGATTTTAAGATCCTCCCTTACCGGTGTGCGAATATCATCGGCAAAGTGGTACAAAGAGTCGCGGATGATGCCTTCCAGCACCGCACTGTTATCAGGCCACTTGAGCGGCAGGTTTGCCCTTGCAAATTCGTCATTAAAAAGCGTTGACTCAAGGTTGTCCCACCAAACTTTAAAAATTGTGGGTCCGGTTTCATCGATGTCGTTCCGAAGGTTCCAGTTTTTCAGCTGGTTAACGTATGCTGCTTCCCCGGTTTGGAGCTTCGCAACATCCAGGTACTTCAGCAGCACCGGCCTTACCATTTCGGCGAAAATGTTATAGTTGTCAGTTTGCAACTGCTTCATACTATCGGCGGTGACATTAACCATATTGCCCAGCCTGCGGTTGATGATAATGCCGCGATACGGGGTGAAACTCCCACCAAGGTAATAGGGATAACTGCCATCGACAGGCAACTGGTTCGCACTACTTAAAAAACCGCGCGCCGGATTTTCCATCATAGGATTTTCATTCATCGGAATGTTGCCCTGCCACATGTACGCACTATCGTTACCGGGCATTACAAAATCGCCCTGCCTTCGCCATTTGGCAGGGAACTCACCTTGCTGCACGATGGCAATGTTGCCGTTTTTTGCTGCAAACAACATGTTTTGCCCGGGGCATTTATAAGTTGATATTGCCTCAACAAAATCGTTGTAAACTTTTGCGTGTTCAAGCTTGTTGAAAGTCAGCAATTCGTTTCCGGGGTCATGCGCCTTCCAACGAACAGCATACGACTTGCCATTGTTAAGTTTATTGCTGTAGGTGGGATCGTACATTACCGGCCCGAATAGGGTTAAGGCGATATTTTCTATAATGTCAGGCTGTCCCTTTACCCTGATTACCTCCCTCCTGTTACCTGCTTTGTGCCATGATCCATTAAACCAATATTCCTTTCTTGTTGTATCCCGGAAACGGATCTCATAATAATCTCTTACATCGCGTTGAGCGTTTGTAAAGCCCCATGCACAACTATCGTTGAAGCCAATGATTACTGATGGGGAACCGGGAAACGTTGCGCCGTATGCGTTGTAAGACGGGGTAGTGATCTGCATTTCGTACCAGAGTGATGGCAGGTTAAGGCCAAGATGCGGATCGTTGCAAAGGATGGGTTTACCACTTACTGTGCGGCTTCCTGCTACTGCCCAATTATTACTGCCATTGTCGCGATCGGGTTTTATGTTTACAGCAACCGCGGCGGTATCCCGTTCGTTATAGTAAGCTGAGTCCGCACCTACCGGCACCTTCAAGCTTAACCCGGGATTAGAAAAAACCGTTCCTTTTGGAATTACAGGATCAAGGCTATCAGCAACAACAGGATAAAGCTGTTCAATCTCCTTAACAGAAAACAGGCTTTTTGCATTGGTCATTTCAAAGTCGTTTTCACCGCCTGCAAGGTCGAACGACATATACTTTAAAAACAAAACCGACTTAAGGTTCGTCCATGGTTCGGGATGATAACCCAGCAGTTTATATTCAAGCGGAAATTTGTTGGGGGAGAGTGCACTGATGTAAGCGTTTACCCCGGCAGTATAAGCATCGGACTCAGCTTTGGTAACCGGGTTCTTTTCCATTTCTATCAGTGAAGCCTCGGCAGCCGACACCATACCTAGTCGACGGAAGTACTTATCGATCTGTACGAAGTCAGTTCCACCACTTTTTGCACCCATGATCTCGCTGAGTCTTCCTGCTGCTGCATGGGTTTGAAATTCCATTTGCCACAGCCTGAATTTTGCATGTAAGTATCCCTGTACAAAATAGGCATCCCGATCGTTAGCAGCATTTACATGTGGCACAAGCCGCTCGTCGAAACTTACCGTGACCTTGCCCGAAATGCCTGCGAGACGAAGGTCAGCATTGAAGTCAGCATCTAAAGGTTCTGCATTTTGCCAGCAGCCATGTTGGGGACTTAAGAAGGCCCCAATACGCGGGGTTTTATTTCCACCTGCCGGAAGGGGAACATTTAGAACTATGATGAGTCCTGTTGTTAGCATTAAGGAAACCAGGAATGCTATCCATTTCATATGTAGGGGTTGATGTGGAAGAATGTTTTAAAGGGTATCCGCCAGGCGGGCGCGCAAGATACCATTGAATTAAGCATTTGATGACTGATGTGAAAACTATTCGTTCTTTGCTGATCTTTGCTGCCCCTTGCCGGGAAACGAATGCACTACCTGCTTCTTTTCTGGCAGGGTCGGAACCGCTAACTTAAAACTAAGATCCGTGATGGAAGAATCAGAATACCAAAAGAATATTCTTGGGCTACAACTGCCAACTGACCCGCGTTGGGTTGACCTTGCCAGTATTTCACTTCAGGCTATACTTACCGATCACGCATACTGTGAACAAAAAGCAGCTACAAGTTGCATTTCACTGATTCAAAGATACCCGGAAAAGGAAAAACTTGTGAATGAGCTATCACCGATAGTAACTGAAGAATGGGGACACTTCAGGCTGGTGCTCGGCGAATTGCGGAAAAGAAAATTATCGCTTGGCAAACAGCGGAAAGATGAATATGTAAACAAGCTAATGACCTTCCAGGTGAAGGGAGGAAGTGAGGAAGATTTTTTTCTTGACAAACTCCTGATTTTTGCTTTGATAGAAGCAAGAAGTTGCGAACGGTTTAAACGACTCAGTGAGGGCTTAAACGATGAATATCTTTCCAATTTTTACCGTCGGTTTATGGAAAGCGAGGCAGGCCATTATGCATTATTTATCGACCTTGCTGAGACATATATCGATCCGGCAAAAGTGAGAACGCGATGGAGGCAGTGGCTGGAGTTTGAAAAGCAGGTGATGGATGAAATGGAAGTAAGGGGCGACCGGATGCACTAATACAGGTATAACCGGGCTATCATAATGATTGTATTTGCGGCATTATACTATTGGATCATACAGGCCTTTCAATGAAGAAGATGAACATTGGGCCCGCAATTAGCATTGCAACGACCTTATAAGACAAAAAAAATCCCGGGAAAGTCCCGGGACAAATTTTATAACCAGCCTTCGAAAACTATTTGCCTTTGGCAGCAGCTTTCTTTGTAGCACCTTTCTTAGCTGTAGGTGCAGCAGCGGCTTTTTTGGTAGCGGCTTTTTTAGGAGCAGCAGCAGCCTTTTTAGGAGCAGCAGCTTTCTGAGGAGCAGCAGCTTTTTTTGCGGTAGCAGCCTTTTTCGGCGCAGCAGCTTTTTTAGGAGCGGCCGCAGCTTTTTTAGGCGCAGCAGCAGCCTTTTTAGTAGCTGCTTTTTTTGCAGTTGCCATGTTGTAAAATTTAGTGGGTTAGTAAATAAGTATTAAAAATAATTACTTATTTTTTAATCCCAAAAAAATTTTACGTATGTAACTATGCGGAAACCACTGATACTGTTGTTCTTTCGTTGCGTCCGCGCTTGAATTCAACCAGGCCATCCGATAAAGCGAACAAGGTAAAATCCTTGCCAACACCTACATTTTTACCGGGATGATAAACGGTTCCACGCTGACGGATGATGATGTTGCCGGCAGTAGCTGGTTGACCACCAAATATTTTTACACCGAGGCGTTTGCTTTGTGAGTCGCGGCCATTTTTTACCGAACCTTCACCTTTTTTGTGAGCCATACAAAACTGTTTTTATAAATTTTATAATTCCGAAAGCGGCATATTCAAAAGAATAAAACCGGTTCTCAAAATAACTAAATGATCCAGGTCTTTAAGGTTAGCTTAATCTTATACCTGCCGACCACTAAGATCCGCATGCATAAATTAACAAGCTTTAACAATTAAGCGATGCTTTCGATCTTAATTCTTGTGTAGAACGTACGATGTCCATGTTTTTTACGGAAGCCTTTTCTCCGCTTCATCTTAAAGGCGATTACTTTATCACCTTTAATCAGGTCGGATACAATCTCAGCTTTCACAGTTGCTTTCACATCCGCACCGGCAGAAAAGTTGCCATCACCATTTACTAAGAGCACATCACTGAATTCCACCTTGTCTCCTGACTTACCCTGCAGGTGAGGTACGTATAAGCTCTGACCGGCTTCTACTTTAAATTGCTGTCCTGCGATTTTTACTACTGCAAACATAACTAGTCCAAAATTAGGTTTGCAAAGGTATGGGTTTACAGTTTAAAGCAACACGAAAAAAGAAAAATTTCCGGCGAATTGTTTTAAACTTTCCCGCCACCCTGCCGGCCTTGGATTTAGTGTGCCCTGATTATATTTGTTGCCCGGTATATGCCGCAAAAATACGATGAACGTAAAAACTCTTGTTGCAAAACCTTTTGCGCTTTACATCAGCAACCAGGTGAAAAAAGGCATGGACAGTGCTGTTGAGGACCAGGAGTCGATCCTGAAATCACTTGTAAAAACCGGCATGATCACCCAATTTGGCCAGGATCATGATTTCAACAAGATAAGCTCCCATGCGGATTATGCTTCCGCTGTTCCCATTAGGGATTATGAACAGCTAAAGCCCTATATCGAAAAAATCAAGGCCGGCAAACAAAACGTATTATGGAAGGGCAAGCCCATTTATTTTGCTAAAACCAGTGGCACAACCAGTGGGGTGAAATACATCCCGATCACCAAAGACTCGATATCAAATCATATTAATACGGCCAGGAATGCCCTGTTATGCTATATGGCCGCAAGTGGCAACTATGCTTTTGCCTCGGGCAAACTCATCTTTCTAAGCGGCTCACCGGTGCTTGAACGCGTTGGCGACATTCCAACCGGCCGTTTGAGTGGGATTGTAAATCACCATGTGCCGGGCTATTTACGCACCAACCAGTTACCAGGCTATGAAACCAACTGCATTGAAGATTGGGAAACGAAGCTGGACAAGATCGTTGAAGAAACCATCAACCAGAACATGACCCTCATCAGCGGAATTCCACCCTGGATGCAAATGTATTTCGACAGACTTAAACAAGTCGGTGGCAAGCCTATCGGTGAGCTGTTTCCGAATTTGTCGGTCATTGTGCAGGGAGGTGTAAACTTCGAACCTTACAAAGCAAAGTTGCTGGATAGTATCGGCCGGCCCGTTGATACCATTGAACTATTTCCTGCCTCAGAAGGCTTCTTTGCCTTCCAGGATAATTACCGCGAGCCGGGCCTGTTACTAAACACAAATTCCGGAATATATTACGAGTTTATACCCGCAAATGAAATTAACCGGGAAAACCCAACCAGGCTCACTTTACGCGATGTTCAGGTGGGCGAAAACTACGCACTGATCATCAGCAATAATGCAGGATTGTGGTCGTACAACATCGGCGATACGGTTAAATTCCTAAGTGTTCGCCCCTATCGCCTGCTGGTTAGCGGTCGCACCAAACACTTCATTTCGGCATTTGGCGAGCACGTGATCGCCGAGGAAGTAGAACATGCCTTGTTGACGGTTGCCAATGAAGAAAACGTGCAGGTAACAGAATTTACCGTTGCTCCGTTTATTGAACAGGCGCAGGGCAAAAGCTATCATGAATGGTTTATCGAATTTGAAAACCTGCCTGCCGACATGGACGCTTTCGCCAGGAAAGTTGACGATCGCCTTAGAGCAAAAAACGTTTACTACGACGACCTGATTGCAGGAAATATACTTCAGCGCTTAAGAATAGCCAGGGTAAATAAAAATGGTTTCCGCGATTATATGAAGAGCATTGGTAAACTTGGAGGGCAAAATAAGGTGCCGAGGCTAAGCAACGATCGCAAACTTGCCGACAGTCTGAAGCCATTTATATTCCATAATCATTAACAATTGGGTTTGCATCATCCATTATCTTTACCGCCCGACTAATAAACAATCATGTCTCAAAAAAGAATTGCAATATTTGGTTCAACAGGCTCCATTGGTACACAGGCTCTAGAAGTAATAGCAGCTAACCCAAATTTATTTTCTGCTGAAATCCTTACTGCCCAAACCAACGAAGAACTGCTGATTACCCAGGCCTTGCAATTCAACCCGAATATTGTAGTAATTGGTGACGAGAAGAAATACAACAAGGTAAAGTCGGCCCTCGAAAAAACACATATCAAAGTATTTGCAGGTGAAATTGCGCTTGAAGAGGTTGCTGCAATGGACTGTTACGACCTGATGCTGGCTGCGATTGTAGGTTATGCGGGGCTTAAACCTACACTACAGGCGCTCGAAATAGGCAAGCCTATTGCCCTGGCAAATAAAGAAACCCTGGTTGTTGCGGGCGATATCGTAATGCAAAAAGCAATTGAAAAGCGAGCCGCCGTTATCCCGGTCGATAGCGAACACTCTGCCATTTTTCAATGTCTTGTTGGCGAAACTCGTAACAAAATTGAACAGGTTATTCTTACTGCCAGTGGTGGACCGTTCAGGGGAAAGAAGCCCAATTTTTTGGTTAACGTAAAACGCGATCACGCGCTGCAACACCCTAACTGGACCATGGGTGCGAAAATTACGATTGATAGTGCTACCCTGATGAACAAAGGGCTGGAGATGATTGAAGCAAAATGGTTGTTCAATTTAAAACCAGATCAGATAAAGGTTGTTGTCCATCCGCAAAGTATTATTCACAGCATGGTCCAGTTCGAGGATGGCAGCATAAAGTCGCAAATGGGTTTACCCGACATGAAGCTGCCGATCCAGTATGCACTGGCCTTTCCGCAACGCATACCGAATGACTTACCACGCTACAATTTTAAATCTGTTTCCACACTTACTTTTGAGGAACCGGATCTTAAAACGTTTAGAAACCTGGCGCTGGCAATCGAGGCATTAAACAAAGGCGGTAATATGCCCAGCATATTAAATGCTGCAAACGAGATAGCCGTTTATGCATTTTTACGCAACCGGATTGGGTTTCTCGACATGACAGAAGTGGTGGAACAAACAATGAGTAAAGTTGCGTTTATAGAGTCGCCAACACTTGATGAATACTTTGAAAGTGACGGTGAGGCCAGGAGTTTTGCGGCATCGCTTATCCAAATGTAACCAGCCAAACCAACGGTTTTTTATGGACCCGGCTTTAGGTTGGCTATTTGGCAGCCGTTGCGTCGCACTCTTGTACGGTATCGGCAATATCAACAAAATACAAACCCGAGTTACGCTGCCGGCGCATGGTCTATATCAATCAGGTATTCTGGCAAGCTTAAAAAGTTTTAGTAATAGACAGCCTATCCCCTGTCTGAATTTTTAATTAACAAATCTTCCGCCTTGCGGAATTCGGTTCTATGACATTATTAGCAATTGACTGGAGCAGCGTCGCAGTTAAAACAGGCCAGTTTATATTATCATTTTCCATCCTTGTAGTGCTCCACGAAATGGGTCACTTTTTTCCGGCGAAGTGGTTTAAATGCCGGGTTGAGAAGTTCTACCTTTTCTTCAATCCATGGTTTAGTTTATGGAAAACCAAAAAGGGCGAAACCGAATACGGTTTGGGCTGGGTTCCGTTTGGAGGTTATGTAAAGATCTCGGGAATGGTAGACGAAAGCATGGATAAAGAACAGATGAAGCGACCGCCCGAGCCACATGAATTCAGAAGCAAGCCGGCATGGCAACGACTTATTATCATGATCGGCGGTGTGGTGGTAAACATTGTACTTGCCATTGTTTTATTCATCATGCTTATGTACGTATGGGGCGAAGAATACCTGCCTGCAAAAAACCTGAAGTATGGTGTCTATGCCGACTCACTCGCCCGCAGTATTGGTATTCAAAATGGTGACAAACTGATCTCCATCGACGGACGCCCACTTGAAAACTTTGGAACAGTTGAAGCAGAGATTGTATTGAAAGACGGTAAAAACCTGTTGGTTCAAAGGGGTAACGAAATGGTTAACATTGCCATACCCGACGATTTTATCAAAAAGTTGAACAAAAGCAAACTTGAGGGCTTTGTTGACATTCGTTTTCCGGCGATTGTAGACAGTGTAGGACCTCAGGCAAAATTTATTTCCGGCAAGTTGGAAGCCGGCGACCAGATTGTTGGATACAATAACAAGTCCGTACAATTTTTTGATGAGATAAAGGCGGAGCGGCAGAAGATCAAAAACCAGGAAGTAAATGTAGCCGTGCTCCGTAACTCCGATACGGTTAACCTAAGGTACTTTGCCGACGAAAAGAAAACAGTGCTGTTTTATCCCAAGAGCCCTGCCGAGTTGTTTGGCACAACCGTGAAGAAGTATACCTTGATGGAGTCGATCCCCGCTGGTTTTACCAAGTGTTTTGAAACGCTGGGCAGATATGTAACCGGGCTTAAACAATTGTTTACCGGAAAGGTAAACGCCAGCGATTCCCTTGGCAGTGTTATTAGTATCGGTAATACTTTCCCGGGTGTTTGGGACTGGCAAAAATTCTGGACACTGACGGCAATCTTTTCGATTATACTTGCCTTTATGAACATCTTGCCGATACCTGCACTTGATGGCGGACACGCGCTGTTTACGATTGTAGAAATGGTAACCGGCCGTAAACCCGGCGATAAGTTTATGGAATACGCACAGATGGTAGGAATGATCTTGTTATTGGGTATTATGGCGTATGCGCTGGGTCTCGATTTCTGGCGACTCTTCAGGTAAGCATTGCAGCAACCTGGTTTGAGATCTTGTTAAAAGTATCGTTGTTAGGAAAAGATTTTATAAGTTTGCAGACACAAATTACCTGGGGCTGTATTGGTTTTGACAGCATAGGTTGTTGTAGGTATAAGCATGCAGTGCGTTGGGCAATTAGCACTTAAATCTGAAGGCTCAAACAATAAAAGGCGAAAATACTTACGCCATGGCTGCCTAATTCAGAGAATTAGCACTCATTAGGGCCGGGATAGCAGGCTGACCTGTTGCCACGCTTCCCCGCCGACTCAAAAACAAAACAGGGTGCTGCTACAAAAGGCTGTGATTGTAGCTTAAGACCATACAGCTAAGGAGGTGATTGGTTCGTCCGGTCCCGGCTGCCTCCCGACAAATAATTCCGGAATAAGCATGTAGAAGGCTTAGGGCAGATATGTTTGGACAGCGGTTCGACTCCGCTCAGCTCCACCCCTCAATGATCAAAGAAAGCTTGCAATTTTGCAGGCTTTTTTCGTTTTACGGTCTACCAGTATACTCCATGCATTCTCCGCCTGTACTAGTTTTATTACCTTCTCTAACGTTGGTCCTTAAGCCCCAATAGTCCCCCGCTTCTTTTAAAACAACCAAGCCCCAGAACCTAACGGCAATCTTCCAATTAAATAATGGCGGCCGTGCTATCGGATAAACTGGAATAACCCGCTATCTACTAATCCTAATTGCGGCAATATTAATCAGGATAATATTCCAAAAGTTAATTGTCTACAAATTTGGTAGACTAAAAATGCTGCTATATGTTTGCGCGGCTTAACGGAAAAGCTTTCCTGTTAAGATCAATCAAGGCAACTGATAATTAACTAAACCAAAATGAAGTTTACAACCCTATTCCTTGTATTGCTGTTTCCCATTCTTTCGAATGCCCAGGTGATTGATACAGCCAACAACCAAACAAACAACCCCGTAATCAATGCGACCATAACAGGTAAAGTTGTTTCCAGCCGTACAAATGAGCTGTTGGCGGGTGCCTCGGTATCTATTAAAGGCACTACCAATGGATCTACAACGAATGCTGGCGGTGAGTTTGCGCTGATAACAGGTCAAAAGTTGCCATTCACGCTTATCGTTTCGTTTTTAGGTTATACCAGGAAAGAATTAGTTATCAGTGAAAGTAAGGTGACCATAAAGCTTGACGAAAATAGCGCAGAACTCGGCGGTGTTGTTGTAACCTCCCGGCGTCGGGAAGAATCTGTCCAGGATATTCCAATTCCAATTTCCGTGGTAAGTGGCGCCAAGGCCGAAGAGGCGGGAGCATTTAACGTTAACCGCTTGAAGGAATTAATTCCATCGGTTCAGCTCTATAGTTCCAACCCACGGAATACAGGTATCAATATTCGTGGGTTAGGCTCACCATTTGGACTTACCAACGACGGGCTGGACCCGGGAGTTGGCTTTTATGTGGATGGTGTTTACTTTGCCCGACCTGCCGCAACAACGCTCGACTTCATCGACGTGGAACGTATTGAAGTACTAAGGGGACCGCAAGGAACCTTGTTCGGTAAAAATACCACATCGGGTGCCTTTAATATAACCACCCGTAAACCAAGCTTTAATCCAGGAGGCAACTTCGAACTAAGCTATGGCAACTACAGCTATGTTCAGGCAAAAGCATCGATAACCGGTCCACTAAGCAAGAAATTTGCTGGGCGTATATCGTTCTCGGGCACAAACCGGAACGGTTTAATACAAAATATCGCCACCGACAAAGCTACCAATACGATCAATAACTTTGGTATTCGCGGTCAACTGTTGTACAAGCCTTCAGAAAAAACAGCTTTAACCCTGGTTGTTGATAATACACGGCAGCGGCCCGACGGCTACGCCCAGGTAGTTGCAGGAGTAGCAGAAACCAAACGCCCGGCTTATCGCCAGTTCAATGCCATCATTGCTGACCTTAATTACAAGTTGCCAAGTCTGAACCCTTTTGACCGGGTTATTGACCATGATAGCCCATGGAACTCCGGCAATGACCTGGGAGGCGCATCACTTAATGTAGACATAAAGTTGGGACCAGGAACCCTTACTTCTACTACAGCATGGCGCTACTGGAAATGGGATCCATCCAATGACAGGGATTTTACCGGATTGCAATCCCTGAGAAAATCAAATAATTATTCCAAGCAGGACCAGCTTTCGCAGGAAATCCGGTATTCGGGGGAGATATCCTCACGGGTAAGTGGGGTTGTAGGCCTATACGCGATCAACCAGGAGGTGCAGTCTGATCCCGTTACAATTGAAGAGGCCGGAACTGCTACGTGGCGTTTTCAACAGAGCTCAACCAGCGCTTTATGGAAAACGCCGGGGCTTTTTGAAGGCTTTGGCATCAGAACAAGACAGTCAATTAAGTCGTTGAGTGCCGCGGCTTTTGCAAATGTTGACTGGGAGATTGCCAAAGGCTTACACGTTTTACCGGGGTTACGATTCAACCTTGACAAAAAGGATGTGGTATATGATCGAACCACGTATGGTGGACTTGATACTGCCAGGTACAATGGATCACAAGCCGACAAGGTTGCCCTGCAAGGCTTTAAAGAAGCAGTTTACAGCAACCAAGCTTACAATGCCGACGCCAACGAAAATAACCTGACCTACCAACTTACACTTGCATACCGGCCAAACAAGCACATCAACGCATTTGCAACTTACTCAACCAGCTTCAAGCCTATTGGGGTAAATGTAGCCGGACTGCCGGTGGTTAATGGCGCCCCGGCACTTGAACTTGCCGTAATAAAACCAGAATATCTGAAACACTATGAGATTGGCATTAAAAGCAATCCAAGCGAACAGCTGACCCTAAATCTTGTACTGCATAACTCCGACATTAAAAATTACCAGGCAAACGTGCAATCTGCTCAACTTGGCGTAAATCGTGGCTACATCGCCAATGCTGAGAAGGTAAACGTGAAAGGGCTCGAATTCGATGGAAGTTTTAGGGCAAACCGCCATTTTTCGTTCAACGGTGCTCTGGCGTATACAGAAGGAACTTATGTGCAGTTCACAAACGCGCCATTGCCCCTCGAACAAACGGGTGCAACAGAAAACGGGGTGCAAAAAGCATTTAAAGACATCTCCGGTGGCGTATTACCCGGTATTTCAAAATGGTCAGGCTCACTTGGTGGCGAGTTTATTAAGCCAGTGACCATTTGGGAGAACAACGCTAATTTCTTTATAGCACTAGACAGTTATTTTCGCTCCCGTTTTTCGTCCAGCCCATCCCCTTCATCCGTTTTAAACATTGATGGTTATGCTCTTGTAAATGCAAGATTGGGTTTCAGGGCAAGCAAGGGACTTTCAGCCTTTATCTGGTCGCGAAATTTGCTGGATAAAAATTATTTCGAACAATTGTTGCCGGCGGGTGGGAATGCCGGTCATTACGCAGGGGTATTGGGTGACCAACGAACGTATGGAGTTACCATGCGTTATTCTTTGTAATCGTGCACGTTTAAGCAAGAGCAGTATCACAGCTGCCCAAAGCGTTGCCTTTGAACTGAGCGTAGCAAGGATGTGCCATAGCGAACGATCGCTGGTCACCAAAAGAAAACACATTGATCGGAGGAGCTCCTTTAACTGAGGCCTGAACTTTCTTTCGTATTAAGCAGTAACGATTTTTCTTTTATGCAACGCCAGCCAGGAAAGTATGGCACTGATTAACATGAGGATCGCGCCCACTAAGAACGGGGCACCTGCGAATTGCACCGGAGCCGCGGGACCTGTAAACCATGCAAACAAGTGCGTCATAAGAAGTGGCCCCACGATGGAGGTTGCACTCATTACGCTGGTAAGCGCGCCCTGGAGTTCGCCCTGTTCATTAGCCGGAACCTCGCCGGATATAATACTTTGGAGTGCCGGACCTGCAATACCGCCCAGACAGTACGGCACAAGAAAGGCAAACATCATCCAGGTTTGTGAAGCAAAAGCAAACAGCATAAGTCCCAGGGCATACATGATAAGACCGACATAAATACTTTTTTCGTTGCCCAATCTTGGGTTAACGATCCGGATAAGTCCGCCTTGAACCAGTGCAACAAGTAGCCCTACCATACCCAGCGAATAACCGATCATAGCTTCACTCCATTGAAATTTTTCGATGTTGATATAGGTCCAGGTGCTTTGCACGGCGTGCGATGCAATATAGATGAGTACAAAAGCGCCAATTAGTCCTCCCATTGAAGGATATCGGCGCAACTGAACCAGTGATCCGAGCGGGTTGGCCCGCTTCCAGCTAAAAGGGCGGCGATTGGCTTTGTCTAGCGACTCAGGTAAAACGAAGTAGCCGTACAATGCATTCAGGAGCGCAAGCCCGGCCGCAACCAGAAATGGAACACGCGAACCAAAGCCGCCCAGTAAACCGCCTATAACCGGACCAATGATAAATCCGAGGCCAAATGCCGCTCCCACCATTCCGAAGTTTTGTGCACGGTCCTTATCGGTACTAATGTCGGCGATGTAGGCCGTTGCGGTGGTGAAGCTTGCTCCAGTAATACCAGCGATAAGCCGGCCGGCAAAGAGCCACCAGATCGTGGGCGCGAAAGAAAGAAAAAGATAATCGATGCCAAACCCCAGCAACGAAAACAGCAATACGGGTCTCCGGCCATATTTATCGCTCAGGTTACCTAAAACGGGCGCAAAAAGAAACTGCATGATAGCATACGCAAAAGTTAGCCAGCCACCCCACTCGCTTGCTGCACTAATATCGTCGTGTATAAGTTCGGTGATTAGTTTTGGAAATACCGGGATGATCAGACCCAGCCCCGTAACATCGATAAGAAGGGTGATGAAAATGAAGCCCATTGCTGCTTTACGCGAGGTAGCCATTAGTTGGATCGGTTTGTAAGAAGCGCAAAGTTGCAGTAATTTAACTTACAGGTGAGGTTAAGATCATGCATCAGAGGGCTGGCACGTAACCTGAATTTTTAGAATGCTAATGCTTTAATGCGTTGATTACACCTGATTTGTAGACTGAACAGCGTTTACCTCGTTATATAAAAAACATACCAGTTAACAAAATTGAAGATAGCCGGGTGGCATATGGTTTGAAACCAGTGACTATCAAAAGCCCACCTATGGATGAGTTAACGCCATTTTTTGTTGAGTACCGGTATAATAATGGATTACACATTGCAGAAGTAAAGCCATGTTGCCAGGAAGAGGACATCTTTTATTATGATGTTTCAATAAACAACGAATACCAGTTTACCATTACGCCAAGTTCAAAACCCGGAGACGAGTATAGCTGGCGACTGGCACTTAAAAATGCTGATAAACCTATTGACCCCGCGATGATCCAATTGATAGGCGAGCAAATTGATGCATACCAGATGAGTTAGGGTGCATGATCAATTAAGTATTCCAAAGGACGCTAACGCTCTGGCCTACTGGACATATTATAAGAAGGTATTGGCGAACACAATGGTATAATTTTTTTGCCTTCACTTTAAAGCTTAGTTATGAAAGATTCAAGGGGTACCAACAATCAACAAAACAAGCAGGGCAATTCGCATGTTCCTCGCCCGGAAATCAGGGATAACCTTGATAGCCGCAAAAATGAAGAGCAGGACGATAAGGGGGATGACACCACACATAACAAACAGGAAACAAAGGCAGATAAAGGGAAGAAAAAAGAAAAGTGACCAGGAAGTATATGTGAATCCCGATGAGAAAACATGCAGCCCTTTGGTGCGTGTTTGTTGCGTTTTACCTACTAAATGATTTGGTTATGCTTGCCCGTATTGAACATCTGCCAGAACATGTTTTAGGAATGCGTGCCACCGGCAAGGTCGTTGACACAGATTATCACAATGTTCTATTTCCGGCGTTTACCTTATACCGGCAGCAAAATGAATGGCTCTATTACATAATGGTTATTGAAACTCCAATTGGCAACTTTTCTATAGAGGCCCTGCTAAATGATATGGTGCTGGGTTTTCAGTACTTCACCCGGTGGAAAAAGGTTGCAATCGTTAGCGCTGAACGCGGAGTGATTACATTTACTAATACGGTGGGAAAGCTCTTGCCTGGTGAATACCGGGGGTTTCACCTCAGCGAACAGGAAAAAGCATTTAAATGGGTTTCAAGCTGAACCTTTACTATCACGAAAGCTTGTTCCTCATATCGCCTAGGATTTATCGGGTTTCTCCTAATTGATTTTCTTCTTTAAAGTGCTGATCTGGTCCTGAAGGTTATTTACCAAACCTGCGAGTTGGTTCACATCCCATCGTTGTTGAACATTTGCCTTTGCAATAATCATTTGAGCCTGCCATAGTTCCATGATCTCTTCGGAATTTATACTATAGGGTTCGTATTGTGGATTGTCGCTTACGAGTGTAAGCTTGCTTTTGTTCCTGTTGCTTTTAAGCACACGCTTATAAACGATTCCCTCATTCCGGGATACGACAATATAAGTGTTACTTGTTTTTATATCTTCCACGTCTTCGACCTTCTCCCCTACTATTACCGAACCGCTTGGGGTTGGAAGCATACTGTCACCAATGATCTCGAATGCACGATAATGCCCGGCTGAAAGCATCGGTAAGGTGAAGGTGTTTAGCTCATCAATAAAGTCCGGATCAGTATAGCCGGCAAGATAACCTGCAGCAGCTTTAACAGGCACAAACTGGATCTCGGCGGTATTACTCGTCATCTTCATCTGGCGGCGCTTATCCAGGTAGCTGCCCGGCTTCATGCCGGCAAGGTCCTTTAGCAGCAGTTCGTCGAGCGAGGTCTTAAAAAGGCTGCTGACAATCTCCAGTACCTCTATACGTGGATCGGCCCGCTCTTCTTCGTATGCACCCAGCAGCGAACGTTTAATCTTTAGCTTATTGGCAAATTCTTCCTGTGTCCACCCCTTAAGTTTACGGAGGTATTTTAGGTTTTTACCGGCTTGCGACATAACGGAACTAATTAGTTTAGCCGCAAATTACTAATAAAATTAGTTGACAAACAATTTATTTTGACCCGTTATTTTTTATCGGGATTTTTGCGCTATATTATTGAACATGGCAAAAGCTAAAAAGACGATTGAAACACTGCTTGCATCTAAAAATGCCCCTATCCGTTCCAAACCAAAATCTGCTGCAACACAAAAGCAGGTACCCGATGAACCCATTATTTTAATCACCAATGATGATGGTATATCAGCACCCGGTTTAAAGGCGCTTGTTGAAGCGGTGAAAGACCTGGGAAAAATTGTTGTGGTTGCACCGGACAAGCCCCAGAGTGGAATGGGACATGCCATTACCATTGGCCATCCCCTCAGGCTACATTCCGCCAATTCGTTTTTTGACGGTGTGGAAGCATGGCAATGTAGCGGCACCCCGGTAGATTGCGTAAAGTTGGCCGTCGATAAAGTCCTCCACCGCAAACCCGACCTTTGCCTAAGCGGAGTTAATCATGGTGCAAATCATTCCATCAACGTTATTTACTCCGGCACCATGTCGGCCGCTGTTGAGGCAGCCATTGAAAGCATCCCAAGCCTTGGTTTTTCGTTACTCGACTATAATATCGACGCTGATTTTACGGGTGCAAAAAAATTCGCAAGATTACTCGTTCAACAGTTGCTGAGCCGTAAGGTCATCGACAAACATTTATGCCTGAATGTTAATATTCCTTCAGTGGATGTAAACCTGATAAAAGGTATGAAGTTGTGCCGCCAGGCTTATGCGAAGTACGAAGAAGATTTTGATGAACGAAAAGATCCAAACGGCCGGAAATACTTTTGGTTAACCGGTGAGTTCATCAATTTCGATAAGGGAAAGGATACGGATGTTTGGGCACTCAACAACAACTTTGTTAGCATCGTTCCGGTTCAATTTGATCTCACCGATTATAAGCTGAAAGACAAACTTCGAAAGATTTTAAAGACGAATTAATGGGCAGAAGAGATAGTCTGAGATTAGGCCTGGCACTTGGGCTTATAGCTCCCGTTGCAGGGATGCTTATTTACTACCTGTTTCAGTTCAGGATGTTTACCCTTGAGGAGTTCTTTAGGGTAATGTTTACGCAAAAGACTTTGTTAACAGGTATCATCAGCATTTCACTAATCGCAAACGCTGTTGTATTCACCATTTTCATCAACAAGCGTCATGACCGTACTGCAAGGGGAATTTTCATTGCTACCTGTATTTATGCAATCGTTTCTTTGTTGATAAAGCTGTTATACTAACAATACACTCTTGAATTTCATTCGGCGAGCCGTACTGACCAATTGATTTTTCGGCTGAGAAACTGGCGTGAGGTTTTGGGTTTAGCCTGCTTAAACTAGTATCCTTGTTCATGCACTTAAGTATCATCAAAGCGCCCCTTTGCTAGCATTGAATAGCTTAGTCATATTGTGCTATAATGTCACGCAATTCGGTTCTCAGGTTTTGCCATACCAGCTTGATTGTTTTTAATAGGTTTAAGGCAGGTGTATGAAGCAAATTAAGCCTATATCATCCTCCATCGTACAAATGATCTGATGCAGGAATCGAACTCCTGCAATGCAGTAGAGTCACTTCAAAGAATGGGTAAGCTCTTTCACCTTTGCCGGTATACCTTCCTTGATTGCGCATCTAAGCGTTACCATTTTTTTCATCGATATTGACAACAGAACCCGACATCATATTTTTTTCACAATCCTGATCTCCACCGGAAAAAAGACCTCATGTATGTAAGGTCGATAACAGGTTGGCTTTTTGCCCATCAGTAATTCCTCTATGCGAAGCAATGGGATCTATGGATCAACCGCCTCAAACGCGTAAGGATTGGGTTGAAACGACGAAACCCGGTTTTGGAACCAGGCTTCGCGCAAAAGAAAGGGTTGTGTTAAAAAGGGTTTGATGAGTTGTTAACGATACGGATTTTACACTAGACCACTTTGTACAGGGATTTGCTGCATCAAAAGCGCTCTAGTTACAAATGGCTTTTCTGCAACCAAGATAAAGCCTCAGAAGAACCCGTAACAGTAATCGAAAAATTTACCGTTAGGTACAAGAGTATATACTTCATTTTAGAGGACTAATACATCAATTCCTGTTTCATAGAAACATTTCGAGTAATGGTGCATGTACAAGGTAGATGCTGTAGGCAAATACACGTTGTAACAGTGGCTTGCATAAAGGGACTTATTAATGAATGCGACAGACTTACCATTTATTTAGGATTGCGGAGAAAGGGTGGAATACTTATATTGATCATCATTACGCGTCGGCTGCGCAGTCGGAAGAATAGGGCACGCTTGTACCGCCGCATTTCAAAGTCGCTTACTGACGTTATTCCAAACAATAGAAATGAGATGATACAGCCATTGATAGTATTTCACCTCTGGAGCTAATCTGCCCAACAGTTATGCGGCATAACGGGCATCTTTCAGGTATAAACAGTAATGCAAGTTTATTGATCGACCATTATTAGTTGTCGTCACCTTCGTTCTGCGGACGATCGGTAAGCACACTTCTTAACAACGCTTTAGCCCTTGAATATTGTGACTTACTAGTGCTTTCTGTAATTCCAAGACAACCCGCAATCTCTTTATGAGAGTAGCCTTCGATAGCATATAAAGTAAACACCGTACGGTAACCATCGCTAAGCGCGTTTGCTTTTTTTACAAGGTCTTTCTGAAACATGTTGTCTAGTGGAGTGGTGTACTTGTCGGCGATAGAATTCTCAAGGCCTTCGCTTACGACAGTATTGAGGCTTCTTTTGCGGATGTGTTCAATTGCAGTATTAACGAAGATGCGACGAACCCATCCATCAAATGATCCTTCGCCGCGAAACTTATCAAGGTTATTGAAAAGTTTAACGAAGGCTTCCTGGAGAATGTCTTCAGCATCCATTTGATTTTTTGCGTACCGCAAACAGATGGCAAACATCTTTGAAGAAAAAAGATCATACATTTCTTTCTGGCTTTTTCTCTTACCAGCGATACAATCTTCAATTAAACGGTTCTGAGTAAGTGATAAGGTAACATTGGAAGTGGTGTAATTAGCATTCATATTGGAGTGTTTTATAAAGGTTTCCATCTATAATACCCAATCTGTGCCAAGCCACAACCTGCTGATTACCAAACTGATACAAAGTACTTAATAATGCCTTATTTCCACCGGCCGGAATCCTATTCCAAATTCGAGATTAGCCCGGTATTGGATCATCTAAGGGAAATGGAGTTCCTCCCAATCTTACGTTCATCAACGGATGAAAAACGATATTTGAACTTAGCGGTGATGCTAACCTGTTCGCTTACTGTGATGATATATCATGGTCGTTTGTTGCAAGCATCATTTGCTATAAACGCTCACAGCTACGCGCATCTAGGTGATCGTAAGTGAAGAGAAGCACATAGCCTAGCAAATTAATTAAAGCCCTATTTGTTTCCGAACGATTTGTTTCTACCTTATACCCGATTTGAAGCTGGCGATCGCTGACGGATGTTGTTTACTAAAGAGCATGCTTTTGTAATCCGCTTTTGTAATCCATCACTGTTTTTAGGCTTGAGCCAAATATTTATGGTGCGGATTCACTACTAAACGGGTTATCATATTAACTTCTTAAAACTACGCATATGTCATTATGGGGCAACCTTGCTGAACGCTATGAACAGAAACAACCAAGAAAGATTCTTGCATTAGATGGAGGAGGTATCCGGGGTATAATCACCTTGGAGTTTCTTGCCGAAATGGAGAGTCAATTGAGAGAAAAGCTTAATCGCGGGTCAGACTTTCGGCTGGGAGAATACTTCGACTATATCGGGGGCACAAGTACTGGTGCCATTATCGCTGCCGGTTTGTCTATTGGGATGTCTGTAGAACAGCTGCTCGACTTTTATAAGCACAAAGGAAAAGACATGTTTGATAAAACCTTCATCCTGAAAAGATGGAAGGCGTTGTATGAGTCGGGGCCCCTGCTAAACATGTTAAAAGAAACTTTTGGTGCAGATACCGATATGGTAGTTCAGAATGGGAAATTCAAATGTCTTCTGCTTGTTGTAACCATGAATCGAACTACAGATTCTCCATGGCCGATCAGCAATAATCCACTGGCAAAATACAACGACCTTACTCGTCCCGATTGTAACGCCCGGATCAAGCTTCATCAGCTGGTGAGGGCAAGTACGGCGGCCCCGGTTTTCTTTCCACCGGAAACACTCCAATGGGACCCAAATGATCCTGAAAAAACATTTGTATTTGTAGATGGTGGGGTTACGCCATATAACAACCCATCTTTTCTGTTATACCGAATGGCAACCCAACCAGCATACAACCTGAATTGGGAAACCGGCGAAAACAAACTGCTGATCGTTTCGGTAGGAACAGGCGCGGCACCGACATCCGGCACATACGATAACCTGCTTGAGGCGGCGAAGGGACTTCCAAATAATTTGTTATATGCGATGCAGGTCGACCAGGATATCAATTGCCGAACTGTTGGCAGGTGTTCCTATGGTGCTCCCATCGACCGGGAGCTGAAGTACATGATCCCAATGGATGAAGAAGGCAACATGATCGAGATGGACCAGGATACCAACCGCCAGTTTCTGTATGTTCGTTACAATGCCGATCTCAGCCAGGAGGGTTTGGACACGATGGGACTCCACGATATCAAATCAAATCACGTCAGGGAAATGGACTCTGTTACTTACCTTAACGACATGTCGCTTGTAGGTAGAACGGCTGCTAAAGAGCAGGTCAACTTACAGCACTTTGGTGCCTTCGTTTAGCATGCTGCTCTTTTGTAATGGGCAGTGCTGTCGAATTTGCACCATCCTAATTCGTATTTTTAGTTGAAACCGGAAACATCATGCAGGCCTTTATCGTTCGTCCGTTTGGGACAAAACAAGGTGTAGATTTCGAAAAGGTCGACAGTGAACTTATACAGCCTGCCCTAAATGCCGTCGGGATCCCCGGCAGCACTACAGCAGTGATTATTGAGCAGGGTAACATTCGGGAAGATATGTTTGCCCAGCTGCTGCTTGCCGATCTTGTGATTGCCGATTTATCGATCCACAACGCAAATGTTTTTTACGAACTTGGGATTCGACATGCCCTGCGTGACCGGAAAACATTCCTTATTAGGTGTTCAAAAGACGAGATCCCTTTTGATCTGAAAACAGACCGGTACCTCAGTTACCCGGAAGAAAACCCGGCTAAAGCGCTGGATGCGTTGATCAACGGATTGCGTGCAACAATGATCGCGGACAAATCAGACAGCCCCGTCTTTTTTATGTTACCAAAGTTGCAGGCTCAAGACCCTGAACGCTTCCTGGCCGTACCGCCTGACTTTGGTGAAGAGGTGGAATTGGCCAAGGCGGGAAAACAGTTGGGTCGGCTCGCGTTACTGGCATCGGAAGCTGCCGGTTATCCCTGGGAGATACCCGCGTTGAGAAACATCGGCGAAGCTTTGTTTCAATCGAACGATCTTGAATCAGCGGGTATTTACTGGGACAAAATACGCATGCGTTCACCATATGACCAGGAAGCTAATGATCGTCTTGCAACCATTTATCAACGGCGCGCCGAAGATGAACTACGTACAAACCATGAACAAGCCTGGGAATACCTGAAGCTTTCAGAACAGGCAATCGGAAGGGTACTTTCGAAATTAAACGGCAATGATGCAGCAAAGAAAGCTGAGATGTTTACGCTCAGGGGTAGAAACGCAAAAGTAAAGTGGGTGGATACCTGGCGTAGAGCCCCCGAAGAAGAATGGCGCAAACAGGCGTTGAAATCAAAATACCTGAGTGAGGCTTACACAGGTTACGAAGAAGGCTACCAGCAGGATCTAAACCACTATTACTCGGGCATTAATGCCCTTGCATTACTCACCATAATCATCTGTCTTGCGGAGGCACTTCCAGAGACCTGGGAAGAACAATTTGACACCGAAAAGGATGCTGCAGAGCAATTGGAAGATTACCGGGAAAGATGCCGGGTGCTTTCGGTGATGGTAAAAGGGGCGATCCAGGCACAGCGCAAGCGCAACAGCAACCAGGTCCAGCCCGATCCCTGGTTGAGCATGTCTGAAGCCGACCTGGCATGTATAACGCTTCAAAGGCCCGCCAGGGTGGGGAACATGTACGATCAGATTATCCAGGCAAGCGAAGGCCTGACGTTTGAATCTGCACGAAGGCAGCTTATGATCTTTAAGCAATTGGGTGTGCTTACTGCCAATGTGGATGCCGCGCTTGCTGCATTTTCAAAGGCCGCGGCACCGGAAACAGCCGATAAACAACATTACTTGCTGTTTACAGGGCATATGATCGACAAACCCGGCCGACCCGAACCACGGTTCCCTGCAGGCAAAGAAGCCGCTGTTAGAGCAGCCATCAAACAAGCAATTGTGGGGGAACAGGCCAAACATCCCAAACTTCGTGGGATATCAGGTGGCGCCAGTGGCGGGGACATATTGTTCCAGGAAATCTGTGATGAATTTGGTATTAAAAGTGAACTCTTCCTGGCGCTGCCGCGTGAAGCTTTTGTGCTAGCCTCAGTTGCCCCCGCAGGAGCATCGTGGATTGAGCGATTTGACGCGCTATACAATAAATTATCAAGGAGAATACTGTCCAATACAAAAGAATTGCCCCGATGGCTGCAAGCCCGGCATCAACCGGATTACCTGTGGGAGCGAAATAACTTGTGGATGCTCAACAGTTCACTCGTTTGCGGCGGCGCACAAATGACGCTGATTGCCTTATGGGACCGCAAAGGCGGGGACGGTCCGGGCGGAACCCAACATATGGTACAGGAAGCTCAAAAAAGAGGTAGCAAAACGATTATCCTCGACATCAATACAATTAGCTAAGCGTACTTAACTTTTCCTAATCATGTTACGCAGCTGCGTTCACTGACGGAACACTACAGTCAACTTACTATCTGCCCCCTACTTTACACTGTACCCTTTGAACGTATCAACCAGTCAACTCATCAACCAGTCAACCGATCAACTTATCAACCAGTCAACCGATCAACCTATCAACCAGTCAACTTATCAACCAATACCCAATACCTTAATACCCAATACCCACTCAAAGCTTATGCAAAAACTCACTGATCACATTTGACGACCGGTGTTCCATCAGGTATTTTATAGCCAATTCATAACCTTTAAGCCCCAGCCCTGAAATTGTGCCGATACACTTCGCACTGACATGCGAAATCTTTCGAAAGTCTTCCCGGGCGAATATGTTACTGATGTGCACCTCTATAACCGGTGATTTGATCGCAGCAATTGCGTCACCGATTGCTACTGACGTATGAGTATATCCCCCGGGGTTGATGATGATACCATCATAAGTAAAGCCTACATGCTGGATCTCATTAATTAGTTCGCCCTCTACATTACTCTGAAAGTAGTTGAAGGTAACCGTAGGAAAACGTGTTCTCAATTCATTCAAAAAGTCAGAGAAACTTTCATTTCCGTAGATGTCGGGTTCGCGTTTCCCAAGCAGGTTAAGATTTGGGCCGTTAATAATGGAAATATTCATAACGGTATCATTTGATTGCTACGAATGTACAATATCAAAATGCACAAATCAAAGTCTTGATCAGGTGTCGCTTTCTTAGGGCGCCTGTTCAGCTGATTGCCTAGCCACGAGATGCAGTACAAGCCCGCCCGACTGAAGCCGTTCGGACGGGAGTGCGACGCCCGTGCGACAGGCGCAGCCGGGCGGGCAACGATTTACAATTGAAATACTGCAGCTGGGTCCCAAAAAATTCTTAATTAAACCGGTTTGGGTCTTAATCTCATAAGCTATTGAAAGTGGTGGTACCAGGGGCTTGCCCAAATAGCTGACATAAAAAAGCTGCTCCCATACAGGAACAGCCTTCTACAATTATGTTTAAAGCGCTTAAGACATCATACCAATAAATTCATCGAAAAGGTACCGGCTGTCGTGAGGGCCAGGTGTGCTTTCCGGATGGTATTGCACACTGAAAGCTTTTGTGCCTTTTACGCGGATGCCTTCAATACTATCGTCATTTAAGTTCACGTGAGTGATCTCGATATTGGGATTGTTTCTCACTGCTTCAGGGTCAACACCAAAACCGTGATTTTGCGTAGTGATCTCACATTTGCCGGTAAGCAGGTTTTTAACAGGGTGGTTTAAACCGCGATGGCCGTTCTGCATTTTAAAGGTTGGAATACCGTTTGCCAGCGCCAGCAACTGCTGCCCCAGGCAGATACCAAATACAGGCTTGTCTTCGTTCAAGATTTCTTTCAATGTATCCACAGCGTAACCCATTGCGGCAGGATCACCCGGGCCATTGGAAATAAAATATCCACTAGGATTAAACTCCTTCATGTCCGAGAGCGTAGCTGTGGAAGGAAACACTTTTATATGCGCTCCCCTACTCGTCATGCAGGTAAGAATATTTTGTTTTACACCATAATCGACAACAGCAATCTTAATGGCTGCAGCGGGATCGCCTTGTTCATACGTTTCTTGTGTACTTACTTTCGAGGCTAACTCCAGGCCCCCCATATGCGGGGTAGCCTCCAACCGTTGGCGTAATTCTGCTTCATCGGTAATCTCCGACGAAATGATGCAGTTCATCGCCCCTTTAGTACGAATATGTGAAACCAGGGCACGGGTATCAATATCTTCTATTGATACAATTCCATTCGACTTTAGGTAGTTGTCTAAAGAACCGTTCGCCTGTTTACGACTGTAGAGTTCTTCAAGGTTCCGGCCAATCAAGCCACAAATTTTTACCGAACTACTTTCGATATCATTGTCATTTACACCATAATTTCCAACATGAACATTATTCATGATCACGATCTGACCGTAGTAACTTGGGTCGGTAAATACTTCCTGGTAACCGGTCATGCCGGTATTGAAACAGATTTCGCCAGTAGTTGTCCCAATTTTGCCAAAAGCTTTACCATGGAACAAAGTGCCGTCTTCGAGCAATAGAATAGCATTCGGTTGATGATTCATTATAAAGTATGAAGTTTTTGAACGTTAGCCAATGTTTTCGCTTTGTGTAAGTCAACAGTAGCAGGGTCCATTTTCACACGGACTTAGTTAATACCGCAAACAAACGCGCAAAAGTATCATTACTGCCAGATATAAAATCCTAAACTTTTAAACATAAAAAAAGCAAGATCATCAATGACCTTGCTTTTTTTATTATTGAGTTTAAACATTTATTTAGGTGCTTGCTCTCCTGATTCGTTGCTTGTTGCAGTAGACTCAGCAGCATCAGTTGCAGGCTGTTCAGCTTCAGTTTCAGTTGTAGCTGTAGGCGTAGCATCTTCTGCAGTTGCCGGAGCAGTAGCATCAGCGGGAGCGGTTGTTCTTTTACCCCTACCGGCACGACGTGTTCTTTTACCTGTTTCTTTCTGCTCACCAATGCCTTTACCGTAGATCTCGTTGTAGTCTACCAGCTCAATCATTGCAACTTCAGCGTTGTCACCATGACGAACACCAAGTTTGATGATCCTTGTATAACCCCCGGGACGAGCCTCGGTTTTCAGGCGAACTACATCAAATAGTTCTTTGATGGCTTCTTTATCCTGGAGATAGCTAAACACTACCCTTCGTTGGTGAGTAGTATTGTCTTTTGCCTTTGTAATCAGTGGCTCAACATAGGTGCGAAGCGCTTTTGCTTTAGCCAACGTAGTAGTAATACGTTTGTGCTGAATAAGCTGTGCAGCAAGGTTCGACAACAAGGCGCGGCGATGGCTTGCTGTTCTGCTGAGGTTGTTAATTTTGTCTCCGTGACGCATGACGTTTGAATTTTTTCCGCTGCACCGTGTCAGGATTTGCAGCGTACATGATTAATTCAAAAGCAGAAAATTCAAAACTAAAAGGTGAGCTAACACCAATTGCGACTTCTTACTTTTGACTTTTAACTTTAATAATCTTCTTTATCTAACCCGAGTTTGCTCAAATCCATTCCAAAGCCAAGACCTCTTTCGTTCAACACCTGCTCAATTTCGCTGAGTGATTTCTGGCCAAAGTTCCTGAACTTCATCAAGTCTTCCTGCTCATATTGCACCAACTCACTTAAACTATTGATCTTTGCTGCTTTGAGGCAGTTGAATGCACGTACCGAAAGATCCAGGTCTTCAAGTGGTGTTTTAAGGATCTTACGTAGTTGAAGTGTTTGTTCGTCAACGAGGTCTTCTTTCTTTTCTTCTTTGTTGTCGAAAGTAATGTTCTCGTCGGTGATGATCATCAGGTGCTGGATAAGAATGCGTGATGCCTGCTTAACCGCGTCTTCCGGATGAATTGTACCATCCGTATTCACTTCCATGATGAGCTTTTCGAAGTCAGTTCTTTGCTCGACACGGGTGTTTTCGATGGTATATTTTACATTTTTTATCGGGGTATGGATACTGTCGATTGGAACATATCCAAATACAGTGTCCTTAATCCGGTTATCTTCTGCAGGCACATAGCCACGACCTTTCGAAATGGTCATTTCGATATCAAGCTTAGCGCTGCTGTCCATAGTACAAATCAACAACTCCGGGTTCATCACTTCAAAAGATGAAGTGGCATCCGCTATCATACCCGCTGTGAATTCAGTTTTACCCTTTATGCTAAGTGTAAGCTTTTCAGATGGAACTTCATGCTCAACTTTCTTTTTGAAACGAACTTGCTTAAGGTTCAAAATAATCTCCGTGATATCCTCAGTAATTCCTTTGATCGTAGCAAACTCATGTTCTGCGCCTTCAACCTTTATTCCCACGATTGCATAGCCCTCCAGCGAACTCAATAATACCCTTCTCAGGGCATTTCCAATGGTCAGACCGAAGCCTGGCTCCAATGGACGAAATTCAAACTGTGCCTCAAAATCATTTGCTTTTTGCAGAACGATCTTATCGGGCTTCTGGAAATTTAAAATAGCCATCTTATTATAGACGATTTAATGTTTAATATGAAATACCACAGTGATTAAGGCAGGCCCCCACCGAAAACCGGATTATTTGTTGTACAACTCAATGATCAGTTGCTCCTTGATGTTCTCAGGAACACTCTCCCTTTCCGGATAAGCGATGAAAGTACCTTTCATTTCCGTTTCATTCCAATCGAGCCAGCTAAAGTTTTTGCCTTTACCCCTAAGGTTAGCAGTAAGCGCAGTGTTTGTTGAAGTCTTCTCTTTCAAACCAATGCTGTCTCCCGGCTTTAGCTGGAAAGATGGAACGTTTACGACTTCACCGTTAACTGTGATATGTTTGTGCGAAACCAGCTGACGTGCAGCAGGACGGCTTGGAGCAATACCAAGACGAAATACGGTATTGTCTAAACGGGCTTCAAGTAATTTGATCAGGTTATCACCTGTAACACCTTTACGGCGTGAAGCTTCCACGAACGTATTACGAAACTGCTTTTCGAGCAGGCCATAAGTGTATTTTGCCTTTTGCTTTTCTTTTAACTGAAGTGCATATTCACCCAACGTTTTACGCTTACGTTGTGCACCGTGAATACCCGGAGGGTTGCTGTTTTTTGACAACCACTTGCCATTACCTAAGATTGGCTCACCGAAAATCCTGGAAATTTTGGTCTTTGGACCAGTATACCTTGCCATAATAACTTATGTTTTAGATTTTTTTGTTCCCGGTGCAGATCATTAAAAATCTTAAAATTCGAGCTGCACCAGCTTTATAATTCAAAATTCAAAATGTGAAATTCAAAAGGCAGCTCAATCCGCCAATCCGAAATCCGCTAATCCAAAATTAACTATACCCTTCTCTTTTTAGGAGGACGACAGCCGTTGTGAGGCAGAGGAGTTACGTCTTTGATCATGGTGATTTCGATACCACTGTTTGCAAGTGCGCGAATAGCACCTTCTCTTCCGCTTCCAGGTCCCTTCACATAAACGTCTACACGCTTTAAACCTGCATCAATCGCAACTTTCGCTGCGTCCTGGGCAGCAAGCTGAGCTGCGTAAGGCGTATTTTTCTTAGAACCACGGAAACCCATTTTACCGGCGCTTCCCCAGCTGATCACCTGGCCGTTTTTGTTTGTCAGGCTAATGATGATGTTGTTGAAAGTTGCACTTATATGGGCGTCACCATATGCGTCAACCTTTACAATCCTTTTCTTGGCAGCTGCTTTTGCGCTGTCTTGTTTTTGTTGTGCTTTCGCCATAAAATTTACTTGAGGTAGTCTTCTTAATGTATGGGCCCCTCCCTGTTGCTAAGCAGCAGATCCGGCGGCCTTGTATAAACGACAAATCACAGGCACCAGGTTCCAAACCATTGGTTTGAAAACTGGCACCTGGGATCTGCAATCTTTATTTCTTGGGAGCCTTCTTTTTACCGGCAACTGTCTTACGCTTACCCTTCCTTGTACGGCTATTTGTACGTGTACGTTGACCGCGTAATGGCAAACCTTTACGATGACGTAAACCACGATAACAGGCAATATCCAACAAACGCTTGATGCTCATCTGCACTTCACTTCTTAAAGCACCTTCTACCTTAATCTCATTGTTGATGATATTACGAATTGAAGTTTGCTCCTCGTCGTCCCACTGGTTCACTTTTTTGCTCCTGTCAATACCCGCTTTATCAAGAATGTACTGGGCAGTAGAGAGGCCAATTCCGAATATATAGGTAAGTCCTATTTCGCCCCTTTTGTTCTTTGGTAAATCTATACCGGCAATACGTGCCATATTAAAATTTCGGTTTTATAATTTGCGATACCGGTTGCAACCGGCTCCAACTCTTGCTGATGAATTAACCCTGGCGTTGTTTAAACCGGGGATTCTTTTTGTTTACAACGAATAGTACACCTTTCCTTCTTACGATCTTACAGTCGGCGCTTCGTTTCTTAATGGATGCTCTTACTTTCATGACGATTAGTTTTCTATGTTATCGGAAAACGCTGCTGCATATTCCTGGTAATTCACTAATATAATCCCGCAGGCTGTTGAACCCGCAATGGAACAAAACTCTTATTTATACCGGAAAATAATTCTTCCCCTGCTTAGATCGTAAGGGCTCATCTCAACACCAACCTTATCGCCCGGCAATATTCGTATGTAGTTCATTCGCATTTTTCCGGATATAGTAGCAATAATTTCGTGACCGTTTTCGAGCTTGACACGAAACATCGCATTGGATAATGCTTCTATAATGGAACCATCTTGTTTGATCAGGGCTTGTTTAGACATATTTTTTTCGGAGCGCAAAGATATGCGTAAGCAACCAAAAGCAGAAAAAGTTCCGGACAATTTTCACAAAAAATGTGTAAATGTCCGCAACCTGTAGAAAATTGCTAAGGAAAGTTCAAATAAACGGCAAAATATGAGACAATGCGGCATTGTGAACAAGTTTGTTATCGTTAAAGGTACGTTAACCTAACCTGTTTACTGTACTGCTTACTCCTGCTAAAATTACCTTGTATGCTTCATTCAGCTTCTGTAAAACTATGGTAGGATTGCGTGACACGCGTCCCCACAGGGTTTGCCGGGCGGCTAACGCGGGGTCGGATGTATAACAAAAGCCGACACCCTTAAATTCTTCCAGAGGATACACCCGATTATTACCGCACTTCAGAAAATACCGTTTTCGTGCTGATTTGTTGTTAATTTCCGCCACCTAATTCCATTGTCTATGACCCGAATTTTCCTGCCTGTATTTTCACTCTTTATAATTTTTTGCACACCTGTTATTGCTCAAAAAAAGGTACGCAAAGCTGCTGACAGCCTCGTTGTAGGTTCACCTATGCAGTCGGCTACTTTTTCGGGTTTAAAATTCCGAAGCATCGGCCCGGCACTTACATCGGGTCGCATTGTCGACCTGGCGATTAATCCGCAACGACCCTCGGAGTATTACGTTGCCACGGCAAGTGGCGGCGTTTGGAAAACCACTAATGCCGGTGTCACTTATGCTCCACTTTTTGATAATCAAACAGCTTATTCTATTGGCTGTGTTGCACTGGACCCTGCTAATCCAAATATCGTGTGGGTGGGCAGCGGAGAAAATAACAACCAGCGGGTGGTAGGCTATGGCGACGGCATCTACAAAAGCGAAGACGCAGGCAAAAGCTGGAAAAACATGGGTCTTACAAAATCAGAACACATCGGCCAGATCGCCATCGACCCTACAAATACCGATGTTGTTTATGTTGCTGCATACGGACCTTTGTGGAACAGCGGCGGCGAACGGGGCATTTATAAAACCACTGACGGTGGCAAAAGCTGGAAAGCGGTGCTGACAGTAAGTGAACATACCGGTTTCAACGAGGTGCTGATTGACCCCCGTAACCCTAAAACCATATACGCTGCCGCCCACCAAAGACAACGTAAGGTATTTACTTATGTCGGCGGCGGACCGGAGAGTGCATTATATAAGAGTGACGATGCAGGGGCAACCTGGACGCGGATCATGAAGGGTATTCCTACCGGCGTAGACCTGGGCCGCATAGGAATGGCCATGAGCCCTGTTAACCCCGATTATCTTTACGCGATTGTGGAAGCGGCTGACGGCAAGGGCGGTTTTTTTGCTTCAACCGATCGCGGCGCCAGTTGGGAAAAAAGGAGCAATTACAGCACATCCGGCAATTACTACCAGGAGATCTTTTGCGACCCCGTTGACATCAACAAGGTGTATGCAATGAATGTGTATTTGCAGGTAAGCCGGGATGGCGGAAAAACGTTTCAACCCCTCGGCGAAAAAAGCAAACACGTAGACAATCACGTAATCTGGGTGAATCCCAAAAATACCCAGCATATGCTTGTAGGCTGCGATGGCGGACTCTACGAAACTTACGATGAAGGTAAAAACTGGAACTTCAAAGCAAACATTCCCGTTACCCAATTTTACAAGGTCTCACTGGATAACAGCCTCCCCTTCTATTATGTCTACGGTGGTACCCAGGATAACTTTAGCCTGGGAGGCCCCTCGCGTACGATCAGCGCAAACGGAATTGTAAACAGCGACTGGTTTATTACCAACGGCGGCGATGGTTTTGAGAGCCAGGCCGACTACAAAGATTCAAATACCGTTTATGCTGAGTCGCAATACGGTGGCCTGGTACGCTTTGATCGCAGAACCGGGGAAAGCATCGACATCAAACCCGTAGAGCCTGCAGGCGAACAACCTTATCGGTGGAACTGGGATGCTCCGTTGCTCATCAGCCAACACGACCATAAGCGCCTGTACTTTGCATCAAACCGGCTATTCAGGACCAACGACCGTGGAAATACCTGGAAAGTCATCAGCCCCGATATGTCGCGGGGTATCGACCGCAATAAACTCAGCATCATGGGCAAAGTCTGGAGCGTTGATGCAGTCGCCAAAAATGCCTCTACAGATATTTATGGGCAGGTAACCACAATTGCCGAATCTCCTATTGACGAAAACATTCTTTTTATCGGCACCGACGACGGGCTTATTCACACCAGCAAAGACGGTGGCGCAACCTGGACTAAAATCGACAATATTCCCGGTGTGCCAGCGAATACTTACGTGAACTTGATCATCGCCTCAGCACACAATAAAGAAGAAGCTTACGTGGCCTTTAACCATCATCGCTACGGCGATTTTAAACCATACCTTTTTAAAACAACCGACGGGGGAAAAAGCTGGACGGCCATTCAAAGCAACCTTCCACAACGCGGAACAGTTTATTGCATGGCAGAAGATCCTACCAACAAAAACCTCCTTTTTGCAGGAACAGAGTTTGGTGTGTTTTTCAGCATAGATGCCGGTGCCGAATGGATACAATTGAAAGGAGGTCTGCCACCGGTTGCCATAAAAGATATGGAAATTCATAAACGGGAAGGTGACCTGGTGCTGGCCACTTTTGGCCGTGGTTATTATGTTCTCGACGATTATAGCCCCCTCAGAAGCTTAAATAAGCAGGACCTCGACAAACCGGCATTTATTGCCCCGGTGAAAAATGCGCTGATGTACATTGAGTCCATGCCCCTTGGCATTCGCGGCAAAGGGTTCCAGGGCGAAAGTTACTGGAACACCCCAAATCCGAAACCGGGAGCAGTCATAACATACTACCTCAAACAAGATCTTAAAACACTTCGCGAACGACGCCAGGAAGCCGAACAGCAGAAGATCAGGATCGGCGATCCGCCGTTTTATCCATCCATCGATTCCTTGCGGAAAGAAGACATTGAAGCTGCTCCATACCTATTGTTTACCATCAGGGACGCAGCAGGCGAGGTTGTTCGCCGGCTAAATGCGCCCGCGAAAAAGGGCGTTAACCGGCTCAACTGGGATTTTAGAACAGGAACTAAAAGTGCGGTAAGTTTTACGCCGTTCGACGAAACCAACGTGTTCAGTTCTCCCGACCAGGGCATCATGGTTAGCCCGGGAACTTATACGGTATCAATGAGCAAATTCGAAGATGGAAAGTTCAGCGATCTGGTACCCGCCCAGTCTTTCAAAGTGGACGCCTTGAATATGGTCAATATGACCGATGGTGAAAATTCAGTATTAAGCACCTTTGCAAAAAAGGTAGAGGAACTTTACCGGGTAGTAGAAGGCACCAATGCATACAGTGTGGAACTAAGCAATAAAATAAAGTATATCAAAGAGGCTGTGCTGCAAACGCCGGGCTTGCCAACATCTACCTTAACCGACATCAACGCACTTGAACTCCGGTTGCTCGAATCAGGGAAGCTCCTGGTTGGAGACCCTACCCTGGCAAAGCGTGAATTTGAGGCGCCAACTTCCATCAGCAATCGTATCCAAAATATAATGAACGGTATTATCAGTACAACCATAACCCCTACCGCAACGTTTAAAACTTCTTACGACGATGCTGCAAGGCAGTTTGCCCCTGTACTTGAACAGGTGAAATTTGTCGCCACCGAAATCAACAAACTAGAAAAAGTGCTCGAACAAAACGGAGCACCCTACACACCGGGAAGATTGCCGGATTGGAAAAAGCAATAACACGGGCCAGCTCGGGGCAACATGTTACTGCTGGTGAATAGTGCTGCTTCAGGAATTTTTATGGAGCCGGCAGTAAATCTACTATTAGGCTTTTGTTGTGTCACTCACTTCAGCCGCATTGCATAACCGGGCTTAATATTGTGCCGGGTTAACGCTTTCTGCACCTGGAAAGGCTTATAACCATCTGTTAATTAAAACCAAATGGTTGAGCATTGTTTTTGCATAAGCTTTTTCACGCTGAACGGCGCTGCTAACACTAATACAATGCAGTTCTGTACGGTTCAAAGGAGGCCAGCCATTTTTCAATCAGGTTTAACATCACGTATAAAAACAAAAAGCAGATCTATGAAGAAATACATTCATGTATTCGTATTAGCATGTGTCGTTAACACATCAATTGCACAAGACACCATAAGAATAACCCTTCCTGACACAACGATCAGGAGCTTCCGCCCAAAAAAAGTAATTACTTCTCCGTATACAACCAGCTTTAAGGTAGATGGACCGATCATAGCCGCAGGCATCGGGCTTACCGGCCTGGGCGTTCACCTTATTGATCAAAAGAAGAACCTTACGGCAGCAGAGGTTGCCCGGAAAACACCCGATAAAGTTCCCTTCTTCGACCGTTCGAGCGCAGGTTTCTATTCCGAGCGGGCAGATCGCGATAGTTACGTACCTTTTCAATATTCTTTTGCATTACCTGTTGCTATGATGCTGATCAACAAAAACCAGCGACACAAGCCCGTTCAGGTTTTAGCATTGTACGTTGAAACTATGGCTGTAACCGGCACCTTGTTTACCATTACTGCAGGCAGCGTTCAACGAAGCAGACCCTACGTGTATGGCACACTTGCGCCGCTGGATAAACGAATGGACAAGAATTCGCATCGCTCCTTTTTCGCTGGTCACACAGCCGCAACTGCTTCGGCCACATTTTTTGCTGCTAAAGTATTCCAGGATTTCAACCCCGATTCAAAACTTAAACCTTATGTGTGGGGGGTGTGTGCTGCTGTACCCGCCCTTGTTGGCTACCTCAGGTATAAAGCAGGCATGCACTTCATCAGCGACAACCTGCTGGGCTATGCTATTGGCGCAGGAGCGGGAATACTCGTTCCGCAATTACACAAAAACAAGAACTTGAAAGACCTGAGCATTGTTCCGCAATTTGGCCCGGGGTACCGGGGGGTTGCACTTGGATACCAGTTCTAGTAAAACTGGCGGAGTACAAATTGCGGATTGAGGCATTTTGCCTTCAGGATATCTATATCACAAAATGGTCGGTTCCCACCCATAGTTAAAGAGCTTGGGCGGGTACCGCCTTTTATTTATGCCTGGGGCTAAGTCCTTTACCACTTCAAATGACCTGACTGTCTGTCGGAATAATTGAGATAACAACTAAATGGAGCCATTGCAACGGGAATACTGTGCTCCATTAAAAGGCCTGAACTTAGTTTAAAATCCGTTGAAATTACCTTGAAAGCAGCAACGATACACGAGATTAAGCACGAACTGGCATCTTTACCACCGAAGCAACTTCTGGAACTTGCGCTCCGGCTGGCTAAATTCAAAAAAGAAAATAAGGAGCTGTTATCTTACCTCTTGTTTGAGGCACATGATGAACATAACTATGTTGAAAGTGCAAAAGCAGAAATCGACGAAGGTTTCTCAAGCCTACCCTTAAACAACCTGTACCTGATGAAGAAAGGCCTGCGAAAAATTTTAAAGAACATTTCGCGGTATTGTCGCTTTACGCTTTCCCGGCAAACAGAAGCGGAATTACTGATACACTTTTGTAAAAGCCTGAAGGGCACAGGCGTTAACATCAAACATAGTATTGCACTCAGTAAGATTTACGATCAACAGCTAAAGAAGGCCCGGACTGCCATAGCCGCTTTGCACGAAGACCTTCACTACGACTACACGAAAAAATTGGCGGAAATCAGCTAAGCAAGGTCCTATAAAAAAAATGGTCCCTCCGTGGAAACGGAGCGACCTCTAACGATTGCTTGCCATATGAAAATCTTAATAAATATTTGCCAGGCTGAACATTACAGCTTGTCTTTTTTCACTTATTTTGCACCGCCTGCTATAATTGCCTTCTAACGATGCGCTGCTTATGATGCGTTCTTTTCAACTCGCTTTACGAAGATAGGATGTGTTGATTTTTTTTATAATCAACATTCCGGGGATTTCATTATGTCAAGAACATGTTCAACACCCTGGAATCCTTTACAGTATTGTATCTTCCGCTAATCTTTTCATTATGCCCAATCGGTTTTCTGATACATTATTTCAGCTGATTCATACCCTGGAAAAGTCTGAAAAAAGAAATTTCAAACTCTATATCAAGCGGAGTTCATCCAAAGAAGACCTTAAGATCATCCAGTTGTTTGATGCCCTGGACCGGTTAAATGATTACGACGAAAAACTTCTTCTTAAAAAACTTCCCTCAATAGAGAAACCGCAGCTTGCCAACCTGAAATCGCACCTGTATAAGCAAGTCCTTGCAAGCCTACGACTCCTTAAAACCACAGATAGTATCGACATCCAGCTGCATGAGCAACTCGACTATGCCAGGATATTGTACAATAAAGGCCTGTACATCCAAAGCCTGAAGATTCTTGAGAAAGTAAAAGAGCTTGCCCATACCTATTACCAGGACAGCTTTTTGCTTCAGGTGATCTCCCTCGAAAAAAAGATTGAAACCCTTCATATCACCCGCAGTATGCAAAACCGGGCCGACAGGCTTTCGGCAGAAGCAAACGAAGTTCATGAGCGGCGGGGAATGATCACAAGGTTATCAAACCTTGCGTTACAGCTTTATAGCTGGTACATCAAAAACGGCCACGCGAGAAACGAGAAAGACGAGGCGGGAGTCAAAAAGTTTTTCCAGGATAATTTACCGGATCTTTCGAAAGTAGACACTCATTTCTACGAGAAGTTGTACCTCTATCAAAGCTATTGTTGGTATGCATTTATCCGCCAGGACTTTCTTATGTATTACCGGTATACGCAAAAATGGGTTGACCTGTTTCATGAAAAGGAAGAGATGATTGGTGTTGAGACGGCGCACTACATTAAAGGCATGCACAACCTTCTGAATGCCCACTTCGACCTGCGTAATCACCGCAAATTCGAACAAACGCTGCTGCAGTTTAAAAAGTTTTCCGAGTCCCCCATAGCAAACCATCACGACAATAATCGCATTCAAACCTTTGTATACATCTATCATGCAAGCATAAATCAACACTTCATGATGGGCACGTTCGCCGAGGCGCTGGACCAGGTTCCTTACATAGAAGAGAAGATACAGGAATATGCCGCCTTCATTGATGGCCACCGGATACTTGTTTTTAACTACAAGTTCGCATCGCTTTATTTCGGCAGTGGCGACTACAAAACTTCGATTGACTACCTGCAAAAAATTATCAACGACAACGTTGATTTACGCACTGATCTCCAGTGTTATGCCAGGTTGTTACACCTGATGGCGCATTATGAGTTGGGCAACTCAGATATTCTCGAACACCTGATCAAATCAGTTTACCGGTTTATGGCAAAAATGGAGAACCTTACGGTGATCGAAGAATTGATGTTTAAGTTTCTTAGGAATTCGTTTCATATATCCAGCCGTAAACTGAAGCCCGAATTCGAAAAATTTCTGCATAAGATCAAGCAGTTTGAGAAGAGCCGTTTTGAAACCCGCGCCTTCGCCTACCTCGATGTTATTTCGTGGGTTGAAAGTAAAGTATATGAGAAGCCTATGAGCGAAATCATTCAGCAGAAGTACCTCGACAGTAAACGGAAGATTGAAGGCTAGACCCCCATTTTCTTAGAAAAATGCTAAAAGCACATAATTTTTTTGAGCTACGTTTTGTGGTTTTCATTTTTGTACTACCTTCATTCCTCACCAAAGAAAAGGAGGTATTCATGCAATCTACAGATATATCATGGAAACCTTCGGTTACTATCGCGTAACCGGGTTGTCCATTAAAATAATCTGAGGGCGTAAAAGTCGCCACTAGCCGCTGAGCATGCTTAGCGGCTTTTTTATGTGTAAACAATCAGGTTGGATGTGTGTATTGTCGTAGCCACACCGATCGTCAACAAGGATTGACTTCATAGAAATAAAGTATCTTGATCCCTTTCGATAATTTCTAAAAACAACATCTTTAGCTTTATGCATTTTCGTCTATTGATTTTATGTTCAACGATCGCTTTTATATCGAATGCGCAGCTGGATACTGCTTCGCTGTCAGCCCGGTTAAACCAGCAAAAAGACAAATTTGGTAAAGACCTCGCTTTTGTACTTTATAAAGACGGGAAAGTGATGTATAAAAAAGAACTGGGTAAACTAAACATCAAATCCCAGGAGCAAATTGGCGCTTCAAGCCAATGGTTAACTGCAGCGCTTCTTTTGACTTACGTGCAGGAAGGAAAAATTTCGCTGGACGACAAAGTAGGCCAGTACCTACCTATTTTCGACAAATACTACAAAGGTTTTATCACCCTTCGCCATTGCCTCACCCACAATACGGGGATTAAAACTGAGGGCAAAATCTTTCAAAAGAGCAAATTCAAGAGCCTGGAAGATGAAGTAAACGACTATGCCTCCAAAAAAGATATACAAACCAATGCCGGTACCGAATTCCGGTACAGTAATGCAGGCTACAGTATCGCGGGGCGTGTTCTTGAAGTGATCACAAAGCGTTCGTTTGACCGCCTTATGCAGGAGCGGATCATCCGGCCATTGGGAATGAAAAATACAACCTTCACCAATGAAGATTACAACGATGCAATCGACCCTTCTACCGGGGCCCGTTCCTCAGCGGCCGATCTCTCAAACTTTCTTGCAATGCTCCTCAATAAAGGCACGTTTAATAATAAGCAAGTACTAAATGAAGCGTCTGTGGCCACATTGCTGTCGTTACAAGCAGAAGCAGCTGCAATAAAAGGTGCTCCGAAAGCAACCGAGGGTTATAATCTGGCGCTTGGAAGCTGGATTTTAGAAGACAATGGCGCTGGCAAAGCCCTGGCGTACACAAGCCCTTCCCTTGCCGGTACCTGGCCCATCATCGATCTTTGCCGAAACTATGCCTTTGTTATGGTTACAAAACAACTTTCCACCGATCCGCCAAGGCAGTTGTATCTTGATCTAAAGTCAATGGTCGACGAAAACATTAGGCCTAACTGCCAATAAATCGAAAGACAGGAACTGCATTTTATAGAGTTTATCATTCCGGAGCCGTGGTTACAACAGGCTTGGCTACGATTCATATCAATCTCCATTGCTGATCATTGAGGAATACTTCTTCCCTGGATTATTTAACCTGTAGGCATTGTTGCCGCCTATTTGTCGCGATTTTAATAAATACTTAAACTAAGTGCTGAAGGGCAACGGTACTCTCCACTATGCTAACGCTTTGATTACCTGTTGCAAGTAGCTGTTTTTTCTCCCTTTAAAAATGCCCGACCAGGTCAGAGGTGCAAGTTCACCAGGGCATATATCAAGGAAATAAATAATTGATTAAAACTACAGACACCACTTTCCGAAGATGTATTAAGAGTTACCTTTGAACAGCAACAACCAGATCATTATGTCGACACCAGTTACAAAGAAATTCCTCCTTTCGCTTTCGGGAATTTTAGCTTTCTCACTTACTTGTCTTGCCCAGTTACCTTTAATCAACTCTTTTTCGCCAAATAAAGCCGTTGCGGGAGCCCGGGTGGTTATAGATGGGTCAAACTTCAATACCAACCCCACTGGAAATACCGTTTTCTTTGGTGCTGTGGAAGGAAAAGTAGTAAGCGCTGCCGCAAACAAACTTGAAGTGATTGTTCCTGCTGGTGCTACCTTAAAGCCTATTTCGGTACTTAATAAAACATCGGGGTTAATTGCATTTTCTAAGCGACCATTCATTCCTACTTTTTCGAATGGTAATTCGTATGGTCCTACACTTCCGTCAAATTTTTATAAACCCCAGGTCGACTTCCGCACACAGAATTTACCCTTTTCTGTCGCTACCGCAGATATTGACAATGATGGCAGCTCAGACATTATCGTTGTGAACCAGTTTTCCAATACCGTTTCTATATTCATCAATTCAGGACGACCAGGCGCCATTTCGCCCTCATCTTTCCGGCAGCGTATTGATCTGCCAACAGGAAACAACCCATGGTGCGTTGCTGTTGAAGACGTTGACAATGATGGGGCAAAAGATATCATTGTGGCAAACAATGGTCAGCCATCAACTGTATCGGTTATCAGGAATACAAGAACCCAAGGAAATGTCGAGTTCGCCGCTAAAATCGACTTCCCTTGCGGCTACGCTCCTACTTCAATTTCGGTGGATGATATCGATAACGATGGCAAATCAGATATCGTTACTGCAAACCGTACCGGAACTGTTTCAATTCTTCGTAATCAGTCCGCACCCGGATCGTTAAGTTCAAAATCTTTCACCAGCAAAGTTGATTTTACCCTTGGCACCGTCCTTCGCTTTATAGCAATTGACGACATCGATGGTGATGGCAAAAACGACCTGGTAATCTCTAACGAGCAGCTTAATACGGTATCTGTTTTCAAAAATAATACAACACCGGGCTCCATTACCCCCAGTGCGTTCAACGCTAAAGTAGATTTTGTTACGGGGAATAATCCCGTGGGCGTCGCCCTTGCAGATCTTGATGGCGACGACAAACCTGAGATAATTACTGCTAATTCCGGGGGCAATACAATATCAATCCTGCATAATAACGCTACAAGTGGAAACATTTCTGCTGCATCGTTTGGTGCGAAAATCGATATCTCTGCCGCCGAAAAGCCTTACAGTGTTGCAATAGCTGATGTCGATGGCGACGGCAAACCGGATATCGTAGCTACGAATGCCAGCGGAGCATCAAAGTCGATATCAGTGTACCGCAATTTGTATAACTCGGGTGCATTTACCGGTGCTTCTATCGGTAACAGGGCAGACTTCAATGTTGCAAAATATCCATACTCACTTGCAATTGGTGACATTAATGGAGATGGCATTCCCGAACAGGTTGTTACAGGTTACAACTCCAATGTTGTTTCTGTTCTACAATCCGTTTTGTAACTAATTCATCTTAATGATTTTACAAACAAGTTGCGACTATACCTGCAGCGCAACTTTTACAATATCCTGACTTATTTACGAGTATTATGTTTATGCCCCGCGACCACGGGGCATAATTTTTTATCAATGCCTTGTAAACTGTTATGCCAAACGACAATGAACATCAGCCTTTACGCGAAGACCTCGACAAGGATATGCAAATTCCCGGCGATGAATACCTGAATATGGAGGGTGACAACAGAAGTACAGCCGCTGAGGGGAGCTTGAAAACCATTGAGCAGGACAAAAATCAGGAGAAAAATATTCCCGAGGAGATCAAGAAAGACTCGCCTGCTCCGCCTGATGAAACCAAGAGAACAAGCCTTGCAGAAGATGAGTCCATGGAGAAAGATGCAGCTTCGTCTTAACTAACGGTGTTGAGGAATATCGATACCTTTTAGCTTTCGGTATAGTTCTGTCGCGAACAAGTCAGTCATACCCGAGATAACATCAAAAGCATTCATAGCCCGTTCATACGGTATCTTCGTTTGCTCAAATTCGCGATACTGCATTGGAAACAATTTCAGTATTTTCTTATCCTTATGGTCCGGGGCCTCTTTTAACAATGCAGGTACAAAGAGTTGAAGGAGTTCCGCCATAACGTTATACCCCGCTATCTCGATTTCCAAAACGGTATCATGGTTGTAGATTTTTTCATTCGACAGCGCCATCACTGCTGAAAATGCATCGCATTCCGTTTCGATAACATCCAATAAAGTATCGTTGAACCCGCCAGCAAGCACCTGCCGGCGATTATTCCAGAAAACTTCGGCCGCGTAAGCTGTTAGTGAATTGATTACCCGTGCGCGCAGGTAGCTTATTCTTTCGTTCCCGTCATCAATTTTGTCGCAGGTCAACTTGATTCTTGCTGCATTGTCACCTGACCGTTTAAGTTTTTCAATGAGGTCAAGAAACGACTCTTTTACAATGTGGTGAGGCAATATTCCTAAACGGTGTGCATCCTCCATGTCGATCACACGGTAACAAATATCATCCGCCGCTTCCACGAGATACACGAACGGATGTCGGCTGTAAACCACCGGATACTCTAGTTGAAGGGGGATCCCCAATCTTGTGGCGATTTCATGCATAGCTTCTTTCTCCGATTGAAAAAAGCCGTATTTTTTACGATGCTTAAAATGGCTATCCATTGCGGTCGCCTCACAAGGGTATTTGATAATTGATCCAAGGGTGGTGTAGGTTAACCCCAACCCATACTGAAATCTTCCTTTGAAGCGATGCGTAAGTATGCGAAGCGAATTTGCATTTCCTTCAAAGTTCGAAAGGTCAGCCCATTGCCTTTCATCGAAAAATGATCTTAATGGAGTGCCTTCTATATGCAAGCCGGCATTGGTCGTAAAATAAGCTGAAATGGCTTTTTCGCCCGAGTGGCCAAATGCAGGGTTGCCAATATCATGTGCCAGGCAGCCCGCGGCAATAACATTGGCCAACTCGTATTTATAAAATTCGTAGCTGTCTGTTTCCTTCGGCATCTCGCAACTGATCATTTGCCCCACAATATTCCCCAGTGATCTGCCCACACTTGCCACCTCTAAAGAATGGGTCAGCCGGTTGTGAACAAAGGTGCTGCCGGGCAAGGGGAAAACCTGTGTTTTGTTCTGTAATCGCCGAAAGGCCGAGGAAAAAATGAGCCGGTCGTAGTCTTTCTGAAAACCAGATCGCGGGCCAGATTCCACCTTAGTATGCCCGATCCGGTCGGCAGAAAAAATACGCTCCCATTGCATCATATCAAACTCTTTAGGCTGCAATTTACGGTATGAAACGTCTTACTACTCAGGGCTACACATGGCATAGTTTTTACATTTTAATACTATATCTTTTTACTTCATTAAACTTTTATTTATGCCACGCGACACATCAGATATAGGTAGCTCAGGTCTTGAACAAGGTGGAGGTAATCTTGGTAATGATTACAGCCGGAGAATAACTACCGACCGCAATGAACAGAACTCTACAACCAATGTAGGAAGCTCATCATCTTCCGGAAACACGGAGGATCGCTCCGAGCGCGTTCTCGACCGCGAGGAAGATCCAAACAGCGAGGAAGCGATTCAGGAGAAAGTTCACCATCACTCGGATCGTTTATCTGCTGCCAGTGCTGAAGATAGCCTCCGAAGCGATAACCAGGGTCCCGCCAGCCGAATTTTAGACGGTGATGAAGGTGGTAGTTTACCAGATCCTGAAACAGCTTCTTTCAGCCACGACGAGGACTAAAATCTCACGTGCTGCACTACAAGACAAACGGAAGGCCTGAACCTTCCGTTTTTCTTTTTGATGCACTTATCTTTGCCGCCTCAAATTTTAGCGTGCAGGCACCGGAGAAGTATTTATTACATCAACAAACATTATGGCTATCAGCTGAGCGGTGCATTTACTGGCAGGACCAGCAAGCGTTAATCGTCTCCGATTTGCACTTTGGAAAAACAGGTCACTTTAGAAAATCCGGTATTGCTGTCCCACAGTCTGTTTACAAAGAAGATCTCCAGCGACTCTTCAGCCAGGTACAATACTTTCAGCCAAAACAATTGATCATCGTGGGCGACCTGTCGCACAGTGTTGCCAATAAGGAGGTGGATTATTTTCTAAAATGGAGACGGGACATAAGCGAGATTCACCTGCAACTGGTAAAGGGCAATCACGACATATTAAAAAAGGAGTGGTATGAGCAGGCTGCTATAACCGTAACAACCGGCCATCTTTCCATTGACCGCTTCTGTTTTGTTCACGATATTAAAGATGCCTGCGAGCCATCAGCAAACACCGAATATTTTTTTAGCGGGCATATACACCCTTGTATCGAACTGAATGGAGGAGGACGACAATCCCTGAAATTTCCCTGCTTCTATTTCAACAAACGGTTTGCAATACTACCGGCGTTCGGGAAGTTTACCGGCTGCGCTATGATCGACAGGACAACGTCAGATGACGTGTTCGCAATCCTGCCTTCGAATCCTGCAAGGGGAGAATTCGGAAAAGTAATTAAAGTTTAAGACTAAAGTTGTTTTACCCGCAAGCAGACCAGGGCGAAGTTCGCCCGGGGTACAAACGCCTCGTTACCGGGAAAGCCGATCCAAAGAAGTGCTGATTGCTTTTGCGCCATCAGCAATCATTACTCCGGTTAATGTAACAAGACCCACCAGGATAACCCATATACCCATTAGCGGATTTGGCTTGTAATTGTATTCGTAATATTCCATAACCATATCGTTTGCTAGAGACTTTCAAACGCTTACCAGCATTAATTATTATGCCGTTACTTTCTTTTTTCGAGCGGGTTGTTAAAGTTGATAATCGCTTCATCCGGACGTGCATTGCATAGGTGTACAGCTATCTTTGCACCTCAACCAGATGTATGGAACTCAATACCGTAATTTTTGATATGGATGGTTTGCTTATCGACAGCGAACCTTTGTGGAATGAAGCCGCTGACGAAGTTTTTGCCCGGTACGGTAAGAGGCTCACACCAGAAGAGTATGCTTCCAGTACAGGCTTGCGAACAAGTGAATTCGTTGCCTGGTGGATGAAGGATTACCAATTTACGCAAACCCAGTTGGATGAAGTTGCAACTGAGATCATAAGAAACGTAATAGAAAAGGTCAGAACTAAGGGTAAGGCTATGCCGGGGGTCGGGCATATCATTGACTTTTTTCACCGGCGTGAATTCAAAATCGGACTAGCTACTTCTTCGCCCCAGGCCCTTGTTGATGTTGTCTTGGACATTCTGCAAATACGACCGTATATCCAGGCAATTGCAACAGCCGAGTTCCTTGAGTATGGTAAGCCCCATCCACAGGTTTACCTTAATTGCGCCCGGCAACTGGATGTAAGTCCCCTGGGTTGTCTTTGTTTCGAAGACTCATTTAATGGTATGATTGCAGTGAAAGCAGCGCGGATGAAGTGTGTTATTGTTCCGGTACCTGCGCATTCAAAAGATCCGCGATGGTCAGCTGCCGACCTTAAGTTATCGTCGCTTCAGAACTTTGGCGATCTTCATATCAAGTTGTTGTAATTTCCTTTACTCGGGTAAGGCTTACCTGGCCAGGTAAGCATCAGGTAGCCTGTCTGTTGGGGACAGTATACTTCAAGACTCCTGTGTTGGGTTTGCCTCAAATTTGTGTCTGGCTATAATTGCACTTATAAAGTTAGGGCTCCCGCGAAGGAGCCCTTTTTGTTTCATAGGAGTGTTATCGTAACTGCAGCAGCTATCTATTTAATCGACCTATCGGCACTTCTTTTGACAGGCTGCAGAAACAATTGGTTGCAGAATTTAGGAAATAAAAAAACCCACTGAGAGAACTCAGCGGGTTATTACTAATACTTAACAATACTACTTCTTCTCTTCTTGTTGTTGAAGTTTTTCCTTTATCGAAGCCAGCGCACTTAAGTCGCCAAGTGTGGCTTTCTCCACTTTCTGCTGAATTGTTTTAACAGCTTTCTGCGTTTTATCAGCTTCTACTTTTGCTTCTTTTTTCGCAACTTCTTTCTCCTGGTGTTGAACCTGCTCCCATATACGGGTATGGCTAACAACAATACGCTTTTCATTGCGATCGAATTCTATAACTGTAAACTGGTTGTGCTCATCTGGTCCGATAGCCTTACCATCTTCTTTAACGAGGTGACGGGCCGGTGCAAAACCTTCAAGTCCGTAAGGAAGTTGAACGGTAGCGCCTTTATCATCTTTCCTTGTTACTGTGCCTTCATGCACAGATCCGATAGAGAAGGTATCTTCCAGTGAATTCCAGGGATCTTCTTCAAGTTGTTTATGACCAAGTTGAAGCTTCCTGTTGTCCTTGTCGATACCCATGATAATTACATCAATGTGTTCGCCAACTTTTGTATAATCAGCAGGGTGATTATAACGCTTTAACCAGCTAAGATCACTGATGTGGATCATTCCGCCGATACCTGGCTCAAGCTCAACAAACACACCGTATGGTGTAATGTTCTTAACAAGTCCATTGTGCTTGCTGCCTTCAGGGAATTTGTTCTCAATCGTGCTCCATGGATCATCGCTCATTTGTTTGATGGACAAACTCATTTTGCGACTGTCTTTGTCAAGCGTCACGATCTTTGCTTCGTATTCATCATTTAATTTGAAGAACTCTTTAGCATTGATCGGGGTATTAGCCCAGGTAATTTCACTTACGTGAACCAACCCTTCTACACCCGGCATAATCTCAAGGAAAGCACCATAATCTTCAATATTAACAACTTTTCCTTTAACCACCTGTCCTTCTGAAATATTTTCAGGCAGAACATCCCATGGATGAGGAGTAAGTTGTTTCAGACCGAGACTGATACGCTTTTTGTCGTCATCAAAGTCAAGAACAACAACATTTAAACGCTGGTCGAGTTTCAGTACTTCACTAGGGTGAGAGATACGTCCCCAACTGATATCGGTGATGTACAACAAACCATCCAGTCCACCAAGGTCCATAAACGCACCGAAGTCCGTAATGTTTTTGATGGTTCCTTCAAGTACTTGTCCTTTCTCCAGTTTGCTCATGATCTCAGCACGTTGAGCCTCTATATCACTTTCGATAAGCGCCTTGTGAGATACCACGGCATTCTTGATAGCCTCGTTGATTTTTACAACTTTAAACTCCATGGTTTTACCCACGAACTGGTCGTAATCCGTAACTGGCTTAACATCAATTTGGCTACCTGGAAGGAAGGTTTCCATTCCAAATACATCCACAATCAAACCACCTTTAGTTTTGCTGGTCACTGTTCCGGTGATAACTTCTCCGGTTTTGTGAACCTCAACAATACGTTCCCACGCACGGAAAATCCTTGCAGATTTACGGCTAAGGTGAAGGTGACCTGCCCTGTCTTCTTTTTCAACTACCATTACCTCAACATCGTCTCCAACTTTTAACGTCGGAATGTCGCGGAACTCGTTTAAAGAAATAAGGCCATCCGATTTAAAACCGATATTGATTACAACATCTGTCTTTGTCAGACCTACAACATTACCAGTGATGATTTCACTGTCGTTAATTTGAACAAAAGTGTTATCATAAACACTGTCGTACTTTTCTCTTTCTTCCTTGTTGTAAGTGCTTACGTTACGCTTATCGATGCTCCAATCGAAATCATCATGCGGCGTTTCAGCTTTTGGTTCTTCAACCGGGGGATCAGAAAGTGTTGAAGGCTCCTCTTCTGGTGAGGGTTGAACTGGTGTGGGTATTTCAGCCGGTCCGGAGTCAGCAGCATCGGTTGGCTGCTCTGCAGGTGCATTTGGTGTCGCTGTAGAAGCTTCCGGTGCATTTTGTGCTACCGTGGCGCTCTCCTGTGCATCAGCGTTTGGGTTAATAATTTCGTTTTCAGGCATAAATTGTCCCGAATGGTTTTGTTTTCGGGGTAGCAAAGGTAATCGAAATACCGGAATAACCATACGATGTGCACGGGTTTTGGCACAGGACCGGATGGTTAGTCCTTAACCAGCAACGGAGCGACCCGGAGCGTTCAGAAACAACAACACCAATCAACAATATAAACTGCTGTGGTGAGATGTTCAATAGCTTAGTCGCTGTTTTCCAGGTGTAGCTTCTGATGGTATGCGCCCGCTGCAACATGAAGCGCAAATCCTGCAATCGCAGCATCTTTTAACAAACTAATCAAAGCAATTTGCTTCATTTCTTTATCGCCTGCATTAAGGTAATTCGGTAAGTGAATGGTAAGTATAAAAATAATCAGCAGCGTTGCGAGCACATAACCCGCTAGTTTAACCATCCGGTTGGTGATCAGGGCCAGGGCCACCAACACAAATGCAGCTCCAACCAGGTAGATCCAGAGAATACCACCCGGGATAAATGCCGGAACATAACCGACCAGCTCTCGGGGATTGAGAAAGTGATAGATGCCGAAAATGATCATTACAATCGCCAACAAATAAATGGCTATCCGGGAAACGATGTGGTAGTGATTCATAATGGTAGTTTTTTACGATAAAAAGTTACGCCGATTATTTCGCTATGGCAAGCATTTCATCATGTTTAAGAAAAGAAAAGACAAATCAATCATTAGCAGTTCTAAACATCTAAACCTAGCTTTTTCAATTACTTACGCATCGTATATTTACTAAAGATTTAACCTGATCTTCACCGTCCATCCTACTTTTATAGCGTAAAAACCCTTGCGTTGAGCTTTTTAGTCAGATAATTAACCGAAAAGCAGGTTTTCTCGTATGTACAATAAATTATAGGTGTAAACAATATACTTTTGCCGGCACAAAACGTTTACTAAAGATTTACCCGCCCTGTTTTAGCGAGGTGAAACATACAATGAAAGATATTAAAGCATATATCGAGTCAGGGAAGCTAGAAGCTTACGTGCTGGGAACCCTCCCGGATAAAGAATACCAGGTTATCGAAGCTTTAGCGGAGCAGTACCCTGAAGTTGCAGATGCAATTGCCCGCTTTGAAGAAAGTTTAATCACCTACGCTTTAGAAAACCCCGTTCAACCGGATCCAATTATAAAGCCGATGGTTATGGCGGCTGTCAATTATATAAGCAGGCTCGAAAAAGGCGAAGTGCTGTCCGGTGTTCCAACAATCACACCCCAAACTATTATCGCAGACTTCTCCACCTGGCTCGATAGCGAGCACTTTGTAGTCCCGGCAGATTTTGGAGATCTGTATGTCAGGGTGATCGAACATACTGCAGACCGGAACACCAGCATGGTTTGGGTTCGTCACGCTTTTCCGGCTGAGGTTCATGAAAATGAACTGGAAACGATCTTAATAGTGGAAGGCACCTGCAATGTTTTTATTGGGCAACAAACCCGTTTACTGAACCCTGGCGATGTCGTGCAAATTCCCCGCTATGTCAGTCACCATGTGGAAGTTACTTCCAGCATTCCTTGTAAAGCAATCGTTCAACGTATTGCAGCTTAGTTGCGCCGGTAATACAAACACCGTCTTCTTACATGAACAACAAACAACGGGTTTACACTTTATGCCACGCCCTGTTGTCGGAAAAGGTTGCCGGTGAACAGAAGTTGTTGAAAGAGCTTATCGAAAGCACCCACAATGAAACAAAAAGCTCCGCCGGCGACAAATACGAAACTGCCAGAGCCATGCTTCAAATAGAGCAGGACAATGTGCGAAAGCGCCTGAACCAACTACAGCTTCAATTAGCCACACTAAATCAGCTGGATATCCATGTCTCTACGATTAAAATCCAGCGGGGGAGCCTTGTAACAACAGCAACGGAGCAATTTTTTATCAGTGTTGCGCTGGGTCGGGTAAGCATCGGCGATAAAGTTGTTTTTGCAATCTCCGACAGGTCTCCCCTTGGTGAGAAACTGGTTGGTTTACAGGAGAGTGAAAGCTGCTCACTAAACGGCAAAACGTATCAAATTGTAAGCATTGAATAAATACCCAAACGTATCTAAATAGAAACGATCCGGACTTCTCCGGATCGTTCTCATTATAAGTCGGGTAAAATTAATTTACACCAGCATCCTGGTAAGCTTCAATAGGCTCGCAGGTACAAATAAGGTTACGGTCACCATGGGTATTATTCACCCTGCTCACCCCGGGCCAGAACTTATGTTCCTTTAAGTACGCCAGTGGGAAAGCGGCCGTTTTCCGCGTATAACTATGCTTCCATTCATCAGCGCATATAACATGTTGCGTATGAGGTGCATTCTTCAGCGGATTATCAGACTTATCAGACTTACCCGATTCAATATCTTTAATTTCCTGGTGTATACTAATCATTGCTTCACAAAACCGATCCAGCTCTCCCTTTGGTTCACTCTCAGTTGGTTCGATCATAATTGTTCCCGGAACAGGGAAGCTTAGCGTAGGCGCATGAAATCCATAATCCATAAGTCGCTTTGCCACGTCTTCCGCTTCTACACCAAATGCCTTAAATGGCCGGAGGTCTACAATAAACTCGTGGGCGCAAGTATTATTTTTACCGCTGTACAAAATTTTGTAGTGCTGTTGAAGGCGGGCCTTCATATAATTTGCATTTAGTATCGCATATTCTGTGGCTCTCCGCACCCCTACCGGACCGAGCATCTTAATATAGGCATAGCTAATTAACAGGATACTTGCACTACCGAACCGTGCTGCAGATACAGCTCCTTTTCTAGTACGATCGCCTGATTGCTCATCTACATGGCCCGGTAAAAACGGCGCCAGTTTTTCATTTACGCAAATCGGCCCCATTCCAGGTCCACCACCACCGTGTGGAATAGAAAACGTTTTATGCAAATTAAGGTGACAAACGTCGGCACCAATGCTGCCGGGAGATGTCAACCCCACCTGCGCATTCATATTTGCACCATCCATATACACCAACCCTCCATGCTCATGAACAATCGCACAGATATCCTTGATACTTTCCTCGAATACCCCGTGTGTTGAAGGGTAGGTCACCATTAAACCTGCAAGATTCTCTTTGTACTTCTCAGCGTTTTTACGCAGATCTTCAACATCGATGTTCCCGGCTTCATCGCACTTCGTAACCACAACTTTAAACCCAGCCATAACTGCGCTTGCGGGGTTCGTTCCATGTGCTGAAATAGGGATAAGAATAACGTTGCGGTGGTCGTGGTTGTGGTGACGATGGTAAGCGCTGATTGCAAGAAGCCCGGCATATTCTCCCTGTGCACCACTATTGGGCTGTAATGAGGTCGCGGCAAAACCCGTGATCTTTGATAGCCAGTCTTCCAACTCGGTAAATATCTGCTGATAACCTTCCCATTGATCAGCAGGTGCAAATGGATGCATCCTCGAAAACTCCGGCCAGCTAACCGGTATCAACTGGGTGGCAGCATTCAGTTTCATGGTGCAACTGCCCAATGGTATCATAGAATGTGCAAGGCTGAGATCGCGGTTTTCCAACATCTTTAAATAACGCATCATCTCGCTTTCGCTATGATGACTATTAAATACCTGGTGCTCCAAAAAAGAAGATGTCCTGGTTAAGGGTGTTGGAATATTATCGAGGTTACTATTATAATCAAACATTACCCCGGCTTCACCCATGTCCTTCAATTGTGCGAAGACGTGTAATATGTTAAGCACATCACACTGGGCAGTAGTTTCATCTATCGTTATTCCAACATAGTTATCGGGATAATAAAAGAAATTGATCCTTTGCGCTTCAGCAATCTGCCGCAGCGAACTAACATTATCAACCTTAACCTTCAGGGTGTCGAAGAAGTATTGATTTTGTTGTTCAAAGCCCATCTCGCTCAATTCTACATTTAGCGAATAAGCCAGCATGCTAACCCTTTTCGCAATACTCTTCAAACCTTCAGGACCATGGTAAACCGCGTACATAGCCGCAATATTTGCAAGCAGGGCCTGTGCTGTACAAATGTTGGAAGTCGCCTTTTCGCGCCTGATGTGTTGCTCACGTGTTTGCAGTGCCATGCGCAATGCACGGTTGCCCTCAGCGTCGATGCTGATACCGATAATCCTGCCGGGAATGACCCTCTTAAACTCGTCTTTAGTAGCAAAAAATGCTGCGTGAGGACCGCCAAATCCCATCGGAACACCAAAGCGTTGAGCAGAGCCAATGGCAACATCTGCGCCCAATTCGCCGGGGGGTGTCAATAAGGTTAACGCAAGCAGGTCGGTTGCCATTACCACCTGGGCGTGAACGGCGTGTGCCGATTTGATGAAATCGCGGTAGTCTTCGATTGATCCGTTGCTGTTGGGATACTGAACAATCGCACCAAAATAAGTCTCATCCAGTTTTGCGGTTCGGAAGTCCCCAATAACCAGTTCAATCTTTATGGGTAAGGCACGCGTTTGTAAAACATCAATGGTTTGCGCAAAAACACTTTCGTCCACAAAGAACCTTGGCGCGGTAATGTGTTCCGCCTTGTTTTTTGTATTAAAAAGCATTGCCATAGCTTCAGCAGCTGCGGTACCTTCGTCAAGCAGCGAAGCATTTGCAATGGATAAGCCCGTAAGGTCGCTTACCATTGTTTGAAAATTCAACAAACTCTCCAGCCTGCCCTGGGCAATCTCTGCCTGGTACGGGGTGTATTGGGTATACCATCCCGGATTCTCGAAAAGGTTGCGAAGAATTACCGAAGGCATAATGGTGTCGTAATAACCCTGCCCGATATGACTCCTGAAAACCTTGTTTTTTGCTGCAACCTGTTTAAATTCGTTCAGGTACTGAAACTCACTTGCAGGACCGGCAATTTCCAGTTCACTTGTTGAACGAATAGCCGCGGGAACAGTTTTGTCAATTAACTCATCCATCGACTTCATCCCGATTACCGCTAACATTTCCGCAGTTTCCTGGTCGTTGGGCCCGATATGCCTGTGCTGAAATTCGGTTGCTTGTTGCTCAAATATGTTCATATAATGTATACTTGCGATTTTTTTTTGGTACCGGCAGAAGTACTTTTCCCGGCATCGTTGTGTCACTCACTTGTACTGCAAACCCTTTATCAGCAATCTCTTAGCGTAATAACAAGCGATTAAACAATCCCGCTTATAAACCTTCCTTAAACCCCGGTTAAAAAATGATGCGCAAAGGTAAGCGGATGTAAGGAAAAACGGGCGTTCGAGTGTTGATTCCAGTAGGTATTAACGATTCATCTCACATGAATGAAAACAGCCCTAAAAACAGGAACGATTAACAGCCAACCAGGGTTTTGGTTCAGCAATTTGCCAGGCAAAACTATCAGCACCTATATGCCCTAAATGTTGGGTATTAACAAGCGGGTTGAGATGTTTTGTTAAGATAATAAGGTAATTCCCGCCCTTAGGCCGTAAAAACTTACTTTTGCAATCCTTTGTTTGTTTTAGGTTAAACGAACACCCCGTTTTTTAACTTAGATGAAAGTAGGTTTTGTAAATATATTCGGTAAGCCAAATGCTGGCAAAAGCACCTTGCTTAATGCCTTAATTGGGGAAAAACTTGCCATTGTCAGCTCCAAGGTTCAAACCACCCGCCACCGCATTAAAGCTTTTCTCAACAAACCTGGCGAATACCAGATAATCTTCTCCGATACACCCGGCATTATAGAACCCAAGTATAAACTGCACGAAAAGATGATGAAGGCGGTGAAAGGCAGCCTTGAAGATGCAGATATTGCTTTGCTATTGGTTGATGTAAAAGAAAGCTGGCAAGAGGCCGATGAGATTTTCTCAACACTCAGGCTTAAAGTTCCGGCGATTGTAGTTACCACCAAGATCGACACGGCTAAAGAAGGAAAGATTGAAGAAGCAAAAGCATTCTTTAGTGAGAAGAAATATTGCAAAGAATGGATCGGCATCTCGGCCGCAAAGGGCAACGGCATTGACTTGCTCCTTCAGTTAATCCTGCGCTACCTGACAAAGGGTGAACCATTTTACGACGAAGATGACCTGACCGATCTTCCTACCAAGTTTTTCGTTGGAGAAATGATCAGGGAAAAAGTGTTTCAATTGTTTGGCGATGAAATCCCCTACCATACCACGGTATTGATTAATGAGTTCAAGGAAAAAGACAGCCTTATAAAGATCCAGGGTGATATCATCGTTCAACGCGAAAGCCAGAAAGCGATTATTCTTGGTGAGGGTGGCAAAATGATCAAGCAGCTTGGAACCCTTGCGCGTACAGATATGGAGCAGTTTCTTGGCCGGAAGGTGTTTTTGCAGTTGTTTGTGAAAGTTAAAAACAAATGGCGCGACGACGAACTGAAGCTCAGGGAATATGGCTATAACAGCTAAGTAAGTTAAACGGCCTACATACCAGCGGAAAGATATTCCGATACTTAGAAATAATTTTTTGTGTCTATAAATGCTCCCCGGTGGGGAGATAAGGAAATTAATATGGGATTTACAGTAGCAATAGTTGGAAGACCCAATGTTGGGAAGAGCACTTTTTTTAACCGGCTTGTAGAAGAACGAAAAGCCATTGTTGACGACGTTAGCGGTGTTACCCGCGATCGCCAATACGGTGTAGCAGAATGGACAGGTAAAACTTTCAATGTAATCGATACCGGTGGTTTTGTACCCAATAGTGTCGACATTTTCGAAACCGAAATTCGCAAACAAGTTAAGATCGCGATTGAAGAAGCCAACGCGCTCATTTTTATGGTTGATGCTTCAACCGGGATAACAGAGCTGGACTCATCGATGGCAGATGTACTTCGCCGGAGTACAAAGCCGGTGTTTCTTTGCATAAACAAAGTTGATAACAGTGATCGGTTGCTTGAAGCAAATGAATTTTACAGTCTTGGATTTGAACAGGTGTTTTTTGTGAGTAGTATTAGCGGAAGTGGAACAGGTGAAATCCTGGATGAGATTGCAACTCTCATTTCCCAGGAAGACTCTGATGAAGCTTCGACCGTTACGCCGCTACCCAAGTTTGCTATCATAGGTCAGCCGAATGTCGGGAAGTCGTCGCTGCTGAATGCATTGGTAGGGAAAGAAAGAACGATCGTTAGCGATATCGCCGGAACAACACGGGATACCATCCATACCCATTATAACCTTTTTCAGAAAGAGTTTATACTAATTGATACTGCAGGCATTCGCCGCAAAACTAAGGTTAACGAAGATCTTGAATTCTATTCCGTCATACGCGCAATCAAGGCAATGGACGAGGCTGATGTTTGCCTGTTATTGCTGGATGCTTCTAAAGGAATTACAGCGCAGGACCTGAACATTTTTAGCCTTGCGGTAAAAAAAGGAAAAGGTATCGTTGTACTCGTAAACAAGTGGGACCTGGTTGAGAAAGAGACCAATTCGGCAAGGGACTACGAAAAACAACTCAAGGAAAAGCTGGCGCCTTTTACGGATGTGCCGATTATCTTTATCTCGGTTGTTGAAAAAACCAGGATACTAAAAGGGATGGAAGTGGCGCTTGAGGTTTACGAAAACAAAACCCGCAAGATTGCTACCTCCCAGCTAAACGATGTGATGCTAAAAGCCGTGGAGGCTTACCATGCTCCCGTTGTTCGTGGAAATTCAATCAAGATCAAGTATGTTACGCAATTGCCGACCCATGTTCCGTCATTTGCCTTTTTTGCAAACTATCCTGACGACATAAAAAATCCGTATAAAAACTACCTTGAAAACAAACTAAGGGAAAATTTTAAGTTTACAGGGGTGCCTGTAAGAATTTTCTTTAGGAAAAAGTAGCAAAAGGAACATATCTACTTTAATTTCAATTAAAATCAGCAGACAACTTTGGGTTGTATGGCTTTTGCATGTACTTTCGCGCAGTAAAAAATTAACATTTATGAAAAAATTCTTAGCACTTATCGTAGTTGCTGGTTCACTTACCGCTTGTGGCGGAGATTCAACTACAGAAACTACTGCTGATTCTTCCACTAACAACATTACGGTTGATACATCTAACACCATGACGGATACTTCACGTTCTATGATGGATACTTCTAGTTCTATGATGGATACCACAGGTGGTGGCGCGATGAGCAGCGACACAGCTTCAAGAATGAGGTAATTAGCAAACACTTTATAAAAGAGTACCCGCAACTGTTTGCGGGTATTTTTTTGCTTATTCTTGTAGGAACGAATTTCGATATCTTATTAGCACACCGGCATATGAAACAAGCTTTTCTCAAGCTTCACCTCGCTATTATTCTTGCTGGCTTTACCGGTGTATTCGGAAAATTAATCACCCTAAACGAAGGATTGCTCGTTTGGTACCGGCTGTTTCTTTCGGCCATTTTACTGGCTGTATTGCTGCTGATTTCAAAAAGACTTGAACGAATTTCTGGAGCAGAGTTCTTAAAAATTGGCCTTGCCGGTTTTTTGCTGGGCCTGCACTGGATATTCTTTTACGGCAGCATTAAGTACTCAAATATATCTATTGGCGTCGTTTGTTTTTCCATGACCGGCTTTTTCACAGCGATTCTCGCGCCTATACTAAACCGTAAGAAGTTTTCGCTTGCCGAGCTACTGTTAAGTGCATTAACCCTCCTTGGGATTGGTCTGATCTTTCATTTTGACACCAAGTACCGTACAGGAATTATCCTCGGTATCATTTCTTCATTGATCGTCGCTTTCTTCACGGTTTTTAATGAGCGCCTCAGCAAGTTATACTCCAGTGAAACCGTGACCCTTTATGAAATGACGGGCGGGTTCCTGGGCCTGACCCTGATTATGCCCGTATACCTGCTCATCTCGCCGGTGAGCTCAATACTTCCATCGGCGACTGACCTGGGTTACCTATTATTATTGGCTTCTTTTTGTACGGTATTGTTGTACTTGTTGGTCACCCAGGCACTTCGCAGGATTTCGGCTTTCACCGTTAACCTGAGCTTTAACCTTGAACCCGTTTACGGAATATTGCTGGCAATACTTATTTACCAGGAGAACAAGGAGCTTAGTGCCCCGTTTTATATTGGTTTAGCCTTAATCATCTTATCTGTGCTGTTCCAGATGCTGAGGGTGATCGCGCAGAACCGCAGGCCTGTGTTAAACAACCCTGTACAGCGCACTGCAAACCTTTAATTGGGACAGCGTCGTAAATGTTTAACCGGCGGCCACCAGCTTTTCTTTATTACCCTTTACGTTAGTTGCAAACATCTTCGCTCTCAGCATTTCAACCCGCTTTCTGAGTAATTTAAGTTCCGCCTGTTGTTCTTTAATAAAGCTGTTGTCTTCAAGCTTTCCCACAACTGCGTTCATCTCTTCGTCGTTTTCGTAAACCATTTTTCGAAATTCGTTGGTATAGTCCTTCGCGCGGGAACGATAAATATTTTTCGTCATCCACTCTTTGGTTACCAGGAACTCATCAAGGCTAACCATCAATAGTTCTTTCGAAAGCTTCTTTGTGCGCTTAAGTTCTAAGAGTGCTGCTACCGAGTGAAGTAGTTTTTGCATCGGATACGCGCTTCCCTGTTTGCCATAGAATTCATGAACCATATCCCAGGACTTAACCTTTCCGGAGCGGATATTCTTTTTCAACTGTTCTACTTCATTAGCCGGTATTAACTGGCCGCCGATGTTTGCCCAGGCTTCCCTGCTGATTTTTGCCGGTATACCAGCAAGCATGCTTTCGAAGTTTTCGTGTTGATCGGCAAAGTCGAGCAATTGATTACAGGCATACACCACAACCAACTGGCAATAGATGTCGTAGGCCTGCTGAACTTTAATGATCAGTACTTTTCTTTTCGAATTTTCAACCCCGTGCGCAACAATCTCCAGTTCGTCAATTACCGGATCCTTAGCCAGCAGCAATTGTTCACCTGCTGTGATTTTCTCCGCATCGGAAAAACTTTCGTCAGGACTTGTTCTTTTTAAAAACGCCCTTCCTGTATACAGTTTAAGTTTTTCCAGCGCGATGAAAATCTCGTTAATGCTATCAGGTGCCAGGTAATCGTATTCGATTAGTTGTTTCCGATCAATCCGTTTATCCCGATCAATGTATTTTCTTTCGTTACGCGCAAGCGCATACATGTTGTATGCAAACCAATAGCAGGGCATCAACACAAGCTCATCGCGGCTGATGTTATTGCTTACAAGCGCGAAGGGAAAGGGAACACAAAGTTCTGCAGGGTAATCGCCTTTAGAAATTATCGTGTAACTGGCAAATTTTGAATTGTGCTTCAGGCTTACACATAAGCCCGGCCAAAAACCACGTCCCGCTACCAGCTCTCCATCTGCACTCCGGCTATTATGGTTTGAGCCAATGGTAGCCCCTGCCGCAATATTACTTTGGCCCATTACCATTGAGGCACATAAAAATGAATTATTATGGTGCTGCTCGTGTGCAGGAAATATGAGTGAATTGAGCACCTCGCAACACGAGATGGTTGAGTTGTTTCCGAGGTAAGAGTTGATCAGGCGGGCACCATACTTGAGCTGCGAGTGCGAAGCCATGATAAAACGAACGGCCTTTACACCATAGAACGCACGACAGCCATAACCCACAATACCATTTACCATTTCGCAGCCCTCTCCTATTTGCGACTTACCTTCAGGTCCTGAGTTGATGGTCAGGTTCTTCAACTTATTTGCGCCCTTGAGGTATGCATCACTCCCGATCATCACGTCTTTGATAATCTTGCAATTCTTGATAACGGTACGATCACCAATCTTACCGTAATAGCCCCGGCGCTTATCTCCTTTTGCTTCTGTAAACTGTTTGAACTTTTCGAGTAAGGGTAAGTCGTCGCGGTACTTGGTCCATAGGTAAGCATCACCAGCCAACATGCCATCGAAAGGAATAATCTTTCTGCCCCCGTTTTCGTTGCAAAGTTCCAACCAGATGCGCAGGCTTTCTTCTTCGCCGTCCTTAACGAGCCCATTACCAAACTTGGCAAAATCGGTAGTGACCAACTCATTTACGTTGACCACGATCACTTCGCTGCCAATAATATAATGTGAAAGGTAATTTACGTTGTCGATTACTACGTTGTCGCCAAAATCACAACTGATGATGGTAGAATTGTATAATCCAACCGGCACTTTCAGGTCGCTGAATTCGAGGCAGAACTGCTCGAGTTTGCCAATTCGAACGAGCCCGAAAAATTTGCAATTCTTAACCAGCTCAGGATTAAAAGCGTCGGAAACCAATATGTTGTTCCAGTTGTCGGAAGTGTTTCGGTTTCGAACAAGCACCTCAATTTCAAATGCAGAAAGTTGCCGGTGGTTTACTCCATTAAGGTTTTGTGCATTGCGTAAATAATATTCGTCCTTTCCCTTTGGAATGTAGTGTGGCGCCACAAAATTGTAGCCTAACGAAGCCATTGAATTCTTCTTTATTATATTGGTGGCAGCACCCATAATTTGCATCATTTAACGGTCATAACAAAATTGCAATCTCCTGCACCGCGCCGGCAAACCAATGCCTATAAGGGCGTGCACCTGAACTTTCACTCCCGTTTAGAGACGGCAATTCAATAACGTTGGTTGTACACAGGAAAGTTCTTTTTCCCGCATCAGCAGGTTATACAGTTACGAGGAACAAAGATCTGCAGCAATAGCTTGCAAAGCGTTTCATAGGGGATATGAGTTGCTGACTAAACAGCGTAGCTTTTGGTATTTCCGGTTTCGTTTGCTTACTTGAATTCCTCCCGATATAGCAATTAAAGGTAGGTTGAGCTGTAAGCCCCGCCGAACAAAGGTTTGCCGTACAAGGGAGTGACACAACGATGTTGAACAATGCGCTTCTGCTGGTAACCAAAAAAAAGCCATTACCGGCGTATGGGTACCCGTTGTTGCGTGGTTACTCTACAGTTACCGACTTGGCAAGGTTACGTGGTTTATCAACATCAAGCCCTTTTGCAATACCGATATAATAGCTCAATAATTGCAGGGGAACAACGCTAAGAATAGGCGCAAGAATTTCATCGGCATCGGGTACATACATAACATCGTCGGCCATGCCGGGAATAACGCTGTCGCCTTCGGTTGCAACGGCAATAACAATACCTTTCCTCGCCTTGATCTCCTGTACGTTTGAAACAATTTTTTCGTAGTAAGAGTCTTTTGTTGCAACAAATACAACTGGCAGTGTTTCGTCGACAAGTGCGATGGGTCCGTGCTTCATTTCGGCAGCCGGGTATCCTTCAGCATGTATGTAAGAAATTTCTTTCAACTTCAATGCGCCCTCGAGTGCGATCGGGAAATTGTAGCCCCTCCCCAGGTAAAGGAAATCACTTGCATCTTTATACTTTTCGGCAATGGCCCGGATGTTTGACGTGTCCTGTAATATTTCCCTCACCTTTTCCGGAATCGCTTCCAGCTCTTTCATAAGTTGAAGGTAGCGTGACTCGTTGAGGCTGCCTTTTGCATAACCAATTTTCAGGGCCATCATGGCAAGCACTGCTAACTGGCCCGTAAAAGCTTTCGTACTGGCAACACCAATTTCGGGACCGGCATGCGAATAAGCACCTGCATGACTCATGCGTGCAATGCTGCTTCCCACTGCATTTACAACCCCGAAGATAAAGGCTCCTTTTTCACGTGCATTTTCGAGGGCTACAAGGGTATCGGCAGTTTCGCCGCTCTGCGAAATTGCTATGATAACGTCGCCCCTGTTGATAACCGGGTTGCGGTACCTGAATTCTGATGCATACTCTACTTCTACCGGAATCCGGCATAGTTCTTCAAACATGTACTCGGCAAGCAATGCCGCATGCCAGCTGGTGCCGCAGGCAACGAGTACCATGCGGTTGGCCGAGGTCAGTGCCTCAAGATGATTATCAACACCACTCATGGTTATGCTGCCGGACTCATGTAACAGCCGTCCGCGAAGGCAATCGTAAATGGTGTCGGGTTGCTCATGTATTTCTTTGAGCATGAAGTGTTCGTAGCCACCTTTTTCAATAGCTGCGAGTTCAAGATCGAGCTTTTGAATAAAGGGAGTCTGCTTTTCGTTGCCGAGATTCTTAAGCACGAGTTCATCGGGCTTAATGATGGCAATTTCGTAGTCGTTTACATAAACAACCTCTTTGGTGTATTCGATGATCGGTGAAGCATCCGAAGCGAGAAAGTGTTCGCCCTTACCGATACCAATAACAAGCGGGCTGCCTTTACGTGCAGCAATGATGGTTTCAGGCTCATCAATGTCAACCAGCAGGATGCAATATGCGCCAACGATCCTGCGAAGTGCAATACGAAGCGCTTCTTCAAGCGAACTGTTGTTGTTACGCTTGATGTCTTCTATAAAATTCAGCAATACCTCGGTATCGGTATCGCTTTTAAAAACATAACCTTTATTCTGAAGTTCGTGCTTAATGGAGGCATAGTTCTCGATGATACCGTTGTGGATCATAGCTATGGTACCGCTCGCACTTTGGTGAGGGTGCGCATTACGATCGCTGGGTTCGCCATGGGTTGCCCAACGGGTATGCCCGATGCCGGTGTTGGCCTGCAGGTCCTGCCCAATAACAGCTTCTTCGAGTTCGGAAACCTTTCCTTTCTTTTTGTAAACTTTCAGGTCGCCGTTAAGTAATGCCACTCCGGAACTGTCATATCCCCGGTATTCAAGGCGCTTCAACCCTTTTAAAACAACAGGGTACGCCTGCCGGTGACCAGTATAACCAACAATTCCACACATTTAGTTGTAAGATTTAAGTGCGCAATATCACAATTTTTAAGCAAACAAACTGCCCTGATAATAACGTATTGTTGTAGTCCAATCGTACTACTATGCAATTCAACTTCAACGAAGAATACAAACTTGAAAACGACAGGGTGTTGCTAAGGCCCTTACAAACGTTGGATCGGGAATTTTATTTGCCGTTTAGTTTAAATGAGCCCGAGCTTTGGAAGTATTCTTTACAGGGTGCCGGGGGCGAAGAAAACCTGGACAAATACCTGGCGCAAGCCTTTGAAGGCAGGGCACAACAAAGGGAGTACCCTTTTATCGTTTTCGACAAAAAAGCAAATGGCTACGCAGGCTGCACCCGCTTTTATGATATTCAACCGGCATTGTCTACTATGCAATTGGGCTATACCTGGTATGGTAGCGCATTTCATGGCACCGGGCTAAATAAAAACTGCAAATACCTGTTGCTCGGGTTTGCTTTTGAACAGCTCGGTGCTGAACGGGTGGAGTTCAGGGCCGACAATGATAATAAGCGAAGCATCGCCGCAATGAAATCGATCGGCTGCCAGGTTGAGGGCATACTAAGGAGTAATATGCCAAAGCCTGAAGGAGGGCGGAGAGACTCGATTGTTTTGTCGATATTAAAAGAGGAATGGCATAACACCATAAAGGCAAAACTTGAGCTTCAACTAAGTGCTTACCGTTAAGTAGCCGGTGCTTGTTACGCTGTGAAGGATGGTAGGATATCAGGGTGCTCTTTCCTGGTTACGCCCTGCCGTCCAGGTGTGGGCTCATTTGCGCTCCCATGTTTCAAATGAGTAGTCGTAAGCATGTTTTTCGTCGGCAAAGCAGTCCCGTTTATTTTTAAGTTCCCATTTTTTGTCGATCTCCGGAAAAAAGACATCCCCCTCTATTTCGGCGTGTACACGGGTGATGTATATCCGTTTTGCCTGTGGAAAGATTTCTTTGAAGACTTCGCCACCTCCGATTACAAATACCTCCTTTGAGTCTGTTTCGTTTACAACCATCATTGCATCCTTCCAGTTGTTGGTTACTGCAACCCCGTCGGCCTTCCAGTTTTTCTGCCTTGTGATTACAATATTTGAACGCCCCGGCAATGGCTCCCCCTTCATTGATTCATACGTTTTTCGTCCCATGATCACGGGCATTCCCCAGGTGGTGTTTTTAAAAAACTTCATGTCGTTAGGCAGATGCCAGGGCAACTGATTGTTATGCCCGATAACATTGTTGGTTGAAGCAGCCACGAGAAGAGAAATGATCATTTAAGTGCAATTGAAAATGGTAGGAATAAGAGCTAACAAAAAACGGGAACCAAAGTCCACCCGACCTTAAACCCTGTTTCGGTTAAACAGCAACCGGTGCTTTGATATGTGGATGATACTGGTAATTTTCAAGGGTAAAATCTTCATACCTAAAATCGAGAATATTGTTTACTGCAGGGTTGAGCCGCATTTGGGGCAGCGGAAATAGACTTCGTTCAAGCTGTATTTTGGCCTGCTCCACATGATTACTATAGAGGTGCAGGTCGCCAAAAGTATGAATGAATTCACCCGGCAGGAGCTCACAAACCTGGGCGATCATCATCGTAAGAAGCGCGTATGAAGCGATGTTAAATGGTACGCCTAAAAAAGCATCCGCGCTGCGCTGGTAAAGCTGGCAGCTTAGCCGGCCCTTTGTCTCGCCTCTTTTATTATCCGGTGGGCTTACATAAAACTGGAACAATGCATGGCAGGGCATCAGTGCCATCTGCGGAAGCTCAGCCACGTTCCATGCACTTACGATCATCCGCCGGCTATCGGGGTTTGTTTTAAGTTGCCGGATTACGTCGCTGATCTGGTCGACCACAACACCGTTGGCCCCTTCCCAACTCCGCCATTGTTTGCCGTATACCGGCCCCAATTCGCCTTGCTGGTCGGCCCATTCGTCCCATATTTTTACACCGTGTTCATTAAGGTATCCAATGTTGGTATTGCCCTGTAGAAACCACAACAGTTCATAGATAATGCTCTTTACATGCAGCTTTTTGGTGGTCACCAGGGGAAAACCATCCTGTAATGGAAAACGCACCTGGTAACCGAAACAACTAATCGTTCCTGTACCGGTACGGTCCGACTTTGTTACCCCGTTCTCAAGAATATGCTTTAAAAGCTGGTGATACTGCTGCATAACTGCAAACTTATTGCGGATTGTGCTTGGTTGAAAGTTTTTACAAGGAAACTGCTTTGGGTGTTGGCCACTGGAGTTCTGAGCTCATCATTGTGAAACCAGGCTCATGTTCACGAAATTTAGATGCCCTCACCTTTTTACATGGGGCTAGCCTCTTCTTTTAATCTCCTTTTCGATCAGGGTCAGTTCACGCCCGGTTTGTCCACTAACGCTGCTATTTTCCTGTGCACGCCGCATAAGGTAAGGAATAACATCGTCAATCGGACCAAAAGGCAGGTACTTACTTACTGAAAAACCTTCTTTAGCCAGGTTAAATGTTATGTTATCGCTCATTCCATAAAGTTGGGAAAAGTGCACATGTGGATGGTTATGCGGAATGTTCTTTTGCTCCATTAAATGTGCCGCCAAGAGGTTGCTTTGCTCATTGTGGGTTGCTACGATTACGGCAATCTCCTGTAGGTGGTCTATAGAATAAGTTACCGCCGCATTATAGTCCCGGTCGGTACTTTCTTTATCAGGCTGGATGGGGCAAACATAACCTTTAGCAGCTGCGCGGGAACGCTCTTTCTCCATGTATGCACCCCGCACGAGTTTTACCCCTAGCAAGAACCCCTTCTGTTTTGCAATACGATGGGATAATTTCAGAAAATCGAGCCTGTCGTGCCGGTACAATTGAATTGTATTATAAACAATGGCCTTCTCCTGGTTAAATTCTTCCATCATTTCCATCGTTAACCGGTCGACAGGATCCTGTATCCAGCTTTCTTCGGCATCGATGAGTACCCCGATGTTTCTTTCGGCTGCTTCGTGACAAATTTGGTACATCCGCTCACTTACACGGTCCCACTCCTGGTCTTCAAATTCGTTGTCGTGGATGCCAGATCGTAGCCGCGGCGCTTCGTTAAGTCTTTGCAACAGGTCGAAACGCGCAATACCGGTAACTTTTACGCTGATGTAAGGGATATTCTTCTGACTGGCTGCGTAGTCGATTACTTTAATAAATTCACGGGTAGCCTGATCGAAATTCTCTTCGCCTTCCTTTCCTTCGACCCCGTAATCCAAAATCACCTGTACACCATATTTTTCCAGCACATTACCAACACCTGCAGTTTCCTGCAATGTCTCACCGCCTACAAATTGGTTAAATATGGTTTTACGCACCAATCCTTTGATCGGAAGGCCAAGCTTCATGATTATAGGGGTTAGCCTCACACCTGCTTTTGCCAGCAGCCAGTAACTCATTGTTTTGAAAAGAAACCGGGATTTCTTTAATTGCTTATTGGTTTTGTAGGCAAATGCATTTTCCGTATTGTCGAAGGATATATTCATGCAAAGTGAATGATGTGCGAATATCGGTAGAACTTGATAAGTAAACAATTATTGCGCCCTTGCTAAAAGGCGTTATATGATAAACATACGGAATACAAAAAGGGTTCGATACCGGGTACGGATGCTGTCGTTTGGCCCGGACGAAAAAACGCCCTGATTGTAGATGAACATTATAATATCTGCCCTGTTAAGGAAAAAAAGCTACTTATGGCGCCATCCGTCACCCTTGTTTTTCCGCACCAGTTGTTCGAAGATCACCCGGCAATCAGACCTGACCGGCGGGTGGTAATTGTAGAAGAATGGTTGTTTTTCGATCAATTTTCCTTCCACCAACAGAAGCTCGTATTGCACCGTGCTTCCATGCAATTCTACAAGCACTATCTCGAGGCAAAAAATATTGAGGTTACCTATATCGAGTCTACGAACGAAAACAATGACATCAGGAAACTCATTCCGCAACTGGCAGCCGAAGGAGTACGCGAGGTGCACTTTGCTGATGTTGTCGACGACTGGCTTGAACGCAGGCTCGTAAAGGCTTGCCGAACGCACAAAATTGTTCCTGAGCAATACCAAACACCGAACTTTCTAAACAATATTCCAGAGGTGAGGGAGTTTTTTAATTCGAAAAAGACGTATTTCCAGGCGGACTTTTATGCATGGCAACGAAAAAAGCGGAACCTGCTGCTTACACCCACGGGTGGCCCTGTTGGCGGCCGATGGTCCTTCGATACAGAGAACCGCAAGAAAATGCCAAAGAGTGAAACCGTTCCAGTGGTTGACCTTCCCGAGGAGAACGAGTATGTTCGTGAAGCGCGGATATATGTGAAACAGCACTACGCTAAGAACACCGGCACCGCCGACCCTATTCAGCAAAGTGGCAATTCTTTCTTTCCAACAACCTTTGAAGAAGCGCGTGAATGGTTGAAAGACTTTATTCATCATCGCTTTCAACGTTTTGGTGTATACGAAGATGCAATGGTCAAAAAAGAATATTTCTTATACCACAGTGTACAAACGCCCGCTTTGAATATTGGCTTGGTGACGCCACAACAAATTGTTGATGCGGCGCTTGAAAGTGCAGAAGCACTGGCGGTTCCGATGAATTCGCTCGAGGGCTACCTCCGACAGGTTATTGGCTGGCGGGAGTACATCAGGAGCATCTACGTACTTGAAGGCAGAAAACAACGGACCAGGCATTTCTGGGGCTTCACGCGTAAGATCCCGAAGAGTTTCTGGGAAGGTACCACCGGGATATTACCTGTCGACACCGTTATAAAACGGGTGCTGCAAATTGGGTATTCGCATCATATCGAACGCCTTATGGTGATGGGTAACTTTATGCTGTTGTGCGAATTCGATCCCGACGACGTGTACCGTTGGTTTATGGAGATGTATTGCGATGCTTATGACTGGGTAATGGTGCCAAACACTTACGGTATGACCCAGTTTTCGGATGGTGGGCTCATGATGACCAAACCCTATATCAGTGGAAGTAATTACATTATGAAGATGAGTGATTACCAAAAGGGCGAATGGCAGCAAACCTGGGATGGTTTATTCTGGCGGTTTATGCATGTACACCGGGATGTAATGGAGCGCAATCAACGTGTTGGCATGCTGATCAGAACCTTTGATAATATGAGCGACCAGAAAAAGCAGGCACACCTCGAAAATGCAGAGAAGTTCCTGGCACAACTCGACAAGGCTGAAAAATACTGATTGCGGATTTCTCCACCTGCAACTGAAGGTACTTATCATAGCAGTAAAACCCCGTTCCTTTCCCCGGGGTCCTAACGGCTCAATTGCTATTGCGACCCTAACATTTTATTGCCTTAGTGTTTGCGCGATGAACCGGCTAGAAATCGATTGATGCAAGGGAATGGCAATACAATACCTTTGCGCAAATTTTCAAAATGGAACCAAGGCTGGCAAGTGAAAGCTTTATCGTAATGAATGAACTGGTTTTACCAAACGATACCAATACGTTTGGCAACCTGATGGGTGGAAGATTGATGTACTGGATGGATATCGCCGGGAGTATTTCTGCGGCAAAACATTGTAATGCGCCCTGCATGACCGCGAGTGTAGATAACCTTAGCTTTAAGAACCCTATTAAACTGGGCAACCTTGTTCATATCGAAGCCAAGATGTCGAGGGCATTTACGACTTCTATGGAGATCCACATCAAGGTTTGGGGAGAGGACATGTTGCACCAATATCATTATGAAAGTAATGAGGCCTATTTCACTTTTGTTGCACTTGATCCGAATGGAAAACCTCGTGCAGTTCCCCAACTTAAACCAGAAACAGAAGAAGAGGTAAGACTTTATGAAGGGGCACTTCGCCGCCGGCAACTCCGACTGATACTGGGTGGAAAAATGAAGCCTGCAGATGCAAGTGAACTGAAGGCACTGTTTGTGCCGGAAGGGTAAAGAATTCGCGGATTACGAATTACGGATTGGCGAATTAGACTCTTCACCGCAGAGAACGGGAGATGCGGAGGTGGCGCGGAGGGAAGGTTGATTAGTTGAAAGGTTGATCAGTTGACTGGTTTGCAGACTACACATCCTCTGGTTTGCAAAACAATGCTTTCCCGTGCAGGCGCACTTTTTCATTTTACATTTTGCATTTTACATTTTCTTCACCGCAGAGAATGGGAGATGGGGAGGTGGCCCTGAGGTAGAGTTGATAAGTTGATAGGTTGATCAGTTGAAACGTTGCCTGGAACTAAGTCAATATTGGTGCAGCAGAGTTTCCCCTGTGCAGGAGTCCCTTTTTTCATTTTACATTCTGCATTTTACATTTTCTCAACCCCAGAGAACGGGAGAGGCAGAGGTGGCGCGGAGGGAAAGTTGATCAGTTGAAAGGTTGATCAGTTGCCTGGTTTGCAGACTACACATCCTCTGGTTTGCAAAACAATGCTCTACCCTGCAGGGGCACTTTTTTCATTTTGCATTTTTCATTTTACATTTTCCTAACCGCAGAGAACGGGAGAGGCGGAGGTGGGCGCGGAGGTAGAGTTGATCAGTTGAAAGGTTGATCAGTTGAGTGGTTCACAGACGACTCACCTTCTGGTTTGCAAAACAATGCTTTCCCGTGCAGGCGCACTTTTTCATTTTACATTTTGCATTTTACATTTTCCCCACGCCGC
>NZ_SMSK01000002.1:0-343234 GCF_004354985.1 Segetibacter sp. 3557_3 | reverse complement strand
GAAAGGTTGATCAGTTGAGTGGTTCACAGACGACTCACCTTCTGGTTTGCAAAACAATGCTTTCCCGTGCAGGCGCACTTTTTCATTTTACATTTTGCATTTTACATTTTCCCCACGCCGCAGAGAACGGGAGAAGCGGAGGTGGCGCTGAGGGAATGTTGATCAGTTAAAAGGTTGATCAGTTGAGTGGTTCACAGACGACTCACCTTCTGGTTTGCAAAACAATGCTTTCCCGTGCAGGCGCACTTTTTCATTTTACATTTTGCATTTTACATTTTCCCCACGCCGCAGAGAACGGGAGATGGGGAGTGGCGCTTAGTAGAGTTGATCAGTTGATAGGTTGATCAGTTGAGTGGTTCGCAGACGACCCGCTCGTATTTCATTTTACATTTTTCTCACCGCTGAGAACGGGATTGCGGAGGGGAAGTTAATCAGTCGAAAGGTTGATCAGTTGAAACGTTGCTTGGACTAAGTCAATATAGGTGCACCAAACTTTGCCGTGTGCAGGAGTCCCTTTTTTGCATTTTTAATGTTGAATTTTACATTATTAAATCTCCTCATTTGTCCATTTTATTGATGACATGGTGTTTTCCTTTCATCATAAAACGTTTGCTTTGCTCTATGGCATCCATCACCTGTTCGAGTATAACCTCGGCAGGCTGCGAATAGTCAATCACCAGAGGTTCTTTAATGCGGATGGTAAGCAGTGAGCCCTTTTTCTTGAGGGCCAGGCCGGTTTTGTTGAAGGCTCTCCAAAAACCATTTATGACCACCGGGATCACGATGGGCTGATTTTTCTTGATCAGAAAAGCGGTACCCTTTCGAGCAGGCGCAAAAGGCTTGGTTGTACCCTGGGGGAAGGTAATCACCCAACTTTTATCGAGCGCCCTTTCGATCTTCCGTGTGTCAGATGGATCAAGTCCACGCCTGACTTCAGTACCTTCTGCGCGCCAGGTTCGTTTAACCGTAAGTGCGCCGGCAAGGGTAAACAGTTTGCTGATCCAACTGCCTTTCATTGTTTCTTCAGCAGCCACATAATAGACGTTTGTAAATGGGTTTAACAGGTAGTAAGGAACACCAAGGCGGTTCCGCTTCCGCCATTTTACTGCTGCGAATATGTGTAGAAAAGTAATCACATCAGCAAAATACGTCTGGTGATTGCTTACAAAAAGCACATTTTTTTTAGGCAGGTTTTCGAGGTGTTCCGTTCCTTGTATTTTCAATTTGTTGATGATCGCCAAACCCGGGTAACTGACAACACCAACCAACGCATAAACGGCCGATCTTACCAGTCTTATGTGCTTTAACTTCTCTACAAATGAACTCATTACACTTGAATTTGGCTATCAATTTTTGCTTAATAGGGTGTGCAAAATAAGGAATGTAAACATATTGTTAATTACAGAGTAATATATTTATGCCATTATGTAATGCCCACATTACACGAATCAGGAAAACAAACTTATACTATGAAGAAGATAATTATTAGTATGGCATTTATGGCCGGCATGTTAGGGGCGATTGCTCAAACTCCCGAGAACACAACCAGGCAAAGAACAATCAATGTTTCAGGGATGGCAGAGATGGAGATTGTTCCGGACGAAATTTTTGTACAGGTAGACCTTCGGGAGTACGATAAAAAAGGCGCCGGCAAGGTAGACATTGAGTCGATAAAAAACAGGTTTATCAAAGCGGTGATCAGCCTTGGAATACCGGATACAAACATTAGCGTGCAGGGTTATTCTGGTTACGATGGTAACCCATGGTGGTACAAGAAGAATCGTAAGAAGAACCCGGATATGATGGCAACCATCAGCTACCTGGTAAAACTCAGCAATAGCAAAAAAATGGATGAACTGGTTGATAAACTAGATGACGAGGCAACCCAGAATTTCTTCATTGCGAAGGTCTCGCACAGTAAAATGACCGAGCTAAAAAAGCAGCTCAAAGTGGAAGCAATGAAAGCAGCAAAAGATAAGGCGGTATACCTTGCTGGTTCGCTTGGTGAAAGCGTAGGTAAACCAATCATGATTAACGATCCAAGTGAAATCGGTTATCACGCTCCCCGGGTGTACTCAAACGCAATGATGAAAACGGAAGGTTTTGCTGGTGATCAGGCTGCGCCCACCATCGATTTTAAAAAAATTAAATACCAGTTTGAAGTGAATGTAACTTTTGAACTGAAGTAAAAGGCATAAAAAAAGGGACACGCGATTGGCGTGCCCCTTTTTTATTCATTGTTTGTTACTGCATAACTTTATCAGGAACATCATTTCTAAATACCACCACCCCATCGAAAACGTCAACCAACACCGGGTGATTCTTGTCGATGTCACCAGCAAGTATACGTTTGCTCAACTGATTGATGATCTCCTTCTGGATCAGCCTTTTTAGGGGTCTTGCACCAAACTGTGGATCGTAACCGTTTTCGGCCAGGTAATCCAGGGCATAATCGCTGAACTCGAGGTTGATACCATTCTGGGCCACCAGCGACTTTAAGTTCTGCAGCTGTATCTTAATAATACCTTTAATCTCATTTTTCATCAGTGGCTGGAACATGATCACTTCATCTATCCTGTTTAAAAACTCAGGACGGATGGTTTGCTTTAGTAAGTTGAACAATTCAGCCCTTGTACTTTCAACAACCTGCTCTTTGTTGCTTTCTGTAACATTTTCGAAAGCTTCCTGGATAACGGAACTTCCCAGGTTGCTGGTCATAATGATGATGGTGTTTTTGAAGTTTACCACCCTACCCTTGTTATCGGTTAAACGGCCATCATCCAATACCTGTAGTAAAACATTGTAAACATCAGGATGTGCTTTTTCGATCTCATCGAGCAGTACTACGCTGTATGGCTTGCGACGAACGGCCTCAGTAAGCTGCCCACCTTCATCATATCCCACATATCCCGGAGGCGCACCGACCAACCTGCTTACCGTATGTTTTTCCTGGTATTCACTCATGTCGATACGGGTCATCATGCTTTCATCATCGAACAGGTAATCTGCCAGCGCTTTAGCAAGTTCAGTTTTACCCACACCGGTTGTTCCAAGGAAGATGAATGAACCAATTGGACGTTTGGGATCCTGCAAGCCAGCACGGCTGCGCCTTATCGCGTCGGCAACTGCTTCAATTGCCTCATCCTGGCCCACTACGCGCTTATGTAGTTCTTCTTCAAGGTGGAGCAATTTGATACGCTCGCTCTGCATCATCTTGGCAACCGGAATACCTGTTGATTTCGCAACGTTATCAGCAATATCTTCTGAGTCCACTTCTTCCTTCAGCAATCTTTTGTTTTCACTGATTTCCTCAAGTTTTTCAGAGAACTCTGCAATGATCTGTTCCTGTTCTTTAACGCGGCCATACCTGATTTCTGCAACCTTACCATACTCACCATTACGTTCTGCCTGCTCCGCCTGTTGCTTTAAATTCTCGATCTCAGCTTTTGCATTCTGTATTTTTTCAACGAGGTCTTTTTCCTGCTGCCATTTCGCTTTCAGGGTATCGCGTTCAGTTGAAAGATTGCTGATCTCTATTGATAGTTGTCTTAACTTGTCTTCGTCGTTCTCGCGTTTAATCGCCTCCCGTTCTATTTCGAGCTGGCGAATACTTCTTTCCAGTTTGTCCAGTTCCTCGGGCATACTGTTCATTTCGAGTCGCAGTTTAGCCGCACTTTCGTCAATCAGGTCAATGGCTTTATCCGGCAAAAAGCGGTCGGTCATGTACCGCTGGCTCAACTCAACCGCTGCGATAATGGCTTCGTCCTTTATGCGTACGTGGTGGTGGGTTTCGTAACGATCTTTTAATCCACGAAGTATTGAGATTGCATCTTCAACTGACGGCTCATCGATCATCACCTTTTGAAAGCGTCGCTCAAGTGCTTTATCCTTTTCAAAATACTTTTGGTACTCATTGAGCGTAGTTGCGCCAATGGCCCGGAGCTCACCACGTGCAAGTGCCGGCTTAAGAATGTTTGCAGCATCCATCGCGCCTTCGCCACCACCTGCTCCGACGAGGGTATGTATCTCATCGATGAAAAGAATGATTTCACCATCACTATCGGCAACTTCTTTAACCACACTCTTAAGTCGCTCCTCGAATTCACCTTTATATTTAGCCCCGGCGATTAACTGGCCCATATCGAGGCCGAAAATGATTTTGCTCTTCAGGTTTTCAGGTACGTCGCCATTGACAATACGATGAGCCAATCCTTCTGCAATGGCTGTTTTACCAACACCAGGCTCACCAACAAGAATAGGATTGTTTTTGCTCCGGCGGGATAAGATATGCAAGGTCCTGCGGATCTCTTCATCACGGCCAATAACCGGGTCAAGTTTGCCTGCCCTGGCCATATCGTTCAGGTTGCGGGCATATTTCTGGAGCGCATTATATTGTTGGGAACTCGTTTGAGAATTTACGGTTGAACCCTTACGAAGGTCTTTGATGGCGGCGGTCAATCCTTTCTCGTCGAGACCAGCGTCTTTCAATAAACGTGAAACGTCGTCGTTGACCTGTAACAATCCAAGCAGCAGGTGTTCAACGCTGACAAACTCGTCTTTGAAGGTCTTGATGGAAGCGTTTGCTTTCAGCAAGGCATTATTAAGGTCGCGGCTCACGGATTGTGCCGGTTCTCCATTCGACGTTCTGGGTAGTTTTTTTATCGCTTCATCAACCTTGCCTGTAATAAACCCAACGTTTACATTGTTCTTTTTTAGAAGGAAATCTACAGGACTGTCATCATCCTTTAGTAAAGCCTTCAGCAAGTGATTCGTTTCAATATTGGGGTTGCCGTTATTGAAAGCTTCCTGCTGCGCCTGCTGGATGATTTCCTGTGATTTTATCGTATAATTATTCATGTTCATACTTAATGATTTTTAGGTTTGAAAATGTTGGCAATGATGCTTATCGGGGAGGAAATATTGATTAAACCTCTGTTACCGTGACGAACCTGCCATCCTCCTCTCCCCTCCAATTTGCCCAATATTGTTTGAACCATCGTGCTAAAGGAGGTAACCTCATTGAACAAAAGCCTAACCAACTGCATAATCAGGAAATTCTGGCACATGATCAATCGCTGATCTGCTGCAAAGTCAGTACCACAGCGGATTTCATGCAATTTTTACCGGCTCCTCAATGCTTTGTATGAGGCAGGATAAGACGTGGCGTAAAGAAACCTTTGCCGCTGAATATACCTGCAAGAAAAAGTGAAAAGGTACCAATGGTGGAGACCTGAATCAAACAACCACCCGGTCAGGGTGGTTGTTTGTTATAGCATAAGTTCAATCGGTTGAAGCTCGCATAGGTGCGCACAGTACGAATAATTCCTAAGGCGTCACATCTCTTTTTACAAGCACAAACCGGGAGCGATCAGCTTTGTAGATCTCCTCGTAATAACTCACCAGCGCTGCATAGTCTGTTGCAGGAAAAAGCCCTGCATTTCTTTCCGACACCCGTACCACAGCTATCGAATTACCGTTGAGCTTAAAACTAATGCTATAAGATCCAAATTTTGTTTTTAGCGAGACGTCCTTGGGTACTGCTTCACTCTCGTAGCCATTCGGAATAGCAAGGTTAATGGAATCCACGTCCTGGTAAGGATAATCCAGCAAGATATCAAACCGGCGAGGCTTATCGGTGGGAAGCTTTGTTCCATTCCGATTGAAGAGGTTGGGCATAACAAAGATCCGTTTGCCCGAAACGGCTGCATAGTTCGGAGCTGAAATTTTCAGGTATTCGTCCATTGCTGGGATTATTCCTTTTGTTTCAACATAATTGAATTTTTCCAATTTGTAGGTTGGCAGACTTATGGCCTCATTGAGAAACTCCTCACGCTCCTTTTCTGTTGCTCCATGTACAAGCCCGTGAACCCTTTCCTGTTGCTGTCCCGTAAAGTGGGTCGCTACATCAACAGCCAGGTGTCCGTCCGGGTTTATTGCTCCCATGATACTCCTGATCTGCAGGTTATCCTTTGCTTTGTAAGCCGGTGTCGACACCACATGGCCGCCGTCGTCGGCAATAAAAAGGGCTTTTCGGTTCCCGGTAAACCCGCCCATATAGCCGGCACTTACCGTTTGACTTGTGCATTCCAGCCACATCGTATCTTTTGCATCCGGAACACACATTACAGCGTGGTTAAAGTAGTTTGCAGGAAAGTCTTCGAGGAGGCCCCTTTCCCCTTCACCTGCTGTAATAATAACATTGTTAGCCCAGATACCCACTTCTTTCAACAGGCTAACCATATAATTGGACAAGGCTTTACAGTCGCCGTACTTTTTTGTTGCCACATCGGTTGCCGGAAACGGCTGCAGTCCACCAATTCCCAGCTGAATAGAAATATACCGTGTATTTTGCTGCATGTACTCGTAAATCAGCCGGATCTTTTGCTTCCTGTCGCTAATTCCATCGGTCAGACGGTGGATGTCGGCTTTAACGTTCTCCGGCAATGCATCGCGTCCAACATAAAGGCTCGAAATGTATTTTCCCAGTCCCTGCCAGGTACTCATATCTCCCTGGTAGCCACCAAATTCAAATTTGGTCGGTGCCGTCATTACATGTGGAAGCACCTGGGAGACATCGGGTTGAAACGGCTCACTTACAAAACCGGGAACATTCTTTAGCTCCCATTGGTAAGTTATGGTTTTGCCTGAATTTGTTACGACCGGGGCGCCCGCATAATTAAATTGCTTGAACCTTAGACCGTAGTCTGCCGGCACTTCCACCGTAAAGCTGCTTTGCTGTAAGGCGTATTTCTGTGCTGGTATCGGCATCCAATCTTCAAGGTTGAAAATACCGTTCATCTCAATTTCATCTTCATACTCTACCGTGTAAGGAAAACTGGTAGAGTAAAACCGGTGTTGCTTAATCCGTCCATCGGTAATCAGGCTCATGTCGTCATCCTGCGAGCGGTCGGTAATATCCTTTTTCTTCACGGATTTAATTTCCTTACCGGATGCATCGAAGAGCTTGCCATCAATTTCATTGATCCTGATCATCTTATCGTAATAGCCGGAATAACCCGAATAGCGAAGGCCATCCTCATTCATTACCGTAATAGCATACTTGTGGCGGATTATAGCTTTAGAAGCGGACTTCACCGTCATCCTTATGGACTCACTTCGTTTGATCGCCCGCGCATTTGCCTGCAGCGAGTCGGGAATGTTCGCCACCGCATAAGTTTGCGCCTCAACACAAGCGGGTATACAGCACAATAAAAAAAGCAGTTTTCTCATGTTTATGATTTAATCTTCTTGAGAACTATTTGCTCACCGTGCTTCTTGACTACGTAAGCAAAAAAATCGCGGAGTGACTGATAATCTTCGGGTAAAAAAGTCGCACGGTTCAACTTGACAACGGACCGCAATTGTAATACCCCATCAATACCACTCACCAGGTACTCGAACATACCCTCATTATCGTTTAATTTTACCCTTGTTGACTTAGGCAATTCTTCCACCTTATAACCTTTTGGTATGTCCATGCGCAAAACAAAAGTCTCATTTATTTTAAATGGCATCTCGACCGGGTAAGACCGTTCTGCAGCTTTGAAAGGATTGTCTTTATACCCTTCCGAAAACACCGGGTTCAGGTATATCAGGTCCTCGCTGAAATCCATCTTGAAATCGTACTTCACTTTAATGGGTTCGTCATAGGTTTTGAGTGCTTCAATTTCAGACCCAGTAAGCTCGACGTCCATACCGAAGGAGCTTTTAACCTTTTTGAAGTAGTCTTCTTTGGTAGTCTTCACCATAGTTTCGCGAAGATTATACGACTCATTGTCACCAAGTATAGATGAATACGAGCCTGTCATGCCCGATTGTTCATCATTCACCACAATAACACTGGTAACCTTTGCTTCATCAAGGGAGTCGGCTTTAAGGTCGATAAGGGCAGGTAGTACGTCTATAATACGCGCATAACCGTTGTAGCAATCGCTGGGCAGTTTACCGAAACCCAGTTTGTTGTGAGAAGCGTCTAACAGGTAAGGCGCATCATTCACCTTAACCTGGCAAACCACATAGTTCAGCCTATCCATAATCGGGTAAGCCTCGTATGCTTTTCCGTTTTCACGTGTACTCAACAACACCGGGTGAGCCTCAAAGCCCTGGCGGGTCAACATAGCGGTGAGCAGCAGGTTAACATCGGCAACATTACCTGTTTTCGATTGCCATACCTTACGTAAGGGGTTACTAAGGTACTTCGCATCATGATCAGTACAGGTGGTATTATCCCGAACAAAGTCGTAGATCTTATGCGCCTTTTCGAGATCGGTTGTGGCGCCGGCCACCGCATTTTTTAGTTCATCGTCGAGCCAGCCGAGATTTTTCGTGAGTCCCTCACCAAATAAAGGATCTTTCATCATCTCCTCTGCTACGGTTGTCCAACTGCTCATAACCTGTTTTACCGGGGTCTCAGGATACCTGATTTTAGACAACTGGAAGTCGACCCTGCTCACGTGATCCTTGAGGGTAGAGGTATAATTTTCTTTTTTTAGTGCCGGAATATTTTCCATTGCCCAAACACTGTTAACGATTGTAGAACGGAAATTTATGGTTTCACTCCTATCCGACGCACTTGTTCCCGGTAGAAGAATGTTATAGGTTTCTTCACTTGTTTTAGCAGTATTTACCGCAAATGGATGATAGCCCTGCCGAAAAGTTACAAACTCGTATACCGTGGGAACGGTTATGTCGTATTCGCTCCAGTGCACAGGATACTCCCCCTGGAACTGCCATGACCTGAGGTCGCGTTCATAAGGAGACTTAAGCGTGTATTTGATATCGATGATACAATTCTCCTTTAAATTGGGCATGGTGAACTTACGGATCGTATAGTTCTTGTTGTATTTGTCCTTATAGATGGCATTCTTTTCAAGTTTGGTTTCCGATACCGCCCCATTTTCAAGATTAAAGGTGGACGCATTAAGGTTTATAATTTCCTCTTCCAGATTGCCTGAAGCGTAGATGGGCAAACTGATGCTGGCTACGTCGAAGCCATTCCGGTTCATAATCCGTATACGGGTGTGCCGCTTAAAAATAATGGAGAACCCTCCTTTATTATCTCCTTCATATTTTGAAGAAGCAATGTCGGAGAGGACAATTGCATTTGCGTTGCTGTCGATTTGTGAAAGTTTTGCAGCGAAATCGCCCGGTTTGACATCACCAAATTTTATATTTGGCCTTTGCGCGTCTGCATGGATTGCGGTGGTTAGAAAAAGGCAAGACATGACTCCTACCATGAAATTCTTCATCGGTTTTTTAGGTTTAGGGTTTGCAGTACCAAAACGAAAAGTGCGTAATGATATTATAAGAGAAATATACTTTATAAGGTAAACCAGTAAAGGTTGGTGCAACATTATACCATAATCGTCAAAAAACTTTCAAAAGAACTGGGCTTTAGCTATTGTGGAATAGCTAAGGCAGCATTTCTGGACGATGATGCGCGCCGGCTGGAAAAATGGCTGATGAATGGAATGCATGGCAAAATGCAGTACATGGAGAATTATTTCGACCTGCGGGTTGACCCAACCAGGATTGTACCGGGCGCCAAAAGCGTAATTACCTTATTAATCAATTATTTTCCTGAACAGCAACAATCGCCTGCTGCTCCAAAGATTGCAAAATATGCATATGGTAAAGACTACCACGAAGTAATCCGGGAGAAGCTCCGGGACTTTATGGTTAGGCTGCAGTCGGAAGTTGGCGAAATCAATGGAAGGGGTTTTGTTGACAGTGCGCCGGTATTGGAACGAAGCTGGGCTGTTAGAAGTGGGCTTGGCTGGATTGGCAAAAACGGCAACCTGCTAAATAAACAATCGGGTTCGTTTTTCTTTATTGCAACTTTAATTGTCGACCTGGAACTTGAGTATGATGATCCCTTTGCAAAAGATTTCTGCGGAAGTTGTACGCGCTGTATTGATGCTTGCCCCACCGGTGCGATACAGGAAAACAAAGTGGTTAATGGCAGCAAATGCATCAGCTATTTTACCATAGAACTTAAAGACGCTATTATTCCTGAAGAAATGAAGGGAAAGTTCAACGACTGGATGTTTGGCTGCGACGTATGCCAGGACGTATGCCCATGGAACCGGTTCAGTAGTCCAAACAGCAACCTGGAGTTTGCCCCAATTCCGGCTATCCTAAACTTTAATAAGCAGGATTGGGAAGACCTGACCGAAGAGTCTTTTAAGGCCGTTTTCAAAAACTCACCACTAAAGCGAAGTAAATATGCCGGCATAAGACGGAACCTTAAATTTATTGAGTAATTGAGGCTTTAATGCTGGACAGTTGCGCGAGCCCTCAGCTATACTGCAGCAATGCTAACGAGCATCTTTCGGGATCGTAAATTGACATTCACTTATACTTTGACTCTTGTTTAACCAACCCAAGTTGTGGCGTGCAAGAGCGACATTTGGTGATATTTTGTTCCTCATCTTTATACAGTTTGCGATCTTGTACATCAATAGCAGTACCCGACTGCGCATACTGCATCTCGCTAGTTTCAAACTTTTAGTCTTTACCCCTTGCCTTTTAGAGTTGTATTTCTTGTTCACATGTTTATGTGATTGTCTCAGCAACGGAATACAGGTATTTTTGGTATTGACAACTGCATTATGAAACAGCTTTATAAATCAATCGCACTTCTACCGTGTTTGGTACTGACAATTCACACCAACTCAACTGTGGTATGCCGGCAAAAGCCAAAGCAATTTCACAAACAGGTACAAACAACAGAAGTAAAGGAATACTTCGACGCTAAAACCTGGGTAATCAGCAATCATTTTTACCTCTGATATACATAACACACACTAAGCAACAACTATATCCGATAGAATCAAGCTAATAAGCTGTCTTAAACAAGGCAGTTTTTTTTTTTGCTATCCCACACCCCTAATCACAGCGATGCTCCCGCTCCCAACAAACGACGAATAACTGCCGGATTCACTGTGAGGTAAGAACTAAGTTATTGCAGCTATTACAATTGTGTTCAACCAGTCGCGATCAATTTCACATATAAATGTGATTGCCACTGGACAGCCCCAAATCTATTTTTGTGATAGTTATTGCTGATGCACAATTTAGTAATCAAATGCTTTAACGGGTTTAAATGCAGGCTGTATTCGAAGCTCCAAACCTTTAACCCTAACAATCACTATCAAAGAAACCAAACGAATAACATGAAGAAAATTCTGGTTGCAGCCTTTATCTGCACAATGCCATTTACCATGCAAGCTCAATTGAAAGGAATGCTTGAGCGTGCCAAATACAAAGCCAATCAAAGACTCAACAGTAAGGCCGACGAAGCCATCGACAAAGCCCTTGACCAGGCAGAAGGAAAAAATCAGCCCAAGCCAACTGCAAAAGAAGAGTCGTCCACAAAAGCAGTTGAGACAGAAGAAAAAACCAAAGCAGAGCCAGCAGGCATAAAGGCATATTCCAAATTCGACTTTGTACCAGGTGAAAAGGTATTGTACACCGAAGACTTTGCCCAGGATGTTGTAGGCGAGCTACCTGTTAACTGGAACTCGAGTGGTAAAGGTGAAGTAATGACGATAGAAAATAAAGAGGGTAAATGGCTACGCATCTTCCAGGGCAATACCTATCTCACCGGTAATACAAAAAGCCTTGGTGAAAATTACACCGCAGAATTTGATATGATTTATTATTTCAAACCAAAGCTTAGCGGCTACCTGCTTCCGAGTTTTACGTTTGGTATATTTAGTTCCGCAACAGATGAACCAGCCGACAATAAATTTCTTCAAGAGCACACCCGATATAACTCCGTAGAGGTAGACATACACCCTGGCAGCAATGCAGGTGCAGCTTTACAAAGTTATAAGTTGAGGCAGCACCAGTTTTCCAGCGCACGTTTACCACTTGATAACTACACGGATGCATTTAACAAGGTTGTTCACTTTGCGGTACAGGTACAAAAAACACGCTTCAGACTTTGGGTAAACGATACAAAGGTGTTCGACATTCCACGAGCTGTAAACATCGGCGACACCATGAACCAGCTTGTATTTAAAATGGAAGGATCAAATTACAAAGACGAAGAGGTTGGTTTGTTTCTCAAAAACATCAAACTCGCAACAGGTGTACCCGACACACGCCATAAGCTAATCGAAGAAGGCAAGTTTAGCACAACAGGAATATTATTTGATTTTCAAAGTGCGGTAATTAAGCCAGAGTCGTATGGTGTAGTAAAAGAGATCTCAGGTGTGCTAAAAGAAAATGCAGGTGTTAAAATAAAAGTGATTGGTCACACCAGCAACGATGGCGATGCAAACGCAAACCTCGAGCTATCTAAACAGCGTGCAGCTGCAGTAAAAGACTTACTGGTTAAAGAATTTGGAATAGAAGAAGCGCGGTTACAAACCGATGGCAAAGGTGCTTCGCAACCGGTTGCGGATAACAAAACAAAAGAAGGAAAAGCACAAAACAGGCGGGTTGAATTTGTAAAGTTGTAACGTGAACTAATGGATTAAAAAGTAAGGTAGACCTTACAGGGTTTCAACGGGAGCGTACAATATTTCAGTCCCCTCTTGTATGTCGTTCTTTTGATCCATTAACATACCATCGGCTCCATAGCGAAGTTGCGGTACAAGAGTGCGACGCCCGTCCGAACAATGTTCCTCCGGGCGGGCAACGATGCTTCATAAGTGTTATAGTAGCCGGGTCCAAACGAATAGCTTCTCAAATGATTTACCGATACCATGTAAAGCTTAGCATTCAACATAAATAAAAGCAAAATCACTCCATATATATCCCCTCTCTTCTCTCCCTTAAAAAACAAAAGCCGGCGCAAAAAACGCCGGCTCTTTTTTATATTCTAAATCCAAACTTAACCGCCCATCGTCGGTAAACACTTGTACGTTCTTCGCGTGTTTCTACAGGTATAAAACGAATTGGCACAAAGCGGTTGCTTATGATATCATCCTTTATTCTTTTGTAGCTGTAACCTATGCTGAACAAAACATCCCATTGTCGTTTCACCGGCAGGTAATAGCCAACTCCACCTTCATAAAACAGTCCCGCTTTCGACTCGGGGAAACCTTGCATTTCGTCCTGGATATGGTTTAACCATTGGAAGTTAACACCTGCATCAGCATATACGAAAGGCTTACTTCCGTTTTGTTTAAAATGGTGACGAATATCTAAAAAAAGCGGCACCGATCTTTGTCCATAAAAGTCTATTCCTGTTCCTATTCCTGCTTGCCACTTGTTTAGCCTTACGCCATTGATGGTTTGTATAGTAGACGACTCACGGCCGCCCACCAGCAAACCAACCTGGTTTATTGATGCAAACGTTAATTTAGCCGGTTGCTTTTGCAACTGCGATATGGCAGGCAATATCAATAGACATAATGCACACGTGCCTGTTATGCGATTAAACATGATTAGTTTATTGATAGGTGATTTTACTGAGAAGCTTGAGGTTGGTTGGCATGGTGTAGCTGTATTGGTATAAACCGTCTTTTGCTACAACGATTGCCCGCCCGTTTTGCGTAATTACATCATAGGTGTCGATGCCTGATATGGTTTGCGCAAGTTTAAGTGAGTTGATATCCGTAGCATCAAAAACCTTTAGGCCAGCACTACCATCACATATGATCAGCACGTTGCCATCTTTCGATAAGCCAAATGGATTATGAAGGCTATAGCTTTTCACGAGTTTCGGACTCATCAGGTTTTGAATGTTAACAACATCAAGTTGATTGGTAAAGCCGCCGCAGGTGTTGCCTGAACGAAGTGTTACAAATGCATAATTGTCTTCGGCAATTACCGGATCACAGGTTCTGGCGTGTGTAAACGCACCCAGCGAATTCGGCTGTGCGGGATTGCTCGTGCCATAGATAAACATACCGGTAGTTGACCCAATGAACAGGTTGTTCTTAAAAGGAAAAATGGTTTCGATGCCCCAGGTGAGGTTAACCTTGCTGGAGAATACGGGCTCCTGCGGCTGCGAGATATTAAACGAGTTTAAAACATTGTCGGTAACGGTATACAGGTAGTTGTTTAAGATTGTAAAGCGCGCCATAGAACCACCTACACCTTGGGTGGCAGGAGCTGCACTTGCCGAGGAGAATGAGCTATTCATGGCAAGCATATCAAAACGCCCGCTACGCCATGTGCGCGCTCCGCAATCAACGGTTACCATGGTGTCTTTTGCCACCCAGTCTACAATGATCTTAGCAGTGTCGGAAATAAATCCGTTCGAATAGCGGCGAAATGGAAAAGCGTCGTCAATGATCTTTTTAACTACTACCTGTTGCGGGTTGCTGATATCGAGCGTAACCATGTCGGTATAAAGATCGGCATACAACGTATTACCCTTTACAGCAAGGTCCATATTACCCGGAATGTCGATGAAGTATTTATTTACAGGTGCTGCAGGATTACTGTTGTCAATGATGTGAATGCCCTTATCTACTTCGTTTAAAAAGATGTAATTGCCAAATACAAACAACTTACCCGGTATTTTAATGTCGCGTGCACCATTGCTTTTGATATTCGACCGAACTTCGCCTGAGGTTTTATAAACAGGATAATAGAGCGTGTATTTTTGGGTACAGGTATCCTTGAGGCAGCCCGGCAGTATACTAGCGAACAGCACAACTGCAAAGCAGCATTTTAGCTGGTAAAAAATCTTTTTCATACGTTGTAAATTGAGTTTTGTATTTAAAATGATAAGCCTGTTCTTATGCCAACAAAAAATAGATGCTCCTTTGTATTTGCCGCCGCACGCGTCAGGTTCAACAAGCCATAACGCATTACAGGTCCCATATTTAGCTGTATCGACTTGCCCGTAATTACAGGGTAATCAAGACCGGCCTGGAACATGAGCTGAAACTTTCTGAATTGCTCGTCTTCACGATAATAAGTCCGTTGCGTACGGTTGTAGTAAATGGCTTTTGAGCCAATCAGGTAAGCCGGGCTAATTCCCATAGCCAGTTGCAGCGGCCTTTCAGCATTGCGGTTCACCCGGTATAAAAGATCTACCGGCATGGATAATAAATGATATTGGTTGCCTACCGTGGTGGATCGTCCCGGGCGGTAATACGAATACACGGTGGTAGAATTGTTAAAAGAAAAGTCGCTGACATTTGCAATCGAGTCTTTACGATCGCCAACTGTTGTGCTTACGGCGTAATAATGATAGTTAAGTCCGGCACCAATGCTCCATCGCTTTGAGAGCGCCTTTTCAAAAGAAACCCCGATGCCACCGGAGATTTTTGCGCGGTATTGAAGTGGTTGCACTACGGCCGGAGCTGCATTACCGGAACTTGCGCCGGGCGATAACATGTCTTGCCGGAATGATTGCCCGCTGATAAGCCTGATGTTGTTTACATTATCACTGGCGCCGGCGTAAACGTCGATTCTCTTTTTCCAGCCGGCCGTTTTTGAGTTTTTGCTGGCAGCGCCCGGCTTTGTAGCATGTGTTATGGTAAGGCTATCATTTGTTGGTAATGGCTTAACGGGTGTGTTTGAACTAATATCAGCTGAATTGTTTACCAGGGTTGTGTCTGTGCTAACGGCCGGTTCAGTGGTATTCACTTTGTCGGCTGGCTTAGGTTCAACAGTATTTCGGGGCTGATCCCCTGTTACACGTTGATCGCTTCTGTTACGGGCCTGGTTGAATGCCATCGTGCCCTCCTGCCCAATCGGTGCTGACAAAGCTTTGTTTGATGTAGTTCCCGGGCCTCCATTAGCCCTATTGCGGGTTGTGGCCAACATTCTATGATCATCTGCATACGATTTACCGGGGTGAATTGCATTAGCAGGAGCTTCATCCTTGAGAGCTTGCTGTTGCGTGTTGCGCGGGGCCGATACACTGCTTGAGGGCTGGGCTTCTTGTGGGTTTAAGGTGGAGGAATCAGGTTCTTGATTGTTGTTGGCAAGTACTGGTGTTTGCTGGGCCTGGTTTGTCCCTTTCCCGCTGCTCAGGTATTGCCATAATCCCGCACCTGCAGTTACCAGGAGTAGTCCGGAAAGAAACCAGATAAAAAACCGACGCTTTCTTTTTTCCTTTCCTATTCTTGCAGCAACGTGCTGCCATACAGCCTCGCCCGGAACAACCTCGAAGTGCTCCATCCCGGCCTGTACCCGTTTTTCAAAGTCATTAGTTTGCATAAACCCTGTTTTTATTACCTGCAGTATTGTTGATCCAGCTGATCAGTAAGTTTCTTGCACGCATATATTGCGAGCGCGAAGTATTCTCACTGATCCCCAGCATTGCACCAATCTCCACATGGGTATATCCTTCTACTGCATATAAGTTAAAAATGGTTTGATAGCCTGTTGGCAACTGGCGAATGAGTTCCGCCAGTTCTTTTACGTTCAGCTGCGTTTCGGTATCATTGTGCGCAACCACATGCAGGTCTGTTTTATCATAGAGTAAATCGTTCTGGTATCTTTTGCTTTGCTTCAGGTAGTTAAGTGCGGTGTTTACCATAATTTTCCTGATCCACGCACCGAGTTCCGCCTCTCTTTTATATTGGTGCAAGAACCGGAAAACCTTCACAAAGCCATCCTGCAAAATATCTTCAGCGTCCTGGGTGCTCTTGGTATACCTATAGCATACCCCCAGCATCAAGGGAGCAAACGTTTCGTAAAGTTCACGTTGCGCTTTGGGCTTTCCTTTTAAACAGTCCTTTACAAGTTGATAATGATCGGCCATAATTAGCGTTCGGGAAGTTTGACATTGGAATATTTGCTTCCGTTGCTCGTCGGGCCAAATTTTTTCGATTGAACAGTGGCAGGTTTTGCGTTGAGCTAATGGGATCCGGTATTTAATACCAGCAATTAAAGGTACACCTGCTGCAGCGGCATTGCAGGCGGGCGGCAGCTTGTGCTTACTAAGGTTTTTTTTGGACCCGGCAGTATAGCGCTATTTGGCTTTGCTTGCGTCGCACTCTTGTACCGGTGTACGCAACGCACCATAAATAGTGATCGGGATCTTATGGAGTACAATACAAAACCAACCCGTGTTAACCCAACGCTATCTTACATAAGTTCTCCAACAACCTGCACTTAAAGCCTGGGCAGCAAGGCAGGCAACAGGGTTCAATCGCACTCGTTGGCGAGCTACTACCGCCAGCTCTCAACTAAAAATTCGAATGATAAGTCTTGCCAAAACAGGCGCCTACTTTCTCCCCCGTTTTTCCGGGCGGCAATACCCGGCTGGTCAAGATTTATTTATTACCTCAAAAGTGCATGCAGCCAAACCATCAGGTGTATGGTCTATACCTCATTCATCCTGTGAATAGACAGCCGGCGCCTGTTCGACCGCAATACAAAGCCCTTCTACCTTTTAGCAAGAGGGCATATTCCGGCATTACCAAACCTTGCAAACCGCTGGTTCATGCATTCATCAAAATGCCACGGACCTCCTTGTAAAAAACACTACATTAGGAGGCTCTTTCAATATGTCGATCACCCTAAACCTAAACGCTTCAATTATGAGCAAACCCAAAACAACCCGGTGGAAGCTGCCATTATTAGCTTTCCTCCTCCTTGCTTCCATTAACACGGTTGTCGCCCAGGCCATTATTGCCGGAAAGATTACGGACGACAAAAGCAACCCCATAACAGGGGCAACAGTGCTGGTTAAAAACACCACAACTGGAACCACATCTACAGCCGATGGTAGCTACCAGCTAACTGCCAGCTTAAAAAACGGAACATACACCATCCAGTTTTCATCGGTTGGTTACAAATTGCAGGAAAAAACAGTTACCATTACCGGTGCTCAACGCTATACCGTAGATATGGTTTTGCCTGAAGATATCACAGGCCTCGACGAAGTGGTTGTAACCGGAACATCAGCCGGAACCACCCGCCGCCAGCTCGGTAGTTACATCAGCACGGTAAAGGCAGAGGACCTTACAAAAGGTGCAACAGGCAATGTACTGGCTGCACTGCAGGGCAAAACAGCCGGTGCGCAGATCATTCAAAACTCGGGCGATCCTGCAGGTGGCATGTCGGTACGCCTTCGCGGCATCAGCTCCATTTCATCTTCGTCGGAGCCACTTTATATTGTGGATGGTGTAATCGTTAATAATGCCACCAACCGGGTTACCAACACGCAGAATACCTACGACGGTAACAACTTTATCGGCACGGTAGGGCAAAACCGGCTGGTTGATATCAACCCTGCCGACATCGAGCGGGTGGAAGTGCTCAATGGTGCTGCTGCTGCTGCGGTATATGGCAGTCGGGCAAACGCAGGTGTGGTTCAGATCTTCACAAAACGGGGTGTTAGTGGGGCTCCTATCCTGAGCTTTTCAACGGGGCTAATGGTAAGCAGCCTTCGGAAGAAGCTGGATGTAAACCAATCACCAACTAAATTCGGTCCCCCTACACTTACGCAGGATGTTATTGCCACCGGAAGAAAAGAGGTAAGCCCCGGTGTATTTGCCGACACACTGGCAACATTGTTAACGCCTACAAACCGTTACGACTACCAGGATTATATATTCAGAACGGCACTGGGTACGGATAACAACCTTTCCGTTTCCGGGGGCACCGAAAAAACCAGGTATTTCGCTTCCGCATCGTTTTTCAAAAACCAGGGCATCATTCGAAACGCAGATTTTCAGCGCTATAGCTTCAGGGTAAATGTTGACCAAACCCTAAGTAGCTGGGCAACTTTTAACCTTGGACTTAATTACGTAAACAGCACCGCAAATGAAAAGCCCGACGGCAACTCATTTTTTTCGCCAATGAACTCGGTTACCATCATTGGCAACATTCACGACATTTTTGCAAGAGACGCTAATGGTAACCTTTTGGCTGTTGGCGAACGTGGTCGTGCAAACCCCGTATCGGTAATTGAAGATTTTAAGCAAAGGCAAAATACGAGCAGGATAATCACCAATGCCGGGCTAAAGCTTAAGCCTTTTAAAAACTTTACGGTTGATTATACCATGGGCATCGACAATTATTCGCAAGTTGGAACTACCCTATTACCCCCGTATAGCTACAACGTTGGGGATGGATTTTTTGGTGGCGGCATCTCGCTCGACGCATCGAGGAACGGTTATGCAAGTATAGGCAACAATAACTTTTTTGCCATCAACCACGATGTGAATGCAACCTACAATGCCGACCTGTTTAGGGGATTGTCTTCGACCAGCCAGGTGGGCTTCTCGCAGCAGTACGAAAAAAATAATTATACCCTTTTCCAGGGACGGGGGCTTGCGCCGCTTGTGGAAACGGTTAACGCGGCAGCTACAATTTTACCCGGCGCTGATGAAAGAAGTGAGTTGAGCATCTCCGGTGTATTTGCACAACAAAATTTCAAATACCGCAACCAGCTTTTTCTAACGGGTGCAGCACGGGTAGACGGATCAAGTGTGTTTGGCGAGAACCAACGCAGCCAAACCTATCTGAAAGCAAGCGCGAGTTATGTGATTTCAGGAGCCGATTTCTGGAACAACATAGATGTTAGCAGTTGGTGGGACCTGCTGAAGTTTCGGGTAGCGTATGGGGAAAGCGGTAACCTTACCGGTATCGGTCCTTACGCCCGCTTTAACACTTATTCACCTGCTGCTTATCTCGGAAAAAGCGCACTAAGCGGAAGTTCTATTCTTGCAAATCCGAACATCAAGCCAGAGCGCCAGAACGAGATTGAGTTTGGTACCGACATGTCGTTTTTCAAGAACAGGCTTACGTTCACAATGAACGTATACAACAAGAAAGTTACTGACCTGCTGATCAACCGGGTGTACGCACCTACGACCGGCTACAGCAACTTCCTTAATAATTTTGGATCTTTAACCAACAAAGGCTTTGAAATTGTACTAGGCTTAACACCGGTGCAAAACGACAACCTCACATGGAACATCAACGCCATCTATAACCGGAACAGAAATACCGCGGTAAACATCGGCCAGGCACTAACCTTGTTTAGTACCAATGCCGGCGCACCCATTGCCATTCTCGAAGGCCAACCCATCGGCGTGTTCTACGGAACTTATTTCGCAAGGGATGCTGCGGGTGGAGAAGTTAAAACACCGTCGGGATTACTGCAAACCGAAAGGGGCCAGCAGGTCGGTCCTTTAGCTGTTTTGCCAGGCAGGGATCCGGTAACCGGTTTGCCAACCGGAAGTGTTCTCCGGAAAATCATTGGCAACCCCAACCCCGATTTCACCGGCAGCCTTGTAAACGAGCTTAACTATAAAAAACTCGGTTTACGGGTTCAACTTGACGCCGTGCAGGGGGTTGATGTTTTTAATGCAGACTGGCGTACCCGCCAGGGCGTAGGTAGCGGAAAAATTGCGGAGCAGGAACAAAGAGGCCAGGTGCCAAGAGGTTATGTGAACAGCGCCTATGCTGTTGAAGAATGGCGCATCGATGATGGATCGTTTGTAAAGCTTCGCGAAGTTTCGCTCAGCTACCAACTCGGCAAGGTGTCGAACGTTTTCAGCAACCTTACCTTGTTGCTCAGCGGTAGAAACCTGGTAAGCTGGGATAATTACAAAGGCTATGATCCCGAAGTAAATGCTGGTGGTCAAAGTACATTGTTGCGCGGTATTGATTTTGGCGCAGTACCCATTCCAAGAACCTTTAGCTTTTCCATCCAAGCAAGATTCTAAACCCTAAAACACCCAGAAAAATGATTTTCAGCAACATTAAAAATATAGGACGTTGTATCGCCATCTCCCTAGTGATTGGCACAACAGGCTGTAGTAAAGATTACAAAAACCCTAACGCAGCTCCGGAAGAAGAAGTTTTTACTTCTGCCCGCGGAATGACCTCAGTTGCCATTGGCTTACAGCGAACGTATTCCTTCTCGAGAACCAGTACGGTTTACAATATGGTAACCGCCAATGGCTTTGTCACCAATGAGCTCATCATCTTAAATACCGGCAACCTGCCGGAGGCGCAGCTAAACACAGGTGGTGTTACCGTCGACGGAACAAACACCATTCTTGCAAACATCTGGGCTAACGCAAACAAGATTATCCTTGATGCAAACCGTGTAATTGCTGCTTCAGCAAACCTCGGCGACAAAGGCTATGCAAGCGGGCTGGTTGGTTATGTAACCATCTACAAAGCACTTGCGCTTGGCAGTATGTCGATGTATTGGGAACAGGTACCTGATACGGTTGGAACTAACGTAAGCTTCAATGACAGGATGCAGGGATTTAATCGCGCGATTGCAAGTATTGATGGGGCACTGAGCGCCATCGCCGCTAACCCGATAAGCCCGTCTTTTGCCGGTAATATTCCGGCAGGTACAGATATCCTGAATACATTGCATGCACTAAAAGCAAGGTATGCCCTGTTCAGTGGAAACTATGCGCTTGCACTGGCTGCTGCAAATGCTGTTGACCTTACTAAAAGAAGCACGATGGCTTTTGATGCGGTAAGTATCAATCCCATGTTTGAAACGGTCACTTCTACAAACAACGTTTTGCAACCAGTAGACTCTACTTTCGGGCTTCCGGTAGCTCTACGCCCAACTACCGCTGATAAGCGTGTTCAGTTTTATACCACCATCAATCCTACGATTGCTCCACGGTTTAGAGCAGCAGGCTTTAGTGCGGCTTCTACAACTCCATGGCCCTACTACCTGCCCGGCGAAATGACCCTCATAAAAGCCGAGGCGCTTGTAAGGCAGGCGAACCCCGATCTTGCCAATGCTGTTGTCGAAATCGATAAGATCAGGACGAAAAGAGCAGCCGCCGATCCGTTTGGCATCGGCGCTGATGAAACTGCTTATAGCGGACCGGTAACTGCAGCAGATTTACTCACCGAAATTTATAGCCAGCGGTGTATAGAACTGTTTATGAGTGGCCTGAAGCTGGAAGATATGCGGCGGTTTGCACGACCTACAACAGAAAGAAAAAGGAACTTTTTCCCATATCCGTTTAGGGAAAGAGACAACAATTCCAACACGCCGAAAGATCCTGTTTTTTAACCCGGGTATTCCTAATCGTACATAATCATTGGGCCGTTCTCTAAAAAAGAGCGGCCTTTTTCATTACATATTTTCGATCCCGCAAATTGGGGCAATGTGCTATATTACAGGACTCTCACTTTCCAATTGGCAGCACATGTTGGCATTGTATTTTTATAGATTATTAAAAAATCACTATGAAACTGATTTCAGCATTGGCGGGGGGTCTCGCCGGAGCAGTCGCAATGACGATTGTTCACGAAACAATTAAAAGGTTTGATAAGGATGCTCCCCGTTTAGATCTGTTGGGCATGGAGGCACTTGAAAAAGAGCTTGGCCACGTAAATGAAGCACCTCCATCAGCGAACAAGTTGTTTATGGGAGCCATGACAGGAGACATTGCTGGAAACAGTTTGTACTACAGCCTTGCCGGGTTGGGTAAAGGGGGAACAGATGTTAAAGGGGTTGCGCTGGGTCTTGCTGCAGGGATCGGTGCCATATACCTGCCCGAAAAACTCGGACTGAATAAAAATCATAGTGCAAGAACCGACAAAACAAAAGCACTGACTACGTTATACTACGCTATTGGAGGCTTTGTTGCTTCCGAGGTAATGAAGTTAGTCGACAGGCAATTTACCAAAAAGTCGGCATCACGCGCCATATCGGCGAATGCTCCAGGTTATCTTTCTGACCGGCCGGCCTACGACACCGGATCAGAACTTTAATGTTGTTTCGTCTTTACAGATTGCCGGATTGAAAGCATGTTTTTAACGTCTTCCATTCCGGCATTTCGTTATTTTAGCCATGTCCACCAACACCAATGAATCATCCCAAATGGTGTCCTGCTGGCCGACACGCTGCCGGAACTTTATGATCCCGATTGTACAACCAAAAATCAGCCTTAAGCATGAACTATTTTGTTGAGAAGGGCTCGATCGTTCGGGATATCTGGGGCAAAGGTGACACCATCATTTTCATTTTCGGCGGCGCTGCCGCTGAGTTTGCCCTGAACAAAGCTGTCGACTGGCTTTACTTTACCGGTAAGCTTCCGGCTGATCCGCTTCGCAGGTTACTATCAACAGTGCGTTATGCAAGAGAAATAGTGTTTTCAGAAGAAGACGCTGCTCTTAGGGCTATTGATAAAATCACTAGCATTCATGCTGCAGTCGAAGCTGGCAGAGGTGCGAAAATTCCAGATTGGGCCTACCGGGATGTACTGTTTATGTTGATTCATTATTCAATTGCAGCATATGAACTGCTTGAACGGAAACTAACAGCATCGGAGAAAGAAGAGGTTTTCCAGGTATTTTTTAGAATGGGGCTGCGGATGAATATTCCCGGCCTGCCCACGAATTATCGCGACTGGTTACCCGTACGAAAGGTGCACCTCGAGGAGAATCTTGAGAAGAGCAAGTACAGCATTGACCTCTACCGGCAATACCGCAAACACCTTGGCTTATTCAGGTATAAATTACTGGTTGAGGGACAGAAATTGGTTGTTCCGGAACAGGTCAAAAAACTCTTGAATTTTGGAAATACCTCCATGATCACTCCCCTGCTTTTCACATACAAACTCAGCAGGAAAGTTCACCTGGATAGATTACTTAAGGCTGCTGTTCTTCCACCGGACTATCGAAAAGATATCATGGATTTTGACATTAATCCTGCAGAAAAGGGCTGACAGAAAGCTGCCATATTTTAAATCGTAATTCGATGTCGTTTACTTAAGAATCAGATAAAAAAAGCCGAACAGAATAGCTGCAAGTACAAGTGAGTGACACAACGATGCTCAATAGTTTTCCGAACGCCGGCTCCCAAAAAAAGTTCTTAAGTCAACGACATTGAATCGTAATTGGCAATGCGAGGGTAAAATTTCTACCTTCACGCCATGGATAACGACACCATAGCAGATAAGTTTTCACTTCTGTCGAAACTGATGGAAATTCATGCTGACAACAGCTTCAAAGCAAAATCATACGGGGTGGCTGCCTTTAACATAGAGAAGCTTCCCGTTCAGCTTGCTGAATTACCACAAAATAAAATCTTCTCGTTACCGGGGGTTGGTGAAGCCATAGGCAAAAAGATAATTGAAGTGTTGGAAACGGGGCAGCTTTCTGCCCTGGATAACTACCTCGAAAAAACGCCGCCGGGCATACTCGAAATGCTCCGGATAAAAGGCCTGGGACCCAAAAAGATTTGCACCATCTGGAAAGAACTGGAGGTTGAAACAATTGGTGAATTACTTTATGCCTGTAGCGAAAACAGGCTCCTGCTATACAAAGGATTTGGTGCTAAAACCCAGGCAAACATCAAAGACTCAATAGAGTTCTACCTAAGTAATACCGGCTGCTATCTGTTTGCACAGGTCGAGTCGTATGGGGCGGCATGGGAAGAGAAACTTAAAGACTTGCTCCCGAACAATACTTTCCTACAAACCGGCGAATTCAGAAGACACACCCTCACCATCGACAAATTGCAATGGATCACTGATGCCACACCAAATGAGCTGTTACAGGCTTTTGCTAACGAGATTTATGAAACCAGTATCGAAGCTGATGTGTTTCGGGCAAAAGGTCCTGAAAACGTGCTCCTTGAATTTTTTATTACCCCACAGCAATTACGCTTTACCCGGTTGTTTGAAACGAGCGGCAGTAATGAATTTGTTGCGACATGGAAGAACAGGTTTGGTTGGGATGAACTCAAACAGTTCGACTCAGAAGAGTCCATTTTTACCGAACACGGGGTTGCCTGGGTTGAGCCCTACCTCCGGGAAAAGCCGGCAATTATTGATAAAGCTGCGGCGCAACAGGTACCCGAGGTAATAACCACAGCTGATATCCGGGCGATCATCCATTCGCATAGTGACTGGAGTGATGGTGGAAATACCATTGCACAAATGGCAGAAGCGGCTATTCAAAAGGGCTTTGAATACCTGGTAATCAGTGACCACTCGAAGTCTGCCTTTTACGCGAAAGGTTTATTTCCCGACAGGATAAAGGCGCAGCACCAGCTGATCGACGAACTAAATGAAAAGTATAAAGGCTTCAAAATATTCAAAAGTATAGAATCGGATATTTTAAATGATGGCAGTCTCGATTATGACGATGACATTCTTGCTTCGTTTGACCTTGTTATTACCTCTGTACACTCGAATCTTAAGATGAGCGAGGAAAAAGCGATGACCCGTTTGTTAAAAGCCATCGCCAATCCTTATACAACCATATTGGGTCATATGACCGGAAGGTTACTGCTAAGCCGTCATGGTTACCCTGTGGATCACAAAGCGATTGTGGATGCCTGCGCCGAACACAATGTTGTGATAGAACTGAATGCTCATCCTCGAAGGCTTGATATGGATTGGAACTATATCGATTACGCGCTTGAGAAAGGTGTGCTCATTTCTATTGATCCGGATGCACACGCGGTAGAGGCATTCAGCGATATCCGGTATGGGGTTCTTGCGGCGCAAAAGGGCGGTCTCACAAAGGATCGCAATTTAAGCAGCTTTACGCTGGAGCAGTTTGAGTCATTTCTGCAAGTGCAGCAACAAAAGCGAAAGTAAGTAAGGGTGAGCCCAACGATTATATGCAATTACACCAGCCATTTAAGGGCGCTGGAAACGTTTGGGTTAAAGCTTTACAATAGCTACTGGCTAAGATCTGGTTTGCTGGATGCAAACAGATGCAATAACAATTGATGCATTCCGCCTGGGCTGTTACAAGTAGTTGCATTTGCTGGTTCAATAATTGCAAAACATTTAAAAACAACTTTTATGGATAAGAAAAAAGGATTAGCCGATATGCAGGACGGAGAATTTGTGCTAAACGAAAGCGGCACATCCGTTTCGATAAGCGCAGAAAGTGAAAATGTTGAAACATCAGAGGATATGGAAAGCAAATCTGCAAACGCAGCAGATCAGCAGGAGGAGCATACACTTAAAAGTTCCTCAGGACCTGAAGAAAAGGACATTACTGATTAAGGGTATCGGATGCCGGGCATTCCACGGCACCAACAAAAAAGGCTGCGCAATCTGCGCAGCCTTTTTTGTTTTGGCAAGTCGTGATTAGCCTTGTGGCTTTTCGAGCAATTTGAAGAACTGATCCAACTGCGGCAAAATAACAATTCGGGTGCGGCGGTTTGCTGCCTTACCTGCGGCAGTTTCATTTCCCTGCAAGGGCACGTATTCCGAACGGCCACCGGCAGTCATACGCCTGGGTTCAATCTTATACTGGTTCTGAAGAATTCTTACAATAGCAGTCGCCCGCTTTGCACTCAGGTCCCAGTTGTCTACAATACAGTTGTTTTTAATTGGCACATTATCGGTATGACCTTCTACCAGAAATTCTATGTCTGGCTTGCTATTCAGCACCTGTGCTACTTTTCCTAAGACCGTCTGGGCCTGGTCGGCAACGTCGAAGCTACCGCTTTTAAAGAGCAACTTGTCGGAGATCGAAATGTACACTGCACTTTTCTCCACCTTGATTTCGATATCCGAGTCATTGATATCATTCAGGGCGCCTTTCAGGTTCATCACAAGTGCCATATTGAGCGAGTCTTTTCTCGACATGGCCCGCTGCAAGTCCTGTATATAGTTATCTTTCGATCCGATATTTTCCATCGACTTCTTTATGCTCTCGGCCTGGGTAGTCGACAACACCGAAAGATCCTTCAACTGGTTGATGAAGGTATTGTTGTTCTCCTTCAAGAAAGCAAGCTGTTTATTCAGGTTGTCAATATCTGCCTCATACTGTGCTTTGCGTCGCGCATTTGCAACACTAGCCTCATCAGCGGCCTGCCTGCATTTTTCAAGTTCGCTTTGCGACACTCCATAAGAAGTGTTCAAAGTATTATAACGTTGCTGCTCCTGCAACAGCTTTTTTCGACTTACGCATGATACTGTTGAAAGTGCCATACAGGTCACAATCACCAAGTGAGTTGCTTTCATATGCTTGCTTTTAAGATGATGTTATGTTGCAATGCCCACCGAAAATAAATGGCGGCCTGCATTGCAGCCATTAAAACTCGTAAAGCACGAAAAATTTTACGATTTTTCTGATCGTTGTTCAGAAGTAGTTGCAGGCGACAACATTGTCAACATTTGTGCCTAACAGGGATGTTGCCTTTACAGTTGTACCGCCGGATATTGAATTTAAACCTTCGACTGAACCTTTGTAATTGCTTTTGCTGCATTTAGATTTCTCCGAGTTGTCGAAAACAGAACAAGTCTGCCTGTATGAAAACATGGGATTGGAGTGCAATACTAAGAGGCGGGAAGCGATGATGTTCCGGGTTCAAAGGAAACATCTTTTCAGTGTAACCCGCACTATGCCCATGCTACATATTGCAGCGATCATCTGGGACGAATAATAACAAAGTCAGGCTTGAGAACTAAACCTACCATGTCGGAAAAAACTAGAAGTATTTTTCAGCTGTAAAGCCAAAAGTGAGTAAAAGGTTCTCCCGGTTGGTCCTTTGTATCCGGTTGTAGGTTGACGATGCTGTCAAACTCAGCCAACGGCGTAGCTTAAACGAGAGGCTGTTTACCGAATTGACGATGTAGTCGTTGTTTGCATTCAGCGCATTTTGTAACAGGTTTGTACCATTGAGCACAATTACCTCTTTTACCACGAGACGGTATCGCAACCTGAATGAGTTTCGAAACACCCTGTAACGGTTGTTTGTTGAGTCATTGATTTTGAGATTACTGTTTTCATACAATACCCCGTCACTGATGTTTAGGGCAAAATCAGGTTTGTCAAACACATTATAGGCGGCCCCTAGTCCCGCCTGGTAACGCTCGACTATTTTCAATGAAAAACTTTTGTCGTAGGTAGCAAGGCCCCAGTAATAAAAGTGTGGAAGCGTTTTGTAAAGATTAAAATCAAGTGAAGAAGTAAAGTCGTTGTTTGTAAGGCGGCTCTGTTGTGAACCATAAATCCAACTGGCATTAGCATTTAGCCGAACATCATTTCTGCTGACATTGAAGCGGAATGCATTGGTTAAAACGTAAGAACTTACGTCGTTGGTTTTGTTGATTATGCCAGTAGTAGAGTAGCTGGTGTGGTAAAATGTACTGTCATTGAATTGCGCCTTCAAGCCACTGACTGAAATGATAGAGCTAAGTATTATACAAGTGTATGATTTTCTCATCCGCTGAACAAATGGTAATAAATAGTAATCTGCCAAAGGTAAGCGTTGAACTTTTTATGCTCCTGAGAAATTGACCGCCCCTTGTTACAATTAGTAGATATAGAGCCTCATATACCTGGGTTAAGACGCGTGTAAGGATTTGACTCCCTGAATTAGTTGAATATTGTTAACGTTCTGCTGGACATCGGGACTGCCAAGTGCATGAGCGTTCGACAATGTATAGCTCAAATGCCAGGCATAGGGTTGAAGCCAAACCTCGTGCAGAAGCACCGGAAAGGTGATCAGCGCTATGCAGTATAAACCGAAAGTAAAAGATTGTATATTTCGGCATGACTAATCACCAGGCCTCAACAAAGGGCAAATGGCCCGAACTGAATTATCCCGAGTGGAAAGACACTTTAATAACTGTTCAGCTATGGATGCAAATTGTTGGAAAGATCAGGCTCCAGCAAATGCCATGGATCAATCATTCATGGAATGTTACTTTATATGTGTCAGCAACCGGGTTTACTACCGGAAGCATGCCTTTCGAAAACGGTGTTTTCGAGATATCCTTCGACTTTATTGCGCATCGTTTGTGGATACCGAGCAGTGATGGTGCAGATCAATTCCTGGCGCTATACCCGCGTTCGGTTTCCAGTTTCTATCATGAGCTTTTTGAAAAACTGGCAATACTGGGAATAACAACCAGGATCCATCAAAAACCAAATGAAATGGAAACGGCGATCCCGTTTGCGCAGGATCAGGAACATCAATCGTACGATGGGGAGAAGATAAAAAATTTCTGGCTTGCGATGGTTAAGGTGAATAATGTGTTCAACGTCTTCAGGTCACGCTTTAAAGGAAAGTGTAGTCCTGTGCATCTATTCTGGGGTGCGTTCGACCTTGCTTATACCCGCTTTTCGGGCAGAGAAGCGCCCTTGCACCAGGGTGGTGCGCCCAACATGCCCTTACGTGTAATGCAGGAAGCCTATTCACACGAGGTAAGCAGTTGCGGTTTCTGGCCAGGCAACGATGCTTTTCCGGAAGCGGCATTTTACGCCTACTGTTATCCTACGCCTGCAGATTACCAACACCAACCCGTACAGCCAGAACAAGCATTTTACAGCCCCGAAATGGGTGAATTTTTTCTTACTTATGAAGCAGTAAGGTCTGCCAACAACCCGGAAGAGGTGTTACTGTCCTTTTGCCAGAGCACTTACGAGGCCGCAGCAAAAACAGGTCATTGGGACCGGGACTCACTTGATTGCGACTATGCGTGGCTGAAAGAGAATCATCCCCAGGTACCTGAACAATAATTTTAGGAACTCGCCTTGACCCATTCACCGGCATACCTAAGGCTTTAAGGTTTCCCGGGTAAGAAGTGCAGTTTTTCAACTCCGAACCCTGTAAGTACACCACGCAGACGTGATTTGATTGTACCAACTTGACGATTACTCCCATCGGCAGGGCGCTCCGCCTTTCTTACCTCCGCATAACGAGATTCGTAAGTACAGGGCTAAAAATTGCTGTTTAGTAATGGGAAAATGCAAACTAAATACCGCGGTTAAGCAGCATATTAGTATTGCTTGAATAAAGGCCCTCTTCTTTTGTTTTAGGTGTGTAAAGTGGATTTGCGACTGCTAAATAAAGTCTAAAGCGGTTGTTATTTGACCGTACGATTAAATTCACCTCGCTAAAATTTATTTAATATTGCGCCTATGATGCAGATTTTGAAGATTGTACGATTCTTAAGTTTGCTGGTTATCCTGTCGATACCGGTTTTACAAGGAGCTGCACAGGAAGTTGTTCCGGTAAGGGATACCATCGTTAACCGGGATACTGTTCCAAAAATCGATACCGTCGTTGCTGTTGCTCCTATCCCTGAAGACACTACCCTCCGGATAACAAACCTGAATCCCTATATCACCCTGCACGTAGACTCCTCCCTAACTTACAAGCTGGACATCAACAAAGACGAGTCGGGCTTTTATTGGTTTTTGAGAAATGCACCCCTTGGCCTTAAAATCAACAAAGACAATGGCCTGTTATCATTCAAGGCGGAAAAATCCTTGTTTTTGTCAGGCAGGTTGAAATACGACAATGAATATAAAGTGAGATTGGGTGTTCAAAACCTTGCTAACCCGAAGGAAAAGGCAGATACTTTTTTTACGCTTGTTTTTTACAATACCGAAATCATTGTATCGAGGGTAAAGCCAACAGTGAGCAGCGTGTTGTATATCGATGAAGGCGACAGTTTAAGTTTCAAGGTGCAATGCGAACTCGGCAATTTCCCGATAGAAAATATTTCAACGACCACCAGCCTGCCCTTAAAAGATTACCGCGTAGTGCGTAAGTGTGATGATGACTTCAGTTGGAAGGTGCCCTACGATTTTATTAAAGATGGGGATACCACCAAACAGCGCTTACTGCTCGTAACATTTATCGGCACAAACAAATTTTTGGTAAGAGACACAGCAGTTGTGCGGATTTTTGTAAAAGATGCGTTGAACTACCCTCAACGTAACCTGGAATATCAAAAGGTTGCAAAAGACATAAATTACTACATACTTCAGCTTAAGTTCGCCTTTAAAGAACTCGATAAAAAAATCAAGAAAACAAAAAACACCCGAACAAGTTTTGACCTGGTGTCGGGTACAACAGCATTAGGTGGTACCGTGTTTTCAACCATGAGTAATGACGGGCAAAAACAAATCGGCAGAATTTTACCGAGTGTAGGAGTCGCACTGGTGCCTGTGAAAGAAGCTGTTTCCCCGGTTAAATCATATGAGCAAAACTCCGCGTCTCTTGTTCGAACCAGCATACGTCGACTTGAGTATTCACTATCGGATAACGCATTGTTAAACGAGCGGGATCCTGAAATACTTTTTAAAACAAAGAAGCTAAAAGACGACCTTAAACAAATACAGGTACAACTAATCGATATTCCAACACTCGATACCGGTACCCTCAGCGAAGCAGAGTTGAACAACTACTTTAACAGCCCCAAGGTGAACAAAAAGTACAAGGTTACCAAGAACTAATTACCACTTGTAACCTGGTGGCAGCCCAGCGTAAGTATTATAGTTAGATTGTTTAGATGATGTGCGATCGAATAATCGTCGTAGTGTAACGGGCACCCTGGATTAATGGCAGGTAAATAAATTACTTCAGACTTACATAACAAAGCTACCGCAGCGAAACATATCTGACCTGATGCTTAAGCATTTCTCGTTTATTTCCGTGTGCATATGCGGTTCGAACATCCAGTCTATTGAAATGCCCGTTGAGTGCACTTTTAAGTAATCAACGGGCATCGTAATCTTTTCACGTTTGAAGGGATTGATCGACCGTACGATCAAACAACGATTTGGAATCAGGCCATCGCAGCCTGTTTACCTGTATTACTGAAAGCTTTCCGCGTTCTATGGGTATGGCCACTTGTTAACAGTTCATGTATCCTTGTTTGGGCCAATTCAAGCGCCGTAGCATATGGTTCGTACAATATGCGTTTCGGAGGATTTCCGCCATGCTCTTCAGCATCCCATAATCCAGCGTTGTGCCATGGTGAAAGGTGGTCCCAATCCGGGCGGTCGATAATCGGGTACAAACAAACCCCGTACAGCGGCACCTTTTGCTCCAGTATACTAGCGCACTGATCGGCAATAAATTCGATCCATTGTGGACGATGTTCACCGGGATGGCTTGTTTCAGAAAGTACCATTGGCACATTGTAGCGCTCATAAGCAATGCGCATTAACTCATGTAGCGGCACCCACCGTGGATCGTTGTTTTCATTCGACCACGAAAGGTATTCAGTGCGCATTGGTGTGTACTGGTTGTCGTAATAGAAGTTGAACCCGAGCATATCAATATTTTCCGGCCTGCCACCGAGCTCGGGGCAAATACGGCCAAGTAACATGTCAACAGATTGAAACTGGTATTCGTGGAACCTGGCAGCCAATTCAATGTCTTCTTCAGACGGATCAACTGGCGGAACAACATTGACCATTGGCTCAGTGGTAAGGATAAGTGCTGTCGGATCCGCTTCTTTAATCGCAGCGACACCTTCTATATATGCTCGCATAAGACTATACTTTACCTCCCAACCCAGATTTATACAATACGGAGCGGTACCGCGGGCATCGCCTCCGAGCCACGATAAGAAACTCACTTCATTGATGGGGGTAATTACCAGTGGACCTGTTGGCTGAAGTTCGCGGTAAAACTCAACAAACGCCCTACAAACCGCGGCAAAACGTCGTGCAAACATCGGGTGAAGCGGGGTAAGGTCGTCGGGGAAACCAAAATGACAAATGTCCCAAACCTGTTGAATATGGTTTGCCTTTCCGTGTTCAATCATGGACTTAACCGTTGACCAATCGTACTGATAAGGCCGGGTTTCAACTTTACTCCAGCGAATGCCTTCCCTAACCGTACCGATATTAAACTGATGGAGGGAGCGGTAATCTTCGTCGATAAGCTGAAGGTGGCCGGTTACTTCCAGAAAATCTACCCGGTTACCAAAAGCATTTAGCTGATCGGTACACTCGTAACCAGCCATCCAGAAGCTTTTAAATGGATTTTGAAGCATGTGTAAGAGAACTTTAGAGGTTTTATTCGGGCACAGGGGTAATCAAACGCCCGAAAGTATGAACTGCGACAAACACGCTGGTTTGTCGTTTTGTTGATTTGATAATAAAACTTGTGCCAGTACGTCTTTTGACCAACTGTTTTTTAGAAGACCCTTTTTCCACTAGCCTGGTTCAACACCCCACATTCCTGTCCAGCTTACTGGCACCCACTTGTTTATGGTGTTGATGGGCGCCGACATGCTGGCTTAGCTAAAAAGCGACTAAAACAGGTTATTAATGGCTAATTAGGCTGCGTGCAGAAAAGTAACTTTATGATACGGTGTATCTGATCGGTAGTTACAAACAATACGTTCCGCGATAATATGAAAAATAAATTTAAGCCGATTCCTGTTTTAGCACTTGTGGCCTTATTGTTTGCCCGGCCTGGCGTTGCGCTCAGCCAAACTACTCCTTCACCTGCGACTTCCCCGAGCACAAAACCACTCATTAGTGATTACGCCAGCACCATGGTAACCAGGGTACCGGCCGAATTATCCCTTGATACGTTTTACCAGAAATATTCCGACGCGTATGGAATTCCGATTGTGTCGTCGGGCAAAGTGCCCGACGCGGCATTACTGATTGCCCGTGATATTGTCAATTATATGCTGGTTAAAAGGGCCGATATCAGGAATGCGCTGATTAACCGCAAAGCCCGGGTATTGGTTATGGCAGCCTCGGAAATGGAAACTGACTTGCCTGAAAGACGTGACTGGAAAAAGCCTGCACGCGACGACCGGCGCTTAACACCTGGTGAACGGGAGAACTATGACAAACCGGGCGGCATTGCAAGTATGAGTGATCGTGAGTATTGGAACCGTCGCGCCCGGGGAATGGGCGGCACTGTAACATCCTGTGCTGAAGAAAACCTGCTTGGTTATCCGGGAACGAGGTATTATGGTGAAAACATACTGGTACATGAATTCAGTCACAATATGATGGGCGCTTTGCGTTCGGCCGACTCTGCCCTGTTTGCCGAGATCGAACCCGCTTACCAGGCTGCCAAATCGAAAGGATTGTACAAAGGGCAGTATGCCATTAATACGGTAGCGGAATATTGGGCAGAGGGAACACAATGGTGGTTTTGGTCAAACTACGAGTTTTATGATGGGGAAACCCGGGTTCAAACACCTGAAGACCTGAAGTCATATGACCCAACGTTGTACCACATACTCGAACGCGTATATGCGGGTCATCGTAATCCTGCAGATGTATATTATGGGCGCAATGTGCGGCCGGCACGGCGCTAAAGACAGTAATCCTATGTAACGGTTGCTAACCTACTTTCTGCTGCTATGTTCCTGATCATTCCACGGAAAATAAAACCATGGAAGGGCAATACCGCGTACCAGTACAATCGCCCTGCAATACCCAGAGGCCGAAAAGTTGCGGTTTGCTCAAGTACATTGTCGGAATTGATTTTGAATTCCAGCCATGCTTCACCCGGCAGCCGCATCTCCGCATAAAGCAGCAGCCGCTTCTCCGTTTTACTTGCCAACAGAACCCGCCAGAAATCAAGGGTATCACCTGCCGATATCTCCGTTGGATGTTTTCTGCCACGACGAAGGCCCACACCTCCCGCCAATTTGTCGAGGTGCCCGCGAATACCCCATAACCAATTACCGTAGTACCAGCCATTGCTTCCACCGATTGCCCATATTCGCTTAAGCACTTTTGAACTGTCGGCAATTTTTAAACTGCGCTTGTCTTTAAAGCAACCGTTTACGGGTATCTCCATATGTTTCGAAATACCATAATACAATGTATTACTTGTAAGCGCGTCTTTCCAGCTTGATAATACCTGGTCCTGTTCTATCTTATCAAACGCCAGGGCAATGGCCCGTTTATAATTAATCAGGTTGATGCCAAGCAGGTCCTTCAGCTTATTCTCCTTGCAAACAACTTCTACCTTCATGCTGTCAACCAGGTTAACCGCAAGTGCATAAGAAGTAGATGTTACAAAATATAACCAGTAAGATGACAATCTTGGGGTCATAACAGGCACCACAAATATGCGGCGCTTTAATTTCCGAACTGCTGCGAATTGCAGCAACATCTGTTTATAGCTCATGATATCGGGGCCGCCAATGTCGAAGCTTTGCTTGTATGTTTCTCCCCTTAAAAGGACTCCATAAAGAAACTCGATAACATTTCTGATGGCTATAGGCTGACAAAGCGTTTCCACCCAGCGAGGTGTTATCATCACCGGCAGCTTTTCCACCAGGTCGCGAATGATTTCAAACGACGCACTACCTGATCCCACGATTATACCTGCCCTTAGGGTGGTTAACGCATAAGTTCCTTGTGATAGTACCTCTTCAACTTTCTTTCGCGACTCGAGGTGCTTTGATAGCTTTTGTTCGTTGATGATCCCGCTGAGGTAAATCACTTGTTTTGCAGCTGTCTGGCCGATTCTTTCCCGAAAATGTAGCGCGGTAGTTTCTTCAAGTTCCTTAAAGTCTTCGCCTGTGGTAGACATAGAATGTATCAGGTAATATGCTGCATCGATGTCGTCGGGTATAGCCTTGAGGGTTTCTTTGTCGAGAAAGTTTACCTGGATTACTTTAAGGTTGTAGCTCGCATATTTTTCTGTGTTAAAGCGGTTGGCATCGCGAACACAACAAATTACTTCATGTCCGTTTTCAAGCAAGACAGGTAACAGCCGTTGTGCAATATAGCCGGTGGCACCGGTAAGTAGAATTTTCATCAGGTCAGTTTCAGGTTTGATAATCCACCATCAACATGCAACACCTGCCCGGTCATCCAGGTGGCCTCCGTGAGCAGGAATGAGGCAGCCCTGGAGATATCACCCGGCAAACCAATCCGTTTAAGCGGATGGCGCTGAATGCTTGCATTTCGCTTTTCATCAGTACTCAACAATGCTGCAGCTAAAGGTGTATCGGTAATTGATGGTGCAATGCAATTCACCCTTATCGCAGGCGCAAGTTCAGCTGCGAGTGAACGCGTGAGTCCTTCAATGGCACCCTTTGATGCCGACACAAGTGAATGAAAGCTAAACCCAGACTGTACTGCAATCGTTGAAAAAAATAACACGGCCGCGTTGCCACTTTGCTTGAGGGCCGGCAATACCAACTGCAAAACCTTAACCGCACCAATTACCTGCAGTTCGTAATCGGTAACAAAATCAACCGGCTTTATCCGTGCAAATGGCTTCAGGTTAATGGTACCGGGACAATAAACCAATCCTTCCAACTCAGCAGGTAAAAAGTTTAGCGAGAAATCATCCGATGAAACATTTAGCTGATGATAGCTGACCCGTTCACTGTCCGCGCTTTCATGTTTGTTGAAAGTTGCATATACCCGGTGTCCTTCAACATCAAGCTCCTGAACGATTGCCTTGCCGATACCTGAGGAGCCTCCTATGACTAAGAAATTTTTCAAACTGTTTTTTGTTACAAACAGCGTTGTCCCGTATTTTGTTCAGTTAGGGCAGGGCCGTACCCCGGAGAGTAAAGGACTTCCCGTTTCCGCGACTGAGATCGTTAGCTTGAATGTTTACAGGAAACAAAATAGGGGAAGGCTTGTTATCTGGCGATTGACTGCATTATATTTATCTTCACAAACATCAAAACTCAAGATTATGAACATTACCCTGGCACAGGCACAAGCTGTTGTAAAAGCGGCACTCGACAAATCGAAAAAATTGAAATTACAAATGAACGTTGCGGTGGTAGATGCAGGTACCAACCTGGTTGCATTTTCCCGCATGGATGATGCCTGGCTTGGATCCATTGATATCGCGATCAAAAAGGCGAAAACGGCACGCTACTTTAATATGAATACGGGGGAAATCGGTAAACTTTCACAGCCTGGCGGACCCTTGTTTAACATCGAACATTCCAACCTGGGACTGATCACCTTTCCCGGTGGTGTATTGCTAAAGCAAGGTGAAGAAATTATTGGTGCGATTGGCGTTTCAGGCAGTACGGTGGAAAACGACCATGCAGTTGCCGAGGCCGGCGCATTGGTACTTGGATAATCGCGGGCAAAGAAATGGTTAGTGGAGGGTAAGCTCTTGCTTACTTTTCACTTTACCATCCCCTCGTTTGGATCTTTTTTGGATACCAGCATTTGCTTTCTATGGCATCAACGTTGCGTCGCAAGCACTTCATCGGCAAACCAATGGGCATCTTCGGTTTTTAGGCTCGAAGTGCCAATTAATTCTCTTGCAGGTTTAAATTAATACCACCTGTGCGTACACCCTAAGGCTACTTATGTCGCACGGGCAGCTTGTCAACGACGCATTGTATTTATATGCACAACCAAGGTCAACGACAATAAACCGTTATTCATCCTGCGAACATAACTTTATTAGCTGCCGGTTATTCATGCAGGAACAGCAAACATCTGCATTATCCCACATGCAATAGTTCATAACACTGCCGGGCTATTTCCAACTCTTCGTTTGTGGGTATCACCAGTACTTTTACTTTCGCATTTGCAGGGTTGATCTCCCTTAGTTCACGTGATTTTTGCAGGTTGTTTGTTTCACTGATTTCAATGCCCAGGTAATTAAGTTCAGCGCAAATCAATGCCCTTATTCCGGGATCATTTTCGCCAACTCCCGCAGTAAAAACGAGCGCATCTACCCCGTTCATTACAGCAACATAAGAGCCGATATACTTCTTTACCCGGTAAGCATAAATAGCGTAAGCAAGCCTCGCGTGATCATCGCCTTGTTCCATTGCTTTTATGATGTCGCGCATGTCGCTAAAACCGGTGAGTCCAAACATGCCGCTGCGCTTGTTTAACAGGTTGTTCACCTGTTCGCTATCAAAGCCCATTTGATTGATGAGGTGAAAAATAACGGCAGGATCAATGTCGCCCGACCGGGTTCCCATCACCAGCCCGCCAAGTGGACCAAAGCCCATACTGGTATCGATAGATTTTCCGGCATTTACCGCAGCCATGCTGCAACCATTCCCAAGGTGGATGGTAATGATTTTTGCGTCAGCTTTACCAAGGTGTTCCATGGCCTTAGCGGCTACGTATTTATGACTGGTTCCATGAAAGCCATAACTACGTATGCGCATCTCGGTATAAAAATTTTGTGGTATGGCATAACGGAAAGCTTTATCGGGCATGGTTTGGTGAAACGCCGTATCAAAAACGGCAACCTGTTTTGCCGAAGTAAATATTTTTTCAGAATGTTCTATCCCGGTATAATTTGCCGGATTGTGCAGGGGTGCAAGCGAAAAAAGTTTTTTGATCTCTGCTTTTACTTCATTGCTGATGATGACTGTTGCAGCAAAACTTTCACCCCCATGTACCACCCTATGCCCTACTGCTACAATTTCCGCCGGGTCGTTAATGACACCAAATGTAGGATCCGTCAAAAGCTTTTTTATTTCCATCAACCCAGCTTCATGGTCAGCAATTTCCATGTTCAGCTTAATTACTTCTTCTTCACCTTTAAAAACCTTGTGCGTGATAATCGCATTATCTAAACCAATCCTTTCTATCAATCCACTGCAAACAGGTTGCTCCCCCGGCATATTAAATAGCTGGTACTTGATTGAACTGCTGCCGGAATTAAGAACAAATATATTCATGGTGTTTGGGTGAGGCGTTAAGAATAAATCCTGAGTTTTAGGGCCTGTTTAAGATGTGTTGAATGTGACAAATTACCGCTGGAATTAAACATTTTAATCTAATGAACTCAGACACATGATTAAGGGATAATATTCTAATTGGTGTCGTTTAAGGTTCGTGTTTAGCTTCTTATTTATAATTGCGCAATTGTTAATGAACAAATTCCGTTGTTAGTTTAAAAATTATAGGCATAAACCCGCTTAATATGCAATTAGAAAGACGTTCTCCCAAGTGCCGAACAGCGTTACTGCCGTACAAGGGAGTGACACAACCGGAGCCTGATCGCGCCTCCACCGCTGGTCCCAAAAAAGAGCTTGTATTTATTCCGCTAAACGATGAATTATGTTTCAATGTCGTTTACTTAAGCTGTCTTTGTTGAACCAAGCCCAATTTTTTTTAGATTGTAGATTGTGGCCACTACCGGGCATATTAAGTCTGCAACGGGCTTAACTAAACAACATTGAACAGGTAACCCATTGCAATAAAAATAATCCGGAAATACCTTTGTTATTAATTTAAGGCGTTTTACCTGTAAAGCCGTCGAATGTCAGACACAATTAATCAGCGTCATCTATAAACTATTATAATTATTCAGACTTCTATTTTTTACTTTTTAATTTTTACTTTTTACTTTTTAATTCTCTCACTCCTGCGCCTGTATCGCAGTAATCATTACGGTATTAAATATATCATCAACGGTACAACCACGGCTAAGATCATTTACCGGTTTATTCAACCCCTGTAACATCGGCCCGATGGCGAGTGCACCGGTTTCGCGCTGTACCGCTTTATAGGTATTGTTACCGGTATTAAGGTCGGGAAAGATCAGCACACTCGCTTGCCCTGCAACATCTGAACCGGGCAGCTTTTGTTTACCTACAGCGGGATCAACGGCAGCATCATATTGTATTGGTCCTTCAACCTTAAGGTCTGCCTTAGTTTCTTTGACGATCTGTGTTGCCCGTCGTACTTTTTCCACGTCTGCTCCCTCACCCGAGGTACCCGAAGAATAAGAGAGCATGGCAATTCTTGGTTCGATCCCAAACCGCTGGCTGCTTTCTGCTGATGAGATGGCTATTTCGGCCAGCTGTTCTGCGGTTGGATTTGGGTTTACCGCACAATCGCCAAACACCGAAACCCTGTCGGGCAGGCACATGAAGAATACCGAAGAAACGGTGTTTACACCAGGCTTTGTTTTTATAAATTGAAGGGCCGGACGGATGGTGTGCTGGGTGGTATGAACAGCACCGGAAACCATGCCGTCAGCATGGCCTTTATGTACCATCATCGTACCAAAATAAGATACGTCCGTCATCAGGTCACGTGCCATCTCGAGGGTAACATTTTTTGTTTTGCGCAACTCAAACAGTGTATTTACATAATCGTTGTAATGATCAGCATTTGCCGGGTTTATTATCCTGATCTTATTTAAATCGATTTCCAGTCCCAAACGTTTTATGGAAGCCGAGATTTCACCGGGATCTCCAAGCAAGGTGAGTTCAACAATTTCCTGGCTCAGTAATCTTGCAGCGGCTTTTAAAATTCGTTCATCGTTTCCTTCAGGCAGCACGATATGCTTACGGACCGACTTAGCCCACTTAGCAAGCTGGTACTGGAACATATGCGGGGTGATGCCCTCTGGTTTGAAAGTAACAATTCGCTTATCAAGTGCTTTTACATCCACATACTTTTCGAAGGTGCTTATGGCAAGCTGAATTTTTTTGGGGTTATCAGGGTTCATCCGCGACTGAATGGAGCCCACAAGATTGCTGGTTAAGAATGTGCCGGTATCAACAGCGATAATTGGTACTACCGATTGCAAACCATTGATCAATCGCATGATTGGTTCTTCAGGTTCGGAGCCTCCGGTAAGAACAATTCCCGCAACCTTGGGATAACTGCTGGAGAGATTGGCCTGTAGTGCGCAAATGATAATATCGCCTCGATCTCCGGGTGTTACGATTAATACATTTTCCTTGATGTGGTTCAAAAAGTTCGGCACCTGCATCGCACCGGTGATAAAATGATCAACCTGGTTAGACAACTGTGCCTCGCCAAAAATGAGCTTACCTCCAATATGGTCCTTAATCTCCTTCATCGTGGGGCTCTGAAGTCCTTTTTGTTCGGGTATCACAGCCAGAATCACTTCATTGGGCATTTGAGCCGTTAACAATTCCCGAACATCGTCCTGTTGATCTGGTTTAACTTTGTTTACAACAATGGCCATGATCTGCGCCTCACGAACATGAAAGTTGTGCAGTACCGTAAGCACCATATTAACGACCTGCGCAGTTGTTTTGCCGGTGCCGGACACCACTATGATTACCGGCGCGTTTATATTTTTTGCAATGGTGATGTTGGTTTCGAATTCAAAGGCTGTTCCTTCTCCGCGAAAGTCGCTGCCTTCTATGATGGTGAAGTCATACTCCTCTTCGAGTTGCTTTACCTTGCGAATGATGGTATCGATCATTTCGCCCGGGTTACCACTTTCCATCTTTTGCATGGCCTGACTTCGGGTAAATGCATAGGTGTCCTCATAGCTAATGGGCAGTCCAAAGTAACTTAGTGCGCTATCAATGTTCGCATCCCTTTTTTCGGCAGGATTAGCGTTGATGATCGGTTTGAAATATGCAACCTTTTGTGCCTTGCCAAGCAGCATATTTGCAAGACCAAGGGTGACCATTGATTTGCCGCTATACGACTCGACACTGGCAATAAAGATGTTTTTTGTCATGCTAAGAATTTAAAAAAGTACAAATTATGGACTAAACAGTCCACAGCTCATTTTTAAAACGGTTTGCTGCTAAGGTTTAGTGAATTGCGCCGGCACCAGCCCTTAACCCGATTAAGCCCCATGCAATATATGCACCGCCTCTTTGTATGCGCCGTTGATATTCTCTTCCTGAATTTTAAAACAGCCGCTGATCATATGCCCGGCGGTTGCGCAAACATGCGGAAATAAATTGTATTATATTGTGAGGACATCCTTACTGCCTACCCTCAAAGCCGTTTATGAGAAAGATTTACAACCTCCTCTTTTTGCTTTTCGTCAGCTCTTTAGCAGTTGCACAAGTTTCCGTAACAGCAACCCTTGCAACGCCCGGGCCTACAAATTACAGCAATGTAAAGGCTGCTTTTGATGCAATCAACAGCGGCCTGCATCGTGGAAGCATTACCATTGAAGTAACAGGTACGACCATTGAGACCACACGTGCCACAATTAATGCAAGCGGTACCGGGAGCGCCCTATATAATGCAATTACCATAAAACCGGCCGGTGGAGCGAGTGCAATTTCCGGTGATGTTGCCGGGGCATTGATAGACCTGAACGGGGCAGACAATGTTACCATTGATGGTCTTAATACAGGTGGAAACAGTCTTACAATCTCAAACTCCAATAGTACTGCCGGTGCTGAAGTATGCACCATACGCTTTACAAACGATGCGACGAATAACCTCGTTAGCCGGGTAACCATCAGCGGCGCCAATGTTAGTACTGCTTCAGGAACGGTGCTGTTTGGTACCGGCACAGCTACGGGTAACGATGATAATACCATCTCCAATTGTACGATTGCAGATGTTGCAGGCGGGAATCCCGTTAATGGCATCTACTCACTTGGCAATGTAACCCCCGGTGTAGAAAACAGTGGTAATACGATTAGCGGTAACCATGTCGCCAACTTTTTTCACCCGGACCTGGGCACGGCAGGCATCTTATTGGCTGGTGGAAACACCGACTGGCTGATTTCGGCCAACCGCCTTTTTCAAACAGCAGCCCGTACTTTCACTACTGCCGGTGTGCACCGGGCAATTCAGATAACAAGCGGAAATAATTATCGCATTCTTGGGAACATAATCGGTTATTCATCCGCGGCCGGCACCGGTACTTATATACTGGGTGGATCAGTTGCCACGCGTTTTCTGGCCATTGATTTAGCTGTGGGTACGTCCCCGGCTACCAGCGTACAAGGTAATGTGATTACCAGCTTTTCTTTTGCCACAACTCATATTGCGAGCTCCGCAAGTGGGATCTGGTCAGCGATAAATATAACAAGCGGCAATGTAAATGTGGGAACAGAAACCGGTAACATGGTAGGAAGTACATCTGGAACAGGAAACATCTTTATTCAACCCCAGGTCGCGGGTACGCTCACTGTTGGTATCACCTCATCGAGTGCGGGAGACATCAACATCTCCAACAATCTAATCGGAAGTATTACCGTTCAACCCACTGGTGTCCTTTCCGGCAACCTGCTGGGTATTCAAACACAAGGTGCAGGGGGAACCGTTTTCATCAGGGCCAATACGATCGGTAACACAGAAACGGCAAATATGCGGGTAGGGTTACCGGGTACAACAACCGGTAATGGCATAGTGCGTGGCATTCTTAATTCAAACATGGGCGTAATTACGATTGTCAGCAATACCATCCGCAACCTTACACACAATAGCAATAATGCACTTGCACTTTTCAGGGGTATCGAATGCCAGCAGGGAGAGGCAATTATTTCTGCTAATAACATTACCAATCTATCGGCTAATGGAACAAGCACATCTGTGCTCTTGCAGGAAGGTGTCGGCATTCTTTTTTCTACCGGTTCACCCGGCGGACTTATTACCGACAATACCATCACTAGTCTTAATGTTGTTAATGCATCGGCCGGCGCCGGTACGGTGGTATCGGGAATATACCTATCCAGCGCAATTGCAGGAACCACAATAACACGCAACAAAATCTATGGCTTCTCTAATGCCAGCACTGCTTCAAGCCCAACAACACCTGGGGTGATCTGTGGCATCTATTGTCGTGATGCGAGTACATCGTCGGCGCTGACGATTGCCAACAATATGATCTCCTTTGGTGCAAACCAGACAACCAATACGGCGATTATTGGAATTTGGAACCAGGTAGCTTCTGCTGCAAACTATACAGAGCACATTTATTATAATAGCATAAACATCACTGGAATAGTCATCACGGGGGCACAACCGTCTTTTGGTTTTTACCGGGGCGACTTTACCAACACTGCTTTTACTACACCAAACGTGCAACTCAGGAATAATATTATCACCAATACACGAGGTGGTGGTACCGGCAAGCATTATACCTTGTCAAACAGCTACCCGTCACTAAACAGCAGTGCAACAGGCTGGGTTTCAAACGCATCGGATAATAATGTTTTGGTTGCGAACCCCGGCACCATCGGCTATTGGTCGGGCGATAGAATTTTTGAAGCATGGCAGAGCATTTCTGCCGGAGATGCTAACAGCGTTACCGGGGTAACCGTGAATTATATCGACCCTTTGTCCGACCTGCATCTCGTTCCCTCCAGGAATGCTGCAATTGACAATAAAGGTGCTCCTATTGCCGGGCAAATAAGGGACTTTGACAACGAACTCAGAAATGCTGTAACTCCAGACCCCGGAGCCGACGAGTTTACCTTTAATGCCTTGTCGGTTTCGGTAGAATACTTTAAAGGAAGAAAACTGGTGCAGTCGAATCAACTTGCGTGGAAAGCTTCCTGCACCGCTTCTGAAGTTTTGTTTGATGTAGAACGCAGTGCGAATGGCCGTGTTTTCGAGATCGTCGGTTCGATCAGGGCTTCACGCGAACGATGTGCACAACCTTTTGACTTTACAGATTCAAAACCTTTATCCGGCTTAAATCATTACCGGCTTAAAATGACCGAGATTGATGGTGGTGTATATTATTCTCCCATGGTAAGCATCGGCGGCAAAACACTTCAGCCTGAGTTAACCCGTTTTAGTCCTACATTACTTGAGAACAATGTTGGAACTCTGACTACGTACTCCGAAAAAGCACAAACGCTAACCGTGATTGTAAACGACCTTTCCGGAAAACTGATTCACCGGCAGTTGCATTCCGCTGCTGAAGGTATTAATCAAGTTCGGTTGACCTTTAGTAACCTGCCGGCCGGAGTATACCCGGTAAGGGTTTGTTCAAGTGATGGCAACTGCATTAGTACGCGTTTTATTAAGCAGTAAATTATGCCCATATTGAGGTGCAATATCATCCTACCGGGTGGCTGCAAAGCTGCCAATAAGTAATAATTGCCCTTAATAATTCTACCAGGTCATCAAAATTTGTGGGTTTGATGAAGTACCCCTGCGCACAAAGCGCATAAGCATGCCTGATATGCGGGGGAGCATCGGAGGTTGAAAGGAATAAAAACGGGATGGTTTTAAGTCTGTGCTCCTCATTTTCATATAGCGCTCTTCTCAGATTTAAGCCATCCAAAAGGTGCATGTTTACGTCGCATAAAATAAACAGTGGCTGGGATTTTAATTCCTGGAGGTAAGCTAGTGCCTTTGTTGAATCATCGAAAATAATCACATCGCTATCGAACTTAAGGTGTTCAAGCACTTGTTGCATGAGTTCAATATCGTCGTGGTCGTCGTCAACAATTATAATAGGAAAAGGCCGCATGATATACCTGGATTTAAGTTATGACATCAAAAAGAATGCTTAAGGTAATTGTTCTTACCTCTACGAAAGAAGTAGTTTGGTACGAAATGTTGATTATTTACGCACTGTTGTTCTTAGACCTGCTATACCTACTATCTGTACAAAACTATTTACACCGTTTTAAAGATCAAAATCATCTTTCTGTGTCGAAAACTTACAGCTTAAGGGAATAGATTGGTAGTTGTCCGGGAGAAAAAAGTTGTGCGTTGACAAAAGGAAATCACGTGGTAATCCACTTATGTTGTATCTTGAATAAGTGAAGGAAATAATCATTGTAGCATTGGGCTTTTCTGCCGGCGGCCTAAATCCGCTGAAGAAATTCTTCAATGCAGTATTGCACGATCATGTATCATATATCATTCTTCGTCATATACCAAAAGGGTATCAAAGTGCACTCCAGGAAATCTTACAGCGGCACTCGAAGCTGACCATTGTAGAAGCGACAGATGGCATGAAAATTAAGAAGGATGTGGTATATATCACTCCTCCGTTTGCCCACATGACTGTCAGGAACGAAACGCTATATCTACATACCCGCAGGCTTGAACCTGGTGGAAACTGGGCCGTTGATATTTTTTTAAATTCTCTGGCCGAAACAGACGGCAATAGAATTGCAGTGATTTTGTCAGGTGCAGGCTCAGATGGCTCTAAGGGGATTGTAAAATTAAAATCCGCCGGGGGGTTGGTACTTGTGCAAACACCGGAGTCGTGCGAACATGCCTCAATGCCGGAAAACGCTATTGCAACGGGAACTGTTGATTATATAACCGAGCCCGGCAAAATGCCGGAGATAATTCAACAGCACGTTGAAACGATTATGGATACTTTGCAGCCCTTTAAAAACAATGGCACGGTTTAATAGCAAGTGCAGTTTAGGTTTGAGGTACAATTCAACCCACTATTCTTATAATTCCAACATCATGGACAAACATGACCCAACCCAAAAAAGAAATCACCTGTCGCCCACATCCGTTATTGCACCAACCGTGTTTAGCATCCCAATAATGTACGAGGATGGATGTATCGAAAGGGACAGGGATAAATACCAAAGGATCCAGGAACTTCAAAAAAGTTATGAGGAATTGCAGGAAAAGATAAAAGAAGTGTTCGCAAAACATCAATTACAATGTGAGCGTACCAAGTTTGCCATCTTACAAAGTAATGAAACCGTAAATCGTTTCTTTAAGAAGAAAACCGAAAGGGCTTAATTAACCGGGTCGTGTAAACCAGTGTCAAAGAATTATTTTACACGGCGAAGGTGGCTCGGTTCTGATACCAGCACCCTGTTTCTACGTTTTGAACATATGTTCGGGGGAGCTAACCTTTTTGAACTTTCTACTGGTTGCTACCTCCCCTGGGAGCTTAGATTTCCGTTTTCGCTGCTATATTCCAAATACTGGTCTTGCATTTCAGCCGCAGCTCCCAAATACTCGAAGCCATTCTTAATTTTTATTCGTGAAATCAGGTAACGTCTTCGCAGGCCAGTACATCTGCCCCACGTATGTTGATCACCGATAGATCAAATGAGCCTTCTTTTCAACAAGTGCACAAAGCGCTTGTCATTACCAATCATAATACGGTGTCTTTAGTTAGATAAACTCTTTTGGACCAAGCCGCAGTTTTTTAATTGTAAATCGTTGCCGCCGTGCCCCCAATTTATTGGCATACGCGTCAACCTTATTTTCTCAAAAAAGACTCCGGTGATTTGGATGTAAGCGCTTTCGCTTACCTGGCCAGACCGTCACTGGCACGTCTATTCGCGTAATCCGCTTTGATCTTCGCTCATCCGGCCTTATAAAAATGGCGTGAAGAAAATTGACTAATGTCTCGTTAAGCAGCGAAAATCCTGAGTTCTAGCCCAATGCTATTCATAAGTCTCCGGCGATAAAAGACAAAAAGACCATGCTTTAGCTTTTTCGCTGTAGAGACATTGGGCAATTTTTAGCCAATTTCTATACAGCCTTGATCTTTCTTTGGTTACTTTCTTTGCATCAAGGCAAAGAAAGTGACAAACGAGCTTTCTGGAATGCTCAAGCTCTTGCCCGTCCTGCATTACAGCTCATTATTCGATAATTAAGGTTGACGCCTATGCCAATTCATTAGTGGGTCGCCCACCCGTCCGAACGGGTTAAGCCGGGCGCCCGCCCGTATGAACTACGTTCGGGCGGGGGCTTGTACTGTATACCGTTAATGGGTAAGTTAAGCCGGCAAGGGGTTTAACTAAACGACGTTGAAGCATAATACCCCATCCGCAGGCTAAAGAATTCACACAAGAGATAAATGTGTTTAATACTCTAAATGAATGCATAGGGCTTTATACCTGATATTATTTGTCTTTCTGTTACATTAGGCGTGAATTTTGGCAAAGGATCAACGACATTGCATAATAGTAGACTTATCGTGCAGATTTAAAATATTGAGCGTAATCAGTTATGCATAAAGAGCAAGAAAATAAACAGATTGCGGAAGAAAACCGGGTCTTTTTTCCCCTGGTTGTTATTGGTGCCGGCGAAGGTGGGGTGGAAGGTTTAACCGAGTTGTTCACTCAGTTGCCTGCAAATACAGGAATGGGGTTTGTCTATATCGAAAACGCGCAGAAGAAACCCAAACATGCTGTTGAGAAGCTGTTACAACAGGCAACTACAATGGTAGTGTCAAGGGTTTCCAAACCTGTAACCATTCTTAAAGATCACGTATATATTTTGCCCCCGGATGCTACTGTGACGATTAACAACGGGGTGTTAACACCGAACGAAACCGAGCCATCTAATGCACCCAGATTGGTAATTGACCAGTTTATGTTGCATGTGGCGGAAACCTGGAACGCACGTTCAATTGGGATCGTTTTATCGGGCGTAATGGAAGATGCAGCGCTTGGTCTCAAGGCGATCAAGAGCGCGGGAGGGATTACTTACGCACAGGACGAATCAGCACCCTATCCAACAATGCCAAGAGCTGCAATTGCACAGGGCTCGGTTGATAATATACTACCGCCAGCTGAAATGGCAAAAGAACTCGACAGGTTAAGCAAACTACCCGGCTTACAGTTGTTTTATGCCGATAATGATGAAAGTCCCTTACTCGAGGAGCAGCAGCAACTCAGTGGCAAAATTGAAGAATTGGAACCCGTCGCGCCCATTCTCCAGATGTTGAAAATTGTTGTCGGGGTCGACTTTACCCACTACAAGGAAAATACGATCAAACGACGCATCCTGCGCAGGATGATCCTTTTCAAAATGGAAAGCGTTAGCGCATACCTCGACTACCTAAAGAAGAATAAGAGTGAGATCCACAGTTTGTACAACGATTTACTGATTAACGTGACCCACTTTTTTCGCGATCCCGATGCTGTGGAACTGCTATCGGGAACTATTCTCCCGCAACTGTTAAATGACAGATCTTATGAGAACCCGCTGCGTATTTGGGTTCCCGCTTGTTCAACAGGCGAAGAGGCCTATTCTATGGCAATGCTCATTATAGAAGCTATGGGCGACAGGCCTAATCTCCAGGCTGTTGAAATTTTTGCGACTGATCTTAGTGAGCAGGCCATTACCAAAGCACGTATCGGGGCTTATGCAATAAACGATCTCGGGCAGGTTTCGCCTGAACGATTACAAAAGTTCTTTAGTAAAATCGATGGGCATTACCGCATCAATAAGTCAATAAGAGATATGTGTGTTTTTGCACCACAAAATCTTTTTAAAGACCCACCTTTCTCACGCATCAACCTGGTTAGTTGTTGTAACCTGCTGATCTACCTCGATATCGTACTTCAGAAAAAGATCATGGCAAATTTCCACTATGCCCTTAAGCCAAATGGATACCTGTTATTGGGAAAGTCTGAAACAACCAACAGCTCATCAAACCTGTTCGTACAGATAGATAAAAAAGTAAAGATTTACCAAAAGAAAAATGACACCGCATCGCGCGCGATGTTTGAGCTCAATTATCACTTACCAACTACAGAACCCCCGCCGGTTGTTCCCAGGAGAGAAGCTCCGAAGATGATCAACACCGATAAAAACGTTGATAAGATCATCGACAACCTCTTGCTTACACAGTTCGCAAAAGCTGCTGTAGTGGTAAGCTTCGATATGGAGATTGCACAATTCCGGGGTTCAACCGGCTTGTACCTTGAACCGTCTCCGGGAAAAGCAAGCCTGAATCTAATTAAGATGGCCCGCCCCGGACTCGCCCTGGAATTACGTAACGGGGCACACCAGGCAATTAAGGAAAACAGGCACATCGAAAAGAACGGCATTGAGATCAACTATAAAGGCAACATGCACCGGGTGGGTTTCGAGATTATTCCTCTCCTGAACTATACAAATGAAAAGCTTCTGCTGATCGTTTTTGATGAACAAAAGTTTTCATCGCTTCCCGAAAAGGCCAGCTTAACAAAAGACCGGAAGCTCAAACAAGTCGAAGCCGAACTGATATCTTTACGGGAGGACATGCGATCTATTGTAGAGGAACAGGAAGCAGCTAATGAAGAGTTGCAGTCGGCCAATGAAGAAATCGTTTCCAGCAACGAGGAATTGCAGAGCATTAATGAAGAACTGGAAACTTCAAAAGAAGAACTGGAGTCGAGCAATGAAGAATTGCTTACGATTAACCAGGAACTTCAAATGCGCAATGAGCAACTTGCTGAGTCGCAGGAGTACACCGAATCGATTATCTACACCATACGTGAGTCGGTACTGGTGCTTGACAGTTCCTTACGCATCAGGGTGGTAAACCGCGCATTTTACAACACCTTTAAAGTTCGGGAAGAAGATACCGAAGGCAAGTACATCTTCGAAATGCATAAACGGCAATGGAACATCCCAAAACTGAAGGAGCTGCTCGAGGTTTTGTTACCCTCAAATGGCTACATCAACGGTTATGAGATTAAGCATTCTTTTGATAGTATTGGTGAAAAAGTATTGCTCCTGAACGCAAGGGTAATTAAACAGAAAGTACACCGCCAACAATTTGTATTGTTGGCCATCGAAGACATTACCGAACACCGGCAAGCAGAACGATTATTGGAAGAACGTGAGGCATGGCTGAGAAATATGACCGACAATGTTCCCGTCATGATCTGGGTTGCAGGAGCAGACAAAAATTTTACTTACCTCAACAAAACCTGGCTGGAATTCACAGGCAGAAACCTGCGACAGGAAATTGGCATCGGGTGGACCGAAGGTGTTCATAAAAGTGACCTTGAGCATACCTTAACCACTTATCACGAAAGTTTCGAACAGCGATCACCATTCAGGATAGAATACCGGATGAAAAGAAAGGACGGTGAGTACCGATGGATACTTAATCATGCAGTCCCAACCTTTAGTGCCGATGGCGAATTTACAGGCTACACCGGTTCATGTGTCGAAATACACGATAAAAGACTCATGAATGATGAATTGGAAAAACGGGTACACGAGAGAACCCAGGCATTGCAGGAATCTAATATCAAGCTCGAAAAGTCAAACAACGAGCTGCAGCAATTCGCATATGTCGTAAGTCATGATCTACAAGAGCCGCTGCGGAAGATCGTGACCTTTTCTAACCGCATCAAAGAACAGCAGGAATCAAAGATACCTTTCGAAGGTAAGGACTATCTCGACAAGATTTCTACCTCAGCCGAACGGATGCGGGGCCTGATCGACGATCTTTTAAATTTCTCCCGGATTACCCGGATCGGGGCTGGCTTTGTACAAACCGATTTGAACCAGGTGGTAAAAAATTCACTTGCTAACCTCGATCTGCTGATACAGGAAACAAATACGGAAATCAGCGTTGAACCACTTCCAAAGGTTAATGCTGTACCGGTTCAAATTAACCAGTTATTCGACAACCTCATCGGCAACGCGATCAAGTTTGTACGAACCGGTTTCAACCCCGTTATCCGTATTACATGTCGTATGCTTACGAAAACAGATATCGAAGGTTTAACCCGGTTAAAGCCAGCCGGCACTTACTACGACATCATGTTCTCAGACCAGGGTATTGGCTTCGATCCCACATTTGCTGAGCAGATATTTGTAATTTTTCAACGATTAAATCCGGTTGGTAACTATGCAGGTACAGGTATCGGGCTGGCGCTTTGCCGGAAGATAGCAGAGAATCACGGTGGGTGGATATATGCAGAAAGCAAAGAAAATGAAGGGTCCATATTTCATCTTATTCTTCCATCAACAAAAATGAACGGCGACGCTGAATAGGATAATCGATCAAACTTCTAAGAAGGGCCATTACATCCTGCATGGCCCTTCTTCAAATTCCAGCTGTCATCACTTTAAAGGTTGTTAACTTCAGGCATCCTTGCCCGCAAACAACAGCTCTTTTAATCTTACAATGTGCTGCTCCAGTTCTTCAGCCTTTTCCTTGTGTGTATTGCTAAGTTGAGGAAATCCATTGGTGCTTTCCCGGGAGCTGATTGACATCAACAAATTTCTCCGTTCTTCCATCATCCGTAGCGCTACCCACAATGTTGACTCAAGGCTTTCCGCCTGCTTTTGAACCAGGATCTCTTCGGTATAAACATGACCAACGTGGCAGCGGTAGCGTTCTACATTAGCGTGCCGCATCTGCCATAATCCACCGCCACAATCCGGACAAACGTACAAACTGCGCTCACCAAGATTACTGACTACATTTAAACCAACGACGGCATTTTCCGCTATCCTGGCTTCAAGCACCACATCATCCGGTGCAACAATTGCAGGTTTTCCATTTCCATGAAGTGAAATTGCCTGCCGGATAACCTCACCCATTTTCTGTAGTGAAACGGAATAATCAACTTCTACATGTTCAATAACCGACATTGGCATATCAGGGTACTCGGCCTCGTTAGGATCCTGAACAATGCAAACACCACCACTCCGCTTTATGGCCAACATACCATCAGTGCCATCATTTAAATAACCGGTTAAAACGATACCAATTACCTGGCTGGCATGGTTTGCTGCGGCAGATCTGAAAAGCACATCTACCGATGGTCTCCACCTGTTTTCGGCTGGTCCCCTTCCCAACACAACATGGTCGTCCCTGATTACGAGGTGTTCGTCGGGTGGTGCAACATATATTTTGTGGCGTTCAATCGCCATGCCATCAGTTACCTTCATACAGGTATAGGTCGTATATTTTTGCAACCGGTGTACAAGAAAATCGCCGATCCCAACTTTAGAAAGATGCAGCACAACAAATACAGCAGCATTAATATCCTCGGAAAGTTGTGAAACCAGTTCTGTTGTTGCATTTAAACCGCCGGCAGAGGCACCAATAACAATATAGTAGTCCGGCTTCTTAAGTCCCATCATCTATTTTTACATAAGACTTCAATATCTATGCCTTATACACTCTTGCTCAACCCTCAAACAGCCCGTAGTAAGGTTGCTCGCTTCACCCAAATTGCTTTGGTATTATCAGCAGGCATAAATCGTATAACATTAGATCCAAAGTTGTGTAACGCAGTTTGGGCGATGTGAACCGGGGTAGGATTTCGAACCCTGGTTAACACACGTACATTTGCCAGCCTTATTTACCTGGTCATGCCCTCGGGTATAATGCTCACCTAACCAACACGTTTTGAGGCATAGTTTTTTAGCTTACTACTTAAACCACTTATATGAGCGAATATCCAAATCCCAAAGATGATGAAATCAATTCCAATCCCGGCCAACAGGACAACACTCCTGACGAGGCCGAGATGCTGGAAGAAGATACCCTCGTAACGGAACAAAAAGAGCAGGGAATGGAGATGGGAACAAGTTTTAAGGAGGATAAGGAACAAGACCTGGATGATCTAATTCACCAACAAGGCAAACTCAGAAGCGACGAAATTCCATCTCCCGAAGAAAGCTGATCCGGTACAAATATCTACCGGACCCGTTTTACCAATATGATCGACCGGGCCACAATAATATGTTGGCCCGGTTTCGTGTTTACCATATAGAGGTATAACATCCATCTCGATTATTAATAACTTCAATTCACCGGCTTGACTAAACATCTTACATTTTCCATCGCATCCCTGTTGTTCGCAGTCTTCATTGCAGGTTGTGCAACCAGCAAAGATCCATACCGCAATAAAGCATTAAGACTTCAGAAAAGACTGGATGTTGAAGACACCAGCTACCTGTACGCACTGCCTTACGCAAAAGGCAAGTCGCACCTGGTGGTACAGGCCTACTTTGGCACTTTCACACATAAGAACAGGGCAGCTATCGACTTCAAAATGAAAGAGGGAACCAAAATATATGCTGTACGTGATGGTGTTGTGGTAAGGCTCGAAGAACGGAATACCAAAGGGGGCAACAACAAGCGGTATCGCCAGTACGCTAACCTGCTGGTAATCGCTCATGACGATGGCACAAGAGCTGGCTACTGGCACCTCAAACAAAATGGGGCACTGGTAAATATGGGAGATACGATAAAGAAGGGACAGCTTATTGCCCTAAGTGGCAAAACCGGTTATGCGGCATTTCCACATCTGCACTTCCTCGTATGGTCCAATAACAACAATGGCTGGCAGCAGGTGCCCACCCGTTTTAACACCGGCCGGGGTCCCAGATACTTGCGGCCATTCAGGTGGTACCGGAATAAGTAAAACATACAAACAGTAGTGCTAAAAAACAGCGATGCGTGAGCACCATGCCGGTAGCTTATACAACAAACTTTTGAAACCATGCACCTTGCTCCCCTGCAATATATACCGGGATTTTTTTGGGGACCAGGCGATATAACACTCCTGAACATCCTTGCGTCGCACTCTTGTACAATTACCTGTATTGCAGCCGTTGGTTTCATCCGCGAAAGGCAGCAAAGTATAAGGGCGTTATGAATGCTCATGTGTTTACCAGCAACATGAGCTGAACAATCGCGTGTGGTAACAGGTCACCCTTTCCTGTGTGTAAGCAATGGATAATAGCTTCGTACAGCACCTGATACCATTTTTTTTAGCCCTACCGAACCCAGGATAATGGTTTTTATAACAGGCCTTTCAGCACACTCCATACATTTTCCGCAACAATTCTTTGCCCCTGCTCAGTCGGGTGTATGCCATCAGCCTGGTTTAACTCTCTTACACCGCCAACTCCTTCAAGCAAAAAAGGCACTAGCGCCATATTGTTCTTTTCTGCCAGTTCAGGAAAAATGCTTCTGAATTTGGCGGTATAATCCGGGCCCATATTCGGAGGCACCTGCATACCTGCAAGCACCATTTTTACATTCGGGTATTTTGCCTTTACCTTATCGATGATCGCCTGCAGATTTTTTTTGGTTTCGCTTACCGGGGTCCCGCGCAAACCATCATTCGCACCAAGCTCAAGAACAAAAACGTCTACCGGTTGACGAAGGATCCACTCAATCCTGCCATTCCCACCGGCAGAGGTCTCCCCGCTAACCCCGGCATTAATGACTTTATACGGTAAAGCCATAGAGTCGATTTTCTGCTGGATCAGTGCAGGGAACGCCTCAGTAGGATCTAACCCATAACCCGCGGTAAGACTATTCCCTAAAAAGAGAATGGTTTTGCTATAAGCAATCGTAGCTGTCGTATCGGCGTCGGTTGAGCTTGCCTGCGCTTTTTCGTTTTTGTTATTGCTGCAACCAAACGTTAGCAACATCACCAGACTAATACATGCGATCCATCCAAATCCTTTCATAATTATAAATTGTGCGCTTCGGTAGTAGGACACTCAACTTTGCCGCGGCGTTAACGTAATACAAACAGTTATTAAGGTATTTTTACCCAAGCCATAAATTCATCAGCAAGTTAAATCAAAGCATTGGACAAGATCTTAAACATTCAGCAGGTTAGCAAAACGTATCAAAGTGCAGGCCGCACTTTAACAGTTCTGCACGATATCAACTTTTCTGTTGATGCCGGTTCTACCATGTCGATAGTTGGTCCTTCGGGCAGTGGCAAAACAACATTACTGGGTTTATGCGCAGGGCTCGACCGTTCATCCGAGGGCTTTGTTGAATTGCATAACATACGGTTAAATACACTCAACGAAGGTCAGCTTGCAGAGGTGCGCAACCGCTATATCGGCTTTATCTTCCAGAACTTTCAATTAATGCCGACCCTTACTGCACTTGAAAATGTAATGGTACCGCTGGAGCTACGCGGCGAAAAAAAGATCAGGCCTATTGCTATGGACCTGCTTGATAAAGTTGGTCTTGCCGACCGGGGCCACCACTACCCTTCGCAATTAAGCGGTGGTGAACAACAACGGGTCTCGCTTGCACGCGCTTTTTCCAACAAACCCCAAATCTTGTTTGCCGACGAGCCAACGGGCAGTCTTGACGCTGAAACAAGTGAACGCATTATCGACCTCATTTTCGAGCTCAACAGGGAAGCCGGAACAACGCTCGTTATGGTTACCCACGACCTCGACCTCGCGGCTAAAACCCAGCGTATCATTCGTATCAAAGGAGGCGCAATTGTCTCAGATCAACCAACACAAGCTGCGATTGCTCTACAGTAACACCTAACAAAATCCGGCAGCATTAGCTGCAACATTTACTACATACATATGCAAAAGTCAAATGGCCTTAACCTTCCATGGCTCTTTAAAATGGCGTGGCGTGACAGCCGGCGCAACCGGTCGAGGTTATTGCTGTTTATATCTTCCATTATCCTGGGTATCGGGGCACTTGTAGCAATTTATTCGCTTGGTGATAACGTACGAAGGGATATAGATCAGCAGGCTGCAAGTCTTCTCGGAGCAGACCTCGAAATCACCGCTAACAAGCAGGTTACCGGGCCCATAAAGAAAATGCTCGACTCCCTTGGCGACCGGCGTTCGCGCGAAGAGAGTTTTGCATCCATGATCTTTTTTCCCAAAAACAGCGGCACAAGGCTGGTGCAGGTAAAAGCAATTGATGGCGAGTTCCCATATTATGGATCTCTTGAAACGGAACCTGCCCAGGCCGGAAAGGCGTTTAGAGATACGCAGGCTGCGGTCGTTGACAGAACCCTGATGCTCCAGTACAATGCACAACCCGGCGACTCAGTTAAAATTGGCAAAGTGACGTTTGTGATCGCCGGCACCCTGCTTAAGGCACCAGGCCAAACGGGCCTTTCCGCTTCAGTCGCGCCAACCGTGTATATACCATTGCGCTTCATGAAGCAAACCGGGCTTCAACAAACGGGCAGCCGGATAAATTATAAGTTCTACTATAAATACGACCAGGCCACCAACATGAACGCGCTCATAGAACGGCTTGAACCCAGGCTTAATCACTATAGCCTGTCGTTCGATACCATCGAGAGTCAAAAAGAGGATACCGGACGTTCGTTCAGCGATTTAAATAGCTTCTTGTCGCTGGTTGGCTTTATCGCTCTTTTGCTTGGGTGCATCGGTGTTGCAAGCGCAATCCATATCTACATCAAAGAAAAAATTCCTTCCATTGCGGTAATCCGGTGTCTTGGCGTGAAAGCCAGGCAGGCGTTCCTGATATACCTGATCCAGATTGCCGGAATAGGCTTAATCGGCGCGGTTATCGGAGCCGCACTGGGTACGCTCATCCAGCAGTTCCTCCCTTTTGTTTTGCGCGACTTCATCGCAGTTGATATTACAACTGGTATCTCGTGGCGGGCAGTAACGCAGGGAATAATATTAGGCCTGGTAATTTCAGTGTTGTTTGCCTTGCTGCCCCTGATATCCTTGCGCAGGATATCGCCGTTAAACACACTGCGGATAAGCGCTAATGATAACCAGCTTGCACGAGATCCCGCGAAATGGTTGGTGTACCTTCTGATTGTCGGGTTTATTGTAGCATTCAGCTACCTGCAGCTGAAAAGCATTGAACGTGCGCTATTCTTTACGGCCGGTGTCATTACTGCTTTCCTGGTGCTTACCGCCATGGCTTATTTGGTCATGTGGACCGTCCGGCGGTTCTTCCCGGTCTCCTGGAGCTATCTGTGGCGACAAGGTTTGGCAAACCTGTACCGGCCAAACAACCAAACCATCATCTTACTGGTTTCCATTGGGCTGGGGACTGCCTTCATTTGTACCCTGTTTGCAGTGCAAACATTGGTGCTCAAGCGGGTTACACTGTCAGCAAGCGGCAATCAGCCGACTATGGTGTTATTCGACATTCAAAAAACCCAAAAGGAACCCCTCATTACACTTGCCCGGCAACACGCATTGCCCATCATACAGGAGGTGCCTATCGTTAACATGCGACTTGAGCAATACAACGGTAAAACGGCAGCCACCATCTCAGGCGACAGCAGCTTTTCACGCCGCGCATTTACCCGTGAATACCGTGTTACCTACCGCGACTCATTAACGGAGTCTGAAAAGATTACCAAAGGTGAATGGCATGGTAGTGCAACGGCCGACAATGGAACCGTTTACGTATCGCTCGAGCAGGGCTTTGCGCGACGGCAGCACATTAGTATTGGCGATACCATGGTGTTTAATGTTCAGGGATCACTTGTGCCGACCATCGTGGGCAGCTTTAGGGAAGTAGACTGGAACCGTATTCAAACAAACTTCCTCGTGGTATTTCCAAAAGGGGTACTTGAACAGGCTCCACAATTTTTTGTGCTGCTCACCCGGGTAGCAACAGAACAGGCTTCTGCCCGTTTTCAACAGGCTGTTGTTCAAAATTTTCCAAACATCTCGATCATCGACCTTGGACTGGTAATAAAAACACTCGATGAAATCCTGAGCAAGATTGGTTTTGTGATCCGGTTTATGGCCGCGTTTAGTATTATCACGGGCCTGGTTGTACTTATCGCATCAGTGCTCATCAGTAAATACCAGCGTATCCAGGAAAGTGTGTTGTTGCGAACGTTGGGTGCGAGCCGAAAACAGATCTTATTCATCACTGCACTGGAATACTTTTTCCTTGGTGCGCTTGCTGCGGCTACCGGAATATTGTTATCACTAATCGGAAGCTGGCTCCTTGCTGAGTATTTGTTTAAAACTTCTTATACACCCGAGTGGCTGCCTTTGCTGGTGATTTTCCTAGCAATCGCACTGCTTACCATGTTCATTGGTTTGTTTAATAGCAGGGGCATCTTATCTAAACCACCGCTGGAGATTCTACGCCAGGAAAGCTAGGTGATTGCGGATGGACGGATTACGAATTAGCGAATTGCGGATTGCGAATTGGCGGATTACGAATAAGCGAATTGCGGATTGAAAAATGACGGATCGGAGGATTCGATAATTGACGTAAGGGTGGATTATGAATTAGCGAATTGCGGATTAGCGAATTGCGGATGGACTGATTAGCGTAATCCGGATGAACGTATAGCAAATTGGAGATCGGCGTATACAAATGAACGCATTGCGAATTCGAAAGCGAAGGAATGGTGGAGTCATCAATGGCAATTGTGGAAATTGGGCAACTTCCGTGTTGGTGCGTTGCAGAAATCTGAAATGCGACTATTAAATTGACCCCCTAGGCTTCAATGCCTCTCAACCAATCAACTTCTCAACCTCTCAACTAGTCAACCTACCAACCTCTCAACTAGTCAACCTATCAACCAGCCAACCAATCAACTTATCAACCAGCCAACCTCTCAACCAGTCAACCTATCAACCAATCAACTTATCAACCAGTCAACTTTCTTCCCAATACCTCAATACCCAATACCTCAATACCCAACACCAATACCAAAAAAAAGGGTCCCTCCGTAGAAACGGAGCGACCTCTAACGATTGCTTGCCATATGAAAATCGTAAAATATTTTTATTCGAACCTGTTCGGGTTTTAACTTTTTATTTTAGCTTGCATCGCCTCTAACGACTTGCTTGCCATTTTGAATGCTTAGTTATTTGCTTGTTTGTGATGTAAAAGTAGCCCGTGATTTTTCTTGCCGTAAATCAAGTTACGGGCCTTTTAATTATCACTAAATGCTGTAAGAGAATGCCAAACGCTTACTGGTATTGGTTTTCAGCGATTTACTTTCATTATCTCCAACACCTTTTTCAACCGAATAATTTTGTGTAAATGTTACACTAACGGTTGAAAAAGGTGTTTTTTCATTTAACAGCTGTACTTCTTCTTATAAATAAAAATACCAGTGCCTTTTAGAAGCACTGGTATTAACGCTATAAAAAAATTTTGACGAGGCTATTTGCCAAACTTCTTCTTTAGCATTGCCAGGGCGTCATTCATCGGCAGTGCTTTCTCCTGTTCCTTTGGCTTACGAGCCTGGTCATTTTTAACCGGAGTGGTTTTTTTCTGGGGTGCTTCTTCAGCTTGCTTAATCGACAAAGCAATCCTTTTACGGGCTACATCTACTTCAGTAACTTTCACGGTTACATGCTGCCCCAGTTTTAATGCCTCATTTGGATCTTCAATAAAACGGTGAGCAATCTCAGAAACGTGCACCAGCCCATCCTGTTTAACGCCAATGTCGACAAATGCACCGAACCGGGTAATGTTGGTAACCACGCCCGGAATGATCATACCTGCAGAAACATCTTCAATCTTATAGATGTTCGAAAACTCAAACTGTTGCACCTCACTTCTGGGATCAAGACCAGGTTTTTTAAGCTCATTCAGGATATCACGGATCGTGAGTTCCCCAAATTGTTCATTGACATACTTTTTTATAGTCACCTGCTTTATCAAGGATTCATTACCAATTAAGTGGGATACGTCCGTGTTCAGGTCGCCGGCAATCTGCTCAACAAGGGGATAGGTTTCCGGGTGAACGGCACTGGCATCAAGAGGGTTTTTACCGCCCGGAATTCGTAGGAAGCCTGCACATTGTTCAAAAGCCTTTGCGCCGAGCCTTGGCACCTTAAGCAGGTCCTTACGGCTTGAGAAACCCCCGTTTTCATTCCGGTACTTCACAATGTTGTCGGCAAGTGTGTTGCCAATACCACTAACATAACTCAGCAGGTGTTTACTGGCTGTATTAAGGTTAACCCCCACCTGGTTCACGCAGCTTTCCACGGTTTGATCCAGTCGCTCCTTTAACCTCGATTGGTTTACATCGTGCTGGTATTGCCCGACACCGATACTCTTTGGGTCAATTTTCACCAGTTCCGCCAGCGGATCCATCAGTCTTCGACCAATACTAACACTTCCCCTGACTGTTACATCGTGGTCGGGAAATTCTTCACGTGCGATTTCCGATGCGCTGTATACTGAGGCACCATCTTCATTCACCATAAAAACAGGCAGGCCAAGGTTTAACTTCTTAATAAATTGTTCAGTTTCCCTGCCAGCAGTTCCATCACCTATAGCAAATGCCTGTACCTGGTACGCTTCAACCATATTTCTGATGGTCTGTTCCGCATCGTGCTGCCGGTTAGCTTCATGTACGAAGATCAAACCGGTTTTTTGCAGCGACCCTTTCTCATCAAGGCATACCACCTTACACCCGGTTCTATAACCTGGATCTATAGCCAATATTCTTTTACTACCCAGTGGTGAGCTTAGCAGCAACTGCCGGAGGTTTTCAGCAAATACATTAATGGCGTCCTCATCACCTTTTTGTTTTAAGCCTGTCCTAAATTCGCTCTCGAGTGCCGGTTGAAGCAACCGCCGGTAGCTGTCTCGGATTGCCTTCTTCAACTGCTCATTACAGGGGCTGCTTCCCTTAACAAATTGTTCTTCTATGCCCGCGATGGCTGTGTCTTCTTCAGGCCCGATGCCAATACGTAGAAAGCCTTCGAGAAACCCTCTTAACACAGCCAGGATCCGGTGACTTGGAACGCGTGAAATGGGTTCAGAAAAGTCGAAATAGTCCTTATACTTAATGCCTTCAGTTTCCTTGCCAGGCACAACCTTGCTTTGCAAGGTGGCTTCCTGCTCAAACAATTTGCGAAGTTTTGCCCGAACCTGCACGTCTTCGTTTACAATCTCGGCAATAATGTCCCGCGCACCTTGCAGGGCATCATCGGCTTTCGCAACTTTTTCGTTAATGAATTCACTTGCCTTTGCAACAACATCAATGTTTTGCTGCTCAAGGATCATTGTGGCAAGCGGCTCCAAGCCGTTTTCCCGGGCGGTTTGTGCTTTGGTCTTGCGTTTCGGTTTAAATGGCAGGTAAATATCTTCAAGTTCAGCAATGGTTAAAGCAGCTTGTAATTTAGCCCGGATTTCATCGGTCATATTACCTTGTTCATCGATTGTTTTTTCGATGAATACACGACGCTCCATGAGTTCAACAAGTGCTTTTGCCTGCTCCTGTACCTGTTGAATCTGAACTTCATCAAGATTTCCGGTTTTATCCTTACGGTACCTGGCAATGAAGGGGATGGTTGAACCTTCATCCAGCAGGCTAAGAACGGCTTCAACCTGTTGTGGTTTAATATTAAGTTCACGGGCAATATCAGGTGCAAATTCTTTCATCACTCTAGTCTTTTGAGGCTGCGAATGTAACCAGCATCAATTGAAAGAAAAAATGCGTGAACATGCCCGTTTTCAGATAAATAGATCAATGTAAACGGAAACGACAACAGATCAGCTTCAAGATTTTGTTTCTATTTGCAGCAACCATCAGCGTTCATGCTTCGTATTCAAAAGCTGCAGAACTGCAATATTCTCAATTCAATTACCTGCCCCTGCCAGCCAGTGCGGTACAACTACTAAAGACTTTTTATGAAAAATTTCATGATGTTAAAGGCATGTGTACTTGCCATTCTTGTATTCTCAAACTCCTGTAAACATGAACGGCTCGTACCAACGAGCACAGCTCCGCTTATTCAACTTAAGTCGAACCCAACACTGGGTTCATACCTGAGTGATTCGCTTGGGTATACCCTCTACTACTTTTCAAACGATTTTGATGGCAAAACCAATTGCTCAGGTGGCTGTTTGAATATTTGGCCCATCTATTATGCAGGTGAAAACCTCACCCAGGAAAAACTTCCAACCGGGTTGAACATTGCAGATTTTGCCACCATTACCACCAGTTCAGGCGCAAGACAAACCACATACAAGAGTTGGCCCTTATACTACTATGCTCCGGTTGTTAATGGGGTAAACGTAAGGGAAGCTGTAAACGAAACCAAAGGCGAAGGTGTTGGCAATATCTGGTTTGTGGCCAAACCTGATTATTCGATCATGCTTGTAAACGCACAATTGGTGGGCAATAATGGAAAAAGTTACAAAAGCGATTATACAGAAGGAACAGGAAGAACATTATACTTCTCCGACGAGAAAGGAAATACCCTCTATGGATTCAAGCCAGACAGCTTTAACATAAACAAGTATACACGGGCCGACTTTTCGAACAACGCCGTATGGCCCATCTATGAGACCGACAAGGTAGTTGTACCATCAACACTTGATAAAACACTGTTTGGAACGGCAAATGTTTTTGGCAAAAAACAATTAACGTATAAAGGATGGCCGATATATTACTTTGGGCTCGACAGTATGAAACGGGGGCTCAACAAAGGCATTACCGTACCGAGTGTTGGTGTCTGGCCGGTAATTGTTGCCGGGATGACCCCTGCTCCTAAATAGACCCCTTCCCAAAATCATCTATTCGTTTAATAACTTCGATAGACAGCACCGTTCCGCATACAACTCCCATCATCAACAGCCCTTGCCCCATCTGCAACCCTAACCTTGTTGCGTTGGGGCAATTTTTTGCACAGCTAATCTGCAGCATAACCGTTTATGGATTTAACAGCTTGAAAGCATCCTATTGTGGAATTCAATTTACTTTGAAGCGTGGTTAAAGATCCCTTAGCAAATATCACCGATAAAGAATTGCTCGACCGGTTTTACGCCGACAACGATAATCAATGGCTGGGTGCCCTGCTTCAGCGTTATACCATGCTGCTATTGGGTGTTTGCATGAAATACCTGAAAAACGAGGAGGACGCAAGGGATAGCGTACAACAGATCTTTTTAAAAGCAATTACCGAAGTAAGAAAGTACCGGGTAGATTATTTTAAAAGCTGGCTTTATATGGTAGCCAAAAATTATTGCCTCATGAAGATCAGGGATCGACATGGACGAATACCCGTAGAGCTTAGTGCAAACATCACCGGGGAACCTGAGGACCAACTCGAACAACGTGCCGCGCTACTTGAAAAAGACCATACCCTAAATACGATCGCCCAGTCGCTGGATGAATTGAGTAAGGAGCAAAAACAATGTGTAACTTTATTCTATCTTCAAAAACAATCCTATCAACAAATAGCAGATACTACCGGGTACAACCTGCTCCAGGTAAAAAGCTTTATTCAAAATGGCAAACGCAATCTTAAAAACATTGTAGAAAAGAAAATCAAGAGCACCTGATGGCAAATTGGAACGACATATTATCGGGTAAAGACGAGGAGGTTAATGACGACGAGTTGTTGAAGTACGTTAACGGCGATCTGCCGGATGAAGATATACACCGGATAGAACAAAAGATTGCATCTTCGGCTTTTGTCAACGACGCAGTTGACGGCCTACAGGAATTCAACAACAAGGAGCGCCTGAATAGCTATGTTCGCCAGCTAAATAAAGACCTCCATATACACCTGAATGCGCGGAAGTCGAAACAGCAAAAAAGGCAGATCAAAGACTACCCTTATACCTGGATCACGATCATCGTAGTGCTGTCCATTTGCATCCTGGGATACTTTGTTATTCATCTATACAAAAACAATAAGGTGCCTGTTCCTGCAAACCGCCAGCAAGAAAACACGCAACGAACAATTACCCCCAGTTCCCTGAATCCCGTTGCAAAAGGTTGATCGGGTTTGTACATAGAAAGAAGAAACAATGTCATAAATAGAAAGAGGCTGCTCCGTTTGGAAGCAGCCTCTTTTGCTATAGCCATTGCAGGATTAATCTTTCACAAACTTTCTGACTGCGCTTTCACAACCATTAGCGCAACTGGCTTTTACAAGGTAGTTGCCGGAAGGAAGATTTGCTACACTAATCTTCAGGTTGTTGTCACCCGAAATTAGCTGAGCCGCCTTTTTCATAAGTACCTTTCCGGCGAGGTCAGTTACAACCAGGTCGGCACTCATGTTTGAAGGAGCGGAAATTACCAGGTTTAAAGATTCCTTAACCGGGTTTGGATATATGCTGGCCAAGCTAACTGTAACCGGCTTTGCTCCCTTAATTGAGATGATATTGCTCAGGGTAGATTTGCCGTCTTTATCTACCTGTTTTAACCGGTAATAATTGGATGCGGCAAGTGGTTTGAGATCGTTGAAGTTGTACTGAATAGCAGCACTGCTATTACCGTTTTGCGCCTTTGATGGCACAAATCCAATTGGGGTAAATGTAAAGCCGTCAATAGAACGTTGCAGTTCAAACCCGGTGTTATTGATCTCCGAATTGGTTGTCCAGCTGAGTTTATTCAATGAGCCCATCCTTTCACCCTTCAGGTTACTCAGGGTTACCGGAAGTGCAGCACCAGAAAGCCTGATCGAGAAACCGCCTTCTGTACCCTCTACATCAAATCCATATATCCGAATGTAATAAGTTTGGCCGGCTACAAGGTTGTTTAATGTAAGTATCTCCGTTTCGCCATCAACGGTAGCATCAGCACAACCAATGTTGGTTAGCGCGCCGCAGGTACCTGAGTAAGCAACTACTACGGGATCGAGAGAAAGAAGAGGAGTAACCGTGATGGTACCAGCGCCTGATTGAGTAGCAGTAATCTTATACCACACATCATCGTTCGCATCGCCCTCGTACGTTGCGCACACTACTGCCGGAAGGCTTTGTGTTGCGCTTACCGTAGTGCCATTCACAGGGGCTGTGCCGGCAATGGTGATTGCATTTGCACAGTCGTCGTTTGCGGGCGGCGGTGGGATGGCCCGGGTAGTAAAGGAGGAAACGGTGTTACAACCTACCGCTTCCCCGCCCTGGTTTACCGGAACTACACGCCAGTAATAAGTAGTACTATATGGGAAATTACTAATTCCAACTATGGTATCCCTAGCAGTACCTACGAACTCGGGAGGATTGCTGGTGGAGAGATAAACATTATAACCTGTTGCACCCGCAACGGAACGCCAAGCCAGGATACCCTCGGGGGCAGCAGTAGCAGTAGCTGCATCGGCGGGGAATAAAGTTGATGTACAAGGTGGTGGTGGGGGCGGATCAAGTGCGCAAATTGAGTAACACCGATTTTCCCCCTGATCAGACAAAGCTTCGCGCCACATGCGAATATAAACAACGGTTCCAGCAGGCTGGATAACGAGGATCTCGGGATACTCGGCATTTTCGCATTCTGAAGCCACCTGCGTAAACGTACTGCCGGCACAGGCAGCAGGGTTTGATGATGTATAAACCGCCATATCCCAAAATGATGAAACCTGGGAACCGCTACCGTTGTCACTAACAGTAATACTCAGCTTTCCGCTTGCGGGAACCGTTGCCCTATACCAGAAGTCGCGGGTAGAAGCTGCGAAATCACCGCAGGTTATCGCAGGCAGCGTTACCCCCGACGATGAACTTGTGCTGTTGGTAAACGTGGGTGGATTGATACAGGCAGAAACTGCACCTGAACAATTCAGGTTGCTGCCCACCGTTAACTGGGTTGCATTGCACGGCTCATCCGACTGGGCGAATACTTTGCCGCCAAGAAATAGTAACAGGAAGAAAACTTTGGGTAGAAATGAATACCTCATAAACAGTTGTTTGGTTATTGATCAAAAAGTTAATCACTCGTGTTATCGTAGATGCAGGAAACATATGACTTCTTTTGTCGCTACCATCAACCTACCAAATTGTCGGTTGAACTACATTAGGGTCTCCTGCGGCCGGCTGAAATATGATCCGGGAAAACGACGGTATCCGACTTGTTCGGCGTACTGGTATAAGCAGGTTTAAGCGATAGAATATCCCGACTAATATAATGCTATTTTAATTAATTTTTTAATTCCAATAGTATAATTCAACCTGGTTTTAAAAGGTGCTTTTTTCAGGCATCCGGATTAACCATCTAGCTATTTCAGGTCGTACTTCGCGTACTTGTTTTCGGTTGGTTCATTACGAAGGGAGCATGTATCTAACCCATGTCACCGCCTTTGTTCCGGTACACAATATCAATTTCAATCCGATGGCGCCTGACCCCAGGCAATATAAAAGAGCCCAATAGCATTGTTGCCGTAGAAGTGAGTGACACCCGTCCGAACCGGGTTGATCCGGGCGGGCAACCGGAGCCCCAAGAATGCTCCACTGCCGGTCACCAAAAAAATGCCTCAATGATCGAGATTGACGTTTATGTAAATCGCACTGAGTAAGCTCTTTTTGTGCAACACGAGCAATCTTTAATCGGGATCGTTTTGCTGTGCTCACCTTAAGTTCGCATGGTGGCTTACGCGCCTGAGGTTGGTTTCGGCAGGCAGTGTTCCTCTTTGACGCAGGTTCGTTAAAGTTACACCGGGATAATGCGCTGCTTTAGCAAACTTTTAGTTCCGCAACATTCGATGTTTATTGCCGGTTAAACCTGGTTGAAATAGGTGCACAATTGCCCCGACAGTTTACCGTTAACAGGTACACCCCACGTGATAAATGCCCGACATTAAGTTGAATGCGGTTGTCCTCTTTATCTAAGGCTTGTGACATCTGCAACACGATTTTTCCTGTAGCATCAAAAACGCTGATCTTTACGAAGTCTTGCACGGGGGCAGTGACGGCCAAGTTAAGAAATGTCGCCGCAGGGTTAGGATATATAGAGGTGACCTGCAACCAGCCTGTGGGTGCGCCCGCAATGCTGACAACGTTTGAAAACCGGCTATTGCCATCATGATCAATTTGCCTTAAACGGTAGTATACCGCTTCGGAAGAATTGACATTATCGGTAAGCTCGTAGGGGATGCTGCCCGCACTATTGCCACCTCCTGCTTTTGACGCGATAAAACCAACTACCTCGTAGTCCGTACCATTACCGGAACGTTGAACTTCGAAGCCACGGTTATTAACTTCATTAAACGTCGACCATCGCAAAACCACCTTGCTACCTATACGTTCTCCCCTTAGTGGAGTCGTTGTAACCGGCAACGTATTTGCCCGGCCATGCAGGTAAAAGCCGGAGAAACGCTGAACGGGAAAGTCAGCAAAATAACCGTTACCCATTGTACCGCTGGCCAACTGCATATATAATGAATCGAACACAGGAGGAGCGGCTGCACTACTGCAAATCATGGCCGACTGGCTCATGTTAATCGACGGACTACCCGATACGGAAGGGTCGGCTAACCGAAGCGCATTCAGCTCCTGGTTTGTATAGTAAAAACGCAGGATTACCGGGGTGGCCAGCATAGCATTATTGGTTACGATACCAAAGTTTCGATTAAGGTACTTGATGCCATCAGCAGATGTTCTTACCGTACCGGGATTAACGAAAAAAGAAGAATTTGTAATCTTTCCCAAATTGTTCCCGGCAGCATTGATGGACATCACCATGTTGCCGGCAGTATCCAGGATAGGCACGAAGTAGCGTGTATTGTTGCTGGCCGTGTCGATGGTAGTAGAAGCTAATGGCAAACAACTGCCCGGTGCGCCCGGAGAGATACTTTTCACAGCCGATGTCGTGAGGATCGTGACCTTGTAATCCTCCGACTCGCCATACATATAAGAGTTACAGGCATCTACCGGTTGCACCTCGTTATATACATCTCTAACCCTCATCCGGTGTTCGCCCGGTGTCGCGTTTGGTGGAATAGATAAACTGAAGTAAGTACCCATTGCACTACTGGTAATATCCTGGTTATTCAACAACCTTTCTGACGCTTCAAAGAAGCCATTATCGTTTAAGTCGACCCAAATAGTTATCCGGTTACTGCTTGCGCCGGTTCGTGCGAAGCCGACATACGCATTTCCCGCACCGAGCATGACATTGGAAGCATTATAGTAATCGCTATAACTACTGTTTGAGACCGCAGGAGAATTTTTGAGCTGGCTTCCACTCTCCCCGTTTAACCGGAATAGCACAAGCGAGTCTCCTACTGCTACACCTCTTCCATAAAGCGGGGTGCATGTTGTTACAGCAGGAGCTGTGGTGAAGGAATCAATCCGGCAGCCTGTTGCAGTAAAAGAGTTCCTGGGCCTGACAGTCCAATAATACTTTGTATTAAACAGCAACAGCGGAACCGTGTCGGTTGTAGTTACGATGTTTCTGTACAACATCCTTGGAGGATAGGTTGTATCGATAAAGAGATCGTAAGAGCTGGATGCTGACACTCCGGTCCACTCAAATACGACCGGAGAATTTACGGGTACTGCCATGGCATTTGATCCCGGAGACAAATAGCTGTCGGAGCACGTTGGGGGCGACGCAGTGCTAAACATCGACGCTGAGCCCTGGCAACCGGTAGCAACACCGCCGCCGCTTTTTGGCAACACATACCAGTAATACACTGCACCCGGACTCAGGTCTGAAATCGTTGTTGACGTGGCAGTATTCGCTGTTACGGTTGCTTTTAACCGGTATGTTGCGCCGCTGTCTTCACTTACCAGGATGTCGTAAGCTGTTGCATCTGGAACACGGTTCCAACTGAGAACAGCAAAGGAGGCATTAACCGTGCTCCCATTTAAAGGCGAAACATTAGCTGTGCAACCCGGTATTACAGGATTTGGAACGACCTGGATACAGAAATTGCCATATGAGCCCGCAGATCCATCAACCATTAAAAAATAGGTTACTCCTGCTGTAAGGTTGGGCGTTGTTAGGGTTACTTCAGGGATTGCAGAAAGGTTAAAAGCAAGGGACGACGGCACTTCGGTAAATACCGGCGCCGGGCAACTTGCAGCGGTAGTGAATACACCCAGCCAACCGTCGAGAAAGCCGGACCCTAAGTCTTGTGGCCGGGATAATACGATTGTTGCAGGGCCGGAAGTAGTTGGTGTATAGGTGTACCAAACGGTATTATTTGGTGTGCTCTTCGAAAATAGGGGATCATTTACCGAGGTTGCACAGGTTGTGTTGGCGCACAGCGGTACAGCGCCGATGGTTAACGGTAATGCGCCGCAATAGTTGTCGTTTAGGGGCGCACTGCCCGGTGTTAACAGAAGCGGAGTTGAATAGGCATCACTACCAGAACAGCTGGTTCTCCGCCGATAGTACTGCTGATTGGTTAGCAACGGAATTGGGTAAAAAGGAAGATTTCCGGATAGAATGTCGGTCCAGTTCTGGCCATCTGCTGAAGATTGCCACTGAAAGCTTAGGTTAGCAGCGGTAGAACCTTCCTTTACATCAAGCAAAGCGGCAGCATTCAAACAAGTTAAACGATTGTTGTTTACGGTAGTGCCACCAACTGGCAGACCAGCACAATCAGGAAGCGGGTAGAAAGTATATACCTGCCCTGTTGCAGGTTTCGTGCTGGTCGTAGCTACTTCGTTTGATAAACTGGCGACAGGTGAACTGCCGGTGTTATCAACCGATAGAAAGCTTCCTGGTCCCATTGCAGTTGATGCTATGCCAATAGAAGCAGAGCCATTTATTACTGCACCGGAGTCTTGCCGGTAGTGAAAAGAAATGTGGTTTGTGCCTTCTGTTAACTTCACCTGGAAAGATATAGCAGGGCCGGAGTTGGTTGTACTCCATTGCCAGTTTAACCATTCCATCGTGAAGGTTCTTGCACCGGGGGCACCGGTTGTTACATACCTGGCTGCCGAGGCCGCGGTCGTGCCACTCAGATCATCCCAGAGCGGCGCAAGTAGCGGACGCCGGGTTGATAAGGTACCCGAGAGATTGTTTATCGGTGTTGATGTGGCAGATGTATTAAACGACAGAAAGCCATCTGAACTGGCTACTACCTGGGTGTAATTGCTGCCATTGAAGTTGAAAGTAAATCCAATCGGAATAGGCACCGAAGTTTTATTGTTTCCAAGAAAATCCATGGCCGACGTGCTGGTTGAAACAGCTGTAGCACCAGTAAGTTCGGTATAAACCGATGTGGAAGCTGTAAAGCCATACTTAAGATATTGGGCTTGAGAAGAAAAATAACACAGGCTCAACAACACAACAATGAACAAATTTTTCATAGAAATAAATTCCTCCTTAAGGTACGGAGATCATTAGAGAAAGCCCAATATGTGCAAAATGGGTGAAAACGTTTTTATTGATCCCCAACCTTCCCATTTGGCTTCTAATCTTCAATCAGGCATCGTCAACCTGCTAAATGTTCGAACATTTTGCAGTAGCGAAAAACGATGCACCTGTTGAACCAACCAAATTTGCATTTGCCGGCACCAAGAGAACACTAGCTAGTTGTAAGAGGGTCCGTGCCCGAAGCAGGAGTTTTGGGTAGGAAGGACATTATGATCATTACCACGGAAAAGAAAACGATTGCATAGATCCCAACACGCTTTTCGGGGCACTCTCCCATCTGGCATTGGGTTACCACCAGTATATTTTTGAAAGCCCAGGCAAGATTGATCGCTGATATAAACACATTTACCCGCTTGGCTGCTATTTGTGGCAGCGCAAAGAGGATGATCGCAATAACGGCAAAGAAAATGTGCAGGTAACCAGGTTTTCCAAAGCCGGTAGGGGCAGTATTGATACCGTTGATGGCAGTTTTTATAGAGTCGATATAAACCCATTCTAAAAAGCAGGAGGCAATCAGGCATAATGCTGCAACTATGCCGAAAAGATTCGAATAACGCATAAGGGATATTTCAGTTCGGCAAATGTAAACCTGCTAAGCTAAGCCCAACGATAATTCACAACTAGGTTTTTGCAACCTCTTTTTTCGAAGTCTTTTCCCGGAACATACTGCTGAATTTTGGACTCTCCGTTCGTACCCATTTATCCCAAAAAGTAAAGTACAGTCCGAAATTGTACTTGAACTGCTTATGGTGAAGCGAATGATGCGTCGCTCCAATCAGCCACTTACCAATAAAGTGTTTTTCGAACTTAGCAGGGTACACCTCTACTTCCAAATGGTTGATAATACTGCTGAAAGTCATAATCGTGAGTTGGGTGAGCAGCACATAGTAATGCATTGGCAAAAACATAATCGTCAGCGGTAATACGATTGCCTGCAAAAGACCCTCTAACGGGTGAAACGAAAAGGCTGTCCAGGGACTTGTAGTTTTACTATCATGATGAACCTTATGGATCAGCCGGAATACTGCCGGCTTATGCATCCACCGATGGAGCCAGTAGTAATATGTTTCATGAATAAGCATGGATATTATAAGGCTCACCGGCAGGTACCAGAGCCCAAATTGACCAGGATCGGTGTAAACACGGGTTAACCCCTTTTGCCACAGCACCACGGTCAACGCCCCTGCCAATGCAAACAATAAGGAAGTTATAACAGACCACCTCACCTCACGTAACAGCTGTGCGCGGGGAACCTGTTTTGAAGCTAGCCTGCGTTGTTTCCATTTTTCGGGGAACCAAACAAAAAATGCAAAGTGAAACAACCCGGCGATGAGCACAAACCGGCCCATAATCACCGTGAACATGGCTACCACCAGGAGCACAAAAAAAAGTGGGTTCGAGAAATCTGGAATCTCTGGCATCTAACAAAATTACCGGTTAACAAGGAATACAGACAAGAGCGATCTAACAGGGGCGATTCCCCGACGTCGCTTAAATAACATATTTTAGCTGCTTTGGTTCTTTGTTGAAACAAATACTGCACCGGAGCTACAGGAAACGAGCAGGCATTGCGTGCTTTATCCGGAGCTTACCTGGCCGGTTAAGCCGGTGATTGCCTCGTGTTATTCCCGAACAAGGCCTGCAATTATACCAGTATCTTAAAAGAATGATTTTGCACCAAATTGATTGATGTAACAAGCACATTGCCCCTATGGAAGAAAGCAGGATCCTGATTGTGGAAGACGAAAAGAAAATCGCCGACACGCTAAACTTTGGACTATCAGAAAACGGTTACCATACCGAAGTTGCTTACGACGGCAACCTTGGCTATCAACTTTTCCAGGCAAATACTTTTGACCTCACTGTTCTCGACATCAATATACCCGGCATGAATGGTTATGAGCTCTGCAAACTGATCCGGGCGGAAAACAGGGAAATGCCCATCATCATGTTAACGGCAATGACCTCGATCGACGACAAAATTGAAGGTTATGACGCCGGCGCGGATGATTACATCATTAAGCCATTTGAATTCAAGGAACTACTCATGAAAATACGGGTGCTTCTGAGGCGCACCATGAGCAACAGGGTTCCACCGGGGACTATCTTAAAGGCTGCGGATCTCGAACTTAATATCGACAGCAAGGAGGTAAAAAGGGGAAATACCACCATAAACCTTACCGCTAAAGAGTTCCAGTTACTTGAGTATCTTCTTCGTAACAAAAACAAAGTGCTATCCCGCTCAGAAATCGCCATAAACGTTTGGGAAATCGACTTCGATACAAACACCAATGTTATCGACGTATATATCAACTATGTTCGAAACAAAATTGATAAACCTTTTAGTCAGAAGCTTATTCATACCCAGGTAGGAATGGGATACATTTTAAAAGAAAATTAGCCGGCATGCCAGTAAGAATCAGAATTACGCTGCTGTTTAGTCTTCTTGTGATGTTTATCCTTGGCCTGGTTTGCGGATCGGTGTACCTATTTTCTTACACCTCAAGGCTGGCGAACATACAACGCAAGCTCCATAACCGTGCAATCAGCGTTGGAGGGCTGCTTAGCCAATCTGAAGTTTTTTCAAACGAGCTTATACAACGGATTGAGTCCTATACTTCTATCTCCTTCAGCAATCGTGTTATCCAGGCTTACGATGCGGACCACCGCCAGATCTACCGGCACAGCAGCATACCCACGGATTCCATTAGCATTGGTCCTGCCATTTTCGAAGAGGCCTTAAAGAAAGGAGATGTCTTTTTTAAAAGCGGCAACAAGGAAGCCGTTGCTCACTTTTACAAACACGAAAACCACCGACTGTTTGTGGTTGTTGCCGGGGAAGATGAGGAAGGAATTCAAACGCTTCGAAAGCTATTCAACATTCTTACCCTGAGCTTTCTCGGGGGAGTGGTTACCGCACTGCTGGGTGGATTTTTCTTTTCCAAAAGCTTGCTCAAACCAATCAAGAAAATCGCTGACGACGCAAACGAAATATCTACCCACAACCTTTCTACCCGAATTCATACGGGGGTTGTTAAAGATGAGTGGCAATACCTTTCGAATACCCTCAATTCCCTGCTTGACCGGCTGCAGGAAGGTTTCGACCTGCAAAGGCGATTCATTGGCAATGCTTCTCATGAGCTTTCCACCCCACTCACCTCTATATCAAGTCAACTTGAAGTTGCGCTTCAACGCGAGCGTGCGGCCGGTGAATACCGTGCAGTGATGAAGTCCATCCACCAGGATGTACTTCACATGATTAAGCTCACACAAACCCTACTGGAATTCGCAAAAGCTTCCGGCACCCCCGGCGGGCTCGACATATCACTTGTTAGAATCGATGAAGTACTGCTGAGACTCCCGGCGGAAATCGCTAAAGCCAACAACGGCCATAGCATATCCTTTGAATTCGACGAACTTCCTCCCGAAGAAGATAAACTGCTCGTCTACGGAAACGAGGAATTGCTCTTCACAGCCATTCGGAATATTGTTACAAATGCCTGCAAGTATTCCGAAGATCATCACGCTGCCGTCAGATTGGTTATCGAAGCGTCGCAAATACTCATCAGCATTACCGACAAAGGAGCCGGAATACCGGAAAGCGAATTTGAAAACATCTTCCAACCTTTTTACCGGGTTCACGAAAGCCGGTCCAAAGAAGGTTTCGGGCTTGGACTTTCACTTGCCTACCGCATCATCAAGTTACACAACGGCGACATTGCGGTTAGTTCAAAGGTGAGTGAGGGAACGGTATTCACAATTAGCGTTCCCGCTGCGGGCAGCTTATAACTGATTACGTCCGGCATTCCGCGCTTTGTCCTGTTGCCGATTATTCTCCTTAGCCACTTTTTATCAAAAATATTTTGGCATAAGGCAACCTATTTGCGCCGTCATCCCTCCATAATTAACAGAACCATGAAGACTGCTAACGCTTGATGCTGAGTGAATTAGAATTAAGTTAGAAAGTTGTTTTGGGGTCGCAAAACGCAGGAAGGCCAATAATAATCAATAACTTGCAAAGTATTATTACTCTTTCGTGTATAGCTCAATTTCATTGTCAAAACCAATTCGCTAAGCTTTGCCATTAACAGATAAGAAGATATTGTTGATTTCTCCCCAATCCTGGGGCAAAATGTTTATCACAAAACATCACTACGCTGTTGAACTGAGCAAACTTGGCAATAAAGTTTATTTTCTAAATCCGCCTGAGGGTGATGTTTGGTCATGGAAGAAACCTGCTGACAGAATCAAGATCACCAGGAATGAAACCTACCCTAACCTCTACCTGGTTCAACACGAGCTGTTTTTCCCTTACCTGCTTAAGTTTCACGCAAGATGGCTCTATGACCTTTTAGTTAGAAAGCACCTCGCTCAAATAGAATCGATCATTGGTGAAAAACTCGATATTGTCTGGTCCTTTGATCATTCAAATATTTCACCACTCGAACACTTTCGCAACGCATACAAAATCTTTCATCCGGTCGACGACTCTGTTCACCCCCACTCTTTCAAAGCAGTAAAAAGCGCAGATATCCTGTTTACCGTAACAAAAGAGATCTTAAAGAAATACAGCAACTTTAAACTTCCAAAACACCTCATCAATCATGGGGTTGCCGAAGTTTTCCTCGATGACTCAAATGCCCGTAAAAACAATAGCGGCGTTGTTCATGTTGGCTTATCGGGTAACTGGCTACGTCCCGACCTGGATCACCCTTGCATCATCCGCATCATCAGGGAAAATCCGCGCGTAATTTTCAATTTTTTCGGCTCCTATAACATCAGCGAAACAAACCTCGGTGGTGGTCATCGTGCACATAGTCACTTCATCAGGGCACTACAGGGATCGAAGAATGTAATCCTGCATGGCCCCCTGCCTTATGAATCGCTCGCTGGATGGTTGCACAAAATGGACCTGTTCTTAATTTGTTACGACGTAGTAAAAGACCAGAGTAATGGCACCAACTACCATAAAATAATGGAATACCTGAGCACAGGCAAGGTCATCGTTTCCAACAACATCTCGTCTTACAGCGCCAGTCCGGAGCTCATCCAGATGGTTGCAGAGCGAAATTCAAATGACCGTCTTCCTGCACTCTTTAAAAAAGTTGTTTCCAATATTGCTTTTTACAACAGTGCCGAATTTGCAGAAAAAAGAAAGGCTGTCGCCAGGAATAATACCTACCTGATGCAAATAAGAAGGATCGAAAGTATTGTCTATCCTACCTCCAAAGTCGAGCAGGTAATCATTGGAACCCCGGTAGCACCGAATGCACTTGCCTGTTAGATCCTGATCAGTTCCTTAAGTTACATTTGCCGGGACCCCACGGCTGCTTCAGGCACAACATTGTTTTTGTTGATTTCGAATACTTCTGCCAAAAGTTCAAAAGAACGTAACCTGTCCGCTACATTATCGGTCATCGTCGCCGCCATAACCTCCTGAACGTCCAGCTCATCTGCAAGTAAGGTCAGTTGTTCCTTAACCTGTTCAGGGGTTCCCGAAACAACCCTGCCGCCGTTGTATCTTATGCGTTGTAGCTCTTCAGGTGTAAACTGGTAATCGCGGATCGATTCATAAGATCCCGGTTTATCAAAATTGCCCTTTTCAAATTGCAGCAGCCGGTAATCCATGAGCTTTCGCATTCGTAATGCTTTCTCCTCCGTATCCGCGCACAAAACTGAAATGGCCAGCAATTCCTGTGGCGATGCAAGTTCAGCTGACGGCCTGAAGTTGCGACGATAATCATCAACGATAGCGCGATCAGCATACCCATTTATAAAGCGGGCGATTGCAAGACCGGCACCAAATTTCGCGGCTATCCTGCTGCTTCCGCCACTCGAACTCAGTATCCACTGCATGGGTACTGTTTCTGATTGTGGCACAGCCAGCAGTGAACCGTATTGGGTACCTGCAGTATCGTGAAAGTAATGCTGAAGATGGGTGAGCTGCCGTAAGTAGCTGTCTTCGCTGAAGTCGTTCGATGGGTTTAGCACCGAACTGGTTATCCGGTCTGTTCCTGGTGCACGACCCATACCCAGGTCAATCCGGCCCGGAAAAAGTGTTTCAAGCATACGAAAGTTCTCAGCAACTTTTAATGCACTGTGGTTTGGCAACATTATACCACCCGAGCCGATACGTATCGTGCTGGTGTCATTTGCCAGTTTTACCATCAATACCTCGGGGGTGGAGCCCGCTATGGAAGCCGCATTATAGTGTTCGGATATCCAAAAACGATGGTACCCTAAACGCTCTGCCAGCTTTGCCGTGGCTATCGTTTCTTCAATTGCCTCCTTCGGCGTGCTTCCTTGCCTCACAATTGATTGATCCAGTATACTAAGCTTTATTTCGCTTTTCATATCGATGCTGCACTACAGCTTTTTACACGCTGAACAACAATTGCGCCCACGTCGAAAGCAGCAGCAACAACGTCACATCGGGCTTCCTTTACAATCACGGTGATTTTTTTGGAGCCGGCATTTGTCCTTAACCCGGCATCGTTGTGTCACTCACTTCTACTGGTATCACGCCATTCAGCGGGTATTTACCCGATCCTGAACAGGCGAATTCTGCAAACTAGTCAATGCTTTGTTTACCATTTGGCAACGTTTTCCACCTCTCTTAATAACAAAAATTGGTTCACCGATTTTAATTGCGAACGCACGTGAATAAGAGTAATTTGTTAGTAAAATATTAACATCTATGAAAAGTTTAATTTTACTCACAGGAGGCTTTACAATTTTGGCAGTCGTTGCCGATGCACAACGATTTACCCTTCAGCCACAAGTTGGCCTTGAACATTCCCGGTCAATGATCCGGGTAAACGATAAAGCTTCGTTGTCCTCGGTTGCGAACAGCATTGCACCGTCGGCCGGGCTTAGACTAAACGCAAAAATCACCAAACTACACGGAGCTTTCATTGGTGTCTCTACCAATAGTTCACCCGTAGAGTACCGGTTTTCAACTGCTGAAACCATTGAGCAAAACCATACGATTTCAAACGCCGGCTTGCGAATGACTTTGCAGGCAGGCTATCAATACACAAGTAAACGTATTTCACTGGGAAAAGCTTCGGCGCATAAATCCGATCAGAAACCTTCTTATAACCGCGCGCTTTCAGGCATGTCGGGTAGCCGTTGCGGGGCTTATAGCAGCCGTTGCGGAATGGCGCGTATGAAACAGGAAGCCGAACAAAAATCAAAAGCTAAAAACTGGTATATGAGCGTTCAGCCTTCTATCGGAGCTGCTTTTGTACCCACCGTTTCAGCTATGCAACAGGTTAATGTGGTGGATGGTAAAAATGAATACACCTATACTGCCGCAAATTGGAGAACGGCAATTGTAACCGGGGTTGCTTTTCAGTTCAGCAGGAAAAACGATCAACCTTTTACTGTGGGAATAAACTACCTAAAAGGCATAGGAAAGTTTGGCACCGAAACCATTGAGACTACGAACGGGTTGAAAACGACACCCGTAAACTTTCGCTCAAGCGCCTCTTCATGGAACTTAAGTTTTGGTGTTCCAATCAGCCTGAGCAAAAGTAAACCTGAAGTAAAAGCCCGTCCTGAAGTAAAAAACTATTACTATAAGTCGAAGTGTCAACGTTACAAAGTGATTTAGGCCGGGAAGATCATTCGCTGAAACGCTTATCTTTTAAGAATGTACTGTCGGTTAAAGCAAAAAGAAAAGACTTCAGTTGTCCGATCTCAAAATTACTTAAGGGTATCTTGCCCCTCACCAGCGGGTCAGTAGTAGGGCCATTAACTACCCCGTTTCGATAATGCTCAAGCACATTGTCCAGGTAGTAAAACCTTCCATCGTGCTCGTAAGGAAAGCTCAATTCTACATTCCGCAGGGTTGGCACCTTAAACTTAAGGGAATCGGCAGGGTTGCGTGTAATCAGCATCCTGCCGAAATCCTTTATGCTGTTGTTAACGGGTAATCCCACATTTCTATAACTCTGGTCGGTGAATAGCGGTTCAGCATGACACCCGGCGCACTTTGCCTTGAAGATTTCGTAGCCCAGTCCTTCAGACAGGGTGAATGTAGCCTCTCCCCTTTTTACCTTGTCGTACTTGCTATTGTTACTTACCATCATCAATATGAACTGGCTCAACGCCCTTGTCATTCGCTGCGTGTTCACCTGCTCGGTTCCGAATGCCGCCTTAAACATTCCGCGGTACACGGGATCGGACTGGAGTTTTCCAATAACCCCGGAGATGGTCTCTGCCATTTCATTGGGGGCAGTTATAGGTGCAAGCGGTTGAAGATCGAGGTGGTTAATACCGCCATCCCACATAAACTCGCTTTGCCAGGCCAGGTTTGCAAGCCCGGGAGAATTACGCGTGGTAAGCGTATTGTTGAAACCATGGCTAAGGTCGTGATCAAATGTGGCAAAAGCTGCAAATTGCTGGTGGCAACTTCCACAGGGGAAATTTCCATCTTTACTCAATCGGCCATCGTAGAATAACTTCTTGCCCAGCTCAAAGCCTTCTTTGGTTAGTTGGTTACTGTCGAACCGGTACTTTGGCTGTGGCCAGCCTGCCGGAACCGTAAAGTTCAGCGGGGTTGTCGCCGCAGCTGGCGACTGCACGTCTTTTTTCTTACAGGCATCAATCGCAAGAATGCCCGTGAGCACCACTAATACAAGTATGGTGGATATGACTTTCTGCATTAGTTGTTGATCGCTACAATTTTAAACATGTATCTATAATTGTCAGCGAACTTCACAGCCAGTTCTCCCGCATTGGTACATACCGGATGGTCGGCGATTCTTAATTGGTGCGGGCCTGTAAACCATGAGTTTGCATCTGCTTCTAAAAAAACTTCACTCACTTTATCGCTCCTTACCGTAATCACGGAACCGGGAGGGAACGCTGGAGAAGCCTGCCTGATGGTATTTTCTCCTGTTCTGAACCCACCTGCGTGTAACGTTAAGTTTTGGTTTGGTGCGGTGGATAAGGGTGAGGTGCCTTCGAGTTTAGCCATAACATAGCCGGTGTTCCACGTCCAGAACATACCTTTTAATGGGTCAAGGTCACCCGCCTGTGTTCCACTTACATTTCGTATGCTGTCTACACCAATAATGAAGGAAATCCTGGTATAAACGCCCTCCGGCACATTTATCTCGAATGACTTTGAAGAAGAGTCTGCTTCATCCACCAGGTGGTACACCCCGTCAACATTGGCCCAATTGCCCGATTGAGCCTGTAGTTTTATGTTGCTGATATAATATTTGAACATACTGACGGTATACGGCTCACCAAAGGAGTTTTGATATGTGGTTCCAGGCTGCATGACGGTTTTACCTGCAACATTTTTGAAGCTCAGTTTCAAAGGACGACCAGCACCGGGTTCCATAATGAGCTCGCGCTGGCATGAACCAAGACAGAAGGTGAGAGAAACTAAAACCGCAAGGGAAAAAAACTTCATAAGATCGCAATGATGAACTTAACAAGGTAGATACTTCGAAGTGCAAATAAGCTGCTTGCCCGTAAACTGTAAGGCATGGCCGGGTTAAAGATACACGTTCTGGCAAAACTGGTAAATGCGCCAACTCAGCCAGGTTGTTAAATTATTGCAGCTGCTGATAGTACACCTTGCTACTGTTTCCGGTGTTACCGGTAAACGCAACTACCGTTTTTGATTTACTCGTAGCAACCAACCAAGCACTTTGGTTTGTCAACTTAAGTGTGAAGAGCTAAGCATTTCACAAATGATGGTGCCCGGGGACCGCGACACGGTTTATAGCCATCCAGGGTTCGGGTGGCAATTTACCTCGCATATCTATTTGCAATGTAAAAAAGCTGACCAAAGCTGACGATACATCAGGCGACCGCTGACGATGTTTCGTGCTATGTAATTCTGTTATGGCTTTGACTTGAGGTTCTTAAGTGGAGGGGGAATGGTAGGTCACTATTTCCAGGCATTTAGAAGCGTGCGCTCAATTGCTATTTGCACCATGTTTTCTCCAACCCTCGTCATGTTGCTTTTTAACTGAAAGCGATAACCAAGGTTGACCTTGGTGTTGCTGTTGAATATCACCTGAACTGCCGGCGCAAGATCAACACCATAATGATGACTGTCTAATGCTTTGGAGCCCATTAATTCAACATAAAGGTTAAGGTTGGTTTGACGGTAATCAGTATACTCCTTTGGCAGGAGGAGCTGTCCTGCTGATAGCGTGTAATTGATCATGTGTAACGAACGATCACGATGATCCTGGTGCCCGGTCTTTTGTGCAAATACCCGGGTATACGCAGCAGTGAGGGATACCGCCGTTTTATTAACTAATTGTGTAGCGATGAAGCCTAACTGGGCACCGTCATTATCGCCTTCGAGATTTACTTCCTGGTAGGTGTATGGGTTTCGGGTAAATGCCGCATCTGCAAAAGCTGCCATCCGAAAGTGACGATGCACCTCATCATTCGAAAGAAACCGATATTTAGCATACAACCTTGCGCCGTCGTAACGAATGTTCTTAAAGTGAAAATCTGAAAAAGAACCGGAGAAGTGAACCATCCAGTTTTTATTGATGCCAAACATGATCTCAGGCATATAACGTTGCCGGTAAGTGTTCGTCATTTTATTATATGGAAAGCGGGCGGTTCCCTTGAATGAAATTGACCTGGCTGGCATATTACTGGCTGGCTCCGAAAACACATACAGCTCCTGGGAGAAACTGGTATTAACAAAATAAACCAGGCATATTGTAAACAATAATTTCATAAATAGATTGTCTGCACGACTTTGTCGTGATGTTGAAAAAAGCCGGACGTGCCGATGGTAGTAGTTAAAGCAACTTCTTCAGCAGCGTTTCAAGTTCGTCCCTGCCTGGGTTCATAGCAACGAGCTTTCCTTCCTTGTCAATCAGGAAAGTAGCAGGAATGTACATCAGGTTCCAGGTATGTGTAAGCTCATTTCCTGAAGCGGCACTCAGGTCGATAACCTGCGGCCAGGTCATCTTATCCTGCTTTATGGCACGCATCCAGGCAGATTTATTGGCGTCGAGTGATACGCCGAAGATTTCGAAACCCCTACCCTTATTTTGCTCATAGAACGAGATCATCTTACGGTTATTTATCCTGCAGGGCCCGCACCAGGATGCCCAAAAGTCCAGCAGAACAACCTTACCTTTTAAAGCCGATAAACGCCAGGTGGTTCCTGTTGCATCCGGAAGTACAATGTCAGGTGCCTGTGTACCCTTTTGAGGCTGTGCGCTTACCAGCGCACCATTCGTGGCGCATAAAAGCAGAAGAGCAAGTAAGTATTTCATAAAAAAAACCACCCGGCAAAGCCGGGTGGGATATGATTAGATTGTTACATGATAGATACGGTTGTCGTTTGTTGCACCAGGTTTTGAACAGCACGAAGCCATCACCCCGGTTTTTACACATTCCATTTTGGTGGACGCCGCATACTTTTTATATGTTTTGTCGCTTACAAACTTCTTATCTACCAACTGAAAAGTTTGATCGCCGGCAAGGGTTTGGTCTTTTATACCAAGAAAGTGCAGGTTTTGTCCCTGAAGTGAAAGATGTGCATCGTTGCCTACTTTCACATTGTTAAAGGCCGCTTTTACCTGCAGCTTAGCAACAGAAAATCCCGCTCCTTCTACAGCTTTACGGAGGGCATCAAAATTAACCGGCATGCCTGGTTTAAAAAGGACCGTGAACGAGGACTCCTTAATGTTGGATTCAACCTTTGCTGTGAAGGGCAGTTTTTGCAGTGCCTTATTAATGGCATTGGAACACATTGCGCAGGTTAAACCACTCGCCTGCAGGGTAGCTTGTTTAATTTGTGCCTGTGCCTGAAGCGTAACGAACAAAACACAAAGCGCTATAACCTTTTTCATTTGTAGTGTATAATTAGATATGAGGTATTTGTTACCACGTTTAAACATGTAAACGTTTGCTGAACTGTAAACGCCAAAACTAAATTGAGGCCTTTACGAGGGCAGACATCATATTCTAAAAACACAATTGCGGAGGTAAATGTTGGACGCGGATGAAAGTGGCGGACTACCACGAACCGGTTTTACCAACAGGGATGCTTCAGGCAGCACCGGATTGATAAAAGATGGGGTGACCGGCAGAACCCCCTGGATAGAAGACTGGTAGGCAGTAATTGCTGCGGCCTTGTGTGCATCTTCAAGCTTGATCAACTTAAAGGTACTGGAACAACAGGCGCTTTTCTTCTTCGGCTTTGCACAGCTGCAAACTTTGGGGTTAACGTTGTCGACACTAACGCCCGAAACCTTTCCCATGCAATAATGCACATTTAATACAAAACCGCTACTTACGGCCAGGTATAGAACAGCAACTATTGATGTGATTAGCTTTCGCATTAGCACAAATGTACGTAACCGGGGCAGTTTATGCTCCAGATAGTTCTGTTAAAAAGCCAACAAATTTAAAGGAAAGGGAGTTCCCGTAAATAGAAAATCCGTTCCCCGGAGCGTTGCCGATGAACGGATTGTGACACAACGATGTTTAACCAGGGAACAACCGCCGGTACCAAAAAAAAGTTCCGGCGTTTGTTGTGGTTATTGTTGTTGTGCTAAAATTGAAATGCAGCTTTCGAGGCTGTTTCGCCAGTCGGGAACAGCAATCCCAAAAGTTCGGGTGATTTTATCCTTGCTCATACCAGAGTAAGAGGGTCGCTTTGCAGGGGTAGGATAAGCGGTAGATGGCACCGGGTTAACGTTGCAGCTAAGCCCGGAAATATCACGGACTGCAACGGCAAAGTCGTACCAGCTAATGATGCCCTCATTTGAAAAGTGGTATATGCCTCCGTACGTACTTTTTCCTCCAGCAAGTTTATCAACCACTTGCAGGATTACTTTGGCGAGGTCGGCAGCGTATGTGGGGGAGCCCACCTGGTCGTTTACAACATTAAGCGTATCCCGTTCCGACATCAGCCGGCGCATGGTTTTAACGAAATTGTGGCCGAAAAAACTATACACCCACGAGGTGCGGATTATAACAACATCAGGATGGTACTGTAGTGCTTGTTCTTCGCCTTTAAGCTTTGAAAACCCGTAATAATTCACGGGATCGGTTGGGTCATCTTCCCGGTAAGGTTCACTACCGGTTCCGTTGAAAACATAGTCGGTAGAGATATGAACGAAACCTGCCCCGGACTGTGCACAGCGTTTAGCGAGGTAGCCAACCGCATCAGCGTTCACCCTCAGTGTAAGCTCCTTGTCGGTTTCGGCCTTATCGACAGCCGTATATGCACCCGCGTTAATGCAAAATGATGGCCGGTACTGATCGAAAAACTGATCGAGTGAAGACTCGTCTGTAATGTCGAGTTCCGGAAGATCGGTAAATACAAACTCGTATTGTGGGTAACCCGGTGCGAGCACCTGGAGTTCGTTGCCGAGCTGGCCGTTTTTACCGGTGACCAGGATAACGGGTTTTTGCATAGTCAAATTTTACAGACTCCAGTATTTCCGGCTGGATATTTTGTTGCGATAAACACCTTTAAGATCGATAACAAGGGCATGCTCCTTTGTGATAGAACTGAAATATTGATCGTCGTATGCAAGATATGGCGCATGCGGAACGGAAACAATAACCACGTCATAGTCATCATCGAGCTTCTCCAACAGGTCGAACCCGTATTCATGCTGGGTTTCTTCACTGTCGGCATAAGGATCGGAGACGAACACCTGGAGGTGGTAAGACCTAAGGGTTTTAACCACATCGGCAATCTTTGAATTGCGGATGTCGCTTACGTTCTCTTTAAACGTTGCGCCCATTACAAGGATCTTTGCTCCCTTTACGTCGGCCGAATATTGAATAACGTGTTGCAGGATCTTTTTTGAAACATAGTTGCCCATGTTATCATTGATGTACCTGCCCGACAGGATTACCCTGGAGTTGAAGCCAAGTTCGGCGGCCTTATAGGTAAGATAGTAAGGATCTACACCGATGCAGTGACCTCCAACCAGCCCGGGGAAGAACTTGAGGAAGTTCCATTTTGTACCTGCTGCCTCCAGCACGTCGTAGGTATTGATACCCATACGATCAAAAATAATCGACAACTCGTTCATCAACGCAATGTTTAGGTCGCGTTGGGTGTTCTCAATAATTTTCGCCGCTTCCGCAACTTTAATTGAAGTTGCCCGGTGCACGCCGGCATGTACTACCATCTCGTATACCGAGGCGATTTCGTGCAGCGACTCTGCATCGCAACCTGAAACAACCTTGATTACATTTTGAAGTGTATGCTCTTTATCTCCCGGGTTGATCCTTTCAGGGGAATAACCTAGTTTAAAGTCCTGACCAACTTTAAGTCCGCTCAGCTTTTCGATTACGGGCAAACAGTCTTCTTCGGTACAACCCGGGTACACTGTGGATTCGAAAACAACGTAATCGCCTTTTTTAAGCACTTTTCCGATGGTTTCGGAAGCGCTTTTAACAGGGATCAGGTCGGGGACGTTGTGCGCATCTACTGGGGTAGGTACCGCAACAATAAAGAAGTTACAATTTCTTAGATCATCCAGTGAGGTGGTAAAAGTAATGTCCCGATCCAGAAAAACTTCTTTTTCGAGTTCATTGCTGGGGTCGATACCTTGTTTCATCAGGTCGACCCGTTTTTGATTAATATCGAAACCGACGACGGATGCTTTGCGGGCAAATTCCAATGCTATTGGTAAACCAACATATCCTAATCCAATCACCGCAATTTTCGCTTCCTTATTAAGAATAGCCTGGTACATTATGGTATACTTTTAAATTCCTTTGGCTGCTTATACAACTCTTCTTTGGGTAGTGATTGAAAATACTGGTAAGTAATTTTCAGTCCCTCTGCCCTTGATACAGTTGGCTGCCATCCTAATATTTCCTGTGCTTTTGTGATATCCGGCCTGCGTTGTTTTGGATCATCAACAGGCAATGGTTTATAAACAATTTGTGTATTTGTTCCGGTAAGCTTTTGAACTTCTTCGGCAAAGTCTTTCAAAGTGATTTCATTGGGGTTGCCGATGTTAACAGGATAAGCATAGTCACTCATCAACAAACGATAGATCCCTTCAACCAGGTCATCAACATAGCAAAATGAACGCGTTTGAGATCCATCGCCGAACACTGTGAGATCTTCGCCGCGGAGTGCCTGGCCAATAAATGCGGGTAGTGCACGACCGTCGTTGAGGCGCATACGCGGTCCATAGGTATTAAAAATCCTGATGATCCGTGTTTCAACATTATGGAAGGTGTGGTAGGCCATTGTAATGGCTTCCTGGAAACGTTTTGCTTCGTCGTATACACCACGCGGTCCTACCGGGTTTACATTACCCCAGTATTCTTCGTTTTGAGGGTGAACCAGCGGATCACCATAAACTTCACTGGTGGATGCCACCAGTATTCTTGCGTTTTTGCTTTTTGCGAGTCCTAAACAATTATGTGTTCCCAATGAGCCCACTTTCAGCGTTTGAATCGGGATCTTCAGGTAGTCGATTGGGCTGGCAGGTGATGCAAAGTGAAGGATGTAATCTAATGAACCGGGAATATGGATGTACTTGGATACATCGTGGTGATAGAATTCGAAATCTTCGAGCTTGAAAAGGTGCTCAATGTTCCTGAGGTCACCTGTAATCAGGTTATCCATACCGATAACGTGATAACCTTCTTTAAGAAAGCGGTCGCAGAGATGTGAACCGAGGAAACCCGCCGCCCCGGTGATCAATATCCTTTTTTTACTCATATTACTGCTTCTTTTAACGCTGAATGGTTAGTAGTGGTTTGGTGGTTTTGTGGCTGGCTGTTCGAAATGGTTTTTCTTCCAATACTTTCATAATGAAAACCACATTCCTGCATTTTTTCAAGCTCAAACAAGTTACGTCCGTCGAAAATGGTTCTTGAAGGCAACAAGCTGATGATGCGGTCGAAATCGGGTGTTCTGAACTCTGCCCACTCTGTAGCGATAATCAGTGCGTCAGCATTTTCCAATGCATCGTATTGATTTTCGACAAAAACAATTTTGTCGTCGTAAAGCGCCCTTACGTTGGCCATTGCCTCGGGATCAAAGGTTTTGACTTTCGCCCCTGCTTTAAGCAGTTCGTCTATGATATATAATGCCGGAGCCTCGCGAATGTCGTCGGTATTTGGTTTGAAGGCCAATCCCCAAAGCGCAAATGTTTTTCCCTCGATAGATCCGAAGTAGTTATGAATTCTTGGAAGAAGGGATAACTTCTGGCTTTCGTTTACGTCTTCAACCGCCTTCAAGATCTTGAAGTCGTATTGTACTTCATCTGCTGATTTTACGAGCGCCTTTACGTCTTTGGGAAAACAACTTCCACCATAGCCGATGCCCGGGAATAAGAAACGTTTTCCTATCCGCTCGTCGCTACCGATACCTTTTCTTACCATGTCGACGTCGGCGCCAAGCAATTCGCAGAGCCGGGCGATTTCGTTCATGAAGGTGATCTTGGTTGCTAAAAAAGAATTTGCTGCATATTTTGTAAGCTCGGCCGATGCTTCATCCATGTAGATAATGGGATTACCCTGGCGAACAAAAGGTGCATAAAGGTCGCCCATGATTTTCTTTGCCCTTTCTGATGTGGTACCGATAACCACCCTGTCCGGCTTCATAAAATCTTCCACTGCTACACCTTCCCGAAGAAACTCGGGGTTACTCACCACATCGAATTCAACTGTTGCATGTTTGGCAATAGCATCGCGCACCTTGTCGCATGTGCCAACCGGTACAGTACTTTTATCAACAATAACTTTATAGTCGGTCATTAGTTTTCCGAGGTCATCCGCTACCTTCAGGATGTAGCGCAGATCTGCACTACCATCTTCACCGGGAGGTGTAGGTAATGCCAGGAAAATAACTTTTGCATCTTTTATACCTTGCTGCAGGTCCGTAGTAAAATGCAGTCGGTCTTCCTTGATGTTCCTGTGAAACAACTTCTCAAGCCCGGGTTCAAATATGGTGATCTGCCCATTGGAAAGCATATCAACTTTTCGTTTGTCGATATCAACACAGGTAACGGTATTTCCGGTTTCAGCGAAACAAGTGCCGGAAACAAGACCAACATAACCGGTTCCTACAACAGCAATTTTCATAAATTATTTTTAAGCGTTTATATAATTTAAGACATGATGGGTTATGTACTGCAGTTGCTCCTCATCCAATTCGGTGTGCATAGGAAGGGAAATAACTCTGTCCGTTAACCAATCAGTCACTTCTAAGACGATGTTCGAAGATGAAAAGGATGCAAACATCTTTTGCCTGTGCACAGGCACAGGATAGTAGATCATAGAAGGAATTTTTTGCTCAGCAAGGTACTTTGCCATTCCGTCCCGGTCAACCCCTTCGAGCAACAGTGTATACTGGTGATACACATGGGTGCTGTACGAAGCAATAAACGGCACGGTTAAGCTTTTATTGTCGGCAAAAGTGGCGTCGTAATATGCCGCAGCTTGCTGGCGAGCGCTGATATAACTATCTAATTGCTTAAGCTTTGCGTTTAAAATAGCGGCCTGGATACTATCGAGCCTGGAGTTACAACCAACCATCTCATGGTAGTAGCGAACTTGTTGTCCATGGTTCGCAATCATCTTCAACCGCAGGGCTAATTCGTTCTCTTCAGTAAAAAGCGCACCTCCGTCGCCGTAAGCACCAAGGTTCTTGGATGGATAAAAAGAGGTTGCACCCACATGGCCCATCGTGCCGTTTTTCTTTTTAGTGCCGTCTTTAAATATATAATCACCCCCTATCGCCTGGGCATTGTCTTCAATGACAAACAGTTTGTGATTTTGTGCAATCTCCAGTATGGCCTCCATATTGGCAGCGTGCCCATAAAGGTGTACCGGCACAATAGCCCTGGTTCGGGGTGTAATTGCTTTTACCACCTGCTCAGGATCGATGCAAAAGGTTTTAGGATCAACGTCTACAAAAACGGGAACGAGTCTTAAGAGCGCAATTACTTCAACCGTTGCGATGTAAGTAAATGATGGGGTAATAACTTCATCACCCGGTTCAAGTCCTAAACCCATCATTGCAATTTGAAGAGCATCGGTACCGTTACCGCAGGTAACTGTATTGGCGATGTTAAGGTAAGCGGAAAGATTCTTTGCAAAATCCTGAACGGGTTTGCCATTGATGTAAGCAGCGCTGTCTAAGACTTCCTGGATACCGGCATCTACCTCTTCTTTTATCTTGAGGTATTGTTTTTTTGTATCGACCATTTGAATGGGAGTCATAAGCGCTGTTTTTAATGGGCGGGCAAAACTACGGTAAAAAAGCCTTCTGTGTATCCTTGGGTTACAAGTGCCGTAAATGTTATTTTTGTTTAAAATACCCCCATTGTCAAGGCTGCTCTACAACTTTTTTATACGCCTTTATCCACTCATAATCCGTTTTTTATCACCATTCAATCCCAAAGCCCGGCAGTGGCGCAGGGGCAGGAAGGACCTGTTTACGTTATTAAATAACCGGGTAGCCCCAACCGATAATACAATATGGATGCATTGTGCTTCGTTGGGAGAGTTTGAACAAGGGCGGCCATTACTGGAAAAACTTAAATCAGAAAACGAGGGCTACAAAATTGTACTCACGTTTTTTTCACCTTCAGGTTTTGAGGTACGTAAGGACTATGAGGGAGCAGACGTTATCTGTTATTTACCTATGGACAGCCGGGGTAATGCAAAAAGGTTTTTTGACCTCGTGCATCCCTCGTTGATCCTGTTTGTAAAATATGAATTTTGGTATTATTACCTGGCAGAAGCTTATAAGAGAAAAGTGCCACTATTACTGGTTTCAGGGGTCTTTAGAGAGGATCAACCTTTTTTCAGATGGTATGGTGGACTACACCGAAAGATGCTAAAAGCTTTTACACACTTCTTCATTCAAAATGCCGACTCTGCGGAGCTGCTGGAATTGCTTGGCTTTAAGGATAACGTTACTGTGAGCGGTGATACCCGGTTCGACCGTGTTTTACAAATTGCTGCGACAGTACGCGACATACCACAGATTAGCAGCTTTTGTAACGGGGCTGAAGTAGTAGTTGCGGGCAGTACCTGGGGAGAAGACGACGAAGAAATGGCGCACTTTGTAAATTCAGGTGCAGCCATAAAATTTATAATAGCGCCGCATGATATCGGCAAAGACAGGCTTAACGAGTGCAGCAGGCTATACAAAAAATCCATGTTGTATTCTGCCTTTATTGCTGCAGATGGCAAAGCAGGGGAAAATATAAATACGTTAATCATCGACAACATCGGTATGCTGAGCAGCTTGTACCAATATGCAACGGTAGCGTATGTTGGCGGAGGCTTTGGGGATGATGGTGTGCACAACGTGTTGGAGGCAGCGGTTTACGGTAAACCTGTGTTATTCGGCCCCGTGTACCAAAAATTCGTTGAGGCCGGCGAGCTCGTTGCCTGCGGCGGTGCCTTCCCGGTTAAGAATGCACTTGAGCTCGAAAAGCTTCTTACAAAGCTACTTGCAAGGGACCACCAGTATATCCTCGCAAGTCATGCGGCTGCAAACTATGTAATGGGTAAAAAAGGACCGACAGAGGCAATTGCCGCCTATATCTACGAAAACCGCCTTTTAACGAGCTGATCAAACGTTTTTACGGTTTCGTTGTTGATGTCCCAGCCAAGTTTTAATTTCAATTCGCGTTGTATCCAGTACTCAGCTTCGGGAAAGATGTGAAAGCTATTAATGGTTTTTATGCTTCTTTCGTACATCGTTTCATCGTCTCTAAACAGGTCATGAATAAAACGGTGACGGTCATTTATGCTGATTGCCTTTTTGAGGTCTTTGATGGGGGTGCCCTGCAGGGTATGGGCGACTTCAGCTTTCTCTTGTTTTAACGCTTCATTCAGCGATCCTCCATCTTTCACCAGTGTGTCGTTAACCTCGGCCCCTGCTTTCTCCTGGTGTGCAAGTGTTGGTACTTCACCAGGATGAAATAACCATCCGGTGGATGACTTACCCTGGAACCTGCCTGCATGTTCTACAGGTTTAACCTCTGTCGTAGCCAGGGTGATGTCTGGTTCGGAAACCGGTTGGCTGGATACTTCTTCAACAAACTTATCGTCGTGCTTCACTTCTGGGTTGTGCCGGGGCTCAATAACTTCTACGTGGGGCTTGCGGGCAGGCTCGACAACCTGCGCCGGCGACTCCTTTACTTCTGGTTTATGACGTGAGCCGGTCTGCAGTGTCTCCGCTACATTCACTTGCTGACCAATTGCTGAACTGTTAAAAGGTAACACCACCGAAACCCGCGATAAAGAATGGCCATTCTGTTTCTTTACATGTTGCATAAGCTCAGCTTGCAGCATCTGGGTAGTTACCAGCATGCTTCTTACATCCGCTTTTTGCAAGATTTGCTCCTGTAATTTGTTGATCAAAATGCCCACTCTTTCCATGAGATAGGTTACTTTTGGGGATTTGAGAAGGTAAACAAGCCTTAAAATTACTAACTCTTTGCCGACAAACAACAAGTCTTAAGAAATGTTTATAGAACCGAATATATCCGGCGAGAGGCGGGGCTGGATAGAAGTTATTTGTGGGAGCATGTTTAGCGGCAAAACGGAGGAACTCATAAGGCGGTTAAAAAGAGCGCGGATAGCTAACCTAAAGGTTGAAATATTTAAACCTGCAATCGATATACGTTACAACGAAATGAATGTTGTCAGCCACGACAGCAACTATATTCAGTCTACCCCCATTGATAATTCCCAAACAATTCTTTTACTGGCTAACGATGTAGACATTGTCGGAATTGATGAAGCACAATTTTTCGACGACGAGATTTTACACGTTTGTGAAGTCCTTGCCCTCAGGGGAACACGGGTAATTATCGCTGGTCTCGACATGGACTATCTTGGAAGGCCCTTCGGGCGCATGCCGGGACTGCTTGCAATAGCCGACTTTATCACCAAGCTGCACGCCATATGCGTTGTTTGTGGAAACCTGGCCAATATCTCGTACCGGAAATCTGCCGCAGAGGCGCAGGTTGTAATTGGCGAAATGGACATCTACGAGCCAAGATGCCGGAAGTGTTACAACGATGCCCAGGTAGCAAACTGAATTTTGCCGAAGAACCCGGTTAGAGTTGATAAGCCATAGGGATTAGTCCCTCTTGAGGCATATCCCGGCTTATCAGCCTGTCATAATAATAAGGTAAACGTATGAAGAGTGCAGCAGCGGTTTTTGCGCTACTAAAAAAAGACATCCTGCTCGAAATCAGGCAGCAGTACAGCTTCTACGGGGTGCTTTTATATGTAGCATCTACGATCTTCGTTTTATACCTTGCAATGGGTCACCCTGATAGTGACGTGTGGAATGGACTGTTTTGGATGATCCAGCTTTTTATTTGCATCAATGCAGTGGCAAAAAGTTTTTTACAGGAGAGTCGTGGAAGGATGTTGTACTTCTACGCTATCGCGGGCCCACGCGACTATGTTATTTCAAAGCTTGTTTTTAATGCATTGCTGATGCTGCTAATGAGTATTATCAGCCTCCTGCTATTTCAATTGCTCATGGGTAACCCTCTTAGGGATCCGTTGCAATTTGTTGGGCTGGTGGCATTAGGCTCGGTAAGCCTGAGCCTTGTATTTACATTTCTTGCAGCAATTGCTGCAAAGGCCCAACAAAATGCTGCATTGATGGCGATAATGGGCTTTCCGATTATAATACCACAACTGTTATTACTGATGAAGATATCGTCTATCGCTTTTTCATCGGTGATCCAGGCAGGGCTTGGCCAGATGATCCTGTTACTGGTTGGGCTCGACGTTATGGTGGTTGTGCTTTCTTTGATCCTTTTTCCATTCCTCTGGAAAGATTAAGCTCCTTATGAACTTACAAACGCTGCTTATGAACCCTTCTTCGATAATGCAATCAGCACTGCACCACTAAACATCAACATTGCTCCGACAATAATCTGCCAGGTAAGCTTTTCTTTCAGGAAGATAGCGGCCAGGATTATTGCAAATACCAACGAGACCCGCTCGATCGGGGATACCACGGAAGCATCTCCAAGTTTAAGTGCCCTAAAAGTGAGCAAGGAAGAAATACAGGTAATTACGCCGGCCGCAACAAGGAAGATCCAAGTTTTACGATCGATACTTGCAATGGCACCAGCAGATTTTTGGAAAGCTACCACCGACCAGGCAACAACGATTATGCAAACCGATTGGATGGCAAATCCAAGACTTGGATCAAGGTTTTTGATACCAGCTTTTGAAAGGGTTACGGCGATAGCGGCTGCCAAGGCGGCAAGAAGGGCAAAAATGAGCCACATAAGGGAAACTTGTTAAAGGGAAAAGAACGAGAATGCAAACATTAAGCCGCACCAAATGTTTAAGATGTCCAACACGATAAGCCATTTGCAATAGGTCACCTCAGGTAACGATTAGCTTAGTGCGGTGCCGTAATGCCGAAATTTAATTATTCAATATTACTGAGGTGCTTTACACTATTTTTGCTGGCAAAATTTTAAAAATGTTGACCGCTTTTTATCAATCTCCTAAATGGCTGTCACAGGCAAAATCACAACCATGATTAAACAATCCTGGTGGAAAATTCTCGGGGCTATTTTATTAGCCTACACGTTTACCGCTGGTTTCCTTATTAAAGTACCACATGTTGGCAATCTTTATGGAAGTATCCGCAACTTGTTCTTTCATGTCCCTATGTGGTTTGGGATGATGGTGTTGTTTACCGTTTCGGTGGTAAACGCCATCAGGTATCTTTCAAAACCATCCATCCGATTGGATATATACTCGGCAGAATACGCGAAAATGGGAATGGTCTTTGGCATCCTTGGCCTGATTACCGGTTCAATATGGGCCACCTACGCCTGGGGCGAACCCTGGAGCAACGACCCCAAACAATTGCTTGCAGCTATAGCCTTGCTTATCTATGCTGCCTACTTTATTCTACGAAATTCTATTCCCGACATGGACAAGCGGGCAAAAGTTGGTGCCGTTTACAATGTATTTGCCTGTGCGATGCTGATACCAACCCTTTGGATTATTCCAAGGATGGTAGAAAGCTTACACCCAGGCGGCCAGGGTGTAGAAGGTAATCCGGGCATTAATGGCAAGGATCTCGACCCGCGTATGCGTATGGTATTCTGGCCGGCGGTTCTTGGCTGGACCCTTCTTGGAATATGGATCACTACACTTAAAATCAGGTTCTCAGTTTTCAGAGAAAAACAACTCGCAAATGCATAGATGGAAAAATTGGCTATTGGTTTTGGCATCCTTGCTTTTTCAGATCGGCGTTTATGCGCAGGATGCCGCCGGCGCTGATAAAGGTGAAGGATTCATGAGAACGGAAGGAAAGATATATGTCGTTATGGTTGTTGTGCTTACTATCCTCGCCGGTATGTTGGTATACCTTGTGCGGCTCGACCGGAAGATCTCTAATCTTGAGAAGGGTAACAATAACCCGTAGCGTTTTACGATAAACCGGGCCGGGTATTCCAGCACGGTTTGAAGAATTAAGTTCTTGTAACTAATCTAAGGGACAAGGTTCATAATCTTCAACATTGACGCTTTTGAAACAGGAAAACGATTGTAACCATAGGATTCATTAAATCTAATCACATGTCAGAACAGAACAATTATAGTTTCTTCAATAGCGTTGAAAGAAGCTTTGATAAGGCGGCAAAGTTTACCCAATGGGACCCCGGAATACTGGAACAAATTAAAGCCTGTAACAGTGTTTACCAGATGCGCTTCCCGGTAAGGATTGGCGACCGGATAGAAGTTATTGAAGCGTACCGGGTTCAGCATAGTCACCATAAAGCACCTTGTAAAGGCGGTATCCGCTTTAGCCTTGCCGTAAACCAGGATGAGGTAATGGCACTGGCTGCACTAATGACCTATAAGTGCGCTATTGTAAATGTTCCATTCGGTGGGGGTAAAGGCGGAATTAAGATAGATCCAAAGAAATACACGGAATACGAGCTGGAGAAGATCACCAGACGTTATACTGCTGAATTAATTAAAAAGAATTTTATCGGACCCGGTACAGATGTACCGGCACCTGATTACGGTACGGGCGCAAGAGAAATGGCCTGGATACTCGATACTTATGTTGCCATGCATCCGGGAGAAGTAGACGCAGCCGGTTGCGTTACGGGTAAACCCGTTTCGCAAGGCGGTGTTCGCGGACGTACAGAAGCTACCGGAATGGGCGTGTTTTTTGGCATTCGTGAAGTTTGCAATATGAAGGACACCATGGACAAACTTGGCCTCGCAACGGGTCTCGAAGGCAAAACCGTGGTGATCCAGGGGCTCGGCAATGTGGGTTTTTATTGCGCCAAATACTTCAGGCAAGGTGGCTGCAAGGTAGTCGCGATAGCCGAATTTGAAGGTGCGATCTACAACCCTGATGGCTTTAACGAAGAGGAAGTCTTCAAACACCGCAAGTCTACAGGCTCCCTGTTGAACTTTCCCGGTGCCACAAACCTTGTAAAAAACGCTGACGCCCTTGAACTGGATTGCGATATTTTAATTCCTGCGGCACTCGAAAACGTGATCAATGCCGAAAATGCTCCAAGGGTTAAAGCAAAAATCATTGGTGAAGCCGCAAACGGACCAATTACCCCGGAGGCAGATGAAAACTTTGCTGCGAGGGGCGTCCTTGTTGTTCCGGATATGTACTTAAATGCAGGGGGTGTTACCGTAAGTTATTTTGAGTGGTTGAAGAACCTGAGCCATGTGCGCTACGGACGCCTTGAAAAGCGATTTAGTGAAAACATGAATAAACACATTCTCGGGCAAATCGAAGAACTCACCGAGAAGAAGGTAAGCGACATAGAACGCAACTTCATAGAACATGGTGCCGATGAAGTGGACCTGGTACACAGTGGACTGGAAGAAACGATGATCACTGCTACCCGTGAGATCATGGAGATATGGAAAACCAACCCGCAAATTCCCGACATGCGTACGGCTGCTTATGTGTGCGCCATCAATAAGGTTGGAACAAGTTATGCTGAGCTTGGTATTTTCCCATAAGCATCAAGGATAAAACAAGCACATAATCTGGGCAACGGCCCTGAGGAACTAAGTAAATTCCCGCTGATGGCGGGAATTTTCATTTATAGGTGGGAATGGCGGTTATCCACTCAGCACGTTCACCTGAGATGGACGCGGCATAAGTAGTGGTACCATTGGTTATTACGAGGTAGGCAACCTGCAGCCGCACATTATAGTTCAACACCTGCCGCAATACGGTTGTTGTTAGCGGCACTTTCATTTCCTTACATTCCACAATCATCCAAGGCATAGCGTCGCGGTAAACCACAATGTCGCAGCGGCGGCGCATACCCCCAACCTGAATTTCCTTTTCTACAGCCATCAGGGTTGCAGGGTATTGCATGGCCTGTACCAGGTATTGGATAAAGTTTTGCCTGACCCATTCTTCCGGCGTTAATACCAACCACTGTTTCCGGATCTCATCAAAGATAATTTCGCGGCCGCCTTCTTCTTTTATTTTATAAGGGTGAGGAGGGTACGCGATATCGATCATCGAAAGAAAGTATTTGCTAAATTTACAGAATTGCCTGTTCGACCGGAAGAAGCAACAATACTACAAAACAAGTGATTTATGAAGACGAAAGATGATATCGTAAAGAACTGGCTACCCCGGTATACCGGGGAGAAGCTCTCCAACTTTGGCAAATACATTTTGCTCACCAACTTCAGCAACTATGTAAAAATGTTCGCTACTATGCATGGGGTTCCGGTAACCGGTGAGGAGCGGCCTATGCAAACGGCAACGGCTGATGGCATAACAATCATCAACTTCGGAATGGGAAGTCCGGGCGCAGCTACTGTAATGGATTTGCTGTCCGCCATAGAACCAGAGGCCGTGCTTTTCCTGGGTAAATGTGGGGGATTAAAAAAGCGAAATAAAATTGGCGACCTTATACTTCCTATTGCCGCCATACGTGGTGAAGGTACTTCCAACGACTACTTCCCGCCTGAAGTTCCTGCAATGCCCTCTTTTGCGCTGCAAAAAGCGATCTCAACAACAATAAGGGACTATGAAGTGGACTATTGGACTGGAACGGTTTACACCACCAACCGCCGGGTTTGGGAACACGACGAAGAATTCAAAGCCTACCTTCAAAAAGTAAGGGCGTATGCTATCGACATGGAAACAGCTACAATATTTTCTGTCGGGTTCTTTAATAAAACGCCAACCGGCGCACTCCTGTTGGTAAGTGACCAACCGATGGTTCCCGAAGGGGTCAAAACAGAAGAAAGCGACGTGTTGGTTACAAGATCGTTCGTGGATAAGCACCTCAAAATCGGGATCGACTCCCTTAAACAACTGATCAATAACGGCCTCACAGTAAGGCACCTTAAGTTTTGATATAATGGTCCATTCACTTGTTAAAGGACAGCCTGAAATGAGTTGCCCAGATACCAATGAATGTCAACTCACTTCTGATCATTAAGAAAGTCCAGGTAAAATTTACTCTCCTCGTCACGGATTATGTTTACGAACCAGACAGGGTTTAAGGAGATTAGCAATATCAACCAGACGTGAGATCACCTGGTCTGAATCATAAGCTAAGCTGATCGCTTCCAATCCAATGGTATTAGCTGCCGCAATACAAGATCATTAGTCAATCATATTGAAACGATATGTTAACTTTCGGGATCATAGGCTTAAAAAACTTAGTTTTGCACACTTTAAAATCATGCCGTAACATGACTCACCCTATATCAGGGCTATACTGCATGTGACTATTGTTTAAACTTTCAATCGACACATGAAATTATCTCAATTCAAATTTGACCTTCCACTAAATCTTATTGCTCAAAATCCAGCCAAAAGAAGAGAAGACAGCCGGTTAATGGTTGTTCATCGCAAAACTGGCCAGATGGAAAACAAACACTTTCGCGACATCATTGAATATTTTGATGACAAAGATGTATTTGTTGTAAATAACACTAAAGTATTTCCTGCCCGTATGTACGGACGAAAGGAAAAAACCGGTGCAAAAATAGAGGTCTTCTTACTTCGCGAATTAAACAAACCCAACCGTCTTTGGGATGTAATTGTAGATCCCGCAAGGAAAATCAGGGTTGGTAATAAATTATACTTTGGCGACTCCGATGAACTGGTTGCAGAAGTTATCGACAATACCACCAGCCGGGGACGAACCATCCGCTTTTTGTGGGAGGGTTCCGAAGAAGAGTTTAAAGTTCAGTTGGAAGCACTTGGCGAAACCCCGCTTCCGAAGTACATCAAGCGCAAGCCCGATGAAGAGGATAAAGAGCGCTACCAAACTGTTTACGCCAAACACGAGGGCGCCGTTGCTGCACCAACAGCAGGTTTACACTTCAGCAAAGAACTCATAAAAAGATGCGAGATCAAGGGCATCCGGTTTGCGGAAGTAACATTGCATACGGGTTTGGGTACATTCAGGCCCATCGAAGTTGAAGACCTGAGTAAACATAAGATGGACGCCGAGTATTACCGGATCGATGAAACCGCCTGCAAGATTGTTAACAAAGCTAAGGAAGAAGGACATCGCATCTGCTCGATTGGAACAACCACCATGCGTTCAATGGAGAGCAGCTTTACAGCACAGCGGCTGCTGAAACCAAGTGAAGGCTGGACAAACCATTTTATTCATCCGCCATACAACTTCAATGTTGCTGACGCGCTGGTAACCAACTTTCACCTGCCTAAAACCAGCCTCCTTATCATGACCTGCGCATTCGCCGGTTACGACCTGGCCATGGAAGCTTACAAGAAAGCCATCAAAGACAAGTACCGGTTCTTCAGCTATGGCGACGCCATCCTGATCATCTAAGCATCTTATACTTTCACAAAAAAGCTCCTGCGAAAAACAGGAGCTTTTTTTTTGGTAGCCAGCAGCAACAACTGAAGCGACAGTGGTTGCCCGCCCGGCTGCGCCATTCGGACGGGCGACGCTCCGTTCAACAGCAAATCTTTGTGGATCATTGTTAAAATGAAGAGCGTTTAGTACGTAGAAACATCGTTGTAATTCCGTGATCGTTCGGCCGTGCACCAAAAATTGAAACGGTGCCTTGCAGTTCATTGAACTACGCAGCAGTTGTCGAATACAGGTTTGCCGTATAAGTGAGTGACACAACGATGTTCCATAGCATTCCTTAAGCTCGTCCCAAAATAAAGTTCAAACTTAAACGAGCCAAGTCTTGAGATGAGCGTATGCATTACCAGTCAACTTATCAACTGATCAACTTATCAACCATTCAACTTTTCAACTGATCAACTAATCAACTTTTCAACCAAATACCACAATACTCAATACCTTATTACCTATTGCCTCATCTTCTTACCAACGCCATCGCCCGTTTCGCAAGCTCATCTATATCATGGTTGTTCATACACTTAAAATGACCGCGCGGGCACTTTGCATAACCGATCTTGCTACAAGGCCGGCAACTCAGTCCTTTTACTTCCATCATATGCGATACACTTGCGCTAAAGCCATAATAGGGCGTCATACCAAACTGGGGTACGGTGTTTCCCCAAACACTGATAATGGGCTTACCAAAAGCGGCGGCAATATGCATCAGGCCCGTATCGTGCGTAATCACCAACCGTGCGGTCCGAACCAGGTCAGCACTTTCGTTCAGGTTAAACTTACCGCATGAATTGTAGATCTTGATGGGATCAGCTTCAGCTATAATTGAACCTGCTTCACGGTCTTCAGGGCCGCCCAGCAGAATAATCGGATAGTCTATTTTCTCACAAAGTTCTCGAAGCTTCTCAACGGGTAGCTTTTTGGTGTTTAGGGCTGCCCCGATCACTACGCCAATATAACCAAGCGACTGTGCCGCGGGTATATCTTCCAACGGAACCTGGTCTTTTTCAGGGATGAAGTAGTCCAATCCCTTACCATCATTTACTACACCAAGCGCACGTACGGTATCCATATACCTGTCAACAATATGCACTGGCGGCATATTGTTGATCTTAAAGTTCACCAACAGCCATTTTTGAACGTTTAGCTTATTGTAGGCAAAGCTTTTTGCACCAAGTCCCCGCTTTATTCTTAGGGTGCGCAGGTTATGGTGCAGGTCGATCACATAGTCGTATGCCTCCAGCCGGAGCGAATGCATCATCAACTCCCAGCTGCTATCGAGTAAGATGGTTTTTGTGATGTACGGATTGTAGCGGAGGATGCCGGCAAAAGATCGCTTGGTAAGATAGTGAAGCTCTACACCAGGCAATTGCTGTTTGAGGCAACGAACGACCGGAGTGGTCAGCACGATGTCGCCGATTGAAGAGAACCGGATGATCAGGATCTTTAGTCCCGTTTTTGCAGGTTTACCTGGTGTATCAATCTGAGGTTCCAGCTTTATCCTATTTAGGTGGTTCGATTAATTGCTTAAGCCTCTACATAGTTCAGGTCTTTGCCAAACGTCTCGCGGGTAAACCAGGCCGCTACAAGCGTAATACACATGATGATAGCAGCAGTGATAATGGCCCCGTTGATATAACCTGTTTCCTCCCGCAGGTACTTAAATAGCAGGATGATTAAAGGCAGCGCCCCCCTTACCATATTCGGAACGGTGGTAGCTGCCATTGCCCTGATGTTGGTACCAAACTGTTCTGCTGCTATGGTTACAAAAATCGCCCAAAACCCGGTGGCAAACCCAAGTCCCGCACAAATCAGGTACATGGTTGCCGGAGTTCCGCCACTTTGGGCAAAGAATAAGCCCATGAATACAATGGTGAGGCCATAAAAAATAAAAAGTGCTTTTTTACGGCTCCGCAATTTTTGACTCAGCAACCCGATCAATACATCCCCGATTGAGATTCCTACATAGGCGTACATGATTGCGCGCCCTGGGTCAATCGCACCGGTGATCCCCATCTCAGTTCCAAATTTATCGGAAAAGCTTACCAGTACACCAATAACAAACCAGGTAGGCAACCCGATGAGTATACATTTCAGGTAGGTAAAAAAACGATCCTTATTGTTAAACAGCATCAGGAAGTTTCCCCTGCTTACATTTAATTCTTTGGTCTCCTTGAACATGCCGCTTTCAAATACACTTACCCTAAGCAGCAACAGCAGGAGGCCCATAGCACCGCCGATATAATAACATATGCGCCAATCGAATTCTTTGGAAATAAAGTAAGCCACAACGGCGCCGGTTAAACCAATACCGGCTACCAGCGATGTTCCGATACCACGTTTTTCCTTTGGCAAAAGTTCTGAAACAAGGGTGATACCCGCGCCAAGTTCGCCGGCCAGGCCAACCCCTGCAATAAACCGCAGTAAGGCATATTGATCTACCGTTTGTACCATGCCATTGGCAATATTTGCAAGGGAATACAACACAATAGAACCGAACAATACACTAAGCCTGCCTTTTTTATCACCCATGATACCCCAGATGATACCACCAATCATGAGACCCACCATTTGCACACCGATGATGAATTCACCTTTGGTTAAAACTTCTTCGGGTGTCAGCCCCAGCGATGCAAGGCTTGTTTTTCGGATGATGCCAAATAAGAGAAGGTCATAGATGTCGACAAAGTAGCCCAAAGCACCCACGATCACCGGTATCGAGAAGATGCCATACGCACGCTTATCCATAGGAGTAGTTATTCCGAAGGGGTTTTTAGCTTTTCTTCAGCTATGTCTTCCGCCACTTCAATAATGGGCGACTTCTTTTTGCTAAAAAACATTTTGAACAATACAGGAGCTGTAGTTACCAGTACAAGGCCGATTACAATATATTCAAGGTTCTTTTTTACCCACACGTTTGCGCCAAGCAGGTAACCCGCCATGATCATGCTGATCACCCAGGCAATACATCCTACTACATTGAAAAACAAAAACTTTTTATAGTCCATTTTAACTACCCCAGCCACAATTGGCGCGAAGGTGCGAACGATGGGTAAAAAGCGCGCAAAGATGATTGCGGAGCCACCCCGCCGGTCGTAAAACTCTTTAGCCTGCACGATATGCTTTCGTTTAAACAGCCAGGTATCCCTTCGCTCAAAGATCAGCGGACCCGACTTTTTACCAAACCAATAACCCACCATGTTCCCGATTACTCCTGCAACCGAAATCAGCGTCATCCAATACAAAAGATTTAACGAGTCACTCTGAAATGGCGCAAGCGAGTTGGCGATGATCATGCCGGTAATAAAGAGTAGCGAGTCTCCGGGAAGGAAAAATCCGACAAACAAACCGGTCTCTGCAAAAATGATCAACACCACAATATATAAACCACCGTGTTGGTTAATCCAAACTGGGTCGGTCAGGTTCTTTATAAATTCGAGCAGCGAATCCATGAATTAAACTTAATGATGAACAATCAGCTTTCAAGTGAATTTTCCCATTTGCTTACAACGCTTGTTGCAAGCGCATTTCCCAACACGTTTGTGGCAGTACGAAACATGTCACAAAAATGATCGATGGGCAGTATTAGTGCGATACCCTCCGGTGGTATATCAAACATTGCGCAGGTTGCAGCAACCACCACCAGCGATGCACGCGGCACCCCGGCGATACCTTTGCTCGTTAGCATTAACACCAGCAACATGGTTATCTGCGTACCTGTTTCAAGCTGAATACCATAAGCCTGCGCTATTGCAATACTCGCGAAGGTCATATACATCATACTCCCGTCGAGGTTAAAGCTATAACCAAGTGGCAAAATGAACGCCACAATTTTGTCTTTGCAACCAAACCGCTCAAGTTCTTCCGTCAACTTCGGAAACACGGCCTCACTACTGGTGGTACTAAAAGCAATCAACAAAGGTTGGGCAATCCTTTTTAATAATCCTGCAAGGCGGTTCCTTAATATAAGGTAACCCACCATTAATAGCACGGCCCAGAGAACCATGATGCCAATTAGAAAGTACAATAAATAATAGCCGTAAAATGAAAATACCACCAATCCTTTGGTGGCAATTACTGCAGCAATGGCACCAAACACACCAAGCGGTGCAAACGCCATTACATAATTAACCATCTTCAAAATAACATGCGATACTGCCTCGAGACCTTTCACAACTATTTTACCATAATCGCCCAGCGCAGCCGTAGCTACACCAAAGAAAACACTAAAGATTACAATTTGAAGAATTTCATTGGTAGCCATCGCTTCAAATATGCTTCGCGGAAACACGTGCTCAATAAAATTCTGGATAGAAAAAGCCTTTGTTTTGCCCATTACATCTGCGGCGGCACTGGCGTCTGCATTGCTCAGGTCAATGCCTTCGCCCGGCTTAAAAAAGTTTACCAGCACAAGCCCGATTAACAGGGATGTAAGCGATGCGCTAACAAACCAAAACAGTGCCTTACCACCTACCCTTCCAACCGATTTAAGGTCGCCGAGTTTTGCTATTCCAACCACCAATGTAGAGAACACCAGCGGTGCGATAATCATTTGAATAAGGCGCAGGAATATCGTTGTAAGCAACTTGATGTTGGTACTAAACGATGCAATGGTAGATGGGCTTGCCTGCCTATGGATGATATAACCGGTGACGATCCCCAATACCATTGAGACAATGATATATAGTGTCAGCCGGTTTTTTTTCGAGGGTTTCGAATCCATAAAAGGCATTGATTAATTGTGCAATATAGTGTTTACAATCAAACGAAATACAGTTCGCCGTTTTGATACATATGAGGGCAAAAGAAAAAATCCGTGTTTTGAATAATTGCTTATTTTTCCAACCCAAACGATTATTAATTGACAACACTATGAGTCTATTTGTAAAGAAACCGATGAGCGTATTGATGGCTGAGGCATCTGATACGGAGAAAAGCTTGAAGAAAACACTTGGGGCCGGATCATTGGTGGCCCTTGGTATAGGAGCTATTATCGGTGCGGGATTGTTTTCAATTACCGGACTCGCTGCAGCTAATAATGCCGGACCCGCTATCACCATCTCCTTTGTGGTGGCTGCGTTCGGTTGCGCATTTGCAGGTTTGTGTTATGCCGAATTTGCATCCATGATACCCGTAGCCGGAAGTGCTTACACCTATTCATATGCAACAATGGGTGAATTCATTGCCTGGATAATCGGATGGGATCTTGTATTGGAATATGCGGTTGGTGCCGCCACTGTGGCGATAAGCTGGAGCCGGTATTTTGTAAAATTTCTTGAAGACTTTAATATACATATACCTGCATCCCTGGCCACAGGTCCATGGGATGGCGGTATCATCAATTTGCCGGCTGTAGTAATCGTTGTACTGGTTAGCTTCCTGCTGATAAAAGGGTCAAAAGAAAGTGCTGCAGTAAATGCGATTATTGTTTTAATTAAGGTAGCAGTTGTGCTCACCTTTATATTCCTTGGCTGGAAGTATATAAATAAAGGTAACTATACCCCCTACATACCCGACAACTCAGGCACGTTTGGTGAATTCGGATTTAGCGGAATTATCAGGGCAGCGGCAATTGTATTCTTTGCCTATATCGGCTTTGATGCCGTATCTACGGCCGCCCAGGAAGCAAAAAATCCGAAGAAAGATATGCCCATAGGTATATTGGGATCACTGGCAATCTGTACCGTCTTATACATCCTGTTTGCTCACGTCATGACCGGGGTTACCAGCTACACTTCATTTGCCGGTAAGGATGGTATCGCGCCCGTTAAAGTTGCCATCGACCATATGGGAACAATGGACGCTGCCACCGGCGAACTTCGGCCCGATTATCCATGGTTGAACCGCGCGATTATCGTGGCCATCTTAGGCGGTTACGCATCGGTGATACTGGTTATGCTGATGGGTCAGTCAAGGGTGTTTTTCTCTATGAGTAAAGATGGACTCTTACCTCCCGTGTTTCACAGTTTGCACCAGCGCTTCAGAACACCTGCAAAATCCAACCTGCTGTTCATGTTGTTCGTGAGCCTGTTTGCTGCCTTCGTACCCGCAAGAGTTGTAGGTGAAATGACGAGCATCGGAACCCTGTTTGCTTTTATATTGGTTTGTATAGGGGTTTGGATACTACGCGTTAAACAACCCGAATTGCCACGCGCATTCAGGACCCCGCTTGTCCCGTTGGTCCCAATCCTTGGCGTAGCAACCTGTTTATTCATGATGGTATTTCTGCCGCTTGATACGTGGATCCGCCTGATCGTTTGGATGCTTATTGGTTTCGACGTATACCTTTTTTACGGGCTTAGAAAAAGTGTGCTTTCCGACCACACCGCTATTACCCACCTGAGAAGTAATCGCATAGTATCGTATTGCGGCCTTGGACTGGTTGCCTTGTTGGTTATCGTTGCCGTGATCCACCACATGACAGCAGTCGAAGAAGACTGGGGCATTTATATTTTTTCACTTGTCTTTGCCGGCTTACACCTGTTGTTATTCCTGTCACGTATGAACCGCAAATAAATTACCGGTTTTAGCCGTTCACGAACCTGAACGGCTTTTTTTTGCACCAAAGGTTTTAATTTCGCCTGCTCAAAAAGTATCTGGGGCTGTACACCACAAAAAGTAAACATAAACGGAATGGGTCGCATATTTGAAGTTAGGAAGTCTACCATGTTTGCCCGCTGGGATCGCATGGCAAAAGCGTTTACACGTATCGGAAAGGAAATCGCTATTGCGGTCAAGTCGGGCGGGCCCGACCCGAACACCAATCCTGCACTACGTCGCTGTATGGCCAATGCAAAGGGTGTTAACATGCCCAAAGACCGTGTAGAGGCCGCTATCAAACGCGCACAGGGCAAGGATATGGGCAACTATGAGGAACTCGTTTACGAAGGTTATGCTCCACATGGTGTGGCCGTATTGGTTGAAACAGCTACGGATAATCCTACCCGTACCGTGGCAAACGTGCGCATGCACTTTAGAAAAGGCGAAGGAAGCCTGGGAAACAGCGGATCAGTGGCATTTTTATTTAACCATATGGGTGAGTTCAAAATTAAAAACGAAGGCATCGACCTCGAGGAACTTGAACTTGAACTCATCGATTTCGGACTCGAAGAAATAGGAGAAGACAGTGAGGGTAACGTGGTGCTTCGTACCCCTTATGATTCATTTGGCGCCATGAGTAAAGCACTTGAAGATAAAGGTGTAAACCTGGTTTCAGCAGAGCTTACGCGCATACCAACAACAACAGTAGAATTAGAAGAAGAGTCTGCAAAAGAGGTTTTGGAACTAGTTGACCGGCTCGAGCAGGACGAGGACGTGCAGAAGGTTTATCACAACCTCAAGTAACTTCTCCGGCTTCGGTTTTTTTTGGTGACCAGCGGCATAACCCATAAAGCAACATCGTTGCTACGCTCAGTTCAACGGCATATTCCTTGAGCATCGCAGGTGATCCGCCGCTGCAGGTGTATCCCCCTCGCAGGTGTTGTCAACTGCAACATATGATAGCAGTGGGTTTCTCCATCGCGGTAGTTCCGCCGTTGCAAGTGTTGTCACATTCGCCATTGCAGGTGTTGTCACCTGCAACATTCAAGCGTAAAAGTTTTCTCCATCGCGGCAGCTTCGCCATAGCAGGAGTTGTCTCCTCCGCCGTTGAAGGTGTCGTCACCTGCAACATACGAGAGCAGTGGGCTTCTCCATCGCGGTAGTTCCGCCGTTGCAGGAGTTGTCACATTTGCCGTTGCAGGTGTTGTCACCTGCAACATTCAAGCGCAGAAATTTTCTCCATCAGTGTTGTCACCTGCAACAATCAAGCGCAAAAGTTGTCACCTCCATATCAGCGCACAAAGCCAAGCCTACCTGAAGAGAGCTTTTCTCAAGCACTTGTCCACACTTACTCCCGCATCATTTCCAATACAATCTCAATGATGTCTTCCGCATTTGGTTTCCCAAAATAGTCGCCGTCGCTACCGTACGACGTACGATGAGCTTTGGCGGTTATCGTGCGTGCCGCAACATCAATCCATCTGTAACCACCCTGCTTTTCGAGCACTTCATTATACATATAGGCAGCTGCCCCACCCGGAACATCTTCATCAATAAAAACCACCCGGTTGGTTTTCTTAACGGACTCAACAATGCTCTTATGAATATCAAAAGGCAGCAGCGTCTGAACGTCGATCACCTCGCAACCCACACCAAGTTGCGCCAGGCTTTCGGCGCTCTCTTCCACAACACGCAAGGTAGAACCATAAGAAACCATCGTAATATCAGCGCCTTCACGAATGATCTCCGGAATACCTAGCGGAACGGTATAGCTCAGCAGGTTGGACGGCAATTTTTCTTTTAAGCGATAACCATTAAGGCATTCGATAACAATCGCGGGATCGTTAGCCTGCAACAAGGTATTGTACATCCCTGCAGCCTGTACCATGTTCCGGGGTACGCATACGTACATTCCCCTTAACGCACCAATGATCATACTCATCGGCGATCCGCTGTGCCAGATACCCTCAAGGCGATGGCCCCGCGTACGAATGATTATCGGGCAACTTTGCTGGCCCTTGGTTCGGTAGTGCAATGTTGCAACGTCGTCACTAAGCGGTTCAAGGCCAAACAAGAGGTAATCCAGGTATTGTATCTCCGTAATGGGGCGTAAGCCACGAAGGGCAAGGCCAATCCCCTGGCCTACAATGGTCAACTCCCTTATGCCCGTGTCAAAAATCCTGTTTGTACCATATTTTTCCTGCAATCCCGAAAAACCCTGGTTCACGTCGCCGATCTGGCCCACGTCTTCACCAAAAGCAAATACCCTGGGATCATTCTTAAACAGTTCATCAAAATACCGGTTAAGGATCTCGTAACCGTTTACAGTTGGCGCATTGTAAGGTATTAAAGCTGCTTCTTCGGCTACATTCAAGGCTGATCGAGGTCCTTCGTTGTATAGGTGCGAGTTATAGAGCTCTCGATTTTCCTGCTTCAGCTTTTCGTAATAGTCCATTACCTGTTCAACTGAAGGCGATGTAGGTGCGATTAACAGCGCCTTGCTCATCGCCCGGAGCACATCGCGCCGCATTGGCTCGTGATTGTTTTTGAGATCCGCAGTAAGCGTACGAATGATTTCATGTAGCTCCTCGTCTTCCGCTTCCACCTGGCTAAGCAGGTCTACGGCTGTGTTTACCTGTTTGGCAATTGGCTCCATGTACTTCTGCCATGCTTTAACCTTACTTTGCTTTACTGCCTGCTTCGACGCATATTCAATTTCAGTGAGCTCATCTTCTGCGGCAAGACCATTGGCGATCATCCACTGTCGCATCTTTCGGATACAGTCCCATTCCTTTTCCCAGGCAAGCCGCTCAGTTGACTTATAGCGCTCGTGGCTACCGCTGGTTGAATGCCCCTGCGGCTGCGTCATCTCCTCAACATGAAAAATAGCAGGTACATGGGTCTCACGCATTTCATGCAGGGCAGTTTCAAACACTTCGCACATGCCCGCATAGTCCCATCCCTTTACTCTATAGATATTGATACCGTTTGTAAGTTCGGTCTTTTGAAATCCACGCAAAGCGGTAGAAATGGAGCCTTTCGTGGTTTGGTACTTCACCGGCACCGATATGCCATAACCATTATCCCATACGAACACCGCTAAAGGTACCTGCATAACGCCTGCTGCGTTGATGCTTTCCCAAAAGTGCCCCTCGCTGGTGCTTGCATCACCAATTGTACAAAAGCAAATCTCATTACCATTATCGCTAAGGTGAGCAAACTCGTCTGTTGGGCCACTGGCCCTGAATACTTTAGATGCAAATGCAAGTCCGAGTGCGCGTGGCATCTGGCCGGCTGTAGGCGCAATGTCGCTGGTGATATTCATCCGGTCCGCCAGGTCCAGCCAGTCACCCTGTTCGTCAACGAAAGGTGTGGCAAAATGAGAATTCATTTGCCGGCCTGCACTAAACGGATCGTTTTTTACATCGGGATCTGCATATAGCTGCGAAAAAAATTGTTCAACGGTGGCCAGTCCTGTGGCGAACATAAAGGTTTGATCACGGTAATATCCCGCGCGAAAATCTCCTGGCTTAAAAAATTTCGCCATTGCTACCTGGGCGATTTCCTTGCCATCACCAAAAATCCCAAATTTTGCCTTCCCCGTCAGAACCTCTCTTCTCCCCAGCAAACTCACCTCACGGCTCTCAACGGCTATCCTGTAATCTTTCAGTACCTCTTGTCTGAAACCGTCATACGACATTACATCGTTTCCGGAATCAGTATGGGATTGAAAATTTTCCATCGTCAAAAATATTATTTAAGCCCTATAAATCCATTTTTAAATTACCCATAATAATTTATCACCGGCGGCGTTACTTACTTTCATAAACGGGAGTTTTTTGTATCTTTAGTTCACTTAATAAAATCTTAAATCTGTTGACGCATTTCGAAGGGGGATGCAAGTGTAACCTGCAATCGATACTTTTACAATTATAACAGAATAACCCTCATGAAAAAATTTACTTTCGCATTTAGTTGTTTGTTACTCAGTGTGTTTGCTAACGCGCAAAGCACTACGCCACAAGCAACTACAGGCACGGCTACTGCAGCCACTGCTGATATTTCCAAAGTACTTGATATCAAAGAGGCGGTTCACAACTTTGGAAAAATTCCGTATGGCAAGCCTGCCGAGTTTGATGTTGTGATTAAAAACGTGAGCAGCGACTCCATAAGAATCGATAATGTAAAGGCGGGTTGTGGCTGTACCACTCCAAAATGGCAACCTGGTCCGTATGCTCCGGGAGAAACTTTCAAGGTTACCATGGGCTTCAATGGTTATACCGAGGGTCCTTTTGAAAAGTTGGTCGACATCATCTTTTCCAATGGCATGAGCAAGCAAGTAAAGTTCTTTGGAGAGGGCTATAAAGTAGCTGAGAACCCGGCTCCGGCAAATGGCGCGGTTCAAAAAATGAAAAATTCAGGAAAGTAAATATTCAAGACTAGTTAAACTTATAAATCATCATGAAACAAGTTACCCTCTTAGTAGCCCTTATGTTCAGCGTTGGCACTCTGCTCGCACAGTCGCCAATCGAGTTTAAAGAAACGAAATACTCTTTTGGAAAAATTAAGCAGAACGTGCCTGCAACACACTCGTTTACGTTTAAGAACACCTCAGGTAAAGTAGTTGTAATTGAAAGTGCGGTTGCAGGTTGTGGCTGTACAACGCCTGATTACCCGAAGAATGCAATTGCTCCCGGCGCATCAGAGCAGATTAAAGTAACTTATAATGCGGCAGCTATGGGTACTTTCACGAAAGATGTTACCGTTAAACTTGCTAAAGTTACTGAGCCGATTGTGTTGAAAATTGATGGTGAGGTGGTAGCTCCCGAGGCTGCTGTTTCAAACGGCGCTAAGTCAAATGGCTTGACCGATGAAGCAAAATCAAAAGCTTCTGGCCCACAGCTAAAGCCACTTAAGAAGAAAAGCTAACATTGTAATATCTTTTTGGAAGGCCGCTTTTAGCGGCTTTTTTTTGTAAATACCTGAACGATCTTCCTGTGCTGGCTATCTTTGTTTTATGTTAACTATCAGTCATCGCGGCCAGATGATGCCGGCCTCCCCCATCAGGAAACTTGTTCCCTATGCCGAAGCGGCAAAGAAAAAAGGTGTCAAGGTTTACCACCTGAATATCGGCCAGCCCGATATTGAAACCCCTCCTCAAATTCTGGATGCGGTACGAAAATCCGACTTCACTGTTTTAGAATATAGCCACAGTGCTGGTAATGAAAGTTACCGCAGGAAACTAGTGGAATACTATGCTTCGGTGGGTATTCACGTTAACTACAACCAGATTATCGTTACCACGGGCGGAAGCGAGGCCATTCAGTTTGGTTTCATGGCTTGTTTGGATGCGGGGGACGAGGTGATTATTCCTGAACCATTTTATGCCAACTACAATGGCTTTGCTGTTGCAGCTGGTATCACGGTTATTCCTGTAACATCGGGTATCGATACCGGTTTTGCGCTTCCACCAATAAACGAGTTTGAAAAGAAGATCACGCCGAGAACAAAGGCGATTGTGATCTGCAATCCCAACAATCCAACCGGTTACCTGTACACGCACGAAGAAATGCAGCAACTCCGGGATCTTATCAAAAAACACAATCTATATCTCTTCGCCGACGAAGCCTACCGGGAGTTCTGCTACGAAAATCAGCAGTTTAGTGCCATGCACCTCGACGGTGTTGACGATCATGTTGTTTTGATGGACACCATTAGCAAACGTTACAGTGCCTGCGGTGGGCGGATTGGTGCATTTGTTTCAAAAAATAAAAACCTGATTGAGGCGACAATGAAATTCGCCCAGGCCAGGTTGAGTCCGCCAAGTTTTGCACAGATCGCGGGTGAAGCCGCATGCGACCTGCCCGCTGACTATTTCGACACTACAAAGGCAGAATACAAGAGCCGTCGTGACCTGATTGTAAAACGGCTTAACGCCATGGATGGTGTTTTTTGTCCAAATCCGGGTGGAGCCTTTTACGCAATGGCACGGCTCCCTATTGATGACAGCGACACCTTTTGCCAGTGGCTTTTGGAACACTTTAGTTTCCAGGGTCAAACAGTTATGCTTGCACCTGCCACGGGCTTCTATGGCACACCAGGCCTGGGCAAGCAGGAAGTTCGACTCGCTTACGTTTTAAACCTGAATGCTATTAATAAAGCAATGGATTGCCTGGAGGCTGCACTAAAGGAATATCCGGGGAAGCAGGCCGTTCAATCGTAGATGCGGGGCCCTCCAAGCGGGGGCAGCCAGAAAATGGGTTCCAGGGCTGGGTTGAACACCTTTGTTTATTGATAAGTCACCTTATGAAGATTAGTGCAATTACAAACGTACTGAGTGCACTTGCACCAGCTGCTTTCCAGGAAAGCTATGACAATACCGGCTTGCTGGTCGGAAACCCCGAACACGAGTGTACCGGGGTGCTTTGTACACTTGACGCAACGGAAGCCGTGGTGCTTGAAGCCGTGCAGCGCAATTGTAACCTGGTAATTGCACACCATCCCATTATATTTTCTGGCTTAAAAAGGCTAAACGGCAGCAACTATATCGAGCGTTCGGTAATTACAGCCATAAAAAACGACGTCGCCATATTTGCTATCCATACCAATCTTGACAATATTCTTACCGGTGTAAACTCGAAAATTGCGGACCGCCTCGGCCTGGTCGATCGGAGCACCCTGGTTCAAAAATCGGGCACGCTGATGAAACTGGTCACCTTTGTTCCGCAGCAGCAGGCAGCAGGTGTAAGGTCAGCCCTATTTTCGGCGGGGGCAGGTAAAATCGGGCAATATGCTGAATGTAGCTTCAACGTCAGCGGCACAGGCACCTACAAACCTGGTGAAGGCAGCAATCCTTTCGTCGGCAGTATTGGTCATTTACATGAAGAAAACGAAGTTCGGATTGAAGTGGTTTTTCCGGCCCATTTGCAAGGTGCTGTGGTAAAGAGTTTACTCAATGTACATCCGTATGAAGAAGTAGCGTACGATGTAATTCCACTTTCGAATGGTTTTAGTGAAATTGGAAGTGGCTTAATTGGCAAATTACCCGACCCAATGGCTGAACAACCTTTTTTAGAAATGTTAAAACGGGAGTTCAGCCTGAAGGTAATTCGACATACTCCCCTTCTTAACAAGCCCGTTCAGCAGGTTGCCGTATGTGGCGGATCCGGCACTTTTCTAACCAGGAACGCCATACAGGCCGGAGCAGATGTATTTGTAACGGCAGATGTTAAGTACCACGAGTTTTTTGATGCAGACAGCAAACTCGTAATTGCCGATATAGGGCATTATGAGAGCGAACAATACACGACGGAACTGCTGTATGACGTTTTGCAAGCAAAATTTCCTACCTTCGCCATCCTCAAAAGTGGTGTTATAACCAACCCGGTAAACTACTTTTAGGTGTGGAAATAAACTTTCGCAGCAGACCTGGAGTATATTCCAGACCCGCAAACGTTTTTTCCGATACAAAAACCTTGAAATTTCAAAACATATTATGGCTAGCGTAAAAGATTTTTCTGTTGAAGAGAAATTATCCTCCCTGGTGAGGCTACAAAAAGTTGACTCTAAACTAGACGAAATACAAATTCTGAAGGGAGAACTTCCAATTGAAGTTAGTGACCTTGAAGATGAAATCCTTGGCTTGCATGCCCGTCAAAACCGTATCGAAGAGGAAATCAATGGCATAACCGATTTCATCGAAAAGAAAAAAGAACTCATTAAAGAAGCAGAAGCGCTGGGAAAGAAATACGAAAAGCAAAGCGAAAACGTAAAGAATAACCGCGAATTTGAAGCCATCAACAAAGAGATGGAAATGCAACAGCTTGAAATAAAGCTGGCAGAAAAGCATATCAAAGACGCAAATGAGGAAATATCTGAAAAAGCAAAAACGCTTGAAGCTGCAAAAAAACAAATTGCTGCAAAAGAAGGTGTGCTGAACAATAAGAAAGGTGAACTCGAAAAGATCATTGCCGATACTGAAAAAGAGGAGAACCACTTCAAAGAACTTAGCGGTGAAGCGAGAACTGCATTAGATGAGCGCTTGTTGTTTTCATACGACCGTATCCGCACCAACTACCGTAACGGGCTTGGCGTAGTGCCGGTATTGAGAGACTCTTGTGGTGGATGTTTTAATGCTATCCCTCCGCAAAAGCAAAGTGAAATCAAACAACATAAGAAAATAATCGTATGTGAAAACTGCGGTCGTATCCTGGTTGATCCGGAATTACACGACGCGGTTGAACTAAAGTAATCGCTTTAGAAAAATTTGAAAGGGTGCTACCATGCACCCTTTTTTATTTCGGTAATTGAATACTATGAGTAGACTCTTTGCACTGGCGATCCTATGCTTACTATCGATTTCTTCCGGTGCCCAGAAAGTTTTTGACTTCAACAGTACCTGCCAGCAGGCCTACCTGGAAATTACAAAACTGAAATTGGGTGTTGGTCAGCAATTGATCAATGAGGCACGAAGCCAGAATTCGAACAACCTTATCCCCTACCTGCTCGAAGGTTATATTGACTTCTTTGTTTTGTTTTTTAACGAAGACCCAAATGAATATAAGCAACGCAAAAACAACTTTAACCTCCGGCTGGATGCTTTCGACGAAGGTTCTGAAACCTCGCCTTTTTACAACTATTGCCGGGCAATTACTTACATTCAGCGTGCTGCGGTAGAGATCAAATTTGGCGAGCGGCTAGGTGCAGGACTCGACTTTAAAAAAGCATTTTCGCTGATCAAACAAAACCGTAGAGACTTTCCCGGGTTTATGCCCAACAACATGATCTACGGCCCGCTCCAGGTGGTCATCGGAACGGTTCCAAAAAACTATCGGTGGGCTGCCAACCTGTTTGGATTACGTGGCTCTATCAGTGAAGGCATGAATACGATGCGTACCTTCTTAAACAGCAATGATCAATACGCCAGGTTATTCCAGAACGAAGCCTCGTTTTACTATTGCTACCTTAAATACTACCTCGAGAACAAGCCTGAAGAAGTGTTCCAGTTCATCAACTCAAGAAAGCTTGATCTTGTAAACAATCACCTGTTTACCTATCTCGCTGCCAACCTCGGCATAAACAACAAGCAAACCGATTTTGCCCGCAACGTTATTCTCAGGCGTAACACTTCACCCGAATACCTGAGTACATCGGTGTGGGATTTCGAGATGGGCTATGCCAAACTTCACCACCTTGAGTACCAGGAGGCGATCAACTATTTTGAACGTTTTATCCGGAGTTTCAAGGGTCGTTTTTACGTTAAAGATGTACTACAGAAAATCAGCTGGGCACATTACCTGCTTGGCAATATGCCGGCTGCAGAAAACGCACGGCAACGGCTTCTGCAAAGGGGCAACACCGATACCGACGCTGATAAGAAAGCACAAAAAGATGCAAAGTCGAATCAATGGCCTAATGTAATCCTGCTCAAGGCCCGTTTGCTCAGCGATGGTGGTTATCATAAAGAAGCGCTGAGCCTTTTACATGGAAAAAGCAGCGCGAGCTTTTCTGATCCGGGGCACGCACTCGAATTTGATTACCGGGTAGCAAGAATATACGACGACCTGGGTAACGACGATGCGGCAATCACAGCATACCTTGCAGCAATCAGGCTAGGTGAAAACCGGAAAGAATATTATGCTGCCAGGGCAGCTTTACAGATCGGCTACATATACGAAAAACGAGGTAACAAAGCCCAGGCAATCGCTTATTTTGAGAAGTGCATAGCAATGGAAGACCACGAATATAAAGACTCTCTCGACCAACGTGCCAAGTCGGGCATTGCACGGTGCAAAGGGCAATAAATCGATGCGGCTGATCTTCCAAATACATGGGGAAACTGTTTATTAGTTTCACTTAGCCAAATTGTTTAGTAGATTATCTTTACCGTATGCTCCGGAAATTGCTGATACAGAATTACGCTATAATCGAAGAGATTGAAATCCAGTTTTCAAACCAACTCAACATTATTACAGGTGAAACGGGTGCGGGTAAAAGCATACTGATGGGGGCGCTCAGCCTTATACTGGGCGACCGTGCCGATACCTCTGCATTACAGAACAGGGATAAGAAATGTTTTGTTGAAGGCTTCTTTACCGTCATGAGCAAAAAGGATGTAACCACTTTTTTAAGGGATAACGAATTTGATGTTGAAGAAGAGCTGGTTATCCGAAGAGAAATCGGCGCTAATGGCAAATCGCGCGGCTTTATAAATGATACCCCTGCTACCCTGCTGCAACTACGCACGCTTGCTTCGTTATTGGTAGACTTGCACCAACAGTTCGACACACTGGAACTTGGCGACATTGACTTTCAACGAGAGGTGATCGATGCGCTTGCCACCAACGACGAGTTATTAAACAAATACCAGCAATCCTACCGGCTGTGGCAACGAAGTAAAAAAGAACTTGAACTGTTACAGGGTCAAAAATCAGGCTTCACCAAGGAGACCGATTATAACCAGTTTTTGTTTGATGAACTCGAAGAACTCAATCTCGTTGAAAATGAGCTTGAAGATCTTGAGACCGAGTTGAAAATGCTCAACAGCAGTGAGGATATCAAAACGGCATTAACCCGTGCCTATTTTGACCTTAAAGAAAGCGAACAGCCCATTGTTCAGCAACTTAAAATTATCGCAAACCAATTGCAGGGGTTTGCAGCAATCCACCCTCAACTACCAGGCCTGGTGGAACGAATTCAAAGTGCACAAATTGAGCTCCAGGACATTTCGGAAGAAGTTGACCGCATCAACAATCATGTTCAATTTGACCAATCTAGAATAAACACGATTAATGAACGGCTCTCCACCGGATACAAGTTGCTAAAGAAGCATGGGGTACGTTTAACAAGCGAACTGTTGCAAATACATGCCGACTTAGGACAAAAGCTAACGGTCGTACTTCAGATTGATGACCTGATACTGGCCAAAGAAAATGAAGTATCGGAACACCGCCTTAAAATGGAGGAGTCTTCAGCTTTGTTGTCATCGAAGAGACAAAAACAAGCAAAGCCTCTTGAAGAAAAAGTAAATGCGTTGTTGGTTCAGGTAGGTATGCCAAATGCAAGGCTGAAAGTTCAGTTAACCAATGCTGCATACAACCAATATGGTAAAGACCTGATTGAATTTTTATTCGACGCCAACAAAAGCAATCGTTTTGAACCCATTCGTAAAGTGGCCAGCGGAGGAGAACTGAGCAGGTTAATGCTTTGTATTAAATCGCTGGTGGCGCAGTCTATAGATTTGCCAACACTTATATTTGACGAGATTGATACCGGCATTTCAGGCGAAGCTGCAAAGCAGGTGGGACTGATTATGAAAGGGCTGGCAAACAAGCGACAGGTGATCTGCATAACGCACCAGCCCCAAATAGCAGGCAAAGCCGACCGGCATTATTTTGTATATAAAGAGACAACGAAAAACGCCATCAAAACAAATATCCGCACCCTTTCGCCAGAAGAGCGAATTACTGCCATTGCCCAAATGCTTAGTGGCGAAAAACCTACGGCAGCGGCACTTGAAAATGCCCGTGAAATGGTAAACAGTTAAGCTTTCAACAAGCGGCCGATTCAAAGCGCAGATTATATTTACTTCATGAAAGATGTTCCGCACTGGCAATGGTTGATGGTGATGTATTTTCTGTTGGTTGCAATACCTGTGTACATGGTGCATGCACAATTAAAAAAGAGGGCCTTTGCAAACCGCAATTTTACAAACCTGTTATTGTATTTCGTAGGTGTATTTCTAAGTGCATTTGTGCTGCATGGTTTTACCATGTGGTTGTACTTTACATTCTTTTTTCCGGTTAAGGATTGAAGTTCTATTTTTACCACTCCTTCAAATAAAAAATCATACGATCATGTCATACAACCTGTTGAAAGGGAAAAAAGGGATCATATTCGGGGCGCTGAACGATCAGTCAATTGCATGGAAAGTTGCACAACAATGTTATGCTGAAGGAGCCGAACTGGTATTAACGAATGCGCCTATTGCATTACGTATGGGCGAGATTAACAAGCTTGCCGAGGAGTGCAATAACGCACCTGTTTTTCCTGCCGACGTTACGAGTATGGATGATCTCAGATCGCTAATCACAAAGAGTGTAGATCACTTTGGTGGTAAGGTGGACTTCATACTGCACAGTGTTGGCATGAGTATGAACATGAGGAAGAACAATCATTACACGGCTTTAAACCACGACTTTACCCATAAAACATACGACATCTCTGCGATGAGCCTGCACCGTGTATTACAGCTTGCTTACGAGATGGATGCAATCAACGAATGGGGCAGTGTGGTTGCACTAACTTATATAGCTGCACAAAGGGTTTTCCCTGACTATAATGAAATGGCGGATGCAAAGGCTTTACTGGAAAGTATCGCGCGCAGTTTTGGTTACCAGTATGGCATACGCAGTAAAGTACGCGTAAACACCGTGTCGCAATCTCCTACGCGCACAACTGCAGGCAGCGGTGTTAAAGGCTTCGATGGTTTTATGGCTTTTGCAGAAAAGATGAGTCCATTGGGTAATGCAAGTGCAGAAGCATGCGCTAACTATTGTGTTACATTATTCAGCGACCTAACCCGCTATGTGACTATGCAAAACTTATTTCACGACGGCGGTTTCAGCTTTACAGGGGTAACACAGGAAGTAATCGAGCAGATGGAAAAATAATCGGCGGTGCTCAATTTGTTTTTAATGTCGTTTAGTTTGGCTTTTTCTTTTTGGACCCAACTATAGGATTACTATTTAACATCGTTGCCTGCCCGGCTGCGCCAGTCGGACGGGCGTCGCACAACCGTCCGTACCGATTCATCCGGGCGGGCTTCTACGGCAACACAATAATGGGCAAATCAATTTAACAACGCCTAACTCATCTACTTTAATGTCGGTTCAAACAAAGTTCGATGCATTCGTATATTTTGCTTAACGCTGCTTTACCAGAAACAACCGGATGGATGTGGTATGAATACGTTGGCTATCTCGGTTCATTCCTTACCTCTATCACTTTTGTACCGCAGGTCTACAAAGCATGGCAAACCAAAAGCGTGGGAGACCTTAGCAAATGGACTGTGTTAATTGTAATCCTAAGCGCATCCATTTGGCTGACCTACGGTATAGCCATTGTAAATGGACCCGTCATCGTGGCGAATTCGGTCGTACTTCTTTCTTCTTTGATATTACTTTATTTTACTTTTCGCTTTGGTCCGGGTTCTAAATGATCCCTTAATTCGATGGAGTACCTGCATTTTTCGCCCACTAATGAACCAACTGTATAAGTGAGTGACACAACGATGTTGAAGCAAGATTTACTGCCGGTAACCAAAAAAGTATTTTCCAGGGCTGAACTTACTTCCGGTGTAATATTGAATAAATAAAAAAAAACCACCGTTTGGTGGTTTTCTTATTTATCAGCGTAAAGTTTAGTATTCGTCTTCATTAAACATAAAGTCATCTTGACTGGGATAGTCGGGCCAGATATCTTCTATGCTTTCGTAGGTTTCACCTTCGTCATCAAGCTCCTGCAGGTTCTCCACCACTTCGATTGGAGCACCCGAGCGAATGGAATAATCGATCAGCTCATCTTTTGTAGCAGGCCAGGGTGCTTCTTCTAAATAACTGGCTAATTCGAGTGTCCAAAACATGGTGTGCTAGGTTTTTAAATTTTTGCAAATGTAAATGTATAAACGAAATAACCAAATCATGGTTTACCATTGCTTCGTTAATGTTTGCAATTTGTGCAAATTGTTTTTCGCGTTGCCACGGCAACCTGTAGGTTTGCAACACATTCAAAGAAGCCCTTATGCTTACCTCAAAGAACATTCACAAACGTTATGGAACACTTGAAGTATTAAAGGGGGTGGATGTAACAATTACCAAAGGAGAGATCGTTAGTATAATTGGATCATCGGGTGCGGGCAAAAGCACGCTGCTGCACATTTTAGGAACCCTGGACACAGCTGACGCGGGCGAAATTTACCTGAACGAACAACGGATTGATACCCTGCGGGGTAAGAAACTGGCGGACTTTCGAAATAAACATATCGGGTTCGTGTTCCAGTTCCATCACCTGTTACCGGAGTTTACCGCCCTCGAAAACGCCTGTATTCCGGGCTGGATAGCAGGGGGAAGGAAAAAAGAAGTCATGGAACGCGCAACATCATTATTAAAACAATTAGGGCTCGCCAACCGACTTGAAAATAAGCCACAGCAGCTTAGTGGAGGCGAGCAACAACGTGTGGCCGTTGCCCGTGCATTGATCAACAATCCACAAATCGTATTTGCCGATGAACCTACCGGCAATCTGGATAGTAAAACCGCCAAAGAACTGCACGAGCTTTTTGTTCAGTTACGCGATACGTTTAATCAAACCTTTTTGATTGTAACGCACAACGAAGAACTCGCTGAGATGAGCGATCGCACCCTACACATGAAGGATGGCAAAATGATGAACGGTTAAGAATTGCGGTTTAAGAATTGCGTGGCTTCCACGCGATTTCTGCTACGTTTAAAAGATGTGCGATATGCCTGCTAAGCACAAATAGATAGTCGCTCAACCGGTTAAGGTACTTGATTACAAGTGGCTCAACAAATAAATCGTGTTCACGTAAACTTACACATAACCGTTCTGCGCGGCGGCAAACACAGCGGGCGATATGCGCTGTTGAAACGGCTACATGTCCACCGGGTAAAATAAAGTTTCGCATGGGTTGCAAATCCTTGTTCATTGCATCCATTTCTTGTTCGAGTGATACTATATCTGTTTCTTTCAGGTCGGGGATCTTCATCATCGGCTCCTTGTCCGGATCACAGGCGAGTGATGAGCCTATCGTAAACAAACGATCCTGCACCTCTTTCAGGTAGTTTTTGTTGTGGGCATCGGTTAGGTGATCGTTCAGCAGACCGATATAAGAATTCAATTCATCTACGGTTCCATAACTTTCTATCCGAAGATGGCTCTTTGGCACCTTTGTTCCACCAATAAGTGAGGTATTGCCAAGATCACCTGTTTTTGTATAAATTTTAATCGCCATTGATTTTAGTTTAAGCAGCACTAAACATGAACACCTTCCGCTTTGAATGACGACATCGTTGACCTTCGATCACTTTCGATCAGGCCATCCCTGAGACGCACTACCCGCTTGGCATAACCCGCAATATCTTCCTCATGCGTAACAAGCACAACGGTATTTCCTGCTTCCTGTATTTTTCCGAAAATCTCCATTACTTCAACAGAAGTTTTGCTGTCGAGGTTTCCAGTAGGTTCATCAGCTAATATGATTGCCGGGTTGTTGATAAGTGCCCTGGCAATAGCTACCCTTTGTATTTGACCACCACTAAGCTCGTTTGGCTTATGGTGGCTACGTTCGCCGAGGCCCACTTTGGCCAAAACTTCCTGCGCCCTTTCGATCCGTTCCTTTTTACCCACACCCGCATAAACCAACGGAAGCGCAACGTTTTCAGCGGCGGTATACCTCGGCAGCAGGTTGAACTGCTGGAATATAAAACCTATTTCTTTGTTTCTGACGGCGGCAAGGTCGTTGTCGGCCATCTTACTAACGTCTTTGCCGTTTAGGATATAATTGCCGGAAGTTGGGCTGTCAAGACAACCAAGAATGTTCATCAACGTGCTTTTTCCGGAACCTGAGGGCCCCATCAGCGCTACGTATTCATTTTTAAAAATATCGAGGTTTATACCCATAAGCACAGGTATTGCCTGCCCGCCCATGAAGTAACTTTTTCGAATGTCGTTTAAATGAATAATTGACTCAGCCATCGGTGGAAATTTAGGGTGTTGGAACAGATTCCTGCAAAAGGTTCAATATAGCTATTTTCCGTAAGCAGTGCCCCTGAACAATCGGAGTGAACCCAAAAGCAGGCTGTAACACCTGAGTTTGTGATCCGAATTGATTAATGCCTGATTACTTTCGGAACCTTGAAAAACCCGGTGTCTGCGGAAGGTGCATTTTTAAGCGCCTCTTCGCGGCTGATTGAACCTTTCACCTCGTCTTCACGCCAATTGTTTACCGTATCCGTCATAAACAACAAAGGTTCAACACCTGTGGTATCCAATTCGTTCAGTTTTTCAATAAAGGAGATCATTTTTTGTAAATTCTCCTTGATCCCTTCTTTTTCGTGTTCTTCAAACTTAAGCCTGGAAAGCTCTGCAAGTTTGTCGACCAGTACATTATCAACAATCATAATGGAAAATATATAAACAAAAATAGCCTAATCGACTAAAGTTAGTACTGCACACACATAATTACATGTTGATCACAGCAGTGCATGCTTTGCTGCTATCAGGAGAATTGAATGGAGTGTTTGTATACGGCCTGGGAAGGTCCGTTTGAGAGAGCCTTAAATTTGGCTGAAAATAGTGGTCTCCCAGGCGTAATTAGCTGATCTCCAGCTAATTTCCAATCATATGCACTCAAAACCAGCTTCTCTATGTGCACCAGGTATTTTTGGTACAATAAATGCGCACCGGAGCGTGGAGTTGTCTTGTCTCATTATTGGAAATATATTCCCAAAGTCGAACTAAAATGAACAATACTGAAAATGTTTCTTCGTTTAATAGGGTGAATATCCAATCCAATATGAAAGATCAAAAGACCTTCAAAGTGTTTATTGTAGAAGACGATCTGTGGTACAGTTCGATGCTGGAATACTACCTGCTGCTGAACCCCGATTATGTCATACAAAAGTTTGATACGGCAAAAAGCTTTCTTGCCAAGTTGCACGAGAAGCCGGATGTGGTGACGCTTGATTATTCGCTTCCGGATATGAATGGCGATCTTTTATTGGCGCAGGTCAGAGAATCAAGTCCGGATACCAAAGTGATCATCATCAGCGGACAGGAAGAAGTTAAGGTAGCACTTGACTTGCTGAAAAAAGGTGCTTATGATTATATCGTTAAAGATGAAGATGCAAAAGATCGCTTGTGGAACACGATCAACCACCTGAGAGAAACTGTTGAACTCAAGCAGGAAATTGAGACGCTAAAAGAAGAGGTTACCCGTAAATACGATTTCAGCAATGCCATAATCGGCCATAGTCAACCGATTATGCGGGTATTCAGCATGATGGAGAAGGCTGCAAAAACAAATATCACTGTATCTATAACCGGGGAGACGGGCACGGGTAAAGAACTGGTTGCAAAATCTATTCACTATAACTCTCCCCGTAAACAACAGCGCTTCGTAGCGGTCAATGTTGCGGCTATCCCCAGGGATCTTTTGGAGACGGAACTGTTCGGCCACGAAAAAGGTGCATTTACCGGTGCCATCTCGCGCCGTATCGGAAAGTTTGAAGAGGCATCAAAAGGCACGTTTTTCCTGGATGAAATCGGCGAGTTGGATATTAACATGCAGGCAAAGCTCTTAAGAACACTACAGGAAAAGGAAATCATTAGGGTAGGTAGCAATGAAGTGGTGAAAATAGATGTTCGGATTATTGTAGCAACGCATCGGAACTTACTGGAAATGGTCAGGGCGGGAACATTCCGCGAGGACCTTTACTACCGCTTGCTGGGATTGCCCATTAACCTGCCGCCATTGCGGGAAAGGGAGAATGACGTACTGATTATTGCAAAGTATTTTATCGATCAGTTTTGCAAGGAAAATTGCCTGAATGGTAAAAACCTGACTACCGATGCGAAGAAGAAGTTGTTGAATCATTCTTTTCCGGGTAATGTCCGGGAGCTGAAATCTGTTATCGAGCTTGCTTGTGTGATGGCCGAAGACCAGGATATACAGGCAGAACACCTGAACGTAATGTCGCAAAATGCAATTAGCGATTTCGTGATGAAAGATGTTACACTAAAGGAGTTTACCACCAAACTGATCCAATATTATCTGGATAAATACAATTACGACGTTTTAAAGGTTGCCAGGAAACTGGACGTTGGCAAATCGACGATTTACCGGATGATTCAGAATAAAGAAGTTTTTGTAAACAAAAAGTTCTCTTTGGAAGGAAGTTTTTTAAATTAGACAACCAGCTGCCGGGATTGCGTTAAAAGGCTTCTCATTAACAGCTAACTTTATATTCCCTTTCCCTTAAACTGCCCGGATACTTCCTGCTTATATTACTGAAGGAACAGTCAAACTTCAAAAGGAATCAAACGTGTTAAATCTATATAAGAAGAAACCTGTGGCTCAGCCGGGTAACCTACCCGCTAAGCTGTACTATTTGCAAGAGGTTTTATCTAATCTTCCTTCTGCGATTTTACTTGAAGATGAACAGCGCAATATTTTACTTACCAATCAACGATTTTGCGACCTCTTCAATATACCATTCACCCCTGCTGAGTTACAGGATTATCAATCAATTGATCTGGTCCGGCAGTTTATTCAGCCACTTGTATCGCGTGACTTTTTCAGGGAGTCACATGCCATAATAAAGGCTCAAGTGCCTGTAAAAGATGAACACATCCGCCTTACCGACAATCGTGTACTCGTTCGGGATTATACACCCGTAAAAGCAGGTGATGGTTCCGATTTACACCTATGGGTTATGAAGGATGAAACCGTTGAGATTCGTGCCCGGGAAGAAGCAGAAGCAAAGAGACTTTTTTACGAGGATGTACTCAACAACCTGCCGTCGGATATCGCTGTTTTCTCACCTCATCATGAATACCTGTTTCTGAACCCTGTAGCCATCCGGGACCCCGAGTTGCGCAAATGGATGATCGGCAAAACCGATGAAGATTATTGCCGGCTTAAGGGTAAGGACCTTTCAATTGCAGAAACAAGAAAGAAGATCTACGAAAACGCGAGGGCCTCAAAAAAAGGTATTGAGTGGGAGGAACTGTTGGTTACACGTGGTGGCCAGGAGGAATACCATCTCCGCAGAATGAGTCCGATCTACAATGAGCAGGGTGAAATGAAGATGCTGATTGGGTATGGACTGAACATTAATGAACGTAAAAAATTTGAGCACCAGATACAGTTGAGTGAAAAACGTTATCGCGACTTATTTAACTACAGTAAAGCGATCATCTTCACCCATGACCTTGAAGGGAAACTGCTTACTGTTAACCCGGCACTGTGCGAACGTACAGGCTTTACCCAGGATGAGCTGATTGGCAAAAGCCTTAAACAAATTCTTTATTCAGAGGACCATATTACGTTTGACGCGATATACCTGAAGGAGTTTGAAATGGAAACGAAGGCCAGGGGGATCTTCAGAATATTAAACAGGGACGGTCGCAAGATCTACTGTCTATACGAAAACTTTAAGGTATCAGAAAAGGGCGAAGCACCCTATATCATCGGGTTTGCACAAGATGTTACAGAACGTATCAAGGCAGAAGAAGAACTAAAAGAAGCCAAACGACTTACCGAAGAAACCGCGAAGGTTAAAGAAGTTTTTCTTGCCAACATGAGCCATGAGATCCGGACGCCAATGAACGGCATAATCGGTATCTCCAACATGCTTGAAAAAACGGAGCTTCAGCCTGAACAGAAGAACTACCTGAAAATCATTAACGACTCAGCAAAAACGTTATTGAATATCATCAATGATGTACTCGATATTGAGAAAATTTCATCTGGCGAGGTACAAATTGAAAGCATACCATTTGACCTGATCAGTACAACCAATTCGTTGATCAGGTTATTTGAATACACCGGCAAGGAGAAAAACGTTGATTTCGTTTTCAATAACCAGATCGGAGATTACCTTCCAATCTGTGGCGACCCTACCCGTTTTAGCCAGGTAATGAACAACCTGCTTAGCAATGCGATTAAGTTCACACCTAAAGGTGCGATAACCGTAAATGCACTCATCAGAGAAGAAACGGAAGAAGACCTTACGGTAGAATTTTCGGTACAGGATACAGGTATCGGTATCGAAGAGGACAAGCTGATTAAGATTTTCAAACCTTATATACAAGCAAGCCCCGAAACGGCAAGAAAATATGGTGGTACCGGCCTTGGGTTGGCGATTACAAAGAACCTGATTGAACTTCAGAAAGGAAGCATATGGGTGCAGAGTAAACCTAATCATGGCAGTAAGTTTACGTTTACCATTACTTACCGGAAACCTGGAAAGGATGACATCATCCCTGCTGAAACTGAAGACAAACCAGGAAAAATAGAACTTGGCAAACTTAAAGTGCTCCTGGCTGAAGACAACCAGGTTAACCAGATGCTGGCACTAAATATCCTGAACTACTGGGGACTGGAATGCAAAACCGCCATGACCGGGGTAGAAGCCTTGCAATTAGCGAAGGAGGAGGACTTCGACGTGATACTGATGGATATTCAAATGCCTGAAAAAAGTGGGCTGGAAGCAGCTGCCGAAATCAGGAAGCTTGATGATCCTAAAAAGCGGGATACCCCAATAATTGCCTTGACAGCAATTGCCCTGAAGGGTGAGGAACAAAAGTATATTGCTGTAGGCATGGACGACTTTTTAACCAAGCCATTCAAGGAGAAAGCGCTGCACGACGTTATATCAAGGGTACTTAAACATGAAGGTGCATTTGGCCGCGCGTTTGCCGAAAGGGAACAAACATTGGCTGCAGTTGATGTGCCTGAAACCGTCCCAACAAGCACGGTAGATAAGGTTTATGACATGAAAAATGTTAATGAGCTTGCAAGGGGAAGTGAAGATTTTGTTGTTACGTTGACCAAGATCTTTATTGATACCATACCCGCCACGGTTGCTGAGATGAAGAAAGCGGCTGAAGTACAGGACTGGGATACGGTAAGCAAGATGGCCCATAAGATTAAACCCACCCTGGAGACCATGTGTATAGACAGTGTGAAAGATGACATTCGCACACTGGAAACTGACGGCAGAAAAAAGATTAATCTGGAAGCTTTATTCCCATTGGTATTGAAAGTGGAAGCTGTTGTTAACCTTGCAACGGAGCAGTTAAAACAAGAATATTCATTAACATAACTTACCCATGTAACTAGCATTAGTGGCCCTTAAACGGGCCATTTTTCATTTAGCCTAATACCGATTTGTTGTAGATCATTTTGGACATTCAATTAAGAAGCACTAACAGCGCTAAGTAATTTTCTACGCTTAACCCCTTCTACTCAAGAGTAGTTTTTGGGAACGGGGCCATTTGAGATGGTATAATCTCCCAAGTCAACGTTTGCTTGCACCTCTACCCTCAACCAAGTTTTAATAACCGGCAGCGGCAGGGATTTCTTGAGAATGCATCCCAGAATAGGTGCGGTGCATTGCCGAAAGGAATGCTAAGTTAGACTTCCCGTTTTGAATGAATACGGCGGGCATAACAGAGAGCACAGCCTTTAATGTGGCGCATAATGAAAGCACAGGACATTCCAATAAACCATACTCATAAGCAATCCTCAAAACAGGAGCACGCATACACTAGATGGCATGATTCTTAATCCCCTGTATAAAGATTTCAACATCATCTAAATAACTCCTTATGACTGAAAATATTTCGAAAGAAACCAATGCTGCTCATCGCAGCCACGTGAACATCGATTCAACCGAGCGAATCGTTTCTTCTGCGCTGGGTGGTCTCTTGTTGTCCCTTGGCCTAGTTCGGAACACAAAAGCAAAAGTGCCTTCGATTATTGCCGGTGCAATACTGATCGCCAGGGGACTTACCGGTCACTCATTTCTTTATAAGGCAATGGGAAAAGAGCGGGTTCCGAAGGTTGCAAAAAACATCAATATCAGAACAAGCATCGTCGTAAACAAACCCCGGGCAGAGGTTTATGCCTTTTGGCGAGAGCTTGAGAATCTTCCGTTATTCATGAGTCATTTAAAAAGCGTTGACAAAATCGACGAAAAGTATTCGGTATGGAAAGCCAAGATACCAGGTCAGCTTATTACGGTCGACTGGACTGCAGAGATTGTTAAAGAAGACCCCGATAATTTCATAGGCTGGAGTTCAATCCCAGACTCAACCATCGACAATGCAGGAAAGGTTGCTTTTGTTGATACCAACAATGGCGAAGGCACTGAGCTGGATGTAACGATAACCTATCGCCCACCATTGGGTGTGATTGGTGCAGGTGTCGCTTTGCTGTTGAATAATGTTTTTGAGAAAATGGTTCAGAATGACATTCATAATTTCAAGGTATTTATGGAAACCGGAAAACTGGTAAAAAAATAACTTACGCGTTGGGGCTGCTTTTCGTCGTTGGTGCAAATTCAACGATGTTCTACACCTCAGCTCTGGGAACAGTTACAGAAAGAGAAAGGAGTCACTGCAAAGTGACTTTTTTTTGTATAGCCCTATCCTAATCAATTCCGGTTTATTAAATTGTTTAACTACTAAATAAAAGCGCCTGCGAAAGCTTACGAGCCAAGAACCATACGATTATATTTGTTTACGATGGCACGGGCTTTATAGAAATTAATCACAGCCAACCATCGAATACTCGTCTTCTTAGTTCTTCTAAATGATAGCAACATGGAGAAACATACAAAAACTGCACATTTCAGTGGCGGACCAATTGATGGCCAAACCCGTCACCTGGAGAGCAACCAGACCCTTTATAAACATGAGCAACCCCCGCGTCCGGAGGACATCAGGCTTGGTGAGGTACCCGTAGGTTTTTTCCCGCCGATGCACGAATATTTGTATGTGGAAGAACCCGTAGGTAGTGGAACCTTTGTATTCAAAGAACAGCACCACTAATCATAAATGGGGTATATCAGTTCCTGCTGACCAATCGATGTTCCCATATACCCGCTTTAGGCGCTAAATCATTAACCCAAAATTCATAACAACACTACATGGCTCTACAAATTGGCGACATTGCTCCTGAGTTTACCTTGTACGACTCCGGAAAGCAAAAGGTTTCATTAGTTGACTTCCAGGGCAAAACAGTGGTAATTCTGTTTTACCCATTTGCTTTTTCAAGTGTATGTACTGCAGAATTATGTGACATGCGGGATAACCTGGGCATGTACAACAGCCTTAATTCCGAGATCCTGGCAATCTCAGTCGATTCGGTGTATACACTTGCCAAATTCAAGGACGATCAACAGTTGAACTTTACATTACTCAGCGACTTCAACCGGGAGGTGTCTTCAAAATATGGGGCCTTATACGATATATTCCCTGCATTAGAAATGAGGGGAGTAAGTAAAAGGGCAGCCTTTGTCATCGATAAATCGGGTGTGATTAGGTTTGCGCAAGTAAACGAAAAACCACAGGATCTTCCCGATCTCAGTAGCATACGGCAGGTGTTAGCCGCTGAGAATTAACAATATCTGGCAAAAATTTTGCGTTAAAGAACTTATGAGTTACTTTTATTAAGAACGAATGATAACCAGCGAATGATGAGAAAACTTCTACCTCTTTTCTTAATAATGTTCTGCACGTCCGCGAGAGCGCAGGTTCCAAAAACTTCAGCGCTGAATCCAATGGATTTTCATGAAAAAGTGCTTAAGTTTTATCCAAATCCTGCGGTCAGTTCGATAAATTTCGAATTCCAAAAGACAATCAATAAAGACTATACGCTGCAGGTCTATAATTTTGTTGGTAAAAAAGTTTATGAAGTAACGGCCGTTGGACAAAAAACAAATATTTCCTTAACTGATTTCTACCGTGGTGTATACATCTTTCAGCTTCGGGATAAAAGCGGTCGCATTATTGAATCGGGCAAGTTCCAGGTTGCTAAGTAAACTGCCTGGAGAAGCACTTCCTCCTGTATAAAAATATTAAACCCGCAGTTTGCGGGTTTTTTTGTTGTGCTGTATTTTTGCCGAAGCCCTGAGCCTGTTTCTTCGGCAGCCCCATTTGCCTAGAGTACTTGTATAATCAGAAATTTAAGGTAGTTGGTGTTTTCAATTCCCCAAAGTATAGGGTGGTCGCCGGACTGTGCGTTGAACATAACCTGCCGGATGTTTCTTTTCGCGTCTTTTGCGGCTTCCTGTATGGTCCTCATAAAAAGCTCAGGTGATACCAGGTTGGTGCAACTGCTGGTTACAAGGAAGCCACCGGGCTTGACCAACTTCATACCACGCAGGTTAATCTCTTTATAACCTGAAACGGCTTTCTGGATATTCTCACGGCTTTTGGTAAATGCCGGTGGGTCGAGCATTACAACATCATAGGATCGGTTTTCTTTAACCCATGCCTTAAGAACATCAAAAGCATTTACTTCAGAAAACTTACATACCTGCTCCAAACCATTAATTGTGGCATTTTTCGTAGCCTGTGCAACGGCGCTGGCCGAAATATCCAGGCCTAACACACTCCTTGCACCATAATGCGCCGCATGTATCTCAAATGTTCCGGTATAGGTAAACACACCAAGCACATCGGCATCCTTTACAATATGCCTGATTGCCCTCCTGTTATCCTGCTGATCAAGGAAGTAGCCGGTTTTCTGTCCGTTTTCCACATCAACGAGAAACTTCAAGCCGTTTTCGTTGATGAGTACGTTTGTATCGAAAGGCTGGCTTAGAAAACCCTTTTTTTGTTCCATTCCCTCCAGTTCCCTAACCGGCACATCATTTCTTTCATAAATACCTTTGGGATTGAACAGCGTCTCCAATACCTGAACAATAGTTTCTTTCCAACGATCCATACCAAGCGATAGTGTCTGCACCACAAAGTAGTCGTTGAATTTATCTATGATTAATGCAGGCAATAAATCGGCTTCACCGAATACAAGCCTGCAGTTTTCGATATACCCGGTTTTCTGCCGGTACTCCCAGGCTGCGGCTATCCGTCTTTGAAAAAATTTGGCATCAATTTGCTCATTGCGATCCCTGGTAAGCAAGCGGACAACAATTTGCGATTTGGGGTTTGCATATCCTCGTCCTACAAACTTTTGATCACTAGTATAAACCTCGACTATTGAACCCGGATCGACTGCACTGTCTATGCTGTTTATTTCGTTATTAAAAATCCAGGGATGGCCATTGCTGATTCGCGGACTTATCTTCTTATTCAGGATCACCTTTGTCATGGGGCAAAGATAATTTTCCGGATTGTCTCATCGGTTTTTTTAAAAATGTCAATTTGACCAGAAAAGCGCTTTGGCAAACACTTTGACCTTTAATTTTGCGCAAAAAATAAAGTATGGAAGAAAAAGAAATACCCCAGGAGGAAACGGCTACTTCAGAAGATATGATCAATTTGAATTCCGATGAAAATATGCCTGGGACTTCTCATTTGAGTGACCCTTTTGTACAGGATACAGAAAGCGAAAAGCTAAAGGCAGAGATTGCTGAACAGAAAGACAAATACTTACGTTTATTCTCGGATTTTGATAATTACAGGCGTAGAACAGCCAAGGAAAGAATCGAGCTCAGCCAAACAGCGGGTAAGGAAATTATTACTTCCCTTTTGGAAGTACTTGATGACTCCGAACGTGCCGAAAAACAATTTCAGGACACAACAGACGTTAACCAGGTGAAACAAGGTGTTACACTCGTGTTTAATAAGTTGAGAACTATTCTTCAGAACAAAGGTCTTCAACCCATGGAAAGCGTAAACACCGACTTCGACGTTGAAAAGCATGAAGCAATTACGGAAATACCTGCTCCAACTCCAGAGCTCCAGGGTAAAGTACTGGATGAAGTAACAAAAGGATATTACCTGAATGATAAAATCATCAGGCATGCAAAAGTAGTAGTCGGTAAATAGAACATGAATACCAATGCGTTCCGGTGATCAGGGAACAGCAGCAATATGGCTCTTTTCCAAAGCACCGGGATACAGCAATAACCGGGGAGTCGGGAGCATTTTGATCAATTACGCCGGGGTCGAGCCGGCAAACGGAATGGTAAAACTTATAACTGTAGGTGAAATAAAAAAATCCATGGCATGCACCATGGTATTTGCATAAAATGGCAAACAAAAGAGATTATTATGAAGTTTTAGGGGTAAGCAAAACTGCATCACCTGAGGAAATAAAAAAAGCCTACCGCAAAGTCGCTATGCAGTTCCATCCCGACAGGAACCCCGGTGACAAAGAAGCAGAGGAAAAATTTAAAGAAGCTGCAGAATCGTACGAAGTATTAAGCGATGCCGATAAAAAAGCAAAATACGACCGTTATGGTCATGCTGCTTTTGGTCCGGGCACGGGTGGTTTTAGTGGCGGAGCTAATATGGATGATATCTTCAGCCAATTTGGTGACATATTTGGCGAGGATGTATTTGGAAGCTTTTTTGGTGGTGGCGGAGGCCGGGGCGGCCGCGGCGGAGGAAGACGGGCGACCGGGCAGCGCGGCAGCAATCTTAGGATTAAACTAAAGCTGAGTTTCGAAGAGATCGCGAAAGGAGTTTCAAAAACCATCAAAGTAAAAAAGCATGTAGTTTGTACTACCTGTAATGGTAACGGGGCAAAAGATCAGGGGAGTATACAAACCTGTGGCACTTGCCAGGGAAGCGGGCAGGTTAAACGTGTAACCAATACTTTTCTCGGGCAAATGCAAACCGTTACAACCTGTTCAACCTGTAACGGAGAAGGCACTACAATTACCAACAAATGCGGAACATGTAAAGGTGAGGGACGTGTATATGGTGAGGAGCAGGTTTCGTTAGATATTCCGGCAGGAGTACAGGAAGGAATGCAACTAAGCCTGAGTGGAAAAGGCAATGCCGGCGAACGTGGGGGCATGCCAGGTGACCTGATTATACTTATTGAAGAAGAACCGCATCCTTTATTACACCGCGACGGTCTCAACGTTGCTTTCGACCTCTATATCTCGTTCCCGGATGCTGTTTTCGGCACCCAGGTTGAAGTTCCAACCATTGATGGTAAAGCAAAGATTAGGGTTCCCGCAGGAACCCAGAGTGGTAAGATTTTCAGGCTAAAAGGAAAGGGCTTTCCGGAAGTAAATGGTTACTCTAAAGGAGACCAGTTAATTCACGTAAATGTATGGACCCCGCAAAATGTCAGCGGCGATGAAAAGTCGATGCTCGAGCGTATGAATGCATCGAATAACTTCAAGCCACATCCCGACAAAAGCGAGAAAAGCTTTTTCGATAAAATAAAAGAGGCGTTTTCTTAAAGAAAAAGCTGATATAAACTTAAAGCGCAGTCAAGATTGTCTGCGTTTTTTTGTTGTGTTCTACTTAACTACCTGCGTTGTTTTCTTTTTGGGTAAAGCCTTTTTGCTTTTTGTACCAGCCCTGCAAATTCCAGTTGAAGCCGATCGTTTGGCGACACAGCTGTTGCAGCAAGTTGCTGCACATCTTCGATACTTACGTCCTTAAGATAACCAGACTGTTTTAGTATACTTCCAAACATAACCAATGCCGTGGCAAAACGAAGTGATGAGTCCGCACTCATAATGGGTTTATAGTTGGTCAACACCTTGAAAACATCGGCTCTTGTATCTGCGTTCCCCGGAATCGAATAAGTTAGTTTTAGTGTAGCTACCTGTTGGTTAACCGAACGGAAAAGTGCTGAGTCGGGCAAAATCTCGAATACGGATAGCAGGCTATGACCACTGCCCACCTCTCCTCCTTCGAGGCTACTCACACTGTCTTCAATAGCCGATTGCTTGTTATCAAAGCCAATCAAGCGGTATTGCCTGACCAGCGCAGGATTGAATTCGACATTCATAAACACGTTATTTGCTACCGTAAACACCGTTTGAGCAAACTCTTCCACCAGCACCTTTTCCGCCTCGTGTTCATTATCCAGGTAGGCAAAGTTGCCGTTGCCCTTTTTAGCAAGTGCCTCCAGTTTGCTGTCTTTATAATTACCCATACCCACCCCCAAACAAGTCAGGTAAATACCCGTTTGACGGTGCTTTGCGATTAGTTCTTCCAGTTCCCTTTCGCTGGTTACCCCAACATTAAAATCGCCATCGGTTGCCAATATCACCCTGTTGTTGCCACCCCGTATAAAAGTTTTTGTAGCATACCGGTAAGCTGTTGCAATCGCGGCTTCACCCGAGGTTGCCCCTGCCGGAGTAAGCCCTTCTAGTGCTTCAATTATCTTCTGTTTTTCGGCGCCCGAGGTTGGCTGAAGCATTATCGATACCCCACTGGCATAGGTGATAATAGAAACGGTGTCTATAGAACGGAGATTCTCAACGAGGAGCTTAAAACCGGTCTTTAGCAAAGGCAGCCGGTTCGGCATATCCATACTGCCGGAAATATCAATTAAAAAAACCAGGTTTGAAGGAGGTGTTTTGTCTAAACTGATTTTTTTAGCCCGCAGGTTGATATAGAGCAGTGCGCTTTTATCGTTCCATGGACAAGAGGTAATATTGGTGGTTACGGCGAAATTTTGCCCTGGTTCAACATTTTGTTTGCCCCCAAAATTAAAATAGTTCAGCATCTCTTCTATACGCACCGCATCTGCGGGGACCCTTTCGCCTTGATTTAAAAATCTCCTGATGTTGCTGTAAGAGGCCCTGTCAACGGTTAGTGCATATCCTGTTTCCGGGTACTTGCCTGTAATCACAAAGTCATTTTCCACGGTGCTGGAGTAGCTCTCCCCGATATCTAACTGCTGTTGACGCTTTTGGGCAAGTAGATTCTTGGTTAGACTTGCCAGCCGCTGCTTTGTGGAATTTGCTTTCAGGGCCGTCATCTTGAGGGTGAATACCTCGTATGTTGCAGATCGGACGGGGGCTGTAAATGTTTCATACCCGTCTGCTATAATTGTAATCGTATCGATCTTTAGGGTAGTAGGAACTCCAAATGCGCCTCCTGCACCAGTATAATAAGGGAAGTTGCCCTTGGAAAAAAACTTTATCCTGGCATTAGATACAGGTCTCCCCTGCTCGTCCCTGACTTCTCCACGCAGGTAAAACTGTGCAGCGGAAGAAAGCGATAGCATCAGCACAATCAACAATTGGAAGATCCTGTTCAAAGGAATGATTTGATATGAGAAGCATGACGAATTTATCGAAATTTAGGTACACGCACAATCGCCGGGCTATTAGCACAAAGGATAACAACCCGCAATGGTTAATGTCTCTTTAAATCGCTGACAACAACTGACTACTACGTCAATCTTCATTATCCTCGTCAAGCTGGTATAACTGGGAGAGATTGCGACCCAGCCCATCATAGTCCAGCCCGTATCCAACAACAAATTTGTCGGGAATGGAAAAGCAGGTATAGTCGATTGTTAAGGGGTAAGCGGTTGCCGTAGGTTTATGCAACAAAACGGCAATCTTAAGTGAAGTGGGCTGTTGGTGGTTGATCTGGCGGAGAAACTCCGTCATTGTTTTTCCGGTGTCGATGATGTCTTCCAGAATAACGATATCCCTATTGTTGATATCGGTATCCAGACCAATTGCAGTTAGGATTTGACCGGATGACTTTGTACCCTTGTAAGACGCCAGCTTTATGAAACAAACCTCCGCTTCGATCGTCAGGTATTTAAAGAGGTCGGCAGTAAACATAAAAGAGCCGTTTAATACCGAAATAAACAGCGGCCTTTTTCCTTTGTAGTCTTCATTTAGCCTGCGGGCAAGTTCTACTACCTTCTCCTGGATCTCCGCCGATGATATATAAGGAACGAAATACTTATCGTGAAATTTTACAGGAGCCATGTAGCAAGATTAAGGCGGCTAAGATAAGCTAATACGGATCACATCGAAGTAGCAGAGCTCCTATTTTCCATTGCGAGTCTTGGCGAAGCTGTCGCCTTAATCTTCAGGTATAACTTCTCTCCAACTGCAGGAACCATTCCCTTTTGAAGGTGATTATATTCCATCACGCTCGACATTTGAACCGCCTCTTTCTGGCAGATTTCGTAGAGCGACTCATTCAAAGCCACAGTGTGAAATTCATTTACGCCTTTCTTTGGCTTTTTTTCAAGAAATACCAACTGGTCATTTTCAAGTATGTCTTTATTGTCGAGCTCATTAAACTCCATAAGTTTATTATAAGTTACGCGGTGATTGTTTGCAATTGCAAAAAGCGAGGTTCCTGCTTCTGCATAAATCACTTTTGTGCCGTTCATGATAAACACGCCCCCGGGGTAATTGATTTTTTTGGCGGGTGTCGGCGAAACTTTGCCATCATTATTGATTGAACTACTGCTTTCTAAGGCTGATACCACTTCAGGCGATGGCTTGGAGACAGCCGCAAGAGCAAGTGTAGCGCCCGCTGCGGTTTTCTGGAGCGCCAGCAAAGTATATTGTTGAAGGTTGTGCTCTTCAATAACACGCATCAGTCGCTCAGCATAACTTGGATTAGTAGCATAACCGGCCTTTTTTAAGCCAACCGCCCAACCCTGGTAATCCGATGGGTGAATGGAAAACAGCGAAGCATAATTTGGACGGGTGCGAAGAAATTCAGAATGATCTTTATACGAGTCTTCAACACTTGCATACTTGCGGAAGCATTCCCCTTTTGCATCATCGTCATACGCCATGGTCTCCCCGATCCAGTCGCCCTTACACTTTATACCAAAATGATTATTGGCATTTTGAGCGAGAATACTCTGACCGGCTGCGGTTTCCAAAACGCCCTGGGCAAGGGTAATAGATGCGGGAATACCCGTTCTCAACATCTCTGACATCGCGAGTTCCTTATACTGCTCAATGTATCTAGCTGCCCTGTCTTTCTCTTTTTGGGCTACCGTTTTAAAAAAACAGCAAACACTGGCAAGAACAGTAAGAATAATCTTCGAAGTGTTGATCGTCATTATTTCTTTTTTATCAGTAATAATCCATCCCTAACGGTAAGCATCACCTGCTCTACCCGGGGGTCGTTGGCAACATGTTCATTGAAGTCGGCGATAGCCCTGGCGTTTTTGCCTGCTACAGGTTCCTTCAATACATGGCCATGGAATAATACGTTATCTGCGATAATGATCCCTTTTGCCGAAAGCCTGGGAACTACCATTTCGTAATAATCAATATAGCCGGTTTTGTCTGCGTCAATAAACACCAGGTCCCATTCCACGGGAATAGCAGGGATAATATCACACGCATTTCCAACGTGCAAATGTATAAGGGTTGCGTTTTTTGACCGGCCAATGTTCTTGCGGGCAACGTCTGCATCCTGTTCCCTGATCTCAATCGTGTGCAATGCGCCGTCCTTTAGCAGTCCTTCCGCCAGGCAAATGGCACTATAACCGGTAAAGGTCCCTATCTCAAGAACGTGGGTAGGTTGCAAAATAATGCTAAGGAAAGACAAAAATTTTCCTTGCACATGTCCACTTAACATATGAGCATGTTCGTGGTTCAGGGTAGTGTCGTCGTTTATTTCTTTGAGGACGTCATCCTCGGGTGAAGTGTATCTGGCAGCGTATTGTTCAGCAAGTTCATCGATCAATCTTACATCATTCATGCGGTATGATTGTTTTTGGACCAGGATCTTCCCTTAGCTGTTGAAATAGAATTAACGGTTTCATGGTTTTGAAAATCATTACCCAAGCACTGTTGCAATAAAGCACCAACAGTAAACCGTTAGCCACGAAAGTAGGCGTAAAGCTAGTCCAAACGCATTAAAAAAATATAAAAGCGGCTACGTTAACGGTTCACTAACCGGCAACTCACCCCCCTTTGAAGGCCGGGATATCGCCAATAGACCAATAAAAGTAAGAAAACCGTTTAAAACCAATAATTCAAGTCCTATCTCGTAACCGTTGAAAAGTCTTTTCTGATTGATGTCAACGAGGTAAGATATAATCGGAGCAGCAATACACACAAGCGGCACCAGGTTGCCTTTAATTACCCGCTTTGTAATTAATCCAAAGGTAAATAGACCAAGTAACGGTCCATACGTATAAGCAGCAACCTTTAAGATAACCCCGATCATACTTGGGCTGTTAATCCATCGAAATACCAGCACAAACACCAGGAATATCAATGCAAAAACAAGGTGTACGTTTTTCCTGGTTTTATTTTGTTGCGCTTCAGTAAAACCCTTACGACGCTTGATACCCAGAATATCGATGCAGAAAGAAGAAGTAAGCGCTGTAATGGCACCATCCGCGCTGGGAAATAAGGCCGAAATAAGGGCAATGATAAAGATGACTGATACAAATGGAGGAAGATGATGAAGGGCAATTTCAGGAAACAGTTTATCACCAGTCGCGGTAACACCAAACTGGTCGGCATAGAGGTATAGCAACCCGCCCATAAAAAGGAACAGGCCGATAACCACCAACATGATAAAGCCAATCGTCACCATGTTTTTTTGTGAGTCTTTCAACGTTTTTACCGATATATTTTTCTGCATCATTTCCTGGTCCATACCCGTCATCGTGATCGTGATGAATGCTCCCGCAAGTACCTGCTTTAAAAAAAAGAACCTGCTCATCGGGTCACTGAAAAAGATCTTGCTATACCCCTTGTCCGACAGTTGTTGTAAGCTTTCACCAAGGCTGATGTTGAGCGAGTTCAGAATATAAATTGTACAAATCACCAAGCCCGCAAGCATACAGGTAGTTTGTAGGGTATCCGTATATACAATGGTTTTAACCCCGCCTTCGTAAGTGTACAGCAGGATCATAATCAGGATCACCAGGGTGGTTAACCAGAACGGAATACCGAATTCGGCTAGAATTGCATCCTGGAGGATCTTGACCACCAGGTATAAACGGGCAGTCGCACCCAGCGTTCTCGATAATATAAAAAACGATGCTCCTGTTTTATACGACGAAAAACCCAGCCTTGTATTCAGGTAATTATAGATAGAGGTAACGTTAAGGGCATAATACAGCGGAAGCAGCACATAGGCAATAGTCAGGTAACCCAACAAGTACCCTATCGTTATCTGGAAGTATGCAAACGACTCTACTTTTACCGCTCCCGGAACCGACACAAACGTTACACCACTTAACGAAGTTCCTATCATACCAAATGCAACAAGCATCCAGTTACTACTGCGATTGCCGATGAAAAAACTTTCATTGTCACTATTCCGGCTGGTATACCAGGCAACACCTAACAAGAGAAGAAAATAAGCAATTACAAAAGAGAACAACAGTAGTGGAGACATACGGCCTTTTAAATTTCGGTGGGTGAAGGGTTTGAAAAGTAGTAAATAATATTGACCTAATATTGCGGCTTATAAAATGAACGACAATGCAATATAAAGCCATAGCTGTTTTTTGTGGTTCCAAAAACGGAACTAATCCAATTTTTAGTGAGCATGCCGCACAGTTGGGTAAGTTGATGGGCGAGAATGGAATAAGGCTCATTTACGGGGGCGGCCGAAAAGGACTTATGGGCGCACTCGCAAACGGTGTTATGAGTAATGGTGGAAAAGTTATGGGTGTCATCCCTGAACTGCTCATCGGCTGGGAACACCAACACGAAGGTATCACCGACTTGCAGGTTGTTGAAGACATGCATACCCGCAAAAAGATCATGTACGACATGTGCGATGCTGCCATTATATTACCTGGTGGATATGGCACAATGGATGAAATGTTTGAGATGCTCACATGGAACACCCTGAACATTCATAATAAAACACTCATCATTCTGAACTCAGGCGGTTTTTACAATCACCTTATTGCTCATATCGAACAGATGTCAGAGGTCGACTTCCTATATGAAGAGTGGAACAAAAGGATAGCAGTGTACAACTCGCCCCAGGCTATCTTCGACGCTTTGGACCGAGGTATACATTAAAACCGGTGCGCAGCACCGGCAACCTGCTCCTGATGGCATTGCCATTATTATCAACATAGCTGTTGATGTAGGGCGAATTCGAATTGTTTGCAAGATCAAACATGAGTACCGTAAAAAATCCTGACTGACCGATTACACGACCGCCATAACCAACACCTGCCAGGAAACTCGGCGCTTCCAGCTTGTACCGGTCGTCAGGTCCTCCCGCTTGCACAAACCGGTTTCGGATTGTGCGGCGGTTATACTCCGGTAAAGCCTGCAGAAAAAAACCTCTGAATGCGTGCACCCTTACGAAAACACCTCCGCCATACGTTGTGCTCCGTTGGCGGTAACCAAAATTATATTCAGGACGTATGGTAGTGTAGTTGAAATTCGTTGATAAACCGGCATCAAGCCAGTTGGTAATACTATATCCTACCTCCGGATTTGCACCCACGTTAAATACCCCGCTTCCAAGACCCAGACCTAGACTCGCCCCTATAAAAACCCGCTCCTTCTTAAAACCACGGGGCTCATCTTCAATATATTCTCCTTGTGAAAATGCCGGTGAACACACCATAATAACTGCAAGTAGGGTCAGTAACTTTTTCATATTATATCTGTCGTTTTTTATCGCAGGCTGCAATACATCGAAAGCTAATGATTATAACTGCAATAAGCACACAAATATCTGTCGCCGGCAAAACGGCAAAGTGTTAAAATTTTCTAATTATACTATGCCGCTTTATTGATATACGAAGCACATCGTATATTTGATACGAACTAATTCGTAAGCCAAACTAAAACCTCCACCATGAAAAAGTTGTTCTGCCCCACCAGGATCGTTATGCTACTTGCAACGATAGCATGCACCATTTGTGTTGTTTCGTTTCGCCAGAAAAACCCGGCCCAACCAGACTCCTTTCGCACCCAAACAAATAAGGATACCACCACACCCAACAAACGGAGTGGGGATGCTGATGTACTTCGAATGGACCAATTAAATGAATCGATGAAACAGCTTGAAGTTCAGATGTCGAAACTTGAAGAACAGATGAAGCAATTGGACTTTCAAAAGATGCAGAAAGAAATCAACGCCTCACTCTCTGCCATCGACGCGGAAAAAATTAGTAAGGACGTGGAAAAAGCAATGAAAAGTATTGATTGGAAGAAAATGGACGCAGAACTTAAGGAGTCCATGGCAAAGGTGAAAGAAGTGGACATGGAAAAGTTAAAGGCCTCACTTGATAACGTTAGAACAAAACTTGATCGCGAACACTTTAAGGTCGATATAGATCACCGGAAAATACAGGAAAGTGTTTCAAAAGCCATGGAAAAAGCTAAGGTGTCCATGGAAAAAGCAAAGGTGGAGATGGAAAATAGCCAGGCTTGTATAAACGAACTGGCGAAGGATGGATTGATCGACAAAAACAAGGCTTACAATGTAGAAGTAAAAAATAATGAGCTTTACATTAACGGCACCCTGCAATCAAAAGAAATCAGCGAGAAGTACCGGAAATTTTATAAAAGAGGCAACTTCTCAATTCGCAATGATGGCGGCAGCAAAGGCAAAGACTGGATATAAACGGTCCCACATAAATGTTGTTTTTTTTTGGTGACCAGCAGTAATTGGTTTTTGGAACATCGTTGCCACGCTCGCTTGTACCGCATAACTTTCTTGAGCAAGGCTAACCATTTACCCTGATGTACAGGAACCAATAAAGTGGATACTGATCAAGAGAGGAAGTCATGTTGCGAATAGCATACTGCGCATTGCTTAATGAACTACACCTTACCGTTGCAAAAAGAGGCTGCCCCATAATTGAGACAGCCTCTTTCTGTACCCGCAGATAAAAATCGGTGAAACGAAATATTAGATGCAATTAGTTCCACGCTAGTAATGAGCCAGGATAAGCTGTGGCAATATTCTTCCTTAACAAGTCAACTATCAGGGAACTAAAATCGTACGGCGGGACATTTTAGTGGCTGGCTAACATCAAGTAAACCTTGTTTAACAATTGAAATTTCGTAGGCACCCCTGGTTTGGTTGTACCTGCTCAGGCCCGAAGTGGTTGCATCATAGCTAAAGGTTAGCTTATAGGTGCCTTTCTGAAAACCCACAACCGGAACAATAGCATCTTTTACGCGATAGTAAGCGCCTAAGATCAACTGTGCATCGCCGTCCCCCGTAAGGTCGCGTTGAGCATTTACACCCGCAACCACTTCCCATGCGGTGGCCATTGTGCTCACATATATGTTGGGGTTTACGATCCAGAGATCATTTACCTTAAAACTACCATTTAAAAAGGTGGTGTAACGCCTGCTGATCCGCTGATCAAACGTGTCGGAGGAAGAGAAACTTTCACGTGGACGATTGATGTTCGACATGCTTATGCCAGCATTCAGGTAGGTATTATCATTTGGAAAATAGGCGTAATTCAATCCGGCCTGTAAGGAAAAATAGTTGATCTGGTTTGTGATAAAACCTTCTCCACTTGGGGTTGACACGTCGAAGAACTTGCCGTTCCATTGATTATCGAAGGTGAGCTTAGTAAAATCAACCCGTTTATTCACCCAACCCACGTTGAAGCCGGCACTTAACAAACTTCCTAGTCCAAGTGCCTGGTGGTAAGCTACAGAACCAAATGCACGTGTGGAAGTGAGGTTACCCGAGCCTGCCACATCGCGAAGCAATGCCCCGCCTACCCCCAACCAGCCATTCTCAATCCTTTTTCCCAAAACCTGTGCATCCCCATAAAGGCTAAAAGTTTTGTAGGGATTGCCCCCCAGACTCGCCCACTGGTTGCGATAATTAATTCCAACCCGGTAATCACCTTCAGGGGTAAAACCGGTATTTGCCGGGTTTACAAGCAGTGGTGCATTGAAATATTGTGAAAAGTGAAGGTCCTGCGCCTTTGTTGTTACAGAAGCTGAGACAAGCGCAAGAGCAATCAGTAAAGCTTTATGATTAAGTAGCTTTTTCATAGATCGGTTATAATAGTGTGATATCCCCTTTTTTCTGGGTTCTTTTTCCGTCGGTAAACTCTACATCCAGTACATAGTGATAAACCTCTTTTGGCTGGCGGCTTCCTCTGTAAATGCCATCCCACCCTTCGTTACGGTTTACTGTTTGAAAAACAAGTGCTCCCCACCGGTTGAAAATTCGCCAGTTCATTTTAGCAATTCCAAACCCGCGAACAAAGACCTTGTCGTTTATGCCATCCCCGTTTGGTGTAAACGCATTTGGAATATCGAGAACGGGAACAACTATCGCTTGTAAATCCTGGCAGGTAGTATCGCGGCATCCGTACTGGTTTATGGCAACAAGGCAGGTGGTATACTTGCGCGTTTCGTTATAATAATGCTGAACCGGCAAGGTCGAAGTGGTAAGCAAGGTATCCCCATCGCCAAACCGCCACAGGTAGCTGGTGGCACCAATTGAGGTATTGGTGAAAACAACAGCAGTATTTTCAAGTGGGGGATCAGGTGCATAACTAAACGATGCGACCGGCTTCTCGCTGACAGTAATGGTAAACGTGGTGCTGTCGGAAATGTTACAGGTAGCGGAGTCAACTGCCCTCAACCTCACTACAAACGTTCCTGGTGTATTGTATTGATGGGTGGGGCTTGTTTGTGTGGAAGTGGTTCCATCACCAAAATCCCAGAAAAACTGCTGGCCGCCTGCCGATGTATTTTCAAAGCGTGCATTGTACGGCGCACAACCACTTGGCGGGGTCTGGAAGGCAGCAGCTACGTTTGGCGAGATCCTGATTTGTCGAACAACAGAATCGGGATAGTTACAATAATTGGTATCGAGTAAAACGAGTCGAACCGTGTAGGTACCAACACCTGGAAAGGCATGGGTTACGCTCTGCGATCCGGTGATAACCGGTGCTGAGTTGTCGCCAAAGGTCCATTGAAAAGAATTGTTGGAGAACGGCCTTGTTGCTGGTGCTGTTGAGGTATTGGTAAACTGGTAGGTGGTTGACTGGCACGGCGGGATCTTGGCCGATGTAAAATCAAGCTTTGCTTCGTCGTTTCTTACCCGGATGGTGGTAAATGAAGTATCGGTGATGTTACAGGTAGTGGAGTCAATAGAGATGAGCCTTACATTGTAAGTACCCACTGCCGTAAACGTATGTGAAGAGGAAGGCACGTCTGTTCTAACCTCGGGAGAACCGTCGCCATAGTTCCAGTAGAAGCTTACACCGGTCGCGATGGTGTCCGTGAAATCAACGGTGAGTGGCACACAACCAGAATTCCTCCTGGCTACCCCCTTCACTGCCGACTGCACGCCCGAACCTACCCCTGCAAGATTAAAAGCAATTTTAACGGCAGCCAGGTTACAATTTGACGAGCCATTTGTAGGCGACCAAACCCCCGGTGTTGTAGGAAATGTAACTGTGGGAGTATTACAATTTGCACATAAGGCCTGGTATATAACCCCGTTTCGGTCGAAGCGGCTCGTTCCACCATCCACGTGCTCACCTCCTGTTTGCGTACTAAACTGGCCGAAAAAGCTTCCATATAATTGCGCGGTGGCATCGCGCTTAAGCACAAAAAAGTAAAAGTCGCTGTTGTCGGTCGTAAGCTGAAGCGCATCGGGAGTTACGGTAAGCCCGTTTGTACCCGCATTGTCGTAGCCACCATTTCCTGGCCCCGAACCTGAAGCGTCGTTAAGTTGTCCACCCCAGCCTGATACGTAAACGTTTTGGCAACGATCAACAAGAAAAGCCACCGGCGAGATATTGGGAAACACGTTACTGGTGCCAAAGATGGTTGAATACACCAGTCCTGAAAGGTCGGGCCTTATTTTGGCAATGTACTGTTTGGAGCCCGGCTGGCTAAATGCAGCGTTGAGTACCGGCCATTGACCAGTTGTTGTACCCATGATATAAGGAAAACCAAAGTTGTCGAACTGGAGCCCGTACAACATATCATTACCTGGGGTACCCATGTAGCTGGTTTTTATCAGGGTGCTGCCATCAGGAGAAACGATAGATACAAATCCGTCGCATTGCCCTTGTTGGTAAGATACCTGGTAAACCCCGGTTTTATCACCGGGCAGGTTAGGGCTTGTGGTATTTCCGCCAACATACACGTTGCCATTAAGCGGATTTAAGGCAAGCACAAAAAGGGCATCATCACCGGTTCCTCCCAGGTAACTGCTAAACAAAATTCCACTTAGGTTTGGCGTCGCCTTTATCAGTACTCCATCCTGGCGCCCACCGCCGATAGTTGTTTGTGTTGGTTGAAATGATCCGGGAGTGGTGGGAAAGTTGTTGGCAACCGTGGCACTGATGGATTGTGTATTTGATGCCAGGTAGATATTTCCGGCAGCGTCAAGAATAACTTCGCTTCTAGAGTCGTCGCCATAGTTCCGGCGAATGGTTTCAGAACCACGCGGGGTTTCGTATTTAGGCCGAACGTTTACCCCGTCGCGTTGGGTACCGCCAATCTTTAGGGAGCCGATCAAAGCCGTACCGGTTGCATTAAGTTTAGTAAGTATAATATCGTAATCCCCTCCTGCTCCAATAATCGGAGATGTAGTAGGATAGTTTGTCGAATTTGTTCTTCCTCCAATAACAAGGTTGTTCTGATTGTCGACAACAAGACTATGGGGGTAATCCTGGCCACTTCCACCAAGGTAAGTGGCATACAACCGGGTTGATCCGCTGGGATTAAACTTTATGATGCCCATATCCCATGGTTCTTCACCACCCGCCTGTCCACCCTGGAAATTGGTTTGGAACGCACCGGTGCTTACGGGGAAGCCGGTGCCATTTACTGTTCCGCCTGCATAAAAACTTCCGTCAGGTCCATATGTAGCTGTGTAGCCCCAATTGTCTCCCTTGCTGCCGCTAAACGTTGAAAAAACAAGGGTTGGATCGATTACTAATGGGACCGTTTTATCATAGTTTTCCAGGTTGAACTGAACTACTTTTCCGGCAACTTTAAAACGGCAACCAACTTCTTTTTTCTTGCCATTGATCACCTGGTAAGCATAAGGAGCCATTTCCTTCATTTCGCCAACTGAAGTTGAAATAACCAACTGTTCGTTTTTTACCTGTAGTCCGTCGACACCATCATACCGGACCGCCAGTTTCGAAAGATCAGCGCCAGCATGCGCAATTACGTCGTATTTCAGTTGACCATTGCTGGTGTAATACCTTACGTCGACACCGGGGTACATATTCTTGTAAGTGACCGCCTGGAAAATGCGGCAATTGTTAGCCCACTTAGAAGGATCGTTGCCAATAAAGTAGTTGTTGTAGCTCTCAAGCGGTTTATCGCCGACGATTTCTGGTGAACCCGCACTTAAGAATTGTACATCGTAAGCATGTGAGCGGAGTATTTTGGTGGGCTTTGGTGCGGCGGCCCCTTTAGCCGTAACTACCGGGTCTTCTGAACCATGAGCATGACCATGAAAGTATTCTGCCATTTCCTGCAGGTCCTTAATGTTATGTTGCACCACCCTGAAACCATGACGTTCCAGGAAAAAAGCCCCGGCGCTCATATCGCTTTTGAACTGTACCCTTGGATCCCATTGGCCTTTGTTCTCAATGAATTCGATGTTTGAATAAGACTGTGAATAAGAAGTATGGTAAACTAAGAGAAGAAGAAAAACACAACCGGATAATAGGGGACTTTTCAATCAGGAAATTTTTTAAAAGTTACAACTTTAATACGGTAAAAATGAATGTGCCGGTTCAGATAAGCGGGTTAGCTGGTCAGGTAATGCGGGTGCAGACTAGTTACGAAATCTTGCTCCAGGCAGTCTTTCCTTTTTGCATTACAAGAAAATTCTTTAAAGGAAGATTCTCGACCGAATTTAAGTCTTCGTCCCTGTTCAGTAAACTTTCCGCTTCAATTTTAGCGTTTTCTAAAAGTTCTTTATCGTTGAGCAGACTCGCGAGTTTAAAGTTTAAAACTCCGCTTTGCCTGGTGCCTTCGATATCACCGGGGCCTCGCAACTCGAGATCTTTCTCTGCAATTTTAAAACCATCGTTTGTTGCACACATGATCCCGATTCGCTCACGCGCCTCATTACTTACTTTGGTGCCGGTGAGCAGCACACAATAGCTTTTTTCGGCACCGCGTCCTACCCTTCCGCGTAATTGGTGCAACTGAGAGAGACCAAACTTCTCCGCACTTTCAATTACCATTACCGTAGCGTTGGGTACGTTTACACCAACTTCAATAACGGTTGTGCTTACCATGATTTGAGTATCACCGGATACGAACCGTTGCATGTTGGTTTCTTTTACATCGGCTGGCTGCCTGCCATGAACCATACTGATCCAGTACTTTGGCTCAGGAAAGTAGGCCTTCACGTGCTCGTATCCATCCATCAGGTTTTCATAAGCGAGCGACTCACTCTCTTCAATTAGCGGGAAGATGATGTAAGCCTGGCGTCCCTTATCAATTTCGGAACGGATAAAGTCCATCACCTTAATACGGTGCATTTCGTTGCGGTGTACCGTAGTAATCGGGTGCCTTCCCGGTGGCAGTTCGTCCATTACACTATAGTCCAGGTCGCCGTAAGCTGTCATCGCGAGGGTACGGGGAATTGGTGTTGCCGTCATTACGAGTACGTGCGGATGGATCGCGGCTTTTGCCCAGAGCTTTGCCCTTTGCGCAACGCCAAAACGGTGCTGTTCGTCGATGATGGAAAGCCCTAGCTTTGAAAACTTCACGGGGTCTTCAATCAACGCATGCGTACCGGTAACCATATGCAACGAACCATCTGCAAGCTGTTTAAGTATTTCCCTTCGCTCTGCCGCCCGGGTACTGCCGGTAAGTAACCTGATGTTCACGGGCATCTCCCTTAACAGGTGCTTTATACCGTGAAAGTGTTGGGTCGCCAGGATTTCAGTAGGCGCCATAATGCAACTCTGGAAACCGTTATCTGCAGCCAACAGCATGGTTAAGAGGGCAACAATCGTTTTGCCGCTGCCTACATCGCCCTGCAAAAGGCGATTCATCTGGGTGCCTTTAAAGGTATCTGTCCTGATTTCTTTTAAAACCCGTTTTTGCGCACCGGTGAGTTCGAACGGGAGGTGATTATTGTAAAAGTCGTTAAAGTATTCGCCGACTTTTTCAAATACAACACCCTTGCTGTACCGGTGTCGTCGAAGCCTGGTAATACCAAGCCTGACCTGCAGGATAAACAGCTCCTCGAATTTGAGCCGTTCCAGCGCGTTTTCATAGGCCTGCTGATCTTTGGGCAGGTGAATAGATACAAAAGCTTCGAACCTTGGCATAAGCTGACGGCGTGAAAGGACCGGATCCGGCAGGTTTTCCTGGATGTCTTTCGCGGAGAGCAAGCCGATTAAAACAGCAGTGAGCTTGCCGATCTGTTTGCCACTAAGACCCCGCGCTTTGAGTTTTTCAGTTGTGGGATATATGGGCTCAAGATGACTTTTACCATCGGCCATAGCAGGTACAAAAGCCTCAATTTCGGGATGGCTGATCTGTGGCTTACCATTAAAGAAACTAACCTTGCCGAATACCAGGTACTGACTGCCTGCAACCAGGTTTTTCTCGGCCCAATGTATGCCCTGGAACCAACACAGTTCAAGACTTCCCGACTTATCGCGAAGCCCGGCAACCAATCGTCGGCTTCGGCTATCGCCGAGAATAGACAGGTTTTCCAGTTTACCGGCTACCTGAATGTACTCAGTACCGGGGTTGATGTCGGAAATCCGGGAGATGCGGGTACGATCGATGTGCCGGAGCGGGTAGTGCTCCAGCAGGTCGCCAAAGGTGAATATGCCAAGTTCTTTCTTGAGCATGTCGCCTTTGAGCGGCCCAACGCCTTTAAGGTATTCAATCGGGTTGTCGAGGATCGAGGGAGACGTAAGCTGTTTTTTTGTAAAAGTAAGAAAGCAGTTCAATTGTTCGCGGTTAGCTAAACATAGCAAACCTGTGCAAGTTCCTCATGTTGGTGGTCTGTAGTTTCTTTCAGGACAACAGGGCTGTAGAAAGGAGCCTGCAGTTGACCCCTTTTTAGCCGGTCATAACAGGGGATCTGTTTTAGAGCTGCAATTGCAATAACAGCAATGGCCGGGTGAATAGCCCTGTTGCCGTAAGAGTGAGTGACACAACCGGGGCTCCGCAAAGTTCTTCAGCCGGTCCCCCAAAAAAAGAATATGCTCAGGAGCATTATATTTCTTCGTGAGCAAGAAACTACTCAGCGGGCAATGATGCAGGAAAGGTAAGTTTACTGCTACTCAGTATCCCTTCCTGGAATTGTACGTAAAAACTCCTCCTGTTTAAGCCCCCGCCTTTTTATCCATTGCTTATCTTCGTCGTTTTCTATGGAAGCAAAAAAAACAATTGTAATGAGCGGTATCAGGCCTACCGGCTTTTTACACCTCGGTAACTATTTTGGAGCCATTCGAAACTACGTGCGTATGCAGGAAGAGTTCGAATGCTTTTTTATGGTGGCCGATCTTCACTCGTTAACAACACATCCCGACACAAAAGAATTAAAGTCTAACGTACACCGGGTTCTTGCCGAGAATATTGCTTGTGGACTTGACCCGGATAAGGCTGCGTTTTACTGCCAGAGTCATGTTTATGAAACATCGGAACTCTACCTGCACCTGAATATGCTTGCGTATAAGGGTGAACTGGAGAAAACCGTTACGTTTAAGGAGAAGGCCCGGCAACATCCTCAGAACATCAATGCGGGACTGCTAACGTATCCTGTGTTGCAGGCCGCGGATATACTTATTCACCGTGCATCACTTGTTCCGGTGGGCAAGGACCAGGAACAACACCTGGAAATGGCGCGTACTTTTGCAAACCGGTTTAACCATCGATATGGTGATGTGTTTCCGGAACCAATGGCTTTCAATTATAGTCAGGAACTGGTAAAGGTGCCAAGCCTTGATGGCACCGGTAAAATGAGTAAAAGTGAAAACCAGATGGCAACCCTTTACCTGGCAGACAGTGATGAGATGATCAGGAAAAAAGTTATGAAAGCAAAAACGGATAGTGGCCCTACTACACCCGGGGCCGAAAAGCCGGATTATATCACGAACATATTCCTTTTACTAAGACTGGTTAGCACACCCGACGTGTTGGGCAAATTTGAATCAGATTACGACAATTGCTCCATCCGATATGGCGACCTAAAAAAACAACTTGCCGAGGACATGGTCAACTTTATTGGTCCAATACGTGAAAAGGTGAACGCCATTATGAACGACGAGAATTACCTTAAAGCGGTTATGGAAAAAGGTGCGGCCAAAGCAAGGGAGAGCTCGCGGGCAACGATGGCACTTGTACGTGAAGCGGTGGGCCTGAATTACTTTTAGCAGACACCCTTGAAGCTCCTTATGATTTTTTTGTTTTCCTTTACCAGCATTAGCATGCAGGAACCACTAACATTATGGCAAAATTGAAAAAACCAAAACACATTGCAATTGCTGGTAACATAGGAGCAGGCAAAACAACTTTAACCGAAGCACTGAGCAAGCATTATAAATGGATACCACAGTTCGAGGACGTTGCTAACAATCCCTACCTGAACGATTTTTACGAAGACATGCCCAGGTGGAGTTTCAACCTGCAGATCTATTTCCTGAACAGCCGCCTGAACCAGCTACTCGAAATTCAACGGGGAACAGAAACCATTATCCAGGACAGGACGATTTACGAGGACGCGAATATTTTTGCACCGAACCTGCACGATATGGGACTGATGAGTAAGCGTGACTTCGACAACTACTACCAGTTTTTTCAAACCCTGAAGTCGATGGTACAACCTCCCGACCTGTTGATATACCTGCAGGCAACTGTTCCAACACTGGTGGGGCAGATACAAAAACGCGGCAGGGAGTACGAAGAGAATATCCGGTTGGACTACCTGAAAAAACTTAACGATTATTACAACAAGTGGATAGGCAGTTACAAAGAAGGCCCGTTGCTGGTAATTGATGTGGACAAAAACAAGTTTGGAGAAAACGACGAAGACATGGGCGACATCATAAATAAGGTAGACGCTTTGCTTTTTGGATTGTTTTAATAAATGTTACCGTTGTTTCAATAAAAACGCCCGGCACTTACCGGGCGTTTTTATTATCTGGCTTAGTTGATTAAAGGAGCAGCATTTTGTATTTCGGCGCTGACGCCATCCTGGTACTTCCGGAAATTATTCACAAACTCCATAGCAAGCGCGCTGGCTTTATGATCGTAAGCAACTTTATCCTGCCAGGTATTTCGTGGGTTTAAAATTTCTGACGGTACGCCAGGACACTCGGTTGGGATCATCATCCCAAACACGGGATGGGCCTCAAAGGGCACGCTGTTGAGCTTATCGCAAAGTGCAGCTGTGATCATTGCGCGGGTATAGGCAAGCTTAATTCTTTGCCCAGCCCCATATGCTCCGCCGCTCCAACCAGTATTGATCATCCACACGTTCACACCATTTTCTTTTAACTTCCGGCCAAGCATTTCTGCATAGAAGCCAGGATGTAAGGGCAGGAATGGCGCACCAAAACAGGCACTGAATGTCGACTTCGGTTCTACAATCCCGGTTTCGGTACCAGCAACTTTTGCAGTGTAGCCACTAATGAATTGATACATGGCCTGAGCTGGCGACAGTTTACTGATCGGGGGCAGGATGCCATACGCATCAGCAGTGAGAAAAAAGATATTGCAGATGTTATGGCCAACAGAAGGCTCAAGGGCATTACTGATAAATGATAAGGGGTAGCTCACCCGGGTGTTTTCGGTAATGCTTTTATCAGTAAAATTGATGGTATTTGTGCCAGGGAAAAACCGGGTATTTTCTACCAGCGCGCCCTGCCTGATCGCATGAAAGATCTCAGGCTCTTTATCTTCACTAAGGTCAATTGTTTTTGCATAACAGCCACCTTCGAAATTGAATACCGTATCATCGGTCCAGCCATGTTCATCATCTCCGATAAGCATCCGTTGCGGATCGGCGCTGAGGGTTGTTTTACCTGTTCCGCTTAGTCCGAAAAATATTGCCGTATCACCTGCGCTGCCTACGTTGGCGCTGCAATGCATACTTAGCACATGATCGTTGTAAGGTAGTATAAAGTTGAGAACGGAAAATATACCCTTTTTAATTTCACCGGTATAACCTGTGCCGCCGATTAAGACCATCTTTTGTTCAAACGAAATGATGGCGAAGTTGTGTTGACGGGTACCATCAACAGCAGGGTTGGCCTTAAAGCCGGGTGCGTGGATAATGTGCCACTCCGGTTCGAAGCTTTCTGCCTCTTCCTCGGTTGGCCGGATGAACATATTGTACACAAAAAGATTACTCCACGGATTTTCGTTTATAACACGAATGTTTAGCCGGTATGCAGGATCTGCACAGGCGAAAGCATCACGTACCCATATTTCTTCTTTGGTGCCAAGATAATCTATGACTTTTTTCCTAAGCTTTTCAAATTTATCCGGGTCGAAGGCAATGTTGAAATTATTCCAGTGAACGGCATCTGCGGTAATTTCATCCTTAACAATGAATTTATCCAATGGGCTTCTGCCGGTAAACTCACCTGTTTCAACCACCAAGGCCCCGCTATCACTAAGTCTTCCCTGGCCAAGCGCAACGGATTGTTGAACCAGTTCTGCGGAAGAAAGTTGGTAATGGATATTGGTTGCAGCAGATAACCCGGTTTTTAACAGGTTCCGGGTTGGAACCATAATGGTAGGAATGGACATATGCAAGCGCAGGTTTAGTGGAAAACAAAACTATTACTTTTTGAATTCATCTAATAGCCCGGTGGAAAACTGTCCAGAAATCGAAAATCTCGAATTATTTACCTTCTTTTTAGAAAGCTCACTAACGCTACGGCCTTCCACATATAAAACACACCTGAAATTAACGCCTGATTCTTAAACATTAATCATGTACTACCCGGCGGGTTCACTCCACCGATATCCATTGATCTCTATCCCGGCCAGGTCGAGAACCCGGTCTACAACGGTGGCAACAAGTTCGTCTATGTTGGTTGGCCGGCTGTAGAATGAGGGCGTAGCCGGACATATAATGCCACCAGCCAGGGTTATGGCTTCCATGTTGCGGATATGTACCAGGTTGTATGGTGTATCACGAAGCAGCAGGATTAATTTCCTCCTTTCCTTAAGCACAACATCTGCGGCCCTGGTCACCAGGTCGTCGCTGATGCCGTGGGCAATACGACCAAGTGTGCCCATACTACATGGAGCAACGATCATAATATTGTAGCGGGCGGAACCTGATGCAAAGGGAGCGAAAAAGTCGTTCTTTTCATAAAATGGCAATGGGTAATCACGATAACTTTCATTACCCAGTTCCGTCTTCCATACGTCCTTCGCATTGTTACTCATCACTACCGCCAGATCTTTGTATTGCACCCGTTGCAAAATCAGCTTATCCAAAAGCTGTTTTGAATATATTGAACCGCTGGCCCCGGTTATAGCGAGTACAATCTTGTTTTCCATGATAGAGTGTTTGAACCCAAACAAATTTAATCGCTTATCAGTTCACCTCCCGTGTACTTATTGGTTCTGCTTCAAGATATGGGTGGGTATAATTATTCTTTCAGGTCCATTGCAACTTAAGCAATGCTACCCGCATCTAATAATTGGTCTTTCATAGAATATTGGATTAAAAACGGGGCTGGATTTCTATCCTGGCCCTTTTTTTTTGCTCACCCGCTACCCTGTTAATTTCTCCCCGGCTGCCATCAGAGTTTTGCACAAACCTGCTGTATCTCCCTTAACACTTTACATTTACTGTGAATAACTTTTTTTGCTGGTGTTAAAAATAAAGTTAAATGCCATGTTGGTAGAGCGTGACTAAGGATGTATGCTTAATTTGTTAGCTATGGGTAGATTGAACGGAACACTCATCATTGCAATGCTGGCCTGTGCCTGGCAGCCTGTGATGGCCAGTCCTGCAGGTCTGCCTGGCGACACGTTGAAGCCTGTAGTTGAAAGCAGGGACAGCGCTGCCATTGGCATTGTACAAGTAAGCGGTAAGAAAAACCCAGGTGGGGCGCAGATCGACTGGAACATTCCGGTTGGTGACGACCTGAAACAGGTTAATATCCAGTACAGCACCGATGGAAATCATTTTACCACCATTAGCACAGCCAGAGCAGGAACAACTTCATTTAAAGACGACTGGCCTTCCAGCCGCTCAACGGCTTATTACCGGCTGGAAATTTTGCGAGATGAAAAACCTGCAGCATACTCTGCCATTGTTGTAATATCAACAGAGAATTCCTCTTCATACATTCTACTGCAAACCAACCCTATTTCCCAGGTTGCAAAACTCAAAATTTCAAGCCTCACCGCGCAAATGTTTTCTGCCGAATGGAGAACCAGCCAGGGAACCCTTATCCAGTCACAACCATTCCAGGTTTCCGCAGGGGTGAACCTTATCCAGCTACAGGCGCCCGACGATCTTATTGCCGGCAATTACTACCTACGGGTAATGAGCGAAGACAAAAAACAACGTCAACTATTTCGCATTGTTAAACAGTAGGGTAGAACGATTAGCGGATTACGGATTGGCGGATTACGAATTAGTGTATTCCAAATACACAAATGGTAAAATTCTGCACGCAATGCTCCGTTCATCAATGGTGTAGACACTTCTTCCCAGCACTTGTGAAAATCAGCAAAGGTTTATTAGCTTGGCAGTTAAACGACCCACATGCGAAATTTTCTACTTGCCCTCATTATACTTTGTACGAGTATTTCGCTACAAGCACAACTCACCACCATACCCGAAGGCGGCAACAAAAAGGCGATGGTTGGCGAACAGATTGGTCTCACCGAGATTGTCATTCACTACAACAGGCCTGCGGTAAAAGGCAGGGAAGGTCAAATCTGGGGAAAGCTCATTCCACATGGCTTTAATGATCTTGGATTTGGCCCAAGCAAAAAAGCACCATGGCGTGCAGGTGCAAACGAAAACACGACCATAATGTTTAGTACCCCCGTAAAGGTTGAGGGGAAAGAACTGCCGGCAGGAAAGTACGGGTTTTTCGTAGCTACGTCACCTGAAGAATACACGTTGATTTTTTCAAAGAATTCAACAAGTTGGGGCAGTTTTTACTACGACGAAAAGGAAGATGCACTTCGGGTAAATGTGAAACCCATTCAGCAGAACCAAAGTACAGAATGGTTGAAATACGAGTTTACTGACCAAACTCCAAACAGCGCCACCATTAACCTGGTTTGGGAAAAGATCAGGATCCCATTCAGGATAGAGGCCGATATTCACAAATTCCAAATGGAGTCATTCAAACGTGAATTAAGAAGCGATAAAAGCTTTAACTGGACATCCTGGAACGAGGCCGCACGTTATAGCCTCGAAAACAATATCGACCTTGCACAGGGATTGGAATGGGTAGACCAATCAATAGGTACCCCGTTTTTTGGCCAGCCAAATTTCCAAAACCTGTCGACAAAAGCACAGATCCTTGCAAAAATGGGCAACAACAGCTCCGCCGACAGCATAATGAAAATGGCGTTGCCAATGGGAACAATGAACCAACTGCATGCTTATGCAAGGCAGCTGATGTCGCAGAAAAAGCACAAAGAAGCCTTCGACGTATTTAAGCTGAACTACGATAAAAATCCTAACACCTTTACCACCAACATGGGAATGGTTCGCGGCTACTCCGCAACAGGCAATTATAAGAAGGCATTGGAATTTGCCCGGAAAGCACTTCCACAGGCACCAGATCCGGGCAATAAAGTCAATATCGAAAATATGATTACAAAGTTGGGGGAAGGCAAAGACATTAACCAGTAAGGGCAGAAGTCAAAAAAATAAAAAGTCATAAGTAAAAATGAAAACGTGGAAATACCCTGGAATGGAGCCATTTGACTTTGCAAATGGAGGTTAACCGATAGTTCTAATACCCGGTAAAAAGCCCCGCCGACAATTGACCATCATGCCTCGTTTGGGAAGCACGTTGGACACAATGGCATACGGAGGTTACAACTTCACGACAAATTTCAACTTAATGGAGGGTAGAAATTAATTGAGAACCTTTTGAAGCGTGGCATAGAGTTGTTCGCCACGCAGGTCCCTGGCGATAATCTTTCCGCTGGGATCAATCAACATATTGGTAGGAATACTCGAAACCCCATATAGTTGCGCAACTTCATTTTGCCAGTACTTAAGGTCGCTTACATGTGTCCAGGCAAGGTTATCGTCTTTAATTGCCCGCAACCAGTTCTCTCTCGATTGGTCAAGTGAAACGCTCAAAATGGTAAAATTTTTATCCTTGAACGAATTAAAGGCATTAACCACCGCAGGATTTTCTATCCGGCATGGCTTACACCAACTCGCCCAAAAATCTACCAGTACATATTTCCCCTTAAATGAAGAAAGACTCACGGGCTTATTGGCGGTATCGGCCTGTGAAAATTCAACGGCCATAGTTCCGGGAGCCCCGGGCTTGGGATGTTTTGCCTCGTAAATGGCAGACTCTATCTGGGTTGCATACAGGGTATTTCTGGCAGCAGCTGTTAGCTTATTGTAGCGACTTTCAAGTGCAAGACCATCCCCCGCAACCTGGCTGGTGATCAACAATATGAATGTAGTTACAGGCGAAGCGGGTTTCTCCTGAACAAAGGCATCCACCTGAGTCACCAGTATTTTACGTTCAGTTTCGAAAGCGGCAACCAGTGAATCACGTTTAACGGCATCTCCAGTAACCCTGATGTTATTGGCTATTTCGTTCAGCCGGTTTTTAATTGGGTTAAACCGCGTTTCGTACAATTCATAATCGGTGTGTACATCAGAGCCGGAAACTTTTACATTTTCGAGGTCGTTGATGTTGCCCGTTAAGGTTATTGATTTGTTCTCGAGAAAAAGGTCAACCTGCTTTTGAATACCTGTAAATGAAAGCAGGTAGAGGTCGGGATAAGGTGTTTGGCCCTTGAGTGTAAAAGCCCCTTTTTTAGCGTACCCGACAGCAAACATGTTGTTTGGGTTCGAAGGATGGGATAATAAAACCATTGTGCTGTCAGGGAGTCCCTCTACCCGGCCATTGAGTATTAATCCTTCCTGTGCTTTGGGGGCTGTTGCCTGCTTAGCTTTGGAAGCAACCGAAGATTTTTGCGCCTGCGCCAGAACCGGGAAAAGGAGAACCAATAACAGTTTTTTCATATCACTTCGAATGGCGCTGCTGCAAAATTTCAACAACGTCTCGCAATTTATAGCCTTTTGCGTTAAGCAAAAGTAAATAGTGAAACAGCAAATCGGCTGATTCCTCGAGAAACAAGGTATCGTTCTGATCCTTTGATTCTATCACCATTTCTACAGCTTCCTCGCCCACTTTCTGCGCAATTTTGTTAATCCCTTTTGCAAAAAGCTTTGCAACATAGGATTCATCCGGCGATGCTTTTTTTCTCAGGTCAATAATGTGTTCAAGATGCAAGAGAAAATCATCCGGGTGGTTTTTTTCGCTAAAGCAGGTATCGGCGCCGGTATGACAAACGGGACCCGTTGGCTCGGCTTTAATCAGCAGGGTGTCGTTGTCGCAATCAATAAGAATTTCTTTAAGCAAAAGAAAGTTCCCGCTCTCCTCTCCTTTGGTCCAAAGCCGGTTTTTTGACCGGCTGTAAAAGGTAACCCTTGCAATTTCTTCCGTTTTAACGAGCGCTTCTTCGTTCATAAAACCAAGCATAAGCACCTTGTGCGTTTTAAAATCCTGCACAATTGCTGGAGCAAGTCCGTCGCTATATTTCGAAAAATCTATATTCACAATTGTTTTTTTGGTTACCGGCAGTGGATCACTGGTGGTCTTTTGTTGCCCGCCCGCTCCGCATTCGGACGGGTGTCACTCACTTGTACAGTTAATACAGGTGGCGGCTTTGCGGAGTACAAGCCAAACCCTACAGGCGTACATTGATACCGCGTTGGTGCAAATATCCTTTTAAATCGGGTATCGTTATCTCTTTGAAATGAAAAATGCTGGCGGCGAGTGCTGCATCGGCACTGCCTTCCGTGAATACATCCATAAAGTGATCCATGGTACCACCGCCGCCCGAAGCAATCACCGGTACGGGTAGTGTTGTTGATAGTTCACGGGTAATATCAAGCGCAAAGCCTTTCTTGGTACCGTCGTTGTTCATGGAAGTCAGCAGAATCTCCCCCGCTCCGCGCTCAACGGCTTCCCTGGCCCAATCGGTACAAAGCGTTTCGGTCTTCACCCGTCCGCCGTTCAGGTATACGTACCAGTGGCCATCTTCCTCTTTTTTGGTGTCGATAGCCAATACCACGCATTGCGAACCGAAGGATCGGGCAAGATCGTTTAGCAGTTGCGGGTTCCTGAATGCTGCTGTGTTTACTGAAATTTTATCGGCACCATTTTGCAGCAGCACACTTACATCTTCCACGCTGCTGATCCCTCCGCCAACAGTAAAGGGGATATTGATCTTGTGGGCAATCCGGTTAACCAGCTCGCTAAGGGTTTTGCGTTTTTCAACGGTAGCGGTGATATCAAGAAATACAAGTTCATCGGCACCCTGTTGTGCGTACAAAGCGCCAAGCTCAACGGGGTCGCCGGCATCGCGAATGTTTTCGAAATTGATCCCCTTTACTGTTCGGCCATCTTTAATATCCAGGCAGGGAACAATGCGCTTGCAAAGTCCGCTGTGCAGTTGCGAAGCTTCAAGCTCCTCCCGAATTGTTATGTCGCCTACAGGATCCATCATGTTTAGTTTTAAGCTTTAAACCAGTTGAAATTAGCAGGTAAAATGTTTTGTTAGTAACAATCAGCTAAGTCGCGAGAAGAGGCGAATAATGCTTTGAAGTAAAAGAGTGCGACGCAACGATGTTCCATAGTAATCCAGAAGATGGGTCCATAAAAATTGCTTTACAAAAACATGCAATTGTAATCGATTGTTGGTTTTCCAATACCTTAATACCCAAATACTCAATTCCCTAATCCATTTACGCAAATTGTTTCAGATCCTGCAAACTCACCCTGTTTTCATATATCGCCTTGCCAACAATGGCGCCTTTGCAGCCAATCTCCTTTAAGGCATAAAGATCGTCCATCGAGCTAACACCCCCGCTGGCAATCAGGTGAATACCCTTACATTCACTGATGATGTTTTTATATAGCTCGGTTGATGCCCCTTCAAGTTTACCATCCTTACTTACGTCGGTACAAAAGATTTGCTGAACACCTTTGTCGAGGTACTTTTTTATAAAGTCGTATACCCAGATGTTCGATGTTTCAAGCCAACCATGTATGGCAATCTTTTCTTCTTTTACGTCGGCGCCCAGCAGGAAGCGTTCAGCTCCGTGGCTGGCGAGCCAGCTGGTAAAAAGCGGTTCATCTTTTACAGCAATGCTTCCTACTGTGGCAAACCGTGCTCCCGATTCAAAAACAATCATCACATCGTCTTCCGTCTTAATTCCTCCGCCAAAATCAATCTCTAGCCCGGTTCGTCCGGCAATTTTTTCCAGCACCTTCCAGTTCTTCACCTTTCCCTCTTTTGCGCCATCCAGGTCAACGAGGTGCAATCTTTTAAGCCCTGCGTCTTCAAACTGCTTTGCTACTTCCAACGGGTGTTCGTTATAAACCTTCTTCTGGTTATAATCACCCTGGGTTAACCGAACGCACTTACCGTCGATAATGTCAATAGCCGGAATAATCACCATGAACTAAACGAGGTTTATAAAATTTTCAAGTATACGTGCACCTGTTTCTGCACTTTTTTCCGGGTGAAATTGCACTCCATAAAAGTTGTCTTTATGCAGGGCCGAACTATAAGGTTGAATATAATCGGTAGTGGCAATTGTATGTTCCCCTAAACTGGCGTAGTAACTGTGTACAAAATAACAATAACCCTGGTCCACACCTTCAAATAGGGGACTCTGCACATTGTATATTTTGTTCCAGCCAATTTGCGGAATTTTCACGCCGGCAGAATGGGTTTTATTCAAATGAAAGCGCCTGACGGGCTCATCAAAAATGTTCAGGCAGTTAGTATCGTTTTCCTCGCTATGTGCGCACATCAACTGCATGCCAAGGCATACGCCGAGTACGGGCTGTTTTAATGCGGTGATCACCTGGTCGAGCTTTCTTTCGCGCAGGTACTGCATGGCCGTGCTTGCTTCTCCAACCCCCGGAAATATTACCTTGTCGGCAGTCGAGATTTCATTTGTATCATCGGTAACAATGGCGCGGATGTTAAGTCGTTCAAGTGCAAACAACACCGATTGAATGTTGCCCGCATTATATTTTACGATTGCCAGTTTCATTATCGGGGATTATTGCGCAATGATGTTCGAAAGAAAGGACTTTGTTGTGCCGGCAACGTCTGTGCTGTGCTCTAAGGCTTTAATATAGGCGCTTCCGATAATGGCACCATTGGTGTATTTGCAGGCGGCATCAAAAGTGCTTTTATCTTTTATGCCAAATCCCACGAGTACCGGGTTTTGTAATTGCATGCTTTGCAGCTTTTGAAAATAAGCTTCCTGGTCACCAATATTTTTGTTTGAGCCAGTGGTAGACGATGATGATACAGCATAAAGAAAACCGCTGCTCAGTGCGTCGATCCGACGTATACGTTGTTCGCCTGTTTCGGGAGTTACCAGGAAAACCAGGTCGAGACCAAATTTCCTGATGGTTGGACCATAGATCGTTTCATATTCGTGCATTGGCAGGTCTGGTAAGATCAAGCCGTCGATACCAACTTCAGCTGCCTTTTCGCAAAACCGTTCGAAGCCATATTGTAGAACCGGGTTCATGTATCCCATTAGGATAACCGGGATGGTGATCTTTCCCGTACCTGCAGCATCACCCGTTCGCATGGTCGAAAGCTGGTTAAACAGTGTGGCGATGGTCATCCCGTTTTCAATAGCCCTCAGGCTGCTTTCCTGGATGACAGGTCCGTCAGCAAGGGGATCGCTATACGGCATACCTAGCTCAATGATGTCTGCACCCTGGTCCTCAAGAGCCTTCATCACCGGAAGCGTACTGTCGAGCTCAGGATACCCGGCAGTACAATACACATTTAATATTCGTTGTTTTTTAGTTGCAAATAATTGCGATAATCTTTTCATTATACTCCCATTGCTTTCATGTAAGTGGCTAAATCTTTATCTCCCCGCCCGCTCAAACAAACCACTACGGTATTGTCGGTTCTTAACGACAATTGTTTTAGTGCTGAAAAGGCGTGTGCAGTTTCAAGCGCAGGTATGATGCCTTCAAGGCGGGAGACTTCAAACGCCGATCGTAAAGCGTCGTCGTCGGTAACGCTCAAAAATGTTCCCCTGCCACTTTCGTATAAGTGCGCATGCAATGGCCCGATACCAGGGTAATCGAGTCCTGCTGAAATGCTGTGTGGTTCGGTAACCTGGCCATCTTCGGTTTGCATCACCAAGCTTTTGCTGCCGTGCAGGATGCCCGATCGGCCAAGCTGTGTAGTTGCTGCACTCATCCCTGTGTTTATGCCATGACCGGCAGCCTCAACTGCTACAAGCTTAACTGCCTGCTCATGGATAAAATGGTAGAAAGCACCTGCGGCGTTGCTACCTCCACCAACGCAGGCGATCATATGCGACGGTAATTCCGAGCCCGTTTGTTCGAGCAGCTGCCAGCGAACCTCTTCACTAATCACGCTTTGAAACCGTGCCACCATGTCGGGGTATGGGTGTGGGCCCACAACGCTGCCGATGATGTAATGAGTATCTGTTGGGTTATTGATCCAGGCGCGAATGGCTTCATTGGTGGCATCCTTCAAGGTTCTGCTGCCACTAAGTGCCGGAACTACGGTTGCACCCAGCATTTTCATACGCGCAACGTTGGGTGCCTGGCGCTCAATATCTTTTTCGCCCATGTACACAACACACTCAATACCTTTTAGTGCACATACCGTGGCTGTTGCCACTCCATGTTGACCTGCACCGGTTTCAGCGATGATGCGTTTTTTACCAAGGCGTAATGCCAATAGTATCTGTCCAACGGTGTTGTTGATTTTGTGGGCGCCCGTGTGACACAAGTCTTCGCGCTTCAGATATATCCGGGTATTGAATTGCTTACTTAAACGTTCCGCAAAAAACAATGGAGTTGGACGGCCCACATAATCCCGCAACAGGGTTCTAAACTCGTTCTGGAAGGCCGGTTCTGCCATGATTTCCAGGTAGCGGGTTTTGAGTTCCTCTACATTCGGGAAAAGCATTTCAGGTATATAAGCTCCCCCAAAACTTCCGTAATAACCATATTCATCAGGGCCGCTACCCTCTTTCCCGATCGGAAGTATTTTAATTTCCTTTGTCGTCATCGTTCAAAATATTTGGATGCTAAACCGCAGGTAACCCCTTTGGTTTAAATTATCGTTGAGGCAAACGACTTTACCAGTTGCATATCTTTTACCCCGGGTGCCACTTCAAACCTGCTGTTGATATCTACGGCAAACAGGTCCTTTGCAACCGACTCCCTGGCAAACTCTTTTAAATTGATCCCGTCGTCGGGCTGTATTCCGCCGCTTAAAAAAAATGGTTTGTCAATCCGTTCTCCCCTTAAGACATTCCAGTTAAACTTTTTTCCGGTTCCGCCGTAACCTGAGCCTTCGGTATCAAACATAAACATATCCGCCACGTCCATATAGTTCCGGATCTTCCATGCTATATGGTCATCGTCGGTTAACCTAAAGGCCTTGATCACCGCAACATAGTTGGAAACCGTTTCACAAAATCTTGGCGTTTCATCGCCGTGTAGCTGCACCATGTCAAGCCCGAAGTTGTCAACATGGTTCATGATCTCATCGTACGAAGCATTTACAAAAACCCCGATCTTAAACACCTTTAGCTTTGCCTTTTTTACTTCATAGCCTTTCAGGTGACGCATGACAAAGCGGGGTGATTTATGGTAAAAGATCATACCGGCAAACTGTACGCCCATATCACCTAGTTCATGCAACTGGTCGAGGCTTGTCATTCCACAAACCTTCATTCGCAAACTTCTCCTTTCTACGGGAGGGGTCTGCCCTGCAGGTATTATCGTTTCCATCCGCTTGATTTATCCCCTGAAGAACTCCTCCGGCATGGAAGATTTCAGGGCGGTTACAAAATCAGCAAAGGCAATCGCCGGGTCGGGCTGCTTCATAAATGTTTCACCTATCAGGAAACCCGAAAACCCATGGTTTTTTAAACGGCTGATGGTCTCAACATCGCTGATCCCACTTTCTGATATTTTAATTTTATCACCAGGTATTTGACTGCTAAGGTTGATGGACCGGTTTACATCAACCGTAAACGTTTTCAGGTCGCGGTTGTTTACGCCAACAATATCGACCTCTGTACAAATATGTTCGAGCTCTTCCTCATTGTGTATCTCAAGTAAAACCTCAAGGCTTAACCTTTTGGCAAATAGCGCAAGTTCCTGCACCCGCTGCGGCGAGAGGCACGCTGCAATTAACAGGATCACGCTTGCACCGATCGCTTTTGCCTCTATAATCTGGTATTCATCTATGATAAAGTCTTTTCTTAGGATGGGCGTGCCAACCATCTCGCGGGCATACATCAGGTCGTCGATTGAACCGCCAAAGTACTGTTCATCGGTTAAAATGGAAATACCGGCGGCGCCATAGCTTTCATAGGCCTCGACCACCGTTCCGATGTTTACCTGGTCGTTAATAACACCTTTGGAGGGCGACTTCCTTTTAAATTCCGCGATAATGCCGGTTCCTCCTTCAATTAACAGTTGCGAAACCAGCGAGTTACATGTACTCGTATAAAACGGGAATGTTTTCAACTCACTTTCGGGCACCAGGGCTTTCTTCTGTTCAACCTCCGTTTTCTTTGTGGCTATGATGTTATCGAGGATATTCATGTAGATATTTTGGTAAGATCAACTATTGCAAACTAACTAGTTTTTCAAGACAATTGTAAGCCTTTCCGGTTTCGAGGCTGTCGACGGCAGCTTTGTAGGCCTGCTCGTGGCTATCGTAATTACCTGAGCATTGAAGCGCCATTGCTGCATTTGCAATGACAACAGCGTTCTGCGCCCAGCTTCCTTCGCCTTTCAGGATCTTTTTGAAAAGTTTCGACGCCTCTTCTACCGTATTGCCACCATAGATATCCTGCGGGCTTACCATTCGCTTACCGATCTCTTCCGGTGTATAAACCCTTTCTCCGAGTTGGGTAATCACCTTTGTGTCGTCCGTCAGGGAAATTTCGTCATAACCATCCAGGCTGTGAATAATGGTAAAGGGTTTGCCGGTTTGCTGGAGCAGGTAGTTGTAAATGCGTGCCATTTCCAGGTTATAAACGCCAACCAGCTGGTATTCAGGTTCAGCAGGGTTTACCATAGGACCGAGCATGTTGAAAAAGGTGCGCACGGCCAGGTTTTTACGTATGGGTGCTACCGCTTTCAGGGCCGGGTGGAAAAGTGGTGCATGCAAAAAACAGATACCTGCTTCTTCTACTTCGTGTCTTAGTGCTCCGGTTTCGTTCTTGAATTTATAACCCAGCTGCTCCATGACGTTCGAAGCTCCGCTGGTAGAAGTTACACCATAATTGCCGTGTTTGGCTACTTTTTGTCCAGCCCCGGCTACGATAAAACAAGACAGCGTAGAGATATTAAAAGTGTTCTTTCCGTCGCCTCCGGTGCCCACGATATCCATGACCTTAAACGGTGAAAGATCTGTTTTTACACATAATTTCATCAGCGCATCCCAGAAACCCTGCAATTCGTGGATTGTGATACTACGCATAAGGTATACCGTAGTAAACGAAGCAATCTCATGCTCATTATAATTTCCCTGCGAGATGTTGATCAGCACTTCCGATGCCTGTTGGCGTGAAAGCGTCTTGTGTTCAAAAAGGTGTTGTAGTATCTTTTTCATGAGGGGGATGGATATAGGCGAAAGGGTTAGCGAAACAATCAGGCTGTTACCCAATTACGAAGGATGTTTTCACCCAATGGGGTAAGCACACTTTCCGGATGAAACTGCACACCCTGGATATCGAACGTTTTATGTTGTAAAGCCATGATATAGTCGTTTTCGTCGCGCGCCGTAATCTCAAGCTCGTTGGGAAAGTTTTCATCTGTAACTACCCAGCTATGGTAACGCCCCACTTCAATTTCCCCCGGCAAACCTTTAAAAAGGGGTGCATCCTGGTTGACCAGCCGGCAAGGAGTTGCAACACCGTGGTAAACCGAATCGAGGTTTTCAAGTGTTCCGCCAAAGGCCTCCCCGATTGCCTGGTGACCAAGGCAAACACCAAGAATAGACTTGCGCGATTTGTACTCGCGAATCACATCGAGCAATAAACCCGCCTCTACCGGTATACCCGGGCCCGGTGAAAGAATGATCTTATCATAGGCTTCGATGTCTTCAAGTGCGATCTGGTCATTCCGGAACACATCTACCTTAATGTGGGTAATCTTTTCAACCAGGTGAACCAGGTTGTAAGTAAAGCTGTCGTAATTATCAAAAACAAGGATTTTCATAACCGGAACCTTAAGAGATATTTGGAGTTGAATAACTAATTAGGGGTCTGTGCAAGCGACGGGAACGTTCCCTTGCTAAGCCTGCTCTTCATCAAGATCGTTTGCGAGTTTTACCGCTGTTTTCAATGCGTTTAGTTTGTTATGAACTTCCTGCAATTCACTTTCGGCATTTGATGCTACTGTTATACCTGCCCCCGCCTGGTAGTACAGCGTATTGTCTTTGCTCAAAAAACTCCGGATCATAATTGCATGGTTCAACTGCCCGTCGAAGCCAATCATTCCTATTGCGCCGCCGTAGAAACTTCGTGAGGTGGGTTCGTTTTCATGGATGATTTCCATCGCCCTTACTTTAGGCGCACCGCTTAAGGTACCTGCAGGAAAGGTTGAGGCAAGCAATTCGAAGGGATTGGTGTCTTGTTTAGGACGACCCGAAACTTCGCTCACCAGGTGAATGACGTGAGAATAAAAATGCACCTTACGATAGCTTGTTACTTCAACCTCATCAGCATGACGGCTAAGGTCGTTACGGGCAAGATCAACCAGCATCACGTGTTCGGCATTCTCCTTTGGATCCTTTAATAACTTGTCGGCAAGAACTTCATCCTGTGCATCGTCGCCGGTACGCTTGAATGTACCTGCAATGGGATGTACAATAGCTTTGTTGTTGTGTATGATCAGTTGACTTTCGGGCGAAGATCCCATCAGCCTGTAGTCGTTATAGTCGAAATAGAAGAGGTATGGACTTGGGTTTACCGTACGCAGTGCACGGTAAACATTGAATTCATCACCAGTAAACGATTGTTGAAAACGACGGCTAAGCACAACCTGGAAAACGTCGCCACGATGACAATGCTTTTTACCGGTTTCAACCATCTGGCGATAGGTTTCATCGGACATATTTGAGCTTTCCTGTCCTTTGCAACGGAACGGGAAAACCGGTACATCCTTACTTTTAATTAGTGATAAAATAAGGTCGAGCTCGCTTTCAAGGCCATTGATGCGGTTTTCGCAAACATACAGTTCGTCTTTATAATGGTCGATTGCAATTACATATTGGTACAGGCGGTATCGCATGAGCGGTATCACCTGGCCGGCTTCGCCCCTTTTTGCATCCATTTTAACGTCTTCAAAAAAGCGGATGGCGTCGTAAGTAGTGTAGCCAAACAAACCCTGTGCTGCCTGGATGGGTGCTTTATTTGCTGGTGTAAACCTTTGCAGGAAAGCATTAAGTTCTTTAACCACTTCCCCCTTGTTGTTCAGTCTTTTTCGAACCACCTGCTCGCCGGGATACTTAAATTCGAAGGCCTGGTCGTTACTGATTTCTATACCACCAATCGGCTTGATACCGATGAAAGAAAAACTGTTTTCCCCTGCATGAAAATCAGAGCTCTCCATAAGAATACTTCCCTGGAAGCGATCGCGAAGTCTCAGGAAAATACCAACTGGCGTAAATACATCTGCCAGCATTTTTTTACAAACCGTCTCAAAAACAATGGGTTTCATATAATCGGAATAAGGGTACGGTGAAAAGGCGACAACCGGTGTATAACGAAAAAGCCCCGGCTTTATTGATGCCAGGGCTTAATTATGTTGCAACAAAAGCAAAAACATAGCTACCCCGGGAAGGAGATGCTATGCCACCAATTGTTATTTTTTATTGTTTTCACGTTACAAAGATGCAGGAAAATAGATTACATGCAAATAAATTTATGCTTTTTTAAAAATCTTATTCTTCAACATTTTACGACCATCTGCCGCCGTTAAACCGAAAGCTTTGCGGCCCCCGAAAATGGTAATACAAGTGATATTTTTTGTTGCTGATTGTATGAGCCGGCCACTTTTATCAGCTACGTTTAAACTAGCGGGACAGGCCATAAGCTTTTATCTTTACCCCGTTGCCTGCCCGACATCCTGCAACTACAAAAAGACGTTATGCGCATTATCATCTTTCTTTTGTTTTCGCTTCCCGCGTTGTGTTTGGCCCAGGACAGTTATGTGTTGGTAAAGGCCGACCAGCTTTTCGATGGTGAAACGATACATAAAGGTTGGTCGGTACTTATAAAAAACAGGCTCATAGAGGCTGTTGGCGAAGTGAAAGGGGTACCGGCCGGCACAAAGATTATCAACCTGTCCGGCACCATAATGCCCGGGCTCATAGAAGGACATTCACACCTTTTCTTACACCCGTACAACGAAACGAGCTGGAACGACCAGGTACTAAGGGAAAGCCGCGCTGAAAGAACCGCACGTGCGGTTGTGCATGCAAAGGCTACCTTAATGGCAGGCTTTACTACAGTACGCGACCTTGGCACTGAAGGAGCGGCCTTCGACGACGTTGGCCTAAAGCGGGCAATCGAAAAAGGCGTTATCCCCGGCCCCCGGATGATTGTCGCAACAAAAGCCATTGTTGCAACGGGAACCTATGGACCGCGATCGGAGTCAGCCGACATTGAGGTCCCACAGGGTGCAGCTGAAGTATCCGGAATGGAGGACCTTGCAAATGAAGTAAGAACCCAAATAGGCAAAGGTGCTGACCTGGTAAAGATATATGGTGATTACCGTTGGGGTAAAAATGGGGAGAGCCTGCCTACTTTTAGTGTTGAAGCGCTCGCTTCAGCAGTGGCCATTGCTGCCAGTGGAAACCGGCAAATTGTGGTTCACGCAACAACACCCGAAGGGATGCGAAGAGCCATCATGGCTGGTGTATCTACCATTGAACATGGTGACGACGGCAACGCAGGTATATTCAGGCTAATGAAAGAACGCAAGGTGGCACTATGCCCTACCCTCGCGGCAGGCGATGCAACATCCCAATACCGGGGTTGGCGAAAGGGCATTGATCCCGAGCCGGAAAAAATTGCAAACAAACGGAAGAGCTTCAAACTGGCACTTGCAGCCGGTGTAACCATTTGCATGGGCGGCGACGTAGGTGTTTTTACCCACGGTGATAATGCACGCGAAATGGAAATGATGGTTGAATATGGTATGGAGCCCATTGCAGTATTACGTTCCGCAACTTCCGTAAACGCCGACGTATTCGGCTATGCCGGGCAGATAGGGCGGATCCGGAAAGGCCTGGCCGCGGACCTGCTCGTGGTTAGTGGGAATCCGGTAAGGGACATTAAAGCAGTTCGAAATATACAGCTCGTGATGAAGGATGGCGTTTTATACAAGGTGCCAGGCGCCACTCCCTGATGTTTTATGTGTGAACTGTAAGTCAATTACAAGCACAGATGCGTAGCAGTTTGCCCCGCCCTGCTGCCCCATAGAAGCAATACCGCCGGGTCCATAAAATGCTTGCAGGCGCAAACCCGCTGTTAAAGCACCCCTTTTGTTGAAGGCAGGTGATTGGAAAATGGGTCGCGCTTTACCGCCATCCGGATAGCTTTTGCAAAAGCTTTAAATATTGCCTCGATTTTGTGGTGTTCATTTTCGCCCCGGCAAAAGATGTTGAGGTTGCATTTTGCCGCGTCGCTGAACGACTTGAAGAAGTGAAAAAACATTTCTGTCGGCATCTCCCCTATCTTCTCGCGCTTAAACTCAGCATCCCATATCAGCCAGTTGCGGCCACCAAAATCGATGAGCACTTTCGCTTCTGCTTCATCCATCGGCAATGCAAATCCATACCGTTCCATACCGCGTTTGTCGGCAAGCGCAAGCGCAAAAGCTTCACCAAGGGCAATACCAACGTCTTCAATGGTATGGTGCTCATCGATGTGCAGATCGCCATTGGCCTTTATGGCCAGGTCAATCTTACCGTGACGGGCAATCTGGTCGAGCATGTGATCGAAAAATCCAAGCCCGGTATCAATTGCAGCATTGCCGCTGCCATCCATATTTACATTGACCGTAATCTTTGTTTCGTTGGTGTTCCGCTGGTGTTCAACTTTACGGAGACCGAGTTTTAGAAAAGCATAAATATCTTTCCAGTCGCGGGTTTCAAGTGCTATTACTTCGCGCAGTTCCTCTTGTCTATCCTTTACTTCACCACCTCCAAGGTTTGGGTCGTTGTTGATCCAGATCGCCTTACAGCCGAGGTTTTTAGCCAGTTGTACATCTGTTATCCTGTCGCCAATCACATACGAATTGGCGATATCAAAATCGGGGTTATCCATGTAAGCAGTCATCATGCCCGTGGCTGGCTTGCGCGTTGGCTTATTTTCTTCGGGGTAGCTGCGGTCGAACAGGAACTCGTGAAAATGAATCCCTTCGTTTTCGAGACTTTTCATGATGAAGTCATGCACCGGCCAAAAGGTTTCATCGGGGAAGGATGGGGTGCCAAGTCCGTCCTGGTTGCTGACCATTACAAGGAGGTAATCGAGCTCAGATGCAATATTGCCCATGTAGCGAAACATCCCGGGGTAGAAGGTAAGCTTGTCAAAACCATCGATCTGGTAGGTTGGCGGCGCCTCGTTGATAAGTGTACCATCGCGGTCAATGAAAAGTATTCTTTTGGCCATTAGAATTAGTTCTGGTTTAAGGAAACCTGTTTTTCTGTAATTGCATCAATAAAGGCATCGACAAGAACGGTATTTTCCTGTTCGGTGCCAATGGTAATCCGCAAGCAACCTTCGCACAGGATCACATTGCTTCGATCGCGCACAACTATTCCCTTGCCGAGCAGGTAGGTGTACATTTCTTTGGGCTCATCAACTTTTACCAGCAGAAAGTTTGCGTCGGAAGGGTATACCGCCTGAACACCCGGCAGCTTTTGAAACACTTCGGCAAGTGCATCGCGCATTTGCACCAGTTCTTTGATCATATCGTTAACCTGTCCTACTTCTTCCAATGCCTTCATTGCAAGATCCTGTGTGGCCTGGTTGATGTTGTAGGGCGGTTTAACTTTATTGAGCACATTGATGATTTCTGGTGAAGCGAATGCCATTCCAAGCCGCAGCCCGGCGAGCCCCCATGCTTTACTAAAGGTTTGCATAACCACCAGGTTCGGGTAGTCAGCCAACTCCTGCACAAAAGACTTTTGCCGGGAGAAATTGATGTACGCTTCATCGATGACTACAATACCATTGAAATTGTTGAGCACCATCTCAATATCTTCCCGTTCGATAGAATTGCCGGTTGGATTATTTGGCGAACAAATCCAGAGCAGTTTCGTGTTTGCATCCACCAGGGTTTCGATGTGCACAAGATCAAGCTGGAAGTTGTCGAGCAGCGGGGCCCTCCGAATTTCAACATCATTGATGTTCGCACTAACCTCATACATACCGTAGGTGGGCGGACAGATGATAACATTGTCCTTTCCTGGATTACAAAAACTTCGGTACAACAGGTCGATACATTCGTCGCTTCCATTGCCTAGGAAGATGCGTTCGGCAGGTGCACCTTTCACACGTGAGATAGCGTCTTTTAGCTGGGTTTGATGCGGATCGGGGTACCGGTTATACCATTTCACCAGCGGCGAGCCTAGCGAATTTTCATTGGCATCGAGGTAAACATTGGCTTGCCCGGTAAACTCATCGCGGGCAGAAGAATATGGCACCAGCTTTTTAATGTTCTCACGAATGAGTTTTTCCAGCTCAAACATATCTTTTCGTATTGTAGTAGATCAGTAGATATAAATATTGTTCTAATCCGCCATCTGCTCCAGGCGGATGCTCACGGCGCGCGCATGTGCATCAAGACCCTCAGCATTGGCCATCACCTGCACGGTATGGCCGATTGCGGCAAGTCCGGTTCTGCTTAGCTTCTGGTAAGTGATCTTTTTAACAAAGCTGTCGACACTAACCCCGCTGTATGCCTTGGCGTATCCGTTGGTAGGTAGGGTATGGTTGGTACCGCTTGCATAATCGCCCACGCTTTCGGGTGAATAATTGCCGAGGAAAACCGAACCGGCATTTACGATTGCCGAACAAACCGCTTCTTCATTTGCACAGCTTATGATCAGGTGTTCAGGTGCATATTCGTTAATGAGGTCTATTCCATCACCCATTGTTTTTACCACGATCACCTTACTGTTTGCAAGTGCTTTTACCGCAAGCTCGTTACGGCCAATCGATTGAAGCTGCTGTGCTAATGCTGCTTCTGTGTTACGTCCCAACTGCTCCGAAGTGGTTACCAGCAACACCTGGCTGTCGGCGCCATGTTCGGCCTGGCTCAGTAAGTCGGCGGCAACAAATCCTGCGTTGGCAGTGTCGTCCGCGAGTACCGCAACTTCACTGGGACCCGCGGGCATATCAATGGCCACACCACTTTTTTGAACCAGTTGTTTCGCACTTGTTACATATTGGTTACCCGGACCAAAAATCTTATAAACCGCAGGGATGGTTTGAGTGCCATAAGCCATCGCAGCAATGGCCTGGGCGCCGCCCACTTTAAAGATTCTGGTGATGCCGACATGATGCGCCGCAAACAGGATTGCCGGGTGGAGCTTGCCTTCCTTATTGGGTGGGGAACAAAGCACAATCTCTTTACACCCTGCAATTGTTGCCGGCAGGCCCAGCATAAGAATGGTTGAAAACAGCGGCGCAGTACCACCCGGAATATATAATCCAACTTTATCGATCGCTACGCTTTTTCTCCAGCATAATACACCTGGCATCGTCTCCACCGGTTGCTCCTGTACCAGCTGCGCTGTATGGAACTTACTAATGTTTTCACCTGCCTGACGTATGGCCTGTTTAACATCCAGGGGAACTGTTGCAATGGCTTCGCTGATTTCGGCAGGTGACACCTCGAGCTCAGTTAATTCAACCCCGTCGAATTTTTGGGCAAAGCGCCTGATGGCCTTGTCACCATCTTTTTTTACGTCAGCAAGTATGCCGCCCACCAACAATTCGAGTGAACTGTTATCGAACACGGGCCGCTGTAAAAGCCCCTGCCATTCACTACGACCGGGATACAAATAGGTTGGTAAATTCATTATAGTTTTCAGCAGGTATGAAACAACCCTTTGGCAATACTGCAGGATTGTATTAGATGATCATTTTTTCTATCGGCACCACCAGTATACCCTGGGCACCCGCAGCTTTTAAGCGTTCAATGTTATCCCAGAATTCGTTTTCACTGAGCACACTATGAACGCTGCTCCAGCCGGTTTCGGCTAAAGGAAGCACCGTAGGACTTTTCATTCCGGGTAACAGGCTAACGATCTCAGCAAGGTTTTCGTTCGGTGCGTTTAATAATATGTACTTATTATTTTTTGCTTTTTTAACGGCCTGGAAACGAAACAGCAACTTGTCGAGGATCTGTTGTTTCTCGGCACCAAGCCCCTTATGTTTGATCAGTACCGCCTGCGATTGCAGGATGGTTTCAACTTCCTTGAGCCCATTCATAAACAAGGTAGAACCACTGCTCACGAGGTCGCAGATGGCATGCGCCAGGCCGATGCCCGGAGCAATTTCAACGCTTCCGCTGATCTCGTGAATTTCGGCATTGATGTTTTTTTCATCAAGGTACTTTTGTACAATGTGCGGATAGGTGGTGGCTATTCTTTTACCCTCGAGGTAATTGGAATGTTCATCATATTTCTCGTTACGACTAACCGCTATGCTTAACCGGCACTTGCCAAATCCCAGTTTTTCTACAACCTCAACTTTCTTGTTTTTTTCATAAACCACATTTTCTCCTACGATCCCAATGTCGGCCACAGCGTCTTCAACATACTGTGGAATGTCGTCGTCGCGTAGAAAATAAACTTCAATGGGAAAATTGCTTGCCTCAGCCTTCAATTTATTCACACCATTGGCAATGTCTATTCCACATTCTTTTAGCAGTTTAATACTATCATCGTGTAACCTGCCCGACTTCTGAATTGCAATTGTTAAGCCCATGATATTTCGAAAAAGTTGATTTACCGAAGTAATTAATAATGCACCTGCCTGGCACCTGAAAACAGCCATAAATAATAAAGGCCTACCTCAACGGTAAGCCTTCAATGTATTTATATATGCATACAACACCGGCCTACCCGAGGGGTATAACATGATGGCGATGAAAATGCATGGTTGTTTTCATGCGGCAAAGATAATGGTCAACCTGTATTTACCAAATAAATCAGTTTACCTGTACCGGTTACTTACAAGACCAGCCATTTTCGAATTAATCAACCGGCAGCATGGGTTGGTTGTGAAATCTGGCGAAAGCCGCCATCTTTCCCCGGTCTAAAATCACAAACATGGCATAACTTCCGCCTGGCTTCAAACCTTTCCTTTATTGCAAATTTGATGTATATGAGACAACTTGTTCCTATTCTATTCCTGTTTATTACTGTCCACCTCCATGCGCAGGATGCTGTAACCTATCAAACCCCACCCAAGGCGATGGCGGATATTCTACTGGCGCCTCCAACACCGGTCGTGAGTATTGATGATCATGGTAAATTCATGCTGCTAAGCGAGCGCAGCAGTTACCCGACTGTTGAGGATCTCGCGCAACCTGAACTTCGGATTGCCGGTATGCGAATTAATCCCAATACCTATGGTGCCTCTCGTAGCGTGTATTCCGTAAATTTCAGAATTAAAAACCTCGCAACCGGGGCTGAAGCGCAGGTAAAAGGTTTGCCCGCAAATCTTGAAGCGGGTATTCCCCAGTGGAGTCCTTCCCGAACAAAAATTGCCTTCTCCAATACCACCGCGAATGGCATAGACCTTTATGTCATCGACGTCGCCAGCCAGCAAGCTAAAAAGCTCAATAAAACTTTTCTGAACAACGTGTTGGACAACTTTCATTGGGAAGATGACAACACGATCTGGTATACCGCCACCACCAAACCTTCAAGCGCAATGCCTGCCCGCCCGCTAGCGCCAAAAGGACCAGTTGTACAACAAAACCTTGGCAAAACAGCTGCAAGTGCCACTTACCAGGATCTTATCAAAAGTCCTTATGATGAACAATTGTTCGAGTTCTATGGAACCGGTCAACTTATCCGCAACGTAGGGGGCACCGAAACCCAAATCGGCAAACCGGCCATTTACAACAGCATAACCTTATCGCCCGATAAAAAGTACCTGCTTGTAAACCGGATCGAAAAGCCTTTTTCTTACCTGGTGCCTTCAAGCGGTTTTCCATCTACCACACTAATTCTCGACAAAAGCGGTAAGGAAATTAAGGCCCTATACAAAAGCCCGGGACGCGAAACCGCACCAAGAGGTTTCGACAATGTTCAGAATACACCGTCACGATACGAGTGGCGGGACGATGAGTCGGCAACCATTTGCTGGACGATGCCCCTGGACAGCGGCCTGTACAAAAACACCATGGAATTTCACGATGCGGTTTATGCCCTGTCGGCTCCATTTTCGGGAACACCAAAGGAGCTTGTAAAAACCAACTACCGCTTCCGGAATATCCAGTGGGGCAACAGCACTTTCGCGCTTGTTACAGAAGGGTTACAGCGTGAACAAAAAGTTCGGATCAGCAGGTTTAACCCGCAAACAGGAGAACTGCAAAAGTTGATCGAACGCAGTACAAACGACGCCTACAACAACCCGGGTACGCCTAACACGGTTAAAAATGTTTACGGCCGCGACGTTGTGCAGTTACTCAACAACGGAACACAATTGCTCATGAGTGGCCCCGGCGCTTCGGAAAAAGGCGAATACCCCTTTCTGGCAACTTTCGACCTTGCAACGCTAAAAACTAATATTATCTGGAGAAGCGCTGATCCTTACTACGAAAGCGTGGTAAATGTGGTAGATGGCGAGAAAAAGATTTTCGTAACCAGCAGGCAAAGCCAAACTGAACCACCAAATTATTACATCCGCGACCTTTCTAACAACACCAGCAAGGCTATAACTAATTTCAAGGACCCGCAGCCTGCCCTCAGGAAGGTTAAAAAAGAAAAGATTTTCTACAAGCGAAAAGATGGTGTTGACCTTACCGCGACATTGTACACACCCGAAGGGTACGATGCAAAGAGAGATGGACCACTACCCGTATTCATGTGGGCTTATCCGCGGGAGTTTAAGAGTGCTGCAGATGCCGGGCAGGTAAGGGGAAGCCAGAATACGTTTACCCGTTTGGGCTCGGGCTCCTGTGTATTTCTGGTAACCCAGGGTTATGCGGTTATGGACGAAACGGAGTTCCCGATCGTTGGCGAGGGCACAAAGTACCCGAACGACAACTTTGTTGAACAACTTGAGTGGAACGCTGCGGCCGCAATCGATAAAGTTGTGGCGATGGGTGTTGGCGACCGCAACCGGGTTGGTATAGGTGGCCACAGTTATGGTGCATTTATGACGGCCAACCTGCTGGCACATACCCGGCTGTTTAAAGCTGGCATTGCCCGCAGTGGTGCTTACAACAGAACCCTTACCCCTTTTGGCTTTCAGAACGAAGAACGTACTTTCTGGCAGGCTCCCGAGGTTTACACCAGGATGAGCCCGTTTGCTTATGCAAATAACATTAAAGATGCGATCCTCCTCATCCACGGAGAAGCGGACAATAATCCCGGAACTTTCCCCATTCAAAGTGAGCGTTTGTACAATGCTATCAAAGGGCACGGCGGCACCGTTCGGTATGTTGTTCTACCTTACGAGTCTCATGGGTACACCGGAAAAGAAAACCTTTTGCATATGCTTTGGGAGATGAACGAATGGTTAACGAAGTACCTTAAACCTACAGGTAAGCAGTCCACAAACCCATAAGTCGCGTCCAGGTCAAACAGGAAGTGCACCACTTCCTGTTTGTTTTTTTTGGTGACCGGCATTTGGTTATTAATGGATCATCGTTGCCACGCTCGGTTCATCGACTGGTTTTCCATGGCATCAGGCATGGTGCAATCCTACAGCACTTGCACTACAAGGGCCCCTTTTGTAGCCTGGCTACTTATAAGAAAGCAGCTTAGCTGGCCGCGTGTTTCCCATCAAATGCAATATGCTATCATACGCTTGTTCTAAATATTACCCGGTCCTCTGCCAATGCCTTAACTGTAGCTATACCGATTTAGCAACACGTTAGTAGAATGTTAACCTTTTTAACAAGTTTTGTTTTAGCCTTTCCATTTACTTTGCCCACATAAAATCTTTGCATGAAAAATTTTCTGGTGGTTTCTAATGTCGTTTTGCTCATCCTGGTGGCTGTGCTTTTCTACCTGCACTTTTCAGGTACACCAAAAAAAACGACCAATGTTGCAAGTACGCCTAAAGCAGAAACAAGCGGTGCCTTCAAGATTGCCTACTTCGAGATGGACTCCATTGAAAACAATTACGAATACCTCAAAGACATTCGGAACCAGCTGAAAACAAAAGAGCAAACCCTGTACTCCGAACTTTCAAAATTGAAAAACAGTTATATGCAGGAGGTTAATAAGTTTAACCAGGAAGCACCCGGCATGTCGCAGGAGAAAGCAGGCAGCACCCAGCAGGAACTCATGCAAAAACAAAAAAGGATCCAGGACCGTGAGCAGGCAATGGGTCTCGAAATGCAGGATGCCACTTTCAAGAAAATGCAGGAAGTAAACAAACGGATAGAAAGCTTTTTAGCAGATTACAATACAAATAAAAACTACTCCTATATACTTGCTTACCAGCCCGGCACATTCTACTATAAAGACTCTTCATTCAACATAACTGCCGACGTGCTTCGCGGTTTGAACGACCTCTACAAGAAAAAAGACTAGACCATTTTTTAGTCCCTCGATATACGGGTATTATTGCCACTTACCGGGTGTTATAATCTGCAGGATGAATAATTCTTGTGAACGCGCAGTTTTACCCACATGCATGGCTCGCACTAACAATCATTCGATAGCACCCCGGGACTCAACCCGCTTATGCTTTAATGGTTGGTGCAGATGATAGCCAGTTTATGGGCTGCGTATAAGCTTTCTTCAACGTGTCAGCAACGCTGATGGCGTCTGCCATCAAATCCTTATCTTCATGCGAAGCGCTCAAATCCGGGTGTGATCGCTCAACTCCTACATGCAATCAACTGCTCAATTTAAACCTTCGCTTGGCCTTTGGGATGCAACAATGATCGTTGCAGGAAGCATGATTGGTTCAGGAATTTTTGTTGTAAGTGCCGACATGCTTAAAGACGTTGGTGGCGCCGGTTGGCTCATTTTTGCCTGGGTACTTACCGGCTTTATGACGGTGATTGCTGCACTCAGCTATGGCGAACTAAGTGGAATGTTTCCAAAGGCAGGCGGTCAATATGTGTACCTGAAGGCCGCATACAATCCACTCATGGGCTTTCTATATGGCTGGAGCTTTTTTGCGGTTATTCAAACCGGAACCATTGCAGCAGTTGGCGTTGCCTTTTCAAAATTCGCGGCCTACCTCATCCCTGCTTTAAGTGAAAAAAACATCCTCCTCAACATAGGTTCGCTAAACATTTCAGCAGCGCAGGTTACCTCCATCATCCTGATTATTGTGTTAAGTTATTCCAACACGAAAGGGATAGAGGGCGGAAAGTGGATACAAAATATTTTTACTACTACAAAACTGCTGTCTTTGTTTGCGCTGATTATAGCGGGCCTGCTTGTATTTAATCCCACTGTCTGGCATGCAAACTGGAGCGATCCCTGGCGTTTAATGCAACATGCCTCAAGAACCAATACCTCTACCGACAACGTTTGGCTGTTCCTTGCCGGCGCCGCAGGCATTGGTGCAATTGCGTCGGCGATGGTGGGCTCCGTTTTTAGCAGCGATGCCTGGAACAACGTTACGTTTATAGCAGGAGAAGTTCGAAATCCACGACTGAACATAGGATTAAGTCTTCTGCTGGGTACAGTTATCGTTTCGGTAATTTATATTTCTACAAACCTGATGTACCTGTCGGTGTTGCCAACCCAGGAAATTGCTTTTGCACCTGAAAACCGGGTTGCTGTTTCTGCTTCACAGGTAATTTTTGGCCGTCCCGGCACGATCGTTATTGCGCTGATGATTATGATCAGCACGTTTGGTTGTAACAACGGGCTTATTCTGGCTGGGGCAAGGGTTTATTATAGCATGGCAAAAGATGGGCTGTTTTTTAAAAAGGTTGGCGAACTAAATTCAAACGGGGTACCCGCCTATGCATTGTGGTTGCAGTGCCTGGTTGCAAGTATACTCTGCCTTAGTGGTAAGTATGGCGACCTGCTTGATTATGTTTCTTTTGTTGTGATGCTTTTTTATATGCTAACCATCGCCGGCATCTTCATCTTGCGCAAAAAGGCTCCTGACTCTGAGCGTCCCTATAAAGCCATTGGGTATCCCATACTTCCCGCCGTATACATTCTGCTTGCCGCAGTATTCTGCCTCGCACTCATCATCTATAAGCCGGTTTACACCTGGCCGGGATTAGTGATTGTACTTGCCGGAATTCCATTGTACTACCTTTCTTTGCAAAGCAAAAAACCTTCTTAATGTTATGCACGACTTTCACGAAATCTTCAACAGGTTCCTGAACTTAAAAGTGGCAGTTATTGGGGATGTTATGCTGGACACTTATTGGTTTGGAACGGTTGACCGCATTTCTCCCGAAGGTCCGGTGCCTATCGTCGACCTAAAGAACCGGGAGGTAAGGATTGGGGGTGCGGGGAATGTTGCCTTAAACATCGTTGCTCTTGGTGCATCTGCCAGCCTGTTTTCAGTGATAGGGAAAGACGAAGAAGGACGACAGCTTACAACCCTGTTTAAAGAAAACCAGATTGACACAAATTACCTTGTTGCGAGTGAAAGCCGTATAACTACCAACAAAACGAGGATCATTTGCCGTAACCAGCAGATGATGCGACTTGACTCGGAAGTTACCACTAACCTCAATCCCGCAGAAGAAAGTGAACTCATCGAAAAATTCCGGGCTTTTGTGCACGAACAAAAACCAGCTGTGGTCATTTTTGAAGACTACAACAAAGGCGTGCTTACACCAAAAACAATCCGGGAAATACTAGACCTATGCGCCAAACTTGAAATCCCCGTTACAGTTGATCCAAAACAAAAGAACTTCTTCAGCTACAAGGGTGCAACAATTTTTAAACCCAACCTTGCCGAAGTAAAGGCTGCCTTAAACCTGCTACCCGAAGGTTTATCCGATGACGCACTTCCCGACATTCACCGCCGCCTCAAGGAGGTGCTGGAACATAAAATTTCCCTTATCACGCTTTCAGAACGTGGTGTTTTCTACCAGGAAAACGGTTCTGCGACCATCATTCCCACACATGTGCGCAAGGTTGCCGATGTAAGTGGAGCTGGTGATACCGTCATCGCGGTAGCTTCACTGGTTTTTGCTGCCACTTCCGACATTCGATTATCAGCTGCTGTTGCAAACCTTGCAGGTGGCCTCGTATGTGAAGAGGTTGGCACAGTGGCCATTAACAAACAGCGCTTATTCGACGAATGCACAGAGTTACTGACCTGATTAGGATGCTGGCAGTTTACCACAGAAAAACACGATCCTATCTTTGTATCAGCGTCTGCCCCCTATTGCGCCGATTCAGTTTATTAGCAGCGACGCAGCGACAAACCCATAATTTCGCGCATATACAAACTACCAACAGATCATGCAAAAGCTTACACTTGTTATTCATGGAGGAGCCGGAACAATCGTTAAAGAAGACATTACACCTGAATTAGAGAAGGCTTACCTCAATGGCTTGACAGATGCTTTAAACGCAGGTTTTGCGGTACTGGAGGAAGGCGGATCTGCAGTAAACGCAGTTAAGGCCGCAACAGTTGTTTTGGAAGACAACATCATTTTTAATGCCGGCCGGGGATCGGTCTTTACAAAAAAAGGTGTGCAGGAAATGGATGCTGCGATAATGGATGGCGAAAACCTTGAGGCCGGAGCAGTGGCCGGAGTACGCAGTGTGCGCAACCCAATAGAGCTTGCCATGGAGGTAATGCGCAACAGTAACCATGTTTTTCTCAGCGGAAAAGGCGCAAACGATTTTGCAATTAAGCAAGGCGTTAAACTGGAGCCTGATGAATACTTCTTTTCACAGTTCAGGTACGACCAATGGAAAGCAATCCGCGACTCTGATAACTACTCTCTCGATCACACCCACCAGGGAATAGAGGAACTCCTTCGCGACAAGAAGTTTGGTACGGTTGGCGCCGTTGCCTGTGATGTAAACGGCAACATCGCTGCCGCAACGAGCACAGGCGGGATGACCAATAAAAAATACGGCCGTATCGGCGACAGTCCGATGATTGGCTCGGGTACCTATGCGAATAATGAGACTTGTGCAATTAGCTGCACCGGCCATGGCGAGGTCTTTATCAGGGCAGTTGCTGCACACCGGGTAAGCGCACTTATGGAGCACAAGAATATGTCTATCCTTGACGCATGTAACGAAGTTGTACTAAAGAAACTTGTTGAAATGAAAGGTGAAGGCGGATTGATTGGGGTTGATAACCAGGGCAACGCTGCACTTGTATTCAACAGCGCCGGCATGTACCGGGGTGTAAAAAGCAGCGACGGTACAAATGAGGTCGCAATCTATAAATAAGATGGTTCCTCCAGTCAAGAATAATGACCTAGTCACTTGGAGCCTCTTCCCGTTTGAACAGAAAATTAAGTCCCCAGGTTCTCCTTATTGAGATTGCGCTGACCAGTATAGCGTTAAGTTCACTTAGGCTGTTCGACAGGTTAAACTTGGAAGACCTGATATATTCCTGTGCAGACAAGGAGTGTTTCGAACGGAAACCGTTATCTAAAACCTGTATCAAAGCATGCTTGATGGAGTTGCTGTCAGCAGGATCAAAATAAAGCGCGTGATCACCAAGGATTTCCCGGTGTCCCTCCAAATCAGAACATAACACAGGACAACTAAGATGTGCCGCTTCAATCAAAGGCATATTCGTCGGTCCCAGGAAAGTAGCCATCGTTAACGCAAGTGCATTCTGGTACAGAACACTAAGATCACTGTCGGGAACAAAACCAAGCAACTTTACCTGGCCATTTAAGCCGAGGCTGTTAACCAACTCCTGTATGTAGGCAGCATTACCCTTATCGCTGCCGCAAAGCACCATCTGTAAATGGGTTTGTTTACGTTCGGCCAACAATTTGGCGAATGCAACAATCAGATTGTAATGATTCTTGTGCGCCCAAAATTGTGCAGGATAAAGAAAGTACGACTGGTTTACGAGTCCGAATTTGTCGAGCACTGTCTTTTGCGTGTCAGAAGGCACCTCCAGGTTGATGATATTGCCACCAAATGCCGGAACAACTTTAACCTTTGATTTATAAAGGGCATAAAAATTCAACAACTCCTTTGCACCCGTATCAGACTCACATAATATAAACATTGCTTTATTGAGCGTGTACAAGTAATATTCCTCACGTGCTTCATACTCACCATTCATAATCATTTCAGGAAAAGCGTATACTGATCTGTGCGCAATATCCCAATGCGTTGCGATAAACGGGAAGTTGAGAACTGCATACCTCGGCTTAAGATAGTAAAGCAGGTCTATCCCATTTTCCCGTAAAGCTCTTTCAACCTTTTTATTTCGGTTGGTAATAAAGGTGTGAAGAATGAAATTGAGGAAAGAAGTGGCTTTGTTCAGGTACAGGTTGGCATACTTAAATCCCCGGATCCGGAATGGACGCTTTGCTTTACTGCCGTAACCAGTTTTGATGTAAATCGAGCGTTTTGTAAGCTGTAATTCAGGAACCTTGCCAGCGTAAAAAACTACGTTTACGATGTCGACATTTTCATTGAAACTAAAATCGTTGATACCCTTCAGGAGCCGGTTGTAATATGCATGCCCACCTCCTTCTGTAGGTACACTTTCAGCATCTATCACAACACCAACCCTTATTTTACTCATAGATATCTCTCAATGTTTTAACGACCGTCTCCAGGTCCTCTTCCGCCAGCGCAACACCACTGGGAATATAGAAACCCCTTCTTGCGAGTTTTTCAGACTCCGGGTACGACTCGCCAGCAAATAGATTCATATTTATGAAAAGAGGTTGCTCATGCATGCACCAAAAAAATGGCCGGGTGCCAATCCCACGTTTTGCAAGGTAATCTACTGCTCTATTTTTTTCTTCTTCAGTTGGCGCTACCAGCGGGTAAACCCAGTAAATGTTCTCCGCATCAGCATTAGCAGGTAAAGGTAGCTGATAGCCATGCGGAACTAAAAATTGCAGGGCCGTGTTATAGTACTTTCCCATTCCCCGCTTTCGTTGAAGGAAGGTTTCCACCTGCTCTAACTGGGCCAGACCTAAGGCCGCCTGCATGTTGGTCATCCTGTAGTTGTAGCCAATTTCTTCGTGAACAAACCGCGGCTTGTCAGGATGGAAAGCTAAGTTTTTTAACCGCCTGCAGGTTTTATCTATCTCAGGATCGTCGGTCAGCACCATCCCACCCTCACCGGATGTAATCAGTTTATTCGCATAAAAACTAAAAATACTTACATGACCAAATGTTCCGCACATTTTGCCTTTATAGGTTTGTGCATGCATTTCTGCAGCATCTTCAATCACTTTCAACTGGTATTTTTCAGCAAGCGCAAGTATCTTATCAACCTCAACCGGTAATCCGTAAATGTGGACCATTATGATTGCCTTCGTCTTGTTCGTAATTTTACGCTCAATTTCGTCGACATTCATGTTGTACGAGCGGCTGTCGCTATCCACCAACACGGGCACACCCCCAACCCGCACTACCGATAAGGCGGGAGAAATAATCGTAAAAGTGGGCATAATTACCTCATCTCCGGGGGAAATACCGACTGCCTGTATGGCTATGTCAAGTGCAGCAGAGCCGTTAGCCACTGTAGTAGCAAACCGCCTCCCGATAAACTTGCTAAAGCTTGTTTCAAATTTCTCTATAAATGGGCCTTCACCGGAAATCCAGCCGGTGTCGACACACTCAGTCAGGTACTTTCTTTCATTTCCACCTAAGAGAAAGCTGTTTACTGGAACCTTCCTATGCATTCTTTTGCAAAATATAGCAAACTCCCCAGGTGTTTGAACCTGGCTGTTTAGCTGTTAAAAATTCTTCCGAGCGCAAAAGTGTCAGACCGGCAAGTTCGGCAAACATTTTTATCTCAGGGGTGCTAAAATGACGCATGCAGTGAAACTCTTCCATAGCTTCATACGCATTGTTGCTTTTGTGTTGAAGGATCAGCCGGTACTCAAGGTCTACAGTATTTGCATCGAAATTAATTTTCGGCCTGGCAATCCTGGTAATATGTACTTCTTCGTTTTCAACAGCTTTATACCTTGTTTCGGGTACCTGGCTGTATACGGCCGGAGTGTACCAAACGTCGAATATGAACAAACCGCCGGCGTTCAAATGCTTCGAAACCTGCCTAAAGCAAGACAACACCTGCTGATTCTCGGTCAGGTAACTAATCACGTGGAAAAGGGAAGTTGCTATATCAAAGTTTTCTTCAACATTGAATTCAGCAATGTCACCTTGTAGTGAATGGAAATCACGAATACCTTTTGCATTTGCCACATCGATCATCGGCTGGCTCTTTTCGATGCCGGTGACCTTAAATCCAAGGTCTGAGAATACCGCTGAGTAATTTCCGGTACCACTTCCAAGTTCAACAATCGAACGGGCACCAGGGCTAAATTCGCGAATAAGGGAGTAAACGTATTGACCTTCTTTTAAATAGTCCTTATCCTGGTATAGAAGATCGTAGTAGGTATTATAGAGTTGAAAAGCGTTAGATGATGGCTTTACTTTCATTGTGTTTTTTTACTGATCCAATTTTTATTTTGTCGTCAGCACCGCTATAAGGGCCTTGCTTGATTTCAACGATTTCTGCATCTTCCAGAACCTCAAGACCATGCCCTCCTGATGCGAGTAATATAACATCACCGCTGCCAACAATCTTATCATCCAAAAAAACGCCATCATTGTCAAATAACGAAATCCTGACTTTGCCACTTTTAACAAAAAGCACTTCCTGGGTTAATGTAACCGTACGCTCAATAATCCGGTGTGTATGGGGTTGTACGTTATAACCCTTTGGCCTGCTCATATAACCTAACTGTTGAGAAAAGTTGTGCGGCGTAAAGAATTCAATCCCTTCATTATTGTATTGTGAACGGATGATTATTGCTACAATCGCTTCGTTATCAAGTATTTTCTCAACCATTGCTTGTCAAAAGTTTAGTAGGTAATAGAAACCCCTAAATATAGGGATACTTACACAATTAAGTTGGTATCAACATCATACCAGCACGTTTATAATTCATTTCTAATCCCGCATTTATACGGGTGTCCTAATCGTATTTACCCTAACTACTTTTAGCATTCCAGCCCACTCGGGCAATGCAAAGGTCTTTCTATTTTCCGGACTAAGGCGCTATATATCAGCAATATTAAATCATATTTGCCCCATGAGAAAATATGCTGTCATCGTTGGCGGTGGTGCAGGAACAAGAATGGGAACGACATTGCCGAAACAGTTTCTTGAACTGAATGGGAAACCGGTTATGTATTACACCGTTACTACCTTTCTTGAAGCCTTTTCTGACCTGGAGATCATCCTGGTTCTTCCCCGGCAACATCTTACAGTTGGTCAGCATATAATTTCCGGAGTGGCAGGTGGTAGCCGGGTTAAGCTTCAGCCCGGGGGAGAAACCCGTTTTGAATCCGTAAAAAATGGGCTGGAGCTCGTATCATCTCCTTCAATCGTATTTGTACACGATGCAGTTCGGTGCCTCGTCAGTAAGGACCTGATTACAAGGTGTTACGGGCAGGCGCTTTCCTTAGGCAGCGCTATTCCGGCAGTAGCAGCAACAGATTCAATAAGGATTGAAGTAAATGGGGAGCACCGTGTTGAAGATCGCAATCATGTAAGGATCATTCAGACCCCACAAACCTTCCAGTCATCCCTCCTGCTCAACGCCTTTCAGATGCCTTATCAACCTCAATTTACTGATGAGGCGACGGTAGTTGAATACTCGGGTGAAAAAGTGCACCTGATAGAAGGAGAACACCAGAACCTTAAGATCACGAGACCAATTGACCTGGTTGTTGCCGGTAAAATCCTGCAAGACAACTCACTTTTTTAGCCATCGTATTGGCCATGGAAGTCCATTGTATTTGATCTTACAATAAGGCTCATTCGTTGAACCCATGCCTTCGTAAAATTGCTGAACCCCTGCAAGATCGGAACCTTCCAGGTCTAATATCTTCCCACTTCCCTGGAACTCCCTTATAAGCTGGTCAAATAGAAAGTGGTTGCTTTGGTTAAGCTTACCTTTTTGCAACGTGATATTCATGAGGTTGTACAAGCGGCGGTTATCGGCAAGTAACAATATGGCTGCCATTAACTCGCCCGACCCGTTTGCGACACCACGGCAATAAAGGCCGCCGGATTGATAAAGGTACTCGCACAACCGCCCAAAGTTCCTGTAATCGGTACCGCTAACGTGTGGCATACGACTGCCATAGTACTGATGATACAGCCTGATACATGATTGGTAATCCAGTTTTTCGGTATAAATAAGTTCCGCATTGCCCGCCCGCTTCAGATTTTTCCTAAAAGCGCCGGAGTACCCGGTTTGGATATCCTGGTATTCACGATCCAAATGGAGTACAAAATTGTTTGCCTTTCGGTACTGTGCACCCTTGAACTTACCATAGGCCCCCGGCCGCAGGTTGATTTCCCAGAAATGATAATGTGCCTTAAGGAATTGGTCTATTTTCTCCCAGGGAATGGCTATGCCGGGGTCACAAACAAATACCCCCGATTGTTGTAAAAAGGATGGCTGGTACAGGTACTCAATGCCAAATTTGCGGCGCCTGGTCAATGGCATAATCCATGAGTAATCATGAGCCGTTAGGCCAACCCATCCCGGCGAAAGATGATCCAGGTACAGGCTGGTGGAATAAATCAAACCATCCGCAGCTTTTTGGATGCAATCGTCCCATTGTTTTTTATTTATTTGATTATTTAACAACAGTTGCATCTGGCTTTTATTAGATTTGTACTACTCCGTACCCTGATCCACTAGACAGGCTTTATACTCCAACTGAACTTCGGCTTTAGTCTTTTTTTTGACTGAACAATATTCTAATCCTCTATTCACAATCCAATGAATTATCATTTCCTGAAACGCTTTCGGCTATTACCAATTCTTTTAGCATTTACCTTTGTTGCCTGTCAAAAAGAACTTTCTGAAGACATATTACAGGCACCCCCCGCCCGACCCGCTCCTTTTGAGGCTAATGTAAATGGCAGTAGGTGGGTAGCTGATAACCATTATGCTGCGGCTTTTACCCAGGCAAGCCCAGTTGCTCCACGAATGCTCACCATTAAAGGAACAAGCAATAACAGGAAGTTTCTTACCATCTCGCTTGTTGATTCCGGAGTTCACAATTATACCATTTCACCAACTGGTGCCGGGTTAAATGTAGCCAGCTTCGAAGATAGTATCGTTTCACCTCCATTGTTATTCCAATCTAACCAGGCTCCTTCGGCAAACTTCCAACCCGGCAATGTCCGGGTAACATCAATAGATACGGTACGGAAAACAATTTCAGGAACCTTTGAGTTCAGGGTTTTTCGCACGACCGACAAGTCAGAACGAGCCATTTCTATGGGTGTTTTTACCAGCATTCCGTTTACTGCTACGGCGCCTGCTGCACCAGCCGATACGTTGAAGGTAAACGTCAATGGATCGGCTCTGGACCCTGATACGGTTTCTGCGGCAATGGTAGCTCCAATCCCGTCGGCAAACATTCCATTTTACATCATTGTCGGGCAATCGAACACAGGGTGGTGCTCAGCAAAAGACATGACACCACAGGAAACTGCCATCTACCGGAGGGCCATTCCGAATACCAGCATCTGGAACCCTGGGGTGGCGGCGTTTTCAACAACCTGGCAGCCTTTACACGTTGGTAATAATACAATGTGTGAAAACTATGTTGACCGCGCACAATTTGGGCCTGAGGCCTCCTTATTCCTGAACATGAACAATAGAGATAATAGGGAGCGACTGCTGTTTAAGTTGGGCAAGGGTGGAACAACCATTGCTACCGACTGGAAACCACCTGTTGCCGGTGCGCCCCAACACACCGCAGGTGGTACCTGGCAACAGTTCGATCAGTGGCTTACGCTTGCAATAGACCAGGCCGTAGCCGCTGGTAAAAAGCCGGAATTGAAAGGTTTTATCTTCATGCAGGGGGAAGACGATGGTTTGCTGGTTGCGGATGCTAATGCGTATCTGGCCAACTTAACAACTTTTTTCAACGCGTTCGAAGGCAAATGGCAGCAATTTGTAACAAAATACAACCTGGCGAGTGGTCCCTACAAGAAAGTGATTGGGAGGATTTTCGCACCCACAGGCTATCCGTTTAAGGACATTGTTCGTACCGCACAACAGGCGTATTGTGCCAACCCCGCAAACAATGCAACCATGATCAATTGCGACAATTACCCGTTACAGGACTGGGTTCATTATAGTGCTACCGGCCAGATACAATTTGGGCTTGACATCTTTAATAGTGTCAACTTTGAACCTGCGCCCACATTGCCGATTGACAACCTGGTTATAAAAGCTTCGAATTCCACCAGGTCGAGAAACGTTACCATAATACTTCCTGCCAATATCACCCCAGGCAGTTATAGCTTTACCGCGGCTCCCGGGTTGTATACAGCTGAGTTTGTAGATGGTGCAGCCAGATACCAGGCAAGTACAGGGACGCTGCAGGTTTTGGAAAATAATCCCGCTGTCAAACGGATCAGGGCAAATTTCACCTTACGTGCGCAACCTGCTGGTTCAACAACCCCTGTTGCAGATCTTACCGAAGGTTTCCTGTCAGTAAGGTACTAAGTAGATGGAAGCTGTTTTGCCGGTTTCAAGATGTAAGCGATTCGTCTCCCCGCAAAGTCTTTTTCGTTAGAGTGCCTGGCTAAAACAATGGTTTGCCGATGAACGTATTGCGACGCAACGATGATGCCATATGCACTTCTGCCAGAAGCCAAAAAGCCTTTAAGTAAGGCATTGGCAGCAAAGCATTTCGATGTGTAGGATCACTGTTATTTCCGCGGAACAAAATGCATCTCCAAAAATAAGTTATCGAGATCTACCTTCATGTGGGCTGGCCCGATGATTTTAGAAACCGGGTGTGTCTTCTTCTTCCTGCATACTAGCTATCCCACATTTTCAATCATAATTGCATGAAGCGTAAAAGCCAATAAATTACACTGTGTTCGGTGCAAGCCGAACACCAGCCCTATTGTAGCCTGCTGCAGCTAAGCGGTGCAAAACTGAACCCTATAAAAATGAAGCATATCTCCGATTTGACCCGAAGTAAGCAGGGGCTGTTTCACCCTGTACTTATTTTCGCGGTGGTTGCTGTTTTCGTTTTTTTTGCCCCCCTCCTTATCCTGCCGTTTTTCAACCATCCAACATCGGATGACTTTGTTTGCGCCACTCACCTGGATACCAAAGGCTTTTTGCAGTACCAACAATTCATCTACGAAAATTGGGGTGGCCGGTTTGTGGCTACATTTACCGGCTCGTTATTCGTTCTGAAGCACTTTTTGTACGATCACTATTACCTGCACACGCTTTTACTTATTCTGCTGGATTTTGTGAGCATTTGGTTTGTACTGGCTTGTGTAAGACGTTTTGTACCTGACAATGACAGCTTGCGTAAGTACCGGCTGCTTATTGTTGCATTGGTTGTTGCGCTACAATACTGTTCGACTATTGAATTATCTACCTATTTGTTTTGGTTTAGCAGTTCAATTACTTATCACCTGCCGATGATACTTGTGCAATTGCAAATTGGACTCTGGTTGCGGTTTTTTGGACCAACAGATCCGACCGTTTCCAGGTCAAGGCACTTTCTAATACCCCTCCTGATTTTTCTGATCGTTGGCTTTAACGAATTGTTCATTGTTGTTCAGGCCGCGATTTTTATACTCGCATGGCTTGCGGGCGCACACAAAAAATCGCAACCCCTCCTGCTTGCAAGCATCTGCGCTTACGCGATCAGCACCCTTATCGTCTTGCTTTCACCGGGCAATGCGTCGCGGTTTGCTATGGTAGCTTCAAAAGGAATAATGAGCGGTTTCGCAGTCGTTTTGTACCAGCTTGCAGCGATCACCTGGTCAATCGGTAAAAACCCTTTAAGCTGGCTTGTTTTTACTTTTGTTTTTTTGTATGCAAATCAAAGGAGGCCAATTGTACAGAAACCGGCCTTGTTAATGGTTTTTCAATCCAAACGATGGTTATTACCTGCTATAATTATCAGCTTTGTTATTGCTTCGTTAGCTGTCGCGGTTTCCGGATTAAACGGGGGGAACATACCGGGAAGGTATATTAATCCTGTCATCTGCTCCACGCTCCTGCTCCTACTTTTATTAAGCTTTACAGAAGGACTGAATGCGAAGCCGCTTGATATTACACCGGCCAATTCTAAAAATCGATCTTTCATTATATCGGCCTTTGCTGTTGGCTTATTGTGCAACCTTTACCTTAAAGAGGCATATGTTAATCTTGCAACTGCTCCCGTTTACAACGCTGTAATGGAAGCACGGAAAAAGGAGCTTACTGCTGCTGCTTTCAAGCCTGGAGGCCAGGTTGTACTTGTCAGCACTTACGACAATGCCGCGAGGCATTATGTCGCCGGGCGCTATCAGCATGCCCCTGGTACTCTTCAAAACCTGTTTCAGCAAAAGCCAGGTTTTTTATTTTTAGGAGATGAATTACAAAGCAGGGCGGGGAGAAGGATCCTTCAGCAATTTTATCGCCTGGATTCAATCCTGGTAAGGTAGTGGATTTCAACCCGGACCGGCAGGCACAAACGTTTATGTTTACGTGTGCAGTCCTGTATTGACAAGGACTAATTTATCGTTGACCTAACTCATCTGTAGCAGGCCATCGTAGCTAAAGGCATAAAAAAAGCAGGAGGTTTTTACGCCTCCTGCTTTCATACATTCATTAGACTGCCTTATTCTTCTTCGTCGAAATTCATTGCTTCACGTGCAGTCGCCAACAATTCATATTCTTCTTTACTACCGACAATCATGTTCTCGAACTCTCTTAAGCCGGTACCTGCAGGTATTGCATGACCGGTAATTACGTTTTCTTTCAAACCGAGCATATCATCAGTTTTACCCATGATGGCTGCGGAGCTGAGTACTTTCGTAGTCTCCTGGAACGATGCCGCTGAAATCCAGCTTTGCACACCTAGTGAAGCCTTCGTGATACCAAGAAGCAGTGGTGAAGATGTCGCCGATTGAGCGTCGCGGAATTCAACCAATTTACGGTCGCTTCTACGCAGGATTGAGTTTTCTTCCCTTACCTCTCTCAGGCTAACAATCTGTCCCGCCTTCAACTTGGTGCTTTCGCCCCCATCAACAATTACCTTCTTGTCAAAAATAAAGTCGTTCTCCTCGTTGAACTCAATACGGTCAACAGTGTCACCTTCAAGGAACCTCGTATCTCCCGGATCCTGGATCTCAACCTTTTTCATCATCTGGCGAACGATCACTTCAATGTGTTTGTCGTTGATACGCACACCTTGTAAACGGTAAACTTCCTGGATCTCATTTACTACGTACTCCTGAACCGCAAACGGTCCACGAATAGCGAGTATATCGGCCGGAGCGGTCGAACCATCTGACAACGGTGTTCCTGCTTTTACGAAGTCACCATCCTGTGCAAGGATTTGGCGGGTAAGCGGAACAAGGTATTTTTTGATGACACCGTCACGCGCTTCCACGATGATCTCGCGGTTACCACGTTTGATGTTACCAAAGCTAACCACACCATCAATCTCGGAAACCACAGCAGGGTTGCTTGGATTACGTGCTTCAAACAACTCGGTAACCCTTGGAAGACCCCCGGTAATATCCCGGAGTTTACCGAGAACCCTTGGAATTTTCACCAGCACCTGTCCTTGTTTAACCTCATCACCTTCATCAAGCACGATGTGCGAGCCAACGGGCAGGTTATAAAGCTTGGTTTCCTTCGTGCCTTCAACAATAAGGGCAGGAATTTTTGTTTTATCTTTTGTTTCGATTACCACTTTCTCGCGGTGACCGGTTTGTTCATCAGCTTGTTCACGGAACGTAACACCATCAATGATGTTCTCGAACTTAATAGTACCTGGGATTTCCGATACTACGACGTTATTAAATGGATCCCATGAACAGATGGCTTCACCTTTGGCTACTTTCTGACCATCTTTCACTTGCAACGTTGCGCCGTATGGTACGTTGTTGGTGATCAGCAAACGGTCGTTTTTCACGTCCATAATCCGCACCTCACCCGTACGACCAATAACCACTTTCACTTTATCACCCTCATTATTCACCATGTCAACGGTTCTCAAACCATCAAACTGAACGGTACCGTCGAACTTAGCGTTCAGGGTATTTTCAACCGACGCAGATCCCGCAACACCACCCACGTGGAACGTACGCAGGGTCAACTGTGTACCAGGTTCACCGATTGACTGTGCAGCGATGATACCAACGGCATCACCACGCTGAGCAGTGTAGCCCGTAGCCAGGTTTTTACCGTAGCACCTTACACACACACCACGCTTGCTTTCGCAAGTCAGCACGGAACGGATCTCGACAGTCTCGATACCAGCTTCGTCTATACTTTTTGCAATTTCATCGTCTATGATGGTACCTGCAGTTACAATTACCTCGTCTGTAACGGGGTTAAGCACAGTGTGCAGGGATGTTCTACCCAGAATACGATCAAACAATGGTTCAACTACGTCCTCATTATCTTTTAAAGCACTGGTTGCAATACCCCTCAGTGTTCCGCAATCCTCTTCTGTAATTACCACATCCTGAGCAACGTCAACCAAACGCCGCGTCAGGTAACCGGCATCCGCCGTTTTCAAGGCTGTATCCGCAAGACCCTTACGGGCACCGTGGGTAGAGATGAAGTAATCCAATACGTTCAGTCCGCCTTTAAAATTAGAAAGGATCGGGTTTTCGATGATCTCGTTACCCGAGCTACCGCTCTTACGAGGCTTAGCCATCAAACCCCTGATACCTGCAAGCTGTTTAACCTGTTGCTTACTACCACGCGCACCGCTATCGAGCATCATGTACACAGAGTTGAAGCCCTGTTTATCTGCCGCCATCTCGCGAATAAGCGTTTCCGTAATACGTGTATCCACCCTTGACCAGATATCGATGATACCATTGTACCGCTCGTTATTGGTAATCAAACCCATGTTGTAGTTATCCCAAACCTCGTCAACCTCGGTTTTGGCCTGGTCGAGCAATTGCTCTTTCACAGCCGGGATAATCAGGTCATTGATATTGAACGACAACCCGCCCTTGAACGCCATGCGGAAGCCCAGGGTTTTGATATCATCCAGGAACTTCGCGGTTTTAGGAACGTCGGTGATTTTGATGATATCACCAATGATCTCGCGAAGGCTCTTTTTGGTAAGTAGTGCATTAACAAAACCTACTTCTTTTGGTACGAACTGGTTGAAGAGAATTCTACCAACAGTGGTATCAATCAGCTTCAGGCTCAATTCACCCTTATCGCTTCTAACTGTAGTTCTTACTTTGATGTGTGCATGGAGGTCAACTTGCTTCTCGTTGTAAGCAATGATTACCTCTTCCATGGAATAGAAAGCTTTGCCTTCACCTTTAACCTTCACCTCGTCAGTACTCTTTCTTCCCTTTGTTATATAATACAGTCCAAGAACCATGTCCTGCGAAGGCAGGGTAATTGGGGTACCATTTTGAGGGTTCAGGATGTTGTGCGAAGAAAGCATCAGCAACTGGGCCTCGAGGATCGCAGCATGGCTTAGTGGTACGTGTACCGCCATCTGGTCACCGTCGAAGTCGGCGTTGAATGATGTTGTTACCAGTGGGTGAAGTTGTATCGCTTTACCTTCGATCAATCTTGGCTGAAAGGCCTGGATTGACAAACGGTGTAGTGTTGGAGCCCGGTTAAGCATCACCGGGTGACCTTTGAGAATATTCTCAAGTATATCCCAGATTACCGCTTCTTTCTTGTCTACAAGTTTCTTTGCTGACTTAACTGTTTTTACAATACCCCTTTCGATCAGTTTCCTGATGATAAATGGTTTAAACAGCTCAGCCGCCATATCTTTTGGCAGTCCACATTCGTGGATTTTCATTTCTGGTCCAACCACAATTACCGAACGTCCTGAGTAGTCAACACGCTTACCCAACAAGTTCTGGCGGAAACGTCCCTGCTTTCCTTTCAGCACATCACTCAGCGATTTCAAAGCACGTCCACCTTCAGCTTTAACAGCATTGGATTTACGTGAGTTATCAAATAAGCTGTCAATTGCTTCCTGGAGCATACGTTTTTCGTTCCTCAGGATCACCTCGGGGGCTTTAATCTCCAACAAACGCTTTAAACGGTTGTTACGAATGATCACCCTGCGGTAAAGGTCATTAAGGTCGGATGACGCAAAACGGCCACCGTCCAATGGAACAAGCGGGCGCAATTCTGGTGGGATTACCGGAATATATTGCATAACCATCCATTCCGGACGGTTGGTGATGCGGGTATTAGCATCCCGGAAAGCCTCCACAACACTTAAACGCTTAAGCGCATCCGCCTTACGTTGTTGTGAAGTTTCATTTGCAGCTGCATTTCTAAGATCAAATGAAAGCTGGTCAAGGTCAATTCTTTGTAACAGATCATGAACCGCTTCAGCACCCATCTTTGCAACAAACTTATTCGGGTCCTCATCAGGAAGGTATTGGTTGTCTTTTGGCAAAGCATCCAATATATCCAGGTATTCTTCTTCAGTCAGGAGGTCTCCAAAGTTCTGCCCCTTATCTGCACGGATCCCGGACTGAATAACCACAAAACGCTCGTAGTAAACGATTGTTTCGAGTTTTTTAGAGCTCATGCCCAGTAGGTATCCAATCTTATTTGGAAGAGATTTGAAATACCAGATGTGTACAACAGGAACAACCAGTTTTATGTGCCCCATTCTTTCGCGACGCACCTTCTTTTCCGTTACCTCAACCCCACAACGATCACATACAATCCCCTTGTAACGGATACGCTTATATTTTCCACACGCACATTCGTAATCCTTAACCGGACCAAAAATCCGCTCGCAAAACAGGCCATCTCTTTCTGGCTTGTACGTGCGATAGTTGATGGTCTCCGGCTTTAAAACTTCCCCGTAGCTTTTCTCCAAAATGCTATCAGGTGAAGCCAATCCGATGGTTATTTTTGAAAATGTAGGCCTCGGACGATTATCTTTTTTAATAGCCATATCGTATTTACGAATTTAATTTTTTGTTACCGCCTTCAGTACTTTGACCAACATCGTTGCGTCGCACACTTCAGCGTTTGTTTCCAGGTCAGCGGGCACCTGTAAGAAAAAACCTTCCAAACCAGTTGTCAACAATTAATTCCAGGAAGATGTTTGATATCAGAGCAGAGAACTAATAAAACAGGTAAAACCACCGAAGTGGCTTCACCTGTTTTCTATATATAAGCTGGACTAATCAAATTTCAGATCGAGACCCAAACCTCTTAATTCGTGAACCAATACATTAAACGACTCCGGGATACCGGCACGTGGTATGTTTTCACCCTTCACGATTGCTTCATAAGTTTTCGCACGACCAATGATGTCATCCGACTTAAGCGTAAGCAATTCCTGCAAAATATTTGATGCACCATACGCCTCAAGTGCCCAAACCTCCATCTCACCAAAACGCTGACCACCAAACTGCGCTTTACCACCCAAAGGTTGCTGGGTAATCAAGCTGTATGGCCCGATCGAACGTGCGTGCATCTTGTCATCAACCATGTGGTGAAGTTTGATGATGTAGATGATACCCACGGTAGCCTTCTGGTCAAAACGGTCACCCGTTTCACCATCATACAGGTAAGTATGACCAAAGCTCGGCAAACCAGCTTCGTTGATTTTATCTGCAATTTCCTCAGTAGTTGCACCGTCAAAGATCGGGGTCGCGAAGCGAACACCTAATTTCTCACCTGCCCAACCAAGTACTGTTTCGTAAATCTGACCAAGGTTCATACGGCTTGGTACACCTAGTGGGTTTAGTACAATGTCAACCGGGGTTCCATCTTCAAGGAAAGGCATGTCTTCAGCACGAACGATCTTCGCAACAATACCTTTATTTCCGTGACGTCCGGCCATCTTATCACCTACTTTCAGTTTACGCTTTACAGCCATGTAAACCTTAGCAAGTTTCAGAACTCCCGCAGGCAATTCATCACCAATGGAGATGTTGAACTTTTCCCGCTTGTACCGACCAAGTTCTTCGTTGTACTTGATGTTGTAATTGTGCAACAAGGTATTAATCTGGTCATCAACCTTCGCGTCACCGGTCCAACCCAATGGATTAACATTCTGGAAGTCGATTTGCGACAAGTTCTTTTGATTGAACTTGGCACCTTTTCCGATTAGTACTTCACCGAAATTGTTGCTTACGCCTTGTGACGGTCTGTCCTTAACAAGGGTTTGCAATTTTTCAAGTAGCACCTCCAGGATGTCGGCTTCGTTTTTCTCGTGAACCTTCTCAATTTTCTCCAGGATGGCCTTCTCACGAACCTTTGTGTTTTTATCTTTCTTGGCTCTCTGGAAAAGCTTTTTGTCGATTACAACACCTTCGGTTCCACTTGGCGCTTTCAGCGAAGCATCTTTAGCATCACCGGCCTTATCACCAAAGATTGCACGCAATAGTTTCTCTTCCGGTGTTGGATCGCTTTCTCCTTTCGGGGTTATCTTACCAATAATAATATCACCTTCCTTGATCTGTGCGCCGATACGGATAATACCATGTTCGTCAAGATCCTTGGTTGCTTCTTCCGAAACGTTTGGAATATCAGGCGTTAATTCCTCTTCACCAAGTTTAGTATCCCTTACCTCAAGTTCAAACTCTTCAATGTGCACAGATGTAAACCAATCCTCACGAACAACCTTTTCATTGATCACGATGGCATCCTCGAAATTGTAACCCTTCCAAGGCATGAAAGCCACTTTCAGGTTTCTACCCAGCGCCAACTCACCATCCCGTGTCGCATAACCTTCGGTAAGAAAGTCGCCTTCTTTTACGATTTGCCCCTTCTTTACAGACGGACGAAGGTTGATACAGGTAGCCTGGTTTGTTTTGATGAACTTGGTAAGCTTATAAATAATCAGGTCCTCTTCAAAAGAAACGAGTTTTTGTTGCTCGTTACGTTTGTATCGTACGTGTATCTCCTTAGCATCCACAAACTCAACAACACCATCACCTTCAGCATGTATTTGAATACGTGCATCGCGGGCAGCCTTACCCTCCAATCCTGTACCAACGATAGGCACTTCCGGACGAATAAGTGGCACAGCCTGGCGTTGCATGTTCGAGCCCATCAATGCACGGTTGGCATCATCATGCTCAAGGAACGGGATAAGGGAAGCACTCAAACCAACAATCTGGTTTGGCGCGACGTCCATATACTCCACTTCACCTTTATCAAGAATTGGAAAGTCACCGGTCTGACGGCTTACAACCCTATCTTCAGCAAACTCGCTTTTATCATTCAAAGGGGAACTTGCCTGTGCGATTTTCTTCAAATCCTCCTCCTCAGCGCTCAGGAAGGTCAGGGTTTTCATATCCACTTTACCATTGTTCACTTTATGGTAAGGCGTCTCGATAAAGCCCATCTCATTAATCTTTGCGTGAACACAAAGGGTAGAGATCAAACCAATGTTTGGTCCTTCCGGTGTTTCAATCGTACAAAGACGGCCGTAGTGACTGTAGTGAACGTCACGAACTTCAAAACCTGCTCTTTCACGACTCAAGCCTCCGGGGCCAAGTGCTGAAATACGCCTTTTATGCGTGATTTCACTTAAGGGGTTTGTCTGGTCAAGAAACTGCGAAAGCTGTGAAGTACCAAAGAACGAGTTAATAACAGAGGAAAGGGTTCTTGCATTAATCAGGTCAACCGGGGTAAATACCTCGTTATCCCGGACGTTCATTCTTTCGCGAATGGTACGGGCCATACGTGCGAGACCTACACCAAATTGAGCATACAGCTGCTCCCCGACGGTACGAACACGACGATTACTCAGGTGATCAATGTCGTCTATCTCTGCTTTGCTGTTGGTAAGGCGAACCAGGTATTTGATGATCTCGATAATGTCTTCCTTGGTCAGCACTTTTTTCTCAATCGGGAAGCCAAGACCCAGTTTCCGGTTAATCTTATACCGGCCAACCTCACCAAGATCGTAACGCTTGTCGCTAAAGAACAATTTATCAATAATACCGCGGGCGGTTTCATTATCGGGTGCATCTGCTCCCCTCAACTGGCGGTAAATATGTTGAACAGCTTCCAGTTCACTGTTACTGGTATCTTTATTTAGGGTGTTGTAAATGATGGAATAGTCTCCACTCATTTCCTCTTTTTGAATAAAAACACTTTTTACATCCATCTCGCTGATGGTTGCAATTGCGCTCTCATCAAGAATCGTATCACGCTCCATCACAACTTCGTTCCGCTCAATAGAAACAACCTCTCCGGTATCTTCGTCAACAAAGTCCTCAACCCAGGTGCGAAGTACACGTGCAGCAAGTTTCTTCCCTAAAAAGTTTTCGAGTTGTTTAGCTTCCGCCTTTACTTCATCCGCCATTCCAAAAAGCTCAAGAATGTCTTTATCGGTTTCGAAACCTATTGAACGAAGTAAGGTTGTTACAGGAAACTTCTTCTTCCTGTCAATGTATGCATACATGACGTTATTAATGTCTGTTGCAAACTCCATCCATGCACCTTTAAAAGGAATAACACGAGCAGAATAGATTTTGGTTCCATTCGGGTGAACAGACTGACCAAAAAATACACCAGGTGAACGATGCAGCTGGCTTACTACAACGCGTTCTGCACCATTGATAACAAAGGTGCCTCTTGGTGTCATATAAGGAATATTACCCAGGAACACATCCTGAACAATAGTTTGAAAATCTACGTGTTCCTCATCATTACAGCTGAGCCTCAGTTTCGCTTTGAGTGGAACAGCATAGGTCAAGCCCCGTTCCATACATTCGTCTATAGAATATCTTGGGGGGTCGATAAAATAATCAAGAAACTCCAGCATAAAGATGTTGCGGGTGTCGTTAATAGGAAAATTTTCCTTGAACACGCGGAACAACCCTTCTACGTTACGCTTATCTGGCGTAGTTTCGAGCTGAAAGAAGTCTTGAAATGATTGTAACTGAATGTCGAGTAGGTCAGGAGTTTCAGATAAATTTTTAATTTTTCCGAAACTGACCCTGTTCTGAACTTTAGTTGAGGACATATTTTATTTTAACCGGTTTTAATCAAAAAATCTGAAGAACAACAAGACATTCTTCAGTACCTTGATAGTCAATATGTTAGTAAATTGATTATCAAGTCTCTAAATGATTTCGCTAACTAGCCTGAAATTAAAGGAACGCAAAGGTAAGATAGTAGTAGTACACACAAAAAACAATTTTATCCCATTTTAATTAAATGGGATAAACAAACGTTAAAACCAGAAAAACGAAAGGCCGGTATAAACCGGCCTTTAATCAATCTTTATCAAAGATTACTTTACTTCAACATCAGCACCAGCTTCTTTCAATTTAGCTACGATGTCATCAGCTTCTGCTTTAGGTATACCTTCTTTGATTGGCTTTGGTGCACCATCAACCAGGTCTTTAGCTTCTTTCAAACCAAGTCCGGTAAGATCTTTAACAATCTTTACAACCTGAAGTTTGTTAGCGCCACCACTTTTAAGTACAACATCAAATGCTGTCTTTTCTTCAGCAGCAGGAGCAGCTCCGGCAGCAGGGCCAGCAGCTACAGCAACTGCAGCAGCAGCAGGTTCGATGCCGTATGTGTCTTTCAAAATTTTTGCGAGTTCATTAACCTCTTTCACGGTTAAGTTCACGAGTTGTTCTGCGAATGCATTTAAATCTGCCATTGTTTCAAATTTTTTCCGCCTTCATTGCCTGTGCTCCGGCGGATATATTAAAAAAATTTGGGTATCAGCTCCCAGGCTTGAGCTAATAAGTTGAAAATATTTCGTTATTCTGCTTGTCCGCGATCTTCCAGTGCTTTAATAAGGCTGGCAAGTTTACCACCTGCATTAAGACCACTAATAACGTTTTTCGCAGGAGATTGCAGTAAGCCAATGATTTCACCAATAAGGTCTTGCTTGCTCTTAAGGGTTTTAAGTGCTTCAAGTTGATCGTCACCAACAAATACATCGGTGTCGATAAACGCAGCTTTAAGAACAGGCTTTTCACCTTTATTTTCTGCACGGAAGCTGCTGATGATCATCGCAGGCTCCTTTGCATTTTCACTGAATAATAAAGCAGTTACGCCGTTAAGGCTATCAAAAACACCTGAATACCGTGCAGAATCAATTCCTTCAAGCGCTTTGCGGATAAGGGTATTCTTTGCAACCTTCATCTCTACGTTCTTGTCGAAACAGATCCGGCGCAATTTATTCACCTGGGCAACGCTTAGTGCCTCAGTGTTGGTGATGTAAAAGTTGTTATATTGATTGAATTTCTCTTTGAGAACTTCAATGGCTTCATTTTTTTGATCTTTAGTCATGACGCTATGTTTGTGTTCAGCGATAGAGTACCATTAGGAATTCAGTACCCCGATCCCGCCCAACGCTTTAGATTAATGGTTTGGTATCAACAGGAATTGCCGGACTCATAGTCGTTGCCATGCTCACCCCTTTTAGGTAAGTTCCTTTTGATGCAGAAGGCTTCAGCTTGATGATTGCGCTGATAAACTCAGAACTGTTCGCTGCAAGTTTATCCGGAGTAAAGGAGATACGTCCGATAGATGCGTGAACAATACCAGCCTTATCAACCTTAAATGCGATTTTACCACCTTTAACCTCGTTTACTGCTGCAGCTACGTCGTTTGTAACTGTACCAGTTTTAGGATTTGGCATCAGGTTACGAGGACCGAGAACCTTTCCAAGTCTACCAATCTTTGGCATAACGGAAGGCGTTGCCACGATCACATCTACGTCAGTCCAACCACCTTCTATCTTCTGAATAAATTCATCTAATCCAACATAATCAGCTCCGGCTGCTTTTGCATCTGCCTCTTTATCCGGAGTACATAATACCAATACTCTTTTCGTCTTACCAGTTCCATGAGGAAGGGTAACAGTTCCACGAACCTGTTGATCTGCTTTCTTAGGGTCAACTCCAAGTTTTATGTGCAGGTCTACTGAACTGTCAAACTTTGTACAATTTACTTCTTTCACCAATGATGAAGCGTCATTTAGTGAATAGACCTTGTTTTTATCGACCTTAGCTGCTACAGCTTTTCTTTTTTTTGTGATTGCCATTTTGATTCTTTTAGGAATTGATCAATTATTTATCCCATGGAGCCTGACCATCAACGGTTAAGCCCATGCTGCGAGCAGTACCAGCAACCATTTTCATGGCGCTTTCAGGAGTAAAGCAGTTAAGATCGCTCATTTTGTCTTTGGCGATTGCTTCAACCTGGTCCCAGCTTACCTTACCTACTTTGTTACGGTTAGGCTCTTTAGAACCACTTTGAAGCTTAGCTGCTTCTAATAATTGAACTGCGGCCGGTGGGGTCTTGATAACAAAATCGAAAGATTTGTCACCATATACGGTGATCAGAACAGGGAGAACCTTGCCCATCTTGTCCTGGGTTCTTGCATTAAATTGTTTGCAGAACTCCATGATGTTTAGGCCTTTTGAACCTAGTGCAGGTCCGATCGGAGGTGCCGGATTTGCCTGGCCTCCTTTACACTGCAACTTTACATAGCCTGTAATTTCTTTTGCCATAATTTAATTTTTTGGTAGTAGCGTCCTGTCAACATAACAGAACTCCCAAATACAATAGATTCTATTCGAACTTTTTTGGGATCGCGAAGGTAGGAGTTTTTCTCATACAAAGATGAACTTACCTGATATTTCAGGCATAATATAGCAACGAATTTCGTCTGAACACACATTTGCAATTCGATTACTGATTGCAGTTGAATCGAATTACACAAACATCGATTTAGAGTCAGTGATGATACGGACTATTGCTATTCGAGTCAACTTAACGGCTAATAAGTAAGGGATATCAGAAAAATAAACCCTTCTGTAGAAATCCCCTTGGAAAGGTATACTAATAATAAATGGACGTACTGCTGAGATTATAGCACAAGTACGCCCTTTGCGTCCACAATGATCTCTTTTTTAGGTTCGGTGATCCTGGCGATCTCCGCTTTGCTTTTGCCTGCATCTTCCGCATAATGCTGTAATTGCTTTACTGAGGTTACACTCATCCTGGCTGTCCCGTCAACAACTATATTCTTTCCATTCAGGTCTGTTGGTACAAGAAAGGCGTGATCTTTCATTTTTACCATCATCTTTCCTTTTGCAGTTTCCATTTTCAACCAACACCCTTCTATCGTGCACACATCGGTAACTTTGCCCTTGATTTTAACCGTTTTCACCTCTTCAGAGGTAATTACCTTTTCGAGATCGTTCACGTTGATTGCATCAGCTGCTTGCACCTTTTCGCCAAAGTTCATTCCAGGGTTTGCTGGGCCTTTTGGAGGTTGCGCCGAAACGGTTACAACTGCCGATAAAAGTAAGAAGATCGTAAAAAGCTTTTTCATAAAGGAAGTTTGACAGTAACGAAAAAGCCACAGTTTGAACTGCGGCTCTCTAAAGTAAAGATATTTTTTAGTCTAACTAAGTTTTTCTACCTGCATATAGTTTAGTTCGACCGGGGTAGAACGTCCAAAGATTTTAACGGTAACTTTCAGCTTCTTCTTTTCGTCGTTAACCTCTTCGATAACCCCATTAAAGTCGTTAAAAGGACCTTCAATAATTTTGATCGTTTCTCCTACGATAAATGGTTCGTTCATCACAATACCCTGATCATTCATCTCATCCACTTTACCGAGCATTTTATTGACCTCAGCTTTGCGCAATGAAATGATGTTTCCTTTCGATCCCTTTCCATCAGTCAGAAAGTGCATGACGTTGCTTACACTGCTTACGTGTTGAACAATATCATCCGCAAGTTTGCCTCCGCTCACCTCAATCATTACATATCCGGGGAAGTAGTTCTTTTCACGCATTACTTTTTTACCATTCTGTACCTTGTACACCTTTTCCATTGGTAAAAACACCTGCTTGATTGTCTCACTCCATCCGCTTCTGTTAACTTCTTTATCGAGGTATTCTTTAACTTTTCGCTCTTTGCCACTAACTACGCGCAAAACATACCACTTTGTCTCCTGCTCAGGAGCTACCGCGTCATGCTTGGCAGTTTCGTCCGATGTACTTAATGGTTCCATTATTTGAATAAAGAATAAATCAGTTTTAATAAAGATTGAGAAGCAAAGTCCATTATCCAGACCAAGGCTGTGATGATAAGCGTAGCAACAAGTACAATAACTGTCGATTGCTGCAATTGCATCCAGGTTGGCCAGGTAACTTTTTCAGTAAGCTCATGATAGCTTTCCCTGAAATAATTCGAAATCTTGTTCATTTAAGGTTAATTGCGTTAAGTCGTGGGTTTTCAACCGGATCAGCAGTTCAAAAAACCGACGGTTAAACCAGGCACGGGAACAAGGATTCGAACCCTGATCAAAGGTTTTGGAGACCTCTATTCTACCGTTGAACTATTCCCGTAAAGAAAAAAGTACCAGGATATTTTGTCAATATCAGAACAAAGCAAATTTACAGATTTGTTCTGATACCAATATCCTGATACCCTTCTAATATAGCTATTTGATTATTTCAGTAACCTGACCGGCACCTACTGTACGACCACCTTCGCGTATCGCAAACTTCAATCCTTTTTCCATCGCGATAGGTTGGATCAAAGTAACAGAAAGTGAAGTATTATCACCTGGCATAACCATTTCGGTTCCTTCAGGAAGAGTACACTCTCCGGTTACGTCCGTTGTACGGAAGTAGAACTGTGGGCGGTACTTGTTGAAGAAAGGCGTATGACGACCACCTTCTTCTTTACTCAATACATAAACCTCTCCTTTGAATTCAGTGTGCGGAGTGATAGATCCTGGTTTACAGATAACCATACCCCTGCGGATTTGAGTTTTCTCAATACCACGAAGCAATAGTCCTGCATTATCCCCAGCTTCACCTTCGTCAAGTAGTTTCTTAAACATCTCAACACCGGTAACAGTCGAAGTCAATGGTTTTTCCATCAAACCAACAATCTCAACACCTTCACCAACTTTAATACGACCTCTTTCGATACGACCTGTCGCAACAGTACCGCGACCTGTGATCGAAAAAACGTCTTCCACGCTCATCAAAAACGCCTGGTCAACCGGGCGGGGAGGTAATGGAATATAAGAATCGACTGCATCCATCAATTCATCGATTGCGCTAACCCATTTTTCGTCACCAGCAAGAGCACCAGTAGCGGAACCTTTGATGATTGGTGTATTGTCGCCGTCGAAACCATTCTTAGAAAGGATTTCACGGATTTCCATTTCAACCAATTCGATCAATTCAGGATCATCAACAAGATCAACTTTGTTCATGAATACCACCATACGAGGTACACCAACCTGACGTGCAAGAAGGATGTGCTCTCTGGTTTGAGGCATAGGTCCGTCAGTGGCTGCTACCACAAGAATAGCTCCGTCCATTTGGGCGGCACCGGTAATCATATTTTTTACATAGTCAGCGTGACCAGGACAGTCAACGTGAGCATAGTGACGATTAGCTGTTTGATATTCTACGTGAGCAGTATTAATTGTGATACCTCTTTCTTTTTCTTCAGGGGCACCGTCAATCTCATCATAGTTCTTTTTCTCCGCTAAACCTTTTTTTGACAAAATATCGGTAATAGCGGCAGTTAATGTGGTTTTACCGTGGTCAACGTGACCAATGGTGCCAACGTTAACGTGGGGTTTATCCCTTTTAAAATTCTCTTTTGCCATTTTATTTGTTTTTAGATTGTTGTTTAAAATCGCTGGCATTCACTTGTGCCGCAGGAACTTAAATGTACTCAGGCGGGTCACATGTAAACCCGTGAACCTTTTCTAATCTAGTTTACCAACCAAAAGCTTACGCCTGAACGGCAAAACCACGCCGGCACTCCTTTAGTCTGAACGAAATCACTTTCGCTCAAAACCCGGCATTCGGTTCAACCCATAACCATTAAAAAGAACGAGCTGTTGATGAGAATTGAACTCACGACCTCTTCCTTACCAAGGAAGTGCTCTACCCCTGAGCTACAACAGCTTTTAAAAGTTATCGAGTCAGTGGTCACCAGCCGCTATTCTGATAAAGAACATTACTGGAGTCTTAATAACTAAAAGAGCGGAAGACGAGTCTCGAACTCGCGACCTATAGCTTGGAAGGCTATCGCTCTACCAATTGAGCTACTTCCGCTTATAACTGTAAAGTATACCAGTTCTATGACTAAACACGAACCTATATGCTAACATTTTAAAAGAACTGTGGGCAGGAGAGGATTCGAACCTCTGAAGTCGAAAGACAGCGGATTTACAGTCCGCCCCATTTGGCCGCTCTGGAACCTGCCCGGTTGTTGCTTATGATGATTGATAACGATAATCACAACAAAATTGAGCCGAAGAAGGGAGTCGAACCCCCGACCTGCTGATTACAAATCAGCTGCTCTACCAACTGAGCTACTTCGGCAAATATCACAACATTTATCTAAAGAACTTAATCACCTTTTTATTGGTAACCCCTCTAATTTTAGGGATGGCAAAGGTAAGGGAAAACTTGTAATACCAAAATTTTGAAAATCTTTTTTCCAGATAAAATCAAAACTGAAAATCAGTCACTAAACCAGTGGGTTATTTCAGTAGCTCCGGAGTGCTTTTACCCGGATTATCTTTATCGAGGATGACCTTTATGGAGTCACTTTCAAGCACTTCATTGGTGATAATTGCACTATCAACCATGCGTTCTCCACCAGTCATGTAAGCATACTTAATCAAAAGCTTATTGTTCCCGAGCTTTTTTCTTTCCATTACCAACGCAGTAGCAGTTTTCCTGTTTTCGCAGCCGGCGAGTATCCCTACTACAATCAAAGCAAAAACAGGGTTGTACTTGTTAATGGTCATGACGCAAAGATGCAATAAAAAAGGCCTCAATTGAGGCCTTTAGAATCTATCGTGATATTTTATGCTGCTTGCTTTTCTTTTTTACGTTTCATCTGGTTCACCATCGAGTCTATCGCACTGTCAAACGATTCTTCAAAAGACTTGGAGGAAGCTTTTACAAAAAAATCGTGTCGCGGAACGTGAACCCTTATTTCGGCAATCTTGTCTTTAATCGTATGAACTACGTTGTCTAACTTCAGAAACACATCCACTTTCGTAATTCGTTCATGAAAAATGTTCAGTTTATCAATTTTCTTATTGACGTATTCAATCAATTTTTCATCTGCATCGAAGTGCACTGTTTGAATTTTTACGTTCATAGTGATCGCGGTTTTACGGTGAATAAAAAAAGAACTATATGTAAAATTAGCCATACGCAGTATTTGAATTGGCAGGTATGAAGTTAATCGAAACACACGAAAATCAGGACTTTTAACCCTGTTATTTTAGCCTGTGCTAACTTCCGGAAATCTGATGGTTTTCAAGCTGTAATATCAGTTGAAACCGGTCTCCCGCCGGTTCCGTGCCGGTTCATAGGAAACGATCAGGCTTTGGGATGGGCTCTTTTGTGGATCTCCTTTAACTTTTCGATAGTATTATGTGTATAGATCTGTGTTGCTGCCAAACTGCTGTGACCTAGTAGTTCTTTAACGGCGTTTAACTCCGCGCCGTTGTTAGTAAGATGGGTAGCAAATGTGTGCCGGAGTACATGCGGGCTTTTCTTTTTCAAGGTAGTAACCGGCACCAGGTTCTTTTTGACAATAAGGTATACGTACTTAGGATATAGCTTCTTTCCTTTCCGATTTACCAGCAGGTTTGGCGGCACCTCAGCCTGGGGAAATGTAGCCTGTCTCAGCGCCAGATACTCCCTGATGTTGTTCATCAGTTCGGCGGAAACCGGAATAATACGCTCTTTATTACCTTTACCCAACACCTTAAGCTGCCCGTTTGACTGGTCAATATCCGCTGCTAATAAGTTAATTAACTCACTCAACCGCATGCCGGTATTGTAAAAGATATCAACGATGAGCTGATTGGTTTTGTTTTCCCACGTATTTTCTTCAGGAGAACGTGCGGCCATCAACGCTTCCATTTCTTTTTCTGAAACATATGATGGTAATCGCTTTCCAACTTTAGGTGAGACTATAGCTGACATGGGGGTGCTATCAATTAACCCAACTTTGATCTGGTACCTGAAAAAAGACTTGAGCGTAGATATTTTCCTGTTAAGCGACTTTGAAGAAAGCTTATCATCCTTCATCCGGGCCAGCCAGCTGCGGATTAGAACAGGGGTAATTTCCTTAATAGATGGTCCGTTGTATTGAACCCGGAGGTAAGTAAAAAATTGCTCAAGGTCGGTCTGATACGAAGTGATGGTATGGGCTGAATAACGTTTTTCGAAACGCAGGTAGTCGAGAAAAGGTTGAAGTGATGCAAATTCAGATACGGGCATAAAAAAACTGATAGCCTAAAGTTAAGAAAACTTCACGCTATCAGTTACATATATGTGCAAGCTTAAAGATTAATCTTCAAAGTCACCGTTCGCCATCTTCTGCTTGTAAACAGCTTTCAAAACCTCAGTTCTACGCTGTACAGAGGGCTTAATAAAAGCCTGGCGTTCTCTAAGTTGTAAAAGGATTTTCGATTTCTCAAACTTCTTTTTATACTTCTTAAGTGCTTTGTCTATGTTTTCGCAATCTTTTGAGTCAATTATTAACATACGTACCCCGTTTAGATAATTTTAGGTCGGCAAAGATAACGAGCGCTCTAATATTATCCAAAAGGAAAATTCAGAAATTTGTCAACCCTCCTTAATTTGCGGCATGTTTACCGGCATAATTGAAACACTGGGAACCGTTGAGAATGTAACGCAAGTAGGAACAAACAAAACGTTTCACATTTCTTCAGCCATTACTCCCGAACTTAAGGTGGACCAGAGCGTCTCTCATAATGGGGTTTGTTTAACCGTTGAAGGGATAAACGGGAATGTCCACCAGGTGACCGCCATCGCTGAAACACTTAATAAAACAAATCTTGGCAGTGTAACTACCGGGCAATTGGTAAACCTTGAGCGGTGCATGCAAATGAACGGACGAATAGACGGGCACCTTGTACAGGGACATGTTGACACGACGGCCATGTGCCTGAGCGTAACAGATCTTGAAGGCAGTTGGCAGTACCGCTTTGAATTTAATGGCGCTTTTAGTGGGATGATCATCGAAAAAGGGTCCATTAGCCTGAATGGAATCAGCCTTACGATTTTTGATGTAACAAAAAGTGCCTTTTCTGTTGCCATAATTCCATATACCTACCAACATACTAACATGCGGGAACTAGAAGAGGGCAGCCCGGTAAACATCGAGTTCGATATGATCGGCAAATATGTACAACGATTTATGACCGTCAGCTAGACATTTCAACACTCCCCTATTTATTCACCAGGTGAAGTATTGTTATCTTTGAAGTATCAATCTGCGGGTGTAACCAGCTAATTCCTTCCTTGTACCCTGATCTAAATACGGGTATCCCCCCGTAATTCTGGTATAGCGTATCAACAACATAAACTGATGCCTGGCCCTTAAAATGATCAGCTACTGCTAAGTGGCTGGTAAGGGCATACCTGGATGCTGCCTGGTATGCCGAAGCGGCCTCCCACTTGCCTGTCAGCCAATAAGCAACAATGCCGAACACCACCGCACCTGTTATCATCCGGCTCAGTCCTGGCGAACCCGAAAGGTAAACAGCAGCAGAACTGATTGAAATGGATAGATAAATGGAGGGTAAGTAAAGAAACCTCCCCGACTCAAAAGAATTCGTCGATATCCCAAGAGACAACATAGGGGCAAGCAATGCCACGATCATCCACCCGCAGAAAACCATTTTTCGCTGAACCGGTTTCAATCTTTTTGCTGTCGCCATCAGTATTGTGCTTAACATTACCAATAGCACAAACAAGGCTATAACATAAGCTGTACGGCTGGCAGGATTAATAAAAAGCCGGCTGAGAAATCTTCCTGCGTTTGCGACGAGTATGCCTAAATTAAAGTTCCGAAAATTTCCGGCCTCATAGTTACCCATGATCTCCGAAGTTTGAACCTGCCTGGCTACCAGGTATATAGCCGAAACTACACACAGGGCCTGAGCATATTTTACCTGAGAACTAGAATCGACGGTTTTCTCTTTCTTACAAAGCAACCACAATACCGGGGGTACCAGCAAAGCCTGCTCATAACTAAAGAGAGCACAGGCAAAACACAAGCATCCTACAAGCTGGTTTATTAATGCACGGCTTTCCCCGGCCTGAAAAGACAACTGTAATGAATACAGTAAAAAGATGGCTGAGAGTATAGGCCCCCGTCCAATGATCCACGCAAGGGACTCTGAATAACCGGCATACGACAGAAAAATCAAAACCGAAAGCAAGGCTGTTTTACGTGCAGTATCAGCATTGGAATTGCCTTGCCTGGCTGATAAGGTTTTTGCTAATTGGTAAACCTGGCAGGTGACCACAAAGTGTAAAACCAGTGCCGTGATGTGATAGCCTGGCGCCCACCTGCCCCAGCACAAAAGGTCGAAACGAACCAATAATTCATGTACCGGCCTAATAGAATTCGTTTGAAAAAAGATGCCTTTCTCTGTTAGCGGGATGTGAACAAAATCGTCGTTAAGAAAAAACAAGTTAGCAGGCCAGAACAATACAATGTTGATCAGTATAAAAAAAACAAACAGGATGGTCGCTACAACTTTCATGAATTGGTATTACAATACTCAAATCCAAAGCAGCCTGGCTCTGGTCTCCTAAACAACATTAAACCCCATAATTTTAATACAAGAACTTTTCACCAGTCACCGGATCGCTGACCTGGTTCCTGAAAAGGGATAGTACGGCAGGTCCTGCTTGGACGTTTCCTGTAACGATCAGGTATGCAAGATCGTGTTCCCTGATGAAATTATACAGCAGCTGATCTTTACTTAATCCTTTATGTGTGTTTTTGTAATTCAGGTAGTACGACCTGTTTACAGCTGTATTCAAGTACTCTGCTTCAAGCGGATAAGTGATGCCTGAAAGAATATCTTCAGGGCTGGAAAGGCAAAACTCAAAGTTCTTATTTACCGTCGCAGATACAATGTAAGTAAGCGGCAGAAAATAAACATTTGGATTTCTTCGGGAGTAGTGAATGGATCGGTAAAAAGTACTGTCCGCAATGTAACCGCCGACAACATCACGATTTGTTCTAAAGTACCTTTGTACCGCGTCGAGATAAGGTGCCGCGTACTTGCGTCCTTCATAAACGAGGTTGCCGTTCTGCCGGAACGTATCAACAAAAAACATTTGTGGCTCCGCCAGGGCCCTGACTGCCCAGGTACCAAAGAAAACGATAGCGGCCGGCAGTAGCAATTTATTGTTGTAATTGGAGGCAAATAACAGGATGCTTATCCAAATCAGTAGCAGAACGACGATGTCTGAAATGAACAGGAACTGGTAAGCATTATCCTTCTGGTACAACAGCCTGGCAATAACAATACCGCTGGCAATAATGAGCAACAAAGCAAAAGAACCAGGTTTGAGTCTATTTATTACCTCCCTAAGCACATTTTTATTAATCAGAAACAATGGGCCAATAAAAAGCAGGTAGATGACCATCAGGTATAATCCTGACATCGTAATCGCGTAGATGATAAACTTCCATCCCTGAAGCGTTCGGTGCAACAAGCCACTATTACCGGGGTCGTATATAGAGGCCAGCCCCCGAACCGGGAATAACAGGTAAAACCCAGCATAACAAACTGAAAACAGGATGCTTCCCCAGAAGATATGCCGACCATGCCGGTTTTTGTTGATAAACAGATAGACACTGTAAACAACAAGGGCTGGAATGATGACCACCGCGCACGTAAACGAAAATACGGACACCATCAGCAGAAGGCAGAATGCGGGAATGGTCAGTTGTTTGTAGCGATAAACTTCGATAAACACCGGGATAAACACCAGGTAGATCACCCGGAAGTTCGGCCGTTCCAAAAAACTTCCTTCGAAGTCGCTGATAAACACTTGGTATAGCCAGGATGAAAGACCAAGAAAGTTCGGCATGAAGAATAATAAGGACCAACAAAACAGTTTCGGTAATAACCTATTCCCTCTGTGAAAGAGTACGGCACAAAGGCTATAAAGGGCAAGCATCGTTCCTGATAACAGTACCGCCGCGCCGATATATCTGGCCGCAAAAACGGCGGGATGAAAGGAGCCTGTGATCCTGGTAATAATTGCGGTAAGCCAAAGGTCGAAGTAATGATACGGCTCTGTTCCATGAAAAAACGAACTATACCGGTTGAAGTAGTGGCTCAGGTTTTCCTGTCCGCTCTGGTTCAAACTTTCAGCGATTTTCAGGTAGAAGAAGCTGTCCGCTTGCTTATACTCCGACTCTGGTGCAATAAACAGCACCAGTACCGACACAAATACAATCAGCCCAAGCTCGGGAAGTGCTGAACCATACTGGGGACCTTTGCTCGTTGAAGGATTCCCTGATTGCGCCGGCCCTCCGTGAAAATGTAGAAACAAAAACAGCAAAGGCACCAGTACCAGGTTTATCGATCTGCCGGAGGCAACTACGATTGAATAACATGATACAACAAAAACAAGTCCGGTGAAAAAGCGGTAAAACATCTGTGCATAAACCGAATCCCCCCTTTGAGCCCGGTGCGAAAAGAACCGAGTCAGGCATTCGCCAACAGCTATGAAGAATAACACCAACAGGTAAGACACCCCAAACGCGGTCAGCAACTGCGTGAAGTCAATTGCAGCCATAAAATTGGTAAACGTGGTTTATAATAAGCTGTTGTTCGTCGTCGCTCAGCGAATAAAAGAGTGGCAGCCTTAGCAGGTGGTCTGAAAAGTAAACGGACATTGGGAGCTCAGCACCATTATTCCTTTTTACGAAGTAGGGACTGTTATGCAATGGCAGATAATGGAAGACTGCCAGAATGCCTACTTCTGCCAGGCGCTGAATCAAGTTGTCCCGTTCTGCCGGGGAATTGCTGATTAAGTAAAAAATATGAGCATTGTTGCTTGCATATGGAGGTAAGTATGGAAGGCGAACTTTGCGCTCGTGCGCAAGTAAAGCAAAGCCTTCCCGATACTGATTCCAAAGGTATTTACGCCGTTCTTGTATCATATCGATATTCTCCAACTGTGCAAATAAAAAAGCGGCAGTGATGTCGGAAGGAAGAAACGAGGAGCCGACATCAACCCAACGGTATTTATCTGTTTCTCCGCGAAAGAATTTAGATCGATCGGTTCCTTTCTCACGGATGATTTCAGCCCTTTCTACCAGTTGAGGGTCGTTTAAGACCAACATCCCACCTTCACCTGATATGATATTTTTCGTTTCGTGAAATGAAAACGCAGCCATATGCCCGATACCGCCAAGAGGCCGGTCTTCGAAATAAGCGTCTATGGCGTGGGCAGCATCCTCAATCAGCCAAAGTTGATGCTGTTGAGCCACGCTTTGCAACTGTTGCATGTTGCAGGCAATACCTGCATAATGCGTAACAACAATAGCTTTTGTTTTCGGGTTGATGAGCTTTTCAACAGCGAGCTCATCAATACCAGGATGATCACCCCGGGAGTCAGCAAACCGGATAATGGCTCCACGCAGGATGAAGGGGTTGACGGTAGAGACAAAAGTGTACGATGGTGCAATTACTTCATCTCCCGGCTGAATGTTACACAACAACGCCGCCATCTCCAAGGCATCGGTGCAACTCGAGGTCAGCAGGGTTTTTCGGTAGCCGTAACGCGCTTCAAAAAATTGCTGGCATAGACGGGTATATTTGCCATCACCTGAAATTTTGCCTGTATCCACCGCATCTTTTATGTAGTTTAATTCATTTCCCGAAATGAAAGGTTTATTGAACGGAATTCGATACATGCTGAAGACGGTTAATGAAAGAAAAGCCGAAGGTTTTTAACTGGGATCAGCGACTCACCGGATTGGCTAAACGTTGCAGCCGTTATCGCAAGCAGGCCACTTGAACACACAACTACAGGGCAATCATCCTGCAAGAAAATAACTTTGCCCGGTACCCGGTTTTCAATTACTACGTCACCGATAATTCTAGCTGCTCTTATCGAAACCTGCCGCTCATCTACATTTGCTGTTACACCAGCATAAGGGTATCCCAATGCATCAATGGTTCGCTTTATGAATTCTGAAGGTTTGTACCAATTAATCCGGTAATCCGACTCATGTAAGTGAAGGCAATAGGTAGCCAGGTAATGGTCCTGTTCTGATGTTATGAGCGCCTTTCGATCGGAAAGCTTGGTGTAAATAGAGGTAACAATGGTGATGCAAAGCGGGATTATTTTCCTGATTGCTTCGTCGAGGGTTAACGGGTAATCAATTGTTATCTTCTCCTGTTGCAGTATAGGACCGTCGTCGTTGGTACCAGCTGCAAGCAGGGCTGTTACCCCTATTTCACGTTCACCACTAATCAGGCTATTTACCAGTGGAGCATACCCGCGGTAACGTGGCAACAGGCCCTCATGGAGTACGATGTTACGGCTGCCCGCAGGCGGCTTAACAGGCCACCCGATATAAAAGCAGAAATATTCCGTTCCTCCGGCGTTTTCGCTACCGGCTGTAGCAATGCCTTGGATTGTGCACCACTCGAGAATCTCGCTGGCCGGATCATCGGCAAGTTCATCGTTGGCGCACACCCTTACGAGCCCGACGGTACCAGCACCAAATGTCGCAACATGGTGACGGAAAACGGCAAAGGCCGTGAACCCGCAAACGGCAAAATCAACTTTTATCATCAGGTAGGTTGATTGTTTTTCGGGCAATGTAAAGCGGTCGGTTTTTTATTCCCTGGAAAGTTTTACCAACGTATAGGCCCACGATCCCCAGGGTGGCGATGATCAGCCCGCAAAGAAACCAGATAGATAGGAGCAAGCTCGTGTAGCCCTGAACGGTAATTGCGTGATTGAAGTAGCGGTACAACTGCACCACACCTGCGATTGCAGTTGCAAGCGAAATTAAACAACCCGTTGCAGCCACTATCTCAAGCGGCTTATCTGAATAGCTCAATACAACATCGAGCCCGAGTCGAAGAAGCCGTCGAAAGTTGTAGTTGGATTTGCCCTGTCCTCGTTCGCCATGCAGTACCTCAATGGAGCTGCTTTTAAAGCCGACCCAAAGCACCATCATCGGAAAGTAACGGATCGACTCCCGCATCTGCACAATCACATTTATAACTTTATGGCTGTAAATGCCAAAATTTGCAATAGAGGCATCAATTTTTTTTCCCGTGATAAAGCTGAGAAAACGATAGAACAATGCTGAGAAAAACCTTTTGATCCATCCATCTGTCCGCTGCTTTCGCCTGCAAAGAACAATATCGTAGCCTTCCAGCGCTCTTTGGTACAAGGGCAATATTTCTTCCGGCATGTCCTGCAAATCGCTATCCATAACCACGATCCATTTTCCGGAAGCAACATCAAGACCGGCAGATATCGCATAATGCTGACCGAAGTTCCGACTCAATGAAATGCCTCTGACTCTGGAATTCTGTTCACATTCTCCAAGAACTGCATTCCATGAGTCATCAGGGCTACCATCATCAACCAATATAATCTCATAATCGATATTAAGTTGTTGAAGCGCCATTACGACCTTGCTCACAAAGGGTTTCACGAGCGTGGCTGACCGGTAGACAGGCGAAACTACTGAGATTTCGATCATGCCGGTAAGTTAGTAATACCGAAATAAATGGGTCAACTTTTTTAAGGATCATAGTTCAATGTCATTTACTTAAGAGAAATCTTTGGTGACCAGCTGTGGCAATTCTATTTGCCATTGTTGTGTCACTCCCTTGTACCGCATCGCTTTATTCACCAATTTCTGCCACTCACCTTAAGTAAACGATATTGGATCATAAATATTCCGAGGGCTTATGATTGATCAGCTGGACTGCATACATGTGATCACCGGGAGCCCCACGTTTACTTAGCCTTTTTTTTGGCTGCTGGTGCGCGCCGCGATGGCGCAGTTGTGTCTTCAGCGTCCTGTTGTGGTGGAACAAGTTGTGAGCTTAGGAATTTATCGGTATGATCAATTTCAATCTCAACCCACATTGGTAAGTGGTCGGACATTTTAAAAGTGCGCCAGAAAATCCGGTAGTAATTTGATTTGTCCTTTCTTTCTTCACCCTTGTCATTTGTTTGATAGCTTTTGCCCATCTCTTCCGCATAGATCAATTCGTCTTCGTCTTTATACACGCATTCAAAAAAGTCGAATACACCTGCCTTGCCTGTGGTCTCAAATGAGTTTGGCCGCACCTTAAAGGCAATCTGGTCGTAAAACTTATTTTTAAGGACGTTTGATCCAGGTAAGGACTGTAGCTCTTTGGGAATGACGAATTTTGCATCCGTAATGGCTTTGAGGGTACTATCAGTACGACTGTAGATGTTGAAATCTCCTAGCAGCACAATGTTATTCGACCACTCATATTTACCGTCCGCACGAGCTGCCATGGCATTTGCAAGTGCCGAGATTTCTTTGAGGCGCTCAGGATCTTCGGCGGCGTCAACTCCATACAGTATGTGAACCGTAGTAAGTATAAAGTTTGTCCAGCCCGCATTAAAGCCGCACATAAATGGTGTCCGTGCAAGTTGTTTACTGGGAACGATGGTCGTTTGCCCGGTACCCGGGTCTTTTGACTCCATCGGTGGAAGCACCATCTCTCCAGCGAGTCCACCAAACTTTACCTTCCTGGTATCGAAGATAAAGGTCAGCCGCTCCTCATTACCAAGATTACCTTCAGTGATGTCGGTAAACATGTATTCCCAGGACTCACCCAGTAAACCCATGAGCTTTTTAAGCGTTTCGAGGTCTTTTCGAACTTCCTGCACTGCAATTACATCAAACTTGGAAATAATTTCTGCGATATAGTACAAGGCTTCGTTGGTGCGACCACCGTACTTGGAAGTGCCAAACTCCCGGATGTTCCAGGTCGCAAGAATGAGGTTGGTTTCAAGGTGCTTCTCAGGGATTTCCTTTACCAGTTTCTTTCGCAACACTAACAGCCGTTCTATAATTCGTTTTCCATCAGGGGTTTTCGGATCGATGTTTTGGTAAAACGCCATAACGGGAGTTGAGGATTAAAGCAATGGTTTCTTCAACAAAGTAGTACAGAATCCTGATGAGATCAAGTGTGCAAATGCAAAGGGCAATAAAGTGAGGAGAAAGCAGGGGGAATAGCAAATCCTGACGAAAATCGTTTGATTCGTTCAGTTAGGCCGCTTGCTTGAGTTGCTTCCAACTTTATACCGTACAAGCCCAACGGGCAAGCCATTGCAGCGGGAGTGCAAAGCTAAAGCAACGAGCGGGCAATAATTACACTTACAATGCAGTACCCCGACGAAAGACATCCCCTGACTAAAACGAACATGGGTAATGACGCCCTGTTGTTCGGAGAACCGGAAGTTTAACAGCTGGCCTTTTTGTTCCATAGCTGTTCTATCACTGGCAGTCAGGCCAACTGCCGTTGATGGCAGGCCATTCGCAAGTTTCGAACGGAGGAAAGGTTGAAGTAACTCAGCGATTAACGGGTGACCACACGTGTTTTTGTAAGCACATCGTGCAAAGGGCGGTCGAAAAACGGGATAAAAAAAGCATCAATGATGGTTAGCCGCAACAAGCTTCGAAAAAATATTTGAATGACAGACGGTCTTTTCCCTTTTAGTGAAACCACTTTAGTGAGGCTGAGCCACTTTGCGGGCGAGCGCAAAAAGATGAGTTCGAAAAGGAAATAATAAACCATCATTGTTCCCCAGAAAAAATAATAGTAAGGATAGCCGGTATAGCCCCAATAAAAAACATAGAAATTATACCACTCCTTTAAACCGTAGGAAACTGCAAATATGATCAACGTATCTAACAGGCAATTCATTACTCTCGCACCAAAACCAGCTTCAGTCATAGTCTTCTTTTATGCTATCGCATCAGGTACATTTTACCGTACCCGTTGTTAAAAAATGTATCCGTATTCACCCGGTCACCGTTTGGATCAAGCGTATTGTACTTCTCCAATGTCTTGCCTTGTTGGTTGGTAATCACCCGGTAGAGATAGATGCCGTTGGCCAGCTTTTGACCATATTGGTCGGTACCATCCCACTTATACTCGGTAATGTTACGACCGATGTGCAAATTACCCAGTTCTGCCTTTGTGATATCTTTTACAATTTTACCCGTAACGGTAAGTATTTGTATCCTGATATTTTGCGGCACTTCACTGCCGGTAAGGGTAAATACAAAGGCAGTTGAAGTTGTGAATGGATTCGGATAGTTAAACATGTTTGAAATCATCGGCTTATTGATAACCTGGAACCTTACCCGGTACTCAATGTTACCTGCGCTATTCCCGTTTTTGTCTTTGGCGCGAACGATCAGCTCGTAAAAGTCATTCCCGCTATCTTCAAAGAAGTAGGGAGTGAACTCAATCATTGCTTCGTTTTTACCTGAAGTAAGATCAGCCGGAATAAACCTGAGCGTATCTGTACCAAAAGCAAAACGCCTGAGGGTTCCATTTGTTCCGGGATACTGAATGAACACCTGGGCGAGCGCGGTGTCGTCAAGCGCAAGGAACTTTGACTCATCTTTCAGCTTCACCAGGATCTTTGGTTTCGATGAAACGATGTCGCCGTTCAGGATGTGCACACCATCAAAAGTTACATCCAGCAGTGGATTATACGCATCGCCTTTTACAAAGAAGCTTTTGTATAACACGTTGTTGAAGTGATACTGCTCAGGTTGAGCATTCTCCGGGTTTACATCAATAAACAAGGTATTGTTGCCTGCGAAAGCGCGGGTATCAATTAGCGCAGAAATATTTGTCGTGTCGCCCGGCAACAACCTTTTTCGCAGTTGAACGGGAATAACGGTTTGTTTGTTTGCAGCATCTGTCACAACCATATTTATTTTAATACTATCTCGGAAAGCTACATCGCTAACGTTTTTAAAAGGCATGTTGAATTGAAGCACCTCTCCTACTTCAAGCGTGTCTTTGCCTGCGGCAACCAGGTTCGGAGCGAGTCCACCTTCAGGAACAGCGTCGTAAAGGATGCGCCAATAGCGGAGTTGATAAGGGGTGAGGTTAATAGAGTCGAGGTTTGCAAGTTTGAGCCTGATATACGGATACTGAGCAGGGCTGATTGATGAGATGTCGAAATCCTGTTGTGTTTGATCTAACCGATACAAACTGTCCTCACGGCCGGTGGAAGTGATACCTACAACATATACATAAGGGCGATCAACGCCCGTAGTCTCTTCGCTGTTACCTCTCCATTTTACCTGCTTCCACGCCACGGCGGGACCAAATACCGGGGAAGTAATCACACCAAATGTATCAATGGTATTTACGTTTACCGATAAGGTGATCCGATCACCAAGACCATCGCTGATCTTAGCGGAAGGCGTAAAACCAACCGGGTCATTTTTTTTGTACACGAAGGCAAACGCGCGGGGGCTGTTAAATGAGTCGAGCACGTTGAAGCCTTGGTTAAATAGTTTATGGTAAAGCGAGTTGTTTGCGCCCAAAGTATTCGCATCCGTTTTCCAGTCGTTTGCATAGGTGTTGATCGCAGGATTGGCACTTACTACATTTCTCACGACTACGATAAAGCCGTCGGGTATGGAGTCCATGAAACGCATGGCCCGCTGCCGTTGATTAATGTTGCCTACAAGAAAGTCGAAATTGTAATTACGGGATGGCTTACAATCGCTTGCTGTAGTTCCACTCAATCCTACCCCATTCGTCGTGATATTTTTCCAGGGTTTAAAGGTGACGGGGTCGAAAACATTAAACTGGAGCACAGGGCCATCGCAGGCACTTTCGATATAGGTGATGCCATTCACGGAAACAGAAAAGTGACTGTCCTCATTACCGCTGGTAGGAAAGATAGAATTGGTGATAAACAGGTTGTTCATCGCATTGCCAAACTTCCACTTCCTCGATGAGCTATCGATATATATCCTGTTGGCACCGGACTTCGTGTGCTGGTAGAAGTGTGACTGATTGAACCCGGCGCTGCTTCCGGCGAGGTAAACAAAAGACGCATTGTTCCAACGATAAACTCCTGCAGTGGGTGTTGGTGCAACCCGCCAATAATAGACGATGCTATCCATAAAACTAACCCCCGGATCAAATTCAATCAATCCGCCAGTGGTAGTAACTGATTTTGAAACTTTCATAGCCGAGTTAAAGAGCTCGGTTGTGTCCATCTCCAATACATAGGTCTGGCTTTTTGTGATGGGGTTTGCTGTAGAGGCTACGAGTTTTACCGTTGGCTTGTTAATGATTGCAAAATTATAAGGGTATACAGGTCTCAGTTCGTCTTCGTATATCGTGAAACTTTTCGTTGCACTGTTGTTTGATTCGCTGAGCTCCGCAAATCGGCTGTCCCCATCAACCGTAACGATGATCTTGTTATCTCCCTTATCACGGGTCGCGTTGATTGGCACCACCATTACAACCGAATCCATGTATTTTATCGAGGCCCTCTTTGTCAATAGGGTTGCCGTGCTACCATCAGGATATTGCCGCCTAATCTCTACAGTCACCGAATCTCTTGTTGCCCGGCCAAGGTTGTAGAAGTAGGTTTTAAGCGTAAAGTTGTTATCTGCTACAGAGATAATATTTGGAGCAATGTTGATCTGTGGTTCCTCAATGGCATAGTCGGGCCTTGCAAAACTATTGATGCGCACAGCCGGGTCACCATGAAGGGTAGTTTCTTCAGCATGCAGGCGGGTTCCAAAATCAGTACTTCCGTAGGTGGCGAGCATTGCGATTACCGCCTCGTTGATGTTTATACCGATACCCTTGCCATAACCGGTCGTGCTTATGGAACGGTAAAGCCCCTGGTTGTAAAAATCGAGGTAGTTTTCGAGGCCGAAGTGGGTGCTGGCAATAAAACCGATTGCCCCTTTTTGTGGTGCAAGCACATACTTTTCTGATAAGGTGTTAATCGAGGTAAACCGCAGCGTGTCGAAAGCATACAGGTTACCGGCATTACAACCATTAACCACAAACATCGGGTATTTACCCGTGTTGTTGTAAACCGAAGGATCATCAAGGTTGTAATCGAGTGACGATGAAGATGAGTGACCAAAGTAGTTGAGCAGGCTTATCCCTTTTTGAAAAGTTTGCTCCATCAGTGAACTAACAATGGTAGTAGCAGGGCCAGTGGACGACTTGTTGAAGTTGATTACGGTGCCACCAAACAGGGTATCACGAATGATGGTTTCGTAGTTGCGCAGGTAGCTGGTCAGGCGTACATCCAGGCTTACGTCGTTCGCGCCTGCAACGTGTACCACCGTTTTCATCCAGGCTTTGTTGTCGATCGTTTGTACCGTATTTGCCTGCGCCTGTTCGTATTGTTTTACTTTCTCGAGATAAATAAAGATTTCCTGGGGAGTTACGGCTGATATCCTTCCGATTGGTGTTGCCATAACGGGTTCCAGGGTGTTCGACGCAAGCACGACATCCGATGCGGGGTAACCAAACGTAGGCACAAGGTTTAACCTCTCGGCCTGAGGATTATTTTGATAAGAACGGTAGTCGGCATAAGTAAGTCCATGACCAATCAGCAAAGCATATTTTGGCGCTTGCGAAAACGTAACCCTTGCATAACGCAAAAAGTTCTTAATGCTGAGTGGATGTTTTTTAACGCCAAATGCAAACTGGTCCACCAACTGTTCAATGTCGTAAACCCGGGCATTGTAACTTCCACCTGCAGCAGACGACCGGTAGTTGCGATATTCTTCAACCTGGTTTGCGCCGTGAAAATTTGCATAGAGGCTCGGATGCGAAATAATCAGGTAATCGCCCTGGCTGCCGGGAGCACTGTAATTGGCAAAGGTTCGGGTTTGCAGGTTATCGATGGTGGTGATGTTCAATGATTGACTTACAAGCGCAAGCTGAACCGGAGTGGAAGAAGGCTGCAATACAATTCGAACCACACCTGTACCGCTTACCTCGGCCACATACCTGCGATTGTTGGTAAGATCGTACAGCACAGGAGTTCCTGAACCGCCGTTGAAATTCGTTATTTCCAGGTATTTTGTTGTAGCGGAAGCCGGCAGGTTAAACTTAAACGACGAACTACCCCCGAAGTTGAATTGCCGCGGATAGTTCAGTTCGATAAAGCTGCAAACGATGCGATCGGTACTGTTTGAAAATTTGTTGGTAATCCGGAACGATGCCGTATTTGATGCCAGCAACGATAGGGGTACCGCATTGTTGTGATTTATGCGCGACTCGAACTGGTTTACAATGGTGTCGATGATAATTGTATTATTCAACTCAATTTTGTATGTACGGTCAACCGAAGAAAAGCCGTTTGGCGCACTACCTGCAACTGCAGCCCTGAAGGTTGCAGCAGGACCGGAAGGAGCGACAAAGATGTTATTGAAATTCGTGGTTACCGGGTTGGCAGGGTTGATGTCGACACTGGAAAACATTTCACCCACATCATAACTGCTCGAATAAATGTATTCTCCACCGGCAACAAGGGCCCGGCCACGATGTATCTGGTCGCTGTAGTTGTTCCGGAGCGAATGAATAAAATAGGATTCAGGTGCCAGCGTATTGCCGGCAACATTGTTGGCGGTATTTGAAAAACGGAGATTGGCACTTCCGGCACTAACCGTTAAAAAGTAGGTGGAAGAGTCCGTTTGAAGGCTGAGCTGGTCGGATAGCTGGTCGGCAGGAACACGGTATAGCGCCCTGTCGAGGGTGCCGTCGTTACGTTCGCCCCAAAATTCAATATAGCCCGTGCTTCCCAATGGCCCGCTTGCGGCGCTGGTAAAAAGGGGTACCTGCCTTCCGTTTCTCCAGAGTTGAAAATTTTCAGCGGGTTGAGCGCCCAACCCTGCAGATGTTAGCGCTGATGCAGAAATCCTGTAAAGCCCGGTTGTACTCAGTCTGAATTTATAGTAGGTTTTGGTATAATCGATCCACTCGTTGTTGAAGGTTTGTCCGAACGACAAACCCGCAAGCATAAAGAGAGAAAACAGGACGAATAGTTTTTTCATACGATCAATTGTACCGACGCTCGGGTTAGTCGTTCTTTTTAAGGTCAAGCCGCAAAGAAAATATATGGGTGTACAGTGGATTGGATTGATTTGCAAGGTTGGTAAACGCATAATCGATCACCACGTTTTTAATCCTGAACCCCACCCCTACCGAAGGCTGGTAGATCCATACCTTCTTTTGGTTTAGGGTATCACCATCGGATAGTGCTTTTTGAAAATTGGAAATACCCGCCCTAAAGAACAGGGCATTTTGGAACGAAGCCTCAAGCCCCAGCCTTGGATCCACACTAACGGTTTTGTTACTTATGAGGGTATTGCGCTGACCATCAAATGTGAGGTCGAGATTTGCTTCCGCTTCCAGGTTAAACTTTTCGCCCAGTGGAAACGCATATGCAGCACCCGCAATCAGCCTTGGCGCCGTCAGCTCTGTCGACTTTACGGGTATGTCGTTATTGGTGAGATAGAGCACCTCTTTTTCCCTTTCGTCGAAAGTAAAGCTCCATGCATTGAAGGTTGTAGTAATATCTCTTGCCGCAAGGCCAAATTTCCATCGATTGCTTTGGTATTGCATCCCTGCATCAAGTCCGAAACCCCAGGCAGACGCGAATGTGCCAACGTTGCGGTGGATCACTTTTACGTTACCGCCAAAACTGAGTTTCTGATCCTCCTCATCTTTCACCTTTTGTGCGTACGACAACAGGAAGCCGTAATCGGCCGAGGAAAAGGTGCGAATATTATTGTAGTTCACTGAACCATCGGGTTCCACCAGGAAGAGGGTGTTGGGAATATCATCAACGGCAAAACGCAAAACCGAAAGCCCTACAACCCTCCGGTTTTCGCTGATCGGAACTGCTACGCCCAGGTAGTCGTATTTGCCGATGCCGGCAAAGTATTCGGCGTGCATCACGTTTACAGATGGAAAATCCTGGATACCTACCAGACCTGCCGGGTTCCAGTAACCTGCAGTACCATCTTTAACGCTCGCTACCTGCGCACCACCCATGGCCAGGCCGCGGGCGCCTGCACCGATATTTAAAAATTCATTGGAATATTTCCTGAATTGACCGTCAACACTTCCGCCCCAGAATACCCCCGCCAGCAAAGCAGCGAACAGTTTACATTTCATGCATAAAAGTTACAACATTCAAATTATTGCGGTTGTAAAAGTCATCAATAAAACGCACTATAAAAAATAAACGTAAGCGCTTGTATTGCAGTAGAATTCACCTGTCTTTACACTTTTAAACCAGACCCGCCGCCTATTTTCGAGGAGAGCTGGTATGCAATTGTTTTTGGGTAGCCAACAGGTGAACACGAAATTGGCCCCGGTTGCCCGCCCGCTGCGCAGTCGGACGCCCGCGCGGATAAACCGGTTCGGACAGGGGTGTCACCCTTGTACTTTATATTTTTAAGCAGCAGTATTTACAACCGCGATCCTATCCGTGCTTTCGAAGCAAGGCAAACAAGCAAATACGCGGGTTTTCTAAGCAAGCAAAACTTCAACCTTAAGTGCAAGACCATCCGGGGCAGCCTGAAGCTGCTACAGGCACAACAGTAAAAGTGAGTGACACAACGATTTCGAGTAAAGAACAACTGCTGGTCACCAAAAAATCAGGATGCAAGTTCCAGATGTATTTTCCAGGCGGCGTTGCCGTACTTTATTCGTGGGCCGATTATGTGATGCATTCTGCTTTATTTTTGCCGAAATCGAAATCAATGCAATTAATTGAAGAATTGAAGTGGCGTGGCATGGTGCAGGATATTATGCCCGGCACCGAAGCATTATTGGAAAAGGAAATGGCTACCGGCTATATTGGTTTTGACCCTACGGCTGAAAGCCTGCATATCGGCAGCCTTGTTCCAATCCTGTTGCTGGTGCACCTTCAACGTGCGGGACATAAGCCCATTGCATTGGTGGGCGGTGCAACAGGTATGATAGGCGACCCTACCGGAAAAAGCGAAGAACGCAACCTGTTGAGTGAGGAAGTACTGCAGCGAAACCAGGCCGGAGTACAAAAACAACTGGAGAAATACCTCGACTTCGACAGCAACAAACCGAATGCTGCGGAGATGGCCAACAACTATGATTGGTTTAAAGAATTTACCTTTCTTGACTTCATTCGCGATGTGGGCAAACACATTACGGTGAACTATATGATGGCGAAGGAAAGTGTTAAGAAGCGGCTGGACAGTGAGGTTGGGATGAGCTTTACCGAGTTCACCTACCAACTGATACAGGGCTACGACTTTTACTACCTGAATAAACACAAGAACTGTAAGCTGCAAATGGGCGGCAGCGATCAATGGGGAAATATTGTAACGGGCACCGAGCTTGTGCGCAGAAAAGCCGGCGGAGAAGCTTTTGCATTTACCTGCCCATTGATCAGAAAGGCAGATGGCGGCAAATTTGGCAAGACGGAAAAGGGCAACATCTGGATTGACCCGGAAAAAACAAGCCCTTACCAGTTTTACCAGTTTTGGCTAAACGCGAGTGACGATGATGCAGAGAAGTGGATAAAGATCTTTACGCTCTTGCCAAAGGAAACAATAGAAAACGTGTTAGCCGACCACAAGCAGGCACCTCATGAACGGCTGTTGCAAAAGAAACTTGCCGAAGAAGTAACCACGTTTGTGCATAGCCGCGAGGATTATGCGTTTGCAATCAAGTCGTCGGAAATACTTTTTGGAAATGCAAGCGCCGAAGTGCTGATGAGCTTAACCGAGACACAATTGCTGCAGGTTATGGAGGGGCTCCCCCAATCGGAGATCAGCCGCGAAAAACTGGTTGACGGGTATGACCTGTTAACGCTGCTAAACGATGCTGCCGTGTTTTCCAGTAAAGGTGAGGCACGTAAAACCTGGCAAGGTGGTGGTATAAGTTTAAACAAAACAAAGCTAGGTACTGATGTAACAACCATTAATGCCGGATCACTCCTGCACGACAAATACCTGCTGTTTCAAAAGGGAAAGAAGAATTACTACTTTGTAAAGGCAGTGTAGGCATAAAGCTGCGAACAATGAAGGTTTACTTTATAGCGGGCCTCGGTGCAAATGAAAAGGCGTTTGGTTTTCTTGACCTTTCGTTTTGTGAACCTGTGTTCATCAGTTGGATAAAGCCCCATCCCCGGGAGACCCTTGCAGAATACGCCGGCAGACTACGCGAGGTAATCACGGATACGGATCCAATTATCGTAGGCGTTTCGTTTGGCGGCATGTTGGTAACCGAAATGGCCAAGCTCGATAAAAGCATACGTGGAATTATCATATCGAGTAACAAAACTTCAAAAGAATTTCCCCTATACCTGCGGATGTGGCGATACCTGCCGGTGTATAAGTGGGTGCCGGGCAGCGTGATTAAACTTAGCGGAAGGGTTAGCCGGAAACTGATCGGGCCGGTGGGCAAAACTCAACAGGCCACGTTTATGAAAATTCTTGGCGACACCGATCCCCGATTTACCGTTTGGGCGATCCATGCTATTTTAACCTGGAACAACCTTGACGTTCCCACCAACGTGGTACATATTCATGGCTCCTCCGACAGGCTGTTGCCGATGCGTTTTGTAAAACCTGATCACGTAATCAGCAAAGGAAAACACCTGATGATTATGGACCGTGCCGAGGAACTTTCGGCGTTGCTGAAAAAGCTTGTTCAAAATCTTTGATGAACACAGGGGCCTTAAAGGGTTTTAAGGCCGGGTATCGAATACAACTTTCCAGATCTCTTCTGCTACCAGCTTATTTCCCTGTTCGTTCAGGTGAACCCCGTCGTTGGTAAGAACCCCTGATGACTGGTTGTCTAAATTGTGTTCGTTATTGTAGTTTAGGAATGCGCGTCGAAGGTCAACGAGCTTAAGATCGTTGGTAGCCGCGATGTTGCGAATTAGGTCGGAGTATTGGAGCAGCTCGGCGTCGAGCTGATTGGAAAAGTCTGTTTTTTCGCCGATAACAGCAGGAGTACAGATGACTACTTCGATTTTGGCAGCCTTCAGCCGGTGAATGATGGTTTCGTAAAACTCCTCAAACTTGTCGGCATCTGTGCCTGTACCGGTGCTGATCTTGTGCCAGATGTCGTTTGTTCCGATGTAGATGACTGCAGTGGCGGCATTGGCAAGAATAACATCGCGATCGAGTCGCAGGTGCAAGTCGTAGATTTTATTACCGGGAATACCTGCGCCTATAACTTCAAATTTTTCAGCCAGGCCCTCGCTAGCCAGGTACTTTTTTAAGCGGCTGATAAATCCGGGTGGTTGTGAAGCCTCTGCCGTAATCGAGTCACCAAGGATAATGATCTTTTTTTGCTTTTTTCCATGGTTGAACGACAACAGCAACATGACAGCAACGAAAGCAGCAAGAAGTAGAAGATTTATAGCCATTAGGTTTGCTGAGTTAGCCGCTTGTGTGGGATTTCGTTATTATTCGAAGGCTGCTGTTTAAGCATTAAAGTACTGCCGGGCAAACGGGAGGGGAAGATCACTCCCAGGTTCCCATTACCGGGGTTGTTTCCTGCGCCATCTTTTCAATAAACTTTCGTTCGGCAACATCAAATCCATTTCCTTTTGCGCAAAGGTGTACAACAAGGCGTTCGATGCTCATTGGGTTCCCAACGGGTATGTCGGCAATATTACTGTGCCTGATATCATGCCCGTCGATGATAATGACAAGACCACTCCCGATTGCTTCCATCAGGTTGCCTTCGCTCACCAGCATGCCCGTGTCTTCACCAAGACCGATGCCTATTGCAGAAGGATTGCCGGCGACAGCTTGTGATAGCCGACCGAAGCGCCCGCGTTTTTCGAAGTGTGAGTCAAAAATCACGTTGTTCATAAAGCCAAGGCCGGTAGTTATTTTTACCTCTCCTTTGAGGTGGGCCCTCGAGGCGCTGCCTTCGTAGATCATGGTATTGCTCATAGCCATTGCGCCTGCAGAAGTGCCGGCGACTACAAATGGTTCGCTGCGGTAGCGACTTTGTATGAGTCGGAGTAAGCGGGTGCCGCCAAAGATAGAAGACAAACGAAATTGATTGCCACCGCTGAATAGTACCGCATCGGCTTTTTCCATACGTTTGATGTAATCCTCCCGCTGTACCTCATCGCGGTTACGGATATCCATTACACCTATGTTGGTGCAGCCAATTTTCCCAAATGCGTCCATATAATTGTTGCCAACCTCCAGTGGGATCATGGAGGCCGTTGTAATGATCTCAATTCTAGCGCCTGGCCCGCCGGCTTCCTTAACTATCCGTCTTAAGATTCCAAGTTCAAAGAAATTCAGATTTTGCCGGTGGATCTCCCCAACATCCACGCTGGTACCCTTGTCTTCGGCGCCACCAATTGCAACTAACTTTCCTTTTGGAATTATCATCTATTGATCATTTCATTAAAACTTACAAAGTAACTATAAATTTTAATGTAGCAGAGGGTTGTCAAAGCGAAAATACCGGGTCTGAAACGCAAATTGATGATATAAATTCCTGTTTACATATGTTTTTTACAAGCCGGACGATCGCCTTTAGACATGTGTTTAGTAACAATGACATTACAGATGAAGATATTTTGATGTATTACCCATTTCAGCCCTAGTGGCGTGCTTTTTTGTTTATCTTACCGGGAATAGCTGTCCACTAAATATTAAATGATGGGGTACATCAACCCGCTTTTAAAATCCAAATCGATAGTACTAAGGCTGGCTTAACTTATATGCTAATATTGAAAGTAATCCTCAATCAACTATGAAGATCGTAGAAATAAAGACGCTTCGCGGCCCCAACTACTGGAGTATACGCCGTAGCAAACTGATACAAATGAAGCTTGACCTTGAAGAACTCGAGCAAAAGCCAACCAATGAAATTCCCGGGTTTCGGGAGAGACTGGAGAAATACTTCCCGTCGCTTTATTCGCACAGGTGTAGTGAAGGTGTACCGGGTGGTTTCTTTCACCGGGTGGAAGAAGGAACCTGGATGGGGCATGTAATTGAGCATGTTGCGCTTGAAATACAAACTCTTGCGGGAATGGATACCGGCTTTGGCAGAACACGTGGCACTGGTGTGGCCGGTCAATACTACGTGGTATTTAGTTATATGGAGGAAGACGCAGGCGTTTATGCGGCAAAGGCTGCGGTGCGAATCTGCCAGGCTATTGCTGATGACCAGGTGTACAATTTCGACGAAGATATACAGGCATTACGTGAAATTCGTGAAGACACCCGGCTAGGCCCATCAACCGGTTCAATCGTTGATGAAGCAGTGAAAAGGGGTATTCCATTTATTCGCCTGAACCGCCATAGCCTGGTGCAACTTGGTTACGGGATCCACCAGAAAAGAATACGAGCAACGATTGCAAGCACTACGTCGACTATCGCTGTTGATATTGCCGGCGATAAAGAAGAAACAAAAAACCTGCTTGAGGCTGCCGAGATCCCGGTACCCAGGGGTACCATCGTTCGCACCGCTGAGGAATTATCTGATGCTATCGAACGGTATGGCTACCCGCTGGTGCTTAAACCCATCGATGGCAACCACGGCAAAGGAGCAACAACCAACATCAATGATTGGGACCATGCCTTAAAGGCTTTTGAAGCCGCTCAATATTATAGCCGCGCGGTGATTTGCGAAAAATTTATTACCGGCTTCGACTTCAGGGTGCTGGTGATTAACCATAAGTTTATCTGTGCCGCCTTGCGTACTCCTGCGAGTGTTACGGGCGATGGCGAACATACCATACAATGGCTAATTGATGAAACGAATAAAGATGAACGAAGGGGCTTTGGGCATGAGAAAGTGTTGACACAGATAACAATTGATGACTCGACCCTTAAGATGTTGGAGGAAAAGGGCTATACGCTGGAGTCAGTGCCCGCATCGGGCGAGTTGGTTTTACTAAAACACACGGCCAACCTTAGTACAGGGGGTACCAGTACAGACGTTACCGATGAAGTGCATCCAACCAACATCTTCATGGCCGAACGGATCTCAAAAATCATCGGTCTTGATATCTGCGGGATCGATATCATGGCAGAAAACCTCAAGGTTCCGATCAATGAAAACGGGGGTGCGGTACTTGAGGTTAATGCAGCCCCGGGGTTCAGAATGCACATCGAACCTGCGCAGGGACTTGCGCGCAATGTGTCTGAACCAGTAGTTGATATGTTGTTTCCAAGAGGAATGAATGGGCGCATACCCATCATTGCGGTAACCGGCACCAACGGTAAAACAACTACAACCCGCCTTACTGCACACATCTGCAAAACTGCGGGCTACAAAGTTGGCTTTACCACATCTGATGGGGTGTATATTCAAAACACCCTGATGATGACGGGCGATTGTACCGGGCCAATGAGTGCCCAGTTTGTACTTAAAGATCCCACGGTAGACTTCGCTGTGCTGGAGTGTGCGCGGGGCGGGATACTCCGGGCTGGCCTTGGCTTTCAAAACTGTGATATTGCCATCGTAACCAATGTTAGTTCCGACCATATCGGTCTCGGCGGCATCGACGACCTGGAACAAATGGCAAAAGTGAAGCAGGTACTTCCCGAAACGGTCTTTGAGCACGGCTACGCCATCCTTAATGCGGATGATGACCGGGTGTATGCGATGCGAAAAGACCTGGATTGTAATGTTGCTTTCTTTAGTATGGATGAGAACAATCCCCGAATAAAAGAGCATTGCGCCGACGGCGGGTTAGCATCGGTGTACGAAAACGGTTATGTTAGCATATTAAAAGGGAACTGGAAAATACGGGTAGAAAAAGTAAGTGAAATTCCACTGACTTTTGGGGGTAAGGCTGTGCATAACATTATGAACACCCTTCCGGCAATACTCGCTACCTATATTTTCAGAAACATCAAAAGCGAGGACATTAAACTTGCCCTGAACACTTTTGTTCCCTCCCCTGTTCAAACCCCCGGGCGGCTGAACCTGTTCCAGTTTAGAAAGTTTAATTTCCTGGTTGACTTTGCACACAATCCTGCCGGACTACAATTGCTTTGCGACTTCGTAAACAAAATGGACAGTACTAAAAAGGTTGGTATCATCTCCGGAACGGGTGACCGTCGGGATGATGATATCAGGGAACTTGGCCGGATATCCGGTAGAAACTTCGATGAAATTATTATCCGTCAGGACCGCCACCTGAGGGGGCGTTCTGCGGATGAGATTGTAAACCTGCTTCTCGAGGGCATCAACGATAGCAAACGGGAAGATGTACCGATTAAAGTGATCCTAAACGAAAAAGAGGCAATCATGTATGCCTATGAAAATGCCGAACCCGGGTCGATCATTACCATTATGGCCGATGTTGTTACTGAAGCACTTAACCTGATCAAAGACTTGAAAGAAGAGGAGGAAAAGCAAAGGGTGCTGCAATCGTAATATCCGGCAAACACCTGTTGGCAGTACTTCAATCGATTAAACCAGCCGGGAATTTTAGAAAAGACCATGGATAAACGCAGCCGAAGAAAAAAGATAAAAAAAACCAATTTTATTTCTAAGTTTTGTTGGTTGAAATAAGGTCAGTCCTTATTTTTGCACTCCATTTACGGATTGCCCGATAGTATAATGGTAGTACGACAGTTTTTGGTACTGTTTGTCGTGGTTCGAGTCCATGTCGGGCAACAAAAAGCCGGAAGATTTCTTCCGGTTTTTTTATGTCCTTAAATTACCGGCTTCCTGCCAGGCGCAACAATTTCGCGCATCCCACGAAAGTGTTGGAAAAGGTTTAAACGAAAAAAGCCTGCGCATCAGCACAGGCTTTGGATATATATAGAGGATGAATTGTTTAGCTGAGTTTTTTGTAAACCGAAACGTGACCGTTATCAACTTGCAGAATGAGTTTCTCGGAGTCTTTTTCAGCAGAGATAAAGTAAGCTGAGCCCTCTGTTTTTTCAAACTTTATAGCCTCAGTGATTTTATAGTTGCTGTATTTCTTCGCGAAAGATCTTTTTGCAGCAGATGAAAGCTCTTCGAGGTTTACTGCTGAAGCACAACCGATCAGTTCGCCATCATGGCTATAATAAGCCTTAGTTCCTTTGTTGTTCTGAACAAATGAGGCAATTGCATAAGCGTCGGTTGTTGTCCATTGAACATCCTGAACACCTTTGAAGTCCCATTCAAAACTCTGGGTAACTTTACGGTTAACGTTTGTAGTGGTTCCTGCAAATGAAGAACTGATAACAAAAAGGGCGATAAGTGCTGTGGAGAGTAACTTTTTCATGTGTTTGTATTTTGTATGTTGTTGTAATTTTATATTGCAAATATGCAATCGTAAAAGGCCCTGTACAATCACATGAAAGAGTGAATTGATACAGTCAAATTCACCCCGGTTTTACCCATTTAAACCTGCTTTTGCCGCTATTCCCCGCATTTGGCCTTTAGAATGGCATTTAACACCTTTTTTGGCTTTCCTGATAGAGACATATTTATGTGATAGCAACAGCATACCTCAAAAAAAATTATGTAATGGATTGCTGTTTCAGACTACCGTAGTTAGGAAGAGTATGGGGTTTGGATTCAATATCGTCTAGTTAAGCCCATTGCTGGCTTAATTGGCGGGGTAATGCTAGACAGTACAAGACCCCGTCCGAACGTAGTTCATACGGGGGGGCGCCCGGCTGAAGCCGTTCGGACGGGAGTAAAACCTGCTAATAAATGGGGGCCCGGCGCAACGATCTACAATTGATAAACTGGGGCTTGGTCGAAGAGGTTTCCTCATTAACCGACCTGGGGTTCTAATTGAAGAGACATATAGCAACCCTCTACTGGCACAGTTTTTTGTCGACCTGCAATGAACTGAAGAATCGTAACTCAAAGACCAGGAGCATACCGGTTCAATATCCTGCCATCAACCGGGTAGTTTTAAATGAATGTCACAGGGATGTTAACGAACATCCGGATAAAACTGAACACAAGGGTTTGATGGTAGATTTTTTGCATACCTGGTTTAAACCGTATTTTATGAAGCAAAAGGTAAGTTTTAAAGGGATCTGGGAAGTAATAAAGAATTCGTTTACAGGTTTCGGGGAACATAAGATAACCAAGATGAGCGGATCACTAGCTTATTATACTGTTTTCTCGCTGGGACCCTTGCTGGTGCTGATCATTTCACTCTGCGGTATTTTCCTCGGAAGAGAAGCTATTGAGGGGCAAATTTATGGACAACTGAAAGGCTTTGTTGGAGCAGACACCGCGGAGCAGCTACAAACAATCATCAAAAACGCATCCCTTGCGGGGAAAAGCACTACGGCCGCAATTATTGGTGGTATTACGCTGCTAATTGGTGCCACAACCGTCTTTGGTGAAATCCAGGACTCCATTAATACCATATGGGGTTTAAAACCAAAGCCTAAAAAAGGTTGGCTGAAGATGCTTCAAAACCGGTTTCTTTCCTTTTCTGTAATTGCAAGTCTTGGATTTTTATTGCTGGTTTCGTTGGGGGTTACAGCTATCATTGATGGATTTAGTGAGCGGCTGATGAGGCGCTTTCCTGACGTGACAGTAATTATGTTTTACGTCATTAACGTCGCTATAACTCTTACAGTGACCTCGCTTATTTTTGCGGTGATCTTCAAGGTGTTACCCGATGCAGAAATCAGGTGGAAAGATGTTATGGTTGGGGCTTTTGTAACTTCACTCCTGTTTATGCTAGGTAAATTTGGAATCTCTTTTTACATCAGCAAAAGTAATGTCGGCAGTACTTATGGTGCGGCGGGTTCACTTGTAATCCTGCTGCTTTGGGTGTATTACTCTTCAATCATCCTTTACCTGGGAGCGGAATTCACGAAAGCCTGGGCAATGAAATATGGTTCAGAAATAAGACCGAATCACTATGCTGTGGTAACCAAAGTGGTTGAGGTAGAGTCTAAAAATGAATCTATACAGGAAGCGCATGCCGAAGGCTCTAAAGTTGTCCACAAGAAGTAACTCGGTATCGAAAGCGTGAGTATTAGAAAAAGGAGCAGCTAAGGCAAGAAGATAGTTTAGCCATACTCAACGTCAATGGCAATAGGTGATTAAAATAATTGGTAGAGGCTGTTCCGAGTGGAACAGCCTTTCTTGTGTTTACTATGGCTCAAGAGTTAGCAACATCAGCTGAAATGCATGATGCGGAGGATTGAGATAAAAATTGAAGTTGATTGCCGAAGCGTACTATACGGGTGAAATTTTTTTACTAGTCTATTGACTCAGGCTCAGCGGCAACCGCAGGTAAAAAATAGCAGCCGAATGCCTCTTGAACTTGAACAGTACGTAAACCTCATTTCCGCTGAAGTATATGGATTACTAAAGACTTGTAGAATTTAAGCCAGGACAGCTGCAGTGGTTTGTCTTTCTTTCTCCGGCATGTACAGGGGCAGGGTTACATAAAAACTGGTTCCTTCCCCCGGCGACGTAACAAACCAGATTGACCCGTTTGCTTTCTCGACAATGCCTTTGCATATTGCCAGTCCAAGACCCGTACCGGAACTTTTTGTCGTAAAGTTGGGGGTGAAGATCCGGTCATACATCTCCGGCTTAATGCCCTGGCCATGGTCCTGAACACTAATGGTAATCTGGTCATCGCTCACCTCCTCGGTAATCTTAATATATGCCGAACCACTTCCTGAGCTGGCCTCAATTGCGTTCTGTATAAGGTTAGTGAACAAACGATTGATTTGCACCCTGTCGGCATTCAGGAGCGAGCGGGAACCCGACTTCTCCCAATGTAGCTCCAGCCGGTCGTTGGTGCTGTGCAGGTTAACAATGGAATCCAGCACATCATTAATATCAAAAACCTCTTTTTTTACGTTGCCGATGTTCGCAAATTGCGAGAAGTCTGACGCAATTTTTGCAAGCTGGTCTATCTGCTCGACAAGGGTAGCCGATACCCGCTGTGCCAGTTCCTGCACATCCGGTTTCTTTTCGTCAATCGCACGCTGCAGGTATTGTATGCTTAGCTTCATAGGCGTAAGCGGATTCTTAATCTCGTGTGCCACCTGTCTTGCCATTTCGCGCCATGCTCCTTCGCGCTCACTTTTGGCAAGGGCCTGCGCACTTTCTTCAAGCTTGTTTACCATCTTATTGTACTCCAGCACCAATGAACCAATTTCATCATTGCTCTTCCAGGTAATTTCTTCGTTGTAGTGCCCGAGATTGATGTCGCGCATTTTATTTCCAATCAGCGTAAAGGAGCGGATGATGCGGTTTGTTAACAGTAAAGCAATAGCACTTGCAAACACGAATATGAACGCATTTAAGTTGATCAGGGTGACCAGGAAATTTGAGATTTCCTGGTTGAGTTGTTTTTCTGAATTAAGGTATGGAATGTTTACATAGGCATAGGTCTGGCCATCATGCCCTTTCACGGGGGTGTATATACTTTCGTATTGAAAACGGCCCACGAACTCTTTTTGAAGGTACCTGAGGTTGCGCTTATAATGAAGCTGATAGTATGCACGTGGGTCCATCATTTCACTAAGAATGTGCTTGTGATAGATGTACGGCTGGGTAGAGTTTAGTAGCAAACCATTAACGTTGTAAAAGTTTACATCGTGACCGTGTATCTCTGAAATAGTCGCAATTGTTGCTTCGATTTGCTGGGTGGGCTTTTGCTGTCCAAGGTTAATCGAACTGTCGAACATGGTGCGGCTGGCAATCTGGCTCTGGAGTTCATTCGCCATCATAGTAATTGAGCGTACCAGCATTTCAACGTTTGATTTCTTATAGCGTGCTACATAGAATTTAATGGTGGCGATACCTATAATCACAAACGAGAAAATGCAAATAAATACAATCGTAAACTGGATCTGGCTCCGGATACTAAAACGAAAGGCGGTTCGCATACCCCGCCACCTGAAGCGTGACCGAAACAGGAAACTCCCAAGGTGAAATATGATAATAATGAATAAAAAGGAGCCAAAGAGGTAGGCAAACAAGGTAATGGCATCGTAAAAAATCCGGCCTTTTTTAACTACCACCACCACCTTATTCCCGGATTTGTGCCACAGCTCGTTATTGTCTCCAAACTTCCTGAACTCAAAATCAAGCAAAGGATAATCCTTGCCCTGCAGGGTTGAGGGAAATTCATGGTCGCCGAAATTGGTCGCAATTTGTCCTTTGTTATAAACGGCGTAAGAGTAATTTACATTAAGATCATCACTAACGTCCTTCACCTGCTTGAATAACTCGGGTATCAGCGATTCGCTTTTATATCCCTTAGGACGAGCAATTACGAAAAAGTACCCCAGTGTTTGATTGTCGAAGTTTTTGATTGTTCGCTGGTATAAGTAACTGAAACTCGCCAGGCTGTTCTCGTAATAGTGAAGATTGGGAATACCGGTCTTTTTTCCCTGGTTAGTGATGATACTGGTAAGCACCTCGAAAGATGCCTCATCATCGTTAAACAGCGGATTAAAAAGTGAGTCGAAAGTATAAATACGAGTGTCGTATTTGTTGAGGTAACCCGAAAAATTTTCACCGATCAAACTGTCCTTAATTACTTTATTGCTCGACTCATATTTAAAGCGATGAAAGTTTTCCGCGAGGAAGGGATTGCTAAAGTAGGTGACTGCAACACTCATCAGGTTTTGCCCTGCAGGGTTGGTTTGTTCCATCAACTTTTCTGCAACACGCCTTCTTTGCTGTAATTCCTTTTTATGATTTTGATAAATGATGATGGATGAAACACTTGCTGCAAACAGTATGAGCCATATGATAAAAAATGAAGAACGAATAAACGGCTGTAAAAGGTCAACAGTACGGTATTCGAAAAGCAACAGGTACAGTAAGAGCCATGACAGAATAAGCAGGTTCTCCAGGATCAAGGGACTGTCGAACTGCAAAGTCAGGAACATTAGACCGAGTACCGCAGTAAACACGTATTTCAGCGAAATGGAACCATTATCTGCTTTTTGCAACAGCAGGATAACCAGGTGCGACAGGTAAAAAAATGATAGCACGATGAAGCACAAAATCAGAAAACTGATCAGGCTATATATGGAAAGCTTAAAAAAGTTGGAGGCTTCAAAAGATATATCAGAGTCTACAATCAGGCTTCGGATAAGGGAGGCGGAGCCAAATGACATAACCAGCAATACCACGCACAAGCATGCCGTAATCAGCCAGCTTTTTCTTCCTTCAACTTTCTTCATGCCTGTCACTGTTTGCTCAGCAACAGATTTCAAAAAGGTCACTGCCCAAAACAGAAGAATGGTATTAATCAACAAATCGCCAAGCGAACGGTGCAGCCAGGTAGATGCATAAATCAGCTGGTCGAAAAGTTCAAGTCGCCGGAAATCAAACGGAAAGCTATAGTAATAAGACAAAAGCCTGAGGGCTACGATCACGATAATCAGAAAGGTAAACCCGATCTTCCAACCATGCGAGCGAACAACATCAAGGGCCAGTGAATTGATAAAGATGAGCAGAAACAAAATGGAGACCACCCGCATAACAAGCGGGATCTGTTCATATTCAGTGTAGGCCAGTTTTCCTTTTGGCTTCTCAACAAGGTTAAAGAGGCGTATACCATTGCCGTTACGTATGCCGATCCCCGTATCGGCCATATGTAAATCGTATCGTTCTTCAAGATTTTTGAACGCAGGAAACGATGTGCGCAGGTACTTGTTGTTCCAGAAATAATGGTACCTCAGGGGAACCATGCCCGCGGCAACAATTGTTTTGTTGCGTACCCGGATGGTTTTCTTGATCAGCTCGTATTCACCGTTTGAATACTTTACAACGTATTTGCCGTCGCGTTCCTGGATATCTGCTTGTGCCGGAACAACTACATGCGTATTCCAGAAACTTAAAAAGTAGTCTTCACCAACCTTAACGTATACGTAAAAGTTCAGCTTCTCATTCAGGCTTATTAATTCTTCCCTGCGACCCGGGTCGTCTTTCGTTAATGAAAAAAGGGTTGCAGTATCTGCGGCAAGCGAATTAAAGGTATTCTCAGACTCTTTAATATACTTTTCAAATTGGGTTTGTACCCGTCCGGGCGACGAACTATAAGTTTGGTAGTTGATTATTATAAAGGACAGGGTATACAGCCATGCGGCTGTAAGTATGAGATAGCCGTTTTTATAAGCGCTTCTTCGTAGGGAATGTATCAAGAGGGTTTTCTTTGTTTTTTGATGTCGTTCCAAATGGCATCCATTTCGGCAAGCGACATCGCGGCAAGAGAACGATTTTGTTTAGCAGCTTCTTCCTCCATAAGCGTAAACCTGTGTATAAATTTTTTGTTGGTTTTTTCAAGTACGCCTTCGGCGTCAACTTGCAAGAATCGTGCATAGTTTACAAGGCTAAACAACACATCTCCAAATTCTTCTTCAATGTGACCGGCGTCGTTCTCTGCGACCGCTTCCTGTAGTTCCATCATCTCCTCTTCTACCTTTTTCCATACGTCTTCTTTGTTTTCCCACTCAAAGCCAACCTGCGTCGCCTTATCCTGGATCCGGGATGCTTTTACAATAGCGGGAAGGGATGGTGGCACCCCACTCAGCACCGACTTCTTTCCTTCTTTCATCTTTATCTGTTCCCAGTTTTTCTTTACGTCTTCCTCATCCTGCACGACAGTATCGGCATAGATATGTGGGTGACGCGAAATCAACTTGTTACTGACCCCTTCAATGACGTCTTCCAGTGAAAACTGCTGTTGTTCAGCACCGATTTTTGCATAAAAGATGATGTGCAACAATAAATCTCCCAGTTCTTCTTTTATATGCGACCAGTTCTTGTCGGTAATTGCATCTGTTAGCTCGTAGGTTTCCTCAAGCGTTAACGGACGTAACGTTTCAATAGTTTGTTTGCGATCCCACGGACACTTCTCCCGCAATTCATCCATGATCCCTACCAACTTCAAAAAGCTTTGTTCCAGTTGCGCCATAAAAAAGGTTTAAATAACAAACACCGAAAAAATAAGAAATACAAAGAAGATCATCGACATCAGAAACATGGTCAACATCGTTAATAAAATATATTTAACAATGGTTTTGCCCCTGCCCTGTTGATAGAAATTTCTTAATGCTTTGTAACCATAATAAAATGCATACAGTCCTACTATCCAGTTTACCACCTGCAACCATCCCAGCCAGGAAAAGTTGCTGAGTTTTGTAAGGCTAATCATAACAAAAAAGAATATGAAAGCAGCGCAATACACATGGATGGAGTAAATCACGTGATCAACATAGAGATAATTATTCCGTCGTCGCGCATACAACAGGTATAAGATCAAAGCAAACAGCGGAAGCGATAGGAACATCATTTGCGGGAAAAAATGGATGAACCGGTCGAGGTACGCATTTGCCAGGCTTTGCTTATCATTACCATACTTTTCTTTAATTACTATGCTCTGGCGTCGCATTTGTTTTTTTACCCAGTTGTCCCTTTTGCTGCTGGGCAAATTCCGCTGAACCGAGTCATATTGCGCCGCCGTTGTATATACATCATCCAGGCCAACGTTCACTCCTTTATAGTAATTGAGATCCTCGAGGTCCGTCGTATCGGCCTTTAGCCTTTCTATGTCTTTTTCGAGGTCGGTAAGACGATTCCGGATGATGGTTCTTGAAAAATCAGGCAGACCAGAATCCGCCAGGGCTTCCTTGAGTGTCGCATTGGTTTGTTCGATTTTCTTAAGGGTAGTTGCGACTGTTCTTGCTTTCGGCTTATTGATCTTGATGCTATCCTTGGCTTTAATTACAGCAAAAAAGAAGAGGAAGAATAATGCCGAAGTAAAAACATACATTTTTATCGGGTTAAGGTAGCTTACCCTACGGCCCTTCATGTACTCGAGCGACAACAAACCAGGCTTAAACAGTAACAGCCTGCTTGTACTGAAAAACTTGCCATCGAAATGTGTGATGTCGTAAACAAAGTGCGTTATTAAATGCCAGAATGTTTCCCGCGGTTCGATATTCTCCTGGCCACAAACATGACAATACCGGCCTTGTACTTCAGCGCTACAGTTCAGGCAGTTTTTCTCCTTTCGTTCTTTGAAATGCGACACATGTTAAGATTTGGATAAAAATACGTTACAAAGGGGTTCGCCGTCGGCAATTGAAAGGAAGTATGTTTTTTCGTTAACAGATATTGAATTTACATTTGGTCGCAATATAACTTAGGAATGAAACTTAGTGCATTTTTGATTTTAGCGGTGTTTGGAACTGTGAGCGTGAAGGCGCAATATTATTATAGTGACATCATTAGCAACCAGCTTACCAATCACCAATACAAACTCATTAAGGATAATAGCCTTAAAAAGATTAATGCCGTAAGTTACGAAGGCAACCAGGTGAGCAGTGACTTTGTGATGGAGCAGACCATCAGCAACAATGCCCGGCAAATAACCATTCGCTCAGCTTCGGCGGGCAGCGGCCAATCTTTTTTCACCAGCTACTTCGAAAACGGTTTAGTCAATAAAACGATCGACAGCAGCCAGAATGCCATCAATACCGTTACTTACGACTACGATGCAAACGGTAATCTTATCCGCACCCTTTCGAGCAGTAAAGACTTCGACGGAACCTTCAGCAGTAACGAAGAGCATCGCTGGACGCTTAATAGTGCCGGCAAGCCGGAAAGCATGCTTAAGATTAAAAATGGCATCGATACAACGAGGGTAAACTTCACACGGGATGAGTCCGGGAACATCGCCGAAGAAACCTGGACAAAAAACAAGCGCGTTATCGAGACTTATTATTACTACTATAATGATCAAAACAGGCTAACGGACATTGTCAGGTTTAGCCGTAAGGCCAGGCAAATGCTTCCGGATTACATCTTTGAGTACGACGCTAATGGGCGGATAAGCCAAATGACGCAGGCCCAGATAAACAGCGCGAACTACCTGATCTGGAAATATTCTTACAACGACAAAGGGTTAAAAAGCAAGGAACTGGTCTACAATAAACGTAAGGAATACATGGGAAAGATCGAATATGTTTATCAGTAGTCGCAAAGCTGGTCGTTGGCATAGTTTGTGCTAGAAAGATCCAAACCTTCTCACTTTGACCCTTTTAAGAAATTTAGGCAAATATCTACCCATTATTCTACTGATTTTGAGCTTCCAGGCGAATGCCCAACCTTCTTTGAATATCCAAAACCGCATTAGTTCCAAAATCCTGGTGTTGGAAAATGCGAACACCAGAAGAACAATCAGCAGGGAACCCTTTGCGGCTCCTCCCTTAAACAGCTCCACTGCGGTGCACCGCAAGTTACCAAAGCCTTCTTCCCGAAAACGCACCGCGGTTCAGCAATCGCCACGGCGTAGCCAACAAGAACTGGCAAATGGCGCAAAAAATAGCAAGCCTGCAAACAGCAATTAACCCCGGCAAGCCCGAATAGAAATTTGTGCTACAGACGAGCACTAAACGCGAAATAACAATCCATAGCTTTCATTTGCCAGTACATCTCTCCATTGTGAGATGACTTTTTTATATGCCTTCCCTACAGGCATAATTTTCCTATCCAGATCAAAAAGTCCGAGTTCATTCACCACACCGCGATCATGCCGCAAAGCACTATCCCAATCTACCTGGTGTAGCAAGCTGTACCAGGTAAATCCAACGATGGGTATCCCGTCTTTTTTAAGTTTGTGCACGTTCGTCCATTCCTTGTAAAACCAGTCTACCGAGTCCGGCATCGTTCTGTTGGTTTCAGTATGCATGATTGGTAAGCGGTACCGGTTATAATACTGCCGGGTAATGGTATAATAACCGAATATCTCCCCTGCAGATGTGGTAAAACCATCAGGATGAACGAGGTGCTCATTCGTGAGGTAATAGTCATTTCCCATTATACATCGTGCAGTTACCTGGTGATCCTCAAACCAATGGTATTCTTCGCGGGTCATCCCATTATCGAGCAGGTACTCGTACATGGTAACGTTAATCGGGTAACCATAAGTTAAATCAAGCGAAAGAAAACGTTTCTGGTTAAGGAAATTCGCCAACTTTTCAGCCTCCGGGTTAACGGGGTGAAAATACTCTGAGCTTTCACTTTGAATGAAGGTGGCTTCAGGCTGAACCTCCAGGATCGCCCCCATTGCCATCAGGTTTGCTTTACATAGATGTTTGAGTGCATTTACAAAATCGCGGTCGGAAGCAAGACGCTCATTCCATCAACCGTATTGCGCCGAAAAAGTAGCAGCGATAAAGATTTCGTTTACGGGTGTGTAGAACTGCACCCAGGGATATCGAAGCGCAAATGCTTTAGCGTACTCTGCAAAATAATATGGAAAAGAAGGATTTTGAAAGTTACCCATCCAGTCGGGCACCCCAAAGTGACAAAGGTCGGCCAGGGGAGTAATGCCAAGTTGTTTCAAACGCGTAAAGGTTTCGTCCGCAAAACTCCAGTCGTACCTTCCCGGGCCAAGATGCGTTCTATAATACGGGGGGCCATATCGTAAAAACTGGATACCCAGTTCGCCAACCAGCTGAAAGTCCTCCTCCCAGCGACTGTAGTGACCGGTTTTTTCCATTTCATCTACCCGCTTCATGGTCCCATCCGCTAAACCGATCAGGGGATAACTATTCTCTATCCCGGTTGCAAACATAAACTTGTTAATGGCCATAGCTTGAATTTACAATTCCCATTCATATCCAACAACCAATAAACAGATATTCAGGGCATCCTGAAGTTACGCAGTAAGCCCATGATGTACTTAAGTCCTGAACGCATCGAGAACCAACAGCAAACAGAACCTCGCTAATACGCCCCTTGTTCGCCTATCAGATAACCGGTGCTATCACCCCAGCAAAAGAGCTTAACAACTGGTACCGTGTTACGGCGTCATCCAGCAGGCGACACAAACCAGGGAACCGTATATGACAAAGGCCCCTTGCGGAGCCTTTGTTGAAGATATGTGTCAGGAGCCTGGTCATTCCAGAAGTTCGTGCTAAACAGATTTAGCAGCCTTGCCTCGATGAACTTCGGTCGTGATGTGCCTTTCTCAACACTTACAGGTCAATGACTTTCATTTTTGGAACAAGGGCTTTCATCACTACCCATGCAATCAGGTAAGCAACCGCACAAATACAAAAAATAATGAAGTACCCTGCTTCTTTACCCTGGAAACCCATAAACTGCATTTGGGTTTCATCTGCATGCGTAAACAATACGCCTGAACCCTTATTGATGAAAAATGAACCAAGACCACCAGCCATACCACCAATACCGGTAACTGTGGCGATCGCTTTCTTAGGAAACATATCACCTACAGTGGAAAAGATATTTGCAGACCAGGACTGGTGAGCAGCGCCCGCAATTCCGATAATCAATACCGGAACCCAATAGGTAGTTTGACCCAGCGGCTGCGCCAGGATCGCGAGCAGCGGAAAGAAAGCAAACAGTAACATAGCTCTCATTCGACCCTCGTAAGGGTTCATGCCTTTTTTATCAACAAAATAAGTGGGAAGCCATCCACCAATGATCGACAGCAGGGTTATCATGTACAAAACAAATAGGGGGAAAGCACTTTCGGTAGAGGTCATTTTATAGATGTCTCTGAGGTAAGCTGGAGTCCAGAATAAAAAGAACCACCAAACACCATCGGTCATAAACTTACCAAAAGCAAAAGCCAGTGTTTGCTTATACTTAAAACAATCTGCAAAGGATAGTTGCCGTGGTGCCGCAATTACCGTTTCGGATAACGGGTCATGTTTTACGATATCCTGTTGAATATACTCCAGTTCGGCCTTGCTTACCCGTGGATGATCCTCGGGCTTTTTGTAAATAAAAATCCAGATCCCCATCCATAAAAAGCCCAGGGCACCGATAATGAGGAATGCCATTTCCCAGCCATAAGCATCTGCTATAAAGGGAATGGTGATCGGCGCAGCAAGTGCACCTACAGTTGCACCGGCATTAAAAATACTTGTGGATAAAGCCCTGTCCTTTTTAGGAAAGTATTCTGCAGTAGCCTTGATAGCGGCCGGAAAGTTTCCTGCTTCGCCCAATGCCAACACAAAACGGGCAATGATAAAAAGGGTAACACTGGTGGATAAAACAAGGCCAACATTATTTACAGTCGCAAGTGACTCCTTTGCACCTTCAAAACCCACCAGCCAGGTACCGGTAAGAACCCCTGAGGTGGCGATGCCGCAAAACGCATGCAAACATGCCCCTACGCTCCATACACCAATCGCCCACAAGAAACCTTTTTTTGTGTCCAGCCAATCGACAAAGCGACCGGCGAATAACATAGACACAGCATAGAAAATAGAAAATAAAGCGGTTATCGTTCCATAGTCGCTGTCTGTCCAATGAAATTCCGGAACCAGGTGGTCTTTCCACGTTAATGAAAGAACCTGCCGGTCCAGATAATTGATGGTTGTTGCAAAAAAAAGCATTGCGCAGATGGTCCATCTGAATTTTCCAACTGCTGGTTGCTTTACTCCTATGGCTTGCGTCGTCATTCGTTAGGCTTTTATGGATTTGATAATCTCCATTACTTCTTTGGTCAGTCCTTCAATTTTTCCATAATCTTTTTGTTCAAGCAATGGTTTGCTGATCAGTTTGCTACCCATGCCAACCGCACTTACACCCGCTTTAAACCAGCCGGCAATATTTTCTTTATCAAGGTCCACACCACCAGTCGGCATAAACATCACCTCAGGAAAGAGCTCTTTGATAGCGGAAAGAAAAGCCGTTCCAAGAATATTACCCGGGAACAACTTTACAAATTTTGCTCCCAGCTGTTCTGCCTTTATAATCTCTGTTGGTGTCATACAACCCGGTACCCATAATATGTTGTTTTTGTCGGCCACTGCAGCAGCATCTTCAACAAGGCCCGGGCTGATAATGTAATCCGCGCCTGCATCGATAAAGGCCTGCGCCTGCTGCGCGTTTTTAATCGTTCCAACACCCAGGTACATGCCATTTAACTCCGTGTCGCACAACTTACGCATTGCTTCAAAGTTCTTTAATGCCGCTTCCCCGCGGTTTGTATATTCCACCGTTTTTACACCGGCGCGATACAAGGTTCTTAACACTTCCAGGCTAACCTCCGTGTCTTTATAAAAATACAATGGCAGGAACCCCTGCTGCGGAATCAATGCAAGAATTTGCGCTTTCTTATCCATACGGGTATGTGTTTGGTGATTAGATGTTTTTTATGAATCGTGGTATGTAAGACGAAGTTGTGCAAGATGCGAAAAAAAAAGAGTGTTATTTTACACCTGTGACTAAAAGTTGCCGGGAACAACGCAATCGTTACCGGACTTTTTGTGCTTCCAATAATACTTGTAGTATACCTTTGGGCACCCTAAAAACGACAGGGTACAAGATATAACACAAATTGAAATAAAATTTTTTTACTTAAACCAACTAACGACTATGCCTAAAAAAGTTGTGACACTTGGAGAAATCATGTTGAGACTATCAACACCCGATTACAAGAGATTTGTAACATCCGACAGTTTTGATGTAACCTATGGCGGTGGCGAAGCAAACGTTGCGGCAGCCATTTGTAACTATGGCGAAAATGGAACGTTTGTTACAAAGGTGCCCAACAACCCTATCGGGCAGGCCGCCATAAATCATTTGCGCCGTTTTGGAGTGGATACACAGTACATCGCCCGCGGTGGACAAAGACTTGGTATCTACTTCCTCGAAACGGGTGCTTCAATGCGTGCATCACAAGTGGTATACGATCGTGCTAATGCATCAATTGCCGATGTCGATATTTCCGAGTTCGACTTCGATAAAATTCTTGAAGGTGCCGATTGGTTCCACACCACTGGTATCACCCCTGCACTAAGCGACAAAGCAGCTGCATTAACTGAAGCAGCTTTGAAAGCAGCAAAGGCAAAAGGCATTACCACCAGTATCGACCTTAATTATCGCAAAAAGTTGTGGAGCAAAGAGAAAGCACGTGAAGTAATGACCCACCTTGCACAATACGTTGATGTTTGTATCGGTAACGAAGAAGATGCAGAAACAACACTCGGCTTTAGTGCAGGCTCCGATGTTACCAAGGGCGAACTCGACCTGGAAGGATACAAAAATGTATTTGGTCAAATGAAAGATAAGCTTGGCTTTAAATACATCGCCTCAACACTTCGCGAAAGCCATAGTGCATCCGACAATGGATGGAGCGCACTCGTGTACGATGGCAGTGAGTTTTACCATACCAAGCAATATGAGGTTCGCATTATCGACCGCGTAGGTAGCGGCGACTCATTTGCAAGTGGATTTATTTACGGTCTGGTTACCGGTATGCCAATGAACGAAGCAGCTGAATTTGGTGTTGCTGCATCTGCGCTGAAACATACCATTCCGGGCGATCTAAACCACGCAACACTTGAAGAAGTAAAGGGCCTTATGAAAGGTGATGCTTCCGGAAGGGTACAGCGGTAATTAAAAATGCAAAATGTAAAATTGATGTAATGTCAATAAAAAAAGTCTGCTCATTACATAGCGGACTTTTTTTTTTGGACCCGGCATTTGCTTTTCATAGCAGCAGCCGTTGCGTCGCACTCTTGTACATTTTGTTCATTAATGAGCGACTCAAAGAAGCTTAATAAAGCCAACTTATACGATCCACAAAACCGACTAAACATCACGTCTCCTCACTCATATCTCATCACTCATCACTCGTAATTCAAAACTCATAACTCATCATTCTGAATTCATAACTCATCACTCTTAATTCATAACTCATCACTCTTAACTCATCACGATTAACTCATAAACATGATCATAGACAGCCTCACCAACTCGGACCAATACAACAGCCTGCACCCCGATTTTCAGCAGGCCTTTGAATACATTGGTTCACTCGATCTTGCAAACCTTGAAGATGGCAAATACGAAGTAGCAGGAACGTCTCTTCGGGCAATCGTATCCAACAAAGAAGGAATGACCATTGCAGAGTCGATAGCTAAATTCGAGTGTCACGACAAACACATCGACATCCAGGTAGTGATAAAAGGAATAGAGCAATTTGGCTGGAAGCCAAGGAGCAGTTGCACGGCACAAAAAGGTGAATACAACCCTGAAAAAGATGTGGTGTTTTACAGTGATGCTCCGGATATGTTTTTCAAATTAACCGATAACCAATTCGCGATATTTTACCCGGAAGATGTTCATGCACCAATGATCGGTGAGGACCCGATCAAAAAGCTGGTCATTAAGGTTAAGATCTAGCATTGCATTACAATAAAAAGAGGCGCCGGTATTCGGCGCCTCTTTTTATTTATAGCAGTATTAGCAAACAGGTTTAGCAATTATTACGAGCATTTGGTTGAACTTCGAAATGGTACCATCCAAAATCAGCGGGCGTCCTTTTTCGATCCACTGTTCGAGATCGCAATATTGGTTTAATGACGGATTTTCTTCAGGTTGGCCAGGTTAACTTTTTGTGCTGCAATAAAACTAAGATCCGGTGTACCAAACAAAAAAAAGGTATTCTCAAAATCCATCTTTGACTGTACAGCCGATTGAAAAAAGCGGGTATCCCCGTAAAATGAACAACCCTTAAATTCGGTGTTATTAAAGTTGACATTTAGAAAATCAACCCCGCGTGAAAAATGCGAACTGTTGAAGCTGGCATTTTTGCTGAAGTCACAATAATTAAAAAAGGCATTGTCGTTAAACTTACTCAGCGAGAAGTCGGCATAGTCGCGAAACTTACCTACGCTGAATTGAACCTCTGAGTTAAACGTAGTATTTTGAAAGCTGCTGGCCTTATTGAATTGAGTGTTCATAAGATTAGCACGTTTGGTAAAAAAAGCGTTCTGAAACCGAACGTCATCATTAAACGTACAACCATTAAAATATGCATTCTGCAGAAACGTACATTCTTCGAAATTGGCAACCTTATTAAAAGTTGATTTTGTAAAATCAGCGGTGCCCATTATGCTGCTGCTCCTGAAGTTTACTTCATTGTTAAAGATGCACTGAATGAAAGAAACATTACTCAGGAAAGCAGTACTGGTAACCCGGGAGTCCTGTTGGTTGCTAAACGCCTTGACCTTTCCTTCGAACCTGCAATTTTTGAAGGTAACCGACGACGATGTTTTCACCTGGTAAATACCATCACTAACCAAATTGGGGTCGAGCAATTTCGTGATATCCAACTCTTCGGTAAATACACGATTTTCGATAAAGATGTCTTTGCCTGTACGGAGCGACTCCTTCATATCACCTTTATTTTGTGTTTGTGTATCCTTTTTTGATGCGCAAAAAGTAACCAAGAGAATAAGGAAGCCAAGGAAATAATATTTCATGTTACCTGGTGTTTGATTGGTTGATGATTTGTTTCTAAAAACGATTAGCTATTGTACAATTGTGAAGAAAAGAGGGCTGCCTCATATGAAGGCAGCCCTATGATGTTAATTATTTTTCTTTCGTGTAGGTATCTTTTCCATTGTCCTGGATGTACCGGTTGATCTTCGCTTCAAGAGCACCGCTCTTTTTCTCCTTCTTAAAGAAAGACATTATTTCACCAGGGGTATAAGCGTTTCTGAATTCAGATGTTACAACCGTATTGAACTTGTTTTTCTTAATGTTCTGCTTGTTGAAACGGAGTTCATTTTTAAACTGGAACGTGGATGCACCTTGCCCGCGATCGGCATAACCATTATTGAATGTGGTCGGCCAAAGGGAAGTATAAAACAGGTTATTCAGTTCATCCTCTTCAGCAAATTTGTCTTCAGCATCAGTAACCAGCAACAGATAGTAATCACCGGTAATCTTAGGCATATAGTAGTTCCTGACAATCTCTTCCGACTTGAAAACGGTTGTTGCAAAATCACCACCTGCAGGAATGCTGTAATTGAAAACACAGTTTCCTGAATTAGGACAATAAAATGTGTTGGACGCAGTAGTGGTATTAAAGTCGTCATAAAACAACACACCATAGTCGTTTGCATCATAAGCATTAAAGTAGATATAATACACCGACCAGTTTGTACTTGATGAAGCAGCCTGGTTGCCGATATTATAGAAGTTGTAGTTGATCTTACGCTTTAGCGGATTTCCACTACCTGCATATGCCGACTCATCTGAAAATACCCATGGTGCTAAATCGACGCCAGACGTTGATGGATTCGGGTTTGGAGGATTAACACTACCCGCGTCATTAGAAGCAATGAAGAGCGGTTTGTCACCATCGGGTGTCGTACAAAATTCATTGATCAGGAAGTTATAATCCACCCAGATGTATCCTTTGCTACCCCAGTATTTACCCCATGAATTAATGATCTTAAATGCACCCCTGCCACCTTTGTTATCATCATAACCTGCGATCACCAGGGCATGGTAAGCATGCTGGCCAACGGTGTTATAAGTGGTATTTGAGCTCAGCACATTATCAGTGTTCCAGGTCATAAAGTTGTCGGAGAGTTTTGCTGCAAGTAACACCGGGATATTGTTGGCAATATTCTTTTTGATATCCTTTACCGTTGCACTTATTTTTCTCCAATATTTAATCTTGTTGTTTTTTGCTTCGTTTGTCCAACTGGATTGAACACCGGATTGTGAACAATTACTCAGCGAGGTATACGGAACGGTTTGCAGCGATGCGACCCCGCGGTTTTGCAGTACATCGAGTGCGAAGCTGAAATTGGTACCATTACAATCGGACCCTTTTTGATTATCGGGGATTGCGGTAAACAAATCCCTGGGACTTGCCTGGTTTGCCGGTGAAGCAAGTTGCGAAGCAGTATAGCCCTTATCTATTCCATTGAGCGCTGTTTTCAGGTTGTATGCGGTCGCCCATGCAACGCAGGTTCCGTATTGTCCCTGGTCGCCGATGGGTGGAAACTTAGCACTAAGGTCAACCTGTGAAGGAAGGTTGCCGTCATCGTAACCAACATTTGGTGTGGTTGGTATTTTACCCATGTTATCGTCGCCTTCGTAACCCAACGGACGTTTTGCTTCAGTGGGAGTATCGGGAGGTGTTGGCGGCGGATCGGGAATATTTTCCTTTTTACAAGAGAAGATTAAAACTGTGGTCGCAATAGTAAATGCTTTTAAAAGCGCATTCTTTTTCATCGTTGTGTTTGTTATGTTTTGTTTGCTTTATTTTTTTACCGGTTTTGCAGCTGGTACCATAGTGCGGGTATCATTACCCTTTATGCTCAACTGTTAACCGAATGCAAAAAATGCAAACAACCGCCGCCTGTTCAATCGCACAAATATGTAGTAGGGAATGAACGGCGCTAAACACAACATAGAATGCTCGAAAGTCGGAACGAAATGGTAGCCGCGTTATTTATTGGTTGCCGCCGCAGATGATCGTAGCTGTGATTTGATAAACCAGGTTGCATTACTGCTGACCGGTATGTTCGTATATGCGTGCAAAGCAGCACGCAGCTTTGCTAATCCGGCTTGCAAACGAAGCAACCTGGCCTTTAACCATTGTGCAGACTCCTGGTTTCCGTTTCGAGGGTTTACACCAAACCGATCCTCAATGCTATGCCGTTGAACTGAGCGTAGCAACGATGTCGCCACGTGAACAAATGCTGGCTACCAAAAGAAAAACAAAAAAGCCCCACCATTTTCCGGCAGGGCAGCATTAAAAAGTAATCCTTGTTAAATGTTAGCAGTAAAGTCCGGTCCGGCACCTAAGCTGGCGATAGCAGTATGTCGCCTGGCAAATGACAATACTATTAAAATCGAAATTGTTGGCCTGTAATGCGCTTACCGGAAGATCCTGGCTACGAGTTTATGGGTAACAAATGAGCGGGTTGATGAAGCAAAAACCAGAACACAGGTTACTGGCCCTTTTCTAATTTATAGATCGTAAGGCGATCCTGGCCGGTTGCGTCTCCAAGCTCCTGGAGTTTACCAAAGGCTGCAGCTGCAGCATAATTGATGATGTCTTGCGGGGCGTGCGCTTTACTTATCCCATAGATGAGGCCAGCCATGAAACAATCCCCACTGCCTGAACGATCAACTACGCAGGTTGCTGAAAATTCCGGTGACTCGTATTGCTCGCCGTTCATATAAAGGCTAGTATAGTACTGAAGTTCACTTTCCGGGTTATCGAACCTGAACGTGTTTGCAACCGTTTTACAACGGGGGAATTTATTTACGATTTCAATTGAGGTAGCTTTTGCATGATCGAGGTAAGCCTGTTTGCTTTTATGATCATGGACGTGCTCGTCGACGGGTATTCCCAACAGGGTATTTGCCGACCAGATATTGCCCATGAGCACATCACAATATTCAGCCAGTTGAGGCATAACCTCAACCGGCTGTTTACCGTATTGCCATAACCTTGAACGGTAATTCAGATCAAGTGATATGGTGATATCTTTTTTCGAAGCGGCTTCAAGCGCCTCTAAACATACATCGGCAAGATTGGCGTTTAAGGCCGGGGTAATTGCCGAAAGATTAAACCATGATACGTCCTGGAACACCTTGTCCCAATCGATCATACCACGTTTTAATTCTGAAAAAGAGGAATGCTCGCGATCATAAACAACGCTTCCTTTCAGGTCGGATCCGCGTTCGAGATAGTAAATCCCGATACGTTTTCCGGCGAATAAAATCGAAGAAGTATAGATGCCCTTGTATTCGAGGTATTGTATCATGTGCCGCGACATAAAATTGTCGGGTAACACGGTACAATACTTTACCGGAACATTCCAGCCTGCCAAAGCGGTGGCGACGTTTGCTTCGGCGCCACCCACGTATACCAACATGGGTTGCTCTGCAAGGTCCTCGTTTGCCGAAGGCGACAAACGAAGCAACAGTTCGCCGAAACAAAAAATCTTTTTCATTAAAAGATAAACTTGGTGCTTAAGAAATTCGACTCATGCCCGTTGATAATCTCGTTGAGCAGGTGCTTATTGTTGTCGTTCAGTTTTGTGGCAACCAGCGACCGGATAGAAAATGAACGCAGTGCATCCACAACTGAAAGGGTTCCTTCAGCACTGTCTTTACGGCCGGTAAAGGGAAATACATCGGGACCTCGCTGGCACTGGCAGTTGATGTTAACCCGGCTTACCTGGTTAACCAACTCGTCAATTGATGTAGCTACCTCATCACTGTTGCTGCTGAAGATACTTACCTGTTGACCATGCGGCGACTCGATCAGGTATTGAATCGGTTCTTCAAGGCTCTCGTAGGGCACAACTGGTATCACGGGCCCGAATTGTTCTTCCCTGTACAACTTCATTTTCTCGTTTACCGGGAACACAATTGCAGGGTAAACAAACGAAGCAACGGTTGCTCCCCCATTTTCATTGATAACCTCGGCACCGTGCTGCCTGGCATCTTCGATAATCTCCTGCAGGTATGCGGGCTTATGTGGTTCAGGCAATGGGGTTAGGGCAACATTTGGTTCCCAAGGCATACCATACTTCAATTTGGCTACAGCCTCTTTTAGTTGGTGCAGGAACTCGCGAGCAATATTCTTATGTACAAAAATGATCTTTAGTGCAGTACAACGTTGACCGTTGAAGGATAATGAGCCCAGTACGGTTTCCTGAACCGCCAGTGATATGTCGGCATTTTTGGTAACGATGGCTGCATTTTTTGCATCGAGACCGAGGATGGCGCGAAGGCGGTTAACCTTAGGGTGCAACTTCTTCAGTTCGTTTGCAACTTTACTCGAACCAATCAGGGTAAGCACGTTGATCTTACCCGACTGCATCAGGCCGGGAACAATCGTATGCCCGCGACCATAAATGGTGTTGACAACCCCTTTTGGAAAACTGTCGCGGAATGCCTCCAGCAAAGGAAAGTGTAATAACGTACCGTGTTTCGGAGGTTTAAACAATAGGGTATTCCCCATGATAATTGCAGGAATAAGGGTTGTAAACGTTTCATTAAGCGGGTAGTTAAAAGGGCCCATACACAGTACAACTCCAAGCGGTGAACGACGTACCTGTGCAACAATTCCCTGCTCAATTTCAAAGCGGGATGACTGCCGGTCGATATCTTTCAATGCATCTATGGTGGCATAGATGTATTCGACTGTTCGGTCGAACTCCTTTACCGAATCGGCGTAAGATTTCCCGATCTCCCACATGAGCAACTTAACCACGATGTCTTTTTGTTCAAGCATCTTTTTGGTAAAGTTTTCTACACAGGTAATCCGGTCGGCAACACTCATGGTGGGCCATTTGCCACGGCCATTGTCGTATGCAGCGATTGCCGCGTCTAAGGCTTCAAAGGCTTCCTGTTCGGTACAAACCGGGTAGGTGCCGATTAACCTTCTTTTTAATCCTTCTTCAGTTCTGATACAAACCGGGGAATAAACCTCATGTACACTGCCTTTCCAGGTTTTCATTTCACCATTGCTCAGGTAAGTGCGCTGGTGTACTTCTTCCGTCAGGTTAAACTTTTCAGGTATCTCTTCTTCGGTAACAAAAATTTTATCGAGTTCTTCGGTAAAAGTCATTAGTTAGTTGGTTGTGTGTTAGTAGTTGGTGAGTTTTGAGTGATGAATTATGAATTCAGCGTGATGAATTATGAGTTATCCATTATGCATTATTACTTATGCGTTACTACCGGGCTTTCGTCAGAACCGCTTTTTCGGAATTTAATTGCTGCCAGTTGAAGTAGTTTTTAGCGTTGTTGAAGCAAATATCCTGGATCACTTTTCCAACCCATTCTATATCGTTTGGCAATTCACCATTTTCCATTTCCTCGCCAAAAAGGTCGCAGATCAAGCGGCGGAAATACTCGTGGCGCGGGAATGATAGAAAGCTCCGGCTATCGGTAAGCATACCGATAAAACGGCTTAGCAGGCCCATGTTCGAAAGGGCATTAATCTGCCTTGTCATGCCATCTTTCTGATCAAGGAACCACCAGGCAGATCCAAATTGAATCTTTCCCGCAACAGAGCCATCGTTGAAGTTGCCGATCATGGTTGCCATCAATTCATTATCAGCAGGATTGAGGTTGTACAGGATTGTTTTGGTGAGTTTGTCTTCGCCTTCAAGCCGGCTGAGGAATTTCGAAAGGGATCTGCCCTGCGAAAAGTCGCCGATAGAATCCCAACCGGTATCCGGACCAAGTTTGCGCAGCATGCGTGAATTGTTGTTGCGCAAAGCACCCAGATGGTATTGTTGCACCCAGCCTTTTTCCCAATCCCATTCGGCAAACTGCACCAGCATAGCCGATTTAAAGCGGCGTTTCTCGATATCGTTTAGGTCGTTACCTGCACGAACTTTGTCAAACAGCCCGGCAATTTCCGCTGTTGTATAATCTTCGGCATAGATCTCTTCGAGCCCATGATCGGAAACACTACAGCCATTCGCCGCAAAATACTCATGCCGCGATTTCAGCGCATCGAGGTACTGCTGGAAGGAACCGATGGACACGTTTGCCGCAGTTTCAAGGCGTTGAACGTAACCATTAAAGTTTTGTGTATTGTCAACGTTCATTGCATTGTCTGGTCTGAACGCCGGGAGAATGGGGATCTCAAACCCGTCATCTTTTATTTGTTGATGGTACTCCAGGTTGTCGACAGGGTCGTCGGTGGTACAAACCAGCCTGACGTTCAATTTACGGAGCAGGTTACGAACGGAATACTCGGGTGTCTGCAGTTTGGCGGTACATTCGTCGTATATGCTTTTGGCAGTATCGCCATTTAGAATCTGGTCGATCCCAAAATAGCGCTGAAGTTCAAGATGGGTCCAATGATACAGCGGGTTACGCAGTGTATACGGCACGGTTTCGGCCCATTTCTGAAATTTCTCAAAGTCAGGTTTATCACCGGTACAATAGCTCTCGTCTACACCATTTGCCCGCATCGCACGCCACTTATAATGGTCGCCGTAAAGCCACACCTGGGTGAGGTTTTCAAACTGTTGATCAGCCGCAATCTGCGCTGGTGGCAGGTGGCAGTGATAGTCGATTATGGGCATCTCTTTCGCATAATCGTGGTAAAGCTTCTGCGCAGTCCTGGTCTTCAGCAGAAAGTTTTCGTCAAGAAATCGCTTCATATTGCAGTTAAAAGTTATGAATTAAGAGTGAGGAGGTAGGAGTTATGAGTTTAGAGTTATGAGTTCAGAGTGATGAGAAATTAGTGATGAGTTATGAGAGATGAGTGATGAGTTATGAGTTATGAGAGATGAGTTATGAGACGTGATTTTTAGTCCGCCCCGGTTGTTTTGTCAAAATCATATGTTGATTTATCAACGCAATCTCCATAGCACGGCAACCCATCTGCTTCCTGGCCAATGAATAAATCAACTTCAACCAATCAACATATCAACCAGTCAACTGATCACTTATCAACCAATCAACGAGTCAACTTCTCAACCAGTCAACCAATCAACTTCTCAACCAATCAACCAGTCAACCAATCTACCAATCAACCAGTCAACCAATCAACTTCTCAACCAATCAACCAGTCAACCTATCAACTTATCAACCAGTCAACCAATACCCAATACCCACTTACAAACTAACCCCCCGTTTCCACGGAATGAAGTCTTCATGCCCGTTTTTTACAGATAGGGCCTCCACTTCGCCGCTCGCTACTTTAATCACGTGGTCGAGTATGCGTTCCCCGGCTTCCTCGATGGTTTCTTCTCCTTCGATGATGGTTCCGGTATTAATATCAATGATGTCGCGCATCTTGTTGTAAAGGATCGTATTGCTCGATACTTTTAGCACGGGTGCCACGGGGTTGCCGGTTGGTGTTCCAAGACCGGTAGTGAAAAGCACAATGTTTGCGCCTGCACCAACTTCGGCGGTAGTCGACTCAACATCATTACCCGGTGTACACAACAGGTTCAAACCCGGCTTGCTCACTTTTTCCGGATAATCCAACACATCAACAACAGGCGAGGTCCCCGCTTTTTTTGCCGCACCAGCCGACTTGATGGCATCGGTGATCAGTCCGTCTTTGATGTTGCCAGGTGATGGATTCATATCGAAACCTGAACCCGCGTCTTTCGCACGTTGCCCATACCGGCGCATGATATCGATAAACCGAAGTGCCTTGCTTTCATCCACACAACGGTCGCTCATCTCCTGCTCAACCCCACACAACTCCGGAAATTCGGAGAGAATAACAGAGCCTCCTGCAGCTACAAGCAAGTCGCTCGTATACCCGATGGCCGGGTTGGCGGAAATGCCTGAAAAGCCATCGGAACCACCGCACTCCAGGCCGATACAAAGTTTGCTGATGGGTGCCGGCTGGCGTTCAAGCTGGTTGGCCTGGATCAGTCCCGCAAAAGTTTGTTTGAGTGCGGCTGAAATGAGATCGGTTTCGCTACCGATACGTTGTTGCTCGAGAATATAAAGTGGTTTGTCGAACGCGGGCGAACGCTTTGCAATTTCTTCCTCAAGCATGGCAATCTGTGCGTTCTGGCATCCAAGGCTAAGCACAGTTGCACCAGCCACATTGGGATGGGTGATATAACCTGCAAGCAAGCCGCAAAGCGCCTGGGCATCCTGGCGGGTTCCACCACAGCCGCCTTCGTGGGTGATAAACTTTACCCCGTCTATGTTTTTAAATAGCCGGTCTTTCTTCTCCGACTCATCGCTTTCCTTGAACTCGGCGTTCAAAATATCCTGAACGGTTTTGCCTGAGGTATACAGCTTCTTTAACTGCTTTGCAAAGTCGTTGTATTTTTTAGGCCTTGAAAAACCAAGCTCATCCAACAGGGTGTCTTTTAATACATCGATGTTCCTGTTTTCACAAAACACGAGGGGTATAACGAGCCAATGATTTGCTGTACCTACACTGCCGTCGCTGCGGTGATATCCTTTGAAGGTCCTGGTTTTAAATTTCGACACGTCGGGAACATGCCAAGCTGTTTTGCGACTTCCCAGTTCAAAACCCGTGGATGCATGTTTTACGTTTGACGTAGAAATGCGCGCACCGGCAGGTATATGCATTTGTGCCTTTCCAACAAGCACCCCGTACATTGTTAGGCTGTCGCCCGCCTGCATGTCGGTTTCGGTGAATTTGTGCTTTGCCGGAATATCTTCAGTTACTGTATACGTTTGCCCGTCCATTTTTACTTCTTCACCTTTCGTAAGGTTGCGTAAAGCGACGATAATGTTATCGTCAGGATGAACTTTTAAAATGCTTTTTTTCATGATCAGTTGTTCTAAGCTTTTACGGAATGACTTTCTCTGATAACGTCTTTCACCCGGCCGGCAACAAGTTGTCCATACCAGTTTTCTACAGCTGCCGCAAAACCGGGTAATTTGGTGAGGTCAACATCCCAGTAGGCCTCATTTTTTAAAACTTCTTCTACAATCGCACCAGCGTTAAGGCTGCTTCGTTCGGCAAACCAACCGGCATGATCGTCCTGTATATTGTATGCTTCCCCATTTGCTTCGCCTACAAATTTGCCATCTGTTTCAATGCAATTCATGAACCTGATGTAAGCCGCAAAGCCGATCGCCATCAGCTCAGGTACCTGCTGGTTGCGCTCATAATGTTTTATCAATACCGGCACGTTACGCATCTTCATTTTAGAAGAATATTGTACCGAGATGCTTAACCATTTATGTTCGATGAAAGGGTTCCTGAAACGGTCAACTACTTTCTCCGCAAACTCCTTTGCTTCGTCATAAGTGATCTCGTCATTGGTAATGGCCGGGGCAATTTCATTTAACATCAATTGCAATACATAACCCCTGTATTCGTCGTCTTCCATCGCTTCCTTCACTATGGTGAAACCGGCAAGATGCGCCAGTCCGCAGCTGTAAGTATGGGTACCGTTCAGCAATCGCAATTTCAGTTCGCGAAACTTGTTGATGTCGGGGGCGATAACCACACCTTTGTCCACTTTATAAAATGAAAGTTTTTCGCTCACCACGGGATCATTGGCTTCAATTGCCCATAGGCTATACGTTTCACTCATGATCATCAGGTCGTCGTTTACCCCGTATTCCTGCAAAAAAACGGCTTTATCAGCTTCGGGTAATTTGCCCGGAACAATCCGGTCGACCAGTGAATTACAAAAATGATTAGAGCTTTCCAGCCAATCCATGAAGGCCGGGTCAACACCATTCAGGTGCGCCAGCTCCAGTACAATCGCTTCAAGCTTTGCACCATTATCAACGATCAGCTCAGTAGGCACAATCACTACCCCTTTTGATGGATCACCATTGAACGCTTTGTAACGGTGGTATAAAAAAGCCAGCAGTTTACCAGGAAATGATACCGGTGGAGCGGCATCAATTTTATCTTCTTTAACGAGACTGATGCCAACTTCGGTTGTATTGGAGATGATCACCTCCATGTTGGGGTTTGCAGCACATTCAAGAATTTCGTTCCACTGCTCTTTTGCAGACAGTACCCGGCTGATGCTTGCATTGATGATGTTCTGCTCAACCTTTTCGCCGTTTTCAAGACCCCTGATACACTGGGTAAACAATCCGTCCTGGGTATCAAACGCATTGGTATCGCCCTGCGAGGTTGATTTTACCACTACGATACGGCCTTTAAAAACACCCTGGTTGTTTGCTTTATTGATGAAGTAGTCTGGCAGGCCACGAAGAAGTACCCCGGTGCCGAACTGCAGTACCTTCTCCGGCAGTTGAAACACGGATTGTGAAGGCTTAACCAGCCGATCATTTTCGATTACCTGCGCTAAGGCGGAAACAGACAAGTTGTTCATGTTATGCGTTTTTCTTTAACCAGGAGGGATATTCCTGTTCTAATAATTGTTGAGGCCAGTTGCCATACCAGGCATACCCATTTCTACGCTCATATTCAATCTCTGAAACCCGTTTCTTTTTTATGCCGTCGCGACCACAGAAAAATGGTTCGTTGGTATCGAGGTCGTAAAAACGTGCCCAGAGTACCGCACCGGGTTCTGCAATCAACTTTCTGTCCCTTCCATTTGGCTCTGCAGGGTCGGGAACCGACACAAACTTATATCCTTCTATCTTAGATGCGTTAAACCATTCAACAGCACTTTTCACTGCCGTTTTAATTGCCGCCGAAGGTTTTTCAACCTTCATGAGAAACCGCGTAATCGCAACGCTTTCCGATCCACTTAACGAGGGCAACTCATACTTACGTGCGGTTGCCGGTTGAAGCGTCTTCTGGTCATACTGTGCGCACCAAACGGTTAGTTTTCCATTAACCTTTACTTGTGTTAGAAGTATACAGCTAATGCCTTTCTCAATCGCAGCCGTACACCCGGGAACGAGGGTGCGGCTGATAACCTCCAGGTCGTTTTTGCCCCCTTTTACATCCAGCATCAGCTCGAGTACGTTGATCATTGCATTATCGTTGAAGGTGATCTCTCCACGATAAAGGCTCGAGTCAGGATAAAACTGTGGCCATCCGCCAATGGGATATTGAGCCTTCAGTAAATAACGTACCCCCTTTTCAGCAGCTGCCAGGTATGCAGGGTTGTTGTGTTTTTTAAAGGCCGAGGCAAGGTAGCGGATTTCTTTTACGGTTGCGCCATTGTCTATGGTGGCATCTTTCTTAAGCGAGTCGGCGCGTAAATCAAGCTTTTGTTCTTCAAACAGGGGCTTGGTATAGTCAATCTTTACTTCGTTGATGTGCTTTGGCCAGCCACCTATTGCGCGCTGGTATACCAACATATTGTCGGCCTGCATGTCCTGCGCCGAGGTTTGCTGTAGGGTACCCAATGCAAGCATAACGCAACCTGCTTTAACAATCATCCCGGGTAGTGAAAAACGTTTAATCATAATGGAAAGCTTACTTGTTTTTAGTACTGAGAACCCATTTTACAAAATCCGAAGCCGCCGCGAAGTTCTCATATTCCGCAGGCAGCTTTCGTCCATCAATATATTCGTTGTAGAACCAGGGATCGCCAACAGCAAACACCCAGCCTTTACCATATTTCACTACGGCAACAATGTTGTCGCCTTTGTGCTTCAACCCAGCATCTGTTGGTTTGGCAACTTTAAGGCTCGCCAACTCTTTGATGTAAACCTTTTTTGCCGTCTTAAATACCGGATTACCCGGCTCAACAACAATCGCCCCTTGCTCATATTGATTATTGATCACCGGATTTTTAAGTTCGGGATTAAAGCGAAAGCCAAATTTTTCTGCAAGGGTATTAAAATGGGTGAACTCGGCATTACTGCTGTCGTTTGAAAACAGGGCAAGGATCCCTCCTGCCCTTACCCAATCACTGATTGCCGTAACATCTCCCGGCTGAACGTAGTTCGGCCTTGGACTTTCTTTTTGGGTATCAGGATCAACGATGATGTAAACCCCTGCATTCCTAAGATTTGCCGCGGTTGGTGCCGATTTTAGCGTAGCGAGCTTTGCCCCGTGTTGTTCGAACAGGTTACCCAATAGTGAAAAGCCGCCATGGTTCATCTCGTCCCACGTATAATGCCAGCTAACATTGTCGCCCGTAATATCCTTTTTCACTTCGTTGTTAAAGTAATTATCGAGCAGTATGGTGGTGCCCTTACCCATTTTAAGGTTTGGACGCATTTCCATTTCATTCGCCGCGTGCAAAAAAGCACCGATGCCTTTTGGATCGTTTTGTATAACCCTTTCGCTAAGGTAGTAGGCATCACTGCCATCGCGATAATTCGGTGAACCTCCAAGGCCTGATACGGTTACGGTGCCATTAAGGTTTACCCCGCCATTATCAGCCGGAACTATAAATTGTTTCACCAGACCATCATAGGCCTTTGTTAACCAGGCGCTGTTGTTTTCTGCTAGATAGCCTTTGCGAATACCCTTCGCAACGGCATAAACAAACATGCTGGACGCAGAGGCTTCCACGTAGTTGCCTTTAAGAGTAGGTTTGTCAAGCAGGTCGAACCAAACCCCGGTTTTAGGATCCTGCACTTTTTGAATTGCAGCAGCCAGTCGTTGTAAAATGGCGACGAGTTCTTTTTGTTTCGGATGACTTTCAGGAAAATAATCCAGCACGTCTACAAGTCCCATAGCATACCAACCCATTGCCCTTGCCCAAAAGTTTGGCGACACACCGGTTTCTTTGTTCGCCCACTTTTGTTGTTTTGATTCGTCCCATCCATGGTACAACAAACCCGTTTTTGCATCCCGGGCATGTTTCTCCATCAGGATAAACTGTTTGGCGATATCATTAAAGGCGGTATCATCTTTTGTCAGGTAGGTATACTCAGCATAAAACGGTTGTCCCATGTACAGGCCATCAAGCCACATCTGGTGTGGGTAAACCTGCTTGTGCCAGAAACCACCTTCAGCCGTACGCGGATGGGTCCGCAGCTGGTTGCGCATGTGGGTAGCGGCTTTCCAATATTTTTCCTTGCCCGTGACACGAAAAAGGAGCAGGAGAATGCGCGCATTATTTACGTGGTCAATATTGTATTCGTCGGGCCGGTAGCCTTTAACCGTGCCGTTTTCATCAACAAAAAAGTCCATACTTTTTTGTATATAATCAAAGTATTTGGGATCACCGGTGCGTTTCCAAATGCCTTCAAAGCCTTTTAAAAATACACCCTGGTCGTACGACCATCGGGCAGAACGCCCCGGGGTTAGCGAGAAAGAGTCCTTCCATAGCGTCATTACCGTAGCAGCCATTTTCTGCGATACCGGCTGAGCCTGCACGCTATGCATAGCAAGCAGCAAACAAACAATCGTTAATAATCTTTTCATATTTATCCCGGCTTTTTTAGAGCAGCCAAATCATCACGAGTCCAACATCAAACAAGGGCATTCGCCACATAGCTGGCTTTTTTGGTGACCAGCATTTGTTCCCTGGTTGAACATCCTTGCGACGCTCCGTTCAGGTGCATCGCCCTGATCATCAAATCAACTGAGAAGCATTTACCTATCTACTGATCAACCTATCAACCTATCAACTTCTCAACTAATCAACCTATCAACTTCTCAACCAATCAACCTATCAACTTCTCAACCAATCAACCTATCAACTTCTCAACCAATCAACCTATCAACTTCTCAACCAATCAACCTTTCAACTTCTCAACCAATCAACCTATCAACTTTTCAAACAATCGACATCCCGACTACTTCACCTGAACAGCACCCTCAGATGCGCCATAAGTAACCGTCATCTTTTGCTTTGCTTTATCCATGTCGGTTTTACTCAGCACAATGGCTTTGGTTTTATCTCCACTCACATTCATCAGCAGGTCAGCGCCAGGTTTATAACCAATACTTTCCAGATTGATGTTTTTACTGTTATGAATATTTATAACCGGGCCGTTTGCCGTAGTGTAAAATTTTACATTTTGAAACGAAATACCATCCCCCTCTGTCATGTCCAGTCCTTCTTTGGCCTGCAGCACCATATCTTTCAGCACGATGTTCTTTACATTCATTTCAGGAAGGCCCCTAACAAATACCGCCTTTTCGGCACCATTGCAAACAACATTGCTTACCGTGATGTCCCTGAACTGTGGCGTAGCTTCAGATACCGGCTGGGTTTCAACCTTTGGGGGTTCACGTTTTTCGCCAGGCAACACAACGGGGTCCACTGCCGCATAATACATGTCGAAGAGAATAGCTTCAGCAACAATGTCTTTCATGCTAATGTTGTTGATGTATATCTTTTCGACTATGCCTCCCCTGCCGCGGGTTGTTTTAAAACGGATGCCGATGTCTGTACCAATAAAGGTGCAATTGTCAACAAAAATATTGCGTGCACCACCACTCATCTCGCTGCCTACAACAAATCCGCCATGTGCATGGTAAACCGTGTTATTGCGTACAATAACGTTTTCGGTTGGCTTACCTCTTTTCCGGCCTTCCTCGTCACGACCCGACTTTATACAAATGCCATCATCCCCTACATCAAATATGCTGTTTTCGATGATCACGTTTTTACACGACTCCAGGTCGATGCCATCGCCATTTTGCGCGTACCATGGATTTTTTACAAATACATTTCTAACAATTACTTCTTCGCACATGAGGGGGTGAAGGCACCAGGCAGGCGAATTCTGAAAGGTTACCCCTTCAAGTAATACACCCTTACAGCCGTTAAACACCAGGAGGTTCGGCCGCAGGAAGTCTTTAATCGAGTCAAGATCGCTTTTGCTTTTACCAGGTGTTATCACGCCCGGACTCTTCATTTGTGAGCCCTTAAACGACATTTCAGTAGGATACCAGGATTTTTGGTCTTTACTCAACACCCCTCCTGATGCAACGAGTTTCTTCCATTGTCCCTCGGTCATCTTATCCCGTTTAACCATTCTCCAGGCTTCACCACCACCGTCAATAATCCCATCCCCGGTGATTGCTATGTTACGTTGGCCGTTTGCATAAAGCGGCGATTGATTTCGCCACTGCGGCAGTCCTTCCCAATTACTCTGCACCAGTTGATATTCGTTGAAGTCGCGGGTAAACTGTAAAAGCGCATTCTTCCTGAGGTGGAGGTTTACATTATTCTTCAAGCCAATCGGACCGGTAAGCCAAAGTCCTTCTGGAATAACCACTACCCCACCGCCTTTTCCGCTACAGGCGGCAATGGCATCGTTGATGCTTTTGGTATTGAGCGTAAGACCATCAGCTTTGGCACCAAAAGCCATTATGTTTATCGTGTCTTTTCTGAAAACAGGCGCTTTAACAACGGGTAATACGGGAGTAGGTTCTTTGAAGGCAAATAAGAAAGCGAGAAGGGTTACAGCAAGAAATCGTTTCGTCATTGATCAGTGTTTAATCCGGTGAACGGGAGTACTGCAAAGTTTAACCAAAAATAAGAATGCAGGATTTCACGATGCCGGGGTGAGGTTTGAAAAACAAGACTGGTGTACAATCAAGGCTAAACTTAGGCAAGTAAGTTCACTAATACCCGCTGAGAGCCCTTTTTTGGCGGTTATTTATACGCAATCGTTCCCGTTAGAAACCCGCCGGAGCTCATTAACCTGGCTCGAAACGTACCGGCAGACCGTGACCAACCGGGATTGTGGTAACTCATAGTAACTGCTGTAAAATGCTGCTTGTATGATCAGCAAAAACCAGGTGTCCATTGCTGATCAAAACGTGAGGACAGGCTAACCTGAACAACAAAAAAGGCTGCCTTCTCCAGACAGCCTTTAAACTTGTTTTTTAATGTTTTAAGAAACTCCGGGAGCTAATTTCGTTGCTGTTGGAAAACACGAGGTAGTACGTACCGGCCGGCAGCGATGTTACATCGATCCTTGCCTGGGTAGTTGTAATCGCCGGCTTGAATGAGCGCATCGTTTTACCATCTTGTGAAACCACCTTGATCATGGCGTTGTTGGCTGCCATGGCAAAAGATATTGCAAGCACATCTTTTACCGGGTTTATGCTTAGGTTCAGTACGGCCTTTGTACCGGCATTTACCAGCGCAACCTTGCTGAACTTAGCCGAGCCATCTTTATCTTCCATTCTTAAGCGATAATACGATTTACCAGTTAACGGATGGTAATCGCTAAAGCTGTATTCATTTTCACTTATACCAGTCTTTGCTTCCACTTTGCCGACTGTAGAAAAGTTGCGGCTATCGCTGCTACGCTCTACTGAAAAAAAACTGGTATTAACTTCATTCGCAGTCGCCCACCTGAGGTGGACTGCCGGCACGCCACGAATGCTAAGGGTTGCGGAGAAATTTACCAGTTGCAATGGCAAAGTTGATCCGGGAGATATGGTATTAAGGTAGTGCTCAAGCATGGTATAGCCATCCGCATTAACGATATTCCGGTCATCAGGATTTGTGGGATCCAGTCCGCGGGAGAGTTCCCAGCCGTCCGGCATACCATCATGATCATCGTCGATTGGTGCAGGCAGCGAATTGTACACCGGCCATCCACCCACTTCCGAAGGCATATCTATGATGCCGCCTTTGCCTGATGTGGCACCAATCGCAGAAGCGGTTTTGGTGCGGGTTTCGTTTACGACGCGTGCATCAACGGGGTCACGCCTTGGCAAGGTAGCACCTGCTCCTGCCAACACCGAGTCGTAAGCACTTTGGGCGGATTGTTCCTGCAGTGGGTATGCTACTACAAACGGTATAGCTGACTTTGCCGTATCCCGACTTGCAACGGGAATACTATTCAGGTCAAGGCCAAGAAAATTATTTGACGTTATAGTAGGGCTTTGATCTAGAATGTTACCATCGAGGTACCAGCGACCAACCCCTTTCGCATTGGCAGCGGTATAACTTGCCTGTACAAACTTGAGGGTAGAGGATGTAGCAGGGCCAGGTTTGTAGTAGTTGTTTACAAAATTCACCTTGCTGTAACCGTTGTTGATCTCAGACTCGCCACCATAACAGGCATTGGAACTGCCCCAATTGTAAACCACATTATTCCGGTAGTCGATAAGGGCTGCAGTATCATGCGCCCTCGCCCCGTTAAAGCGCACGGTGCGGCTGTTCTGGTGTGCTACCAGGTTATGGTGGTAAGTTGTAAATTGACCTCCCCACACACCTCCATAAGAACGAAGCCCTTTTGAATGGCCGGCGTTGTAAAGTCCTTCGCTTACCACGCACCATTGTACGGTAGTATTTTTTGTGTCGTACAGTGCGGCACATTCTTCATTCGCCCAACTGAACGAACAATGATCAACAATAACATCATGACAGTTTTCCATATCGAAACCGTAAACACCGGTTGATAAAGTGCTGCCTGGCCGTGACCTGAGGTGGCGTATGATAATGTTACCGTGATTGCCACCAAGACTAGCAGGCCTTGCGCCATTGATCAGAAATGAGTGCCCTTTAAGGCAGATGCCATCACCGGGGGCCGTCTGGCCGGCTATGGTAAAATCAGAACGGGTAACCTTTAGCTGGCTTTGGAGATTGATGATGCCTGATACCCGGAATACGATGGTAAGTGGCTGACCCGGAAATGCAGCAAAGGCCTGGCGAAAACTGCCTGGTCCATCGTCATTCAGGTTGGTCACTTCATACACTTTTCCTCCGCGGCCCCCTGTTGCAAACTTGCCATAACCTTCTGCGCCGGGGAAGGCAAGTTGTTGCGCGCTTAAGGCAGTTAGATTTACCAGCAACATGGCAATCAACACAGCTTTTTTAAAGTTCTGTTCGTAGCTTTTTTTCATACACTTTTATTAAACTAATGATATGGGATCTGCCAGGCAAAGCGGTAGTCACTTTCCTGTTCAAAGGCGAGAACAATTATCGTCTTCGTAGTTCCTGAAAGCCGGGGAAAAAATCAATCGTACATGAGCGCGACGCCCCGTCCGAATGGCTTCAGCCGGGCGGGCAACGATGTACCACAAACAACACCTGCCCGGAGCCAAAAAGAAACGGGGGCAACCATGTGCCCCCGCAATTACTATTTTTTAATAAACGATGCCGTTGATTGGACCGATCCGTTGTTGATGTGGATGAGGTAAGCTCCTTTTGGAAGGGGCGCCACATCGACGCTGGTTTGCGTTACACCTGGCTGAACGGTTTGCACCCTTAACGTTTTACCATCAGCTGAAACAACAGCAATGGTTGTATTTGGTTTTGCCGTTTTATGTGTTACGATAATCGTGGAAACAGCCGGGTTTGGATAGAGGGTAACTCCATTGGTTTTGCTGTTTACTACAACAACCTGGCTGTATTTAAATGAACCATCCTTGTCGATCATTTTCAGGCGATAATAAGCAACCCCATCGATTGGGTTAACATCGATAGTTGCATACCGGTTTGTATTTAATCCTGTAGCAGCAACGGCAGCAATGCTGTTGAACATCCGGCCATCAGCACTTCTTTCCACCTCGAATGTGCTGGTGTTGATCTCTCTTGTTGTGTTCCAGGTAAGGTTGAGTGTTGCGCCGTTATAAGCCGCATTAAAATTCAGCAGGGTCAATGGCAGACTAATCGTATTTGAAACAACAAAGGTTGAAAACGAGGTGATACCCTGGGCGGTGGCCACAAATGGGTTTGCCGCGGTGCCGGAACCCGTTACCACTGCAGGAACAGGCACCCATGTAGCACCATTAAACTGCAGGATAACCACTGCTGCACCGGGGTTAAAACCGGGCGCCTGGTCGGCAGTGAGCCAGGAAAAACTAATGGTTGCTGTGTTCCCACCTGCTACGTCTTCTTTGATCGTCCATTGCCGGTTAACTACCGTATTTGCATTCGGAACAGGATTGTCGAATGTAGTTTTTACACTTACGGCAAAATTTTCGATCGCCCCGCTGTTGCTGATGGTGACTGGGTTATAAGAGCTTGCATCCGATATGAAGGTTGCGGCGTACGGGCCAACCGGAAACAGGGTGGCAGCACTGCCGACGGTATTGAGTTTCAAAGAACCGCTGGAGTCAGTAACAACGAACTTGACCCTGGTTGCCCCGATTACGGTATCGGTTACCAACTGGTAATTTCCTGTTGTAAGTACACCACCTGCCGGGTGAATAGCGCCGAAGATGAGTGCTGTTGTGGCAAATATGTTTTTCGACATAGCCACGGGATAGTGCCCCTCCAGCCTGATGGTGTTTATTGTATCAGGAAGCTGGGTACCGGTTACCTTGGGATCAACTTCGGAGCTATTATCATATACGAAGTTTGCTTGTTGACTTAGCGAAATTGTTCCCGTGTTTTGAAAAGTCTGACCAATGTTAGGGCCCTTCCAATCCAAAGTAGCACCGGGTAAAAGGAAGAAATCTCCAGCACCTCTCACGACTTCAAACACAGTTGCGAGTGTACCTGAGACCCTCATGCCGAAACCTGCTGTAGGCATCATAATATTACTGATCAACCTGTAATTACCCGCGATCTCAAGGCTGGTATTTGTAGGGAAATTGTTGATCCCAACGTTTTTGTTTACACCGGTAAGCTTGATGAAAAGCGGGTTGGCAGCGGAAGCATTCGAATTGAATACACCTGGAAGAACAACAAACTGTCCACCCACTTCGAGCGTATCCCGGAAGTTGCCATTCTCCCTGAAATTGACAATTCCACCAACTTGTACAAATCCTCCCGGGAGCTTAACCCGGCCTGGTGCATTGGTGAAGGTTATATTGCTTGTGCCGGTGCTCCTCACTAAAAAGCTACCCTGAACGTTTGCACTGTCAAGGGTGTTGCGGAAAGCGTAATAGTTGGTTTGGCCCGTATTGTTCCACTCAATATTGCCATAACGAATTTCCTTTTTGAAGATCCCTGTCTGGTTTGTGGTTATGCCGGTGATCAAGAATAGTGAGGTAGGTGCCCAAACCATACGTGCAGGTGTATTGCCATTATTTACATTGTGCTGCCAGGTTGCATTTTCTCCAACAAATACGGAGTCTCCCCCATTGCTGAGATTCATATTTGTTCCGGAGTTTACAAATGTTCCGTTTACAACAACGGAAACATTGCCGTTTGTAAACAGTCCTCCAAACAAGGTAAACGTACCATCTACCTGCAGGTCGGTGGTTGCCGTGGATGGTGCACCATCATTCGCGAGGTTCAAACTTGCACCATTGCTAACAATGAGCTGTCCACCCCTGTTTACTTTCGTTAGATGAATATATCCACTACCATTTGTAAGGCTTGCAGAAACCGTTACGGCATGACCGTTCAAGATGGTTGTTGTGCCCGAATTATTATATACGGGGTATGCCGGAGCGGGAGTAATCCAGTTACTGCCATCGTAACGCTCCCAGGTAGAGAGGTTTGTCCAGTCGCCGCTTTGTCGTGAGCGGTAGTCGCCTGATACCGGGTTGGCGGTTGCAAGTCCTTTTAATTGTACATTTTTAAGTTTTGCATACCGGCCATTGCTGCCGCTACCGCTGCTGTAGTACAACCTGATCACTAATGAATCTCCTGCATTTACGGACACACCTGTACCGCCCGCCAGCGCAAAGCGATAATTCCTGTTTGTTCCGGACGTTTCGTTTGCAAGTAACACGGGGGTAGGATAATCGCCGTTTGCTGTTGCCGGAAGCTGCAAACCATCGGGTCCGACACCGCCGGTTACGCTGGTTGAGTCGGCGGTTGTAAAGCCTGTTTTTGAATAAACAACGGCAAACCGTGTATTGCTTTCTGTATTGTAAAAAGAGCTGTTCAGGATCAGGGAGTCTACCCTCAGGGTATGTGTGCCGGCAGCCTTCAATGTAAACTGTTCGTAAAAAGTCCGGTTTAGGTTACCGCCGGGTCCGCCAGCTCCGGTCGTCCATAATCCATCAGGGGTTACCGCGAAGGCTTGCCCGAACGTTGGCGAATATGCCGGTACGGCAGGTACAGTGGTGCCGTTTGAAAGTGTAAGCCGGCTGAATATGGGTGTCGTTCCAATTACCCCTGCTGACCTTACTGAAGCGCTATCCTGGTTATTGGTTGTCATTGGCCACCACTCGAGAATCGACGAGACGGTCAAGGGATCATTTTGAACGGTACCGGTAACGCTAACACGCACGCTATCGGCACCTGTACTGGAATGGATAATCTGCCCATTATAAGTACCCGCTGTTGTTGCATTAAGCCGTACCGATATGGAAGTATTGGGAACATTCCCGAGAGCATCGGGCACAAAGGACCTGCCTGAGGACCAGTTGACCCCGTCTGTTGAAAGTTGGTAATTCTGGGGTGCCAGAACCACCAGGTTGCCTGTTAAGCTGCTACCTGAAACAACATAGGATTGCGAAGTTGACGGGGTACCTAAACCCTGGATAAAGCTGCCAAATGAACCCGTGACGTTGATGGTCGGTGTACTTGAAATTGAAACAGTATCGCTTGAAATATGGGTCTCGTAGCCCTGCTTTGACGCTCTGACCAGGTAATGATAGGTTACACCTGGCGGAGGAATTGTTTCGCTATAACTGAAATTGATGAGTGAGTCGTTTGACGAAGTTTGCTCACTTACTGGTGTAAAGGTGACTTTATCCGCACTTCTCAACACCTCAAATTTCACCTGCGGTATCGCCCAGCTCATGTTCCAGGTAAAGTTTGTTGTGCTCGTGCCTTTAACTCCTCTAAAGTTGGTGACGGCGATGGGTGCGGGAACATAAGCGCAGAAATCAGGTGTTGTTGTACACGGGTCCCAGTTACCGAATAACGTTGTGTTGTTGTAAAACACCTGGGCTTCTGCATCGGTAAGCTGATTCGACCAGGGAACACGTTGGCTCACATCAACAAGGCTACCATCAAACTTCCTGCTTTTGTATTCAGCATAGGTTATTTTGGTTACATCGGTTCCAGCATCCCAGGTTGACCAGCCCGCAGGCTGTATCGATGAACTCATAACCGTGTTCAGGAACACGACCTTGTTCCATGATTTTGCAACGTCCGCTGTGCTGGCGTCGTTCTGCCATGGCCGGCCTAAAAAGTAAATTGTCCCTCCCCGGTTTGCGGGAATCTTGCTATCACGGAAAACATAACCATAAGGTTCTGCCTGTTGTGTATTTGCCGCCGTAATGTAAGATGCTCCCGCAGATGATCTTGTTTTGCCATAGATAACGCAAGAGTCGAAAACCGCTCTTGCATTACCAAAAATGAAGTCAACAGTACCGTCTATATAACAATTTCTGAAGTAGTTCAATCTTCCTGCGGCATTGGTCAACACGGTATCCTGCCCACCAAGAAAGCGACAGTTTTTAAACGCGGCCCGGTCTGCATTTACATTTATCGCCAGTGCCTGTGGGGCTTCACCGGTTGTGTTTTCGAAGGTAACGTTCACGGCGGTAAAGTTTGCCGCATTGATGGTAACGGATGCTGAATTGCTGGTGCCATAAGTACCTCCGCCGGGCATAGGTTTACCCGAGTAGTCATCATAAGTCAGGATAACATTTGCAACACTTTCGCCTATAAACTGGAGAAAGGGCTTATTAGCCGGAACATTGATCTTCTCCTTGTATTTCCCATTTTTGATGTAAATAGTATACGCGGCTGTTCTGCCCGTGGGTGCTGCATTGATCGCCGCCTGGACAGTTGTATAATCGCCACTGCCATCTTTGGCGACTACAAGGTCATAAGCGTTTGCACCAAGTGAACTCAGCAGCAAAAAGAGTACAAAGGCAAAACCTTTGAAGGGGTGGGTAAAAATCTTCATATAGCAGTTTTGATGATTATGGCGGCACCAAAAGTATCGGCCATGGTGCCAGGTTATCGCAATTCGTATTGAGGAAACATGAGGATGCCCGTTAAACAGGGCCATGCTGAAAAAAGCTTATTTTTTTACAAAACGCGTAGTCATCTCACCACCACCGTTTTCCATTACTATATAATAAGTTCCGCTCTTAAGCAAGCTACCATTAATGCGGGTACGGGTGGCGGATTGCGCCGGACGTACACTGCTGACCAACCTTCCATCAGCAGCCATAATCCGGATGAAGCTGTTTGCAACAGCAGGATCATGGTTTACCAGCACCTCGTTTACAACCGGGTTTGGATTAACCGACAGCAACATCTTACGATAGGGGTTCACCTTTACAACCGGGCTATAGCTCAGTGCTCCGTCCTTATCGATCATTTTAAGGCGATAAAAAGCAAGCGTGTTTAACGGGTCCTTGTCAGTGAAACTATAGGTATTTGTTTGTGCTGTATTACGCGCCGCTACTGTACCAACAGGTGCGAAAACGACACCATCACTACTTCTTTCCACTACGAAACTGCTGGTGTTAACTTCCCTTGCTGTCGACCACGATGCCTGAACTTCTTTCGGCATACGCATCGCGGTAAAACTTACAAGGGATAATGGTAAGGCACCTGAAGTAATCCCATTCAGGTAGTTCTCCAATTGGGTATAGCCATTTGCGGTATACTGGTTACGATCAGCAGGATCGTTAGGGTTTAAACCGTTTGCAATCTCCCAGTTATCCGGCATACCATCACGGTCGGTATCTGCGGGAGGTGTTGTTGAAATAAGGGTTGGCCAGGCGGTAACTGTTTGTGCGTATGGTGTGCCATGCGGGAATCCACCTTGTACGTCTATTACCCTTCCTGTGCGGTTGCGCACATTCAGTACGATGCGCTCATCCAGTGTATCCCTTGCGGGGAGGGTTGCCCCTGCGTTTTGCAATACTACTTCATAGGCACCTGCTGCGGACTGAGTGGTAACTGGTGAGATCTCAAAAGGTGTGGATACCTTGGAATTTGTGCTATCGGCCATCGTTCCACCTGCGAACGCTACCCCACGCCAATTATTAGCGGTAACAGCAGGATTGCCATCAACGTGGTTGCCATCAATAAACATTTTAGGATAGGGGTATGCCGCTGACTTCGACGGGTTCATGATCATGCTCCGGATAGGTACCCCGCTTGAGCTACCTGTTGAAGTATTGGGGCCGTATTTATAGTAATTGTTTACGAGGTTATAATTACCGCCTTCACCTCCGTTAGTACTGTAGGAAAGCCAATGATAGATCACGTTATTTCTAAAATCTACATTCTCAACTCCTGTAACGGCAGGCGTATAAGTGCTCACCCCGGCAAAGCGCGGCATACGTCCTTTTGCATGCGCCAGCAGGTTGTGGTGAAACGAACCGTTTTTGGCACCCCAGATACCAACATAGCCGTGCTCCTGGAAATCAGGCCCGGGATTTTCGTAATGATAGGAATAATTCAGTGGCTCTGATACCAGACAATACTGGATTGTTACGCTGTCTCCGCGGTAGATTGTGCAAGCTTCGTCGGAGCTCCAGCTGATACTGCAATGATCAAGTATGATGTTTTTGTGGCCAAGGTCGCCAAAGGTATCATCGCCTCCACTGGTTTCGTTTAATCCGTTGTTCTGGTAACGATCACCCATGCGGATCCGCAGGTGGCGAATGATTACATTGTCACCATTGATCACCACCGGACGGTCAGCCAGGCAGATGCCACCACCGGGAGCTGTTTGGCCAGCAATTGTAGTGTTGCGAGGAATAGTGAGTCGACTGAGCAGGTTGATCGTGCCCGACACCCTGAAAACAATTGTACGATGTGGAAAGGTATTAACCGAAGCGGTCAGTGCGTACCGCAAACTGCCAACAGCGTTTACATCAGAGAGGTTTGTAACTTCAAAAACAGTGGTGGGTACAGTTGGTGTACCCCTCCCTCCTGTGGCATACTTGCCGGCACCTTCCGCACCGGGAAATGCAACCTGTTGTGCAACTAGGTTTGTTGTTGCCAGGAAAAACGAAGAAAGAATCAAAAGGGCACGAAACGGCGTAAAAGTTAGATTCATAATGGTTCAATCGATGAAGAGAAATAGTGGAGCTTGTAAATATTGATTAAATATAGATATTAAAAAGAGGTGCAGGAGATAGTTTCTCCGCAATCGTTCCCGAAACATTTTTGGTATCATTTCCGTGACCAGATGGCGGTGATTTCTTAATTTAAGCTATGGCGGCCGTGCATATTCCAGGTGGAGTTATGCCAGGATTAGCTAAACGTTACATCAATTTGAAATGGGATGTCGGCCAGCATAAACCGGCGAATGATCGCCTTCTCTTTACCATAAACGAAACTTAGCACTTAGCAATATTGAAGTAAGGCAATTGGTGATAAACAGGATAATTCAGGCGTATCAAAGAAGCGATCTGATGTTTATTTTATGATCTAAAGATTCAATACCTGATTACAATTGCTGTAATATAATTGTGGTATTACCTATGAATAAGCATTGAAAAACGGAATGGTTACAAAGGGGTCTGATACCTGGTTATTGGTACCTTATATTTTAATTTTAGTTAGATAATTTCAACATGCAAACAAGGATAAACGCATTTATTACCCAGTTTAACGACCTGTTTAACGGGAAGCCCTGGCTCGACGAAACCTTTTCAAAGAAACTGGATCAGCTTAGTGAGGAACAGGCTTTTACGCGGGCGCCCGACAACAATCATTCTGTTGCGGAAGTCGTGTGGCATCTGATTGTTTGGCGGAAAGAAGTATTGCGCCGGTTAAACGAAAACACCACAACTAGTAACCTGCCCGATGAAAGCTCCGAAAACTGGAAGGACGTTTCGTTACTGAAATTAACAGGCTGGCCGAAGCTGTATGCCGATTTTAAAGACTCGCATAAGGATGTAATTACATTTCTACTGGATAAAACCGACGACTACCTCGACGAAATGATTGGTTTGTCTGACTGCAACAAAGAATACTATATTGCCGGCCTGGTCCACCACGATGCCTACCACCTTGGACAAATCGGGCTGATTTTGAAGTGGGCGCGTTAGGAGGTTATTTTGAATGTTGTATGATAGATGTCGAATGAAGTGAGTGCAGCTAAATTTATGTTGGATGTTGATGATAAATGTTGAATGAGTGCAGCTAAATTTATGTTGGGTTGTGAAGGATGACGGTTGGTTATTTTTAAACGCTTCTATTGAAGTGAACGCGAATGCACCTCAACCCCCATCATTCATCGTACAAGGTTGAATTATTCCAGTAAATGATTACAATATTACCTTCCGCCTTTGTACAATACCTGGAAAGACTGTTTTGTATTACCGGGACCGGATATTACAACCAGGTATTTGCCATTAGCTAGGCCCCCGGTAAGCTTAACAAGTTCAGTACTACTGCCTGCCGAACGGATCACCTGCTTGCTGGTGATTGTTTGTCCGACTGCATTAACGACGCTGATACTGTACTGCCCCGCGGCCTGATTGATGAACTGAATATTTATGTTGCCCGAACTTGCCGGGTTTGGATAAAGCCGGTAACCAGGCTGCTGTTTTCCGATAACGACTTTTACAACAGGACTGTAGCGGACCAGGCCGCTCAGGTCGACCGTTTTTATGCGGTAAAGGTTGTCACCTGCCCGTGCGTTCAGGTCGGCAAACCGGTAAGTTAACGAACTCATATTGTTACCGGTAGCGGATTGCAAACCCGCGTTCGAGAACAAAATACCATCTGCGGACTTCTCCACTTCATAATGTTTAACCCGGGTTTCATTTTGTACGTTCCATTCTACATAGATTGTAACCCCTTGTTGGTAGGCCTTTACGGAGGTCAAGGTGACCGGGAGGGGCCCGATACCCGGCAAACAGGTGAAAGTATTCCGCTGGATGGTACTCGCATCTCCCAGCTGCCCAGTGGCATTTTCGCCGGCGAGGCAAATACTTCCGCGGTTGCCATGAATGATTGCGGAATAACGCCCACCCACACCAACGAAAACCACATCATCTGCAATTTTCACCGGATCAGTGGCGTTCGTATTCGTACCGTTTCCAAACTGCCCGCGAAAGTTGTTTCCCCATGCCCATGCACTACCGTCGCATTTGATCCCAAGATTATGAACATCCATGGTGGCTATGCTCATCCACCTGTTTTCCAAACCTGCAGGAAGCGGTACGGCAGACATCGTATTTGTACCATTGCCCAACTCCCCGCTCTGGTTACTTCCCCACGACCAGATTGTTCCATCTGATTTCAGGGCAATAGAGTGCAGACTACCTGCAACTACAGTCAGCCAATTACGGTCAGTTCCCACCTGTGTAGGCGTTGGATTTTCCGGTTCGCCGGTACCGGTACCCAACTGCCCATAAAAGTTGTAACCCCATGCCCATATAGTTCCGTTGCTCTTAAGACCTAGCGCATGAAACTGGCCGGCAGAGATACTGACCCAATCATTGTCGGTACCAACCTGAACGGGCGTAAAATGCGGGCTTGTGTTTCCGGTACCCAGCTGACCCCGGCTGTTTTCGCCCCAGGCCCAAAGCGTACCATCAGCTTTTATAGCATAACTGCTGTAATAACCAGCTTCAACCATTTGCCAGGTATTACCGGTTCCAACCTGCTGTGGAACAGTAATATCGTTTGTATTGCCATTACCCAGTTTACCCTGGCTATTGTCGCCCCATGACCAAAGTGTGCCGTCGCTTTTAATACCCAGGCTATGACTGTCTCCAGCGCTTGCACTCACCCATTTGTTTTCCATCCCTATGCGTTGTGGTAGCAGCAGCGGTTGAACACTTCCATTACCTAATTGGCCATTGAAATTGGCTCCCCATGACCATAGTGAACCATCACTTCTGAGTGCAAGGTTGTGGGAACTTCCCGGAGCAATGCCTGCCCAGCTATTTTCTGAACTAATGGGCAGGGGCGAAAAAACATTCACCTGCATGCCGGTGCCTAATGCACCAGCATTGAGCCCCCAGCCCTGGAGCGTACCATCCGACCTTAAACCCATGGTCCGGTTAGCTGAACTATATACGGCTATCCAATTGTCATCTGTGCCAATACGCTGGGGCGTAAGTGCCGTAACAGTTGTGCCGGTTCCAAGTTTACCGCTCTGATTATTACCCCAACCCCAGAGGCTGCCGTCACTTTTTATGGCATGCGAATGAACGTTTCCGGCAGAAATAGACAGCCACGAATTTTCTGTTCCGACCTGGATCGGTATGGCTGAATTAACCGCTGTGCCGTTCCCAAGGTGGCCATCACTATTTTGACCCCATGTCCATAAGGTTCCATTTGCTTTAAGCGCTACCGTATGGTATTGTGCTGCACGAACCATAACCCAATCAGTTGCCGTGCCTGCCTGAGACGGAGTATGATTGGGTGAAAAAATGGGTCCAACTGTGCCATTGCCAAGCTGGCCGTAGCCGTTTTCGCCCCATGACCAAAGGGTGCCATCGCTTTTTAAGGCCACCGTATGGTAATATCCTGCATGAACACTTGTCCATTTATTATCGGAGCCAACCTGTATCGGCACCAGGGAGTAGTCGGTATCAAGATTACCAAGGGCATAAGCTCCCCACGTCCATAATGTTCCATTGCTCCTGATTCCAAAACTTCTGTAGCCCCCTGCAGATATGTATACCCAATCGTTATCAGTGCCTACTTGTATCGGAACAATAGCGGTAATTACCGGACCAGTACCCATCTGTCCGCCACCGCCTAAGCCCCAGGCCCACAAAGTGCCGTTGCTCTTTAAAGCAAGGGAGTGTACCTCCCCTACAGCTACGGCCGTCCAACGGTCTTCGTTACCAACCCTTACCGGAATTGATGATGAAGTATTGGTGCCATTGCCGAAAACCCCATATTGGTTGTTACCCCACGCCCATAATGTTCCATTGCGTATTTCAAGGGTGTGGGAAGTTCCGGAGGCAACCCGTTGATGGTTGTTTCGGAAGTTAATGGCAGACTTGTTTTTACCCCGGCTTACCTGTGCGCCAAGGGGATGATGAAAACAAATCAGTAAGGTAACAAGCAAGTAGTAAACGGCCTTAATTTGAACCGGCTTTGGCATTGTAGGTAAGGTATTGAGTAAACAAAAGTGAATAATTAAATATATGTCGAAGCGACCAACATTCCTACTGCTTGTACGGCATTGTCGTGCATGTTTTGGCAAACGGCAAATTCGTGCCTCATTGATTATTGATGTACAATGGCATTGATTTGAACCCAGGTACAGCGTAAACAAAAAGAATGAAACTGTATTTTCCTGGCAGATGTTTAATTAGGAGCGTGGCGCTGCCTTTAAACATAGGTTAAATCATGCCTGGATGCAGTAGCGAGATCCTTAATCCATACGTAACGCCTTATGGTGAGTATACCCAACATAGCCCCGGGTGACTGAGGAGTATGTAGTATAGAACAAGTACACGGCGCCGTGGAATGTTGAAGCCTGGCAATGCCATTAAGCCCTATCCCGGCGGTGGGGCTGTAGATGGGTTGTAAGCTTTAGCAACGATGCGTTGAAAACGGGCAGTTCAATGATTTCCCGCGTAGATGTTCCCTGATTGCTGGTAGATGTTGTACCCATGGACAGAATATGATTGCAACACCTTTTTCGCCTTTACGGGATATCGTCGTTTAGGATAATTTGAAATGTCTGCTTTTTGTTGTCGGGGCCGTAGATAACCAACCCATATTTCCCACTAGAAAGTCCACGTGAAAGCCTGAATGACTCCGTACTGCTTCCCGTTAAACGGTCAACCTGTTTGGTGACGATTGTTTGCCCGATCGCATCCACCAGGCTTATATTGAACCTGCCCGCGGGTTGATTTATGAATTGCAGGTTTACTACCCCGTTCGTTACCGGGTTTGGATACAGGCGGTATGCAGGCGCCGATTTTCCTATGGTAACTTTTACAATTGAACTGTAACGGATCTCACCGGAAATTTCAATGGTTTTCACCCGGTAAAAGTTGTCGCCGCTTTTGGCATTTACATCTGCCCAGGCATAGCTTACCGAACTCATATTGTTCCCCGTTGCAAGTTGCGAACCTCCATACGCGAAACTTCTGCCATCGTGCGAAACTTCAATATCGTATTGCCGGATACGGGTTTCGTTATGAACGTTCCATGCCACATTGATAATACTACCCTGGCGGTAAGCCGTTATAGCAGTAAAGGATACGGGCAAGGGACCTCCTGAGGTTAAACAGGTAAAGGTTCTGGCGGGGGTGGTGGTTCCGTTACCGATTTGCCCCTGTGAATTGTCGCCTGCGAGGCAGATTGTATTACGATTTGGCGGAATGATTGCAGAATTTTCGTTAGCCGCGGAAAGTACGGTTGTATTTTGCCCGACCTGGACAGGAACTAAAGAGGAGCCGCTACTGCCATTGCCATACTGTCCAAAAGCATTTTCTCCCCATGCCCACACTGAACCATCGCTTTTAAGTGCGACTGAGTGATTATTACCAGCAGCAATGTTAATCCACTGATTATCGGTTCCGATTTGCATTGGTGCTGCAACATTCGTAAGCGTTCCATTCCCGACCTGTCCCCGAAGATTGTAACCCCAGGCCCATAATGTTCCGTCAGACTTTATAGCCAGCGTATGGGCTACACCAGTCGCTATAGATTTCCAATTACTATCTGAACCGATCTTAACCGGGGTCAGATAATTGCCGGTTGAATTAGAACCATTCCAAAAATTTGTTCCCCACGACCATAGGGTACCATCACTTTTCAGACCGATAGAATGGTAAAAACCTACCGAGATGCTTGCCCATTTATTGTCACTGCCCACTTGAACCGGCGAGAGACCTACAGTAGTGTTTCCGACACCCAGCTGCCCATCTGCATTGTTACCCCAGGCCCAAAGTGTTCCGTCACTTTTGAGCGCCAGGGAGTGCGAACCTTTGGCTGCAATGCTGGTCCACTTGTTATCATTACCGACCTGGGTTGGTACCTGATTGAATGTGGTGTTGGTACCGTTACCAAGCTGGCCTTGAAAGTTTCCTCCCCAGCTCCATAGCGTGCCATTACTCTTGAGCGCTAACGTATAGTAGAAACCCGCGGCAACACTTATCCAATTGTTGTCATTATTCATTAAACCAGGGCTATTCTGTTGGGTTTGGTTGCCATTACCCAATTGACCATGGGTATTGCTTTCCCAGGTCCACAGGCGCCCATCGGTTGCGAGCGCAGTAGTAAATAACGCGCCTTGTTTCACGTCAAGCCATTTAACATCAGTATTCAGCAACATTGGTATGAGCACATTTGTATTAGTGCCATTGCCCAATTGGCTTTTCTCATTGTTGCCCCACCCGAACAGCGTACCGTCGCTCTTGAAACCAAGGCTATGCGCAAAGCCGGTTGCGATTCCTACCCATTTTGTGTCCGTTCCAACTTGTGCAGGAACAGGGTTCGCATTAGAGCCGGAAGTTGTTCCATTACCGAGTTGCCCACTTAGATTAGCTCCCCACGACCATAATGTTCCATTGCTTTTAAGTGCAAGCGTGTGTGAACCGCCACCCTGAACCATGACCCAGTTGTTATCGCTTCCTGACTGAACGGGAGTGGGCACCGAATAAGTGGTATTCGACGTGCCAAGTTGACCTTCATTATTGTTACCCCAACCCCATAATGTGCCGTCGCTTCTTACAGCCATCGTAAATGAGCCGCCGGCGAACACGCTCTTCCACCTGTTGTTAGCATTAGGAAGTACAGGAACCGGAACAGACGAATTGGTATAAGTGCCAATTCCCAATTCACCGGAGCCGTTAGCTCCCCAGGTCCACAATGTACCATCAGCTTTAAGTGCTGCTGAATGGTTCCTTCCTACAGTGATACTTAGCCAGTTGTTTTCTGTTCCAACCCGGACAGGCAAGGGATTAACCACCGGCAGGGTTGCACCGTTACCCAGTTGTCCATATAAATTTAATCCCCAAGCCCATAAGCTGCCATCACTCTTTAGGGCAAGTACGTGTTCTATATTTGCAGCCACACTCACCCACCTGTTATCGACACCAACCTGTACCGGCACATTGGAACTTACTGTTGTTCCGATCCCGAGCTCTCCAAGAACATTTCTTCCCCAGGCCCACAGCGTTCCGTTACTCTTAATCGCAAACGAAGAAGCATAACCCGCGCTGACAGCTATCCAGTTATTTTCGCTTCCTACCTGAACCGGTATGTTGCTTTCTGCAGCATTTGATCCGGTGCCCAGTGCACCATTCTCATTCGAACCCCAGGCCCAGATCGTGCCGTTTCGGATTTCCAGCGTATGAACACCCCCTGCAGCCAACCGCTGGTAGTTAGCGCGATAAGGAACAGATGATTTGTTGTTGCTTCGGTTTACCTGCGCATCGGCGCTGTAGATAATCGTGCAAAAAACGGCAAGAAAAAAGGAGAATAAAAAAGATTTCATAAGCAGCAATTAGTACGTAAAAGGTAACTGTTTATGGTGGTAAGTGCAACTGGATATGTCGATTATGTTTGAACGATAAACTATGAATGATGAATGCATGGTCGCGGACGAAGGGTGATGCGCCTCGCACATATCGTCATTGCGACGAAGGAAGCAATCTCATGTTTTAGCATCGGGAATCCTTTGCAACGATAAACGATGAATGATGAATGCATTGCGTCGCACCAAGCGTTATGCGTCTTGCGAACATCGTCATTGCGACGAAGGAAGCAATCCCTTGTTTTGGCATCGGAATGTTTGAACGATGAACTATGAATGATGAATACATTGTCGCGCTGGCTTATGCAGCTCGCACAAACCGTCATTGCGACGAAGAAAGCAATCCCATGTTTTGGCATCGGAATGTTTGAACGATGAACTATGAATGATGAATGCATTTCTGCGCACACGCAGTTGCATGGCTCGCACACCGTCATTGCGAGGAACGAAGCAATCCCATGTTGTGGCATCGTAAACTTCTGCCTAACGATGAACTATAAATGATGAATGCATTTCCGCGGACACGCAATTGCATGGCTCGCGCACCGTCATTGCGACGAAGGAAGCAATCCCTTGTTTTAGCATCGGGAATCCTTTGCAACGATGAACTATGATGCATGGTCGCGCACGAAGCGTTATGCAGCGCGCACACGTCGTCATTGCGACGAAGGAAGCAATCCCATGTTTTGGCATCGGGATGTATGAACTATGAATGTTGAATGCATGGTCGCGCACGTAGGGTTATGCGGCTTGCAAACATCGTCATTGCGACGAAGGAAGCAATCCCTTGTTTTAGCATCCCAAGTTTGAACGATGAACTATGAATGATGAATGCATTGCCCCGCGCACGAAGTGTGATGCGGCTCGCACACATCGTCATTGCGACGAAGGAAGCAATCCCTTGTTTTGGCATCGGGATTTTTGAACGATGAACTATAATGCATTTTCGAGCACAAAGGGTTATGCGGCGCGCACACGTCCGTCATTGCGACGAAGGAAGCAATCCCTTGTTTTAGCATCGGGATGTTTGAACGATGAACTATGAACTATGAATGATGAACTATGAAAGCATTGCGTCGCACGAAGCGTTATTCGGATCGCGAACATCGTCATTGCGACAAAGGAAGGAATCCCATGTTTTAGCATCGGGATGTTTGAACGATGAACTATGAATGATGAATGCATGGTAGCGCACGAAGCTTCATTCAGCGCGCACACGTCGTCATTGCGACAAAGGAAGCAATCCCTTGTTTTGGCATCGGGAATCCTTTGCAACGATGAACTATGAATGATGATGCATGGTCGCGCACGATGCGTTATGCGGCTTGCGAACATCGTCATTGCGACGAAGGAAGCAATCCCATGTTTTAGCATCGGGATGTTTGAACGATGAACTTTGAATGATGAATGCATGGTCGCGCACGAAGAGTTATGCGGCTCGCACACATCGTCATTGCGACGAAGGAAGCAATCCCATGTTTTAGCTTCGGGATGTTTGGACGATGAATGATGAATGCATGGTAGCGCACGAACCGTTATGCGGCGCGCACACATCGTCATTGCGACGAAGGAAGCAATCCCATGTTTTAGCATCGGCATGTTTGAACGATGAACTATGAATGATGAATGCATGGTCGCGCACGAAGCCTTATGCAGCTTGCAACATCGTCATTGCAACAAAGGAAGCAATCCCATGTTTTAGCATCCCAAGTTTCAACGATAAATTATGAATGATGAATGCATGATCACGCACGAAACGTTATGCGGCGCGCACACATCGTCATTGAGGCGAAGGCAGCAATCCCAAGTTTTAGCATCCCCTGTTTGAACGATGAACTAGGAATGATAAGTGCATGGTCGCGCACGAAGGGATATGCGGCTCGCACACATCGTCATTGCGACGAAGGAAGCTATCCCAGGTTTTGGCATCGGGATGTGCGATCGATGAACTATGAATGATGAATGCATTTATTCGGCTTTGCACACAGCGTTATTGCGACAAAGGAACCGGGCTGAATAGCCTTACCCAAAGTACAAGAGTGCGACGCAACGATGTCAAAAGTACAACATCAGCCTGGCCCATAAATCTTTTCTTCGTGAACGACATCCTCTTTCCTGCGCACGCATCTTTGTCCGGGGTTTGCACACCGTTATTGTAAACAAAGCACTCGCTTATTGCGAGATCGTTACGCCCCGATACAACCGTTGGCCTTGCTGTGTTGGTGTTGTACTTTCAAAAGGATTACTTCACCGCCTCAACCCGGAAGTAATCAAAATCGCCATAACCTGAGTCGTTGATCTGGCCCTCCCGGGTACAGTACAGTCCTACCTTCGCGCCTTTCCAACGACCCACCTCGGCCTGGAATTCATCACCTGTTTGTGTAAATGTTGTTCCATCCAGGCTATAGCTAAACCGGCATTTAGCACCGCTGGTCACGACAACACGAAACCATGCCGTTCCGTTCGAAACCTTTGTAATCGACTTCTCTGTTTCCGGCTTGTGCCTGAGTGCATCCTTGCACAACGTATGCACGAGGTAGATACCGTCTTTTTTACTTTTCAGTGCAAGTCCCGCATAGCTGAAGCCCATTACCACCAATCCTGCTTTTTCATTTTCCAAACGGGTGTTTGGCTTAAACGTAAGTTTGGTAGTGACCATAAATTCATCCGCCGGAAACTTTTGCAACAGGATGTTGGAAGTGTTCCATAAATTTCTTGAGCTGTCATAAACCTCATCCGAATACAATCGCAACGAGCCATTGCTCACATTTAAAAATGACCAGGTGCCTTTCGGATTGGCTTGCCATTGCCATTGCTTTCCAGGGGTGAGACCATTGAATTCGTCGGTTTCAGCAGGGGTTTGTATCGGATAGGTTTTGCCAACATTCGGTTTTTTATACGTCAGTACCGGTTCACCTTTACCATCGCCATCTTTGTCCACTCCGATTACCGGCCAGTCGTTTACCCACTTCATCGGGTTAAGGTGCACAACACGTCCATATGCTTCTTTGTCCTGGAAATGCAGGAACCAATCTTCTCCGGTTTGGGTTTGCACCCATGCACCCTGGTGTGGTCCGTTTACGGTTGTTGATCCCTGCTCCATTACAACCCTGCGTTCATAAGGACCGTAAATATTTCTGGACCTGAGCACGACCTGCCAACCTGTTGATACACCACCTGCAGGAGCAAATATGTAGTAATAACCTTTGCGCTTATAAAATTTTGGGCCTTCAATCGTTGCATCCACTTCATGACCATCATATACGATTACACCTTCGTCAGTTACCCTTGTACCATCTGCATTTAGCTGCTTTACGGTGATAATGCTTTTAATGCCGGCACGACTACCCGCCCATCCGTGGACGAGATAGTTTTTACCATCATCATCCCAAAGCGGGCATGGATCTATTAAGCCTTTGCCACCTTCTACAAGTACGGGTTCGCTCCACGGGCCTGCAGCATTTCTTGCTTTAACGAGGTAAATACCAAAATCAGGATCAGGGTAATATATGTAGAACTCACCCTTATGATAGCGGATTGCGGGCGCCCATACCCCCTCACCATGTCGAGGTAATGCAAAGTGCTGAAAGGGTGTCAACCGTTTTAATGCATGCCCGATAATTGTCCAGTTTACCAGGTCTTTTGAATGCAATACAGGCAGCCCCGGAACGTCTTCGAAACTTGACGAAATCAGGTAATAATCATCCCCTACCCTTATGGCATCAGGATCAGAATAATCGGCGTTGAGCACCGGATTTTTAAAGGTACCGTTACCCTGGTCGGCAACCCATACTTTAGAAACGTATGGTACGGCCGTGGCAGCCAACGGAGTTTGCGCAGATCCGGTGAAAGCAAGCCCAATAAGCAAGGGGGCAAGAAATAATTTCATTGTTTATAATTTTTTTTCGGGACGAACAGTTGGCTTTTAATGAAGATGGTTGTGCCGCCCCAACTTGTTAGTGGCTCACTCACTTCTACGGCAACCCGATATGCGGCTATATTACATCGAACGAATCCAACCTGTGCCCTGGAAAATGTTTTCAAGTGTATATTCTTTAACTTCTTTGCGGCTCAGTTGCCTTGACCATTTTACGCGATCCTTTATGTTGGCGCCGGCGCCACGACTATTAAATTCAGCGTAGTAGGCGGTCTTTTCATTAAGGGGAATACTCCAGTTGTTCCAACCTGCAGGAACGATGTGTTCACCCATATCGGTATTGATAAAAACCGTTTTTGCATTCGGTCGCCACGGCCTGCCAAGAAATACTTTTTTTGCCGCGGTGTCGGCAATTAGCTTACAATCGAAAAAAACATAGCCATACTTTTTGCGGGCCGATGTAGATGCGGCGGTGATATAAGAATTGGTAAGACTCCTGATCGTACAGTCCTGGAAAACGGCTGTTGCCTCGCCGAAAATAAAGTCGGTTGTTCCTTCGATAAAGCATTCTTTATAGTATTGCCTGCTCCCGGTATTGGCTGTGTACAAGGTATCCTGGTTGCCCAATAACCGGCATTGTTTTATAATACAACGATCTGCTTCCACATGCAACGCCACAGCCTGCCCTACCCTGCCAGCCTTATTTTCGATGGTAAGGTTTTCGGCTGTAAACGCTTCACCCTGCACGAGTACGGTATAGGAAGTAAATGTGCTGAACTTTACCTTACCTGTCAGGTCTTTACCGGGATAATCTTTGCCCGAGTAATCACTATTGGTGATGATGGTATTTTCATTGCTTTCACCAACAAGGGTGATGTTTGATTTCCAGGAAGGGATAACCAGTTTTTCGTGGTAAACGCCTTTTTTGATAAAGATCTTTACTTCTACCTGCGAGAGATCGCGAACAGCATTGACTGCTTCTTGTATGGTTTTGTAATTGCCACTGCCATCCAATGCAACGGTAAGCGAAACGGGGTAGGTTGGCACCGGGGTGGTCTGCCCAATGGAAAGCACCGGCGATACAAAAGTCAGCAATAAATAAATGCATTTCAGCAGTCGGATCATAGTATAAGCTTAAGTGAGTTTATATTGGGTTGGCGGCAATCCATTAGTTGTTGTAACAAAGAATCATTCGGACGTCCAAGGCCATATATCTTTTCACCATCGTCCTTTTTATTTTACAATTTTCATTTTTCATTTTTAAACACCTTATCCAAAAACTTCACCGTCCATTTTACCGTTGGTTCAAACCAAGGGTGAAACAACCAGAATGGATGTGGGGTATCCGGTATCGTATGCACTTCGGTGTAAATGTCATACACTTTAAGCTTGCTGATCATATCGTCTCGACCGGCATGAAAGCGCGGAAGCGAGCTGTTGATGAACAATACAGGTGGGGTATTTCTACCGGCATGGGTCAGGGCTGAAGCTTCGGTCCATATGCCGGGTTTTTCTTCCCATGTGCCACCCAGCCACTCGGCAGCAACTTTTCCTTCAGCAGATTCGGGGTGTTTAAAAGCAAGCACACCATCAATGTCGATGATGGCCTGTACATCGCTGGAATGTTGCGGGTTTCCGCCATTACCTTCAAGCACCCGATCCTGGTTAGTGGTGCCTACAAGTGCGGCGAGTTGTCCACCTGCTGAAACCCCATGCGTTGCAATCTTTGTTGTGTCGAGGTTAAACATGGTTGCATTTGCGCGCATCCACCGGATGGCTGCTTTAATGTCGTGCACGGCTGCAGGGTATTGTGCCTCTAATGACAAGCGGTATTCAACTGCAGCAGCAACATAACCCCTGGCAGCAAGCTGTTGAGCCATCGGCACAGATTGCGACTTGTCACCCGACTTCCAACCACCCCCAAATATAAGCACTATACCAGGGTAGCCCTTCCTGCTTTTCTTCTGTGGGTAAAATACATCGAGCAGTAGATCGCGGCCCGGCGAACTAAATACAACGTTGGTTTTATAGGATACCCCTTTGGGCAATACAGGCTCAGCAATGCGAATGAAGGGGTACTTTTTTACTTCCTTCTGAAAAGCACTGTAAACGGTAAATGAGGTGTCGCGCGGTATTGAGCTTTGCGCACCCGCAAGGGCAGTAATGAACAAGGTGAGACAAACGAGAAAACTCCTCATTTAGCTACGATTATATTTGGTATATAGCCCATCTCTATCATCCATGCTTCGCACAATGTGGTCCACTGTTCGGTTGAGCCCGGGTTATTTCTTAAGGCAATGGCATGACCGCCCTGAGGAAAGATGTGTAAGCTGGATGGAATACTTTTATCGAGCAGTGCATTGTAAAGCAGCAGGCTGTTCTTTACATTTACCGACTTGTCGTTGTAAGCATGAACGATAAACGCGGGAGCAGTTTGCTGGCCTACCTGCAATTGCGCAGCGTATTTCCGGAGTTGTTGTTGAGTTGGGTTTTCTCCGAGGAGATTTTTACGGCTACCCATATGCGCATAGGTACTCATATCCACAACCGGAGATACCAGGATAGTAAAGTCGGGGCGAAAACCAACCTTATTTAAAGAGTCGCCAATCTTGGAAAGGTCAACTGTTTCATTTGCGAGAGTAATGGCGAGATGCCCACCTGCAGAAGACCCCTGTACACCAATCTTGTTTGTGTTAATCCCCCATTTTGTTGCATTTGCACGAATGATACGAAGTGCACGTTGTGCATCCTGAACCGGACCGATCTCACGTTGTACCAGGTCGGGTGAATTCGGTAGGCGGTAGTTCAAAACAAATGCACTAATGCCGATGGTGTTGAACCACTTTGCAAGTTGTATTCCACTGATCACGTAGGCCAGTCGTTCGTATCCCCCACCTGGACAGATTAATACGGCAGCTCCCTTGTTTTCCTGAGCTGACGGAAAGAAGGCATACATCCCGGGTGTGCCTACCCTGTAGACCCGTTCGTTTGCTATGCTGTCCGATAAATTTAAACCTTTTGAATTCGGCATTTTACCTTTCGGCCACAAGGGAATAAATTCCTGGCCGTTTGCTGTTGCACACCAGAGCAGAACAAGCGAACAGAGCAGGGATAAACTTTTCATTTAGGGTTGTGCAGGAATTATAAAATGAAATGATGAATGATAAGGCAACGTCGTTTAGTTAAGCCCTTTGCTGGCTTAATTCGCCCAGTAATGGTAAACAGTACAAGCCCCCGCCCGACCAAAAATTGGGGGCACGGCGGCGGCGATTTACAACTGAAAGACCGGGCTTGGACCATAAAGATTGCTGAGCTAAACGACATCGAATGATTAATCAACCAATTGGGCTATGCCTCACTTATTGGAACAGGATTCGATGTCACGTAAACGCCAGGTCTTTCACCACCTGATTAGTGGTTTATAATGGCACACCGCTGTAGCTATCTTTTAGCTTTTGTATTTTGGCCTCCAAGCAAACCATTCAGGTAAACTTCCACGTTGCTGTATGCCTTATCCATAGTATAAGCCATTGCATCTTTTGCGTCTTTTAGATTAAGCTTGTTACGACTTTCCCATTCGTCGGGCATTCCATCCTGGTCTGTGTCAACAGGTGCTTTTTCTGACTTTAATGCGGGCCATGCATTTAGGGTAAGCTCGTATGCTGTGCCATGCGGAAATCCACCTTGAACATCCACAAACCTGCCGGTACGGTTACGTACATCATTTACAATACGCGCATCCATGGTATCCCTGCGAAAGCTTGCCCCCGCCCCTTGCAATACCAGCTCATATGCATCAGTTGCCGATTGGGTTGTTACCTCAGCTGCAGGAAGCGGACTTGTAAGTTTAGCGGTTTGTGCGTCCGCGTCGGTGCCCTGGTTCATGGTGACCCCTTTCCAGTTATCGGCAGTAACTTCAGCCGAGCCGTCAACATAGTTGCCATTTACATGAAATTTGCCAAAAGGTATTTTGTCGGCCACCTTGTATGGGTTCACCACTTTGTATTTGGCGTCCTTTGAAGTAGATGGACCAGATTTGTAGTAGTTGTTAACCAGGTTGTAGTTGCCGCCTTCGCCCGCATAAACATTATTGTTTCCCCAGTTATAAATTACGTTGTTCCGGTAGTCGACGAACTCACTTGGGGCGTTACGAATACCATCGAACCTTGGGGTCCTGTTAACGCAATGGGCAAACAGGTTATGGTGTCCTGATGTATGACGACCACCCCATATGCCACCAAATCCATGGTGTTCATAGTCTTTATCACCCGTTTCAAAATGGTATGAATAGTTTAACGGTTCAGCAAGCAGGTTCCATTGCAGGGTTGTGCTATCGCCTGCATAAACACTAAACAATTCATCGGTGCTCCAGCTTACCGAACAATGATCGATGATGATATTGCTTCGTCTTGTTCCGCCAAAAGCATCGTCGCCGCCATTACCATCTACCATTCCGCCTTTCTGGTTTTTGTCGCCCATACGAAAGCGCATATATCGAATGATAATGTTGTTGCCACCAAGTGTAACCGGATAATCTGCCAGGCAAATACCATCACCCGGGGCAGAGTGGCCGGCTATGGTCAGGTCGCCGGGGAAGCTGAGTTTAGACTGGAGGTGAATGGTGCCGGAGACGCCAAATACCACGATTTTAGGGCCTTTTGTTTTTAATGCTTGCCGGAACGATCCCGGGCCATCATCATCAAGATTGGTTACCACTACAACCTTACCGCCACGACCACCCGTAGTGTATTTACCATAACCCTCAGCACCGGGAAAAGCGATAGGCTGAGCAAGCAATTGAAAGCTGGTAAAAAGAACGGAAAGCACAAAAGTAAGCCGGTAACCGGCAGAGGGATTTCGCATAGTCATACAATCGTAACGGTATTATTCAAGAAGTAAAACAGTAGGAATTAAAATTAGGCCTAACGGACCGCACAGTAGATTTTTTTTGTGCAATCGTTCCCAACACAAAATGTTAACGTGTTAAACATACAGCAGCCAGTCCCCACCTTTATTGCTGCTCTCCTGTTTAGATGGTCTTCCCTTAACGAGTTGGATGGCGCACATGGGAACGCCTCTTTCTACTTCAGCCTGGTGGCAAATTCGGAGAAGAAAGCAATGCCGTACACGTGAGCGACACCCCCGTCCGAACCGGTTCATCCGGGCGGGCGTCCGAACGGAGTTCATCCGGGCGGGCAACGACGGCAAATAGAATTTCCTCAGATGGTCCCCAAAGCAATTATCTTAAGTAAACGACATAGATCGTCGCTGATCGGATTTTAACTAAGTGCCATGGGATAATAAAACATATTTTGGAGTAGGGACAATCGGGTTTGCAAATTACTCAGCTTTGTTAGCCCGGACTGAAGCTGGTAGCTTCTGAGGGGTAGTTGTTGGACCGAATACGGTTATCTTCCCGTCCTGAACCTTCATACGATCTATAAATACTACCCGCTCATCGCCAGTTTCGGCAGTGCGGCCATGGTATACACAGAACATCTCCCCGTCTGCGGCATAGGTGATACTGTTATGGCCTGTGCCGGTGACAGACCCACCCGTACTAACGTTCTGTTGAAGTACGGGATTATCCGGGGCTTTGGTATATGGACCTAGCGGCGACTTAGCCGTGGCATAACCAACGGCGTAGTTCTTACCACCGAAGTGATTTGCCGAGTACATCATGTAATACAGACCATCTTTTTTAAAGGTTACCGATCCTTCCGTCCACCTGCGGTTTACCTCTTTGGTGGTAACCGACCTGCTTTCCCACTCTGCCTGTTTATCGGCCATACTAACCGGTGGTCTTAACAACAGCACGGGTTTTCCAATTACGCCCGAAAAATCCGGTTTCAGCTCGATACCGTAAACCCAACTTTCTTCAATCTCTTTGAACCAACCCTTCTTTTTTGCGAAGTCAGCAACTTCGCTTTTTACCGGGTGTTTGTAACAGCAACGTGAATAATACAGGTAGGTTTTGCCGTTGTCATCAAAATATACGTTTGCATCAATGATCGGGTAGCCGGGATCGAAAAGGGGTTTATCTTTTACATCAGTAAAGGGCCCTTCGGGCTTATCAGAAACGGCAACGCCGATCTTGAAATTCTCCAATTCGTTGGTTGGGTTCTGTTTCCATTGGGCGCTGTAGAATAAGTAGTATTTGTTATTTACCTCGTACACTTCGGGAGCCCAGAAGGAATGTACCCCCCACGAGTTCCCGGTATTGCCAAAGTAAACCTGGCCGACCGGTTTCCAGTTTACGAGGTCGGATGAAGCATAACAGGAAAACCCGTTTTTGGCGCCTGCACCGGTGCCATACATATAATAACGGCCATTGGTAAACAATACATATGGATCACCAAATTTAACGGGCAAAGGGTTGGAATAGGTGACGGGGGTTTGCGCTTTGGGAACGCTCTCCTGCCCGGTCGCACTTAAAAAAGAAAAGCCACCCAATACGCAGGATAATAATTGAAGATACTTCATGGCAATACATTAATCGTTCTGAAAGGTAAGCAACACGAACGATAAAGTAATTACCCGTAAAAACCTTACAGCGGTCGACCCTTACTTTTCTACAACGTATTGTACCCGTAGTTGCACATGGCAAATACGCCATTGCAATTAAATGCTTAAGAAGAGACATGGCTTAGTATTCCGAACAACTTGATGAACAATGCCTGCCCATTACCCTTTAACAAAAAAAGGTGCGAAGAACGCACCTTTGAAACGTATAACTACTTCCATCGCGGATCACCGGTGTTGGTTCTTCCCGGAAAAGTCAGGTCTGATATTTTGAAATTACCATTGTATGGATCCTGCCATAACTCGGTTGATTTACGGGAGTAAGGAGTAACATTCGGGATCGGGGAAGGTGTTGCTGCAATCAAGGTATAGTCAGCAGTGCTGTAATTATTGGCTGATTCAATGGCACCGGTGCCAATCCTGATCCCCCTGACTGCAATTGCCCCTGCGTTGCTTTTACCAACACCGAATATGTTGTTATTTATTTTCACACCGGAGCTTACATTGTTACTACCGGTTGTGTTATAATCCACCAAGTAACTGCCACCCTTTGGAGCCTCGTTGATCGTACAATATTCCACTTTCACCGAAGTAGAATTCGACCTGCTTACAATGATCACTTCTGCTTTGTATATCGTAGAGTTGGTGATCGAAATGTTTTCTGCTTTACACGTTACATTATCTACGGTGATTACCCCATAATTCGAAAGGCTGTCAAGAATGGAATTGTTCACAACAAAATCGGTAATCGTAGTTGTTCCCGATTGTAGCCTGATCATACCCCTGAATATCTCCACCTTGCAATTCTCGAAACTAATCCGGCCAACAGCGGCGCTGTTTGTGGTGTTGAAAATATAACGCGAACCGAAGTTGTCGCTGCGGATAACCACATCCCTGAAGTCAATATATTCGATTACGCTACCTGCGGCAAAGTTGAAGTTGCTGGTGAAAAAGATGAGCGCCGGATCAGGTACCTGCAGGTCTGATCCACTGACAATCGTAACCGCTTTGGATAGGTTTATCGCTGATGCGATATTGTACGTTTCTCCACGCTTAAGCACTATTGTGCTGCCTGAAGGAATAAGCGGTAATGTATCTGCCAAAACACCGGGCCTTCCTGTAATGCTTCTGAGGTCAACAATATTACCGGAAAGGGGTGCCTTTGTTGTGTAATTTTCCCAACCACGAACGGTAGCACCACTATACAAATAAGCGATATAGCCTGTTGAGGCCACCAGCCCGGAAATCACTTTGAATTGGTTGGCAACATCTGCGGGTGTTAGCATCACTTCACGAACAAGTGTACTGTCAGTGGCTTTCAAAACCCGAATTCGGGTGACGGGTGCACCGCCATTTACCCAGCTTACCCGCAGCGCTTCTTCTGTAACATCGCTCGCAGACGGGGTGTTTAGAATAGTAGGAAACTTGAGTGTCTTTATTTCACCCAGGTTCGACCACCGGGAGCTGAATACACTATCCCCTGCATTCGCCCGCACTCGAACCTGGTACAGTTTGTCATATTGCAGGTTACGAACGGTATCCACCCCAACGGTCAACTCTTTAGATACATCAATCGTTTTAAAGGTATCACGGCTAAGCTGCAAGGTGTAGGAAGTGCTCCCTTTTATAAGTTGCCACCCTACCGCTATATTGTTCATCTCAACACTTAGTTGCCCGGCAATAACAGGGCGGAATAAACGAGCTGGTTCAGGCACGTCTGCTTTCCGACAGGCAACAACAAGGATGGCAGATAACAGGAGTGCGTTATAAATATTTTTAAAGCTCATACTGGCGTTCTTAATGTTTTTGTTTTTAGTAGCCGTAACCGTCATTCTTTAGTGTGCCCAGGCTGTTGGCAATAACCGAACTGTGAAGTGGCAGAATATACCTGACGGCTTTTGTTCCTGAAGGATCCTGGTAACCACGATACTGCCTTAAGATGTAATCCGCAGCACTATTTGTAGTGGTATTGTACAGCCCGCGCAGCCAGTTAATCCTACTAACACCTGTACTTGGGTCCAATACTGGCGGAGTGGTAAGCCTGGTATATTTGTTCAGGAAGATGATCTCACTTCCCACACGCCTGAAGTATAGATAATCAGGCAGGCTTGAATAGGCACCTACTCCTGCAACCGCATCGGCTCCCATCTGGGTCATTGCATTAATTGTTTCGGCTACTTTCTTTCCATAGAGGTTCCAGCGAGCGAGGTCGTATTTACGAAGGAACTCCCCGCCAAACTCCCAGGCGCGTTCGTTTACAATAGCGTTGAAAAACTGGTCCTTGCCGGCTGATACTGCACTGACATAAGCATCAACTTTCGACGCCCACATCGAAGTAGGAAACGCGCGTTGTCTTACTTTTTTTAATGCTTCCTGTGCCACCCCATTTGGTCCGGAGATTTCATTTTCCGACTCAGCGAGCATCAGCAGTACATCAGTGTAACGCATCAAAGGCCAGTTTACCCCTGTGCCTTTGGATGTTGAAGCACCAAGGTTTCCTGTGCGCAGTATCCGGTTCCATTTACCCATAGTTATGGAAGTTACCGGAACGGGTTGTTGAATCAGGTCCTTGTCGTACCCGATCAGCGAGCAGGTTGTATTCAGGCGCAAATCAGTGGTGTCAAACGAATGATAATAAGTTGGGGTCAGCAACATGGCAATGGTGGTAGAGCCATAGTTATGTGTTCCGGCGGCAACAGATACGCCGATGTTCCAGCCTACATCGCCTGCTCCCGGGGCAAATGCAACTTCGTAAAGCACATCGTCGTTGTTCACCTTAACCGACTTATTGATGTTCTCAAACACCTTGTCGAAAGGAGATAACTGGTGCGGCTTCAGCTGAACCAGCTTTTTGCAATACAGGTTTGCCGTATCGTAATAGCTCCTGAAGTCAGCTTTACGCTGCATACTCATATCGGGGTATAACCAGTAGCCTCCACGCATGAGGGATAGCCGGGCGATCATGCCCATAACGAACTCACGGTTAATGCGCTCAGTACCAAAGTCAAGTTGGTCGGCCCACATCATATCCGGCTCAGCAACAACCAGGTCGTGGATCAGGTACGAGAGGATGGTATCCCGTCCGGTTTTCGGCAGGTAGTAGTTATCTCCCGCTCTGGTTGCAGTAACCTGGAAGGGCACATCGCCCCAGTTATTTACCAGCAGGTAGTACCAGTATGCACGTAGTGTTTTTGCTTCGCCGATTAGTTGTTTCATTCCCTTCTCACCCGCAATAGAACTGCTCTGCAGGCCTTCAATACACTCATTCGCTTTATTGATGGCATTATACGCATTGTTCCATACAGATAGGATTTCACTGTTCGACGAAGTGGCCTCAAAAGACCAGATGTCTCTCCTTCCTCCGTCTGGGGCTGCAGCCGTACCGCCAACTTCAACATCGGTATTGCCGGCATAGTTAGTGGAAACCCGTGAGGTAAATGGATCACCGTTAAACAGTGCGTACACTGCATTCACGGCCTTTTTTGCATCAGCTTCTGTGCTGAATATATATTCCTGGTTGAACGACGAGGGTGTATCAGGCTGTAAAATCTTCTTGCACGAGATGGTCAAAGTCGTTACAATCGTCAGAACCAGGTATGCTGTTCTTTTCATACGGTTAAGTTTAAAATTGATCATTGCAATTAAAAGGTCACGTTTGCACCAATGGTAAAAGTCCGGCTCTTCGGATAGCCTGAGAAGTCAACCCCGGGTGTTAATGCAGTATAAGATCCGTTACGGGTTGCACTAACCTCCGGATCATAACCGGAGTACTTTGTCCATAAGAATGCATTGGTAACCGTTGCATATATCCTAAAGCGGGTCATGTGTATGCGCGAGATCAATGGTTTTGGTAACGAGTAGCCGATCGATACATTGTTCAGGCGAAGGAACGATCCGTCTTCAACAGCATAAGAATGAAACACCGGTGCAGCAGTACCCATGGAAAACGGCGACCAAATGGTAGCGTTCTGATTTAAGGTGCGCAACGCTTCGAGGTCGCTGACCAACCCACCATTTTCGTCAATGTATTTGAAGCGATTCGATGAATTCATGGTGTTCAGCATGCTTCCATAAGTTGTTCTGTACAACATGTTGAACTGTATCTTGCCGGTGTTGTAAACGTCGTTTCCAACAACGTAGTTAAAGAAGGCTGAAAAGTCGAAGCCTTTGTAAGTTCCGTTAAGACCAAAGCCACCCTGGTAATCCGGGAGTGCGCTACCGATGATGGTGCGGTCGTCTGCCGTGATCAGGCCATCTCCATTCAAGTCTTTCAATTTCAAAGTACCAGGTCTTGCAAATGAAGCAGGCGACAAACCACCACCAATGGTACCCAATAGTCCGCCAGCATCAGGAACACCTTTGTTCAGCAGGTACCGCCTGGTTACAGGGTCATACGATTGAAAATCGTCAACCGTATACATCCCATCGGTAACATAACCGTACATCAGCCCAACCGTCTCCCCAACAATGAGGCGATAGTCATCAATTGATTTCAGGTCAGTACCGGCCCAGTTGGAGTTAAAGGATTGCGTGGTGGGTCCGCCAAGGTCGTCGATCCTGGCTTTATTAACACCAATATTAAAGTTGGCAGATAACTGAAGGTCTTTAGTGTTTACCAACGTTCCGGTTAAAGCAAGCTCAATACCCCGGTTCGAGGTTTTACCCTGGTTACGGATCTGCGAAGTGTATCCCGTTTGCGGCGGTATTGCAGATTGCACCAACAAGCCAGGAGTACTGTTGTAGTAAACGTCAAGGGTACCCGACAACCTGTTTTTAAAGAGTCCGAAATCAAGACCCATGTTCCGGGTAATTGTGGTCTCCCAACGTATGTCCGGATTTACGAGAATGCTCGAAGCAGATCCCCAGTAAGCCTGGTTAACTTCACCAAAGCCGATCGGGCGGTTTGTCTGAATATTGAATACCCGGCGATAAAGGTCATTTGGTATCCGGTTGTTTCCGGCTTTACCATAACTCGCCCGAAATTTTAACTCCGATATCACGCGCGAATTTTTCATAAAGTCTTCGTCAGATACCCTCCATGCTGCGGCAAATGCCGGGAACATGCCCCATTGCTTACCAGGTGCAAACTTTAGTGAGCCATCATAACGTGCCGTAGCGGTTAAGATGTACTTTCCTTTATATTGGTAATTTGCGCGGCCAAATACCGAAGCCAGGTTGTCGCCGGGTCCTTCAAATGTTTGGAACTGATCCATTACGCCAAGCGCCATATTTGAAAATATGCGCTCGGGCAAAAGGTTTTCGGCAAAATTTTCCGCACGGGTATAATCTGTTGCCACTTTACCCGCATTAATCTCCTGGCCAACGAGGAAGTTCATATCATGATCTCCTTTCTTATGGCTGTACGTAAGGGTATTTGCCCAACGGTACGCTTCTGTGCGGTTGTTCCGAATCTCTCCTACCGGAAGGCTGTTACCATTCGTTTTCGACTCACCAGTCAGCGGACCATAAAAACGTTTGTTGTTTGCCCAGCGCAGGTCAATACCAAGCTCCGAACGGAACAGGAACTTCTTAGTAATGTTCCACGAAGCCCCGGCATTCATGTTAAAGGCCTTTGTTATACTCTTGCGGTAATCCTGGGCTGTAAGTGCCACCGGGCCTACAAGGCTTTTTATAAACTGCTCGTATTCGTCGTCCGTGGTTCCTGCAGACAGCGGGTCAAATTCAATCTGGTCGGCAAGGCCGTTGATTGGCCGAGTGGTAATCCCGTCGCCGATCCTTACACTCGATCCTCCTGAAGTACCTGCACCATCGATATTGGTGTTGGTATAACGGCTGGTCAGGTCGAGCTTGAGCCCTTTGTATAATTCGTGGTTTAGTTTAAAGTTCAGGTAGGTACGTTGGTAAGCCGAGCCGGGCTGCAGTCCCTGGTCCTTGTTGTTGCTCATACTAAAGCTCATCTTGGTTTTATCTGTACCACCTGTTATGCTCAGGTTGTGTTGCTGCGACTGTCCGGAACTCCCAAACAATACATCCTGCCAGTTTGTACCCACCTGGTTTTTGTATAATTCAAGATCTTCGTACACGCCAAAGTATTTCGAAAAATTGTCAACCTCTGCCTGGCTCCTGATCCTCGCATATTCATATTGAACAAGTGCAAATTCATAGGGCGATAAGACTTCAAGTTCTTTGGGCAATTGCCGGGTCTGAACAAAACTGTTAAACGATACGGTTGTTTTTCCGCCTTTAGCGCTTTTGGTGGTAATGATAACAACGCCGTTTGCACCACGTGCACCATATATAGCAGTCGAAGAAGCGTCTTTTAAAATGTCAATACTGGAGATATCGGTTGGAGCAATGTCGTTAATGCTTCCAACAGGAAAGCCATCAACAATATACAAGGGGGAGTTATCCTGGGTAACAGAGCCGCCCCCGCGTACCCTGATCACGATTTCAGCACCGGGTGCACCGTCGGTAGTGGTAACCTGCACCCCCGCAAGGCGTCCCGTCATAGCCTCAGCGGCACTGGACAATGGAATTTTCTCCAGCGTAGATCCAGCAAGCGATGCTGTTGCACCAGTCAGGTCTTTTTTACGAGCTGTTCCATACCCAATCACCACTACATCGTTTAATGTCGAGCTTTCCTGGCTCATCGTTACATCAAGGCTCGTACGATCCCGAACCGCTAGTTCAGTATTGGCAAAGCCAACACTGGAAAAAACAAGAACAGTATTATTATTTGGAACAGTAATGATAAATCTTCCACCCTGGTCAGTCAGGGTTGATGCCTTACCTCCCTTTACTGAAACCGTAACTGCAGCAAGCGAGTCTGAACTTCCTTCTTTGGTTACCCGACCCGAAACCTTCCGGCTCTGAGCGGTAGAGATGAAGCACACGAGTAGTGAGAAGAGTGAGGCAAAAACTTTTGATTTCATGATAACGAGCGTTTACGTTTATGCGGGTTCCGCAACAGTGAGTTTCGTTTCAGTGTTTTGGCTGCATTAATCCAAATAAAAAGCTGTTTCAATCGCGTGAAGGAGTACCCGATAGCGTAACGAGAATGTATTGGAGACAATCAGGGGAAGACAAGCAATTTCAACAGGTAAGCAATGCTACCGCAATTTTTTACAAATATCAGGTGATCAATGACCTTTATTTATGCAATCGTTCCCGCTGTCATCGGCAGTTGATGGCAGCGTTTATAGAACAAACGCAAATGTTCCCGGTTCCACCTCGCCCGGGGGTTTTCAGCCCCACTGCAAACCAGGGTTTTTTGGTAAACATCAACATATGTAGCCAACCATCCATGTCAGTATATTCCGGGAGGGCACCCTAAATGCTTTCCAGATCAACAATCACGATTTTTTTGGTACCCACAGCATATCATTGGGCGGCATCGTTGTTCGCCCATCTGACGCCATTCGGACGCGGGGACGCATTCCGTTTATTCGTACCAACATAATATCATTAGGCGCATCGTTGCCCGCCTGGCTGACGCCATTCGGACGCGGCGTCGGATTCCGTTTATGGTACCAACATGATATCATTGGGCCGCATCGTTGCCCGCCCGGCTGACGCCATTCGGACGCGGGGACGCATTCCGTTCATCGGCAAACCAATGTGGAGCAGAATGCTTCTACTACCCGATTGGGGCGAGCGATTTTTCAATGGGCTTGTATACGTCCTCGAGGAAGTTCAGCCACAGGAAAATCTGGCCAGGTCTGCGAAGAACATCAAACATCGCCGCTGGTTGACGCAAAAAAAAGCCGCCTGATTAAGGCAGCTTTTCTATAATGCTGTAATACTTAATACCATTAATAACCCGGGTTCTGCACCAATTGCTGTCGGTAAGCGTCCAGGGTCGTCTGGGTAAATGGAAACAGTTCACTTTTGTTAGGCGTAAAGAAATAGCCAATGGCGTCAATATAGTGTACCGATGTAGCACCTACGTTCAGGGTGTTGTTTGTTCTGATGAGGTCCTCACGCCAGTTCACCCGGGTCCAGCCTGTTGTAGAGGGCGGGGTTTGTGTGGGTGTATAAAACGATCCGTACCACTCAATATCTTCGGAACCCGCCGGGTTGCGCCAATACATATATTGTGGAAGGTTTGGATTATCCCTGAGTTCACGAAGCCTGCTCCTGACCTCCCCGGTGTTTGGCAACATCTTGGCGGCTAACAGGTTCCATCGTATCAGGTCATACTTGCGGATGGCTTCAAATCCAAACTCCAGGTAACGTTCATTTACGATTGCATTAAAGAAACCTCCTTTATCGGTGGGAATGGCACCTATCCGGCTTTCATTTCCGCGAAACGCCCTTCTGCGAACTTCAGTAAAGGCTGCCGTAGCAGCAGCGGTTGGACCGCCATTAATCTCATTTACGGCTTCTGCATACATGAGCAGCACATCAGAGAAACGGATCATTACCCAATTGTAGCCCAGGTTGAGCGCGCTTCCTGGTAAAGCTGGCACACGCCAGTCGCGACGATATTTTCCATCGGTTAAGGCGGTCAGCGCCCTTCCTGCTTTACGGTTGTCTGCATTAATTTGGTAGGTGGTTACTGTAACATCCCGACGGGTATCGATGGAGTCGAACGAATAGAAGTAAATCGGCAGGGCCATGATGCCCCCGCCACCAGGTCCAAACCTTGAAGCACCATTTACGCTGGGTCCGTTGTAGTTACCCATCCGGCTGTCGGAATTACTGTTACCACCACCTGCGCCAACTTCAAACAAGATTTCTCCAAATGGATCATAAGTAAACGAGGACACATTGCGCCAGATATTTTCGAAACTGGGGTTGAGGGTATGTTGATCTCTCCTGTCCATTAACTCGGCACATTCATCACGGGCAATCTGGTAATAGGTAAGGTAATCCGGCCTGCGTTCCATGGTTTTACTTTCGTTTCGCAGTGAGTAACCACCACGGAACAGGGCGAGCTTTGCGCGTAAAGCCTTTACAGCACCTTTGGTGATGCGCTCATTGCGGGGAACCTCCGTTCTCCAGGGCACGAGATCCTTGGCAATCGCCAGGTCCGCAAGCAATTTGTCGTAGGTAGAGTCCCTGTTCGCACGTTGGGTGTAAAGGTTGGTATTGGTATATGAAGGTGTCATAGGTGCAGGGACATCACCCCAGTTGCGGATCAATTCGAAATAGAACTGTGCACGCAGGGTCAACGCTTCACCATGAAGTCGGCGAAGATCCTTTTGTTCGGCAGCTGTGCCGTTTGTGTACTGCTGCATCTTAGGAATTTGCTCAATAGCCAGGTTAGCTTTTTCAACTCCCCTGTACAGCTGGTTGAAGGGATTGTTGAGCTCTGAATTGGTTAATAAGTTCTGGTACCTGCCGATACCCCGCCGGCCATTATCAAGGCCACCACTTACCATTCCTTCATCAGTGTCATATGGATAATATAAGTTGATGCGGATACCATAACCGTTATCACCTTGCAATTCGTCGTACACACCAAGCAGGGAGATGGTAGCATTGTTTACGCTGGAAAAAGCCTCCTGTATACCAATTGCTGAAACCGGTTCGATAGTCAGGTATTTTTTACAGCCAATACCCGAAGCCACCACAAACGCGAGGCATACAAAGGCAATATTTTTATATCGTTTCATGTTGATGAATTGAATGAATGGAATTAAAAAGTAACATTTATACCTACTACCCATGTTCTGCTGCGCGGGTATCCTGCAAAGTCAACTCCGGGTGTAAGTGGATCTGAACGTCTTGTACTCACCTCGGGGTCGAAGCCGGTATAATTCGTAATCGTTGCAAGGTTGTTTACCGTTCCGTACACACGTAGGTTTGAAATTTTCAAACGCTGAAGAGAGGGGGTTGGTATAGTATAACCCAGTGTAATATTATTTACCCTTAAAAACGACCCGCTTTCAACAGCATAGTCCGTCAGGAAAAACCGGTTACTGTTATTTGGTGTCCAGATTTTTGCGTTTGTATTTAAAGCTGCAAGCGCAACCGGGTCGCGGACCCAATTACCGTTGTCGTCGATATTTCTCCAACGATCACGCATTGAACCCAAAAGGTTGAGATTAGGAAAGCTACCATCGGTCCATTCGATTTTGTTTGCATTGTAAACCTTGTTGCCAACAACCCAGTTTACAAATACACTCAGGTCGAAATTCCGGTAGCTAAACTGGTTGTTCCAGCCACCCGTGAATTTTGGGTTAGCATTACCGATTACTGCCCGGTCTGAGTCGCTGTTGATGATACCATCACCATTAAGGTCCCTGATTTTGAGGGAACCCGGGCGAACCGGACCTGAAATAACATTTGAATTTGGTATCCCTGGTTTTAGCGTGTATTCGTTGGTTGTAGCATTGTAATTAAAGTCTTCGATCTTATAAAAACCATCCGTTTTAAAGCCGTACATCAGGCCAATGGGTTCACCTACTTTCACGAGATAGTCATCGGCACCATCGCTTCCCTGCCATCCTGCACTACGGGTTGTCTGTTGAATGGGACCAAGACTTTCGACCCTGTTCTTGTTGAAAGCGAGGTTGAAGTTGCTGGTCCAGGAGAAACTCTTTGACTGAACCGGGGTAGCACTGATTTGGAACTCGATACCCTTGTTTGAAGTTGATCCCGCATTCTGCAGTTGCTGCGAGTACCCTGAAGTTGGAGGGATATTTACCGACAATAGAAGCTCATTACCCCTGTTATTGTATGCGTCAATTGTAACCTGCAGCCTGTTGCGCAGGAACGACAGGTCGAGACCTATATTTTGAGAAACGTTGCGTTCCCAGCGAAGATTTGGGTTGGCCAAAGCTGCAGGCGCATAGCCGGTAAGTATCGAATGGTTTAGCGCGTACTGACCACTTACGTTGTACAGTTGCAGGTACAAAAGGTCACCGATCCTGTTGTTACCCGCTACACCATAACCTATTCTCACTTTGGCGTCGTTGATAAACTTCAGATTTTGCATAAACTCTTCCTGCGAAAATCTCCAGGCGAGTGTTCCGCTTGGAAACACCAGCGCACCATTTTCATAGCTAAATTTAGTTGACCGGTCGGTACGGAGGGTTGCTGTAGCAAGTATCCGTTTCATAAAGGTGTAGTTCAACTGGCCGAACAGTGAGAATATACGGTTAGGTGCGGCAACGTTGCTGGTTGGGTTTGGCTGCTGGAATGTAGATCCGGCAGGTGGAACACCAAGCGACAATCTTGCCAGCGCATTTTCGGGAGAAATCTCCGTCGGGAAAAACCTTACTTCCTGGAACAAGCTATTACCATTTGTTTCGTAAATCTCATGTCCCAACAGGAAGTTGAAGTCGTGTTTTCCACCAACATTGTTCCTTACATATTGCAGGGTATTTGACCAGTTGAGGGTAGTGGTATTCTGCTGGCCAACCTGTACAACCGGCTGTTGGTTGTAGTTTCGCGCAGTGCCGGTTACCGTACCATAAAATGAATTCTGACGGCCATTGGTTCTGTCGACTCCGAATGTTGTTTTAAAGGTCAGGTCTTTCGCCAAACGATAACTGAGGTAACCGTTTAGGTTGACTCCGTCGGTGTAAGACCGGCGGTATTCCTGTTGCGCAAGGATCAACGGGTTTGATATCTGGCCGGATAAGCGGAAGTATTCCTCATCGAATTCATCAACCGGAGGTGCGGTAGGTAAGTCGAGCGGTCGGTACTGTATGCTGTGCCGGAGCCGGTTTGTCTGGCGGGTACCGCTTGCGGTAGTGCCCGCTCCCCTGATGGTTTGGTTGATGTAACGCACGTTAAAACCTAACCTGAACCGGTCGGAGGCGCGGTGGTCGAGCTTGAAGTTGGCGAGCTTACGTGAAAAGCCTGACTCTACCAGGATACCTTCCTCCTCATTCGCAGTAAGACTCAGGTTAAAGGTTGTATTTTGATTACCACCACTAAAAGCAACGTTGTGATTTTGGTAGCCCGCTGTTCTCCCAAACATGGTTTCCTGCCAATCAAGAAACGGCACATTACGATAGTTCTGTAACGTATCCCATGTAGAGCCATATATTCTCTTAAAGGTGGCGGTGTCGTTGTTCAGCATCGCCCGCTCGTACTGCCAGTTCACAAATTCGTAAGGCTTCAATACATCCATCTTTTTAAAAATCTGGCGGATACCCGCTGACCCATTATAAGTCACCTGGGTTTTACCACTACGCCCAGATTTCGTGGTGATAATAACTACTCCGTTTGCACCACGGGCACCATAGATTGCGGTTGTTGATGCGTCCTTTAAAACGTCGACGGAAGCGATATCCTGGGGCGAAATCACGTTTAACGCGTTTTCGACCTGGATACCATCCACGATATAAATGGGGCTATTGTCCTGGGTAATTGATCCGCCGCCACGAACCCGGATAACCACTTCGGCGCCGGGCGAACCTTCGGAAGAAGTTACCTGTACCCCGGCCAATCTTCCGGTTAACGCCTCAGCCGCTGAACTCAGGGGAATATCACGCAGTTGCCTTGCGCCAACAGAAGAAACGGAACCGGTAAGATCGCGTCGTCTCACGCTGGTATAACCAACAACAACTACGTCGTCGAGGCTACTCTGCTCTTTGTGCATGGCTATCGTAAGCGGAGATGCGCCTGCATCATTTACTGTTTGTGCGCGGTAGCCAACAAAGGTCAGTCGTAGCGAAACTGATTTTCGCGTACCGGAAACGGGAATACGGAAAGCCCCGTTTGCGTCGGTGCTAACTCCCTGCCCTGTTTCACTGACCACAACGGATACCCCGGCTAGTCCCGCACGGGAACTATCGTCGATAACGGTACCTGTAACCACAAGGTTTTGAGCATGAAGAAACCCGGAAAGTAAAAAATAGCAAACACAGAGTAGAAAGGTGTTTTTCATTTAGCAAGCATTTACAAGTTGAAGCAAATAGGTAGTAACGAGAAGCATTACGCGGACTGAATGGTATGGTGATTTTTCGATCCGTTTAAGGTGAATCGCTAAAAAATCACGCCATTACAATGACCGGAAATCCAGCTTTAATGCCACTCTTAAGCTGGTTAGTTTTGGTAGGAATAATACGTTGGGTCAACAATGCTACAAACATTTTCCCAGCTGGAGCGCGTTGGGACTTTTTTTTCTATGCAATCGTTGCCGAAGTAATCAATGGTTTGATTCTGAAATCCACTTATGGGCCTAGCGAAGGACAGCATAGAGGATAGCATAAAAAAAACTTACTTTTAGCTTTATTCTAAAAGCCTGAACCAGATAACGAAAGATGAAGTTCGAAGCTGTCACCATTAAAGATATTGCCAAAGAATTGGGGATTTCGACCTCCACGGTATCGAGAGCACTTCGGGATAGTTATGAGATCAGCATTGAAACAAAGAAATTGGTTCAGGAATGTGCTGAGCGGCTCGACTACCGACCCAACCCTATTGCATTAAGTCTAAAAGAAAAGCGAAGCCGTTCACTTGGGGTAGTGGTATGTGAGATAGCAAACAGTTTTTTCTCCCAGGCCATTAACGGCATCGAGTCCATTGCTTACAGCAGAGGCTATAATGTTATTATTTCGCAAAGTAATGAGTCGTTCGAACGGGAGGTTACCAACCTTAAGTACTTATCATCGCGATCAATTGACGGCTTGTTAATTTCGCTTTCTTCACAAAGCGACAAAACCGATCACCTGAAAAGCCTGCACAACAGGGGTTTGCCGATTGTTTTTTTCGACCGGATCACCGAAGAAGTACTCACCCATAGGGTTATTGTAGACAACTATAAAGCAACCTACGAAGCTACCAACCATTTACTAGATAATGGCTACAAGAGGATTTCATGTATTGTAAATGCTGCGCACCTTTCCATTGCGAAGGAGCGTATAGCGGGCTACAAACAGGCGCTCACAGAAAGAGGGATCACATTTGATGAAGGATTGATCAAGCGTTGTCAAAAAGGCGGGGCAATTCCCGAGGAAGTGGAACGTGCCGTTAATGAGATTTTGAAGATGAACCCCCGGCCCGACGCTATCATAGGGCTAACCGATAAACTTACTACTGGTGCATTAAGGGTGCTGAAATCACGAAGGATCGAAGTACCGGGAGAAATGGGCCTGTTAGGATTCTCCAACTCCGACCTTACCGAGTTGCTGGAACCCTCTCTTACCATTATCCGCCAACCGGCATTCGAGATGGGACAGATTGCCACTGAGTTGCTCATTAACCTCATCGAAAGCAAAAGACCAACCCTGGAATTTACACGCAAGGTGCTGGAGACTGAACTGATTATCCGCCAATCCACCAGCCGCCGTTAAATAAGTTGAGCTGTTAATTGGTTGATTAGTCGAAAGGTTTAAATCCCTGATTAAACATATCGTCGTTTGAGGATACTTCGGACTGTTTAGCGCCACTTGCAACACTTTCTAATTAATCTTGGGCAGCTACCCTTTTAACTGGTCAACTTATCAACTGACCAAGCTTCTTCAATTCGATCCGCTAGTCCCTGATCTCTACCACCCTCCGTTCTCTTGAGCTTTCATAAGCGGCTTCAATAATTTGTATTAAACGAATGGCCTCGTTACCGGTTACCAGCGGTTGTGCACCGTTGCGGATAGCCTCGTAGAGCTGATCGTACAATTTTGAATAGTCACCGGCAAGTGTAAACCGGGGTTCGCGTATAACCTGCCCGTTTATCTCGGTATGAAGCAGGCCCTGTTCCGCTTCGGGCTCCACACCCCAGCCTGCAACCCCCGGCATTTTACCCGCAACCAGTTCGGGTTCCTGTATGTCGGCGCGTGATTTCAGGAAGGAGCCCCTGGAACCATGAACCACAAAAGAGGGAAAGGGCTCCCGCGCTACATAGGTTGCTTTAAGCCGAACACGTTTACCCGGGTAATACATCAACAGTTCGAAATAGTCATCAACCTTGCTTTGCGGACGGAAGTTCGTAATGTCAGCAAAGATTGCCTCCGGCGATCCAAATAGGTCGAGTGCCTGGTCGAGAATGTGCGATCCGAGATCGTATACTACCCCCGTGCAAGGACCAGGGGTTTCTTTATGTTGCTTTGGGCTCAGGTTTAGGTTGTACCGGTCGAAATGGAACTCGGCTTCCACCACTTCGCCGAGCAAACCCTCCTGAACAACCTGCTTTACGGTCAGGTAGTCGCTGTCGAAGCGGCGATTCTGATAGACTGTCAACACCTTACCTTGCCGTTTTGCGAGCTCAACCAGCTCAACCGCTTCGGCAGTTGTGGCCACAAATGGCTTTTCCACCAACACGTGTTTACCCGCGAGCAAGGCTTGCCGGCAATACTCGTAGTGGCTGTAGTTGGGGGTATTTACAATCACCAGCTCTATACCAGGATCTGCGAGCATTGCTTCAAGGGTGTCGAAGGATTTAACGCCCGGGTAAAACTCTCCAACTACTTTCTTGCTGCGTTCCCACGCTCCATAAAAGTTGAAGCCCTTGTGTGTATGAAGAAAAGGTGCGTGGAATACTTTGCCCGACATGCCGAACGAGCAGATAGCGGATTGGATTGGTATCATGAAATTAACGGATTGCGGATTGGAGGATTAGCGAATTGCGAATTAGCGGATTGCGGATTAGCGGATTGTGGATTTATAGAACACGGATGACAGGATAGAACGGATTGGCGCGATGCTGATTAGTGAATTACGGATTGGCGGATTACGGATTGCGGATTGGCGGATTGGCGGATTGTGGATTTATGGAACACGGATGACGGGATAGAACGGATGGGCGGGATGCTGATTAGTAGATTACGGATTAACGGATTAGCGGATTGCGGATTGGCGGATTGCGGATTGGCGGATTACGGATTGTACCATAATACCTCAATAACTCAATACCAATATCTTCGTATCTCAATTTACCCATTACCTCAATACCCAATACCTTTCCTCAATTCGCCAATTCGCCAATCCGAAATTCGTCAATTCTCAAATACCTCAATACCTTATACCTATTACCTTAATACCTCAATACCCAATACCTTTCCTCGATTCGCCAATTCGAAATTCGCCAATCCCTTAAATACCTAAACCGGCAAAAAATCCTCCCGCATGGGACTAAAAACATCGATCAGCATGCCCGGTTCGTGGCAGACGACCCCATGCAGTACGTGCGGCGGAACATAATAGCCATCACCCTTTTTTATGGTTCGGGTTTGGTCGCCAATGGTCATTTCAAATACACCACTCTCTACATAGGTAACCTGCGAATGGTAGTGTTCGTGCAGGGCGCCTACCGCATCTTTCTCAAAACTCACTTTTACCAGCATCACTTTATCGTCGTAGCCAAATAGCTGGCGTTTGATACCAGGCGCCGGATACTCCCAACCAATCTCATTTTCAAACTGGAATTCACTGCTTTGCATTAGGTTAAATTTCAGGTAAGTAAAAGCCGGGCGGATACAAGGGTTTCTTGTTGTTCAAGAAAGGTTTGCCGTACAAGTGTGCGACGCAACGATGTTGAAAAAAGATCACCCGCCCGGCCCAAAAAAATTAAATTAATGAGGTGATTGGGCATACATCCATATCGGTGTACTCCTTGTTTTCGCCGCCCATACCCCAGATAAAGCTGTAATTGCTTGTTCCGCAACCGGAATGTATACTCCAGCTTGGTGACGCAATGGCCTGGAAATTTTTGAGCACCATGTGCCGGGTTTGTTGTGGCTCACCCATAAAGTGCATTACCCCATGTTCCGCTGGAACATCGAAATAAAAATAGATTTCGCTCCGGCGATCGTGCACGTGTGCGGGCATGGTGTTCCAAACGCTACCCTCCATTAAACGGGTAAGCCCCATTACCAGCTGGCAACTCTGAATACCATCGTTGTAGATGTATTTGTAAACGGTACGCTCATTAGCAGTTGCAGAAGAACCGATGGTCATTGGTGAAGCATCGTTGCCCTTCATAAAAGTAACAGGATACTCCTGGTGCGCCGGTGAGGACAACAGGAAAAATACGGGTGGATTTTCAGGAGAAACCGCAGCAAACGTGATGTCTTTTGCGCCCTTACCTGCATACAGGCAGTCGAGGCGCGAAAGCTCGTATGTTTGACCGTTTGCGGTCACTTTTCCGTCGCCGCCTACGTTGATGATGCCGATCTCGCGCCGGTCGAGAAAGTTTTCCATCTTAAGGTTCTCAAAAGTATCCAGTGCGAGGGTTTTACCAGCGGGCGCTGCAACGCCTGCAATCAGCCGGTCGTAATGGGTATAAACCAGGTTCAGCTCATCCGTTTGATAAATGTCGCCGAGAAGAAAGTTTGCCCGCAGACCGTTTGAGTCAAGACTTTTGGTCTCGTTAGGACCTATTGCCGCAAGGATTGGAAGCGTTTTACTCATGCTATGGAATTAATATGTGTGAAATAAAGTTAGTCTGCACCCTACCAACCGGAAGGTGCCAGAGGGATGTTATGCATTGGCAAGTGCCCGGTCGAGGTGAACATAGCCCCCATCGACATGGATCAGCTGGCCGGTGGTATGGCTTGATTTGGAAGAAAGGAGGAAAGCTACCATATTGGCGATTTCCCCGGATGTGGTCATCCTGTTCTCAAGCGGGATTTTAGACGTGATGTCTTTCAACTTCTCGTCTTTATTTGGTAGACCGTTGATCCACTTTTCGTAGAGTGGGGTCCAGCATTCGGCAACAATCACGGCGTTTACACGAATGTTGTATTTGAGCAGCTCGACTGCCCATTCGCGGGTAAGTGCATTACGGCCGCCATTTGCGGCGGCATACGCCGAGGTTCCACCCTGGCCGGTTTCTGCTGTTTTGGAACCGATGTTTACGATTGCGCCGCCAGACTTTTTGAGTGCTGGTAAAGCATGTTGCACAACGAGAAAGTAGTGGACCACGTTTTTGTGGAGGGAGGCGATGAAGGATTCGTAATTACCATTTTCAAGCCCTACCCCATCGTTAACGCCAGCGTTATTTACAACCCCGTCAATACGACCAAACCGCGCTTCTACTTTTTTAACTGCTGCTTCGCATGCCGCAGGGTCGGTGAGTTCTGCAACAACCTGGAAAGCTTTACCACCAGACTGCCCGATTTCTGCTACCGTCTTGTTATTGTCTTCTTCATTTCTGCCTATGATACATGCAATGGCGCCTTCGCCGGCCAGTACTTTTGCAATTCCTTCCCCAATTCCTTTTGCACCACCTGTAACAATAATTACTTTGTCATTTAACTGAAGATCCATAAGCTTTACGTTTATTTAGTTGAGCCAGGCTAATTGTTATAATAATTTGTAAAACCGGCGTGCATTACCGCCAAAGAAATCCTCCTGTTCTGCTTGAGTGAAAGTGGAAAAATACTCGCGAACAAGGTTGACTGTGTCATTGTAAGATGCCGCAACCAGGCATACCGGCCAGTCTGACCCAAACATGATCCTGTCGGGTCCGAATGCATCGGCAACAACGTCGATATAGGGTCGGAAATCTTCCGCAGATTGTCCCTGCCAGTCGGCTTCGGTTACCATACCCGAGATCTTACAACTGACGTTATCATACGCGGCCACCTCCATGATATCCAGTTTCCAGTCTTCGATGATCCCATCTTTAATACGTGGTTTTGCAATATGATCGATGACAAATTGCTGATCCGGAAATTCGGCCACAAACGTTTTTACATGCTTGAGTTGATCGGGAAAAACAAGAATGTCGTAGGTATAATCAAATTGCTTAAGTGCGGCTATACCCCGCATGAAAGCAGGCCGGAGCATAAAGGCCCGGTCGGCTTCGCCCTGAAGTACATGCCGGAAACCTTTGACTACCGGAAATTGGGTGTAATGGGCAAGTCGCTCTGCCACGTTATCTGCCTGAAGGTCGACCCATCCCACAATACCCTTGATGAAGTGGTTCCTGGCTGCAAGTTCAATCAGAAATTCGTTTTCTTCTTCAGACTGGTCGGCCTGTACGGCAACGCAGCCGTCGAACCCATTTGCCGTTAACAAGGGCTTGAGGTCTGCAGGATGAAAATTGCGTTGTATAACCGCCATCTCATCGGTAATCCAGGTATCGCGGGCAGCGTTGAAGCTCCAAAAATGCTGGTGGGCATCAATGCCCAATGCGGTTGAATGCTGAAGCTCCCCGTTAGCGATTGCGGATGATGTTTCCATACACTAATTTTTTTGATAAGCCACAACCTGTTGTTTTGAACTTCCCAGTCCATCGATACCCAGTTCGACTACGTCGCCTGGTTGAAGGTATAGAGGTGGATTAAAGCCCAGTCCAACCCCGGCCGGTGTGCCCGTTGAAATTACGTCGCCCGGTAGCAGGGTCATAAAACTACTCAGGTAATGTATCAGAAAAGGAATTTTGAAGATCAGGTTCGAGGTATTTCCATTCTGCATGCTTTTGCCGTTTACGGTTAGCCATGCCCGTGCGTTATCAATAGCAGGAACTTCGTCGGGGGTTGCCAGGAATGGTCCTAGTGGTGCAAACGTGTCGCAACTTTTCCCCTTCACCCACTGGCCGCCGCGCTCGAGCTGGAACTCGCGTTCACTGTAGTCGTTGTGCAGGCAGAACCCGGCAACGTAGTCCATTGCATTGGCCTCGTCAACATAAGAAGCTTTTTTGCCGATGACTACGGCAAGCTCCACTTCCCAGTCGGTTTTTTGGCTGTTCCGCGGAATAACCACATTATCGTTGGGCCCAACGATTGAAGAAGTGGCCTTAAAGAAGATGATGGGTTCTTTAGGAATTGCCGCACCCGTTTCCGTTGCATGATCTACATAATTCAGCCCGATACAGATGATTTTGGAAGGACGGGCCATTGGCGGACCGAGTCGTACATCACCCGGCACTTCGTGCAGTTCACCGGCACGATCATTTACGAGTTCCTGGAGCTGAACCAATCCATCCCGCTCAAAAAACGCTTCGTTGTAGTCCGAGATCCAGTCAAAAACATCATACCTTTTGTCGTTGATAATTACTCCCGGTCTTTCGTTTCCGGGTTCACCGAAGCGGATTAATTTCATGAATAGAATTTTTGCTTACTTGAAGGATGGTCAAATATAATCACTCCTGCTGCGTACAGGATTAATTGTTGAGGTTTAAAAAGCCACCGTCGATCGGGTAGTCGTTGCCGGTGATAAAGGATGCTTCATCGGAAACGAGGTAAAGAATGAGATTAGCAACTTCTTCAACCAGCCCCATACGACCGATGGGTTGCGACTTTGACAGCTTGTCGAACATCTCCGCTTCTCTGCCCGGATAGTTCCGGCTGATGAAACCATCAACAAAAGGGGTATGTACCCTTGCAGGGGATACACTATTACAGCGGATATTATCATGCAGGTAATCGCGGGCCACAGAAAGGGTCATTGCATGAACCGCCCCCTTTGTCATGCTGTAAGCAAACCGGTCGGGTATGCCAACCATGGCCGCAATAGAAGAAAGGTTTAAAATAACTCCGCCCCCATTTGATTTTAATATAGGCACTGCCGCATGCATGCAATTGTAAACACCTTTTACGTTTACATTGAACAACCTGGTAAAGTCTTCTTCCCTGGTGTTTTCAACATTACCAACGTGTGCAATACCGGCGTTGTTGACCAGGATCTTCAGCCCGGCTATATTTTCGAAGATCATACGCACCTGTTCCTGGTTACTGACGTCGCAAGAATGTGCAACCGCTGTTCCGCCTGCCTGCTCGATTTCAGCAATGGCTGAAAGGATATTGTCGCCCGACATGTCGAGGATGTGCACTGTAGCGCCTTGCTGCGCAAATATTTTCGCAACCGCTTTTCCTATGCCGCTTCCGCCGCCTGTTATGGCTGCAATTTTTCCATCGAGTCTGAACATAATTGATTGTTTTGGTTGGAGCACAAAGTGAAGAATACCTGCAGGGATTGCTGATGTACGATGCGCATGCCTGCCTCGCTGAAAAGCATCCGCGGATTGTGCGCAAAGAATTGTGGTATGGTCAGCAAGCAGTTGATGATACGCGGGTAGTTGGGCACAGTTACCGTTAACCGGCAGGCTTCAAAAATAATGATGTTTTGAATTTGTGCTGCCAAAAGTAAGACCTGTAAACTAATGTTATTGGGTAGCACCTTAAAGAGACCCGCAGAGGCTTTAGTATTCGTAAAGACCACTACATTCTAAAACGTTAAGCTGACGCATGATTATTAGCTACTCCTCATCAGCTGAAATTCTAGTTAGGGATTGCATACCAGGCGCACCCTTAATTCATCATGCTAAGTTCATAATTCCTGACCCCACGCTTAACTCATAACGCTGAATACTTAACGCTCAACGCTATTAGAATTCCGGCCTCTCCACCAGCGCATCAAAGAGAATTTCTACCGGGTGTTTGGCCTTCTTACCCGTACCATCTTTTATCTGGTGACGGCAACTCGTGCCCGGCGCTGCAATAATGACTTCGTAAGGTTGATTTCGGACAGCAGGAAACAGTACGAGTTCACCAATTTGCTGCGAGATAGCATAGTGTTCTTTTTCATATCCAAACGAACCCGCCATTCCGCAGCAACCCGATGGAATGGTTTCGACCTTGTAATTTGCAGGAATGGAAAGCATGTTTACTGAGGCCGACAGTGCGCCCCAGGCTTTTTGCTGGCAATGCCCGTGCAACTTCACCAGTCTACCTTCATTGCTAAACCGTGTTTGGCTGATGTTCCCCTTAGCAAGTTCTTTGGTGAGAAACTCCTCGATCATGTAAACGTTCGAAGAGAGCGTCCGAGCTGTTTCAAGCAAATCGTCATCAGCAAGATCGGGGTATTCATCGCGGAAAGTCAGGATAGCTGATGGCTCGATCCCCAACAAAGGTGTCTCTTCAGAAATTAGGGGACTTAAGAGCGAAATGTTTTTTTGCGCAATCTTTTTAGCATCCCGCAGCAGCCCCTTCGACAAGGATGCACGGCCACTTTCTTCGTGTTTTGGAATAAGCACTTCATATCCTAATGCTTCCAGCAACAGGATGGCTTTGATCCCGATTTCCGTATCGTTATAGTTGGTGAATTCGTCGCAAAACAGGTAAACGACCCGGTTTGGGGTCTTATTTGCGGCAGGTGTTGAGCCTGCACGCTTGAGCGTTTTCCGGTGTTTTTGCCACCACTTGTACAGGGTAGTTTTGTAAAGGGTCGGCATCGAGCGATCAGGCGCAAAACCCGCAACAGTTTTAACGAGTTTACTGATTGCTCCATTGGTCATTACAAAATTATACATACCCGGCACCAGGGAGCCCAACTTCGCCGATGTAGAAAAATTAGCAATTAACCTCGAGCGGAAAGGAACCCCATTTGCGTCCTGGTAATGTTGCAGGAATTCAGCCTTCAGTTTAGCCATATCCACGTTCGACGGGCACTCTGACTTACAGCCTTTGCAGCTGATGCAAAGGTCCATAACGTCTTTGATTTCGTCGTGGTCAAAACGGTTCAGCTTATCGGAATGCGTCAGAAACTCCCGAAGAATATTTGCTCTTGCACGGGTGGTATCCCGTTCGCTGCGTGTGGCCATAAACGAAGGGCACATGGTTCCGCCAGACAACTCTGTTTTTCGACAATCACCGGACCCATTACATTGTTCGGCATGCTGTAGAATGTCCTGGTTCTGGTAACGGAAAACGGTTTTAAAAGCAGGTGTTTGCTGGCCCGGGGTATACCTGAGCATGCTATTCATCGACGGTGTGTCGACAATTTTGTTGGGATTAAAAATGTTTTGCGGATCCCAACTGTGTTTAATTTGTTTAAGCAGCGCATAATTTTTTACGCCAATCATCTGCGGGATAAACTCTCCCCGCAACCGGCCGTCGCCGTGTTCACCACTGAGCGAGCCATCATATTTTTTTACCAGCGTAGCAATCTCTTCCGCGATCAGGCGAAACAGCTTGTTTCCTTCAGGCGTTTTAAGATTTATGATCGGTCGAAGATGAATTTCTCCCGAGCCTGCATGAGCATAGTGCACCGAGTACAGGTCGTATTTTTTCAGGATATCGTTAAAGTCGCGAATGTAAGCAGGAAGATCGTTTACGTCTACTGCAGTGTCCTCGATAACCGGAACGGCCTTCTCATCACCCGGCAGGTTACTCAGCAAACCAAGGCCCGCTTTACGCAGGGTCCAGATCTTCTTAGTATCGTCACCAAACAGTAGTGGAAAATGATAACCTAGTCCTTCTGCCCGCATCTCCGCTTCTACCTGTCTTGCTACCTCCTCCACTTCTTCTCTTGTGCTCCTGGAATATTCTACAACCAGGATGGCCCCCGGATCACCCTGTACAAAAAACCGGTTCTGTATCTGCTCGATATTGTCTTTGGTACATTCCAGAATATAGTGGTCAATAAGTTCGCTTGCACCCGGCCGGTATTTAAGTGCAATCAGGTTTGCACGCAGCGCTTCATCAATGGTGTTAAAATGCACGCACAACAACCCCGCATTTTTCGGTGGCAGGGCCACAACGTTCAGCTTGATTTCTGTAATAAAAGCAAGGGTACCTTCTGAGCCAGCGATCAGCGTGCAGAAATTAAATTGGGGACCACCAGCGGTAAACGGAGCGGTTTCGAGTAACAGGTCTACCGCATAACCTGTATTCCGACGCTCTACTGTTTTCTTAGGAAATTGGCTCCGTATTTCCTGTTGGTTATCGTAGTTGCCCAGCAGGCTGCGAACCGTTTTGTAAATGTTAGCTTCGAGCCCCTGGCCCTCGCACTTCGCGTGAAAAGCCTCGAGGTCGAGACTGGTGAAAGTAACTTCTGATCCATCGCTTAACAGCGCCTTCACTTCGATAAGGTGTTCGCGGGTACTGCGGTAAACAATCGAATTAGAGCCGCACGAATTATTGCCCACCATTCCACCAATCATTGCCCGGTTGGCGGTTGAGGTTTCCGGGCCAAAAAACAGCCCATGCGGTTTCAAAAAGAGGTTAAGCTCGTCCCGGATGACGCCGGGTTGTACACGTACCCAGCCTTCTTCTCTATTCAGTTCAAGAATCTTGGTGAAGTATTTGGATACATCCACCACAATACCATTGCCAACAACCTGCCCGGCCAGCGAGGTGCCTGCCGTTCGGGGTATCAGCGACGTTTTCTCTTCACGGGCAAACTCGATTAATCGCTTGATCGCTCCAACCGACTTCGGCATAGCAACCGCCATCGGAAGTTCACGATAAGCAGAGGCATCTGTCGCGTATAATATGCGCATCCGGTCGTCGTAATACAATTCACCATCGAATTCATTTGCGAGGCCGCGAAGCCGTGGATTATTCTTAGAATGTTTCAGGTTCATAAATCGCGGCAAAAATAGGCTGTTTGATAGTATCGTTTTTCACCGGTATGTTGAAGCATGCGACAGGCCTGTTTGGCAGCAACACTCCGGGCTTACGCTACGGATTTGATGATCCGGGTATAAAGTCCTTTGGCCACTGCGGCGCAAACTTCCTCGGCCGCTCTAATTCATGCTGGTAAATTGTTTCAAATAGCTGCCTGAAAAAAGGGTATCCAACCTGCTCGTATTCGTATTTATCGTCGTTGAGTATGCCGTCTTCATTTACATATATCACTGCGGACAACAGGAATTCAAACTTGTTTTTTGCGTCAGCCACGTAGGCACAATCCGTTAAAAAGCCATACGACCAGCCGGGTTTGTTGAAAATGTAAATATCCGCGGGAACGGACCCTTTACCAGCTTTGAAAAAGAACTTGGTATAGCTGTCAAAGAATTCTTTCGTATCGTATTTCGGAAAATCGCTTTGCTTGGGCAACGCGGCCATATAGTGGTGCAAGAACCGGTAGTCGGCAGCAGAAAGGTCAAACCGCCTGGATAGAGGAACCGACTCGGGGAAGATCACCGAACGAAGCATCAATTCAAGGTCTTCCAGTGGCAGGTTATTATGGGCAGTAAAATCCATCGGCGCATTCACCAGGCGTTCATCGCGGTCGTAATGCGCCCTACCTACCAGTATCTGCCTGCTGAAATCAAACTTTACCGCACTTGTTGCCGGCGGCTGATGGTACACGAGCTTACCGCCTTGCATAAACCTGATCCCATTTGTATGCCTGTTTTCTTCCGGTGTCATTCGAACAAACCGGCGTGTTATCCTGGCATCGCTATAGCCTTTTTTCCAGAGCATGGTATTTAACTCCTCCTGCCCCACGAATTCATACAGCCGGTTATAGGCATCGTTATCGCTCACCAGGAAAATCTTTTTTATATAGTGCGCTATCGACGGCAAACCTGATTTTGCCGAAGGATCGGTTAATACTGCTGACTGACCTGGAAAGGAGCTGTCGGTAAGCATTGAAGTTGACTTATCCAGTTCTTTGATCTTTAGCTTATTAAGTTTTTCCAATGCCGCAAGCGCTGTCGGCAGCTTGACCGTAGAGGCCGGGTTAAAATAACGGTTGCGGTCAACATTCAGGTAGTACGACTTAAAAGAAGGTACCCCCTTCTTGTTACGATCGATTTGGGTATAAATCACCTGGTATTGAAAGGTGTCGGGTTGTGCCAATACCCGCTGCAAAACCGGTGAAGGATTTGCCAGCAAAAGATCCCTCAGGAAAGCATCGTTTTTAGGTTGAGCAATACCATTCGTGTGCTCGAGCATAAGGCAAACAATCAGCAATAAGTGAGATAATGATTTGGGCAAATTGTAATTGATTTAATGAGCGGGTACGTGCGGCACGCTAACCCCGTTCCAAGGCCAACTTTTGTTATGAACACGAATAATAAACAAAAAAGCGCTTACAAGAAAATCTCTTTGTAAGCGCTTGTCCACGTGCCTAAGGAACAGCACGGGTTCTCTCATGTGTGATATAGTGCAACTACCTAAGTTTGGTAACTACCAGGTCTTCCACAACTGTAGTTACATTACTGATTTCGAAGGTCTCACTTCCTTTTTTGTTTTTGGAGTATAAGTTAAGTACCATCATTACATTACTTCCATCGTGAGATTGAAGTTGAAATTTTCTTGAAAGCTTTTTGTCCCTGAATTTTTCAGAATAAATCACATTACCATCAAGGTCTTTCAAAGAAAGGTATACATCATCTTCCAGGTCATTATTGATGTCAACCTGGAAAACAGGGTTTGCATCAACCTGGCCGAGGTATTTAACTTCTACCGGTGAATCTGATTTTGCATTTTTGTCGGCTGCAGCCACGGGAAGCGCCATTGCCGATAAAAGAAGCATTAAAGCGGCAGGAGCTAAAAGTTTTTTCAGCATTGAACATAAACTGCCTGATACATGTGTTTTCATGTTTATTTGATTTTAATTAAAAAAATAAAAGCGGTTATAAGCAGCAACCACAGCAGGCAATAATTAAGGCAGCAAAAAGGCAGGCAAAAGGGCAGGCAATGTGAAGTAGGGGTAATTAAAATGTTGCTTTCAGGTAAAGCATAACATCAAATCCGGAACGAAGATATGGCACGGAATATCCGCTATACAACCATGTTTTTCAATGATCTGGCATGCTTAACGGGTGAGGCAAATCCTGAAAGCCGCACCAGCACTGACTTTCAGGAAAAGATTTTTATTACGCCCAACCTTAATATTTTTTTAAGCATACTATGTATATTTAACACAAAGCTCCTTTATCAAAGGTTTTTTTGGTGACCAGCTTTTGTTTGCTGTGGCGACATCGTTGCTACGCTCAGTTTAACAGGCAGTTCATTGTTCGGCTTTAATTGCCAATACATGAATTCTTGTACTGTTTCAAAAAATTCATTATTTCCAAAGTTGGGTAATATGGTAAGCGGGGCTACCGTTTTATCAAGTCTCGAATTGTTCCCGGCGCAAGTATGACCTTAAGAACCTGGAACCGGGTACCCAGAAGAAAGAAAACGGGTAACAAGTTTTATTGCAATTTTGGCGACTTGCGGCTTCCGCTGTCCACGCACCTGTGCTGAGGGTGAGCTGCTTTTCTTGATTAACCACCCATAAACTTTGACATAGGATATTTTACCAAAGCTTTCACGCAGTTGCCAGCACGCAGGTAAACTACACCACTGCATTTGCGTTTAGTATATGTTAGTACCGGGGAAGCACATCGGAGATTGGCCCACTCCATGTTGAAGAAAAGCAGATAGCAATTCACGCCTGAACAGAGGTTAAAGGTTGGAGGTAAGGCATCCCAGGAATGCATCCCAGGAATGCACGACAGGGGGTGAAGGGCAGGTTATTCACTTGTCGTTATCAGCCGGCATTTACGACCGAACTATTGCTCCGGTTTCATATGTTGAAGCCAATAGTACCTGCAATTCGTACATATTGTTGACTCCGGGCGCAAATTCTGCGCACCAGGTTTACACCAGTTTCTGAAATGATAGATTTGCACTTTACCTGTGGTATGGTAAAAGTTTAACAACTCAAATTATACATCTTTACAATTTAGCAATAGACCAACAAAACATGAAGTACCTTTGCATCAGAGACCTAACACGAATGCTGGAATATCATCACCCGTAAGGTGTTGATAATGATCGATCAGGGTTGTTTTTCGATGTTTTTCAACCGGAATTACTGCCATTATTACACCTTTGTTCAATTGTAGATTCAGGCATTTAGTTTGACACTATCGGGAGAAGAGGCGCATGAACGGTGACGGAAGGTGTTAATCTCTAAACATATACTTAATACAAATAATAAGGTTAGCTATGATCAAAGTATCAGACCATGCAAAAGAATATATCAACCAACTTATGGCTGATAAAAACCAAGGATCCGAAACATTTGTCAGAGTAGGGGTAAAAGGCGGTGGTTGTTCAGGACTGGAATATCAACTAAATTTCGACTCTGAGCTAAAACAAGGCGACGAAATCTATGAGGATAAAGGAATTAAAATTGTTGTGGATCTAAAGAGTCTTCTTTACTTATATGGAACCGAATTAGACTATTCCGGAGGACTTAATGGGAAGGGATTGGTTTTCAACAATCCCAATGCTTCACGCACCTGCGGTTGTGGAGAAAGCTTCGCGGTTTAATTAATTGACTTGCTTTAAAGAACATAGAAATGGAAACAAACGATCAACTGATCCAGGATATTACGACACAGGAATACGAGTACGGCTTTATTACCGATATCGAAATGGACCGGGCTCCAAATGGCTTGAATGAAGATACGATCCGGTATATCTCTGAAAAGAAAAATGAGCCAGAATGGATGCTCAAATGGAGGATGAAAGGCTATGAAGCTTTTCTACGGCAGGATATGCCAACCTGGCAAAACTTCACCTTACCTCCTATGGACTTCCAGGGCATTTCTTATTATGCCGCCCCACGTACAAAAAAGAAATACGAAAGCCTGGACGAGGTTGACCCCGAGTTGCTTGCAACTTTCGAAAAGTTGGGTATACCGCTGAATGAACAAAAAGTACTATCGGGCGTAGCAGTCGATGCTGTTTTCGACAGTATATCGGTGGCTACCACCTACAAAGGCAAGCTCAAAGAAATGGGCATAATATTCTGTTCTTTTGGAGAAGCCGTGCAGGAGTATCCTGACCTGGTAAAAAAATACCTGGGTTCGGTTGTACCCCATTCCGACAACATCTTTGCCTCGCTGAATACAGCCGTATTCTCCGATGGTTCATTTGTGTATATTCCGAAAGGTGTACGCTGTCCAATGGAACTCTCTACTTATTTCCGGATCAATGCCGAAAATACCGGCCAGTTCGAGCGCACACTAATCATTGCTGACGAGGGTAGCTATGTCAGCTATCTCGAAGGTTGTACAGCTCCTATGCGCGACGAAAACCAGTTGCACGCAGCAGTAGTTGAACTGATCGCTCTTGAAGGAGCAGAGATTAAGTACTCTACTGTACAGAACTGGTATCCCGGTGATAAGGAAGGGCGTGGCGGTATCTATAACTTCGTTACAAAACGTGGCGTTTGCCGTGGAGCGAATTCTAAAATCTCCTGGACACAGGTTGAAACCGGTTCTTCCATAACCTGGAAGTACCCTGCAGTCATCTTGCAAGGTGATAATTCTACCGGTGAGTTCTATTCAATTGCGGTTACTAAGAATAAACAGGTAGCAGACACCGGCACCAAAATGCACCACATTGGTAAAAACACCCGCAGCCGGATTATATCGAAAGGTATTTCCGCCGGCCATAGCAATAACAGCTACCGTGGGTTGGTTCAGGTTGGTGCAAAGGCGGACAATGCCCGAAATTTTACCCAGTGCGACTCACTTCTATTGGGTGCGGAATGTAGTGCAAATACTTTCCCCTATATCGAAACAAGGAACAACACCGCAATGGTGGAACACGAAGCCACCACTTCGAAGATTGGTGAGGACCAGATATTTTACCTTAACCAAAGAGGTATTGATAGTGAAAAGGCGGTTGCACTAATTGTAAATGGTTACGTTAAAGAAGTACTTAACCAGCTTCCTATGGAATTTGCCGTAGAGGCCCAAAAATTATTATCCATTACTTTGGAAGGAAGTGTTGGTTAAAAACTATAAACAGCAGGAACAATGTTGACGATTAAAAACTTGAATGCAAGAGTAGAAGACAAGCAAATTCTTAAAGGCATCAACCTTAAGGTAAATGCCGGCGAAGTGCATGCCATAATGGGCCCAAACGGTTCTGGCAAAAGCTCTCTTGCATCTGTATTGGCCGGACGGGACAATTATGAAGTCCTCGAAGGTGAGGTTGACCTCGACGGTAAAGATCTACTTGAAATGTCGCCTGAGGACAGGGCACGGGAAGGCGTTTTTATGGCTTTCCAGTACCCAATTGAAATTCCCGGGGTTTCAAACATCAATTTTCTCCGTACCGCACTCAACGAAATCCGGGCTTATCGTAAGCTCCCCCAACTCGATGCGAAACAGTTTTTGAAATTGAGTAAGGAAAGGCAGAAGCTTGTAGAGTTCGACGCCAAGCTTGTAAACCGTTCTTTAAACGAAGGGTTCTCAGGTGGTGAAAAGAAGCGTAACGAAATATTTCAGCTGGCTATGCTGGAGCCAAAACTCTGCGTGCTCGATGAAACCGATAGCGGACTCGACATCGATGCTCTTCGAATTGTATCGAATGGCGTGAATAAACTTCGGTCGAAGGATAATGCTTTCATCCTGATCACCCACTACCAGCGATTGCTCGAATACATCGTTCCCGACTTTGTACACGTTTTGTACGACGGTCGTATCATCAAATCAGGCACTAAAGAGCTTGCTTTAGAACTCGAAGAAAAGGGATACGATTGGCTTAAGGAATCTTTCCGGGAACAACCGGTATAAAAAACTGCAATGACCAAACAAATTACGATACCACTATATACTGAACTGCTTGAGGGTTTCAGTCATTCAGATGAAAATGCAACCGATGATACGCTGCAAAAAATAAGGAGAGCAGGTTTTGAGAACTTTAAGAAATCGGGCTTTCCAACCCGGAGAGACGAAGACTGGAAATACACCACCATATCTTCATTCCTGCAGGAACAATATCATATCAACGGAATAGCAAAAGAGCTAACAGCTTCAGCTGAGCTCATTTCCGAGGCCATTGTTCCCTCTCTTGACGCTTACCAGCTTGTGCTGGTAAATGGAAAACTACAGCCACACAACAACAACTTTCCTGGTTTTATCAAAATAATTCCAATCAGCGAAGCGGTTATACAGGATGATGTCCGCCAGCACTTTGCTGGGAACAGCACGGTTGCCAGCGGCCATTTTGCTGCATTGAATACTGCCCTTTTTTCGAACGGCTTGTTTATCGAGATATCTGCCAACGCTGCTATCGACAAACCCCTTCACATTGTTCATGCATTTACGTCGGCTACCAATGTGTTTATTCAACCCCGCCACTTGTTTGTGGTTCACCAGGGCGCTGAGTTAAACGTAATTGAAACGATCGTATCAGAAAATAGCCTGGCCAAAATTTTTGTAAATAGTCTTACGGAAGTTATAGTGGAGGAAAATGCCTCATTTAACCACTATGTATTGCAAACGGCGAAAACCGGGGTGCGATTGGTTAACCAGACCGATGTAAAACAAAAGCGCCATAGCGTATACAGTAATTACACCTTTTGTATGCCTAAGGCGGATCTTATCAGGAATAACCTGAATGTGGCGCTTAATGCGGAGCAAACCGAAACCCATTTGTACGGGCTTTATCTTGGCGAGGACCAGCAGCTCATCGACAACCATTCTCTTATTCACCACAAGTTTCCGCATTGCAACAGCAACGAAATTTATAAAGGTGTTCTATTGGATAAGGCTACCGGGGTATTCAACGGAAAAGTTTTCGTAAATCCTGAGGCGCAGAAAACCAACGCTTTCCAGCAAAATAATAACCTGTTGCTGAGCAACAATGCCACGATAAACACCAAGCCACAGCTTGAAATATTTGCCGACGATGTTAAATGCAGTCATGGTGCTACTGTCGGTCAATTGAGTAAAGAAGCCATGTTCTACCTGCAATCAAGAGGTATAGGCGAAGAAGCAGCCCGGGCGTTGCTAGTGAACGCCTTTGCATTTGATGTTACCGAAAAGATCAAGATCCCTGAGTTGGAGCAGTACATCAATCACCTTATTGCATTGCACATACCGGGCAATAAAAATTAATAGATGTTCAACGACAACGATACACTCACCACAAAAAAGGCCCACCGTGGTATTGACCAGATCAGGGCTGATTTTCCGATCCTTCAAACAACGGTTTACGGGCATCCCCTCGTATACCTCGACAATGCGGCTACCACCCAAAAGCCCAATGTTGTTTTGAAGGCGATGGATGATTATTATAAAATTTACAACAGTAATATTCATCGTGGGGTCCATTACCTTAGCCAAAAGGCTACCGACGCCTTTGAAGTTGCCCGGAGAAGGGTTCAGGAGTACATAAATGCAAAGCACGAACACGAAATCATATTTACAAAGGGTACCACGGAGGCAATCAACCTGGTGGCAAGCTCTTTTGGAAAGCGATATGTAAAACCCGGCGACACGATCATGATCTCCGAACTGGAGCATCATTCGAATATCATACCCTGGCAGTTGATGTGCGAAGACCGCGGCGCTAGCTTAAAGGTGATCCCCATCAACGAGAAAGGTGAACTTAAGATGGAAGCATTTGATGCACTGCTGGACGAAACCGTCAAGCTGGTTGCAGTAAGCTTTGTTTCCAATACCCTTGGTACGGTAAACCCGGTTAAGGAAATCATCGAGAAAGCCCACGCGAGAAACATTCCCGTAATGCTAGATGCCGCACAGGCGATCCAACACGTTGGAATAGATGTGCAGTTTCTTGATGTGGACTTCCTGGCTTTTTCGGGTCACAAGATGTATGGTCCTACCGGTGTAGGGGTGCTTTATGGCAAAGAAAGCCTGTTGAACGAAATGCCGCCCTACCAGGGTGGTGGCGAAATGATTAAAACCGTTTCTTTCGAAAAAAGCACCTATAACGTGCTTCCATTTAAGTTCGAGGCCGGAACACCAAACGTGGCCGAAGTGATCGGGCTTGAAGTTGCAATCAACTACATCAATTCTATAGGTCTCGACTTTATACGCGAACGGGAACAACAACTGATTACCTACGCGCTTGGTCAGCTTCAGGAAATTGACGAATTGCGTTTTATTGGGGAAGCGGCAGAACGTGCAGCCTCGATTTCATTCCTGGTGGGTGATACCCATCCCTTTGATGTCGGCGAACTTCTTGACAAACAAGGAATAGCTGTTCGTACCGGTCACCATTGTACAGAACCCCTGATGAACATCTTCAAAATTCCCGGCACCGTTCGCGCTTCGTTTGCTTTTTACAATACCGAAGAAGAAATTGACAAGTTGGTGAAGGGTGTAAAGAAAGCGGCTGTGCTGCTGGGATGAAAAAGGACTAATTATGACCATTAACGAGAAACAGGACGAGATAGTAGAAGATTTTGGGTTATTTGAAGACTGGATGGAAAAGTATGAATACATCATTCAGCTTGGTAAAAACCTGCCGTTAATTGAAGAGCAATACAAAACACCTGAAAACCTGATTAAAGGTTGCCAATCGAAAGTATGGCTGCATGCCGAATACAACGACGGCAAACTCACTTTCACCGCCGACAGCGATGCGCTGATCACAAAAGGATTGGTTAGCATGGTGGTGCAGGTATTGTCTGGTCATACCCCCAAAGAGATTTCTGAAGCAGAGCTGTACTTCATCGACCAGATTGGACTCAGAAGTCACCTCTCCTCTACCCGCTCAAATGGCCTGTTTTCGATGCTCAAACAAATTAAAATGTATGCTATCGCTTTTTCGTCAAAAGCCCTGCAGTAATCCTTATGTCAGACTCACTTAAAGACAAGATAGAAGAAGCTTTACAAACCGTTCACGATCCGGAAATACCCGTTAACATCTGGGAACTCGGACTTGTATACGAACTGAAAATCAACCAGGGCACGGTCTGGATCACCATGACCCTTACGGCTCCGGCCTGCCCGGTTGCCGGTGAGATCATCCAGGAAGTTCAGCAGAAAGTAGAAGCAATTGAAGGAGTAAAAGAAGTGCACGTTACACTCACCTTTGATCCACCCTGGAACAAGGAAATGATGAGCGAAGAAGCCCGTCTCGAATGTGGTTTTTTGTAAGGCTTAAAAGACTCCATCTATGAACGCATAACCCCTATTGGAGCCCCTGAATACGAAGGAAACAGCGTTCCTTTATCCTGGATGTTAAGGTGCCGGCATGCGACTTCGCGAAACACCGTTCTGAAGTCAGTTGTAACAGCAAGATCGCGACCGTCTTCGAGATTTTCTGTAGCAAGGGGTTGAATTTGCCCATGCACCAACCCACCATTTACATCATTACCCAGGATGAAATTACAGGAGGCCCGGCCATGGTCGGTTCCGCCAGTCCCATTTTGCCTTACCGTTCGTCCGAACTCCGTCATACTCATGATGGTAACATCCTCCTGTAGCGGACCCATATCGTTATAAAAAGCGGTTATACTATTACTAAGATCGGCTGCATTCCGGGCGAACACCCCTTGCTCCCTGCCCTGGTTGAAATGGGTATCCCAACCACCAGATTCAGCAAAGGCTACTTCAAGACCCACATCCATCTTAATCAATTGTGCAATTTGCTTGAGGGCATTCCCCAGCGGACACACCGGGTACACAGCATTTAATGCCGGCTTGTAGCTACTTAGGTTTGCCTTTTGAAGCATTCTAAGTGCGTCGAAGCTCTCCTTGCCGGTTTCCTTTAATAAACCCGTTGTTGTTTTATCATAAAGGTCCTCAAAGCTTTTAGCGGCAACGTTCGCGCCTGCCGGGTTCCCGCGCATTTGTATGGCAAAATCCTGGAGATTGGTGATTGAAACCGAAGGGTGATCGCCATAGAAAGATCTCGGCATTGAGTTCGTAAGGCTTACCGCCCTGAACGGGCTGGCATCATGACCCAATAATCCCACTGCCCTGTTTAACCAACCGCTCGGAGTTCCTTTGCTAAACGGCGTTCCCGACTCCATATAGTCCTGCGCATCAAAATGCGACCGGGTGGTATTGGGGGAACCAATACCATGTACAATCGCCAGGCGCTTATCGGTAAAAAAGGGCTCAAAAGACTTCATAGCAGGATGCAGACCAAATCGCCCATCGAGGTCGGTCAGCGGCTTTCCTGAGCCAGCTTCCATGAACAGGGTTGGGCGGGCAGCCTTCAAGTAGTTATCGGTAAAAGGCGTTACTGCCATAAGTCCATCCATTGCACCACGCTGGAAAACACATACCAGTATCTTCTTCTTTTTGTAAGGAGCCACAGATTGATTGAGTGCAGCAGCCTTTGCCATAAACGAAGGAACCCCACCAATACCAATCCCGAATAAAGCTACCCCACCCGATTTTAAAAATGCTCTTCTTGATGTCATGATTAAGTCTTTAATGATTGTCGCTCCGCAAATGGAACTAAAAAGGGTAACGCTGAACTTTAGAAAGGTTAAGAGTTTTGGCGTACTTCGGCTCCGGGTAGACCGTTGTAATCGGATGCTCTATCTACCCATCTCCTATTAGCGGCGTTGAAATTCAGGCGAACCAATGATGATCCCCACCACCTGGCCCAACATAGGATATTTTGTCGCCGCCATATCACTGGTATACCTGGTCTGTTGTCTGCCTTTCTTTCCAGCTTGTTTTGAACTAACCAACATGGCGTCATCTTGAGAAAGTTGGTCGGCTGTGCTCATCCCCGTTCCTGCTGCCGCATCCTTAATGGGCGCAGTTTTTTCCGCGGCCTGTTCAATCTTTGAGTCTAACATGGGATCGTTTAGAAGGGGAGTTAATCGCTTGATGGTTTCACCCAGATCTCGCTCGGGCAGCATCATTTTGCTGTAAACAGCGAGCGCCGAGTTGGCACTTTCAGGCTCATGATTATTGTTGAGCGCAAGGAGGTCAACCTTTACGCCCTGGATTTTTTGTGCAGCCAGTGCAAGTCCGAAATTCATCCGGTTCAACAATGCACCGGTGTTTATCCAATACTGCCCTTTATCAGGGAAACCGGTTGGCGCCTGGTAGTAATACATCTTTTGACCCATCTTATTGATCCAGGTGTACAATTGGTAAGGCTGACTTATGCTTGCATTTAAACTGCGCACTGAACTCATGGCCAACTCAAACGGGGACTTTGTTTTTTCCCTGAGCGACTGCTTGCTCCAGAATTCGGGGCTTGCCACCATTGTTAGCAAAACCTCGCTGATTTTACCCTTCTTTTCTATAAAGGTCTTTGCCATTCGTTCTACAAGCGCCTGGGGTGGATTATCATTTACAAACTTTATAGCAAGTTTCCTGCTGATGAATTTAGCTGTTGAAGGATGGTCAGCAAGCATTTGCAGCAGCTGTACCCCTTCTTCATAACCACCGCCCTCCGGGAACTTTCTGCCAAGCACAATTTTTTCGCCGTTATCGTGCCGGTTCATTGCAAAAAGAAAATCGCCTTCGTGAACAAAACCTCCCCTGGCTAATTTGTCTTCCCCTATTCTTTCAATCATTCTGCGAATGGCGTTAACAGATCCATAATCCTCAGACGGGTAAATGGTCCATCCGGTCAAAACCCGTGCTGCCTGGGTAACATCCTGTTGGGTATAACCGCCGTCCACGCCAAGGGTATGGAGTTCCATTACCTCCCTCGCGTAGTTTTCATTTAAACCTTGTGCCTTCTTTGCCTGCTGCAACTTCCTGGCGAATTTACCAGCGAGAGCAGTATCGTTTTGCTGCGCGGCTCGCTGTGCAAGAAGCCGTTTACCAACCATTGCTTTACCAGGATTGTTTATGCCGGCATTGTTTCCGGCGCTGCTAAAATTATCGAGGTACAACAACATGGCCGGTGACTTGGCGGTTTTCAAAACCAGCTCGCGGAATTCGCCAACTACATTCGGCCGGATCACATCTCTTTCGTAGGCGGGTATATATGCTGCACAATCGTTTTTTGTGATGGAAACATTAAAGTGATTGAACCAAAAATCGGTGAGTACTTCATGTAATTGATTGTTGGTAACGGCCGCCCGCATAATTTTTTGACTGATCAGTTGCCTAAACAACTCCTGTTGTGGTCGCTGACTATTTTGCTCCATCATTAGGCGGAGTTGTTCCCGGTATTCCTTTTTATCCGTTTTATTTACAGAGTCTTTGGAGATAAGACCTTCTTTTACGGCTGCTCTGACTACTTTACCGGGTCGCGGGTAAGTATTCACAATTTCTGCGTTTGACATTGTCAGCCAGGAGTACGCAGAAAGCAACTGCTGCAAAGAGTCGTCGGCCAATCCACCCTTGAGCTGTTGTTCAAACCATTTCTCCAGGCCAATATTTACAACGGCATCTATGTCGCCCGGTTTTGCACCAAAAGTAAAGCGGTTGATAAGGTGCGCCGCTGCCTGGCGTTCTGTTAATCCGGCTTGTTTGTAGGGAAATCGACCAGGTCCTTTTACATCAGGGGCTGCGAAAAAGGAACATAAACAGGTTATGATGATTGCAAGTGTAAGTGAAACCGGGACAGCCAGGTTTTTTTTCATAATCGGAGATTTAAGCCTTTTTGCGGAAACTTACCGTACTACCAACCTCTTCATTTCAGACCTATAACGTTCAACATGGTTTAACAGGTACAAAAAGATTTCCCGGAGTTCGAACGCGCTGAAATCCGGGCTTACAAAAAAGGCTACGCAACCAGGTAACTGGTTCGTAGCCTTATCATTCAAATCATGTTGTCCGATCGGTTATCCCTTATGAAGCAAGACCGGTATAGGGAGCACAAAACATATCCTATCATTACAGTATCCGGTGTGCAAGTTCAACTTCTTCCACTACCTCAGCCACTTCGGCGGCGTTCATATTTGCATTTCGCATAGAGATGCTCCGAACTGCAGCACCGGCAAAATCGAAGAAGGCTTTTTTGGATACCATATCATCACTCATCATAATCGGAGTGCCGGCGTCCCCACCTTCGCGGATACTCTGTACCAGGGGGATCTGACCAAGGAAAGGAATATCATACTCTTCTGCAAGGCGCTTACCGCCTTCTTTCCCAAAAATATAATACCTGTTTTCCGGAAGCTCGGCCGGGGTAAACCAACTCATATTTTCAATCAACCCGATGATCGGCACTTTTATCTGGGCCTGACCAAACATTGCAATGGCCTTCTTTGCATCGGCAAGGGCAACATCCTGTGGAGTAGTAACCACTACAACTCCTGTTACCGGAACAGTTTGCACCAGTGTAAGGTGAATATCACCGGTTCCCGGAGGCATATCTATTACAAGGTAATCCAACTCTTCCCAGAGAACATCCGTAACAAACTGGCGGATAGCACTACTTGCCATCGGTCCCCGCCAGACAACAGCACTTTTTTCGTCAACAAGTAACCCGATACTCAACAGCTTGATACCAAATTTCTCCAGCGGTACAATTTTGCCTTTTCCATCAACCTCTTTCATCATGGGTCGCTCTCCACGTACCCCAAACATGATGGGTACGCTGGGTCCATAAATATCTGCGTCCATGAGACCCACCTTTGCACCGCCGGTTGCCAATGCAAGTGCAAGATTTGCCGCAACCGTACTTTTACCAACCCCACCCTTACCACTTACCACCGCTATAATATTCTTTACGTTTGGTAAAAGGGCTTCGTCGTCCTTCCGTTTGGTTGTAGTATTAGAGGTGAAATTCACCTTTACAACCGCATCTTTATTTACAAGGATCTTTACGGCATTTACACACGCATTTTGGATCATGTCCTTCAGCGGGCAGGCAGGGGTGGTAAGCACCACTGTAAATGAAACATAATTGCCTTCAATTACAATGTCCTGTACCATGTTCAGCGTCACGAGATCCTTCCCAAGGTCAGGCTCCTGTACATTACCAAGAGCCTTTAATATGTCTTCTTTCGTCATCCCAAAAGTTTTTGTTAAAAGAGTTTATCGTCCCGCAAAGTTAACCATTGACTTCCTTACTTTGTTTGCACCGTTTTGTTACAAGTTGTTATAAAAAGCATGGGGTACATTGCTAATAGTGGCAATGAGTGTTTTCGGTTGTACTTAACATTCTGTTTAGGCGATGGTATAGATATGTGAATTGACTTTACGATGCCCGGGTTTGACGTATTATTGGGGTGAAATATGATTGAATGCTTAACTTATGATCGCCGTTTGAAAACTAGACAGTCAGTATATTGCTCACCGTGATCAAGCGATTGGAAAGTAAACCCAAGTATTTTTACATGCAAAGATTTTTACGATATAGCTTCCTTTTCCTGTTTTTCTTACCGATGAAGTTGTTTGCACAATTTGAAAGTGTGCAGGACAGCGTTGTTCAACTTTATGGTGTGGTGATGACTGCGGACAGCTTGCAAGGGCTTCCTTCCGTGAGCGTTGTGGTAACCGGCACGAACCGGGGGACCATGACCAATGAACAGGGGGTATTTTCTATTGTTGTACTTAAGGGCGATATCATCGAATTTACTTCTGTTGGATTTAAACCAAAGCAGGTACAAATACCTACCAAACTGGAGAGTAACCAATACAGCATTGTACAGCTAATGGTTACCGATACGGCTTACCTCCCTGCAACAATCATACGCCCGCGACCCTCCCGTGCCCAATTTGAGCGGGACTTTGTAAATACCCGCATCCCCGATGACAAATACGAAATTGCACGCCAGAATACAGACGAGGCAAAACGGCGTGTGCTCATGAGTACCTTACCGTCCGACGGGCGTGAAGCAACCAATTTTCAATTTCGCCAGAACGCAAACCGGTATTACTACGCAGGTCAGGCTCCTCCGATGAATGTATTGAATCCATTTGCCTGGTCTGAGTTTATCAAGGCCTGGAAACGCGGTGACTTCAAGAGCAAAAAGTAAACTTCTCCCTCACAATCTCTCTCACACGTTTACCTTCGTTGTTATCAATTGAAGGCTTATGAAAAATATTGCTGTCATCGGCGCCGGCACAATGGGCAATGGCATTGCGCATGTTTTTGCGCAACACGAATTTAAGGTTACGCTCATCGATGTATCCGGTTCACAGCTTGATAAGGCGATTAAAACCATCGGCAACAACCTCGACCGCCAGGTGGCAAAAGGCAGTCTTAATGAAGAACAAAAAACCCGAACACTCAGCAATATAGTTACGCGGCAAACCATTGCCGAAGGCGTAGCACACGCCGACCTGGTAGTGGAAGCGGCAACCGAAAACCTCGATCTCAAAAAGGAGATCTTCCGGCAAGTCAACGAAGCGGCGCCTGCAGCTTCTATCCTTGCAAGCAATACATCTTCCATTTCCATTACCACCATTGCAGCATGTACCAGCCGCCCCGAAAAGGTCATTGGCATGCACTTTATGAACCCGGTCCCGGTTATGAAGCTTGTTGAAGTAATCAACGGCTACTCAACGGATGCAAACACGACCGCCACGATCGTAGAACTAAGCCGCGCCCTTGGCAAAGTACCTTGCGTGGTAAACGATTACCCGGGCTTTATTGCAAACCGGATCCTGATGCCCATGATCAATGAGGCGATTTTCTCGTTATACGAAGGTGTTGCCGGCGTCGAAGATATTGATACCATTTTTAAGTTGGGAATGGCTCACCCTATGGGCCCACTCCAGTTGGCAGATTTCATCGGTCTTGATGTTTGCCTGAGCATTCTTCAGGTACTGCAACAAGGCTTTGGAAATCCCCGCTATGCACCGTGTCCACTATTGGTTAACATGGTAAATGCGGGGTTTAAAGGCGTAAAAACCGGCGAAGGATTTTACAAGTATACGGCAGGAAGCAAGGACCTCGTGGTGAGTGAACGGTTTAGATAATCATCTGAATTAAAGGGTTGGTTGCGCCATCAGGTGGATCAATTATGGATTTGTCTGATTTTAAGGGCAGCAATCCAGAGAATAGGAATGGACTATTCAATGATGTAATAATACCCCGGATTGCATCCGCGGCTATTGAAGTTTGACCTCTTCCCAGTTGGATACTGACCTATCGTTTCAATACCCCGGATTGCATCCGCGGCTATTAAAGTTCAACCCCTCCAGGGTTGGATTATGAAACATCAATATAAAACCCCGGATTGCATCCGCGGCTATTAAAGTTCAACCCCTCCAGGGTTGGTTGATGAACCACCGTTTCAATACCCCGGATTGCATCGGGAGCAATCTAAGTTCAACCCATTCCCAGTTGGATGAGGAACCGTCGTTTTAAGATCCTGGATTGCATCCGCGGCTATTACAGTTCAACCCCTACCCAGTTGGATAACGAAACATCGTTTTATGTCCCGGATTGCATCCCGGGCTATTTAAGTTCAACCCACTCCGGGTTGGATTCCGAACCGTTGTTTCAATTTCCCAGATAACATTCGGGGCTATTAAGGTTCAACCCCTTCCCAGTTGTTTAATGAACCATCGATTTATTATCCGGGGTTGCATCCGCGGCTATTTAAGTTCAACCCATTCAGGGTTGGATTCCAAACCGTTGTTTCAATTTCCCAGATAACATTCGGGGCTATTAAGGTTCAACCCCTTCCCAGTTGTTTAATGAACCATCGATTTATTATCCGGGGTTGCATCCGCGGCTATTAAAGTTCAACCACTTTAGGGTTGGATAACGAACCATCATTTCAATACCCCGGATTGCATGCGGACCTATTTTAAGTTCAACCCCTTCCCAGTTGCATAATGAACCATCGTTTCAATGCCCTGCATAACATCTAGGGCTATTAAAGTTCAACCCCTTCAGGGTTGAGGATAACACACTATTGGGGTTCCAGAATTTGATTAGGGCTGTTAACAGTTTCCGCCTTCACGTTTGTGATAGAAAATAGTGGGGCAATTAACCTCCCTACTTAAGGGCATATGCTTTGTTTAAGCCGGGAGGTAAAACATTGATCCAGTAAATGGTCCTTACCCTGAAGGGGTAAAATTTGAATAGCTCCGGGTGTAACCCGGAGGAAAGGGTGTAACCCGGAGAACAAAATAGAACATTGTTGTACAACCCTGAAGGGGTTGAATAACCGGTGAGAGTTGTTTTAAAAATGACAAACAACTTTGTGGTTCAACATTTTTTACAGCGTTACCATTCTGAAAAACTAATAGTATATTAATTGATGAGCACCTCAATATGTTATAGATGAGCACTTATACTCAAATCTTATATCAGATTGTATTCAGTACAAAAGAGAGAATGCCTGTGCTGCATGCTCCTGAACGACCCGATTTGTTCCGTTACATTTGGGGAATCATCACCGGCACAATTGTCACCTATACCGGGTTAACGCAGTAGAAGATCACATTCATATTGCGACCCATCTACACCCGACAGTTGCCCTCGCAACGTTGGTTGAAGATGTTAAGACAGCTACCACCACGCACATGAAGGAGAACCGGCTATTCCAGAACTTTCCCGGCTGGTAGGATGGGTACGGCGCATTCACTTATTCGATCAAAGAGAAAGGAGCGATTATAGCATACGTTAAAAACCAGGAACAGCACCATAAAACCATGACGTACAGAGAAGAGTTTCTAGGCTCTTTAAAGGAACATGAAATTGAATTCGACGAAAAGTACTTATTATAGTGACAATGAGTAGTAAGGTTCATCAGCAACCAGGCGTTTGTAAAACTATAAGTATACTAAGCCGCTTAGAATACTCACCCTTCCATCTTAGTCACCTCAATATTTTGTAGATCGTGGAGTTTGTCGATGACCTGGCCGGCGTTTTCTTTTGGCATGGCGACCTGCATGTTGCAGAACAATTGCACCTCGCTTTTAAGCACGGTACACTTCAATTTTTTTAGCACGAGCATCACATCATTTAACCGGGTATAATCGAATGACAAATTATAGTTTTCGGTGACCGGTTTTTGAATGTTAGGTGTAAGCTGTAACGCAAGGGCAGTTGTTGTTTTGTACGCATTGATTAAGCCTGGTACACCCAGCAAGGTTCCACCAAAATACCGCACGACGATCACCAACACATCAGAAAGTTCCTTACTGTCTATTTGCCCCAGGATCGGCTTGCCTGCGGAACCGGCGGGCTCGCCATCATCGCTTGTTCGAAAATTATTGCCGTCTGTGCCGATACGGTACGCAAAACAAAAATGAACTGCTTTGGGGTGCTCCTTCTTAAGTGCCTGCAAATGCTTTTTGAAAATGTCGGTATCCGATAGCGGAAAGGCATAGGCAATAAACTTGCTGCCCCGGTCTTTAAACTCTGCGACAGATGGTTTTTCAATGGTGTAGTAGTAGAACTTTTCTTTCAATACGAATAGTTGTTTGGGTAATAAGTATGCAGCTCATCTGAAAGGAATCGTTTGGTATCACCCGCGCGAAAGTCCCGCAAACGCGGTGCTGAAAGACCTTCTTCAATATGCAGAGCCGTATTGGTAAGTACCCTGGCTTCATCCCAGCTTTGCTCGTCTATGAAAGACTGCAAGAGCGATGCCCCGCCTTCGATAAATAAGCTTTGAATGTTATGTGCGACACAAGCTGCGAGCACCTGTTGAACTACTGTTCCTTCGCCATCCAGCTTATGATAGGTCAGGTTGCCCAGTTGTTGATGCCTTGTTCGGTTGAGAATTATCGTGGGTTGTTTACGATCGAAGATGTTTAAATGATCCGGCAAGCGCAGATGCAAATCAAGGATCAGCCGGGTAGGCGCAATACCCGGCCACTTACGGGTATTCAGGTGTGGATCATCGGCGAGGGCAGTATTCGTACCCACCATGATAGCAGCTTCTTCTGTTCGCCAGCAGTGGACCAACCGGTTAGAGACCTCGTTGGTAATGAAGACCCGCGACCGATCGTGACTGGCAATATTCAGATTTCGGCTTTGTGCCCATTTAAGCACAATGTAGGGTCGATGTTTGGTGTGAAAGGTGAAAAAACGTTTGTTTAGCCTTGTGCACTCCTGTTCTAAAATCCCTACCATAACACTTCGACCGGCAGACCTGAGCTTCTCGATGCCTTTACCGTTAACTGCGTCAAACGGATCGCGACAACCTACGACGACCTCCGGAATTTGTTCACGGATGAGCAGGTCGGCACAAGGTGGTGTTTTACCAAAATGTGCACAAGGCTCAAGCGACACATAAATGGTGGAAAATGGTAACAGGTGTTTGTCTTCGCTCCGAACACTGTTTATGCAGTTTACCTCGGCGTGGGGCTGGCCGTAGCCCTGGTGAAAGCCCTCTCCTATTATCCGGCCCTCGTGGACCAGCACGGCGCCAACCATCGGGTTTGGTGCAACTGCCCCGGCTCCCAATTTTGCAAGCTCAATACACCGGAACATATACAACTCATGGTGATCCATCAAAGCAAAGTAACTTAAAAAAGCAGTAGCATTGCAGCATGACCATCCACACTGCGTACAGGCGGCTGCTGGCAGCACTTTACGATGTATACGACAACCGGGAGGCCGCAAATATTTGCGACCTGGTAATTGAGCATGTTACCGGACAGCGCAAGATTGACCGGATTATGTACAAGGATTTACCGGTAAGCCAAAAGCAGGAGGATGAACTTGAAGCAGTTGAAGCCAAACTGATTTCAGGAGTGCCTGTTCAATATGTTTTGGGTGAAGCGTGGTTTGCCGACATGAAGTTGTATGTGAATGACCAGGTACTCATTCCGCGGCCGGAAACAGAAGAACTGGTCAGTTGGATCTGCACAGACCTTGAACGGCATCCCAACCTGGCCAATATAACTCTACTGGACATTGGTACAGGCAGCGGATGTATTGCTATCGCACTAAAGAAAAGACTTAAACTGGTGCAGGTGACGGCGCTGGATGTTTCGCCCAACGCCCTCGAAGTTGCACAGAGAAATGCAACTGAATACAACGCCAATATTGACTTGCTGCAATTGAACTTTCTTGAGCAATCAGCACGGGAAAAGTTAGGAACCTTTAAAATCATCGTAAGCAATCCACCGTATATCAGGGAACAAGAAGCAGCATCTATGGCAGCAAACGTGCTGGATCATGAGCCACATAGGGCCCTATTTGTACCCGATAACGATGCACTCATCTTCTACCAGGCCATTGCTGAGTTTGGCAAAAGTCATCTTGAGAAGGAAGGCGCTGTTTACATGGAAATCAATGAACATTTCGGAGAGGAGGTGCAGGCTCTTTTCAAGAACAATGGTTATGTAAATGTGCAGGTAAAGAAGGATCTGCAGGGTAAGGACAGGATGGTTAAAGCGATTAAAGCTTAACCAAAACTGTGGTATTTGTTAGCTGTTCAGGTACAGCATTCATTGCTGAAACGTATTTTTTTATTTCGCTAACCTTATTACCGGCCGCTACTATTATCTACGGCCATTACAGGAGTAGCGCCAAGTTTTTTGATGATCTGCATAACCTTAATGGCGGTACCAAGGTGAGCGGTGCTATCTCCATTGATGACCACTGATGGCTTTTCAGTTTCCTTTGCAAGAAACACTTTAAGCTCTGTCTCCAATTGATCTATGCCCATCTTTTTTTGACCAAGGTAAAGTGCCTGGTCCTTATCGACCGTTACAACAACGGTTTGTTTAGATTTTGTGTCGCTCTTTGCCTTTGGATTCGAAACTTTGATAACGTTCGGATTTGCGAGTGTTGACACAATCAGAAAGAACAAAAGAAGAATAAACAATATATCGTTTAAGGCGCCGGTATGCACCTCAGGATGATGTCGTAATCTGCTGCGTATATTCATTGTTGTTGTTGTAGAGCTAATCAGCTGTTTTGGTTAGCCACCTTAATTATCCAGTGATCCTGATTTTGGCAAAGGCTGGTGTTGAACAGGGGTTTGCCGATGAAAGTAATGCGACGCAACGATGTTCCACATTGAACAAATGCCTGGTCCCAAAAACTACCTTGTAGGCTCCTGCAGTACATCGATAAACTCCGCACTGGCTGCTTCCATTTTGTTTGCAGTTTTATCGATCTGCGTTGTAAGAAAGTTATGACCCACGTAAGCAATCAATCCAATAATCAGACCTGTAGCTGAGGTGATCATTTTTGTATAGATACCACCGGCAATGGTGTTGAGTGTATACTCCCCCGTGCTTGCGATACCATAAAACAACTGCACCATACCGATGATGGTACCAAGAAAACCAAACATTGGTGCGATACCAGCTACAAGAGAAAGTATGTTCAGGTTACGTTCCATTTTATACATCTCGAGCTTGCCAATATTCTCCATGCTTTTTTCGATTGCATCGATGGGCTTGCCTAAACGCCGTATGCCTTTTTCAATCATTCGAGCAACAGGATTGTCGGTGTTTTTAGCAAGGGTCCGGGCTGCTGCTACATTTCCGGTCATGATGTTGTCGCGGATCATGCTCATGAAATTGGGCTCAATTTTACTTGCTTTCCTGATCGCGATTAACCGTTCAAAGAACACAAAAATCGCTAAAACGAGTAGAAGGTATAATGGATACATGATCCAACCACCTTTATCTAGCAAAGCCCAAAGGGAAATCTGATCAGCCGGCTCGATGGCCGCAACGCGTGTACTATCTGCAAGCCTTTGTGTATCTACCTGGAGGAAAATCCAACTCATTCTAATGTTTGTATTTAATATGCAAAACTAATTCATGAACTAGTGGACAAGTAAGTGCACGTATGTTCTTTTGTGCACAGCTGCCCTGAAAACAACGTGCCCAAGGTAGACCCAATTATGTGGTTAAGTGTTAAAGTAATCATTAAACTAGCACTGGTAAGAAGTGAGGATGAGAAACAAAAACCGCCTGAAGCAAAGCTGATAAAACAGGCAACGTTAGTATTCATAGATAATATAGCCCCACGGTTCAATGTTAAAGGGTTTGTCACTTACGGGCTCCTTATTCCCGAGAAACAAGTTCATTGGGGTAGCATAGAGTCCCTTATCTTTTACGGTGATTGTTTGCTCACTGGCAGATAAGTTCAGAATAACCAGCACCCTGTTAGTCCCATGCTCACGAACAAAAGCATACAGGGCCCTTTCGTTTCCAACAACAACCTTTGAAAATTTACTGTTCGCAGCCAGAGCAGGGTTGCGCGCTCTTAACGACAGTAGGGTTTTGTAAAATTGCGCCCTTTTAAATTTGCCCATGCGTAAAGGATCCCGTTCAAAAAACTCAACCTTGCGAAGTACCGGCTCTTCCTGTCCGCTGTAAATAAGCGGCACGCTTCTGCCTGCGGTTTGGGTATAAACTGCAAAGGGAGCATGTACTGCTCCGGGCATTGTTTCGTAGTCGGCACCATTCCAGCTGTTTTCGTCGTGGTTACTGGTGAAATACATCCTTATAGCATCAGCAGGGTATATGCTGTCGGTTTGCATCCTGATGCTATCGATTGCAAACGCGGGTCGCTCACCCTTAGCAATCTTTTTCATCATCTGAAACATATTCCATGGATAGGTGGCATTGAACCCTGCATGGTGTAAAGCCACTGTGTCGCCTTCTGCAAGCATAAACAAGGGTTTCTGTTTTTGAAGTGAACCGATGCATCTTTTCCAGAATGTTGTGGGCACGGTTCCGGCAACATCACACCTGAAGCCATCGATATCGCTTTCCGTTATCCAGTATCGCATTGCTTCAATCATGGAGTCGCCCATAGCGGTATTGCTGTGATCAAGTTGCCGTGTGTCTGACCAATCAAAAGCAATTTTTGCATTTCCGGAACTGTCTTTAACATAGAAATCCGGATGACTGGTGAGCCAAACATGATCAGCTCCGGTGTGGTTTGCTACCCAGTCGATGATCACCTTAAACCCTTTGTCATGAGCAGCCTTTACCAGCGCCTTCCAATCGTTCATATCGCCAAACTCGGGGTTTACCTGGGTATAGTTGCTAACGGCATAATAACTGCCCAGTGTGCCTTTTCGGTCTTTTATGCTGATGGGGTTGATGGGCATAAACCACAACGTTTGTACACCCATTTCCTTCAGGCGGTCGAGATTAGCCTGGAACGCTTTAAATGTACCTTCCGTGGTATACTGTCGAACGTTTACTTCGTAAATGTTTCCCTGCAAAATCCATTCAGGATGCTTCAGGCCCGAGTCGCCCGTTGGATGCGCAGCGGTACCCTGTTCGCCTGTGGTTGTTGTATTTTGACAAGCGGATGTTGTAATTATAATAATACCGAGTAACCAATAAAGACATCTTTTCATAGCAGAGATTTGTTGGTGGGAGAACAGTATAAATATAATGGAAAACAGCTTGTTCCACCCTATCAAAGACAAGCTTATTACAACTGGCACGTTTGGGTAAATAGTCTTGCTGTTCCCATTTTTTAAGCATTGTCCGGCTTGCGTCATACTGAAACAATTGGGGATATTTGTACAAACAACCAATATGGACCCGGCACTTTATTATGGCACCTACCTGGGACTTGATAAAGTACTCAGCAGCCAGCATCCGAAAAGCTTTGAAGCTCCGAATACACCGGCACATGATGAAATGCTGTTTATCATCATTCACCAGGCTTATGAGTTATGGTTTAAACAGATCTTGTTTGAACTTGAGTTTGTAACAAACGTGTTCAGGAAAGCACACATTAACGATAATTCGGAAGACCTAAATCTTGTGCGGCACCGGCTGCAGCGCGTGATGCGGATTATTGAATTGCTCAATAACCAGATCAGCGTACTTGACACCATGACCCCGCTGGACTTTCTTGAATTCAGAAACCTGCTTACCCCTTCGTCGGGGTTCCAGAGCTTGCAGTTCAGGTTAATCGAAGCAAGGCTTGGACTGAAGCTCGAGATGCGTCATAACCAGGAATACTACAAGCGCACCAACGAAGGTGGCTTTTCCGAAGCCGACTATATCATTATAACCGAAATTGAAAAAGAGGAGAGCATACTCATGTTAATTAACCGATGGCTGGAGAGAATGCCTTTTTTCAATCCAGTTTATTGGGGAGATCATGTTCGTGATAGAAATGCAAATCTGCCATTCTGGACCGAATACAGGGACCTTTATAAAGCAAGTTTAAGTGAACGTGAAGCTGGCAAAATCAATCATTTTGATTATGTCTTTTTCGAGCAAACCGGCCCGCTTGAGAAAATGGATCAGGAAAAGCTGCGCGCTGCACTATCGCCAGCAGCAATGCGGGCAGCGCTTTTCATTATGTTGTACCGCGACTTCCCGGTATTCCAGACATCCTTCCAGATATTAGACTCGCTAGTTGAGATCGACCTGCTGCTCAGCACGTGGCGACATAAACATATCGCAATGGTTAGCCGGATGATTGGCTTGCGGGTAGGTACCGGAAATACATCGGGCTCCGGCTACCTGCAGGGTGCCCTAAGTAAACATTATATCTTCAAAGACCTCTCCAGCCTGTCTACCTTTATGATCCCCAGAAAGCATTTGCCCATCTTACCATCCCCGCTGGTGCAACACCTTAGTTTTACAACATAGTCCAGGACAACAGGACATCGTTTACTTTAAACTTTTCAACCACCTGATCGCGAGTGTTTTCTATATTTTGATCTGGCACCGAAACATTTGACCGGCGCTACGATTCTGGTGTTTTTTTTGCTAACAAAAATTTCAAGATTATCAGCTTGCTCCAGCCGCAGGCCTGTATTAACTGTCGAGCAAAGGGGAGCGATTGTTTATGAGAAATGGTGAACAACATGTATTACTATGCGCGTTGCAAGTTCCAGGGGGGTTGAGGACCCTGTTTCGAATGAATTACTATTGTTGTCACCATTTGGTGATCAGAAGCGTCTTAGGTTGAAACAAAGCGCGGTGTGTTTGCCTTAAGGGCAGACCTGCAGCAAATGATGTTGATTTTATATAGCGTAATGGTATTTGTTAGGTAGATACTTTGATGCATTCTGTTGAATCGGAATTATTGTGTTGATATGGTGATTTTTTATAGTGTCTGATTAGGGCATTCGTAAGTCTTAACGAACGATATGTGCATAACAGACGGACATACCTTTAATTATCGATTTTTTACAAACAAATTCAAATTATATGAAAGCAATAATATAATCCTAAACCTCCCTGAAAACAATGACCCTAAGATCCAATCCTTCAGTATCCAATTTCCTATCCAGAAAAATCATTAATCCAAAACAATAGTTCTATGAAAGCCATCATCATCGGGGGCGGAATAGCCGGACTGGCTACCGCTATAAGTCTACGTAAAATAGGTTGGGATGTTGTCGTAAATGAAAGGGCAACACACTATACTGAAATCGGCCTCGGTTTTATCCTGCTGCCCAACGGGGTACTTGCTCTTGATCACCTGGGTGCAGGTACTGCAATACGCAAAACCGGCAAATACGTAAAAAGGGCAATTTTACAAAACGAATTCGGCGAGATATACAAGAAAGAAACGTTGAACTACTCTATCGCCATTCAGCGATATGATTGTATAAAAGCCTTGTGTGACCTTCTTCCGGAAGAAAGCGTTTGTTTTGGCAATGACTTCTCCCACTTTATATATGATGATCGCGGTAAGGCTACTGCTGTGGTTTATAAAAATGGTGTTCAGCAAGAAGGCGACATATTTATTGCTGCCGATGGTGCAAATTCAATGATCAGGCGTTCGTTATTTCCTGAATATCGCTTGTCGCAAACAACGGTAAAAGAATTGGTTTGCATTGCTGACTTGCCTGAAATTTCCGAATTGCTTAAAGGCGACCTTATTAAAACCCAGAGCGAGTCAGATGGTTTGTCATTTGGCCTGCTTCCCTGCAACGATGAACAAGTGATCTGGTACATGCAATACGATTGTACCAAATGGGATATGAAAGACCTTAGCGCAAAAAGCAAGAAAGATTTTGCCTTTTCACTGTTACGCAAATGGCCTCATCCCATCGACTATGTTTTAAATAATACGAACTTTAATAAAGCATTCCTGTGGTCGACAAAAGACATGGATCTTTTGCCCGCTTTCCACCAAAAGAATATCGTATTGATTGGCGATGCAGCACATCTTGCATTACCATTTACCAGCCAGGGAACAAACAGTGCCCTTGAAGATGCAATCATTTTAGCTAACCTGCTTGAAGGACAGAAGAAAGACTTCGGGGAAGTGTTTACCGAGTTTTACTATGCACGGAAAGACACACTCGAACATTACCTTGACTTTGGCCGGATGCTGTCGGATCGCTTCCTCCAACCACACCTGTTTGTGGATGAAGAAGCTCCAATCCCCTTAGCAAAATAGATTCATCATCTAAAAACACCATCAGCCAGATGTCTCTTGAATTTAATAATGAGCATATCAACATGAAAGCCCTTCAACAAAGGGCTTTTAATCTTAGGTGGGCAACCCTTCCTGCCGACGTGATCCCACTAACTGCTGCCGACCCCGACTTTCAAAGTGCACCAGAGATTGCAGCTGCGATGAACGACTACATCAACGAGCGCGTATTTTCATATGGCCCCGTTGAAGGACTGCCTTCCTTTAAAAAAGTGATTGCCGAAACATTAGCCTTAAAACGAAACTTCATAACTACCCCGGAACTGGTTTTACCGGTTGATAGTGCTGCACAGGGAATGATGGTTGCCGCTTCCTACGTGCTTCGTCCTGGTGATGAGGCCATTGTTTTTGACCCGGTTGACTTTCTATTTAAAACAACCGTGGAAGCTGCCGGAGGAAAAGCTGTACTCTTTTCAATAGATGCCCAGACCGGCACCCTCAACATGGATTTACTCGCCAGCCTGGTCACCGAAAAAACACGATTGTTATGCCTTTGCAACCCGCACAATCCAATTGGTAAAGTTTTTACCCGCGCAGAACTACAGGGGCTGGGCGATTTTGCTGTGTCCAATAACCTGATGATCCTGAGTGATGAAATCTGGAGCGACATCGTATATGCTCCGCATGAGTATATCAGCATTGCAACCATTTCACCCCAAATAGCTGCACGTACAATAACGGTTTATGGTTTCAGCAAGTCGTTTGGACTAGCCGGATTAAGGGTTGGCTATATCGTGTCTCCGAATGCTGCTGTTCACGAAGGCCTTGTGCTGGCCTCGCTGGTTCGAACCACCATAACCGGTGTTTCAACAGTTTCGCAAATTGCAGCCCAGGCGGCTTACGAGAAGTGTTGGTATTGGGTGGATCGTTTTGTAGAGCACCTTACCAAGATGAGAGACTATACTGCAGAGCGGCTAAATGCAATGAAAAATGTAAACTGCACTGCGCCACAAGGCTGTTATATTATCTTTCCCGACATTTCCCAAACCGGCAGAACCGCTGAAGAAATTACCGATTACCTGTTAAATGAAGCCCGGGTGGCCGTTGTGCCTGGCGCGGCCAAATGGTTTGGCCCGGGTGCCACGGGGCATATCCGGTTATGTTTCTCTACTTCGCAGAGTATATTAGAACGAGCCCTCGACAGAATGGAAGCTGCTTTTAAAAAGTTGTAAAACGCTGACTTTTGGAGACATAAGCGGGATTGCCTACCAGGATCGTTCAGGATGGCAAAATAACAGCTGCTCCTGCTAAACAACAAGCACATCGCGTTTACAACGATAATCGCGTTTTTTCGGTTGGCGTCCGCAGTGGATGAGGCTCTTCGCCGTTTGACTGCGGCAAGCTGGCTGGCTTCAAGCACGAGTCCGAAAACATGATGTCCGCTTCTGCGCATGCTTAAGCTTCACCAAGCGTGGTATAAGTTAAGTGTGCCCGACAGGCCAACTCCGGCCAGACACGTGCGAGTTTATTCATTTCTCCTCACGGCATTGGTTTTGTAAACGCATTGCGGGTAAGCACATCCTGTTTGTAAGGGTAAAACGCCACCTCCCGAATAATGCACTTTAAACCCGTTGCCCAGAATGTTCTAGAATGGATCGCCATAAAAGCCGGGATGGTTCCTTTACCACTCGGCTACTCTCACTTCGGATTTATCATGAGCAAGGTTGTTTTGGAGGCGGCAGACAAAGGGGTTTTCGAAGCCATGTCAAAGGAGAAACAAAGCCTTCGCGAATTGGCGATAGCTACCAACCTCCATGAAAAAGCGCTTGAAAGCCTTGTTATTGTTCTGGCCTCGATGGGTTTGGTCAGGCAAGCCGGGGAAAGGTTCTCCCTTACACCCGCATCAAAAAAGTGGCTTCTAAAAGATAGCCGGCACTCCATGTACTGGCTCCTGATGTTTGATAACCGGGTTTGCTTCAAATGGATGGACGAGGTAGGACCTTTTCTGCAGTCCGGTAAAGGGCTTCAATACCATCAAACATTTAACGGGGAAGAGTGGTATTATTACCAGAAGGCAATGGCAGTATCGGCGGCTGCAACAGCTAAAGAAGCTGTACGGAAAATTCCACTACCATTAAATGCAACCAAAATGCTTGATATTGGTGGATCACATGGTCGATATTCAGCAGAGTTATGCAAGAAAAATCCCAATCTCTCCGCTGTTGTGCTTGACCTTCCAGAGGCGGTGGCCGTATCTGAACCCCTGTTCCAGGATCACGAACTGAAACAAAGGGTAAGATTTCAACCGGGAAATATTTTGGAATTTGATATCGGAGCAGACCAATACGACCTTGTACTGTTGGCAAGCGTTGCCCATCACCTGACCGAAGAAGAAAACATGCTGGTTGCGGAAAAAGCATTCCGGGCACTAAAACCTGGTGGCTATTTTTGTATCATTGAGATCATCCGAAGGGAGCAAGCTAAATTAAATAGCGACCTGCTCGGCAGCCTGGCAAACTTCTTTTTTGCACTGAGCAGCACTTCGGGCGCGTGGAGACTCAACGACATTAAGCAATGGCAACGCCAGGCGGGGTTCATAAAACCTTCCAAATCTACCTTCCTGACCATTCCCGGTTATGCGGCCATTACTGCCCAAAAGCCTGCTTCCGCTCGTGTATAAAAGAACTTAAATTTTATACAAGCTTCTGCAACTGTACATACAAATAACGTACTTCGCAATCACAAAAAAATCTGAATTATGAAGTGGACTGTGAGGATTCTGTTTGCATTGACCTTATCGTTAGCGATGGGTTCTCCTATTGCACAGACCCCAACCAATAAAAAGCTGCCTGTTTCGCCGGATCTACGAATTGGTAAACTTGCCAATGGATTAACTTATTATATCCGAAAAAACCAGGAGCCAAAAAACCGCGCAGAATTACGGCTGGTGGTAAATGCAGGGTCCATCCTGGAAAACGAGCAGCAGCTCGGTCTTGCCCACTTTACCGAACACATGGCGTTTAATGGAACCAAAAACTTTAAGAAGTCGGAATTGGTTGACTTCCTTGAGAAAAGTGGTGTTCAATTCGGCGCAGACCTCAATGCCTACACATCTTTCGACGAAACGGTATACATGCTCCAGCTGCCCACCGACAGCCCAATGGTGTTTAAAAAAGGCTTCCAAATTCTGGAAGACTGGGCGCACAATGTAACCATGGAAGAAGATGAGATTGATAAAGAAAGAGGTGTTGTAATCGAAGAATGGCGATTGGGCCAGGGAGCGCAGGAGCGTATGCGGGCAAAGTATTTTCCTGTGTTGCTTAAAGGTTCACAATATGCCAATCGCTTACCAATTGGTACTAAAAAGAACCTGGAAACATTTAAATACCAGACGTTGAAAGATTTTTACAAAACCTGGTACCGACCCGATCTGCAGGCTGTGATTGTTGTAGGCGACGTTAACGTTGATGAGGTTGAGAACTTAATCAAACAACACTTTGCAGGCATACCAAAACCCACCAATGCACCTCCACGTAAAAAGTTCGGCATTCCGGCAAACAAAGAAGTAAATACGGTTATCGTTACCGACCCTGAACAGCCGTATAATGTTGTCCAGATCTTCTATAAGCAGCCGGCACTTCCTGAAGCGCAGACTGAACTCGAATACCGCGGTATGCTGGTTCGCGATATCTTCAACCAGATCATGACCGAGCGGTTACAGGAAATATCCCAAAAGCCGGATGCACCTTTTCTTTTTGGAAACAGCAGCTACAGCAAGTTACTGGGCGACAAAGATGCTCTTACCCTGATAGCTGTTGCAAAAGACGGCAAATCTGTTCCTAAAGCTACCGAAGCACTACTGATCGAAAATGAGCGTGTTCGACAGAATGGTTTTACAGAGGGTGAACTGGAGCGCGCAAAGAGTAATGCCATGTCTTCAATGGAGAACGCGTACAACGAACGTGATAAAACCAAGTCTGCTACCCTTGTTGAAGAGTTAATCCGCAACTTCCTGCACAAAGAATCCATCACGGGTATTGCTTACGAATACGAACTCTATAAAAAGTTCTTACCTACTATAAAGTTGTCAGAAGTAAACAGCCTCATTACAAAGTGGCTGAAACCGCTTGACCGCGCCGTGATCGTGATGGCACCGGAAACTGAAAAAGCAAACCTTATCAATCAGAAGCAAATGCTGGCTTTGTTGAATAAGCCTTTTGGTAAACTTACCGCTTACGAAGACAAAGTAGTTAAGGGTGCACTGCTGGCTAAAACGATTACACCAGGTAAAATAACCAACGAAACTAAGATCCCTGAGTTGGGCGTTACCGAGCTTACGCTTTCAAACGGCGCAAAAGTGGTATTAAAGCCAACTGATTTCAAAAACAATGAGGTCCAATTTTCAGCAATCAGCCCGGGTGGTTCTTCCCTATACCCGGAGGCGGATTATCTTTCTGCATCAAATGCCAGCAGCATCACTATGTTGGGAGGTGTAGGCAACTATGATATTATGAGTCTTCAAAAAGAACTCAGCGGAAAGCAGGTGCGGGTATTTCCTTCCGTCGGGTTGTACAGTGAAGGTTTAAGTGGAAGTTCAACACCAAAGGACCTGGAAACCGGCTTTCAATTAATCCACGGTTATTTTACGGAACCACGTAAAGATACCAGCATGTTTAAGGTAGCACAGCAACAAATGACCGCTATGCTCATGAACAAAGGCAAGGATCCGGCCTCTGTTTTCAGCGACTCCGTCGGCTATATCATGAGTTCTTATAATCCCCGTACAAAGCCTATGGATGTTGCTCAAATACAGCAGATTAACCTCGACAAGTCGTACGACGTTTACAAGGAGCGCTTCGGCAATGCAGGTGATTTCATTTTTACGTTTGTCGGCAATTTTGCCGTAGACAGTATCAAGCCATTGGTTGAGAAATATATTGCTTCACTACCTGCAACCGGTACGAAGGAAACCTGGAAAGATGTAGGGATAAGGTATCCAACCGGGGTAGTAAACAAGGTGATCAAGAAGGGCCAGGAAAATAAAAGTACCGTGCGGCTTACATTCACCGGTACCACCACCTACTCCGATCTTGAGGCTACCCAACTTGACCAGCTGACTAAAATACTGGCAATCCGCTTAAGAGAGGTCCTTCGGGAAGACCAGGGTGGGGTTTATGGCGTAAACGTCCGGGGCGGGATTAATCGTGAGCCGGTAAACAGCTATGCAATTACCATATCCTTCGGCTCATCAAAGGAGAATGCCGAGAAACTTTCTGCACTGGTGATGGACGAAATAAAAACTTTACAGGCTAATGGCGCACCACAGGCAAACGTCGACAAGACTCTTGCTGAAGACATCCGTGCCATGGAAACAGAAGTAAAAGAGAACAGTTATTGGCTGAGCAACCTTCAGCAAAAATATTATTTCAACGAAGATCCAAAAGGCATACTCGAAGATCCTGCACTGGTAAAAAAGATGACCGTGGAAAGGACAAAAGAACTAGCCAATAAGTACTTCAACGTAAACAATATGGCTAAACTTGTATTAATGCCTGAAATTTAGTTGTACTTCCGATCAAAGAAAAAGGCTGCCCGGGAAGGCAGCCTTTCTTATATAATTTAGCCATGCCTGCTGCGGCAACAAACACGAGTAAATCCAACAATTTATTCTTCTCATATAGCCCAAACTTCCTGCACAGGAGACAATTTTGTGCAATAAACCATTATTCTTTTTGGGCCCAACATCAGTGATGCTTTTAAGCATCGTTGCGTCGCACTTCTATGCAACTCCTCTCGAAAGCTCAAGAGGATTGCCAATAGTCATCGGCTGTTTGAGCTTGACAGGACTGCTATTTGTTATCATGCTGCTTCTTGCTTTAGCTTGTTA
>NZ_SMSK01000029.1 GCF_004354985.1 Segetibacter sp. 3557_3 | reverse complement strand
CAGCTTTTTTCGAGTTATTAGCCTTTACTTATTGCTACTCTATATCCGAGAAAATCATCTTCTATCTCTATCTCTCCGCAGGACAACTTAGGTCTACAGACAATAATGTTTGTTCCCATTAGCCTCAGTGTTTGAACAAATTGCTCCTTGTAGTTACAGCTCTAATATTCAAGTGTCTCGGTAATCAGACTTCCCTTAAATGGTACGATTTTGTTTTGCTTATTACTACCTCAAGTAAGCAGAATTCAGCCATGAGCTTAGAAACGTACAATAGCAAACGCGCCTTCAGCAAAACACCTGAACCCACAGGTGGGCAGCCCGACGACAGTAATCTGCAGTTTGTCGTCCAGAAACATGCTGCTTCCCACCTACACTATGATTTCAGACTAGAGGTCAGGGGTGTCTTGATCAGCTGGGCAGTCCCTAAAGGTCCTTCCATGAAAGCTGGTGAAAGTCGACTTGCCATGCAAACCGAAGATCATCCTTTTGATTACCTGCATTTCGAGGGTATTATACCTAAAGGGCAATATGGCGGAGGAACGGTAATCGTGTGGGATGCCGGTGTTTTTGAAACAACCTTGATAAAGGAGAAAGATAAGAAGGCGCAGGAACACTCCCTATTAAGCCAGTACTATAAGGGGAAGATCAGCTTTATCCTACATGGCAGTAAACTTAAAGGCAAGTTCGAAATTAGTCGTGCAAAGGATAAAGATGAGAAGTCCTGGTACCTGGTAAAACAACCAGACCGTTATGTTTTGAAAAGCGATATCATTAAAAAGGATACGTCTGTGTTGTCTGGACGCACTATTGAACAGGTAGCTGAAGATCCCAATGCAGCCGCGTGGCAAAGTAATCGCACTGGCAAGCCTGAAAAGTCTGCTAAGAGCGAAAGTAATCCAAGTGACGTTCCAGGAGCCGTAAAGGCGCCTATGCCGGATAACCTTGCACCCATGGAGTGCCGGCTCATCCAAAAGCCATTTAATGAGCCAGGGTGGATATATGAACTTAAATTGGATGGCTATAGGGTGCTAGCCTGGTGCAAGAACGGCGAAGTGAAGCTGCAATCACGCGGTGGGTTGAATTATACAAAGGATTATGAAATACTGCTGACACCGCTTAAATCCCTAGGAAAGGATTTCATTATTGATGGGGAGATAGTGGTATTAAATGAAAACGGGCACCCGGACTTCGATGCCTTGCAGCGGTATCGGCGAAACAAGGCAGCTGCCCGGCTAGTCTACTATGTATTTGACCTGGTGTGGCTGGATGGATATGACCTAATGGAGGTTACTTTGGAGAACAGGCGGAAAATACTCCGTGAACTGGTAAGGGAGAGTGATTATATCAGGTTTAGCGAGGATCTGGAAGAGGGCTTACTTATGTTTGATGTTATCAAGGAGTCGGCCCTGGAAGGTATTGTTTACAAAGCAAAGGACAGCATCTACCAGCCAGGGAAACGTGGAAATTACTGGCTTAAGCTACCCACCAGTATCCGGCAGGAATTTATAATAGGCGGCTGGACAGAAAGTGCATCCGGCCACGCCTTTCGCTCGCTTGTTTTTGGTGCTTATGAAAACGGATCGCTCACCTATATCGGCCATGCTGGCCACGGCTTTAAAGATGAAGACCGAAAGCGCATTCTGAGCCGTTTGAAGAAGCTTGAAATTATAGAAAATCCGTTTGTAAACCAGGTAGACACCGACACGCCGGTTCACTATATCAAACCGGAGCTTGTGGCTAACATACAGTTTGCGACCTGGACAACTGCCAAAAAGATCAGGAAACCAGCAGTCTTTCTCGGCTTTAGAGATGACAAGCCAGCTCAAACAATCTCCCGGGAGGTGCCGCTAACAGAAAAGGAGGAGGCAAAAGTTATCAAAGAGAAGAAGAATGCACCAGTCAAAGCTGCCCAGACTACCAACAAGCCTATAGCTACTCCACCCACAACAATAGCCGACAGCAACTGGCCAGAGCTGGAGGCACAGCAGATTACCAGCGAGGAAGTTTTTACCATTGAGGGTAAGGATCTGAGATTGACGAATGTCGAACGGCAACTCTGGAAGGGTGTGACTAAAAGTGACCTGATCATCTATTACCACAACATTGCAGACTACATACTCCCCTATCTCAAAGACCGGCCACAATCGCTGCACATCAAGCATAATGGTCCGGGAGCTACGGGAATATATATCAAGGATATGGAAGGACGACAACCTGAGTGGGCAGAGCTGTTTCCTACTGAGCGAAAGCATAAGAAAAAGGGAAAGCGGGACCAGATTGATTACCTTGTTTGTAATGATGAAGCTACTTTGTTGTACATGGCTAACCTTGGCTGTATTGACATCAATCCATGGACTTCCCGCACTCATAACTACCAGCAACCAGATTATATTATCATTGACCTGGATCCTTCAGATGAAGACTTTAAAAAAGCCATTACCACAGCACAAGCTGCAAAACAAGTATTTGATCAATTAAAGCTTAAAGCTTTCCCAAAAACGTCGGGCAAAACCGGTCTTCATCTTTATCTTCCATGTCAAGGTTTTTCCTTCCCACAGGCACGGAAGATTGCCGAACACATTTGTGAGCAGGTGCACAAGCTTGTACCAGATATAACAACAACGGAAGTGACCGTTTCTAAACGCGGTGACAAACTATACATTGATCCAAACCAAAATGATGTAGCGGACACCGTAGCTGCACCCTATTGTGTAAGACCTTACCACGTGCCACAGGTGTCAACACCACTGGAGTGGAAAGAAATAAAAGCAGGGCTTGAACCAGGATTGTTTACAATGGAAAACATACTAACCAGACTACGGAAAAAAGGAGATCTGTTTTCAAAGGTGCAGGATCAAAAAGTTGCAAACAGTAACGCCAAAGTTCTGTCCAGTCTCCTCTGAGGCTAGCTTAAGGCATCTTAAAGGAAAAATAATCGTTTACCACAATCAAAATAAAACCAATTAACCGCAATGTTAGACATCACCAAATTAATTGAAGTTGCAGAAGAGGTCGTAAGTGATCCACAGGTTGGATTTGCATCTGAGATCACCCGGCAAGTTCAGGAGATAAGTTATGATCAAGATGTGTATGTGCTTTCAGTAGTGCTCACAAATAAAACGGTGATGGAACAAAGACAGCGCAAAATGACACGCTATAAAGGAACCGATTAAACGGGGAAGAAGTGCAGCTTTTCAGCCGTGAGCAGAGCGACATCACTAAATCAAAGGTCTAAGTATTGAGGCCTAAGCCAGGGCTTTCTTTTAATTCCAGGTACACTACTATTATAATTCGTTTGAACACCACTCTGATGCTTAAGATGGAAATCTTGACCCTCTGAAGCATGCCCATCCTCTCTCGGAACATCCTTTAGGTAGACAGAATGATGCCTTGAGCATCCAATTCTAAATCGCCGGTGCTCCCAAGACTTCGGACGTTTGGCCTACTGCGGCGTTTGTTTTGGAAACCTGATGGTCGCTTTTTACCGAGTAGTCTCAGAGCCTCCTGAAGGTGATTAGCAGCAGACCAGTCGTTCTGGCTGCTTTCAACCGATCTCATTGGTCCTCTTTTTTGAAGAGTACCCAGGCTTCAAGAAATCTTATTAGTTTCACAAAGAAGACCACAATGATCCAAGATCGGGCAAGTTCCGGATCTAGCCTTGAGTTTTGACTAGTTCGAGGCATAGAAACCTAAGTTAGCGACGATTTTGGCTTGGGTCATATTTGGATATAGCTTTTGATAGATTTCCTGAATAGCTAGTTAGAACCGGCGTTTAATTTAAACGCTACGTTCCCGGTCTGCCAGGTTTGGCAAAAGTGAATATTTGCTCATGAAATAGGTCAAACTACGTGTAACATTTAAAGCAAACAGCAGGAAATATTCCGCTGTAAATTACGAAGAGTAATTGAACTTGATGCAGGATGAGGCAAGGGAAGACTTGCAAGACATACAAATAAAACAATTTCAATTATCTGCAGTATCCATTTCCTACGGTATTAAGCATCCCCGGCCAATGCTTATTGAAACCGTTAGCTCTTCACTGAAATAACGTATGGAGCCTCAATGCATCATTCTGATGTGTGGCAAACGGTCTCCATTATGCTTGTACATTACGCAGGTACTTTAACATCAGCAAAGAAACCATCAAGCGGATCGGCTTAGAAGGTTTGCCCATTTTCGCGCTGTAATGCTTCTTGAAACTGGTGTCAAACAATTCCCAGTTTATTTTATTAGCCAGCAAGTATAATGGATGTTTCTGATCTACCTGATCAGCCAGACCGTGAAACAACCCAAGTTGCGGATTGCGTTTTTGAGTAGAAAGCATACAGTAAATTGCAAGCTTTTTGAGAGTTTTTCAAATATACGTGTAACTTTTACTGGCAGAAACCCTTAAAACCAACGTCAGTCCTAGCTTACAGGGTTTTTAAGGGTCGACTATCTAAACTCCTTATTTATGTTTTGATAAGAATTTAATTTTCGTGACTGAGACTGAAGGCTCGTGACGCACAATTTAAATATGAACGCCTGTGAATGCTATTACCATCTCGTCTATAATAGCAGGCGCTATCCTATAAGACTACCATAACAGCTGAGTCATAATGATATCCGACGTTCAATTAGGATAATCGATTTTAGTTTTACTTGGAGGTTTATTCTGTTAACCTTATATTGTAAAAAGGCCTAAACTATGATCGATGGCAAATAAAGGAATAAGATCTGGATGCGCTAGAATAATAAACACAATTGTTTTGATATACTGTCTTTTTTTTGCAGTAACCGTGTTTTACTCTAACGCTACTAAAGTACCCCGTAATGTTATTCCTCTAAATGTCCCTGACCATCTGGCGCAAGAGACGATTGGGCTAACCAATGTGAACAAACGGACTGATCACCGAATAATTAAAGATGATAAATACGAGGTGAATATAAAGCAACGAATATTAGGCGCAAAGCAAAAACTGGAATTATTAAGACTCATTAAGGAAGGATTTGAAAAGGAATATACGCCCGGTTCTCATATAATGGTTTGGGTAGAAAAAGGCGATCGCGAAGCATCTATTTTTGGTAACGAAATAGCCAAATTTTTGCAAAGCCAAAAACTAAATGTGAATTCTCACGTTTTTAAAGCGCATGATCTAGAGAGCGGCCTTGGGGTAGGTCGTATGGACCGGCAAGTGTGTGTAGTAGTCGGAATGGGAAGATAATTACCACAACCCAAATTTGCACCCTCCGTATAACTCTTTTGAAACAGCTCAGGAAATATTACAACAATATGAGTTTTTTGAATGAAGTTCCAACCATGATTTTCAAATCGCCTCCCTCTTTATTCCATTCTTAATCTTGAACTCCTATTTTTTCTTGAAGCCAGTTGGCATTTCATGCTAAGTTAGTTCTTCAAACACATTGCTTAAATATAACCCATGCCTTCCCACTTGACTTCGATTTTATCTAATCAAACCATAAGGATCTTGCAACGTTGCTCTGGTGTGTCCAACAGTAGAGACCTGTGTTGACTATTACTAAAAGTAATGAGACGAGACATGTATTAGCCCATTGTGCCATACATTTTTTTTAGTACATAATCCTAAACGATTGCCTGCTGTTATCAGGGGCAATTACTTTGAGAGTATAATTGCCTTTGCTGATGTTGCTCCTGAATTTTATAATGTGTGTACTGCTGCCTGTTGGGTGGGTTATTTTTGTGGCCTGTATCAACTGGCCATACGCATTGAGCATTTGCACCTCGTACGATCCCTTTGGCTGATTTATGAATTGGAGAACCAGAGTGCTGCCGGTTACCGAATTGGGATATACCGCATACCCGCGCCTAACATTGCTTAATGCGACTTTTACTACCTGGCTGTACTTAACTTCTCCCCCCGTACCCGTGCTGCGCACGCGGTAATATCTGTTGCCCAACGATGTATTTACATCTACCCACGCATAGGTTGCCGTGCCGGAAGTATTGTTCTTGGCCATCTCCACTGCAGCTTTGGAAAACATGATGCCATCTGATGACTTTTCTATTTCGTATTGTTTGATGCCGGTTTCATTTTCCACCGTCCATTGTACTGCAATATGGTTTCCTTCCTGGTAGCCTTTCAAACTGCTAAAGGTTATTGGCAACACACCTAAGGAGTTTAATCTCCAAAGGTCATTTAATGTTCCGATTGAAGCCGTGGCTGCATAGCCTCTTCCGCCGAAGAGCCAAAGGTTTCCCGAGGCATCTTTCCAGCTGCTGGCCGATGATCTTGCACCCGGCACGTTACCGGAAGCAACGCCAGGTGTGCCATAAGTCCCAAATGTGCTAATCACATCGTTCATCCATGTCCAAAGGTTAGTAGCAAGATTGTATCGCCAAAGATCACTTTCATAACTTGAAGAACTAAACCCTCCAAAAAGCCAGAAGTTGCCGTAATCATCTGACCAGGCAACGCTCCTCAACCTTGCACCCACCCTGTTCGTTGGAGCAGCAATACCCTGTGTGCCGTATACTCCTTGCTCATTGTGACCAGTTCCTCCATTTACCCAAGTCCAGAGATTAGTAAGCGGGTCGTATTTCCACAAGTCATTTTTTGCATAATAATTGAAAGAGGAATAACCATACCCGCCGTAAAACCAGAAGTTGCCAAGTGCATCTGTCCACGTTGCGCTGTAACCTCTCGCACCAGGTCTGTTACCCGGTGCCGCTACACCTAACGTCCCGTATACCCCCTCCTGGTTCACGGTATTTGCGCCATTTATCCATGTCCACTCGTTAGTCACAGGGTTATATTTCCATAGGTCGTTGAAATAAGAATTCGAAATTCCACCAAACAGCCAGAAATTACCGGAGAGATCTGTCCAGGTAACACTACCCTGCCTTGCCCCCGGCCTGTTGGCCGCAGCAGGAATACCCCGGATGCCATACACCCCTTGCGCAAATGCAGAATTTGATCCATTTACCCATGTCCATTCATTCGTAACCGGGGTGTATTTCCAAAGATCATTTAAAGTACCAAATCCGCTAGATGAGTGCCCTTGACCCCCAAAAAGCCACAAATTGCCGGCTACATCCGTCCAGGTTGAGCTTCCGAATCTTGCACCAGGCTTGTTACCCGCAGCTGCAGTTCCTGCTGTGCCATATACGCCGGGCTGTTTAGTTACATTGTCGCCGCTTATCCATGTCCAACGATTTGTTATAATGCTATACTTCCAGAGGTCGTTGAAGGATTTGTCAAATGGAGGATTGCCAAGATCATCCACCCCACCAAACAGCCAGAAATTACCTGCCGCATCTGTCCAGCTCATGCCTTGGCTGCGTGCCCCTGGTGTATTAGCAGGTGCTGCGATGCCTTTAGTTCCGTATACACCGGGTGAGTTTAATACGTTTTCTCCCTTCATCCATGTCCATTGAGAAGAGGTAGTAATCTGGGCGTTTGAAGAAAAGACTAGAAAGAGGCATAAAGAAGCGTTAATCAGTTTGGAAATGACTTTCATATTTTATTATAACGGACTTTGGGTTGTTGTAGGTATATCGAACTAAATCTATGAATAAGACAGAACATGTTCGAATGTCTTTTATCATCAAACCATGCGCTTCAAACATAAGTGTAATGCCAGGAATAATCTGGCTTTCACAATGTGAATCACACAAATTTCAACAGGCATAACACTGCAATAGAACACAGAAACAAGGAGTATATTGATGCGTGTTGTGCAAGTTCTATCACCACCCTCTTGAAACGCTGCATATTTTGTAAAAACCGCACAGCTATTATTTATGTTGGTGATATTGATCTTCATGTTCCCGTGCCCGTTAAAGCGCCGGGTTCATCAACCGTTGCTTTTTTGCAGCTTGCCAGGGGGTGCAATCAGCTCAAGTTCCAGCGCTGCAAAGCCATTGTTGAAAAGTGCCTTCTATCAATGTTTAATTTATCTGAGGCTGTTAGTTGATGAGGTAAAAAATGCTTTATAAATAGGAGCCTCCCTTATACTTGCGGATGATTAACAATTGCCGGTCGAGATTATACGCCCAAAGAAGACAGGCCCATTTATGACGGGGAAATTGGTCAAACATGCCGCCTTTTGGTTACCATGATTCCCTTCAATTATCAGATCGGATCCCCATAGATAACTTTTATCGAAGGCTAACGACATCATCAAATTTTAAATAACTGTATAAACAAAACGCCGGATACTATGGAATTGAAGGCTAGCAAAGCATTGATCCGGTTGTATTTTTTAAGCTTATACTCACTGGCTACCTAGAGAACCTTGCCAGTGACCGTCGCATCATCAAAACCGTACGCAGGCGAATGGATATGCTCTTCTCTATTGGCGATGACATTGATGGAAGCCTCCCATCATGCTGATCAAAAAGACCGCCAGTGCCTTCCACCTGTTCTCGAAAACACTATTCACCATTTAGGTGACGACGGGTTGGAAGCGCTACGTAATACGACTTTTATTCAAACTTGATTAAGGTTTGGGCTTTTTCAGCTGCACTTCTTAGCTCCCTCCACTTTGCGCTGCTTCCGTTTAAGTTAAACACTACTCTTAGCCTACGTCCTGGTAATGCTGATCCAACAGCAGCGCCGGTCAACGACCCGAAAAATATTCCGAGCCCCATTAAGCTTTTTGATGAAAAACTAAGGGAACCTGCTTGAGGTTTTTCTCCTGCAAGTGTACCTAAAATGCCAAGGGATGCTGCTCCTACTAAGGCGCCTATCGCTGTATTGCGCGAAACGCTTCTCCTTGTTCTTATTTTACCAATATCCGAAATGAGGATTTCTACTTTCTCCTTGTTTCGATACACGTTGACCGAGCTTTCGGTTTTGCTTTTGTAAACATATACGGAGCTGTCAGTAGCGCCACCATAGAACCCGCTGAGCACCCTGTTGCCTGAGCTATTATAAATCCGTAAAAAGGTCTTTTGAGCTCCGGCTATAATGCACAACTGTGTTACTAAAATAAATAAACATAGTAATGTTTTCATGTGCGGTTATTTTTGTATGATTTAATTTCGTCTTATTGAAAGATACATTGCTCCAACAAATTCGCTAAATGGCAGGGACAGTTACTTGACAAAAGTCAAAATAATAAAATAAAGAATTAAAAGAACGGAATTAAGATGGATCAACTACAATAAGAGGTGAACGAGTCCGATCCATTCATTAGTAATAATGATCATTTTTAGAACCGATGTTCTTTTCAACGCCGGCATTTGTAATCGGCGTTGGCTAACATTGCTTGATCTTCAGTGGCTCTATAAGCGTACAGCCAAATACTTTAGAATTAAAGGCCAGCAAAGCATTGATCTTGTAGTATTCTTTAAGGTTATTCTCATTGGCTATTTGAAGAAACTTGCCAGTGACCGTCGCATCTATCAGCAAAATGCCGGGGTACCTTGGCGTTTACACAAGGGCTGTGAAGGAGACCCGGCAAGACAAAGCACTAAAACTTTTCCCGCACTCATGCACATGGACAACACCTACACTGGCGAAGGAGGGGGATTTAAAACAAAAAAGCCCTGGTTTTCACCAAAGCTCTTATTGAAACATTTTGAGAAAAAGTAAGTAGGTTAGATTTTAAAACTTCTCAGTGCCGGGTATTTGCTTTATGGTATATACTGATTGGCCCACTGCACGCCTGTTTAAATAGGCATACAATACAAAAACGCTTTTGCCCGTAGTAGTTGCGGTCGTTGGAAACACAGCCCCAGTCTCAAAGTTGTTTACGGCAACACCACTCTCCCATTTATTCTTTGAAGTAAATGTGGTAACCCTGCCATTGCCGCCACTTGCATTGCTTACTACAATTAAGTCTTTACCGTTTTTGCTTAACAACAAACCATCAGGACCAGCCAATGGTGCGTTTAAAGTAACTATATTGTAACTAGCAGGGTTTGCAACAGGAAACTTAATCACCTGGTTGTTGACAGAAAAAGCCACCAGTAAAAAGCCTCCATTTTGGTTTCCATACTCAACGCCGTTGAACCCAAAGCCAGTAGTTGCAAAAGCTGCATCCTGGAAAAAAATGCTGGCAGTTCCATCAACGCTTATTTTATAAATTACCGGGGTGCGACTGTTGGTAACGTAAGCGTTACCCTGGGGGTCTAATGCTATATCGTTTATAAAAAACGGGGCACCCGGTGACAGTGGTTTCAGGTCAATAAAGTTTACCCTTTCACCTGTATTAATGTTGTAGATACCAACACTGCCTGCACTTGAATTGGAAACATACAGCAACTTACGGGCTTCATCAATTTCCAAACCAGTACTACCAATTAGCGCAGGATCGGTAATAAAAGGAGTATAACTGCCATCGGCACCAACAATGCCAATATCGCCGCGGGTAGTACTACTTACATAAAAGCGGTTATTAAACTTATCGTAGACCACTCCTTCCGGAAACAGATTTTCCTGGTTAAATTCAATATCATGTACCTGGTTGGATTGATTTGCTGCATTAGCAACCTGGTTGTCGGGTGGAGATAAAAGCTGTTCGTCGGTAAGAGATGTTTTTGAGCATGCTGACAATAGAATTCCACCAACAAATGCAATCGTGCATATTTTTTTCATGAAGCAAAAATTTTTTTTAGATGAATGTTTTGAAGTTCAAATACTGATTTGTGCAAAGGTTTAGGCTACAGACTTAACAGTATGATCAGTTATAGGGAAATACCTAACAAGCATCCAACTATCTTGTTCAATTAGAGAAAGGTTTTTCTTCATGCTGAACCCAGGTTTATGGAAGTGTGCTTTCAATTTTTAGATCGTCTCAGCGTAGACAACTTCTATCGGAGGCTAACGACATTGTTAGCTCTAAACTGGCTCTATAAACAAACGCCTGATACTATGAAATTGAAGACCAGCAAAGCATTGATCCGATAGTATTCTTAAAGCTTATACTCATTGGCTACCGCGAGAAACTGCCCGAGACCGTCGCATCATCAATACCGTAAGCATGCGCTTTGATATGCTCTTCTTTTTTGGCTATGACATTGATCAAACACTTCCCTGGCAGAGCACCTTGAGCAGAACACGACAGTCATATGAAGAGGATGTTTACAAACAACTCTGTAAAGATGTACTCAGGCATGTATTGAAAAAGGCCTGGTAGCTGGTTAAAGACAAGCCATTGAAAGCGTATTTGTAAAAGCAAACGCAAGCATGGACAGCCTTGCTGAAAAAGAATTCGTAGCGATGGTGATCAGTATGCAGCTGATCTAACCGAAGATGAACCCACCGCGGTAGTGTCCGCTGAGGCTCAAACATTAAGTGCTGCACGGAACAAAAGCGTACAACAACATCATGCCTGGAAAGAAAAAGCTTACAAAGGAATGCCTGGCGCAAGACAAAACGGAGAGGCAGGTTGATGCAGGTGAAGAAAAATACCAATAACGTTATGTTGGCAATCATAGCCACTTTAGTACAACAGATCCGGATGGAAGAGTTAGCTTAAAACAGGGCAAACCAAGGCAATTAAACTACCTCGGACAGGTAAGTGTTGACACAGCTCATCATGTCATCACTAACATTGAAACACATCATGCTGATAAAAAAGACAGCCAGTGCCTTCCATCTGTTCTCGAAAACACCATTGATAACTTAGGTGACAACGGCCTACAAGTAGAAGAGATCCTCGCAGACACGGGTTATAGCAGCGGGGAAGCACTAAAGGATTTGGAGAGCAAGAATATTACCGGATACATCCCGAACTTCGGACTGTACAAACCCAGCAGGCCGGGCTTTACTTATGATCAGGAAAATGACCGTTATACCTGCAGCCGTGGTGCTCACCTCCCTTTCAAAAAAATAAACACTACAAACCTTGGGTATCGAATGAAGGTTTACCGGAGCAGTTCGAAAGACTGTGGAAACTGCTCGCTAAGAAGCACCTGCATTGGAAAGAGTAATTTCAAAAAATAGATGATACAATAGATAAAGAATACTATGACCGGATGCATGAACGGCTTCAAACAAACAAAGCCAAACGTTTAAAAAAACTTCGAAGTTCAACAGTAGAACCGGTGATAGGGACTTTGGTAAACTTCCTGGCGATGAAAAGAGTAAATACAAGAGGCATAATTCAAGCTAACAAGTGCCTGCTAATGGCTGCAGTGGCGTACAACGTAAAGAAGCTCCTGAACTGGAAAGACAATAACCGCAAAACAAACGTAAAAGAAATGGAGATCAAGATTAAAAAGTTCGTTTTTGAGCTCCTTTGCTACTACCATCACCTATTAATAATCATGCAACGATCTATCCAAACTTAAGCAGACTAAAACCTAAGAAATCAATGTCGCAACACCAAGTATCAATTCTTTACTTAAAAGTAAGTTGTGCATCAGCCACCACTGTTAGTGGCAGTTTATTCTTTTTAAATTAAACAATACAATAAAGCCTTCTTTCTTTTGGATTATAGTAAGGTCCTGTACCACCACTAGGACCTGGCACAATCATATTAAAATCCGGTGAGTTAAACCAATCGTTAGAGAGGTTTTCAAAATTATATCTGTCGACCATTTCATAAATATCTCTTTCTAAAGTTTGAAAATCTTCATTAGATAATTTCTTGCTTATCCGAATATTATATTTAACTCCACTTTCATCAAATATTTGGCTTACATATCCTGTAAATATTACTTGTGCATAGCCATCTTTGTCAATTAATAAAAGTACACCGGCTTGTGTATTAGAATTTAAATTTTCATGGGCTTTTACAAAATCTTGGCTATAATTTATTATTTCATCTCGTAAACTCCCGTAATTATAATCGTCTAATATCAAATCTATGCTAGGTTTGAGATTGGAATAATAGAACGCTTGTAAAATCAAACTTCCAGTAAAAAAAGTTAAAGTCGAAAGACTACTTGCACCTCGTATAGTATTGTAGTTTTTAGGATAATTTAAAAATGGCTTTGGAACTTCTGTTGTATAACTTAAAGAACTATTTCGAGATCCTACATTTCCAATATAATTAATATTGTCTAATGCATTACTAGTTACTTGTTGAGAATAAGTTTGGTACTTCATATTAATCAATTATCGCCAATTTTAAAACCAATATAATGTCTTGTATTGCATCAGAAGTAATATTGTTCCCCATTTGGTCTCCTAATGGAACAGTAAGACTCCAGTCGTCAATAATCAAAGGATTGAAATTAAAAAAACTTGTTGATTTTATAATTTCATCTGATGAAGAATTATATTTAGAAATATGAATTGAATTGATATTTAAATCTTTTGCATCCCAAATTTCATTATTGAAATCTTTCTGTTTTGGAACTCGTAATTTACAATTAAAAATGGATTCAATTTGATTACCCGAAGATGTTGAACCAAAGCTATGAAGTAAGCCTATACCACGCAATCTAGGAATCGTCTTTTGATCCAATATATTAGATAGGTTAAAAGTAAAAGCGGAATTTTTTTTCTTTAATTCCGCGTTTAAAAAAAGGAATTCTAGCCATAAAGCCTGCTCCATTTACAGTTCCACCATGTGCTAAAGATAAACAGAGAGTAGTCTCTTGGTCAGTTTCAAAAAGTTGATCCAATTTTATTAAGCTTCTTTTGAACCATTTATAATAATCATTGAGTAAAACAAATTTATTATAATTTGGAAGTCCTTCGTTTATACTATATACAGTTTTTAACCCTATATCAAGGCTAATTAAGAAGCTGAAAAAAGACTTAAAATCTTCCCAGTATAATTCTTTTAATTGTACATATCTGTTTAGGTAGTTCAGTCCCGAGTCATCTACATAATTTAACTGTTCATACCTATCTTGTAATTCATCGACTTTTTTAATATAAGTTGTAACTATTGTATTTTTTGAAGATTCGTAATCTTTTACTTTCTTCAGCGAATCGGGTGCTGCCGTGATATTTTTAGTATTATTTAATACACTAATTTGCTTGTTTAAGTTTGAGTTTAAAAAGTCTCTTTTTTTATTATCTAGGTCGGTTAAGGCAATATCTTTCTCCTTAACACTATTTGTTATTAATTTATTTGTACAAGTATTGAGAAGAGTTACTTCCAAATTTTTTAACTCATCTCTTTTTTGAATTAGACTTATGATTGACGAACTTACTTTATTTACCAAATTCTCAACGTTAAATGGATTATAGTTCCTTTGTTTCGAAATAATGTCCAACTCCTTAAACAGTCCGTCATTTTCAATCTCTGATTTTATTTTATCAATTACAGACGTGGGATACTTATCAATAATCTTAGTGTCTTGTAATAGTTGGAATAGTAAATCTGTTATCATATTTTTTTGTTTAAAATTTTAGTTCATTTGGAGTTTCTCAAATTGCCACTAACGTTAAAGTGTTTAAGCAGTGCTGGACTCTGTTTTACTTCTGCTTGCAAACAACTAGGATTATGTTACAATGGTAGCACAAGCACTTGCTAAGATCGTGAGGTTTAAGAAGCCAATTTTGTTGAAAATTAGTTGTTTCCGGAAGATGGATCGGAACCTTAAATCCGCTAGTCATTCGTATCTTCCCTTCTGCAAACCCCGTAACTTTTGGTTGCAGCTAGGTCAAAGGCATAAACCACCCCCCTAAAACTTGGACCGGACACTGGACGTGCTGAGACAGGGCAACCGCTTGAAGTTCTCCTATATTAGGCCAAGCCAAAACAGCAAGGTATTGAATTCGTGACCTTTAATCCTCTCGGTCTTCCGGGTCTCATCTTGCCAAAAGAGTTTGTAATCTGGCTTACTAAAACATTCCCGCTCGTAAGAAAATGATTGAAGGAGATTATCGATCGGCCTCTTAGGGTTAGACATGGTGAACTGCATTCATAAGCCAAAAAGCTTTTCTAATTTTTTAATAACTTCTTTGAATTCCTCTCTATCGTTTTCAGTTGTTAAATCAACAGCTTTTACTTTAAACCAATGCACAGCGTTTTGCAATTTTGTTCGCTCCTTTTCATCTGCTGCTCTTTTAGCACGGCTTTCTAAAATTTGCTCTAATTGAACAATAACCTGCGCAAACTTCCTTTGTTCTTCGTCAATAATCGAAGCTTTCATTTGCTGACGGAGTCTGACTATCCTTTTTTCGATTCGTTCTATCGATAATGAGTCAAAGTTTGAGTCTATTTTCATAATTTATAAATTACATTCCTAAAGCTTATAGATAGATTCAAACAACCACAAGGCAAGTACGTTACAACGGCCAGTAATGTCTATGGCTTGTGGATAGATGAGGAAACAGGCAGAATCAAGCAAGCGGTTATCCAAGAAGATGATTGCAAAGGACACCAACGTGTAAATTCAGAAAAGTCAACCCAGACTTGATGGGATGTTTGTCTTGAGGTACTTTTATGCAACTGTCAGATACACTTAAGGCAACCGGACATAATTAAACCTACACTGTTGCAGTCTAGGGTAAAAAATTAAAATTGCAGGCTAACTCACTGTTTTCATTTTTTGTACCGGGCCCAACATTTGGCCAAAAGATGCTACTTTCTTTCTTATCAAATTCATTTTTTAAACAAACACGATCCAGCTCACTGTCGGTTTGGATTAACCGAGCAACAGCAATTCTTGCACACGAATTCCTTCTGAATAACATCTACCGCTTACCTGCTAGAATAAGTTTATTGGTGGATTATTGCGAAAGTCGTTTTAGGGGAAAAAGTTATACAGGGTATTATGCAAAAGTTCCCGTATGTGAGGTTTAAAGAGAAGAAGACGATATTAGTCTATGGAAATTAAACAGTATCAACTTTCTCGACGCGTTGAGGGGGTTACCGAACGTTATAACCTGTTTTACTAGGAACAAACCCTAATTTTAGTTTTTTCCTTTGCTGAATGTTTTAAACAATAATGGACAAACGCTAAAGCAGCTTGGGATGTCTAGCGTGCTTATTTTAAACAGCACCTCTTTTTTTTACCCCAAGTTTATTTTTATCACCCGAAGCGACCTTGCCATTCTTTTGTTGGGAGGCCCGCAAATCATCCCCATTGAGAGCAAGTAAATCGTCTGCCAACCCAGCATTAAATCCAATGTCGTCTAAAATATCGATCAATTGGCTTTCCGTCACTTTATGTTTAGAGCAGAATGCTTTTATGTTAGGATCATCCGGCAACATGATGGGAATATTACAAACACTCTGTAACCATATAACGGCAATCCTGTGCGCGGGAGCGTTGTCTATACCGCAACTTTCCAGCGAAGTTTTCAATTCTTTAACCATGCCCACCCCGCTCTGTCGGACAAAACGTTGAATGTACCCTTCCCATTTATTACAAACCAGCATTGCAAATTTTATAAGAGACCTTACTGCTACGCTTGCCACGTCAGGTTCAATATTCTGCACCAACAACACTTGTTCAACAAAACTAACTCGCTCATCATTCATATTAGTTAACGCCTTGGGTGTAAGTACACCTAAGTCTTGAAGGATTTCTACGGTTTGCGACGATTGCTCCGGTGTTATCCCCAGCCCACTAAACATGCAGGTCACTAGTAAAGCCCAGCGGTCCCCCTCTTTCTCCCACGGGTATTCCATTAAAAAAGGGGTGCTTTCAAGGTACATATCTGAGAGTTCCTGGATCATTTTGTCGTTTTGTTTAGCCATAGTTGTAAGTATTTACATATACGCGTTAACTGATCTTGAACACTTTGTCCATATAAGTTTTTCGAATGGCTCCCGCTACTTTATGAGCTCCATGCCACATCCCCCCAGGCTGGTTTTTAATTGTAAAAGCTTTAGAAGTTCGAGCATACGACAAGTCGGCTCTATGAATATTTTTCAAAGTCCGGGAATTCTGATACATGTTAAAGGGTCCTGAGGTGCCTAGCGGGGGTTGTGATAACTTCATTCTCTTAAAAATATCTCGATGCGGAGAAAATGGGGGCTTTAGATTTACGGATGGTTTATATGGTTTAACAGGCTTAATTACATTCAGCCAGTTATTTTTGGGCGGGTTTTGCGGTAATTGATTAGCATTCCCGGCTTTAAACAAATCAAACACCTTTTTTCCTCTATGATAATAGTCTGAACCGCGATCTACCACCTTGATAAGCTTGGCTGGTGCGGGACCAAGGGTATTAATTAGAGGTGGGACAAGTTTGTCCGACAATCGAAGCTGGCGGTCTGCAGCGGTCCCAACCGCATATCCAAATTTGAAGGCTTTATACCCTTCTTTGATGTAGGTCCATAACATGAGAAGACTTTCAAGGTGAAAAAAAGCGCAGTAATGATGATTTTAAAATTAATATATGTTTTGTATATTTAAAAGTGTTAGTTGATTTCTTTTTACAGAAACTGAGGCTTTAGCCGGGTTATGACGAGCAAGTCCTTTCCCAAGACTACATTCCATTGAAATTCGCACCAGTTTTTCCCTAAAAATTTTTTATGGCTCAGGCGAACAGCGAAACGGAAGAGGAAGTACTAAAAAAGCAAATCTATGTGTCCCGTCTCGAGGCGCATTGTGATGATTGTAAGGAAGCAAGTAAGTACGCAATTCAGCGTTTTGATATTCTAATAATTACCTTATCGAGCGGAGCACTGATGTTTTCAATTAGTTTCTTAAAAGACGTTGGTAAGCTACCCCCGCACCATAATTTTTGGGATCTCAAAATTGCTTGGGCTTTATTCGGGTCAGCCATCATCTCAAATTTGTTTTCGCAGGTCACTTCGTATTACGCCAATAAACTTGAAATGAAGATTACCAAGAGCATTATTCGCAAGGAAACCGGCAAAGCTGCAGTTCCCAACGAAGCAGCGTTAGAGCAAAAAAAAGATCAATTAAACGCAACGACCATCATCCTTAATGGTTTGTCATTTTTCTTTTTCATAGTTGGCGTAGCACTTTTAATTGTATTTATGTTTACCCACTTCTAAGAATACATACATGGCAAAACAAAAAAAAAATAATAGGATTAAAATCAAGACAGATTTACAACGCCGGGAAGAACAAACAAAAAAGCAACAGGAGGGAAATAAGCAGGAGCAAAAGAAAAAAAACGACTTAACCGAAATTTCTGCGCCTGTCCAATTGCCCGACCAAGATACGGAAAACGACGACCTAGGAGGACCTGTCGAAGAACGGCCAGATCGGTTCCGGATGCCCGACCTAGATACGGAACACGACGACTCAGGAGAACCTCTCGACGAACGGGCAGATCCGCCCCTTTAGCGTCCGAGTTGAAGATTAGATAAAGAAGAAAGCTGACACAAAGTAAGCCCTCCGCCAAGTACAAATTGCTTACGGTTCTATTGTGGTTTAGCTTTGCGGTAAACGATTACAATGCAACCCAAATAAGTTCGTGAGCAAATGTTTGAACATATCAAGAGTTCGAAGTCCTGCGATTTATCTCAGAATAGTTTTTGCGAGCAACCTAACATCCCTAACCATGATTCTTACTGGTAAAAAGTTTACCGAAACTCAAATCGGCCTTCTGGAAGTTCGTTTAAAACTTAGGGTAGAACTATCCGTCGTCTTGTCAGTGTAAAGTTAATTTTACCTGATGGCGAACGAGTGGTTTTCCATGAGGCTGTTTCTGCCGATCACCTACAGGCTTTGATCAATGAAGATGTCGCACCTGTCTTCATCATGTCGTTATTATCTGTTTACCGGGCATACGGATATGCGCAAGGGCTTCGACAGCCTTATCGGTATTTTCACCTCTCAAATGAACTGCAATCCCCATAATAGGTCCGTATTCACTTTCTTCAATACAAGCACAACTAGGTTAAACTGTTGCTATGAGAAGGGGACGGGTTTGCCATTTATTACAAGCGCCTTGAAAAGGGAACCTGTGAGGTGGCTGCAATTGGTGATCAAAATACAAGTGCATCTTTTAGCTGCCAGCAATTACAATTGATGAGCTTAATAAGCTCCGAAAATTGATCCACGGCAGTAAGCATGAACGTTTTGTTGCTGCTGACAACCAGGATAGTGCTCAGCTGGTCCTAGATCTTGATGCAGAAACGATTGCAGCCTGCAAGATCACCGACGGCACCAAAGTCTCTGATATCCGCACTAAAACAGAAGTAACAGAAAAACCTAGAATACATCCCGGAAGAGCAAAACTTCCCGAACAACTACGTCGTGAGACTATTTTACTACATCCCGATGCGGATGTAACAGGCCTTAGAAAAATCGGTGATGAAACCAAAGAGATCCTGGATTATGTAAATGCAGAGCTGTTTGTAAAACAATATGTACGGCCCAACTACGTGCAGCCCTTTAGCGGCATTACAAGCGCTATCATCACAGCCTCACTTCCTGGTCACATTATGGGAAGTGCATGGGCGGAGAAGGATTACTTGCACAGATAGTTGTTGACAAATATGTCGATCACCTTCCACTTCACCGTCAAATGCAGCGCTTCAACGACTGGGTTAAAGCTGTACTTAACCACGTAGCAGCACTATACGAGGCACACAAAAAGATTCTACTGGCTTGTGGTTACCTACGATCAAAGTTTTGGATGAAAGTAAAAAAGGTACTACTCACCAGGGCTACTACTGGGTATATCACAACAGTTAGGACAACTTGGTGTTGTTCGATTACCGAAGAGGACGTGGACGGGAAGGCCCTGATGATATTCAAAAAGACTACCAGGGTTATTTGCAAACCGATGGATATGCTGCCTACGATGACTTTGATACAAGGAAAGGCATAACACTCATGCATTGTATGGCGCACGCGCGGCGAAAGTTTAGCGATGCACTCCAAAATGATAAAGTAAGAGCTGAATATGCATTAAGCATGTTCCAGAAGCTCTATGCGATAGAACGTAATATTAAAGACGAACAACTAGACACTGATGCAATCCTTGAACTAAGGCACCAGGAAGCCGTTCCTGTACTGAAGCACCTTAAAGATTGGATGACGGATGAATATCCGAAGGTCTTACCGAAAAGCCCGATTGGACAAGCAATAGCTTACAGCCTGCCGAGATGGGATAAGTTAAGCGTCTATGCAAGCAATCCAATTCTGAATATCGATAACAACCCAGTCGAAAATGCCATCCGACCTGTAGCTATAGGCAGGAAGAATTATCTGTTTGCAGGAAGCGATGAGGCAGCTCAGCGGGCAGCAATGATCTACTCACTTTTTGCAACCTGCCGCCTACACAAGATAAATCCATATGACTGGCTTAAAGACGTATTGGCGCGGATGCACTTATACTCCACTAGCAACATCTCCGAACTACTTCCACATAACTGGAAGAAGCTGGAATAAAAAAAATCAATGAAACTTGTTGGTTAGGGTACACCTGGGTTAGACGGTGGCTTACTTTGCATCAGTCATTACGGGATATGCAGCAGTACATCAAAGACAAAGAGCGCCGATGTTATTAAAGCCCAATTGCCGGAACTGCCTTCTTCAATCGTAGTCGTTAGCAGTATGGACAGCATTGAATCTTACAATCCAAAGCAATGCCCTTGTTGCAAAAAACTTAGCATGGAGGCAATTATGATGTTTGATCGTCGTGGCCCTCCACCGGAGTGGCAAGAACTGGCTACTGAATTACTGGTGTCAATAAAGGAAGCGTACAGGTTAGGCTAAAAGCTGCTGTTTAATACTGGCGGTTATTACCATGCTAATACAGTAAAAAAGAAGCTAAAAGGTCTGGAAATTCCTTTAAGGGCTAGTCAAAATTGATAAACTAAGATTAAAATGAAACTGTGCTTCGATACATACAACCTAAATCAGCGACTAAGCCTGGCGAATAGAACCCTGTGCTTGTAAAAGCAAATCGCAATCCCGTAAACTAGTCGAACTACCCAACGGTGTCGTACAACAGGAGCTTCATTGTTGGGCCTTCAGAGCCAGAAAAGGCTTAGCTGTTAGCGGAAGTGTTTGCCTTGTCTTGCCTCTTTAAGACCCTGGATCCTAAGTTCTATCCAGTCTTCTACTTCTTTCAAAAAAATAGGGAGGAATGCAAGTGTCACTACGTTTACTATTATGGAAGACTCGACCTCAAACTCACTAACATAGTAGCTAGTAAAAGGCACGTATGAAGTTTCTTCAATTGATAATTCAGAGTTGTTATCTAATTCTGCTTTCACTAGTAAAGCGTCTACAACCACAAGTGGTATAAATACATTTACAAGAGAAGGTCTTTGTAAGTCAATAGGTTCAAATAGATCACCTGCGAAACCATTATCATCCTTAGGTGTTTTCTTCTGCCGTTCGATTTCATTAGTAGTACGAAAGTGAAAACAGGCTTTAGTTACACTATCAATAGCCTTGTAGATATTAGAAGGCTCCGAATCCCTAAAAACTTCAGCGTAACTAGATGAATTAAAATCACAATTGTCTGTTGGAAATCCAACATACAATCTATCCCAAATTAGATGATTGATATTTCGATAACTAACACTTGAAAAAGTTCTGTGGTCAACCTTTTCGTCTCCAAATTCCTTTTGTATGTTTTGAATAAAAAATGCCCAAGGCTTTTCTGATTTTTTAACCTCAACAATTAAATGAGCGTCAAATCTTGCGTATCGAAAGTCATTAGAATTAGAGTGCTTTACACAGTAGAAATCGATTTCTCGACTTATAGCCTTTGTCTTGTCAACATAAATATAGTTGCTAATATTAAACCAATCTCTTTCGTTTAACACTTTCCCAACTTTCAATTCAGTGGGGAAGCCACCCTTCTTAAGAGAGTCAGCTATTTGTTTTTTGAGATCATCCTTCATTGAGGGGAAGTTATGCGTTTCCGCTAAAGTGGTAGCTTGGCGAAGGTTAAGTATTCAGAGTTCCTTTAGCCTCACGCCTAGCTTCGTTGTAGAATAAATGTATATCGTCCAGTGGCCATCCTCCCCCACCCAACTTTCGCCCAAGCCTATTGTTAGCAGCAGGCTATTAATATGGGCTATATTGATTATCGGGAGTTATAAAAATAAGAGTGGCTGTCAGTCATATATGGTAGAAAAATATATGACTTTCTCAAGAGCGGTCCAAGCTTCTTCAGCATGGTCGCCGAAATGATAATGTGATAGATAATTGCGGTAGGCACTTTCTGTATTTTCTCTTTTTGTTTTCATCCATAGCCATTGCTCGAAGAACTTATTATACTTATACTTAACTCCACGCATTGTAAAATATCTTCTAACTTTATACCACTCGAAAATTTCATGGTGGATACCTCGATATCTTGTAATTAGATTTTCCGCCTTTTTCCAATGACTGCCTAAAATTGTATTATCTAAGTATTCTTCATGGGATTCGATCGTATTTTCTTTACGCGCTTTTTCCCATAGAAACTTTTCTTTCTCGAAATCAGGACTTTCATCCTTTGGCCGTTCTTTTATGTGATATCCAAAATTAAAAGCCTCTGCAATAAATTTACCTTTTGGGTATCTTTGCATATATATCTTATATTTTGCCAGTGTGTTTTCTCTTCTTACCCAATCCCATAATATTTGCTCTTCTTTACTAGCTTCTTGATGAGTCGATGATTGTGGCTTTACTTTTATACTTAAATCCGAAAGAAGCTGTATGAATCCTGTAGAGTAATCTATTGACAAATCTATATGTTGAAGTCTTTTGATACGAAACGGAATCTCACAAACACTAAGTATAACTGGAATAATCTTTTTATCTTTTTCCAATGCGTAATAGACTTCATCAAGAACATTTGGTGAAGCGACAGAGCTTGGGGATAGAACAATAATCAAATACTTGCATGAAATTAATGCTTTTTGAACTTCTGAATCCCAGGTTGAACCTCCAGGAATATCTTTACTGTCAAGCCAAACACCAGCACCTGCTTCCTTAAGATCAGAAAAAAGCTTAAAAACAAATTCTTTGTCAGAACGAGAATAGCTTAAGAAAATATCTTGTTCAATCATAAGCCTATTCAGAAGGGATTTAAGATAAACTAAAAAACTAGTAGTAAAAAATATGAAATGGGAAGTAATGCTTGGCTGCCGATGGCGGAAACTCTTCACCAAGCTAATCTGTCTACGGGGCTTTGAACCAGGGCTAAGGTCTTTACTACGACATGAGTATACCGCAAAGTAGTTTTGATGTTACAGTCGTTACAGTGCCCTAAAAGCACCTGGATGTATCGAATGTAAGTCACATTTCCCAGCAAATGGGTCGCATAGGTGTGACGCAGCCTATGTATGCTGCCCTTTTTAGTGATCCCGCTGTGTTTTTTTGCAAGCTTTAGAACCTCCTGAGCACTTCGAGCTCCATACGCCTTCCTATTTTGCCGCTCAAACAGGTACAGTTTTGGTTTATACTGCTTATAGTACTTCCGTAGCGTTCTGCACTCTTACCGCGGAGGAACAAATTGGAATTTATTACCCTTTCCGCTTCCTAGGTGTATCATACGTTTGCTATCAACATCATAAACTTCAAAGGGAACAAGTTCATCCACCTGCGGCCGGGCACTATTTGGTAGGTTTGCTAGAACTCACTAAGCGTTCAATCTCAGAGCAAGAGAATAGACCCATTCCGAGAAAATGTAATTACCATCATCAGTAACCTCAAAGCGAATTGTACAACTTAAACCTGAGTAAACGGCAAGCCTACCCTCAGTCACAAAGGATAGCTATGCATTATACAAAAAACGGCTGAATTCCAAAAATATACTCGCTCGCGAGTACTTAGATACTCCCTAACGGATAAAAAAGCTCTTTTACTCGAGAAAACATGCTTACGATGTTGACCCGCGATTTTCCAGTAATTATACGGGTAATCACAACGAACAAAAAGCTCTGCACTTCCATGCACTTAATCAACAACACCTCCGTTTTACTGCATTATTACCGGAGCCAACAGCCCTTAGGCTATGGCAGACTCTACCGCTCAGCCTTGGGATGCCTAGTCGGTAAATACATACAACATGGAGGGCTCGACCCCCAATGGTTGACACGTCGGCTCGCCCCGGCTCCCTTAATGAACGATAGTTAACCAGCGCTCTGATCTCAAGAATTGAAAAAGGCTGCCTTTTTGAAGACAGCCTTGTGCTTTATTCCACCGATAGCAACTTTTGGGTATCATTCCAAAGAAAATATATACGCGATCGTATCTTGTAGGGGTGAAGTTTTCCATGCTTTACCCAGTCGTAGATTGTTGGACGAGTTACCTGGAAGAGGCTACATACTTCCGTGATCTTATACAACGGCTTGTAAGTTAGTCCAGGTGTTTGATATGTAGGTCCATCTTTCGTCTTTACGTGATCGCCTTGTATCTTCAGCTTTCCAAGCTCTTCCTGAATCAGGGTTCTTATTGATTTGTAGAAAACCTCAGGATCCATTGGAAACAACATCGGTGTTGCGGAGAGATCGTTTTTCGTTGTATTCATCACATTTCATTTTCACTTAAAGAAGGCTTGCTTTGGGGTGAGGCCCGAATGTCTACAAGCACTACTTTGCTCGGACATTTTGAACTATAAGAAGGATAGTATTGTATGTATCCCAACCTAATTAAATCATTCAGCTTTTTATGGTAAGTGCTCCGTCCGCCGACCTTACAAAGTGCCATAACTTCGGAGCTAAAGGCAGTGATCGGATTTTTGCAGCCCTGCAACTTATATTTCTCGACAAGTGCGACAAATATGCTGATATGAGTAGACGTTATGTAAGGGTCATGCGCGATTGCCATCAGAAAAACAGACAAATGGGAAGCAGATGATGAGCAATGATTAACTGATCCCTTGTCGTTTTGTCCTCCTTTTCTTGGAATTTTTACCAGCGGTGTTATCTTCCTCGTCTCCTTGTTCCACTTTTTCATTTTTGTCTTGTTTTGCACCGGGTTGTTGTTGACCTTTCGTTTCTCTTTGAACCTGGCTATTTGTTCGCTGCATCTTCGAGTCATAAACATTAAGCGTCTTAAAACGAGGGTTCGCTTCGAGAAACATTTTTTGCTCATTGTCGTGTTCTTTAAAAGTCACAGATTGCCTATTACCTTTTTGTAGCGATTGCACCAGCCGGGTTTTCTCTTGTTCATTGCCGAGCTCTTTAATCGGATGTGCACGCAGCTCTTTCTCCAGGTTGTAACCATAATTGTGATGATATTGGTTTACCTGGAAATTACCTCTCGCATCAATTTGCTTAAAGTCAAGTTGGATCCACGCATTGTAGAGTTGGCCTTCTTTGTTTGTCAGATCTTTATTTACCGCCCGTCCTTCCAGTAGGTTGAATGCTTCTTTACACGTGATCCCTTTACCTTTATTCAGGAAGAAAGTTTGACAGACGTGCTGATCCGGCCCATTGTTTAAAGATGCCTTATAGTTGTTAAGAAAATACATGTCGGAGTTGTCAGACTTTCTAAAATTCAAAGTAGCCTCGAAAGACTTCTGGTTGATCTCCGTTTTGTATTCAAGGCTAAATGAGTCCTTACCCTGGATCATGTTCTTTTCCAACGAATCATTTAGTGCTTCACCAAAACCGAGGTACTTGACATTATCTTTTAGGTATTCTAAATTCTGCTGGTTCATGATATCTATTTTAATGTTGTTAACGATTAATTACTTAATTATAGTCGCTCCTTGCTGGACAAGAGGTGAGGTTGTCACTGCTACTTACATCACAGATCCAGTAACCCGGCTTTAGTAAGTTGTCGGTTGTTGATCCGTAGTTGCAACTTGCGGCCGCCGTTCTTTTCACTGATTTCAACGGCTACATACTTGCCGGTAGGTAGGGTAAACTTTTGAACGGCTAGCACGAAAGTAGATTTGCTGTTTGCCTTGATAACGTCCGGTGTGATTGGGGGTGATAGGATGGCGAGCTCTTTCTCCTGGCTAGCGGTCCGCTTCATTTTAACGGCGTCTTTCACATAAAGCCTAACACCGTCTAACTCGTAATCAACAGTTGAGCGATTGTTACAGGTTAGTTTAAAGAACAGCATGTTCTCCTTAATGTAAAGGCCATCTAGCTTCGCATCCATCCCCCACGCATGGTCACTACTACCCCTAATGTTATCATCTTTAAACAGTACGCCCTTCTGGTAAAACGACAAAGCCGAGGCACTTAGAACGTTCTTTCCAAAAACAACATTACTCCCCGCGTTCTTGGGCGAATGACGATCCTGCACATTGAAGATCCAGTGTGCTGGTAAGCTATCATATTGAACCCTGAAAGAGTAGACTTTTCCTTCAGAGGACACAACCGAAAGATTTGTCTCAGGAAAGTTTCTGCGGCTGGCTTTAATAAGTAGGATGTTCTCCGCATCTTTTACCTGCTGCACGAGAATGTCACCTGTTCCAATATCGACATGCCTCACAGGAAATGGAAATACAAGGCTGGTTGTTTTAGTTGGCGATAAACATAAAAGCTGGGTGTTTACACCCGTAACGTCGAAGTCTTGCGCACTTGAATATGTCGAGGAAAACAGCATAAGCACAATTAAAGTAGCTTTCATAATGGAAGAATTTAATAGGGATTAATGTTTGGAGTTATCCTGCAGAATGACCTGGTAGCCGTTCCTCACAGTAACCTTAATTAGCTTTGCTTTGCGTGCAAGAAGCGACCTTACAGCAGAAATGCCTGCATTGGTTGCCTGGCCGGCGACGGAGGGCGTCATAGTCGAAAGCTCAATTGTTTGTAAGGCATTAGCTGAAGACTCTTTTGCAACATCGCGGCCAATTGCCCCAGGAATATGTAGGCCTTCTAAGCCGTCGAGATCATATAAGGTAAGTTTTACCGGGTAAACGCTATTACCATGCTTTATGGAGCTAATATTTACGTTTAGTCGTTGATCGTTCACTTGAACATTTCCAAATACAAAACCACCGGCTGGGATCAATATATCGCCGAGGTTAAGTTCCTCCAGCAGTTTAAGCTTAATTACCGAACCATTTACCACCGTCTGATCGCTGTAAATCGCGGCTAGTATTCCGCTGCCCGAAATTGCATTGCTTTCAAGGGTATCGGTCAACCCGTGGAATACAGCCACAGATTGCCGCATCATTGGCACCTTGCCCCTGGGTTCAAGCAGCGAAATGGTTATCCGTTGTTGGTTTGCCGATGCTGTGTGAAACCTCTCCTCTGGCTCCTCTCCTATTTTTGACCGCTCCTTGATTCTTTCAGGATGCTGTATGTCCATGATTTTATCAAGCGCGACATTCAGCTGCTGCATTTCATGATCTTCCGCGCTTTCTTCCCTGGCACTTCGCATGATGGCTTCGAGCCTATCAACGTCACGGCTATCAGCTGAATTGGACGCATTAAAATCATTGCCGGTTTGCCAACCTCGCTCCCGGGCAGTAGTTGGATTAAGGTGGCTATTTAGCTCGGCTAATTTCCGGTAAACCCTTGCTTCATTGGAATCGTTCGCGCCCGAAAGTGAGCTAAGTGAAGTTGTTGTCTTAGTATCGAACCCCATGCCTGGAGCGGTGCCATTGTCTATCCCGTTTCGATAATAAGGATCTGTTTTCTTTAATTCGCTCAACTTAGCTGACTCGCTTTCTGCCTGTTCATAAAAGCCAAGTTTATCAAGCCGCCGATCATCAACAATCCGCGCTGATGGCAGACTAAGATTTAGCCCCTTGCTGCCTGTATCCTGACCGGCAACTTCGCTACCCTTACCACCACCAAGTGACCAGAACAACAGCGTTACAAACGGGATCACCAGCACTGGCAACACCATTAGAAATCTTCGCTTTTTTAAAAAACGGATTGAGGGTGTTTTCTTTTCCATGGTTTTTTTATTTAGTGTGATTTGAAATACCTGGTTGGAGTTTTAGAGAGTCGAGAAGCGCGGGGTGAAACATTCGAAGTTTGTCAATAAGCGTATCCGGTAAGATGCGCTGCAAGCTTTCAATAGCATTATAATGATCATAAACGTAAGCTTGCTTGTGTCGATTGTTGATTAAGCTATCCCGAGGTAAAGTCAACGGCTCAGCCTGTTTAGGCAGCGTAATGAGCCTTTGGCCAGTCTCGCCCGAAAGTCCTGTTGCGATTAAAAAAATAAAGAACGTACCGGAACACATCAGAAAAAAAGCAAGTAACAAAACCTTCGTTCGTTTATCATATCGCGCTGAATGCTTTTGAAGTTTCTTTGCCAGTGCCAATAGGAAAACCCGCACGTGAGCGTTGATCTGTTCAAAACTCAGGTTTTGTTGGTTCTGCCTTTTCTTGTTTGCAATTGACCTCATGATGTCACCTGTTTAAGCTACTGATGTCCTTGTTTTCGATGATCTTCCATTTTTCAATAAGGAAGCCATGAGAATTGTGATCTGAACGCGACACGTTCCTAAGGACACCTTCTGTGGTTAAGCTTCTTATCACTATAGTGCTTGGCCTGATGATTTTTTGTATTGCGGAACACCTGAAACCGTAGGGATAACTTTCCATATCGAAGTGGATGCTATCGACCTCAATTTCCTGGCTGATATTACCAGCTATGATACCGGAGTAATAGCCATTTTCTTTCAGGCTCTCATATTGAATCTTTGCCGACTGGTCGGCGAGGTATATGGCTTTGGACAGGTTTGATTGAATGACTTTTTCATCGGGATCAAGCGTAAAGAACAATTCGTGAAATGTTCGGATGTGATCCCTTGCCTCAACGGGAATATTGTCTCTTCTGTCTGCTGCAACTGCTTCAAGCGCTTTTCCATTTGCAAGGATGTAAATACGCGACTCCACTTTCGCAACCATCCTAAAGCATGTGTGAACAACGAACGCGCAAATGATAACACTGCTTACAACAACTATTATACTGAAGGAGCGAAAACTTTGAAATGCAGTATCAATGTTTTTTGTTTTGGTAAACATGTTGATTGATTTAAAACGGATAATGGTTGGACCAATATGACGATAAGCCTGGCTCAATGGGTTTTAGTATTTGTTTGGGATTTTTTATGGAACCAGCAGGACCGCCGTGTAAGGACATTGTTGCGACGTCCGCCCGGCTGGAGCCATTCGGACGGGCTCCATTCAACATTTATTCTTTTTTGATCAAATATTTCGTAAGCAATAAGGCTGGATATCTAAACTATACTGTGCAGTTCCTGAGGTTAAACTATCGTTGCATATAGATAGATTAGTACAAGAGTGCGACCCACCAACGAGTTGCGCCAATGAGTTGGGGGCAAGACGCAACGATGTCTCATATACATACCTGTGCCCGGTCCATAAAAAATTCAATACCTATTATGCCGGAGCGCATAATAATTCCCTACGCTTTACCCGAGAGTTTATCGTGCATGTAATCAGGTGAATTGTCCTTTTTTGCTTCCGTAAAATAGCCGCCGTTTGTGCTTTGTGCAGTTATGCTATTTGCAATTGAGCCCGCGGCAGAACCAAGGCTATCCGATAACATTCCTGATGTTCCGGAAACAACCCGGATGCCGGAGCCGGTGGTGCTATTAAAGATGCTGCTGACTTTATGCAATAGTGCGTTTCCACCTCCGGCATGAACGATGTAGTTTGCCACAGAAGGAACAGCGAAATACCCAACAATACCTATAATGAGAAAGATGAGGTACGCAGTATCAGTTGAACTAAAAAAAGTATCACCGGCATCCTGTACCTGGTGAATATCGAGCTGGAGCATCTTTTCCTGGATCTTTCCAATGATACCACCGAAAATATTTGCAACGGGTAGCCATAAATAGATATTCAGGTATCGGGCAATCCATACGGTAAGTGTATGCTGGAAGCCGTCGAATACAGCAATCCCAAAAACCAAGGGCCCAAGAATAGCCAAAACGATCAGGTAGAATGTTCTGATGGTATTTATGCAAAGTGCTGCCGACTCAAACAACAGCTTTAATACTTCGCTCACCCATTCTTTTATGGAATTACGGAAGTTGTACGAAGCCTTGGCCATCGCAAACTTTATGTCGTTTCCAATTGATTCAAACACGCTTTCTCCTGAAGCATCGCCATCGTCCGGGTGGGTATATTTGTACCATCTATCCCGGTCACCAGCTCCGGTTTCTCCAACATACATCTGCCATACGTCTGAGCTTTTTATTGCTTCTTCTTTCTTTGCGATTAATACTACAATTGCCTGGTTGGAGTTTGCTACCATTGCCGACGTGGCCGTAACTGTGGGTTTCATTACGCCATTGATGAGATCAAGGACAGAAGGGAAAATCATGATTGCAAACCCGATTACGAAGGGCCTGAACAGGGGATAGAAGTCTATTGGCTCTGCATTCGCAAGGTGCCGCCATACCCTCGACGCAATATACCACGTTGCGGCAAAGCCTGCAATACCTCTGCCTACACTGATCAATTGGCTGCACAAAGGCAGCATCTCGGTGTACAGTTGATCAAGCACCGATTGCAGCCCCTTGATGTCACTTGTGACTCCCTGCGCACGCGACAGTGCAGGCAATCCTATCCCCACTGCTATCGTTAAGATAGCTCTTCCACACGTTGCCATAGTCTCAATTTTATTTGATCCCGTAGATGTTCCGGATCGTATTTACATCATTTTGTTCCTTTGCACGCTGTATTGCTAGTACCTGGATTTTACTATTGAACTGCCTGACAAACACAAGCTTCTCTGTAATATCCGCGTATAACTTGTCGATAGCTTGCAGCCGCTCGTCATCAGACATCCTAAGCTTGTCGGCTGTTATGATCGTTGCAAGTGCCTCCACATCTTCTAAGCTCTGATCGAAAAGCCGGGAGTAAACATCGGCCAGGTACTTAATTTCCGTTGCTGTAAAATGGTTATTGGACTTGAAGCGGGCAAAAGCACGTTTATACTCTTTAACAATCGTAACCTGGGTTGCAACAATATCGCCTACCCTTTTATACTTTCCTACAACAGGACTGACAGATAACAGACCATCAAGAAATTGTTTGTGCAAACTGAAGTTACCTTCAGAGAGGTCTTTTATGGTATTGTATCCTTTGTTTACTATCTCATATCCTTTATAGAGATTGTTAAGGATCGACTTAAGCTGGGCGAGTTTTTCAACGTTTAGCAATAATTGCTGCGCCTCTTCTGATTGAGCATGAAGATTCCCGTGAATCCCGCTTAGCAAAATCATAAAGAAGCCAATCGCAAATGCCTTTTTCATGGTCACTGATTTAAACCGTTTAGCAAACGAACTGCGTTAACGTTCCGCTGCTCCTTACCGCGTTGCGCAAGCAGATTTATTAATTGATTCTTGAAAGAACTGGCGAATTGCAACTTATCAAACATATCAGTATATAGTGCTTCGATCCGGTTGATCCGTTCGGCGTCATTCATTGCAACGACTCCATTTGATGTGATTTCAAACAGGCTGTTGATATTGTTGGCAGTACCCGAGAGAATGTTTCCGTACACGCTATTGAGATAATGCTTTTCGGTGGCACTAACGGCGCCGCTAGATTTTAGAATTTGCTGAACTTCCCGATATAGGGTAAGTATCCTGGATTGTAACTGGATAATATCCGCTACCCTTCCGTAGTTTTTTACCTTAGCATTCACTTTTTTTAAAGCTTGAAAGTGACTGCCGTGCACATCCAGGTCACCCTTTTTAAACTTGTTTATCGCCCCGATCCCTTGCGATGCAATTCGATATCCCGCGTTCAGGTGGTCAAGGTAGACTTGAAGCGAAGCGATTTGCTTTAACAGGTACTTTCGCTGAGTAGCCTTTTGGTTGATCCACTCTTCAGGCGTTTGTGCGAAAACGCTGAACCCAATGGAACACATCATAAGCATACACAAAGTCTTTTTCATACAGTTTCTTTTGTTACTTCAGCTCACCTAAGTTCATACAACATCCTTACGGTTTCAGCATTTCCGCGTTCTTTCGCCCGTTGGTAGCTCAACATAGCGCCCTGATTGTTGAAGGTCCTGATGGCATTGTAATGCTCATCAAGTTCATCGGCTACGTTGTCAATTAATGCCATCCTCCCGGCGTCTGACATTTGGGTTGAAAAAGAATTGATCACAAGGCTCATCCGATCGAGACTCTTCAGGCTTTCAGCCATAACTCCGGAGTAAAAGACAGCCATATATTGTATCTCCTCGGCCGTAAAATTTTTATCCTGTTTAAACAGCCTACTATATTGCTTGTATTGCTGTACAATTGCAAGCTGCTTATTAATGATCTCTTTTACCTGATGATGGTAGGCAATAAGCGCCTTGGCTCTCCATAGTTCATCGAAGTAATCCGAATAAAGTGCTTTTTGCTTTTGAGCCCAATTCCCTATCTGGGTTAACTGTAATTTCGACATCTTGTTTTCCACGACCTTCTGTGCATTCTGCAGCCAGATGGTTTCATTTTGTATCCGTTGAATTTGGAGGTCGACAGCTTTAATTACTTTTTTAATTCCCTCTTTAATGATGAGACTTATAGGATCCTGGGCAGAAGCGAATGAGGAAGGCATCATAACAACCATTATCCATAAACAAATTGCTAATCCTCTTTTCATAACATCTTTATTTTATTTTCTTATACTCAGCTTTACCAACCAATAACAAATTCTTTTCCGGCACAAATGACAATACTTTGCCTTTAGTGATTTCGTTCAGCGTTTTCTGTTCAGGGCGATAAATGGCAACCCACTTCTCTGTTTTTCGTTTTGTTGGCGAGAGCTTGCCACGTACAACTCTTCTGTACGAGCACCGCCGGTGTATATAATAGTTCCGACGATCTTCACTCGCAGCTAATATCTCGAGGGTGTCAGTTCCGATGCTGTATTCACTTGCTACCGGTCTGACATAAATGCCAGGAATTAGCTCCTCAAAGCTTTGTTCAGCAGTATTGCAACATGTAAGTGCAAGGGCTATCAAAGGGGATATATATTTCATATCGAAAAAGTTTCACGATCATCAAAAATCTTGCTTACGGATTTGCACTCGTATCCCTCAGATCCTGCACAAGAGCCGCAATTCCTTTTTGCATACCTCCGTACCTGGCTGCATACTCCTGCACCTTGATCTTTTCACTTTCTTCGGTGCTGTAGGTGAAGTACTCTTCCGGTGAAACTTCGGTCCGGTATACTTTTGAGAGAACGCCGCCAAGGCTGATGAATACTTCCTTGTATTTTCTGGCTGGGTCATTTGCCTTGTTGATTGATAATACAAGTGCCTTCTCTTTTTCTGTAAGTCCAAGCAACTCCTGGATCTGTGCAAATTTGTTCTGGTACTTACTTTGGTCAAGAAGGATCTTACAATCTGAGTTATTGATAATGGCTTGTTTTACCACCGGGGAGCTGATGATGTCTTCGACGTCCTGGGTAACGACAACTGCTTCACCGAAAAACTTTCGTACGGTCTTGAACAAATATTTAATGTATTCTGCCATTCCTTCTTTTGCTATCGCTTTCCACGCTTCTTCTATTAAGATCATCTTTCGGATGCCTTTGAGCTTGCGCATCTTGGAAATGAAAACCTCCATAATGATAATTGTGACCACGGGGAAAAGAATTGGGTGGTCTTTTATGTTGTCCAACTCAAACACGATAAAACGCTTGTTCAGCAGGTCAAGATTGGATGTGGCATTCAAAAGGTAATCGAACTCGCCACCGGTATAGTAAGGCCTGAGTACATACAGAAAGTTGTTAACATCAAAGTCCTTTTCCTTTACGCTATCTGCCGCTAATATTTTTACAAATTGATCCCGCAGGAACTCGTAGAATGTATTGAATGAAGGAAAAAGGCTGCTATCTCTCTCTAAGTGTGCATAATAGAACTGCAGGCAGCTGGAGAGCGCTACATATTCGGAGCGCCCGAAGGCTTCGTTGTCCTTCTTCCAAAGAGCAAGCAGCAATGTCTTTATGCTTTCCTTCTTTTCGGTATCAAGCACATCGCCGGGTGCAAGAAAAAAAGGATTAAAGCATATGGGCTTTCTCTCGTCGTAAGTGAAATAGTAGCCGTCAACCATATCGCATAACCCTTTGTAGCTATGCCCAACATCTACAAGCACAATATGCGTCCCCTGTTCATAGTAGCTTCGCAACATATGGTTGGTGAAAAAGGACTTACCGCTTCCCGAAGGGCCGAGAATAAACTTGTTACGGTTGGTACAAATCCCTTTCTTCATCGGTTCGTCAGAAATGTCAACATGAACCGGTTTGCCGCTTAGCCGGTCGCCAAGCCGGATACCAATCGGCGAAAGAGAGCTCCTGTAATTAGTTTCAAGATTAAGAAAGCAACAAGCCTGCTCAGCGAAAGTGTCAAACGTATCGTTGACAGGAAAGTCAGCTTCATTACCCGGCATGCCCGCCCAGAAGATCTGTGGCGCACCATCCAGTTCCTGTTTGGGTACAGCATCTATCTGGGCTAAGGCTGAGGATACCAGGTTTTTATGTTCTTTATGTTTTTCCTTGTCGGCTGTCCATACCAACAAATTAAAATGTGCTTTGACAGGCAACCGCTGAGACGCAATTGCTTCATTCAAAAACTCGTTTGTTGCGTCGCGGGTGACTGCATTTTCCCTTGAATAGGCTGACAGTGATTGCAACCGCAGGCGTTTACTTTCAAGTTTTCTGATTGTAAGCCGCGGATCATCTATAAAAACGTATTGGTTATACAAATGATTACAGGAGAGCAACTGTCCGATTGCAGCTGCAAAACCAACACTGAACTTTGAATTATCAGTAGAAAGCTTGTCGTAGTTAATTCTGGAACCACAAAACGCCGGCAGGTGTTCCGGTTCAGCAAGCGTAAATAACTGGCAATAGTCATCTCCAACCCGCAAAGGATTTTCGAAGCTGATGTCACGCAACATCGATGTGCCACCGTGCGAATTGAGGGTTAGGTAGCTTTCGATGATACCTGTTTTTTTTGATGTTCCGGCCAGATCCTCATCGCCGAGCCTCGACAGTTGAACAAGGCCACTTGCCTGCAATACGGCTACAAACTTGCCAACCTGGTCTAAAAAGTCCTGCAGTAAAGCGGCTTTGAGTGTTTGCTCGGGTACAATTGTTCGCCGCAAAAGGTTAGAGCTTATAGAAGTTGAACTCTTCCTGTTAGCAGCTTTCTTAGTAATGAAGATGTAGCAGTGATGGTCAAGGTATGGACGCTCATTAAAGAATCGTTCGCTACAGCGTAAAAGAAATGAAGTTTTTTCATTAAAGGTGGCCTCGTATCCTGCTTCGGTAAACCAGTCCTGCTTGTGAAAAACGGTGTGATGTGGCAGCGTCTTCACCGCCTTCAAGAAAGTGTAATAAAGTGCCTCGTACTCCTGCTCGGATAACGTAAACAGCTCCGGCAGCTCAACCCTGAATGCAACCGTGATATCGCCGTTTTTTGAAAGAATGGCATTATGTTCTATTCCGTAGATTGGCAATATGTGTTGTAGGTTTCTTTCCATCATTGATCGTTTTCACGCTACGTAAATTCAAAAAGGTTTTTCTGGAGTATAATTTAACGCTTCGCGGCAAACGCCGCCTGGCAAGTTGCTTCATCAAGCCGTGAACACCATACTTGTTATTCATTCTATAAGTATGAATGAATAGCAAAACACCAAGGGTAGAAACTAAGGCTAAACAAAAAAAGGTGTTGAAACCGCTGATGTATAAGGCGACAAAAAGTATCAACAGAACCACAAGGCCGATACCCAGGTACCCGATGTACTGTGCCTTGAGCCCTTTGAATTCAACAGGCTTATTTATACCCTTGTTTAGTTTGTAGACTGTGCCAGCCATTGGAACTGATTTAAATTCCGAAGAAGGCTTTGATAACGGTGGCAACTACCACCAGGAAAACGCAGCTACCAAACCATGCTGCTGCAACTCTGCCGGTGTCGGGATCACCGGCATTCCACTTCTGATAAACTTTCACGGCACCAATTAATCCAACGATAGCGCCGATGGCATACATCAGGCTTGTTCCAGAGGCGAAGTAACTTCGTACCTGCGTATTAGCCTGGTTTATTCCTGCATTACCATCCTGCCCGAAAGAGTTCACATAAAGACTTAAAAAGCCACTTATCACACCAACAATTAGCAACTGTTTCGTGAAACAAGATTTCCGGTTAAACATTTTCATACACACACTTGTTTTTTATTTTAAAAAAATTGCCCCACCACCTGTTACATCCACACCAAAGCCAACTCCTCTTCAACCAGGTGGATGGAGCAATGAAGTTCAGCCTGTAACTTGATGAAGATATTCAGCCGATTTACAAACCCACTCATCTTAACCGACGGGTACTTTGAAACTATTGCTTGTAACGCCCTGATTAGATCTGATTTCACCCAGGAACCATGGGATGCCTGGTGAAAAAAAGCTTCTATCTCGTCCATAACAGATTGGACATCGGCAGGTAGAATTGCAAATGACGGATCGACACCACGTGGAGTGTCATTCGCAGCAGATTTTGCCGGAACATTATCAACAGCTTGTAAATATTTCGAAGGATTATTACCGGACTTGTTACGACCAGTACTTAAGAATGCCCGTGAAAGCATTCCTTTACATTCCTGTGGATAGTAAATAGCAATTACAAGAAAATAATAAAAGGCTACTATTATTGAAATTGCAAACCAGTAGCTTGCCCAGCTGATATCGTTTATCATAACTCTTCATTTTCATTTTCACTAAAACAGGATTTAAACAGGACAGATTGAAAAAACCTAATCTGCTTATTGCATTTATTTATAGTTTCACAAAACGCATGTGAAAGCGGCGAATGCTAAACCATAATCATTTCCATTACAAATAGAACTGAAATGCAATTCATGTTAATTGATTACCACTTATAACATATCCTAATACAATGCCGTTTACTTAAGCAAATGCTTATGGACCCAGCTGAAAAACTATTATTAAACATCCTTGCGCCGTGCCCCAATTTTTATTGGCGGGCCGCACTCTTGTACATTTGTAGTACCCTGGCCAATCAAATTGTTTTTAGGCTTGAATAAACGACATTGTATCCTAATACCCCTTCAAAATAATCACTTAAACGAATGGAACAGAGAAGCATTATGGATTTACATAAGCAAGAAGATTTGTCGTACCGCTATGTTTCTTTAGTAAAATTAGATTGCTATTGCACGAATAGAATTGATAATAATCAAGAAATCACATTTTGCTACGGATACGACTGAGCGTTTCTTCGGTTATACCGAGGTAAGAAGAAAGATACTTTGAGGGTACGCGTTGAATTAACTCCGGGTGGTTGTTTAACAGGTAAGCATACCTTTCACGAGCACTTTTGCTTCGGAGCGATTTCGAGCGTTGCTCCGCAAGTTGATAGTACCTTTCGGTAAGTATACGGCCAATAATATTAAACTCGGGATAGGTGCTATAGATATGTTGTAGCTGTGCGTATTCGATTGAGTATACGTGACAATCTTCCAGGGCCTGGATGCTTTCAATGCTGGGCTTCTGTTGATAAAAGCTCTCAACGGATATGAACACATCCCCTTCTTTCATAAACCAGGATGAAACTTCCTTTGAGTTTTCATTGTGATAGCACCTTGCCAATCCTTGTTCTACGAAACGGATGTGCCGACAAGTATGCCCAGCCTTGAGCAGCATACATTTTTTTGGGAAAAGCTGCCGTTGAATAATTTCTGAGAGGTGTTGCTCTAACGCTGGTGAAAGCGGGTGAATAGATGCCAGGAGTCCTAGTAGGCGTTCCATACATATCCGGTTTAATGGTGCAGTGTCCAGTCTATAGCGGCTGCTCGGGCCAAAAGTCTTTTGGAGAACATTTGAATAACTTGGCCAGTTTATTCAAGTGTAGGGTGTTGTACTTAGCCCGGTGATTAGGGTTTTCTATATGGCCGATGAACCCGGTTGAAAGGTCCAGGTGAACTGCGACATCGTGTTGCGAAAGGTTGTTTTCAATCCTGAGTTGCTTTACCCTGTCGATAATAAACCAATCGATGCTGCTTTTCTTGTTTTGTATACCCATTGCCTTTTGCAAGGTTGGGAAAGAAAAAATTCAGATTTTCCTACACACGTATAGCAAATTGTGTTGGACATGTGGATCTACTCACATATTTTATAGTGATGAAAGTGAGTACATGTTTGTTCGTCTGTTGCACGTGCTTCCGGAATGTCAAAAATGGGTATTGAAAAGGAAAGCTTGTCTCAAGATGCTAGGACAATGGATGAAAGTGCTCAACTGCTATCAGGGATTAGAACAGTTTGACAAGATTTGTAGCCCAACCTCTAAGCAAACAACCTGTCTGCAGCGTTATACATAAAAATAGATAACCTCATCTTTAACTATAACTTGGAAACGGTCACAATCGGCTAAACTATAGCACTAACATAATGAGAAAGACAACTATAGAGCGGCAAAGTATCTTCATCTTTCAAGATCAGGGATTGTTACAAAGGGGCAAATGATTCCAAATGTGGCAAACCACTTTGTCGACCCTGGTGCAAATTCTCCAGACTCTTGTTTAGGCGTACAACGCTAGACAGGCTTAAGTATCATTCAGCCTTTTGCACTATCTTCTGTTAAAAGTAGCCACGATGATGTAGGACTTGCGTATATCTAATGAAAATACTGTCGAATATGTCCCCGCCCCAACGTGGTAAACCACCCCGATCTATCCAAATGCCCAAAATCCGAACTGCCGCACATTAGACATTTCCTGTAGAAACTCCCGTATTTACACGATCTAATTGCAGCATGATTGGTATATATTTCTAGGCAACCAGAAACACCTATGCCGCTAAGCTGGAACGAAATCAAAAGCAGGGCTTCTCCAAATTGGCGTTACTCTCCTCGACAGTCTCGCGAGGCTTCAAGGCTTATAGTTAAGAGGTCTTTCCTGTTCCAAATGAAAGCTTGTCAATGCTCCTGCGTCTTTATGCCTTGGTGATCCAGTAACAAGTAAGCAGCTCGCGGTTCGAGTTCGTTCTGTTGACTTGTTTTCTAAAGGTTTTGTCACCACGGGATGTTCCAGTAATGATTAACTAAATGGATCAACTAAGTTCAGCTTCTTTTCATGCCTTATAACACCTTTCAGAACAGATGTTCAGCACCAAGCCGTTAAAGCAAAGCACTTGTTAGTGGTTTGAACACCTCATTTGCAAACGTGTGTGGCAGGCCATCTTCTATTCAGCACTGCATCAATTATCCTATTGCAGGTTCAGTACACATCGGATAAAACCTAAAATATTCACATGCTGTGCAAAACCTGTATTATTTCGCTTGAAAATATGCACTAATTTTATTAGTAAACTTTTTCTATGGCAAATTCAAAAAAGACAACAAGTGCCAAAGCCGCAAAAGCAGCTTCTAAAGTGTTGAACGACGGACGTACTGGAAAAGATAGCAAAACTGCAGCCGGCAGCGCGTTGAGCCAAAAGGTAAGTAGCAACAAGAAATCAAAGTGACCACAGGGTAAAGTGGAACTAGAATTGAATCTTTAGAACGGCTATAGATTTAAAAGATAGTTTGCAAAGTTTTAAGCTCCGCTGCCGCACAAGCCCATCATCAAGGAGATCAAGCATGTATGTCTATGCTCAAAAATAAAAGAGACACGAAAACCAAGAATGGATATGATCCGACTGTATACAGAAGAGTTTCACCTACAGAAAATTAACAATGGAAGTTCAAAAAGAACTCTCCAAGCATTATAAACTTACCGTTGCAAATTCCACCTTCCGGAAGAGAAATATTAAAGAGCAATCAGGAAAAGAATTAAGTAAATGTTCGCAAAAAGAGCAAGTGCAAAAACCACTTTTTAGTAATAATGATAATGGATGGAATTCACATAATTAAACAGCGAACGTCAATAAAGTTGTCTGCTCAAATGAGCGAGAACGAAATTAGGGAAGCTCTTTCAAGGATTATGAGTATTCCGCTTGAACAATTGCCGCATACAAATTTTACGGAACAACTTGCCAAGATTCAATTGGAATCAGGAAGGGTGGATAAAATCATTTCCAACTACAAAACCAAATTGCAGTTCGATCCCAAGACCAGCCAGGACAAATATGAGGAACTCCAAGATATTGGTAGATTCATTCTCGCAAACGGCGATAAGCTTCATATTCCTATACCAGCCACTATTCCGGAGTATCCCGATTTTATTCTATCGTACAAAGGATGGACCATTGGAGTAGAGCATACACGATTAATGAGCAATAAAGGAAGGGCAGCCTATAAAGCTGCTAAATACTATCTTGCTAAAGCGGAAGACATAATCGGGAAGGATTTAGCCCATCTTTCCAAAACTGTGAACATCTTTATTGATCACAGTAAAAAGGTAATTGGCGAAGGTGATTTCCACAATAGGAGTTTTAGCGTACAGCAGCGAAATGAGCTGCCTCAAATTATTGCTAATTTCATTATATCTGAATTAACTGGTGGTATTGTACTAAAACCTGATTTCATTTCACGTATTGAAATTACGCCAAATCAAGATACACGAGTTGACATTGAGCTTGCAGAGAGTTACTTCACTGAAAATGAATTTTCTATATTGCTACTTGAACGAATTGCAAAAAAAGAACGTAGGGTTGATGATTACCGAAATGCAATAAAAGTAGATGCACTCTGGTTATTGATAGTTATTGACGACATAAACAGCTTTTCTGGCTTTAACCTCGAGTCAGCAACGATACCAAAGATCAAAAGCTCCAATTTTGACTATATCCTGATATTCGAAAAGTACAATGGTACGGTATATTCGCTTTTTTCAAAAACTCAATGAGATGTTATAGTCAGTTTTCAAAATAACTCTCTTACTTGCTAGTAGATAACCATTCATCTGTACTTCGTCCAATAAAAATGAGGTCGTTTGCAAATCTTCTCGCCTTTGGCCGGTCTTTTTTCTGCAATCGCAGCTTCATGGTGCTTTCTCCTTTAACTTGTACAGAGGTAGCCTAGCAAAGTTAGCCAAGTACAAGTACTTGACACAACCGATGTGGAGATGCACGATGCTATTATTACCTCCTGGAGGCAGAAATATATCTGTAAAGTTGTTCGTCCGGTCACTGTGACTAATCAATGTGTTAACAGTAATTGGCACTCCTTTTTGCAAACCCCGCCCGCTCCCGAAAATAACAGCCGGCACAGCAGTATATCAGCTGCTGCTGCAACAGTTCCAACTTACATTTTTGGAGATCATTTCGCTTTTGAAGACACCAGTGACCTTGCCTACATTGGCATGAAACAAAAATTTTCTTTTTCAATTCTGCTTTGCACAAAGTTTTTATAAACCGGTTATATGGTGGAATACTCTATAGAACTGGCATCGAAGCCGGCGGCGCCCAGGGTGAAGCGGCTGGAGAATATGTCATTTGTAAATTGTTGAAGGAGTCAGTAACACGGAACTTATAACCCGGCGTTTCAGTGCTTTGACATTGGTTTTACTTGCGGCAGAGCCCTTGAATGGCACTATCACATTCATATTGTACCCTCGAAAAATATTCAGTAAAGTTATAGAGTACAAGAGAGTGACACAACCGTAGCCAAATAGATATTCACTGCTAAGTACAAAAAAACCCAACCACCTTTCGGGAGCCGGGTATATATGCACAAAAAAACTAAAACTTACTTTCTATCCTGCAAAAGCCTTTCAAGCTTTTCAATCATCTCATTTTTCTCTCTTAGCATACGCTCGTATAGCTCGACCATCTTATCCAGAGGGTTAAATGTGCAATTATAATTACTTGAAGAGAAGAACGCCCCTGCCCCACTGCTGTCATGAAAGCTATTGAAATAGTTGACAGCCGCCTGCTCATCAAAGTTCTTAATTGCTTCTGGAGTAATATGTAAGGCCTTTCCGATCGCCTGCAGTACTTCATCCTCAATTACTTCCTTATCCTCGAGCCGCGACACTTTCTTCTGCGACCAATCTTCGCCCAATGAAAGCGCAAGTGCCTCTTGCTTGATCCCCAACATTTCGCGAAGCCGCTTTATGTTTCTGCCATGATGTACCTGTTCGGAGGATGTTGATGTTGTCATAGAGCAAATATAATTTTTTCCCGTCATTGATTAACCAAGATAAACTGTTCTAGAGTCTAGAAGTGATGGCTAAAACAGACTTCGTAGACGCTTAAGTAGTCACCGAAAGAATGTTATAGACGGACACGAAAAGGTTATTTCACGGCAAATAACAGCCATGATCATTGTCGACTTTCACATCCGATCAAAACCCATTCTACTATGGAGTATTCCACCCTAACACTGTAGATTCCGGAACATTTTGACCCCGTGGTTCCGGCCAAGCTGACCCCCTCATTCCGGGCAAACTGCCCCCCCTTTGACTCATCTTTGTTTGGCACGGATTCCGGGGCATCTTGACCC
>NZ_SMSK01000028.1 GCF_004354985.1 Segetibacter sp. 3557_3 | reverse complement strand
TATACATTCGAGAATTACTTAACTCCAGTTCATAACCGCTCTTTGCTTACTGATCATCCACTTTTACAAAGGGGGTCAACATCACCGGAATAGGGGGGTCAATATCAGCGGAATTTACAGTCTTGATCATTCAAGTAAGACACTCGATGCCTCATCCAGTCTAAGTTGCCTCGCTGGTCTACGTAGATTGCTCCGAAGCAAATCTTAGTTGAACAAGATTTGACAGTTCGTTCGGGTCTTCTGTGGCCCATAATCCGTCAGTATAAGATACGTAATGACCCATATTTTGATAGTTATCTAATAGCCGCTGAATTAGAACAACTTCTTGGGATGAGGCTGATTTCCCTCTCAACAGGCCATTTAGAATTTTTACAACTTGCTTTTCTTCCTCAAAGGTCAATCGACGAGCTTCAGACCTGTCTTTACTTTCAACTTCAAGTAATTGAGTTGAAGCTTCCTGATGCGCTGCTGTAGTCATAACAATAGCTTTAATCTTTTGCTGTTTGTACTTGCTATTTTGCGGTCATTCACCGCAGCAAATAGGTCTCCCTTCTTTTCCAATCGTGCAAAAATCGTGTCAATAGTAAACAGCGAAGGATCAAGTCCAGGCTTGATCTCTCTCCATTCTAATGGCGTAGACACCTGCGGATGATGATAGGGTCTTAAACAATAGGCTGCAGCAACGCAGCAACGGTATCTGCTTCATCATTCTGGTTAGGATCGATATATAACTTATCACCCCGCTTGGAAACCGTCACTTGGGTTGTGGTAATGTCCGGGAAAAGCAAATGCACCTGCTCACAAATGTGTTCGGCAATCTTCCGTGCCTGTGGGAAGGAAAAACCTTCACATGGAATGTAAAGATGTAGACCGGTTTTGCCTGAGGTCTTTGGATAAGCCTTAAGCTTCAACTTATCAAATACCTGTTTTGCGGCTTGTGCTGTGGTAATGGCTTTTTTAAAATCTTCGTCTGAAGGATCCAGGTCAATGATAATATAATCCGGTTGCTGGTAATTATGGGTGCGGGAAGTCCATGGGTTAATATCAATACAGCCAAGGTTAGCCATGTACAACAAAGTAGCTTCATCGTTACAAACAAGGTAATCAATCTGGTCCCGCTTTCCCTTCTTTTTATGCTTCCGCGGGGTTGAAAATAGCTCTGCCCATTGGGGTTGTCTGCCTTCCATATCTTTGATATACATACCCGGTGCACCAGGGCCATTATGCTTGATGTGCAGCGATTGTGGACGGTCTTTGAGGTAGGGGAGGATATACTCAGCGATATTGTGATAATAGATAATCAGATCGCTTTTTGTAACTCCCTTCCAGAGTTGGCGTTCAACATTGGTTAAGCTTAGATCCTTACCCTCAATGGTAAAAACTTCCTCGGTGGTAATCTGCTGTGCCTCCAGCTCTGGCCAGTTGCTGTCGGCCATTGTTGTGGCTGCAGTAGCTATAGGCTTGTTGGTAGTCTGGGCAGATTTGACTGGCGCTTCCTTCTTCTCTTTAATAACTTTTACCTCCTCCTTTTCTGTCAGCGGCACCTCGCGGGAGATTGTTTGAGCTGGCTTGTCATCCCTAAATCCAAGAAATACCGCTGGTTTCCTGATCTTTTTGGCAGTGGTCCAGGTCGCAAACTGTATGTTAGCGACCAGCTCTGGTTTACAAAGTGAACCGGGGTGTCGGTGTCTACCTCATTTACAAATGGGTTCTCTATAACCTCAAGCTTTTTCAAACGGTTCAGAATGCCCTTTCTGTCTTCATCTTTAAAGCCGTGGCCAGCGTGGCCGATGTAGGTGAGCGATCCGTTCTCGTAAGCCCCAAAAACAAGTGATCGAAAGGCGTGGCCGGAGCCACTTTCTGTCCAGCCGCCTATGACAAACTCCTGCTGGATACTGGTAGGCAATTTGAGCCAATAGTTACCGCGTTTCCCGGGCTGGTACAGGCTGTCCTTTGCTTTGTAAATTATACCTTCCAGGCCCGACTCCTTGATAACATCAAACATAAGAAAGCCCTCTTTCAAATCCTCACTAAACCTGATATAATCACTCTCCCTCACCAGTTCACGCAGTATTTTCCGCCTGTTCTCCAATTTTACCCCCATCAGGTCATATCCATCCAGCCACACCAGGTCAAATACATAGTAGACCAGCTGGGCAGCTGCCTTGTTTCGCCGATAGCGCTGCAGGGCATCGAAGTCCGGGTGCCCGTTTTCATTTAAAACCACTATCTCCCCATCAATAATGAAATCCTTTCCGAGGGATTTAAGGGGTGTCAGCAGTACTTCATAATCCTTTGTATAATTCAACCCACCGCGTGATTGAAGCTTCACTTCGCCGTTCTTGCACCAGGACAGCACCCTATAGCCATCTAATTTAAGTTCATAGATCCAACCTGGCTCATTAAATGGTTTTTGGATGAGCCGGCACTCCATCGGGGCAAGGTTATTGGGCATAGGCGCCTTTACGGCTCCTGGAACGTCACTTAGATCACTTTCGCTCTTAGCAGACTTTTCAGGCTTGCCAGTGCGATTACTTTGCCAGGCAGCTGCATTAGGATCTTCAGCTACCTGTTCAATCGTGCGTCCGGACAACGCGGACATATCCTTTTTGATGATATCGCTTTTTAAAACATAACGGTCTGGTTGTTTTACCAGGTACCAGGACTTTTCATCTTTATCCTTTGCACGACTGATTTCGAACTTGCCTTTTAGTTTAGTCCCGTGAAGGGTAAAGGTGATCTTCCCCTTATAGTACTGGCTTAATAGTGAGTGTTCCTGCGCCTTCTTATCTTTGTCCTTGATTAAGGTTGTCTCAAAAGTACCGGCATCCCACACGATTACCGTTCCGCCCCCGTATTGACCTTTAGGTATAATCCCTTCAAAATGCAGGTAATCAAAAGGATGATCTTCGGTTTGCATTGCAAGACGATTTTCACCAGCTTTCATGGAAGGACCTTTAGGGACTGCCCAGCTGATTAAGACACCCCTGACCTCCAGTCTGAAATCATAATGCAGGTGGGAAGCAGCGTGTTTCTGGACGACAAACTGCAGCTTACTGTTATCGGGCTGCCCACCTGTGGGTTCAGGTGTTTTGCTGAAGGATCGTTTGCTATTGTAGGTCTCTAAGCTCATGGCTCAATTCTGCTTACTTAAGGTAGTAATAAGCAAAACAAAATCGTACCATTAAAGGGCGGTCTGATTACCGGACACTTGAGTATTAGAGCTGTAACTACAAACAGCACTTGACTCAAGCCCTGAGCTAATGGGAACAACCATCATTGTCTCTGGGCCTAAGTTGCCTTGCGGAGAGATAGAGATAGAAAATGATTTTCTCGGATATAGAGTAGCAATAAGTAAAGGCTAATAACTCGCAAAAAGCTGTATCCTTAACATCAACGGAACCGATCCCCCGATACTTCTGAAGGGAATTTTAAACTTATTAAGCAAAATGCGATTTCATATTAACCAGCTATCTTAGAGACTATGTGCTATGATATTTCCTTTACCATAGATGTACGGACGTTGGGCGACTACTTTCCTGATCTTGTTACCGACACCCAGATTTCAATGAATTTCGATGGTACCCACATCATTGGGCACACCTACAATGAACATCCGATCATCTACAGACATCGTGAGGACAACCTCCCACATATAAGAATGATGGAGTGGGGGTGTATACCATATTACGTTAAGGAGCTGGAGAAGTTTAAAAAACAGCGTGCAACGATGCTCAATGCCCGGAGCGAACGTATATTGACCGATACAAAAAGTTACTGGAATAAGATAAAATCACGACGCTGTCTAATCCCTGTTACTGGCATATATGAACATCGTGCAATCAAGGGATGGAAAAACAAAGTACCTTATTTTGTGAAAGTAGCGGGAGAGCACATGTTCTTTCTCCCAGGGCTTTATTCAGCAACGGAATTAGTGGATACTGAAACGGGAGAACTCACCAAAAAGTGGACATATACAGTCGTGACACGAGCAGCAAATGGGTTAATGAAGCAAATTCATAGTGAAGGGGAAAACAAGTGGAGGATGCCGCTGTTTGTACCATTTGAAACGGCTCTCCATTGGCTAGAGCATGATTTGACGGATGAAGAATATAAGCAGATACTTGACTTCGAGATGCCGTCAGACAATCTGGAAGCTATACCTGTATTTAGCATTAGAACGTCCAAACTTCGTCCGGACGACAAGGCCAAAAACGAGAGGTATGAATGGGAAAACCTACCACCTCTGGAGCTTGCAGATTGACATGCAAAACAATCCCGACAGTGAACCACCGTTGGTAACAGGTTCGAATATTTTAGCATGATGATACCAACTTCCGTTTAACCTTTAACACCGACATACACCACCTTCATGAAATTTCAAGAATACAGCGACTACTTCAAAAGTATCTTGGACCAAGCCAGCACAGAACATCAGGCACCTTATAACAACGCGGATTACATGGACTATACCAAGTTGAATTGGTCACGTATGAACCGTTGGTTTAAGACCGGTAAACTTACAAATGAAATCATCAACATCGTTTTAAAAATAGACCGACCTCAAAATTGGATCATTATCACCGAACCCTGGTGTGGCGATGCAGCTCACAATATCCCGTTCATTGAAATGATTGCAAAGGAAAACCCCTTGATAACTACATCCTATGAATTACGCGATGCACCGCCTAATAGGATTGAACATTACCTCTTCCAAAACACAAAATCAATTCCCAGACTTATTATAAAGGACGAGCAAGGTAATGATTTGGGAACCTGGGGACCTCGTCCAAAAGATTGTCAAAAGCTGTACGCTGAACTACTTAAAAATGAAGTTGATTTTGAAAAAATGAAATTTGAGTTACAGAATTGGTATAACTCTAACAAGGGAGAAGATCTCCAACGGGAGTTGTCAAGTTTGCTTGCAAGCCTGATTAGTACTCAGATCGGCAGTAATCATATTGAAAAGGAATGATTTTACTGATACTTGCAAGACAGCTGTGACAAATTATTCCCTTCTGGGAGTTAGGTTCAAAAAGTAGAAGAGCCCGGCGTGTTGTTGTTTGTCTTGAGGGATCATACCCTTGGCAGAGCGTTGAGTGAGTCCATGAAGGAAGAAAAGGCCTTAATGGCACTCAGACAAGCCTTAGAGGAGGCTCTGGAGATGCCTGTGCAACGAGCATGGCTGGCAATGTTTGTTGAAAAAGTGTGCCAGGCATTTGACGAACGAATAGGCTGAGCGGGTAAAGTAATGTTATAACAGGAAACTATAAGTTCATTAATAGCGCTGCAATACTCATCTAGGAAACGACGGTACGGGCGAGACTCAGCATGCCGGATCATACCACCCACATCGCAAAGTCGAGGCATGTATGAATGGGAGAGAAGGCAGGAATGGCACGGAGCCAAGCACCTCCAGGAGTTTATCCGTAAGTAGCGAACAATTTATCAAACTTCCGTTTGCAACCGTTCGAATAGCTTAATTTACAAGTACACCCTTTCAAACCCTCCATATGAAAACGTTTCTTACCCTGCTGTTTTTTACTTTTTTATCATACGGACTTTGCGCTCAACCCGGCACTTTGGATCCAACCTTTGGTAACGGTGGAAAAGTTCTTATCCCAATCAGATCAAATACAAGCGACCAGATTAGTGATATCGGAATACAAAAAGACGGTAAGATAGTGGCTGGTGGTTCTACTCAAGGATCCATTAATAATACACGCGTACTAGACTTTGCCCTTGCCAGGTTCAATCTGGATGGAAGTCTTGATAATAGCTTTGACGCAGATGGTAAAGTGACTACCCTTATTGAATCAATCAGTGCGATTTTAGCAATTGCCGTGCAGAATGATGGCAAAATTGTAGCTGCCGGGTGGAGTAGTGGTGTTAATGATTATCCCAGAAATATCACTCTTGCCCGTTATAATGTCGATGGAAGTCTTGATCAGACTTTCAACGGTAACGGTATAGTCATAACGCTATTTGGAGGCGACAGCTATGCACATGCTATTGCAATACAAAATGATGGAAAGATAGTCGTTGTAGGTAGGGCAAACAGCCGTTTTGCGTTAGTGAGATATAATCCCAATGGAAGTCTCGATAACACGTTTAACGGAAGTGGAATAGTAACCACTCAGATTTCGCCTGCATCACAAAGTGATGCTGCTTATGCACTGGCGATCCAGAAGGACGGTAAGATAATAGCAGTAGGTGATAATGCTACGGCTAACCCTTATTTCAATGTAGCAGTTGTGAGGTACAACACCGATGGTAGTCTTGACGTCAGTTTTGACGGGGATGGTAAACTTGCCGGTCCAGTTAGGGGACAGGCTCGCAGTGTAGCGTTACAAAATGATGGAAAGATTGTCGTAGGAGGTTATCCCGACAGTGGATTTTTCTTGCTTAGCAGGTTCAACTCTGACGGTAGCCTTGATCTGAACTTTGATGGAGACGGGGTAGTCAATACCAGGATTCAATCAGCGTCATATGCCCAGGAAATTGCAATTCAAAACGATGGCAAAATTGTAGCCGGTGGCAGTTCTTACGACAATCGAACCAGTTCCGACTTTGCAGCGGCCCGGTATGAGACCAACGGAAATCTGGACCAGACATTCGGTAATGGCGGGATAGTAGTAAATGACTTAGGAACTGCAGCGGCTCATAATGACTTTGCCCTAGCAATGAAAGTAGCCCCGAATCGAATTTACCTCGCAGGGTATGGTTCCGTGAGTACGCAATTCGCAATTGTTGCCTACAAGAATGACGAACCCACTCTGGACTGTTCAAATGAGTTTACGCCACCGTCAATTACAACAAAAAATGTGATGATTTCTTTGGATGCATCCGGCCAAGCTAACATAAAGCCTTCTGATGTTATCCAAAGGATTTTTGACAATTGTTCCCTTGATAGTTCGAGCATTACGGTAACGCCTAACACATTTACCTGTGCTAGTATCAGTTCGGGTGAGAACCATCAGGCTTATATTGCAAATACAATAACGGGTAATCAAGATTTTTATGGCGAGTTAGGGCTAGACTTTACAGTAAACGTTCCGGATGGTATCGTTGTGGATCAATTAGGCGCCTTCGATGATCAGGGAAACGGTATTACTGGTACACAAGATGGAGGTATAAGGGTATCTATTTTCAATAAGGTAACTCAAAAGCCCATCCCTGGGTTAGATGTTAGAATTGTAGGTAAAGGAGATTACTATACAGCGAACTACCGTTTTAAGAAGATTGCTCCAATTTCTTTACCAAAGGGCACCTATGTGATCGTTGCAAAAGGGTACAATCTTTACGAGAAAAACGGCAATGTCGGTTATAATGATGGCCAATATCCCCTGGGGGACTCAGGCAGCGGGGCTATTACGTTTGGCACTACTGCCTATTGGGGGGAAAATATTCCTGAAGGCTTTAGCTTTCCGAATCATTCTGCAAGCCTGACCTCTCCTGCTTACCTCGCTGGAAGCTTTAGTTATTCTGGTAATCAATCGAAGTACCAGGCATATATGTCCTCTACATCGACTGGAAATCAGGAGTTTTTGGGCGAACTCGGTTTGGAGTTTGCCGTAAACAGTTCCGGCATCATCATCAGTCAATTAGGTGCCTTTGACCATCAGGGTAATGGGGTCAAGGGCACGCAAAATGGAGGAGTAAGAGTTGCGATTTTCGATAAACAATCACGTTCTATTGTATTGGGCCTTGACACCATCGTAGTTGGTAATGCGGATAGCTATTCGTCTAATTACCGGTTTACAAACATTACCCCGGTATTCTTGCCAGAAGGAGAGTATGTTGTAGTAGCGAAAGGTTACAACCAGAATGAAAAAAATGGCAACATTGGGTACAGTGGCGGCCCATATCCAACTCAGCAAGATGGTGCGGGATTGATCAAATTTGTAAATACGCCCTACTGGGGCGAAAACATAACAGAAGGCTTTAGTTTTCCAAATCATTCAAGTAGTCCCGGAAACTTACCTGCCTATCTTGCCGGAACCTTCAAGTTCGGAACATCAGCGCCATCATCAGACCATATCGTTACAATTTCTGCCAAGGATCTAAGTGGAAATGTTGCAACTGCGACAGCTCATGTCGTCTTACAGGATCCGCATGGGATTTGTAAAACCTTACCGAATACTATAAATACAAGCGATCTCCTAATAACACAAACAAAAAACTCCGCGGAAGTACTGTTGCGAAAGGAAAACATCGTGGTGTATCCAAATCCCAACCGGGGAAACTTCAGGGTTCAATTGAAGGATCTCAAACTAGGTAAGGCATCAGTGCAGGTCTTCAATACAGATGGGAAGTTGATTGAGCATAGGCCAATTCAAGTTAGTTCTGCTAAGGTTAGCCTAGAGGAAAATATCAATTTAACTCATCTGCCATCGGGTATATACATCATCAAAGTAATCGATACTGGGGGAGTGCGCACAAGTAAAGTAGTTGTTGAGCATTGACGTAAGTCAATTACGAGGGTGCGATCGCTTCTGTAGTGGTAAGGATGCCGCTGTTTGTGTCATTTGAAACGGCTCTTCATTGGCTAGAACATGATTTGGCGGATGAAGAAATAAGCAGATAGTTGATTTCGAGGTGCCGTCAGAAAACCTGAAAGCGATACCTGTATTTAGCATTAGAACGTCCAAACTCCGTCCGGATGACAAAGCTAAAAATGAGCAGTTTGATTGGGAAATCATCCTCCATTGGGGTTGGCTGATTAGAATGTTATCCGCTTTTTACCGTTTTTCCAGCTCCGCGGTTCGTCAGTTGAATTATTATCAAGTTCAGCCATAGCTAATTAGGTGGTCTAGCTCATAATTTGAACCGGCTATGTTAATCTATGACCAGTTATCAAATCTTAATATTAAACAAACAGAAGCTTTCTATGGCAACTTACGAGCTTGAAAAACTGAATGATAAGGAATTTGAGGAACTTTCACGTGACTTGCTGCAAAAAGAGATGGGGGTACGCTTCGAATCGTTTCGCAGAGGAAAAGACAAAGGAATTGATCTACGGCACAGTGTTTCTGAAGAAGACAATGGAATTATAGTTCAAGCCAAGCACTATAAAGGCAGCGGGTTCAACAAGCTGTTAAACATGCTTCAAAGGGAAGAGCTGGCAAAAGTGATTAAGTTAAACCCGTCTCGTTACATTTTAATTACATCAGTTCCATTAAACCCTGGAGAAAAGGATAAAATAAGGGCAGTCTTTTCAAAATTCATTGTAAGCAGTGCTGACATTTACGGAGAGGATGATGTCAATAACAGCATATCCCGGTTTCCAGAGGTGCTGCGCTTGCATCCAAAGGTCTATCTCGCCAGCTTGCAGGTTCTAAACGAGGTTTTGAATGCTCATATTCATTCACGCTCCATTGACAAGATAAAAGATATTCAGCATCGTATACATTTGTTCGTAGCTAATGAAAAATACAGCAATGCCGTAGAGATCATAAACGAGGATCATTTTCTTATTATAACTGGTGAGCCCGGAATTGGAAAAACGTCGCTAGCGAACTTTATTTCTTTTCAGCATCTGGCTGAAGGATTTCGGTTTACTTACATTCTATCTGATTTAACAGATGCGGAGAAGTTGCTAACAAATGATGAAAAAGAATTATTCTTCTTCGATGATTTTCTAGGCGCCAATTACTTACGAATAAAACATTCTCCCCACCATGATGCCATGTTGCTAAACTTTATAGGCCGGGTAAGGACTTCTAAAAATAAACGCCTCATCTTAACTACACGAACAACAATTCTCAACCAGGCACGAGCAGATTTTGAAAAACTGAAAAACCCGACATTGGATCTCGCCAAACATGAAATCCATATTTCACACTACAACGACTTACATAAAGCGCAAATTCTATATAATCATGTATACCATTCAAGCTTGGATGTGGCATTTCTAAAGATATTTATGTCAAACAAGAGCTATCAAACTATTGTTAAACACCCCAACTACAACCCAAGACTGATTGAATATATAACGGACGTGATTAGGCTGAAGAATGTACCTGCGGAATCTTATCACAAATTTATTCTGGAAAAGCTCGATAAGCCTGAAGATATATGGCTTGACCCTTATGAATCTCAGCTTAGTGATGCAGCAAAGTTTTTGCTGCAGACGCTATTTACAATGCCGGCGCGGACGCCGGAGCACCAGGTGCAGGAAGCTTTTAACGAACGCGTCCGTTATGAAGTTAAAACAAACGGATTTCAGAAGGGTCCAAACTTATTCATTCGTACGCTTTTTGATCTTTTGGGCGGCTTTATTCATCGCAGGGCAGGACTCGAGACAAGTTATTTAGAATTCTATAATCCGTCCTTTGCTGATTTTATGAGCAATTACCTTGCATCTAATGAAGAAGAAGTAGATCAAGTCTTAAGAAGCTTGCTCTATACTGATCAGTTTAAACATGCGTTTAAATTGCAAGAACAACCTGACCCCGGCAATATTAATTCTTTGAACGTTCTGTTTAATGATTTATTCTTCGTAAGAACCCTTTCAAAAGTCAAGGTTTCAAGGAAAAAGCTGATGCAGCATATACTTCCGCGTCTAGAGGTGTTGAAGCCGATCAATGTTGGGAAATCCAACGAACTAAACCTTTGTTCATTTTTGTTAACGCATTTTCCTCTTTCGGATGTAGGTACCTATATTTCAACCATTTATCCATACATTGAATTTTCGAGTGTTCTGTACAACCAATTTCAAGACCTTTTTACATTAATAACAGTTCTTGAAGACAAAGAAGTACAAATAGCAAAACTTATAGATGAGGACTTTGACAAGATCGTGTGGCGAATGTTCGAGATAGCGGAGTACGAAGATGACTTCTTGAGGGTCAAAGAATTATTTGATGAACACAGCAAAAGCTATGAATCGTTTAGAAGAAAGCACGGCGCTAATTTGCAGGCGGTTATAGACTCCTTCTGGCTTAGAGGTGAAATCGATGCTCGGTTAGCAAAAGGTGACTTCTCAAAAATCTATGATGAAGAAATAATGATCGCAAAGCTAAATCAACTTGAGGCAGATGTATCTCGAATTAATGAGGAGCTTGAACTTAGTCCTTCACCAAGTTTTGAAAAAATCTTTAAATGGGACTACAAAGAAATGATTGAAGAAAATCGACTAGAGTATCAAGAAGGTCATTACAAAGTTCGCGCTCTTGGAAAAAATGTAGCCGAAGACAACCTATCCACTACAGATGTTATAGAAAATCTCTTCGATGGTCTAATTGATCAAGCCTTAACTTAAGGTTTTAAAACTTTTGGAGAAAAAAACAAGGTGAATCATTTTTTTCGGCCCATGAATCAAGGGCATTTCAAGTGGCGCGGATTTAGTCAATAGTAACTAGTAAGATATCTCCAAAGTCCGTATTGCTTAAGGCTCTACTGTGGTTTAGGTCTGCAATAAACGATTTTTTGAGCGATGCCTCAACGAAGTAACAACGTCGTTTAAGAACAACTTGCCAGGAAACATAGAAACTTTCTGCGGCAGCAAGTTGCAATTTGTCTGGGAAAAAGAAAAACTCCTTCAGCGGTTGCCAACATGAAATCCCCACCAGCACAAAAACAAGATGGCAGAACTTACAATGGATTTGCCGACGAAAGCATAATTTAGCCACTTGCTTAAAAAGCCTACGCATGCGAATGGATCGGATAAGTTCCCAATTGAGGTGGATGAGCCTATTTATAGCTATGATTGTAGGTTGTACAACCACAGCTAGTTCCCAAGAGACATATCTTCTATCTACTCCTGATACCCAAAATATAGTGACTATTAAAGATATTGCTCGGCGAATAAAATTCAACTTTCGTATTAATGTAGATGTAGATAGTAGCAGATATTATTTAGATGCTGGAAAACTGTGCGGACGAGATTGCAAGCAACTTGACAGCATCAAAATACAGGGACGCACAATGTTTGTCCACAAAGGAATCGATATGAAGGGTCTAGAAATTATCAACTCCAAAGCTGATTTCGTGTTTGTAAAAGGAACTTTCTTACACGCTGACATTGTGATGAGTAACGTGAAAAATGTGTTGATAAGAAATATTAAGTCGGACAACATCAACTTAGTTAACGATTCATTGAAGGGGCTTGATCTAGTAAATGACACAATTGGCGAACTATTGATAATGGAAAACGATATTAAAAGATTATATATGAATAATTGCAAGATTAAGAACCTAATGATCTTGCGAACACAACTTCCTGACTCAGTAATACTGCATAACACTGCTAATCATTACAGTCAAGAAAATCCACTGGATTTGACGTTGTTCGAAAACACCGATAGAAAAACATCTTTATTAGAAATCCCTTTCAGCGATATCCCGCGAATAAAATTTAATTATATTGACGTGCAGTTGGCACTGCCAACTGATGAACTTTATAGAAGTCTGGGTAAGGAAAACTTTTTCAAGCAGAATATAATGCCGTTCAAGCACCGGATGTATAGAGAACTGCTTGCACAGCAGCAATACTTCGGATTTTCTGATGGTTATGCTAAAGCTGACAAAGAATTTAAGGCATTTCAATATGCAACCCAAGGAACAACATATGCATATCTTGTCAACTTAGTTGAAAAATATTGGTGGGATTATGGTTATAACAAAGGACTTATTTGGCGAAATACCGTTTATCTATTCTTGATGTTTTCAATTATCAATATAGTGTTATATAAACGATTGATACTTGAAACATATCGGATAGACGAAGTGGTAAGGGCAGATCAAAGACTCAATACCGAAAGGCTTACCACCTTCGAGAAAAAAGTGAAAAAGATCGTAAACTGCTTTCTATTTACAGCATTTGTATTTTTTAGCTTGAAACTGGACTATGAAAGGATCAAACTAAATAGCTTTCTTTTAGCTGGCCTTATCATATTTGAATGTATAGTTGGACTCGCCTGTATTACAAATATTGCTGCTTTTTTCTTTACTAAGTGATTATGAAGTGAGTTAATCAACCTTGTAGAAAGAATAAAAATCCGTCGTTGATGGTAGACTGTGCTATATTTACTCCTGCCCTCAGGAAGTGTTGCAGTTGACGATGGAGTTCTAAGGTGATCAACATATTTTTGTCAACAACCATCTGAGCTCACCTTGATAAGATTAAAACCGATGGTTGATACGATGTACAAAGATTTGCTGTACAAAAACATGTTCTCATCTAAAAAAACCATTGGATGAACCTTTAGGTATTTTGCCTAGGAGTTCATTTATCATCCTTCTTCTTAAACTCGCTCCATGGGACTTTGCTGCTATTCTTGGCTTGTTCCTTTCTGGACTGAAAAATAAATGGGTCCTCTTGTTCAGGCCATTTCATGTCTTCTCTTCGCTTTGCTTCTGCTGCTTTGTACTTCCGTACGGCCGTCGAGTTGTTCGACAATAAGGCAGCTTCGATATCGACCATATCATGAACATGCTTTGATGCCTGTAGCCTGAAATAATTTGTTGCAAATTCAACATTGCTGTGGCCTAGCTCCCGAACTCCTATAAGCTTTTTACCTGTTTTGCGCCATATAGTTACCCGATAGTAAGCCAACTGGATGTTTTATTAGCTTCAAAACTAATAGTTCTGCATCAACAATACTAAATTTTTTAGCAATCTTATTTAGAACATAAGGCTAGCGGCGACAAGTTGCTATATTCTAAGAATACTATAGAGCAGAAATAAGGTTAAGGGTATCCAGACCAGGAATACTTTAACGGAGATTTCTTTGAAGCTAACCTCCTGTCCAAAAACTACAAGATATATCCAAACCCAAAACAACTTGAATGCAGTCCACATATATCAAATTAAATTATACTGGTGAAATCTGCAAGGCTTTGATCAAGTAATGTTTAGGGGTGACCAGCATTATACGTCAATATTGCCCTAATTTCAGGGGAAAGATTCAGTTTTGCCAAACCACAGACAGCGACCATACAGCCAGGCAATCAAACGCAGATTTCTAAGAGCGGTTCAGGAAATCTATAAAGAACGTTACCCGAACGTTACAGAAGGTGAGATTGCCCGCAACGTTGGCCTTCAACCCTCATACTACTCGGGGTTAAAAACCAAGTCAGGAACTTACCCGAACTTGGAACACTGTGCCAGGCTTTGTCAAGAATATAACATATCCGAGGCTTGGCTCCTAAGCGAAAAAGGACCAATGAGGTAATCCAAAACACGCAGAGGAATGGGACTGCAGGCTGATCACCGCCAGGTAAGCCTATAGGGTTCTGAGAACCATCTGCGGAACATTTAGCATCCACAATCCTGAAAGAGGTAGAAAGACGGCTGCTGCCTGGATAAAGAAACAATTTTTTCTTGCTGAGTTTCCCGGACATCATGTGTGCACTCGAGTAGAGTTCGGTTTTTAAATTTAAGATGGGTAATGCGGCCAGTTCATCCGGTTGTCTATCGTTTGTAGAATTATGCGACATTTGTCGTATATTTACCAAAACAGGTTATGAAGTCGATTGAAACTTTGCCGCATAGCGTTAAAACTGAAAGTCAAACTTTAGACATCATTGCACTTCTAAAAGAGGGTATCAGTTACAGCAACTTCGATAAAATCTATAGAGAGCTACCACTTACATTAGCCGACTGGGCCAGTTTCCTGGGCACTACAACCCGAACTCTTCAGCGATGGAAGAAAGCGGACGCTGTACTACCTAGCTTGTCGGCCGAAAGAATTGTTGAGATCTTCCAGTTGTATAAGTTAGGGGTTGAGGTTTTAGGAGCAGATGGTTTCAAAAAATGGCTCCACAGCAATGTAGAAGCTTTAGGTGGTAAGCAACCCATTGAATTCCTCTCTAACTCTCAAGGTATAAACCTCGTTCGAACCAAGTTAGGAAGAATACAACATGGCATACTAGCATGATAGTGTTTAGGCTCACCGCAGAAAGGTTCAAAGACGATTTAACCGGAAAAGGAGCAGCAATATTCGGAGGAAGATGGAATCCTATCGGTTTGGCGGTTTTGTATACCAGCGAGTCACGCGCCTTAGCAAACCTTGAGTTAATTGTTCATACCAGCCAAGGTGTTATTCCTGTAAATTACTTCCTCTTAGACATAGTAATACCAGATGACGCACCCATTTTCTGCGTAACAGAACAGAACCTACCAAAAGAATGGCGTCAAATGGAGCATTTAACGCAGCTCATAGGTTCTGATTTGATGAAGCAAAATGAATTTTTAGCCTTAAAGGTTCCATCGGCTTCAGTGACTGATGAATTTAACTTTGTTCTAAACCCTGATCATCCGGATTTTTACAAGATCAAAATCGTCAAGTCTGAGCGTTACATGTTTGACGAACGTCTTTTTCGAGATTGATCATCCGTTTACCAAGGTTAACAAACAGCATAGAGTATTATGTTAATTGATACCCATAACTGGCTTATAATCATACTGTTAAGAATTCCTATAATTTATGTTATGTTAAGTAGGTGAATGAAACAGCGTAGGAGTTCTCACCTTCAAGAGCTAATTTTCAAGCAAGTCAGAACTTCTTTCTATACTCAGATGCAGGATAGCTTGGAATATGCTCGCACAGTAAAGTTATAGCCTTAATCAGCCATATTCAGAAGTGGGGCCGCCCGGGAAATCATTCTTCGAAATTCTGCGCTGCCAGGTAGTAAAATGCATTTCATATAGTGTCTTACTTTATCAGCTAGGATGTGCATTCGGGGGGCTCGTAACCCGCTGTTGAAAACAAAAAATGAGAGTCGATACTCTCACAAGTAGAATTTTTATTTTCTAATGCTTATATTAAGCTGGAAATCTATTTATGAAAATCGATGCCACAAGTTTGTCTTTTTATTTCATGTGTAAGCAACGAGTTTGGCCAGTACCGCGATGCTATGCGAAAGGACTTTAGCAGGCCAAATCTTACTACCAAGATCCAGGAAGATTTCATTGCCTATGGCGTCTCTGCATTGCAAAAGCTGGATGAATACATTAAACACTGTGATGCTGTTATTCATATCTGTGGCGACATGACCGGCAGTATGGCAAATGCGCTTTCACTGGAGTATATCAACCATGTATATAAGGACTTTGGAACGCGCTTTCCTGTGCTGTTACCCGCGCTGAATGGCAATGAGCAATTAAGCTACACGCAATGGGAAGCGTGGCTGGCTGCGTATCATAAAAAAACATTACTTATAGCGAAGCCCTCAGCGGAAGCAGTGAGATATAGCTCATACGAGTTTCAGGCTGAACAACAAAAATCTCAGCAATTGCATTTAAGGCGATTAACAAGCTGTGGACATCACAACGAAATTAAATTCAGCAGTGAGGATGAGCTGATAAAAATACTCTATCGCTCTATCGATCAAGCTTGTTCGAGCTATTTTCCAAGCTATCCACCCTAGTATTGATTCCACGTTGAATGATACCAGTTCTCAATACGGCAAAAAAAACTACAAAAATTTCTGGGTGCACAGCCGTTTTTTTCAGAAAGTTTTCTGGGCCGAGACAATGATCTACAAGCAGTACACCAAAAACTGTTTGAAGGTAATAACCTGTTGTTGTTGGTAAATGGGGAAGGTGGGATTGGCAAGACTACCCTTGCTGCACACTATTACCTCAAGTACTAGGAGGCCTATCAGCACTTGGCATGGGTATTTACAGGCAATAGCCTTTCGGAAACTTTGCTTACCCTGGCAATACCGCTGGAAGTCAGCTTTGAAGAAACTATGCCTGCTAATGAAAGACTGGTGGTGCTTCTAGATGCATTGCGCAATTTGAAGAAGCCTTGTTTATTGGTGATAGACAATGCGAATGAGGTTACAGAGCTGGAAGATCACTACTTGGCCCTAAGGAGTTGCGCCAATTTTCATGTGCTGCTTACTACCCGCATCACAGAATTTGAGCATACAGCGACGCATAGGATAGAACCGTTAGAGAAAATTTCAGCGTTTGAATTATTTAAAAAGCACTATCCCGGTCATAAGGCAGTGGAAGATGTATTACTGAACGAAATACTAATTGCTGTTGGCTATAATACATTAGTTATTGAGTTGCTGGCAAAAAACCTGCATAATTTAAACCGGCTTAAAATACATTACAGCATTACTGAGCTGCTTGATGACTTGCAACACAGGGGTTTACTTGGTCTAGGTAAGTCTGCTGCTGTAGGTACTGCTCATAAGGCTTCAGGCTATACGCTTCTAAAAGAAAAGCCTGAATTGGATAATTTCAGCAATGTACGAGCTAAGTAGGCTCAGTCAGAATGAATCCAGTCTACTTTCTCTACTTGCGGTATTACCAGCTGAGAGCATTCCATTTAAAATATTGGAAACGCTGATACCTGATACAGCAACTTTAGAACAAAACCTTCTTTCCCTGTCACGAAAGGGCTGGCTGGATTACAATGATACATATGCCTCTTTTAAGGTAAGCCCCCGTCATACAGGCCATTACAAAAAAGAAAAATCCTGATCTCCTTCAGGACTGCAAAGGAGTCTTAAATAATCTAATAACAAGATTGTCCTATGAAGCAGGAACAGGTCATTTTATTTATGCTACTTATCAGGAAGCTGCTCTATATACTCGGTATGCTGAAGCTGCAGTAAATACCTTTGACAAAGCAGATGCGGCTATCGCTATTATATAGAAAGAGCAGGCAATTATCATCTAACAACAGGCAACCTGGACAAAGCCATGGCTTTTTACCGAAAGTTCAATTGTTTGGAAAGAGAACTCCACCAGGCCCATCCCCAAAATGTAGATTTTAAAAATGGGTTGGCTATTTCTTACCTAAAGCTCGGAGAAACACACACTGCTCTCGGCAACATGAACGAAGCGCTAGCTTTCTATAAACAGGACATTGAATTAAGTAAAGAACTCTACGAAACCTATCCTCAAAATGTAGATTTCAAAAATGGGTTGGCTATTTCTTACTTAAAACTCGGAGAAACACACACTGCTCTCGGCAACATGAACGAAGCGCTAGCTTTTTACCAAAACTGTAATCGTTTGGAAATAGAACTATATGAAGCCTACCCTGAAAATGTCGATTTCAAAAACGGCTTGGCTATTTCTTACTCCAAACTCGGCCAAACACACACTGCCCTAGGTAATCTCAATACAGCTTTAGCTTTATATGAAGATGAAACGGAATTATTCGAAGAACTCTATGAGAGCTATCCTCAAAATGTGGATTTTAAAACCGGCTTGGCTGTCTCTTACGAGAAACTCGGTGAGACACACGCTGCGTTAGGGAATCTCGACAAAGCCTTAGCATTCTATGAACAGGACGTTGAATTAAGTAAAGAACTCTATGAAAGCTATCCTCAAAATGTAGATTTTAAAAATGGATTGGCGATTTCCTACTTAAAACTCGGCGAGACACAGGCTTCACTAGGCAACCTCGGCAAAGCTTTAGCTCATTACAAAGATGAAACAAAATTAATTGAAGAACTCTATGAAGCTTATCCGAGAAATGCTTTTTTCAAAAATTGATTGGCTATTTCTTACATTGACTTGGCTTCAGTGTTTGAGCAAAAACAAAATAAAAATGAAGCAAAAATCTATTATCAGTTTGCAAAGCAGCACTTTGCTGAACTGGTTAGCAGATTCCCTGAAAATCATGAATTTAAAGATAACGAGCTTTGGGTTGAAAAACGATTATCGGAAAAATGAGACAGTATAGCCAATAGCGTCTCATTTAATAACTATGGCACCGGATCGGGTGACAAGATCTAAAAAGCTATTATAAATGGATCACCTTTCACATCTGGGGATAACGTCCGAATAAACGCATGGCTCTGTCCAGTACTTTTAGAAATGGATTTAAACAAATATGAAGTTAGCGAGCAGGAAGGTCGAGACGATAGGTATTGGTTCATTAGCGAAGGGCCAAATGGAAGGATTACAAAGGTGGTGAGTTACAGCCTACGATCGAGCCAAACATTTACAATCTAGCTTTTTAGGAGACGAGATCAAAGGTTGGGTTACCTTCCATAATATTACGGACAACCACGACACAAAAAAAAAACTTTGGGCATCTATAACCGATGTGGTCGAACACTATACAGAAGCTTTTCGTCACCAATGGATACATATAACAGGAGATACGTTGGTTAAAACAAGGTTGTACAGAATGCACATTTCGAATAACTTAGAAGAAATTAAGGATGCTGGTTATATCCTCCTTGAGCTAAAAATAGGGCAAGCTCGGAACCTTTAAAAAAAGGTGAAACTTATAATGGCTTTTTGGTTAAAAGAAGGTAATAGGGTACTTTTGAATTCATGAAAGCGGGGCAAAATCCTGATCCGAAAACAAAGACGTCTAAAATATAGGCAAGGCCATACCCGGCCAGTTACCTCAAGGCACTCTATTTTCTGAAAAACTTCAGATAGCAAATAAGCTCTTACAATCGGTTAAAAACCTAAAAAGCGCTTTAGGTAAGCCCCAATAAGATATCTTTGTAGCTATCCTCGCCATAGCTTGAATGGGCTCCTTCGATTAGCGTAAGACCTCAGTTACTCAACTCGATATTAACAACGATTTCATGGATATCAATTGTGTTGTGGATTTTTAATACAAATGGTTCGCTAATTGATTGCATTTCCCATGCTCCCATAAACTCGAAAGATATAAAATCCCACATTTGAGGATAGAGTTCAAATATTCTGTCCTCATGAATATGCATATATCTTCCATCAGGGAGTCTGATTACTTTGACATCTGGATTGTTGTTTTCAAAAAAGATGCTCGGCGCAGTCATTGTAATTTGTTGTTCAGCCGTTAAAAGTCGGTTATTGGGATTATAAATGTCGAGCTGAAAATTAATAATACCTGTCGAGTTGGACTTTTTTTGAGAAATTAAATAAGGATGGTCTTTGGGGATATGAATTGTACAATTGTTTTCAAGCTTTTTTCCTCTAAAATAATATTCCAAATTAGACGCGTTAGGTAGCTCTTGCTCTGATGGATTTTTTATGTACCAATCAATCCTCTTTACAAGTTCTTCTTTCAATTTTATTATTTTACCTCCATAAACGATATGGGAATAGTGCTTAAGGTCAAAGGGTATATCATCTGCATCTTGCGTTAATAAAATAACTTTTTTTCTAAGGGCATGAGCAAACCCTGTCTCGTAGAAGACGTTTGGACTTCTGCCAGTCATATCTGCGATGATGATATCGGCTTTACTTAATTGATTATAAATCCTATCCAAGATGCTTTCAGAAAATATCTGTTCGTCAACTCTCTCACAATAAACCCCTAGTTCATTACAAGCCGCCTTTATACCAAGGCCATATATATCGTCAAAGACTGAACTGAAAGGCATTATAACGAATACAAACTTGTCTTTCATTATGGGTTGCAATTAAGTTTTCCGCTAACTCATAAATATAAGAAATACGAGCCAATCGCCCGTTCCCGCGATTTTTAATCTACTAGAAAAGTACCCTCATGTAGATTTCGGTTCACCTGGTCCGTTGCTTTCATGCCCTGGAACGTGCAGGGCAGTATGAAGGCGAATTACTAAAATCTCTGCTGAGAAAAACCAACACCTTTAACATCATGGATGTATAACCGAATAGTCAATTCCTGAAGAAAACCACATCATCAAGAGCGCTTATAATTGCTTGTGAGACAGTATAGATTATACTGTCTTACTTCTTTTAAGCGCTTAAATGCGCAACTGAGAAGGGCTGTAAAGTCGCATTTATCCTTTATTCGTCACCTTTGTATAAGTTGCGGAGGGCGTGTGATGCCAAACTTTTAAGATTTTGCGGTCTACCAATAACACCTCTCATAAGCTGAGATAGATCATTTATCACTCTCAACATAATTCATGTAGATGTCAGACATAGCATGAATTTACATTTCTTAATTGATAATTCCTACATGTATTCTGGGAAGGAAGCCGATCAGATAACAGCAGAAATTCGAGTTCACAGATCAATTCTTCTGTGCTGCTCTTTCTTTCGACCTTGGAACTTTGCCATGGCAATGCTTTGGATGGAATTAGATTGAGAAAACCAGTTTTCGAAAGACAGTTGAAACAATGAATAAGTATCCCTCAATTGATTATTCTTCCAGTGCAATAAAGAGAATAGATGCGTATCGAGAAGAAGAGTACTCCGATACAAAATAATACCTCGCTTCTTGGAACTATCATTTTTAGATATTATTTTGTTATTCAGATTAGGTCTTGGTTTCCTCCTCTTGGAATTTAAGAATGGCTTACCTTATTGAAATTCTCAGAGAAGTCGTGAAAAGATTTACCGGTACAATTTTGTAACAAATAACTAGAGTCCTTATCGGAAGGCAACAATGAGGTAATACAATTATGAATTGCCTGCCAGTTTATTTTCTTGAAAATAATGTGGTCCGTTACCTCGCAAAGGACAGTGCTCCTAATGAATCTTAACTCTAGCTGGTTGCAATCGGTAGTAAGATTGCTTTTGTAGTTGATAACATATTTGGATGTCCAGCTTGGTGGATAGATAATCCCGATCTCTCATGTAATCATTCATTGATGTATGCCTGCTATTTACGTACCACTGGGCGATGTAATTGCCGGAGCGTGGCCAGCTTTTTTAGGTAGTGCTCCTGATCTCGGGGAAACGCTTGACAAGATCGGTATTGCTGGTATCAGGGTTTTGCGAGATGATCGAGGACTCCCGGTAGGTGTAGAACTCGACGTCGCAGTACTGGATGAGCTTCGCCTTGCACTTCCGTTCTTGCCCGGTCTAACACTTCATACCGGAACTAGTCCAAGAGAAGGAGATACGGAGGAGGGTAGTATAACAACTTTCACAGCCGGTTTTCGTTCTCTCCCGCGACCAACTATTTCCCTAGCGCGTTTTCCAATAAGACTGTCTCTTCCACCTTCGCTTATACAGCTTTGGCGGTTAAATGAACGGGGCTGGCGCCGGGCAGAGGGCCCCGATCATCAACCACAAGGTATTGAGATAGGGCTGCAGACCGGTTTTACAATTGATTTAGCCACTCCTGCCGTCTCTCTAAATACACCCCAGCTTAGCGCCTTCCCTAACGGCTCAGGAGCAATGCTAGGTAGCACTGGTATTTTGTTACACGATTTTGCAGATTGGCAGATTGCTTTGGATGAAGCTACAACCCCAGCGGAAAGAGGTGTTCGTATCGGACGAGCTTCAGTAGCTTTTGTTAGGGATGGTAGTCCCGTAAGTAACCTCACAGCAACTCTTTCAGAATGTTCTTTTACTGCTGGAGGATTTGCTGGAGCTATCACATTAGGAGCTGCACAAGGATTAGCCAATGATCGTTTACCTGGTTTTCGCCTCTTTGGTATTGATTGCAGGCTTCGAAGCGTTTCTGCTACATTCCGTCAGTCTGTTCCGGTGGCTTCTCAGCTAACCTTTGTTTTAAAGTTGCCATTCTTCAGTGACTCGAATGTTCAAAATTGGTTACCAGTATCTGCCTCCTTTTCGACAGGTGGGGATCTGGCGATTAGCCTCGGAAGTGATCGACGGGGAGAGCAACTCATCCGAATCCGTAGGGACAACCTATTTGATCTAACTGTTGAAAGTTTGGCGTTCCGTCGAGTAGAAGGCGTTGCAGGTGTGGAAGTAAGCGGCAGTATACGATTGTTGGTTCCTGGAGTAACCTGGCCAACAATAACAATTAGAGGGTTACGAATAGACGCTAATGGACAAGTCGTTTTACCTGGAGGCCATTTGCGTTTGGAAGAACCTTTGCGTGTGGTACTTGGAGGATTCGGTGCAGAAATAAGAGCCATCACCTTTGGAAATGAACAACGAAGTGATGGTCTATGGGCCGGCTTTGGTTTCTCAGGAGGAGTTGCACTTGCCGATGGGCTTGCGGCCGCAACTTTTGAAAATCTTCGCGTTTGTTGGCATACGGCTAACCCCAACCAAACGGAATTACGCTGTGACGCAGTAGCCGTTAATGGAAGGGTTCCTGGGGTATTCCGTCTAAATGGTGCCATTGGTTTTCGCAATGATGAATTTGCAGGTGGACTTGATCTCACATTTGAAGGTTTACGAGGGCTTCGAATTTTTGCAGATTTTGTTGTAGGCTGGCGGTCAGATTTTACCTACTGGTTTTTCCGCGCGGGGCTGGAGTTGCCGGCCGGACTACCACTACTTTCAACGGGACTCGCTCTTTATGGAGGACGGGCACTAGCAGGTCAAAACTGGGCAGTTCAGCGCTCTGCTGATGAACCATGGTTTGATGGCTGGTATCTTCGTTCTCCAAAAGGACTTGGTTTCGATAGCCCAGAAGCTTTACGCCAAAAGTGGGAACCACGAGCAAATACTTGGGTCTTCGGAGCAGGGGTAACAGTTGGAACCGCCACTGATGATGGATACGTGTTAACGGCAGAATTACTACTCGTTGTCACCTTACCTGGACCTGTTATATTCTTGGAAGGTCGAGCTGCGGCGATCCGGCGAAGGGCTGAGTTTCCTCCGGATCCACCATTTCGTGCTGTCGTGATTCTTGATTTACTGAGGGGAGAACTGCTGGTAGGTCTTGATGTTCGGTTTACCTTAGTTCGAGTATTGGAAATTACGGGCAGTGCGGAGGCGTTTTTTAGTTTTCAGGATCCGTCGGCCTGGCACCTATATATTGGACGAAATGAACCCGAGTCCAAAAGGGTCACTGCCCGCATTTTAGCACTTTTTCAAGCCGGGCTTTATCTAATGTTAGATCCCCGTGCTTTACGGCAAGGGGCAACGGTGCAACTTGGCAATACATGGCGTTTTGGTCCTGTCGAACTGACCATGCGTGTACGATTGGAAGAGCGTGTTGAAATCTTTTGGCAACCAATACAATTAGCTGGCTTCTTAGGGCTTGACGGCGAACTCCGCTTAACAATTTTCGGCGTTGGAATTGGCTTGTCTGTAGTAGCGCAACTTAGTGGTCAGGCACCAAATCCTTTAGAAGTCTCCGGTCTTTTACGCATCCGAATAACCTTGTTCTGGCCTATCCCTGAGATCGCTACTCAAGTAGAATTTCGCTGGCGACAAGAGGCAACGTTAGCTCCTTGGGTTGATCCGATGGCAGGGTTTGACTTAGTCGACGAAATAACAGGAAGGTCTTTTCAAGCTCTGGAAAGAAATGGTGCAGACGGCCTACCAGTTGAACTGGATCGTGAAATACCGATCCCGCTTGATGCAAGGCCAGTAATTCGCTTTAGCAGGCCTATAGATGCCGCAGGTTCTGTGGTGAGCATACCGATGCCATCAGCTCTGGCAGAACCTGGTTCATTGGGTCAAATGGGAGAAGAATTACCCGGTATCCCTGGACGATTTATTTCTCGTTTAATAACAGCTCAAATATCTCGATGGGTGGAGAACCATTGGGAAATTATTGCTCAAACCACGGATCCGGATGCACCATTCACGGAAGAGGAAAATAGCCAACGTGCGGTTTGGGGAAGCTGGCGGCCAATGCTTGATCGTGAAGGCAGAGATGCCGCTATGCAGTTTGAACTATTCAACCGCTATGGCTTTCATTTTAGAGACGATCCACAAGATCCGTATAGGCGTTCTATGTTAGGACAAAGAGCACAGAACATTTGTGTTGGACCAAAGACAGCACCACGGATTTGTGCGGACTTTAGCGATCAACCTGAAGGCAAACGCTTTAGCAGGTCGTTTGTACACCGCCCGGGGGTTTTTACAGCTATTCATCCGAGTGTGGTGAAGATAATTGAAGGTAGTGAACCGCGTAAGGCTTTAAGTTTGCGTCCGGCGACGAGGCTTGTTCTTGATCTTGACAACCCAGCTTGCGAAATTGAAATTGCGACCACGGGAGTAGCACCAATGGAAATTACTGGCTTTAGCGGAACTGATTTGATTGGTCGCTATGAGGTGACCAATGAGTCTACCATACAATTCAAATCAAGTATAAGTAAACCGATCACCAGAGTTCAGTTTGATACAAAAGGATTATCGTCAACTGCTGTTGCTCCTGAATTTAGAGAGGACCTGGTGAATGTACCAACTGTCCTAAACCCTCTAAAGTTTGGTACTGATTGTCTTCGTTATCTTGAAGACCTATTATTAGCTTTAGAAAGACTTCTGCTCAAAGATCAAGGTGCTCTCGAATTAGTCGAAGAGCCGGTTTTCATAAATGACCGGATAGCCCTACGGCTGAGTAAAAATGAACCTGATAAGATTTCAGTTATCATCATTCCACAGTCGTTACTGCCTTATGCAATTGATTTTGCAAAGTGTGTTAATGATAAAGGGGAAAGTAGGAGGCTTGTGGAATTACTAAGCGTCCCAAAATTGAGTACAGATTCTTTGTTTAGCGCTGTTGCTGATGCCGCAAACGACTATTTCGTTCAAAGCAAAAATCATACGGGACCATGTAGAGTTAGCTATCAACTTGCTAGTAATGCATTTACCGGCGTTATTGCTGTTCTGAATTTAAACGCTGCAAAGGGCTCTAGAGTCCTTTCTTTAGAACGAGCGGTTTTAGATGCACGAACAGCAAGGCTTTTGCTTCTTCGTTGTGCGCAAATCGATGGTAAAAACAGGTCGGGATCTGTTCGCATTGGAGAAGACGAGGCTTTTCATAATCTTCCAACTGCAGCGGCTATAAGAAAGTTCTGCTGGGTATCAGCGCGCGATGAGCGTACGATTGAACGTGCAGCCCGGGATGCAAGGCGCTTTCAAAACCTGCATCGTGAGTTTTCAGGTTCAGAACGCATCATGGAACCAAATACACGCTACAAAATTCTGGTACGTTGTCGGCAAGAGAATACTAGTATCCCTCCAGGGTTTAGTGAATGGTCACATACGTACTATTTTAGGACTTCAGGGCCTCCCGGGGCTTATCAGCTAAATGACAAACTTGACTCTCTTGATCTTTATGTACGAGCTACTGCTCCCTCTGGGGACGAAAAAGAAGTTTTCCGTTCTTACGGATTTGCTGTGGAATTTAATAGAAATTATCTACCCGGTATGTATGCTTGGCCGACCACAGCGTTACGGCTCGAATTACGCGAAGAAGACGATCGGCCGGCCGTAATCCCGGACGAGCTTGGGGAGGAGAACCACCCTCTTATTTTACGCCTGCAATGGGAGGAAGCAAGGAATGCCACTTTAAGGGCGCATGAACGCTTTGGACAACAAGCGTTTGCTGCCGCCCCTTGTGTAATAGATATCCAAATACCTAATGACCCTAGACTAATAGCTGAAATGCCGGCGAATTCTGCTTTATATCCACAACGACGCTATCATGCGGTTCTGTTGGGAGGTAATCGAGATGCAGTGAGAGAGTTGTACAGATTTACATTTACAACTGGCAGGTATTGCCATTTAGCTGAATTAATAACCCGTGGTCGATTGCGTGGACCTATTATAACGTGTTCTGAGAATATTATGCCAATAATCAATAACATGCGCTCTTTCGTTCCTTTTGATCCCACGATCGAAACAGGACTTTTTGATGCAGCTCTTAACAACCTCGGACTAGCTCCGCGAACGGGCATGCCGGGCGAACTCCAAACCGTGATCGTTAGGGGAAGAGATCGGGTAATAGTCCTACTAATTGAGTTGCCACAATCTATGGACTTCAATTGTTTGACCATAGGACTTCTACCTAATGTAGATACAAGCGTTGCACCGGCTAGAAATCTTACAGGTCGCGAATTAGGCGATCACTTACATACAAGAACAGATCTTCATATTCCAAGTGTTATCCGATCGGCGGATAAGAGTCGGCTGCTACTCAGTGTCCCGGAAACAATAAATCCCTCGCGGCCTGTAGCATTGCTTTTTCGATATACAAGAGTGCCCCAAAATTCAGTTGATCCTCAACCATCAGCTTCTATGGTTTTTGGAGCAGAGCCTGCAGAAAATGTAGGGATCATTATTTATCACCAAGAAATCAACAACGAAGATGCGTAACCGTTTTGTACTTTCTGCCGTGGGACTTGGCATAAATGCACCGGCTTATGGATGGCCAGCAGGCGCCGGACTTCGTTGGAATCTTCCTGCCGGGACATTTCTGCGTGGAGAGGGTGTTTCTTCATCGGAACCTAAAGGTTGGCCAAATTCCTATAAAATCTTTCGTTTACCAATAAACTCAGCTGCAAAGATGAGCTGTGTTTATCTAAACCAATTACAGTCCAGTTCCGTCTTGCCACTTCGTTTAGCTGCTGGAATGTGGATTGACTTCATTTCAAGAACAGGAGTCGCAACGGTCGGTGAACAGGTTACCCTTGCTGGCTTTTGCACTATACACAATGATCAACCTGTTCTTGCTATGCGTTTTAGACTTGCCCCCAAAACTAGAAGGCCTGCCAAGTTTAGCTGTGTTGCTTACAGTCCTGATGGATTAGTAATTACAACATCAAATGTAGGCTTTGAAGTATCAACTGAACTTTTTATTGATGGGCCGGAAATAGCTCGATTAGAAATTCAACTCATCAATAGTAGTATAGATGAAATATGCGTATATGAATTGATCAACGATGGTCAGGTTTTATTTTCCTCCCCATTTATCGCGAATTTGCGGCCGTTAACTGATCCAGCTGAAATTAGCAGAAGGCTGCCGCCCGGGCACAATGGTGAAGGAGCTGAACTCTCCAGATGGATCACCCAAACTATGTCAGATCCAAATGCACTATTTGTCAGGGAAGGTCAAGGGCCTTCGGAAAGTGGTAGTCCCCTAAACTTGCGTATACCAATATTAGATCTGTTATCAGTTGCTGCTCTGGAGCCATGGATGGCGCAAATATTGGGTCTTCTGTATTGGGATAGGACAATACCTGCCACCGGAAAACATATCTATGGCATAACAGCCAAATGGCGAGAAGAGGAGTATAATTGGGTTCTTGCACCAATGTCCCTTCGCCCTCCAAGTCCTTTTCTACTTCCGGCAGGCTCAACGCCCTATACCGAAGTACTCGCTCCGGCCCCTGTCATCACTGAGGACCGTCTGACAGCAAGACCATCATCAACAGTGGTAATTCGTTGGCCGCTTTTACCTTCTTCGACATCAAACCCGACTCATTTGGCTGATCATGCAGTCCGCTATTTTGTTGAACGTTCTAGCGCCCCATCTAATTTGGATAGTGTCGCACGTACCGCATATTTTGCCGACCTCTCCCACTTCGCACAAATTGGGCCAGCAGTTCCGGCGACATCTCCTGATGAAGGAAGATGTATAGACATGGCCGTACCTAATGGATTTCATGTCTGGAGAGTCATTGGTCTTGATCTTTTTAACCGCCCATCGCTACCAGTCCAAACTCCTGAATCAGAGGTCTGGGATTTGCTTGCCCCACCGCCTCCATCAGCGGTTCGCGGCGCTTTTTTGAGCCGGGCCGCATTACCGCAAGTTGGTAGTTCTTCGCAAGACCCATTTATGACAACTGCTCATGCAGCGTGGTTGCGTGAGCACTCAGATATTAATTTCGGCATTTATATAGGTTTTGATTGGCCCATTGTCAATGCATCTGCTATTCCCGACATAACCCATTTTAAAGTATATGCTAGGGCATCAACCTCAGTAGTTCAAGTGAAATCTCGCATTATTTCCGTGACTACTGATTTAGCAAACGGAACTGCTCAAGTTCAACTTGCTCCCTTGAATGATACTCTTAGGGATTCGCTTGTTGGAGGCTCACTGTCTGATGGGAAAGCGGTGTTTGAAATTGTCAGAAGTATTGCAAGTAGTTCATCATTTGCAGTAATTGTAAAAATGCGGCAGCAACCTCGACACTTTGTTACTGTACCGGATGCACTGTTAGGTAGACGCTTAGAAGGATCATCGGATGCAATAAGTTACGTTGCACCTGAAGTTCGCAGAGAAGCTACCCTTACAGCCGATCTCCGGGATGCTAATAGTTGGGGGTCGCCGGTTGCCATTGTTCGTTTTCATCAACCGCTTAGAACAGCAATTGCCGCAATAATCGAGGAGTATAAAAATCCTGAGCCAATTATTCACCTTAGGCTTGTTGATGCTATTTCCCATCCGGATCCTTTGAACGGAGTGTACTTGGAAGGAGGATCGCTTTACATAGAAAATGATAGTTATTCAGTTTTTACCGTAGTTACTGAAGGACCTAATCGTCATTTACCTGATGGCGGTATTCAGGTGATGGTACGTTGGCCGTTAGACAGACCCTTACCTCGCATTAATGAAAAGGCGGTTTATTATCCAGGGTATGGCGTGTATCATGCATATCCTTCGTTTAGAAGCGGTGAAGAACCTGTAGCATATGGTTTGGTAACCGCTACGGCAGTTCGCCCTGGACGCGGATTAGCTTCGGGCTTCAGTGAACTGGAAAGTGCAACTGCGCCGTTAGCAAATATTGTTGACGTTAAACGCAACCAACCTGTTGCTCCACAAATTACCGGGCCTTCACTAACAGGTTGGCCAGATGCCGAAGGAATGAGTAGTTATCCCCTACGGTGGAGTCCAACCGCAAATGTTCGTTATGTGGTTTTCCGCGCTCTTGCTGAAGAAGTGTATGAAAAGGATCGTGCATTACGCCGACGTCTAGGTGATCAGTATGGGCAAGATGAGTTAGGAGCAACACGAGATCTCCTCAACCTAACTCTTCCGAGAGAATATCCTGACCCTGAACATCCTGATACACCTGCTTATAGTCGTATTACCAATGCAGCACTACTACAACGTATTGCCTCTCTCCCGGGCAATGCCCCGGCCTTTGTTGCTCTGTCGGATACTGCAGTTGGCATTGAAGATATAGGAATGAGACGAACATCAGAGACACATGAAACAGTAATCACAAGCCTCGGTCCCGGTTTTTGGTACAATGAGAGTAGACGTGAAATCATTTATGTTGATCGTATTCCCGGGGTAGGGCGTGCTCGTTATTTCTATAGATTACAGGCTATTGATGGCGCTCAAAACCGAAGTACACTTGGCATCGCGAGTGTACCTGTAGCCACCAGAGTCGAAAGGTTACCTTTGCAACCTGCACTAACAGAAGTACGTTTAGGTAATCGATCTGTTACATTGCTATGGACACATCCAGTTGATAATAGTGTAAGCCGATATGCTGTTTTTTTTGCTCGTAATCAATCTGAACTAAATTGCTTAGAGCTCCTTAGGCCTGAGTTTGTTCGCCGACCACATATTACTCTCGGTTCTGATGCCGATGAAGATCTCCAAAATCCAACCTCTGAAAATGCAGCTTGGGGTTGGAGAGGTATAGAATTACCGGCTGGAGCTGCTGCTATTGGTGTTGTCGCAGAACGTGAATTGGAAAATGGTATTGTCCTTCACTCCCAAATAGCTGTTCGGCAAGTTGAGGTTCTCGAGCAAAATCCACCTAACTCTCCCACTATTCAATCGGTAGAACGACGCGGCAATACAGTAAATGTAAATTGGATAACAGCCGAACCCTGGCATGACTCCTTGGTTGAATGGAGAATAGAAGGTGAGGAGCAATGGCGTTCGGTACATGGGTGGCTCTTAGCCTCTACTCCTCCCACCTTGTCTATATCAGTAGGGTCGGATGATGCTATTGAAGTGCGTATAAGATCCCGAAACAAGGTCGCTTTATCAAATCCCGTTCGAGCATATCTACCAAATTAAGACTTATGCCAATTTCGCTTCCTTTTCGGTTTTACGGAACAACACTGACGGTTGCACCTGAAGACCGGTTCAATCTTGAGAGCCTTCAGGCTTATACCCGTTTTCGATTACCTGGAGGTACACAGGTTGTTGCGATGACGGATGGCCTTCTGTCAATTCGACCTGTGACTCCTTCTGGCCTTCCAAGAGCGTTGGTTTTACGGCCCCTCTTGCCTCACCAGCTTACAACGGGTTTGGGGGGTCGACTATCGACTTTGCAATTGTTGGGGATAGAGCAAATCATTTACACCGGTCTTAATTTTGACGCTGTTGCTCGAACAGCTTGTTACACATGGAATGGCAGCAGAAGAGGAAGCGCCAGACGGATAGTCCAACGTGGTGTTAGGGGTGCAAGCCATGTCTCGGAGGCCACCTTTTTGGCAGGACAGGCTACCATCCGGGTTAGCCGAAATGATTTTCTTTTTCGGTCAGAACCACCACCAAATGACCAGGCACATTCCTTTGAAGTAGCGTTGGGGTTAACAGCACAAACTGAACCCTATCTGGCAGATGTTATGACATTCATTTCATGGTGGCAGGAGTTCGGTATGCTGGCACATGGCCGAGAAGATCCTGTTATACCGCCTGGGCTTCTTGAACAACACACCCCAACACGTCTTCCTGTTATAGGTCCAAGAGCTGGTGATGCTTCGTACAAGTTTGACTCTCCTGAAACCTTGGTTATGCTACGACGGCCACCAGCCGATGCTACCCTCATTCCGCCGGAACTGGTTCGGATTGGCGTAGGGTATGACGCGCAGCTCCGTCTATCAATTACTCCCCCGAATCCAAGTTTTCGACTGTATGGTGAACCGCGGTCAGACCGGGGCCGTAGGGTGTTGGAGATTTCACCTGACGCGGGAAACGCAGGTCAATTCGTATTTGATCCCCTGCGTTGGGAACGATTGCCAACAGCTTTACAACGGAACTCCTTTGTCGATCTTGAAGTAAGGCACGATCCTTCTGGTAGTTTTTCTGGTATCGGCATTAGGGCTTTTCGGCCACCTCCAAACCCACGCGGTCGCGGTAGGATTGAAGATCATCATTCGGAAGAACACAGAGGCAATGATGTTACAGGTCGGTATGAACAATATGATGCAACACCACCTTGGCAAGCTTGGTCTATGCAAATCAATGCAGCAGGAACTCATCTTGAAGCTTGGGTACAAACACGACCATTTCGTCAATTGCATCTTTCTGGAGATACTACTAGTAGAACATTAAATCCGGTTCAGTTTGTTTTGACGGGTAGGGAGGTATTTCCTTCGAACTCTGCTATTACTGCTAATCTTCAGTTTATACCAACGTCCTCTGGCTTTGATGCGGCTCTTCATATTGGCAGCGAGAATATCAACTTGCGCAGATTTTCGACTGTACCACGTCTGTCTGATGAAGTTTTAGACGGACTTATTCCTTATTCAGCGGAAATTCGAGATTTTATAAGATCTCATGAACTGACTCCGCTAACGCGGGGGCAAGTTGCTTCTTGCAGAAACTTAGTCGATCACTTAATACCACTAGTAAGAGAATACTTTCAGGTTGGTTCGGGTGAGGTGGGCAGTAGAGCTCGGCAAGGTGTAATTGCAATTCAATTAAATAACTTAATAAACGAGTGGTTCTCGGGTAGACTACTTTTGCAACAACATGTGCTTGGGCGATATCTTCTTATAGGATTACTTTCAAGGATTCAGTTAGACTTACCTGCATCAGGAGAGATTATTGTAACAAGAACTATTAGAGCAAATGCTTCAGCATGGCTTCGGGTTCTTTTAGATGAGCGGTCCGGAGATACCATGTCTGCACGTAATCATCTTGGTCTTTCAGCAACACCGACAACTGCAGTCTTCACGTATCGTTGGAAATTCCGTAGTATTGTAGGTCCTGAGGGATCAGCGGGCTGGTTTGGATTAGGATTGAGAGGGGGCCTGATGAGGGTTGAACGTGTTGAGCAAGGAGAGCCTGGTAGGCCAGTAGAGGTTATCTGGCAACAGGATTATGGGGTCGTAGTAGGATCTGTTTCAATTGGAAGATCGATCGGGTTTTCTGTCGGTGAAAGTGATTCTAGTTGGAACGATCTAACATCGTATACTGAGTGGTCTCGTACGGATTTTGTCGGAACTTTTTCTATAGTTGCAGCAAGCGTTTCCCATGATTTTGAAGGAGTAACACCGCCAGGTGCAGGCTCAGCAGTTTTCATCAGTAATAATCGTCGGGACGTAATAAGTGGGGGCGCCGATGGAAGCAGCATAACGTATGGATTTCAGATAGGAGCACAAGTTCAACAACGGTTTGGTAGTATCCTTGGCATAGGTGTCTCTTCACAAGGACCATCAACCACCCTACCTCGCCTCTTTTTACCAACAACGATAAATAGAACAGCTCCTCAACAATCATCCGTCCTAGACTTTGAAACCGGTGAAGCAAGAATAAATCCCGAGGGATGGGCATTTCTAAGATCTTATATTTGCCTTCATCTTAATGCTATGCGCAACCCTGCTACTGAGATCACAATAATAGGTCGTGCCAGCCGATTAGGGAGTGACATTGACAATCAAATATTAAGTGAAAGGCGGGCGGAGAATGTGCGTCGTGCAATTGATGATATCTTAGGCATGGCTCCACGAGCAAGGATCATTGATGTAGAGGCCTTAGGGGAAAGAAGCTCTTCCGGTAATCCAAACTCTAATGAGCCCGCCGATCGTAGCGTAAGCATATTTGTGAATGGGATAGAAGTGTTACGTCTAGACTGAGTTTAGTAGACTAATTAGCTAAGTGCTTGTGTCGATGATCTTCTTAGTATAACAATTATCGGTTTAAAGAACTTACTAAAATCACCTATCCAGCTTACTGCTTTTGAAAATTATTTTCAGTATTCCATCTAAAATTTCATTTTTTAATTTCCTTTTAAAGTTTAAGACGAGTCTGAGTTTTTTTATCAAACCAGGTCTAATTAGTCGACCCTCAAAAAGTCGGGAGTGGTTATCCACATTGAGTTTACTTAAAATACGGTAAAGAATAGTTACCCGGATATTTGCAAAATAGTCGAAAATCTTGCAAATTACTAGATGCTTTCTACCAAAAACACACTGCTCAGTTGGGGTTATTTCATGGTTTGGCAGACCAGCTTAACCAGAAACATCCATTATATCAGCTTGCAAATAAGATCAATTGGTCGTTATTTGAGACTAATTTCAAGAAGCACTACAGTGAGAAAATGGGTAAGCCGGCAAAGCCTATCCGACTGATGGTGTCATTGCTCATATTAAAATATGTTCGGGATTTGAGCGATGAAAACCTTGTCGAACAATGGGCAGAAAATATCTATTTTCAATACTTCAGCGGAGAGCAACATTTTCAGCCAACCTAGGTTCGGGTTATGCTTATACCAGGAGTTCATCACGCCGCCTTTGATCCGCAGCGCAATGTTATTAAGTTAAGATATTTTATTTGTTTGTTACAAGCAAATAAAATGAGGCCGAACTGATGCAGATAGTATACTTCATTCGGATAAACTAAAGGCAGTCAAAAACGAAGAGTCTGTAATTATTCTTATGTTAAGTAGCGGTATTGGTGGAAGCCATTTTGATCCAAGTTAGTAGAATTGAACTCGAAAAGCTTGCTGGTTAAGGCATCCTCAAAGATTATAAGACGAGCCTTTTAAACGTGTTTTATACTTAAAGTTCAGGATTACCTAATACAAGCGTCTTAATGGACACCGAGACTCTCTTGGAGTATATACTGTGGCAAATAAAGTCTGGTTACGCATGTAGTGTTTTGGGTCATACCTTTCCAGGAGCCGTTGATAACTCCATAAGTCTTCATCCATCAGCATTAACCCTCAACCATTTGAACCAAGGGACCAACGACAGAAAGTTGCTTCTACTCCTAACAGATTGTGGAAGTTAGTCAAAGGCCATTTAGTATACAAACCTTTTTACACTCATCACTAGGATATCACTTGCCATTTGTTTTTATTACTGACCTTTCTTCGGGCAGATACTTTTCGATATTAAATCTTGTATACCGTTAATATATTGTTGAATATATCTTCGTTTATAAATAAGCATATAAGAAGGATGGTGTACAGGTACAAAATACGTCCCGTCAATCAAGAACATATGGTATTGAAAATGCTCAGCTAAAGTTACTTTGGGTAAGTCAAATCGTTTCAAAACAAAGTCGGCAACTTGCTTTCCTAATAACAACACGACCTTAGGGTGAAGATGTTTTAATTCCCATTCAAAATTTGGAAAGCATTTTTCCATTTCATGCGTTAATGGATACCGAACTTTATCATCCTCGATGGGAGCGCATTTAACTAGATTAGTCTTGTAAAAGGAAAATATTGGTCGTAGCGGCGCTTCAATAGAATGGATAAGCGCCCCACTTGACTTTAATGGAGATAGTGGTAGTTTCTCTTGGCCTTCTTTAAACATAACGGCAGAAAGGCCAACCCAAAAAATTTGCGCTTCTTTAGCACGCTCTAAAGCCGGACCTTGGTATATATCCAAGCCGCAGGTTTTACAAGTTTTTTTGCAAAACTTGATTGCTAGTGGTAAACTCTGCAAAGAGGTTGTCGCCATTGAGATTAGTTGTTGCGTAAATATAACGCTGAACTATCTGATAATCCACAGCGGAATAATTTCCACTGTGGAAATTGAACTGTTGACGGCCTACAAGCCTTGAGAGAGCTTCATTAGGCGCAACTTGCGTCACGCACATCTTTTTTCCTAGCGCCTCCAATTCATGATAAATTTGTGTACTATGATAAGGGCGATACTGGAAAACACTTGTTCGAAAGTTCACTTTGAACTCTTGTGCAAGTTCCTTCAGCTGCAAGGCCAACTGATAGGTTTTCTCCATGTCTTCTTCTGTTTCTCCAGGAAAGCCATAAATGAAATATCCTTTCATATTTATGCCTGCCCTGAATACCTTTGTTAAATTGGCTATGATAGTCACCAAATCTTTAGTCTTGTTAATGTCGGCTAAAATTTTAGGTGACCCCGACTCTACACCGATAAACAACTCTTGACAACCGCTTTGTTTTAAACGCAGCATAAGCACCTCATCCACATCCCGGAAAGTTTGAACATGCGCCATTGAACGCCATTGGAATCGAAAAGGAGAAAAAACATTAACAGCTTTGTCAATAGACTCCTTTGACTTTAAAAATAAATCATCTAATATCCTTATCGACGAGACCTCGGTGTAATTAGTCGCAATGTTTTGCAACTCAGTCATGATTGATTCCTTTGTTCGTTCTCTTACGGGATAATCCTTATTAAGCGACCTTGCTGCAGCACAGAAAGTGCAATTGTAAACGCAGCCTCGGCTGGCCACAATGTTTCCTTCAATAAATCCTAATGGGTGCCGCACCGGCTCGTTCAAAAAGAAGCTTCGATCCAGAGTTACACTCGATATATCATGAACCAGGTAACGCGAGCTTTGATCAATCCGGAATACACGTCGATTTCCTTCTATTTTGAACGGGGGGTCCTTAACAGAGTCAGAGACTATGTCCAACATAATCAACTCACCATCGCCAGTAACGACATCGATAGGATTTGCCGTTCGCCAGCTTAATATCGCTTCATACAATTGCTTGGTTGAAAGTCCCCCAACTACAATGTGAGTTGAAAAATGCAACCCCTCAACCAATTCTTTTACCAGCTCGTAGTTTGTAGTAAAGATATTAACACCAACAAAATCAGGTTTTTGTTCATGTAATTGATCGATCAGGTCCACCAATGGGATGCGCTGATGTACGGCATCAATTAGACTTACATCAATGCCGTTGCGACGTAAGTGGGTACCAATATAACCCAAACCGATTGGCGGCAGCGAGTCTTCGTCGTAAAGAAGGTTCCGAGTCCGGAATAAAGGGCTATTCACCAAAACAACTTTCATAATTATTGATCTTTAGGTCGATAAAGGTGCCTGTATTCAGCTAATTCAGTAGGAGTTGGCTCCTTGGCTATTTCCCAAATTAGACCCCATAAATGACTGTATAAAGCCCCATCAGTTTCAGCGGTGTTTAGCTCAAGTGCTTCATATCTTCCAGGGGTAACCTTATTATAGATTAGGAGTCTCGCAACGTTATTTAGAGTTTTTATACGTCCTCTTACTTTAAGATCAGCAGAGGAGGGCCTATAGTATCTGAGTTGTACGGTTTCGAAGTCGGTGATGATCTTGCCATATCGCATTCTATCTTCGTTTGTCACAGGTTCTGTGCACAATATCTGAATTTGCCTAAAATCTTCTCCCTTAAGGCAGATGTATTGTGGATGACAATCAATTTCCGACAATGATTTTCCAAAAAAATCCAAGTTTCCCGCCAGAAGTTTGATGTTTCCCTTATCTGCATTCTTGGAAAATGCGTTGACCACTGGATTAAGCTCTTCAATCGTATACTGATGCTTTCCAGCTAGGAATTTTCGTGTCACCCATAGAAGTAAAACGCTTGAAATAATAGCAATAGTTAAGACTGCGATAGCATACCAATTTGGCTTCGCTATCTCACTCCGAAATACAAATCCTGTTATAATTGAAGCAATGATTATAACAGTAGCCAAGATGTAGAAACTAATGTGCAGCCAGTTTTTCTTTTTTGTATTTGCAAGCTTGGCCCGCAGAGCAGTTAAAAAAGCCCCTGCAGTCAGAGAACCACCAGCTAACAAAATTTTCAGAAGATTATCTAGTGATGTGTCATTCATTTTTAGTGTTTGTACTTAGCGATAAGGTTTTCCACTTCGACTCTTGGAGCACGCAAATTTACCGTTGTGTATAACTGAAGTTTTTCAATTAGAACATCTTTACTGATTATTTCTTGGCGAAACATCTCCTCTAATATCCACAGCAGCCCTCGTACAGTTATCCCCCGCCGAGTAGACTCATTCCGTAAACTTTTATCTGAGCTTAAAATAGTGGCTCCCCGCCGAGTTGCGGCTTCCAAAACCGCTGCGTCCGTTAGACTTAGCCCTGGGTTGGTCTCCAAAATACTTAGGTATGTATCAAGCGCATCAATATTATCGATTTGTAGACTACCCTTTTCGATAAACAACTGTATTTGCTGTAGCTGATTTTTGTCTGTTACTTCGGCAAGTACTTCTTCACGAGTGACTACAGTTAGTTTAAGTTCGTAAAAATTGGCCAATAGGTTAAGGTCAAACAAGTCAAACAAAATACAAGCGTCCTTAATGACTACTTCAACCTTAGTGGATGCTAACATACTCCTTTCTTAAGATATTAATATCGGTGTTACACAGAGATGCAGCTTTGCTCAAGCTAAGGATGCCTTCAGAAAGGCCTCGTGCAATTAGCAGATCGAAACCCTTTGAAGCTTCTTCGCCTTTGTATTCACCGGGTTCTCCCTTTTGTCCGTACTGTTTGCTCATGTACACTAACCAGCGCTGGTAATAATTGTCAGTAATAATGACTAACTCCCGAAGCCTATGTACAATGGCACGGATGGATATACCGTAGTATTCCTTGATTTTGATTAGTTCGTTGATATAGATATAGGTGCGCTTTTCTCCCCCAATCATTTTCCTAAGCATATGGCTTGGCATCAAAAAACAAGAAGAAAAAAAATGGCACCATTCCTCTTGGAGCTTGTGGCTACCTTCAACGACTGCAAGGTTTAGCAGCAAATGTGCCAGTTCATGCACAATCGTAAATCGGATGCGTTCAATCGATTTGTTCTTTCGATTAACTACCAATATTGGAATACCTGTAGAGGTAAATACAGCCAATCCATCCAAGGCGTCTACATCATCTACCACAATAACCTTTATCCCTTTAAGTTCTAGCATCTCCACCATGTTTGCAATCGGTTTATCTCCTAAGTTCCAGTCGATACGAAGTTTGTCCGCCGCCTTTTCGACGTCACTTTTTTGTTCGATGACAAAATCTCTTAACGGATTGATAAAACCGCTTTGAACATTTAGGATTTCTTCAAGTTCGATATACCTCTCTACATAGTCACGAACCTTTTCAACAATAGAGTCTTCGTCCTTTTTTGAGAGTGCTGCTCGTTTGCGAAATAGAATTTGCCCAAGAGCCAAACTTTTCTTTTTTAAAAAATAGTCCGGCTTAAGCTGCAAAGCCTTCGAAATAGCTAATAGCACTTGAGAACTGGGGTTCATCTCCCCCTGCTCATACTTGCTGAGAGCCTGCTTCGTAACCTTATTTGACAAAGCATCAGAAAGGTCTTGCAAAGACATTGCAGCTAGTTTTCGTGCAAGCTTAAGCCTAGTGCCGAAGATATTAATGTCCGATTGTCCCATGATCGTTGTAGTCTTGTTGACAAAGTTATACTAATTACCCATTTCGTCAACCGAATTTTGAAAATTTACATTGTTGTACTAGGAGGATCATCCTCGAAAGCAATTACAAGCTCAAGTCCAGCAACAGAGCCTAATCAAGTTTATGATGCAGTTCCAGTTGTATACTTACTATCCAATGCTCATGAAGAGTGTTTTCTGCAGAATGAGTGACTTTTCTTTGTTCAACCCACTTCCTCAATTCATACCTAGAAGAAAGAAGAGACAACATTGTTGTAAAATAGGAAGAAGCAACCTATCCTATACGCTAATGCTTGATGGAAGAATTGAGCCGGTATTTGCTTTTTTACAAAGTAAACTTAGCAACTGCGCACCAGTTCAATCTTCTGTCAATATTTTTGGGAAACACAAGCTATAAAATTGAAAATGTGGATAAAACCGGAAGGAATGCCCCCTGCCCGTGTGGTAGCGGAAAAAAGTACAAACGTTGTCACGGTCACGGTGGAACATCATCTCTTCCGAGAGCAAGTCAACTGAACTATAGAGATCTGATTAGCCGATTTAATCCTTTACCAGCGATTAAATTGTTGGGAGCACTTCAACTCGTTATAGATAATCATGGGAAGAATGTATTGTTTGAAGAGATGGCACGAATAGGTCTACTTGAGCAAAGGAAAAATGATGGAAACCGGGAGAACGCTTATTGGGAAGACTTAAAACCGGCCATAGAAACTTATACAGATCGTATTTACCGTAGGGATGAACCCACTAATGCGTTTACAGAGAATGTTGTTTTTGCAGAGGGCAACTATCTCGTTTATCCAGGAACTCATGTTTCGGGATCGCTTATATTAAACGAGGTATTGGACTGCATTTTTCTGGTACGAAACGAATACCCTGAACTTTTCAAAAACCAAGTCAATGACGCTGTAGGCCTTCTATTGCATCTCAGCGAAAGTTCTGCGCATTTAAGTCATCAGCGTAATTTGTTTGAAAGATCTACCACCTCAACTATAGTCTTACCTGACTTTGATACAGCAATGAGCTACTATGCAGCAATTACCTTTCCTAAAAAGTACGTGGAAGAGGTCTGCAAACGGCGAAATTATGATGCAGTTATCATCAATGAATTTTTAATTGACATTAATGATCCGTTGCTTGACAACGATGATCCCGATCAAAATAGAACGGTAAAAAGGCCGATCCTTTGGGACGGTAAAGATTTTGTTTTGTATATGCCTACCGGAGTGGTACCTGCTCTGATTGATTTTATTTATGAGAAAGCCAGACAGTACAACTGTCTGAAATCACTTAGACAACTCTTGCAGCAAAGACAATTTGAAAAGGCTTGCCTGGCGCTAAAACATATGGGCTGGTTCGAAATTGTTCTAAAACTACCTGAAAACTCATTAAATCTCTCAATTAAAGAAGCGATTTTTAGATTCGACAACGATAAATTAGGCTATCTCTGTTTCATTGGTAAGCATTTTGAAGGAACAGCAAACGAACAACTTTCGCCTGATTCGTTTCAGAAAAGAAATGAAGAGATCATCAAAACGCTCAGCAACATATTCCCCGAGCACCCTGCAAGGATACTGAGTGTTTTTGCTCTCGGTGAATTTAGTGACGATTTAATTTTCATGTTGCCTAATTCTCCTGATAATCACCAATCCATCGCCCTCTCCTTTACTGAGCTAGAAACAATAGCCTTTTCAGAAAAGGCTAATATCCTGACCCTATGGAAGTTTGCAAAAACTTTGAAACATACAAGCAAAACTTTTCAGATAGAGTCCCAAGGCGGAACTCTCGATGCATATGTGGCGTATCAGGAAAATCAAGGAAGCTTTTACGATCCCAACAATGAGAACCCCATAGGAGGTTCTTTATTCATTCCTGTTGGATTCTCTAATGACTTTCGAAGAGAAATGCAAAAAGAAAGGGATGAACATGCCACGCCAATCTTTTACAATAGACAACTTGGTTATATTAAGGTCATCCGGTATAAAAAATATGCACCTATTTATAGAGAAAAAGAGCCCATTGCAACAGACGAGGGGGAAGTTTTTCGACTGGCGATTGAAACATACAAGATGCCCATTTGGATAATCAATCGTTACAGTCAGGAAAAGGGCAGTTCCTATTTTGCTAAACTCATTTGCGAGGGGATTGCCTTTTGGCTTCAAAAAATGGAGATAGATCTCAAACCGGCACTTGAAACGTTATCATTTGTACAGTATGAAGTTGAGGCTATTGTTGATGAAAGATTGCAAGATTTGATACAGTATGAAGAGGCTCAAGCTAACGAGCAAGACGTCCGGCTAGGAATTACAATCGAGCCACCCGCAATTCAGATACATATTCCCTACGAGTTTATTTCTTTAGTACGAAGGACTGATAATTACGCTGACAAATTACTGATGCGAACCGTTCTTTCTGGCATTATGAACTATATTAAGGAAGCAAAAGACAGAGTTTTGCTTACCGAACATGACATCGAAGCAATGGTCGAAAAAAATCTCCAGCCAGAAAATGCAAAAATGTTTTTGTTTAATGACGCCTCATGGAGAGTAAAACTGGATACCCGCGGACTTTTGCCATTATACTTTATTAGTGAGACCGATACCTCCTACATCCTAGATCATTTGGCTAGCTATTTACCAAAGGAATACGTAATCCCAAAAGTTATTGAAAGGAAGGATAAAAAAAGGGAACTATGTAACAAAATAGTAGCTGCATTGATTGAACAGATAACAAATAAACTTCAGCCATTTAATGGGGAGGAGTTGCTTGCATGGCTCATTCGTTTAAACGAAAAAGCTATCAACATTAGGGAATTTGACAACATTTTAGTGCCTGCCAGGATTGCGTGTTTCAGTTCTGTGGAAAAAGAAATGGAAGAATTGCATGAAAAAGAACAACAAAGAGTTGCTACTGCACAAGCCTTGAGAACACTGATCGAATTTGTTGCAGCAAATCCTCCTAAGGGAACGCATCCGCCTAGTTTTGATGACATAGGTGAAATGCTTGCCTTGGTTGAAGAACTTATCGCCTGGGGTAGTATTAGTGATAGTATATGGAAGAATTTGGATGACCCCCAGATGGGTCTATTACCTTCTGGTCGCATCGGAGTAGGAAAAAAACTACAAACCGAAGTGCTACAGCCCTTTGCGCTTTCAAAAACAGCAGTGGAGGTACATCAGTATATCAAGGCATGGAACACCAACTATCAAAAGCCCTTAAATGAAAAAACTGACAAGGATCATCTCCTATTAAGTGATGAATTCGATAAAGCTTTTGAAAAGGAATTTGACATCAAACTCAGCCGCCTGACGACCTTCATACAAATACTGGCAGCGGCAACACAAGACACAAATGAGTCGCAAAATTCATCGCTTTCTTGCTTGTAGCACTCACTAAATGATTCGCCGGGTTCTCTTTGGCAAAACCCGGTTCCCCCATGGTACTCTTTCGCGAAGTGAGTCAGAAATTCTGGCTTAGTCATGCTCCTGATGGTGCGGCTGCCATTCACGAGCTCTATGATTAGCGACTCACCATTCTTAAGCAAACCAATAGAGCCGTTGTTTTCGTCCTGCATTTTTCTTGAGTAGAGTACCTCTGTCGTAGCAATCGAACCCTGTAGTTTTACGCCATAGTATTGATCCTTCTCCTTCAGCTTTACCAGGTAAACCGTAACATCTTCAGTGTCTGACTTGAAGGATTGCACCTGGGAAAGGTCGAGTTCCTCTTCCAGTTTCACGAACATTGATTTTTTCTGGACACTAACCTGTGGCAACTTCAGATCGGGAACGGTAGTTCGCATGTTGTAAGGGTGTTGCGACTTTCGTTCAACCTTGACGATTGGATTTTCACGTCTGCATGCTACTGCTGCCACTAAAATTATAAGGGTGGGAAGCCAAAACGATGGCTTAAAAAGATTGGTAATCTCGGTTTTCATTGTAATTAATTTAGTATGATTAAGGTCTGAACTTTGCAATCTCATGGTTGAAGGGAAAATCGTGTTAGTGTAAATTCCGCTGATATTGACCCCCCTATTCCGGTGATGTTGACCCCCTTTGTAAAAGTGGATGATCAGTAAGCAAAGAGCGGTTATGAACTGGAGTTAAGTAATTCTCGAATGTAT
>NZ_SMSK01000027.1 GCF_004354985.1 Segetibacter sp. 3557_3 | reverse complement strand
CTTATGGTGGTTTTGCCGAGGGTGTTCACCTCTTCCCATACCGAACAGAGAAGTTAAGCCCCTCATGGCCGATGGTACTGGTATACCAACCGGGAGAGTAGGTAACTGCCATATTTATTTAAACCCTTTCAGTTTTTCTGAGAGGGTTTTTTATTGCCCATAACTCCTGAACTAAATGCTCGCCATAAAAGCTTGTAGGCTTTCAGCTACTACCTAAATACGGACTTTTACCAGCTCTATTCTGTAGCTCTACACTTGAGCCATTATGGATCACGCAACTTGATAACGAGCTAACAATGCCCGATTGATGGCCTGGTGTGGAGCGTGGTAGAAAGCGTAGTGGTGCACGAAGCCATTGTGCTACAACACAGTATCTCTTACCAAGCTTGGCCGCCAACAAGTGCGATAAAAACTCACCCTTTATATTCCATATGAACCCCTCATTCTGCGATTGTTTTTCAATATGCCTATTTAAAACAATCCTGTACCTGGCGAAAAACTATACTTTGCTGACCAGCACAACCCAATGTCAAATTAAAAGCCGCAATACCGGTAATTACTTATACCGTTCGCCGGTGCTTAGAATTATCCTGGTCAAATCGTGGTTAGCAGTGTTAGGAAATTCGGCAGACTGCACCATCAACTCCAATCGGAACTGACGATCAGGAAGTCCCTAAACAAAAAAAGTCCGGCAAGACGCCAGACTTTACAGTTTTACAATGCAGGAATTAGTATCTGTTGTAACCACCACCGCTACCGCTGCTGCTTCCGCCGCCACGATTACGATTGAAGCCACCAGAACCGCCAGTGCTACCACCACGGTTGAAACCACCACCGCTTTCGCCGCCGAAGCTTCTCTTCTTAAATCCACCACCACCACCTGTTCCGTCTTTCGGACGTGGTTGTGATTCGTTTACAACGATCTTACGACCCATGATGTCGCTTTCGTTGAGTTGACTGATTGCTGAGCGACCTGCTTCATCATCAGCCATTTCCACGAAACCAAAACCTTTGCTACGATTACCGTTGAATTTATCGGTAACGATTTTTGAAGAAATAACCTCGCCGAATGGAGTGAAAAGATCGGCTAAATCCTGCTCAGTCATAGTCCAACTGAGGTTTCCAACGTAAATGTTCATTTTGAAAAAATTAATGAAAAAAATAAAAACCCATAATGAACACAGTGAACAATATACCAGAGAAACATTTACATAAAACGTCCAGAGAACTATTGTGAAACTGTAAAGATCATTAAGGAAGTACCGAAGATAAACATTTTCTTTAAAAAGTATATTAATGGGAAAAAATATAAGCGTTATAATAACTTTTTAATATGAACACATTTTGTTCAACAAAACCATCCTTTTGCTTTGTTTAAGTAAGCACCATACTCAATTAGAAGCTATGATGAACAAAGAACAAAATGTCAAACTGAGCGTAGCAACGATGTCGCCCCGGAAGTATACAGCTGGTACCAAAAAAAAAGTCCACCCAATTGGATGGACTAAACTTGTTGTTGACCTAACTTATTCAGAAACCACTTCAAACTCAACCTCGGTAGTGTTTCCATTACCAAAGTCGATGGTTGCTTTATAGTTGCCGAGTTCTTTTACTTCGTCGACAATGTGAATTCGCTTACGATCAATTTCAAAGCCTTTCTGATCACGGATTGCACGACTGATTTGAAGTGAGGTAACGCTTCCAAAAATCTTTCCACTTACACCGGTTTTTGCACCAATGCGAAGGGGGCCTTCCTTCAACACAGCAATAACGCTGTTGATTTCAGAAAGTAACTTGGCCTCTTTTTTCGCAAGCTGCTTTTGCTTTTCTTCCATCTGCTTTAAGTTAGATGAATTTGCTTCAACAGCTTTCTTTTGAGGGATAAGGAAGTTACGAGCATAACCGTTTTTCACGTTTACCAACTCGTTTGCACCACCCAGGTTATCGACGTCTTGTACTAATATTACTTGCATGGTGTCCTCCTACTTTAAAAGATCAGTTACATAAGGTAATAAACCCATTTGACGGGCTTTCTTAACCGCTTCGGAAACTTTGCGCTGGAACTTCAATGAATTACCTGTAAGCCTGCGTGGAAATAGCTTTCCCTGTTCGTTCAGAAATTTCTTCAGGAACTCGGCATCTTTGTAATCTATGTACTTAATGCCGTACTTTTTGAAACGGCAAAACTTCTTTGCGCGTTTCTCCTGTTTTATCGCCGTAAGGTATTTAATCTCATTTGCTTTTGCCATGATTATGCCTCCACTGCTTTTTCGTTTCCGGTAGGTACGCCACTTCTCTTACGTTGATTATACTCGACGGCGTATTTATCGAGCTTGGTAATCATGTGACGAAGCACCTGTTCGTCTCTCAGGAGCTGAATTTTCAGCTTTTCATTGAAGTCGGGTTGCCCTTTAAATTCCGCTACCCAGTAGATGGCCGTAGTCTTCTTCTGGATGGGATAGGCAAGTGATTTTAATCCCCATGGATTGGTACTCACAACTTCACCACCATTATCGGTGATAAGGTCTAAAAATTTTTTCTGGGAAGCTTTGAAGTCTTCCTCAGAAAGTACCGGGGTAAAAATCACCATCAATTCATAATTGTTCATTAATCCCTGATTTTGATTATTTAAAAAGATTTGGGGTGCAAAGGTAAGGGAATAGCACATACATTGGCATAACTCTTACAAGTTCCCACTTAAATTGCCATAGTAGAAGTGTTAAACCTAGCGGAGCAGTAGGATCTCTCTAAAACTGCCTTCGTCGCCGAATAGCTTAACAACATAGCTTCCCTTTTGCAGATGTTTAAGGTTTAGTGTTGCCGTTTTCTGAAATCCGGGGATAGTTTGTCGGGCTACGATTCTACCCGACATATCTGCAACGTGAAAATTTAACTGCCGCCGATTGTTGTTAAGGTCTATTCTTAGAATTCCTGTGGTTGGGTTTGGTCCAAGTGTTGCCTTGAAAGAGCTCGTGAAAACTTCAACGAGAACTTTTGAGTATTCCACTTTCCCTTCGGGACCAGTTTGCCTGAGTCTGTAATAGTTCGTTCCGAATAACGGGTTCTTGTCAGTAAAAGTATATTCCCGCGAAGTCAGTGCGTTCCGGCCAACGACTTTACCGATATCCTTGAAGGCGGTAGCATCCGCACTTCTTTGGATAACAAATGCTTCATTACTATCATCAACACTTGTCTTCCAGGATAGCTCGACTTCGGTTAGCTTTTTCGAAGCCGTAAAACTTATCAAGCCAAGCGATAAGACGGATTGATCAAAAGCGTACCGCGTGAAAATAGGAAAGTGATCTGTCGTGGTGCTCGCATAAGCCGACACCAGCGTTGATACATCGGAGAGTACGTTAGCCGAATTGTTTATATAAAAAGATCTCATTTCATTTGAAACGATAACGTGGTCAATCATATCATTGAAACCTGCTGTGGATTTCTTTCTTGCCCTGCTTAAGGGTAACGTAAGCGCCGGGTAATTTGCAGAGTCAGCAACAATGGAATAGTAAGAAGTTACAGGGGGATTTATTCCCGCAGTAATGGTTTGATCCAGGTCGTCGTTAAAATCACCAAACAGGATAATGTTATCGGATATATAGTAGGTATTTAGTTGTTTGTATAGAGAGTCGGCACCGTCCTTTCTGCGCGCATAAGAGGTGATGGTGGGTGAAGTATTCGCTTTAGCATGGATTAGTATGAACTTTATGTTTTTGGTGATACCACCTAAGTTAACATCTGCATTCATCAGGTACGGGTACCGGCCACTTGACCAGTTGTTATAATTCGCGCTTGCTGCATCGGCAGCCGTGTTTGTACCCTGGCTTAACAAGGCCCCGGTTGTAACATTGCTAAATAAACCGGTTTTGTAAACGAAAGCTAATTTTTGCGCATCGCTCAATGGTCCATTCCCCGGAACTGTTGGATTTGTGTGGGAACCAAAGTCAGAAACAACAAAAGTGTACCCCGGCATAGCTCTGACAACACGTCCAAGCCGTGCAGTATCCACAACCTCTGTGAGGCCAAATAAATCCGCGCCAATGTTGAGCATAATGGTCTTAACGTTTTGCTCCTGTAAACTGTCGTTTATGGGGCCGAAAGTGGGACTGCCAAACCATTCAATATTCCAGTTAACAACTTCCAGCGTTTTTGCCGGATCAGTTGAACTGCCTTTTAGGTTAATCGTATCATTGGTGCCCGAAGTTGTAACGGTCAATATGCCTGTGAAATCCCGGTCGTTTGCTGAGGGTGAAAACTTCACGTAAATCGGAACTGCCGTATTGTTCGCACTAGCAATACCGATGGTCAAAGCAGAGGAAAAGTTGGCATTGTTTTGCGAAAGCTGAAAATCACCCGTGACCGCCAATGTAAGCGGGGTGGTGATATCATTTGCTGTTACCAGAAAACTTTTTATCGCAGATCCTCCGGCAGCAACATAATTGAATTGTAGGTCCTTTGTACTCAAGGTGAGATTTGGAGCAGGAGGGACCATAGAATTATCAATGGTTATGTCGTCCAGGGTCCAACGGGCGCCATCTTCACTACCGGATGTATAAACAAAGGCAATATATACAGCGGGTTGCTTATAGGCCGACAAGTTTACTATTGATTGTAGCCAAATATCCGAGGCCTGGGCCGGAAACCTCCCGTTCAGGTCGGTCCAGGTTGCCAGGGCCGGGTTACCGCTTCCACTATAATCGGTAGACACTTTCAGCTGCAGGGGACGACCGTTGAAGGCGGTACGACTCCAAAACGAGAACAATGGATATATCGTATTGACAAGATTAAAAGAGGGCGAAATAAGCCAATCCTCGTTAGGAACGTTAGTCACTTCAAAGCCATTGATTTGAATCCCGTTTTGAGCGCTTCCTGATGGGAGGTTCATGCTGTCGCGTCCGAAGGTGGTACAAGCCCACGTTTGTGCACCCAAAACATTAAACTGTTGAAACCCTTCCTGGATGCCGGATGCGCAGTAATTAAACTTTGCGTTATAAAGAAGTGATCCTGTAGTGAATAGCCAGGTTGCAGTGCCCTGAACTCCCGTAAAGTCATTCCCAGATAAGTCTTTAAATGCTCCAGGACTTACCTCCACGAAATACCGCGTGTTTGCATCCAGGCCAATTACACTAAAGTTTGCTGTTCTGCCTGAAATAGCTACTGCGGCAGTAGTAACGCTGAGTTCCTGAACAATGGTATTATCGGTTTGACGAATAACCTTGATGGTGCCCGATCCCTTTTGAATGCTTTCGTTAAAAGTAATTGTGGCCGTAAAGCGCGCGGCGCTGTTGCCTGCGTTATTTGAAGGATAAAGACTCGCTATCTCTGGTGGGATACTATCGGTAAAGGGTGCTGAAGCTGTTGGAGAGGGAGCAGCAACGATGAAATTAGTAGCATTTTGATTATCGTCAAAGCCCACTGGATTTCTTTCAACAGAAGAAGTGTTTGAGGGAGCGGGTGCAGGTGCAGATCCTTCGAAGCAATTTGCCGTATTACCAAAACCAATTAAATCTACAATGGTGGATGTTGGAGGACAAACCCCTGTTAGCAATATGTTTGTTGAAACCAGCGCTACCTTACCGGCGGTTCCGCTCATGTTTATTGTTCCTGTTGCATCTGGTGTGGGTAGGTCGGTAGTGCCACCGGTTCCCGCCGCTTGTTTAACCAGGAAATAGCCCTTGGGTGCAATGCTTCCCGATAGGGGAGTAAGCTGCCATGCCGCTCCTGTAGCGCTGGCATATTGAACCGACCAACCTGTTAAGTCGACCGAGATGTTGCCATTATTGAAGAGTTCAATAAAATCGTTTTTATAAACTGAGCCGCTATTGCCGCCGCCGCCATAAACCTCGTTAACTACCACCTGGCCGAACAATCGTGAACCAAAGGAAACAAACAGGACGAACACCGTAATTAAAGTAAGAACCCTCATTTATATTATTTGACGTGAATTTTGGGCCGGCAAATCCTAGTTGGGTAATCAGCCAGCGACTGAAAAGGTACTGAACTTCAGGCGCAACCGTTTTTGAACCGTGTTTCAGTCGGTTGACAGTCTGTCAGCTTAGCTTTTAGTGGCACCTGCTTTGTGAAAACGTTTTGCTCCTTCGTAATGCTGAGTGCTTAACAACAGCCGAAGCGTGCGACGCAACGATGTTCTATATTCATACAAATGCCTGAACCAAAAAAATAACAACATATGGCCAAAGGAAATATCCGTGTTCAAACGGAAAATATCTTCCCGATTATTAAAAAGTTCCTTTACACCGATCATGAGATTTTTGTTCGCGAGTTGGTGAGCAATGCGGTAGATGCTACCCAGAAACTTAAAACTTTGTCGTCGATTGGCGAAGCAAAAGGTGAGCTTGGTGAACTGCGGATTGATGTAGAACTTAATGTGGCTGAAAAAACGTTAAGTATCAGCGACCGGGGCGTGGGAATGACGCAGGAAGAGGTAGATAAATACCTCAACCAGGTGGCGTTTAGCGGTGCCGAAGAATTTGTGAAGAAGTATAAAGGGCAAAATGAAGAAAACATCATCGGTAAATTCGGTCTTGGTTTCTACAGCTCTTTTATGGTAAGTGATAAGGTAGAGGTTTATACCAAAAGCTTTACCGATGCACCTGCAACTTTCTGGGGTTGTGATGGTAGTCCGGAATATGAATTGTACACCATCGAAAAGCCTGACCGCGGCACAAGGATCGTTTTACACATAAACGAGGAAAGCAAAGAGTTTCTTGATGCTGACCGGATCACTGCAATCCTCAACAAATTCTGCCGCTTTCTTCCAGTACCCATTTACTTTACCGAAGCAGGTAAGGAAAAGGAAACTAAAGACGGTAATGCCGACGAAGTTGCTGAAGAGGTAAAACCGATAAACAACACAACTCCGGCCTGGACAAGGAAGCCTTCGGAACTTACTACAGAAGATTACCAGAACTTTTATAAAGAACTGTATCCATATGGCGAAACACCGCTTTTTTGGATACACCTGAACGTTGACTATCCATTTAATCTTACCGGTATTCTCTACTTTCCAAAAATCAAGCAGAGCTACGAGATCCAAAAGGATAAAATCCAGCTTTACAGCAACCAGGTTTTTGTAACTGATGAGGTAAAAGACATTGTTCCTGAGTTCCTGATGTTACTACATGGCGTGATCGATAGCCCTGATATTCCGTTGAATGTTAGCAGAAGCTACTTGCAGGGCGATCCAAATGTCAAGAAGATAAATGCGCACATCACCAAAAAAGTTGCTGACAAGCTCGAGGAAATCTTTAAAACAGACCGGAAATCGTTTGAGGGGAAGTGGGAAAGTCTGGGACTTTTTGTGAAGTATGGTGCAATGACCGATGATAAGTTCCTCGAGAAAGCGAACAAGTTCCTGGTAATGGAAGAAGCTGGTGCCGCTGCTGACCAGGACAAAAAGTTTTATACGCTTGAAGAATACAGAACAGAAGCCGATGCGCTGCAGAAGAATAAAGAAGAAAAACTTGTTATTCTGTACACCACTGATCCCATCCAGCAGGACGCCTACATCCAGGCGGCTCGCGGAAAAGGTTATAAGGTATTGAAGATGGAAACGCTGGTAGATGCCGCATTCATCAACAACATGGAAATGAAGTGGGAAAAGGTGCAATTTACCCGTGTAGACGCTGACATTGTTGATCACCTGATCGATAAAGGAGAGGCACAGGAAAGCGTTCTCGGCAAAGAGGAAGAAGAAAAGCTGAAAACCTTATTTGGCTTTAATATTCCTGACCTCCATGCTACCGTTGAAGTAAAGGGCTTAAGTGACAGTGCGCCTCCGGTTGTTGCTACCCGCCCCGAGTTCATGCGCCGGATGAAAGATATGGGTGCAATGGGCGGAGGTATGGCAAGCTGGTACGCCAATATGCCTGATGAGGTTACGCTTACCGTAAACGGAAACCATAAGATTTACCAGAGTATTCTTAAAGAGTCAGATCTGCAGGTACAGGAAAAACAAATCAGGAATCTTGCAGACCTTGCCTTACTTGGTCAAGGATTGCTTAAAGGAAGTGAGCTGACCAACTTCATCAACAGGAGTGTTGAACTAATGGAAGGCGATAAGGCAACTGCCGCAACTGTGCAGGCATAATCGCTAATAATGATAATAGTACAAGGGCGGCAATTTGCTGCCCTTGTTATTTTGAGCAGGAATGTTTTTTTTTAGATACCGGCAGCAGTTTTTCATAGCATCATCGTTGCGTCGCAATCACTTCGTCGGCAAATCATTGATCTGCATATCCGGCGATCAGTTCAAAGAGGGCATTGGTAAGGTTTCCGAAAGTCGTAAATCGCAAACCTTTAATTGCAGGTGAGTTTCGCCGTTCCAGATATTCTCTTCTAAAGTAAAAACAATATCCATCGGCTTTTTTTCAAGGAGGATGGCAAACTTTTCCACCATGTTAAACCCGATACCGGTAAAAGTGACATTGTTTTGTACAAGCACAAATTTGATGTGTTGTTCTTTTACCACCTTGCTCCATCCGGTATCGTAAACCTGCCGCGCAATAAAAACAGGGCGCATATTTTCGGGTCCGAATGGTTCCATCTGCGCAATAATCCTGTAAAGCGAAGGCTTAAGATCTGAGAAAAGGACTTCCGTATCAATTAAAATCTGGGGGATCAATAATTCGGGCTCGATGGTGGCACTTACCACCTCTTCGAACTTCGATCTAAATGCCTCAATATTTTCGGGCAAAAGCGTCATACCTGCAGCAGCGAAATGCCCGCCGTATCCAAGCAGGTGCTCACGGCAAGCATGTATTGCCTCGTACAAGTTAAAACCCGGCACACTCCGCGCGCTACCTGCAGCAACTTCACCGCTCCGGGTAAGCACCACAGTTGGTCGGTGATAGGTTTCGATAAGTCGTGACGCAACAATACCTACAACTCCCTTGTGCCAGTGCTCCTGGTAAACTACGGTTGATTTTCTATCCTGTCGTAAAAGGTCAGTCTTTATAAAAGCCAGGGCTTCCTCAGTAATCGTACTATCTGCTTCGCGGCGGTCTTTATTATCGTGATGAAGCATTTCAGCGAATGTTTTAGCCTTCTCACAATCCTTTTCTATAAACAGCAGAACCGCTTTTCGGGCATCATCCATTCGCCCGGCGGCATTAACACGCGGTGCAATCACAAAAACAAGATTGGTAAGAAACATTTCTTTTTGCACACCGGCCAGTTCCATCAGTGCTTTTATACCTTCACATGGACCCTCATTTACCATCTTTAAGCCATAATAGGCGAGTACCCTGTTCTCGCCTGTCAGTGGTACAATGTCGGCAGCAATTGCAGTAGCAACAAGGTCTAGGTACTTCAGGTAAGCGTTCTCGGGTAGGCCCATCTTTTGGGCGAGTGCACTTATTAGCTTAAACCCCACTCCGCAACCACACAATTCTTTGTAAGGATACAAGCAATCCTGTTGTTTCGGGTTTAGTATGGCAACCGCAGGTGGTAACTCCGGATCAGGCATATGATGGTCACAAACTATAAAGTCGATGTCGAGACTTTTAGCATACCGGATTAAATCAACGGATTTTATGCCGCAGTCCAGAGAGATAATCAGGGTTACACCCGTTGCATAAGCATAATCGATTCCCTGTTTAGATACCCCATATCCTTCACGGTAACGGTGAGGGATGTAAAAATCTAGATTCTGGTAAACCGAGTTTATAAATTGGTATACCGTTGCAACAGCGGTTGTTCCATCTACATCATAATCACCAAAAACAAGGATTCGCTCGTTCGATTGCATGGCCCGTTCAATTCTTGCGACGGCCTTTGCCATGTCCTTCATCATCCAGGAATCATGCAGGTCAGACAGCTGCGGACGGAAGAATTGTTTTGCTTTCTCAAATGTGTCGTAACCACGCTGTACAAGCAGCCTGCAAATGATGGGGTGGACCTTCAACGATCCATACAGTCCGTTAACGGAGGAAGGGTCCGCAGCTAATATTTTCCATCGTTTTTGCATTTTTAGTACTTGCGGTCTGTTGTATACCTAACCAATTCTTCCAGGCCATCCCTTACCTGGCCAGGGGCAAAATGGTATAGTTCTGCCAGGGCCTCATCTCTGTAAGAAAGCATTTTTTCTGCAGCATACGAAATTCCGCCGTTTTTTTCTACCTGCTCAATCACATACCTCACCTTTTCTTTATCGGTGTTTTCATTTTTTATGATATAAATGATCTCCCTTTTTAAAGATGCATTTACATTATTAAGGGTGTAAATTAAAGGAAGCGTAAGTTTTTTCTCCTTAATATCATTTCCGGTCGGTTTACCAATGTCGGCCGAACCGTAGTCAAAAAGGTCATCCTTGATCTGGAAAGCGATGCCGGCCTTTTCACCAAACAGCCGCATTTTTTCTATTGAGATATCGTCTGTAAAGGTTGTTGATGCCCCGGCTGCACATGAAGAAGCTACCAGCGAGGCGGTTTTGTTCCTGATGATTTCAAAGTAAATATCTTCCTTGAGGTTTAGGTTCCTGGCCTTTTCGATTTGCAGCAATTCACCTTCACTCATCAGTTTAACGGCCGTCGATAAGATTTGTAATGTTCTGAAGTCCTGGTTGTCGAGGGAAAGCAATAGCCCTTTTGAAAGAAGATAATCACCAACCAGCACCGCAATTTTATTCTTCCATAAAGCGTTAATAGAAAAGAATCCCCGGCGTTCGAGGGACTCATCAACAACATCGTCATGTACAAGGGTGGCGGTGTGTAACAATTCTACCAGGGAAGCTGCACGGTAAGTTTTATCATTGATCTCCCCACCTAGTTTTGCCGACAGCAATACAAACATCGGCCGCAGTTGTTTTCCTTTCCGCTTAACGATGTACTGCATGATCTTATCAAGAAGGGAAACATTGCTTTTTACCGCTGATTTAAAATGTTTTTCGAACTGTTCTAATTCAGCAGCGATAATCGATTGAGCTAATTGCATTATGGAGAACTTAGGCGCAATATAATACTGAATTCTATTTAGGGAAGATTAATGATATAATGAGAAATTAATTCTACAATACACCACAAAAACAGGCTTATACGCTTGCTTTTATATGCTGAAAGATTTAACCTCGCTGGAATAGTTTTTTAAGCTTGTGTTTTGTTAAAAAGCAAATTAGATTGTAAAAATTTGGTATTTCATGTGCAATGCCTACTTTTGCAGCGACTCTTAACAACTAACTTTAACACAAAGATTTACTAATACAAAAAATATAACAATTTCTATGGCAAGCAACAAGTACAAATTAATTTTAGGGTTGATCAGCCTGGTGTCTTCTGCAGCTTTCGGGCAGCGGAGTGATGCGGGATATGATTGGAGGGATTCGTCGAAAATTTCTACAAAGCTGCTACCTCAGCACAGTGAGTTCCTGAACAACCAGTACCCGTACCCTGCTAAGCCAAGGGATCAATGGGAACTAGGTATCGGGGGCGGTCTGTCAATGATTCTCGGTGATGTATCACCTCGTCCGGGATTTGGTGGTACCGTATCAGTTAGAAGGTCGCTTGGACACACCTTCTCTCTGAGAGCTGCTTACACGGGCGGTTTCAATTTTGGGTTGGATTACAGGCCTAACGCAGCTTCATTAATTCCAGGTAACACCTTCCCAAATCCATTTGGGGCTTATGGTGGAGGAAATTACATTGCTAATTACCGCACCAAGATTCACATGGCCTCGTTAGACGCGATTGCCGAGCTGAACAACACAAGTTTCTACAGGGGAAATCCAAAAACTTCTCTGTATGTATTAGGTGGTTACAGTTTTGTAGCGGCAGATGTTGACGTAAATGCAAGAAACGCACAAGGTGGCTTGTATACTCAACAGCAAATCAATAACATTCCAGCGAAAAGGAAAGATATCCGTACTTACTATAAAGACATTCTTAATGATGGTAATTCTGATACTGAATACGAAAGCAATGGTGGCGTTCTTAACGGAAGCAGAAACAACTTCAGCCGTTGGAAAAGCAATCAACTTCTTAGACATGCCGTTAACGTAGGTGGCGGTATTGCCAGGAAATTAAGCGATAAAGTAAACATTGGTCTTGAGCAGAAGTTCACTTATTTGTTCGATGACAACCTGGATGCTAAAGCAGCCGGTAAATCAAACGATCTTCTGTCATTTACAAGTCTTAGGATAAACATCAACATGGGTAGCAGGACAAGATCTGTACAGCCTTTGTGGTGGGTTAATCCAAACAACTTCATATTTAACGAACTTAACGCTCCTCAGCACATGAAGATACCTACGCCGGTATTACCTGATGCTGATGGTGACGGTATCACAGATCAGTTCGATATGGAGCCAAATACTCCTCAAGGTGCTCCGGTTGATGCTCGTGGTGTATCAAGAGATAGCGATGGTGATGGTGTACCTGATTTTAAAGACAAAGAACTGTTGACTTCTCAGAAATGTTTCCCTGTTGATGCTGATGGTGTCGGTACTTGCCCAGAGCCAAGCTGCTGTAAAGAGTTGAGAGACTCAATGGCAAACTGGAAAGGTGGAATGGGTGATTGTGGAATAGGTAGCTTACCAAGCATCCAATTCCGTTCAGGATCTGCTACACTTAGCAGGGATGCTCAGGCAATCTTAGCTGGTGCAGCTGCTCAAATCAAAGGCAGTCCTACATGTAAAATCCGGGTTACAGGTTACGGTGCAAGTGATAAGCGTGCACAGCAGCTGAGCTGGGATCGGGTAAATGCAGTAATCAGGTACCTGGTTGAAAGACAAGGTATTTCTGAAGACAGATTTATCTTCTCTTATGGTACTGAAGGCGACAACAATACAGTTGACCTGATTGGTACTAACGAAGAAGGACCAAACACTGTTCCTGCTCCACATCCGAACTTGAAAAGAGGATAGTTGATAAAACTTTAATAACAAAAGACCTCCCAAATTGGGAGGTCTTTTTGTTATGACCTACTCGAAAGGGCTCTTTAATATATAATTAACTACATACTTTGAATGATTATGGGATTACAGCTATAATTTGGTGCTAATTGCCTAATTTTGCGATCCCTTTATGAACAGGTACCTAATCATTTTTCTAGTCGTTGTTCTCTCTTCTTGTGCTTCCAAGTTCGCCAAAGTAATGAAGAGCACTGATTACGAGTATAAATACAAGATGGCTGAGAGTTATTATGCTGCTAAAAAGTATAACAATGCCCAGGTCATTTACGAAGAACTCTTTCCGATATTTAAGGGTACGGCCCGGTTTGAAGACCTGTACTTTAAGTATGCTTATTGTGCATTCTACCTGAGGGATTATATGAATGCCGAAAATCTGTTTAAAACGTTTGTTGAAACCTTTCCGAATAGCGCCAAAGCAGAAGAAGGGGATTATATGCGGGCTTATTGTTTCTTTAAGCAGTCGCCAAAACCCGACTTAGACCAGACCAGCACTATGCGTGCGATGGGTCAAATGCAAGCGTTTATTAACACACATCCAGGATCTGCAAAGATCAAAGAGGCTACAGATATCATTGATGTTTCCAGGGCAAAACTGGAAGTAAAGGAGTACAAGAATGCTGAGTTGTATTACAATTTAGGATACTATAAGGCAGCCGCTATTGCATTTGCTTCGTTGATTGACAATTTTCTCGACTCAAAGAGCGCTGATGAATACAAGTTGATGGTGATAAAATCTTACTATCAATATGCAAATATGAGCGTAGAGTCGAAGCAGGCAGAGCGCTATGATAAGGTAGTTGCTGAATGTATTGACTTTGTAGATCGTTTCCCGGAAAGTAAGCTGGTGAAAGCGGTGAATACCTACAGAGCTCAGTCCTTAAATAATATAAAATCCACCAAACCATGAGTAAGTTAAGAAGGCAAATGAGTGCAAACACAAGTAGTGTTGTAGAAACAAAGAGTCTTATTGAAATCAAAAATTTCACCGGTAACCTCTATGAGTCTATCGCTATTGTTGCAAAGCGCGCAAACCAGATAAACATCGCTCTCAAAGAAGAACTTCATAACAAACTTGAAGAATTTGCAAGTCATACAGATAGTCTTGAGGAAATACATGAGAACAAAGAACAGATAGAGATTTCTAAAGCTTACGAGAGAATGCCCAATCCTGCAATCCTGGCAACCCAGGAGTTTATGGATAATAAGATATACTATCGCAAGAATGACTCAGATCTTTTTAGCTAACGCTTTTTCTTAACAGATTGAAAAACGGCAGTTCTTGGACTGTCGTTTTTTGTTATTTTAGGAACGATGATCCGTGGAAAAAAAATCTTACTGGGCGTGACCGGCAGCATTGCCGCTTACAAAGCCATTTTATTGGTGCGATTACTTGTAAAAGCTGGTGCAGAAGTTCGGGTAGTGATCACTCCAGCCGCAGCAGACTTCGTTTCAGTCCTGACATTATCAACACTAAGTAAAAATAAGGTTCTCAGCGTTCTTGCTGATGGCGAAACGTGGGCAAATCATGTGATGCTCGGACGGTGGGCAGACGTAATGCTTATTGCTCCACTTAGCTGCAATACCCTGGCTAAGATGGCCGGAGGTTTCTGCGATAATTTGCTGCTTGCGATTTATTTATCTGCCACGTGCCCGGTAGTCGTTGCTCCTGCCATGGATGAAGATATGTGGCATCATCCGAGTACAAGACGGAATTTGGCAACCATCCTGGATTTTGGCAACGCCGTTATTCCGGTGAACAATGGCGAACTTGCAAGCGGGCTCTACGGAGAAGGCCGGATGTCGGAGCCGGATGATATTCTAACCTACCTGGAAGAAACTTACTTCCGGGAGTCTCAATTAGCTGGTAAATCGGTGTTGATTTCTGCAGGCCCCACCTATGAGGCTATTGATCCCGTGAGATTTATTGGTAACCATTCGAGTGGAAAAATGGGTTTTGCCCTTGCTGAGCAATTCTTTGCTGCAGGCGCAAACGTGCAGGTGGTTTGCGGACCAACATCGGAGCACACAAAGTATCGTGGCATTAAAGTGTCCAATGTAGTATCCGCTTCGGAAATGTTTGACAGCTGCCTTTCAATCTTTTCAACCTCAGATATTATCGTTATGGCTGCTGCTGTTGCTGACTATCGACCCCTAAATCAGGAAACTCAAAAGATTAAAAAAGAGTCGGGCACTATCTCTTTAGAGCTAACCAAAACAAAGGATATTTTAAAGCATTTTGGCGAAATCAAAAATGAAAATCAATTCCTCGCGGGTTTTGCATTGGAAACCGAAAATGAAAGGGTTCACGCGATTGAAAAGTTAAAGAACAAGAATGCTGACCTGATTGTTTTAAATTCCCTCCGCGACGCTGATGCGGGTTTCGGGAAAGACACAAACAAAGTAATTATTTTTGATCGTCAGGGTAATGAATGGCTTTTTCCATCTAAATCCAAGTCTGCTGTTGCAAAAGATATTGTTGACATCATCATACAGAAGCTTCATGATAAAAAATAGCATTTTCCTCACGCTTTTTCTTGCCTTGTGTGCGGGGGTAAAAGGCCAGGAAGTTCAGGCAAAGGTTACCGTGGTTTCGACACGGGTAGGAACGTCGGTTGATAAGAAAATCTTCCAGACATTACAAACCCAATTGACCAACTTCATCAATAACAGAAAATGGACATCAGACGCCTTCCAGTCGCAGGAAAAAGTCGAGTGTAGTTTTTTGCTAAACATCGATAAGGTCGTTGAAAGCAATGTGTACACCGCGTCTTTAACCATCCAAGCTGCACGCCCGGTTTATAATTCCTCTTATCAAACCGCTTTAATAAACTTCCAGGATGCAGATCTTGCGTTTAGATACGTCGAATACCAGCCGGTTGAATTCAACGAAAGCCGGGTACAGGGGAGTGATGCACTTGCCAGCAACCTTACGGCTACGATCGCGTATTATGTGTACGTAATGCTGGGGCTCGACTATGACTCATTTGCTTCTAAAGGTGGGGACGCTTTTTTTCAACGGGCCCAGAACATTGTCAACAACGCTCCTGAAAGCCGCGAAATCACTGGTTGGAAGGCTTTTGATGGCAGGCGAAACCGGTATTGGCTTACCGAAAACATGATGAACTCGCGTTACAACATAGTTCACGACGTTATATATACTTACTATCGCTCAGGTCTTGATCAGATGTATGAGAATGAACAAAATGCAAGAACGCAAATCCTTGAGGCTATAAATCGACTGCAGGCGATGAACCAGGAAAATCCGAACACGATGATCGTGCAGTTTTTCATGCAGGGGAAATCCCAGGAACTGATAAAGATCTTTAAAAAAGCCTCCCCACAAGAGAAGGTTAGAGCAATTGACATTCTTCAGAAGCTTGACGTTGCGAATGCTGCTAAATACAAAGAGGAGATAAAATGATCCGTATTGTGCTTGTAGCTGCGAGCCTCTTTTTGTCTTCGTGTAATTCGCAGTCTTCTGTTCCTGACGACGTCCTTCCCCCCAATCAAATGAAGAAAATTGTGTTCGATCTGCTCCGTGCCGATGAATACGTTACCAGCTACGTTTTTAAGGATACCAGCTTTAACCGTAAACAAGAAACCATCAGGATGTATGAACATGTATTCCTAGTTCACAAAATTTCCAGAGATGAGTTTTTTAAAAGCTACCAATATTACCAGGAGCATCCGGATAAACATAAAGTAATGTTTGATTCTCTGGCAAATTGGGCTGCTCAACATCGTCCATCCGACAGCACCAGGCCTGCAAAGACAATTCAATAACAAACCTGATCCATATGAATAAGGTTTTCGAAAATGCAGATGAGGCAATCCATGATGTCCAAAATGGGGCTACCCTTATGGTTGGCGGTTTTGGACTTTGCGGTATTCCGGAAAACAGCATTGCTGCACTACAACGAAAAGGAGTGAAGGAATTGACCTGCATTTCGAATAATGCCGGTATTGATGGGTTTGGATTAGGCTCACTTCTTCAAACTCGGCAGGTTAAGAAGATGATGAGCAGTTATGTGGGAGAAAATGCCGAATTCGAAAGACAACTACTTAGTGGAGAGCTGGAGGTCGACCTGATTCCTCAGGGAACATTGGCTACAAGAATCCAGATGGCCGGGATGGGTATTCCTGCCTTCTTTACACCTGCTGGCTATGGTACGGAGGTGGCTGCCGGAAAAGAAGTTCGGGAATTCAATGGTAAAATGCACCTTATGGAACTTGCGTTGCACGCCGACTTTGCGCTGGTTAAAGCGTGGAAAGGAGACAGCATGGGCAATCTTGTATTTAGAAAAACAACCCGAAATTTCTCAAGCTCGATGGCAAGAGCCGGCAGCGTTACTATAGCTGAGGTAGAACACCTGGTCGCACCGGGAGAACTGGACCCGGATAGCATTCATGTGCCAGGTATATATGTGCACCGTATTTTCAAGGGTACCACCTATGAAAAGCGAATAGAAAGAAGAACAATTCAATTAATCTAACAGCACCAATCACATGTTTGTAAGTGCAAACTTTCTCGCGATTAACTATGGTGTTGATGATACTATAGCAAAGTTTTTCACAGACCGGCAACCACCAGCAAACAATCTTTATTGGAAAGATAAGTTGATGTACCTGAGACCAGAAATTGGCTGGCTGTTTATTCCACTAATCGTTGACCTCCTCTATAAATCGGGCATTCCTAGAGAACACCTGCTTTCTGAAGACTACGTGGCGGCTATGGAACACATCGGTCACATAAGTGCCCGCGAGGAAATCGGGGAGATATCACCGCAGGAGGCAGTTGTTCTTGCTACGGATTTTGTAAGTCAAAAAGCAACAGATGAAGGCTTCTTAGCAGATATTGTTGACTTTGTACGTGATGGGACAAACAACCGGTTCAAATCGCTTTCGTTACCCTTTAAAGCATTACATCGTGGTGATCTCTTTTTATTCTCTCTGGTAGTTTTACCAATTCAAGACGAACTTGAATTCTACGTACTTAAGTGTTGGTTTGCACTTATCAGCACTCTACTGTTACTTGACGATGCCGATGATCTTGAATTGGATAAGGCCAATGGTCATGAAAATGCCTTTATCCAAAGTGGCCTTGATCAGGAAGGCGTCAACAAGATTAAAACCCTGGTTAAAACAAATCTGGCCTTTATCGCGGAACTCAACCGGCCAATGGCATCTACACTCGACAAAAAATTTGTGGCACTGTCGAAGCGTCCTGAGATATTTGAATTACTAAACCAGTAACTATGCCGTTAGATAAATTTGGTATCGCCCGTAGAATTGCACAGGAGCTGAGAGATGGCATGTATGTCAATCTTGGTATTGGAATACCGACACTTGTAAGCAATTATATTCCATCGGGCATGACGGTGATATTCCAGAGCGAAAATGGTATTCTCGGCATGGGGCCTTACCCGGCTGAAAGTGACATTGATGCAGACCTGATTAACGCAGGAAAAGAAACAGTTACTGTAATTCCAGGAGGTGCATTTTTCGATAGTGCTGAAAGCTTTGGTATGATCAGGGCAGGCAAAGTTGATCTTACTGTCCTTGGTGCGATGGAAGTAAGTGAAAGCGGTGATATAGCCAACTGGAAGATACCGGGGAAAATGGTAAAAGGTATGGGTGGCGCAATGGACCTTGTTGCCAGTGCAAAAAATATAATTGTTGCCATGCAACACACAAATCCTAAAGGTGAAAGCAAACTCTTGCCAGCTTGCACGCTTCCGCTGACAGGAGTAGGATGTGTGAAGAAAATAGTTACTGAATTGGCGGTAATTGATGTTACACCCGAAGGATTTCTATTACTTGAACGCGCTCCCGGCATTTCGGTGGAAGAGATCCGGGCAAAAACGCTTGGTCGTTTAACTGTGCCAGCTTTTGTACCGGAAATGAATGTTTAGCCTCTACTTCGGTATAAAAGGCTACGAGGATTGATGCACATCACCCCTTAGCTCTGTCGCCCATCTATCGACTCCTGCATGAATGGTATTCAAATTCTGCTTTAGCTCATGCGAACTGTGCTTTGTTAATTCTTCAAATGAACTTCTCCTTCTAGCCGGTTGTCCTGCCCCAGGGTTCTTTTCTATCATTTATTCACTCCATGTATACACCTGCCACCTGCCGAGCATGATGTATAACTATACGAAACGGGGCAGCAGCACTCGTTGACAACCTCCAGGAAAAGCCTTTACTCGGCGGGCCACAATGTTTTAACTTAACTAAAAAAATAGTTTGTAAACTAAATTATTAGTTATAGTTTTATGGCAAATAAGGAAAAATGAAACCACTAACAAAAGCCGAGGAGCAAGTGATGAAAGCTCTCTGGAAAATTGAACGGGGCTTTTTAAAAGACATCATAGATGAAATGTCGGAGCCAAAGCCGCATTCAAATACTGTTGCAACAATTCTAAAGATTTTGGGGGAGAAGGGTTTCGTGGGTACCGAAACTTTTGGACGCAATAATCAATACCATGCGTTAATTCAAAAAGCTGATTACTCCAGGAGTTCCATCAACAACCTGGTTGAAGGGTATTTCGAAGGCTCTTTTACCAACGTAGTCTCTTTTATGGTAGAAAAGAAAGGTCTTGATGTAAAGGACCTTGAACTCCTCCTAAAAGAATTGAAAAAAGCTCAAAAATAATTTTCTATGCTGCCTGTCGTATACTATTTCGCAAAAGTGTTGGTTTGCAGTGCGCTTCTTTATAGTTACTATTTCCTGGCATTGCGCAACCGTCAATTTCACCAATACAATCGATTTTACCTTTTATCGACTGTATTTGCATCCTGGTTAATTCCATTATTTAAGTTCGACTTTTTAACAACGGCCGACGCGCAACCGGCTGTGGTAAATCTACTTTCCATAGTCGCAAGTACAGATCGATTTGTTGAAGAACAATCAACGGTTGGAAATCGGTACGCTTGGAACTGGGAGCTTCTTCTTGGCACTTGCGTACTCCTTGTTTCCGTATTTCTGTTGGTAAGGTTGCTGATAGCTTCCGTTAGGTTGTACCAGCTTTCGCGGCAAAATTATTCTACTAAAATGAATGGTATCATGGTTGTTTTTTGCCGACACAGGCAAGCGCCTTTTTCCGTTTTTAATTATGTTTTCTGGCATGAGGATATTCCGCTCAACAGCTCCGAAGGCGCTAAGATCCTTCGGCACGAGTTAGCTCATGTACGGGAAAAACATAGCTACGACAGGCTTTTCCTGAATTTCAACCTGGTCGTCGGCTGGTTTAACCCAATGTTGTGGATCATCAATCGCGAGTTACGTATGATCCATGAATTTATTGCCGACAACAAGGCAATATCCGACGGAGACACTACTGCATTTTCAGCAATGTTGCTGAAAGCCACTTACCCCAGCCACAATTTTTCCATTACCAACAACTTCTTCTATTCACCCATCAAACGCCGTCTTCTTATGCTTACCAATTCCCGTAATCCGCGTTTCTCTTATTTGAGAAGGTTATCCATTCTACCTGTTTTAGGTGCAATCTTATTTTTGTTTGCATTTAAAATGAAGCAGCAAACAAACAATCTCGGGCAGACTCCTTTAATGCAGAAATACACCGTCGTTCTTGATCCCGGCCATGGAGGTAAGGATAATGGTGCCATGGGTGTAAATGAAGTAAAAGAAAAAGAAATCGTACTAACGATAAGCAGGATGCTTGCAGAGGAGTTGAGAAATCAAAATATACAGGTTGTGCTGACCCGCAATCAGGATCAATTTCTTACACCCCAGGAAAGGGTGCAACTACTTTCGTCTTCAGGTGCAAATCTCTTTATCTCGATACATGCGAATGCAACCAATACAACTGGTAAGATCAAGACGGATCAAAAAACAGGGGCTGAAATTGTGCTTGCTAAAAAGTCCAACAAGCATACTACTTCCAGCCGTTTATTCGGATCATTGTTGTCACAACACCTCCAGCCACTTCTGCAAAGCAAAACTCCGCTTACCCAAAAACAAACGGGCATCTATGTTCTCGACAACCAGGAAGTTTGCCCATCGATCTTGCTGGAATGTGGGTACATCACCAACCCGTCAGATATGAAGATGATGCAAGACCAGGCGGCAAGATATGCCGGGCTGATAGCGAACAGTATAGAGACGTACTTCTCAATGATTGAGAAAGGAGTAAGAACGGTTTCAGGTGAAAGGGAACATGTCGATGATAGTATAAACGAAACCGGAACAGGAGAGGTAAGAGTTGCATATAAGCGTGAACGTAACAAAGACACCATACCCCGTGATGCTCAAAAGCGGGACACAATTATACGCGTTAAAAATAACGGTTTTGTTATGTCAGAGCAACCACTGGTTATCCTGGATGGGGTGGAGAAGGACCCGAAAGTCTTTTCTCTGAATGAAATTAATCCTGAGGATATAAAACGAATTGATATAATTAAGGATAAGACCGCACTGGACATTTACGGCGCCAAAGCACGTAATGGTGTAATTATCGTGTCTACAAAGCTGAAAAACGAAACCAGCGTTAATGGTGAGCAGGAAAAGCAATTTGACAAAATTTTTACCCGTGTTGAAAACCCACCTTATTATGAAGCGGGGATGATAGCTTTTGCAAATTATGTTGAAAGCAATCTTCAGTATCCGGCAGAAGCGATAAAGAACAATATCGAAGGAGCTGTGTCAATTCAATTTGTTGTAGATACCGATGGTAAGCTCAGTAATTTTAAGAAGGTTAGCGATAAAGGTTTTGGCCTGGAGGAAGAAGCAATAAGATTGCTAAAAAATTCCGGAACCTGGAAACCCGGTATGCAAAATGGAAGAAGTGTTCCTGTGCAGGTGATTCAACAAATTACATTTAAAAATACAGCCAGACATTCCTGATTAAGTGGCAGTCCCTTTGGTCAACAAAAGTGGGGGCAGCTGCGGCACCATGTTATTTCCTGCAGACCGGGTAGTAATTCCGGAACATCAACACAGTTGCTGATGCCTGAGTAATACCTACGGGATGTAGGTACAAGGCCCCGGCAGACCTTATCGAAAGAATACCATCTAAACCCCTGATTAATCGTCAGGGGTTTGTGTTTACAAAAACTGCACACAATCTATCAAAAGTTCAATAGGGTACTTGGATCACTTTCTTAACTTCGCAGCCTTATGGAAGTAAATGTACAGACCGCACAGCAGCTTCGACTCACTGCTGATGAATACGAACAAATCAAGCAGATTATGGGCCGGAACCCCAACTTTACAGAACTATGTGCATACAGTGTAATGTGGAGTGAACACTGCAGCTACAAAAATTCTATTAAGTGGTTGAAAACCCTTCCACGTGAAGGAAAAAAGATGTTGGTAAAGGCTGGGGAGGAAAATGCGGGTTTGATGGACATTGGCGATGGCTTTGGTGTGGTTTTCAAAATTGAAAGCCATAATCACCCAAGTGCAATTGAGCCCTTCCAGGGTGCTGCTACTGGAGTCGGTGGTATTCATCGTGATATTTTTACCATGGGAGCCAGGCCAATTGCGGCACTAAATAGCTTGCGCTTTGGTAATCTTAGCGAAGCCAAAACCCAACACCTTGTTGCAGGTGTTGTTCATGGCATCGGACATTACGGCAATTGTTTTGGTGTTCCTACTGTTGGTGGAGAAGCTTATTTTGAAGATCGTTATCATACCAACCCGCTTGTTAATGCCATGAGTGTTGGCATTGTGCGCAACGGTGAAACCATAAGTGCTACTGCTGAAGGGGTTGGTAATCCCGTTTTCATAGTGGGTAGTGCAACAGGCAAAGACGGGATGGGTGGCGCCTCATTCGCGTCGGCAGATATTACAGCAGACAGCGTAGAGGAATTGCCAGCGGTGCAGGTTGGTGACCCTTTTCAGGAAAAGAAGTTGTTAGAGGCCTGCCTGGAGATTATAACTACCGGAGCAGTCGTGGGTATGCAAGACATGGGAGCAGCGGGCATCATTTGCTCGACAAGTGAAATGAGTGCGAAAGGAAAAGTGGGAATGATCATCCGCCTGGAAAATGTACCCACCCGGCAGACAAACATGAAAGCGTGGGAACTTTTGCTAAGCGAAAGCCAGGAGCGGATGCTGGTAGTAATTGAAAAAGGTAAGGAGCAGGCTGTACTTGACATTTTTGAAAAGTGGGACCTTCCATGCAGCCAGATTGGTGAAGTTACAGACACGGGAAAACTTGAATTTTTTATGAACGGGCAGCTTGAGGCAGAGTTAAACGCGGATAGCCTGGTCTTAGGAGGCGGAGCTCCCCAAAATGATCGCGAATACCGCGAGCCCGCTTATTTTATAAAAATCCAGGCTTTCGATCACGACACAATACCCGAGCCGGAGAGTCTTAAACAACTTGCCCGTGAACTCATCCAGGTTCCAAATATTGCAAGCAAACGTTGGATCTATACCCAATACGACAGCATGGTTGGAGCCGCTAATCTAAGTACCAATGCCCCAAGTGATGCTTCTGTAGTACTTGCTAAGGGTACCGGTAAAGCATTGGCGATTACGGTAGATTGCAACGGACGGTATGTTTATGCGGATCCATATAAAGGGGCAATGATTGCCGTTGCCGAGGCAGCGCGGAATATTGTATGTAGCGGGGGAGAACCGCTGGGCATCACCAACTGCCTGAACTTTGGAAATCCGTTTGATCCGGAAGTTTATTACCAGTTTGTATATTCCATTAAGGGCATGGGCGAAGCCTGCTTAAAGTTTGATACACCTGTTACCGGCGGTAACGTTAGCTTCTATAACCAAAACCCCGATGGTGCGGTTTACCCAACCCCGACCATCGGTATGGTTGGATTGATCGAAGATCTTGAGGATAGGATGACGATGGATTTCAAACAGGGCGGTGATGTATTATACCTCCTTGGTCGTAGCCGGAATGACCTTAATTCGTCCGAGTACCTGCACAAAATAGTGGGAGAAGAATTTTCGCCTGCTCCTTACTTTGATCTTGAGGAAGAATTCGCCTTGCAGCAGCTTATTAAGAAGCTGATTAAAGCAAAATTGCTGCAAAGTGTTCATGATGTAAGTGAAGGCGGACTGATCACTTCCTTGATGGAGAGCGGCTTCAATCGTGAGCTTGGTTTCGATGTGCAGCAAACTGCCCAGGACGTTAGGAATGATGCATACTGGTTTGGCGAGTCGCAAAGCCGGGTTGTTGTTTCCTGCACCATCAAAAACGCGGAAGCGCTGCTTTCCGAGTTGAAAAACAGTGGGATCGCCTTTGAATACCTGGGTATCGTAACCGAAGGCAACATTGATATGGAAGGTGAATATTGGGGACACATCTCCGAATGGAAAGAGTTATACGATACAGCAATCGCCAGGCACATGACAGGAATGTAATAGCATGTACCGCCAGTCGGAAATGCTAGACCCCTGATTGTCGGCTCTCCCGGGATGTTTTACTGATCCGGAAATGTACCTCTGGGTGAGTTAGGGGCTGCACAAGTGTGCCTGAGGCGTGTAACCTGTAAATACAAAAGCTTATGAACCTGCTCGACAAATTATTTTCTGCTTCGGAGAAAACTCCGGGGTATTCGGGGACCGGCTGGCTCGTAATAACGGGTGCTGCAGGTTTTATCGGGAGTTGCGTTGTGCAGTTTTTGAATGAGCAAGGTTATGAAAACCTCGTTCTTGTTGATGATTTTGGCGTTGAAGAAAAGCGGGTAAACTGGGAAGGAAAGAAATATATACAGATTGTTGAGCGCTACAATCTATTCAACTGGTTAAAAGACCAGGACCCGAAAATAGATTTTTTCATTCACCTCGGCGCCCGTACAGATACGACCGAGTTTGACTATGCGGTTCACCAGGAACTGAACGTTGACTACTCGCAAAATGTGTGGGAGTACTGCACAAGAAAAAATGTGCCCCTCGTATATGCGTCCTCGGCGGCGACATATGGGTCTGGAGAGCTGGGGTATGACGATAGTCACGAAATTATTGAGCGGTTGCAGCCTTTAAACCCATACGGAGTTAGTAAAAATGAGTTCGACAAGTGGGCAATAAAGCAAAACAAACAACCACCGTTTTGGGCGGGACTCAAATTCTTCAATGTTTACGGCCCGAACGAGTATCACAAGGCCAGGATGGCGAGTGTGATTTTTCATTCCTATAACCAGATCAGGTCATCGGGCTCCGTGAAGTTATTTAGGAGTCATAAAGCTAGCTACCTTGATGGTGAACAACTCAGGGACTTTGTATACGTAAAAGACGTCACCAAGGTCATTTACTGGATGATCAAAACCACCGAGGATTTAGCCATTCCCGACCCCAGGCAGTTGGAACTGGAAGAGTCAAGATTGAAGGATGACCGGGTACTTTTGAACGATGGTGGTGGCGAAGTGGCCCATAGTGACACCCGCCTTACTTCGGGAATATATAACCTGGGAACAGGTCAGGCGCGAAGCTTTGTCGACCTTGTTAATGCAACTTTCAGTGGTCTTGATATGACTGCTAATATCGAGTTTGTTGACATGCCGGAAGACATTCGCGACAAATACCAGTATTTCACGGAAGCAAATATGCACAAGCTAAGGCAGGCGGGTTATACTGACCCGTTTTACCAATTGGAAGAAGGGGTGGATGATTATGTCAGGAACTATTTGTCCGGGAATCTTGGATACTGACCTAAGCAGGCAGTGCAATAAAATCAGGGATTATGAAGAAAATAGCAATAATCGGTGGGGGGAACCTTGGAACAGCCATCGCTGAGGGATTAATCAGTAATGGTTTTGCTGCACCTGAGCATATAATGGTTACCAAACGGAATGTATCTACTGTTCGTTCATTACAGGATAGCGGGGTAGTTGTTTCAAGCGACAATAACGCTGCCGTGCGGTTTGCCGATGTGGTTATACTTGCAGTTAAGCCTTTCCAGGTTAAAGATGTGGTTGCAAACATAAGTAGCGAATTTGTTCAGGGAAAACATTGCCTGGTTTCGGTTGTTACAGGGGTTCTGATCAGCGAAATACAGGAACTTATACCGGAAACCATACCGATTTTCAGGGCCATGCCCAATACGGCCATTGCCATTCGGCAGAGCATGACTTGTATCTGTCATTCAAATGCAAATGTTGAACTGGTAAATTATATCAGGGAAATGTTTGATCAATTGGGTCGTTCTGTAACAATAGAAGAAAAGCTGATGGACGCCTCAACGGTCCTGGGTGCCTGCGGTACTGCATTTGCCATGCGCTACATCAGGGCAAACATACAAGGTGGTATCGAAATCGGGTTCGATGCAAATACCGCGTCGCTCATTGCGGCTCAGACTGTAAAGGGCGCCGCAGAACTCTTGCTGCAACGACATACCCATCCTGAACAGGAAATTGATAAAGTAACTACGCCAAAAGGCTGCACAATTGCAGGACTCAACGAAATGGAACACATGGGCTTTAGCTCATCATTGATTAAAGGCATTGTTGCGAGCTATAGAAAAATTGGCGAGTAACACCATAAAGACAAAACCGAGATAGTTGATCCACTTTGGATAGGAAAAGTGCCTGGCAAGCTTTCCTGGCGCATAATGCACAGCTTGCAGACCTTTCGTTAATAATCGGACCCAATTTTTTTTGAGCCAAATATTTCCTGTAGGTTTGTACGACCTCTGGAAATTTCTTTGTTTTCTTTCTCCTTGGTCCATCAACACATAAATGATTGTTTGCCGGGTGAGTTTTTCTTCTCATACCCTAAATTAAGTGTAAGCTTTGGAGCCTTATGCAATTGTTGTTGCAATGGGTTGTGGCGTACAAGTGAGTGACACAACGATGTTGAATAAACAACCAATGTTCGTCACCAAAAAAAGACTATTAAATATTTTCAACTTTTAACCATTCATCATGGCAAAGTATATTTTTGTTACAGGCGGCGTAACCAGCAGCTTAGGTAAGGGTATTATTGCTGCCTCGCTTGCAAAACTTCTGCAGGCACGGGGACTTAGGGCAACGATCCAAAAGTTTGATCCTTACATTAATGTTGACCCAGGAACCCTAAACCCCTACGAACATGGTGAGTGTTTTGTAACCGAAGATGGTGCGGAAACTGACCTTGACCTTGGCCACTACGAGCGTTTCCTGAACATCTACACTTCGCAGGCTAATAATGTTACTACCGGTCGCATTTACCAAACCGTCATTAATAAAGAGCGTGAAGGCGCATTCCTGGGCAAGACTGTGCAGGTTATCCCACACATCACCGACGAGATAAAGCGACGGATGCTTTTGCTCGGTAAAGAAGACAAGTACGATGTGGTGCTGACTGAAATTGGGGGTACCGTTGGTGATATTGAGAGCCTGCCGTTTGTTGAAGCCGTGCGCCAGTTACAGTGGGAGTTGCCGGAAGAAGACTGCCTGGTAATTCACCTTACTTTAATTCCCTATCTAAAAGCTGCAAAAGAATTAAAAACAAAGCCTACCCAGCACAGCGTTAAGCTTTTGAGTGAAAATGGGGTGCACCCAGATATACTGGTTTGTCGTACAGAGGAGCCCCTGAATAATGAGTTGAAGAGAAAGATCGCCCAATTCTGTAATGTAAAACCCGACGCTGTAATTGAAGCTGCAGATGCATCAACCATTTACGAGGTTCCGTTGATGATGATGCGGGAAAAGCTTGACCTGATTTGCCTCAAGAAGCTAAACATCACGAACTACCAGGAGCCTGAACTTTCTAAGTGGAAGGGTTTTCTCGATAAATTAAAATATCCCAAGAGTAAAGTCACAATCGGTCTGATAGGTAAGTATATCGAACTTCAGGATGCCTATAAATCCATTCTCGAAAGCTTTATTCATGCCGGTGCAATGAACGAGTGTAAAGTTCAGGTGGTGAACGTGCACAGTGAGTTTATAACAGAAGAAAACGTTTCTGAAAAGTTGGGTTCTCTTGATGGTTTGCTGGTTGCTCCGGGTTTCGGCCACAGGGGTATCGAAGGCAAGATTATCGCAGTTCAATATGCAAGGGAAAACGGGCTACCGTTTTTTGGTATATGCCTGGGAATGCAAATGGCTGTTATCGAATATGCCCGCAATGTGCTGGATCTTAAAGATGCGCATAGCACTGAAATGGATCCTAAGGCACCCTACCCGGTGATCAATATGATGGAAGAACAAAAAAAGATCCGGATGATGGGTGGAACAATGCGATTGGGTGCGTACCCGTGCGAAATAAAAGAGGGTTCGTTGGCCCATCGTATCTATGGTGATCTTTCAATTACCGAGCGGCATCGGCACAGGTTTGAGTTTAACAACGACTTCCTCGAACAATTTGAGCAGGCGGGATTTGTAGCAAGTGGGATTAACCCCGAAACAGGGCTGGTTGAAATTGTTGAGCTTCCCCATCACCCGTTTTTTATTGGTGTTCAATACCACCCGGAATTAAAGAGCACAGTTGAGAGGCCGGCTCCCTTGTTTGTGCACTTTATTGCAGCTGCGAAACAATACAATGATATGCGTTATTCGGTAAAAAACCCGTTGCTGCAAAGCGAGATGATCTAGCTGAACAAGTTTTTGGATACCAGCCCCGGTAACTCCGGGGAGACATCGTTGCGTCGCAATCACTTTAACTGTAGTAAGTACATCAGCAAAACCTGCACTAGCTTTCCTGTTTCGTGAGCATTTCCTCCTTGACTTTTTCCCAGAAGTTGTCAAAAGTTTTCGACTCCTCGGCTGTCCACTCTGCAAGTTTCTTCTGCATCTTGTCGCGGCGCTGCGATTTTGTTTGCTCGAAAAAGTGCCGTAGGAATGCTTCATCGTTTTCTTTCGCAAGTTGGTTGTAAAGCTGGTTCAGTTCTTTTTCGTTAAGCTGGCTGCTTTGCGCAACCTCTTTTTCCATTTCTTCCCTTAACCGGACTTTTTCGTCGTAAGTACCTGCCGGAAGAAGCGTTTTTGCCAGAACCGGCATGAGTTCAACCAGCATAAGGATTACGATAATCAGGTAGTAGCGTGATTGTAGCGCGGTATTTTTGCTCACTAAGTTGTTCAGGGCTTCTATCCTAGTAAGAAAGCCGTTATTTAAGAGGCCGCTAAAAACCGCATTTTCCTTGTTTACCTCAGCCTGTATTATAGCAAGGCTACTGTCATTAGCCTTGATCAGTGGACTAATCCTGCTTTCAAGTTGATTATATTCCTGCTGTAACTTTTCGTACTCGGCTTTCTTCGCAAGCGCTATGTTGTGTATGCCTACTTTTCCGCTTCCACCGGTGCCATCGATTTCCTGCGTAAAAGCCAGCCGTGCGGCAATGACCTCATTGTTTTTTGTTGTTAGTTGTGTTTGAAGGTTTGTTCGATTGGCATTTAATTCAGCCTTGCGCGGGGTGTATAGAGAGTCTAACTCAAGTTGCTTGGCACGCTTTCGTTTTTCGTTATCCAGCGATGCCTGAAGTTTTACTTCACTATTAAACATGTACAAAACAGCAGGTTGGGCCATGAAAGTGCCCAGTGTAATCGCTAAAACACTTCTAAGTAAGAGGGGTGCAACTTTATTTTTGTTGAACTTATTAATTCCTTTAATCAGGGCCCTGTCAATCGTAAGAATGATAAACCCCATAAATAGCCCAAGAACAATCGACACCATCCAATTTTCTGAAATGGTGCTCCAGAAATAGGTCCAGGCGAGTGTTGCAAACGACCATGTTGCGAATACTGTTGAGCCAATAATGCGGTAGCGGTTTCGATCTACAACGCAGTTTTGTAATAGTTCTTTTTCGGCTGTACTTAACCACCAAAGAAATTTGTCCCAACGCGAAGGGGTAAACGCTTCTCGTTGAGAAAGCGAAAGCTGCTTTTCACTCATTTAGAGGATTTGAAGTGTAAACGATGGTGGTTGAAGGAGGAACGTTTTTGTTTACATCAATCGACCTAAAGTAACAATTTATAATTGGTATGGTGTTTCCGTTAATGTATTTCCAGCCAATTTAACGCTTTATTCAGTGTTAGGTACCAGTGGGGTGATGGATACACCCGCCATTGTAGATCAGGGCATTTCCAACAACACCAATTGGGCAAATCCGTACCTTTGCGGCTTAATTTTAAAACGGGTTATGAATACTGACAAGAACACGGTGATCGGTTTTGTGCTGATGGGTATCTTATTGATGGGTTATTTCTGGTATACAAGTACATCACAACAGGCATATCTAAAAGAGCAAAAAAGAGTTACTGACTCTATAGCAAAGGTTGAAGCCACAAGGATTAAGCCTGTTGACACGATAGCGGCCCGTTTGGATTCTGTTAGACGTGACTCCGTACAACGCTTAAGTGCTGCAGGAACCTTTCAGGATGCGGCTATTGGCACAGAGCAGTTTGCGACTATTGATAACGACGTCATGCGGGTAACCTTCACCAGCAAAGGAGGCCAGCCTAAGAGCGTTGAGCTGAAGAAATATAAATCTTACGATAGTGGCCTGGTTGTGATGGCCGGCAGTGGGTTTGATAATATTTCTTACAATATCAATACTTCTCCGTCGCAGGCATCACCCACCTCCGCTTTGTTCTTCAAGCCTTCTGCTGTTACCAAAAACGCCGACGGCACCCAGGTTGTTTCATTTACGGTGAACTCTGCTGACGGAAACAGCATTGTCCATCAATACGTTATTCGCAAGAATGATTATATGATTGATTGGAACCTTGTGGTGAATGGTGCCGATCGGTTGTTATCCCAAAGCTCTATCAACCTCAACTGGCAGGTACTTGCCGGCAGGCACCAAAGCGATATTAAATACGAGAGGCAACAGGCGCGCCTTTGTTACTTCGAAGATAATAGCTATGATTATGAAATGGCGGCTGAAGGGGTAACTAAAAACTTCGATCGACCTGTTAAGTGGTTTTCCATTAAGCAACAATTCTTTAATACGGCATTAATTGCTAAAAACAACTTTACTTCCGGTGAAGTTGTATTAACGGTTCCTTCCGACTCCTCCCTTGTAGTGGGGAAGGCAACAGCAAATATGAAAGTTCAGGTTCCTGCTGGTGCAACTGCTACCGTCCCTTTTCAACTGTATTATGGTCCAAACGAATTTAATGTATTAAAGAAGTATGATATGCAAATGGAAAGCATCATCGACCTTGGATCGGGTGTTTTCTCCTTTGTAAAATACATCAACCGCTATATTATTATTCCGGTATTCGACTTTTTCGCAAGCTTTATCCAAAACTACGGGTGGGTGATTGCGCTACTCACCATATTTATCAGGTTAGTTACTTCCCCGCTTACTTACAGCAGTTACCTGAGCGGAGCAAAAATGAAGGTTTTACGGCCTGAACTGGATGTACTTAAAAAGAAGTTTGGTGATGATCAACAAGGATTTGCTGTAGAGCAAATGAAGCTCTTCAGAGAAGCTGGCGTTAATCCGCTGGGTGGCTGTATTCCGGCGCTTTTACAGATTCCGATATTCTTTGCCCTATATAGCTTTTTTAACTCGGAAATATCGTTGCGGGGGCAGAGTTTCCTTTGGGCCAAAGACTTATCGTCGTACGACGTGATTGCTACACTGCCGTTTACCATTCCGTTGGGCTTTGGTGATCACATCAGCCTGTTTACGATTACCGCAGTTGTAACCAGTTTCCTGATTTCGATATATAATATGAACATGACACCGGACCAAAATAATCCGGTGTTAAAGTACATGCCTTATATATTTCCGTTTGTGCTCCTGTTTATCTTCAACAAGCTGCCGTCGGCGTTAACATGGTATTACACGGTATCAAATATCATTACCTTACTCCTGCAATACATTATTCAGAACTACGTAATTAACCACGATAAGATACTTGCTAAAATGGATGATGCCCGCAAGAAGCCGAAAACGAAGAGCAAATGGCAGGAGCGGTATGAGCAGATGCTGGAGTCGCAGAAGAAGGTTCAGGAATTAAAGCAGAGGACAGAAAAAAAGTAGGGTTGTTGGTGCGTGTTTGCCCTTAAGCTGCAGGGTTATCACGTGCGATATTGATCAAACAAAATCATTTCCTATGAAATCTTGGATTTTCCTGATTTGTTTAGTGGTAAGTTCAGGCCGTATTAGGGCGCAAAAAATTGTTTCAGAGTGCACGGTAGTTTACGAATTGTCAGTAAGCGACAGTAAGGCGGATCCGAACCTGGTAAAATCGATGGAAGGAACTACCAAAACGGTTTACATTAAGGGTTCAAAAATCAGGGTGGATATTCAAAGCCCCTCGTTTTCGCAATCGACGTTTAAGGACAGCAGATCTGATACGACCGTAATTTTGCGTGAGTTGGGCAATGCGAAGTACATGAGCTACCTAAGCAAGGAAAAGGTTCACCAGCAGAACCAGAAGTATGACGAAATCACATTTAGCCCAACAGGAGAGTCGAAAACGATTTTGGGCTATGACTGCAAGAAAGCAGAAGCAAAGCTAAAGGATGGGTCAACATATTCGATATATTATACAACTGCTATTGTACCGTCGAACAAAGAATGGGAATACCAGTTTAGAAACCTTCCTGGTTTTGCGCTGGAATATGAAACGCAGGCTGAAAACGGCAAATCAACTATAAAATACGCTGCAACAAGAATATCAATTGTTCCTGTTCAGAGTGCCAGGTTTGATATTCCGCAAAGCGGGTATCGGATACTTTAATGAGTAGTAAATGAAGGGGGAACCGGAGCCTTAAACTTAGGAACACTTACTTTATGTTTATACGGATAAATGTAAGTGGTGTTACCTTTTTCGAAACGCATCACAGAGTTAAGCGTAACGCCTTCAGGGGTAGATTGTTGAGAAATAATCTGGGTGCCTTTATACTCAAAACCGGCATGTAAAGAATAGGGGGAAGCTTTCTTGTAGAAGTTTTTGTTGAAGTTCTTTAAGGAATACTTGTTCCTTGAGTTTTCATCTGTAGACCCGGTAAAAGAGCCCATAGAAATCTCTGTAGCACAGATAAAAACCAGTGCTATCATCAATTTACGTTTTGCTATGGAAATACCTTTGATCATCGTCCACAAAGTTAAGTTAACAAATATTCTTTAACAAGTTTTTGTTCTATTATTATAACGTAAACAAGGCAAAAAAGTTACTTGAAATTTAGATTTTTTTATTTTAGAAGCCTACCTTTCAAAAACAATCCACCAAATGAGAGACAATTCATATCAAGAAGACCGTGAGGAGATGAGGGAATTGCTGCAACAGTATGAGAATTTAAAGGTTGGTAGAAATCATTCATTCCTGGAAGAAGATGCATTTGAAAGGATCATCGACTACTTCGACGAGAAAGATGAATTATCAAAAGCCATGGAAGCTGCAGATATCGGAATTGAACAGTTTCCATTTTCATCGGTTCTTATGATTAAAAAGGCAGACCTTCTGTTGGCTGCCAGGAAATATAACGACGCCCTGGATATTCTGGAAAAGGCAGAACTATTTGACAGCAACGACATCAATCTGTTCATATTAAAAACCGACGCCTACCTGGCGTTGGATCAGCAATTGAAAGCAGTTCAGTTGCTTGAGGAAGCACTCCTGCAATTCGACGGGGAGGAGCGCATTGAATTGCTGTTTGAACTGGCCGACGTATACGATGACTATGAAGAGTTCGATAAAGTATTCGACTGCCTGAAGCTCATTCTTGAAGAGGAGCCAAACAATGAAGAAGCACTCTACAAGATTTGCTTCTGGACCGATTTCACCGGGAGAAACGAGGAAAGTATACAGCTGCATCATAATATCATAGATGAGTTTCCCTACAATGAACTTGCCTGGTTTAACCTTGGAGCCGCTTACCAGGGCTTGAAATTGTATGAAAAAGCAATTGATGCCTACTTGTACGCCGTAACCATAGATGAGAAGTTTGACTATGCATACCGGAACATGGGTGATGCTTACCTGCGTATGCGGAAGTTTAAGGAAGCGATTGAGGTTTTGGAGAAAGTGCTTGAATTATCACGGCCAGAAGATGTGATTTACGAAGCGATTGGACATTGTTACCACAAAATTGGAAATTTCGCGCAGGCTCGCTTTAACTATCGTAAAGCTTCACACCTGAATCCTGAAGATAGCAAGTTGTATTACAAGATGGCGCTTACCTATATTAACGAGGAACAATGGGATAGTGCAATCAAACAGCTGGAGAGTGCGATGCGTATTCACCGGACATTGCCTGAGTACAACCTTGCCATGGGCGAGTGCCGGATGCAGTTGAACCAGTTTAAGGAGGCAATCCAGTACTTTGGGAATGTTGTTCGCTCGCGGCCCAAGAGTGTAGCGGGTTGGGAAGCACTAATCAGATGCCTGTACAAAGCCGGTTTTTACGACGAAGCAAGGGAGCAATGTATTGCCGCCTTAAAAGCTACAGAGGGTAAAACCCTATTTTATTTCTATATGAGTGCAGCCCTATTTGCGCTTAAAAAGCACAAAGAAGCTATGCTTCAACTTGAAGAAGCATTGTCACAATCGCCACGACAATTAAAAAAATTTATTGCTTTAAATCCCGCCATTCTACAAAATACCTCTGTTGTAGAACTTGTTGGGCGCTACAAAAAAACAAGAAAGTAGGAGCCTTGATTTTGGTGGGAGTTTCTTTGAGCTACCGTCAAGGCTGAATGGTTTTGATGCGTTATCCTTTTGACTTACGGCCGTTTACCGGTTCGGAACTGTAACTGTTGGCAATTCAAATGCAATACCTACTTTTGCGCACTAAAATGAATAATTGTTATGGCAACAACCGCTGATATAGGACGTGGTATGATCCTCAAACTAGATGGTAGTTTGTATACTGTCGTTGAGTTTGGGCAAAATAAGACCGCCCGTGCTGCTGCAAAGTTCTGGGCTAAGCTTAAGGGTGTGGATAATAACCGGTCAATCGAACATACATGGAACAGTGGTGACACCGTTTTCCCGGTTCGTGTTGAAAAAAAAGCCTACCAGTTTTTATACAAGGATGAAAGTGGTTATAATTTCATGGACAATGAAACTTTTGAACAAATCAGCCTTGCTGAAACCATGGTGGATGCGCCACAGTTTCTCAAAGACGGCCAGGAAGTTTCCGTATTGATCAACACCGAAACTGACCAGCCTATGAGTGTTGAGCTTCCTGATAAGATCGTTATGCTCGTGACCTATAGTGAGCCCGGTATGAAAGGAGATACTGCAACACGAACACTTAAACCTGCCACTGTTGAGACTGGAGCAACCGTTATGGTGCCGCTGTTTGTAAATGAAGGAGAACTAATTCGGGTAAATACAAAATCCGGTGAGTACGTAGAACGGGTAAAAGAAAATTCTTAATTACAGAAAGCAGTCGAAAGGCTGCTTTTTTTGTGGGAACAAATTCAGCAAAAAAGTTGTTTACTGAAAGGCTTATTGAGGTTGTACTTGCTTTATTGTTTGGGAATAAGATGAATAAAACGGTGTTAGTTAGACAGTTGGGGAAAACCAGGCAATTCTAAATATGGCTAAGATTTTGCATAATCACCTCAGCACCAATGTCATACGTAATCAACTCCCCCTATTACATGTCTTTCCACAATGAGCTTGTCGCACCCAATTGCGTTTCAGACCTCGAACTCAAACACGAGGAAGCTTATAGTTTGTTTTACGACAAGTATTCTCCCGTCGTTTATGCTTTTATTCTAAAGTGTTCTAAAGATCGCAAAGTAGCTGACCAAGTACTCTATCAATCGTTTGTGTATTCTTATAAAGCATGCATCGAAAGATCAAAAGATGAGAAGAGCGTCTACTCATATCTGTTTAAGGTTAGCCGGGACCTTTGCCGCAGGAAATCCCTAGAAGTGTGTACCGGTGTTTCGAAAGGTTAAGCAGGGTAGATGTGCTAATAAGTAGTAGCAACTTAGTATGGATATTTGCTGTTAACAATTACTCGTACAAATCGAGCATCCCCGGATTTTAGCCACGGTCTTATACATTACAGTTTTTTTGTCCTTTTTTATTAAAAATGGCTATTTTGCCCCCCATTTCGGCCCAAACCCCCGGCATTTTCAATCTCAAACAATTAAACTGACTGTATGGACTTTAAACAGATCCAGGAATTAATAAAGGTGATCAACAAGAGCAATATTGGTGAATTGACGATCGAAGAAAAAGATTTTAAAATCACCATTAAACAAAAAGACGAAGTTGGATCAGCTAACCAGTCGTTCCCTCAACAACAGTCTTATTCTTACTCACAGGGATTTAATTCAGGGGTGGAGCAGACGAGCCAGCCGGCAATGTCGCTTCCCCAGGTTGCACCTACACCCAAGCCTGCTGCAGTCGAGAGTAAAGCTGATAACCTGGTAACGATCAAAAGTCCTATGATCGGAACTTTTTACCGTAGTCCGTCACCGGATAAACCTGCTTTTGTTAATATAGGAGATGAGGTGACCGTCGGTAAACCGGTGTGTATTATTGAAGCGATGAAACTATTCAACGAAATAGAAAGCGAGATCTCCGGAAAGATTGTAAAAGTATTAGCTGAAGATGCAAGTCCGGTTGAGTATGATCAACCTTTGTTTTTAGTAGATCCCTCCTGATAATTTGAAGAAGCCCGGCCACCTGATGAGCCGGCGTTTGTAACACTTAACCCCTAACTCTTCAAATTAAGCTTGATGTTTAAAAAAATACTGATTGCTAACCGGGGTGAAATTGCACTCCGGGTTATACGTACATGCCGTGAAATGGGCATCAAAACGGTGGCTGTTTATTCGACTGCAGACAAGGAAAGTATTCACGTAAAGTTTGCGGATGAAGCAGTTTGTATAGGCAAACCGCAGAGTGCTGACTCTTACCTGAATATTCCACATATAATGGCTGCAGCGGAGATCACCAATGCTGATGCAATTCATCCGGGTTATGGATTTCTGGCCGAGAATTCTAAATTTTCCCAGATATGTCTTGATCACGGGATTAAGTTTATCGGCCCTACACCGGATATGATTAATAAAATGGGGGATAAGATTACTGCTAAAGAAACCATGATTAAAGCGGGTGTTCCGGTAGTGCCAGGTGGCCAGGGATTGCTTGAAAGTGTGGACGAAGCAATTGGACTGGCAAAAGAAGTTGGCTACCCCGTGATCTTAAAGGCAACTGCAGGTGGAGGGGGTAAGGGTATGCGCGTAGTCTGGGAAGAGAGCGAAATGGCAAAGGCTTACACTACTGCGAGGGCGGAAGCCGCAGCATCGTTTAAAAACGATGGAGTGTACATGGAGAAATATGTTGAAGAACCACGACACATTGAAATCCAGATAGCCGGGGACAGGTACGGTAAAATTGCCCACTTAAGCGAGCGGGATTGCTCAATTCAAAGAAGGCACCAGAAGCTTGTTGAGGAGTCCCCGTCTCCTTTTATGACGCCTGAACTGAGGAACAAAATGGGAGAGGCGGCAATTAAAGCGGCAAGTGCAATAAATTATGAGAGTGTTGGTACAATAGAGTTCCTGGTAGACAAGCATAGGAACTTCTACTTTATGGAAATGAACACCCGGATACAGGTTGAGCATTGTGTTACGGAAGAGGTAATAAATTTCGATCTGATTAAGGAGCAAATAAAGATTGCAGCGGGCGAGCCCATCAGCGGCAGAAATTACGAACCACAAATGCATGCGATTGAATGCAGGATAAATGCGGAGGATCCATACAATGATTTCCGTCCGAGTCCCGGTAAGATCACCGTTCTTCATCAACCCGGAGGACATGGTGTGCGCGTCGACAGCCATGTATATGCTGGTTATGTTATTCCGCCTTATTACGATAGTATGATTGGTAAGCTGATTGCAGTGGCACAAACAAGGGAAGAGGCAATCAACACCATGAACCGTGCATTAAGTGAGTACGTGATAGAGGGTATAAAAACAACAATACCTTTTCACCTGCAGCTAATGCAAAATGCGGACTTCAGGAGCGGAAACTTCACAACAAAGTTCCTAGAAACTTTTAAAATGGCATAGGTTTCAAATACGACTGAGCTTTTCAATAAGATATTCGTCAACATGCTGATAGAAATAACAAAGCCACCTCTCGGGTGGCTCTGTTATAAGCATTGAACGGGTTAGTTGTTACCACCGCCACCAGAACGATTGCCACCGCGAGCACGGCGACGGGCATTGAATTCGCTGATCTTATTCGCAAGCGCTTCGTCTTTTAATGCAATTGCCAGTCTTTTGGACATTTGATCATTGAGCTCCTTCATCTTAGCCGGACGATCTGCCTCACTCATGTCTCTCAACTCCCTCATTTTCGGCATAAATTCCTGTTGAACCGCAAGGACGGTGTCAATCTGAACATCCGTTAACCCAAGAGAGTCTTTTAATCTTTGTTTTTGTTGTTCTCTGAATTGTCCGTTGCCACCAGCCGGTGGTTGCGCAATAACAGAAGTGGTTCCTATAAACAGAAACATCGGAACCAGTACCAGTAATTTTTTCATACACTTTTGTTTTTAATAAGATGAAAATTAGTGATTAATAGATGAACAAACCTGTTATTGTCGGTATACACCGCTTTTTTAGTCGGTATACATTTTAGCAGACTTTATACGATTTCTAATGCAACCTCACCTACTTAGGTAGATGTCAACACCCTTATGCCCCGTTGAGTCTGAGCAATCAAAAGGTTGCCATCGACCTGAGTTCGTCCGGATGGTTTCAAACTAAACGTTCATAATTCTCCTTTCGGGGGTGGTCATATCATCGATATTGCCACAAAGCTAAAATGTTGGCTGCCGGTAAAAGAACAAAAAAGCCCCACCGTTACCGGCAGGGCTGATGTATTTTTCACGTATACTGACTATCTTAAAAACAGTAGTTCACGATATTTCGGTAAAGGCCACAACGTGTCGTCTACCAAAAGCTCCAGTTTATCAACGTGATAACGGATCTCATCAAAAAACTTGTCTTTTACTTCTGTGTTATAGGCAATGGCTTTTTCACGGCTGTCGGTCATGTTGTTGCATACCTTCCGAGCTTCTACCATCAGGGAAACATTAGTTTTGATCGTGTTGATGTGCTCTGTTATTTTATCGAGCATCTCGCGTTGTGCACTAAAGGTTTCTTCAGCAACACCAATTTGCTTCAACCCTAACACGTTTGTAATAAGTGTGTTTTGGTACTTGATTGCGGCCGGCAGGATATGATTGGTTGCAAGATCGCCCATCAAACGAGCCTCTATCTGAACCTTTTTGATGTACTTCTCAAGTTCTATCTCGTGCCTGGCTTCCAATTCGCTATGGGTATACACACCATTTTTCTTAAACAGGTTTTTAGCCTTGTCGGTAATCATGGCATCCAAAGCCAGTGGTGTTGTTTTTACGTTTGGCAGCTGTCTTCCTTCTGCTTCATTCTGCCAATCGTCGCTGTAGCCATCTCCTTCAAACAAAACAGCTTTGCTTTCAACAATTGCTTTTTGAATGACATGCATCAAAGCCACTTCTTTCTTTTCGCCTTTATCGATCAACTCGTCAACTTCTTTTTTGAAATTTCTGAGGGTCTCGGCCATAATTGTATTTAATGCCGTCATTGCATTTGCACAATTCGCCGCAGAGCCCACTGCACGGAACTCGAATTTGTTACCGGTAAATGCAAAGGGAGAAGTACGGTTACGATCGGTGTTATCAAGCAACAGTTCAGGAATACTGCGGTGAAGATCGAGCTTAAGGATAGCCTCATCCTGCTCGTCGAACTTCTCTCCAACGCGACCTTCGATTTCGCTAAGTACCTTAGAAAGGTATTCACCTATAAACACAGAGATAATTGCGGGAGGTGCCTCGTTCGCTCCAAGACGGAAATCATTACCCGCACTTGCAATTGCAGCCCTTAACAGATCAGAATAGTCGTGTACTGCCTTGATTGTGTTGACAAAAAAGGTCAGGAACATCAGGTTTGTCTTTGGCGTTTTACCAGGAGCAAGTAAGTTAACACCGGTGTCGGTAGCCATACTCCAGTTGTTGTGTTTACCGCTACCATTAATGCCCGCAAACGGTTTTTCGTGCAGAAGCACCTTCAGCTTATGGCGCTTTGCCACCCGGCTCATCACATCCATTAAAAGGGTGTTATGATCCACGGCAAGGTTAACTTCTTCAAAAATAGGGGCACACTCAAACTGAGACGGAGCTACTTCGTTATGACGGGTGCGAAGAGGAATACCAAGTTTGTAACTTTCTGCTTCGTAATCCCTCATGAAGGCATAAACCCTTTCAGGGATTGAACCGAAGTAATGGTCCTCAAGCTGTTGGCCTTTTGCAGGAGCTGCACCGTATACCGTACGATCGGCAAGTACGAGATCGGGCCGGGCATTTGCAAGTGCTTCATCAATTACGAAGTACTCCTGCTCCCAACCTAGTGTTGGAGTGACCTTCGTTATATTTTTATCAAAATAGTTGCACACATCAACCGCTGCTTTGTCAAGCGCCACCAGCGCTTTGAGCAGTGGAGACTTATAATCGAGGCTCTCGCCTGTGTATGAAACGAAGATTGTTGGTATACAAAGGGTTCTGCCGTTACCAATTTCCATTATGAAAGCCGGGGAAGAAGGGTCCCAGGCAGTATAACCACGTGCTTCAAAAGTTGCACGTAAACCGCCGCTCGGAAACGATGAAGCATCCGGCTCTTGTTGGATTAGTGCAGCGCCGTCAAACTCCTCTATTGATGTTCCGTCGCTTTTAATGGTAAAAAAGCTATCGTGTTTTTCAGCTGTAGTTCCTGTTAATGGTTGAAACCAGTGGGTGAAGTGAGTAACACCTTTACTCTCTGCCCATGCCCGTAAGCCGTTAGCAATCTGGTTTGCTACAGTGCGATCAATTTTGCGACCACCTTTAATACTTGTAATAAGGCTTTTATATCCCTCGTCACTCAAATATTCTCTTGCAGTTTTAAGTGTAAAAACGTTCTCTCCAAAAATAGCCGTGATTTTAGGACTAAACGGCACAGCAACTTCAGTAGTTGAATTTGTCAGGTTTTTTAACGCCTGTAATCGTAAAGACATACATCAAATTGTTTGGTGTACGGCAAAAGAAGTATTTTTTTACTAAATCTGGCGAGTTAATTAAGAAATAAGCGCAACTAAACTCAAAAATTAAAAAGATTTTAATCAAACGGGGGTTTTGTAAAGAAATCTGAATACACATATTATTTTTCAATATGTTTTGAGGGATGTGTATGTTGCCGGGTCGCGATCATTAAAATTACCGGTAGTATAAAAGGGTATACAATACTCCGGTAGCGCACAACTGCACCAACAAAAGGAATGGTATAGCCGCAGATCAGCAGTATGCTGAAACCATAAAAGAGGCAACTGTAAGCAAAAGAGGAAAGGGGTGCTCTCTTGTAACTCAGTACACACAGAAGCATAAGGAGGTTGATTGCGTAAAGTTCGACAACTGTAGGCAGGTATGAAAGCGTTTCAATGTTGAAAGGTCGAAGGAAAGCCATCTTAATCGCCGCCGGAAGAAAACTAATAAAGCTTTGGGCTGTAGGCTCCAGTGGAGTTGTTTCAATAAACGACGATCCTTGTAATTGCAAGAACTCCTGTTGTTTTGTTACGATTACACCTGGTAGGTTTAAGGCTGGGGAAACTAGCGGGAGCAGGAAAAATAACACGATCCCAGCAAGGTAAATTCCCAAAAAGGTGACCATTTTTTTTTCATGGCACCTCGCAAGCCATCCACATGCAATCGCCGGAACCAGGGCAAACAGCATATAGTTTCGAAAAAAGAATATGAGTATACAACAAAGCAGCGCAACAACGATGTTCAGAATAGTTAGCCTGCCGGTTTGAAGTAGCTTAGAAAAGAAGTAAAACACCAGGCCCAGTGCAGAGAGAACCAGGCCATCCTTGTGCACACCGCTACACCAGAACAGGGTAGAAGGCACACAGAAGATTGCAAGCGCCAGCAGCAATTCTTTTGATGGGTATATCCGGCTGAACGTTTTGAACAGTGCAACAAGCCCTGTCATAAACACCAGGTTTAGCAATACCAGGTTTGCATAGTAGCTATTAAATGTAAGCAGGTTCAGGAGTGCAAGGATCTTAACGAAGAAATTGCTTTTTAAATCATTCCAATAGCTATTTTCCCCTGCGAATATGTTGCCGGTACGTGCGTAGCCGTGGGTAAACAAGTCCGTAAAAAACGACACCGGGTTACGAAGAAGCAGCTTGGTTTCCCCCAGGCTTTGATCGAAAAATCGCCATGTATCAGCACCGGGATAATTCTTTGGTAGCAGGTAAAAACGCGCATAGGCAAAGCCCGCCCCTACTTTAAGCAAGAAGATGGGTATTATCCATCGCTTAAGACCGGACGATTTGAAAAAAGGCAGGTAAAGCAGGAGAATTGAGCAGACAAAAACATAGAATATAAATAGCGCTGCTTCCAAGGGTGCCGGTTCAGAATTAGTCGATCAGGTTATTTTTCACAGCGAAAAACACAAGACCCGCTGTATTCTTCAGGCCATAACGTTCCATCAGCCGTTCTTTAATACTTTCTACTGTTCGGGAACTGATGTTCATCTTTTCCCCGATTTCAACACTGGTAAATTCCATGCAAATAAACCTGAGCACTTCTTTTTCTTTGTCCGTTACCTGGAGATGGGATGTTAGCGAAGGTACCGACCTGGATTTTGCCTGGGACTTTTTCAGCAGGATGCGGTTTACAAAGTTGTTCAGGTAGTACCCTTTCGCCACCACATCAGTGATTGCCTTTTTGATTTCGGCAGGTTCTGTGCTTTTAAGGAGGTAGCCATTTGCACCGTTTTCCATCAGGTGCAACACAAATCGATCGTCTTCATGCATGGTAAGAACAATCACAAGAATGTTTGGATAGTGTTTGCTGATGTATTTAGTAGTTTCAATTCCATCTTTCACCGGCATTCTCAGGTCCATCAACACTACATCGGGTTGAGCGGCTTCGATGTGGTTTAACAAATCCTGCCCATTATCAGCTTCTAATACAAACTTTAAATTCGCGTAATGTCTAAGTGATAATATAACACCTTTACGGAAGATTTTGTGGTCATCAGCGATGGCGATTTTAATTTCTCCCATAGACTTTCAAAGGTAAAAACATTAGGATTAGTTATCCGAAAATGGCTTGTCCTCCAGGTCTTTGGGAATGTCGAGCGTAGTTCTGTAGAATGAATGGTGGGTATCTGTTTCAAACAAGATATTGCCATTGATCACTTTTAACCGGCTTTGGATGTTCTTCAGTCCAAGACCCGCATGACTATTGCTCCGGCTAAGAAATTCTTCATGAGTAAGGCCCTCACCATCATGTTGTAATGAAATCAGCATATTACCCTCCTGGTTTACCTGGGTGAGGTTGATGTAACTTGAATGGCTATGCTTTAGAATATTGTTGATCAATTCCTGTATCACCCTAAAAATAAGCAGTTCTTTTTCGGGATTTAAACGGGTAGAGTAATTGCTGAACCTGCAGCTCACGTTTAAAGAACCCGAGCCGCTGAGCTTTTGAAAGAAATCATTTAGTGCGCTTTCCAATCCAAAGTTCTTCAAGGTTGGTGGCATCAAGCTATGGGAGATGTTACGGATGAGTTGTATCGATTCATCGATAAGTTGCTTCGCGCTCGAAATTGATTGCAGCTGGTCAGTTTTATCGAGGTTTACCATGTTCTCAGAAAGGTATAACCTCGCCGTTGCAAGCAGGGGGCCTGCATCATCATGCAGGTCGGCAGCAATTCTTTGCCGTTCTTCTTCCTGCAACTTAATTGAAGCTTTTAGAAACATATGTTGCTGTTCGGCTTCCATTTGCTGCATCCTGATCTGATACCTGATTACTCTTCTTTGATGAAAAATGATGAAGAGAATAAGGGAAAGCGTTAAAAGCAGCATGGCAAAGGTGCCAAAAGCAAGCAAGGAGGGGGTTTGTAAGATGTTGAGTACAAGCATAGGATATATCTGGGGCGCAGTCGTAAGAGTTAAAGCTTTTTGATTACATAGTTATCGTTGCGCATTAACATAGCAACCGACAGACAGATGGATTTCAAGGTGAGACTAATGGAATTAATGATGTCGTGATACTCTTTCTGGGCGGCAATGTCGAGCGAGTCAACAAACAGAAAAAGGAAAAATGTGCCCGCGGCGTAAAAAAGAAAGCCTATAACCACCCAAAATCTCGGCTGAACATAAACCATCAGTATATCAGACCGTAACACCTGTTCATACATATAGTATATGGATAGTGAGATGATCAGTATCGACTCGATCGTAACACATACAACCAGCGCTGCGGTCGTGCCCGCAGGGATGAACATAAATAGCCAAAATAAGGCAAAGGCCACAGCTGCTATGGCTGTCAGTAGGCGGGCTGGCCGCCAGGAGAATGTTTTGTAGAAAAAGTAGCTGACAATCACCGTTTCAATTAAGGTGAACAAGTTTTGAGCAATCGACGGGTTTTTGCCGTGATTTGTCTGGAACATAGAGATCATCTCAACCAGGAAACCAATAAAGATTAATAAAATAATTACCCGTAATAATTTATCGTTTATTCTTTTGCGAAAGAACAGATAAAGAATTACGGGTAATAATTCGATTATAACCGCAATATTTGAGATGATATCGTACAGCGGAAAGTGTTTTATTCCAAATATAGGCAGTTAAATCTGATCCTGCTATACTGAAAATGAACGCACTCCCAAATACTAATACCAGGATGGATCGTCAGACGGTGTGTCGGAATCCCCGCAATATGGAGGGCACATTTTAGCGCGGTCGGCAACAATACCTTTGTTTTTTACAAGTTGGCCTGCAGGATTCACAGTGGTGTAATGAAGTATGTTGTTGCCTTTGCTATCTACACCAACCAAAACGATCTGCTTTATGCCCATGTCATTTATGCCGTTAAACATCCTGATCCCAACAACACCTGGTTGTGCAAGAATCGACTCAATCATATTTCGACCCATGAAAAATGCTAAAACATCATCATTGTTTTCATCGAAGTAGCGTTTGATCATCTTTGCGCCCGCCTCGTAACCGATATCTTCCCCGATTTCAGCCGTGAAGTGTTTTGCTTGTTCAATTACTTTGCCCTTTACGACAATGAGTTCTGTGTTCATAATGAAGAGTTTAAATGAGGTTAATGATAGAATTTTGAAACTTCGTGACCAAAAGTGACGAATAACAATCTTATGCACAACAGGTGATTGTCCGTAAAAGATGTTTACTTTGGTTGAAAATCAAGCTGGTAAAAGCTTTCAGCAAATTGATGTTATAATGCTAACATCAAAATATAGTAAAAACCCTTTATTGAAACGTAATTTTACGGTGGTTGCGTGGCGGGGTGTAAGTCAACGCTATCAGTTTGATTGTATTGCAGAAGCTGGAAAAATTGCTGGGCACTTTGTACCCCGCGAAGTTTGACCGTAATTTTCCGCCTAAAACGCAGAAGCATTTTCGAATGACCGATGACAAACCAATAAACCTGGCTTTGGCAGATGATCATAAGATCTTCAGAGATGGAATCAAGATGTCCCTGAAGAATCGTGATTGCTTAAAGATTTTGTGGGAGGCACAAGACGGAAAAGACTTACTTAATAAATTACGCGATAAAGTACCGGACGTACTGATCCTCGATATCCGGATGCCGGAAATCGATGGAATCAATGCCATCCAGATTATCAGGAAAGACTATGAGGAATTGAAAATTATCGTCCTGAGTATGTACGACGATAATGAGATTATTACCAAGATGATGGAGCTTGGGGCAAACGCCTACCTGGCAAAAACAGCTGATCCCGACGAAATTTATAAAGCCATCATCACCTGCATGAGTGATGAATTCTACTTCAACGACCTGGTTAATGCAGCAGTTCTGCTCAAATTACAAAATCATCGGACCGTTAGAAAACTCTATCCTAATACGGTGAAGTTCAATGAAAAGGAACTCAAGATCCTCAAGCTCATCAGTGAAGACAAAACAACTGAAGAAATATCTGAAGATGTTTTTCTGAGCCCTCGTACCGTAGAGACGATCCGCCAGAGTATGAAGCTGAAAGTTGGCGCCAAAACCATTGCAGGATTGGTCATGTATGCAATGCGGAACAAATTGCTCCAGTAGTATTAAGCGTGAGGCAGTTGGTACAACGGTGCCGGACATCGGTATGGAACCAACGCTGCCATTCAGTTAAAGACGATTGGCTCCAGCCCTGGTTACGGTTAATAATTATTGCCCTGCTATCGCACTAAGTTTTAATTTTAGGCTATAATCCATATTTAATGCAAACACATCATAACGGGCGGATTAAGGTGCTGATTACCGATGATCATGCATTGTTCAGAACCGGGGTAAAAACTTCGCTCGCCCATTATCCTGATATCGAATTCCTCGGTGAAGCAGAGAATGGGATGGAATTGCTTAGCCTGCTTACGTTCCTGCACCCGGATGTGATACTGCTCGACATCCAAATGCCGGTAATGGATGGAATAGCAACCCTGCCGGAAGTAAAAAAGCTGTTACCCGACGTGAAGATAATCATGCTGACCATGCATGATGAGATCAGCATGATCAGTAAACTTATGGAGATCGGGGCCAACAGTTACCTAATTAAAAACAGCGATAGCGAAACCATTCACGAAGCCATACTTTCAGTATATAGCAACGAATTCTTTTTTAATGAATATACCAACAAGGCTATGCTCAACGGGCTACGCTCGAGAAGGTTACATGAAGTTCCTCACCTGGAAGAAACGGAACTAAGCGAAAAGGAAACACTGGTTCTAAAACTAATGTGCGAAGAAAAAAGTACCAGGGAGATAGCGGAAATCGTCGACATCAGTCCCAGAACTGTCGAGGCAATCCGCGATCGTTTGAAAGTTAAAACCGGCTCGAAAAGTACCGCAGGTTTAATACTGTACGCAGTTAAAAAAGGAATATTGCACGCGTAGTTGGCAGAAAACTATTAATCATTCCCGGCACTGCCGGGATTTTTATTGGTACAGGTTATGGCTGACTTCGTAATAAGTAATGGGGTGTTCAGGTCACCAAACGACGTGAACATCACGATAGATAACCGTTCATTTCGTTATGGAGATGGTTGCTTCGAAACCATGCGGGTGAAAGGCGGCAAAATCATGCTGGAAGAATTACACTTCGACCGGTTGTTTTCTTCTCTTTCAAGGCTCAGGTTCGACGTGCCTAAAAGCATGAGTCACGCGGCGCTGTGTGAACAGGTATCTGCCCTGGCAGAAAAAAACAGGCAAAAATTAGCCCGGGTACGCTTAACCGTTTACCGGGGAGATGGTGGCCTGTACGATGCTCCAAATCTTAGGGCGAACTACCTCATTCAAACCTGGACATTAGATGCAGCAATCCCCCGTTTAAACGAAAATGGGTTAGTCCTGGGAATTTACCGGGAAGCCATGAAAGTGGCGGATCAATTTTCGATGCTTAAGTCCAACAACTTCTTACCTTATGTGATGGCTGCCCTGTACGCAAAAGAGCAGCGGTTTAACGACTGCCTGTTGTTGAACCCATACGGCAACATAGCCGATGCAACCATAGCAAATGTGTTTGTGCTGATCAATGGGGTTTGGCTAACTCCTCCAATCAGCGATGGTCCCATAAGCGGGGTAATGCGTAAATACCTGCTTGAAAAGTTCCGGGCTGAGAACATTGCGTACGAGGAAAAGTCAATTACCCCCGAAGATCTGCAAAGGGCTTCAGAGGTCTTTGTTACAAATGCAATTTCAGGTATCAGGTGGGTCGCCGAGGCTGCCGGAACAAAATATGAACGGGCTGTTACATCCACGATCTATTCCCGGTTTATCAAGCCACTCTTTTCCGCCTGAACATTTTTTGTGCAACCGTGTTTAAACTAAAAATCGAATTTGAAAGCGCACGTTAATATAATGTGGTTCCGCCGCGATCTCAGGCTTGAAGATAATGCCGCATTGTACCATGCTTTAAAGAGCCAGTTGCCGGTTATACCGGTTTTCATATTCGACCGTGCGATCCTCGACAAATTGGACGACAAAACTGATCGAAGGGTAGAGTTTATTCACTCGGCTGTCGTGGAGATGCAACAATACCTGCAAGGCTTGAACAGTTCAATGGAAGTATACTACGGTTTTCCAAAAGAGGTTTTCGAAACCATCACGAGCAGGTATGAGGTGGAAGCGGTATTTACCAATCGAGACTATGAGCCCTATGGGCTGGAACGCGACCAGGAGATAAAAACGCAGCTCTCCGAAAAAGGGATTGCTTTTAAAACCTACAAAGACCAGGTAATCTTTGAGTGCAATGAGGTAATGAAAGACAATGGTACACCATATACCGTTTTTACGCCTTATAGCAAACGCTGGAAAGCTAAGCTTAACGATTTTTACCTAAGCGCTTACCCTGTTAAGAAATACCAGCAATATTATTATCAAACTTCGCCGAACCCTATTCCTACACTTGAGTCGATGGGCTTTAAAGCAGTTTCAAAGTCCTTCCCGGCTAAACAACTCCGCGACGACATCATTTCAAAATATCACGACACCCGGGACTTTCCCGGCAATGATACCGGTACATCAAGACTCGGGGTACATTTTCGATTTGGAACAGTGAGTATTCGCAAAGTAGCGCGTGTCGCCAGGTCTATAAACGATACCTATCTTGGCGAACTCATCTGGCGCGACTTTTACCAAATGATACTGTGCCATTTCCCGCAACTCGGTAAAGGAGCTGCCTTTAAGCCGCAGTATGAACACATACAATGGAGAAATAATGAGGAAGAGTTTAAAAAATGGTGCGACGGACAAACTGGTTATCCAATCGTAGATGCGGGCATGCGCGAACTCAACGCAACCGGGTTTATGCACAACCGGGTTCGCATGGTAGTAGCTTCATTCCTCACGAAACACCTCCTTATCGACTGGCGTTGGGGCGAAGCTTATTTTGCCGCAAAACTCCTTGACTACGATCTTGCTTCGAATAACGGAGGTTGGCAGTGGGCCGCAGGATGTGGCTGCGATGCTGCGCCGTATTTCAGGGTGTTCAATCCCTCTTTACAAACGCAAAAATTCGATAAAGCCCTGGAATATGTAAGAAAATGGGTGCCTGAGTTTGAAGAGTTTACCTATCCCAGGCCTATCGTACAACACGAATTTGCGCGAAAGCGTGCACTTGAGGTTTATGCAAAAGCCTTAAACCCATAGCGCTTTGGCCTGCTGTCCAGGTGCCGTTATCAAAAGTTTTTTTGTTGACCGGCGGGTGGAATTCTGCTCATCATCGTTGTGTCACTCACTTGTACCGCATACCGTTGCCCGGCAATGCAAATCTATTCGTTCAATGGATGAAGCCTTGCAAAACGGCACGAGGTAATTCCACTTTAGAAACTACCAAGGGTCATTCAAATAATTCTTAAGGTTAGGCTACAATTAGGCGAAACTATAGCGCAAAGAAAAATCAACCCTGCTGGCCAATACCGTTGGGAACAAAGATGTTCATATCTACAGGATGTCGAAAGGTTTCCAATACTTTAATGACGGCAAGTTTTCCTTTTTCACCCAGGGACATCGAAAAATCATTTACATAAAGGTCGATGTGCTTGCGCATTACGTCGGTGCTCATTTCCTGCGAATGGCGCTGTATAAACGCACTGAGTTCCGGGTAATTGCGGAAAGAACCTGCAAGACTAAGTTGAATGAGGCTGTCGACGCGTTGCTGAATAGCCTCCGGCAGTTCTTTTCTAATCACAATCCCACCCAGGGGAATGGGTAAACCTGTTTCAGTTTCCCAAAACGCTCCAAGATCCAGGAGTTTAACCAACCCTCTCTCATGGTAGGTAAAACGGTTTTCATGTATGATTACGCCTGCATCTACATCACCGTTTAGCACCGCATCTTCTACTTCGTTGAAAACCAAAAACCGTTTCTTTGCTGCAGCCGGAAACGCTCTTGAAAACAGCATGTGGGCAGTCGTATTTTCGCCGGGTATAGCAACGGTAAGTTCGTTGATGTGGTCATTTAACCGGGGGATTTCCGAGCGGGCGATAAGCAGTGGTCCAACTCCTTGCCCGAGTGCGCCGCCACTGTTCAGGACCCTGTAGCTTGATAATACGAGCGGCAATACCCCATAGCTGATTTTGGAAACGTCCAATTTTCCAATACGTGCCCACCCGTTAAGCGTTTGAACATCCTCCATGTACACTTCGAACTCAAGGTCGCCTGTATCGATCCCGTTATTTACCAGTGCGTCAAAGATGAAGGTATCATTAGGACAAGGGCTGAACCCAAGTGTTAGTTTCATGACAGTGTTTTTAAATTAGTTTGATCCAGCTGTTCCAGGAAGAGAATAACTTGTTCTGCGAGATTGCGTAACGCAAGGGGGATATTCCAGTGCTTTTTATTGCGTTCCCCCACCAGGTTACTCACACTTCTAAACTGCAGGAAAGGGGTATTTGTTTGAAGACAAGTATAGTGTAAAGCTGCGCCCTCCATACTTTCAACAGCGGGGTTGTACCTGGCGGAAAGGTAATTTATTCTTTCAGGCGATGTGCTGATCTCGTTTATGGTTACACCATTAACCTTGCTTAAGCCCCGCAACTCAAGTTTCGGCAGCCACGGATTTCTTAGTATGCGGCCAGTAAACGGGAAGGTGTCTCCTGAGTCTAGTCCCATTTGAAAAAGATCATTAAAAGAGCCGTTCTCATAAACACCGATATCACCGGGGCAATCCTGTTCAACAACAACAACACTACCAATAGGGGTCTCTGGTTTGAAGGCACCGGCAATGCCAACCTGGATAACCAGGTCAGGGGATTGTTCAATGATAAGTTTGGTTAAGCTAAAGCAGGAAGCCAACATGCCAATACCGGTAGCCTGGAAGCAAGTAGTGTCTGCAACATCGTTTACCAGTGCATTCTTGAAATGTTGACTGATCGTGTTTAACTCCATTGCTGTTGCCGCGGTCACGAAGATTCTCATGTGGCAAAAGTCGTAGTTATATTAGTCGCCACAAACACGAAGCTTTAAACACCAATCATTTATAATTCTCTCGCTGATGGCGGTGTTTCAGGGGTCGCCTGATGCCACTTCAGGGTTTCGGGCCTTAACGTTTCAAATGCTACCTTTGCGGAAATTTTGAATAGACGAATGGTTTACCTGACGCGACTAGAGCATTTTAATGCAGCGCACAAACTTTATAATCCTGCCTGGAGTCGTGAAAAAAATGACGAAGTTTTTGGTGTATGTGCCAATGAAAACTGGCATGGCCACAATTTTGACCTGTACATCACCATCAAAGGTGAAATAGATCCGGATACTGGTTTTTTATTCGATGCAAAAAAGCTCAGCAGACTTATTAAGGAACATGTTGTTAACAAACTGGATCATAAAAACCTGAATGTTGATGTGCCATTTTTAACCGGTAAAATGTGCAGCACAGAAAATCTTGCGGTCGCAATCTGGCAGCAATTACAGCCTCATCTACCGGCCAATGTTCAGCTACATTGCGTAAAACTTTATGAAACACAGCGCATTTATGTTGAGTATTTTGGGTAGCACCGAACAATATCAAACTATCATCGTTTAAAGTATTGCTATGAAAAGGGTATCGGTTTATCGAAAGGAACACTTCAACGCTGCGCACCGGCTAAATAATCCCAACTGGGATGCTCAACAAAATGAACGTGTGTTTGGTAAGTGTAATAACCCAAGTTATCATGGTCACAACTACGAACTGATTGTGAAAGTAACCGGTGAGCCTGATCCTGAAACGGGTTATGTTATCGATCTGAAACTGCTAAGCGATATTATAGAAACAAGCGTGCTTAGTCGTTTCGATCACAAAAACCTAAACCTCGATACCGTGGAATTCAAAACAGTAAATCCGTCAGCAGAAAATATTGCTATCGCGATCTACGATATTCTGCGGGAGCAAGTAGATTCTAAACTTGATTTACAAATCAGGTTGTATGAAACAGAACGGAATTTTGTGGAATACCCGGTACTTTAATGCTACTATAAACAACGATCAACAGGATTACAATGGCATATAGAAAAATTGAGGAGTACGACCAGGACATTACCTTACAACTTGCGGAAAATTACAAAAGCAGTATCGCTTTGCTTGGCGAAGACCCCGAACGGGAAGGTCTTGCAAAAACACCCGAGCGTATAGCCAAGGCAATGCAATTTTTAACCCAGGGGTACCAGGCAGATGCAAGAGCCATCCTGAATTCTGCAAAGTTTCATGAAGATGTCAGTGAGATGATCATTGTAAAAGACATCGAACTCTACAGCATGTGTGAGCACCATATGTTGCCGTTTTATGGTAAGGCGCATGTTGCTTACATTCCCAATGGGTGGATCACCGGGTTAAGCAAGCTCGCCAGGGTGGTAGATGTGTATAGCCGTCGCTTACAGGTGCAGGAGCGCCTGACAACCCAGATCCTCGACGCCATTAAAGATACACTGGACCCACTTGGGGTAGCGGTGATTATAGAAGCTTCTCACCTCTGCATGATGATGCGTGGTGTGCAAAAGCAAAATTCAGTAACCACTACTTCTGCATTTTCAGGGGAGTTTGAGAAATATCCCACCAGGAATGAATTTTTGAAACTGGTTGGGGCTAAACTTAGTTGATATTGGGTGATTGAGATATAGTTTATTGAGGTATGCTTGGCGGATAATGGATTAGTGAATTCGGATTGGGCATTGAATGTCGTTAAAGAACATTTTTTTGGGCCTAACTGCAGGGTTTCTAATTAAGCATCGTTGCCCGCCCGGCTGCGCCAGTCGGAAGGGCGTCGCACTCTTCAATGATGAGATTACGCTGCACCACTGAAAGGAAAATGATATTTTGGTTGTTTTCGCCTCTATATATTAAGCATTTTAGTGCTAAGTTGATAAGTTAAAAAGCA
>NZ_SMSK01000026.1 GCF_004354985.1 Segetibacter sp. 3557_3 | reverse complement strand
TCGTTACGCTTCTTCATAAAAATGAAGACAACTATGAGATTCCAAACGATTCTTCAGAAAACACATATTTATTAGATTAATATAACGAAAGAGGCTGCCCTTTTGAGACAGCCTCTTTTATTTCTATGGTTTAATGCCGTAACTGAAGGGCTAACCCCTGCCAGTTTGTTTAGAATTCCTGACCCAGCACGGTAGATGCATACGCGAAGTCATTGGCAGCTATAGTATAGCGGGCAATGGTGAGGAAAACAATACCCGTGAATGAATCTTGAGTTGCTCAATAACTCGTTAAGTTTCAATAGCAGCGGCGCTTAACTTCAGCCTACCACGTATTCGGTAGCATATTTGTTTGTTGATCCCAGGTGGTGCGCTGATCGCAGACATTACACCTGTTTTATAGACGGAGCAGGTTGGCTTGCGGCTGCCTTTCAAACCTTTGTGTATAGACGTTTAGTTCCAGGGAGTTGAGTGCTTGTTGCAAACGGGAGTTATGCTATTTTTTTTTGGAATTAAGCCGGCTTGCTTATAACGATTTAGACTTTAGTATGGAGACTTTAAACTCAGGCGTAGCTAATCAACGTATAAAAGAATTGGAAGCACAGGTAATCCGGTTGAAAGACCAGTTGCGTAACGTTGGTGAAAATAATGAACGCTTTATCGCTGAACTTTCGGAAGGCTTTGCAAGCAACAACATCGGCGATGACTTTTTTAATGCATTGGTAAAGTACATTTTTGAGAAAACCCGGGTGGATTACGTATTGGTTGGGAAGCTGGTGAATAATAGTGACGGGCTGAGGATTATTCGAACACTTGCCCTTAATGCGTTTGGAAAACAAGTGGATAACATGGATTATCCCTTTATGGAGGGTCCATGTGGGCAGGTGATAGCTGGTCAGCTATATGTTTACCCAAGACACGCCAGGCAGTTTTTTCCCAATAACCCCATGCTCGCTGCATTGGAAGCGGAAGCATACATCGGCTACCCACTATACAATGCAGACGGGGTTACAATAGGGCTTATCGCCGTAATGCATAAGAAAGAATTAAGCGACGTTAATTACCTTTCCTCGTTATTGAAAATTGTTGCAAAACGGGCTGAGCTCGAACTTGAGCGTGTTCAGTACCAGGAAATCCTCGAACAAAAAACGAAATCGCTGGAGGAAGCCAACAACAATCTTGAGCTCTCCAATAAAAACCTCGAACAATTTGCCTACATGGCCAGCCATGATCTTCAGGAACCGCTCCGGAAGATCATCACTTTCTCCAACCTGATCAGGGAACGCAGTGCGGGTAAACTCGACCCTGTGGTGCAACCTTATTTTGAACGTATTATTACTTCTGCCGACCGGATGCGGCAGCTGATTACGGATCTGCTCGATTACTCGAGGTTGCAACAAATAACGGGGGCCTTTGTAGCAACGGATCTGAATACAATTTTCAAAAGTGTACAAAACGACTTTGAAATATTAATTGAGGAAAAAGAAGCGGTTATTGACTGCAGGCAGCTGCCTGTAGTTGAAGCGATACCCATGCAGATGAACCAGCTTTTTACAAACCTGTTCAGCAACTTTCTCAAGTTTTCAAAATCAGGCGAAACCCCGGTCTTGAAAGTCAGTCACCGGGTTTTAACCCCTGAAGAGGTCAGCCAGCATTCCTCGCTAAACCCGCTGTTGACCTATTACCAGATATGCTTTCGTGACAATGGGATTGGTTTCAGCCAGAAATTTGCCGAGAAGATCTTTATCATCTTTCAGCGCCTGAATGGAAGAAGTGAGTACCCCGGTACCGGGATTGGTCTTGCGATTTGTAAAAAAATTGCAACCTTTCACCAGGGAGAAATATACGCGCAAGCCGTAGAAAATGAAGGCGCAACGTTTTATGTGTTGTTGCCGGCCCACCAGAAAGCTGAAGTGCCTAAGGCAACTTAGGCGCTAGCCGCTGTTGATGGTGTGCTACGTGGCAAGCAGGAATCCGTTTGTTTACCTTTTGGCTGTTATCGCGGTTCCACCCGATTTTGTTTGGGATATAACGAGGTCCAAAGCCGGGTGCATACCACCTGGTGGCATCCATATTAAAGTTGATACCCACCAGCATTTTTACACTCATTTAACTCTAACTAATGCGGTAACAATCCCAGGTACCGGAAGGAGTAGTGATCCTTTCCTTCAACTTTGGGGTCGTTTACCTTCTAAGACAGGGTTTGCATCATCCGGCTGTTATAAAGTTCCATGAGTAAGCTGCCGTCTTTCAGGTTGTCTCGCACTTTCATGTCGGCGGGGTATTGCAAGCTATAATTGTCCCAACTTTCTCCTGGTGCTAAAATCAAAGAGGCCGGTAAAACCGGCCTCTTTGTAAACATATGCGTTGTGTTATTAATAATCTATCACCTGCTCTTCCATTAGTTCTGGCATCATCCTGAATTCGTATTGCTGGTTGCGCAGCTGTGGCTCAAACCCTGCTTCACGAATAGCTTCCTGTATGCCTTTGCTGGTAAACCGGTGTGGAGCGCCGGCAGCGCTTACCACATTTTCTTCAATCATAATGCTGCCAAAATCGTTTGCCCCCGCATGCAGGCACAGTTGTGCCACTTGTTTGCCCACGGTAAGCCAGCTTGCCTGTATGTTTTTTACATTTGGCAACATGATCCGGCTCATAGCGATCATGCGGATGTACTCGTCGGGGGTAGTAAGGTTTTGTACACCCCGGATCCGGGTGAGCAGGGTATCCACATCCTGGAATGTCCAGGGGATGAAGGCCACAAAACCTTTTGCGTAACCCGGCTTTTTTGCCTGAACCTCGCGCAACTTAACCAGGTGCTCAAACCTTTCCTGCACGGTTTCCACGTGTCCGAACATCATGGTAGCGCTGGTAGTAATATCGAGTTTGTGTGCCTCGACCATTACGTCGAGCCACTCCTGTGAACCGCATTTGCCCTTGCTTATCAGCCTCCGTACCCTGTCAACCAATATCTCCGCCCCCGGCCCGGGAAGACTATCCATACCGGCGTCTTTCAGTGCCATTAGCACCTCGCGATGCGTGCTCTTCTCCAGCTTGGTAATATGTGCAACCTCTGGTGGGCCGAGTGCATGCAGCTTGAGTTTCGGAAAAAGTTCTTTCAGGGTTTTAAAAAGGTCAACATAATACTGGAGCCCAAGCCCGGGATGGTGACCACCCTGCAGGAGCAGCTGCTCTCCGCCATAGCGAAAGGTTTCAGTAATCTTACGTTTGTAAGTTTCAATGTCGGTGATATAAGCTTCTTCGTGCCCGGGTATCCGGTAGAAGTTGCAGAATTTACAATTGGCAATACAAACATTGGTCGTGTTCATATTGCGGTCGATGATCCAGGTAACTTTGCCATGTGGAACCTGTTTTTTCCTCAGTTCGTTTCCGATGTACATGAGATCGGCCATCGGGGCATTCTCAAACAGGAAAACACCTTCTTCTACAGACAGGTACCCAGCAGGCCCCTCGTCTATAGCGGTAAGTGCTTTTTGATATAAATCAGCTAGGTGCATAGTAATAAGTTCAGGTGCAAAAATACGATGTGCTTTATTAATATCAGGGGACCACTTACTGCAGCAATCAAGACACTAGTTGCACATTTCAGCTATTAAACATTCAATTTTTTAAATGGTTGCCCATAAGCCCGTTAAAACACCTAATTTCAAGATGCCGATAAATGAACCAACACTTGAAGTGAGTGACACAACCGCGGCCCAATAGCGAACCCTTTGCTTGTCCCCTAAAAACAAAACGCTTTGTTTTCGCCCTGCTCTTGTTGCTGGTCGGGATCGTACAGCCGTGTTTTTCGCAGGAGCAATTTGTTGCGCCCCCCACACGACTAATCACCAAATTTCCTTTTAAGATCCTGACCGGTGGTATTGTTATAATCCAGGCACTGCTCACCGGGCACGACGACACGCTCCACTTTGTACTCGACACAGGTAGCGGCGGCATCTCGCTCGATTCGGCCACGGTTGCATACCTGAAGTTGAAAGAGACACCGAGCGACCGAACAATCAGGGGCATTGCCGGTGTACGAAAAGTAAACTTTGTTATGCACCAGCAAATGAGGTTACCCGGGCTTACCGTCGACAGCCTGAACTTTCACATAAACGACTACGAGCTGCTGACCAGTGTTTATGGGGAGAAAATAGACGGGATCATTGGTTACAGCCTGTTTAGCCGGTATATCGTAAAGCTCGATTACGACAAACTCATCATGGAAATCTGGCAAAATGGAAGCATCCGGTACCCCCGCGGTGGTTTCCTGCTTAAACCCCTGATCAATAACATCCCCGTTTTTGGCGCCCGGATAAACGACAATCACCCCGTATCGGCCCGTTTTTACTTCGACTCCGGTGCGGGGCTATGCATTTTGATGTCGGAAGATTTTAACCGCGATAGCGCAATACTGAAAAAGGGAAAAAAGATTACCGTAACCCAGGCCGAAGGAATTGGCGGTAAAAAACAAATGAAGATCACCACGGTTAAGGAACTCCGGTTTGGCCCATACCGCTTTCGCAAAGTTCCAGCATACATCTTCAGCGATGATTATAATGTAACCGCTTACCCGCAACTTGGCGGACTTATCGGGAACGATATTCTGCGCCGCTTTAACGTTATTGTTAATTACGCAGCCAAAGAAATACACCTTACACCAAACACCCACTACAATGAGGCTTTTGATTATTCGTATACGGGTTTAGGTATTTACCTGGTAGATAACGAGGTGCTTGTTGAAGATGTTATTGAGCACTCACCCGGTGCGGTTGCCGGCTTTAAGCCCGGCGATATAATAATTGCAGTGGAAAGTAATTTCTCCAAAAACATACAGGCTTATAAGGCCCTTTTGCAGCGGCCGGGTGCAAAACTTAAAGTTATGGTGATGCGCGAAGCCGAAATTCTCATGCTCAACCTGGTGGTTAAGAGCATCCTTTAATATTCCCGTTACTTCCTGTTATACGCGCTTGTGCGTAGCAAATAACCAATTTATTAAGTCGGATTGCTACGATCTGCCGGCGTGTAAAACACCCTACTTTTGGAGAAATTACAACTTATGAAAAAACTGTACTTTTTGCTGGGGCTCGTGGTTTTTGTACTACCCGCAACGAGCCAGGTTTCGCTAACCAACCTTGCATCACCCTATGGCCAGGATTTTAATACGCTGGCGGCTACCGGTACTTCGTCAACACTTCCGCCGGGTTGGTTCATCTTCGAAACCGGAGCAAATGCAAACGACACCTATGTAGCCGATAATGGTTTCGTAAATAGCGGCAACACCTATAGCTATGGCACAACAGGCAGTACTGAAAGAGCCCTGGGAACCTTACTTTCTGGAAGCCTTACTTCAACAATAGGGGTGGGCTTTACCAATAACTCTATTGCACCCATCACTTCTATTTCGGTTACTTACGCCGGCGAACAGTGGCGTTTGGGAATGGCAGGCAGAAGCGACTCCTTAAATTTTCAATACAGTACTACGGCAACCAGTTTGTCAACCGGCACATGGATCGATGTTGACCCGCTCGATTTTAAATCGCCAAATACTTCGGCAGGTGTTGGGCAACTCGATGGCAATGCAACTGCCAACCGGCAGATAAAATCTTTTACCATTGCCGGGATTTCAATTCAGCCCGGTGCTACTTTCTATTTTCGCTGGGTAGACGCTAATGCAACCGGTGCAGACGACGGCCTCGCTGTCGACGATCTGCAACTGACCTTTAACAACAGCAACCTTCCGGAGTGTACAACACCAACTGCGCAGCCAACTGACCTTGTATTTTCTTCAATTACCAATACCAGCGTTACCGGCACCTTTACAGTTCCAACACCTCCAGCCGATCGGTACCTGGTTGTTATGAGCACAAGCCCGGTTCTTTCGCCTTTGCCCCAAAATGGCATTACCTACAACGACGATGATGCGCTGGGCAATGCAAGCATCGTATCCACCGGCAGTTCAAATACCTTTACGGTTTCGGGTCTAAACCCCGGAACAACCTACTACTTCTATATCTTTTCAGCAAACACCAACTGTTCGGGCGGACCGCTTTATAACCTTAATTCGCCACTTGCCGGTCCGGTAGTTACCACCACTCCGCCCCCCTGTGTTGCCCCCACATCAGCCCCAGGTACGATTACAACTACAGCCGCAGGAACCTCGGTTAATGGTTCTTTTGTAAATGCCAGCGGAGCCGATGGCTACCTGGTAATCCGTTCAACTTCGCCTTCGTTTGCCTTTACCCCCGTTAACGGCACCACCTATAACGTTGGACAGACAGCAGGTACGGGCACAGTTGTAAAGTTTAGTACGGGCAACACGTTTTCTTCGACAGGACTAACCACCAATACTACCTACTATTTCTTTGTTTATGCGCTTAACGGATTTAACTGTACCGGTGGCCCGGTTTACAATACAAACCCTGCTTCAACATCGGTCACGACCACCAGCAGCACCACTGGTGAGCCCGCCGGGTATTATGTAAGTACAACGGGCAAAGCTTGTGCAGATCTTAAAACCACGCTTAAGACGATTGTTTCTACCGGCCATACGCCAAGAACTTATAACGAGCTCTGGACACAATACCTGGTGTCGGACATCAAGCCGCGCGAAGTTGGCCCCGGCACATCGCCTACCGTCATCTGGGATGTATATTCCGATAACCCAACCGGTCCCGATCCATATAATTTTACGCCCGGTCCTACTCCCGAAGGCCAGCAGGATAATGGAACAGGTGGAAATACCGAAGGCGAAAAATATAACCGCGAACACTCCGTACCACTCAACTGGTTCAGCGGAAGCACGGGTGTACCAGGTGCAGCAACCGACTACATTCACCTGTTTCCAACCGACAAACTGGTAAATAACCAAAGGGGCAGTTATATTTTCGGCGAAGTGGCGGCACCTACCTTTACCAGCCTTAACGGAAGTAAGCTGGGATCGTCGGCGATTGCAGGTTTTACCGGCCCGGTTTTCGAACCCATTAACGAGTACAAAGGCGACCTGGCAAGGGCATTCCTGTATTTTGTTACGCGGTACGAGGAAAACATGCCGAACTGGCCGGGCGGACTAAACGGTACCCAGGCATTCGAACCCAATACCTACCCAAGTGTAGACATTCCTTACCTGCAACTTATGCTCAAATGGCACCAGCAGGATCCTGTGAGCCCCAAAGAGATCGACCGGAATAATGCGGCCTACAATTACCAGGGTAACCGCAACCCGTTTGTTGACCGGCCCGAATTTGCTACACAAACCTGGAACAGCACCTGCCCAGGCTTAACAGCCCTACCGGTGAAATTGGCTGTGTTTGGTGGTAAACTTGCTGGCGGTATGGTAAAACTTGAATGGACCGTGTTGAGCGAAGTGGGCTTCAGCCGCTACGAAATCGAGCGCAGTTTAAATGGTAATACCTACAGCAAAGTAGGCGAGGTGAACGCTTCAGGTAAAAGCATTTACGCGTTTAATGATGATGCAGAACCATTACGGGGAAGGCGCGTATACTATCGCCTGAAGATGGTGGATAAAGATGGGTCAGCAACGTATAGCCCGGTGTTCAACATCCATGTGCCGTTAAACACGAGGTTCGGCATTTACCCTAACCCGGCAACCACTTATTTTCAAATCCAGGTAAGCAAAGCCGTTACCGGCAAAATAGAGGTTAGCATCACCGATCTTTCGGGCAAGGTGCTGCAACAAAGGTCCGTTGATGGAAACAGCAACAACTTTAAGATTGGCACCACAAATCTTGCTGCCGGAACCTACCTGGTGAAAATGCGGTATGGTGGAGAACAGTATGTACAAAAGCTGGTTGTCACAAAATAACATGGCGCTAACACCTGCTCAACAAGCGTCGGATCACCCGGCGCTTGTTGATTTTAAGTCACCCTGGTTGGGTCCCGGTAGCTAATCAGGGGATTTTTTTGTTACCGGCGGTGAAAGACTATTGGGCAGCCGTTGCCACGCTCGCTTGTACTGTTGTACCCTCCGCAGCCGACAAAAAGCCAAAGCAGTTCCCCAATGGGTTATTGTAAAAAAAACCGTTCTTCGAAAAAAATCCGCCCGGCACCCAATCCTTAATCCGTCACCCTAATATCTTATTCCCTAATCCACCAATCCGTAATCCGTAATCCGCCAATACCCAAATACCTTAATACCAAATACCTAATACCTCAATACCCCAATCACCATCCGTAATCCGCCAATCCGCAATCCGCTAATCCCCCAATACCCAACTCCATGACCAACGACTTAAACAGATTTATCAAGGCCCAGGAAACAGCTTATCAAACCGCCCTGGGCGAAATAACAAATGGTAAAAAACGCAGCCATTGGATGTGGTACATCTTCCCGCAACTGGAAGGATTGGGGATGAGCGAAACTGCCCGGTTTTATGGTATAAAAAACAAGGCAGAAGCAGTTGCCTATCTTGAACATCCCGTACTAGGCAAACGGCTCCTTGAGATCTCAAACGTTTTGCTCACCCTCGACTCGGCCGATGCACACGCAATATTGGGTAGTCCGGATGATGTAAAACTAAAATCTTCTATGACCTTGTTTGCGGCACTAGATACCAGCGACGTTTTCCAGGCGGTACTCGAAAAGTTTTACGGCGGCAGTAAGGATGAAAAAACGTTACAATTGCTCCAGGGCAGCTAGCCTGGTCAGGAGCGGGCATTTTGTTTATTACGCCGTTTCAACAGGATGGTCACCAGCACGCAGGCACCTAAAAGGAGGTACAGCTGTACAAAAACCGCGTTGGTAGATCCCGTGGTAAACTGCGCCAGGTCAACACCTGGCCCTGTTGCACCGGTATCATCATAGCTGATGTTGAAGGACGTATGTTCTGTTGCAACAGCATATTGTTCAAAGTAAAGCTTGAGCTCCTCGGGTGTGACATGGTCTTTAACTGCTGTATAATCATAATTGAGTACCACCTGTTTCCTGCTGTGCGACGATTCCGCATGCATGGTAAAACCTGCGCAGGCAATGTCCCGGTTAAAGTCGGTAAAGTTCCAGGCTTCGGGCAGGTTTATCTCCACATCTTCGGTGTACCTGGCGGGATACTGTAGTTTATACGGCATGCTCCGTTGCTTTTCAGTGGGCTTCTTCAGGATACTGGAAATGATATAAGGTGAAAACATCCACTCCTTGGAACCTTTGTTGTTCGTCCATGCATTTTTGATCGTATAATATTCATACGTGATAAATGCCCCGGTCTTTTCATCATCCTTATACGACAGACTGTCCGCTGCTATTTTCTCAAAGAAGCCAGCGTAAAATTTTTTGTAGTTGCCTTTGATGGTGGAGTTACTGGTGCTGTTGAAATTGTAACGGTTGTCGTCGGCGAACGTTCCGGTGTTGGTTGTGATTACAGTTAATTTCACCGTTCCCGACATATCCGGAACATCAAAGATTTCACGTGTAGCAATCGAACCTGTTGCCAGCAAGGGGATTGTTGAAAGTGCCGTGGTGGTATCGGACACCACGAGCCCACACTGGTAGTCCGGATAGCTGATGGCCGACAGCGGACCTCGCTGAAAGCTTATCGTCGGATCAAGCCAGTAAGCTTTTCCATTCACTTCTGCCCTTACCGTTACATGATCAAATGCTGTTGCCGCTGGCAGCCAATCCTTCAGGCTATGCTTTGCTGTTGTGTTGATCAGAACAGGTCGTGCCGCAACATTCATCCTGTTTAGCATTGTCACCAGCAGGTAGCTTTTATCCTTGCAGTCGCCAAAGCGCTGCGTAAAAATCTTGTTTGGATCGTGTGGCTTGTGCGAGTTTACACCTACTTCAACCCCCATGTAACGAATATCGTCCTGCACAAATTGCAGCGCCGCCAGTACCCTTGATTCCGTTGTTACATTTTCAGCAACGATCTGTGCAACTTTTTGTTCAAGGGGTTTTCCAAGCGCGGGTGTCGCCGGAAACAACGTATTCGCCCATCGGCTGACTTCATTCCACGAACTGTATTCGCTTAACAATACAACCGGGTATGGGTCATACCACGATGGTGTATTTTCTTCCGCCTGCATACCGCCAACATTGTTCAGCTTCCACTCGTAAACGGTTGCCTGCGGTTCGGAACTGACTATGGGCTTTACTGTTTCAAGCCGGTTGCTGATGTTCAGTTTTCGCCCGGCAGGTACAATTACTTTGTAATAGAGATTAAGAACAGGCACACGGAAGCGCGTACTCAATACATCAGCAAACTTTCCCGCGAAGATCGGGTTGGTACCCTTTCGACTATAGCTGTACTCTATTACGTCACCTTTACGCACATCCTCCAGTGCAAGAAAAGCAGTTAACGAACCGTTGTACAGGTGGCGTGCAAGCTCTTCCTCTTGCTGTACAGTCTTGAATTTTGAAATTTGCAGCTTGTCAATCGTTTGATTGTTGCGCATAATGCGCACGGTGTGCAGGATGATCTTTTCATAAGCAGGGTCAAAGGATATGCTGATGTCTGAATTGTTCTCAACCCCTGTTTCCGAAAGAATGCGCATACTTCTTTTGACGTAAACGGTCTGCTTGGCGAGGTTTCGCTGTTGTTCGAGCGCTATATCGATGCAACCGTCTTCGGCTTCGCTTTCGAGCGTTGTAGAGTTGTAGTCGACCGGGTTCAACGTAATCCATTGTGGGGCCTTTGAAGTACCCAGGTATTTCGTCTGCGCCAACAAACCAACAGGCACAAAGAAGCAGAACATCAGGGTTAAGGTAAGTAAGGGTTTCATCGATGTATGATATATGAAGTAAAATTTGCCGGGTTAATAACGCGGAAATCACACTTATAATATGTAAAGGGCATATCATCCGTTTGGGTAAAGGTTAGCATACCCGGCAATGCATGTGTCGGCTGACCATCGATGCGCAGTGTGCGTTTAAAAAATAGGGTTTCATAATAGTGAAATGGGCTATTTTGCACCGCTATTTTTAAAAATATGATCCATTACGACAGGTTTACTTTAGATAACGGTCTTAGGGTATTGGTACATGAAGATCACAGTACGCCAATGGCGGTGGTCAACGTGATGTACGATGTAGGCGCCCGTGATGAGGACCCGCAAAAGACAGGATTTGCTCACTTGTTTGAACACCTGATGTTTGGTGGCAGCATCAACATACCAGAATACGACGACCCGTTACAAAGAGCAGGGGGCGACAACAATGCTTATACGACAAACGACTTAACCAATTATTATATCTCGCTTCCGGCTGAAAATCTTGAAACCGCTTTCTGGCTCGAGAGCGACAGAATGTTGAGTTTGGCTTTTGACGAAAAAAGCCTCGACGTACAACGGAAAGTCGTTTGTGAAGAGTTTAAAGAACACTACATCAATAAACCTTATGGTGACGTGTGGCACAAACTGCGGGAACTTGCATACAAGCAACACCCTTACCGCTGGATGACGATTGGTAAAGAGTTGAGCCATGTGGAGAATGCCAATCTCGACGATGTAAAGGCTTTCTTTTTCAAACATTACAGACCGGTTAATGCCATACTGGTGGTTGCCGGTGCAATCACATTGGAACAGGTAAAAAGGCTTGCTGAAAAATGGTTTGGCGATATTCCAATGGGTACAAAATATGAGCGTAAGCTTCCCTTGGAACCTCCTCAACAGGAACCCCGCAGGATGCGTGTAGAAGCTGATGTTCCCCTGGATGCCTTTTACAAAACCTGGCACATTGCATCCCGCCTCGAAAAAGGCTATTATGTAGCCGACCTGATCAGCGATATATTAAGTGGTGGCGGATCTTCCCGTTTGTACCAGGCGTTGGTAAAAGAAAAGCAACTGTTTAGTAATATCGAATGTTACCATATGGGCAGCGTCGAAACAGGTCTGCTCACCATAGAGGGCAAACTCGTTAAAGGAACCCGGATGGAAGACGCCGAATTGGCCGTTCAGGAAGAGATAGAAAAAATTAAAGAAAGCCCGGTTGCAGAAAAGGAGCTCGAAAAGGTTAAAAACAAAACGGAAAGCCTAATCGCTTTTGAAGACATGACCATCATGAATCGGGCAAACAGTCTTGCTTTTTACGAGTTGTTGGGCGATGCAAACCTCATGAACACCGAGTTGTCGAAGTACCATGAGCTGACCGTTGACGACATCAAAGCAGGATGTTCAACAATCTTTACGGAGAACAACAGCAACACCCTGCAATACTACAGCCGTAGTTAAGCGGCGCAGGTGTTGTTTCGTTTGTAGTCTTTTGTTTATGCCAATGGATTCCGCGTTTGATAAAACACAAACGCGCTCATTTGAAAGTTATATATGCTTATTATGCCCGACCGCAGTGTTTCCCCGGTAATAAAAGATCCTGTCGACCTTAACCTCCAACTTAAACCCTGTGATCGTTTCACCCTCGATAATGGGGTGCCGGTTTATAGTGTTAATGCAGGTGCGCAGGAAGTGACGATGGTTGAACTGGTTTTTTTTGCAGGAAATTCTTTTGAACGCAAGAATATCGTAGCCGCAACAACAAACTTTATGTTGAAGAACGGCACAACCTCGAAAACAGCCTTTGAGATCAATGAACAATTCGAATACTATGGCGCTTACTTAAACCGGACCTGTGTAAATGAAACCGCTACGGTAAGTCTCCATTGCCTCAACAAGCACCTTCGCGAAATCTTACCGGTTGTTGCTGAGGTGATATCGGAATCTGTTTTCAGGGAAGAAGAGCTTGCGATATACAAACAGAACCAAAAGCAACGCCTGGAAGTAAACCTGAAGAAGTGTGACTTTGTTGCAAACCGGTTTATCGACGAGTACCTGTACGGCCGTAATCATCCATATGGCAAATACACGTCAGCAGCTGATTTCGACGCACTCCATCGCGACGAAATTCTTGAGTTTTTCAAAACGTTTTATGTCAATGGCCAGTGCCTGATTTTTGTTGCGGGCAAGTTGCCTGCAGATATGCAGGAACAGTTGAATTCGGTATTCGGAAGGTTACCATTAAAGTCGGGCCCGATACCTTCAATTGCGCACAAGATTGTACCTGCGAAAAAGAAAAAACACCGGGTCATCAACGATGAGCATGGGGTACAGGGTGCAATAAGGGTGGCCCGTGACTTTCCAAACCGGCATCACCCCGACTTTGTAAAATGCCAGGTATTGAATAATATATTCGGGGGATTCTTTGGGTCACGCCTGATGGGTAATATCCGTGAAGACAAAGGTTATACCTATGGCATTCACAGCTATTTCCAGAACCACATACAGCAAAGTGCATGGATGGTAAGCACAGAAGCGGGCCGCGAGGTATGCGAACCAACCATCAAGGAGATTTACAATGAAATGGAGGACCTGCGCGAAGAGCTGGTTGACGAAGAGGAGCTGATGTTGGTTCGGAATTATATGATGGGTACCATTCTTGCCGATCTTGACGGCCCTTTTCAGATGATTGCGCGATGGAAAAATTATATCCTTAACGGGATTACCGAAGATTACTTTTATAAATCCATCGAGACCATCAAAACTATAACAGCTGAAGAATTAAAATCACTGGCTGAAAAATACCTTGTTCCCGATGACTTCTATGAATTGGTAGTCGTCTAACAAAGAATCTACCAGGAAAGCCGCCCTCCCCGGGGCGGTTTTTCATTTATTGAACCTGTTGTTTTTTCGTTGTTGACTCATCCATCCACGTCAATTCTGCCATCGTTTTTAATGTGACCCTTCTGCCAGGGTAAAGGCGTTTTATGCAGCGGGTTATCTACTTTTATGCTGCTAATGCTCCAATATGTCTAAAGTTTTAACGCGCTTATTAATTAATACCCTTGCAGTACTTATATCGGCTTACCTTTTAAGTGGGGTTCATGTTGCAAATGCAACGGCAGCAGTTTTAGTGGCTTTGGTACTTGCAATCTTAAACACATTCATTAAGCCGCTCCTGATCGTTCTAACTATTCCGATCACGATATTAACGCTTGGGTTGTTCCTCCTGGTAATCAATATTGTGATCATCATGTGGACTGCAACCCTTGTTTCCGGGTTCACCGTTGATGGCTGGGGATGGGCATTACTTTTCAGCTTGCTGCTGGCTTTGGTGTCTGCCCTCCTGGAAAGCATACTGGGCACAAAAGAAAAAACTTAACGCATCATTGATATGCATTTTGATCGGAAGTCACTGTCGAACGAGGTTTTGCTGAGGTTTTACCGGGCGCTATTGCTGCCCCGTATGGTCGAAGAAAAGATGCTTGTACTCCTTCGGCAAGGAAAGGTGAGTAAATGGTTTAGCGGGATCGGGCAGGAAGCTATTTCTGTTGGGGCAACACTTGCACTGCAGCGTGATGAATGGATTATGCCATTGCACAGGAATTTGGGTGTTTTTACCACGCGAAATGTGCCCCTGCAAAAGCTGTTTATGCAATGGCAGGGGTTAAAGGATGGTTTTAGTAAAGGGCGGGAACGCAGCTTTCATTTTGGTACAAGGGAGCACCATATCTGTGGAATGATTTCACACCTGGGTCCGCAACTTGCAATTGCCGATGGTGTTGCACTTGCCGGGAAATTGCGAAACCAGTCGAGAATAGCAGTGGCCTTTTCAGGTGAAGGCGGCACAAGCGAAGGTGATTTTCACGAGGCCTTAAATGTGGCCGCAGTTTGGGACCTACCCGTAATATTTATCATCGAGAATAATGGTTATGGCCTGAGCACACCTGTAAGCGAACAGTATCGCTGCGAAAGTCTTGTACAAAAGGCGAAGGGTTATGGTATGGAGGGTGTGCAAATCGACGGTAACAACATCCTGGCAGTTTACGATACCATAAAGGGTGTTCGTGAATATTGCTTGAAGAACCAGAAGCCTTACCTGGTTGAGTGCATGACCTTTAGAATGCGCGGGCATGAAGAAGCAAGCGGCATTAAATACGTACCGCCGGAGGTGCTGGAAAAATGGGCAGCATTTGACCCGGTAAATAACTATGAGCTTTTTCTTTTACAACAGCGGGTAACCAACGAGATCGGCATTGAATCAATCCGAAAGGACCTGAAGACTTTTATTGACAATGAATGGACGCATGCTATCCAGGGCAATCCACCTGTGCCTGACACGGGCACCGAGCTAAATGATGTTTATGCAGTACCGCAGAACGCTAAGGGCGCGGGAAAACAGGAGAGGGAGATTGTTTCCACAAGGGAGGCCGCAGCAGAAATCCGTTTTGTTGATGCCATTAGTGAAGGTTTGTTCCAGAGCATGGAGCAACACCCCGGTTTGGTTTTGATGGGGCAGGACATTGCAGAATATGGTGGGGCATTTAAGATCACAGAGGGGTTTGTCAAAAAGTTTGGCAAAGCCCGGGTTAGAAACACACCACTTTGCGAAAGCGCAATTGTAGGTACTGCGTTAGGCTTAAGCCTTGAAGGAATAAAAAGTGTGGTAGAGATGCAGTTTGCCGATTTTGTTTCCGTTGGTTTCAACCAGATCGTCAACAACCTGGCAAAAATCCACTACCGCTGGGGCCAGCAGGCCGATGTGGTTATCCGAATGCCAACAGGAGCAGGTGTAGGTGCCGGACCTTTTCACAGTCAGAGCAATGAAGCCTGGTTTGTGCATACTCCCGGGTTAAAGGTTGTTTATCCATCTACCCCTGAAGATGCCAAAGGATTGATGATTGCTGCCATAAACGATCCAAACCCGGTAATGTTTTTTGAACATAAGTGGCTGTACCGAAGTATATCGGGACCGGTAAATCCCGCATGTTACGAAACCCCAATTGGTAAAGCCAGGGTGGCTTTAAACGGAGAGGAACTAACAATTATAACTTATGGTGCCGGGGTATTATGGGCACAGGAATATGCGTCGCTTCATCCTGAACACAGCATATACCTGCTCGATCTGAGAAGCCTGCTGCCGCTGGATTACCCGGCAATCAGGGAAGCGGTTGCAGCTACCGGCAGGGTGGTGATCTTACATGAAGACACGTTAACGGGTGGACTTGGTGGTGAAATAAGCGCCTGGATTGCGGAAAACTGTTTTGAGTTGCTGGATGCACCGGTTTTCCGATGTGCCTCCCTGGATACACCAGTACCCTTTAATCCCATTCTCGAAGATAATTTCCTCGCAAAAAGCCGCCTCGATGAGGTCATCAAAAAAGTGCTGAGCTATTGATTCCCCCATCCTGGGTTGTTCTTGTAAGATGATGCAGGTGACCATACCTGCATCTGCTCATCATAGAAATCCGACCATTCCTCTCATTCGTGTTCTATAAGAAGCATACCAGGCATGATCACCTGCAATCCACCCTGGAAAACTTATCTGTTCTCATCCATCTCATCCGTGTTCCATATCTATACATACTGCTGTATCAACTCCACCATAGGCGTATTCTCCTGTATCATAGCGTGGTCGAGGGGACTTTTTCCCCGCGAGTCGCGAAGGCTTGTGTCAGCGCCATGCTCCAGCAAAAGCCTGGCAATTTCTAGGTGACCAAATGTTGCAGCGAAAGTTAGTGCGGGAGCCCCCTGCGAGTTGCGTTGGTTTACGTCGGCACCTGCAGCAACCAGTTTTTGTGCAATCGCCGTGTAGCCCTTAAAACAAACACCCATCAGCGCGCTGTTTCCCGAACGATCCTGTTCATCCGGCTGGGCGCCTTTTTCCAATAAAAAGTCTACTACCTCAGGCTGATTGTTGTATACCGCAATAATCAAGGGAGTAAAGCCCTTCATATCTTCCTGCTGAATGATGGTTGGATCCGCGGCATATAATTCTTGCACCATCCCGAGGTCGCCTTTACGACAGGCATCAAATACGTCGCCTTGTTGTGCTTGCATGTTATGGTAATTGCAAATATTGATGTATCATAATAGTATGGCCTTAGAGGAGCGGCTTCTTCGGCGGCAGACTAAATGCAACTGCATCGTGTTCGAAATGACCCTTATGCGAACCGTCGCAAAATGGTTTGTTTATCGAGAGGCCACAACGGCAAATAGAGACAATATCACGGCCACCAAGGTCATATACACCGCCATTCCTGTCTACGATCTCGAAATCCCCTTCAATCTTTAGTGATCCGTTACTGTTTACGGTAATCTTTGTTGCTGCCATGGTAAATTTTTCTTTGCGATAAAAGTATATAATTAAACAACCCCTGCCCCTGGCAAATGGTTGTGATCCATCAATAAAAAAGCATATGCCACCAGTTTTCACTAAACCGGAATGAAGCGCTTACCACCTGTGCGTGTTGGGTAACACTACAAAAAGAGGGAGCAAAACAGACGACCCTGCAACCTGCCTGCGATTACTCGTTTATAGTTAAGACTGTTAAAAGAGCGTTGAATAAAACCAACTAAACAGCAAGATGGAAGTTAACCGGTCCAACGTTTGGTCAGCGATGTTCAGCATAAGTATTCACCGGCACATTCGACCTCAATTGCTCGATGGCGGGTAGCGGGACCGACTGGCTGCCTGCTTCAACTGCCACTTTCAGTTGCTCCATAGTTCGTATACCAACAACTGCTGCTGTTATTGCCTCACGTGCTAAGGCGAATTGTATTGCTACCTGCGCCGGGTCTTTGCCAGCTGCTACCTGCCGGATCGCTTGTGCACCTTGTGCCACTTGTTCAGTCGAACGATCAAGGTAATTTTTAGGGGGTTTGTTTACCAGCAAGCCACTCGCAACCGTTCCCCTGGCCAATACACCGATCCCGTTTTGTTGAAGTAAGTCGAGTATGCTTTCTTCCGGCCGCCGGTCGAGCAGGCTATACTGCATCATCACTCCTGCGATATTGGATCGCTCAACATAAGCACGTATGACATTCGGACGAATGGAAGAAATGCCATAAAACCGGATTTTGCCTTGCTGCTGTAATGCGGTAAATGCCTCAATTGTTTCGTCGATGGGGTCTTCAATGGTTCCACCATGGAGTTGATAAAAATCTATGCAGTCGGTCTGCAATCGCCGTAGGCTTTGCTCAACGGCTTCCAAAATATGGTCTCTACGAGGGTTCCAATCCCAGCCACTACCATCCGCCCTCCACTGGTTGCCCACCTTGGTTGCAACAATTACTTTGTCTCGCTTTCCTTTCAGCGCGGCGCCAAGGGCAGTTTCGTTCAGGCCTTTATCGTAGAGATCTGCTGTGTCGAAATAATTAATGCCTTGTTCAATGGCAGCATGGATTATAGCGGCAGTATCTTTTTGATCTGTCTTAAGCGACATGCAACCGAAGCCTATACGACTAACCTTCAAATCTGATTTCCCGAGAAGTTTGTATTCCATGTCAAAAGTTATTTCGATAAGATGCAAAGATGAAACCACCATCTTTAAAACCAACAGAGGCATGATATAAACAAAATAGCCGCGACAAGCACGGCTATTCTAAGATCAACTTCAGACTTTCTAAACGTCTGTACTGGTAGTTTTAGTAACAGTAACCTGGTCGGTGCGGGCTGCGCCTCCAGAATTACCACGTAATAAAAGGATCAGCAATAAAAGTAACACCACTGCTCCTACTACCCATACCCATGGTTGCGTATACCATACGGTTTCCGTAGTGGTGGTGGTTACGGTTCTGGTACTGCTGGAAGAACTTGAACTGCCGCCCTCCTGCGCCACGGCCATTGTTTGCAGCAGGCTGAGCAAAAAAAGGGCAGCAAAAGTTTTGATGGTAAGCCCTCCGGTTAGATGTTTCATGTGTCTGTTTTAAGCGTTAGTAATACGTTTCATTAGTCCCGCGAGGGACCTTGTAAGACGTTCAAGAACTGCGCCAAATTCTGCACACCGTTTTGATTATTAGTGGGTTATATCTTCACATGAAAACAGGGACTACCGGGAGCTAACGATTGTTTAGTATGCTATCAGGCGGGCTCACCTGGCCAGGATCATCGCTCCTTGTTGAACCCCGTTGTATAACTTACTCTGTAGCTGAACTGGAATCCGCGTTAAACACCATCATTCTGTGGAAAGATGCGGATGATCTTCATAAACCGCCCCATATAATATTCGTTCAATGGGGTTATCGTTACCCCGTTTGCTTTCCCTGAGCTGGAGTGGATAAACGACATTTCACCGCTTTCAACATCCGATATAATACCCATATGGCCAACAATCCTGGTAGTGCTGTCGGTTCCGGTAAACAGGATCAGGTCACCCGGCCTTGCGGCAGATAATTCAACTTCCCTTTCCACATCGGTAAAATCAACGGAAGATCGGGGTACAGCAATGTCGAAGTGGTTAAACACGTGTGTAATAAAACCTGAGCAGTCAAAACCTTGCTGTGGGTCAGTAGAGCCATACTTATAGGTGGTACCCGTGAGCGTTCGGGCATATGCCAGCAACTCTGCCGGCGTAGTAGCCCCGGTTTCGATTTTTGGCGGGTTAAAAGGTTTTACTGCAACTACTTTGGGCGTATCCCTGGGCATCGTTTCGGGCACAACTTCGCTAGCCACATTTTGCTCAGGCTGCACTTTTTCTTTTGTAGGTTGCTTGCAGCTCACGCCGGCAAAAATGATTATCAATGGTAAAATGCGCATAGGTGAACAACGGCAAAAACCTTTCCATTCCACTGATGATGAATAAATTGAATGCGTGTTCATGTCCCGGACTGGTACGATTGTGGTGCGCCCGTTATGTCAACAATATTTTTGTACTATAATTTAAACACATGGATATCATCATTCAATCATTGGGTTTCAAGCATAGCGACAACCTCGAATTGTTTATACAGGAGAGACTTAATAAGCTCAACACCCAGGCAGAAAAAATCGTAAGAGCAAACGTAACCCTCTACCAGGGTTCGGGGGGCAACCAAAATAATTACTGCGAGATCAGATTAGAGGTGCCAGGCAATGATCATTTTGTGAAAAGGAATAACGAGGTATTTGAGGTGGCGATCGTAGACGCAATAGAAACTTTGCAAAAGGTTTTCCGCCGGAATAAAGAAAAACAAAATAGTCATCGCCGGGTTGAGCCTGATCCGAACATCGCATAAAACGAGTACAATGAAAAAGAGGCTGACCCACACGGTCAGCCTCTTTTTTGATGTCTGATCTTTATCGCTTCAAAACAATGGTTATTTAGCTTGCATCACTGTTGCCTGTCAGGTCTTCGGGAGATGGATTCTTCAGGTAGCTTTCAACTTTCTCCTCTATTGAGTTATCTCCTTCTCCGGGAATATTTGCATCCTGCAGGTGTTCCCAGTCGCTGCTCTGTTCAGTAATCCCTGCTTTTTTACTGATTACCCCTTGTTCAATCGGCTGACCAATATTGCTCGTATTACTTGGGTCAGGAGGTGCTTCACCATGATGGCTCCTGGTTGGATCCTCATTTTCCAGTGGAAATGATTTGTTATCCGGATTGTTCATAATTCAAAGATTTAAAGGTTAAGAATAGACTCAACACTACACGGAATGCACAGAGCTGTACAAATTGCCTGATATCAGCCGGTCAATTTCTTCAGGTGTTTCCAGCACTTCGATCCCAAATTTTTCAGTGAAAAACAGTTCAGTTACAACCATTCCGTCCTGTGTCTTCTTTGCATAATAGTACAGGATCTGGTTCGTATTTACATGCACTGTTGTTCCTGAAAGGTTTAGCTTGATGATTGCTGGTTTCATTTTGTTTATTAAACCTAGTAAAACAATCAGGCCAAACAACTCATGGTTCGGGGGTATTAAGTTGCAGACGTATGCTGGATTATACCCGGTTAAAAGCCAGGATGTTAGCCTTGCAAGGTGAAAGCGCCACCCATTTGTAGCAGGAGCCTATAACCCCGAGGAAAAGTTTTGATTAATCTGTTGTTTTTAAACACGGTGGAGCCTGTGTTGTGATTCGTGCTAGCTAAATTTTTGGTTAATAATCCCGCCAAAGTACAATATGCGCACTAATCGGGTTAAATTGCCTTTTTTCATTTAATTATTAAAGAATTTTGAATTTTAAAGATTTTGGTTTCGACGAAAGACTGCTCGAAGGAATAGATGCCACAGGATACGAAACAGCAACGGCTGTACAGGAACAGGTTATTCCATATATACTCGCCGGCAAAGACATCATTGCGTCGGCTCAAACCGGGACCGGTAAAACGGCGGCTTTCCTGTTACCAATTATACATAAGATAATATCTTCTTCAAACGGTCACGACGATCACATCAATGCCCTGATCATTGTTCCCACACGGGAACTGGCCGTACAGATCGCCCAGAACCTCGAAGGCCTTTCTTACTTTACTTCCATTAGTTCCATAGCCGTATATGGTGGTGGCGATGGCGCTTCATTTTCGCAGGAGAAAAACGCGCTATCAAGAGGTGCAGATATCGTAATCTGTACACCGGGAAGAATGATTGGTCACCTTGCGATGGGTTATGTAAAACTTAAACACCTGCAGTACCTCGTGCTCGACGAGGCTGACCGTATGTTGGATATGGGTTTCAACGACGATATCATGAAGATCATATCGTTTTTACCTCCCAAACGGCAGAACCTGTTGTTTTCTGCAACCATGCCCGGTAAGATCAGGGAACTGGCCAGGAGGATCCTGCACAATCCTGAAGAAGTTAATATCTCCATAAGCAAGCCACCCGAAAAAATAGTTCAGCAGGCCTACGTTGTATTTGATGCGCAAAAATCGGCCTTGGTAAAACACCTGCTGCGTTCGAAAGACTTCAAAAGCGTACTCATTTTTTGTTCTAAAAAGAATAATGTTAAAGACCTGAGCCGCGACCTAAAAAGATCGGGTTTCTCAATAGAAGAGATACATTCCGACCTTGAACAGGCGATGCGCGAACAGGTACTTGCGGCATTTATCAATCACCGGGTTAGAATATTGGTGGCAACCGACATTCTCTCGAGGGGTATCGATATCGACAACATCGACCTGGTGATTAACTATGATGTTCCAAACGACGGCGAAGACTACGTCCATCGGATCGGTAGAACCGCACGTGCAGAAACGGACGGCACAGCCTATACACTGATTAACGAAAAGGAGCAGAACAAATTTGCTGCTATCGAAGAGCTGTTGGGAAAGCCTGTAACAAAAACCCCCGTCCCCGAACAATTTGGCGAAACACCGGCTTACCAGCCACGCAGTGGCAGAAGCAGCAATAAAAGATTTCCACAAAAGAGCCGGAGAAACTAAACACCCGGCATTTTATTGAACTGCAATGAACACATACCTTAAGTATAAATCTCCTGGCAACCAGTTTGGTATTTTTATATCGCTTTCCTTAGGTTTTTTACTGCTCACCTCGTACGCTACCATGTTGTTTTTTCCCGACATCGGTGAGATACTGGTAAACAAGAATGCTACCTCCAGCCCGCACCTGATCAGTCGTTTAAAGTGGGCGCAGTTGGTTAGTGCAACACTTTCGTTTGTTGTACCTGCCTTATTGTTTGGCTATTTCTCAAGTCCTAAGCCGCTCCGTTATGTGGGCCTTTACCCGCGCTTTTCAGGTTCACTGATATTGCTTGCTGTTGTATTGCTCATAGCCGTTCAGCCCCTGGCTGGGTGGCTGGGTATGCTTAATTCAAAAGTTCACTTTGGTAGTATACACCAGCAACTTCAACAGGCCGAGGCTACCTACAACCAGTCGATGCAAACGTTTCTTTATATGAAGCAACCATCCGACCTGGTCGTTAACCTGTTTATGATGGCACTGCTTCCTGCGATAGGGGAAGAGTTATTCTTTAGGGGTGCATTGCAAAACGTATTGCTGCGTATGAGCAAAAAGCCCTGGGTGGCTATATTCCTTTCCTCGCTCATCTTTGCGCTGTTACACGGCACCTTTTTCAAGTTCCTGCCCATCTTTGCGCTTGGTGTAATGTTGGGTACTGTTTACTTTGTAACCAGGAACCTTTGGTACACCGTTATCATCCACTTTCTAAACAATGCAATTGCGGTTTTTGCTGTTTATTACCAGCATAAAAGTGTAACCCTGAAACAATTTGCGGATGACAAACTCACGGCTCCATTTTACCTGGTACTGGCCAGCCTGGCCATTACAATTGCCATTATCTACTATATGAAACAAAAAAGCGAAACTGTGCTGCCGGTGCTCATGACCGAAGAAGAACAGGGCGATTTTCATACCATATGAACAATTGGTTTTTACTACATACCACCACGAGCAACGCAGAGGCAAGTATATTAAAGGGTATGCTTGAAGAACATGCAATAAGGGTAATGCTGCTAAACCGTCAAGACAGCAGCTACCTGGTTTTCGGTGAAATTGAAGTTTATGTTCCCACCCATCAAAAAGACGAAGCCCGGGAACTGATGGACCAGGGGCTCACCTGATTGGCTGGCCTCGATAGAGCGTATCCTCCGGTGAGAAACAATCATCCGCTACAAAGGCACCATGAATCTCCTTGTGCTTAACTGTTGTTTTATGGAGGTATCAACATTACCTGATTATTGTAACAGCAACGAATGTAAGCTTTCGCTAACTTCATATTCCTGCCGCTATTTTCCATTATAACAACCCTAAATGGCCTTCAATTTCAAAACGTTCAAAACAAGAGCACTTACCGCAGTTGTTTTTGTTGCTATCATGTTAACGGGTTTGCTTTGGAACCATTGGACGTTTTTCTTGCTGTTTACCATTATCCACTTTGGCTGCTGGTTCGAGTACCAGAAACTCGTTGGTTTAATCGATAAAGAGTACCGCGACATCACCCCGTTTCATAAGTACGGTGTTATGATTGCTGGTTGGGCAATCATGCTTTTTATGACCAACAATGCCTTCCAGGTCGCCAATATTACCCTTCACGAAATAGGCTGGTTTATACTACTTGTATGCGGTGTTGTATTGCCGTTAACTGAAGTCCTGTTTACCAAAAATTTCAACATCCGTTCAATCGGCTACTCCGCATTCGGACTCATTTACCTATCGCTGAGCTGGGCAATGATGATCGGCTTAAGAACACATGGTATGTTGTTTACCGACTCACTCCTATCACTCGACCTGGGTTGGATTATACCGGTACTGCTTATTTCAGCCATTTGGATAAACGATACCATGGCCTATATCGTTGGTTCGTTCATCGGCAAAACACCGCTGTCTGCCATCTCGCCTAAAAAAACCTGGGAAGGTACGATTGGCGGGGCGGTACTCGCAATTGCCACCGTAACCCTTGTTTCGTATTCACTTATCAGCACAGCCGATATCACATCCATCATAATCATTTCCGCTATTGCAGCCGTTATTGGTACCCTTGGCGACCTGCTTGAAAGTAAATTAAAACGTATGGCAGGGGTAAAAGATAGTGGGCAAATTATGCCCGGTCATGGTGGTTTTCTCGACCGGTTCGACAGCCTGGTATTGGCAACCCCGTTTGTTTGGCTGTACATTACGTGGCTTCAAAAGCTTTAGCTATTTGTTTTTTGTTGAGCTAAAACCACTGCCAGCTTAGCCTGTACGAGATTTTGGGGGTGCCCCCTGCTATCGCGAACGCCGGCGATAGCAGGGGTCGGGCTTTCCTTTCCAAGTCCTCGTCCCACCCCCCAAAACACAGGGGCGGGCCTGCGGGCTTTCCAATGCAATCCCTCACCCGGGTTCCGACAATCGGGCCTGCCCGTGCACCGAGGGCCCAAACACGGCAGCACGATGCCCTTGTACAAGAGCGGAATAATGGACGTTCTCTGTTATATTTGCAGCATAAATTCATTGAATGACCATTCATAAAGAAGGATATAAAAGTATCGGTATTGCTGCGCTGATTTTTGGTATCATCAACATTGCCTCGTTTATCTTTTTAAGTGCACAATACCCCATTATTGCAGGCATCATCTTCTGGAGCAGTTTGCTTTTATTCCTTTTTATCGTATCGTTTTTTAGAATTCCTTATCGCAATATGATCAGCGGCGAACAACAGGTTATATGCCCTGCTGATGGAAAGGTGGTTGTTATCGAAGAGATAACAGATGAGGAATATTTTAAAGACCGGCGTATACAGGTAAGTATATTTATGAGTCCCGCAAACGTGCACGTAAATCGTAACCCGGTTAGCGGTGAGGTTGTTTACAGCAAATACCACAAAGGCAAGTACCTGGTGGCATGGCACCCTAAATCTTCTACAGAAAACGAGCGGCATAGTGTAGTAATTGAAAATGAAAAAGGCAGCGTATTGGTAAAACAAATTGCCGGCGCACTTGCCAAACGAATTGTAAACTATCTTTCTGCAGGCCAGGCGGTAGAGCAGGGCGCAGAAATGGGTTTTATTAAATTCGGTAGCAGGGTTGATGTATTGTTACCGCCTGGCACCAAGGTGGAAGTGTCGCTAAACCAAAAGGTAAAAGGTGGGGTAACCGTTCTTGCAAGATTTTAGTAATCGACAATGCTATTTCCCATCTTCAATCATATTGCAGAATCCTTTCTGCACGCCTTTATACCACATACAATTAAGTTCCCTGGCAGATTATCCTTGATGCAATCAACATTGGCAATGGACTGTTCAATAAAGTGATTCAGTTGAAGAGTGCGACGCAACCGGAGAAACATCATGGAACAAAGGCCGGCTCCATAAAAACCATACAAGTTGAAGGAGCGAACAGCGTGTAGTGAAGCCAATTGCTGGTATTAACTGGTATAGAAAATACAGGTACACCGGCTGCAGTTACAAAGCACAACCATTTAAGATGACGGACACTTTTGAGATACCGGTAATTTATAATAATGCCGAGCTCCTGCTAAAGGCGCAGCTGGTAAAAGCCGGTTATACGTATAAGTTCAACGTAGAGGTAGAGGACACGAATATCATGTTTGAGCCGGATGAAGAAAACAACTACCGTGCAGTGGTTGAGCCGGAAAAGCTGGCCGACCTTAAACATGTAAATACGGGTTTGTTACAGGCTATTGCGGGCACGCTTGGCGAATTGGTTAAGTAGTCGGGCCTTATAATATTTGCTCCAGTTCGCGTAAATGGTAGATCGTATGGGTTGGCTTTATGGTTGTTTCTTCCCTGATGTGGTTCACAAATATGGCGTCCATGCCGGCATTAAGCGCCCCGGAAATATCTGCATCCAGGTTGTCACCCAACATTACACTTTCTTTAAGGCTGGCCCCGGTTTGCAGCATTGCAAAATTAAAAATTTCTTTTTTTGGCTTCAGGCTGTTTGCTAGTTCAGAGGTGATAACTGCTTTAAAATAGTGGCCGATATTAGCGGTCCTTAATTTGCTCCATTGTATTTTTTCGAAGCCATTTGTAATCAGGTGAAGCTGGTAGCCCTTTCCCGTAAGGTATTCAAGTATCTCAATAGTATGCGGAAAGAGCTCTTTTTTGCCTGGTAAGATTTCGAGGAAGTCGGCACTGAGTTGTTTAGCAAGCTTTTCGTCGCCGAGCTTAAATTCAAGGAGTGCGTGCCACATCCGCTTCCACTTTAATTCTTCCTGCCTGATGAACCCATGATGGTAACGATCCCATAATCGTTTGTTATGGTAAGAATAAGCTGAAAAAAATTCGTCGAATTGCGGGGTTACTGTTTCATGAAGCCGGTGTGTATCGAACAATTCCCTCAACGTACTTTTTGCATTGGTTTCAAAATCCCATAAGGTATGATCGAGATCGAAAAACAGGTGTTGGTAGCGCATGGATAAAATTACAAAAGTAAGCGTGCAAAGTTCGGGCCTGCGGACTCCTGCGTGCTGCCACCCACGCCATTAGTTAATCAGGCACATTGCCCGAAGCGTTAAAATTGTTCTTACTTCGCGTACACAACAGATAATATGAACGTAATTGTTACTGGTGCCTCAAAAGGAATAGGACGGGCGGTTGCTGAGCGGTTTGCTGCCGCCGGTGCAAACCTCGTGGTATGTTCGCGCAGCGAAACAGGCTTGTACGGGATGATGGATGAGTTGCAGACGAAATACCCGGATTGTACCGTACGGGCAAAGGCAGCAGATTTAAGCCAGCCTGAAGACGTTGCAGCATTTGGTAAATGGATATTGGAAAAGGACCTTGTTCCAGACATACTTGTAAACAACGCAGGACAGTTTTTGCCGGGAAGCATCCATAACGAACCGGCCGGTACACTTGAACAAATGATTGCTGTTAACCTGTACAGTGCTTACCACCTTACCCGTTTGCTGCTGCCGCGAATGATGGAAGCAAAAACCGGTCACATCTTCAACATGTGTTCGATTGCCTCTTTGAATGCTTATGCAAACGGCGGCGCTTACAGCATCAGCAAATTTGCGTTGCTGGGTTTTTCTAAAAACCTCCGGGAAGAGATGAAGCCGTACAACATCAAAGTCACAGCCGTCTTACCTGGCGCAACAATGACGGCAAGCTGGGAAGGATCGGGCATCGATCCGCAAAGAATAATGGATCCGAAAGATGTTGCTGAAATGATTTATGTCGCCTCACAACTGTCGCCAAGGGCAGTTGTTGAGGATATTGTTTTACGCCCGCAGCTGGGTGACCTTTAACCTTCCTCAGGTTTGAAAGATGCACTAAGTTGCGATGGCAACCCGGGTATTTTTAACTTCATTATCTTCGTGGAATGGAAGAACTGCTGCAAAAAATTGAAGGTTATAAACAGGAAATCGAAGCCGCAAAGGTTACCAATGCCGATGAATTAGAAGCCTTTCGCATCAGGTATCTTGGAACAAAAGGTCTTGTGAAATCGGTAATGGCTGAGATGAAAAATGTTCCCGCAGATAAGCGCAAGGAATTTGGTCTCCTGTTAAACGATTTCAAACAATTTGCAGAAGATAAATTAGAAGGCCTTAAAATGGCGGCAAATAGCAGCACACATGCTGCAAGCCCTGAGCAGGACTGGTCACTTCCCGGTGATCCCCTTATTGTAGGAACCCGTCACCCGCTTAGCATTGTGCGAAACCAGATTGTTTCAATTTTCAAGCGTTTGGGATTTGCTGTTGCTGAAGGTCCTGAAATTGAGGACGACTGGCACAACTTTACGGCCTTAAACCTTCCTGAAAATCATCCTGCCCGCGATATGCAGGATACCTTTTACCTGAACCAAAATCCAGACTACCTCCTGCGCACACATACCAGCAGCGTACAGGCAAGGGTGATGGAAAAACAACGTCCACCTATTCGTATCATCTGCCCGGGTCGGGTATATCGCAATGAAACCATTAGCGCACGGGCACATTGCTTTTTTCACCAGGTTGAAGGCCTCTACGTAGATGATGCGGTTAGCTTTGCCGACCTGAAACAAACACTTTACTTTTTCGTAAAAGAAATGTTTGGTGCCGATGCCAAAATCCGTTTCCGGCCCAGTTACTTCCCTTTTACTGAGCCCAGCGCTGAGATGGATATCAGCTGTACGGTTTGCGGCGGCAAGGGCTGCAGCTTGTGCAAGCACACGGGATGGGTAGAAATTCTGGGTTGTGGAATGGTTCACCCAAAAATGTTGGAAAATTTCAAAATCGATCCCGAGTCCTTCACAGGTTTTGCATTTGGAATGGGCATTGAACGGATCTGCCAGCTTAAATACCGGATCAACGATCTTCGACTTTACTCACAAAACGATGTGCGCTTTCTGCGCCAGTTTACGGGGGCTGTTTAATTTTCATCAACACACTGCAGAACCGTTTGCGCCTGGTGTTCAGCAACGTTTGACCAATTAGAATTTTGTTGATCATGTAATCAGCTGGAAAGTAGGCGGACGTAGTCGCAACCGGCTTAATTGTGCCTGTAACCTCTCCGTTAGTTTTAAAAAGCTGTTAAATTAGGCGTGTTTTAACTGCATACAGCGATGAAATTTTAACGTCAATCGCGTTAACACATAGGTATTCAGGTATGTGCATTTCTTCTTCATAACCAATGGTATCCGGCATATCTCATGATCGGTGTTCCAGATCTGTTTGTTGGTAAGAAGGATTTTATCAATAACCAGGCAAGCAATCAACGCCGCGGCACGAAAGTGGTGTAATGGTATAAGCTGTATCTTTCACCTTTTAATTCCACTTCAACATTTGCGCATGGCAGTTATTCTCACCTTTTTCTTTACCCATTGGTTTCTTTCTTTGTTTTTTCACTCCTTTTTTCTTCATCGTTACGCTTCCCACCAGATGTATAATGTTACACCGGGATGGGAAAGGGTTTTCTATTTCAGCACATGGTTTGTGCAAGGTTCGTCGTTCCTGGTGCCCCGTGCATATGCAGTAATGCATCGCATGCACCATACTTATAGCGATACGGAGATGGATCCCCATTCACCACACTTCTTCAAGGACGTTTATCATATGATGATGCATACTGCGGCTATTTATCGCAGGTTTCTTACCGGCCAGGACCTTCCCGATCCTCAGTTCACACGGGAATACCTTCCGATTTGGAAAAGTCTTGATCGGTTCGGTAGCAATAATATCGTTCGTGTAACTTTCATGATCGCTTATACTGCTATTTATTTTTACTTTGCTCCAAGTTATTGGTGGTTCCTGTTATTGCCAATTCACTTCCTGATGGGCCCGATCCAGGGAGCAATCGTAAACTGGTTTGGCCACAAGCTTGGTTATAGCAATTACAACAATGGCGATCATTCCCGTAATACTACGCCATGGGGTGTTTTGCTTATGGGAGAGTTATTCCAGAACAATCACCACCACGCAAAGTCAAATCCAAACTTCGCCCGCAAATGGTACGAATTCGATACCACCTACCTGGTGATGAAAGGCATGCATTTCTTTGGTATCATCAAGCTTAAACCGCTCGAAGTGCAACACAGCCATGAAGCGCATGGCACTGAAAGAGTGGTTCAACACGAACGTCGCAAGCAGATGTTACAGCAATAAGCAACATGGTGAACATCTGTTTTAATTGAACAATGTTTGCTTCCTGATACTTACTCGATAAAAGGGTTCTGCAATGCGGAACCCTTTTTACGTTAGCCCAATTATCGTGGTGCTTTAATTACAACAGCCTAATTTTACAGGGATCGCAATGGCGATACTACCAGGCAATATGATCGAAAGCATTTGTATATGCGGTGCAGGAACAATGGGCAGCGGGATAGCGCAGGTATGTGCCGTAGCGGGCTTTAATACGGTGCTATTTGATGTTAATGCAGCAATGCTCCAGCGGAGCGAGCATAGCATCAGGGCTGGCCTGGATGTACTCGCAGGCAAAGGAAAGGTTACGGTTGATGAAGTAGCTCGCATCCTCTCCCGGCTGCGTTTTACCCCGGATATCACCGAGTGCCGGGCTGATGTGGTGATTGAAGCAATTATTGAGAACGAGGACGAAAAAGTAAGTTTGTTTAACACGCTTGCCGGACTTAATCCACCTGAAACGATTTTTGCAACAAACACATCTTCTATTCCGGTAAGTGCCATTGGTGCAAGGCTCTCTAACCCTTCAAGGCTCGTGGGAATGCACTTCTTTAATCCAGCCCCGATACTCAGGTTGGTAGAAGTGGTGAAGGGCACCGACACAGCAGAAGCGGTTGTAAACAGCATTTATGATCTCGCAATCAGGCTTGGTAAAACACCTGTTATTTGCAACGATAGTCCCGGCTTTATCGTTAACAGGGTAGCACGGCCTTACTACCTGGAGGCCCTGAAAATAGTAGCATCGGGCATTGCTACACCCGCTTTGGTCGATCAGGTTATGGAAGCAACAGGTTTTAAGATGGGTCCATTCAGGTTGATGGATTTAATCGGGATGGACGTCAACTACCAGGTAAGCACATTGGTATGGGATAAACTGGGCAGGCCACCCCGGCTTGCACCATCAGATCTTCAGAAGCAGGTTCTTGAATCAGGAAAGCTTGGCCGTAAATCGGGCGAGGGCTTTTACATCTACAATAAATCATAAAGTAAATACCCGTTTTGACAGAGACACTAAGCCAGCAAACATCTAACGGTAAGGGAGCAATCCTGGTAACCGGGGGTACTGGATTGGTGGGTTCACACCTCATTAAAGCCCTACTCCGGCAGGGCGAAAAGGTGAAGGCTTTGTACCGCAATAATGTTCCGGAAAATAGCTATGGCGAAGGGGTGCAATGGGTTAAGGGTGACATTCTCGACATCATCTCACTTGAAGAAGCGCTAACGGATGTTCGCCAGGTATACCACTGCGCAGCTATTATCTCCTATAATCCGGCAAAGGTCAGGGACATGTTTCGGGTAAACATAGAAGGGACTGCCAATGTAGTAAATGCTTGCCTGGCCAGCGATGTAGAGCATCTTTGCTTTGTAAGTTCAGTTGCAGCGCTAGGTCGCAACAAGGTTGGCCAGCCTGTAACAGAAGAGATGTACTGGTCAGAAGAAACAAACAACAGCAACTACGGCAAAAGTAAATACCTGGCGGAAATGGAAGTATGGCGAGGGGTGGGCGAGGGCCTGCGCGCAGTAGTGGTAAATCCATCCATTATCCTTGGTGCCGGCGACTGGACAAAAGGTTCATCTGGCATATTTAAATCGGCTTATAACGAATTTCCCTGGTATACTGAAGGTGTAACGGGCTTTGTGGATGTTGAAGATGTGGTGAAGATTATGACTGAACTGGTGGGTCTTGGCCTAAGTGGCGAACGATTCATCATCAGCAGTGAAAACGTACCTTTCAAAGATGTATTTACAGCGATGGCAAAGTCGTTTGGAAAAAGACCGCCACACAAAAAAGTTAATCCACTAATTGCCGGGATTGTGTGGCGCGTGGAAAAGATTAAATCATTGATCAACCACACCGATCCGCTGCTGACAAAAGAAACTGCCACCAGCGCACAGGCTGTTGTGCGATATGATAATTCAAAGCTCTTTAAGTTTCTCCCCGGGTTTAAGTATCGGCCGGTTGAGCAAACAATCGCACGGGTTTGTGCTGAATTATCAGAGGGTATCAAATCAGGTGCAAGAACGATATAGTTACTTTGTGTCCATCACTTTCTTCCACAGCTCTGGTATACGTTTCACCCATACCAGTTCCCTTTTTTTCGTGAGCGCATCATCCGAAGGTGATCCCCATATAACCTTGCCTGGTGCAACGTCAACACCCACTCCGCTTTGTGCAAGCACAACAGCATTTGCACCTATGGTAAGCGTTTTACTCACGCCAACCTGGCCCCAAAGCACAACACCATCTTCAATGGTTGTTCCTCCTGCAATGGCAACCTGTGCTGCAAACAAGCAGTTTTTACCAACTACTACATCGTGTGCAATATGAACCATATTATCCAACCGCGAGCCCTTGCCGATTCTTGTTTCTGAAGTTACACCGCGGTCGATGTTGCAACCTGCCCCAATTTCAACATCATCTTCAATTACGACATTGCCACAGCTGAGCATTTTTTTATACCATAACTCACGGTTCTTTTTGGTATTGTAATAAAATGCATCACTACCGATTACGGTTCCTGCCTGGATGATAACGTTGTCGCCAATTACGGAATAGTCCAGTATCGAAACATTTGGATGAATGATCGAATTACGGCCGATCGTTACGTGATGGCCAATAAAAACGTTCGGCATGATTACCGTTCCTTCTCCAATTACTGCACTATCACTGATAGATTTATCAGCAGGCTGGAAGGGTCTGAAGTGCCTGACTATTTTCAGGTATGCTTCAAAGGGTTCCTTAACAACCAACAACGCTTTTCCTTGCGGTACCTCAACATCCCGGGAATCGATGATGATGAAATTTGCAGCACTGTTCAAGCATTTGTTGTAATACTTCGGGTGGTCAACGAAAACGAGATCACCCGCCTCAACACGATGGATCTCGTTGATCCCTGTTGCCTGCATATCCTTATCGCCCATGATCTCTGCCTCAAGAAGTTCAGCCAGCCAATCTAAAGTAACAGGTGCAGGAAATTTCATAACTGAAGTGTTTTGTCAAAGGTAGTGTTTGACCATAAAACCACCGCTCTCATGTAATTCTATTGTGGTTTAGAAAGTTGGTCAGCGCAAAGTGAAAAGCAAACGCTATCTCAGGCGTTTGTCCCTCCGATAGCAGTGACTACTCTTACTGCCCCGCAGTTGTAGGCAAGCATCAGAAAAATACTTGCTTGTCATTAGCATAATTCGTTACAACCTTTTCGCATCTTAACACGATTCGCAGCTTTAAGATGAAGCAAGGTATCCCGGTCTTTATGTGCTTAAATTTAAAGGCTGATGAAGCAACGGGAATGAAGTTTTGCATAGCAACTTTGCTGATACATTTTGCCGCTACAACTTTCTTGTGTTGCCGATGCAAACAATGGTTACGCGCAACCCGCACATTAGAATCAACCAGTGTGGCATCGCTCATTAGCAAACACGATCCGTAGCAACACGTTAGCACCTGCGCGCTGAAAGCCTTTGTACATGCGGGTTTCAGAAGGGAGTTAATGTTGAGCCAGGTGTTAACCGGGAGATCATGGATATGCACGTTACCCTGATTGAAGCCGGAGTAGATGCTTCTTATTCACAAATCGATTTGAAATTGTGTATAAAATATTGTAAGAAAATTTTTGTGTTAGCGGAAACAATTTTTAATATTGTGTAGGGAATATTATTTCCCACTACTTACTAACCCATCCATATATCAAAGCCCGGTAATTTGCCGGGCTTTTTTATTGCTATGCAACGCTACTTTGCCATCTACAAACCCTACCTGGTACTCTCCCAATTTACAAGTACAGAAGGAAAAAAAACACTTGCCGATTACTTCGACCTTCCTGCTGATGTTTATCCTGTTGGTCGCTTAGACCATGATAGCGAAGGCTTACTGTTGCTTACAAACGATGCCCAGGTAAACCAACGATTATTGAATCCGAAACATAAACATGAACGTGAATATTGGGTTCAGGTTGACGGCCTGGTTACAACTGATGCTGTGAGACAACTTCAAAACGGGGTGGTCATTAATATAGATGGTAAGCCATACAAAACGGCGAAGGCTAAAGTCGAAATCTTTCCGGCTTCTCCTGATGTAAGCGAACGTGTGCCGCCGATCCGGTTCAGAAAAAGTATTCCTACATCGTGGCTGAAAATCGTCTTGACCGAAGGAAAGAACAGGCAGGTAAGAAGGATGACTGCACACGTTGGTTTTCCTACCCTTCGCCTCATACGTTATCGTATAGAGCAGCTGACACTTAACGGGATGCAGCCCGGGGATTTGATACCAATGAATAAAGCTGTATTTTATGCTTTGTTGAAACTTTGAATCGATTAGTAAGCTGGAATATTAAGCAGTGTGCGAGGCCGATAAACTTCGGTAAGCAAAAGGCAATCAACCTAATTTTGAGCTCTTAAAACATCGCGCTTTTATGACTCTTGAAGAAATAGATGTGGTAGACAACATCAGCGCAAAAGCGTTTAGGTTGGAGTACTACAACCCCAAGCGCCCGCTGATCATTAAAGACCTTGCTAAGCAGTGGGACGCACTTGAAAAATGGAACTGGGATTACTTTAAAAAATTGATCGGCGACAAAAAAGTTGCCTTATACAATAACATTAAAAGTGACGCCTATACCCCCATCAACACTGCCGACGATTATAAAACTTTTGGTGAGTACATCGACATGATCAGTTCGGGTCCGGCAGGCTGGCGAATTTTTCTCTTCAACATCTTTGAACATGCACCCGAATTAACGCGTGACTTCAGCTGGCCCGACCACCTGATGAAGGGCTTTGTTAAACGATATCCGATGTTGTTTACAGGAGGTGCAACAAGCATCACGCATATGCATTTTGATATCGACCTTTCACATATCCTGCATACCCAGTTTGTTGGTCGGAAAAGGGTGTTGCTTTTCCCATACGAAGAACAATATAAACTCTATCGGAAGCCATTCGAAGTATTAAGCCTGGCAGATTTTTCCGGTTACTATAAAGGTGGAAAAACACCTGACTATAGCGCCTTCCCGGCATTGAAACTCGCTAAGGGTTACGAGGTGATTCTTGAACACGGCGATACCTTGTTTATGCCTGCAGGCTACTGGCACCATATGGAGTACCTGGACAGCGGCTTTGCAATGAGCTTAAGGGCGCTACAGTCGTCGGTCGGTGGCAAACTCCACGGCGCATGGAACTTGTTTGGTATGCGAAACATTGATACCGTTATGAAGAAAACCCTGACCAAACCATGGTACGACTGGAAGAAGAAGAGATTGTATGAACTTGCAGACAAGGCCTTACTTGAACGAAGCGGTTTTTGATTGGCTGTTGATCCACGGTTTGCAAACGATACCCGGTTGCCATCAACTGGGTTTATCGATAGGTGATTGTACTTGTCGCCAAGGTTTCAGGTTATCAACTCACGCTTAGCATTCTGATATGGTGGTTCAACACTTTGCAAATAAGCAATAAAAAAGCCCCGGTTTTTGCCGGGGCTTTTACATGTATTAACAAACTTAGGACATGATCTCCCAAACTTCTCTGCCCCTTAATAATTTATCAAGATCACCTTCTCCTTTTAACGCTATTGTTTCTTCAATCTGCATTTGCATCAGGTCCTCATAGCAGTCGCGGTGGTTTTCGTAGAACACACCAAACGGGCGCGGGAAGTGTGCCTGCCCCTGTAAAGGATCATCAAACATTCTAACCAGGGTTTGCGCTTTGTAAAAGTCGTTTTCATCATGTATCCACAGATCGCTGGCACTATACTCACTACCAAGTTCAACTATCACCGGGCGGAGACCGTCGATGCGTATGCCCTTATTTTGAGCAGCACCAAAGATCAACGGTTTGCCGTGTTCAAGGAACAGCGTTTCTTCGGGCTTTGAGGATTTCTCCGTAAAGATTTCGAATGCCCCATCGTTGAAAATGTTACAGTTCTGGTAGATCTCCAACAAAGATGTGCCCTTGTGTTTATGACTACGCGATAACATAGCCTGAAGATGTTTAGGATCACGATCCATGCTCCGGGCCACAAATGTAGCATCGGCACCCATTGCCAGTGCAAGCGGGTTATATGGATGATCAAGGCTACCATAAGGTGTGCTCTTGGTTACCTTGTTGCGTTCACTGGTCGGGGAATACTGCCCTTTTGTTAAACCGTAGATCTGGTTGTTAAACAGTAATACGTTTACATCAAAGTTTCTGCGTAACAGGTGCATGGTGTGGTTGCCCCCAATGCTCAGGCTGTCGCCGTCACCTGTCACAATCCAAACACTGAGTTCCGGCCGGCTTGCCTTCAAACCACTTGCAATAGCGGTTGCCCTGCCATGTATGCTATGCATACCATATGTATTCATGTAATATGGAAAACGGCTGCTGCAACCAATACCGCTGATGATCACGATATTCTCTTTCGGTACACCAATCCCCGGCATAATCTTCTGAACCTGTGCAAGGATTGAATAATCACCACAACCCGGGCACCATCTTACTTCCTGATCGGTAGCAAAATCCTTTGCGGTAAGCAGTGCTGGTGCAGTAGGAGTGGGTACCAGTTGTTCTGTTATAGTAGACATTAATAGTAGAATTTAAAAACCAAAGGTCACTAAATTAAACAAAATCGTTCTTATTTTAATAAGAGTTTAAGAGAAAGGTGCCGCATTTGTACCGGCAAGGGATTTAGGAGAATCAAAGCCCGGCTAAAGTGTTGACAAAGTACTCAAAGCTAATCTGTTGAGCTGCTACCTTGTAGTTCTTCCCAATATTCTGCTGCTCTACGGGTATGCGGTATTACGATTGTTCCGCCCACGATGTTCGCAACCGCAAAGATTTCGTACATCTGTTCAGTTGTTACGCCAAGCTCGTGGCTTTTGCCCAGGTGATATTTGATGCAGTCGTCGCAACGCAAAACCATGCTCGCAACCAAACCCAGCATTTCCTTTGTTTTCTTATCAATGGCACCTTCGTCGTAAGTATTGGTATCCAGGTTCCACAGCCGCTTCATCACCAGGTTGTTTTTGCTTAAGATCACCTCGTTCATTTTCTCCCGGTATTCATTGAATTCATTTACTAGTGCTGACATATGATTAAAGTTTTGGCAAAGGTAGGGTAGTGGTTGTTTGCACCCGTAAGCACGGTACCTGCACTACGGGTAAACAATTTATTGGGACTGCTGTTGAGGGTTTCTGTAATTTTAGTCGAAACAAGACCTAAACAATGGAAACTGCACAATTCGATTTTGGCATCATTGGCGTTGGCGTAATGGGAAGTAACCTGTTACTGAACTTAGCAGATCATGGGTTCAAAGTTCTTGGGTACGATAAAAACAAAGAAAAGACCCACCTCCTCGAGCAATCTGCACGCCCGGGAACAACCATCAAAGGAGTAAACACTATCCCCGAAATGATGGACCTTTTGGCGAAACCCCGGAAGATCATGTTTCTCGTTCCGGCAGGTAAGATTGTTGACGATGTAATTAACGACCTGCTGCCGTTTGTTGATGATGGTGATATACTTGTTGATGGGGGCAATTCTCACTATACCGATACCTTAAGAAGGATTACTTACCTGCAGGATAAAAAGATACATTTTGTAGGTGCCGGAATCTCAGGTGGAGAGGAAGGTGCACGTACGGGTCCAAGCATAATGCCTGGAGGCGACGAAGAGGCCTATCGAAGACTCGAGCCGTTATTCGTTTCTGTAGCTGCTTCTGTCGACAATGTGCCTTGTGTAGCATACCTGGGTAAAGACGCAGCAGGCCATTATGTAAAGATGGTACATAACGGAATTGAGTATGCGATCATGCAACTCATTAGCGAAGTGTATGACTTACTAAAAAACGTTGGGGGCTTATCAAACAGTGAACTTGCACAGGTGTTTGCCGATTGGAACCAGGGAGAACTTCAGTCGTTCCTGGTGGAAATTACGGCGCACATCTTTAAGGAAGCCGATGACAAAACATCCGGAAGTCTGGTTGACATGATCCTCGACAAGGCAGGTGCAAAAGGAACAGGTAAATGGACCTCGCAGGACGCGCTGGATATTTCTGTACCTATACCCTGCATTGATGCGGCAGTAACAATGCGAAACATTTCCTCCCTGAAAGACCAGCGTGTAAAAGCATCAGCATTATACCCCATTGAACGGCAAACGCAGGACGTGAATAAAGCGGAATTGATAAAAGAGCTACACGATGCCCTGCTTTTTGCTGTGATCGCAAGTTATGCGCAGGGACTAAATATGCTTAGCGTTGCATCAGTTCACCTCAACATGCAAATAGACATGCTGAGGGTTATCAATGTGTGGAAAGGCGGATGTATCATCCGGTCATCGTTGTTAAAAGTTTTTGAGCTTGCTTACTCGAGTGATCCAAACCTGCAAAACCTGTTTTTACACCCCGACATAGCCGAGATTATCTTAAGAACCCAGGGCAGTGTTCGAACCGCCGTTTCAAAAGGCATTCAAGCAGGTTTACCCATGGGTGCTATGACATCTGGCTTGTACTACTTCGATGCCTTTAGGGCAGAACGTTTACCGGTAAACCTTGTACAGGCACAACGCGACTTTTTTGGTGCGCATACCTATGAGCGAATTGATCAACCCGGGGTATTTCATACCGAGTGGAACGTGGTAAAACCTTAAACAATTATTTTCTGGCACAGGTTTGCAGTTGAGCTCTTAGCTTATACAAGGGCTTTCTGCAGAACCAGAGACCCCAACTTTTAAAAACTACTAATGAAAAATAGTAAGCCGTTAGCATCAACGATCTTATTCATCTTCGGTGGCAGTGGCGACCTCAACCAACGCAAGTTATCACCAGCGCTGTTTAATCTTTTTCTCGACGGTCTTATGCCGGAGAACTTTAGCATCGTGGGCCAGGGGCGGACCAAGTACACAGACCAGACCTTTAGAAAATACCTTTACGACGGCATTCACGCTTACTCGCGAAGAAAAGACGAAAACGGCGACTGGGCAGAATTCTCAAAGCAGATCAGTTACCTTCCGGGTAAGCTGGACGACGAAAAAGTATTTAAGAAGATAGGTCAGATAGTCAAAGAAAAGACGGACGAATTTGGGCAGGATCCAATTGTTATTTTCTATATGGCAGTAGCGCCACAGCTGGTGCCCGATATTGCTTCAAAGTTGAAAGAGCTGGATTTTTGTGCTAACACCAAAGCTACGCGGATTGTAGTGGAAAAACCTTTTGGCCACGATCTTAAGAGCGCGCATGAACTGAATACCTTGTTGAGTTCGATGTTTAAGGAAGAACAGATTTTCAGGATCGATCATTACCTCGGTAAGGAAACGGTTCAAAATATTCTTGTGATGCGGTTTGCAAACGCTTTGTTTGAACCCATCTGGAACAGGAACTACATCGAACACGTACAGATCACCGTTGCCGAAACGGTTGGTGTAGAGTCGAGGGGAAACTATTACGAGACATCCGGCGCGTTAAGGGATATGGTACAAAACCACATCCTCCAGCTATTGTGCATGATTGCAATGGAGGCACCTGTATCGTTTAATTCAAACGAAATCCGGAACAAAAAAGTTGATGTACTCAATGCGCTTCGTCGAATAAATAAAGAAGATGTTGCAAGTGTAGCTGTTCGCGGCCAATACAATAGTGGGTGGATCCAGGGAACGGAAGTGAAGGCTTATCGCGAAGAAGAAAAAGTTGAGGAGCAGTCGAAGGTTGAGACATTCGCTGCAGTAAAGTTTTTTATCGATAACTGGCGCTGGCAGGGTGTTCCTTTTTATGTTCGCACGGGTAAGCGTATGCATGAAAAAACATCACTGATTACAATACAATTCAGACCGGCCCCGAATTATTCGTTTCCCGAAGAAGCTACACATACCTGGCGGCCAAACAGGTTAACCATCAGCATACAACCCGAGATGGATATTCGTTTGCGATTCCAGTCGAAGCGTCCGGGGCCGGAGATGTCGCTTCACCCCGTTGATATGATCTTCAATTATAAAGAAGAGTATGGCGGAGCCGAACCGGAAGCCTATGAAACACTTCTGCGCGACGTTATGGAGGGCGATGCTACCCTGTTTATGCGCGCCGACCAGGTTGAGGCCGCATGGCGGGTAGTTACACCTATTATGGAGGCCTGGGAGAAACGTGAACCTGTGGACTTTCCAAATTACCAGCCGGGTTCATGGGGTCCTGAAGATGCAGAAGCGCTTATTGCACGTGATGGTCACAACTGGATCAACATCAATTCAGCAAAAGATACAAAAGAACAAAAGTCATGATGAAACTACACGTTTATCCTTCTGTGGCCGAAGTAGTAGCGACGCTTGCCGACTGGATATCCGACTATATTACGGACACGCTGCAAAAACAGGAGCGATTTACTTTTTGTCTCGCTGGCGGATCAACACCAAAGGACCTATACCATATACTTGCAATGCGTTATAGCGATAGCATAGAATGGGAAAGGGTTCACTTCTTTTGGGGCGATGAGCGATATGTGCCATACCATGATGAGCGGAACAATGCACGTCTGGCCATCGACGCATTTTTATGTCATACCGATGTTCCGGATAGCCAGGTACACCGGATGAACACCGGGGTTGATGAAAATACTGCTGTGGACGAATACCAGAAGATCCTGGAAACCTATTTTAAAGAGTCGCAACATTCATTTGACCTGATCTTGCTGGGGCTCGGCAACGATGGACATACCCTTTCCCTTTTTCCGACGAACAACAATGAGTTCTCAACATGGACCGCTTCGGTCCGGGGACCCGAAACCTTAAGGTTAACGCTTACCCCGGAAATCGTAAACCGGTCGAAGCAGGTGGTGTTCCTGGTTGCAGGAGATGAGAAGGCAGAGAAAGTAGCAGCCGTAATCAACGGCCCTGCGGACCCTGTTCGCTTACCCGCACAATTGATTAAGCCTGCGAATGGTGATGTACACTGGTTCCTTGATGCAGCAGCGGCAAAGGATTACAGGGGCTAGTTCGTCGTGGAACCCATAAGCCTTAAGATATTGCTGAACCCCTCACCAGGAATGATGGGATTCATACAGGATTGCGTTGCAGGCAACAGTTAATTCGTGTACGGATTTATATGGGGTTAGCTGGGCATTGGAGGGGCACAATGTTTTATTACGGAATTCCATGCTCCATGCTCAAGCGAGCCTTACATATTCTCGGGGCACATGATCAGTTAGCCACACCCCGTTTTCGGATAAGAAAAACGTATAACCGTTGGCGTGCATGGCAGCCGAGTCAATAATGAGTACAACAGGTTTTCCCCGCCGTGAACCAACCTGCACAGCAGTGTTGGTATCGGCGCTCAGGTGTACATGATTTCTGCTTCGCTTCATCAAGCCATTTTGCAGGATGGATGCAACAAACTGTTGTGCGGTTCCATGGTAAAGCTCTGCGGTTGGAACTTCCGGTTCCAGGTTTAAGGACACGTTAACCGAATGCCCCTGGCTGGCACGAATAAGTGTTTGATCCTCGTTAAAGGCAAACCGTTGTTTGTTATTGGTGTGCACTACATTTTCGAGCGTAGCCAAATTAATCGGGGTGCCAATAGTGTTGATTGCTGCGATAAGCTCGTGAACAGGTGTCCAGCCGTTTTCGTCCAACTGTATACCGATATAACCGGGTTGGTGACGGAGCACAAGGCTTAACAATTTGCTGAGTTGTACCACATTTTTGCTCATAAATTATTGCTCCTGTTTGCTTGTAAACGCCTGGGTTAATAATGCTAATCTTTTTGGACAGTACAAAGCTTAATTTTTAATTGCCCATAGTCATCATTCAGGTCAATCATCAACAACAATCACACTACGATTACATATGAAAACTACAGCTGCAAAAGTTTGTAATATGGGCAAAAAAAAGCCCCGCTAAAAGCGAGGCCCGGGAACCTTATGGTTCTTCTATAGGGGATATTTTCCGTCGGCGATATACTTTGCAGCAATTCTCCGGCGCGCGTCTTTAACGTTAAAAGGTTCAGTTTTCGTAAAGCGTTTTAAGCCAAGCAGCATCATCCGCTGTTCGTCACCCTCCGCAAACGCGTTGATGGCATCTTTACCATTTTTATTGATCCGGTCAGCAGCATCAGCGATATAGGTTTTAACCATATCGTGCTCAACAGGTACCGAAGCTTGGCCATTTCTTTCCACCAGTTTGATCAACCTGAGCAATCCACTTTCTGCATTAAAGGTTTCAATCGCCATATCGGCAATATTCATGAGTACCTCTTGCTCGTGCTCAAGCTTAATCATAAACTTTTGAACCGCAGCTCCGGCAGTCATTAGTATGGCTTTTTTAAAGTTTGCAATGGCCTTTAGTTCCTTTGCAAAAGGTGCCTCATCGTCGCTGTTGAAATCAGGAATGCTCATCAATTCCTTTTGAACGCTCATTGCGGGTCCCATCAGGTCGAGCCTGCCCTTCATTGCACGTTTCAGCATCATGTCGACTGTGAGCAACCTGTTGATTTCGTTTGTGCCTTCGTAAATACGGTTGATCCTGCTATCGCGGTAGGCTTTCGAGATGATGTATTCGTCGCTGTAACCATTACCGCCATGTATTTGCACACCTTCATCTACCACATAATCCAATACCTCGCTGCCGTAAACCTTTAGCATGGCACATTCAATTGCAAACTCTTCCGCGGCTCCAAGCAACGCTTCAGTAACTGGTTTGCCGCTGTTTGCCAGCTCGGTCTCTTTATCATCGATCCATTTTCCGGTACGGTATAAGGCACTTTCGCAAATCCAGATGCGAATTGCCATCTCAGCGAGTTTATATTGTATCGCGCCGAAGTTGCTGATGGGTTGTTTAAACTGTTCGCGTGTGAGTGCATACTCCAGAGAAGTGTTTAGTGCTCTTTTGCTGCCGCCCAATGCTGCCGCACAAAGTTTTAACCTGCCGATATTCAGTATGTTGAAAGCGATGATATGACCCTTACCTACTTCGCCAAGTACGTTTTCAACCGGTACTTTACAATCCTGGAAGTACAACTGCACGGTAGAAGAGCCTTTAATACCCATCTTATGCTCTTCCTCGCCATGAGTAAAGCCTTCGAAACCTTTTTCAACGATGAAGCAGGTAAACTTGTCGCCGTCAATTTTTGCAAATACCGTAAAAACGTCGGCAAACCCACCATTTGTGATCCAGCACTTCTGGCCATTTAAAAGATAATATTTGCCGTCATCGCTCAACCGCGCAGTCGTTTTTGCGCTAAGTGCATCGCTTCCGCTGTTTGGCTCGGTAAGTCCATAGGAGCCTTTCCACTCGCCGGTAGCGAGTTTAGTTACGTATTGCTGCTTTTGCGCCTCAGTGCCAAAGTAAAGGATTGGTAAAGTGCCGATACCGGTATGCGCTGATACAGCTACAGAAAATGAAAATCCCCCGCCAAGACCTTCGTTAACCAGTGTACTGGTAATGAAATCCTTGCCCAGGCCGCCAAGCTCTTCGGGTACCGAAACACCCAGCAGACCCTGCTCGCCAGCCTTTGCAACCAGCGACGACATCAACCCGGGTTCCATTTTATCAATCTGGTTAACTACAGGCATTACTTCGCTATCCAAAAAACCACGGCACATATCTTTAACCATCTGCTGCTCTTCATTAAAATCTTCCGGAATGAAAGTTTCAAATGGAGAGAGATCCTTTACCAGCCATTCACCACCTTTTACGCTTTGTGTATTTAGTGTTGTCGTATTCATATGATTGGGTTTGAGGTTTAATTGATGAGGTGACTAAAGCAGTATATACTGGTGGTAAAGGTGCTCAGCAAGATTTACTTGAGGTTTTCATATACCTGGGCCAATACCGCTTTACACATGTCGACGTGTTCTTTACTAACGCCATCCAGCGCTTCATTTAGGGTTTGGTTTGCCATATCCATCGTTTGCTCCTGTAGTTGTATGGCTTCGTCGGTAAGTTTAACGAGGTTTATTCGCCTGTCGTTTTTTGATGGGAAACGCTTTACCAGCTTTAGTTTTTCGAGGTTATCTAAAAGCCGGGTTATGCTGGGCTTGTCGCGAAAACTGCGATTGCACAACTCCTGTTGACTTAGCCCATCCTCTTTCCACAAATGGTAAAGAACGCTCCATTGTTCGATGGTAATTTCTAATCCTGCCTGTTTGAAGTTCCGTTGTAATCTCCTCGCTACTGCTGTTGAAGCCATGCCCGTTATAAAACTGTATAGCTCGCCTTTCTTAAATTGGTTGTTTGGCATATAGTTAGTTAAACAACTATTCAAAGATAGTTTCTTTAGTGGTAATGTTTAAGTTTTGCAAAATTTTAGTGTTCTTTTAATATGCCCGTCAATATACATTAATTATGCTTTTATGCTGGGTGGCAAACTGGTCTTTTTCACCTGTCGGCGTATGAAAAAAGGAACCGACAGGAGTTGCGCCTCCTTGTATTTGATGCCGGAGCGTGCAAGCAAGTGTAACACTGCAGCTTCAGCCTGGGCCAGAAATTTTTCAACCAGACGACATTAGATTAGGATGGATCAATGAAGGAACACGCATAATACTATGGTTTAAAAAAGGCGTCGCTCATGAGCAGGAACCATATTTTTGCATAAACGGGCCAATGAAGATTGAACAAGAAATACAGCAGGAAACTTTCCGGAACGAATACCAGAAGGTCACGATCAATCTTTTGTTTTCCTCCAATTGGGTACTGGAGCAAATAAGACTCCTGCTCGAAAAAGAAGACATTACACCGCAACAGTACAATATTTTGCGGATCGTAAAAGGGAGCTCCCAACCATTATCAACGCTCCAGATACGCGAACGCATGATCGACAAAATGAGCGATACCAGCCGGATTGTTGAACGACTGATGAAAAAAGGGTTACTGAATAAAATTACTTGTTCGCACGATAAGCGCCTGGTAGAAATTTCTTTAACCGGTAAAGGAATGGAACTGCTGGAGCGGCTCACGGTTAACAATACACAATTAGACGCCATCACAGGCAACCTTAGCCCTGAAGAGGCTAAAACATTGAACAGCCTGCTTGACAAAATGAGGGGAGGCGATCGCTAAAAAGACAAGAAGAATGAACATTACGGGGACTAACATCAAAGGCGTTTTTACACTATTATTTCTGCTGGGGTTTTTCATGATGGCCAAATCCCAGGTGCCACCACAATACGAATTCCGGGCAGTTTGGGTGGCAACAGTAGAAAATATTGATTGGCCAAGTAAAAGAGGGCTCCCCACTGAAGACCAGAAATCCGAGTTCATCAAATTACTCGACCTGCACCAGCGGAACGGGATGAACGCGATCCTGATGCAAGTCAGGCCTTCCACCGACGCTTTTTATCCTTCGGCTTTTGAACCCTGGAGTGAATATCTTACCGGTAAACAGGGCCTTGCACCATCACCTTATTACGATCCGTTACAGTTTATGATCGAAGAGACGCATAAACGTGGTATGGAGTTTCACGCCTGGTTAAACCCATACCGGGCTGTGTTTAACGTAAACAAATCGTCGGTAGCACACAACCACGTCACCCGGCTAAATCCCCAGTGGTTTTTGAACTATGGCACAATAAAAATTTTTAACCCGGGTATGCCGGAGGTACGTGAATACGTAAATGGGGTGATCAAAGACGTAGTATCAAGATATGATCTCGATGGCATACACTTCGATGACTACTTTTATCCTTACCCGATTGCCGGTAAAACCATCCCCGATGAAGCCACTTACCAGAAATATGGAGTGGGCATGACCCGCAACGACTGGCGGCGAAGTAATGTTGACTCCATCATCAGGATGGTACACGAAACCATTCAGACCGCAAATTCGCGGATCAAATTTGGGATCTCGCCCTTTGGTGTCTGGCGAAACAAAAGCAAGGACCCGGCTGGTAGTTCAACCAGGGCTGGGCTTACCAACTACGACGACCTTTATGCGGACATACTGCTGTGGATGAAAAACGGGTGGATCGACTACGTTGCTCCTCAATTATACTGGGAGATCGGGCACCCTTTATGCGATTACAATGTATTGCTCGATTGGTGGTCTGGCAATAGCTTTGGAAAGCAGGTTTTCGTGGGCCATGGAATCTACCGCGGCTACGAACAGAAAAGCGGTGGCTGGAGAAGACCCTCTGAAATTCCAAACCAGATCAAGGAACTTCGCGAACGACCCCAGATACAGGGTAGCGTATATTTTAGCAGCAAGTCATTTGCCAGAAACCCTTACGGTTGGAACGACAGCCTTCGAAACAATTACTACCGGCTGCCGGCGCTGGTACCACCTATGCCCTGGATCGATAGCATTGCACCGATCGTTCCGCTGATCGAAAAAATCAGGGGCAGCAAGCAGCAACGCATAATGTACCGGGGAGCTGAGCCAATCAAGGGTTTCGCTTTGTATACGGTATCACCCGGCAAGGCAGTTGCCCGTGAAAATGCCACACTGGTAAAGCTGTATGTTGCCGAAAAGTTTGTGGATGTAGACCTTGAGGAACTGCAGATTCCAAAAATTGAAAAGCTGTTTATTGCCGCCGTCGACAGGAATAATAACGTGAGTGAATGGGTTTCGCTGCGCTAAACCTTTATAGCGGTAGGATGTTGTAAGCAAACCAGGTTGCGGTATCTGGTTTGACGCCGCACGTAAAAGTGAATAATTTTATCACTGCAAATCAGGTGATCCCTAATGATCAATAGCTTTGCAGCAACTATTGTATAACCATCAAACATTTGCATATGCCAGGTTTCGAATTTTGGGGCGACGAAGAACGTAAGGAAGTTAATGACGTACTGGAAACCGGTATACTAATGCGTTATGGTTTTGATGGTCCCCGTAAAGGTATCTGGAAGTCGAAGGAGCTGGAAACTGAGATTTGCAACACATTTGGCTGCAAATACGCCCAGCTTACGAGCAGTGGCACTGCTGCCCTTACAACAGCAATGGCTGCTTTAGGTATCGGTTATGGCGATGAAGTCATTATGCCAACCTTCACCTTTGTCGCAAGTTTCGAAGCCGTCATCAGTGTTGGCGCCATACCGGTGTTGGTCGACATCAATGAAACACTTACGCTTGATCCGCTGGCCGTAAGGGCGGCAATAACACCAAAAACCCGTTGTATCATGCCCGTACACATGTGCGGCAGTATGGCCGACCTGGAAGCATTAATGGACATTTGCCGCGAGCACAACCTGGTTTTGCTTGAAGATGCCTGCCAGAGTATAGGGGCTACTTACAATGGCAAAAAAGTGGGGACAATTGGCGATGCCGGAACCTTTAGTTTTGATTTTGTAAAAACGATTACCTGTGGAGAAGGCGGTGTGGTGATGACAAACAATGAATCCCTTTATGTTAAGTGTGATGGTTATACCGACCATGGGCACGACCACGCCGGGGTTGACCGCGGCGCCGACCTGCACCCTTTTATTGGTTACAATTACCGCATAAGTGAACTGCATGCCGCAGTTGGTCTGGCCCAGATCCGAAAGCTTGACCAATTTCTTGAAATACAACGGGCCAATCAGTCTGTGCTAAAAAACATACTTTCTGCAATACCTGAAATTACCTTCCGCGAGATCCCTGATGGTGGGGTAGACAGCTGTACGTTCCTGAGCTGGTTCCTGCCAACAGAAGAGATTACCAAAACGGTTGTCGAACAACTTAAAGAAGCCGGTATACTGGCCGGAAACTTCTATTGGTACAATAATAACTGGCACTATATCAGCAAATGGGATCACCTGAAAAATGCCGATTTCCTGAATGGTCAAGGCACAGAAATCACAAACACATTAAAGCAACTTGCCACCAAATCATTTCCTGCAAGCGATCGCGTAATGAGCCGCTGTATTAGTACGGCCATCAGCCTCGGCTGGTCGGAGAGCCAGGTTAACGAAAAAGGAGAAAAAATTGCTGATATTGTTAAACAAGTGCTTAGTAAGACAATGGTTACAATGGGTTAACTACCCAATGTTCAAGCCGATAAACCATAAATCCGGCACCATCCTTTGATAAATTCACCGCCAATAGCCAGGCGGTACTAAAACTTACAGGGCAAGTTTCCTTTGTATGCACACGAGCGTCACGCTATCCTTTTCCGGGCAGCATTAGCCGGATAGTTACCTGTTTTTACCTTCGAGCCCGTCACAGTAATTAACCGACCCAAGCCGGAAGCGGAGTGGAAACTTAGCCGCTTTTTCAACCTGCAGTTCTTTGGTGCAGAAAAAGCCAATGGTTTTGGTGTAATAATCTGCCGGTATCATGGGGTTGCCAAACTGCCCGGGTTTCGGGTATATAGGATTATTTAAGAATATTTTGGCTGTAGTGTCGGCGGGTGCAGAGTATGTTGCAGCCCTTAGAGGAATAAGCCGGAATGGTCGTTGGGCAGAGGTCCGATGGTAAAAGCATACTGATAATATAATAAAGAAACAAATCAAACGGTGCCTCATCTTATGGTGCTTTTGTATGTAAATTTACCGCAAAAAGCTGGCAGGAAAATTTATGCCAGATTTTAACGTTAACATAAACCCAAGTGTATTTGTTTAGGTTACCCTTAGAAACGTATTAACCTTTGTTCCGTTTAGTATTCGAGAGGAGTTTAAGAAATGTCATTAAGTCAATCATTACAGCAGAAGCTATTACAGAAGTTATCACCTCAACAAATTCAGTTGATGAAGTTGTTGCAGGTTCCTACGGCCAACCTGGAAGAAAGAATAAAGGAAGAACTCGAAGAAAATCCCGCCCTTGAGGTTAGTGAAGACGGGCACGACGAATATGACGACAACCTGAAAGACGAATTTGAGTCGGGTGATGAGGAATTTGAAGCTGAAGGAAGCGCCGACGAATACGACAACCTGGACTTAAGCGAATACATCAATGAGGGCGACGATGAAGTCGGCGATTATAAACTACGGGACGAAAACTATCCTGAAGCTGATGAAGGAAAGGTGATCCCGATCAGGGTTGAAACCTCGTTCCACGAAATGTTGCTCGACCAGCTGGGTATGATGGACCTTGACGAAAGGGCCCGCAAAATGGCCGAACAAATCGTAGGTAGTATTGATGATGATGGTTACCTCAGGAGGGAGCTGTCTTCCATCGCCGACGATCTTGCATTTCGCCAGAACGTGGTAGCATCGGAGATCGAAATCGAGGCTATGATCAAAAAAATCCAGCAATTCGATCCGCCCGGTATCTGTGCCCGCAATCTTAAAGAATGCCTCATTCTGCAATTGAATCGCCGTTTAAAAGAGGGAAAAGAGGTTGAGCTGGCACTGCAGGTCATGGAGAAGTACTTCGATGAATTCACCAAAAAACACTACGAAAAAATTCAACGTGGCCTTAACCTGTCCGACGACCAGTTGAAGGCGGTAATCACCCAGATCATCAAGCTTAATCCTAAGCCCGGGGGAAATATCGGCTCTGTAAACAAGGCTGAAAGCTATGTCGTTCCCGACTTTTTTATCTTCAATAACGCGGGTAAGCTTGAGCTTACACTAAACAGCAAAAATGCCCCCGACCTCCGGATCAGCGAGGGGTACCGCGACATGATAAAAGATTATGAGAAGGGTGCGAAAAAAGACAAACGGCAAAAAGAAGCCGTGCTGTTCATCAAGCAAAAGATCGACTCGGCAAAGTGGTTTATCGATATGATCAAACAGCGGCAGCAAACGCTTATCGGTACCATGCAGAGCATCATGAACTACCAGGAAGAGTTTTTTCTGACCGGTGATGAAACCACCCTGAAACCGATGATCCTTAAAGATATTGCTGAAATGACAGGGCTCGACATCAGTACCGTCAGCCGGGTGGCAAACAGCAAGTTTGTACAAACAGAATTCGGCACCTATCGGCTCAAGTTTTTCTTTAGTGAGTCGCTAAGTACCGACAGCGGAGAAGAAGTGAGCACCAGGGAAGTTAAAAAGATCCTTAGCAACCTCATCGAGGCCGAGGATAAACGCAAACCACTAAGCGACGAGCAGCTTACCGACATGCTCCAGGAAAAAGGATACAACATCGCCCGCCGGACCGTAGCAAAATACCGCGAACAGCTAAACCTGCCAGTAGCCCGGTTGCGCAAACAACTTTAATCAACCGCCTGGTATATGGAAAACGAATATGCTTACCCGCCCCCGATGCACCCAGCCGTAAGAGCAGGAGCCAGGTTCGTTTCCTATGTTTTTCACCCGGTGTTTTTGCCCATTTACGTTATTGCCTACCTCATCTTTATCCACCCCTATTCTTATGCTTCGCTTCAGGAGAAACAAAAGCTGATGAAGCTGGTTTCATTCTTTATTCTTACGGTGTTTTTTCCAACCCTCACCGTTTTTCTGCTATGGCGACTAAAGTTTGTTGAGTCCATCAAATTACGAACCCAGCAGGAAAGGATCATTCCCTATATCGCCTCCATCATTTACTTCTTTTGGGCGTGGTATGTCAGCAAAAACCAAACAGAAAACCCCTTGATACTGGTGTCATTTCTGCTCGGCTTGTTTCTAACCACATCCGCTGCACTCATGGCAAACAGCTATTTTAAAATCAGCATGCATGCGCTGGGAGTTGGTGGGGTGCTGGCGTTTATGGTCTTGATCGGGCTGTATACATTTGATCCGATGGGTGTGCCCATCAGCATTGCCACGATTATTGCCGGCTTGGTGTGTACCGCCCGGCTCGCAGTTTCCGACCATCACCCTGTCGAGATCATCTGGGGTTTCCTCATCGGCATACTGTTCCAGGTAATTGCCTGCGTAATCGTTCTGTAACCTGCTCCTGTTAAGTTTTTTTTGGTGACCAGCTGGACAGCCCTGGGGAGACATCGTTGCTACGCTCAGTTCAACGGCAACGCGCTTATGATCAGTAGTCTGCCAGTGCGGCGTTCTAATGATAGCGATCATTCCGTAAATATCAGCGCCCGATACCCGCGCCGCCCACATACCACCCCCCCACCTCAATACCTTTATACTTCAATACCCAATACCTCAATACCCAATACCCTAATACCTCAATACCCAATCCCTAATACCAAACAAACAGAAAGTAAAACCCACAAAAAAGCCCCTGCAAAGGGGCTGAGTATTTTATATCCTGGGATCTTATTAGAGCATTTTAGCAGGTGAGCTATTGTGCTCGCCTAATTCCGGATTAACAACAGCCGGGCTGGGATTAACCGCCGTTGCTGCCGGGCTTAGCATCAGGTCTACATTGGCGTTTAGTATGGTAGAAGTGCGCGTATACCAATCGTCGGGATGATTTACATAAAAGCAGGAACCGCCTTTGATGGCATCAATAATCTTTTTTGCCTGAACCAGTGGAACTGCAGGACAGCCCAGGCTTTTACCAATTGCGCCACGCATATCCATAAAGTGCTCGTTTACAAAACGAGACCCATGTAACACAATATCGCGCATCCTCACCTTATCATTTACTCCACTTTCCATACCGTCGAACCGCATGCTGTAGCCAGCTTTTCCAGAATAAGTTTCGGCAGTAACCAGGAATCCAAGGCTGCTTTTGTTCGAGTTGGTGATGTTGGAAAAACTGGTTGCAAATTCCTGTCCGCTGTTTTTGCCATGCGAAACATAGGTATTGTACAATAGCTTGCCTTCTTTCAGGTCGATAACGTACAACCTTTTATTATTACTGCTCTGGCTGTAGTCGCATATGGTTAAGGTACTGGTTTTTCGAAGCACACCCTTGTTCAGGAGGTACTGGTAACCCTTATAAGCTTTGGAAAATACGTCTCTCTCAAGTCCATAGGTAAGTAAACCAATACTTTCATAAACCGAATCGCAATGACGTACAAATGCGGGTGAACCGATTGAGGAAGAAAGGAGCGAGGGCATGTTTTTGTCGTCGGGCAGGTTGCCATTTTCTCCTGCTGAAACGGGGTTGAAAGCCGAACATACGGCAGCTATCATTAATCCCGGAACGAACTTAAATATTCTTTGCATATGTGCCTTGAAGTATTCGTTTGTCTGATATTATACCAATAGCTAACAGCTAAAGTAAGTAAATTATTGTGGGGGTACTAACAAACCGGACCGAAAAAACAAAGTTTTAGGTTTTCAGTTGTTCCTCTGAAGGGGTACTGACCTTAACAAATTCATTCATATAAATCTTGACCAGGAGGATAAACATGGAGATGAAAATGGGACCGAAAACGAGCCCGATAAACCCAAAAAGGTTGATACCGATGATCACGCCAAATACCGTAATCAGCGGATGAATGTTTCCAAGCTTTTTTTGAAGCACAAACCTGAAGATATTATCTACGCTGCCAATGATGGCAATTCCGTAAACCAGCAGCACAATACCTTTCCAGTTCTCTCCCTGCGAAAACAACACGAGGCTAAGTGGCACATAGGCAAGCGCTGCCCCCACAAACGGCAACATCGAAGCAACGCAGGTAAACAGGAACCAGAACCAAACATCGGGTACGCCTAATAACACGTAACTGGCCAGGGCAACCAGCCCCTGTAATAGTGCCACCAGGGGAACACCAAGCGCATTTGATATAACAAGGGTCCGCATCTCGTGCGCCACCAGGTCAACATTGTGTTGTTTAAGCGGGATGTATTCATGTAACCATTTTCCATGTCTGTGTGCTCACCAGCATGAAATAGAGGATGAAGTACATGATGACAATAGAAGTAAGCGTATTGAAAGTTGCACCAAGTACCCGCGGAAGTGAAGAGGTTACGGTTTTATTGATGCCCTCGGCATCCGGCCCAGGTAGCTGAAGGTGTAACTTGAATTCAACAAATTGTATGGTTTTGTTGATCACAGCCACTACCTGTTCTGAGTTCCGGATTACACCGGCAAGTCGCGAGGTAATCATGTTAGCCATTATCCAGGTGGGCACCAATACAACCAGGAACGACAGCAACAGTAATACACCTGCTGCGACCTTATTGTTCCATTTGCGTTCGTTTACGAGCCAATGCATGCGTTTTTGGAGCAGCACATAAAGCGTAATGGCGCCCAGTAATGCCGGTAAAAAAGAAGCGATCTGTAAAAAGAGAAAGATGAACAGGAAAACCAACAGCGAAAAGAAGGTTAACTGCCGCAATTGTTGTGCGCTAACATAGTTGGGCATAATAGAACGATGTTGAGGATGATGAGTATTCTGTGGCCTGTACGGGCGACGACAACGGTTCGCCCAACTGGCAGAATGACAATAGTACCAGTTAGATCTTTACTGTTTTCCAGGTACCCCTCCTGAATAAATACAAAGTAACTACCGTAATCGAGCATTCGGCAATCACAATAGCCCAAAATACGCCCTTCGGACCGAGATCGATCTGTTTTGCCAGGAAATAAGCCAGTGGTATCTGGAAGGCCCAAAAGCCAAAAAGATTTATCCAGGTGGGTGTACGGGTGTCACCGGCGCCGTTAAAAGCATTCATAAGTACCATGCCGAGACCGTAACCAACATATCCGATGCTCACTACACGCAGGGCCTGGATAGCAATTGCAGCAACGTTGATTTGCCTGGTAAATATGCCTATAATCGGCTCCGCAAATAAGTAGAAGACGATGGTTACAAACACCATGAATATGATGTTGTACTGGGCGGTTTTCCAAACACTCTTTTCTGCACGGTCCGGTAGTTTAGCCCCAAGGTTTTGGCCGACCAGCGTCGCGGCAGCATTACTTAACCCCCAGGCGGGGAGAATAAAAAAGACAATAACTCTGAGCGCTATGGTATAGCCCGCTATGGCATCACTGCCAAAGCTGCTGATGATCCTGGCGAGAAAAATCCAGCTTGCTGAAGCAATGATAAACTGAACGGTAGCTGTAGAAGAAACCTTTATTATAGACCGGATGATGGCGGGATCAGGAATGAAGTGTTCCTTTCGTATGGTTAAAGCACCATTGCCTTTAAATAGGTGATACAGTTGGTAACATACCCCTGTTCCCCGGCCGATTGTTGTCGCGATGGCGGCACCGGTAAGACCAAAGGCAGGCACAGGTCCCAATCCGTAAATGAGTAGCGGGCACAGTATGATGTTGCAAATATTAGCTAGCCAAAGGCTCCGCATTGCGATAGATGCATCACCGGCGCCCCTGAATATTCCATTGATCAGGAACAGCAACATGATAACAACACTGCCACCAAACATGATGCGCATATAGGGTACACCTATTGCAAGTACCCCTTCAGGAGCGGCCATAAACCTAAGAATAGGTCGGGCAAACACAACACCCGCTATGCTGATTAGCACAGTTACTGCTAATGCAACCAATATGGATTGCACACCAGCTTTTGCTGCTTCTTCGCTGTTTTTCTCTCCAACCCTTCTTGCAACAAGGGCTGTTGCAGCCATGCTTAAGCCAATAGCAATAGAATAAATAAGTGTCAGGATTGATTCGGTTAAGCCTACCGTAGCAGCTGCTTCGCGGCCAAGCTTGCCAACAAAAAATATATCAACAACGGCAAACACCGACTCCATGCACATCTCCAGTATCATTGGTATTGCAAGTAAGAAAACTGCTCTCCTGATACTGCCCTGGGTAAAGTCTTGTTCGCCACCCTTTATTGCCTGGCGAACAAATTGGAATATGCTGCTAAAGCTTCTTGCATTGGAATTTTGACTCATAATTTAAAACTCAGTCTCTTCTCAGATGAACATTTTACAATAAAAACAACCTGTAGTTAAGGCAGGTAAACGGTATCCATTGCAATGGTGGTTGACTGCTGCCGTGATTGACAACACAACCTTACCGGCGTAAGGTTACAAAAAAAAGCAACAGCATGAAAGTAGCTGATCATAGGTGGTAAAATATGGTGCACTATGATCCTTTCTTCCCCGTCGAGTGCGCCAGGCTTTGGTGCCGCAAAGCTTTTTTAATAGCCAGTGAAAATCTGTATCGGAGAATATGGTTTTTCAATAGAACGATTGTTTAATTCATTGTTTATCAGCTTTGTTTAAGTATAATTTAATGAAACGCTAAGGCTCCCTTACTTGATATTACTTTATCATTGCGCTAATAATCTATGTTTCATTTCAGAGGTTCTAAGAGATTGCCTGGCGCACGTACAGGACTGTTTGGTATTGTTAACACCTCGATTTTTTGACAAATATTCTGCTGATCCCCGTTGTCAGTTGCTAATTGGATGAGTTGATTTACCCAATGTAAATAGTTTCAATGCTGGCAGAGTGAGGCTGCGTGAAAACGTGGGTTCATTCCTTGATGGCTTTAAGCCACCACAGTAATGTATTGATCATTTTAAAGGAAGTATCATTGATGAAGAACCTGAAACTAACGGCCATAACCTCTATCCTGGTAATTGTAGCAATTGCTGTTTTCTCCCGATCCTACGCACAAACTCTTGTTCCGTTTTACATCATAATTGGCCAATCCAATACCGGTTGGGCAACTACCAACGGTATGAATACTCAACAGGCAGCTTTATATGCCGGGGTGCAATCAAATACAAGTATCTGGAACCCTGGTGTAGGTGGCTTTTCAGCAACATGGCAAACGATGAATGTAGGCGTTAACACAAGGTGTGAAAACTATGCCGATCCATCCCAGTTTGGGCCGGAAGCATCGTTGATGAAAAGCCTGGAAAGCAGGCAAAGTCGCAAGCGGTTTGTTTACAAACAAGGAGTAGGCGGAACGACACTGGCAGTTGATTGGAGGCCACAGTCACCCGGTCAACAACCCTATGAAGCCGGGATCAGGTGGCAACAGCTATCATCGTGGTTGCCAACCGCAGTAGCCCAGGCCGATGCGCAAGGAGTTAAGCTCGATTTGAAAGCAATCATCTGGATGCAGGGTGAAGACGATGCAAAAACAGCAGCGGATGCTTCGGCCTACCAAAACAACCTGGTAAACTTTTTTACTAACATTGATGCCATGTGGCGGGGATTGATCTCCCGACATGGGCTACCATCAACAGTATACAAGAAAGTAATCGGAAGAATTTACGCGCCAACAGGATATCCATACCGCGATATGGTTAGAGCAGCCCAGGCAAACTACTGCGCAAATAGTTCAAACAATGCAATACTGATAAACACCGACTCATATCCTTTACAGGATTGGGTACACTATAATGCAACCGGACAAATACAATTTGGTACCGACGTTTACAATGCACACCAGTATGAAACCGGAGCTCCTGTTGCAAGCACCGGGGTTTATTTTACCGGTAAGGTTTTTTTGCAAGGTGCCTATAGTCCATCCAGTGGACGAATGAGTACGTTGCTGAACTCATCGGGGGTCTTACAAAATTATGCATCATCCCAGCCGTATAACAATTCAACATTCAATTACAGCGGAACCGAGCGCGTGAGCGGAGGATTCTTTGCCGCACATACGGATATCGTTGATTGGGTATTGGTTGAGCTGAGAAATTCATCTTCTCCCTCAACTGTTGTTGCAAGGCGTGCAGGGTTGCTGCGATCTGACGGACTTATCGTAGACACTGATGGATCAACTACACGAATATTGTTTGCCGGTGTGCCATCCGGGGGGTACTATGTAGTAGTGAAACATAGAAACCACCTTTCCATCCGATCTTCGCAAGTCATCGATTTCAATAGTGGTTCAGGTCATTTCGACTTCACAACTTCGGGTTACAATTGTTACCAGAACATGGGTTATTTTTCAAGTGTTCATATGGGCAATGCCTGGACGATGCGTGGAGGCAATGCAAATATGAACAACAACGTAAAATACAACGGCCCTTTGAACGACCAGGACAGGATACAAAACGGGGCACTTGGTGGTTCTCTAACAGGTGTCGTATCGTCGGTATATTCCTACGACGACATTAATCTGGATGCCAGCATAAAAACCAATGGTCCAAATAACGATCAGAACTTTCTATTGAACCTGGTTTTTGGTGGTTTGATCGGAACCGTTTATATGGAACAACTATAATGTAACTGAACAACGAAAGTCTACCATCATAATATTCTTGAAAGTACAGCCACTTCTTAGCCCCGGTTTATACCGGGGCTTTTGCTTTTTTACCCGGCCCAATGCGCTTTGCAATCTCTGTTGGTAATTTGCTTGCCGTAGCTATAATTTTACAACGCTAAAATATAAACATGCAAAAGCCGGTGTTGGTGATCAAGTTAGGGTCTGCGGTAATTACCGATAGCACCGGCAAACCCGACGAAGTATTTATAAAAAAACTTGCTGCTGAAGTTGCCGAGCTTTGTGGTGCATACCGAATCGTAATTGTTTCAAGTGGAGCGGTGGGAAGTGGAAAGTCTTTTTTTAAAAACTATAAGGGATCGTTGCTTGAGCGAAAAGCTGCTGCAGCTGTAGGTAACCCAATGCTGATACAGTTGTACCAACGCCATCTGTCATTTCATGGTATTACCGTGGCGCAGGCGCTATGCGAGCGTCATCATTTTTCGAACCGTTCGCAATTTCTTCAGCTTAAAGACACCTTTTATGAATTCTGGCACAACGACATTGTGCCTATTGTTAATGAGAATGACCTGGTGAGCAATGTGGAGCTGAAGTTTTCGGACAATGATGAACTTTCGACACTTGTGGCGATTGGCTTTGATGCTGATACACTTATAATATGTACTTCGGTGGGCGGCTTTATGGATCACGAACGAAAGATTATACCGGCTATTGACCGTATTGATCAAACCATTATGGGTTTTGTGAGCAATGAAAAAAGTTCACTTGGGCTGGGTGGTATGTTATCGAAGCTCACCTTTACCAAGCTGGCAACCTCATTAGGTATTCGGGTAATTATGACGGGGGTTAGTGGGTTACGGCCCTTTGCCGATGCGTTGGAGGGCAAAGCCGGTACAACCTTTAAACCAAGAAAGTCCAACCTGAAAGCCAGGAGAAAATGGTTGGCGAGCGGGTCAATTACCCTGGGAGGTATACAGGTTGATAAAGGCGCTGAAAAAGCTTTAAACAACAGGAAAAGCCTTTTGGCAGTTGGAATTGCAGCAGTAACAGGCATGTTTTCAGCCGGGGAGGTGGTGCAGTTGATCAACGAAGAACAGCAAATTATTGGAGTAGCAAAAGTAAAACTGAACTCTCCTGAGATCGCAGAACGCTTATCGAAAAAGAATACCATAGCCGCGCATTCAGATGATATCGTTTTGTTTTAATCAGTTGCGCAGACACAATAGGGCAGGGTACCTGGTGAACCCGGTTATCCGGTACAAGAGTGCGACGCAACGGAAGATAAACCAAAGAATCACTGCCGGGCTCAAAAGAAAACTATGAAATCTATCGCACCACTCTTAGTCAAAACGCACAAAGCAGCGGCAGAGCTTAGAACCATTGATGATCGCCTGATAAAGGCCGCTTTGGTTTCGCTTGCAAAAGAGCTGGAAGCAAATTCGGCGGAGTTATTAAAGGCCAACAAAAAAGATGTGGACCGAATGGCAAAGGATGATCCGAAGGCGGATCGCCTGCTGCTTACCCCTGAACGGATCAGGTTGATCGCAGCAGGAATTAAACAGGTGAGTAAACTGCCAAACCCTTCGGGAAAGTTGCTCGAAGAGCGGAAGTTGCCAAATGGTTTGTTGTTGCACAAATTTACGGTGCCCATGGGGGTTGTTGGTACCATTTATGAGTCGCGGCCGAATGTCACGTTCGACATTGCCGCCTTATGTTTACGAAGTAAAAACGGCTGCCTGCTAAAAGGCAGCCAGGAAGCGGAACAAACGAACCAGGCTGCGATCAGGATGATCAGGAAAGTATTGGCTGAACACGGGATACCGGCTGCAAGCATATGCCTGTTGCCATCGGAGCGCGAAAGCGTGCATGAACTGCTGACGGCAACCCGGTATGTTGACGTGATCATTCCGCGTGGTTCTGATGCTTTAATACAATATGTACGTAAAAACAGTCTTGTTCCGGTTATTGAAACGGGTGCAGGGGTATGCCATGTGTATGTGGAGAAACAAGCCGACCTTAAAAAAGCACTGAATATCGTTGTTAATGCTAAAGTGTCAAGGCCCTCTGTATGCAATGCGATGGATACCCTGATCTTGGATGAGGAAATTGCAGCAGACTTTTTGGTTAAACTAAGACCGCTTTTCGAACAGAGCTCCGTAGAAGTGTTTGCAGACAAAAAATCATGGCGTTTGCTGAAAGGTTATCCGATGCTGCAGCGGGCGGGCCCAGAAGATTTCTCGCGCGAGTACCTAAGCCTGAAGTGCGGGATCAGGATTGTACGGGATTTAGATGAGGCTTTGGAGCATATCAACCTTTACTCTACGAGGCACTCCGAAGCAATTGTGTCGGAGAACAAGAAGCAATGCGATCGTTTTATGAATGAAGTAGACGCTGCGGTGGTATATAAGAATGCTTCAACACGGTTTACTGATGGAATGGAGTTTGGCCTTGGTGCAGAGATTGGGATATCTACCCAAAAGCTTCATGCGAGAGGGCCTTTTGCGCTGGAAAAACTGGTAACCGAAAAGTGGTTTGTGCATGGTAGCGGTCAAATACGTTGATAGATTTACATGTTTGCGCAAGGGATCGCAACATTAAAAATCGATAAAGTGATCCCGGTTATACCGGTATTATAACACCCCCAATTGGATATGCTTTTTGAGGAACTATAAGCAAGGGTTTTTGCGCTGATGTTCGCTTGTTTTTGATGCAACAAATGATCTTGTCGGGTGCGATGATAACCGTTGAAAAGGCTTAAAAACCAGTGATTTCGATGCCCATATCTGTCCCATTTTGGGAACGGGAGATGGTGGAAAAATTAAAATTTACTTAACAGCTTTTCGTGTACATAAATTTGATACTTTTCAACCCTGAAATTTGCACAGGTAAACATTAAAATTTAATTTGTATTAATCCTTTTATTCTGCAAATGCTACCTGCAAGTGTATTCCCCGTCGGGAATGTAATCCAATATTTATCATTGACAACCCTTAAAAGCAGAATCTCATAAGTCACTGTTCATAACATGAAATCATTTAGAGGTGGATCCTTTGAAATGGTACATCATCGATATGCATCAGTGAAATTTTGTGTCTATGCTCATTCAAATAATCAAATTAAACGTCGACAAAAAGGCTAGTATTTTTCAATTCATCTGCTTATGAAAAATTTTTTTTTACTCCTGTTGTTATTGGGCATTATTACGCCTGGAATTAGTCAGGTTACCATGCAGGGCACTATCAAACGTGGCTCCACACCAAATACGGTAGACATTTATTTAAAGCCGTCAGCATCGTTTTCACAAAAAGACGAGAGCCTGACTTTTGTGCTTGCTGTGCCCGCAAGCGTTGCACCTGCACCAACAATGGGTTCAGCCGGAGTAACACCAAATACCACGGGGCCGGTGTCGAACATATCGGGATTACAGCCAAATTTCCTTGTTGTAAATTATGGAGCGACCTCGCGTGAAGTGATGGTAACAACACAAACCATCAATGGTGCTTCTTATTATATATATACGTTCATATTCGCCGGTACTGCCACAAACAACCATGATTGGGTAGCGGGGCAGGAACAATTAATTTTCAGTGTTCAATTTAACGGGTGCACCGCCAATTGTGATCAACTCAATAATATTCTGCTTGTTAACCTGCCGGCCGGTGGCGTGCAGGGCAACTCTTATTGGTACGTTCAGGTAAATACGCTTGGGGATATCACCAATTACCCTGCACCATTCTACCAAAATCCGCAGTCTTCGACACCAGTAAATGGTGGAAGTCCTGACGGAGCTGCGCTGTCTTATATTGGTCTTGCGCCATTGGTAGTGCCGACCCTTTCGATCAACGACGTAACACAGGCTGAAGGCAATGCCGGAACCAGCGTGTTTAATTTTACCGTTACCCTTAGTTCGCCAGCACCTGCAGGTGGAGTAAGCTTTAATATCAGTACCGCGGATGGAACTGCTACTGCTGGCAGCGACTATGTTGCAAGGTCAGCAACGGGCCAGATACCAGCGGGGGCTACCACCTATACCTTTGCCGTGACGGTAAATGGCGACAATACCGTGGAGCCTAATGAAACATTCTTTGTAAACCTTTCCAGTCCAACGGGAGCAACAATTGCCGATGGCCAGGGTGTCGGCACAATCAACAACGACGATGTTGCACCACTTCCGAACCTATCTATTAATGATGTGACCCAGGCAGAGGGTAATGCAGGAACCAGCGTGTTCACCTTTACGGTTAGCTTGAGTGCACCAGCACCAGCTGGTGGGGTAAGCTTTACCATTGCTACAGCTGATGGAACGGCTACTGCGGGCAGCGACTATGTTGCAAGGTCAGCAACCGGCCAGATACCTGCAGGCGCTTCAACTTATACATTTGATGTTACCGTAAATGGCGACAATACTGTTGAGCCTAACGAAACATTCTTTGTGAATGTAACAGGGGCAACAGGTGCGACCATTACTGATGGACAAGGTGTCGGTACAATCAACAACGACGATGTTGCACCATTACCAACCTTATCTATTAATGATGTTACCCAGGCAGAGGGTAATGCCGGAACCAGCGTGTTCACCTTTACGGTCAGCCTGAGTGCACCGGCACCAGCTGGTGGAGTAAGCTTTACCATTGCTACAGCTGATGGAACGGCTACTGCTGGCAGTGACTATGTTGCAAGGTCAGCGACCGGCCAGATACCTGCTGGCGCTTCAACTTATACTTTTGATGTTACCGTAAATGGCGACAATACTGTTGAGCCTAATGAAACATTCTTTGTGAATGTAACAGGGGCAACAGGTGCGACCATTACTGATGGACAAGGTGTCGGTACAATCAACAACGACGATGTTGCACCATTACCAACCTTATCTATTAATGATGTTACCCAGGCAGAGGGTAATGCCGGAACAAGTGTGTTCACCTTTACGGTCAGCCTGAGTGCACCGGCACCAGCCGGTGGAGTAAGCTTTACCATTGCTACAGCTGATGGAACGGCTACTGCTGGCAGTGACTATGTTGCAAGGTCAGCGACCGGCCAGATACCTGCTGGCGCTTCAACTTATACTTTTGATGTTACCGTAAATGGCGACAATACTGTTGAGCCTAACGAAACTTTTTTTGTGAATGTAACAGGGGCAACAGGTGCGACCATTACAGATGGCCAGGGTGTCGGTACAATCAACAACGACGATGTTGCACCACTTCCGAACCTATCTATAAATGATGTAACCCAGGCCGAGGGTAATGCCGGAACAAGTGTGTTCACCTTTACGGTCAGCCTGAGTGCACCGGCACCAGCCGGTGGAGTAAGCTTTACCATTGCTACAGCTGATGGAACGGCTACTGCGGGCAGCGACTATGTTGCAAGGTCAGCAACCGGCCAGATACCTGCAGGCGCTTCAACTTATACATTTGATGTAACAGTGAATGGCGACAATACTGTTGAGCCTAATGAAACATTCTTTGTGAATGTAACAGGGGCAACAGGTGCGACCATTACTGATGGACAAGGTGTCGGCACAATCAACAACGACGATGTTGCACCACTTCCAAACTTATCTATAAATGATGTAACCCAGGCCGAGGGTAATGCCGGAACAAGTGCGTTCACCTTTACGGTCAGCCTGAGTGCACCGGCACCAGCCGGTGGAGTAAGCTTTACCATTGCTACAGCTGATGGAACGGCTACTGCGGGCAGCGACTATGTTGCAAGGTCAGCAACCGGCCAGATACCTGCAGGCGCTTCAACTTATACATTTGATGTAACAGTGAATGGCGACAATACTGTTGAAGCTGACGAGACCTTCCTTGTAACCTTGAGTAGTGTTACCGGTGCGAACGTAACCAGGGCACAGGGTCTTGGAACGATCAGCAACGACGATGCGACCCCGCTTCCAAGTCTTACGATTAATGACGTAACACAGGCTGAGGGCAATGCAGGAACAAGCGTGTTCACCTTTACGGTTAGCCTGAGTGCACCGGCACCAGCCGGTGGAGTAAGCTTTACCATTGCTACAGCTGATGGAACGGCTACTGCGGGCAGCGACTATGTTGCACGCTCGCTTACAAACCAAACCATACCTGCGGGAGCTTCAACTTATACATTTGATGTTACGGTAAACGGCGACAATACTGTTGAAGCTGACGAGACCTTCCTTGTAACCTTGAGTAGTGTTACCGGTGCGAACGTAACCAGGGCACAGGGTCTTGGAACGATCAGCAACGACGATGCGACCCCGCTTCCAAGTCTTACGATTAATGACGTAACACAGGCTGAGGGCAATGCAGGAACAAGCGTGTTCACCTTTACGGTTAGCCTGAGCGCACCGGCACCAGCCGGTGGAGTAAGCTTTAACATCGGAACAGCTGATGGAACAGCTACTGCGGGCAGCGACTATGTTGCACGCTCGCTTACAAACCAAACTATACCTGCGGGAGCTTCAACTTATACTTTTGATGTTACCGTAAATGGCGACAATACTGTTGAGCCTAACGAAACATTCTTTGTGAATGTAACCGGTGTAACCGGGGCGGTTATAGCAGATGGGCAGGGTGTTGGTACGATCAGCAACGACGATGTTGCACCACTTCCAAACCTATCTATTAATGATGTGACCCAGGCAGAGGGTAATGCAGGAACAAGCGTGTTCACCTTTACGGTTAGCCTGAGCGCACCAGCACCAGCTGGTGGTGTAAGCTTTAACATCGCAACAGCTGATGGAACGGCTACTGCGGGCAGCGACTATGTTGCACGCTCGCTTACAAACCAAACCATACCTGCGGGAGCTTCAACTTATACTTTTGATGTTACCGTAAATGGCGACAATACTGTTGAGCCTAACGAAACATTCTTTGTGAATGTAACCGGTGTAACCGGGGCGGTTATAGCAGATGGCCAGGGTGTTGGTACGATCAGCAACGACGATGCGACCCCGCTTCCAAGTCTTACGATTAATGACGTAACACAAGCCGAGGGTAATGCCGGAACCAGCGTGTTCACCTTTACGGTTAGTCTGAGTGCACCAGCACCAGCCGGTGGAGTAAGCTTTAACATCGCAACAGCTGATGGAACGGCTACTGCGGGCAG
>NZ_SMSK01000025.1 GCF_004354985.1 Segetibacter sp. 3557_3 | reverse complement strand
CCACTTCTACAGGGTGAAGACCATCCAGCTTAATGGCCAGGAAAGCTATAGCGGCATTGTAAAAGTAAATATGGCCAGTGCAGAAGGCGGATTAACCGTTTACCCTAACCCGGTACAAAGCGGCACCATCAACCTCGTGTTTAAAGGAGAAGTTGCGGGAAGTTACCCTTACAAACTGGTAAACAGCAGCGGCCAGGCCATCCGTTCGGGCATCATCAAATACGCAGGTGGAACCAGCCTCCATAGCATTAATACTGCTCAGCAACTTGCTGCAGGCACTTATGAACTACAGGTGCAAAAGCCACAAGGCTTAGCGGTAATCAAAGTGATGGTATTGTAGTTCAGCTGTTCCTGAGAAAATAAATTAAGGTCCTTCCCTTGTGTAAGTTTATTGCACAGGGGAAGGACCTTTTTTGTTAGGAGAAGGTTAGGATTGGGTATTGGAGGTATTGGGTATTGAGGTATTAAGGTATCGAGGTATTGGGGTATTGAGGCGATTAGGGTATTGAGGTATTGGGGTATTAGGGTATTGAGGTAGTGAGTTGCTGAGCGTTCAAGAGAGATAACGGCGGAGAAATGAGATGCGGAGGGTTTGGAGAGTAGTTGGTAATCCGCAGTGACCTGGCCGTGGAGGTCTTGTCGCTCGCCTCTGCAGGTGTAGTCTCCCGCCTTTGCAGGTGTTGTCACCGGCAACTTTCTCCCATCGCTGGAGGTGTTGTCTCGCCCCTGCAGGTGTTGTCACCTGCAACTTCACCTGCCATTGCAAGTTTTGTCTCGCCCCTGCAGGTGTTGTCACCTGCAACTTCACCTGCCTTTTCGCCTTTGCAGGTGTTGTCTCGCCCTTGCAGGTGTTGTCACCTGCAACTTCACCCGCCTTTGTAGGTGTTGTCACCTGCAACTTCACCTGCCTTTTCGCCTTTGCAGGTGTTGTCTCGCCCTTGCAGGTGTTGTCACCTGCAACTTCACCCGCCTTTGCAGGTGTTGTCACCTGCAACTTTCTCCCATCGCTGGAGGTGTTGTCTCGCCCCTGCAGGTGTTGTCACCTGCAACTTTCGATCACCCCTCGAGGTGTTGTCGCTCCCCTTGCAGGTGTTGTCTCTTGCCCTTGCACGTGTTGTCACCTCCGACTTTCACCCGCCCTTGCAGGTGTTGTCTCTTGCCCTTGCAGGTGTTGTCACCTGCAACTTCACCCGCCCATGCAGGTGTTGTCTCTCGGCCTTTGCAGGTGTTGTCACCTGCAACTTTCTCCCATCGCTCGAGGTGTTGTCTCGCCCCTGCAGGTGTTGTCACCTGCAACTTTCGATCACCCCTGGAGGTATTGTCGCTCCCCTTGCAGGTGTTGTCACCTGCAACTTTCGATCACCCCTGGAGGTATTGTCGCTCCCCTTGCAGGTGTTGTCTCTTGCCCTTGCACGTGTTGTCACCTCCAACATTGCCGGGCTTTGCAGGTGTTGTCTCGCCCCTGCAGGTGTTGTCACCCCAATTTTTCCGTAAACAGTTCCCAAACCAGGCTTACAATTACTAGATTAAACCAGATGCGAGGAAGCGACAAGCGTATACTTCTGGGCGTTTCAAATGGCGCAAAATATGGAGGAACTTTCTAGCAGAAGTTCTTGAAAAGAGGAAAGGAAAGCTGCCCTATGCTGAAAAGAGCATCGCCCGGCGCCACGAAAATCACACAGGGTTCGGTGCATCGAAACGGAAGGGTTCGAAGCTTTAATGGCTGAAGGTGCCTGCTGATTAGGAACCATGCTAGAAGGATCTTTCTTGCTTTTTGGATAAGCGGGCTAACCATTTACAGCCGATAGGAGATTAGCAGAAAAGGGAACGCCGTGTTCTATCCTCTAATCCGATATCCGAAATGATCCGGCGAAAGGGCATGGCCGGCTATCGGCTGAGGGAAACTTTGCATCTACCCATTTTGATAATTAGAGGTTCTGCTACATGCCTCCCAATGGAAAGCCGGAACCCGCATGTATAATGGGTTTTGTACAATAAAAAAAGGTGCAGTTTTTTAGACTGCACCTGATCTCCTATCGTAATAAATCAATGTAGATTGCTATGCCCGTTTGTATGAAAAGTTTATCCCGATATAATCCAACTAACCGAGCGTTCCGGCATATTGATGGTTAACACCACTTGATGCCTGGTGCCATTTTTCGAGCATTTTGGCCAGTTCTTCAAGGTTCAATGGTTTGCTGATATAATCATCCATCCCGGCTCTCAGACATTCTTCGCGGTCACCCTGGAGGTTGTTGGCGGTCATAGCGATAATGATGGGTTGTACATCGATACAAAGCCGTATCATCCGGGTAGCTTCAAGGCCATCCATCTCCGGCATCTGCACATCCATCAGGATGATATTATAACTGTTCTGGCTGACGATCTCCAATACCTCTTTGCCATCCTTCACCGTGGTTGGCTTATAGCCCAGTTTATTCAACACCGTGGTGATCCAAAGCTGGTTCATCAGGTCATCTTCTGCAAGCAGGATGTTTAATGGATACTGTTGTGCAAAATCCTCGGACAAAACCTGTTTGACACTATTTTGATCAGGCGCACCCTCCTTTTTCTTCTGCTTCAGGGCAGTTGAGACCTCGTTGCAGAACACATGGTATTTCAACGGTTTTGGAATTACTGCAGCAAACAAGGAAGGGAACTGATGATGACTGTGACAGCCGTGTTTACCCAACAGGATGACAGGCAAGTCAGGATGGTGTTTACGAATGGATTGCGCGAGGTTGATACCTGAAATGGAGCCAAGATCATTATCTGTAATCACCAGATCAAAGTCGCCGTAACGGTCGATTATTTCCAAAGCCCGCTCACCCGTTGTTGTAAAAGACGGCTTCAGCTTTAATTGTGCAAGTTCGTTTTTCAGAACGTTGCAGAGTGTCAGGTTATCTTCTACCACCAACACCTTTTTGCCTTCAATGCCGGCCATCTGGTCATGCTTTTGGGCATACAAACGTTGGTGACTAACACCAGCCTTTATATTGAACCTGAAAGTAGAGCCATCATCCGGCTTGCTGTCAACCTGCAGTTTACCATCCATCAGACCGATTAATTTTTTACAAATGATGAGTGATACCCCCATGATTTCATACTGGTATAAAGGATCATTATTTGCCAGTTCTTTCGAAAGCTTCAGTTGTTTACTTGTAGAAATTCCGTTACCCGTGTCACGCACTTCGAAGCTGAGGATTACACGCCCTTCTTCATCGTGGCCCACCAGGTGAACAGCAATAACAATCTCACCTGCTGAGGTGAACCTGAAAGCGTTATCAACAAGGTTCATTAATACCTGTTTCAACCGTAGTGCATCACCTACCACCTGGCCCGGAACATTGTCATCGATAAGGTATATCAGATCCAGCCCTGTACCTGCTGACCTGGAAGCAAACACTTCGAAAACATCCTCAATACACCTGCGGAGTTCAAAATCTTTGCAGTCCAATTCTTTACCGGACTCAAATTTCGAATACTCGAGGATGTCCTTCATAAGTATGTCGTTGATCTCGCTGAGCAGACCATCGCCGGATACCAGGATATTGTCGGTATACGTACGCTGTTCAGTTGTTAGTTGAGTATCGTTCAGGAGCGAAGCCATACCGATCACCGAACTCATGGGTGTTCGAATTTGGTGGTTTAGTTTTGCGAGCACCATGCTTTTACTGCGGTTAGCTGCTTCAGCCTGTTCACGTGCCTGCTCCTCGCTTTGGCGGGCATATTCGAGCAAACCGCTGCGCTCAAGTACCTGTCTTTCGAGATCAGCTTTGTGAAACTTTAGTTTATTGATCCGGCTTTGAAAAAAGATTGCCATACCTGTAATCGCACCTATTGAAAAAAGTGCATAAAGCCACCATGATTGCCAAAGAGCGTCAAGGAAGATATTTCCTATCATAATTATAGCGGTATTATATTCAACGTGCATAGCTGCGGGTGGTTTTGAGGTTTGTAAGAGCGTGTAACATGATCGTGACTGGTACTAGCAGGTCAATACTTAGTTGATCTGCATTTGTAAGGAACTCGTCCGGATCTGCATTACAGCAATGCACGGTCGCGAACCTCTTTTATCTTTTCGGCATCAGGTGAGAGCCGATGAGCACCATTGACAATAAGACCACTATCATTTTGGTAGATTAGCTTACTCTCAGTGACAACCTTTTTGTCGTTATTGGCAAGAAGGATTACTTCGGAGTTGGCCAGCTTTCTCAATAGTGAAATGTCTTTTAGATGTGGGTTCCAGTGGAAAATAAGCTCATCAATCGGGTGCCACAACATTACCCAGCTAAAGATATCCAGGCTATTTACAAGCCCGGTGTGGACAGCATTTTCTTCATTGATGATAAAAGGAAGGATGCTATGAAAAATGACTACGACAGAAATGCTAATTGCAAGTACCAGCCAAGACCGGCGCTTGAACTTTGTGAACTGGTACATCCTTTCTTCGAGCTTTTCTTTGAAGTGGCTCCTTACAGCATACATCACAGGTTCCGCGTATTGTTTGTCGAGTTCGCTTTTACACTTGAGCTTATAAAAAATAACAGAATGCCTTTTTGCTGACTTCACCGACGTCATGATATACTCCAGAAAGTGGTGGCTAAGCTGGCGCTTGTAAATTGGAGCCGGATCGTGTTTGTTGAAATAACCCTCGACCACCAATTGATCGAGGGTTAAGAAGATGTCGATACTTTTTGCTACTGGTTGACTCATATGATATATAATAATGGGAGTTCCATGGTTACAGTCTCTTCCCTGTATTATTAAGTTGTAATGGTCAGTTTATTTCGCTTGTGGGTTGATACTTAAGAGAGCAACTGCTTTATATTGTTTGATAGGTGGTGATTACGTTTTTTCATGATTTGAAAATCATTGCGGCCTCGAGCAGGGTCAAAAAAGCTGAACAACCTGCTTACCCAACCTTGAACCACGGCTTACTACCTTTGAAGATTGGCAACGATCGCCTTAAGCCCGTCAATTTGTTTTTGTTGTTCTTTGATGGCATTGATCAACACAGGGACCAATTCTGCATAGTTCATCCCTAGTTTCTCTTTTGTTTCATCGCCTGCAACTACTTCAGGAACCAATTTTTTTACTTCTTGTGCAATCAAACCTATTTTGTTACCGGCTGTTGGATTTTCAATCCAGTTATAGCTTACCGGTTGCATGGCAAGCACTTCTTTAAGACCGTAGTTCAGATTTTGTACGTTGGTCTTTAAGCGGCTGTCTGATGTTTGAATTGTTCCGTTTGTAGCATAAACAGCATTCCATTTATAGGTTACGGTGCCAAGGGTACCAGTGTTGTTTGTTCTTGGAACGATGTTGCCCTGAACCACCAGCTTTTCAGGATTGGTTGTAACAATGCCCTGGTTGTTTCTTGATGTTCCGCCAATACCGATGTTGCCGTTGCCATCTATACGCATTGCTTCATTACCGTTGGCGGTAAGGTTGCCTGCTGCGCCACTATTCGTAAAAAGCACCATTCCCTGCCCTGTTGCACCGTTACCGATAAAGAAGTCGGATGTTGCATTGGTATATAAGTAACCAACGTTGGGGCGGTTCAAAATGTTGGAAGCGTTATTTGCGTAACCGGAACTATTGATACCCATATCAATATAGTTCGTTGTATTTGTTCCATTATCTGCGGTAGCTACGATGTCGGAACTGGCGTTGTTACCAGGGTTGGTATTTTGCACTCCGATCTGTGCATAACTATTTATATTGGCATATGCTCCAATCAGGTTATTTGTTGCGGTAGTACCGGCATCAATAAGCAATTTTTCAGGTTGATCAACATCGAAGTCCGTGCTGCCTATGCCAACGTTGCCCGAAGCGGTTATGGTCATCTGTGTGGTATTGTTGGCAATCAGCGGAAGGTCAAAATTGCCGGTGGTACCCAACCGGCTGGTTAGCGAACCGGTATTTCCTGCAAGTGCCCATGCGTTGGAAGATGGGGTGAGTGCCGATGGCAATAATCTTCTCACAACACCATTGGAAACTGTTAAGATACTGTCTGCCGTTGAACCGGTTTGAAGACCATCAAGGGCCAGGGGATTTGCAGCTGATGATACCTGTAGCCTGTGCGAAGGGGATGATGTACCTACCCCCATGTTTCCTAAACTGTCGACAATTAAACGTTGAATGTTATTTGTACGTAAACGCAGGCTAACGTTGTCCGATGTACCCAGGAAGTTGGTGTTCCATGATGTTCCTGCATTACCGGTAGTTGCCCACTGATTAGCTGATGCCAGTGAAAGCAGCGTCCATACGGAACCATTGTAGTAGTAAAAACCTTTAACGCCATCTGTCTGGTACACCATCAAACCTTCGGTTGGACCGGCGATTGCGACCTTCTGGGCCAGGGTCATTCGTGGTATGAGAATTCCACTTGTAGTTGAGGCCACATCAAGCATTGCACTTGAATGACCGGTTGCGCCGTTTGCATTGATGGCCACACTTTGGCTGCAAACTTTCGATACGATTGCTACCTGCAACAGCAACAGCAGCATTGACATTTTTTTCATGTTGGTACGGATTTATCAATTTTAGCCGGAAGTCCATTAGCACCGGATACCGTCGCAATGCTGCGATTAGATATCAAATGGTTTTAGATCGGGTCATTTAATAACAGTAGTTAAAACGACAGTAATTCAGATAAATTGCAATGGGAGTATTCAGATTTTGGATTTTTTTCCCAATCGGGGAGATGAGCCATTTCGACAAAGGAGGAGTCCCGGAGGTAGATATGAGTGATGAGAGATGAGTGATGAGACGTGATGGTTTGTCATTTCGACGAAGGCGGAATCCGTTTCGGGGAGATGAGTGATGAGAGGTAATGTTTTTGTCGTTTCGACGAAAGAGGGATCCCGGAGGTAGAGATGAGTTATGAGAGATGAGTGGTGAGACGTGATGTTTTTGTCATTCTGCCGAGGGAGGAATCACTGTCGGGGAGATGAGAGATGAATGATGGGACGTGATGTTTTTGTCGTTCTGACGAGGGGGAGTCCGGTTAGAAGAGATGAGTGATGAGAGATGAGTGATGAGACGTGATGTTTTTGTCATTCTGCCGAGGGAGGAATCACTGTCGGGAGATGAGAGATGAGTGATGAGACGTGATGTTTTTGTCGTTCTGACGAGGGGGAGTCCGGTTAGAAGAGATGAGTGATGAGTCGTGATGTTTTTGTCGTTCTGACGAAGGAGTAATCCGTGTCTGGGTTATGAGAGATGAGACGTGATGTTTTTGCCTTGCCGACGAGGGGGAATAGCTGTCGGGGAGATGAGTGATGAGAGATGAGTGATAGGACGTGATGTTTTTGTCATTCTGACGAAAGAGGAATTGCTATCGGGGAGATGAGTAATGAGAGATGAGTGATGGGACGTGATGTTTTTGCCTTGCCGACGAAGAAGGAGTCTCTGTCGGGAAGACGAGTGATGAGCGCTATTCTCACTTTTGCAACAATGTTGCAAATGCCAAATTATTCATTACCTTTACACCACGATCAACAACATCCATCCTTATGCTTGTTGCTGAGTTGGCTTCAACCTTAATACCTAAACGCTTAACTGAATGACAACAAAAAAGAACTTCGATGTAATCATCATCGGTGGAAGTTATTCCGGGCTCTCGGCCGCAATGGCGCTGGGCAGGGCACTAAGGAATGTACTGGTAATAGATGATGGAAAACCATGCAACAGGCAAACCCCACATTCACACAACTTTCTTACACAAGATGGAAAAACACCGGCTGAAATTTCAACCCTGGCAAAGGAACAGGTTAGCCATTATGATACCATCGCATTCGTAACAGCACTTGCAACTGGTGGCCGCAAAAGCGCAGACGGCTTTGAAGTTGATACTAACGGAGCTGGTACGTTTACCGCCGGCAAATTAATATTCGCTACCGGGGTGAAAGACATTATGCCTGAGATACCCGGCTTTTCAGCCTGCTGGGGAACGAGTGTGATCCATTGTCCTTACTGTCATGGCTACGAAGTGAAACACCAGCAAACAGGCATACTGGGCAATGGGGACTATGGCTTTGAGTTTTCAAAGATGATCCGGAACTGGACCAGCGACCTAACCCTTTTTACCAACGGAGAGTCGACGCTTACAGAAGAACAAACAGCAAAACTGCAAAAGCACAATATTCGTATCGTTGAACATGAAGTAGAGCGCTTTGAGCACGATAACGGTCACATCAACAGCATTGTATTTCGTGATGGCACATCAACTTCGATAAAGGCAATATATGCTAGACCGGCCTTTACGCAAAGCTGCGATATTCCACAACAACTGGGTTGCGAACTTACCGAACATGGACACCTGAAAACCGATATGCTTCAAAAAACAACAGTTGAAGGTGTGTTTGCCTGTGGCGACAACACTACGCCCTTTCGTACAGTTGCAACAGCAGTAGCTGCAGGTGTAATGGCAGGAGCCGCATGCAACAAAGAGATTATAGAAGATCGATTCTAATATCGGTTAAGCCAGGGTGTAACGATCAGAAACGTATGTTGATCAGGGAAGTTTTTAGAGGTTTTCAACCCGTGACCTTCCAGCTTCTGTCTTGTGGAAAACCCGGCGCGTTAACATCAGAACCACCAGCTAAAATGGGAATTTGTGCTACCACGAAAGGAATAGGCCATTACGGTTGAACCCATACTGTTTTCAGCCAGGTTGCCAGGAGGTAAACCAATCAACTTTCCCGGCAATCAACCGGGTGAATAGCATTGATGCGGTACAAGGGAGTGACACAACCGGAGCCCCATTGAGATACTTCTGCCCGTACCAAAAAAAATTATTGGCGAAGCGGGATCCATTCCTGGACCAGATTCGTGTGACGCCATGGCTTGCATTTGAAAGGACTCCCTTGTGCATCGGCCAGCTTTTTACTTAAAGCGCGTTGATATAAACTTCGATGTTTGTATAACCACTGCCACCTTTTGCAAGCGCCGTTGCATCGGCCCTGTTTGCAGGGTTTAATCCTTGTGCTTTCTCCCAGGCATCGGGAATACCGTCGCCGTCCTGGTCAACGTGTAGCTTAACCACCCTGTAATTGGGCCATCCACCCACTTCTTCCTGGGTATCGATCATTTTGCCGGTGTTTGTCCGCACCTGTGTTATCAACAAGGCATCTATTGAATCGCGTACCGGGCGGCTTGCGCCAACGCTTACCAAAACATCGTTATAAGCCTGCTGTGCGCTGCTGGTTTTAACGGGTGCTGTTTTAAACGGGGTGGCGACAACTTCAAATAATTTCAGCCCTTTTTCAACCCCTGCCTCAAACATGGCTTCGGGCTTACGGGTAAACTGCGGCCGGCCCTCAACAATATTGCCCTCCAGGAAAAACTTTACTTTAGATGTTTCGGTGAGTATTATGGGTGCACGTTTGCTGCTTGCCGGTCCGGGCTTCAGGTAGTTGAATACATAGTTGGCACTAACGTTTCCACCGGTCATTCCGCTGCACATTTGCTCCCAGTTATACATTACGTTATTGCGTACATCGATCGTGGGCCATGGTGGTTCGTTATAATTATCGCCCAGTCGTGGATTTCGCGCGGTGTTGTTGATCCACAAATTATGATGAAGCGTTATGCCGCCAATGCCACGCACCAGTGAGCCAAAGCCGTGTGCGCCCTTCTGATGTACACTTTTTTGCAGCGACTGCCCTATGAGGCACCACTGAACCGTAACATTGTATATGGCACCGGATGGCGAGAGACATTCGTCAACCGACCAGTTGGCACTGCAATGATCCACGATAACATCATGTGCATCCTTGCCAACGCTGATGGCGTCCATCTCCGCACCAGATATATCGCCCGGGCGGGAGCGAATATACCGCACGATAACGTCGTGGGTAAAAATGTTCAGCTCTCTCCGCTTTAAACAAATGCCATCGCCCGGAGCTGTTTGGCCCGCAATGGTGATATACGGTTTGGTAATTACCAATGGGCTCTTCAGGTCAATGATACCCGACACGTTAAACACAACGATCCGCGGGCCATCAGCTTCGCATGCCTCGCGAAAGGTGCCCTTCCCTGAGTCTTGAAGGCTGGTTACGATATACACTTTTCCACCTCTTCCACCGGGTGTATATGCGCCGTAACCTTCTGCCCCGGGGAAAGCAGGCAATTGCTTTTGCCGGCTAAAAACAAGTGCCGGCAGTGCCATTGATAAAACAAGAACGGGTAAAACAACACGGGTAAAAAACCACTTTTGCATGCTGCGGCGATTTGTGATTGATGTGCTAAACTAACGCATTTATAGCGGGGTGCAGGCAGTATACAGCATGGATGCAGCTTTATTCGTGGTGGTCTGCTTTTCGAAATTTTAATAGGGGCATAAACCTGATAATGCGCATACATTGCCCCGGATGATTGCTGGCAGGCTTATCAAAATTGGTCTCGCACCTCATAAAAAAGTAAGCTAGATACCATCACATAGGCATTACTGGCAGGCTGTATAATGCTGCCAGCAACACATACCTGGATCAGTTCTGCTTTAAGCTATTGAGGATTGCACCTGCTGCGATCCACAACCTCGCTCACCTGGCACTTAAGGCTGTGGAAACAACGGAAGCTGAGCATCTGTGTTGCCCGGCGGCACGGCCGATTGGGAAAAGTTAGACAGTGTGATTCCAAGCAACCTGATCTTGTTACCCTGTGGAGCCGTTGCCTCCAGCAGCCACTTTGCTTTCTCAGCTATGTCGAAATGCTCAACGGGTTGCGGATAAGAAAAGCTGCGGGTAATCTGCCGGAAATCACTGTACTTGATCTTTAATGTAAGCGTCTTTGCACGAAAACCATAACGTTCCAATCGCTTTTCAACAACAAGCGCTATTTTGTCAAGTTCAGCAAACATATCGGGGAGCTCGGTAAGGTCGTGCGGAAAGGTATCTTCAGCACCAATGGATTTTGTTTCGCGATTTGGTTCTACGGTCCGGTTGTCGATTCCCCGAACAATGGCATAGTAAAAGTGACCGCTTTTACCAAAATGCTGCACCAGTTCATGCTCCATAAGGGCCTTGATGTCAAGACCTGTATGTAGCCCCATGTTCTTCATTTTTTGCGCGGTAACCTTACCCACGCCAAAAAACTTTTCTACCGGTAATTGCTCCATAAACATCTGTATGCGCGATGGGCCGATAAAAGTGAGCCCATCGGGCTTTTGAAGGTCGGATGCGATCTTGGCAACAAACTTATTTATAGAAACACCTGCTGATGCAGTAAGCCCCAGTTCATCCCGGATTGCCTGCTTTATTTTACGGGCTATATCGAGGGCCGAGCCAATGCCTTGCTTATCGAAGGTTACATCGAGGTAAGCCTCATCGAGTGACAAGGGCTCAACGAGGTCGGTATACCGGTGAAAAATCTCCCTTATTTGTTTTGACACCTGCTTATACACATCAAAGCGCGGCCGTATGAATATGGCATGCGGGCAAAGCTGAACTGCGCGTTTTGACGGCATTGCCGAATGGATGCCGAATTTTCTGGCTTCATAACTCGCTGTGGCCACTACTCCACCGCGACCCTCAAGTAGACCGCCTACAACGATTGGCTTACCCCGGTAGTCAGGATGATCTCTTTGTTCAACCGATGCATAAAATGCATCCATGTCGATGTGTATGATCTTACGAACAGGGAGATGTTGCATAATGCCAGGTTGATAATCCGGGGCAATTTAAAAATCATTAGGCAATGAAAGCAGTTCATTCTAAGGCTGTTTTTTAATCAGTTTGCGTTAAGGTGGTGCGCCGAAGCTTATCCAGTTTCTGAATGGCTGAACATAAAACCGGCAACTCATTTCTGTAATAATAAATCCTAAGCAGGCCTTCTTTCGTAATTGGGTTAATTGTTAAAACAACCAAAATGAAGAAATATTTTAGTCGTTTATTCCTGCTAGCTGCCATGGGCAGCTCAATGCTTTTTACCAGTTGCGAGAAAACCGACACCAGCAACCCGGTGCTTAAGCCGGATATGATGTTCTATGGATTGTCGAACGCAAACCAGTTGATCAGGTACAACGCAAACGCCAGCCAGACGGCAATGAGCACAACCGCTATAACGGGTCTTGCAGGTAGCGAAAAAATCGTGGGCATCGATTTTCGCCCGGCCACCGGCCAGCTGTTTGGCGTAAGTTCCGGCAGTCGGTTATATGTGATCAACCCCGAAACAGGTGCTGCAACAGCGGTGGGTACTGCCGCTTTTACACCCGCACTTAACGGCAATTTGGTAGGCTTCGATTTTAATCCTACGGTTGACCGGATAAGGCTGGTAACATCATCCGGGCAGAACCTGAGGTTAAATCCCGAGACGGGTGGTGTTGCAGCAACTGATGCAGCCCTTAACCCGGGCGCTCCTGCTGTAATGGCTGCTGCCTATACCAACAGCATGGCCGGCGCTACCACTACCACACTCTACGATATCGATATTGTAAGTGGCAAGCTGTACAAGCAGGATCCACCAAATAACGGAACCCTGGTAGAGGTTGGTTCGCTTGGCATGACCAGTGAGGCCGGCAAAGATGGCGGGTTCGATATTTCGCCAGATAATTCGGTAGCGCTGGCAAGTTTCGGAATGGGAACAGATGCAGGCTTATACCAGGTTGATCTTTCTACCGGTAAAGCTACCGATCTTGGAAAGCTCTCTACTGCAATCATCGGGCTGGCCATCCCCTCTGCCCCGGTTGCCTACGCAATCGACAATGCCAACAACCTCCAGATCTTCAATTTTCTTTCATCTACGGCACCCGTAAGCAAACCCATCACCGGTCTTCAATCCGGAGAAAACATTTTAGGTGTAGATATGCGCCCTGCAACCGGGCAACTTTTCGCACTAGGAAGTACAAGCCGGCTTTATACCCTTAATACTTCAACAGGCGCAGCCACCGTAGTTGGAACAGCTCCTTTTGCACCACAGCTTGCAGGTACTACCTTCGGCTTCGACTTTAACCCCACAGTAGACCGGATCCGCCTGGTAAGCAATACCGGGCAAAACCTTAGGCTGAACCCGGTTGATGGTACTACCTCGGCAATCGATGGCGGGTTAAATCCAGGTATGCCTGCAGTTTCAGGTGCTGCCTACACCAACAATTTTGCAGGTGCAACAACAACGGTATTGTTTGACATTGACGCAACAACAGATAAATTATACACCCAGGCGCCACCGAATAACGGAACCCTTGTAGAAGTGGGCAACCTTGGTGCAGAAATCACCGCTGAAAATGGCTTTGATATCGGCGGAACAAGTGGTAAAGCTTATGCACTGCTTACGGTTGCCGGCAGTACCAGGCTTTATTCAGTTAACCTGACCAGCGGCGCAGCCACAATGCTCATGAATTACCCGAATGCAACCAGAGGTTTGGCCATCGGGTTGGGCTTTTAACGTGTCTACCTTACAAACATCCATATCCTTTAGAAAACATCCGTACCTCATTGTCCCGCCCGGCCCTCCTCAGCCGGGCGTTTTTTGTTTACCTGTGCTGCGCATGCGAAGTGTACGGGCACTTATTGCTACATCCTTCATCAACCCTTTCGTACACCCCCGATCACCTAAGCCTGAGCCGTTGTTGTTTATAGGTATTTGCATGCTATGATATATAATGCAACAGTGTGTTCGCATCCTTAAGGCCGGGAACTGTATTTTAACGGATGTTGGGCATGGATGCACGATACTACTTAACTTTAGCATCGTTTATGCTCACCGAGTTATCCAATCAAAAACCCTCATCCGCAGTTGACTTCACCATCATCGAAGCCACTCCCGGAATGCGACTTGTTTTTTCACCCGACAGCCCGTTGTTTACCATTGTTTCGGCCAGCCAGGACATGTGCCGGTTTTTAGGTTATGGCAAAGACCGGCTTGTTGGAAAAAGTATTTTTGAAGCATTTCCCCCAAATTCCTCCGACCCAACCTTCAATGGCCACACCGAGCTGCTTGCATCGCTTGAATTGGTCCTTAAAAATAAAATGTCTCATCGCCGCGAGCAGCGCTACGATCTTGTTCTTAATGAGGGGCTCTTCCAGGAAACTTACTGGGACACTATCAATACCCCTGTATTGAACGACGATGGAGAGGTAACGTATATTGTTCACACGACCGAAAACATCACGGCAAGGGTAATTGCAGACCGAAAGGTTGCAGAAAATGACGTTGCAGTAGCGCAGTTCAAATTTATGGCCGACAATGCACAGAATGCCTTTATCCTGGCTCGCGAAGACGGCAGCTTTGCTTACGTAAACCAAAAAGCACTGTCGGGCTGGAACTACACAGCAGAAGAGGCCAAACATCTTCGTGTTCCCGATGTAAACCCCGTGTTTAACGATGAAGTTTTTTCTGCTGCGTTCAAGCGGGCGCAGCACGAAAACATTCCGCAATTTGAAACCCTGCATCGGAGAAAAAACGGTGAGGTGTACCCGGTAGAGATCAACATGGGCGCACTTACACTTGCCGGTAAGCCACACATGTTTGCCGTTGCCCGCGACATTACCAACCGCAAAAGACTCCAGGAAGCAAGCCGTAAAAGTGAAGAAAACCTCCGCAACCTGATCATGCAATCGCCGGTTGCAATGTGCATTCTTAACGGACCTGATTTCATCGTCGAAGTCGCAAACGCAAGGGTACTGGAACTTTGGGGTAAGCACGCAGACGAGATCATGGGTAAACCGGTTTTCGATTGCCTGCCTGATGCCAGGGTGGCGGGCTTACACAAGATAATGGAGCAGGTCTATTCTACCGGTGAGCGTTTTGCTGCAAACGAACAGCCTATACCCTTACCAAGGAACGGAGGGCTTGAGACCTTTTACGTGAACTTTGTTTATGAGCCTTTCCGTGGCGTTGATCAAAAGATCGCGGGTGTGATGGTAGTGGCTTTCGACGTTACCAACCAGGTGGTGGCGCGAATGAAGGTTGAGGAAAGCAATAAAGAGTTACAATTTGTCATGAACGTAGCCCCACAGATGGTATGGGTAACCTACCCTGACGGCTATCATGCGCTATATAATTATAAATGGTACGAGTATACCGGCCTGTCGGATGTTGAGTCGCAGGATACCGGCTGGACAACTGTTGTGCATCCGGATGATATGGAGAGAACATCCGCGGTGTGGAAACACAGCCTTGAGACCGGCGAACCTTATGAGATAGAATACCGGTTGAAACGTTTCGACGGTACGTATTGCTGGTTTTTAGGACGTGCCCTGCCCCTGAAAGACGAGACCGGAACAATACTAAAGTGGTTTGGCACCTGTACCGACATCGACGACCAAAAGAAGGCATCAGAACTGATGGAGGAAATGGTGATCAAGCGTACGCATGAACTTGAGAGCCAAAAGAACCTGCTGGATAATATCCTAAGAAACTCTTCAAATGGCATTTCGGTAACGGAGATGATCAGGAACGATAAAGGTGATGTGGTAGATGCAAAAACCATCCTGGCTAATGATTCCGCAATCAGGTTTGTGGGAATGCCGAGAGAAGTCTTTTTATCAAAAACGGCTGTCGAGCTTGATCCCGATATATTGACCTCGGCTTACGGGCAAAAATGCCTGCACACGCTTGTCACCGGCGAACCCGCTGTAATTCAGTATTACCTGGGGATCAGCAATAGGTGGCTTGAGCTCACGCTTTCCAGGATGGATAGTGATCACCTCATCCACATTTTTACCGATGTTACATCCATAAAAGTGTCGCAACTGGAGCAGGAGCGTATGCTCCAGGAACTCAAACGTTCAAATGCTAATCTTGAAGACTTTGCGTATGCCGCTTCTCACGACCTTAAAGAACCCATCAGGAAAATACGCTTTTTTGCTGATCGCCTGAACAATAAACTTAGTGGCAAACTGGCGGAAGAGGATCAGCATTACCTGATGCGAATGGACCGCGCAACCGAGCGTATGCAACTACTGGTGGACGACCTGCTGGAATATTCACACGTTTCTACGGATAACAATTATGTTGAGGAAATCGACCTGGGCAAAAAATTAAGCAAGGTGTTGGAGGACCTCGAACTTGAGGTGAGTCGCAGAAACGCCTCAATTATTGTTGGCCCGCTCCCGCTTATAAAGGGCCACAGAAGGCAAATACAACAGCTTTTCCAAAATTTAATCACCAATGCACTAAAGTTTAGCAAGCCTGGGGTGCAGCCTGAAATTCTGATAAGTGCCAGTATTATCAGCGGCGAAGAGCTTATTACACTAAACGCAGCTACGACGCCGGCCAACAAAGCATATCATCAAATCAGCATTGTTGATAATGGTATCGGTTTCGAGCAGGAGTACGCTGAGCGTATCTTTAAGATGTTTCAACGCTTACACGGCAAAGCAGCTTATGAGGGAACCGGTATCGGGTTAGCGATCGTTCGCAAAGTAGTCAACAATCACAACGGGTTTATCACTGCCGAAAGCAGCCCGGGCAATGGAGCAAGGTTTACCGTGTATCTTCCTGCCAACTAATTACACGCAAAATGTTGGTTATCTAAGCTTGCAACTGTTCTACTGCTTACCAACAAAGACCGGCCTGCAGCCATCGATTTACAAAGAGCATCCTGGTGGTTTGATTTTAAAAACCTGAGCTAACTGGGAATAAGTTCTTGCAGACAAGTGCTGTATTAAAGCGGGGCTTTACGTTTGACGCCAAGGGGCAAATGAACGAAATTGAAATAAACAATACTGAAATTACAAGCTCCCGGTTCCCTGGCAATCCTGAGACGCTCAGCTAGGCTCCATTACACAAGCTGTTCTCTGTTGTTTACCTGGTTTATGAAAGTGCTCCTTTGCGTTATTCAACGCTAATCTTTCCCGGTTGCGTAAGCCACAATGGGTCATAAAAAAAGCACAATTCGAATCATTCTTAGCAGATGGGTTTTCTATTACACCAAGTTGTTTTAATTTTCCATTACAGTACCCCTCATGACCCTCCACCAATTTAACCAACTTAGCGAAGCCGAAAAGGCAAATTACATTTGGGACAATGGTGATATGGTTGCCGTAAGGTATAACGACGATAAAGCCTTTCTCCTTTACCAACTCGGCGCTTTTTACGCCGAAGTCGTTTATCGTAATGAAGGCAGCAAGATCGAGTTCATCGATGCATTTGTAAGCACAGGCCAACTGGATCCCTATCTCGAGAACATCGATATCTCGGAACTGTTATAATCCACATGACTTAGTCCAGTGCCCAGCTCCCGGGTTTTGGGCTATAAAGAACACTTCTTATTTCATCGACTCCACGGCTGGCAACAACATTTTAAATGTGGATCCCTCGCCAGGTGAAGACTCCGCCCATATGTATCCATTGTGGTTTTCAACCACCTTGCGTACAATGGAAAGTCCCACACCAGTGCCACGGTAAGCACTATGCCCATGCAGGCGGGTAAAAACATTAAAGATGCGCTCTGCGTCTTCCTGGGCAAAACCAATTCCACTGTCCTTGACCACAATAAGGTGATACTGCCGGTCTGCAGCAATTGCCGGAAACCGGGTGCTGAAGTCACCGCCATTTACTACTTCCGAAAAAATGTGGATTTCGGGACTTTCTTCTTCCTTGCTGTACTTTATTGCGTTACTAACCAGGTTTTGAAACAGTTGCTGAAATTGACGACGGTTGCCTTTGATCACCGGAAGATGATTAACCTTTATGGTGGCTCCTTTCTCCTGTACCTCCAGCTCCAGGTCCTCCAGCACGAGCTTCAATTTGCTATTCAGGTCTATGTTATCCATTTCTGCAGTGCCCTGGCTTGCCTCAGAATATGCCAATAGATCGTCGATTAAATTCGCCATTCGCCGGCTGGCCTGTTGCATTCTTTCAAACAGCCGGAAGTCTTCAGCCTCCATTTTATCGGCCAATTGGGTCTTCAACTTATCCGAAAAATAGTTGATTTTCCGAATAGGTTCTTTCATGTCGTGAGAAGCAACATAGGCAAATTCTTTAAGGCTGTCGTTTGATCTTTTTAGGGCCGCCGTGCGCTCTGTTACCAGCTTTTCAAGGTTTTCCGAGAGCAGCTTTTGTTCATGTATATCGGTACTGGTACCATACCAGGCAACTACCTCAGACCCGTCGTTTTTAATTGGCACCCCACGGGCTACAAACCAGCGATAGTTTCCATCCCGGCTCCTGTAACGAACATCAACTTCGTAGAATACCTGTGCCGACCTGGCCTCGTTCCATATTCTCAGGCAGTTGTCAACATCATCCGGGTGCAGGGTGGTACTCCAGCCAAAGTCCATCGACTGTTCCTTCGTATAACCGGTATAGCTGTACCAAAGCTGGTTTAAGAAATCGATACGGCCGTCGGCAGCAGCGGTCCATACAAATGCGGGAACAGCATTGGCCAACTGCTGCCACTTGTATTCACTTTCTTTAATCGAAAGTTCATATTGTTTTCGCGCCGTGATGTCCTGCATCGACCCGATCATCCGGATAGCCTTGCCCGTATCATCGTGCTGCACAAAGCCGCGGTGGTACACGGTTTTGTAAGTACCATCGGCACATAAAAACCGGTATTCGGCCGACCAGGCATTGCCACCCGATGAGCCCCCGGCCAACAAGCGGTTTAGGTCGCTCACCACGCGGTCGCGATCGTCGGTATGCAATTGCGCGTACCACCAATCCGGGGTTTGCAATACTTCATTGGGGGTGTAGCCAAATAAGGTAGTAATCGACTCGTTCCAGGTGGCTTCGTTCCTCGTCAAATCCCAGTCCCATACTGCGTCCTGTGTAGCTTTAGTCACCAGGTCAAAACGTTCTTTACTTTGTTTTAAAGCTGCCTGTCCTTTTTCTACTTCTCTTTTCGCCATCACCTGGTCCGTAACATCCGTAGCCAATACCAGAACCCCTGTTATTCTGCCGTCATGCTCGCGGTAGGGTTGGTAAGTAAAGTTAAAGTATACCGTCCTGGTTGTCCCGCCTTCTTCCTCAAACAAGGCTGGAGTTTCATATCCCTGGAATACCTCACCCGTGTAAAAAACGTTCATTAAAAGTTCAGGAAAGCCTTGCCCTTTCATTTCAGGGAGAATCTCAAGAAACGTTTTCCCTATGGCAGACTCATCAACTTTCCATAATTTAAACAAAGCATCATTTGCAACCTCAAGCACCATATCCTTCCCTTTAAAAATCAGGATGGGGTGTTGGACTTGTTGCACCACACTTTTAAATTTCTGCCGCAGTTCCACCTGTTCTGTTACATTATGACCCACACTGATCACACCTGTCGCTTTATTATCCTGGTCACTTTCGTAAAATGGCTTATAAACAAAGTCGAAGTACAACACTTCGGGTTTTCCATTGCGCTCAAGGGTAATGGGGTATTCGTAAGCATAAAAAGGTTCACCAGTTGTTCGAACCTTGTCGAGCAACGCCGTAAACCCTTGTTCTTTTAACTCCGGTATAGCCTCCACGAGCGGCTTGCCAATTACCTCGCTGGTTTTGCCCCAAACCTCCAGCAGTCCTTCATTAGCGAGTTCAATAATATAGTTAACGCCGCGAACATAACCGATGATAACGGGGGCATTCATGAAAAAGTGGTAAGCTTTTTCAAAACCTTTTGATGTTTGAACCGCGCGCACCGCCGTAATCTCGTTAGTGATATCTACCGATGAGTGGATGATGTAAGCTACCTCGCCCCTTTCATCGAACAACGGAACATTTGTAATCTTCCAAAACCGTTGGGTAGAAGTGCCATCGCCGTTGGGTATACGATAACTTTGAATGGGGATCTCGTGAGGAACCGCCTGGCGGATAACCTGGCTAAACGAGGCGCGTAAAAACTGTTCGCCGGTATACTCCGGATCGGCTACGGTGTGGCCGAAGATGGCAAAGTGACCCTTGCCGATCACATCCGCTTTATTCATTTTCCAGAGCCGCAAAAAGTCGTTACTTACCGCAACATGCGTATATACGGGAGCATCCGCAAGTACAATCACACTTATGCCTGGCGCAGCTTCATAAGCTCTGAAGTCCATCAAAATTTAAGCGTGTTGTTTAAGGGGTTAAAGAACTGGGAGAAGAACAAAAATAACCTAAATGGCAATACATCCGCTTTGGAAACTACCCTGCCGAAACACTTCCGCATTCCGGGCGAAAAAACGGCACACCAGTCACATCTTGGGCGTAGACAGCTAAGGCCTGAACATGTGTTTAAGTAAGCCATGAGAGTGGATCGAACAAGGGCAAAAGTTGGGGAAGAAGATTTGGGCGTGCCCCCCAAAGGGTTGGGGGTCAGGCTTTCCATTCCAAGTCCTCCCCCGCTTGGGCGGGGTCCGGGCTTTCCACTTCAATCCTTCACGCAGCAGCTCCCGGCACGTACTACCAAAGCAATGACGGATTGATACACTGTAAACCCATTCCACTTCAATGTTGGTATAAGCAGAGTGCTGCAAATGTTGAATTACTTACGACCCTTTACTTTTTTCAAAAACTGTCGTTCCAGGTCCTTGAGCGCGGCATCGTACCCCTTCCGATCACTGAAAGCACCAGGATTATACCTGTCGCCTTGCTTACGTTTTTTGTGCAGCCCAAACTGGCTTGCATGCGACGCAACCCAGAGGTCAAACTGGAGCTTTTTCATTGCCGCAAATGTATATTCGTAATCTTTTTCGATTGCAGGATACGCCGGGATATCAGTAAATGCTTTATCTGTAACAATCGTAGGCATATTTGCGATCAATACCCGGTAGCTTCGGCGGTCATCTTTCACGTCCAGCAGAAAGCTACACGAGCCTTTTGTATGCCCGGGATGATGCAGCATCCGGAGGTAGGCATTCCCTAAAGCAACGGTATCACCATCCCTTAATAAACGATCAGCCTTTAATGGTGCGTAGGTGCTGGTATCACCACCCAGCGCATAGTCCGATCGACCACCATCCGCAAGAACTCCCGCGTCACCTTCATCCACCATTACTTTAGCACCCGTCGACTTTTTAATCGCTGCCATTGCACCCATGTGATCATAGTGGGCCTGGGTCGTTAACAAAATCCTGGTATCGTGCCATTTAAAGCCAAGCTTTTCAATGCTGGCTTGGATCATCGGTGCAGACGAAGCGAGGCCGGTATTAATCAGGATATTGCCTTTATTGGTAACAACCAGGTAACAAGCGAGGTCGCTCGTGCCAACGTAATACAGGTTACCCGCAATCCGAAACGGCTGGTAAGGCCTCGACCATTCGGCAGGAATGTTTGTAGGTTCTGCTACAACCTGGGCAGTAATGGTAGCTGAAGAAGCAAACAACAGCATTGTAAGTCCAACGATTTTAATTGCATTCAGGCGCATATAAACGAATTAGAACGAATATATTGAAATTGTAAAAGCGCAGCCTTCGCGGTTTCCGGCATACGGACCCTGGTTTAAAAGGTTTTACCTGCAGGCTCATCGGTGGCAAGTTCCCGCATGCGCATGTTGAAAGTTTGTACTATAATATGCCGTTTACCGGGGTAATCAACCTGCTATTCATGTTATAACCAGGAAGGAAGTATAAATTGAATGTATGATCGAAGCTGTTAAATTCTGGAATGAACCAAATAATAACTCGCACTATGCTTTTGAGATCGATCCCGACTGGAAGATCTATGCAAGTATGGTGAAGTCAGCAGCACAGGCTGCCCGTGCAGAAAATCCCGGCATTCTAAGGGTACTGGGAGGTATTTCACCTATTGACCCCAACTTCATCAGGAACCTGCAACGTTATGGTGCGTTAGACGACCTGGATGCCGTTGGCGTGCATGGGTTTCCGCTCGACTGGAACTACTGGCACATTGACCAATGGCCGGCAAAGATTGCAGAATTTGAGGCTGTAACGCATTTGCCGGTTTGGGTAACTGAAGTAGGTATCTCAACCTTTGGTGCAGAGGAAGTGCAGGAGTTTGGCCTTCGTCGAACGTTTGAGCTGCTATCCGGCCGGGTAAATCGCATTCACTGGTACAGCCTTTACGATCTGCCAAAGGCCTGGGATGCAATAGCACGTAATCGCGAGGCAGAAGGCTCGTCTTATTACCGCCACTTCTATATGGGGTTGCTTCATGAGGACGGCACCCCCAAAAAGGCCGTTCAATACTTCAAGGAATTTACCCCGGAAATTGGCATTTGCCAATGGTTCCGTTTTGAGGATCACCGGCTTGACACGGCAGTGGCCTGGCTACGAAAGCTGGGAGTTAAAAGATTACGCACGGGATTAAGTTGGGCACACTGGCTTCAGCCGCGCGCCGAATGCTGGTTCGACAAAATGATGAAAGCGCTGGAAGAATTTGACCTCACAATAACATTCTGCTTTACACCCGAATCGAAGGGCATTCAGCCGCACCAGGCCAGTCCGCCACAGCATGTTGAGGAGTACACCGACTTTTGTGTTGAGATGATGCGGCGATATGCCTGAGTAACGGATCAAATACAACCGGGTCGATATTATTCAAACATGGTACCTCCGGTGACTATAATACGATAGCTTTTTTAAGGTAGGACATCAGGCCGCGAGCTTAGGATGAATTTTCCAATCTCAACAATCTTCAAAGATTAAGGTCGGGGGGTTTAAAAAAAAGTCGCGTACTATTTACCAACAAAAGCATAGTCTTTATCAGCGGGAACTGAGCCGTAAGTTTTGGAAGTGATCCATGTGTCCCCTCTGCTAAGCCAATGTGAAATCAATTCGCCTAAACCAGCTATATGGGACCGGAACCTGCAACATCTAATCAACCTGGCCAACCGGCATATCACAACATAAGCCCAATATGTAAAAGGTCTGGCTGAATGCAGCTACCTTGGAGCAAATTAATCAGTATGTCAGTAAAAAATAAAAAACAGTTTGGTGTGTGGATGGATTCTCATAACGCCATAGTGGCGGGCAAAGAAGGTGATGGCGAAGGCGAACTTGTCGTGCTTGGACATGTAAAGAACGCAGGAGCAGCAGGCAATTCCAACGAAAATGCAGCAAATAACCAGGAGATTACATTAACCAATAAGTTTTTTAAAGAGATCGTAGGCTTGATGGGAAACGTTGATGAGGTGCATGTTACCGGAACGGGCCAGGTGCAGGAGCAATTTATCAAGTTCCTTTCTGCAACACCCCAATATAAAAACGTAAAAGCTAGTGAAAGCACAGCTCAAAAGATGGCAGATGAGCAACTGCTCACTTATATCTCGAAGCAATTCAATTAAGCTATCTTTAATTATAGGAAAGCCGGATCATACACGATCCGGCTTTTTATTTGCACCCATTTGTGGTTTCCTAAAAGTCCAGTGCACGAACAGTGCCGTGTGTCGATTTGTACTTGTGGGTAATACGCAAATCCTTGTTCCCACAGCAAGTCACGGTTTATCATCTCGCAAGTTGATGGACAGTGTTAGCCGTTAATGTCACCTCCAGGGGAGTCACTACATGTGTTCAGTATTTGGAACAAAAATCAACCGGCGCCACTAGGCAATCACATCGAGCCCCCTGCAAAAGTGAATGGCGCGATTTCTGAATAAAGTTCTTACTAACCAGGTTGTAACACCTATATTTAACAAAAACTCATTCTATGAAGTACAAGGTTTATTTACACGACAAAGTGCCTGTAGTAAAACAGGAAACAGATCCGGATATTTTTCCGGGTGAGATATTCTCGAGCAACGAAGAACAGAAAATTGTTGTAGACTGGATATATGTAGAAGCGAACAGCGAAGAAGAGGCAGTCCTTAAAGCAAGGGAGCTTGCCGATCACCAACCCTGATAAGTTGTCAGGATAGGTTTATAGTGGAAGCTCTGGCACTCTTTGCTTAAAACCGCTCGCGGCTATTCGACTTTTATTAAAGTCTCGACAATATGAAAATCTTTTCGACCACCCTTATAGGTAAGTATTTTCCCGTTCAACCTGTAAGTGAAAACCATCGGCTCGACAAGCAAAGTTCCCGTTGTTGCCTGTATAAATTTTTCAGTGTATTGATCACCGTCGTGCTCGCCAGGCCTTGACCACTGGTAACCAAACCTGGCGTTGCTTTGCCCTGAAGACTAAAATTGAAAGTGCTGTCGCCAATCTGCTTTGTCAGGTTGTGTGTTGAACTATCCATTTTAGTAACCCTGTTTGGAGATGTTATCACGGAAGAGATCATCCGCCATGTGCCCTGGATTTCTTTGCTGGTTTGTGCACTTACTCCCCTCGTTAAGACTATCGAAACTGCAAACAGAAAAAGCTTCATAAGGCTGAGATTATTGAAACAAAATACGTCTTGGTTGGCACATTTACAAGGATATAATCTTCATCTCATAGGTAGACGACCAGTACACGAAAGTTAATCTTAGCCTTATTTCGAGGGTGCCTTTGGAGAGGTTGCGTTTGGCGCCGGCACCGTCATTAGCCTACCGTTTACAATTACATTATCAAACTTCAGTCCTTCAAACGGACTCAACTCAAAGTCTGTAGCAGCAAGTTTAACATCAACATTTTTTAACACGATGTTGCTGATTTCTGTAAGCGGGTGCCCAACTATTTTTCCAAACGAACCTGCAGATCCCTTTACATTAGCAATAATGATGTTTCTTACCACCGACCTTGGTGGTGGCTGGCCTTTCAGGTCAAAATACTGGGTCCAGGGATCAACCTTAAAAATAACACCGGCACTGCCCTCAAGCGTAATGTCGTTTAGAAACACATTTTCATATTGTTGTGGGGTATCAGGCCGCAGTTTTAACCGCAAAACGGTTGGCTTGCGGGTTGTACAGCGCTCGACATATACGTCACGAACAATAGTTGCCTCACTTCCAAAGGTTACGATTCCGCCACCTGCTTCAAATACACAATCTTCAATGCGCACACGCTCAACGGGTGGACTTGCGGTGTCCTGCAAAGCAAATGGACCTTTCGTGCCTTTCAGGGCGATGCAATCATCTCCTACAGAAAAGAAACATTTTTTTATGGTTACATCCTGCGAACAATCCACATCTATGCCATCCGAACTTGGCGCATTGTTTGGCTTGGGGCCATTCAATGCCGTAAACTGGCAACTGTCTACCACCACATTTTTGCAACGATACATATGCAGGTTCCAGAAACCGGAATTCTTGAAATGAATGCCTTTGATACTTACGTTTTTCGAGTTCTGTAGAAAAGTAAGCCGCGGACGCTCTACGTTGAGGTTGGTTGTTTTACTATCAAGGTCACGTTGGCTATAAAACAACTTCCAAAATGGCTCTCCACTTCCGTCGAATGTTCCAGGGCCGGTAATGCGAAGACTATCTACCCTATCGCCATTTAAAAGTGCAGCTGGCCAGGGTTCGAAATGTCCCTCGATACGGGTGTTTGCCTTTGGATAGTCTTTGATATTGGTTGAACCCTTGAGGACAGCTCCTTGCAACATTTCGATGTTTACACCGCGCTTGAGAAACAGTGAACCCGTCAGGAAAACACCTTTCGGTATCACCAGCGTTCCCCCGCCATTGTTTGCACAAGCATCAATTGCTGCCTGGATTTTTGGAGTGTTTAGTGTGATGGCATCCCCTGTAGCCCCATATTTGGTAATGTCGTATCGCTTTGCCGGCTGCGCCAAAAGGCGGGTTGCAAAAATGCAGCTCAGGAGCAACCATGTAACCACCAGTTTTTTTCGCATTTAAATGGATTTAAAGCAAAATAAACCCAATTGTGTAGAGCGCAGCCAACTCATTGATCAAACAAATTCGTGGCCGCCACACGCCCTGCAGCATTGTTGATTAACCTGACACACATACAAATGCCCGTAGATCCAGTCGACTATACAAACTGACCTACGGGCATTAATAAAACCAAAAAGCACAACGTACCTAATAGTCTTTGCTGGTATCAAATGCGCCAACAGGAAAAACCCCGATTGACCCGGGAGTATCATTGGATGTTTCCGGTATGGTGTCATTCCTGATGATGTCGTCTTCAAGCTCGGTGATTTCATCCGGCTGTGTAAAATGGTTGTCCGGTTGTGTTAGCTCACTTTCAGTTGTAAGACCTGTTGTTGAATCAAGGTCATTTTCGTAAACCTCACCAGGTGTCGCCAGTTCATCATCATTTACCTGACCTACCGGCCTTGCCGCAAGTTCATCATCTCCTGCTAACCGGATCGGTGTTTTATTGAGGTCATTTTCTTCGTTATTCATGACTTAGATTTTTGATTTAATAATGATATGCCATTCATTACTAAAAAAATCATTCCTCTAAGTGCGTCGTTTTTATCGACGGCTATTCGATCCACACTGGTTTTATGGGCGACCCTTCCAACCCGGACGAAAAAAGGTAGATGACTAGGCTGGCAATACTAATCCGGCATAAACTAGTAACAAACATGAGCAGCCATTGCCGGGAGAAAGCACCGGATTTCAACTGTTCAGTGTTCGTTAAGGGGAAATCCTATCACGCAAAATCGACAATAAAGATGCGGACTTAAAGACTGCTTGCAGTCCGCGCCACAGGGTCCCGGCACCAAAGCAACAATGGTTCAGACCACTCACTTGTTGGTGAATGACCTGAACCATCGTTTTAAACCGTCTTGGCGATTACTTCAGCTATCCGGTTTGCCCGCGGGAACCACTTGTTAAAAGCTCAGTTCGAATAGCAGATGCTTTCAGGGGTAAGCCCCATAGCACCACCTGGTCTACCGGCTTGTAAGCCAATTGCGGATCTATTTAGTTGTGACTTAACTCCAGCGTATTCGAAAGCACCTCTTCTGAACCCTCGAAACGTTCTTCCTGTTGCACAATAGCTGAAGTTGAAGCTGGGGGTTCGGGTGCTTCGCCCAGACCATGCCAGCCGCTCCAATTGTTTGTTCCGGGAGCCAATTGCCAGTTCGTATAAAAAAGCCCGTTTTTCAATCCCACCGTAAATACTTCCAAACGGCCGTCTTTATGCTGGGTAACCGAAAACTGCCTCGACTTGCCTCCCAGCGAAGCCCAGCCACTCCAGTTGTGGGTTGCGGGGGCAAGTTGCCACTTATGGTACAACACTTTGTCTGTTCCAAGAACAAACATCTGCAAGCGTCCATCAATATTGCTGACCACGGTATAAGGCACCATTGGAAGCTCAGGAACAACAACGTTTATACCAACTGATTTCCAGGCCTTGATGATGATCGCCTGAACACTCTCGTCATAGAGCTTGCCGGCAACGTCAGCAGTAATGTCTGCAAAGTCCTGGAACTGGGCTGTGGCTGTAAGCCTGGGGTCAATAAGCGCCTGGTACCAGATATTACCTGCCCGCTCCCATGCTTTGCCGCCCAGCCCTATCGCAGCCAGGTAAAACGCCTTGTTGGGGATACCAGAGTTGATGTGTACACCACCATTATCGCTTGTTGTACGATCATACTTGCTCATGTGGTCGGGCTGGGGATCTTTACCAAGTAACCAGTCGTCGTACGCGGTACCTGGCGCTTTCATCGATCTCAGGCCAACACCGTTTCTTCCGGATGCAAGCAGGCCTGCACCAATGATCCAGTCGGCCTGGTCGGCGGTTTGGTTTAGTGCGCGCTGCTTAACGAGCGAACCAAATACGTCGGAAATAGATTCATTCAGTGCGCCGGGCTGATCATGGTACTCAAGCCCAGCAGTAAATTCTGTTACTCCGTGGGCAAGCTCATGGCCCATGATATCAATGGCTACCGTAAAGCGATTAAAGGTATACCCATCGCCATCACCAAATACCATCTGCTTACCATCCCAAAAAGCGTTGTTGTAACTATAATCGTAGTGAACCGTTGCGATCATATCCATGCCTTTGTTGTCGATAGAGTTCCGCTTGAACTGGTCCCAGAACAAGTCGAAAGTTGCGCCAAAGCCATTGTAAGCCTCGTCGGTTGCGACGTCGCTATTAGAGGCTTGTCCCTCGCCCCGAACCAGCTTACCGGGAAGAAGAGTAAGGTTCTCGGCATTGTGCATCAGACGATTTTTGCATGGACCAGCCGCAGATTGCAGTGTTGCGTTATCGGTCGTCTGTTTAGCTTCACCTTGGATAACTTCCTGCGTTTGCTCTTGTTGTGCAGCACGCTCGGCACGTAATGCTGTGTCAATTTCCAGCGTTCGCAAAGCCTTTGCACGCTGTTCTTCATTTCCGTTTTTTACGATGTTTTCTAAGATATGTGGGGGAATAACGTGGCATATACATTTGCCACCTTTGCAAGCATGTTGATGTTTCATTGCTTTCTCATTAAATATTAAAAGATTAGAATGGTTGCCAAGAGTGAGGGTCAGTGAGGTGCTGAACGAGCCAGGTTACGGAGCCTGGCGATCAGCTGATGTAGCTTCTCGTCACCAACAGGGTCTGTCGCGGTTATCGTATGCGCACGCGGCCCATCTTCAACAGTGACGGTATAAGTTATAAAATCGGCGGCACCTTTGCTTAGCGTGCTGCTGTGTGTTGGTAGTTCAAAAAACCGCGCTTCTTGTACAAGGTTTTCCAGCTGATCGGCGGCTTCAGCATTTTCGTTGGTGGTATCTATTGTAAATGGTTTGCTCATCCCGGGCAGGTAAGCAAATCCCCCATTGGTTTGAAAATGTATCTTCATTACGCCGGAACCTCCGATCCCGATTTTACTGGTTGTACAAGGTGCAAGACTTCGCGTTACGAAGGAAGCCTTCCTACGGAACTACCTTTTGAAAACCCAGTGGTGCCGTCTATGCCAGTTGCACCTAACCTGATTTGTTCTTCACGGCCTTATAGGTTTTTGAAGCGTTCGTTCGACGGCCTAACGGTCGGGAAGCAATGCTTATAAGACTTACTTCAGTCCGGTACACTACAAACCTAGCTACACGATATCCAAGATGCTGATTGCCGCTCGTGCGCCAAACGTTTTTGATTAATGGGGCATTAAGGTTTGTTATGAATACTAAATTAGATGGTATTGTCGCTAGCGTCAATCACATATTTATGTGAAGCGTTAAGGTGCTACGTTTTGTGATGCCATGATTAGCCGGTACATGCACCTGGAAAGTCTAAATCCGGGGGAGGATGAGCAGTTGTTGGTATGGGTTGAGGTGTTAGCTATAAGCCCGGGGATTGTATCCCTAGTAAACAGAACAGATACCATCGCTGACACCCCCAATCGACTTACTTCAGGAGCGAATAGCTTTAGCGATGGTGTCGTTGCTATAAGTATTTACAAGAGAATATTACGTTGGAAGGCTATGAGAAGTTTCAGCGTTTAGGCAATACATTTAGATGGACGTTATTAATGATTACACCAAACAAGCTCACAATACCCTCTGGCCCTTAGCCCGGTGTTCAACCGGGCTAAGGGTTTATGTTGGCGATATCCTGTAAACAACAAATGCAAGCCAACAGCTGACTTGCATTTGTAGCAATATATTACTTCACGGGTGGGCGAGCTTGCTTGTTATTGGCAGTAATCCAGGCCAAAGCCGCTAATTACTACGGAGCATTTCGTTGTGCCTGCGCGTTGCCTTCTCATCTATCACGTAGGTGTCCGTCCACTTGTCGTGCCAGGGATAACATGGGTTTCCTAATGCGCTGAAAGCATTGAATGGTACCGCGCGCGAAAATCCACGGGCGAATGCCTTGCCAAACGAAATCGTTGAACCGTTTGCATTTACGGCCTTTGTTCCGGTAATGAATTTTCCAATTGACTTTCCCTGGAAGATTGCTTCAATAAGGCTCATCACAAGACCATAAACCAATAAGCCGATAATACGATCAGCAAAGCTGCCAAATACATTTTCACTTTCATCAATCGATTCAAGTACTTCCGGTGAGGCAAGCGCTATAATAACTCCCCAAAAAAACATGATCATGTACAAAAACACTAGGTCAACCACGTAATTGGCAAACCGTTTCCATGAACTTGCCTGAACAAGTTCATAAGCAGGGGTCATTGATTTTAATTCGGCGACTTCTACTTCCGCCAGTATGGTTGACATAATGAATACTTAAGCCCCGTTAACGATGTTGTGAGAAAATTATTGTTTTACTAGGGCACAAACTCAAAATAACGAGAGTAATAATGGGAAGCGGCAATATACGGCAGTGAAACCCTAATTGGTGATTTTTTTGAAGAGCTGTAGTGGGCTTATCGGCTAAAATGTTTAACCAGGAACTTCATGGTCAACATCCCGCTACCCCGGTGACCTCATATTTCAAGTGCCCACAACAATTACCTTTGGCTCACGTGTATGCTGTTCGCACATACTACTTAATCGAATTCACCCATTTATTGCCTATAATTTTTCACAGATGAATCCAGACAACAATTCCTGGTACCTGATCGACAACATCGAAGACATTGACACCCCTGCCCTGGTGATTTATCCGGAACGTGTAAACGAGAACATCCAGGTAGCTCTGGAAATGGTGGGCGACCCCGCCCGACTTCGTCCACATGCAAAAACACATAAGTCGGCGGAAGTTACAGGGCTTATGATGAAAGCAGGTATTTCCAGGTTTAAATGTGCCACGATACCAGAAGCTGAAATGCTCGCCAGCTGCAATGCGACTGATGTGCTCCTTGCATACCAGCCTGTCGGTCCCAAGCTGAAACGGTTTATTGAGCTGATTACCACATTTCCCGGTACCACTTTCTCTTGCCTCGTAGACAGCATACCCAATGCAACGAAGATGGCCCCGAGCGCAGAGAAAGAAGGGGTAACAATAACTGCCCTGATTGACCTTAATGTGGGTATGAACCGAACAGGGGCTCAACTGGCGCAGGCTATGGAACTGCTTGAAGTAAGCCGGTCTTTAGCCGGACTGAACATCATCGGCATCCATGCATATGATGGGCATATTGTAGATGCTGACTTACAAGTACGCCAACAAAGATCCGGTGAAGCATTTCAAAAAGTGGAAGCGTTGCAACAGCATTTCAGAACTACCATGGGGAACGATCCGGTTATTGTTATGGGTGGTTCTCCAACTTACCCGGCGCATGCAACAAGGCAGAATATACAAACGAGTCCGGGCACCTTTGTTTATTGGGATAATGGGTACGCCAACCTTTATCCGGATATGAAGTTTAAACCTGCTGCACTGGTAGTGAGCAGGATCATCTCGCTTATCGATGACACCACTGTTTGCGTTGACCTGGGTCATAAATCAATAGCCTCAGAAAACCCAATTGACCGGCGGGTTTGGTTCATCAATGAACCGAACGCAAAGTTCATCAGTCATAGCGAAGAACACCTTGTCCTGGCACTACCAGCTGGCCACAACCGTAATGTCGGCGATGTTTTGTACGGGGTACCTTTTCACATCTGTCCAACCTGTGCATTATACGACCGGGCCAATATCATTGAAGATCACGAAGCAGCGTCAATATGGAGGATGGCGGCAAGGGACCGTGTGATCACGATTTGATGGGATGGATCCCATTTACTTCAGTGACTTTTATGAGATGTCATTGCTGCTGAATCGGCGGCCCTGGGAGTAGTCTTTAAGTGCAGGTAAAGCATGGTACATCCAGTTAGATCAACTGAATCGCTAGGCTAAAGACACATGATGTGGATTGAGTGTTAGAGTTGCTGAGCGGAGGTTTTGAAAAAATACAGCTGCAGGTGTTGTCACCTGCAGCTGTATGCGCTTAAAAAGAATAAGTTAAAGAAAGTAACACCTGCTTAAGCCAGGCGCTGGTGAGACCAATGCCGCAGTTAACAATGCCGTAGCGGCCAGGTTCGACAAAGAATTGCCACGGCTAACAACAACGGCACCGGCAAGGATTATTCTGCCTTTCCCCGTTGTTTGTTAAGGTATTCCTGTTCCTCATCGCTGTCGCTCTGACCATCGGATCGTGCTTCATAATATTCAGCCCTGTTGCTTCCGGCTGGACTATGATCGCTAATGTATCCGGGCTTATCGTGAAAGGCGGTATCCAGGGTTTCAATCACGGAGCCGTCATTATTGGTAATCTCGCCCCTGTTGAGCACTTCCTCTTCTTCCGCGGTCAAGGCCTTTTCGAGATTGGCCATGTCTTCGCTCTGAAGATTAAATTTCTTTACCCCGGTCTCCGGATTAACATCTGAGCTTTGATCTGGTTGCTGAGTTTGCATGAACTGTGTTTTATCTGTTAGACACCAACAGTGTGCCATTGCATTGAGGTCCTGTTGGTTTACGACAAGGATCGATTAACAATACCCTTACATGGTCACCTCTTTGATCGGCTCCCCTCCTTTGGCAGGGTTTTCCATTCTGGCCTTCAGGGTGCTTAGGGGAATGGATACTTCCCCCTATCTTTCAAAACGATTGTTGGTTTAGCACCGTTTACTTTGACGTCGTTTCCCTGCATAACATACTGCTCCGCTTTCCAGTCAGCAACAAATATTTCGGTTCCAGGTGGCAGGACATACATTTTTTCCTGGCCAGGATCAAGATTACTGACCCTTGTTTGCATTTTACCGTCAGGGGTATAGATAATCAATGCAAGGTGATATACATCTTTGTAATCATTCGTAAACCTCACCCCATTAATCTTTTGGGCAAAGGCGGCTTGCTGTACAAGTAGGGCGAAAAATAGCAGAAGCATTTTCGTCAGTTTTCAACATTCCTTCTGTTAAAAAGTTTGTTGTTGTTGAGTGCGCCGTGGCTAGTCCCAAGCATCAACCTTCTGTTTGCGATCTTTATTCGCCTAAGGAGGATTGATAGTTTAGCAAGGCAGCGAGATCCTGTATAACGTGAAAATTTCCGTCGTGAGGGCCTTTTGTAGACACCGGCTGTCCATCGACAATTCTAAAGTGCAATGCATCCGGGAGGTTTGCAATCACCATTTCATCGGTACTCAACATGGGTACAGCAGTCAACACGTCCTGGCTTTCAGTAACCTCGAATTGAACTTCCTTCTGCATAATTGCGTTCCCTGGTCCTTTGATGGGTACAGGTACCGTGTGAATACCTAACTTTTTCTGCTTTTCGGCCATGATGATCGGGTTGAATGTAAAATGGTTGTTGTTCCAAAAAATATGCCCTAAGTTCAGCAGCGGAAAAACATAGTTTACTGATTAGGTGCTTTCAACGGAAAGCCGCACACCTTTAAGTTACACATTCGGCCATATAACCCTGCGTTACAAACTTGCGAAAATACAACTAACGACTCCCGGCCTGGTGACCGGCTTGAGAACAGTAACACGGCATTCAAAACGGCTCACTTAAGTCTCCGGCTTCACCTTCAGAGATACCGCACAACTATAACATACTTTCAATTAGAGACCGCTTTACTGCAGTCTAACTTTTAAAATGTTGCCACTATGCTTTGTGCCTTCATTAGATATAAAAAGTTCTGCCGCAGGATTAAACGCAATACCCTCCGGTTGTGAAAAGGCCTTATCGTTTAGCGTAGTAACTGACTTGATTTTGTTGGACCTGTCGAGCACCAATAGCCGGGGTCTTCGCCCATCAACAATATATAAGTCCCCTGTTTGAGGGTGAACACTGATTCCGGAAGGATAAAAAGAGGATTTCGACTTTTTTTTGCTACCCGTTGCAAACAACTCACTATTAAGGTCGATCGTGAAAGCTGGCCTGGCATCAAACTCCTTGCTGCTAAGATTAAATGCGTAGATACCTTTATAGTCGTTGCTGCGACGATCCTCGTCTTTTACGGCCAACAGCAGGTTGTTGGTTTTAGGGTCATAACAAAGTCCTTCAACGTTTTCTTTCGCAGTGAGAGCTGTAGCATAAATTTTTGTACTCGGTTTGTCACCGCGATAACCACTCACTTCCGTAATCCTGCCATTGCTCGTTACAACATAAGCTGCATCACCGGCAACTGCAATACCTTCATAATCGTCAACGACACCAAATCTAATTTCCTTTTCAACCATTTCCGTAGAAGTGTTATAAATGAAGATTGTACCCAGTTCATCCTGTATACAAGCAAACCGGTTTTCATCAACATAGGCCAAGCCGGAAATCTCCTTAAGTATTTCAGGCATTTGCCAGGCACGCTCGATGGCAATAGTGCTACTAACTGCCCTTGCAAAGCGGTTGGAATGTCCAGTCCTACCATCCCGTACCACGTTACCTTCAGCAGATCCCGAGATCGCGCCAAAACGATCCTTTAAAGAGCTTGCGTTCAGATACAGATAAAAAAAAACGGTTAAAGCAACACAAAGCATCACCAGTAGGCCCGATCGTAAATTCATGACTATAGTTTAGTTTCCGTCAGGTGTCAACCAATTTCATACCGTTAATGTTTGCAGAACCCGTCGTTGCAGAAAACTGGCACGTGCTTACGTAATATGCATACTTAGCGTTGAACATTTCACGACGAAGTAATTGCTGTATATGTTCGTTAATCAAAGCTGCCCACCTCAAATTGTTTAAGCTGAACAAGCCTGCATACCTTCGTTATAACCGTACAGTATAAGATGCGACAAGGGTTTATTGCGTGGGAGGGCTAACTCAATAACGAGTTGACTTATTCTTTTTCAACCAGGACAGCCTTGCCGGTTAATTATTCGTAAACAGCATTGTCCCGTGCCCTCGGCGTTGCCGCCTTTATTGCGAGATTTCAATGAGCTGAACCATTTCTTTTCGCCCGGTAAAATTGACATAAAGTGAGGTGAAATTCATTTTATCAATCCCGAGAAAACGGTTGTTTATGGACTCTTTTGCTTCAAGTTAAAGCGTATTTGCAGCACAAAAGTTAGCAAGCAATATTTCGTTGTTGACCTTTGCCTTGCTGGCGCTTCTCCAATAAGTCGTAACAAACAAGCCCACAAACAAAAATCCTAGCACCCGGATTATAAGGGTGGTAAATGGTGCATCACCCATAGCAACTACTCTAATGGGTTTAGGAACTTGATAACCGTCTAAACTATACGGCCTCATAGAATACGATCTGAAATAAGACCCTTTTAAGACCAGCAGCTTTGACGATGTGGAACAGAGCGCTACTTAGTGCCTGCTGTTTCTAGTGCGTTGATGGAACTTTAACGTCCGTTGGTTTTCGAGGTACTCATCAAAAATCTTTCTGTCTTTCCGCCTGTCGAATAGTTGTTTAACAAGCAAGCCGATGACAGACATGACCAGGAGCACAAGAATAGCAATCAATAACCAGTTCATAAAGTAAATATTAAGGTTTGACGGATTCCTGGTTCTCCACTTTCATAATGGTGAAAGTTTTACTTCCGGCGGGCACATCCCATTTCACTTTTTCGCCTTGCCTGAAGCCCAACAATGCAGTTCCGATAGGCGCGAATACAGAAACTTTCTTTTCCTTGATGTCGGCTTTTTCAGGAACAACCAAAACCAATTCGATCAATTTGCTTTTAGTCCCTTCTTTTATAATGACCCTCGAATTAAGCCTCACCACATCGTTCGGTAAATCTTCTTTTTTTACTAGGGTAGCCTTCTTTAGCTCTTCATTCAGTAAGGCCGCATTGCTTTTATCGAATGCCTTAACAAACTTTAATCCTTTCACGTAAGCACTTAATGTCTCGTAATCATCGTGCGCTATGGTAATAGCACCTTTTGTTTGTTTCATTGTTTGTATTATTAATTGTGATTAATCATCAGAAATGAAGAATTTTCCCGAACACTAATTGCAAAATGGAAACCCTCACTAGCTCAATTTATGCCCGATCCTGAATTTGAACAGGCAGCGCGCTGGACACCAGCCGTTGCCAATGTTTTGCTTTAACTTCAAGTTGTTCAAGGTTAACGCATCCTTCTGTTTGGCTATCAAATAAGAGGAGAGAAAGTTTACCTGAATTACCCTTATATATTAATTGTAGAAATACCTTTCTAAGAAATAGATTTACCTTTTTGAATTTTAATTCTCCTGCATCTATAGGACCATATACCTTTCGAATAATACACTGCTCACATTTTGCCAGGTCAACAATTAAACACGATGAAGAGCCCGGCGTCCTGGCTGCATACACCAATTTGCTTTTAACCGGGTCCAGTGCAATAAGGTGTGCGCCCAATAACTCGTATTTCTCGATGTTTAAACTCCTACTCCTGGCAAAATTCTTAATGTTCCAGAGCCGCTTTGCCTTAGTTTTTAGATATCCGTAGTAGGGAGAAATTACTGTATTCATAGGAGAAAAATTTTGTGTTCACAATTGAGGATACAATGCCGTTTACTTAAGCAAATTCTTATGGACCCGGCCACAGGAATTCTATAGGACATCGTTGCGTCGCACTCTTGTACCACTGGAAGTAGCTGGGCAAACAAATTACATAATCGGCTTAACTAAACGACATTGATTGAGCATATGTAAATCATCTGCGCCGGAAAGTTTTTTTTTTGCAATGGCGGTTGCCCTAAGCATACTTGCTTTTTTCTACAGGATTTATAGCAGATAGGTCAGCATGCTGCCATTGCAACAATAGCGTTACAGTTGAAGAAAGAAAACTATCCCGCTGCAATAATTCCGAAAGATGACAATACGTAAAAGATGGACTTCCCCGGACCCGGAAGAAGAGTTTAGGCCGGGGTTAAAGTTTTAAAGGCTTTGAAGCTTGAGTAGTAATACATCCCTGAATTGAAGGGTAAAAATTCAGTAAATGAACAGGTATAACTATCGCGGGTATCAAGTACAACGTGGTACTTGCGCATTGGTGAAGAAATATGTTTTTCGTTACCCGACATGAAACAAACTTAATAAAGATTAAATGAACAACCTTGTTAAAAACGGTTAATATTCTAAAATTTCAAAAGCTTCAATAAAGCTTGCTCCGGCACGATAATACAATTTCGCATATTCTCCATCTGCGGTTTCAACAATCCCTATATGATAAATCAGGTGTTTGTTATAGCAAATTCGATAAAGTAGGGTCTCGCTACTGCAACAGCACGTATGTCACCTTTGTCTATCTACTCACCCCGAGGCTGGTCGAGGCGCAAAGAAATATTTTCAACGATGTTGCAAAAATTTCAACAAACCCATACCTTCGCACCGTGAAGTCAAAAAACAACATACTGCGTAGCCAGCTTATAGCCGGGTTCCTGTTGGTAATGTTTTGTTTCGTTCATGTGGTGAAAACAGCACACCGGCATGAGCCGCTAAAATCCATTGCAAAAACTTCTCAAAACAACAAAATCTTTGGTGCTCCCGCTTGTGCCATCTGTGACTACGAACTGGTTAAAGCCTTCGATCAAAGCGTTCACTATGGGTTGGCCCCTGCCCTACCACAGCTCTCACCTGGATATAGTGACTACAATGCTCCCCTTGTTACCTCTATTGGTGCTACTTCTTCGGGACGTGGCCCACCTTCAATTAGCTGATCTCCATCTTTACCAGACTTGCTCATAAGCACTCAGTGTTGTGTAATTAAGCCCTTGCTGGCTTATTTTGCCCAGTAATGGTATACCGCGGCGTCCGTCCACCTGACTCAGCCGGGCGGGCAAGGATTTACAATTAACAAACTGCGGCCTGGTCCAAAAAAGATCGCTTAACTAAACGAGATAGCATAAGCATTGTCTATTATTCAGCTAAATACATTCCCATGCTCCAGGCAATTGGGCTTACCAAATCTTACGGTGAGCATACGGCGTTAGATGCACTAAATCTTACCATTAACAAAGGTGAAATATTCTGCCTGCTCGGTCAAAACGGAGCCGGCAAAACAACCACCATCAACCTGTTTCTAGGCTTCACTTCAGCGACTTCAGGAAGCGCCAAAATCAATGGCATAGAAGTTCGTCCTAACGATATTGCTACAAAGAAATTCATTGCCTACATACCAGAAGTTGTCATGCTTTATGGCAATCTAACCGGTGTAGAAAATCTTGATTTCTTTAGCCGTCTTGCAGGGTTTACCTACCCACCCGATCAGCTCTCCGATTTGTTGACGCGCGCAGGTTTGCAGCACGAAGCACATCCAACAAAAGTTGGCACATACTCGAAAGGAATGCGGCAAAAGGTTGGCATTGCGATAGCCCTGGCAAAAAATGCCGATGCCATTTTGATGGACGAACCAACTTCAGGACTTGATCCGAAAGCCACAGCTGAGTTTACCACCATTTGCAAAAACATGGCAGCAGAAGGCAAAGCGATTTTCATGGCAACCCACGACATCTTTAACGCGGTAAATGTCGCCAGTCACATCGGCATCATGAAAAGCGGAAAACTAGTACATACACTCAACACCGTCGATATCACTGCCACCGGGCTGCAAAACCTTTACCTGGAAACGATCTAGGCGATTTCTTTCAACTATCGACAGCGTCAATCCACGTATCCGGTGACGGATAACCGCGTTGTATACAGCCGTACATGCCCGGCCTGCTTTGCCATGCTACCGGATGTCTTATTGATCATCGAAGCGCTAACATGCAAACGCCTGACCTTTCGAGTTAGAAGAATAACCCGGTAATACGGTGATGAACCCCTTAGTAGAAACCTCAGCATACACGATTAAACAAACATGAAACCCATAACCTTTTTCATCATCATGCTCGTGATTAGCGGTACAGCCTATAGCCAGCTTACGTTTAATGGAATTGTTCGCAGCGAAGACCAGGAAAGCGTGTCCGGAGCCACAGTAATACTTTCAGGTCAATCTCAAACAACCATCTCAACCGACATCAATGGTGAGTTTAAGTTCTTGAACCTCCAACCAGGAAGGTACACGCTAAAAGTTTCACACATCGGCTATGAAACACTTACTGAAGTGATCAACCTTACAGGCGGCAACACAAAACCATTCATTGCAGTGCTTATACCAGAAAGCAAACAGTTACAAACCGTTGAAGTGATCGGAAGAACTTCAAAGAGATACCATAGCGAATACTCCTTTGGTGCAACAAAAACATCCGCCTTAAACAAGGATATTCCGCAAGCCATTGCTACGGTCACAAAAGAGTTGATCGCAGACCGCCAGGCTTTTCAAATGGCAGATGCTGTGAAATCTGCAAGTGGTGTTATTCCATCGAGTTTCTATAACCAGTATGCCATTCGCGGAATAAGTCAAAACGAAGAGGGGCAGATCATTAATGGCATGCGTACACGCCAATACTATTTTTTACAACCACTTACCACCAACATCGAACGCATAGAGGTGATTAAAGGACCAGCAAGCGCCACCTTCGCGTCTGTTGATCCCGGCGGCAGTATAAACCTCGTCACTAAAAAACCTTTAAACGTAAACAGGAGAGAAATCAGGCTGGCTGCCGGCAGCTTCAGTACCATACGTGGATCACTCGACTTCACGGGTCCGCTTAACCAGGAAAAAACGTTGCTGTACCGGTTGAACGGTGCCTACCAGGAAGCAAGGAGTTACCGCGACATGGTAGGTAATAAGTCGTTCCTGCTATCCCCTTCATTTACGTACTTGCCGGATCAAAAAACCGCTATAAATGTTGAGCTTATCCTCAGCAACATGCGGGGCAACCTCGACCGGGGTCAGCCAATCTTTGGTGCTATCGCGGGGGTAACCAACCTTGCCAGCACGCCCATCAGCCTGAACCTTGGTGCACCCAACGACTTCTTTCAATCCAGGGATTTTGTGATTACGGGCAACCTCTCGCATAAATTCAGCAAGCACATTACCCTCACCACCTCGTACATGAAGCAAACCTGGACTGAGGACCTGCAGGAGCACCGCACAACCAACGCCTTTGCAGTGGACTTCAACAATGCCCCGGTAACTTCCCTCGCTGCGATGCAGTTTGTACAACGCAAGCAATTCTGGAACATCGACAACCTGAACACTTATTTAAACTTTGATTTTGAAACCGGCAAAGCCGTTCACAAATTATTGATTGGTTATGACCTGCACAGTTGGAACAAATTCAAGGGAGGTGGTCAAAATGCCGCGCGGGGCTATTTGTTGAAAGACGGCTCTGTTGCAGCCTCATTTGTGTTGGCGAACGCAGCAAATTACCAGGCAACAACAATCTCCGGAAAGCTTCTACCTAAACCGAATGTAAACCACTTCGATCTCAACAATCCAACATATACCATACGCAACGCCGACGACTATACCCTGAATGTAAGAACTGCCTTACCGGCTGCACTAACCACCACTAATGCCATATACATCCAGGAGCAATTACAATGGAACAGGTTCACCTTATTGCTTAGCCTCAGAAACGAATTCTTTCGCGACATAACCAATTACAAATCCGGCAACCCGTTACAAGCCGAAAATAGTTTTGTACTACCAAGGGTGGGCCTGACATATGCAATTACAGTAAACGTAAATGTCTACGGCACTTACCTGCAAGGATTTCAGCCGCAGGTGAACACAGTTACTTTGATGCCCAACACCGCCTCGTTAAAACCCGGCAGCCAGTTTGATCCCCTGACAAGCGACCTTAAAGAAGTGGGATTAAAAGGTGGACTATTCAACAACACAATAAAGTTAAACGCGGCTGTTTATGAAATCAACCAGCAGAACATTTTGCTCAATGCTAATGTTCCTGCTTTTCCCGACTCGCTTACCACCCGCGGTGCAGAGCGAAGCAGGGGTTTCGAAATGGACATCGCCGGATTTTTGCTACCCAATTGGCAAATAAATGCGTCGTACAGTTATATAGACGCTGTGATCCTGAAAGACAATGACCCTTCATTGGTTGAAACAAGAAAACAGAATACTCCCTTCAATAGTGCAAACCTTTGGACCCGTTACAATATTCATTCAGGCTCGATGCTAGGCAATACAGGTATAGGGCTCGGTGTGCAATACAGCGGTGATAAGGTGCCCTGGTTTACGACCGCCTTCCGTGTGCCTGCATATACAATCTTTGATGCTGCCGTTTACTATGAGCCGGGGAAAAGCAACATGCAGTTATCGGTAAACGTAAACAACCTGACCAACAAAACGTATTGGATCGGGGCACAGAATTACCTCCGCCTGTTTCCGGGTGCCCCGCGCAACATCATGTTCACTGCAACTTATAAATTCTAATCAAGCCTCATGCAAAGAAGGAATGTATTGTTGATTGCCAAACAATTTTGCACAACCACTTTTAAGTCAGGTGCCCTGTTTGCCACCCTTATTGTTTTTGGCTTGCTGCTGGCATACGCGGCAATTACCGGTTACAGCAACTATGTTGTGCAGAATGATATTCGCGAATCTTACCAGCATAAAGCACGTGAAAGTTGGGAGTCAAATCCCGACAAACATCCGCACAGAATGGCACACTTTGGCACATTTGCTTTCCGTACAAAACATCCACTTAGCATCTTCGATTTTGGCCTCGAAAGCTTCACAGGAAGTGCAATCTTCCTGGAAGCACATAAACAAAATACGGTCAACTTTTCTGAGGCCGGGTTCTCAACAGGGCTATTGCGTTTTGGAGAAATTAGCATGGCAATGTTGTTACAGGTCATCCTGCCGCTGATCATTTTTTTTCTTGGATTTGGCGCTGTAGCTGCCGACCGGGAGAATGGCACATTGAAAATGGTATTGACACAAGGGGCAAGTTGGATGGAAATCATTGTAGGAAAAACCCTTGGACTGATGAGCGTGTCAATATTGTTTTATACACCGGTAATCATCGTATCATGTGTGCTGCTTGCACTCACTAATCATGATGAAGTGGGCGCTGAGGTGCTATTGCGATTGGCAGTAATCACCCTCGCCTATTTCCTGTTGTATTGGGTTATTAGCACGATAGCTGTTACTGTTTCCACAAGCAGTAACAGCGCGCGTCAAGGGTTGTTTAAACTACTCGGACTCTGGCTGGTATTTGCAATCCTGCTGCCCAGGATAACACAGGCGATTGGCGGCACTGTTTATCCGGGGGCATCAAAGGTGGAATTTGAAACGGCAATCGAAAGCGATCTAATTGAAGCTGGCGACAGTCATAACCCGGACGATCCTCACTACAAAGCCATTAAAGATTCCGTGCTCCGTGCACACCAGGTTGACTCCATCCAGCAATTGCCATTTAATTATAGCGGCTTCATAATGCAGGAAGGCGAACGCCTCAGCGCAGCTATCTACAATGGCCACCTGCAATCACTGTTGCAGACTTACGAAAAACAAAATGCCCTCGCAAACAGCACTGCGTGGATAAATCCGCTTGCCGCAATCAAGGTCATCTCTTCCGTTTTTTCAGGTACCGACTTTTATTCATACACCAACTTTCAAAGTGCGGCAGAGCGGTATCGATATCGGCTTGCGCAGGAGATGAATGCACTTCAGATTAAACTCATTCCTAACACAAAGCCCAGGGATAACGAGCAGCCATTTAGCATCAGCCGCGATCATTGGCAGGCATTTCCGGATTTCGAAAACTCCCATGTTCAAAGGGGAGTACTATTCCAAAATGCTGCCGCAGCACTGGCTGCTCTTGCGTTATGGAGTACGCTAACAATCTTAATCATTCTCCGGAGTGCCAAAAAAGCAAAAGCGATTTAACTATGCATGTTTTAGCCTTTAAGAATTTTCTTCAATCAAAAACCGTTATCGCCAGTTTGGTACTGGTTTTACTTACCGGAGCCGTAAGCATTATTATCGGCCAACAGTTCCTGGCAAAAAAAGAAAAAGCAATTGAAGCTATCCACGAGTTTCAACACGATCATATTGGGCGCAACATTAAATACTTCAGCACCGACATGGGGCTACTCATGTACTACTTACGCTTCGCATTAATCAATAAGCCCGATAAATTGGCCGCAATTTCTGTTGGCCAGCGCGATGTTAACCCCGCTATGCAGGCAGTAAATATCCGCGGCCTCGAAGCTCAAAAGTACGATACCGATTTAAACAACCCGGCAACCCTGGCATCCGGAAATCTCGATCTTGGATTTGTGATCATCTACCTCTTTCCACTACTCATTATTTCGTTTACCTTCAACCTGCTGTCGGAGGAAAAGGAAGCTGGCACATGGTCGCTGGTAGCAGTACAATCCGGCTCATCGCTGAAGTTCCTGTTACATAAACTTGCGGTTCGCGCCGTCGTAGTATATGCCTTGCTGGCAATATTGTTAGCTGCGGCTGCAATCGTGCTGGCTATACCCGTGAATGCGCAGTTCGCAGGCATTTGTATCATCAGTGTATTGTATATCGCTTTTTGGTTTGTACTCGGCCTCCTCGTTTCCTCGCTCAACAAATCCTCTGCCTTTAATGCCTTATTGTTCGTGGCATTATGGGTAACCTTAACCATCTTGCTACCTGCAAGCGTAAACAACTACGTGGCTAACAAATATCCGGTGCCTGAAGCGCTAAGCACGATTGTAAAACAGCGCGATGGCTACCACATGAAATGGGATACGGACAAGCAGCAAACGATGACTAAATTTTATGCGCACTATCCACAATTCGCCACCTATCGCTTACCCGAAAAATCGTTCAGTTGGCTGTGGTATTATGCCATGCAGCAATTGGGCGACGATGAAGCCGCTTCAGATGCGGCACGTATGAAAGCAAAGCTGAACCAGCGGGACAAAGCCAGTAACCTGGCGGCGGTTTTTATACCCACTATGCACACCCAATTACAACTAAACGCCATCGCCGGAACGGGCATGGCGAACCACTTGCAATTCCTCGATAGCACCTCATCTTTTCATGAAAAATTGCGGCTGAAGTTTTACCCTGCAATATTCGAAGCTTCACCCGCACCTGCCGGGGATTTAAAAAAGATCAGGCCGGAGTACTTCTCTACTGCAACACAAGTACAATGGCCAAAAGCACTGCTGCCGTTGCTACTGCCCACCGGGCTTCTGTTTGGAATTGGGATATTCAAGCTAAGGAAAGTAGTTTAGTAGTGGCCCAATGATCTGGCGGTGCATATTGTAGATTGATAAGCTGATCGATTGCCAAGCAAGACTTATTCAAAAGTATTAAAGCAACAGTGAAAACCTGCAACAGGTCTGCGATAGAGCTTATTGCTGCAATGATGTTTTGATTTTTTTGTAGCCGGCATTTGAGCTTCCTGCGACGGTGGTTGCGACGCTCCGTTCAACAATGGCTTCTCATGGCAGCACATTTAAGAGTGCATGCCGGCACTTCGCTGACGGAAGAATAACTGGTATTAACCTCCTTACTATAGTGACCGATACGTGTTTGACTATTTAACTGGTCATCCATTCAACTTCCTTTAATGCCCTCTACCCAACAACACGGAAAAACTCTTGCTCTCGAGGTTGCTGGTCGCAACGTCCGGCTTACCATCACCGTTCACATCTGTAACGGCGAGATGCCAGGAACCTTTGCCGGTGGCGAAAGGTGAGCCCGGGGCTGGCTTAAATTGTCCCTTTCCATTGCCGAGCATCACGCGCACGCCATCGTTTGCGGCCGCCAACACATCAGCATTTGCATCGCCGTTCATATCCGCGATTGAAACGTGCCATGCGCTGCTGGCTAAAGAAAATGGTGAGCCCGCTACTTCCGTAAAGTCGCCACTGCTATTCCCGGCAAGTATCGACAACTCGCTCCGTTCAGAATGCGTGATCGCGAGGTCGGACTTACCGTCCCTATTGATATCACCAATTGCAACAAACCAGGGGCTTGGAGTCCTGAGCGTAACATCCTGGCGTCGAAAGTTTCCTTTACCATCCCCAATCAGTAGTGAAATCCCACCGCTTGTTGTCCTTGTGCTGGTTGAGACAACATCTAATTTCCCGTCTCTGTTTACGTCTCCGACAGTCAGCGGGTAAGGTGATGAATTTACCGGGAAAGGTGAGCCGGGAGCAGGAACCCAGTTTCTGTTACTGGTACTCAGCATAATAGCAATTGCATTATCAGAATTGTTAGCGGTGGCGATGTCGGGAATAGCGTCGCCGTTGAAATCACCCGTACCCAGCCCATGTGTGTGCGGATCGCGACCTGTTAGCATAGTAATAATCGCGTTTGGCGACACGGCAAAATTTCCCTTGCCGTCGCCCGTGACAATCAAAACTCCATAGCTATCATGGCTTGCTACCACCAGGTCAGCATTACCATCACCGTTAACATCACTTAACGCTATTTCATTTGGAGCAATGGACACATCTACAGGCTTAACAGAAGGAGTAAAGGCGCCATTTCCCTGCCCAATGAAAATTGTTAAGCGCTTTTCCTGGCTGCAGGCAAGTATAAGATCCACTTTGCCATCATTATTTACATCGCCTGCTACGATATTGCCCGGCCCACAGCCCATTGCCACAGGTGAGCTTTTTGCCGGAATTAAGAGCGCCTGCGCTGGAGGCTGGGCGTTGCACGACGATCCGTTAAGCAAGAGCAGGCAGAGTCCACCCAGGCTTACATAACTGCGCAATTTGTTTCGGTAATTGATCGGACACATGGCAATGGATTTTAGTGAAGTTATTTGGACCTGCCCGGGGGCAGAAGCGCATTTGGATAACGATCCTTAACAAAGGGAAAGAAAGTTTTTGTGCATTGCAAGTGACTGGGGTCAAATAAAACCGAATAAAATGCCAATAAGGATAAACGGCAATCTACTGCAACACCACCGTTATGTCAGAAAGCATTGCACAACAGAAACAATTGCTGCTGAATAACATTGCTGGAATTGTGGCGTAGACATGCATGCAACGGAGCAGTAAGGGTCAAACGTTTAAACACCCGGTCCATCAATGAAATATCGTTGACACGTGCGACGCAACGGCCGACGCCCAAAGCGTTATGGCTGGCTCCATAAAAATTTCCAGGAGCTTAACTCCACTGCGGCAATTGCTGTTTGATATCCAGGGCTAATCGTCAAATAGAAGGGCTTATCCGCTTTGCTCGCTATGATTGGCAAGACCGCACGTAATTGTGCGGCAGTATGGAAGTACCGGTTGGCTGTACTATCGTGTATATACAACTTTATGACCTTTTCATAAACTGCTACATTGGAGAACCCTGCATCCAGTGCAACAAACTCGATCGAGGAAGATTGTGCAGTTCACGCCATTGCAACCAGGCTACTACGAAGAGTCTGCAAGAGCCTGAGCCATGGTAGAAACACCGCCCTGATCACCACCCGCAAGATGTTGTAGAAGCGGGAATGCCGATAAGTGTTATAGTGCACTAAAGATTCGGGTAAAGAAAATGATAATTCCAAGATCGATCAAAGGCCTCAACCGGATATCGTTGCGGAACCCCTTGCCTGCAATACATGTTAACCTTAGTTACCCGGGCGTAAATTAATGCACGGGCAGGAATACACTAAAAACAGCACCTTTTCCCGGAGTGCTTTCGGCAACAATATAGCCATCGTGGTTTTCCACTACCTTTTTTACAATAGATAATCCGACACCCGTTCCGCTATATTCATTTTTGCCATGCAGCCGGGTAAACATGTGGAAGATTTTGTTAGCATATTCCGGTTGGAAGCCAATGCCGTTATCTTTTACTGCTATCCGGTGAAAAGGTTTTCCGTCGTTTGTACTTAAGCTAGAAATTAATTCTATTTGAGGCCGAACATCCGCCTTGCTATATTTAAGCGCATTGCTGATGAGGTTTTGAAACAATTGCTGCAATTGCCTTTTGTTGCCTTCCACTATGGGCAACTTTCCGAGCACTATGGTTGCGCCTTTCTCCTCGATATCCAGTTCAAGGTCTTCCAAAACCCTTTTTACTTTGTCGTTGAGATCGACAGCTTCACGTTGATGAGGGCGTTGGCTTACATGAGAGTACAAAAGCAGGTCGTCGATTAAATTTCCCATACGCTCGGTGGCATTTTCAATCCGGTTAAAGGACCTTAGTTCGGACTCCTCCAGGCGGGCGCTCAGTTGTTCTTTCAACCGGTGCGTAAAGAAATGTATTTTACGGATCGGTTCTTTTAAATCATGAGATGCCGCGTGCGCGAACTCTTCAAGGTTCTGATTGGATCGTTGAAGCTCCTTGTTAATGTGTTGCAAGGACTCATTAACCTGTGCAAGCTCCATTGTGCGTTGGGCCACGATTTCCTCAATCTTTCTACGTGCCATCACCTGGTCGGTGACATCGGTGGTAATGGCAATAATACCTAAGATTTTCTCCTCCGAATCCCGGTAAGGTTCATACACGAAGTTCTGGTAAGTGATATCCAGTTGGCCATTCCGAACCAGCTCAACCCGGTGTTCGGTACCACGAAACGTTTCACCAGTTGCATATACGTTGGCAAGAATTTTTTCAAGTCCCTGGTCCTTTGCATCAGGCAAACCCTCGAAAATGGGTTTATTCATTACGGCTTCCTTTGGCTTACCCCAGAGTTTTATAATGTGGTCGTTGGCTATATCAACAACATGATCAGGGCCAAGCATAAAGCACATCGCTGTTGGTGCCTGCATGATAAGGGTGCGCAAATGGCGCTCGCGTTCTTTAAGCAGTTCTTCTGCCTTTTTTAGTTCAGTAATGTCGCGGGTGGTTCCCGCTACTGCTTCCACGTCACCTTCTGCATTAAGTACAGGCACAAATATGTAGTCATATATTCGTTTGCCGAGTACGGCGTGAGGAAAAGAAACCTGCCCACGGATAGACGTCTTTGTGCTGCTGACATAATCAATTTCCTTTTCGTGCATTTGGGCATGCCACTCTTCATAGCCATTTGCACGGAGTCCTTTCCCGATAGCCATCTCCCAGGTTTTTCCCCACATTTCCAGCAAAGCCTTGTTGGCGTAGGTAAAGTGGTATGCAAGATCAAACACATAAATGAGGTCCGGCGTAGCGCTGTTTATGGTTTCATAAAGCCGTTTCTGCCGTTCAATTTCGGCTTTCGCGGTTTCAATTTCCTTTCGTGTTGTCACCTGCAGGGTAACGTCCACAGCAACATGCAGAACCCCCGTGATCTCACCACTTTCAAGCACAGGGGTGCAGGAGAAGTTGAAATACCTGATTTCAATTAAACCGTTGATGAGTAAGTTAACGGGTTGTTCAAGACCGGCATATGGAATACCGGATAACCGTACGTTGAGCACCCGTTGGTATGCTTCCTGCCCGGCTAGTTCAGGCATCGCTTCCAACATTGTTTTTCCAAGCACTTCTTCAGCTGAGCTTTTGTTCATCAGCTGCAACATCGAAGCATTTACATTTTCAATAAGCACGTCGTCGCCTGTCGACAACAGCATAGCAACTGGTGCCTGCTCCATCATGTTGCGAAGAACGCTTTTACTTTCCTGTAGTTTTTGGCCGGTTATTCTGCCTTCTTCGCGCAGCTGCACCTTTTCAGTAATGTCCCTTACCGTATGAACGATGTATTGAACGTTGCCTTCCTGATCAAACACAGGTTTGTTGATAGGGCTCCACACGCGGATCTCAAATTCGCCCGATACGGGGTTAAAGATATCATAGCGCTGATCGTCCATTCGATGCTCCAATTTATGCTCCCTGACATAAGAAAGCGAAGCCGAAAGGCTTTTGACCCCGGTTGCAGCGGGATTATCAGGGTCATCAGAAAGGGTTTCGAAAACACCCTGGCCGATTGCCTCATGCCTGTTGAGATAAGTTATTTCCAGGTATTCATTGGTAGCGCCGGCGATGGTAAAACGGGGTGCGTCGGGAAGCAGGAACAGGTGGCATCCGGGGATGTTGTTTAGGATTGTTAGCGCATCAAGTGAGGCTGGTTTTTCGAGCATTTGCATCCGGTCGTATGGGTAAAAAACTAAGTTAAGCGTTTTACAAAAAGCAGACCGTTGTGTCAATCACCACATTTCGGGATTTATCAGCAATTCAATAGGCTGTTGAGCAGAAAAGGACCGGATTGCAGCGTGGATTGAACAAAAATTTCAGCATAATCATTTGAACAATTGGGTTAAGGCTGGCCGGTAAAAGGCAAGTGGCCTGGAGCTTTAATCAAGGGAGGTGGTGTAAGTGGTTGGACAACTTAAAGGATGCTTAGATGCTACCCTCTATCAACACCAATCATATGACGGGGAGGAATCGCCAGCTTATCAGGAGTTGCAACCAACCTGTTGCCTCCTGTAACGCTTAAAGGGTGTGAACGTAGGTTGATGTGCAGCTAAGGCGGGTCTTATAAAGGAACGTTTGGGGACGGGATGGCCAATAAGTTAATCAGGTCTTCGATTTGTCGGATTGTACTTCTAAAAACTAAGGAGAACGGGAAATGGCATTATGTCCTTAGCCAACGATTGCATTAGCTCACATCACCCTGATGCAAGTTGCGTTAACAAATGCGATTTCATTTAGAGATCCAGTGACCCGCTCTATCGACTCAGTTTATGGTAGTGGTCAGGCGGAATAGCGCAAGTTGCTTATAGGACATTCAATTATAACAAAGGAACCCAGTGGACGGGTCATGCAAGTAATGTGCACGAGCGACATGGAAATATAATTCGCTAAGCCGTATTTGTAACTCATCGTCTCCCCTTCTTATAAACATCGCTATGTGGTGCTTAAACCCTGATTGCAAGTTGCCCCATTTAGTGTTTGAACTTGACATGCTTGAGCTTATGTGGAACTGCCTAAACAAATTAAAAAATTGAAAGGAGTAAATGCCCCGAAGTTGATGGTGACGTTGGTTTCTATTCAGCATTGTCAATGCATTAAGGATTTTCCTATTAGATATGTTTAACCCTTATAAAACATAAAGCCCGCGACTGATTCCGTCGCGGGCTTTATAAGAAGTTTATGTTTTGCGGAGACTAAGGGATTGGAACCTTAACGTGAAAGCCACGTCAGTATTGAACTTTGTGGGATTCAAGGTTCCAACTCACCGAATCACTCACCTTTTTTGTATCGATTAACCTGCAACGCAATACCAAAATAGAAAAAAAAAACTACAATTTGTAAACATTCTTAAGTACCCTGCAAAAGCTAAAACCCTCTGGTAGAAGGCTGTACTCGTTAACAAGACAAACGACCGCTTATTATAGCGAATGTCATAGCTAAAAACAGCTTCAAAACACCCCTGCAATACCTACTGCCAGACTAGTAGCATTCACCGGCTCTTGCAATAAGGGGGGGCGAAAAATTACAGAATCAAAAACCAAGTACGCTCAGCCATAATCCCGCATTACAGTTTGACAAGGGCCCAAACCTTTGGAAAGCGCAATGGCTTTCAATCAACAAAATTGACTCAGGGACAACGACCATCCGGTAGCGAATTGCAGTTCATATCTACGCCCCACGCTTCAGGTACTTCAATGTTATATTATCTATATTCCGAAAAGTGTTCACACGTTTGTCTACAAGATTTTAGCTAACTGTGAAAGTTGAAGCATTCTGTTACGACAAGTTCTGATCTTTAAAAACCCTTGTTCCACCGAATAAACAATACCTAGGAACCTGCCCCACAGCTGTCTGTGCGCAATCAATCCAATCACCACGTGACAATTGTCCAGTGAAGCATACGGACTATCGGATCCGTTGATATAGTCTAAACTTTCTGGAATCTCTGCGTTCCATATTCCCCTGAAAGCCTGGCTCAACCATAGACATCATCGTAGACCTGGTTTTACTCAAATATGTCAGACATTTGATATGATACGACAAACAGCAAGAACACTACTTGTGACAGATTCAACCTGAAAGTTAGCTGTTCAGATGTTCACCCGTGATATTGTTCTCAAAAGCAAATTTTATAATCAAAGCCGGGTTACTAGCTCCCGTCTTTCTGCCAATGTTTTTACGGTGGGTATCGACCGTAAACTTGCTTAAAAATAGCCTCTCACTAATCTGTTCACTCGTAAGTCCCATTGCGATCAGCGCAATAATCTCGCATTCACGGTCCGAAAGTGCATATTTCTCTCTTAACATGAGATATGGGCTATCAAAACGCCTTTTTCTGATTAAATTTGTAAAAATGGGAAATCTTTTTCGCCACCCTTAATCTTTTGAATAGCCTCAATCAGCTGCATGCGGTCACAAGATTTGAGTAAGTAACCTTCCACACCGAGTAATTCAAATTTTTTCATTAATTCAATGCTGTTATGCTGAGTTACAACTAAAATCTTGATTGAAGGATAGCGACTTCTTATGATTTCAGCCGCCTTCAAGCGATCGACGAGCGGCATATCGACGTCAATAAGGATCATATCAATTTTATGTGAATTGAGAATTTCAAGCAGCTGCTTGCCATTTTGTGCTTTTGCTACAACAGTGCCCAAATTATTATCGGTTACGAGCATAGAGAGTCCGTCGCTCATAAGGAGATGATCATCCGCGACTACAATTTTGTAGTTAGTCATTCAATGAAGTGGGATTTCGATTAAAAAGGTTGTTCCTTTTATACTACTATCAACAGTAAGCTTCCCGCGCAAATAAGCGATCCTCGATTTGACGTTCTGAATACCTATACCCTCTCTAATCAAGGTAGGTTGCAATCCCTTTCCATTATCCTCAACAATTAACTCCAAACGCTCATCAAACAGCAAACATTGGATCGTGGCTTTGCTGGCAGCGGCATGCTTAACGACGTTCTGGCACAGCTCCTTTACTACACGGTAGACCTCAATTTGTGTCCTTTTATCAATGTTGTCAATCAGGCCACGGTGTATAAAGTCAAATTGTGTATTGTCATTGTTAAGGTTATGTAGATCGACTAGATTACTGATGCTTGCTATCAGGCCACTAACTTCCAGGTCTTTCGGCATGAGGTCATGGCTAATATTACGAATTTCCTGTGAGGTTTGGCTGACACTCTCCAGCAATAAACTCCTGAACTGTTTTTCTTGAGGATTTTGCGCAACATCTTTTGAAAAATAATTTTGTGCTAATAAGCTGATACCAGTTAATGCGCTTCCTACACCGTCGTGCAGATCCTTTGCCAGACGGCAGCGTTCATTTTCTTGAGATTTAATCATTGCGTCCGCTAAGTGTTGCTGTTGAGTAGCCTTAAGAAATTCCTTTTCGCGTCTTAAATTGTTGTAGCGAATTGTAAGTAGAAAACTAAGAAAGATAACTTCAAAGGCAAGACCAACTACGACACCATTAGGCTTCAGCAAGTTGACGTTGAGAACACCAAGGTGGTTTAGATAGAAGTTTAATGCTCCGATTAGCATAAATAAAACAGCGATGAGGTAATAAACCGCTATCCGTTCTCCATTTCTTATTCTTTCGATCAACGCGGCGATAAGGAAAATCATCGATATCGGAAATATTATATCAGTAACATGGTAAAGCTCTTTTAATGGATAAAGAACATACTTAGGATCAAACGCAGATAGAACAAAGATGGTCAGCGACAAGGAAAAACAAGTGTAAATCACAATCCTGATTGGAAAATAAAGGCGGCTATTGTTTCTGTTTTGTCCGACAAATAGCTGCATCACCAACATCCCAGTACCAATCATTAGTAACGAAAAGGGAGGCACCCATAGATTTTCGAGATACCGGATCCATGTGTTCGGAAACAAGTCTAAATCGAAGCGCTCATCCTGAATCATAAACATTATTGCTGATAGTACATAGGCCGCGTACCACAGATGTATCCTGTCTTTGAGTGACACAAACAAAAAAACGTTGAACAAAACGATAAACAGAAAAATACCAAAATAAACACCATACACTAAATATCGTTTGTTCTCGGTCCGCAAGAGTTTGTCAGAGTATTCAATATACATGGGAAGATACAAACCACGGTTTCGATTATCAACTTTCAAAAACAAACCTTTGGTTTCATTGAGATTCAACTTCACAGGGAAAGCTGGGGTTCGAAATGGGAAAGGTCGATTTTCAAAAGGAAGGTAACGACTGGTTGCGAACAAAAGAATGGGGTTAGAGAGAGTATCTGTTTCGTAAAGCAAGACGCTGTCAACGCTCGAGTTGATCCTCAAAATAGCTATGGTAGCCGTATTGGAAACATTTTCTAGAGCGAAGTGCAGCCAAAAAATGTGCTTTGACACGCCTTTGTTGAAGGTAATGCCTCCTGACCACAATTTAAACTTATTTTGAAAGGTATTGAACCGCTTGCTGCGGCGTAAGTGTTCCCGTCGTGTCCTCATACCAGCTAAGACTCTTGCTTACGGGTAATCTGGTGTGGCCATCATATTCAACGACTTGCTGCGGGCGCACGCTTATCGTACAAGAAAAACAAAGTAATAATATAAGAGTTTTTTTGCCCACGACTAAAGAATTGTCTGTCGAATTACAATTATTTCCAATTGCCATCCAAATACCTATAGATAGGTATTTTCTAGCTAATCTATGCCTTCTACCTTTATCAGAGAATTACTTTTAAAACTTTGATCAAGCGTTATCGTTGAATGGAAAGTAAAGAAGTATTCAAGATGGTGTTATGGTGTAGCGTTTCACAGCCTTCGAAACAATATAGCCATCAACCAATTGTTTCCTTTTTGTAATTGTAAACAACCAATAATCTATTAATCTAAATTAATTACCATGAAATCACTATCAATCCTACGACCTTTTTTTCTTTATTTCATTCAGAAATTTAGCCCAAACGGCTAATTTTAAGATTTTAAGATACCAATTAGTAAAACCTTCTCAGTATCTGTTCCGTCGCGTGATACGACCAAAAGTGGAGATGTAGTATATTTTGTAAATCCAGAAAGTATCGAGTGGCGCGCAACTAGGATTGAACGTAAAAGTAAGGAGCAAGAAGTTATCAATCTCCTGAACAGTCAGAATGCAAAGATGGACGAAGATAGCCTGACAAGTAGTGCTGAACAGCGAAGCGCAGCATATAAAAAGGTTTCTGGCCTAAAAGTCGAGATTGATTTATTAAAACTCAAAGAGGATAGTCTATATCGAATATACGTAAATGACTTCATCGAATACAAACGAATTAACTTACTGAATTTTGGAAAGCAGAGATCAAGGGCGTTTTTTGACATGGTTTATGCTAATGGTGGAAACAGGTTTAGAGCATTGACAAATGCAGGAGTAAGTTTTGGGAATAACTCAGGGTCACTATTTTCAGAAATTGTTAGCGGAAACTTGTCCTTTGTCAGGGTGAGCCTTGGCACTATGATCTCAAATAGCAATCAAGCTGACGAAACGAAAGAAAAGCACGAAGAAGCATATTAACGTTTAGTAAACTATGGAGGAAATACCGTAATAAGCTTGGAATACCCGCTCGCTTACGTTCATTCTCGGGATGATCAATACAATTTAATCTCTAGGCTAGTTGCAAAAGGAGCAGCTGACATTCCTGTTTTTGGAACAAAAACCGATAAGTGGGCTGGCAGCGGGATCTTTGGGATTGATTTTTACGGTGATGCTGCGCTCGATAACAACCTTTTAAGATTCTTTGCAAATTTCAATATAAATAGTGTTTCTGGAACTGAGGTTTTTAAAAATAACTTAGGTATAAGTAACAAAAGTTTCATATTGGGCCAAGCATCAGTTGGGCTGGTATTCAAGGAAATATTCAAGGTATCTTTCATTGTTTCAACGATTAGCTCAGAGAGTAGCTTGAGAAACAGAAATGTGATAGCAGGTGGACAAATTTGACGATAGCGGCTCCCGTTTCCTACAGTGAACTTGAAGTTATCAATTAAGAAGACATACAATTAAGGCATCGATTACTGAAATAATGTACCTTTGTCCTGCACGGTACAGCCGACCTGCGAAGCGGTCAAACAACGTTCTGCGACCCTGAAGACACCGGACCGAAATGCTCCGAGATGGCCTATTCTGAAGCCATTCATCTGGAATGTATTAATGAGCAGACCATTAATCCCATGAAGCAATTTTTGGAACTGCTATCCTGTACACTTTTGTAAAAATGAGAGCAGTTACGCGCGAAGTCGCGAGCGAAAAGATGATGTAACAACCGCGTTAATTGGAAGCCCAGAGCTCTTTTTTGAACACCGTATCAGACAGAAGCGACAACTCCACGAAAGCTATTATAAAATCACAAAGATTGCTTCACTCCAATAGATCGCACCACTTCCATTGCAATCACTACAGTTATTTCGAAAATTCTTGGCTGCAGAACCGAAATGCGACTTTAATGCCTAGCTTAGGCGACAGTTATCCGCCGAAATATCTCAACGTTTTTAGGAGTTTGACAAACGAAAAAGGCTTAATAAAAAAAAGGTGTAATTAGTTGTTAGTTTGTGTTTGTAAGTATAAATTCATCTAGTAATTATCCGGAGTTACCAAGATTTCGATCGAACGGATGAACTGAAATCAGCACGAGCCAAATCTGCGGTTTCTTTAGAGGCAGGTTATGTTTTGTCACTCAATATGAACGGCTGAACTTTCGCCAAAGTAGCTCGAATCTATTTCTAAAAGAATTTTCTGACAAGGGGCAGATGAGCAGACTAACTCACGGAAAGCACCAAAGCTACTGATCGAAGAACGCCAATTATGAGGGAAATACTTGGTAGCAAAACTCGTATCACAATGGGCGACTATCACAACAATGTGCTCATTCGGCCCATGCCTTTAAATTCTTCGACAGAGAATACGCGTTTGGGTCATAATAGATCTATGTTAGAAAGCTGATACTAGCCAGCAAACATCAAATAACTAAAATTCAGATGAAAACGAAAACTACTTGTTTCACTTGGTTGATTTTATTTCTAATAGGCCTGACAAACTTACATGGACAGGTACTTTTAAAAACAACTGATAGTACTTTGAGCACGACAATCGACCCCAGATTCACGCCATATTATAAAAATTTTGAAATGGCTGGACTCTATAAAGAATTACAACACTTTTCAAAGTTTGCACCATTTGGTGAAATCTTTTCAGGCAGAAAATACTTGTTTACTGCCGATGTAAATCCTATATATATATTTTCAAATAGTGTTGTTACGAGATGGAACGTAGGTGTAGGAATAAGAGTATTGGCACGTATGTTCACAGACAGCTCATATCCAATTCGTACACCCAGTTATATCCCTACTATAAAGATATTTTACCGAGTTGACGCCGACATGGACGAATACAAGTTTGTAGACTTTTCAGCAAGCCACCATTCCAACGGTCAAGACGGACCTTCCAGAGTTAATGGTGATTGGAATGAGCGGAATGGGAATTTTAGTACAAACTGGTTGACCTTAGGATATAATTGGGGCCATAATGTCGGGAATAGGCGAAAACACACATCTGTGTACCTTCAACGACATTTTGAGATTGGCAAGGCACTAACCCAAGACTCAGAACTGAAAGGATATTATGGCCAAACGCGCGGTGGTATCGATTTTCAAGCCCGAAGTATCACAAATGTGTCGCTTGTAGATAAAGGTACAGACCAAGAATATTATGCTTATCGAAAAGAGCAATTCCGACTGCACGGCTACGTGAACTACATCTTCAACGGATTAAATAGGTATCTTGGTAAAACACTAAATAGGAGGATAAATACCGAAATTAACTTCCATTGGTTCCCGCTCTCATTTCGAGAAGGCGGTTTTTTTGCTGGTCTAGGTTATTACGGTGAAGATCCCTATAATATTTATTTCCATGATAAATATTTTTTGGTGAAATTCGGGTTCTCAGCCGGCATGCCTCTTTTCCTTCATAATTCACCTGTAACACCTTAAAGATTGCATTTTTCAGAAATCACTCGCGTTTGTATTACACTACTGGACGCGTTTTGTTGTAATATCAATTTGGCTAATTTTTTTACTTTTTGAACTTCGAATTCAAGTAGCTTCCATTCGAAAAAAGCTCTGAAGCCTTGCGATAAAAGCAGCATAATAAGTACATTAAAAACAGAGCGGCCTAAAGACATCGGCAAGGCGTGTCGTGTATTAAAGTTAAGCCGCAGCAGCCTAAGTTATCAGTCTGTAAAAAACGATGAAGATATAATAACGAGTTTGGAAAAACTGGCGCAACAACTTCCTGTAGAAGGTTTTTGGAAGTGTTATTACCGTATCAGGCATACAGGCACTGTCATCAACCATAAGCGGTTGCACAGGGTGTATAAACAAATGAAACTACCACTAAGACGTAAAGTGAAGAGACGCTTGCTGGCCAGAGTAAAAGAGCCACTGGCAGTGCCTGAGCGCTTTACCCAAAGCTGGAGTATAGATTTTATGAGCGATGCACTTAGCAATGGAACAAAATTCCGGTCGTTTAATGTGATAGATGATTATAATCGTGAAGTATTGTTCATTGAGACGGATTATTCTTTAAAAAATAGCCGGGTCATATGGGTGCTGAAACATCTAATTAACCTGTATGGCAAACCTAAAAAGATACCTATGGATAACGGGCCTGAATTTATAGCCAAACTTTCTAGGTTATGGAGCCAGGCAAACGAAATTGAGTTCAAATATATTCAGCCGGGCAAGCCTACGCAGATGCTTATATTGAACGGTTCAATAAAACATACCGCCAAAGCATTTTAGATGCTTATTTGTTTGACAATATTGACGAAGTAAGAGAAGTAACCCAGATATGGATTGATGATTATAACACAAACCGGCCACATGATGCACTAGGCGGATTATCCCTAATATGTACCGCAATAAAAATGAAAAAGCTATTGGGCTACGTTCAGCTTCGGCTACGTCTCCGCTTCACTTCGCCCAATATCTTTAACTTTGAATTATTCTACTTTTAACCTGTACTAAAAAGGGGAAGCCTACAATATGAACTATGCAAGAGTATGAGAATTATATACTACGCGACCAAGGCCTATTCAACATTGAGTTTTTGAAAGTTGCCTATGGTTCCATGGCACGGCGGTTCGTTTACCGTAATGGAAATCGGTTCTTCGCGCACGTATGCGTTGCTCAACCGATTGAACAGTGGGGATACTTCTTTTCGGAGCCTTGGCTGGGCTATCACGATCCTTATTTTAACACTCTTGATTCAGATTTTATTGAAGATTCTATTATAATTTATTCAGAGTGGTGTAAGTCGCAAGGTATAATAGGCGAACTTATGCGGCTAAATCCAGTAGGGCGTTTACATAAAATTTTGCAAGATACCGGCAAATTCGTGTTGGACACGGGACAGATGGTATCCATTACTGACATACCCAAATCTCCTGATGCATATCTGTCTTCTATAGAAAATTCTTGCCGGCGTCAAATAATAAAGGCTAGAAAATCTTTCGAGCATATATGGTTTAATAAACCCAAGGCGGAAGACCTTTTATCACTTGCATCTCTGTACAGTAATAGTCTTGACAGATGTGGAGCAGCACCGAAATGGTATTTACGCCATGAGGATTTTAGCCATCTGGCAGATTTACCCTGCTTCGACTTTTTGGGGGTTTCAAGCCGAACAACTGGTTCGCTAGTTGCAATGGCCGGTGTTCTCTACTCTGGAAATATGGCACATATGTTGTTTGTGGGTTGTGAAGACAACAAACTATATCGGGGAGCATCTGATCTCCTTTACTATTCAACTGTTTGTAGGGCTATACAACGCCAGCAGTCGAATGATGATTGTAAACACATATGCTTTGGAGGAGGACGAGGCACCGATTCCAGGGACGGCCTCATTCGCTTCAAGGCAAAATTTAGTCTCGGTCATATTCAACCCTGCACCTATGTTATACTGAAACATGATCCGGTTGTGCTTGAGAGGCTTGGCCATATAATTACCGAACCCATCAACCCCCCTTCTGACCCTGCATCGCAATTAAAAGCGCGACACTTCCCCTTTCTTAATTCGGTTCAGTTAGGTCATCCACGCAAATATGGCGATTAAATAGAGTTATGACGCTTCTGCGATTTCTCCGACCCATGGTGCGGCATTATTGATCCGCCAAGCTTCTCCATTTAGGTTAACATCAGAAGTAATGAAGTGGAGGGCTTAAGAACGTGGCGATACTATCGCAACCGAGTATTGAAGTAGAGAGCAACTAACCGCGACAGAACAAGGCGCTGCACCCGACCGTCTACGCTCCGGTCGTTGCGCTCGTGCCTGGCTTCACTCCCTTCACTGCGGCGGCGGGTGAGCTTTGCGTTAGCCGGCAACGCACAGTGGCTGGTTGAACTTGTTTTCACATCGCTGAGCCGCCCCTCACCCGGTTCATCGTCGCTGTGCACCCAGCAGAGTTGTTCTCACTGAGCACAAAGTTGATATCGATCAACCAATCGCCTGCTCAGCCAAAGCGCGATCGCTGCGACCGGTATGGCAAGGCGATCGGTAAATTACCCGAATGGGTGAGTTACGACCTTAGGCTGTGGCGTGTAGAGTTAGCGCATCACGTTGCGATTTGGGTGGGTGACATAACAGTGCTATCACGATGCAGTTTCCGATTAACAACGCTCTTGCAACGGACTGCTGGGTTCTGCTCGTGTTGCCGCAAAGTTAGTTTGCCGCCGGCTGAACAGCAACGTTAGACCGCGGAGATATATGCTAGGGCAAAGAATTGCTCCCGATCTTAATTAGGTTGCAGTAGATGAAAGGGAATGGAGCAAAACAAACGTCTTGTGAAACAGCAGTTCTTCAGTCGCGGCAGGTTGGCGCACAGTCAAAAACTCGAAATCTAGGAGTAAAGTCAAATGCCACCTATCACAAACAAAGTCACACAATCGGGCGAAGCCGCTTTTGTTGGTGAAAGTGCGCTGTTCAACGGTGTCCTCGGACTCACAACTTCTGAAGGTCAATCGGGAGTTGCAGGAGTCTCCGATAGCGGGGTTGGTAAGGGTGTCTTTGCTTTAAGAGATGAAAACTTGCAGTCTTCAAAATTCTTTTCATAATGATGATGCAGTGGGTTTCTATGATATACCAGATTGCCCATGCAAGATGAGCCTCATTTTTAATTTTATTTCGATTGAATGGGCGCATGAATAAATTACCATTTCTCTTTGATGAAACATTCAGCCATTTTGTATAACTATTGCAGCAGATAATCCGGCAATTCGCAGTCAAAACAAGATAAAATCATCAGAGTCTATAACACTTCAGGTAACACTAAATCCTATTACCAGTTCAGCTGTCATTCAATATACATTAGCTAACAAGGAAAGATAAGAATTACGATTTATAATTACTTACAGCAGCCGGTAAAAGTGCTGGTTAATGAAATGAAGAGTACAGGAGCTTATTCTGTAACATAGGATGGCAGAACTTCTAATGGAGCCACTGCAATATATGGTTTATACAAAGTCGTAGCGATTAAAGATGGAAAATTATATTTTACCAATATACAGGTGATTCGTTGCAGATTCTAATCCCGCCTTTGTGCGTTCTTGGATAAGGTTTCGTTCAAACTCTGCTAACGCTCCAAATACATGAAAGACAAGTTTACCTGAAGACGTGGACGTGTCGATAGATACGTGTAAACTTTTCAACGCGACACCTTCACTCTGAGATGTTCAACGCAAGTTATCAAATCCCTTAATGAACGGCCAAGCCTGTCCAATCGCCAAACAACAAGTGTGTCAGCCTTTTGCAGATTATCTTTAATTTTATCTAAACCAGGTCGTTGAGCAGCAATACCGCTCGTTTTATCTGTAAATATCCTTTGACAGCCTGCTGATTTTAGTGCATCTCTTTTCAAATTTTCATTTTGATCCAAAGTTGAACTCTTGCATATCCGATAAGCATGATTTAAAATTTGAGTAAGTAAATAAAACGTTTATGAACTAAGGATACTTTACTTTGATTAATTTACTGCGTCTCTTTACTATTTTCTGTATTTGACTTTTATTTCAACAGCTCAATACTTACAAGTAAATAAAAGGTTCCCTTTGTTTACTTCAATTTCCCTATTTTGTAGATTTATGTCATAATAAACGTGTGCACACAACTCTCCATTAAAGTCTGCAACTCTGGGGAGCAATCCCCATCGTTTGAATTTGTGCTTCTCAAGCAATTTCATGCTTGGTTTATTCCACTCAAGTATTACTGCAACGAAATTATAGAAGTCATATTTCTGCGCAACTAACAAGGCAAATTCAATTAGTTTACTTCCAATTCCTTTTCTCCGAAGTCCTCTATTTACCTAGTAACTTATCTCCGCGGTTTTCTGTAGCGCTTGTCTACCCTTTCTGTATGCGGAAAATGACATCCACGTCACTACTTGCCCGCCCCGATCATAGACAAAAATGGGATTAACATACATGTTGTGTTCACGAAACCAATTTAGTCGATGTTCTTTTGTGAATGGAATAGTGTCAGCAGTAAGTTTTTCTTCAATTGCTTGATTGTAAATCAAGTCCATAGCATTTAAATCTTCTTAATTTGCTAACGTTATCATAGCTTGCCTGGTGATTTCTCTGGCTGTTTTTTCCATTATCAAACTCTCTGAGAGTGCCTGATATCTGGAAGGACCAAATGTGCTTCCTTTTATATTTTAGGTGTTAGATTTAATCCTTTTTGTCTACTTCAAAACAGACTGTTTTGGGGGAGCTTACACAACTTTAAAGTTGGAAGAGACGATAAGACTTACATGATTTTATATAAGCATAATTAACTGTAATATCAATCTCATTTAATGACGCGGGAAATGGAAATGCCTGTCTCAACACATCTACCACCTGCCGATTTTTGAGTATTCTCTCTGATTGACAATGATATCTTCTACTCCTTATAATAATCAGTACCAAAATTGACTATATCCTTGTAGTATTGTTTTTCAGCAACTGTCGAAAAGTTTTCGCCATACATTACGTCAATATAGTCTGAGGACATCCACTTATATGATCCTAAGTCTGCGTTGAGGTGCTTATCTAAAGGCATTAGAAGTGTGGTCTGCCTGGGGGACAGCGCCGTCTTAATTGCTTGCAGGTTTACGATTGCATCATCTTGAGGGCGCGCCCAGCGTTGCGCGTATTTCACGATCAGGCTCTGCCTTGAGATCAAACCTAGGTGTGGTCCTACACCGTGCCAAAGAGACCAAGGAAATAACACAGCGTCTCCAGCATTAACCATAAGTTGTTGGCCTTGGACTTTGTCGACTTCTTCAGCGGATATTGGAAAGCGATTGACATGGCTACCAGGGACAACGATGAAGTTGGCACGATTCAATTCCAGGCAATCAGTAAGGAAAAACTGGCACTTTAAAGCCAGCCAATTGGAATTTTCCTGAGGTAGAATTTCGCGCAACGACGGTCCGCCGTCTGTATGCATGCGAAGGAGTGGCTGCGGGTGCGGAAATCGGATGAGAATTTCTGCTCCTACTACGTGAATATATGGCCCCATCGCAGCCAGCACTACGCCGAAAATACGCGCGTTATCAACTAACGGCATAAACTCTGGGAATGCGGTTAGTGCGTTTATAATGCTTATGTCACGAGCATTCCCTGCATTACCGCGATATGGCAGTTTTCTCAGCGCACTATCCTCGGACAACTCGCCTATTGCGGCCCGACAGCTTTGAACCTCCTCAGAAGAAAGTGCCTTGCGGACGACTAGGTAACCGTTACTTCGCAATGAAGATAGTTCTTGCTGGTTAAGAAGCTCAGTATTGGACATGAAATTTGATTTTTGACAACACTCTCATCAAGTAACCTTGGAGACTGATAGTGCTATAGAATTAATATAATCAACGTTGTGCATTAGGAGTAAGACTTTTTAATAGTCCTATAATCTGTTTGGCGTGTGCATCGGTGTAACTTGAAGTTGGACGAAAAGCAAACGTTGTTCCTGCCAGATCCTCAAGTTGTTCACTGACTTCGGCGCAAAGCGAAATGAGTTGCGAAAAACGGAATGCTGGATGACGCGCAACTGGTGGGTCATAAAATGGCACAGCTTCGATCCCAGCTTGGTTGAACGAAGCGAGTAGTATCGGACGTAATAATCGATCCACTACGCACAGTAAATCAGCATATGAGGATTGCTGAGCGTAATCGACCCTCTGCCAACGTACTATTGATTGACTTTCTTTGGCAATCCGCATAGCTACTATTCGCCGCTTTTGCAACACTTCCGGCAAGTGCTTGAGGAACTCACGCCCTATTGCAGCGTTGATCTCGGACATGCGACCATTCAGTCCAGTCTCTACACAGTAATAGCCGTCAATGGAACCGTAAACTCGCAATCTTCGGAGCGCGTCAGCAATGTCCGAATTATTAGTAAGTAACATGCCGCCTTCTCCTATAGGCAAGGGTTTTTTGGAAGCAAAACTTACAACAGACACTATGTTGGCTTTGGAGCTGAGCAGTGATGATCCATCATGAGATCCCAGAGCGCCAGCAGCATCGATGATTAATGGGATTCCGTAAAAATCGGCAAGATCCTGAAACTGCACTAAGCCGGCGACGCTTCCGGCGGTGGCGAGGAATAATATTGCATCAACATGATGATTGGCGACCATCTTTTTCGCCCACTCAAAGTCTAAATTAAAAGTCTCCGGGTCTATCTTGCCGAAAACAATTTGACTTTCATTCCACAATACGGACAAGGCTGTGGCGCAAAACGTAAAACTTGGCACCAACACGCGCTTCCTGGGAGCGAGAAGTTTCACGGCAAGTGTCAGACCTACCGTACAAGAACTCACAGCAATTCCATAGTTCGTGTTTACAAAACTGGCGACTTCCTGCTCGAAAGCTGCTACTTCTGAGCCGTTGGATAATATACCGGCTTGAATTATCCTCTCTACGGCGCTTATCGCTGCAGGTGCAGCATCCCGATAAAACTCACGAGATTCCCATACAACAGGATTAAAATACGGGCTATCGGGCATACTGCAAACCTCCACTATCTGCCATACGTGATAAGTGCTGACGACACACCTCTATACCAACTGACCGATCAAATTGGCTATGCGGATTTACCAAGAAAAACATTTTTCTCAAATCTGCATAGCTTTCATTCAAAGTCATCATGTCGGTAATTAAGCAAGTGTCTTGGCTTAAAGTATTCAGAGGACGCCAATCATCTGTCTTCAAGCTGACAAGAGTAGTGGGGACTTTACCCTGCATTTCCTCTGGAAGAAGACTCACTATGATGTCAGAAGCATCTAAAGCCAAATCTTTTGCAATTGCCGCTTCTACGCTACTTCGCCCTTGTGCGGTTCCGATATGCGTCCAAGCAGACCTGAGGGTAGTAGCATCTTGCACGGCGTCAACCACAAAAAATGTGCTGAAAAGCTGCCCTATTCTAATTTTCCGTATTATATTGTCGTGGCTCGCAAAATTATGTGAATCGATTGCTTGTTCCAAAAGATCAAGGAATTCATCATCACCAATCTTGAGCAACTCCCTTCGTGAGAAACACGGGCGTTCTAGTTCCGTAGGAGATAGCTGTTCAAGAAGGCGCAGAGCCTTGTCAAGCATTGCATCTGCAATGCACTTGCGCTCGGCGTAAAATCCCGTTGCTGCAATGTCTCGACGCGTTCTATGCACATAAGATAGATCAGAAAGAATAGATGTGTCAACGGATCCTGCCACCTTGCAATTAACACCATATCGGTAGACTCGCGGACTGACGGCGCTGTCGGTCGTCGGAAAAGCTGGCGTCCCTGCATCAGCAATGAGAATCGCCCCAGCATTGATTAAACCTTCCGGCATTATCCATGTACGTCCTGCAGTATGTAAGTCTCGAACACAAATATCGATGAGATCAGCAGAATATACACCATGAACTAAATCATATACGAAGGTCAAAGCCGGAATAATTTCAGTACAGAAATGAGCATTCACCGAGATTTTTTGATCTTCCAAAAAGGTGCTGATTGGTTGACCAATCAACAGGCGCGGAACTTGAGCTACGCACTCAGCTAAAG
>NZ_SMSK01000024.1 GCF_004354985.1 Segetibacter sp. 3557_3 | reverse complement strand
CCGCTGACCTGGTGAACCAATTTGCCGTTTACTCCGAAATTTGGATCAAGCCCTCCCGGTTGGGCTTTCAAAAGGCTAAGGGTAAACCAGGAAAGTAAAACAAGTAAAAACTTTTTCATATGTTCAAGTTTATGGGTGGATGCTCGTGAAGTTTGGTACAGTTCAAAAATCAATTAGACTACCTTATAGCTTTCCGAGAAGCGTTTCTTTTTATTGTGGTGCTACTTATTCCTACTTCGCCAGACTTCTTTCTAAGCTATTGCTTTACATCGCTATTTGCTCTGGAATCATCTGTCAAGTGACGATAGAAATCTTACACTTACGTTTGGATATGCGGAGAATACTGGAACACAATTGGTAAGAAATACAACGACGATGTAGTTCAGGAGCTTAAATCCAATCTGAATCTAAGGTGTTTTTGCCAGATTTTACACTCTCTTATTGTGTTCAAAATTTTCAAGGTTTTCCGGGCTGCCGCGGTTACTACTGGCATGCTACAAGCCTACTGTTTGGAACAAACGATGGCCATAGATAAAAGGGTATTGTAGCCTGCTAATATCGGCTCTTCTCGCGTAAAGTCATATGAATCGCAATTTTGCACGAGGGTGGCTTCCAGACAACGATGCTGCTTTCGAAATGGCGATCGCTTTTTCCCGTTCACTTCCTATGTTGTTTGATAATCTACATCATTGGCATAACTAAATCGCTCGGGTTTCTTTTTTCTATGATTAATCCCGAATACGTCAAGAAGGTCCCGCAGATGCCGATAGGCACAAGAATGAATGTGAAACTAAAAAGCAAATAAATGGGATAAACCAGATGAGAAAATCACATTCACTTTAATATCGAAAGCAGAAGTGAAAAGAAACTAGAAATCGACAAGATTTTTACTCCATTGACTACCGCCATAACTCTTCATACGCGTCCAAGCGTACATCGCATAAGTAAGAATAGTTGAAATCATAAGACAATTTGTTGAAACTCGTAGCCGTTGGCTGACCCTTACACTAACGAAATATTTAAAGATCATGTTCCGGCTTGGGTAGATTCATCTGGTTTACTCCACCATCAACTAAAAAAGGGTGTCTGAGCAAAGTATGAAAGTGAACTTAGCCGGATTTTTAAAGGAAACAACCATCGATCAATGCCGGAACATTCAGGTATGCGAAACGCTGACAAACAAAGTCAATCATAGAAAAAAGCTGACTTGGGGAAAATGTTTATTGTAAACATTCAATCATTAATAATTCCACTAAGTTCGGCTTATGGCTGCCAGAGCGCAAAGAAAGACTACGGCATAAACACAAGGCCTTCCACGCATAACCCGCTTTTATTCCGTTTCCTTTTTTGCGTCGTGTCAATAAGCCGGTGTAGGCTCCATAATTAATTTTTTAATCTTTTAAATCATTTGTTATAAAACGGATTAATCAAGCATCAGCCTTATATAACGTAGCTGAAGGGGAAATGATTTACAAATCGCAAGTCAAGGCCTCAGAACGTCTGCAGATTAGTTCGGCCAAAGATTTGGGAAGATTCGTGAGCTAAACTAAGAAAGCTCTCAAAACTCACGAACGCTTCTTAAATGATTTGTACTTGTATGAACAGATCTAAGGCTTTAATCAAACAAAAAAGCCTGTAAATCAATGGATCTGAAGGCTTTTAATCTTCTTTGAAACCCTTTTCGTCGGGATGACAAGACGAACCAAAAGTTTGCATTGTATTCATTTCCAAATTGTTGTAAGTACAGGCAGGTGGAGTTCACCTTCCAGTTCACGACAATTCTAAAGAGCTTTTTAGCGCAAGCAAATTACAAATTATTTAGACTGTTTCAAAATAGCTTCGGCGGTTAGGTAACTGGTATAACGGATTTCCTGTTGATGATAAGCCATCGACACACAGGCCAAAATGTCGAACGTTTCATCCTATTTGATAAAGGTGGAACTTTATTCATGTTTAAGCATCGATCATAGGTGAAGCGACGAACGGGTAAATCAGACTCAACATTCAGTAGTAATATCAGGTTACCAATCATGCTTAGTGATGGCTAGGTACCGTAATCATCAAATACACCGGCACCAAATCCTGGTACCGGAGTGTTTAGGCTTATTTTAAGAGAGAAGGTAAACATTGCAGTTATAGACAACGCTCATCATACACCAATATCGGTTATTGACCGATTGGTGATTAACTCGTCTGTCCCACATTGCTTGTTGGTTATAAAGACATAGCTTGTAGAATTAGGATACGCTGTTGCTGCCAGTGAGAGATTGGATCAGCTATTGTCCTTGCTCTGCACGCTACTTACAACTCGGCTGTTCCGACCTGCTCCACGATATATCCTTTATCTGGCAGACAGCCTGAAATGCTGTTTTGCGCAACGCAATTCTATCATTTACAAAGGGCGATGATAGCCCGATTGAAACTGTCAACACAACCGAACTCTTCAAGTAAGTATTGTAAAAAAAGCAAGCTCCAAGCGCATAATGCTGCCCTCGCTTCCACCCTATCCATATGGACTCCTTATCCTACTTTTTTCTTAATCCTCAGTTTGCCATTATCCCGTGCTGTCCAATCCACCCATTTCATAACTCACTTGCTTAGTAACTACAACATCTCAAGGTTATGAGCTGAAATCAGAAGTACGGAAGTAGTACCGTACATTGCTTAATGCTGGTTGTTAACCACCTCCACACCCGCCACAGCCACCTCCACCACAGCCGCTTCCACACCCACCGCCTCCATCGACACCTCCTCCGTCGGCCGCACCTCCCCCGCAAGCGCCTTCTGCTGTTGTGCTCAGTAAAAAAATACTACTCAGCAAGGCGGCTTGCCCAAAAGCGCTTATGGCAACATTACCGGTCACGGCAAAATTGGTTACAACTTCATCTTGCGGCTTCCGTGACAAATTGATCTTGTCAAGGCAAAGGTTTTTAAGCTCGTCTTCAAACGCATAAAACCATGAGCAATCTTTATAGATAACCAACATCATCAGTAAAAAGCCAATTATTTCCAACAACAAGAAATAAATAGGCCTATCATTCACAATGCCTTGTATAACCCGGATAAGACCAATGCCAATAATGGCAAGAGGCAGATAAACTTTATCCAGTGGCTCCCGGACCGCAATTTCTTTACTGGCAACATCATATACCTTGTTCAACGTTGAACTAGCAGGTGTGCCGCTTTGCTTCCATTCTGATCTTATATCATGGTAGCTTAACTCCCTGCCTTCATTTTGTTGGCAAAGGGTTACCAGAGGGTTATTGTCCTCCGGCAAAAAATCAGCCCTACTAATACGAATTTTCTTGCTGTCTTGCACCTCTATAACACCTCTGGATACAAGGTCCACAATGGCGGTACGAAGTACCCATTCATTTCCATGAAGACATTCCGCGGCCTCGAAAACACTAATGTTTTCGGGGAAGTGATTTCGAACAGCTGACCGGACCCTGTCGGCTTTCGGCTTGTAAACCATGATAAATGCAATAGCTGCAGCGATACACAGCAAAAGGTAGAAGACAAGAAATTGCCCGCCATAAAGATCGAAAGGGAAGACAATGTCGTAGGCTTGTGAAATGAAAAGAAAAGGAAGGCAAAGCACAGATAAAGCCACCAGTTCTTTCCAGAGCCCCCGTGATTTGCTTTCCATTTCTGTTGGGGTTACAACATTATTCGTTCCTGGCCAAATGTCGCCCGGTGGTACCGTTCCAAAAGCTTGTTCATAAAAGGCTAACGTGTCTTTATACCACTGCTGGTGTCTCACATATTCTTGTTCCCCACCCTTTGATGGATTATGATGAAGGTCAATGCCAAGCGTGTTTTTGCACAGGTTAATCCAGTAGGATCGGGTGTAGGTAAGGTGGAGGTGCCAGGCTTCGTCAACTGCTTGAGACGGCGAAGCACCTGTTGGAGAGATACAGCAGAGGAAAATAAATTTCCGATATTCTTCGATAACCCTTTCCGCATACGCAGCGCTCCAATTGTTTTTCGATGCAAGTTTATCAACGAACCTGATTTGCGAGCCAGGTTCGTCGAAGTTGAACTGCTGGATTTTGGTCCATAGAACGCTGTTTGCCGGATCGTTCAGGAAACCAGTAGGGGTTACTAACATAAAAACAATTTAAAGGGTATGTATTTTCGTTCTGACAAATTGTACTCAGGCACGTTAAAAGGTTTATGAAGCTTTACTACAGAGATCGCTCATGCCGGGTTTCATAGTTGAACATAACTAGTAATCTCTTTGAAGTTTGCCAAAGTCCATTTGTTCCGCCTAAGTGTGCTAGAGGAAAATTCGAGACATATGGCATGCAATATTGAACCAGATTTATTTTCCTGATCTCTTCGGCGTGATTGTACTCAAACAAGTTTTCCGGAACCAGATCGTTGGCAACATCATAATTTACCTTTGAGATATCCTGCGAATCGGAAAGATGATAAACGGTTAAGCGAGAAGCAGGTCCAATGTTTATAAGTGCCAAAACCTCAGGCGCTGCAGGACTTAGGGAAAACACAGAATTCATCACCTGCTTTGTACTTGAAAGGGTATCCTCATTCTCCAGGTCTCGTCGCCATCGGCCTAAAACCTTCAATTCTATACGGTATTGCCTGGAAAGTACCTTTGTCAGATGGTTAACGTATTTTAAGTTCTTTGGACTTAACATTGGCCAGGGCCCTGGGTCAACTGCTTCTAATACATACCAGATTGAACCAACTACCGTTCCCAATAAGATACCTCCCGTTTCTTGTGAACCTCTGTCCACGACTTCGCTAATCATAGAATTACAAGCCCTGTCGGCAAGTACTATTCTTGTGCACTTCTCCATAACTTTAAATTTTGACTTCGATGTACAACGGCGAAAACATATAAGGTCAATGCCGTTAGCTACTGAGGAACTTGGCAAGTATTAACAGAGTTGTTGCTGAGCTTAGCTGTAAAACTTACATTGGATAATAGCACATTTGGGGCTTACACCACAAGTTTACCACAGAAGGAGTGCTAAGATTTCACATCAGCTCGGCTAAGCCATCAACGTCTGATTTATTCTGCAGCTGGCAAACCGGAATGTCCAAAGCTTCTGTACGGTTGAAATACGGGCTATCATCAGGTACTGGAAACAATGTCTTATATTTCTGAGTACCTAAAACTGAAAAGAGGACATTTTACCCATTCACAAACGTATAATCAATTGGATATATAAGCAAAAGCTCAGAGCTAACAGCAAAAAGTTACGACACAAGTAATCGGAGTCTAACATTAACTCAGTGTTGCCAATTAAAGCGCCGATACAAGTAATTAAAGCTAACTCCTACACCAAATACCAATCCGTCTATGTCCACCGGCAGATCCTGAACACGGCTGCTATTAATTAAAAAATTGACGTTTGGGTTATTGATTCTTTCGTTTATACTATAATACTCATTGTATTGATCCTGTCCTGAAAACTGAATGAACGGATCAGTTCTAAAAACGGTCATATGATAGCCAGCAAAGATTTTGATTGTATTTAGCTTACTTATGGGGATAGAAATATCGACACGTGGAATTAATGCCAAAGGATTGGTGACCGCCGAAACAAATACATCTGAATAGAACTTTGTTTGGTTAACCTCTATGTATGTAGCACTCTTTGACATGTATCCCAGGTGATAGCGTAAATTCCCGGACGCTATATTCAATACTGGCCTTACTGTAACAGGCCCTAATGGAAAATTCCAGCCGTAACCTACCTCCGCATAGAATCGACCCAACACTCTGCCGAATAATCCACCCATGCCAAATTCAAAATGATGCGCGCTTTTTCGCCCCCCTTGGATACTGATGTCCAGGTTAATTGCGTAATTGCTTTTCTTAACTTCTGTGCTCGAAGAAAAATTACCTCCGGTAGAGTTTAAATTAGGATAGTTAATAACAACAGTTGCCTTTTCAGTTCTCATTGGAAGGGCTCTCACTCCAACATATATGTCGAGGTAGCGGCTCGATTTTATTGTCCTATTCGCGGAACCTTCTGTAAATAAATAAGGCTTTTTTAAATTATGAGAATTGCTCAGAAGTAAAGGAGGATTTGCATCTAATAGGCCGACGAAATCCTTTGAAGATGAAGCCGGCACCGCTATTTGTTCGGCTACGAATAAGTTCTCTGTTTGGCAATTACCTCTGAAGGCGGTGCCACATAAGGCAACAATGAATGAATAGATCGTTTTCATCACCTTTTGAATTAATTGAAAGAATTTACCATTGAATTTAGTATTACTTAAATCAACCGAGTGCTTATTTGATAAACACCCTCGTGCTACTGCCGTCTATGATCTAAGTAGTTTAGATGACTTTGCTGTACAGGCAATCCACAGGTGGGACGGCTAAAAACCTTCCCTAACTTCAATCTTACTTAGCTGCTCAGCACTCGAGCTCGCCATAAGCTCTACTATTACGGTCAAAATTCACCGCGCTTGATTGCCTTCGGTAAAGAATTAAATCTTTATAATCACACAATAGTATTAATTATAAGTGTAGCCAGTTGTATTTGCTGAATTACTTCGACCAGTGTCGAATGCATTTTTGGTGCCGGTGCGATGCTTTCCTGAACTATCTTTGCGAACCTTCAATAGTCTTTCGCATCTCCCCAGATTGTGACTTTCCGGTAATCGTATGGTCGGCAGATTTATGTCTTACACTTGTTAGTTAAATAGCTAATGCTTTCGAAACCTGGTAAGGTTTGTACAATAAGGCCGTTTCGAGTTGCTGCGCACAATCTTCTATCAATTCAAACATAAAACCTGTTTGATTTACTAAGCATCTTATATTACCTACCTGCAGGACGATTTGACTAGCTCTGAACAAAAAGTCAATATGCCAGTTTTAACCAAGAGTACCTCAGCGAATTACAATTCCAATCTCCCGTCCTATTTTGAAGAATGGAAATAAAAAACGGCTAAGACTAGTTCTCAATGTAATACGGAAGAAATGGTTTGGTAAGAATTTTCGATCCTGCCTTCTCGGAAGAAAAACGGCAGGAAAATTAGTGGGAGGACAAATTTTCTTACAAGACGTCCTCAATCTTCCTGGTAAACTCCGCCACATCAACGTTAGCGGCATCTCGGGTTGCAGGTAGTGTAACAATCAATCGTTGATCCGTTAACTGCACCTCAAGAATGTTTCCAACCACGAACAATATTTCTTTAACCTTGGTTTTGAGCGCCTCTTTTGCAAGAGGCTCGTCAAGCATTCCGGTGATGACACGAAAAATATTTTCAACCATATATTTCAGCCCCCCACACTCAGTTACGCTTTCTGTGAACAGGCCGTTCACTTCCACCGTCATTGCCTTCCCAAGACCTTCGCTCAGGGTAGCCTGCTGATCGGCTACATATCTCCGGAAAGCTAATTTTGACACCGGCTCGGCAAAGGCAATACCGCTATATTTTTTGCCTCCTACGAACTTCAATAGTTCGGGTGTTTCAGGCAATTCATTAAGGGTAATAGCAACCACTGCCTTTGCCTGGAGGTAAGTGAGATTGACCTGCCTATTATTTAATCCTTGCAGCAACAACGAACCATTCTGGTCGTCATAAGCAATTAAGTACCCGGAGAAGTTGCCCGTGCGTGTAGATAAGGTAACGGCAGGTATCGTTTTCACTTCTGCGTTTCGCAGGTGGAATAGAAGAGACAGCACATTGTTGATAGAATGGGCCGGGGCGTTCTTCAGCAGCTTTGATAAATCGCCCATAATCAAAGCATGTTTTCTACTTCCGTCCTAAGATCTTCCTCACCCCATAACTGAGGGTCATATTGATTGTAACCAGACTTGATGGCAAGTTTTCCATCAGGTTGCAGTTCCACGGATTTTGTGCCGATCTCATCGTTGCTTTTGCTGGTGTTAATAAGCTCAATATTTTGCACCTTTGCTTTGAAAGCCTCCCTGCCAATGTCGTCCTTGCAAATCTCTTTCACCACCCGCAGAATCATCGGCAGATTGAAAGCATCATAATTCGCCTGAGACTCGTAAAAGTACAAAACGTCATTATTCTCCGGAATACTGCTCATATCAAGTGTAATCGGAAGGTTAAAGCCGAGGGCATCCTTGACTTGTGCCTGTAAGGCTTCGGCATTTTGTTTAATGGTCGCAATGCGACGGCGTTCTGCTAAACCCATAGTAGTAGTATTTATTTTATATTAGTAAATGTGTCGTTTTGAAAGCTCTTTTTTCTGCTTCAGCTTTTCTAACCTTTACGGTAAAGAGTCTATTAGTTGTTCATTTGACTTTTGAATGGTCTATTAAAGTATTGTCTTTAAATCTAACGTAGTGTAACCTAGCAGCAACATAAGAAATTAAAAATAATTCCAGTGTGTGTTAAAGCGAGTTGTTAATATGGCATTGCTACTTATTTTCTTTTGAATAATGCTTAAGTGGAACTTTGCATTTCTAGATCTATTTAATTCGATCTACTAAAGCATAAGCTGCTCACAGCAAGTGGCAATCGGAAAGCAAAGACCAAGGCCTTCTTCAGTTGTGACTATAGGGCAGCAGCTTATTAATTTATAGCCCATATGCCACGGCGTTCTGCCAGATTCATGGTACTGTTATTTATTTGACACTAATTATTGTGCTTTGCAAGATCAGCTGATTAGTATCGAATTAAATGAACGTACTCAACTATAGTTGAACAAAATACCCATTAGCCAGCAGGCAACAAAGGCGCCCTCAACTGATTTCTGCTTCGCTTTCGGTCAGGTGAGGAAAATACCACTTCAATCATTTCCGTCTGCCATCCGTTCTACTGAGAAAATAAGATGGGCTGTTCGCCTAAAAACAAATACTTTGGCTTAACACAGTACAAAAGGATACAACAGTTCATCCCAAGCCAACAAAGGTGTAGTTGAGGTTTGCAAACGCGTACCTAATTCTAATTGCCCAAGTCACCATTACCGAGCTCAATCGAAATCTTACTTATAAATTACAGCCCAACATGGCTAATTTTATTGGGGTTTAAGCAGCCCCTCTCGCCGGATTATACCGCCAGTTTTTAATCTCCCACTTCAGAATGAGAGCTATTATTAGATAGCGTTAACTTCAGGGTACCAGCGCTATATTCATTTGGCATCATCGTTGCGTCGCAATCCTTTCGTCTGTAGTACTGTTATTAAACTTTTAGTTAGATAATAGTGCTTTGCTCATTATCTTACATGTTCGAAGGACTGCGACGCGCGGATGCCGGATCTAGTATTTGGTTTATTCATAGGAGCAATTTCGATTAAGTCTCCTAACACAAAGATTTGTTACCATCCCTTTTATGTTTTTCCAAGGAATAGCAGAGCTTACCTTTGACTGCTCATGCAACAGCTTGTCGTTTCTTACTGAAGTATATCCGTTCGTCTGATGGCGTAAAATTAGGAGACCGCCTAATCAATGTTCTTAGCCGTTTCAAAATCAAGCACTTATACTTTTTGGCAAAGCCAGGAGCAATATGCAATTTTGCAGCCGCTTCAATCCACGAATTCCCTTCCAACCAAAGAATTACCAATTCTTTCGCGCGCGTTCCGAGTTTTTCAAAGCTTTCGTCAATTAATTGAAAACGTCTTTCCTTAAATGCCAGTTCTTCTTCTTGTTGACAAGGATCCTCACTAACACCATAATGGTTGGTGTTCTCAAATTCTGTAAAAACAGTCTTCTTTGACCTGCGGTACAAGTCGTACCATTTGTTAATGCAAACCCTACAAAAATACCCACCAAAATTGGTGTTTACTTTTAAACGACCGGCTTTTGCTCTCTCAAACACATATATCCAAGCCTCATGAAAAACTTCTTCTGCGTCAGGTATACTACCTTCCCTATTTAAAACCATCTGGGCAACTAATGGAAAATACCGTTGCCGAAATGCCCCCAAGACCGCACAGTCACCGTTAACAAAGGCCTCAAAGTATTTATATGACGGCTTTATATTGTACTTATAATCCATCGATCCTTCCGGAGCCCTGTTTAGACGTTTGCTTGAATCCTCAAGATTAACTTGCCGATTGCCAATCTTCATTTTTTTTCCTCCAAGCAATTTCTCTGACCATTGTTCTTTATAAGATTTAAGAAACAGCCGGGATTCACTTTTTATTACCAGGCTATCAGTAATTTCTTCATAGCACATAGATAACAAACTGTCCTGGCAAACTACCTTTGCCAATAGTTTGGTAAGCATTATTGCATCACTTCTTTTTTTTTGATCGCTGTGCAATTGATTAGGCACCGCGTCTGTATCAGGGTAACAAGGCGGGTCAAAAGGAGTGAACCTTGCTGCAGACATGTTTCCGTGTTTTAGAACGCCGGTGTAAGTTCTTATACTGTGAAAAGTGTCATTGCCGCGGCCGGCTTCAAACCCCATTTTGCTACTACAAAATCTATCAAGAAAACGGGGAGATTGACTTTGTAACACTAGGCCATCTCTTTTTTGCGAATAACTGATAGATAATAAACTCTCTTGGGGGGAGAACTTGGTGAACAGGTCATTTAGTACATAGAAATCGTTTTTCGATACTGTATCATCATGTTTTGGATCTGGACGCATGGCTGAATCATTTAATAGTTTAACATTCACCTCCAACGAAGAGCCGTTGGGGCATTAGTTTAAGGTTCCTGTCTAGTGGATTGTTTATCTTCGCACCGGATCCTGAGTGCGATTTGAAAGTGTTAATCGAAAAAGTAAGTAGCGCAAGCTTTCGCTACTTACCTAGTTTCTTTTCCTTGTGCTAATTGTCATTACAAAATTGCACTACGTTTACCGTGTTTACGCTCTCGACGTCTTATATTTGGACGATAATATAATATGAAAATGTTTCTATAAAATTTATAGAAGCCGGGAAAATTTTTGTAATGCATTAGTTAACAACATTTACATGAGAAAAGGGTCTGCAACATTAATCAGTAAGGCGGAAGGTCAGTATTTAATAAAAAGAGCAGCTGAAACGTTTGAACTCGATCCTGAAGGAGAAAAGGTTGATTTTGTAAAAAAAAATCCTACATGCTTCGATAAATTAGCAGCAAAACTTCAGGGCATCGTGCGAAGTAATGAGTATTTCGTCGCCAACTACAATGGTGATAGCCGTGATAAGTATGACATTACCGGCGTCCAATTGAGAGATCTTTACCATGTACCCAGGGAAGTAAAAAGGGTATTCGATGCTACTCTTGACGCTCTTTATCTTTTTATTTGGGATGTGCCACGAAAGAATTTTCTCAAAGAAATGAAAGATGAAAAACTAACAAGAATAATCAAGGAGGCAAAGGATAAAGAAACCAATACACTTGACGCTGTCGAACAGGAAAATGAAAATTTGAGACAAAAGGTTTCCACCCTTGAACAAGCAAATCAAGAACTCAGCGTGCAAATCTCCGCGTTAGAAGGAGAGCAAGAGGTTAGCAAACAAAAGGGGGCCACTCTTGAAGAAGCAAATCAAGAACTCAGGCTACAGATCTCTGCGTTAAAAACAGAACAAGATCTAATTAAAAAAAAAATCATAAGGAAAAGTAGGATTAACTTATCAATGGGTATTTTATTAGTTGGTTTACTAATTACATTTACCTTTTTTTTTCTCCGATGGGAAACAATAAAAAAAGATTTTAATATACTTCCCTACAAAGCTAGTAAAGAGCAACTAGCAATTTTGGAGGGAAATTGGTTGGTACATGCTCCTTCGCCGCAAGTCCGAACAATTCTAACAGACCGATATCACAAAGTTGTCTCTAACTTTGTGCACTTCACTTCCAAAAATGGGTACCTAACTTTTGAGCGCTATGGGCCTGGGTTCAAGCAAACGGGCGTTTTACAATTTGTATCCGACTCTGTGGTGTCTATTTATGCTAAAACGGTGAATCGAAATCACCCCGACACGGTAGAGTCTCCTAAATACTCAATACTTACCATAAGAAAGGGGAGCCCGTATCAGGTGGCAATTTCTGCTACATGGAATTTTGACCCGGATGAAAAAAACATCCCAATCGCGTCGCGCGAAGTTTATAGAAGACTTGGTGAAGGAGACATAGAAGTACAAGAAAAAACAAAAGAAACAAGCGCTTGCGGCAACTGTTCATTCATTCATTGGAAAAAACGTGGTAAGAACACCACCGATACAGTTCGACTTGAGTCTTTAGAAAGCTTACCAATTTTCTACCAAAAACATCTGGATGAAAATAGTATCCTTCTACGGCATCCAAACGAAGTGCCATTGGCCACCCCGTTATAAGTCCTCCGTTTTGCAAAAGAAACAGGGTACGTTCTCGCCGAGTTTTGTAACGGGGTTTGTACATTAGGTAGGTATTTCTAAGCGCTTTGAACTTCCCGGTTATTCCGTTTGTCGAATTTGACCAACTTATCAAACATATAACATTCAAAATATCGATAATTCTGTCCATGAAGACATTGGCTAATGTAGGTTAGTTATATATGCAATCCTAGATATCGGCAGTTGAGACACGATGATTATAATTTCGATTCTTAAAGAAAACGACACCTTCTCGTTTAACGCTGGAGATCAACTTAAGCGTCCGTGGCTACTTTGACTCGGATATTTTTAACTACCCCCATCATTTTTTCGAAAGAGCTCCCGTAGCCACATAACGAGTGCCCACACTATTATGAAAACATCCATTAAGAAAAAGAGCAATAAGAGTATATCTACTATTAATTCACGAAACTGTGGTAAAAAAATTATAAACAAAGATAGCAATACTACCAGGCATGAGCCATAAGATTCTTCCTCTTCTTTCATAATCAATATTCGGGCTCTGACCGGTCCTTATAGACATATCTGCTGGTGTTTATCCCGAATGAGTTGAATATTTCTCTCAACAACTGGCGAAGGCAAAGTCATTGCAGGCAGTATAGCCGACGGATCCCTCCGTGTAGTTGGTTGGGCATCCACATTTTGTATAATCAGTCATTAAGCCAGTCATTTACCGTCTCAGATATACTTACCATACGCCTGCCCGCTCTTCACGGGTGCCAATCATCTATACTAACACTATTGATGGGGCTGAACCAAATATCGCAACACGGCAACTTTTAGCCGGGTCTTTTGAATGGGAGACTTCATACCACCGCCGATTTCACAAACCATCGTCTTCGGTTTTATCTTATCGTTCAAAAATAATCGGCCTGGTGTGTTTAGCCGTCCTTTTCAGGTGGCGTATCTCTCCGGCATCGGCAATTTTGAAGTTGAATAAGACATTTTTCTCGTTCTCCAAAACCGGCGCTAAAAAGACAATGGATTCAATCACTGGCTTGAGGGCAACTTCCATAAAGTTTGGGTCCACTTTCATTCCTTGTTTAATGGTTCCTTGTGTTGTGCTACCAATAAGATACAGCAGGCCCGGCTTCTCCGGAAGATCAAATACGTGGTCTACCTTGAAATTTGCCGCGATTAAGTGGTGCCAATCGTACCGGCAATACCGGCATTGTTTCGCAAATGGGGTGAATGCCAATTTGCCGCAATGCGGACAGTTATTAAGGAATACTCCCCCGGGCGTATCCCTTAGGATGCGCGTGGCGTTTCCAAATAAACCCTTTCAATGCCTTTTTCGAGTAACTGTACCGCCTCCAAATTACCTCCGGTGTGGAGGACGAAGTCATAAATTTCCTGGAACGTGGCAGCGTACGTTACATGCATCATCGAGTCTTCTCTCTGAATCTATTCACTCTTGCCGGGTAAACCGTGGTACCACATTGCGTCACGCTCGTTTTTGTTCATGAGCCTCGGAAAATATTGGACAACATACCCTGCCGTTGCCATATCCATACATGGCTATTTTAAGAAGTTTCTGTATAAGATGCCGATTGTCTTCGGGTAAGTTATGCACGAGAGCGGCCAGCAGGCTCTAACGTTCATTCGAATTACCAAGCCAGGATTTGCACATTGTAGACTCAATGCACATCAGCCGCATATGAACACTTATCACATTTTACCTCGCTCACCCTTGTTCATATTGAATTCCCGCTTGGCTTTCTCTTCGGGTAGTTGCTTGGGTAATTTTTTGGTAGTACGAAAATTAAAGATCTCGACTCTCCACCTCCTCGAATTTTCGTTTCTATTCCTGCGGCAGTTGTGTTAACGTAGCCCAGTGAAATAATACTATTTTCTTTCGGCTCCATGTTGCATGGAAGCTTCAGAACGGCATGTTTATAGTACCTGCTTCATAACTCTTTCTGCAGACGTCAAGTTTGCCTTGCGCTTCATTATATCTAGTTTCCCAATCCCTTGATTCATTTTTTAACTTCTCAAGTTGTTGTACAGCACCTTTTGATTCCACAGACACTTTGCTTAACAGCCAGTAATCATAAAGCGCATTAAAGATCTCCTTGTTTGTTGATGCATAGATATTGCCTTCCTGGTATTCTAAACCATCAATCAAGTCCAGTTGTTTGGCGATTTCCTGATCTAACAAGGCATTATAAACATCTGATCGTTTCATTGAGTCAATCAGGAACTTTGCTTTCCGGGTAGCCGATGTAAAGCCTTGCTGTTTGTTAACCTGCTGTAGGAATGAGTCGCTTGCAAGTTTTGCTATCTCAATGTCCTTCCCCGGTATCCTTACATCAAAATAAACGGCAACAACAATCAAGAATACCGATAAGACGAATAAGAACAAAAATTTAAAATACGCTTCGCTTCTTGACTTGTTATTTAGTATGAGTTCCATGGATTGTTAATTTGAGTTGACTAGATTCATCCTACATAGTATCCTGCTTTTCCTTTAGAGACTGATTGTGTCTCCGGTTGCGAAACCTTTTCTTGACTAGGAGAGCCAGGAACGATCGTATCTGATACATAATACCGGTTTGTTGAAGGCAGTTTTAGGTCCTGGTCATAAAGCAGCTTAAGTAGCTTTTCAAATGCTTGAAGAAAGTTCGAAATCTTAAAAAAACAATCCTGGATGTTCAAGTGGTTATACCGAATTGTGGCGATTGAGACGAGGGAACTTTGTAAATCATCCTGACCGGGATTGTAAAATTCGCTACAATAATTTAAAAAAGCTTCTTTGCCACATCCCGTGTGAGAGTCAAGCGTGTTTTTAGTGAGACTGGCGAGCGAAGACACCATATTTCTTATAAACACAGGCGGCTGGTATAACGCAAGATTTTTGAAGCCACTTAAATTGATAGCAGTAAAAACGGCTAGTTGTTCGCATAACTTCTGTGTTACGATCGTAAGCTCGTTCTGTGACTTCAATGCCAGAACTTTCTGGATTATATTCACACAATGTCGCTGAATCTCTCCCAGGAAATGTTCAATATTTGCACAAATTTCATGTAGATCCTGGTGACTTCTGCTATCACAACATGGTGGAATGTAAGCTTCATCCCAGGCTGCCCGCAGCCCTTTGATTTTTAATTTTCCTATTGGAATATGAAACTTTCCTAATGCACTCTCTCGCGCTTCGTTTACCGGCATTAATTGATAGGAACACTTTGGCATCACGTAAGGATGATGTAGCGGAAAAACATCGGGATCTATATCACCATAGGGAACGCGATCATACGGATTAATCACAACGACCAGGAAATATTCGGTAGGTATTTCATTTGCAGTTTGTCCGGATGTCCCCAAGACTGGAAGCACTGCTGTAAAATTGTCGCCATCCTCATTTTCCGAACTATCTAGTTCGATTATGTGGCCCCCTAAAGTAATCGCGCGAAAATTCTGAAGCCGGACGTGTACCTGGTGTTGATTATCTAACGTACAAACTATATGGTTGCTACCAACAGCGTCACCAGCCATAAGTCCATAGTTATAAATATTTAAATAGCTTTCCATTACTTGGGATCTACAATATTCTTCGTGGTTAGCAGTGCCAGTGATGTGGGCTGCATTAAGTTTTGTTCCATCTGGAATATTTGGCGCTCGGTGGGGTGATTTTTTTGACATAAATTAATTTAAAAATGGTTTATCCATCCTCTTGCATATGATCACATCATTTTCACTAATGCGGTTATTTGAAATTGTTTTAGCCGGACTTATGTATTTAGTCTTAATCGAATACCACTTGGTCTTTTCATAAAATAACCATCCTTCCGGCTCCCCGTATTCGTCCATGTATTCAATTGGATCATCTTGATGCCGGTCGTTATAGTCGTTTATAAAAAGGTAAAATAAGGTCCCCATTTCTAGGGCAGCAGGCGCCTTAACCCGGAAATTTGTAAAATGTTGTTCCCTGCAGTTCTTTCGGAATTCAAAACTTATCAGTTTTACATTTAAGCCTTGACTCTTATCCATAGGTTCGTCTTCAGGGGGGTACCAGATTCTAAATATTATTGGAGGTATTGCTATAGCGCTATTAAATGTCTGATCAACAAACCATGGGACAATAAAAAAGAAAACACTTGTAACCATGTCATAATGGAGACCATTGGGACTAATAAAACCGTATACAATAAGAAAAGCTATACAACTAGAAATAGCTAATAATAGTATGAGTCCAAGCTCGAGCCATACTCCGTTACCTTCAACAGCCGTTTTACAAAATTCCGGCATCCACTTGACAACGGCTATGCCCATCAAGAGAAAACAACCTTGAAAAATGATGAAAACAATCAATTGGTCTTGTAAGGGCGACCAAGAGGATATGGCTGCAATTCCCCCAGCTAAAACAAACGTGATTAATAAGTACAAGAGCGTAATCCTGGTGTACCGAAAACTTCCCCGAACATTAGCTATAATTTTGATGAGTAGAGCAGATACTCCCGCTACTCCAATACCGAGAAAAAAGAGTGTCTTCGTCAATTCGTTTGCAACCATCTTTTCCATACGCTTACCAGTTAATACATTATCAAATAATCGTGACTAACCTTCAAAAAACTAGCACTCATTTCGTAGCCGTACATACAACGAAGGTTGTTATATCGCGGTGTATGTTTTACAGTACAAGAGTGCGCCAGGGCTTAAAGGTACCGCGGCAGAAAGTGGCTGTTCGGAAGTAGTACTCACCCGCTACGAAAAATCATAACCAAATTTCCTAAACGATACTTGTATACCCGAGTACCGATTGTTCTCCTGGCCCTATCATCGGATTAGCTTCATGAGAAGCAATATCAATCAAGGTAACAACCTCCGCTTCCGCCGGAACAAAAAATTCGTAAAAGGTTTGTAAGAACAGCTTTACAGTTCCTTCCTCTAGGTAGTCTGCAAGAACCGAATTCTCCAATGGCCCTATAGTAAATTCCATTACGGAACGGTGCTCCTTGAATTGACTTCCAACCACAAAATCAATTCCGACATGTTGACTTCCAATTGAACAAATATCTGTCGGCTGTGCAATTGTGTCCCATGCAGACAGCGTCCTTACCCTGACCGGTTCGCTAATGATCCCGTGCAGGCACCGTGCTATTGTATCGGGCTTTCCGGCAATCTGATGCGCATAAGGCAACAAGCCCATCAAAGGAATAACAAATGACTCTTTTATGTGCGGATTGATACCCCAAAAATCAACAAAATATTGATTTAATTGTTCCGATTGAAAACCTCGTAATAGCCTTGTTTCCTCCATTTGGTTTTGCAATAACTGCAGAAAGAGTTCATATTCAAATGGCATGAAAAATTTGCGTATGTCTTTTTCCTTGTGCCTGTTTCTCCTACATTGGTGAGCCACGTTCGCCACGTCCGTAGACTGGTAGCTGGTTATATCCGGCTGAAAAAAAAGTCCTTCAGGGAAATGACCGTAGAGACCTCGACGACTGAGATGCAACTGCAAATATTCTTCTTTATTCGCACCTTCTATGATCTCGGCACTATAGATATCCGGACTGTAATTTTTTACGAAGAAACCATCAAATGCAGTACAAAATTTGTCCGTCATCAAACCTTTTTCCATGAAAAGCGCGAACATTGCTTCAGCCTTCACCTCGCATGGTGCTGTCTGGATTACCCGCGTTAGCCCGGTAATCTGTTCATTCAACTCCATAAATATTGGTTAGTTTTAATTTTTTAAAATAACACGGTACGTCGCCGAAGGTGCTGACTTTTCGTTCAGCAGTGCTAAAAGGTTCTCCTGCCAATAAACACATAGATCATCCTTTGCTGTTACACCTTCATACGCATTCTCATTTAGTTCCACAATGACATCAAGCGACGATTTAAAGCCGCCCTGCTCACCCGGAAGAGTGATTACACCTTTCTGTATACTAATTTTCTTTGCTTTATCCCCCAGGTGATAGCGGCAAAAAGCGCGAATGTCTTGCAATGTTACCAGGCGGTCATTCGACAGCAGAGCGGTTCGGACGGCAGCCAGCTTCTCCGTTACACTTAACTGATCGCGGCCTCCCCTAGTGGCGGTTACCAACACGGCTCTGTTGTCTTGAATATACGCCCCCTTATATAATCGAAGTGGTGTACCCGCATTCATGTTGTTTGCAACATCGCCGTTTGTTCCCCAAAATTTTATTGAGATGCTTCCCATCAAACTTTGCTCGCCGCTTAAAAAAAGATAAGGTATTGATCCTTTTTGGATAGTACTAAACGATGTATTTTGATTTAGCCTGTTAACGGCTTGCTGCAATTGCTTCATCTCACTACTCAAAAGATCTTTATTGATAGTTGAAAAGGCAGCGCTTTCATCGCGCAATAATTGGATCAGTCGATCGATGCTGGCGGCGGCATCCCTTTCATCAAATCGCCCGACGCCACCGTTTCTGACGAGCACCTCCCGTGCTTCTTTCATTTGATTTACTGGAGCTCCAAAGTTTACCGGCGAATTTGCTTTAATATTCACTTGCTGTAAGTCGAAAAATGCTTCGTCAGTTTTGAGCGGGATGATATTTCCAGAGTCCTCAAGCCGATAGGTGACATCATACAATTTTCTGTTTAGCACGGGAAAACAATTCAAATTACATATAACGTCCTGCAACAAGGTATTCGACACCATGTCGGAGAATTGAATCATTATCCACCGCAATGGTAGTTGTAGCATTTGCTCCACTTCCTTCCCGGAAAAAGCATTTAAAATCACCTGGGGAGTTGTACCATCCCCCTTTTTTGATGTCAATCCATCCACATCACCAAGAGTAATGAAAAAGGGCTTGTAAAAAGCATTTACACGAGCTTTAACTCCGCTGCTAACGTTGCCACCTCCTTGAAGCAAGCTCTCCACGTTAATTGTTTCACCAGATATCTCCCTGTCACCATAACCCGGCAGATGATCTAATTGCACACCATTCCAGAACCATTGAGCATTTGGCAAGTGGTGATAAAACAATTGCCTGCCTGAAATATTACGCAATTCAAAATAAAACAAGCTGTTGTGAATAGATACGCATGGTTCGTCGATACCTAACCACAAAGTTGACGATTGAAGTTGATTGCTGCCAGAACTTCGTGCTATCACCTCTTTTTCTGAATTGCTTACCTTGAATAATAAATTCCCCGAGGCCATGAACCTGACAGAAGCCCGGTTTAGGTGAAAAGTAGCGGTAGGCGAGAAAAAGATGTCCTTAACGGCGGGCTCGGGAAGCTGATCCCTGGATGGTGACTTAAAAGTGCCATAAAATTGGGCATCTTCATAAACCTCTGTAGCCGCTTCTACTGGCAGCGCATGGGCGACCGCATGGGCCGGCATTGAAGCGCTTGGTACTTCAGGACAAAGAAGTTGAACCAGGCGTTCAAGTACTCTTGCCCTTGTATCCTGGACCTCGCCCAACACCTTTTCGAGCTCGGCACCCAATGCATTAACAAGCATTGTTATGAATATGTCGAGCTCACCTTCAGCACATCCTAAGGTACGTGCTATGTTCTTTAACATTCTTGTAATTATCTGCTCTTTTGTCTCCATGGCAAATCTGGGTTAATGGTGTGATAATGGTCCTGTATAAAAAAGGTCGCAATACTCGTAGGCTTCATTTGTAGCATTCAGCACCCCTGAAATGGATATTTCGACGCGCCTTTTTGTCCGGTATCCATTAAGCTTACCCCCAATATCCTGCTGTCGAATTTGCAGATCCACGCGGATACTGTTAATCCTTTTTTCATATTTCTCAATCGAACAAAGCAGCGAATGTCTAAGCATTTCCTTCATTTTTGCGCCACTCGTCATATTATCAAAATCATGATCCCAAATGTTGCAACCAAAATTTTCGTCAGCTGGCAATTCGCCTAAGGCCGTAGTTAACATCAGGTGAAGGTGCTGATCAATTGACTGCCGGAGTGAACAGGTCGCAAGCCCCTCGCCAAGATATAATCTATCTAATGCCAACGGTAAAGAATAGTACTGAATACTCATTTACTGTTTAGTTTAGTTGGTTATAGTAATGTCTTTTAAGACGGTCAAATGTTACCTTGACTACAGAAAAATGATACCTAAAATTTCCTTCTACGGCTTTTTTTTGTCGTTTCAGTTTTGTTCATTGCTTCTTCTCTGATGGTAAGTTCATTTGTATGACAATCCCATATTGAAAGATAATTTTCTGACCCAACGTAGTACTTCTCTAGTTTAAAAAACTGCTGATAAAGCATTAGACTACAAATGTCGGTAGAAGTAATAAAGTCGCCTGTTGCTGCTAGGTGTATGTGATTTGCTGCCACAATTCTTGCACCTTGTGGTATTTAATCTCTAGTCTCCCTGAAATCATGAACAATAATGTTCTGGTGTATTTGCTTCTTGTTAATCAGCCTATTGTTGTTGTCAAAAGTCAGCAAATAATCGTTTACAAAAAGTTATAGCTTGGGTTCCTGGGATGCTGATAAAATATACACTTTCTTTTCACCGTTCGATATTAGTGGTACCAAGTTTAGATTTGTATTCTTATATACCTTAAAGAAACGATCGCCATTAATTGCTCTTAAAGCAACTGAATGAATTGCAAAAAGGTCTGCTTCGTATTTTATGAATTCTCTTTTAAAGAGATCAACTTCAGCAGTTTCAAGATTGAAGCTGCCATCAAACGTAATAATGCAAATCACCTTCGGTTTGCCTTCATGTGAAAAAAAATACACTTTTCAATATCACGCTCTACATAAGGGATGTAACCGTCCGGTTTTTGTTTACCTGGCTCGCAAAAATATCTGTTGCGAGCCAGTCTGACATTTCACATCTATATAGTCGCTGGCCTTCGTCTAGAATTAACTTCCTTTCCTTTTCAATGTCATTTATGTTCATAGTGTTTGTTCTTGCAACAAAGAATGATGGGCGTTTACCATTCTGTATTATCCAAAGCAAAGTTTTCTTACATCATTTTAATTGTACAACTTACTTTTGATCCTAATCTTCTTCTTAAGAATTCCTGAACCTCGATGGCGATATTCCAAGCATGTCGTGGTTTTAGTATGCCATTGTTATTAGCCATATGTGTTGCCAAATTCGGCACACTCAGCATTCGTTGAAAATACGTTAGAGTGGAGACCGGCACATCCCACATTCCATCCGGCTTAAGATATCTTACATATGCTTTTTCTGTCTCCGTATACTCATCAGGCAAGCCCAGGCAATGTCCGAACTCATGGGCGTAGACGGCAACTGACGTTTCTATATGTGTATGAACCGCATCGATTATTTCCTTGTGTTCCCTCAAAGGCAAGTAGTGTACATACACTTTATAATCTTCCCGGGTGTTAACCCAAACAGGTTTAAAAATGACCTTAAATATCTTCTTGCCACATTCGGGGTCATGGACTTCAAGCCTGAATTTGCCATTCCATACTTCGTTGATGCCATCTTCCATCTTCTTTTTGGCATAGATTACATCTAGCTTTGTTACCATATCAAATGGTTCTACTTTAAACTTAACTGAAACAGTAATTGAACTGCCAGAATTGAGAGGAATGTCAATTCCATAACTAATAAACGCAAAAATGTTTCTATCAAGTAATCGGGTTCCATCTTTTGCAAACTGGCGGTAATACTTTGTACTTGGTTCAAGTATCCGAGTTTTATAGTCTTTTATCCAACATATCCGACATGGTAACACGCAGCCATCCGTGGCTGAATTCATTTTTCCCCTTGCTGCTTCATTAGCACTTCTATAAACGTCGGCAGTTTTCATTTTAATTTACCATTAAATTTCCCACGTCGGTCTATTCAAATAGCATGACAGCATGATTCGAAGGACTTTGACTTCCCCCCCTGTCAATCTATACCCACGTAGATTTGTAAATCGCAGGTTTATAGGACCAACTTATTTTTGCTCCGTGAGCAAGGCCAACAACTTCATTACCCGCTCTTTCGGAATTCGATCAGTTTTAAGTAAATGGTCTTGTAACGAATAAACAAGTGCATAACCTGAATTTTCATCTTCACAGATAAATTGCTCCACAGGACCAAAAAAGTCGTTTAGTTGCCTGCCAGTGCAGGTTGGTAGAAATTCCCGAAGTACGCGCGGGTCATAGTACCTGAAATACAATTCCTGGCCATCCTCTGTTTTGACCAGCAGGAACTTTCTAAAATGTTTATGTAATTCCTCAAATGCAAATTCGGTTCTGACCAATACTCCCCAGGCGTTACCCCAACCATTTTCCAAATACCATTTTCCAAACTCCACCTGTCGTGACAGGGCAAAAAGATAAGGTGCCACCTCCGCTAACTGCTCTTCACTCCGCCCTCGATACAAGGACGAATTCTTAGAATTAAACTCCTTTGCCCTGTGTATTTCGAGACCGACGCGGGCGGCGTCGATTAATATAAAACCGAAGGGTATGTGCATTACAGTGCCGTGTTGATTTAAGAGCAAGAAATATGGTAACTGAATCATTTATACTCAAATCGAGCATACAACATGTAAATTTTATTCCTACATACGTTATTAACAGGAGACCGATTAACATTTATAATACGGCATTGGTAAAAGTTTTTTATGCTTCCTTTCACATCGCATCCCATCTGCTACTATCGAACCGGTAAATGTTTTCTTATTATTTCCCACTGCCAACGCCATGTTGCTAGTAAAGAACGGTCATTATATGACATAATGTTGTCCGTTTTGCCTTCCTTAAATAAATACTTCATTTCTTCTAAAATTGGTCCAGGCTGTTTATGCGTATGATGCAATCCTAAACCGTGTAAAACTTCGTGACTCAAAATTCCAGGTAATCTTGGGCCACCCGTATTAGTGAACAATACCACGTTCTGAACACCAGGGGCCTCATTCTTAGCTTCGGCATGGGTAAGACTGAAATGATTAAAGCAAAATATCGTAAAATATTTTTCACTTTCATACTTCTTATATTTAGGTTCGCTAAAAAATGTCTTCCTAATATGTTGAAACATATTTCGATCTTCTACTAATCCGCGATCTTGAATCCAGGTACCGTAAAAAGTTTTAAATGGTGGCCCTATATGTTTATAAATAAATTGGCCATTAATTCTAAACTCTTTGTCGTCAGTTAAATCAAGACTGGCGTATTCAATAGTTACATGGATTAATACCTGGTGTAATGTATTGTGAAGATGTCGTAGCTCTTCCTCTGATATATTCCCAGGTTGGTCATTGAAATAAGTTTTTACATCTATTAGAACCAATTTTAGTTCTCTTCTATTAAGTGAGCTATTAGGAGGTAACTTAATTATCCCGGCTAAAATTCTCGTGCCTTCAAAGAGTGACCAAGCTTTAATTTGTTGAGGAGTGACATATTCAGCGATACAGGTTATTTTAAGCGTTTCCAAAGAAACCCTTTTGTTCCCTACAGCTTTATCAGATAACGTTTCCTTATTTAAGGTGAAGTAGGCGGTGTTATATTCCAATTCAATTTTTTCGGGTGAATTCTCCTTTACAGTTGTTAATATTTTGAGTTCTGCTTCAAAAGGCGGAGTAGGCGTTCCCGGGGTATTCTTTGGATATAAATTCAAATACGGAACGAAATACTCATGTAGCTCTCCTGATTGCAACTTTATTGCCTTAATATCACCCTTATATTCACCTTTCAATAATCCATAGGCTTCAGTCGGTGTATACCCTCGGGTCGATCCTTTCTTATATCCTCCCGTCAAAATGTCCTTATATGCTTCTTCTCCTTGTTTCTCTCCGGTACCGCCGACACGCAGCCAGTCGAATCCATATTCGCCTTTCCAATCGTCTTTCGGCCTAAATTCCACGGCACACTTTGAACCCTTCGCCGGGCACGGTTGAACACTTCCATTACAATCGGTTCCTGGCTTTTTGCTTGCAGTAGTATAGGCATCACTGGCACTCATATGTTAATTGAAAGGGCGGTTCGCAGATTATTAATGGCGCTGTTATAAAGCGCTTCAACTTTTTCCGATTGATCGCTTGAACCAGGATCGTTTAATATTTTTCCTGCCCAGGCATACTTTGGATCCCGATCAAAACCACTGCCCAACATAAACATGCACACAAAATAAATAAGTAAATTCGGCTGAGATGTAATTCCATACCTCCGAGCGTTACGCGTTCCAATCCCGATCATCTTAAGCAGGTCCGGCTCACCAACGGCAGCATATTTTTGAGGGAACACCTGATTTAGATAATACAGTGGTCCACTCGTTCTACCATTCATTACCGTTTCAAGCAGCGTATCAGAATTCGACAGTATATTAAGCAAAGCACGTATTAGAAACACATTTTGGCGGCCCATTATCTGGTGAGTAATGTCTAAAACCTTTTCACAAAGCTTATCTACCCGGTAATTCGGATGTTCTTCCGTCTCATCGTTCAATATCAACCTGATTGAGGGGTAAAGAGGATCGGTTTCATAATTGCTACCAAGCAGCATCATATTATTGATGTACAAGCAAACATTTCTTTTTGTGCTAAGTCCATACTTCCTGGCTTTTAGATAACCATATTCAATGGTGTTTCGAATGCCCTTCTCCTGTATCGCCTTAAAATGATTTGGAAAGAACTCCCGAATATGTTCGACCATTTCCTCTTCAAAGTTCTTTAAAGCATGCGCTTTAAAAACCTCCATCTGTTTATTTAGAATCACTAACATTTTGGTAGCTTTTTTAATAATCATCACCAACCTTTGACTGCCCTTTAAACCGCCGTCTGTTACCCGGAATGGCGGATGGCTAAAGTGATACTATCGGCATCTCTCTTCACGTGAGGGCAGCGCTCCTTTCGATAACACAACACTAGTTTGTATCAACTTATGATCAGCCGGTTTCCGTATTTTTACACTGCTCACAAAAAGGTGTTCCATTCTCGGCTGCTTCTCTTAACGATATCACCTGGGGATTTGTCGAAAACGTTGCTACAGCAATACCGCCCCCTTTAGTGTCGCCAATCAACACAGTTGCACAACCCATTGTTATCTTTCCACCATGGGCACAACTGTCGCCCATTCTTGCTGCAGGCATACCACCGATAATAACCCCTGTGGATCCGGACACAATAGTGTCGGGCGGTCCTACACAAACACAGGTGGTATTCAAAACAGCAGCGGGTAATCCGGCAATCAAAACGGTAGGGCAACCTGGTCCGGAGATGGGCCCACCAACGTGTGGCTTTCGTCCCTCAGACCGGGGGCACACATGCATGTCGGTTATACGTGCCGCCGGCTTACCCATGGTATTCAATTGAAAATTGCATATAGATCATATTAATCTGCTGTTTGTCGCACAAAGCGTCTACCCGTACAAGTGAGTGACACAACGATGCTGATAAGTGACTCTTCAGCCCGCTTCACAAAAAACCTAACCACAACACATATCAATTTAAACCTAGTTTAATATAATTTGCACTCCCTCAACCACTACATTGCCACCATCACTCTTTATTTTCGTCTCCGAACTGCCTGCAACATTCGACGTCGCACCTTCCATACTAACTTCGTTGCTATTACCACTTGCGGTGAAAGATGCCTGCCCGCTAACCATACTAGCCTTTTCAATTGCCGAAGTGTTTACCTTCGTTCCTGTAATATTGATAGTCCCATCTTTCAGCAATTCAATCTTTGATTCGCCGCATGTAATCACAATGCTTTCACTGGATGTTACATTAATGTTTCCTTTTCCATCCCATATTGTGTTGTTTCCTTTGCTGTCCGCGATATGAATACTCCCTTCTTTATCATTCATCATGATCTCAATACCATCCCTTGTTCGTATTACCTTATTATCATTACCAATGTTGCTGTATTCATTTTTGGCTTTGCTGTGAGAAACACTACCAACGACATACGGCTTAACTGGACTGTTGCCTTCGAATCCTACTATCACTTCCTCGCCAATTTCTGGCATAAAATAAAATCCTTTTCCGTCGCCTGCGTAAGGCGTAATAACACGTAACCAAGGTGTTTTTTCTGTGGTTTTCATCCAGTGAAATCGTACCCGTATTCGTCCCAGCCCCTCTAGGTCATGGTTGTCCGTTACTATGGCACTCTGCGTCTCGCAGTTCGGTTCTGCATATATTCCTATGGGTGGAACGGTTACTGAGGCAGGTATTGCAATAAAATCATTGGAATATTTACCTTCGCCACTGCAGTGATGATGGACTGAAATAACCCGGTACTCGCCGGATGACTGATCATTAAAGCCGCTTTTCTGTAGTTCCTGCACTTTCACAGTACCACCTACTTGTATGCCGGGATGGCCGGCGGTACCACTGAAACGAACCATATTGCTGCTTTCTAATATGGCGCGCATTTCTGCTACATCGTTCAACTGTTTTTTATCGGTAAGAAACTGGTTTTGCCATTGTTTGGGCTGTGTGTCAAAAAACTGGCCGCTTATCTGAAAGGCGTATTGACCGAGGTCATTGAGCCCTGCCTTGCTGGCAATAGCGGCCGGTGTGACGTCGTATGCCTCGTTATTCGTGTAGTCATAACCCTTCAACTGAAACCGTGTTGGGCGAAGTTGCATCATTGTGTTAAAACTGGTAAGGCTGCTCCCGTAAACCAGGTTAACTGCTTCACCTTTGGGCGTGCCCAACACCAGTTGTTTTCCATCATAAAAAAGCCATTCACCAAAACCTGCGCTTAGCCTGCTAATAAACTGCCAGGCTGTCTCTTTATACTGCACTACGTAAAAAAAGGTTTCGTTGCACAAAGGTGAAATCTGGGGCTTCGATAAACTTTTTGTAAAATGGCTAAATACATCATCGGCTATATCCCTAATTGTCTTTGTTTCCCAGGTTTTGCAATGAGGGCCGTTATCGCACAAGATAGTCGGGCTGTAGCCACTAATAATAATGTCGCCTATAAAACCACCATGGCGCGCTGCCTCGACCTGAGTTACAAGGCCGGAAAACTCTAAAGTACCCGGCGCATCAACGCCAACAATACGCAGAAAAAAACTACCCCCTACGAGGTTTTTCGATGACTCTAAAGGACTGTTTGAGTTGCTGCTTATCGCATCAGCAGGACATACCAGGCGAAAGGTATGATGTTCATAAATCCCTTGCGAGAGCGAGAGAGAGGTATACTTGTTTATTTTACTGCCATTGATGATAATATTGACAGAAGTAAATTGAGCCATATAATATAGTTTAGATTCTAAGTTATTTCGGCCAATTTTTTTCAAATGCAGAGTCATTCAACTTTAATTTGCGGGCGCTTATCTGAATATTAACCTGCATTGGTTCTTCGCCTTTGTGACCGAAGGTTTCCCGATAACTTACGCAATAAGCGTCAGTAAACTCCAATGTCTTTAATTTAATCATATTATCGCTCCTGTAAAAGGTAATAATACCTTTTTTTGTCTGGGTAGGGCTGATCATCCAATCAAACAAATCTGTTTTGCCATTGCTTTCCAATACAAGATTTACAGATCCTCCAAGTGGTATTGCCGTAGGCTTACCTGTGGCATCAATGTCTTGATTGAACCCGTAAGTACAATGCAAAACATTCATTTCTTCTTCTTCTAAAACCAGTTGTGCTATAAAAGACATTGTCTGAAGATTAAGGTTAAGAGAACTCAAGTCCATCTACTTGACGTCATCAAAATTTGGTGCTCGCACTTGAGTAAAAACGGGCAGACATCAGCCACCCGTTTTAAGAGTAATCATTGCACCCATTTGTTTGTATATCCACCCGTCCCCATCTCAATAGATTTAGCGCTGATCGTAAAGGTTTGTGTAACCGGATCAACACCGGTGCTGTTGAAGTTTTCATGGTATTGCACCATGTAAGCTTCTGTAAATTTTAACTCTCTCTGCGTAGACTCATTGTCGCGTTTAACAAATACAATAGAACCATCTTTACGTTCAAAATTGTTACACATCCACTCAAAGAAGGTAGTGTCGGAAGTGGATTGAACAGTCAAGGTGATTTTCCCGGCTCGGGTAACTTCAGATGGGAGTCCGGTAGCATCGGTTTCCCGGTTCAATCCGTAATCAAGGTTAAGCACGTTTACTTCCAGTCCCGCTACTTTTAATTTAAGTTCAAAAGCCATGTCGTTTAGTTTTTTGGTTAAAAATTGAAATAAAATGTTTATATATAATAAGTTTAGCGCCTGAATGTGTAAGAATTTTGAAGCAAGCTTCATATTGGCTATTTGGCTTTTCTTGCGTCGCACACTTGTACGGCTAAATACTACGCAGCCGATTAAATTGTGAATTGATGTAGAATTTGTTGAGAAGCCTTATCATTTTAATCGAAGTAATAAATAAAATGCACACACGCAGATACAATCACGAATGATGTGAATCACTTCAGACTTTAGGACACACTAATTAGGGCTGCAACGTGTTCTCTTTTGCTAAACAGAAATGGAGGCTATACAAGTCTGCGATAGCGCTTTAAGGCGCCAAGCAGCAACGGCAATTTTAACAGAGATGCGTCCGCGGCAACAGACAGTTTGCATTATCTCTTTTAGCCGGCGTTATGTCGAACGAAAAATCCAAGATCACAAATTTCCTTTAAATAGACTGACATTTTAAACTTATCAGACACTTGTTGGATCACAGAATTACCAGCCTATTTTTCCTGTGTATGTTCGAACCGCCATTTGATACCTTCATCACCGTTCTGGCCATCCATCTGTATCAGAAAACTTTTTGCAGGAAAGAAGGGTGTAATACTAATATTCAGGAATATCTGATCCTTCTTATCTGGATTCTGCTCAAACTTTTTTATCTCAAACTTTTCAATGTAATTGTAAGGGCCGGTAATTCCATCCAGAAACTTTACAATCTTTCCGAATAGTTCCTTACGCTTGTTTGCCGTAAAATTCTGAAATGCACTCCTGTTTAGAAGATCCATCATAACTTTGCCAACCCAGTCAAATACCCTTACAACAGAATATATCTGGTAACCAATATTATCACCATTATACAAGGTTCTTCCGGACATGACCAATACTTTACCAAATTCGTATACAACGGGAAGCAATCCTAGCTGGTCCAGTTCTGAGATCTCTGTTTTCTTGAAATGACTCTTCACCCCTGCTAATTCATTTAGCGCGCCGTATGTTACCCCTGCTGTAACTTGCTGTATTGGATTTTTGTAGATTTTACCCGCAAGAGCGGCAGACGGGGGAATATACAAGTGTTCCTGTTCAGCTATTTCTAAGAACTTTCCCCTGCCAATTGGCCAATTACCAGCCATTATTACGTTTGATCGATAGATCTCAGAACCCGTTAAATTCGCAGCATGAAATAACTCCATTAGTTCATCCGGGCTATCAACATCTTCGAAATCGGTAATTAGCAATACTTTACTTTCGTGAGCAATTTTTGCCCATTTTTCAACCACCTTATTTGATCCAAGATATCCGGGAACAACTAAAAGACTGTAATTTTCCTGAAGGTCGAGCCGGTCGTAGTGGTCGACCAATTCCTTTTTCACGGCATCTATGAAGATCGAATTATCAAGGTCTTTCAGCTGCTCAGGATGTGCATTTAAAAAGGACACATTCTTTACTTTGTCGCACTCCGTATTTTTAAAGAACAGGTCCACGGCCCTGTAAGAAGTCTCCAGCTCTCTTGATTGGGCGACAGCAGTGCGAAGATTTTTTTTCAACAGCTGATCCGAAACCTGAAATTTCGTGTCACAATCTTCAATTAATATTGCTATTTCGGCATTATTGCTAAGAATATCAGTCCACAGTTGAAGGGTTTTTTTCAACTCGTCACGGGCAGGCTTCATGTCCGCTTCCTCAAGCAACTTTCTCTTTAGTGCGCCCCTTTTTCGCGGATCGAAACATCTAATCGATTCGATGCCTGTTCGTTCGACGACTTCAAATCCCCCTAGCTTCTCCCAAGCCTCTACAGCGGCAATGGATTGCGCCTCCTTAACCCAGGTATTTGGTGAATCCTGATATTCTAACTCATGCGCTATTGTTGGTATTGATTGCATAATAATTGATTTTTAAAGAACATAATTATAGGAAGAATCTTACTTGGCCCCGTCTAGTTCATTCATCATTTCCTTGAAAAAGTTTAGAAAATACTGCCGGGTGATTGGATCTGAAAGAGCCTTGTTTAAAACCCGGTTAAATCTGAGCTCGTTGCCGAGTTTTTGATATTGCTCTTTTTCATGGGAAAGTTCTTTGAGCAGGCCACTTTGAGCAACAAAACTTTTTAAACTAAAGTCTGCTAAACTTTTGAAGCGTATTGTTTCCTCACGGGTTGTCCCGTTTTTATCTTCAAACGCTACGTTTATACACGGTTGATAATGTTCTAAAACTTTACCGGTATCGGTTAGCCCTTCTGCAATCGTCGGCTTTACCGGAGGATTTGCCGTCAATAATCCTGCATAAAGCGTTCGATCCAACGGCAAATGTTTGATCGATGGACTTAGCTCGGGGGATTGCACAAAGCCACCGACACCATCATTTACTACTTGGGACATAACTAGAGTTTTATAAAGTGATTTAATTGGTTTGAAAGAGACTACCTTCCTCTGGTCGTCGGAGTTACTAACTGCCGAAGATTGTCGCGCAACGTGGCACAATAGTGATACATGTATTAGCCTAAACAGCCTTCTCCACTTTCTGAATTTCTATTCGAATAACCTGCCTCTATTAAGATGTCTACAACAGCCTATAAACGTTACCCGTCCTTGAACAATTTTTTGAGGGAATGCTCATCCTAGCTTAGCATACATCTACCTGCGGATATCCCAATGAAGTTCATTCAGGTCATCAACACCCAGTTCCACACTACAGCCTTCAGTTACTTTGCCAAGTATAATCAGCGGTGATAAAGGTTTTCGCACGAGAGTGCGTATTGCACTTGCCACGACCCTTGCCCCGTACAATGGACTAAAGCCCGCATCGGAAATTTGACGGACCGCGGCTTCAGAAATGTTTAACTGTATCCCTTGCTTTTCAACCGTACTAGCGAAATCTGCCAACTGCATCTTTGTGATGGTTTCAACCATTTGATGGCTCATGGGCGCGAAGGGAATTGCCTCTGTTAATCTTCCCAGGAACTCTGGTCTGAAATGTCGCCCCATTGCATGCGTTAATAGTTGTGGCGACGGAATTTCACCCTGGTTAAATACGCTCGCAATTTCATTACTCGCTATGTTTGATGTGAAGATGATTACGGCGTTTGTAAAGTCTCCTTCTTTGCCGAGTTTATCGTGAAATTTACCCTCATCCATAATTTGGAGGAACACATCGAAGATAGAGGAATGTGCTTTTTCAATCTCGTCGAACAGGACTACAGAATAAGGCTGTTGCCTGATCTTGTTGACGAGCTCCCCACCTTTCTGGTGTCCCTCATATCCCGGTGGTGAACCGTGCAACAACGCTACTGCATGTTGTTCCTTAAACTCGGCCATATCAAATCGTATCATAGCGGACTCGTCCCCAAATAAGAATTCGGCTAATGATTTTGCCAGCTCTGTTTTCCCTGTACCAGTGGGGCCTAGAAAGAAAAATGAAGCTATTGGCTGACCCGGTTTACAAAGCCCAGCACGAGCCTCCAGAATGGCATCACAAATCGATGTTATGGCATGATCCTGACCAATAACCCGTTTCTTCAAATCTGTTGCCATGTTCGATAGCTTTTTGCGCTCTTTTGTCTGAACCTTCCCCAGTGGAATATTGGTCTTTTCGGAAACAATCGCCGCCAGGTCACTAATATTTAGAGTAAAACGTTTGTCCTGTGCTGCTGCAGTTAACTTCTCCAAGGCTAAGCCAATCTGGCTCTTTACCTCATTGGCTTTTTTCAATTTAACCAGATCTACTTCTATTTGTAAATTATTCCAAAGAAGCGGACTTATCGAGTGATTTAATTCTTTGTAAAACCACTTCCAATCGTCCACTAAATATTTACTGCCATCCTGATCATCTTTACACCACAAGTCGAATTTGATCTTTGCCTCCTTAATGCTTTTTGGGCCAACATCATTAGCCAATTTCAGCGCAGACATTGCGCACTCTGCAAGGTCAATGGCGGCATCAGGCAGCTTCTGGTCTTTGACGTACCTCTTTGCAAATCGGATACTTTCATTAATAACATCATCAGGGATATTGATTTGGAGTTTTACCTCATAATATGGAAGGACAACTTTTAGCATATGAAAACAGCATTCAACATCAGGTTCTTCGACTGTCAATCGTTTAAAACGACGGTTAAAGGTTCTATCAATTTCTATGCACTGCTGGTATTCATCTGTTGTTGTGGCTCCTATAACAGTAATCTCACCACGTGCCAGTTCCGTTTTTAATATATTAGCCATACCTGCTGCTGACCCATGCTTCTCGAGAAGAAGATGAATTTCATCAATGAATAGTATAGGGACTCCGAATTGCTTAATTTCTTTCAATACACTCCTTAGCCGATCTTCAACTTCGCCTCTATAAGATGCTCCAGCTACTATCGCACCACAGTCTAACTCAAACATTCGTGCATCAGCCACGTGTTGGGGCACCTTCCCATGCAGGATAGCCAATGCAAATCCATCTACCAGTGCAGACTTTCCGACGCCAGGCTCACCGACAAGTAAAACATTTGGTTTTGACCTTCGAGCAAGTGTTTCCGCCATCAACCTTATCTCTTTGTCCCGGCCGATAATAGCATCGACTCTTCCCTGCATTGCAAGCGCGTTTTTATCTATGCAATACTTTAATAATGCATGCTGTGCACTATTGGTTGACGCGGGCTTTGTATAACTACCCCCAGCGAATAACACATCTTTTAGTTCATCGTTATCAATATTGTTTTTAATTAACTCATGGGGTCGTAGGGGAAAGGTTTTTAATTGTTCACAACTAAATCCAACACCAGGAGTGCTTAAAGCGCTTAACAGGTGGATAGGTTCTAAAGCATCTTTTGCTAGTTTGAGCCGAATGCTATCAGCTTCATAGATGACTTCTGTTGTGGCCGTGCTTCCCATAATTATCTCCGGAGGAAAGCTGCATTTGGCGATACCTTCGACTCTTATATCTGCCCACTCATCAAGATAATAGACATCTTTGCTTAGTTTTTTCAATACCGGATGCAAGCCTGAATCTTTATGCAGCAACCCTTTCAATAAGTGCGCGGGCGCGAGTACCTCGTGCATGTATTCGCGGGCAATAGCCTGCGCGATCTTAATGGATCCTTTTGCAGTATCAGACAATGTAAATTCTGGAAATTGTTTGAGCATGATCTTTCATTTAAAACCACTTTTTCCTGGCGGTTACTGACAGTTGTTTTATGCAATTTGTTATCGGGTGTTTAAGAAAGGAAACGTTAATGTCCTTAATTCGCTTTACTTTTTTCATTTCTCCCTTTAGTTCGCCGCACATTTGCCCAAAGGGTATTTGCCTTCCGTTGTAAACTACCCGCATATTAAGGTTTCCACATAGAAAGGCAGAAAAGTCGTTTTCATCTTTATGGCCACTTACAACCTGGGTTAGCATCAACTCCATTTCGACCTCGGAAATGTCAGGTGCAATGAACACTTCAATTACTGGTTGTGTCGGGGATGTATCGAATCGTTGTATCGTATCGCGGCCCGGATTTAACACCGGTGCATCTGGCCCAATCTTTACGGTGAGCCTTCGCCGTTCTGAATTTGGGCTTTGTACTTTTACTTTTTTATAATCAGAGGTGTCTACTCTATTATTTCCAACAATCCTAACGACGTTAGAAGGCCGAACTTCAGTTGTATAAGCCGCATCACTAACATAGATACTCTTATATTCTCTATATTTCCCATTTACTAGTAAGACGATGTTATATTTTCCGGCGGCCTTAAAAGTGTGTGTCACCATTGCTCCCGTGCCATGAGGACTTCTGTCACCGAAATCCCAATCAAAGTAATTATTTGAACCATTTTTGCTTTCTGCAACAAACCGTACTAGGTCTCTGGCTTGTATTTTGCCCTCTGTTACTGCGATCGCCACCGGAACATACGGCTCATATAGTTTATAACGGAAACCAAGGATTAGAAAACCTAAAGCTATGCAGACAACCATTGTAAGAATAACCGGTTTATCCAAAACAACAGTAGCGGTACTTCTCATATTGTTCGTTTCACTATTGTCGCAAATCTTGATAAAATGTTACCATACCAAAGATGTTTTTTTGAACCTAACCTTTTAACATGCATTGTTAGCTTGAAGGCTACAGGGTAACAAAATGCAGGGTGCCGTCAAGCTGGAGATACAAGTCTCATTAATGTTGGGTACCAAATTAAAATATTGTAGCCGGTAGGTGTGCTTTAAATCGAACTCAGCAATGCTCCGTTTTAACGTCTATCATTGCGTTAGATTGTTACCATGCATGGTTACACATTTCTCTGCGGCTACTATTTGAACTGCGCCCAACTATTAAACAAAAACCGATTTGGTGACCAACTCTAAGTATATAACATTATTATAAAACTAACTCAATTGATCTAAGGCCATAAGAGGGTAACATTTTATTGAAAAAGCAGACTAAACTTGGTGCTTGTCCTCTACCTTTTAAACATAAATTGTGCAGTTCTATGATCTGGAACAGACTTACTCCAATTTTCGTGTGCCTTATGTTATCAGGGTGCCACTTGCAGAAAAAAATCAATTGGAACGAGGCAACAACAGAAATCGAGGCAAATCATAATCAGTCGAAAGAAATCCATCAAATTCGTCGTGATGCATCGGTTCCAAACAGCAACACAAGCGATAGCGCAAAGAAAGCTTTAACTGCATATTTCGCCTATCATTTAAACACATCACCTGAAAATATTACTAATTACAAGCTCTATACATTCATCCAAAAGTGGCTACATACTCCCTACCTATTGGGAGGCAACAATAAGTACGGAATTGATTGTTCATCGTTTGTCAAACGCTTAATTAAAGACGTCTACGGGTTAAATCTTCCCGGTACATCCATAGAACAGCTGTATACCAACCGCGTTGAATTGTTCAGGTCAAAAATCTATTTATCAGAAGGAGATATTGTTTTCTTCCGCCTGAGTTCCGAGAAAACGGTTTCTCATGTAGGTATCTATCTTAAAAACAATGTATTTGTCCATTCCTGCAACTCTAAAGGAGTATCTATGGCCGCGCTTACTGAGGCGTACTGGAAAATGCGTTTAGTAGTCGCTGGCCGGATAAAAGAAGATGTAGCAAAAAAGTGATTATTACTATTTCATTCAATTAAACTACCTTTTATTGTGCATCTCGCCCAGACAGAATAAGGTTAATTATCGGTGAAGCATCGACGTCGTCATCACAGTAGAACTGAGCACTGTGTCGTACAGGCTTTTTATTTCTGTTGTCTTAAGCATAAGTGTAATTTGCTTAGTACTTGTTTGAGGCAAACTTATTTTCCTCTTTTTTGATTGACCTGTTCAAAACTTAAACAAGGTCTTTTTGTTTTTAGGCAAAGAGTAAACTTTTAAATCTGGAATTGAACAGTGAACCCGAAAACCTGCAGAAAAAAAAATTCGGCAAACAACTCTCAGTTAATGAGGTGAGACAAATTGACCTCGACACCTGCCTTGAGAACCCTGGCTATAAGGTATCCAATGTTCGAAACGATTACTATTAGTACCACTCCCCATTACGCATTGAAAAGACACCCTCCTTTAGGATCAATCGAAAGCTTAACCGGTGGTTTGATCATGGGATCGGGAAGGGTGGAAACATCATTGATTTCGGTGTACTCTACCAGCAGTGTTCACCTGTCGAATTCTTGTCCAAGATAGACCAGGCAAGTTCTTTTCATCGCCTATTTTTTAGCACAAACAAAAATATTTTGGGGCATGAGAACGAGCGGAAAATAAAAATCCTGGAGGTAAAAACCCTTCAGCGTTTTTATCTTTGCAGGTACCTGGTGGAAAGAAAAATTTCGCTTGAAACAGCAACACGATATTGCTCCGAAATCATCTACGAAATAGGTGGTAGAACATACTTTGCAATCGGGTTTAAAAATGATCTCGGCGGCTATGAATTACTCAACCCGTTTGTGAAATTAAGCAGCTCTCCAAAGGGTATCACAACGATTCGAAATGGTGCTGATACGGTCGCTTCTTTTGAAGGGTTTATGGACTTCCTTTCTGGGCTCAGCATCCCGGATTTAAACGCCACGCCGCTCAACTTTGCCGTCCTGAATTCGCTCTCTTTTTTCGAAAGTTCACGATCATTTTTAGAACAGCACAAGACCATAAACCTCTACCTGGATCGTGATACAAGCGGACAAAATTACAGTGGCTACGCGCTCTCATTGACTCCGAAATACCAGGACTGCAGCAACCTGTATCAAGGGTATAAAGACCTTAACGAATGGATGATGCATATAGGTAAAGGCCCGAGACAGCAATGCGACTTAGACATCCAGGCGTAGAGCTGCCTCCTTTTTTTACGTGCCCTTCGTCTTTTGAAAATTCCTCAAGCTCATTCTAAAGTTATGAGACTTCGCAAATCGATCAGATTGCCTCCGTACCGCAATCGGCAAGATGTACGGTTGTTAAACAACCGGCTCTTGCCGCCCCCTCCGAAGTCGGGGCGGTTTGTGAAACCCAATGAACCATATGACAAGAATCAGTGAAAATGAACAGTGATGGAAAAGTCAAAATCATTCCGTACCCGCATAATTGGTCTGAGGTTGACCAGCGAGGAGTACCAGCAAGTGGAAAATAAATGCCGGCAAAGTACTGCCAACAAACTAAGTGAATATGTCCGCCGAATTCTCTTTGAAAAGCCCATAACCTTTTACCAGCGAAACCAATCTCTTGATGACTTTATGGCAGAGATGATCCGGTTGAGAAATGAGCTGAACAGCATCGGAAACAACTTCAACCAGTCCGTTAAAAAGCTCCATACGCTGGACACCATTCCGGAATTCCGGGCCTGGCTAATGAGCGCTGAAATGGAAAAAAAAGTGCTCCTCGACAAGGTCACTGAAATCAAAAATCAGATCAATAAAATCGCAGACAAATGGTTGCAGTAATACACTCCGGCCGCAGCTTTCGAAATGCAATTAACTACAACGAAAAGAAAGTAAAAGAGCAGGTCGCCACCTGCCTGGAAGCTGCAAATTATCCAAAAGATTTAGCCGATTTAAACTTCTATCAGAAGCTCAGCCGACTTCAAAAACAGGCTGATCTAAACATCCGAACGAAGGTAAACAGCGTTCACATTTCGCTCAACTTTCATCCTTCAGAAAAGCTTTCTGAAGATCTTCTGCGTGAGATTACGAAGACCTATTTAGAAAAAATAGGTTTTGAAAACCAGCCTTACTTGCTGTATCAACACAACGACTCCGGCCATCCCCATGTTCACATTGTCACGACTAATATCAGGGCCGATGGGAGCCGGATCGAGCTCCATAATCTCGGCCGAAACCAGTCCGAAAAAGCGCGCCATGAAATTGAAATAGCCTATGGGTTGAAGCCAGCCGAACAAAGTAAAAAAGAACAGGTCTTTGAACTTAAGGCATACAGTTCCGGCAAGGTTGAGTATGGTAGATCAGAAATGAAACGGGCAATCACAAATGTGCTCGATGTTGTCCTGAACCAATACAAATTCACGAGCATTGCAGAGTTCAATGCAGTACTGAAACAGTATAATGTTGTGGCCGATCGCGGAAGCAAAAATTCAAGGACCTATAACAACAAAGGGCTGGTGTACCGGATACTTGATGACCAGGGCAACAAGGTGGGTGTTCCGATAAAGGCAAGCCTGATCTACAGCAAGCCAACACTAACGTGCCTGGAGCAAAAATATGCCGCGAACCAGCAGGCACGGCAGCCACATAACGGGCGAGTCAAAACCTCGATTGATCTTGCTTTGTTGCGGAGTCCAAACCAATCTTTAGCAGATCTGACTGGCACCCTGAAGAAAGATGGAATAAGTACTGTCTTTAGGCAAAACGAGTCAAGGTTAATCTACGGCCTAACCTACGTGGACCACAAAACAAAATGCGTCTTTAACGGTAGTGATCTTGGCAAGCAATACACAACTAAAGGCATAGCTGAACGTCTCGCAATTGCGACAGAACCGGTAGCTGAAAAGCATCAGGACTTGGATCAGTCGCAGAAAAGAGCACCGTTCCGGAAACATGAAGCCGAAGAGGCTTCTGCTCTTGGTAAACAGGGCATTTTAGAGGCCTTGCTAATGCCCGAACAGTCGGCTGAACAGATCCCCAACCAATTAAAAAGATCCGGGAAAAAGAAGAAGAGAAAGCACATCTCAAGACATCTCTAACCATTAAAAATATGCTGTGGTATGCAAACAACGAGCGATCACGGACTACGAAAGATCCAGGACATGACAAGGCTAATCAGCCTGGTTGTACTTGGACTACACTCCTACTATTGCTGCTATCACGCCTTCGAAACCTGGCAAATAACAGGATCGATAACTGACCGCCTGTTGACCGTCCTTCACCACTCAGAAATCTTTGAAAACTTCCACTCAGCAAAGCTGATTTCAATCGGCTTTCTGATCATCTCCATGGTCGGAGAAAGAAGCCGGAAGGATCCGCAGCTCACATACAAAACCGGAATAACTTACCTCTTGATTGGACTTGGGCTGTACTACTTGAGCTACCACGTCCTTTCCATTAGATTGAGTAGCACGACAGCTGCTATCCTGTACATGACTACGACGACCATCGGGTACATCTTAGTGCTCAGTGGAGGTACGTGGCTTTCCCGGGTATTCCAACAAAAATTCAGCAACAACGACATCTTCAACCGGGAAAATGAGTCCTTTCCGCAGGAAGAAATCGTTTCAGAAAACTGCAACTATCTGTCTTACAAGCGCATTGATGAGAACCAATATAGGTTGATTATTGAAAAAGAGATTTGATCTGCTAATTGTTTACATTTAGGTAAAGCTTGTCACATTTCCTTGCTAATACGACAAAAGGCTCGTCCCTAATCAATCGACAACTAAATACCATGAGAGCAGGGTTAAGTTTTCTTCAACTACTTGTAAACCCCCAAGGAACGTCCAAGCTTCTTTTTTCTTCCAATTTTTCAATGGAATACTACAGCATCTTTTCAACCCTGGTTTATCGTCTACAGGGAAACTCTTTTTGGAACGGAAAGGCAGTTGGTTTGTTTGGAAGAGTTAGCACCAATTTCGCACTTTAATCCAAGAATCAAAGATTAACCTTATTGTACTAAGCATTCGGAAAATTATTCCACACACCAGGAGCTTAACTCAGACAATCGAACAAAGATTGGATTGATAAAACAAGCATACAACCGTCGCACTTGCTAAAGTTAGAAATGGTTTGGACGACAGTTAAGAATAGGAAGCTCAGCGGTATTAATGCTCTGCTTTTCTGCACTCATTTTATTTCTAAAAGGCAGCGGAAAAAGCAAAAAATTTTAGGTGTTCGGCTGTTGCCTGGACCATCAGAGTGCATCGCAGGTTTCAACTGATAAACACTATTGTGGTAGAGCAAAGAATGGTACCGGTTTATGGTAAGTCTGGATACGGTACCTGGGCAAAACATAAGTTCCGATGGAGTGCAGGTAAAGAAGGTTATGCTGCAACGATGAGATGGGCACTGAAATTAAATCTAATTTTCATGTACCCGTTTTGGGTTTTCAATTAAGCATCCTTGCCACGCTCGCTTGTACATTTGGTTCTTTTGTCGGCAGGATGGCGTAAAGAAGGCATATTAAACTGAAAGCATTGATTATCCTGCACTCTTGTACTGATAACAAGCTATTCAAACTCTTTTAACCTGTTCAAACCATATTATGAAAGCGAGTTTAGTTTTTACGTTCCTGATTGTTGTTTCAATCAGTATCTACTCCCAGCCGGGTACATTGGACCCTACATTTGGAGCCGGAGGTAAGGTAATAACAGTTGTTGGAAGTGGCTCAGGTGTCGCTAAAGCAATCGCGATCCAAAAGGATGGCAAAATAGTTACCGCCGGTCAGGCCACGAATGGCCCCGAGTATTTCTTTGCGTTAACCAGACATAACATAGACGGTAGTCCTGATCTAAGTTTCGATGGAGATGGAAGAGTCACAACTTCAATAGGAGCAAACTATAATGAAGCATTGTCAATAGCCATTCAGAACGACGGAAAAATATTAGCTGCGGGGCTTAGCGATCGAGGATCTCTTAATGGAAATGCCCTTACCGACTTCGCCTTGGTTAGGTATAAAATAGACGGAAGTCTTGACTCCACTTTTGACTTCGATGGAAAGGTCACAACAGCATTTGGCGAACAGGCGGTCGGCAATGCAGTTGCTATACAAAACGACGGAAAGATCGTTGTAGCCGGCACATCCGACGGCCGACGGATTGCTGTAGCAAGGTATAATTCAGATGGAAGTTTGGATGTAAGTTTTGGTACAAATGGAAAAGTGCTTTCTTTAATAGGGGCATCTACTTTTGGGAACATCATAGCGATACAGCCCGACGGAAAAATTTTAGTCGGGGGAACTGGTGATAATGGTGTGAGATTTTCTTTTGCCGTATTAAGGTATAACACCAATGGGACTTTGGACCCCAGCTTCGGCGTTGGAGGAGTAGCTTTCACTGACTTTGGCACATTTTCTTCGTCAGGAAGGGCTTTGGGTTTATACAGCGATGGCAAAATTGTTCTGGCAGGCTATAGCGAAACAAATATATTTGGTACACTTGCGAGTACACTGGCCTTGGCAAAATATAATAGTGATGGAAGTCCGGATCTCAGCTTCGACGGTGATGGAAAACTAACTACTCAATTCGATTTGGTGAACGGGGCCGCATCTGTTGAAATCCAAACCGACGGAAAGATTATTGTGGGAGGTTCGACCTATCGAAATGGCTACGCCGATAGTCGACTTTTAAGATATAATCCCAATGGAAGCCTTGATGAAACATTTGGCTACGGTGGGATAATGGAGATTTCTCTAGATCCGTTTCATGATATCGTTAATGCTTTAGAGTTAAATTCATCTAGGATTTACGCAGCAGGGTTCGCCAATGGTATTATGCTCGCTGCCTTTAAAAATGACGGTCTGCCTATTGCATGTTCAAACGACAACCTGCCACCAATTATCACAACTCGCAATGTTACCGTTAAACTCGATGCAACCGGCAAAGCCACTATCCAGCCATCAAATGTGATCCAATCTGTGATCGACAACTGCGCCGTAGACAATGCAAGTATCACAGTTAGCCCTAACACGTTTACCTGTGCAAACCTTGCATCTACAGGAAGCCACCAGGCCTATATAGCTGGCACTAACTCCGGCAACCAGGATTTTTATGGAGAGCTGGGATTAGAATTTACGGTCAATGCCGCCGATGGAATTATCATCAATCAGCTTGGTGCTTTTGATGACCAGGGTAATGGGATATCCGGAACCCAAAACGGGGGTATACGTGTCGCCGTTTTTAATAAATCGACCCATTTGCCCGTTCCTGGTCTTGATGTTATTGTTTCCGGCAATGCGGATAGTTATAGGCTGAACTACCGCTTCAAAAACATCACCCCTGTGTCTTTGCCCCAGGGTACATATGTAATTGTGGCGAAAGGTTATAACCTCTATGAAAAGAACGGCAACGCGGATTATGGCGGGGGGCCCTACCCTACAGGTGATTTAGGTACTGGAGCAATCCATTTTGGAACTACCAAATATTGGGGTGAGAACACTGCTTCAGGGTTTAGCTTTCCAAAGCATTCCGCCAACGGGAACGTCACCTGTATACCTTGCGGGAAGTTTTAATTATTCTACTACCCCACCTGCATATATGGCTGCACAGGCTTATATATCTGCTACCAATAAGGGCAACCAGGATTTCTACGGAGAGCTTGGATTAGAGTTCACGGTTAATTCTGCGCCGGGTATTACCATCAACCAACTAGGTGCTTTTGACGACCAGGGCGATGGAATAGCAGGTACACAAAGTGGTGGTGGAATACGAGTGGCCGTATTTGACAAAACAACACGTACGGTCGTTCCGGGACTTGATGCCATTATCATCGGCAATGCCGACGCCTATGGTCAGAATTACCGGTTTAGGAATATAGTTCCGGTTACTTTGCCACAGGGCACTTATGTAATTGTGGCCAAGGGTTATAACCTGTACGAAAAAAATGGCAACGCAGGATATGGCGGGGGCCCTTACCCGATAGGGAATGTTGTTAATGGTGCGCTTAGCTTTGGCAATACAGCCTATTGGGGGGAGAATACTGCATCCGGCTTCAGCTTTCCCAATCATTCCGCTACCGCACTCTCACCAAATTATTTGGCTGGAAGCTTCAGATATGTTACTTCAACAACATCTTCCGATAATGTCGTTACGATTTCAGTTAAAGACATCAGCGGCAACCTTGCGCAGGCAACAGCGCATGTAATTGTACAAGATCCGGATGGGATATGTAAACCTCCTTTAAAAACGGTAAGTAACATTAGTGAAGCACAAGACATAGCCAGGACTGTGCCCGACGGAAACAATGGCATCATGGTATATCCAAATCCAACAAGGGGTGAGTTCACCGTTCAACTCAGCAACTTAAAGCCCGGCAAAGTAACCCTTCAAGTTTTAAATGAAAATGGTAGTGTGATAGCGCAAAGAATGTTATCGGTTGATGGTAAGTCTCGTTCTTTAATTGAGTCTTTCAACTTGCGTCAGCAGCCTTCGGGTATGTATTTGATTCGACTGACGACGAGTAGTAGCGTGGAAGTACGCAAGGTTATCGTACAGCATTGATCAGTAAAAATCAACCTTTCGAGTTAAATGGTTTTCCCGAACTTAGTAGGCCATACGTACCTATAGTTTACACATCCGGTAAGTTAGATTACAACAAGTCTTTAGTTATTGTATCTATTCGAAATCACATGCTCACTTGTCTCAAAACTTAAAGCCTTTCGGAAATTTCCAAACATATAGTCGAATAGGCAATAACAGCCGATCGCTACAGACAACTGTATCAAAAGCCCGCAAACATTGAATTTGAGGGCTTTTGATACAGTTTGATATGCTATCCGGCGGAGAGAGAGGATTAGCACCTTAAGGTCAATACTTCTTGTTATCTTCCAATAGGAAGTCCTCTTAGACCCCAATCCCGCCCCCACTCACCTTCCCACCCTGCATGACTTTTTCAATCTCGGCATACTCAAAGTAATGCACGCCACCAATCTTCGAATAAGGAATTACGCCATTTGCCTTTAGCGACTGCAAAGTGCCGGGCGAAATTTTCAAAAGCCTGCGTACCTCATGCGATTTCATCCACTTTTTAGCAGGAGAGGTCTGTTGAACTTTCAAAACCGACAGCAGATCATCCAAAAGACGCTTTTTAAAGTGTTCCAGGTCATCAATGGTAATAAGCTGGGAGGCATAGATCTTTTGTGGGTACAAGGGTTCTTCTACGCTGTTGTAATTTTTTGGCATAACTCACTTTTTCAATTTCACTATTCGCTACAAACAATCAATCGATGTTATAAATCTACAAACCAGATGAAATAAAAAGATTGATAATTGTCACTAAATTAAACTGGCAAAGAGTCGAGCTTTCTTCATACCATCGCTTAACCACAATCGTAAAGGCATTGATTAATGCTCACTTGCCAAGCTCGGTAGCAGAGCTTCCGACGTAATTTCAATCTGAAAGATTTTTAAACCGGCTAAAGCTTTTTTCCTTTCCCCGGTACCTTCCTGGCTAATTGCTTCATTTGAATTTCTTTAATATCGGCAATGTCCTGGCTTCTGCCCGAAGCTTTCTTATTCCTGACAAACTCGTTCAACCCGATGTAGTTAACGACAAGATCGTCATCTAAACGTACCGTTTGCATATTACCTTTTGCTTCACCAAAGTCCACCCCATCGATACTGTTTAGAATGTCAATGCGCAGAGGAGGATAGCCAATCTGGCTCATATAACCAGCTTTCAAGAAATCTTGTTTTTTGAAACGCATTGATGAAAGCCCGAAGTCAGACAGAACCTGGAGCATTCGAGTTGCATTAAGCTCCGAGATGTTAATCCAAATGTCAAGATCTCCGGTATGACGGGGTTTACCATGAAAAGCAAGGGCATACCCTCCAACGATCATGTAGTCTACCTGATGCCAGTTTAGTAGTTTTACAAAGTCTTCGAAATCCTTTGCAAGTGTCATGCTTTGATTTTTTTTTTCAAGATCCTCCGTTTGTCAAGCCTTTGTCCCTCGTCTAAAGATTGCGACACGATTGAGGTTACCGCTGCCATCCTTTCCCTTGGTGATTTGCTCAACCAGTAGTCGAGGTCATTGCCGGTGTCATCAGCTTTTTTCAAGGCAACTTTTCTAACTACCGGGGTAATTTGCCGGTTATGAAACACATTTTCTGTGGGCGGGGAGACAACAACTTTACGTTCGATCCGTACTGTATTGGTCTCATATGGAACTTTACGTTTACTAAGGTAGTTGCTGAGTGTATTGTAATTAAATTCTTTGTGTGCAAGGCAAAGGTTTTTAAGGCTTGAAAACACCTCGATTGGATTAATCAAATTATTTTTCCAATAAGCAACAACAACCCTTTGAACCTGCATGTTAGCTAGTTAATGAGTACATCGACAAATATAATACATATATTGGTCATGCGGAACTGAGGTGATCAATGGTAATAAGTTTTTACGGATAGATCTTTTGAGTATAAGTGACCTCCTTTGGCTTCAGCTATTTCTTGCCATAACTTACATGTTTTTGGCATTCTCTTGAAATCTACCTGTACAAATACCGAAGGTCAACTTTTTCTGTCCAGCTTACATTGCAACAAAGCCATATCCATTCCCACCTTTGTATTAACAACCCTCGCATAAACCATCGTAGTAGTTAGCTTTGCGTGTCCCAACATCTTGCTGATAGTTTCGATCGGCACCCCATTGCACAATGTAATGGTTGTTGCGAATGTGTGACGGGCTAAATGGAACGTAAGGTTTCTTTTTATCCCACATACTTCGGCAATCATCTTCAACGTACGGTTCACCTCCTGGTTAGTGATGTATGGAAATACTGTTCCGCATGGGTTGCTCCCGTCAAAACTTGTCAGTTGCTGCATCAGCATCAAAGCCGGCTTCAATAAAGGAACATCCACAGCAATATTCGTTTTTGCGCGATATATCTTCAACCACCTGGCGCCATCAACCCCGGTAATGATGTCTGTTGGTTTTAGATCCATTACATCCACATAGGAGAGCCCGGTATAACAACTAAATAAAAAAAGCTCCCTCACTTTCTGCATGGTTGTGTTTTCAAATTCAGCGTTTTCAATTCTTTGAAATTCTTCCGGAGATAACGCTTCACGCTGAGCCGTCTTATACTTTAGCTTATAAGTGTCGAAAGGAGCGTTCTCAATCCATTGGTTATTGACTGCCCAGGTGATCATCTTTTTAACGCGCTCAAGGTGCTTCATTGTTCCGTTGTTAGTACAAGGGTCATTTAATTTTAGCGGAGTGGTGCGTATGTAATGCTCAAAGGCTGTTAGGAATGAGTAGCTTAATTTGCTCAGAAGAATGTCTCCGCGGTACCGTTCCTTTAAGAATTTCTTCAGATACCTTTCAGTAGTATAGTAGTTCTTGATACTGCCTTTTGCCAGTACTTTCTCCATGATGAGGTTGTGCTCCCCTACAAGCCACAGTAATGTTCTTTCGGCTTTCTCTTTATATCGTCCGAGGTAAGCATCTTTTATGTCTGCTGCTGTTACACGGTCTTCTCTGAGCGTGAGTTGCTGGTAGTATATAACGAGTTTAGACCGGAGTTCTTCAAGGTAAGTGTTCAGAAAGATAAATTCTTCGCGCTTAGGTTTAGCACAGCCCTTTACATCGTTCCAGTCCGATGCCTGCATATAGCGTTTCAGCGCGAGTTCTACCCTGGTCTTGTTAACGGTTATCCTTAAATAGATAGGGACTTTACCGTTAAGTTCCCGATTGTGCCGGAGGATAAAGTGTACCCCGAACGTGTTGTTGTTCTTCATATTGTCTCATTTTAAAGTTCGTTGTTTTCCTACTCACCGCTCTGTTCATCAAAAAGCTCTTAAAATGAAGTCAAATCGTATCAAAATCAACCAAACCGAAGCGATATAAATCGTTGTTGATGAGCTTGTTAGCCTTATCTGGTGAACACAAATTTAGTTCACCAGATTGTTCACCTTTTAGTTCACAAACCAGTTGGTTTTATTTGATATCATTTGACATATTACAAAACAAAAAAGCTCGTAAAACATTCAGTTTCACGAGCTTTTGGTTCATTTGAACCCCTTTTCGTCGGGATGACAAGACGATTACTTGTAGATCTAAATGCCTCAAAACCAATACACCTATAACTTTATTGAGTGCGATGTAACCTTGTTGGTCGCAGACGAGCAACTTGTTCAATTTACATAAAAAAACAATTAACGGAGCTTTAGATTACCTGAGAGAAAAAAAATTTCTCTTATAGATGATAGCTACATCTTGTGAAAAAACAGTTCTGAACAATGTTCAATATAGCCTTGGTAGACGATGGCTTCACGTAATTGCGTGCGGCACCAAACTCAAAACAATTTTCAACTAACGTATGGGCTATTAGAACTTAAAATACCGCGGGAAGATGTTCACAAGGTTCAGTTTACCTTATTTAAAGGGACTCTAAACCCGTGAAATTTGGCAAGTCGAAGTCGGAAACAATTAGTTGAGGAAGGTGTAATGCTTCAGAAGACAAGGACTGCAAAGCACACAGCGAAACCCTTCTATCTAGCAAGGTCCAGTTCATGCCTTGCCGGTCGATCCACCCTTCACTCCACCGGCACACCGCTAGTGGTTCTTCCCATGCCTGGCACACTTGCTAAGCACACGGGCCAACTGTCAACAGTGATTCACATGAATCTACGGAGCCTGGCTCCAAAGCTTCGCTGGATGCGATTGCGGCCTTCTCTCCCATTCATGCACTCACTCAACATTGCTGCGCGCTAGCAGAAGCCTTAATACAAGCTCATTGTCTCTTCAATAAGTTGATGAGTAATAGGGATAATCAGCACTAAATTCCACCTCATATCTACAACCCGCAGGTACCTAAGGTATCTTATCTTAGATAAACGTAAGTGCAGTGCGGCGGTTAAATTGTAGGCTTTTGTTGGTACTAACGAGAATGTAGTAGTCTAAATTCGTTTCTACGCATTCCAGTTTTGTTGTTCTTGCTCGATTATGTCAGTCAATTCCGTTTGGATCGGTAAATTAATCAGATACTTCGATACAAGTAATTGGTGAGCCAACCATAGCGTTGCATAATTCTGTAGTTGGTGTCTTTATAGCCTATTTCCTAAGCATACTACAATTAGGCAGATATTCCCGAAATGGTCAGACTATAACTTACCCCCTACCCCAACTAGGTCATCCAAGCACATTCTACAGATTCATTTTACATGCGACCGGAATATCCGAAATCGGAACCTTATTGGGCTGCTTACCCGATTACAGAAAGCAAAGTATGGCTCGTTGTCTCTGCAAGTGATCCTTGATAACCCTTGTTTTTGAAAATAGCCTGGCGCTTGCAAAGCACAAGGACGTCTTAGATTGATAATTCACTTAAGAGGAAGCTGAAAGGCGCCGCCAAACAAATCGGTGTGTATTCCAACTGGAACGATACGGCTTGGTTGCTAATCAAGTTAGACTAGCTTATCCATTCAGGGTTACGAATGAGCGCGAAATAAAGAAGAGACAAGTGTTCAGGTCAATCCGAAGGCCCGTTCACAGCCCAGTTGCAGGCAAATTTTAAGAGTTTACAGCAGCCGTTTGCTCGTTTACATCATACCGCCAAATCACCTTTTGCCTTTGATATAAGTTTGGATTAGTGATTAACACTTTTACAAATTATATATGTATACAAAGATTCTCCTGCTTGTAGTTTTCAGTCTTGTTCTTTCAGCAGCCTTGGCTTCTTATAAAGGGGTTATAGTTGAAAGCGTATATTTTGATGAGTTGGCATATGCCAAAGCGCCAGCAAAGAATTGGGGAATAAAAGATGAACTGAGGGACAAAAACCTAATGTCAGTATTAGCTAACATAGTAAAATTAAAAAAAGGAAAAATTGGCGAAATTATTCACAACTTTCAGAACACTTCCCGTTTTAAGTGGATCATTCGTGAAGGTGCATTACCTGATAACGTTAACGCGCAAATACAGGCAACTTCCGAAGGAGCTTCAACAATAGTAGACCTTGAAAAATTTCAGGATGGTACGGACCTTTCTGTAGCGCGTACCATAATACACGAAATGGTACATGCTTATTTAACCTTATATTTTTTGTACGACCATACTCATGCAAAAATTGATTATCCAGGAATATACAGCGCATGGTCGTCGTCTATGGATCCAGACTACAACAAGATTCAACATGATGAAATAGAGCGAAGCCTTATGGATGATATTGCAATAGCACTAGCGGAATATAGTGCCATCACTGGCCTACTTCTTATGGACGACTATGTATATAAAGACCTTGCATGGGGTGGATTAGACTATATCAGCAGGAGCGACTTAACACCCGACATGAAAGAACGTATCTATAACAGGTTGATGGCAGAGCAATTGAACAAACGTTCTAAAACTGAAATTCCAGTCGGTTTTAGGTAATTGCTTGAAATTTAAGCAATTAAACAAAGAATGGTGTAGGTTGTCCTAGTGGCTACTTGTGATAAAACCTTTTCGATGTCGATCTTGCAATCGGGAAGAAGCTTATAGAAAGCAATGCTGCATCAGCAATTGTCAGTTTTATTGATATCTTTAAAACACGAACTTTCAACCAGTATTCAGAAAGCAACGATTTCACTCTGACTTATAGCCGTTTGAGCAACCCGCAACTGATGCGATTGACGCTTAGTTATCGTTTTGGAAAGATTAATGCAACGCTGATTAAGCGCATAAATTCAACACTGAAGTAGAGGTTGGAGCTTCAGGCCAGTAGCAATCAGTACTCGTAAGATGCTAAGCTGGCAAATAGCTTCAGTCCATTTTGTCACTGATTACACAACCGCAAGGCTTTAAACTAATCGAATGAACTATAGAGTTGCTGAAAGCTCTACTACAACGCCATTGCAAGGTAACCCCGCTCATAGTAAATCAGGAGCAGCAAATCAACAGTTTGTGAGCAGAATACCTTTTCTTAATGCGGAGGAAAAGAATAAGTGGATGAACATAGGGGTACATGTACTGATATGGCTTGCAATTTTTATCTTTCCATACATCTTTAATCCTGATTATGATCCACAAGCTCTTAGAGAAAGGGGCCCCAAACTGAGCTTTCGCGATCTGAACACGGTAACAAAGGTTTTTTGGTTAGGCTTGTTCTATCTTAATGCCTTTGTTTTAGTACCAGTGTTAATTTACAAAAGGAGATTCGTAGTTTATCTTCTGTTTCTCTTTGGTCTTTTTATAATGATAATGTTCATGCACGGGCTGTGTTTTCAAATTTTGATGGAAGGACGCCCGTTTAATCTATTCCGATCCTCTACGTTCAATTTAGCGCCTTTTGCTTTCACTATTCTCTTGAGTATCGCATATCAATCCATTGCGGACCATATACGAACAGAAAGGCTGATGGCAGAAAAGCAAAGTGAAAACCTGAAAACGGAGCTGTCTTTTTTGCGATCGCAGATTAGCCCTCATTTTTTGTTTAATGTACTAAACAACATTGTTGCACTGGTACGTATAAAGAGCGAGGAATTGGAACCTACGATAATGAAGCTCTCTTCACTAATGCAATATATGTTGTACGAAACCGATGAGGAAAGGGGACTACTAAAAACTGAAGCTGAATACCTGCGGAACTACATTGATTTACAAAAACAACGCTTCGGTTCGGAGCTTACCGTAAATATTCGGTATGATGTCAAGGAGGATTGGCATACAATAGAACCGATGTTGTTGATACCATTTGTAGAAAATGCTTTTAAACATGGCACTGGCTTGTTGCAATACCCGGAAATTCATATAGAGCTGTCGGTGGTAAACAACCAGCTAAGTTTTACAGTAAAAAATAAATACGAAGAAAGTATCTCTATAAAAGACAAGACTTCAGGAATAGGATTAGCTAATGTGAAAAGACGTTTAGAACTGCTATATCCAGATCGCCATAGGTTGACAATAGATAATAGAAATGGGTGGTTTTTAGTTCATTTAAACATCAACTTAAACTAATGCTTACCTGTATAGCTGTTGATGACGAGCCTTTAGCACTGAAGTTATTAGAAGACAACATCAGTAAAGTTCCTTTTTTAGAATGGAAGGCGTCATGTCGAAATGCGTTTGAGGCGATGAAGGTGCTACAGCAAACCCGCATTGATCTAATCTTCATCGATATTCAAATGCCCGGATTAACGGGATTACAATACATTGGAAGTCTCAAGACTAAACCATTGGTCATTTTTGTGACCGCCTACAAACAGTATGCTTTAGAAAGCTATGATTTAGATGTTGTGGATTACGTGGTAAAGCCTGTAAGCATCGAGCGTTTTATTAAAGCGTGCAACCGGGCAAAAGAGTTGCACGAATTGAAGGTGACAAAGCATCTACCAGCTGTAGGGCACCCTGTTGATTATTTTTTCCTGAATGCTGATTATAGCCAGGTAAAAATAATGTTTGAAGATATCATATGGATGGAAGGGCTTCGAGATTACATTAAGATACACTTGAAAAGCTCTAAAAACCCACTTTTGTTTCGAACTAGCTTAAAAGTCGTTGAACCGGAACTTCCTGCTTTTAAGTTTATTCGAATTCATAAATCATATATCGTGGCCATTCATAACATTACTTCCGTACGGAAGAACTCTCTGTCTATTCACGATTTAGAATTACCTATTGGCGAAACATTTCGTGAAGCTGTGGCTAAGTTGGTAAGAAGGAGCTAATAGCAGGTTCTTAGCTTAAAGTAAAGCCTTATTAACACGAAAGGAGGGAGAATATGTAATTTCTGGGCCGTACTTTGGTAGGGCACCCCATTTTATATGTTTGGATTGCTAAATTGCTTAGCTGTAACGTTGTAAATTCTTCAAACTTCGATTGTAATCCATACTAGACCTTCTAATTATGACCGGTTGTAGGAGATCGTTCTGGTGTATAGCTCTCCTCTGATACATAAACACCTAAATTGTTAGAACATTGAACCGGTGTAATCTGAACTGGATTGTTTAAATTCTACCTTGCTGGTCCAGAATATTTCATCCTTATTTGACATTATTGGACCATGGGACCGTATTGGTAATACTGTCTCATTTTCCCCCTTGAAAAGCATAGGTTCAAGTCGAATTGAGACCAGCTATCAATTATTTTGAGACAATTCTCCCTGAAAGCTGTGTATCCACCAAGAATCCAAAAGGTGCAGGGTTATGTCTATAACATAAGATAAATTATAAGACAATTTAAATTACTGGTTTTCAGGTTATTGTGAGCGTTAATTTATTTTAACTTTATGATCTTACTGCGAATTGTCACTTGAAAAAAAGGCGTTCATCAAACGTATATGGCTCTGCCCTCAGGATCCTAATCTGCTGAAAGTCCGGGTGATCTGGGTTTAGGACAAAATTGCACTCATGAGTGACGGAGGCAGATGGGACCTTCAAGGCTAGATATTCATGCTGCCTTATCAAGTCATAACCTACGAGCTGTGTAAAATGCTCCATTTTACGCCATTCTTTAGGTAAGTTCGCCTCGGTAACGTAGAAAATGGGCGCGTCATCCGGCATTTCAATCTCTAGGAGGTAGTAATCTATAGGAATGACACCTGGGCTCGTATGAACAATCAATTCAAGGTTTGCCAAAGCCCGCGACTCGCTGGTATACAAGACTGCTAAACCTATTGGATTCCACCTTCCTCCAAATATCGCTGCACCTTTTCCCGATAAATCGTCTTTGAATTTTTCAGCGGTAAGCCTAAAAACTATCATGCTAATACACCATGTTGTATTCTTCCCAACTTGGTTCTAAGTAGGTTTATTCCTTGAGAATTTGCAAGAAATTCTAGAGGCTGCTTACCACCTAAAGCTTCTACACTGCTGTTAAGCCATTTTCTAAAGCCATCTGCTCCTAATACCTCAACGCCAAATTTGTAGAGCTGATAAATCTCGACAATCCTCTCGGCTGACAAACTGGGGATCACAGCATCCACTTTCTTCCAGCGCTGAAGAGTTCGGGTTGTAGTGCCTAGAAAGCTAGCCCAGTCAGTGAGGGTAAGTGGTAGCTCCTTATAGATCTTTTCGAAGTTACTGTAGATGATACCCTCTTTTAGAAGCGCAATGATGTCTAAAGTTTCACTCTCCGTTTTAACGCTGTGCGGCAAAGCTTCAATTGGCTTCATAAGTTGTTTTTATAAAGATACGACGATTGTCGTATCTTTAAGTTCACAAACTAAGATGCATTTAAGCGTACATCTTAACGGTTATACGCCGAGATTTACCTTGTTTTAAGCTACGCTTAGAAGCGGTTTTAACATTAAATTTGGCTTTAATATCTCCACTTAACGAGTAGGCTATCCCCATCGGTTCCGGATAATCAACTTAGCATAAGAAGTTATAGTTGGATTATACGACTGTATGAGCAACTTTTCAAATTAACTGAATAAGTGTATATTTTGCTTTATGCAAAACCTGCCGGATACATACCCTCAAGTTCTTGAAAACCTTAAGGCTGAGATACGTCGAGCGCAGCTGAAAGCCGTACTGAGTGCAAATTGCCAAATGCTGTTGCTGTGTTGCTGTACTGGCAAATAGGCAAAACTATAATAGAGCAGCAACAGCAGGCCAGTTGGGGAGATAAGATCACTAAGCGTCTTGCTGATGATCTAAAAAGAGAGTTTCCTGATATAAAAGGGTTCTCTCTATGTAACCTTAATTACATGCGCCAATTTGCATCTGCTCACCCAGATTTTACAATTGTGCAACGGCCCGTTGCACAATTACCCTGCGGGCATCATGTCGTGCTGATAGACAAAGTTAAAGATGAGCAGCAGCGAACTCTTTACATGCAGAAATCTCTGGAAAATGGCTGGTCAAGGGATGTTTTAAGCCTGCAGATCAAAGGCGATTTACATATTCGGCAAGGTAGTGCAGTAAGAAACTTTACAACCACTCTGCCTTCCCCACAATCCGATTTGGCTCGGCAGACTCTGAAAGACCCTTATATTTTCGACTTTCTTACAATGTCTGATGATTATAAGGAAAAAGACCTGGAAAAAGGCTTGGTTGAACATATCACTAAGTTCCTGGTGGAACTTGGTGCCGGCTTCGCCTATGTTGGAAAGCAGTATCCTATAGAAGCAGGAGGAAGAAACTATGCGCTTGACCTCTTGTTCTACCACTTAAAACTTAGCTGTTACATTGTGATAGAATTCAAGATTGGTGAGTTCAAGCCGGAGCATGCCGGTAAACTGAATTTTTATTTATCAGTCGTAGATGATACGCTCAGGCATCCGGATGATCAGCCCACGATCGGCCTGCTCATATGCCAAGATAAAAATCGTATCATAGCAGTGTATGCATTGAAGGACATACAGAAGCCTATACGGATATCAGAATATCAGCTTACTACAGCAATACCGGAAAATCTTAAAGGTAGCTTACCCACGATAAAAGAATTAGAGGAAGAGTTGCAATCCGATAATGATAACAGAGTATCGTAGCTTAGCCTATCTGCCAAGTGGCCGCATTTTCCCAGTATAGAATTAAAGCAACGAACCCTATCAATTGCACACATTATGTGCGGGAACACTCAGCCAGAAAAAAAATTTTTTCTTTATCCAGGCAGCAGCCGTCTTTCTACAACTTTTAGGATTGCGAATGCAATTGTTCCGCCGAACCCTTTCTAGCATGCTATAGGCTTACCTAGACGTGATCAGACTGTAGTCCCATTCTTCTGCGTGTTTTGGACTAATCTCATTGGCCCTTTTCCGCTAAGTAGCCAAGCTTCGGCAATATCATATGTTTTGCAAAGCCTGGCACAGTGTTCCAGATTCGGGTAAGTTCCTGCCCTGGTCTTTAATCCCGAGTAATATGAGGGTTGAAGCCCAACGTTACGGGCAATCTGACCTTCGGAAATGTTCGGATACAGCTCTTTATAAATTTCCTGAACCGCTTTGAAAAACCTGCCCTTTATTGCCTGGCTATAAGGTCGATTTCGTTGGTTTGGCAAAACTGAAAATTTCTACTGAAATTAGGGCAATCTTCACGTAAGATCTCGAGCAACCTTGCCAGTTATTACCACGGCAAACCTTGCATAACTCACAAGTATGATTTAATATGATCTGATGTGGACGGCCTTTAAACTATTCTGGGTTTGGGTATACCTTGTAGCTTTTAGAAGGGAAGTTAGCTTCACGCATATTTCTGTGAAAGTGTTCCTGGTGTGGATACCCTTAATTCTAATTTTCATATACAGCCTTACACGGCTTTGAGTTATGTAGAATTTCGATGTGAGTCCGGGGCGTTTGCTAAAAAATTTAGTAAAACTCTTAAGGATCCTTTATTTTTGAGCGAAGCAATAATTGTAATCTTGGCTTATTACCGGGTAACCATATGGCGCAAATCAGGGAAAACGCTCCGGGGGATAAGAGAGCTGGGGCATACTAATGTTGACTTTGCAACCAATTATTTCCGCCTGCAAGCACAAAAGCATGTTCATAATATGGTGGATATTGAAGCTGCGCTATTGTCGAACAACTCGACTGCAGTACGGAAGTACAAAGCAGCACAAGAAAGACGGAGGGAGCAAATGAGGTGGCCTGAAGAAAAGGATCCATTTACTTCTCAATCCCGAAAAGAGCAGGCGAAGAATAGCAGCAAAGTGCCCTGGAGCGAGTACAAAAAAAAGGACGGCATTTAATCTCGAATTGGTCTCATAACATCTCGCGGCTAGGCCGCAAAAGAGCCCGAGTTGCGGAGTGCTTTATTGAGTGGAAGCTTACCGTAATATAAACAATGGACTATTTCTCAAATATCCGGGCAACTTGTATTGCCAGAATACACTGAAAACACCCGTAAATACAAGTTTAAGGGCTATTTGACGGTCGACTATACTAAAGCAAATTCGACACAAAGCTTGAAAAACAGCGATAGCAATTTTCGCTCCGTTGTCGGTATTTTACGGCTATAAAGCTTGCACTTTTAAACTATTTTCTATACTCTTACATTTACAATCAGTAGTAAATGGAATTCACGGAATTAATTAACGTTAAACAGGTGATGGATATATCCTCCGGTTCACCGGAAATAATTATTGGCTTAATTGATGGGCCGGTTTCAACTAATCACTTGGAACTTAATAGAGAAAGCATCAAAGAAATTCCGGGGGTGATTTCAGGCACTTGTTCAATAACGGAAAGTGTAGCATGTGAACATGGAACTTTTATCGCCGGCATCCTTGTAGCTAAAAGAGGGTCGAGAGCACCTGCCATTTGTCCGAATTGTACCTTGTTAATTCGCTCTGTTTTTTCTGAGTTGCCAACAAATAATTACAAGTCCGTACTTGCAACAACCCCACAAGAACTTGCATTGGCAATTTATGACTGCATCAATGCTGGTGCCCGGTTAATCAACCTCAGCCTTGCATTAATAAACAGTTCATCTAAGGGCGAACCTGTGTTAGAAGAGGCATTGAATTATGCGGCTAATCTTGGTGTTGTGATTGTAGCAGCAGCAGGTAATCAGGGAACTGTAGGAAGTACTGCAATAACAAGACACCCCTGGGTAATTCCAGTTATTGCATGTAATAACAATGGAAATCCAATGCAATTATCAAATCTTGGTAATTCGATAGGTAAGCGGGGCTTAAGCGCTCCTGGTGAGAATATAACAAGTCTTGGTCTGGATAATAATACACTTACAATTTCAGGAACTAGTGCGGCCGCTCCTTTTGTAACGGGAGTCATAGCCTTATTGTGGTCAGAATTCCCTAAGCTCTCAGGATCTTTAATAAAACACGCAGTAAATACGATAAGTTCTCGAAAATCTATCACACCACCATTAATAAATGCCATGGCTGCTTTCCAATACTTAAACCTTCAGTATAGACAAAAAGCAATAGCATGAAAAAAGACGACACGAAACACGAACCTTTTAAAGTCCGACTTCCAGGTTTTCAAAATGAAAATGAAATTGGTCTTGGTGACGTAATAAAACGTGTTACTTCTACAATGGGAATCAAACCATGTGGCGGTTGCGAACAGCGGGCCTCGATACTTAATAGTTGGTTTGTATTTACAGGAAAGAAATAATTCATTCATACTAAGCTGAACCAAAATTATAGAACCAAATATGCAACAATATCGAAATCCTCAACCAATCACGGGCAAAATGAGAATTGAAAGTCAATATACAAGCAGTAGGGAACCTGCTATTCATGCTATGAGTCATATTCAACCATCCCAAGGTTTAGATCAATCATGTCCAGCATGTTCGGCCTCCGGTCCTGTCCAATACGTTTATGCAATCGGGAGGATACAGCCCCGCTTCCCGAGTGTTGGCATTGAAAAAGAATTTGCACAAGCTACCAGCCGGAGCGACACCTCGGGGCTAACTGATAATCAGGCAATGCATGCAATTCTGTCGGAATCACCCAATCGGTATTTAGCCCGTAGGCTGTGTTGGGTTCTTTCTATCGAAGGGTTAGATACGTATATTCTTGATCCTATTAATCCTGCCGATCTCGATATGCTTATTGAGTCGTTGCGCCCTACACCGCGCGCTGTCGATGTTAATATTGTTATCGGTGTTCTAGGACCTATAGCTCCTGCTCAATTTTGTAACGGTTTGCAAGTACCTATTGTGAGCTTTGACCAGGTGTATTCATTTGACGTAGATTCTTTGATTGCATCAATTCCTAAGCCTGAACGATTTTCTAATGAAGAATTTGCGCCGGCAGCCGAAGAACTTTTTACGCGTATTATGCAAATGGCGGACAACGCCGGCGCCACCGATGATCATCGTGCCCTTAATTACATTGCCGTACGTTACCATGCCATTTATAATACAACATCGGAAATGTATGAACGCAATTTTTCTTTGACAAGCATAGACGTGATAAATTCGAGACTCTATGGCACAAGAAAAATAGTAGATGTCATCTTTTCGTTTACCAGCAGAGTTACTGATGTTACTGAAAAATACTTCTGCCGGGTAGATGTAACAGAAGAGTTTCCATTCTTGGTTTCTAAATTTCAAACCTATTTTGATCGTTGAATAAACTATTTATCAATCTTTAAATCAATTGAAATGAAAAGCAAAATCCCAAACTTTACAGCCGACACTTCAATCAGTGGCCGGGCGCCGTTGGAAAACTATTTAGGTATTCAAAACTCAGATAAGGGCGGAAGTTTAATTGTTCCACAGAGATGGAGACGGTTAGCATGTGGTTTGTCTGCAGCCGCGGCTTGTAGTATTACGGGACCGGCTGCTGGTCATTGTTATAAAGAAGTTTTTAATCATTGTATGGGTGACTGACGGCAAAGAATGTAAATATATTGGTACCACCGGTCAATGCTGGCTGAATAGTGTTCAGGTACTCGTATGGCTAAAGTTCCTGAGGCTTAAAACAGGGTGTTCAATGATACAATTTGTTTTTGATCTAAACAGATCATCGCATTTAATATAAATCTGGTGTTCGCATTAGAAAGCTTGATTCCGATTGTAGAGTGTCAGATTTTATAGTTGGGCGATAGCAACTTCAAACTGGAATGCCAGTTTTATTATTTTTATGTATGTACTGGCAGCCAATCGTTTAGGTAAAAACTAATTTATGAAAAAGATAATTATACCTATGTTCACTGCGGAGCTTTCCCTTGATGATGCTAGTAAGGTTTATAACTTGAGTCCTACTTCAAGAGTAGAGGGCATAATCACTCCGCAACTTATCTCTCGAAATCGGTCTGGTGGCGAGAACTGTGACCCTGGATGTTTGTGCGTTTCTCCAATCAATTGCCGTTGTTGTAAAAGTTTAATACCTATCGGCCTTCCGACATTTCCAAGAGTTTAAGACTTCGTCTCTAATGATCCTTTGTACTTCATTAGAGTGATGCTTAGTTTGTCCGTTGGTGCGGAGTACAAGATATTTCCTGCCCATCCTGGTTTTGGGGTAAGCTCTTAAGATATTCGTCGGTCGTCCAAATTCTGAAGAGGTAATTCTTCTTGTTGCTTAATGGAAGGACTCAGTCCTCTCTAGCAGCAAGAACCAGTACCGTGTTCGTCAACTCTGCAAGATATTCAGCATTGTGGTGCTCGCAACATATCCTATCGGTGCCGCAAGTTTCTACAAATCTTGACTCCTTAGTAGAGGGATCCGTCTTGCCTCTGGTTCTACCGATATTGAAGTAGTGATTGCAGTCCGCGGTGTAGTTGGCTCAAAGTAAAGGTGCACGGGCGTGATGGGACCAATCGTTGTTTTGATCAGATCTAATCAACGAATGCCATCGAGTTTGATAGCAATAGGGTCCATGTACCAAATTGAGCCAAGTCTGTTTGAGACAATCAAATATTCTCTGAAGCTAGCCGAAATGTTTATATATGATCACTGCCCTAATTGGTGGTGATCACTAGGTTTCTTGACACCCCACCTTAACAGATGAAGTAATTCGAGCTGATTAGATTGACTGGAAGTTTCTCTTTTTCATGAAGAGGAACACGGAGGGACTCATAAGTTTGCGCTGTACGTAGATTTCAGAAATGCGTATTTTTTGTGCCAACGTCGTCGAATTAAGCATTACCAACCTCAACATTCTAGAAGGAGGATACAAGATGCGTAATATGAACTTGCCTGGATATACTGCAGAAAGATCTATCTCTGAATCTTCTTATCAATACTTGAAAAATCTTTTTAGCGACGATACCTTTATAACTACAGCCAGAATTAAACCCGGTCTTACGACTAATGGAGTTATCATCAAGCAAGCCCAGTTTATACCGCAAAGGCCTTCCACCGTGATTGGAATCAACCTAAGTGGAGCCGACCTGACTGGATTGAACTTGACTGGAGCTGATCTGCGTGGGGCCAATCTGATTGGAGCTAAGCTGAGTAAGGCTGACTTAAGGCATGCCAATTTGAGAGATGCTGACCTGACAGGAGCTAACATGACTGGAGCTAACATGAGTGGAGCAACTCTGAGCGGAGTCAAACTGATTAGCGCCAACTTGAGTGGAGCCGACCTCAGTAAAGCCAAACTGTGGCAAGCCAATCTTAGGGAAGTTAACCTTAGTGGAGCTAATCTTAGGGAAGCAAACCTGGGTGGAGCCGACTTGATTAGCGCAGACATGAGTGGAGCTGACCTAAGTGAAGCCAACCTTCAAAATACAAGTTTGCTAGAAGTAAACTTAAGTCACGCTATCTTAACTGGTTGTAAAATCTATGGAATTTCAGCATGGGGCTTAAAGGGTGTCCCTAAGGAGCAATTACGTCTTGTAATTACTCCTGATGGGGAATCGACAATCACTGTAGATGATCTTCAGGTAGCCCAATTTATTTACCTTCTTCTCAACAACAAAAATGTTCGAAATGTCATTGACACCATTACTTCCAAAACCGTTTTGATACTGGGTCGATTCACACCAGAACGCAAAGAAGTTTTAGATATTATACGTGAACAATTGCATAAGCATGATTACGTTCCCATTCTCTTCGATTTTGAGAACACAACCAACCAATCGCTTTTAGAAACAATCATGACACTTGCTGGCATGGCTCGGTTTATCATTGCGGATGTAACTGCCGCCACGATGGTTAGAGAGGAATTGAGGTCCGTAGTAGAAAAGTACTCTGCAAAGCCGATTCAACCTCTTCTGTTTAATGGTGAAGAAGAGTATATTACACTCACTGAGATGCGCACGGGTTTTAAGAACATTCTGCCAACATTTACCTATGAAAACACCGCCGACGTTGTTTCAGGATTATCTGACGGTGTCATCAAGCCATCAGAAAACTGGATAGCGGCCCGGAAAATACAATTGGTAAATGGTGGTAAAACGGATAGAGAAATTGAATTGGAGAAAAAAATTGCCGATCTAGAGAAACAACTACAGAAAGCATGAGCTTGAACCTTATCATTAATTCAGTTCACTGTCTACCACATAGACAGGGCTATGTGACCAACAGTACGAGGTGCAAAGCCTGTTAATGCTTTTGCTCCACTGCCAATTCTTCCAGCTACTATATCGTACGTTTTGCAAATGCCAGCCGTATGCGGTTATTCTTTTCTACCTCTTACGGGTAGACTGGTTTCGGATCTACCCAACTTGGTTCAATTTGCAGAGTCTTTGTACGAGAGCTAATGTTGTCAGACACGTAGGTAAATTAAAAGGGTAGCATACATTTATAAATATACAATCAACGAAGTTGACCAGTTTAGCTTTTATGAAAAAAACTTGACCCCAAGGAAGCCGATCTGATTGAAGGCAGACTAAATCACGGCAACATGCCGCGGTATTACAGACCGAAATGTCAGCGGGTTCCTTGCCAAGCCTGTGATGCTAACAGATGCACAAAAGAAGATGGTTCGGTTTGCATTCTACCCGCTCCCACGAGCAAAGGAAGTAGGTTCGCACTGCCTTACCTTACGTTAAAGCTACTCCAGGTTTATCCGATTCTAAAACATGTGGCTTGGGATGTTAGAGGGTTTACATCTTCAATAATTAAAAAATATCAAAATGAATGTTCCAAATTTTACCGCCAAACTGGCGGTGGTTACAGCCGGTCGAAGCTATGGGGTGTCGGGTACGGCCGGAGCAAAAAAGGCCAAAGCTGGGTTGGTTGTTCCAGCAGCCAAAATTAGCAACGATCCCAGTGGCGGATCCAATTTCTGGTGCAACGAAACGGAGGGCACGTGCAGCTGCCTCGGAGGATCTTTATCAAGTGATTGTTGGACATTGGGACAATATTGCACAACTCCTTTAAAATGCAGCGGTTACCACCCTTATAAATGCACCTGTAGTTATCTGTTAGCGCCGCCAAGAGGATCAAATATCTCACAGCCTCGTGTTGGCGGCTTGACGAGACGCTAACACTAAGCAAATTTTCTAATTCACAACCGGAGGGAAGAGCAACCGTACATTTTTTATCTATAGACGCACATCCATGAAATGTTCGTAATGATGAATAATTTCAGGCTGCTCTTGGCAAATAGTCAATTAGTATTGCATTATTATTAGAATTACATTTAAAAATGTTGTTATGCAAACTTTTCTTTATTATCAACAAAAAAACCTCGGGGATTCTATTAGAAAGACTCGCAGCCATTGAACATATCTAGCCAGGAAAAGCAGGCAAGTGTTCAGGTGATCAATGTTTGTATGTAAATTGAATTTTTTTGACTCTTCATCAACTACCTTTTGTGCTGGAAAAGCTTCTGCCTTCCAATAATCAAACAGAACTATTTCTATTATAGGGCACTGATAATAGCAGCCAAGGTTTTTTCAGCTTTATGCAGTAGTGGCATTCATTATTCTGCTGTCCACTAATGTTCTAAAATTCATTAATTGTATTCTGTCTGATACAATTCCTAAAGCCACTATTGCAAAAATCTGTTGTTAGTGGCATTGCTGAGAATATAGCTGTTTCCAATAAATCCCACTGTAGGTTTGTGCTCTTGTTTTATGTAGAAACAACTTTCCTCGCTACTAAAACAGAACTGAGGGAAGAAAAACGCCGTCAGGCTCATTGTACAAGCCTCTGCTCATTAATGTCATGGGCTGATTAATGCGCAAGCCGTTCATTAAACACCAGCGGAGTAACTTCGAATTTCTTGTCGGCAGTATAAACCCGGGACCACCGAATGTTGTAGCTGCGCTAATAAGGGCTTTAAGATCATTATTAGTCTCCGCTACTGAATGACCAAGAAAGCTAAGCTGCGTAGTATATCCTGTTATTGTCCCATTATGCTCCACTACTGTAGCCATCCCTGCTCTTATAGCATCAACAAGTTCCGTCTTTCGATGATGCCCATGCACATGCAAACATATATTGTTGCAGGCTTGAACATCTTCATTTTCAGCCAGGCGAACTGAATAACCCGGTATTTCTACATTGATGGCAGGGCCTTGAAGAACAGATAGTGGTTCACGTGTATCAAATCCCAGCTTTGTATAAAGAGAAAGTGAACGATTATGATATGCTGCCTGTACTAATCTTACACCAGCAAACAGGCGCTCATCAGCACGTTGCAGAATAATTTCCATCAATTGTTTCCCAACTGATGAGTTTTGCACTTCAGGGTCAATGGTAATAGGTCCTACTCCCGCAATCACACCCTTTTCCGAAAGAAAATTGCTGCCAACGATACGCCCATCAATTTCAGCAACAACGGAATATATGTTACTGTCAGACAAAAGGAAAGACATCAAACCAATAGTAATTTCAGGAACAGGAAAGTCAGGCGGAAAATTATGTTGATCGGCAATTGCTTTGAATGCATTAAAACAAACCAAACCGCAGGACTGCGCGTCGTCTTTATTGGCCAGGCGTAAAGTTGCTGTCATAAAACCAAAAGTAAAGTGATTAGGTTACCAAAGGGTGATTGCCGCTAACGCCCATCGGCTTGCCACTGTACCGGCATCCCAGGTTCGTCAGTTCAAATTGTTGAAAAAGCTGAATAATGTTCATCTGTTCAGCATTTAATCGTTAGCCGGTATAGTGGCAAACCGCTGTTAACTGCTGGCAATCTTCAGTCGCTTTGTTTTAGCAATGTACCAGGGAACAGGCTCGACTCTGGCACTTTTATCGTTTAGGTATTCTCTTATAAGGCCAGGATTTGGAATGTGGTGGAATAATCCGTGCTGATTAAGGCTCAATGAAAATTTATCTATCAATTCGTCTATGATATTGTGACAATAAAATGAATGAAAGCTGCCGTGGTTTTCTACTCCAATAAAGTCATAACCAAGAAATTCTTCTATAGGATTATCCTTTTCTTCAAACTTCTTTTGCAGGTTTTCCCGTAGTCCAAACAGTCCTTGGAAAGTTCTTTCACCTTCAAAATAGGCTATGAGAGATTCTGCATCCATTTTACTTAAATACATTGAATAAATACGTATGTCGTCCTTGTCTGCGTAAAATGAACCTTTGAATGTACTAACAGTCTGTAAATCCGGCAATGCATGCCCCCATTTTATTGTTCCCTCATTAAATTTTTGGTCTGTCCACTTTCGTATTTCAACTATTTTCTCGTCTGTAAGTCCAAGTTCAGCTTTTTCTTCGTTGTCAAGGTTTTGTGTCCAACTGAGGCACCATTCTACATCAAAAGCACATATATTTATACAACTGCTACAGGTTTGTACAATCTTGTTTTGGAAGGAAAAATAGCTGAGTGGCTTGGTTTTTATTAGAAAGTACCCACCGAAGTAATAAGGTCCCATATGCTTGCAGTTATTAATATACGAATTTTTTGAACAGTATACCTATTCTACCCAAACGGGCTTAACCCACTTACCAACAACACGATACGTCCGCGTTTTTCTTATTGACAAAAGTGGGTTTTCTGCTATTCAATTCAAAACCGTCAATAAGAAAAACGCGGAAAATTCACTATACATGAATGAGTCTAAGTCTTTAGGTATACTAACGCCGTTTCTGCCTCCGGAGGTCCGATACACGAGTCTAAAGGGTGCTCTGGCCTTGAAGCTCCTAGTATACACGAATGTTGGTGCCGTTTTCCAGCAAGCGACTTCTACGGGTGTAATTCAGGGCAAGCCAGCTTTTCTGAGCAGCAAATCGGGTTGCCACTTAATTATCCGGCATAGCTCGATGAGCTTTGATGTAAGCTTTTGTATCTGCAGGGTGTTTGTCAACCATATAATTTGAGTACTCTTCCAGCCTCTTCACCTGCTCAGCTTATATGCCGCCTGATAACCCTGCAACGCTTTTACGGCCTCTTCGCGGGCAGCTGTAGCCGCTGGTACACCTAGAACCCTGCTTCTGCATGATACGGGACGATGGAAGCAGAAAATCAGAACTAAGCTTCTCGTTAAGCTCAGAAAAGGTGTTTTTTGGAGGGAGTGATAATTTCCGCTGTTTTCCTATCATAGCAATCTAACAAACAACCTTGCTGCGTTGCTCAGGGATACCAGCTGGATTTTCCAGGCAGAACGCTGATATGCCGCGCACTTACTCAGTTATAAAGACCAGCATATATCAACTATTGGGGTCTGTCTTGGGCTGAGCAAGGGGTCCGGCTGTTTGCCCCTGCTCCTCCCCTTCTGGTTGGCTGTCCGGTATACGCTGCAGTCAGTCAGAAAGCCTTTAGCAGTTGACACAATGTTAATCTAATATTATTCATCGATTCTTCCAAAAAGTAAGCTTGTGCCTGAATACGCTATCAAGGAACTACGGCATAAACACACCAGCCAACTCACCTAGCTCCCCTTTATTCCGTTCCTCCTTGCACTTAATTCAGTGCAAAGCCTGGTGGCATTCCATAATCAAAAATAAATATTATGGAAACAACAACTGCCCCTGCCTGGTCAATCGTATCTGAGGTTGAGCTTACCTACAAATCCAAAGTCAAAGCTTCGGAACGGCCACAAATTGCATCTTCCAGGGATGCTTACCAGATCCTCCTTAAAGTATGGAATGAAGGCAAGATTGACCTTCAGGAGGAATTTAAAATTCTTTTCCTTAACAGGGCTAATAAGGTTTTGGGTGTTTATCACCTATCAACTGGCGGGATCACTGGTACTGTTGCCGACCCCCGATTGATATTTATGGCAGCACTCAAGGCAAATTGTGTTGCTCTGGTACTTGCGCACAATCACCCATCAGGTAGCTTAAAGCCAAGCCGCCAGGATGAGGAACTAACCCAAAAGATCAAGAACGCGGGCTTACTCCTTGACATCAAAGTTCTGGATCACCTTATCATCACTTCCGAAACTTATCTTTCATTCGCAGATGAGGGGCTATTATAGGCCCTTTTTTTATTCATACTTCTGTAGATTTGCTAAAAAAATTAGCATTGATACACCCGGAAGCGAAAAGGATGGCCGAAAAGGCAAAGGAGGAGGGGAAATGGCTATACGATCATGAGTATCGGTGGTGGTACAGTCCTGAGGACTTCGAGCATATTTTTTCCTACGCGAACGCTTCTGATGAATTCCTTAAACGCTTGCAGATAAGAGACCCACGGGAAGGCATTGAGGCCGGATTTAAGAAAGTAGCCGAACTACAAAATAAGCTTCAGATTTTGGTCAGGGCGGTGAGCGAGTATTACAAGAAATTTAAATAACTATTTTCTGGTTCAAAAATACATATGGCTCTGCACGGCCCTAAACCAAGGAAGTTGATAGGTAACCTATGTTAAACAGTGGCTTACACGAGCCACCAATGGTTTTACTCCTCTTTCTTATTGTTCAATCTTTCACTCCCAAATGCGGTGCTCAAAGATGGTCAAGTATTTCACTTATATCAATTTCCATCAGGTATGAATCTAAAGGGCCAGTGTTCGAGAAAGATTTAATAGCGATTATCTTATTCACTTCTTTTGTATAAGCCACCTCAGCATAGAAAGAGCCCAGGTGATATAACAAAAACGAGGTCTCAGGCTCATACCTGACAGCGGCCATCTGGCCACGATCCCAGATATGGTTGGCTTTTTCGGCGTCACTTAGTGCGTTGAATTGGTAAAGCGTCATGCGATTAAGTTGAGTGTCATGAGACTGCAAGTACTTTTTTAGAAATAAACTCCTTTATCGATACTCGAGTAACTAGCCCCGATCTATGCAGCACCGATTTCTGAAGAATGGACGAGAAATTAAGAGCCATCATCCATTTATTTTCAACAGGATTACATTCAAGTCGTTTCCCCTTTTATAGCTTTTTTGCCTAGATACATTAACAAAGGTACCCGTACTAGCTTCACTTCTCGGTCTGAACCAATCTAAGTGCTTCTTTTAGGTGATCTTCAGCCGTCCATTGAGGCTTTGGCTTCTGGTTCAATCTCATCGGCCCCTTTCCACTTAGTAGCCAAGCTTCCGAGATATGGTATACTTCACAAATAATCGCGCAGTTATCAACGGTTGGATAATTCTTTACAACAGACTTTAACCTGGAGTAATTTGAATGCGTAAACCCGATCTTCTGAGCGATTTCACACTCGGTGATATTGTGATAATGCTCCTTAAAAATCTCTTCAACTGCTTTCATAAAGCGTCGTTTAACCTCCATGCTATATTCCCGCCTGATCTCGTTTGGCACCGTTATATCATTTACTCTGAAAAATAAGATAATATTGATGAAAGTTATACAGGTTAGATCAGCAAAATAATCCTCTTCCCACCTATTGCAGAAATCAGATGAGCGAAGTACCTTCTCTCGTAATGTGGACAGCTTTTAAACTATTTTGGGTTTGGATATACCTGGTTGTCTTTAAGCGGGAGGTAAGCTTTAAGGAGATCTCCGGTAACGTCTTTCTGATCTGGATACCCTTGAGTTTGTTTGTCCTTTACGGCCTTTACAATACCGTAAATACCTTGATGTAGGTGGGTTATATGGTTTTGCAACTTTGCTAAAATATTTAGCAATGTGTTTGGCAATTACTATTTTTGGGTCAAAACAAACTGAATGTGGCTTTCTACCGGGTAACTATATGGCGCAAAACAGGTAAAAAGCTGATAGGAGTTCGGGAACTAGGTCACAGCAATGTTGAATTTGCAACAAATTATTTCAGGCTACAGGCATCAAAGCATCTTCATGATATGATCGATATTGAAGCTGCGCTATTGTCGAACAATTCGACTCGCCGTACGGAAGTACAAAGCAGCAGAAGCAAAGCGAAGAGAAGACATGAAATGGCCTGAACAAAAGGACCCATTTATTTCTAAGTCCAGAAAAGAACAAGCGAAGAACAGCAGCAAAGTGCCCTGGAGCGAGTTTAAGAAGAAGGATGACATTTAATATCAAAAGGCAAGCGATGTGACTTTGTACATACAGCAAGTAGGACACGACAAGTCTTTGATAGGTAAGAAAATAAGAATTTTCCATTACTGCCTCCCCTAGAGATTATGGCTTTCCAAAGTCCGGCAGGTTAAAGCCAGTCAGATAAATGTTGCAACATTAACCCGTCACTTCTTTTCTAAAAGTCAGTTGTGCATCAGCGACCCATGTTAGCAGCAGTACTATTGTAACGTATTACGAAGCGCAAATATAGGAACGTGAGTTAATAATTGCGAAATAATCACCCAGGTGTCTTTTCTGATCTGCTTTCACATACTCGACTTCTCCGAGTCCAAAATAGTGAGCTTCAGAGCTTAAACATTGGCTTTTGAAATTCTTGTTTTTTTGTCTTATTTTATAATACAGTATGCGCGTCCCTACTTGCAAAAACTGCAGATATCTTTAGGAAAATGATATAGCTCCCCAGTTGTGTCTTCCCAACTAGATTCATCATTTTCAGCAATCACTGTGTATTGATCCATTTTTTCGAGTAAATTACTATTTAGTGCCATCTCAACCAATTGATTGAAATTAACTGCATTTGATTACTCAAAACGACGTTTTCGGCTATCATTCACGTCCACCTTACAAACTAATCGACACGCTATTTATCTAGATCAAATTGAAAATGTCCTACACAACAACACTAAGGTCAGTAAATTATATTTTTATATTATGTAGTGTTAATTGGAATATGCCCTCTGTAGAATACCATCATTATGAACGTCGTGTTGACTCTCCGGAGCATATTTGTGTTCAGTTCTGTAAGTTCAAGTTACCGATAGTTTTGATTTGAAGGCAACGATGAGTTGTTCCCCTAAAGACGACTCACCTAACAGTAATGGTATTGAGTTAATGTCGGAAACAGGACCCATGGCCTCACAAGTCTTCTCTTTGCAATAACTCTCGACATCATCTCACCCGGTTAGGTAACTTGAACTGTAGATGTACACTCTCCGCAGGCAAGAACTTAATGAACAATAAGGTTTTACCGTACGTCGGCAATTGTGCGTCTTAGATTTTAGATGCAGGGAGTATCTAAATACATGTAACCTAAATCCAAACTTAACATCTAAAGTGTAGCTGAAAATAGCTGATTTGAAACTTGTTAGCGGATATAAAGCCAATCTTTGAGTCGCTGCATCTTCTGGCCTAAGGTGACAACTACGGCTTTTAAAGCCTCAGGTCCCTCTTTCAACCCTTTCAACAGAGGTAATAATGCACGACACAACCTAAGACTTTACGAATTCCTTTACTGAAGACTCAACAACTTTTGCGGGCGAGATCTTCTTAAAGCATTCGTACTGCTAATTTGGACCAGCCACAAGGCAGAAAAAGGATTTGATGGCGGTAATTTGTAACTGATACAATATCTCGTCGTACCTATGATGTATGGTCATCATTAGCAGAGTAAACAATATTTCGATTGAAGGTGTCAATCAGATAAAAAAAATTAATCAGAGCTCTTTCAAATATCAGAAAGTTTCCATAACATTAAGGAGCAAACATTGCATAAGAAAATATATAATTGGTGTATTATAGCGTAAAAATCCCTCTACTTGAAAATTGGATGTTCAATTTTTTAACCACCCTTGGAACTAAACCAGAGGATGCATTAAACATAACAAATAACATCTTGGAAGCTGAAAAGAGGGGAGTTCATTCACATGGGTTGATGTTGCTACCTTTGTACATCTCTAGAATAACACAGAATGGCATCAAAAGAGATTATCAGATAACATGTAACAACCTATTTCCAAATGTGGCAATAATAGACGGGGACTCTGGCCCAGGCCAATCTATTGCTTTTGCAAGCGCCAGAAAGTGTGTGGAGTTAGCCTCTGATGCTGGCCTGAGCTTAGTTATGGCGAAAAACAGTAATCACGTCGGGATGCTCGCCTCTTATGGGCTGGAAATAGCAAATCATAATCTCATAGGAATCATAATGACGAACACCGGTCCGTCGATTAGCGTACCCAATTGTCACGGGAAAGTTCTGGGTAATAATGCCATCTGTTTTGCACTTCCGCGCGAACCTAATCCAATTATATTTGATTTTGCGACAGGAGTTGTAGCTTGTGGAAAGGTTAGATATGCTGCCTTAAAGAATGAAACAATTCCAGCAGGATGGATCAAGGATAAAAACGATAATGACACAACGAATCCATTTGATTTGGATGATGGAGGAAGTGTATTACCCTTTGGGGACTATAAAGGATATGGACTCGCTTTTATAGTAGACGTCCTAACCGGGGTGTTAGCAGGAAGTGTTTCAAGCTTACACGTTAAAACGCAAAGAAGACATGAAAATAGATCAACAATGGCGAGTCAAACTTTCATCTCAATCAATCCAAGTCACATAAATCCATCTTTCAATAGCGGCCTGAATAATCTCGTAAATGACCTGAGGAAGAAGGTCGACGATATTTTATTACCGGGAGATAAGGAAATCAGTTTCTGCTCTAACTTAAAAGATAATCATGTCAATGTTCATGAGAAGGTTTTGAAACTTCTGGATGAGGCAGCAACTACGAATAACTTCGAAACCATAAGTAGTACGTTATGATAACAGGAATTCACCATGTGCAAATCGCAGTTGCCAAAGAACTTGAACATGCAACAATCGACTTCTATCGACACAGTTTAGGACTCAAAGAAATACCCAAGCCCGAAAACTTGCTTAAAAATGGGGGTGCTTGGTTTACTTTAGGTATGCAACAACTGCACATTGCTCCGGAAGAGGTACCGCAGGAATACAATCGGAATAGCAAACGACATCTCTGTTTTTTAGTCTTAAACATATTAGAGGCAGAGGATCACTTTAGATTGAGGAACGTTGAGATAATACCCGACAACCAACCGGTTCTTGGGTGGAAAAGGTTCTATTTCAGAGACCCTGCCGGAAATCGAATGGAAATAGCAGAGATGGTATTCTAAATTGAAGATTTATGAATCTTACGTTTATTAACGATGAAGTTTCACAAGATATTGACGATGTAATCAGACTTTGCAAGGCATACGGGCTTAGAGGACTTGAGTTAAGGAGCTTGAACAATCTACAAGTAATCGATCAATGCCGAGCACAAATTGAAGAGCTGCGCATGAAATTGGATGATAACGATATTACAACAGCTTGCATTGACACGCCAATTTTCAAGTGTGATATAAATAGCGACCTTGAAAATCAATTTACATCTTTAAACAAGGCACTTGAAATCAGCGAAAGGTTGAAATGTCCTTACATTCGTATTTTTTCGTTTTGGAGACGCATAAACAGAAACGAATATATAGAGAAAACACACTTTCTTTTACAGAAGCTGCTTGTCAATGCAAAACACTTTCCAAACGTCACAATACTTCTTGAAAACGGGAAGAATACGATGCATGCTAATGGTCTTGAATTATTAGAGGCTAAATCCATTTTAACAGATGAAAATTTTCAGCTTCTATGGGATCCTGGTAATTGTATATTTGGCGGTATGGACCAAAACCCGATATCCGATGGCTACCCGCTGATTAAGGATTACATTCGACATGTTCATTTGAAAGACCCTAAAGTCTCAAAAAATGGTGAGAAACAGTACCTTCCTATTGGAGAAGGAGATTTAGACATTGCAATGCAACTAACCCTATTAAAAGAAAACAATTATTCAGGTTACCTTTCTTTAGAAACACATTGGCGGAGATTTAGAACAATTCCAGAAGTTGAGTTGGATTATCCTGGAGGTCATGCATTTTCCAATGGAGGATACGAAGCAACATCCACCTCAGTCCGATATTTATCTGAATTACTTCTTAAGCATGAATTATGAATTTTGTATCGTCGGGGTTGGAAATTCAGGAACAAGATTTCTGAAAGCTTTGAACCGGCTCTCTGTCGATAAAGACAGAATTATCGTCTATGATACAAATCTGTCCCTTTTAAAAGAGTTTTCTCAACGGTTTGGCGTCCAAGCTGAAGAAGAGTTCGAAAAAATAGGCTTAATTAAAACAAAATTGTTGTGCGTTGTGTCCACCCCTCCCGGTACGCACTTCGCGCTAACTAGAAGTCTAATTAGCGCAAAACATGATGTTTTAATTGAAAAGCCGCTCTTCTTGAGATCAGCTGATATAGATTTGATTGAAAAGCTCGCCTCCGAGAATGGAGTTTTGGTTTCTGCAGTTGCACAACATAGATTTGATCCTGGTTATACTAACTTAATTAGAAACCTACTAACCAACGTTGATAATATCAAGAGCATTTCACTGACAATATCTCGACGCAGAGAATACGAGACATCGGTCGGCTGCCAACAATGGCAGACTCAAAGAGCATTATCGGGCGGGGGAGTATTAGTGAGTATTGGATTTCACTACCTGGATCTGTTGTGCAACGTTTTGGGAGAGGCCCAAGTGGTTTCAGTGAATCACGTTTTTTTTAAGTTCGGGATTGAGTTTGAATTAGATGCAGAGCTAAGATTCAACAATAACTTAGAGCTCCTTATAAAAGCTGAATGGGGCGCAAATGTGGAAGAAAGATGTGATTGCATACGAATAAGTTATAAAAACTCGCCGGAAATGTATTACTCGGGTGGTCAGTTTTCAAGCAAAGTTGATGCTATGAAACCAGACAATGTGTTGCTATTATCATCTCAATTAAGCTCAATCATTTATCGTGACAATCAGATAGTCAAGCCAGCGGATGTGAAAAACACCCTTAGAACAATAGAAAATATTTACAATTTAATCTATTAGTTTGATGATTTGTTCGCTTTATTTCCATCATATTAGTGATGACATTCTTTATTACACAAACACCAAGCCTCAGGAATTTGAACGAAAGCTAGTGTTACTACTTGAAGGGAGCTACACTTTCGTCACACCAAGGTTTTGCTTAGATGAGAACAACGATCTACAACAAAGAAAATATGTTATATTAACGTTTGATGACGGCTATGCAGATCAATTCATTAATGCTCGAGAAATCCTTAAAAGGTACGCAATTAAGGCAACGTTCTTTATTATAACTAACTTTGTTGGAAAGAAGAATTCTTGGAATGTAAAAGCAACATATAGATCAACTCATCTGACATGGAAGCAAATAGAGATATTGAAAAGTGAAGGGCATGAAATTGGAAGCCACAGTGCCACTCATCGGCCTCTTACAACACTGTCAGATGAAGAAATTGAAAATGAGTATTTTTTATCCAAATCTGTCATAGACGAAAGACTAGGTTGTTCGACAGATTTCTTTTCTTACCCATATGGCTTATCACCTAAACGATCTTTTATACAAAAGTATTACAAACTTGCGTTTTCGACGGTAAAGAGCCCTTCTTTCGACTTGTCTGATCCTTACTTTCTCAGACGTGATTTTAAAATTCTTGACTAAAAAGTATACATGTTAATGGTTTCAGTGATCATACCTACAAAAAACCGTCCAGTCCAGCTCAGAAGGTGCTTAATGTCATTAATGGAGCAGAAACGGATTGAGCTTATGGCAGAGATAATTATTATCAACGACGGTTCAAACCAAGAGTATATAAGGGAAGTTGCAAAAAGTAGTATCACTAAAAAATGCCTAAAACTACATGAGATAAACAACAATCAATCAAAAGGCTCAAATACTTGCCGAAATCAAGGAGCAAAATTAGCTAGTTCACCAATACTGGCGTTTTTGGACGATGACTCCTTCCCAGATCCATATTGGTTGGAGAATGTCGTGGAGTACACATGTAGATACGGTGTTATTACAGGTCGAATAATGAATGCTCACGAACGATTTAGAGTGATACCATATATTAGACAACAAAGATACAATTTACGCCAAGCGAGCTTAGCTGAAAGTTCTAAAAGTACCTTCTTTTCAGGAGGGAACTGTGCTATAAAATCTGAGCTGTTCAATTTGGTTGATGGTTTTGACGAAAGTCTGAAAATTATGAGTGACAACGCTCTACTACAAAAGTTAAAATTGTACCAACAAGAATGTTACTACATTGACAATGTTAGAATTCATCATCTTCATGATCCCTCGTTTCTAACAGCATTTCGAAACGCCTGGAATGCGGGTATTGTAAAGGTAAAAACAACAAATATTAACAGGGGATGGGAGATCGTGTCATCATGTAGGCAAAACATTTCCGCGTTCAATGCGATACCAAAAGGACATCTAAGTCGTATGAAATATTTTATAGTTAAGTTTACTAACAACTTATTGCAAGTAGCTTTTCACCTCTCGATGCTTTACGCTTGGAAAAAAAAGATTAATGAATAATCGTCAAATCAGTCCGCTATTTTTGATTGGATATCACCGTTCGGGCACAACTCTGATCAGTCGGCTTATTTCGAACCATCAACGAGTAAGATTGGCAGTTAATGGGAAGCTTTTTTATTATCTTATCTGCTGGTTGTATAATAATAAGACACATTTAGACAAGATGCATCTTCGGATAGATGAAATTGAATATGCACTTAGAAGAAAACCTGTTTCTGGATTAAACTTTGATTTGGCCAAAGTGTTTGTTGACACGTTCAAACAGTTGAACGAAGAGTTAGAAGCTTCACCCTCTACTTACAGCAAGGCCTTTCTGAAAGAACTTTGGGTGCGGGTATATAAATATGAATTGCAAAAAGAGGTGATGTTCATCGGCGAGAAGTACAATGAGAACCTTTTACTGATCAACATACTTCCTTCAATTTTTGAAGATGCAAAGATTATATTTATCTATAGGCATCCGCTTGATGTGTCTTACTCTATGTTAACCTCATTTCGAGAAAAGATTTGGGCGCCGAAGAACGTAAATGACTCAATCTTAAAGTGGCTTGAATGGAATCTTCTATGGTTGGAACATTTTCAGCTATTTAAATCAATTGATAGGCATGTTGTATGCTTTGAGAGTTTCCTTGATCAGGAAGCGCAGGAGTGTAATAAGATACAGAGATTTCTGAAAATTAAAGAAGAAATTGATCGTGGAGGAGAGGACATACAACCCCACAAGAAAGGAATAGGAGAGCAGCTGAGAAGTATAGCATCAGTGTCTTTGCTGGCTGAAGCTGAAAATCTATACTTAAAACTAGCAGAGACTAACGGCACCTAAGTAAAAGCTAAGCAGACGTATCTTTGAACTTTTTGGTGAGAGTCTGTAGCAATTGAACGACAAAACTCTATCTCAATCTGTTCTAAAGGAGCAATTTTTCTTAGTTCATCCTTAAGGTATGACGCTAAGAAATCTAAATCTTTTACCTCACCAGGAATGACTTTAAGAGAAAAAACATGTCCTCGTTGGACCATTTGGAACTGATCAATCATTTGGTTTTCAAAAATGATATTGAAATGCGAGGGATTAAATTGAGATCCATCTATAAAGAAGTATGGTGAATTTCTACCCTTAATTTCTGTAATTGTTGGCCCGCTGTATCCACATCGGCAGGATGTATTGCGAACGCTAACAATGTCATCTGTCAAGTAATTTATAATTGGAAATGCCCAATTATCAAAGTAGGTAATAACAGCAAATCCCTCTCCGGTGCTAGATCGTTCACCAGCACCGGCCTCAACATTCAACATAATGTTTTGAGAAATATGAAGTCCCGTATCATTGCTACATTCGGAGGCAATAAAACCACATTCCTGCATTGCGTAGCTGTTTAGAACTCTACATTGTAGCCAGTTTTGTAAACTGTTTTTTACATCACTGTATAGATTATCCCCACTACAAAGTCCGAGGTCTGGACTTATATGGCGTCCATTTGTAGACTCATCTATTTTCATAAGAGCTTGTAAAGCTCTCGGCCTTCCGTACAGAATAGGAATGCGCAACTTTCGCAGTTCTTTAACAAGCTGAACATCCCTCACATAATCTTTGCCAATAGAAACTCTGCGGACTATAGAATAATTCAACGAGGGATTGAGATTTGATATTTCGGAGTTTGAGCCGAGGTCATCAACAAACAAAATACCCAGCTTGCCTGGCATTAATTTACTCGTGACGGTCTCCCGCGAGACGACTTCAGCGAAACCCTCATGTAGAAAGGAATACAAGCTAGCCGGGTCTCTTGGGATTTTTAAGGGAACCCCGGATGTTCCGCTAGTGGTCTTGAAAAGTAAATCCTTCTTATCGAAATTGTTGGATGTGAATTCAACAGTCTTTCTGAGATCTTTGCGAGAAACAATAGGGAAGTCTATAGGGTTGGCCTGAGCCGTGTTGTTAAAAAAAGATTTGTAAAATGGAACAGTCATCGAGGCATGCTGGAAGAATACTGAGTTATAAAGATTGATATTCCTCCTTTCAAGAAAGAGTCCTCTTTGTTTATAACTCTCTATCAAGGATGGAAGCATTTCAAGATTTGCGAAGCCCTTCATTTTACATCTTTGATTAAAGAAAAAACAGCATTTTAGAAAAAGTGCTAGTTACGCGCTTCTCACCTATCGCTGATAAGAAGAGGGTTCGCAGCACTTTTAAGACAACGACAGGATAAATGTTTAGTAGTATTCTGAGATGATGTACTATCAAACTGCAATAGAAAAGGCTGAAATACCTCTTGGAACGATACTAAGTCTTAAGGTGTCCAACGTTAAGTTTTCCACCTGTAATTCCGCAGAAAATGTTTGAATATGATTTTTGTGAATATTCATCGCCTCCATAACCTTTTTTTCTTTTGTCATGGTATTGACTGTGTTCATTTGATCCATTAGTTGGTCAACTCTTAGGAAATTTAAGACTTTCTCAGCTGCTTGAATATCGATATCCGCAGCTTTAGCAAAATCCTGAACAAGTTTCTTCTTCTGAGTGCTAATCCTTTTTGCAAGATTAGGCTCTAGATTACCGTGTGGAGGTTGTAGCATACATGTAGATTTAAATTTTGAATAATACTAATTTAAACAGAAAAGTACTTAAATGCAAATTTGTTAATTAATATCTCGTACTTACTTCTTCCACATACCTAAAAAGCCGACCTGCAGATTGTTCTAAGCTTTCTTCACCGGTGTTGACAACAAGATCTGCATCGTCAGGAAAATCAAAAGGATCATTAACTCCAGTAAGAGAGTGTAGCTTATCAGGATGCCAGTCCGGCAAAAACGCTCTTTTGTATAGCTGTTTTGTGTCTCTCTTGATAAGAACATCTAATTCACAAGCAAGATAGACGGTTTTTACCTTGTTGTATGCCTGCTTAACCTCTTCTCGAATTGCACGATATGGGTTTATAGCAGCAATGACAGCAACAAAGCCGTGATTAGAAAATCGGTCAGCTATAAATGCAAGCCTCCTAATGTTTTCATTGCGATCTTCGCGAGTATATCCTAAGTCTTTACAGACTGTACTTCGATAGACATCTGCATCAATTATTTCAACAGGACGATTAATCGCCACCAGCGCCCTTTGAAGTTCCTTAGCGATACTAGTTTTACCAGCACCGGATAAACCACATAATTGTAGTATCATTTTAGTTTAATGGTCGGCAACCAGATTATATTCAAGTACAAGTAGCTCATTGATCTAACTAGATAAGTAGACGGTGGACGGCTTTGCCTTTATCGTCAAAACCATTGATAGTCATCAAAGCCTCAGACCTCATTGGGGCGGTAAAAAACAGCAGAACAGTCGCTATTGCGACAAGGCTAAAAGTGAAGTTATTTCTTCAGCTACTATCATGGCTTGTTTCAGATTGATTTTATATTCCTCCTCAACCAGATGGACATCAGCATTACAGAACGCGCAATAGCTTGTATCAGGGAAAATGTAATTAAAACAACCTTTACACAAGTGAAGCATACTTATAGACCTAACTGAGCTGTCATTGGGTTCCCCTTCAATCGCCTCCGGTATTTCGACTCCAAGTTCCACTCCATCTTGGCTTTGAATAACAATTTGAAAGCGACCATAGTCAAAGGGTAATCCGCCGGCATTATCAACTTTTTTCAAGACCTCTCTTTTTTGTTGTTTTTCTAATTCCACAACTCGATGATAACAATATGGATTGTTGCCCCTTTTTCCAAATAATACATGGCTTGTCCATGAGCAACCCGCCAAGCAAATTGAAGAATAGTAACATGATCTACAAAAGCCCCAAAGCTCGGAAGATCTCCTTTTCCTCGTGAAAGCCAATTCTTCAGCTTGATCCCAGATATCCTGAAGCCGCTTGTCTCTCACATTGCCTCCGCTATAGTCGGCCGTCGGCAACGATGGACACCCTTTTATAGTTCCATCTGCTTCAATTCCCATTGATGTCTGACCAGCTGAACATCCAACATAATGGCCAAAGTTACCTGCCCGCAATTTGTGCTCATGAGGACCGAAGAAGCCGATGTTGTTTCCTGCTTGAATTAACAAGTCATTTGCTAAGCCTTTAGTATATAATGCTGCAATACGATCTACAATTACTTTTGTCTCATAGGGCTGAATAAGTAATTCATCGTTATCTACGGCGTTACCCATGGCTACTGCGAACTGAAGTTGCCAGTTTTTTACACCTAGATCAATCAAAATGTCAAGAAGGCGCTCCAATTGATGTTTGTTAATGCTCGTAATGGTTGTATTTACACTTGAAGGGATATTATGTTTTTTCAAAATATTCAAACAGTTCACAGCATGTGCATACGAAGTAGGCTTACCTCTGATAAAGTTGTGAATTTCTTCTAAGCCATCTAATGACACTCCTATGTTCTTGATTCCTGCGTTCTTTGCTTGGACAATCTGGTTCTCCGTGAAGTTGAAACCGCCAGTCTGCATGGAGCAATCGATTCCTTCAAGTGTAATCTTCTGAACTATTTGTAGCCAATCTTTTCTTAAGAATGCCTCTCCTCCGATAATGCCAATTTCTCTTGTGCCAAGACCTTTTAGTCTTTCTATCACTTCGAAGCACTCCTCAAGAGTCAGTTCATGCTGCCTAACCTTACCTGCACGGGAACCGCAATGCTTACAACTTAAGTTGCAAGCTAGTGTAAGTTCCCATACAACAGCCAATGGTACATTATTCCGGTAGTCCTCAAAAGTCGCATATCGATCTACATTATTTGGTTCCATTTTGATTTTAAGATGGGCTGGAATTAAGAGTTTAAAGATGTTGTATCTATGAAGTCTTCAAGTTAGCTTAAAGGATAATTAAGAACTGTGAATTTACATGTAAAAACGGCCTAGCATACATCTGAAAAGCGACTATCGAGTTCAGTTTGGGAATTGATCCAGGCTAATTGTACTCTCCTCAACGAGGGTTTTTTCTTTCCAGTCGTTCAATGGCTTTCTCCAACTCTAATGTTGCATTTACAAGCTTTTTAGTACTTAGAATTTTCGGTTTCTCCGCAAGCTGTTTTTTCGCTTTAAGTAGAGTAGATTTCATCTTCTCTAGATCTGCAGACGCAATTGCATTTCGTATAGCAGGATCATACAATAAGTTTTGAGACATTGTACTACAATTTATATATTCGAAATCATGTTTTTGTACTAATTATCGGGTCTTTAATCTGGTTGGTTCAGTTGCCACCAATTCCCCAGTAGATCCAATGATCCGAGTCTATGAGAATCGTTCCATCTAAAATATGTAAATGACTTTGCTTATCAAACATTCTCATTGAAATCTTTTGAAAAAACCGCGCGTCCATAAGTTATTTGTAATTTTAAACTATACCCTGTTTGTCCATGCAGGACCCTCTTTCTGTTTAGGAACACCCGATAGTAAGCTGATACAAACCTGGCGTTTAAACAAACTGAGACACTATTCAATTTGAAATTAATGAAGCATTTTACGCAGCGCGTTGGTTTTGACTTAATTAGAATGTAGATTCCGGAACATTTTGACCCCGTGGTTCCGGCCAAGCTGACCCCCTCATTCCGGGCAAACTGCCCCCCCTTTGACTCATCTTTGTTTGGCACGGATTCCGGGGCATCTTGA
>NZ_SMSK01000023.1 GCF_004354985.1 Segetibacter sp. 3557_3 | reverse complement strand
GGTTGGTTATCCACACAAAATTGTGGATTGTTAAAAGAAAAAAGTAGCAAAAAAGAAAATAGTAATAATAGTATTAATATGTCTGACGACATATCAATACAAATCTAAAGGACACAACGATGTCCAATAAAGATCATTCAGCTGGCGCCAAAAAATTCCTAAGTTAAACAACACAGATTTCTTAGTCCCTATATACGGCGATCTCTGTCAGCGCAAACTCTGGTCGTGCGGTTCTCATAAATCCACATTCGCAATCAACCAATCTCTGATGCGCAATTCGGCAAAATCTGTTTATCCCTCTGCGTAACCTCTGCCTCTCCCGTTCTCCGCGGTTTTCTCGAATACGCAATCCGCTAATCAGGAATTCGTAATCGGCTTTACCTGAATAATTCAGGATGCATTTCATCCCAACTGGTCGCATCCTGGTAGGCCTTTGCTGCCGAAAGGATTGCTGCATCGCCATACAATTTGCCCAGCAGGGTGATACTGGTTGGCAGCTTGATGCGGTTGAAACCCGTAGGAAAACAAACAGCAGGGTGGCCCGTTAAATTGGTAATTGCAGACTGGTTGCCGCCCCATGTCGGACAAATTATCACATCATAATCTTTGAACAACTGGTGAACCGCTTTCATCAACAGGTAACGGTGCCGGTTTGCGTTCAGGTATTCTACGGCAGGTATCAATCTTGATATGCGAAACGAATTTGGCCAGTCAGAACGGGTTTGGCGGGTCATCATATCGTCCACTTCTGTTCGGGTAAACTCATCGAAGAGTGCGGCGCTTTCGCCGCCAATAACTATTCCCATAATGTCCATATTATACACTGCACTATCGGGAAAAACAACGGGCTGAAGGTTAGCCCCGAGTTTACGATAAACTTCCAGCACCTTCAGGTCGGGTGAACTTGTATCCGTGATCTTGTCGAAATAGTTTTTGGCATACCCGATCTTCAACTTCTTCCAGTCTGCCTTACCACTGTAGTTAAAAGGCCGGTTAACGGCACTGGCGTCGAGGCTATCGGTGCCATGAATATAATTAAACACGATTGCGGCATCTTCGGCATTGCGACAAATGGGACCGATCTTATCGAGGCTCCAGCTAAGCGCCATTGCACCTGACCGGCTAATGCTACCAAATGTGGGACGTAACCCTGTAGCGCCGCAGGCGGTGGAAGGTGAAATGATTGAACCCCAGGTTTCTGTGCCAATAGCAAAGGGCACCAGCCCCGCTACCGTTGCAGCGGCAGAACCCGCCGAAGAACCACTGGAACCACGGGTTAGATCCCATGGAGTTTTGGTGCGGCCACCATACCAGTAGTCCCCCATAGCAAGCGCCCCAAGCGTAAACTTGGCCACGAGAACAGCCCCGGCCTTTTTAAGCTGGCTGTAAACAAATGCATCTTCATCAAGCACCTGATTTTTATAAGGCTCGGCACCCCAGGTTGTTTTGGTACCCTTTACCGAAAACAGGTCTTTTAATCCATAAGGAATGCCGTGGAGCGGGCCCCTGTATTTTCCGGCTGCAATCTCTTTGTCGGCCTGGCGTGCCTGTTCCATTGCAATATCCTGGGTGTACGATATTACACATTCCAGGGTGTCGGCGTACTTATGCAAACGGTCAAGAAAGAACCGGGTTAGCTCAACAGAACTTATTTTTTTGCTTTTGATGAGTGAAGCGAGTTGCAGTACAGAATAAAAAGCAAGCCCGTTTTTGTTTGCAGGAACAGAAACATTTGCCGGTATGGCCCAGGCTACCGGAAGTTGACGGCTCCCGAACTTCATACCAGGTAATAACGGGCTATGCGCAAGGGTGATGGGAGTGCTATTATTAAGCGGGTATTTGCGGAGATTGTTGTAATCGTTACGATTGGTTCGAACATCCCGGAGCATCGAGTCGGCTTCTGACTCTTTGAAGGTAAGCCCTACAACCCTGCCTGCCGTAATGATGTCTGCACGGGAGATGGTATCCTGCGAAACAGCAAAAAGACAGCAGGAGAAAAAAAATGTTGATAATAAAACTGCTTTCATCATAGAAAAAGAATTTTTGAGCGTAGCGCAGAAGATAGGATTGTTTTATGAATTCACGACCCGCAAGCCCGTGATCTTTTGAAGGGTTTCGTTGATGTTGCTTCGTTTGGCATCACTCATAAACAGTGTGGGGATACTCAGCATTTTGGTTGGTGTGCTATTGTTTTTGAGTGCGAGCTGGTAGAATAATCCGCCACCTTTTCCCACCCGTTTGCGACACCGGATTTCTTTTATATCGGTAATAAGATGTTCAAAGGTTCGCTTGCCAAAGCAGTACTTCCTGGTAATTCCAATGGAAGTTGGCGAAATGTCTACTTCGGCAACATAGCTCCTGCTGAGCAGTAGTGCTACCGGAATAATCGTAATTGATATTACCCCGATGATAACTGCAGGTGGAATTTCCGGCTCATCACGTGAGGCAACGGCCAGTAGGATCAATTGCAAAAGGAAAAACAATGGCACTACCCGGAAAATGATAAAGTATACGCGTTGTCTCCACGTCGGTTCAACGAGGTGCAGCCTGGATGCGCTATCTTCCGACACGATATAGGGTTGAAAAGATTGCATCTGCTAAGTTAAGCCGGTCATAAGATTTTTGTTCAGAACCGCAAATTAGCAGAGGCTGACCGTTTATTGATGAAACATCTAGTCTACCCTGATGAAGATGGATGGCCGCGGCAAGCGCTGTAATTGGAGCCTGAAGATCCGGATGTTCGATCGTAGACTGGCCGTGCTCTAGCCTTAAACAAGTTTAACCCAAACATAGTCATCCATCAGTACCTGGTTTTTTACCACCGATTTCTTGCGGATGCTTTCCAGCGTAAAGCCATTTTTTTCGAGTACCCGCATTGATGCTCGGTTATGCTCAAACACTTCGGCATAAATGCGAATAACCTGGAAGTGCACGGAAATGTATTCAAGCAGCAATTGCACGGCTTTGGTAGCAACACCTTTACCCCAATATGCTTCGCCGATAAAGTAGCCGATCTCGATGCTCTTCCGGTATACATCTTCCTTTACAAGCACGCCTACGCTTCCTGCCACGTGACCTTTGTAAGTGATGGCTAGATTTTGCGCAGGCGAATATTTTAAGGCAAAGGCAATCCATTCAACAGCATTGGTGATGCTGTATGGATACGGAAACCTGTCGCGGACATTTAGCCATATTTTTTTGTTGTTGGCCACGACCGCAAGTGCCGCTGCATCTTCTTTGCGCCATTTGCGAATGGTTACCTCGTCAGACATCGTTTGGATTAGCGGATTGCGGATTACGAATTTGCGGATTGCAGATTCAAAGGCGAAAATAGTGATGGATGCGGAGGATAGGTATTTTGAATTTAGTCAATATGCAATTGTTTTTCTAAGCAATTTTTTTCAGAACCGGCTGCGTATCGTTATTAAACATCGGTCTGCCCGGCTGAGGCGGTCGGACCGAGAATATTTGACGGATTTCGCTCCCGTCGGGATTATTCTATGCGCAGCTTTGTACTGCATAGGAACACCACGCAGATCAGTACATACCGCTGCTTACTTAAACGATAATCGGTAAGCCAATGTCGTTTAGTTAAGGAATTTTTTGGAACCATCGCCTGGATTGCTATCGAACATTGTTGCCCGCCAGCTGCGCAGTCGGACCGGCGCTGTGTCCCCATTTATTGGTGAGTCGCACGCTTGTACTGCATAGCTTTATTGAGCTGGTTAAGTGACAAGCAACTTAATTAAACGACATCGATTGGTAATCCAACAAACAGCCCAACTTTTTAGATCGTCATCTCATTTCGCAGCGTCTGTTACGAAAAACAAATTACCTGTACCTATTAGCTTTAGTCATATTGTTAGATGGGCTAAGGAGATGTAAACGACCAGGAACGGATGCATAAACATCCCCGGTTTGCTTGGTTGCTTGAAAAGGGTACCTGGCAAAAGCCAAGGCCTGCTGATCTGCTGCCATGGAAATATTGGCCGGGTAGCCGGGTTTTTGGTAAACGTATGGAGAAACGTGTGTTTTTAGAATGGCCTCATTTACATCAGTCACTTTAATCATCAGGGATTGGTGATCAACCCCATCAAGACCGTCACTTGCTTTGATGTTAACCTCGTATACATTGTCGCGGTTATTGTCGGCCGGGTTCTCAAAGTCCGGAGCAGCAATAAAGGTGAGTACGCCGGTAGCTGGGTCAATATTGAACTTCGATGCGTCGGCGCCTCCTGCTTTAGCATACGTAATGATTGCATCGTCATCAGGGTCCGTAGCCAAAACGGTGGTTACCAATACACCATTTTCAGGGACCAACAAAGTTGCAGTTGCGCTCCCACCTGACGATACAATAACAGGTGGATGATTTATTGCCTGGCCGGGTGCATCGGTGACGATAATGGTGAGTGCCTGTTCAGCATTTTTCGGCCCGTCACTTACCCGTACCAACACGCGGTATACATTATTGCCATTACCCTGGTGATTTCCGGCGTTCGGTGCCTTTATAAACTCCAACACGCCCGTAAACGGATCAAACTTAAACTTGTCAGCGTTATCCCCGCCAGCTTTCGTGAAGGTAAGCATCGTACCAGCGTCCTCATCTGTAGCGGTTACTGTTGTTACTGTAGTTAAGTTCCCCGACATCCTGATGACGGCTGAGCCGCCGCCGCCATTAGAGGTTATCACCGGTGCATTATCATTTACATTCATGATAGCCACTGTTATCAATTGCTCATCAGTAAAGGATCCGTCGGTTGCCCGGACCGTTACTTCGTAATTGTTATCCTTCTCGACGTCAGCAGGCTTTTCGTAATCCGGCGCGGTTTTAAACACGAGCAATCCCGTATTAACATTTAACGTAAACTTTGATGCGTCTCCCGCATTTTTCAGGCTGTAAACAATTTTACTTCCGGCATCCGGGTCAACTGCGATTGCTGTAGTGACAGCCGTAGTATTTTCGTTTACCTTAACAAGGGCGGTATTACCCCCAAGGTCAGAGGTGATAACGGGGGGCTCGTTGATGTTTGACACGCCTACCGATATTTTTTGATCATCCCATAAGCCCAATTGGTCGGTTGCGCGTACAACAACCTCGTAAACGTTGTTGCCGCCAACATCGGAAGGCTGATCGAAGTCGGGAGCTATGGTAAACTTGAGCAACCCTGTTGTACCGTCAATAGTAAATTTATCCTGGTCATCCCCTGCAGATTTGCTGTAGGTAATTTTTGAACCCGCGTCAACATCAGTTGCTGTAACCGTAGTGAGTGCAACCGTGTTTTCGGCGATTGACAGGCTAGCATTAGCGCCTCCACCATTGGAACCAATTACCGGATTTTCGTTGATATTGGTGATGGTAATGGTGATCGCCTGATCGTCGATTGCACCAGTTTCATCACTGGCCCGTACCACTACATTATAAATGTTGTCGGCCCCAATGTCTGCAGGCTTCTCAAAATCAGGCGGAAGAATAAATGTTAATACGCCACTGGATGGGTCAAGGTTAAACTTCGCTGCATCTGCGCCCCCTGCTTTGCGATAGGTAACTACCGCATTTGCATCCTCATCAACTGCCATAACTGTGGTAACCGCAGTTGTATTTTCAGCAACCAATATCGTTGCAGAAGCACTACCACCGTTCGACTTAATAACCGGGGGTTCCTTACTGTCTGTTATTGTTACGGTGATGGCTTGCTCATCCGTGCCTCCTTTTCCGTCGCTGGCGATCACAACAAGGTTATACACGTTGTCGAGGCCAGCATCTTCCGGTTTTTCAAAGTTGGGTACAGTGGCGAAAGCCAGCACACCTGTGGAGGCATTTAATGTAAATCTTCCCGCATCTGTGCCGGACCTGGTGTAAGAAATAACTGCACCTGCATCGGGATCGGTTGCCACGATGGTCGTTACAGCCAGAATGTTTTCGGCTAATGAGATGTTCAACGTTGCGCTACCTCCACCCGAGGTAATTACAGGTGGCCGGTTTGCAGGAGCCTCAAATACATCAAGAACGGTAATGGTGAAAAGCTGTTGATCCATATTCAATCCGTCGTTTGCAACAACCGTAACCTCGTAAACGTTATTTGCGCCTGCATCAAGCGGGCTTTCAAAGTCAGGTGCAGTTTTGAACGCCAGTTCCCCCGTTTGGGGATCAATCGTAAATCTAGAAGCATCAGGACCCGACAAGCTATAAACGACCTTTGCGCCCGCATCAGCGTCGCTGGCTTTTACCGTTGTAACCGTCGTACTGTTTTCGGGTAAAGAAACTGCTGCCGTCGATCCACCGCCATTGGAGATGATTACGGGAGGATTGTCGTTTAAATCATTCAGGTTGACGATTACGTTTGCCGAAATGCTTTTGGATGGTGCTCCGTTATCGGTTACCTGCACGGTTAGTGTAAATACAGGATTGGTTTCGAAATCGAGCAATGCGGAAGCAGCAACCCTTAATTCATTTCCGGAAACAACAAAGGCACTGCCGGTGTTGCCAGCTGTAATCGTGTAAATGAGGGTTTGGTCCGGGTCATCGTCTGAAGCTGCGATGGCACCTACCAACACATCATTCGCTGTGTTTTCATTGATAGCAAATGTTTGCTTGTTAAGAATAGGTTCTTTGTTGACGGCTTTTACTACGGTTATGGTATATGTTGAGGTTTTTAAGCCTGGCCCATTGATTACTACGGTAATCTTGTTTTCACCAGGAGACAGCATTATTGGCCGCGAAGCAGTTCCACTGGTTTCGATGGTGTCGTTGATCAGAATGGTTGTTGGAACAGGGTAAGCTGCAGTAGCTGTAACCCTAATTGAAGCGATGCTATTTGCTACTGCAACCGAATAGGTGGTTGTTGCGGAAGCAAAGTTTGGGGAAAGTGTACCAGTGCTCACGGTTAGGTTCGACAGCAAAGTATTCGCCTGTGGATCTACACCCGACGATCGTTGAAGGTCAATACCTTTTACACCAAAATGGGTCCATACCCGGTATAATCGCACATCGGTGACTCCTGCCGGCAATGGAGCAAGCACCTCTGAGTGAACGTTCCGTCCGGGTTCCAACATTGAACTAATAAATTTCACGTCTACCTGGCCGATATTGGCCATTTCTTTGCTCCCGGTTCCGGCGTCCGCATTTACAACAGATCTGGAATTGTAACTCCGGATATCTCCTGCAGGTGAGGTAGTATTTTCTATATAAGTCTGACCATATGATACGGTGCCCAGGCCAAGGAACTTTGTTTGCGCACCATTGCCGTTGATTGAAATTCTATCTTCAATATGGGCATTCAGGAAGGTTGCTTTACCGGCAAAATTCGAAATATCAATAACCGGTGCCCTTCCCCGGAGTGAAGCAATACGGGAGTTTTCTATGGCAAATGTGCCCGAACCCGTGAGGTGTAGATAGGGGGTGTGAATATTTGACTCATACCATACATCCCTTAGTAACAAATTGCCTCCGTTGGTTATCTTTTGGCTTGGATTGTTGTCGAACTCCAATCCACCCTGTAAGATTGTTCTGCCTTTCAGAGGGGTGCCAGCCGCAGCAAACGGTCCCCCAACAACGTCAATCGACTTGCCGGTACTTCTTGAAAAGCGGGAATTTATCGCTAAAACCAACGTATTATCCAATCCATCTACCAACAGGTTTGTCTGGTTAACATTTGCCTCCGTTTCGTGCATAAATACGCGCGAGCCTTCCTGGTCGATATCGCTCATGCGAATGTTGGTTGCCAAGTTGTTTCCATTCACCGTAAAATCACGGAGGGTTGCTTTCGAAACTCCGACTATGTCAATCACCGGCCCGGCAGTAGTTCCTACCCATTGCAATTCTGTACGGTAGGTGTCGCCGTGACCATCACCGACCAGCTGGATATCGGACCCCTTTGGAATATTAAGGGTTGTATTGATATAGTAAGTGCCATGTGGAAAGTGAACCACCGGACGGTTTCCGCTAAACGTGTTCGCCTGGTTGATAATTGCCTGGATGGCTGCTGCATCGGAGCCTGGTGGCACTTCAAACACCTGCCTGTTGAGGTTGGGTTGGGTGCCCGGTAGTACTTGCTCCTTCAGTCCGCCAAGTAGCTCACGGCTTGCAACAGACTTTTCTTCAATAATCATCCGTGATGCGGATTGAACAGGATTACTTACCGTAAAAGTATTGCCGGTGCAGAAGAGGTCATTTTCGGTTTCGTGTTGGTTTACCCATACGATGGGCGCGGCAGCATTAACCCTTGAGCGGACTACATTGTCAATCAGTGCAACCGGGCCATGATTGCCCAGATAGATGGTAGCATCCCTGCGGGAGTCGAGGATGGTGTTTGATTGAAGGGTTATCAGTGCGGGGTTCCTGGTAAAGTTTGCCGCAAAGAACCCTTCTGAACCAATGGAAGTATTATCCCTAACCGAAAACCTCCCCGTGTTGGTCATTACAATATCGTAATAGGCAGAGTTTTTAAACACGCAATTGTACACGTCAAAGTTACCCGCACCATAGAAGTTAGTTACCCCGATGTTGCAATCCTGGAATGAGCAGTGCCATATCCAGGCATCAAGCGCATTGAAGTTGCCCAGCGAAACGCCCGCAATTTTGTTGCGAATAAACTTACAGCGCATAATTGCCGTTTCGGCAAAACCATGACCTAAGAACCCACCCCTGATACCATGACTAACATCGGTAAACACATTATCGGCATATTCATTTCCCGTATCAAAATAACCGTTTGATCCATCGTAAGATTGGTCGATAGCATTAAGCGCGGTATCACGGCCCGCACCATCCCAGGTAATACGGTTAAATCGCGAGTACGACGTTCCGCTTACCGATAACATGGTTCCTCCGGCCGGACCGGCCCACTTTATTTTTGTTGTTGCTGGATCTGCTCCGATCAGGCTAACGCTTGTTTTAAAGTCCATCCGTAGCGTGGCGGTGATACGGTATGTTCCGGGCGGAAGATAAACAACGCTCGCTGTGCTGGTTGAATTACCAACTGCATCGAAAGCGGCTTGCAGTACCGCAGTTTCATCAGCAACCCCATCTCCAACAGCGCCAAATTGTGTCTTTACATTTATCCAACTTGGAAAGGGACCAACAAATTCGTCGTCGATGGCAGGATGACCCTGACTGTATACACCGGAACTAAAACAATGAAAAGAAGCTAATAGAAAAATTAATATCCATTTGCGCTTACGTGATAACAGGTGCTTGTGCTTTCCAGCATAGGCAGAAAGATTCATAATTGGGGTTTAAGGGTACGGGTAAATCGTAGGATGTAGGTAACATTTCCGTGTTACGCAGGGCAAGTAATTCCAGGCTATTCAATAATGGGGAGCATAAAACTACTGTATATAAGCTTCCTCTATAATTAAAATTCGTTTAACGATTTGAATTATGAATCCCTGCGCTTTTTCAAGGAGCTAATTTTTGCGTGGAAAAAAATTACGACATTATCAATAAATAATTCTTAAATCCTATTCAATTTGTTTTTTTCAGTAATTTCTTTTTGAGCCGGGCTACGGAATTGCAATTGTAAATCGTTGCCCGCCCGGCTGCGCCAGTCGCACAGGCGCCCTGCCTTCGTTCTGTTGGTGGGTCGCACTCCCGTCCAAACGGCTTCAGCCGGGCAAGCTTGTACGGTAAACCCTTATTGGACTAATCAAACCAGCCAGGCCTGACTATAACGACGTTGACTCCTAACTGTTGAAAATATTTGGTTGCTGCGAGGTACACCTTAAACTTGTATATGAACAAAGCGTTCGTTCAAAATCATTTGCCGGGTAATATCCAAATGTACAAGAGTGCGACGCAAGGATGTCTCATAGTTATCTTGTAGCCGGGTCCATAAAAATCTTTCTAACCAGGCGTAAATTCAATCCAGAATTAATTCCTTTTATTAAGACTAAATACGGTTACCGGCCGGAAGATTTATTGCAGATCGCTATACCTGCAGCCTTGTGCGCTTTTACTGTCTCAGATTACGGGTACACCTATTGCACAATGGCTTAAGCCCGCCTTGAACACTCACCTCAACCTTCAAATTTGTAGCTGCAAGAATTGTTTAACTTGATTTACTGCAGCAAAATAATTTGTAATTAATGTTCCTAATTGACTCAGGTAAATCACCAATTAATTGAGAACAGTAAATGTTTGCGGGGAAAATTAAGATGCTTTTAAAACTATTGCTGCTGCACGTGGGAATTTGATGCTACCTGCACTTTTTGGGATCAGATTTGATATAATATGATTTGAAGTTCCTTGATTTTGGATCCATACAGCCTTCAAGATTAAGCAGTTCCACCTTCCTAAAATCAACAGGCTGGCCTTCGCTCTGCAAAGCGATAAAGCCTTCGCTAAGCAGCTTTCCGTCCTGCTTGATTTTAGGGTCATATCCCGAAACCACCCCACCCCCGATCTGAGGTTTAGCATATTGCAGTACAGTATCCCCGTTGATAATGTGGGTAATCAACGAGTCCCCCAATACGATAAGTTCGGCTCTTACCCACTCATTGTGTGCATATGTTTTTGAGCTGGACTCAATACAATGGCGCGGATCAATTTTTCCTTTGTAAACCACGTTTGTGCCCGGTGAGCACATATTACCGGTAGGTCGTGCTTTACCATCGCCCAAACTTGCGAGAAACTGGCATTCGACAGATATTGGCCAGTCCTGGTCAACAGGCATTGTTTTCGGGTCCTGTGAGTGGAACATTACCCCGCTATTCCTGTATGTGTATTCGGGAGCGTCCTTCTTCCACTCGCCGGTAATGCGGTACTCAACGACCAGGTGGTAGTACGAAAAAGGTTGTTTAAAATAAAGGTGACCAAACTGGTCGTTGAATTTGCCATACTGGTCGTAACGAACCTTAATAACTCCATTTTCTACACGGAAGGTTTTCGCGGGATCTTTGCCGACAGCATGGTGATTAATTTTGACGATCCAATCTTTTGTATCCCTGCCGTTAAAAAGAGAGATCCATTCTCGTTTCGTTGCCTTCGTTTGAGCGGATGCAAGATTTGCGACCACAAAAACGAGAAGGATGATTAGGAATGCGGAAGTCCTTAGTGCCGGGTTGTTCATTTTTGTTGTTTTGATATTGAGAGCTACTGCAAATGAGTTCCAAATTATGGCAATATTGAACAAGGCAAGGATGTTTGTTCCTGTTGACTTCGACTCTTCGAATTCGTCACCAAGCCCTGCAGAACTGAATAAAAATGTTAGGATTGAGTACTCCTGAAGTTTATATCCTTATTTATCATTAAATCACATTAAATAAAACTTTACAAAGGGTTCATTTTTAAGGGAATATGATTTACGACCCTATCATTGAGTCTCAAAAAAGCGTCCGCTACGATCTTTCATAAACGTCAATGAATCAGTCTCCTGTGTCCACGTTAGCGATCATTCTGTAGCATACAGTTGTTAGTAATTGTTTTCGCATACTCGTTTGGAGCCGCTTCATTTCGAGTTGCACAATACAGGGATGACTCTATCCTAAGGTAGAAAGCGATAGTATTGCAATAGCTTAAACCGCTAAAGCACCTGGTGCTTGCCATACACATGAGAAGAAGATTGTTATCGCTGATCATTCTATCAGCCGTTTTGAGCAATTCAAATGCCCAGGAAACGAATATTTATGATACTGTAGAAATAGCCCGGACGAAGGCTTTTCAAAAAGACTTTAGGGAAGCCGATCGTTTGTTGACCCTTTATACAGCATCAAACACCGAAATACATAGTCTCCGGTTACATGCCCAGGTCCTTTATTGGATGAAGGACTTCACTCGTTCTGCCCAGGTATTTGAAACTGCCCTGGCAGCCTTCCCAAAAACCAATATTCTTAAGCTTGATTTTGGACGTCTCCTTTTTGAAACCAACAACCTCCACAAAGCTCAGTTATTCCTACAGGATTACCTGTCAGCCGACAGCATGAATGCGGAAGCCAATATTTTGGTTTCCTATATTGACCTTTGGAAAGGCAGGTTGTCACAGGCAAAAGACCGGTCGCTTCGTATGTTGTCCTGGTATCCCGGGAATAAAGAGAGCATTGGTATTCTTCAGGAAATCAGCAACCAAACTACGCCCTACCTGAATACCCATTTTCAGTTGCTCAGCGATGATCAACCTATCAATGCATTTGCTACACATGTAGAATTTGCCCGCTACTCATCCAGGTTTTTCTACCCTTCGCTTAAGTTTACAATCAATCGTTTTGATGTTTCCGGGAATATTTCCGGGTCGTCGATTGTACAGGCAGGCAACCAGTTTACCCTCGGAAAATTTTCATTGTCCCTTGTAGGAGGCGTTTTTCAAACCAATAAAAGTGATCTGAAGTTCGCCGGCAAAGTAGCTGCTTCCCAAAAAATCTCCAACAAGTTTACAGCAGATGTATTGCTTGAGAAAAGGCCTTACCAGTATACGATCGCAAGTGTAAAAACAGCGGTAGTTCCGCTTGTTCAAAGCATAGCATTCCGGTACAATAAATCAGAACGATGGCTTGGTAAGGCCGAATATGAACGTCAGTCATTCGTGGATGACAACCATATCCAAACTGCTTACTTCTGGTTGCTTGCACCAATAGTGTCAAAGGAAATCATCAATATCAAAACGGGTTATGGTTTCAATTATGCCGACGCCCAAACGAGTAAATATGAGTCAAACGAACCGCTGAATGTTATTCGGGTGAAGTATCCTCTTTACAGCCAGTTGCCTGGAACGTATAATCCCTACTTTACTCCCATGAACCAGGTTTCTAATTCCTGGTTGATTCTTGTTAAGTCTAAAGTATCCGGTACAGTAACCTTGTCGTGCCGGGGCAGTTTTGGGTTTTCGGCCCGGGCGGATAATCCATACCTGTATTTAGATAAAAGCCCTTCCAATGCGCTGTTTGTAAATAAAACCTCATACAGCCTGAAATATACGCCTGTGGAGGTACTTTCCGATGTTAGCGTAAAGCTTTCTAACCGGCTCTCTACAACAGCAGTTTATACTTACCGGAGCCTACTGTTTTTTAAAAGACAGGAGGGTTTGTTACAACTTAAGTACCTTTTTGTTCATGATAAGAAAGCCTGACCGTAATCTTTGGTGTTACAGACGTGCACCAGGAGCTCACCGGTTCCAAAAAGTAATACTTGCAACCCTGATGGTGGCGGGCGGTATATCTGTTGCACATTTGTTTGACTGGTGGTTTCGCCAGGAACACGTTGTTTCACTTCCACTGTTCATCTTGTTGTCCATTATTTTCTGGTGGGGAGTTCTCCGGATGGTGATCCTTTGGATATCCTACCTGCTTATCAAGGTGCCTGTGACCCCTCCTGCACCCGAGGGTTTACAGGTTGCCATATTCACCACCAGTTCTCCGGGAGAGCCTTTAAGCATGTTTGAAAAAACGTTAGCAGCGTGTGCGAACATTACCTATCCACATACAACTTATCTGCTTGACGATACCTGTGATCCACGCTTTAAAGAAGTGGCCGAGCAATATGGCGCCGTATGGCTGAACCTTACCGGCTTACCCGGCGCAAAAGCCGGCAAGATCAATGCAGCGCTCCGGTTAACGACAGAAGATTTTGTATTGGTGCTCGATCCGGATCATATTCCTTTTCCAAACTTCCTCGATGAGGTGCTCGGGTACTTCGGGGATGAGAAAGTTGGTTACGTACAAGTAGCCCAGGCGTATTATAACCAGTTCCGGTCGTTTACCGCAGCAGCTGCTGCTGAACAAACCTATGGTTTTTACGGACCCACCCAAATGGGTATGCACGGGATTAACAGCGCAGTGGCCATTGGCGCTAACTGTACGTTTCGCAGAAAGGCCCTCGACTCGATCGGTGGACATGGCATAGGGCTCGCTGAGGACCTCGTAACCGCTATCCGTATTCATTCGGAAGGCTGGAAATCGGTATATGCGCCGATTATTGTCAGCAGGGGTTTGGTACCAGAGGATCTGGGTTCCTTTTGTAAGCAACAGCTTAAATGGTCACGCGGTGTACATGAGGTTTTATTTGCCGAGCTGCCGCGACTGTGGGGGAAGCTAACCTTCTGGCAAAAAGTATCTTATTCCAGTATAGGTACGTATTACTTCTCCGGGGTAACTACCTTATTATTTCTCTTGTTTCCATACCTCTTTATTTGGTTTGGCTGGCTACCTGCGAACATGAGTTTTATGCAGTTTGTCGTTAACTGGCTCCCTGTTGCTCTTACGGCAATGACCATCTATCTGTTTGTACAGCAGTGGCTCTGCCACCCGGCCCACGAACGTGGACTTCACTGGCGCGGTATGTTTTTAAAGTTTGCCTGCTGGCCGGTGTTCTTTGTCGGATTTTTGATTTCCTTCTGGAATGGAAAAATCCCTTATATCCCTACCGCCAAGCAGGCCGTAAAAGGCTTTACGCCATTTGCCCGGCCGCTCCTTATTCACCTGGCCATCTTCGTATCGACCCTGATATTCGTGGGTTTAAAACGTGTTTTTTATACCCACGAGGCAAGGCTGGAATTAACAAGTGGTGAAATCTGGGGAATGGTTGTTTTCGCATTCATTGCGTTTATAATGTCATTAGGTGGTTTGTACGCTGCACACCAATCCAGAACCCTTAAGGCAGAGGAGCCCTGGGCCGGTATAGATCTAAAGAAAATAACGACCACCGCTGGTAATATTCCCTCAACAAACATCTATCCCGGTATTTCCGGCATCGAATAACTAATTGCACATGAAAAAGATACTGTTTAGGGTTATGCTGTTGATCATACCCGTAGGCCTGGGTACCCTCATATTTTTGCTTTTTGTTCTTGCAGGTGATAAAAGCAAAGGTCCGCTAGAGGATATGGGCAACTTCTTAAGTACGGGCATAGCACGCTTTGAAAAGAAGGTTATACATAATCCCCGTCAAAGCAGGGCAGCATCACTTAGTTGGTTCATGCGATACTGGGGGCATCCTGTACTAATGAATTGGCCAGACTCGATTTATTTAGGTGCTTATGACCCCAATACCGTTGAGTCATATGAAGACATTGTTTCCCTGGAAGATTCACTGCATACCCGGTTCCCCATCATTTCTATTTACACGGCATGGGGCAGCAAAAATGACCAGGTATTTCCGTTGCTTAGAACACAGGCAATTGTGGACCTGGGTTCAGTGCCAATGATCACCTGGGAGCCTTGGCTGGATGATTTTGTTGCTGTAAGCGCTTCCGGGTCGGTGAAAAGTGCAGACAAGAATAAAGGCGGACTTAAAGCCATTGCACAGGGGAAGTTTGACGCTTATATAGTTAAATGGGCACTCGATGCCAAAAAGTTGAGTGCACCGTTTTTTCTTCGTTTTGGTCACGAAATGAATGATCCGTACCGCTATCCATGGGGCCCACAAAACAATAAACCTGCCGACTATATTGCAGCATGGAAACATGTTGTTGATGTTTTCAAAAGCGTTGGCGCAACCAATGCCATTTGGGTGTGGTCGCCGCACCCGGCTTATGTAACGTATAAAGATTTCTATCCTGGCAACGACTACGTTGATTGGATTGGAATGACTGCTTTGAACTATGGCACCATTGCTCCCTGGAGCAGATGGTGGTCAATGGATGAAATTATACACGGTTGTTATGCCGATCTAGCGCCCTTTCAGAAGCCGATAATCCTATCGGAATTTGGATCGCTCCAGGTTGGGGGAAGTAGGGCATTGTGGTACAAAGAGGGACTAAATGCTTTACCAAAAAAGTTCCCTTCTGTTCGCGCCGTAGTATTTTACCACGCTGATAATGATAATACGACCTCGTATAAAACACTCGATTGGTCGTTTATAAACGATAGAGAAGTTGTGACAGCAATAAAGCAAACGTTCAACAAATGGAAGAAGTAGATCAGGGATACTCTAATGCGTAACCCGGCTATGGCTGCTTCCAACCAATGCTTCTTCCTTTAGTCCTGGCGCTGGCTTTTCTATCTCGCAGTATATATTATAATCGTAAGATGCCTGTTAGAAGTAGGCTGCCCGGTGTGTTAATAGCCGGTTGTCCTGGTATTACACTTAAGCCAATTGCAAATTACCATCTGGATCCCGGCACAAACACCTGCAGCCCGTTGCATGTTGTACCGTAACCCCACCCATTTTAAAACCGGGCTAATGTATTATGGTCTCCATCCCTCCAAGGCACAAACAAACCGGTAGTCTTATTGAAGTTCAGGTTCCTGTTGCAGTAACGACTCTACTGCCACAATCCCTTTTGGAAGTATCCTTGCCTTAATTTGGTCCAGGTCGTTCAGGAAAGCCGAAGAACTTGTGCTGGTATGAAACACTTCCCGATCCGTTGCAATCAAAGCCTTGTCGCGCAGCTTGTAGATGGTACTGTACTTTTCATCTGCTGTTCGGCTAAAAGAAGTTTGATCTTCCAACCGGTAGAACTTGTTGTCGTCTTTAAATTGGTAAAGGAATTTGATGATCTCCATTTCTGCCTCGTAGGTAAATTCTAAATTCACTGTTTTGGTCTTTATGAGTTACTAATCCGTTGTTTAGTTCTGTACAAGATGATTTATTGATGAACTTGGTTGCGTGTCAACCTCACCACGTTATACTAAAACAATGCCGCGCCGGTTCATGGCTAGCTTAAACAGGTTAATGGCCGGGCAGTTATGCTAAAAACCCCTCTTTCACTGGTTTTCGATCAGAATGTGCCTAAGTGCTTGATTTTAAGCGAAAGGTTTTCTACTTTACCGCAAACAAACTACAATCATGGCGATATACATTATCATTGGTATTATCCTTCTATTAATCATCTGGGTAGTCGCGATGTACAACGGGCTGGTTAAGGCACAGGTTAAGATTGATAACAGCTGGAGTGACATCAATGTTTTTCTAAAGAAGCGCTTTGATCTGATACCAAATCTTGTAAGCACCGTAAAAGGGTACGCGCTTCATGAAAGTACTACCCTTGAGAATGTTATCCGGGCGCGAAATACTGCCCTTGCGGTTAATCCCAACAATGTACAAGCTTCGGCACAAGCCAACCAGGAACTGGGTGGCGCCTTACGCGGGCTACTCGCCATTGCAGAAAGCTACCCCGACCTTAAGGCCAATGAAAACTTCCTTGAATTGCAGCAGGCGCTTCAAAATATCGAAGGGGACCTTGGCAATTCGCGCCGGTACTACAATGCAACAGTGAGGGATTACAATACCGCTATCCGGCAATTCCCGGGTAACCTTGTTGCAAATGTTGGCGGGTTCAAACAAAGAGAATTCTTTGAACTCGAAAATGTTCAGGAGGCACAAAACGTAGCCGTCAAGTTTTAAATTCCATCTGGTGATAAAATTTGTATTTGCTACCCTCCTGTTTTTTGCCGTAGCAAACAGCTATGCCCAGGAGGCTTTTACAATCAGCTACTATAAAGTTGATGTACATGTAAATAAGGATGGTTCGCTTGACATTGATGAAACGATTGACGTCAACTTTACTGAGCAACGTCATGGTATACTCAGGTTTATCCCCTATAAATACGAAATCAAACCACTACCGTCAGGAAGTGAGCAGGCTGCTATTCAACAAAAAGCCGGTGGTAATCGCTACACGATGATTGAAAACATCGATGTAGAACAGCATCCATTCACCGTTAGAAATGAGGGATACTATAAAGTCATCCAGATTGGCGCAGAAGATAAGCTGGTTTTCGGCAAACAGCGATACGCTGTTCATTACCGGATCCTGAATTCAATCAACCTATTTTCTGATCATGCTGAGCTGTATTTCAACATCGTGGGTAACAAATGGAACACCACGATAAAGCAGGTTGACTTCTCAGTGAAGCTGTACGAGCCACTACCCGCCAAACCGTTTTCATTTGTGGCAACAGGGCAGGAAGGCTCAACCGAAAACAATACCGTTTCGGGCTGGCAGAATAACCAGGTTTTTAGTGGAAAAACACTTAAGCCGCTGGCTCCGATGGAGGGGGTTACGATAGGTGTGAAGATGCCACTGAACTACATCGTGCAAAAGCAATACTGGATTGGTCAGTTGGCCTGGCTGATCCTGCCGGTGTTGGTATTCATCGGGATGTACCGGCTTTGGCTCAGGAAAGGAAAAGACGAACCCGTTACTGTACAGGTTGAATATTATCCGCCCGAAAACATGTGTCCGGGTATTGCCGGCTACCTTATAGACACCAATCTCCATTCACGCGACCTCACCGCATTGGTGCCCTACTGGGGTGCGGGTGGCTACCTGAAAGTTGTTGAGTCGAATGAGTCCAAATTGTTCGGCCTCTACTCGCTAAAGGAATACACGTTTATAAAGTTGAAGGATTTGCCTGCAGATCGTATGCAGTTTGAAAAAACCCTGTTCAATGGAATATTCGCGAAAGGCGATCAGGTGCCACTATCGAGCCTTAAAAATGTGTTGTATAAAACCATGGCTACTGCTTCCAGTGAGCTACGAAGCGAAGTGGATAAGGGTGAATACTACGAAAAGTACTCGAGGGGATTTGCAGTACTATTTGTCATCTTGGGTATCATAACGGGAGTTTTTGCCTTCCTGATGGCTACAGAAGCAATCTGGCCGATGATAGGTTTACCCGTTGCACTATTTGCCAGTGCCGTTATCATGATTGTTTTCGGCTTGTTTATGGCCAAGAAAACAAAAAAGGGAACCCTTGCCTATCAGCAACTGGCAGGGTTTAGGGAATTTATCAAGTCCGTTGAAAAGGACAGGCTTGCAGAATTCCTGAAACAGGATGAACATTACTTTGATAAGGTGCTGCCATATGCGATTGTATTCAACCTTGCCGATAAATGGAAAGACAAACTGGAAGGCATAAACATCCCTCCACCATCATGGTACTCCGGCAACTACAGCTCTTATCATGCAGGTTCATTTATGTCGAACCTGAATAGTTCTATGACAGCAATGTCAAGTACTTTCACCAGCTCACCATCAAGTAGCGGCAGTAGTGGAGGTAGTTTTGGTGGAGGTGGATCGTCCGGGGGCGGATCGGGAGGTGGAGGCGGCAGCAGTTGGTAACCGGGTAGCTGAATTCAGGTAAGGCTTCCCCTGCTTAAAACCTGATTGCGCCGGTGTAAATAGCTATGAATATTAAAAAAGCTATCCAAACGGCTATCACTAACCCGAATTGCTGGGTAAATAATACCCGTGGGTGCATGGGCGATCGTTTTGCTTTTAGCACTCCTTCTTTGTCGACAAGTATAATTTTCTTCCTGATTAAATTTTGATTTCTGTGCCGCACGCATCTAAAATTAAGGGTGATACAGGGGTACTACAACGCAGGCTGCATAACCCGTCCTTACTAAATTAGGCATAATCTTAAAATTAATTGGGACCAGTAAACACTTTTTACCTACAAAGAATTACCCCTGATTTTGATCTTGATCCGAGCTATTGCCTGACCCTTTAGCACATACCTGTCACATTTCAACTTTTTCCAGTATTGCTTTTTGATCCGCATACCAAAGTTTCCGGATGGCCTTTTGCAAAGGCAACCAGGCGACCCTCCTGTTTTCTCCGTTGTCATTGGCTACATCAATAAACCGCATCAGGAAGAAAGCAACAACCTGCCGTTCAAAGTTCCATCGCCTCCTGGTGGCATTTCCGAGCTTACGCTCAATAGCGGCAATAACACCAGACTCCTCCTGCACCTCCCGTAGCGCCGCACGTTCATCAGGTTCAGTCCGTTTAATATGACCCTTCGGTAACACCCAGATAAACCTGAACCTTCTGGCGGTGACCACCAGGTATTCTTTTCTGCCATCAATTTCCCGGTAAACCACACCACCGGCATGGGTAGGTAGGTTTTTAAAATGTATTCGATTTGGAGCCATAAGTAACGCTTAATTCCTTTCGGGGAAAGGTCGACCATTCGAAGACTATTCTGTAAACCGGATTATCCCTGTAAGTTCTTCCTGGGTTTGTCTTACCAATGGTTGAATCCTAATCTTACAAAGCGAAGCGCCGCCTGGGTTCTCCGGGCGGCGCTCAAATAGCCGATGTTCATCATTTAGCATAGGCAGCCCTTGGGCCGCCTGAAGTAAAGGTTGCGAGCATCCTGTCACGCTGCCCGTTAGAAAACATATTCATGCATCCGTCGTAGGTATAGTCCATATAATTCATCGTCATTTCCACAGGATTGCCGGCACAGGTGCTCAGGTGTGGGTACGAAGGACATCCGCCATTCGAGGTATTGTGTTGCGGAGTGTCGTCAACAAGGTCGTTGCCACAGGTCGCGTCTCCCCAAATGTGCCGGAGGTTTAGCCAATGCCCAACTTCATGCGTGGCCGTTCTGCCAAGGTTATAGTTAGCAATATAACTTCCGCTTGTCTTCGATTGGCTGCCAAAGGCCGAATACAATACAACCACACCATCTGTCTCAGGAGCTCCACCGGGAAATTGCGCATATCCAAGCAGGTTTTGTCCAAGGTTACACGCCCACATATTCAGGTACCTGGTGGGCTCAACCGGGTTGCTGCCACCAGTAGTGGCCTTTTTCACATCATCAGCATAATAGCTAAACCTCTTTTTGCTTGTTTGAACCCGGATGATGCGGTCTAACACAAATTGTACCCCAACACTGGTTTGTTCATCCTGGAACTCTACAGGAACCGTTACCCGGTCGGCATTACGGTTATTAAAATCTTCATTGAGCACGGCGATCTGGGAGTTTACCTGCTGGTCGCTGATGTTTTCTGCAGCAGTGTTGTAAACCACGTGCACAATTACCGGGATTTCAATTCTTCCACCAGCTGCCCGGAGATTACCCCGGTTCTTTACCACCTTCTGTGTATGAGCTTCAATGTCGGCCATGCGTTTTCTTAACGAAGGGTCGGTAGCGAGCTGCTGCTCAAGAACTTCTTGTGAAGCACACCTGCGTTCCGGCAAAGCAGCAATTGTTTCTTGCGGCTGTTGTTGTTCAAGGGTTGTTTTTGCGTCTTGCTTACTACAGGATACTGCAAGAAAAATCAGCCCGATCAGGGGAGTTGAAAATTTTCTCATGTAATGCTTTTTTATTCAATTTAACACATTTTAACATATGCGTCAAGGTGTAAACCCATGTTATTCTAATTACAACAGGCTATTCAAATTCACCTGTTATTCGATTCAACCATCCTATATTGCCGGATCAATTTGAAAACATGGACGGAACCTTAAGGGCCAACATCAAACCGGGCATGCTGGTAAACATCATCCTGAAAAAGGATCAGCGAAGTGGCACACTCACGGAAGGTGTTGTAAAAGATTTACTTACCAGCGCTCCAAAACATCACCGGGGCATCAAAGTACGTCTGGAAGACGGCCAGATCGGGCGTGTCCAGGAGATCCTCGAAGAGCCGGAGCCCTAATCGAGACCTGTTTTCATCCAAATCGATTTATTATCATTCGCTACGGTGAATATGCGTCTTACAGTTTTTGTTGGAAGGTTGTCGGCCCCTTGGATCGTAGTGTCGTGTTGGTTTTAGTGAAGCAGTGTAGCTGCCGTGATCACTCATTTAGAGTCGATACATCACCCTTAGGTCGATAAAGTCGGCAATATGCCGGTGTACCTTTAAGCCAATGCCGGCAGAAAGATTTTCGCGAAGTAGATACCGTAGCGTCCACCGGTGGTATAAGCGGTTATAGTAAGGGGTTTGGTTATAAAGGTATACACCCAATTGCTGGCCGAAGAAGAACCTGCCGAGCAGGAAATTATGCCCCGCCAATATTCCCCCACGCACCGCAGAGGCCGTTAAGCTATCTGACTTAAGCCGCTGGTTTAAAGCGTTGTCATAATAAACTTCGATACCCGCGTTAAGGGCATCTGTTGAACTGACCTGTTTCTCCACCTGCACAATGGCCCCTGCGAGTGGGGTACGGGGACTTGTTCCGTTGGGTTTGGTGCCTTGCTTTGCGGAAAAGAACAGGCCTGCCTCTACATATGGCTTCTCACCCCGGAAGTCTCGCTTTATACGCCGGTTATATGCCGGAAGACCATACGGAGTTTTGAATGACGCAACACCGATGCTTGCGGTCGGCCAGTTGATACCCTTATTTGGCTCCTTAAAGCCCCCGTTGGAAACGTGCTGGTAATGCAACCCGGCCTGCAACAACCATTTCGGTGCTACCTGTATGCCGCCGGCAAGTCCAAACTGCAAAAACCCACTTACCCGTGTACTGTAGCTTTGATTGCTGGGATTTGTTTGCGGGTGCCAGGGATTACTTAAATAACTTAATCCTACCCCACCTTTCAAACTGAACTGGCTCTTAAGGCCAAGCCGGTATGATGGCTGAATAAAGTAGCCAAGTGTTGCGGCACTCCCCAATATCTTACTGTCGAAGTCAACATAAGAAAGGTTCCAACCCTTTATGGGATAACAACGGCAAAGGTTCCAGGTGGCGGTGTCGGTTTTTTGTTTGGTGAGTTCCACTTCAAGTCCGATCGGCCGTGCACCAGATGTATTTTGAACAGCCTCGGTATGCGCCAGAATAAACCCATAGTGCAAGCGCGCCTGCACACTGTTCCGGCTTGCGCCCGCCTGCGCAAAGCCATGCAACACAAAAGCTAACAGGTTAACGATACAAAACAAAAAGCGCATACTTAATTGCTGGTTTATTATGAGAGCTACCCTATGTTCCTGCCGCTAACCAACATTCCAGTCGGCAGAAGGCTTTTGCGTGTTGTTCCTTTATCATAGTAAGCTTCTTTGGTTAACAGTTTCAGCCCAGCCTGTGTTGTGTAGCGGTACCATCTGGATGGTGTACCAAGTTATAAGAATATAAAGACTGCGCAATGGAATATAAACCGCATTATGATTGTTGGAGCAAGCATTAAAAGGGTCTCGTAGTCGCTTGTTTAACCTGCCCGGTATATGTTGATGAGGATTCAGCCTTAGTTTTTGCGGTACAATTTTACAGATGCAGTAGTTTGCGGGTAAAAGCGCTTCATGATAAAAGGACCGTTAGCAATTGCAGGTGTACTGGTAGCAATGATCGCCGGGGCCCAGGTGAAAAGTAATATTGATTTCGAAACATATAATCCTCCCTCATCACTGGTTGTTCCGCAACATGTTCTCACTAAGGCAAAGTTTCCATTCATCGATATTCACAATCACCAGAACAATATGTCGCCTCAGGTTTTGAATGGCTTAACCAAGGTTATGGACACCTTGAACATGATTGTTATGATCAACCTGAGTGGCTCGAATGGTGACCGGCTGAAACAATCTGTTGCTAATATTAAATCTACCGCTGCTAACCGCTTCCTGGTATTTGCAAACATCAACTTCGATGGCATTGGCCAGCCCGATTGGTCTCAAAAAGCGGCAGCACAATTAGACCAAGACGTAAAAAATGGTGCGGCCGGACTAAAAATATTTAAGACACTTGGCATTTCGGTTAAAGATAACCAGGGTAAAAGGGTTCCGGTCGACGATGTACGCCTCGATCCCATCTGGAAAAAAGCCGGCGAGTTAAAAATCCCCGTTCTTATACACACGGCCGATCCCAAACAATTTTGGGAACCATTGGACAGTACCAATGAACGCTGGCTTGAGCTGGTCACCCGGCCCGGTCGCAAGAGAAGCAACACCGATCCGGCACCATGGCAGCAACTGATTGATGAGCAACACCGCATGTTTAAAAAACACCCTGGCACCACCTTCATCAATGCACACTTTGGTTGGTATGCAAACGACCTGCGAAGACTAAGCAAACTGATGGACGAATTTAAAAATACCTACGTCGAATTTGGTGCAGTCATCGCCGAAATCGGCAGGCAGCCGATTGCCGCAAACCAGTTTTTCACCAAATACCAGGACCGGATCTTATTTGGTAAAGACAGCTGGGTTCCCGAGGAATACAATACCTACTTCAGGGTGCTCGAAACAAAAGACGAATACTTCCCATACCACAAGAAATACCATGCATTCTGGGCTATGTATGGCATGGGATTGCCGGATGATATCCTGAAAAAGATCTACTATAAAAACGCCTTACGGCTGTTGCCAATGGTGGATAGCGCATTGTTTCCGAAGTAGCAACACGCTTCCCTGAAAGCAACGCTACCCTGGTTTTTACCAACAATGTCAACAAGACAACGCGTAAGCTTGTCGGAATACCCGGGTTCCCACTGGGTTGGGGTACAGTGTCCTGCATACTTATTTTTTTTATGGGACGGGCAGTTGTTGGTTGCCTGGCTTTACTTGCCACGCTCGCTTGTACGGCATCGGGCATGGCAGCTTAAAACATGCAACCTAAACCTCTCGGGGCAAACAAGAAGCAGTGCTTAGCCACCAAAATACGATATTTGAGTATCAGTAATTACCTCCAGATATAGCCATATGACTGTCAATACCTACCCCGGAAAAAGGTTATTTATTTCTTTTGCTTTCCTGCTGAGTTCATGTGTTGCATCCGCTCAGGTTGATCTTGCTCGAAGCATGGCTGCTACGATAATGCAAACGTACAAAGACTCTATGGTGGTTAAGAAATATGCCAGTCACCTAGAGCAGGATAAACTCATTCAACCCGGTCAAACCGTAGCCGAGGCACAGGAGAACCGGCCGGCAAACTGGAACTATGAAATTGGCGTTGTACTCATCGGCTTCGAACGGCTGGGTAAGCTAACCAACGATAAAGTGTACCTCGAATATACCAAACACATTATCGATCACTTTATCAATGACGATGGCAGCATTAAAACCTACAACATCGAAGAATACAACAGCGATAATATTCCACCCGGCAGACAACTTTTTTATCTGTACGATAACTACAAGCACGAAAAGTATAGAAAGGCCGCCACCTTGCTGCGCAACCAGGTATCATGGCAACCCCGTAACCGGGCGGGTGGATTTTGGCACAAGCTAAAGTACCCTTCGCAAATGTGGCTCGACGGAATTTACATGGTCGAACCCTTTTATGCAGAGTATGCCGTACGAAACAACCAACCCGAAGACTTTAACGACATCATCAATCAATTCGTATGGATGGAAAAGTACAGCCGTGATTCTAAAACAGGCCTGCTGTATCATGGCTGGGACGAAAGCAAACTCCAGGGCTGGGCCAATCCCCAAACCGGCAGGTCGCCCGAATTCTGGAGTCGTGCAATGGGTTGGTATATGATGGCGCTTGTAGATGTATTGGACCTTGTTCCAAAAACACATTCGAGAAGAAATGAACTGGTTGCTATTCTTAATCGCTTGTCGAAAGCCATTGTACAGGTGCAGGATCAAAAAACAGGAGTCTGGTGGCAGGTAACCGATAAGGCAGGCCAGCAAGGCAATTACCTTGAGTCTTCTTCAACGGCGATGTTTGTATTTGGATTGGCAAAAGCTTTACGGATGAATTATATCAGCAACTCGTTTTTGCCGGCAATACAGAAAGCTTACAACGGCATGATCAAAGAATTTGTTGAGCAGGACAGTAAGGGTACCTACCATTATATGCGTGCGGTTGCAGGTGCCGGTCTTGGTGGTGTTCCATATCGGGATGGCACATACGATTACTACGTAAACGAACCAAAGAGAGACGATGACCTGAAAGCCATCGGCCCCTTTATCCAGGCTTGCATCGAAATGGATTGGATCAATAAAAACAAGGTCAACACAAAAAAGTAAATAGGCTCCTGTTCCTCGCGTTCTTGCGCCGGCAAAAAACTAAGCATTTCCGTAGTGAACCAATCAGCCGGTCAAATTCCATCACATACTCAATACCCCAATACCTGTACGCTGTCTCATATCTCGTTACACATACAAAGTTCAACATACAACCTCCAACATAATCCTTCATCACTCCGAATTACAAGTCTCGAACTAACCGGTAAAGTATTTAATGGCTTTTAGCCTGGAATAGGAAGGTCTGCGGCATCTTTGCGCCATGCAGAACAAACTACAATTACAAAGCCTTTTGTCAGATTACCTGGTGTCTTATCCCGACCAGGTGCAAAGGGCCTCCGCACTCCTCGAATTTGTTAACACATTCGATGGAGACGACTTGTACCTACGCACCAACTTCACCGGCCATATCACCGCCAGCGCTTACATCCTGAATTCAAGCCGGACTGCCATGCTATTGTTGAAACATAAATTCCTGGATCGCTGGCTTCAGCCCGGGGGTCATGTAGAACTATCCGATGAATCGATCCTTGCAGGTGCACAGCGCGAAGCTTCTGAAGAAACCGGAATACCCGGAACGGAACTAATGCTGGAAAGCGAAAACATCTTCGACATCGATAGTCATCCCATTCCTGAAAACAAGAAAAAAGGTGAACCCGCGCACATACACCACGATATTGCTTTCTTGTATACTTATCGTGGTCCTGCTGCAGTTAATATCGATATCGAAGAGTCTACGGCTGCTAAATGGATAAGCCTTCCTGATCTCGAGATCGATCCCATGTTCGGTAAAGTTGCCCGTAAGATCAAGTCAATGGGGTAAGGCATCATACCGATGCAGGAAGCTATCCTTCGTTTCGCCACTTTTCCGCATCGGCCTTTTCTTCTTCAGCTTTGTCGCCGGTAGTGCCGGAACCTGCTGTTGCCCTGGCTGCCTCGATGGCTTTTTTACCGGCTTCAACCGGATCATCTTCGGAAACACCTTCTTCAGGGTTTGGCTGGTTATTTTGTTCGTTGGGATTACTCATATTGATATGGTTTTGTTAATCTGTAAGTTCAAAAACCATGCTTGCCCATCATCCCACTTTAAATGCTTCATACCGGTAGCAATGGCGTAGTTATTGCTTTAGCTCCGGGGTAATAACTACCGACTCAAAGGTGTCGTTTCCAATAAGTTAATCAACATGCCATGAAATATAACAGCCGTTTTCTTTTGTTTACGCTAAGCCTGTTAGCCTGCCTTGTATCCTTTGGGCAGCGCACCAATCAATGTGGGATTATTATCCCGCCAAAAAGTACCCTGTCCCAGTTCCAATCGGTTTACGAAGCGCGGGAATACATCAATACTATGCTCGACTCCGTAAACTGGAAAGAGAACTTTACCATCCAGGAGCAAAACGGGATTAATAACGCTTACGCAACAATTATCCGCAACAAACGATACATTGTTTACGACAATGATTTTCTTGAAAACCTCGATGGTTATGCCGGCACAAAGTGGGCGTCAATAAGTGTCCTCGCGCATGAAATGGGTCATCATTATCGCAATCACGTTGTAGATGCGCAGGGAAGCACGCCGCCCAAAGAAATTGAAGCCGACTATTTTTCTGGTTATGTTATGGCAAAATTGGGCGCAAGCCTGAGTGAGGCAAGAGCGGCAATGGAAAAGATTGCATCCCCAACTGCAAGTGCCTCCCACCCGGCAAGGGCCGACCGGCTGACAGCAATTGCAAACGGTTGGAATTATGCCAAGGGCTATAACCCGCCAACCCGCAACACCGGCCCGGTACCCGCTCCACAACCACAGCAAAATCCCCCTCCTGCCACTAACGATGCAAGCTGGATATACTTATCACTATACGGCAATTCCGACATGACCGTTTACTTGTCTGATAATGGCCGCGACTTTAGCCAGGTTCCACTGAAAACAACCCAGCCTTTTGTTTTTAAATACGAAGTTTACAATTATGGGTGGCTTCGTTTCAGCAACAATAGCCGGGATCGCACTTTTAGATTGTTGCATGGTAAAGACTATGCAATTATCTGGAGCCGCCGCACCAACAACTGGACGGTTATTGAAGTTCCTTAGTGGGTTTTGGGTATTGAGGTATTGGGTATTAAGGTATTCAGGTATTGGGTATTAGGACACTGTCAGATCTTATACTTTAGCGCCTCTGGCTAAACCGGGATCGTTCAAATTCGTTGGTACATTCTTAACGCGGCTTTTGGCCTCTGTCCGTTAAATAAAGCAATAAATGGCTGTGGTAGTTAGTTAGTATATGACAAAAATATTCTAATGAAAACTCCACCAACCAACGCATTCAAACCCTTGTTTACTTACCTGTTTACCACAATGCTCTTAAGTTGTAGCAATAAGATGAAGGAAGTTGTTGCACCAGCCGGCATTACAAACAAGGTTGTTTCAGCTACAACTCAAAATTCGTTTGAAGTCAGTCCAGCCAGTAGAACAAAGATCCCGGTTACCCAGGCAACTAAGTACACCATATTTGCCGGCCAGCATTATTGCACACCAAACCTGCTAAAATTTGTTACGCTTAGCGAGATGAGGTTTTCTGCCGTTTTCGACGTATCCGCCGTCTACAATCTTGACAATTTCAACCAGTATGACATTAATAAACTCTACGGTTTTTCGGAGGGTTTTGATCACCATCGCAATAGTGCACGTATCGGCTGGAGATGGAGTGACGGGCAGTTACGACTGTTTGCTTATGCGTACAATAATGGTATTGTTGCTTCCCGTGAAATTACAACTGTAGCCATTGGTGCAGAAAACATCTGCAGCATCAAACTCGCAGGCAATACCTATGTATTCACTGTTAACGGGATCTCTGTAGTATTGGAGCGGGCGGCCTCATCGTCCACGGCATCCGGCTACCAGTTATACCCCTACTTCGGTGGTGATGAAGTAGCGCCACATAATATTTCGATATCAATCAAAAACCTATAAAGCCTCTACCGATTGAAGGGGCGTTCGCACACAGATGACACAGAAATGCACAGAAAAATGGAAACTCATCTGTGTGCATCCGTGTTTTCTGTGTGCTATTTTTTGTTCTCACAGATTGCCCAGAAATCCTCAGAGAATATAGTTAAATCATCTGGGCTCATCCATGTCTCCTGTGCGCTATAGGTTTCCTCTGGCTTTCATCTGTGTGCATCCGTGTCTTCCGTGTGCTATGAGTTTTCTCTCGATTTCATCTGTGAACATCCGTGGTTTCTGTGTGCAATGGGTTTTCTCTCGCTTTCATCCGTATCTTCTATGTGAAACCCGTGTTCGAATGCTTATACATCCATAAACTCCCACGCACTCTGGTAGGCGTTTACGCTTTCTGCATAGCTGATGAAATTGCTGTAAAAAGGAAGTTGGCTTAGTGTGGCACTGTCGCCGATAACCACCAGCTTTTTTCTCGCCCGGGTCATCGCAACATTCATTCGCCTGATATCGGACAAGAACCCAATTACACCCTCAGCATTCGAGCGTGTCATACTAATGTAGATGATATCACGCTCCTGCCCCTGGAAGCTGTCGATGGTGTTGATGGTAATCTTGTTTGCATACGGTAACAGTGCTGGTTCTGCAATTAACAGCTCTTTCAAAAACAGAATTTGTTGTTTGTATGGAGAGATAATGCCGATTGTCGGAAACTTTTCGGAACCATAGTGGTTGCCTAACATCGTTACAACGGCATTCAGGTGTTTAAATAGGAACGCGGCTTCTTCGGGGTTGCTGATACTGGTGCCTTCTAACTTTTCATCAAAACTGCAGCCCGCGGTATCAATAAACACGAGCGGCGCATCTCCATTGAATAACTGGTGATTTGCGACGGACTCATGTGCCTTAAGTTTATCCTGGTAAAACACACGCCCTGAATAGTGCATAATGACCTTATTCATCCGGTATTGTTCTTCCAGCAAAACCACGCTTTCCGGATGAAGCGCCACTGCCTTTTCCAACAAGGTGCATCCCAAGCCATTTTTTTCGGCTTCGTACGATTTGATGGTAGGTGGCAATTGAAAGTGATCCCCCGCAAGCACCAGCTTTTTACCTTTCAGAATCGGTATCCAACAGGCGGGTTCAAGTGCCTGCCCGGCTTCATCAATGACTACCGTTTGGTAGCTAAGGTTCCGAACCGTGTAGTGGTTTGCGCCAACAAGTGTTGCAGCAATGATGTCAGCCCTGGAAACCAGGTCGTCGATAATGTACTGCTCTGTGTTGGCAACTTCCTTCATAATCTTATGCGCTTCGTCGAACAGTGCCTTTCGTTGGTCGCGTTCAGCCTTTCCAAAATTACGTTTGTACTTGTGCGCCATGTTTTTATACTCTGCAGCCTGTTTCTTCAGCTTACGAATTTCCTTCATGGCGTTGTGTTCGGCCATACGGGCATCAAGTGTTAACGACATCAGCCTTTCAGAAACGCGTGTTGGATTGCCTACGCGCAATACATAAAGCCCTTCGTCTGAAAGCTTCTCACTTAAGAGGCCAACAGCAGTATTACTTGGTGCAACCACCAAAATTTTTTGCCGGTTCTGCGCAATCATTGCCTTAACCGCCTGTACAATGGTCGTGGTTTTACCTGTACCCGGAGGACCATGCACTATCGCAAGGTCATTGGCTTGTATGATCTTGTCTACGGCCTCCTGTTGTACCTGGTTAAGCGTGCCAACTGGCGGTACTGCGAGGTCAGCATCAAATTCGGGAGACCTTTCTCCCGTAAGTACCCGGATGAGCCGATCGTCTTTTTCTTTGTGCGCAATAACCTGTGCCAGCCTTAAGGCATTTTGCATTTCGTCGTAGCTATTGTCATCGAACAGGAGGTCGATGCCCAATTTTCCATCTCCTGCCCATTCGGGGAGCTCATCGGTACGTAAGGTGATTTTTAACCGATTGCCACCCTGGAAGCCAATCACACCTTCAATATTGGCATTTTTTGGATCGTGGTTCGAAAAGAGCACTGCGGAAACACCAAATCTTAACTGGTGACTGATGTCCTGGTGTGTTGTACGCTCGACTTCAACAGTGAGATAGTCACCCCGGCTTAGCTCTGTTCCCCGGATTGCGACAGGGTACCAGGTAAACCCGTTTTCTCTTCGCTCCTGCACAGATGCGTTCCTGGTGTATTGCAAATAGGCTTTCCTGTCTTCTTCACGTTCGGTGTTGAGCAATGCGGCAAGGCGCTTGAAATAATCCATACGCAAAGGTATGCCGACGCCAAAAAGGCAACACAGATTTAGCCGTTGCTCCTCTAAAAAAACAGGGTGTTTAATCTTTAAACAAGAGCGCGCTGAAAGCCTCGACAGCTTGTAAGTATTCAGCTAACTTGATGAAAAAATTATATGTATTTAGTCGGCAATGTTATAAATTAGTAATGCGATTGCTTAAGGTAGCACAACACTCATTTGCGCTACTTCCTGCAATCGATTCCACACTGCCGGTTGCAGGCAATTACCGACACAACTGCACGGTGATATTGCGGAGCTTATAAGCGATTACCAATAACCGACACTATGTTTATCATTCCTCGCACCAGGTTGCCGGTACCCCTTGTACATGGACCCTAACAGAAGCATTTACAGCAACGCTTTTATCCATTAATCTTAATTCTGCTATATGAAACTATGTTTACGATTTAACACACCTATCCTAATACTACTCACTTGTATATGCCTGGTTTTTACAACAACCCTAAGCGTGGCACAGGAACGAAGAATTACAGGGACCGTCACCTCGGGAACGGACAATAAGCCACTCGCGGGCGCCTCGGTGGAAGTAAAAGGAACTACTGTTGGTACAACTACTGATCCTTCAGGCAACTTTTCCATTACTGCCAGTACTGGCGCAACCCTCGTGATTGGCTATGTTGGTTTTGCAAACCAGGAAATAGTGGTGGGAAGCAATTCCACCATAAACATTACGCTTCAAGGTGCCAATGCCTCCATGAACGAAGTTGTAGTGATCGGGTACCAGAGTGTAAGGCGTCGCGACCTTACAGGTGCAACCGGAATTGTTAATACGCAAAACACCGAACGACTGGTATCGCGATCGCTGCCCGAGCAATTACAAGGTATGTCACCAGGGGTAGTTGTTCGAACAGGAGGGCAGCCCGGCCAGGAGGCTGTGGTGAATATCCGGGGTCTTGGTACATTCACGGGAAATGCTAACCCGCTGTACATCATCGATGGCATGTACTCCGACCCAAATACAACCGTTAACCCGGATGATGTAGCAACTATCCAGGTTTTGAAAGATGCATCTGCAGCGGCCATCTATGGCTCACGTGCAGCAAATGGTGTGATTATCATCACCACCAAACGGGGCAAAGAAGGCGATATGAAGGTTAATGTTTCATCCAGGTACAGCATTAGCCAGCTTCCAAAACGGTATGATATGATGAACGGCAATGAGTTCGTTGCTACCAACAAAGCGGCATACCAGGCTGCTGGGTACGCCTTGCAACCTGCGGTTGCAAATTACAATGGCATCAACACTAACTGGGCTGATGAAGCCATTCGCACCGGCGCCATACAAGACCACACGGTTTCACTTTCGGGAGGCACACGCAACTCGAACTACTTCATCTCCGGTTCGTATTTCAAAGACATCGGCACCCTTATCGCACGCGACTTTGAACGGTCATCACTTCGGATCAATACCGAAACCTCCCGTGGCAGGTTCAAATTTGGTGAGAATCTGATGATTTCAAACTCACTGCGAAACTCTCCTTACGAAAGCAACTATCCAACACTTAATAATTTTGAAGTCGGGAATCCCTGGTACGACCTATGGAACAACTTGCCCATAATACCGGTTAGCGACGCCGCGCTTGCAAGCAATTCAAACCCGGGGGGCTGGGGAATGGGTTCGCCGAATGCCCGCACTTTCTCCCGCAACTTCGTGGCGATATCCGATATCACTTCCGTTCGTACCAGCTATTTTAAAGTTCTCGGAAACGCGTTCCTCGACTTCCGGCTTTTCCCCTGGCTGACTTACCGTTTTAATGCCGGTGTGGAAACCAGCTTTGATCGCGCACGTTCCTTGCGAAAAGAAGGGGTTTGGTATTGGAACATGTCGCAAAAGCCCAGCGAGGTAATCGAAAACCGCTCGCAATTTCTTAACCTGCTGTTTGAGCACACCGTGAACTTCAACCGGAAATGGGGTAATCATAGCATTAATGGTGTGCTGGGTTATACCGAACAAACCATCCGTCGCGACAACTCCTCGGGTGGACGATCAAACCTGAGCCAGTCTAACGGGCAATACTTTACCACCATCACTTCAGCCAATGGTTCACCGCTTGCATTTGGTTCGAATGAACAAACACTGATCAATTCTTATTTAGGCAGGTTAATCTATAACTACAACGACCGTTACCTGGCCACGTTTACGTTCCGGTCAGATAAAGACTCCCGTTTTTCACCGGCATACCGTACCGGGTTCTTCCCTTCAGCTGCAGTTGGCTGGAACATTCACAACGAAAAGTTCTTTAATGTAAATTGGATATCCAGCCTTAAACTACGGGCGAGCTATGGTGAACTGGGTGCAGCAAACCTTGGTAACTACCAGTTCACGGGTTTCTTGAACCAGGGTCCCCGGGCTGTATTTGGCTCAGGGCAAACCGAACAAAACGGAGCTACCCAGGCCCGGCTTGTTGCAGCAGATCTTCGATGGGAAAGCAAGACAACCACTAACGTGGGTCTTGATGCCTCCTTGTTGAATAACAGGTTCAACGTGACGCTGGATGTTTTCAGATCCATTTCGAACGACGTTCTTGTTGAGCAACCACTTCCACGTTACCTCGGCAACCTTGGTGGAAACCCACTCGTTAATATTGGGTCTATACGAAACCAGGGTGTAGAACTCGAGTTAGGATACCGTCACTCCGGCAGCGGTGATTTTACCTGGAGCCTCTCCGGTAATGTGAGTGTTATTCGCAATAAGGTGCTTTCGCTTGGAAGCCTTGGCACCGACCCTGTGACCGGTCTTGAAAGAAATTACATCCAGTCGGGCAATACCCGTTCGCAGGTGGGTCGTTCCATTGGTGAGTACTTTGTGCTCCGTACTGATGGCATTTTTCAAAACCAGAAAGAAATCGAAGACCACAAGGCGCAGGCGAGGTATGCTAAGCCTGGCGACATCAGGTATGTGAATGTGGTGAATGGTGGAACCAATGATGATATTAACGACCAGGACCGGCAGTTTGCAGGATCTCCCTGGCCAAAGTTTACCACGGGCGTTCAGTTTAATTCCACGTGGAAGAACCTGTCGTTTAACCTGCAATTGTACGGGTCTTTCGGCCAGCAACTCTACAATGATGTACTCCGCGACCTCGATGCTATGGGGTATTCAAACTATCGCAGGGATATCAATCCGTGGTCCTCTACCAATACCAACACGAACTTCCCACGGCTCGGTGTTTCCTATTCAACCGGGCTGGCCGGTGATCCGGCAGTTGACCAGGGCATTGTTTCAAACGTACGCGGAAATACAAACAGGTGGATAGAAAGTGGAAGCTACCTTAGGGTACGTAACCTCGAAATCGGTTACCTGCTCCCCAAGTCGCTGCTCAGCCGGCTTAGCGTGGCGAATTCACGAATATTTGTAAGCGGTCAAAACCTGCTGACGTTTACCAATTACTCAGGGCTTGACCCGGATGTTGTAGGAGCCAATGCAAACCTCGAACCCGGGGTAGACAATGGTAATTATCCTTCTTCCCGGATATTTACTGTCGGTATCAACGTGGGATTCTAAAACGCCTGTTCATTTAAAAATTGCCATCATGTACAAACTTTTAATAACAATTATTATTGCTACCGGGCTGCTCAGCTCGTGTAAACGAAACTTCGACGAACCGAACCCCAATGCGCTAACCATCCAGAATTTCTGGGTCTCACAAAACGATGCAGTGAGAGGGGTAAATGCCATTTATAGTACCCTTCGCCGGCAGGCATCGGTTTATTCGCGCTGGATGTTTTATCATCGTATTCTCAGGGCCGACGAGGGCTTTGGCTCTGGTGGAGACGGCGGTTTAAACAACCTGATGAGTTTTGTTCAAACGGACTATAACCATCCGCTAACGGCAGAAACCTGGCAGAATTTATATGTGGGAGTATTCCGGGCTAACCAGGCCATTGCCAACATACCAAAAATCAATATGGATGAAGCCCTGAAAAGAAGGTTGATAGCGGAAGCGAAATTTATGCGTGGGCTCTTCTACTTCGACCTGACACTTTTCTGGGGTCGCCCGCCCTTGATGCTAACGCCATCAGCACCGACCGATCAGCCGGCAAATGCCACCAATGAGGAAGCATGGGCGCAGGTGATCAAAGATTTTACTGAAGCTGCAGCAGATCTTCCTGAAAGTTATGCGGCCACACCGACTGAAATAGGCAGGGCAACCAAAGGTGCTGCTTATGCTTTTATCGGAAAGGCAAACCTGCAACAAAACAAATATCAACAGGCAGTAGACGCGCTGAACTGGCTGGTTGAAGGACCAGGTAAAACGTTATACGGCCTCATGCCAAACTACCGTAGCAACTTCATCATCACAAGCGAAAACAATATGGAGTCGGTGTTTGAGATACAATACGCATTTAAAGCAACTGAGAACGGCGACGATGACATCAATGAGACCATTAATCTTAACTCAGGAGCTTCTATCGCAAAGTTTTTTGGGCCCTCCGGGATTGGTTTCAACGATGGTGCCGCCCGTAAGCGGTGGCTGGTTGATACTTTTCTGCTGGAGAGAACGGCAACGGGACAAAGGGATCCGAGGTTAGCGGCTTCATTCATTTTTGACTCTGCTGATGAACGTGGTGCTAACTTTTCTATGATATATGGCAAGTCGTTCGCCGATTGGGGACTGCCCTCAGGAAATATGTGGTTTCGTAAACTGCTAAACGATAGCACCCGGACTGAAGAAGGATTTAGCTCAGGAAATAATTACCGGATGATCAGGTATGCAGATGTACTACTTATGTATGCAGAAGCATTAAACGGAATAGGCCAAACGACCAATGCTTACCAGTATGTAAACCGGGTAAGAAACCGTGTCGGGATTGCTCCGTTACCTCCAGGATTCAGCCAGGCCCGTTTTCTATCTCAAATAAAACACGAACGTATCCTTGAACTTTCAGGCGAAGGATGGCGGTGGGCTGACCTTTTGCGCTGGGGAGAACTTAGCTCAGACCTCAGGTCGCGGGATCCTGAGTTTACCAACTTTGTAAAAGGCAAACACGAGTATTATCCGATTCCACAATCAGACATTGACCTTAATCCGAACCTGAAACAAAATCCCGGCTATTAACTTCCTGGCCTATTGCCGGAAGGGTGGAGTGGGTCGGTTTACATGATGTATGTTGCCGACCCGTTCAACTTCATCATTGCCGCTAGCAAGGAAAAGGATCAATGGTATACGCTAATCTGGTTATTGTATAACACGCTATATCGTTCGAGCAAGAGCTCCTGGCGAGACGCAGGTCGTTTTATGAAAATTCCTGCACCTTACTAAGCTGCTTTTGAAGGAACATTGAAAATTCAAACCTCACTGTATTCTTACTGTATAAGAGTGCTTAAATGGCCGTCGCCACTAAGGCAAAGACAAGAAACTAAACCTATGAAACAGGTATTCTCTATATTTTTTGCAACGATCCTACTTTCTGTACCTGCTTGTAAAAAAGGTAGCAATCCTTATGTGCCGCCGCCTTATGTTGCGCCACGGGATAGCACCTTTACAAACCCATTATTGTCTAGCGGAGCAGATCCCTGGGTGTATCAAAAGGATAGTTTCTATTACTACACTAATACGCTGGGTGACAAAATTCAACTGTGGCGTACAAAATCAATGTCGCAATTGGGTAAAGCCACGGTAACCACTATCTGGACAAAGCCCGGCACCGGGGCGAACTCGCAAAATGTTTGGGCTCCCGAGCTTTGGTTTCTTGATAGTAAATGGTATGCTTATTATACGGCAGGATCGTCAACCGACTTAAGCAGCCAGCGTATGTTTGTTTTAGAAAATAGCTCTGCTGATCCGCTTACCGGCACATGGGTAGACAAAGGCAAGATTGCTGACCCAGCTGCCGATTATTTTGCCATTGACGCAACTGTACTTGAACACAACAACAAACGTTATCTCTTATGGAGCGGTCACACGTCGGCGAGTGACGATAACCAACACCTATACATCGCTCAGCTATCAAACCCGTGGACCCTCAGCACCAGTCGCACAATGATATCTTCGCCGCAATATGCATGGGAGCGTCTTGGCGCACCACCCGCAGTTAATGAAGGACCGGAAATTTTAAAAAGCAGCACTGGTCGGGTCTTCCTTACTTATTCGGCATCGGGCTGCTGGACAGATGACTACTCTCTGGGTTTATTAACTCTACGCGACGGAGGTGATCCCCTGGTTGCAGCTGACTGGATAAAAACACCCCAACCTGTATTTACTAAAAGTACTACCAGCCAGGCTTATGGCCCAGGACACAACGGCTTTTTTAAATCACCCGATAGAACCGAAGACTGGATTATCTATCATGCAAACCCGCAATCGGGACAGGGTTGCAACCCCAGCAGGAATCCAAGAATACAAAAGTTTACCTGGCGAACAGATGGCACACCGGATTTTGGGCAACCTGTACCAATTGGAACGAAATTGCTTCGTCCTTCGGGTGAAAAAGATTAAACCAGGTAAACAGGCTGGCTTTGTCATTTGATGTAATTTCAGGCAGGCTTTACCCGGCAACCTGCCCATAGCTGAATTATACAAAATCAGCTATGGGTTAATTAGCTTTTAGCGCTGCCGCGCTGATGTCAAATAGGGTGTTTTAATCCGATGCTATAAAAGGCTGCAGATGAACTGAGCGTAGCAACGATGAATCATTATTAACGAATGCTTGTCCCAAAAAAAAATACCTCTAAGCGCACGAGTTTATACCTGGTCGGTCACCGCCGGCATTTGTACCTGATGTGGTTGCTCCTGCTCTGCTTTAACTGCAATGTTCAACGGCAGCCGGAAAGCCGAACAACCAAAACATTTACCAATCCGCTGCTTCCGCGCGGAGCCGATCCCTGGAGTATTTTTAAAGATGGTTTTTACTATTATACCCATACTTTGTCGGACAGCCTGGTGATTTATAAAACAAGTAACCTGGCTGACCTGGCAACCGCTGAGCGAAAAACGGTTTACGTGCCCCCTAAAAATACGGCTTATTCGAAGCAGTTGTGGGCACCCGAAATCCATTTTATTGGTGGTAAATGGTATATGTACTTTGCCGCAGATGATGGGAAAAACGAAAACCACCGGATGTATGTTTTGGAAAATGCTTCGGCTGATCCGCTAAGCGGTACCTGGACCTTTAAAGGACAGGTAACCGATAAATTGAACCGGTGGGCAATTGATGGTTCTGTATTTCAACTCGACAAACAACTGTATATGGTTTGGAGTGGTTGGGATGGAGAACGTAACGGGCAACAGGACATTTATATTGCAAAGATGTTGAACCCGTGGACGATTGTTGGCGACAGGGTGCGTATTTCGAGTCCCACGTATACCTGGGAAAAACATGGGGAACTCCGCGACAATAATAATCCACCAAACGTATATGTAAATGAGGGACCCCAGATACTGCTACACAATAAGGATTTTTTTTTATTGTATTCGGCAAGTGGATGCTGGACCGACCAGTACGTGCTTGGAATGTTATCAACTAAACGCGGGAACAACCTGCTTGACTCATCGAAGTGGACCAAACACCCGGAACCGGTATTTAAACGCGCTGAAGCAAACAGTGTTTATGCGCCGGGTCATAACTCTTTTTTCAAGTCGCCTGATGGAACCGAAGACTGGATATTGTATCATGCAAACTCAGCCCCCGGCCAGGGATGTGGCAGGTTTCGATCGCCACGGGCACAACGGTTTACCTGGAACTCAGATGGCACACCCAATTTTGGCGAGCCGGTTAAAACTTCCGTACCGCTTGCTATACCATCGGAAAACAAGCCGCGAAAAAATCAGCATCGTTTGCAGTAGCGCGGAGATGTTATACCCTGTTGCTTGTGTATGGCTTGAGGAGTTGTACGCTACGCAAGGCTGGTTCAGCTATGCATCGTAAATACGCCAAAGCATATTACAAGGAACATTGACCCAAATGAATTTATTTATTACACCGGAAAACCCAAAATATGACCAAACAAATTGTTGTAACGCTTATGGCCCTGCTGGCTTATTCTTCTTGCATCTCGCAACGACTGGTGCTGCCAGGTGATCACCCCGACCCATCGGCAGTTCAGATCGGTAATACCTATTGGGCAACCGCAACCACATCCAATTGGTTTCCTGCATTTCCGCTATTACGGTCGGACGATATGGTAAACTGGAATCCGCAGGGATTTGTTTTCACCAAAAAACCCGACTGGGCCGATTACTACTTCTGGGCGCCGGAAATAACCTACGAAAATGGCAAAGTATGGATATACTATTCGGCACATAAGAAAAACGGGAACCTGTGTGTTGGTGTAGCAAGTGCCGATAAACCCGAAGGGCCTTACACCGATCTCGGCCCCCTGATATGCCAGGAGGTTGGCTCTATTGACGGTTTTCCGATGCGCGATGAAAATGGCAAGCTATACCTGGTTTGGAAAGAAGATGCCAACAGTGTTGGAAAGCCAACACCGATTTGGGCGAGCGAAATGAACGAACAAAGGACTGCGCTGATAGGTGAGAAAAAAGAACTTTTCAGAAACGATCAACCCTGGGAGAAGAACCTTGTTGAAGGGGTTTCGATGGTGAAACACAACGGCTATTTCTATGCGATTTATGCCGCTGCGGGATGTTGTGGAAGCGGCTGTGATTATGTTGTTGGAGCCGCAAGATCGAAGTCGCTGTTGGGCCCCTGGGAAAAAGATCCGCGCAACCCGGCAATGGGCAATAAAGGTGATTGGATGTGTCCCGGTCACGGAACCGCCCTGGAAAAAGATGGCAGGTATTTTTTTCTATACCATGCTTACAACAAATATTCACATGCCTATACCGGCCGCGAAGGATTGCTGCGTGAGTTTAAATTTGACAACAACGGCTGGGTTGAATTCGTAGACGAATCAAACAACAAAGCGGCGCAAAAAGAGCGTCTTGTTTCGGATAACTTTAATGCAGGTTCACTTGCCGGTTCATGGCAATGGAGTGTATTCCAGGATGTAGATGCAAACGTGAAAAACGGCCAGCTGCTATTGAAAGCCCTACCCGATGAGTCTGGTGCGTACCTGGGTCAAAAAACATTTAGCGGAGATTACGAGTTGACCGCAAAGGTATTGCTGGGACAAAGCACGGCACTTGCTGGTGTGGCGGCACTTGGCGACGACAAAAACACGGTTGGTTTTTATGGCAACAGGAACAGCTTGCGGATTGTTCGTTTAAAGGACGGAAAGGACAGCACCATAAAAATCGTTTCCAATAAGAACCGCCCGGTTGTTTATATGAAAATGGAGTTTCGCCGGGGGAATATCCGCTTTTTTACGAGTAGCGATGGGAAAAGATACGAAGCTGTACATACGGCTCCGGTAGATGGCAGGTACCTTCCACCATGGGACAGGGCGGTAAGGGCGGGATTGATATCCAGGGGTAATCGCGATAAGGTTGCCGTATTTGATGACTTCCGGATCAGGAGCCTTGAACCACAAGCGGAAGCTTTGTCGGCACGATAACGCAGCACTTAAAGGTTGTAATGATACACAATAACGAAAGCGCCGGGGGCTCCCTGGCGCTTTCGTTATTTAGCAATGATTGCTGGTTAGTCCGCTTTACCCCGGTTGATCCCTTCCATTGCTTTCTTCCGGGCATCCTCAGCCTCTTTACCGGAAAGCCGTTCAGCACCGTCGGTTACATTTTGTGCTTCATTGTCCTGGATGGGATTATCCTGGTCATCAGCAGGTAAAGGATCACCATACCTGTTGGGGTTTGTTCCGGCAAATGATGACTGATCATTACCGGTCTGGCTATTCTTTTCATTATCTTTTTCCATAGAAAACGATTTAGTGTTTATTAGCTTATAAAAAATTAATGCCGGTCTTTCGATTCCGGTAAGCAACTGTAAACGGTTTCGAGTGCCTGCTTATAAAGCCTGGGTTCGCCGGACGTAATCCGCTTTAGCAGCGATAGATACTCGGGTAAAAAACGTTGTGCAAAATCAGGATCTTTTTCAGCTATCTCAGGTGCGTTGTCTATGATATCGGCATATTTGATTGTTTGTGCTTCGTCGCTGGCTTTTTCAAGCCGGGCCGCTTCTTTCATTTTTCTTTTTCGCCGGTTCCAATGTGGGTACCTTGGTTTGATGTAAACATCCGTGAGTTCCTCCACCAGGCTAACAGTGTGGGCTGCCTGCTCCTCTGTCATTACTTCTTCGAGAAAAGCATGCAACTGTTCCCTGGTTACGCTTGTATCTTCAAGCACATCGTGTAATAATGCCGCAGCAAGAACGGTGATATCATTTGTGAATTGCCTGCACGTTTGCATAACACGTATTGGATGAACAATGTAGGGATCCTGACTATACCTGCGCACTTGTTCACCGTGTGACTGATGAGCAAACCTTTTTATTTTTTCCAAAACTTCTTCCATGCTGTTACAATGAAATGTTTACCCTGCTTGTTAAAGCTTCCGGCGGCAAATCCGGTAATTGGTTATTCCGCTACCGTGGTGGCTGCTTTTCGCAATTGCTGATAGGCACAAACGATTGTATAATCTGTGTTTTTGCATACCGCGTTAAAGCATACCAGGCCGGGGTTGTTCAGATAATGGTTGTCTTTACAAGGGTAGCAAGGTGAATGAGATCTCTATAGCCCGCGAAAAATTAGTGCCAAACCCGTTCGATACCGAGGTTGAAATCTTTTGCTTTTTCAGGCTCCAATTCGATGTTGTATTGCAATACGTTAACACCCTACTTGTGGTACCAGGTAAAGTAACAGTAACCCCGTTCCTCTAATTGGGGGAGTAGATGTATACTAACACAAACGATTAAGTTGGGTATTCTGTAGAACGATGTATACGTTAGTAAGGTTGAAGCGGGAATGAAAGTGGTTGTTTTACATCAACGATAGTGCAGCCAATCCTGCATCGCTTCCTTATGCCGCCCCGGCTGATCAATACGTAAAAAGTGATCCGGCTTATCAATGTTAGCGCGTAAGTGTTGTTTAACCGGGTATGTTGGGACCGGATTTATTGGCGCATACCAACAACTAGTTTGTAGTTGGATAACCCTTGTCGATCCAATCTTTTTTGATGTTGTTGGGAATGTTCAACAGCTGGTATCCGGTGAATTGCATTTGCTTAAGCATATCTATCGCAGGTCGAACGTTTGGGCAATGTTCAAACGGGCAACATCCACAATAAATAACAATTCCCGCTTGCTTCGAAACACCTGCAAGTTCCTTTTTCAGTTTGCCAATACCTTCAGCATTGTTTACCATACCAACATTAACCGACCCGGGAATTGGCGCACCGGGACCAACACTGATAATGACCGGAACATCCCGTTTATCGGTAATCATTTTTGCCAGGGCCGCGGGCTCGATCAATTGTTTACTGGTCCAGTTTTCCGCAGCCTGGCTCCACCCGGGAAGCCCTGCCAGCATGAACAAAAACAACATGCAAAGTAGTTTCAGCAATCTTTGCTTTAGCACCGTTGAATGTACTTGCTGATGGCATACTAACATCTTCATGATTATTGCTTGTTTTATCGTGCTGGTTGGTGTGTTTAGGGAAGTCAATCAACTGTTTGCGTGGTAAGTAACCCGGTATATCGATTCAACCTGCTTACTTTGATCATCAAAATGTTGGACCAAAAAAAAGCCTTGTAAACATTTGCTTACAAGGCTTTAGGAAGTGGTGTGAGCCGGGATCGAACCGGCGACACAAGGATTTTCAGTCCTTTGCTCTACCAACTGAGCTACCGCACCGCCTTTTCCCTTTCGGGACTGCAAATATAGGAGCGAAAAGCAAAAATGAAAAACATTTTTTGCAGGTCTTCAAACTTTTTCAGGAACAATTCAGCGCTCATCTCCTGGTTGAAAATGATTCCAACGAACCGGGCATGGATGATCGTTATGCCTAAAACTCGCAATTGCGTGGTGTTCTTGCGAAAGGAATGACGTCGCGAATGTTTGTCATACCAGTTAAAAACAAAACCAGGCGTTCGAAGCCCAATCCAAATCCTGCATGCGGTACGGTGCCAAACCTGCGGGTGTCGAGATACCAGCTTAATTCTTCTGCAGGAATATGCATTTGTGCCATTTTCTCTTCAAGTTTTTCCAAGCGTTCCTCACGCTGGCTTCCACCTACGATTTCTCCAATACCGGGTGCAAGAATATCCATTGCAGCAACTGTTTTTCCGTCATCATTTTGCCGCATGTAAAACGCCTTTATCTCTTTTGGATAGGCCGTTACAATCACAGGCTTTTTAAAGTGCTTTTCAACAAGGTAACGTTCATGTTCGCTTTGCAGGTCAGTACCCCATTGTATATCGTAAGTAAACTTCTTCTTTTTGTAAGCAGGACTTTCCAGCAATATATCTATCGCTTCTGTATAGGTGATCCGTTCGAAAGCATTGTTCAGCACAAATTCAAGCTTTTCAATCAGGCCAAGTTCACTTCTTTCCGCCTGTGGCTTCTGCTTTTCCTCTTCCTGTAATCGCTGCGCCAGGAACTCCAGGTCTTCGCGATTATTTACCATCACGTATCCAATCAGGTATTTCAATAGGGCCTCTGCAAGGTTCATATTGTCTTCAAGGTCGCTGAAGGCCATCTCGGGTTCAATCATCCAAAACTCGGCAAGGTGGCGGGTAGTGTTTGAGTTTTCTGCACGGAACGTTGGGCCGAATGTATAGATCTCTGCAAAGGCCATTGCACCAAGTTCACCTTCCAACTGCCCGCTTACAGTAAGGTTTGTGCTCTTGCCAAAAAAGTCTTCTTTAAAGTTTACGGATCCGTCATCGTTGCGGGGCGGGTTATCAAAAGGCAGGGTGGTAACCCTGAACATTTCTCCTGCACCTTCCGCATCTGAGGCCGTAATTACCGGTGTGTGCAGGTATAAAAATCCGCGGTCATTGAAGAATTTATGTATGGCAAAAGCAAGAGAATGCCGTATCCTGAAAACAGATCCAAATGTATTTGTCCGGAAACGCAGGTGAGCCTTTTCACGAAGGAACTCAAGGCTATGTTTTTTTGGCTGAAGCGGGTATTTCTCGGCGTCGCTGTCACCAAGGATCTCAATGGTTTGGGCCTTAACTTCATATTTCTGCCCTTTGCCCAACGAGGCAACAACTTCGCCGGTTACCTTTAACGATGCACCTGTGGTGATTCTTTTTAGTGTTGCTTCATCAAGCAATCCAAGTTCTACAACTACCTGCAGGTTATTGTTGGTACTCCCATCGTTGAGTGCAATAAACTGGTTATTGCGAAAAGTACGCACCCAACCCATTACCACTACCTGCCTGCCAGTCGATTCAGACTGCAACAGTTCTTTAATTTTCACCCGGTTGTTAAACATGATCGTTGCTTTTGAGGTTGGCAAAGATAAGGTGAGGAGTGAAGTTTCGATGTGTAACACAACCGAAATAGGATTGCATCGGCCAAGGTATTTCAACGAGTATTGATCCGGAACCCGCGCAATTTATCAACAAATAAAGTTTCAAAAAGAAGGCGCTGAATTACCGTTGAACACCTCCTGTTTGGTGCCCGAAATGGTGCAACATGGCTGATCAGTTTACTACATTAGCCCTGAAAACAGCAGAAAACAAGGCCGAACATTTGCCCTGGCAATCTGTTAAACATTGGGTACTCCATAGCCCCGGGTGGATTTAAGCGGTCGTCCACAGTGTAGAAAGACTTACGTAACGTTTTGATTTGCAACGCATCACAGGATTAAAGCTTACTTAAAATCCGGTGGCATGAAATATGTATTTATTTTCAGCGTTATCTTACATGGGCCAGTAGAGCCGCGTTTTTGCCAGGCAGAAGTATATATAATTTTTAGTTGTAATTACGTAAAAATTCCGTAAATCTTTTTGTTTTACAATTTTGTACCGTAACGTTGCATAAGAATTCGACTCTGATAAATCGCACTACTCTTTAGCTCATCAGTTTTCAGGATTTATCCCATCAATTTTATTCAACATTTTCCTTTCTATTGAACGTTTTGAGTTTAACTATCAAAAATATTTATGTACGACATTTCGCAATTGAACGATATGCTTGTTCCAGAACTCTTGGATATAGCAGATCAACTCAGCATTCCCCATGCTAAAAAACTTGAAAAACAAGATCTTATCTATAAAATAGTAGACCGCCAGGCTGAAACTCCCACCGATAGAAAAGAAGCTGTTCCGGAAAAAGGCAGAAGGAAAAGAATTATCAAAACCAACACCAGCAACGTTACTGAAGAAGCAGAAGTGGTATCAGGCCAGAATGGTGTTGCACACAAAGAAAAAAACAACAATAACAGAACAAATGATATCGTGCGTGCTCCTGAGCCCGCAAGAGTTGCAGAAGAATCACGCAATACGGTTCAAAAACGTGGACGTAAGCCAAAGGCAAAAGAAGAAGCACCTGCTGAAGAAAATGTAAATACGCAACAGCCTGCACCTGCTCCACGCGAAGATGCGAATACGCAAACCCCTACACCTGAAGCAAATACTGCTGAAATACCGGAAGCCCTTGATGGTGCACCCGTCGTACCACCACAACAGCCCCGCTATCCGCAACAACAACGTCGCGATGCCTCCTTTAATATCGAGTTTGATGGCGTAATCCAGGGTGAAGGTGTGCTTGAAATGATGCCGGACGGTTATGGCTTTCTTCGCTCTTCCGATTACAATTATCTTTCTTCACCCGATGATGTATATGTGTCGCCTTCCCAGATCAAATTATTTGGTCTTAAAACCGGTGATACTGTTTACGGATCTGTTCGCCCGCCAAAAGAAGGCGAAAAATATTTTGCACTGCTTAAGGTAGAAACCATCAATGGTAAAGGTCCGGAAGAAGTACGCGACCGTGTTCCGTTTGATTACCTTACTCCGCTGTTTCCACATGAGAAACTAAACCTGTTTACCAGTCCTACCAATTTTAGCACCCGTATCATCGACCTGTTTACTCCTATCGGTAAAGGTCAGCGCGGACTTATTGTTGCGCAACCTAAGGTGGGTAAAACAATGCTGTTAAAAGAAGTTGCAAATGCAATTGCTGCTAACCATCCCGAGTGCTACCTGATGGTCGTACTGGTTGATGAGCGCCCTGAGGAAGTTACCGACATGGAACGTAGTGTAAAGGCAGAGGTCATTGCATCAACTTTCGATGAGCCTGCGGAAAAACACGTTAAAGTATCCACGATTGCACTTCAAAAAGCAAAGCGCCTGGTTGAGTGCGGACATGATGTGGTAATACTGCTCGATAGCATTACACGTTTGGCAAGGGCACATAATACCGTTGCTCCTGCAAGTGGTAAAGTACTTAGTGGTGGTGTTGAAGCCAATGCAATGCAGAAGCCGAAACAGTTTTTTGGCGCAGCAAGAAAAATTGAAAACGGCGGATCATTAACCATCCTGGCAACCGCGCTTATCGAAACCGGTAGCAAAATGGATGAGGTAATTTTCGAAGAGTTTAAAGGTACCGGTAACATGGAACTTCAACTCGATCGTCGCCTTGCCAACAGGCGTATATTTCCTGCGATCGACCTGGTATCATCTTCAACAAGGAGAGATGACTTGTTACTCGACAGGGAAACACTACAACGCATGAATATTCTTCGCTTATACATCAATGATATGAACACCGAAGAAGCAATGAACGAACTGCTTAAGCGTATGCGCGGAACCAGGGACAACATTGAATTTTTGGCAAGTATGAATGGCTAATAACAATCCCGCTTATTACAAAAGACCACCGCAAGGTGGTTTTTTTGTGCCCGTATAAAAGGATCTTTTAAATAGAACAGGTGTGTTGCAATTTATGTGTGCAGTGCTTTTCAATTGTTTTTTTCTTTGGTCACCAGCAGTTGTTTTTTATAGCATCATCGTTGCCACGCTCGCTTGTACGGCAACGGATTACCAAGCGGTTGCTTAACAACGGTACCAAAAGCCTCCGATCCAATCCACGTTTATGCCGGTGATCCGGTGCCAAATGTCGTTACCTGAAGGTCCCCTACCCCGGCTATCAAGATGCAGCCTGCTTATGTGTTGACACCTTTATTTTGATCTTTTATCGCTTGCTTTTATTTATGAAAGTTAACTTGCCATGTCAGCAGAATAAGGCATCACGCATGTAAGCAATGCCGATCTGAAAATTATTATTATGGCTGTTGTTCCATTAGACGTTGCGCGATTTATGCAGGATTTCACCAGCTATCCGGTTGTCGACGTAAGGTCGGAAGGTGAGTACCTCCAGGCACATATTCCTAATGCAGTATCGCTGCCCCTCTTCAACAATGAGGAGAGAAAAATTGTGGGTACTACTTACAAACAACAAAGCCGCGAGGAGGCGATCAAATTAGGCCTCGACATTCTCGGAGGTAAAATGCGGAAAATGGTAGAAGCCGCAGAGCAGATCACTGCTGACCCCGAAAATTACCAGAATACGAAAAAGCCTTTACCTGGTCAGCACGACAACAATAAAAAAACCATTGTTGTGCATTGCTGGCGTGGCGGTATGCGTAGCGGCGGGGTGGCATGGCTGCTCGACCTTTATGGTTTTAAAGTATACACCATTGCAGGAGGATACAAAGCATATCGAAACTGGGTATTGCAACAATTTAGCAAGCCATATCATTTTCGCATATTGGGAGGTTATACCGGTAGTGGTAAAACACCCACGCTATTAAAAATGAAAGGGGCAGGCGCGATAACCATAAATCTTGAAGGACTTGCCCATCACAAGGGTTCTGCATTTGGCAGTATGGGAATGGCCAAACAACCCTCGCAGGAAATGTTTGAAAATACATTGGCGACAAACCTGGCATGGGCAACAAAATCACTCCAGCGTAGCAAGCAAAATCCTGAAGATACAGATGACATGCCCATCTGGCTCGAAGACGAAAGTCAGCGAATTGGTAACGTAAATATTCCCGGCGAGCTTTGGCAAACGATGCGCTCTGCCCCGGTTTTCTTTTTAGACATCCCGTTTGAACAACGCCTGAAACACATTGTTGAAGGCTATGGCAAGTGCAGTAAAGAAGAACTGATCAACTCCATAATCCGGATTAAAAAACGGCTGGGTGGCCTGGAAACAAAAGAAGCGGTGAACTATTTGCTTGAAGATGACATCGAAGGTTCCGCGCGAATCCTACTCAGTTATTACGATAAACTTTATGCAAAGGCCCTTACCAACAGGTCCACACCCGGCACCAATATTCAAACCATTTTTTGCACTGAAGTAGATCCCGCCACCAATGCGCAAAAAATCTTAAACTTTAAACATGATTGAAAAGGTACGACTGACACAATACTCACACGGTGGTGGATGCGGTTGCAAGATTGCACCAAATGTTTTGGAAGAAATCTTGAAAACCAACATTGCTGCACCTGATAATGGCCGGCTGCTCGTAGGCAATCACAGCAAAGACGACGCTGCGGTTTATGATCTTGAAAATGGCACCGCATTAATCAGCACAACCGATTTTTTTATGCCCATTGTCGATGATGCATTTGATTTTGGCAGGATCGCCTCAGCCAATGCCATCAGTGATGTGTATGCGATGGGCGGACAGCCAATACTGGCTATTGCGATCCTTGGCTGGCCCATTGGAAAGATTGCACCTGAGGTTGCTCAAAAAATAATTGAAGGTAGTCGCAGTATATGCCGCGAAGCGGGCATCCCGCTTGCCGGCGGTCATAGTATCGACAATCCCGAACCCATCTTCGGACTCGCTGTAAGTGGTTTGGTTAACATCGAACACCTTAAGCAAAACAATACTGCACGTGAAGGCGATCAATTGTTTCTCACCAAAGCCTTAGGGGTCGGCATATTATCTACTGCACAAAAACGCGGTGCCCTATCAACGGAAGATGCAGATAAAATGATTGCGCAACTCACCACGCTAAATAAGATTGGGGCTGCCCTTGGAAAGATAAACGGGGTTTCAGCAATGACAGATGTTACCGGTTTTGGCTTACTGGGGCATGCTATTGAAATGGCGGAAGGCAGCAATCTGTCGGCAACTTTATACCTTGACAAGGTAGTTATTGCCAACGGTGTGCAAAGCTATCTTGCACAAGGCATCATGCCTGGCGCTACAAAACGCAACTGGGAGAGTTATGGTCACAAGGTCCGTTTTGAGAACGGCATTAATGAAGCGGAAGCACGCAATATATTGCCCGATCCACAAACCAATGGTGGTTTACTGGTTGCCGTTCAACCCGGAGCCGTTGAAGAAGTGGTGGCCTTGTTCAAATCAAACGGGCTTGATGGGTTCACTACACCAATTGGTACCATTACCCAGCAATCACCTGATGTAGTCACCGTAAAACAGCATCATTAAGTTATCCATCCATGTTCCTGAAAAACCAATTCATATGAAATGTTTTTTACTCCTCCTTCTCATTTACAGCGCTGCAATCTCCAATGCACAGCAACCTGCGGTTATAAAGGCCGGCACAACCCTACTGTACCGGATGGATGTAAGTGATCGTCATTTCGACGTTGAGGTAGTTGTAAAATCGGTAAGTCCGTTTGCCTATCAATGGCGTATCATCGACTCGGCAAATGCAACCGGCAGTATTCAACACACCGAACAGGGCAGCCGCTCCGCTAACTTTTTAAATGCAGCTTTCGTACCTGGAGATCTTTCGATGAATGATAATACCAGCAGTTTGATCCTGTCTACAAATACTTACCGTAGCGCCGGCAAACGGAATCGTAAACCATTTAAGTTGCAGTTAAAACAGGGGGTGGAAACTTTAGTGAGAACGGTTGAAAGCAGTAAGGTACAGGTAAAGCTGAACGGACAAGTTACTGATCTAAAAACACTCAGGATTAAGCCCGTTGTTAAATTGGCTGGAAAGTACATCAGCACCGGCGAAGAACTTATTTCAGTTTACGACTCACGGGAGCTACCCATAATCATTCAGCTTCGCAATGGTTATTACCTCGAATTACTCGAAATAAAACAACCATAATCTGCAACCGTCGCTTATGCCTTAGCTGAGAAGATTGAATCAATTTGCTTCGCGAGTTCGTGGTCTTTTTCTGTTACCGTATTACCGGCATCGTGTGTGCTTAACCAGATTTCTACCTTATTATAAACATTCGTCCATAATGGATGATGGTCCATTTTTTCGGCGGCTAATGCTACCCTGGTCATAAATGCGAAGGCTGCGCTGAAATCGTCGAACTGGAATTTGCGGTGCAATTGCTTATCTGTTTCCTGCCACATATTCGTTGTTTTGATTACCGGATAATACTACAACTAAAAGTCGACAAGCAACGGCCTTAATATCAGTTTAAAATATCAGTCGCTCCCTGCTCCTGATCTTTTCATTGGTAAGCTCTGCTACCAATTGAACCCTGTTTATCGACTTGATCGACGATGTTATACCAAGAACCTTCGTATCATCAACAAGGTCGTATTTCATCAACCATAAGAAATCCATGTGTTTAAAATCGGGCAGCAGGTATTCACCATCGTTTTGGTTTACATAAAGAAAGTGGGTGAGGTTGCTGTGCGGTTCGATATACTGGTATACGGAAAAGTAGTATGATCGGGTCTTCTTACGGATTTGTATTTCCACGTCGGTATTAAGTCGAAAATTGTAACCGAGCAGGCTGTTCAATTGCCAGCAAAAAGAGTAATCTTTTATTGGTGCCATTATCCCCAGCAAACGGGTGTCGCTGAAGAAGTCATCCGTCATGGAGTCAATGTCGAGTTGCAGTTTCATGTTTTCCCTGGTGCCGAATTAAAGTTCAGTTCGTATAGCTTCTGTAGGGATTTTCAGCTTTTTTAAACCGGGAACGTTTTCTGTTTCGTTAAATGCCTTTTTATATTTCTTGACCAGCTTCCGGTCAGCATTTTTCAAATCTTTCTTGTCTATTACATTGAGGTACTTAAACGAACCCAGCAGTTCAAGAATAAATTCGTTTTTCGCTTTATCCTTTATTTCTATAATCAGTGTTTTCATATAACATTAGTTTATTGGAATTGAACATCCACCGTTTTTTCTGAATTCGAACGTGAATAGCGAAGCCTCGTATTATCGCCTTTCTTGAAGGAAGATAGCGCCTTCATATAACTGTTGATTTCATTGATCTTATAATCTCCCAGTTGCAGAATGATGTCACCAGCCTGCAGGCCGGCTTTTTCTGCAACCTTGTTCGGACTAACCCCATCCACCCTTAACCCGTTACCTGTAAAGCTATAGTCGGGCATAATACCAAGGGTAACCGAAAAAGCGGTCATGTTCATTTGCTGTTCCGAAGTTTTGTTAAACGCAAGTTTGCCGCGGGCATCTGTGGCCTCAATAACGCGCTGAATGTATTTTACAATATTAACTTCCGCACTCAGGTTTATTTTATCCCAATCATCCGAGGCTTTATGGTAATCGCTGTGTATGCCGGTAAAGAAAAACAATACCGGAATATTTTTCCGGTAAAATGCCGCATGGTCACTGGGACCGCTTCCAGTACTATCAAAACGAACCGAGAGGTTTTTGTCGGTAATGCTGGTAAACACGTTGCCCCAAACAGGTGATGTGCCGTAACCACCAATGGTTAATTTTTGTTCGGGAGTGTAGCGGCCAACCATATCCATGTTGATCATATAGTTGATGTTGGTGCTATCGGTGCCAGCATTATCCAACCAGTATTTGCTTCCGAGTAAACCCAGTTCTTCGCCGGAAAATGTGATAAACAGGTAATTGTTGTTTTTACTTTTTGATCCTGCAAGCAAGCGGGCAATCTCTAATACTGCTGCTGTTCCGCTGGCGTTATCGTCGGCTCCGTTACGAATAACTTTACCCGTATCAAGCGCATTGCCGTTTTCACCCCAACCCAAATGATCGTAGTGGGCCCCGATAACAACGGTGTTTGCCGCGTTGTTATTAAGGTAACCAATAACATTGTGTGCTGTTGCCTGCTTCCGTTGTAGCTTGACGTTTAAGGCTATGTCGAGGGTTGCAGACCGGTCTGAGAAATGCCGGTTCATCCCTTCCCTTGTAATATACACCACCGGAATTTTTGCAAGCTGGGTAGTATCACGTTTGTTGAAACTGATATTGTCAACCAGGGTGCTGCTGTTAAAAACAACCAAAGCTGTTGCACCTCTGGCAGCTACTTTGGCAGCTTCTTTTACCAATGCGTCCCCGATATCGAAATGAGGGTTAGTCTTGTTATTTTCCAACATATCTTTTACATCGGTAAACCATGGTTCACCAGACTCGCGGAAAGTAATTGCTGCACTGCCTTTAACAGATTTGCCTGGGCTGAAAGCAAGAGGGATAAATTCGGTGTTTACCTGTAGCGGTTTTTCGTTCACCCGGAAGTAAGTACTGCTTTCGATTTGTTTTCCCTCATCTACCGGGAAAGCCTGGATATAGCCTTCTGTTCCCCGTGGCTGAAGACCAATGGTTTTAAACTGTTCGCTAATGTATTGCATTGCCAGTTCCTCCCCTTTCGAGCCCGCCTGACGACCTTCCAGTTTATCATCGGATAGGTAAACGATATGGGACTTGAGGTTGGTGAGGATTTTTTCGTCAGCTTTTCGCTGTTCCTCAATAACACGTTTTTGTTTTCTGCTTTGCGCACCAGCCATTACGGGAGCAAAAACGAGTAAGAGCAGCCACTTCTTCATGGGTTGTTTTATTGAATGGCATATGAAAGCAAATGTAATGCCGTTAAGCGGTAAGTCAAATCGGGCGAACAGGGATTGTTGTCAACTTAATATAGATTATGATTTTGTGTTGCTCTCCCGGCTGGCCAATGTACCAACAGTTGAGCGTCGCCCGTCCGAATGGTGCAGCCGGGCCGGCAACCGGGCTTTATCAAAGGTTCCATGTTGGTAACACAATCTTAAATCTCCGGATCTCGTAACGTTTGTTGGTTGTGTCGGTCTACTTTTGCCGCCGCTTACATGGGGGAAACTGTTTTAAATATTGCATTGGTGGGGAATCCGAATAGCGGAAAGTCTTCGATGTTCAATGCATTAACCGGGTTGAACCAGAAAGTAGGCAATTTTCCGGGCGTTACCGTTGACAAAAAAACGGGTAAGCTCTCGCTAGATTCAGGTCAGACCTGCAACCTGATCGACCTACCCGGCACCTACAGCCTTTACCCCCGCCGTGCCGATGAGTGGGTTTCTTACAAAGTTCTGATGAACGTTGATGACGAGGTTAAACCAGACATGGTCATCCTTGTTGCTGACGCCAGTAACCTAAAACGGAACCTGCTATTTTGCTCCCAAATCATCGACCTTCAGATACCCGTTGTGGTTGCACTGACCATGATGGACCTTGCAAAAAAACGTGGAATTGAAATCGATGTCGAGGAACTGGAAAGGGAACTTGGTGTTGCCGTTATCCCGGTTAATCCCCGCAAAAACAAAGGACTTCCCCAGCTTAAGAAAGCACTGGTTCAAACAGTTAAGCAATACCGGCCACCCGTAAAAGATTTTATTGGCATCAGGTCGCTTGCGGAAAAGCCGGTGCAGCGGGTACAATTACTTCTTCCGGGCCTGAGCGATTATGGTGCGATCCACTACCTCATCAATCATGAGCATTTTCCGTTGAAAGCTGGTGTGCAGGAGCAAATTGAGGGTATAGAGCTGGATAATCATTTTAACCCAACGAAGCTACAGGCAGAAGAGATTATGCAACGGTATGGTCGTATCCGCCAGATCATGCAGCAAAGTGTGGTGGAAGCTGACCCATTGCAAAAAAAGCTGGCAACAGAAAAACTCGACGACGTTTTGCTTGATCGGAAATGGGGTTACCTGATCTTACTTGGTGTACTTTTCCTGCTGTTTCAAAGTATCTTCTGGCTTGCTCAATACCCGATGGATGCGATTGAGTGGTTTTTCGCACAAACAGCAACACTGGCTAACCGGGTACTGCCTGCCGTGTGGTGGAGCGACTTACTGGTTAATGGATTTTTGGCCGGCCTGAGCGGGATCCTGTTGTTTGTTCCGCAAATCATGATCCTTTTCGGGTTGATCACCATCCTGGAGGATACCGGCTATATGGCCAGGATAAGCTTTCTGAGTGATAAGCTCATGCGGAAGGTTGGACTGAACGGTAAAAGCGTGATGCCAATGATCAGCGGGCTTGCCTGTGCTGTGCCTGCTATCATGAGCGCCCGCAATATTGAAAACCGAAAAGAGCGACTGCTCACCATTCTTGTAACACCATTAATGAGTTGCAGTGCCCGCCTTCCGGTATACACCATTCTTATCAGCCTCGTGATACCGAATAAGTTTTTCCTGGGCTTCCTTAGCCTGCAGGGGTTGGTGATGATGGGTCTTTACCTGCTGGGTACGGCAATGGCACTTATTGCCAGTTATGTATTCAAATGGATGATTAAACTTAAAGAAAAGAGCTTCTTTATTCTTGAACTCCCCCTGTATCGCGCTCCCCGTTGGAAGAATGTTGGCGTGACCATGGTGGAAAAGGCTAAAATCTTTGTGGTTGACGCCGGTAAAATTATTATGCTGATTAGCCTGCTGCTTTGGTTTTTAAGCAGTTTTGGTCCGGGTAACCGTATGGATTCGGTTGTGGCGAAATATGAAACTATGCGGCAACAGCCCGGTGTAAACCACGAGGTGCTCGAAAAAGAATACCGGTCGGAGAAATTAAAGAATTCATATGCGGGTATCCTCGGCCGGTCTATTGAGCCTGCGATCCGACCACTGGGTTTCGACTGGAAAATAGGTATCGCGTTGATTACCTCGTTTGCTGCACGCGAAGTGTTTGTAGGCACGATGGCCACATTGTACAGCGTGGAAGATGACGATGAAAGTGCCTCTCTTCGCCAAAAGATGCAATCGGCTGTAAGAGAAGATGGGCGGAAAGTTTACACCCTCGCTACCGGGATAAGCTTAATGGTTTTTTATGTGTTGGCGATGCAGTGTATGAGTACCCTGGCAGTAACCAAACGCGAGACCCGCACCTGGAAATGGCCAATTGTTCAACTGGTCTATATGACCGGGCTTGCTTACCTCATGAGCCTGCTGGTGTACAATCTCATGCGTTAGAAATTTTAGGTCAATAAAAAATCCCTCCGCTTTCACGAAAGGATTCTGAGATGGGCGGGCTCCCCCCAATACGTGCGGCGCAGCCCTCGTCCCAACTTCAACCAAGTTTAATCTATAAAGCTCAGAAATGATGTCATGGGATTGATGATGTCGTTATGAGAAGGCGGAGTGCTTGCGGGAATAATTCTCGCTTCTACCTTGTCAATAGCAACAGGTTTTGTTTCTTCGGGCTTATACCGGTACGTAGAGTCAGTACCGTTAAGTTCTTTTTTCATCCGGTCGAGCTCGCGCTGTTTTTCTTCGATGCTTTTCCTGATCTCTTCCTTGTTGCGATTCAGTTCCTCTATCTCGTTCATCTCATCTGCCGGTTGATCTTCTTTGTCTTTCTTGTCAACCCGCTCAAGGCCATTGGTGGTCATAATGTATTCAACATTGTCATCCCACCTTTCGAAGTCGGTCCATTCATCGTCCCAATCGTTATGACGATCGTTGAAGTGGAAATAATTCAGCTTGCGGCTAACGCTGCGATCAATTTTAATTCTTTTACCTACCGGAACCTGGATGGTCATGATTACGCTCTGGTTACGGAAGCGGGTGCCACGGGTCAGGGCAAAACCCCTCGCGAGAGAAAGAACGCTATCGCGCTGATCTACCCGGTAAGAGATGCTACGGGCATTGTTGAGTGCTGTTCTGTCGTCGCCAGCATTGCTGCTTTTAATTGCATAAGCGTGGTATCCGCTGTCGGGGCTTTTTACAATTCTTACCCGTACATTATTCAGGTAAATGCTGTCATCCGTCATACTAAGAAGACCATCCATTTTAAACCACCTGCCATATACTTTTGATGCACCATCGGGAACACTTACCAACAATTTACCGGATGTAGGCTGGATGAGGGTGTACTCCTGCCGTTCCCGGGCAACTGTACTAAAATCGTGGGCGATGGATGCGGCTAAAATGATCCCGCAAAACAGGCCGATTACCCAAAGACCGGCAAACATATAACCCAGGTATTTGTTCTTGGATTTTACCCCGATTATGCGACGGATGATCCAGGTGAAGAATGCTATTACAGGTGCTCCAAGAAACAAAAGCAGTGTTGCCCAGGCAAGGAAGTTTTGCCAAAATCCCTGCAGGAAAAAGTCTTTCAGCGGGAACACGCTAACGCCACCAATCATAAGGCCAAGCAGGGCCATCAACAAGGCAAATACCACGATCCCTGCAACGAACAAAAAGAATGCTTTGAACAGGATACCAATGGCGTTTCCAAGACGGTTACCTGTGCGACGGGCAACAGGTGCGACTTCTGATGCAAAAGCTTCGCTGCGTTCCTGTGCGGTTGTTTTAAACTCTTCGCCCCAGGCGGTTGCCTTTTGTTTGAATTCGGTACCAACACGCTCAGCACGCCCACGAAAACCTTCCATTTCCACCTTTACCGTGTTTGCAATGCTGTTCAGGTCCACCTTTTCGCCGCGCATTTCCAACTTTTCAGTGGCACTGTTTGCTTCGGGAATTACAATCCAAAGAATGATATAGATTACCAGCAGGCTACTACCAAATGATCCGAAGATTACTGCAGGAAACGGGTTATAGTCGAAAAAAGCATTCTGAAAAACAGAAGTAATTACGCCAAAAATCAGGGGCAATGCGAATATTATTCTTGGAACCCAGACTTGTATATTAAAGTAAGAGGCCAGGCCGCCGGCAACACCCCCGATAACCCGGTCGTCGGGATTACGATATAGCCGTTTTTTCAGATTTGCTTCGAGGCCTTTTGCCGGAAGCACGATCCACAAAACAATATACAGTACAAAGCCAAGTCCGAAACCACCCAGGGTGATAATAGCGAACAGTATCCTAACGATGGTAGGATCAACCCGCAGGTAGGTTGCTGCGCCTGAACAAACACCGCCCAGTAAACGATCATTAAGATTGCGGTATAACCTTCCACGTGGTTCAGCAGTCCGGTTATCTGAAGCATACGACCCCTGCTGCGCATTTCCGCCGAGTTGAGCCTGAACCTTTGTTTCATCGTCATCAAAATCCTCCGGACGACCCATGCTATTGATGATGGTTGTTACATCAGCTTCAGTAATGCAGGTACTTCCCTTTTTGAGGATCTCGCTGAAAAGTTCAGCTATCCGGCTTTCGATATCGTTTATGATCTCATCTTTTCCTTCTTCCGTTGCGAAAAATATACGCAGGCTTTCCACGTATTGTTTAAGCATGTCGTAGGCAGACTCCTCTATGGGGATGATCCTGCCCTGGAAGTTTATATTGATTACTTTTTTCATTTTCAGCGCTTTAGTTGGTTAAAGTTGGTGTGAGTTCGTCTTCGGCTCCCGATCGCGCCGTGAGAGCATTTACGGCATTGGCAAGCTCGTTCCATGTTGCTTCAAGCTCCTGATAAAAGGCAAGTCCTTTGTCAGTCATGCTAAAGTACTTGCGTGGCGGGCCGCTGTTGCTTTCTACCCAGCGGTAGGTTAACAGGTCGGCGTTTTTAAGACGGGTCAGCAGTGGGTAAAGAGTGCCTTCCAGTATATTAAGGTTGGCAGCTTTCATTTTTTCCACAATGTCACTGGGGTAAGCTTCCCCCTGGCGAATTACGGATAAGATGCAAAACTCTAGTACCCCTTTCCGCATTTGACTTTGTGTATTATCAATATTCATCTTAGGGGATTTTTAAATGGCTACTCATTGATCTGGCAAAGAGGTGAACCGTGAATAAATTTTTGAGTAATCGTTTGGTGTTGAACAACCAGCAAACCAAATGGCCCGTTGGTGAACTGTACACCTGCTGGATTTTTCATCTGAACTATTGTTTGGCTTAATGAGTGTTTCATAATGACATAACAAAGATGCACAACTTTTCAATACTATGCAATACAAAGTACCATATTTTTTTTAGTAGCTGGCGGTGTTCAATAATAGGCAAGCTATGAAACTCTTTGCTAGTGGGGGTTTCGACCAAAATGGAGATAAAAGTGGAACAGCCGGTTTTCGGATAAGCGGTAGAAGAGTGCGGATGAGCGGGAGCGTGTGCTGTGTAATAAAATAAACGCAGCATATAAAACCCGGCTTAAAAAAGCTTAAGCCGGGTTAAGGGGACTTTAATTTATTTGCGCCAGTCAGCAGGGTATATTTGAAGCTTCTACCCCCTTTTGTATTCTAAACCTTTATCGACCAGGTCGAACTTTAAGATCCATATCCCTTGGGACCATCCGGGGGACTCCTCTTCATCCATCAGATGCGAGTAACTTTTGTAAAGCATAGGAAAGTGCGCCGGGATCCTAAAAGCGTATGCGGGAAAGCCGTTCAACGGCATCCGAGAGGGTTTGTTCTTTCTTTGCAAAGCAAAACCTGAGCACATTATTGTCGTTTCCGTTTTGGTAAAACACGGATACGGGAATGCTCGCTACCTTATACTCCTTTGTAATCCTGATCGCCAGTTCCCGGTCGTTTTCATTCGTAAGACCAGCATAGCTGTAACACTGAAAATAGCTACCATAACTGGGAAGCGGCTTGAACGGAGTTGCCTTCATCAATTCTCCAAAATAATCACGCTTTTTTTGCATAATCGCGCCAAGTGCCAGGTAGGCAGTTTCGTTCGAAAGGTAATTAGCAATCCCAACCTGCGACGGGGTATGACAGCTAAAACAATTAAACTGGTGCACTTTCCTGAAGTCTTTCATTAAGTCGGGGGCTGATATACAGTATCCTAATTTCCAGCCTGTGCAGTGGTATGTTTTACCAAATGAAAAGCATACAAAACTTCTTTCAAGTAAATCGGGGAACCGAAGAATACTTTGGTGATCAAGCCCATCGAAGATCAGGTGTTCATAAACCTCATCACTCAGGATGAGAATATTCGTACCTGTTACAATAGATCTCAGCTCCTCGATGTCAGTTGCACTCAATACACTACCCGTTGGGTTGTGCGGGGTATTTAACATGATCATCCTTGTGCGGCTATTTATTCGTTTGCGCACCTCCTGCCAGGGAATGGAGTAGTCTGGAAAACTCAGCGGTACCAGCACCGGGGTGGCCCCGTTAATCACTACATTAGGGATATAACTATCATAGGCAGGCTCAAAAATGATGACTTCGTCGCCCGGCTGCAGAATCGTGGTAAGCGCAGTGTAAATGGCATACGTTCCTCCAGGTGTAATGGTTATGTCCGTATCCGGGTTTATGGTTGTTGCATAAAGCCGGGCTACCTTTTCTGCAATCCGTTCGCGCAGCAACGGCAGGCCATTCATGTGCACATATTGGTTATCGCCACGCTTCATCGCCTCGTCAACAAGTTCCACCAGTTCCTCGCTCATCATGAAGTCAGGAAAGCCTTGCCCAAGATTAACTGCATCATTTTGCAAAGCAAGTTGACTCATAACAGTAAATATCGTTGTGCCTACATCGGGGAGTTTGCTGGTGAGGTTGTAATTCACGACTAAAGTTTAGCCAAATGTAGGGGTAACACATCAGGTATACATTAGTGCATTACGTATAATACTAAATCGTTGCGGAAGAAACGTGAAGGCCGGGGGTAAAGCGTGTATACGGTTCTGCCCGTTAAGGTTATTCACGCTAATCCATGCTGAAGTTTGATGGGGTAAATAAGCAATAACAGTTAGTATGGAAACAAAAATCTAAAACAGCAAGGGTGCATCTTTTGACCGGAACCCTAAAATTGACAATGATGTGATCAGCAGGTAACTCGTTGAGAAAACCAAACGGTTCAAAGTTTAATGCTTTGAAATTCAGTAGAATTGTTTTTCTACACACGCTGTACAAACGTACAGCGTATGCAAAAAAAAGGTTTTTCGGATAGTTGGATAGGAGTGGCTAAACCAGGATAGTAGATTCTAAACTTCAGTATAAAATCTGTACAGAGTAGAAACGAGCCCCTATTTCATTAATTGCCGGGTTATTCTATCGGGGTATTCGTTAACCCGATTGGAGCTATGATCATTTGTAACCGGTTCGGGGTTTTAAGCAGTACGGAAGAAAGTTGATTAGCCAAAAGCTGAGAACAAGTTTGGCAGTAGCAAGAAGGTTAGTGAAGTAAATTGATTAGAGATGGCCGTGACGGCAGAGACAGGTACTGGCACTCAGTTATGGCGGCGAAAGGTTGACCAGCGAAAACCAGGGGCAATCATTTACGACTACAGTCGGATGAATAAGTAGTTTTTTGTACCAGGCATTAGGTACTTTGTGCTGCATCGTTGCCCGTCCGAATGACTTCAGCCGGGCGGACGTCGCACTCTTGTACCGTAATAGTTCTACTCGGCAACTTAGGGTTACAAGGCAATAGAAAAACGACGATGCAATAGTACCCTTAAGTTTGACCTGGTAAGTTTGCTCAACGCACACACACGTAGAAAGCTTGGTAGCAGTAAAGCGCTAAGCCCGTCGTGGTTGTTAGTTAAAACACCAGCTCACCTGCATAGCGCTTCAATTCAATTTCAGCGAGCTTGGCATTATACGAAAGCTCTACAAGTCTAAACCCAGCCTCCACAAAAGTCCGCTGTGCTTCGCGTACATCCACAACAGTACCAACACCCAACTCAAATCTTTTTTGCACGAGGCTTAAAAGATCCGCAGCGGTTTTATTATTGGCTTTCTCCTGTTGAAGCCGGCTAAGGTTATTTTGATATGCCTGCCATGCCCGTACAACCATTCCCTGGAGATTGTTGTACAACGACTCGCGCGTTATCCGGGCATTTTTAGTGTCGATCTCTGCTACACGAAGCTGTCGCTTATTAAAGCCCCCGTTGAATATGGGTACCTGGAGATTTAGCCCGAGAAATGGTCCCGTATTTTGGTTCAGCAGGGTGAAGCCCGCAGTACTCCTGCTCTGTGAAACATTGTATCCCCCGTTCAGTGCAACCGATGGGTACCGTAGTGCATTTACTTCGCGAGCCAAAAATTCAAATACCCGCACCTGCTCATCCGCCGACAACAATTCCGGGTTCAGGGGAAGTTTGGCCGTGACGTTTGCAAGGTTCATTGCCGTGTCGATGATAATTGTATCCCTGATCTCAATAGCACTGTCCGGCCTTAAGGTAAGCAGGGTTAACAGGTCGCTTTTTGATTGGTTTAATACCAGTTCCTGCGAGCTAAAGTCCTGCCGGGTCGCGTTAAGATCAAGTTGTGCCTGGTAAGTATCTGCATTATTTGCAAGGCCAACACTTTGCCTTGCCTGCACGAGGTTTAACCGCTGAAGGGTAACATCTATAGACTGCCGGAGCGTTTGTAAATAGCCTTGCTGGCGAACGATTTCGTAGTACTTGGCCATCACATTGGCCATTACCGTTTGTACCTCTACATTAACCAGGTGCTCGCTTTGCTTTTCGAGCGCTTCGAGTCTGCCCCGGGCGGCTATTACCCGGAAGCCGTTGAAGAGGACATAGGTTCCCGAGATGCTTCCATTTAGTGAATTGTTTTGGTTTCCACGCCGTTTGGTAACGGTACCATTGCTCAGTTCCTGCCGGAGATTGGTAAGCGATTGGTTATTGTTTAGTGAGCCGGTGACTTCGGGCAGTCCACCGGCAACACTGATGTGGTTGCTGATGATTGTTCCTTCCAATGTGTTCCTTGCAATCCTGATATCGAGGCTACGCTCCAGTGCAATATTGATGGCTTGTTCAAGTGTCAGTACCTGCGCTTCGGCCCTTGAGAATCCAGACAACAAGAGGGCCGCTAATACAAATCGCTTCATCTAATTTATTTTATTCCGGGAGTCTTCGTCCAGTTAAACAGTTTCTAATAATTTTTCTTCCTCTAATTTCTCCTGACGATGCACTTCATCATATTCCTTGTTGGTGTCTTTCTTATGCTTACCCGACATAAATGTATAGATCGCAGGAATTACGAGCAAAGTAAGCAAGAGCGAAAACAAAATGCCACCTACAACTACAATTCCCAGTGGGATACGGCTGGTAGAAGCGGCACCAAGACTTAGTGCGATCGGTAACGCACCAAGCGCTGTAGCCAGACTGGTCATTAATATAGGACGCAAACGCTGAGCTGATGCTTCCAGCACAGCCTGAACTTTTGGTATGCCGGCCTCCCTCTTTTGGTTGGCAAATTCTACGATCAATATCCCGTTTTTAGTTACCAGCCCAATTAACATGATCATACCGATCTGGGAGAAAATGTTCAGGGTTTGACCAAACAGCCAGAGGCTAAGCAAGGCACCCGCCAATGCCAGCGGTACGGTAACCATGATGATAAACGGATCGGTGAAACTTTCAAATTGTGCCGCAAGTACCAGGTAGATCAACACAAGTGCAAGTCCAAAAGCAAACGCCGTATTTGAAGAACTTTCCGCATAGTCCCTCGATGGACCGCTAAGCGAGGTTTGGAAGCTCTCATCAAGCAGCCTGGCGGCTATCGCCTGCATGGCTTTAACCCCGTCGCCGATGGTTTTGCCTTCGGCAAGCGAAGCCTGCATCGTTGCAGATTTAAAACGATTGAAGTGGAACAAGGTCGGTGGGTTACTGGTCTCGATCATACTCACAACTGAACTCAGCGAAATGTTTTCACCATTGGCATTACGCACATAGATATTGCTGATGTCGAGTGGTTCATTACGATCTCTTCTTTCTACCTGCGAGATCACTTCGTATTGCCGGCCGTTCATGGTGAAGTAACCAGCCCTGCGTCCACTAAAAGCGCTCTGCACCGCACCACCGATATCACTAATCGATAGGCCAAGGTCTTTGGCTTTAATGCGGTCAATTTCCAATTGTAGTTCGGGCTTATTAAACTTCAGGTTGACGTCGACGTTAGAGAAGGTTTTATCTTTTCTGGCTTCTTCCAGGAAAGTAGGAATAACCTCCTTTATTTTTTCGAAATTCAGGTTCTGAATGATGAACTGAACCGGTAGCGAGCCCCGTCCACCGCCAACAGAAATGGTTTGTTCCTCGATAGGGAACATCCGGGCGTTATTGAAGCGAACAAGTTTCTTCTGAAGATCTTTCGCAATTTCGGATTGACTTCGCTTTCGATCAGCCGGATCAATCAGGGCAAGCCTCAAGCTTCCTGAATTAGAACCGCCCCCACCAAACCCCGGAATAGCACCAAAAACGTAGTCCCGCTCGGGAATAGAGTCGTAAAGGAAGTTAACCAGCTCCCCTCCTACTTTGGTCATGTAATCATAGCTGGCACCTTCCGGTCCGGTAATGTTCAGGCGGATGTTGCTTTTGTCTTCAAGTGGCGCAATCTCGTTTTGAATATTGGAACCGATCAGGTAAATGAGGCCTCCGCAAACAATAACCAACACCCATGCTATCCAACGAACACGTAAAAAACGCGTCAACATATTTTTATAACCGTTTTCCATTCTCTGGAAAAAAGGCTCGGTTCGCTCGTAAAACTTTCCATGACCCGAGTTCTTTTTTGTCATGACCACGTTTAGCACGGGGGTTAATGTTAGCGAAACGAGGGCAGAAACCAGCACCGCACCGGCAACCACCACACCAAATTCCCGGAACAGCCGGCCAACAAACCCTTGCAGGAAAATCACCGGCAGGAAAACAACGGCCAGCGTGATAGACGTGGAGATTACCGCAAAGAATATTTCGCGACTACCTACCAGGGCGGCTTTTCTTACCGACATTCCTTCTTCCAGCTTTCTAAATATATTTTCGGTCACAACTATACCATCATCCACAACGAGCCCTGTCGCCAGCACAATCGCGAGCAGGGTAAGTACATTAATGGAGAAGCCGGCGATGTACATGATAAAAAAGCAGGATACCAATGAGATGGGAATGTCGATCAGGGGCCTGATAGCGATGAGCCAGTTCCGGAAAAAGAAAAAGATTACCAGGATCACCAGCCCCAGTGAAATCAGGAGTGTTTCCTGTACCTCGTGCAACGACTTCCTTACGTTCCGGGTTGTGTCCACCAAAACGTTCATCTCAATGTCCGACTTTTCAGCTGCCTTTATGGATTCAAGCCGCTTGTTAAATTCGTTTGAGATGTTGATGTAGTTGGCACCGGGCTGAGGGATGATGGCCATACCAACGGCATTAACCCCATTGTATCTCCAGCTTGACTCCTCGTTTTCAGGTCCAAGTTCAACTTTAGCTACATCCATAAGGCGAACGATTCCTGCGGAATCCTGTCGCACAATCAGGTTGTTGAAATCCTTTTCGGTAGTAAGCCTTCCCAGCGTTCTGATAATTAATTCGGTGTTACTACCGGAGATTTTACCGGCAGGTAGCTCTACGTTTTCGCGATTTAATGCGTTTTGCACCTCGGTGAACGAAATGTTGTAGCTTGATAATTTATCCGGCTGTAGCCATATACGCATTGCATAGCGCTTCTGCCCGAACATGTTTACCGCACTTACTTCATTAATTGTTTGAAACCTTTCCAGCAACACGTTCTCAGCGTAATCGCTAAGTTCTAAAAGACCCTTTGTGCGACTTTGCACAGCCAGTAGAATAATAAATTCGCTGTTTGCATCCGCCTTGGTTACAATCGGGGGAGCATCAATATCCTGTGGGAGACTGCGCGAAGCCTGGCTCACTTTGTCGCGTACGTCGTTTGCAGCCTCTTCTAACGGTACGTTCAATTCGAACTCTACCGTAATATTACTTCCCCCTGCCGTACTCGACGAGGTAATGCTTTTGATACCTGGAATACCGTTTACGGCTTTTTCGAGTGGTTCCGTAATCTGGGTCTCGATAATATCGGCATTTGCACCCGTGTACGAAGCCCTTACGTTTACAATTGGCGGATCAATTGCAGGGTACTCCCGTACGCTGAGAAACGTAAATCCAACCACGCCAAAAAGCACGATCATTATATTTATAACAGTCGCAAGTACTGGTCGCCTCAAGGATAGTTCTGATATATTCATACAAGTTTTGCTCTTCTGGTTATTAGTTTAGTTCACGCTATACCAAAGGGGGATTGTTGCCTACTTGAAATGGAGGATTGCAAACCGGCCCAATCTGCAGATGGGGTGATGGTTAGTACAATAGCAAAGACCGGATGAAAAGAACCGAATCCGGCACGAGACGGCAGCTATCTCCGCACATACAAATTTTAGAATGCTTACTTTAACAGGTCATCCAGGTTTTTAACACTTCTCACCTTTACAGGCTGGTCAGGCCGGGCGAATAACACCCCGCTTACAACTACAGAATCACCGGGGTTTAACCCCTTTTGCACCTGAACTGCACCCTCCTGGCGTATACCTGTTTGGATATCAATGAATTTTGCTTTCCCACCCTTTACAACAACCACCTGCTTTGCCCGCGCATCAGGAATAATGGCGTTTGCAGGGATCATTATTCCATCTTCGGCGCCTGCATCTACGTACACTTTAACAAAGCTGCCGGGGTTGATCCCCTTGCTATCCTTTAAGCGGGCACGAACAATGACATTACGGGTGGCTGTACTAATCTGTGGTTCTACAGCAATAACAGTGGCGGTTTTCTTCACGGTATCTGTGGCATCAGTTTCTATACGGATTGTATTACCGCGCTTTAATATATTTGAATAGGTCTCAGGCATAGTAAAATCAACCCTGCCATTTTGCATTTGCTGAAGTGTCGCCAATATGGTTTGTGGTGATACATAAGCTCCGGTGCTCACCTGCCGTAAACCGACCACCCCGGTAAATGGCGCCCGGATTACCGTCTTTGCGAGATCCGCCTGGATAATGGATAAATCAGCCCGAAAACTGTTGACCTGGTTAAGCGCGATGTCGTAATCCGACCTGTTTATTCCCTGGATGTCCAGTAGCTTCTTGTAGCGTTCAACCGTTGTTTCAGCTAGTGAAAGCTGAACTTTGATTTTGTTTAACTGTGCCCTTAGGTCGGCATCATTGATTTTTGCGATTACACTTCCTTTTGTAACCGCGGCACCTTCTCTAACATTCAAAAAAGTGAGTCGGCCACTGATTTCCGGCCGAACTTCAACAAACTCCCCTGCAACCACAGTTCCGTTTGCCTCGATGATGTTTGGGATTGTATTAGCAGCAACGATAATCACGTCAACTGTTGTCGGGCCTTGTCCCTGGTTTCTTTTGGGCTCTTCTTTTTGACTTTTACAGGACATCATTAAGGAGGCGGCAAAAACCACAGCCGGGAACAGTTGCTTTATCAATGGATTCATATTAATTAGGGCTTAAAGATAGACAGAATAAGGGCTTGATTGTTCAAATAGGGGCCGTGTTACCTTCCCAATGCACCCAATGTTGAGCGAATGTTTACCGACTGTCGGTGAGGACAATCGTTTTTTCGGCAAACAGAATTTTCGGCTTGTAAGGGGCGGACAAACTAAATTCGGTTTTAAAAATACCTTAACACCGATGTATCTACTATTCCGGAGTATCATCATAGCGGTTTTCGCCTTTTCGGTAATAAAGCCTGCAATGGGCCAGCGAACCGATCGAAAACTGGAGCGGAAACTAAATCAGTTAATTACCGGGTTTAACGGGCAGCTTGGGATTTATGTGCATGACCTTAAGCGAAACAGGATCGTAGGCATCAGCCAGGATACCGTATTCTCAACTGCTAGCATGGTTAAGGTTCCCATTTTAATCGGGATAATGGATAAGTTGAATAGGGGTGAACTTAAATACAACCAGGAAATCATTTATCATGATAGCCTGTTGTATGCAGGTTCTGATATTCTCGGATCCTTTAAGAGCGGCGAAAAAATCGAACTGGGCAAAGTAATCATGCTTATGCTTACCACCAGTGATAATACGGCCAGTTTATGGCTGCAAAACCTGGCCGGAACCGGCAGCCGGATCAACAACCTAATCGATAGTTTGGGCTTTAAGGAAACACGGGTAAATAGTCGCACCCCCGGCAGAGAGTCCATCCGGAGTGTCTACGGCTGGGGGCAAACCACGCCCAAAGAAATGGCTACAATCATGGAACGGATCGTGAAAGGAGAAATTATCAGCGACAGCCTTAGCCAGCGCATGCTGCGACTGCTTGGTCGGAATTTTTGGGACGACAATGCTATTGCACAGGTACCGGCAGATGTATTTGTGGCAAGTAAAAATGGTGCGGTTAACAAATCCCGAAGCGAAGTATTGTTTGTAAACGGTCGCGGACGACGTTATGTGTTCTGCGTGTGCACCCAAAATAATAACGACGAAAGCTGGAATGAGAACAATGAAGCCTGGGTACTTACCCGTAAGATCAGCAAGTTGTTATGGGAACACAATTAAAACCATAGGCCTTAAATGGAGTTGGATTGGTTTAGTTCTTTATCGCCCGAAAACCCTCTTTTGCCTGCCTGGATTCTTGCACCTATACCAATTGCATGCCCTGTGCAAGCCCAGATTAAAAAACCAAGCTCCGGGCATCCGTAGTTTCATGCATTAAAAAATGCTTTAATAATCCTGCCGGCATTATGCTTATAAATGTAATCCGAATCTCTCCCGCCTGTTTAAAATAATTTGTTCTGATGGGGGACCTCGCAAAGCCCGGAGGCAGTCTTGTCGATGATCAATTGCATAAAAGCTAACTTCTATTTACCCCTCTTTTGCTGATTGATGGCGAGCTAAGCACTTGACCGATGGTGCCTTATGCATTTTGCAAGGTTTCGAAGAGCATGGTGAGCATATCGATACAGCCCTCCCCGCATTCAACCCTGTTTCGCATCTATTGCCAGAATGTAATTCCAGCTTTTCGTTATGTAAGCTTAAGTAAGCAGCGCTAATTAATTGAGTGTGTTTACCGCTGGTAACGGCCGGAGATCATGCAACATAAAATGTTGTGGCATTATTATAGTAATGACAAGTTAAAACACTACATTATGAAAAGAATACTATTAGTGCTGCCGTTGGCTATCATCTTGACCAATTGCAGTACCTCACGGAACAGTACGCGTACATCGGGGTCAGGAACTGATACCCAATCTACTACAGGTACAACCAGCACCAATTCTTCAGGCACCTCAACAGGAACTTCAGGTTCAGCTTCCGGTTCTATGGGATCTACCGGTTCAGGAACGACGGGTTCCGGATCGACGGCTTCAGGATCAATGGGAACTACAGGTTCTACCGGTACAACAACTGGAACCGGTTCTTCAGCAAGTGGCTCTGGTGCAATGGGCTCAACTTCAACTGGCTCAGGCTCCACAGGCGCTTCCGGAAGTATGACTGGTTCAGGTTCAATGGGAACCACTGGTTCCGGAACTACAGGATCTTATAACAACCCGGGAACACGTTCTTCCGGATCAAGTTTCAGCAATGTATACGATCCAAATAATTACATGCAAAATCCTGAGAGGTATAAAACCCCAACCGAACTCATCAAAACCGGTGGATGGACTTATAACACAGACTGGCGCGTAAACAAAAACTTTAATGCTGAAGCAGCTGGTCAATGGGAACTCGTACCAACTCCCGAAGTTGCTTCAAACTGGATCGCCGATACCAGCAATCCCGCTAGCTATGCGGCTTATTGGACAGCAGAAGCAGTACAAAAGCGCTACGATGAGAGTATGGCCAGGATAACAGACTCCTTAAACCAGGTTGCAGCAGCAATGGCAGCTGCAGAGGCTGAAACAGCAGCAAGTACACCGAGCAAAACTAAAGGCAGAAGAGGTTCAGGAACAACAGGTACCCGCGGAGCAGCTGGTTCATCATCAATGTCAAACAACTCAGGCGTTACTGATGCAACCGGTTCTACAGGATCAGGTAGCACAATGGGCTCAACAGGTTCAACAACCGGTTCTACAGGATCAGGTAGCACTATGGGCTCAACAGGTTCAACTACGGGTTCTACAGGATCAGGTAGCACAATGGGCTCAACCGGTTCAACTACAGGTTCTATAGGATCAGGTAGCACTATGGGTTCAACAGGTTCTACAGTATCAGGTAGCACTATGGGCTCAACAGGTTCAACTACAGGTTCTACAGGATCAGGTAGCACTATGGGTTCAACAGGAAGCACCAATATGGCGAATAATTCTACAGGTATGGGCGCCGATGCAAACACCACCAGCGGAACAGCGGTAGATAATTCAAATATCTTTATGGCAGTTAACGGCAATCCGTTTGCGATGCCAAAACTGAATATGTTTATTGAAAATGGAAGCTTCACTGGCTATACAGGTCATAACAATATTATGGGCACTATTAAAGTTGAAGGCAATACACTACATTTCAATGAACTGATGCCATCAACCAATATCCAGTCTCATGGTGGTTTTGACCAGGCAGCTTACCTTGATCGTTTACGTCGTGCAGATAGCTACGATGTCACCAACAACCAATTGCGTTTAAAGCAAGGCGACCAGGTGTTACTTGTGTTTGGTAAAAGCACTAAATAAGCACTTATTAATCTTTTGAATATAGAAATAGCCGGCAAATTGCCGGCTATTTCTTTTACGATACGTTACGATTTTGCTTATCAGAAATCGATCGATCAATAATAAAGCTTTTTGTTTTTGGTGGCCGGCTATTTACCGTTGAGGCGACATCCTTGCGACGCTTCCGTTCAACAATTGTTTTTCATAGCAGCTAAACTTTCGAGTTGAACGGGATAATACTGTGGAACCAGCGCATAATATTTAGCTGAAAATTCTCCGTTCCTAAACTGCAATTTATTAAGCATTTATTCCCGCTATTCTGCAATCTTGATGTATAGCTTTTCGGGTGCCTCGGGATAATACTTAAATAGCGCGGGACATAACCACCCTTTCATACCAGTGCCCTCTTGTTGGTACCAGGTCCCGCCCGACTCAATATCAAGTTTATTCAAAATCACATCAGCCGATGGCAAACCGGTATTGTTAAAAAGTACAGTAAACCCCGACTCAGGATTAGAGAGGTGGGCCACTGCTTTATTGATGATTTCGGGGATACCCATTACAAAGGGTTCTTTAACCAAACCAACCCGGTCATCATCGAAGACCCACATGTTTTGGTAACGGTAGGGACGAATGGAGAATATGGCGTTTTGCATACGTTTTTAAAAGAGCAAGGGCAGTAATAATGCCAGCCCTCCACAATTGTTAGCTCATCAGGATTGCCACAATTCTGATGTCAGCAACCATGAACATGGGGAGTTGTGGTCACGATTTAGCAACAATAGCAAGGGCGGCTTAAGCCTTGGCTGTGGCTTATAGCTGGTATTACATTTGCCGCCAGTATAAAAAACTTTATGACCAACGATAACAAAGATCAACAGCAAAGTAACACGTCAAATGAACAGGCACAAAACCAGGAGCCTCAACGGGTACAAAATCCTTTTGAGCCTAATAACAACAAACCAATCTCACAAGAAGATATTGACAACGAGCAAAAGCTGAAAGAAGCAATGAGTGAACGTGATTAAATACTTCTGTTGCGATGCAGGCGATCAATCAACTAACAGATAGAAGCCCAAGTTTACAATTATAAGTACCGCCAGCCCCTACTTGCCCGATACGCCTGTGGTGCGTATAACTTGTATCAGCGTACTTAAACTTTCGAGGGCTTACTTATCGCCTGTTTCGCAACTTGCCATACTTGTTCTTTCACCTTTGCGGCATTAAATAATGCTCTAAATTCGGCAGAACTAGCAAATTGCAGTTGGTTGATCTCGCGTGACTCGCAGGTTAGCTGGAAAGCGTTGGGTTCAAAAGGCCATGGATCTACCGTCAGCGAACCATTTTCAAGCTCGAACAACTGGTAGACTTTACCATCGGGACCAGTACTGATTTCAATACCCCTTTGCTCAGGCTGAACCTGTTGCTGGCATAGCAAAAGCGAAAACGCATCACACCACTCCAGCAGGTAATAGATCCTTTCCACCTCTTCTTTTTGGAGCCCCAGTTCTTTCCGCCAGCCGGCCTGCAGCTTTCGTTGTTCTTCGAGAAATTTTTGTAGCTGGCTGTTTTCTGCTGCTTCTTTCCGGTACAGGAAATCCATATGTATCGACACCAGCAAGGCAACATAACGGCTTTTGGTTATGCTAAGCATAGCCATCTGTTCACAATGTTTGGGATCATACTGCTTCATAGAAAAGTTCAAAGGTCCGCCTGTTTCCGTAAGCAAATTCTCGCCGTCAAGTTCAACTTCTGCCTCATCGTGATCGGCAATAGCGATCAGCGTTTCCATCCATCGCTCCGGCCGCTCCTTTTGCTTCCAATGCATTGCAATTTGCGCAGCCAATAAGCCATGTGCTCTTTGCGTTACAACCTCCCAGCCAGTACTCTTATAGTTTACAACCATATATCAGAATATTACTAAGCCGGAATTAGAAAAACTTTCCCGACTTAATTTCTGAGATCAATATTGTGCCAGCTGCGCTACGGTAGCGGGCACCAGTTTTGTATCCGGTTAGTTATTGCATCATTAAGATATATACTGCCCATGCTTTCCATAGCGAAGAACTTTAAAAACCTTAAATGGATCGGGGCTGCAATATTAATTGTTGTAGCCATCATCCTCATCTATACCAGCGGGAGTAAACAAAACACCACACCAGATACTATGGGCATATTAATCATCGGACTTTTGCTTGGGGCGGTTATTATGTTTTTGGTTTGGAAATTAGCCAGTAAAAACAACCAGGCTGTTGTAAAAGAAAATTCCCACACGGTTGTAGAGAGCATGAGAAAAGTTTTTAAAATTGTATTTGCTGAAGGCCATTTTAATGAGCTGTATAATTTTGAAGAAACCAAAAAAGTGTTTGGATTTATTCCTTCAACCAAGCGCGCATTGGTGATTATAAAAGCGAAGGTTTTAGTTGGTTACGACTTTCAGAAATGTGTATGGGAAGTTGATGAGCAAAATTGTAAAATCAAAATGGTTTCCTTCCCCGAGCCGGAAATCCTAAGCATAGAACCAGATTATCTTTACTACAATTTTGATGAAGGCATTTTTAACCTTTTAAGTCGTGATGACCTCACCCGGATACAGGCCAACGGAAAAAAACAGGTTGAACTGGCCGCGATAAAAAGCCACTTGCCAAAGATTGCTGCAGATCAAATGCGCACCATCCTTACTGAAGTTGTACAGTCAAGAAATTGGCAACTGGAAGACGGTTATAAGATTACCGAACCAGATATCAGGGCACTACCGAATACGACCCAGGCCTAACTGATCTAACTCTCTGAATGCAATAAAACTCTTGACCCTGCCATTGAGACTCTATTGATTATTACCAGCTCCCGCTTGTAGTTCATTTCATCCTGTAGCTTATTACCGAACATCGTGAACACAACGATTTTAGTGCGTTTGTGAAAAGTTGCATTTGTAATTGCATTCACATGTTGGGGGTGTTTATACAAGTTAGCAGACCCTTTCCCGTAGATGATGTAGGTGCGAGGTTTCTGCCCGACGATGTATACTGCAGATGATACCAAACATTCCAATCCAACGATATCGAAGTCCCTTAAGGATTAGCCAACCTATGTGGTTTACATAAACAGTAACCGAACAGTTTGCTCAACATAAACTGCTTTGCAGAGATAGCTGAATCGGATACAAAAGCTGTTTATCAAAACCCCAACAACAGAACGGTTTGGTTTAGTTTAATCAAATTTATTAAGCATGCACATCACATAAATGTGTGATCTTTTTCTTTCCGGAATACTTTAAATCGCATGAAAACTTAAGAAATCAAACAATCCATAACAAGCTCTCCTATAATTACGCCATTAATCCCTGCTTTCGTGCAATTCATACAGCGATTTGGTAAGTATAAACTCAAATACATAAATGTGTATAAAACGTCGATATAGATTTGTTCAGGTTAAAACAAACAACATGAACAACATTATCGACGATCAAATAGCGGATATAAAACGCACCACAAACGGCAAACGAATTCTTTTTGCCTGTGTTCCGGCCGATGGCCACTTCAACCCACTAACGGCTATTGCAGTTCATCTTAAAAGCATCGGTTACGACGTCCGGTGGTATACTTCAAGAGAATATGCAGGAAAATTAAAGAAGCTGGATATCCAACATTATCCATTGGTGAAAGCACTTGAAGTTACCGCGGAAAACGTAAATGAACTTTTTCCCGGACGCATGAAAGCCAAGAGCATGGTTGCAAAACTCAATTTCGACCTTGCTCACTTTTTCATTGAACGTGCCCCTGAATACTTCGAAGACATCCAGGCCATCCACCGGGTTTTTCCTTTCGACCTGATGATTGCAGATTGTGCATTTACTGCAATTGCTTTTGTTGAACAGAAAATGAAAATTCCTACGATTGCTGTAGGTATTGTTCCTCTGATGGGAACCTCCAGGGATTTGCCACCGTATGGATTGGGTATGGTGCCCTCCTATACTGCACTTGGCAAGTTAAAACAAGCAGCCCTTCGTTGGGTTGCAGCAAACATTCTGTTTAAGCCATCGAATAAAGTGCTGGAGAAACTTTGTTCAACTTATGGTTTGAGCTACGAGGGCCAGAATGTTTTCGATTACAACCTCGATAAAACTTCGCTGTTGCTGCAAAGCGCGACCCCCGGTTTTGATTACCAACGTAGCGACATGGACCCAAAGGTTCACTTTGCGGGTCCCCTGCTTCCTTATTCCGCTCCAGCCACTTCGAAGCCGTGGTTTGATGAGCGTTTAAATAAATATCAAAGGGTAATCCTGGTTACACAAGGAACCGCGGAGAAAGATGTTTCAAAGCTAATTAAGCCAACCCTGGAGGCATTCAAGTACACCGATGCACTGGTAATTGTTGCAACAGGGGGCTCCTGCACAACTGAACTTCGTGCTCAATACGCGAAAGAAAATGTGATCATCGAAGACTTTATTCCTTTTAGTGAAGTAATGCCGTACGTTGACGTTTATATTACAAATGGCGGATATGGTGGCACATTACTGGGAATTGAAAACGAGCTGCCGATGGTTGTAGCAGGAGTGCATGAAGGCAAAAGCGAAATATGTGCAAGGGTTGGTTACTTTAAGTTGGGGATCAATTTAAAAACGGAGAGACCCATACCACTTCAACTTAGAAAAGCGGTAGATGAAATCTTCCGGAACCCGGAATACAAAAACAACGTTAGCCGTTTGGCGGAAGAATTCAGACGCTATAATGCAAACGAACTGGCGGCCACAAAGGTTAAAGAATTAATTGCCGCAAGCAAGCCGCACCTGCAGCAAAAATCCACTCAATCGGTTTACTAGAGCCTACTTTAACAAAGGGCAGCCTCACATCAGTTGAGGCTGCCCTTTTCGTTTTTATAAACAAATTGTTTACTGATTGCCAACGTATGGAATTCGGTTGATCAATCCCTTGCTCTCCGTAGAGCTATTGCAAGTGGAGGCTTTTATTAGGAAAACGCAAACTTAAGGCGTTCAAAGCCTAGGTTGACAGCAGTTCCAGGAGAATTGCTTTTACCTCCAACATAGCCTGTTTGCCCTGCAGCTGTTTAACGCTTGCTCTCATGCCGCCTAATTTACTTTCGAGTGCACGTTTAGTGGCTTTTAAATTTATTCCGAAGCCGTTGGTATGCTCATACCGCATTACCGGGTGGTACCTTGGATGCTGTTTAACCTGGTACAGTTCGTTCTCAAGTTCCTTTACCTGTTCTCTTAATGCACGGTTATACAGCTTAATCTTTTGGTGGCTTGCTGATGGGTTTTGCTTCTTTGCCGTTTCCATCCATGTGATCTCAAGCGAAAGCATGGTGTGCAAATCGTTGTTGTTATAAGCGGTTGTTAATTGCTTCATTAGTGTTTCCTTTTCCACTTTGCGATCTTCATCCTGTTCCAGATCCGGGTGTAGCATTTTTGCAAGTTGTTTGTACATGGCGCTAAGGTTTGTTGTCCTTAATTGATTTAAAAGGCTTGCTTTTCTTTTTTGCTGTGTATGCGCCTCATTTGCTTTTGTTCTGCGATGTTCACCCGCCGATTGTTCAACGTTTTCCTGTATTTCACGTACCGTTGCAATGAGCTCCTCTTCGCTCATGTCTTTGTGTAACTTCTGCAAGTCTACGTCGTAACCCATCCTGTGAAACATAGACCTGATTTCCGACTTTACGCGTTCAAACTTTAGCTGCAATGCGTCGTCGTCTGTAAATCCATTTAGTTCATAAAATATCTGGCCGAGTTCCGGATCCAATTTCTCCTCAAATAATTGGATTTGATCAAGTTGATCAATGAGGAAGTCTTTAAGCATTCCCTTTTCATGCCGGGAGAGCGATTTTGTGTAACGTGTAAAAGGAACCAGCAGGCGCACAGCTTCCTTTTGCATCTCCAACAGTTGTTGTTCAAGTGGATGGATATAGGTAGCATAGAAAGTGAGGCCGTCACTTAAGTCCTTTTTTACTTTAGCCAGTTCGGTGCGCAGCACATCTATTTTCCTGATCAGCCGGTTGAAATTCTGTTGCTCCTTTGAAAGTGACTCACCATTTTGTTTAACAATAACCAATGCGTTATCTGCCGGCGGCTCAGGTTTACGGGTCTTATCAGCATCCATGTGCTATTCCTCTTTTTATCGAAATTACCATTTCTGCTTTTGTGCCCGGATTGATATATGCGCAAGAATTTGTTGAACACTTATACTACACTGCTAACGATAGCGTGATCACGGGATTTCCAAGACATTCCAGAAATGAATTAAAGGGCTAAAAACGGACTTGGTATCGTGGGCTGACGACATTGCGAAGTTTGATAAGATCGGGATCTGGTATTATTCACACCTTGTTTGAATTGCTTACTTGGCTGTTCTTAAAACAGATGTTTTCCAGATTCAAGGTGGCGGCGGAACACCTTGTACAACCAAGTCGTGTTTCTTCCCTGCTGCCATAAGAAACGGCCGTTGAACCGAGCGTGGCAACGGCCGTCAAATCGCAGAATCGCTGCTGGTCACCAAAAAAAAACCTTGATAGCATGTTGTGCTAAACATACATTTTACACCCAAGCATATAAGCCTGGTGTCGAGTGCAGGACTCCACATCTTCATCGGAACGACCAAAACCATTAACTGTGTTAGAATAGTCTTTCATCAGGCGGCTTAACGCCTGCATCCCGCAGGTAGATGGTTGTTTGTCCGCGGTGATGTGTCTGGTGTTCAAATGCCTTCATAAACCAGCTCAGGCGGGTGGCAGTATAGGGCTTGTCCATAGTAAAGGTGTTCGTTTTCATGAGATCGCCGGTTGTAGTCTTCTTCAGTGCCTCAATGGCATCGTCATAGGAGTGGTTGACAAAGTACATTACCGAGTCGGCCGATTGGGCAGACTGAATTCTTTCAAGTTGGCGGCCACTGAAATTTGGACTTTCGCCCTTTGCAAGCGATACCAGGAAGGCGTTGGCCTGCACAATGTGGAGCAGTTGCTGGGCAAAAGTGCGCACACTATCGTTAGCCTTTAGGCTGTATTTGTCTGCCGGCATCGCTTTCATATAATCAGCAGTATAGGCTTTTGCCCGTTCCCAATCTTTCACAAGGATTGCTTTAATGGAGTCGCCCGGAAAAGTTGTTTGGGAAAAGCTTTTTTCTAACGGACAAACAGCTATCAAAACCGACAGGGTGAATGGATAAAGAATGCTACGCATGATTGATTTTTTTGATCAAAATACAAATTTTGAACTTGGGATGCAATGTTCAACAACAATAGTATGCATGCAGGACTGCCGAAAGGCTAATCAGGCGTAAGCACTGAAATCTGATAATGAATTTAGCGTTGAATTGCTCCGTTGCTTTTTGAAGGATAGCGCATGTTGCTGAGCGGGAGCCCCGTTAAGTTGAAGCAAACCAAGTTGCTAACGCAGCATTACCAGCACTAAACGGGTTACGTGGAGTATATCTGCGTTTCGGTTAACGGTATCCGGCCGCCTGCAAATGAAACAGTTCCGCATAGCGTCCGTCAAGTTCCAGCAAGTCTTCATGACTTCCCAGTTCGATCAGCTGGCCTTTCTCCAGCACCAGGATACGATCGGCCATACGCACTGTTGAGAACCGGTGCGAGATGAGCACGGCGGTTTTTCCCCTGGTAAGTTCGGCAAACCGTTGAAACACTTCAAACTCTGCACGTGCATCAAGCGCGGCAGTAGGTTCGTCGAGGATAAGCAGCTGGGCGTCGCGAAGGTAAGCGCGTGCAAGGGCAATTTTTTGCCACTCACCGCCCGAAAGGTCTACCCCTTGTTTAAAGCGCCGACCAAGCATTTGATCATATTTTTCATGAAGGGTTTCAATCAATGGATGTGCAAGGCTTTGTTTAGCAGCACTCACGATTTCGGGCCGGTTGTTCTGTTCGGCAATATTACCGACGGCAATATTCTGCGAGGCTGTCATCTGGAACCGGAGATAATCCTGGAAAATGATGCCGATGTTTAACCGTAGCTGTTCAAGGTTGTATTCGCGAAGGTCCTTGCCATCGAGCAGTATCCTGCCCTCGCTGGGGTCGTACAACCGGGCGAGCAACTTTACCAGGGTAGTCTTGCCCGCACCATTTTCGCCAACGAGTGCGATCTTTTCACCAGGGTGCAGGGTGAAGTTTAAATGCCGGTTTGCCCACTTCTCGGAATTTGTATATTTAAATCCAACATTTTCGAAAGTGAAACCTTGTTTGATCGGTCGCGGAAAGGGCAATGGATTTTCAGCAGCAACGATCTTTGGTTTGATTTCGAAGAATTCAAAAAAGTCGCTAAGGTAAACGGCTCCCTGGGAAACACTGGTAAACCGGATGAGGACTCCTTCAAGCAGCCCACGTAATTGCCGGAAAGAACCCGCCAAAAAAGTAAGATCTCCGATGGTGATGGTTCCGCTTACGGCGCGAACGATGATGAATACATAAGCACCGTAATAACCGGCACTACCCAGCATTGCCAGCAATGCGCCCCATACCGATCGCCGGATGGCAAGGCTTTTATTGTCCTGGTAAAATTTTCCCGACAACGTCTTGAAGCGGCGGATCAGGAAATCGGACAGGTCAAAAACCTTTATCTCCTTAGCGGTTTCGTCGCTGGCACCGAGAAAGCGCACATAATCCAGCTCGCGTTTTTCGGGGGTTTGCCGGCGACTGAGTGCATAGGTTTTGTCGTTGAAATAAGCTTCGCCCAAAAAGGCGGGAATGATTGCGACCAGCAACAGTACCATCAGCCAGACATTAAACACCAGCAACCCTGCAGCCAGGAAGCCCATTGTAATGAGGTCCTGCACCTGCTCGAGCACCTGCGACAACAGGATGGTGCGCCCAACGGTCTGTTGGCGTGCCCGCTCCAGCTTGTCGTAAAATGCTGCATTCTCGAATTGGTCGAGGTCAAGGGTGGCTGCATGTCGCATGATCTTTATCGAGGAGTGATTGGAAAACAGGTCGCCAAGCAGGCTATCCATCAGCGTGATCGCGCGGGCAAGACTGTCGGATGCGATTGCAAGTCCAAACTCGAGTGCAAGAAGTTCCCACAAATAGCGGTGCGACTCGCTCCCGGGGTTTTGGCTCAGCGAAATCACCTCATCAATAATGAGTTTTCCAACATATAAAATGGCAAGCGGGGTGGCAGCGCGCACAATCCGCAGGAGCGCATTTACAATCGTCATCCACTTGCTGGTTTGCCAGACAAGCTTAAAAAAAGCCGGAAGGTTTCTGAGTGCTGCAAGGCGATCTTTAAAAGACAGCTGCTCATTATTGGTGATTGGTGTAGTGGTGCGTTTAAATAACCGCGTAAACAATGACATCTGTGAAATTAGCAACTTTGATCCTGATTTCCGGTTGGCGGGCGTAGTGGCTGTGTTTTGGCTTCTTCACTATTGCGAAGATCGCCTTTCGTTTGGGGTTTTTATAGCCGGCATTTGCGGATCCCTTACCTGAACACCGCATTTTCGTACACCTTAACCAACTCCCGTCCCATCCGGTTATTTCAAAAACCTCAGCAGTTGTGCGAGTGGAGCAAGCAACCATAATTTTGTGTCATCCAATTATTCTTTAGCCGTTTTAGAAAAGCCATATCCAATTATTCAAAACCACTGTTTTGATGTTGCTGCTGAAAACCGGTAGCAACCGAAACGAAAAAAGCTTGGTCCCGCGTAACTGCGGGATTTTTGTTTATAGAAGCTGGTACCGTTCGCCGTGCATTGGAACCCGGATTAGATCCTGGTCTCTTGTTTGCAGATAGAAACTGCTGCAGTGTAATTTGGTGGGGCCGTCAGGTACTTATGCATACTGCTCAGCGGTTTTTAATAAATCTGTTATCAGCTGTGTTGGCTGATACTTCCAGTAAGCTTTATCGCAAACAATGATGAGCTCCTTTTTTGCTCGGCTAACAGCCGTATTAATCAGGTTTAGTCCCTTTGATCGTGGCGAGGTTGAGTCTACAAACCATTTATCATAGGTATCTACCACACTTAGTATGACGGTTCGCCATTCCCTTCCCTGGGATCCGTGCACGGTTAATATCCTGAGATTGCTACGGTCATCAGGTAGGTATTCGCCCAGCAATTGCAACTGTTTGGAATACGGGGTAAGAATTACATAGTCGTCGTGATCTAATCCTGATGTGATTTTTTTAATCGCGTAAACTTCATTGATACTTATCCTGCTTTTAGCACCTTCTTGTTTTTTTGCATCTATAACGCTTATGGAGGTTTGGTCTTTTCCGGCTTGCGAAATAAAGTCATTTTCATAAACGTGCCTGCTGAGTACCGCAGCCAGATTAGGTCCAAAACGAAAAGTTGAGTTTAGTGCCGTCCTTACCATGATGGTTTGAGTACAAGGCTGATTTTGCAGGTACTCATTTCTAACTGCATCTAAATTTTTAAGAAATACAGACTCGAGGTGAATAGCGGACTGAGACCACAAAAAAGTGTTGTGAAGTTTTTCGTTTTGTTGTATGTCTGTGTCATTTATCTCACAAACGGGTGGCAATTGTTTATGATCTCCCAGGAACGTTACAGGAGTGTCGTTGGTAAAAAGTGTTAGCGCCTTTATCATGTTAGCATACCCCGCTTCATCTAAAAAGAAGTGATCCACCTTTAGTTTCTTATCCAGGAACCTTCCAATATAACCGTCTAATGTACATGCAATTACATCGGTTGATTTGATACGCTCCTCGGTAGAAAGTTCCTTTATGCTATCGTATGTTTGCTTTAAATCTGCCAATTGTTGCGTTAGCTGTTCAACAGTGTAATGGCGGTATTCAGCATATATGTGTTGGTCTGCCGCGATGGATGCTGCTTCTTGATTAACAAACCGCTGTAGTTGTTGCTTTATTGGCGCTATGTTTTCCAGGGTCATCTCCGGTATCACATCGGCACCTGCCATGAGCAGACTTATATACTCTTGAATAGCCTGCAATTTCTGATCTATTGCTTGCCGGATGTCCTGTTTCTCTATGTCTAACTGTAGCTTGTTGTTATACCCGTTATTTAAATATTCATCTAACTGCTCTTTTTTAGTTGTAACATTAAGATATTCGATTTTTAGCGTTGCTAGTGGGATCCGGGTGTAACGCGACGGCGCAAACAACTGCTTAATTGTTTTCATCAGCGACCATCCCGAATGATCGACGTATTGAATTTGTCTTTGAATTGCTGTGAGCTCTTTGTCGACTTTATTGATTTCAAGCTCTGTTTCCCTGATATAAGCATCCGAGATTTCCAGCCTCTCGCTTATAATATCTAACGTACTTTTAAGCACAGTGAGCTTGCCGATCTCAGACAGGTAAAAAGTACTTTGTTTTAGCAGGTTTACCCGGGTCAGCAGGTTGATTGCTTGCTCAACGATACCGATTTGTTTATCTAATGTGGTCAGCTTACGCTGTGTACTTTTTTCTTCGCAGACTTCTGGATATTCCTCAGCAAACGTTTTTGACGGCGTTCCGAGGCGCAGAAACCTGGTGCGTTGTATACCTGCTAAATCTGACATCTCGAGCACTCCTCTCAAAACCTGTTCTATTGCATTATTGGTTGGTGCGAGAATAGCTACTCTTTTGCTGTGGCTTAAATAGTGCAGTAATGCGTATGATAAAACAAATTGCGTTTTACCTGTTCCCGGCGCGCCCCATACATATGAGAATGGGTTGGTGAAAATATTTTTAATTGAAACCTGTTGAACAGCAGATGGTTTTTTTGCTACGTATTTGATATTGCCGAGGCTTTCTTTTAGCCTCGATGCTTTTTGAGGTAGCGCCAGATCTGCACCATTGACCTCATACCACTTCTTTACCCGTTCTATAAGAAACTTTAGGTCAGAAACGATCTTAACATCTCTGGCTTTGAGATTAACGAATTCAGCTTTAAGCTCTTCCGCTGGTTTTATAACGAGGATGTTTTTGTCGCCGTCGTACTCAATTACCTTAATGGGTCCAATACCATAAGTTTTATTAGCGTGGCTTAGCTTGAAACTAATGGTTTCGGTATCAAACAGCTTAGCTGACAATCGAAGCTTGATTATGACGTCAGGATCGGGTAAGTATTGTAAGTCATAAACATCGACCTGTTGCATCCCTTTTTCGTTCTCTTGAAGATACTCGTAGTAAGCCTTTGCGCTTTCTATGCAAACATGTCGTATTTCGTCGGCTGTCATTTGTCGTTGATTGATACACGATACCAGCACACATTACCAACTGGTGATCATAGTTGAAGATTACCGTGAAACGGTATACAAGTTATAAAATGAGAATGAGTTTATACCCTTCAGCAACCACCAATTTTGATGTCTTATGATTGCAGATTTGCGGATGGCGGATTTGCGGATGGCGGATTGCGGATTGCGGATTGAGTTAGGTATTTAGGTATTGGGTATTGAGGTATTAAGGGAGAGCGGACTGGTGGATTTGCAGATTGAACCGCAGAGAAGAGGAGAGGATGCGCAGAGGTGGTTGATTGAAGTTAATTGGGTAATCCAATTTGCAGATGTCGAATTACGCATGTGCGTATGCGTATGTCCTGAGATACTTACGAGGAGACTCAGGTTGGCGGCTTACCGTTGTAAATAAAAAAATCCCGCGGTTAGGCGGGATCAATCTTTTGTGTTTTGGTTGCCATTGGTTTTCAGCGGCAAAGGCAACACGTGGTTTTAGATAGTTGGATATGGTTTTTCAGAAAGGCTATAGGGTAATTGGATAGGACAAAACTACGGTGCATTGTAGTGTGTATATGAGCGTTGAAGTTTTTGGAATGACCGGATGGGACGGGAGTTGGGTGGTATTGCCGTATTAGGTATTTCGGAGTGGAGAGAGGTATTGAGGTATTGGGTACTGAGGTATTAAGGGGGAAAACGATTCGCGGATTGCGGATTGAGTTAGGTATTTAGGTATTGGGTATTGAGGTATTAAGGGAGAGCGGACTGGTGGGTTTGCAGATTGAACCGCAGAGAAGTGAGAGGATGCGCAGAGGTGGTTGAATGAAGTTAATTGGGTAATCCAATTTGCAGATGTCGAATTACGCATTTGCGTATGCGTATGTCCTGAGATACTTACGAGGAGACTAAGGTTGGCGCCTTACCGTTGTAAATAAAAAAATCCCGCGGTTAGGCGGGATCAATCTTTTGTGTTTTGGTTGCCATTGGTTTTCAGCGGCAAAGGCAACATGTGGTTTTAGATAGTTGGATATGGTTTTTCAGAAAGGCTATAGGGTAATTGGATAGGACAAAACTACGGTGCGTTATAGTATGTATATAAGCGTTGAAGTTTTTGGAATGACCGGATGGGACGGGAGTTGGGTGATGGTATTGCCATATGACGTATTTGCGGATTGAATTAGGTATTGAGGTATTGGGTATTGGAACGGTTGAAACATTTTGATCTAGAGATCATTGCGAGGAATACACTCGAACAATGAAGACTGGAAGATCATAGTCTAGTCAAGTTCTGCAATCCATTCTTCAATATCCTTTACCACAAGTTGAAGCCATCCCCATAAACTATCAAATCGCTCAATTATATCAAACCCGCTTGACGTCCAACCATGGATCAAATAAACGGACTCTACAACTCCGTTTTCCAAGACTTTGAAACATGCGAGATCATCATTATCCTGGCGCTTCGCAAAAACAAACAATTTTTCTTGGGAGGAGTTACTCCATTTTTCATTCGCCCAAAAGCAATCGCCAGGTAAAAGAAAAAACCAAGGCTCAAGTTGCGAAAACGCTTTGAACCCAACTAGTTGTTTGTTAATGATCCAGTGGTAGCTTTTAGGTAAGATTATCTGTTTGTTTACCATTTTAGATAACGGGTTTTGGAAGCTTTGGAGGAGTTGTGGTTCCTGTTGGAGGTAGTGGAGGCGTTTGTGTGCTTGCCCGATAGGCTATCGCATCGCCCCATGTTTTTGAATTTCCAAACCTTCCGGCCATTTCTGATGGAAGGGTCTCTGATAATTTATGAATTCGTGCAGGTATTTGGGTGATGCCAAGTTCGAGAGCGACTGCAGCTCGAGTATGATCAACTGTCACAAGTCCGACGGGTGTTTCAACTACATCAATTGGGTCACCTTTGTATCCATTAACTTTCATGCTTGCTCTCATTACATCTGCTCGCCCCCGCCCGCCGGCAGTTCGTTGAGTCCAACGAAGATTTTTTAAGTTGATATATTCGACTCTTGCACACTCACTCAACCCCCACACGTCCACCCCACTGTTCACATCCTTCACATATCCATACAACTGCATCCCACCTGCAAGCCCGATAGGGTCCTGGCTGAGGTAGATGCCTTCATCGGGGGAGTAGTAGCGAAAGCGGTTGTAATATAACCCGGTTTCTTCATCCTCGTATTGTCCCTGGTAGCGGAAGGGACAATCTGCTGCTTTGCCCTCGAGCTGAGTCCGGATCCGGCCATAGATGTCGTATTCCGCTGCCCACGTTCGCTCACCCTCCCCATTATACACCTCAAT
>NZ_SMSK01000022.1 GCF_004354985.1 Segetibacter sp. 3557_3 | reverse complement strand
TAAAGCATAACAACCAGAAAGGATCAACGAGAATATAGATAGAAAAATTCACAGTAGTATAGGAACGTATACAGCCTAATAGAAAAAGCCGCCTCAAACTTTAGTTTTGAGACGGCCTCTTTTTGATTATTTAAACAATGCTGCTAAGCTTCGGCAGGTGCAACCGGTGCAACCAACCTGAAGCCATTACCATGGATGTTTACAATTTCGATATCCGGATCGTCTTTCAGGTATTTACGGAGTTTGGCAATGTATACGTCCATACTTCTGCCATTAAAGTAAGTATCGCTACCCCAGATTTTCTTAAGTGCCTGTTCGCGTGGCAACAAGTCGTTTTTGTGCTCAGCCAACATTTTCAACAGTTCATTTTCCTTTGGCGATAGCGTGTTGGTAACGGTGCCACGGCTCAGTTGACGAAGTTTCGGGTTGAAGTGATAGCTGCCCAGGTCGAACTGGATGTTCTCGTTAATTTTGTTTTCTTCTTCATTGCGCTTCAGTATTACTTTGATCTTTAGCAGCAGAACTTCGCTGTCAAAAGGTTTTGTAATGTAGTCGTCGGCGCCAAGTTTATAGCCCTGGATAATATCGTCTTTCATGGTTTTTGCACTCAGGAAAAATAATGGAATATCCGGGTCAACATCCCTGATCTCTTCAGCAAGGGTAAAACCATCCATGTTTGGCATCATTACATCAAGCAGACAGATATCAAATTTTTCGCGCTGAAAAGCTGCAAGTCCCAACCGGCCATCACGTTCAAGCACCACATCATAATCATTCAATTCAAGGTAGTTTTTCAGTACCATTCCGAGGTTGGTATCGTCTTCGCAAAGGAGAATTTTGTATTTTCTTGATTCCATGATTTTATTTTTGAATAGTTACGTATTAAAGTTAGAACATCGCACCGAAGCTATACAAGTTGCCGGTAAATATTTGTTAATACACTATTTACGCGGTCTCAGCAATTTAGTGCACGAATAACTTTTATAAACAGCATGCCAACCCTGTAATTTTGCAGCTGGTTAAAGCATAAAGCATGGTACTAACGAACGATAATAAATTGAAGAAGGTAGTGGTAATTGGCGACCGGGTACTGATACGACTGGCGAAACCGGAGGATCGTACCGAAAGTGGTCTTTATCTTCCGCTTGGTGTGCAGGACAAAGAGAAGGTGCAACAAGGTTACGTAATCAAGACGGGTCCAGGCTATGCCATTCCGATGCCGGCGGAAAACGAGCCCTGGAAATCGGAAGAGGAGCAGGTAAAGTATATACCGTTACAGGCCAGGGAAGGTGATCTTGCAATCTTCCTGTTGAGCGGCGCAACGGAAGTAATGTACCAGGGCGACAAATATTATATTGTTCCACAGGGCGCTATTTTGATGCTCGAGCGCGAAGAAGACTTATAGTGCGAATGCAGGGATAACAGCGTCGAATGCTAACGGCTTTTTTCTGGTGATTAGCTATTGTAACATAGATGCGGCTTTGGTTACCCGCCCAGCTACGCCTAAGGTTTACCAACATCTTTTTGGTTGAAATTTTTTTAAGTACCAGCATTGTTTTTCATAGCATCATCCTTGCCCGCCCGGATGCCAGACGGACGGGCGTCGCAATCAGTTCATCGGCAAAGCAACAAGCATCTTCGGTCTTCAAACTGAAGGTTTTATTAATTCTCATGTCGTTTGAGATCGAAGTGGAATTGATTATAGACGGCAGGGCTGAGCCAGTCGGACGGGCGACGCTCCACTACATATACCGTTTCAGCTGAAGGGAGAAACTATTTAAACGTTTCCGGGAAGATGTAAGGGATGAGCACAATGCTTACACCGATGATGATCCAGATCACCGGTATGAGGTAGCCATTTACAAAGTCGTGCACCAGGAAACGGCTTGCATCGTCGGGATGAACCAGCAAGGTAAGTTTTGCTCCATCTTTATATATGGGTCTTCCGGGATTGTCTTCCCCGCAGATCATCTGTTTTAATTCGCCCGATTTATCGGTGAATTCAACAATCGGGGCATAGAAATACTTTGGTCCCATCAGCGGATCTTCTACAGTCTTGATGTCATTACCTACGATTGTTGCAGCCACCTTGTAGTAGTTTTTTACTTTACGCACATACATATAAAGCCGGTAAAAGCTAAGACCCAGGATTAAAGCAGCAAGAAACCAAAGCATAGTGGATGGATTATTTTCAATGCGTTATGTTGCATTGCTCAATAAAGTTAAACCGTACAAGAGTGCGACGCAAGTAAAGCTTCATTAGTGGTATTCTGCCCGGTCCATAAAAAATTTCCCAAATCCTAAGTTTGCGTATATCGTAACTTCCTTAAAAATTTCTGATGATGCCAGATAAACAAACGTTTGCAGCAGCTATTGCAGCCGGCTATACATTTAAGGGTGATAGTGTAAAAATTGGAGGTGCAATGTTTAACGGAGAAGTTGTACCGGGTGCTGATGTTTTCCTGCCTTTAAAAACAATGAACCGTCATGGATTGATTGCAGGGGCCACGGGCACCGGTAAAACAAAAACGCTCCAGATGATGAGTGAAGCATTAAGCGACGCAAGTGTTCCTACCCTGCTGCTTGATATCAAAGGCGACCTCAGTGGTATAGCAATGCCGGGAACCTTAAACGAAAAAATTACCGAGCGGAGCAACATGATCGGTATAAACTATTCGCCATCGGGCTACCCCGTTGAACTGATGACGTTAACCAATTCAGGCGGGGTTAAGCTGAAGGCAACGGTAACTGAATTTGGACCGGTGCTACTAACAAAGATCCTTGGATTGAATGATACCCAAGGCGGGCTTGTAGCCATAATTTTTAAATATTGCGACGACCATAAGCTGCCGCTTCTCGACCTGAAAGACTTTATAAAAGTGCTCCAATATATCGGCGATGAAGGCAAAGCAGATCTTGAAAAAAGCTATGGCAAAATTTCAACTACAAGTACCGGAACGATATTGCGTAAGGTGGTAGAACTGCAACAACAGGGTGCTGATGTTTTTTTTGGCGAGCGCAGTTTTGACGTTGATGACCTAATGCGCATAAGTGACGATGGGAGAGGGGTGATTAACGTTTTAAGGGTTACCGACCTGCAGGATAAGCCAAAACTGTTTTCCACGTTTATGCTGCAGCTGCTTGCTGAACTTTATGCAGTATCGCCCGAAGAAGGCGACCTGGACAAACCCAAACTGGTGATGTTTATTGATGAGGCCCACCTGATTTTCCAGGAAGGCAGTGCTGCATTGATGCAGCAAATTGAAACGGTCATCAAGCTCATTCGCTCAAAAGGGATCGGGATATTTTTTGTAACACAAAACCCGATGGATGTACCCGCAGGCGTACTTGGCCAGTTGGGTATGAAGGTTCAGCACGCGTTGCGGGCATTTACCGCCGTTGACCGGAAAGTAATAAAACAAACGGCTGAAAACTACCCCGAAACCCAGTACTATAAAACGGAGGACCTGATAACCGGCCTGGGCATAGGTGAGGCACTGGTAACAATGCTTAACGAAAAGGGCATACCAACCCCGCTTGTACATGTAATGCTTCGGCCGCCGCGCAGCAGGATGGATATCTTAAGTGCTAACGAAATCGAAAGCCTGACCCAAAACAGCAAGCTGGTTGCCAAGTACAACCAGGTTATAGACAGTGAAAGCGCTTACGAGATCTTAAACGAGAAGTTAGAAGAGGCTGCCTCCAAAACGCTTCGCGAACGGGAAGTGATTGAAGAAGCAAAAGCAGGTAAGAAAGCTGCCAAAGAAGAACCCGGATTTTTTGATAACCCGGTGGTAAAAAGCGTAGGGAAAACTGCAGCAAACATAATTACCCGCAGCCTGTTGGGTGCGCTCGGACTTGGCGGACGCACCAGCCGTAAAAAAAGCTGGTTTTAAAACCGGAACTGCTTGTTGAATGCGCATCAAAATAAATTGAAGGGATAACAGCTCCTTGATTATGCATGCACCCGGCTGACAATACCAGGGTTGTGCATAATCAACAGCTTTTCTGCGTGCAAGTAGTCTAACACTTTCCAGAGTTTTTCTTTTTTAATGCCCGAAAGCTGGTCGATAAGTGTCTTTACTTCGATACCTGATTCTGGTATGGTTTCAAGAATTTTTGTTTGAATAGACAGGAAGTCTTCTTTAGACAGTTGAAGGTTTTTAAGTTGAAGGCAATTATCGCAAACTCCGCAGCGGCTCAGGTTGGTATCGCCAAAATAATTTCCAATGAAAGTGCTTCTGCATGCGGCTTGTAAGCGCACATAGGCCAGCATGGCATCGATCCGTTTTTTGAACTGTAACTTTCTTTCGAAGTAAGCCGCCTGGTTGAAACTGAGGTATGCTGCGGGTGCCCTGTTCTGGTTGAAGTAGACCTGCGGGGTTTCCTTCTGCGGGTAGTATTTCAAAATGCCAAACCCTTCCAACATTGCGAACCTGGAACGTAGCACTTCCGCGTTCATTCCTGTAAGCCGGCAGAGCAATGACTCACTTATTGAAACAACATTGTCGAATATGCCATGGTATGTACGCAACAGGGTTTTTAGAAGTTCCTGGTGTTCAGGATGCGCCTGCTGAAACTGGTCAAGCGATTCTTTGTCGCAGGTGAAGCCAAGTTTCGCCGGAATAAACACCTGTTCGCTAAACGTGAGGTGCCCATCCTGCTCAAGCGCTTTTAGTGCAGCCATCACCAGGAAAATATCCAGTTCAAACTGCCGCACAAAGTCGTTAAGGTGGAATTCGAAATAAAGACCTTCGCCAGCGCCCACCGGCAGTTGAAGAAAGTTGGCGAGCGCCTGGTATATCTTCCTGATTTCATCGACGGGCGGGTAACGCACTTCGGGGGAATGAGCAAGATCCATCAACTCCCTTTCCCGGTAGAGCAATACCGCAAAAGAGCGGTTGCCATCCCTGCCGGCACGGCCTGCCTCCTGGTAATAGCTTTCAAGACTATCCGGTACATCCATATGGATCACCGTTCTAACATCAGGTTTGTCGATCCCCATGCCAAATGCATTGGTGCAAACCATTACCATTGTACGGTTCTTTATCCAGCTTTCCTGCTTCTTATTTCGTTCCTCCTGCAACAAGCCCGCGTGATAGAAATCGGCCACGATATTGTTGCGGACAAGTTCCTGTGCGATTTCCTTACACCGTTTACGCCTGTTACAATAAACGATGGCGGAGCCCGGAACTTTCCTTAGTATATCGAGTAATTTATTGAGTTTACTATCTGCATTGAACGCGCTGTAGGAAAGATTAGGCCGTTCAAACGACTGCCGGAATATGCTCGACTGTTTAAAATTCAGTTTGGAACAGATGTCATCCTGTACTGCAGCCGTTGCTGAAGCTGTTAATGCAAGAACAGGAACCTTTCCCAGCTCTTCTCTTAATTGAACAATCTTCAGATAGGCTGGCCGGAAATCATAACCCCATTGCGAAATACAATGCGCCTCATCTACAGCAACCAGGGTGATGTTTAATCTAGGAAGGAATGACCTGAACAGGCTTGTCTCGAGTCGTTCCGGTGAAACGTATAAAAACTTATACTGTCCGAATGCAGCATTCTGAAGCACCCCTTCAACGTCGAAAAACGTCATTCCGCTGTGTATGGAAAGTGCCGGAATGTTCCGTCGTCTTAGCTGCTCCACCTGGTCCTTCATCAATGCAATAAGTGGGCTGATAACAAGACAAAGGCCCGGCTGCATCAATGCGGGAATTTGAAAACAAATCGACTTGCCACCACCGGTAGGCAGAAGTGCAAGGGTGTCGTTGCCCGCCAGTACTGATGTGATGATCTCTTCCTGGATTGACCTGAAGGCGGTGTGTCCCCAATGTAGTTTGAGCAGTTCCAGCGGGGCAGGCACGATAAAAATTTAGTGTTAAGGTGTTAGGCGAAGTTAGTTGAAGAAATAACCCCGAGTTGCTAATGTATGTTGCACTTAGTCGAGTTTCTTCCAGTTTAACCAAAGTGAGTTACCGGCCAGCACCACATCGCTCAGACCCATTACAAGTGCTCCTGCGGTAGGTGTAAGTAAACCAACTGCTGCAATGGGGATCGCGATGATGTTGTACAGAAAGGCCCAAAACAGGTTGCTCTTTACCGTGCCATAAGTGTGTTTTCCAAGTTGCATTGCCATCGGTAGTTTCTTCAGGCCATTGTTCATTAACACCACAGATGCACTTTGGATGGCGAGTTGGGATGCTGCGCTCAATGACACGCTGATCGATGCTCTTGCAAGCGCAGGCGCATCGTTGATGCCATCACCGACCATTACCGTTGGGGCAACGGAACTCAGTTGATCAATTTTTTCAAGTTTCTGTTGAGGGGTTTGCCCGGCATATACTTCATCAATGTTCAATTGCTCAGCAACTGCTTTGCATTTGTCCGGCGTATCCCCGCTCAACAGGATTGTTCTGATCTGGTGCTTTCGGCAGAAAGCCATTACTTCTGCGGCTTCGGGCCTTATTTCATCGGCTATGTCGAGCCAGCCGATTACAGCCCCGTTTTTAACAACATACAACTGGTGTTCATCACTGGCGATGGCCGGATGTATCTTGCCGGAACCGATCATAAAAGTATTGCCTTCTTTATCCTGCCCCTGCATGCCTAACCCGCGCAGTTCTTCGATTTTCTTCCACTTAAGCGGATCGGTCGTTTTCCATTGGCTGGAAATGCTTTTCGCTATGGGGTGATTAGAAAACTTTTCCAGCGAATAAACGAGCCTGCGAAAACTTTCTTCATCGCCTTCGAGGTGTTTATATGCGGACACTTTAAACTGCCCGGTAGTAAGTGTGCCGGTTTTATCAAATACCATTTGCTTTACTGTTCTAAAAAGTTCCATGCTTTTTGAGTCAGTGTACAAGATGCCTTGTCTTGCTGCACGGCCAAGACCGACGGCAATTGCTGCCGGGGTGGCGAGACCCATGGCGCAAGGGCAGGCAATAACCAGCACCGCAATGGATCGCATCAGGCTCTCCTGGAACGAATGCTCAGCCAGGAAGTAATTACCGGCAATGGTTAAAACGGCAATGGAAAGAACAACGGGCACAAATATTCCGCTGATCTTATCGGCGAGTTGCTGTACCGGAGGTTTATGTCCCTGTGCCCGTTTCATCATGTCAACAATCCCATTTAAAACGGTGTCTTTACCAACTGCTGTTACGTAAGCTTTAATAGTGCCATTAGCGATAACACTTCCGCCTATAAGCACATCGTTTTGTTTTTTAAAAACAGGCAGACTTTCGCCGCTGATAATGGCCTCGTTAACTTCGGCTTCACCGGTAAGCACCTTGCAATCCATAGGCACCTGCTCACCTGCTTTCACCAGTATGAGGTCACCTACTTTTAGGTGAGTATTTTCGATTGGGAAGATGTTTTCGTTATGCTGATCGTCGTAGGCGATCATATTGGCCATAACCACCTGGTGTTTTGTAAGATCGTTTATCGACTTCTGGGTTTTTTCGATCGAGAAATCTTCGAGCCAGTTACCAAAAAATACAATGGTTAATATAGACGCCGCCGTTTCATAGAAAATCTTTGATGGGTCGTTGGTGATGGTGCCAATAATACTATATATGAAAGCTGCTGTTGCGCCAATGGCGATCAGCACATTCATATTTGGCACCCCGCTCCGCAGACTGCGTAGCGCGCTTTTTCCGAAGAAATCCATACCTACAATGTATACGGGCAGGCATAACGCCAGTTGCAGGTAGGGGTTGTGCAGAAAGTGAATTCCTGCCCACATGCCGAGGTGACCGGCCATAAGTACCAACGTAAACGGCAGGCAGAAAACGAATTTTTTCCAGGTGGTGTCCAGGAATTTTTTCTTTTTTTCCACCGGCGCCAAATGGTCGGCAACAATGGTATAACCAAGGTCCTCGATATTCTTCTTTGCTTTTTCAAGCGAACCATTTGTATCAGTCGTATTAAAGGCCACGTCGCCGGTGATTGCATTTACCGCAACATCCTTCATACCTTGCCTGGTGAGTACTTTATTTACGGAAAGTGCGCAATTGCTGCACGTCATGCCCTCTACTTTCCAATTTACCTTTTCCATAGTCGTCTGAATTACCTTAAGTTCTTTGATACTCCTCCGGCATGTTGCCGGAGGCACGGCAGTGATCCTGCCCTTTTTACAAAATTACTTTACCATTTGTGCGAAAAGGTTTGACACGGCAGTTATCTTATATACCATGTTGCAAATGAACTTTTTTATCTTTTTGATAAGTTTTCAATTGCTGTAATGGAATAAACAGGAAGTTGCTAATTGCTTCAACGTTACCCACCTCTCTCTTATAATCATTGGTTTAACTGCAATTGGTGGCGTAGGTTTGCAACATGGAGATCAGTTTCACGAAAGCCAGCCTGGAACAAGTAGCAAAACAGGTTTATGCTTTGGCTAAAGCTTACCCGGTGTGGGCTTTTCATGGCGCAATGGGCGTAGGTAAAACAACTTTCATTCACAGTCTCTGCGATGTACTTGGGGTAACATCTGCCGTAGGTAGTCCCACATATGCAATTATTAATGAATATAGCAGCCCCGGCATTGGTACCATATATCATATGGATTGGTATAGGCTCAGGGATGAAGAGGAAGCCATACAGGCCGGGGTTGAAGACCCACTTTATAGTAACAACCTTTGCCTGGTAGAGTGGCCGGATCGCGCAATTGACCTCCTGCCTGAGCATACGCTGCACCTTTATTTAAGCATACAGGAGGATGATTACCGCCGGATTTCGGCACCTGCATTAGCTTAAATACAGGAACCATATTTCCATAAAAACGTCTTAGCTTTAGTCGGGCGAATACCCGTTATAATCAATTTTTTTACTTCGAAAAACCAGTCTAAAAGGCCTCATGTCAAGTGTTAAACCTATTGTAAGTACATCATTCAATTACGAAACCCTCGAGGAAAAACTGGATGTAAAACCCCAGGGCGCTGTATTACACCTTGGCATTCCAAAGGAAACAGCTTTCCAGGAAAACCGGATAGCACTTACTCCTGAAGGTGTTAATGTACTCGTCAGTAATGGTCACCAGGTAACTATGGAACATACCGCTGGTGACGGAAGTAAATACACCGACAAAGATTATAGCGAAGCAGGTGCAAAAATCACATACGACCGCGAAGAGGTTTTTCGTTCGCCAATCCTGGTAAAGAGTGCACCTGTTATCGAAGAAGATATTCCACTCCTGCAACTAAACCAAACCATCATTTCTCCCATTCACCTTTCGGCAATGAAAAGTGATCTGCTGAGGAAGATGATGGAGAAACGCATAACCGGGTTAAGTTTTGAAAACCTGAAGGACGACAGTGGAACCTACCCGATTGTAAGAAGTATGAGTGAAATTGCCGGCGGCGCAGTCATGCTTATCGCAGGACAGTATCTCGGCAGTGCAAACAGTGGTAAAGGCGTATTGCTGGGCGGTATAAGTGGCATTCCGCCAACAAAGGTGATTATAATAGGTGCGGGAGTTGTGGGGGAATTTGCTACCCGAACGGCTTTAGCATTAGGCGCTTCGGTAAAGGTTTTCGACAATGATGTGTACCGGCTGAAGCGATTGCAGAATAACCTGGGTATCCGGGTGTGGACCAGCGTAATTGAGCCTAAAATATTGGCCAAGCAACTCAAAACCTGCGAAGTGGCGGTAGGTGCAATCAGCAATACGTACGGTCGCGCCCCACTTATTGTAACCGAAGATATGGTACAGGCAATGCGTCCGGGAAGTGTTATTATCGACGTAAGCATTGATCGCGGAGGTTGTTTTGAAACCAGCGAGATTACCACCCATGAGCACCCTACCTGCATCAAGCACGGTGTAATTCATTACTGTGTTCCAAATATCCCAAGTGGATTTGCCCGAACCGCAAGCCAGGCAATCAGCAACGTACTAATGCCTTTGCTGCTGAACGTGAGTGAAGAAGGCGGGTTTGATGAGATGGTTTGGCACAACTTCAACCTAAGGCACGGCATATACCTGTATAAAGGACACCTTACAAATTTCTACCTGAGTCAAAGGTTTGATCTAAAGTTCACCGACCTGAATTTACTGATTGCGAGCAGGGGGCACGGCTAAGCCCCTTGCTCACTTAAAATCCTGCACTTTTATGCGGTGGGTACAAAAAGCATATTCGTTGGTATCGTTACTGCTAACGACAATCGTTTTTCCTGCACCGTATTGCTCTATCAACTTATTGTACAGCCGGTAGCCACTCTCATCAAGGTTGGTGCACGGTTCGTCGAGCAAAAGAATCGGCACAGCCGAAAAAAATGCCTGGGCAAGTTTTACCCGCTGCTTCATACCTGAAGAGTAATAACGAATTTGTTTATTCCCGGCTTTTTCAAGTTCTACAATAGCCAGTATCTCGGGGATCGTGATACCCTCAGCCAGCTTTTTGAACCGGCTATGAAATTGAAGAAATTCAGTTGCAGTCATCTCTTCTATCATCTCCAGGTATGGCGCTGCAATGGCAACATACTGGTGAATGTTTTCTTTGTCGATTTCTAAGGGCGCGGCTTTGCTTGTTTGCGTATTTGCGCTCCACACGGCAGATCCTTCGCTGATCTCCATGCTTCCGCTCAGCGATTGAAGCAGGGTGCTCTTGCCGCTTCCATTCGGGCCGGTAATCGCGTAAGATTCGCCGAGATTAAACGTGTAGGTAAAATGCCTGAAGATCCAGTCGCGGTTGAAGCGCTTTCCGGCGTCAGAAAACGTTATCCTCATCATTGGAGGTTTTGGACGGTCTCCTGATGATGCCCGTTTTTGAGCTCTTTATAAAGTCCAGGATTGCATCCCGTTCAGGGCTGGTGTCGAATGTGGATGATATGACTTCCAGCGCGTGCGTAGTCGTATTTTTTTCAACAAAAAGTATGTGGTATATCTCGGAAATTCGTTTGATTACCATGTCATCGAATGCGCATCGTTGTAAGCCAACAATGTTAACACCCATATAACTCATAGGCTCTCTTGCGGCCTTTACATATGGCGGAATGTCTTTGCGGATAACGGTACTTCCGGCGATATAAGTATGCGCGCCAATACGGGTAAATTGGTGAGCACCCGAAAGTCCACCAAGAACTGCAAAGTCTCCAACCTCTACATGCCCGGCAAGTTGCACCGAGTTTGCCAGTATCACTGAGTTACCCAATATACAATCATGGGCAACATGGCTATACGCCATCAACAGGCAATTGCTTCCAACTACAGTTTTTCCGGCTGCGCGTGTTCCCCGGTTTACCGTCACACTTTCGCGGATGGTTGTATTATCCCCTATTTCAGCAGTAGTATGTTCACCAACAAATTTCAGGTCTTGCGGAATTCCACTAATAACAGCATTTGGAAAGATCCGGCAATTTTTTCCAAGTCGGGAGCCATCCATTATTGTCGCGTGCGACATGATATGTGTGCCCTCGCCAATTTCAACATCTTCATGCACTACCGCAAACGGATCAATCTTAACATTGCTCCCGATTTTGGCGTTAGGATGTATATGGGCGAGCGGGCTGATCATTAATTTAGGCTTTTGGTCTTTTTACGATTTGGGCTACCAGTACGGCTTCAGTGATGAGTTTATCACCGACAAAAATAGTCCCTTTCATTTCACATATTCCTCTCCTGATGGGCTGGAGCAGTTCCATCCGCAAAATCAGGGTATCGCCCGGAACAACCTTCTGTTTAAATTTGCAGCTTTCTATTTTTAAGAAGTAGGTATCATATTGGTCTTCAGTATCGCGTGGGATAGCGAGGAAACCACCGGTTTGTGCAAGCGCTTCTACCTGTAGTACACCAGGCATAACATAGTTACCGGGAAAGTGACCCTGGAAAAAAGGCTCATTATAGGTAACATTCTTTACGGCTATACAAACCTTTTCGGTCAGTTCCATCACCTTGTCCACAAGTAAAAAAGGGTAGCGGTGAGGAAGTGTTTTTTCAATCTCGTGAATATCGATCAGCGCCGGCTGGTTGGGATCATACTTCGGAACGTCTACCTTGTTTTTGTATTTTTTGATGTGCTCCTTAATCTTCTTTGCAAACTGAACGTTTGAAGCATGGCCAGGGCGGCTTGCAATAATGTGCGCCTTAAATGGAAACCCGACCAGCGCCAAATCGCCAATAACATCAAGGAGTTTATGTCGGGCGGGTTCATTCGGAAAACGCAGTTCCAGGTTATTTAAAATTCCCTCTGAATTAACCTTTACATCTTCTTTATTGAAAACTTTTGAGATCCGCTGTACCTGCTCTTCGGTAACAGGCTTATCAACCACCACGATTGCATTGTTAATGTCACCACCTTTGATCAGGTTATTATCAAGGAGTAATTCCAGCTCGTGGAAAAAACAAAATGTGCGGCAAGGCGCAATTTCAGTTTTAAAATCAGCAATATTCTTTAGCGAGGCATGCTGTGTACCCAGCACAGGCGAATTAAAGTCAATTAGTGTATTAACCCGGTAGCCATTATAAGGCAATGCAACCATCTCCACTTTCTTGTGCTCATCTACAAAAATGATGTTGCGGTCGATGGTGTAATAAACCTTTGGGGCATTCTGTTCAATAACCCCGGTTTGCTCGAGTGCTTCTATAAAAGGTTGTGAGCTGCCATCCAGTATGGGCACCTCTTCGCCGTCAATTTCAATCAGTACGTTGTCAATCTGCATTCCTACGAGTGCAGCCATCAGGTGTTCTATGGTACTCACCCTGGCACCATTGCTTTGCAGTGTGGTACTCCGGTTGGTTTCCACTACATTGTCAACATCTGCTTTTATGGTTGGTTTGCCGGTAAGGTCTACTCTTTGGAAGGTAATACCGCTGTTTGGTTCAGCCGGTTTAATCGTCATTGTTACCGCCTGGCCGGTGTGAATTCCTGCGCCGGAAATCGCAAGTTCTTGTTTAATAGTATGTTGGAAAGATGATCCGTTCGTATTCGTAACCTCCATAGCCACGAAAGTAGGAAAACTATCGGATTTATATCAAAAAGCTAAACCCCTGAACCAGTGCTTTAAACAAGATATTGCGTAAGGAAAAAGGCAGGTAAGGATTATGTTCCCGGCGGCAAACGGCTATGGTACATCGTTGCGTCGCACTCTTCAGCCTGCAGATCAAATCCGGGCGGATTTCTTCGGCAGAAATAAAAACTAGCGCCATAACGGGTCCGTAATAACCTTAGCGCAAGCAGAGATACAAATAAAGATCTTGCCCCAAATCACTCAACACCCGGATTTAAGATGTTTGATCGTTCTTTCAGGAGCATCTTCACCATCTGTTCGAGTTCACTAATTCTCTTTTCCAGTTCAGGAAGATTTCGCGAAACGGCCTGGCTGCGAAGTGCGCTTGTATAATCAAAGGCAGGGGAGCCCGTTACAGCTGAGCCCGGATGTTTTATGCTTTTGCTTACCCCGCTTTGTGCGTTGATTTTGGTTCCGTCGGCTATGGCAATATGGCCAACAACACCTGCCTGTCCGCCAATCATTACCTTATTTCCGATTTTTGTGCTTCCGCTTACACCGGCCTGCGCAGCAATAACGGTATGCTGACCAACTTCAACGTTGTGTGCAATTTGTATGAGGTTGTCAAGTTTTGCTCCCGTTCTGATTATGGTTGATCCGATCGTGGCACGGTCGATGGTTGCATTTGAACCGATCTCAACATTATCTTCTATTAAAACATTGCCAATCTGCGGAACTTTCTTAAAGGTTCCATCAGCCTGCGGCGCAAATCCAAACCCATCGCCACCGATTACCGTTCCTGCGTGGATGGTTACGTTTTTACCAATAACACAGTCATGGTAGATTTTTACCCCCGGATATAGAATGGTATTGTCGCCGATTTTCACATTATTGCCCACGAAAGTGCCGGGAAATATTTTTACGTGATCGCCTATTTCGGTTCTGTCGCCTACATATGCAAACGCACCGATAAAAACGTTTTCGCCCTTTTTTGCGGATGTGGATATATAAGACGGTTCCTGCACACCATTGAGCTGCTGGGTTTGTAATTGCTGGTAGTGATGTAATAAGCTGGCGAATGCAGAGTAGGGATCAGGAACCCTGATGAGGGATGCAGATACCGGTTGTTTTAACTCCAGGCTGTCGCCAATAATCACAACAGATGCCTGGGTGGTATATAGGAACTCTTCATACTTCGGATTGGCTAAAAACGCAAGCTGCCCGTCGGTAGCCTCTTCTATCCGGCCGAAACCGGCCACAGCATTTTCTGGATTTCCCTCAACCTTCCCTTGCAAAAGAAGCGCTATTTGAGCAGCAGTAAACGTCATTTATATTGTTTTAGCCTTCGCTAAGCGGCAGCTGTCATAAAATTGTAAATACGCGATACTATATATTATAACTATCGATGATAACAAATGTAAAATTTTTTAATGGGGCTTGCCAGCGTTTTATGAATTAGCGCATTGTCGATCTCCGATATATCTTTTATCGTGCCGTCTTTGAACAAGATGTTAATCCGCTCATCTTTCGTGCTATACATCGTATTGGCAGCAATGCCCGTAAAAACAAAGTATTTGCCATCGTCCTCCGAAACGTTTAGATTATGACAAGCATAGGCCAGTTTTTGTTGCACTTCGTTTTCCTCAAAAGGCTCGGCTTGTACCCTGATTTTTAGAAGATCCCTGTTTAAAATTTTCGTGCACAACAGGTGTAATACCGGGTCGGGGTGTCGACTCCAGGTTTTTACCGCATGCATAAAATCGTAGTCGTCCAACGTACAAAATTCAGTCAACGCTTCATCATTCATGGTTTCGAAATCACGTAGAAAGTAGTCCATCGGTGTGTTGGTAACAAGCCGCGAATCACTTTTATGATTTATTTGACGTACACGGCGTACAATATTTACCAGCATTTTTTCTGACACCAGTACCGTTTTATGCAGGTATACCTGCCAGTACATCAACCTGCGTGCAATCAGGAACTTTTCAATGCTATATATGCCTTTCTCCTCTACAAGCAATTCGCCTTCATAAACGGTCAACATTTTTAATATCCTGTCGTACCCGATTACTCCTTCGCTTACACCGGTAAAAAAGCTGTCACGGGTTAGATAGTCCATCCGGTCAACATCAAGCTGGCCGCTTACCAATTGGTGAAGAAAATGTTTATGGTACTTATTGGTAAAAATGGCAATTGCCATGTCGAGCCTGCCATTCATCTCCGCATTCATTCGCTGTATGATTTGCAGTCCGACCTGTTCGTGGTGCGTGCCCGGTAATAATACGCTCTCAAGCGCATGGCTAAAGGGGCCATGCCCGATATCGTGTAAAAGGATGGCTGCTTCAGTGGCAACCGCTTCTTCACTTGTAATTTCTACACCTTTATTTCGAAGTTCCGTTATCGCGCAGCCTGCAAGATGGTAAGCGCCGAGCGAATGGTGCAGCCTGGTGTGCACTGCACCAGGATATACGAGGTGGGCCATCGCCATTTGATGAATTCTCCTTAAGCGTTGATAATAAGGATGATTCATGATGCTAAAAATCAACGGATCCTGAATGGTTATAAAGCCATAAACCGGATCGTTGATAATTTTTCGGAGTGCATCAGGCATGACAAAAATGTCTTGTTAAATTTAAATGTACAAGCAGCAAATGTACAGTTGGGAAAACTAAAAAGGTATTTTCACCACAAAATCTACTGATTATGACTGCAGCGAAAATATTATGGGTGGATGATGAGATTGAGAGCCTTCAGAGTCAGAAAATGTTTTTAGAGAATAAAGGATACGAAATAGAGACGTTTACAAATGGGGAAGATGCAATAGATTATGTGAAAGACAACCTGGTCGACGTTGTATTGCTTGATGAGTCGATGCCAGGCTTAACGGGCCTTGAAACCCTTGCCAGGATAAAAGAAATTAACAGCCAGATCCCTATTGTACTGATCACTAAAAATGAAACTGAGAACCTGATGGATGAAGCCATCGGTAGCGAAATAAGCGACTACCTGATAAAGCCGGTTAATCCCAACCAGGTTTGGTTAAGTCTTAAGAAAATTATCGACAACCGGAGGCTTGTTGCAGAAAAAACAACAACAGCCTACCAGCAGCAATTCCGACACTTATTCATGGCGTTGAACGATAATCCCAATTATAATGACTGGATGGACATTTACAAAAAACTGGTTTATTGGGAGCTGGAGATGGAGAAAAGCGATAGTCCTGAGATGGTTGAAATATTACAAAGCCAAAAGCAGGAAGCCAACACCGAATTTTTCAAGTTCATCAGCCGTAACTACCTGTCGTGGGTGAACCCGAAAAACGAAGCGCCTATTATGAGCAACAACCTTATGCAATACAAGGTGCTGCCGCATGTGGAGCCGGGAACCCCAACCTTCTTCCTCTTAATTGATAACCTTCGTTTTGATCAGTGGAAGGCAATCCAGCCCATATTTGCGGAACACTTCAGGGTTCTCGAGGAAGAAACATTCTATAGTATACTGCCAACAGCAACACAGTATGCACGTAATTCGATATTCAGTGGGCTAATGCCGGTCGATATAGAAAAGCACCATCCTGAAGAATGGAAAAATGATGATGAGCAAGGTGGCAAAAACCTTTTTGAAGAGGAGTTTTTTAAAAAGTTATTAAAAAGGCTCCGAAAGGATACGATCAAACACAGTTACACCAAGGTGGTCAATAATCATGATGGTCAGCAGCTGGTAAATAATATCCATAACCTTCTTGGCAATGACCTTAATATTATCATCTACAATTTCGTGGATATGCTGAGCCATGCACGCACCGAGATGGAAGTGCTTAAGGAATTGGCCGGCGATGAAACAAGCTATAGAAGTATCACACGTAGCTGGTTTGAACATTCCCCGCTTTTTGCGGCCCTTAAAAAGATCGCAGACAAAAAAGTCAACCTTATTCTCGCAACCGACCACGGTACCGTTAAGGTTAAAACACCTTACAAAGTGGTTGGCGATAAGCAAACCACAACCAACCTCCGTTATAAACATGGTCGTAACCTGAACTTCGATCCTAAGGATGTTCTGGCTTTCAAAGATCCGCGTGTAGCTGGTTTACCCGTTCCCAATGTAAACTCTTCTTACATATTTGCTAAAGAAGACGGCTTTTTATGTTACCCTAATAACTACAACCATTTTGTAAACTACTACCGCAATACGTTTCAACATGGTGGAGTAAGTATGGAAGAGATGATTGTTCCGGTTATAAAGATGGTGAGTAAGGTTTCCTAACCTTACTCACCGCCCCCGCCTTTGGGGTAACGTTCGAAGTGTAGGTTATATTTGGGAGTGACGGGGTCCCCCGGTAATTGCTTTTCGGTTACACATTCTCGGGGCGATGATTTTGGAGGCCCAATAGAGTATGAAAGTTCAAGTGTGCGACGCAACGATGTTGCCATCTAAAACCGCCGCCCGGCTCATAAAAATCATTTCGATACTGGTCTGGATATTCGCCGCGACGATTTATCAACAGGCGGGGGAAAACATCAGTTGAGGTGTTTCAATCGTCAGCGATAAACACTGTAGTTTTGCTTTCATGAAATACAATCCTTCATCGCTGAGCAGGTTGGAAAAAATGCTCGCCGAGTCTGAATACGTGATCCGCTACGAAAGGGGAACATTTCAAAGTGGTTATTGTATCCTGGAAGAGCGTAAAGTAGTCGTCCTAAATAAATTTTTAGGGGTCGAGGGCAAGATAAATACGCTGATTGACCTTATTCCACAGCTCAGGATCAATTTCGACCAGCTTACACGCGAGTCGCAAAAGATATACGAAGAACTCATCAGGAAATCCGAAACACAAGCCCCATAGTTGTAGATTTGCCCGTGAGTTATCCTCCGATAAACATTACTTTTTTAGGTACCGGTACAAGCAGTGGCGTTCCTATGGTGGGCTGTGATTGCGAAGTTTGCACCTCGACCGACTCAAAAGACACAAGACTAAGAAGCAGCATCCTGGTTAGCTCTGCTACAACAACTATTGTTGTTGACGCAACCCCCGATTTCCGTTATCAGATGCTCCGCGAACGGATAAAAAGCATTGACGCAGTACTGATCACCCACCCGCACAAGGATCATATTGCAGGAATTGACGACACCCGGCCATTCCAGTTTTTTCAACGCTTACCAACCCAGGTGTACGGGAACAAGCTTTCCATTACCGGCATAAAAAACGAAATACCTTATGCCTTCGAAGCAATCAGGTATCCCGGCGTGCCAGCAATTACCCTGCACGAAATTACACTTACCCCTTTTTACATAGGTGACTTATATATCGTCCCGATTTTAGTATGGCACCACAAAATGCCGGTTTACGGCTTTCGCTTTGGTAAGTTTACTTATATAACTGATGCCAACAAGATAGACGAAGCCGAAAAGGATAAAATTCGCGGAAGCGAAGTTGTGGTGCTAAATGCATTGCGCAATGAATCCCACATCTCCCATTTTACATTGAACGAAGCAGTCGAAATGGTACATGAACTTGGTGTGAAAAGAGCCTATTTCACCCATATTAGTCACCAGCTTGGCCGCCATAGCAATGTAATGGACAATTTGCCGGATGGTATCGGTCTCGCCTACGACAGATTAAAAATTTCAGTTTGATCTTTGTTTTACTCGCCGTGTTTTGTAGTTTGATAGCAAAATCCCGGAATGAAACAGCGCTGGGTCAGTTTTGTAAAGGACTACCTAACCTATACCAAAAAAGATCGGGTTGGTCTGTTTGTTTTCATCATCCTGGCCACCTTGTTCTACCTGTACCCCACCTTTGTTCCCACAAGAGTTCCGGATATTCCCGATGAGGCATTTAAAAAAGAGCTTGCAAGCCTGAAGATTACTGTTGATACCTCAACAACTGGCCGGTACTACCCACATGATCTTAATATCCCTCCTTATAGCAGAAAGCATTTTGAACGGTCCGAACGGTACACTGGTGAATTGTTTTTCTTCGATCCAAACACCCTGAGTGAAACGGGCTGGAAGCGGCTTGGTGTGAAGACACAAACAATTAAAACAATTTCGAACTTTCTGGGTAAGGGTTATGTATTTAAGAGTCCGAAGGACATCAGGCGGATCTACGGTTTAAAGGCGGATGAAGCTGAACGGCTCATACCTTATGTGAGAATTAGTGCGAATCCGTCCGGCAAAAAAGACCAGGGTACATTTGAACCTTCAACCTCCACCGCGTATACTGCCCCGGTAAAGATTACCAGGCCTGTTATGCCTGCTGTCATTGATATCAATAAGGCAGACAGCAATGCGTTGATTGCCCTGCCTGGTATCGGAAGCAGGCTTGCCTCCCGCATCATTAATTTTAGGGAGAAACTCGGCGGGTTTGTTTCGGTTCAACAGGTTGGCGAAACCTATGGAATACCGGATAGTACTTTTCAAAAGATACTACCCCGGTTATCGTGTGAACAACCCGTAGTACATACCATCAACATCAATGAAGCTGATGTAACAACCCTCAGAAACCATCCTTACATTAAGTGGAATATCGCTAATGCCATTGTCAACTACCGGCAACAACATGGCAATTATCGATCGTTGGATGATCTGAAAAAAATCGTTTTAATAGATGAACAACTCTTTCAGAAAATAGTCCGCTACCTTAGTCTCGCATAGTATTGCAATTAAAAAGGATTGTTCATGTTAAACCCATGTCGCGACTTTGTTTGACGTATTTTTGCCGGCTACTAATGACAACCATATGAATTTTGAGCATTCGGAAATTACCTCCCAGGTGGCAGACATGGCCCGTGACTTTGCGCTTCAATATATCAAACCACACGTGATGGAGTGGGACGAAAAGCAAGAGTTTCCGGTAGCTGTTTTCAAAGAAATGGGTAAACTTGGCTTGATGGGTGTGCTGGTACCTGAAGAGTATGGTGGGGCTGGTTTGACCTACCACGAATACAACGCCATCATTCAGCAAATTTCGATTGTTTGCGGCTCGATAGGCTTGAGTGTTGCAGCACATAATTCGCTCTGCACCGGGCATATTTTACTCTTTGGATCAGAGGCACAAAAACATCAATACCTGCCAAAGCTTGCTTCCGGCGAATGGCTGGGCGCATGGGGGCTAACTGAACCAAATACAGGTAGCGATGCCGGCAACATGCGCACAACTGCCGTGCGTGACGGAGACGGCTGGGTTTTAAACGGCACAAAGTCGTGGATAACGCATGGAAACAGTGGAAACGTGGCTGTAGTTCTGGCCCGAACCGGTGAGCCCAGAACCAGCAATAACAGTACTGCTTTTATTATTGAACGCGGTACACCGGGTTTTTCTGCAGGTAAAAAGGAAAATAAGTTGGGCATGCGGGCAAGTGAAACTTCTGAAATGATTTTCGACAACTGCCGGATCAGTGATGCCCAGCGTATGGGTGAGGTTGGGGAAGGTTTCAAACAGGCAATGAAGGTATTGGATGGAGGAAGAATATCAATAGCTGCATTAAGCATTGGGATCGCCAAAGGAGCATACCAGGCTTCGCTGCAATATTCTAAGGAAAGGCACCAATTTGATCAGCCAATTTCAAATTTCCAGGGGGTAAGTTTTAAACTTGCCGACATGGCTACAGAGATAATGGCGGCCGAACTGCTCACAAGCCAGGCTTGCGATCTCAAGATCAGGGGCGAAAAGATGACCAAACAAGCAGCAATGGCGAAATATTATGCAAGCGAAGTAGCCGTTAAAGTGAGTAACGACGCCGTTCAGATATTCGGCGGCTATGGTTACACGAAGGATTTTCCGGTGGAAAAGTTTTACAGAGATGCAAAACTCTGCACGATCGGGGAAGGAACCAGCGAAATTCAAAAGATTGTGATTGCACGGGAGGTGCTTCAGGGGCAGTAGGCTTGGTTCAGGGAACGCTATCAAACATGGGCGATGTTGCACCAGTCCAATCGATTTCAGTGTTGTCTAAACAATCACATCTATCTATATATTCTAATGAATGAAAAACCTGGTTACAACGATATGGTGTTGTTTGACGGTGATGCTCTCCTGGAGCTGTGATAATGCTACAAACGGCGGTTCTGATAAAGACAAGAGTGTAATTCGGCTGGTCGATTCCTTGAACGAAGTAGCATTTACAACGAAGCGGTTCAACCTCGATAGTTCATTTGCGATATTAAGTAAGTCATATAATCTTGCCACGAGTCACAATTATCAGAAAGGACTTGCCATTCATTTCCTTTACCGTGCAGGCATATACCAGCAAAACGGCTTCGACAAAAAAGCCTTAAACGATTATTACAAATCGCTCGAAATTAGCCAGGCTATTGGCGACACTTTCAATATGGCCAGGGCTAATCACCAGATTGCAAATGCCCTACTTGGTGCAGGTAAAGTAACGGAAGCTGAACTGGTGTTTAAACAAGCGATGGCTGATTACCTAAAGTATGGTAAAACCGAGGAAGTTGTAAATACCAAGAATAGCCTTGGCGGTATCAAGCTGGCTCAAAAACACTATGATACCGCCCGCATATTCTTTACCCAGGCTTTGCAGGATAGTAGAAGAGCAGATTACCCTTATGGGATCAAGAAGTCATTGTATAACCTCGGTCTGCTAAGCTCCCAAACCGGGGATAATGTAATGGCCATAAAATACATCGATTCTAGTTTGGTGTTAGACCAGGAGATACCTGATCAATATGGGCTCGCGCTCGGAAACATAAAATTAAGTTCCATCGCTTTGGAACAGAAGCGATACGACGATGCAATTAGGTACGGAGGATTGGCCTACGAGCACGCAGGACTCATTAGCGCAACCAAGTTGCAGGAGGAGGCAATTTCAAAACTCCTTGAAGCCTTTAAGGAAAAGAACCAAACTGCGGATATCTTAAAATGGCAGTCCGAATTAATCGAGATCCAAAGGAAAGTTGCCGAACAGGAAAAAAGTTATGCCTTAAACTTCATAGAAAAGCTTACCGCACAACAGGAAACTCAGCTTAGGATTGAGAAAGCCTATGAGCAATCAAAATGGCAAAAGAACTTCCTGGCAACCGTTGTTGTTGCAATGATGATCCTTTCCCTGCTGGCGTATCTGTGGTTTAAAAATTATAAACGGGCAGAGTCCTACAGCCTTGAACTTGCTGACAAAAACCTCCAGATTGAAAAAAGTTCATTGTCACTCGACTTGCTGAACAAGGCCATCTCCAAGCAAAATCAACGGCTTGAAGAAAGTAATATGATGAAAGATAAACTGCTTTCCATTATATCGCACGACCTGAGACATCCGCTGGTAAATACAAAGGGAATACTTGAACTCGTAAACCTGAACCTGGTTAACCCCGAAGAAACCAAACAATTATTGGGGCAGCTCGAGAGCCAATATGTAAGAAGCCTGACTTTGCTGGATAACCTGCTATTCTGGATCAGGGGTCAAATGAAGGGCGAGGAAATCGATAAAGTAAGAATAAACCTTCGCCAACTTATGGAGGACTTAATCGAAGACCACCGCATTCCGCTGCAAAACAAACGGATCCAAACCATCAACGAAGTCCAGCCTGACCTTTCCGTGTATGGTGATAAGGAAATGCTTAAAATCATCTTCAGAAACCTGCTGTCAAATGCAATAAAGTTTACCCCCCAGGAAGGTGATATCCGGATTTATTCCTCAAATGATGGTAGCCCGGTAATCCACATAAAAGATAGCGGGGTTGGCATGAACGAGGAGGTACTGCAAAAGGTGAAAGCAAAGCAGTACTTTACCACCCGGGGAACGGGCAATGAGGCTGGCAGTGGGTTTGGGCTAATGCTCTGTAGAGACCTGATCGAAAAGCACCAGGGTACGCTTACCATCAAAAGTGAACCGGGAAGAGGGTCCACTTTCAGCGTACAACTACCTCCCGGTTCACCCGAAAGTAACAAAGCTGCTTAGGATTGACCACCGGATGGAAAAATCTGGTCGACAGCTCCACCAATCATAGGAAATTGTTCCTTAACGTAGTTGGCAATCGTTTCAACTGCTTTCTTTGCTTGCTCCTCGGTAAGATTCGCTTCGGATACCAATCGGTCGATTAAATCGTTCATACTATTTTATTTGAAAGATAAGGTGAACCGGTTGAATATCGGCCATTCTGCCGAAAAGTGTCTGGCCCCAGGATAACCTCAACCTCAACATCATTATCGAAACCAGAGCGCAAAAAAAAGCGCTGAATGTTAATTCCAGCGCTTTACAAATAGTTGTTTGATAGACTATGCGACCTTAAGCATATTCATTTTACTGCTTCCAAATTGTCGCTCTGCATACTCCATCGTAACGTGAAGTTCTTTCTGCCCTGAAGTCGGCAGTTCGTACATTGCGTCAGTTAAAATGCTTTCACAAATACTCCGCAATCCACGTGCCCCGAGTTTGTACTCCATTGCCTTGGTGACCATGAAGTTGTACACCTCGTCGTCGATCGTAAGTTTTATTCCTTCGAGTTCAAATAATCTATTGTATTGTTTGATTAGACTGTTTTTCGGTTCAGTTAATATTGCCCTGAGCGTTTCGGCATCCAGCGGATTTAAATAAGTCACAATCGGCAGCCTGCCCAGCAGTTCAGGAATAAGCCCAAAACTTTTAAGATCCTGCGCATTGATAAACTGGAGAAGGTTTTTCTTTTGGTATTCCTGCATGTTTTTGTCTACGTTAAAGCCAATTGCATGGGTATTCACCCGGCGGGCAATTACTTTATCGATACCATCGAATGCCCCGCCACAAATAAAGAGGATGTTTTGCGTATTTACCTTGATCATCTTCTGTTCAGGGTGTTTGCGACCACCCTGTGGCGGAACCAACACCTCTGTTCCTTCCAGCATTTTTAAAAGACCTTGTTGAACCCCCTCGCCACTCACATCACGGGTAATTGAAGGATTGTCACCCTTTCTTGCGATCTTATCAATCTCATCAATGTAAACAATCCCTTTCTCGGCAGCATTTACGTCGTAATTACAAGATTGCAATAACCTCGTCAGCATACTTTCCACATCCTCACCCACATATCCCGCCTCAGTAAAAACCGTTGCGTCTACAATAGCAAAAGGAACATTCAACAAGCGCGCAATGGTTTTAGCCAGCAGGGTTTTTCCCGTACCGGTTTCGCCAACCATGATGATATTGCTTTTTTCTATCTCAACTTCGCCGTCTGTTTGCTTATGTTGTAATCGTTTATAGTGATTGTATACCGCAACAGCCAATACTTTCTTTCCATCATCCTGTCCAATAATGTATTCATCCAGGAACTTCTTTATTTCGGTCGGTTTGCGAACGTTCAACTTAAGTGAAGCCGGGATTGACTCAGGTTTAAGTTGTAACTCCTGGGCAATGATCTCCTGTGCATGTTCCACACAATTCTCGCAAATATGACCATCCTGACCGGCGATGAGGATTTTAACCTCGTCGCGGCTGCGGCCGCAAAAGGAGCAATGTAAATGACTTTGTTTAGGCATAATAAACCTTGTTTGCTAATCTTTCGTCCTGAGAAGAAAGATCATCTGGTTTGAAATATGAAGGAGAATATACCTGCTTCAATAAAATATATAACACAAAAATAAAAAAACCGTTCCGTAAAGCCCTTAATAATTTAAGCAGCCCTTCCGGAACGGTTGAATTTAACAATTAAGCCAGTTTTTCCAGAACCTCGTCAACGATACCATAGGCAATTGCCTCTTCAGCATTCATCCAGTAGTCTCTGTCGAAATCTCTCATGATTTGGTCAACCGTTTTGCCGCAATTATCTGCTAAAATCTTCGCACCCATGAGCTTGGTTTTTTCAGTCTGAACCGCCTGTATCTCAAGATCTGCACTGGTACCCTGAAAATATCCACCAAGGCTGGGCTGGTGGATCATCACCTCTCCATGTGGGTAGATGAACCGTTTGCCTTTTTCTCCCACGCTTAACAGGATAGATCCCATGCTGGCAGCCAGGCCCATACAGATGGTAGAAACAGGCGAACTGATCATTTTGATCGTATCGTATATTACCATTCCGCTTGTAACAACACCACCAGGGCTATTGATGTAAAACTTAATTTCCTCGCCAGGTTTGTCCGCTTCCAGCAGGAGTAATTTATTTACAACGTCCCTTGCACTTTTATCATCTACTACTCCCCAAAGGTAAACTGCTCTTCTTTCGAAGAACTGTTTTTCCATCTTTTTAGCCAGCAATCCACCTTCTGCAGGCTTTTCTTCTTTTGGCTTTTCTTCTTCTTCTTCGTCCTCCATTCTGAAAGGCGCAATCAGGTTTTTTATGTATTCCATTTTATTTGGTCATTAATTTTCTGAAAATCAGTTTGCACAATGTGTTCTGAGACTAGTCTTTCTTTTGTTTGCGTGGGTTAATTAACAACACCTCGTCAACCAGCCCGTATTCTTTTGCTTCTTCGGCGCTCATCCAAAAATCGCGGTCACTATCCTTTGCCACCTGCTCGGCATCTTTGCCGGTATGAAAAGCGATAATTTCATAGAGCTCCTTTTTGATTTTGCGAATCTCATTCACAGTGATCGCAATATCACTCGCTTGTCCGCCAATGCCACCACTTGGTTGGTGCATCATAATGCGACTATGCTTCAATGCAGTTCTCTTTCCTTTTACACCGGCACACATCAGCACCGCTCCCATACTTGCAGCCATTCCTGTACAAATCGTTGAAATATCTGGTCCGATAAACTGCATCGTATCGTAAATGCCCAGGCCGGCATAAACGCTACCTCCGGGACTGTTGATATACATTTGAATATCCCGTGTACGATCAGTACTTTCCAGGAAGAGCAGCTGAGCTGTTACGATGTTTGCTACGTAATCATTTACGGGCTCGCCCATAAAGATGATCCGGTCCATCATTAAACGGCTGAAAACGTCCATACTTGCAACGTTTAACGGGCGTTCTTCAATGATATAAGGAGTTAAATTAGTAACCTGGTGTTCTTTGAAGCTGTGCAAGGTTGCACTGCTTATGCCTCTGTCTTTTATGGCATATTGTTCGAATTCTTTTCCAAAATTCATTCTATATGTTTTATATAAGTGAAGATAAGGGGTTGTGGGTACAGGTTGTGGGCTAGTCCAAATACTATGCAAAGTTTCCAATGCGACAAAATAGCATATTGCAGCCGGCAACACTGATGTCCTCGGGATCACTCGCTTGTATAAAAAAATAAAGCCAGACCGTGGTCTGGCTTTTATAAGCTGGGTAAGTAACCTTAGTGTTCGTGATGATGTTGCATCGCCTCCAGTTCTGCTGCACTTACTTCTTTTTCGTCTATTGATACCTGCCCTTCCAGTACTTCGAACAACTTGGTTGTTTGAAGTTGGTAGTAGGTGTTTTCAATAAATTTCTTATCCTTTAACATGCTTTCTGCATAACTATCCAACCATGGCGCATCCTGAGCGGCTTGCGGTCCAAGATAGCCGATCAGTTGTTGTTTGGCAAAGTCCTTTATTTCATCCGGTTCAACCTTTAGTTCGTGCTGGTTCATCAGTTGATTACTAATGAGCGTCCATTTCAGCGAATTGGTAAAGGCGGGGTATTCGCTTTCTGCCTCTTCCGCGGTTTTTGGCTTTTCTCCACCGTTTTGGATCCAGCGCTTCAGGAAAGACTCCGGTAATTCAATCGGGGTATTGTCGATAAGTTGATGGTAGATTTGGTCGTGCAACTGGTTACGGCTCTGCATGTCGTAACGAAATGCAATTTCCTGCCTTACTGCATCAGTAAACTCCTCTTCGGTTTTAACCCCTCTACCCGGAAAAACGGCCTCGTAAAAATCCTCATTACGCTCAGGTTTCTCTACGTTTCCGATTTTGGCGATGGTCACCTTGAACGTTTTGTCAGCTGACTCAGGGCTGGATGCATCTATTCCAAGGTCGCCGGTCAGCCATTCCCTTTCCTTTTCTTCAAACGCTTCACTTAACTTAAGGGTTACACTATCTCCAACCTTTTTGCCCATTAGATTAGGCCTGAATGCTTCTGCGAAATACTTTACCTGGAGCGGACTACCTTTTTTGATGCCTTCTTCTATAATGTTGCCTTCAGCATCAACTTCTGAAAAGTCAAGGTTCAAAACGTTCTCCTCGCTTTCCACCGTTTCGGGTTCGGTCATCTTACCATGGCGAGTTTCAAGTTGGGTGATCTCCGCATTAATCATCTCATCCGTGATCGCAACTTTATGCCTTGTAACGTGAATATTTGCGGGGTTCAGGTCGATCTGGGGTTTAAGACCTATTTCAAAAGCGAAGGTGTAGTCAGCGGGGTTATTCATATCCAACTGCCTTGCATCACTATCCAATGGCAGCGGCTGTGCAAAGATTTCGAGTTGTTCTTTGCCCATGTATTCATTTAACTCCTTCTCAACAGACTTGAAAACCTCTTCCGTGAAAACACCTGAGCCATACATCTTTTTGATCATTCCGGTTGGAACCATTCCTTTACGAAAACCTGGAATGTTTGCCTTTTTCGCATAATCTTTCAACTGCTTTTCAAAAGCAGGAAAGTAATCGTCTCTGGTAAGTGTTACGGTAATTTTGTCGTTGAGCAAGCCAATATTCTCCCGCGATACGGTAGCCATAAGTCTAAGTTAAAGTTGATAAGTTGATTGGTTAAGGCTAGAGAAAATCAGGCGGGTTACATAAAAGCCAAATCAACTTATCAACCAGTAACCAATCAACTCAAATAGTGCGGATGGAGGGGGTCGAACCCACACGCCTCGCGGCGCCAGATCCTAAGTCTGGTGCGTCTGCCAATTTCGCCACATCCGCAAAGATCACAATAGGTACCGTTGATGGTCCCTTGTAATTTCCCAAAGGGGTTGCAAAAGTAGGGGTATTTGCTAAAACTTAAAAAAAATCAGGTGCTAATTTTCAAATTCGTTTTTAGATGAGTGGTTACCGAAACCGGTTTCTAAGTACGCCCTTATCTAAAGAGTGACAAACATTGAGCCCAGGGTTTGTTTTAGCTTCCAACGGTCTTCTTTTCGTCGCGAGGCTTTCACATTGTATATACTACAGTTATGGCATTCATTATCGCCGTAAGCCTTATGGTTTTAGCAGTTGTTTATATCACCACTACCGGCCGTATTTTTCGTCGTTAAAAGCGCTTTCCGTAAATTCGTATCGTATGGAAGAGCAAGGAATAGTACTCCAGCCGGAGGTAGTTAAATACAATCTTACCGAGGAACAGGAGAAGAAGGAAATACTTCGTCACTACCGGGCGTTGCTAAGGGCATTGCGTCCGAAACTTAAAAAAGGAGATAAGGAATTAGTAAGGCATGCCTTTGAAACAGCCGCAGATGCCCACAAAACCATGCGCCGCAAAAGTGGCGAGCCCTACATTATTCACCCCATCGCGGTGGCCATGATCTGCGTAGAAGAAATCGGTCTCGGTGTTAGAAGCACAATTTGTGCACTGCTTCACGATACTGTTGAAGATACTGATATCACCCTTGAAGATGTGGAGCGGGATTTCGGCAGCGAAATCGCCCGGATCGTTGACGGACTTACAAAGATTTCAAACGTTATTGATACCAATACCAGTCAACAAGCGGAAAATTTCAAGAAAATTCTGCTTACGCTTACCGATGATCCACGTGTAATCCTGATTAAACTTGCTGACCGGCTGCACAACATGCGCACAATGGACAGCATGAAGCGCGAAAAACAACTGAAAATCTCCAGCGAAACCGTTTGGGTATATGCTCCGCTTGCGCACCGCATGGGCCTCTATAGCATTAAAACAGAACTGGAAGATCTCTCCATGAAGTACATGGAGCCTGATACCTATAAAGACATCGCCCAAAAACTTGCTGAAACAAAGCGGGAGCGAAGCCGGTATATCAACGAGTTTATACGCCCCATCAAGGAAAAGCTCGACCGCGGCCATTTTAACTTCGAAATATATGGCCGGCCAAAGAGTATCCACTCCATCTGGAACAAAATGAAGAAAAAGGGAGTGAGTTTCGATGAGGTCTATGATCTATTTGCCATCCGCATCATCTTAAATTCACCCCCCGAGAGAGAAAAGGAGGACTGCTGGAAAGTATATTCGATTATTACCGACGAATACATACCATCACCGGAACGACTGCGCGATTGGCTCAGCAATCCCAAAAGCAATGGATACGAGGCCTTACATACCACGGTTATGGGCCCGCAGGGAAAATGGGTGGAAGTGCAGATCCGCACACGCAGGATGAACGAAATTGCTGAGAAGGGATTGGCCGCACATTACAAGTATAAAGAAGGGAGCAACGATGAGGACCGTTTTGACAAATGGTTTGGACAGATACGCGAAGTACTAAGCAACCAGGAAACCGACGGTGTTGATTTTCTCCAGGATTTTAAGATCAGCTTTCTTGCTGAAGAAATTTATGTATATACGCCCAAGGGTGATGTTAAAATGCTCCCCATCGGCAGTACCGCCCTCGATTTTGCTTTTAGTATCCACAGCGCAATTGGTACCAAGTGCATCGGGGCAAAAATCAACCACAAGCTGGTACCAATCGCGCACAAGCTGCGCAGTGGCGACCAGGTGGAGATCATCACCAGCAACAAGCAGAAACCTACTGAGGACTGGCTGAACATGGTGGTTACCGCCAAGGCAAAAAACAAAATTAAAGACGCGCTTAAGGAGGTACGCCGGACCATAGCAGAGGAAGGGAAGTATACCGTCCAGCGCAAACTTGAGGGAATTGGTGCTGCTTTTCAACAGCACAACATCGATATACTGGTCGCTTTCTATAAGTTAAACTCTCAACTTGATCTTTACTACCAGGTTGCTATTAAAGGTATCGATCTTAAAGAGCTGAAGGACTTCAATGTGCTTGGCGACAAGCTGGAGCCACCTAAACCCCAAAAGGTAATCCAGGAGGTCGTACATGAGGCGCCGCCAACGTATCCTAAAAAAGATTCAGAGCTCATCATCTTTGGTGAAAGCAGCGACAAAATTCAGTACACGCTTGCGAAGTGTTGTAATCCCATTCCTGGCGACGACGTTTTCGGCTTTGTGAGTACTGGTAAGGGCCTGATTATTCACCGAACCAACTGTCCGAACGCCGCCCGGCTTATGGCCAATTACGGCCACCGTGTCGTTAAAACCAAGTGGGCAAAAAACAAGGAAATTAGTTTCCTTACCGGGTTAAAGATTATTGGCATGGACGACGTTGGAGTTGTAAACAAAATCACCACGATTATATCCGGCGAACTCCGCATCAACATTTCAGCCCTTACCCTCGAGTCGCGCGATGGCTTGTTCGAAGGTGCTATTAAGGTGTTTGTGCACGACAAGGAGGAGTTGGAAGAGCTCGTCGATCGTTTAAAACAGTTAAAGGGTATTCATTCGGTTGACCGCTTCGACGCAGAATAGTAATTTCGACGATTATTTGGGCAGTCAACAACACCGCCTTACTGGGCGATGGTCGCGGCTATCCGTTGCTACTCCGCTACAGGCCTGCGCACAAAGCCTTCAGCGGGGTATCCACTTCTATCCGCCTGCCCTCGGCAATCTAACTTTGACCAACTTCCTGGTTTCATACCCAACTACTCCTGCCCGGGGCTGATATCCCGTTTCTTTATGGTGGTATCTCTACCTGGAACCATCGTGTCCCTGGCGGGTTTTTGCGTCGTATCTAATGCGGGTAGCTTATTATTAAACTGGGCCGAACCCAGGGTCCCACCGGTACTCGTATGCGGATCCACTCTTGTGGTCACTTGCATCGGTCTGTTACACGCACTGAGAATTATAACAAGTACGATTATCGCCTTCATTTTTCATGCTTTAAGTGAGTTAATCTTCATTCATTTGTCTTGTTGAAATGACTATGCCATGATTGCTTTTGTACAAATCTTTCGGCGGCGGATACACCTAAGTAGGGCAGTTTCACCTCCATGACATCGCTCTGAAACATGGGATGTTTGGGCGGTATCGCTTCCGCAGATGCCTGTAATAAATCATTCTAAATACCGCAGTTCCATTATTTTTGCCGCAAAGCCAAAACAGCATACAATGGTTGATGTTATACTCGGTTTACAGTGGGGAGACGAAGGCAAAGGCAAGATAGTAGACTATTTTGCACCTCAGTACGATATGGTTGCACGCTTCCAGGGTGGTCCGAACGCAGGGCACACCTTGTACGTTGAAGACAAGAAAGTGGTCCTTCACCAGATACCTTCCGGTATCTTTCACCAACATACGGTTAACCTGATTGGTGGTGGGGTAGTACTTGATCCCGTTACGCTTAAAAGGGAATGTGATACGGTTGCATCATTCGGAATTGATGTAAAGAAGAACCTTTTTATCTCTGAACGCACTAACATCATTGTTCCCACGCACAGGGCTCTTGATAAAGCATCTGAAACTTCCAAGGGTACAGACAAGATAGGATCAACACTAAAAGGGATAGGTCCTGCTTATATGGATAAAACCGGCCGTAACGCACTTCGTGTTGGTGACCTGTTAGATAAATCTTTTACTACCTCCTACATTAAGTTGAGATTGAAACATCAGCGACTGCTTGACAATTTTCATTTTAACGAAGACATTTCTTCATGGGAAGAAGAGTTTTTCGAAGCACTCGAATTTTTGCGCACACTTAATGTTGTTAATGGCGAATATTTCATCAATAATAACATCAGCGCCGGCAAAAAAATCCTTGCTGAGGGCGCCCAGGGCAGCATGCTCGATATCGACTTCGGCACTTTCCCTTTTGTAACTTCATCAAACACGATTTCAGCGGGGGTATGTACAGGTTTAGGTGTTGCTCCTCAAAAAATCAAAGAAGTAATTGGTGTTACAAAAGCGTATTGCACAAGAGTAGGAGGTGGCCCGTTCCCGACTGAACTTGACGATGAAACAGGTGAGAAACTAAGAAAGATTGGAAGTGAGTTTGGAGCCACTACAGGCAGGCCACGCCGCTGTGGATGGATCGATCTTGTGGCACTGCAATATGCTTGTATGATCAATGGGGTTACCCAGGTTGTAATGACAAAGGCTGATGTATTAGACTCCTTTTCTGAATTAAACTGTTGCACCTCTTACCTCGTTAATGGTGAGTCGAAAAAAGAAGTTCCATTCCAGATGTCGAAGTTGAAGATTGAACCCGTATACGAAGCTTATAAGGGTTGGAACACAGACACCACAGCCCTAAAGAATTCAGAACAGCTGCCATCAGAGATAAACGCTTATGTCGACTTTATAAATGGATTTATCGGGGCACCTGTAAAGTACATTTCCAATGGTCCCGGACGTGACCAGATCGTAAAAATTTAGCCTCAAAAAAAACATCCGTTTGGTCTAAAAAAATTTGGCTGAGTAAAAAAGTCGTTGAAATTTTACGATACAAATCCATACTGAATTATGAAGTCCAAATCAGATAAAGGAGCTAAAGCAACTCCAAAGAAAGCGGCACCGAAAGCAGCGGCAAATACGAAAAATGAAGCTTCTAAGCCTGAGAAAGATCCTGAAGACGATGATCTGGAGGACGATGAGGACGAACTGGAAACTACCGCGAAAGTACCGGCTAAGAAGTCTGCTAAAGCAGCTTCTTCAAGCTCAAAATCAAAAGACGACGACGATGATGACGAGGATGATGCCGACGTTGCTGATGAGGCAGATGATTGGGAAAAACCCGAAGACGATGATGATGATTGGGACCCCGACTTTGATGAATTTGATATTCCGAAATCAGGAGCAAAAAAGGCCGGAGTAGCTAAGAAAGGTGCTAAGGACGAAGATGATGATTTTAAGGTCGATGACGACTTCAAAGATTTGTTTAACGATCCTGGTTACGACGACAATGATGATGATGACTATTAAATACGGTATTATGGATAAAGTAATTCCGTGACAAGAATCTTTACTTCATTCCTTGTAAACGACATACCATTAATCAAACAGCAAATGTTGAATTGGTCAAACCAGTTCAACATTTGTTGTTTTTTGGATAGCCAGTCTTATCCGTCACTTCATAAATCTTACGAATGTGTTGCTGGTATAGGTGTTCAAGCCTTCTTTAAACCAGGCGATGACTTCTTCAATCATTTGTCTCAATTTTATGCTACAACAGACGATTGGATTTTTGGTCACTTTAGTTATGATCTAAAGAACAGGATTGAAGGCCTGGTCTCAACTCACCCCGATCATGTTGGTTATCCTGAAGCCTTTTTGTTTATTCCCCAAGTTGTACTTACGCTTGCCGAAGACAAGCTCACTATCGGATCTGTAGGGGATGATCCCGGTACTATATACAAGCAGATCATGGAGGCGAAACCAATGGCATCCCTTGAGGAAAATGTTGCCTTACTTCCCCGTCTCTCCAGGGAAGCATATATCGATCACGTCAATTTAATAAAGAAGCGAATACTTCGTGGTGACTGTTACGAGATTAACTTCTGCCAGGAGTTCTATTCCGTTGGCACAGCAGTTAACCCTATTAGCCTTTATCGCGAGCTTGTAACATTATCGCCTAATCCATTCAGTGCTTTTTACAAATTGAACGAACTCACGTTGATGTGTGCAAGTCCTGAACGTTATCTAAAAAAGACAGGTTCGCATTTAATAAGCCAGCCAATCAAAGGCACGTTGAAAAGAACATCATTTGCCAACGACGACGTTTCGATAGAGCAAAGCCGGTTGTTGAATAATGCAAAGGAGCGAAGTGAAAATGTTATGATTGTCGACCTGGTTCGAAATGACCTGAGCAAAATATGCCGGGAAGGATCGGTAAAGGTTGACGAGCTATTTGGCTTATACACTTTTCCGCACCTTTACCAAATGATCTCAACCATTAGCGGAGACTTGCAGGAGGGAACAGATCTGTCCGACATGCTGCGCGCAACATTTCCAATGGGATCGATGACCGGAGCGCCGAAGAGGAAAGTAATGGAGATCATCGAAGAATACGAGAATAGCAGGCGCGGCTTGTATTCAGGCACTGTAGGTTACATTACCCCTGAGAAGGACTTCGATTTTAATGTGGTCATTCGCAGTTTGATGTACAACCAGCAAACCCGTTACCTGTCCTGTATGGCCGGCTCAGCCATCACTTACCAAAGCAATGCAGAACAGGAATATGATGAATGCCTGTTGAAAGTAGATGCCATAAAAAAAGTGCTGACAAGGCAGCACTTTAGCAATTAACTCCAATATTGTTATGGTGTAATGAGACGGATGGGATTGCCCATGAGCAACTCTACTGTTTCACTCAGGATCTCACCTTTCTTAATGTGGAATATTTTCATCTTATCTGCAGGAAGCTTAAGCTTGTACATATTTCCTGAAGCGACCCATTTATCAAAATCAGGGTTAAGCTTGTTAAACTTGCTTAGCTCCATCCCAATGTTTTTAACGAGGATCATGGAGTTATACCTGCCGGTAATGTCAGCAGATTCTATCCCTGTTTCGTTCTCAAGAGAGGTTTTAACCGGTTTCTGGTTTTCAATTGAAGCCTGAAGTGCAGCGGTCTCGGAAGCCGTTAAAGTGGTTATTCCACCATTTCCCTCGAAGATGTAATGAGTGCCGATAAATTTTTTAACGTGGTTGCGGGTTTCAAGCGGAAGGTATTTCTGAAGAACCCAAAAGTTTTTGCTGCCACTTTTCTTGATAGCCTGGCCAACCCGGCCACTGCCAGCGTTATAAGCTGCAATAACAAGTAGCCAATCGCCAAAGCGCGTGTACAGCTCCTTCAAAATTTTTGCAGCGGCATGCGTACTCTTTGCATAATTCTTTCTTTCATCAGTACGCTTGCTTACGGTAAGTCCGACCCGTCTTGCTTCAGCCGACATAATCTGCCATGGACCAGCTGCTCCGGCCACGGAAATCAATCCGGCTTTCAGATTAGATTCGATGATGGAAAGGTACTTGAGCTCCTTAGGGATACCATAAGTACTTAAAATTCCATCATACAAATCAAGATACGGTTTACCCCAGATTTTCAAACGCTCAATGTGCGCGGTATGTGTTTGTATGTATTTCTGAACGAAGGGAGCAGCAAGTGGGTTCAGTTGAGTAACGTAAGGTCTGGATGGATCAAAGATGCTCCCTGAAAACAAACTTTTAAATCCGAGTTTGTCTGTTTCTACAGAATCTTTGGTAGGTTTTTTGTCACCATCTGAGTTGGAAGAGTTGGTTTTGAATGCATTTGCAGCGAAACCAAAACCGAGAAAAAAGGTACTGAGAGCGAGTGTTTTCTTAAGCCGACGCAGCTTAGTAATAATTTTTACATTTTTCATGAAGGTCATTACAAATGTTTAGATTTTACAATAAGGGTTTTAATCGGTAAACAACTTTTATTAGTGGGGGTTTGCAACAAGGACCCTAGCCCCGGGGTTGCACAATTGTACACCGTGTTCTTTCATCGATTAGCTGAAAGGTTTGAAGTGTACCCCAATAAAATCAGTTAGTGTCCGTTTAAAATCAAGATCTGTCGGTTCTTATTAGTCTGTTGTTCCGTGATTTAAGTTCTATCTCCGGCCTGCATTTCCATTAATTGTCTTGAAAGACTGCGCAAAGCTAACTCATTAAAACGAGAAGTCAGCACTTGCAGGCCGAATGGCATGCCCGAAGAGTGCTTAAAAAAAGGTAAAGAAATGGCGGGAATTCCTACAAGATTTGCAAATACAGTATAAATATCGGCCAGGAACATCTCCACGGGATCTGTCGTTCCCTTTGACCCGATTTCGAATGCAGGGGTAGGTACCGTAGGCAAAAACACAAAGTCGTAGTCTTTAAAGATCTCTTCCGTCTTATTTACCAATACCTGGCGTACCTGTTGCGCTTTGGTGAAATAAGCGTCGTAAAATCCTGAGCTTAAAACAAATGTCCCTAACATAATGCGGCGCTTGACCTCATGGCCAAACCCTTCACTTCTGCTGTTTTTGTAAAAGTCGGCCAGACTTAAATCCTTTGAAACTGATCTGTGCCCAAATTTTACACCGTCATAGCGGCTTAAATTACTGCTTGCTTCAGCTGTGGTCAATACATAATAAGTGGGAACGATATAGTCGAGGTACTCAAAGTCAATGGGCTCTATTGAATAACCTTTGTTGATCAGGTCGCCAATATAGGACTTGATTGAGTTTGCAATCTCCGGATCCAGGCTGGGGTGATCAAGCGCTTCTTTGAAATAGGCAATCCGCGCTGTTTGGGGCAAAACGGGTTGCTCGTCTGCTGCAAGAACACGTGTGCTGGCAGTGCTGTCAAAGTCATCAGGGCCACCGATTACTTTGAGGGTTTCAAAAACATCGTTAACATTCAAACCAAAAATCCCAATTTGATCGAAAGACGACGCATAGGCAATAAGCCCATACCGGGAGATTACACCGTAAGTAGGTTTGAGTCCTATGATCCCGCAAAAATCAGCAGGTTGCCTTACTGATCCGCCAGTATCACTGCCTAGGCTAATCATACACATGCCCGCCTGTACCGCCACTGCTGAGCCCCCGGATGAACCACCAGGCACACAATTTTCGTTCGCTGCATTTCTTACCACCCCATAGGCAGAGTTTTCATTGCTGCTACCCATAGCAAATTCGTCGCAGTTCTGGCGGCCTAAGATAATTGCACCTGCTTCTAGAAGGCGTTGGGTGGCAGTTGCAGAATAAACGGCTGTAAAGTCTTCCAGGATTCTTGAAGCGGCAGATACCCGGTGTCCGCTAAAGCAGATTACATCTTTGAGGCCCACGACAACACCGTGTAACTTACCCATTGGCTCACCTAAGGCCCTGGAACGATCAAGATGTTCAGCACTTTGCATTGCTTCGGCCTCATATACCTCTAACCATGCATTCAGGTGCTTTTTTTCGTTACATAACCCTATATAATGCTGAACGGCCTCCACGCAGGTGGTTAGGCCGTTCAATAGAGAAATATGATAACTTTCAATGGATTGGAAAGTAAACAAATAGCTCAGATTTAGGTTGAAGAAGATTTAAGGCTGGGTAGGCTGAGTAGTATGAGTAGCCTTCTTGACCTCTGTCTCGTTCATTCCTTCCTCAATTTCCTTTTTAACGTTGGTTTTAGCATCGTTGAATTCCCGGATGCCACGACCCAGGCCACGCATGAATTCTGGAATTTTACGTCCTCCGAAAAGAATTAATACTGCAAGCACGATCAGTATCCATTCGCTACCGCCGGGCATACCGATAAATAAATTCGTAAACATTTGTGTGGATTTAGATAACAAAAATAGGTTTATTAAGTGGTTCAACCACCTATATGAGTGATTGTTCGGTATAGGAAAGGTATAGAATTTAAGCGTTTTCACATATCCTTTAACATAACCCGACAGCAAGCCGGTGACAGCCTGCTGATATCATATACGACAAACATTAATGCAGAGATGTGGATTGCTTCCGGAATCAGCACATCAAGGCAAGGTCCTCCGATATCTGCCTCAACCAAACCTCATGTGGATTACACTAAAACGAAAAAGCGGAACCGTGGTTCCGCTTTTCAAAAAACGTATATAAAGATTAATATCTTTTTTCTTTGATCCTTGCACTTTTACCGCTTCTTTCTCTAAGGTAAAACAGTTTGGCCCTGCGCACTTTACCGACTTTATGAACTACAATGGAGTCAATATTTGGTGAGTTCACCGGGAATAACCTCTCTACACCAACGCCATCAGAAATCTTACGTACAGTGAAAGTTGCAGTTGCACCTACACCCTGGCGTTTAATTACATCGCCTTTGAAAGATTGGATCCTCTCTTTGTTTCCTTCAATGATTTTATAGTTCACGGTGATATTATCACCGGCCTTAAATTTGGGAACCTCTTTGTTTGCAGTGAGTTGCTCATGCACGAAAGCTACAGCGTTCATATCAATTATTTTTGCGTTGGCAAAGGTAAGTGGAAAAGTTTAGAAACAGAAACGTAGAAGAATTTATTTCTAAAGTAATCACTCTTTTACAAGATAGTGCGCAGTCTTTCCACCTGAAAAGGAATGGACAACGAGTTTGCCGGGTGCAAAATAGTCGTCCACCGCGGATTTTTGCGCTTTGCTTCCAGAATAGTTTTCCAGGATAAGAATGCCGTATTGTACAATGCGCGGGTACAGGAACTCCAGCGCAGTAATTGTACTCTCGTAGTCGTTAAGATCGATATTGAGTAACACAATTTTGCTTTCGGGATTTTCGATCAGGTATTCGGGAATGGTCTGGCAAACATCCCCGGGTATAAATTCAATCTCATGCTTTACCGCACCCTTCTTCTTCAACAAAATTGAACTGCTTATTCCCTCTATTCCAACGCCCGTAGCGCCTTCATGCTTCTGCGCCTTATTTATTGAAAGTGCTTTTTTCTCAAAGGCGACCATTTTCTGGGTCAGCGCTTCGCCTACTATACTGTTAAGAAGATCAAACCTTGCAAATCCCTCCTGGTGCGTAACCCCGCATTTTACAATGATGCCATCAAGATGTTTGATCCGGCGTATGCCATCAGCATCATCCGGAACTCCCGGTTTACAAACGTCCTGTTTTACAGACGGATGTAAAACGCTTCCAAGTTCAATCGGGTAAGCAACAAAGGACTTCATACTGATTTGTTTGTTTTTGATTTGCAATCTGCGATTTATTTTCTCCTGCCTGGTACTTCGTAAAACAGCCCAATTAATCCATAAACCCTGCTACGTAGATTGATAATCAGGTACAAATGGTTGCATCCCGGTTTGCCACGACACAAAAAAACCACCGATTTCGGTGGTTTTTTTGTGTCGGTATTGTGGATTTGTGATTGGTAGCGTTGTGTTATAACGGAAAGGATTTACCTGGCAATGTTTACAGCCCTTTTTTCCCTGATCACAGTTACTTTAATCTGGCCTGGATAAGTCATTTCAGTTTGTATCTTTTGAGCAATCTCAAAACTCAGTTTATCACTGTCGCCATCGGTCACCTTATCTGCTTCCACAATAACCCGCAATTCGCGACCGGCTTGTATAGCATAGGCTTTTTCAACCCCCTGGTAAGCAAGCGCAAGGGTTTCCAATTCCTTGATCCTTTGCAGGTATTGTTGCATAATCTCCCTGCGTGCACCCGGGCGTGCGCCACTGATCGCATCACAGGCCTGGATGATCGGAGAAATTACATATTGCATTTCCATTTCATCGTGGTGCGCGCCGATTGCATTAACTACAGCCGGGTTTTCTCCGTATTTCTCAGCTAGCTTGGCACCCAATAAAGCATGGCTTAATTCTGTTTCTTCATCGGGAACCTTGCCAATGTCGTGCAGGAGGCCAGCGCGTTTGGCAAGTTTTGGGTTCATACCTAATTCCCCGGCCATTAGCGCGCAAAGATTAGCTACTTCGCGGCTGTGCATGAGGAGGTTCTGACCGTAAGATGACCGGAAACGCATTTTACCAACTATTCTTACCAGTTCTTTGTGCAATCCATGAATGCCCAACTCGATAACGGTACGTTCACCGATTTCCATGATCTGATCTTCGAGCTGTTTGCGTGTTTTCTCTACTACCTCTTCAATCCTGGCAGGGTGAATTCTTCCATCGGAAACAAGCCGCTGCAAGCTAAGCCGGGCTATTTCGCGACGCAGTGGATCAAATGATGAGAGAATAATGGCTTCGGGAGTGTCATCAACGATAAGGTCAACCCCTGTAGCAGCTTCGATCGCCCTGATGTTCCTTCCTTCGCGGCCGATAATCTGTCCTTTGATCTCGTCACTTTCGAGATTGAAAACTGTGATAGCATTTTCAATCGCCTGTTCTGCCGCAGTTCGCTGAATCGTTTGGATGATAATCTTACGCGCTTCCTTGTTTGCTTTTTGCTTTGCATCATCAATGATCTCCTGCTGCAATCCCAGGGCACGGGCATGTGCATCCTGCTTCAGGCTTTCAACCAACTGCGCCTTTGCCTCATCAGCGGTAAGACCTGCAATTTTCTCCAGCCGGCGAATATGTTCTTCCTGGTGTTTCTCCAGTTCGGTTCTCTTAAGGTTAACAACCTCGATTTGACGGTTTAAAGTCTCCTTGAATGTCTCGTTTTCTTTTATTTGTTTGTCAAGATTAGCTTCCTTTTGATTAATTGTAACCTCTTTTTGCTTAAGCCGGTTTTCCTGGTCACCAATCTTACGGTTTTTTTCAAGTACTTCTTTGTCGTGTTCAGCCTTTAGCTGGACAAACTTTTCTTTTGCTTCCAGCAGCTTCTCCTTTTTAAGGGTTTCTGCCTGCTGCTGAGCATCATTCATAAGCTTCTGTGCCTGTTGCTCAGCTTCCTCCACCTGCTTCCTGGTGTCTTTAGCAAAAATCATTTTTCCGGCTGCAATGCCAACGGCCACTCCTACGATACCGATGATAATGGATATTACTATGGGATCCATGTTTTGTTTTTTTGTTTAGGGTTCAAGATCATATTTCCTTCTCACTAAAACTTTCGTGTTTTTGTAAGCGCAAGGTTGCGAAGATAATTATAAAGATGATAAAACGAGGTTGCTGCTAAAAAGCACAAAACGTGTTTGATAGGCTCTTTTTAGCGGTCAATTTCAACCCTGGTTGTAGTACCGGAATGGGACAATTTTTCCAGCGCAGGGAAAAATCAGGCTTACTTGTGCCGGGTGCAAAATACGCGGGTAAAGTTTCTTAAACAGCATGAAAGTCAACAGCGGCAAGCCTTTCATGGCATCAAACTTACCGGGAAACTTTAGACAAATTATTCCGGCATATTATTCCTGATAGTGGCTCAAACCTAAACATCCAAATTCTGAAAACCATTTTATGAAAAGACTATCAACGCTCGTGATTGTTTTGCTTTGCTTATGTGCCTGTACCAGGCAACAGGTTTGGCCTTCTCAACCCGTATTACAGGTGCAACAGGAAACGGATCGGCGCTTTCAATTGAGCTCGTTTACAGCAGAACGTAGGGGTACCGACTTCCAGCTAACCTTTACAACAATCTGGGAGAAGGATATCGTTGAGCTCGAAGTTTTGCGCGGAACTACCCTGAAACAGTTCTGCACAATTAACAGCATTGTGCCAAAAGGTAACTCCTCTGCTCCCCAGGTTTATCAACTGCTTGACACAGTAAATGCCGGTGCAAGCGTTTATTATATGCTCAAGTACAAAACAGCAGACGGTACCTGGGGTTATAGTGCGCCCATCAAATCCGGTGAATAAATAAGCTTAGCTCCCTTTGTACTTACAGGCTGCTGCTTTCCGAACCAGCTAGCGCCTTATCGAGCAATTGATTTAGTTTATCGATTTTCTGCCTGGTTTGATCGCTGATTACCTGGTTGTTTGTTGGCTTTTGTTGTTCAGTGGCGTACCAAAGCAAGACCATTGAAACATAGTCCTGCATGTCTTTACCTGCAAACTCTGTTTTGTATTCAATAATTTTTTCGTTTATCGTTTTTATGGTTCTCCGAACAACCTCTTCATCCGAAGGGGCAATTTTCAAACGATAATTTCTATCGGCAAGTACAATATTTACCGGGATCAGCTCTTGAGACATGAGGGCATCAGGCATTTAAAAGTGAGAGGCAGTTTTCAATCTCTTTGATATAGAGGGAAATTCGTTTTTCAAGATCTTTCTTCACGTCCTCGTTTAGCGAAGTAGTATTTAATTTAAGCGCGTCTATTTTGTGTTGTAACTGGTTGACTTGTTCGGTTGCTGCCTGCAATTGCTGCGACAATCCTTCTTTTTCGCGTTGCAGTTTTATATTCTCTTTTGACAATGCCGCCTGCTTTTTGAGCAGCACCTGTACTTTGTCGTTGAGATTTTGTATTTGGTCATCCAGCAAAGTCATTCTTTAAAGATAGAATACAAAAGGTTATGGTTTGAATTATACGTGTTCCATTACGACTTCCTTACTTCGGCACCAAGGCTTTTTTCAAGTGCCCCCGTTAGCCGGCTCATCATCGACTCGACTTCTTTGTCGGTAAGCGTTTTCTCGTTGTCGAGGAAGGTAAAGTTAAGTGCCATCGATTTTTTGCCTGCACCAAGTTTAGCGCCTTCGAATATGTCGAAAAGGTTGATCGATTTCAACTTTTGGATATTCAATTTCGCAATCACTTCTTCTATCACTGCGTATTGTGTTGATTTTTCAACTACAATCGCAAGATCCCGCTGCACCACAGGAAATTTTGCCGTTTCCTGGTAGGTGATACGTGTGCCTGACGCAGCAACCAAGCCAAGCCAGTTAAAATCAATCACGAAGACGGGTTGTTTCAGGTCGAATTGTTGCAACTGCTTTGCTGTTACCTGTATTAAGTTGCCGATTTCAACCCCATCTGCTGTGATCGTCAATTTCAAATTTCCGGGTTCACCCACTGAATTCGTGAACACGATATTTGACAAACTGCATAATTCAGCAATTGATCCAGCTACAGCCTTTGCCCGAAACAGGTCATTATGGTGTATCTGCCCTTTCCAGTTCTGAGAAAGGGCACCCGTTGAATATAGTGTAAGGTGTTCCTGCTCTGAATACTTACCCAACCCTGAAGTCTGATATGTTTTTCCAAATTCAAATAACTGGAGGTGGCTGCTCCGGCGGTTAGTATTATACACAATTGCCTCCAGGCCTGTTTCAATCATCGACGGGCGTAGAACATCCAGTTCAACACTCAGGCTATTGATCATTTTTACCGCGCTGCCTAGTTGCTCCTCGCTGAAGTAGCTACTGTTTGTAATCGAATTGGTAACGATTTCGTTGAATCCCTGACCTACGAGAAAGCCGCTCACTTTTTCGCGTAGCGCTTCTTTAGCCGCGTTTTCGTCAACGGAAGGGCGTATGGTAATTGCGCCGCTCAGTTCAACATTATCGAGTCCGTCAATGCGCAGCACCTCTTCCACGATATCCGCTGGCAGACTGATGTCGGGTTTACTGTAAGGAACCGCAACATCCAGCGACTCCGGAGTCTCAGTCAATATTTCAAAGCCCAGTGCTGACAAAATCTTTTTTGTAGCTTCTGGTGAGTAGTATTTACCGCTAAGTTTTTTTAAGTAGTCAAACTTTATGTTGACCTGCTGCTTTGGCTTAGGGTCAGGATAAACATCAACAATCGGAGAAGAAATTTCGCCTCCCGCAACTTCTTTCACCAGGAAGGCCGTGCGCTTCAGCACATTAACGGTATTTGAAATGTCAACACCTTTTTCAAAGCGCGAAGCTGCATCTGTTCTTAAGCCGAATCTTACGGAGGTTCGCCTGATCGTAACCGGGTTGAACCAGGCGCTTTCCAGGAATATAGATGTCGTGCTTTCCTTTACACCGCTCTGCATACCACCAAAAACACCCGCAATACACATCCCTTCGGCAGGGTTGCAAATCATCAGGTCGTCGTTTGCAAGTTTTCGCTCTTTTCCGTCAAGGGTAATAAAGGGAGTGCCGGCAGGAAGATCCTTTACAATCACTTTTTGCTCAAGAATTGCATCGGCATCAAACGCGTGTATCGGCTGACCAGTTTCGTGAAGGATGAAATTGGTAACATCCACAACATTATTAATTGGTCGCAGGCCAATTGATTGCAGGCGGTTCTTTAGCCAAAGCGGGCTATCCCCGACTTTGATATTACGGATACTCACCCCTGCATACCGCTGACAAGCTACCGTGTTATCGATGTTTACCGAAATAGGCAGGCTATTATTATCCGCTTCGAAGCGGGTAGGATATGGACTGGTGGCGCGGATCTCCTTATCCTGGTGATACGACAGGTAAGCACAAACATCTTTAGCAACGCCGAAGTGGCTCATTGCATCCATCCGGTTTGGCGTCAGCCCGATTTCGTAAATGATATCGGTATAAGGTTGAAAGTAAGCTGACACAGAACTGCCAACCGCTAAATCGGTAGGCAAAACTAAAATACCGTCGTGATTTGTGCCAAGCCCGGTCTCGTCTTCGGCGCAAATCATACCCTGGCTTTCAACCCCACGGATTTTAGCTGTTTTCATAGTCAAAGGCTCACCATTGGTCGGGTAAATGGTTACACCTACCGGGGCAACAATCACCTTTTGACCCGCCGCAACATTTGATGCGCCACATACAATCTGTAAGGGTGCACCATTTCCCGTATCAACCGTTGTAATTTTTAGCTTGTCTGCGTTTGGATGCTGATCACAGGTTAACACCTCACCCACGATCAACCCTTTCAGCCCGCCTGGGATACTTTCAAACGACTCCATGCTCTCTACTTCCAAACCAACGGCGGTAAGTATACCAGACAATTCTTCAGGTGCAGGTATCCCGGGAATATATTCACTGAGCCAGTTATAACTTATCGTCATGGGTCATTTTTGTCGAGTTGCAAATATAATTGATGGTGTATGAATGATCCCGGAAAATGAGCAGCGGGGTTTGTATCGTCGCGCAATATGTAAACTGCAAATACGTACTAATGTCCGCCAAACATTCATCGGCTGGACCCCGCCGGGTAGGTTATCCTGCACACGAGGGTAAGGCAATGGGCGATAAGAAACGGCGAAACGAACTACGGTTTGAACCAACCGGGGTAAATGTGGTGCAACTATCATGTAGAAAAGTCGCGGATAGATGTTTTTTCTACATCTTTAAACACCTTGCTGAATAGCGGTTTGCCGTAAAAGTGAGTGACACAACGATGTTGAGCACCGTAAAAATGCTCGTGCCATACTTAGTAAAAATACGATCTGTGGGGAAAGATTTCTACGATGGCAGTTATTCGAATTTGTATACCGAACCAACATTTTGACATAAAATCTTTGTGCACAATACGTGTGCATTTTAACAGCCGAATGGATGAAAACTTTTTTAAATTGTGGAGAACCCTTTAAAAATTCTTATTAATCAAAGTTTTAAGGCGGCAACATGTGCACATCTCTGTGGATTACTATTGGATAATTATTGGACTATCAAAATTTTTTTCCTGAAAAAATTGACACCTATATTCGCCCTCCCACCAAGGTTTGGTAGTGCGTTGATGGAAAGAAATAACAATTTCGTAATGATTTGTTCAAAGTGGGTGGGCGGCCAGTTTCCTGAATTTACTAACCATACTGATCTTCATAAAGAATGGATTTAACGAACCTAAACAAGGATAGAAAGAACAGGCGGAAGCCTTCCCTGGACCTTAGCACCATGGTCTACGGAAAAATTCCACCGCAGGCAAAAGAGTTGGAAGAAGCAGTTTTGGGTGCGATCATGCTGGAGAAGAGTGCTTTTGATAATGTCGTGGAAATATTGAAGCCTGAGTGCTTTTATGTTGATGCACACCAGCGAATTTTCAAATCCTTTCAATCACTCGCACAAAAGAGTCTTCCGATTGACATTTTGACGGTGGTGGAAGAACTGAAGATGAAGGAAGAGCTTGATATGGTTGGTGGGCCTTACGGTATCACCAAACTTACCAACTCGGTAGTTTCCACTGCAAACATTGAAGCGCACGCGCGGATCATTCTTCAAAAGTTTATTCAACGCGAACTGATACGCATCAGCGGTGAAATTATTGGTGACGCGTACGAAGACAGTACCGACGTGTTTGACTTGCTGGACGAGAGTGAAAGCAAGATGTTCAATATCACGAACAACTACCTCAAGAAGAATTTCGATGATATCGGGACCGTTCTCGTTAAAACAATTAGCCGGATCGAGGATCTCCGTAACAAGCAGGAAGACATCTCCGGTGTTCCTACAGGCTTTCCGTCGCTGGATAAGGTTACCTACGGTTGGCAACCTACTGACCTGATCATTCTTGCCGCAAGACCGTCGGTAGGTAAAACCGCCTTCGCGTTGAACCTGGCGAGAAGCGCTGCACTTAATACAATCAAGCCGATGGGGGTGGCGTTCTTTTCACTGGAGATGAGCGCCTCGCAGCTGGTTCAACGTATTCTCAGTGCGGAAAGCGGGATCATGCTTGAAAAGATCAGCCGGGGTAAGCTGGAAGATTATGAGATGCAGCAGTTGTACACCAAGGGCATAAACAAGTTGAGCAGTGCACCCATTTTTATCGACGACACGGCAGCGCTAAACATTTTTGAATTTCGGGCAAAAGCAAGAAGGCTGGTAAACAAACACCAGGTTGGACTGATCATCATAGACTATTTACAGCTCATGAGCGGTAGTGGCGACCGGCAGAGCAATCGTGAGCAGGAGATTAGCCGTATTTCAAGAGATCTTAAGGGGCTTGCAAAAGAGCTGCAGGTGCCTATAATCGCACTCAGCCAGTTGAGCCGGGCAGTGGAGACCCGTAAAGAAAGCAAGATGCCGCAGTTGAGTGACCTTCGGGAGTCAGGTGCAATTGAACAGGATGCTGATATGGTAATGTTTCTCTACCGTCCTGAATATTACGAAATCAACACGAACGAAATGGGTGAGAGCAACCGCGGTGAAACCCATGTCAGAATAGCGAAACACCGTAACGGTAGCTTAGAAACCATAAAGCTTCGTGCACTGCTGCACATTCAGAAGTTTGTTGAGGAAGAAGGTGAAGACCCGGCTGGTGGTTATGCTCCTGCAGGTGGGGGTAACTGGAAGCCGGTTGCACCGGATGCAGCCGGGGGAAATGATGGCGCCAAGTTGTTTATTCAAAAGGGTAGCAAGATGAACTCCGGTGAATTCGACGAGGGCTTCGACGAACCACCACCATTTTAGGCAGGGTTTGCTCCTTTACCTATTACCATTTGTTGAACTTAAAGCAGTGGTCGCGCTATAGTCCCCTTCTTTTCTACCTTTGGGTATGCCGTTACCATTATTCTACAGCAAAGCGCCCGTACAGGCTGAATTCATTACCCTTGACGAAGACACTTCCCGTCATGTAGTGCAGGTACTTAGAATGAAGACCGGAGAGCAACTGGAACTAACAGACGGCCTGGGTGCCTCGGCCATTACGTCGATTGTAGAAGATCACAAGCGGAATTGCAGCGTGAGAGTAGTAGAAAGGGCTTTTCATCCAAAATCGCCGCGCAATATCTCTATTGCGATTTCTCTGCTGAAAAACAGCACACGGTTCGAATGGTTTCTCGAAAAAGCAACCGAGATCGGCGTTAGCGATATCGTTCCCATGTTGTGCGACCGCACAGAAAAACAACACTTCAGGCTTGAAAGAATGCAAACCATCGTGGTTAGCGCCATGCTTCAGAGCAGGCAATACTGGCTGCCACGGCTAAATGAAATTACCCCGTTCAGGCAGGTGGTGGCAGCCGCCAAATACCCGGTTCGCCTGATCGCCCACTGCGAAAATGAAACCCGCAAACACATTGGTGAATTCCCAACGGATGCCTGCCAGGTACTTATCGGTCCGGAGGGCGATTTTCGCCGTTCGGAAATTGAACTCGCGCGCCAGCATGGGTATGAGCCTTGTGTGCTGGGCGATACACGACTACGATCCGAAACTGCGGGCATTGTAGCAGCAACCATACTTTGTATTTGTTAAGTATAAAGCCTCCAGAAGGCGCCAAGGTGCTATTGCTGTATAACACGTAGCATCCGGTGTAAGCCCACCTCACGGGAAATTACACACGATAAACAGGATGCACCTGCTCATTTGCCCATGACTTAAAAGTTTCGAAATCGCCTGGTTGAAAAAAAGATTGGTGATACATCGAAAAGGATCCATTTTGTTGGTAAAGCAATACAACGGAATTGCTTATTAAAGCTTCTGTGAAGTCGCTCCACGAAGTATTCAGGGTTTCTGTTGAGGTAATACTTTTAAGGTTTTCCGCATCTATTTCCATATCGAAGCTGGAGTTTACGCCCAGTGCGGCATTAACAATTTTGCCTGACGTGAGCATTCGTTTTCGCATATAGATATAGTACCCCGCAGAGAGGGCCAGGTACAATAACCCGATGTAAAAGTTTTGTTCTATTTGCCCGAGGTGAAAAGAGGGATAAATGAGGTATACTGCTAACGCAAGCAATACCATGGGTATCCAAACCAACTTTTTTAATTGTCGTCGCCCGAGCGGGTGGTTACGATAATGTAGGGCCAAACATTCGTTGATGATTTTTGGCTCGAGGTTTACTTTTATATGCATGCTATCGGGCTAAGTATTCGCAAATATTTTTAACTATAACCGGTCCCTCGTAAATAAAGCCGGTCCAAACCTGCACCAGTGATGCACCTGCGTTGAGCTTTTCTTTTGCGTCGGCACCCGTAAAAATGCCCCCGCTTGAAATTACCGGAACACTGCCAGCTGTTTGCTGGTGAATGTATCGGAGCATCCCAGTTGATTTTTCTTTTAGCGGTCGGCCACTGAGCCCGCCGGCACCTATTTGCTGCACCAGGGTTTCCGACGAAAGCAGGTTATCACGACTGATAGTAGTGTTTGTTGCCACCAGGCCACTAAGCTTTACCGTTTTTGCAATTTCTATAATGTCGTCCACTTGTTCGCGGCTGAGGTCAGGAGCGATCTTGAGGAGGAGTGGCTTTGGTTTTAGTTTTGCCTGGTTAAGCAATTGCAGGTGCGACAGGATTTTAATCAGTGCTCCCTTTTCCTGTAGTTCTCTTAATCCCGGCGTATTGGGTGAGCTCACGTTGATGACAAAGTAGTCGACACAATCGAATAACTCATTAAAACAAATCTCGTAGTCGCGCCAGGCTTCTTCGTTAGGTGTTGCTTTGTTTTTGCCGATGTTTCCGCCGATAATCAGCCTTCCCGGCGCCTGGTTCCGGGGTTGCGAAAACCAGTTTCGAAGGCGGGCAGACACCTGTTTAACACCATCGTTGTTGAACCCCATGCGGTTTATAATGGCCTCGTCCTTTGGCAACCTGAAAAGTCGTGGTTTTTCATTGCCTTCCTGGGGCTTTGGCGTAACGGTACCCACCTCAACAAAGCCAAATCCAAGCATTTGCAATTCCTTAAGGTATAGGGCATTTTTATCGAAACCTGCGCCAAGTCCTACCGGGTTTGCAAAGTGTAAACCAAACAATTCAGTTTTCAACGTTGGGTTCGACACCCTGAACTGTTTTTCGATCAGGTGCTTAACCGGGGCAAGCCTGCCAGCGGTTCTAAGTGCATTCATCGAAAAGTAGTGCACCCCTTCTGCATCAAACCGGAACAACATATTGCGGAGCAAAGCATACATCATCGCGCGAAGATATTGCCAACCCGATAAATACGGGCTGCAGGTATTTCAGGCACCTTGTAAAAAGGGTTACCCCGCATTGCAGTTGCCAGATTTACTGGACGGTTTCCCCGTTACTTTCGAGTTTGACGTGGCGCCCCCCGGGAGCCTGTTTGCAGCTGAAAACCGAAGCTCCAATCAGATTGGTTGTTTGTGCAACTGTTTATTATTTACGTATATTTGAGTCTGTCAAAATCTGAGTTATCATGCAGGAAGCTTATATCGTTGCCGGCTATCGTACGGCAGTTACAAAGAGCAAAAAAGGCGGGTTTAGGTTTACACGTCCTGACGACCTTGCCGTGGAAGTGATTAAAGGCCTGATTGCTTCGGTGCCGCAACTGGAGGCCGAACGGGTAGATGATGTAATCGTGGGAAATGCTGTTCCGGAAGCAGAACAAGGGTTACAATTTGGACGGATCATTGCTGCCCGAGCCCTTGGTTTCGATGTGCCAGGTATGACGGTTAACCGCTATTGCGCAAGCGGCTTGGAGACCATTTCAATAGCAACAGCTAAAATACGAATGGGCATGGCCGATTGCATTATTGCCGGTGGTACAGAAAGCATGTCCATGGTGCCTACAGCAGGTTGGAAAACAGTGCCTTCATACGCAATCGCCTCCGATGAGCCGGATTACTACCTGAATATGGGGCTTACCGCCGAAGCGGTTGCAAAAGAGTACAACATCAATCGCCAGGACCAGGACGAGTTTAGTTTTAATTCGCACCGAAAGGCGATCAATGCCATTGAGCAGGGCTACTTTAAACCAGGCATATTACCAATACCCGTTGAAGAAGTTTACCTGGACGAAAAGGGTAAGAAGAAAACACGTAATTATATTGTAGACACCGACGAAGGACCAAGAGCCGACACCAGCATGGAAGCTTTGGCAAAACTAAAACCTGCATTTGCAGCAGGTGGTGTGGTTACAGCCGGTAATTCTTCGCAAACCAGCGACGGATGCAGCTTTGTAATGGTGATGGGAGAAAAGATGATGAATGCATTAGGTTTAAAACCCATCGGACGGCTGGTTGCCTGTGTAAGTGCAGGGGTTCATCCGCGTATCATGGGCATCGGCCCGGTTGCTGCCGTACCAAAAGTGCTGAAACAGGCCAATATGGCTCAGGACCAGGTTGATCTGATTGAGCTCAACGAGGCGTTTGCTTCCCAATCACTGGCAGTCATCCGCGCCCTCGATCTGGATCCGGAAAAAGTCAACATCAATGGCGGAGCGATTGCACTTGGGCACCCCCTGGGCTGCACGGGAAGCAAATTAACCGTGCAATTGCTGCACGAAATGAAAAGGCTCAATAAAAAATACGGGATGGTAACCGCTTGTGTGGGTGGTGGCCAGGGCATTGCCGGCATTATCGAAAATCTTTAGGACCATGAATCCGGTAACCCCGCAGCAGCGGGGTTTTTTGTGCCCTGCCGTTTAATGCAGCTAGTAATTAAAGTTTTTGCAACCATGTTTAAATTCCATATTCCTTCCTAATTTTATGCTTCTGCTTCCATATGTTTTTTTTTATGAGCCGGGCTTGAGATTCGTTGATGTTGCCCCTGTTGCGTCGCACTCTTCAACCGTATAACATCGCTGATCTTAGGCCTCTGCTGCTTAAAAAGCTTCGGAATGCAGCGTCACATATTACATTGAGAAAGGATACAATCATAAGATCCATTGCAGCAATTTTCTTGTTGATCGTGTTTGCCTGCGGCATCACGCCAAAGAAAACTATGCACGACCTTGTTGCGTCGCATAAAGACAGTACAATGGAAATTGGTCAGTGTCATGCTGATCACCTTAGCGTTGCTGGTCTTAATTGCAAATGCGATAACCTTGTATCTGAGTCTGTTTACTTATACACCTTAATTGAAGCCTGCGCTCCCTTACCGCAGGTTTTTTCAACCGAAGCATCAATTGCTGATGTAACGTACCCCACCACCTATTACTGGTACAACGAATTAAGAGGCCCGCCTGCCTGCTGCTAAGCTCCCCTTAATTTGTTCTAAAGCACCTGTTTTCTACAGTGGCTTATTTGTACTTCATAAAACCAGTAAAATGAAAAAAGCTTTGCTTTTTGTTTCCGTCTTAATGCTCATTCTCGATTCTTATACCGTTTATTCGCAATCTTCGGGCAACCCGGGGTCTCGCCGTAGCGTACGGGCGAACCTTACAGGAAAAGTTAGCGATGCAAAAACGGGTGAACCACTTCCATCAGCCTCAATCTACTTTCCCGATTTACGTACTGGCAGTACAACGAATGCCGAAGGGGTTTATAACCTTAAAAATATCCCGGCAGGTACCTACCTGATGGAGGTGTCTTACCTGGGGTATGCATCAGTGCTTGAAACCATAAACCTGCAGGGTGATGTAACTAAAGAATTTGCCCTTAATCCATCTTTTGTTGAGGAAAATGCGGTAACCGTTACCGGGGTCTCGGCAGCCACCTCTGTGCGCCGCACCCCCATACCGGTAAGCATCATAAGGAAGGAAGACTTTTTAAGAGGGGCTTCCACCAACCTTGTAGATGCGCTTTCGAAAGCTCCGGGTGTTGCACAGGTTTCAACAGGGCCGGCGATATCCAAGCCGTTTATTCGTGGGTTGGGGTACAACAGGGTGGTAGTAGTAAATGACGGCATCCGGCAAGAAGGACAGCAGTGGGGTGATGAACACGGGATAGAGGTTGATGAATACAACGTTAGCAAAGCTGAGATACTAAAAGGACCTGCCTCCCTGATGTATGGCAGTGATGCACTGGCTGGAGTAGTAAACTTTATTTCGATGGTGCCTGTTGCTGAAGGCACCACCAGGGGTAATTTCTTTACCAATTACCAAACGAATAACCGTCAAAGGGGTTTACATGCCGACATAGCCGGAAATTCAAAAGGCTTCATCTGGGGAGCTTATGGTTCTTACAAGGCTGCAGCAGACTATCGCAATAAATACGATGGTTATGTGTTTAACTCTAAATTCAACGAAAAGAACTTTGGTGGCTATATTGGTGCAAACAAGCACTGGGGTTTTACGCACCTATACTTAACCAGTTTCGATCAGCACGTAGGTTTAGTTGAAGGGGACCGGGACAGTGCTACCGGAAAGTTTTTGAAGTTGGTGGAGGAAAACGGTGCTGAAGAAACGCAGATTGCTAGTGGTAATGACTTTACCAGCACTGATCCGTTTGTGCCAAACCAACGGGTGAAGCATTTCAAACTGGTATCGGAGAACAGCTTCAACCTCGGCGCGGACCGGGTTACTGCTACAATCGGGTTTCAGCGAAACCAGCGCCAGGAGTTTGGAAACGTACTTGATCCAGGTGAAAAGGAGCTTTATTTTGACCTCAGGACCATTAACTATAATTTCCAATACCACTTCGGTGAAAGAAACAATTGGCGAACTACGGTAGGTGTTAACGGCATGCAGCAGTCGAGCAGGAACAAAGGTGAAGAAACGCTGATACCCGAATACGATCTTTTTGATGTGGGGCTGTTCCTGTTTGAACAAAAGCGGTTCAACCAGCTAACAATCAGCGGTGGCATACGTTACGATAACCGCTCCCTTAACTCGAAAGCTTTCAACGATGGTGGAGTTGATAAATTCAATGCTTTCACCAAGAACTTCTCCAATGTATCAGGGAGTGCCGGTCTGAGCTATGAGGCAAGTAAGCACGTTACTTTAAAGTTCAACCTGGCAAGGGGTTTCAGGGCGCCAAGTATTCCTGAGCTGGCCAGTAATGGGGCACATGAAGGAACAAACCGGTATGAATACGGCGAACAGGACCTTAAATCGGAAAGAAGCTTCCAGGTTGACGGTGGATTGGACATAAATTCTGAACACGTATCTCTTTCGGCAAGTATCTTTTATAATAACGTCCGGAATTTTATTTACTACCGAAAACTGGTTGCGCGTAACGGACAGGACTCTATCTTAAACGACGGAAGCGACCAGTTGATGGCGTTCCGGTTCGATCAGCATAATGCTGCCCTTTATGGTGCTGAACTCAACCTCGACATACATCCTCACCCGCTGGACTGGCTTCATATCGAAAACTCCTTTTCTTATGTTCGGGGTAAACTCAGCCAAACCCAGGATGGAAGCGATAACCTGCCGTTTATTCCGGCACCAAGATTACTTAACGAAATAAAGGTTGACTTACTTAAGAAAGGCAACTTGTTTAAAAACCTGTATATCGTTGCTGAGCTGGATAATACTTTCAGCCAGAACCATGCATTTACGGGCTACAACACCGAAACAACTACCCCGGGTTACAGTTTATTTAATGCTGGTTTGGGCACACAGGTCGTGCGTAAAGGAAAACCGTTGTTTAACGTTTATATTACTGCAAACAACATTACCGACGTAGCTTATCAAAATCATCTAAGCAGGCTTAAATATGTAGCCGTAAACAATGTAACTGGTCGCCAGGGTGTTTTCAATATGGGTCGCAATGTTAGCTTCAAGTTGAATGTGCCCTTGAACTTCTCCCGCGCGAATTAGCCGTAAGCACGATTAATACACCGGATAGCCATCACTCTTGTGATGGCTATTTTTATTTGTAATTTGCCCGGATGGACATTACCATCAACACACCCGCACTTCTTTTTCCCGCGATAAGCCTGATTATGTTGGCATATACCAACAGGTTTTTGGCACTGGCAAGTCGTGTCAGGGCGCTTCACACGGAATACCAGCAAAGCGATAAGAAACCTACTATACACGGGCAGATCAGGAACCTGAAATACCGGTTACGCCTGATCAAGAATATGCAGGCGCTGGGTGTTACCAGTTTTATATGTTGCATTGTATGTATGTATTGCATTTATCTTGATAAGATGACGGGCGCTCACGCTCTGTTCGGCATCGCCATGTTGTCGTTTACAGCCTCGCTCGTTATGTCGCTGCTCGAAATCCAGCTAAGTACAAAAGCGCTTGAATTAGAGCTGAGCGATATGGAAGACCTTGAGAACCCTTCGCTGGTGAATTATATAAAAAGCAAGTTTTAAACGAGTTAGCACGAATGCGCTTATCTTCCGTTTCGTTTGCCGTGGAGTCGCAAACAAGTAAAGCGTTGATCAATAATGACAGAGAAAAAAACAAAGCTCAACCTTTTCGATTTCACGATGATCGTTGTGAGCCTCGTTATCGGAATGGGGATTTTCAGAACACCGGCGAACGTTGCACATGCCGTTCCTTCACCATTCATGTTCTTTTTTGTCTGGCTCGCCGGCGGACTTGTTGCTTTATGTGGTGCGTTAACCTATGCAGAAATTGGTTCAAGGCTCCCGGTTACAGGAGCTTACTATAAAATCTTTTCTTATTGCTACCATCCTTCTGTTGCATTTGCGGTTAACTGCATCATTCTGGTTTCGAATGCTGCTTCGCTGGCCGGGGTTGCACTAATTGGGGCAGAGTATATCACCAAAGTGATTATGCCTGATGCCCAAAATGTACAAACCATCCAGATCATCATCGCTATCCTATCTATCCTGGTTTTTTATGGAGTAAACCTGCTCGGGCTAAGAATGAGTGCAAAAACCCAAAGTGTACTTACGATCATCAAAATTTCGATGATCCTGTTGCTCATTTTTCCTTTGTTTTTTGTATCGGGCGGCCAGGATCTTGCTCCCGAAATAATACAATCCGACACCACCATCTCAGCCTACCTGAAAGCTTTTGGGATAGGCCTTGTTGCAGTTTCTTTTACGTATGGCGGCTACCAGCAAACCATCAATTTTGGCGGCGATGTCAGTCGTCCCAACCGCAATATTCCGCTTGGTATATTCATCGGCATCTTTGTAATTATTGCTTTATACCTCACCATAAATTACGCTTATGTAAAGGTGATTGGTTTTAATGAGCTGAAAAACGCTAAGGGGATAGCGGCCATCATGGCCTCGCACGTTTTCGGCGATGCAGCCGGTCGAATACTGTCGGTACTCTTGTTTTTGTCGGTACTGGCCTATGTAAACGTGCTGTTGATGAGTAATCCACGGGTGATGTATGCCATGAGCGAAGACCGGGTTTTGCCGAGAGCATTTGGTGAGAAAAACCCGCGTACCAATGTGCTCACAACCTCATTGTCGGTTTTTGCCGTTATCTGCGTGCTGATCGTTTTTTTTGCAAAAGAGTTTGACGAGATCCTAAGCTTTACCATCTTTTTGGATTGTATAGGAATGGCTTTTTCGGCAGCTACCATTTTTATCTTGCGGAAGCGTACCCCGGTGCAGGAAGGGGATCCCGAGATTTATAAGATGAAGCTGTACCCGCTGCTGCCATTGATTTTTATATCGGCGTATATATTTGTTGCAATTAGTATTGCCATAGACTCGCCTAATACGGCGCTTACCGCAACCGGTGTTCTCGCTGTTTTTCTTGTTATTTATTTTGTTACTACCTACCTGACAAAGAAAAAACTCCAATAGTTCTATGGATACTTCTTTTATCTTGAATGAATTTGCAGAAGAACGCGAACAGTACTTCAATGCGGTAGCTCCGCCAATAATTCAAACGAGCAACTTTGCCTTTAGCAAGGTTAACGATATGCGTGCGGCGTTTTCAAATGAGTATTCGACATACCTGTACAGCAGGGGCCTAAACCCCACTGTTGACATGCTCCGGAAAAAACTGGCAGCACTGGACAGTGCAGAAGATTGCCTGGTGTTTAACAGCGGCGCAGCTGCAATATTTGCCGCTGTACTGGCAAACGTAAAGGCGGGTGATCACATCGTTTCAGTTCAAAAGCCATATACCTGGGCACAGCGGATGTTTAATGATATACTCCCCCGTTTCAATGTTACCACCACATACGTTGACGGAAGGTTTACAGAAAATTTTGAAAAAGCTATTCGCCCCGAAACCAGGGTGATTTACCTGGAGAGCCCAAATAGCTGGGACTATGCTATACAGGATCTTGCTGCGGTAGCAGGGCTGGCTAAACAACGCGACATTATAACCATTTGCGACAATAGTTATTGTACCCCTTTATACCAGCAACCAATAGTCCTGGGGATCGATCTTGGCATTCAGTCGGCTACAAAGTATATTAGCGGCCACAGCGATGTGGTTGCAGGTGTGTTAAGCGGGAGCAGCCAGATGATTGAAAGAATATTTAATAGTGAATACATGAATATCGGCAGCGGTATTCAGCCATTTAACGCCTGGTTGTTGTTGAGGGGATTGCGTACCCTGGGGGTTCGTCTTGAGCGGATTTCCGCGACTGCTGAAAAGGTTATTGCATTTCTGAAAGGACACCCCAGGGTAGAACGGGTACTTTTTCCACTTGATCAGTCGTTTGACCAGTATGCATTAGCGGCGAAGCAAATGAAAAAAGCAGGAGGGCTGTTGACGTTCGTGATTAAAGCTGATAAGCTGGAAGAAATCGAAACTTTTTGCGAATCGCTTAAACACGTGCTTATGGCGGTAAGTTGGGGTGGCTATGAGTCGTTGATTATTCCGGGTTGCGCGGGTAAGCCGGCAGAGGACTTTGATGCTTCGGATCCTGCGCAAAGAATGATCAGGTTATACGTGGGTCTGGAAGAGCCGGAGTATATTGTTGGCGACCTGGAACAGGCTTTTACAAAAATGCAGCTATAGGGAAAGCCGCTTCTCTCGAAAACAACATCCGAATTGCGGTGCTTTCTCCCTTTAACCGATAATTCGTTTGTAAGAAATGATTTATATTATTTTTGAGGTTATGATCCATCGACTTTTTACCCTTTTACTTACCCTGCTTGTTTCTTCGGCTTTCGGGCAGGAGAAATGGGACCTGCGCCGGTGCGTGGAATACGCCATGGTGAATAATATTACTGTGAAGCAGGCAGAAGCACAGGCTTCATCTTCGCGGCTTACGGCAAACCAGACCAGGTTAACCTTATTACCGACCCTGGGTGGCTCTCTTTCGGGAAGTTACCAGCACGGTTTGAACGAGAACCCCACAACAGGTACACTGGAGAGCGCAAACTTTTTTTCCGGGAGCATGGGGGTTCAATCGGGATACACCATTTTCAACTGGGGAGTACGTAAGAATAACATTGCCGCAAACGAGCTTTTTGCCGAGGCTGACGCTGTAGGTGTTGATAAAGCAAAAAACGACATTGGCTTGCTGGTAGCGAATGCTTACCTGCAAATTATGCTTCGGCGTGAGCAGGTTAGGATTAGTGAAGTTCAGCTAAACCAGTCCAAAGCGCAATTATCGCTTACCCGCAAGCTCGTAAATGCAGGATCGCAACCCGAATTGAATGCGCTGCAAATTGAGGCACAGGTTGCGCGTGATACTTCCGCATTCCTGGAGGCCCAATCGCTGGTTGAGCAGGGTTTTATAACGCTGAAGTCTTACCTCAACCTTGACATCGCTGCTCCGTTTGACATCGAGTCGCCCTCTGTTGAACAGATACCTGTTGAAAGCATTCTTGATCTGCAACCGGATGCCGTGTACAAACTGGCCCTCACCACACAACCGGCGCAGCAAATGAATACCATCAGGATTGATGCATCTAAAAGGCTGGTAGCAAGTGCAAGAGGAGCCATGTACCCGACGCTGACTGCTTTTGCCGGACTTAATACCCGTTTTGTGAATGCCAAAAGCCCGGTGTTTGGTGCCATGCCCGATAAAGCTACGTCGTCGTACGTGTTGATTAATGGGAGCCAGGTACCTGTTTTTGCACCACAATTTGGAGTAATGGGGTACGAAGGCATTCCCCTGTTTAGCCAGTTGAACCGGAACTTTGGTCAAAGTCTTGGGTTAAGCCTGAACTTCCCCGTTTTTAACGCAGGCGCCGCCAGAACACAATGGCAAAGAGCAAAAATCAATGTTGTACAGTACGAATTACAGGACGAACAGCAAAAGCTTGACCTAAAAGCAAACATCTACAACGCTTATCAAACGGCTTATGCATCGTTGCAGAAATACAATGCGTCGGTGAAAAACGTGGAGGCATCGCAGAGAGCCCTTGATTTTTCGCAAAAGCGCTTTGATATCGGTTTGCTAGGCACTCTAGACTTTTTGATTACCCAAAGCAATCTCTACCGGGCTAAAATTGAACAGGTAAGTAATCGATACGATTTTGTTTTCAAATTGAAGGTGCTCGAGTTCTATAAAGGACTCGGATTAAAATTATAGGTAACAGGTATTCTGTGTATTACATTTACAACCCGCGGTTGTGCCCAAGCCGGATCTGTTCAATAGCCAGATATTGCGGGTCGGGATTAAAGCCGAATAAAGCAGTAACCGTACAAGGGAGTGACACAACGATGTTTCCCAAAGCGGTAGTGCTCAGTACAAAAAAAATTTAAACAGGAGCAGGGAACGTCTCAGTTACCCGGTCATCCTCAATACAAAACTCATGAACAAAAAACTAGCGTGGATCATTGGTATCCTGGTATTGGTGATCGTAGTGCTTATTGCTTTTAAGAAAACCGGGGTTATTGGCAAAGAAGAAGGGATAAAGATTACGGCTGAAAGCGCCAGTAAAAAAACCATTATAGAAACGGTAAACGCCAGCGGTAAGATATACCCCGAGATAGAAGTAAAGGTTAGCCCGGACATTAGTGGTGAGATTGTGGAACTGAATGTTGAAGAGGGTGATAGCGTACGCAAAGGCCAGGTGCTTGCGCGTATTTACGCAGATATCTATAATACACAGCGTGACCAGGCATCAGCAGGTGTTAGCCAGATGGAGGCACAGGTAATGAATTCAACTGCCCAGCTGGGGTCACTTAAGGCGACAATGGACCAGGCCGAGGTGACCTACAACAGGCAAAAACAGTTGCTTGATGATAAAGTGATTTCCCGTGCAGAATTTGAGCAGGCGGACCAGGCATTTAAAACCTCGCGGGCACAATACCAGGCTGCTCTTGCGGGTATCCGCGGAACCCAGGCGTCGGTGCAAAGCGCTAGGGCACAACTTAGTCGTGCAAACAAAGATGTAAGCCGTGCAACACTGGTGGCACCTATGGACGGGATTGTAAGCTTGCTTGCCGTTAAAAAAGGCGAAAGGGTAGTTGGTACGGCGCAAATGGCCGGAACCGAAATGCTGCGGGTAGCAAACATGGATTTGATAGAGGTTCGGGTTGATGTAGGTGAAAATGATATTCCAAAAGTGCACCTGGGTGATAGCGCGATAGTAGAGGTGGACGCATATAACAAAAAGAAATTTAAGGGTTTGGTTACAAAGATTGCAAGCAGCAATACTTCGGCAGCACTTTCGCAGTCGGGAGGCACTACCGATGTTACCAACTATAAGGTGCACATCAGGCTTTTGCCCGAGAGCTATGCAGATCTTTTAGTTAATCGAAAGGGCCGAGCTTTTCCGTTTAGACCAGGGATGAATGCGAGTGCAGATATCCAGACCAAAACCCATCCTTCAGCCTTATCGGTACCCATAAATGCCGTAACGACCAGGGATAAGAATAGTGATAAAAAGGATTCCAAAGAAAAAGAGGGTGGCCCATCCGACAATAAAGACAACAACACCGGCTCTGATGACGACATTGAAGAGGTGGTTTTTATTGTGCAAAAAGATATGACCGTGAAGAAGGTTAAGGTTCGCACCGATATACAGGACATCAACAATATTGAAATACTCGGTGGTTTGAAGGAGGGGGATATGGTTGTTACAGGGCCTTACAGCGTGGTGAGTAAAACCTTAAAGGAGGGTGATAAAGTGAAAGTGGTACCAAAAGAAAACGTTTTTGACGAGAAGAAAGACTAAATTATTTTGATTTCAACTTTGATAAGGAAGGACAACCTTCCTTATTTTTTTGTAAACCCCAGGCTGTATGTTTGCCTTAACTAAAGCACCTGTATGCAATTTGGAATTCTTGGGAGTGGTAGTTGGGCGACAGCGCTGGCAAAGATCCTTACGGACGGCAATCATTCGATAAATTGGTGGGTTCGGAACGAAGACACAATCAGGCACCTGCAACATCGTGGCCACAACCCACACTACCTTGGTTCCGCATATTTTGTTACCTCCCTGCTGCAGCTTAGCGCCAACATCAGCGATGTCGTCCGGAAATCTGATGTTTTGATTGTGGCAATTCCTTCTGCCTACGTTGACGCCGCTTTTAAACAATTGCCGGCTGATAGCTTTAGGGGCAAAAAGATTATTTCGGCGATAAAGGGAATCCTGCCATCCTGCAATCAGTTGCTGAATGATTATCTGCTGGAAAATTACAATGTGCCGCTTGAGCAATATTTTACGGTGTTGGGTCCCTGCCATGCTGAAGAGGTGGCTGCTGAAAAGCTATCTTATCTGACCTTTTCCGGACTCGATGAAGGTGCTGCTAAGGAGATTGCTGCGCACTTTAATACCGACTACCTTAATACTGTTGTTAACCACGATATTCTTGGTGTGCAGTATGCTGCTGTTTTGAAAAACATTTACGCTTTGGGCGCCGGGATAGCCCACGGACTAGAATACGGCGACAATTTTTTGAGTGTTTATATTGCCAATAGTGCCGACGAAATGGTGATTTTTCTTAGAAAGCTGGTGTCGGATCACGCTGTTATCGACCAGATCAATTATGCTGCCTCGGTATATCTTGGCGACCTGCTGGTGACGTGTTATAGCCTGTTTAGCCGCAACCGTACGTTCGGCAACATGCTTGGCAAAGGCTACTCGGTTAAGGCTGCGCAACTGGAGCTTAACATGGTTGCGGAAGGTTATAATGCGAGTAAATGTATATACCTGATTAACCAAAAAGTTGGTTCGGAAATGCCCATTGCTGAGACCATTTTCAAAATCCTGTGGGAACATCTTCCGGCCGGAGAGGGCTTTAACAAAATAGAGACGATACTTCAATAAACTATCTGGTAACTTTAAGTATGCCCGTTTCATTTACCTTATTAGGTTCTGCATCTCTAGCACTGCTTTTTATAGTTGTGCTGATCAATGCCATCAAATCAGGACTTGATAATAAGCACCCTGAGGGCAGTTGAATATAGCAGATGCAGCAACGATCATACAAACAGATCTGCAGCAATACCATCCGCCAGCAGTTTTCCTTTATTCGTTAGTTTCAGGTGAAAATTGCTGATCTCGGCGTGCTCGCCTTCCAGATATTTTCGGGCTCCGCTAACAATTCGATGAGCCTGGTTCGCACCCCATTTCTCGTCAACCGTTTGAAGATTTATACCCCCTGAAGTACGGAGACTTGTCATCACGTATTCGTTAAGTTGATCGGCTTCAGAAAGCAACTCTACCTCTGCGGGAATTTCACCCTTTGAGATACTGCGAATATATAAGGCATTATTAGCGATGTTCCATTGCCTGCTGAAACCATTGAAAGAATGCGCGGATGGGCCAAAACCGATATATGGCTTGGACTGCCAGTAACTGCTGTTGTGTTTGCTTTCGAATGCCGGTAGTGAAAAATTTGAAATTTCGTAGTGATTATATCCCGCTGCCGTCATCCAATGCACCAGTAACTCAAAGTGCCGGGCCTGCTTGTCGGTATCTACGCCGGGTACTTTTTGCCTGGCGATCATTTTGTCGAGGGCGGTGCCCTTTTCAACGGTAAGTGCATAACAGGAGATATGTGGGATACCCATTGAGATTGCTGTTTGCACGTTGGTTTGCCATTGCTCGTCCGTAAGGGTAGGCGTACCGTAAATAAGATCGATGGTAATATTAAACCCTTGTTGGCGTGCGAGTGAAAGGGCGTTTAAAGCTTCGCTTGCGTTATGAGCACGGTTCATCCAGGCAAGGTCCTGGTCGAAAAACGACTGTACGCCAATACTCAGCCGGTTAATACCCAACTGCTTCCAGGACAGCAGTTTCTCCAACGTGATGTCGTCGGGGTTTGCTTCAAGGGTAATTTCTACCGGCTGTTCCATGGTGTAGTGTTGCTCCAGGGCGGTGAGTATGCGGCTGAGGTCCTGAGCGTTTAACAATGAAGGTGTGCCACCGCCGAAGTATATGGTAGATACGGGTTGCCCGAGGTATTGTTTCCTGAGTTCAATTTCTAACAGCAACGCCTGGATAAATTCCGGCATTGCTGAGGTGGATGTAGAAAAGTGAAAATTACAGTAGTGGCATGCTTTGCGACAAAAGGGTATATGTAGATAAATGCCTGCCATCTCGGGAAACTTTGGTAAAATTGTTTTGCTAATGGCAAAGTTACCCGGATATCGCGTGTGGGTGTTTGGATTATTGTTAATCTGGGTGCTGGTACCGCGGCCTTCTTTTTCGCAAGGGTCGCACCGGATGGTCTATCATTTTATTGATGGAGACAGTGCACGCATTAGCAATGAACTTAAACTCAAAACCTCGTTTGGCAATAAGGTTGAGTCAACAGCATTCATTTCGCGCCTACCTGCTATACTCCAGGCAGGAGGTTACCTGGCCGGTTCAGTTGATAGTTCGAGTGTCAACGACAGTATAAGTTATGTATCGGTTTATACCGGTGCGCATTTTGGAAACCGTGCCATTGGCATCAAAGAAGTTGATCGCACCTTACTGGATGATGCCGGCTATAAGATCGCAAACAATCAACCATTAAACTTTTCGCAATATCGTGAGCTGCAGCAAAAACTGTTGTCACATCTGGAAAACAACGGCTATCCATTTGCCAGGCTAATGCTCGACAGCATAAGCCTTAGACCGGGGCAGGTTAGTGCCTTTGTGCTTCTTGATAAAGGCATACCCTACCGTTTTGATAGTGTACGAATTTTTGGCTCAGCCAAAATATCGAAAAACTTCATACACCGGTATTTGGCAATTGAACGCGGAAGTATATACCGGAGAGAAAAGCTGGAGAAAGTTAACCAGCGGCTATTAGAATTACCGTACCTGGAGCAAGAACAGCCATGGGATCTGACGATGTTAAGTACCGGGAGTATCCTAAACCTTTACTTAAAACCCAGGAAAAGCAACCAGGTGGATGTTATCGCAGGGTTTTTTCCTGCCAATCAGCAAACTGGTGGTAAGTTGTTGTTTACGGTGGATGCCAACCTGCAACTGCAGAATGCGTTTGGCGGAGGTGAAAATATTGGTGTCGTATGGCAGCAGATACAGCCTAAGTCGCCACGCCTAAACCTTCAATACCAGCAACCTTATTTGTTCAATTCTCCTTTTGGCATCGACTTTAGCTTCGACTTATATAAACGCGACTCAGCTTACCTGAACATCAGCACAGAAGCCGGGTTAATGTATAGTTTAGCTTCGGGGCAAACAGGTAAACTGGTGATCCAAAACAACCGTACAAACATTTTAGAAGTTGATACTGCCCGGATCAAGGCTTTTAAAACGCTCCCGGATGTTGTAGATGTTAGCTCTGTAAGTTTAGGGGTAGAATATACATACACCAATACTGATTACCGGTTTAATCCCAGGCGGGGCAACGAGTTGGAACTTTTCGCAAGTGCGGGCAACAAGAAGATACGGCGAAATAATACGGTTCTCCAGATAAAAGATACGGCATACAATTACGGTCGGCTCTACGATACGCTTAAATTAAATGCTTACCAGGTACGCCTGAGGCTTAGGGGAGCACACTACTTTCCGATTGGCAAGCAGGCTGTGATTAAAACCGGGCTCAATGCCGGTTGGTTTGAAAGTCCCAATTACTTTAGAAACGAACTTTTTCAAATTGGGGGTTACCGACTATTGAGGGGCTTTGATGAAGAGTCGATTTTTACAAGCCGGTATGCCGTGGGTACATTCGAATACCGGTACTTGCTTGGGTTAAATTCGTACTTCTTCGGATTTAGTGACTTTGGATGGAGCCAAAATAAAAGCATCAAAAACGCTCGCGGAAATCGTTATGTAGGTGGGGGAGTTGGCTTAGCTGTTGAAACAAAGGGTGGGATCTTTAACCTGAGTATTGCTGCTGGAAAAAGAAACGACCTGGACTTCAGCCTCAGGCAGTCTAAAATACACCTTGGCTATGTAAGTATATTCTAAGGGTTTCTTATGTGAGGGGGTATTGCGCACCAGGATACCTGAAATACTTTTCACCTTCTCATGCTGCTGGGATATTTTTGCGCTTACAATTATTTCCTTGAAAGGTATTTTATTCGTTGCATTTTTCGTCGCTTTCGTGTTCCAGTCTGTAGCGCAGACAGATACGATAATTGCCACGGACACTACTGGCACAAACCAGCAGCAGCCAACAGTCAGAAGATCTGTTACCCGGGCAACTAAAGACAGCAATCGGGTTGTCTCACGCGTAACAAGGGACACAACGGGCAAAAGCATCCCAGATACAGCACAGAGGCTTGATACAGCAACAATCGCCACAATAGTTCCCTCAAAGCCATTTGATCCTTTTTACAGCAGGTTTATGAATCATCCATACCTGCCTATCGGGCAGGAGCCTATTTACAGGATAGCGAACGAGCGAAAGCGGTGGTCGAAGGATGAATTGTTTTACGCCGTTGCGGGTTTGATCATGTTTCTTGCGCTTAGCAGACTTGTGTTCAATAAGTATTTTAAAAATATTTTCCGCCTCTTTTTTCAACCTTCTTTCCGGCAGAAACAAACCAGGGAACAACTTGTGCAAAGCAATTTACCCTCGCTTGTTTTCAACCTGTTTTTTGTTGCTTCGGCAGCCATTTACGTAACCTTACTGCTACAACATTATGCCTTGTTAAAGCTTAATTTCTGGCTTTTATTTGCTTATTGTGCGGCAGTGCTTGGGATCCTTTATATTTCTAAATTCCTGTTTGTGAGCTTTAGTGGGTGGGTGTTTAACGTTAAGGAAGCGGCTGATACCTACATCTTTATTGTGTACCTGATCAACAAAATTGTAGGGGTGGTATTGGTCCCATTCATCCTGGTAATCGCCTTTTCACAGCTGACGGTAATCAATGTTTGCATTACAATATCCTTCCTGGTGCTCGTAAGCCTTTACGTATACCGTTACGTAGTCTCCTATGCGCCAATAAGTAAGGAAGTGAAAGTAAGCCCGTTTCACTTCCTTTTTTATATTTTAGCTTTCGAGATTGTTCCGCTTTTACTCATTTACAAGCTCTTAATGCTTTATTTGGCCAGAACTCACTAATTTTGCATAAACCTCGAATGTTAGCAATGGTAAATAACGGGTCAACCACTGTGAAAACCGGACTTGTGAAAAAAATCCTGATTACTCAGCCCCGGCCTGATAATGATAGGTCGCCATATTTCGAGCTTGCCAGGAAGTATGGTATCGAACTTATCTTCCATCCTTTTATAAAACTCGAGGGAATACCCGCCAGGGATTTTCGCAGGCAAAAAATCGAAATCTCGCAATTCTCCGCCGTCATTTTTACCAGTCGAAACGCCATTGATCATTTCTTTCGCATCTGCGAAGAAATGAAGATCACCATTAGCCAGGACACTAAATACTTCTGTATTACTGAAGCTGTAGCGCTTTACCTGCAGAAGTTTATCCTGTATAGGAAGAGAAAAGTGTTTTACGGAGCAGATGGCAGTAATAAAAGTATGTTCGACGTTATCAACAAGCATAAAGAGAACGAAAAATTTCTTTATGTATGTAGCGAAAATCAACAGGACAACGAGATTGTAAACTGGCTTAAAACCAATAAGTGTGAGTTTGCCCTTGCATTTATGTACCGAACCATCAGCAACGATATACAGGCGGTTATGAACGAGGGTGAATTTGACGTAATCTGTTTTTTCACACCCAGTGGAGTTAAGAGCTTGTTTGATAATCTTCCTACATACCAGCAAAATGGCACAAGGATAGGTGCGTTTGGCGGAAATACTTCTAAAGCTGTTGAGGACGCTGGTTTAACCCTTGAAATCAAGGCGCCTGCTCCTCAGGCACCGAGTATGGTTGCTGCTCTAGAACAGTTTCTATCACTTGAATTAAAGAAAAAGTAACGACGAATCAATACTTTTAAATGCCCGGGCTTGCCCGGGCATTTTTATTTTGTAGGATAGTGCTGCTGTTGTCATGTCAGGCTTAGTGTTTGTATAGTACGTACAGCCTAACACTTGCAGCTCGAGGCTCTATTCATTAATATTATGCACACAAACAGGCTTATCAACGAAAGCAGTCCCTACCTGCTGCAGCATGCACATAATCCTGTTGACTGGTACCCATGGGGGGAAGCGGCACTTTCCAAAGCAGTGTTGGAAGACAAGCCCCTCTTAGTAAGTATCGGATATTCAGCCTGTCATTGGTGTCATGTGATGGAGCGGGAAAGCTTCGAGGATCCAGCAGTTGCAGGCATTATGAACGACAGATTCGTGAATATCAAAATAGACCGGGAGGAGCGACCTGACATAGACCATATTTACATGGATGCCGTGCAGGCCATGACCGGGAGTGGTGGCTGGCCGTTAAATGTCTTTCTCACGCCAACCGGTAAGCCTTTTTTTGGTGGTACATATTTTCCGCCGGTAAGGGCTCACCAACGTAGCACCTGGCGTGAAGTTCTTCTTGCCGTGAGCGAGGCTTACCAGCAGAGAAAAGCCCAGGTTGAAGACCAGGCGGAGTCATTAATGGAACATCTTCGATCTACAAATCTCCTGGCAATTGCAGGTGACGGAGGGGTGGATGCTGCGGAGGTTGCACACCTGGATGTAATTGCTGGCAACCTGCTCGCAACAGCCGACACATCCTGGGGAGGATTTGGCGCAGCGCCAAAGTTCCCGAACACGTTTAGTTTAATGGTCTTATTAAGGCATTATCATTATACCGGGCAGGATGCTGCGCTTAACCATGTTTTGTTAAGCCTGGATAAGATGATCGCCGGAGGGATTTACGATCAGTTGGGCGGAGGCTTTGCAAGGTATAGTACCGATAACGAGTGGCTTGCCCCGCACTTTGAAAAAATGCTGTACGATAATGCTTTGTTAATAGTGCTGATGGCTGAGGCATATTTATTAACAAACAAGGAAATTTACGCCCGGAAAATACGTGAGACAGTTGGGTTTCTTACGAGAGAGCTGATGGATGAGGAAGGAGGATTTTATAGTGCGGTTGATGCGGATAGTGAAGGTGTTGAGGGAAAGTTTTACACCTGGTCAAAAACAGCGATTCAGGAGATACTTGGTGAGCATGCCGGCTTATTTTGTGAGTTCTATGGTGTGAAGGACGAGGGAAACTGGGAAGGCACGAACATCTTGTGGGTAACACAACCCATGGGCTTATTTGCTAAAGAGAAAGACCTGGTGCCTGAAGATTTATCGAGAAAGTTGGATGACTGTTGCAGAAAGTTACTATCTGCAAGGGATACGCGTACCAGGCCGGCCACAGATGATAAAATTCTACTCGGCTGGAATGCTCTTGTAAATGTTGCACTCACCAAGGCTTATGCGGCCACGGGAGAAGAGGAGTACAAACTTCTTGCGGTGAAAAACATGGCCTTTCTCGAGAAGACGCTCAGGGAACCCAGTGAAAACAAATGGTTCCATACAACAAAAGAAGGTACCTCCCGTTTTCCTGCTTTCCTAGATGACTACGCAACTCTGATACTGGCATATATCCTGCTCCAGGAGATTACCGGCTGCCAGGAGTACCTCGTGAAGGCGCGACGGGTTTGCGAAGAAGTTTTCAGCCGGTTTGAAGATGCGTCCTCAGGTTTTTTCTTTTATACTCCGGTTGAACAAACCGACGTTATAATGAGGAAAATAGAGGTTTATGATGCAGCAGTTCCGTCGGGTAATTCAACAATGGCGATCAATCTTCATTACCTGGGCATCGTTTTCGACAGACCCGGTTGGATTGAAAAGTCTCGTTTAATGACGCACCAGCTGTTGCCAATGATTCTGAAGTACCCCGGTTCTTTTGGTCTCTGGGCGGTAAACCTGCAGAATCTTGTGATGGGGATGAATGAAATCGCAGTTGTTGGGAAAGATTACGGGGAAGTACTAACAGAAGTGTTGAAGCTTAAAGTTCCAAACCGGGTTTTACAAAGCACCACGGGTGAGTCGATGGATTTACCCTTACTCCAGGGAAAAAAAGTGGGTCCGAATGTGCTGATGTACCTGTGTAAAAACTACCAGTGTTTGCAGCCTGCAGCTACTGTCCCGGAATTGGAAAGGCTTTTACAAATTTAGGATTTGTTAACACAATAAAGGTCGGGACGCTCCGTTTTACCTTAGTTAGGGGTGTAAATGCCCGAGGAACTTTAAAAAACGAGCTCAATTTTTTAAATAAGATATTTTGTTACATTTGCTTATACCTTTTAATAGATACAATAGAATGAGAAGTCAACTGTTTACACTGGCAGCTATATCGGCTGTTGCTTTGGGTTTAGCTAGTTGTGGGAGTAAGGGCAAAGCCAAAGGAGTTCCTGATAATGGACAGTTGGTCGGCGTAACCTACAGCACACGTGCAAGCATGGGCAAACCCATAGGCATGGTATACGTGCCACCTGGAACTTTTCACATGGGACCAAGTGACGAGGACATCAATTACAATTTCACCGCCAGAAACAAACAGGTATCTATCAATGGCTTTTGGATGGATGCAACCGAGATCACCAACAGCGAATACAAACAATTCGTTTGGTGGGTACGTGACTCATTGGCTGCAAAGGAACTTGGATATGGAAAAGAAGTTGATGGCAGTTTTGCTGTTGACTGGAAAAAGGCTAACGCCATCAAATACGGCGATAAAGCCGTAATGGAAAAAATCTCAAAGCTTACCTTAACTCCGGATAACCGGTTATATGGTAAAAACGAGATTGATCCTGATAAAATTAACTTCCGGGTTGAGTATTTCGATTTAAAAGAAGCTGCAAAGCTGGAGAACCGCGGAAAGCCACGTAGCACATACATTGTTCGCTACGATGAAAAAGTTTACCCCGATACCCTTGTGTGGATGAGAGACTTCTCTTATTCTTACAATGAGCCAATGGCTAAACGTTACTTTTCACATCCTTCTTTTGGAAACTACCCGGTTGTGGGTGTAAGCTGGAAGCAGGCAGTGGCATTTAGCCGTTGGAGAACCAATTATATGAATAGCTATCTTGAAAGAAAAAAGAAAGCTGTTGAAAGCGATTTCAGGTTGCCAACAGAGGCAGAATGGGAATATGCATCAAGAGGTGGCCGTTCACAGTCGATGTATCCATGGGGTAACTACTACCTGAGAAATAAGAAGGGATGCCTGTTGGCTAACTTCAAGCCAGGACGTGGTAACTATGCAGAAGACGGCGGGTTTTACACTGTACGTGCTGATGCTTACTGGCCGAACGATTTTGGTTTATACAATATGTCAGGAAATGTTGCAGAATGGACCTCATCCCTATTTTACGAAGGTGGTTACAACTTCCAACATGATATGAACCCTGACATCCGCTACGATGCGAAAGACTCAGATGCACCCCGTATGAAGCGTAAAGTGCTTCGTGGTGGCAGCTGGAAAGACGTTGGTTACTTTCTCCAAACCGGAACCAGGTCTTATGAGTACCAGGACACAGCGAAGTCTTACATTGGTTTCCGTTGTGTGATTGATCTTCCTGCAATGTCAAGAAGATAACAATAGCCCGCCTATTAAAAGAAATTTAGCAACTACTTATTTAACAAATTATAGAGCGTGAGGATACCCGTTTATCCTCACCTTTATCATGCCTTCTATTATTCTATTTATCCGTAACATTAAACAAATCCTTTATTATGGCTTCAGGTGTTTCTCCCGCTACAAACAGATTAGTTAACGTTGTTGTTTGCGTTGGTGCAGCAGTAGTAATCTTTGGCGCATGGGCCAAAATTTTGCACAAATCATTTGCCGACATTATGTTGACAGTAGGTCTGTTAACTGAAGCGGCTATCTTCCTCATCTATGCCATTCTTCCACCACCTGACCAGGGATCACCAAGCGTAGCGGTACCTGTTGAATCAGATAAAGGAAACCCGGCACTTAAATCAATGGAAAAGATGTTGGGAGAAGCAGATATTACTCCTGCAAATCTTTCGAAACTGAGTTCTGGTTTTCAAAAATTGGGAACAACTGTTGACAAGATGAGTGAAATTGGTGATATCGTGCAAGCGACCGGTGACTATACCGCTAAAACTAAAGCTGCTTCAGCCGCCTTGGATACTGTGCGGGATGCGTATACAACAACCGCGAATTCCTTATCTTCTTTTAACCTTGCTGCTGAAGGCACAAGGCAGTTTCACGACCAGGTTCAGGTGTTAACTAAAAACCTTTCTTCGCTGAACACAATCTATGAATTGGAATTGCAGGAAAGCAACAATCACCTGAAAGCGTTAAACAACTTCTATGGTAAACTTGCAGAAACTTCCAGTGCAATGCAGGGTAGCGTAGAAGATGCTAAGAAAACAAAAGAGCAATTGAACGTTCTGGCAAGAAATCTAAGTAGCCTGAACAACGTTTATGGCAACATGTTGACTGCAATGCAAGGCAGGTAGTCGATGCATGCGGGTCTATAATCTTAATAATAAATTTTAATCCATACTTACTAATGTCCTTACCCAAAGAGCCCAGGCAGAAGATGATCAATATGATGTATCTGGTGCTTACTGCTTTGCTCGCGCTGAACGTATCGTCGGAAATATTAAACGCCTTTAAAACCGTAAATAGCAGCCTTCTTAACGCTAACGGAATCATCGATGCAAAAAACCAGGGAATTTTTACTTCATTCGACCGCAAGGTAGCGGACCCTAAAACTGCAGAAAAAGCAAGGATTTGGAGAGAAAAGGCAAACCAGGCGAAAGTACTTGCTGATGATATGAGTACCTATATTGAGGGCCTGAAAGGGGACCTTATGAAGGAAGCCGGGCAGAAGGTTGCCGGTGGTGAATTCAGGGAAGATAACCTTGACGCTGCAACAAGAATGCTTGTTGAAGGTCCTAAAGGAAAGGAGCTTAACCAACGCCTTGAAAAGTACCGCAACGATCTTCTGGCAATTGATCCGGAGATTAAAGCAGGTTTTGCAAACTCTCTTCCAATAGACCTGAGCATTCCGAAAAGCACGAATGAAGGTAATAAGGGATGGGAAGCTGCTTATTTTAGAATGACACCAACAATTGCTGCGATCACCATGCTGAGCAAGTTTCAGAATGACGTTAAGAACAGTGAGGCGCAGGTGGTTGATTTTTGCCACCGTAAAGTTGGTGAAGTAGAGGTTGTTTACAACGAGTTCCAGGCATTTGCCGGTACCAACTCCCAATACCTGATGCCAGGCCAGGAATTGGTAATTACCGCTGGCGTGGGTGCTTTTAGCAAAGCTGCCAAGCCGAACATCTCCATTGATGGGGCTGGTGTTGGTTTAAATACTGAAGGGGTTGCAGAGTACAAAACCAAAGTTGGCGGACCTGGTACTTACACTAAAAATGTGAACATTTCGTTTATCAAACCGGATGGTACAACTTCTACAATATCAAAGAAAGTTGAATACACCGTTGGCTCTCCTACCGGCGCGAGTGTTAGTGCTGATGCAGTGAAGGTGTTGTACATTGGCCTGCCCAATCCACTAACAATCACCGGCGGAACAGCAGGTGCTGAAAAAACAAGTGCGAGAATTGATAATGGTAACCTTACTGCCCAGGGCGGGGGTAAATATATCGCCACGGTGAGCTCACCCGGAAAAGCAACGATCAGCGTAACTGTAGAAGGTAAAACAACACCATTCGAGTTTCGTGTAAAACGTGTACCCGATCCGGTGGCTATGATCGGAGCAAGTACCGGTGGAAGAATTCCTGCCAACTCACTTAAGGCGCAACAAGGTGTACGTGCCGATTTGAAAGACTTCGTTTTTGAAGGCGTAAAATTTGACATCGTAGGATTTACACTTTATGCAACCGGAGCCAACTTTCTTGAGGCACCCGGCATTTCACAAAATGCAGGAGCTTATTTTAACGCGGAGTCAAAAAGAATTTTGGAAAGATCACGTCCCGGATCAACTATTGTAATAGATGAGATACGAGCCAGGGGACCTGGAGGGGATACCAGGCAATTGCCAACAATGGCTTTCAACTTATATTAATAAACGCTGTAGTTATGAAAACGAATTGGTTAAAAAGCTGTGTGATCGCGTCGCTGGTGGTTCTTGTTGCGGCAGATATCAATGCACAAACAAAGCCGAAACCCAGGGGCACACGGCAGTCTACAAGCAGGCCGCAGAGCGGTTACGGCAACAGCGGGTATGGTAACGCCGGCTACGGCAGTGGTTACACAACCCCTGCACGTCGGGATACTACCAAGCCACGTTCTACAACACCAGCTGGTGGTGCAGCAACCGGAACAAGCGCTTACGGAACAGGTGGTTACGGTAGTTCTGCTACACCCACTCAACAGCCATCATATAATCAGAACCTGCCTATTGAAGTAATCAAAGGTGGAAGCAGTGGAATAGGCGACTCAGTTGCGCCATCCTTGAGGTTGGACAACGCTATAGAAGGGCAGCTGATTAAAGACCGTACCCCACTTGCTTACGAGCACATCCGGGAAGATGATGCGGTTTACAAACAGCGTGTTTGGCGCGAGATTGATACGCGTGAAAAAATGAACCTTCCTTTCAGGTATGCTGCAAATGAAGATAACGGTAATCAAAGGTTTATTTCAATACTGTTCGACGCTATACAGGCTGGTAATGTTACTGCCTTCAATGGTGAAGACGACCGGTTTACAACCCCGATGACCAAGGAGCAGGTTGCTGGCATTATTACTGGCGGAAATGATACTTTACCCGTAACGGATATCAATACCGGTGAGGTTATCAAATATGAAGTTCGTCAAAGAATGATTGAGCCAGACTCAATCTATCGCTTCCGCCTTAAGGAAGAGTGGATCTTTGATAAAGAGTCATCAAGAATGTTTGTAAGAATACTTGGTATCGCACCTGTGATGACCCAGTATACATCAACCGGCATTCCAATTGGTGATAGAACCCTATTTTGGGCATATTACCCTGATCTGCGACCAACTCTTTCCAAGTACGAGGTGTACAATGGTAAAAACTTTGCCGGCAGAATGAGTTGGGAAGAGTTATTCGAAAGCAGGTTTTTCTCAAGCTATATCACGAAGTCAACTATTGATAACCCGTTTGATTTAAGTCTGAAGTCGTTCGTAAAAGACCCGCTTTTCAGGCTTCTTGAAGGCGAGAACATCAAAGAAAAAATATTTAATTACGAGCAGGACCTTTGGTCGCACTAATTGAAATTACGTTTTAACAAAAAAGAGCCTTGAGAAAGGCTCTTTTTTTATGCCGGTATTTACGGGCTTATGCTGAATTGCAGTGGGTAAATGCATCGTATTTACAACATTATAACTGTCAAAAAAATAAATAAGCAACATTGCATTATTGTGAAGTTTACTTATCTTTGACACGGTTTTTCATAGGATATTGGATTTTAAAAACGGGGCTGGATCTTCATCCGGGCCCCTTTCTTTTTTTAGCACATTCCTATTTATTGTCCTCGTTTGAATTGCCTCCTTAAAATCTTACGCCGGGATCTTGTTCGACATTGTTGCGGGCTGTGAGCGATACCCGTACTACTGTTAATTACTTGTAACCTTTCCTGCCATTCACCAGCTTTCTAATCTTAGTGTTATAAGGGTATCTACACGTGCCTCCTCCTGGTTTGTGCGTCCCCTTACCTAATTAATCTGCTCTTATTCCTTTCTATAAAAATTCTCCTGATGAAGACACGAGGACGGGATTGCAAACAGCCATTTACAAGGATCAAAAACCAGTTAACTTCAAAAGGCTTCCATTTCCAGGCTTTAATCGTTGACCTAACATAACCGTACTTTGTTAAACTCTACAATGCAGATTTTTCCGTTTCATTGAAGTGCCGGAATACCAATTCAGCTTTTGCTTTTCCTATCAGTGCCGCAAGCTCTTCAACCGTTTTAGCCCTAATATTTTTTACAGATTTAAATTCTTTGAGTAGGGTATCTGCCGTATTTTTTCCAATACCAGATATATCCTGCAATTCATTTTTAAATGTTCCTTTACTTCGCTTTTGCCGGTGAAAGTTGATGCCAAACCTATGTACCTCATCCCTGATCCGTCGTATGAGTTTAAGGCTATCACTATCCCATGGCAGCTTAATAGATTCCTGGTCACCAGGGAAAAAAATCTCCTCTTCACTTTTTGCCAGGCCGACTACGGTCATTCGCCCGGTAAGGCCTAATTCAATTACCCCTTCCATAGCGGCGCTTAACTGCCCCTTGCCGCCATCAATTACCACGAGCTGCGGTAGAGATTTGTTTTCATTCAAAAGCCTGCTATACCGCCGCAAAACCACCTCCCGCATCGTTGCGAAATCGTTGATGCCGGTAACGGTTTTAACGTTATAGTGCCTGTAATCGTTTTTACTTGGTAAACCATCTCTGAAACACACCATTGCGCTAACCGGATAGCTACCCTGGAAATTGGAGTTATCGAAGCATTCGATATGAACAGGAGCTTCCTGTAACTGGAGGTCTTCCTGTAATTTAAGCAGCACTTCCTTTTTTTGCACGTCGGACTTGCCTTCGAGCTGGAGCATTTTTTTCTTTCGTATTTCTTCTCTGAAGTATTCGACATTCTTAACAGAAAGTTCGAGCAACTTCCGCTTATCGCCTCCCTTTGGAACCGTAAGCACAACACCTTCAACAGGGAACTCGATAGCAAAAGGGATGATGATTTCGGTTGCCGGACTGTTTAGTGTTTGCCGCAGGTGATTGATGGCGATAGGAAGCACTTCCTCCTCCGTTTCCTCTAGTTTTGTTTCAAACTTTACCGTGTGTGTTTGCACAATGGTGCCGTTTTGAACCATCAGGTAGTTTACATAAGCCACGTCTCCGTCTTTCAGAATAGAGAAAACGTCTACGCTGTTCAGGTGCTTACTTACAATAATTGATTTAGACTGGTAGTTCTCGAGGTGTTCAATTTTCTTCCTAATTATTTCCGCCTTCTCAAACTTCATTTCCATGGCGCATGCAGCCATTTCTTTCTTGAAGTGCTGGATGACCGGAGATATGTTTCCTTTGAGGATGTTGCGGATCTGTTGCAGCGCCAGGTCGTAGTCGCTATCACTCTGCTTATTCTCGCATGGGCCTTTGCAGTTTCCAAGATGGTATTCGAGGCATACTTTAAACTTGCCTCTTTCGATATTTTGTTTGGTGAGGTTAAGTTTGCAGGTTCTAAGGGCGACGTTTTGCTTTATGAAGGTAAGAAGCTCCCGAACCTTTGCAACAGACGTGAATGGGCCAAGGTACTCTGAGCCATCATTAATCTTTCGCCGTGTTAGAAACACCCTCGGAAAAGGTTCTTTTTTGATGACGATGTAAGGAAAACTTTTGTCGTCCTTAAGATCGATATTGTACCTGGGTTGAAATTGTTTGATGAGTGAATTCTCGAGAAAAAAGGCATCCTGTTCGCTATCTACAATGGTAAACTCAACCCTATGAATTCGTACAACAAGTTCGTGGGTCTTGTAATTGGTAAAGGTTTTGGTAAAGTAAGAAGAGGTGCGCTTTCTAAGATCTTTTGCCTTGCCTACATAGAGCAGCTCGTTGTGTACATCAAAGTATTTATAGATACCGGGTTGGTGAGGGATCGTGTGTGCTATCTGTTGAAATTCCTGTGCTGTCATTTTCTTTACTCCTTATTATTCCAAACAACGATGAGTTCTTTTTCCGACTCCGTTGCGTCTTCATGCCGGGTTAGCCGGTTAACCTGGAAGCGCTGACGTGGCTTCCAGCTCAACTGTTCTATAACGGAACTGTCGCCGTAGTCGTAAAGCTTCCTGATGAATATTCTTTTTACGGTTTGCGCGTCTTCATTCAGTAATACGTCGACACTTTGAACGGGCAGCGCTTTGTTGGTGGTGGTATAGTTGAGCGTATAGCTCTTAGTCGTTTGGTCGTGAAAAACATTTTCGTCATAGTTTGCCTTCAGCGAAGGGTCATTGATGTCGGTTTGCAGGAAAGCTTTTGAGAGTTGGTTAAACACTTCATTGTTTATCGCCGTGGAATCAAGTTTTCCGTCCTGTTTTTCGATTTTGTAAATGAAATATGGTGTTCTGTTCACTTCATTGATTTCAGCCTGGATGTAATCTCCGACCTGAAAAAATGAGATGGTGTCTTTTGCGTTAGTTTCAGTTTTATCATCAGCCGGATTTTGCCTGCATGCTAATAAGAAGGATATTAGTAGTAAGCTTACGAAAACTTTCATTCAGCAAAAATACGCAAAGCGTTAACCTTAAAAAAATACAGGCTGCATATGCAGCCTGTAACAGATATCATCGGAGGAAATTATTTGATTGTTGTAGAAACACCCAGCTTAACACCATAGTCTACGAGGTATTCCCGGATCGGGTAAGCCTTGATAAACGTTGGTAAATTCTGGTACCGGACCTGTGGCCCAAGTTGCCATTTGAAGTCGCCGCTTTTGAGCGTAATAAATGTTTCGAGTCCAGCGTTGATGTTCCAGGGGCGGACAATACCAGGGTTCTGGGTGTAGTTCTGGTAATCGGTTGAGATAAGGTAGGTGTTCCTGTTGAGGAAGTAAGTAGGTTGTACGGTTGCTGCCACATGCAATTGAACGCTGCGGTTACCCAGCACTTGCCATTGCAGCCCTACCGGCAATGAAACCTGGTAATAACGATTTACCAGTTCTGTAGGTTTATAACCATTGGAATTGCGATAAACGGCATATGAACCTATTGAGTCGATGCCACCGGAACGATTGATCAGCCCAATGGTTGCAACTTCGGTAGTGGCCATGTAAGCTTCCATTGAGTACTGGCGGATGTTAAACTGAACACCTGCAGTGGCTTTTAACTTGTCGGTAATGCTGTACATGAAGTTTACCCCTGCTTCAATGCCGGTTCCAGGTTTATGCCTCACAACCTTGTTGATGTCTACCAGATTATAAAGGGCGACAGGGCCTGGTTTCCCACCTGTTCTGTTTATATCGTTTTCAATTAACTTTCTATAGCTGTTAGAAGGAGTAATGTAAACGGTATAGCCTATTTTATTCTTGAGTTTACGGTTGGATTTTACAGGTGTCGGAATTTGTACATCGTGGGAAGAACGGGTTAAGTAGTCGTCTTCAAAAGCGGTATTTGGTTTTTCAGCCCCGGGTTTGGTTGAAGCTGGTACAATAGCCGGTTCTAGTGGGGCATGAACCTGAAGTTGCCCGGCACTATCACCTAGCAGGTGTTCGCCGTTTGGATCCGTATCTGAAAGTGCCAGATCTGCCTGCAAATATTTTGGTGAGCTCATACTGACAACCGGGGCCAGTGGATGCAAAGGAATCAACCTGGCAGGTGTATTGTCCATTTCGACTTTGCCGGCAACTATGGATAGGGTTTCAGGTGGGGTAGACGGGGTTGATGAAGATTGAACCATTTTTCGTACAACCTCGTCTGCGAGCTCAGGATTATCATCATCGTCTCCTACAAACGGAATAACCTGGTGTGGATGGTTTTCTTTACGTGGTGCAGCTGCAACAAGATCGCCTGCTTTGGCAAGTGTGTTTTTTGTTTTGGAGACAGGTGAAGATTTTACACTTATTGTTCGTTCGTCTATTCCGGGAAAGGGTGAGAAGTAAAAACTAATTGCTATAATGGCTGCTAAAAAGCCAAATGCAGCAATGGTAAGGCCAGGCCAGTTGGTATCTCCGTGAACTTCTTTGTGAATTTTTCTCCAAAGCCCGTCCGAAGGATACATCTTGCTATCCTTTACCTGCTGTTGCAAGAATTCTTCAAAGCCATCATTGTAAAAATTATCTTCCATCTACACGTAACTTTTGGTCACCTTTTTAAACCAGCAAGCCAGGTGAACTGCGGCTTAGGTTTTTCAAGAATATTTTTCTTAACTAATACGTTCTCCAGCATCGCCCGGGCTCTCGTGTACTGACTTCTACTCGTGCTCTCTTCGATATCGAGCATTTCTGATATCTCCCTGTGGCTATACCCTTCAATGGCATACAGGTTCAATACGGTCCGGTAACCAACCGGTAACATCCTTATGCATTCTGTCACCTGCTTTGCCTGCATCATAGAAGGGATCGTTTCTTCCCTGATCTGCAAGGTTCCCGCATGCGCCAGGTCAACGCTGTCGTTGAACTTTTTGTGTTTCTTCAAAAAGTTTATACAGGTGTGAACGATGATCCTCCTTATCCAACCCTCAAATGCACCTTTGTTTTGAAAAGTGTGAATTTGAGTAAACACCTTTATAAACGCTTCCTGCAACATATCTTCAGCATCCTCACGGTTCTGAGCATACCGATAACAAACCGCCAGCATTTTCGGGCTGAAACGATTATACAGCTCTCTTTGTGCTGAAGGATTGTTTTGCAAACAACCAGCAATAATAAATTCTTCTGTCATTCAGGGGGTTAATCTGGTAATCCCTAAAAGTAGACAATTTAACTGTTGAAATGCTGCATATACTGAACAAAATTTCAGACCTTTTTGGTGTGTTTACCGCTGCTTTATAAAAGCTTGTCGCTGCTTCAACAACATATATTATCTTCCGGAATTGTTACCCCGTATTGTATTCGAAAGCGTTGCTGCCACAGCATTCTGCGGTACAAGTGAGTGACACAACAAAAGCCGGGAAGCGTGAAAAAAGCTCGTCCCCAAAAAGAAAATTGCAGCGAAAACGTTATGGTTTTCGTGAGCCCTAATGTTTAGAAGACGATATTAAAATCAGGTGCTATGAACACTATTCTTGTACCCACAGATTTTTCGGAAACGGCACGTAATGCGAGCCGTTATGCTTTTGAATTTGCGCGGCACGTTTCTGCCACCAAAATCGTTCTTTACAATGCCTACCAGGCACCTTATGCAGGCGACCCTACGTTACCGGTGGTACAGTTGTTCGACTTTGAAGAAGTAAAGAAAAGCAGTACCGAACGACTGGAAAGTTTCAGGCGCGAATTACTTCCCGTTGCTCCGGAAGGACTAGCCGTGGAAACACGCTCAACGTTTGCAATCCTGGCGGGCAACATCGAAGAAACCTGCGAGGAGACCGCGGCAGACCTGATTCTAATGGGAATTACCGGTGGCAGCGGGTTGGATGTATTGATTGGAAGCAATACCCTTAGCGTTGCCGAGCAAAGTAAGGTTCCGGTGATTATTGTGCCTTCGAATGCGGTCTATCGCCCAATCCAGAAATTGCTCCTGGTGTTGGACAACAACAAGGTTGCGCATTCCGGTCCGGTAAAGTGGATAAAGAAAATGATTGATGAGACGGGTGCACGACTACAGGTGTTGAACATTGACCACAGCAGAAATACCCCTGATAATGGGGTTTTACGCGAAGCCTTAAGTGATTATGATCCCGAGTATCACCATGTTGACTATAATAGTTTTTGGGAGGCGACCAATAATTTTGCCGGCAAACAGCAGGTAGATATGATTATTGTGATTCAAAAGAAGCATGGCTTTTTTGATAATATATTCCGCCATAACCACACAAAAGAACTCGCATTTCATACCCATGTACCGTTGATGTGTATAAGCGAGCAATCCAGGTAGGTTGTCTGTTTTGCGGTGACCAATTGTTTACAACAGCTCAGGGCTTGTATAGATCAGGCTGGTATTTGTCATCATTGCTTATTACGGTCGGCGGAAAACGGATTTTTTATCGTTTATGCTCTTTTCGATAAGCCCGTTGACTTTTGAATTTCCATTACGATAAAGAATGATTTTAACGCCAAACTCTCTTGCAAGGGGATTGTTATACTGTCTCGTACTTCGTATGACTCAAATTGTTCAAACACAACGTCGCCGGGCGGTGGGATTCTATGGCCGACAAACAAAAGATTGCTGATGTTGTATTGGTCAGGCATCCAAAACAAAAAACTTGCATTATCGGTATGCACCTGTGGCAGTTGTTTTCCGAAATAAGTTGCTGCTCCTGCCTGTGCATAATTCCGGCAAAACACCAGCGTTTTTTCCCGTTCCTGTATTGGCAGCGATAAGTATGCTGTGGTCATTTTATCGGTCAGTTCCTTCCAGCTGATCATATCGGCGAAGTCCTGCGGAAGTGGATGATCCCGGAGGTCCTCCCACCTTAAAACACCCGACCTATCCAACCCGGTTTTTCGATAGTAAGCCGCGAGTGCATCCGGCTTCCATACGGGTAAGGCTACAGGAATAATGGCAACAAAAATGATTAAGATGGCAGCCACTGCCGTATACCTTAACCATAGGGTGCGCTTTGTAACCAGTTCGAACCAAACACCTCCGGCGGCAAACAACATCGGGTAAGCACCAAGGGTGTAATAATCTTTGCCGTTTGTAAATGTTAGCAATAGTAGCACCAGCAAATAAGTGTAGCCGATTAGCGCATAACGGCTACCCCTACGGGTAAACAACCAGCAAAGCCCACCCACCCAAACAAAGAAACATGGGAGGTGCATGAGAAACTGGTTTTTTAAGAAGTCAAATGGCTGTACATATTGCAGCTGTGTTTCGCGCAACTCTTGCATATGATGTACAACAGGCCAGTCGTGTTGGTATTGCCAAAACAGGTTAGGTGCAACGAGGATCATAAATACTAAGGCAGCGAGGTAAAGGTGTTTGCTCCCAAAGTATATGCGTTGTGGTGTAAGCGGCAGCGCTCCAAACACCGACGCGATAAAAAATACCACTGAGTATTTTGCATAGAAGCTGAAGGCAAGACAAATGGCAAGTTGATAGAGGTATTTGGCGCGATCGTATTTGATTAGCCTGACCAGCAGCAAGGCGGCAAGACTCCAAAAGAATATTTCGAGAAAGTTTGGTTGAAAGAGGAAGTGTACGCGCAGGTAAGCTCCGGTGATCATACACATACATGCAAGAAATTGTGCAAAGCGATTGCCGCCCATTTCCTGCACCATCCTTCCAACGATAAATAAGTTTATCGCTCCCAAAAGAGCCGGCCAGAACTTAACCCAAAAAAAGCCATTACCCAGCAGCTGGGTCACTGCTGCAAAAAGCGAGAGCAGTGGTGGAACCTCCATGTATCCCCAGGCGAGGTGTTTGCCTTCAGCAAGGTAAAGGTATTTGTCGCGATGGAGCTCGTACATAGGATGCTGCAACAGGTATGGCAGCACAAACTTTAGCAAAGCCAGGAAAAGGATGATCCTGTGTTTTTGAAACCAGTTGATTGATGCTGTCATGGCAAACGAAAGCGTGCATTTAAAGTAAAGGTGGCAATTGTAGTTGCAAAAACTAAAATAGGGATGCAGTGCGAAAGTTTCAATCCCATTTATAAAAAAAAGGCTGCGCAGTAAACGCGCAGCCGATGTATTAATTAACCAAATATTTTAAAGCAGGGTTAGTGCAAATTTAATGCGGTTAATGGTTTCCGCTTTCCCGATTGTTGCTGCTATGTCAAACACCCCGGGCCCAAATTTACCGCCAACAAGCATCACTCTAAATGGCAGTTGTAACTCACCTAGCTTAATGTTTTTTTCCGTTGCTGTTTCTTTAAAGAGTGCTTCTATTGCGGTAACATTCCATTCTTCAATCAACATCAGCTTTTCGCTAAGTATGTCGAAGAACATAAACTTGTCGTTGGTCCACTTTGGTTTGATTGCGGCTACATCGAGGGTAGCCGGGGCCTTAAAAAAGAACCCGCCTTGTTCGTAAAAGTCGGTCAGTAGTGTGCACCGGTCTTTAATCATATCAAGGACCTTTACGAGCACTTCATCGTTGGCCACCGTTATCCCCTTGGCGGTAAAGTCCGCTTTAACCCTTTCAGCGAGGTAAGGTGACGGAAGCCGCTTGATCCATTCATGATTAAACCACTTTGCTTTTTCGTAATTAAATTTTGCCCCGCCTTTATGAACCTTGTCCATGGAAAACTTTTGAATAAGTTCATCAATGGAAAATATTTCCTGTTCGCTACCGTCGTTCCAGCCAAGCACGGCAAGCAGGTTTATAAAAGCTTCGGGTAAAAAACCAAGCTCGCGAAAACCGGTGGTCAAATCATTGCTCCTGGGATCGTACCAGTTCATCGCAAATACGGGGAAGCCCATCCTGTCGCCATCGCGTTTACTTAATTTACCATGACCATCAGGCTTTAAAATCAGTGGAAGGTGTGCCCACATGGGCATGTCGGCTATCCATCCAAGGTACTTCCAAAGCAGGATGTGAACAGGTGCGCTGGGCAACCACTCTTCGCCACGAAAGGCATGGGTGATTTTCATCGCATAATCGTCGACCACAACGGCAAGATGATAGGTGGGCATACCATCGGCCTTCAACAACACTTTATCGTCGACAAGAAAGGAGTTAAAACTGACTTCACCCCTGATCATATCTATAAATGTAAGCGTTTCGTTTTGCGGAATTTTAATGCGGATGACATAAGGGGTGCCAATGCTGATTAACCGGCTCACTTCATCAGCCGGCAACGTTTCAGCATTGCGCATTTTCAACCGCGTTTGATAATTGTAGGTGGGGGACGGGTTGTCTTCTGTTTTAAACTCCAGTCGCATTGCATCCAGTTCCTCAGGGGTATCAAATGCATAGTATGCATTTCCCTGGTCGATAAGTTGTAATGCAAACTGCCTGTACAGGTCCTTTCTTTCGCTCTGCCGGTAAGGTGCATACGGGCCGCCATGTTGCGGACTTTCGTCGGGCTCCAACCCACACCATTGCAGGCAATCCTGTATATATTCTTCTGCCCCTGGTACAAAGCGGCTTTGATCGGTGTCTTCTATACGTAATATGAATTTGCCCCCATGTTGTTTGGCAAAAAGGTAATTGTACAATACGGTACGTACACCTCCAAGGTGCAGGCCGCCGGTGGGTGATGGCGCAAAACGTACCCTTACATTAGTATCGGTCATAGTGCAAATATAAAACAGAACCTGAAAGACGACTTGCGAATCGGCGTGATTGCTCTTATGTGCCTTTCATCTGCCTCCGGGTTGCCTGTACAAGAAGATCATATAAACTAGTATTCAAATCCTTTATGAGGATACTGTTGCAACGGAAAATTTGTACTCCGGTGCGCCTCGCTTATTTTTAGGTACATGAAAAGCCACCGGTTATTGTTGCTGTTGATGACTGTTTGCTTTCAGCAGGTAGTGCAGGCGCAACTCACGTATGAAACGGTGTGGGTGCAGTATGACTCAGCCTGGACGTATAAGGATCTTCAACTTATACCGCTGCGCTTCAAATCGCCGGATGGTTTAAAGGCAACTGTTCCCGTTCTAAATGGCAAGTTAATTAGCTTGCCGGAGGCGATACAAAAGGGCAAGGTTAGGATACGGGAAGTACAGGATAGTCGTGGGGCATCGGTAAATACGCTGGAAATTTTCAACCATTCAAAAGACAACATCCTGTTGAATAGCGGGGACCTGCTTGCAGGTGGAAAGCAGGACCGGATGATTGGTGAAACGCGCATTTTATCGCCAGGGAAAGCAGCAAGTTATGTGGATGTATTTTGCGTGGAAAAGGGCAGGTGGGACGATAAACAAACGGCATTTAAGCATAAAGGGACTGCTGATATTTCGCTAAAAAAAGTAATGGATAAAACGGGGAGGCAGTCGCATGTTTGGAAGGAGATAGAACGTCAATTTATGGCAGTTCGAAAAAATTCAGAAGTATGGCCGTATCTACAATTGCATTCAGCTAAGCCAATTGCCGATAGTTTTTATTTACGCTATTTCATGGATAAATACCGGAATAGCGACAGCTTATTTGCGGGGTTTATTGCAATTACAAAACAGCGTATAATCAGTTGCGAATTATTTTCAAGTACGGATATGACTACGATTGCTTACCCGTTTTTCTTACCTGGATTTATTAATGACGCTGTAAGAGAGGGTGGCATTCCTGTTCAACAACAAGAAAAGATAACCCTGTTTATGGATCAACTATTGTTAGATGAACATACGCAAGAAGCTTTGTTGCAAGTCATGGTAAAATACACCGGCAGGGAACCAGGGTTATTCACATTGTTGTTTATGGAGAATAGCATTTTAGTAATCATAAAATTTGCGTAGGAATTCTATTGGTATTTAGTTGAATTGTGAAATAAATGAATTGCATTTATCGATGAATAATTTTGAGTTGTTGAATTCGGGTTTTTTTTGGACTCGGCTGTATTAATTCTATTGGGCATCCTTGCGTCGCACTCTTGTACCAAATCTCATTGCGCGGCCTTAAAGAAACTAGGATAGCAGCCAGAGATATGTCCGTGCCATATGAGTGATAGTTTACTTTGAATGTATAAGATGAACCTTATTGTAAATGCTGCAGGTGTTAGATAATTATAAACGTAAGCTCAAGATATGTATTTAGTAAAGTCGCCGTGGTGGTTAAAGCGGTTGTATTCAAAACTCACCTGGGATATCCCTTCTGAAGAGAAGGAGATTTACCTGACGTTTGATGATGGCCCACACCCGGTTGCAACCCCGTTTGTACTTGATACACTCAAAGCCTTCAATGCAAAAGCAACATTTTTTTGTATCGGCAAAAATGTACGTCTAGCGTCTGCGATCTACAGGCGTATTGCAGATGAAGGGCACGCAATCGGTAATCATACGAATAACCATTTGAATGGTTGGCAAACAAGAGATGACATCTACCTTAAAGATGTGATGGAAGCCAGGAAGTACATCGACAGCAGTCTTTTCAGGCCGCCGTATGGAAGAATATCAAGGTTTCAGATACAACAGCTTGAGCCAACGTTTGAAATCATTATGTGGGATGTTTTAAGTGGCGACTTTGATATCAAGCTAACCCCGGAGAAAAGTTTGAGTTATGTAATTGAAAATACAAAGCCGGGATCAATCGTTGTTTTTCACGATAGTGAAAAGGCCTTTGAAAGAATGCAGTATGCTTTGCCACGGATGTTGGAACACTTTGCTGAGAAAGGCTATGCCTTTAAGAAGATTGTACGGAGTGAGTTAAAAAAGAGAGGGCCTGGGTAGAAACCCTGGCCCGTTTAATCCGTACCCTATGAAAACGTGTTTGTGTTTGGTTGTTAAAGTTTTGCTTGTTGTGTTAAGCATGGTATAAACGCAGGTTGTTTCCGTTTTATTTCTTTGTGCTCATAATTATTTAACGTTGTTGTTAATGCGCGTCAGCCCGCGTTTAAAAGGTTGATATTTGCGATATGAAATTGATCGATAGTCACTGTCACTTGTATTTAAAAGAATTTGCAAATGATCTCGATGATATTATACAAAAGGCACGAAACGCAGGCGTAGCGCGGTTTTACCTTCCTTCAATTAATAGCCGGGTCGTGGATGATATGCTAAAATTGGAGACCCTCTATGCAGGGGAATGTTTTCCCATGATGGGATTGCATCCCTGTTCGGTAAAGGAAGATTATAAAGATGAATTAATGATTGTTTCAGATTGGTTAAGCAAGCGAAAGTTTGTTGCGGTAGGTGAGATTGGTCTTGATTTTTATTGGGATAAAACCTTTGTTCGTGAGCAATTGGAAGCATTTAATATGCAGATGGAATTGGCGCTTCAATATCAACTACCGATTGTCATTCATTCGCGCAATGCAACCGCCGAAACCATAGCAGCCGTTAAGCCATTTGCCGGTCGGGGGCTTCGGGGTATCTTTCATTGTTTTGGTGATGGTTCTGCTGAGGCTACAGCCATTGTCGATATGGGTTTTCTGCTGGGGATAGGCGGGGTAGTAACGTATAAGAAGTCGGGGCTTGCAGAAACGCTGAAAGGCGTAAGCCTTGAGCACCTTGTGCTGGAAACGGATGCGCCTTACCTGTCGCCTGTTCCATTCAGGGGTAAGCGCAATGAGCCGGCCTACCTGGGGCACATTGTTGAAGCTATTGCGCAAGCGAAGGGTGTCAGCGGGGAGGAGGTTGCGATGGTAACATCTGCCAATGCCGAAAAAATATTCGGTCACTAGCCTGCAATCATTATTTTTGCAGGCCTCAAACTGGAGACTTGTCCGAGTGGTTGAAGGAGCACGCCTGGAAAGTGTGTATACTCGAAAGGGTATCAAGGGTTCGAATCCCTTAGTCTCCGCCAGATAGCACATCAAACTGTATCAAAAGCCCGCAAACTCAGTGTTTGCGGGCTTTTTACTTAGGAGACGGTGCTCAAAACATTCACCGTTTCTCAAAAAAGTGGTGAGTGATTCGGTGAGTTCAAAGTTCAGCCTAGTTTTACTCACCAGATTGGCTGTTTTACCACCTACATGTTCATCTGATGAACATCTTGTCTCCCCTAACCCGCAATGCTAATTTTGTTCACCTTTAATGATTATGTCATGAATTCCAACTTTAGCTTACTTTTCTATTTGAAGAAGCCAAAAAATTACACAGCGGGGCCAGTACCAATTTACCTCAGAATCACTGTTGACGGGAAAAGAGCAGAAATCAGTGCAGGTCGGGAGTGTGATCCGTTACGATGGAACAGCAAAGCCAGTCGGCTGATCGGCACAAAAGAAGAAGTGAAGAGCTTAAATGCCTTGCTAGACAACTTGCAGTCCAAAGTGTACGATGCTCATCGAAGATTGTCCGAGCAACGAGAGACGATTACAGCGCTCGATATCAAAGATGTCTTTACAGGCTCTGGAGAGAAAAACCGCATGCTTATGGAAACTTTTAGCGACCATAACAGAAAGATCGCGGCTCTTGTGGGTAAGGAATTCGCAAAAGGTACATTGCAGCGTTATGAAACTTCGTTTAGGCATACGCGAGAGTTTCTTAGGTATCGATACGGTGTGAGTGATATCGACATCAAGAAAATTGATCATTGCTTTATAGAGGATTATGATTTTTACCTTAGGACAGTTTGTAACTGCCTGAACAATTCGGCAGTTAAATACGTCAAGAACTTTAAAAAGATTATTCGAATTTGCATGGCCAATGGTTGGATTGTCATGAACCCTTTCTCGAACTATAAAGGTAGAGTTAAAACCGTCGATAGGATTTGTCTTACCGCCGAAGAAATTCAACGGATTACAGAAAAGAAGTTTGCTACCGATCGTTTGGAACACGTTCGCGATGTGTTTCTTTTTTGTTGCTACACCGGCCTTGCCTATGCGGATGTAAAAAAGTTGAAGGCTTGTGACGTCAGCAAGGGTATAGATGGAGAATTATGGATTTTCACATATCGGCAGAAAACGGAGACTCGTTCAGCAGTTCCATTGTTGCCGGCTGCAGTAGAGCTCATCGAAAAATATGCGAATGATCCTGTTTGCTTGAGCAGAAACATTCCACTTCCCGTTCCGAGCAACCAAAAGATGAATGACTATTTAAAAGAGATTGCTGCAGTATGTGGAATAAATAAAATGTTGACTTCCCACATCGCCAGACACACGTTTGCAACCACGATTACTTTAACAAATGGTGTTCCTATTGAAACTGTCTCCAAAATGCTTGGGCACTCTTCATTGAAGCAAACTCAACATTACGCAAAGATTATCGACTCCAAGGTAAGTTCCGACATGTTAACACTGAGAGAGAAACTATCAAGATAGCATTTGACCATCTCATTACTGTTATAGAAATTATTTTTTTGTGAGATATCTAAACTGTTGAAATAGACCTCCCGAGATGAACAAGCCAGAGCATCTGACTACGGATCAGAAGGTTTTAGGTTTGAACCCTAACGCGGTCACTAAGTTGAAAGGCAGTACAGCACTGTCTTTCAGCATTTTTTATTATCTCCTTGTTCTGTAGCTTTTTAATAACAGTTTATAAAATCGTTAATAAAAGCTACAACTATGATTTCTCCACCTATTGGTTGCAGCTGCAGCGAGATTACTGTTTACCCGAAAAATTGGAACCTTAAGGGAGCTTCGCTCGCTAAAGACTGGTATATACAATACTACTTTCACGATCCGAGTTTCAAAACAGATCCCAAACTTAAATATGGCAAACTTTGTATTGTCAAAGGCGGCATCAATAGATTTAAAACGTTGGCCGAGCGGAGAAACGCTGTAAAGGTCTTAATGGACAACGAATTAAACATTGTTCTTAAGTCTGAAGCGTATAACCCGATTACCCGTACGAAGAGAACATCAAACCAGGAAGATGATCCCGTAAAACTAAACTTAGTTGATGCGTTAACGTACACTGTCGGCAAGCTCGTTTGTTCCAAACACACCCAAGAGGATCTTAAAAGTGTACTGAAATATGTTATTAAGGCTGCTAAATTCTTGCAGCTAGATTTTCTCCCTATCGATCAAGTGAAAAGGAAACATGTCAAACTAATCCTTGAGAAGTGCGGGGAGATAAAGCCGCGCTGGAGCCCGAATACGTTCAACAGCTATAGAGCTTACCTTTCGATGAGATCAGCAGAATATACACCATGAACTAAATCATATACGAAGGTCAGAGCCGGAATAATTTCAGTACAGAAATGAGCATTCACCGAGATTTTTTGATCTTCCAAAAAGGTGCTGATTGGTTGACCAATCAACAGGCGCGGAACTTGAGCTACGCACTCAGCTAAAG
>NZ_SMSK01000021.1 GCF_004354985.1 Segetibacter sp. 3557_3 | reverse complement strand
CCACTTCTACAGGGTGAAGACCATCCAGCTTAATGGCCAGGAAAGCTATAGCGGCATTGTAAAAGTAAATATGGCCAGTGCAGAAGGCGGATTAACCGTTTACCCTAACCCGGTACAAAACGGCACCATCAACCTCGTGTTTAAAGGAGAAGCTGCGGGAAGTTACACTGCGCAACTGGTAAGTAATAAAGGAGAGCTGCTCTCTACAACCCTGATCAAACACACAGGTGGCAACGCTGCTTTTGCCATCCGGGCACCGGGATCACTGGCAGCAGGTACCTACCGCCTGAATGTACAGGGTCCAGGAAAACAGTTGACAGCAATCAACGTCTTAATCGCGAAATAGCCGGCAAACGGCTGGTAGAACAATCATTTTGATCCACAGGGAGGGCAATGGCCCTTCCCTGTGGTTTTACTTAAAGCAGTTAACGAACAAACTTTTGATCAAATACAATCATCAAATCAATTTAGCATGAAAAAGTTTTTTGTTTCAATTCAGTGGGCGTTTTTCATTATTGTCGGGTTAAGCATCTTCCCCGCACCAGCACATGCCCAGGATCCCGGTGAAGACCCGGATGTTCCGTTAGACGGAGGATTGACCTTATTGATTGCGGCTGGTGTAGGCTATGGCGTAAAGAAGGCAGTCGACTACCGTAACGAGCAAAAAGAAACCAACCTGGATTGATCGTCTGGGAGAGCCGGGAGCAAAATTGTTAGCCGGTGAATATTGATACAAACAGCAGCACCAAGGAGCAAAAATGTGTGCCCTGATTCAGCTTTTTGGTCAAACAGCTTTGCTATGCACCATGTGCATTTTTACGATTACCTACTCCTGAAAGCCTGAACGACCCTGTTCAGGCTTTTTCATTTATCAAGTACCGTACCCTACCCGCTTGCAGTTGAAATTTGCTGCAGCTTATCCACCATGAGGTGTTCGAATGCTTTGCCCTGGAACCGGGTTATACAAGCGGGCTACTTCAACTTCATTCAGAAAATAAGAAGTAAATTATGGCGTTTCTTCGGGCCCCATTTACAGTAAGCAACAGGTAGTTGCCCCATCACTAAGCGATGTTGCTTTGGCCAAATAAGCACACCCTGTTTGTGCCGGGTCCCTATTTCACCCATGCACGGTAGCAATGGATTACGAAATCGTTTTCGTTAATAAAGTTTCATTACTGTTATTCCGTACGCAATAAAAGGCTCAATTTGGTACCATCATTTACCAACAACAAATCAACTCTTGCTTGCAAAATCCTACTCCGACCCGATACCCATTATCGATGCTACCCAAGTTCAAAAGCAAAAATGCAAGTTCCTTAGTTTATCCGTAGGTATTATCCTAAGCCTTATTATCAACCCTATTAACTCACTATAATCGCAGATAATGGCCTCCATACAACTGCAGCTTTTGGGCATACCCGGTATAAGCTCAGCGTCGAAAACTGCCGCTGCGCATTGCACAACCGTACAAGCGAGCGTGGCAACGATGACCAGATGAAAACCGATGTTGGTCCCCAAAAAAAATGCAATGGATGATAGCCTGATTATACAGGTAGGCACTTCACAGTAGCGGGGCTGATTCTCCAATACGCAGACAAGTTCAAGACGCTCTAAACAATAAAACACATGATCATGAAAAAACGATTAGCTACAGCCATCCGGTGGCAAAGCAACTTATGGATGCTGCTGCTTTTCCTGCTTGTAAACCTGGTTGCGGGAGCACAGGGAACACAAGATGTAAAAGGTACGGTGGCAGACAGTAAAGGTCAGCCTGCGATAGGTGTAACCATTGCTGTAAAAGGCGCAACCACAAAATCGGTAACCGACCAAAACGGAGCTTTTACGATTAAAGCTGCACCTTCAGCTACCCTCGTTTTGTCGGCGGTGAACTTTCAATCCAAAGAGGTGACCGTATCCGGCGACCAGCCACTAAGCATTGTGCTGAGTGAAAGGGTTTCGCAGTTAAATGAAGTGGTGGTGGTAGGTTATGGCAGAAGCAATCGCCGGAATTTATCCAGCGCGGTTACCAGCCTTAAGCCCGAAGACCTGAACCGCGGTGCCATTGCTGATGTAGGACAACTGTTACAAGGCAAGGTTGCAGGTGTTAATGTATCAGCAAGCGGCGATCCCAACCGGCCTGCTGCCGTTATCCTCAGAGGAGCGTCTACCATTAATAGCCCGCAGGGTCCGTTTTATGTAATTGATGGTGTTCCCGGTGCCGACATTGCAACCGTTGCCCCGGATGATATCGCCTCGATGGACGTTTTAAAAGATGCTTCGGCTACTGCGATCTATGGTAACAGGGCCGCTAATGGGGTTATCATGATCACCACAAAAAAAGGCCGCAAGGGCCAGGTGCAAACCAACTACAGCGGTTATGTTGGTATTGAAAAAGAAAGCAATCGCTTAGACCTGATGGATGCTGCACAGATACGTGCCTATCTTGCCGCAAACGGGTCCGCCTTTTCGCCGAACGATGATAAAAACGCCGACACCGACTGGCAAAGCGCCATTCAACGATCACAGGCGATTTCGCATAACCATAACTTATCTTTTACCGGAGGCACGGAACACAGCACGTACAGCGCAAGCATAAACTATTTCGACAAAGAAGGTATCCTGCTCAAGAGCCGGTTGAAAAGGATCATTGCACGGCTTAACATAGAGCAATATGCGTTGAACGACAAAGTTAAGTTTGGCCTTAATGTAGCCAACTCGAACAGCAATTCTAACTATGTACCGCTGCAGAATATCGTGCTGTTACAGGCTGCTAAACACTTGCCGGTTTCTCCCGTGTTGAACCCCGACGGCAGTTATTTTGAGAACCTGAACACTACCGGGTATTTTAATCCCTTAGCGATAACTAATAATGCGGAGGATGATACAAAATATAATTCGTTGATTGGAGCATTTACAACTGAAGTAAAGCTGCCTTTTAACCTAACCTATAATGCAAACGTAGCTTACCAAAAAACGTCTACCCTTCATGGTGAGTTTTACGGTAGTTACTATGGCCAGTACCCGACTTCCAACTTTTACAACAACCCCGACCCTGGTATCGGCATTGGACATACCCTTATCGGAAACCTGTTTGGCAGGAACGGTTCGGCTATCCGCAACACGTTTCAAAATACAACAACAACCCTTGAATCGTTCCTGACCTGGAACAAGAAGCTGGGCGAGCACACGATCAATGCCGTAGTTGGCTATTCCTGGCAGGACAATACAAACGGAGAAGGTTTTCAAACATCGAGCACAAACTTTCCAACCGATGCATTGGGGTACTCCAATCTAACCCTGGGTAACCCCTATGCGTTAACAAGCTACCGCGTAAACTTTGGTGAGGACCTTACTTACCAAAAGATCAGGTTGATCTCAGACTTCGCAAGATTAAACTACAATTACAAAGACAAGTATCTTTTACAGGCTTCCTTACGTCGCGACGGAAGTTCGGTGTTTGGATCAAATTACCAGTGGGGATATTTTCCTTCAGCAAGTATTGCGTGGAGGATAACTCAGGAAGACTTCATGGCAAATCAGAACATCTTCAGCGACCTGAAACTCAGGGCCAGCTATGGGGTTACAGGTAACTCAGGCGGTATTGGCGCTTACTCCAGCAAGCTGATCTATGGTATAGCCGGCACCTATTACAACAATGGTGTGCAGGAAAACGCTTACGGACCCATACAGGGTTCAAACCCCGACCTGCGTTGGGAGAAGATATCTACTACGAACCTCGGACTAGACTTCACCATCCTGAAAGGAAAACTAAGCGGATCTGTAGATTGGTACAACAAAGAAACAACGGATATGCTTTTTACTTACACCGTTTCTTCGGCACTGGTGCCTGGCGGGCGTATTATTGCGAATGGCGGAAGCATCAGCAATAAAGGGGTTGAATTGAGCTTAAATGCTACACCGGTTACCAATAAAGATTTCACCTGGACATCAAGCCTTAACCTGGCCCACAATAAAAACCGGATCACCAGTTTACAAGGTCCATACAGCAATAGCGATTCTATCCGGTACACCTCGCCTGAAGGTCCCGGACAAACAGGCGCAAGTTTACAATTGTTGAAAGTTGGTTACCCATTGGGTCAATTCTTTACCCTGCAGTACGCTGGTAAAGATGAAAACGGGATATCGCAGTTTTACAAAAAAGACGGCAGCAAAACCACGGGAAGCGGCAACCCGCTGATTGGCGCAGACTACTTCTACATGGGCGATGCACAACCAAAGCTGTTGGCAGGATGGAGCAATACTTTCCGCTACAAAAAACTTGATCTGAATGTATTTGCCAGGGCAGTTTTTGGAAATAAAATTTTCAATGCAACACGCGCAGACCTTGCCTTTGTATCAGCAGCAACAGCAAACAACCTGCTCGTGACTGCCGCAGACGATAACATAAAGGATACGAAGAATTCATTTTACTCCAACCGTTATATTGAAAATGGCGACTATGTACGCCTGGACAATGCTACCCTTGGCTACAACTTCAAGGAGCCAATTAAGTATGTCAACAACATACGCCTGTATGTTACCGGCAATAACATCTTCACCATTACAAAGTATACTGGGATCGATCCTGAGATCAACCAGGGTGGCGCAGCCCCGGGCATTGACTATAACAACTTTTACCCGAAAACACGCACGTTTATGTTTGGTGTGAATGTATCATTTTAAAGCAGTACAAAAAGAAGTTATGAAACAGATAATATCTAAATTAGGATCCCTCGTTGTTGCTGCGCTGGTACTTACTTCTTGCCACAAACTGGATGTAGAAGTAACAACAGAGCTTACTCCTGAAACTTATCCGAAAACAGAGGCACAATACAACTCCGTGATGGGTCCGGTTTACATTGCCTTACGAGGCGACTACCCCGTGGGTTACAACTTTCTTCAAAGCATGTCGTCTGATGAGTCGCTGCTGGCCATTTTCGGTGCCGACTGGATAGATGGTAACCGTTACCTCGAGTTGCACCGTCATACCTGGACCAAGGACCACCCTTCTGTAGGCGGCGGCTGGTCTGCTCTATCCAACATGATTGGTCTTTGCAATCAAACCATTTTTATCATCAATCAATCGCCTGAGGGCGCAACAAAAAACACGAGCCTGGCTGAGCTAAAAACCATGCGGGCATTTACGTATTTTCAAATGCTGGACCTGTTCGGAAATGTTCCTCTGGATACAAGCTATGGCAGTACCGAACTAAAAACAAATGCAACAAGAACACAGGTTTTTAGTTTCATTGAAAGTGAACTTAAGGCAGCAATGCCTTTTCTTAAAACAGCTACAGGTGCTGCTACCTATGGCAAGCCCACGAGGTACATGGCCCATGCGCTGTTGGCTAAACTGTACATTAACGCCGAAGTATATACAGGTTCGCCACGGTACAACGAATGTATCGCAGCTTGCGATAGCGTTATGAATGCCGGCAATGGCGCCCAGTATGTGCTCGAGCCGCGATCAAGCTATCTCCAGATGTTTTATCCAACAAATGGCCCGGCCACAAAAGAATTCATCTTCGCAATTCCATACGATCCCGCAACTTCCAACGGGTACATGTTTTACGCCCGTTACGATCTTAACCGGAACCTCGGTATTAAGTATCGCTACTCAGGCTCTACCCCCGGCGGCAATATAAACCCCATCATCAACGCCACAACCGGCAATGGGCTGATCAACAACAGGCCAAGTGGACCCCGCATGACAACGAATGAATTTTATGCGCATTTCAATGATCCTAACGATATCCGAAACCGGCAGTGGCTTGCCGGGTTGCAGTACTGGGACGACGGCAGCCCGATCATGGTAAGAACAACCAATCTTGGGTATAACCAGTTTTATACTGGAAATGATCCTGCGGGGGTATTCACCTACCACCTGAACCTGACACCACTTGCGCCATCAAGACTGGGTAATAATTCGTACGACCTTGGCAGGGATGAAATTGCCTGGAACACGGGTTACCGCAACATTAAGTTTTACCCCGATGCGAACTCCATCACCAGGAACCAGAATAACGATGTACCGGTTTTTCGATATTCAGATATCATCTTAATGAAAGCAGAAGCTATCTTCAGAGGGGGTACGCCAACTGGGGGGCATACCGCGCTATCACTGATCAATATGTTGCGGGCACAGCGCACAACAAGCCCGGCGCTAACCAGCTTAACGCTCGACGATATTTATGCGGAAAGAAGCCGTGAATTAGCATGGGAAAACTGGCATCGGAACGACATGATCCGGTTTGGAAAATTCGAAACCAGCTATGGACTGGGCAAGACGAATTCAGAAACTTATCGCCGGCTTTACCCAATACCAACCAATGCCATAACGGCTAATCCAAACCTGAAACAAAATCCGGGTTATCAATAACCGGGAGGTTGCATAAACAAAATATCAGGGCATCAAACCCTGATATTTTTGTTTGATCTAAGTTGTGAACTAAGCTATCGCTTTTGGCTATCGGCATTTGTTTTCATGGCATCATCGTTGCCCGTCCAAATGGCTCAGCCTGGCGGGCCCGTCCGAATGGCTCAGCCGGGCGGGCGTCGCATTCCGTTCATCCGCATACCTTTGGGCTCGATTACTTCAACACCATAGTTCCGCACTGATTGCATACTACCATACAGTTCCATATGAGTAAGATAACCCGCAGCACTTTTCTTAAACAATCCTTGAAAACCGGGGCCATTGTATGGCTAAGTCCTTCCCTGCTTACCAGGGCAGCTTCAACGAATTACTATCGGCCGGAAGCTGAGCTTATGCAGCGCCTGGTAGCTGCTAACGACGGCGTGGTTGAAAAACTATTGGCAACAAGTTTCGATAAAAGAGACTTCAACCGTAAGATCGGGTACGATGTTGCACTGCTTACCGCATCTTATTGCCATCAGCAATCGCGTTACTACCATGATGCCTCGTTACTTCTACCCATCGAGAAGTTGACCCAACACTTACTAAGCGCACAGGCCCCGGATGGAACCGTAAACGTTGGCAACCTCGAGTCGCCGCCCGACACCGCGTTCATCGTAGAGATTGTAACACCAGCAGCGTTTGTTTTGCAATCTGAAAATGGCAATGCCGTAAGACTGATCAGGGATAACCTTAAAGCTTTTCTTGTAAAAACAGGAGACGCCTTGACCGTTGGAGGTTTGCATACCCCAAATCATCGATGGGTAATTTGTGCAGCGTTGGCCCGTATCAATGCCCTGTACCCAAATAGGAGGTATGTTGCAAGAATAGAAGAATGGCTTGCAGAAGGGGTCTTCATCAACGCTGATGGCAACTATCCTGAACGAAGCCGGATATATTCCTATGTAGAGAATACGGCATTTCTTTCAATTGGCAGGTTGTTGAATAAACCCCACTTGTATGCACCTGTGAGAAAAAATCTCGCTGCCACCTGGTACTACATGGAACCAAATGGCGAACTGGTTGCAAACGACTCCAGGAGGCAGGATCAATATGTGTGGAAACAACAGGACCCGAACAGTCCGTTAACCATCTTAAGTTATTACCTGCTCTACCGGTACATGGCCATCAATGATAAGAGCAGCACTTTTGCCGGCATTGCAAAAACAATAGAGCAGGTTAAGGGTTTCGACGAGCGGGTTTTAAACCGGGCACTCATTCACTTTATGGAAGAGCCCATGTTACAAAAAGAACTCCCGGCCGCGGCAGCCCCGGAAACCAATTTTGAAAAGCTGTTTACCCAATCTCATCTATTGCGCATAAGGCGTAATGACAGAACAACAACCCTGTTCGGCGGTACCGACCAACCCGTAATGATTGCTTCGGGTCGTTCGAGCAGCCCCGATTTTTTTGGCTTCCGGAAAGGCGAGGCCCTACTAAAATACATGCGCCTGTCGACGAGTTTTTTTAGCACAGGATATTTTTACAGTGATGGCCTAAAGAAGGTAGGGAACACCTGGGTGCTACAAAAGAAATTAAGTGTGCCTTACTATCAACCCATACCCAAACAACTCAGGAAGGTTGACGGTGACTATACCTTATCCGAAAGCATAGATGGTCGTTTTTGGAACAAAATGGATTTTAAGAACCGGCCTGTCAGCAATGTGAAAGTACTGGACACCACGATTTTTTTGACGGAAACAAATGGCAGTAATGAGCTGCACTTTGAAGTAAAAGGGCAAGCCGAAGTGCGCATAACCATCGAGCTTTGTTTTAAAGAAGGCGGTAAACTTACCGGGGTAGCTGAAGGCGAAAATGGGAACAATTTTCTGGAAGAAGGCATGGGCACGTATCAACTTGGCCAGGATGCCATCACGTTTGGTCCCGGTGCAAATAACCATAAGGCGATCACCAACTTAGGTGGTGAGCGATACAGTACACACTTTGGCAATCTACAAACAGAAGGTATGCGTGTTTATATAACAGGAGTTACCCCTTTTAAACACAAACTTGTATTTAGTTGAGCGGAGAGGGACTAATGAAGTATGAATGATGAATTATGAATGAGGAATGATGAACTATGAATGATGAATCAATGTCGTTTACTTAAGAGAAATCATTGGTGACCAGCTGTGGCAATTCTATTTGCCATCGTTGCCCGCCCGGATGAACCGGTTCGGACGGGGTGTCACTCCCTTGTACCGCATCGCTTTATTCACCAATTTCTGCCACTCACCTTAAGTAAACGACATTGAACTAGGAATAATGAATGATGAAGTATGAACTATGAAGTAGAAATGGTGAAGTATTACCGATGAAAGTTGGGTTGCTAAAGCAAAGAAGAGTACCGCTATATGCGGGGCTAACCGAGAATTCATTGCGATACCTTCCTTCTACTTGAGCGTTTTTACTTTTGAATTTTGACTTTTGACTTTGCCTTTTAACTTTTGCCTTTTGATCTCTACTTCACGTCGAACCACAGCCTGGTTGTAAGTAAATCCGGTCCCTGGTTGGCTACAGCCTTTTTATAATTATCTCCATTCAACGACTGTTCCGTTCCGGGATAAATGAACCGCGAGGGAAGCTGGCCGTTAAGAACGGTGTTGGGCGAAGCAACTAGCTCGGGGTAATCCTGTCTTCTTCTTTCCGCAAAGGCTTCAAGTCCCTGGCCGAAAAGCGCAATCCACTTTTGTTCACCGATTGATTTTCTAAAGTTGGTGTTGTTGTACTGCACACCGCCTTGCGCCAGGTAAGCTGTTGCTGCAGCATCGGAGATATTGTATTGTTTAAAGGATGCCCTTATCGCCTGCTGGTAAAGATCTGCTGCATTCTGAGCGGTAAATCCACGTGCAGCAGCTTCGGCCTGATTGAATAACAATTCAGCATAACTGAAGATGACTGCAGGTGCCTGCGGTGAAAGAAAGTAGGCGCCCGGTTTGGAAGTTCTTGCAAACCCCAGATTACTGGCTTCGGAAGTTGTTGACCCATTTGGCACCCCGATATATTCCTGCGGTGTAGCTGTTTGGGTTTTACTTGCATAAACGGGTAAACGCGGATCGTTGAGCTGAAAAAGTTTATCCACCATCGTTTTGCTGATCCGGTAATCATCCCTTGTTTCAAAGGAGGCGCTGACCGGATTTTGCTGCGGCGAACTCAGGTAAACCAATTGTGCATTATCCAAATTGTCGCTGATATAAGGATCGCCTTCTGCAGTAATTTCTGCAATCACCTGCTTTGATTTTTCTGCCTCGCGATCTGCGATACGCAATGCTATGCGAATCCTTAATGAATTTGCAAGTTTCTTCCAGCGAGCAATATTGCCGCTGTAAATGATGTCGCCCGCTATGGCTTTGCCAGCAGGGTCCAACGTGGCCTTTGCAGTTTTGAGGTCATCAAGCAAGCCAAAGTAAACGTCTTTCTGAGGGTCGAAAGCGGGTGTGATATATTGGTTGATTGAGCCCGCCTGCTTGTATGGAATATCACCGTAAGCATCGGTAAGCAACAGGAAAACCCATGAGCGAAGAATAAGCGCGACACCTTTGTAATTGTTGTTGTTGAGCGACGTGCCCAGTTCCATGATCTTGTTGAAGCTCGTAATGCTTTGAGAATAGCCCGTGTTCCAAAGCGTGGTGAAGCTACTGTTGGAATACACGAACCGATCCTCTTCGGTGTACTGAATCTTGGCCCAGTGCTGAACAAACAGTAAGCTTGAATTCATATTGTTTGCAGTTCCCCAGTAAGCATCGGCAGTGGCTTTTATTGCGCCGGTAAGCAGGTAATCGGGTTGTGCATTTTCAGTTGCATTTGGGTTGATATTCGCCTTATCAAGTTCTTTACTGCACGAAAAGCTTGTGAGCAAAACGGCTATAACCATTGTATAAATAAGTGTTCTTTTCATCACGTTTGTGTTAGAATTTGATGTTGATGTTAAATCCGTAACTGCGGGTACTTGGGTTAGAAAGACTTTCGAGGCCCTGGCCGTTGCCGGTATTAAAGGCCACTTCAGGGTCGATATGCGGTACGTTTTTATGCAGGATGGCAAGGTTACGTCCTGTGAGTGCGATGGAAGCACCTTCGAGCTTTAGCACGCGGATTATCTTAGCTGGTATGTTGTAACTCAGTTTAACTTCACGCAGCTTAACATAAGAGGCATCAAAAATATTTGCTTCATCTATGGTGCGGAAAGATTTATAGTATTGCTGTGCAGGTAAAATCCTGGTGTTTTGTTTTCCATCGGTAGTTACCCCGTTGAAGATGATACCATCATCGTAAACGATCTCGCCCGCGGGTGTGCTTGCTCCCGACGCGAGTTGCACGGTTCCATTCGCCTTAACATTTCCGGGGTAGTAGTAATTCAATCCGCCGTTTTCAGTTCCCCTGCCGGGCAAGGTAGAAGAAAGCACTCCCGTATAGGTTCCGGTTGCATAGGTGCCATTGTAAATAGATCCGCCAAAACTTGCATCTACCAGCACCGATAAACTGATGCTTTTATAGCTAACTGAATTGGTTATGCCACCGATCCAGTCTGGGGTGTACTTGCCAAGCACTTTTTTATTTGGGTCTATCTGCGGCGCTCCGGTAGCATTTACGATAATGTTTCCGTCGGCATCCCTGAGGAATGCGTTGCCGAACAGGGTGCCATATGGCTGCCCTACGGAAGCAATTACCTGGGCCGAGGTTGTTGCAATTACATAGTTCCGTAGGAGCCCGGCTTTATCCAGTTCCAGCACTCTGCTGCGGTTGAGTGCATAGTTGACATCTACATCCCAGGTGAACTTGTTTTTAACCGGGGTTATACCCAACTGCACTTCGAAACCTTTGTTGTTGATTTTACCTGCATTCAGCAGTTTTGACCGGAAGCCTGTTGTCGGACTTACATCAACACTAAGTATTTGATCGAAACTGTTGGTATTATAAAAGCTCAGGTCAAAACGCAACAGCCTGTTGAACAAAACACCTTCCGCACCAAATTCGGTTGAGTTCGTTGTTTCCGGTCTAAGATCGGGGTTGAGGTCGGTAGCCGACGGAGCGAGCTGCGGGTTGGAACCATATGGCGCACCAAAGGTATACGTGTTAACCGATTGATAGGGTTCAGCATCCTTACCTACTTTGGACCATCCGCCGCGGATCTTCGCATAATTTAAAATATTGCTTTTAATGTCGAAAGCTTCTGTTAGTACAAAGCTTCCATTGAAAGAGGGATAGAAATATGACCTGTTCTGTGCAGCAAGCGTGGACGACCAGTCGTTGCGTGCGGTGATATTTGCGAACAGGTAGTTCCGGTAACCCAACTGCACCGAACTAAACAGGCTATACGATTTAAGCCGGCTGAATGTGTTAGAAGAAATCAACGGGTCACGGGAGTTTGTTAATGCATATAAGCCGGCAACAGCAAGTCGCGGAGCACTTTGTTCGTTTTGCTCGAAGATGCGGGATCTTGCATTTGCTCCCGCCAGGGCCTCGATGCTGAAATCAGGGCCAAGCTTTTTGCTGAAGTTTAATGTACCCTCGGTATTTGTTTCACTAAACGTAAAACCGTCTTCTTTATATGAGCCAAACGGCGATCCATTGGTACCATAGGCAACTTTGATTTTATGCCGCTGGTTATAGTAGTCGGTACCAGTACGGAAATCAAAGTTTAGTCCATCAAGGATTTTGTAATTAAGTCCTATGCTTCCGATCAGACGGCTGCGTTTTTGTTCTACCGTGTTTTCATATGCGACCCAATAAGGGTTGCTGTAATAACTGTTGTTCCAGTTGAAAGGGTTACCATTTTCGTCGCGGTAGTTTTTCAACTGGTTGATGTCAACCTGTCTTCCAAACCAGGTAAACTGAAGCATTGTACTTGTTGACCTTGTACCACCTGTACCGGGCAGGTTATCCGCGCCAAGTTTAGTGTAGTTGGCGTTTGCGGTAACACTAAGTTTTGGTGTTACCCTCAGGGTGGTATTGAGTGCAAATGAATGTTTGCCCTGCTCAGCATTAGGCACAACTCCTGCTTGCTTCAGGTTGTTGTAGGAAAGCCGGTAATCGAATTTGTCGCTCGCGTCAGCAATGGCTATCCCGTTATTTGCTACATACCCCGTCCTGAAGAAATCACGGACGTTGTTTGGGTGCGGAACAAAGGGTGCTGGCTGGCCTTTTGAGAAAAATTGTGGTATCAGCCGGCCATCCATTCTGGGTCCCCAGCTTTCATCGACACCATCGTTAATACCACCGCCACGACCATCAACGTAGCTGAACTTACCGTCGGATCCCTGCCCGAAAGTATTCTGGTACGATGGCAATGTCAGGATGCTTTCGAACACCAGTCCTGACGTTATGGTTACACCAATCCCTCTTTTTGTGGCACCGGTTTTAGTTTTAATCAGTATTACCCCGGCAGCCGCGCGTGAGCCGTATAAGGCTGCAGCATTAGGACCTTTGAGCACACTAATGCTTTCGATATCATCCGGGTTAATATCAGAAATCGTATTCGCAAAATCACGGGCACCACCTGCACTAAATTGCGAATTATCAACCGGTATCCCATTGATCACAAACAGCGGCTGGTTGTTTCCGGAAATAGAGGTTTCACCCCTGATCACAATCCTGGAGGATCCCATATCCCCCTGGCTGTTGGTTATTCTTACACCGGCGACTTTGCCGGCAAGTGCATTCACAAGATTGGTTTCTTTTGCTTCGGCGATGTCGCGCGATTTAAGTTCCTGCACCGCATAACCCAACGACTTTTTCTGCCTTGAGATTCCAAGAGCAGTTACCACCACCTCGTTTAAGGCGTTACTGGATGGCTGCAATGATATTGCTACGTCAACCCCGTTTTTATTTACTGTTCTCTTTTGGGATTGATACCCGACATATGAAAATACCAAGACACTGTTTTCATTGGCACTGAGTGCAAAGTTTCCGCTGCTGTCGGTTGTGGTGGTGAGTTCCTGGTTTTCGATGTTTACCGTTACGCCTGACAGCGGTTCTGAAGTTTGTGCAGAGCGAACGGAACCCTTTACCCTAACCTGTTGGGCATATAGAACCTGGATGGAAAGCAGCGCGAACAACGCTGTAAATAATTGTACTTTTTTTGACATCGTTAACCTTTAAACGGATAGGAGAAAATTTAAGAACAAGAGAAATCATTAGCCATGCAAATTGAACTGCCCTACAGGCTTTGTCGATACCCGACCTGTGCAGTTCACGAAGAGTATGGTAAAGCGTGATTGAACCCATAACCTAAGGGCATTGGGCACAATCTGGTGAACACAATAGCCGCGATTATTACGACCCTTGCGCCCAAACATAGTGGCGTGCAATAGTTAGAGATCCTGGCAGGGAATGCTGGTACGGTACCTTGTTTATCCTTTCAACATCAAATGGAGCAAATGCGTCGCATGTAGCATGGTGGTGAGGTCATTTCGGCAATGCCGGCCTGGTACTGGAATGCTTATTTCAATTTTCATAATTCAACCTTAAAGTCTACTGTTCTGGTAGACAAAGGTAGAGCTATATTTATAATTACAAAATATATTCTGGACTTTTCACGGGTTATCCCAGTACCTGTTCCGGGAATAATCGAGGGTGATGGCCGTACCGTTCAAAGGAGAACACAATAGATTGATAATGTACCCAAAACCGTAGATAGATCGTTTTACTATAACGCATTGGTACAGTTACTGCGATCGCAATAGTTCAGTGTGACCGGACAATAGGTATTGGCGATTGCATTAATCATGCGTTTGCTTAGAAAATTATCCATACAGCCAAGCAATAAGACATAAACAAACAACGGGGATGGCTGATGCGCAGCGCGGTTTATCGCCTTAACTTGCCTGGGCTATAACCTGCCGTAACCAGACGTAAGCCGGACTATTTTGCAATTAATTGTTTGATTGTATTTATCAGCGCATTGTAGTCGCTTGGACGTGGTAGATTTTCGTGAAGGATTTCGCCGTGGCTGTTAACAAGTAGGTATCGCGGAACCGTTATATCCTGCCCGTGGTACACGTTGGATTTGAGATCCCGGATCATAGCCTCTGAGGCGATATAGTGCGAACCGGCCAGTTGCTTGCCATAGGCTATCTTTTTCCACTTCTCTCGTGCTTCTTCCCGGTCAACCGACAGGTACAACGTTTTAATGTTATTCGTTTGAAGGAACCGTTGTATCGAATGCTTAAAGGAAAAGTCGTAAATACATGGTGCGCACCAGGTAGCCCACATATCAACAAAGATGATTTCGGTTTTGAAATTGTCTTTTATAAGTTCGGGCAAACTGCCGTAAGCTTTGTCATTAATAAAAGTTAGTGTTTGTTTTACAGCAGGTCGTAACGCTAGTTCCCCAGCAGCCTGGCCGACCCGTTCAGCAAGAAAAGGGCGAAATTTAGAAGCAGGAAAGTATTTGTTGAACAACCTGAACTTATGCACCAAAACACTATGGTCGGCTTCCGTAGATGCTGCCCAATATATTTCGGATTTCAAACTTCCTTCAAGAAACTTACCCGACAGGTACCCATAGTGTTCAATATCTTTTAATCCTTTAAAATCATCTTTATAGGCCGTCTGTGTGATCAACTTACCATTGTTGATATCGCGGGAGTACTGCGAGGGATATTGTAAGCCAAGAAAGGAATGATAAATTAATGGATTTAGGGGATCAATAAGCTGGTAAAGAAATAATTTAAGGCTGTCATAATTTTCAACGGTGTAAAAGTCCTTATCTACTTTGGCCGCATCAATGTAAGTGCTGAATACGCTGTTTTTAGCGACATCTTTTAATTTAAAAGATATCATCGCGTTGAATAGGGTGATCACCTGTGCAGCATAAACACTGCTGATGTCGGCAGCCAAAACATTATAAAGGCTTGGGTCTATTTGTTTATTCCTGCGCAGATTGCCAAATGGTTGGAGGAGTACGTTGAGGTTAGCGTCTACGTTTTTATAAAAACCCGGGAGTTTTTTTCCTGAACCAGTAAATAGTTGGTTCACCAGGTATTTCTGAAAATCTGAACGTACCGGTGAAAGTACATACTCCCTGTATGCCGGCGCATTTCGCCCCTCAAAACTAACATCGTTAAACACGTACTTTCCCGAAACCGGGTCAGGCCTGAAGGAAGCAATGAAATTAATTGTATCACTTTTATTAACGAATACCTTAATTGTTTGTCCCGGTAACTTAATATTAAAAAAACCAGCTGTTCCAATCTTTGCATGGATCGTAAAGGATGAATCCTTATCGAAAGGAACACGTTTATCCCTAAAATAGAGGTCCTCGAAGCCATCGATCGGTTCATTGTAATAGATATAACCTTTGTAAGGATTGTTCACCATCTTGCCCCTGATGACAACGTTAGCAATAGCAACATATGCCATGGATAACAGTAGAGACAGGAGTTGTAATGCTTTCATCGTGGGCCACAATATTGTACAATTTACTGTCAAAAGATTTAATTCAGTAAAATCACACCCTCCCACCCGAAATTAGATTACTAAACAGGCGCTCATTGGGCCGTCGATCTAATATGATCGGGTTGGCCAGGATAAACTGTTTTATGTTGGTTAGGGTGCGCGTTTACCCGGTTTGGTGTATCTATTAAGCTCACTAACTTTAACGACAACCCGAAGCAACCTTAGGCTTTTAAAAAGCATTTTTTCTCATTGAAAAACTTACGCTCACACCAGCCCGGAAGGCTCAGCCCCGGGCATTGCCAATTTGAACCAGTAGAAATTTCTTGAAAAGGGAACCCTTTAATAACATTTTCCATGTTCCAATTAAAGCTAACTTGATGCAACAAACAAACATGACCATGCCTGAGAGTGTCTTCTTTTTTATGATTGGATATGCGGTTATTAGCCTTGTGATTTTATACCTGATTATTCATTGGGCAGTTAATGCTTCAACTGCCAGCAGACATGCAAAAATTTAAACCAATCTGTTAAGCAGGATCGCCGAACGAAGCGGGGTAAGCCAGGAGGATATTGAAGCGTGCTACGACTCGAGAACATAGTACCTGCTACCTGTTGCAACCATTTGTGTGCTAATATAAACGCAACAAAGCAACCGCGTTTGGTGTTGTTGCAACCCCGGTGTGTACGAAACACCAGGGGTTTGGTCGGGCTAAAAAATTAATTTAAGCATTTGCATCTTGTGATTGTTTTTATAATTTTATACCAGCAATTATCTACTCCTATTTTTTGAATTGTTCATTGTAGATGGCCTATATCCCGTATCGGCTTTGATAAACATCAACATGAATCAGCAAGCTTTAAATTTAAGGCACAGACAAAACTTTAATGCGGTTAGCTGACATTTTCTTTTGGATTCAATAATGCTACAGTGGTCTGCTCATCTTCAGGTTATTGCAAACTATCCCTGGTAAAGCATAACGCACCGTGAACCAATATCATGGGTCTGACCTTTAAGCCATATGACCTTCAACCTAATGCTGGTTAAGGTAATCCTTAATAATCCGTAATTGACGTTAACCTTAATTATACCTTATTCAATCCCCCACCTTTACGCTTCCCTCTCACCCTTAAACTCTTCATTATGAAACTGCTTATCAAACAAAGTTCTGCTTTACAGCTGCTGGCGGTTTTACTATTCATCAATGTGCCGTTCAGCTGCAAAAAGGCCGACTTCCTTTCCACGCCATCTAATCAACTGCTGGAGCAATCATCCCGGTCTCACCGTCCTTCTCCAAAAGAAAGTTCGGAGCGGGCGGATGTTGTTTATGAATGGTATAAGTTCATGACCAACCTTCAATTGAGCGCATCACCCCAACCCAATGTATTTGCACAAAACAGGGCGTTCGCATACATTGGTATCGGGTTGTTCGAGTCCGTACAGCCTGGTATTAAGGGGGGTTCCAGTTTTAGTCCGAAGCTTTACGAAATGCCCAAAATGCCAAAACCCGATATGTCGAAAGATTACCTGTGGAGTGCGTCGGCAAATGCGGCCCTGGCCAGTATGTTTAAATTGTTCTTGTCGAGCCTGACACCCGCTAATGCAGCTACCATAGATGCAAAAGAGGCCGAAATCTATAACCAATTGAAACAAACCACCTCTGAAGATGTTCTAAGGCGTTCCGAAGCTTTTGGCCGTTCTATTGCTACGGCGATTTTCAACTGGTCTACTTCCGACAATTTCAATATTAGCAGTGTAGGATACACACCAGTAAATGAGCCCTGGGCCTGGGTGCCTACCCCACCGAATTATCCCACACCGGTTGGCTATAACTTACAATTTTCAAGACCCTTGCTCAAATACAGTCTTCATGCTACCGCACCCCCGATACCAGTGCCGTATTCAACTGACCCTGCATCGGCATTTTACAAAGCAGCATATGAAGTTTATGATCTTGGAGGCGCTACAACAGCCACTCCCGCAGATAAAGCAACTGCCAACTGGTGGGCCGACGCCGGTGGAACCAACACAGGAGTGCCGGCACCTTACCATCTGCTTTCAATTATTACCGGGGTTTTGGAGAGCCAACAGGCAGGTCTGTGGAAAGCTGCTGAAGTTTACGCCAAAGCAGGGATCGCACAAAAGGATGGGCCAATAATTACGTTCCGAGCAAAATACCAATACAATTTGCTGCGGCCGATCACTTATATACAACAACACATCGATCCAACCTGGCTTTCACATTTGCTTACTCCACCTTACCCGGATTATACCTCGGGCCTGGTAGCCCTATACGGTCCCGTGATCGAGGTGTTGATAAATGAGTTCGGCGACATTCCTGTGATTGACAATACCTATGCGTGGAGAGGACTACCTGCACGTCACTTTAGCTCCCTTAGCGCTTTGCGGGAAGAAGCTGCCGTTTCAAGAGTATATGCAGGTATTCATTTTCGGTTCACCCAGGAATTGTCCATCACCATGGGTGCTAAGCTGGGCGATGAAATCGACAAGATCCGGGTAGTCGGACCTGAGTATCAATAGCAACTATTTTATAAGCGAAATCTTTTTATAACATAAGGGTGTTTGCTTTCGAGGTGGGGTTATCATTACAGGAAAGCAAACACCCTTGTTTATTTTGTAATCTCCTTGTGCTCCATACATCCATTGTCATTTCAAACTTGATTTCACCCTTGCCATGTACACCAACTGCTGTCCAACCTAAACCCCGGTAGAACAACTCCGCCCTGGTGTTGGGTGCTGTACCAAGCCAGATCTTCTCCGATGTCTGATGGAAGTACCAGTCGAGCATCGTGTCGTGTAAAAGTTGTCCGATGCCCTGCCCTTCGTATCGGGGATGAATAAACAAGGCCCAGATGTTTTTGCCTGCCAGGTCAACGATGGCAAAACCTGCAATTTCCCCATTGATTTCGTATACCCAACCCTTTCCTCTTTTTGTAAGATATAGCCCGCAATCCTCGTCACTCACCAAAGCAGGATCAGACAAGGTGTTTTCCGTTACTGAATTTCGTACCCGTTGAATTCCCGGTATGTCATCAATCGTCGCATCTCTTAACATAGGCCCCTGTCCCTTTGAGCGTGATGGTTTCTGAATTGCTGCAATCAGGCATTGTCATCCTCGTCAGCTTGCCGAAGTAAGTCCCCGAGGTCAAGCGGATCTACAAACATCTCCAGGCTGCCATCGGCTTTCCACGACCATGCTTCCCTTGGCTTGTCCCAGTATAATTCAACCCCGTTATTATCCGGGTCGCGTATATACAAGGCTTCAGACACGCCATGGTCGGAAGAACCAATGTTTGGATAGTTTGCTTGCAGGAGCCTCTTATAAATATTTGCAAGGTCCTTTCTCGTCGGATAAAGCACGGCTGTATGGTAAAGTCCTACTCCATCACGCGGAGCAGGAGGAGCGTTTTTGCTGTGCCAGGTATTCAAGCCAATATGGTGATGGTATTTGCCGGCTGATATAAAGGCAGCATTGTCGTGGTACATCGCCATCAATTCGAAACCCAGGAGGTCACAATAAAATGCGAGGGAACGCTTGAGGTCTGCCACCTTTAAGTGAACATGCCCTATTCTTGTTTGTGCCGGTATGCTATATGGTGTACTCATGATCAGATTTTAAGTATACTAATTTAACAACCTGTCGTCAAAAGCTGGTTAATATTTCAAGGTGAATTACTATTACCACGACGTAATTAACGAATAAGCCCTGGTATGCTTCCTATCCAAAATCCCGTTCTATGGAAATCATACACCAACAATTTTCTGCTGATCACGTTATTGTACAAACTCGCCGTCTGCTTTAATGCGCACTTCGTCGCTGACCTTAGCTGCAGGAAATTTATCACCGATCCCAAATTCAGAACGTTTGATTGTACCGGTAAGCTGAAAACCCGCTGTTTGCTTTTTGCTCATTGGATTTTCAACGGTGCCTTTATACACCAGGTTCATAATTATGGGCTTTACCACACCATGAAGGGTTAAGTTGCCGGAAAGCTTGTATTGGTCTTTGCCTGTTGAAGTGATACCGGTGCTTTTGAAAGTTAAAGCCGGGTATTTTTCCACATCAAAGAAGTCGGCACTTTTCAGGTGATTATCCCTCATTTCCACCCTTGTGTCGATTGAGTTGGTTTTGGCGATCAATTCGACAGCTGCGTCACTAAAGTCGGGCTTCGTTGATTTAATGGTTACATCAAAATCATTGATTGTACCCGATACATCCGCAATACCGAGGTGAGTTACCGTAAACCCAAGTTGCGAGTGAGGATCATCATTTGTCCAGGTACCGTTGATGGTTGTAAAAGCGGTAAGCGTAAGGAAAGCTGCTGCAACAAGAACTAATTTTTTCATGATTGTGTTTTTAAGTAACAACATCGTTGTTGTTTTATAAGGCAAAGCTAGCTTCAAAGGGAGCCTGCGTCCATTGACAAGGGGTAAGAAAAAGCATTGATTTGTATCAAGGCTTTTGCTTATTGTTGTTGTTAACAGGTCCATTATCCTATGGGCAGCATATCGCCCGGCTTTGAAAGTTTCAGTTACAATCAACAAGAGAAGCATGTTGCACTTAACGGCTTTTGGAACTACCTGGTATAACTTTTCTAAAAGGGGTACAGTGCCCCGAATTGTTTCGTGATCATCACTAAGGCTGCCTGCAAACCATATTGTATTTTTTTAGGGACAAACATCCGTGCATTGGGCAGCTTTGGTTGCCCGCCCGGATGTACCCTGTTCGGACGCCCGCCCGGATGAACCGGTTCGGACGGGGGTGTCGCTCACTTATATTGCATAACAATAAGCAGCATAAAGCTCCACCACGAAGGTGGCTTACACAGTGCTTAGCTTCGTATGTATGACCAATGCTGATGGCCAGGATAAAGTAAATGTCCATGCCATTCTCAGCAGGAGGGATTACAGCATCAAACGATAAGGTAGCAATGCAAATAGCTGGCTACAGATGACCAGCTTTTCGATTTGAATTTACAAGTGCTAAATGGAAAATTGCAGTGCTACCTGCTCCATGGTGAATGCTAAGTACACAGCATAACCAGAGCACTGGGCGCGATATGGCTCATGGATATTTTCCGAAGAGCGGTCATGTACCTCATGAAGCAGGCATCAGATGACCGCCGGTGCAATAGGGAGTTAACACGGAAAGTTAAGCCACGGAAATCCCTGATTAAAAATTGCCCACACCAAACCCGATGCGTCGCCTTTGCAACCGTAACGGGTGTTATCTTGAGAGTTTACCCCGGATCATGGTAAAGGAATGCGGGGGGAATGAATAGGTGATCTTATTACCAGTAGCCGTAATTGGCGCTTTTTCGGTGGTTTTTACCTGCTCTTTATTGAAATCATTTTGCGCCTTTATACCCGGCCCGTTTACTTCCTGCACGCTAAACGCTCCGCTGAAGGTGCCGGTTTGAGAAAGTATATCTGTTGTAATTGCCTCGTCTTTGTGACGGTTTACGACATTAAGTACGAGTTCACCATTCGAATAAGTTGCCGAGACATCCAGGTAAGGAACGTTCTTCTGCTGGGTAGTAGTTTCACTCAACCCAAGGAAAAACTTGTCTGTATTGTACGTTTTACAGTCAACAAAAACATCCAGTGCAGTTCCGAATACATTATTTGCAAACAACTGTAAGGGAAAATAAATTGTCTGGCGGAACATCTCTTTATCGTTAGTGAAAATCGGCGCAATAACGTTTACCAACTGGGCCATATTAGCCATCTTAACCACATCTGCGTTCCTGATGAACGCATTTAGAAAGCCCGAAATTACAAGAGCATCTTCCAGGTTGTACCTTTCCTCCAAAGCATTTCTGCCGGTTGCAGCAGCACCCCGCCTTGCCCGGTACCAAACATTATATTCATCCCAGGCAATATAGATAGGGTCGCGGTTCGGCCTGTTTGCGTTCTGCATTACCACGTCTATCATACCTTTCACCAGCTTTGTTCTTTGCTCAAGCACCAACGGGGTGGAAACAAAATTATAATAGTTGCTGTCGGGATTTCCTACATAAATGTGTAGGGCAATGTAGTCTATAACATCCTTAAGTTCACGTAAGATGGTCTGGTTCCAATGATCAGGATCTGCGCCTTCGCGATAGTTTGAGGAACCCGCTGCAATCAGCTTTATTTCAGGCGAGGTGCGGGTCATCAGCTTTGCTGCTTCACGCGCCTTTTTGGTATAATCCTCAGCATTCATATGACCCATCTGCCATGGGCCATCCATTTCGTTACCAAGGCTCCAATATTTAATTTTGTGCGGATCGGGATAGCCGTGTTTCTTACGAAGTTCAGCATAGTAAGGGCCTTCTTTCACGTTGCAGTATTCCACCCAACGGCGTGCCTCTTCAATGGTACCTGTACCCATGTTCACCGAGAAGTAAGGTTCAAAACCCGCCTGGTGCGCATACTCGACGAATTCATTAGTTCCAAACTGGTTGCTCTCCAGCGTGTACCAGGCAAGTTCCAGTCGAGGGATACGATCAGCTTTAGGTCCTACCCCATCGAGCCAGTTGTAGTTTGAAACAAAATTCCCACCGGGATATCTTACGATCGTAGGCTTAAGGCCCTTGACAGCAGACATCACATCCCTGCGAAAGCCGCTATTATTCGACAATTTAGATCCCGGATCATATATGCCGCCATAAACACAGCGCCCGAGGTGTTCAACAAAATTTCCATAGATGTTTTTATCAACCTCACCTATTGTTCGGTCGAGGTCAATTTTTATCCTGGCATTTTGGGCCGTTACCGTTAAAGCAAGCCCTATGTGAAGGGAAACCGTAAGAAGTGCACCTCTGACTATAGCTAAAGGCATGGAAACAATTGTTAAAGATTATACGAAGATTATTGGAGTCGGAGAGCCTACATGGCCCTACCAGGAAAACAGGTGCATAAGCTACGCGCCAGGTTTCTGCAAACAAGCTTAAGCAAACGGCATTGGCTTACCAATCGAGCTTCAACAACGAAACGGCCTGTCTTGGAAGTGCAATATCTAACACCAGGTTCCCACCTTTTACAGCTTTTTTCGCAGGCTTGCCAACAGTCTCCAGTTTACCTGCTTTTTCCAGCGTGGCTACCTGTTCCCTTGTAGGATTTTGTGGTGAGCCCATTTTTTTCCAGACTTCGTAGCTGTTGCTGTGTGCACTATCAATCGTATAATGCGTAAGGGTGACCGAAGATGCCGGTATACCGCTGATGTTTAGTTTAACCGGTTCGGGTGCGCCCTGCAAATCAAGATCGTGATAGTTCCAGACCATGATCCCGGCTGTCTTTTTATCAATCGAAGCAAGGGCTCCAATTTCGGTTTGACTTCCCCTGACACTGCTGTCAACAATGTTTTGAAGCGGGGTCATACGACTGCTTTGAACGTTTGCACGTTTGCCACTCATTTTACCAAACATGCGAAATACATTTAGAACAGGTTTATCAACCCCGTTGGTTGCCAGGTCGCGAAAACCATAAAACCAGGGTTGGTTCTCAAACTCAAACGACCATGATACAGCGCCCAGAAAATTAACTTTATACTGATCGGCCAACAGGTACTTACGGGCAAAAGATGCGGCCGTATAACTGCTGTACATGGTACCATTGCGATAGGCATTCTGCGGATTAGTGGCCATACCGCAGGCAGCACAACCTTCGGGGTCGCTTTCTCCAATAATGACCGGAAGGTTTTTTGTTTCGTTATAAGAGGAAACGATTTGAAAACCCGCAGCAATATCCTGCAGCTGTGGTGCCATATTCATGCGCACCACACCATTTACCAGCCGGGGTTCGCCCTTGGCATGAAACAGTATTGCTTCCATAGGCGAGCCAATTTTACCTGTTGCATAGTTCGTACCGCTGATGGCGTGCTTAATAAAGCCGTTGGTCCACTGCTTTGCTCTTTCGCTTCTTTGCCCGGCTATGTTAATACCGCCGATCCTTGCAGTCGGCAATGCCTTTTTAAGCCCGTCAGCGGCATAGTCATAAAGCTTAAAAAACTCCTCCATTGAGGCCTGCCAGTAATGGCCATTGGGCTCGTTCCATACTTCCCAATACCAACTCTCAACTTCTTTTTTACCATAACGCTCCACGCAATGTTTAACCCACTGGTAAACGAGCTCGCGCCACTTATTGTAATCCTTTGGCGGATAACTCCAGCCGGTCATGATGTCGGTGTACTTGTCTCCGGGCTTCCAGTTGTGTTTGTATGGCTGTGGCTTTGTGCTTAGTGCTTCCGGCATAAAACCAATTTGCGCAAGCGGTTTCATGCCGCGTTGAACATAGGTATCAAATATGCTGTCTACGATGTTCCAGCTGTACACGGGGTTACCATTGGCATCTTCAGTATACATATTGGTGCTGCCCCACTTTAGAGCTGGCACACCATCACCAGTAACCATGAGGCTATGTGCACGAACGTATACGGGCACAGGACTCAATGCAGCAATCTCACTCAACAACTTTTTACCGTCTTTCATGTAAGTATAGTTTGGCTCGTCGTATCCAAACCATGCCCACATGGGATACATGTCGCCAACGGGCTTACTAAAGTCAACCGTTATGCTGGCGTTGTTGGAGGATTGCTGCGCCCAAGCAGAAAATAAGCAAAAGAAAAGCGCGCAAGTGATAAGCAGTTTCATTTTGGAAAGCATTGTAACTGTTTGAATGTTGATTGAGAATATTGATGGAAAGTACTACTATTGGCTGGGTTTCGAAGAGCCATGGCGGCGCATTCTTGTGCCGTCGGTTTGGGATATGCCCCAGTAATAGGTAGCCCGGTTGTAAGGTCCTAAGTTTTTTGATTTCCGGCTACTTAGTTATGTCTTTAAGTTTAGCAGAGGAAGAGTGTATGTATCCCACTTTATTTTAACTGTATCCGTTCGGAAACGGTATATAGATACTCACCAATGTCCCTGGTTTTTACACCCACCCTGGCAAAAATAAAATCGTCGTTTGCAATTGCCGGCGGAATAGCCAACGTTATCGTTATCGGTTGACCAAGTACAAGACCCGCAGCATCTCTGCTAGCTGCATTGTTACCTAGATCAAGAATATAATAACGGCCAAGGAAAAATTTAATGGCTTCAAGTGTCCGGCTATGGGTGCCATTTTGTTCAACTGTAAATGTTGCCGACACATTCGTACCATTCCTGGTGAAGCTTGGATTCTTTATAACAAAATAAGGTTCTACAGGTATGTCTACTGAAGCAGTTCCTTTAAGAGAAACGTTTATTGTATCGGTATTGTTAAGCCAGGGTCCGGCGTTAGGGAGTCGGACAAGCTTATAATCACCATCGTGAAGGGTGGCCTTAAAACTTCCATCCTGGGCAATATTCAACGGTATCTTTGTAAAGAAGGCAAAACCACGTTGCCAGATTTCAAATTGTACCCTGTCTGAACGAACGCCTATGGGCTGGCCCTGGAACGTGACGTTGCCCGAAAGAACGGAAGTAGGCTCTTTAAGATTGTCTTTTTCACAGGCCGATAACAGCAACAGGATAAGGGCGCCAACAAAATATATATTCAGCTTCATTGTAGATAGTTTAGTGGAATGGATTACGGATAATTAGGTTACCACTATTGTTGATAACATTGTCGGAAATGGATGCATAATAATTACCCTGTCTGAAGAACCTTGGTGCTAAAAAGCGCGGAGCAACAATTTTATCAAATACGAATTTGCCATGGTTGGGATTGCCGGGATGAACGATCCGGTAAGGGTAAAGGGCATAGATGTTAGCAGTTGCCGGGGTTTGTGCCCCACCCCATATTTTATCCGCTATACGCCAACGAATAACATCCCAGAGGCGATGGTCCTCAAAAGCCAACTCTACCCTCCGCTCATTTTGTATACGATCTATTGTAAGTGAAGTAATGCTGTTAGCAGGGAAACCGGCTCTTTCTCTAAGTTTATTGACATGGGTTAATGCTTCAGGCAAGCCCAATTCGAAAGAAGCCTCAGCAGCATTGAGGTATATTTCGCCGAGACGAAACATTACCCACCACACATCGCTGCCAATTGTAGTAGTAGCTGAGCCCGGCGCAGCATCCATGTATTTGCGAATGTAAAATCCTGTGTTCGATACGTTTTGCTGGTTGCGGGACGGACCATCAATGCCTGTCACCGCTCCACCTGGGTTACTTTCCGCTCTATCATATTTATTAGTAGTGGCATTCCACGTATAGGTGCCTGCCAGTATTTGCAAGGGCTTATTAGCAAATGTAGAACCTGCGTACATGACCGTGCCATATAAACGGGCATCTTTCTTGGCATAAATATCCTCAAGCCTATCATAGAATATCCAGGCAGCCTGGCCTGCTGCAGTATTGCTACCGGTACCTACACCTTTCAATGTTCCCACGGGGGCATCAGTATACTCGAAGCTTTCAACCAAATTCAAAGATGGCACAACATCAGCTTGTGAAGTACCTGACTCTTCACGCAGTGATGGGGCCGTCATTAAAAATGGAAAGGTGTGTCTTCTGCCCTGTGCTTTATTGTAATCGTTAACCAGGATAACCTCTCTATTACCAGATTTGTTTGTCAAAGCCTCCCAGAAATTCTCACCGAGATTTGCATTTCCTTTATAAAGGGCATAAACGCCGCTGTTGATGATTTCATTGGAAGCGACCAATGATCTTTGATAATACTCTGTGGCTCTTGAAGCAGGAATACCTACCTCTCCACCGGCGGTGGCGACCTTAGTAAAACCAGGGGTGTTATTATATTTAGCTAAAGAGCCGGCGTAAAGCATTGCCCTGCTTTTTAAAGCCAGTACCGCATACTTATTGGCCCTTCTTGCGTTGCCGGCATTTCCAATTACATCCTTAATTGCATCAGCTTCACTACCAATAAAGTCGTAGATCTCTTCCTCTTTACTGCGGGCTTTCCGTAAAGGCGTAACATCGCCTTTAAAATCATAAATTAATTGTGTAGTGACCAGGGGCACACCACCCATTCTTTTTACCATCTCGAAATACACCATTGCTCTCAAAAAACGAAACTCAGCAGCAAACTGGTTTTTTACTGCAGTTGTCATTGCTGATGACGTGGCCGCATTGATCTGATCCAGGGCTACATGAATATCACGTACCAGGGTGTAGTCCCAATAGCGCCAGCGATCATATGCATATTCAGGAAGGTTATTACGTATTTCCAGGTCCTGGTTGGTTAACCCCGACCACATACCCTCGTCAAAAATGGCAAAGTTCTCCGTGCCGGATATTGTAGAGGAGTATCTTGGAAGCCGGTTATACATATTGGCTAAAACGGCTGTTACCAACTTTGGGTCATTCCATATTTGATCGTCGGAAAGAATCGTTGTAGGTTCAGTATCTAACAAATCCTTCTTGCAGGAAAAAGAAGTGATCGATACCATTATCAGAATACAAAGTCTGAATATAATGTTCATATAGCTTTTTTAAAGAGTTACGTTTATTCCGAAGGTGTACAACTTCATAATTGGATAAACCAAAGAATTATCTTTCCCGATTTCAGGGTCAATTTCAATATCCTTCAGGCTATCAAAAGAAATGAGGTTGGTTCCTGTTACATAGAGTCTTACACCCGCCAGGTGAGCTCTGCTTATTATATGTTTTGGCACGTTATAACCAAGCTCCAGGTTTCTTAGCCGGAGATAAGTTACGTTTTCAATCCAGAAATCGCTTCTGCGGGAATAATTGATATGGTTGTTGATTCTTCTGATCGCGGGGTATTTACCCGGCACCCAGGCACTCTTGTTATCATAAAGATCTGCACGGTGCCAACGGTCGTTAAAAAGATATTCAGGTCCATTGTGGGTTGCCTGGAAAGGCACTACCGTTTCGAATATGCGATATACAGATTGCATAGTGGCGCCCACCAAATCCATATTCAGGTTGAAGCCCTTCCAGGATACCCCGGACGAAAAACCAAAACTCATATAAGGATTGTTGCCGTCAAATGCAGAGGCCCCGGCATTACCACCGTACCCAATCGGCCGCTCATCAAGGTTGTTGATTACACCATCGCCATTTGCGTCTTTGAACTTTAAGTCGCCCGGCAAGAGGGTGGTGTTGCCCTGACCATCATTATTAATTTTATAGCTCTTGATCTCCTCTACCGATTGGAATTGCCCGATGACCTGGTAACCCCAGTTTATATCGGCCCAACGATGATTTGTCTGATTGCGGTATTGGTCCCAGGAATTACCAAAACGGGGCATGTAGCGCTCCATGTTTTTCCTACGTGCAAGCGTAGCATTTCCGCTCACAGAATAACTAAACTGACCTGCTTTATTTGCGTAGGAAATCGTTCCTTCTACGCCCTGTGTCCGATCTGAATTCAGGTTTTCATTTGGCAGATTGTAGCCTACTTCTACGGGCACAACAACATCTACTTTTGGTGCGGGTAAACCCGTTAAATCCCGATAGAATGCATCAAATTCTGCAGTAAGTTTATTGTTAAAGAATCCAAGCTGGATGCCCACGTTTTTTATCGTACTCTCAACCCAGCTGATATTGGTGATAGGTAAGCCTCGTATTCCTACGCCAGTCAAAAGCGTCCCTCCATTCTGATCCAGAATATAAGTACCAGAAGGAAAATTACCACCCGATAAGTAATCGAAAGGATCCACGCCTAAAACGTTACCTGTTCTACCCCATGAAGCTCTTAGTTTTACATAATTCATTACCTTCTTTAACTTTCCTCCATAAAAATCTTCCTCCGACAGGACCCAGCCGCCGGTAATACCCGGAAATAATCCCCATCTTTTGCCGCGGGTATAGATGTAATTGCCATCATAGCGACCCAATAATTCGAGTAGGTAACGGCGGCGATAATCATAGTTGAATCTTCCGATAACTGAGGCTCTTTTGGTATTACCATAAGTATTGTCTATTTGCGTTACATCCTGCGTACGGATTATTGGAAGGTAATTAGTACCAGGCAAACTGGTAATATTCACAAATTCATCAATAGCAGTTGCATATTCATACGCACCCAATGCCGAAATGGTGTGCCCTCCAAATTGCTTATTATAATTAAGCTGTAAGGCGGCAAAGTTTTCCGTTATCTCCGTTCTGCTTTTCTGCCTTCGCAGAAGATTTTGGGTTCCTACTACCCTATATGTGTTGGTTGCTTTATCGTAAGTGTACTGATCAAAACTCTTACGGAATACTTCGTTTTTATTTTGCTTGTAGTTATAAGAATACGTAGCCTTAGCAGAAAAACCAAAAGGAAGTTCGATAGTAGTATAGAAAATGCTTCCGAAATTATTCCAGACATTGTCTTGAGTACCTACGACATTGCGATCAAAGTTTGCCGGGTTCCGGTCAGGACGATGCACAGCGCCGCTGATATAATTCGGATTGTCGTTAGCATATATCCTTTCCATCGGCCAGGTAGTCAATATGGCCAGGAAAGGATTATCATAAGCGTCTGCATTGTTAATAGAAGCAGGATTGTAACGCCCTTCGATACGGCCGTTTAGTTGTGTTCCAAACTTCACACCCTTTATAATGGTGCCTTCTACATTCGCTTGAAAATTAGAACGTTTAAAGTCGAATTGTTTTAATATACCCTCTTGCGTTAAAGTACCCAACGAGAGATAATAATTTAGGCGATCATTTCCACCGCTTGCATTTATATTAATATATTTCTGGGGAGCATTCTTTCTTAAAAGATAGTTACGATAGTTGGTGCTTTGATAACCCGAGTCCGTGCCGAGCCGCCATTTTTCCAACTCTGCGGGCGTTATAGTTACAGTACCACCATTAATACCTCCACCATTTGCCAGCGTATTAGTATTTTGCTGTGCTTCTGCAGAGGCCCTCATATGGGTATAGGCATCAGACGCAGAGATATAGCGTGTTACATTCTGAAGCTGGTAGTATGTATTAACACTTAGCTTGCCTTTATCTCCGCTCCTGCCCTTTTTGGTAGTTACCAATACCACACCATTTGATGCGCGGAAGCCATACAACGCAGCCGATCCATCCTTCAAAATTGAAATGCTTTCTATGTCTTCCGATGAAATATTATTGAACTGCCCTTCACTCTGGGGCACCCCATCAATAACGAATAAAGGGGTACCAAGGTTTCTTACCTGTATATTGGTTCCTTGTCCCGGGCGACCGGTTGTTTGACGTGCGGTGATGCCAGCTACTCGTCCTACCAGGGCACTTGAAGTGGTGGACGACGGGGTTCGCATGAGATCTTCGGATCTGACATTTGCTACTGCTCCCGTTATATTTCCCTTTCGCTGTGTACCATAGCCGACTACGATCACGTCTTCGAGTTGTTGATTGATGGGTGTGAGTTCGACGTTTAGCACAGCCTGGTTGTTAACCTTTAATTCCCGTGTTTCAAATCCAATGGAAGTAAACACTAATGTGGCATTTGGATCAACCCTTAAGGTATAGGTGCCTGCATCATTGGTAGTGGTAGCGTCATTGGTGTTTTTTACACCAACTGTAATGCCTGCAAGCGCAGAGTCGCCCCGGGTAACTTTTCCTGTAACGGTTTTCTTTTGCGCGAAGGCTGTTGCACAAAGTAAAACAGCAATTAAAAAGGTCAATACAGGTTTAAAATGTTCATGAGGGAAGTGAAGTTGCCGGCAGACTGATGAGGTGATGGGTTGCTTAAATAACCGGGTTTTCATGGCAAGTATTGTTTTGGTGGAAAAGTTATAATGACAACTGGCAAGTACTTATTTATAAAATCAACAATGCTTATTTGGATAACTCCCGTGCTACCATTTACGCGAATCCTATTGGGATTAGCCATTGACTAATTGCGTTGTTCCAACCATAAACCTGCAAGCCAACTCATCAGCACTCACGATAAAACTTTTTCTTATTGGTCCGAATGCCATGCCGCAGGCATTGCAGAAAGACCGGCAACAACGAAGTGCGCCGATCCCGGAAAACGCGTATTCACCTGGTTTGAACTTCCCAACCTTATTTTAAATCGATCGATCCACTGATCTATAACATTTGGTAAAGCGTCCATTGTTGCCATGCGAAGGCAGGCAAAAGGGTTTAAAGTGCGGGCACTTATTGAAAGATTGTTGTTAACTTTTAAGGCGCGATTTGCAGTTGTAGTTACCAGGCCGGACAGACGGGTACAAGAAGTACATAGTATGATGATACAAGCGGATAACCAACACATCATGTTATTAGATTTCATATCAGGCAATGGTCCTTTGCTGGAACTTTGAAGTGCACAGGCGCATACGGTAGAAATGCAGGACAATGCTGCAAAACCTTCCCGTTTAAAAAAGGATATAACCTATCCATTCAAAGTATCAGCAATTGGCAACAACAACCAAGGTTTACTATCATTCAACCTTGTTGAATTCAAATGTAGTTGAATAAATTTTCGAATCAAATTTTTTATCGTCTTTTTTTAAACATAAAAATTGGAGCGAATCCGGCTTAGTAAAAGGGCACACTGGATACGAATACGGGAGCTTTTGCAGCCGTAACACAGCAGCAGCATACGTCAACCTTACCCCCTTGGTTAACTCCTCCACCTTAGAAAAAAAATCCGTTATTCCGGGTTTGGTGGGCCGGAGTATCCGTGAACTCAACCGGACGAAAAAATCATATCACCTTGGATTGCATCCCAACTTAGGTGTGGTTCGCAGCCTTGACGAACAGTCCTGGCCCGGGGCGCTTACCATGCACAGCTTACCCAATAAGGATTAAGCACATACAGATATTAGAAGAGTTCGATAGCTTAGCCGTTTATAAACTCATCCGAGTAGCAGCCAATTCGATCGAAAACGAAGGCATGATTTTTCAGGTAGGATTACGATGAAGCAGCCAGCTTACCTGAACTTTAACCTGGATGAGTATGCGTGGAAGGCCGGCATAAATTATCGCGAACAGCCCCAACTGTATCGTGTTGGCAAAGGAGAACAGGGTGTGTTGATTTGTGAACCTTACAAATCTGAAATCGGCGTTCACTGGCGGTTCAAGACCCGGGAGATCGCGGAAGAAAGCAGCGGGAAGATCTACCAGCTATTTCTAAACTACCTGGAGCAGGATGATTTCGTGGGTGCCGACATGGCCCGCAAATACCTGCAAATGGGATTTACCCGTGCCCGGAGGTATGCCAATTATAAAGGCGGAAAAAAGTATGATGATACAAATGGTTACGCGCTATTGGAGCGTGGCACCGGTGAACCGGAAAAAGCGGAGGCGGCAGCCGTCTTTTTTAGCTTATGGAAAAAAGCGGAGGCAAATGAGCAATACGACCGCCTAAAAAAAGAATGGAAACATGAAAAGGGTTAAGAAGAGGGACTTGCCCGAGAAAAACTGTGTTGTGTGTGGCCGTCCGTTTAGCTGGAGAAAGAAATGGGAGAAGGTGTGGAACGATGTTAAGTATTGTTCAGATAAGTGCAGAAAAAAGCACTGAGTTGGGCAGACAATCAAAGACCTGATCCCATTCAATCTATGTTGCCCGAATTGATAGAGGGCCAAACAGCTGCAATGAAAATAGCAGCATTGGTGGTTTTCCAACTTGTTACCATAGGCTTGAGTTCACCCATCAGGATCGTTAGAACACCAAACTTCTCTTTAAAAATTTAGGACTGCTAAGTTAAAAGTGTTCATGACAAATGTAGTCATCAGGTATGCATCAGAAAAAGACTGCCACGCGCTATCGACCGCGATGACCACGGTTATCCAAAACATCCCCTATTATAACGAATTGGCAAAGCAGGAAGAAATCCTGAAGTATCAACCACCTCAATTGCAAGTGAAAATACGGGAAGATGAATTATCGATCATAATAGCAACCGTGGACAATAAGATTGTTGGTTTTTGTTTGTCGAGGTTTGATGATTATTTAATTTGGTTAGAATGGGTTGGAATTGTTGAAGACTACAGGGCTAAAGGGATTTCGCATTTACTATTAAATGAATTGGATCAGACGATCGAACAACGGAAATGCCACAAGATCTGGTGTGATTGTCGCACAGAAAATAGCGCTTCCATACACCTCTTATATGCACATGGGTATACCCAACTGGTAACCATCCCCAATCATTGGTATAAACAAGACTTTATCATCTGGCAAAAAGTGGTATAAGTATACTTTTAAATACGAAAACCAGGTTTCTTATTTGTTTGGGGATCTTCGAAGTGGCTATGCGCCTTTTGAGATCCTCTTGGGAAAGCCGAATAATGATTTGCCGTACAAGCGAGCGTGGCAACGGCTGCTAAATAGTACCACTACCGCTCAGTCCCAAAAAAAACTTCTTCCTGTTCCGCAACACCCGGCAGGTACTGCTCATTCGCCCGGTCATGAAATGCATCATAGTCGCACATCATAATATCCACAGGACATATGACTTTGATGGCCTGCTGTTTGCCACCGAAAAAACAGGTCTATCGTACCAGAATGATCATTAGGAAATGTGAGCAAAAGTATTCCCGAACATGCCAAAGAGCTTAATACCGCCCGCGTAAATGGTTCGAACCCCGGTCGGCTACCGCTTTAGTGCACGCCTAAGTTTGTTGAATGTACTCTAACCTCTTGCTACTGAAGGTCAAACACCAAGGGTGGTATAAATTTTGAAACAAGAACTGTAAACTTATCACTTATGAAAAAGATATTCATGCCCCTGATGGCACTTACCTTATCGTTTGCTGTTGCCTGTAATAGCGAGCAAAAAACAGATAGTACAGAAGTTGCCGAAGAAAAAAATGAACAGAAAGCAGACAGTTCGAATATGGGTGACAAAATGGAAGACGACCATGAATTTATGGTTGAGGCAGCAAGTGGCGGTTTGATGGAAGTTCAGTTAGGAACCCTGGCATCGCAAAATGCCGCATCTGCTAAAGTAAAACAGTTCGGACAAACAATGGTTAAGGATCATACCAAGGCGAATGAAGAATTAAAGGCGCTGGCTGCAAAGAAAAATATCACTATACCACCAACACCTGGTTCAGACCATCAGAAACACATTGATGAACTGAAAGCAAAAAAGGGAGCCGAGTTTGACAAAGATTATATGAGCATGATGGTGAAGGATCATGAAGAAGACGTACGAAATTTTGAGGAAGCAGCAAACAATGCAAAAGACCCCGAAATAAAAGCATTTGCCGCTAAAACGTTACCAACATTGAAGCAACATCATCAAATGGCGGAGACGATCCATAACGGGTTGAAATAATACGTATATCGCCTTACTGACTGTAGTACTGCCCATGCAGTACTACAGTTTTTTTTGTTGTATGTTTTAACGCTTGATATCCCTGACTACACCAGTATTGCAGCTTGAATTAACAGCCGTTGATTTTTAGGTGAACCTTACACCCATATGCAATTACTGTTTGGAACTTTGCACCTCGGCAATTTGCACTCCCGGCTTATTTACCGTGATTGTTATTGAGCCTCCCTTTAGCTTCGACGAGTTGACGTTAACCCGGATCGATCCCGCTTTGTTGTTGGATTGAATAACCGCAAGGGCCAAACCATTAAATGTATTTCGTTGATCACTTTTCATGGACGTATGATCAACGGGATTACCGTTATCTAAACCAATTAACTTTCCTGCACCTTCAACCCGCACCTGCACCGGTTCGGCTGCATCAGGAACGACATGGCCATCTGCATCCACCACTTTAATGGTTACATGCGCTACATCGCCCGGCTGGGCCTCGATTGTCGCACGGTCAACCGACACACGAATTGCTGCAGGTGCACCGCTGGTATGTATGACCTCTTCAACCACCACCTTCCCGCCTTTTCTCCCAATTGCTTTTAATACACCTGGCTCATAAGGCACATCCCACGCCAGGTGTAGATCAGCTGTTGTAATACCCACTGGTGCAACATCGTAACGGTTCCAGGCTCCGCTGTTGCCGGGTCGTGGAAACTGCATGGCTTTTGCGCCCCATGATCTACCATTTAGAAAAAGTTCAACCGTATCGCAGTTCGTATAAGCCATCACGGGAATTACCTTCCCTTGTTTGCCGCGCCAGTTCCAGTGCGGGGCCAAATGGATCATTGGTTTTGTGGTCCATTGGCTCTGGTAGAAATAGTAGGCATCTTTTGGAAAACCACACAGGTCAATCACACCTGAGCTTGCATTTTTTGCCGGCCATCTCGCTTCGCCGATATAGTCGATACCCGTCCACATAAAATCGCCGATCACATAATCGTGAAGTGAAGTAAATTTCCAAAGCTGTTCGGCCCTGATAACACCGGGCATATTTGCAGCACGAATCTGCGAAGAGTCGACTGATCCAAAACCTCCACCATGATAACTGCCACGAACACCGGATATAGAAACATTTTCTGTTCCCACCATTTTCCATTCGGGATGACTACGCTTATCAATATCATAGAACAACTCCCTGCGGTCGCGCCAACGGTCGACATAATTGTAGCCGACAATATCGAGTAATTTCAAAAAGTCTGGTGTCGCCGATCTGCCGTCGGCAGCGATATGATCGTTACCTGTTGTTACGGGCCGGGTGGGATCTTCGCGGTGAAAAGTTTCGATCAGCGGGCGAAGCACGTTAAAACCTTGTGGCTGGCTTTGTTCACCAATCTCATTGCCTGCGCTCCACATTACTACAGACGGATGATTGCGGTCGCGGTGAATAAATTTCCGGAGATCATGCTGCGACCACTTATCAAAATATACCGAATAATCATACTTCACTTTCCCGGCTTTCCAAACATCGAAAATTTCGTTCTGCACCAAAAAACCCATGCGATCGCAAAGGTCAAGAAACTCAGGTGCTACCGGGTTGTGCGATGTACGGATAGCATTGCAACCCATCTCTTTTAATATCTGCAAGCGGCGAACCCACATAGCTTCAGGCACGGCTGCGCCAACACTGCCCGCGTCGTGGTGTAAACAAACTCCATTCATCTTGACCCTTTTTCCGTTGAGCAAGAATCCCTTATTCGCATCATATTGAATGTCGCGAATACCAAATGGGGTGGTTACTTCATCAACAACTTTACCGCGATCTATAACCTGGGTGCGAAGGTTATACATGTTGGGTGTTTCCACCGACCACAGTGCAGGTGAGGTTACTGTGATCTTTTGGTCGCTAACTCCACTGTCTTTTGCCGCTACCCCAATTGGCGATTCTGATCTCCCCACCTCCTTTCCGGTCGCATCAACAACAAGGGAACGGATGATTACATTTTTAGCAGCAGCATGTTGATTATCGATTTGGGTTTTGATGCTTACCGTAGCTGAAGCAGAGTCTACCTTTGGTGTGGTCACATAGGTGCCCCATTGTGCAATGTGCACGGGATCCGCCATGCTCAGCCATACATGGCGGTAGATACCCGAACCGGAATACCAACGTGTATTGGGCTGCAGTGAATTGTCGACCCGAACCGTGATAATATTTTCACCGGATTTAAGTTGGCCACTTAGGTCGTAATAGAAACTCATGTACCCATTGGGATAGTGCCCCAGATGATGCCCGTTGATCCATACGTCGCTGTTTTGATAAACCCCGTCGAACTCAATCCAAACCGCTTTCGACAAGGCTGACTTCGGCATATTGAATCGTTTGCGATACCAGCCGATTCCCGTTGGCAAATAACCACCCCCTCCGCCTGTGGGAGCATTCTGAACAAATGCGCTTTCGATACTCCAGTCGTGCGGAAGATCGAGGGTTCTCCACTTGTTATCACTAAATGCGGTCTTGTCGGCACCAACCGTATCCGTTTGAGAAAATTTCCAGCCCTTGTCCATCAGCAACCGCTGGCGACTATTTTGGGCGAAGCTGGTGTTGTTTGATGGGATCAGGAAAATGGCAGTGAACAGGAGTAAAAATGGTTTCATGGCAAAGTTTAAATGTGTTCTGGGAGCAGGAATATGGAACACGGATGACACGGGTTTAAGGGATAATAAGAGTCGATGTTCGATGCTGAACAATAGAACACGGATGACACGGGTTTAATGGATAACAAAAGATGGATGTTGTGATTTATCGAACACGCTGAGAATGGAACACGGTTGACACTGGTTTAATGGATAATAAGAGATCGATGTTCGATGCTGAACAGTGGAACACGGATGACACGGGTTTAATGGATAACAAAAGATGGATGTTGTGATTTATCGAACACGCTGAGAATGGAACACGGATGACAGGGGTTCCATGGATAATAAGAGATCGATGTTCGGTGCTGAACAATAGAACACGGATGACACGGGTTTAATGGATAACAAAAGATGGATGTTTGATGCTGAACAATAGAACACGGATGACACAGGTTAAATGGATAATAAAAGATGGATGTTGTAATACTTCGAACACGCTGAGAATGGAACACGGATGACCCGGGTTTCATGGATAATTAGAGATTGATGTTCGATGCTGAACAATAGAACATGGATGACACGGGTTTAATGGATAACAAAAGATGGATGTTCGATGCTGAACAATAGAACACGGATGACACGGGTTTAACGGATAATAAAAGATGGATGTTTGATGCTGAACAATAGAACACGGATGACACAGGTTAAATGGATAATAAAAGATGGATGTTGTAATACTTCGAACACGCTGAGAATGGAACACGGTTGACCCGGGTTCCATGGATAATTAGAGATTGATGTTCGATGCTGAACAATAGAACACGGATGACACGGGTTTAATGGATAACAAAAGATGGATGTTGGAATACTTCGAACACGCTGATTTTGATCTATAGCACAAGGATGGTAAGGATCGAATGGATATTCACGGATTAACGACCTGGAATGAAATTGGCCAGAAACAATTGTCTTTAGAAAACCGGCTTTCATCTCCACGGCATCCATCCAATCCGTGTCATCCGTGTTCCGAGGAAAATCCCATTAGCTATCCATCCCATCCGTGTTCCAAGGCAAATCCCATTATCTATCCATCCCATCCGAATTCCAATACAAATCCCATTATCTATCCATCCCATCCGTGTTATCCGTGTTCTAAAAAAAAATCCATTATCAATCCATTGCATCCCTGTCATCCGTGTTCCAACTAAAGCGTCGACAAAAACCCGTTCAATACCTCTACCGTTTTTGGCAATTGATCGTGGTGAAGATTGTGGCCCGCACCATCGATGTGTACCAGCTTACCCTTTTGCATTACACGGGCTGCTTCCTCGTTGGCTTTGCGCACCTCAGGTGTTGCATCGGCTTTCAGGATAAGCGCGGGTACAGCAATCTTTGCAAGCGAATTTGCCGTGTTCATCGCTCCACCCATCGCTCCCGAGGTTTCGCTGCTGTATGCCCCATGATATTGTTTTTTAGAGAGCGCCCAATATTGCACATCCAGGTCGTCCCACTTCGGAAACTGGCGACGTCCCGTAGCTACCAGGTCCTCGAAACGATAGTTGTTTTGAGCCACCAGCGTTTCAGCCGTACCAAACATCGCTACCGAAAGCCGGTTGGGTGCGGTTGGTTGCTGGGGCGGCGCGGAAGCAACAGGCCTGTTCCGGGCAGTGGTATCCGCTGTTGTGGCCACCGACCTGGCTGGCCGGCTACCCACAAATGGATCTAACATGATGATCGCTTTTGCCACACCAGGATACTCCGCACCTAAACGCATGACGGTGGCGGCACCCATGGAATGCCCCATCAAAATGGGTTTCTCCCATTTCATTGCCTGCACAACCCCTACCACATCTTTTATCATGGTCTCACCATTGTCTGCTGTCGTAAACGGATCGGTAAGGCCGTGCCCGCGTGCATCAGGCATATAAATGTCGTATGCGTTCTGAAGCTTTAATGCAAGGGTCGTCCAGCAAAGGCCGATATCCGTTACACCATGCACCATTACCATCACCGGTTTACCCGGTGCAGGCACAGCGCGGTAGTAGTGTATGCGAATGCCATTGGCATATACATAACCGTCCGACCAGCCCTCCGGTATTTTCACCCCTTGTGCATGCAGCACAGTAGAGCATAATAGGAATAATAATACAGTCATGTTCATAGTTCCTTTTACTACCCGATTGTTGCCTGTACTCATATGCTTTTAACTTATCGATTTCAAATATTCATAATTCAGCACTCCCACATTATTTCGCTCTACTCTAAACTCATAACTCTAAACTCATAACGCTTCACTCATAACTCTTAATTCTACACTCTTAACTATTCATAACTCCTCACTTTAAACTTTTAACTCCCACCGCTTCAGTGCTGTTGATAAAACGCTTGTTAATGTCGTCGTACACTTTCAATAGGTCGTTAGATTTTCCCTGCCTGTCGAAAACCGACTCCCAGGTGTTCAATGGCTCCCAGATAGCGGAACCCTTTCCGCGGCCGTTCTCAACATTAAAGGCCAGCTCATTGACCTGGTTCTTCAAATGTGAGTACTCCACTACAATCACGTCTTTATCGTAGCGGCGGGCAAGATCATTCATGTTGTATTGCAGATCTTCGAGGGTGCAGTGCCATTTCGGGTAATACGAGAGCCCGATCACATCATAGGGCACCTGGCGCTGCTGCATAGCATCGTAGAATAAAATACATTCGTCGTTTTGGCCACCCAGTGCCACATGCAACATAATGGTGGTTGCTGGTGCTACTGCCTTCACCCCGTTGATACCGGCATAGATGAGTTGCGCGAGGCTGTCGAGGTTGCCAATTTTGCCCTCGGGCCAGATCATACCATGGTTGATCTCGTTACCTACCTGCACCATGTCGGGCGGGGTTCCCTGGTCCTTCAAGGCCCGCATCACTTCTATGGTATGATCATACACCGCCTGCTTCAACTCCGGGAATGCTTTCCCCTTCCATGCCGCCGGTTTAAATTGTTTTCCCGGATCGGCCCAGGTGTCGCTGTAGTGAAAATCAAGCAGGAATTTCATACCTGCCGCTTTCACCCGCTTTGCCATTTGTTTGGTGTGCTCGAGATCACAAAAGCCGCGGCCGGGTGAATAGCCACTGTCTGCAGCAGGATTATGAAAGATGCGCAGCCTGATGTAATTAAAACCGTGGTGCTTCAGGATTTCAATCGCATCCCCTTCTTTGCCGTTATCCGAAAACTTTATACCCCGCGATTCCAGTTGTGGCAAAAACGAGATGTCGGCACCCAGCATTTTATCTGCCGTTCGCCCAGCGCCTTTGCTCACAGGAAAAGTGTGCTTTACTGTTGTCACTGCTGTTGGTGTTCCGGGGTGGATGGTGATGATATCAGTTGACCCCTTTTGGAGCCCTGCACTAGTTGCCTCGAACGAAATGGTACCGGCCGTTTTACCTGCCTGCAGGATCACCTGTGCTTTGCCATTGAACAAACTGCGCTGCCAGGCTGTATCCACCAGGTATTTATCCGGCTCATGGCTGCTGGGATCACCATTACCAACCCCAATGATTTTTCCATCACCTTTTAGCTTAAACCGAACCAGGTGTCCCGCCTCGGGCACTTCCCTACCCTGCCGGTCTATTACGCTTATGTTAATCACGGCCACGTCTTTGCCATCACCCAGCATCGTGGTTTTATAAGGCGACAATACAATCTCATATGGATCACCGGTGGTTTCCACCTTGCTGGTAAGTTTACGTCCCCGTTTGTAGGCTACCGCTTCCAGTGTTCCCGGCGCATAAGGAACCGCCCATTTCAGGTGGGAATTACGGGGCATATCTTTTTTACCCAACGACTTCCCATTCAGGAACAGCTCTACATTGTCGGCATTGGTATTCACCCATACATCGATGGGCTGGCCCTCTTTGCCCTTCCAGTTCCAGTGCGGGGAGATGTGGAGTACATCCTTATCTGTCCACCAGCTTTGGTAGTAGTAATAAATGTTTTTCGGAAAGCCACACGCGTCCATTGCACCAAAATGCGAAGAAATGTTTGGCCATTTGTAGGGTGTGGGTTCGCCACGGTAGTCAAAACCGGTCCAAATAAAACCACCTAGCCAGAAGTCGTTTTCAGCGGCAAGTTTCCACCAGGTTTCGGCGGTGCTTGCCCACCAGGGCGCGGTAATGTCCTGATCGGGAACATATGCCCGAATGGAGTCCTTTTCATAAATGCCCCTGGTGGTAACCGTACTACCCATTTCAGTTCCAATGATGGGCTGCATAGGATGATCGCGGTTGTAATCGGCAACGGCAAACTGGCGATAATTGAAGCCTCGCACCGGGATTGCTTCGTTAACGCCGCGGTATACATTCGCCATATCGGCTGCATAGGTGCTCACCCGGGTGGGGTCGAGCTCGCGTTGTTTGGCCAGTAAGGTCTTCGCAATGGCACGACCGGTCTCATTGCCCTGAATCCAGCCTTCTTCGTTACCAATGGACCACATGAACACCGATGCCCTGCTACGGTCTCTTTTGAGCAAACGTTCAAACTGGTCCATGTATTCGGGCGAGCTGTTCAGCAGCCGTTGTTCGTCCATCACCAGCATGCCCAGGCTATCGCAGGCGTCGAGCAGCTCGGGTGTTGGTGCATTATGACTGGTGCGGTAGGCGTTGCTGCCCCACTGCTTTAGTAAACGAACCCGGTAGTATTGCAGGTAGTCGGGCAATGCTGCGCCTACCCCTGCATGATCCTGGTGGTTGTTTGTACCCTTTATCTTGATATGCCGGCCATTTAGGAAAACGCCATTGGGTTTGATTTCAACAGTTCGAATGCCAAAACGTTGCGAGACACTGTCAACCACTTTGCCGCCTTGTTTGATAATGGATACAACACGGTAGAGGTAAGGATCCTCAAGCGACCAAAGCTTTGGATTGGTGACTTTAAGGTTATGCTTTACGGTTGATTTTCCATTGATAGCGAGGCTAACCGGTTGTTCCGGCGAAATCGCTATTCTTCTGCCCGCTCTGTCGGTCATAAACGAAGCCACGGTAGCTCTTGCCGGTGACCCCAGCTGGTTCTGCAGCTCGGTTTCAATGGTAACCGCGGCACTGTTGCCTTTCACCGTTGAATACGCAAATATGCCATCGTTCACGATCTGCACGGGGTGATATTGATTTAGCCATACGTGGCGATATATTCCGGCCCCTTCATAAAACCAGCCCTCGTATTGGCTGGCATCAACCCTTACCACGAGGGTGTTGGGCTTGCCGTACAACATGTAATCCGTTACATCGTAGGCCACACCCACGTAGCCACTTTTATTGTTGCCCAGGTAAAATCCGTTGAGCCAAAACTGGGCGTCCCTGAACACCCCGTCGAACTGTAATTGAAAACGCTGGCTGGAGTCGTTTTTAGCAACCGTAAACTGTTTGCGGTACCAGCCGATCGTGGTTTCGGGAAACAGTCCGCCAACCGGTTTATAACCATGCGCCATCACATCAAAGTTGGGCGAGTTTACAAAGGGTAGTTCCACCGCCCAATCGTGTGGTATGCTTAGTTTTCGCCAGGCTGAGTCCTTGAATTTGGGATCGATGGCTGTACCGGCTGTGCCACCGCTTTTAGCAAAAATGGTGGCTATGCTATAATTGAAATCTTTTACAGGATCTGCAGCATGGCCAAGGTGAAAACGCCAGTCTTCATCGAGGCTGGTCCGGCGCCGTAAGGATCCATCCCGGGCCTCAGCCCCAAACGTTGAAAAGAGAAGAATAAAACAGATAAGAAAGGGTAAATCGCGTTTAAACATGCACAGTTATTTTTTTATCCAAACAGATTCAATTTCCATGGAATGGGGTTTCAAATAATCAGCCGGCTGCAGGTCTGCACCAAGCACCACCTGGAGTTTCTCCACATCAACAAGTGAAAACGGCTTTGGGGATGCGGCCGAAAACCATAGCGGCATAAAACCGGGGTAAGGGCGTGGCAGTAAAAGCATTGAGTCGGCTTGTAAACGGCTTACCGGAACGGTTATATCCTGTATGGTTGTCGGAAGCGTAAAGGTCGCCGAAAAAGACACGGCATCTTTTGATACCAGGATTAGTTTTGCCGTTATGGGTTGTGGGTTGGTGGTGCGACCCCTTACCAACAGTGTTTGCAGGGCAGCCACCGATAAAGCTTCGGGATTGAGTTTATCGCCGACATGGGTTTGAAAACCCATAACATGAGCCCCGGTCAACTCAGCTGCAGCCATTCGATATACAAAATTTCCCGGCCGTTCTCCCGCAAGGAGCCGGTTTTCATTGGCGCGGCGCGATGAGGAATACGTCAATAGCTGTTTATCGCGTTCTGCATCAAATAAAGATACCCCACTGCCCTCCGGTAGCACCATAAGCTCGTATGCCCCGGTATTGTAATAGTCCCAGGCCATTGGATTTCCTTTTACATTGCCGGGATACACATAATAATCGCTGTCATTTTGCAGCACAATACGGTAGTTCAGCAGCCCGGGGGTAAGTAGCTGGGCGGGAAGTTGGGTTGTATAGGTATTGCCAACGGTCCGTTTGAAGGTAATTGGGCCCGCACCAGCCCGACCCATCCCCTGCGGTTGTAGCGTGATCCGGTTAGTGGGGTTCAACCCAACTGCTTGCAGGTGCAGGGTTAATGGTGTGCCCGCGACAGCTTGCCCTACTGGTTCATAGCGAATCAGGGGTGACGTTTCCTTCGCCTTTGGTGCTACAAATTCACTTAGTCCGATATAACCCGATTGTGCGGATTTGTTCCACTTGCCTGCGTTTTTCCCGGAGCGGGTTACCAGGTAGGTTCCGGGTTGAATATCAAAACGACCATCGGTTGCTGTAGCGGCATAGCTGTTACCATTATCCAGTGCCTGCAAAGAAAATTGGCCAGTTAAGTCGGGAAGAACGATTTGCATTGCCCTCCTGTTCCATTCAATACGGGTAACTTCCTTTTTGGGCGAAGCCCTTTCGAAAGGATCACGGATATGAATAGCATCAGGCATTACCTCGAGCCGCCAAATGCCATTTTCAAGTTTATCGAGGAAATAGGCACCGCTGCCATCATATTGTACCACCGGCGAGCTGCCTACACCCGCCAGGTGCTGCAAGCTTGCAGCCGATTTGGGCGCAGTTGTAGTAGTATTCGAATGGTAGTATTCATCGCTGCTGTTCATTTCGCTCAGGTTGTTCTTATAGCTCAGCCGGAATACATCAAAGGCGCTGTCTGCAGGGTAGTTACCGAAAGTTTTCAAACGCGGAACCTGGTGAAAAACCTTTGAAGCGATCAACAGGCTGATGGCCTTTGCCGGGGTATATGCCAGGTTAAGGTAATGCGTCTGGTATTCTGTATTACCATAGGCCGTTGCCAGTGGATCATATGCAAATTGGGTTGCCCATTGAAAGCCCGCGGTCTTGAAACTGCGCGCCATCGCGGGCAACATGTTCGACTGTAAGATATCTGCCGCATCAAACTCGTAAACCATCCGTGCCTTGTTGTGGTATGCCGGAATGGTATCAAACGGGATCGCATACCGGTCAACATGCGGTAAAAAGTTGCCTTCCACTTCGCGGTTAGCCACCAGCCCGCTGGGATACCATTGCATGCTAAAGCCATTTACATCCGATGCTGCAACAGCATCAGCATAAAACGGGTTCTGGCTGATGTTGTAAAACACGGGTTTTGTCCACCCGGTCCCTTTTACTGCCGCAACCATGCGGTTAATGTAGTTTGTTACACCAGCCTTTGGCCCGCTGTGACTTGGTTCGTTGTTGATCTCAACAGCAATTATATCCACATCATTGTGGTAGGTGCTTTTTGTATAGGGATTAACGTGCGTAAAAAACTGTTGAAGATAAACCTCCTGCGCGCGGATGGCTGAGTCGTTTACATTAGCCCGGCCCTTGCCCCATTTGGTTGAGAAACCCGGTGTACGTTCGTCCCGCTCGGGATAGCCGTTGCCCCAAAAAGCGATTGGTGTGATGATCGTTTTAATCCCCCGCCGTTTTAGCGCCGCAATCAGGTAATCAAAAAGGTCCAGGTGATCGTTTTGCAGCAGGTTGCCGGCCGAGTCGGAGATCTCCACATCCCAAACATGCACCCGGAAGGCATCGATGCCAAGACGGGCAAAGTGGTAAACGTCTTTATCAATTTCCTGTTTAACATCGAGCCCCAGCGCTTTAATTGACCGATAGCCATATGCAAAAGGAGCGGTATAATTAACCCCGAAAAATGCCGCCTCTCCTCCACCCTTTGTGTAGCGGATCACGCCCTTGCCGTCGACATATACCAGGTGGTCTTTTGATGGTTTTTGTGCGTGGCTCCGTAAACAAGTTTGTATTCCTAAGAGTAACAAAAACAATAAACATTTCCAGCCCATAGTACAAGTTGTAAAATTCAGCGATTGGTTCGGGATCACCCGTTGTTGGTATTCCAGTCAGACCTTATACCCACGCCACCGGGTATAGATAATTATTCTTTTCTATTTACACTCCAACTCATGTATTACATATTCTTCTGTTTGGGACCAACACCCATTTTTTATGGCGGCGGCCGTTGTGTCACTCACTTGTACCCTATATTTCATGGCGGCGCCATGGCCGCGGTGGTAAAATACCGTCGGTTACGAATTAGGAACAAGCAGGGCCAAACAGTTTGTGGACCAGCATAATGGAGCATCATTGCTGTTCTATGCAAACCAGCCAAATGCATGTTGTATACTTCTTCGGCCATCGAACACTTGTTGATTAACGTAGTTAGGGTACAAGTGAGTGACACCCGTCCGAACCGCCAGCCCGAAAGAATCATTCTGGCGGGGTTCATCCGGGCGGGCAACGATGCCAAATCGTATTCCCGAAGCCCATCCCCAAAAAATGCCTTTTAAAACAACATAGTTAGTTGAAGTTCAATTATTATAAACTGTTTTCCCATCTCATCGGCACAAAACAATCTATCCACCCGCAACTTCGGTTTAATAGCCTGAGTTCTGCTGAATCTTGCCACCGCTTGCGCTTAACACATATTGCGGTATCGGGAAGTAGCCATTTGCACCGGCGGGGTTTGGTGTTTTACCCGCAGCCAGCAGATACTCATTCCACTTACCAAAGCGCATCAGGTCGATCCGGCGGAACCCTTCAAAATAGAGCTCCCATGCCCGCTCCTGCAATAGCGCCGTAGCAAATGCTTCTTTTGAAGCGGTGCTTGTAGCGGGAAGATTGCCGATACCTGCACGGGCACGCACCTGGTTAACAAGCCCCACAGCTTCTGCTGTCGGACCAGCATCGCCATTAATCGCTTCTGCCAGCATCAGTAACACGTCGGCATAACGGAGCACCGGTATATCATTGCCCTGGAAAGCGGTTGCATCATCATCAGGGTATTTTGCGATAACGGGACCGCGGAGGTTTGCCCTTGTTTTGGTAACGTTGGTTGGGTTGCCAGCGCTGTTTACCGCGCTGTAATTCGCAATCAAAAGCGCCCTCCTCTTATCAGCAGGATCAAAGGAATCGTAAAAGGCCCATGTAGCGGTAAATGAGGCGGGGTTAGAATAGCCTCCTTTTTTAGGTCCGGTGGTTAACAGACCGGGGTAATCGGATGGATAAGTATAAAAATCCCAGGCATTAAAATTAGACTTGGCCCCTGTCCCATCACCTGCAGGATCAACTGAAACTGCCCAAATGGTCTCGTTGTTTTTCTCGGTAGCTGTTCTAAACAGATCCTGGTAGTTCGCAATAAGGGAGTAGCCCAGCGCACCGATTTCTTTGCCGACCGTTTCCGCCTTTTTATAATCTTTTTCAAACAGGTAAAAGCGTAAGAGCACCCCTAATGCAATGCCCTTGTTGAAGCGACCATATTCGGCAGGCGCTTTTACGAGATTATCGGCAGCATACCGAAGGTCTTCATAAGCAGCATTTAAAAAAACGGCTTTATCGGGCCGGGTTAAATCAGCTTCGGCATCCGTACCAATCTTCGCAGGATCGAGCACAACCGGCACCACCCCATAAAGCGTATACAGGTAGTACATCAGCCAGCCCCGCGACATGCGTGCTTCAGCGATCAGTGCTTTTTTCTTGGTGTCGGATATGCTCGATTTCTCTATATCATCAATGATCTTGGTTATGCGGGTAATAAAGCGCGTTTTTTGAAAATGGCCATTCGTTCCCATGTTGATGCGGGGAAGAAAATTGGCGTTGCTCATCTCGGTCCAATAACCGCCCCATTCGGGAAACGGGGTAATAAGGTCTGACGGAAGGTCGTTGATAAAGGTATTGCTCCACTCCATGCCATGCCATAGGTACTGCGTGCTACCGTCGCTATACGACCATTTGGAACCAAAAGGCTTATACACCTCAAGCGCATAGGTTTCAAATTCCGCCTCCGTCTTTGGAAAGTTTACGGGAGAAAGTACACCAAAAGAAGTGCGATCAAGACCCTTTTTACAGCCGATGGTGATGGCAACAATACTCAGCAGGGTTGCTAATAGTATTCTATTCATTTATTAAGTTTTAAGCGTTCGTTAGAAATTTGCCCTTAGGCCGATTGAAAATGTTCTGGCCATGGGATATGGTGCCGGCCCCCCTTTTACACTGGCAACGGAAACTTCAGGGTCAACATATTTGAAGTCGGTAATGATAAACGCATTTTGTACATCAGCATACACGCGCAAATTGGATACGTGCCGGCTAAATGAACCTGAATTGAAGGTGTAGCCCAGGGTAATGTTGCGGCAACGAACAAAGTCGGTGCTTTGTAAACCAATATCGGTACCCACAGGCAAACCCAATGCGCTTTCGTTGTAAGCTACCCCGGGACGGAACCCTGTAGGATTAGAGGTGGTCCAGACTTCATTAAGCTCGCGCACCCCATTTTGCCCGCCTGTCACAAAATCAACCGCGGTGCTCCAGGCGATTGCCGGTGTTGTGCCTTTGCCGCCTACCTGGCCATAAAACATTACAGCAAGGTCAAACCCTTTATACCGGAAAGTGTTGCCAAAACCAAGTGTAAACCTTGGATCTGGATCGATGCGGAAAACATCCAGCGTGTCGATCTTTTTATCTCCATTGCGGTCAACAAAAACAGGTGAGCCGGGTTGGCGTGCACTGGTAGGTTGTGCATCGGAAATGGCTTTAATACCATCGTATATCCCATCGGTTTTAAACACATAATATGAGTTTACCAGGTCGCGCTCATTCTGCCAGCCCCGCAAAAATGTGTTTTGGAAACGTTCTTCCCAACGTAGCCTCGTTCTGGAGAGGTTGATCATGCTGGTCCATTCAAAAGGACCGCGGCGAAGGTTTACCGTATTGATACCCATCTCCCAACCCTGGCGTACACGGTGACCACTGTTTACAGGGGCTGTAGAAATCTGCGATAGTAAGGGGGTATTTACGTTGGTGATCAACCGGGTAAGGTCATCCCTGAAGACATCCACTGAGCCCGAAATCCGTTCGCCAAAAAAGGCAAAGTCGAGACCCAGATTTTTGTTGAGGGTTTTGGGCCACTGCAGATCGGGGTTATCCAGCTGGGTAAGGAAATATGGCACGTAGGCCACTCCACCATTGTTGAAGGTAATGATGTTTCCATCGGGACTGAAAGTGCCATAAGCCTGTGAACCTGCGCTGCCGGTAACCCCGATACTTGCCCTAAGCTTAAGTAAATTAACGGCTTTTGAATTCTTTAGAAACGACTCGTTCGAAATTTTCCAGCCGAGGGAAGCACTTGGGAAAGCGGCATATTTGTTCTGTGGAAAAAACTGGCTGTAGCCGTCGTATCGAACAGATAGCGCGACGATATAGCGGTCAAGGAAGTCGAAGGAGCTACGTGCAAAGTAGGAGCGCAACTTGGTTTCATTGCGATTTGAAGAAACGGTTTGTGAGCTAAGCGATGCGGTGCCCAATGCATCTGTTCCAATAGCATCCATCATATCGGCACCTGTGGCCGTAAAACCAAAGCTGCTCGACGGGTATTGCCCGATACCAACAAGTGCATCAACATTCACCATTTTCAGCAGTCGTTGCTTATACGACACGGTTGCTTCGAGGGTTTGGTTCTGGCGTTTGGAAGTGGATAGGCCGCCACGTGAACGGTTCAACTGGTCGAAGTATGTAGCAGAAGGAATAAAGAAGTTGCGTTCGGCATTTTCGGTATTGTTTCCATAGATCAAACGTGCGGTCAGTACGCGTGGTATCAGCTTTATGTCGGCCGAGAAGTTTGCAAACAGGCTCGTATTGTTTGAACGGTCCTGTATATTCAATAGGGAAAGCGGGTTGCCAATTATTCGAAACTGGGTATATCTTCCGCTGCCCGGCTCATATAAGGGTAAATAGGCCGGGTAAGCGAGTGCAGCCTGTACCGCGCCAAAACCTTCCGGACCCACACTGGCGGTTTGTGCACCGGCCTGAGAGTTCATATAATCGTTTCTGCCGTAATTCACGTTTGTGGTAAGCGAAAGAAAAGAGGTTAGGTTGAAGGTGAGGTTCATCCGGCCGGTATAACGTTTCATGCCGGAGTTTTGCACGGTTCCCTGCTGGTTGAAATACCCGCCGGAAAAGTAGTAGTTTACTTTTTCAGTTGCGCCGCTGATGCTGATATTATGGTTATCAATGCTGCCGCTACGGAGTACGTGACTAAGCCAGTCGGTGCCTTCACCGGCACCATTGATTTCAGCTTCGGTGAAAGGCTTTATGGCGGGGTTGCTGTAATAATTGGTAAGGTTAACCGCTGCAGATCCGAACGGGGCCATTTTGTTGTCGAACAGGTACTTGTCCAGGGTTAACTGGTTGTAGTAGCTCATGTATTCGGTGGCGTTAAGGGGCTGGAAATAATCCATGTTTGTAACAATGGATTTACTGCCATCGTAGCTGACGCTGGTTTTTCTTCCACGGCCTTTTTTAGTGGTAATGATCATTACACCGTTTTCCGCATTTACGCCGTAAATGGAGGCACTGGCGTCTTTTAGGAATTCGATCGACTCAATGTCATTTGGATTGATGCCGGCGAAGCCTCCCCGGTTTACGTTTCCGTTCATGGTTCGGTTACCACTACCAGGCTCGAGGCCGGAAAATGGCAATAACACACCGTCTACCACCACCAATGGATTACCCCTGCCGCGTATGGAAACATTGATGTTCCCGCCCGGCTCCGCACTGTTTTGCACAGCAACGGTACCTGGTGCACGGCCAAATATCAGTTGTGCTACAGAGTTATTTGCTGCCTGCGGAACGACCTTCGGGTCGATTTTGGCTACAGAGGTGGTCAGGTTCCGGCGGGAGGTACTGCCATATCCAATCACAACCACCTCGTCCATACTGGCAGGATTCGAGTTCATAACAACCGACACCACACCGTCTTCGCCAAGTTTGATATCCCTTGGCAGGAATCCAATAGAACTAAATTGAAGTGTTTCGCCCGAAGCGCCCGTAATGCTAAACTGGCCACTTTCATTGGTATTGGTGGTTGCAGCCGGCCGCCCTTTGATACTTACAGTTACGCCCGCCAGCGGCTGATTACCCACGTCTGTCACCTTCCCGGTGAAGACCTTTTGGGCAACTGAGGTAAAAGCAGCAAATAAAACCAGCAGGAAAAGCGAAAAGCGAAGTAATCGTGTGTTCATTTTCATCTTGCAGTTTAATAGGTGAAAGAAACTGATTCACATTCTCCCGTACAGGGCCGTTTATTATACTGCATATGAGCAGCAAGCAATCTTTGAATCAGGCAGTGCTAAACTATCCTATACCGGGTGTTAGCATTGGTTCGATTGTCCATTTCTTTGGTTCTAACGTTCAAATGTTTTGGCTTTTCGTAGAGTGCAAGGGCTTTCTTTTATATTAGCGCCAGTCAACCTGTTCAGTTACAATCGCCGCCATAGTGAATCGATGCCATTTCTACTTTCTCCTGTTTGTTTTGCTTTTTCGGGCAGGATTGGGGTTTACGCAACCGGCAAATATTCGCTTCAAACATATCTCCAACGAGCAGGGGCTTTCTAACAGCACCATTGAATGCATTTTCCAGGATCGAACCCAATTTATCTGGATCGGCACAAGGGATGGACTAAACCGGTTCGACGGGCACCAGATGCAGGTGTACCGGTATAATGCTTCAGACTCCAATAGTATCAGCGATAACTACATCCGCTGTATTACCCAGGACAAGGCCGGGGTACTTTGGATTGGTACCAGCAACGGTCTGAACCGGTTTGATGCCAAAACGGGACGTTTTACCCGGTTCAAAAATCAGGTCCGATCCGAAAGGTCAATCAGTCACAACCTGGTGACCAGTGTACTTGAGACAAAAAACGGTGAGCTTTGGGCAGGAACGGGCAATGCACTGAACAGGTTTGAACCAGAGAGTCAAAGCTTTCAACGCTATTATATCGATGCGTCTTCAGCAGCTGCGGGCAACCAGGTGAATTGCCTTTATGAAGATGCGCAAGGGAAATTCTGGGTTGGTTCCGAAAAAGGCTTGTACCTCTTCCAAGAAAAGGTTACCCCTTTTTTCCGGCCCATATCAACCCTTGACGTTCACCTTGAAAAAGCAATCCGGATTATACATCCGGGTTCGGATGGTAAAATGTGGATGGCGATTAAAGAGGATGGACTCTTTTTGTTTGATCCCGCAACAAACAGGGTTAAACAATACAAACATGGAGAGCAGGAAGCGGGCAGTTTAGGCAGCAACCTGGTAAAAAGTATTCTAAGCGATAAAAAGGGTAAGCTATGGGTAGGCACCGTTAATGGTGGCTTAAACCTGTTTATGCCGGAAAGCGATGCCTTCCTGCATTTTCAAAACGAACCGGCAAATGCTGCAAGTCTTTCCCAACGTACCGTCTCTGCGCTGTTTGAAGATAAACAAGGCAATATCTGGATCGGAACACACCGGGGCGGCATCAATTTATACATTCCGAATCGGCAAAACTTTGGGTTGTACCAGAAAGACGCTAATAAAAATAGCCTTAGTTATAATGATGTAAAGTGCTTCTTTGAAGACCGGGCTGGGAAGATATGGATCGGTACCGACGGCGGGGGTCTCAACGCATTTGATCCCAACACAGAACAATTTAAACATTACCGCTACAACCCTTTTAATACAAACAGCCTTGGCAGTGATGAAGTGCTGCATGTAACAGAAGACAGCCAGGGGAACTTATGGGTAAGCACGTGGGGAGGGGGATTGAATCTGTTCGACAGGAATGCCGGCACGTTCACCCGGTTTATCCACAAGCCCGGCGACAACAGTTCTATCAGCTCCGACTATGTTCAACAGGTTTTTGAAGACCATCAAAAGCGGTTATGGGTAGCCACCTATTATGGCGGTTTAAATCTTTTTGATCGAAAGACAAAACGTTTTCAGCGGGTAGAAAGCGACGACAAACACCTGACCCATCTGACGGGGACGAATATTGTATCCATCTGCCAGGATACCAGGGGAAATCTGTGGTTTGGAACTGACGACGGCGGCTTGAACTGCTTGCAAAGCAGCACCCAAAAATTTCTGCATTATTTTGTTAACGACGAAAAGATGCCCGACCTGCGGGTATTGTATATCGACAGCAAAGCGCGATTATGGGTAGGCCATTCCGGGCTATACCTGTTTGACGAAGCAAAACAGTCCTTTTCGCTGTTTACCAATCGGGCAGGCCTGGCTTCGGAGTTCATCAAAGGTATTGCTGAAGATGATCATGGAAACCTTTGGATCTCCACCTCAAATGGCTTGACCAAAATCAATCCGCAAACCAAAGCGTTTAAAAAGTATAATTCTGCCGATGGATTGCAGGGCCTTGAGTTTGAGGCAAACGCATACCTCAAGACCCGGAAAGGACGGATGTTTTTCGGGGGACTCAATGGCTTTAATGCATTTTACCCCAAAGACATTCAGCCAAATACCTTTATCCCGCCCGTGGTAATTACGGATTTTCAACTGTTGAATGGAACAGTTTCACCGGGCGACAAACCTGCTATTTTACCGTACACCATCAGTTATACCGACGTGGTAGAGCTGTCGTATACGCAATCTTCATTTTCTTTCTCTTATGCGGCTTTAAACTTTATTATTCCTGAAAATAACCAGTACGCTTACCGGCTTAAGGGCTTGAACGACAACTGGAACTATGTTAACAACGAACACAAGGCCACCTACTCCAACCTTCCGGCAGGGACCTATGTATTTGAAGTGAAAGCTGCCAATAACGACGGGATTTGGAACGAAACCCCGGCATCCGTGAAGATTATCATCACACCCCCCTTCTGGAATACCTGGTGGTTTAAAACACTGGTCGTTCTGCTACTGGTGGGAACGGCGGGAGTTTTTATTTTATTTAAACGCCGGCTGGAGATACAACGAATGGAAGAAAGCAAAAGAGCGGAAATACACCAGATGCAACTGCAGTTCTTCACCAACATCTCACATGAATTCCGAACACCGCTATCGCTGATTTTGGGCCCGCTGGAACGATTGGAAAAGGAAGAAAGCCGCACCGGGGTTCGCCATCAATACCACATTATGCACCGCAACGCAAGCAGGTTGCTGGGACTGGTAAACGAACTGATGGACTTCCGGAAAGTTGAATCCGGGGTGCTTAAGCTGAAGGTAATGCCTGGTAGTATTCAACTGTTCCTGGAAGAAATTGGTGACGAGTTTCATGGCCTCGCGGAAGAAAAAGACATCCGGTTTGGCATACAGTTGCTGGACGACTTTCCCCAGCTTTGGTTTGACAGGCAGGTTTTGGAAAAAATCCTGATTAACCTTCTCAGCAATGCTTTCAAATACACCGGGAATGGTGGATGTGTGGCCGTCAGGGTCGCCAAATCCGTACAGCAATTGTCGCCGGCTTTTCAACACGAACTTGTTTTAAAAAGCGACTACCTGGCCAAAGACTGTATTTTCATCCAGGTTGCGGATACGGGAATTGGAATACCAGCAGATTCACTTAAACACATCTTTGAGCAATATTACCGGCTTTCCGACTCCCATATTGGTTCGGGGGTGGGGCTGGCTTTTGTGAAAAGCCTGACCTTTTTACACAAGGGGAGCATTATGGTGTATAGTGAAAGGCATCGGGGAACTGAATTTATTATCGCGCTGCCCGTCAACAGTGATGATTATGCGAACGATGAAAAATGGCTTCAAAGCAAAAAAGAAAAGGTGGACATCGAAAGCATGGATTACAAATATCAGGAAACGGCAACCAGCCAAGCCGAAAATGCACAAATCCCCGCTAACAAACTGGAACGAACAAAACACATTTTGGTTGTAGACGACAACGAGGAGCTACGCGAATTCTTGAGAGAAAGCTTGTGTGTGGACTACCACGTATGGGAGGCTGAAGACGGGCTGAAGGGCATAGAAATCGCAACTGAAAGACTGCCCGATTTGATTATTACCGATGTAATGATGCCTGGGATGAGTGGTACACAGTTCTGTAAAACGATAAAAGAAAAACCGGAAACGAGTCATGTGCCTGTTATTATGCTAACGGCGAAAGCAGCAGAAAAAGCAAAGATTGAAGGCGTACAATCAGGCGCGGATTTTTACTTTTCCAAACCGGTCAACATCGAAGTTTTATTGCTCACTATCCGGAATATTTTTAGTCATCAACAAACCATTAAAGAACATTACACGAAAGACGTTCACCAGGAAACAAAAGAGCTGGCACATTCGGTTAAAGACAAGGCTTTTATCGACCACTTGCTTGCTGTTGTTGAAACAAACCTGAGTAACCCTGATCTGGATGTGGACTACATATGTAAAGAGATGGGCATGAGTCGCACCAAACTTTACCAGCATGCAAAGGCGATAGTAGGCCAGCCTATTGGCGATTTTATCCGCACTGTCAGGCTACGCAAAGCCATGCAGATTATGACACAAGAAGATGTGCTGATTACGGAAGTGATATACCGGGTGGGCATGCAAACGCAATCGTATTTTACGAAAGCGTTTAAAAAAGAATTTGGCAAAACGCCTACCCAATTTCTGCAGGAACTAAAAAAGTAGTGCAAGCAGGAAAGCCGGGGTATACTTCTCTAAGCATGGGCCAGGTAATATTGGTAGTCCGGGGTGCTGCGATTGTGCCGGAATTTGAATACCCGGTATGCCGGGTTTTGTTGCCGCGAGTGTTGTTTGAAAGGCTGGCCGTTTACGCTAGTCCCGCCGCCAATTACAGGCGGTTAACGGCTCTGTAATCCAGGAAGTCAACGTCGCAACAGTAGTAGTTGTCACAAACCCGTTCTTCCTTCATCAGGTCTGTGCTCAGGTATTTTTTATTGCTATCGCTGAATACGGTAACGACAACCGATTTTGCACCAAGTTCATTTTGCAACTGTATAGCGCCTACGATATTTGCACCTGATGATATACCTACGGCCAGGCCCAGCTGTTTTGCAAGTTTTTGCGCCATGATGATGCTATCCCCATCCGAAGCCTTTACTACCCTGTCCAATTTACTAAGGTCAACGATAGCGGGGATAAACTCGTCTGAAATACCCTGTATTCTATGCGAACCAACTTTGTACCCGGTTGACAGGGTTGGCGATTCTAAGGGTTCCAGGGGATGGATTTTTATCGACGCATCCCGTTTCTTAAGATAATTACCAATACCCATTACCGTTCCACCGGTGCCTACTCCGGCAACGAAGGCTTCAGGACTAAGATCTAAGGATTGCAATTGCATCCATATCTCCCTGGCGGTTGTCTTCTCATGCGCCTCGGCGTTAAACAGGTTTTCAAATTGTTTTGGAAGAAAAACCTTGCCGTTTTCCAGCGCCATTTTCTGGCTGAGTGCGATGCTGCCTAAAAATCCACCTTCTTCTTTACTTATTAATATTACCTCTGCACCTAAACTCCGAATGATATCAATCCTTTCTTTACTTAGCCAGTTAGGCATAATGATTTTTACATCATGTCCTAACGCTTTCCCGATGGCACTAAACGAGATACCGGTATTGCCGCTCGTAGCTTCTACAATAACATCATCCGGCTTTATTGTTCCCAGTTGATAAGCTTTCTGAAGTATATACAAAGCCATACGGTCTTTAATACTACCGGTTAAATTATAGTTCTCACATTTCACATACAATTTCCGGCACTCCCGCTTGTAGCGATAAGATATTTCGAGCATGGGTGTATTACCTACCATATGCCATAAGTGCTCAAGCTTGTTGGTAAGCTTTGATTCTGTATTTGCGGGTAGCCCGGTTTCATAACAACCGCAATCATCGACATTCGTAATACCGGTCATCATTTCCAATTCCATATTTATTGATTATCTAATTATGACACCTGGTTAACGCTTAATTTTTTTTCTTTTGGTACAAACGGCACAATGCTCGTTGCGCATAGATGTGCGTGCCCCCAATTTCTGGCGGCTCACACACTTGTATTTGCAGCTATGTTATTCGGCCTTTCCCATCTTTTACAAAAAGTGGATCGCAATTTACCAGGGATGAAATTACATCCGGTCTAACCTGATATGTGCATTTCGGCCCAAAGCTCTCCTTCGAAAAGGCAGCATGAAAAGATATTGTACAAGTGAGTGACACCCGTCCGACAGGCGCAGCGGGCGGGCAACCGGAGCTCCATTGAAAATACCCGGTTGGTCCCCAAGAATCCAAAAAACTGAAGTAAAAACAGTGTTCCCCTGTGTCACCGAATGTTAATAGCCAAACAATTCTTCGAGGTTTAAGACCTGCAACTCACCATATTTCTTTAAGTCATCCATACTAATCCGTTTATCCGATGCAACTACACAGTAGGTATAGGGCTGTTTGGCTAACGTTTCCTGGTGGAACTTATAAATGTCATCCAACTTAAGTGTGCTGTAAAGGGCATAGTTTTCCTGCCGGAGGTCACGATCTAAACCCTTACGTTGTGCGTTCAGGTAACTGGTAATAATTCCATCCTGGGTAATCCGGTCAGTTTCTATATTTTTCATCAGGCTTGTGCGCGCATTTTCAAAACTCTGCTCTGTTCTTGGAAGTTCATTCAGCAATTCATTCATACTTGTTACAGCATCATTCATTTTATCTGACTGACTGCCCACGTATGCCACAATTGAAAAATAGTCGTCCTTTTTACCAGGGGTTATCACCCTGGCGTTTGTTGCATATGCCAGGGCTTTTGACTCACGAATTGTTGAGAAAACAATTGAACCCATGCCTCCACCGAAATAGCTATTGAACAGGTTGATCATAGCTTCATTTTTTGGATCATATACCGAAAGATTTTTAACCCAAAAGATCTCCGACTGAACCGCATCGTAATTTGCAAACAAAACTTTATTGGCGGTTTGTTTTACGCGTTCAAACTTTACAGCATCCGAATTAGTGGCCCATGATGCCGGCAACGAATGCAGCTTTTGAAGATTGGTAGTTAATTGGTTAATCGGCTGGGGGCCGTAGTAACCTATCCTGTGCTGATTGTTTGTTAAGCCATGCAGCAGATCGGTTAGATCATTAGCCTTTAAATTCTTAAGTTCTTCATCCGTGAGGGTATAGTTGTACGGATTTTTGGGGCCATACATTGCGTATGATTGCATGGCGGAAGCAATTGCTCCTTTATTCAATTTGTTATTCGCCCGTGCCTTGGTGAGCAGGTTCTTTAAGCCTTCCAAAGCAGCTTCATCGGGTTTACAGTTTTTCAGGAGCTCTTCAAACAGGCTCACCGCTTTATCAAAGTTTTCCTGTAATCCTGATACCGTAATGGTTGTCTGTTCATCACCTGGAAACACATTGAAATTGCAGGCCAGGTTGTAAAATTGCTTGCTGATTTCTTCTGAGGTGTACTTATCGGTTCCAAGATACTGCAGGTATTGTGCAGCCAAAGGCAGTTTTTTATTATTCCAGCTTCCCATATCGAAGCGATAAGACAATCTGAATAAGCTGTTGTCTTCATTTTGAACATAAAGCACTTCTGCGTTTCCAACCTTTCCTCTCTGGAGATCTTTGTTATAGTCAACAAAAACAGGCTTTAAAGATGGAAGCGGGGTTTCGATAATTGCCTTTACAAAAGGAGAACTTTTTCCGGCATTAGTTTCCACAGGAGTGATTGGGGGTTTTTCAACCTTTGTGATGCTTTTATCTTCTCCTTTTCTTTTGTATAAGACAACATAATTATTATCGGTGAAAAACCGGTTAGCAAATGCTACCAACTCCTTTTTAGTGATCCTGCTCATTTCATCAATCAGGGCAACTTCTTTGTTCCACTCGTTGCCCCTGTTTTTGATAAACTGATCCATTATACTATTTACCCGTGCAGCGTTACTTTCAAGAGATTGTAAACGGCTCAATTTGTAATTCGCTGCAGTTGCTTTAACCAAAGTTTCATCGAAGTCTCCGTTCTTTAAATGTGCAATCTGACTTCGTAAAAGATCCTTCACATCATCAGCACTTTGACCCTGTTTGGGTGATGCTAATAAGAAGAAAATGCCGTAATCTTTAAACTGCCACAAAGCCGCCCCCGCTCCGAGTACCTTTTGCTGCTTGTTTAAGTTCAGGTCAATCAAACCGGCTTTGCCGTTTGCCAGGATATCGCTTGCAAGATCAGCAAGCATTGCCTCCCTTGTACCTGCCGGAGCTGAACGATACAGAATCCTGATGCTTTCAGCCGTTGGTCCGTAAACTTCCTTCACAACCGGCCCTTCGATGGGCTTCTCTTTAGTTCCCTTATATTCTACCACGGGCTTAGCTTTCATGAAGCTGAAATGATTATCTATCTTTTTAATCAGTTCATCAGGGTTAAAATCTCCGGCCATGAGCACCGCCATGTTGTTCGGCACATAATACTTGTTGTAAAAATCACGGATTGCTGTAATTGAGGGATTTTTCAGGTGTTCTATGGTACCGATAGTCGTTTGAAGTCCATAGTTATGCGTCGGGAAAACAGTAGAAAACATCGCTTCCTGCATTTTATTTCCGTCGTTATCTAAGCCCCTGTTCTTTTCTTCATACACCGCTTCCAGCTCAGTATGAAAAATCCTCATGATTGGGTTGCGAAACCGTTCGGCCTGTATAGCAAGAAATTTATCCATAGCGTTAGCCGGAATATCTTCGTGATAAACCGTTTCCTCTACAGAAGTGTGCGCGTTTGTTCCTTGCGACCCTAAGGCTTTCATGAGGTGATCGTATTCACCGGCAATGGCAAACTTTGCTGCTTCACCCGAAACCCGATCGATCTCCTTATACACTTCACGGCGTTTTGCCTCGTCTTTAGTACCGTTGTACTGCTCGTATAAAGATTCGATTTTGTCCAGCAAAGGTTTCTCTTTGGTCCAATCAAGGGAACCAAATTTATCCGTTCCTTTAAATAAGAGATGCTCTAAATAGTGTGCAAGACCCGTATGTTCCTTCGGATCGTTATTGCTTCCTGCTCTTACGGCAATCTTAACCGCTACCCGGGGCTCTTTGGTGTTTTTAGATAAAATAACCGAAAGCCCGTTCTTCAGCGTATAAAACCGGGTAGCCATCGGGTCGTTAGTTACATACCGGTACGTGTATCCATTTGATGACGCCTGCTTCCATTCATATCGATCCTGTGAAAAGGTCGTAACAGAAAAGGAAACATAAGTAAGCAGCAGGAAAGCTTTTAGAATACTCATTTATTTGTTATTTAATGCTTAAAGATCTTTTTTGTTATACGCTCCTGTTACACCATCAAGAAGCTGAAAAAATTTGTTTATATCCGGATCATCACCGCAACCTTCCGGAAACGTTTGTTTTCTTAGCGTCTGGAAAAAGTAGTAAGGCTGTATTTGCACCGAATTTCGTACCTGCATATCTCCATGTTCTCTTCGAATGTTTAAAGCTAATATACTGTTATACCAGGCGAAACATTTGGCCTGATTTTCAAACCAACTTTCGTATCACCCCCCGGAAACTTTCCGACTTCTTTGGTTGTTAACGAAAATGAAGCCAACGAGTCTTCATTGAATTTGATGAAAGTAGGAACAAGGCCACCTTTGAGGGTAGTTTGGCTGTAAACATGCCAGCCCGCATCAACAGTGGCTTTCAGTTGCACAGACGTTATAGCATCAATCTTCCGCGCGCCATATTTCCACATAACAGGATTTTGCATATGTGCGTTTCCCATGAGCATGGTTGTTACAAAAAGAAGGAGCAATAGTGTTTTTTTCATATTGATGAATGGATCGATTACTATTCGAGCGCTTACTGTATTTTGTGTGTTATGCTTTTAAATGTACAAGCCAGCCCGTAGTTGATACCGGAAGCATAATTATGGTGGGATGTCTTACCTGTACCTGACTGCTGATTAAACCTTCCAAAGGACATGAAGTACTATCGTGTCCCAGGAAATATTTTGTTAATGCGGCTATGTGGAGTTTAACTGCCGTTATTGGAGTATAAGCTGTAGTTTCTCAGGGCATCATTTTAGCCCGGCTAGTTGAACAGGTTTGGAGGGCGTCCCAGTAATCTACCAGCACAACTTAATCGAATGGGAAATGCCCGGAGCACTTTCCTTACCAGTGAACAGCATGTATCAGCCAGGTAATTTGTCGATGTAAAGTACTTGTAAAGAATCCATCAGCCCTGGAAGATATCCGCCAGCTTCTTCGGGTAAACCAAAAGTTAACTACGTTAGCCAGTTAACCGGGCAGCCGGAATAAGGTATACTTCCCGTATGATAATTCGCCGTTGGTACCCGCATTGCGCGTAAGAAAAAGGTTAACAGGGTGCCCGTGACCAGACAGGTGGCCAGGAAGTGATAGCAAGGTGTATAGCTATCCTGGTTAACCTTGTTCGTTGATTTCCGTCATGATCTCTGCGAATAATCGCGCCGACTTCAACCGGTCGTTGATGTCGTACATGGCTGAGACCATGATTAATTCATCCACTCCAGTCTCTGTTAGAAAAGCCTGTATTTTTTTCTTTACGGTTTGCTTACTGCCTACAAAGGAGTACTTAAGCATTTGGTTAACCGCCGGATGTTGGAAGAGCTCCTTTAGGTCTTCGGTCATCTCTGTTGGCGGATGTAAGGGATCTCTTGCACCCGTTAAAACACCCACAAACATCCTGATTAAGCTGGTAAATAGGCTTTCAGCCTCCTCATCGGTATCAGCGACATACACATTGATACCCGCCATCGTATACGGGCGATCCAGGAAAGGGGAAGGCTGAAATTCATTTTTATAAATCCGCAATGCAGTGAGCAAATGTGCCGATGCAAAGTGGCTGGCAAAAGCATATGGCAAACCCTTCTTTGCTGCCAGATGAGCACTGTCGGTACTCGAACCTAATATGTACAATGGTACGTTTGTGCCTTCCGCCACGGTAGCCCTTACGTTGGCTCGTTTGTTTTCTAGAGAAAAGTACTGCTGTATTTTCGCCACCTCATCAGGAAACGACTGCGCAGCAATCATAAAGTCTGAACGTATGGCCTGGGCAGTGGGCTGATCGGTGCCTGGTGCTCTTCCGAGACCCAAATCAATTCGATCCGGGTATAAATGGGCAAGGGTTCCGAACTGTTCTGCTACAATAAGCGGAGAATGATTTGGCAACATAATACCACCAGAACCAACCCTGATGGTACTCGTGTTTTCCGCCACAAACCCGATCAATATAGATGTGGCGCTACTGCCTATGCTATCCGAATTATGATGTTCGGCGAACCAAATGCGTTTGTAAATTTTTGCCTCTGCTTCCCTAGCTAATGCCAGTGAGTTGTGGAGTGTTTTTTGGATGGTATCACCTTGCGAAACAATGGCAAGCTCCAAAATAGAATAGGCGATGTTTTGATTGTTCATAAGATCTGGTACTGTTGGTCTATGTATTTGGCTAAAGTTCAATGCTTGTTCTTCAGGCAATCGCTTAAACCGGATTGATTATTATTAAGGCGCGCCACTGACAAAACAATATGGGCATTGGTAACAGGTAACACCAGCAAAAGGCTAAACTAATGATGTAAAGCCGTAGAATTTGGAAGATGATGTCCGGCATCAGCGTCCCTATAATGGCGGCTACACACTCCCCTACACTGAGGTTGCTCAGTTGTGTAAAGTTCCCTGCTAGGCGCGCTAATTGTTCGTAGTTGTAAGTTTTACCTCGACATTATTGCGGGTTGCATTTGAATAAGGGCATACCTGGTGTGCTCGTTCAGTTAGTCGCTGTGCCTCTTCCATAGAGACGCCCGGGATGTTGACGGCCAGCTCTACCGCTAAGCCAAAACCACCATTATCGTTTGAACCAATTGATACCCTGGCGGTCACCGAAGTCTCACCAGTTTTTGCTTTTTCCTGCCTGATAACAAGGTTAAGGGCGCTGTCAAAACAGGCGGAATAACCCGCTGCAAACAGTTGTTCCGGGTTGGTGTGATCGTCGTTAGCGCCACCCATTGCCCGGGGTGGTTTAACCTGTACATTCAATACACCATTATCGGATTTTACCTGCCCGTTTCTGCCACCGGTTGCTGTTGCCGTCGCCGTATATATTACTTTCATTGTGATTGCTGCTTGCTGGTGATAAAAGACTGTTTTGCACATCCGGTACCGTAATTGGTAACCGGATTTAATCTGCCGGAAATATTATTCTAACTTCCGGATTTTGCGCATACTAGATTGATTTGTAAAACAACAACAGAAAGTACAAGTAAGTGACAATTTGATGTTAATACTTTGTTCCCACACAAGCCCAACAGGTTGCCGGGGAACCAGGCGGTAAAGCCGGTACTACTGTTTGCGTAATCGTTTTACGTAACCTTCTTTTATACCTGGCCTTCAGAGGCGGGCAGAGGCATGTTTAAGAATGTTGTGTATTGATCAACGGGAAACCAGGTCATTCAGGCCATCTTCTTTGAACCAGGCCCCGGTTTTTTAATTGTAGATGATTGCGCCAATTTTTGGTGAATTACACTCCCGGCTTGTACCGTTTACCATTGCGGGGCAAATCAAGCCAGCAAGGGCCTTAGATAAACGCCATTGTTTCGGACACAAGTAATTTCCCCGGCTTAACGGTGTGCAAAGCCTTTGTACCTGCAAAGCTGGTAGACCGTTTCTAAGGTTTGGGCGTATCATTTTCGTCTGACTTCAGGTCGCTTTCAAGGGTATGAGACTCACTATCGTACCTGCCATCCAATTCATCTGTAATAGTATGTTCCCACATCTTTGCCTTTACTAAATAAGCTACGCGTCCTATCAGCTGCGCACTAACAGGACCGGTTAAGGTGATGAAAAAGATAATCGCCAGTACCCGGGATGTGACACCCACTTCCTGGAAATGAAAAGCCCCGCCAACGAGTATTAACCCAATACCGAGCGTTGCTGCTTTTGTTGTTACCGATAACCGTAAATAGAGGTCCGGCATGCGCAACAGGCCAATTGCGGCTAGCAAAATTGCAACTGCTCCAGCACCTGTGCAAAGGGCGATAAGTATATTAATCATTTCGGTTTCTTTTTTCAAGGTAATAAGCAAATGCGACCGTAGACAAAAATCCGATCAGTGCTACAACCATAGCAATATCCAGGAAGGTTGGCTGGTCGGTTAAAATGCTGTAAGCGACAATGGCACCTATGCCAATGATAACCATCAAATCAAAAGAGATTACCCGGTCTATAATGCTTGGTCCTTTCAGGAAACGGATAAATACCAAAAGAGTCGCTAACGACAAAGCCGGTAGAATACCATATGATATAAAATTCTGTAATGTCATTGTTAACGCATAATATTAAGCAGCGGCCTCTCGAGCCCCATCTTGATGGACTCAATAAATCGGGCACGATCCTCGAGGTACATGCCATGAACGTACATGACCTTTTTGTCATCCGAAACATCGATAACCAATGTGCCAGGTGTAAGGGAAATCAGGCTTGCGAGTAATGTAATTTCAAGATCTGTTCGCGCATCCAGCTCCATTTTAACGATCCCGGGTTTCATATGCAGGTTGAAAGTCATGACTTCGTAAGCTACCTGGAAATTCGCCTTGAGCATTTCATACAGAAAGTAAAAGAAGAACCCTATCACTTTAAAAAGGATGGTAAAGTAGCGTTTGTCGGGGTTCCCCCTGCTGATGATCCAAAGCACAAAAAAGCTGATCACAAAACCGAAGAACAAATTGATATAAGTAAAGGAGCCCGTTAGTGCTATCCACACCAGCGTAAGTAATATGTTTAGTAAAAACCGCTTTTGCATCATGGCGTTACATTGGTTGTTGCAGCTCCCAGGACGGCATCGATATAAGTTGATGTATCAACCAATTCAGCTGCTATATGATTCGAAAGCCTGAAGATGTTTTCTGCACCCAGGCCTATGTACAGGGAAATGATACTGAGGAATACAATTGGCGTAATCAGGAACGTCTTCTGTGACCGCGACATTTGATCAAAATACCTGATGTATGGCTTCCTGGCAAGTGCTTCCCTTTTTTTCCAGAATACTTCAGACCAAAACCGGGTAATCACGAATAAAGTAATGAAGCTCCCGAATATAATACAGCCCAACAGATAGTAATTACCCGTAACAAAACTCTCGCTCATAAGATTGATTTTCGGCCAAAAACCTGATAATGGCGGCACACCAATTAACGAAAACAGTGGTACGGCAACCAGGAGCGATAATGCCGGATACTGTTCATACATGCTCCCCATCCGTTTCATATTAACCTCCCCATTTATTTTATAGATCAGCCCTCCTGCGAGAAAAAGATTTGTTTTAACAATGATGTCATGAATAAGGTAGAATACTGCGCCTGATAATGCGGCAGCAGTGAACATCCCAATACCACCAATCATGTAACCTATGTGGCAGACGATCATATAAGAAAACATCTTACGCATATTCGTTTGAACAAGTGCGCCCAGGCCGCCGCTGAAAAGGGTTAGTCCGCCCAGGATTACCACCAGGGTTTTCATAAAATCATCAGGGATAAATACCAGGCTGAAAACCCGGAGAAGGGCGTAAATTCCTACCTTGGTGAGTAATCCCGCAAAGATGGAAGATATAGCTGCCTGAGGGGTGTGATAAGAGTCCGGCAACCAGAAATACAAGGGAAAGATAGCTGACTTTATTCCGAAACCTACCAGGAACAAAATAGCGATTACCTGAACCACTCCCTGGTTTTTGATGGTTTGAATTTTGCCCGATAAGTCAGCCATGTTTAAGCTTCCTGCAAGCCCATAAAGTACCGCAATTGCTGTAAGAAAAATCATGGAGGCCAGGAAGTTGAGCGTAAAGTATTTTACGGCTCCTTCAATCTGAACTTTCTTACCCCCAAGGGTGATGAATACGAACGACGAGATGATGATGACTTCGAACCATACGTATAAATTAAAGATATCCCCGGTAAGAAATGCGCCGTTCAAACCCATGATCAAGAAATGAAAACTTGGAAAATAACCAAATTTCATCCTCGCTCTTTTTATGCTCACCGTGGAAAACACCGCAACGGCAAGGGCTGATAACGATGCCAGCAAAATCATTGTGGTGCTAAACGTATCGGCTACGAAAGTTATCCCGAAAGGCGCCTTCCAATTACCAGCCTGCATCGTTAGTATGCTCTTTTCGTAAACCTGGCGAAATAAACCAACAGCGATAACAACTGCAACAATGCTTCCTGCTATACTAATTATTTTTTGCGCCGCTATTCTTTTACAGAAGAATAATAAAACAATTGCCAGCGTAAACTGAAGCATTACTGGTAATATGATCAGGTTATTAGTCATCTTCTTCCTCTGTTGTGTGTATTTCGTCCATGTCGTCGGTACCCAATACGATATAAGTGCGCTTTATAAGAACAATGGCAAAGGACTGCATGCCAAAACTGATTACGATGGCGGTAAGGATCAGGGCCTGGGGCACCGGATCAGCATAAATTTCACCTAACACACGATCCATAGCAGGAATGATCGGCGGTTTCCCCCTCACAAGCCCTCCCAATAAGAAAATTAAAAGGTTTACCCCATTACCCAACAGCACCAGTCCCACAACAAGTTTCACCAGGCTTCGTCTGAGCATCAGGTAAATTCCGGATGCATACAGCAGTCCGACAATGATCGCTAAGATGATCTCCATTTTACACAGATTCTGAAATGGTGAAAATAATTGTTAGCGCCACACCCAGAACAACCAGGTAAACTCCCACGTCGAATAACAGTGCGCTGCCTACCAAACCTACCACCGGGAAAGGCTCATCCAGCCATAACCCTGTCATCACGGGCAGGCCCTTTAATAACGGCAGTAGAGCACTGAATACGGCTAAACCAAGCCCCACGGGCATAAATGATATCGGATGCACCCTGAGTAGCTTTCGGGTACTTCTTAATCCAAAGGCAAATGCATGCAATACGAAAGCTATGGCTGCAATGATCCCGCCCACAAAGCCGCCTCCAGGCAGGTAATGCCCTCGTAATAAAAGAAAGAGCGAAAACAACAGCAATAGCGGAAGTAGAAAGTTTGCGGTGGTTCTTAATATCAATAGTTTCATAATTCCTGGTCGTATTTATTTAATTGCAACTTCAGAAGTGCAAATACACCTAATGCTGCAATGGTTAATACTGTTGTTTCAACCATGGTATCTATTCCCCGAAAGTCCACTAGGATCACATTTACTACGTTTTTTCCTTTGGCCAGTGTGTAAGCGTTCTCTGCAACAAATCTTGCGGTTTCTTTATTGGTGACCTCATAAAATGCCTCCAGGCTTAAGATGGTAACCAGCGATCCAAAAACCAATGAAACCAAACCGTCACGTATCCTGATCGGCCAACTTGAATGGTTGATGTATTTGGGAACCTATACAGTACTAAAACAAAAAGGATCACGGTTAAGGTGTCGATAGCAAACTGGGTCATGGCCAGGTCAGGTGCACTATAAAAAACATAGATCAAACACACGCAATACCCGATAACGCCCATAGCTGCTATTGCAGACAGCCGCGACGGTGTATAAACCGCATAGATTATCGCGATAATCAGGATAGACATCACAACCAGTTCGGTGGATGTCAGCGGTGATACCTTATTCAGGTTAACTGACACGACAACCTTCGTCATCGATTTATATGCCATTAAGGCGGTAAGAAAAAAAACGATGGTGAGTATGTAGATCCTTAAATATCCATTCTGCAGCACGCTGGTCCAGCGGGTAGCAAAAACCCTGAAATTTCGATTGAAAAGATGGGCAATATTTTCGGGCGATGTTTTATGAAGCTTTGCCAGTATTGCTGATGCCCCTGTACCGGGCTTAAAGAACCGGTATAATAACAAACCACCTGCAATGGTGATTGCGCTCAGGGCTAATACAAAATTAAAGCCGTGCCATAACTGCAAATGGAATTCGGCAGCTGAAGGCACTAGTGCATTGAGTGCGGGCCCTAGAATCCCGCCTTCCAGTATATGAGGAAAAAAGCCCAGCACCAGGCCGGCAATGCCTAAGACTAAAGGTGGCAGCCATAATCGCCATTCGGGCAAGCGGGTATTTTCTAAGGTTGAAGGCAGTTTGCCTGCAAAAGGTTTTATTCCTGCCAAAACACTGGCATACAGCAGCAGTATATTGGTTATGACCGCAACAACCGTCATGATGATTGCAAATCCTTCAGAACTTAGGGTAGATGCATAAACCAGGTCTTTGCCTACAAAACCAATCGTTGGCGGTATACCTGAATTAGACAACATTGCCAACCCACCTGCTATTGCTACAGGCAACATTACCTTTCGCAACCCGGATAATACCGTGGTGTCCCGGGTTCCTGTTTGATGGTCGATAATGCCCGTTACCAGGAACAAAGTGGCTTTATACAACGCATGCACAACGATAAATACCAGCATAGCGAGCAACGCTTCCGATGTTCCCAGGCCCAATAAAAACACCAGCATACCCAGCGCAGATATTGTCGAGTAAGCCAGTATCTCTTTGAGGTCCTTTTTAAAAATAGCGTGAAAGGCTGCATACAACATGGTGAAGCCGCCCACTATCAGTAACGTATTGTTCCACTCGGGTACATTACCCAATACCGGGGTAAACCTCGCCAGCAGGTATATACCTGCCTTAACCATTGTAGCAGAGTGAAGGTAAGTGGAGACGGGAGTGGGTGCTTTCATGGCGCCAGGCAACCAAAAATGGAGTGGAAACTGGGCCGACTTAGAAAATGCAGCAAAAAACAAACAGACCATTATGGGCAGGTAAGCCGGATGTTCCTTTAACTGATCACCGGAACCTATCATCTCCTGTATTGAATAGGTTCCGGCGATTGTGCCCAACATAGCAAAAGCAGCCAGCAAAAAAAATCCGCCTAAACCTGTAACAGCAAGCGCTATCAAAGCGGACTTGCGTGAAGCTGTACTTTCATTTTTATACCCGATTAGGAAAAAAGAACTGATGCTTGTCAACTCCCAGAATACGAACAAGGTGAAGATATTATCCGAAAGCACCATCCCAAGCATCGCACCCATAAACAGGCTAAGGTAGCCGTAGAACCTGTCGAGATAAGCATCGCCTTTCATGTAAGCCGAGGTATAAAGGAATACCAGGACCCCTATCCCGGTTATCATCAGGGCGAACAACAGGGACAATCCATCAACTAAAAAGCTGAGATTAATGCCCATGGTCAAAACCCAGTTGTAGGAAGCAAGAAGGTGCTGATCTGCCGGGAGGGATGGTATAAGCGAAAGGAAGTAGACAAACAAGGTCAGGGGAAGCATTGTCATAACGACCGACCACTTTCCTTTCAGCCATTTACCGATTAAAGGGATAATTGAAGCAACAATAAATCCAGACAGTACAGCTAATAACATGTTGGATGCTTTTAATCCCGCAAAGCAGCAATCCTTGTAATAGCGTACTGTGCTGTTTATTGCGTGTCAGTAAATTCCACTAACATCAACGTTGTGGCGGCACAAGATAGTTTTATCCCCTTTTTAAAGAAAATTTAAGTTTGGCAAGCAGCGCTCTGGGATGCCGATGAAGTTAATAATCATTGGTTGGATAAAAGGTGTGGACGTATTACGAATTAGGATTGGTGAATGAAGGCACAGTTAAAACCTGCTAACTAAAATTATGCATTAGTACCTTTCTTTCACGAGAAATTAGAATTATATTAGAACTTTATTCATTGCCCCTGGCATTGTTTCTGAACACAAATACAAATGTAACACCATTGTTAGCTACTGTTATTAGCCTTCCCGATTAAACATAAATTCGGCTTCATTGCAATTTTTTTGTGGACCCAACTGCAGTACTTCAATTGTAAATCGTTGCGTCGCACTCTTGTACTGCATAGCATTATTGAGCAAATCAATTAACAGGCGGCCTGACCATATGATATTGAATTACCAATAACCGAAGTGGTTCGAACAAATACGATGACGACAAAAGAAAATATATTGTGCGAGGCAAATTAAAAGCACAATTTACCACCATTTTAGTGCTGCATTTTACAAAGGAATTTTCATTTCCAGCTCATACTATTTAAAAACATAAAAGCCAGGTCATAGAATGGATTAATGAATTTAATTATCGAATTGGATATATAAACCATGAATAATTTGAATAAACCCATAATACTATGCAAGGGCAACTCCTATTCGATGGATGTGTAGTTAGTGGATGATTACAATTGTTATCTAAAGCTTTCTCTTGATCCTATTCTAATGTTCATTTAGCGTAATAGTTTTAACCTGTTCCCGGTTCCTCAATCTCCCAACTGTACGTTGCCGATCCTGCACGAGCTGCTTAACCTTTTTCTTGTGCCGACGATCCATACAATATCGTCCCATTCGAGTACGACCTGTGACTCCGGCTATGGTATTCGCCCGTTCAATCCCCGAAACAAGAACAGGCAGAAAATAGGGAACCCCGCATAAGCGGGGTTCGCATTGTTAATTGTGAACGCTTCGAAAACACGAGACCGGGCGCTGTACCCACCTAACAATTTTCGCGAGTAAATATTAGCCTTTATGACTACCAGGAAACAGGTTTGTGATAACCGCAGCTTTCATAGGTGCCTTCAAAAGGGAAGCTTGGCCTTTGTGTAAAAACATGTTTACTTAGCCTGCCTGAGAATCGTACATTGGCTACCTGGTTGTTCCGCTGGCAACATCTGCGTCGAGCCAGATCTCTACGAAAGGCACTTGCTCCGTTTGAACCTGAACCGGCACCTCATCGCTCTCCACCTGACCGTATGCTTTTAGTACATAATTGCCAGGCTGAATGTTGTTAATGCTAAATTGCCCATCAGCACCCGTTATAACGGCAACATCATTGTGGTTTGGGCCCGACACGATGAGTACATTTACATCCTCGAGGGGAACGTCATTAGCGTTCCGAATGATACCGGTTATTGATCCCATCATATTCTGCTTTACTGGTAAACAATGTATAAAGCTTCTCGTTTGAAGAAAGCTGATAACAATGTTGGGCCGGAGCGTACTGCTACTATCCAGCCCACCTTTACCAACTTCATTCACGTGATCAAATGGCTCCGCCTTGTAAGCGCCATTTATTCAGGTTGTTAAAAACAGATTGGTTGATGCGTGTGGCCGAATTGCCGGATGAGGCCCCGTTTGTATGAATGCCCACCACAACATTGTTCTCATCGTAAACCGGTGATCCACTTTGTCCACCTACTGTATCAATTTCGTAAACGATGGTGTTGGCGTCTACTGCTGTTGCCCGACGACTATTGAACATCATGGTACCCGATGGTTTATCGCCAGGGTAGCCGGCAGTGCTCAGTTCCTTGGCCATTATTGAATCGTCGGAGAACTTGCCAAATCCAAAAGATCCAATTGCGGGAGATACCTTGTCGGTTTTAGCCAGGTGTATTACCCCGTAATCATGGTTTCTCGATTGGTTGTCTACCCAGCCTTTAACAGAAGCAAAGCTGGTTGCTACAATCTGCCCGTAAGGCCGGTTGGCGAGGTTGCGGCCTGGTGAAACAATGATCTGCTGTGGCCATCCTCCGTGCTCATGAATATAGACACAGTGCCCAGCGGTTATAATGGTGCGCGGCCCGATAAAGAACCCGGTACCCAGGTAAGAGGTACCATCGGCTGCTTTAATGCTCAGGTGACAGATTCTTCTGAAAGGAACATCTGTTGTATTCGTAATCTGTATTCTTTCGTCCGTATCTATGATTACTTCCATCGCCTCAAACTGCTGTAAAATTGCTGTCGCTTCCGCCACCGCTAAATCTCCTGCTTCCTGCTCGCTGGACTCAAATATCTTCTTGATACCGCCGCTCACGAAAGAGGTGCCTGCCTTTATTGCTGCCCCGGCAGCATTTTTTGCAACTGGTTTCAAAACTGGCACAAGCACCTTGGCCAGCGATCCCCAAAACTCACGGTCACTTGATGCAGACTCTTCACCATCCTCCTGTTCGGAGGACTCAAACATTTTCTTTATACTGCCTTTTACAAAGGAGGTACCCTTTTTTACCGCGGCTCCTGCTATTGGCTTCAATACAGGCACAAGTGCGCTTGCCAGGGATCCCCAAAATTCACGCTCATTTTCAGTTGATTCAACACCATTACTGGACTCCTGCTGAATGGTTTCTGTCTCCTCCAGAAAGTGGGACTCAAGTTCCTGTACCAGCATTTCAACTTCATAATCATCTTCTTGCTCAGAAGACTCGAAGATCTTTTTAATACCACTTTTTACGAACGATGTGCCTGATTTAACCGCTGCTCCGGCCAGTTTTTTTGCAACAGGCGCCAGTGCAGGAACAATAGCACTTGCTATAGAACCCCAAAACTCCCGTTCACCCATTCCGGACTCGGCGTGGCCTGACTCCAATTGTTGGATAGCGCTTTCGCTAAAGCCTTCCGTGCGGAGTATGTTTGCAAGCTTAGGACTGACTTTTTTCACTATTGCGGTGCCGGCCTTGGCTGCAGTGCCTGCCAGGCTTTGTGCTACCGGCATCAATACAGGCACCAGCTTTTTGGCCAATGCACCAAAGAACTCCCGCTCGCCTGAAGCAGACCCGGCGCCTGTTTCTTGCTCGCTGGACTCCAGCTCTTGCATAAATAAGGTTTCCAATTGCCGGGCTGCAGATTGCGCATTGGTTCCGGACTCCTGTTGCGACTCGAAAATCTTTTTAATACCACCTTTAACCAGGGCTGTACCCGACTTAATGGCTGCCCCGGCAACTTGCTTTGCAACGGGTGTTAGCACTGGCACGAGTGCACTCGCAATGGCTCCCCAGAACTCCCGTTCACCGGTAGAGGCCTGAGCACCTGCTTTCTCCTGGCTTGCCTGCAGCTGGCGGATAGCAGATTCACTGATACCTTCCTGGCGCATCATGTTCATCAGGATGGGACTGAACTTTTTAGCCCCGGTCTGGACTATACCGGACAAACTTTTCGCTATAGGATTGAAGATGGGAACAATCTTCTTTGCGAAGGCACTAATAAATTCACGCTGGGCAGAGGCTGTTTCTGTAGCTGACTCCTGCTGGTTAGCTTCATATTGTTCAAGGAACATAGCTTCCAATTGGCTGGTTACTTCGTCACTGCCATCAAACTCCTGTTCGCTGGACTCAAACACTTTCTTCACCCACGAGGTTCCGGCTTTGACGGCCGAGCCTGCCACCGATTTCGCAACTGGCATCAATACGGGAACAAGCTTTTTGGCTAGCGCACCGAAGAACTCCCGTTCTCCCTGCCCAGTGTCACTGCCAAATTCCTGCTGTCCATTCTCCAGTTCTTCAAGGAACATGGCCTCCACTTGTTCACTGATAGCATTTGTTGCTGTTCCGGCTTCCTGCTCGCTGGACTCAAATATTTTCTTGATACCGCTTTTAACCATAGATGTGCCCGACTTAATTGCCATTCCTGCAACTTTTGTAGCTACAGGCGTCAATACAGGCACCAGCGCACTGGCGATTGCACCCCAGAATTCACGGTCACCCACAGCCTGGGTAGCGCCACCTGGCTTCTTGTTTGCTTCAAGTTGCTGTATGGCGGCTTCACTAAAGCCCTCCTGTTTCAACATGTTAGAGAGCGTAGGACTAAGTTTTTTGATACCACCTTTAACTGCGGAAGTGGCAGTTTTAATGGCTGTACCGGCGAGGTTTTGCGCGATAGGCATAAGCGCCGGTACCAGTTTCTTCGCCAAAGAGCCAAAAAACTCCCGCTCGCCCTGGGCGGTATCCGACTGCGACTCCTGCTGGTTTAAATCAAGGTGCCCCAGGAACAGTTCTTCAAGGTGCTGAACACCTGCTTCTGTACCGCCATCTGACTCCTGCTCGCTGGACTCAAAAATCTTTTTCATTCCACTTTTGACGATGGAAGTGCCGGATTTAATTGCTACGCCAACTGCTTTTTTTGCAACGGGCATTAGCGCAGGCACAACGGCGCTGGCTATGGCTCCCCAGAATTCACGTTCGCCTGTACCTGCTTCGTTCTGGTTTCCATCTGACTGCTTGTTAGCAATACCCTTTTGCATGTATGAACCCGGATAAAGGCCTGGATACATTCCGGGTCGTTTCCTCAAAACAGGCATACATGCATTAGCGAGCTTTTGCCAAAACTCCCGGCCAAGTACAGCAGACTGATCGATGCCAGACTCCTGCTGCATGGACTCCAGCTGCCGAATGGCACTTTCGCTGAAGCCCTCTTGCTTTAGCATATTAGCAAGTGTGGGACTAAGCTTCTTTATGCCCGCTTTTACCACAGTTGTACCGGTTTGTTTTACGGTTTTCACCAGTAAGGGTGCTATCGCACTGGCGAATGTTCCCCAAAACTCCTGCTCGTCCTGTGAGGAGTTAATATTTGCAAGGGAAGCTTCAACTACGGGGTCGGCTTCAGCTGCAGACTCCGCAAATTCGCGTTTTCTCCCCGGCCTGATTGCCGGGCTGATTACGGGGCGGTGCCCGTCTGCCAGGGTTAGTTCAGTACCTGACTCTGCAGGCATGGCTTCGTCTGTAGTGCCTGGCACTTCTTCAACCACCTGGTCAGAAAAGTCTGACTCATCCGTCAGCTGGTCTGCAAGCGGCTGCCTGCCGCCGTTACCATTCGGCAGCTCATTGTGCGCATGACGGAGGCTACGTTGTGTTACTTTGGATTTTGTTTCCATGATAATAAGGATTTAGAAATTTGAAATATAAACCGGCAAATAGATTGGTAGCTGGAGTAAAAGATTTGGTACAATTCAATAATAGAAGGAATTGAACGTGAAGTGATTAAACTTGAACTAAACTAAAACTCAGATTGGGGTGAGGTAGCGTTTGTGGAAGTGAACATCTTCTATCATAATAAACTGTTTAAAAGACTGTAAAATTTAAATATGCGTAACAATCGATTGAGATAGTCAGACATCATTAATCGCACCTTGAAACTAGACGGAAGATTTTGCTTTAGAAATCGAAACCACGTGAACTGGCTTTTTGAAACCGTGAACAGCAGCAATAATCACGTGAGTAAATCATCACTTACCAATTGAATTAAATATAGCGTGGGCAATCGGCCGTTTGGGTTTAATTACTATACAATGATCAAATTCAAAATATTGACCATGGTAACTTCCCCCGGAGAGACGTTTTAAATTAATTGCGCAAAAACGATTTACCCTTAAAAAATAATTCACAGGTAATTCAGCTATAAAATCTTTTAAGCAAGTATTGCGTATTGTTCTTTTCACCTTTCCGGACTGTCGCGCAACATGTACAATTGTTAAATGATCACTGCTCTCAATCATGATTATATCGTCGGCCTTTGCATAAGTATATTCTCCATCCTTGACAGATAAGCGCAGGAGGCTGTTTGATTGGATGTTATTTTCATCCTTAATAGATTGATTGTTTCCAGACCTGGCATTGAGGTGCTTCGAAGCTGAATTGCTTGAATCTAAAGAATTTATAGTTTCGGAATTGTCCGTTAAAAGCTGACAAGAAAAACCAAATTCGTTCTCCATGCCCTCGATGGGAGCCTCTTGAGTACTCCCGGATTTTACAGGCTCCATCATTGGATAATTTATGGCTTTAGCAAAAATTGATTGGATTATAAATTAAAACACACGCTGGTCTGCGAGCTTTTAATGCTGACAAGAAATTTACCTGACTAATTAAAATAAAATAAACAGAATAATTAAGCTGAGATTAAAACAAGATCAAACCTTTTCTTTCTTGATAGATTAGCGAAGTATGAATTAATAAATATATAGCTGACGTTGCGTGTAAGTAAGGATCTTTCTAAAGTTATGCCTAACCCTATGTGCCAAAATATTGGTCAATTCCTAAATAATGAAAGTAGCATTAGTATCATCTTTAAAACGGCGTGAACATTCCGGGCGCACCAATAACCGGGCTGATGATCAAATCCTTGAAATGATTGCGAGTGCGACTAATAATTAAGAAGGACACCGGATATTCAGTAAAGGTAAACTGCTGAAATTATTATTGCAATGGCTTATTTCCATTTGGTCGTAACTAGTTTCCCAAAGGTGGTGTCTATCTGCTTAAAAACAACAGGTATCCGGGGTTTAACACAACAAACTAATCGCAGAAATTGCAGGCTAACAAGCAATTGGAAAGAGTCGTGGCAACTGTGTTTGTTTTCGCCGTGCACTCACCTTTAAATGATAAACTTCCATTTGCTTGACAATGTCACCCAGGTATTACAACGTAGTCAGGAAGTTGCGTTATGCGGTGAGGCCCTGCCACATACCCCCCCGCTACTATCGTCGGGTAACAGCCACCAGAAGTTGCGGATAGAATAAGTTGATACAAGCTCAAAAGGGCAGGCGGCACCCGACCCCTGATTAGTTCCGGGTGATGTGTTTCTGTGATTAGATTTAAGACCATCATCAGCCGCATAAAACTGGCTAGCACGTAGGTTAACGGTAATGATTGGGATGCGATATGGGGATTGCGCTTATACTTCGGCTGCAGGGCGGAAGAATGATCTCACAATACCAGACGCCAATGTCTCTGCTTCGTTAGGCCGTCCGCGGATCTTCCCTATCTACCATAATACCGGCAACCGCAACCGGAAGATCCCCTTGGTTCAACCTATCCCCACGCATTTAGGTTATGATTTCATTTGTAAAAACCAGGAGCTATGGGCGACAAATTAACCTTCATACTTTTTAATCAAAAATGCTTTGAACATCACCTATAATTTATTTTCTTTGGCTCCAGGTCAGTTTAACATCAGCCAGGATGTGATAAGCTTTTCACCGGGCAAAGCTGTTCTGTTCTAATCTTCTTCAGCTTACACGAGCAATAGTCCATAATCATTTTGATACCATAGCCAGGTATATGCTAACCAGTTTCGTATTGCGAAAAACTGTTGTGTTAGCGCCGGAAGATATAAAGACCTCTTTCATTTGCTTTGGGCGGTAGAGGTATTACAAGTTGCCGAAGTTACGATCGATGAATTTTTATCCTGTACACGGATTTATAATGTAGTAAGCGGTGTTAATCTCAAATGACACTTACCATTTACCAGGTTGACGCTTATTGGTAGACAAGTACAACAGGAAGTGCAAAGTTTTTATACACTTGAAACAAATCCATTTATGAGCTAACATCAATAATACTCCTTGCAAACCAAATCACCCTTAACCCTATAAACTTTAAAAAAATGCAAGCAGCTACCGATTTCGCTACGGCAAATAACTACCTGACCGAATATAACGATGTGGTAGAGAAATTACAGTATTACATTGAGGGATCCAGGCAGGGCAAAGGTGAAATCATGCGTCCTGCTTTTCATGCTGATGCTTCCCTCGTCGGATACGCGGGTGAGTCCTTCCTGTTTACTCCGGTCCAGGTGTTATTCGACTGGATCGATGAAAACGGGCCTGCTCCGGATATAGAACCCACATTTGCGAGTATCGAGATTCTCGACACCATTGCTGTTGTAAGATTGGAGATAAAGCAATGGTCCGGAAAAAACGTTGGTTCCGGGGTACATATGTCGGACTTGTTTAACCTAATTAAAACCGATGAGGGCTGGAAGATTTCACAAAAATTGTTTCACTGGCATACACAAGAAAACCATCACTAACCAACATGAGCCTGTTATCCGTTGGGAATGATGGTGGCATTTCTTTGTACTATAGCAGAACCAGTTAGAGCAACTTAATGTTCAAAGCAACTGGTTCTGCTGCCGTAAAGACATCGACTTCATGTAGGCAAACATTTCGACAATATGCTACTAAGATGACTTCACAGCATTTTTCATCTGAGGTTTTAACCTTATCACAGGAAGCCTTAGAGCCTTGTTGCTATTGTTACTCCATAAGTTCTCGGATCACCCAGGTGAACAGCACCAAAGTCATATGCATAACTGATGTACCTCTTGTCTGCGAGGTTCCTTCCCCACACGAATAAGGAAAGGTGTTTCGCGGTGACGCCTAAACGCGTGTTATAAATATTGTAAGGAGACTGTCGAATATTGTTTGCCAGGTCGAAGAATTGGGTGCCGAGATATCTCCATTCTCCTCTTACTACCAGGTTGACTCCATGTCTTGCATCCAGGGCAAGGGTGTATTGAGCCGCTAACATAGAAGTTGTTTCGGGAGTAAATATCTGGCGATTTCCTTTTAGGTTAACCTCTCCGCCATTCTGAGATAATTTCAAATCCAGGTATTTGGCACTGGTATATCCAAAGCTGTAGTTTACTTCCAAACCTTTGATGAGGTTAGCATTAACTTCAGCCTCGATACCTTTACTGTTAAGCCGGCCGGTGTTTCGTGTAATGGTAACTGCTTCTGGTAAAACCAATGTTGGAACCTGTGTATTGGATACGCGGGTATAGAATGCCGTTACGTTGATGTTCAGTCGATTGGCCATCAATTGGTTTTTAATACCGAGTTCGATGTTGTTACTGTGTTCAGGTTCAAAAGCAAATAGCGCAGGTTGCGAAGGATCAGAGGCAAGCGGGGTAAGGCCGCCGGCCCTGAACCCCTTCGTATAATTTGCAAAAACAATCGTTTGCTGATTTACTTTGAAATTGAAGCCAAGCTTCGGGCTAAATGCGCTGAAATTGGCATTCGCCGATGTATCGGGTCGATAGTCAAACAAGGTTACCGGATTGGGGTCCTTTTGGTATTCACCCAATACACTTTGCTTTTTGTGTTCCCTATCGTATCGCAGTCCACCCGTAATGTCCAGTTTATCACTGATACGGTAAGTTGCCTGCCCGTAGACCGCAACACCCGAACCCTTCGCCCTGGTAGTATTAATAAGAGAATAGTTAACATCAGGGGAACCCACGAGCTGCGCATCTTTGCCAAAGTGGGTGGCTTGTTTTACGGGATTATCCTGGTAAAACAGGTATGTGCCTGCGCTCCAGCTGATTGGTGAGGTGGACGCGGGAGAAGATGTAAACCGAAACTCCTGGCTTAACACCTTTACATTATTCCAATCTCTCCCGAAATTGTAATTAAGTTCTATCCCGTCAATAGGAGAAAAATCCGCATCTATCGGCCGTGTATAATACCTGTAATCTGATTGGTAAGATGACTGAGAAGTAAAGTTGAAATAGCGACCAGTATGGTTAATTGAAAAAGAGGTGTTGAAAATGTTATCGACAAGTTTGGTTGTTGCATTTTGGCTCAGCACGAACGGCTCATTAAAGGCATCTGCAACACCAACGACTAATGGAAACGGACCATTATTTCGATTGCTGTTGTGCTTTACGTTAAGGGTAAGATCCCAATGCTTCGCCGGCAAATACTTAACGTAATAGTTTCCGATGGTACTGTGTTGCTTATCGTATTTCGAGTTATTGAATTTATTGGTATAATATCCATTGAATTTGTCGAACAAACCAGAGATGCCCACGAATAATTTATCTTTTATGATGGGAGTTCTGATACCGAGTGCATAGCGCTGTTGCCCGTAATTACCAAAGTTAACTTCAGCAAAGCCGTCTGTTTTGTTTGTTGGCTGCCTGGTAATAATATTCACAACCCCGCCCATTGCGTTTCTGCCGTAAAGGGTTCCCTGCGGACCTCTTAGTACCTCAATGCGTTCGATATCCGACAGCTGACTAATATATGTGTCCAGGCTAAACTGATTTACACCGTCAACATATGTAGCCACAGCGGGATCGTAGGATGTAGTGGTTATTCCTCTTATGGAAGTAACATTTCGCTTGTCTCCAGGATCGGCTGCATACATATTTGGAGAGATGGCAGTTACGTCCCGGATATTCCATAACCGATAATCCTGTACCTGCTTAGATGAAAGGGCGGTAACACTCAGGGGTGATCGCTGCAAAAGCTCTTCCCTTTTTTGAACAGATACGACAACTTCATCCAACTGCTTAACATTCGGGTATAAAGTCACTACCAGGTTGCTACCTGTTCCGTTAACTACCGTTTCATTAGATATGGTGGCATACCCGACGGCAGATACCTGAACGAGATACTTTCCATTAAAAACATCAGGTATGGTAAACGATCCATCGTTGTCTGAAACCACACCTGAATTCGTATTCAGCAAACGAATCGAGGCTCCCCTGATTGGGTTTGAATTTTCATCCAGAACTTTACCCGTTAACCTGGATGTTATTTGAGCGTTTAGCCCTGTGTTAAAAAAAACCAACAACAGGAGCCATACGATTGTCCTTTTACACATAATCTTTTATTAAACAAACTTTAGGATGGTTAACTGGTTTCAGCCGATTGCGAAAACGATACTATGGTACGACCCGCTTAAGTTTTCTCAACCAAACCATGTTAATAGTCAATGCAAATATCAGGATAAGTAAACCGAAAAATTCACGTGTTTCTTCAATCCAGGGCTTTGTTGCCTTCATAGATTGTGCTATGTTTTCCGCCTGGTGTTCTTCGGCCCAATTCAAAACGCCGGTCTTATCAAAAAAGAGGTATAGGGCATAGGGTATATACACAGCAAAGCCGATATAATACAATACCGGCTTATACTTTTTTTGGTACGCCCAATAACACAACAATCCACCATATAAGTAAAGCGGCATCCAGATATATGGGTCCGGATCATTGTACTGCAGCGCAGCCGATAGTACAAAGATGATGATGAAAAAGATGTTAACTGCTTTCATAGCCTGTTAATTGCCCGCTCAAAATTACTGTCGCCTGCCAGTCCCCCGGAAAAAACCGGGTAGCAAATAGCATATCACTTTTCAGCGATGCAGTTGATGTCGGGTAAGATTTAGCAACGTACGTGATAGTGCTATTCGATGGAAAGCACGTACTTAACCATTTGAACAGCGTCTTCTTTTGGAAGTGTGGGGTGAGGGGTCATCGGTATCGGTCCCCAGCGTCCTACACCACCCTTAATGATTTTGGTTGCGAGCATGTTGATAGTGTCGGGGTTTGCCGTGTATCGATTGGATACGTCTCTATAAGCGGGTCCGACAAATTTTTCTGAAACTTTATGGCAGTTAAGGCAATCCGACTTAACTACTAATGCCAGTCCCTTATCATAGTCCTCCTGGGTTAAACCATTTTTCCGGGTGGGTGCCGCAGGTGGTGGTGGTGGCGCTTCAGCTTGCGTGTCGGGTGCTTTGGTAGCCTCAGCGTCTTTCTTTGTCTCGCTGCAAGCGTTGGTAAAAAGTACCAACGCTAAAACATAAATCAGCTTACTTTTCATAAAGGTGTTTGTTTGTGAGATTAACGAAGCTGCTTAATCTTCGATCTGTTCTTGTATCTAAAACAATTTACTGTTGGTCTCAATCAGATTAACTCAATGTGAAATCAGGCAAATATTTCTTCTCCCCACCTTGCATGGCAGACTCATGGGCCAAAATACCAACACAGGTAATATTTGCAGATTGTCTTGCATTTGGAAAAGGTTCCCGCTTGTCTTTGAGGGCGGAAAGGAATTCGTGTACAAGGTGTGGATGCGAGCCGCCATGCCCCGAACCCTGGATAAACGAAAGGTGCTGTTTGCTGTCGGCATCATAAACCCCGCCTGTTGTAAAACTTTGAATTTCTTGCGGCAATAGGTGTGCGTAGTCAGGTATCTTTACTTTTTCAGGTGTTTCACCAGTGTGTATAACTGACTCTTCATGTTCAACCAGGGTCCATTCAAACGACTTTTTGGAACCGTAAACATCAAAACTTTCACGGTACTGGCGCGCGGTGTTGAATAAGGAACGGGTGACTTCGGCAGCCAGATCAGAATTGCGAAACTTTATATGACAGCTTTCAATCGCAAACGGAGAGCCATATTTACCAATAAGATTTTCATCAATTCGCCCAGAGCCAAAGCAGGATACGTATTCAGCATCGGCCTTTGCCAGGGCAACCACAGGACCTACACAGTGGGTTGCATAATGCATTGGAGGCAACCCTTCCCAATAGCCTGGCCATCCCGCCATTTCCTGTTGATGTGAAGCGCGAAGAAACTGAAGCTTACCCAGATCGCCATTTTCATACATCTCTTTTACGAATAGGAATTCACGGCTATAGACCACGGTTTCCATCATCATATACATACGCCCTGTTTCCTTTACTGCTTCTACGATCTGCCGGCACTCCTCAACTGTGGTGGCCATTGGAACAGTACAGGCTACATGCTTACCAGCCCTTAACGCAGCAATCGATTGTTCTGCGTGGCTCTGGATAGGGGTATTGATATGAACGATATCCACTGCCGGGTCTGCAAGCAATTTGCTATAGTCATCATACCTTTTATCAATTCCAAATGCATCCCCAACTTCGTTTAGCTTGTCGGTATTTCTCTGGCATATTGCATACATGTTGGCGTAAGGATGACGCTGGTATATGGGTATAAACTCTGCGCCAAAACCTAAGCCCACGATTGCAACGTTGAATTTGTCGTTTTCCATGATGATATATTTTTTTGAAGATGGTTCTAATCTTAAGATCGTGTTATTGCCATACTAATACCCCAACATCAAACGCTTACTGCCTGTGTTGGTAACCTTTCCTAATTGCTCAGCCTGTACCTCCCGTCATGGAAGACCATTAAGGATTCCGGCCTACTTCTTCCACTCCCCTATGTTGGCGACTGGCGGATTTTGACCCCGTCTGCTGATCATCCGGGAAGGCCGTCTTGTTATCCGGGTTGACCCCCCTTATGTGATATCCCGCTAAAGATCAGGAAGCAAGTAAATTCCTTAAAAATTTAAGCCCCTCAGAAGCAAATCCATCCTGGCTCTCCGCCATGGGATGCCAGAAACAAACTGCCCCTGCCAACTCCTTGTTATCGGGGGTAAAACTTTCGATTGATACAACACCATTATAATTTATTGCTTCAAGTCCCCTTTTATAAGCATCCCACCGCGTTTGACCTGTTCCGGGGGTTCCCCTATAATTTTCAGATACCTGGAAATGGATAAGCTTGTCGCCCGCGTTTATAATCGCTTGCTCCACATCGGGCTCTTCGATATTCATGTGAAAACCATCCAAAATAACTTTGGCCGCCGGATGGGAGATATCGTTTATCAGGCGCAATACATCTGCCGACGTGTTTACCAGGTCGGACTCAAACCTGTTTAACGGTTCCAAAGCTAACTGCAAGTCTCTTGCTGCCGCCATTTCACAGGCGATACGAAGGTTTTTAACGGCCAGATCCCACTCCCGCTTTCGTTGTTCAGGCGGAACCATTCGCGCTTTACCTACTGCTGAATACATGGGTCCGGCTAAAAAAGAAGTACCCAGTGTATTACATAAGTCGAAACATGACCTCAGGTAAGCAAAACAATTCTCATGAACAGCGGGATCGTCGTTCGTAAGATCCCGTGAAGGCCCAAAAGCACCACAAACAACTGCCTGTAAGCCATATTCTTTCAGTCCTGCTGCAACCGCATTTGAATCTATCAGCATCGGATCTTCCACCGCAATTTCCACCACATCAAAGCCCAGTTCTGCGATCTTTGGAAATAATGTTGAAATTGATGCTGTAGTAAAAGGCGATGTCCAGAGCCAGGTAGAAACACCAAACTTAACTTGTAACGACATAGCTGAAAAAATTAATAAGGTGTTGCGGGGGCTTCTTCTTCAAGCACAATAGGTTTATACCCGCCCCTCGATTTAAAATACGCCATAAGTGCAAGATAACTTACCAGCATAATGAGTGGGAAGATAACAATGTAACGCAACGCTTCTTTCTTTGCCGTTTCGCGTATGGTTACGACAGTTTCTTTATCAGCGTCGCTTGCGGTTGCAAGTTTATTCTGGTCAAGGCCGCCGTAGTCGCCAAACAAACTGGTTTTCTTTTCGGTAACATAAGTACTATGGATCGCAGTATTGTTTTGGCTATCGTAATCTGCAATTTTTGAGTCCACTGATTTGTCCTGGATAAAGCCAAGGATACCCGCACCAATAACACCTGCTGCAATCATACCCAATCCACCGGTTATATTAAGCGTTAGCGCGCCGCCTTTGGGGAAGCGTTCAGAAACAAGCGCAAGCATAGTTGGCCAGAAAAAGGTTTTTCCCAAACCATAAATGGTGGCTGCGAGTAAAATCATTACCCCCGACGAAAAAGACATCATATACAAGCCAATTGCAGCAATGGCCGAACAGGTGGCAAGTAGCCCCAAGGGGGAAATTTTGTGTGCTATATCGCCCGCAAAGAATCGAAGGACAAACATAATTGCAGATGTATAAACCAGCACCCAACCTCCCTGTAAACCTAACTTGCCCATTTCAGGAGACATCAGGTCACTGATCCAACTATCGGTACCCAGTTCGGTGGTAGCGAGCGGTATCATGATTAATAAAAGCAATACAAAAAGTGGCTGGCCAAAACTTTTGGTATACATCCAGAAAAAACCGGTAATCAACAGCGTAAGAACAATGTTTGCTGCAAGTGGCCATCCGAATACAGCTCCCAACTGGAACACGATGAGGCCCACAATAATCAAAGCTCCGCCGGCGCCAACTTCCTGTAACATCTCTTTATAGGATACTCCTGCCTTTACCCTTTCATTCACAGGGAATTTCCGGGGTATCATCATTATGGCATAGATAAGCGTAGGTAATATAATCAGCGCTATTTTATACTCCCACTTTGTTTCTTCTCCCAGTAACAGGGCCATGACACCACCCAGTACAAGGCCGCCTGCCCAACCGGCGTGCAGGATGCTCAGCCACTTCACCTTAGCCCTGGGAAACATGGTAGCAACAACCGGGTTTGTTACCGCTTCGACCGTACCATTACCAATCGCAACGATAAACGTACCGATATACAACATCCAGTAACCGTCGGCGAAAATGGTAATAATTGCTGCACTAAGATGACAGACGAATGCAAAGATCATCGCTGTTTTATAGCCGATCTTATCGATGATAAGACTGAACAAAACAATACTGATAGCGAATGGCCACAAGCCCACCCCCGCTATTTCGCCCAACTGGGTTTGCGTAAGGTTAAACTCAACACCCCACTGAGGTAACACGACGGCTCTTGTTATAAACCCAAAAGCAGTTGTAACCAATGCAACAAAACAGGCATAAAATAACTTCATATCCTTTCCTGATGGAGCCGCGACAGCGGTTTCTTGTATTTGCATTTTTCGTTTTTGTCTTTTATTGTTTGACTGTTTACGTAGTGATTATTTGGTAAATAGGGGTATGCCGTACAAGTGAGTGACACAACGATGTTGAGCAATCAATTGCTGTTGGTCCCCAAAAAAATTCTTGAGAAAACAACATATTGGTGCTTGTTCTGCTGGTGTTAACGGCAGTGTTTTACAGCAATGGAACATTAGCTGATCCGATCTATTTATACCGGCTTATTTTGTAACCTTCATGACACCCTTCATGATCCTCCAGTGTCCGGGGAATGTACAGACATACGGATAATCGCCGGGCTTATCGGGTACGGTAAATGTGATGGTGACTTTGCCGCCGGGGTTCACAAGCGGGGTTGCAGCTAATACTTCCGCCATTCTTGGAACATAATTAAGCTTTGTACCGTTGGGATCTGTTGCAAGTTTATCAGCTGCTGCACCTACTTTTTCCGTTGTTCCGGGTCTGATTAAAACAAAATTATGCTGCATATGATCCGGGTTACGGAATACGAGGCTAACTACTGTGCCGGCTTTTGCGGTGATGACTGCTTTGTCAAACTTCATCACATCCTTGATCACACCCATTAAAATGGTTTTTGCAACGGCTGCCTTAGGAGCAGCTGCCAGGCTTTTTGGCGAACCCGGTGTAAAGACTTCTAACCGCCCTTTTGCCAGCTGGCTCCGCAACCTAAAGGTATCCGGATATTCAGCAACCTTGTCCTTACCTTGTTTGTCCTCTAATCCAACCCTAAGACCGGATTTAAAAGTCTGGCTAAACAATCCTGACGCAAGTGTATTTGCAACCTGTTTGTTGTTAACGGAAAGGGTCATTGCACCTTCTTTTAACAGGGACGCGCTAAAAGTAACTTTAGCAGCAGACGACAACGGTTCACTATTAACCACAAACTGTTTACCACCCTGGTTTACCTGGAAGAACAATTTGTTTTCTTTCATGAATAAGCCGTAGCCGTTTACAATATCCCCATGCGCTACTATTAAACCGTCATAAGGAAGATCCCTGGTTTTTGACAGTTCTCCTGTAATGTTGATCTCCTTATTGATTACATCAGGAGCTTCTAATGGAGCTGCGCCGGGAAACCTGCGTGCCTGAAGGGGAATGGCTGTAATGCGATTTAATACGGAAAGGCGTTGAGCAAAAGAGGCGGAACCGATATTGCTTGCCGCAGTACCAGCACCTTTTTTTGCATAAGCTGCCGCAAAATGTGTTTGGTGTTTGGTTGCAGCCGCTGTTATTGCGTACTTCAACCAGTTGTCTTTTTCATTCTCCGGCTTTAGAGCGACGTCAACCAATGCTTCCCCTACTTCAGGAGTCCCATTCATATCTGTCAGTGCAAGAATTGCAGCCAGCTTAACCCTTCCATCGGAATCATCCAACACCTTTGATCTCTGGATGGCCTGGAATGTAGCAGCTGTGCGCGGTAAAACCTGGATGGCTGCACGGCGTACCCCGCCAATAGGATGTGACAACGCTTTTGTAGCAACATCGAATGCTTCTTTATTAGTGCCATCCAAAACCTGTAGGCCATGCATGGTCCAAAGTGCATGAATTGCAGCTGGATTTAGACCCGCTTCATCAGCTTTTTCGTTTCGAACCAGCTTGTATAACTCCGGTAAAACAGTCTTGTCTTTGTTCTCAACAAGTAAGCGTTGGGCATGTAAACGCCAGAACATATTGTTATTTGAAAGGGCGCTGATTAGTCCTTTGCTGTCATTTTTATTTAAACTAAGCGTATTACGCGCATCGTTTTCTTTATTAACGATCCGGTAAATGCGTCCACGTTCATGGTCCCTTAAAGGATTGATATAGGCATTACCTTTCCCGTTTTCTGCCTGGTATCCACCGCGCTGAGGTGAAGGAGTCGGGTTATGCTGAATGATAAAGTCGTACCAGTCAACTACCCAGACAGCTCCGTCTGGACCCACTTCTGTTTGTACCGGCCCGGCCCATTCATCTGCACTTGTAAGCATGTTCCACCCGTCGCCATCTTCTATAAAACCGGCACCATTTTGCTTCAGGAACGCGCGGTGAACCACACGGCCCGTTGGCTCGTTTACAAAGGCAACCCTGTTCCAATATTCTTTAGGAAAATTTCTGGCGGTATACAGGCTATGACCTGCAGCTGCGGTAAACCCGCCAAATACATCGACCTGCCGAAGATTTTTCGTTGCCACATGCATTTCGTAGTGCGCATCTAATTTTTCTACGCCAGACTCATCAATTTTAGCCATAGCCAGATACTTCCTGTCCATACCATAGAAGGCTGTATGTGTATTATTTGCGGTTGAAATAAATACATCAAAATCTTCAGAAAAGCCCAATCCCCAGGTGTTGTTGCTGGTGTTCGACAGGTATTCAAGTTTTTTGCCATCCGGTGTAAACCGGTAAACACCCGAACTGAACCTCATGGTACTATCCCCTACTTTGCCATTAAACCCGGAATAACCTACAACACCCCATATTTTATTGTCGACCCCATATCGAAGGTTAGATGCCTGGGCATGTGTATCCGATTTACCCCAGCCGCTGATAACTGGTTGTCTGATATCAGCCTTATCATCTCCATTTGTATCTTTTAAGAATAGAAATGAAGGGGCGATACTTACAACAATACCACCGTTAACAAAGGCAAAGCTTGTAGGGATATTCAGCTTGTCGGCGAAAACGGTAAACTTATCTGCCTTACCGTCCCCGTTCGTGTCCTCCAGTATTTTAATGCGATCGTCTCCGACATCCCCTTCTTTTACTTCGTTTGGATAGTCTACCGTTTCAATTACCCACAATCTTCCACGCTCATCCCAGTTCATAAAGACCGGGTTAACGATGTCGGGCTCGGAAGCAAATAACTGAAGTTCAAATCCCGGAGGTACCTGCATTAACGACATGGACTGCTCTGGTGTTAACGCAGCCTGCAACTTTGGAGCAGGATTACGATTTTCGTAGTTCGGGATCTGGGCCTCACTATAGCTCGGCTGGGCGATTTTGTATGCAGCAAGGTTTGCACTTGCTTTTTCTCCTACAGCCCAAAGTATCCCGTTTTTTACAAGGTTTAAGAAACCAGGATTATTGAATGTTTTTTCATTATGGCCATAGGCAGTATAGAAAACCCTACCATCGCCAAAGGGCCTTACCCATGTATAAGGTTCATGATGGTCACCCTCTACCCTTTCCGAAAGCACTTCTATATTCTTACTGATTTTTGTATGCACATAGGTCTCATCCCAGGTAGTAAATGCATTGATTCCCTTCATAACAGGGTGGTCTGGTTTTACCACAACGGCTGGGAAAGAGTCGGTTTTGTGATTCGCAAATTGGCCGCCAATCATTTCCACGACTTCGGGTGAGTTCCGGAAGCAATACGACGCGGAATGAAGGGGTATAAATCCTTTTCCTCCTCTTACAAAACCCAGCAGGGCTTTTTCCTGGTCTTTTGTGATTTGATCGTGATTGGCATACAACACCAAGCCGTCGAAATGCTTGAGGTATGCATCGTTCATGTCGTTTGGATCGTTGGTGTAGGTAATGTTAATACCGTCTTTGAAGTACTCCTTGTTCAAGATGTCTGCAAGAAGTTGCGAGTCGTGGTGCTTGCTTTTATGACCCAGGAATAAGATCTCAAGCCGCCGGGGCGCATCCGCGATTTTCCAGGTAGCACCAATAAAACAAACAGAAAAGAGGCAAATGAACCAAATGAAAATACGTTTTGCAATGATCATGGCGTTACGTTAATCGTTAAGAGGTGAGCGAACTGTTTAAGCGTATATACTAAAACGATGAAGTTATCTAAAATGTGTTAAAATGATTGAATCCAGTCATGTTTTTAGCCGCTTTTCTACATTATTGCTTGTTTGTGCCAAAAAACTTCTTTCAAACAGTAGCAAAAACCCTCACTTTTCATGACATGTTCCGCCTTGATGGACAAGGCGTTAAGCTCTGGAAGGTGTTACGTGCAACAGCCCCTATGCTTTTTGTTGTTTGCGGAACCTACTCATGCCTCCGGGGTGGTAAGCTTGTGCCCTGTTTTTAGATGGGTAGCGAAGATTCCGATGTTGAAAAACCTAACAGGGAACATAGGGCTGATACTTCCCGCCTTATCCTTCTTGCAGAAAGTATTGTGTTAAGCAATCCTGGAAACTGCTTATTGCCTGGTGAGTTCCACCAGAAGTGCAGATATCGCCAACGGGGCGCTTAAATATTCATCGGTGCTATACAAGGCTTTCTTGTTGCGCACTGTTGCAGCTACCTGGATAACTTCAGAAAAGATTAAGACCGGGAGTCTCCGAGATTTCAATAAGCAATAAGTGGGGTCCATGCTGCAAACGTTAGTCTACCGGCGCTGACTTAAATATATTAGTTTGTGCCATACTTGCGTAGGTCGTTAAACCCAATTTTGAGGGGGAGATCCCATTTCCGAGCTCCACTTCTGTTAGGCAGGTTCGGCTCGAATACACTCGCAAACCAAAGCTGTTACTACTTGCCGGGTGCTTCAAGGCGGGCTCGGGGTCCTTACAAAAAAAAGCTCCTTCAGTTAAAGGAGCCTTTCAACAATCATCATGGCTATTACCGCAAGCCTTTGATAAACTTCTCAACCGCATCATTCGTTTCAACATGTCTTTCAATCAGGCCCTGGTGCCCGGCTGGTGATAACATAACAAGCTCATTGTTGCGGATGTTTTTATTCATATACTCACTTGCTACAGGTTTGGTAAGCCGGTCATGTTCAGCGCCCAAGATTAGGGTAGGTACGGTAACTTTAAGTAAATCCTGGCTCACATCATAGGTTTTCATCATACCAAGCATACCGCGTGCAAAAACGGCAGGCGGTGCCATAGCCGAAAGCCGCGAGATAAAATCCAGTTGCGCAGGTGTTTGGGTTCCGGCAAAGGTTAAGAACCGGGTTGAGATAAGCATATTACCATTTAAGTAACTCATCCACTTGCTAAGCCAAAACACAGGGGAAAGTGCGATCATAATATAACAAATAGGATAAAGGACCCCTTTTTGGATTTTCGGTAGTAAGGTGCTGGCAATGCTGGTATAAGTAGGGTTGGTAAACGTAGTGTGTTGCAAAATGATACCCTTAACTTTTTGCCCGACGTCTTTAGCTGTTTGGGTGAGATAAGTAAGTATAATCATCCCTCCGATACTATGCCCCCACAAGATGGCTTTAGAAAGCTTTAAATGCTCTATGACGGCTTCTAAGTCTGCAGCCATTTTTTGCAACGAAAAATCTTTGTTATCCGGTCTTTTCGACTTACCCAAACCTGGCAGGTCGATCAGGATAACATAATTATTCTTACTAAACTGTTTTTTTTGGTAATACCAGGCGGTACTGTTTTCATTCCATCCATGCACGAAAAGAATGGGCTGCAATTTATTGTCACCCATGAACTCGATATGGATCAAGGAGCCATCCGGCCGTTTAAGCTGTTAACTATTCTTACTATGTTCCTGGGTAGGCTCATCTTCATCTTTATGCGACTTGCTCAATATCCAGGAAACAGGAAATTTTCCCAACAAAGAATAAGCGGTCAGTGCAAGAGCGCCGTAAAGGCAGCGAAGGGCATATTCGTCATCAAGGGTATCCTTCCACAAGTACCACTCCCGGAACAGGTGAATTCCGAAAAACACAATTCCTATTGTACAAAGTTCGGTGAGTATCAGAAACAAGAGTAATACCGGCATACTGCAGAAGTTTTGGTGAGACACATGTAAAACCTATGCCATATATTATAAAGTAGCTGACCGCGCACCTGGGAGCGCCCCTTTCTCCCGGTGCCCTCGAAGTGATATTGCGTTACAAACGGAATACCCGTCAGTCATTACATCGGGATCCAATTGAGTCGCTGTTGTCGACAGATAGTATCTCGTGAGATGCCGATGTTTTGTACCTCGGCATCATTAGCGAGAATGGTCCTTGCATCTATACAAACACAGAAGAGTCGTTCAACCGAACCAGGATCATCCAGGATGGGCCAAAGCGCTTTCCCCATTGCTCTGACCTACCTGAGTTTCGTTTTAGTGGATAGGAGGAACCTTTATTAATTAAGGAAGATTCCAATTATGTGTGCAATTCAATACGTGTTGGTCGAGGGTGTCAAAAACAAGTCGACCGCTCCACAACAATGTTCCTTTAACGTCTGTAAAGGGTAGCTTCGTTTTATAAACAAGCTTAGATCTTGATATGTTTGAGTCACCGGAGTACAATCCGGCACCCTGAAAAGTATTCAAATACGCTTCGAAGATATAAACTCCCGGTCCCACCAACGAAGGGCGTATTTTTGAATAATCTGGTAAATGACAGCGAAAGCTCAACCAGGAACGACACCTTCCTTCAAACTATCATGGCAAGTGAACTCAATTTACAGCAACTGTTCTTAAATGCTCCCGACGCTATAATCGTTATCAATCAAGATAGCGACATCATATTCTGGAACCCGGCTGCGGAAAAGCTGTTTGGTTGGACCGCGGAAGAGATAGTTAACCAACCGCTATCTAAGACAATCATTCCTGAGCAGCACCGCGAGGCACATTACCAGGGCATGAAAAGATATCTTGGTGCAAGTCAGGCCCATCCCCTAAATAAAACAGTTGAAATTACAGCGTTAAACAGAAAGGGTGAGGAGTTCTTTATATCGCTTACCATATCCAGCACTATGCTTGATGGTCGTAATGCATTCATTTCCTTTATCAGGGATATCCGCCAGCAGAAAATAAACGAACTTGAGTTGCAGAAAAAACAAGCGTTACTGGAAAGCTCTAACAAGCAACTGGAACAATTTGCCCATGTCGCCAGCCACGATATCAAAGAGCCAGTCCGAAAAATCATGATCTTTGCTGATAAGCTCAAAGATGAACTTGGGCCCAACAGATCGCCGTCAGCGGAATTATACCTTTCAAAGATTATCAATGCTTCAGAAAGGCTTAAAACTATGATTGAAGGCATTTTGGAGTATTCAACTGCAACCAGGATTGAAAGCACTTTCGAACTCATCAGCTTAAATCATCTGTTGGGCCAGGTACTGGTTGACCTGGAAGTTCTTATAAGCGAAAAGAATGCAATCATACATATCGATTTTTTACCTGATGTTTACGGGACCGACTTGTTAATCCACCAACTTTTTTACAACTTAATCAGCAATTCATTAAAATTCTCGAAAGTCGGTATACAACCAATGATTCAAATAAGCTATACTAACGCTTCAACCCCGGAAGCAGGCACGAGTTATACAAATAACAGCTACTTCGAAATCACGGTTCAAGACAACGGCATTGGTTTTAAGGAAGAATTTTCGGAGTCAATTTTTAAAGCCTTCCGAAGATTAAACAGTTTCAATGATTTTGAAGGTACTGGTCTCGGCTTATCCCTTTGCAGAACTATCATGGACAGGCACAATGGAACCATCCGTGCAAGTAGTGAGGAAGGCTTCGGGGCAACTTTCACGTTGTTATTCCCAAAAAATATGGCGTAAAAATATGTTGTGTGTTCCACCGGCGTTGTTGAAATGCTGCGGTGTCAGTACAGGACGATTTACCGATGTCTGGTTGAAGGAGCTGTTTTGCCCAAAGTTTCTGTGGCGCCCTGAAGTAACAGAGAATCTTTTTCTCATAACAATTGGCCTCTACCACATCCTGGAAAGCGAGTATTTAGCCTGGGCTTCCACCCTATTTATAGTAGGCATGTCCGTTGAACTCGTTTTGTTCTTTCTGCTACATTAATGCGACATTTAGATGTATGCTGAACGAGGTACATGCAAGCAGGAGAACAGACAGCTATACTTTGTCATACCCCGCACTAGTTTCCATTTCGCCTAGCTGCGTTTCCATCAACTGTTGTAGCGTACTTTTAATAATCCCAACCATCTTGTTGTTGGTTTCTGCATCTTTTACCGCAATGCGAACGGCGTTTGCGGCAAGGCTTTTTCCCATATTGCTTACATCCCGTAAGTAAAGTCCCTGTGCTTTGCAGAGGTGCAAAAATCTACTTCCTGAAATGCCAACTGGTAAATAAAACAACAGGAAGTTGGCTACTCCAGGTATAACCTCACGAATGCCGATCTCCCATAGCTGCTGTCTCAAATTTTCGCGCAGGTGCTTCGTCTCCACATACCTTGCCGAATAGTAGTCCTTATCCTTTAAGGCCATTATCGCTGCAGCCTGAGCGGGTAAACTTATAGACCATGGTGGAGTAAGTACTTTTAAACTTTCGATCAGGTGAGGAGAACAACAAAGGTATGCAGCCCTGACCCCGCTAAGGGCGTAAACTTTACTCATCGATTTGCATACAATCACGTTTTCTGTACTACTCGCAAACACCTCCAACGACTGGTTAGGACCCGCATATTCAACATAAGTTTCGTCGACCCATACAAGTGTAGTTGACGGAATGGACTTTAACAAGTTTACCATTTCTTCTCTTGGAGTATGTAAACCAGTTGGACTATTTGGATTCACCAATACCACCATGTCATACGCTTTCTGCATTTCGGTTCGCAAAGCAGAAGTGTCTACAACAAATCCCTGTCTTTTACTTAAGGTGAAAGGGGTAACCTCGCATCCGATTACTTTTTCCAGCACATGAATATACTCTCCATAACAAGGATCGAGTATCAATACCTTGGATGTTGCATTCAAAAAGCTCTTAAGACCAGCAAATATCAGGTTGGACGATCCGGCGCCTGGTAACAGGGATTCAACCCTTACGCCACGCTCCTCCGAAATCACCTTAATTAGTCCACCAGCATGGGTTGGAGGAGACGTTTTCAATAGCCATGGTAAATGTGCACCCAACATCCCGAGTACCATTGGAGAGGGATTGAACCACGCGTCAAGCACATCTGCATTGATAATGCTGCCGGCATTTCCAATGTTCTGCAAGTCCTCACCAATGGCCTCAAAAAATGATCCACCATGATAACACGGAGGCGGTGAGAAGAATTTAAACGGAAGTTGCCAGTCAACCCTACGTGCTAATGCCCGATAGGAGCTTAAATGTAATCGAACCTGTTGGTCAAGCTTTGCAACCTCGGCGGTACACAAATCATAAGATACCGCACCGGATGCAGCCTGTAAGTATAGGGGCACAAGTCCTGCTTTTGTATACATGCTCAGGATGTCGGATCGGCATATAGCAACGATATACTTTCCGCCGTGCGACTGTACCCAGCGAAAGGCCGCAAACATCAGCGCGAATGCCAGCGAGTTCCTGCGTTTCGATGCAACTATGGTAAGCAGGCGGATCTCGTACAGATATTCATCAAAAGCATAGGGTATCGAAGAACGGGTAAAGTACTTGTCAACTGAATAGGTCGGGGATACCGGTGTGGTAATACTAATAAATCCGATCACCGCTGTAGCTTCCATGGCAACGATATAGTGATTGCTTAAGTCAAGTGTATCTTTAAGTTCACTTTCTGTGTTTACGGCATGTTGCTTTAATTCTTTTGCATAAATCTGGTGTCGGATACGATATATCTGCTGGCGGTCGTTTTCTGATGCAACACGTAGCGAGAACTTTGCATTTAAGTTGGTTGACATCAGCTGAGTTTAACACAAAAGATACCATACAATCACTTACATTCCAACCGTTGATCAACTTTGTTTGCAATTGCGTGGCATATGCAACCAAGTAAACACCTCTCTGGGTGGCTTGATTAAAAAGGTTGTTAATCAAGGTTGGGTTCGTGTGACCAATAGGTACCTGTTTGTGCCTATAGTATAATGCGGCCAACCAAACTTAATTGTATCGAACCGCCTTAGTGCATGTAAGGCCTTGGATCACCGGTTGCATGTTGATCTAAAACGATCCATGCAGACGGCCAACAAGGTTTAAATGTTCACATGCGTTGTAATAAATAGACAAAAGGAGGCGCTGTTCTCCACCCTGCACCAGATGGTTCATTTTCTACAAGCAATGCTCTCCGGCAAGTAGGGCAATAAATCAACATCGAGGTAATTGCCATACACAATGGAGTTCGATACCAGGATTTTTTTGGTAACGAGCTGAGGAACATTTGGCGACATCGTTGCGTCGCACTTCTATGCAACTCCTCTCGAAAGCTCAAGAGGATTGCCAATAGTCATCGGCTGTTTGAGCTTGACAGGACTGCTATTTGTTATCATGCTGCTTCTTGCTTT
>NZ_SMSK01000020.1 GCF_004354985.1 Segetibacter sp. 3557_3 | reverse complement strand
ATACATTCGAGAATTACTTAACTCCAGTTCATAACCGCTCTTTGCTTACTGATCATCCACTTTTACAAAGGGGGTCAACATCACCGGAATAGGGGGGTCAATATCAGCGGAATTTACATCTTGAATACGCTTAACATAAAGAAGGAAATTACGGGTACTGGCTCCCGCAATAAGACTATGACAATTCCGAAACGCAAGTATTACGGATAGGTTACTGATATAAATTTTATGATAGTAGTATTAGGCACGGCAGCACCCTGCTTTCAGGTATGAATTTCTAGGAGTTTTTGCGTGAAAACGGAACAGGGTGATCGAACTGGAACAGTTATAAAGGCCGTTAAAGCGAAAAAGCTGTTTGTCTTTAGAAGCTGGAGGATCGAACCGTCAGCACACTTCACATGGTCAGGATTGGTTCTAAAAACTCAAAGGATCAATGCCAAATATGTTACGGAAAAACAATAAGCCCGAGCGAAAAGCCTATTCTACCTTTAAATTTGAAGGATCCCCTGAAAACCAAAGCTGATATGTTTCAAGCGGAGCGGTTTTTCTATACGTTATTGAGAGCTTTTTTGATTTTTGAAACTGCTATCTCCAAGGTTGAATTATCTAGGGTGGGAGGTTGATTAAGGTTTGGGGTTAGTCTTTTTTGAGCTTCATACTCACCAATATAATGATCGAATGACTCTTCAATCAATTTTCTAAGAATCTCTTCACTCGGCTCAATTTCTATGTCATATATTCTAAAATCGATACACTTGTAGAAATAGAATTTCTCCTGCAGTTCTTCTATTAATCTATATTGCCAGGTTATTTCGAGATCTTGGGACTTACTTTCTGTTGAGTATAATGGCAACTTAACTGTTGCATGGAACGACGTTACTACATGCTGCTTCTTTCCGACTTCAAGCTTACGGGCAAAACTTGTAGGGAAACTGCTTCCACTTGAACCCAAAAACTTGAAATTCATAATAAGCGATATTTAGTTCTCTCGAATATAAAGCTTTCCGAAAAGATAAGCTTCCCGACTCATCCTTTATATCCGTAATGGGATCTTTATGGACATAGAAGCCTTTCCGCTACTCTGTAGAACAGCTCCATTTAATCAGGAAGTGCTTCGCCAAGTTCCGAAAGAGCCACGGAAGAATCCAAGGGTCAATCAGACAGTCACTAGGATCGGACATTTGTTTTGCTTGTTTTGTTAGCTGTATGGATTTCGTTAACATTGTGGGGTGCTTGCTCCATGTCTAAATCTTCCGAAATCTTACTTTTATACTTTTAAGGCATGGCGTATTTGACCAACGAAACTGCCCCATTTACATCGAGTAGCAACCTTTTTAAGTCGTGTTCATAGTACTACAAACTACCGAAAACCAAAGTATGCCACAACTGCAATTACAAACATTTGTAGATAGAGGATGTGGGTTAAGTTACTTACAAGTAATGTCATCTATGTTCAGGATGGGTTTGAAACAATGATCAGATAAGTACAAGAGTTCGACTTCCAACAGCTCTACAGGTAAAACGCCAGATGCAGTATTAATTCGGCTTTGAAACGTCATGCAGATTGCGACAAGTAATTCTGATTTCAACTTGTGGTGCTTACAAAGCGGTAACCTATCCCGGCTTCAGTTAACAAGTATTTTGGCCTGTTTTGGTCGTCTTCAATCTTCTTTCTGATTTGGGCTACGAATACTCTTAGGTACTGTGATTGACTGATATATCCAGGGCCCCAAATGGCTCTTAAAAGGTATCGATGTGTCATTACCTTTCCTTCGTTGCGAATGAGCAAGGCTAACAAATTGTACTCTGTTACCGTTAGTTTTACTAACTGGTCATGTTTCCAAACTGACCGGGTGCTTAAATCAACTTTTAAATCTTTTAAGTGGAAAACGGTTTCGCCCTCCTCGGTGTTAATGGTACGTAGTGTAGAACGCATACGTGCCAACAATTCGCCAGTGCGAAAAGGTTTTGAGAGATAATCGTTTGCTCCGTTATCCAATGCTTTGATAATGTCTTCTTCATTTTTTTGGACGGAAAGTATGATCACAGGGTTTGTGTACCATTGTCTCAACTTCTCCAAGACAACATGGCCGCTTTCGTCAGGAAGTCCGAGATCAAGGATGATAAGTTCGGCCGGATGATTTGAAGCCATTATTAAACCTTCTCTTGCAGTTGCTGCAGATCTAAAGCTAAAACCGTTGCTTTTAAGGGTGATCTCGAGCACTTTTCTGATTTGCGGCTCATCATCAATTACCAATACCTCAGCCTTATTCATTGGATGATTGTTTTAAACATAGATGTCTTTACCGGAATGGAGATCATAAATCGGACTCCTTTCTCATTTGTACGTACCAACTCAATTGAGCCTCTTAATGCTTCAGTGAAACCTTTGACAATTGAAAGACCAAGACCTGATCCTGATGTCTTAAGTTCTTTTGTTCGAGAAAATTTATCAAAAACATCGCGGAGGTTTACGTCTTTAAAGCCTGCCCCATTATCCTGGATGAGTATGCTTAGAAGGTCTGCATGGCATGTAATGGCAATTTCGATCTTGCAACCTGTAGGCGTGTGGATCGCTGCATTGTTAAGCAAGTTATATATGATTTGATCCAACATTCCCTTATCAATCCTGCATAAAGGCATGTCCTGGTTGACGCTAATATCGATCCTGCGCAATGCATGATTTTCTTCAACCCTTCTTACAACGTCATAAACAAGTTCTACAACGTCGCACCAGTCATTGTTCGGTTGGATGTGACCTGACTCAAGTCTGGAGATGTTCAGCAGATTTTCGACTTGTTGATTTAATCTTAATGATGCTCTGGAGATCTCGTATACCAGTTGCTCTTTGTCTTGATCGGTCAGGTTCCGATTGGCTTGTAAATTGTCTGTTGCGCCAAGGATAGCTGCGATTGGTGTTCGCAACTCATGGGACAGAGAGTCCAAAATGGTGTTGTAAAGCTTTACACTATTGGCCTTTTCCTCCTTTATACTAGCGGCTTTCTGGATTTTACGCATGCGATTAGTCAGCACGCCGTTGATCATTGCAATTACGAAGTACATTACCAGCAAAATCGTGTCCTCAGTTGTTTCCACGTGTATCGCATACTTAGGCGGTATAAAGAAGAAGTCCCAAATGATTGCACTCAATGCCGCTGCCAGTAACACAGGCATTATGTCAAATGTTATGGCAAGTAACGAAACTGTGAGTAAAAGCAGAAGTGCTGTAACCCGATAACTTATGACGCCGGAGAACGCATAGCAAATAGTCGCTACACACAGGATTGTAGCAACGCTGAATGCATATTGCTGCCTCTTTGGTAGGGTGTTAAAGAGAAAGCTATCCATGGATCAAATATTTTGTCAAATGTACTTTTTAGATTTTGGAGCGCAGATGTGGTCAGCAGCATTGGACATAAAGATTTTATAAGGATTTCACCTGGTTATCCAATTTCCGCATGTCGTTGCTCTAGTTTTGGGCCCCAAAAACGTCTGACATGTCTTCGCATAATCGTGTTTCAGCTGCCGGGGTTTTGATTGCTCTCGGTATCATTTATGGCGACATCGGTACCTCGCCTCTTTATGTAATGAATGCTATTATTAGCGGAAAAACCGTCACGAACGAACTCATCGTAGGAGCGCTGTCGCTTATTATTTGGACCCTTACCCTGCAAACCACCATCAAGTATGTCATCCTGACCCTTCAGGCGGATAACCGCGGCGAAGGAGGTATTTTTTCACTATATGCCCTGGTACGCCGCAGAAAAAAATGGCTGGTAATCCCAGCGATGCTTGGAGGAGCAGCTCTTCTTGCAGATGGGATGATTACTCCACCTATTTCGGTTACTTCTGCAGTTGAAGGATTAAAGCAGATTCCTGGCCTGCAGGATATCAGCCAATGGATGGTGGTATATATCGTTATTGCGATCCTGTCGATACTTTTCTTTGTCCAGCAATTTGGATCCGCATTTATTGGCAAATCATTTGGTCCGGTAATGACCGTTTGGTTCACGATGTTGGCCCTGCTTGGCATCTCTCATTTTTCGGATGATTTGTCTATACTAAAGTCATTTAATCCGTACTATGGCATCAAGCTATTGGTAACTTATCCAAGCGGATTTTACATCCTAGGCGGGGTATTCCTATGCACCACAGGAGCTGAGGCGCTATATTCGGATCTGGGCCATTGTGGGAAGTGGAACATTCGTTATTCCTGGATCTTTGTAAAAAGCTGTCTGATCATCAATTATCTTGGACAAGGAGCATGGTTACTTGCAAATCACACGGGAAAGGTTATCACCCCGGAGATGATTGAGAAAGGTTTCAATCCCTTCTATGGCATCATGCCTCAATGGTTCCTCTACTTTGGTGTTGCCATTGCCACCGCAGCAACAATCATTGCTAGCCAGGCGTTGATCTCGGGCTCGTTTACCCTTGTAAGTGAAGCAATGCGACTAAATTTGTGGCCGAAATTGAAGATCAAGTATCCTACCGAAGCCAAAGGGCAACTTTATGTACCCGCAGTTAACCTGCTACTATATGTTGGATGTATTGGGATTGTTCTGTACTTTAGAAAAGCATCTAATATGGAAGCGGCTTATGGCCTGGCAATCACAGTAACGATGATTGCGACTTCAATACTATTTGCAAACTACGTGGTTACCCATCGGGTAAAGCCACTTTTAGTGGTACTTTACCTGGCGGTGTACCTGACTATCGAGCTGAGTTTCTTTTATGCAAACTTAGAGAAATTTCCCCATGGCGGATTTGTAACATTAATTGTGGGCGGTATTTTATTCCTGGTTATGTACGACTGGTTCCGGGCGCGAAAGATCAAGAACAGGTATATGGAGTTTGTTCGCCTTGAGGATTATATTCCAAAACTGCAGGAACTAAGCAACGACCGATCAGTACCCAAGTATGCCACTCACTTGGTTTACCTCACTTGAGCAGACAACCCAAAGGAGATTGAACATAAGATCATCCACTCAGTGCTGGTGAAGAAGCCAAAGCGTGCAGACATTTATTGGTTTGTCCATGTCGATACGGTTGACGATCCCTATACTGCTGAGTACAACGTTAAACACATCATCCCTAATGATATTATCCGGGTTGAATTTCGACTGGGCTTTAAAGTACAACCAAGAATAAACCTGTTCTTTCGTAAAGTGGTACAAGACCTTGTGCAAAACCGGGAGGTTAACATTATGAGCAGATATGAAAGTCTTGAAAAAAGTAATGTTGTTGGAGATTTCACCTTTGTCGTAATGGAGAAGTACCTCAGCCAGGAGAATGAGTTACCCATTCTGGAGAGGCTAATTATGCGTTTGCATTTCTGGATTAAAGAAATCTCATTATCGGAAGAGCGAGGTTTCGGGCTCGACCCTAGTAATGTTGTGGTGGAAAAGTTCCCACTGATTGTATCTCCAGTTGCCAATCTGCAGCTAAAAAGAGTTGATGATTAATGAAAAAATTCTCCTTCATAATAGTGATTGTACTCGGTAGTTTATTCCCTTGCGTAACGGGCAGAGCACAAGATACGTCAACGCAAAAGCCGACATTAGAAAGCAGAGTATATCTAGATGCGTATTATTCATACGACTTTTCAAAACCTGCTACCCACCAAAAAGCTCCTTTTCTATACAATTACAACCGGCACAACGAAGTGAATATAAACCTTGCACTTGCAAGTCTGAGCTATAAGAGACAAAGAGCAAGGGCTACTTTGGGTTTAATGACGGGAACCTATGCACAATATAATCTGGCTGATGAACCTCAGGTGCTGCGCCATGTCTTTGAAGCCAATGCAGGAGTGAAACTATCAGCTCATGAAAACCTCTGGCTTGACGCAGGAATCCTGCCATCGCATATTGGATATGAAAGTGCAATCAGTAAAGATTGCTGGACGCTGACCAGGAGCATACTTGCTGAAAACTCGCCTTATTACGAAGCTGGCGCAAGGCTTTCTTATACAACCATTAATAAGAAATGGTATGCCGCTATCCTACTTCTAAACGGATGGCAACGCATAACACGAAGAGCAGGCAATAATACACCTTCACTTGGTACACAGCTAACATACACACCTTCGGATAACTTGAGCATCAACTGGAGCACTTTCGTTGGCAACAACGAGCCAGATAGTGCAAGGCAGTGGCGATATTTCAATAATCTATATGCGGTATGGAAGCTAAATAAGGCATTAGGATTTACGATTGGTTTTGATTATGGAATGCAACAAAAACAGCGCGGGTCTTCTAATTTCAATACATGGTATTCACCAGTGTTTTTCATGCCGCTGACCTTTATTGCTGGCATTTTCTCCGCTATGAAGGCAACAAATGGGTTGCAGCTGCAAGAGCTGAATACTACAGTGATAAAGCGGGAGTGATTGTGCCCCCTGTGAATGCACAACCTTTCCAGATGCGCGGCTACTCTTTAAACATTGATAGAAAGATAACCGACAATGCTATTTGGAGAATTGAATTTCGAATGCTGCATAACAGCTCACCCTACTTTAAACAAGGCAACCGTTTTGCTTCAACCAACTTCTTTGCTACTACTTCGTTTGTGATTGACTTAGTTAACTAACGCAAAAGTGTGCGCGTACAATACTTTAGGAATGCGTAATCAAGTAGAAGTTAATGAAGAGCTTTAATCTCTGCTCTATTTATTGCGCCTCTTACAACCATCTCTTTTTCCTAAACCAAAGATAAATACAGAAAGCAACTACCAACATAAGCAATAGTACTCCTGGATAGCCCCACCGTTGCCTTAGTTCAGGCATAAACTCAAAGTTCATTTTATGTGCGAGCGATGCTTCGCGTTTTATGAGGTATAATCCATGCATCTGATCGTTATTAGTATTTCTTCCCATGATCTCCTTTTCATAAACATCTACCTGCTCGGAAAGGTAATTTGCACGGCCGTCGAAGGTTTCTAAGGCACCCCAAACGATCTTCGATATTACTTCGGTTGTAGAAAAGCATTTGCCTGCGGAGAGACAACGTTTACGGATAGGGTTCAAAAACAGACAATCTCCCTTGTGGATGGTTATGATGAAAGAGCTCGAATAGACAATAGTTATTTTATCAGTTAGTTCCTGTATGTTGTAATTTATATTAACATGCAAGTTCAGGTCTCAACGTTTAGTTGATTTACGATTTTTAATTGCTTTTTACCAAAGTAAGCTATTGACCATCTAGTAAACTGAATATTCCCTTGTGAGTTCAGCTAGACGTTCGGGATTGCCAAAAAGGCTCTTATATACTAATTTCTGGTGTACCAGGCTTTCTCTATGCGCACTGCTGCGGATACCTTGTTGACTTCAGAAAAAGTTTGTAACGGGAGGTGTTCCAGGATTTCTAATGGTGGAATAAGTAGGCTCCATGCTGCAAACGTTAAGGTACGGGCGCTCTGTTTTACAAAAAAGCTTGTTTTATAATACATGCACCGATCGATTACCCGGTCTGAAGTCGAGACTTAGATTGCCGAGCACCTTTTATTTAAGCATCTTCGGCTTGCTTAAATTGCGTAAAGAGCCAATGAGGATCGATCGAAGCAGCCAAAATAATTGAACTGCGGGTGATTACCTTAAGGGCGCTATGCGGCTAATCAAAAAAAGAAGCTATCATCAAGCTTCTTCAACTAACTCCGCAGTAGGCTAAACGTCCAAGGTACTGGGTGCACCGGTGTAGAACCGAGGTATCCAGGCCCTTTCTGCCTTCCTGAAAAGGCTTTAAACATCGGTAGGTTCGTGTCTTCAACAAATATGCTCTTAATTTGAAGTATCCGTAATGGTATTTATATGAATTGAGTATCGGTGTAGTAGGAATTCAAAACGAAGCTTTGGGTTAGCCCATTATACTAACAATATCCGAATTCAACAATATAATATTTGCTCTTCTAGTTCTTATATTCTGTTTAATCGGCTTATATTAATAGATCACTACAAAACGTTGCTAGTAAACGTACCGTAATTTCAGTCGTGCAGTTTGTTAAAGTGGAAACACCGTTGTGATATCTGTTTGCTGCTCGGCAGATATATCAGTACTCAGGATCGTATCTGTCTAAAACACTTTTCGCTTATGTTAAGCTGCGAGGACCGTTGGCATTTAACATGATGACTTCATGCCGTGATTTCTCATCAGGTAAATGTTACAGAAGCCACTTGCAATTGAAAATTGCCTGCCTTGAAAGCAATCACACCTAGTATTGACGATAAGGTCGGGTTGGTATGGTCAACAACTATTGCTTATCAACAGTATGCTAAACAGCAGGAACCAGAAAATATCCGGGATAACAATACGCTAAGTTCAAGCATAGTGCCCTTCTTTGTTTGGCAGAAGCGCCGGAATATGAGGAACAACGATATTAGGCTAAGTTTTTACAAAAAAAGAAGGTTATCCTATTACCCCATTTTTCATATGACTTGGAAAGCATTTCACATCCAACACATTGATTGTTGAGTTTTTCGCAATGCGTTTAATAACCTTCATATTCATCAATTAGGGCAGATTGTACAGGATAGTATGTCAAAATAGCTTATTAATATGACAATTCTGTGAAGCTGCAATATTTAAGGAAAGACGTAATTGCACCAATTTAGTAAATTTACGAATTACGTTACCGTTCGCTGGTAAGCGAAGCTTCAAACGATTGCCATATGCAAAAAAAATCTACTAATTGGATTTTAGCCAATCTCGTTATTGGCAAAGCTCAATTTTATCTCCTATTAACCTTCCTGTGCTTTTGCTGCGTGTCGGCTGGCTTTGCACAATCTATACCGGTGTCCGGCACAATTAAGGATGCTTCCGGGAACAATGTGGGTGCGGTTAGTGTGAATGTTAAAGGCAGCAACGCCGGTACAACCACCGATAGTAGTGGCCGATATACCATAAGTGTTCCAGGACCAACAACTACCCTCGTGTTTTCTTCCGTTGGCTTCGGATCGCAGGAGCAGATCGTAGGTTCAAGAAGAACGATCAATGTAACCCTTAGCACCACTGCTTCAAGTCTTGATGAAGTAGTTGTTGTAGGTTATGGTACACAAAGAAAGAGGGACGTAACGGGGGCAATTACATCGGTGTCTGCTAAGCAGATAGAAGAGCGCCAGGCTGTTAATCTTCAGGACGCCTTACAGGGCCAGGCGGCAGGTTTGCTCGTCATTAATGATGCAGGTGAACCGGGCGCCGAGGGAAGCATTACTATTCGTGGTGGATCGACCTTCTCCAGCGCAGGAAATTCACCCCTTTACGTGATCGACGGGGTAGTTGGGGCGAGTGCTACTAATCTAAACCCAAACGATATACAGTCGATTGATGTACTGAAAGACGCTGCTTCCTCTGCAATATACGGTTCTCGTGCTGCGAATGGAGTTATCATTATCACGACTAAAAGAGGGCAGGAGGGCAAGCCACGAATTGATGGCAGATACCTTCATACCTTTGGATGGCTCGCCCATAAATTAAGACAGGCAAATGCAACGGAGGTTCGTATGTTCCGCCAGCTACAAGGTAGTTCAGGTGGAAGCACCGACTCGCTGAATCCCGGGTTCAATGTAGATAACGATTACCAGGAAGCGCTTACCCAACTCGCTCAAAAAGATCAATACGACCTAAGTATCAGCGGCGGCGCAAAAAATCTCTCCTACTACAACAGTATACGATTTGTCAACGACAAAGGATTAATCATCAACAGTTGGGGCAAGCAGGCATCTATAAGAACAAACATCGATTTTCAGCCTTCTGCCAGGTTTAAATGGAGTAACCGTTTTCAGTTTGGCTACAGGAAGCGTAACAATATCAATGAAGGCAATACCATTAACCAAACCTTTCAACGACCTACGAATTACCGGCTCTACCTGCCCGATGGTTCGTTAGCCGGGTACATCAGCGGAAGGCGAAATCCTCTTGCCATCGCTTTACTGGACATTAACAATGAAGAAGATTATACCGGTAGCCTGTTTAGCCAGGTGGAGTATACATTATCAAAAAGCCTGAAGTTTACCGGTAATGCAGGACTGGATTATGGCGAGAGCCGCGATGTTACATTCACCCCCAAGTTCAATAACTCCGATGGTATCACCAACTCGGGTAGCGAAGGCTTCTCGAGGGCTGTTGGTTGGCAGGTTCAAACGTTCTTGAACTACAGTAAAACGTTCAACCAGGATCACCGCCTGTCTGCTTTATTAGGTTTTAGTGCAGAAAGAGACCAGTCGAACAGCTCAACTATCGCCGGCCGCAACTATGTAAATGAACAGGTGCTTACACTGAACTCAGCCCGCGAGATCATTACCACGTCAACAAGAACATCCGGTGGTGCCAATACCCTTGCTTCCGTTTTTGAGAGACTGGAATACAGTTACAAAGGAAGGTATAGTGTCAACGGGGTCATTCGTCACGATGGATCCTCCCGCTTTGGCAAGGACAAACAATGGGGCCTGTTTCCTTCCGCAGCATTTGCGTGGCGTTTTTCTGATGAAAAGTTCATGGCATTTGCAAGTAGCATCCTCAGCGATGCAAAGCTCCGGATCAGCTATGGTCAAACAGGTAATGAAAGTATTGGCAATTATGAAGCACGCCAACGTTACGGATTTGGCAGTTATTACTACAACGGCGTTTCGGGTATAGCTTACGGCAATACACTCGGTAACGAAGACTTATCATGGGAAAGCAACATACAAAGCAATATCGGCCTTGACCTCACCTTTCTTAAAGGTCGGATAACCGTGAATGCAGACTACTACGTAAAGACTACAAAAGACCTTTTGTACAACCGGCCGCTTCCGCGTGAAACCGGTTTTAACGACATCAGGGTTAACCTTGGCAGCTTCGAAACAAAGGGGTTTGAATTTGCCGTAAATGCTACACCTATCCGAAAGAAAGATTACGATTGGAACATCATAGCCAACACAACGGTTTACCGCGGTACAGTAAAGCAGCTTTATAATGGCGAGTCTTTTATCGCCGGAAACACTTCCGACGGTGGTAATGCCGGCTGGCTGATTGAACAGGGTTCTCCATTAGGCAATTTTTATGGTTGGAAAGCTTTAGATGTTTACGCTTACAATGAGTCAAATGCTTACGACGAAAACTGGCAAAAGCTCACACCCAATTTCGACGCTGCAGGAGCATTCACCGGGTACACGATCGACGGTAAACCATACACCGGCAAGGTGAATAGTTTGTATGGTAAAGGAGCCAAGCTAAGAGCTGGCGATGTTGAATTTGTAAACTACACCAAAGACAGTGTGATTGACGATAAAGACCGCACGATCCTTGGGAATGCGCAGCCTTCATTTTACGCGGCAATCATCAACACTTTCAGGTATAAACAGCTTTCCCTCTCGTTTACCTTGAATACCATGTGGGGAAACAAAATCTATAATAACGCAGCCAGGGCCCTTGACGACTACGGAACCTCTAACATTATTCCCCGCCCACAAACCATTTATGACATGTGGCGCAAACCCGGCGATATTACTGCGGTGCCACCTTATACCAGCCGGAATGATCGCGGTAGTATGCGGATGAATGACAGGTGGCTTGAAGACGGATCTTTTCTACGACTGGCTTACCTGCGGTTGACTTACGGCCTGAAGCCTAAGCTTGCAAAGAAACTTTTCATGCAGGGTCTAAACGCATACATCTATGGCAGTAACCTGGTTACGTGGACAAATTACAGCTGGTTTGATCCGGAATTTTCATCAAACGACCCATTGCAGATCGGGCAGGATGGCGGCCGCTATCCTCGAAGGCGTGAAGTTGGATTAGGACTCAATGTTAACTTTTAAATTCTTGGGATATATGAGGAAAATATTAGTGCTGTTTGTGCTCTCAACAGCTATCACCATTACCGGCTGCAAAAAGTTTCTGGATGAAAAGCCGCAAACGGAAATCGACGCAAGCTCTTACTGGAAAAACGAAGACGATATCAAAACCGGTCTTGCTGCCATGTACGACGGCTTGCAAGTGACTTTCGATAACAACTACACTATCTGGGGCGATGCAAGAACCGACGAAGTAGAAACAACAATCTATGGCGACGATGCATATGTGGTAAACGGTTTAAGTGCGAACACCACAGGATCAGACTGGAGTCCTTTTTATAAAACCATAAACAGGGCAAACCTTTTAATAAAGTATGTGCCCGTAATAAAAAGTGAATATGTTATTTCACTAGATCAAAAGGTGTTAAATTATTACCTGTCGCAGGCGTATGCCGTAAGGGCATTCAATTACTTCTGGATCGTTAGGTTGTGGGGCGATGCACCATACTGGAATGAACCGTTCGAAACAATCGGCACCGACCCGTATCGCGAAAGAATGGCTGCTAACCAGGTCCTCGATAGTATTACTGCTGATCTTGAAAGGGCAGTAGCACTGTCACTAAATTCAACCGGTACCCCTAATGTTTATGAAGCATCTCTCGGCGCTATGTATTCAATGCTGCAGGATGTAAATATGTGGCGAAAGAATTATTCCAAATCGGTTGAATGGTTTACAAAGCTTGATGCATTGAGAACCGGAAGTGCGCGCAGGTATGATACCGTTTCCCGTGCACAATGGAAATTGCTTTTTACCGCACCAAACGATGCAACAAATAACAAAGAAAGTATCTGGAGTTTGCCCTGGGATTATATCGTAGATGGTGGTGCAAGTGTCTCAGAACTGATCGGTGCAGGTAATACCAACAGCGACTTTATCGTTGACGATTCAGTGTGGAAATACTGGGTTGCTACCCCAGTAGATATTCGGGGTTACCAGTCTATTGATCTTAGGGTGCCGGCCAGGGATAAGTTCAATAAATTTTATTTGTTAAATGCAAATGGTACAACTACCTATCCTAATGGATCACAGGCGAATATTCTTTTCCCGCTTTACAGGCTTGCCGATATGTACCTGCTTCGCGCCGAAGCCGCCAACAAGTTAGGCGACCAAACTACTGCCTTGCGATACCTGAACATCATTCACCAGCGCGCAGGCTTACCGGCTTACCTTGCTGCCGATTTAAATAGCATTGCAAAGATGGAGGATGCCATCCTTGAAGAACGCAAGCTTGAATTGTACATGGAGGCGAAACGTTGGTTCGACCTTGTTAGAACGGATAAGGTTATACCTGTCATGGATCAGTATTACCGCGATCGTCAACTCCGTCGTGGCACCGTTCCCACAGGGTTTGGTGACCCGAGAACCATTCTCTGGCCTATTAATAGAACAGTGTTGAACTCTAATCCAAAGCTCGTTCAAAACGTTCCTTACTAAAATGCTCAATAGATATTCAAAATGATTGGTAGTATAAAGAAGTTCACATCAATCCTGGTAATAGCCGCTGTGGTATTGGCTGGTTCAACGGGATGTAAAAAGTTTATCGGCCTCGAACGTCAAACCGACTGGGAGTTTACACCCGTAACACTTGACCCAAACGTAAAAATGAGCGCATGGGACTACCTGAAATCACGGGCACTTGGCAGCGTTCCCGCAGATACTGTTTTTAAGCGGATGTACCAGGGCATCATCTATTCTGGAATCGACACCAATGAGTACAACAAGCCAAATCGCACCTTCATTTTCCTGCACAATGATGCAGTCCGACGTGTGGTAAGCAACCTTGTTCAGCCGGACAGTTACTTTGGTTATTACAGAGTGGGCTCCCCTTTGAGGCCAGCCAATAGCTGGGAAGAGTATCCGCAGGATTCAGTGAAAATGTGGTTAAGTTATCTTATCGTAGACGGTGTTTATAATTTCGATAACCTGACACCGGTGAATGTCGAAGTGCCCACTTTAATGAAAAAGGGTATCAATCCACGCAACCCGGAAAGCGTAATCAACCTAAGAGTTGAGAACTCTGGTAATTACCCGATAAGAATAAATGACTTCGTGGGCACATTGCGCGCAACAACAGTGCGAAGCGGCGGGTACGTTACCACTAATGGCGCCATGCATGTGGTGGACCGGATAGTTGAATACAACAGGGCGCCGTAGCGAGTTGCAGGTGAAAGTATCTCACATCGCAATATTGATTACTACCGGATAACGATTTCTACTAAAAAGATAAGAAGTCTTTTTTGGGCCGGGCGAACTGGCATTACCTTCATTGTTGCCCACCCAGATGAACCGGTTCGGACGGGCGTCGCACACTTGTACTGTTTGCACGTTTTTCGGCTATTCTTAGATACCGACCACATTTCGGTTTGCAAAATGCATCACATTAAGCATCTACACCTTACATCTGAATTCAAGATCCGGAAATGAAGTCTGTGTTTTATTCAATATTGCTGTTACTTGTATTGCCCGCCAGGGCCCAGGTGATGTTCAATGTGAATGAAAAGGCGTTCTTTTCAAAACAAGACCTGGTGTTCGACAGCTTGTCCACCAAATGGGAAGAAGGCGCTTTCCTGGGTAACGGGTTGTTAGGGGTGATGGTGTATCGCGAAAATGAAAATGCAATCAGGTTCGACCTTGGCAGGACCGATGTTGTCGATCACAGGCCAGGCATCAATCCGTCAATTGGTAGGGCACGATTGCCCATCGGACGATTTGTATGGAGGGCCTCATCAAACATCAGGGAAATAAACCTGCGACTTGATCTCTGGAACGCCGAACTCACCGGAACTGTTTATACCGACAACGGACCTGTTCAGCTACAGGTTTTAGTACCCGCCACAAAAGATATTATCTTGGTGAATACCACTGCTCCCCGTACCGGAAAGTTTTTTGACTGGGAATGGATGCCGGAGAAATCAATTAGCCCCTTCTTGACCCTTGGACGCGACAGTGCTTCAAAATATGAATCCAACCCCGACTTTGTTATTTCCAAGGAAGCCCATATCAACTATAATTACCAGCAATTATTCGTGGGTGGAAGTTATACAACCGCATGGCAGGAGAACAATAGCACCAACAAAAGTTCTTTAATTATTACTGTTGAAAACACCTACCCCGCTGACAATTCGAAGGCACGCGCTAAACAGGTTTTAGATGAAGTTTCTTTAACCAGTGTACCATTATTGATCAACGTACACCGGTCGAAGTGGCACAACTTCTACAGCAAAAGTTTTATCTCCATACCCGACAGCAGGCTTAATGCGTTTTGGTGGATACAACAATATAAGATGGGTTCTGCAACCCGGGTAGGTTCATATCCTATCGACCTCATGGGTCCATGGTATAAACCCTCGCCATGGCCAAAGTATTGGTGGAACCTCAACATACAACTTACATATTATCCTTTCTTCTCTTCAAACCATATCGAACAAGCATTACCACTGTTGAAAATGGTTGACGATCATATTGGTAATCTCTCAAAAAACGCTCCTGCGCCTTATCACCACAATTCAGCTGCTTTAGCGCGTTCAGGTCCGTATGATATGGTTTCCCCGGTGCGGGTGTTAAAAGGTAATGATAGCACCGGGGCAAGTTCTGCTTCCTTCGAGCTTGGTAACCTTACGTGGTTATTGCATGTATACTGGCAGGCCTATGAACATACCATGGACAAGGACTATATGAAAAGCATTTACCCGGTGTTGACGAGGGCAATCAACTATTACCTTAACGTGGTGGAAAAACAGGCCGACGGCAAATACCATCTCCCTTATACTTATTCTCCGGAATACCCAAAAGGCATAACCCGGGATGCCAATTATGACTTGTCTGTGCTGAATTGGGGGTTAAAAACCCTGTTGTACGTGAATGACCAATTGAAATACAACGACACACTAGCAGCTAAATGGAAAGAAATCTTGGGCAACCTCACACCTTACCCACAGGACCAGCTGGGCCTGCGGATCGGCCGTGACGCTGATTTTAGTATTTCGCACCGGCACTATTCGCACCTGTTGATGATCTATCCCATATACGACATCAACTGGGACCAGACTGCAAACCATGATCTTATCACACGATCACTAAAACAATGGGAGAGCCATGATGAGGCCTGGCGGGGTTATTCTTACAGCGGGGCCGGCTCTATTCATGCAATGATGGGTGAAGGAACAATTACCTGGAAACTGCTGAATGAAATGATCGACAAGGGTCGCTTTGCGGTAAAGCCCAACACCATGTACCTCGAAGCAGGTCCCGTAATTGAAACTCCTTTATCAGCAGTAACAACCATCAATGAAATGCTGCTTCAAAGTTGGGGCGGTTCGATCAGGATATTTCCGGCAGTGCCTGCTGAATGGAAGGAAGCTTCGTTCGATAAATTGCTTGCCAAGGGTGGGTTCGAAGTAAGCGCTGTTCGTAAAAATGGGCAGACTCAATTTATTCGCATAAAGAGCCTGGCAGGCGAACCTTGTCTTGTTAAGACAGGTTTGACCGCAGATGTGAAAGCATATGGTAAAAGAGTATTCAAAGTAACAAACCAAGGCGGCGATAGGGTCGCAATCGACCTTAGAAAAGGGGAGGAAGTGGTGTTGTATGCGGGAGCTAAGCCCCTGGTATTTACCATGATGGAAGCTGCAACCGACGGTAAAAGTAATTGGTGGGGATTGCATGCGCCACAAAGGCGCTAGTGCGCAAAGCAACAAAAAAAGGTAAATGGCTTAAGGGCTGCAGGGGAATAATAAAAGTAAGAAGGCGACCACAAAAGACAGTAAGGCAAAGGAACGCAAACAAGAAATAACCAGCCGCCAGGGCCTATCTGGGTTCTTGAAAGGTGGGACGGCTCAAACAATAGAAAGATACCTTTGCGAACCTTGGTGCCTTCAGCCTTGGCGGTTAAGCCGAATAAAGAACCAACAAGTACAAGAGTGCGACGCAACGATGTCAAATTAATAAGCATCTGTTCGGTCCAAAAAAAAGAACCCGGGGATAAAAACATGAAAATGAAGTCGATTTTAACTGTGGGTATCCTCTTGTGTTGCCAGTATTTATTTGGACAACAAAAAACAAGGTTGAACAACGATTGGCAATTTGTAAAACAGGATCTCGGTGGCATTTGGGAGGCCGTACGAGCCGTTAAAAAGGGCAATCCCGAAGAGGTGCCATTGTGGACCAACGTAACTTTACCACATTGTGTCAATGCAGAAGATGCAGTTGACCCTGATGTGAATTATTACCAGGGACCCGCCTGGTATCGTACACAACTCAAAATAAAGAACCCTTATCCGGGTGGCAGAACACTTTTACATTTTGAAGGCGCTGGTCAGAAATCTACGGTTTATGTTAACACAACTTTGGTGGGCAGCCACGTAGGTGGATACGACGAATGGACGGTTGACATTACGGATGCAGTTGATGCCTTTAGAAAAAACGCTGCATCACAAAAAGAACTTAAGATACCTGTTGCTATTCGGACCGACAACAGTCGCGACCTCGAAATGATCCCGTCTGACCTCTCTGATTTCAACCTGTACGGCGGCTTGTACCGATACGTGAACCTGGTATATGTGCCTGCACTATCCTTTGAACATCTGTTCGTTCAAACCGAAACAGATAAGGACGGACGTGCAGGAAGACTTAGCCTCAGGGCAAGGTTTTACAATCCTTTAAAGAGCAGCAATGCAACTGTAGCTGTCAAACTATTGGATCCAAAAGGCAGGGTTGTACAACAACTTGAAAAGAAGCTGGCGGATTTATCAGGTGATATAGCGATCGGGGAGATCAGCGTGAAATCACCACAATTATGGTCAACAGAGCTGCCGGCCTTATATACCGTTCAGACGACAATCCAGGATGGTACAAACAGCTGTACCCGGGTTGAAAAAACCGGTTTCAGAAACTTCGAATTTATACAAAAAGGCCCCTTCATGTTAAATGGTAAGCGGCTGTTATTAAGAGGAACACAACGGCATGAAGACGGCGCCGGGGTAGCAGCAGCGCTAACAGAAGACATGATCCGAACCGAGTTTTTACTGATGAAGGATATGGGCGTAAATTTTATCCGGCTTGGCCACTACCAGAACTCGCGGATAGCGCTTGAACTTTGTGACAGCCTCGGCATATTGGTATGGGAGGAGATCCCTTGGTGCCGCGGTGGTTTAGGTGGGGACGTGTTTAAGGCGCAGGCGCGTCGCATGTTAACCAACATGATTGAACAACATTACAATTCTCCCTCCGTCATCATTTGGGGTATAGGCAACGAAAATGACTGGCCTGGCGACTTCCCCACGTTTGATACAATAGCGATCAGGAATTTCATGAGTGAACTGAATACGATTTCACATCAGCTTGATCCTTCCCGTAAAACCGCCATCCGCCGTTGTGATTTCTGCAAAGACATTGTTGATGTTTATTCGCCCTCTATATGGGCAGGTTGGTATCGCGGTATCTATACCGAATACAAAGACGTTTCGCGTGCGGAGTTTGAAAGGGTAAAACATTTCCTTCATGCAGAATGGGGTGGCGACAGCCATGCCCGCCGCCATTCTGAAACTCCCGATAAAGCCCTGCAGAAAGTAGGCAAGGCAGGGGCAGCGGATGAGCGTTCCGGCGACGCTTCCCTATTTGGGGGTGCCGCGCGGGTATCGAAAGATGGCGACTGGAGCGAAAGTTATATCTGTAACCTCTTCGACTGGCACCTGAAAGAACAGGAAACTATGCCATGGCTGACTGGTGCGGCACAATGGATATTCAAGGATTTCTCTACTCCTGTTCGTCCCGATAACCCGGTGCCCTATATGAATCAAAAGGGCTTGCTTGAAAGAGACTTTACGAAAAAAGAGGCATACTACGTGTTTCAATCTTACTGGACAAACAAACCCATGTTGCACATTTACGGCCACTCCATGCCAGTTCGGTGGGGCGACGAAGGCGAAACAAAAATGGTAAAGGTGTATTCAAATTGCGAGGAAGCGGAGTTGTTTTTAAATGGCAAAAGTCTTGGTAAAAAACGTCGGAACAGCCAGGACTTTCCGGCGGCGGGTCTTCGTTGGGAAACGCCGATGCACAAAGGAAATTATACGATAAAGGTTGTTGGGCGGAAAGGAAAAGAGCAGGTCTCCGATCAAATCAATTTTGAATATAGGTCTGAAAAGTGGGGCAAACCTGCTAAAGCAACGCTTCACAAGATGAACGAGCAAAATGGCATTTGCACAATCGAAATAAAGCTTTTTGATGCAAAAGGGGTGCAATGCCTCGATGCTGTAAACTGGGTTCGATTTGCACTTGCGGGCGACGGTAAATTAATCGACAACCAGGGAACCTCAACCGGATCGCGATATGTTCAAATGTATAACGGAAGAGCAATTATAAGGGTGCAGGCAAATGGTGGTAAAAGTGTGGTCAGTACCAAAGTGGACGGAGTTCCGGCAGCATTTGTTGAGCTGTAAACTGGGATTTGCGAATAACGGATTACGAATTACGGATTAGTGTCGGATAAAGAATCGAAGTGTGGTAAATATCATTCCATCTTGTATTTGGCTTAATTGATGGATCTGCCATTTAGCTGATCGACATACGGCAATCAAGGTCGTTTAGTTAAGCCCTTTGTACTTAAAATTTGCTGAGTAAAGCAGTAAGGTACAAGCCCGCCCGTCCGAATGCGGCGCGGGCGGGCAACGATGCAACATCAGAATTTCTATAGTCGGGTCCAAAAGAACTCCTCAACTAAACAAACACTTCAATCATAACATACCTAATGTACATGAAGATAATTAGCAGGGTGATAGGGTTAATGATAGTTGCAGTTTGTAACACACAGGCACAATCAACAAAGCCTGCCGGCGACCTGCGCTTGTGGTACGCGAAACCCGCTGTTGCCTGGGAAGAAGCACTGCCGCTGGGTAATGCAAAAACCGGCGCCATGGTATTTGGTGGTTTCAGCAACGAGCGTTACCAATTAAACGACAATACGCTTTGGTCGGGTTATCCCAACCCCGGCAACAACCCCGATGGTCCCGCTATTTTGGCAAAAGTACGGGAGCAGATTTTTGCAGCTAACTGGGACAGTGCCACCAAGCTCTGGAAAAAAATGCATGGTCCTTATTCAGCGAGGTATCTCCCAATGGCGGACCTCGCATTACAGTTTAAACACACTGACTCAGCCACAACATATTCCCGTGATCTGAACCTGGCAAATGCGATAGCCTCAGTTAAGTACCGTGTCGGTGGCATCAACTATAAGAGAGAAACCTTGATCAGCTTCCCCGATAAGGTTCTAGTAGTGCGGATTACGGCAGACAAAAAAGCTTCAGTAAGATTTACGGCTGCCCTGACCAGCAAACTGCGTTTTAAAACGGCTGCCGTAAATACCGATCAACTGGTATTAAGCGGAAAGGCACCAAAATATGTTGCAAACCGGGAATACGAACCACAACAGGTTGTTTATGATTCCACAGGCGGCGAGGGGATGACGTTCGAGGTGCACCTAAAGATTGTCAACGAAGGTGGTTCTGTCACCAAATCAGGAAGCCAGCTTTTGGTCAAAGATGCGGACGCGGTTACACTATACATTTCGAATGCCACAAGCTTCAACGGCTTTGCTAAATCTCCAGGGCTGCAGGGCAAGGATCCGTCCCTGGAAGCAAAGGCAAATTTGCACGGGGCTTCAACAAAGTCATATGCTGTTCTAAGACAACGCCACGTTGCGGATTACACAGCCCTTTTTAATCGGGTTCAGTTTAACCTTGGCACGGATGGGGAAGCTGAAAGGTTGCCCACAGACCAGCGACTACTTCGATATGCCCATACCCAAAAAGATAACCAGCTCCAGGTATTGTACTACCAGTTCGGCCGATACCTGATGATCAGCAGCACACGCCCGGGTTCCCGGCCCACAAACCTGCAGGGCATTTGGAACGACGCTGTGCAACCGCCATGGGGTAGTAACTACACCACGAATATTAATACCGAAATGAACTATTGGCTGGCAGAGAACACGAACTTATCGGAATGCCACCAACCGCTATTTGACTTCATGAAGGAACTTGCTGTCAATGGTGCACAAACGGCGAAGGTAAACTACAACATAAAGGAAGGATGGGTTACCCACCACAACTCCGACCTGTGGGCCAAAACGTCGCCACCCGGCGGCATGGGATGGAACGACCCAAAGGCTATGCCCCGATGGAGTGCATGGCCGATGGCGAGCGGCTGGTTTAGTACACACTTGTGGGAACACTACCTGTTTACCGGCGATAAAAAATTCCTGCAAAACGAAGCCTATCCATTAATGAAGGGTGCCGCCCAATTTTATCTGGCCTGGTTAATTAAAGACCCCGTCAGTGGCTACCTGGTCACCAACCCATCCACATCACCCGAGAATACCATAAAAATCAATGGTAAAGAGCACCAGCTCAGCATGGCATCCACAATGGATATGTCGATCATCAGGGAATTGTTTACTTCAGTAATTAAGGCGGCAACAATATTAAAGATCGATAACAGCTTTAGCAGCCGGGTACAGGCGGCAAAAGAGCAATTATATCCATACCACATCGGGCAATACGGACAGCTTCAAGAATGGTTCAAAGACTGGGATGATCCCAAAGACACCCATCGCCACATCTCACAACTGTTTGGATTATACCCCGGCAACCAGGTCACCCTGAATGCTACGCCGGAACTTGCCGCCGCCGCCAAACAGTCACTTATACATCGGGGAGATGTTAGTACAGGTTGGTCAATGGCCTGGAAGATCAATTGGTGGGCCCGATTACACGACGGCGAACATGCTTACAAGATACTTAGTGCAGCCTTTACCTATATCGATCCCACCAAAGAAAAAGCCCAGATGAGTGGTGGTGGTACTTATCCCAACCTGTTCGATGCCCATCCGCCATTTCAGATTGATGGAAACTTTGGTGCGACAGCCGGAATGACCGAAATGTTGTTGCAGAGTCATGACGGGCAGCTATCCCTGTTGCCGGCATTGCCTGTAGCATGGAAAGATGGTTCAATTAAAGGCATAAAAGCAAGGGGCAATTTTACAGTTGACCTCAATTGGAGAAATGGCAATCTCATCAACGGCAAGATTCATTCAGCATTGGGTGGTAATTGCCGGCTCAGGACAAATACACCGGTTAAGATTGCCGAAGTGAAGTTCACTCCCGCAAATGGGAGTAACAGTAATGAGCTGAATATGGTGTACGGTATGCCGCCGTACAAAAAAAACGAAAACGCAAAACTCGTAGCGGTCGACACTGCAAAAGGTTATGTGATAGATTTTAAAACAGAAAAGGGTAAAACCTACACCGTAGTACCATCCGGTAGATAATTAGGCCCGAATTTATCCCTGCCTTCAATGACAGGATTATTACTCAAAATGTACCTGAAGATTATGAAGAAGTTCCGTTTTATTTTGATGGGTGTAGGGCTATTGGTTGCTTCAGCTGGCTACACACAGGCCGTAACCTGGTCGGTTGTGGCCCCGGGGGTATGGAAGGCCGTAATCGGTAAACCCGAAGCATACGACCTGCTTAAAGCCGCCGGTGCGCAGCCCCGCACAGAAGCTCTGGCTAAAATTGGCACCGCCACATTCCCGTTGTCGCAGGCAGATATCAATGGAGTTGTGCAGGATGGAAAAACAGCGCTGCGTTTCCCGCTTCAGAAAGACGAACAACTATATGGTTTCGGCCTAAACTTTCAAACGGTGCACCAGCGCGGCAAAATCCTGCAATTGCACGTGGACCATTACGGGGGTAAAGACAATGGCCGCACCCATTCGCCTACACCTTTTTACGTATCCTCCAATGGCTATGGTGTGTTTATAAATTCAGCGAGATACCTGAATGTTTATGCAGGCAGCGGTGTACGCAAAGACAGCAAAAATCCGCCAGTCGAAAAGGACCGTAACACTGATAAAAGCTGGTCATCGCGGCCGTACTCCGACGCAGTTGAAATATCGGTTCCTGCCGGCGGGGTAGAGGTTTATGTATTTGCAGGACCCACTGCATTGGATGCAGTCCGTAGGTTTAACCTGTTTAATGGTGGTGGTCCTTTGCCGCCACGTTGGGGACTGGGTTTTACACAACGGGTAAAATCGTTGTACACCGCCGACGAAGTAAAAAACGAAGCAAAGGCGTTTGAAGACAAAGGTTTTCCGCTCGACTTTATCGGGCTCGAACCCGGCTGGCAGAGCAAAGCTTATCCCGGTACTTTTGAATGGGACAAAACACGTTATCCCCAACCTGCACAGTTTGTAAAAGAAATGATGGACAGGGGTATTCGCCTGAACCTGTGGATCAATCCATATGTTTCGAAAAACGCAACATTCTATAAGGCGATAACCCCATTCACGGGTTCGCATACAGTTTGGACCGGGGAGGTGCCTGACCTGAACATGCCGGAAGTACGAAAACTCCTTTACGACCAAATGAAAAAAAGCCAGGTCGACATAAACGTAAGCGGTTACAAAATTGATGAAGTCGATGGATATGATCACTACCTGTGGCCCGATGTTGCGACCTTCCCTTCGGGAGTAAGCGGCGAACAAATGCGCCAGACTTATGGGATGCTCAATATGCGGTACAGTGCTGAAATGTTTAAACAGTTAAACAAGAGAACCTATGGCCTGGTGCGTGCAAACAATGGTGGCGGTGTTTCTTTTCCGTACGTGCTGTACAACGATTATTATAACCATGAAGACTTTATCACCGCTTTGATCAACAGCGGAACGGCGGGTGTTTTATGGACACCTGAAGTAAGGGCATCCAAAACAAGCGAAGAATGGTTAAGGCGTTTCCAAACGGTGATTTTTTCACCTATGGCCATGATCAATGCATGGTCAAGCGGAACCAAGCCGTGGTCGTATCCCGATGTGGCCAACCAGGTAAAGGAACTTGCATTGTTACGTATGCAAATGATGCCTTATTGGTACAGCGAGTTTGCAAAATATCACTTCGAAGGTACGCCGCCATTCAGGGGTATGAACCTGGAACCCGGGTTTAAACAGGAAGTAAAAAAGGAAGTTGCAGCAAATGTGAACCTGGAAGAAAATCCATACGCCGAAGCAGCGGCAAAAGAAATCAAAGATCAGTATATGGCTGGCGAATACTTATTGGTGGCGCCGCTTTTCACGGGTCAAACAAGCCGCAAAGTCATTTTGCCAAAAGGTAAATGGTACGACTTCTATACCGGTGAGTTTGCAGGGGATGGCGAAATACTTACGGTCACGCCCGGTCTTGATAAAATTCCTGTTTACGTAAAAGACGGCGGCATAATACCAATGATGAAACCGATGTTGCATGCGCCAAAAACGGGTGAAGTGGTCGATCTGGAAATACGGCACTATGGCAAGGGCGCAGGCAACTATCGGTTGTATGACGACGACGGAGAAACGTTCAATTACGAAAAAGGCGAATATGCCTGGCGTGAAATAAAAGTGGATAACGTGCAAGGTAAATTGAAGGGTACCATTTCAGCGGCTGTTAAAGGCAAGCCCAATACGGTAGGGAAGGTGATGTGGAGGTTTATGAGTAAATAAGAAAATGAAAAATTAAAAATTAAAAAATTAGCTCTGCGTAAAGATTGGATTTCAGGTGTAAGAAGAAGTGGGTTGTGGGGTTCGGGAGTTTTAATTCGAAATTCGCTAATCCGGAATTCGCCAATTATTTCTCTGCGAAAACGCTGCCTCTCTTGTTCTCTGCGGTGAAGAAAAGCGTGATGTGGATCGCGAGTTATAATTCGCAAATTATTCTCTGCGGAAACGCTGACTCTCTTGTTCTCTGCGGTGAAGAAGAGCGAGTTGATTTTGGACCAGACATCAGGATCGCTATTTGGCTTTGCTTGCGTCGCACTCTTGTACTTTTAAGCTTTACGCAACTATTCAGTTTATGATGATTATCCCGAACGAATGTTAAAACAAATAAATTACCTTTTTACCATTTTCACCTTTTTTGCCTTTGCATGTTCAACGGCAAAAAGAAGCACACATGTAAACCCCTTGCAAAAAGAGGTGACTTCGGTATTACGCAAACACGTGCTTGACGAAGCAGCTTGGGCAATGCAACAAGAGCCCGTTACAGTTACGGCGCAATCATCGGGCAGGAGCGCCGGTGGCAAACATGACTTTTTTAGCGAAGGTGATTATTGGTGGCCAAATCCTAAAAGTGCAGACAGTCCTTATATTCAAAAAGACGGTATGACGAACCCCGAGAATTTCGTATCGCACCGGTTAGCGATGATCCGGCTGAGCCGGATCGTGGGAGCGCTGGCATCTGCTTATAAGTTGACCGGTGACAAAAAATATGTGCAGCAAGTGCTGAAACACTGTAATGCCTGGTTCGTGGATAAAGCGACCATGATGAACCCCCACCTGCTATATGCGCAAGCGATTAAGGGACGCTTTACGGGGAGAGGCATTGGGATAATCGATACCATTCAATTGATGGAAGTCGTGCAGGGCTTGCTTGCTCTTGAAAAAGCAGGAGCCATAACCAGCAAAGATGTTGCGCAGGTAAAAAGCTGGTTTGAGCAATACATTACCTGGTTAACCACACATCAATACGGTAAAGATGAAATGAATGCAGAAAATAACCACGGCACTTGTTGGGCCATGCAGGTAGCTGCCTTTGCAAAGTTTACCGGCAACAATGCTGTAATGAAGTTTTGCAGCGACAGGTATAAAACGGTACTTCTGCCAAATCAAATGGATGCCAACGGAAGTTTTCCAAGAGAGCTGAAAAGAACCAAACCGTATGGGTATTCCATCTTCAACCTCGATGCAATGACGATGCTTTGCCAGATTTTAAGTACACCCCAAAACGACCTTTGGCGGTACCAAACTGCTGACGGCAAGTCGATCCGGAAAGGAATTGAATACCTCTATCCATATGTGCAGGACAAAGGCAAATGGCCGTTAGCACCTGATGTAATGTATTGGAACGAGTGGCCGGTGGCCCAGCCCTTCCTGGTATTTGGAGCTCTTGCATATGACAATAAACAATGGATGGATACCTGGAAAAAACTGGAACACGATCCTAAAGTGGAAGAAGTTATCCGGAATTTACCCGTTCGCAATCCCGTGATTTGGTTGCAATAGATTTTGCAAAAGGCAGGGGGACACCAGGTGGTGTTCCTGCTGATATAGGCGTATGGGTTACAACGCACCGTAAATAACAAACCGTACAAGCGAGCGTGGCAACGATGTTAAATCGACATCCATAAGCCCGTCCCAAAAAAATGAATAAAAGATTATACACGCGTTTTCTTGTAACCGGGCTTGCCCTGTTTGCAGTCACCTCCGGGTTTGCACAAGATAAGGGCGACGAAGCTGCAGCAATGTTTAACCAGGAAAAAACGCGTGACCAGTTGGCCATTAACGAAGCCGTGGCTGGCTGGTGGACCTCATCAATGAAAAGCCGCGATCAGCGGCTCGCCTGGTGGCGTGAAGCAAAGTTCGGGATGTTCATTCACTGGGGTGTTTATTCGGATCCCGCCGGGGAGTGGAAGGAAAAAAGGGTGGGTGGTTATGCAGAACACCTTATGCGCAAAGAAAGGATTCTGCGAAGCGAATACCTGCAGGTTGCTCACAACTTTAATCCATCGAAATTTAACGCCGATGAGTGGGTGCAAAATGCAAAAGGGGCCGGCATGCGTTACCTCGTGATTACGGCAAAACACCATGATGGCTTTGCTATGTATCCCTCGTTGGTGTCGGACTTTAACCTGCAAAAACAAACCCCTTTTAAACGTGATCCGATGGCTGAATTGTCGGCCGCATGCAAGAGGTGGGGATTAAAGTTTGGCTTTTACTATTCGCATGCGTTCGACTGGGAACATCCCGATGCACCGGGGAATGACTGGGAGTATAAAAACCCGGGCGGTGATTCGAACTTATATGGTGGCGTAACCTGGTATGATCAGCACCCTGAATTATTGGTCAAAGCGCAGCGGTATGTCGATGAAAAAGCGATACCACAAATCAAAGAACTCCTGGTGAAATATCGCCCTGATATACTTTGGTTTGATACGCCGCAAAAACTTCCGTTATCGGAAAACATCAGGATATTGAAAGCGATCAGGGAAACAGACCAACACGTAGTGGTAAACGGCCGGCTTGTGCGTAGTGGCGCAGCAAATTTTGGTGATTACAAAAATACGGCTGACCGGCCGGCCGAATTTTACCCGGTATCCGGCGACTGGGAAGCGATACCTACAACCAATGAAAGCTATGGCTTTTCGAAATACGACAGCAGTCATAAACCCGTCGCACACTTTGTTCGACTGATCGCAAGTGCCGCGTCAAGAGGTGGTAATTTATTGATGAATATCGGACCGAAAGGCGACGGCACTTTCGATGCCAGGGACCTCAACATTCTGGGTGGTATAGGGAAGTGGATGGAAGTAAATGGCGAAAGTATTTACGGAACGAAAGCTGGTTCCCTGCCATTGCAAAGCTGGGGTGTAACAACGTTTAAAAACAACAGGTTATATCTTCATGTTTATAATTGGCCACAGGATGGTAAGCTGGTGGTTGGTGGTTTAATCAGCCCCGTATCAAAGGTTTATTTTCTCAGCAAACCGGGCAGCAATCTTTCGTTTTCAAAACAAGGCAACAAAGATCTCGTAATCCAACTTCCCTTCCACCCACCAGACAGCTTGATTACGGTGATCGTAGTGGAAACCAAAACCGGGCTGATTTTGGATACGACCCGTTATGTTTCAACAAATACCGGTATCACGCGATTACTTGCTTATGATGCAACGCAAACCGGTAAGGGATTTAGTTTTGGTGACGGAAAAACAGACAGGTATTATGTTGAGGGATGGAAGCAGAATGAACAATCGTTACATTGGAATATACGTACCGGTTCCGCGGCACGATTTAGGGTAGTGATCAGGTACCTTGCAGCCCCAAATAGCGGTGGTTCTTATGAGCTTTCGATCGGATCGTTGAAAGTGGCAAAAGAAGTTGTTACGCAGAAGCGGCCAACCCAGGTAACAACGGAAGAAATTGGGATCGTACAGATGCCCGCCGGTATGAATACCATAGTGATCAGGGCTAAAGAAATTAAGACAGAATTGATGAAGTTGCTTGAAGTGCAGCTTATACCCGTTAACCAATAAAGAAAAGGGCTCATGATGAGATTACCAGTGATTGGTCTACTATTATTTTCCGCCCTTCCGGCGCGAAGCCAGGAGATTAATTTGGCAAAGATTTTTGCAGACGCCGGCCAGCAAACGAATGTAATGCTTCGCGAAATTCCTGTGGCAAAACAAGGCAATGCCGAGCTCGTGTCGCCAAGAACATTAGACAGTGGCATGTTGAAACTTGTTGCTTCCCGCGATTGGACAAGCGGTTTTTTCCCGGGTCAGCTTTGGTTTCTGTACGAGTATACCCGTGACAAGAAATGGAAGACAGCGGCAGAACAATTTACAAGCGACATTGAACGGGAAAAAACAAATGGCGGAACACACGACATGGGTTTTAAAGTGTATTGCAGTTTTGGAACCGGTTACCGGCTAACCAGAAATCCACACTACAAAGACGTAATCATTGAAGCTGCAAAAACCCTTAGTACCCGCTTTAATGCAAAGGCTGGGGTAATTAAATCATGGGACAACCGAACCCGTTGGAAGTACCCGGTGATCATCGACAATATGATGAACCTTGAATTGTTGTTTGCTGCAACAAAGCTCACCGGCGACAAAACGTTTTATAATATCGCAGTAAGTCATGCGAATACTACGATAAAGAACCATTTCAGGAAAGACCTCAGCTCTTACCACGTTGTTGATTACGACACTACCGATGGCTCCATTCTACAAAAAACTACTCACCAGGGTTACAGTGATGAAAGTGCCTGGTCACGCGGACAAAGCTGGGGACTGTATGGTTATACGATGTGCTATCGTGAAACAAAAAACAAAAACTTCCTGTCGCAAGCTGAAAAGATTGCAGGGTACATGTTGAATCATCCAAATCTACCGGTAGACAAAGTGCCTTATTATGATTTTGACGCACCGGGCATTCCAAACGAACCAAGGGATGCTTCAGCGGCAGCGGTTATGGCAAGTGCTTTGTATGAGCTGAGCACCTTCAGCAGTAACGGTGCTAAATACAAAGCCGCGGCAGATAAAATACTTGAGAGCCTCACCAATCAATACCGATCAAAAGTGGGCGAAAATAAAGGCTTCCTATTGTTGCACAGCACCGGTTCCGCACCTTCAAAAAGTGAAGTTGACGTGCCGCTTAGCTATGCTGATTATTACTACCTGGAGGCTTTATTAAGAAGCCGGAGTATGAAGGCAAAAGTGAAAAAGAGTTAAGAATTATGAGTTAAGAGTTATGAGTGTGTGAGGATTGTTAGACATGTTTGTAGATGCGGAAATAGAGGAGGTATAGCTGATATCCTTTGTATTTATTTGTGCCCTGAGCTTGTGAAAAGAAAAGTTTGAAAGCCTATGAAGAAGTACTTGTTTGCCCTTTTTATAATGAGCCTGTCAACAGGGGCTAACGTGTTTGCGAAAAGCATTAAGGTGTCGTCCATAGTTCAACTGCAGGAAGCAATCAAACAGGCAAGGGGTGGTGACATGATCACGCTGGCAAACGGGGTTTATACCACCACGGCCGACATTATGGTCGATCGGAAAGGGACCGCGCAACAACCTATTACCATCGGTGCTGAGAGCATCGGCGGGGTGGAAATTACGGGCACGGGTGGCTTTAATCTCGCTAACCCCGCAACTTACATTGTCATAGAAGGATTTAAGTTTACGCATAGCGCCTCCCGTGCGAAAACCGCCAACGGCACCAGCTTCTGCCGGTGGACGAACAATAGCTTTGAAACACCGGGCGATGGCGAAAACCTAACCATTGCTGGAAGTGATCACGAGGTTGACTACAATTCATTCCTGAACAAAAACGCAATGGGCAGGTTCATTGCAATTCGAGGATCAGGCAACCAAATTGCAGAGCGACTTTGGATCCATCATAACTACTTCAAAGACCACAAAAACCAGGGCGGTGCAAACGGCGCTGAGGCCTTCCAGTTTGGCCTGAGTGGCTTCAGCCTTTCGCCGAGTAACAGCATTGTCGAATACAACCTTTTTGAGGATTGTGCCGGCGAAAACGAATTACTTTCCATTAAAGCATCGGCCGTTACCGTTCGATTTAATACAATAAGAAACTGTCCTGCCCAGTTTACGTTGCGCCACGGAAACAAGTGCCAGGTATATGGTAATTATTTCTTCAACACTCCCGGCCTGCGATTTTTCGGAGATGATCACGCGATCTTCAGTAATTATTTCGAAAATTGTAAACCAGCCATTACCATTGGTAACGGGGGAGCAGAGGTAGCTGACGGAGCTCCCCTGACATCCCATGACAGGCCAGATCGTGTATTAGTTGCATTCAATACCCTGGTTAACAACCCCCAGAATATTGTGATGACGCCGAGGTCCAACGGCCTGGGTGCGACTTATATAACGGTGGCAAATAACATCATCCAGGGAGGAGGGCCGGCTGCCTCCATCACGGGCCCGCTCACAAATCCAAGTTGGGAGGGCAACATTCTCTTTAAGGTAAATGATGCCGGCAATATGCCAGCGACGGCTTTCAAAATGATCGACCCACGGTTAGATAAGGCTAAAGATGGAACATATCAGCTTAAAACAGGTAGCCCGGCTGTTAATATTGCGAGCGGAAATTTCCCCCAGGTTACCGTAGACATGCATGGCCAACAGCGCCGCAGTCCGTTAGATGTTGGTGCGGATGAGATCTCCAAAGAAAAGGCTCCTGCAAATGTTCTCCAGCCCGGTGATGTTGGGAGCAACACCGGTAAAATATTTGGGAAGGAAGAACATTAGTTGTCCTTGTCGACGCTTTGTCAATATGGTTGAATAAATAGATAATCGCCCGTACCTTCTGTTACTGTTTAATTGGTTAGTTGCAGAGGGATTGCAATTTCTTTCTTTCAACAGAATAAGCCTGCCATTGATATGAAAAAAACTATTCTTTTACTGGTCGCATGTTTTTGTGCAATGCAGTCGCTTTTCAGCCAGCAAGGCTCTAAGGATGAACGCATGAAGTGGTGGCGTGAAGCCCGCTTTGGCATGTTTATTCACTGGGGTGTATATGCTCAACTTGCAGGGGTATACAAAGGACACGAACAGCAAAGGGGTGGTGCCGAATGGATCCTCAACAGGATGAAAATACCTGTTGCGGAATACAAAGCCATTGCGCGGGAGTTCAACCCCACAAACTACAATCCCGACGAATGGGTTCGGCTGGCAAAAGAGGCTGGGATGAAGTACCTTATCATCACCGCAAAACACCACGATGGTTTTGCCTTGTTCGACTCAAAGGCAAGTGACTGGGATGTTGTCGATGCAACAGCTTACAAAAAAGACCTATTGAAACCATTAGCGGCTGCTTGTAAAAAATACGGGGTGAAGCTTGGCTTCTATTATTCCCAGGCACAGGACTGGGGTAACCCGGGTGGTTCTGTTGCCCGAAAAGAAATGCGCGAAGGTTGGGCAAACCCCGACAGCTCAACAATAGATGCCTATACTAAAGCGCACAAGGGCCACTGGGACCCGGTGCAGGAAACCAAAACATTCGACCAATACATCAACGATGTCGCCATCCCACAGGTGAAAGAGATCCTTACCGACTATGGTGAAATATCAGTGTTGTGGTGGGACACCCCAACCAACATGACAGACGAAGCAGCTAACAAGTTGAAAGATTTGCTGAAGCTTCAGCCGCAGATTATCACCAACGATCGGTTGAAAAGGCCCAATTTTCCGGGCGATACGAAAACCCCTGAACAAAAAATTCCGACCCAGGCGGAACTCGACGGAATGGACTGGGAAACCTGTATGACCATGAATGGTACCTGGGGTTACCGCACCTCCGACAATAATTGGAAATCTACAGAAACGCTCATCCGGAACCTTTGTGATATCGCATCAAAGGGCGGCAATTATTTGTTAAACGTAGGACCAAAACCGGACGGGACCTTCCCGCAGCCAAGTATAGACCGTTTGAAAGACATTGGAGCATGGATGACAGTAAACGGCGAAGCCATTTATGCCACGAAGCCCAGTCCGCTGGCTCCGCTCACCTGGGGCCGTTGCACCAGCAAAGAGTCAAAGGGTGCCACCACCCTGTATTTTTCAGTTTTCGATTGGCCAAAAGATGGAAAGCTTGTTGTGCCTGCGATTAAAAACGAGGTTGTTACAGCAACATTACTGGCAAACAGCGCGAAACTCAGAACCGTTAAATCAAACGGCACCCTTGTTATTGATGTACCGGCTCAAGCTCCTGATAAGGTCGCATCGGTGATCAAAGTCACCGTAAAGGGTTTGGTTCCTAATGTAAATGTGGGAAAGGGAAAAATGAAAACAGGGCCGCTGGATTAAGGTGTCTGTTGTCCGGGAATATTTATCTGTTATCCCGGGGCACAACCAATCGTTTGTCATCTCGAGGCACGAGGGATCCCCGTCGGGAGTTACGCCGTATAAAAGATGGGTGATGTGTTATGAAAGTTTGTTATCCCGATCAAGGAGGGATCCCGTTGAGCGTTATGGGTGATGAATCGGGATTTTCTCATTCCCACCAAAGCGGGATGCCTTCCGCAGCATGGGATGGTTATAGCATTAATAATAGAAATGAAAAGACTTTTTATAGCACTTGTTTGCGGCTGCACTTTATCAACTTTTGGGATTAACGACCTGAACGCCCAGGATAGTTTAAGCGCTTACATTCTTACGCCAAAACCCGGGCCCGCACCAAAGATCAATGGCCCAAAAAGTTTTGGTGTTCGTCCGGGCCATCCTATTGTATTCACGGTACCTGCTAGTGGTACCAGGCCGCTGGAATTCTCTGCGAAAAACCTGCCTCCAGGGGTAAAGCTTTCTTCCAAAACCGGACAAATCTCGGGGTCAATAACAAAGGCCGGCGAATATACGGTTACGATAGAGGCGAAGAACAGCCGGGGAAAAACAAGCAGGCCTTTTAAAATTGTTGTTGGTGAAACAATTGCGCTTACACCCCCAATGGGCTGGAACAGCTGGAACATTTATTCAGGTAAGGTAACACAGGAGCTGGTACTTGCAAATGCAAAAGCTATGTCCACCAGCGGACTTATCAACCACGGCTGGACGTACATGAACATCGACGACGTTTGGCAAGGCAAACGAGGAGGTGAATTTTTCGCCATTCTTCCCGACTCAACCACCTTTCCTGATATGCAAGGGCTGGTGAATGAAATACACAGGCTTGGATTGAAAGCCGGAATATACAGCACACCATGGATTGAATCGTATGGGCACCGGATTGGGGGATCCGCAATGAACGAAGGCGGCACGTTCGAACCAGTGAAGGAAAATGTTCCGCGAAGGGAAAAGAAGATCCCTTATGCCATCGGCAAATATGTTTTTGTGGAGAATGATGTAAAGCAATGGGCAAAGTGGGGCTTTGATTATTTAAAGTACGACTGGAACCCGGTTGAATACCCGGAAACTAAACTCATGTATGAGGCATTGAGGAACAGCGGCCGCGATATCGTTTTTAGTTTATCGAACAGCACACCTTTTGCTTCAGTTAAAGAATTGTCGACGGTGTCAAATGCATGGCGAACAGGCGGTGATATACGCGATAACTGGAAGAGTTTAAAAAGCCGTTTGCTGACCCAGGATAAATGGGCACCTTATGCAAGACCAGGTCATTGGAACGATCCCGACATGATGATTGTTGGATGGGTAGGCTGGGGTAAAACACCGCGGCCAACTATGCTTACCGCGGATGAACAATATAGCCACATGAGTGCATGGTGCCTGCAATCGGTTCCCCTGTTGTTGGGCAACGATCTTACAAAGCTTGATGATTTCACGCTCAGCCTGCTCACCAATGATGAAGTGATCGATGTCAACCAGGATCCTCTTGGAAAGCAGGCAACGATGGTGGCACGGGTTGACTCTTGCGGGGTGCTTGCAAAAGACCTTGAAGATGGAAGTAAAGCTGCCGGTTTGTTTAATGTAACAGATAGCCTTACACGTAAGCTTTCCGTTAAATGGAGCGAGCTCGGTATCCGGGGAAAGTACATCGTTCGTGACCTCTGGCGGCAAAAAGACCTTGGCACATTTGAAGAAGAATTTAGTGCAGAGGTTAAGCCGCATGGGGTGGTGATGATCCGGTTGAGGAAAGCTAAATAAGATTGCACACGAGGTGGAAGCATGGATGTGGCGCGCATTGTCTTGTTGCCCTATTACGTTTCATCCCTTGCAGGAATGACCATATTCACCTGAAGCTCGTCACAAAAAAACGATATGCTATTTAAGAGATTTTTGTTGTTGATGCCCATGTTGCTTTCGGCCCTTCTGGTGATTGCAACGGATACCGATGTCAGCAAATATGGAGCGGTTGCAGACAGCACAACACTGAATACAGCCGCTATACAAAAGGCCATTGACGACTGCAATAAAACAGGGGGTGGAAAGGTGTATTTTCCAGCGGGTAGGTTTTTAAGCGGCACTATTGAACTGAAAGATAATGTGACCCTGCATTTCCGGAAAGGTGCTGTACTGCTTGGAAGTATCGACCTTAAGGATTACAGGAACCTCGACCCGTTCACCGAGGGCCTCGGAATAGATGTGGGTTGGGCGCTGGTGGTGGCAGTTGATGCAAACAATATTGGACTTGAAGGAGAAGGAAGAATTGATGGGCAGGGCGCTGCATTAAAGGCAAAACATATTATAACCGATACCCGCCCCGAAGGGCAGCGTTGGGGGCTTCGCCCCTTTTTAGTTCGTATTGTAAGATGTACAAGGGTGACGGTAAAAGACGTTACCCTCAACTATGCCGGGGCATGGACCTCGCATTACTTCCAAAGCAAAAACATCAACATCGAAAATGTAAAGATTGTCAGTGTTGGTGTTGCACATAACGATGGCATTGGCATCGATGGGTGCCAGGATGTTCGGATTACAAATTGCGACGTGGTGAGTGGCGACGATGCACTAGTTTTTAAAACCACTTCGAGTACCATGGCTTGTAAAAACATAACGGTCACCGGCCTAAGGCTTAAGAGCAACCAGGCCGGTATAAAGATGGGTACCGAGTCGATGGCCAATTTCGAAGACATCAGGATATCAGGTTGCCACATTTACGACACTAAAAACGGCGGCATAAAATTGCTGACGGTTGATGGCGCCCGTATCCGGAATGTAGAGATATCCGACATTACCATGGACGAAGTTAGAACACCGATGTTGTTCCGTTTGGGTAGCCGCTTAAGTGTATTTCGCAAGGCAAACGATACCAAACAAACTACAGGAACTTTTGAAAATGTTGTCATCAGGAATGTAAAAGCAAAGGCTTCTGCCGATGCACAACTAAAGCCGCCGTCCGGCATCTTGATAACCGGTGTTCCCGGGCACTATATCACCAACCTTACATTGGAGAATATCGACATTTCGATTGCTGGCGGAGGCAATAGGGGTGATGCCAGGCATGCGGTGCCTGAGGCCATCGACCAGTATCCCGAAGTAAAAACTTTTGGCCCGCTGATACCTGCTTACGGTATCTGGGCGCGGCACGTAAAAGGACTCAAATTAAAGAACATTCAGTTCACGTTAGCAGCCAATGATCAACGTCCTGCTTTCGTGTGCGAAGATGGGCAGGAAATCCAATTGGACCACTGGAACATTCCGGCTACCAGCGGTGCCGAGGCGGTCATTCGTTTGGAAAATGTTCAGGGCGCTGTAGTGAAAAATATTACTGCTGCCGGTAATGGGGCTGCCTTGGTAAAAGTAGAGGGAGTAAATAGTGCACGTGTTCAGCTTTCTAAATCAAATGCAAAAGGTTTTAACAAGCAATTGGAAATTGAAACGGCCGTTATAACCGGTTCAGGAGAATAGTATTTTTGGTGACCAGCAGGATATCCTTCTTCAGCATCGTTGTGCGTGCCCCCAACTGGTTGGCGGGTCACTCACTTGTACTTCTATAATCGTTGGGCAGCAGATCCCAACGATTATAACAAAATGCTTCTCTGCTTGAAAACATATGAAAGTTATTATCGCTAGTGCCATAAGTATTGCATGTATAGCCTCTGCCGGTGCGCAGCAGGTTGCTCCGCTTTGGAAGGATTTTTTTGATTCAAAGAAAGCAGGTAAAATACCAATCCTTCCTGATTTCTCCTATGCCGGCTACCGCTGGAGTGAAGTCGAAATTCCACCTGTGAACAAAAGGAAAAGCTTTAACGTCACCGATTTTGGTGCAATACCAAACGATGAATTGTTTGATGATGAAGCCATTCAGAAAGCAGTTGATGCAGCAGAGAGTAATTCTTCCGGTGGTGTTGTGTTTTTTCCCCGCGGAAAATTTCTGTTGGCTCCCGATACGAACAATAAAAAACAGGTGCGGATTTCAAAGAGCAACATTGTGTTAAAGGGCAGTGGAAGTGGTTCCGGGGGAACGGAGATTTACCAGGTTAATATGCGTATCAATGGCAGGCAAATATTGTTCAAGCCAATTAATGATGACCTTCTAAAACTTACCACCATTGTAAAAGATGTTGTAAGAGAAACTTTTAGCGTTGATGTAAACGACGCATCGAAATTAAAGGTCGGCCAGGATATAGCAATCCGTCATCGCAGCGAAGAATTTACCCGGTTGTATTTCGCGCCACTTGAATTGAAGCAGCAATGGACCCGTTTGTTTGGCGATAAAGGGGGTATGCAGGTATTCGAAATTCATACCATCGAGAAGATACAGGGCAATAAGGTCACCTTTAAAAACCCTGTTCATCTCGACATTAAAATGGTGAAATCAGCCGCCTGGGATATCGTTGCTTTCAAGTCAATCGAAGAATGTGGAATCGAGGACATCTTATTTACCAGCAATTGGAAAACATACCCTGAAGAATTTATTCACCATAAAAATGAGATTCATGATTATGCTTATGAGGCTGTGGGGATGGAGTATGTTAAAAACAGCTGGGTGCGCAATTGTGAATTCCACGACTGGAACGAGGGCATCTTCATCCGTTCGGGCTACCAGGTGAGCATCTTAAATACACACTTCCGGGGCAAAAAGGGACATGCATCCGTTCATGCCCGGGCAGGCTATGGGGTACTCGTAAAAAATTGTTCGTTTAATGGCGCACAGCATCATGGTGCCGGTACCGGTTACAGCGCTGTAGGTACCGTTATCACTCAATGTTCCTTAGGCACCGACCAGAACTTTGATATACACTCCGGGCAGCCTTACGCAACCTTATACGACCAGGTTGACGGCGGCGTATTTTATAACCTGGGCGGACCGGAGCCCGGTCATCCGCATCACGGCAAACATCTTGTTCTCTGGAACTTCTACCACAAGTCAGCAAAAGACCAGAACTATAATTTTTGGGATATGGGCCGGAGACGTAATTATACCATTGCCGCACCAATTTTGGTGGGCTTCCAGTCTGATAAGAAAGTCTCTTTCGAAAATGTTGGTGTCAATGAAATGCAAAACAAAAAGGTGCAGCCCGAGTCGTTGTTCGAAGCGCAACTGAAATTAAGGCGGGGGATCAACTATGAATGATGAACTATGAATGAGTGCTGAGTTATGGGATATGAACGATGAGAGATGAGTCGCGAACTTTCTGTCATTCCGACGACGGATGAATCCCTTTGGTAGTCATAAGATAGGAGCGATGAGGTTCTGTCATTTTGAGGCACGAGGAATCTTTTCGGAATTATGAGATAGTGACGAGGATTGCTGAGACGTGAACCTTCTGTCATTCGACGAAGGAGGAATCCCATCGGTCGTTATAAGATAGGAGCGATGAGGTTCTGTCATTTCGAGGCACGAGAAATCCCTTCGGAAATTATGAGAGAGTAACGAGGAGCGATGAGACGTGAACCTTTTGTAGTTCCGACGAAGGAGGAATCCCATCGGTAGTTATAAGATAGGAGCGATGAGGTTCTGTCATTTCGAGGCACGAGAAATCCCTTCGGAAATTATGAGAGAGTAACGAGGAGCGATGAGACTTGAACCTTTTGTAGTTCCGACGAAGGAGGAGTCCCTTTGGGAATCTATACCTGCGATTTATGAGTATTATATTTTTTAGTTTTTGATTTTTGTTTGCTATGAAAATAATTTTTGCATTTTGCTTATGCCTCACTTCCTTTTTGAGTGAGATCAAGGCGCAACCTGGTACCCGCATTAAACATGCGGCCTATGCCCCTAACATCGGGCAAATAACAAACGATTCGGTTGTTGTAATTACCGGCTCTACTTATGCCTACACCGTTGATACCCCGGAGGACAAAGGACTTGTTGCTACAGACGCGAGTGTAAAGCAACTGCTTCAACAGCTTTCATCATCGGATGGATCTTTGCAGGTTTATTCAATTAAAGATATTAGCGGCAACACTAAAAGCGAGGGTAAAATCGAAACCGGCGATAAGCTGGTGGTAAATTCGCAGGATGGAAAGTTCAACAAAATTTACCCCATTGCATTACGCAGGGCAGCCTTAAGCGGGCAGCTTACACTGCAACAAAGCCAACTTACCATTAACATTCCACAAGATCTCACACTTTATTTTACGGCAGGGCAAAGAAGCCCGGATGCAAGTGTAAAAATTTATGTGCCAGCAGGTATTGGGGTTACAATGGACAATACAACCGTTAATGTAATTGGCCGCGGCGAAGTAAAATTGAGCCAGCTCGAAAAGCAATCCATCGGGCGTGTCGGAAGCAATTACTCTTATTCAAAAGTGGGTGTTGTTGCTATCGCAAAAGCTACTGATGGTGGCTCAATTATCTCGTTTACACATCTCGATCTCAGGCCTGCAAACGGCGTTGATCTAACATTGGTGATCAGGAACGTAAAACTGCCAAAGGCTGGCACGTATAACTTTAAAGCCACTTATACCACAACTCAACCCGAGGCGCTTACCAGCGCTGGAGTTGGTGCCGAAGTGGCATCGCTTACAGGTACAACAACCATAGCTGATTTTCAAAGAGTGCAAACTGCCGGTCTCCGGTACAGGGAGTCACCTTCCACTTACACATCTGTCAATTTCAAATGGAATGCTGGTAACAACGCGCATGTCCAGCTTTTCTATTCAACAGACGATGCACAAAACTGGAAACGATCGCCTGTACAAATTGATGGGGGTAAAAGGGTTGCAAAAATTGCCGGGTTGTTGCCGAACAAATTATACACATTCCGGCTCGAAGTAAAACAGGGTGTGAACAGAGGCTATTCAAATACAGTTCGGTTTTATTCCGGTAAAATGGACATCAAAAATTTCGGGGCCAGCGGCCAGGACAACCAGGACAACACCGAAGCAATAAATAAAGCAATTACCTACATTAACCAGTTGGGTGGCGGAACCCTTCTTTTTAGTCCGGGTACCTATGCAGTAAGGACAATTCAATTGAAAAGTAATGTATACCTTATTGTTGATAAAGGTGCCATCATTAAAGCCCTGAAAGGTGGCGACGCTCCGGAAACTACCTGGTTCAGTGACAAAAAATACCGCTCAGGTTTGTCACCTACTGATGAGGGACCGTACTTGGAACCGGAGAACTGGCTTACCAAACAGGACGTAGGTCATCATTACTTCCGTAATACCATGTTCTTTGGTGAAAGACTGGACAATGTTAAGATCATCGGCAATGGTTATATCACTGGCAACGGGAACCTGGTCACCGGCGACCGGGTAATGAACAATGCACCTGACAACCGTAGCGATAAAATGTTTACCCTGAAACTTTGTACTAACCTGGAGATTGGCGGTTATTACCGCAATGAGGATTTATGGTATGATGAAAAGAAAGATGAACCATACTACATAAAAGAAAATGGCATCAAAGATTTCGGAATTGAAAATATGCTGCACATCGACAGGGCCGGCCACTTCGCATTGTTGGCAACCGGTACTGATAACATTAATGTACATGATACTTATTTTGGAAAAAACAATACTTCCAATGTTCGTGACATTTACGACTTTATGCAATGTAACAATGTTACGGCCACAAACATTTATTGTAAAGTAAGCTCCGATGACATCGTGAAACCAGGATCGGATTGTTCACTTGGATTTACCCGCCCTTCTAAAAAGTTCAGAGTAAGAAACATCATTGGCGATACCAATTGCAACCTTTTCCAGATCGGCTCAGAAACGGCGGATGATATAACGGATGCCTGTGTCGATAATATCTATGTATTGGGCGCAAACAAAGCCGGTTTTTCCATTTCAACCAACGACGGTGCGCACGTAAAGGATATTCATCTCAACTGCGGACACACCGGAAAAATCCATTCGCGCTCGAAAATGTATAGAACAACAACACCATTTTTTATTTCGATTTCAAATCGAGCCCGCATTTTAGGGGCTGATGTCTCGAGGTTTAAGTTTGATGAGAACGGCAAAAAACATGATGAACTGCTGGTAACAAACGTCAACATTGGAGTAGTCGAAAATATCATCCTCAATCATGTTGACATTACGGAGGTATATGGCGGCAGTTCGTTTGGTGCAGCAGATAAAAGATGGAAACCCTATGATGGAAAACAACGTAAAGCATCCCCGATAGTAGCTGGCTATGCCTTGCCCGATCCATCTGTTGTGGAGGGCGGGTTAACCTTCAGGCTACCCAATGGCAAACACACCGGCTATGTTAAAAACATTGTCTTTAACGATGTTCATGTGCTTGTTAAAGGAACCAACCCGCTCACAGATACGGCTGCAAGTCCCCCTGAACTGGGTGTAGGTCAATACAATGTTGCAAACCTGGGAATTCAACCTGCCTACGGGCTTTGGGCACGCCATGTGAAAGGCTTAAGCGTAAAGGCTTGTAGTTTCAACTATGAGAAAACTGATGCCCGTTATGTATTTTTCCTTGATGATGTGGTTGGCGGGAAGTTTTCCGACATAAAGATGGTGAAGGCAGCAGAAGTGAACTCAGTAATAAAACTGAAAAATGCAACGGATGTGGTAATAGAAAAGGCAGTGTACTTTAACAACGAATGGGGGAAGGCCCCGGTAAGCCTGCCGGCAAATAAATCAACCGGCAAGAGTGAAATTAAATTCACGATTAAAGAGGCTCAGGCACTAAACAACTAAAAGCTTGGTGCTGGCTACAGGCTAGTTGATCCGTCATTTGATTTGTCAGTTTAACAAGGATGAGTCAATGACATCTATTTACCGATTTTTTTGTGACCAGCAGAGGAGCTCGATGAAGCTCCTGTTGTGTCACTCCCTTGTACGGTAACAATCGGGTCGGCATTTATGCGAACGGACTTAAGTAAACGACATTGAACGATGAATTAGCGGGTTCTAATAACCCGGTAAGGCTGATCATACCATGTTATTGCCGCTGCCAATTCAAATTAACGTGGGTTGAAATTTATGAAAAGATGCCAATGAATATTTTGAAAAAAACAATGCTCACCATCTTATTAATTTCGTGCTACTCGTTTGTTGATGCACAAACCCTCAAAGATGCTTTAAAACCTGCGGTAAAGAAGGGCGGTTTTAAGATGGAGGGATACATCTTATGGTGCCCAACGGTAATAAAAGTTGGAAGCACTTATCATATGTTTGCCTCGCGTTGGCCCGAACAGTATGGCCTGGGAGGCTGGACGAAATACTCTGAGATAGTACGGGCGACATCCAAAAACCTTTATGGACCTTATCAATTTGCGGAGGTTGTCATTCAAAAAAGGGAAGGTCGCTGGGACAACGACCGGGCGCACAACCCAAAGATCGTCAAGGCTGGAAAGACCTTTGTACTTTATTACATCTCCTCGGCAAATGAAACCGGTTATGCTTATGCCAATGCGATAACAGGCCCCTGGACACGCATCGACTCCGTAGCCATGCCCTTCTCTAATCCTGCGCCTCTCGTAAAAAAAGATGGAAGTATTTATGTGTTTGGTCGCAAGTCGGTCAATGATATCCGAATTGCCCAGGGCTTTACGGCGTCAGCATTTAATACACGTTATACACAACTGAAAGAAGGGGCTAACCTGTTGCCAGGAAATTACCAGTTGGAAGATCCAACCATCTGGTGGGCATCAGGCCAATACAATGTAATACTTAGCGACTTCAGGGGTGATGCGACGGGTGTAAACAAAAACGGGGCGCAGTATTATTCTACGGATGGGGTTAATTACAAACTGGTTTCAAAAGACCCTGTGTACACCAAAACCGTTACTTATGATAACGGATCATCTGTCACTTTTCGCCGGCGCGAACGACCGTTTGTATATGTAAATGAAAAGGCTGAGGTGACTGCATTTTTTACCTCCTGCCTTACACAGGAAGGTGAAAAAGAACAATCGTGGATTGAAGTGCAGCCTGTAGATCACTACGTTCCAAAGGGGGAGAGAAAACCATAAAACGGATATATTCCGAAAATATCGTCCATAAACAATAACGACATATGAAGCAGATTTTGCATTACCTGTGGCTTGCAGCCACCATAACCCAACTAAATGTTGCCGGCACCTATGCCCAGCCGAAGAAGGAAAGTTCAGACTTGAAAAGCTTTCCGAGGGGATCAACTCCGCAAGAGGTAGGAAAGCGGGTTGCAGACCATTATATTGCTACCCCGCATACCAACTTTAACCGGCCAACGCCGCCTAAAGTAATTACCTATCCTGAATCCTGCACATGGTATGGCGCAGCCAGCTTTGCAAAAGTAACGGGTGATAAAAAACTTTTGAGTCAGCTAACCCAGCGCTTCGAACCACTTTTTGGTTCACGCGATACACTGATCCCAAAACCCGATCACGTGGATTACACCGTTTTCGGGTCTGTTCCTTTTGAGTTGTATATGCAAACAAAGGATCAGAGGTACCTGGCGCTTGGAAAGCGGTTTGCCGATAACCAGTGGGGTGAGCCCGAAGGTCCGCGGGTTAATGCCGACTCCCGGAGGTTCTACAGCAAAGGACTGACCTGGCAAACCCGCTTGTGGATAGACGACATGTTCATGATAACTGCAGTTCAGGCCCAGGCATACCGCGCAACCGGTGACAAGAAATATATAGAACGGGCGGCTCGTGAAATGGTGTTTTATCTTGACACTTTACAGCAGCCAAATGGCTTGTTTTACCACGCGCCGGATGTTCCCTACTATTGGGGCCGCGGCGACGGTTGGATGGCAGCAGGGATGGCCGAACTGCTTCGCTCTTTACCCAAGGACAATAAGGACAGGCCAAGGATAATGGAGGGTTATAAAAAAATGATGGCTTCCTTACTCAAATACCAGGCTGAAAACGGAATGTGGCGACAGCTGATCGACGACCCTGCTTCGTGGCCTGAAACTTCCTGCACCGGTATGTTTACTTTTGCTATAATCACGGGGGTAAAAGAAGGTTGGCTCGACAAAAATACCTATGGTTCCGCAGCACGCAAAGGCTGGCTTGCGCTGGTCAAAAATATCAACGAGAACAATGACACCATTGAAGTTTGCGAGGGAACAAACAAGAAAAATGATCGCCAGTATTACCTGGACCGTAAAAGAAACGTTGGAGACTTACATGGGCAGGCACCGGTGTTATGGTGCGCCACGGCCTTGTTGAAATAAAAAAGTAATCCTTCTGAGAACCATTAGCTCCTCCTTAAATCGGGGAGCTTTTTAGTTTCTTGAAATTCCTGAAATTACCGGGGGTGAACCTTACCAAAAGAGGAGATGTTTCTTTCATTTTTATGTATTTGCCAATTAATCTAAAGCGACATCGTTGCGCCTGTCAACAAACAAGACAGCTTCACATATCAAGTCCATTTAAACGAATCTTATATAATCCTTGTACTGCTGGCATACTAAGCGGAGATAAAGGGCATTTTAACGCAATGCAATAGCTGCCATGAAAAGATGCGGTAGAAGGGAGTGACACAACAAAAGCTCAATTGAAAAACTGTTGTTTGTCCCCAAATAAATCACACGAAGTGGGTCTGTCAATGTAGACTTAAAACCTTCTTTTGGACCCAACTGAAGGGGTTCTATTCAGCATCGTTGCCCGTCAGAATGGCTCGCCGCGCGGGCGTCGCACACTTGTACAGCATACTTCTACTGCGCAATCTATTAACACGAATGGCTTCACTAAACGAACCATCGCCGACTCAACGGTGCTTGCCCAGTTTATGGGTGCATCACCCCAGGCATCAAGACTTTTTCCTTGCATTCAACTGCGCCAGGTACAGCGACTTTGGCTCAACGGTTTGGTCCTGTGCTTCCCATTCGCCATCGGGCCGGTCTTTCAGCCGTCCCGGGTATTTGCCACCCTTTAACCCGATGCAATAATTTTTGCCGCCAACCCAGGGGTTTTGTACCGCTGCCCTTTTTGCGGTACAGTTCCACAATACCTGGGTGATACCGCTCCACCCATGTCCGCTTCCGTAATTGCCGCGATCCTGAATGTTGATTTCACCATCCGTTACAATGTTGTCGTAAAGGGTACCCATTGCCCACCGGTGATGTGGCCCTATATCGGCATGTGTATTTTTTGCGGTACAGTTTACAAAGGCATTGGGTCCGCAAACTTTAGCACCTGTAACGTAGTCGTGCCTGCCTTCGGTAGCCTGGCATTTCATGAACAAATTTTGTTGCCCGTCGTTGTTGAACGAATAACGCCGGCTGCCGGTAATAACCGATTTTGCATCAAAGCATTTGCTGTTGAGTACGGAAATGTTTTTTGCCCAATTGCCAAGATTTACGCACGAATAACCAAAATACCGTGAGGTGACATTAGTAATCCACCCGTTTTCTATTTTGTCGAAGCTGATGGCATCCCATCCATGATTCTCTGCTGTATCGCTTTGGAATGCTGATTCAAGGTAGAGGTTTTCAATCCCAACGTTTGACAGGCGTTCCGCAAAAGTATATTTGAATAGTTCAGCCCCACCATACTGAGCTTCCAGTGCAATAACAACGGGGTTGTCGATATACACAACATTATCTTTTATCATAGTCACCTGGCGTTCAAACTGGAAATCATATTCTGCTGGTTTCCATTGTTTGGTACCGCCCCTTTCTTCTATTTGGTCCATCTGGAGATCGGTTATCCACTTCTGCGTTCCAGGCCGGTATAGGATTACTTTGTCGCCTGCCTTAAGCCCGGCTGTTGCGCTTACGTGAAAAGAAGTTGCACCAACCGGTACGTATTCGTCTGTTACTTTAACTCTTGAGCCCGGAACCTCTTTTATGGTTCCTGAACCCATTACGTTTATCAGAGTCACCTTTTTGGTTGCCGTAGAGATTAACCTTGTTTCATTTTCGTTGTTTCCTTCTCCCCGCAATACGATACCGCCTGTTGTTATTTCAATACTTTCTTCGATTTTATAAATCCCTTTTTTAAGTAGGACCGTTCCCCTGATGCCATTTTGATCCGGTGACAACTTCGCAACCTCGCGAATAGCGTTTTCAATGCGTTCTTCATCATTGCCCTTGCCTGACGGTTCCACGGTTTTTACAACGGGTACATCGGGGATTGTTTTGTCGCCATGGAAATAGCCCACGCGGCTAAAATCGGGAAGTACATTGCCTTTAGTGTCGGGGTGATATTTGAGTGAGCCATTCGGGCTTACAGACACGTGTTTTGAAGCAATGTCCTTTCTAAAAACATTAAAGGACATTGTGAGAACAACAAGCAAGAGAGCGGGAGCAATTATGCGCATAGAAACATTATTTTACAATCAGGCAGGATAATATTCCAACAAAATTGTGGTAACCCGTCGCGGATGTTAGAATAGCTGAATAGATTGCAAATTGCACGATGGTGCCGGTCAGCAAATATTATTCACTTGCATGACAGCTTTTGCCAGGGCTGGTTCACGAAAACGATTGTCAGAATAATTTTCTGCCGCTGTATGTTAATCGCCTACCTTCTTCGCTTTGCGAACCCCTATGTTGTCGTACGCCAGCTTGTATTAGCTGGAATGCCTGGATCGTGGATCCGGTTTACCTGGCTCTGCAATCGTTTAATTATACCTCATCGCCTGCGGGCAACAACTTTCCGGAGCGATAAAAATCTTAACCAGTTCTCTATCCTGGTTTGCACAAGCCTTATCAAAACAGGTACATTCAAAATTGCTTTTTTATATAGCCAACCCCCTTATGGATTGATGACTTTGCGCAGCAGTATGCGTTCCGCGGATAAAAGTTCGCAATTACATTCATACGGGATAACAAACCGGATAAGGCAAACAGGATGGCTGTTTTTGAGACTCTCTTGCGCACTGGCGACTTTCATTCCTACACTGCCGAGACGTGCTGAGAATAGTGCAAGTCAGCCATAAATGCTGGAGTGACAGAGACCCTTTCACCAGATCAAAAAAGTAATCTTATTCTCTAAAACTTGCAATATGAAATACCTTGACCCCTCAGCTGACCACTTTCTGCCTCCTTTGTTGAACCGCAATTGGAGCCGGGCAATCTGCAGTGTCTTATTTTGTTTTTTTCTTTTATGCCATCATCTTCCCACTTGGGCACAAGGCAAAATAGTCCTGGTAAAAGGAAATATCACTAGCCAAAGTGGTGAGCCACTTTCCGGAGTGTCTATACAGTCTAAAGAAACCGGCAAGGGCACCAATTCAGGTCAAGATGGGAATTTTCAGATAGATGTGCCACCAAATAGCACTCTCCGTGTGTCGTACATAGGTTATATCACGAAAGAGATCCGGATTGGAAGTACGGTTGGTTCAAATCTTTCAATTCAATTGATGACCAACAAAAATGAACTTGACCAGGTGGTAGTTGTCGGGTATGGTACCAGGCGGAAGTCCGATATTACCGGGGCAATCACCTCTATTAGCGAACAATCAATTAAAGATGTTCCTGCTTCCAATCTTGCTTCGGCCTTGCAGGGGCAGGGCGCAGGGATAGACATTCAGCGTAGCGGAGCAAACAGCAAGCCAGGTGCTACGCCGAACATCCTGATTCGCGGGTCGAGATCATTAGGTGCCTCTAATGCTCCCCTGATTGTTGTTGATGGTATTCCTTTTAATGGAAGTATCAACGACCTTAACCAGGACGATGTATCAAGTGTTGAAGTACTTAAGGATGCTTCCTCCACAGCAATTTACGGTTCACGGGGTGCGAATGGGGTAATTCTGGTTTCCACCAAGCGTGGACGAACCGGCAAGCCGGTGTTAACTTATAGCGGCTATATGGGCGAAACACGGCTTATCCGCGAGTTTCCGGTAATGAATGCCCAGGAATTCACCAATCTTAAAAAATGGGCACACATCAACGGTAATCCAGGTAAATATACCGGGCTTGATGATCCGCAGTTTCTAACTGGTGGGGTTTTCGACCCGGCAGAAGTGGAAGGCCTTAGGATCGGGCGTAATACCAACTGGCAAAGTTATATTTATAAAACAGGGATTATGACGAACCACCAGTTAGGCATAACCGGTGGTAGTGAGAGTACACAGTTCGCACTTTCCGGAGGTTATTTCAACCAGACCGGTATTTACCAGGGCCAGGGATTTGAACGCTTCACTGTTAAAGCCAGTATTGATCAGCAGCTGGGAAAGTTTGTAAAGGTGGGCTTAAGTAGTTTAAATACTTTTACCGTACGAAAAGGGGAAAGTGCAAACCCGATGGCACAGGCATTAAGGGCAAGTCCCTTGGTATCGCCGTTCGATAGCGCAGGTAACGTCCTAAATGATTTCATCCCCGGTAGTGCCAGCCAGGTCTGGAATCCACTCGCGGATCTGTTGCCAGGTGCAGTAGTAGAGGATCGTAAAAGGTTTGGAACGTTTACCACCTTGTACCTGGACCTTAGCCTGGCAAAAGGATTAAAGTACCGTTTTAATACAGGGGTTGAGATCCGTAATGATGTTTACGGCAACTACTTTGCCGGGAAGACAACCTTCAGGGTAAACCAGGGCGGTTCCGCATCTTCAAACCGCACCAACTTCAATACTAATTTTACCCTGGAGAATCTGTTGACCTATGATAAGGTATTCTTAACCAAACATAAATTGAATTTTACCGGCTTATTTAGTTTGCAGGAATCAAAGACGCAGTCTAATCAATTCGACAACACCAACATAGCGGCTGATTACCTTGCTTATTACAATCCAACTTATGCCTCCAATTTACGGGGAAGCGGCTCGTATGCTAAGTGGGATATTCTGTCGTACATGGGCCGGTTGAACTACACCTACAACGATAAATACCTGCTCACGTTAACGATGCGCTCCGACGGATCGTCGCGCTTAGCACCAGGTAATAAGTACCATCTATTTCCATCTGCTGCTGCTGCCTGGAACATTAGCAAAGAGGCCTTCTTCGACCGTTTAACCGGCATTAACAACCTGAAGTTGCGGGCGAGTTATGGTACTACCGGCAATACCGCCATTAATCCTTATCAGACACTCGGAGCTTTATCGCCTCTGGTGTACAATTATGGGCAAACCACGGTTACCGGGGCGTATCTCTCCAATGCTTCCAACGAGCAACTCACCTGGGAATATACCTCCACTGCTAATGTCGGTCTCGATTTTGGGTTCTTAAACAACCGGGTATCAGGCTCAGTTGAGCTGTATAAACAGTACACCAATTCCCTATTGTTGCCACAAACCCTCCCAATTACTTCCGGCATCCCAAACGCAGTTGTAAAAAACATCGGCAAAACAGAAAACAAGGGAATTGAATTCCATGTCAGCACAATAAATATCCAGGGCAGAACAAAAAATGATTTTAGCTGGAGCACCGATCTGAATTTTTTTATTAACCGTGGTAAGATAACGCAACTCGCAGCCGGAGTTACTAGGGATGTTTCGAATGGATGGTTCATTGGCCAACCCATAGACGTTTACTACGATTATAAACGTATGGGCATCTGGCAGAACACACCGGCAGACTCTGCAGAAGCAAGAAGACTTGGGTTAACCGTAACGGGTAGCGCTTCAGTGATCGGGACAATCAGAGTAGCCGATGTAAGCGGACCTAAGGGTGAGCCTGATGGAAAGATTGACGCAACCTACGATCGCGTAATTGTTGGTACGAGCCAGCCAAAGTGGGAAGGTGGAATGACCAACCGGCTTGGCTATCGGGGGTTTGATTTTACTGTTGTAGCATTTGCGCGAATCGGCAGCACGTTAAATAGCAGCCTGGAGGGTGGCAATTTTGTGAATACCTACCAGGGCACGTATAACAATTTAAAAACCGACTATTGGACCCCGTTCAATAACCAGAATAGTTTTCCAAAGCCCAACTCGGCAGCAACCAACCCACTTAACCGTTCAGTGTTGAGTTACTTCGATGGCAGCTTTGTAAAAATAAGAAGCATAAGCCTCGGCTATAACCTTCCACCAACTCTTGTACAAAGGATGGGTGGAAGGTCGGTGCGGATTTATGCTACGGCTTCGGATCCGTTTATATTGTTTTCACCCTATCGGAAACAGGGCGGTATCGACCCTGAAGGCGCAGGTACGGTGGGCATTGATACTCCCCCGGTGTGGTCAATGCTTTTCGGCATAAACGTATCATTTTAATTAAACTTACAATGTTTGTAATATGAAAAGGATAAGTAGTTTGATGGTTGTAATCCTGATTACGGCAATGCTTAGTTGCAATAAAAGGTTGATCGAAGAACCACGGTCGGTCCTGGTGCCCGCGGGCATAAATACAAGCCAGGGTTTCCAAATGGCACTTGACGCTGCCTATGCAGGCACCCGCCTGTTTTGGGGCAACCAGGACCTGCTTACCATTACGGTAATAGGGACTGATGAGTTCCAGCGCGGTGTTGACGGAAACAGCGACATCAATGTTTACAGCAGTTCCTATACACCTTCTCACGGCACTGTAAACGCCAATTGGAGAAATGCCTATACATTTATTAATACCTGTAATGCTGTAATTGACAATGCCGAAAAAGTAGACCTCCCTAAAGCAACCAAAGACCGGATGGTTGCAGAAGCAAAATTTTTACGCGCTAATTATTACTTCATACTAGTTCAGTTTTTTGGCGACGTAACCTTGAACAAAAGTTTTCAGGCATCTGCTACCACGTCGGCCAGCCGTACACCAAAGGCCGACGTTTATAACTTTATTATACAGGACCTGAAAGACGCAATTGCCTTGTTGCCTGCTGGACCAAAAAGTAGTGGTGTATTGCCGGGTAAGGCGTCGGCAGCCGCAGCACAACATGTTCTGGCAAAAGTTTATCTCACCCGCGCAGGCAGCGCAGCCAGGCAAGCAGGAGACTACCAGGATGCCTACAACAATGCTACGGAACTGATCAATAAAACAGCATCACTGCAGCTGGCACTGCTACCCGATTTCTCAAAAGTCTTTGCTGAAGGGAATGAAGAGAACAGTGAGGTATTATGGACCGTACAACATACTTCTAATATTGCGTTTAACGGTCCGAACAATAGTGGTGTTTCTAATTTTAGCGCCGACAACGTGCTCAACCATATGTGGGTAGGGCAATACGAACGGAGACCCGGAATGGTACGCGACGTATTTTATGGCCGACCTTACATCCGCTGTATTCCGACACGTTGGTTAACCGATACTGCCTTCCGAGAAAAAATAAAAGATACCCGGTATCATAACACATTTCAAACGGTTTGGTATGCTAATAATCCTGATCCGAAGGGTTACCCGGTGTGGCCCTCAACTTTACCTGCGGGCGCACCTGCTGGAGCCGTTCCAGGGCAGCCAAAATTCAAGTTAGGAGATACAGCCATCTTTATGCCCGGGTATGATGTGAGCGATGCCCAGATTGCGGCATCTCGTTACTTATTAATACCTCCGCGTAAATACGACAATACGCTTGCGCCTACAATGACGAAGTATTTCGATACCAAACGTGCTGATCTAAATTCACCTTCTATCCGGCCGGTTATCGTTTACAGGCTTGCCGAAACTTACCTGGTAGCTGCGGAGGCAGCATTTATGTTAGGTAAAGCGACAGATGCGGCCGCTTTTGTTAACGTAATTCGCGACAGGGCTGCAAGTGCCGGCAGTGTAAACAGGATTACCGCTGCCGATCTCTCGATTGACTTCATGTTGGATGAACGTTCCCGCGAGCTTTGTGGCGAAAACATGCGTTGGTGGGACCTGGTAAGAACAAATAAATTGCTCGAAAGGGTTCGACTTCACAACCCCGAAGCCCGGCCGAACATTCAGCAGAAACATGTGCTACGCCCTATTCCCCAGGCACAAATAGACGCAACAACCACCGGTGATCCCTACACGCAAAATCCGGATTGGTAATAATTCATGATGTGTTTTCTGCAAATGGAGCGAAGCTGTTCGCTCCATTTGCATTTAACTTCCGTTTTTGTAGTCACATTTTGCACCGGTTTTTTATTTAGAAGTCAGGCTTGTTGTGACTAATGCTGACGATTTGAAGGCACCTGCATTGACTGATTTACATTATCCACCAATTGAACCTTTGTAGTTTACCTGGTTTCTGGTTTATACCCGGATCGGAACTTTACTTTACAGTTGCACTCAGCAAATCATACGTACACGTTGCTGACTAAACTTGATCAATGCCCGAATAGTGTAACGGACAAGTTCTCTCACCGGCGGTTCCATTGTTATTAAACCGGAGCAGTAACCCGGCCTGGTCTGCAATCATGATTTCTGAAGAGGGTATACTAAGTGTTGCCTTGCCAGAATTGTTGAATAATTTGCTAATAACAAGGGTTTACCTGCCTTGAAAATTCGCTCAATTGCATCGTTGCTGTATCCAGCTATTTGAGCTGTCCTGATTGCTTAAACGATTCTCCGTATGAAAAAAACAATGTGCGTTTGTTTCGCACTCCTATGTTTATTACTTTTTTTCGACTCCCGTGCGGCAGATACTACCACTGTTTTTAGCCCCGACAAACAAGTCCGCTTCCGGTTATTCCTTCAGCGGGAACAATTAATGTTCAACATAGATTTTAGAGGAATCCACGTTGTTGAGACGTCGCCGTTAATAGCTACTCTTGATCAAAATACAATAACCAATAATGTAGTAATAGCCGGGGCAAAAAATTACTCCCTGACAGAAAGTTACCCCTGGTGGGGAGTGCATTCAACTGCCGTTAACGAATACAATGGCTCGAAGATATTACTGTCGCAAAAGAATTTTTCCTACACCATAGATGTGCGCGTCTTCAACGGCGGCGCTGCATACCAGATGGTTCTGCCAGCCGCTGCAACATCCGCGAGGGTACCCGATGAACAAACCATTTTTAATTTGCCACGCGCAAGTACGGTGTGGTATCATGACCTAAACATGCACTATGAAAGTGTTCATTCGAAAAAACAGGCGGGTAGCTTAGCAGATGGGGAATGGGTGGCTCCACCCGCAACTTACCAGCTGCCACAAGGAGTATATGCTGCAATCACCGAAGCAGACTTGAAAGACTATCCCGGGATGGCACTCCGCCCCAATGGTAAAAGCGGGCTTGAAATTACCCTTGCCCATAAACAACCAACCTCCTACCCATATAAACTTCGATATAGTGCTGCCGATACACAGAGGCTGATGCAGCCTGCCGCGATCGCCGGTTCAATTACCACACCATGGCGGGTTGTAATGGTGGGTGCTGACTTAAACCAGCTGGTAAATAACGATATGGTGCACAATTTATGTCCGCCGCCAGATCCTGCACTGTTTCCGCAGGGTATAAATACATCATGGATCAAACCAGGCAGGGCGGTTTGGAAGTACCTAAACGGCGGCGGGGATGGCACACTGGAGGTGATGAAACATTTTACGGATGGTGCAGCTCTATTGGGCTTCGAGCACAATATCCTCGAGGGTTTTTGGAGCAGGTGGACGGATGCTGAAATCAAAGAACTGGTTCAATATTCCCGTAGCAAAAACGTGGACATATGGTTCTGGAAGCACTCCAGGAATTTGCAGAAGAAAGCTTCCCGGGATTCGTTTTTTGGCAAGTGTGCCGAATTGGGGGTCAGGGGAGTAAAGCTTGATTTCTTTGATCATGAAGCCAAAGAGGTCGTGGACTTATACATGGATATTTTGAAAGAGACGGCAAAGTATCAGCTGATGGTCGATTTCCATGGCGCCAATAAACCGACCGGGCAGGCAAGAACCTATCCCAACGAGATGATCCGCGAAGCGGTGAAAGGCATGGAAGCAAGTAAACTCGCGGATCGGGCAACACATGAAACCACGATACCCTTTACCCGGTTCCTTGCAGGTCCGGCAGAATATACCGTGGTTCACCTGGGGGCGCGCCGTCAAAACACCAGCTGGGCGCACCAGCTTGCCAGCGCTGCAATACTAAGCGCGCCGGTACTTACCTATGCCGCAAACCCTGACACCTTATTGGCACTTCCACGCAAAACTGTAGAAATAATCAAATCGATCCCCGCAACCTGGGATGAAACAATTGTACTTCCACCTTCAGCAATCGGGGAGTTGGCGGTGTATGCCCGCCGGAAAGGCAGCACATGGTTTTTGGCCATAATGAACGGACTCAATTTTAAAAACGTGGAGGTACCCCTTCAATTCTTAGGAGATAGCAAATACAAGGCGCAGGTTGTAAAAGATGCAATGGGGAAAACTGATGAGGTAGTGGAAGAATCGCGAAGCGCTACTGGTGCAGATGTGGTAACCCTGGCTCTTGCAGCAGGCGGAGGTTATTTGTGCATGTTCGAAAAACAGTAGCCTGGCGGTTTATGATAATGCTAAAATGAGGAAAGGCTATGCTAACGATTTGTTGCCCCGATCGGAGGACTGGATACAAATTTGTGCCTGTTCTACGAGCTAGTGATCTTAACTACTGCTTTCCTCAAACCTATTTGCCATGAGTCGAAGTTCATACGCCAGAGCAACATCTGGACTCGCCTTTTTATTCAAGCCCGGTTAAGCTCGGTTGAGCAATACGGGCCTTGCAGTAAAAGTAAATGGTGCCGTAGGTACCGGATCATACGCTTACTGTATATACACTATTAAAGACTGAAGTCAACGAATTGTAATGCTAATTATGTTTCAGGTAAATGGTAAAGCAGATCATTCAAACAATAACCAATGAGCACAAAACCAAATTTCAAAACTACCCTTTTGATGGTGTTTATTGCAGGGGCTTGCCTGCTGCTTAACACCCAGCAGTTGCTTGGCCAGGCAAGTTCAATTGTAGTTAAAGGAACGGTATCCGGTCCCCAGGGTCCGTTAAGCGGGGTATCAGTAAGGGTAGAGGGAGGAGGAACAGGTGTTGCTACCGGCGACAATGGCGCTTACACCATCCAGGCTCCGGCAAATGGTACCCTTGTTTTTACTTCAGTGGGTTATGCCGTTCAGCGTATTCCTGTCAATAACCAAACTACCCACAACGTGGTGCTTTCAGCCGAAACGAAAGCGCTGGAGGAAGTTGTGGTTGTAGGATACGGAACCCAAAGGAGAGGTAGCGTTACCGGTTCAGTAGGAACGGTCAGCGGGGCCGACATCGCGAATACTGCCACCACCGGGGTTGGCCAGGCGATACAGGGTAAGGTTTCCGGTGTGCAGATCACGCGTACATCGGGGCAGCCCGGCGCCGGTGTTGATATTCGGATTAGGGGAGAGGGCACGCTAAATTCCGGCAAGGGGCCCCTGGTAATTGTAGATGGGGTTGAGGGGCAAGACTTGAATACGATCAGCCCGAAAGACATCGAATCGATTACCGTATTAAAAGATGCTTCAGCCAGTGCAATTTATGGCTCACGTGCAGCCAACGGCGTTATCGTGGTTACTACAAGGCGGGGAGCTGCAGGCAAAACTGTTGTAGGTTATTCTTATGTAGCCGGTGCGTCTAATATTATGCGCATGCCGCGTATACTCGGCGCAAAAGATTTTGCCCGCCTTCAGAACGAGGCACGTATAAACAGTAATGCAATTCCTACATGGAGCGACAGCGCCATTGCGTCGTTTGGCGAAGGAACCAATTGGCTTGGTGCAATCCTGGAAACGGGAATTCGGCAGGAGCACAACGTCTCTTTTAGTGGTGGTACCGACAAGATCCGGTACCTGCTTGCTTCAAACTACTTAGATGACAAGGGTATAGTAAAGTATTCATTTTATAAAAGGATCACAGGGCGTGTAAACCTCGATATCAAAATGAGCGACCGCTTCACTATAGGTTTAAACGCCTACGTGTACAACACCAAATCAAGAGGTGGACCTGCACTGCAAAACGCAATTGAGTTTGCCCCAACCATCCCGCTTAATAACCCCGATGGTACCCCAGGCTATCGCTTGCCGGGTGGGCCTACTAACTCCGAAAATGGAGGATTGAACCCTTTGCAAACATTTGCCATTGGCGCCGACTACACAAATCTAAATCCAACTACCGGAACGAATTCTTCAGTTTATATCGAGTACGCAATTCGACCATTTCTTAAGTTCCGCAGTACCGGTGGACTCAACTTAAGTATCAACCACAATAAGACTTTCGATCCATCCTATAGCATCGTTGACCCGTTAGGTGTAACGGTTGGAGAGCGATTAGCGCAGAACAGGCGGCTAGTGGAGCTGAACGCCTATTTCAAAAACTGGATCGTCAATAATGTGCTCACATTTACAAAAACCTATGGCGACCATAATACATCTGCCCTTTTGGGTCACTCCGAACAGTATACCGTTAATGAAACGAACCAGGCAACACGGACCGGTTTTCCGAGTAATGATTTTTTTGTACTTGATGCCGGAAGCAACCTGCTAGACCAGGTTTCGGGCAGTAAAGTGGAATCATCCCTTCGCTCGTTTTTCGGCAGGGTGAATTATGATTATAAACGCCGATACCTGCTTGAACTGGTGGGAAGGTATGATGGCTCATCGCGTTTCTCTCCACGGTTAAAATATGGTTTCTTTCCTTCAGCATCTGTAGGATGGAGGATATCGGATGAAGCTTTTTTCGACCGCTTCAAAGGATTGGTAAACGACCTGAAGTTGAGAGCAAGCTATGGCGCTATCGGCAACGAGGCTATACCAAATTTTGTGTATTTACAGAACATCGGTTTAAATAACCCCTATTTTTTTAATAATACTGCGGTGCAGGGCGCTGCCTTTAGCGGCCTTGTTAATCCCGACATCAAATGGGAGACCTCTTACCTGAGCAACATTGGTCTTGATATAAAGCTGCTGAAAAACAGGGTTACGATTACCCTGGACGCCTATAATAAACTCACGAAAGACATCCTTACATCAGTGCCGGTTCCTTCCACAACAGGTAATTTCAACAACGATATCAATGCCGGAACCCAGGTCAGGAATGTTGGGCAGGTACGTAATAAGGGGATAGAGCTGTTTCTCGAATACAGTAGCAGTGCCGGCAAGGACATCCGGTATTCACTCAGCTTTACGGGTTCTTACAATAAAAACGAAGTCGTGAGTCTCGGTACTCCCGGAACAGTATTATTTGGAGATGCAACGCGCTCAGTAACAAAAGTCGGTTATCCAATTGGAAGTGTATATGGATACCGGTCAAATGGGGTTTGGCAATCAGCGGAAGAGATCAGCAAGAATCCCCACCAGGCAAATGATCAGCCCGGAGACCTCCGCCTGGTAGACCTTAACGGCGACGGTGTAGTTGACGGAGCCGATCGGGAGCCATTGGGTTCATCTGTTCCGAAATACACGATGGGTATCAACGGCGATCTGAGGTTTAAAAACTTTGACTTTAATGTAAGTTCACAAGGAGATTTCGGGCGAAGAATTCTTAGGTATGCAGTAGGTGGCTACTTTGAATTTGGCGCCGGTGTCAGGAACAACTTTGATTATGTGCTTAATCGGTGGCATGGTCCCGGAACTTCAAACCTTATCCCCAGGATCGTAACCTCGGAATACAATACGGGCGAGGCAACGAGCCTGCGTGTTCAGGATGCCTCTTACTTCAAGATCAGGCATATTGAACTTGGTTATACACTTCCGCGCAAACTGCTCGAACAAATGAAAATGGCGAATTTGAGGATCTATATCGCGGCAGAAAACCCCTTCCTGTTTACGCCATTTGTCGGACTGGATCCGGAACGGCCGGGTACCGTGCAACGTCAAAACGAAACCTACCCGCAGGCAAAAACCCTGTTGGCCGGCATCAATCTAAACTTTTAATTTATTTAAAGCATCGATATGAAGTGGTATAAATTAACCCTCGTTTTTGCCTGTACCCTCGGCTTTACCGGTACTTCGTGCAAAAAAAATCTGCTTGAAGTAAGCCCATCAGCGACATATACGGAAGAGAACTTTTTTAAAACTGCAAATGATGCGATACTCGCAGTAAATGGGATTTACGCATATACGCTTAGCGACAATTTCGCACGCGAGATTGTGAATGAAAATGTGTTAACCGACGACCTTGCCCCGCAAATGGAAGGGACTACTGACCACCTCTGGGGATTATCCAACGGCCTTGAAACGCCCTCAGGCCGCAACCACTATCCCTATCGTTTCTGGTCAAGTCATTATGTAATTATCGTTCGTGCAAACGTGTTCCTTGCAAGGGTTGATGCCATACAAATGGACCCTACCCTTAAGAAAAGATTAATCGCTGAAGCGAAATTCCTTCGGGCATTTTGCTACCACCGGTTGGTCTGGCGTTTTGGCGACGTACCCTTGCTCACCAAAGATCCCAATGAAGAACCCGCACTGCCGGAAAGGGCACCAAAGGCTGACGTCGTTAAACAAATCTATGCTGATCTTACTTCTTCGTATGCTGATCTGCCGGTAAAGTATACAGGTGCTGATATCGGTCGTGTTACCCGGGGTGGTGCGCTGCTGTTACTGGCAAAAGAATACCTCTACAACAAAGACTGGGCTAATGCTGCTAAGTTTTCGGGTGAAGCCATGACATTGGGTTATACCCTGTTGCCCAATATGAGTGATTTGTTTAAACCAGGTAATAAAAACACGGCCGAGTCGCTGTTTGAATTCCAGGCAGGCGACGCTAAAGGAGGTGGCTATACCAACCTCGCAACACGGTATCCAAATAATGCAAGCGCCGCTCAACAGGTCCCGGGTGGCGGGGCAAGCTATGGTAACATTTCTGTTTTACAATCGCTGGTAAACGAATTCGAAAGGCTGGATGGATCCCGGTTCGACCCAACTGGAATAGACGTTACCACCAACAATACGCAATATCAAAACCGTGATCCAAGGCTCGGAATTTCAGTGGTGTTTCATGGTGCGCCATATGGCACTGCCACATGGAACCGGGCATGGACCCCTTCAGGTTATACGTTTAGAAAATATACTTCTACACGTACTGAGCAAACTGCACTTAATGGGACCGGTTTAAACTGGATCATGTATCGATATGCCGACGTGCTGCTCGTTTATGCTGAGGCCCAAAATGAAGCCGTTGGCCCTGACGTATCTGTGTTTGCAGCCATCAACCAGGTACGCGCACGGGTAGGCATGCCTCCGCTGCAAAATACCGATCCGTCTAAGCCGACTTATGTGGCCGACAAAAATGCCATGCGCGATCGCATCATGCATGAACGGAGGGTGGAATTTGCTGGGGAGAGTTCACGTTACGAAGACCTGGTGAGGTGGGGCTTATTGAAATCGGCGCTTGAAAATAAACACTTAAGTGTGGGTGCAAATAATTATAGAATTACCAACTGGCAGGAGTTCCGGTATCTGTGGCCGGTCCCCCAGCTGGAAATCGACAACAACCCCAACCTAAAACAAAATCCGGGTTATTAATCTAAAACAGTAAAAGTATGAAGCGACTAAAAAACATCCTCATCCTGGTTTTGTTGGTGCAAGGTGTCGCCCTAGCCGGTTGTGAAAAAAATTTCCCTGATGGTGGCGCATATGAAGAGCCAACATTTTTAAAGATCGTTGGTGGCACAACACAGCCTAAAAACAGTACAAGAGATTATTACACTTACTATCTCGATAATGGCGACTATGTTTGGACAGTTCCTGCAGATGCACAGATTACCAGCCCACAGGGCAAGTCAAAAATGACCGTGAAATTTGGCGTACAAAACGGGAAGATCACCGTTAAAGCAAAGGGTAAAGAAGCGTCTATTGATGTGACACTACAGTAATGATGTATTATGAATTATGAACTATGAATGATGAGACGTGAACTGTCTGTCATTCCGACGAAGGAGGAGTCCTGCAGGGAACGATGAGCCGGTCAACGTTCTTACTTGTTGGAATTTTTTGGTGACCGGCAGAGGAACATCTATGGAGCTCCGGTTACCCGCCCGGCTACCGCCAGTCGGACGGGTGTCACTCCCTTTTACGGCAACAATTCTATTCGGCACGTGTGCGAAGGGGCTTAAGTAAACGACACTTAATTATGAATGATGAATTATCATCGTAGTTCGCTTAATTCATTTACGTGTTTTCTGATCCCCTGACAGTGTCTTCCTGAATGGCCATAAACAAACCATAAGATCTTTCGACTCAACAAGCGCTTGTTGGTGTGCGTGCCATCGTACAAGCGCGTGTCTCAAAGGCTCATACTTAAACAAATTACGGCTTCACAAACAATTAAATTGACCTGTTCAAATATGCAATCAAGAAAGATTATCGCGGGAATTATCCTGCTCGTAGGAACTGCATTAAGCGCACAGGAAATTAAGTTGCCCGACCAAAATGACCGTTGGAAAATTCAGAGCGACGGAAGTATTTCGTGGACAGTAGATAACCGGGTGCCACACCAGGATCATATTGAAATGGGTGGCGAAAAGGTTGCCTTATGGATGCAATACGGCGTTGACAGTATTGCCCGTTCGAAGATTTCGAGAACAATGGTTTTCCCCACGTTCAGGCTCTTGCCGGTAAGAACGATTGCCCATATGACCTATAATGTAGAGGATGGCGACCTTCCAAGAATATTGATCAACGACAGGTTACTTAAGGGTGGTGTGTACAATGCGAACGTTGCTGCCGACTTGCCGGAAAAAGTGACCCGGGTTAAGCATAAAGGCATAATGGAAATGGAGAGTGAAATCGGCCGTGAAGGATTGACCTTAAAACGCACTTACTTCCCGTCTGTAGATAAGCCTGTTGCGATTGAAAAGCTGGTATTTATAAATGGAACAAAGGCGGCGGTAAAAATTGAAATGGAATACCTTGAACGGAAGGTCAGGCCCGCCGCCGAGCGCATGAGTGAAGGTCCACATACTTTTTTCGTGTCCACAATCGGTCACGGACAAAAAACCGTTGCTCCAAACGACAGTGTTGTTTTTGCTATTACTTATCAGGCCGTTCATGGAAACGATGCTCCCCTGGTTGTTGAAGTAAATAATGAAGAGCAACGAAGAAAAATGAGGGTTCAACAACTGTTATCAAAGCTTGTTTTAGAAACCCCCGACCCCATCCTAAACACCATGTTTGCATTCGCGAAAATTAGGGGGACTGAAAGCATTTATAATACGAAGGGCGGCTATATGCATGGGCCGGGTGGCTTACGTTATTATGCAGCAATATGGGCTAATGACCAGGCAGAATACATCAATCCTTTTTTTGCATTTCTTGGTGATACAATTGGTAACAAATCGTCCATGAATGCTTACCGGATGTTTGCCCGCTTTATGAACCCCAACTATAAGCCGATACCCAGTTCGATCATTGCACAAGGCGATGCCACCTGGCAAGGTGCCGGCGACCGCGGCGATATGGCAATGATCGCCTATGGCGCGGGCAGGTATGCCCTCGCATATGGCAATAAGGACTCTGCTGCGGTATTGTGGCCATTGATTGAATGGTGCCTGGAATATTGCCGGCGCAAAGTGAATGCAAACGGGGTGGTTTGGAGTAATAAAGACGAGCTTGAAGGAAGGTTCCCCGCTGGCAATGCGAACTTAAATACGAGCGCTTTATATTATGATGCTTTGGTTTCTGCGGCTTTATTGGGTAAAGAATTAGGTAAGCCAACCTCGCAGCTTAACCAATACCAACAGCAGGCTAAAACGATGCGCACCAACATTGAAAAGTTTTTTGGCGCCACTGTTGAAGGTTTTAAAACATACCGCTATTATGAAGGTAATGATACCCTTCGGGCCTGGATCACCACACCGCTGGTGATGGATATCTTCGAACGGCGGGAGGGTACCATTGCTGCGTTATTTTCACCGAGGTTGTGGACCGAAGATGGGCTTGCATCACTTGCGGGTAACAAAACTTTTTGGGACCGGTCAACCCTGTACGGATTGCGTGGGGTATTCGCTGCGGGAGAAACCGAAAAGGCTGTCCGGTTTCTCAAGTATTATTCCAAACGCCGGTTGCTGGGCGAGCATGTGCCTTATGCGGTTGAAGCATATCCGGAAGGAAATCAACGGCATTTGTCCGCCGAAAGCGGGCTGTACTGTCGCATCTATACCGAAGGCATGTTTGGTATCCGGCCAACGGGTTTTAAATCATTCAACTGCACCCCCCGTTTGCCAAAAGACTGGGATCGCATGTCACTGCGTAACATCAGTGCGTTTGACAATAATTTTGATCTAATGGTGAGTCGAGGTCCGGCTGGTAAACTGGTCATCACGCTGCGGCGGGGAGGAACGGAAAAAAAGTATACGGTTAAAGAAGGTGAGACGTTGAAGATCGGGCTGTAGGGATTAGAGGATTTCGGATTCACGGATGACGGATTCAAGTAACCGCAGAGAACCGGAGAAGCAAAGGTTGCGCAGAGGAAGAAGCGATGAGATACAGGGGTTATGTTGAAGGTTAAATGTTAGATGTTTGATGGTGGTCTCGACGAGCGATGAGATGTGAACGATGAGTGAGTGGCAATTGTCTTGTCATCCTTATGGAGTTGTCCGTCATCCCGAGTAAACGATAAGCGTTGCTTAAGCTCTTTTAAAATGACAAGCAGGAATAAATCGACTTCCAGGCTTTTAGACTCCTATTGAGAATCAAATATTTAAGATACTTGTCATTGGCAAGCACGAGGGATCTCGTCGGGAGCTATGCAATAGGGGTGATAGGATGGAGGATTAGCGAATTGCGGGTTGGAAGAAGAACCGCAGAGAAGGAGAGAGGCAAAGGTTACGCGGAGGAAGTTGTTATGAGAAGATTAGCGGATTACGGATTGGAGAATTTAAGTGATGAGATATGAGTGATGGGATATGAGACGCAATGGTCTGTCATCCCAAGGCACGAGGGATCTCGTGGTTTACCTATGCCTTGCAGCAAACTTTGGCGAATAGAATTGTTGCGGCACAAGAGTGCGACGCAACGATGCCTAATAGAAAGACTCCAGTTGGGTCCACAAAGAAATTCATAACCAAAGCTCCACCAATTTAAAATTCAACATTGAACATCCAACCCAGACCAAACCCTATTCTTCCGTTAGTTCATAAACGTTACTCGTTAACGGCAGTGCCCTGCCGGGTGCAAGGTTAAGGCCAACCTGCATGAGGTATTCACCGGTAAAAACTTTGTCGTTATCGGGTTGGGTTGATTTGGTGTCGGGAAATAAGTTGATTTCTTTTAACCGGTACTTCTTGTTTGCATCAAGGCCCTGCAGCATCACCCTGTTAAAGATGTCTTGTCTGCGGCTGTTGAGATGGTAGTTGAAAAGAACCGCTCTCTTTTTGTCCTCTGCTACATACATTAACACCGCACGGTTTCCCTCGTAAGGCGAAACCAAACGGTACTGTTCGCCAAACCAAATTACAGGACTTATGCCCTTGTAGGTTTGTACTGCAGTATTACTGAACTGCAGTTCCTGGGGCGTAAAATTGTTGGTCCGGATATCGTAGCCCAACTTACCCATCATCGCAACATCAGTTCTGAATTTCAGGCTTTGTTTACCCATGCTGGTGATGTGCGCTGTGAGCGTGTTTGCCGGAAAGAAGTAAGAGTATCCCCACTGTATGAATACCCGTTCAAACGCATCCGTATTGTCGCTCGGCCAAAACTCGGTGAAGTACTTCAGTGCGCCGTAATCAGTCCTTCCACCACCGCCTGAGCACAGCATGATCGGAAGGGTGGGGTATTTGGCGCGGATACGATCCAGTACCTTATAAAAACTGCGGGTATACTCGATGTAAAGGTGGGATTGTTTGTCCTTGAGGTAAGGTGAATAGGCATTTGTCATGCTCCGGTTACAGTCCCATTTGATAAAAGCAAGTCCGGGGCTTTTTACGAGTAGCTCGTCAACGGTATTGAAAACAAAGTCCTGCACTTTCGGGTTAGTGAGGTCAAGAACCAATTGGTTTCTGCCATAGTTCTCGGGCCTGTTGGGTAACTTTAATATCCAGTCCGGATGTTTCTCATACAACTCACTTTTCGGATTTACCATTTCGGGTTCCAGCCATATGCCGAATTTTACACCTCGTTGTTCTGCCTGTTTAACAAGATAGCCAATACCATTAGGCAACTTCTTTTTATCTTCCTGCCAGTCGCCAAGACCTGCCTTATCATCGTTCCTGGGGTACTTATTTCCAAACCAGCCATCGTCGAGTAAAAACAGGTCAACGCCCAGCTTTTTCGCTTCATCAAACAATGTTACCAGTTTGCTTTCATCGAAGTTCATATGGGTAGCCTCCCAATTATTCAAAAGGGTCATTCGGTTACCATTGCCGTTTAGAACGCCATAGTTCCTTGCCCATCTGTGCAGGTTACGGCTGGCCTGTCCTTTACCCTTCCCTGAATAAGTATAGATAAAAGCGGGTGTGGTAAAAGTTTCACCGGGCAACAAATTGTATTCAGAAGCAAATGGGTTTATTCCTGAAATTACCCGAAGGCCATTCCGTTGATCCACTTCAAAGGTGTATTTGAAATTGCCGGTCCACGCGAGTGTGCCTGCGATGAGTTGTCCTTCGGTTTCGGTAGAAGGTTTGTTTAACGAAACAAAAAAGGTTTGGGTCTGGTAGAAGTTTGTTCGGGAGCCCAATTTGCTTTCAACGACTTTGATCCCATTGGTTAGTTTTTCTTCCACCATATTCACTTCCCTGGCCCAATCTCCATGGAATTGTGTAAGGTAATAATCATCGGCATTAAAGTGCAGCATTGAAGACGCATAGTTGCTCACTACTACTGCCTTCTTTTCGTTGTGGTTAATTTCGGTCCAGCTGCTAATGACATCTTCATTATAATATGTTGTATAGTGTAAGGTCACTTTAACCGGATACTGTGGATCCTGTAATGTAATAGACGTAGTAGTTACGTTACTATCCTTGCGGTTAACACTATGGCTGGCATATACGAGCTCCAGAGATGGATTACCATCGTTGTGAACCATTCTGATTGCTGGTTCAAACTGGTTTTCCATGCCAGCTGTAAGCAAAACTTCGCGGCCTCCCTTTAGTTGACTATAGCTGCTTGCAGGTAACCTGTCGCCGAAATACGACTGTAATACCCGTTTGTTATCTCCTATGGTTAATACAAGAGAAGTATGTTTAGTCTCGATTAGAACCGGGTTGTTTTTTTGCCCAAACGCCTGTAAAGTAAACATGGCGGCAAGGGTGATACAAATAAATTTAATCATGGGGCAGGCGTATCGATCTAAGCTGTTTGAAGCAAAGGAAGGACATTAAACAATCTTACGGTTTGGCCGGTTGTCTTTGTATTAAATGATCTTAGCAAGTCCGGTTGCAATAGAGAATGCTAGCTTGTCATAAACTCGCGTTGGTAAGTTAACGGGCTTTTGCCGGTGATTTGCTTAAAGTACTTGTGAAAGCTGGTAAAGTTGTTGAAGCCACTTTCATAACAAAGCTGTTTTATACTGAGGTTATTTTCAATGAGCAACTTGCAGGCATGTCCTACCCGTAATTCAATGAGAAACTGGGAGTATGTCTTTCTTGTTCTTGATTTGAAGTAGCGGCAAAACGAGTTTGGGCTGATGTTGGCTACTGAAGCAATTTCTTCAAGCTGAATCTTACTTTTAAACTTTTTAAGCGAATATTCATAGATATCATTGATCCGGTCTTTTTCGTGGTCCAATAAATCAGGTTTAAACCCAATGGAAGAAAGAGTGCAGACTTCCCTGCTGTTTGCGATGATGTTCAGTGCGTTTAATAATAAGATCAGCCGGGTTGGCCCGTCGGCTTCCAACAGTTGCTCCAAAATCACGGCAACTTCCCGACTGGTTTGTCCGGCGATGCGCAAGCCCCTTTTTCCCTTATCAAGTACAGCTTTAATATTGGTATTTTCCGGTAAGTGCAGGAATGTTTCACCCCAGAAATTTTCATTGAAATGAGCAACGCGAACATCTGATGTGACCTCGCCTTTTTCTGAAAAGTAAATATCATCGAACCTCCAGTAATGTGGAAGATTAGAGCCTACCAGCACCACATCGCCGGGTTGAAAACGTTCTATGCTATCGCCTACAAACTGGGTTCCTTCGCCTTTTTCAAAATGTATGAGCTCTACTTCTGAATGATAGTGCCAACGGTTATTTACATGTGGAACATGATCCTGGCGAACACTAAAGGATATATTCGGCCCCTTTATAACTTTTAATAGCTGAGGTCTCATTCAATCAAATTATCTTATGGTAAAGCGAATCAGTATTTAAAGTGCCAATATAGCTTAATTTTGAGTTTGTAGGGACAAGCAAGTTGCAACAGCACTTCCTTGTTGTTCCGACTTCTTCATGAACATTGACACCTTGATCTAGACATCTTGATTGTCAACAAAAACGAAGAATGAGATTGAGCAGCTGCTAAGGAGAAAACATTTGTTAAACTTCGCTTTTTTTATAGAATGTTTAGTTTGTGGAAGAACGAGCATTATTTTGAAGTCTTTCCATATGCATGATCCTGGGGCCTTTTGAAGCAGAAAACGGTCATAGTTGCGGATTGCTCAGGCGCATGGTTTGTTCGTTGGTTGAAATTCAGTAACCCTCCCCTAAAGATTCTACATCAAATTGTTTGATGCCTGTTTTTCCAATGCAGGGGCTTCTTAAAGGGCAGTTTGCACAGCCTTTCGAACTGCTCCGGTAAACCTTTAAGCGATACGCGAGGTTTGTAGTATATTTTCTTGAAGGGGAGGTGAGCACCGACTGCAGGTACAACAGCCGTTTTACTGATCATAATTAAAGCCCGCCTCTATAAAATTAATTACCAGTTACACGTATATTAAATAGATAGTTTATATCTTACAAAGCGAGTTCTTAGTGCCATATATACATCTGTATGAACAAGATTTCTACTGTAGTAATTTTTAGCGTAGTGTGTTTTTTTACCTTTACAGGCAACGCACAAACTGTTACCGGACCTTTAGGAGAAACGTTTACTTACAGGGTTGTAGCAAATAGTCTTAGCGACCCTTGGGAGATTACTTATGGTCCTGACAACTACTTATGGGTTACAGAAGCTAAGGGATATAAGGTGAGTCGAATAAATCCTGCTACAGGGTCTAAAACAATTTTAGTAGACCTTACTTCAATGCGGAATTTTGGGACAGGCGGATCACCCCAGGGCGGGTTAATGGGTTTAGCACTACATCCGCAACTATTGACCGGTAAGCCATACGTTTACCTTGCATACGTATATTCGTTTTCAGGCTGTGTGACTAATGACGGAGGATGTTTTTATAAGACTAAGATTGTACGCTACAATTACAATTCTACCGCACAAATTCTGACCAGCCCCGTAACTTTGGTAGATACAATACCGGGTAGTAACGATCATAATGGAGGCAGGCTTGCTATTGCTCCTGTTAACGGTATAAACTACTTGTTTTATGGAGTAGGCGAGATGGGTGCTGGCCAGTTTAACAATGCTGGAAGAAAAAATAATGCCCAGGATCCAAACGTTTACGAAGGGAAAATATTACGTTTCAATCTTGAGTCGGATAAGGATAAAGGTTTTGACCAATGGCTGCCAAATGACAATCCTTATATAACAGGGGGAGCTGGCAACGGAAAAAATAATGGCAGGCAAAGTGCAGTGTGGTCGCTTGGGCATCGAAACCCGCAAGGACTGGGAACAGGCGTTTTTTCAGGTGTTACAAGGTTGTTTTCAACAGAGCATGGTCCTTTCTCTGACGATGAACTTAATATAATCGAACGGCGCAGCAATTACGGACATCCATTGATTGTGGGAATGAATGATGGTAATTATAATGGTTTAGCTGCTGCAGCTTCAACCAACACAACACTTTCCGGTATGTGGCAAACTTCCTGCCCGCTAATTACTTCTGAAAATGCAAACTCAACTTCAATCGGACCCGAGTATAAAAATCCTATAAAGACATTTTACCCATCTACTAACACCTATTTAAATACCATTTTAACTGCTGTTAAAAACAGTAATACTGCAACCGGATATCCTAACGGAAATTCAGAGACATGGGAGAGTGAGGCTGTCAGTAATGTTATGCATTATTCATCTTATGCAATTCCAGGTTGGAACAATTCGCTGTTGATTACAACGCTCAAAGGTGGCAAACTTATTAGGTTAAAACTTAGCAGTAGCGGTGATGCAGTTGTTGGTGACACAATTAATTATTTCAAGGCAGCAAACAGGTATCGAGACCTGGCCATTTCACCTGATGGGAACAAAATCTATTTAGCAGTCGATAGTAGTCTTATAACCTCCGGCCCTTCCGCAAATAATCCACAGGTAAATACAAATCGGGGAAGCATTTTAGAGTTTACTTATGTCAGTAATCCTCCAATGGCCAGGTTATTAGGTTTTGCTGCGACAACTTATGCAACTTCAAACAATTTTTATATTTATCCAAACCCTGCTAAAGATTGGCTAAGTGTGACATCTAACTCCAGACATGTTGGTGTCATGAAATATCAGTTGACTGATATAACCGGAAAGTTATTCTTTGAAGGAAGGGGAGATGGTAAAAAGGTCCGTATAAATATCAGGGAACTTTCTGGAGGAATTTATATTTTGAAAGTTGGAAGCAATGAAGCCAAATGGTTAGAAATCCATAAATTCATCAAACAATAAGACTCCCATAGACAAGTTCCTTCTTCTTGTGGCTTTGGACTTGCATAGTTAATACGCAGATAATCCTGGCTATCTAAGAAGTGAAGATAGTTACTTTAGCAAAGGCGCTTTGCAAAAGGAGGTAGTTTTTTGACAGGCAACAGTTGGTAGGTAGGTTGACGTATTATATTGATCAGAAGCCGGTCAATTCTGGATACTCTGTTTTACTTCAGGGGCTTCTGCTTAATAGAGACATATCTTAGCCGAGGCAACGCAAAACCTGTTTGTTAGTGGCCAGCAGGCAATCAGAAAAACAGAATTAATAAGCATCTCATTGGCATTTTATTGAGTGGAACATACAAAGGCACATAACAGGCAGCTTTGGGCAAGTGGGTCACACGGGTAGGAACAATCAGCTCTTTGCATGTCTCGGCACTCAGTTACGGTGGACGAACGGAGCCTGGCAACAGGATAAAACGCTCAACGTTTAATTAATATTTGAAAAGGGGATGTGGGCGGACGTGATACAAGGCTGCAATGGGTATAAGCTTAGAGAATACTACCAGATGAATGCTTTGCGGGTCTTCAATTTCATAGTATTAGGCGTTTGTTTATAGAGCCAGTTTAGAGCTAACAATGTCGTTAGCCCCCCATAGAAGTTGTCTACGCTGAGACGATCTAAAAATTGAAAGCACACTTGCATAAACCTGGGTTCAGCATGAAAAAAACCTTTCTCAAATTGAACAAGATTGTTGGATGCTTGTTAGGTATTTCCCTATAACTGATCATACTGTTAAGTCTGTAGCCTAAACCTTTGCATAAAACACTATTTGAACTTCAAAACATTCATCTAAAAAAAATTGTTGCTTCATGAAAAAAATATGCACGATTGCATTTGTTGGTGGAATTCTATTGTCAGCATGCTCAAAAACATCTCTTACCGACGAACAGCTTTTATCTCCACCCGACAACCAGGTTGCTAATGTAGCAAATCAATCCAACCAGGTACATGATATTGAATTTAACCAGGAAAATCTATTTCCGGAAGGAGTGGTGTACGATAAGTTTAATAACCGCTTTTATGTAAGTAGTACTACCCGCGGGGATATTGGCATAGTTGGTGCCGATGGCAGTTATACTCCCTTTATTACCGATCCTGCGCTAATTGGTAGTACTGGTTTGGAAATTGATGAAGCCCGTAAGTTGCTGTATGTTTCCAATTCAAGTGCAGGCAGTGTTGGTATCTACAACATTAATACAGGTGAAAGGGTAAACTTTATTGATCTGAAACCACTGTCCCCGGGTGCCCCGTTTTTTATAAACGATATAGCATTAGACCCTCAGGGTAACGCTTACGTTACCAATAGTCGCACCCCGGTAATTTACAAAATAAGCGTGGATGGAACTGCCAGCATTTTTTACCAGGATGCAGCTTTTGCAACTACTGGCTTTGGGTTCAACGGCATTGAGTATGGAAACCAAAATGGAGGCTTTTTACTGGTGGCTTTTTCTGTCAACAACCAGGTGATTAAGTTTCCTGTTGCAAACCCTGCTAGTTACAATATAGTTACTTTAAACGCACCATTGGCTGGTCCTGATGGTTTGTTGTTAAGCAAAAATGGTAAAGACTTAATTGTAGTAAGCAATGCAAGTGGCGGCAATGGCAGGGTTACCACATTTACTTCAAAGAATAAATGGGAGAGTGGTGTTGCCGTAAACAACTTTGAAACCGGGGCTGTGTTTCCAACCACCGCAACTACTACGGGCAAAAGCGTTTTTGTATTGTATGCCTATTTAAACAGGCGTGCAGTGGGCCAATCAGTATATACCATAAAGCAAATACCCGGCACTGAGAAGTTTTAAAATCATACCTACTTACTTTTTCTTAAAAGGTTTCAATAAGAGCTTTGGTGAAAACCAGGGCTCTTTTGTTTTAAATCCCCTTCCTTCGCCGGCCTTTGTTTAGCTCGATTAAAATGATAATTGTCAATTGTTTCCGCTGAGGTATTTTGTAACTTCATCAAGTGTTTGATGGATTTTTCGTGCTTTATGTGAAAAGAAAATGTGTGTTATGGAAAAACTAACCAAATCGTGCCATGAGGAGACCTATCCTCACCGGATCTTTGCTGCACGACTTATCACCCTTTATGATCTTGCGCGCTCTAAAAAGCAGTTGGTAGATAAACTTGTAGCTGTTCTTAGCTTGCGTCCACCGTCTCAAACGAAGCGCTGGCTGAAGTCGCAACAAGTGCGAAGAATGTTGAAGATTTCTCCTGGCACCTTCCAATTCTTAACTGGGCTTTGATCCGGCACCTCACTAGGTTTAGAATTGACTCCGGCTCTTCAACCCTTTTTTCAGCTTATCCCGAAGAGAGATACTTGTTATTGTTGAAAGTCGTTTTCGGTAAGTTAAGGCTAAATACTATAGTCAACCCATTTTTAAAACCTAACCAGATCGTGAACCAAACTACCACTAAGGTATCACCCTTGAGAGTGTTACAATGTTAGAATTTTTCAACCTGTAAAAAGAGCTGTATGGAGGTGATATGTATAGAGAGCGAAGCTTTTTACCAGCTTGTCAACCATGTAATTGAGAAACTCACGATTATCAATAAGGTTGAAGCGGACAAATGGATCTCCGGTAAAGAAGCAATGAGAATGCTTCGCATAAAAAGCAAAAGTACGCTTCAGAAATTACGTGACACTGGCGCAATCCGATTTTCTCAACCTGAAAAGAAGCTTATTCTATACGACGTTTCGTCGATTGATGAGTATTTACGAAAAAGTGCTCAAGATGCCTTTTAAATGTCAGGCTGCAGAATTTAAAAATAATCAGGCATTACACGTCCGTTCCAACTGCCGGTTAGAGCCAACCTTAAAGTAATTTGAAGAAGCACATCATCGATGTGGATTTGCGTCGCTGCTTTCCAAAACAGCAGATGGATTTACCATGACTGGCTGAAGTATTAGACGGCAAGTCCAGACAAGTTTGTCGCTCCTAATCCTCGCTCGTTTTACCCGCGCACCTTTTTACTTAAGAAATTTATTGTAGATTATCTTCGGGCAACACCATCATCTTTCCTCGTATATCGAGCCGCAGCATGTTTGCTCCACTAAATTCCAGTCGTTACATTTGGGTTGTATCAACTGTTTCGCCAGATGCTTTTAAGAGCCGATTACGGCGTTTAGACCTTCGTCCAAGTCTTTATGAATAAAATGCCCCTGGTAGCCTATAGTTGTTGCAATTGATGTGTGGCGATAGAGTTTTTGCAGAACACGTATATCAATTCTATCGCCCGCAAGCTGGGCAAAGGTATGGCGGGAAATATGAGCAGTGAGTGGTTTAGTTAACCTTGCTTGTTGCCCAATCAGTTTTAACAGGTCATCAGTGCGACGGGTTCGAGTTTTTATGCGGCGCTGGACTTCCAAAGGATTGTCGAGAGAATCCAAACCTTTGAGATCTGGAAAAACCAGCTTATGCTTCGGCTCGTCATTTCGGTATTGGTCTAAGATCTTAATTGCTTTTTCAGGTATTTTAAGGCTGTCGCCTTTGTTATTTTTACCCATTGAATACCACATTCGACCATCATGAATATCCTTCCAGCTTAGGCGAAAAACATCAGATATGCGCATTCCGGCATGGTAATACGAAAATAGCCAAAGGTTTCTCGCATGGTTCAAATCACGGTCAAGCTGTATTTCCTCAAGTGTTTTCACCTCCTCAGCATTCAATCCAAGCTTATGAGAGTCGGGAAATTTGATTTTTATCTTCCCTCTCCCGAATGGGTAGTACTTAGGATCACATACTTCCTCTTTTATCGCCAGGCTAAACACAGACCTGACCAACACTAGGTGGTTTACTGCTGTTCTTTCTGCCATTGTTCTCTTGAGGTACACTTTGAAACGTTCAAGCGTTCCGATCGTTATATCTTGAAAAGCAACATCAGCTTTCATGAATTCCTTAAAATGCTTTACGCGTGGCTTATCTGCGCTGTATTGGTTATGTTTCCCACCGGCTTTTAATCGTTTAAGATATTTTTCTGCTTGTGCAAAGAAGGTAGAGCAAGCCAATGGCTTGCTCTTTCGCCTCACAGCGGTGGATGTAACGTGAGTTCTGGATGTTTCAAGCTCAAGGGCGCTATCAGTTATTTGTGAAAGTTTTTTTCTCAGGTAATTATTCAGCCTTGCCGAGTTGGAATGGGAGCTTTTTACAGTTGACTTTTTGTTATCCCAGTCTGACTGCCTAATAGCGTATTCTGTATAGACGTAACTTGTTTTTCGATCCTTAGTAATGCGGATACAAAGCGGATAAGTTCCATCTTTTCTAACCTCTTTGCGCAAGACGATTGCTATTGATGCCATACTTGAAAGTAATTAAATCCTACAACAATCCGCAAACATTTTGCATATTAATCTGTTCCATTACGGTTTTAATTATTTGTTCAAAACTGATTATCAGTAGAATGGTACCATATTGAACCATATGAATACATAAATCGCAGAACTTAAAATCCTGTTCGCCGCAACGCGAGTGTGGGTTCAATTCCCATCCCGGGTACAACATAAAAGCCTCATCAGCATCTTGTCTGTGAGGCTTTTTTCATTTATAGAAGTTTACCCAACACCATCGCTAATGGTTAGTTAGATCTGCTTCAACTATTGCTTATCGAGGTTACGCTGACAAGTTTCAACCACCCGGCCTTTCTTCCGCTGCGGCCTTTCTGGCCAGCTCTTCATTGTTAAATTTTTTCATAAGGTCCACGTATTTCTCATTTGCGCTAACAAATGCCTCGTAAACCTTCCGGCTTGCCGCAACATCTTCATGGTCGTAATTGCTTCTTTTTGCGCGCTCAGTTGCGCGGCTAAGCACACGAACCCTTATTTCCACCTGCATCAGTGCCCGATTAAGTTTTTTAACGGTGATCATAGCGCCCTGGATTTGTCATCGTGGAATAAATTTCAATTTCGTTTAAACTAGTTAATGCTTACTGCAACAGGTTTATAGACACAACTGCCGCTTAGCCCATTAGTTGATGGGGTACCAGGAATAACATAGGATATTAATTACCGATCCATTTGTGCGAGGCAAATTTCCATTCTTAGTCAGGTACGGAACTAATTACGCAGATATGTTGAAAAAGGTTCATGTGTTCGAAATTAAAACACCATCGCTAAATATAAATTGCCTGTTTCATTTGCTGAGGATAACCAATGCTCCGAAGGTTCGGTGGTGGTAACCAGGTTGTTGGTATCTACCGCGAGGGCAGACTACCACACAACAAAAAAGCAGCCCTTTAACGGTGCTGCTCTCATTGTTCTCATGTGCCGACTATTGCCTCTCGAGTGGATGGCTATCGCCATTCGTGAGAAGTCTATTTAGTATTCGTTCACTTAATGATGCGCAAACATAGCCCCGGTACTTTGGCCATCCAATCGCATAAACGTGTGACAGTATTTTTCAAACTGGTAATAAATAAATTAGAGCAGGACTTGACCGGTCTAAACACCCGGCTAAATGGAGCGCTTCCGTCGTTGAACAAAAGCAGCCGGACTGCCTAAGCTCTTTTGTGGTGGTTAAGAATACTAGATGAATAGCAGGAGTCCGAGCCTGTTATAATAACCCACATTGCCTACCGGCAATTGTTACAATTCAAACACTTTGATGCGCAGTTGATGAAACCAAAATGGCAATCTGCTATGGGGGGTCTTTCATCCCCCCGGTTTCAATTGCATTTTGTGCTTGTTAATATAAGTAACCCTTCTATGAAAATGTTATTTACCCGGTTTTTGCCAGCATTATGCTTAGTTGCAATTCTGACAGCCTGTACGAAAAGCGTAGAACCTTCAACTTCCGGAGCCGAACAAGGCGCTGTGACCGGCCGCATTACCGACGAAGCCGGCAAACCGCTGGCAGGTATCAGGGTTGTTATTGAACATACGGTTTGGGTGGCCACCTATGTTTATGCCACCACGAATGAAGACGGCTATTATAAAGCCGAACTTCCAAAAGACCCGGCAGGCAGCTGGACCGCCAAAGCACAGGTGAAGAAAAATGCTTATGGCCAACAATATACTTTCGACCTTCATCCTGCGACAGACGAGCCTTTCACCCGCAACGATAAGCCCGTACGCGATTTTACCTGGAAGCTAAGTGGCCCACGGCCCGGGACAGCACAGGTATATGGCGCCCATGTTGACGTGTACCAATGGGGGCTGGACATTCCGATGACAGGCGTTAAGCTGGTTTTTACACCAGTAGCAGGCGAGACACTCGCCGACGGAACAGCGGCTAAACTAATTGAAAGAAACGTGGTGGATCATGCCGGAACCTTTATGGCGCGCGATATTCCCATTGGCAAATACACCGTAAGAGCAGTTTACCCCGGCAAAACCTTGTTGCTGGATAATAGAAAGGACAATGGCGAGCCCGAAGTGCAAAAAACAGTGGTATTTGGTAAAAACGGTTACCTGGCCGAAACAGAATATAATATCGAATTCTGGCTCTCCGAGTAGGCCTTATACAAAGATGAACGTAATAAATAAACATCCTGGCGCCGTAAACGCCAGGATGTTTATTTTAGTAGCATGAGAAAAATCAAACAGGTGCTTATTGCCAGGTACTTAGGTGTATTTATGGGATTAGTTTCCTGCAGTTTAGCCGGAATCCTGAATGCGCAAAACAATGACTCCTTAATTATACAACGCATTGTTGCTGAAGCAAACCAAAATTCCCAGCTTACCACACTCGCCCATGAGCTGCTTGATGTTATAGGCCCGCGTTTAGTTGGTAGCCCCAAAATGCAACAAGCCAACAACTGGGCAGTGGCAAAATACAAGGGCTGGGGCATCGACAGCCGTAACGAAAAATGGGGTGAATGGCGCGGATGGGATCGGGGGATTTCGCATATTGACCTTGTATACCCAAGGGTAAAATCGCTCGAAGGCATGCAACTGGCCTGGAGCCCGTCAACAAACGGTAAAGCGGTAACAGCTGAAACCATCATAGTTCCCGACCTTGCCGACTCAGTGGCTTTTGACAAGTGGTTACCCGCGGTAAAAGGCAAATTTGTATTGATCTCGATGAACCAGCCAACCGGCAGACCTGATTATAACTGGACCGAGTTCGCCACCAAAGAGTCTTTCGACAAAATGAAGCAGCAGCGTGCGGCGCAGACAGAGGCATGGAGGAAGCGGATAGCAAAAACCGGATATACCGCACGAACATTACCCCTGGCACTCGAAAAAGCCGGGGCCCTGGGAATTGTTATGAGTAATTGGTCGCAGGGATTTGGCGTAAACAAAATCTTTAGCGCCTACACCAAAAAGGTTCCAACGATCGATATTTCGCTGGAAGACTATGGCCTGGTTTACCGGTTAACCGAAAACAGCCAAAAGCCAAAGATGAGCATTCGGGCAGAATCGAAAGAAATGGGGATGGTGCCTACTTTTAACACCATTGCAGAAATCAAGGGTACCGAAAAGCCGGATGAATACGTGATGCTAAGTGCGCATTTCGACTCCTGGGACGGTGCGTCGGGTGCAACCGACAACGGTACCGGCACCTTTACTATGATGGAGGCCATGCGCATCCTAAAAAAGTTGTACCCAAATCCAAAGCGGACGATCCTGGTGGGACATTGGGGTAGCGAAGAACAAGGTTTAAATGGATCACGAGCCTTCGTTGAGGACCATCCCGAGATCGTAAAGGGGCTGCAAGCTTTATTCAACCAGGACAATGGCACAGGGCGGGTATCGTCCATTTCCGGTCAGGGCTTTTTAAATTCATACAGCTATATCGGCAAATGGCTGTCGAAAGTTCCCGATAGTGTCCGGTCACATATCACTACAAGTTTCCCCGGATCACCTGGTGCCGGTGGATCCGACTTTGCTTCTTTTGTTGCCGCGGGTGCACCTGCATTTTCGCTCAGCTCGCTTAGCTGGTCATACGGCAATTACACCTGGCACACCAACCGCGATACTTACGACAAGATTGTATTCGATGACTTAAGAAACAACGTTATACTAACCGCCGTATTGGCTTACCTCGCCAGCGAAGACCCAACAACTACCTCGCGCGAAAGGAGCATTTTACCGGTAAACCCGAGAACGGGTGAGCCAGGCCAATGGCCGGAAGTAAGAAAGGCTACGCGGAAAGGAGGAGTGGATTAAGCGAATGCAATTTGAAAATGACCACAATCCATAGGTGTTTAGATCGATTTTGAACAAGCGGGTAGCGATACAAATTTTTATGTGAGCATAGCCGTAGGCAAATAAGTTTACAATCATTATTAATATCAGCAAAACGGCGCAATACATTATCACGAGAAGAGTGGCGTTTGCTGTTGTCAAAAACAGGGGGCAACTGTCTGTTTACAAATTTGATAATTGAAATCAGATGCCGTTTTCGCATGATAGCACGCACAATCATGCGGGGGATTGCAGCGGGCCAAAAAGATAAAGCAGGAGGTTTTACATTCAATTAAGAAGGTTTTTTGTTACTTGCCCAAAAAAAATGGCTTCGAGGTTCCTCATAATTTTCCTTTTTCTTGCAACCGCTGCTGGTGCACAAACCACCATTGTACACTTTGATTTCAACAGTTCTGTGCTTACGAGGGAAACCCGGGAAGTGCTTAACGATCTTATTGCTTCCCGTAACATCCGTTCGCTTGGCATTTTTGGCCATACCGATCAGATGGGTAGTGATCCTTATAATGAATGGTTGTCGTTAAAAAGAGCAAGGGCGGTAAAAGACTACCTCGTATCAAGAGGGGTTAAGGAAAACATGATCGGTGTAGTTCGTGGTTTCGGAGCAGAACGACTGATCAGTAACCAGGATGACTCGCTTTCCCGCCAGCTAAACAGGCGTGTCGTATTGATGAACAACTACACGGTGCTGGCTTCAGATTCGGCCGTAGCTGCCCGGCAATCAACCCTTACAGCTGAACCTTCAAGGACAACTGCTGATAGTATTACCAAAACGAATGCACCTGGCCCTACGCCCGGACTTGACATCGTAAAGCGTCCTGAACCCGTGGTAAAACAGCAGCGAAATGAAAAACTTATCGAAGACATTAAGGATAAAAACACGAGGGCGGGCGAAAATATCGTTCTTAAAAACATCAACTTTTTACCTGGTAGTCACCAGTTTTTAGAGGGTGCATATAGTTCGCTTAACGATCTGCTCGAGACCATGCAAAAAGTTCCGACACTCGAAGTGGAAATACAAGGGCATGTTTGCTGCCAGGATGGTGAAACTGATGCGCTGGACAATGCTACAGGCGAGTTGGCCCTATCGGTGAACCGGGCAAGGGCTGTTCATGACTACCTCGTTGAAAAAGGAATACAAAAGAGTCGGCTCAGCTACAAAGGCCTCGCGCACCAGTTTCCACTAATCAATCCCGAAGTAACGGAGGCTGACCGTGTAGCTAACAGGAGAGTAGAGATCAAGATCATTAAAAAGTAATAATGCCGGTGCACAATAACGCATGAAGTACAAGAGTCCAACACTTGTCCGACCGGCGACAGTAGGGCCGACAACGATCTACAATTGAAATATTACCGCTGGGTCCCAAAAAGATTTTACGCAAACAGGCAGAAGATTAATCCACCATTTGAAACAACGGGTGCGCTACCAGGATTGATTCTTTTGGGGGACCGGCTCCAGGAATACTATGAGGCATCCTTGCGTCGCACTCTTTTGCGGCATTGCTACATTCGGCCCTAAATGCCTGTGTAAAATGTAATATGCAAATTGTAAAAATAAATACCTGCAAAGCATTATTCGTAGTGCAGCAAACATGTATAGTGTCTGGTATTTAGCAGTTAATAAATCAATGCCGTTTAGTTAAGCTGCTTGTCAATTGTTTAGCTCAATAATGCGAGGCTGTACAAGAGTGCGACGCAACGATGTTCAATAGCAATCCTGTAGTTGGGTCCAAAAAAGTTGCTTAAATAAGCGACATTGGTTAATAAATCAGCATTCAACTGTTCGACTTTTTCCCTGGACTAAACTGTTCTTTCGTTAGTCCCTAATCCGCAATTCGGGAATTCACCAGTCAACCTATTCACTGATCAAGTATTCTCCTGAACCATTCCCCAAATTCGCCAATCCGTAATCCGCTAATCCGTAGTCTTCAGCCTTATCTTTGCCGCATGCATTATGTAACTGTTGAGGGACTCACCAAGAGTTTCGGGATTAATCCATTATTTAACAATATTTCATTTCACATAAACGAAGGAGATAAGATTGCGCTTGTTGCAAGAAATGGTGTTGGAAAAAGTACCCTGCTCCGTATTCTTAGCGGACAGGAGACCGCAGACGAAGGCACCGTTTGGATCAATAAAGACGTAACCGTCGCCTTATTTGAACAGGATCCGAAGTTCGACGAGAATAAAACAATACTCGACAATATCTTCCATACCGAAAACCCGGTGTTGAAGGTGATCCGCGAGTACGAAGCCGCGGTTGAAGCAGATGACGGGCATGCAATCTCTGATGCGCTTTCAACAATGGATGAGTTGGATGCCTGGACGTTTGAGGCCAAAGTAAAAGAGATCCTGACCAAATTAAACATTCATAACCTGCAACAGCCGGTTAATAACCTGAGCGGCGGACAACGTAAAAGGGTGGCACTGGCGCAGACACTGATCGACATCGGTTTTGAGCACCAGCACACCTTGTTGATAATGGATGAACCAACCAACCACCTCGACGTAGAAATGGTGGAATGGCTGGAGCACTATCTAAACGGCGAGCACGTAACCTTGCTGATGGTTACCCACGACCGTTATTTTCTGGATGCAGTTTGCGACGAGATCTGGGAGATGGACCGTTCGGAAATACACAGTTATAAAGGCGACTATGCCAATTACCTCGAGAAAAAGACGGCACGCATCGAAAGTGAGCTAAGTACGATCGATAAAGCGAAAAACACCTATCGCAAAGAGTTGGAGTGGATGCGCAAGCAACCTAAGGCACGTACTACCAAAAGCAAAAGCCGGCAGGATAACTTTTACGAGGTAGAAGTGATTGCCAAGAAGAAAATCGAAGACGCGCAACTACAATTGAACGTTAAGATGAGCCGGCTTGGTGGCAAGATTGCTGAGTTTAAAAAAGTTAACAAAGCTTATGGGGATAAAACCATAATGCGAGGCTTTGATTATACTTTTAGTAAGGGCGAAAGAATAGGCGTAATTGGTAAAAACGGGGTAGGTAAGTCAACGTTTTTAAATATTCTGCAAGGCATTGAAAAACCCGACAGCGGTAAAATCAACATTGGGGAAACGGTCATTTTTGGTAACTTCTCGCAGCAGGGTCTTGAGTTTAAAGACGACATGCGGATCATTGAATATGTAAAAACCTTTGCCGAAAGCTTTCCACTTGCAAAAGGAGGCAGTATAAGTGCCTCCCAGTTTCTTGAATTGTTTTTATTTCCCGGCGACAAGCAATATACTTACCTGAGCTCCTTGAGCGGCGGTGAAAAAAAACGCCTTCAGTTATTGGTAATCCTTTTCAGGAACCCGAACTTTCTTATTCTCGATGAACCGACGAACGATCTTGACCTGCCCACACTCGGGGTACTCGAAAATTTCCTGGTTGACTTCCAGGGCTGTTTGCTAATTGTTAGTCACGACCGTTACTTTATGGACCGGTTGGTTGATCACCTGTTTGTATTTGAAGGAGACGGCGAAATCAGGGACTTTCCGGGAAACTATACGCTCTACCGCGAATGGATTAAGACAAACGAGAAAAAAGCAAATAAATGGGATGCCCTCACGGACAAAAAGAACAAAGGCGAAACAACCGAAGCTGTTGCCGGTATGGAACAAAATAAGCCGCTGGTAGCTGCAGCTGCTACAACTTTAAAAAAGGCGAATTTTAAGGAAAAGCGGGAGTTTGAGATGTTGGAAAAAGAAATTGCAGAACTCGAAGCGGAGAAGCAACAAGTGGAGCAAAACCTGAGCAACCCGGAAGCACCTTTTGAACAGTTGAACCTTTTAAGCAAACGAATAGGGGAAATCGACAATGCGCTCGCACAAAAGGAAATGCGTTGGCTCGAATTAAGCGAGCTGATGTAAGCCTAAACGGTTCAACATATTCTATTACCTGAACACCCAAAAACAATACGCATGGAACTCCTCGGAGTTGGATCAAGGGTTAATCATCCGTCATTCGGAACAGGTGTGGTCATCCGCCTGCACAAACGTGTTTATGAGGTTTGCTTTATCGACCAGGGCATAAAAACCGTAGCAAAAGACTTTCAGCTCGAAGTAATTGATCGTATTGAGCCGGAATATAACGTGAGTTTCAGCGAAGCAGAAGATGCACTCATCAAAATTCTTCGCGAATGGAGTGATGTTTCCGAAGTGGTGTCTATTGGCGATCGCTGGAAAAATGGGATGATGGTGTTGCAGCCCGGCGATAAAAAACTGTCGTCGAAAGAAGTGCCGATAGAAGGCTTTTTTCATAAGATCGTCATGCTTCGGGACAGGCTGAGGGTAATGGAGCAAAAGATCAATGCACACAAGTTGTTGAGCGATGCTGAAAAAGTAGATCTTCAGCAATACATCACCCGTATCTATGGCAGCCTCACTACTTTCAATGTTTTATTCAAACACCAGTTCGATCAGTTTGAAGGCACGTCCAGCTAAATTGCCAGCACTTCCAAAGTGGCAGGTGTCTGCAGCACAGTAATCGTGCAGGCGGAGCAAGCTGCAGCGGTTTGCCACCATTATGTCGCTTTTAACGCTTTATAGAGACGCTTATACCGGGTTATCACGCAAAACCTGGTACTTGTCTGCGGTGATGCTCATCAATCGGAGCGGCACCATGGTGGTCCCATTTATGACGATGTATGCCACCCAGCAGCTTGGCTTTTCAATTGCCCAGGCTGGCATCATCATGGGTATATTTGGGGTAGGAGCCATTGTAGGAACCTATCTCGGGGGAAGGCTCACCGACAAAATTGGTTTCTACAAGATCCAGTTGTTTGCCCTTCTTGTTGGAGGGGTATTGTTTATCGTTCTTGGTCACCTGCGTAGCTATACGGGTATTTGCATTGGAACGTTTTTGCTAAGCATGGTAAATGAATCGTTCAGGCCAGCAAACTCCACGGCGATTGCACACTATAGTATACCCGAAAACCGAACACGATCGTATTCTTTGAATCGCCTGGCCATTAACCTGGGATGGGCCGTGGGCGGGGCAGTCGGTGGGTTACTTGCAGAGATGGATTACCAATTGCTGTTTTGGGTAGATGGGATTACAAATATCTCGGCTGCGATCATCTTATTTTTTGTGTTGCCGGTACCAGCAAAAACGGTTAAGACATTATCGGGAGAAGCAAAGCCGGACAGGGCTGGTACATCAGCTTACCGGGACAAGATTTACCTGGGTTTCATTTGCCTGACCGTTCTCTTTGCCTTTTGTTTCTTTCAATTGTTTACCATCTTACCAGTTTACTACCGCCAATCTCTTCGGCTTACCGAAAGGCATATCGGGTTTCTTATGGCCCTAAACGGAATCATCATTGCGTTAACTGAGATGGTACTGGTACACAGTCTCGACGGTAAACACCCACCATTATATTACATTAAATATGGGGTTGTGCTTGTGGGCATTTCCTTCGGCATCTTCAACCTGCTTACGGGCGGGTTTTTGCTTGCCATCATCTCCATACTTATTATAACGGTGGGTGAAATGTTATCGATGCCATTCATGAATACCTTTTGGATCAGCCGGAGTTATGATCATAACCGTGGGGAATATGCGGCACTATACAGTATGGGTTGGGCCAGTGCGCAAATTGCGGCACCATCCATTGGTGGATGGGTTGCGGATCACCTTGGTTTTGATGTACTCTGGTGGATCATCCTGGGTGTTTCACTACTGGCAAGTGTTGGTTTTATTGTACTGGCCAGGTATTCGGCTATTGAATTCCGAGAAGCTCCACGTCGAAAATAAGCGTGCTATTTGGACCAATCTGCGCACTAACCTGGCGATCGCCATAACCTAATGACGGCGGAATAAACAAGCGCCATTTACTGCCGACAGACATTAACTGCAAAGCTTCGGTCCAACCTTTAATAACCATGTTTAACGGAAAGCTTGCTGCTACCCCACGCTGAACTGAACTGTCGAATACGGTGCCATCGATCAGTGTTCCATGGTAGTGGCACTTTACTTTATCGGTGGCTGAAGGTTTACTACCTGTACCCTCGGTGAGCACCTGGTATTGTAAACCGCTTGCCAGTTCAACAACACCTTCTTTCTTCTTGTTTTCGCTTAAAAAATCCTGGCCTGCCTGAAGGTTTGCAGCTGCCTTGTCATTTTTTAGTTGAGATAGCTTATCTGAAATAGACATATGATATATTTAGGCGTGCAAGATAAGGTTACAGTTGAAAGATTACCTGATCACAACGGCATTTCTTGCGTGAACAAAGAGAGAACATTTGAAGACATGTCTACCGGCAACCGAATGAATAGGACTCACCAAAAACAGAGGGTCGCTATACTGGACCACCTGTAAAGTGTTAAGACTAAACGGGCAGGTATAGTTCACATTTAGCTGCAACTTGTGCTACATCTACGTATAGTATAACTAAAATAACTACCTGGAGTATGCAAACTTTTCAAAAGCCGATCGATATACGCTGGAGTGATATTGACATGAATGGTCATGTGAGACACAGCGCCTTTTACGATTTCGGGGCATTTTGCCGGATCAGTTACCTGGCTGAGCATGGTTTAGGGCAACAACAGCTGCTTTCGTACCAGATTGGTCCCGTGCTTTTCAGGGAGGAATGTGTGTTTAAACGGGAACTTACGTTTGGCGACAAGGTTTGGATCAATATGACCCTGCTCAGTTCGCGGCGCGACAGCAGTCGTTGGACGATGCAGCACGAGATATGGAAAAACGATGATGTTCTGGCAGCTATCATCACGATTGATGGCGCATGGATCGATGTTGTGAAACGAAAGCTTACAGGACTTCCGGCCGAAGCGATCGACTCTTTTGCACAGATACCCCGGGCAGCAAATTTCGCGTGGTCGGATTAGGTGGTCAATTGTAGGCGGTGCAGCGCCCGAACAAGTACAACCGCCCATCGGCTACCAATAAATTCTATTAAGCTTTTCCGGCAATTTGGTAGATAATAAGCCCAACTACCTCTTTATTTAAATAAGCCCATTTATCGAGTATGTCGAGCTTAGGCAGAAGATAGTCGTCAGCCTGGAACTTTCTGTCGAGTACCCGGTAGTCACAGGGAAAGGGTTGTATCGCAATCCCGGCTGACTTAAACAGCTGACTTGCCCGTTTCATGTGCAGGGCGGATGTGATCAGCAAAGCCGGCGCAGGAAGCTGAAGAGAATCCATTATCCGCTTTGAGAAAAGTGCGTTTTCATATGTATTTCTTGACCGCAGTTCCTGCAAAACATCATTTGGATTAACGCCGGAGGCAATCAGTTCATTGCGAACAAAGGCTGCTTCGGAAGGTTCATTTCCCCAGAGACTGCCCCCACTGACAATAATTTTCTTAATCACGCCTTGTTGATACAGTTTATTTGCTTGAATAAAGCGATCAGCCGCAGTATTGAAGTATCCTTTTCCTAGCCTGTCAAAACTTGTGAAGCCACCAAGAACAATTCCCACCTGAAAAGTGTTGTTCATTTCAGGTGGTCGTACGGGTTGCCATTGCTGAACAACTTTGCTAAACAGGAATTCATTGCTGAATACCAGGAAAAGCAAGATGGCAGTTGTCAGGAGCCGTTTTTTTAAGATCCTGCTTATGGTGAAATACCGTAAGATGATCAGGCCGGCAATCCAGTACACGGGCGCCAAAAAAAAAGTAAAAAGTTTCGAAAGAACAAGGATCAGGCTCATCAAACTAAGTTATACAATTAGGTACCTGGAACACCAGATTTTAGAATTAGAATATTCGCAGGAACAATTGAGTTTCACTTGACTTAGTTGGTCGCCGACCTGATAATTGTTTACGAACATGGTATAATTTTTAACTTTAGAATGCCATCCAAATCACTATAACTCTCTAAAACATCATATTATGTCAATCAATCTTGTTGAAGCCGTTCAGGCAAAACTCGGGTGTCCGGCGTTACATAAAATTGATCCAAATACCCAGGAGATCATTAAAGACGATAAACCAGTTGACTTGCTGGCCCAGGCTGCCATTCCTACTGTACTGATAGAAATGTATAAAGCTTCAACCAACGAGCAACAAGCAGCTAATTTGTTGCGTGAAAATTCTTCCTCATCGGGAGCAAAAGACTTATTCAAAGACGATTATACATCGGTGGTGGAGCGGGTTGCGGCGTACAGCCACAAGAGCGTTGAAGAAGCCGGACATGAAATGGATAAGGTTACCCATGCATCCCATGCAGTATTGCGTGAAAACCTGAAAGGAACTGATGGAAAGTCGGTTAAAAGTTTCTTTAATTCTCAGATTGCTAACCTAAAGAAATACATTCCTGGGGCCTTGCATATTGGTGACGCATTACACGACAATACCATTGACGACCGTACACATAAGATGGAAGGTCCCATGTCGGATGCTATGCATGCTATAGAGCGTTTGTTTTCGGATGGAACAAATCAGAAAAAAGCATTCAACCCTACCGACGATACCATACACTATAAAAAATAGCTACGGCCTGTTAAGGAATGTGAACAGGTGTTGCATGAAAATATCCGGTGTTTGTATATGAGGTATATGTCCGACACCGGGTATTTCTATAAGTTTAGCCGCAGGTATTTGAGCTTTCAATTGTTTACCCAATTTCGGGTAATTGCCCCTTACTTTTTTCTCTTGCTCCGAAAGAAGGTTTTTTCCTACGACCGTGCGGTCCTCCTGGCCCATTATAAGTAGCACGGGCAGCTTCAGTCTCCTGAATTCATAAGCCACCGGCTGTTCGTAAATCATTTGATAGGTTAATGCGTTTACCCATGCCGCGCTATCAAACTCCGGCGTGCCAAGCGCTTCAGCCTGTGCCTGCACATATTGCTCATATTCCGGCTTCCATTGCGGGTAATACGATTGCTGGTATTTTTTATAAGATTCATAAGATGCTGATTTTTCACCAGCATACGACTCGGAAATGGTTTTATAGGGCACAAAGGTTTTATAATCTTCGAGTCCAATCGGATTTTCGAGTACCAGTTGCTTAACCATCGAAGGAAACATCAGGCTAAAGCGTGTAGCCAGCATTCCACCCATTGAATGTCCCACCACCGTACAATTCTTCACGCCTATGCTATCGAGTAAAAGGCGGGTATTGTTAGCGAGCATATGAAAACTATAGTGCAAATTGGGTTTTGAAGAACGGCCCCATCCTACCTGGTCGGGAACAATCACTCGGTACCCGGCCTCAGCAAGAAAGGGGATAACCGTGCGCCAGTAATATCCATTAAAGTTTTTTCCATGTAATAACAAGATACTCTGGCCGTTTGGCTTTGAAGGAGCAATGTCCATATATGCCATCTGAACAGGCCGACCTTCCAGCGTAAGTTGGAATTGCTGAACGGGGTAGGGGTATTCTACCTTTTGAGCCGGGATATCCACCACAAAAAACAAGAACAAGGCAACCACTGTGAGACGAACCATATCAGCTTTTCTCATCAGGCGTTCAAAAAATGTACCTTGTCAGCTGCCGTTGTTTCCTTTTCGTCTTCCTTCCATGGCAACATAATGTTTAGTTGCCGGGGTTGTATGGCGGCAGTAACTTTCTGAACCTTTCCCAGGTACTCCCCATCTACCTGGAAGTGAACCTTATGGGATGTTTCTATTGTTACAGCAGTAGCATGTAATACTTCTATTTTCTTGGGATTAAATGGTTGAGGCCTGAACCACATTTTAACGAGTTCCGAAAAAGCAAGTTTTCGAACGATAATAACCTCGAACAAACCATCGTAAAGATCACCCTCGGGATTAATTACCGCCCCTGTTCCGTATTTACTTGCATTGGCAAGCACGAGCATCACTGCATTTCTTTTTAGTTGCTCATTTGCGGTTTCAACAACCACCCGCATGACACGACGTTTCAACAAGACTTTAAAAACCATGCGTGCATAGCCTAACTTGCCACGCATATTGCTTTCCTCGAAGTACTTTACAAGTTGGGCATTCAGGCCGATATCGCTCAGGTGCAAACAAATTTCTTTGTTGATTTTTATTACGTCGCAACACTTTACCTGCCCTTTCAGAACGATGTCAAGAGCAGCAGTTATATTTTCAGGAATGTCGAGTTCGCGAGCCATGCCATTAGCAGATCCTGCAGGTAAAATGCCGAGTGGTATGCCGGTTCCCAATAGCTGTTTAGCCACCATAGTTATGGTACCATCACCCCCTACGCCAACAACTCTTTGTGGGTTGAGTCGTTTAATTTCTTTTTGTACGAGTTCTTCATCATTTTTGCCCGTGAGAAAAACGATATTTAAATCGTGCGGCAGGCTTTCGCAATGCTCTTTTATTGCTATCTCAAAATCTGTTTTTTTCTTGCCACCTGAAATAGGATTGATGACAAACAACAGGTTTAATTTTTCTGGCTGGTCCATTTTTTATATTTAATAAAGCTGCTTCATGAATAGTTCGACAAATACACCAAACGTACCTGATCGCCCATTTGTTAAGCGAATAAAGAAAAAGTTACTGCATTGGGTAAGACTTACAAACGACCCGGTTGTTAAGGTTTACCAAGGTTATGGCTTTGGATCTCGATTAGTGGTATTTGGACATGTGTTTACGTTGAGTCCGTTACCACGTAAAAAATATCGAAAGAATCTCTGGACAAATACACTTGCATTATTGCGTTCTTTTATGGTTCGTCCTGTACGCGATGCGAGCGTCAGGTTACGGTGGAAGGATAAATGTGTACAGGTTAGTACCGCAGCCGATGGTTTCTTTAGGTTCGAATTGGACATTGAACAACAATTGCCGCCGGGCAAACACCAGGTAGAAGTTGAGTGGGTTCATGATAGTCCGAATTCGCACGTGGTGAAAGGCGCCGGTAAAGGTTCCGTACTGATCTCTCCACCAAATAAGTTTACGTGTATTTCCGATATTGACGACACATTCCTGATTTCTCATTCGTCCAATCTTCGCAAGCGACTATACGTGCTTTTTACCAAAAATGCTCACAGCAGGAAACCCTTTGAAGGAGTTGTAAGCCACTACAGGCTGCTCGCCAAATCAGGCTCACGCGACACCAATATGCCAAACCCGTTTTTCTTCGTTTCCAGCAGTGAATGGAACCTGCATGATTTTATCACAGAATTTTCGAATAAGAATAGCCTGCCACAGGGCGTGTACCTGCTTAACCAGGTAAAGCGACTCCGGCAACTGCTAAACACCGGACAAAATAATCACTCAACCAAATTTACGCGCATCGTTCGTATTATCGAAGCCTTTCCCAACCAGTCGTATGTGCTGCTAGGCGACGACTCTCAACAGGATCCTTACATATATGCCGCGATTGTAGAACACTTTCCGGGGCGGATCAAAAGCGTTTACCTAAGGCATGTTTACGACAAAAATGTTGATAAGGTTAAAGAAGTTGTCAAAAAGATTGAAGCTAAGGGAATTCCGTGCTGTCACTTTACCAGTAGTGCCGAAGCTATCGAACATTCTTTTAATATTGGACTGCTTACGCTTCAATAGTCTTGATGAAATCCGGCCTTAAAACAGGAGCCGTTCACCTATTCAATAATAGCCATTCCAGGAATAAAGCAGAGAGGAACAGCATGACAAAAAATTGTCCCGGAAATTAAACCGGGACAATTTGAATTTTTCAGCAACTAGAACTGTGGCCTGGTTTCAATTGCTTTCTTATTGGTCTGGCCACTCCAGTGTTCGAGTACCGGCCCCATGTTACCAAAAACAGGATCTGTTTCCGGGATAGGCACCGCTTTAATGTTCTGCTCAGCTAGTTCCCGCTCGCCCGGTTCGCCGCGCATCATATCGTAGTCGGCTCCTTTCGGATAAGCACCGACACATTCAAAATCATCACTGCTGCCCACATTTTTGTGAGATACACCAGCGGGTATTAAAACAACATCTCCTTTCTCGAGCGTTGTAAGAATAGAGTCATCACCCCCTAGCAACAACATGCACCTTCCGCGACTCACACCAACTACCTCATGGGTGTTGCTGTGGTAGTGGTGGTAGGTATAAATCGAGTCTGTCCAGCTATTGCTCCAGCCATTTTGCTCAAATATGCCTTTAATGAACTCAGACTCACCTGATGCCGGCACGTTAAGAATAGCCTGGTAGACGATAACGGGCAGATCGATGTTATTAGGGAACTTTTGATTGCCTGGTATAATGATTTGTTTTACTTCTGATGAAGCATTTAAGTGTGGTGCCATAAATTAAACAGTTTGGATTATTTGGCTTTCATGAAAATGGCGGAACCGGAATGCAAAACTTTTTACGCTTGTTTAAAGCGATTTTAACCATTTTACGATTTCATCGCGGCCCTTACCAAGCTTGGTTTGAAGCCGACCTAAAAATTCCTCGTCTTTACCGTCTTCATATTTCAGGTCGTCGTCTGTAAGGTGGCCATGGGCTTGTTTTACTTTGCCGCGGAGTTCATGCCACTTGCCTCTTAATTCAAGATTGTCTTCCATAATAAATGTTTAGCAAATAAGTGTAAAAACCATGCCATGCGACCATGTGGTTTACAGGTGTAATTACCTGATTTTAAACTGGAAAGACAGCGGAGTAATTTTGTATATCAGGCGCAAATTCCATCGTTGGATAACTGTTCTGTTGCCGGCGGGAATTCAGCGCATTTGGAAGCTGAAACGTAGTTAACGCCGGCAATGCAAAACACCGGGCTTTTTTACAACAATGTGTAGGCGGGCTGCTCTAAGCCAGAATAGGAAGCCTGCAGCCGTTATGCCGGGATAAGATCAGCCGGCCGGAAAATAGCCCTGATTGGAGCGGATAGCCCCACCCCTGTATTTGGGTTTTGGGGTGGGCTATAAGCGGAAAGCAGGACCAATGATGCTAGCGGGCAAACTGATCAGCTCCAAAAAAAGGGCATAAAAAAAGGGCGTAACTGGTACGCCCTTAAATGAGTTTTTAACTAAAAGTTATTGAATGAGTCTTACGTTTACTGCATTCATACCTTTTTTACCGCTTTGTAAATCGAATTCAACACGATCACCTTCCTTAATATCGTCCATAAGGCCGCTTGCATGCACAAACGTCTCATTTTTTCCATCATCGTGTTTAATAAAACCGAACCCTTTTTCAGTGTTGAAAAATTTTACTGTTCCTTGTGTTTTCGTCTCCATCATTAAAAATTAAAATAATTAATGGGTGAAGGTAAGCGTAAAAGTTGAAAACTGTTAGCCAATTCTACTGGAAGGGCGCCTACTTGTTTAGAATTCGATCACGAATGGTTTGCTGCAGTATTTCACCGGTGGGATCGAGCCCTGTTTTCAGGTGGGTAAATTCTTTTGCACTGTCTGAAGTAAGGTACCTGAGTTTTGGTGCAGGATCGGCGATGCAATCAGCAATTACCTGCGCAACCTGCCCCGCGGTTTGAAAAACACGCGCCCTTACTTCGTCGGTAAAAACCTTGCGGTAGTTCATGTAGTCGGTTGCAAGCGGTTCATATGCATCATTGCGTACCCCGCCACTGTCGTCGAAATTCTTCATAACAGTATTGGTAAATTCTGTTATAACCCCACCGGGTTCAACCAGGGAAGTATGGATGCCAAAGTATGGCTTAAGGTAGGTGGCCATGCTTTCGGTAAGACCTTCGAGGGCGAATTTTGCGGCACAATAAATTTCGTTCATGGGCTGACCTACAAGACCGCCCACGGATGAAACATTAATGATGTGCCCGGATTTATGTTCCCGCATAGATGGCAGTACGGCTTTCATACAGCGGATCGGTCCGTAAAAGTTTACCTCCATTACCTGCTGGATATCCTCCATGGTTGCGTGTTCCATTGTTCGCACAAAGCCCGAACCGGCATTGTTGATGAGCACATCGATACGGCTTTCCTGGCTTAAGATAGCACTGACTGCCTTCGTGATCGTGCTATCGTCGAGTACATCGAGAGGCAAGACGGCAACCTCAACATTTTTTTCGTTCGCTAAAAGGTCAAGTTTTTCGCGCCTTGCCGTATCACGCATTGTTGCGTAAACCTTGTAACCCAGTTCTGCGAGCAGAACCGCAGTATGTAAACCAATACCGGAAGAAGTTCCGGTGATTAAAATGACTTTTGACATAGATGATTGTATTTGTACTGCCGGGTGAATGTGTTCGAAATTTATAAAAACATTCCATTGCATTTAAAGGTAGCGGCTTCTGGCCCTACTTCGCCGTGTACCCTACTAAATGTGATTAGTTATGATGACTACGACGTTTGGTGAAGGTGCCTGTTTTAATCTGGTGTCACGGCCGTATGCCGGTGAAGCCTGTGGTAATGTACCCGGGCTGTTGTTTAGAATTCGGATGTAATTGCTGGTCTAAACCGCTTATAAGCATTGTTGCGCATTGTATTTCAATGTGATGTGACGTAAGTGGTACAGTTTTTTAAGCAGGTATCGGACTAAAACTCGTGATATGAAAAAGACCTTAATGGCAATGGCTGCCGTTGCATTGCTTACAACCGTTGGATGTGGCGACACAGCAACCGAAACCCATTCTGAAACAACCAGCGACTCGATGGCTCCCTCCACAGGCGCGGGCAACACAACCGGAACCAATATGGAAACTTCCGGCGACCCGGATCCTTCCGGAACTTATGTGGACCTGGCAAGCGGCAAAGCGGTTAAACTGAAAAGAGACTCTGTGTCGCACTACATCGTTGATGAGTCAACAAGTTCACCGGTATCTTATTATGTAAATACTGCTACCAGCGACACTTTTGACCGCTCGGGCAGGGTAGTTAACAATGCGTTGATTAAAGATGCAAACAATATGTGGTCTGTTGATGAGTCACGTATCAAAATCAAAACCCAGAATGATGGTGATGTGAAGATAAAAGATCGGAATACGGATACAAAGGTGAAACTCGAAACCAATGGCGACGGAAAAATAAAAACAGACTCAGGTAAGATAAAGGTGAAGGACGGAGAAATTAAAGAAAAGAAAAACTAAGCCCGGAATCTTACTAACTTAAAGCTGCTCCCACCGGGGCAGTTTTTGTTTCAGCTCACTAATTTTTGTAACCATGAAAAGGCTCAACCCTTTACCCCTCTTGTTTTTAATTATGCTTTCCTGCAACATTTCAGGTTCGCCGGAAAAAGATTATGAAGCAAGTAAAGAACGTGTTAAGAAGAATGAACGCGAAAACGCATTACGTTTTATCAAGGTAATTGCATCAAACAAAAGAAACCTGTTGGGCAAAACTGTCGTGCGTACGAGCATTTCCAATGCTGCTTCTGTAACCTCGTATAATGACGTCAGGTTGAAGTTCCTATTTTTTCGGCAGGGCCAGGTTGTTGAAAATCACGAAGAGGTTGTTGGGAAAACCCTCGGGCCCAATAGTACCATCGACTTTACGGTACGTTATACAACGCCTAAGGGTACAGATAGCGTGTCAGTTTCCGTGATGGACGCCAAGTTGGAACGTTGACCCGCAAATAAAAAGGCTGCCCCAAAGGGCAGCCTTTAAATAATCACAAAAGTTATTAAGAGATGTTAATCAGGCGTGATGGTTTTTGTTTTACTTCTTCACGTTTAGGTATCAACAAACGTAGCACACCATTTTCATATTTTGCCTGAATGTTGTCAGCATCAACAGACTCCCTTGAGAGTTGAAAACTTCTTCGGAATGATTGGTAGCTAAATTCGCGGCGAGAGAATTTTTCTTCTTCCCTTTGCTCATTTTCATGGGTCTTTTCCGAAGAGATTGTAAGCATATCATTATTCAACTCAACCTTAAAGTCTTCTTTACTCATACCTGGAGCGGCAACTTCCACTTCATATTGGTCATTGGTTTCTTTGATATTCACCATTGGAATGCTGGTGCCGGTTGATGAACTATTAGAAAGTCCCCAGTCAAAGAAGTTGTTGGTGAAAAAGTCGTTAAATAGTCCTGGCAATTGGTTTTGAAGATTGCCATTTTTTTTCATAAGTGTCATAGTTCCTCCTTTTAGTTTAGGTTTTTGTTGGTTTGGTTAGAAGAATAATAACAGATACATGAGGTATAAATCAACTAGAATACCAAAAGGAAAAACTTGCAATTTTTGCAGTGCTGATGGATAGTGTAACTGTCAAAATTTAAGTAAAAAAGAAATTTTTTCAGTTTTGCTTGCGCGGGGCTGAGCGTTCGGCCGTATGCGGCGACCTTAGGAAGCGTTTAAGCGACCGCTACCGGGATATGAGATTTTCGGATAAACCTAAGGTTCAATAATATCGAAGAGGTAGTCAGGCCGGCAATGAACCCGATCCAAATGCCGGAAGCGCCCATGCCCATATGAAAAGCAAGGTAATAGCCAGCCGGTAACCCGATTGCCCAATAGGCAATGGCCACAAAGGCGGTCGGCAATTTCACGTCTCTTACTCCCCTGAGCAGGCCCACCCCGATCGCCTGCGTAGCGTCGGATATTTGAAACAAAGCACCAAGCACCATCAGGCCGGCTGCTAATGATACCACCTCGGGATTACTGGTAAACAGATAAGGAAGATAATCCTGGAACAGGACAAATAGCAGTGCGCAAACCGATCCATAAACAAGACTCCCAAGGATGGTGCTTTTGCCAATGATCTTTAATTCGGTGAGGTCGTTCCTGCCATACGCATTGCTCACGCGTATCGAACCTGCAAGCGAAAGCCCGAGTGCGGCCATAAAAGTTGTAGATGCGAGGTTAAGCGCTATTTGGTGTGCTGCCTGGGTTGTAGCCCCCAGCCAGCCAATCATAATGCCTGATACCGCAAAAGCACCTGACTCCAAGCCGTATTGAATGCTGCTGGGAATGCCAATTTGTAAAAGCTCCTTCCAGCTCCTCCCATCGATTTTCCAGGCATAATAACGTTGTTGTATATAGGGCTGGAATAGCTTATGCCGGTACACGATAACAGCCAGGGTTACGGCCATAATCAAGCGGGTGATCAATGTTGCGATGCCGGTACCAACAAGTTCCAGCCTGGGCAGGCCGAGGTGACCATATATAAAGATCCAGTTGAGCAATGCATTAAGTGGCAGTGACAGGAGGGCGAGGACCATGGCTGTTTTTGTAAATTCCAGAGCGTCGCAAAATTGTTTGATTGCCGTAAATATGATCATAGGAATTAGCGAACATGCCATCACCTGGTAGTAGGGAAGGGCAAGTCGAACAACCTCAGTATCCTGCCCCAATTTTGTCATCAGGTTTTTAGAAAGCAATACGGCTGCTACAATAATGGCGGTGATAATCGTACAAAGCCAAACACCGTTGTATAAGACCCTTGAGGCGGCCCCATGATCCTGTTTGCCGTTTGCAATCGCGACCAGGGGTGAAATTGCCATCGTCATCCCGATACAAAGAATCTGTGGTATTGCAAGCATGTTAATCGCCAGTGCTGAGGCAGCAAGTTGGCGGTAATCTATTGCCCCGATCATTGCACTATCGATCAATCCCAATGCTATCTGTGAAACATTGCTGATGATGAGCGGAATTGCAATTACAAGTGTTTTTAGAAATTCTTTTTTCATCGGGGCGCAAAAGTAGTTATGATTGGCCGACCTGCGATTTAATGGGCGGATGATCAGGGCGAAATACGCTTAGTTGCGTGTTTTCCATGGTTCATTTTTTGCATGGGTTAACGAAAAGCTTGTATGGATACGAAAAACAATGATGCGAACAACAAAGGAAATTCGGCAGAAAACAAAAGTTCATCAAACCAGGACCAAAACATACCCGGCTCTAATACCGTTAAAGATCCGGATGATTGGACAACGGGCGACGAGTCAATGACTGGTGCGCAGCGCTCTTATTTAAAAACGTTGTCGGATGAAGCGGGTGAGGAACTAGATGAAAACCTCACCAAGGCTGAAGCTTCGAAAAAGATCAACGAATTGCAACAAAAAACAGGACGGGGTATAGACGATAACAAATAAATCTTGCCCTTGTAACTAAAAGGCCCGGTTTAGCCGGGCCTTTTACGTTTTGCCGGTTACGGCTAAGGTGTTCCTTCAGTTACAGGATCGTTGTCGGCACTTCCCAAACTATACAGGTTATTTTCTTCATCTTCTTCGCCAATTGCTTCCATTGCATCGTCTGCATCAACTCCGGAGGTATCAAGGTCAGACCCGGATTGGTTCGACGATAAAGCAGTCTCATTTAATGGATCGCCTTCCATGTCGGTATCATCAAGTTCCGCCCTTCTCAAGTTGGTATCATCATCGGTTTGCATATCGAGATCTGCGGTTTCAAGCACTTTTCGCTCCTCAGGGGTAGTATCGGCATCAGTACCCATGATGAAATCGGTATCAGTTTCTTCATCGTCTTCATCGCCAAAAACGGAAACACCCTCTTCATCATCTGAGGAGATCGTAGTGTCGGAAAACTCGCCAAATACCGGGGGCACCACATGTTCCTGGCCGGGAATGTCTTTGACTTCCGGAAGGTCCATGATGATCTCTTCCGATTGCATTCTTTCCAGGTCATGGGGGGAGTCCTGCAAATCGCCTCCGTCGGATAAGTTCTTGTTTAATGGGTCCAGCGGCCGGCCGCCGCTATTGTTGGTGGATTGCTCCCTTTCTGCGTTCATAATCGTTTTTTAAAATGAATGAAAAAGTTGTGCCGAATGGTTTATGAGATTTATGTGTTTGAAAATGCTATCGACCCTTATTCCCCATTTGGATGTAAGCTTAAAAGGTGCCTGGCAGCATCGAGGCCGCTGTGTAAAGCGGATTCAACCGTTCCCATCTCTGGACCATCGTAAAAACCATCGCCCGCAAAATATAGGGTTTCGTTTTCCGGTGCCATCAAAACTTTTCTGGCTTCGCTGGTGTCAACAGTAGAATAGGCATAACCTCCCCGTGTAAAAGGATCTGCGGGCCAATTAAAAACCTCCGAGTGTTCGAGCAGTCTTTGCAGTTCATCGCCTGGTAGCTGAAAGATGGACTGCAACGAAACAAGCGCAGCTTCAAGAATTGCTTCATCTGGTGCCTGTTTGTACGCATCAGCCTTTGGCCCGGCAAGCCAACCGGTGAGCATGGCCACTTGTTTGGGTAACTGCGTCCACCAGGTTGGAACAGGCTGACCTGAAAATACAAAGCTTGCGTTCGAAATATTCCTGTTAAGTTTCAGGAGTAGTTGTTCGTCTTTCCAAAACGCTTCTTTAAAATATAGCAGCACCTTTATGGCCGATCCAAATCCGGCCTTAAGTGCGGCGGCTCTTTTAGCGGGAAGTTCAGGGGAAAACATGATTGCCCCCGGCTCATCCTCCCCGGCTCTCCAAACCCCAAGTGGAATGGTGATTACACATTTGTCAGCGTTGTAAACTGCTCCGGAAACGTCGGTTACAGACACCTGGTTTGTTGACCATTGAATAAGTTTTACAGGCGTATCCAATTTTAAAGATCCTCTGTTGGCCTCGATTTGCCTGCAAAGCGCAGCCATTAATTTTTTATAACCACCTTCAACCCGGTACTGCTGCTCATCTTCGTTCATCCACTCAACGTAAAAAGCCATGGCACTCATCCTTTCGGCATGGCCTGCATAATAGCCTTCGATATACGATAATAAGGATGCGCGTAAATCACTGAATTGGGATCCGGCAAATTCTTGTTGCAGGAACCGGGCAATAGAAATATTATCTTTTAACGCCTTTAGCTTTTCCATCAGCAGGTCTTCGTGCTCAAAGGATTGTTGCCCCGAGCTCCACTGGCCCTCTTCAACCTGCCAGAACTCGCCGTCCATTTCAGTATAGCCGATGTTTGCCTCGTCTAACGCTTTAATTGTAACGTCAAGATTGCCGTGAATAAACTCTGCCCCACCTTCACACACAATGCCATTGTGTTCGAAAGTTTGAACCCTTCCGCCTATTCGATCCCGCGCTTCTAAAACCATTACCTCAGCGCCATTTACTGCAAGTTCTTTCGCAGCCATTAAACCGGCTGCGCCAGCGCCGATAACTATAACTTTCATGGTTAATCTTTTAAAAAGGTAGTAAGTACCATAGTGTTTGGAACGACTTTAACCGGGATGGATCTGGAGTAACAGCTGCACGCAACATTAATCAGGCGTAGGCTTTATCAATGCCGACGCTTTTTCTCCGAAGTTGCCGAACAATGGTTATAACAATCATGATCACGATTATGGCAATACACATTTGTGCGCTACGAATAATAGCAGCACTGCCGGTATCATTCACTGCTTGTTGCTTTACGATAATGCCGTAAAATGCCCAGATAGGTACAAGTGAAAAAAAGATATTGCCCCGGCTTGCCAGCAGTAATAAGGTGATGAGTGTTCCGGCAGCAATCATGATCTGGGTCCAGGTGGGCGCGGTAAACGGTCCGCCGTTCCAGTTGTATGCGGTGAGCAGTGCTGCCATATTCGCTATTGTTGCAATGGTTATCCAACCCAGGTAGAGGCTGAATGGAAGGTCAACGAAAAGCAACCCTCCAACTGGTTTCCATGGGCGCGGAAGCCGGAGCTTATTGTGAATGACAATCAGGGTAAACAGCAGGAGAATGATAATTACCAGCGAGAGTTCAATAAGCAGGTAGTGCCACACGAATATCCAGGTAGCATTTAGCAGGCAGTTTAAAATAAAGTAGGGTAATATGGTCAACACGAGCATGGGCACACGCCGTGCCCGCGCAAATTCATGCACCAGCACGTAAACAATAAATCCAAGTAGTGTAAGATAAATCAATCCCCAGATGGAAAAAGTAATTCCGGCGGGCGTGAAGTAGTTGGGATATAAGGCTGATACATCTCCCGTAGTTTTCCCATTTATGGGGAGCGTATTGGCAAGGGTATTTGCAACAACCATCACGAGGTAAGCAAATACACTTGCAATTACCAGTCTTCTCTGCTGCATAAGATTTTTCATAAGAACAATTATAAAACAATGTCGTTTAGTAAAGAGAAATCTTTGGTGACCAGCTTAAGGAATACTAATCTCCATCGTTGTCCGCCCGGATGAACTCCCGCCAGAATGAATTCTTTCGGGCTGGCCGTTCGCCCGCCCGCCCGGATGAACCGGTTCGGACGGGGGTGTCACTCCCTTGTACCGCATCCCTTTATTCACCAATTTTTGCCACTCACCTTAAGTAAACGAGATTGAATTATAAAGGAAAAAGTCCGGCGCGTTAATTCTTTTAACCGGATGATTCATTCCTGAATAACAGAAACAACCAGGCAGTTACCGGCGCTGCATACCGTCGGTACCAATGCTAAGCCCGATAATCTGAGCAAAAGAATCCTCAGAAGAGCTAATCTGTTTAACCTTGTTTAAAGGATCAAACCAGAGCATACGACAGGATCTACAATACGACAAGCCATTAATAGTGGTATGCGAATTAAAGCTGTTTTTCAAAAAACGCGTTATGGGAGATGTTAAACATTTAAGCAGCCTGGATGCCATTGAAAAGCTCCAGGAGCTTGCAACAGAAGAAACATGTTTGTTTGGAACTTTTACTGGTGAATTTGCGTTGCGGTCACGCCCGATGTCAACGCAGAAGATTGAAGACGACGGCTCATTCTGGTTCTTTAGTGGTAAAGACAGCCATAAAAACCGGGAGATTGCTCAGAACGACAAAGTTGAATTGTTGTATGCCAATTCAAGCAAAGAAAACTACCTGGCGGTTCATGGTAAAGCGGAGATTACAACCGATCGTGCTAAAATAGAAGAATTGTGGACCCCGTTAATTAAAACATGGTTCCAGGAAGGTAAAGATGATCCAAACTTAAGCCTGATAAAGGTTACTCCCCAGGATGCCTACTATTGGGACACCAAACACGGCAAAATGGTCGCATTCGCAAAAATGCTGACTTCGGTAGTGGTGGGTAAAACAATGGATGATGGTATTGAAGGCTCACTTAATGTATAAGCTATTCATAAACGGTTTGGGTCTTAAAGCCAAACCGTTTTTTTCTCGTATCAAAATTTATAGACCAGGACAAACAGGACCAGTTGTAACTCTTGATTCAATGTCGTTTACTTAAGAGAAATCTTTGGTGACCAGCTGTGGAAATTCTATTTGCCATCGTTGTGTCACTCCCTTGTACCGCATCACTTTATTCACCAATTTCTGCCACTCACCTTAAGTAAACGACATCGACTCTTGATTGTAGATCGGTACCCTGGCTTAGTGCTTTTAATTAACTACCTCTTCTCCGATTTTGGTTTTTTTTGGGACCAACATCAGGAATGCTATTTTACATCGTTGCCCGCCCGGATGAACCCTGTTCGGACGCCCGCCCGGATGAACCGGTTCGGACGGGGGTGTCAATCACTTTCTCCACATGATTCGCCACGTTTTTCATTGCAAAAACCCTTGCTGACAATGCGAGAAAACACTCATGGATTGTCGCTGGCAAATTGTTATCGGTTGGGTAAACTGTGCTGCTCCTGGGCGCTTCATCGTAATTCAAACAAAGGCCATTTGGCAGTATGCTTAATCACGTTGACACAATTTGACAATGACTTTTTTTGTTTGTAATTGATAAATGTTTGAATTTGCTGTTATGGCATTTATCAACATTGATGATCTCCCCTCTAAAGAAATTATTAAGGGTTATACAGCCCGTGCAATACATACCGGAACCATGAGTTTTATATATTGGTCGGTTGAAGCAGGTGCAACTATGCCGCTTCACAATCATATGCATGAACAGGTTGCTCATGTACTTTCCGGGTCCTTCGAATTGTCGGTAGCTGGCGAAACAAAGTTGCTTGAACCTGGTTTGGTTGCGGTAATCCCGCCATTTGTTGAACACGGTGGAAGGGCGATCACCGCATGCGAACTTCTGGATGTTTTTTATCCGGAAAGAGATGATTACAAGTTTGCCGATTAAACATTAGGTAGGCGGTACGATCTTCCTTGCGAACTCCACATACGCGAAGCTGTGAATTGTATTTGTTGATTTAAAGGCTGCTATCGCGTCATACTTTGATCAGCTTAACAGGAGCTGTTATAAATTCTTGCCCGGCCGGGTGCAGTTGCTTCGATTGTAATATATTTAGCCAACTGAAAAAGTATTCCATGCGCCTTGCTATTATCATCATTGCTACACTTGTTTTGACCTCCGGCTGTAAATCAAGCTCTACCGAAAAGACATCTCCGGACTTTCTCGCAAAGAATGTTGACACCACCGTTAACCCCGCTGATGACTTTTTCGATTATGCGCTGGGCAACTGGCTTAAAAATACACCCATTCCTGAGGCGGAGAGCTCATGGGGGATCGCTAACCTGGTACAGGAAGAAATCTATACCCGGTTAAGGAAAATTAATGAAGATGCTTCCCGGGAGAAAAGTGCATCAGGTGTACAACAAAAGATCGGTGATTTCTGGTACAGCGGAATGGATACCTTGTCAATTGAACAACAGGGCTTAAAACCGCTTGCAGTGGATCTCGATAAGATTAACCGGATGCAAACGATTACCGACATCGTTGACGTTACTGCCGATCTCCATATCAAAGGCATTGGGGTACTTTTTACCGACTACGTTGCGCAGGACGACAAAAACAGTGATGTTTATGCCTTCCAGATGATGCAGGGTGGGTTGGGTATGCCAAACCGTGACTATTATTTTAATAATGATGAGCGTACAGCAGGGGTGCGTAAGGCATATGCTGAGTACCTGGTAAAAACGTTTATGCAATTGGGCAATGATAGTATTGTTGCCCTTGCAAACGCAAAGTCGGTCATGGCCCTGGAAACTGAAATGGCCAAAAACAGTCGCAAGCTGGCCGACCTCCGCGACCCATACCGCAATTACAATAAAATGGCGGTAAATGCTTTGGGCCAGCTTTCTCCGAATTTTGCCTGGACCAACTACCTGGCTAAAACACGCATTTCAAAGCTTGACTCCGTAATAGTGGGACAGCCTGAGTTTTACAAAGCACTCAACAGCCTGCTCACCACTACACCGCTGGATGTCTGGAAAAATTACCTCCGTTTTCACCTTGTGCGCGCAAGTGCACCTTACCTCGATACCAGGTCGTTTAACAACTTCTTTGTCTATCGGAAAAGCCTGACAGGAACATCGCAACCACGGCCTCGCTGGAAAAGGGTTTTGGATGCAGAAGAACAGGCCATCGGCGAGGCCCTTGGGCAAATCTTTGTAAAAGAGTATTTCAACGAAACTGCGAAAAAGCGGTATTCCGACCTGGTGGAAAACATCAGGGATGCTTACCGCGAGCGTATCGAAAAACTTACCTGGATGAGCGATAGCACCAAGCAGAAGGCTTATCGTAAACTGTCGGGCATAAAAAAGAAAGTGGGCTACCCGGATAAATGGAAAGATTTCAGTGCACTTAAAATAGACCGCGGACCGTTTATTTTGAACGTTCAACGCGCACAGGAGTGGTGGCATAACTACGAGGTAAGCAAATTGGGAAAACCCGTAAACCGCGACGAATGGGAGATGACACCCCAAACATGGAATGCCTACTATAATCCCAGTAACAACGAAATCGTGTTGCCAGCCGGAATATTTGCCGTGCCTGGTATGAAAGATGAGGACCTTGATGACGCCTTTGTTTATGGCTATGCAGGAGCTTCAACAATAGGTCATGAAATCACGCATGGCTTTGACGACCAGGGCAGGCAATACGATGAAAAAGGTAACTTAACAGATTGGTGGTTGCCTGCAGATGCGGAACAGTTTAAGAGCCGGGCAAAGCGGATCATTAACCAGTTTAACGCTTATGTTCCGGTTGATACCCTTCATATCAATGGCGAAGCAACACAGGGAGAAAACATCGCAGACCTCGGCGGTGTCCTCCTGGGGCTTGATGCGTTCAAAAAGACGGCTGCCTACAAGAACAATGAACAGATTGGCGGGTTCACACCGCTACAGCGTTATTTCCTGGGTTATAGCTATAGCTGGATGTTCAAGGAGCGGAAAGAACGCTTGGCCAACCAGGTCATGACCGATGTACATTCTCCCGCGAAACAACGGGTAAACGGAGCTGTCGTAAACGTGCCTGAATTTTACCAGGCGTTCAATGTAAAGCCGGGAAGTAAGATGTACCAGGCAGATAGCGTGCGCGTAAACATCTGGTAACAGCGGTGAAAACCGGATACCGGATGTTTAAAAGCTTTACCGGTTACTCTTCCAGCTTGTATATCAGGGAAGCCAGTTTCTAATCAGGAATACGGCCAGCATTAAAAGCCCAAAGTTGATGCTCAGGTGATTTTGCACTAGTTTGGCTTTTGCACTTTCCATTGAATTACTGTAGTGGATTTCCGCTGGCGGAAAGTAGATCATATGAACTGCTTTCCAATTGGGAGATTTGTATTTCGCAAAAACAAAATACTTTGCCAGCAAGATAACTTTCATCATCATTAAGGACACAGCCTGTACTTTAAACAGTACGGTAAATAGTGTTTCAGTCATTATAGTAGGATATTGGAACCCTTCTAACGCATTCCGCTACAGGTATATTTTAGTACAACCCCGGCACAGGTAAACTATTTTTTGCCCCTGTTATAATCCGATCTAAATACCCTACAATACGGGATAGGGAAAGCTGAAATAAATCATCGGTTTTCACCCCTGTTAAGGGCCTTAATATGTACCTTTCTTAATTCAAACCGGTTCTTATACCAACTAAAATCCTGTTGAAGGATCAGTATTATATGGAGAAAAATAAATCCTGCATGGAAAATGAAAGTGCGAGCCATGCTCCTAACGGATCACGCAGAGACTTTTTAAAGCAATCGTCGCTGCTTACTGCTCTCGCGCTCACCCCTACGGCGGTAATCAAAGCTGCAGAAAACGACGAGGAAATTGCATCTGTGTTTGAAAAAGTGCCTTTGAAATTTGAAGTAAATGGAGTTAAACATTCCCTTTCCATTGAGCCCCGGGTAACCTTGTTGGATTTACTACGTGAGCAAATGAAGCTTACAGGTACCAAGAAGGGCTGCGATCATGGTCAGTGTGGTGCCTGTACCGTGCACATTGACGGACGTCGGGTAAACAGTTGTCTCACCCTCGCCGTAATGCAGGAAGGTAAAAAGGTAACAACAATTGAGGGTCTTGCAAATGGCGATAAACTACACCCGATGCAGGAAGCTTTCATCAAGCATGATGGTTTCCAGTGCGGGTATTGCACCCCCGGGCAAATTATGTCGGCTGTCGCCTGCGTTCGCGAGGGGCATGCCAGTTCTCCCGAGCAGGTTCGCGAATATATGAGTGGAAATATTTGCCGTTGCGGGGCTTATCCCAATATTGTTGATGCCATTATGGAAGTTAAAAACGGAGGCAATAAGATATGATACCTTTTCAATACGTAAGGGCGCTTAAACAGCGATCAGCAATAGATGCAGTGTTAAAGGACAAGTCGGCCCAGTTCATTGCTGGTGGTACCAACCTTGTTGACCTGATGAAAAGAGGGGTTACAGCACCTCAGAAGGTGGTGGATATTACCAATCTGCCGCTTAAGGAAGTGGTGTTGAAAAACAACAAACTTCTAATCGGTGCTCTGGCGCTGAACGCCGATGTGGCGGAACATCCTTTTGTCGTCAAGCATTTTCCTTTGTTGTCGTTGGCGCTTCAGGCGGGCGCATCAGCGCAATTGAGAAATATGGCTACAACAGGCGGAAACATGCTGCAACGCACAAGGTGCCCATACTTCTACGATACCGTGTTACCGTGCAATAAACGAAATCCGGGTAGTGGTTGCGGTGCCCTGGAAGGCTATAACCGTATGCACGCCATCTTTGGCGCAAGCGATAAGTGTATTGCGGTTCACCCCAGCGATATGGCAATTGCTCTTGCCGCACTTGATGCGGTTGTGCTGGTGAGTGGCGCTAAAGGGGATCGCCGTATTCCTTTCACCGACTTTCACCGTCTACCTGGTGACCGGCCGGAAATCGATAACAACCTTGTTCGGGGCGACCTGGTGGTTGGTGTTGAACTGAGCCAAAACGCGTTTAGTAAACACGCACACTATCTTAAGATCCGCGACCGGGCTTCCTATGCCTTTGCCCTTGTTTCTGTCGCGGCTGCGCTGGATATCAACGGCAATACCATCAACAATGCACGACTGGCCATGGGTGGAGTTGCGCATAAGCCATGGCGCCTGTTTACGGCTGAAAAATTCCTTGCGGGCAAACCGGCAACTGAAGAAAACTTTAAGGCAGCAGCAGCACTGGAAATGCAAACCGCAAAAGCCTATGAGCACAATAAGTTCAAGTTAACACTTGCGCCAAACACAGTTGTGGAAGCGTTGAAGATTGCTGCGAAGGTTTAGGGCTTATCACGGCTTTCCCGTTGCCCACAGCATAGGAAAGCTTTCAAAAAATTATACGTTTGTTATGGGTAAGGAATATTTGTTCATCGACGAAAAAGAAGGACTGGACAGGGTTGACGGTAAAATGAAAGTTACCGGTAAAGCCAAATATGCAGCAGAGCACCACCCCGCAGGGTTGGTATATGCTATACTAGTTAATAGTGCTGCTACAAAAGGAAGAATAAAAAGCATCGATACAAAAAAGGCAGAGCGGGCCGCAGGGGTCATCAAGGTCATCACCCATGCAAACGCCCCCAAGGTACCGGGGTATGAAAACGCTCCCCGCACAGGCGGCAACCCCGAAAAGGGACCAACATTAGGGCAGCCACTCCGGATCTTTCATGACGATACGATTTATTTCAATAATCAGCCCATAGCCATGGTAATTGCCGATACGCTCGAAAGGGCAATGCATGCCGCCACACTGGTGAAAGCTGAATTTGACACGGAAACATTTAGCACCAACCTTGCCGCAAATGCGGCCAAAGGAGTTCCCCCATCCAATGCCGGTCGTGCGTTGTATAAGAGAGGGGACGCAGACGCATACAAAAACGCAGAGGTACAGGTTGAGCAAAATTATGTGCTGGCAAGAGAAGTGCACAATCCTATGGAGCTGCATAGCCTTGTTGCTATTTGGGATGGTGACGACAAGGTTAAGGTGTACGAAAAAACGCAGGGGGTGAAGTCATCGCAGCGTGCTATTATGGACGCTTTCAAACTACCAGAGGCAAATGTGCAGGTTATTGCAGAATATGTTGGCGGAGGTTTTGGTGCGGCCCTACGCACCTGGCCGCATACGATAGCGGCGGTACTTGGTGCCAAAGCAGTAAAGCGTCCGGTTAAACTAATGCTTACCCGCGAACAGATGTTTACCCTGGTGGGTTACCGCCCCATGACCGTTCAGAAAATCGGCCTTGGCGCTACCAAAGACGGAAAGCTCACCGGCATAACGCACGAGGCAGTTGCCGAAACTTCGATGTACGAAGAGTTTACCGAGGGTACAGTAAACATGTCGAAATTCTTATACGAATGCCCGAATGTAAATACGGTTTACAAGATTTTGCCGCTTGATATAAGCACACCAACCTGGATGCGCGGTCCCGGTGAAGCAACCGGGGCATGGGCACTCGAAAGCGCCATGGATGAAATGGCTTATGCGCTGAATATGGATCCGATCGAATTCAGGTTGAAGAATTATGCAGAACGCGATCCTGAACGAAACCTGCCCTTTTCCAGTAAGTTTTTAAAAGAGTGTTACCAAAAAGGTGCGGAACAAATCGGCTGGTTTAAACGCAACCGCCAACCACGTTCGATGCAGGAAGATGGCTGGCTTGTTGGCTATGGCATGAGTACCGGTACCTTCGGCGCAGGTCGGGGGAGAGCAAGTGTAAGGGGAACCCTGTCTGCTGATGGCACCATGACAATACAAAGTGCCGTAAGCGATAGCGGTCCTGGTACTGCAACCGCTATGACGGAAATTGCGGCAAATCGCATGGGACTTCCACCACAGAAAATCATATTTGAACTTGGTGACTCATCTATGCCTCCCGGTCCGACACAGGGTGGCTCAACAACAACGTCCACCCTCGGTTCAGCAGTCGTTGATGTAAGTGAGGCCATCAAAAAAAAGATGTTTGAACTTGTTGCAAAAGAGGGTAGGGGATTTGCCAGCGCCAAATACGAAGACCTGAGTTTTAGCCGTGGCGAAATATCTCAGGCAAATGGCCGGGGAGCAAAGATTGCTTATACCGAGCTTCTGCGTAAAAACAACCTTCCGTCAATCGAGATAACGCTTAACTCGCAAGGCGGTAATGAACGCGATCGGTATTCCATGTATTCTTTTTCGGTGCACTTTGTAATTGTGCGTGTGCACCCGACAACAGGTGTTGTTCGCGTTCACCGGGCTGTTGGGGTATCCGATGCGGGTAAGATTGTAAGCAGGAAAACTGCCGAGAGCCAGGCAATTGGCGGCGTTGTTGGGGGTATAGGTATGGCCCTGATGGAAGATGCGGTTATCGATCACCGCTTTGGCCGCTATGTTAACAGCAACCTTGCCGATTACCATGTGCCGGTTCATGCCGACGTTCCAAAAATAGAAGCCTTGTTTATCGATAAACCCGATCCACATACCAACCCTATGGGTTCAAAAGGACTTGGGGAAATAGCGCTGATTGGTTTTGCTGCTGCAGTAGCTAATGCTGTTTACCACGCAACCGGAAAGCGCATCAGGGAATTGCCGATTACGCCGGATAAGTTGACTGGGTAAGATTGGGATTCGCGGATTACGGATGGGCGGATTGAGGATTGAAGAATGGGATGTAGGTATTAGGGTATTAGGGTATTGGGATTTGCGGATTACGGATGGGCGGATTGCGGATCGAGAATGGAATGTAGGTATTAGGGTATTAAGGTATTGGGATTTGCGGATTGCGGATGGGCGGATTGAGGATTGGAGAATGGGATTCAGGTATTGAGGTTATAGGTATAGGGGGGAGTTGATTGGTTGATAAGTTGATAGGTTGATTGGTTGAGAAGTTGATTGGTTGATAAGTTGATTGGTTGATAGGTTGATTGGTTGATAAGCCAGGCAGGTAGGGCTGAGGTATGCTTAATTGTGGAATAGGAAAGTATTCGGTGGTTTGTTTAAGTTGCCTGTGGCCAGGTGGAGGGGTTGAGTAGAAAGTTAAATGCTATTTTGCAAGTATCTCAAGCATTGAATTGCCGTAAAACCAATACTTAATCGGGTGAATATTTTTAATGGTACGTTTTTGCTTCGCTTTGCTGCTGCTGTTATCTTGTTAATGCATAGTATTCCGAGCATAGTTACCAACGACGTAGCTGATTTTGGTAATCGATATTTGAATGCGGTTGGGCTTGCGCCATTTGGATTGCCACTGGCCTGGGCCATCAAATTGTCGCATGTGGCAAGTGCCGTTTGCCTCCTTTTTCAAGTCTTTGTGAAATGGGCTGTTTTAATAACGATCTTGATTTTGGTCGCTGGGATCGTAATGATTCATTTCAAGGAAGGCTGGTTTGTTGTGGGCTTCGGGCGGAATGGCATGGAGTTCAATTTCCTTCTCATATTTGTTCTGTTAGCTATAGCGTTCCCCAACGGGTTCAAAAGAAACAGCCGCTAACATCCCCATTACGTAATAGTCCATCACCGGAAAGGGGGGGAGGATAGTTCTATAATCTGCTTCACCGGTTATGTGCTGCAAGAGATCAACACACCATTATTGTGAGGAATTATTTGTCGTAACATCCACGAAACGGTGTACAAAATCTGCCAGTCGAGTCCTGATTTTGGCAGCGCGTATAAAGTTTATAAGCCCCTTAAGGAAAGTTCCGGTTCCGGCGGGCGGAGTATCGAACAGCTGGTTTGGTTTGTTGCACAATGGTTTATTGTACAAGAGTGTCCTTATAAGCACGCTGATGTTTCCTGGATTGCAACTTTGGGGTAATTTGTAAAACCAAAAACCCTTTGCAATTAAGACCGTTACGCAAATTGAATGCTTACTTCAAA
>NZ_SMSK01000001.1 GCF_004354985.1 Segetibacter sp. 3557_3 | reverse complement strand
TTACTCTTCTATAGGACCTCTAACGGTCAATTTGAAACTCAAAAAGCTGTCAGAACCACACTCTTGTTTGAAGTAAGCATTCAATTTGCGTAACGGTCTTAATTGCAAAGGGTTTTTGGGTTTACAAATTACCCCAAAGTTGCAATCCAGGAAACATCAGCGTGCTTATAAGGACACTCTTGTACGATTGGGAGTAGCTGGGCAAACAAATTACAATCGGCTTAACTAAACGACATTGAATGGTGTATAGTTACCTGCGAATGCCACGGGATGCACAACTTTACCTATGCAGGCTTTTGGCTTTTCCCCAATCGATACGGCTACAGACGGGACGCTCACGGGTGGCTCAACTATTTAAGTCTTCTTCCCGGCATTAACATTTGAGAGCTGCCATAGCCCGGAGAATGCATCTGGGTAAAGAACGGTGCGTCGCCCAAGTGCCTGGAACTATCTACGGGCTATAGTTCACGCCTTCAATTTCGAAAAACTAAATTCTAGACATTGATTTACCTATCTTCAAACGGAGAACCTGTTTACAACCATAGCCTGGTAAAGCGAATTGTTTTATGCCTTGTATGAGAGACTGCTTTCGTTATTTTTTCGGCGGCCTTGTTGCAATACTATTTGCGGCATGTCGCAATCCATCGAAAAAAGAGCCCCTGTTTTCATTATTGGAAAATACCGGCATAAGCTTTTCCAATAACGTGCAGGACGGACCGAAAGAAAACAGTTTTCTTTTCCGTAATTTCTACAATGGCGGAGGTGTTGGCACAGGCGACATTAACAACGATGGACTTGCCGATGTACTGTTTACCTCTAACATGGGGGAGAACAAGTTGTACCTGAATAAGGGTGATTTTCGTTTTGATGATATTACTGCAAGTTCGGGGTTGCGACAAGATAGCCTTTGGAATACCGGGATCAGTTTCGCAGATATAAACCACGACGGTTGGCTGGACCTATACATATGTAGTTCGGGGCACATGTCTACCGGTAAAAGAAAAAACAAACTTTACATCAATAACCGGGATCTTACTTTTACAGAATCTGCTTCGCAGTATGGGCTGGATATTAGTGCATATGCAACCCAGGCTTCGTTTTTTGATTATGACCGGGACGGTGACCTCGACATGTTTTTAATTAACAACAGCCCAATACCCGTAAACCAACTTGGGTATTCCAATAGACGCGACCTTTTTGAAGCAGAATGGCCGGTTGCCGACTTCCTGAAAGGCGGAGGGGATCACCTTTACCGAAACGATGATGACCACTTTACCGAAGTCACCAAAGAGGCGGGTATTCATGGTAGTTTAATCAGTTTTGGACTAGGTGTATCAGTAGCAGATGTAAATGGCGATCACTGGCCCGACGTATATGTATCCAATGATTCTTACGAACGGGATTACCTGTACATCAACCAGCAAAACGGAACGTTTAAAGACGAAGCTGAGCAATGGATTCAGCATACCAGTTTCTCATCGATGGGAACAGATATTGTCGATGTAAACAACGACGGCTATCCCGATATGTTTACAACAGACATGTTGCCGTACGACGACTATCGACTAAAAACAACAGGCTCATTTGATAACATCGACCTATACCGGAGCAAATTCAATGCTGGCTTTTACCACCAGTTTGTGCAAAACTGCCTTCAACTCAATAACGGAAATGGTAAGTTTTCCGACATCGCTTTTTTTAGTGGTGTTCAGGCTACCGATTGGAGCTGGGGCGCGTTGATGTTTGATGCGGACAATGATGGTTGGAACGACATCCTTGTTTGCAATGGTGTTGCCCGGGACGTCACAAACCTCGACTTCATGGATTTTTTTGCAAACGAGGTAAATCAAAAAATGGTGCTTACCGGTAAAAAAGAAAGCGTTGAAGAGTTGCTCAAAAAAATACCACTTACGCCTTTGCCCAATAAAGCATACCGCAATAATAGAGACCTTAAGTTTATCTCAAGTGAGGTGGATTGGGGACTCGATAAACCGTGTTTTTCGAATGGTGCCGCTTATGCCGACCTCGACAATGATGGCGATTATGACCTTATCATCAACAACATCAATGAGCAATCATTTATTTATCGCAACAACTCGCAACAGCTCAAACAAGCCAACTACATCAGTCTTGTGCTGGAAGGGTCGGGCAAGAATACATTTGCAATTGGAAGCCAGGTAAAGGTTTATGCCGGCGAACAGCTGTTTTGTCGCGAATTAATACCATGCCGGGGTTTTCAGTCGTCTGTCGACTACAAACAGGTTATTGGGCTTGGCGCGATAAAGGATATAGATTCTGTAGTAATAACCTGGCCGGATGCAACAACATCTGTATATCCTAAAACGGGGATCAACAAAACTTTGAAAATACAGCAATCAAAAATGTCGAGCCCGGCATTCAGCACGCCCTCGAAAGCTGATCCCTTGTTTACCGCTGTAAGCAACTTTTTTGAAAAACATGTCGAAGACAACTACACCGACTTCTACGCTGAGCGTGAAATTCCGGAAGTGCTCTCAAGGGAAGGACCAAGAGCCGCCGTTGGTGACGTAGACGGAGATCAGCTTGACGATGTTTATATCTGTGGGGCTGCGGGGCAGGGTGGTACCCTATACCTGCAAAATGCAAATGGGTCATTCCGCAAAAAACCAACAACGGACTTTACAACCTACCAGGACTTTGAAGACGTGACCTCGCTTTTTTTCGACAGCGATAAAGATGGCGACCAGGATTTGTTTGTTGGCTCGGGTGGAAACAAACATAGCTCGGAAAGCAGAGAACTACAAAATCGTTTATATAAAAATGATGGCCGAGGGAACTTTAAGATTGATGTGAATGCGCTTCCAAACAGTGGTATGAACAACGGGGTTGTTGTAGCCAATGACATTGACGAAGATGGTGACCAGGACCTGTTCATTGGAAGCAGGAGTACCCCCCAGATATATGGACTGACCCCGCAGAGTTACCTGCTTATGAATAATGGTGATGGGACCTTTATCGATCAAACATTGAACATGAACAAAGAGCTGGCGTTTGCTGGCATGATCACCGGGGCATGTTTTGCAGATGTTTGGGGAAACAGTGGCAAAGAACTGGTGCTAACCGGTGAATGGATGGCACCGCGTGTATTTAGTTTTACCGGCGGCCGTTATATTGAGGTGCCCACCGCATTGGGTAAGCTTCATGGATGGTGGCAATGCGTTTCTGCAGCCGACCTCGATGGAGATGGTAAGGATGATCTTGTGTTCGGAAATATTGGTGAGAACTTTTACCTGTGCCCCAATGAATCCAATCCGGTTAAGTTGTGGATAGCCGATTTTGACCATAACGGTTCAGTTGACAAGATTATTACCAGGTCGATCAACGGAAAAGATATGCCCGTTTTTTTGAAGAGAGACATGGAGGACCAGATCCCATACCTCAAGAAGCTTGCTTTAAAGCACCAGGACTTTGCGGTGAAGTCCATCCAGCAACTATTTCCACCTGCTGATCTTGAAAAGGCTGTTGTAAAAATTTTCAACTACCCATCATCATGCGTAGCGCTAAACCGGGGAAATGCAACTTTTGAAATCAGTAAATTACCCCCGGCTGTACAGTTCTCTTCGGTTAACGCGATCCTTGTAAAAAACATCAATAACGATCAGCTTCCTGACCTCGTTATTGGAGGCAATAACTTTAACTTTCTTCCACAATTTTGCAGGCTCGATGCAAGTTTTGGAGACGTTTTAGTGAATGCCGGTAAAGGCAGGTTTGAAGTTATGCATCCGGCAGTTTCCGGGATTGAGATCAGGGGTGTAGTGCGCGAAATTAAACAGGTTGATACCCGGTCGGCCAGCTTACTCCTCATTCTGCAAAATGACAATAAACCCGTTGTTTACAAAATTCCAACATATCCCTTTTCGAATTCGCCTGCTAAACGGGTGCAAAAAAAAAGTTGATTGATGCACCTGCCCAATTTGCTGACCCTTGTGCTTTACAGCTGGTTACTTGCAGTCGTCCTTTCTTGCAATGGCTGTCGCCCCGAAACCCCTGTTCATACCATGTTCAAGGTGTTGCCCGCAGAGCGGACCGGGCTAAACTTTGTCAACAAGCTTACGCCTCATGCCGAGTTCAACATGTTTAATTACATGTATTACTACAACGGGGCTGGTGTGGGCGCCGGCGACTTTAATAATGACGGCCTGATCGACCTCTTTTTCGCTTCAAACCAGTCTGCTGATAAACTGTACCTAAACAATGGAAACCTGGTGTTCCGCGATGAGACCATTAAGGCGAAAATTCCTGCTGACTCCGGGTGGTCAACAGGTGTGTCTGTTGTTGACATCAACAACGATGGATTACTTGACATCTATGTTTGCCGGGTTGGCAACTACGAATCGCTACGCAGCAAAAACCAGCTACTTGTTTGTCAGGGCATAAGTGCAGATCATATACCCTGGTATAAAGATGAGGCTAATAGGTATGGGCTTGATTTTTCGGGATTCAGTACCCAGTCTGTTTTTCTTGACTATGATATGGATGGTGATCTCGACATGTTCCTTTTGAACCATTCTGTTCACCAGAACGGATCGTTTGCTGAGCGCAAAAACTTCATGGGCACTTACAGTCCCCTTTCAGGTGATCGTTTATACCGCAACGAGTATACGTCATCACTAAAGGCCGGAAAACTTCATGCGGCCTCTTTTACGGATGTGACAAAACAATCCGGAATCAACAGCACTGCCATCAGCTATGGGTTAGGAGCTGTAGCATCCGACATCGACCTGGATGGCTATCCCGATATGTATGTCGGCAACGATTTTCATGAAAATGATTACCTGTACATAAACCAACACGACGGTACTTTCAATGACGAGTCATCTAACCGGCTCATGCACACCAGCCAGTATAGCATGGGGGTTGATGCGGCAGACATCAACAATGATGGACATCCCGAGATCATATCGATGGATATGTTGCCTTCCGACCCTTATATACTAAAACGCTCGTTGGGAGAAGACGATTACAACATATTCAACCTTAAGCTGAGTTTTGGCTATCAATACCAGTACACCAGGAACAACCTGCAACTTAACCGTGGAAATGGTATGTTCAGCGAAGTAGGACTTTATGCCGGGGTGTATGCCACCGACTGGTCGTGGGCGCCCCTGTTTATGGATTTTGACAATGACGGCTATAAGGACCTGTTTATTTCAAACGGTATACCCAAGCGATTAAACGATATCGATTACATTAATTATTTGTCGAACGTTGAAGTCCAGGAAAAAATCCGCTCGAACCGGTTACAGGAAAAAGACATGAGCCTGATCAATAAATTTCCACAGATCAAAATACCCAATAAGTTCTACCGGAACGTCCAACACGCATCTTTCCGTGATGTTGGGGTGGAGGTAGAAGGAAACGTTGGGACTTATTCAAATGGATCGATTTACGCCGACCTGGACAACGATGGCGATCTTGATATTGTTGTAAACAACATTGATGAACCGGCGATGGTTTACGAAAACAAAACTGCTGTAAACCCGGCAAACGACTACCTCGAAATCAAGCTCAAAGGTCCACCAACAAACCTGAATGCCATTGGCGCAAAAGTGTTGGTCTATGCCGGTGGTGGTGTTCGCACCTATGAGAAGTACCCGGTGCACGGCTTTCAGTCAAGTATGGAAATACCACTTTTCATCGGACTTTCAGGAACCCGGGTTGACTCCATGCTGCTCATCTGGCCCGACAATACTTACCAGCCAATTACAACTTCAACAGAGGGGAAACGGGTAGCAATGTCATTCAAACCAGGCCTACCTGTGTTCGACTATGCGCGCGTTAAAAACTCTCATATAGTTGCACCTGTTATTGCTACAGATATTACAACAGCAACAGGGATAGATTATTTGCATACGGAAAACGCCTTCAATGAATTTGATCGTGAGCCACTGATTCCTCATATGATATCCCGTGAAGGACCTGCCCTGGCGGTTGCGGATATAAACCACGATGGTCTTGATGATGTTTTTATTGGCGCCGCTAAAACTTACAAGTCAGCCGTATTTCTCCAGGACAGCAAGAGCCGTTTTAAAAAGATAATACAACCTGAACTCGAACAGGATAGCATGTTTGAGTTTACTGATGCCATTTGGGTTGATGTAAACAAGGATACTCATCCCGACCTCGTGCTGGCTTGTGGGGGAAACGAATATTTCGGCCAGGAAGATCAGCGATCCCCATCTGTCTTTATCAACGATGGCCAGGGCAAACTTTCTAAATTACCCAACGCATTCCCTGGAATTTTTTTAACCGCTTCGTGTGTGACCGCAAACGATTTCAATAACGATGGAAGTCCTGACCTTTTTGTGGGCGGACGAAGTGTGCCCTGGAACTATGGTGAAAAACCGTATTCTTATTTGCTGCAAAATGATGGTACGGGTCACTTTATTGATGTCACCCAACAGCTTGCACCCGGCTTGGCAAACCCGGGGTTTGTTACCAGCGCTCAATGGATTGACATTGATAAAGACAAACGGGCTGATCTGCTGCTTTCCCTGGAATGGGGAGGCATAATCGCCTACCTGGATAAGGGTGGAAAATTTATTCCGGCAACAATTACGGACTTATCAGGATGGTGGAACTTCGTGCTGCCTGTTGATATTGATAAAGATGGTGATACCGATTTTGTAGCCGGTAACCTGGGTCTGAATAGCCGGCTTCATGCCGGCAAGGAAACGCCGGTACAATTGTACTTCAACGATTTTGATGACAATGGTAAAAATGATCAGCTGCTGACGTATTATCTGGATGGACGGGAAATTCCGTTTGCCGGCAAAGACGAGTTACAAAAGCAAATGCCTTTTCTTAAAAAAAGGTTCTTGTATGCTGAAGACTTTGCAAAAACATCACTGACAGATATATTTTCTTCCACCAAATTGGCGCAAGCTAAACGTCTCACTGCAAATTATTTTGCAAATGCAATACTTATAAACGATGGCAAGTTAAATTTTAACATACAGCCATTACCATGGCAGGCCCAACTCTCCACCTACCGCGACGCTGCCGTTATCGATGCTAATGGCGATGCTTACCCTGATATACTGCTCGGAGGTAATTTCTATGGCAACACGGCCCAGACAGGAAGGTATGATGCCGATTTTGGTTCCGTGCTGGTTAATGATGGTACCGGACAATTCAGGCATTCAAATTTACCGGGGCTCGCAATTAAAGGGGAGATCAGAAAAATAAGAGCACTTAATATTGGAAAGAAATCCGCTTACGTGCTGGCGCGAAACAACGATAGTACAATGGTCATTAGCATAACCAGGTAATTAAAAAAGTTTGTTACATATTTTCCTTAGCATATTAAGTCTACAACTAAGGAATATAAGGCGGGTAATAAACTTTTAATTTTACGTGCTGACTGTCCATTGCATTTCTCGGTTCAACCATAAATTTCTCGTAAGGAACGGCAACCTGCGAAATGTTATGATCCTTCATATACCTTAACATCGCCTGGTGAATGCGACCGACATGGACGTAGTCTCCCTCATATTCGCCCACAACGATGTGCGCTTTTGGCATCTTCATCATTTCAATTGGCGGCCGAACAAGAACCCTCTTCTCAATCGACAAACCTGCCATCACAAAAGTGGTATCATTTCTAGATGAATCAACATAAAACATCTTTTCGGCTTTGCCGGTGTATCCTGCTGTAGTAAGTGCCCGTTGTAGCGCACCAGATAATGCCCTTAAACAACTTGAGATTGCAGGTTTCGAACAAGCCATTCTATTTACAACTATCAGGGTGTCTTCTACCGGTACAACCCTGATGTTGTAACCATAGTATTTATCAGGATCCTCTACGTGACTTTTTAAGCTGTTTAAACAGGATTGTATACTTGTCCTAGTTCCGAAGAAAGCCCCCAGTTTTTCTCCTGCCAGGTTTCTGAATGAACTATTCACCTGCCACGAAACTGCCGTAGTAGCCTCGTTCAGCGGGTGGACGCTAATGGTATGAAGAATCCCTTGTTTATTGTTTGATAGCTGTAAACCCAGCGCTTCCTTCCGTTGCAAAACATAACGGTCTTGAATAGTCACCAATAAGGTGTTGTCGATGCTTTTAATAGCAGCGGGGTCTGGCCACCATATCCGCCAGTGATGAAGATCGTTAAGCAGGTATTGAACTTTCTCGTATGAGCCTTCTATTATAATTGAACGGGTTTGCGAGACCGGGATAGGTAAAAAGTATATGATCACAAGGATGATCAGGAAAGCAATCGGCAATTTTAATTTCATAAAAGAAAGGCGGATGTTATCCTGTACTACTGGGGCATACTATAAAGCCGGGTCATTTACAAATGTATGCATTCAGCTGTGATGCGCCGGATCTCTACTCAGGCGACAACAAAGCTGATCCGCGACAGTGAGCAGGATTAGGCCAATGTCGGCATAAACTTACCTTACCTGATCACCAGTTTTTGAACAGTAACTGCTCCATTTACGTCAATGGCTCTTAGAAAATAGCTTCCTGGAGGCAACGCGGAGATGTTCAGCTTTTGATTACCCTCCGGTTGTAATTGTAATACGAGTTTGCCGGTGTTGTCCAGTATCTGTGCTTTTTTAAGTTGCCTGCCGGTTACCCGGATAAAGTCTTTTGCGGGATTTGGACTGATTGTAAATCGTTGTTTACCGAGGCGAACGGTATTGGTAGGCGAGTAGGTTACGCTGCTATCTTTATCGGTCATTTTGAGCCGGTAGTGTACAACTGCTCCATCGGGCAACGTCGATACGGTATAATCTGTAAACTCGTACTGTGAAGACCCGCGTTGCGCAAGTACCCTTCCAAGGTCTGAAAAATTGATACCATTGGTACTTCGTTGTATGATGGTGTGCGAGGTATGCATTTCGGCCGCTGTGCTCCATTTACAATCAACATAAATCCCGTTCAAGACGCTGACAAAGTTCACAAGTACAAGTGGTAAAGCCTGCGCATCTTTGCGGAAGGCCGCTACAACAAAGTTATTTGAGCCCCAGCCGGCAGCATAGATCCGCGAACCTTGTATCCTTACGGTTTCAATCAAATCATGCTGGGCCGACATGGACATGTGTACAACACCGTTGACTCCAAAGGTGGGGTCAAGATTACCCTCCGGATGATACCTTGCCAGAACAAAATCAAACTGCGTTCCGCCATACCCGCCCGCAACTATTTTGCCGTCACTCTGTATATCGATGCTGGAGATAATTGCGTTTGCGGTTACTGCACGGGTTGTCGTTTTCCCGTCCACATCAAAACTCAGGTCAGGACTACCATCCGGGTTATATCTGGCTAAGGCAAACTCGTTTACACTATTGCCGAGGTAATTGAAGCCAGCGGCAACGATTTTTCCGTCGGCGAGAACTGCCAGGTCATTAATGTAGGCACCGCTGCCAGCAAAATCTGTAATTACAACGCCATCGTCGTCGAAACTCGAGTCAGGAACACCAGCCGTGGTATACCTAATTATTCCGAAGTTCAAAGTTTCATTTGCAGCGATGTGACCGCCAACGAGAATCTTACCGTCACTTTGTATTTCCAGGGTTCGCGCCTGATCTGTGCCCAGGGATGTTGTCGTCATTCCATTAACACCAAAGCTGGAGTCCGGGCTTCCGTTTTGATTAAATCGTGCCGTGAACATCGAGACTGTGTTAGGTGTGGTAACTCCTGCGATAACGATCTTTCCATCCGACTGTATCGCAACATCATACGCTACTCTTCCCCTCAATGTATGCGGAGGTGCAATAATTCCGTCCGAGTCAAACATTGAGTCAAGCGTTCCGTTAGGATTGTATCTTGCCAATGCGATTTCGTTTGACAGTAAGTTGTTGGAAAAACCGGCTGCAACAATTTTTCCGTCTGTTTGGATCGCGAGGCCAAGTATTACGTCGCCGTATTGAGTAATTGGGGTAGACACCGTTCCATTCCCATTAAATGTTTGATCAAGGCTTCCATCGGTATTGTACCGGGCAAGGCCAAAGTCCTCACTATTGTTAACAATAACTCGCCCTCCAACGACTAACTTACCATCCGCTTGTATAGCCATCGCATTTCCAAAAGAACCCGTTCCTATCCTGGTTTGTACAACCCCGCCAACTCCAAAGGTCGGGTCAAGGGTACCTGGTTGTGCAATAGCAGTGGTCCGGCTAAACAGGAGCACGATAGTAAATAAGTATAATTTATTCATGGGTCAGTTTTTTAATGAGTTAACCAGCGATTAAGGGCTGTAACGATAACGACAATCAGCAAAATGGCACTTTATTCTGAACTATAAATGCAGCTTTTTCTATTAGAAAGTTAACATAATCCAACACCCTACGGCCAGTATAATTACCAGTTTATTAAACTTACTGTAGCTGACTTGCCCATACAAATAATACGATCGCTAAACCTGCCTTGTATTGCATCTTGCTCTTGTACCAACTTTAATGTTCCGCCGTATTCATATGAGCTGTTGCAACTTATCAAGCAGGTACGCCCAAACCCCTAAACACAAAGATTTACATTCATACATTCCCTCTAAATGCGAGGGACTTTGATCACGACGCTTTATCTTCAATGTGATTCCCTCCGCTCCAAAAAAAACTTGCTTATGAAAAAGTTTTTTCTCCTGTTCATTATTTCAAGTAATGTAGCTGCCCAGTCGCCGGATCCCTGGAAAATCACTGCCCCAAGTATTGACGCTGCCAACTACCACGGGATCACTGCAGCAAATGGCATGATTGGTATTGTATCTTCACCCGAACCCTTGCAGGTAAAGGATGTTGTTCTTGCGGGGGCCTACGATCTTTACGGGCGTGGAAGGGTAAGTAATTTCCTCCGGAGTTTCAACTTGCTGAATGCCTGGCTTGAAATCGATGGTCAACGTATAAACCGAAGCAACACAACAAACCTGCAACAGCAACTTGATATGCGGCATGCCGCATTCACTTCCTCTTTTTCGGCGGCAAATGCCTCCGTAACTTACACCTACTACTCGCTGCGGCACCTTCCCTTTACAGTATTGATGGATGTTACGGTTGAAGCCAATAAGGCTATCACCATTACAGGTGCAAGTGTCATGGAAGCACCCGATGCGCTTAAAGAAGTTCAGAACTATTACAACGAAATCGACCGGCCACATACCACCATCAGCCTGCTGACCTCAAGTGCAAGGAGTCCAACAGGCAAATTGCTGATGTGCGCGTCCAATACATTCATGTTTTCTGAGCCGCATGGCAATGAACCCAGGATCATTCATGAGATGTGGGACAATAATATGCACCTGGTAAAGTTTACGCGTAAGCTTAAAGCAGGCGAGCGATATACCTTTTCGATTGTAGGGTCATCAATTACCTCTGCTCATCATGATGATCCCCTCAACGAAGCGGAACGTATGACCATCTACGCAAAACTCCAGGGTAGGGAAAGGCTGATCAACTTTCACAACGCCGCCTGGGACAACCTTTGGAAGAGTGATATCACCATTGATGGCGATGCGCAAACACAACACGATGTACACAGTATGTTGTATCACCTTTATTCGTTTGTACGCGAGGGTACGTCCTTGAGTCCCTCGCCTATGGGGCTTTCGGGGCTCGGCTACAATGGTCATGTATTTTGGGATACCGAATTATGGATGTATCCTGCCGTACTTGTACTTCATCCCGACATGGCTAAGAGTATGATTGAGTATCGTTACCAGCGCCTTGAAGCAGCGCGGCGTAATGCTTTCAATCGTGGTTATAAGGGCGCAATGTTCCCATGGGAGAGTGCTGAAAGCGGGGTAGAAGAAACACCCGTTTGGGCGCTGAGTGGTCCGTTCGAGCACCACATCACAGCATGTGTTGCCATTGCAGCCTGGAACTACTATTGCGTTTCGCAGGATAAAACATGGCTCCGCGAAAAGGGTTGGCCAATACTTTCTGCTACGGCTGATTTTTGGGCAAGCAGGGTCGAAAGAAATGGGCATGGTAAATACGATATCCGCAATGTTGTTGCTGCCGATGAATGGGCCGAAAATGTAGATAACAACGCATTTACAAATGCAGCGGCAAAGGCAAACCTGCAATTCGCAGCACTTGCCGCAGCAGTTCTAGGTATCGGGCCAAATGCGGATTGGGAGTTGGTGTCCAAAAACATTCCGATACTTCAACTCCCCGACGGAACAACCCGCGAGCATGCAACCTACAATGGCGAGGGTATAAAGCAGGCAGATGTAAACCTGCTTGCATACCCGTTAAAAGAAGTTATTAATCCAACCCGTATCCGGCAAGACCTTGAATATTATGAAAAAAGGGTTCCGCACGAGGGCACCCCGGCCATGACACAAGCGGTGTTTGCGCTACTTTATGCAAGACTTGGCAATGGCGAAAAAGCACTCCATTGGTTTAAAGACGGCTATTTGCCAAACCTGCTTCCCCCGTTCCGGGTAATCGCTGAAACGAGGGGTGGAACCAACCCTTATTTTGCGACCGGTGCCGGTGGAATGCTGCAAGCTATGTTAATGGGCTTTGGCGGCCTGGAGATTACACCTAAAGGTATTGTACAAGTAAAATCAAAGTTGCCCGCAGCATGGAAAAGCATTACGATAACAGGGGTAGGTATCGATAAAAAGACATTCAGCATAAAAAACTAATACAACAGAAGACGTATGCCGAACATGACCAAAAGTCTTTGGTAGCCGGCGGGATAGCCCTGATTGGACTTTGGTGGCGACGCTCCGTTCAAATATCGATCGCTCTTCAACGCGTTTCCCGATACGTTGCGTGTTTAAAATTTGAAACCAAAGTCATTTAGTTAAGCGGCTTATGAAGTCGAGGCTGCTTTAAGTAACTGCAATACTCGCATGCGAGCCGCCAGGGTGTTAGTGCGCTTGAAACGATTTGCAATAAGATTAATCCTGTTGGGTCAAAAAGAACGCACTTCAATAAACAGCCTTGATCTTAGATCATCACGACAATGTAGCGTGTGTAAACATGCTTTGAAATCCTGTTGTATTCCATAAATCATTTAAACGGTGTATCACTTCCAGGCAAAGCCGGTTGTCTGCGTGATATTTTACTTCAAACAAAATAGTCGTATATTGTATACCAATTCTAATGATTGTGCGAAAAGTCGCTCCAGCTCTACTTGCCTGCATCATGCTTTTTAATACCATAGGGTACAGGCTGTTTGTTTCCTGCCTTCAAAACCACAATGATCAACAACTGGAGATAAAATTTGACAACAGCAATTACGATGATGAGTCACTCGTTGAAATCAAAATACCAGTCAATTTACCTTACCAGATCAACCGGCCGGAATATGAACGTTTTGATGGCGAAATTGAAGTTGACGGAATCCTGTACAAGTACGTAAAGCGGAAAGTGGAAAATGATACTTTGTTCCTGCAATGTATTCCCAACACCGCAAAAATGAACCTCACTATTGCTGTAAACAAGCTATTCAAATCCACAGCGGGCCTTGACGATCCCGGTGTGCCGATGGGTGCAAAATCTGCCATTGTAGTAAAAAAATTATTTACAGAATACGACGATAGCCTCTTTAGCTACCGAAGTATTCGCCAGTCAACTCCGGCACTTGCACATGCTCTCGCGTCGTGTTCAACGGGCCTGGCTTCAAGACCGCACACCTCCCCTGAACAGCCCCCGGAACAACCCTCTGCCTGATCCGGTACTCCCCATAGGTGCACCAGCGGTGCACAATCTTCAACTTATTGTTTTATATGAGATTATTATACCTGTGCTTTACTGCACTTGTTGTGTTGTGTGCCTGCAATTCTAAATCTGACTACAAAGCCGTCTTTAGCAACCCGGAACTATATTCAAAAACTGTTCATGCGTTAAATACAGTTGTCATGGGCAATAACTTCAGCCCGATTGTAGCATCACGCAATTACCTGTACGCAAATATCGCTGCCTATGAAGTGATAGCTGCGGGCTATCCACAACAGTACAATTCGCTTGCGACAATGATACGCGAACTTCCGGATATGCCAAAAGCCCCGAAGGATGAAATCAACTATGAGTTTGCGGCGCTACTTGCATTTTGTAAGCTGGGTGAAACGGTTACGTTTCCTGAAGGCAGTATGCAACAATATACCGACACCTTGAAGATTACTGCACGCGAGCATGGCATGCCAAAAGCAGTGGTTAATGGGTCTGTTGAGTTTGCCGACAGCATTGCTGCTGTTATCCTGCGCTGGTCGAAAAAAGACAACTACGCGCAAACCAGGAGTGCCGAACGATACACCGTTACAGATGAAGAAGGCCGATGGATTCCAACCCCTCCGGCTTATACATCAGCAATGGAACCGCACTGGAACAAGATCAGGACCCTCGTTATGGATAGCGCCAGGCAATTTTTTCCACCCCCGCCGATTAAGTTCAATATCAAGGATACGAACAGCGCATACTACAAGCAGGTTATTACCTCGAAGCGTACCATAGAAAACCTTACTGAAGAGCAAAAACATATTGCCGAGTTTTGGGACGATAATCCGTTCAAGCTGAATGTATCGGGGCACCTGATGTATGGCACAAAAAAGTTTTCACCTCCGGGGCATTGGATGAGCATCGTTGGAATCGCCTCTAAAACGGCGAGGGCTGATTTCGCGACTACCGTATATGCTTATGCAAAAACGAGCATCGCCCTATTTGAGGCGTTCATCCAATGTTGGGATGCGAAATATTGCTACAACACTGCGCGCCCTGAAACGATTATCAACAAATACATCGATCCTTCGTGGCAACCATTTTTGCAGACACCCCCGTTTCCCGAATACACGTGCGGACATTCAACTTGTTCGTCGGCAGCAGCCGAAGCACTGACCAGTGTGTATGGCGACAACTTTGCCTACACTGATACTTCCGAACTTGAATTTGGAATTAAGAGCCGCTCGTTTAGTTCATTCAGGCAGGCAGCCGACGAAAACAATTGGGCGAGATTTTATGGCGGCATTCACTTCCATCCAACATGCGTGGTTAGCAGCGACTACGGCAAAAGAGTTGGCGCGCTCGTGGTAGAAAAGCTCCGCATGAAAAAATAATCCTTCATTTTCAACCTAACTAACATGCAATCAAATCTAATTACATCATTACTCATAGTATCCTTAATTGCAAGCGTACATACCGGCTATGCGCAGGGTTGTGTAGCCATCCGCAATGGAGGTAGTTCTTGTACAAATCAAGCCGGCGTCAGCCATGAAAAAGGTTGGCAGTTTTCAACAAATTACCGGTACTTCAAATCGTTCAGGCACTATCGTGAAAACCACGAAGAAAAAGAACGCGTTGAAAAGGGTAGCGATGTACGTAACTACTCCAATTTTCTGGACCTGACTTTAGTAAGAAACATCAATAGCCGCTGGGCTGTTGCGGTTAATGTGCCCATGTCTGCTACTACCCGTACTTCGTTATACGAACACGATGGCAGGACCCGCCACAGCACATCATCTGTTGGATTAGGCGACATCCGGGTTGCAGCATATCGATGGCTTGTTGACCCAACAAAGATGACCCGGTTCAATATGCAGCTTGGCCTCGGTATCAAGTTCGCCACAGGCGATTACCGCTACCAGGATCTTTTTTACCGCAACGACAGCACAAAAGTACTTGCCCCGGTCGACCAGTCGATACAGCTGGGCGACGGAGGAACAGGACTTACCACGGAAGCCAATCTTTATTATAATTTCTCAAACAAACTAAGCCTGTATGGAAACTTTTATTACCTGGTAAACCCGCGGGAACAAAATGGAACATCCACGGCCCGTGGTGCCACGCCAAGTGCAGCCAACATTGCAAACGGAAGTTTTGTAATGAGTGTTCCAGACCAGTACATGATCCGCCTTGGTGTAAATGCAAAGTTCAAGAACTTGAATGCGTCCCTTGGGGTAAGAGATGAATGTATTCCGGTGCACGACCTTATTGGTGGAAGTAACGGTTTCAGAAGACCGGGTTATATCATTTCGGCTGAACCCGGGCTGAACTACAATTTTAAAACATTTACGGCTTATGCCTATGTACCGGTTGCGCTCGTGCGCGACAGAACCCAAAGTGTACCAGATAAAATCAGGAGCAATCTAACCGGTACGCGCACTGTTGGAGATGCTGCATTTGCAGATTACAGTATAAACCTGGGACTCGCATTTCGTTTTCAATAACCCCAACAGTCAAATGAATTAGTACAGTCTGTTGAGTTGCCTTTTGCTGTTCCCAGTCTTACCGACATGAGGCAACGCTTTCTATTATAATGGCGGCAGGTATGAGCTGCCGCCATTATAATATCTTAGTCGGAAATTCGTTAACTCCGTCAACAAACCCCCAACCAATCAACTTTTCAACTTTCTTCCTTAATACCACAATACCCAATACCTTCATACCAACCCCAACCAATCAACTTATCAACCAATCAACCTTTCAACTTTCTTCCTTAATACCTTAGTACCTCAATACCACAATACCCAATACCTTCATACCAACCCCAACCAATCAACTTATCAACCGATCAACTTTTCAACTTTCTTCCTTAATACCATATACCCAATACCTCAATACCAACCCTCAACCAATCAACTTATCAACCAATCAACTTTTCAACTTTCTTCCTTAATACCTCAATACCCAAAACCCAACCTCCCTCACGACCCCTCCTGTTTCTCGTATACCAGCGCACCACCTTTACCAAATAGCCGTAAGGCGATTTCTTTGCCTGCCCCTTCCGTTTGTTTAAAGATCATCTTTTGATCGTTTACGATGTTTTTGCCGGTAGCACTGTTTACATTGATGGTAACCTCATATTTGTCACCTTTTTTCTCGAAGCTGATGTCGGCAACCGGTTGGCTAACTGCCGCATCGTCGCCCCAACGGATATTACACTTTCTTAATTCTTTAAGCACATCCTGCGTATTATCGTCGTTTACCCCGGAGGTAGTTAACAGCATGTTCATTTTTAAGCCGGAAAAGGGAAGTAGCTGAGGGTATTCTTCAAGTAAGGTATTGCTGTAAAATCCAAAGTTTTTCTTGTTTCGGCTATAGCCTTTTGCAAGACCTTCATACAGCCGGCCGAGAAACAGCTTTTCGTTACTGGTATCAAGCGTAACTTCTTTGATCATATCGTCGTAGCCTTTCATAGCATCGTCTTCATCACCATCCTGCCATTGCATCTGGTAGGTCAGTAACCGGAAATATCGGTTAAGGTTAGGGCGATTATCGTTCTTCTGATAACCCTGGTATTTTTTAATGAAGAAAGCAGGGCTGAAGTCTTTAATCAGGAAAGCTGCTTCATCGAACGTAGTGGTACTTTCGGCGCAAAAAAGATCGTATACCACACGGCCGCGCTCAGGATTAGCGGACAGTTGGTTGATCAGAACATATTGCAGCATCATCTTTTCCATCTTTAACGAAGCCAGGTTGTACAACGAAGATGGAGAATACCACCATCCTTTGTTTAAGAAGCTCACCAGTGCCATTTTACGTTCAATTACCTGCAACCGCAGCAGGTTGATGGTAAAATCGTACTGACTTTGGGTGAGTGTTGTGCCAATGTGCAACTCTTTAAATGCAGCGGCTTTATTGATGGCCATCTCTGCGCTATCGAGTTGCCCGTCGTACAGGTAGCTTCTTCCCAGCGAAATGTTGTACCAGCCAAACCCCGGGGTTGAACCTGAATATTCAATGGCATCTTTAGAGGTGGTCATGGCTTCCTTTGTACGCCCGGCATACACATCGAGCATGGGGAGGTAATAATAAGGCTCCTTTAAAAGTTTGTTGCTGCCGAACTTAAAGCGGTCCTTGTTGATAAAGTCGTAGGCAAGCGCAAAACTGCCCACTTCGTGTTTCATGTTGCCATAGTTGTTCCAGGAAACCCCGCCGCCTTCCGCCATCCGCTGGTAGTAGTATTCGCTACTGTCGTAGTTCTTGTTATAGCAATGCAGCAGGGCAAGGTAGTGGTAAACATTCTGCCTGTCAGACTCAGACTGGTCAGGACCAAACCATACGTCGTTCACAGAACGGTTGCGCTCGATTCGTGCAAACGCCTCGTAGCAGTAAGCAAAAGCCATCTGCTCATTTGCTTCGACTGAGTTCTTTAGAAAGGGAAATTTTTCGGATGTAAAAAAGCGGTTACGGTGGTATGTCCAGGCTTTTGTTGTGGTTGTAAACAGGTGATTTTTCGGAAAGTTGTAGCTGTCGATCCTGTCTAACACCCACATCACACTATCGGGCATTTCAAGGTTATCGTAGCACTCCCGAAGGCTGTTAGCAATTTGCAGCAGGTCGGCATACTTGTTTACAAACTGCATGTAAACCTGGGGCGCACTAAACAAGGTTTTCATGTCCCTGCCATAGTCTTTTTGAAAAAGTGCAAAAGCTTTCCTCAGCGGGGGTATCGCATTGCGGTAACCCAGGTAATCGCTGCTTTTATCTACTTTGTAGCTGCCTTCGAACATATAGCCTACATAATAGGTACTGTCAAGCCGTATAAACTCCCGGCTCCTTGGCAAAGCATCTTTATCAGTTGGGTTAACCCCTGCTCGTTTTGCATCGATTTCGTAGCGTTTTGCTGCATTTGGCTGGGCAACTACCGTATTGCAGAAACAGGCAACAATGGCATACACCAATGCCATTAACCTTAATGTAAGTTGATAACGCGTGCCCATGTTTATTCTTGCCTGACTTGTGTTTGTTATGGATGATTAATACGAATTGTCCATTCCGGCTAGGCGGTAATCTTCATCTTGCCAAGCCGGTCCATTTCTTTGTCGAGTATAGCATTTAGTCCTTTTGCTTTTGCGTCACGGTTCCTGAAGATCAGCCTGTGATCAAGTACAGCAGGGGTGATTAGTTGTACATCGTCTTCGGTAACAAACGTGCGACCGTTTACCAGGGCAAATGCTTTAAGGCACTTTAAAAAAGTAATCCCGCTTCTTGTTGAAGCACCCAATACAATGTCCGGATGCCGCCGGGTGTCCCAAACGATGTTGCGCACCGCTTTCACAATCTCTTCGTGAATAAAGACCTTTTCGGTTTGCGACTGAAGAAATAAGATTTCCTCCATGCTTAAAACCTGGTGTATATGTTCCAGGTTATCTGCAATACCGAGGTAGTTGTTGTAGATGGATAGTTCAGTCTCTTCGTCAACGTACCCAAATATGATCTTGATAAAAAAGCGGTCCAGCTGAGCCGCGGGCAGGGGATAGGTGCCTTCCATCTCAACCGGGTTTTGGGTAGCAATGGTAAAAAACAACTGTTCCAGTTTATAAGTCGAATCGCCCATAGTGATCTGGTGTTCGGCCATACACTCGAGCAAAGCAGACTGCACCTTCGGAGAGGCACGATTAATCTCATCAGCAAGGAGCACGTTACAAAAGAGCGGTCCTTTTTTAAAGATGAACTCTTTCTTAACATCGTCGAAAATGTGTGAGCCGATCAGGTCCATTGGCAGGAGGTCGGGGGTAAACTGGATCCGCTTAAAGTTTACGCCACCATCCTGGGTACGGCCGGCGATACTTTGGGCCAGTGTTTTCGCCATAACTGTTTTGCCCGTACCGGGGTTATCTTCCATCAGGATATGACCCTTTGCGAGCAGGGCGGTCAGTATAAATTGTATTTGTGTACGCTTACCCTTGATAACGGTCTCAATGTTATCGACCAGCCGCTGAATGTTCGTAAGTGCCTGGTCGATCTGAATCTCCTGTTCCATGCTAGGTTAGTTTTGGTTTGGTAAAGTAGTGTAGCGTATTGTATATGTTCAAGAAGCGACTCACCCTTGTTTTAAATGGTACCCTTGCTTTGATCGCGGTTATAAAGCCGGGGTAAAATTCGCGAACCAGGTTTTCTTCGGCCGGTGTTAAAGGCACCTTGCTGTACTTCAATTTTTGGTACACGTTTGAAAAACCCGCGAAGCTGGTTCCAAAACGGTTGTCCGTTTCATTGGCGTACTGTGTTGGACTTTTGTTATCGCGTGGCATTCCCAATTGGTTCAGGTAATACATTCCCGCATTGTAAATGTTGTACGCCTTATTACGGGGGTCCGCACTTGTTTTTGCCTTGGCATTCAGGTATTGCCAGATTAACCATGGCAACGAGAACAGGACCACAACGAAACCGCCGATAATCGCAAGGGATATCCAAAGCAGGCGTACCCAGTCGACCGGCTTTGATACGGAAGATGCAAGTGATGACTTCTGCTTTTTCTCCTGTTCGGTTTCCATGATCTTGATTTCGTCGATCGGTGCGGGTACAGGTATCTTTTTCAGAATTGATCCAAAACTGTCCGTCGGCTCGGGTGTCCGATCCTTGAAAATTTCAGCGTAAGAAACCGCGACGATATTGGTACCCTTTTTTATGTCGGAAAGTTTTGCTGCCCCCGTGTCTTTTGTAACTGTTGCTACCGATACATCCAACAATACTTCAGGCGGTGTTGTCGCGGGAAAATTTTGGTCGTGGTACAACACCTTGTTCACCTTCATCGTAACCCGTTTTGCAATTGTATCAACGGTAAGCGCAGTGCCGTCGGCAACCAGGTAAGCCTTTTGCGTATTCATTGGCGGGGTGCCATCCGGCTGAGGCGATTGTTGTGTGTTTGCGTCAGGAACGGTAGTGTCGAAATCTATCCATCCGTAACCCGGAAAATACAGCTGTACCCATGCATGTGCCTGGTCGGCATAAAACCAATACCATCCCGGGTTTTTGCTGCTCCGGTCGACCGTTAAGAATCCTGCTGCGATACGCGACGGGATACCTAACGCACGCAATAAAAACAAAGTTGCACCTGCATAATAGGCGCAATAGCCTTTCCGGTTTTCAAAAAGAAAATAGTTTAGCTTGTTTGCACTCGGCAGTCCGGGTATGCCGGGATTGTCGCTGTATTTAAAGAGTGGCTGGCCAAATTCGTCCTTTCCCAAAAAGTAATCCCGGATAGCGATCATCTTGTCCACTTCTGTTTTCGCGTCTTTTGTAATCTCGAGCGCAAGGTCACGAATACGGTTGTACTCGGCATCGTGCGGCATAAACGTAAAGTAATCGATAAACTTTTTATCCAGTCCATCGTAACTGCCGGCACCGCGGAGTTTCTCAAAGCGCACTTGCTGGAAATCGCTGAGCTGTTGATTTCCTGCGGGATTATAAATGAAGTAGGCGCTATTCAGATCACTAACCCACATCTTTGCCTTATAAGCGCTTTTGTAAAGGCTTTTATATTCATTTTCAACCGGGATCGGTTGGCAAAAGAAGGCTGTTGATGGTGCTATAAACTCATCGGGTGAAAGGATGACTTTGTACACGTCGGCTGTTACGACTTTTCGGTTCAGTGGCGCATTCGTGTTTTTGATTACTGTTGAATCCGACTTTGCAAAGTAGAGCGGGATACGGGAAGGATTTGGCGCAAACAAATCATTGTAAGGCATTTTGTCGTCGGTTTCGAACGTTTGTGTAAGCGTATCGAAACGGGTATAATAAGTTGAAGTAAAATAAAGCGGGTTGGGTGTTTTTCCATCCGTAAAGTAGTTGTCGAGTTTGGCGACAAAAACAAGTCGCTTATCCTTCGACAGCGAGCTTGTTAAACGGGTTTGATCTTTATTGCTTATAGAACCGTCACGGTTCTCTTTTGTCATGCTCTCTTTTCCGCCTTTATCATTATTGCTTTTGCCATTTACTCCACCCCAATCGGTTTCGATTGCTTTGAAGTCTTTCTGGAAAATCAGCAGCAGGCTAAGCAATACCAGCCCCGCGAGTAGTAGAAAACCGGCCAGCCGTTTTGTAATAAACCAGGCTACGCCCTGCTCATCTTCGTTCATATTACGGATGAGTTCCGCAGTATAGATGATGTAAAAACAATAAACCAGCACAGGTGCGAATGCAAGTATGAGCCGGGCAGCGGTGATGTCGACCATTTTACTGACCACGATAATCTGCATAGCCAGCAGGAAAACAGACCAGAAAATGGTAAAGTACCTTGATCGGGAAAATCCGTAACCTGCTATCCACGCCGTGGAAAACAGGAAAGTGAATATGAGGAACTGCACCGAAACAAAAAAGGCATCGAACTCACCCACCGTTATTCGTCCCAGTAATTTGTAAGCAATGAAGTATAATAAAAACAAGAGGGCAGCAGTGGTTACAAACCTGAACCGGTAGCTATAAAAAATAATGGCAGTAATTATGCCTGCCGCGAAATACCAGCCCTGAACAAACCATTCATTACGCAGGACTGCATAATACTGGTTTACGTTCCATAATAAATAAAAAGCGAGCGCTATTGTGGGCAATGCCAGCAAAAACAATTGCGCGATCACTTTTTTCCAGCTATGAACCTTTCCTATTTGCATTAAGTTGAAACAAGTTTAGTGTTTGCAGGTTTCGCCTGCATTTATTAATTCTCTTTTTCGGTGCATTTTTGAAGCAGAACCTCAAAAATGCAGTTTGTACGGTTTGTGCAATCGTCGCCAAACCTAATTGTTACCGGGCTTACCCCCTTTATATAACACTTAGTTCTGCACTGACCGTATCTCTTACGCTATATAATGGCGATGTTCACTATTGTGGTCTTACTTTGCCGCTATGAAAAACAACCTTTGAACCGAGCGTGGCAACGATGTAAAATCAGAGCTATACTGCCGGTCCCCAAAAAAAAACCGTGGTTGTTAAGCAGAATTTTAATAGCTGTTCGCTCGCCCCATTTGCTAAGAAACCACAGCATTCTGGTACTTGCCAATGATCTCTTCAATTACCCGCTCATTCTGCCTGACCCTGGCACGTAGTGGCGAGATGTTCCAGCCGATCCTGTACTTTTCGATATCATCTTTTTCGTGTTGAACGAAGAGCCATTGCACCCATGCAAGCGGGTTCTGGCTTTTTAAGCTATCGGTGAGTTTTACAAAAACAAAGCTGATATCGCGGCCATGCCGTTCCAGGATTTCCTGAACCTGTTGCGGGTCGCTCATTGAATGGATAACCACTACTGATGCGTCGCTTGTTTTGCAATAGGTTCGCAGTTCGTTGTTGGTTTGCCACTTGCTTGTGCTAATCCGGTATTTAACCGCCTGCTGCTCATCGGCGACATTTGGTGCCTGTTTTTCGTGGTCAGGAATAAAACGTACGTCAAATCCCCGTTTTACAAGATCCTGGTAAACGGTCCAGGTAAAAACTTTGAAATAGTTCAAAAAGGGCACTTCGGCGGCACCATTTCCATTAACGTTGAACGTGGTGAAGAAAGTAGCGTACAGGTATATGTGCGATGCATACGGATCCATAATCTCCGGGATACGTACCACAAGCTCCTTGTTTTTAGCATAAATCTTCCAAACAATCCTTCGAACATCATCGTTTCCTTCGAAGTTTTTATAGTTCAGGTATTCCCCTTCAACTTTTCTCAATTCTTCGATCCGGGTATTTGTTTCTTCCGTTTTCCTGGGAGCAACGTTAAGGTCATTCATCTTTCGGCCCGATGGCTGCGTAAAGAAGTGGCTGTTTGCCGGTAGGTCTACAGCAATCGAGAAAAACTGGAACACGTCTTCGAAGTATAATATGGCTTTTTGAACGTGGTATTCCTTTATTTGTGGCAGTGGCCAGTGATAAGTTCCTTCAAGCGTATTGTTGAAGAATTTCCTGCTGCTGTTTTCAAGAAGCGAAAACTTATCGGAAAAGTAGCTTTGGTCGTACTGCAAACGCAGTTTTATAAATCCAAATAACGGTTTAATCACCGGCTTCATAAATAGCCGGACGGTTTGTTTGTGTTGCAGTTCGCCTGCTTTATGATCGGCGCTGATTTTAAATACCACGTTGCCTTTTTTTCTGTTCCAGGTGAAATAAAAAAATGAGATCAGCACTGAAGCCAGGGCGAGCACCACAAGCACACCTGCAAACGCTAATGCAATTGTAAGCAGTAAACGGAAGATGTCGGAAAAGGCATCAGCATCTTCGCGAAGGTTACTGTTTAACCACTTATAAGCAACAAAGCCAGCTATTAGAAACAGCAGGAAATACAATGTGAAGGGGATGTAAAAACCTGACTTTCTAATTTGATTCTTCAAAGCTGGAATGCTCATCATTATTCTTTCGGGGCGTTAAGGTAAAGAAAGATGAAATGGTAGAAAAAACTGTTATACGGCCCACGGGATTTTTATAGAATTCTTTGCTTTTCTTTGTCGCCCGCATGTCTTCACATATCACCTACACCGCATGCCCGGCATGCAAGAGCAACCTGATCGCACCTGCACTCACCTGTAAGGATTTTACGGTAAGCAAAACGTTGTTCGAGGTTTGGCAATGCAACAGGTGCACCATCAGGTTTACCCAGCATGTTCCCGATTCAAATGCCATTGGCAAATACTACCAGTCTGAAGATTATGTTTCGCACAGTGAAACAAAGGAGGGCCTGGTAAATCGTTTATATCACCTTGTTCGAAACTATACCCTTAAAACGAAGCAGCAGCTGGTCAACCAGGTTAATCAGTCAGCAACCGGTTACCTGTTAGATGTAGGCGCCGGTACAGGTGCGTTTGCAAGGGTAATGAAAAAGGCAGGCTGGAGCGTAACCGGCCTGGAGCCCGATGTAAGTGCCAGAAAGAAGGCGTTGGATAATTATGGTATTACACTTGAACCACTCGATGCTTTGTATGATTTGCCATCAGCAAACGTGGATGTCATTACGATGTGGCACGTTCTTGAACACGTGCACGACCTGCATGGTTACCTGGCAAGATTTGGTGAACTGTTGCGCGAAAATGGTACACTGATCGTTGCCGTTCCGAACTATACCAGCAGCGATGGAAAACACTACGGCGAGTTTTGGGCAGCCTACGATGTTCCGCGTCACCTTTACCACTTTTCACCCGCAGGTATGAAAACACTCATGGCATCTCATGGGTTTAACGTAGTTGAAACCAGGCCAATGTGGTTCGACAGCTTTTACGTAAGTATGTTAAGTGAACGGTACAAGGGTAGGGGGAACCTGCCAGCAGCAATGTGGAACGGCCTGGTATCGAATAGCCGGGCAACCGGGGATGCCGAAAAATGCAGCTCGGTAATCTACATCATTAAAAAAGCAGGTTAATCCTTACAATGATTGCACCAACTCCCGGAGACCAGTCGCCTGAAAACCAGGATACCCCGCTTAAAACTTCATTTCAAACATTACCGGCCAGTTTTTGCCGGTAACAAGAAAGGTTTTGGTTTCGGGATTGTAAGCAATGCCATTCAGCACGTTGCCCCGGTTTGGATCCGGGGTTTCCTTTACTGCTTGTTCGAGAATACCAGAAAGGTCTACCCGACCAACAACGTTGCCCGTATTCGGATCAATCTTCACGATGTAGTTGGTGTTCCACAGGTTGGCGTAAATAAACCCGTCAACATACTCCAACTCATTAATGTTGGAAACAGGCCCGTTATTATCGGTAACGCCAACAGTTTTGATTAACCTGAACGTTGATGGGTCGCGGTAGTACAAGTTACTGCTGCCATCGGTAACAATAAGGTAGGTACTATCGGTTGTCATGCCCCAACCTTCGTTATCGTTGGTGAGGGTTTTTATTTGCTTAAAGGTCTTTGCATCGTAAACCAGTACCACTTTCTCCTGCCACGTCATCTGGTAAATGGTATCCCTCAAGACAGTTAGTCCTTCGCCGAAGTATTCATCTGCAAGCTTTAGTTCTTTTTCAGTCTTGCCTGAACCCGGATTGATTTTAAGCAGTTTACTAAAGCCCTTGTTTCCCGTGCTTTCGTATATCGATCCCTCGTACCATTGCAAACCTTCGGTAAATGAACTGGTATCATGGGGATGGGTGCCGAGCAGGTTATAGCTAATACTGGCAGGTGGGGGAGTTGGCGTATAGTTATTGTCATCTGATTGGCTGTCAACCTTATCGTTACATGAACTTATGATTAAAAGTAAAAATAAAACAGGGCTTAGCTTAAACATTGGTCGTGTGTATAAATTCAAAAATAAGGAAGTATAGGCTTGGCCGGCCGTTTAGTTAACCTTAAACAACTGTACTGCCTGTTCGGCAATAATAGGGGTTAAAGCCACACCCATGCCGTTACAGGCAACAAGTGCATGCACATTTTGTGTTAAAGAACGAACAAAAGGTTTTTTGTCGTCGGTGAAGGCCATAGTTCCGCTCCACCGATCCGTAATGGAATAAGGCTCCCTGCGAGGCAAATGGCTGTTCAGAAAGCGCTCCAGTTCATCCTGGATCACGCTGCTGATGCCTTCTGTAAGCGTGTATTCTTCCTCGAAGGATTTGTTTCTTGCACCACCAAGCAGGATACGGTTGCCCAGGTTGCGGAAGTAGTAGTAGCCATCATCAAAGTGAAAGGTTCCCTTAAGCGCTAAACCGGGAACAGGAGCAGTTACCAGTACCTGTCCCCTTGCCGGGATAATGTTTGTATTTGTGGCCAGGTCGCCGGTCAATGCATTAGTGCAAATCAGCAGTTGCCGGCACCGCAGTTCGCAGTGCTCTATATCCAGGTGCACCCAATCGCCTGTCGATGTCCACCCTTTTAACCCGGTAGAAAATAAGACTTGAACCCCGCTTGCCACAACAGCCCGGAGCAGTGCCTTCACGAGTTTACCGCTATGCAGGCTACCCTCAAGCCTATTTTCGACCATACTGTCCATTCCCCGAAACCCAAAACGTTCTAATTTTTTGTTTGACCAGGAGAAGCTTTCAGCTGATCCGGTGATTCCTTTCATCCCCTTGTTGAGCAGTTTCACGACTTCGCGCATCTTGTGTTCGGGCTGTATCACTTCAATAAAACATTCATAGCCGCCGCAATGATCGTAGTCGATTTCTGCATCGCCAAATACCTGCCGGATTTTTTGAATTCCCCTATATCGCATTTCAACAACCTGCCACATCTGATCTTCGCCCATAGAACCAATGTTGTTAAGCATCTCGGTCGGACTGCCAAAACAAGCAAAACCGGCGTTTCGGGTAGAAGCACCGCAGCTGATGTGCTCTTTCTCAAGTAGGGTAATTTTTGCGTTAGGGTAGGCTTGTCGCAGTTCCCACGCGCACCATAAACCGCACAACCCCGCGCCTGCAATTACAAAATCGGCGTCGTTGTAAAAAGCTTCACGTTCCCAGATACTGATCATGTTGCTAAATTATTAACAGGCTGTTTGGCAAGTTAAAAGTAATATTCACCGATCACCATTTTCCATGGTATAGTTTTTGGCTTCCCTTGCCAAATGATTATCATGAGATTAGCTGTAACATTCTTATTGGCGTGCGTAATGGTTGTCAGCGCAGACGCCCAGGGATTTAAAAATATTTTTAGAAAGGATAGTACAGGTAAAAGCGCAGTCGACAGGGTGCTGGGCGGCAACGGAAGCCAGGTGGGTGGATTGTCGGTGAACGAAATCGCAAACGGATTAAAGGAAGCACTTACCATTGGTGTTCAAAAAGGGTCGGGTAAACTTTCGGCGGTCGATGGTTTTTTTAAAGACGCTGCCGTAAAGATATTAATGCCTGCAGAGGCCGTGAAAGTTGAACAGAAGCTACGCGCACTTGGCCTTGGCAAGCAGGTTGACAACGCGGTTTTAACTATGAACCGGGCCGCTGAAGATGCGGCCAAAAGTGCATCACCGATATTTATCAATGCCATTAAGCAGATGACGATCCAGGATGCTGCAGGAATATTAAAGGGTGGGGACTTTGCCGCAACCGATTACCTTAAATCAAAAACAACGCTTGAGCTTACAAATGCCTTCAGGCCGGTAATTGAGAAATCCCTGGAAAAGGTGGATGCTACCAAATATTGGACGACTTTGTTCTCGACCTATAATCGTTTTAGCACAAACCAGGTAAACACCGACCTTACGGCGTACGTTACGGAAAAGGCACTTGCGGGCATATTCCACCAGGTTAGCCTCGAAGAGCAAAAGATCCGGAAAGATCCTGTTGCAAGAACAACCGACATATTAAAAAAGGTATTTTCAAAACAATAGACGTGAACATACTTTGCTTAAAAGGGAACAGGTGCCCAACCAGGCACCTGTTCTCTTTTATGTTGTCCTCTAATTCGGTCAGCATGCTTAATCTTTGCAAGACGGGTCTAACTTTTTTTGAACTAAGTCTCGACTGCTAAGTAAACGGAGCTTTTGAATTTAGGATTAGTATTCAATCACCCTGTCCGTTACTGCTTTTCCCCTTACTGTAACGATATAGATCTTATTGTAAACGCCGTCGGGCAATTGCTGGTATTTTGCTGCACCTTCCAACAGATTTACAAGTGTTGGTACCGTATTGGAATGCCCGGCAACAACAATCGTTTTGCCTCTCAGCTTTAGCAACTCCTGCGAAAAGCCTTCCTGGTTTTGTGGATTGTATTCTTTTATTTCTTTACCAGCCTTTTCGGCCCAAGGCTGTAAGGTCTGCCTTGTTCTTTTGTAAGCAGTGGAATAAAACTCATCTGGTAAATACTGTTTTAGCGTAGCCTGTAGTTGTTGTGACCGCTTTTTACCCGCGGCGGAAAGCTCAGGATCGTCTCCGCCCACCGTATCTTTTTCTGCATGCCGCACGAGTATAATCGTTGTAGGGCTGTCTGCGACTGTGCTGTCCGTACGTTGTGCATAACTGTTATTGAAACTGCCGCAGATAAACATCAGCAGCAATAGGGCAGGGTATTTTTTCATGATTGTTTCTATTGTTCCGGCAATTTACCCATTTCGGTTGTACCAGGCTTGCCTGTCATCATTTTCCCGGCCAATGCGGTAAGGTGCACGGCAACTTAGCCTGAACTGGTTGGATCAAATTCACCGTGGAACACCCGGCAGAACAGAACACCTGTGTTATATCAGGCAATGCGCTATTTTTAGCGAAATTTTCTGTTTGAAGACCATTTTTACTGAACCGCAAATTAACCTTACCATTCAGCGCCTGGCGCACCAGGTATTGGAAAATCATCCCGGGTTAGAAGACACCGTTATCATTGGTATGCAACCACGGGGAATATACCTGAGCGACAAAATTGTTGGTGAACTGAGCAGGCAGATCCTTCCAGGCAAGCTTAATTACGGCAAACTCGACATCACCTTCTATCGCGACGACGTACGTAAGCAATTGCACGTACCCAACAAAACAGATATCAACTTCAGTATAGAGAACAAACAGGTAGTGCTGATTGACGACGTATTGTATACGGGTCGTACCATCAGGGCAGCCCTCGACGCCTTACTCGATTTTGGCAGACCCGCAAAAGTTGAACTGTGTGTATTGATCGACCGCCGTTTTAGCCGTCAGCTGCCTATTCAGCCCGACTATGCCGGGAAGGTGATTGATGCGCTGATCACCCAGAAGGTCATTGTACAATGGAAAGAAAAAGATCCCCTGACGCAGGTAATCATTACGGAATAAGCGCAGCAGTTTATTCCATTTTGCCACCATTCACCAAGGTTATAACGTGTTTACCCTAATTTAGCGCCCCGAGATGAAACTTTCCACCAACCACCTCTTAGGCATCAAAGACCTCACCCCCCAGGATATCCGGTTGATATTAGATACCGCCCAACAGTTTAAAGAAGTTTTGCAACGTCCCGTAAAAAAGGTTCCCTCCCTTCGCGATGTAACCGTCGTTAACCTTTTTTTTGAAAACTCAACCCGCACCCGTATTTCTTTCGAACTTGCCGAAAAAAGGTTAAGTGCCGATGTCTTGAATTTCACGTCCAGCGCCTCTTCCGTTTCTAAGGGAGAAACCATGCTCGACACGGTGAATAACATTCTTAGCATGAAGGTGGATATGGTGGTACTTCGGCATAGTGCCAGCGGTGCACCGCATTTTTTGGCAAAGCATATTTCGGCTGCTATCATTAATGCAGGCGACGGCATCAATGAGCACCCTACACAAGCATTGCTCGATGCCCTGTCGATGGAGGAAGCCTTAGGAGGTAGTCTTAATGGCAAAAAGATTGCAATCATAGGCGACATCATGCACAGCCGGGTTGCCCTTAGCAATATATACCTGTTAACAAAATTGGGCGCCGAAGTTACCGTAGCCGGACCGCCTACCCTTATTCCTAAGTACATCAGCGAAGCATTTGGCGTAAAGGTATCGTACAATATAAAAGAAACCCTGCAGTGGTGCGATATTGCCAACGTTTTGCGTATTCAGCTCGAGCGCCAAAATCAGCCTTTGTTTTCATCACTTCGCGAGTACAACCTTGCGTACGGGATAAGCCGGAAACTGCTGGAAAGCCTTGGTAAAAAAGTCGTGATTATGCACCCTGGTCCGATTAATCGTGGGGTAGAGCTCGACAGCGATGTGGCTGATGGTCATGAAAGTATCATCTTGCAACAGGTCGAAAATGGGGTCGCGGTCCGAATGGCTGTATTATACCTGCTCGCCAATCGTGAAAGTTGACCTTCGGATTTGCCGGCGGGTCGATAGTTCTTTGCCGGTTTTCACCATTACAGCTAACTTTATTATTCATCAGCAACTCCCATCATGCGCATCTGTTTATTTCCCGGCACTTTCGATCCCGTTACCCTTGGTCATACCGACATCATCGACAGATCGCTGAGTTTGTTTGACAAGCTGGTTATCGGGATCGGCAAAAATGCAAATAAGGCACCCATGTTTTCTGATGAACAGCGCCTTGACTGGGTCAGGGAGATTTACCAGCACGAGCCAAGGGTGGATGCACTGGTCTACGAGGGGCTTACTGCCGACTGCTGTAAAACCATTGGTGCAAACTTTATCCTTCGCGGTATTCGTTACGTAAGTGATTTTGAGTACGAAAAGGCAATTGCGGATATGAACCGGAGCCTGGACCCTTCGATTGAAACCATTTTTCTTACCTGCCTGCCACAGTACACCTCCGTGGCTTCAACCCTTGTACGCGACGTTCTGCGCAATGGCGGCGATGTTAGCCAGTTTTTGCCCGATGCGGTCAACAAGTCCCTCCAGCGAAATAGCGGCCGGTCTAAACAGGCTAACCCTGCTAAGGCTTTGCACTAAGTACCATTCAACTAACCAGGACTGCTCAATCCTTTCAGCTGCAAACTATGTTCAATTTGCAAAGCTTCACACTCCTGCTGCTTTACGAGTTTTCTTTTTTTTGACGTGAGCATTCGGCCTCTGGGCAACATCGTTGTGTCACTCACTTTTACTACCAGCTCGTTACTCAACCAACCGAAGCGAGTAAACGCAAAAACCGAGGTTATTAAACGACACGCCCGCAGCATCTTGGTTGTTGGGGAGCTATCTATTGAAGTCCTAATTAATCTGGTTCTTATTATCGTAGTATCGCTCTACTATTTCAATAATGTTGTCATAAGTGTTCGAGAGGTATTCACTTAGTTCCTCCTCGCGTACCCACCGTAATTCCAGAATGTCCTCTTCTTCCTGGGGCACGAGTTGCTGATTGCCGGTAACCTCCATTGCATACCAATAGGTTTCCTTCTCAATCTGTTTGCCTTTTTCTTCGTACAAATGGTGGGTAATCCCAACTAACTCACCAAGTACAACTAATTGCAAACCTGTTTCTTCTTCAACCTCTCTTACCGCACATTCTTCTATCGACTCGCCATCATCCAGCTTTCCTTTTGGAAGATCCCATTTACCGCGCCTTAACATCAGCAAAATAGCCTTGTCTTCATTTCTTACAATACCACCTGCTGCAACAATCCTTTCTGCCATGCTTACACTTTTTTAGTAGACGGCAAAGGAACAATAATCTGGAGTAATTACCACAAAGCAAAACAGGGGAATCTTTAACGGACATATGGTGGGTGAAAGGAGTGCTCACATCCAGTGAGATGATATACTGCTGAAGCAAAGAGCAAGGGTTATTTTACAATATCCTTCCTGATCCCAAAAGAATCCATTAAGATCTAATCAACCTGTTCATCCATATTCCATAGTTTTCCCATCATCAACCATAAAATCATACTCCATGAAATCGCTGTAATTAACGTGCGGCAGTTTTAATGCAACCTCCATTATCTTCGCAAACATGACAAATGAAAAAGCTGTAGCCGAAAAGCTGCTCCAGGTGGGAGCAGTAAAACTAAGTCCTGAGAAACCATTTACCTGGGCCAGTGGCTGGAAGAGCCCGATCTATTGTGATAACCGAAAAGTATTGTCCTTTCCTTTCGTTCGCGATTTCGTTAAAAGCGAGCTTTGTAACGTGGTGTTCCAAAAATTTCCTGATGCCGATATTCTTGCAGGGGTGGCTACTGCAGGCATTGCCTGGGGAGCTATGGTAGCCGATCAGTTGAAGTTGCCGTACATCTATGTAAGGCCAAAGCCAAAAGAACATGGCCTCGGAAATCAAATCGAGGGGTTTTACGAGAAAGGACAAAAAGTAGTCGTTATCGAGGACCTGATCTCCACTGCCAAAAGTAGTTTGCAGGTGGTTGATGTGCTAAGATCTTCGGGGCTACAGGTAGAAGGTATGGTTGCTATTTTCGACTACGGTTTTGAACACGCAGCATCGGCCATTGCGGCAGCAACACTCGAATACAGTTCCTTAACAAACTACCCGACCTTGATTAGCCTTGCCATAGAAAAGGGGATAGTAGAACCTGGAAGCCAGGAGTTATTAAACGAATGGCGAGTAAATCCCGCAGAGTGGCAGGGAATTTGAAAATAGGTTTCACCTAAATACCTCAGAAAATATGAAAAGATCATTGATGATTGCTGTTGCTGTAATTTGTTTTGCGGCTGCTTCTATCGGGCAAAGCCGTAAACCTGAATGGGTAACCATTAAAACGCCGAACGTACGCTGTTGGGAGTGTAAGGTCAGGTTGGAGAGCTATATGAAGAGAGAGCTTTCACAAACCGAAGGAGGGATCATGAAAATGCAAATAAACCTCCTGAGTGGAACGACCAAGGTGCAGTTCTGGCCCGACCGGGTAAATACTAATTATATCAAAACCGCGTTTGCAAATGCAGGTTTTGATGCCGATGAAATTACCGCAGAAGAAGATAGCTATAAAAAATTGCCACCATCATGCAAGAGGGCTGAAGATGGCGGGGGACCTCAAAAGGGCAAACCTTGCCATATGCAACCGGTAAACTAAATATTCCCAAAACAAAAAAAGCCGTAGCGCACGCTACGGCTTTTTTATGCCCAAAAGTTTAGAAAAGGTCAACCTTATGTTTGCCTTCATAGTTGAATGGCATATTGATAAACAGCCCGCTTTTGCCCACCCGGGTACTGCCTTTTGCACCCACCAGAACTTCTTTATTAAAAAGCACATTCAAGGTGTTTTTGAAAACGTTTTTCATATCTACTTCCATACTTGCCGGGAGGCTGAATTCGGAATGCTTCTGAATATGCATCAGGGTATCAAGGGTAAACTTTCCTACAAAATTATTCTCCAGGTAAACGTCGCAATTCACGTTTTTAAGATCGATCTCAAAATTGTTCGGATTGAAGTAGACGAGGTCCAGTGAAACTGTTGAACGGTCAAAACCCCAATTTGAAACTTTGAAGTTCTTCATGTCCCGGTACTCAAAGGAGACAGGTTTCTTGCAGGAAGAGATTAAACCGACTGTCACCAACAGCAAAACGAGCTTGTACATTAAGAATGTGTTTTGCTGCAAAATAACAACATTACCAGACTTCGCTGAGAAATCCTGTGAGTTTAACAGCTTTTTCGTATACTAAAGAATTTGGCATAATTTCAACTTTTGCTTGCAGTTTTGAAAATGCATTGCAGTTAATATCTTTAGTACTGTTGTATTTTATAGTGTATTAGTCTTCAGCACCTTAAGAGTCTTGTTTGTAGTTTTATTTTAAAAGTTAATTTGCACTTCACCACTTTTTTTTTCATTAAGATTCCAACATTGTTAACAAATGACCTTTATTCATTAAAAAGCTTATGCAATTAATTGACAACCAATACTTGCCGTGCATTTATTTGATCAAGACTTTAATTAATGAGTCATATTTTGTTTTAGAGTACTGCGAAAACTTTCAAAAGATGAGTTTTCGCAATCGTTGTTGTATTGCCGGCAGTAATAATGAGATTGAATTAAGTATTCCCCTTCGCATGGGACGGGAGCAACATACCCCGATCCGACAAGTCGAGATGGATTACTCAGGCGGCTGGAACAAGCAGCATTGGAAGTCCATTCAATCCGCATATGCCCGTTCGCCCTATTTCGATTACTATGGTCCGCAGCTTAAGGCGCTGCTCCATTCAGAGGTGGCACTGCTGTTTGACTTCAACCTGGTTGCCCTCAACTGGGTTTTTGGCGCGCTTAAACATGATTGCGAGATCCTCCTTACGAGCAGCTATAAGCCATCATACAATGGCACATCCGTTATTGATAACCGGAACAGGTGGCGCCCAAACAACTACCGGTTAGTGCCTGATAGTGAGCTCCCTCGGTACACCCAGGTTTTCTCAAACAAACATGGGTTCAGGAAAAATCTAAGTATCATAGACCTGCTTTTCTGCGAGGGTCCTAACGCTGCTGCGATGCTGAGAGATTAAAAGTGTGGTTAACGTTTTGACTGAAAGACTGATTACTAATGCCGTATGGTGAGTGATGCGGAATTGTATTGAGTAGTTTATGAGGGGATATACCTGGGCCTAAACCCGATACATAGGCTTGCATGCAGTATTCCCTTAGTGACTGCGCTTTTTTAGGTGCATTATCGTAATTTGCTCTGCGTAATCATCCTTTCCCACCTTCATGAAAAATGGCTCACTCCTGGTTTTAATGTTTTGTTTTTTCCTTACTGGGTTTGCTCAGGATCTATCTAATAAGGGAAAGGACTTTTGGGTTGGTTATGGTTATCATGCGCAGATGGTTACCTCTAATAGCCAGCAAATGATACTATATTTTACGTCCGATCTGGCAGCTAACGTTACTGTTGAAATTCCCGCACTCAATTGGACCAGGACATACACTGTGCCGGCAAACGGAGTGGTAGAGAGTGCCCTCATGCCAAAAATTGCCACGCAGGATGCCCGGCTGGTTGCCGAAGGTGTTTATTCAACAGGTATTCACATCACCAGCGATAACCCGATTGTGGCGTATGCCCACATCTATGATGCAAACGTGTCGGGAGCAACCCTTTTGTTTCCAACAAACACGTTGGGACAGGACTACTATTCCCTAAATTTCAGGCAATCTTCAAATACGATCAATGCCAGCTCTTATGCTTTCGTGATCGCCACAGAAGATAACACAACCGTTGAAATAACACCAAGCGCTCAAACAAAAACCCATGTTGCCAACGTTCCTTTTACGGTAAACCTTAACAAGGGTCAGATTTACAACCTCCTGGGCCAGACAACGGCCAATACAGGGGTAGACCTTACCGGAACGAGGATAAGATCTGTCAGCACCGGAACAACCTCATGTAAGCGGATAGCTGTATTTTCAGGAAGTGGCCGCCTTTCTATTAGTTGCAACAATTCTCCATCAGCATCATCCGATAACCTGTTTCAACAGGTTTTTCCAAAAAACGCATGGGGTAGAAGATTCCTTACGGTACCAACAGCAACCCTTACCAATAACTTTTATAGGATAGCGGTCGGCGACCCATCAACCATTGTAACGGTGGACGGTGTCAGGCTTACCAACCTTGTCTCTAACTTTTACTACGAATTCCAGAGTACCACCCCTAAAGTAATTGCATCAGACCAACCGGTCCTGGTTGCCCAATACATTACGAGTTCAGGCACTACAGGTTGCAACAACATTACAGATGTAGGTGACCCGGAAATGATCTACCTGAGCCCGGTAGAACAAACCATAGGGAATATCACCCTCAACTCAACAGGGCGATTCAATATCTCCGAACATTATATTAATGTCGTGATCAGAACTTCCGGTGTGAGCAGCTTCAGGCTGGATAACGTTGCCCGTCCAACCAGTTTTCTACCGCACCCGGTGGATAACAGCTATTCTTACGCAAGGTTTTCTGTTGCAGCAGGTGCGCATAACCTGCGATCTGATTCTGGATTTAACGCCATTGCATATGGGTATGGAAGTGCTGAATCGTACGGATACAACGCAGGTACAAATATTCGTGACCTTAACCAATTCGTCTCCATCAAAAACGAATATGCCACCGTTAACTTCGCTGCTACCTGCAAAATAACCCCGTTTAATTTTTCCATTACACTTCCATACGAACCCAACTCAATAACCTGGGACTTCGCTAATAATCCGAATCTTTCACCAAATGTGCCGGTGAAAGACAATGCTCCGGGGGCGGATAGCGTATACCAACGTGATGGAAAAACCTTAAGGCGGTATACCTTGCCAGGTTCCTACAGCTTTGCAGCTGCAGGCACTTACCCGGTGAAAGTTTTTGTAAGTAACCCCAGCTCCGATGGTTGCCCGGGAGAGCAGGAGCTTAGCTACGACGTTGAAGTATTTGAAAAGCCTGTTGTGGACTTTTCGTTTGCCCACAACGGTTGTGTCAGCGACACTGTCTTATTTTCGGAAACGACCCTGCCCGGCGCCCGGCAAACCATCAAATGGATGTGGGACTTTGGTGACGCTACAACGGATACGGTAAAAAATCCCCGTAAGCTATATAGAAGCGCCGGCACCTATAATGTACGGTATGGTTCAGTTAACGACGTAGGTTGCTTCAGCGATATTACTAAGCCAATTACCAGATTAAATCCGCCCCTCGCAAACTTTGGGGTCGTTTCGCCTGCCTGCCTTGGCCAGGTTACAACCTTTACGGATAGTTCTACAACAAGCGCTGGAACGATTAGCAAATGGACCTGGATCTTTGGGGACGGCCGGGTAGTGTCAGCTACAAACGGAGCACCCGTTGTGCATACCTATAGCACAGCCGGTCAATTTACCGCTGCTTTAGTGGTAGAGTCTAGTTCAGGCTGCAGAAGTGATACTGCAAAGAAAACGGTTGTTATTGGAGCAACACCCATAGCTGCATTTAGCTTTCCTGCGTCAGTTTGCCTTCCCCTTGCAAACACAACATTCACTAATCAGAGTTCCATTGGCGACGGCTCTCAACAAACCCTTGCTTATTCATGGGAGTTTGGAGATGGGGCAATTTCCTCAGCAGCAACCCCAACTCATCTGTATTCATCAGCTGGTCCATTTCCCGTTAAGCTTACCGTTACAGCTCAGAATGGGTGTACAGATGATACAACCCGGCTTTTCAATACCATTCAGCCCCAACCTGTGGCGGATTTCAGTGTAAATAGTGAAACTTGCCTCAACGACAGCGTGGCTTTCACCGACAAGAGCACTTTAAGCGGTGGCAACGTTGTACGATGGCGTTGGGATTTTGGGGATGGATCAACCGATACCACCAGGAACCCGGTACACAGGTACACCAACCCCGGTACTTACACGGTCAGGCTATCATCAATATCGCCCGCCGGCTGTTCAAGTGATACGGTCACCAAGTCCGTGGTGGTAAATCCTTTACCTACACCAGCTTTTCTCACATCTGCCGCCTCTTGCGTGGGGCAACCTATCACCATTACCGATCAATCCGCCGCCAATTCGGGTTCCATTGTACAGTGGATATGGAATTTCGGCGATGGCACAACGGCAAACAACCTTAATGGAACCGCTTTTACCAAAATATATAATACCGCCGGCAGTTATGTCGTATCGCTTATCGTTGTTTCCGACAAAGGCTGCCGCAGCATAGCCCTTGCCAAAACACTGGTGGTAGGTACCGCTGCAATTCCGAATTTCAGGGTGCCACGTCTCTGTGCCACAGATGCAGTAGCCGCGTTTACCGACAGTAGTTTTCTGCCCGGGGGCAGCCAGTTGGGCCTTACTTATGCCTGGAACTTTGGGGATGCAAATGCCGGCCCGGGTAACCTGAATACTTCCAGCTTGAAAAACCCCACGCACAATTATTCATCAGCAGGAACCTATAATGTGTCTTTAACGGTTACATCTCCTACAGGTTGCGAGGCTACAGTGTCTAAACCCCTTGTTGTAAGTGGTGCGAACCCTATTGCGGACTTTTCTATACTCAACGGCGCAAGTCAATGCAGTAACCAGGTTGTACAAATTGAAAACCTGTCAACGGTAGCACCCGGGGAAATCACTCGTCTGGAAATCACCTGGGATTTTACAGGGGCACCAGGTGTGGTGATCATCGACACGAACCCGACCTTAAACAAGCGCTATTCGCACCAATACCCACCGGCAGCAACAAACATCACCTACCAGGTGAAGCTCCGTGCATTTTCGGGAGCGGCATGCGTAGGGGAAAAAATCTCAACCATAACGATCAATGCCAATCCTATTGTCAGGTTCTCGCAGGTTCCCGGTATATGCATCAATGCGTCACCACAACAACTTACCCAGGCATCGGCAAATGTTGCCGGCACTGGTGTATTCAGCGGGCCCGGTGTTACACCATCAGGTCTTTTTAACCCGGCAATATCAGGGGTTGGAACCTTTACTTTGAAATACAGGTTTACGTCAAACGCGGGTTGTACCGACTCAGCAAGCCAAACCATTACCGTATATGATCAGCCTTCGGCGCGGTGGACAACTACGCTACCCACTTGCGTAGGAAGCCCGGTATCTTTCCGGGATTCGTCTGTGGCCGGCTTTGGAAAAATCGTTCAATGGAAGTGGGATTTTGGCGATGGCACAACCGAAACGTTTTCCAACGGCAATCCTTTTACGAGAAACTTTGCTTCTACCGGCACCTACACGGCAAGTCTTCAGGTATTCACGGATAGCGGATGCCAAAGCCAGGTGTCTGCCAGAACATTGAAAGTGAATCCTCTTCCCGTTGTTGATTTTACTTTACCCGGAGTAGTATGTCTTCCAAATGGACAGGCCCGCTTTACAGATAACTCCACAATAGCCGATAGCAGTGAAAGCGCATTTACGTTCCGGTGGAATTTCGGGGATCCGGCAAATTCAGCGACCGGGTCAGGCAAGTCGCCTGTGCACAGGTATTCTACACCAGGTCCATTCAACGTAACGCTCTCCGTTACTTCAGGAGAAGGGTGTACTTCGAGCACAACTAAATCGCTTACCAAAGTTCTTCCGCAGCCCAGGGCGAACTTTTCGATAGCGCCGGCGGAGGCATGCATTGGTGCAAACTTCGTATTTGCCGATCAAAGTAGTGGCAACACCAGCAACCTGGCTACCTGGTACTGGAATTTCGGCGACGGCACTACGGCGCAAATGCAGAATACCAGTCGAACTTATACAACAGCCGGCAATTATAATGTAAGCCTGGTAGTTACAAATACGGATGGATGTAGTTCGGATACGACCATTCGTCCTGTAATTGTCTATGCTATACCAACTGTAAACGCAGGACCGGACATCGTGGTTTTGGAAGGTGGTTCAGTAACATTGGATCCTGAGATCACGGGATCAGGTTTGTCTTTTAAATGGACACCATCAACTTCTCTTAACAATGATACACTGCGTCGGCCAACGGTAACCCCGCTCGCTGATGCAACGTATAGGATAACGGCAACGTCACGTGGAGGATGTAGTGCAAGTGATGAGGCTCGGATAATCGTGCAATCCGGTCCAAAAATACCAAATGCGTTTTCCCCCAACCGCGACGGAATAAATGATACCTGGGTGATCCAGCACCTGGAAACATATCCTTCCGCAACGGTAGATGTGTTTAACCGGCACGGGCAGTTGGTTTACCATACAACAGGCTATACCCGACCCTGGGATGGCACGGTAAACAACCAGCAACTTCCTGTGGGGACTTATTATTACATTATCAACCCGAAAAATGGCAAACCACCATTCACCGGTTCGGTTACCATTCTAAGGTAATTGCCCGTTTTCACTTTGCACAATTTGGCTGAGCGGGTAAGTAATTAGCGCCTATTTAACTATTTTTAGAATATGAAATCATTTATCGGAAGCCTTGTTGTGGTGTTGTTCTTGTGCACAGGAAAAGGTTTTGCGCAGCAGCGGCCACACTATACCCAGTACATCCTGAATAACTATATCATCAATCCGGCCGTTGCTGGTATAGAAAACTATACGGATGTCAAGATCAGCCACCGTCATCAATGGGTGGGTTTGCAGGATGCGCCGGTCACTACCTACGCGACAATTCATGCTCCACTTCGGAAAACAGATTATCCCCGGGAAACTGCAACAGGCTTTGCCGCTTCCGGCGAGAATCCCCGAGGGCGCTCTTTTGTGCAGGAGTATACGGCTGCCGAGCCGCACCAGGGGATAGGTTTTACCATGCTTAATGATCGTACAGGTCCGCTCAACCGGTTTGGCGCCTCAGCCATGTTTGCTTACCATACCGGCATATCACCACAAACAAGTCTTGCTGCCGGCATTTCAGCTGGGGTTCAGAGCATAACACTCAATACCAGCAAGCTCGATTTCGGACCTGCTTTCCCGGTGGATCCTTCGGTTGCAGGAAGTGGTTACCTGAACAGGTTAAGTCCGGATGTTAGCGCAGGACTTTACCTTTACTCGCCGCAATATTTTGTTGGTCTTTCTGCACAGCAAATCATTCCGTCAAAGCTTAAGTTTTCAGAAGATACCGTAAGGCTGGCGGGCGGAAAGCTTATACCGCATATGTTTTTGACTGCAGGGGTTAGGTTGTTCCTGAGCGAAGACGTAAGTTTTATGCCTTCAACCTTAATAAGATATGTTAATCCTATACCTGTTGGGTTTGACCTGAATGCGAAGTTTCAGTACCGGGATTTGTTGTGGGTAGGGGGGAGCTACCGTTTTAAATATGGTTATGCTGCGATGCTGGGACTAAATGTGAACAGTACTTTTAACATCGGTTATTCCTACGATTATACGACTACCCGCCTCAATACGGTAAGCCAGGGAACCCACGAGATCTTGATCGGTTTCTTATTGGGCAACAGGTATGGTGATTGGTGCCCGCGGAATACTTTCTAATCTTCCATCTTATCTGGTTTTATTCTCATTAACATCCCCCTTCTTTCGTCGGGCATTGTTGCGACATGCGTTTACTTTCCCCTTTTACGGGCTGGCTAATTATTTTTGAGCTGTTCGATCCTCATATCAAATAATACCAGGTCGCGTGCTTGAAGATCAGCGATCCCGGTATATCAAAAAGCTTCACACTGATAAGCCTGACGGCGTATCACTAAACCAACTTATTGATCGTCAGTTGGCTGCATACCCAAGTGATCAATTGAATCAAGTTAGCACGTGGATAATTTTAAGCGTGGAGATGCCTTTATATTGGGGTACTCTTGCGAAATAAAAAATGGTGTAAGCTTATCACCAGGAATGTTAAGCTTACACCATTTAAAATCTTAGTTACTAAATGCGAACAATACGCAGGCGTTTCACAACCTTTTGGCGGGTAGAAGGCGGAGCTGTTAACTCGACTTCTTCAATAATCTCTTCTGTTACATGCTCGTCGCAAGTCGAGTGCGGTAAAACCTGCACTTTCGGAACTTCCTTGTATTCATAAGAGTAAGTTCTTGACGCATTGCGTACCGGCGCAGGAGGACAGTTTGCAACTGCTGGTGATATTATAATTGGTGAAGGCGGTAGTACCAAATTTGAAAACCTGAGTTGTAGTGCCTTTGCTTCTTCAGCATGAGCCTGTGCAAGCTCAGCATAGTAGAGGGCTTCCTTTTTGATGGCTTCTCTATCTTTAGTTGATTGCGCCTTAGCACTCTCCCTGGTTTTCTGACGGGTGATTACCTGGACCCTGGTTCCTTTGGTATCAAGTTTAAATTGGAGGTTTTTAAGCTGCGACAAAGCACTTTCAACCTGTTTTTCGATTTTAGCTGAATTAACGAGTGTGTTCCAGGACTGATTGTTTTTAATGTGAAGACCTTCCCTGTACAAGTCCACTTCAGCCGATAGCTCCTGCCACTTTATGTTCGACAGTTTTTCTTTAGCAAGTAGTTGCAATTCTTTGTTGAGCCGGGCAGAGTCAAGTTTAAAGTCTTTCAGGTGCTTTTCCAATTCGAAGTGAACATTTGAAGCAATAAATTCCTGGGCATGATCAACAGCAGGATCAACCACTTCAGCTACCAGGGTGCCCAAATCGTTTACTTCTAAATTCTTGCTAACCCGGTTAGATTTTAGCGGCGCCAGGCCAATTTTGGCTTTGATGGGTTCGGATAGGAAATAAACCGGGTTGAAAAGAATGTTGTCGGTTTTTACCACATCCACTTGTTGGTTAACCGCCTGGCTCACCAGGGTTGTTTTAGAAATATTTCCAGGCTTAGTCGTGCTGCGTTTTTGTGGTGTAAAGCCGGCGACCATTCCGAATATGAGCGTAATGCAAAGCAGGGCCAACACCTGGCGGCGGTAGTTCACTTGTTTTTCATTTCTCTCAATCATTCTTTTAACCCGTGTCAGCAAAGCCCTGTTGTTGTCAACTGCCGCCATTGCAAGTGAACCGTTTGAGGCAACTTTGTTAACTGCAATTTTTAGTAATGCGCGCGCGTAAGAGGCAGCGCTATATTGGTACTGCAACACCCAGTCGTCGCAGCAATTTTCGCGTTCGCGACGAATACTCTTGCTGAGCAACTGCATAAATGGGTTGAAGAACAGGGTAATTTCAATGATGGACAGCAGGAGATTAATGAGATAGTCGTGCCTTTTAATGTGTGCAAGCTCGTGTAGGAGGATGGCTTCAACCTGTTCGGTGCTGAGGTTGTTCACCACACTGATGGGCAGTAAGATCATTGGTTTAAGGAAGCCAACGGTAACAGGGCTTTCTACCAGACCTGACAGGAAAAGGCTAACCTTTCTTTTGATCCCAAACTGCGCGGCGAGCCTGCTGGTAAAGAGCCGCCAATCGATATGTGCCTTTTCGATTTCTCTTGTTCGAAGAATATGTGTTTTCCGGTAACAACGAATGGTTTTCACCGACATAAAAGTAAGCAATACCATATACGCCAGCGAGAGGTAAGGCAGGAATACCTCCGCCCGGACCATCAGCAGGTAAATTTTCTCGCTTACAGAATAACCTGGAAAGCCGGAGTCGATGTTGGCAAAAAACGGAAGGCCGTTTGTTTGTACGAAAAAGTTGTAATAGTAACAGAGGGTGCCCGAAAACCAGACGAACCCTGTTAGGTGAGAGAGTAATGCAACCTGATAAAGCCTGTGTGCTGAAAGCCTGGTTACGGATGAAACGAAATAATACAACAACCAGAGCAATGCATATTGCCATAAGCTGTTAATGATTGCGTACCCCAAAGCCTGCAGGAACGGAGATTGGGTCACCTGGAACATACCTATTGTTTTTTGAGGTTGTCGAGTAGTTGTTGAATTTCGTCCAACTCTTCTTTGTTCGGCACGTGATTACCAAGTGCCTGCATTACCAGCTGTGTGGATGATCCACCAAAAAGGCTGCTGATCATTTTGCCAACAAATTGGGTTTGCGTTTTTTCGCGGGTAACAATGGCCTGGTATACATGGGTTTTAGCGGAGTCATCTCTTTTTACGAGGCCTTTCTCAAACATGATCTGCATGAGTTTTAGAGTGGTGGTATAACCTGCCTCTTTAGATTGCAAGATCGTTTCATGTACTTCACGAACGGTGGCTTTTCCCTTATCCCAGAGCACTTGCAGGATCTCCAGTTCTCCTTCTGTTGGTTTGAAATGCTTTATATCTGTCATTTACGATTGTTTTCGTACCAATATTACAGTTTTCGCCCGTAATGAAAAAATCTTCGTACATCTTTTTTAATTTTGTTTGACGAAGATTGGGTGATGAAGGATAAAAGGTGCAAGCATCCTATCTCATTGGCTCTTAGAACCAATTCTCGCATTGATACTATGGTAAATGAGACGAAGCGGGGGAGGAAGAAGATGCGTTTTCCAATTTATAAAACCTGCTTTGCTCAATAAAGCTATGCGGTACAAGGGAGTGACACAACCGGAGCCAAAGTAAAGGTCTTCTGCCGGTCCCCAAAAAAATTACCTTGTATTCGAGCCGGAGCGTAAAAGAGCGCGCATGCATAAAAAAGCCCGGCAGAAATGCCAGGCTTTGTTCTTTTTTGATATGATCGTCTTAACAGCAATTAGCTGAGGCGTACTAATCTTCTTTAATCCGAAGCACAAAATCAGCATCCTGGCTGCCAAAATACTTGCGGTATTTTTTGGTAATACGTGCAGGCTGTTCTTTTCCGTCTACAACCATAATCCCGTCTTTATATTTTACTTCGGTTTTACTGCCCGATACAAGTCCGTCTCTTTTAAGTTCTCTTACGAGTTCATCAGTAGGCGAGTTGTCGTCTGCAGGGGTCACACTCCGGCTTGCTGCCGGTTGGGTAAGCGCCGTTGTTGGCTGTAGCCTGTGAACATTTGCAGAGGATTCGTTGCTATGTACATGGGCGAGTGTAGGTGCAATTACAAGCGAAACAATCGACATAAGCTTGATGAGGATGTTCATTGAAGGGCCGGAAGTATCTTTAAATGGATCACCTACCGTATCGCCGGTTACAGCAGCCTTATGCGGATCACTGCCTTTTTTGAATGTTTGCCCGTTGATGTCGACACCTTTTTCAAACGACTTTTTTGCATTGTCCCATGCACCGCCAGCATTATTCTGGAACATTCCCATCAATACACCACTGACGGTAGCACCGGCCAGGAATCCACCGAGCGCTTCGGGCCCCAGGAGGAAACCAATAATCAGCGGAGAAATAATTGCGATGGCACCGGGTAACATCATTTTTTTGATTGATGCCTCTGTTGAAATAGCCACACATTTATCGTATTCCGGCTTGCCCGTGCCTTCCATAATACCGGAAATTGTTCTGAACTGTCGACGCACCTCTTCCACCATTGCCATTGCGGCTTCACCGACTGCGCGAATTGCAAGTGAGGAAAATATAAAAGGGATCATCGCACCAACAAACAGGCAGGCTAATACGTCTGCTTTATAAATGTTGATGGCATCCTGGAGGTCGTAACCATTTTGTTTGACCACGCCAACGTATGCGGCGAACAATGCCAGCGCCGTGAGTGCGGCAGAAGCAATAGCAAAGCCTTTACCTGTGGCAGCTGTAGTGTTGCCGACCGCGTCGAGAATGTCGGTTTTTTCACGAACCTCTTTGGGCAGTTCACTCATCTCCGCAATACCACCAGCGTTATCGGCAATCGGTCCGAATGCATCAATAGCAAGTTGCATGGCTGTTGTTGCCATCATACCGGCGGCAGCGATAGCCACACCATATAAACCGGCAAACTGGTAGCTACCCCATATACCTGCAGCTAAAACGAGGATGGGAAGAAAAGTACTTTCCATACCTACGGCCAAACCACCAATTACATTTGTTGCATGGCCCGTACCCGACTGGCGGATAATGCTCATAACCGGGCGCTTACCCATAGCGGTGTAATATTCGGTGATCATACTCATAAGGGTACCTACCGCAAGACCAACGGCAATGGCGCCAAACACCCGCATTGGTGTAAAGGCAAAATCGCGGAGGTTCATGGTTTCGGGTAATATCCAGATTACCAGGAAGTAAGAAGCGATAGCGGTTAAAACGATTGAACCCCAGTTGCCCATGTTCAGCGCACGCTGAACGGCATCAGTACTAAGACCGGCATTGTCGGATATTTTTACAAAGAGGGTTCCTACGATTGAGAAGAGAATACCTACGCCTGCAATCATCATTGGCAGCAGGATAGGCGCCATATCGCCAAACTGGTTTAGCGCTTCAGCGGGGATAGTGGTTTCGCGGCCGAGAACCATAGTAGCCAAAACAGTGGCGACATATGAACCGAAAAGGTCGGCACCCATGCCCGCAACATCACCCACGTTATCGCCAACGTTATCAGCAATGGTGGCCGGGTTTCTTGGATCATCTTCAGGAATGCCGGCTTCTACTTTACCTACCAGGTCGGCACCTACGTCGGCCGCCTTGGTATAAATACCGCCACCTACACGGGCGAATAGCGCGATACTTTCAGCACCAAGGGAGAAACCAGTAAGCACTTCAATGGTACGCTCCATTTCCAGGCTGTCGACAGCTGCGCCGGGGGCAAATAAAGCTTTAAGAATAATAAACAAGCCGCCCAAACCAAGCACCGCAAGACCGGCAACACCAAGGCCCATTACGGAACCACCGGTGAATGAAACGGAAAGTGCTTTTTTAAGGCTGGTTCGTGCTGCCTGCGCGGTACGCACGTTGGCGCGGGTTGCAATCTGCATTCCAATGTAGCCAGCAAGGGCACTAAAAAATGCACCAAGAACAAAAGCCAGGGCAATGCTCCAATGGCTGTTTGCATTGCTATAGCCCATTATCGCCAGTAATACACCGGCAATGATCACGAAATAAGTAAGGATTTTATATTCGGCCCGCAGAAACGCCATTGCGCCCTCGGCTATATAACGGCTGATCTCCTTCATTCGGTCAGTCCCCGCATCCTGCGACGACACCCACCTAAACTTGATAAGCGTGTACAAAAGTCCAATAACACCCATCACGGGTACTGCGTAAATCAGATTATCCATAAGCGATCGTTTCTTTTTTTTGGTGGGCAAAAATAGGGTAAAATGCAGTAAAACAGGAATACATGGTATTTTAATGAAATAACACGTTAAAGTAGTGTATTTAAGTTCTTTGTGGCAAAAATTTAAGAAATCACCTGCTTTCGCCTTGGGTGTATATACGCTTGTCTGATTAAAAACTGTTTACAATGGCATGGTTGTCCGTTCCCAATAGCGCTGGTATCAGGACCCTGATGTAGCCATTTATCGCTTGTAATCGCCAGCGGTGGATCACAACGCGGCTTCGTGATAAACCACTGGTTTAAACAAGACCTTGGTTTTATCTTCAGCGATCGGCTTCATCACTAATTAAACCCGTTTATGACCTGGCAACGTAATGGCTTTACCATTGATACTAACAAAGACCAACTTGATCTTAATTATATACACGAGTTTTTAAGCACGCAATCCTATTGGGCAGAACAAATACCCTTCGACATCGTGAGGCGATCAGTGGAAGGCTCCCGTTGCTTTGGGGTATACCGCAATGAAAAACAAGTTGGTTTTGCGCGGTTGATTAGCGACGCAGCAACTTTTGCATACCTGGCGGATGTATTTATTGATGCTAGCCATCGTGGGCAGGGTCTGGGTAAGTGGCTTATGGAAGTAATCCTTGGTCATCCTGATGTGCAGGATGTGCGGGGGATCATGTTAGGTACAAAAGATGCCCATTCGTTGTACCAGAAGTTTGGATTTACAGCTATCGACGATCGGTTTATGCGACTGCATTTCCCTAATCGTTATAAACAACAACAACCGGCGAAGTAGGCCGGTTGTTGAAATTAAGTGATTTGATTTAGCCTTCGAGTTGCAGGACTTTTTCAAAAAGTTCCTCGTACATTTTATTCAACATCCCGAGTGATTGCTGCACCTGCTTGTAAGCATTCTCCAGGGCAACAAACTTCTGGCGGTCTGAAAAGTTTTCGGGTTGCGCAAGGTCGGCTTCGATTCGTTTTTTCTCTTGTTCAGCTTTGTTGATGTCTTCCTCAAGCGTAGCGAGGCGTTTTTGCTGCTTCTGCAATTCTTTCTGAAGCTCTTTGTTGATCGGTTGGTTTGGGATGGCAGGAGCCACCGGCTGCTTAGGGGTACTTACAGCAGCCCCGTTTGTATGTGGTTGGCCATTAGAATCCGGCAGGGGTTTCTTTTGATCCTTTTCCATCGCCGATATTTCGGTTTTTGCAGGTTTTACAGGCTTTGGCTGATTGTCTTGCCTTGAGTTAGCCTGCTTTTCCATACGTTCATTCCAGGCAACCCATTCATCATAACTTCCTTTGAATTCCTTGATTTCGTGGTCTACGATTTCCCAGATCTTATTGGCCGTTTTTGAAATGAAATAACGGTCGTGGCTTACCAGTATATAGCTGCCTTCATATTTATTGAGTGCTTCTGCAAGCAACTCAACCGTATGCATATCGAGGTGGTTCGTCGGCTCATCCAGTATAAGAAAGTTGGCTTTACTTACAATGGTTTTTGCAAGCGCGACCCTTGCCTTTTCGCCCCCGCTCAATACACGTATTTTTTTCTCTACATCATCACCACTGAAAAGGAAAGCACCTAAGAGCGCACGCAGCTCTACTTCTGTTTTCTGGCTGCCTGCATCTTTCATTTCATCAAGTACGGTATTGGTCAGCGTTAATGCTTCCAACTGGTGCTGGGCATAAAAGCTATCATCTACATTATGGCCCCATACGCGCTCTCCGGTAAAGGGTTCCGTACCCGCAATCATTCGAAGTACGGTCGATTTGCCTTTACCATTTGCCCCGATCAGGGCAATCTTGTCACCCCGGTCAATTTCAGCTGAGGCGTGGTCGACAATCTGGAGTTTGCCAAAATTTTTGCTGACGTCTTTCAGCGACACCAGTACCCTCCCGGGAACCTTATCTATTCTAAAATTTATGCGAAGGTCGGGACGCTCCAATTGAACATCTTCTACTACATCAAGCCGGTCGAGGCGCTTCTGTACGCTTTGTGCCTGTGCTGCTTTACTGGCCTTTGCCTTAAAACGTTCAATAAAGCGTTCCTGCTGACGGATGTAGTCTTGCTGGTTTTCAAAAGCACGTTGCTGCATTTCAATCCTGACCTCTTTTTCTTTTTCGTAGAAGTCGTAGTTACCCGTGTAAATATGCAGCTGACGCTGGTATAACTCAACGATCTTGTTAACCATCTTGTTCAGGAAGTATTTATCGTGGCTCACGATTACCACACTCCCTTTATAGTTAATCAGGTACTTTTCGAGCCACTCGATCGATGGAAGGTCAAGGTGGTTCGTCGGTTCATCCAGCAACAGAACGTCCGGTGCCTGCAGGATCATTTTTGCAAGCAATACCCGCATGCGCCATCCTCCGCTGAATTCTTTATAGGGTCTGCTGAGGTCGTCGTTGCTAAAGCCCAGTCCATGTAAAACCTCTTCAGCTTTGTAATTTACATTGTAACCATCGAGCACATCCATCTCATGCAGTGCGTCCGTATATTTTATGAGCAACTCTTCGTTGTCCGCATCTTTTTCCAACTGTTGGCCATACAGTTCAATATCTTTCTCGAGTTGCCTCACTTTCTCAAATGCTCCAAGTGCTACTTCGGTTATGGTTTCGTTGGTATCGAAACTCAGCAGGTCCTGGTGCAGGTATCCAATCGTGGTATCGCGTCCCTTTTCAACTGTGCCCACAGAAGGCTGGTATTCGCCAACCAAAACCTTTAATAAGGTCGACTTGCCCGTTCCGTTATAGCCGATGAGCCCGATGCGGTCACCGGGCTGAATATGCCAGGTTGCCTCACTTACGATAACCCGGGCGCCAAATTCAAATGTTACATTTTGTAATCCGATCAACATATACTGTCTGTTTTTACATCAACCTTAAGGGTCGATGTTTTGCTATTCGCTTCCCCGGCGCCTGTTAATGGCCCATCCCAGCAGGTGAACTACTTTTTAAGTATTACGAACTTTTATTTATGAATTAGTGTCCTGCTTAGTGTATCAAAACGCCGGTTTGAAACCCGCACGCCAAATCGCACTGAACCGGCAGGTTTATACACTTATGTTATTGTTAATTAAACCAATCTACTACCGCTTCCCGGTAATTGGATACGCCTGCAAAACTATACTAATGCTTTTGGATAGCAATTTGATTTACTTTTACAAAAACAAAAAATATGAAGCGAATCGTGCTGTTTTCACTTGTTTCTATTATGGCGGCATGTGGCGGCGAAGATAAAAAGACCGAAGTTGACAAAGATGTTCCTTTGGTGCAGTCAAAGAATACCAGTGCATTTAGCGAGTCATTCAAGTCGTTGTTGACGAGCTATTATGCATTGAAGGATCACCTGGTACAAACGAATGACAGCCTGGCGACCTCGTCGGCACAGCAGGTAGTACAGGCTGCAACCGGCTTACAGCTTAAAGACCTGAAAGCAGATAGCAGCATCGTTGCAATGACTAAGACCTATGTTGAAACTATAGTGGCCGAAGCACAAGGACTTGTTGGTGAGAAAACGATTGAGGAAAAAAGAAAGTCTTTTCAAATGATCAGCGACAATATGTATGACCTCATACGGACCGTACGTTACGACCAGGAGGTGGTTTACCACCAATATTGTCCAATGGCATTTAGTGATGCCGGTGCTTATTGGCTAAGCAATACTTCAGACATCAAAAACCCCTATTTTGGTAAAAAGATGCTTGAATGCGGTGAGGTAAAAGACTCGCTTGATTTCAGGGTACAATAATCAAAATCTCAACGTCCTTTATCAATGCTATTCTTCTGACCCAGCCTGTGTCCGGATTTTCGATCGTTGCGGGCTCTACAGCATAGCATTATAGGGTATATCAGTTGAACAAGGCGGTTTAAATAACCTAGATAATTGCTAAAGAAAAACCTCCGGCGTCCCTGGAGGTTTTTTGCTTCCGGAAGTTGCGGTTCACCAGTGCCGATTTCGACAAAATTGAACAATAGGTACGCATCTGGTGTAAATTTGCATGGCTCAATCCCCGACCCCTTATGAAATTATTGCTGACTGTTGCTTTAATGTGTTCGTTCTTCTTCCTGCGTGCACAAGATAGAGTCACTTTGAACGGGTATATTAAAGACTCGCTTACGGGTGAAACGCTCATAGGTGCAAACTTATCCATCAGGAATGCAGGCAAAGGTGTTACCTCCAATCAATACGGATATTTTTCGTTAACTGTTGCAAAAGGCAATTATGAACTGGTATGTTCGTTCATCGGCTATCAAACCCAAACCATAACACTCGCTCTAAACAGCAGTCAGCAGCTGGACGTTTTACTTGTTCCGCGAAACTTTATCATCAATGAAGAGGTAGTTGTTACCGGGCGCAGAAGAGACAACAACGTGAAAACGGCTCAAATGGGCAAAATCGATTTGAGTATGGAGACCGCCAAGTCACTGCCGGCTTTCCTTGGTGAAGTTGACATCATGAAAACCCTTCAGCTGATGCCCGGTGTACGGAATGCCGGTGAAGGAAACGCGGGTTTTTATGTCCGGGGAGGAGGACCGGATCAGAACCTTATCATCCTTGATGATGCGGTTGTTTATAATACCGGACACCTATTTGGCTTCTTCTCCGTGTTTAATTCAGACGCTATTAAAAATGTCTCTCTGATCAAAGGTGGGATGCCTGCGCAATATGGTGGACGCCTGTCGTCGGTAGTTGATGTAAGCATGAAAGAAGGTAACCTCCGCAAAACCCAGGGAGATGCAGGGATCGGTCTGATTGCTTCAAGATTCTCTATCCAGGGACCATTAAAAAAAGACAAGGCATCTTATATCCTGTCAGCCAGGCGTACTTATATTGATGCGCTGATCAAACCATTTGTTGCAAAGACGGCGAATGCTTACGGTTCAGGTTACTATTTCTACGATCTGAATGCAAAGATGAACTACATCATTTCCGACCGGGACCGGATCTATATAAGCGCATACGCGGGCAAAGATGTGTTCACTTTCAATAACCAAAAGCGATCATTCAACACCAATGTTCCATGGGGCAATGCCACCGCAACCGTAAGATGGAACCATGTTTTCAACCGTAAATTGTTCGCCAATGCCACAGTAGTATACAACGACTACAATTTTGCATTTTCCGCAAAACAAAACGATTTTCTCATCAAGCTCTCCTCAGGTATCCGCGACCTGAATGCAAAAGCCGATTTCGACTTCTTCGCCTCGACGGCCCACAAAATCAAGTTTGGCGGACAATACACTTACCACACCTTCTTTCCAAACATATTAACCGCTGAGCAGGGGAATACGAGCTTCACCCCAAATAATGTAAAGCTGAAGTACGCCAATGAATATGGAGTTTACCTCCAGGACGACTGGGACCTTAGCGAAAAGCTAAAGCTGAACTATGGGCTTCGTTACAGCCACTTTCAACAGGTTGGTCCTTACACGAGCTATATAACAGACGAGAATAGCAACAAGCTCGATAGTGTAAGCTTTAAACGCGGACAAACCGTAAAGAACTATGGTGGACTGGAGCCGCGTGCCACCATTCGCTATGCGCTCGATGAGTCTACTTCAATTAAGGCTGCGGTTACCCGAAACCTCCAGTACATCCATTTGGTAAGTAATGCCGGTTCAACTTTGCCTACCGACCTTTGGGTGCCAAGTACCTTCCGGGTTAAACCCCAGATTAGCTGGCAATATGCAGCCGGAGTTTTCAAGAACTTCAATAACAACATGTTCGAAACATCGGTTGAGTTTTATTATAAGAGTATGCTCAACCAAATTGAATATAAAGAGGGCTATGTTCCATCGTTAAAAGACCCTGAAGAAGAATTTACGTTTGGGAAAGGCTGGAGTTATGGATCGGAATGGTTCATCAACAAGGTAAAAGGAAAACTAACCGGCTGGGTTGGATATACGTTAAGCTGGACATGGAGAAGATTCGAACAACTAAATGATAATAAGAAGTACCCCAGCAAATTCGATCGCCGTCACGATTTAAGCGTTGTTGGCACCTATACATTCAACAAGCGGTGGAAAATGTCGTCGATTTTCACTTATGGAACCGGGAACGCAGTGTCAGTTCCTGAACGCTTTTACTTCTTTAATGGAATACTTACCCAGGAAAACAGCCGGATAAATTCATACCGGTTAAAGCCCTATCACCGCATGGACTTCTCCGCTACACTTACCCCGGAACATAAAAAGAAGCGCAGATACACCGACAATTGGGTGTTTAGTATTTATAACATCTACAGCAGGCTTAATCCTTATTTCATTTATTTCGATCAGCAGGGAAGTGCGTTCAACGGCGATCTAAAGATTGAGGCCCGGCAGGTTTCATTGTTCCCGATAATTCCCGCAGTTACCTGGAATGTACAATTTTAAGGTTGCTGTGAGGGTCGAAACTCAATATTTACCACAGCGTTTTTCTGCTCTGTAGAGGTAATGAAAAGTTCATATCGCTTGTTGCCGGCGGTAATAATCATTAATGCAGTATTTGGAGGAATTTGGCCCAGGTTTTCTGCGACCATTACAAATTCATGAAGGGGCTCATTTTCATTAGCCTTTATATTAAAGCTGATCGGTTTGTCGGTCAGGCGCTTCCGGGAGACAATTAATTGATTGTTGTAGTACACACTGATGGTATCGCCGTCGATATCACCGTTATCGTAAAGCTCAATTTTCAGGTCACGCTCAGCAGTGTAAATTGTTTTAACCAGTTCGTTGCTACGCTTCTTTAAGATCTCGGGCTTGGGAATTAATCTTGGTTTAACCGGTTCATCCTTTGGCTTTGCAATCTCTTCTTTCACCGAAGGTGGCGAAATGATTACTGGTGGCGTACCAGATGGTCTCGTTTCACTCCTGGTGACCGCATCTTCTGCACCTGGCTTAAGCTTCGGTTTAGCTGAAGCCAGAGGTGGTTTAGGGGAAGTTACAGGCGGCCTTCCAGGTAAGGTGCGAGGTTTTGCCGACGCAACCGGGGGTTTGGCGGTGCCAACACGTGGTTTGGCTGAGGCAACAGGAGCTTTAGCGCCCGGCTTTGTTACCGGGGTACGCGGCTGTACACGGGCCGTAGCTGTAGAGGGACGTTTCGCAGGTGGAACAGGTTTCTTTAGCGGGGTTTTTCTCGCCAAGTCCTGTTGTTTTTTAAGCAGGTCGTTTTCCTTTTTAAGCAGGAAATCTTCTTTTTCAAAATCGGTGGTCGTTTTACGTTCAAGGTAAACCCGCCCTTCCCCGCAATCGCCTCTACCATTTACATGGCGACTTGTATATGTTCCGGTTAGTGTTTCAAGTGTACCCATTTTTGCATACTCCAGGTAGCAGGTCATCAGGCATGGGGAGCTTTGCCCTTCAATCTTTAGTTCTACCAGCGCAAGCTCATTTAAAACAACGTTATTGGTTTTTGGAGTATAGATGCCCTGGAAGTTCGCTTTGCCGTAAAAAACGGTTGTTTTATAAGAATAAGTAACGCCGCGAAGGGCGTTGTTAACTGCCTGGTCGATCTGGATCTCAAACTTATATCGCTCGTCTGAGAAACCAAAGCTGCTCTGGGCAAAATGCCCACGCCAAATTCCCGTGAGCGTTTGACCGCTGGCGGTGATGGCAAGAAACACAATAAAATTGACCAGCGTAAACTTAAATCTCATGTAACAAATGTATGGTTGCGGTTAGCATTAAGTGCACAAAGAAGCGTTAAGGTTTACAGGCGGATATTGGCAGAAATGGTTGGTGAGAATATCGGAGAATAGGTCACAAAAATAAACCGCTAAGTGGTTAAACCCGCGGTTTGATTTTATAACGTTAGCATTATAAAAGTAAAGCTAATCAGGCAATGCCTTTAAGTTTTTTCACTTCTTCTGTAAGCTTTGGAACAATTTCAAATATGTCGCCTACGATGCCATAATCGGCTGCTTTAAAAAAGGGTGCTTCAGCGTCTTTATTGATTACTACAATCACCTTGCTTCTGTTCACTCCTGCCAGATGTTGAATAGCGCCGGAAATGCCAAGGGCAACGTATAAATTGGGCGATATTGCTTCGCCTGTCTGTCCTACGTGCTCATGATGTGGGCGCCAGTTGCTGTCTGCTACAGGCCGGCTACATGCCGTTGCTGCACCCATCGCTTTTGCCAGGTCTTCAACAATCCCCCAGTTTTCCGGTCCTTTTAAACCACGGCCTCCGCTAACCACCACTGTTGCCTCGGTAAGCGGAACTTCACCGGCAACTTTATCGCTCGACGTTACTTTTACTTTAGGGCTGTCGACTGTTATTGTTGTAGGGACGACCTCTGCAACACCGGTTCCCGCTACTGCTTTGTAAGCATTTGGATTAAGCGATACAATCTTGATGTCGGTATTTAGTTTAACAAAGGCATAAGCCTTGCCACTGAAAACATTTTTCTTCACTACAAATCCATTGGTGGTGTCAGGCAGCCCAACGGCACCTGCTACCAGCCCTGCTTTTAACCGGGCCGACAACCTCGGTGCAATGGCCCGGGCAGTCAGGTTATGGGCAAACACCAGCACGGTTGCGCCCGATTGTTGAACCACTTCTGCCAGTGCTTTTGTGTAAACCTGCGCATCGAGGTGGTTGAGAGCCTCATTTGCTACGTGGTAAACCTTTTTAACACCGTATTGGCCCAGCGCGCCAAGGTCGTCAGATACGCTGCCCAAAACAACTGCCTCGGCGGTGGTTCCGGTAAGCTCAGCGATCTTTGCGCCATATGATAATGCTTCGTAAGTTGCTTTCTTTATATGTCCTTCTGCCTGGTCGGCAAATATGAGAACTGCCATGTCAATTTTTTTTAAGGGATTAATTGGAAGCTGCTACTGTTGTTCAATGCTGAAACCATGGTAAAACTTACCCGGTAGAAGATCAGATTACACGAGCCTCTTCGTGTAATAAGCGAACAAGTTCACCCACATTGTCGGCACTTACCATCTTTACGCCGGCCTTTGCGGGCGGGAGTTCGTAGTTAACATAGGTTGTAAGTTTCTCTGCATCCACCGGCTCTACAACCTTAAGTGGTTTGGTACGCGCAGCCATAATGCCACGCATATTGGGTATACGCGCGTCGGCCATACCCTTCATACAACTTACCACTACAGGCAGACTTACTTCGTTTGCTTCTTCACCACCGTCAATTTCGCGGCTAAGGTTAGCGGTTGTACCATTCAGGTCGAGTTTTGACGCTGCAGAAATATATGGCAGATCAAGGAGTTCGGCAACCATGCCGCCGATAGAGGCACCATTATAATCGATGGTTTCTTTGCCTGTCATTATCAGGTCGTATCCACCCTGGCGGGCCACTTCCGCTATTTGCGATGCGATGTAAAAGCTATCAGAAGTTTCAGTGGTATTAACGCGTATGGCCTCGTCGCCACCCAGTGCCAGCGCTTTGCGGATAATGGGATCAAGGTCGGCACCACCTACACTAAGCAGGTGCAGCACAATGGTGGGGTCCTTTTCTTTAAGTTCAATTGCACGCACCAGCGCATACCATTCGTCGTATGGGTTTATGATCCATTGCACCCCTGCTTCTTCAAGTTGGGTATTCCCATTTTTGAAGGTTATTTTTGCCGTGGTGTCCGGCGTTTTGCTGAGACAAACTAAGATCTTCATTTGCTGAATTTTTTCAAAGCTTTGTACCCAACTTCAGTAAATCAATGGCAATAATCGATGTGGTAACGAAGGGTAAAAGCTCCCGTTCAAAAAAAGTTGTTTATGCAACTAAATGCAAATATAACTGACGTTTTATTTACTACAACAGCTTTAATAATTTATTTTTTTTGTGTATGGATAAGATCGGCAAGCTTCACGAATTATTAAAATTCAGCCCGGATGATAACTTTCTTCAGCATGCGCTGGGGCTCGAACTTATCAAGATAGGCGATGAAATTGCAGCAAGAAAATTGTTTGAAACCATTCTTCATCGCGACCCGGGTTATGTGGGAACATATTATCACCTGGCAAAATTGTGCGAGCGGGTGGGGGAAGACAGTCTTGCAAAGGAATGGTACGAAAAGGGTATGGTCGCTGCAAAAAAGGCAGCCGATCACCATGCCTACAATGAATTGCAATCGGCCTACGAGGACCTGATTTATTGATTTTTTTGGTTACCGGCATTTTTCCAAAGCCAGGCCCCGGTTGTGTCACTCACTTGTACCGCAATGCTTGTTTCAGCTTTTTACCGCGACTGGCAAACTGGTGTTCTGCCCCGGTTATATCGGGGTTAAAGCTGGTTGTAGCAAGATGTTAAAAGCAGCAAAACCGGGTTCGCGTGTCCTTGTGCGATCGCTTTTCAGCTTTACGGCGCATGCACAAAACCCTATATTTGCCCGTATAGATAAACATATATGAGCGAAGAAAAGAGCCTGAATTTTATTGAGGAGATTATTGAAGAAGAACTGGCATCGGGTGCGCGCAAGTCAGTTGTTACCCGTTTCCCTCCCGAGCCTAACGGCTACCTGCACATCGGTCACTCAAAAAGCATATGCCTTAATTTTGGACTAAGCGCCAAATACGGTGGTACAACCAACCTTCGCTTCGACGATACAAACCCTACCACAGAAGAAACAGAATACGTTGACAGTATAAAGGCCGATATCAAATGGCTTGGTTTCGAATGGACAAATGAACTGTACGCATCCGACTATTTTGAACAGCTTTATGCGTTTGCCGTTAAACTGATCAACAAAGGCCTCGCCTATGTTGATGATAGCACAGCAGAGGAAATAGCCGCACAAAAGGGAACACCAACCCAACCGGGCACGGGTAACGAATACCGCAACAGAACCGTCGAAGAAAACCTCGACCTTTTTGCACGCATGCGTGCGGGAGAATTTCCCGACGGCGCAAAAGTGTTACGCGCAAAAATTGATCTGGCGAGTCCGAACATGCACATGCGCGATCCACTCATGTACCGCATAAAACATGCACACCACCATCGCACTGCGGATACATGGTGCATATACCCGATGTACGACTTTGCGCATGGGCAAAGCGACAGCATTGAACACGTTACGCATTCTGTATGTACGCTTGAGTTTATTCCTCATCGCGATCTTTACAATTGGTTTATTGAGCAGCTGGAAATATACCCCAGCCGGCAATATGAATTTGCCAGGCTGAACCTCACCTACACGGTAATGAGCAAGCGGAAGCTGCTCCAGTTGGTTAACGAAAATCTGGTTGATGGTTGGGACGACCCAAGGATGCCAACCATTGCGGGTTATCGCAGGCGCGGGTACACACCCGAAAGCATTCGCGTGTTTTGCGATAAAATCGGTGTTCAAAAAAGAGAAAACATTATCGACCTCAGCCTGCTGGAATTCTGTATCCGGGAGGACCTGAATAAAACTGCCCTTCGCCGCATGGCAGTGCTCGAACCCGTAAAACTGGTCATCAATAACTATCCCGACGGACAAACAGAGGAGCTGATGGGAGAAAACAACCCGGAAGCAGTAGATGGCGGGGGTAAGCGCAAAATCCCGTTTGGCAAAGAACTCTGGATCGAACGCGAAGATTTCATGGAGGACCCACCAAAGAAGTTTTTCAGGTTGGGTGTTGGGCTAACCGTAAGGCTCAAGTATGCCTACATCGTTAAATGCACGGGTTACAAAAAGGATGAGGCGGGCAACGTAACCGAGGTATACTGCGACTACATACCTGAAAGTAAAAGCGGTAACGACACCAGCGGGATAAATGTAAAAGGCACCATCCACTGGGTTTCTGTAAAAGATGCTTATACCGCCGAAGTAAGGTTGTACGATCGCTTGTTCAGGGTCGAAGATCCAAATAAAGAAGAAGGTGATTTCAAATCTTACCTAAACCCCGATAGCCTCACGGTGCTACCAGCCGTGTATATAGAGCCATCCCTGCGCGAGGCAAAGTTTGATGAACGTTACCAATTCCTGCGAAAAGGCTATTTCTGTCTTGACCAGGATAGCTGGACGGATAAAATTGTATTTAACCGCACCGTTTCCTTAAAAGACTCGTGGGCGAAAGAAACCAAGAAAGGTTAGGTCATGCCACGAGGCACCCCGGCAATATGGATCTGTTAAAAGCATTCCACCACGAGATCAGCAAGCTTGCGCCCGGAAGTGCGCAGCCATTTTACCTGGTTGCAGTAAGCGGTGGGGTAGACAGCGTGGTACTTTGCAACCTCTTTCAACAATCGCGCATCAACTATGCAATAGCTCATTGCAATTTTCAGCTTCGTGGTGACGAAAGCGAGAGGGATGAAGCTTTTGTTCGATCACTGGCAGCAAAGTACTCTCGTGAAATATTCGTCCAGAAATTTGATACCGGGAAGTATGCATCAGAAAACCGGCTTTCTACACAGGTTGCTGCCCGCGCCCTGCGGTATGCATGGTTCAGGAGTTTACTAAGTGACAAGGGTACTCCAGGCTTTATTGTGACTGCACACCATGCCGACGATAACATTGAAACTGTGGTAATGAATTTCTTCAGGGGAACGGGGCTGAAAGGGCTTGCCGGGATGGACCGGCATTTTCAGCAGGTATTCCGCCCGATGCTCGACTTTCGAAAGAAGGATATTTTAGCCTACGCGAAAAATCATGCACTCGAGTTTGTTGAAGACTCATCAAATGCTTCAAGCAACTATACCCGTAACTATTTCAGGAATGAACTATTACCTGCTTTGCAGCAAGTGTTTCCCGAAGCAGAAGAAAACATACTCAGGAATATTCAACGTTTAAACGAGGCGCAAATGGTGTACGAGGAAGCCATCGCGCCAAAGCAACGGAAGCTTATTGAGGTCAGGGGAGACGAGGAGCATATACCAGTTTTGAAGCTGAAGCAGTTTCAGCCGCTGCGTACAATGGTGTGGGAGATCATCAAAACAAAAGGATTTTCTGCTGCGCAAACCGATGAAGTTATCCGGCTCCTCGATGCCGGCAATGGAAGTTATATCGAGTCCGATGATTATCGCATTTTGCTGAACAGGAAATGGCTTATCCTTTCGCCAAAACCTGGGCAGGACCCCGGGGCGATATTCCTGGTCGAAAGTACCGACCGCAACGTTCATTTTGAAGGAAAGCAGCTAGCCATTCAGCCAATCCATGTTGACGCATCGTTCTCAATTCCGGGCTCACAGCAGGTTGCCTGTGTAGATGCAAAGGAACTCCAGTTTCCGTTGATGCTCCGGCGTTGGAAGACCGGTGACTATTTCTATCCGCTCGGTATGAAAAAAAAGAAAAAGCTCAGCCGTTTCTTTATTGACCAGAAGCTTTCCAGGATACAAAAGGAAAATGCCTGGGTGCTCGAAAGCAATAAGCGGATCGTGTGGGTGCTCGGGTACCGGATAGACGATCGCTTTAAGCTTACTAAAGCAACCTCAAAGGCAATCCGGTTTTCGCTGGAAGACTGATGTAAACGACTTTCCCGTTGAGCGATAATCTGAATACTGCTAATAACATACAGGTTGTATAAGGGCTAACGTTTGGACTACATTTAAGGTCGCGCAGCTTGTCACCTATAATTTTCCGAAAGGTTCTGGATTAAACAGATTGTCACAGATATATTTAATTGTGACAGAAACATCATTTAACATGTTTTTTGGTAGATTAATGTTCAGCCTTATTAAGGTGTGACGAACAAACAATTCGGGTCGACGAATAAACGAGGGCGGTCAGAATTGGTGATATCCCCATTGCTAATTCAGTATAACGGATACACGCAATTGCCCTATTGATTTACACACCTGGATGAATGGAGAGCCGCTTTGAATTGAAAACTGAAGATCCGCATTGCTTTGCCGATGAAGTGATTGCGACGCAACGATGACGCTATAGAAAACCAATGCAGGTACCAAAAATGGATTAAGAAGATGTGTTCACCACGAACAGCTACTAGTTAAAGTAATTCATTACTTCCAGGTAAAAGTGGGTGAGTGGATTACGGGTCGTAAGCGCGAATGAGGCCACTATATAAATCCCGACCCCGGCAACTGCGCCAAAAATATGTGCCGAATGGTTGATGTTTCCATGACCACGTTTTGCTATGTAAGCTGAAATAATCAGGAACAGAGGGCCGAAAATAAACCCGGGAATCATAAAAGGAATAAACAGGATGCCCATTCCAGCGGTCGGCATTAACATTATTCCTGCAAATACCACTGCTGAGACCGCACCGGAAGCTCCAAGACTGCGGTAATAATGGTTGTGCTTATGTTCAACATAGGTTGGCAGAAGACAGAGGAATTGCGATATCACATAAAGGCTGATATAAACGATAGGCCCAAGACTTCCAAACACAATATTAAATCCCCGCTCGACAAATTCGCCAAAGCTGTACAGCGTAAACATGTTGAACAGCAGGTGAAAAAAGTCACCATGGATGAGCGCACACGACCAAAACCGGTACCACTGGTTGTGCTCCGAAACAGCCGGTGGATCAAAGATCATTGTTGCAGTCAGACGTTCATTTGAAAAAGCTAAGAAGGAGAAAATACAAGTAATGGCTATGATGATGACGGTAATACTAAACATAGGGTGCCAAGATACAGGTTTTATACATGGTGATACTTTTCGTTCCTGATGATGGTACAGGCACGGTATACCTGTTCAGCCAGGATGAGGCGCACGAGTTGATGAGGAAAAACAAGAAGTGAAAGTGACCAGACGAAGTTAGCCCTTTGTGCAACCGACTCGTGAACGCCAAACGCACCACCAATCAGGAAGACCAATTGCCTGACGCTGTTGTTTGCACGTTGTTCAATAAAACCTGCCAGCTGGGGCGAACTTTGTTGCTTACCGGTTTCGTCAAGCAAAACCAGGTAATCTTCCTTTTGCAGGGCACTTAAGATGTTTGCGGCTTCGAGTTTCTTAATCTCTTCGGGGGTAGAATTGGTTGTTTGTTTTGCGGCCGGTATCAACTTCCATTCGAGCGGGTAATATTTTGAAATCCGCCTGGTAAAGTCATCGACACCCGGTTTTACATATGGTTCGTGTACTTTACCCACCGCCCACAACTGAATTTTCATACTCCAAAGTTAAATGAACTGTTTTTTGATCATGAGGCATAGGGAAGAATTAAATTGCATATACAATTGTAGTTATGTATCACCTGCTGACGTGTGGCTTCCTCCTTAGCGCTCTTTGTTGCTTTGCTCAACCCGCGAATAACCGTATATTTCTCAACAATCAATTTGCCCGGGAAGTGCGTGGCGACAATACCGCCAGCTTTTACCAGAGCCCGCAAATGAACCGGTACGACCTTAAGTATCTTAAACTTGATTTTACCGTTCAGCCGCCCGGAAGGGCAATCAGCGGTAGTTGTACTTACCGGGCATTGGTTAAACAATCCCTTGATACCTTCGTTCTTGAGTTGCGGGATCATTTGACGGTGGACTCGGTTTTCGTAAACGGCACAAGGCGCGTTTTTGACCGCAGCCCCAACCACATCAATACGATTGTAAGCCCCTCCATTCCGGCTGGAGCCACTATAGAGGTAACTTATTTTTACCGCGGCAATCAACAAAATGGCATTCACAGCGGAACAAATATGGCTACCGGGCTTACTTACCTGGCAACTGTTTCAGAGTCGTTCCAGGCTAGAGAGTGGTTCCCCGCCAAGCAAGTGCTTTCCGATAAAATCGACTCTGCTGAAATCTGGATTACTACCAGCGACACCAACCTCGTCGGTTCAAATGGCTTATTGCAGTCGACGGTAAACCTACCGGGCAATATGCGGCAGTACCGGTGGGCAACTCGTTATCCTATGGCTTATTACCTGGTATCTTATGCAGCCGCCAACTACCTTTCGTATACCAATTATGCAAAACCACGTGCAATGGCGCCGGACTCGGTGCCCATTCTCCATTACCTTGGCAAAACCTCCGGCTATTTCGCGGGTGTAAAGGGGCAACTGGACAAAACACCTCCGTTCCTCGAAAAAATGAGTGAGCTGTTCGGCCTTTATCCATTCAGCCGCGAGAAGTACGGGCACTCACAGGCATTTATTGGCGGAGGTATGGAACACCAAACCATGACCACGTTGAGTAGTTTCGATGATCACCTCGTTGCTCATGAACTCGCTCACCAATGGTTCGGCGACAATGTTACCTGTGCTACCTGGAACGACATATGGCTGAATGAAAGCTTTGCCACATACGCCCAGGTTTTAATGCAGGAATACCTGCAGCCCCTTTTTTCAACCACCCCTGCAAAACAGATGAGTGATGTTCACCAACACATTATGTCGGCACCGGGTGGAAGCGTTTATATTGCCCAGCAAGACCTTTACGATGAACGGAGGATATTTGACAGCCGCCTTTCTTACAACAAGGGGTCAGCCGTACTGCATACTTTAAGGTTTGAGCTGCAAAGCGACACCCTTTTCTTTACCATACTTAAGCGCTACCAGCAGCGCTACAAAGATTCTGTTGCTACAACTGTTCATTTTAAAAAAATTGCGGAAGAAGTAAGTGGACGTGACCTTACCACTTTTTTCAACCAATGGATATACGGCGAAGGTTTTCCTGAGTACACCGTGGTATACAACCGAAAAGGAACAGACTCACTGGTAATCCGGGTGAGTCAAACCAGTTCGATGCCAGCAGTAACACCCCTGTTTCAGGGACTGGTTGAATTTAGAATTAAGTCGGATGCTGGCGATACCCTGGTTAAGCTAAACCTGACCCAGCTTAGTCAAACCTTTAAGATACCTTACCGCAAGGTGCCCTCAGGGTTAGAAGTAGATCCTTTTAACTGGATTGTGAACAAGACCGGAACCATCCAGATGGGTGAACCTGAACAAGAAGTCAATTATCTAAGTTTGCAGCTTTCGCCGAACCCGGCAAGAAACCTTGTAGTTGCGCGATTTCTGCCTTCGACGTTTAGCGAAATCGCGTTGGTTGACGCTGCAGGAAGGCGATTATACACCCGGAAAGTGGGGGCGACGGAAACAGTGTCAAGTATTCCGCTATACTTTCCTCCCGGAGTTTATTTTATTACAGCATGGTCTCAACAGGAACGGCAAACCCGTAAACTGGTAATCGTTCGATAGGATCGCGCCATAATTGAACAGAACGTAAATCGGCCGCGGAAATCCGCGGCCGATTTAGTATAGACTTAGCAATCAGGTTGTTGGGTCCTGAGAATGGGTGCCCTCAATTTCGTTACAATTGCTCGGTGTAGACCATTCCGGTAGAGCCATTAAGTACATCATTTAATAAAAAGTTCTGGTCGTTTGCCGGGCCACTTACTTTTACTGCTCCATCCAGATTCAGGTCAGCGGCTGAATAAACATTATCGATCACCTTGCCGATGGAACCACCCAGCAGGTCATTTAAGATATGGTCCTGGTCGTTTTGCGGGCCTACGTACCGAACATTACTGTTGCTGTTAGAGTTGCCGGCGCGCATGAGCCACCTTCCCCCTGCTTCAACCGTTGATGTATAAGACTGGTTTTGGAAGGCTTTTGTTGCTGCGGAGGTGAAGTCATAATTTCCTGCCCCCGAGCTGAAGTCGATTGCACCCGATGAACGAATTCCTAAATGGTTACGATGCCTGACCGCAACAAAATATTTGCTTGCGGACACACCCTCAAACCTGATTTGTGTATCTGTTCCATTTTTTTCTACCACCGTGCCGTCTTTTTTTAGCAGGGCCGCTCTCCGGGCAACAACGGATGAAGGATTAGCGCTGTCCCGAAGTTCAATCAATACCCAGTCAACAATGTCGGGGTTAGACAGGAAGAAGTTCTCCTTTACCGACTCGTTTCCGGAATAATTAAATGGTGCAGTGTTAAACGGGTGTGATTTTGCATGCGTTTCCAGGATACCCTCGCTGTTGAGAAAATTGTTCATGGTGCCGCTTGCGCTATTGTAGGCGCCCTGGAGGAAGACCTTGCCACTAAATGAAACGGCGGCTACCGGCGCTATGGAAGGCTGCTCACACTGTGCTGCGTTGAAGATGTCGACACCATATTGAACCATTGCTTTGCCATCGTAGTGTGCATAATCAAACAGACCGTAGCTGTCGGTGTCAATCAGCACAGCGTTATTTGCCGGATCCGAAGCGTACTTGATCTGTGCATTTCGAACAAAGTCACGATAAGGGAATGCCGGGCCGGGGGCATTTACTTTACCGATTACACGCTTGTACGGATTTAATGGAAGTTTGTTTTTCTCTGCGATACTCTTCCATAATGTATCAAAAGCGGAGAAGAAGCTTGACAAGGCTTCAAAGTATTGTTTGGCGCGCGACTCCGCAGTACCCTTTGAGTCATTTTCACCCCCCACCCATATGATCGCTTTAAGGTCAAGTTCGTAGCCTTTCGCAAGCGCCTGCTCAACAGCCATCGGCAACCATTGTGTCAATTGTGAAAATCTTGAACCTTCTCCACCGGTATATGGAAATACGGGTTTCCAGTCGACAACCATGGATGTATTTGCTTGTCCTTGTTTGTACAGGAATCGCTGACGGGGCTGCTGGTCCTGGAGGCATTTCATAAAAGCAACCTCGGGTCCGAATTGGGTAAGGTCAGCATAATTCTCGCACATCGTATTTACACCCGGGGTAAGTGGTTCGATCTGTGCCGAAAATGCACCCCGGCCAGGATTCCAGATATCAGTTAATGGAATTACATTGTTGTAAGTCTGTTTGTCCTGGTCCGTCATTAACGACATTGGGGTCCATCCGGCATTTGACTCTCCAAGGAGTACATAAAAGGGTACTGTAGCCATTTCAATGAATTTTGGTTTAAATGATGAGCGGGTAAAATAGGGCGCTTTATTAATGAATCAAAGCACTTCATAAATTCTATTCACCACCGGCAATTTTCTTTTCACAAATGTGGTAACGGCCGTTAACGGACTGGAATGGCAAAAATCGCTAACTAAAATTTATACAGTGAAGGGAATAAATTTATGCATTAACCCGCACTTCGTGTGGGTAGTTTTTGGTTCTTATCCCTATTACTTTCTTGCGCACTAGCCCCTTTTTCATTTTTTTTTGCACATTGGTGAGTGCTGGCTTCATCAACAGAACGGCGCAAAGAAATCTTGCTACCTGGTGCAAATTTTTTTAATCAATATCAATTTGCCGGTCATTTCTATTTCTGAAAATTAGGCGCATTAATTCGCCGTTAAAATCCATAATCAAGTGAATTAATAAACGTTTTCACAGGCTCGTCCGGAGTTAGCATCAAAGACGTTGTTGGTAATTTAATTTTAGAAAAAAATTCAACGACTTTCTTGTACCTCTTAATGGATCAGGCTTTTTCAAGCAAGTCTGCTTTAATCGCATATTGACATTGTTCAAGTGAATAAAGTTACTTGTTTATATAGAGGGCTCATTTTACCTGAATTTTATTGCTTTTTTTTTCAGGAATCAAAAAATAAGTGTGCACATTAAAAAAGTGGGGTTCAATGAGCGTGTACATTACCCAAAATCTAAGACCGTAGATGGGTTTATATCTCTCGTCGGAGAATGCAATACATTTTACTGTTTCCGCGGGTTGTCCGCCGATGGTTCAAGTGTCCAGATGTCGTTGCTATACACAAATCGGGGTTGCCCCGGCGTACCACCATATTTGCCGCCGGTAAGAAAAATTTTCCCCTGGTGAACCGTTGCAGCAATTCCGCCGCGGGGTGTCCATGGTGCCGCTTCACTCGTCCATTGTTTTCCATTTTCACTAACAAACACCTCACTTGAAAATTGCTGATTTCGATTGCATCCGAGTAGCCATATTTTATTGTCGAAAACGATAGCTGCATAACCAAAGATATTTGCACCAGCAACGATCTGGTCGGTTTCTTTCTGCCAGTCCAGGCCGTTCACAGAACTCCAGACATCGTTGTTCAACAGAAAGAGTTTGCCATCCAGTTCAACCACCTGGCTGTTACTCCGCCTGCCAAACGGCAGGCTATCTTTTACCTTCAACCAGGTAACAGCATCGGCAGAATTCCAGACGTCGGAAAATATGACACCATCTCTTTCGCCACCAATTATCCATATTTTATTTCTAAATACAAATGGGTGATAGAAATAGCGTGCAGGTAAATTACTATTGAGTGTAATTGTATCCCACTTAATATAATCTTCGGTTTTAAATATAGCCGGAATAAAGTGGTACTGCTCTATATTGCCCTTGAAGAACCCAAGACCGTAAATGGCATTCCGGAAATAAACATAGTCAAGGAAGCCATGGTTATGAATGGCATTTAATAGGGGAGATTCCTTCCATTGCATACCATCAGCCGAGTACCAGGCGCCGTCGTGATGAAAGCTCCACAGGGTGTCACGAATACTAAACAATTGAAAGTTGTACGATGGTTTCCATGGTCCGTTGTCCACAAGTCTTTTCCAGACATAGTTGCTGGAATACCCGGACGCTTCATGCCTAATATTAGTATGGTGCACCGAAGTTTCGTGGCATTGAACTACGGAAAAAAGCAGCAAAACAAAAGCATGAATTTTCAATGTTAATCAAATTACAGGTAGGAAAGATAGCTGCCTGAAGCGCAACTTTAATTAACGCATAGATGCATTAGTCGCGCCCGCTTTTGATGGTTGATCATCTGTTAACTTACAATTATAAATTGATTTTTCCATTAACCTACTTGTTAAATTAAAAAGCAATTTTGCGCATGCATGCTCCGGCGTTTGCACCAGGCAGTATAGTGCGTCCAGCACCTTGTCGGCGACTTAGGGGTTCAAGCCTTGTAGTTATTTGATCACCCCTTAATTTACGTACCTATGTACTTTAGGCGTCAACCCGTACGGCTACCGGTTCTTCTGAATGATAGTGGTACATTAACCGTAATTATTTAGTTTGCTTCAGACAGAGTACCGTTGCAACAACGGTACTCCATTTCGTTTAGGTTATCGGTAATTTGGATTATGTACGAGGCAGGACAAAGGTGTGCGCTGAACGATTGCTTCTCGTAAAGCAAGCATATTGACCAGGCGAAAGTAAATGTAACTCTTTCCCAAGCTGCTTCAACTTCATGGGTGTTTTACGAAATATTCATTTATGCTTCTTCCATAGCTTTTAGGTCCAGCTTTTTCATTTTGAGCACAACATTCATAACACGTTCTGCTCTTGCAGGGTCGCTCATTAACGCTCCGATATTTGTCGGTACAATTTGCCAGGAAACGCCAAACTTATCCTTTAACCAGCCACACCTGCTTTCCTGTCCGCCCTCCGTCAATTTCTCCCAATAATAATCTATGTCGTCCTGGGTATCACAATTCACCACAAATGAAACGGCTTCGTCGAATTTAAATTGGGGCCCACCATTTAATCCCATAAACCTGCTTCCATTTACTTCAAATATTACGACCATCGGCGTATCGGTAATAATCGTTGCGTCTTTGAAAACCGAACAGTAGAAATCGGCTGCTGCTTTTGCCTGGCCATCAAACCATAAGCACGGATAAATTTGATTTGTCATAACGTAATTTTTAGAGCGGTATCGAATAGTTATTACTGCAAGTTTACGTCGGACGACTTACGATTAAAAGGGTGTAAAAGGACGAATAAAGGGTTAAATGCGCCATGAATTCCGCCTGGCAGGGGTGCGTTGGCCAGCTTGTTAAAAACTTTGGTGGTCCTATTGGGGATTGTTAGAAGATGAGGTAGCCAGGACGCTAAGTCTTGGGCCGGTAATTGGCCTGGTATTGTCTCCCGGACGCCGACAAGTCTATCGACCCGTTTTCTGTTTTACATAGGTCTCCTGGTGACCGGCATCATAAGCATAACAGCCCGAAATAAATGTAAGTTTTTCCGCTTCAATTTTGAAGAATACCTTGTCTGCAGTTGTATCGTTGTTGTAGATGATGCGTTTTGTAAATTCTCCTTTAGGAAGTACCATGCAAACGCTGGCCTCAACCGTGGTATCTGCCACTACAGTATACTTACCACTTTTAACGAGTTGCCCGGCCTCATACATTTCAAAATCTGTTTCCGTAAACTTAAGGTTGTTGCCATTGCCGGGTGGATGTTTAGCAACACCCGGGCGCATACCACCCGAACTTTCACTCAGCGTCCATGTTCCAAAAAGCGAAGCCTGGGCAGCCTGGCTATTGGCACCATTGTGCCGGCTGCAACTTTGTAGCACAACAATCGCAACTATTACCAACACTATCGTAGAAACTCTTTTCAATGGATCAATTTTTAAACAATCGGATCACGCATTGTCAGCGAATATACCATAAGGGATTCAAGTAGCGCTAACGAAAGCAAAGTGAAGTTAGCCCAGGTTTCGTTTCAAAAACCTTCTTGCGTTTGTTAACTCGGGTCGTTCTTTGTTGCCGGGCCCAACCGTTTCAATCAATTTTTGGTAATATGCTGCGGCTTTGTCGCTTTCGCCTGATTGTTCGGCTGCAACCCCGGCACCATACAAGGCGTTAAATCGGTTTGGGTGTTTCTCCAAATCTTGTTCATAAGCTTTTAAGGCTTTGTCCGCCTTGTTCAACTGTAAGTAAAGATCGGCGCAGAGTTCCCTTGCCGGCAACACTTCGCCCGGTGTGGTGGGGTGTTTTTCTGTGCTGTCTTCCATGTCGGCTGCGAGTTCCATCAATGCAATTGCTTCGGTCCGCTTACCTTCTTTACACCGCAGCCATGCTTCAGCCGTTTTTATTTGTATCATCACCTGGTTGGCTTTATACGGATCTTTTTGTTCGATCAGCGCGGCGTGAAGGGTATGTAGATTTTGCAAACCGGCCTTTGCACGAGCAAGGTCGCCGGTGTGGATAGCACCCATTGCACGGGTGAATTGAATGATTGCATTTTGCCAGGGAAAGTTTTTCCAAACGATGTTTGCATTATGCACTTTCAATTGAGCTGCTTCTCTCCAACGTTTATTCTCGAGCAATAGCCGCGAGGGGATCGCTGCGAAGGCATAGGCCACTTTAAAAGTGACGGGCTGAACTTCGTTAATTGTTTTCAGGTATGCCAGCTGCCGTTGTGCCGCCTCGTTATCACCTTTTTGCAGGTAGCCATAAACCAGGTAGTCTAATCCATGAATTTCTTCATCCCAGTGCCCCTTCATACCGTTTGCGTCGGCATAACACTTTGCAGAGGCAACGGCTGCAAGGTTCGATTTTATACAATCTTCCCAAAGTCCCAGCCTGGTGAAAATGTGCGAGGGCATATGCAGCGCGTGCGCCGACGAAGGCGCAACAGCCGCGTATTTTCTTGCCGCCAGCAGTGCGCGTGCTGCGAGCTCAGGTGAGTCGTAGGAATGAATAATATAGTGTACCACCCCGGGATGGTTGGGTTCGATATCATAAAGTTTGTCAAGGATCGCCCCCGCTTTTCTCTGCCTGGTAAACGCCTTATCCGACGGGCTTGCAGCAGCATTCAGTGCCAGGGAATAAAACAGCGCGGCCTCTATATCATTGGGATAGGTGGTGTACAGTTTTTCCATTGCAGCCTCAAACTTTAAACAACGGCTGTAATGGTCAAGCGTTGACCAATCGTCGTAGAAGGTGCCAATGGCACTGATATAATCAGCCTCCTTTTGTGTTTTCCCCGCTATTTGCCGGGCGATTTTCAACGCCCTGGCGCCTTTTGCCAACTCATCTGCTGTTGGCGGTGCCCATATCGGATGAAAGTTAGCCATTGCCACACCCCAATACGCCATTGCGCAACCCGGCTCCATCCGGATGATAGCTGCAAATGCCTTTTCGGCTTCGTCGTATTCAAAAGAATGCAACAGTTTCAGCGCAAGTTCAAAATCTGCTTGACGCTCGCTGCAGGAGATACTAAACCGGACGGTGCCAAATTCATTGCCTCCACAGGAGATGATGTCACCCGTTTTAAGTCCAATCGCGCTCAGTTCGGCTTTGGTGGGCGCTGAAGCTTTTTGGTGGCACCCGATAACAAGCATAGTGAACAACACCATAGCCAGCCCGGGTATGTCGAGGCTCAAAATGCTGCTTGTTGTTTTAAGGTGAGTTTGTGGCATCTGCACCGGAATTTTAAGGGGTTTGAAACCTTTGGGGGCTTTAATATACGCAATGCTTTTGGGGCGTGCAATGCCGTTGTTGAACAGGGTTATCCTGTTAAAACGGAGCGTCGCAACGGCTGCCGGATATTAGCACAGAAGCTCAGTACAAAAAAAGTTCCCTCACCTGGTCTTCAGCCTCCTGAATATTCCGCAATCCCGTTTGTACAGAGCTGGTCGACTTAGCTTAATTTTCATTGCTTCAGTCGACCTGAACAGTTGCCGAAAGCTAAACCTGGCGGTTACGTAACGGTTGTCACAGGAACAACTTTTCATGCCGGTTTTTAAAAACTGGCAGCTTGACCAACAATTATTTTACCTTATTTCATAAAAATACCCCGGCTCACATACTCAAAGAAGGAAACATGATCAGGTACAGGTGCCATACCGGGCACGCTTATTCTGCCGAAAGCCTGCTCACTTCCATTACAGAGAATATTGAAGATACCCTGTGGGGGGCAATTCGTGGTGTAGAAGAAAGCGTCTTGTTATTTAATAACCTGGGGGACCATTACGCGGAAAAAAATGAGCCAAAACTTGCAGCCATGTACTTCAAAAAAGCGGCCGACGCCACCCATCGCGCAAACCCGGTACGCGATATCGTTACCAACCATGAACAACTAACAAAAGACAGCATTAGTGAACAGGCTAACGAGACCTGGTGAAGCTTGCGAAAGCAAACTTGAAGTGAATTTTTTGGCTACGGGCATTTGTTATTTGTGCACCAGTTGTTGCGTCGCATTCCGTTCATCTGAATCTTTTCATGGCGTCGGAAAACTCTTCCCACATATAGAACTGCAACAGCAACAAACCTCCTGGTTTTCCTGTTGTCCGGAGGTGAAAACAAGGGAACCAGCCGGTTTGCGAAGATGACGGTCGTTGGATAAGCAGATTTCACGGCAAGGGATTGCGTAGCGGACACCTCATTGAATTAAACCTGGTTTCGGGTATTACAAAGCACAATTGTTTTGCCGGATAGCTGAGGTAACAGTAATAAGGTTTTAAAGCGTCACAAACAGAAAGTGTAATGGACAAAATCGAGTCGTTTTTAGATGAACAGCCGGCTGGGTTCCTTTTCGTATGTATAGGAGCTTCAGCGGGGGGCATACAGGCGCTTAAAGAATTTTTTCAGCATGTTCCTACCGATTCAAGGCTTGGCTATGTTGTTATCCTGCATCTTCCTCCCGACTACGACAGCAAACTGGCGGAGGTACTCCAGGCTACCACGACAATCGGGGTTCAACAAATAACAGGCAAAGTAAAACTCGAGACCGACAATGTTTATGTGGTGCCACCAAACCAACACCTTGTATTACAGGATGGCTTTATTGTGCCTACTGAAAACGTGCGGGCAGAAGAAAGACGCGCCCCTGTAGACATTTTTTTCGGAGCCTGGCGGAAGCTTACGGTCCCCGGGCGGTTTCTGTCGTTTTATCCGGCACCGGCGCCAATGGTTCTATGGGGCTCAAACGCGTGAAAGAACTGGGAGGGGTAGTCTTTGTACAAAATCCCCGTGAAGCAGAGTATAATGAAATGCCGCGAAATGCAATCGCCACAGAACTCGTTGATGAAGTACTGCCCGTTGCCGAAATCCCCAGTGCCATTCTAACTTATCGAAACAACATTGGCACGGTCCAGCTTACGGTTGAACCAAAAAACGCTCCCGAACAGCAGCAGCAGGCGCGCTGTTGAACCCGGATTTGTGGCAATTTTAGTCTCCGACAATGGCATCGGTTTTGAGCCCGAATATGCACAAACCATTTTCGAAACATTTACAAGGCTAAATCCGGCAGACGAATATGAAGGTACGGGACTGGGTTTAGCGTTGTGTAAGAAAATTGTTGAACGGCATGGCGGCGCTATATCGGCGACCGGTGAGCCTGGTAAAGGGGCTCAGTTCAGGATAGTACTGCCTTTATCGTAAGTCTGTAATGGACAAAAGAGCTTGATCATGCTGAAGAATATTTTACTATTGGACGATGATTCGGACGATGCCGAATTATTTTGTGAGGCGTTGCAAGACGTTGCGCCGGAAACAAATTGTGTTGTATATAAAGATTGTACGAAAGCCCTGCGGCAACTGGGTAATGATGAAATTGATTTACCTGAATTTATTTTTTAGACATTAATATGCCAGGTAAGACGGGCTGGCAATGCCTTACTTTCCTAAAGGCCCATCACCGCTACCACTTATTCCGGTGATGATGTATTCCACATCTTCTCACCCTGAAGATGTTGAAAGAGCACGGGAGCTTGGCGCAGCAGGTTCTTTTCCAAAACCAGACAATTTCAACACCTTAAAAGCACTTTTAAGTTTGGTGATGCAAAGTTGGAAGGATGGACATTTTTCTAACAAAAATGATCGATCTTCCTTCGTGATTTTGCCTCAGGCTGGTGGTGGCCGGGATGTTTCCGGTGACCAGGCGGCAACCCTCGTATCCCGGGATCAATGAGGATGGCTGTTAAAGCATTCCCGGTGTTTGTACCCGGTATTCGATAGTTATTTAAAGCGCTTTAGACGTAAATAAACCAGTATTAATGATAAACATCGCAATAGCAGAAGACGATAAAGAAGACTTCTTATTGCTAAAAGAAGCCATCGAAACAGTTCTGCCTAAAATCAATATCATTCATTCAAAAGATGGACAGTTATTCTTGCAGTCGTTAGATGATCATGCAGAGCCGGACCTGATATTCCTTGATTTAAATATTCCAAAAAAGAATGGTATTCACTGTCTGGTTGCATTGCGGCAGCAGAAAAAGCTGAAGTGTACACCGGTCATTATCTATTCAACTTCATTGGATGTAGAAGACATAGATTGCTGTTATAAACATGGATGTACCCTTTACCTTGTTAAACCACCTTCTTACAAAGACCTGGTTACCCAGGTTAGAAAGATTTTCTTCCGCATTGGCCTTCCCAGGGAGAACCTTAAATTCAAAGAGATGTTTGTTGTTCAGAAACAGCTGTAACCTTCTGTCTCTCCGTGTACCCCATCGGGATTGAGAAAAACTTTGCGGGAGTTCCGAAGGGCGGATTTGTCGTTCTGACGACTGAAAGCATCCCGGGGCGACAACAACCAGTTGCATATAAGCTTGCTCCCCGCTGGTGTACGTGACCCGATACTATAGCAGCTTTGAGGCTCGCAAAGCCGTGAAAGTAAAAGCGAATTATTTGTAAGTATTCTTAGGTGAAATAAGATTTAGTCGTAAATTTCATCAGGATTCATATTGGATCCTTACAATACTGTCTCGTATGGGTCCCATCTCGTTGATAGTTTTAACGATTGCTGCAATTGTCTTTTCTGCCGGGGGAATCCTGTTGGGCAGGCTATTTAATAAGGGTAGCATCAACAAGCAAAAAGGGCAGCCCTATGAATGCGGTATCCCCGTTAAAACATCACCCTGGCACCAGTTCAATGTGGGCTACTATCTTTTCGCCCTTTTATTTCTCATCTTCGATGTTGAACTTATTTTCATGTACCCGTGGGCAGTAGTGGTTAAAAAGATCGGTATTGCCGCGCTGATCGAAATCCTCATTTTCATTTTTATATTGTTTATGGGCTTTTTATATGCGCATAAAAAAGGAGCCCTTAAATGGATGTAAGAAAAGAAATACAGGACACGAACAATGCCTTTCCCGGGCAGGTGATTCCTACCCAGGGCGGTGGAATAATTGCCTCCACTTTCCAGGACATCATCAATTGGGCACGCTCCAATTCTTTATGGCCACTCACATTTGCAACCAGCTGTTGCGGTATCGAAATGATGAGTGTTGCTTCGGCTAAATATGATTTTTCGAGGTTTGGTTTCGAGGTTGCAAGGGCAACCCCGCGACAGGCTGATGTTATCATCATCGCAGGTACCATCGTAAACAAAATGGCACCTGTGTTAAAACGATTGTACGACCAGATGGCCGACCCTAAATACGTAATAGCAATGGGGGCATGTGCAATCAGTGGGGGACCCTTTTTCTACAACACCTATTCGGTGGTCAAAGGAGCTGATCACATCATCCCTGTCGACGTTTATATCCCGGGTTGTCCGCCCCGGCCTGAAGCCCTTTTACATGCCTTGATTGCTTTGCAGGAAAAGATAAAAAGCGGGCTTACCAGGGAGCAGATAAAAGCGCAAACATCTGTCCATGACCAATGAAGAAGTAAAAGCAATCTTATCTGGAATTGAGCCTGCCGTGAGCTTCGACGAAACAGGTGAATGGATCAACATATTGGTTGATGCCAGTGCTTGGAAAGACATCGCCCTGCTCCTACGGAAGAAACATGAATTCGATTACCTTTTTTGTGTCACCTGCATCGATTGGAAAACCCATATGACGATGGTGTACCACCTTTCGTCAACGTTACATCGGTTTACAATTGTGATTAAGGCAAACCTGGTACGTGACAATGCGCAAATTGCTACAGTATCTGATATATGGAGAACTGCTGAATTTCATGAGCGCGAGGTGTACGAACTGTTTGGAGTTCAGTTTATTGGTCACCCTGATTTGCGTAGATTAATATTGACCGATGATTTTGAAGGTTTTCCCTTGCGCAAAGATTTCGAGGACCCGGTGAACATGATACGTTTGTAGGTTGGGTATTGGGTATTATGGTATAGGGGATCAAGGAAAGCCAATTTGGGTGATAGGAAAGGAGGTATTGGGTATTATGGTATTGTGTATTAAGGAGAGTTAATTTACAGAACCGCAGAGAAGGGGAGAGGCAGAGGTCACGCAGAGAAATATTTGATTAGGTAATGTGTATTGTAGTAGGGTATTTAGGAAAGCCAAATGCGGAACCGCAGAGAAGGGGAGAGGCAGAGGTCACGCAGAGAAATATTTGATTAGGTAATGGGTATTGTGGTATTGGGTATTAAGGAGAGCCAATTTGGCTAATAGGAAAGGAGGTAATGGGTATTATGGTATAGGGTATTAAGGAGAGCCAAATGCGGAACCGCAGAGAAGGGGAGCGGCAGAGGTCACGCAGAGAAATATTTAATCAGGTATTGGGTATTGTGGTATAGGGTATTAAGGTATTTAGGAAAGCCAAATTGTAAATGGTTGGAAAAGAGACTGGGTGTTGGTCGTGCTATTATCTTGAGCGCTTCTTTGAATACATTTTAGTTGGCGTGCATCCGGATCTCGTTTTTAAATTGAGTTGGTAAGCATATCGTGAACCCATTTTACATTTTGCATTTTTAATTTTGAATTTTCCCGTTGTATAGCCAAACCGAAATATTAAAAGATGAAAGGTTATTAACTCCTGACGGTAGTGAAGGTGAGCTGGTGATCAATATCGGTCCGCAGCACCCGGCAACGCATGGGGTGTTGCACCTGGTGATTACGCTTGAAGGCGAAACGGTCAAACATGTGGAACCTCACCTGGGCTATATTCACCGGTCGATTGAAAAAATGTGCGAAAGCCTGAGTTACCGACAGTTTATTTATGTGACCAGCAGGATGGATTACCTCTCTGCACACATCAATAATCACGCATGTGCGATGACGGTTGAAAAAGGTTTGCAGATCGCCATTCCTGAGCGGGCACAATACATCAGGGTAATCATGGATGAACTTACGCGTATCGCCTCGCACGAACTCTGGTGGGGTGCAATGGCAATGGATCTTGGTGCATTTACGCCCTTTTTTTATGCTTTTCGCGAGCGGGAAACGATCAACGAAATAATGGAGCAAACGTGTGGTGCACGGCTGACCATGAATTATATGGTGCCCGGCGGCGTGATGGCCGATATCCACCCGACGTTTCAGCAGAAGGTAAAAGACTTTATAAAACTGTTTAAGTCCAACATCGACGAAGTTGATGAACTCGTTACGGGTAACATCATCTTCCAGAGCAGGATGAAAGGTGTAGGTTACCTCTCCTGTGAAGACGCGATTTCCTATGGCTGTACCGGTCCTGTTGGTCGTGGCAGCGGGGTGCACTGCGATATCAGGAAGATCTATCCCTATGAGATTTATAGCCAACTGCAGTTTGACGAAATCATTGAAACTGGCGGTGATTGTTTTAGCCGCTACCTCGTTCGGGTAAAAGAAATGAAGCAGTCGATCCGCATCATTGAACAATTGATCGACAATATTCCGCCCGGTGACTACCAGGCAAAAACAAAAGCGGTACTGAAACTGCCCAAAGGAGAGTTTTATACAAGGGTGGAAACTGCGCGGGGTGAACTGGGGGTGTATATTGTTAGTGAAGGCGGAACAACACCTTACCGGATCAAGTTCAGGTCACCCGGATTTTCAAACCTGTCCGCTTTGAACCATATGGTACGCGGCAGTAAGATCGGCGACCTGATGGCTACAATGGGAACTTTGGACCTGGTCATCCCGGATATTGATAGGTGAATGCAGAATTATGAATAATGAATGCAGAATTATGAGTTTAGAGTTATGAGTTGATTATGTTGTATGTTAAATGTTGAATGGGAGGTAAGTTATGAGTGCAGAATTTTGAATTGTGAGTGTAAGGTTAAGAATTGATAATTTTGGACAATTTAAAACAATGGGGTTTTTTGGGGAGTTTTTTTGGGACCGGCTGAGGATAATAATTCGACTCCGGTTGTGTCACTCACTTGTACCGCATAATGCAATTCAACTGGTGTTTGGCGTAGTGTTGATCGGGGCTCAGGTTTACTGAAGAGCATAAACCAAGTTATTAATTTTGAATTTATCAGTGCAATTCAACTGGTGTTTGCCGGGGTATTGATTGGGGCTCAGGTTTACTGAAGAGCATAAACCACATTTTGCATTTTTAATTTGAATTATTTGCAACTCGCCCCCTTTCCTTCCGGGATGTCAATCGGAGACCAGGTTTACTGAAGAGCAAAAACCAAATTTTACATTCTGCATTTTTAATTTTGAATTATTTGCAACTCGCCCTTTTTTCTTGCGGGATGTCAATCGGAGACCAGGTTTAATATTGAGAACAAACGAGTTTTTAATTTTGCATTTTTAATTTTGACTTTTGACTTTTTAATTTTCCTTTTTGTTTAGTTTACAAGGTATAACCAATTCGATACAAACCTGGCTGGTCCGGAATTTTACCGGCACCTGGGTATTGGTAATCGAATGTGCTATTGTAATGTTGCTTGCCATAACGCTCTTCGCAGTACTCGGACTTGTACTGGTATGGATGGAAAGAAAAGTAGCCGCACACATGCAAATACGGCTGGGTCCAAACAGGGTAGGACCAATGGGCATTTTTCAAACCTCTGCCGACACGCTTAAGCTGATCTTAAAAGAGGGACTAACCCCCGATGGCGCGGACAAATTGTTGTTTAACCTCGCCCCTTTTGTGGTGATGATTGTAGCCATGCTCTTGCTTGCACCGATCGCTTTTGCGAGAGGCTTCCAGGTATGGGACATTAATATCGGGGTTTTATATATCACTGCAATATCCTCGCTTTCTGTTATTGGTATATTAATGGCCGGTTGGGCAAGCAACAACAAATATTCGCTACTTGGCGCCATGCGCAGCGGGGCGCAAATTGTGAGTTACGAACTTTCAGCAGGGCTGTCTATTCTTACTATTGTAGTACTCACAGGTAGTTTGCAAATCGGCGACATCATCAATGCGCAGCAAAACGGATGGTGGCTTTTCAAGGGGCACATCCCTGTAGTGATCGCTTTTGTAATCTTTATGATCGCTGCAACTGCCGAAACAAACCGCGCACCTTTTGACCTTGCGGAGGCGGAGTCGGAGCTTACTGCAGGTTTTCACACAGAATATTCAGGAATGAAGTTCGCCCTGTTTTTCCTCGCAGAGTACATCAATATCTTTATCGTTTGCGCGATTGGTGCAACACTCTTTCTTGGTGGGTGGATGCCCTTGCACATCGGCAGCTGGGAGGGCTTTAACCATGTCATGGATTATATTCCATCATCAGTCTGGTTTTTTGTAAAAACTTTTTTATTGATTTTCCTGATGATGTGGTTCAGGTGGACCTTCCCGAGATTACGGGTGGACCAATTGCTGAGCCTGGAGTGGAAGTATTTACTACCCATCAGTTTATTTAACCTGCTGTTGGCTACTGTAGTTGCAATTTTTGAATGGCATTTCTAACGTACTGCCAATGCTACACTGCTGTTCACCAACATAACACCGAACCGCTGAACGGTTGGAGAAAAGGGATCGCTGCGACGACCAATCAGGAACCTAATATACGCTTAGCCATGTTTTTAAAAGACTATATTGTTGATATTTTCAGGGCCACAAAGTCACTGTTAACCGGGATGAAACGTACGGGCTATTACTTTGTTCATCCGAAAGAAATCATCACGGAGCAGTATCCTGATAACAGGGACACCCTGGTAATGGCAGATCGGTTTCGGGGTGAAGTGATCATGCCACATGACGAGAATAGGGAGCATGCCTGCACCGGCTGTACCGCATGTGAACTTGCCTGTCCTAATGCCACCATTAAAATTGTCACGAAATTCGACATAACACCAGAGGGCAAAAAAAAGAAAGCCCTGGACACGTTTGTTTATCACCTTGAACTTTGCACCATGTGTGGCCTTTGTGTTGAGGCTTGTCCTACTGATGCCATCAAAATGGGACAGAAGTTTGAGCACAGCGTTTACGACCGCAGTATGCTAACCAAAAAATTGAATCTTCCGGGCTCCAAAATCAGGGAGGGAATAGAATAACCCGGTTACCTGGTCGCCTGAATGAATACGTATTGTGAACATAAACCAGTTTAGATGACTGCATCACAGGTTTTATTCTATGCCATTTCTACCGTTATATTGGGCTCAGGTATTCTTGCCGTAACGTCCCAACGGATTTTTCGATCCGCTATCTGGCTTTTACTTTGTTTGGTGGGCATTGCGGGTTTATACTTTTGGATGCAGGTTGAATTTATTGCTGCTGTTCAAATTGTCGTTTATGTCGGTGGCATTGTCGTCCTCATCATTTTTTCCATTTTCCTTACCCAGGAGTCCGGCAAAGAACTCCCAAAACCAATAATGAGGCGAACGGTGTTTGCTTTACTCGCCACTTTGTTTGGGTTTGCCTTTACGTACAACCTGGTTTATGGTCATGGCTTTGCTGCGCCAACGGGGGAAGCATTCAATGTTTCGGTGGCGGAAATTGGTACGCAAATGCTTAGCACCACCAACAATGGCTATATCCTGCCCTTTGAAGTGGTGAGCATGCTTTTGCTTTCCGCGATGATAGGTTGTATTGTAATTGCTATGAAGCCGCCTTCAAACAAAAACGCCGGGGCCGATATGCTGTTTGCGCAGGATGTACCGGGAACCCGGTTGATCACACCCGGAGTAGTTGAACCGGATCTAATAAGCGAGGAGGTTTAATATGTATGATGTTCCACTTAGCCATGTCCTTTTTGTAAGTACTGCCCTGTTCTTTATTGGTATGTACGGACTGTTTACCCGCCGCAATATGATTACTATGCTAATGGCATTAGAACTGTTGCTGAATAGTGTAAACATCAATTTCATTGCTTTCAATAAATACTTATATCCCGGTAAACTGGATGGTGTATTCTTTACCATATTCATCATTACGATCGCTGCCGCTGAGGCCGCTGTTGCAATTGCCATCATCATCAACCTTTACCGGAGTCATAAATCAATCGACATCGAATCTGCAGCCGAACTTAAATTCTAACTAATGGCAGGCTATACTTACGTCATCCTGGTACCACTAATTCCGTTGGTTACTTTTCTATTGCTGGGATTGTTCGGCCGATACCTTGGCCGTTCGTCGGGGATGATCGGCACAGCTGGTTTGCTCGCGGCTACGTTACTCTCTTTTCTAACTGCCTTCCAATACTTCTTTGGTGCCAACCACGTTAACGGAGTATATGAACCCATTTCTGCTTTTAAACATACCTGGCTCCAATTTTCGCCGGGGCTCTCCATAGACATGGGGATCATGCTTGACCCCATTTCGGTTATGATGATTGTTGTGGTAACCTTTATTGCACTAATGGTGCACCTGTTTAGCCTGGGGTACATGAAAGGTGAAGAACGATTTACCACCTATTATGCATTCCTTTCTCTTTTTACCTTTTCCATGCTGGGCCTGGTACTTTCGGTTAACATCTTCCAGGTATATATGTTTTGGGAGCTGGTTGGTGTTTCGTCGTACCTCCTGATCGGCTTTTACTTCCAAAAAGCGTCGGCAGTAGCCGCCTCAAAAAAAGCGTTTATCGTAACCCGGTTTGCGGATTTCGGATTTCTTATTGGCATCCTGATCCTTGGCTTCTATGGTGGCAGTCTCGACATTGCAACCCTCGTAGAACGATTAACCAATACGGCATCCCCGGAGTTTATTGCTATTACAGCAGCCTCCTTTTTTGGCATATCTGTACTGACCTGGGCGCTAACGCTCGTGTTCATCGGCGGGGCGGGTAAGTCGGCCATGTTTCCCCTGCATGTTTGGCTACCCGACGCAATGGAGGGACCTACCCCGGTATCGGCACTGATCCACGCTGCAACCATGGTAGTTGCCGGGGTTTACCTCGTTGCCCGGCTGTTCCCTATTTTTTCAATGAACTCCGCCGTATTAAGTCTGGTGACCTGGGTGGGTGTAGCCTCAGCCCTTATAGCAGCCATTATCGCCTGTACCCAAACCGATATCAAAAGGGTGTTGGCTTATTCAACCATGTCGCAGATTGGCTTTATGATGTTTTCGCAGGGACTTTCAAAAACGTCCGGCGAAGATGGACTGGGCTACATGGCCTCCATGTTTCACCTGTTTACCCACGCCTTTTTTAAATCGCTGCTGTTTCTTTGCGCAGGAGCGGTTATACATTATGTACACAGCAACGAAATGCGCGACATGGGTGGCCTTCGAAAGCTGATGCCGGTAACGCATGCCTGCTTTTTAATAGCCTGCCTGGCAATTGCAGGAATACCACCATTTGCGGGGTTTTTCAGCAAAGAGGAAATTTTGCTAACGGCATGGAACGAAAACCTGTTTGTGTACGGGATCGGGTTGTTCACCGCCGCGGTTACTGCGTTCTATATGTTCAGGCTTTACTTTTCTATCTTCTGGAGTCAACCTTTCCCGACACATGCAAAACAGCCGGCAACGGCACATCAACAGGAGGGAAGCTTAACCATGCAACTTCCGCTCGTGATATTGGCGCTTTGCACCATTGCCGCGGGCTTGGTGCCGTTTTCAAAATTTGTTACCGCAGATGGAAGACCCTTGGAAACCCATTTTAATCCCCTGTTTTCTGTTCCGCCGGTGCTGCTCTCAATAATTGCGATACTTGTTGCAGCAGAGCTGTTTAAACACGGAGATGGCAGGGCTGCAAACATTGCTGCAGGTCTTGGCCTGGTGTATAAAGCTGCAAGCAAGAAGTTTTACGTCGACGAACTCTACTTATTTGTTACAAAGAAGATCATATTCCCATTTGCCGGGAGACCTGCAGCATGGTTCGATAGAAATGTGGTAGATGGTTGCATAAACGGCTTAGCATACATCACCGCCTCCACCTCAAACGCGATACGTTGGGTTCAGTCGGGACGACTTCAACACTATACGCTTTATTTTTTTGGAGGTATCGCCGGTCTTGCAATCATATTTATCTACTTATGGAAGTAGCACCAGGATCAGGATCAACCCAAGGTTGTAACACCCTGCCCGATATCACCAACTATCGGGCGGACCGATATAGTAGTATCAGCCCAGTATTCAAACTTCATCTTCCATGCTTTTATCCCTGCTGATCATATTCCCTTTGCTTACTGCGCTTGCAATTCTTTTTTGCAAGGGTCTTAAACAGGTGCGCAACATCGCTTTGTCGGGTGCCGCACTGCAGGCAGGGTATGTTGTATACCTGCTATTGCTGTTTGTACAAGAGGACATAGCAGTTAAGGGGATGGCTTTTCAATACGCTTGTAGCTGGTTTGAACCACTTTCCATAAACTACCATGTGGGTGTAGATGGAATATCGATGGTCATGATATTATTAACAGCTTGTATTGTCTTGGCGGGAGTCCTTGTTTCCTGGGCAACCGAAACACTGAGTAAAGAATTTTTCTTTTTGCTCATGCTGCTTAGTCTTGGTGCTTATGGATTCTTTATTTCGCTTGACCTGTTTACCCTGTTTTTCTTTTTGGAAATTGCGGTTATCCCAAAGTTCTTGCTGATCGGCATATGGGGAAGTGGCAAAAAAGAATACAGCGCCATGAAACTTGCATTAATGCTAATGGGCGGCTCAGCACTTGTGTTTGTCGGCCTTGCCGGTATATACTTCAACACGGGAACGTTTGACCTTCTTGCGATTGCGGCAAATCCGATTGCCCGGGATGTGCAGTTAATCTTTTTCCCATTTGCGTTTTTAGGATTTGGCGTTTTTACGGCGCTCTTTCCTTTTCACACCTGGGTGCCTGATGGCCATGCTTCGGCGCCGACTGCTGCATCGATGTTTCTCGCAGGCATTTCAATGAAGTTGGGTGGCTATGGCTGCCTGCGGGTTGCAACGTTCCTCATGCCCGATGCTGCACATGCCTGGTCATGGGTGATCATCTTACTTGCAACCATTGCGATCATTTACGGCGCCTTCGCTACCATGATGCAAACCGACCTTAAATACATCAACGCTTATTCATCAGTAAGTCATTGTGGATTTGTTTTGCTAGGTATCGGTATGCTTACCAAAACTTCCATCAATGGAGCTGTATTGCAAATGGTATCGCATGGTTTGATGACGGCGCTGTTTTTCGCTGCAATCGGCATGATCTATAGCCGCACCCATACGAGAATGCTGGCGCAACTCGGCGGACTGTTAAAGGTTACACCCTTTATTTCAACCGTATTTGTGATCGCAGGTTTATGTTCGCTTGGGCTGCCGGGTTTAAGCGGCTTTGTAGCAGAAATGACCGTGTTTATGGGGGCATGGCAAAACCCCGATAAATGGTACCGGTTGGCAACCATACTTGCGTGTGCATCTATTGTTGTTACAGCGGTTTACATTTTACGCGCAACGGGTAAAACCATCATGGGTCCGATGAGCAGTACCTATGAAAACCTGGTTGATGCAAAGTGGAATGAAAGGCTTGCGGCAGCTCTTCTGATTGCAGGAATATTGTTGATTGGTCTTGCCCCGTTCTTAATTAACCAGCTGATATCACCCGGTACCGAGGTCATCATGAACCGGGTTATTGGCTTTAGTAAGTGATCCCAGATTGCCGGTCGAGTGCTTTCATCAGCAATATCCGGAATGACTGATACCTGAACTCTTAAAAGACTGTCCTTATGTGGGTTGATGTGCTTTTGTTGATGAAACAGGAATTGATGCTGGTCGCAATGATTTTCTTCATCCTCTTCCTGAAACTTGGCCGCGAACGGTCAAACGAAAGCTATATCAGCATCGTCAATGTTTTATTGTTGATCAACCTTGTGGCTGGCTTTATCGGTAGCAAGCAAGGAATGCTTTTCAATGAGATGTTTCGCACCAACGAGCTTATGGTGCTTGAAAAAAATATCCTGAGCCTTGCCATGCTCATCATTTCGATGCAGTCCTCCGTTTGGTTAAAAACACATAAACACGTTCCTGAGTTTTACGTGCTTTTGCTTTCAACGATGCTGGGTATGTTTTTTATGATCTCTGCAGGCAACTTGCTGATGTTCTATCTTGGCCTCGAGCTGTCGACCATACCACTGGCTGCTGCCGCAAATTTCGACCTGGTGAAACGACAGTCCTCTGAAGCCGCTTTGAAGTTGATCTTCTCATCGGCGTTCTCTTCGTCACTATTGTTGTTTGGAATATCGATGATCTATGGTACAACTGGCAGCCTCACCTTTTCGCAGATACCACCACTGCTGACCAATGATCCGCTCCAGATCTTTGCATTTATTCTCTTGCTGGCTGGCTTTGCATTCAAGATTTCAGTTGCCCCTTTTCACATGTGGACAGCCGATGTTTACGAAGGCGCACCTGTGGCGGTAACTTCTTTTTTGTCGGTGGTTTCAAAGGGAGCAGTTTTATTTGTTTTTATTTCTGTGCTGTACACGGTATTTAAACCGTTAGCAGCCGCCTGGTACAACATGCTGTTTATACTTTCCTTGCTCACCATTATCACGGGTAACCTGTTTGCGATCAGGCAAAACAATTTTAAACGATTCCTGGCCTTCTCTTCCATTGCCCAGGTTGGCTTTATCCTGGTTGGCATTAGCGGTAGTTCGCAATTCGGAACAGCATCGGTGGTCTATTTCGTTCTCATCTATGTTTTTTCCAACCTGGCGGCATTCGGCGTAATCGCGTTGGTAAGTGGGCTCACCGGCAAAGAAAATATTACCGATTACAAGGGCTTTTACAAAACGAACCCGTTGCTTTCCTGGATCCTTACCATAGCTTTATTTTCGCTCGCGGGGGTGCCACCCACTGCCGGGTTTTTCGGGAAATTCTTCCTGTTATTTGCGGGTGCAGGCAAGGGAAATTTCCTCTTTATCACCATAGCTGCATTGAATATGATCATTTCTTTTTACTATTATCTCCGGGTGGTCAGGGCGATATTCATGGACGAAAATCCTAAGCCCATTGAAACACTCCGTATTCCGCTGCTCCCGCGGATTGCCTTGTATACCTGTACGGTTGGGGTGTTGACAGTTGGCTTCATTCGTTTTATTTACAACTACATTCACGCTTTAAGCACGGGTTTGTAGGCATTTAACCTGGCAACATCTCACCAGGCTAAGCCTCTAACAACCTTTCTAAAACCGCAACATGGCAATCAACAAAAATCATGAAGTAGAGGAATTGGGTGGAACCAGGTGCGCAATAGTTGAGAAGAATGTCAGTCAGCAGAGGGCCGATTTTTTGGCCCATGTGCTCCGGCTAAACAAGTATACCGTTGTAGTGGAACCAAGCCCTGCGCCTAAGGCCGCGGCTGTTGCAAAGCCGGGCACCGAGGTTCCTTTACTGCAAGTGGAGGCACCGCCAGCTTTTACTGTTGCCGTAACCGACGTTACCTTCAACCCCATAAATGCGATTTTCGGCAGGTTGCTCAAAACAAGTGGCGGACAGGTGGTAACGCTTTCGTACTGGCAGCAGAAAGAAGCAACGCCAAATGATGAGGTGCCTTATTTTGATTATAAAGATTCAATTGAACAGCAGAGGTAAGTTGTAAGGAGCATACGACTCTGTTACAATCATCTCTTGCAGGTTGTACCTGGGGGCTAATGTTGTGGAATATAAATGTCGAAACGCGCGCCATGATCAGGCTCGCTGCTCGCGGTAATAAACCCGTTGTGGTTATCTACAATTTTCTTTACAATCGATAGACCGATACCTGTGCCATCGTATTCATGCCGCCCATTCAATCGCTGGAATACTTCAAAAATTTTTTGGCTGTGTTTGGGATCAAAACCAATACCATTGTCGCAGATGGTTATGTGGCAATATTGTTTATCGTTGGAAAGCCGTTCGCTCAGTGTGGTATTGCCCACCTCAATACAACTTGTAATGGTGATAACAGGGCTTACGTCGGGTCTTGAAAATTTTATTGAGTTGCCAATGATATTTTGTAACAGTTGGTTGAACTGGAAAGGGATCACCGAAGCAAGGCACAGTTTCGAAGCTTCAATTTTTCCCTGTTTCGAATGCAGTTCTTCGGCAAAATTTTGCGTTACCTCTTCAACAATGTTACCCAGGGCAATTTTCTCGAAAACCTTATCGTGCACCTTCACCTGGGTATACATGATCAGGTCTTTAATCAAGGTTTGCATCCGTTTTACCGACCTTATTAAACGGTCGAAATATTGTTTGCCGCTGCCCGAAAGATTATCGTAATCGCGTTCCAGGATGAAGTTGGAGAAAGTTTCGATCTTGCGTAGCGGCTCCTGCAGGTCGTGGCTTGCAACATGCGCGAACGACTCTAACTCAAGGTTCATCTTTTCAAGTTCGGCATTCTTCTCCTCGAGTACATCTGTACGCTCTTGCCGTTCGCGGGTAAGCGCAGATTGGCTTTCTTCAAGTTGTTCCGCCGCATCGAGGTGAAAGCTGATTAAATCTGCAAACAGGTTAAACATCCCCAGGATTTCCGGGGTATTAATCCGGGCAGGTTTCGGATCGATGGCGCAGAGGGTTCCAAAAAAACTGCCGTTTCGCTTGAAAACGGGAACAGAAATATAGCTTTGAAAGCCATATAGTTTGGGAGTATGGTGCCGGGCATAAACATTGTCATCATCCACCTGCTCAATTACTACTGCCTGGCAACTCTGCCTGATCTCATGGCATATGGTAGATTCCACCTTTAGTTCATCCCCGGGGCGTAGCCCGAAGTTAATGCGGTCAAGCACACTACAGGTGATCCAGCGATCTTCTGTAACTTTCGCGATAGCCGCAAAACCCATTCCTGTTGTTCGGCAAACTACATCAAGAATTGTTGCAGTAATAGATACTTTCTGCATCAATAGTACATCCGGGGGTAGGTTTGTTGCGCTTTGATCCAAATCCATGATCACCTGAAACTTTGCTGCAATGTACAATACCATGCACACAATATCCACCCGTAGTAAAATCATATTATAATGCCTGATGTCGATAGTAGTTACGCCAATGGCGTGCTCCACTTCTAGCTTCGTCTAAATCAAAAACGCTGGTATCCCTTTTCCATAATCGATTTTACCCCCTAGCTGATAATACAGCATGATTTTCAGCTAATTTTTTCTGAGTCATCAACAAAACCAAACCCCTATCCCTTATCCTGCATGTTTCTGTCCAGTTGATCCAGCGTTCGAAGCTTTTCGTTTACCTGTTTTAGCTTACAGCGTAAGTCGCTGAACTGCATCACCGGGCAATCCCGCAATTGTTGTTCAATGTGTTGCAGCTCTAAATTTAATTGATGTCGTTGCGCTTCACGCGCATTTGGCTCTGCCATCCTTAACCCTTTAAAGTTTATATATTAAAAAGTGGTCATGTATAAACCTGATCAAATTAGAAGCCACTGCAATCGAAAATCATGTTATAAAAAAACAAAAGTGAGTCCTGCTTTTCGTTGTTGCTGAGCCTGGTCAATTGTGCTGGTATGTAAGCACAAAATGGCTGCAATGGGTTTGGGATGTTACAGGCAACGTACGTTTCGGAACGTGGAGAAATTTTAACAACTGGTGTCATTTATGCCCGTGCATTACAACAGTTTGCGAATATTTCATAAGCTGGTTTTTTGGTGACCGGCATTTGTTTTCATGGCGACATCGTTGCCACGCTCGCTTGTACAATTTGTTCTTTGGGGAGCACCCGTTCGTGTGGCTGTCGTCTTGCTATGTTTCAGGCCACTTTAATATAACCTGAATGCCTTAATTTCCGGCATGAACAAGATCTGCAGTACGTTTATTTTCCGGCTTTCTTTACTTATATTATTGGTTCCCACAACGATGGCGGCACAGCAGAAGAATAAAGCAAGTGTATCGGGTGAGTTTTACCTGAACCCTGTTTTAGGCGGCGACTACCCCGATCCCTCAATCGTGCGCGACGGCAAAGATTATTATATGACGCATTCGTCCTTTGAATACTATCCTGGTTTGTTAATCTGGCATTCTACTGATCTGATTCATTGGAAACGGATCGCTTATGCGCTTACCAAAAATGTCGGATCGGTTTGGGCACCTGATATCATCAAACATAATGGTCTGTATTACATTTATTTTCCTGCAAACAAAACCAACTGGGTGGTAACGGCTAAAAATGCGGCGGGGCCATGGTCTGCTCCTGTGGATTTGAAACTTACTGGTTTTATTGATCCCGGGCATGTAGTGGATAAGGATGGAACACGATACTTATACCTTTCAAACGGGTTTATCATCCAGCTTTCAGCAGATGGGCTATCAACAGTTGGTGCGCCTAAGCCGGGGTATAAAGGCTGGCAGTTTCCAAAGAGCTGGAGTACCGAATGTTTCTGCCTCGAGTCTCCAAAGTCTACAGTAAAGGATGGCTGGTTTTACCAAACAGTTGCCGAAGGCGGAACGGCTGGTCCGGCAACTTCGCATATGGTGGTGTCTGGTCGTTCCCGTTCGCCCTTCGGACCCTGGGAAAATTCCCCGTACAACCCAATAGTACATACAGAGAACAGGAGCGAGCGCTGGTGGAGCCAGGGACATGGATCCCTGGTTGACGATGTAAAAGGAAATTGGTGGATGCTCTATCATAGTTACGAAAAGCATTTTCAAACACTCGGCCGTCAAACCCTGATGTTACCCGTAGAATGGACAAAAGACAACTGGTTTCGGATACCAGGAGGCATACAGAGTGGCAATCCTATTCGTAAACCAATGGGAGCATCTGCCGCATTTACCGACATCTTATCCGACGACTTCTCCACGCCAGCGCTGGGCTTACAATGGCAATCATTTAAACAGGTTCCGGCTGACCGGGTTGCTATAAAAGATGGTAAGCTTGAGTTGCAGGCAAGGGGCAACTCATTTGAAAACAGTCCGCCCCTACTGGTAAATGCAGCTGACCGCAAGTACGAGATCAGTGTTGAATATACGATTCCGCCAAATGCCACTGCAGGGCTCACCCTGTTCTACAACAACCAGGGTAACATGCGCATCGGGGTAGACTCCGGTCAATTTGTGGTTTTTAACCAGCAGAACCGCAAAATCAGTGTCAAAAACCACCTGGGTAGTCATGGCTACCTTAGGATTTTAAACGACGAAAATGAAGTTAGCTTCTACTATAGTAACGATGGCAGGCAATGGAACCGGGTAGAACGTACCATTGATGCAACCGGCTTTAACCACAACATTTTTGGTGGATTTATGAGTCTTCGTGCGGGCTTGTTTGCCTTTGGAGAAGGTGTGGTTCAGTTTGACAATTTTATATACCGGAAACTGGAGTAGCGGTATGTGGCACGCAGTACTCACCGCCAGGTGTGCCCAGGTACAATAATATTTAAGTGCACTAACAGCCAATTGAAATTGCCACCCATTATGGGTAAAAAAAAAACCGCCTGTTGATTACAGGCGGAAAAAACAGTAATATGAAAAAAGTGGTGTAAAGTTAACCTGCCAACATGTTCCGCTACGTTAGAATCACATTATAGATTTCATAATCGCCTTGCAACGAGGCGGTAAACCAGCGGAGCGTTCCGAAAACAGGTCTATTGTTTTTCCTTATTTGGGTATAGTTAATACGGCATGAAAGCGTACAATATGCAACCTATCTTGTTGTCGTAAGCCATCTGTACGCCACAATTGCTCCTATAATTATGAGTGCGAGCAGCAGATAAATCCATAGGTTACCTGAAGGCAGTCTTCTATTTGTTTCCATAAACAGGTATTAATGACTAGATGAGTAGATACAAACAAGATACCATTTCTTATGCCCATCCTATGACTCAGACCGGTTAGCTTATCGCGCAACAATTCCGGGCACTAATCAGCGAACAACAACGGGGCAAGTGCAAGCCACAGATCAAAGGTTATACCCGGCAACTGTAATGTGAGGTGGAGTTGGCTGAATATTGAACAAAATGTACAAGAGTGCGACGCAACGATGCTAAATTGTAGCACTTTGCCCGGCCCATAAAAATCGTGTGGGTACATCGTAAGTTCAATGCATTAACCAATATGAATACCAGTTGCAAGCCCTCCTGCATTTCTTTGTTCCTGCTAATTTTTTTACCGGTGTTTGCCTGGACGCAACAGCCAGTTCCTGCAGACAACGCCATCCGGATCGGTGTTGACGGCAAGCTGTCGTACAAAACGGAAGCCAATGGCGACCGTGTTCCGGACTATTCGTATTGTGGCTATATGCTTTCGGAAACTTCGATTCCGGATGTTGCGGTTAAGGTGATCGTTCCGGCAATGGGGACTGATGCTACGGCGCGTATACAAGCGGCCATTGACCAGGTAGCTTTGTTGCCGATAGATGCCCGGGGCTTTCGTGGTGCCGTGCTATTAGAAAAAGGCAGGTACCTCATTGGCGGCAGTTTGACCATCAGCGCCTCTGGTGTGGTATTGCGCGGCAGTGGGTCTGGCCCGGATGAAACCGTGCTGGTCGCCACCGGGGCCGACCGGGAAACACCTATCAGGATAACCGGTAAAGATGACCTCGCAACTGAAAAGGCGATTGCTGTTGATGACGCCTATTACCCGGTAAACACGACAAAGCTCAACTTTAAAACAGCACACGGCTTTAAACCTGGCGACCAGATTATGGTTACCCGGCCGTCGACTAAAGAATGGATCGCTAAAATAGGTGCTGATAAAATTGGCATTTACGTAGACTATCAACTCACTAAATGGGATGCCGGGGACTTTGACCAAAAATGGTATCGCACGGTAGCCGGGGTTGACCCACAATCCATTACGATTGATGTGCCGCTTACCAATTCGCTGGACCCCACATATGGTGGCGGCACGGTAGCCAGGTATACGTGGAACGGACGGATCGGAAATGTTGGGGTGGAAAACCTGCGTTGTATCTCAACGTATGATTCTACAAACAAGAAAGACGAAAACCATCGCTGGATGGCCATAACGATGGACAATGTACGTGATGCATGGGTGCGCAGGGTAGTGGCGGAACATTTTGTGAGCTCAGCAGTAGCCGTGTGGGAAAGTGCAAGCCGGGTAACGGTTGAAGATTGCAAATCGTTGGCGCCCGTGGGAGAGATCGGCAACCACCGGCGCTATTCGTTTCATACCCTTGGTCAGCAGGTGTTGTTTCAGCGCTGTTATGCGGAATACGGTTACCACGATTTTTCTGTCGGTTTTACGGCGGCAGGTCCAAATGCCTTTGTACAGTGTTACGCTTATTTGCCGCACCATTTCAGCGGTGCGATTGGGGGATGGTCGACAGGCGTATTGTTTGACAAGCTAACAATTGATGGCGGCAACCTGGAACTTGCTTACCGCGATGTTGACGGGCAGGGTGGGGGATGGAGCACCGCTAATTCTTTAAGCTGGCAAACCAGGGCGGCCCAGCTTCATTTGGATGCACCACCAGGGGCACAAAACTGGGCCTATGGCAGTTGGGCGCAGGGATATGGCAACGGGCGCCACGAAATGCCAAGAAGCTTTTTAAAGCCCGAAAGTATTTTTTACGCGCAGCTGGAAGCCCGAACTGGTAAACGGAGCCCGGAACAGGACAAGATACTTGTTTACGAGTCGGACAGGAGCACGGCATTACAGCCCGAAACTGCAGCCAGGGTAAGCGAGCGATCCAAATTCCCTGACCTCGTCATGGAAAGCTGGATCGATTCGATGATCCGGAAATACCCCGTCGGATCGGACATGTCGCAGGCAAAAACAATGGGCAATGTAACCGCAGGGAAGGCAGCCGGTGATGATTCGAAGGCATTGCCGATCTCCCTTCAAAATGGCTGGATTGTGCGTGGCGGCCAGGTATTAACGGGGCGTAAAGGGCGGACCTCACTTTGGCGTGGCACCACCCGCCCCGGCGAGTTGAGCAGGGCAGCGACAAATCTCGTGCGTTTTGTGCCCGGCAGGGTAGGTAAGGGTTTAACCGACAACCTGGATACGGTGGTTAGTGAGATGCAGCGAAACCGGGTTGTTGCCATGCAAAATTTTCCCGCTCTCTGGTACGAGCGCAGGCGCGACGATCATGCGCGTACACGGAGGGCAGACGCAGACGTTTGGGCGCCGTTTTATGAGCAGCCTTTTAGTCGCAGTGGACAGGGCGAAGCATTTGATCGCCTCAGCAAGTACGACCTGACGAAATGGAACAGTTGGTATTGGTTACGCCTGAAGCAATTTGCAAATCTCGCAGATCAGAAGGGCCTGTTGTTTATCCAGGAACACTACCTCCAGCACAACATTATAGAAGAAGGTGCTCACTGGGCCGATTACCCCTGGCGAACAGCGAACAACATCAACAATACCGGGTTTGCAGAGAACACCCCTTATGCAGGTGATAAGCGCGTGTTTATGGCCGACGAGTTTTACGATACGAGCCATCCTGTGCGCAGGCAACTACACCGGTTATACATCCGGAAGAGTTTGGATGAATTTAAAGGCAACACGAACATCATGCACCATCCCGGGCATGAATATACCGGCCCTGCACACTTTCTGCAGTTCTGGCTCGATGTGGTTGGCGAATGGGAGCGCGAGAATCACCCTGTAATGGTACTGCTCTCCGGCACGAAAGACGTGCAGGATGTTATTCTTGCTGACCCGAAAAGGTCTCACCTTGTAGACGCTATAGATGTGATACAATGGCAATACCGGAAAGACAGTAGCGCTTATGCACCAAAGGGTGGGCAGAGCCTTGCAGAGCGGCAGTATGCACGCATCATGGACGTAGGAGAAACCTCTTTTGGGCAGATCTACCGTGCTGTAGCAGCGTTTAAAAACCAGTACCCGCAAAAGGCGATTGTGTATTCGCGCGGCGGTGCCCCGTTTACCAACTGGGCGATCTTTATCGGCGGTGGATCGCTCGCAACCCTTCCCGATATTAAAGATGCCCGGTTTTTTACCGAGGCGGCGAGCATGCTTCCGGTGGTTAGGGCAAACCAGGACAGCATACAATATTTGTTGGGCAAACCAGGCCTTGGTTACGTGGTATTTAGTTTAGGTGGCAATACCATTGATCTTAGTGGTAATAAGTCAACCTATGCGCTAAACTGGATCAATCCCGGTACGGGCGAAGTTGTTCGCACCAATAAAAAGATTGTTGGCGGAAGGATAAGTGCAGTGCAGCCGCCGTTTAAAGGGGCGTGGGTGGCATGGTTAAGAAAAGGGCGGTGAGTAAGAGTGTAGAGTTATGAGTGTAGAATTATGAATTTAGAATTATGAATTTAGAGTTATGAGTGGTCGCCATTTCAAGTGTTGTCACCTGGAACAAAGACAGGCTGTCCTTGCAGGTGTTGTCACTCTCAATTGCCGGATGCTGGTGTTGTCACCTGCCGCCGTTGCATCTGTTGTCACCTGCAACTCTCAATGGCCGTTTCAGGTGTTGTCACCTGAAACAAAGATATGCCGCCGGATGCAGGTGTTGTCACCTGCAACTCCCCAGACCCACAGGTTTGCCAGCGCACAAAAGAGCAGCGACAATGGCCGCTGCTGGTACCCGGTTTAACCCGGCTGCAATATTCCCGTTACTCCACCGCTTTCACCTCAATAAAGTCGGGACCGTTATCAACCGGGTAGCCTGCGATTTTGCTGCCTTTGATGGTGACCACTTTATCAACAAAGTTGTCCAGGTTTACGGTCGAACTCTTTAGTGCGTACTTATTGCCTTCATCGGTAATAATGTGGGTGCCGTATTGCCAACTGCTCACCTCCAGTTTTTTCAGGAGCCCCTTAAATGCAAAGGGGTAATTTTCTTTGGGCACGACAACCGTATTGTTTTTACTGCAGCCTGATAAGGTAATAGCTGCAACAAAGACGAAAGAACAGATTATTGCTTTCATAGTTTTACTGTTTTGAAATGCTGACATAGCAACAAACCAGACCGTTGCATTTATAAAGCCAAAAATTGTTAAAACCCCTGGCAACGTTTATCCCATTAGCAATTAGGTGAATGGATTGGTTTCTCAGCCGCAGGCATATCACTGTTCCTTAACCGTGAAGACCTGCTCGCCATAAAGTACGTCATCGGTAGTAAGGCCCTGGATTACCACCCTGAACTTACCGGGGATATCGCCTGTATAAAACGAGATTTCTGCTTCACCGTTCTCGTTTGTCAATTGGGCATGCTTCCAATATAGAGTCGACAAAAATTCACTTGCAGGGGGATTGAATTTAGCATAGTCAGCGACGTAAAATTCCTTTGCGCGGTAGACCGCGTCAACCAGGAACAGTTTACTCCTGTTTTCCTTTTCGAGTTCAGCGCAACCTTTATAGATGACACTTGAGCTGCTTCCCTTTATGCCGTAAGACCTGCCCATAACCGGTTGAGAACCGCCGAACGGGTGATTTGGACAGTTTAGAATGTTGTACATACAGACGTAGTCGCCACATACATTGGCACCATAGGCAAAAACCCGGTTGTCTTTTTTTTTGGTCACGGTAACATCCAATAGTCGTTTGCCGCCTTCTTCCGATTTCAGCACAACGCTTTGACTGGTCTGCATAAAGTTCGGTGTGCTGAAATCATCGAACACCAGGCTTTGCGCAAGCTTTTGGTTCATTGCTTTATACGGGTCATTTGTTACTATGGTGTATTGGTCCTCCTGTTTCCCGTTTACAGATAGTTGCAGTTGTTTGTCGAACGGAGCAATCATAACGCTCTGTGGTAAGGTAAAATTGCCGCTGCTGTCGGTGCCAACCAGGTCTACCTCGGGCAATTTAACCACCAGCACATCTAATGGTAAGGGGCTTTGCCGGCGTTTTAAGACCGCCTTACCTGTGAAAGCAAGGGATTTGTTTTCGGTTAAGGTATCGGTGGCAGTCGTTGTAGAAAGGTCTTGCCAGGTATACCTTCTCCAACCTTTAACCAGGAGCAGGTTTTCAAGGTATTCCCGGGTCTCGCTGTCACTGCTTCGGAGATTGGTCTTGAAAGGAAAGGACTGGAGTTCATGCCGCAGGTAATGAAAGCTCGTGATGTCTGTCATTTTTTTTACGTCGAGCCGGTTATCCTGCACACAGGCAATTGACACCATGCTTTTTAGTGGTTGGTGGCGTGTGTCTGTTACCCGAAACTTAATATTTACTTTTTGCCGGGCAACGTATGACGAGGAGTCAGTTGAGATATTTACCTGCACGTTTTTATTGAAATGCGCATAAAACAATCGTTCTGCCCATGGTCTTCCGCCTGAGTCAACAATGGTTACGGTATTGAGTCCCTTGGGCACTTCATCAAGTGGAACTTTGATGGTCATCATTTTTCCTGATGAAATAACAGATGCGTTCAGGAACACCGACCTGTAATTATGGACCAACAGGCTCCAGTTTTGTCCGGCAACTGTATGCTTCAACTGGATAACGAGGGTGTCGTCAGTTAAGGCCGTGCCCACATGAAGCACTGGTCCCTGATCAAGGGCAGGCGGCAACGGAAATAATGCAGGAGAGTTGTTTAATTTTAGCTGGTAGTGTTTGCCGGGTTGCGGGATGAATTGAAATTTTCCCATACCAAATGCATTTGTTTGTACCGGGTGCAATTGTGCCCCGTTCTCCAGCAGAAAACCGTTTACGGGTTCCGGTTTGCCTTCTTCATTCACTACTTCAAAACCAATGTTGGCAAGGGATCCATTTACGAGGTTCCCACCTTCAGGATAACACTTTAGCCGGAATTCTTTTTTATAAACCGGCAACCTCAGATTAAAGGTTCGTATTTCATTTTTGCTGCTGATTTCTGCCTGGAGTATATTGTTCTCGCCGGTTAATGCTTTTACCGGCACTTGAATTTTAGCCTCGCCAAAGTTGTCTGTTTTGAGTTTTCCCCAAATCAATGGCTTTGACCTGTCACCTACATAATAAGTCACATCGGCACCTCTTACAAGTGAGATTTCCTGGGTATAAGATTTAAGTAGTACCACCACGCTGTCTGCACCCGGTCTCAGGCTATCAGCCAGGCTGAGGTTGCTAATAAAGCCGTTGGCTTTAGTGGTTTTAATGGTAACAGGTTGAACAAAAAGTGCGGGTGGTGCTCCATTCACGACCACATTGGTGTAGCAAATAAAACTATAGTCACCTGTAGGCAGAGAGTCTGGAAGAAAGAGATTACCGAACGCCAGCGTTTTGTTCAATACGAATTTACCTGAAGTTAGAATCGATCGGTCGTCGTTCCTGATGAGCGCAACCGAAAGGGTATGGTGCTCACCCCTCGTATTGCTGTTGAGCAGGTACCCGGTAAACCAAACGTTTTCGTTATTGGTAAAGATATTTTTGTCGAAGTGCACATACAACGTTGCCGAAGGTTTCTTTAAAGCATACCAGCCAACTCTTGTCAAAATGGAATCAATGTGCTTATTGTCGTTTTGGGCACTTGCCCTAACAACAATTAGCATCATCAAAAAGGCAACAGCAAGCGGGGTTAAGCGCATTCCGGGATGATTGATTCTTTAAGATGAATATAGGCAGCATTCGTCTATAAGCACGTAAACAAATCTAGTGAATGGTCTTATATGAGCTTTTACAAAACACGAGCAGTTAAGGTAATACGCGTACTTAGGCGGGACTACGGTTTAGGGCACGAAATGTTGACGGACGTGCATTCCGGAATTCGGCGGAATAGCTTTTGAGCAATCAACTATGTCGCGGTGAATTCGTACTCACCCACAAACCCCCAGGGACCACCAAGATATTCCCACAATTGCAAGCCAGCGGCAATGGTTTGCATGGGGGAAAAGTCTGCTAATAGCTGTTCAAGTAACGCCTTCGCTTCTGCCGGTGGTACTTTGTTTTGAATGGTAATATGCGGCCAGAGCTTTTGCTTGTCCTGCGCGGTTAACACATCTTTCCAGTGCTTTTGTAAGCGGGAATGTAGCGATTGTAGCTCGCTGCTTTCGACTTTAAACGCCACCCCTTTGCCAATGGATACGGGCGCGGTAATCCGAAGTTCAAAAGGCTTTTGTGTGGTAGCTGCCTCTTTTATCGTGTTGGTTATGGCAGGCTCATTGGGCAGGGCGTGAAACAAGGTCAGGTGCGCATCAATAAAGTTTCTTTCCGGTGGAAAATGTGCTATCCTCAGCTGGTTAAACAAAGCTGTCGCTTCTTTACCCATAGCTAACGTAACGATCAGAGGTGGATTGGTCATTTGCATGGAAAGCACAGGCTGTAAAAAAAGTATGCCCATGCTTTCAGTCATACAGTATTCGCGCGTTATGATTGTCGTTTTCGGCTTTTTTTCTGTGCTGGGTTAAGCTGAAATATGTTTTAATTTGTTTGTTGTTTCAGTTCAGTTCACCCTAACTGCATTGTTCCCCTGGATCGTTGCCGGGTTCACCCATTCGTTAGCCGGTGGAACGTTCGTTCAAAAGGCTTTCCCCGGGCAGATTAAAACTGTGCAGATCATTTGAACAAACCGCCTGACTGTACTGAATGAATCCTGATTATAGATTATTTTGCCATATGGGTAAGATCGGGGGTGGTAAAAAGATCCGGGTTTTTCTGCTGACCATTGTTTTGGCAGTACTTGTTTACGGGATTGTTTTTGTTTCGAAAGCTATTCCCATATTGAGTGGGTTTGGTGCAAAAACACTTTGTTCCTGCGTTTACCTGAGTAACCGGTCGCCATCAGATGTTATCAGTAAGGAGCTTGGGGCGATGCCGCTTTCGCTGGGAAGTTTTTCGATACACAATGGCGACTCATCAGCAACAGGAAGTGTGCTGGGAATGGCTCCAAGAAAAGCGATTTACCGCGAGGGGCTCGGCTGTACACTTGTTAGTGAACTTATTGAAGAACAAATCAGGTCGGAGTTGCCGCGATTGTTGTCTTCCGGAAATCACGGGGATACAGCTTTGGCCCCAGGTTTCCAGCTTAAGGATAGTTTGTTATCACTGGCACAAGCCGCCAAACTTAATACCGCTGTAAGCGAGGCATTTCGTGAAAAGGGAACGGATACATTAAGACGGTCGAGAGCAGTTATCGTGTTACACAAGGGAAAGATTGTAGCGGAGCGTTACGGTGACGGCTTTAATCAACAAACGCGTCATACCGGGTGGTCGATGACGAAAAGTATAAACAGTGCTTTGATTGGTATACTCGTTAAGCAAGGACGTTTGAATATCACTGATCATAATCTTTTTCCTGAGTGGAGCAACGACAAGCGAAAAAACATCACCATTGATCAATTACTACATGCGAACAGTGGTTTGAAATGGGACGAAGAATATGCAACACCAAGTCCTGCGACCAACATGCTTTTTATGCAGTCCGACATGGGCAGGTATGCAAGCAGCTACGAATTAGAATTTGAACCCGGCACCCGTTTCGAGTACTCCAGTGGAAGCGCAAACATGCTTGCTTACATCATCCGAACGAGAACAGGTTCAGCTTACTATCAATTTCCATATGATGAACTTTTCAGAAAGATAGGAATGTCGGGCGCAGTTATGGAGCCCGATGCAAGCGGTACATTCGTTGGATCTTCTTACTGTTTTGCCACTCCACGAGACTGGGCCAGATTTGGCTTATTATACCTGAACGATGGTGTCGCCAATGGCGAGCGTATTCTGCCGATGGGGTGGGTCAGTTATACCACTACACCTGCGAAGGGCGCCCTACTAGGCGAGTATGGCGCCCAGTTTTGGCTAAATGCCGGGGCGCCTGGCGATCCTGCAAGGCGTAGCTACCCATCGGTACCTGCAGATTGCTTCTGGGCCGATGGCTATGAGGGACAATCCATCTGGATCATTCCATCTAAACAATTGGTAGTGGTACGTCTTGCACTGCAACAGGGCAACAGGTTGAATGAAGATCAGTTCCTCGCAGAGATCATTGCAGCGTTAAATTGAGCCGTAGGGGGAAAGTTATTATACCCATTCGCAGCATGGTGCGATCACTTGAATGCATACATACTCGACACCATTTCGTTGATATCCGCCGAACTCCCGGTAAACGGGCCAAACGATTGAATCTTCAGCGTAGCCATTGCTGCCCCGTATATGCCTGAGTCTTCTATTGAAGCCCCGTTAATTCTTTTGAATAAATATCCGGCCATATAAGTGTCGCCGCAGCCTGTTGTATCAATCGTTGCAGTTGGTGGAAATGCAGGAATGTTAACGAAGAGGTCGTCGCTATAAACAAGGGAACCTTTACTGCCAAGGGTGATCACGACTTCTTTAACACCAAGCCCTGCCAGGTACTTTGCACCCTCTTTTACGTTACTGGTTCCTGTAAGGGTTTCGAGCTCGAATTCGTTTGCTTTTAGTATGGTCACATGTTTAAGCAATTCCTCCTTGCTGTTCCAGTCGGTATAGGACACCTTTTTATTTTTTACATGTCGTAATAGTCCCTGCACATCTAATGATATTATACCTTTTGAAGCAAGTACAGGGAATAGTGCTTCTGAAAAGTCCTGGTAAAGCAAAGGGCCAAGGTGAAAAATCCCGGCACTAACATCCGGAAGTGACGCTACCGTAAACGGATCAGCGATGTTCAGAACATTTTGATCACGATGATCAGGATTTTCACCATATATGTTCTCGAAGTATACGGTATGTGTGCTCGGTAAGCTGATCACCTCAACCCCGTCTGTTCTAAGCTTATCGATAATGTACTGCTCACCAGGAGCTACAGCGGTTACCAGGAGGTACCGTATGTTAAGGTTCCTGAGTGCCATGGACATATAAAGACCGGTGCCACCGGGCAAGTAGTTCACAGAAGCGGGTGTTTGTATTTTATCTAGTGTGATATGTCCTATTGTGCAAAGCTGGTACATCTATCCGTTTTAAAGTTGTGCAAAATACCGTTATTTCTATTTCAATAAGCCTTCTATTGTCGGGAAGAAGGTAAACCCTAAGCCGGTCCGCAATTGTTCCGGCTAACAGTACCCGGGCGGAAATGACAAAGCTCGAACCTGCAGAGCAGCATATTTACAGCGTTGAATAATTCCGGCAGGGCGAAAGCGTATCGTTGCCGTTATTGTTAATATGAGCAAATATTCCTGAAATTTGCCGCCATGATCAGAAGGAAACCGCAGAATTGGTTTAGGATGTTATTCGTGTGGAATGGTTCGGTGTTGCCACAATTGCTACCGCGGCTGGGATTGCTATTTTTGTTGTCAAGCGTTATTGTTTTCTTCAGGGGCACGGTCTACCACTATAAAATACCTTTGAATCCAACCCCGTTCACCCTGTTTGGTATCACACTGGCGATATTCCTGGGGTTTAGAAACAGCGCGAGCTACGAGCGCTTTTGGGAAGGCAGGAAACTCTGGGGCGCGCTTTTGATCGACTGTCGTTCACTTGCGCGGCAGGCAATTACACTTAGTGGTTACGAAGAGAAAAGTCCTGAGGTGTTAAGATTTATTCACCAGCTTATTGCTTTCGCATATGCCCTTAAACATCAACTCAGGCGGACTGACCCCACTGCTGATTTTGATCGGTTGCTTTCACCTGAGTTATGCGTTCACCTGCAGAACAAGCAATTTAAACCGGTTATCCTGGTAAAACACATGGCAGCATGGGTGAAGTTAGCCCGGGACCAGGGCCGTATCGAGCCGGTGGTGCAGGTGGCGTTTGATGAAAACCTGAATAAGTTATCTGAAATCATCGGGGGTTGCGAAAGGATTGATACGACACCGATACCCTATAGCTACCGCGTGCTTCTACATCGCACTGTTTACCTGTACTGTTTTCTGTTGCCATTTGGTTTTGTGGACAGCCTTGGTTGGCTCACCCCGGTAATCGTTACGTTTATAGCTTACACCTTTGTGGCACTTGAAGCCATCGCGGATGAGATTGAAAATCCTTTTGGAACTGAGCCCAATGACCTTGCACTAAATGCAATCTGCCGTACGGTGGAGTCATCGTTGTTAGAGATGGCTGACAGACCCTTGCCTTCTTTCCGGGAAGACAATCGATATGCGATAGATTAAGGAGTTGTAAAAACCTTCTCTAATACCCGAATGCTTCTGACAAGGGTGGATGTTGTATGGCTAATTTCTTCAATGGACACTGCTTTGATCCGGGGTAAGCGCGCAACCTGAGGTATTGTAGTTATTTCAAAACTAGACTTACAACAGAACATGGATATCTTCGATCAAAACAATTTTTCGAGACTGATTATCCTTATTCTCGAAAGATGTTTTTCGTTGAGAAGAGAGTGACCTCGATTGTGCCAGGTCATCCGCAACAAAAAACCCGTTTTAGACGGGTTTTTTGTTGCTGAGGGTGATAAGGAAGCTCACGAAAGTGGTGTGGGTGTAAAACCGTTAATTAAGATTCAATATCGTTTACTTAAGGTGAGTGGCAGAAATCGGTAAATAAAGCGATGCGGTACAAGGGAGTGACACCCGTCCGAACGGGGTTCATCCGGGCGGGCAACGATGGCAAATAGAATTCCCACAGCTGGTCACCAAAGATTTCTCTTAAGTAAACGACATTGAATTAAGATTGTGAATTCTGTACCTCGCTCCAAACGAAGTCTTCTATTTCATCAAAGAGGCTTCGTGTTCTTTCCTTCCCCTTGCTTTGTTCTTCATATTTGTTGGTCAGGTTTAAAGCTAGGTTATACATCTCCTGGCTGGCAGACTGATCTAACGCTTCGTAAAATCCCTGAGGTTTCTTGTGGTCTTCAAGATTTCTCATGTAAACAAGTACTTCTACTACTTCGAAGTGTGTTTTCTGCCACGATTCAAATCCATTTGGAAAATCTGGGATAGCCATGTTCAACAATTTGTAGGTTTAGTAATAATGAGAAACTTGCTGTTGTTACTGGTGATTTCGGCCTGAACAACAGCGTGAATGTATTCTATAGTTGTAACACCATTCGCTTTAAAAATGAAGGCTCGAGTTAAACTTCACAAGATCCGATGGCATAAGGGATCAAGAGCTTGCCATCCATTATAGCTGGTCCTTTTCCCACGATATATCCACTCCAGCTCTGACAGCTACCTGTGCTAAGATAAGCGGGTTTGACCAGCTTACAAACAGATACAGGTTCTTATGTACTGCCGGGTTCACTTATGCCCGGAAATTCAAGCTAGTAAGCACTGCGGTTAGTATGGTTCTATTGAGATTTCACTGCTGTTTGGGCAAACCTCAGGTGGCTTCTTTGATACTAATCCTGTGCTCAGCGACGATTCCAGGGCCGACCGCAGTTGTGATAACGGTGATTGACAATCAAGTGGCACTATGAGTAAAAACAGCGACTATGGCTGAGATTATTGCATCAATCTCGTATAGTCAGCATTTGTTTAATTGCTCGGCAGCCGTAATGCGCTGCTGCATACGCCGGGCTAAGCCATGCTGAGGGGCGATCTGCCTGAAAGTTGTTAGGGGCAATAATTTACAAAAGCAATAACCCGGTTAGAGCTAACAAACTTCTAACGCATCAGCATCAAAATAAGCAGGAGGAAAAGTTGCGAATCCCCTTGATATAATTAGGATAAGTATATGATCGTCCCAAAGAATCCAGCCTGCGAACTTTGATTTGTTGAATTTAAAGGACTTAATTGCATGAGCCCTACGGCAGCGTAAATAATCATTTAATTATTAGAAGGCTTATCGGCCGACCACATATGCGCGCAGCCCAGATAAATAAATTTTACTTGAGAATGATCAATCTTGAAACAACAACCTGTTAGCCAGCCACATCTTATTCATTCTTGAAATGACCATCTAAATCAAATTAAAGTGAGGAACAAGGTTTCTACTAATAGGAAAGGATCTCTTGCTGTGTTTGCGGCAAGCCTGTTTATGCTTAATTGTTTAAGTACGGGTGCAGAAGCCGTTGCACAGGCTGCAAACGCTGCCGCGGCACAGCCAGAAGCCGGCCAGATACCTCCACATCCACCGAGATTGCCCGAAGCTGCTATCCCTGCATTTCCGGGAGCCTGGGGGGCAGGTATGTTTACAACCGGAGGACGTGGAGGTAAAGTAATTGCCGTTACAAATCTTAACGACAGTGGCGACGGCAGTTTACGTATGGCTTTAGAAGCAGAAGGGTCACGTATAGTGGTCTTTCGTGTTGCAGGTACGGTACTACTAAAGGAAGACCTCAATGTCAACCACCCCGATATCACCATTGCTGGTCAATCTGCCCCTGGTGATGGGATCTGTATTGCCGGTACGCTGAACGTAAACACGCACAATGTAATCATCCGGCACCTGCGTGTACGCCGCGGTGTTCCAACCGGCGGACAAGGTGATGATAATATTGGTGGTAATCCGCATCATCACATCATCATCGACCATTGTTCGACCAGCTGGGGAATGGACGAAAATATTTCGCTTTACCGCCACATGAGGCCATCCTTTGATGGTAAAACTCAGGTTAAAGATCCCGCAGAAAATATAACCATCCAGTGGACAATTTCAAGTGAAGCCCTCGACGCCAGGGGACATGCTTTTGGCGGCACCTGGGGCGGCAATCCTTCAACATTCCATCACAATCTTTTCGCAAGTAATACTGCCAGGAATCCGTCTATTGGGATGTCGGGCGCATTCGATTTCCGTTACAATGTTATTTTCAACTGGGGTCATCGCTCAATTGATGGTGGAGATGAGACTTCTATGGTTAACCTCATCAACAATTACTACAAACCTGGTCCGGCGACGAGTGATAACATAAGGGCAGTGTTTGCCCGCATCGAACAGCGAAGCATGTATTCCCCGGGTAGTGCATGGTCCGAAGGTAATTGGTACCCCAAAGCAACCAACCGTCCGGGTAAATGGTATGTTGCCGGCAACACCATGCATGGCAACGATGAGCTCACCAACAACAACTGGGCTGGTATGCGCGGACCCGGGAACCTTGCACGTGTAAATACCCCGTTTGAAGGCTGGCCCGTGGCACCACACCACACAGCCCCCGTTGCTTATGCGGCTGTGCTGGATAAGGTGGGTGCAACCTTGCCTAAACGAGATGCTGTTGACACCCGTGTTACAGAAATGGTACGCAAAGCAAAACCGATGACTACAACAGGAATTATTAAAAACGTAGCAGAGGTTGGTGGATATCCTACCCTTACATACGATCGTGCCCGGGTTCCTGTTGACAGCGATGGAGATGGTATGCCTGACGAATGGGAAATCAACGCCAAACTTGATCCAAAAAATGGAAAGGATGGTGCTATGGATTCCGATGGTGATGGTTATTCCAATGTGGAAGAGTATCTTAATGGAACAAATCCACAGGAGCGGATCAATTACCGCAATTTTGGAAATAACGTAGATACAATCAGTTAAAGACCCTGTCGCCAGGGCGCATCGATCATAAAGGTTAAAGATTAACAATGGTTAAGAAAACATGGCTTACCGGGATATTTACTTTGATGGTTCTAACCACCTTTTCACAACAACAATCCACCCTTAAAACCAGACGTTTCGTTCCAGCGGAACTCGCCGATACCTCCTGGCTCGATTCCCTTCGCCACGTCCAACTGGCGAACGCCAAAGACATCGGCGTGTTTCATGATTTCACGTTCACGGACGCACTCGCCGCAACGGGCATCTCCTTCCGCGGCAACATCGTTGACGATGCAGGCAAAACATACAAGGCCGTGCACTACGACCATGGCACAGGGATCGCCGTGGCAGACGTTGACGGCGACGGATTACTCGATATCTATTTCGTCAACCAGGTGGGCGGCAACCAGCTCTGGAAGAATCTTGGCAGGGGAAAATTCAGCAATATTACGGCCCTGTCCGGCGCCGCGATGATGGGCAAGGTTTCGGTTGCGGCCTCGTTTGCCGACATCGACAATGACGGCGACGAAGACCTGTATGTCACCGCCGTTCGCGGCGGCAATAGCTTGTTCGAAAACGATGGACATGGCAAATTCCGCGACATATCGGTGAGCTCAGGATTAAACTACAAAGGCCACTCTTCAGGCGCTGTTTTCTTTGATTACAACAACGATGGCAAGCTCGATTTATTCCTCGCCAACGTCGGGAAATACACCACATCCGTATTGGGTGGAGATAAGTACACGTATTACGTAGGTTTTGAGGACGGGTTCGAAGGGCACCTGCATCCCGAGCGAAATGAGTCGAGCCTGTTGTTCCGGAATGACGGACGCAATAAGTTCACGAATGTGACCACTGCCGTAGGCTTAACCGACTACTCCTGGTCGGGCGACGCGAGTATAGTCGATGTCAACGAGGATGGCTGGCCAGACATCTACCTGCTCAACATGCAAGGCGACGACCAGTACTACGAGAACGCCGGCGGCAAAAAGTTCGTAAGGAAAAGTCGTGAAATTTTCCCACGTACGTCCTGGGGTGCAATGGGTGTCAAAGTGTTTGATGTCAACAACGATGGCAGGCTCGACATCTACATCACCGACATGCACTCGGACATGAGTCACGAGGTAGGGCCCGAACTGGAGCACATGAAGTCAATGATGATGTGGCCAAAATCCTTCCGTGGCACCGGCATGACGAGCATATGGGGCAATTCCCTTTTCATCAGGGATGGGCCCGGCAAGTTCCACGAGGCTTCGGACCAGATGAACGCCGAAAACTATTGGCCCTGGGGACCAAGCATCGGTGATCTCAATGCCGATGGCTATGACGATATCTTTGTCGCAGCTGGAATGAGCTATCCATTTCGTTACAGTGTCAACAGCGTGAAGCTGAACGATGGGGGCAAACGGTTTGCCAATGCGGAGTTCGTGCTCGGCATCGAGCCGCGGAAAGATGGAACAACAATGCCATGGTTCGAGCTCGATGCGTCAGGCAAGGACCGGAGCCATCCAGACGCAGCTGGGGCGAATGGCCGATTGTCAATCTGGGGTTCGAAGAGCACCCGATCGGCCGTAATTTTTGATGTAGACGGCGACGGCGACCTCGACATTGTCACAAATGAATTCAACAACGTCCCGATGGTCCTCGAGAGCAACCTCTCAACAAAGACCTCGATTCACTATATCAACGTAAAGCTGGTGGGTTCCACTTCCAATCGAGATGGCTTTGGTGCAGTCGTCACGGTAACAGCCGGTGGCTCCAAGTACGTTAAGGCAATGGACGGAAAGTCTGGTTATCTGTCGCAGAGTGCAATGCCACTCTACTTTGGCCTGGGGGCTGCAACCTCCGTGGATCGTATTGACATTGCCTGGCCATCTGGCAAGAAGCAGGCAGTTACGACGGGCATCAACATGAATGGCACCACGACCGTGCGGGAGCAGTAGGGGTTTGTTTTAGAATAATTGCGTACATAATTTTCTTGTGTAGCAAAAGAATGTTCTATGTTTTCCTTTATGCATAACATGCACCCGCCATGGTAATGTTTGAGGTGTAATTTATAATTCTACACGGTATTATGACGAACTGCAGTCTTCAAGTGCTTCTCACATATGATCGCTTCTTTAGTTAGAGATTTGATTTCTTTACTTAAGCAGTTAATTCGGGACCAAAATTTATTATAACGAAACGCACAGGACATCCGGTGTCGTAGAATACGAGCGCGGGCTTGTTGTTCGGAAGATTTTCACAGCTTTTTTTATGCAAGACATAGCCTTCATTCAGTGATAATAATAAGTTCTGAATTGGTCGCCTTCGGCCTCTGCAATCAAATGCTTTTATAATGCAAATAAGCTTATTGCTTCGCCCTGCGATAAATCAGCTTTTACAATGATTGCCATCACCTGAATTCCACATCAATTGTAGCACATTTGATAAAAGCTTTGCTATGCCGCCACCTTCCAGCCGACCGATATATTCCGCCACAAGACACCCTCAGGATATACACACAGCCCTGGAAGTTTAAGATTAGAAGATCAAGTGATCGTTGCAAAGACTCCTTAATTATACCCTTTGATATGCCTTTTATTTTTTTATGGTTGTCGTCCTTATTAAACAAACCTTTTGAATGTTGTTGACTATAAACCAGGCTGGCAATACGCTGAGATAAACCACTACTAATTATGTTACGCATGCTCTTTTTGTTGATCATTACACTACACGGGTTAATCCATTTCATGGGGTTTGCAAAGGCCTACCAGTACGGTAATATCACCCAGCTTACCAGGCCAATCTCAAGGCAGGCAGGTATTTTATGGCTAATTGCAGCTCTTCTTTTCCTTGCCGGCGCTTTGCTTTTTCTGTTGAAGAAAGAAAGCTGGTGGATGATATTACTACCCGCCGCCGTGATTTCACAGCTACTGATTATCGGGGTGTGGAGCGATGCAAAGTTCGGCACCATTGCCAACGTGATCATCGCAGTAGCTGCTGTTCTGACCATTGGAACCTGGATATTTGAGCGCACATACAAACGCGATGTGGCGGAAAATACTAAAGGGCTCCCAGCCACCGCAAACCTGCTGATTGAAAGAGATTTAGATCACCTTCCTCCGGCTGTACAACGCTACCTGCGATATGTAGGCGTGATTAACAAGCCAAAGGTGTACAACTATAAAATTATCTTTCGGGGCGAGATGCGCGACAAGGGTAAAGATTGGTTTCCGTTTACCTCTGAGCAATACAATTTTGTCGATCGGCCCACACGACTTTTCTTTATGAAGGGTACTATGTTTGGTGTAACGGTACCCGGCTACCATGCCTATAAAAACGGGAACGCCAGCATGCAAATTAAGTTGTTTGGTTTGTTTCCTATTGTGAATGAAACTACCGGTGTTCTGAACAAGGCTGAAACCGTTACGATCTTCAACGATATGTGTCTGATGGCGCCGGCATCGCTGATTGACCCCTCCATTAAATGGGAGCAGCTCAGTGAAAACGCTGTAAACGCAACATACACTGTAAAGGAAAATACCGTCTCAGCAACATTGTATTTTAATGATCATGGTCAACTCGTTGACTTTGTATCTGATGACCGGTATGCCATCGCCGAAAAACGGAAGTACCGGTTTTCAACACCGGTGAGCGACTACAAGACGATCAATGGATTTAATCTGCCCGGTTATGGCGAGGCAGTCTGGCATTACCCCGACGGGAAATTTACCTATGGAAAGTTCTACCTTAAGGATGTACAATATAATATTCAGTAACGCAGTCAATTTGAAAGGGCTTGTATTGTTTTCATACAATTAATTTACATGTGAATTATATTTCTCCTCTATTTTATCGGGAGTGCATCTTTGCCACAGCAAACCTCCAACTTAAGTACACCCGCCTTAAGCTCATCGGAACAGAGGTTGTAAATGTTACTAATTAATTTAAACAATTGAAGGATGTTAAACAGGTAACCTGGTGATCGTAACAACGTTAATTGATGTAATCCAATTTATTCTTTCCCCCTGCTTGTACAGAGGCAATTAAAGTGGGAGCAGCTAATTATGGAAGATGTCAAATTACATAAATTACCCAACGAGTTATCATTTGTGTGTTCACTCATGTTTAGGTGTGTATCGCAAAAAGCAGCAATTCTGTACCGCACTATGAAACAAAGTGGAATGCCTAATACATTGTTCATGCAACAGTAATGAACATTTTCCAGCCGATATACAATTTCCTGTTTCAAAAGAAATAACAAAGCCAATTCTTTTGGTACGGGCATTGGTTCATCCATTTGGCATCGTTGCGTCGCATTCCGTTCATCGGCAAATCTTTGGGGAGCGCCAGCTTCTCTGTTATAGCTGCCACCACTGGCAATAAATTGGCATTATCAAGAAAGATGAAAGCAGGGGCGGATGTTTGGCTCAACCTGCCGCGCCGGACACTCGAAGCTTCCGGGACCAGTGGAATGTCGGCAGCAATGAATGGTCATCCCGGACGGCTGGTTTCCAGAATTTGCTATAGATCGGAACAACAGCTTTGTATTGCCATCCGCTGATTGTTGCTTTCCGGATGAATTGCAGGATGATCAGGATGCAGGGGCTTTATACGATCTACTTGAATTTGAATTGCTCCCCTTGTATTACAATTATCCTGACATTTGGATGTATATGATTAGAAGCAGCATGCAGGATATTGTGCCACTGTTCGGAAGCAATTGAATGGCTTCTGCATATTATGATCACCTTTATTATCCTTGATTACAGTTAGATTTTGCTGCTTATGGGTTTTTGCCGGAGTTGACAAAGTCGAAACTACCCGCCCCGAATGCCAGGGAAACGTAAAAGCCACGGGTTGCATATGGGGGACCTGCGATACGGCTGCTTTCCATCATCCATTTTTTGGATTGAAGGCTAAAATTATATCCAGCTTTCAGCCCGGCGATCCATCCAAGGTAATACCGTTCAGCGTGGTTGAAAGGGGATAGAAGTACGTCAGTGCTGATGCCGATTGCAAATGATGGAATGGCCAGAGATTTTTCGCTCAAATTAAGCATCTTGAAGTTTTCAAAAGAGTAGGTTGAGAGCAGGAACTTGGTTGCGCCCGCTGCAAACGTCGGGTATATTAACACCTTGCTATTGTTGTTTATGATGTACCCATACTTTAGTCTTATTGAATTAAAAATCGGTTCGGCATATTGGATACCTGAATGATGCCGCTGTTGCCAGTTAAAGGTCAACTCCGTAGCATATACATCACGCCCTTTGCGGTAAAAACCTTCAATGCCAACACTTCTATAGTTGTCGGTAAATCCGTTTATTCCTTGTGGCGAAAGCTGAAGGAGATGGTTGGCGGAGGAACGGGCGTTTTGATGTCCCGCCATAACTGTGGCACCGATACCTTCAAGCTGCTGGCTATGTGCAGCATTTGCAAAAATTGCCATACACAAGAGTAGGTGTAAACTTCTTTTCATGACGCCTGGTGTTGTTTATGCTAAAGTACCGTGGAGACTATTGAAAATTACTGACTATAGTTATCGTGACGGCTGATTGTGCTCAACCCGCGGCTGCAACAATTTATAAAATATCATGAGATTTATTGTGACTTAGTGATGTGCCCGGCTGCCCGGTAAGTAAGCCCATAAAACTGCATTACCGGGCGGGCAATTCACGGATATAAGTTCGCTAACACCAATTCTATCTGGATACCTCTAAGGCGCCGATTTGGAGCAAGTGTAGCTCAATTTAACGCTGAGTTTCCGATGTTCTTATTCTTACCATTGCCCTTGTGGTTGTATAAGCCCCGTTAACACAGTCGGACGGGAATAGCCCGCCCGGACGCCCTATAATGTACCGGAGTGAACGCTGAAGAGTTTCAGGTAAACTCATGTATATGCGAGCTGCTACGCGTCAGGCATACCAGTGACGTACATCATTATATTTGAGTCCGGAGTTCAATTATTTTGACGAAAGAATCTAAAACAGGAATTGCCAGGAAGCTTCGCACTTTAAAACCGTACCCTTTTCAGGAATAACGGGTTAAATAATAAGACCGGTAGAAAATTGCCATTGCACAAAGCTTTATTGCGCGCCTGCATCCGTTTCTCAGATTATAATGTGGGAAGTTCGGCATAAGCTCGTATACATTGTCCTGTTGATGCCAGTTGGCACGCAGCCCTGGTAAGCATCATGTTCCAGACTGATCATAATCATAAACAAACCGGTTGTCCCTCATAGTGGAAATATTGTTCGCTTATTCTTGATAAAAATAGATTGATGAAAAAAGTATTGATTGTTTTTGATGGGCCAAATTATTCGGAAGGTGCACTTCGCTTTGTTGCAGGATTAAACGCATTACAGCCGGTGCTTGCAACGGCGGTTTGTATGCCCCGTGTTGATGATACAAAACAATGGTCTGCTTTTGCACTTGGGAACCCTGGTGAAGCGGGCGTTTTTTTACCCGCGCCAGACAATGATGACGAAGCCGCAATGAACGCAAACAAGCTTCGGTTTAAACAGCACTGTGAGCAAAATTTACTAAAATACCGGCTGCATAATGATTGCTCCAGTTTCCCATTTCGCGACTTGAAAAAGGAGACGCGTTTTTCGGATGTCATGGTTTTAGGGGAGCAATTGTTTCTCAATCAACTGCCGCGCCAGCAACGGTTTACTTATCTTACGGACACACTACATACGTCAGAATGCCCGGTAGTAGTTGTTCCCGAAGCATATGACTTTCCACAGTATAATATTCTGGCTTACGATGGTAGTTCTGAGTCTGCATTTGCCATCAAACAATTCGCTTACATTTTTCCTGAACTCGCCCGAAACCCGACAATGTTGGTTTATGTACAACCAGATGAAAGCAAGGAAATTCCCGAAATGGATTTTATTGAAGAACTTGCTACACAGCATTATGTTCATCTTACTTTTTTTAAGTTGAACATCGATCCCGCTTTGCATTTTGGGACATGGCTTGAAAACAGTTTGTCTTCGATTTTAGTCAGTGGTGCTTATGGTCGCTCGATAATCTCGCAATTTATAAAAAGAAGTTTTGTGACCGACCCGGTTCGGGAGCACCTGTTACCTGTTTTCATTTGTCATAGATAACTTCATCTTTTTTTACAATTCTTCGAATTCAGCATCATGAAAATACTTCTTCGGAGGTTGATTGTTATTACCGCGATAATTGGCTTAAGCTGGGGAATACTCACCTTGTGGGCCGAACGTACCGGTTCAGCCCGGTTTGTTCAACTGGGTAATCGTTCCAGTAAGACAAGGGTACTAGTTGTTTATGATCCTGATCCATTTTACGATCTGGATGCAAAGGTTTGCAGCTCTATTGCGAAAGCGCTGGCTACCCATGAATTTGCTGTCGACCTGGTGTCGGTTGCCGCAAGCCCTGACTCTTTTGACCAGTATACACTCTATGTTTTTTGCGCTAATACATATAACTGGCGACCGGATTGGTCAGTCGCGGGGCTGCTGCGCAAACATTCGCTGCACAATAAGCCCGTTGTAGCTATTACACTTGGCGCGGGGTCAACCGAAGCTTCTCAGGAGTACTTTGAACGGCTGATCGCCCGATCTGGCGGACACGTTGTTGTATCAAAAGCGTTTTGGCTTTGGCGTCCCAATAATGAGCAAAGCAGTAAGTCAAATGTTGATGTTGCGGTTTCTCAGGCATATGCATTAGGGCAGTCGATTGCAGCCGGCCATGCGAACCACGACCCTTATGTTACACCGTGAGATACATTGGTTTGGTGCACAAACGATACAGGTTGATTTGCATACATTATCACAGAGACAAGAATGTAATTATAGATACTTTCACACGTATCGCCATTGGAGCCTGTATTGGCGAAGCCCAGTTGCCACGTATGTTACTGATCAGTATCCGGCTTTATCTTAAGCTCGGGTGACCTGATAAGGTAGCCGACAAATGGAGTTTGACGAGCACGAGAAAACTACTGTGCACGTAAGGCAATCAACACCTGATTTCAGGAGCTGAAAGTCGAAAACGTTCTACTATCAATGTGGCGTTGAGGATCATTTTACCAGGTGACGCCAATCATGTAATTAGGCGGAAACTGTACCTAATTTGGCTCATTATCAAGAACGAGATTTAAAGGAATTATTTTCTATTCAGACAACGCTTATTTAAATCATTAGCATAAGACAATGAAAAAGTTTCTAGCCGTATTTGACGGATATAAAATGTGCGATTCTACGCTGCAGTATGCAATTCAATTATCAAAGGCCGTAAACGCTCATTTAGTCGGTGTTTTTCTGGATGAGTTTATATACCGGAGCTATAATGTTGCTGCTGTTATGGAATCCGGTAACGATTATGAAAAGGTAATGGCAAAGCTCGACGAGGAAGATCATCACAAAAGGGATGAAGCCGTACGGGTTTTTCAAATGGCATGTAGTAAAGCCGGAATACACTGTTCCATTCATCGGGATAAAAACATCGCCTTGCAGGAGCTCAAGGAAGAGAGCATGTTTGCCGACCTGATTTTCATCAACGAATATGAAACATTCACCAGGCACAAAGAAGAGCCTCCAACCCGGTTTATTAAGGAGCTTTTGGGCGATGTTCAGTGTCCCGTACTGGTAACGCCTAATGATTTTAAGATCATAGATAAGATCGTTTTGCTTTATGATGGTGCACCATCGTCTTTATACGCCATCAAAATGTATAATTATCTCTTCTGTGCACTCCCGCATATGCCTGTGGAGGTTTTTACCGTCAAGAATGACCTGGAAGATCTTCATCTTCCCGGCAATAGAAAGATGAGAGAATTTATCAAAAGGCAGTTTCCAGATGCCGTTTTCACCGTGACGAAAGGAGATCCGGAGGAACAGATACTTGGTCATTTAAGAAATCACGAGCAAAATGAATTGGTAGTGCTAGGCGCTTATCGGCGTACGGAGATGAGCCGATGGTTTAAGATGAGTATGGCTGATGTATTGATGAGGGAGTTGGATATGCCTATTTTCGTTGCACACAATAAGTAAATGGACGTTTAAAGACGGCTTGAGTTGCTAGTATTAAATAGGGTTTTCCACAGATATTCTCTAATTGATCAGTGTTTTGCATTAGACAGCATCCGCGTATTTTGACAGGTAACCGTATTGTAAGAAGGTCATTGTTAGAAAGCGAATCATTAATTATTCTCCTTAGTCGTTTTCTGAATCACAAATATATTAGTTATGAAAAAAATACTCGTTCCAACAGATTTTTCGCAAACGGCGGAGAAAGCTTTCCGGTTCGCAGTAAATCTTGCGTTGAAAGTTGATGGAGCAATTGTTTTGTATCACGTGTACACGCCGGTAAACAGTACATTTATTGGTGTGGAACAAGATCGGCGCATCTACAATGCTCAAATGAAGGATAAGGCATTAAAGCGTTTACAACGTTTAAAGAAGAAGGTTGCCGGAGAGCCATGTTCCATCGCAATAGAAACCATTGTTGCCCGTTCGCCTTTGACAGGAAGCATCCTGAGTTTTGCCCGACAAAACGAAATTGACCTGATTACAATGGGCACCCAAGGTGCCAGCGGACTAAAGAAGGTATTGGTGGGTTCAGAAGCTTCGCGTATCGCCGGAGAAAGCCCAGTTCCGGTGCTGCTGATACCTGAAAAGTTTGAGTGGAAGGATCCGCGCGATATCGTGTTCGCCACGAATTACGATTTTTCCGAGCTCCATGCATTGCAGCTTGCCATCGAATTTGCTAAGATATACGAAGCAGGCATAACAGTCGTCCATTTTTTTGAGCTTACTGCAACACGAGATTCCCTGAAAATAGAAATGGGATTTTTTCAAAGGTTTGCTGATCACATCAAGAAATTATTTAGTTCTTGCCAGATAGCATTCAAGCCAATACTGACCGATTCCGTGGAAGAAACAATTGAAAACCTTAGTAGAGAAGTTCCTTACGATACTATGGTGATGGTCAGAAGAAATAAAACCTATCTGCAAAAGCTATTCTCAAAGAGTTTCACAAGGGCGATGTCGTATGTTACCACCATTCCTCTGCTTATTGTTCCAGCTGCATATAAGCCCAACCAAAACCACGCCGACGGATTAACCATCATGGATAATCATCGGCAAGTTTCAAATTAAGGGGCTATAACATATATTATTGGTTGAACATGGTATAGGATGCGTCCGTATGTTGGCCTCAAAGATCGACAACATCAACCAGTTTAATTTCTTGCTGATTTTTGAGCTTAGCTTAGAACAGTTAAACTACCATTAGAATTTTTAAAGTACATCAGGCATATGGGCATGCTGATCAGAGGTGTTAATTGGGTATTCGGTGCAGCACGTTATTCGATGGTGCCCCAGACGACACTAATTTTGACTGAACCCGCGAGGTTGGGTGATGAATTGATCAGCTGTAGTATCTGTTCATGACTGTACTTCTTCACCACCTTCTCGCGTATGAGTGCATCTTTTTTTGTGGGCCGTATTTCAAGGTAAACAAGCTTCCAGGGTACTTCCTTACGGGTGTAAGTTGACTCGCCACGGTTATGTCTTTCCAATCTAAGACCAGGATCTTCGGTAAAACCTTTATAGTAGGAGAGGTCTTTTTGACTTTGTATGATATAGACGTAAAAGGACATAAAAAAAGCCACCTGTATAAGGCGGCTTAAAAGCGGACCGGACGGGACTCGAATGGGTACCCAACCCCGTTGGGGATGACAGGAGCGGCATGCTAACCAACTGACCTATCCATTGCGTTCAGCGATGAATTGATCAACTGCTCCATCTGTTCATGACTGTATTTCTTTAACACCTTCTCCCGTATAAGCGCATCTTTTTTTGAGTGCAATATTTCCAGGTAAACAAGCTTCCATGGCATCTTATGTCGGGTGTAAGCAGACTCATCACTATTATGTCTTTCCAATCTAAGACCAGGATCTTGGGTAAAACCTTTATAGTAGGAGAAATCTTTTTGACTTTGTATAATATAGACGTAAAAGGGCATAAAAAAAGCCACCTGTATAAGGCGGCTTAAAAGCGGACCGGACGGGACTCGAACCCGTCCCCAACAGGGTTGGGGATGACAGGGCGGCATTCTAATCATTGATCGAATTTAATTTCGAAGTGATCAACTGCTCAATCTGCTCATGGCTGTATTTCTTTAACACCTTCTCCCGTATAAGCGCATCTTTTTTTGTGTGCAGTATCTCAAGGTAAACAAGCTTCCATGGCATCTTATGTCGGGTGTAAGCAGACTCACCACTATTGTGTCGTTGCAATCTAAGAACAGGATCTTCTGTAAAACCTTTATAGTAGGAGAGGTCTTTTTGACTTTGTATGATATAGACGTAAAAGGGCATAAAAAAAGCCACCTGTATAAGGCGGCTTAAAAGCGGACCGGACGGGACTCGAACCCGCGACCTCCGCCGTGACAGGGCGGCATTCTAACCAACTGAACTACCGATCCATGGTAGATATTAAAACTCAAAAATGTAATAAGAACTAATGTTTCTCGAACCCGTCCCCAACCTGTTGGGGATGACAGGGCGGCATTCTAACCAACTGAACTACCGATCCATGGTAGATATAAAAACTCAAAAATGTAATAAGAACTAATGTTTCTCGAACCCGTCCCCAACCTGTTGGGGATGACAGGGCGGCATTCTAACCAACTGAACTACCGATCCATGGTAGATATAAAAACTCAAAAATGTAATAAGAACTAATTTTTCTCGAACCCGTCCCCAACCTGTTGGGGATGACAGGGCGGCATTCTAACCAACTGAACTACCGATCCAAAACCAACCAAAACCTCCGTTTTGGGATTGCAAAGATAAGGGGAAATGATTTTTTCAAACAAATCTTTTATAAAAAAAATGCAAGGCTTATTTTTACCATCTTAACAGTCGCATATGCCTGAATACCCGAACAGACAGTTCCTTGATTTCGAGAGACCGATTAAAGAGTTATACGAACAAATTGACCAAACGAAGAAACTTGCTGAAAAGAATTCAAAGGTTGACTACTCATCTACAATCCGCCAACTTTATGATACTATAGCTGACAAGCGTAAAGAAATCACCGAACGCCTTACGCCATGGCAACGTGTTCAGCTCAGTCGTCATCCGGATCGACCGTATACCATGAAGTACATCGAAAAAATGTGCACGAACTTCGTGGAACTACATGGCGACCGGAATGTAAGGGATGATAAGGCAATGATAGGGGGCTTCGCGCAGATCAATGGTGAGACCGTAATGATCATCGGGCAACAAAAAGGTACCAACACCAAGATGCGGCAAATGCGAAACTTTGGGATGGCCAACCCCGAAGGCTATCGCAAAGCATTACGCCTGATGCGGCTTGCGGAAAAGTTTGATAAACCGGTTATCGCGTTGATTGATACACCCGGTGCTTTCCCCGGCCTTGAAGCGGAAGAACGGGGTCAGGGTGAAGCCATCGCCCGAAACATCTACGAGATGATAAGGCTAAAAGTGCCCATTATTGTCGTAATCATTGGCGAAGGTGCAAGTGGTGGCGCATTGGGCATAGGAGTAGGCGATCGCGTTTTCATGCTTGAAAACAGCTGGTACACCGTGATCTCTCCCGAAAACTGTAGTACCATCTTATGGAGAAGTTGGGAAAAGAAAGAAATTGCAGCGGAACAACTTCGCTTAACGGGAACCGACATGAAAAGTTTTGGGCTGGTTGACGACATCATTCCTGAACCACTTGGCGGCGCGCATTGGGATTATAACGAAGCATCTTCGATCTTACGATCTTATCTCATACCGGTTATTCGCGAACTCAAACAAATTGATCCGCAGGACCGCATAAATCAACGGATCGAAAAATTTGGCAAAATGGGCTTTTGGGAAGAGTTACCCGAATAATCAAGTTATCATTTTTTAAGCTATACAATGAGTTTACGAGATACTTTGAAAGGTACCGGTGTTGCATTGGTTACACCTTTCACGAGCAACCAGCAGGTTGATTTTGATGCGCTGGGCAATTTGATTGAGTACGTTATACGTGGTGGTGTTGAATACGTTGTCACCATGGGTACTACCGGCGAAACGCCAACCCTATATAAACAGGAGAAGTTAGACATCATCAACTTCACTTACGATAAAGTTGGCGGAAGGTTGCCTGTGGTTGTTGGTTTAGGTGGAAACAACACCCGCGAACTGTTGAATGATTTGGAGACTTACCCGCTTGACAAGGCAACGGCTATACTAAGTGCAAGCCCATATTACAATAAACCCTCACAGGAAGGCATTTTCCAGCATTATAAAGCCCTTGCTTCCGCAACATCGAAACCGATTATACTATACAATGTACCAGGCCGCACAGGAAGTAACATCGCTGCTGAAACAACACTCCGCCTAGCAAATGAGGTAGGGAACATCAGCGGAATAAAAGAAGCGAGTGGCAACATGATACAGTGTATGCACATCCTCAGGGATCGCCCGCGTGAATTCATGGTCACGAGTGGAGATGATCATCTTGCCCTGTCGTTGATTGCGCTCGGTATGGACGGTGTGATCAGTGTTGCGGCAAACGTTTTTCCAAAAGACTTTAGTGAGCTTGTTCGCTGCTCACTAAAAGATGAATACAAGTCATCCCGCACCCTGCACAACAAAATGCTCGAAGGCTTCGACCTCATGTTCGCAGAAAATAACCCGGCTGGCATCAAAGCATTCCTTACCGAATTTGGACTTATACAAAACCATTTCAGGTTACCGGTGGTTCCATTAAGTGAACACATCCACGATAAAGTAAAACGATACCTCGCTACATTCTAAATTAGGAGCCGCCTGACAAGCGGCTTTTTTATTTCACCAATGGTGGTGCACCAACGGGTTTTCTAACGGGGGCTTGCTTGATTACATGCAATGGTTGATCCTTGCCTGGGTACGTGTTATTGATTACATTCCGGTGGTTATCATCAATTCGGTTGCGAAATTGCTTTCGGGTTTCAAAGCTCCCAGCGGGCAACGATGTTCCCAGGGGTTGCTCTTGGCGGGTACAACAAAGTCCTACATGACTAGTATATTACTTGTGTGAAACAAACTCAAAAAAACAAATAAAATAAAAATCAACTTCTTTGTTTTGTTTGATCCTATTCCACTATTTTCGCAGCGGCAAGTCTTATACGACCAGCTCCTATTGAACCCCCCAGGGCAGGAATGCAGCAAGGGTAGATGGTTGTAGCGGTGCGATGTAAGTAACTTGCCATTTTTTTTGCCCCTACCTCATCGGGTATCCGATGGTACACCTTAGCTTCAAACTCATCTTCCTACTTACAAGTTAGTTTCGCGCGATATAACTACGCGCGGATGCATTCCCATTTTATCATTGATTAAAAAAAAGATTGCAGGAACCAGGATGACTTTATACCAGGAAAACTTGTAGTAAGAATCGGTTATTGAAGGGACCTATATCAGGTCGCTAAATTCTTCTTTTTACCACGTTTAAGATCATCAAGTATTTCCTGTTCTGTTCTAAGTGCTTCAACGGTCTCTTTCCGTTTGATATAGATGGTGACTGATTTTGTCACCTGTGGATTACTCTTTAATGCAACACTGATTACAACAGAGTCAAATTTGTAGGAGGAGTCGATGATGATTGAATTGCCGTCCCACTTGCCTGCAGAACTGCTAAAGCTAACCTCATCCGACATTAATGGGAGAAAACTTCCGGTGGAAAGCTTGCCATCTACATTGATGTAGTTGTGAACTCCTTTCTTAAGGCTATCGGTATAAAGATTAAAGTAAATGCTGTCGATCTTTTGAGACCAGCCTGAACCAGCTAAAAAAACGCCAATAATGGAGAGTAGAATTTTCACTTACATCAACCTGTTTATATTAACAAAGGTATTCTACCAATAATGCAAACCACGATCCTTGTTTAACAGCAATAATGTTAAAACCCTATTCTCCGGCTATTCAGCGAGTTTACTGTTGTAATCCCAATAAGCTCATCATGTCTGCCTGCAAGCGGACGATAATACACCAGGATCGTATAATCATTTTCTGTCTCGTTGAAGTTGCCATCGGTTTGCTCCGCAAGGGCAACCGAATTTTTGTTTCTGATATCCCGGGTTACATAGGTATAACTATAAAAGCCTTGCTTTAACATCACGGTTTTCTCATAATACCCGAGCTCGGCATTGTATTTCATTGCCGATGTATCGTTTGTATTGAAGCTGTTCAATTCCCCAACTAAATAAACGTTTTTGTCCGGGTAAGGCGTATGATCGTTTGGAACAAATGTAAAGTGAACGCTGGCATAATCGCCCTGCCACCACGGATTGCCGGTATCGGTATTTTCAACAATATAGTAACCATTATAATCCCTGAAGTTTACGTATCGTTGTTGGCTTCGTTCAGGATCAGGCTGCAGGAAAATATCAAGCGACCGGTCGTTCGTAACCAGCTTTGCAATGCGCTCGCCCTTTAACCTGAAACTTCTCATATCCGCCCAGCGAAACTCTTTTCCCGCTGGAAAAACAGCATCGTTTTCAGCATTAAATTCAAGCATATTCTGCCGTATAAACGTGGGCCGGAGATTTAGTACAGCGTTATCCCACCGGTTATTTTGAAGAATCACCACTTTAATATCCTGGTTCGGATTAAGGGAATTTAGCTGGGCTTTGCTTACGGAGAATTGTACTTTCTGGTGGGTTCTGAAAAGCTGGCTGTTGAAAGGTTGTAGTATCTGCGCAGCTATATCAGCTTTCTGGTCCACAACAAGTATTCTGCGGGTAAATGCAAGCTTGTTTACGTCGCCATCGAGGAATACTTTTAACAGGTAGTTGCCGCTTTTGGTCGGTATGGAATTGCGGTCAGGTATATTGGCCTGGTAATGTATGTATCGCGTAAACGCAATTGACGAAACCCGGTATTGGTTCATCCTTACCTGCGAGAATCCTTTCAGGTAGTCAAATGTGCTGAGGTTTGCAGGGCGCCAGTCTGAATTGCACAATTCAAATGTATAAAAGTAACTTTTTACCCTTGCATCCAGGTCGTCGAAATGCAGCTCCAGTGTTTCAGCTGAATTTACATTGGTGATGGCATAACTGGTTTGGTTATTCAGTTGAAAAAGCTTTACGCCTTTTATCGAAGGCATATAAACTACATCGGGATCTACCTGTGCTTGCACAGCAAAATAGGTCATGAAAGCCAGCAGGAAGCTAAAGATTCGGCTCATCCTTGTTTATTGAAATTTAAACCTACAACAATCATTGCAATGCTAAATGCTTTTGTTGTATTGGAGGTGTAAGTGTAGTTTTGGTAAAACTAAAACCATGCCGATTGGATATTGCAGTTGCTATTGCTAAACGCATCGCCTTTAACGCATCTCAATCATTTTCAAGGTTTATCATACGCCTGGCAACTGCTGCAACGGTAGTCAGTGTTGCAGCCATGATCATCACACTTGCGTTTGTTAATGGATTCCAAAAAACCGTTAGCGAAAAGGTATTTAGTTTTTGGGGGCACATCAGGGTGCAGCAATTCGAACCAAGTAAATCACTTGTGGCCGAAGAAACTCCGCTTGAAAAAAATGCCGATGTGCTTTCAATTCTCCATCAGATACCCGATGTCGGCACCATACAATCGTTTGCAACCAAAAGTGCCGTACTGCAAAAAGGCAGCAACATCGAAGGGGTATTGTTTAAAGGTGTAGAACAAGATTATAATTTTAGTCACCTGCAAGCTTTCCTAAAGCAGGGTAGGTGGTTGCAGTACACGGATGAATTGTACAGCCGCGAAATTGTTTTGTCGCAACCCGTTGCCGAGCAATTGCAGGTTAAAATAAACGATACCGTAAACATTCATTTCATCGACGCTGCGGCAGGGAAAAGCAATTTCAGGCGCTTACGGGTTACCGGCATTTATCGTACTGGTATCGAAGAGTACGACAAACTTTTTGTTATTGGCGACTTGCGCCTCGTTCAACGATTAAACAACTGGAAAACGTCGCAGATTGGCGGATACGAGATATTCATCAACGATTACCACAAAATGGATACGGTGAACACCGTGATGTATGATCTCTTACCCGCCGAATGGATCAGTCGCTCCGTAAGAGAAATCTACCCCAACATTTTTGATTGGTTAAACATACAGGACGTTAACCGAAACGTCATTTTCGTAGTAATGTCGCTGGTTGCAATCATCAACCTGGTTACTTGCCTCCTTATCCTCGTGCTCGAGCGAACCCGTATGGTTGGTATTTTAAAAGCAGTCGGCGGTCGCAACTGGCTCATCCAGAAAATATTCCTTTACCATGCTTCATTCATCACAATCTTTGGCGTCGGGCTGGGGCTTATTGTCGGGGTTGGGCTTTGCCTCCTTCAACAGTATACCGGCTTTATCCGGCTCGATGAATCGGCATACTATGTATCGCAGGCCCCTGTACAAATTGTATGGTGGCAGGTTGTCGCTATCTGCCTGGGAACAACTGTTGTATGTTTTTTTGCTCTTATCATTCCCACATTAATTGTCCGGAGTATTCAACCGGTGAAGGCAATTCAGTTCAGGTAATTTTTTGGTGACCGGCATGGAGGCTTTGCGCAACATCGTTGTGTCACTCACTTGTACTTGCAACGCGCTATTCAGCTTTTAAAAGCAGCTCTACAAACGCCATTTGCAACGCTAAAAATAATGCAAGTACTAAGCTGTGGTATCAGCTGACATAGGGGCAAGTTAACGACCCATCATTTCAACTCCAATAACACTAAGCTTATAAACGGCTGCAAAACCACTATAAGTCAACGGCCTTCCCATTTATGGTTACATTGTTGAATTGCACCTTGCCTACATTGGTAAACTTGTAAGGTGTTTTCACACTATCTATTATTACATTGATCATTCTGAAGTTCTCAATCGGAGATTCCTTGTAGGCCTCCAACACCACGCCGGTCTTTCCACCTTTTTTCACCGTTACATCGCGCACCTCAATGTTCCTGATTACGGGCATAAAGTTGCCGGCGTCTTCATACATCATCGTCGCAATTACCACCTCTTCTTTCACTTGCCCAACCTGTATGTTGCGCATAAAGATGTTTTCTGTAACACCACCCCGGGCGGAGCTGGTCTTAATCCGGAGTGCCCGATCAAGCAAGGGACTGTTCATTGAACAATTTTCTGCAAACACGTCTCTCACTCCTCCTGATATTTCGCTGCCGATAACCACACCGCCATGCCCGTTTGCCATTGTACAACCTTGTATTACGATGTTTTCACTGGGTATATTAAGCCGGCGACCATCTGCATTTCTGCCTGACTTAATTGCAATGCAATCATCCCCGGTGTTGAAAAAACAATCTTTGATCAACACGTTTTTACACGACTCCGGATCACAGCCATCATTATTGGGTCCATGACTTTCAACAGTAACTTTTTGGATCGTAACATTAGTACAAAGCACCGGGTTTAGTATCCACATCGGCGAATTGATAAAGGTCACACCTTCAATAAGTATATTTTCACAACGATAAGGCTGTACAAATTGTGGACGTAAATAGAAGCCAGGCCCAAACTTTCTTTCTGCGACAGGTACATTTTTCTCCGCCATCAGGAAAAGCGCCGCACGTTTGTCTTTATCCGTTTGGTTTGGTGTTCCGGGTTTCCAGCCATCTTTAACGTTACCCTTCCACGGCCACCAGTTGGTCTCGTTCGACTGGCCGTCAAATACACCTTCGCCGGTAATAGCAATGTTCTTTTGCTCAAATGCATAAATAAATGGTGAGTAATTCATCAGCTCAACACCTTCCCACCGGCTAAATACCAGTGGCAGGTAATCGTCGGGGTTCGTAGAAAACTTTACGGTAGCACCTTTTGCAACGTGAAGGTTTACATTGCTTTTCAGGTGTATGGGCCCTGTCAGGTAATTGCCTGCCGGAACAACCACACGCCCGCCGCCACTTTTGTTACAAGCCGCAATGGCATCCCTGAATGCCTGGGTGTTATCTGTTGTTCCGTTGCCACTGCCGCCGAAGTCTGAGATCGGAAAATCTTTCCGTGGAAATTCCGGGGCTTTAATTTGGGCGAGGATACCTGGTAATGCTGCCCAGCTTTCGGCTCCGTCTACCTGCTTGGAAAGGGATTTGGTTTTGCAGCCATGGCCAAAGGCGGCAATCACGGCCAGCGCAAGGAGAACCAATTGTAATTTGTTTTTCATACAGCTTCTTTTTTAAACCAGGATGGTCAGCGGGTTTATGCCACAATATCTGCTTATTTAATAATGCCAATAGAAAAAGGGTGATAAAACGATGCCAATGTTTACGAAGATTAGTGGTTTTACGCAACTTAGCATGATGAAACTAATAAACTTGCTAATGCTGTTTTTTGCTTTCCAGGTATTTGCTAAAGCCCAAAACAGCCCCGCACCGATTAGACTCGTTCAGTTTGTAATTACACCAAATTCGGCAGACTGGAATTATAGGTTAAATGAAAGCGCCACAGCAAAAATTAGTGTTTTAAAATTTGGGGTGCCCATTAAAAACGTGATAGTCAGTTACGAAGTCGGGCCGGAGATGCTACCGCCCGACAAAAAGCAAACGATCACCTTAAAGGAGGGAACAGGAGAGATAGCCATTGGAACAAAAGCGGTGCCGGGGTTCCGGCAATTGGTAGTAAGAACCAACATCAATGGCCGTGCCTACTCCGACCAGGTTAAAGTTGCCTTTGAGCCGGAGCGTATACAGCCAACAATCACATTGCCGGCCGACTTTGCTGAGTATTGGGACAGTGCAAAAGCACGCGCAGCAAACATACCAATGGATGCGGATGTCACCCTGCTCCCCGAACAATCAACCACTACGGTCAATGTTTACCTTGTGAACCTCCAAAATGACCGGGTGGGTAGAAGAATTTACGGTTACCTCTGTAAGCCAAAAAAGCCGGGGAAGTACCCCGTTGTTTTTTCACCTCCCGGCGCAGGTATCAAACCTGTCACTGCTTCTACTTCGCTTGCTGAAATGGGCTTTATAACGTTCAACATCGAGATACATGGTATATCGCCCTTGGTTGACGCAGAAACTTACCGCAACATAACGAATGCTTTCGGCGAATACTGGCTTGACCAGTTGGACGATAAGGATAACTATTACTACAAAAGTGTTTACCTCGGTTGCATTCGCTCCATCGACTTTTTATGTGGTCTTCCTGAATTCGACGGCAAAAACGTAGTTGTCAGCGGCGGAAGCCAGGGAGGGGCGCTTTCAATTGTTACCGCTGCATTGGACAAACGGGTTACCTGCCTTGTGGCATTTTACCCGGCGCTGAGTGACATAACCGGTTATTTGCATGGCCGTGCAGGAGGCTGGCCACATATGCTTAACCAACGCGCCCAGGCCGTTAACAATACACCTGCAAAGCTGCGCACCATCGCCTATTATGATGTGGTGAACTTTGCCAGGCACATCAGTGTGCCCGGCTTCTACAGTTGGGGTTATAACGACAACACGGTGCCGCCCACTTCGGTGTTTGCCGCGGTGAATGTGGTTAAAGCACCAAAGACGATAGCTATTACACCGATTTCAGCACACTGGCGATTTGAAGAAACCAACCAGGAGTCCATTGACTGGATCAGGAAACAATTAAAATAATTGGTGTATAAGTGGCAGACCTGGTTTGTAGTAGTACCTGCTAACACAAGCCTTATTCATCAACAATCTTTCCTTTTGCAAGCCGCAAGGTTTTCGTTATACTCTCCGGCAACTCTTCCTGGTAATGGGTTACATAAACCAGTGTAATGTTCCGTACCCGGCAAATTGTGTCGACCAGGTTGCGAAAAAAAGTTTGTTGATAGGGTTCAAAACCCTGGCAGGGCTCGTCGAGGATAAGAAGTACCGGGCTTTTTACCAACGCTCTTGCAAGCAGGCAAAGTCGCTGTTCTACTAACGAAATCTGCCTTAGGCGTTTCTCAGCAAGGCCGGAGATACCTAATAGTTTCATCCACCTGAGGGAGATCGCTGCCGTGGATGGATTACTCGGTTTGAATAAACCTATCGTATCGTGGAAACCAGACTCTACGGCGTGCAGGCAGTTCGTTTCGCCCGGAAAATATTGGTATAGCTCCGAAGAGAAAAAGCCTATTTTCTTCTTGATGTCCCAAATACTTTCGCCTGAACCCTTTTTCCTGTCGAAGAGTATAATGTCGTTTGCAAACGCTTGCGGGTTGTCGCCATTTATGAGACTCAGAAGGGTAGACTTACCTGCGCCGTTGTGCCCCAGCAGCGCCCAGCGTTCGCCCTGCTTTATGGTCCAGCTCACCCCATCAAGAATAACGTTTTCACCATATCGGATTGACACGTTGTTCATCAACACGATTTGTTCAAACCGGGGCATCTTTTGTATAGATAGGAGGTCTGCAATCTCCTGTTCGTTCGGCGGTTCTTGGCTATTAACAGGTGCTTCGGCTTTTAGCTCACTTATTGGAATTTTAGTAATGGTATTATCCGGGTTGGCCACAACTGCCTGCCGTATACATGTAGGAAGCTCGGTTCCCGATGTAAATATTACTACGGTTATGCCTGAATTGGCGATTTCATCAATGAGCTTTAGTATCTCGGCCCTTGAGCCAACATCCAGGCCGGTTAACGGATTACTCAGCAGCAATAAAACGGGGTTGCGTAAAACTGCTGCTGCAATCATCACTCTTTTTGTCTCCCCATTAGATAGTTTGATGAGCTCTTCGTCGAGCAATGGCTCAAGGTGCAGTTTTTCAATGGTGCGCTTTACAGTCCAGTGTGCATGCTGGTCATAGTATTTAACTGTATTCAGGAATTCTGAAACCTTCAAAGCGTTTTCCGAGTCAGTTGAGTTAAAACGTTGTTGGTAGTAAAAGTCGCTGGTATTGGATAACGTGCGAAAGCTATGTTTCCCCGATACCACAGCAAACAACTTATGTGGCGACAGCAATGGGTCGGTAAGGGTGTTTGCAGTCAGGTAATCTTTGTAGAAAGGATATTTTGTTTTACCACTTACAATGTTCGCTGTTCCGGCAATTGCATCCAGCAAAGCATTTTTCAGCGGCTCGTTTTGTCCGACTACCGCAAGGTGCTCCTGATTATTTACATCGAGACTAATGTTGGTAAAAGACCTGCCACCAACCGGGCGGATGGTAACTCCGGTAAAGGACAGTAAAGTATTTTGCATGCATCACTTATTAGCGTTCAAATGTACAGTCTTAAACTTTAAAGCAACCCGTGAACGGTATCAAACAAAACAAAAAAAGCCTCCATAGCTGGAGGCCTCTTTGATGAGATTTGAGGGTTTATTGTATGTATTCAAATGGCTTTGTTTCGACCAAAACATTTGTAAGTGCATCAATTTTCTTTTGCGTTTTAATGTATCCATTGGCATCAAGTACGTATTCATATTTATAATCCGTTTTTTCGCCGTTGGGATTAAAATTAGAATGCTTGATACGCTTTGGTAGATGATTCCTGAACTTGCCATAGATACGTAGGTATGGATCAACCCAAATGTCTTCAGGATTTATCCTGTTTTTGTCGGCAATAAACGGCCCACCCACCTGATACCAGAAAATGGTTTCCATGATTAATTTGTTTTGCCAGTTGGTATATTTAATGTTGGACAAGTCGCCATTTGCATCATAAACAAAATCGTAATGACCGCTATTGCTGGAAATTTTGATTAATTGTTTCAAAGCGTTATACGTATAAGTGTCCTCCCAATAAAGTTGCCATTCACCGTTATATAACTTTTCTGCCCGGATGCTCGCCGCCAGGCCTTGAGCATTCAATTGGTATACAAATCTGCCGGTGATATTCCCCTGGTAATAAGTCGTAGCGATATGACTTGTCTTACCATTCTGGTTAACGATTGAATAAGCAGTGTGATTGTTGGCATTATAGCTAACCTGTGATAATTGTAATAATGCCGTGTAAGTTAAGGTGGTCTCGCCATGCTTGGATAACTTAGGACTAAGCGTGATAGGACCAGTGGTAATGTTTTCGGATGTACCGGTAACTAAGCTTTCATCGGATGCCCTGCCAGTATTGTTCAGATAGTCTTTTGAGCACGAAGTAAGTGCAAATGCAAAGGCGATTGTAATTAATGATGTAATTTTAAAGTTTGACTTTTTCATTTTTTTTCTTTTTCTATTTATTTGAATTTTTATTTATGATGTAAAGCTATTTCGCAGGTTATGTCGTTGCAATTCTAAACAGCAAGCGGTGAGTGTGAAAGAACAAATGGTAAATTCGAATTAAACGTATGCGCAATTGCTGTTTAATTTGAAGTAATTCAATTTAAATTGTTGCTGGATTTAACATCTGCTCGGCCTTATAATACCGGAAGAAAGTTTATTAATCATATATTTTCGAAGATTGCTTCGCTGCACTCGCAACGACGGGGACTGCGATTGCAATGACGATTGCTGAGATTGAGTTAGCGATGCTACAACATGGGATTGCTTCGCTACGCTCGCAATGACGAGGACTGCGATTGCAATGACGATTGCTGCGGTTGAGTTAGCGATGCTACAACATGGGATTGCTTCGCTGCGCTCGCAATGACGAGGATTGCTTCGCTGCGCTCGCAATGACGAGGATTGCTTCGCTGCGCTCGCAATGCTGGGGATCGCGAGCGCAATGACGGGGACTGCGATTACAATGACGATTGCTGAGATTGAGTTAGCGATGCTACAACATGGGATTGCTTCGCTACGCTCGCAATGACGAGGATTGCTTCGCTGCGCTCGCAATGACGAGGGCTGCGATTGTAATGACGATTGCTGCGGTTGAGTTAGCGATGCTACAACTAGGGATTGCTTCGCTGCGCTCGCAATGACGAACAGCATGCTGCGCGCTTAATGACGAAGTATGCAGGGTATTTCATTCATCATTCATACTTCATCATTCATCATTACTAGGGATTGCTTCGCTGCGCTCGCAATGACGAACAGCATGCTGCGCGCTTAATGACGAAGTATGCAGGGTATTTCATTCATACTTCATCATTCATCATTACTAAGGGATTGCTTCGCTGCGCTCGCAATGCTGGGGATCGCGCTCGCAATGACGAACAGCATGCTGCGCGCTTAATGACGAAGTATGCAGGGTATTTCATTCATACTTCATCATTCATCATTACTAGGGATTGCTTCGCTGCGCTCGCAATGACGAGGGCTGCGATTATAATGACGAAGTATGCAGGGTATTTCATTCATCATTCGTACTTCATCATTCATCATTACTAAGGGATTGCTTCGCTGCGCTTGCAATGACGGGGACTGCGATTGCAATGACGATTGCCGCGCAATGATGATCGTTAGATTAAAAATGCATCTTTTGTATTTGCCGGATTATATTTAACCCGTACGTAACTGCCTGTTTGAATGGCTTTGAGATCGTTCATTGAGTATAGCGACCTGATTTCAACCACAAAGTTTTTTCCTTTATCCGGCATAACCTGCACCTGAATGGTTACCTGGTACTTCATATTGATATAGCGCCCTGTTGGTGTAACCGACAACACCATCGCGTTTGATTGAAGGTATTTTTTGTTCCAGTATCTGCCTGAGAGATAGTTTAACTTCTTAACCGCCGGCAATTGTGCCAGCAGGAGCAGGAAGGTTAAACCTATGGTTAACACAATAATGTTTATGTAAAGTAATAGCGTGTGCATATGCTTGCCTTATGATGAATCGTGGCGCACTGTTATTTGCTCATTATGGATATACAGTACAAGAGTGCGACGCAACCGGGGTCGCCCAATGCCATGCTGCCGGGTCCATAAAAAGACAAATCTGTGTTCGAAGTGTAAAGCAAGCACCTGCTGCAGTAATAGTCAAAAGCAGTAATCTAATGGTTGGTTTGAAACAACGAATGGTTGCTACGACCTGAGATTGAGTTGTTGCATGACCTCCTCTTTTTTCCGGCGCGAAACCTCTACTTTACTGCCATCAGAGAGAACAAGACTCTCGTGATCACTGGTCATCCTGCTGATGTGGCGGGGATTTACCAGGTGTGATTTATGTGTGCGGATGAAATAAAATTCTTCCAGCATTTCTTCAAAATGCTTTAGGGTTTTGCTGGCCAGGAAAGGTTTTTTTGCTACTAAGTGTATGTGGGTATAACTCCGGTCGGCTTCGAGGCGCAAAATATCGTCAATCATAAAAAAGTGCACCCCTTCTGTTGAGGGTACTGCTATTTTGAAGTCCCTGATCTCTTTCTTTTCCATGTTGGTGACCAGGTTTTCGAACAGCTTTTTTTTCAGCTGAACGGACTCGTGTTTCTCCTGGTGCCGAATTACCGCAGCACGGAGTTCATCGGGGTCAACCGGCTTAAGCAGGTAGTCTAAGGCACTAAAGCGGATAGCCTGTATGGCATACTGGTTATAAGCGGTTGTAAAAATGACATCGAACTCGGGTTCTTTCAATGAGACCAATAGATCAAATCCGTTTTTGTTGGGCATTTCAACGTCGAGAAAAACAATTGATGGCTGATAGGTTTCCATCACATGCAATGCCGCATCGACCGAATCGGCTTGCCGGATTTCTGTAATTTCAGGTATAAAGTTGACCATGTAGTGGTGCAGGATGTTCCTCGCCTTCAACTCGTCGTCAACAATCAGGGCCTTTATCATAATCGTTGTTTTTAGCTTTTTAAAAAAGCAGATAGTTCAACCACCACCTTTGTTCCGGTGGGAGTTCCGTCTTCGTCGTATTTGTCGATGATTTCGAAACGCGCATGATTATTTTGTCGTTGTAATACATTGAGCCGATCCTCGGAAATCTTTAATCCTTTGGACTCATGCCGTTTTGCTTTGCTTTGTTGCTGTTTAAGCGCGTAAGATCTTTTCCTGCCTATTCCATTATCGTCGATAATACACTGGAACAGGTCCTCGTCTTTTTTAATGAAACATATACGCAACTGGCGCTCACCTTCTTTGTGCATGAGGCCGTGCCATAACGCATTTTCGACATAGGGTTGTAATAACATCGAGGGTACAAGTATATCCGTGTCGAGCTCGGGATCGATGTTGATTGCATAACTGAAGCTTTGTTCGAAACGCATTTTTTCCAATTCGAGATACAACTGCAGTACTTCAATTTCTTCCTCGACCGTTACCATGTCTTTCCCGGAATTATTGAGCACCATTCGAAACAACTTGGAGAATTTGTTCAGGTATTTACTGGCGTCAGCATATTTTTCGGTAACGATACATTCCTGTATACTGTTGAGGCAATTGAATACAAAATGGGGGTTCATCTGTGCACGTAGTGCCATCAACTGACTTTCGGCAAGCAGCTTATTAATTTCAAGCAATTTGAGCTCGTTGTGTTTTACGGAAGCTTCGGCCTGCGCCTCAGCTATTTTGTTTGCACTAATGGAAGCTATAGTGGTGAGGGCTTTCAGGTGATCCTCTGTAAAAAAATGCTTTTTACTGTGTTCCGAGTCGATGATGCCGATTACCTGCTGATCATGCATGATTGGAACAGCAAGCTCAGAGCACCGGCTTTCGTCGTCGACAATATATCTTTCATCAACCGTAGTGTCGCCGATCATCAGCGGTTTACCCGTTTCCGCAACGGTGCCAACGATGCCTTTACCAATGTCGATCATGATAGGGTTGATGATCTCATGCCCCCTAGGGTTCTTGGGCCCGTAAGCAGCTTTTTGTACTAGCTTGTTTGTTTCTTTGTCGAGCAGGTACACCACGCAATCCTCAAACTGGAGCTGGGAAATACAGTTACGGGCAATATCCCAGCAGATTTCGTTGACTGAATTTTCGCCGTAGATCGAATTTGCGAAGTAGTCGATGGTGGTATTAACATTGCGCCGGAGTTTTACTTTTTTTCGCCATTTGTAAAATTGCCAGGCCAGCACCAGCAGTAACAAAAGAACGATGCCTGCAAACCACCAGGTTTGATAGAAGGGAGGCCGTACTGTAATTGAGATGGCTGTAATCAAGGCGCCGGTGTTCCTCGTGCCCTCGCTGCTTTTTACTTTGAAGACGTACTTGCCCGCGGGTACATTGGTATAGGTGGCCGTTTGATTCCGCTCACAATAATTCCAGTCTTTGTCGAAGCCTTCCAGTTTGTACGCGTATTGCAGGTCGGGTAAATCGTTGTGATTAGGCGAGGAAAAGTCGAATGAAAAATGATTCTGCTGAAAGCTCAATTGTATCACTTTATTTTTGTCGAAAGGTTTCTCATCCTGGAATACCCGGAAACCGGAAATGAGTGGTGCTGAGGGCTGTTGATGTTGCCGGTACTTGCGGCTGTCGATTACCACGAGGTGATCCAGCATTGCAGCATACAGGGTATCACCCTGTTGAACAAGGCTGTTCCAGTGATCGTTAAACGAGAATGTGGCTTTGACATTTACCTTCGAGACGGCATTTGTTCCCAGATCGATGCAATACAAACCTTCGCGGGATACACCCCACAAGCGATTTTTACTATCTACACAAAGGTCGGAGAGCCTGTAAGGAGGCAGTCCTTCCGTTTCCGTTACCGAGTCAACAACTTTTCCGGAATAGGTGCATTTCAGCAGTTTGGAAGGGGTACTTAACCAGATGCCACCATTGTGGTCAGCCATTGAGTACACACTTATGTTTGTAAGCCTTGGGTCGACCGGCCCGCGGAAAATTTCGGTTTTCGGATCAAATATGCGTACACCATCGGAAGATCCACTTACCCAGATATGACCATCACTTGTTTCAAGGCAAGCAAAACTTCGCTTCATGTTCATGTCTCCCCATTTTGGGCTGGATCCGTTGAACTGTATACAGGTTTTGCTGGCTGGATCAAACCTGAACACGCCCGAGTTCCATATTCCGAACCATACAAAACCACGCTGGTCTTCCCGGATCCACGAAATGGGCCCGCTAAAACGCTCCATGTCGTTTTTAAAGCCAAATGCCGTAAACCGTCCTGTCGCCGGATCCAGGATCCAGATGCCATGACTACTGCCGCACCACAACTTGTTGTTGATCCACTTCAGGTCAAATAATTCGTTCCAGTAGATATTGGATGTGGGTGAAAAATGAGTGAAGGTTTTGTTAGGGGTGGCGTATTTTACGAGCCCATCCATTTTTCCGAGCCAATAATTGCCTGCCTTATCTGTTGCGAATGCATTGATGTTTCCAAATTCTACGGACAGGAAGTAGGGGTAGGTGGGCGATTTGATAATATTCAGCAGAAAGTTCTGCGGCTCAAGTTTGCTAACGCCATTAATTGTTGACAGCCAGATGTTGCCGAATTTATCCTGGAACGCATCGTAAAAAAAGCCATAGGCAATCGAATAAGGCATGTCGCGGTTATACGCTATATTTTCAAATCGGCCATCTGCCAGCCGGATAAATGAAGTATACCGGTGGGTAGATATCCACAAACGATTGTCTGAGTCGTAGAACAGGGTATTGCAACCGTCTTTTAGGTTCCAAAGGTTATTGTTGTTGATGATGGGGGTTTCTTCAAAATGATTCGTTTTGAAGTCGTAAAACAATAGTCCGTGATCGCTTAATGTGCTAACGGCTATGCTGCCACTGCGATTTAAGGCAATGGAAAGTACCTGGGCCTGAACAAATATGGGCCAGCGATAAGGATTGTTGTTTGCCGAATACAATTGTTGTTTATGCAGATCTATGCAGAACAGGCCTTTTGGCGTACCCACCCAGAGGTAATCGCGAACAGGGTCGTAAGCAATGGAACCCTGAAGAATAAGCGCGGTATCAAGTGCTTTCAGGTGAGGGTATCTTTCCGCTGCATTTACAAAAGCGCTTTGAGCGTAGATGAAGAGTCCGCGCCCGGTCGCCATCCAGGTAGTGCCTGACTTGTCTTTTAAAAGCTTTATTACGGTTGACTTTACCGGGTGGGTGGTCTTAACGGGAAGTTCGCGAAAGGCATTTTTACTCTTTGAGTATATGCCTGCGCCGGAATTCGTGCCAAACCACAATTCGTCATTGTTGTGTTCGAGGATGGTGTAAATGGCCGTACCTAGCGAGGGAGGGTACTCCGTGTGCTGGTGGTTCCAGGTTCTGAAGTGACTGCCATCGTAGCGGTTCAGGCCGTTTTCGGTTCCGATCCATACGTAACCTTCGCTGTCGGTGTAAGTGCATCTTGCTTCCCGGGAGGAAAGCCCGTCTTCCGGTTTCAGGTTAGTAAAAAGAAACTGTGCGCTCAGGAGGTTCGGCAACAGCAGAAGGTATAGTAGTCTCGTTACCATGCAGGAACCAAGATATAAAGATTTGCTGCTGATCAGAAAGAATATAAGGTTGCAATTTCCCAATGGCGACTCTCATTTGACAAGCGGGGCACGGGGCTAAAGGGGTGTCTACTTATTAGGGTAGTTTTCTTGTTTAGGTCGCGAGGTATTAAGGTCTTCGAAAAAGTTAATTGAATGGTCGGAAGATTAACCAAAGGGTTTGGGTTCAAACTTAGGAACTTTAATTGACAACATTTTTGGGGGATAAATACGATTGTGTAAGAAATGTCGTTTAATAAGCGGAAACCCTGGATGACGAGCGCGACTTAGGGCATAATGCCTGGCACTTAATAAGTTGATACCTATTGCCCTTAATCATTATAGCTGAATTGAAAATAGCTGTGGAATATAAGGATTTCTTCTTACCTTTTAAACGGAATTTAATAGGCTAATGGACAAATACGCTGTAGTTTTGTGGTACAAACCGGGGCAGTATTGTGTGCTTTTATCAAGCAAATCAGGGCCAAAGACAACCTATAGCCGGATTTTATCATCTTTATCAATCATCTCACAATCTTACATATGACAAAAGCATTTTTTTCGAAAAGTTTAGTGGCTGGCTTCTTGGTTCTTTCAGCCCTGGGGGTCTCTGCTCAAACGATGCAAGGTTCGTTGCGTAAAGGCAGTTCGCCACGTACGGTTGACATTTACCTTAAGCCTTCTGAAACGTTTTCGCAAAGGGATGAGTCTATGACCTTTGTTTTAGCTGTTCCAGCATCGGTTACCCCCGCACCAACCCTGGGTTCTGCAGGTGTAACTGCAAACACTACCGGTCCGGTTAGAGGTATCGCAGGCCTCCAGCCCTCTTTTCTCGAGGTTAATCTGGGGAGCACTTCAAGGGAAGTTGTGGTAAGCAAGCAAACAATTGATGAGGTTCCTTATTTTATATACACCTTTATTTTTGCTGGTACAGCCAACACCAAGCATAACTGGACGGCGGGCGTAGAACAAAAAATGTTCAGCATCCAGTTCAACGGCTGTACTTCAGATTGTGATCCAACAAAAGCACTTTTGGTTAACCTGCCATCTGGTGGCGCACAGGGAAGCGCTTATTGGTACTTCCAATCAAACACCCTCGGCGATATTACCAACTACAAAGCACCGTTTTACAAAAACGAACAGTCAAAATCGCCTTTAAACGGCAACAGTCCTAATGGATCTAAGCTGTCTTACGTAGGTGCTGCAGAACAGGTACAGGTAACCAAACCTGTGATAGAAGCGGTTGTTGAGAAAACAACGCCTACTGTTTACCCTACTGTTACTTCAGGACTGGTAAATGTAAGGTTGCCTCGCGGACGTGAGAACGCGACAATCGCAGTTTTTAGCGGATCAGGCGAGGAAGTAGCGGCTAATGCATCTAAAACGCTGAACCGTTCCATCAATCTTTCAAATTTGGCGAGCGGCACTTACTATGTTAAGATCCTTGACAAAGACAAAGAAGTTTCTACAACTAAGGTTGTTGTTCAGAAATAAAATTATCACCAATCATTTAAGGCTCCGATCACTTACGATCGGGGCCTTTTTTTTTGCCCATCATCAAGCCAGGCGGGTTTCTCAGCCCATATTGGTCTTATCCAGTCGGAAATAATGAAGCGGTCGCCCGTATGAGGCACTGCCGTTTGGCGGAAGGCATACGGCCGTTGAACCCTGTTAATCCCAAGTCAGATGCTTGAATTTGCCCTAGCGTGCCTATCCTATAACGAAAATCTACCAGGCAAGTCTGTTCTGAATTTCACGCGGACTCGTACATTCGAGGCCTTGGCGTGATCGAAACTGGTGCATTGGCCCACCATTATGTTATTAACGCGGGCTATTGCCAGGAAACTTCACCAGTACAGTTGTCAGATACCAGTTTGATAAGCGCCAGTGCTGTATGCACAAAAAAAGGACAGCTTGGTTAAGCATTCAAGGTCAGCCCTGTTTACAGACGACCGCCGTTATGGATACTTTACTACAAGGGTATCTTGGAGGAACAAAGTCGGGTTACATAACAGCTAATTTCCGCAAAGCCAGTGAAATCCGTCCATGGATGCGGTTTGCAACAGACTTGGCAGGGTAGGGTAGTAAATAAGCCGCTCGTATGGAAATACTCCCAACCAGTGCTGTTTGCACAACAATATCTGTTTGGTACTGTCAACAATTGTTGTTGCTGCACAGAAGAAGTAGTCTGACTATATTCCTTTGTCCATGGTTTTGGTGATCGCATGGAATAGGAGTGTTGTGTACGGCAGAAATGATTGCCCGCATTTTACCCCTGTTACGGAAGGTGCGCAAATAAAAAAGGGAGCAAATCCGTCTCCGGATAGTGCTCCCTTCTATTAAACAGCCTCTTCAGTGCGACGGCCTACTAAGTATAATTATCAGATGGCGATTTGTTTTTCGGTCATCATTTTTCTGAGGTTGATCAAACCATAGCGCATTCTTCCAAGTGAAGTATTAATGCTGCAATTGGTCATTTCGGCGATTTCTTTAAAGCTGAGGTCAGCGTAGTGGCGTAGAACGATCACTTCTCTTTGCTCATCAGGCAGTAAATCTAACATCTTTCTTACGCTATCGTGTGATTGTGATTGCATGATTTTGCTATCCGCCCCGGCTTCGGACATATTGATCACCTCGAAAATGTCCCTGTCGTCGCTGGTCTTGATAGATGGGGTACGCTTTACTTTACGAAAATGATCAACACACAGGTTGTGGGCGATACGCATTGCCCATGGTAAAAACTTGCCTTCTTCGCTGTAACGATCTTTGCGAATGGTGTCAATCACCTTAATAAATGCATCCTGGAACAAGTCTTCAGCAAGGTATTTGTCTTTAACAAGAAAAAGAATTGAAGCAAAAATCTTGTCTTTGTACCGGTTGATCAGTACTTCCAGGGCAAGGCTGTTTCCTTGTTGAAACGCATGAACCAGTTGAGTGTCGGTTGATTGTGCAAGTGTTTTCATAAGAATTGGTTTGTTTGGATGAATAAGATTTTGAATAGAATAGTTGGATTAGTTCTCGTTTTCCTGATACCTGCCGGAGTTTGTATCCGTTGCTATCATGATGTAAAACAACACCAATTTACCGGTACCCTGTAAGCAGAAGAGGTTAGCGGATAACCGGATTGGTCATATTGTAAGATTTATTGCCTGGATGCTTAAATTTTTTCGAAATCATTAGAATTCACATAATGATACGTGTTCAGCGCTCTGTAGCCGTTTACCCGCCAGCAGCCATTCGTTGTAACCTGTCAGCGAATTTGACCTTGATCCGATCAGAATGACAACGCCAAATGACAGCTTAGCCCAAGGCACTATATACAAACTGCTATAAATGAAAAAGACCAGCTATCGGGCTGGTCAATTCGTTTGTGTATGGTAAGAAGCGTTATTCTGCAGCGACCTTTGGTTTACGTCCGCGTTTTTTTGGTGCTGCCTCAACTTCACTAACCACATTTTTCGAACCTGGCTTTCTGCCTCTTCTTTTCGGAGCTGCGCCATCTGCAGCATTTGAATTTTGACTGGCATTTGCATCTTTTGAAGGATTCAAATCATACTCCACTTTTATATTCAACATCGCTTCTGTTCCAAATACTTTAATCAGTCCGTCTGCAAAATCCGGGGTAAAGTCCTGGGTTTTCAATACAATGGTTGCTTCCATGATATTAGTTTTTAAAATTGAACCGCGAAGCTAGGCGTTTAATATTTTCAGCTGCTTAAAAGGTGAACTTAAATACTACGATATATATAATATTAAAAATCCATTAACGGTAATTATTCCTTACCATCCCGTGATTACCGCCTGTAGATCCAGTTCTAAGCTTAACTAAACAAGACGTTTCATTCAGAAATGTTTTTTTAGTAACCAGCAGAGGAATATGGGTTGAGCATCGTTGCCCGCCCCGATGAACTCCGTACGCAAGGTGTCACTCACTTAATTTCACTTTTCGTCGCACGGATTGTTTTGGACCCGACCCGTTAATCTCCATCGCAAATCGTTAGCCACCTGCGACGGAATTACCGGGTTGTCCGCACACCATAATCCTTAAACCAATCATACAAGCAGATTAATCAACAATGAGTCAAGCTACCTTATTTGGGATCTGCTGAAGTTCATACCCGCTATGCTTATTGGTATCCAGGCATACATGTGTTCAATGCTGTTAATTACTTCTAGATAAGGAAATGCTCGTTTCCTGAATTCAATTCAGCATTGTTGCCGCAAGGTCCCCAACATGGCGCACTTGTATGGCGATAAACACCTGCCCCCAGCTTGTAATGATCGCCTTGCTGTTAACCTAACAGTAACCTAAGCATTAGCTAAGATTGTAGTATGTTTAAAGATATATAAACATCAATTTTGGCTATGATCAAACTAAATGAATTACGGTTGGGCAACCTGATTACCTGGAACCCTGCTTTGGTAAACCCAAAGATTACACTTACTGCTTTAATGGTCGAGATAGCTGAAATAAGAATTGATACGATCGGTTATGGATCGTCGAGAATGGAGCACCGTGTTGAACCTTTCGAGGATGACCTGATCCAATTGGAGCCTATATTCAAAAGCCTGGAAGAATTCGAACCGGTAAAATTATCCGCCAAATTGCTCGAAGCAGCCGGGTTCCAAAAACATAAACAAGGATGGGTGAAAGCGTTAATTGAGCTAGGCGGCGAAGATCATGAGTTTGTTATTTCGCTTGCAGGTAAGAAATTGCCGGTTGAAAAGATAACAACCCTGCACCAGCTTCAGAATATCTATTTCGCCTTATTCGGATACGAGCTTGACTTTGTTGCGTAAAAAGAGCCTCCTTCTAAAATAAAGCACGCTCCTTTTCGTTACAGCTTGTTACCAAACTACAACCTACATGCAAATCTATGTATCACCTCTTATTAGTAGCCGCTCATCTGGCCATCCATTATACCTGTTTGATGTCCTAACTGTCAAAAGCCTGCAACATTTCATCTAGCCCTGTATAATGAGTTCACGGTTTTTTAATTGTAGACTTTGTTAAATATGAAATACATTCGCCAGCATTTTGTTAAAAATCCGGAATCGGCTGCTGCTAATCCAAATTCTAATCCTCATCATCGTTTTATGAAGCATCTCTTTACAATTTTCTTTCTATTTGTTCTTTCTTTAATGAGTATACCGGGTGCTTTTGCACAAGCTCCTCAGATGCAGGCCTCGATCAGGCCTGGCGCTACAGTAAATTCAGTTGATGTTTATTTTAAATCTTCTACTACATTTTCTGGCAAAGATGAGCAGTTAAGTTTGACCTTATTGGTACCTGCTACAACAACGCCTCAGCCTTTTTATACCACTGGCTCTCCCGTGACCACGGCGAATGGTCTTGGCCCGGTTGCCGGGATTGGTGGTTTAATTCCTTCTTTTTTGGTGAATAACCTGGGAACCCAAAGTCGGGAGGTAAACCTTTCCACCCAAACAGTAAATGGGGTTTCTTATTATGTCTACACCTTTGTGTTTGCCGGCGCTGGAACAGTTGATCACAGTTGGACCGTAGGGGTTGAACAACAGGTTTTTAGTATACAGTTTAATGGCTGTCCGAGTAACTTTAACCGTGACAATACCATCCTGGCAAGTTTGGCCAATGGTGGAAGCACGGGAGCAAACTATTTTTATTTCCAGGTGCTTGTTTTTGGGGATGTCACTAATGAACAACAACCATTTTATCAGACTACCGGTTCAACGACACCTGTAAATGGGGGATCTTATACGCAGAACTCATTTGTCAGCATCGTTCCCAACAATCAACCTCCGGTACTTTCGGGAGGTAGCAACACCACGGCTTCGATAGCGGAGAACAGCACGGTGGTTAGAACAATTGCAGCCACCGATGCAGACAATGACCCACTTACCTACGCCATTAGTTGTGGAGCAGACGCTAGCCAGTTTAGCATTTCAAGCACCGGGGTATTATCATTTAACACTGCTCCAAACTTTGAAAGTCCAGCTGATGCTAACGGTGATAACGTATATGAAGTTGTAGTGAGGGTAAGCGATGGCAAGACCACGGCCGACCAAACACTATTGGTAACTGTTACTGATGTAAATGAAAATGCAACCGCAACCGTTACTACCAATGCACCAACTTCGGTTAGCACAACTGCTGCTACATTGAACGGTTCTGTTAATGCAAATGGTTCTTCAACCACGGTTACGTTTGAATATGGCCTTACAGCCGCTTATGGTTCTTCTGTTCCTGCTACACCTTCACCGGTTACGGGTACATCAGCAACCGCGGTTTCAGCAACAATATCATCACTTGCCCCAAATACCCAATACCACTACCGTGCTGTTGGTGTTAACGCAGGTGGAACCAGCAATGGCAACGACGTAGCGTTTTACACCCTGGCAAACACACCAGGTGCACCAACGGTAAGCAATGCTACTACCAGCACACTTGATGTATCGCTTGCCTCTTCAGCAAACGGCAATCCTGCAACAACAGTTTATGCAATTGCAGTAGGTGGACAGTATGTACAGGCAAATGGTACACTCGGAGCAACACCGGTGTTCCAGACAATTGCAGCATGGGGAACAAGAACCGTTACCGGTCTGACCCCTTCAACCAGCTATAGCTTTACCACCCAGGCAAGAAACGGCGATAACGTCCTGACAGCATTCAGTGCAGCCGGAACGGGTTCAACACTTGCTCCTCCGAATTCAGCAACCGTTATTACCAATGCACCAACTGCGGTTAGCACAACTGCTGCCACATTGAACGGTTCCGTTAATGCAAATGGTTCTTCAACCACGGTTACGTTTGAATATGGCCTTACAGCCGCTTATGGTTCTTCTGTTCCTGCTACACCTTCATCGGTTACGGGTACATCAGCAACCGCGGTTTCAGCAACAATATCATCACTTGGTCCAAATACCCAATACCACTACCGTGCTGTTGGTGTTAACGCAGGTGGAACCAGCAATGGCAACGACGTAGCGTTTTACACCCTGGCAAACACACCAGGTGCACCAACAGTAAGCAATGCTACTACCAGCACACTTGATGTATCGCTTGCCTCTTCAGCAAACGGTAATCCTGCAACAACAGTTTATGCAATTGCAGTAGGGGGACAGTATGTACAGGCAAATGGTACACTCGGAGCAACACCGGTGTTCCAGACAATTGCAGCATGGGGAACAAGAACCGTTACCGGTCTGACCCCCTCAACCAGCTACAGCTTTACGACCCAGGCAAGAAATGGCGATAACGTCCTGACAGCATTCAGTGCGGCCGGAACGGGTTCAACACTTGCTCCTCCGAATTCAGCAACCGTTACTACCAATGCACCAACTTCGGTTAGCACAACTGCTGCCACATTGAACGGTTCTGTTAATGCAAATGGTTCTTCAACCACCGTTACGTTTGAATATGGCCTTACAGCCGCTTATGGTTCTTCTGTTCCTGCTACACCTTCACCGGTTACGGGTACATCAGCAACCGCAGTTTCAGCAACAATATCGTCACTTGCACCCAATACCCAATACCATTACCGTGCTGTTGGTGTTAACGCAGGCGGAACCAGCAATGGCAACGACGTAGCGTTTTACACCCTGGCAAACACACCAGGTGCACCAACAGTAAGCAATGCTACTACCAGCACACTTGATGTATCGCTTGCCTCTTCAGCAAACGGCAATCCTGCAACAACAGTTTATGCAATTGCAGTAGGTGGACAGTATGTACAGGCAAATGGTACACTCGGAGCAACACCGGTGTTCCAGACAATTGCAGCATGGGGAACAAGAACCGTTACCGGTCTGACCCCTTCAACCAGCTACAGCTTTACCACCCAGGCAAGAAACGGCGATAACGTTCTGACAGCATTTAGTGCAGCCGGAACAGGTTCAACACTTGCTCCTCCGAATTCAGCAACCGTTACCACCAATGCACCAACTGCGGTTAGCACAACTGCTGCCACATTGAACGGTTCTGTTAATGCGAATGGTTCTTCAACCACCGTTACGTTTGAATATGGGCTTACAGCCGCTTATGGTTCTTCTGTTCCTGCTACACCTTCACCGGTTACGGGTACATCAGCAACCGCGGTTTCAGCAACAATATCATCACTTGCCCCAAATACCCAATACCACTACCGTGCTGTTGGTGTTAACGCAGGTGGAACCAGCAATGGCAACGACGTAGCGTTTTACACCCTGGCAAACACACCAGGTGCACCAACGGTAAGCAATGCTACTACCAATACACTTGATGTATCGCTTGCCTCTTCAGCAAACGGTAATCCTGCAACAACAGTTTATGCGATTGCAGTAGGTGGACAGTATGTACAGGCAAATGGTACACTTGGAGCAACACCGGTGTTCCAGACAATTGCAGCATGGGGAACAAGAACCGTTACCGGTCTGACCCCTTCAACCAGCTATAGCTTTACCGCCCAGGCAAGAAACGGCGATAACGTTCTGACAGCATCTAGTGCAGCCGGAACGGGTTCAACACTTGCTCCTCCGAATTCAGCAACCGTTACCACCAATGCACCGACTGCGGTTAGCACAACTGCTGCCACATTGAACGGTTCTGTTAATGCGAATGGTTCTTCAACCACCGTTACGTTTGAATATGGGCTTACAGCCGCTTATGGTTCTTCTGTTCCTGCTACACCTTCACCGGTTACGGGTACATCAGCAACCGCGGTTTCAGCAACAATATCATCATTTGCTCCAAATACCCAATACCACTACCGTGCTGTTGGTGTTAACGCCGGTGGAACCAGCAATGGCAACGACGTAGCGTTTTACACCCTGGCAAACACACCAGGTGCACCAACGGTAAGCAATGCTACTACCAATACACTTGATGTATCGCTTGCCTCTTCAGCAAACGGTAATCCTGCAACAACAGTTTATGCAATTGCAGTAGGTGGCCAGTATGTACAGGCAAATGGTACACTTGGAGCAACACCGGTGTTCCAGACAATTGCAGCATGGGGAACAAGAACCGTTACCGGTCTGACCCCTTCAACCAGCTATAGCTTTACCGCCCAGGCAAGAAACGGCGATAACGTTCTGACAGCATCTAGTGCAGCCGGAACGGGTTCAACACTTGCTCCTCCGAATTCAGCAACCGTTACCACCAATGCACCGACTGCGGTTAGCACAACTGCTGCCACATTGAATGGTTCTGTTAATGCAAATGGTTCTTCAACCACCGTTACGTTTGAATATGGGCTTACAGCCGCTTATGGTTCTTCTGTTCCTGCTACACCTTCACCGGTTACGGGTACATCAGCAACCGCGGTTTCAGCAACAATATCATCACTTGCCCCAAATACCCAATACCACTACCGTGCTGTTGGTGTTAACGCCGGTGGAACCAGCAATGGCAACGACGTAGCGTTTTACACCCTGGCAAACACACCAGGTGCACCAACGGTAAGCAATGCTACAACCAGCACACTTGATGTATCGCTTGCCTCTTCAGCAAACGGTAATCCTGCAACAACAGTTTATGCAATTGCAGTAGGGGGACAGTATGTACAGGCAAATGGTACACTTGGAGCAACACCGGTGTTCCAGACAATTGCAGCTTGGGGAACAAGAACCGTTACGGGTCTGACTCCATCAACCAGCTACAGCTTTACGATTCAGGCAAGAAATGGTGATAACGTCCTGACAGCATTTAGTGCAGCCGGAACGGGTTCAACTTCTGGCAGCTCTGCAGGAAGTAGTATTACTGACAACTTCCGTACACGCCAGAACGGCAATTGGGGTGATGCAAATACCTGGGAGTCATCGCCAGATAACTTCAGCACCACTGTAATTAGTCCGGCTACAATCAGCCCCGACTTCAGGGCTGGTACAATAACCGTGGGTCATGCGGTTGCTGTTGCAAGCCCTGTTACTACCGATCAAACAACAGTGTCACCTTCTGGTGCGCTAACGGTAACTACAGGTAGTCAACTCAACATCAACGACGGTACGGGCTTCGACATCACAGTTAATGGTACGCTTACTGTTACCGGTGGAGCTAATATGATCGTAAGATCAGGTGCTGCTGGTACTGCATCGGTAGGACCATCTTCCGGGACAATAAATGGCGAGGTTACAGTTGAACGTTACATTCCTGATAACGGCAGAAGAGCATGGCGCCTGTTGAGTGTACCAGTTGCGGGTTCACGCACCATCAGGGAAACCTGGCAGGAGAATGGACGCAACATTGCAGACTCTGGTACAATCATCACCTCACCACTGTTTAATGGTTCAAATGGATTTGATATGACTTCACCGGCTTCATCAATATTGATGCACAATCAGGGTGGAACGGCAGGTGCAACGTGGTCGAATGTTCCTTCCACATTGGTTCCATTGTCAACAAATCCTGGTTACATGTTATTCGTAAGGGGAGATAGGACCGCTACACCATTCAACAGCCTTCATACCCCAACAACCCTCCGTAGCATGGGAAACCTTAAAATGGGTACCCAAGCGCAGGTGGTTTCATCAACCGGCCCAGGCTATACACTTGTGGGTAATCCTTACGCGTCACCTGTCGACTTCGAAACCATAGCAACTACACCCAACCTGAACCAGCAGTACTACATTTGGGATGCAAACCTCACCGGGCGTTTTGGTGTGGGAGGCTTTAGGGTAGTAGAAAGAACAGGGGCAAATACCTACCGTCAAACTCCTGAAATTGCTGGTGGAACAACCAGTGACAATACGCTTCGTTACCTTCATTCAGGTCAGGCCTTCCTGTTGAAGGCTTCAGGTAGCGATGCTAACGTTGTATTTACCGAAGCTTCAAAAACGGATCAGGTATCTACAGTTAATCCGTTCAGAACACAGGACGCGCAGCCCCAACTCTTAACCAACCTGATGATCGTAGCTGCCGACAATAGCACAACGCTCGCAGATGGCACGAGGGTTCGGTTTGATAAATCATACTCACCGGCTGTAACTCATGAAGACGTAATCAAGATCAGCAACTTCGCAGAAAACCTTGGATTACGCAGGGAGAACAAGCTGATGATCGTTGAAAAACGCCATGAGGTTGCTGCAACAGATACGATTTACCTTGATATAACGAACATGGGTGTGAAGTCTTATCAACTGGAAGTAACCGGTAAAAACATGCCTGAAGGTTTAGTTGGATATGTTGTAGACAAATACAAAAACACGCAAATTCCAGTAAGTCTTACAACCACCACTACTGTATCCTTTGATGTTAATGCAGACCCCGGATCTTCAGCAAACGACCGGTTTATGATCGTGTTGAGTCCGGCAAATGCGCTTCCCGTAACAATGCGTTCGGTGAAAGCGTTGCAGCAGGGTAACAACATCGCCCTGGAGTGGAAAGTACAAAATGAGACAAATACCGCTAGCTACGAAGTTGAAAAATCAACCGACGGTCGTACCTTTAACGCTGTTAATTCACAAAAAGCCTTGAACAATGGTGACGCAACCTATCAATGGCTAGACAAAACTGTATCAGAAGGGTCTAACTTCTACCGGATCAAAATAGTTTCAACTGGGGGACAAGAACAGTACAGTGCTGTAGTAAACGTAGAAGTTGGTAAGAAAAGGTCGTTCTTCCAGGTCTATCCAAATCCGGTTACAAATGGAATGATCAATCTTCAGTTTGTGAACAAGCCACAGGGATTGTACACGGTGCGTTTGGTAAATGCATTAGGACAGGCAGTGTTAACCAGCCAGGTTTCTCATGAAGAGGGTAGCAGTACCGAACCGATCAATGCTGGTAACCGCTTGTTGAAAGGACAATATATACTTGAGATTATTTCAGCAGGCAACAAAAAAGAAACTATAAAAATCATCAATTAGAATCCATTATTTATATGAAGCAAGCATTAAAAACAAAAATTGTTTTTTCTCTTCTATCTGTTGCAGCCGCATTGCTGCCGATTATTACTTATGCTCAGGATCCGGGTGAGGATCCTGATGTACCCATCGACGGCGGTCTTACGGTACTCATAGCTGCGGGCGTTGGCTACGGAATTAAGAAAGTTCGCGACGAACGCAAAAAAAGGAATACCTCCGAACTTTAATACAGCGGTGATCAATTTTCAGGCTGCCTTTTCGAAGGCAGCCTTTTTGTTTTCAAAACCTCCTATCGTTCTGGTTTTAGATCCAAACTGTTGCACCAAATTGTATTGCCAACAGTACATCCGGATTTGAAACCCAACAGAACCCGGTTCGTTGGCGACAATAATGAGGGATCCATGTCCGGTTCGCCACCAGGAACATTCGTGCAGAGTTTGTATCGTTATGAACTAGCCATGCAACTGCATTCGAGCTGTTGGTTAAATATGTTCCTTCAGGACCGCAGTATGCTGCTGGCAACAGTCGTTTTTTGGATTAGGTTCAATAACAAAAACGTTGGAAATAGCTGGCTTTTACCTGGGCATAATAATTCCCCGACAGCCGGAATGATCATCAATCTCTGGAGCGTAGACAGGTGTAAATGGCAGGATTATTTGCTGATGAACTTTACAAAAGATCGCTTTGCTATCGGCAACAACGTTTCTTCAAGCGGATAGGCGAGGTCAGTGTCGATATGATACACTGCCGGGTTTGGCAGTTCTTTACGGTTTCGGATGAGTTCCGCTTTTATGCTTTCGGGTGAGTTGCTCACACTCCGCTGCCATTGCTGAATATAATGGGTATGGATACCGCGGTACTTTTCATCGTGTTTTTCAAAAATGGAAAGCCGGTAATGATACACTGTTGTTGCATTTCCCTTTACATCGCGCAACATAAGGTAACCTTCATTAGTATCGAGCGGTACAAGGCCAACCGGGGCTATGATCAGTTTGGTTTCAACATATTCATATATTTCCGCTCCATTCTGGATCGTGCCTTTGATCCTGGTTGCAGAAAATTGGATGATCTCTTCAAGTTCCTTCATCAGTTCATCGTCTTCAATCATTCGCTCGTAAACGAGTTGAAGTTTTTTGATGTTAATCTCTGTAAGCTGTTTTGGAAAGTGCTCCTGGAGAAACTTTTTGTTTTCCCTAAATGAAACAATGTTGTTGTAATGAAAGATTACATCAGCAAGTTGGGGATATAGCTTATGCTCATTGAAGTATTTTCCAACTTCCTGCAGATAGGCCAGCAATGTATATTTTTTGAGCTCGAAATCGATATAGCCTTCAGCAAACCATGTTTCAGACAATGTTTTCATACGATGTGCTTTGGTGAACTTCACATCAATTTACATCATAACACTTATTATATCATAAATAATTAGAACGGTTTAACCTGTCGATAACGATTGCCAGGCCAAAAATTCCTGAAGGGGATGTAGCGCAGGGTTACAACAAAGGAACTGAAATTGCAGTACAAAAACATTAGTCAACTGATCCGGGGCGTCTTCCCCTTTCACTTCGTGACTCATTGATGCTAAAAAGCAATGATGTTTGAAAGTAATCTTTCACCGTTCCGGCGCCGTCGGCACGGTAGTCGTATTGTCTTAGGTAGCCCGACTGCAAGGTAAAGAGTTCCGAAAACTGGTACCCTACGCCGAGAAAAAATCTATTCCGCTCGAAGTGGGGTTTCCGGTTGTTAAGGAATATTTCGTTAAAGGAATTCAGGTACACCGTATTTGTTTCTACCTCCCGTTTATTCAACGGCAGAATGGCATTAACACGGTACCGGAAACGATTTCTGAAACCGGAGCTAAAAAAACGTTGTTCCACGCGGTAGCGATGCTCAAGTTTTACCCGGTCAATATCGTTTGTTACGGTAAACTGCTGCCAGGTCCTGAATTCGCTTGTTTGTACAGTCTTGAAATTCGCATCCGGCGAATAGGTTACATACTGACCCATCGCGACCACTACCGAAAGCTGCTTTCGAAAATTGTAGCCTATGCCTCCTTTATACTCGTGGTAATGAAAGTCGTAATAAAATTTTTGGGAACGTGCTTGTGCTTCAAAAAAGGTACTCCACTTGTTATTAAAGGTAAACTTGCCGTTTATTACGTTCCAGGTTCCAAGCCCCGGGGTTTGCCCGTTAACCTGTATCGAGATGAAAAAAGCCAACAAGAAGAAGTTGGCTTTGAAAAGCTTTAATTTTTTTAACATGGCTATTTGTCGGGCAACCCGCACATTTAACTTACCGGAATTCAATAATCTGCCGAATGCTATGTTTTGCGGTTAACGTCCCAGTTTTCAAATTCTTTTGCTACTGCGGTTAAAAAGCTCGCCCCGACACTACCATCTACAACCCGGTGATCGTAGCTAAGTGAGAGGTACATCATATGCCGGATCCCGATAGCATCACCGTCCGTAGTTTCTATTACAACGGGTCTTTTCTTAATTGCACCAACCGCTAGAATCGCTACCTGGGGTTGATTAATGATTGGTGTACCCATAAGGCTCCCGAATGTACCCACGTTTGTAATGGTGAACGTGCCACCGGATATGTCATCCGACTTTAATGCATTTTTACGGGCATTATCAGCAAGAGAGTTTACCGACTTACTTAAGCCTACAAGGTTCAGGTGGTCGGCATTTTTTATGATCGGAACAATCAGGTTGCCACTAGGTAGGGCAGTGGCCATACCAATGTTGATATCCTTTTTTAAAATAATCCGTTCTCCATCGACAGAGCAATTAACAAATGGAAATTGTTTAATCACCTTTGCTACGCACTCAATAAACATTGGGGTGAACGTGATTTTCGTTCCTTCGCGATGTTCAAAGTCTTTTTTCACCTTTTCACGCCACATCACCATATTGGTCACGTCGGCTTCTGAAAAGCTGGTTACATGCGGGCTGGTATGCTTACTGTCTACCATATGTTTAGCGATCAGCTTACGCATACGGTCCATTTCGATAATTTCAACATTACCCTGTACAGGCTGAGGGGCAACATTGGTGCGATCAGGCGCTTCAGCAATCTTTGACTTCTCAACAGGTATTTCGTCCAGGCTTGCCGCTGTTTCGACAGCTTTGTTTTCGGGTGCCGGTTTTTGCTGCGGTAAATCAACCTCCTGGTCTTTGCTACTCTTCTCAGGCGCTTTCTCCTGGCCGCGCATGGGTATAGGCCTGCCGGTTCGCTTATTTTCCAGGTATAGCAGAATATCTTTTTTCGTTACCCTGCCATCAGCCCCGCTGCCTGCCATATGTTCAAGTTCACTCAGCGCTATGCCTTCACTATTCGCAATGTTCAAAACCAATGGTGAATAAAAACGGTTGGTGCCTGCAATTGGTGCTGCACTCCCCGGTGAATGTGGAACGAAAGGTATTGCGTCTGTTGTAGGTTCTGATTCCACCTGGGCGGGAGCCTGGGTTTGAGTTGCAGCGGGAGTTGGTGTTGGTTGATTGCCTAAGGTTGCGTTTACATCAGTTTCAATTCTTGCTATAACCTTACCAATGGGAACTACATCATTTACGTCATACAGTATTTCAGCGATCCTGCCCTCGGCTGTTGACGGTACTTCACTGTCCACCTTGTCGGTGGCAATGTCGAGCACCGTTTCATCAAGTTCTACGCGATCGCCTGGTTTTTTATGCCATTTCAAAACGGTGGCTTCGGTAATACTCTCGCCAAGTTTAGGCATAATCAAATCCACTGTTGCCATGCTGTAATTATTGATAGGATGATTTTGGTCCGGGCATTTGTTCTTTTCTCAACATCCTTGCGCTGTATCCCAACCTGCCTGTGGGTCGCACTACTGTACGGTAAAACAATATCCATTGGAATATCATAACTGGCAAAGCTTGTCAAGCTTGCAAAGATGTCCGTTTTGCCGCACATTAACAAAACGCGCTGTTATGGCTAAAGGTATAAAGGAGGTGTTAAGCCACGGTTTCGTGTTCCCGCATAAGTATTCTCAACATGTTAAGGGCATTAACCGCAGTGAGTTCGATATTCCGTGTACGGTCAAAGCGAAAGTTGAACTTTTGCGTAACGGTTTTACCATGCCCTGATACCCCTATCCAAACCAATCCTACAGGTTTATCAGCCGTTCCGCCGCCTGGTCCCATAATGCCGCTGACCGCAACCGAATAGTCGGTGGCCATTAACTGACGAACTCCATTAGCCATTTGCCAAACGGTTTCTTCACTCACGGCTCCGGAATTATCCAGTGTGTCGGCATTCACCCCAAGCACCTGCTCTTTTATGCTGTTATCGTAAGAAACAACTCCTCCGACATAATAGGCTGAAGAGCCCGGAACACGGGTTATCAGGTGTGAGATGTATCCGCCAGTGCAACTCTCGGCGAGAGATAGCGTTTTTCCTTGCCTGACCAGGTTTTTACCAATGGCTTCTTCAAGCGTTATGTCTTCGTTGATCACCATCACATCGGCTACTTCCTCCTGTAATATGCCGAATAACCTGTTTACTTCGGCAAGTACCGCTGCCTGGTCATCACCTCGGCCGGTTAGCCTTAGGCGAAGTAAACTGTAGTGCGGGAGGTAAGCCAGCTTTACGTAATCCGGCAGGCTCGCTTCATAATCCATTAGCCGTTCCGCCAGGAAAGACTCCCCAATGCCGGCCACCAAAAGCGTTTTATGTACTACAGACTGCAACCGGAAAATAGAGGGGAGCCGGGGCAAAACGTAATCCTGCATCATGCCCTTCATCTCAAAAGGAACCCCCGGCATACTAATAAACACGGTGCCTTCTTTTTCGAACCACATGCCTGGCGCAGTTCCATTAGCATTTTGTATTACGGTACAAACATCGGGCACCTCGGCCTGTTTTAGATTTCGCTCGAGCAAGGGCCTGTTCAGGTACTTCTGAAAAATGGTTTTTACATTCTCCAGTGCTGCTTCATCAACACGCATCTTCCCGCCAAAGTACTCGCATAATAATGGCTTGGTAATGTCGTCGGCAGTAGGCCCAAGTCCACCGGTCATCAATATAATGTCTGCCTGCTTACGTTCTTCATCAAGTGCACGCCAGATTTCATCGTACACGTCGCCAACCGCCACACGGCGTTTAACCCATATTCCAAGTTTGTTAAGTTCCTGTGCCATCCAGGCACTGTTCGTATCTATGGTCTGGCCAATCAGCAGTTCATCTCCGATGGTTATAATGGTTGCAGAAACCGGTGCTTTAGTCATACAATTGGTGAGGTTGTAAGTATCCTTTAATTTTAGCGCAATGTAGTCACAAGTATGAGAATGTGTAAACTCCTGATTTTTTCTGTTTTTTTACCTATTTCCCTTTTCGCGCAAAGCTTATCACAAAAACTCGACGCCGGTATCAGAAAGCTGTTAAGCGATAGCCAGGGTAAACATGCGATTGTGGCTTTGTACGTAGTAAACGCTGAAACAGGTAAAGTTGTTTACGACCATAATGCCCAGGTTGGGTTGGCTGCCGCAAGCAGCCAGAAGATATTGACCAGCATTGCCGCTCTTGAGTTGTTAAAACCATCATTCAGGTTTGAAACAGCCTTAGGTTACACCGGCAACATTAGTAGCGGAATATTAAATGGCAACCTGGTGCTTACCGGATCCGGTGACCCTACTTTGGGAAGCTGGCGATATCCCGCAACTAAAGAGACGGTTCTACTGGACAATTTTGCTAAGGCAGTTAAGAGTGCCGGCATAACAAGCATCAGTGGAAATATCCTTGTTGATGCGGCAAGCTGGGAAACCCAGACTATTCCTGGCGGCTGGATCTGGGATGACATCGGCAATTACTATGGTGCAGGGGTTGCTGCACTAAACTGGCGCGAAAATCAATTCGACCTTAAGTTGAAGCCTGGCAGAAAAGAAGGTGATCCTGCAAGCGTGGTTTCAACATTGCCGCCGATGTATGGGGTTCACCTGGTAAGTGAGCTCACCACGGGTAAACGGGGTAGCGGGGATAACGCCGTCATTTACCTTGCGCCAGGCAGTACATCAGGGGTTGTCCGCGGAACCATTCCCCTTGGTGAGGATCCGTTTACCATTTCCGGGGCCATGCCCGATCCTTCCGTACAATTCACCAACACCCTTTCCAGCCATCTCAATACGCTAAACGTGAGCATCGGTACATTGCGTGACAGTGCTCAGTTTACTTCCCAAACAGTTGTCACAAATAAACTATTGGTACATCAATCCCCTCCGCTTGACAGTATCAATTACTGGTTCTTAAAACGAAGCATCAACCTATATGGCGAAGCCCTGGTAAAAACAATAGCCTTTCAACATTCGGGGTTTGGAAGTGCTGATACCGGGCTCGCAACGATAAAACGTTTCTGGCGCGAGCGTGCCATTGATCCCGCGGAGATCAACATGCTTGACGGCAGCGGTTTATCTCCACAGAACAGGTTAACTGCACATGCACTCACAACGGCTATGCAATACGCCAGAAGCAAACCCTACTTTACCCAGTTCTACCAGGCACTACCTGAAATCAACAACCTGCGGATGAAAAGCGGCTCAATCGGCGGAGCAAGAAGTTTTACAGGCTATGTAAACGGAAAAACCGGTTCGTATACTTTTGCCATCATCATCAATGGCTACACCGGTTCGTCGTCGGGGATTGTGCGACAGCTATACAATATACTCGACATACTTAAATAATTATCTTCACCTAAACCAACATAAATATGAAAGAACAGAACTTCAAAAATCATAGCCAGATCGTTCCCGCTTACCACATTGTAACTTACCTGGCGGTTCTCGCTTTACTAATTGGTTCATTTGTAAACTTGGCAAACAGCAGCCACGACAATCTTTATTCGGCATCACTTATCTGCTTAATCGCCCTTATTCTTGTAAGCTTAACCATCTTTACGCGTTCATTTGCACTCAAAGCGCAGGATCGTGCCATACGAGCGGAAGAGAATTTCCGCCATTTCTACCTGACCAACACAGCACTCGACAGCAGGTTGAATATGTCGCAGGTAATTGCGCTCCGTTTTGCATCCGACGCTGAGTTTCCACCGTTGGCAAAAAAGGCTGCAGAAGAGGGAATGGCTGCAAAGGATATCAAGCAAGCCATCAAAAACTGGCGGGGAGATTATTACCGGTTGTGAGTTCAGCTGGTTGCTGACATAGCGTTGCTGCATTTGGTTGCGCCGGGTTTTGATGAATAAAATATTGCGCTACTAAGGCTAGGGTGTGTCCATAATAAGGCACATGGATAGCGCGGATTGAACGGATGGTCTTATCTCTGTTCAATTAAGAACACAAGTATTCCCATCCCTTCAACATCGGCTTCAGGTACTAACTACCTGGAAAGCTTGATGACCGACTTATGGAGCGTTGAAATAGGTGACTAACTTATCGCGAAGTGCTTCGGGCATTACGGTCTTTGCTTTATTATCTGCCCTGATAAAGTACAATACAACCCGGCCTGTCGTCAGCAGTTTTCCCGACTCGTTATATACCTCCTGGTGAAATTCAATCCGGTGATCCAGGGGCATTTCACGGAGCGTGGTTTTAACTGTTAACAGGTCATCGTAATACGCAGGGCGCACGTATTTTGTCTGCAGTTCAACAACCGGCATAATCACTCCCATTGCTTCCATGTCTTTGTAAGTGAAACCAAGCTGTCGTATGCTTTCAACTCTGCCAACTTCAAAGTACTGTGCATAGTTGCCATAGTAAACAATGTTCATCTGGTCTGTTTCAGCATAACGAACCCTTAGTTGGCAGGTACTTTCGAACATAGGTGCTTTTTATTGTTTCTACGGCAAAGATTAAAAGTATACGCAATATACGGTGATCAACTTCCGAAAGTGCACCTAATACTTCACTCACAGCATGGGTCTCATTCACTCGTGCAATCTTCGTTAGCCTCAACTCCAAAACTCTATCCTTGAATTCGCGGGAAAGATGTGCTAAATACGAAATGTTATGCATTGTTTATCCACATAAAATGGAATGGTCTTTGTTCAGCAGGGCTGTGACTATCTTTGAAATTCTTTTTGACTTTTTATTAAGAAAGCTTGAATACTAAGCGCTCTTTACCACCGTTACCTTTAATTTATGGTCAACATACATAAAAAACTTCTCCTTTCCTCAGCATTGGCTTTGGCTACGATAGGGCAGGTAAACGCCCAGGCTACCAAAACTAACAACGACCCCGATGCTGACTTTAAACTTGCAAAGGAGCTTTATCAAAAAGAGCAATACAGCCTTGCTTACCCGCTATTCAAAAACATTCTTTATGCCCCCGCTCAGCAGAGTAACCTTCCACTAACCGTTAAGGAAGAGGCAAGGTTCTATACCATCGTTACCGGCTTAAAACTAAACGAAACTGCTGCTGAATCTGCTGCGAAAGACTTCATCAACCTTGAATACAATACACCACGTAACCAGGTATTGAGTTACCATCTTGGCGAATATTATTTTCGTAAGCAGAACTTCACCGAAGCAAATGCTTATTACGAGAAAGCAGGTATCAGCAACCTGAGCAACAGGGAAATTGCAGACGTAAAGTTTCACCAGGCATACGGTTATTTTACCACGCAGGATTTTGCACAGGCTAAACCTATGTTTAACGCCATCAGGCAAATTCCTACTGATCCCAATTACCTCGACGCAAATTATTATTACGGCTTTATTTCATTTTACGACAAAAATTATAAAGAGGCACTTGCCTCTTTCAGGAAAGTTGAAAATGAACCCACTTACCAAAAGATTGTTCCCTATTATATTGCTGAAATACTCTACTTCAATGGCGAAACAGACAAGGCAATTCAATATGCGGAAGAAAGCCTGAAAAAAGGTGGTCAATATTATGATATCCAATTGCAACAGTTGTTGGGTCATGCTTACTTTCAAAAGAAGGAGTATCAGAAAGCGCAACCCTACCTGGCAAATTATGTAAGTAAAGCTGAAAAAGTACGCCGCGAAGATCTCTATGAACTCGCCTATACTTACTACGAAACAAAACAGCTGGATAAAGCAATCACCGGATTCAAAGAGCTTGGTGGAAAAGAAGACTCTCTTGCACAAAATAGTATGTACCTGCTGGCAGACTCCTATCTGAAAACAAATCAGAAAGCTAATGCGCGTAGTGCCTTTTTGTTTTCTGCGTCAAACAGCAGCAACGCTGTTCAAAAGGAGATTTCACAGTTCAACTACGCAAAGCTCTCCTTCGAGCTTGGCTTTCCAGATGTTGCAGCAACAGAATTGCAAACATTTATCGGGCAGTACCCATCGTCAACTTATAACGCTGAAGCACGTGAATTGCTGGTGAGTGTATTGGCGAGTACGAATAACTATCGCGAAGCCATCACCCTTTACGAGAGCCTCCCCGTAAAAAGCGAAACCTCAAAAAGGATATACCCCCGAATTCTTTACGGTCGTGCAGTGGAACTGGTAAATGATCAGCAGATCGAAAAGGCCGACGACTTGTTTACGCGTATCCTTACCCTTCCATACAATGAACAACAACTGCCCTTTACAAATTTTTGGAAAGGCGAAATTGCTTACCGCATCAATAACTTCGACCAGGCTATTGAGTACCTCAACCTTTACCTGAAAAACCCATCAAGCAATGGTGAAGTAAATAGCCAGCATGCGCGTTATAACCTTGCGTATGCTTACATGCAAAAAGAAAACTATACCCAGGCCCTCAGTCTTTTTGAACAAATCAGCCGCTCACTTAATACTGCTTCCACCCCTGTTGAACAGGATGCCTTTCTACGGAGTGCAGATGCTTATTTCATGACAAGGAATTACAAGAAGGCGCTTGATATGTATGATGCGGTTATCCGCAGTACACTGCCGTCTGCTGACTATGCCTTGTACCAGAAAGCCCTGATCTCAGGTGCAGCCAACCGCAGCAGCGAAAAGATCACATTGTTAAGAAGCCTCGAACAGCGCTTTCCAAATAGCGGGTTGGTGACCGATGCCAACCTCGAAATCGCAAACACTTTTCTCGGTGAAGAAAACTTCAGGGAGGCAATTACCCCATTAAACAAAATCATTGCAGTAAAAAATAGTCCATACTTGCCGCAGGCATACCTTAAGCTGGGTATTGCTTACTTCAATCTCGAAAATAACCGGGATGCTCTGGACAATTTCAAAAAGCTTATTTCCGCTTTCCCGAATTCTGCCGAAAGTGACGATGCCGTTGAGTATGTGCGTAACATCTTTATCGATGATCAAAAGCCTCAGGACTTTGTTGAGTTCATGAAACAGAGCGGCAAAAATGTTAGCTACGGCGAAGAAGACTCGCTCACCTATGCATCTGCAAACAACCGCTACGAGAATAATGATGTAACAAATGCACAGTCGGGTTTTACAGCCTACCTGTCGAAGTTTCCTGAAGGCCGGTATGCCATCGACGCCAGCTTCAACCTTGCGGAAATTTATAATGGTAAAAAAGACTTCACGAATGCACTTAAGGGTTATTCATATGTAGCATCGAAGGCACCAAATAAGTATGCCGAAAGGGGAGTGTTGCAGGCCGCAAGAATTAATTTCTTTGAGGTAAAAGATTACAGTGCCGCTGAAAACCTGTACAACCAGCTAAAGTCAATTGCTACAAGCGAGGATACCAGGCTTGAAAGCATGCGTGGGCTGCTCCGTTCTCAATATCGCCTGAACAAGTGGAACGAAGCTGTTCCAAATGCACAGGAACTGCTTACCCAAAAAAGTATAGCAACCGATGACCGCATCATGGCCAATATGGTCCTCGCCAAATCATATCATGCAAAAAAAGATATCGAAGCTGCAACAGGTAGCTATCGTACAGTAATCGGGCTGGGTAAGTCAGAATTCGCGGCCGAAGCACGCTACCAGCTTGCAGCCATCCTGTTCGACCAGGGCAAATTTGCTGATGCTGAAAAGGCTGCCTTCGATGTTGTAAATAAAGCCGGTTCTTACGAATACTGGACAACTAAAGCATACATCCTGCTGGGGGATATTTATTGGAAACAAAAAGATTACTTCAATGCCGAAGCCACTTTCAAAAGCGTTGCTGAAAACGCCACCATCAGCGAGTTGAAAGAAGAAGCACAGGCAAAACTAAAATCGGTAGTTGCCGAAAAAAGCAAAGGAAGTAAACTGGTTGAGTAATTGCACAAAAACAATACATGAAAAGAATCCTGATAATAATGGCTTTCGTTGTAGGCGCATCATCATCATATGCGCAAACAAGAAACGCAGACAGCAGTAAGAAAACGGTGGTGGTAACCTCGTCATACAAGCCGGTTTTAAAACCCGTTACCAAAATAAATTTCAACGCTACTGCTCCTGCACTCGACTCTTCGAGGCCGATATTGAATTATAATGTCCCGTCTCAAAACCTGTTCTTTTCGTATCAGCCCGTGGCCTTAAAACCACTGGCACTTGCTGTAGACTCGACATTGGATTGGGAGAACCACAATTATGTAAAAGCGGGTTACGGAAACTTCAGCACCCCTTACCTTCAGGCAAAGCTTTCATTGGGTGATGGCAAGGGTTCCATTATGAACCTCCATACAAAGCACATTTCTTCGAAAGGTAAGATCCCTTTTCAACAATATAGTCGCTCCAGCGCTGTTGTTGATGGTGTATTAAATTCTTCTGGCAATAACGAATGGCGCGGCAGTGTTGGCTTCGAAAACAGCACCCAGCACTGGTATGGCTATAGGCCCGATACACTAAAGTTTACCAAAGATCAGTTGAAGCAAACATTTAGCACTTTTCATGCGAATGCAGGATTTCGCAATCGCGAGAAAAATGCATTCGGTATCGATTACAACCCTTCACTCGGTCTGAACCTGTTCGGCGACAATCGCGGTGGTAAAGAAACCAGTCTTCTTTTAAATGCACCCATTACCAAAACCGTTGCAGAAGATTTTTCGATCAATGTTGGTTTGGTGGCCGACCTTACCAGCTACTCCAGGGGGTCAGGCGAAAACATAAAAAACAACCTCTATTATCTTAATCCATCCTTACTCATAAAAAAGCCAACCATTACGGTTAATGCAGGTGTAACACCATCGTGGGACAACAGCCAATTTAAGTTGTTGCCCAACTTTACGGGTGTGCTCAAGTTGCCTGATTATCCGTTTGCCATACAGGCAGGTTGGATTGGTTATTACAACAAAAACACTTTTCAATCGCTTGCTGCATTTAACCCTTATATCTTCCAGCCAACTGAGTTGCTAAACACGCGTATTACAGAACAGTACGCAGGCTTTAAAGGATCGGGTGGTAACCACTTTACGTACAATGTTCGGTTGTCCGCGCTACGTTATTCAAATGCTGCCTTGTTTATCAACGACTCCATCGATGGCAAAACATTCAGAACGGTATACGAGCCAAGTATGAAAGCAATCAGGTTACATGGCGAAATGGGCTATACCGTGCAGGATAAGTTTTCACTCCTTGGCGCCATCAACCTCACAAACTATCGTGCACTTGAGGTTTACGACAAAGCTTTCGGACTGCTCCCGGTTGAAGTAACGGCTGGATTGCGCTGGCAAATTCTTAAGGATCTGCAGTGGAAAAGTGACTTCTTCTTTTGGGATGGCCCTCAGTACATGGATAAGAACAAAAATAATCGTAAACAAAAGCCGGCAGTTGATTTAAGCACCGGGCTGGAGTTTACCATACTTCCGAAACTAAGTCTTTGGTTACAGTTCAACAATCTGTTGAACAACCGCTACGAGCGTTGGAACCAGTACGAAGTACTTGGCTTTAATGTGCTCGGTGGGGTAGTGTATTCTTTTTCTCAGGGAAAAAAATAGATGCATAATTTTAGGATAGCAATCCCGGTGGTCAAGACAAGTTTCCGTTCTTCACCACCGGGATTTACTTTTCAGGCACCTTGTGCAAATGTTCTCGGTTGTTCCTGAATTGTCAATTGTATATTCGCCCTCTCAAAACAGCTCACATGGTCGAATTGCTTTATAAATATTTTATCCTGCACAAGAGCCTTGCTATTCCCGGCATAGGTTTCTTCACCATGAACCAGCAACCCGCTCAGCTGGACTTTGTTCATAAAGTTGTGTTGCCGCCCGTACCACAAATCAACTTTTTACCCGGGTGCGAACAGGTTGATGAGTCAATCGTCGACTTTGTAGCTGATGAAACCCGCTCGTCGCGCGAGAAGTCGTCGCAGATCATCAGTCGTTTTTTTGACACACTTCGAAACAACCTATACTCCAATAAACAGGTACAACTGCCGTTTTTTGGCCTGTTGGAAGTTGGAGCCGATGGGCCTACTTTCCAACCTGCGGCAAGCATGGTCAGTTATTTTGCACCGGCGCATGCCGAGCGCATTGTCCGGGAAGATGCGGAACATCACATTCTTGTTGGCGACGCGGTCCGCACCAACACACAAATGCAGCAACATTTCCATGAAGGTTCACGCAGAAACACAACCGACCGATGGTGGATATATGCATTAATCATTGCAATTGTCGCCATCGCTGCTATAGCCTTTTATTACTGGAGAATGCAATCCATGCAGCAGGCATAACCAAAGCTCTACTAATCTGGGCGGGAAGGATTATGCGTTTAGCGACCCGTAAATCGCCACACTTTTGAACTTTTTTTTGTTGACCGGCAGCAAACCCCGGTTGAGCAGTTATTGTGTCACTCACTTGTACGGCATATCGCTATTCGGCGTGTCCCCCTGTTGTAAAAGCCTGCGTCTGCCGATCAGTTCCCTGTAATTTGATTTTTTACTTCACTTGTAATTTTCGTATTGCTGCGTTCACACACACCATAATCATACTCGTGCGCTCACTGCGTTTAAGTAACCCTTTTGTTCCTTAAACTAAAGCAATCTTCTACACCTGCGTTCGTCGGTCTTTTAATCCCGACTATTCAAATATGCCCTCCGACAGATTTTTGAAAGCTTCCATCGCCCCGTGGTATTCGCAGGTGCGTGCGCCGGCTTTGTTGCCATTATAGATGATGGTTCGCCAGTCTTCGGTATTCATAGCTTCAATTACCGGAAGTGAAAGCTTGCTCAACTGGTACAATACCGCACCCACAAAAGCGTCACCTGCGCCGGTGGTATCAACAGGTTTTACCGCTATGCTGGGCACCATTGTTTTTTGGCCGCGGTGCACCAGCATGGTGCCTTCTTTGCCAAGGGTAATGGCAAATGTTGCCGTAGTATGGTTGGCAAAAATTGTAGCAGCTTCGTTAATCGACGAGCTATGGGTCAGCAGCATCGCTTCTTCATCGCTGACCTTAAAAAAATGGCACTGCTTTAAAAAGTTCCAGGATTGTTGAATAAAGCCCTGGTGATCGTGTGAAAACAAGAGCTGGCGATAGTTCGGGTCGAAGCTGATGATCTTATTGGTATTCCGGGCTTTATCCAGTAGGGAAGTATACGCAGCTTGAAGTGGTCCGGGTAAAAAAGCAGTTGCCGAACCAAAGTGAATAATGAAACATTCATCCAGGTCTATACCATCGATGTCCTCAATAGAAAGCTGGCCGTCTGCACCCCGATTAAAAACAAAGTCGCGTTCGCCGTCATGCATCAGCGAAACAAAAGCGATCGTAGTAAAGTAATTACGGTCGCGAACCATCCAGACGGTGGAAACGCCAAAGTCTTTCATGACGTTTACAAGCTGGTTGCCAAAAGGATCGTCACCGACCTTAGCCGCAAGTAATACTTCCCCACCGAGCGCGGCAATAGCAGCTGCAACATTGGTTGGTGCGCCACCGGGTTTCTTTAAGAAGTGTTCACCATTTGCTAACGACGAGGCATTGTCAGTGCAGATCATGTCAATCAATGCTTCGCCGATACATAGGATTTTCATGCCTGGTTTAGTATACATATCATAGAATGGTTCGCAAAAGGTATTTAACCCAGTTGGTTACTGTTAAAAAAGGTATGAGGTACAAGAGTGCAACGCCCCCGTCCGAATGGCTTCAGCCGGCCGGGTAACCAAGGCCCAAACAGCGAATAAGTGCCCGGTCCATAGGTATTCTTCTGGTTTCGCAGGAAGAATTTTAGTTTCCCAATTCCGCATTTTTTTTTGTTTGATTTCGCAAAACATGCTGCTATTGCTTTGCTTTTGGCGCATTTCCAGCTGATCGAAACATTTGGTAAAACTTCAGGTACACCCCATTACTCCATCCAAAGCCGTCTTGCGTGGGGTATTCGCCGCCACCGCTTTCAAGATGGATATTTTCAATATTGTATTTCTCCAGCATTTTACCCGTGCCGGCATAAACAGTTTCATTTATCCTCATCCATCGTTCGGCAACTGATTGTGCGAGTTCGGTGTAACGATAATTAACAAGCCCCTGGACTGCAAGAAATTGCAGTGGCGCCCACCCATTTGGCGCATCCCATTGTTGGCCGGTATGGTAAATGGTTGTAACCAGTCCACCGTCCTTTAAAAATTTGTTTTGAATATGCGTTTGCACCAACTCTGCCTGTTTATGGGTGGCCACCTGCATAAACAGCGGAAGCACACCGGCAAGCGACCAGATATGGGTTGGAGATGCTTTAGTAAAGTTGTAGTCAAAGAAATACCCTGCCTTTTCATTCCAGCAATATTTCTGGATAGCATCGCTGCGCTTGTTTGCGCGATCGGTGAACCGGGCTGCCTGTACATCCTGTTGCGTCGCTTTGCTGGCCGAAGCCAGTATGCTTTCATATTTATAAAGCAGGCAGTTCAGGTCTACAGGAATGATGTTGGTAGTTTCAATAGCGGTAAGGTTAAAAGTGTCGGCAAACCAGCGGCTGCTAAAATCCCAACCGCTTTCCGCACCTGCCCGAAGGTGGGTGTACACCAATCGATCCGTACCCGTGTAGGCTAATCCATTCTGAACATCTTCATAATACGACTCTTCGCGTGGCGCCTTTTTGTCGTCCCAGTAGCGGTTCACAATTTCGCCTTCAGCCATCCGGACCACTCTTCGGTGTGCGCTTCCGGGCCTTAAACCCGTTTCTCCTTCCATCCACCATTTATATTCTTTCATCATTGCGGGCAGGTACTTCCGGTAAACCGCATTGCCTTTCTTTTGCTGCAGCAGTTGCACCATCATGGCAAAGTACGGTGGCTGCGACCGGCTGAGGTAATACGAACGATTGCCATTTGGTATATGACCATAACGGCTGATGAGGAAGCTAAAATTATCAAGCATGTTTTCAATGAGATCATAGCGATTGCTTACGGCTAACCCAAGCATGGTAAAATAGCTATCCCAATAGTAAATCTCGCGAAAACGGCCGCCCGGCACAACGTAAGCCTTGGGTAAAGGAAGCAGTGAACTGTACGGCTGTGTGATGTCGGCCTTCCTGGTGAGCGTTGGCCATAGTGCCTCAAGGTGTTGCTTCAGTGTTTTTGACCCTACGACTTTTGAACCAACGCTAACCGGAACCTCGAAGTTTTCAAATACGAACTTTCGTAAAGTTGCGCTGTCTGCACCCGTTTTCTTGATGGTTTGATATTTAGCAAGGATGATTGCGGGCGATGTTTTTGGCAGTGCATCTACAAAACTCTTGTTATCGCCTAAGGCCCTCTTTAGTTGTACGTCTACAAACAGGTTGCCCCAAATCTGATCCGGCGTTTGTGGCTGCTTAAATTTTTCCGTCGGCCTGCCCTGGTTGACATAGGTTTTAGCTCCGGAACGTTCAACCCCTCTCACCGACTGCGAGAAAGTGCCCGCGGCAACGAAGTAAACGATAAGGAATGTTGTGAGTTTTTTCATTCGGCAGTTTAAGGCATGTTATCTAAGGCATTACCCACCTGGTCATCAGGAAATAAATATACCATTAACTTTCGTTTATGCCCTGGCTTTAGCACAGCACGATGATAAGGAATTGCTGTTATACAAGGTTGTACTCGTAAGCTGATCATTGCGCTTTGCCAGTCGGGCAGCAATACAACATATGCAGCTGTTACCTATATTTGAGTAAACTAAACCCTATTGTACTTGCGGCTCTTTATAGCGCTGATGTTTTTGGCTATTGGTGGGCTTGCCAGCGCCCAGTCGCAACAGCCATACCTTTTTTCCCATCTCGGCTCCAGGAACGGACTTGCTGCTGATGATGTTGTCGCCGTACAACAGGATGCAAAGGGCTACCTGTGGATCGCAACCCTTAATGGTCTCCAGCGGTACGATGGTCATCGGTTTATAACCTTTCAGCACAGTAGCAGCCGCCCTTTTTCAATTGCCAGTGATGAGATCAGGGCTATGAAGTTCGATGGCCGTAACCGGCTGTGGCTGCTCGCCGGCGACAATAACATTGGCTACCTGAATACGATTGATTACACTTACCACGAAGTTCCGGTAAGATGGCGAAACGGGAAAGCGCTCCATACTGACGGGCATCTTGCAGCGGACAGTAACGGCCATATTATGCTGATCCTCGACCGGCTTGGGTTATATACATACAATGATAAACAAGGCGCTTTTACGACCGATAACCCTTTCCAGATTCCCTTTAATTGGGAAGTGCGCGAATTTGTGCACGTGAAAAAGCAGCAGGTATACTGGATAGCCTGCGACTCTGGCCTTGTAAAGTACGACGCAGCAAGACGGATGGTGATTAGCCGGCTAAACAATCCTGCAAACGATCCTGTAATCAACGCTTTTGCAGGGCTGAGGCACCTAACCCACCCGTTCCACGACAACACCGGCCGGTTTTGGATATACTCCTGGGGGCCTAGCGGACCTGGTCCATACCTGTATAGTTTTGATCCGCACACAAAGAAAGTTATGGAGTGGGAGGCTCAGTTGCTTCAGAAACTCAAATATGTTTATCACGAAGTTGCAGGCATACGCGAGATAGCCGGAAAGCTGTATGTATATGGTGGAAGCGTGTTTGCCACTTTTAATGGTAAAAAAGAAACTTTCGAAATTATCCCCGGCAATCTTTCAGGCGATTTTGCGATGCGATACAATGGTGTTCGTGACCTTTTTACCGATAGGGAGTCCAATGTTTGGGTGAGTACCGATAAAGGTCTTTACTACTTTAATCCATCAGCCCAGTTTTTTCATACCATCGTAAACAAGCGGCCAGGAAAGGACTCCGCTTTCACCCCCGACGTAACGGGTATCTTGCAAACAGGTAGCAATGAGATTTTGGTTAGTACCTGGGGCAGCGGATTATTTGCTTACGACAGTTTGTTTCAACCTGTAAAGAAAGACTTTGTACAACGCTCGCTGCAACTTGGAGAAGGGATGCCCTGGTGTATTTATAAGAACCACAATGGCGACATATGGAGGGGCAATCAGGACGGTTACTTGTTTATTTCGCGCAGCAATGGCACATCCGAAAAATTGCAACCACCAGTATTTGAGAAGCGCACAATCCGCCAAATTGCAGGTGACCTGAACGGCAACCTTTGGTTTGGAACACAGGGCGGGCATCTTGTAAAATATACGACGGCTACAAACCAATTTTCACTGGCGCACCGGTTTGGCAGCAAGATACTTCGACTTTTTACCGATAAGCAGGGCATCATGTGGGTATGTACATCTGCAAGCGGGGTGCTCAAGGTAAATCCCGTATCAGCTGAAGTAAGTGAGTCTTTTACGGTAAAAGGTCCGGAGAACAGCAGGCTGAGCAGCGCCGGCGCCACCGACATCATTCAGTTTAACGACAGCATTTATATCATTGCCGGTTCCGGACTAATTATCCTTAACGACCGGACCAACCGCACCGCAACACTAACCCGCGAGGATGGATTGCCTTCCAATAATGTTTCGAATATCATCAAAGACCGACAGGGATACATTTGGGTAACTACCGCCAACGGGCTTTGCAGCATTAAGATGGGCGATGAAATTATAGTTACGAGTTATAATGAAAAGGACGGTATCAAGCCAAATGCTTACAATCCTGGTGCAGCTGTCATGTTGAATGATGGCCGGATCGCAATAGGAACCTCTCACGACCTGGTGGTTTTTAAGCCCGGGAAAATGATGCAGGGTGGGGGCAAACCCCCCGCTGTTCATGTCACCGGCTTTTCTGTAATGGGCAAGTGGTTACCTGTAGACTCCCTATCACGCCTGCGCAACATTGAATTGCCAAACGATAAAAACGCTGTTATCGTTGAATTTTCAACCTTTAGTTACCTGAATGAATACAGCATCGAATACATGATGGAAAACCTGGACAAGGAATGGAACGTTGCGGGGGAAACTTTCCAGGCAGTGTATAATTACCTGCCTCCCGGTTCTTACACGTTTCGAATTCGGTGCAGCGACGGCGAGGGAAACTACTCGGGACAGGTAACGGCTTTGAAGATAAAGGTGAAGCCCCCATTTTGGGCGACCTACTGGTTTGTTAGCCTGCTAGCGTTAACCTTTGTCGGTGTCTTGTATTGGTTTGATAAATTCAGGATTTCGCGAATTCGGGAAACAGCGCGTGTTCGTGCCAATATTGCCAACAGCCTTACAAGGGATATGAGCAGCACGCTTACCAATATCAATATGCTTAGCGAGCTGGCAAAGGTGAAAGCCGAAACCGACCTTGTCAGAACAAAAGAATACGTAAGCCAGATCAGTGAAAGTAGCTACCGCATGATGGAAGTAATGGACGATATGGTCTGGAGCATTCACCCGGAAAATGATGAGATGAAGCATACCATCTCACGTATGAAGAAGTATGCGGGACAAATTCAATCAAAGTATCATGTGGAAGTGGCGATAAACATCGGCGATCCTGTAAAGCGGATCCGTTTAGATATGCACAGCCGCCACGAGTTATTCCTGATTTTTAAAGAGGTATTGCTTAATGCAGGGAAGCATGCCGAATGCCGGTTTGTTGATGTTGACCTGCACTGCGAAACGGGTAAACTGGTGTTGAAGATTCTTGACGACGGAAAAGGATTCGACGTTGAAATGGTGAGTTTTGGCCGGGGTCTAAATGAAATACGCAAGCGCGCAACCTCGCTAAAGGGTAAGTTGGATATTCATTCTGAAATCAACACGGGCACGGTGGTCAGGTTGGTAATTCCAATATAAGCAGGGCCACCCGCACTATTTTCCCATCCACTTTTTAAAGTCCGTGACTTTTTCGCGACTTACGAGGGCTTCTTTATCAACCGCCGGTTTCAGGTGGAGCAGGAGCCGGTTTCCAAAGTAATCGTGTATCTGGTCCACGCTGGCAATAGACACATAAAAAGAGCGGCTGATACGAAAATACTGCTCTGGGTTGAGCATCGCCTCAAGATCGTCCATGGTATAGTCTACAACAAACTTCCGGTTGTCTGTTGTTTTAAAAAAGTTTAATCTGCCATCACTATAGAAGTACGCAATTTCATCCGTTTCGATGCTGACCAGCTTTTGAGCATGTTTAACCAGGAACCTTTTGCGATATTCTTTTGGCTGAAGTTTCTGCTGTAGTTCCTTTACCAGGCTGTCTACATTAAGGGTTGCGGGCTCCGCAGGAACGCTGTAAATTTTCCGGAGGTTTCTCATTTTTTCCAATGCTGCTTGTAGGTCTTCTTTCTGCACGGGCTTGAGCAGATAATCAACGCTGTTTACCTTGAAAGCTTTTATCGCGTATTCATCATACGATGTCGTAAAAATAACGGTGCTTTTTACTTCAGTCTTGTCGAAGATTTCAAAACTCTGACCATCTCCCAATTCGATATCCATGAGTATTAAATCAGGCGCGGGATTGCTTTCCAACCACTGTACCGACGACCGGATGCTGTCTGCAATGCCTACGATTTCGGCAGTCTCATCTACGCTCGCAAGTGTTTTACTGAGCTTTTTTGCTGCAAGTTCTTCGTCTTCAATAATCAGTACTTTCATCTCCTTAGGTTGTAGGGTTTAGTAATGTGCATTTGGGATTTTGCCCACGGCGCACAAGGATTGTTACCTCTAAGATAGCCGGGTAATTGTTAATTACACGAATAAAACAGTCAAATCTCACCTCAATATATCCTTGTATTTAAAGAACAATGGCACGATTAGGTATGGCCCGGTATGACTGACTCAACTCTTCAATTCGAGACGTTGTCCGGGGCCTTTTATACGGTAAGGCAGGCTAGGGCAGCAGCGGAACAACAACAGAAAACTCCTTTCCATCATCATTCACCAGGATGTCGTCCTGTTTCATCAGCCGATACTTATTCATGATGTTGCTTAGTCCCACCTTGTTTGAAGTAACGTTCCTGAGTTTACGTTGCAGGTTATTGCTAACGATCAGCCGGCCGCTGTTTGTGGTCATAATCATGATTTGCAACGGGCTTTCTTTCAACATCATGTTGTGCTTTACCGCATTTTCTACCAGCATCTGCAGGGTCAGGGGTGGTAGCTGGTACTGGAAATACTGTTCATCAATCCGCATCTCCATATCAAGCCCTTCGCCGTACCTGGTTTTTAGCAGGTGAAAATACGATTGTACAAAAAGTACCTCAGCGTGAAGGGTTGTCAGTCCTTCTTCGTTTGTCCGTAAGAGGTAGCGGTAAACCTTGCTCATTTCGTCTAAAAACTTTTCGGCTCTTTCGGGTTCATCGCTGATCAGGGATGACAGTGAATTCAGGCTATTGAAAAGAAAGTGTGGGTTCACCTGGCCCTTTAGCCCTTCCAACTGGCTCTGGAGATTCACCTTTTTCAGGTTTTCTGCCTCATCGGCAAGGATCCGCCATTTTTCATAAAAGGACGCGCCTTCGTTAAGGCTTGTAGCCAGTAAGTTAAATATAAAGCCGGCTACGAGCGCTGAAGTATAGTCATGCCAGTTGATCTCGTAGTCCATAAAGCCCACGTAATCGTAACCCAGGAAAATGATCGTTATGCCTGCTACCATTATCCCAACATACGCGAGAAGACTTAACCCGATCCGGGTGAAAGTTTGACTGTACCGCGGAAAGCGGATTTGCATGATACCGGCTACCATACCGCATAGGGTATATACAATCAGTAATATAATAAGGGTCGGAAGAGTAGACATGAAAAAGCTCCGGAAATCTGAGAAGTAGTTCCCCTTAAACACGAAAAAGTTGATTGCAACAGCAATAGGCGGCATAATGATCAACATGATCATCCATTCTTTCTTCGAGTAAGCAAGGGGTTTTATATCGAGCGTTTGTATCATCGTAAACCTGGCGCCTTTAAGATAAACAGGCTCTGCAAAGATCAACTGAATCGCCGTATCAATCGCCCGACTATTTGATGAATTGTAACTTTCGCTGTTTCAATTGATAGGAAGCAGAACTACCCGGGTTGCCCCATGTACCAACCATTACAAAATTGCATTTTCTCCATAAACGCCTTAGACCAACGAGGTACAAATGGTGGTGCGTGCTGAAGCATACTGACGCCGAAGGAATACAGCCAAAGGTTGTTATCGAGCCGGCAGGGAGATCGGTATTCCGGATTTCATATATTTATTGTTTCAACCTTATTTTCTCCATTATGCACCTTCGTAAAACCAGCCTGAAGTTTCTTGGCGTTATCAGTAGCCTGCTCCTCATATGCTGGATAAATGCGCCGAAACCGTTAACCATCTATCTCATCGGCGACTCCACCATGGCGAACAAGCAGGAAAAGGCATACCCGGAGACTGGTTGGGGTATGGCATTGGGGCAATTTTTTGACAAGGGTGTTAGCATCGATAACCGGGCAATGAACGGGCGCAGCACTTTGTCCTTCCTGAATGAAAATCGCTGGCAGCCAATCGTTGATCAGCTTAAAAAGGGTGATTATGTTTTTATTGAGTTTGGGCATAACGATGAAAAAATAACAAAACCAGGGGTTGGCACCTCGCTTGCCGACTTCCGGAAAAACCTTTTAAAGTTTGTAACCGAAACCCGGGCTAAAAAAGCGACCCCGGTCTTATTGACACCTGTTGCCCGGCGGAGTTACAAGGATGGGGTGTTTACGGATTCACATGGGGCCTACCCGGATGTAGTCAGGAGCCTTGCTGACTCAATGAAAGTGCCAATGATCGATATGCACCAAAGGAGCGAGGCACTCATCAGGCAGCTTGGTGAAGAAAAAGCAAAGGGGTTATTCAACTATGTCGACTCTGGCCATGTGAACTATCCGACGGGTAATAAAGACGATACCCACTTTAGCCCTGTTGGCGCAAAAAAGATGGCAGCACTTGCTGTAGCAGGTTTACAGCAATTGGGTATCGACCTGGCAAAAAGAGTAGTGGCTAAGGTGGACCCAAAAACACTTGCTTACGACTTTGTTGTTGCAAAGGATGGAACCGGCCAATTTAGCACTGTACAGGAAGCAATAAATGCCGTACCGGATTTCAGAAAAAAGACTACGACCATCTTTATTAAAAATGGGGTTTATAAAGAAAAGTTGGTTTTGGCTGAATCTAAAACCATGGTTACACTCATCGGCGAGAGCCTCGACAGCACATTCATCACCTACGACGACTATAACCAAAAGAAAAACATTTTTGGCGAAGACAAGGGTACCTCTGGGTCTTCGGGATTTTACATTTACGGTCCCGACTTTAGTGCACGCAATATAACTTTCGAGAATACCGCTGGCCCGGTGGGACAGGCCGTTGCCGTATTCGTGGCCGGTGACCGGGCAAAGTTCAAAGACTGTCGCTTTCTTGGCTTCCAGGACACCCTTTACACTTTTGGCAAAGAGAGCAGGCAATATTATAAAAACTGCTACATCGAAGGAACGGTTGACTTCATCTTTGGTTCCTCAACTGCCGTTTTCGATAGTTGCACCATCTTTGGCAAGCAGGGCGGCTACTTTACGGCTGCTTCAACCCCCGAAAACAAGAAATTTGGCTACGTTTTCCTGCATTGTAACATAACCGGTAGTGCACCGCCAAATTCATTTCTCTTGGGCAGACCATGGCGGCCCTTTGCTAAAACGGTATTTCTATATTGTAGCCTGGGAAACCAGGTTGCACCCGCCGGCTGGAACAACTGGAGCAACCCGGCAAACGAGAAAACAACTTACTACGCAGAATACAAAAATGTTGGTACTGGTGCCGCAACAGCCGCCAGGGTTCCATGGGCACACCAATTAACGGCGGAAGAAGCACAACAATATACTGCCATCAATGTGCTCTCCGGTTGGGATCCGAATGCAGCAGATTAATTTAGCAGTATCCTGACCATGGTTCAACAATTTGCGCAAAATGTTGTTATGTTCCGAAGTATTGACGTTAACAATCATTTTTTTGCAGCGGGCCAATGTTTTACCTAATCATCAGCAGCACACGCCCTTAGAAATGTGAAATCTTGGTGCAAGTCACTTTTTAAGGGTGTTCCTGCATACTTTTGCTCACTTATAACTCGCCTGCAGTCGCACATCAAAAAAGGTTAACCAGTTTAAACATGACAAATCAGAAATCATTTTTAATTATTGACGATGATGTTGATGACCAGGAAATCTTTGCTGCAGCTGTTGAGGAACTGGATGATGACATTCGTTGTATAACTGCATTCGACTGTGATGAAGCTCTTGACTTCCTCAAAAAAAATATGGATGAACTTCCTGACTACATTTTCCTTGATCTGAATATGCCGCGCGTCAATGGGCGGCAGTGTTTAGTTGAGCTCAAAAAGTTACCAGGTGTTAGAGACGTGCCTATAGTTATATATTCAACTTCTTCCTTGAAAAAAGATATGGAAGAAACTCTTGAAATGGGTGCAAGTCACTTTCTTGTGAAACCCAGTAAATTTGATGAGCTCTGCGGTGCACTAAAGCAGCTTTTAGCAAGTGATTACACCATGAGCAAACTTGAAAATTAATGTTTTAAGCTGATTTTAAGCTACTTACAGATCCGTTAAATGTTTATTAAGACGGGCAGTTATCCTCCTATCCCCACAACATTGTCGTAAGTTTGTATCCGCTCAGCACTAATGATTTCTATCAGTCGCTGTCTGCAATCCCTCCTCTACCACGATCACCGTTTTTAGTCATCATCATTAATTAACGCAATAGTCACTGAATGAATATTTCAATGATCCGGAAATTCACGCTCATCGCCGTTTCAGTTTTCTTACTGCACTTCCTTTTCGTTTTTGCATCGAATACTATTTCTTCAAATACCGCGGTTGTCAATATTGATGAAAAGATAGTTGCTGCCGACCCCTCATCAGACTTAAAGAAAACAAGCCTGTATGACTCCTTAAGATTAAATGATCTTGGCTTGTCACGCAAAGCTTACGATTTTGCAATGAGTGGATACAGAACTTTACTTGCTTCAGGAAAAGTGCGCAACAAACAAGTGCTTTCTATTGCTGATTTTAGTTTGCCCTCCAGCCGCAAACGATTGTTTATTCTCGATCTGGAGAAATCAAAATTGCTTTTTCATACCTATGTTTCTCATGGACGGAACTCAGGCAGAGAAGCAGCTAATGAATTTTCTAACGAGGATGGCAGCTTCAAGAGCAGCATCGGTTTTTATACTACACAGGATACCTATTCCGGAAAACATGGGTATTCTCTTCGTTTAAATGGCGAAGAAAAGGGTTTCAACGATCGTGCACTTAGCCGCGGAATAGTAATGCATAGTGCAGCTTATGTTAACGAAAGCCTCATAAAAACCCAGGGATATATTGGTCGCAGCCAGGGTTGTCCGGCTGTAAGTGAAAACCTTCACAAGAGCATCATCTCAAAGATCAAGAGTGGCAGTTGTTTTTTCATATACGGAACAGATAAATATTATGCTTCACACTCCAGGCTCGTGAATAAACTTGTATGAGCATGCACTGAAGCGTTGCTGATAAATATTAATTAGAAAAGCCCCGATTTCGGGGCTTTTCTAATTTGACCGGGTAGGGCAGTTTCACCCCTGCTTTTCCACTCTTGGTGCAGAACTATACAACGTGTCTATACGCAACACAAACCTTTTCGGTGATCTGGATTAGCTCACTCTATAGATCATTGTAGCAATATAGCCGTTATGCGACAATTCAACCCTATGAACAGTGATACAGCAACGATAACCCGGAGTCTGCGACACGACGCTTGTTCATTAACCTGTATCAGGCACATCTTCAAACCTATTCAAACCGGTCGACACCATCCCCTAAACACATGCATCATCACGCGCGGCGATCCCTGTTACAAGTTATCCCTGCTGATGCTAAAAGTCTTATCGGGCTTTTACCCGTACAACCTAAACTAAAAACAACAGCCCCAAATTTGGGGCTGTTGTTTTAAAGAAGCTCTTTAGGGATTGCTTTGCTGCGTTCCAAACGCACAATGGCGACTCTTACTTTGTTGCCTTGCTCAGGTAAGCGGGTTTATTTTCCGATACAAACATCTTTTCCATCAGGTGCTTATCGTGTCCGTAAATATCTTCCCTGAAGTTTAATAAACCGTTATCATCAACCCAGGCGGTATAATAAGTAATAACCACCGGCACAGCATCTTTAAGCTTTACATACTTTTCCGTTTCCTGGTTCATAGCTTCATCAATCTTTTCCGGTGTCCACTCAGGGTTATTTCTCAAAAGGTAATTGGCCATTTTTACGGGATCACTCAGCCGGATACAGCCATGACTATAGGCGCGCTTGTCCTTGTTGAAAAGGCTCTTGGCAGGTGTATCATGAAAGTAAATGTCAAAGTCATTCGGGAAGAGAAACTTCACCTTACCCAACGAATTGTCGGGGCCAGGTAGCTGCCTGATTGCAGGAATACCTTCGTCATAGGTGCCCTTGATTTCCATATTGTGCTGTGCCAGGTAATTCGGATTGCGCTCGATTGCCGGTAAAATCTCCGACTTAACAATCGACTCCGGGATGTTCCAATATGGGCTAAAAACTACCTGGTTCAGGTTCCCTGTAAACATCATAGAATTATGACCTTCTTTACCAACAACTACGTTCATGTCAAAGGCCCTTTTATCTCCTTCGTATACGTGGAGAACAAATTCAGGTATATTAACAATGATGAGATTTCCTTCAGGCTGACTAGGCATCCAACGCATCCTGTCCATGTTGATCAGGAGCTGTTTTAAGCGTTCGGTCACCGGTACGTTCATTTCTTTTACAAGTGCCTCGGTGACTACCCCGGTTGGCGTATAGCCAAACCGCTGTTGAAAGGTTTTTATAGCACCAACCAGTGTATCATTAAAGATATCTGTTGTATCGCCTTTTGGCATTTCGCCTGTCACCTGCAAACGACGTTTTAGTGCAAGTACTTCAGGCGCGGCCGCGCCTTTCTTTAACTTGGGCAATTTACCCACCGGCTGCCAGCCGCCCGCTTTAGCAATATCATAATAACGCTGCAGCTCCGCTTTCAGCAATTTATAGGGTTTATTGATGTCTTCGAAATACTTGTTGTCTTTATGCTTTTTTGTAAGCAGCGAGTCGGCCAGGTACAACGCATCTTCTTTCTTGCGCGGAACAAAGCGTTCCATTTCTTTCCGCTTTACGGTTCCTGGCTCAAACGCCTTGGTTGCATATTGAATGAAGTGTTGGGTTAGCTTTAATTCAGTAGCAAGTAATGATGTATCAGATGCCTTAAGCGACAATTCTTCTTCCAGAACGAGGCTGGCCATTTTTCGCTTTAAACGTTTATCAGCAAAACTGCTGTCATTACTATAAGTGGTGTAGTGGTTGTGCAGGTTCCAGAATGCGCGTGCCTGCTCGGTTAAACCTTCGCTGGAAAACCAGGCAAACTGGTAATTGCGGGCGTTGTAAAAACTACGAACACGTCGGGATATGGTGTCGTTAAGTTGTTGCCTTTCTATAAACCTGACAACGGCCATGCTGTCTAAAAAAAGGTCATTGTAGGCATTTTCGGGGGTAATGCTCAGATCGCGTTTACTGATCTTTTTTTCGGTACTTGCGGGGCTATCCGACTCGGATTCTTCATTGTTTTTCCCGGCGTTTTTGCAGGAAAATACGATTACTGAAAACACTAATGGTAATAAAAGTTTCTTCATATGGTTCTGTCTTTTACAAAACCCATGCCTTAAAGAACAGTAGATTAATCCAAAGTTATAAAGAGCTGCACCTGTAGAGTTTATGGAAGCAAACCGTTCTATAATCAATGGATTGCTTAACGTAAACTTCACCTGTTTCCTTGCTTTGTTCCGCGGATCATTCGGAGTTCCCGGCGTAGTGCGAAGTGAAGTAGGATGATGGAGAAAGGAGCCAATATTAACAGCCGATTATTTTACAAGAGGGATAGTGTTCGTTGTAAATCTTTTTCATTGCTTTATTAACCCGGAGTTTAGTAAAGCACCCTGCAAAATTGCTATTACTATTCCCAACCAGGGACTCAACAATGATTACGGGTTAACGGGGTAACTCCTTTTACATGTAATCGGGTACCGCCAACTACCTCACAAAAACAGTTTTTCAATTTCACGTCTCATTACCTGAAAGTGCTCGTCGGCAGCAACCTGGATCTCCTGTTCGGGAGTATTGTTCAAACGTAGCTGCACGGCAGCATACTTTTCTGCTGCGCTTTTTCCACTATCGCAGATGATAAACTTATAGCCAAACTTCTTTTCATAGTCCGCCCCGGCAGTAGCCAGCATTTTCCTCATCTCCCTATCGTTTTCACTTGCTCCCTGCTGTGACTCACGATCTGCTCCCGGAATTCCTTCTCCTGACTGCTGTTCTCCGGAACCTGGCTCACACTTAAAGCCCTCTTTCCATTCTTCCGGACTGCACTCATCCCAAAGTCGCTCCGCTGCGTCCAACATATTTACCAGGTCTTCAAATGGCGGTTCTTCAACCATCTTGTCTATCCACTGTTGCGAACCGCAACAAGATTGTAACAGGGTTCGTTTCTGTTCTGCTTCCAATTGGTCATATTCGGAGATCATCATAACAAAAAGGTATTTGGTTTTAAGATGTAGTCATTTGGATCTGCCTCGGATTACACTTGCTGCTGCCGTATGCCGATCAAAAAACTATACCAGTATTGCAGATCGGTAAGCTGCCGCAGCAAACAGGTAATACATAGCTAAACCATCATTAATTGCATACAAACTCCATATCCCGCCACCTCGTGAGTGCTACCAGACGGGCAGGTTGATCCAATCAAGTATTGTTTTTTTGGGACCGGCGATTGTCCTCTGATGAAACGTCGTTGCCACGCTCGCTTGTACGGCATAACCTTTATGAGCAAGAGTGGTCCATATATCTGCAAAGCATTTGTGCCAGGGTGGTTATAGGAGGAATAGAAATCGGTCTTCTAGCACAATCCCGAAGATCCATATTAAAGGGCAAAATAGAGCTATGAAAAAGCGCGTTTCACAAACATCCTGGTTGTTGTGTAAGCCGCGCATTGCTCCAACAGTACAAGCGAGCGTGGCAAGAAAAGCCGGGTAATGATCGGCTGTTCGTCCCAAAAAAAACGCAGTGCTAACTTATGTTGCAGTCATTTTATTGGTAGCAATGGAAGACATGCTTTACGGCCGATCTGCAATGATCAACCGGGCATAACAAATACGTGCTAGCCGGTAAGTTCAACGCCTTAAAACACTATATTTAAGTTTCATTACAAGTTCCCGGGTTTACCCCTGCTTACACGGTATAAAATAAGCTGTGGCATTAGCAGAACCAATGTTATGTTCGGATAGGGGTTGTTACGGGTGCGCGGAGTTGTAACGATGTATCTACCTCTATGATAACGCGCAGCCTAACCTGGCCAAAGCCCTTTTACAGTTTAAATACCCGATTACAACCCTGGAACTTTATGTTTTCATCCATAAGAGTCATTTGCGTTCTACTATCTTTCCTGGCTTGCCAGCAGGTTTTCTCCCAGGACTTCTCCAATAAAGGAACCGATTTTTGGGTGGGTTACTCTAATCATGTTGCGATGTACTCCACCCTTAATGGCGCTGTGAACCCTTCGGGAGGTTCGCAGAACATGGTATTGTATTTTACTTCCGATCAAACTGCAAATGTGAGGGTAGAGATACCGGCTACAGGATGGTCGGCAAACTATGTGGTAACCCCAAACACGGTCACCGAATCAGCAACCATTCCAAAAACGGGAACCAACGATGCAAGATTAGCTACAGAAGGTTTATCAAACCGCGGAATTCATATCACCAGCGATAAACCGGTTGTCGCCTATGCCCACGTGTACGATGGATCCGTATCCGGTGCCACCTTGCTTTTTCCTACAAACACGCTTGGACAGGATTATACTGTTCTTGGTTTCACCCAGTCTTCCAATTCCAATTTGTCGTATCCGTTCGCCTTTGTAATTGCTACTGAAGACAGTACCGTAGTAGAGGTAACTCCCTCAGCTGCTACTTTAACCCACGCCGCCGGGGTTCCATTTACGCAAACACTAAAGAAGGGTGAGATATTAAACCTGCTTGGCCAGATTTCGGGCCAGTCGGGTGTTGACCTTACGGGCACTCGTATAAGATCGATTAGCACGGGTACAACCGGGTGCAAGCGGATTGCTGTTTTCTGCGGCTCCGGTAAGCTAAATATCAGGTGCAATGTTAACGGTAACGGGTCTGCCGATAACACCATACAACAGTGTTTTCCGGCCAATGCGTGGGGAAGAAAATATATCACCATCCCCACGCGCGATATGGCCAACAACTTTTTCAGGGTAATGGTTAGTGATCCATCTACCAGTATAAAGTTAAACGGGGCGCCGCTTACAGGATTGACTAACGGCCGTTATTACGAATTTCAGTCCGCCGCCACAAACATCATTGAGGCAGATAAGCCGGTGATGGTTGCGCAATTTATTACTACTGCAAACCAGTGTACCAATACCGCGCTCGGCAGCAGCGGCGATCCGGAAATGATTTACCTGAGCCCGGTTGAACAAACCATCAATAAGATTACCCTGAACTCAACATCGTACGCTGTCATCAATCCCAACAATCATTACATTAACGTAGTAATGAAAAGCGCTGGGGTAAATTCATTTATGCTTGATGGGGTAAACTCAGCAAGTTCTTTTGCACCGCTACCAAACGACCCGTCTTACTCCTATGCGCAGTTTAAAACAAAGGCAGGCATACATAACCTCGTAGCCGACTCGGGCTTTAATGCAATTGCTTATGGCTTTGGAAATGCAGAAAGTTATGGTTACAACGCCGGCACCAACGTGCTCGACCTTTACCAGTTTGTGTCGCTGCAAAATGAATTTGCAACCGTCAATTTTCCTGCAACATGCAGGAACACCCCATTTTTCTTTTCCATCACCCTTCCATACCTGGCAAGTAGCCTAAGCTGGCGCTTCAACAACAATCCCAATCTTACTCCGAATGCCGACATCGATAACGCTGCTCCTGCGCCTGACAGCTCGTTTGTGCGCGATGGCAGAACCCTATATGTGTACAAACTAAAAGGCGCATTTCGGTTTAGTACTGCAGGCACATATGGTATAAAAGTGCTGGCTAATAACCCCACCGCCGATGGTTGCAACGGAAAACAGGAAATCAGTTATGAAATCGTAGTTTATGATCCACCACAGGCAAACTTCAGCACCATCTTTACCGGGTGCATCAGCGATACCGTTCGTTTCAGCGAAAATGGAAACGGTTTTGGCAGAGCTTTTACCAAATGGCGTTGGGACTTTGGCGACCAGACTACCGACAGTGTTAAGAACCCTTTGAAAAAGTACAACCAGGACGGAAGTTTTCCGGTACACCTAAGAGCAATAACAGACATCGGGTGTGTTGCGGATACAACAAAATCGATCAACATTAACAACCAACCGATAGCACGTTTTGATAACCCCGCCTCGGCCTGCGTGGGCAGCAATGTTACCTTCACCGACTCGTCAGCCATAATTGCAGGCAACCTGGTTAAGTGGACCTGGAACTTTGGTGACGGAAGCAGCATTGTTAATACCACCGGTGCACCGGTAAATCACCCATTTACTACTGCAGGCAACTTCACTGTTTCGCTAGTTGTTGAAAGCAGCACCGGGTGCAAAAGCCTTGCTTATAGTAGGATCGTTAATATAAATCCTGCACCTAACGTAGATTTTAACCTGCCGGCGGTTTGCCTTCCGTTGGGAGTCGCAAGATTCCAAAATCTATCAACCATCAACGACGGGTCCGCTAACTCGCTATCTTTTCAGTGGAACTTTGGCGATAACACTATTGATACTGCCCGGAATCCCGTTCATACTTACGCAAGTGCAGGACCGTTTATGGTGGGTTTAAAGGCCTATTCAGTCGCGGGTTGTAGTACCGAATTGCAACGGCAGGTTAATAATATCTATCCCGCCCCGGTGGCAGGCTTTGATGTGGCTCGCGAAATTTGTTTTCGCGATACGGCAATTTTTTCGAATAAAAGTAATGGCAGTGGAAGTGCGATCACAAAGTGGTACTGGAACTTTGGCGATGGCTCAGTTGATAGTACCCAAAATCCTAAACACCGCTATGCTGCTCCGGGTAGCTACACCATACGATTGTATGTTGTAACAGATAAGGGTTGTGTAAGCGATACCATACCAGGAGTCATCCTGGTAAATGCCTTACCGGTAGCAGACTTTACCGTGCTGAACCCCACATGCGAAAAACAGGTGGTTGTGCTAAACAATCAATCCTCATCTGCTGCAGGGAACCTCACGCAATGGAACTGGAATTTCGGCGATGGTACACTAAGTAATATTGCAAATGGAACGCCTGTAAATCATACCTATAATCAGAGTGGTACATACAATGTACGGTTATCAGTGTTGTCCGACAAAGGTTGTAAAAGTGATACCACGGCAAAAAACCTGGCGATATATAAACAACCTGTCGCAGATTTCATTTTGCCTAAAGTTTGCCTTGCAGATGCGGCTGCGCAATTCATCGATAGTAGTTATGCAACTGACGGAAGCACTTCAACTATGACTTACCTGTGGAACTTTGGTGATGGCAACGCAACAAACGCTAACCCGAACAGCAGCACCGACAAAAATGCCGCGCATAAGTACACTGCAACCGGAAACTATACAGTGTTATTAACAACCACTTCAGCAAACGGCTGTATTGGTACCTCTTCAAAAATCTTTACGGTAAATGGCGATAAGCCCATTGCTGATTTTAACTTTATCACCGGGCAGACCAGTTGCTCCAACTTGCCGGTGCAATTACAAAATACCAGCACGGTTAATTTTGGCAGCTTAACAAAGGTGGAGATTGTTTGGGACGTAGCCGGCGCGCCTGCTGCTGTTACGACCGACAATAATCCTACAGCAGGCAAGGTCTATGCCCATCGATATCCCGCTTTTCAATCGCCGCTGGTGAAAACATTCCAGGTAACCCTGCTTGCTTATTCCGGCGGAACCTGTGTAAGCAGTAAAACGCAATCATTCACGCTGGCGGCGAGCCCTGTAGTGACGTTTGGCACCTTGTCCGGGGTGTGCCTGAATGACACCGCCTTTCAAATTACCACTGCACGCGAAACAGCAGGTTTATCGGGATCAGGGTTGTTCAGTGGAGCTGGTGTTTCCTTAAATGGTTTGTTTAACCCCGCCACGGTAGCGGCAGGAACCCATCTGATCAAATATGTTTATACCACCAATGAAGGATGTCGCGACTCCGCGATTGCTGCGATAAAGGTTTCACCTGTTCCTACACTAAACGGCGGCCCCGATCTATTCGTGTTGGAAGGGGGTAGAGCGCAACTGAATGCAACTGCAAACGGCATTGGACTAAGCTACCGATGGACCCCGGCAACATTCCTGGATGCGGATAATATACTCAGGCCATACACAAGCCCGACTACAGATATCGTGTACCGGCTCACGGCGCGATCGGTTGACGGATGTTCCGCTACGGACCAGGTTAACATAACGGTACTAAAGGCGCCAACGATACCAAATGCTTTCTCACCAAACGGTGATGGCATCAACGACACCTGGAATATTCAATACCTGGATACCTACCAGGGTGCAACGGTGCAGGTGTTCAACCGGTACGGGCAACTTGTATTTAGTAGCATCGGTTATACAGTGCCCTGGAATGGTTCCGTAAAAGGCACAGTGCTGCCAGTTGGTGTTTACTACTATATTATCGATCCTAAAAACGGACGGAAGCAGATTACCGGATCGGTAACCCTATTGAGATAAGTACTGATTGCGCCCAAGAATAACCTGAAAATGATAGGAATGGAGTTATGCTGCGCGATGCTCTGCTTTGTTGATGATTATACCAAGCCAAGCATATAACAGAAGGTGACCGTTCGAATGACCATTCTGTCAACCGGGTCTGTTAACTGATTGCAGAACGTGGTAAAGACCCCTATTTGGCAGGAGAACCATCACAGGTATTGTTGCAGGAGTTCGCCCCAATACCTGGCTTTGTGTGCCTCACCGGGTAAAAAGTCGAGCCGGTTGCGAATGCCTTTCTCCTGCAATAGGGTGCTGAGCAGGATGTTGTTTTCAAGGAAAGCGTCTTCAAGGCCAATGGCCAGTATGATCTCGATCTTCTGGAGTGACCGGATCAGTTGCTCATCATTGAAGTTTTGCAGGTACTGAACAGGGGTATTGAAATAGACGTTTTCATCCCAATAACCGTCAAACAGGTCGTCAAAGTATTGAAGCTTAAGGGTCAGATCATATCTGCCGCTCATGCCAATTACTTTTTTAAAGAGGTGGGGATACCTGAAGCAAAGGTTAACTGCATGAAACGCGCCCAGGCTACAACCCGCCGATATAAGCCCGGGGTTTTTGTTCCTTGATTTTATTAGCGGAATAACTTCGTTAAGAATGTATTTTTCGTAGCAGCTGTGACGTTTGACCCGTTCGGAGGGATGAAGATCTTTTGCATAAAAACTGTTTCCATCAACACTATCCACACAATACACCTGTATTTTGCCACGACTAATTTTATCCCTGATTGCACCGATTACTCCCCAATCTTCGTAATCATAGAAGCGCGCCATCCTGGTAGGGAAAAAAAGAATCGGTGTACCCCGGTGACCGAATATCAATAGTTCCATATCTCTTTCTAAATTCGGACTATACCATCTTTGATATTCTCTTTTCATAATGAGGGGATTAGGTTCACATATCTATTGCCGGCGGGTGTTCCGGGATCAATTTAAAAAGCTTCATTTCACCCGCTCTAACACTTTCCATAATGGTTTCTTTCCATAAGGCGTATCCTTTTTCATTAATGTGCAAACCGTCAGGGTCAAGATATTCTTTTTTTGGATAACCTGTTTTATCCGTCATTTTATCGTGAACATTTATAAAGCACATATTGCGGCCGAGCCGGTTGATTTCCGCTTCAATGAGCTTGTTTGTGTACCTGATTTTATCAACAATATCCCAGCGGGTAAAGCTGGGCTTTATGGAAATAAAGCCTAGTGGAATGTCGCCATAACGCTCGTGAATCATATCCACCAGTTCCTTAAAGAAAAGAAAGACTTCTTCTGGATGGCGGCCATCGCCAAGGTCGTTATCACCTGCATACAAAATAATTGACTTTGGATTAAGGTTGGTAAAGATGCGATTGAAAAACCAACCACACGCCGCGAGTGTAGATCCGCCAAAGCCGGTATTTACCGGTGCATAGTCCGCAAAATCTTCCTGGAGCGAATCCCATAGTCGTATTGAGGAACTGCCATAAAAGACAACCCCGTGTGGCTCTGTAACAATGGAAAGATCTTCTTCAAGTCTTTTTACCTCATCCTCATACCAAAACATGAAGTGTAAATTTAGTGGGTGAAAAATGTTTGTTGTGCCTGGTTAGTCGTTAACGGGTAAACATAAGGATAACTTAATGTGGCTTACCGTGAACAGGCATGACGTGAAAACCGGACCCCTGGTTGCTTTTTTTGCAGACGCTTATAATGAAGACTGCAGCTCCATGTGCCTAAAGTCGCGAGATTGAATTTGTCTGGTAAACAATCACCAGAGTCAACGGGTGCTTAAAAACGATTGGTTCGCAACACCACCTGGTAGCCGGGATACTGAATATCTCCATTTTCTTCAGCTGTAATAAACAGGAAAGCTGGTTTAAATGCACTTACCGTGGTTAAGGAAGCCTTTAGCGTACTCGTAAATATTCCACTTGAGGTTTTCAACTGGCCGATGTTTTTTGTTCCGTTGGCATCAGTTTCAATCCATACCACATAAGTGCTTTTAGGTGGCTCAAGTCTTTTGGGGGCAGCCAGGTTTTTGATATCTACCTCAATGCGGTAATTGTTGTTGCCATCTTTTTTGTACTTAACTACGCCTTGTGCAGCAGGCACCGCCGTCGATGTTTGAAAACTGATTTTTTTCGAACAGGAGCTTACTGCGAGCACTGCAATTAAGACCAAACTAACGAACCCGGCACGACTTAAAACAGATGTAAACTTTGCATTTTTCATAAACAATATTTTTCATTTTCTAATTCAGGGCCATATTCAATGCTGCCTGGAGGATTTTTGCTGAAGCAAAAGAGAAAATTGTGCCGGAAAACCCGCCTTCCTTAAAAAGCTATGCAGGCGCATGCCGGGATCTTAGTGTGCAAATAATTACCTAATAAAATGCTGTATCAATTGGTATTCACTCGCCTGCACTGTTCCCTGGCTTCAATTGAAAACTGGCCGCTTCGAGCACTCCTTCGATATTCTGCGCAAGTTGACGCATCCGGTATAATCGTTCGCTTGCATCATCACTCCGTTGTGGTTCAGGGCAATTGAACTCGCCTGGCTGCGAACGCACTTTAAAACCCAGCTTATGTGCCAGCACAAATGCAAAGGGACGCCAGCCCCAGCCTATGCTATCTGGTAGCCTGCTGAAATAAGGGATTAGTTCGCGCGTAAGCAGAAAGGGACCATAAGTGTAGTCGAGTTCTTGTTTAATCACCTCGGTGCAACAAAAGTTGATGGTGGTTTCTGTTTTTTGTTGAAACTCCGGGAAGGTTGAGAATGCCCCCGCAGAGCGGGATGCTAATACAATTCCGGTGTGCGCATCTGGCGAAGCATCCATTAAAAAGCCGGCGAGGGACTCTCTGAAAAATGCTTCCTTGTCCGGTTCTGTATAAAAGATAAATGTCCGTCCGGACTGAGATGCAGCCTTTAGGCTCGTATGTACTTGTCCCCATAATCCCCGTACTTTGGACTCGACGACCGTAAAATTTTCAAAGCCATTTAAGAAGTCAATAAACGCCTGGGGTGATCCACCGTCGCAGATAAATACGGGAATGTTGTGTGCCGCCAGTTGGGTTAATGCGTCTCTTAGCAGTTGTTCTTCTTCGTGATCCCGTGCCCAGGTGATGGTTGCTACGGCAACATCTGTAATTTGCATAGTGTCAAAGTGTTCTTTGCGGCAATAATAAGCGATAATTTTAGTTTTTTGTTCCGCTTCACTTTGTAGTGGCTACTTATAATCATCTATAAACCAGTACGCTGCCAGCCACAACCTGTCCGGTTGGCTTACACGCAATTTTGTTAAACACCTGATAATGGACTTCGAGCAATACATTAGTCAACTGCAGCTTCAGCCACACCCGGAAGGTGGGTATTACCGCGAAACGTACCGTTCTCCTGCAATCATTCCCTGTCCTGCAGGCTTCGATGGCCCGCGAAACTGCTCGACAGCCATTTACTACCTGTTACCGGAGAATCAGTTCTCAGCCTTCCACCGGATTAAAAGTGATGAGTGCTGGCACTTCTACGCAGGTGGCACATTGTTGATCCATATACTTGAAAGGGGAGGAGCATATACCTGTATACGCCTTGGCGCTGATCTTAGCGCTGGCGACGTATTCCAGTATGTAGTACCGGCAAATGCCTGGTTCGCCTCGGAGCCTGCCCCGGGAACCCAATATTCGCTGGTGGGCTGCACGGTGTCGCCCGGGTTTGATTTTCGCGATTTCGAGATGGCGGACCGTTCGATTTTAAATGCATTTTTCCCTGGTAATGCCACGGTAATAGACCGGCTCACCCGGTAAAACAATCCAGGCCAGTTGCAGTGAGCCCCGAATAAGGCACTGATGGCCTTTTTACCTAATCGTACCGTCTGGCCAGTCATTTCAGTCTTCCCAATTGCTGACAACCCAGGAACCAGGTGCGATTTTCTAAATGCTTGTTTTTTGTGTTTAGTCGACAAGCTTAAACAGCCCTTCAATCAGGTCCCGGTATATCAGGGTAGGGGCATTAAGAACAAATGTATCTTCACGAAAACAACCGGTACATGAACTTGAAAAGATTGCTGTTGTCCATATTTTCATCCCTGTTTTTCGTAGGTATCTATGCCCAGGTTAAGCCTTCTACTGCTCGTGTCGGCATTGCCAGGCCCAGGGCTGTTGCTGAGTTTAGGGCCGCATGGATTGCAACCGTAGCAAACATCAACTGGCCATCGCGTCCCGGATTAAGTACTGCCGAGCAACAAAAAGAAGCACTTGTCTTGCTTGACTTCCTCAAGGATCATCATTTTAACGCGGTCATTTTCCAGGTGCGTCCGCAAGCTGATGCACTCTACAATAGCAAGCTCGAACCATGGTCTTATTTTCTAACCGGCAAACAAGGCCAGGCACCTGAACCGCTATACGATCCGCTTGAATTTTGGGTTGAGGCTGCCCACGACCGTGGACTCGAACTGCATGTCTGGCTAAATCCTTATCGCGCGCACCACAAAGATGGTAATGAAATAAGTGAACAGTCGATCGTTAGAACCAACCCTGAACTTGTAGTGAAACTAAAGGAAGGCTACTACTGGATGGATCCTGCACAAAAAGGAACCCAGGAACGTACAACCAACGTTGTTTTAGACATCGTTAAGCGTTATGATATTGATGGGGTGCACTTCGATGATTACTTCTATCCTTATCCGTCATATAATCTTGGCGAAGATTTTCCGGACTCAACCAGTTGGTCGGCATATCAACTTGGTGGCGGTAAATTATCCCGGGGTGACTGGAGACGTGAAAGTGTAAACACCTTGATTAAACGATTGCATAGGGCGATCAAAAAAGAGAAACCCCATGTAAAATTTGGCATCAGTCCATTTGGAATATGGCGACCCGGCAATCCCGGGTCAATCGAGGGGTTTGACCAGTACGAGCAGTTATATGCCGATGCAAAACTTTGGCTGAACAAAGGCTGGATTGACTATTTCGCACCGCAATTGTATTGGCCCATAAACCGCATTCCACAAAGCTTTCCTGTACTACTGGGCTGGTGGCAGAAAGAGAATACCATGGCCAGGCACCTCTGGCCCGGTATAAACGTTGGTGCCGATACCGGTTACCGAACCGTAAACGAAACGGTAAACCAAATCCTGGTATCGCGCGGAATGCTGCCCCAAAGCAAGGGGGTCATCCACTGGAGTTTGTCGGCTGTTATGCGCAACGTAAACTTGTCAGCTGCATTGCTGCAGGGGGTTTACCGGCCGCAGGCGCTTGTGCCCCCGTCGCCGTGGCTCGACAGTAAGGCACCTCAACCCCCGGTCGTAAAGATGATGAGCCAGGGTGACGATTTAACCATCAATTGGGTGCCTGCCGATGTGAACGATGCGTTTGAATACGTAGTCTATTATCAATATGGCGACAAATGGAGCTACCAGGTTTGTACACGTAAAACCAGGTCGATCACAATTAAAACCATTTCCGAAAGTTCAAAGCAACCACTGACCCAGGTTGGCGTATCCGCGGTAGACCGGCTCGGTAACGAAAGCAAGTGGAATGCCTTACCAACAAACCAGTGATTGCCTGGTGAATACCGGGAACTGAAGTAGCTTTTGGAACCGGGGATGGAAGCCGATGAGAGAACTCCGTCGGAAGCCAGCCGCAACCCGGTCTGTTTAAAGCAGCAAGTGCTTAATATTATTCCCCACTTACAACGCACGTGCATCCGAGTCACAACAAACGGGCAATTCCAATTCGGTCTTTTTTTGGTGACCAGCATTGGTACCTTGATTGATCTTTTGTTGTGTCACTCCCTTGTACTTTTTGTAACGCTATTCAGCAATGACCAACATGTAACATCCCGCTTTTACTCATATAATACAGCCGAATGCAAACTGCAGATCGCAATGAGTCGACCCATCGTGTTTATCTTTTAAAATCGAAAGATAGGGGGGAACAAGATTTGTAATAACTGTACGAAAACGATGTTTTTACCCATTGGTGACGATAACAGAGACCGGAAGATTACCCCTTTTATAAACTACCTGCTGATTGCTTTAAACATATTTGTATTTATCTATTGGCAGGGTATCGGTTCAAATGTTCCGTTTACGTTTGCATATGCAGCAGTGCCGGCGGAGATACTAACGGCCTCCGATATTGTTACCCGTCCTGAAATCGTAACGGATGCACTTGGCAACCAGGTTGAACTTCCCGGATTGCAACCTACACCAATTCCCGTTTTTTTTACCCTGGTTTCTTCTATGTTTATGCACGGCGGTATAGCGCACCTTTTTGGTAACATGTTGTTTTTATGGGTATTTGGCGATAATCTCGAAAACGTATTGGGTCATCTTAAGTACCTGATGTTTTACCTGCTTTGCGGGATACTTGCCGGCCTTAGCCATGTGTTTAGTACGGTAATCCTGCCGCAAAGTATGCTTATCCCTTCGCTTGGCGCCTCAGGCGCGATATCAGGGGTAATGGGTGGCTACCTGCTTTTGTTTCCACGAAGAGGTGTGCATGTTTGGATATTCTTATTTGTAATCACCTTACCGGCATTCCTGGTTGTTGGAATTTGGTTTGTCTTTCAATTGCTCAATGGATTGGGTACGTTGGGTGGACAGGAGGGTGGGGGTATCGCCTATGCTGCTCATATAGGCGGCTTTATATTCGGGTTGCTGCTCGTAAAAAGGTTTCTAAATAAAACTCCGGCTTACCGTGGGCAACGCTCACGGAATGTCAGGAGTTGGTAGACAACCTAAAAAGCTTATTTGCAGAATCCTTAAACCCGGCTAAAGATCATCACCAATGTGTTGTAACGGCTTCGGGTTGTTTAAGATGTGTGTCCCCGACCAATGCAGAATCCTTGCAGGTGTAAGGTCAGGAGCAGGGGTGAGGTCTTTACGTTTTACACCGGCACAAGGTAGAATACTAAGCAGGATGATTTGGTAGATTGGAGGACACCGCATCAACAGCAACGGCGCTACCATCCCGAAGTTTGTATTGTTATTGGCAGATTTTACAATATCAATCTCGTTTTGTTCATCACAAGGTGCTCAGGTATAATTCTTCAACCTTCTTCCGCGCCCAGGGTGTTTTTCGTAGAAAGGTTAAACTTGACTTGATACTTGGGTTGTTTGTAAAGCAGTTGATGTTTATAATTCTACCCAAATCTTCCCAACCGAAATGTTCCACGAGGTAGGTGAGAATCATTTCGAGTGTTTTACCATGCAGGGGATCGTTTGACGTCATCATAATGTAACAGTATCAGCACTCACGATTTTTGCGCAGCAGGGTACCAATTTCTCAGTCGCACGTCAATCGAGGCATCCCCGGAATTTACAACCGTCTTAAAGGTATTTACATCTTGTCCGCGGTAATGGTAAGGGTATACCACCTTTGGCTTAAAGGCAAGAACACCGCTTGCTGCCTGGCTCACATCCATCGTATAAGGAAGGTTCATACAAACGAATGCAAAATCAATATCTTTCAAAGACCGCATCTCAGGTATATCTTCAGTGTCGCCCGAAATGTAAACATTTTTGCCACCAATCGATAACACATAGCCATTTCCCCGTCCTTTTGTGTGGAATGCATCTGCTGCTTCCGGGAGGTTATACATGGGCACGGCAGTGATGCCAATGCTTTGCTGCATTGTCTTATCGCCGTTATTTAAAATGATCACCTTTGTTTTTTCCATCGTAGCAGGAAGCTTGTCGGCAACTGCCTGCGGCACTACCAAAACAGCTTTTGAAGTGTTGATGGCTTCAATTGTTTTTGGGTCAAAATGATCCCCGTGAATATCAGTAACCAATATAATATCGGGAGCTGCAAGTCCGGTGAAAGCCGTTGCTCCACCTGTTGGGTCCACGTAGATGTTCTTTTTGTTGTAGCTTAAAACAAGGGTTGCGTGGGTGATTGGCTGAATGGTCATTTCGCCACCTCTAACGTTTTCACGATCCGGGCTAACCAATTGAGCATGTGAAAAGGTAATACCAACAGCCAGGAGCAGCGTAAAGGCAAGTTTGCGTTTCATGTTGAAGCTTTTAAACGGATTTGAAACAACCCTTTACAAACTTCTATAAGCTTTGTTTAGAAAACAAATAAATGTTTATGCGTTCCGGCGACGCTTTTGTCAGCTATCACAGTATCTCTCTGCATTTCAATTATACCTGTCGTTGCGCATCAACGTATGTTCCTGAAAGCCTTCGGGTTGAGATTGTAAGCTTCAGTTTGGGTTAACGGTCCACCATGCTTTCACCTAACGGTCCTATTTTGTTGTGAAACCGCATGGTGGTACGCAGTTTGACAAGGTACGGCATGGATAGATATATACTCTTGCTTACCTTTTTTGGCCTCGCCGCATTTGGCATGGCCTGGATGCCGGCAATAACAAAAAAGACAGGTGTATCGTATGCAATAATTTATATTCTGTTGGGGATAATCTTGTATGTTCTTTTCCCTGGTATTATGCCTGATCCTGATCCTGGAAGCAACCTGGATTTCACCGTGCATCTTACGGAACTGGTGGTCATTATCTCACTCATGGGAACCGGGATTAAAATCGACCGGGGTTTCTCAATTACTAATTGGGCCTCACCGCTTCGACTCGTTTCTGTAGCCATGTTGCTTTGCATCGGAGCAGCGGCATGGCTTGGCTATACCTTGCTCAGATTCGACATAGCGGCTGCATTGCTGCTTGGTGCAGTGCTCGCGCCTACCGATCCCGTTCTTGCTTCGGACGTGCAGGTGGGACCGCCGAATGAACGAAAGAAATCAGAGACCAAATTCGCGCTTACTGCTGAGGCTGGCATGAACGACGGGATGGCTTTTCCATTTACATGGCTCGCTATTCTGCTCGCATTGGGCAGTTCTGCTGAAGGCACCGGGGTCGGATATTGGTTTGGATTTTATCTTTTATACAAATTAATTATTGGTGCAGTAGTGGGCTATTTACTTGGCAAGGCTGCAGGCTACCTCGTTTTTCGCGTTGCTGAAAAGTCTAAGTTTTTAGAAACACGAGACGGGTTTCTCGCCATTTCACTTACACTGGCTGTATATGGTATAACAGAATTGGTTCACGGGTACGGCTTTGTTGCAGTTTTCGTTTGTGCAATCAACCTCAGGCATTTCGAAAAAACACACGATTACCATCATGATCTGCATTCATTTACCGACCAGGCCGAAAGGTTGTTTGTGGCGTTGCTCCTCATTCTTTTTGGTGGATGCCTGGTAAATGGAATTTTAAAACCGCTTACCTGGCAAATGGCGCTGTTTACCGTGTTGTTCCTCCTGGTTGTGCGGCCCGTGGCAGCATATCTCAGTATGTACGGTAAAGATGCGCATCTAAAAGAAAAACTGGCGATCAGTTTTTTCGGCATCAGGGGGATGGGCTCCGTTTTCTACCTTGCATTTGCTTTTAAAAGTGCCGACTTTGATTACAAAGATGAGCTTTGGGCAATCGTTGCATTCACCATATTGTTATCCGTAATCATTCACGGCATAACCGCAACACCAATCATGCAACATCTCAAGGAAAAGCTACCACATGAGGAGATCCCGGAATAGGAGCTGAGGTATTGGGAGTTGAGGTATAGGGTAGAAGATGCTCAGTTGCACGATTTAAAATATAGCTTGCACGGTTGGTTAGAAGCATCGGATTAGCCTTCTTTGTGCTCAGTATCTTTCTTAAACACCTGGTTTAAAAAAGGGGTGATCAGATCAATCGGTACCGGGAAGATGGTGGTAGAATTATTTTCGACCGCTATCTCGCGCAAGGTTTGCAGATACCGGAGGGTTAGTGCACTCGGTTGTTCGCTTAATACTTTTGCCGCATCCGCCAACCGCTGCGAAGCCTGGAACTCACCTTCTGCAGATATCACTTTACTGCGGCGTTCGCGTTCTGCTTCAGCCTGGCGTGCCATTGCCCTTTGCATTTCCTGTGGCAGGTCTATTTGTTTCACCTCAACGGTAGAAACTTTTATGCCCCAGGGTTCCGTTTGGTTATCGATGATTTGTTGCAGACGCTGGTTGATTTTCTCTCTTTGACCGAGCAGGTCGTCAAGTTCAGATTGTCCCAAAACGCTTCTTAGGGTCGTCTGCGAAATCTGGGATGTTGCCATCAAAAAGTTTTCAACTTCTACAATGGCTTTTTCTGGTTGAATTACCCTGAAGTAAATAACGGCGTTTACTTTTATGGAAACGTTATCCTGGGTGATAACATCCTGTGGTGGAACATCCATAACCACGGTGCGCAAACTCACCTTTACCATTTTTTCAATAAATGGAACTAACAAGATGAGACCAGGACCGCGCACACCCACCATCCTTCCCAATCTGAATACCACCCCGCGCTCGTATTCATTTAAAATTTTTATACAACTGCCAAGCAGGTAAATAATAAAAACGACAACAATGATGAGTGTGATGGGTAAATTATCCATAGTTATTACATTTCGTGACTACCTGTTGAAAGCTCAGCTTTATCACCAATCTGTTCTACAGTCAAGGTCAGGTTATCAATTCCTTTAACAATTATGCGTTGTCCCTTTTGGAGGTTTCCTGTTAGCGCATTTGCTTTCCAGATTTCTCCATGCACCCTAACTGTTCCCGATGGCACAAGATCCCGCAACACCTCACCCGTTTCACCAATGATCCCTTCCATTCCCGTAATTGGTTTTGCTTTCTGTCCCTTAACAACCATGTAAACGAGGAACAGGAAAAACAGGGCAGTTAATACGGTTGCAGATATGATTACGCCTACCGATATCCTGATGAATTCAAGCGCAGAGTCGGTCTTAATTAACATCATCGACCCGAGCGCGAGCGAAATTACACCCCCAATACCGAGTATGCCATGACTTACAATTTTTACTTCCAAAACAAACAACAAAATAGCAAAAATGATCAGCGCAAGCCCGGCATAATTTAATGGTAAGGTGTGTATCGAATAAAACGCCAGGATCAGGCAAATGCCTCCGATGACCCCGGGGGCAACGGCTCCAGGACTATATAGTTCGAATAAGAGTCCATAAAATCCAAGCATCATCAGGATGTACGCTACATTCGGATCACTTATCATGTCGAGTAAACGCTCAACGAAGCTCATCTCCAGCACCTCTGTTGTAGCCTTACCGGTTTGAAGGGTTTTTGTACCCGAGGGCAGGCTAATTGATTTTCCATTGATGCTGTCTAGCAGGGCTTCTTCAGATGGAGCAACCAGGTCCACTACCCGTTTGGAAACTGCTTCGGCTTCTGTGATGGATACACTATTACGGACCGCTTCCTCCGCCCAGTCGAGATTTCGGTTTCTTTTCTCCGCAATACTCCTGATAAAAGCCGCTGCATCATTTGTTGTTTTGTTTGCCATTGTAGAGTCCATTCCACCCTGCATATTAACCGGGTGTGCTGCGCCGATGTTTGTACCCGGAGCCATTGCTGCAATATGCGCCGCCATGGTAATAAAAACACCTGCTGAACCTGCATGGGCACCGGACGGAGAGACGTAAACAATAACGGGAATAGGTGAGCCCAGTATGTCACTCACAATCACCCGGGTCGATTTTAATAAGCCACCCGGGGTATTGAGGTGAATGATAAGACATTCTGCTTTTTCAGCAGCAGCTTTATCAATACCGTTTTTGATAAACGAGGCAGAAGCCGGATTGATAGAACCATCAACCTTGATGGATATGACCTTTTGTGCATTGGCAAACAGGAAAGCCAGGCATAAAACAATAAGTAGGTGAAGGCGCTTCATAATACAGGTTGATTAGTTCAGCAGCTTAAGCACAACGTAATTTAGTCGATTTTGCGCCTTTATTACATCGTTTTACGGATTTTGAAAACGCCCCGGTGTTAATTCCGCGCGTGTGCACCAACGTTCCTTTTACATTAAATGAAAAAGACCGGAACAAATCCGGTCTTTTTCATTTGAGCCTTATTATCAATCGTTATAGGTTACTTCCCTTTTACCAGTTTTACCTGTCTTCTTGTAGATCCCTGCATTATTTCAGCTACATAGATTCCAGATTGGTAGTCTGAACCCAGCCTAAGCACCTGTTCGAAAGGAACATTCTGCCGCTGTTCCATTATCCGGCCTTGTGCATCCATTACACGTATGCTAATTTTCTCAGCAGAGGACCCAGAAAGTCTGAGGTTGAAAGCGCCATTCGAAGGGTTTTGAAGAACATCAACCATGAATTGGTTTCCTGCAACAACTTGTTTTGCGTCAACATTCACAGCCATTGTCCGCTTGTCGTTCTTTGGTCCTCCACCTCCCTGGCCTTCAGGGTATCCATGATTGTTCAACGGGCAACCAAGGTTATTCAACATTTCGAGGTAACTCGCAAGTGCATTAGGTGAATTAAAGTTGCCGCCGCTGTATGTTTTTCCAGCCACGTTAATAGCCGGTAATGTAGCAGATCCGGTATTAAACATAGAACGTACAGCTGTAATAATCTCGGCAGTAGTATAGGGGTAAAAACCCTGGCCTGCATTCAGCAAAGCCGCAATTCCTTGTTTTGCAACCTGGTTGTAGCCTCCGCCATTTAAGTCAAGGCCGGCGTCTAGGGTAGTGCCACCCAGTGTAATCACATTGCGACCATTTGTGATGCCAAATTCTGTTGAAATGATGTCTGTACGTGCATAACCTGCATCAGTCCAGGCCTTAGTTGCTGCGTTCTTCCAATAACCATGACTACAGCCGTAATTGTCGCGGTCGGTTGGACAATCAGCAGGGCCCACCTCGATAATTACGGGAAGAGGGGTTGGACCGAGATCTTGGCCATTCGGCAAGATAATGTTCTGGTTGTACCAATCGTTCCATTTTCCGAGCGGATTAATGGGTTGGCCATGGTATAGATATGGTTCCATAATCAGGATCTGTGTATAGTCTTCACCATTGGAAACGTTTCCGCCATGATTATTCGGCTCGTCGATATTCCAGTTTCGATAATTATTACAGTTTGGCTGACCATTGGACCAGGCAAAGTTGCCTTCATTGTTGACGTCGGTAAACCCAATCCATGCATTTCTTATATCGTTCCAACCGGCGCCAGGTGCTTTTGCCTGCCCACCATATTTGGAAGCATTATAAGCAAGCATTAAGTTGGTAATGCACTCGTTTTCGGCAGCATTGGCAATTGCCGCAGCATACACATGATTGTCGGGGACAGCAGTTTTACTTTGGAAATCTGCAACTCTACCGCTGATCTGATTACCGAAGAAATAGCCCTGGGTGATATAGTAATTATGGCCGGAGCAAGATCCCAAAAAGTCGTATCCAACCACCGGCCCCTGTGCCACGGCGGCGTTTAAAAAACAGAGCATAATGAAGATTGCGAGAAGCTTACATTTCCCTGAAAAGTTCAGTACAAAGGTTTTCATAATTCTTACGTTTAAGGTTTAAGGAAAAGAATGAAAAATGTTTACGACGGTATAAAAGTTTGTACGGCGCGTGTTTTAGAACATGCATACGCGCAGGAATCTTACCGGGTCCACCCGGATAGTTCACCCGCCTGAAAGCAGGAGCTTTAAATGTTTCGGTTTTTTGCACAGGTTCCCCCTGTAAGTAATCTGGCAATTCTTAGCACTGCAGTGTACCCGGTAATTGCGATTACAATACCAGCCAATTCTCAATTACCAGGTATAAATTGTTTATGAACAACTGTTCACAGAATGTTGGATTGGACTATTGTGCCAAAGGGCGAAGAAAAGATTGGTGAAATCCAGAATATTGGTTTACGGGTTTTGAGATTTTCAGGATTACCCAGGGAACCTGATTGAAACTATTTTACAAAGAATTAAAAACAATGCACATAATTCTTGCCGTTTAATTTGTGTCGCCGCCGTAAAGTAAATATGTTTTCACAATTTATGCAAGTTTCCACATAACTTTTTCCGGGTATCTATAGTGTGTTTTTTTACACCGGATTCCAGGTGTTTTCAAGTCGGCGTCTACCACAGCATCGCAGTATAAGCTGCTTAATCCAGAAGGTTTATCAATCCTTTGAAGGATACTTATTGTTGTGTTTATTGCGGCCAACCTGGTGGGAGAAGAGCGAGCATCCGGCGGCCCACTGGTCCCATAGGTCCAACTGGTTGTAAACAGGACCCGTGCCTGGGTAGTCATCCCGATGAAGTAAAGATCAATTTAGTATCTGGTTCCATTTAGCAATTTCTCTTCTTTTCAAAAATAATTGCTGCTTCGCTTCATAGACCTTGTTCTTGATTGTTTTTCTATAGCATAGAATGTATCGTTGATAAACCCATTTGGTATTACAATTCTTGTACAATGACTATAATAAACGTGTAATTGAATTGACGGTAAACATTCAGAATTAGATTTCGCACATCTTTTAGAACCAGAATTCAGGTGTACTGATCGTTGCTGGTGAATCAGTAATTCCGTTTGCGCTGTTAACCGTTTTCATACTGATAAGTTGGTCGTAATTCTTTTAATTAAATAATTAATTGGGGTATGGATTATTGTAAATAAGCACCCTAAAATGCTTAATAATTAATTGCGTTTCGGGTGATGATTAATTCAATAAATTGTTTAGACCAGGACAACAGGTTAACCTCGCACATTAAGAAGTTTATATCCTTACTATTCCATTCTAACTGCGGTTTACCTACGCGTTTTCTTGCATCAACCCCTTTAGTTCTGCCCGGATATCAGCCTTACCACTTGTGTAGTCTTGCATTACCTACTATGCTCTGTTATATGTTTGAACAGATGGGTCATGCTAAGTTTTACATTATCACGATGTTTCACTCCGAGAGCGGGGTTTAAGACGAAACTGACCTTCCATGAGTAGCACATCAACGGCGGGAGAGGATAGATGGTATCACGCTTTAACTTAGTTGTGCCAGAAGTACGCTTAGCGTGAAATTAGTTCTTGTTGGTAGCTGAGGTCCTCTCTTGTCGCTTTAGCAGTTTCTTTCATTTAACACCGTTACTTTTGAAGTTAATTCGATTATATGCCGCACGAAGCCATATCGGTATTCGACATGTTTAAAATAGGGGTGGGGCCTTCCAGTTCTCACACCCTCGGTCCGTGGCGAGCTTCCCTGCGTTTGCTCGAAAGCATACGTGCCAAAGCAAGCCTGGATGATGTGCGGGCCGTTACCGTAATGTTATATGGTTCTCTTGCAAAAACAGGTATTGGACACGGCACTGATATCGCAGTAATTCTTGGCTTATGTGGCGATGACCCCGAAACTGTTGATGTAAGTTCGATAACCACTCGAATTCAGGAGATATCAACCGGCAAAACCTTAATGCTTGGCGGGGCAAATAGAATCAATTTCGAACCGCAAGTGAACGTTGTTTTTCTTTTCTCCGAAGCACTCGCTTTTCATCCAAACGGGATGACTTTCCTGGTTCAAATGAACAATGGTCATCAATGGAGTGAAACCTATTATTCCATCGGGGGAGGTTTTGTCGTAAAAGAAGGAGAGGACGAATCAGCGGGTACACCTGTTGATTTACCCTTCCCGATAGATACCGCAGATGACCTGCTCCACTGGTGTATAAAAACAGGTTTGCCCATTTACGAAGTAGTGCTTGAAAATGAAACGGCCTGGCGAGCCGAGCAGGCGACCCGCACTGGCCTGCGCAGGATCTGGCAAACAATGAAGGAGTGTATGTATCGGGGTTGCCATACAAAAGGTACCCTACCGGGCGGCCTGTTTGTAAAACGTCGTGCTTATGATCTTAACAAAAAATTGCTTGGCCAGGCCGTTTACCACGACTACACCACATGGATAGAGGCAATCAAAAAAGGCGGGATGGATTTTCGTTACATCCTCGATTGGGTAAGTTGTTTTGCGCTTGCTGTAAATGAAGAAAACGCTGCATTCGGTCGGGTGGTTACTGCGCCGACCAATGGGGCCGCAGGCGTTATTCCTGCCGTGTTGCAATACTTTATCTGCTTTGCGGGGGGCGAAGACGAAGAAAAGATTTTCCGCTTTTTACTAACAGCTTCTGAGATTGGCAGCATCTTCAAAAAGGGTGCAACTATCTCGGCAGCCATGGGTGGTTGCCAGGCTGAGATTGGCGTATCATCGGCAATGGCAGCTGCTGGACTTACGGAGGCCCTCGGCGGCAGCCAGCGCCAGGCGATGATGGCTGCAGAAATTGCAATGGAACATCATTTGGGCATGACCTGCGACCCTATTGGCGGATTGGTGCAAATACCCTGTATTGAAAGAAATACGATGGGTGCAATCAAGGCTATAACCGCTTCTCAGCTTGCGTTACAAAGTATGCCCGACTATGCTAAAGTTTCGCTGGATAAGGTAATTGCAACGATGTGGAACACCGCGCTTGATATGAACAGTAAATACAAGGAAACGTCTGATGGTGGCCTTGCAGTTCAGCTGCCAATAAGCCTTAGCGAATGTTGATATGGTAGGGGGGCACGTGGCTTAAGTTGAATAAAGAACCAATCGTACAAGAGTGCGACGCAACCGGGGATGCCCGTAGGTTCAAAAGCAGGGTCCCAAAAAAATGGGTCCTTATATCGTGCATTTTTGCCGGAACCAATTATGCTCGCTTACGGGGAGAAAGTGTAGATGTGGTGCAACTGCTATGGGAGGACATTGTTGTTGCTCTGCTAAATTCAACCATAAACGGGCACAAACAAAACAGCCTGCTAAATGCAGGCTGCCTATCCGATAAAATTTGTTACAGAGATTAGAAACGCTCGAGGTTGCTAAAAAAGAAGTTGCCTTCGATTGCCGCATTTTCGTCGCTGTCACTTCCGTGAACCGCGTTTTCGCCTACTGATGCTGCAAAGTTTTTTCTAATGGTGCCTTCCTCGGCCTGGGCGGGGTTGGTTGCGCCGATCAATTTTCTGAAATCAGCAACCGCGTTTTCCTTTTCCAGGATTGCCGCAACTATAGGACCGCTGCTCATGAAAGTCACCAATTCGCCGTAAAATGGTCTTTCTTTATGTACAGCATAAAATTCGCCTGCTTTTTCGTTGGTCAGCGAGGTCCATTTCATTGCTTTTATGGAGAAACCCGCTTTGATGATCTGGTCGAGAATCGCTCCGGTATGACCTTTTGAGGTTGCATCGGGCTTGATCATCGTAAATGTTCTGTTGCTCATATCTTTAAAATTTGCGACGCAAAAGTAGTAGATATAACTCCTAAACCTAAAATTTTATGAGCACGTTTGCGCTCCCTGCAAAAATGTTTTTGACGTTGTAGCACAAATAAATGATTTTTGCGCCCTTTCTATGCAAGCATTACAGGCCTTTTACGATCAGCTCACTATTCCCAGGAAGGTTGTTATCACTACTCACCAAAAGCCGGATGGGGATGCCATGGGTTCTTCCCTGGGTTTGTATCACTTTTTGATACAACTTGGGCACACGGTCACGGTGATCTCTCCTACAAACTGGGCGGGGTTTCTAAAATGGATGCCCGGCTGTAAAGGGGTGATAGATTTTGATTATGATCGTGAAAAAGCGCTTGGGGCGCTAAACGAAGCAGAACTGCTTTTCTGCCTCGACTTTAACGTACTGCATCGAACCAAAAATATGGAGCCCTACCTGGCTGCGCTTGAATGTACCCGCATTCTGATCGACCACCACGAACAACCCCAGCAAGGCGTATTCCATTACGGGATCAGCGATACCTCGAAAAGTTCTACTGCCGAGATGGTTTACGACTTCATCGTGGACAGTGGATATGCCGACCTGATTGATGTACCCATTGCTGAATGTTTGTATACGGGAGTGATGACCGATACGGGTTCATTTCGTTTTCCTGCTGCTTCGGCCAGTGTGCACAAGATGGTGGCCGTTCTTAAATCAACTGGCTTCAGACATACCCAGGTGCACGAAAATATTTATGACAACTTTCTTGAAAACAGGGTTCGTTTTACGGGTTTCGTTCTGTTAAACCGGATGGAAGTATTTTATGAATACAACACTGCTTTAATGGCCATATCGAAACAGGATCTGCTCCGGTTTCACATCAAAACAGGAGACACCGAAGGTCTTGTAAATTACCTCCTTACTATCCAGGGTATGAAGCTGGCAGCTTTAGTGATAGACAGGGATGAAGAAAGAAAATGGAGCTTCAGGAGCAAGGGGAATTTCGACGCTAACACCTTTGCCAGAACCCACTTTGAGGGTGGAGGTCATTACAATGCCGCTGGGGGTCGCAGCAGTGAATCGCTGGATCAAACTGTTCGAAAATTTAAACAGGTTATTAAAGAATACGCAATACAATTACAGTAAATTATGAAACGATTATTTAGCATTATTGGGTTGGCTGCACTTGTTGCTTCGTGCAATCCGAAATATGACAAAACACCTTCGGGTCTTGCCTATAAGATCATCAAAGGAAACGGGAAAGAAAAAATTCAACCCGGCCAAATTCTAAAAATTAATGCTGCCGTAAAAATTGCCAGCAACGACTCAGTCTTGTTTTCAACCTACGGTCGTTTGCCGGAGTACCTTCCTTTTGACACCGCTGCAAAGAACACACACGATTTTACCGAAGTGTTGAAATATTGCTCTGTTGGTGACAGCCTTATTACCATTGCGCAGGTAGATACCCTGGTTAAAAGAGGTGGGGTGCAATACAACGATTTTTTAAAACGTCGCGACCAGATTGTAACCAGCATACGTATCCTGCAGGTAATGGCATCTGATGAGGCTAAAACGAAAGACCAGCAAGCTGAACTTGAGAAAGAGAAGAGCAGGGAGATTGCAGATGTACAGGCCTACATTACCAAAAACAAAATAAAAGCGCAAAAACTTCCTAGCGGGGTTTTCGTTGAAGTTACCAATCCGGGTAATGCCAACAAAGCCTTAACCGGTAAGCAGGTTTCTGTGATGTACAAAGGATCGTTAATGACTACGGGAAAGGTTTTCGATAGCAACCTGGATACAGCTTTTCACCATACTGAACCCCTTTCACTTGTTATGGGATCGGGCCAGGTTATTCCGGCATGGGAAGAAGCACTTCCTTACTTTGGCGAAGGTGGCAGCGGACGTATACTTGTTCCTGCTCTTATGGCTTATGGTCCAGGTGGCAAAGGGCCCATACCTCCATATTCCAACCTCGTTTTCGACGTAACAGTTAAAAGCGTAACCGACGCGCCAAAGCAGCAACCACAACAACAGATGGATCCCCGTATGTTACAGCAATTGCAGGAGCAAATGCAGCAACAGCAACAACAGCAGGGTCAGCAACCGCCACAAGGGCAGGGGCAACCGCAACAACCTCCACGTTAATTGTTATCTTTTACGAATAAGAAAAAGCCACCGCAAGACGGTGGTTTTTTTATGCTTCAGAATGGTGATTTCTTGGTCGGCGGTATATGTTAATTGCCGGTCATTGTTGCCCGCCCGCTGCGCAGTCGGACGCGTATCACTCACTTGTACCTTGAGTGCTTCGGGCGGCTGTTATCCGGCAAATTAAACGATACTGCAGAACAACGAACTCAGCACCCATATAAATACAAAAGGCTGCCGTTTAAGGCAACCTTTTGTAATATTGGTATGTACCCCAGATCAGGATTTCCATTGTTTATAGGTGTTTATCAAACCGTTCGTCGACGTATCATGATTGGTCACCGGTTCGGCGCTTTGTAGTTCCGGCAGAATTTTGTTGGCCAACTGTTTGCCAAGCTCAACACCCCATTGGTCGAAGCTGAATATGTTCCATATGATACCCTGTACAAAAATTTTGTGTTCGTACATGGCAATCAGGCTGCCCAGGGTTTTAGGCGTGATCAGTTTTACAAGAAAAGAGTTGGTTGGTTTATTTCCTTCAAACACCTTGAATCGCAGTAGTTTCTTTACCTCTTCTTTTGATTTGCCGGAGCTTTCTAATTCGCTCTTTGCCTCTTCTTCCGTTTTGCCATTCATCAACGCTTCGGTTTGCGCAAAAAAGTTACTGAGTAGCTTGGCATGGTGATCGCCAATCGGGTTATGGCTTCTTGCCGGTGCAATAAAGTCGCAGGGGATCACCAGGGTTCCCTGGTGAATAAGCTGGTAGAAGGCATGTTGGCCATTTGTTCCGGGTTCTCCCCAGATTACCGGACCCGTTTCATAGTTAACTTCGTAACCGTTTCTATCTACACTCTTACCATTACTCTCCATATTTCCTTGCTGGAAATAGGCCGCAAAACGACTCATGTATTGGTCATACGGCAATATCGCTTCGCTTTGTGCGCCAAAGAAGTTGGTGTACCATATGCCCAGTACGGCCATTACCACGGGAATGTTTGTAGCAAACTTCTCAGATGCAAAATGCTCGTCAACCTGGTGGGCACCTTTCAGCAGTTCTTCAAAGTTGTCGTAACCAATGGTAAGCGCTATGGATAGACCTATTGCACTCCAAAGCGAATACCTTCCACCAACCCAGTCCCAAAAAACAAACATGTTTTCGGGAGCGATACCAAATTTAACCACCTCTGCCTGGTTGGTGCTCAGCGCAGCAAAATGTTTGGCAATGTGCGCTTCATCATGTGCATGGTGTAGGAACCAACTGCGTGCGGTATGCGCATTTGTCATGGTTTCCTGCGTCGTAAATGTTTTACTGGCGATCAGGAAAAGCGTTTCTTCGGGGTTTACTTTTTTTAGGGTTTCAGCGATGTGGGTGCCATCGATGTTGCTTACAAAATAAGTCTGGATGTTAGGTTGCCAATAAGGTTTAAGTGCTTCAGTAACCATCACCGGGCCCAGGTCACTCCCGCCAATACCGATGTTTACGATGTAACGAATAGGTTTGCCGGTGTAACCCTTCCAATTGCCACTGTGCACTTTTTCACAAATCGTACGCATCTGCTGTTGCACCTGCCGTATAGCAGGCATAACATCTTCGCCGTTTGCGAAATAAGGTTTATTGGAAAAGTTTCTTAACGCAACATGCAATACCGATCTGTCTTCTGTTTCGTTTATCTTCTCGCCATTAAACATTGCATCAATAGCGTCTTTAACCTTGCAATCTTCTGCCAATTGCAATAGCAGCTGCAAGGTTTTGTTATTGATGATGTTTTTGGAATAATCAAATAAGATGTCATCGAAACACAGTGAGAACTTTTTAAAACGGTCATCATCTCCCGCGAATAGTTTTCTTAGATGGTTACGCTGCATTTCTTCGTCGTAATGCCTGCGAAGTAATAGCCACGCCTGGGTAATGGTCGGATTGATCTTTGGGAGCATAATTGCTTGTTATTAGCTTTTTTTTTTGCCGGATATTCGATTCGCACTTTACAGATTTTTGATCACCTGTATGGTTCTTTGTACCATTTCAAAAGTAATATCTAAATGTAAAACCATCCGAACTTGTTTTTTTGAAATGGCTATCGTTACAATTTCCTGTTCCCTGAATTTATCCACAAGCTCCTGGGCAGTAAACCTGCCTTTGACTTCAAATATGAGGATATTGGTTTCTACGGGCAGGATCTCGCCGGTGAAATCTTTTTGTGCAAGTGCCGCAGCAAGCATCGCGGCATGTTTATGATCCTCTGCCAGGCGATCCACATTGTTTTCCAGGGCATAGATCCCTGCTGCAGCCAGGAAGCCTGCCTGGCGCATTCCACCACCAAATACTTTGCGTAAGCGCCGAGCTTTTTTTACCAGTTCATTGGTTCCGATGAGCACGCTGCCAACCGGTGTACCCAGGCCTTTGCTGAGGCATACGGAAATACTATCGAACACTTCGCCGTAATGACGGGGCGATTGATTACCGGCAACAATTGCGTTGTATAACCTTGCCCCATCAAGATGAAGCGCCAGTTTATGCGCAAGACAAACTTCTTTTATCCTTCTGAATTCTTCGAAGTCGTAACAACTTCCTCCGCCGCGATTTGCGGTATTTTCAAGGCTTACAAGGCTGGTTACAGGCTTATGAATGTCGTCGGGATTAATACTTTCTAAAACCTGCTCTGCAGTTATCCGGCCCCGATCGCCCTCTATCGGCCGAACGGAACTTAGCGAATTGAACGCAACCCCACCACCTTCATAAATATAAATGTGGGATAATTTATCACAGATGACCTCGTCCCCGGGTTGGGTATGGCATTTAATGGCAATCTGGTTGGTCATTGTTCCGCTGGGGCAGAAGATGGCAGCTTCCATTCCAAATAGGTCAGCTGACAATATTTCCAGCCTGTTTACGGTGGGGTCTTCACCATATACATCGTCTCCTACTTCGGCCCGGCACATTGCTTCAAGCATCCCGGGTGTAGGTTTGGTGAAAGTGTCGGAGCGAAAATCAATCATAATGGGCACGAATTTACGTGAATAGCACTTACATCCGGAGGCATAATTCCCCGATTTTTCGGGCTTAAAAATTGGGCTTGAAAGTGTTTTAACGTAAATGGTTATTTGATTACGCGATCCATTCCCGCATGTATGAGTCCCCCGTGTTAGTACGGTCGTATTATTACCAGATCAGGTGTACTTGCGCCGGAATATACGTGTGCGTTCATGAACAATAAGGAGCTGGACGGAATAATACTAAAATATTCGGTTAATTATACCCTAAAACACGTAGATATATGGGTTTTCCCTTTTAAAAACCGATGTTCCAACGTAGTTTTGCACGCATTTTGTTCCTTTTTTATAATAATGGCTCACAGTTTTGCAACATACCCGATAGGAAATGTGTCTTATTAGCGGTTTCTATTCATTAATACATATACATTATGAGGCAGCTTAAAATTGCCACTCAGATCACAAACAGAGACTCGCAGGCGGTTGAAAAATACCTGCAGGAAATCTCCAAAATTCCTATGATTACCCCTGAAGAAGAAACTATTCTTGCTCAGAAAATCAAAATGGGGGATCAGCGGGCTCTGGAAAGGTTAACAACAGCTAACCTTCGTTTTGTGGTTTCAGTAGCAAAGCAATATCAACACCAGGGATTATCTTTAAGCGATTTGATCAACGAGGGGAATCTAGGGCTTATCAAAGCAGCCCAGCGTTTTGATGAAACTAAAGGTTTCAAATTTATTTCTTATGCAGTTTGGTGGATCCGCCAATCGATCCTGCAGGCATTAGCTGAGCAAGGTCGCCTGGTAAGACTTCCACAAAACAAGATTGGAACTTACAACAAGGCGAACAAAGCCTATATGGCTTTCGAACAGGAGCATGAAAGGGAACCCAGTACAGAGGAGTTATCCGAGATACTGGAAATGAGTGAAACGGAGATAAACAACATCTTTCAAAGCAACACCCGTCATACATCATTGGATGCGCCGGTGCACGAAGCGGAAGATGTGGCGATGGGTGACCTTTTACAAGGTGGCGACGATACAGATGATGATGTAATGAAGGACAGTTTGAGAGAGGAGATACGTCGTGTATTAAAATCTTTGTCTCCCCGTGAGGCAGAGATCGTTAATGCTTACTTCGGATTGGATGGAGAAAACGGTGTAACAATCGAGCAAATTGGCCAGAAGTACGACCTGACAAAAGAGCGTATCCGGCAGATCAAAGAGCGTGCAATCAAACGCCTTCAGAAAGCGCGGTATAGTAACGCCCTAAAGGCTTACCTGGGATAGTATAATTGACTTGAAATAAAAAACCCTTCATCCAAAGATGAGGGGTTTTTTTATTTGTATTGATTATTTACTTATTCTGATTGAACAAGGCGCATTAATTCGTCAAGTTTGGGTGACAGGATGATTTCTGTACGCCTGTTTTTAGCCCTGCCATCAGCTGTTGAGTTTACGTCGACCGGCTCGTATTTGCTTCGTCCCGCAGCCTTAACCCTGATCGGATCAACCTTATAGCTGTTGGTAAGTATCCGTACGATAGCGGTAGAACGGGCCGTGCTCAGGTCCCAGTTGTCGGAGTACCGGCCTTTCATAGGAATTGAGTCGGTATGACCTTCAATTTCAATATTGATATCGGGATTGACATTCAATACTTCAGCAAGTTTCGACAGTGCCTGGGTGCCTTTTTGATTAACTACTGCGCTTCCTGAAGGAAACAAGAGGTTTTCCTGCAGGCTTACATAAACTTTCCCGTTTTTAGTAGCTACCGTCAGTTCATTGGAATTGAAACTCACCAGCGCATCTGAGATTTTTTTCCGGAGTTCCTCACGGTTTTTCTTCTGCTGATCCATTAGTTCCTGCAATTGCTCAAGGCGCTGTTGTTGATCCGCAATCTGCTTTTGGCTTAAGGTAAGTTTACTCGAAGCGTCCTGTAGCTTATTGGATGCATCCCGGTTAGCCGCGTCAAGTCGTTGATTGATCGAGTCTACCTGGCGCTGGAGCCCGTTCCGGGTTCTTTCAAGGTTCCTGATGTTTGTTTCCAAACCAAGCACGTCTTGCTCGTATTTGTTGATTCGGGTAGCCTTATTGGCACTATCACTCCTTAAATCGCTGATGGTATCCTGCGCCTGGAGGAATTTCTTTTTAGCAACACAGGAGGTAAGAGAGAACAGAAACAACAATGCAACTGTTAAGGTTGTTTTGGTCATGGTAATATTTTTCCGATGATGCGTAATTATCGTGCCATAACGACTGATTATGAAAACAGGCTGTTGATTTGCAATACCCCTGAGCATAAATACAAACTTAAGAACCATTAATTTTGCCGGCATGAAGCCATACATTGTCATTGTACTTGCGGTGTTTTTTTTGGCTTGCGAAAAAGGCATCACGATCCAACCTGAGAACCAGCCGGCGAAACTGGTAGTGGAAGCCCAGATTGAAAACGGACAGCCTCCCATAGTTCAACTTAGCAATTCGCTGAACTTTTTTAGCCTTATTACAAGAGCAATGCTGCAGGGTTCATTTGTACATGACGCGGCTGTAACCGTGTCGAATGGCACCTTGTCGCAACCATTGATAGAATATAAAGTGCCGATTGACAGCGGGTATTTTGTTTATTATTATGGCTTGCCTGCCGGAGCGCCCTTATTATTAGGAGAGGAGGGCAAGACTTACAAGTTAGATATTCGTGTTGGCGGGGCGGTGTACACTTCCAGCACAACCATACCGGTGCTGGCAAAAACGATTGACAGCCTTTGGTGGAAGCCAGCCCCAAGGGTAGAAGATACACCAAGGGTTACTCTTATGGTTAAGGTTACGGATCCACCCGGTTATGGCAATTACATCAGGTACTTTACCAGGGTGAACCGCGATCCGTTTTTTCCGGGTGCCAGTTCTGTATTTGACGACCAGATAGTTGATGGTACCACGTACGAGATACAGGTAGACAGGGGTATCAACAGGAACGATACCCTGGATGAAAAGGAATATGGGTTTTTCAGGAGGGGGGACACCGCAACCGTTAAGTTTGCCAATATTGATAAAGTGAGTTTTGAGTTTTGGCGTGGCCTTGAATACAGCTATCAAAGTGTTGGAAACCCGTTTTCAACCCCAACAAGGGTAGTAGGAAACATTAGCAACGGCGCACTGGGCGCATTTTGCGGATATGCCGTTCAATATAAAACCGTGATCATTCCTAAATAAAAGATCCTAGTTTGGCCGCTACCTGCAAGCTTTATAAAACAGCAGCATATTGCCACGATTGGTGCTATAGCAAAGCCCGCATGTAAAGCAAAGCAACACAAGGGATATATAAAATATAAAATACAAGCATGGAGAATAATACAGCAGAAAAAGTCCATTGTCTGATTATAGGTTCGGGACCGGCAGGTTATACGGCCGCCATTTACGCAGCACGCGCTAATATGAAGCCGGTGTTATACCAGGGTATTCAACCTGGCGGACAACTTACCATTACAACTGAGGTGGAGAATTATCCCGGTTACCCCGAAGGAATACAGGGTCCGGAGATGATGATCAATTTCGAAAAGCAGGCTGCCCGGATGGGAACAGATATTCGGTACGGTCTTGCCACCAAGGTAGATTTCATGGAGCATCCTTACAAAGTATGGGTGGATGACGACAAGTTAATTGAAGCTGACGCCGTTATCGTTAGTACCGGCGCCTCAGCAAAATGGCTTGGCCTCCCGAGTGAGCAGCGGCTGAATGGTTATGGGGTTAGTGCATGTGCGGTTTGTGATGGCTTCTTCTTCAAAGGCAAAGATGTGGCCATTGTAGGTGCGGGTGACACGGCTGCTGAAGAGGCACTTTATCTTTCAAAATTGTGTTCAAAGGTACATATGCTGGTGCGCAAAGACCAGATGCGCGCATCGAAGGTGATGCAGGATCGGGTATTTAAAGCACCCAACATTGAGGTGCATTGGAACTCTGAAACAGATGAGGTGTTGGGCGAGAAGAAAGTGGAAGCGATCCGGATTATTGATACCAAAACCAAAGCCTTGCGTGAGATACCGGTGAGTGCGTTTTTTGTTGCAATTGGACACCAGCCCAATACAGATATCTTTAAAGGCTGGCTCGATATGGACGACGAAGGCTATCTCAAAACAATACCCGGTACCAGTAAAACCAATGTAGAAGGTGTATTTGCAGCTGGCGACGTACAAGACAAAATTTACCGGCAGGCAATTACTGCTGCTGGTACAGGTTGTATGGCTGCACTTGATGCCGAACGCTACCTGGCGATCAAAGGGTTCATCTAAGCATTATCATTGTAAATCATTTAACAGGCTCAACTATTTACAGGCGGTCATCTTAGGGATGATCGCCTTATTTTTGACCTATATGATCACCGTTCATTTAAAAAAACTTGCTTTTTACAGCTACCATGGGGTACACGAAGAGGAAGGTATTGCAGGAGGGAATTTTGAAGTGAATGCCCTGGTGAGGTACAAGCCCAGGCAGGGAATTATCAGGCAGCTTGAGGAAACGATCAACTATGTTTCCCTTTATGAAATCATCAAAGACCGGATGAACCGGCCTTCGCCTCTTTTAGAAACAATAGCCATGGAAATTGCGGATGTTTTTTTGGAACAATTTTCGTTAATCAGGGAAGTTGAAATATCGATCACAAAATTGCAGCCTCCAATTGCTTCGTTTGTCGGAACTGTTGGCATTACTTACCAGAAAAAAAGAAACGACTAAAATGAGATTTTCCGTATTAATCTATCTGTTGCTTTTGGCTCCAATGTGTTTTGCACAGGACGTAAATGTGCTATTGAAAGAAGGTGAAAATTTTGAAAGGTCACTGAAAGTCGCTGAGGCACTTGAAAAATACAAGCAGGCTGTAGGTGCTGACGCTAACAACATCAATGCACTCATCAAGGCGGCGGAATTATCTGCTTCGATTGGGGCGCGGCAAGCAGATAAAAAAGCAAAGAAACCTTTTGTAGACGCTGCAAGGCAATATGTTGATAAGGCGCTCGCGATTGACCCTAATAATGCCGATGCAAACTATGTGATGTCGATGGTGGCCGCAAGACTTACTGAAACGGAAACCGAGAACAAAAAGATCATTGAAAATGTAAAAAACATCCAGGTGTATGCTGCAAAAGCTGTTGCACTAAACCCCAATCATGCAAGGGCGAACTTTTCGTTGGGCAAGTGGCATTTCGAAATGGTACAGCTATCATGGGTTAAACGTGTTGCGGTAAAAACATTTTTCGGCGGTATGCCGGATGCAACTATCGAAGATGCAATCAAGTACATGGAAAAAGCCCGGAGCGTTGATCAGTACTTTGTAGTCAATTACCTGGAGTTGGCAAAGGCTTATAAACACGACAACAAACCGGCAAAGGCAATCGAGGTGCTTAATAAACTCGTTCGGTTACCCAATCGTACCCCTGATGATGCCGGGTACAAAGCAGCTGGCAAAAAGCTGCTGGAGGAAATGCAATAGCTATCGTCCTCTTTTCGCTGTGCATTACGCTCTCTCCTGGCAGGGTTGATGAGGGTTGTATTGCTAACCGGTAAAAAATTAGCAGACGAAACTTTGCTTTAGCCAATCCTTCACCATCAGCAAACCAATCTACAATAAGGTTCCTCTGTTTGCATTTGCCCGCACGACTAGTGTTCCGATTTTTCTTTTATTCGCGCCACTACAAATAGCCCGGTTCAAATTCGGCCGCAAGTGCTTTGGCGCCGCTACCAGCTAATTTTTTGGTATACTTGCACCGCAATAGAAAGCAGATGGCCAACAAGATTTTTAGTATATACAGTCCACAATCACCGGGTGAAGTTTATGACGATGACCAGCTGATTCTTGAAATTGCAGACACTCATATCGCCTGCCAGGTTAAAAGTTCAAAAAGCAGGACCATCGCTTCCTTCGAATTGTTTAAGATTGCGAAATCTACCAAGTTTTTAAGAGGGGTGCTCGCCGACATTCTTCCGCATTCAAAAATTTTGCAGGAGCGATATGTAAAAACTAAGGTCTTTGTTCAGAATGCCCGAAGTGTGCTGGTGCCTGCACCATTGTTTAATAAGAATAAAGCTGCTGATTACCTAACCGCAACCAGCCAGCCCCAGGGTAATGTTATCGTCCGGCACGAACACGTTGACACATTTGGCGGTATCGTTAACGTTTACAGCCTGCCAAATTCAAGCGAGAACGACTTTCCGGAAACACTAGGTGAAATAGAAATTCATCATACCTATAGCCAGATTATACGCAGTTTCCCGAATGACCTGCCAGCTTCGAATGCTGTTTTCAAGGTTCAGTTTTACGGTAATCACTTTATTGTTGCCGTTGCTTCTAACGGGGTACTCAAATTGGTGCAATCTTACCAGTACCAGGTGCCTGCTGATGTATTGTACTACCTGCTGAATATAACGGAGCTGGTGAATGCCGATGTACAAACGCTAAAACTGGAGATCAGTGGAATGATCGATTTGAACTCGCCGCTTTATAAGGAAGTAGAAAAGTACTTTAGAAACGTGGTTGTGGAAGAAGCGGATAGCCGGTTGATCCACCTTGATGCAAGTGAATACCCAATGCATTATTTTACGCCCATCTTTAATCTTGCCCTATGAGAATAATCTCAGGTACCCTTGGCGGAAGAAAGATAAACCCGCCGGCGAACATGCCCAACACCCGGCCAACAACCGACATTGCAAAAGAAGGTCTCTTTAACATACTTAACAGCCGGATAGATTTTGAGGGCTTGAAAACACTTGACCTTTTTGGTGGAACAGGAAGCATCAGCTACGAACTGGCATCAAGAGGCGCAACAGACCTTACGATAATTGAGAAGGATACCGCGATGTACGACTTTATAAAGAAGACCGCCGCTATACTTGCAATCGAAACTTTCAAAGTGATCAGGCTCGATGTGTTTTCCTACCTGTCTACCTGTACAGAAAAGTTTGATTTTATTTTTGCCGGTCCGCCATATGCACTTGGCAGCATTGATGAATTGCCGAAAGTGATCATGCAAAAACAATTGCTTTCGCCCGCTGGTATTTTCGTGTTGGAGCATACGCCAAGAAACGAGTATACCAATTTTGATGGGTTTGATTTCCAGCGGAACTATGGCACGACTATTTTCTCCTTTTTCAAAAACAAGGAATGAACAAACCTATTTTTGTCACCGGCATTGGCACAAGTGTAGGTAAAACCCTGGTGGCGGCAGCGGTTTCGGAAGCCCTCCAGGCTGATTATTGGAAACCTATCCAGGCTGGTTTTGGAGATGATTTTGACAGTGTAACCGTAGGTAACCTTGTAAGCAACGGGATTTCAAAGGTGCACCACGAATTTTACAAACTATCCATGCGCAGTTCTCCACACCTGGCTGCGGAAAAAGACAATGTACGTATTGACCTCTCTGTATTAGAACGTTCCTTCCGGCACCTGTCGAGTGTTAACCCTCACCTCGTGATTGAAGGTGCAGGTGGCCTGATGGTGCCACTGAATGAAAAAGAGTTTGTGGCTGACCTGATTGCCAAGCTTGATGCAAGAGTGATCATTGTAAGCAGAAATTACCTTGGAAGTATCAATCACTCCCTGCTTACCGCTCAACTCTGCCGTCAACGAAATCTCAACATTCTTGGCTGGGTATTTAATGATGAAGTAATGGGATATGAGGAAGACATTGTTAAATGGTCGGGCTATCCTTCGCTGGGACGCATTCCCTTTACGCAGACCATTGATAAAGCATTCATTTCAGAACATGCCGAAAAGCTAAAGCCGCAATTAGAAAGATCATTGCAACAGGATCCCGCAAAGAAACCAAACCGGTAGAGACCAATTGTACATGACAAAAAAAGAAGTTCGTAACCTTTATAAAGCTAAGCGGTTCTCACTGTCTTCACCCGAGCGGATGAAGATGGATGACCTGATGCTGATATGGTTTCAGCGACTGGCCTTTGACACGGTTACAACGGTGCTGAGCTATTGGCCCATAGAAGAGCGTGGTGAAATGAACACGCATTTATTTGTACGCTATCTCGAATACCTGATACCCGGATTGCGTGTGTGCTACCCCGTAATCAACCCGGATACAGCTGAAATGACGGCATTTGAAGTTAATGACGACACTACATTTAAGCTGAACGAGTACAACATTGCGGAGCCGGAAAATGCTGTTGCTGTTGATCCCCACGACATTGACATGGTGTTTGTTCCATTACTGGCCTTTGATGCAGAAGGCTATCGTGTTGGATATGGAAAAGGGTTTTATGATCGCTTCCTGATGCGATGCAGCCCCGAGGTAAATAAGGTCGGGTTTTCCTATTTCGAAGCAATAGATAAAATCGATGACCGCAATCAATTTGATGTACCTTTAAATTACTGTATCACGCCACAGAGATTGTATGAATTTTAATTTTTACCTGCTGAAGTCATTCAGGATTCTACTTTTCCCCTTTTCTCTGATTTATGGCCTGATTGTAATAACCCGCAATTTCTTATTCAACAAACAATTCTTTAAATCGGCCCGCTTTAATATGCCGGTTATATGTGTCGGTAACCTTTCAACAGGGGGCACCGGTAAAACGCCAACAGTCGAGTACTTGCTGCGGCTGCTCAGGACCGACTATAAAGTTGCAACACTCAGCAGGGGCTACAAAAGAAAAACCAGGGGTTACGCCCTCGCCCATGAGTCAACTACAGCGTTGGAGATAGGCGACGAGCCTATGCAGTTTCACTATAAGTTTCCCGAAGTAGCTGTAGCAGTAGGGGAGGAAAGGATTGTTGCCATACCACAGTTGCTGCATGATCGTCCTGATACCGAGGTGATCATTTTAGATGACGCATTTCAGCATAGAAGTGTGCAGGCGGGGTTTAATATATTGCTTACCGATTGTTCAAACCTGTTTACCCGCGATTTTTTCCTGCCAACAGGCGACCTCAGGGATCAGCGTCAATCTTACAAGCGGGCACAGGTTATCATCGTCACCAAATGTCCGCCAACACTCACGGAAGGTGAAAAAAAGGTTATCCGCGACGAAATCAAACCATTAAAAGATCAGCATATCTTTTTCACCAGCATGGAATATGAAACGCCATATCATGTAATCACCCGCGAAGAACGACGCATAACCCATAATGATGAAGTGGTGCTGTTTTGCGGAATTGCCAACCCGCGGCCGTTAAAGAATCACCTTGGGGAGCAGGCAAAAACATATTCCGAACTGTTGTTTGCCGACCACCATATTTTTACAATAGATGATCTAAAGGAAATAGAGCATAAGTACCGGCAAATCCAGTCGACGGACAAGTTTATTTTAACCACGGAAAAAGATGGTGTACGATTAATGAAGTTTCAGCAACAGCTTACCCACCTTCCGGTATATGTTTTGCCTGTACGTCATCAATTCCTTTTTAATGAAGGGGAGCGGTTCAATAATCTGGTTAAGGCCTTTATCAATAATTTTCATACGCAATCAAAAACACCATGAGCAAGAAAGAACAAAAGCAACCCAGGCGTAAGGCTGGCACCGCGAATGATCCGAAGGGTATACTGGAAATTACCAGGAGTGGTTTAGGCTTTGTGGTCATGCCCGGTGACAGCGGCGATATATTGGTTAGACCAGGCAACTTCAATTCAGCGCTCAACGGCGATACGGTACGTGTTGAGGTTACTAAAGAAAACGACCGCAACGGGAAAAGAGAAGGGAGAATAGTGGAAGTTTTGACCCGTAAGCAAAACGAATTTGTTGGGCACATACAGCTTAGTACCAACTACGCCTTTTTTGTTCCCGATACCGATAAACCAATGCCCGACCTTTATATTCCACTTGAAAACCTCAACGGCGCTAAAAACAAGGAACGGGTAATTGCCAGGATTACCAATTGGGAAAACGGCAGCAAGAAACCTGAGGGCACAGTTGTGCAGGTGATTCATGCGGAGGACGAAAGTAACATCGCCATGAAAGAAATTTTAGCGGAGAATGGTTTTCCGCTGGAGTTTCCTGACGAGGTACTTGAAGAAGCCGAAAGGTTGCCCGACATTATCGGCGAAGACGAAATCAGTAAGAGAAAGGACTTTAGAGACGTGCTTACTTTTACCATCGACCCGGTTGATGCACGCGATTTCGATGATGCATTGTCAATAAAAAAACTTACTGATGATCTATACGAAATCGGGGTACACATTGCCGATGTAAGTCATTTCGTGGTTCCCGAAACAGAGCTCGACAAGGAAGGTTATCACCGGGCTACCTCAGTGTATTTGCCTGATCGGGTAAACCCAATGTTGCCCGAGCGCATTTCAAACGAGTTATGTTCGTTACGGCCACATGAAGACAAACTTACCTTTTCCGCAGTTTTCGAGATGAATACAAAGGGCGAGATTAGTCGCCAGTGGTTGGGCAGAACCGTGATACATAGCAATCACCGGTTTACTTATGAAGACGTGCAGCAGATTATTGAAACGAAGCAAGGTCCACATGAAAATGATGTTTTGCTTTTGAACACCATTGCACAAACCCTAAGGTCGGAGCGTTTTAGAAAGGGTGCAATAAACTTTTCTTCAACCGAAGTGCGGTTTAAATTAGACGAGAAAGGAAAGCCCGTTGGTATCGTTGTAAAAGAAAGCAAAGAATCGCACCAGCTTATTGAAGAGTTTATGTTGCTTGCAAATAAAGCTGTTGCAGAAACAGTATCTAAGGTTAAGGTACGTCAGAAAGATATTCCATTTTCTTATCGGGTTCACGACAGGCCCGACGAACAAAAGCTTGCGCCTTTCATTGCATTTGCCACCAAGTTTGGACATCGTTTCGATATATCCTCGCCCGAGAACATTGCGTCGAGTTTCAACGCAATGCTTGAAGCGGTTAAGGGAAAGCCAGAGCAACATGTGCTGGAACAACTGGGCATAAGAACAATGGCCAAAGCTTTTTACACCACCGAAAACATCGGCCACTATGGTCTCGGCTTCGAAAATTACTGCCACTTCACTTCGCCCATCAGGCGCTATCCCGATATACTCGTTCACCGGGTACTTGAGTCGGTTCTGCAAAAGAAGCCCGTCATCGATAAAAAGATGGAGGAGAAAAATAAACATTGCAGCGAGCAGGAACGAAATGCCATGGATGCAGAGCGTGCAGGAAATAAGTACAAGCAGGTTGAATTTCTTAAAGATCACCTCGGGGAAGAGTTTGAGGGGGTAGTTAGCGGGGTTGCAGGGTTTGGATTTTGGGTGGAAACGGTTGAACACAAATGTGAGGGACTAGTTACCGTTACCAGCCTCATCGATTACGACGACTTCAGGTTGGTGGAAGGCGACTACGCACTGGTTGGAAGGCGAAGCGGCAGAAAGTTTAGAATGGGCGATCGTGTTACAATACGGGTGGTGGCTGCGAACCTAACGAAGCGCCAGCTTGATTTTGAATGGGTGATAAAAGCAGGTCTTGACCAGGATGAGCGGCAGGCACCTGAAAGCATAAGTAAGCCAAGGGGCAGGGAGCGCACGGGGGTACCGGCAAAACCAAAAGCAGGAACACGGGAGAAATCAAAACGCAAAAAGAAAGAATAACATCCCCCCTACAGCTAAGAGGTATTTCAACGAACCCAACCTGCTTCGGATAACAAACGGGTAATTTCTTTGCAATGCTTTTTTGGGGACCAGCATGCGTACCTCGCTGATCTTTGGTTGTCCGCCCGGATGAACCAGTTCGGACGGGTGTCACTCACTTGTACTTTCAGTAATGCTATTGAGCCATGACCAACTTCCAGGAAAAGATTACGTGCACGCGTGCGGGTTGGGTGAATGACAATTTACCGGTTTGCTCACAAGGGCTATAAAAATAACAGGATTTAAGCAGTGAATCTCAGGTTGTATAATACCAAAACGCTTTGCGACACAACCCCAGGCTGAGTCGAGAACAGGCTGGTATCGTGTGCCTGTTTGGGCACATAAACAACTGCGGGTAAACGCTGTAAGTGCCGGCAAACTTTTGGGCCGATTGCAATACTTTTGCCGCCAACCATATTGTATGCATACATTCCAGGATCTGGCTGCTGATTTTTCAGCGCGTTTCAATATTGATCACTTTCCCGAGAGTCCACGTACGCTTTACGAACCCGGACAATATTTTCTGCAAATCGGGGGCAAACGTATCCGGCCTGTAATGTGCCTGATGGGCAATGAGCTTTTTGATGCCATCAAGCCGGACGCCTATCACGTAGCCACTGCAATTGAGCTGTTTCACAACTTTACGCTGATACACGACGACATTATGGACAAAGCTCCTTTGCGCAGGGGCATGAAAACCGTTCATGAACAGTACGGTGAAAATACGGCGCTGCTCAGCGGGGATGTAATGCTGATTAAAGCATACGACTACCTGAACAAAATAAACGCTACATACCTCCATAAGATCTTACACCTGTTTAATAAAACGGCAAGCCAGGTTTGTGAAGGACAGCAACTGGATATGGATTTTGAGAAACAGCAGATCGTGGCCCTGGACGAGTATATTAGAATGGTTGAACTAAAAACATCTGTTTTAATCGCCGCGAGTTTACAGATGGGCGCAATACTTGGCGGGGCAGGTGAGGGCAATGCAAAGCACCTGTACGAATTTGGTCGCAACCTGGGTATCGCTTTCCAGGTGCAGGATGATTACCTCGATGCCTTCGGTGACCCCGGGAAATTCGGGAAAAAAGTTGGTGGGGACATAGTTGCCAACAAAAAGACATTTTTGTTGATTTATGCTTTGGAAATTGCCACCGGTAACCAGGCCGAACAATTACAGGAACTTATCTCCGGTAACGAACCCGGCAAGGTGGAAAAGGTATTGGAGATTTTTAAATCATGCGGTGTGGATGCCTGGGCGAAGCAACTAAAAGACAGTTACATCAATACCGCATTCAAACACCTTGAAGATACCGCCGTACTATCCGCGCGTAAAAAGCCGCTTGAAGAGCTTGCGTCATTTCTTGTTCACCGCGATTACTAGACCTTACCATTTGCCAGGCTGATCAAACAGCAGACCGGGGCTCAGCAAAGCAACCAAAGTTTCAACTGAGCGTAGCAACGATGTCGCCACATTGCTGTGGCTGGTGCCAAAAGAATCCGTAAACTGCAACCGGCCAGCCATATCATAAATACCTATCTTAACGGCAACCAAAAAAAGAAAACTGCAGATGTCAAATTCCCTGTTCAGGAAAAAATCAATCGACACCATTTTACGGGATGCGCAGGAAGGTTATGGCGATGGGCACGGTTCATCACTGAAGAAAGTACTGGGTGTAAAAGACCTTACTGCCATGGGAATTGCTGCCGTAATTGGTGCGGGCATTTTCAGCAGTATTGGTAAGGCTTCATTTGATGGCGGACCGGGCATTATTTTCTTATACCTCTTTACCGCAGTAGCGTGTGGATTTGCTGCCTTGTGTTATGCTGAATTTGCTTCTACGGTTCCGGTGTCAGGCAGTGCGTATACCTATTCGTACGTGGCATTTGGGGAGATTTTCGCCTGGATCATCGGTTGGGACCTTTTGATGGAATATGCAATCGGCAATATCGCGGTTGCGATTTCGTGGAGCGATTATTTCACCCGCCTGATGTCGGGCTTTGGCTGGAACATACCGGAATGGTTAACCATGGATGCAACATCGGCGCAGTCGGGTTACAACGAAGTAACCGGTTTGCTGCGCTCAGGTCAGGCACTAACGGCTATTGATTCGGGACTCGTATCGAAATATATGGCCTGGCTTAATGCGCCGCTGATGGGCGGAATGCATATCATTATTGACCTGCCCGCATTGTTAATTGTTGCCCTGATCACTTATATTGTATTGCGTGGTATAAAGGAGTCGCGTACCACCAGCAATATACTGGTGCTGATAAAGCTCGCAGTAATTTTTCTAGTGATTGTTGTGGGTGGCTATTATGTTGATCCTGCAAACTGGACCCCCTTTAGCCCAAATGGTGCAACTGGTATTTTAAAAGGGGTGTCGGCAGTATTTTTTGCATACATCGGTTTTGATGCGATCTCAACCACGGCGGAAGAATGTAAGAACCCGCAAAGGGATTTGCCACGTGGAATGATCTATTCACTCATTATCTGTACCGTGTTGTATGTTGTACTTGCGCTGGTACTAACCGGAATGGTAAGCTATACCAAGTTGAATGTTGGCGATCCGCTCGCACTTGTGTTTGATGAGGTTGGCTTAAAGTGGGTGTCGGGAATAGTAGCGGTAAGTGCGGTAATTGCCACTGCAAGCGTGTTGCTGGTGTTTCAACTGGGCCAGCCTCGCATATGGATGAGCATGAGCCGCGACGGCCTGCTACCGCGTATTTTTTCGCTTATTCATCCTAAGTATAAGACCCCTTATTTTTCTACCATTCTTACCGGTTGCCTTGTAGCCATACCGGCCTTGTTTCTTAACCTTGACGTGGTAATTGCACTAACCAGTATCGGGACCCTTTTTGCATTTGTACTGGTTTGTGGTGGTGTACTGGTGCTACAGCTTAGGCCGACCAGGTCGGAAAGCCGCTTTAAGGTTCCTTATCTGAATGGTAAATACATTGTTCCCGCAATGCTGATTGTTGCTATGATACTCGTTGCGCGGGCCTTCCCGGGGTACTATTCGGGCATGTTTACCATTGAAGGTTTTCCGATGATTGCATTTTTTTTGATAGCGATTATCATGAGTGTGCTTAGCTACCTTAGGAACCTTTCGCTTATTCCTGTGTTGGGTTTACTAAGTTGTTTTTACCTGATGGCGCAGGAAAGCCATACCAATTGGTACAGGTTTCTAATCTGGCTGGGATTGGGACTGATCGTTTATTTTCTTTATGGTTATCGCCATAGTAAGCTGAGGAGGAGGGAAGTTTAGAGTGGGTGATCAGTTGATTGGTTGATATGTTGATGGTTAATATGTTGATTACCTCAATACCCAATACCTAAATACCTTAATACCCAATACCCCAATACTCAACACCCAAATCCGCCCAACTGTAGTAAATTTGCTGTTTCCGTACGGCTTGCATGCCCGGGTTAATGTTCAATTTTTTGTTATATGAAATACCAGGTTGGTGATGAGATTGTGGTGGTGCACAGCAATGACACCGGGAAGGTGATTGAAGTGATTAATGATAAGATGGTGTTGATAGAAGTTAAGGGGGTCAAGTTTCCCGCCTATATGGACCAGATAGACTTTCCCTATTTCAAACGTTTTACGGAGAAAAAACTATTTCCCGAAAAAAAGAAGGAGAAGGTGTATGTAGACCAGGTGCAAAAGGAAAAGCGTAGAGACGAGGTAAAGGTTGAAAACGGTATATGGCTTGCGTTTTTTCCAAAGTTCGACACGGATGTTTTTGGCGATGAACAGGTTGATTTATTTAAGATCTACCTGATCAATCGCACCGAACTGGCCTACGAGTTTACCTACAAACTCAATTTCTTTGGGCGGAATGATTTCGAGATTACCAGCGAGATTAACGGGTTTAAAGATTTTTACTTACACGATGTATCGTTTGAAAGTTTGAACGACAATCCCTCCTTCGAATTTGAATTTTCACTCGTGAAACCCGACAAAAACAAAGCAGAATACTGCGAAGCTTCATTTAAGATAAAGCCTAAGCAACTCTTTAAGAAAATTGAAAGCTTAAAGGAAAACAATGAGCCTTCTATCAATCACCTCTTATTAGAAAAGTATCCCCCACGTCCTGAAGAAAAGATGGATCTCGCGGCACTTTCCAACGTAGGCTTTAAAGTTTACAATGCTAAAAATGCTCGTCAACACCTTGATCCCGCACGCAGCATTGTAGACCTGCACATCGAGAAAATCACCAACGATTGGGAACGACTTTCCAACCTCGAGATCATTTCTATGCAGTTGAAGGAGTTTGAAAAATACTATGACCTGGCCATAGCACACCGGCAACCTAACCTGATTGTTATACATGGTGTAGGCAAGGGGCGGCTGAAAGAAGAGATACATGAAATATTAAAAACCCGCCACGAGGTAAAATCCTTCATAAACCAATATGACCCCCGCTTTGGCTATGGCGCCACGGAAATATTTTTCCAGTACTAAGTTCACGATTTGAAACAGCCAGGTAAACAGGCCTTTTGCCAGGTTGGTTATTGTGGGCTTATTCATGCTCTTCGGAACAGGATTATTACCTCTGCGGGCTCTCTATATATGGATGTCAAAAGCTAAGCATGATTTTGAGCCCTTGAACCTGTATCGCCGCTTTTCTTCGAAAATTAATCACCCGTTGACTTTCCCGGCTTGTAGGTGTTGCTCTTCCAGTCTTTCGGCTTTTGCGGCAGGGAATTTCTAAAGATGATGTTGCCTGATTTTTCTCCTGAAATCTTTGTTACCACCTGTTTGCCAGGCACCTTGAAAACCACCTTGTCGAAGCGGATGTCCTTTCCATCCAGTACCGTTAGCACCGCGTCTTTACTTTCAATTGTCGAATTACTAATGGTGATATCCGTTACATCCTGCAGTGTAATCAGGCCCGAACTGCGGATATCGGCATTTTCAATGCTTAAACTTGTCAGTGGAGACTCAGGTATACCGGTAACCTTAATAAACTGCTTGCATTTGTCGACAATAATATTTTGCGCAACAATTTTCCGGTAAACGGGCGTAAGCCGATTAACAGCCCTTGCAGGTAACCTGTCGGCAAGATCTCCAACATAGGCCCTTCCACCCAACATGTCCCAATTGAATGCATGATCGCGTAAAGTCATCCTGATCCGGTTATAGTACAGGTTTTCTCCACCACCACCACGGGGTCGTCTGGTCTTAAACCTGATGCCAACACCGGTATCATCAAATACACAGTCGTGCACATACAGGTTACGGATCATACCCGCAGTTTCGCTTCCACAGGTTATACCGCCATGCCCCTCCTGGGCAAGGCAATACCGTATGACCACATTTTCGGTGGGCTTATTCACCCGAAGCCCATCTTCTCCACGGCCGGCTTTTATGGTAAAGCAATCGTCACCGGAACTCAGCGTACAGTATTCGATCAGCACATTTCTGGATGACTCGATGTCAATCCCATCGCCCCTGGGTATGCCAACCGAATGCACCGTTATACCCCTGATGATCACCCCGTCGCAATAAACGGGTACAACGTTCCAAAAGGCCGTGTTTTCAAGCGATATCCCTTCTATATAAACATTTTTGCAGTTGATGGGCGAGATAAACATCGGGAGAAATATGAAATCTCCATTGTATCCTTCATAAACCCGTTCTGCAACCGGTTTATCATGCGGGACAATCTTTTCTATTACGTCGGCATTCATTACCTGTTTTCGAACAGAGCCATCGGGTGGACCGATGAGTTTTCCTTTGCCGGTGACGGCAATATTCTGTTGGTTGTTCGCATAGATACATGCGCCGAGTGACATTACTTCAATCCCTTCGTTCCGGGTAAACACCGCGGGTCGGTAATCTTCAATTTCGCCACTAAAACGTAGTTCGGCACCTTCAGCAATATGTAAGTTCACGTTGGACTTCAGACTGATCCGGCCGGTAAACCAACTGCCCTTTGGGATAACAACCCTACCACCGCCACGACTGCTCACCTCATCTATGGTTGCCTGGATAATAGTTGTAGCTTTTACATTCTCCTGTGCGCCTTTGTCGTTGATGGCAACGGTTAAAGATGGGAATTGTGGTTTTTTAAACAACGGCATCTTGAAGGGTGCAGTTACGGGGGCAATGGTATCGGGCAGCTGTGTTGCGCCAACATGGTGTTTAAAGGGCACGACTTGGTTCAGGTTTGATGGGGATTGTGCCAGCGCAGATAAGCTAAAGAAAATAAGTATGGGTACTATGTTTTTCAATTGGAGCATATGCATTCGGTGATTTACGTTAACCATTCGCCTATACAGATAAGGTACGGTGCGGAAGGGCTGAAAATACGAAGAGAACGCTTGCCGGAACACTTTATCAGGCAAACTCACCCAGTAGACCATTACCAGGGTAGGGATGATCGCCTCAGATCACAATGCCGTTCCGCCGCTTTCGCCACAGTAACTTAATGTACATTTGTGCAAATTTTTTTGATTGAAGCACTTAAAAGCTATTAATAAATACTTCTGGAAATACCGGGTCAGGTTTATCGTAGGTATCTTATTCGTTGTCACTTCAAATTACTTCGCTGTTCTTGCTCCCCAGGTTACCGGCTATATCGTCAACCAGGTACAACAACGCTTGCCCGGCGCACGCCCGGTAGTTCGCAAAGAAGTGCATGATGCGCTTGTAAACTGGTTTATCCGGCTCATGGAGCCGATGCAAAGTGACTTTTCGCTGCTGATTACCATTTGTTGCCTGGTTATCCTTTTGTTAGCGGTCCTCCGTGGTTTGCTCATGTTTTTTATGCGCCAGACGATTATCGTGATGAGCCGGCATATCGAGTTCGACCAAAAAAACGAGATATTCCAGCACTATGAATTACTGGATACCAATTTTTACAAGACCAACAGTACCGGCGACCTGATGAACAGGATGGCAGAGGACGTTAGCAGGGTTCGGATGTATACTGGTCCGGCAATCATGTACCTGATCAACCTGATTGCATTAATCACCTTTTGTGTGGTAAACATGGTCCGGAAAGATCCGATGCTTACGCTATATGTTCTTGCTCCACTACCGCTGCTGGCCTTTGCGATCTATGTGGTCAATACCATCATCCATAAAAAGAGCGAACAGATCCAGGGCTTGTTGTCCGACCTGACAACAAACGCACAGGAGAGTTATTCGGGCATAAGGGTAATCAAATCCTTTGTACAGGAGAAGGCCATGCAGGGGTTTTTTGAACGCAACAGCGAGGACTATAAAAGGAATGCAATCGGTCTTGCAAAGGTGGAAGCGGTATACTTCCCAAGTATGGCCTTAATGATCGGTCTCAGTACCCTAATAACAATCCTGATTGGTGGTATCCAGGCGATCCACGATACGTCGAGGGTTGGGATCATCGTTGAATTTGTTATCTACATCAACATGCTCACCTTTCCCGTTAGTGCAATTGGTTGGGTCGCCAGTATGATCCAGCGTGCATCGGCGTCGCAAAAACGCCTTAACGAGTTCCTGCAAACCGTTCCGGTCATTCAGGATAATGGTTCGGTGGAGGTATTGGAGGGAGATATCCTGTTTAAGGATGTGAATTTTACCTATCCGCATACAGGTATAAAAGCAGTTGAAGATTTTAACCTGCACGTTAAAAACGGTGAAAAGGTTTTGATCCTTGGAAAAACTGGTAGCGGCAAATCAACGATTGCACAATTGCTGTTGAGATTTTATGAGCCTTCAACAGGTACCATAACGATTGGGGGCAGAAAGCTGCCGGAATTTCAACTCAGGGCTTTGCGGCAGCAGGTAAGTTATGTGCCGCAGGACGTATTTCTTTTCAGCGATTCCATCGAAAACAACATCAGCTTTGGCGTTCGTGAACATACCTTCGACAAGGTGAGACAGGCTGCCCAACGAGCAAATATCGACAAAGAGATCATGCAATTTCCGGGGGAATACAATACGTTAGTAGGGGAGCGGGGGGTAACCTTGAGCGGGGGGCAAAAGCAGCGTATATCCATTGCGCGGGCACTTGTTAAAGATCCGCAGATTGTGGTATTCGACGACTGCCTGAGCGCTGTTGATACAGCAACCGAAAATATCATTATCTCGAACTTTTATGAATACCTCAGGGAGAAGACTTCTATCATTATTACCCATCGTATTTTCCCCGTATTTGAATTTGATAAAATTATCATTCTTGAAGACGGCCACATTGCGGAACAGGGAACCCACCAGGAATTGATGAAATCAAACGGATATTATGCGGAATTGTACCGTACCCAGGTAATGTCGCCCCAGCAGGAGGAAGTGGTTGAATAGGGTTGAAATGCGTTCACGCTTTTTCGTACACGCTCATGCTAGACATATCAATTTTTCAAGTGGGTCGATTTACCTTGGTTGTTTTCCGAAAAATTGAACTGCTACAAATTCTACCCGGAGTAAATCAAGCAAGAAGTTTTTTATGGCACCAGCGGTAGAAGCCAGGTGTGGCTTTGGTTGTGTCACTCACTTGTACCGCAACAATGCTATTCGGCATACCAGCCTGAATTCAGGTAAAACAAACACCATCAAATTGTAGCCGCGACTTTGTATTCAAAAGTTTGCGGAGCTCTCGCGGGTTCCTTTTTTGAAGATTTCTGTTGCTATTAAATTGGTATATACCTGGGTGTGCGATTTATATTTGATTCGAATAATATGATTTGTATCATAAAGTTCCAAAGCTTTACAGCCGGTGGTTTAATCGCTGATAATCATCACATAGCGATCGTTTTATCGCTACCTGAAAACCGATAAATAATTAATTTTGAAGTTCCAATTCAAATTTTTGTAAATCAAAAGTAATCATATATTTGTGTCAACCATTTTAGGCACGCTTAATATTAAAACTAACAACTGTGGCTTACGAAAACAACGAACAAAAGATCGAAAGTGTTTACAGCAAAAGGATAAGAGCCGGAAAAAGGAGAACTTACTTTTTTGATGTTCGAGCAACTCGTGGGAACGATTACTTTCTTACCATCACAGAAAGCAGGAAACGTTTCAATGATAATGGTTACGACAGGCACAAGATATTTCTGTACAAAGAAGACTTCAATAAATTTCTGAAGGCATTAACCGAGGCAGTTGATTATGTAAAAACAGATCTAATGCCCGATTTCGACTTCGATGCTTTCAATCATGATAATTACGATGAAAATGGTGTTTCAGCGGGGCTCCAGGGCGGTGCAGATGAGTTATCACAGGATGAGGCTCCATTAACATCTGTTACTGCTCCGGAACCGGTGGAGGAACCCGAGGAGTTTAAGCCAGTTGCGGTAGCTGCACCCGTGTTACCGGTGACTGAAAGAGCCGACCATTCTACTGAAGAAGTTGACAAGTGGTAAAAACCCAAATAAGCTTTATCAAAAGACTGCTCACAAGGCAGTCTTTTTTGTTGAAGCAAAAGCCCAGGGTATCCGTTTACATTACAGACTGCCAGCTACGTTCACAAGACTCTAGCGAATACCTATATCGAAATGATTAACATTCTCCCATTAAGCGTATATTATGCAACTACTTTCCCTGTTGTCTTTTTGTCTAATTGCATTTGCTTCCTGTGCACAGTCTAAAATAGCTGTAAGCAACACATACGGTTTTCTAAGACAAAATTCACGTGGTGCTCTTGCAGTTGACGAAAAGGGGGGACCCATCAATCCTGGTCCTGACTCACAATATATCGCATACATTGAAGTTCCGTCGGCAATTGAACCCGTTTGGACAACAGCCTGGATAAACAAGCAGTTGTATGATGTGTCCGGCGCTAAGGTAACCAGTCCTGTAATACCGGGAACCGGCCTCAATACCGCGTTGAAAATTGAACTCGCTGCAACGCCGGGAAACAATTTATGGGAGCTAAGTTTTCAGAAGGGAACCCCCCAGCCCTTGCCTGCAAAGTTTACATCTGCTGCCTCAACTCCGATGATTATAAAAGCACTTTACAACAAAAAAGAAATGTTCTTCGAAGTGAAAAGTATCTCAGAGCTTGATCCCATAATATATCCCTGACATCCGGCAGATCCAAACCGGATGTTGTTAGGAGTGTGACAACCCTCGAGACTGGACACCCTTTCTAAGTTTACCAGCCGGTTTTACGAATGATTTCGCGGAACTTTTCTTTTAAATGATTTCCCATTTTAGGAAATCCGTATATTGCTAACAAATCGTTGACGATGTCCAATATTCTAAGGAAGCCCCTTGTAATGGCTATTCTTGTGTCATTACTGTACGCCTGCCACTCAGGCGATATCCACAAAAAACATCCCGATAAGATAGCCGTACAACAAGACGAAGAAGAACACGAAGGCTATGATGAGGCTGCAGCCAGGGACAGGTTTGAATTCGAACGCATCAAAGACCCCTCACTTGGTTATGTTCCGCTTGAAAGAATGTTACAGGCTGTAGATTACACCGAAGACCTGAAGGCTAAAAGATCAGACGCTCTGAGAACATATGCACTATCCTGGACTGAAAGAGGCCCCATCTTCGATACTGTTGGCCCGAGTAATGGAAATACTAGAGGCGCCAACAGGATGGCACCTGGCACCTACACTTCGGGAAGAACACGCGCTATTCTTATTGATACCTTAAATGACCCTTCCGGCAACACAGTCTTTTGTGGTGGGATTGCCGGTGGTTTGTGGAAGTGTACCAATTTTTTGACCGGTGTTCCAAATTGGCAAAACATCAACGACCGGTTTGATAATCTCGCGATCTCGTCGATTTGCCAGGATCCCACCAATCCAGCAATAATGTACTTTTCCACCGGTGAACCCACCTCAAACGCTGACGCTGTAAATGGACTCGGACTGTGGAAATCATCAAATGGAGGCACTTCCTGGATCAGGTTGCCACAGACCGCTAATTTAGTACGCACCTTCAAGTTAATGTGTGATGCGCAGGGTAACGTATATGCCGCAGAACGGGTAATTGCAAGGAGTGCAAGTTCACCTGTGTCACAAACTCTTGGATTAGTACGTTCAAAAGACCAGGGAGCTACATGGGAAAATATCACGCCGAATAACCTTACCAGTACTAACGCAAGCTGCACCGACATTGAAATTTCAAGCACCGGAAAATTACATGCAAGTTTCGGCTATAATACGGGAGGCACCAACAGGGTACAACACCTCTACACCGCCACCCCTGCAACGGTATCACCAGGCTCCTGGAACACCAGTACCGGCTTAAGAAACAGTACTGTTGTATCATTACGCCTTGAATTAGCAGCAATCGCCGACACTTTATATGGGGTTACAGTTAACTCATCATCAAACCTCGATAGTGTATACAAGTCAATCGATGGCGGTGCTACCTGGACCAGGCAAAATGCTTCGGCTTTGCCTACCGAAATATTAAATGGACAGGGCTGGTATAACCTTACGCTCGCAATTAATCCCATCAATTCGCGTGAATTTATTGCCGGTGGTTTGGATGCTTATCGTTTTACCAATAGCGGGGTAAGCGCCCCTACAAGATTAACTTATTGGGTTGGGCCAGGTGTTCCGTACGTGCACGCAGACCACCACTTTATGCAATGGTGGATGGTTGGGAACCAAAGCAGGATCGTTATTGGTTGTGACGGTGGCGTTTATCTTTCGAACAATGCGGGAGCTACCTGGACCGACAAAAACAGGAACCTGGCCATCAAGCAATTCTACGACGCCGGAATTCACCCTGCACAAGGTTCACCTTATATCATCGCCGGAGCGCAAGATAATGGTACCCATCAATTAAAGAACCCCGGACTAAGTTACTCAACTGAGGTAACCGGTGGCGATGGTTGTTTTGTTCACATCAACCAGCAAAACCCGCAAATCCAGTTTGCAACCTATGTATATAATCAATACCGCCGTAGCGTGGACGGCGGAGCCACATGGAGCCAAGTAAATTTATCAGGCACGATGGGTGATTTCGTGAATCAATATGATTATGATGGTGGTCAAAACATACTATATGCCAGTTGGGCCGGACGCCCACAACCGAACAGGCAAATTATAAGATGGAGGAATGCGCACGCGTCGAATACAGATACTTCAATACTAACGTTGAACGAGTTGGTAACAACCAATACAAATACCGCTAACAACGCCACTGTGCTAAAGGTTTCGCCATATACTACGGACCGGGTTTTTGTAGGCGGAAACAAAGGTGCGATCGTACGCCTCGATAATGCCAGTTCTGTTTCCAATTCCAATGCCAGTGCAAACTCAAAAAATATCTCGGGGGCAAATTTTGACAGTGGTTATGTAAGCTGTGTAAACGTTGGTTCTTCTGACAGTTTCCTTGTAGCAACATTCTCCAGCTACGGGGTAAAACATGTATGGTTCAGCAACAATGCCGGAACATCATGGACGAACATCGATGGTACACCCGGTGCGGGTGGACTGCCCGATATGCCCGTACGCTGGGCCATCTTTGATCCGCAAAGCAACAGCAAATTGTTGCTGGCTACTGAAGCCGGTGTATATACTACAGGTGCCATTGAAGGGGCAAATACGGTTTGGACTCCGGAAACAAACTTCCCTACCGTGCGCACGGATATGTTGCGCTTAAGATTAAGTGACAATACCGTTGTTGCAGCCACGCATGGCAGGGGAGTGTTTACTGCGGTTTTGCCGTCGAACCCCGAGATTAGATTTAATGCTCCTTCCCTTGTTATCAATGAAGGAACGACTGCACCAACAACAGGATGTAGAAATTATCGGGACTACAATGTCGACGTTTCAATTATCTCGCCGCCGAACGGGGATGCTACTATTACCTACAACATAAAAGCCGGGAATACTGCTGTGGAGGGCATGGACTTCGACTGGACCGCAAACGGCAGTTTCACTAATTCGACGAAACAGCAGGTATTTACCAATGGGGTACTGGCGAGTAAAATTATAACCCTTAGAATTTACGACGATGCAGAAGTAGAAACACCTGAAACATTTGTCATTAGCTTCGATATCTCCGGTTCCACGAACGCAGCTGCTGGTTCTGCGGCTACTTTCACGGTTAGCATCAAAGACGATGATCTTGCTCCTGTACTGCCCACGAACATCACGCAGAATGCTACTATCGGCAGCCTACAATATTACCTGACCACTGGTAATACTTCATTTCCTATGGATCAACGGCTGTCGAGCAGAAGGTCACAATTTCTATTTACACCTGCCGAATTACTGTCAAGGGGACTTCGGGCAGGCAGAATAGAAAGTTTTACCTTGACTATGACCCATGTGGCTACCGTTAGAAGCTATAGTAATTTCATGGTTAAAATGGGATTAACAACACGAAACGTGTTATATGACTCTGGTCAGGCGTATGTTCCAGTAACGACAACTCTTGTAAAAAATCGATCTACATTTACACCCGTTGTGAATAATAGTTTCGCAAGTAATTCTATCAAGTTAGATGCGCCTTTCACCTGGGATGGAACCAGCAGTTTAGTGGTGGAGCTTTGTTACAATAATGGCAATGCAGACAGTTCCGGAACCGTAGACAGGACAATTGGTTACGCTGATGAAACAACGAGCAAGCAATCGAACTTTATCTGGCAAAACAACATCGATTGTGATGGCGCTTTCGATGCCGGGTCAGGCCAATTTGGTTATTATTCAGGACTTAAGCCGACCATTGGTTTTACTGAGGCCATCGATATTGGTACTATGGCTGCAACAACACTCAACAATTCAGATACAGAGAACTTTAGGACCGCTTCATCAACAAATGACCTGGTTTTTTATGCTCCTGCTCGTAACTATACACCCGCAAGGGAAATACTGGCGAAGTTTAAAAACACCTCAAATTCAGATTACGGCTGTACCCAGGTGGTCATCGACAGGGCAGGTACAGGGGTTTCGAAATTCTGGAGCGACACCGATACGTCTAGCTTCCTGATGAACAAAACGTACCGCGTACTTCCAACTACCAATGATCCCGCAGGAACCTACGAAGCCACGTTCTATTTTAGCCGCGAAGAAAAAGAAGGTTGGGAAGCCGCTACAAAACAAAGTTTTCAAAACATCAGGATCATCAAGCTGCCAGGACAGGTATCAGCCGTTTCTGCTTCTAACCCCGCCCCCGATGGTCCAGGTACCGTTCAGGTTATTGAACCAACCAATGTTGGCAATATCGGGCACATGTACTTTGTAACTGCAAACATCAGCGGTGGCTTCTCGGGATTTGGTTTTGGAATTCCACTAGCTCCTTTGCCGATTACCCTGTTAAACTTCGACGGCAAATTGCAAAACGACCATGCTTTACTTGACTGGAGTACTTCATCTGAGGCAAACAGCAAACAGTTTGATCTCGAGAAGTCGTATGATGGGGTCAACTACCGCAAGTTGATTACGGTTAAAGCTGCAGGTAACAGCAGCTCCAAACGCAACTACAATTACACGGACAAGGAATTTGCCGCAGCGATTAACTACTATCGCCTGAACCTGGTTGACGCCGATAATAAGTCGCGGTACAGCAATGTAGTCCTGCTGAAAAATCCAAAGACCAGCCAGGGAATGTTTGTAATCAATAATCCTTTCAGCACCTACCTCGATATTCGGTTCGGCAAAACACCAGCCGGAAGGGTTCGCTTGCAATTGACAGATGCAGCAGGTAAACTTGTTGAAAAAGTGGAATTCAACAGTTTGTCGCAGTCAGTGATCCGGTTTAACCTCACCTCCAACTTGACTAGCAAAGGCGTTTATATACTGAGTGCCGATCTAGATGGGAAACGGTATACTGCCAAAGTAATGCGACAATAACTTCATCTTAAATCACAAAAAAGGTGGCTGCTCCTAAGGCAGCCACCTTTTTTTTGCTAAGCCGATACCTTACCGGTAACCATTGTTATTTGCCAACACCCTGCTGTTGGTAAGCGCTTAACAGTTTGATTACTTCAACAGCTTCCTTAACGTCGTGAACCCTTAGGATGTTAGCACCTTTTAAAACCGCAATGGTGTTTAAGACGGATGTGCCATTCAGCGCATCTGCAGCTGTTGTCTGCAATGTTTTGTAGATGGTCGACTTGCGGGAAAGACCAACAAGCAGTGGCTTGTTGAGAATTGAAAAAGCTTCCAGTTTATGCAATAATTCAAAGTTGTGCGCAATGGTTTTTCCAAATCCAAACCCGGGATCGATGATGACATCCTTGATGCCCGCTGCGGCTGTTGACGCTATTTTATGAATAAAGAAATCCAGTAAATCAGTTACCAGGTTGTTATAAACAGGGTTTTTGTGCATTGTTTGTGGAGTGCCCAACATATGCATTGCGATATAGGGTACCCCCAGGTCAGCCACCGTTCCGATCATCCCATCGTCCATGTTACCCGCGCTGATGTCGTTAACAATACCGGCCCCAGCCTCAATTGCTGCCCTGGCAACTGCCGCATAAAAGGTGTCAACAGAAAGTATTGCTTCAGGGAAACGTTGATGTATTTGCGCTATTGCAGGTATTACCCGGTTTAGCTCATCTTCAGCAGACAAAAGTTGGCTCCCGGGCCTTGTACTTTGTCCGCCGATATCGAGGAATGTGGCCCCGGCTGAAATCATTTCTGATGCCCGCAACAGGTAGTTGTCGCTGGTATCCATTCTGCTTCCTTCATAAAATGAATCAGGGGTAATATTGATTATACCCATTACAACGGGCTGGTCAATCGTAAGCAGCCGGCCTCTACAATTCAGGGTAAACATTGCTTGCTTTCCTTTATTTTTGACAAGATACCAATATGCACAATGCTGATGCGTAATTAAGTAGGTATCAGTGCAGGGACTGTTCCGGTTTTATTTGTTACAGCCCTCAAAAAAATATTCTACCAGATGAAAATAGCTTTGAACGTTTCAAGGGTCCTTGTGGGGCTGTTGTTTATATTTTCCGGTTTAGTAAAGGCAAACGATCCTTTGGGACTCAGCTATAAGATGCAGGAGTTTTTCGAGGTATGGGGTTGGCAATCGCTCAACGACTATACCCTGTTTTTCTCGCTGATGATGAATGGCTTTGAAATCGTGGCCGGGGTAGCGGTTTTACTCGGCTGGCGAATGCGCTTATTTAGCTGGCTCTTGCTCTTGCTCATCATCTTCTTTACCTTCCTGACCGGCTATGCCGTTTTCTCGGGCAAGATACATGCATGTGGATGTTTTGGCGACTGTATACCGCTTTCGCCAATGCAATCGTTCTTAAAGGATCTTGTTCTACTTGCCCTGATAGTTTACATCTTCAGTCACCGCAACAGGATCGTGCCCGTTTTCCGTTCTGCAACTTGTGGTATCCTCATCATATTAACAGGCCTGTTTGCCGGAGTAATGCAGTGGTACGTGCTTAAGCACCTGCCAATCGTCGACTGCCTTCCATACAAGGTTGGAAACAACATTACAGAAAAAATGAAGTTACCTGCTGGTGCAGTACCCGACAGTATTGCGATGACCTTTGTATACCTGCACAATGGCAAAAAAGTTGAGTTTGATGGCGATCACTTTCCTGATGATTTTAATGACAGTACCTACAAGTTTGTTGAGCGACGCGAAGTTCTCGTACGACCTGCAAGTGCTCAACCCGCTATCACAGACTTTTACCTGTCGAGTGTATCCGGAACTGATACAACCCAGGCAATCCTTAGCCAGGAGAATCATTATGTGCTCGTTTTCGTAAAGGACCTTGCCACGGCAAAAACCCGATGGGAGGATAACCTTCCGTCGATCGTTGATGTTTGTAAAGAAAAAAATATCCCTTTATTTATTGTTACTGCGGCTCCCGACCTCATAAGGGCGCATATCAACACCCTGCCTAATGTAAAAGCCAGCGACGTTAACTTTTTGGTTTGCGACTATACGGTTATTAAAACAGCAGCACGGGAGAACCCAACCTATGTAATTATGCGGCAGGCTAATATCCTTGGTAAATACGCTGCGGCAGATCATCGTAAAGCCTATACCCACCTGAAATCATTAAAGTAACGAAGGGGTTATTTGGTACTGTTAGTTTGTCCTGGCTTCAGGCCAAACCTGTTATGCCGTACAAGAGTGCGACGCAACCGGGGCTAAATTGTTATACTTCAGCCGGGTCCACAAAAAACAACATCATTCGGGGTTGTACTTATTTTCCATCGCACTGAACCCTGTTGATCCGCGTGTAACTAGCCTTCACATGCTATAAACATAACCGGGAATTAACTTGGCCAATTATCGAAAAAGCGCAAATTTTACATTATATAGTAATATGTACCCTTAAAGCTTGCCAAATGATTAAAGTGATTGATCTACTACAAACCAAATGTCTGGAGCATACCAGCCTGGATATGCATACCCCCGTGATGGATGCCCTGACCATTATGGAATCCGAAAACCTGACACACGTTGTTGTTACTGCAAACGGTGCATATGCCGGTATATTTTCTACAAGAGATTATGCGCAGAAAGTTGTGCTAATGCGTAAGAACAGCTACACCACCACTATCGGTGAGTCGATTACTAAAAATCTCCCAACTGTAAACGTGGAAGACAGCGCCCAGATTTGCTGGATGTTGATGAAGTCGAATAATACGTCCTTCCTGCCGGTGTTCGACGAATTTCGTTTTGTGGGTATCATCACTATGGCCGATTTGCTCGATGAAACCATGAGTATGCAGGAGCCTGAGTTGAACGGAGAGAAAATTTTCTGATCGGACGGCAAAACCTGTTAATGTAAACCTCTTACAACGTGGGCGGGGTATACTTGAAGTGCGGATTTTGAATAATGCCCAGTACATTGCCGGCCGGATCGATAACTGTGCCCAGTAGTATGCCTTCGCCTACGTTTCGTATCGGTTCATTTTCGATGCAATTGTTGGCTAAAAGATACTGGTAAGTTGTTACGGCATCGGCTACTCCCCAATAGGCAACGGTATTGTTTTCGAAATATGCACCACTTACATCTGGTTGAAGTCCAAGTTCGAAACCTTCAACATTAAAGCCAACGTAAAACGACTCATCGAAGTATGGTGGTTTGCCCAGTAGCCTGGTGTACCATTCTTTGGATAAAGCCAGGTCTTTTACATGATAGATCACTGTGCGGATGCCCTGGATCATAAAGTTTGGATGTTTAAATTCCTCGGCAAATTGCCGGCTAATTGTTTCTTGCTGATTGTTTTCTTTGCGCCTGAATTGCCGATCGACTGTTGCTTGTTATTAAAGCTGTTCTTGTATTACTGAATAACTACTTCCTTAATCACTTTTTCACCAAGTGCCTCATTTACCCTTTCTATAATCTTGTCTTTCTGATAAACCAACTCCTGCTTTAATGAGCCCACATGGGTTTTAATAAAAAGGGTTTGGTTGATGATCTGAATTTTATCGGTGTATTTAGCAATGGTTTTACCCATCAGCTGCGCCCAGACTTCTTCAATTTGCAGGGCCTGGATACCCGTCTTTAGCCTGCTCTTTCTCAGGAACAATTTGATGGCATCGCCTAAAGATATCTCGCTCATGTTATAAAGATAGCAGGTGATCGTTATAAACTTAAGCTTTTTTTAAAGCGGTAGTAGGTCAACGAACAATCCTATATCAAATGCTTGCCGCCATTATTCAAGTGAAATAATCTGGTACTCAACGGCAAGTGAGCTTAACGCCGCTTCCAGCCTTGGCCGGTGCGTGTCGGTAATAAATACCTGCCCCTCATTTTCAACACACACCCGGTGCAGCAGGTTTTGCATCCGCCGGGCATCAAGTTTTTCAAAAACGTCGTCGAGCAATAGCAATGGTGCAAAGCCTTTTGCGGCTTTAAGTTCTTCAAACTCGGCAAGCTTTAATGCAAAGAGCAGGCTTTTGCGTTGCCCCTGCGATGCCACCTGCCTGAAAGTTTCGTTGCCTAAGGTAAACTCAATATCGTCTTTGTGAATACCAATGGTAGTGCGTTGCAGCAAAAGGTCTTTTTGCTTATAGGTCTGCAGCAGTTCCCGAAATCCACCGGAGCGCAACGGGCTGTAGTATTCAATCAGGAGCTTTTCCGACGTTCCGGCAATGTGGTTATAGCTTGAAGCGATCGCCGGTAAAAACTGGTTTAAAAACCGGGTTCTTTTTTCAAAAATCAGCATCCCCGGTTTGATCAATTGTTCATCAAAAATCTCCAACAGCGCTTCATCCGTATAACCGCGGTCGGCACTGGTTTTTAAAAAACTGTTGCGCTGCTGCAATACTTTGTTGTAGTCAATCAGTGCCGCCAGGTAGTCAGGGTCAAGCTGGCTCAACAGGGTATCAATAAACTTTCTCCGTATTTCGCTGCTGCCAATAATCAGTTCAACATCATCGGGCGCGATCATAACAGCCGGAAAAAGCCCGATGTGCTGACTAAATTTTTTATAGTCTTCGCCATTGCGTTGCAGCTCTTTCCGGTTGTTTTCCCGAAGTATGCACACCACCTTTTCTGCAGCGTCGTTTCGTACAAAATTGCCTTCGATACGCATACCTGCCTTGCCGTGCTGAACACTCGAAGCATCCGAACGCGTAAAGTAACTTTTGCTAAAACAAAGGAAATAGATCGTGTCGAGCAGGTTGGTTTTCCCCAGCCCATTATCGCCGCAGATACCTACCACGTTGGCATTAAAGCCAAATTGCTGTTGATCGTAATTTTTAAACTGGTATAATGCTATATTTTCAAGACGCAACATGTGGTTGTGCAAGATAGGAACATCCTGAAACAGCACCTGCCACCATTTCTCTTTTTGAAGTGGCCCAATAAGCTCCTTAAGAACTCTCCGGAACTTTAGCCTCTTTGGGGTTGGGTTTTTTTTGGACCTGGCGGTAGTCTTTTAATGTGGCTCCGGTTGCGTCGCACTCCTGTACAATTGAAACTCCGGGCAGCTTTTTCACATTCTGTAGCGATTAATTAAATGCATTTACCAGCGCTGTTTTGAAGCCCAATTTGCCTGTTTACCAGCACAAAGCACAATGATTGGCTTAGCTAAGAATCTACCGTTTGATTTGCATGTAAACACCTATATTTGCCCCCAAAATTTGACGAAAGTGGCAACCAAATTCTCCAAAGAAACTTATCTGTACTGGTACGAGCTCATGCAGCTGATCCGCCAGTTTGAATTGAAAGCCGAAGAGATGTACAAAATGGCTGGCAAGATCCGTGGCTTTTTTCATGCTTACGTTGGCCAGGAGGCCCTTGCAGCTGGTTGTATGACCGCCACCCGCCAGGATGATCCGTTTATCACCGCATACCGCGACCATGGTTGGGCCCTTGCAAAAGGGATGAGCCCAAATGGATGTATGGCTGAACTCTACGGAAAAGCAACCGGAGTAGCAAAAGGGAAGGGTGGTAGTATGCACTTCTTTGGAGTAGAACAAAAATTCTTTGGTGGTCATGGTATCGTTGGTGCCCAAATCGGAACGGGTGCAGGTTTGGCTTTTGCTGAACAATACCTTGGTACCGATAACGTAGTACTTTGTTTCTTTGGCGACGGTGCTGCAAGGCAAGGTATATTGCACGAGACCTTCAACATGGCAATGCTATGGAAGCTGCCAGTTATCTTTATTTGTGAGAACAACAATTACGCAATGGGTACGTCAGTTGAACGTACGAGTAATGTGATCGACATTTATAAACTCGCCGATGCATATGAAATGCCTGCAGACAAAGTAAACGGTATGGATCCCGAGCAGGTGCACGATGCTGTTGCAAGAGCCGTAAAAAGGGCGCGTGAAAAAGGCGGACCGACTTTGCTTGAAATGAAGACCTATCGTTACAAAGGGCATTCTATTAGCGATCCGCAGAAGTACCGGAGGAAAGAGGAACTTGACGAATACAAAATAAAGGACCCGATTACTTTCGTTACCAAGAACATTCTCGATAATAAATATGCTACACAAGAAGAGCTTAACGCAATTGATGCACGCATTGATGAAGTTGTGCAGGAAAGCGTAAGGTTTGCGGAAGAAAGCCCATGGCCGGATGACGATGAATTGTTGAAAGACGTTTATGTCGACCAGAATTATCCTTTCATTACCGATTAACATATTACAGGTTCGGGCGCAACTGCGTTAGGTGAACCAATCAACAACCCTTAAAAACAATAAATTAAAATTTGGCATGGCTGACAACAAGGTAGAGGAAGTTAAAGTGCAAGACGTTCATGTGGATCCTGTAGAACGTGCCAGGGGCTTCTGGGACAAGAATAAGAAACTTATCACCGGAGTGCTTGCTGCCGTTGTGCTTGTGCTGGTCGGCTGGCTTGTTTACAAGTCAATGTTCAAAGAGCCTGCTGAAAACAGGGCAGCCGAAGCAATATTTAAAGCCGAGGAATACTTCAGGGCTGATAGCCTTAAGCTTGCGCTACTTGGCGATGGTCAAAACAAAGGTTTCGTTTACATTGCTAAAAACTACGGCGGTACTAAAGCAGGTAACCTGGCGAATTTTTATGCTGGTGTTTGTTACCTGAAAACCGGCGACTTTAACAACGCGGTTAAATATCTTAAGGACTTTAGCACCTCTTCGAAGCAGATACAAATGCTGGCTTATGGCAAGCTTGGTGATGCTTATAGCGAACTGGGTAAAAAAGAAGATGCTGTTGACAATTACAAAAAAGCGGGCACACACTTCAAAGAAGACGAGTTTAACTCCTCAGAATTTCTCTTCCGTGCCGGTTACCTATTGGAGAGCATGGGTAAAACAAACGAAGCACTTGAAGTTTACAGGGATTTGAAAGAGAACTACCCAAAAACAGAAAAAGGCTATTCAATCGACAAATACATCTACAGGTTAAGTGTTGAAAAAAATGAATTCAGCGTAAAATAATTATGGCTACAAAAGGAAACAGTGAGCTTATCAAAGGCATCCCTCAGATAAAGGATGCCTTTGTAGTTATAGTGAAAACCGAATGGAACGCACACATCGTAAACGAGCTTGCACTTGGTTGCGAGCAGGCCTTAACCGAAGCTGGCGTAACCTACGAGACCATCACCGTACCCGGCGCTTTTGAGATCCCGTTTATCATCAGGCGACTTCACGACAGGCAAAATGGCAACAGGGCTGATGCCTTCATTGCCCTGGGAAGCGTTGTACGTGGTGATACTCCTCACTTTGATTATGTATGCAAAGGTGTTACCGATGGTATTGTTCAGCTTAACTTAACACTGGATGTACCGGTGATCTTTGGTATACTTACCGTAAACAACGAAGAACAGGCACAGGAAAGGATCGGTGGTGTTCATGGTCATAAGGGACAGGAAGCTGCATTAACAGCTATAAAAATGATCGGACTTAATCGACAAACAAGTTTTTAAAACAGCACAATTTTTAGCAGCGTTATACACATGAAAGTACACATTTTCATTCCCTGTTTCATGGACCAGTTGTACCCACAAACCGCGTTTAATATGGTTAAGGTGCTGGAAAAAGCAGGCTGCGACGTTTATTACAACCGGGAACAAACATGTTGCGGACAGCCGGCTTATAACGCCGGTTTTCGCGACGAGTCGAAAGCAGTTTGTTCAAAATTTATTAAAGATTTTGAAAACGCTGAGTATATCGTTGCACCAAGTGCAAGTTGTATTGGTTTTGTGAGAAACTATTACCATACGATGTTCGACAATTCGTCGCAACACAACAACGTACTAAAACTTGCAGAAAACTGTTATGAGTTTTCGGAGTTTATGGTAAAGGTGCTTAAGATTACCAACTTTGGTGCAATCCTGGAAGGTAAGGCGACCTACCATGATAGCTGTGCAGGACTACGGGAGTGCCGGATAAAACAGGAACCCCGCGAGTTGTTGAGCAAGGTTAAGGGCCTGGAATTACTGGAGATGAATGACGTGGAAACCTGCTGTGGCTTCGGTGGAACGTTTGCGGTGAAGTTTGAGTCCATCAGTATAGCTATGGCCGATCAAAAGGTAAATAATGCACTAGCAACCGGGGCAAAATACATCATCAGCACCGATGTTAGTTGCCTTATGCATATCGACGGCTACATAAAAAACAAAGGCTACGATTTAACCACCATGCACATTGCCGATGTTCTGGCAAGCGGTTGGGAATACTAGCACAGTGGCAAATTATCGTTAACCCTATTTGTTCGTAAAATCAACAATGTATCTATGGCGTACTGGCTGGTTAAATCTGAACCATCGAAATACAGCTGGGATCAGTTTGTGATTGACAAACAAACATCATGGGATGGTGTACGAAACTTTCGGGCGAGGAACAACCTTCGGGAGATGAAGAAAGGTGACGAGGTGTTTTTTTATCACAGCAACGAAGGACTGGAAATTGTAGGCATTGCCAAAGTTGTTAAAGAAGCTTACCAGGATCCTACAACTTCAGATCCCAACTGGGTGGTGGTAGACCTCAAGCCATCCAAAAAATTGAAAAACCCTGTGCCACTAACTGTTATCAAACAAGATGAGCGACTTTCCGAGATAGAACTCATCCGGTTGTCCCGGCTTTCAGTTGCTGCAATTACCAGCGATGAATGGAAGGTCATCCTGGAATTAAGTAAAGCAGGAAATCAGGTGCCATAGTACAAATGCATCAACAAAATCTGTCCGGCTTATGTCAAAAAAACGGCTTGTTGTACTTACGGGTGCAGGTGTAAGTGCCGAAAGTGGGTTAAAAACTTTTCGCGATAGTGGAGGCCTTTGGGAGGGTTACGACGTATACGAAGTTGCATCTCCACGTGGTTGGGCAAACAACCCAAAGTTGGTGCTCGACTTCTATAATATGCGTCGCAAAGATGTTTTGGCGGCCCGGCCAAATGCCGCCCATGTCGGCCTTGCTGATTTGCAGCATGATTTCGACGTACAAATCATCACCCAGAATGTTGACGATCTGCACGAGCGTGCCGGCAGCCATAATGTTTTACACTTACACGGCGAAATTTTAAAGATGCGAAGTGTTCTTTCCGAAACGGAGTCCTTCGATATCACCGGGGATATACACCTCGGCGACGTTGCTCCCGATGGTGGTCAACTAAGGCCGGCAATCGTATGGTTCGAAGAGATGGTTCCCATGATTGAACCGGCAATAGAGATTATGAGCACGGCTGACCTTTTTGCTGTTGTTGGAACTTCGCTGATCGTGTATCCTGCGGCAGGGCTGGTAAACTATGCACCCCCTCATATTCCTAAGTACATTATCGACAAAGAGATTCCTTATGCGCAGTCGTTGGAGAACCTCACAGCTATTGAGCAGCCGGCTACCACAGGGGTACGGGAGTTGATCAGGATTTTACGCAACGGAACGCGTTAAAGCTTTATTGGAGTCCATTACTTATATTATTTCCATCTTTTTCATCAGGAATGACGCGTTCCTGTTTTGTGCAACCCCACTCCTGATTTTATAGTCGAAATAGAGTTCCTCCTCCCTGATGGTGCTTTCGAAGCAAAAGTTCTCTATCACGCCGCTGTGGCTTGTTGCAAGTTCGCTTAATTTCAAGTCGTGCGTAGCAAATAAGGTAAGGCAATTGTAGTTAATCAACCTGAGCATAAATTGCTCGGAGCCATAATATTTGTCGTCACTATTGGTTCCCCTGAGTATCTCGTCAATCAATATCAAGCACGGTTTGCCATCGGCGATCTCCTGTTTAATTTCGTGAAGCCGTTTGAGCTCAGCCATGAAATAGGAAGTGTTTTCCTGCAGGGAGTCACTAATTCGTATAGAACTGTAGATTCGAACAGGTGTGAAACAAAAACGTGTTGCACAAACAGGAGCCCCGCATTGTGCCAGCAATGTATTCACACCAACTGTTCGCAGGAAAGTGGTTTTACCCGACATATTAGAGCCCGTAATAAGCATCATGCGACCTGTTCGACCTATTGAAAAGTCGTTGCTTACGCACTGTTCACTTCGCATTAGCGGATGCGAAACCTGCTCACCCTCGATTACTACGGAATCATGATTTAAGGTAGGATAGGTGTAAAGCGGGTTGTTAAACGCGAATGTAGCAAAGCTCGTTAGCGACTCTATTTCGCCAACTGCATATATCCAGTCAGCCAATCGATTCTTGTTTTGCTGCTTCCATTTTTCAAGTGCAAAAACACACTGTACCTCGTACATCAGAAAACTATTCAACAGAATATTTACCAGCAGGTTTAGCCTTTGATCAAGCATGTTGGCGAGATTGGAAAGCTTTGCAATCTGCGTGTGGGCATCGGAACACTTCTCTTGAAGGCGCCTTAGCACAGCGGATGAACCGATCTCTGTTTTTTCGAATGACTCCAGTATCGCGGCGTACTGCTTCAGGCTTTCTTCCTTTTTACTGATCATCAGGTGTTGCTGCTGGGTATACCGGGCGAAAAAGCCAATATGCAGCCAGGTGATAAGAACGGTTAAGGATAGAAAGTAATATTCCCCCGACAGAAAGGAGAGCACCAATACCAGCAGGTTTATGGTGGGTACAATAAACCGGGCAATATTCATGTAGCGGTTAATCAAAAGCTTCGGCAGGTGTTGCACCCAGCGTTGAAGCCCTTCAATGTTGGATGCATCTTTACTATGCAGGAGTGATTTGGCTACGATAAGTTCACGCAACCCTGCCTGGGGTGCAAATGCCTTTATTGCCTCCTGGGTCTCCAGGATGTTGACAGCATCAAGTTGTGGATTTTTCAAAGTGGCAGCTATTGCTGTTGCACCGTGCACCGTTGAGGTTCTGTTCAGCAGGTGAAAAATTGATCCGGGACCGAAAATGTCAAGGTCGGCAAAATAGCGCTCCCCGCTCTGAAATATTGATCCGTCATCAAATGCGTTTTTGCCGCCATTTATAATTGAGCATTCATTTTCATTTACAAACAATCGTTTCTGTAGCAATTGTTTTTCATAGGTGTATGAGCTGCTTGTTTTAACAAGGTACAAAAACAAGATGATCATTATGATTCCGGAAACGAGCGCTGCATTGCCACCATTCTTTACTAAATAGTAGAAACAACCTATTATGAGCACAAAGGAGATCAGCCTTGCCGCAGCTATCAGGAACAGTTTTTTCGATACCTTAGTCAGCGCTGTTTTGTAGGAGTCCACGTTAAGCTGGTAAACCGATGCCACGTCATTCATATACTGATTTTTCTGCATTGGGTCAGAATAGCTGCAAAATATGTAAAGACATTCAGCATTGGGACCTGGTACATTGTAATTGCGGCAAAACATTTGTTAAGTGCTCTCCAACGCAGATCTCGTTTTTTACGTTGTTATGAAATAGTGCTAATATTATCCTCTTAGAACATACCCATGAAGTCACGTTTGTATTTAGGATTCATCGCCGCCATAGTTTTGGTTCTGGTTGTTGGATTCAATTCCTACCTGACCTTTAAAAAACAAAACGCCGAAACTCTTAAGGTTAAGAACACTTATAAGATGCTTAACCAAATGCAAACTATTCAGCTGTTGCTGCTGGATATGGAGACAGGCCGGCGTGGTTTCCGAAGCACAAATGAGCCCCGTTTTTTAAAACCCTATGTTATTGCAATCCGGAAAATACATCCGGAACTCTACCGCCTTAAAAGGATGGCAGTTGACCAGGAGGTGAAAACACGTATACCGTTGCTGGAGAAACACATTGACGAATTACTTAAATTTTGGAACGGTCTGCCGGTAGATTTGAGCGTGTTGTCTTCCGAATACATTTCGCGGCTGATGGACTCCGAACGCCAACGCATGGAAGTAATCAGGGAGGAAATCAGCGACATTACAAACATCGAAAAAGGGTTGCTAACACAAGCCGAGCAGGAAAATAGCCAGGCCATTGCCAATGCCAGCCTGGCTTTGATTATTAGTGTAGCGCTTATCCTCATCATCGTACTTACCCTTATCTTTTTTATTTTCCGGGAATTCAGTACCCGTAAGAGAGCAGAGGAAGAGTTGAAGGACAACTTTCAGCAGCTGGAGCGCGTAAATAGAGAAAGCAATGAGAAGAACTGGTTGTTGCAGGGAGTGGCCGAGGTAAACAACAGTTTACATCGTGATACGGGATATACTAATCTAAGCCAGTCGATACTCGAAACAATCATCAGGTACCTTAACCTCGATGGAGGTGCTTTTTATATGTATAATGAGGAAGACAAGAGCCTCGTGTTAACAGCCCGCCATGCATTGCCGGAAAACCTGCAACCCGTTTACCGGCTGAATGAAGGGTTTGTAGGGCAGGCGATGTTAACCAGGCAGATCATCATTGCCCACGTTTCACCGGCATACATCACGGGCGATGCTGGTCACTCGGGTGAAAAGCCAGGCCAGGCCTTGTATTTTCCCATCTATTTCGACGATGAAGTTAAAGGTGTTATGGAGCTTGCTACTTTCGGCTTATTCGAAGGACGTCATAAAAGATTACTCGATGTTATTTGTGACAACGTTGCAGTTGCCATTAACTCCGCACAGGCAAGAGAAAATGTATTGCGCCTCCTAAAGGAACTGCAGGAGCATAAGGAGGCATTGGAACAGCAACAGGAAAAGCTTCGGAGAAGCAACGAGGAGTTAAGCCATCAAACCGAGGTACTGCAACATTCGGAGGAAGAACTTAAAGTACAGGAGGAGGAACTGCGCCAGATAAACGCCGAGCTTGAAGAGAAAAATGCCACCATTGAATCGGCACGTCGGGCACTTGAGTTAAAAGCAAGAGAGCTCGAAATCACCGGCAAGTACAAATCGGAGTTCCTGGCAAATATGTCGCACGAACTTCGAACCCCTTTGAATAGTGTGCTTATTCTTGCTAAGTTGCTGGCTGATAATAAAGACCAAAATTTGTCTGAGAAACAGGTCAATCATGCTAAGATAATCCACAAATCGGGTGCTGATCTTCTGCACCTCATCAACGACATACTTGATTTATCTAAAATTGAGGCAGGTAAGGTAGACCTGAATTTTGAGGAGCTTCCACTCAGGAGCATAACCACTGATATCGAACAACTATTTAATGTTGTAGCAGAAGAAAAGCACATCAAATTCGACATTATTGTGGATGATGATGTGCCCTTAACAATACAAACCGATAAGCAGCGACTTGGCCAGGTGTTAAAAAACCTGCTTTCCAACGCCTTTAAGTTTACTGCTCCCAACGGGTGCATAACGCTTCATTTTAGCAAGAAGTCGGAGGGAGGTTCTGATGTGATGGAAATTGCTGTTTCCGATAACGGTATCGGCATTTCTGCTTCTCAACAAATGCTCATTTTCGAAGCTTTTCAGCAGGCAGATGGTGCCACCAACAGGAAGTATGGCGGTACGGGTCTGGGACTGTCCATTTCGAAGGAACTTGTGCGAATGCTGGGTGGGAACATCAAGCTGGAAAGCACCGAAGGCAAGGGGAGCCGTTTCAAAGTTACCATCCCGATATTCAAAGGCACGTCGAAGGATACTGCAAAAACGCTGAATATTAGGAACCTTCATAGCGAAGCACCAGTAACCCCTTCAGGACTAGTTGATGACCGCTTTGACATTAAACCGGGTGACAAAGTTTTGCTGGTTATTGAAGACGATGACACATTTGCGAAAATTGTCAGGCAATTTGGGTTCAGCCATGATTTCAAAACAATTCTTGCACTTACGGGTAACGAAGGTGTTCAGCTGGCAAAAAAGTTTAAGCCGGGTGCTGTCATCCTGGATATGCACTTGCCCGACATTGACGGAGCCACGGTATTGCAGATGATTAAAAGCGACAATGAACTAAAGAACATTCCTGTTCACATCATTACCGCCCGGGATAACCCAACGATTCTGCCTGGCGCTTTTGCCTATTTACAAAAGCCCTTATCCAAAAAGGATCTCGACAATGTTTTTGTATTGATCGGTGAGATCATCCAGAATGATGTTAAACGGGTGCTGCTCATTACGGGTGAGCACCTTAAAGATAATGTATTGAATAAGCTTATTGCCGACCGTCAGCTTGACGTTCAGTGCGAAGTTGCCGTATCAGTTGAAGAAGCAATTGAAAAGACAAACAACACACGATATGACTGTGTAATCGCGGACATTGGAAAAAACGTGGGACCCGGTATTACAGCACTTAACCGGCTACACGACCATATGGCACCGGGTATACCGGTAATCATTTACCTGGATGAGGATATTACACCAGGTGATGATCTCCAACTTAAAAAGATCAGTGATGTAGTGGTTCGAAGTTCTTCCTGGTCTCCGGAAAGGCTGATGGATGAACTGGAACTCTTCCTTTACAAGGTACAGCAGGAAACAAATATGCCCGAGAAAAAGCACAAAGTAGTGGCATTAGGCGATGGCATTTTAAAGGGAAAAAAGGCATTACTGGTGGATGACGATATGCGAAACATTTTTGCCCTTACAGCAGCCCTTGAATCGGAGGAAATGGAGATTCTTACCGCTTGTGATGGTCGTGAGGCAGTGCAGCAGTTATCAGACGCATCACCGGTAGACATTGTATTGATGGATATCATGATGCCAAACATGGATGGTTACCAAGCTATGGATTATATCAGGAAGCAGATGTCTTTAACCCGGCTCCCGATTATCGCACTTACTGCAAAGGCAATGACCGAAGACAAGGAGAAGTGTATTGCTGCGGGTGCATCAGACTACATATCGAAGCCTCTGGACATGCAGAAATTAAAATCGTTGATGAAGGTGTGGCTCTCCTGATGCAATAAGAAAGATGGTGTATGCTCATTTTAATGTTAGAGGTGAGGGTCGGGGTATGATCCCAAAAACATGAATATGCGAGGTTATGTCCCGAGTTATTGAGTTAACAGATCAAGAGTTGACGGAAGTGTTGCAGCTGATCAACCAGTTATATGGCTACGACTTCACAGGTTATGCATCTGCCTCTATGCATCGAAGGGTGTACCGATTTATGCACGCATCAGGATTAAATACCTATGATGATTTACGTTACAACCTGAGCGAACAGAAAGCAACCTTTGAACACTTCCTCGAGTTTATATCCGTGAATGTCACGGAGATGTTCAGGGATCCTGAGTTTTTTAAAACGATCAAAGAAGAGGTTTTTCCAAGGCTCGCGACTTATCCGCTGATCAGGATCTGGCATGCCGGCTGTGCAACCGGTGAAGAGGTATTCTCGATGGCCATTTTGCTCAAAGAAGCGGGTCTGCTGGAACGCACGAGAATATATGCAACAGATATAAATCCTGTCAACATTGAAAAAGCGAAAAAAGGAATAATGACCCTGCAGGTGATAAAGGATTATACGGCAAACTACATCAAGTCAGGGGGCTCAAAAGACTTTTCCGGCTACTATACCGCCCTCTACAACAACGCACTTATAAGTAAAGAACTCAGGGAAAACATACTTTTTTCGCAGCACAATCTTGTTACCGACCAGGTTTTTAATGAGTTTCAACTGGTTTGTTGCCGAAACGTAATGATATACTTCAACAAGGGATTGCAAAATAAAGTGCTACATCTTTTACACGACAGTCTTGCACCGCTTGGTTACCTGGCGCTTGGCCCAAAAGAATCGCTCCTGTTTACCGATATTGCGGACCGGTTTGAAGTGATAAGCCCTGCATTTAAAATCTTTCGACGGAACCAATAACAAACCGGGGTAATATGGTGGTGGGTGCATTTTTTGCAATGGCTCTATTTCGGCATGGTTGCATTGGGCAGACTCAATACCACGGATGTTTCCCTGCAGCGTGATTTAAAGTGTTCTATGGCAAAAGCTTTTGATATCATCATCATTGGGGGGTCTGCAGGCAGTGTTCAGGTGATCAGTCAAATTATCCATGAACTTCCGGCTGTGCTTCCTGTGCCTGTTGTTATTGTGCTACACCGGCTGAAAAACGTCGCTAGTGAAATGAGCAAAATATTGTCCGCACAGACCAATAAAGTGATCGTTGAGCCTGATGACAAAGACCCGATCAAAAACAGTTTTATATACCTTGCTCCACAGAACTACCATCTTCTGATAGAAAGTGACTTTACCTTTAGTCTTGATTACAGCGAAGTTGTTCAATATAGCAGACCCTCTATCGACGTAACTTTCGAAAGTGCAGCCAAGGTATATGGCAAGAAGGCATTTGCCGTCTTGCTAAGTGGCGGTAATAAAGATGGAACCAATGGCATTGGTGCAGTGATCGTAAGGGGTGGTAAAGCTATTGTGCAACATCCCGATAGCGCATTGTACCCGGCAATGCCTTCAGCAGCAATCGCGTCGAACAAAGGGATACCGACACTGTATCCAGAACAGATTATAGAATACCTCAACAAAAATCTTAACCCAAGCCGCTGAAATGGATCAGGACAACACCCGCATATTCACGATACTTCTAGTTGACGACAGGCCTGAAAATCTTGTTTCACTTGAAGCCCTGCTTGCGGGCGAAAAACGCGTTTTTATCAAAGCCAATTCCGGGAATGAAGCCTTAAGGCTAGTGCTTAAGAACGATGAAATCGGCCTGATTATGCTTGATGTGCAAATGCCCGAGATGGACGGCTTTGAAGTGGCGAGGATACTCAAGTCAAATGCTAAAACACGTGAGATCTCGATCATCTTTGTTACGGCAATCAATACCGAAGAACAATATGTATTGCAGGGCTTTAAGGAAGGTGCTGTTGATTACCTTCAAAAGCCTCTCGATGTAAATGTTACCCAGGCTAAAGTTGACGTATTTGAGAAGCTTTACTTCTATCAGCACGATCTCAAGATGTCGATTCAAAAAGTGGCCAGCATAAACAAACAGCTTGAGCGCTTTGTTTACATCGTATCACATGATCTTAAGTCGCCTTTAGCCAGTATCATTCTGATGTTGTCAACACTCCGTCAAAATGAGACTGTTGCAAGTGACCCTGTTTTAGAGGATAAGATTGACTTATTGCATCTTTCGGCAAATCATCTTGCAGACATGATCAACTCGATACTTGAATATTCGAAGCAAAGTTTGTCGGAGCAGACCGTTGAGGAAGTTGATACCAATGAACTCGTCAGCCAGATAGCCTTTTTGTTGTTTCCACCAGATAACATCAACATAAAAATACACGAAAGTCTACCGGTGATCATGACCCGGAAATTGAAATTGCAACAGGTGTTCCAGAACCTGATCAGTAATGCCATAAAGTATATGGATAAGGAGAGAGGACTGATCGAAATAGGAGCGAAGCCAAAAGGAGAGTTCTATGAGTTCTATGTCTCAGACAATGGCCCTGGTATATCAAAAGACGACAACCAAAGAATTTTCAAACTGTTTGAAGTTACCTCCAATAAGTCGAGAATGGAGAGTAGCACGGGCATCGGGTTGAACCTTTTAAAAATGCTTGTTGAGGAGCAGGGCGGAAAGATCTGGGTTGAATCTTCACCTGGCCAGGGCAGTACTTTTTACTTTGACTGGAAAAAGTAAATCTGTTTTTCAATGTTGAGATCTATGAGAGATTGACCGTTCGTTTTAAGTTGAAACCGAAGTGTTTTTTCTGGGCAATTGAAGAGATTTACGGAACGGATTTGTAGTTGAAGTTTGTACCCGATTTAAGCCACTGAATACGATCTCATTTTTTATAAAAAAAAGTTTGGGCGAATGCATTCGGTAGCTATATTTGCACTCCAATCGAAAGGGAGCATAGCTCAGCTGGTTTAGAGCATCTGCCTTACAAGCAGAGGGTCCGCGGTTCGAACCCGTGTGCTCCCACCTAGTAAATAAAGGTTTAGAACAAAAAAAGTTCTGAACCTTTTTTTATTTCTACAAAGGCTTTTCTTAGATTATACTTTTCGCCATTTTAAAAACGCACATTCAAACTGCTTCAAGTATCACATAAGGCAGGCTGGACACACAAGTATCTGCAGCGGCTATGCTAAACCTTACTGAATATTGTGGCTCATAGCAAAGCAATACTAAAGCCTGAGGGTATTTTAACTTAGGCCTTTTCCGTGTTTCAATTTCGTGAAACAACTTGCGTAGACTCTGCAAGTATAATTTATCGCATTATCGGATGGGCTTCATTGCTATAAACCCGAACGAGCGCAAAACACAAGTAAAGCTGAATAGATAAATACATGTACAAGTGAGTGACACAACGATGTTGAATACTATTCAGCTGTTGGTGCACAAAGAAAAATCCAGAGGTGTTTAAAGAAGTATTGATTTTAGATCAGATGCTTATTGCAGTATGTCTGCAGTTCTTCGGATGGAAATAGTTCAGATCGATCACACCAAGGAACTGACCGGCTTTTGAAATGATCTGCAATTTTTGGGGGTTTGATCCCCGGCAACTTAAAGGCATATGATTTTTGATTTAATCATTAGGCCGATTTTTTTATCTGGTTGAAGGAGTCAATTGCCCTTGTACTTTGCGCATGTTATAAACTTGCATAACCACCCGTAATGGTTTGTAGTAAATTATTTGGCTTTTCTACATTCAGCAGAGTAGCAAGTTTTTGACCTGTAATGCCAACGACGATATAATGTATCTCGGTGTTAGCCGGGAACCGAATGATGGAATTGAGATCATTGGTCGTTACCTGGATGGCAGACTCATTTTTACGCGAAAACCTGAGAGAATTTTGTTCGTTGTAGACGAGGTCAAGCGGTTGTTCATTATTATAGTAGAAGATGCTTATCAGGTCATTAGGTACTTTAGTAGCATTGCGAACAATGACAAAATCTTCTTTGAGAATATAATGATGCATCAGTATCCTGAAATCCGGGCTAAATCCAATCTTACGAATATATCCCTGACCTATTGCACCAGGAAATGTGAGGAGGCCATCCCGAACAGGAAGCTTGAATTTTTCTGAAAATTCAGTTATAAAGTCAAAGTCTTTAGATGCTGTAAATTCAAAAATCATAATGGAGGTTATTACAATTCGTAGCCGTTCTGCGTAATTGATTAACATGGAATGGAAAGAGCCATTGGTATGTTCCCCATCACGTAATGAGACTGCTCACCTCCTAAAAGTACAACGCTTTCCTAGCCTTGTTGCTCTCTGGCTGCCGGATAGGAGTATTTCGTTGCTGTTTACGGTTATTTTGTTCGGGTTTGTATTTGGAGTTTTGTGTGAAAGGCTTTAAACTGGTTTCCAGAAGTAGCCTTTCTCCTAAACATTTACTATGTCAGATCTTCAATCAAAAATTCTTACCGTAAACCACAACGAAGGAAAGTCCTTGTCGATTGCGGGGAATACTTATCGCACCCTTATCTCGGGCCAACAAACAGGTGGTAGTTACGCCATAATAGACATGGTTGTTCCACCTGGAGGTGGTCCTGGCCCGCATGCTCATCCCAATATGCAGGAAAGTTTTTATATAGTAGAGGGTGAAATTGAATTCAAAATGGAAGGCGGAAGGTATATCGCAACCGAAGGTTCTTTGGTTTACATTCCTCTGGGTGGAGCAGTACATAGCTTTAAAAATCTTGGTGATAAGCCGGCTCACATGCTGTGCACAGTCACACCCTCTGGTTTAGAGGAGTTTTTTAAGGAAGTAGGTGTTCCGGTTGAAGCAGGAACGTTTTTAGAACCTCATGTTCCGGATGCTGGTGAACTGAAAAGATTGATCGCGATTGCTGATAAATATGAGCAGAAGCTATACCCGCCTGACTATTTAGATTGAAAGGGAAGAGGCTATTGTACCCGCGGTCCGAGCATTTGCGAGCAGAACAATGATTACTTTATTTGTTGCTGTAAATAGGAGAAAATGGATGTCTCCTTTTGAGATTTGAACTGCGACCAGGTACCTTCAGATCTCTTCTTGATGATCCTCCGATAAACTGCACGCATACTAAAACCAGGCGAATAAGAAATTGCTGTAAGTAACAGCCGATCCAAACAGCGCTTATCTGGATGAGCAATCCCTTTCTATAGCATGTTTCAGCCGGTGTTATGATTGCATGAAATTCGACACGATATCTACTGGAATTTGCCCCGACTCATGATTTACTTCGGAGAAGACAATTGTAACTGATCCGGCTACAGGTCGAACTTAATGCCTTGTGCCAAGGGCAAGCTCGTTGAATAATTGATGGTATTGGTTTGCCTTCGCATATATATCCGCCAGGCATCGCTGCCGCTTTCACGTCCCCCGCCTGTTTCTTTTTCACCCCCGAATGCTCCGCCAATCTCTGCTCCACTGGTGCCAATGTTCACATTAGCGATACCGCAATCACTGCCTTTTGAAGAAAGAAACAACTCAGCTTCCCTTAGGTTCAGCGTCATTATTGAAGAAGACAATCCCTGCGGAACCCCGTTCTGAATCCGGATCGCCTCGTCAAAGGTTGAATACTTAATCATGTACAAGATGGGAGCAAAAGTCTCATGCTGCACAATCGACATGTCGTTTGTTACCTCAGCAATACAGGGTTGAACATAGCAGCCGCTTTGGAACTGTTCTCCTGTAAGCACACCTCCCTCCAAAAGAAACTTTCCGCCTTGTTGCTTGCATTGGTCGATTGCATCAAGGTAGGCATGCACGGCATTTTGGTCGATTAGCGGTCCTACATGGTTGTGTTCCTCCAGCGGATTGCCAATGCGCAGTTGCTGGTAGGCTTTTACCAAACGGTTCTTGAACTCCTCGTAAATGTCTTGATGAATGATCAGCCTCCTGGTGGTCGTACACCTTTGACCCGCGGTTCCGCAGGCTCCAAACACGGCACCAACAAGGGCCATCTCCAGGTCAGCATCCTTGCTGATGATGATCGCGTTGTTGCCGCCAAGCTCAAGCAACGAACGCCCCAATCTCGCACCTACAGCTGCCCCAACCGCCTTGCCCATTCGTGTGGAACCTGTTGCAGAAACCAGTTGTACCTGGCCGTCATTTGCCATCCATTCGCCAACTTCTTTGCCGCCTTGCACAAGGCAACTTACACCTTCAGGAACGCCATTCTCCTTGAAAACAGCAGCAACAATTTCCTGGCATGCAATGCCGCAAAGGGGTGTCTTTTCGCTGGGTTTCCAGATGCAAACATCTCCACAAACCCATGCAAGCATTGCATTCCAACTCCAGACGGCAACAGGGAAATTGAAAGCGCTGATAACACCTACGATGCCCAGTGGATGCCATTGTTCATACATCCTGTGACCTGGTCTTTCACTGTGCATGGTGAGCCCATGCAGCTGCCTTGATAAGCCTACCGCAAAGTCGCAAATGTCGATCATCTCCTGCACTTCGCCATATCCTTCCTGCAGGCTTTTTCCCATTTCATAACTTACCAACCTACCCAAACCTTCCTTTTTAGTCCTGAGCGCGTCACCGATTTGCCTGACAATATCTCCGCGTTTTGGAGAGGGCCACATCTTCCATTCTTCAAATGCTTCCGCAGCTTTGCTGATTGCAAAGCGATATGAACTTTCATCAGCTGACCGCACCTTTGCAATGAGTTTTCCATCCACGGGCGAATAGGACGAAATAAGTTCACCGCCGCCATCAAGCCAGTTGTTTCCCGTGGAGACACCCGCATTCTCAGGTTTGATATTAAATTCTTTGAAGAAGTCCATAATAAGTAGAATTTCAGGTATGATTGTGGATCAACCAGAAGTATTGAACCGCATTGTTGTTGCTACCTGCTGCAAAATAATAAATCGGGTGTCATTGTTGGTCAAATTGTATAAACCAGGGGGTGGGAAGGTGGGTGCTATGCCGAAAAGCACTCCTGCAAAGCATGACTACGGCTGTCAATTGAGGAATTTAAAAGGATGGTTATATCGGAACAGATGATTTCAACAGGGAAGCGGGCCTCCTGATTATCGTTGTAGGGGTGAATAAGCGTGGTAATGAATCGATACTAATTTTCGATTCCCTTTGCTTTAAGCAGTTGTTGGTAGACTTCGGTATAGCTGCTTCCGATCGGAATTTCTTTGCCGGCAACCTTCACCTTATTACGGCCGAAGCTTTCGATTTTGTTCACGGGAACGATATAGGAACGATGTATGCGGATGAACTCTTTTGCGGGTAGTTTTTCCTGCAGGCTCTTAAGGGTCATCAGGGTAAGCACAGGTCTCGGTGCAATATGGATCCGGATATAGTCGTCAAGACCTTCAATCAGCTCAACCTCCTTCAGGTTGATCTTCATCAATTGATAATCGACCTTGATAAATATGGATGCCATTTGCATGTCCTGGCTGCTCAGGAACTCGATATATTCTTTTGCTTTGTAAACACCCTTGAGAAAACGGTCGTACTCAAATGGTTTCAAGAGATAGTCAATAGCATCCACGTTGAAGCCTTCCACAGCAAATTCGCTGTATGCTGTTGTGAAAATAACGAGGGGTTTTGCTGCAAGCGATCGATAGAATTGTAAACCGTTGATATCTGGCATTTGTATGTCGAGCAACAATAGGTCAACCTCGTTTACATTCAGCCACGCCCTTGCTTCATCAGTGTTCGTAAAGGTGTGTTCCAACTGAAGAAAAGGAATCTTAGAAGCATATTCTTCAATTAACTTCAAGGCTAAAGGTTCGTCGTCGATTGCAATTGTTCTGATCATTTTTTTAGCATTAAGTGAACATGAAAATGATTGTTCTCAGGCTTTACTTCAAGTGTGTGCCTTCCCGGGTAAAGCAGTTCCAGTCGCCTCCGGGTATTTTGAAGACCAATGCCGGTGTTTTCATTCAGTTGCTTTTCCTGGGACACTATAGGATTATCAAGATACAAATGAACTTCGTTGGAAGTCGCTTTTACCAGGATAACGATATCGGAATGTTCCTTTGTGCTGATCCCGTATTTAAAAGCGTTTTCAACAAAAGGAATGAAAATGAGCGGTGCGATTGAATGCCCGTCGATATTGCCCTCCACGTTAAAACTTACATGAACTTTATCGGTAAGCCTGACCTGTTGCAGGTTGATATAGTCTTTAATAAAAGTGATCTCTTTCTCAAGGGGAACGAGGTGCTGTTTCGTTTCGCTTAATACATACCGCATTATTGACGACAGTTTCATTACCGCACCTGCCGTGGCATCGCTTTTCGAAACTGCAAGGGAGTAAATGTTGTTCAGTGTATTAAAAAGAAAATGGGGGTTGATCTGCGACTTAAGAAAGGAAAGTTCGGTGTTTAGTTTTTCATTTTCGATTTCCTTCCTGGTTTGTTCGGCAGCTAACCATTCCTGGATCACCTTGATACACGTACTGACAGTAAACACCAGAAAGAATACCGCGGTAGAACCCGTAAATGGATATGGAAACAAAGTTCTGCGACGAAGCCCCCGCCTGAACCTTGATTTTTCCGGCAGTTCGGCAGCAATGGCATCATCAAACAAGCGCGGCAACTGGATAAAGAGAAACAGGCAGACGATAATAGCAAGCAGGTACCACAAATAGCGCTTTTTTGCAAGCAGGTTGGGGATCAACACCTGCGTATTAAGGTAGTAAAACGCAACGAGGTAAAAGTTTATAGAAATGAACATCCACCTGACAGCCTCACTCATCTGGTAGTTTGGATCCCTTGGACGCGGAAAAAAGACGAAGGGCAAGAGGAAGAAGCATGCCCAGGCGGCAATGTGAACGGTTATGGTAAGAAGCTTTCTATTCAACTATATGTTTTTGAATTAATCAACAAATCTATTGATGTACCAAGCCGCCCCGAAACAAACTGGATTAAAAAGTACATATAATCGGTGAGAGGTGAAGCAGGTAGATAACTTGTCGATGTACCATTTCTGTCTAAAATTTTTCTAAAACACCCGGATGTACAGCATTGTTCTTTTTGGGCAGGGGGCAATAGAAGCTTTTCGATGACTTATATGTCGAATAAACAAATGAGCGGCGCGTAAGCCGGGCGCCAACCTTTGGAAAAAACAGCCTAAACTTCAATAGCTTTGTTATTATGAACCGCCAGATACACTACCAGGATCTCGGAAGTGAAAAGCCCTATCAGCCCATTTGGGATTACCAGGAAAAACTTCTTCAGCAAGCTGTAGCTACTAAAACAAAGCTCCGTACGGAACCTGGCCTGGATTTACATACACAGGACCACTTACTGTTCGTAGAACACTCGCCCGTTTACACCCTTGGAAAAAGCGGGGATATTGCCCACGTACTTATTAGCGAGGAGGCACAAAAACAAAAAGGCATTCAATTTTTCAGGATTAATCGTGGAGGTGATATCACTTTTCATGGCCCCGGTCAACTCGTTGGCTACCCCATTCTCGACCTTGAACAATACCGGACTGACATCGGTTGGTACCTGAGGAGTCTTGAAGAAATAATCATACTCACTCTGGGGGATTACGGGCTTAAGGGCGACAGGAGCCAGGGGGAAACCGGAGTATGGTTAGATCCCGGCGAAAAAGGCCGGGAAAGAAAGATCTGTGCTATGGGAATACGTTGCAGCAGATGGATCACCATGCATGGCTTTGCGTTAAACGTGAATACGGACCTTTCTTTTTACGACCATATCATTCCTTGCGGCATCCGCAACAAACAGGTCACTTCTCTTCAGCGGGAACTCGGAACCAAGATTGACATGGAAGAGCTTAAAGCAAGGGTGCTATATCATTTCTCAAGTGTCTTTGGGGCGACGATTATTCCGGCAACAACCCCTGAAATGACTGCAGAAGTAAGTTAAACCCGGCAACATCGGATGGCTTAAAAGTCTTTTGAAATAAAGAACTTGTTTTTTTCTTTAAGCCGGTCATCTTCGTATAGTTCAAAAAGGAACCATCCGGCATGGAAGAAGTTTGACTTATCCAAAATCAGTTGTGGCTCCTTCACATGGGCTATGTTAAACAATGGGCTTCCATCTTCTTCAAAAAATTTCAGGCTGTATTTCCGGCTCGCGGCATTCGGCAACGAAATTGTCACACCATCGCGCATGGTATAAACGTACATGGAGGCCCTGTAATACTCCGGACCAGAATAGGGTAGCAATTGTATGGTTGTGTCGTTAAGCGCAAAAATTGTATCGCGGGTATTCTTCAGGATTGAATCCCTGAAAAAGCGGTACCCGGTCGGAGGCAAGGTTGCAAATACACTTCCGCGCAGCTGAACAGTAATATTTTTCTGATTGTTGCCGATGCTGAAGAGGCTGATGGTGCGTTCGGGTGTAAATGCGCCGCCAACCCTTTGGCTTTTGGTAAAAAAGTATGAGCCGCCCTGCAAAACGTAAAAGATGCGATAGAAGATCCGGTTAGTAGGCATCTTGGTTTCGGTAAACCCGTTTTGCGGTAGCTGCGGTGATACGGCAGAGTAAACCGTTTGAAAATAACGCAAACTATCATATGACCGTTGTACGTTTAACTGAATGCAATTTGGATATGGATTCACCCAACTTACGATTACCTTATTACCACGTTCAACAAGGGTAAAGTTTGGTAGAGTATCCTGTGCCTGGGCTGTTTGAAAAAACAGTATAGTTATGGTCAGCGCTAATAATCGATTCACCGGCAGTTTGGTTTTGAACAAAGATAATTACCGGGCTGTTACAAAAATGATAACTGGCTTTTACCCAGGGAAGCATTGCCCTGGAGTCCCCCGCTATGAATCATCAGTATCGAAGCGTTATCCTTAAAGTATTGACCATTTACAAGATCTTTGATCGCATAAAACAATTTGCCGGTATATACAAAGTCTAAGGGCAGCTGGTGTTCGTCATACACCTGTTGAATGAATTGGATAAGGTCCTCTGATTGTTTACCATATCCGCCAAAATGGTAATCGTGAATGATCCTGAACGGTCGTTGCTTTACATTCATGGGAAGCAAGTCTCTTACTTCCTGCTCGAGCGAAAAATTTCCTTTTAAACTGCTGACCCCTGTGATCCGTTGACTTTCCCTTGCTGATTGTATGATGCCTGCAAGCATCGTTCCTGTTCCTACCGATGCAACGATGTCGGTGTAATCCTGGTGGTTTGCAAGACCTAAAATTTCCGCGGCTCCTTTTGCACCCGTAGAGCCATAACCGCCTTCTCCTATCCAGTACCAGTTGAACTGGCCGAACTGTTCAGCAACTTTTTCTTTCTCGCGGAATTGTTCACGGCTTACATATAGCAGCTGCATGCCATAGCTTTCTGCCTGGTAAAGTGTGGGAGAGGCCACGTCCGACTGTTCGCCCCTGATGATACCCACACTCTGTAATCCGTAAGCTTTACATGCAAAAGCGGTTGCGACAATATGGTTTGAATACGCCCCGCCAAATGTGGCAACCGTAGGTTTTTCGAGCAGTAAGGCTTCCTCGAGGTAATACTTAAGTTTAAACCACTTATTCCCACTCACTACCGGGTGGAGTTTATCGAGGCGCAACACAGACAGGCCAATGTTTTTCTCTGAAAGCCAGCTTGCCTGGATCTCTTCTATACAAACCTTCTCGAAATCAAGTGGCAAAGTTTTTATGTCCATCTAATAATTATTTGCTGATTATACACGATCAGTTAGTTTCGCAAAGTTTAAAATTTATCTATGCAACCAACTCTGGTAATTCTAGCTGCAGGCATGGCGAGTCGCTATGGAAGTATGAAACAAACGCAATCTTTCGGCCCAAGCGGCGAAACCATTATGGATTATTCCATATATGATGCCATTCGTGCTGGTTTCGGAAAAGTTGTATTCATAATTCGGGAAGACTTTGCAGAAGCTTTCAAAGAACAGTTTGAACCAAAGCTGAAGGGAAGCATAGCTACTGACTATGTTTATCAAAAGTTGGGTGACCACCTGGGGAAACATGAGCTGCCGGCAGAGAGAACCAAGCCATGGGGAACCGCACATGCGGTACTTTGCTGCCGTGAGGCGGTTAAAGAACCATTTGCGGTGATTAATGCAGATGACTTCTATGGCACCGACGCTTTCAGGAAAGCTTACGACTTTTTAACAAGCGAAGTAAACGACAAAACCTGGTGTATTGTGGGCTATGAGTTAAAAAGGACACTTAGCGAAAATGGGAGTGTAAGCCGTGGTGTATGCGAAGTTGATGATCAGCAAAACCTGGTCTCAATCAGCGAAAGAACAAAGATATACCGCGATGAAAGCGGCAGCATTACCTATGAAGATGAAAGCGGTAAACACGAGGTGAGTGAAGACAGCAAAGTAAGCATGAACTTTTGGGGCTTTGCTCCTAATGTATTCGATATTACAGCTCAGCAGTTTGAGGAGTTTTTGGTTCAAAATGCATCAAATCCAAAATCAGAGTTCTTTATTCCTATTGTTGCAGACCATTTCAGTAAGTCTGGTCAGGGTGTGATCAAAGTTATCCCAACCCAGTCGCAATGGTTTGGCGTTACTTATAAGGAAGATGCTCCGAGTGTACAGGCAAGTCTCGACAAACTCGTAAACAGTGGCGAGTATCCACAAAATCTTTGGGCTTCCTGACTCTTACATCCAATAAACCCCACTTTCGTTCACATGTTAAGCTGCGCTTGTTAGTGAACTAAGTCTCCGCCTTTCACGGGTTAAATGAAAGCTTAACATGAACTGAGGTCCGGGAGGCAATTTGTCAAAGAAACATTTCGATAAAACAAAAGAGGGATTTGCATTGCAAATCCCTCTTTTCATAAGTGTCTCTTTGATTATCTCGTAAAACCGCGTACCATATATACACAATCTTCAATCTGTTTGATCTGTTGAACCCTGTCAAGCGACTTGATGCTTGAAGAAACCGGCATTTTTACTTTCTGATAGCTGGTGTCCTTCTTAAGGTTTTCAAGCGCCTGGTATATGTTTCTTGATTTTATAGCAAACACAACACCTTCCGCTTGAACCTGGGCGGTGCTGAGTATACCGATTACCTCGCCATTTTTGTTCAATACAGGACCTCCACTATTTCCCGGGTTTGCGCTAACAGCAATCTGGCAGTTGATGGTATCACCATTATAACCTGTTTTTGCACTTAGGTAACCTTCGTTATAAACGATTTCGTCTTTCGGAAATCCAAGCGTAAATAGTTGTTCTCCAAGATCAATATTGGTTCTTCTTATTCCGTAAGGTAAGGTTGTAAGCGGTTTAAAGTCCGCATCGTCAATCTTTAAAATAGCCAAATCTTTTTGTTCATCCAGGTAAGCAATCCTTGCTTTAAATTCCTGGCCTTTACTGTTCTGCACCAATATGGTCGAAGATCCGCTTACAACGTGCGCGTTTGTGGCCAGGTATCCTTTTCCATCAATCAGGAAGCTTGTACCGGCATTGGCAGGCATCTGGTCAGTAGGGGCTTTGCTCTTTTTTATCTCACTAATTTGATTGCCCTGCACATTCAGCGTATGATTGATTTGCTGTAATTTCCTGTTCAGGTCGCGGATCATGTTTTTGTTGGAAACAGGGGTAAAGTAGGTCACCAGTCCACTTATTACCAAAGCAGTCACGCTGGCGATGGTTGCGGCAATTGCTACAACCTTTTTATACCTCCGCCAAAGTTTAATCACCTGGTTATCGGTATTTACGTTCTCATTCCTGATTTCTCCCGACTCACTGAGATTGTTGTGAACGGTTTGTAATGTGCTGCGCATAGCGCGGTTTTCACCAAAGGCATTCATCTGGCGAACAAACAACATGTGTTCTACCACCATTTGGTCAACCTCCTGGTTATTCTTGCGCAACTCTTCGAAAAAGAGCCGTTCCTCTTTTGTCATCTCGCCGTTCAAATAGCGCTCAACGGCATCTATAAGTAAAATTTCATCCATAACATATTATATTAGTCCTCGTTCTTATAACTCGCAAAAAACAATTTCTTGAGCCTCATCAGGCATTTATACTTTTGATTCTTTGCATTATCTGCATTCGTGTAACCAAACGACCCGGCAATTTCAGCCATGTCTTTTTTCTGAAGGTAATACGCTTCAAGTAGTCCCTTACATGGCTGGCCGAGACTACCCAGTGACTGTTCCATAATTGCAAAATCTGTATTACGACGGTCGTTTGTTTCAATGTCCTCTTCTACGGGCACCGTTTCTTCAAGATTTTGCACATGAGCAACAAAACGATTATTATGTTGCAATTTTCTTAGCCACAACCTCCGGCAAACACTATACAAATAAGTGCTGATTTTACAGGTTAATATAAAAGAAGGGTTCTTGACATTTTCATAAAGCACAATCATTGCTTCCTGGAATATATCCCTTGCGTCATCATATGAACCATTGTTATTTGTTATAAAACTCTGTATCAGCCCAAAGTTCTGTTTGTATAAGATCTCCACCGTTTTGGCATCATTCTCCGCCAAACCTTTTAATAGATGTTGTTCGTTGGGTTCCGATTTCACATGTGTGATTTTTAATACCTGTTGGTGCGAAAAGTAACCCAAAGTAATCGCAAAAGAATTTTAAAAAAATTTCTGAATGGGTCGGGTTACCTTTCTCTCTCTGCTGTATCAACTACAAATTATACAAACTAAAACCTCAAGAAATGAAAAAGCTGTTAATGATTTTAGCACTTGGCGCATTCGTAGCATGTAACGATTCAGCAACTTCTACAGAAGAAACTTCTGACTCTTTGACAAACAGGGTTGATTCATCTGCTGATGCAAAGATCGATTCACTGGAGTCAAAAACAGATTCTTTGACAAACAAGATTGATTCCAGCCGCGACGCAAAGATTGACACTCTTCAGAAAAAAGACTAGTGTTACGGGGTTGAAAGTTCCTGTGAGAGCAACGGCTTGCATCACATTGTAAAGTTGATTAAATTTCATAAGGCAGGCAATCGATAGAGGCCGTCCTCATTTTGAGGGCGGCTTTTTTTTGGCACTTACTCAGGCTACCTTAAACAAGCAAACGCATCGGCATAACCAACATGCGGCATTCATCTGTAGTTTAACAGTAATTACACTGCCTCAGAAGGTCTCAGGCGGGGTTTCTGTTCATTACTTGTATGCCCGAAGTTGAATATACAGTACCTTTGCGCAAAATTTTGATAAAACATGATGACATTTGAAGGGTTGGGCATTGACGCAAGGTTAATTCAGGCAACCGATGAATTAGGCTTTGTGAACCCGACACCCATCCAGGAAAAAGCGATACCTGTGTTGTTGAGTGGTACTACCGACTTCGTAGGACTTGCTCAAACAGGAACAGGTAAAACTGCTGCCTTTGGACTTCCACTATTACAACTAATTAATATTTCCGATAAGTTTCCTCAGGCACTCATTGTTTGCCCGACACGTGAACTCTGCATGCAAATTGTTAAGGAAGTAGAACTTTTTAAAAAACACCTGAAAGGGATGAATGTTGTGGCTGTTTACGGCGGCACGTCCATCACTATGCAGATCCGCGATCTAAGGAGAGGAGTACAGATCATCGTAGCCACGCCTGGTCGCCTTATCGACCTGATTGAAAGAAAGGCCATCGATCTTGAACAAATCAAGTACGTCGTGCTCGACGAGGCTGATGAAATGCTGAATATGGGTTTCAGGGATGATATAGAATTTATCTTAAAAAACACACCTAAGCGTGAAAGCACCTGGCTTTTTAGTGCAACCATGCCACCCGAAGTAAGGCAGGTAAGTAAGCGCTACATGCAAAACCCGATTGAAGTTACCGTCGGAAAGGTCAATACCGGAAATGCCAGTATAGATCACCAGTATTATGTTACTTCTGCTCAACATAGGTATGAAACACTTAAAAGGATCATCGACTTTACACCGGGTATTTACGGGATCATCTTTACCAGAACAAAGCTTGACGCACAGGAAATAACCGAGCGCCTCACAAGGGAAGGATATGACATCGACGCCTTACACGGCGATCTTACCCAGGCCCAACGCGATAAGGTGATGGGTCAGTTCAGGGAGAGGACTTTACAACTACTTATCGCGACCGACGTAGCCGCAAGAGGAATTGATGTAAAAGACATTTCGCACGTTATCAACTACGAATTGCCCGATGACGTAGAGGTTTACACACACAGAAGCGGACGGACAGGCCGGGCTGGAAGCCAGGGTATCTGTATGTCGATTGTACATAGCCGTGAAATTTTCAAACTGAAGCAAATTGAACGAATGGTTGCACAGCCATTTCACAAACTTGATATTCCTGCTGGTAAAGATGTTTGCCGCAAGCAGTTTTTCTATTTCATGGACAAGCTGCTACAAACTGATGTGAGCCATGGTGATTACGAAACCTATGTTCCAATGCTCCAGGAGAAATTCGCAGACGTTACCAAAGAGGAGGTGCTAAAGCGGGTTGCTGCAATGGAATTTGACCGGTTCCTTAAATATTACGAAAATGCTGAGGACCTTAATGTTCGTGCAACTGTTCGGGACAGCAGGGATCGCGCGACCTTTAGCCGCGATGATCGCGAACAGGGAAGAAGAAGGGATACCCGTGGGACCGAATTCGGAGGCAGTGGAGATTATATGCGTTTGTTTGTGAACCTTGGAACTAAAGATGGTTTCTACAAAGCCAGCTTCCTGCAATTTATTCTCGATATGAGCGAACTCAAGAAAGAAGTTTTGGGGCGGATTGATATGAAGGATATGAACAGCTGGGTTGAGATTGAAAAGAGTGCTGCACCAAAGATGATTAAAGCAGTTGATGGGAAAACTTATAAAGGAAGAAGAATTCGAATGAACGATGCGAACAGCAGGGGCTAACATTTAAGACAGTCAAATAGCAGCCGGGCTACAATGTATTAATGCATTGCTTGCCCGGCTTTTTTATTGATGCTTGTATTTGAAATTCAATTGCGGCCAAAGACATACATTTGGCACATTTTTCAGGCGCAGTTTACCCGGAAAAACCGAAAACTGTTCTAATCTCCGGAAAGCTTTCTGCAATATGACCAAACGATCATACACATTTTCCTCGTCGACAGTAGACTACTTGTTTAATGCCTCCTTTGCTGACCTAAGTAAGTTGGTACCCATAGAAAAAGGCATCATCATTACAGATGAAAATATATACAAAAGTCATCGCAAAAGATTCGCTGGGTGGAAGGTAATTGTCTTGCAAGCTGGCGAGCAATACAAAGTTCAATCCACCGTCGACAACGTGATCAATCAGTTGATCGAAATGGGAGCAGATCGAAAATCGGTGATCATCGGCGTTGGTGGCGGAGTAGTTACTGATCTTGCGGGCTATGTAGCCGGAGTTTATATGCGGGGTATTAAATGTGGTTTTGTTCCCACCTCGATACTTTCAATCGTTGATGCCGCCATCGGGGGTAAAAATGGGGTAGACGTAGGTGTTTACAAAAACCTTGTGGGTTTAATACGTCAGCCGTCTTTTTTGCTCTTCGACTTTTCGTTTCTGAAAACATTACCGAAAGAAGAATGGATCAATGGTTTTGCAGAGGTGATCAAACATGCCTGTATAAAAGATGCAAAAATGTTTAAGTTGCTCCAGGAGAACAACCTGGGCAGTTTCAGGAAAGATGAAAAGCTGCTTCAAAGTCTTATTCTTAAAAACGTACTGATAAAAACCAAAGTGGTTATATCAGACGAGTTTGAAAATGGAGATAGAAAACTATTGAACTTCGGTCATACCATGGGGCATGCAATTGAGAACCTGTATAAAATACCGCATGGTCATGCAGTAAGTATCGGAATGGGTGTTGCCTGCAATGTATCAACAAAGATTACCGGGTTTCGCGATACTGACGCCGTGAAAACGGTTTTGAAAAAGTATGGTCTACCACCGGATTTCCAGTTCGACAAAGATGAAGCATTGCGCATTTTGAGATCTGATAAAAAGAAGGACAATGACGCCATAAGCTATGTTGTTTTAGACAAAATAGGTAAGGCGAGAACAGTGGTATTACAGTTTGCCGAACTCGACGAAATGGTCAGAAGTTTATAAAGAGAATATTTCAATGACAGTCTATATCGAAAACGCTGAAGTTACCGGAACCATCGACGCACCCGCAAGTAAAAGTAGTATGCAGCGCGCATGTGCAGCGGCTTTGCTGGCAGTCGGAACATCCCATATATTGAATGCTGGTGTCAGCAACGACGACTTAGCTGCCCTTGACGTAATTACGAAATTAGGAGCAACAGTCAGTCATCAGCCAGATGGTTCCTTGCTAATAACTTCAAACGGGGTAAAGCCAGTAAGTGCAGAGATCAATTGTGGTGAAAGTGGGCTTGGTATACGAATGTTTGCCCCTATAGCCGCCTTAAGCGACAAAGCTTTGACGATTACCGGCACGGGTAGCCTCTTGAATAGACCGATGGATTTCTTCGATGAAATATTTCCCTTGTTAAACATCGATGTTCAATCAAACGGGGGCAAGTTGCCCATTCACATAAAAGGACCCCTACAGCCATCTCCTGTTGAAATTGACGGCTCTCTTAGTTCACAGTTTTTAACCGGATTGCTAATGGCATTTGGTGCAGGAGTGCATGAGCCCGTGGCGATCAAAGTAAACGAACTCAAGAGCAAGCCTTACATCGATCTTACTCTAAGTGTGATGGCACACTTTGGTCGAAAGGTTACGCACGACAATTATCAAATATTTTATTTCGAACCACAGGCAGTTGGTTACTCGCCGCAGACTTACCAGGTAGAGGGTGATTGGAGTGGGGCTGCATTCCTGCTCGTAGCCGGGGCAATAGCTGGTAACAAACTTGTCATCCAGGGCCTTGATCTAAACTCAACACAGGCGGATAGAGCTGTTTTGCAGGCGGTACAAGACTCCGGCGCAAACATTAGCATAGATAACAATCAAATTATCCTCCAACCCGCTTCACTTAAGTCATTTGTCTTCGATGCAACAGATTGTCCTGACTTGTTTCCTCCACTTGTTGCATTAGCTGCTTTCTGTAACGGCACAACTGCCATACGGGGTATTTCAAGACTAACCCATAAAGAAAGCAATCGCGCGCAAACGCTGCAGGAAGAATTTGGTAAGCTCGGTGTTGAAATCAGGCTTGTTAACGACGATATGCTCATCACGGGTTCATCAGCCGTTAAAGGTAATACCGTTCACTCCCGGCATGATCACAGGATTGCTATGGCTTGTGCAGTGGCTGGCTTACGTGCAAACGGGCGGGTAGAGGTTCTGGCTGCCGATGCAATTAATAAGTCGTACCCCGACTTCTTCGACGACCTGCAGGCAATTGGTGCAAAGGTTACGATTGTAAAGGAAAGTAAGGAGTAGGCGCCAATTCCTTGAATCAGGTTTTGATTGTTGCAATTGAAAGGATGGTGTTTCAGGCCGGTGTTAGCCCTCAGTTGGATACATGTCACGGAACCACGATTTTTCTTCCAATTGGGTTAAATTTATTTCCACAGTTATCGAATACTATTATGAACACATTTGGACGCTTATTCCGGGTAAATATATTTGGTGAATCACATGGTGAGTCAGTAGGCATAAATATCGATGGTTGTCCTGCCGGCCTGCCGCTTACTGCCGAAGATTTTGAAGTAGATATCGAGCGCCGTAAAGGAGGCTCCAAAGGAACAACACCCAGGAAAGAGGAAGACAAGGTTTTCTTTAAAAGTGGTGTTTTCGAAAGCAAAACTACCGGTGCGCCGATAACCATACTTTTCGAAAACAACAATACCCGCAGTGGCGACTACCAGAAACAGCGGGATGTTCCAAGGCCCGGTCATGCAGATTTTGTCGCCAGTAAAAAGTATGGTGGTAACGAAGACTACCGCGGCGGAGGTCATTTCAGCGGTCGCCTTACTGTAGCCCTTGTTGCTGCCGGTGTCATCGCGAAACGTATCCTGGCTGCTCCACTGCCACACTCGCCCGGTATCCAGGTGAGGGCTTTCGTTACAGAAGCAGGGGGTGAAACAGATATTGAAAAAGGACTCCAAAAGGCGATTGAAGCAAAAGACAGTATTGGCGGTATCGTTGAATGTATGGTAGCAGGTTTGCCGGTTGGTTTGGGGGAGCCATTTTTCGACTCTGTTGAATCGGTTTTAAGTCATGCGGTGTTTGCTATTCCGGCCGTTCGCGGAATAGAGTTTGGTACAGGTTTCTGGTCCGCACGAATGTTTGGCAGCCAGCACAACGATCCTATCGAAAATATGGATGGACTGACTTCAACGAATCATGCTGGCGGTGTTGTAGGTGGTATCACAAACGGAAACGAACTTATCTTTCGGATCGCCATAAAACCTACCTCATCAACCCCCAAAGAACAGAACACATTGAACTGGCAAACCGGCCAGGTAGAACCGTTTGCTGTACGTGGCCGTCACGATTTATGCATAGCACTAAGGGTTCCGGTGGTATTGGAAGCAGTTACCGCAATAGTGCTTGCCGACCTGATGATGCTGGAACAAAAGATCCCAAGGGTCTATCAATCTGCATAGCTTGTGACCGAAAAGGTTTTCCATATAACCAATGAAAAAAGCTGGCTTAACAACCAGCGGGATGGCTTCTATTTACACCCGTCTTTGGAAAGTGAAGGGTTTATACATTGCTGTACCGCCACCCAGATCGAGGGCGTGTTAGCCCGCTATTTTGCAGGTGCCGGCGAACTGCTGCAACTCGAAATCAACACCAACCTACTTGAGGCTATACTAAAGTATGAATACGTGCCCGCAAGTAACGATGTGTTCCCACACCTGTATGGGCCATTAAACATCACGGCGGTTTCCAGTATTAAAGAAATCAACAACTACAAAAAGTAACTCGTGCCTGCCGCTGAATTACAACCGATGTACCTTCAGCAGTGCTCCGGTAATGTGCGGGCAGGCTTTTTTGCACCAGTAAATTGGTCTATTTACCGAACGCACTTTAACATCCTTTCCCTTGTATTTTCTTTTGCCCGGCACGGAGGACCTGGTTGCCGATAGGTGTTTCGGATTTTTTTTTGGACCAGGCTGAAGTTGGACTATTTAACATCCTTGCGTCGCACTCTTGTACTTTGGGTAATGCTATTGAGCGAACGTTTTCCGGGATTTAGTTTAACAACATCGCCTATTATTGCCAGGGTAGATTTCTTCCAATCTCACGTTCCTGCTTTGCCCGGTGGCAGGTGAAACCCATCTTCACTTATGAAGTGGTGCAGAAAGGATTTCAATAGTGCTGAACTTTTATTATACTTCATTCGTGATGTAAAAGATTATTGCGCTGCAAAGTGCCTTGAAGCTAATCCTTCATTTACATGTGGAATATTTTCATCATGTAAAATAGAACTGATTAATAATCAGTGGCATTAATTTTTCTGTTGTTGACGTAATTATTAACCAGTAAAATCTATATTATGGCAAAGCAAACTAAAAAAGCACCTCCCAAATCAAGCGGTCCGAAAGGAGCTAAAGCCGCTGCTCCAAAGGCTGCTGCTAAATCAGCTGCTCCAAAAGCATCTGCAAAGTCGGCTGCTCCTAAGGCTTCGGCAAAATCGGCTGCTCCTAAAGCATCTGCTAAATCTGCCGCTCCAAAGAAAGCAGCAAAGGCAGCTTCTTATAACAATACGGTAGACCAGGGACCATTGTTGGAAAAATTGTTTTACGACTCCCTGAAAGATATTTACTATGCTGAAAAAGCTCTTGTGAAAACACTTCCAAGACTTAGGAAAGCAGCAACAACTGACGATCTTAAAACAACATTTGAAGAGCATACTGAAGTAACAAAACAACAAGTCGCACGTTTAGAGCAAGTATTCCAAAGCATGGGTAAAAGGGCACAGGGTAAAAAGTGCGAGGCTATGGATGGGATCATTAAAGAAGCAGAAAGCATCATAGAGGATACCCAAAGCGGTACGATGACGCGTGATGTAGGTTTGATCATGGCTGCTCAAAAAGTAGAACACTACGAGATCGCAAGCTACGGTAGCCTTGCTCAACTGGCAAAAACGCTTGGACTTGAAGAAGTGAAAAACCTGTTGGGTCAAACACTTGATGAAGAAAAAAGAACAGACGAATTACTAACCCAGATTGCGGAAACAAAAATTAACATCGGTGCTGAACAGGAGGATGAAGGAACTGAAGGTGATGGCGGCGAAGAAGACGAAGAAGATGAAGAAGCATAATTTAAAGCTTGTCCAAAAAGGGTCAGCCTAACGGCTGACTTTTTTTTTATACCGCTATTCTAATCCCGCTATCCACAATGTCGTTAATACGTTAACCTAAATAAACCTAATAAAATGTACGACCAAAACTCCGCTGACCAGATTGGCGCTTACCTGAAAGAGCATGTGCTTACGATCGCCGTTGCTGAAAGCGTTACTTCAGGTCACCTGCAAGCTGCAATGTCTTTAGGAATGGATGCTTCACAATATTTCCAGGGTGGATTAACGGCGTATAACGTCGGGCAGAAGTGTCGCCATCTTAATGTCGAACCTATTCACGCACAAAAAGTCAATAGCGTCGATGAGACAGTAGCCAGGAAGCTGGCTGTTGAAGTAAGTAAACTTTTTCTAAGCGATTATGGCATCGGCATTACGGGTTACGCATCTATTGTTCCTGAGTGTGAAGAAGAGGGATTGCACGCGTTTTTTGCGCTATCTTTTAGATACGAAGTAGTTCTCGAAAAGCAAATCACATCATCCAGGCCCGACGGTTTCGAAACGCAGGTTGATTTCGCCAACCAGGTAATTGCCGAGGTGAGCCAATTCCTGGTAAGCAAAAAAAAGCGCCCTTAATCAAGGCGCTTTTTTTAGCTTGTTTTAATATAAACTACCATGTTGTTAACTAAACAACATCATCGTCATCATCATCGTCGTCATCGTCATCCAATAAATCATCATCGTCCAGATCATCGTCTGTTGGTACGACCTCTGTTACGCCTTCGTCATCATCACCCTCCACTACATCTATCTCATCCACATCCAGGTCATCATCATCATCCAGGTCGTCGTCGTCAAGATCTTCATCATCAAGGTCCTCATCATCTGCGTTATTGCCGCCGATCACAGCTGAAATTACATAATCGTTACTTTGCTGGTCGTCGCTAATAAATGCGGTTCCGGTCAAATCATTCGCGTTTTCGGGTACATCCTGGTCCAATTCTGATTGGGTAAGCTGATGGCCCATATTCCGTTTTAAAGGTGTCATCATGATAAATTTAAAAATGGAGAATTAAGGTTTGAGAAGCTATGCTGTTTAGAAGAATAGAGATAAAACCATGCCATCCAGACCAGGCAATTATACAACTGTTTCCCTGGAGCTATAGCGGTAAAAAAGTTAGATGGCATATGAATTGACTCTTTTGATAAACAATCTACTTGCTATGATAAATGAATCTTTAGAACAGAATACAACAAGTACCTCGGGCACACATTTGAGTTTTTGGATCGACAGCGTCGAAAGGCAATCTTTTACGCCGCTCGCAAACGACCTTGATACAGATGTACTAATTATCGGTGCAGGCATCTCGGGCTTAACCGCTGCATATTGCCTTGCAACTGCGGGGCGTAAAGTAGTGGTAATAGATGATGGCGAAATCGCCAGTGGCGAAACCGGCAGAACCACTGCACACATTGCCAAAGAACTTGATGATTTTTATTTCGAAATTGCCAAAATGCACGGTGAAGAAAATGCCAAACTTGCGGCAGAAAGCCAGGTTGATGCCATGCAGTTTATCGCCGACGTTGTCGCAAAGGAGTCTATCGGCTGCGAGCACGAGATCCTCGATGGATATTTGTTTTTGCATCCAACCGATGAAATAAAAACGCTGGAAGAAGAATATAACGCATCAAATAAAGCAGGAATCGAGTCGAGCTTTGTTGATGCGATTCCTGGCCTTGCCTATGAGAAAGGACCAGCCTTAAGATTTCCGGGGCAGGCGCAGTTTCACCCACTTAAATATGTAACTGGTCTTGCAAAAGCAATCACCGCACTTGGTAATACCATTTATACCAAAACACACGCTACCGAAATAAAGGAGCATGAAGTAGTGGCTAACGGATTTAGGATTACAGCAAAAGAAGTTGTGGTTGCCACCAATACGCCAGTAAACGACCGGGTGACCATTCACACCAAACAACATCCTTATAGAACTTATGTAATTGCAGCAACGATCCCGAAAGGAACTGTTCAGCATGCCCTGTGGTGGGACACGGGTGATCGTGAATCGAAATGGGTGAACCAGCCATATACTTACGCCCGGCTACAGGCTTATGATGAAACAAATGATCTTTTGATTGTAGGTGGCCAGGATCATAAAACCGGGCAACACGATGAAGAGGATCTTTCGCAGGAAGAGCGCTACCGAAATCTTGAAAACTGGGCTAAGCTGCGTTTTACTGCAATGCAGGAAGTTAAGTACCGTTGGTCGGGTCAGGTTATGGAACCCGTAGACCTCTTGCCATTTCTCGGGTTAAACCCAGGTGACAAGCACATTTATATCATTACCGGCGACTCAGGCAATGGTATGACAAACGGAACATTGGGTGGAATGCTGGTGTCTGACCTTATCCTTGGTATTGACACACCCTATGAAAAACTCTATTCCCCATCAAGAATTTCGCTCAAAGCTACAGGCGACTTCTTGAAGGAAGGCGCAAACATGGCAGCTCAGTACACAGATTTAATTAAACCAGCCAAAATCAAATCCGCTGAGGAGCTACAACCCGGTCAGGGTGCTGTAGTAGGAAAAGGACTTAACAAGGTTGCAGCATACAAAACTGAAGCAGGGATAGTACAAACATTCTCGGCAGTGTGTCCTCATCTTGGATGTATTGTACATTGGAATGACGACGAAAATTCATTTGATTGTCCTTGTCATGGCTCCAGGTTCGACTGCAACGGAGTAGTTATGAATGGACCGGCACTAAGTAACTTAAAACCAATTTCGCCACCGGCTAAGTAAACGAATTTGTCTTGCAGCGGTGTAGAGATAATTCTACGTTTAGTAATCGTGCACTGCTAACCAGGCCTCTTGGCTGATCCTGAAACGGGCACAATACTTTAGTAATTACCAGCAGCAAGCAGTTGTGCGTTTTCAATGGATTGGCTTTCAGCTACTTTGTAGCAGGCAAATGCGTTTGTTTTGATGCGGCAGCCAGGTTGTAATATTTAGAACGGGAATTCTTCACCTGGTTTACCAGGCAAAAAACCGGTATCTAATATGCTCACCATTCTTAAAACACGTTGTTATGAGACCGATTTGGACGGGTGCTATAGGGTTTGGATTGGTAAACATTCCCGTTAAAATGTATAGCGCTACGCAAAGAAGCGAACTTGATCTTGATATGCTCGACAAAAACGATATGTCGCATATCAAATATAAGCGTGTAAATGAAAGCACAGGTAAAGAGGTTACCTGGGAAAGTATTGTGAAAGGTTATAAACTGGACGATCAATACGTGATTCTTACGGATAAAGACTTTGAAAGCGCAAATGCCAAAAAGACCAAGACCATCGAAATTTCCGATTTTGTGAATGAAGATGAAATCGATAGTGTCTACTTCGAAACACCTTATTACCTGGAACCGGATAAATCTGGCGAACGTGCTTACGCTTTACTGCGCGAGGCATTGAGAAAAACGAAAAAGGTAGGTATTGCCACCTTTGTGATGCGAAGCAAAGAAGGGCTTGCTATATTAAGAGCAAACGAAAAAGTCATTGTTCTAAACCGGATACGATTTGCAGAGGAAATACGTGACCCTGAAGAATTAAAGCTACCTGAAAAGCCAGAAATCAAAAAAGCTGAACTTGAAATGGCTATCTCTTTGATTAACCAGCTTACGTCAAAGTTCGATATCTCCGCGTACAAAGACACTTATACCGAGCAACTTCTTAAACTGATACAGGACAAAGCTAAAGGTGTGAAGCCTAAGGCAACGCAAATGAAGGTGGTTCACAGCGCAAAAGAAGACCTGTTTTCTCAACTTAAGGCAAGTCTTGATGGAAAGAAAAAGAAAGCGTCATAGGGCTTAAATTATCATTTAACAGGCTTAAAGCAACCTAAACACCCGGCAACATGGGTTTATCTGAGTATAAAAACAAACGAAACTTCAAGGAGTCACCTGAACCCACGGGCGCTACCTCAAAAAGCGGCGATCAACTTATTTTTGTTATCCAGCGTCACAAGGCTTCACGATTGCATTACGATTTCAGGCTGGAGCTTGAAGGTGTTTTAAAAAGCTGGGCCGTGCCGAAAGGGCCGTCGATGAACCCCGCAGATAAGCGACTGGCCATGATGGTCGAAGATCATCCTTACGATTACAAAAATTTTGAAGGAGTGATTCCCTCCGGTTACGGTGCCGGCATTGTGGAAATTTGGGACCAGGGAACATATACCGACATCGACAATTCAGATTTTACTACGGCAGTGAAAAACCTCAAGGCAGGACTTAAAGCGGGAAACTTGAAAGTTGCCCTCAATGGAAGCAAGTTAAAAGGAGAATTTGCATTGGTCAAAATAAAAGGCAGAGAAGAAGAAAACACCTGGTTGTTGATTAAGCACAACGATAAACACGCGGTTTCCAAACCATACTCCAGCGAAGATCTCACCGATGAAGACTCTCCGATAAATGAATGGCTCAAACAACAGAAATCAGGTTCAAAAAAAAAAGCCCTCCTATAGTTCCGGAACCGGCCCCGCCAGCGAAAGCAACGAAAACAAAAGCTAAGGACTCCAGGAAATTGGATGACTATGTTCCTGCTATGCTTGCCAAGGAAACTGATCAACCATTTAGCGATGCGGATTGGTTGTTTGAAATTAAATGGGACGGCTATCGTGCTATAGCTGAACTTGGTTCGAAAGGTTTGCAACTCTATTCACGGAATGGAAATTCATTCCTTGATAAATACCCCGAAGTTGTACAGGAATTGAAAAAATGGGACGTGGAGGCGGTGGTAGACGGTGAAATTGTTGTATTTAACGAAGAAGGCAATCCCGAATTTCAGAAGCTGCAACACTTCGACGAGAACCGGCATTTGCCAATCCTTTATTACGTGTTTGATCTCTTGCGCTTAAACGGCAATGACCTTTACTCGATGCCCTTGATTCAACGGAAAGAATTGTTGCGGGATATATTTATCGAAAGCCAGGTGATTAAATATTCCGATCATGTGTTGGAAGAAGGTGAGTCTTTTTTTGAAGTAGCAAAGGAAAAAGATCTGGAAGGGGTCATTGCAAAAAAATCGGAAAGCCTCTACTATCCGGGTAAACGAACAAACGAGTGGTTAAAGATAAAACACCATAAAAGTGATGAAGCAATAATCTGCGGATTTACCGCACCCAGGGGTGGAAGAAAATATTTCGGTGCGCTCGTTTTGGGAATGATGCAGGACGGCAAACTGGAATACATCGGTCACACCGGGTCCGGCTTTGACCAGGAGAACTTGAAAATGATGTGGGACAAGCTGCAGCCGCTAATTCAGGAAGCATCTCCGTTTGCTGAGCGGGTGAAAACAAACATGCCCGTAACCTGGGTCAAGCCCGTGTTGGTTGCAGAAATGAAGTTCGCAGAAATCACGTCTGATGGAAAAATGAGGCATCCAATATTCCTGCGCTTACGGGAAGATAAATCGCCAAACGAAGCTACCATGAACGATAAGCAAGTTCCCTCAAGGCTGGTTGGTCAGCAACCTGCGAAAGCAACAAAATCAAACGATAAATCCAATGCCTCCGCAGTTGCACCAGTACCTCCCAAGAAGTTAAAAGCGGCAAAGTCAACCAGCGAAGAAACAGCAAAACCGGCTAAAAAAACAACCCCTAAGGCCACCAAACCGGTGAAAGCAGCTACAGAAGTAGCAGCGAAAACAAAAGAAAAGTCCGTTACTGAAACAGCTGATCCAGCATCTGAAAACGCCGGAAATAAGATCCCCGTTGCCGAACCACCCGACGAAAAAACGAATGATAAGATCATCACTTTCGGAAAGATAAAATTCAAAACAACAAACAGGCAAAAAATTTTCTTCCCCGATGAGGGCGTGACAAAGGGGGATGTAATTGACTATTATATAAACATGGGAGAATTTATTCTTCCCTATTTAAAAGATCGGCCTGAGTCATTGATGCGGACCCCTAACGGGATTAATTCAAAAGGTTTTTTTCATAAAGATGCGGGCAACGAAGCACCTGATTTTGTCAAGAGCATTGGCCTGTATTCTGACTCTGCAAAAAAGACCATTGATTATATACTTTGTAACAACCAGGCTACGCTCACTTATATGAATAATATGGGTTGCATCGAAATCAATCCATGGCATTCCACGGTGAAAAATCTCGATAATCCTGATTACATGATCATCGATATTGACCCTTCAGACAATAACACATTCGATCATGTAGTTGAAGCTGCATTAACGGTTAAACAGATACTAGATAAAGCTGGTGCTTACAGCATCTGTAAAACTTCGGGTGCATCAGGTTTGCACGTATACGTTCCCATGGGCAAGAAATATACATACGAACAGGTAAAGGATTTTGCTTACCTGATTTGTATGCTTGCGAGTGAAGAACTACCGGAAATAACAACGCTTGAACGTAGTTTAAGTAAGAGAAGCAAGGATAAGATCTACATGGACTATCTACAAAACCGGAAAGGGCAGACCATCGCCTGTGTATATAGTATGCGGCCTAAAAAAGGAGCCACAGTTTCTACCCCGCTGCGCTGGGAGGAAGTCAAACCAGGGTTGTCGCCTCTTGATTTTACCTTCCAAACTGTCCCTAAACGTGTGGCTGAAATTGGCGACATCTTTGGTGATATCTTTAAAAAACCAGCAGACCTTATGACATGCCTGGCCAATCTTGAACAACAATAAGAATAGCCGGACCCAGCTACGGCTATTCCTAAGTATCAAGAATTCCTTTTACAACTTTAATCTTACCTGGCAATCATTTCCTGAGTGAGTTTGATGCTTGCTTAGCTTTTTTCGTGGCAGACTTTGGAGCTGCTGATTTATCATTTGCTGCCTTCTTATGTGCTGTTTGCTTGATAGCTGGTTTCTTAGTTCCTGCCTTTTTGATCGCTCTTTCTTTGGAGCCAGGATTGGTTAGCGCAGCTTTCTTTGTTGCCGCTTTTTTTGCAACTACCTTTTTGGGAGAAGATCTAGTGGCTGCAGCTTTTTTAGTTGCAGTTTTTTTACAGTTGTTTTCTTAGGTGCAGTTTCGCTCTTGTTAGCAGGTGCTTTTTTTGGAACCTTTTCACCAGCTTCCCTTGCCTCTGAAAGCGCTATTGCAATAGCCTGTTTTCGACTGGTAACCTTCTGTCCTGATCCTGACTTTAAATTGCCAATCTTTTGCTCATGCATTACCTGTGCTACTTTTTTTGCAGCTGCTTTGGAATACTTTGCCATACTTAATTTTTGTGGGTTAGTAATCAACAAAAATAATTGTTAGGCTGCACAAGTTGTAATGTTTGCGATACCTGCTCTGTTTGTAATTATTGTTATGCTGCAGCATTACATACAACAGTACAAGAGAAAGAACTTCCGCCAAAACGGCTCGTCAGCCGTCAACGATATTGGGTAAAGCGCTACTACCTGCCACCTTATATTGTTCATGGGGCATCAGGCTTGTTTTACGTATACAATTATGGGTGTAATTAAGTTGAAAGAACAAGAACTGGCGTTGATTTCAATCACCCATTAAGCGTGCTAATGCTTTGTAAACTGCTGCTTATTTAACGGCTATAATACAGTAATCAATTTAAAAAATGTTGGCGTAAATGTTTTGGGCTCCAGCTTTCAAATAGAAGCTAAAACGTTAACCATGGCGGAAGCATACAGCTTGCTTTCATCCGATTTTTTGTATTCATTCAAACTATTGATTTACATCTATCGTAGATCGTTAGAACATCATAACCTACAGGAAAAATTACATTCATTCAAAACCATCTTTATGACAAAAGAAACACCATTGGAAACGGTAATGCCTGCTCCTAAGGGCGCACCAAACGCACAGGTGTCGCGCAGAAAATTTCTCGGCTATGCAGGTGCAACATCCGGATTAATCATGTTGGCTGCTGCATGTAAGAAAAACGATAATAACGACGGCGTTGATCTTGGCAGTGGAGACTTTGGTATACTTAACTATGCCTATGCACTTGAACAATTAGAAGCGGCTTTTTATGCCCAGGCTGTATTAACACCTTACACGAGTATTTCTGCAAATGAACTCGCATTCTTAACGGATATACGTGATCATGAAATTGCCCACCGTGAGTTCTTTAAAAGAGCACTTGGCGATAATGCTATTCCCGGCCTGGAAGTGGATTTCTCAACCATAAATTTTATGAGCAGGGATAGTGTGCTGGGCACAGCACAGGCGTTCGAGGACCTTGGCGTTACCGCATATAATGGTGCTGGCTACCTGATTAAGGATACCAATTACCTTTTGCTTGCCGGCAAAATCGTTTCAGTTGAGGCCCGGCATGCAGCGTTGATTCGCGAATTGAGGAGTCCTAATACTTTTCTTGGCGACCAGGTCGACAACAATTCTGTAAACATTTCACGCACTCCGTCAGAGGTTCTTGGAATTGCGGGTATGTATATTAAAACAAAGATCAACGCTAACAATTTACCAACTGGTTAAAAATATCATTATGAATATCGCAAACATATTAGACGAGATTGAAAAGGTTGATGGTGAAATTTACGATCGGATAAGTCCAAGAAGAAAAGCAATGAAAGACTTCTTCCGGGTTGGGTCTAAGGTGGCCATAGTAGCTGCTCCAATGGCCATCGGTTCAATGTTTAAAAAAGCATATGGCCAAACCACACCAGCGGGCATCATAAACGTGCTGCAATACGCACTTACGCTTGAGCACTTTGAATATCGTTTTTACGAACGCGGCGCAGCACTTGCACCAATAACTGCAGGCGCCGAAAGAACGGCAATAGAAGCCATAAGGGACAGTGAAAAGAAACACGTTGATTTTCTGAGAACCGTGATCACAGCAGCTGGTGCAACACCGGTGGCAGAGAAAGCTGCTTATGATTTTACTGCTGGAAACACCTTTCCTACTGTCTTCACGAGCTATCCCGTTTTTCTTGCAGTAGCACAGGTTTTGGAAGACACAGGTGTGCGTGCTTACAAGGGCAGGGCAGGAGAATTAGCCGGACAAAAAGTTTACCTCACAGCAGCACTTGGCATACATGCGGTAGAGGCACGTCACGCAGCTAAGATCAGGTATATGCGACGGACGAATGGAGCTCCCGCAACTAAGCCTTATATCACCGGTGGTAACGATACCGGAGTACCAGCAGCCAATGGCAATTATGGGGGAGCTACCCCGGAGAGTAATGTGGTGCAGGCTGGCATAACGATTACCAATATCAACGGGTTGCCGATCTCAGCTAATGCAGCAACAGAGGCTTTTGACGAACCATTAACGACAGCAGAAGTACTTGCGCTGGTAGCACCTTTTGGTGTCTCGTAAGTAACCCTGTACATACAAAATACGACCATTCAGTTTTATACTGAATGGTCGTTTCTGTTTATTTCTTCTGATGACTTAAAACTTACAAGAAGCTTGCAGGCTTAGCTAACCGGAAATATAATCCTGAATTTTGAACCAACGTTTGAAACACTTTCTGCTATAATAAGTCCGCCATGATTTTCGACAACCTTTTTACAAATGGCCAGACCAATCCCGGTACCTTCGTATTCCGATTTATTATGTAGCCGGTGAAATATGGTGAAGATTTTTTGTGCGTGTTTTTCATCAAATCCAATTCCATTATCCGTAACACTTATTTCAAGATATCGCAAGCTCCGCGATAGTCGAAGCTGCTCTTTATCATTCTCGCCAAGGTATTGGTGAGCAATATGGACTACTGGTGTTGTTTCTTTTTTGCTAAATTTAAGCGCATTGCTGATCAGGTTCTGAAACAGCTGCCTGAATTGCGACTCACTCACCCTTGCTTTTGGCAGTTCGTCATAAGTTATGCTTGCTTTACTTTCTTCTATTTTAAACTCCAGGGTTTGAAGCACCTCTTTGAGGATGTTCATCAAGCTGCAATCTGTATAATTTTTTTCGCCGGTGATCATTGAAATGGAAAGCAGATCATCAATCATGCGCTGCATCCTCCGCGAAGAATCGATCATCTTATTCAGGTAGCTAAGGCTTTCATCAGACATCGTATTCTCTTCATTCAGCATTAGCCGATCGCCAAATGTGGCTATCTTCCTGAGTGGCTCCTTTAGATCATGACTGGCAACATATGCAAACTCCTCAAGATTTGCATTGGATTGCTGCAGCTCGATCGTTTTTTCGTATAAAGCATCTTCTATTCTCTTGCGTTCCGTAATATCAAGGGCTGCACACAACAACATGGAGGGCTGCTGTAACTCATTTCGCTTGAACACAATCTCACGTACAAGCATACACTTCCATCCGTCGCCTTTTTGCCGCACCTTACATTCATATTCCCTTATGTCGGTTTCGGCACCCGGAGAACCCAGTTCACCAAACTTTTTAACATCATCCTGGTGAAACACCTGGTCAAGCACATCAGACTTCATCTGCAGAATTTCCTCCGGACTATACCCCAGGACCGGGGTGATTTCTTTGTTGACATAAACGATTGAGCGCGTGGGAAGATCAAGCAGGTAAAGGATAGTTGGCGATGCCTCTGCAATATATTGAATGAGTTGTTCCTGTTCTTTTAGCTTATCTTCTGCTTCAATCCGTTCGGTAATATCGAGGGAGACATTTAGAATGTGCTCTACTTTTTTCTGTTCATTTCTATCGAAGACAGTTCCATAAGTATGCAGCCAGCGATAGCTTCCATTACTATGGCGAACGCGATACTTAAATTCAACAACCCTTTCGTTGGCTAAAGCCGTGTCATTGTTTGCTTCTTCCATTACCCGGGTATTCAGCTCAAGCAGGGGTTGAAGATCGTCGGGATGTATACGGTCGATAAGAAATTTTGCGCCCTGGCTAAGCAGCATTTCTGATGAATAGCCCAGGATCTTCTCGAAGGCCTGGTTGATAAACAGGTACTTCCCGGTGTTGACATTATAAGCCGCGATAATTGATGGGGTGGCATCAGTTATTTTCCTGCTGAAGTTTTGACTTTCTCTCAGTCGCCTTTCATTTAGCTTTTGTTCGGTTACGTCCTGAGCAGTGCCAATGAGCTTATAAACTTTTTCATCATTACTTAGCAACACATCTGCCTTCACGTGCAGGATCCTGGTTGTTCCATCTCTGCGAACAATACGCATAAAGTAATCACCGGCACGTGAGCTCTCAAGGTGTCGTGAAACCGTTTGCAGGAAAAATTCTTGATCCCGCTGCTGAACAAACGATAGTAAAAGATCCATGTTTATCTCTACCGATTGTGGTTCAAGGCCAAATATCCGGAATAACTCATCAGTCCAGGTGATTTTGCCCGACCTTACTTCGTAGGTCCAGTTTCCAAGGTGGGTCAGCGACTGCGCCTGTTTGTAGAGCTCCTCACTTCTTTGTAGTTGACGGATCATGTGATTTCTATTCGTCACATCCATCACTGTTCCTTTCATCACGGCATCTTGTCCTTCAGCTTTGGTTACAATACCCCTGCTCCAAATTACCTTTTCCTTGTTTTTGGCCAGGAACCGGAATTCACAATCATAAAGTCCTGTGTCGTTAACCGCCTCCTGTAATGCTTTGTTTACCAGATGCCGGTCGCCGGGATGCACCATTGCCAAAAAATCTCCCAATTTTTTCTGGTTTTCCAATTCGAATATCTGCATGAGTTGTGGGGTAACGTCGGACTCTTCCGTTACCAGGTTCCAATTGAAGCTCCCGATCTCAGCAAGACTTTGTGCCTCCAATAGCTGTTCTTCCCTTTGCCGGAGTTCATCTGCCATTTTCTTTTCATTTTCAATATCGAGCGCTATTCCGATAACCTGAACCACTGATCCATTGTTATCCCTTTTAAAAACAGACTCATAATTTCTTATCCACCGATAATTACCATGGTAATCACGGCGCCTGTGTTCGTACGAAATTGTCATGCCGTCCGCCACCCCCTCGTAAAACATTTTTTTGTGATGAACGCCATTTATAGTACCGGGCCTTTCAGCTTCATCCTGGTGTGAACTGTTTTGCCTCACATCACCCGCTTCATCAAGTGGCAGGTCGTGAAATTTGTTGTTGCTGTAAATTTCTTTTTGTGCTTCAAGATCATAAACGTAGATGGTTCCAGGCGTGGTTGCCGTAATCTTCTCTACAAAATGAATATGTTCGTTAATCTTGTCTTCAAGTAGTTTGATGTAAGTGCTCGTCGCGCCTTGGTCTGCGTAGGCAACATATACATCGATTTCTTTTACAATCTTAATTACCAGGCCTGGATCAGTGGTATATGCAGGCAAACACTCCAGGAAGGCCTGTTTACGGATGTAGCTAATCTGCGTAATGTCTGCTGCCACAATGCTGTAGCGGTCGATCAACGGAATTTTGTCTGAAAGCCATTCCTGAAGAGATTCGGCAATCAGCGATGCCACATTATTCTCCTTGAAATAGTTTAGAAAAATTGTTGCATTGGTGGTTACCAGTTCCTGCAGGGCTGGTTCCGACATGCTTTCCAGGAATTTCATCACCGGTAGCTTTATTTCCCGGCTTAACCAAAGCTGGTAGCCAACATATTCCTCAAGTTTATGATCCAATAAAAACGAGGCATAACCTGGCAGGTATTTAAAATCGAGATTGAAATTGTAAGTCTTACGATCCGTCAACATTTCTATGTCGTGGTTTTTATATCCAAATCCAGTCAATGACATTGTAATTTAGTGAAACTACCAATGGTATAAGCCTATACAACAGAAATCATTGAAGTTTGAAGACTTTGCATTCTCACAAGGTCAATCAGGTAAAATTCACTAGCCAGGTGGATTGATCTTCCTTTGTCTTCTATGCATATAAGGCAAGGAGTTACATTAAGAGAAATAAGGATTGGTGGCAGTAAAATAAAGAAGCCCCCAATGGAGGCTTCTAAAGGACTTCAAGGCATAGGTATTAGAATTTTCAATAATGGTATTAAAAACGGGGCTTTTGTGTGTCACAATTTAGCCACGATCGTTCTCGCTGAAAAGAGTAAAAGTGCCCGATATACAACCATCAGGAAATACCTGAATTTTAGTAAAATTACGGGAAGTGTTACAGCGGGAATACCCTAACCAAAGTGCTCCAGTCCGGAAATTGCTTAAATGCAACTTAATCCTAAAACAACTGCCGTCATTTTGTAATCATTTGCAGGCATACCGGGGTTGGTACTTTTAGTTCCTGCCCGGTAGCTGTTACCAGCCCGGTCTGGAGGTCTCTTTTGAAAATGACGATGTTGTTAGTTGCCTGATTCGCCACAAGCAGAAAGTTGCCAGTTGGGTCTATCGTAAAGTTTCTTGGCACTTTGCCCTGTGTGGACACATGACCAACGGTTTTTAGCTTTCCGCTTTGTTGGTCAACGGCAAATATAGAGATAGTATTCTCATCACCGCGGTTGGAAGCATAGAGGAACCTGCCATCAGGTGACAGGTGAATATCAGCACTACCAATCGCTCCACTGTAACCTTCCGGGTGGGTAAGCGTTCGACCAATAAAGTGTAAACTCTTTTTGGAGTAACGGTATGCAGCTACGCTACCATTCATTTCTTCAATTAGGTAGGCAAACTTGCCACCCGGGTGAAAGGTAAAATGTCGTGGTCCGTTTCCAGCTGTTACTGCTTCAAAGGGCTTTTTCGCGGGGGTTAGGGGTTGTTTAGCGGAGGCATTAAAGTCATAGATCATTACTTTGTCTGTGCCAAGGTCAGGCACAAACAGCTGTTTATAGTCCGGGGAGAAGACCGTGCTATGCACATGCGACTTTTCCTGCCTGCTTTTATGGACGCTCTTGCCCGTGAACACAATGTTTTGCGAAAACGGCTGCAAACTCCCGTCGGAGTCAACAGGCAAAACTGACAAGCTTCCACCCGAGTAATTGCCAACGGCAATCCACTTCCCGCCCGAATGAACGGAAACATAACACGGGTTATCGCCACCGCTAAGTTGTTTGTTTATAAACGTTAGTTTACCGGAAACAGGATCAAAAGAAAAAGCGCTTACACTGCCGGCGTTTTCACGTGCGGTTTCCGTAACTGCGTAAAGGTGCCGATTGCCAGGTGCAACAGCGAGGTAAGATGGATTTACCGTTCCTTCGGTATTACTGACCCAGGTTGCTGTACCAGTAACCGAATTGAAGTCGTAGACATAGATACCTTTACTGCCACGGTCGGTATAGGTGCCCACAAACAAGTAAAAGTTCTGGCCTGATGCAATATTCGTTACCAGAATCAACAACAGAACACAGTAGAATCGCATAGCTTTTGTTTTTAACTGCTTTTGGTTGCCGTGTAAGTTCCTTAATCATGCTTTGGAAAACAAGTATTTTTTGGTGAGGAGTATTCGCAATTTAAACATTCAGCAACAAGGGCACCTTTTAGAGGCAAGTACTGTTATCAGTGTCAATCAATGCGAATTGTTAAGCTGGCAGCTCCAACTTTTTGTTATCATTTTGGGCATCCTTCAAACCTTATCTTTGATGTTTAGAAGAACGAATTTAACGCCATATGAATAAGAGAGAAGTATACATTTTGTCGGCTGTGCGTACGCCAATTGGCAGCTTTGGCGGCGCTTTAAAAGAACTTAGTGCCGTTCAACTGGGGGCCATTGCAATAAATGGAGCCATTGCCCGGGCTGGTTTGAATCCGGAACTCGTTCAGGAGCTATTAATGGGCTGTGTGATCCAGGCTAACCTTGGCCAGGCTCCAGCAAGGCAGGCCTGTCGTATATCCGGCTTACCTGATCATGTTATTTGTACAACAGTAAACAAGGTATGTGCAAGCGGGATGAAAGCAATTGCGCAGGGTGCCGCTTCAATCGCGCTGGGAGATGCTGATATAATTGTTGCAGGAGGTATGGAAAGCATGAGCAATGTTCCCTTTTATGCAGATGTTAGATGGGGCAACAAATACGGAAATATCCCAATGATCGACGGAATAGCAAAAGATGGTTTAACCGACGTTTATGATGGATTGGCAATGGGCAATGCAGCTGATATGTGTGCACGCGAGTGTGGTATCACAAGAGAGGAACAGGACTCCTTTGCGGTTGAAAGTTACAGGCGCAGCCAGGATGCATGGGCTTCCGGAAAGTTCAGCGAAGAGGTTGTGCCCGTTGAAATCCCTCAAAAAAAAGGTGATGCTCTAATCGTTGACAAAGATGAGGAACCCTTTAATGTTAAGTTCGATAAGGTTGCCGGATTACGCCCGGCTTTCAGCAAAGACGGGACGGTTACAGCAGCTAATGCTTCAACCATGAACGACGGCGCAGCTGCTGTGGTATTGATCAGCAAAGAGAAAGCCGATGAACTTGGGTTGAAGCCTATAGCAAAAATTATATCTTATGCAGACGCGGAGCAGGAACCCAAGTGGTTTACAACTACTCCTTCAATTGCGGTACCGAAAGCAGTTGAAAAAGCAGGTTTAACGATGGACGACATCGAATTTTTTGAGCTCAATGAGGCCTTCTCTGTGGTCGGTATTGAAAATACACGAAGGATGAAACTCGACCCAAGCAAAGTAAACGTACATGGTGGGGCGGTTAGCCTTGGTCATCCACTTGGTTGCAGCGGTGCCAGAATCATAGTTACCCTGATCAACGTGCTTAAACAAAATGGCGGCGTAACTGGTGCTGCCGGCATCTGTAATGGCGGGGGCGGAGCTGGAGCTATGGTAATCTCTCTTGTTTAAGTCTTAATCACTTATAGTAAATCCGCTATCTGATGTTAAATCAAGCCACATCTATACACCGTTGCTAAGATGGTGGTCCTTTATTATGCATACACCTATAATCAGACAAGCTACGGTAACCGATATTCCGCTACTCGCCCGATTTGGTTGGCAAACGTTTTTTGATACGTTCCAGGCAGACAACACCCGGGAAGACATGGAACTCTACCTGACGTCGAATTTCACTCCCGAAAAGGTCACGGCGGAGTTTGACAATAAATCAAAGACGTACTTCCTGGCTTACCTTGGGAAAGAAGCGGTTGGCTATGTTAAAGTTGCTGAAGACGCATACCCAAACGGTTTGTTGCCGGGGGAAACCAACTTTGAGATATGCCAGCTTTATGCGCAAAAACAAAAGATTGGTACAGGAGTAGGAAGTGCATTATTACAACATTGTATTGCACTTGCGCGAAGTAAAAAGAAGCGCCAGTTGTGGTTAGGTGTATGGGAACAAAACCAACGCGCGATCCAGTTTTACCGGCGCTTTGGCTTTGAAAAATTTGGAGAACACACTTTCATGCTTGGGAACGATAAGCAAACCGATTGGCTCATGAAGAAAACCCTAACCTCTCCTGTTTAGTAGATGTAAACATACATTAAGGTGTAAGAACCAAAAAGTAATTGCGGGGTGAGGTACCCCGATGAATCAGGCTCATTGCGTTAGGCAGGTCAACTAGCCCGAGTTTTAGAGATCAACGGCCACTCTCTATGAAAAAGCTGCAGAACCGGGGCATTAACCCGTTAACGAATGACACAAGCAGCTTACAGTTCGATAGGAGAGGAGGACTCAGCCACCAAGAGGTAACGCTCCCTTATGATGTTACAATGATGCAGAATATGACCGAATGTTACAAAGCAAAACGTATTTGCTGTTACCGGGTAATTATTTGCAACACTCATAACACCAAGTTGCTCCTCGTTAAGGCTTGCATATAATAAGTCAGTAGCTTTTCTGACAGCCTGAAATTCTTCCAAAAGGTTTAGCCATGACCTTGCGTCTGCATTGCTGTTCGCTGCATAACTATTCTCATCGAAACCAGGGAGTGGAGTTTGATCTTTTCTTACAAACGTGAGCACGCGATAGCAGAAAATTCTTTCCGCATCAATGATGTGCTGAAGCATTTCTTTTAGCGACCATTTACCAGGTGCATAACGAAAAGCCGCCTTGTTTTCAGGAATGAGGTTGAAGAATTCATTAATCTGCGGGGAATAAATTCGTATCGCTTCAGTGACATCCGGCGCTTCTACAAGGTTAATGTATGCTTCATGGTAAACAGCATATTCTCCAGCTGCAGGTTTGGGCATCTATTGTTTAGTTTTTAAATTTTTAAAAGTTGAAACAGGTAATCTTTCTTCCCTCTTGGTTTCCTTCTTAACTTCTTTTTTATCTGGGTCCGCACCTTCTGCCAACAGTGTAGAAGCAACCTTTACTGCATTATAAGCGTTAACCCAGCCAGCAGTTCTACATAGGTCCTGCATATTTACTTTGTTCTTGGTGCCTGGTTTGTTCACCCAAAGCGTATCAGCAGTGTTTACTGATTTCTCTATCGCATACTTAACTTGTTTTGCAGTAAGCAACGGAAAGTACGAACGGATTAAAGCTGCAACACCAGCCACTACCGGTGATGCCATACTTGTACCCTGTAGGTTTGCATAAGTGTTACCACCGTTTACGGTTGAGTATATTTTAACTCCCGGGGCAAAAACATCAACTGTTTTTTTGCCGTAGTTGCTAAAGTCTGCTACGTATTGACCCTTTATACGCGGATCACTACTCGCGCCCACGGTTATAAAGTTTGCTGCATTTGTTCCAAGCGACTTTAAATTTGGATTAGGGTAGTTTTCTGTTACATCGTTATCTTCAGCATCGTTGCCAGCTGCATGCACCAACAAAACGTCTTTTTTCTCCGCGTATTTAACAGCCTCATCTACCCACTTCTTTTCAGGACTAAAACCTTTACCAAAGCTCATGTTGATGACTTTGGCGCCGTTGTCAACTGCATAGCGGATTGCTAATGCAACATCTTTATCGTATTCGTCTCCATCGGGTACCGCCCTTAGCACCATGATGCGTACATCATCGGCAACACCGTCTACACCAATACCATTGTCGCGCTGTGCTGCGATAATTCCACTTACATGGGTTCCATGGCGGGAGTCGGGGCCCATAACGTCGTTATTACCATAAAACCGATCGTTGATGTCGTTATAATTGTCTTTAACAATATCTGCCCGGTAGTTTACAGGTGGGGTGTCCTTTGCTTCGTAGGACTGCTTTTTTCCGGAGATGTACTCATCAAGCTGCGACAAAATGCTTGCATTCGTTTCTTCGGGATCCATTTCGATAATCTTGACAAAAGTTAAAAAGCCCATTTTGGCCTGCTGACCCTGGGTTGATGTAGGTTGAAATTTCTCAAGGTCCTCACTGGTAAACTTTTCTTTACCCAACTGTTCGCGCAACAGCTTATCATGTTTTTTTGCAGCCTTTACCGCCATTTCTAAAAACATGAGCTCCACCTGCGATTGCGGGTCTACCTGTAATTCCTTATCGGCACGCTTCCATAATGCGTATTGATCCTTTTCATCATTCCGGAGACTATCAAGGTTAATGTTTTCAAAACGTGCTTTATAGCGGTGATAGATACGCGCTACTTCACCAGACTCTTTTTTCACATTTCGGCCATCTTTGCCACCAAGAAAGTTCCACCCACGTACATCATCAATATAACCATTGCCATCATCGTCAATGCCATTTCCAGGTATCTCGCCGGTATTCCTCCAAAAAACGTTCTTCAGGTCTTCGTGTGTGGTATCTACACCGCTGTCAATTACTGCTACAATAACAGGTTTGCTTTTCTTACCCTTCAAATATTCGTAAGATCTATTGATACTAATTCCATGAAAGCTGTCTCTTGTCGCATCCATCAGGTGCCAACCACGAGGTACGTCAGTCTGTGATCCCGCAGTAACCTGTTGCCTCGCTTGTTGTGCCTGAACACTTAAACCAAATAGTAAGATTGAAAGGAGCAGCCGCGATTTCCCCATATGCATAAGTGTAAAATTATTCTATACAAAGTTGCAAAGACCGGCGTGGATAAAGCAAGGCATAGCCAACTTTAGGATAACATTAAAGATGCGTGTTTTAGTGTAATCAACCTTAACTTTTCCCAGGTACGGCTAAATGAATATTCAATATGCTTACCGTGGTGATTTCAAGTGAGAAGTTGCTCAGTTTGTACCCTTTATGTCGATACACGATTAGAGAGCAGCCTTTTCCTGCATGCCGTTTCTTTGTTAGTTCATTTGTAATGCAGGTAGCCTGTACGTCTGCCCGTCGTAGAGGAATAGTTCGTCGATGTCGTACGTCCAGTAGTGATATAGGGGTGATTTCTCTAAGTACTCTTTGATCTGAGTTTTGGTTTCTCCCGTCATCATGATCCACGAACGATAACTTTCCATGCTAACCGCGTAAGAATCAATGATGCCCTTGTTAATCAGAAAATTGATATACGTACGATGAGGTTGCACAAGATTCATGAAATGCTCGTCCATGTAAAAGTTGATTGTCACAATAAACTTCTTCAGGTCTGAGTCTGTCGGTATATTCTCCATAGCTTATATTATACGGTCCAGTGAACAATTTGGTTCTCCCATTCTTGTTTGTACGGGGCGTTTATCCTGATATAGTTGTCGGTATAACCTTCCATAAGCCCGTTTTTCCTCGCACCCTCGAAAAGAACACTTCTTGTCTGCCCGATGTGTCGCCGGGTGTGCTCAGCCTGTTTTTGAAAACTAAGGTTCCGTAGTGCCTTATTCCTTTCATTCCTGGTGTGAATAGGAACTATGCCATCCATCTCGATTGCCCTGGTATTCGGGCGCTCGCTATAGGTAAAAACGTGCAGGTAAGAAACATCAAGATCCGATAAGAACTGGTACGTTTCGTTAAAAGCCTGTTCGTCTTCCCCCGGAAAGCCAACAATTACATCTACTCCAACGGAACAATCCGGCATCAGCTGCTTAATCAGGTTCACCCTTTCGGCATAAAGCTCGCGACGATATCTCCTCCGCATGAGCCCCAGTATCCTGTTGCTACCACTCTGTAATGGTATATGGAAGTGTGGCATAAACTTCATGCTTGCTGCTACAAACTCAATAATAGCCGGACTTAGCAAGTTGGGCTCGATAGATGATATCCGATAGCGTTCTACGCCATCAACGTTCTCCAGAGCTTGTATTAACTCCAAAAAGTTTGGATTCTGTATGCCCGATGTAAGTATTCCTGGTGTTTGCTTGCCGAAATCACCAAGGTTTACCCCGGTAAGTACAATTTCTTTAACCCCGTCCCTCGCAAGGGCACGTGCATTATTAACCACATTCTCAATAGTGTCGCTTCTGCTTTTGCCACGGGCCATTGGAATCGTACAAAAAGCACAGGTAAAGTCACATCCATCCTGCACCTTCAAAAACGTTCGGGTACGATCATTTACTGAAAAAGAACTATTAAAACCTGCTACGTCTGAAATATCGCAGCTGCATATTTTTGTACTATCGCCTTTGGTAAAGTCATTGAGGTGCTTTACAAGATTAAATTTCTCGGCGGCGCCAAGCACCAGGTCAACCCCTTCGATCTTTGATATTTCTTCTGCTTTAAGTTGCGCATAACACCCCGTGATTACCACAACACTCTCGGGCGCTTTCTTTTGAATCCGCCTTACCAGCATCCTACATTCTTTATCGGCGTTTTCGGTGACCGAACAGGTATTGATCACGTAAACATCTGCAGTATCTTCGAACTGACGCTTCTCGAAACCCTCATTCTCCAAAAGTCTTGATAGGGTTGATGTTTCCGAGAAATTAAGTTTACAGCCGAGCGTATGAAATGCTACTGATTTTTTTGACGACATAAGGTGCAAAGATAGGTCATCACGAATGTATTTTCTAGTTGTCGAAGCCATGGAAGATGCGCACCAGCAGCTTTAGTTGACCTTTAACTTTAACGTGATGGTAAATGACGGAGCTACGAATTTTCAGCTCAGTCATAAGTTGCGAGTGCTGATAACTCTTGGGAATCCATGTACATTCAGGTTCAAATCTCCAGTACATAACATGACGAAAAGCAGCAGAACCTCCGTATTTAAACGCTCATTACCTTTTTTGCTACTCGTGTTGATGGCAGTAATTACCATTGCCATTCGTTATCACAACCGGAACCCGGAGTCTGAAAAGGAGAAAAGCGCGCCTGATGTTTCAATTGCACCCCGTGATAATACAAAGCTGGACAGAAACTCAGCAAAGCTGTATTTCACAAAACACGCGCGATGCAGAATGAAGTGCCGCCATATAACCCAGCAGGAGATTCGCTCTGTGCTTCAAAAGGGAACCATAAACTACGGGAAGTCTAATCTGAAAGACCCAAAAGGAGCAACTTTTGCGCTGGAAGGAAAAACAACCGACGGCCAGTCTATCAGGGTGATCTTTGCCCCCAAGCAGCGCCATACAAGCGTAGTAACCGTTATAGACTTAGGTGTTGAACATGCTTGTGATTGTAACTAAGATAATCGTCAACGTGGCTGGTATACTAGAAAGGCTTGTTGCCACCGTAAGTTACCTATCCGTAAGCGGTTTCTTTGTACGACTTACCCCGGCATAAGTACGGGATGTTGGAAAATACAAAAAAGGCTGTCTTATTCAGACAGCCCCTAATGCGTTAGTTGCAATGACCAAGTGCATACCAAATGATGATGAAAACGATAACGGTACCGAAACAACCACCGCCAAGTTTCTTTGCGCCATAGCCAGCAATTAATGCTCTAAAAAGATTATTCATTGTTGTGTGTTTAGCGGTGTTTGTTTAATAATCATGCCACTAGACAAGCTAACCCAGGTGGGTAATTTACCCGTTTTCAGGCATTGATGTTGTGGATTTACCAGGTGTTTCCGGCAGGACAACTGATTGATTTACACGTTTGATGGTGAAATTACAACAACGTCCTGCCGGATTTTACTACATAGTTTTAGGATAAAGGTAAGAACAGAAACACCTGCAGGGATCATTACAATCCTCTTGGAATAGTGTCAGGACGAACGGTGTCGGGTACAGGCCTTGTTGTATCAGGGGCTGTGGTTCCACTGGTATCGGTTCCGGCTCCGGTACCGGCGCCTGTTGACATCCGGGAAGTGTCACCTACAGATTGATCAGTTTGGTTTGGTGTATTGCAACAGGTAAATACAACACCCATTGACAAAATAACAATTGCTTTTTTCATAAAACTATTTTTTGTAACCTATATAAATTACCATGCCACCCACCTCAATTTTAGGGATTTTTAATGTCTAATGCGTTCATCGTTAGCTACTCATGCTAATGAGATTTACCCTGGCCAAATTGGAACGTGATCATAGCATAATAATTTCGGCCGGCTGCGGTGTTGTAGTACCTTCCGTTGAAGCCGTTAACATCGTTGCCAAGACTGTAAGCCTGGTCTAACAGGTTGTCTGCACCTGCCGAAAACCTTACCAGCAGCTTGTTTAGCCGGGCTGTGTAACCAAGTTTAAGTGAAACAATATGAAAAGGAGATGCCCAAGCTGAACCCGCGTCGTTTAAGTAAATGCGATCGTTATACAGGTAGCTAACAAGGCCGTTAAAGCCGCTTTTCGTTTCTGCCTGTATTCCTGCCGAGATGTTGTGCAATGGCTCACCCGGCATACGATTACCTGAATAGTCATTTTCCAATTGCCGGAAATCAGCATAGTGAAAATCGTGAAGGGTATGGCTGAGCCAAACGCTTCCCTGCTTAAACCAGGTATCCTTAATTGGTATCGAATACGAGAGGTGAGACTCGATGCCTTGCTGCTTTGTTTTCCCCGCATTGATGAAATAATCCCCACCACCAGCAGTTCTACGTTGTACAATCGTGTTGGTTAAACCAAAATAGAACAGGTTGATGTCGGCATATAAATTCTTCAGCACCGTACCTTTCAGACCAAGGTCGTAATTCGTTCCATGTTCAGCACTAAGGTCGAGATTAACTGCTCCGCCGGTGGGCAAAAGTTCGGAGGTGGTGGGTGGCGAAAATCCCCGCGATACGCTGGAGTATACATTAAGTTTACCCAATTTCCTGAGAATGGCAATACGTGGCGCTATCTGGTTGCCAAAGTTCTTAACCTGCTTACCAAGGCTCGCAGGAGCAAACCGCTCAAAATTCACCCTTAGAAAATTTACGCTGGCACCTGCCGTCAACGTCCAGTTTTTTATTTCAGTAACTGCCTGTGCAAACACGAGTCCTTGCCGGTTTATGATTTCGTCGGCTGATTGCATGCTGTCTGCTCTCCCGGCAAAGTTCTTAAATATACTAACTGAAGTAAACCCCTGTTGCCATTCCGTTCCAACCTGAAGGCGAAGCTTCGAACCTTCACCCCCGGTATTCAAACTGAGTACGGTTCGACCACCTGCATGTGGTTCGGCACTGTGGGCATAATTCTGAATGGCCGGGTTCCTAAGGTCGGTAAACATGCCATAAAGGGTTGTAGTGCTTTCTAAAGCGCTGGATAGCTGCAACGAATAAGATGCACCGGCAATAAATTGCTTTTGATTGATGGATGCATTTGCTCCTTCTGCCCCTGGAAAAGCTCCTGCCCGGGGTCGGGACATTCGCGGGTTAATATTAAATTCCGTCCGGGTGAGTGCGCCTGGTGTTTCGTAAAACAGGTTGCCATACAAAAAGGTAGTTGACAGGCTCTCTTTCTCAGAAAGCTTAAACCGGCCACTCCAGCTAAATACATCTCTTTTCATCGCTGAATGATCACGAAAACCATCAGAAGATTGATGTTGAAAAGAGACTTTTCCCGTGTAGCGCTCATTGCTGGTCGCCACACTTCCAAATATATTGCTATAGCCATAACTACCTCCGCTATACTCGAGTGTTACCCCGCCAGGTTCATTTTCACTAAGGCTGCCAATCAGCATGACACCGCCGGTACCTGCACCATATACACTGCTACCCGGGCCTTTGATAATGCTGAGGGTTTCGAAATTATAAACTCCCAACTGGTTTAAGTAGGTGATACCACCAGGATCAGTTATCGGGATATTGTTATAGTATACTTTTACATTTCTCACACCGAATGGTGAACGCAACGAACTACCCCTGATGTTTACCCGGTAGCTTCCCGGCGACCTCTCTTCGATTCGCGCGCCGGGCTGTGTGTTTACAGCCGCTATTATACTTCCGGTACCAAACATCTGCAGGTTGCCGCGATTAAAGTGGTTTACTGCTGCGGGAACATCTTTTAATGGTCGGCTCGACTCGTACGCGCGAATGACTACTTCATCTAAAGAAGCTGACAAAGTATCGCTTTGTGCAATCGTGATAACAGGAACACTTAAGAGTATCCAAAGAACACTGGCCGGATAAAGCCGTTTGAAGAAGGTCAGTAACATTTGATAGTTTAAGAAAGAATTATACCATTCAATCTGGTGAGGAAACAGCATTACCTTCCTGGAACCTGGTTAACAGGGATAAACTTTGGGTGTAAATACCACGAGCTACCCGCGGGAAAGTCATTTGCAGAAAAGCTTTTATGTTTAATCAGCAATGTACATGATTGTATTTAAGCAAATTGAGCCGTTGTTGGTACGATTTTGGTCTTTCAAGAACTAATTATCTCACTAAAACATATTATCATGTATCCGAACAAAAAATTGTCTTCCGGAACTTTGCTTGTAGCTGGTCTTGCAGCCTACGCTTATTATAAGTATAACAAAATGACAGAAGAAGAAAAGCGTACTATGGTTAGCGATGTAAAGCAAAAAGGACAGAAGTTGTACGATGAATATGTTCCCGAGAATATCAAAAGCAATCTCAAAAACATATTTGCAAAAAAAGATACACAGGAGAAGAGCTTTGGAGATGAAAATAATTTTTCATTCTAATTACATCGTTCGATACAAAAGTCCCTGCACGGCACAATGCCGGATGCAGGGATTTTTTATTGAGTAATTTTCTCAACGGCTTGCAGGTTTGAAAATGTTCAGTGGCCGGGAGTAAACTACAATCAGACTTAAGGTTTCTTTCACATTCACTAACCGCTGCTGTACGTTACTTCACATATCAGAACCTGTTTGCTTACACTTAAACCGAAACACACGTAAAAGTTTTACCTATCTATTATCTCATGTTTAAATTCAAAGGTATGCGCGTGCTCGGCCGGATCCTGGTTATTGCTTCCGTTTGTATTACTACCACCACCAAAACCATTGCCCAGCAAAGGGAGTCAGGCTATGAGTTTGGGATAGGTGTTGGAACCCTGATTTACCAGGGCGACCTTGTTCCGGGCTTTCTTGGCGACTACAGAACCCTTAAGCCTGCATTAAACGTTTTTGCTGGTAAGGCTATAGACCCTTTCTTTTCTGTTCGTGGCAATCTTACGGTAGGTAAAATTCTGGCTGATGAGGCCAGGTATACAAAGCCTGAATGGCGGCAAAGCAGGAATTTCAAATTCTCTACGCCCGTAACCGAGTTGTCGGCGACGGTTGTTTTTCGACCTACGGCAAAAGGAACTGATCCTACTGACCGTAAAATCTCTCCATATGTTTTTGCCGGCGTAGGGGTATCGTTTTTAAACGTCAAGCGCGATTATAGCAGGGTCGATACTACCGTCTTTGGTGCAAAATCCGATGTGCAGTTAGGACTCGGCAGAGACACTGTAAGATCACTTCCACGCGCACTGCCCGTATTACCTGTGGGACTGGGTGTTGACATGGTTTTGTCGTCAAGCATATCGCTGAATGCAGCCTTAACTTACCGGTTCACGAAGGCTGACTATATCGACGGATTTAAATACGCGGGAAATCCCAAAAACGAAGACGCTTATTATGGTATATCTGTCGGTTTAACCTTCCGTCCTGGTGGCTATCGTTGTCCATCTGTCTGGTAGTCGCGTTATATAAAGTACCGTAGTCTACTTGTAAAGTACCGTAGTTTACTTGTGTGCTCTCGTCCGGAAGTGTTACCCTGCTGAAGGGCTGCCGGATGGACGTGGAAAACACGCTGAAGCTTTTGTGCGTTGGTGTTGTGGCGGATTTGGAACCAACAGCCGGAACCGAAGCCGGTGCTTAAACCCCTGTTGAGTGCCCCTAAGCACAAACGTATCCTGTTATTGGCAATAGCTATAGCTCAATTGATGCAGGGAACTTTAACGTAGCATATATACTGTTTTACATGCGCTGGTATGTGCTTTGAGCCATCAGGTGAAAAAAAATATGACCAGATATAACCGGGTGTTTTCGATATACATGTTGTTTGCTGCCATGCTGACCGTGGCGGCGTGTGGTGTTGCGCGGGACTCTTCGAAAACAAACAATGATAGTAGTAGGCGCACGAACATAGAGCAATTGATCAATGCACGCGACTTTAGGTTCAATGTACAAACGGCCACACCAACGGGGGGAAGGGTGATCCAGTTAACAAGTCAGTATGACCTTCGCATATCAAGAGATACCATCCAGAGCGACCTTCCATTTTTTGGCCGGGCATTTAGTGCTCCTGTAGACCCTACCCGCGGTGGTTTTCGCTTTACCTCAACTAAATTCGAATACACTGTGCAGCCAAAAAGAAAAGGTGGTTGGGACATTCTCATCAGGCCGCAAGACGCCCAGGATGTTCGCCAGTTATCATTAAGCGTAACATCAAGTGGCTACGGCACACTACAGGTAACCAGCAATAACCGGCAGGGAATATCTTATTACGGAACGATTACCCAGCGAAAGTAGTTGCCCGAAGAAATGCTTTAATGCTGTAACAACACATTCCCGCTTTCCAGGACCTGAAGCTGCGCAGCTACAGAATTTTTATGGCGCGGGCATTGGTATGTTATGGCAGCAACTGTTGCGTCGCATCTCTTGTACGGCAACGCAATATTGAGCATAACTCCCGTTAATTATTCCGCTTTGGCGAAGACCACGAGCATTGTTGCTAAGCAGTATTGTTGTGGTTGGGCCGATCGCCGGTTGCGAGGCTGTGGGCAAGTTGTTCCGCTTTCTGCCTTGCTTTCTGATCGTCTTCGGCATGTAGAATTGCCCAGATGGTATCGCCTGTATGTTCTTCTAAAAACGTGTCGTTTGTCGGGATCTCCTGTTCTGTTTCCGTTACAGACATTACCTGGTAGCGCACAAATTCAACCCTGTATTTTTTCATGGAAGTTGTTTTGGCTTAAAGTTACAAACGTTCACTTTTCGATTCATCCTGGTTGATCACACCTTTTGCGGTTTACCAGCGGGTAACAAGTTTAAGATTCAATAGTCTTGGTGTAAGGCGGTTGGGCAGCGTAAAAGTGTTGTTGGCAAAATCTTTTATCAGCAGGTAACTAATGGTATTCGGGCGGTCAATCAAATTAAAAACTTCGAGGCTTGCCCATATATTATTGATGCCCCGGAAAGGACTATGACTCCGGCGGGTAGATTTATCGCCGTCAAGCAACAATGCACTCAACCCAAGATCGATCCGGATATATGGATCGATGACCAGTGCGTTGCGGTAACGCACACTGCCTGGAATATTGTAGGGGAGGTTGCTTCCATATAATGTGTTCAGGTATACCTTAAAGTTTTTGTTGGTGCTCAGGTAATCCTGGAAAAACATACCAAACGTAAGTGTCCGGTCAGTTGGCCTACGCAAATAACCTACGTCGACCAATGTGCTGTCAACAGCAACATTCTGGTCGTTCAGCTCGTAACGTTGATATTGATCATTTGCCAGGTTCTCTTTCGTTTTCATAAAGCCTATACTGACCCAACTCTCAGCGTCTTTTACGAGTTCGCCAAACAATCGCACTTCTGCACCCGCAGCATAGGCCTTTGCAATGTTTTCACCAAAGTATCGCAGCCTGACATTATCGATGTCGTAGGGAACAACATCGTTCATGTGCTTATAATATAGCTCCGTGGTAATTCGTCCAGGCCTTTTAAGCAGGGTAAGGGCATAGTCGAACCCGGCTGAAACCTGCCAGCTTTTTTGCGCGCGTAAGTCTTCGTTAATTGTACCATCGTATCGCCGGAGTTCCCGGTAAAAAGGCGGTTGATCGTATCTGCCCGCAGCACCCCTGAAGATGATATCTTTTTTCCAGTTTCGCGGTTTGAAGGAAACACCCAAACGTGGCGATACGAGCAGCTCATTGTTTAGTGTGTTGTAGTTATAGCGTACACCCAACTGAAGCCCCAGCCCGGAAGTATCGCTAAACTGGATGTTATCCTGAATAAACCCACTTAGCCTTGTAATGTTGATAGCTGCCCGTGCATTTGTTACTTTGTTTAAGTTTATTACGTTGGGTGAATAGGGGAGAGAATAACCTGCCGAGTCGTTGTATTCCCATTCGTGCAGCTTATCGTTAATGTGTTGACGATCGATGCCTGAACCAAACTGGATAAAATGCTTACCCTTATCAATACTCCCCTTTACTGAGGCATTCCAGACAGAAATATCGAGTTTATTACGGGTGAAATTCTGGAAGATGCCGGCACCAAGTGGATTTACAATGAGTCCATAGGTGGCTTTGCTTTTATCGAAATCCCGCTCTCCGAACAGATAGGCACCTCTGATATCAATGTTTTCTGCCTCATTGTTTTCGAAACGGCTTAACATCCACTTCAGACGAACCTTTTTATTTGGCGACCAGGTTGCAGAAAGGCCCGCCATATTGGTTTGGTACTGGTCTTTTTCCTGGCCCTGGAAGGCAATGTCTAACGCCAGGTTTGCGGTAAAAAGTGGGGAGAAAACCGCAGATGATAATTTACTCTCCTCAGGATACAGGGTAAACTTACTCCTGGATGCATTTCCCAGAAATTCAATTAGCCATTTGTTGCTTAGTTGGTAAGTCAACAGCGCCTGCAGGTCGGCGGATGAAGGGATATAATTTCCTTTTGTATCCTGGCTGCTGAGCAGGTTTCGGTTGCTTCGGTTTCGCACTCCCACGAGGTACGTAAACCGCTTCGCGCGATCTGTTCCTTCAAGATGGAGCCCCTGCTCAAGGAGACCGAAGTAAGCCGAACCTGCAAACTTTGTGGGCTTACGGTAGCCAACATCGAGCACACTACTCATTTTGTCGCCATACTTTGCCTGGAAACCACCGTTGTAAAATTTGACATTGCCGGTTAGTTCAGGGTTAATGAAACTAAGTCCTTCCTGTTGCCCGCTTCGGACAAGATAGGGGCGGTAAACTTCAAAGTCGTTCACGTATACCAGGTTTTCGTCGTAACTACCTCCACGAACGTTATACTGGCTCGTTAGCTCATTATTGCTGCCGACAAAAATTTTGATCAGGCTTTCTATGTTGCCCAGGGGCGATGGATTCAGGAGTGCCTTTCCCGGATCGATATTGATCCGCCCTGCTTCGGTTCGGGCGCGGTTGTCTCTTACTAATACGTCTTCCAGCCTTGATTGGGTTGGTTCAAGTTTAATGGTTATCGTTTCCGCTTCACCTTCGGCGAGATTGAAGTTTCGTTGTACCGGGCGGTAACCTGTAAAGCTAAATACCAGCGCGAAAGGCATTCGTGGCGGTACCTGTATGATAAATCGCCCTGAGTCGTTGGAGAAGGTTCCCTTATCGCGGCCAAGAATGGCAACACTAACCCTGAACAGGGGTTTGTCATTCTCATCGAGTACAAGCCCCGAAACCTGCGAAAGCTTTTTTTGTGCAATAAGAGATGGGCTGTGCACTGCAACAAAAACAAAAAGCAATAGCGCTATCCAGCTAATTTTCATAGGATTGCTGATGGGGTTAGACAATTGTCTTTTCGGGGTTAGGAATACCAACAAAATAATATATTGCTTTCATGATTTTAAACGGGAAAGATCACCTTAGTACAGATGGATATCGTTACTTTGCTTAACAAAATCATAACGTATGAAAAAAATCTTTACACTTACCCTTTTACCGGCCTTTTTATTGTTTGCCTCGTTTACAGCAAGTGCCCAAATCTACTGGGATTTTGCCACTGCTAACCCAACGAGTAACTCTTACACAAATGTAAGCGCAGGTCCGTTAACAGTTGGTAACAACAACGGCACCACAACCCTAATCACGAACACCAGTCCATCCTCCGGATATTCCGGTGCCTCTGGTGGTAATAACGCCGGCCTTGCAGCACCAGTTGTGGGTTTCGATCCTGCACAAACGGGTTACTTCCAGGTAGTAATTACGCCAATGGGAAACAATTCTGTTGTTTTAACCGGTATTTCATTTGGTTCTAATTCAGCAGCAACCGGTCCACAGGGTGTAACCATCCGGAGTAGTGTTGATAATTTCTCTACCGATCGCCTTACTTTTATTCTTACCAATAACAATACATGGATGCGTTATGCAGGTGATCTGAACCTGACCGGTTTAGCAGGGCAGCCTGTAACACTTCGCATCTTCGGTTATAATGGCGCAGGTACAGCTACCGCCGGAACTGCCAACTGGAGAATCGACGACCTGACCATCAACCCTCAGCCATTGCCTTTGGGCCTTGTATCGTTTAAAGCATCGTTGAACGGTAAAGTAGCTCAGCTGAACTGGAATACCACCAACGAATATAATGTTAGCGGTTTCTCTGTAGAAAGAAGCCAAAACGCAGCAAGATTTTCCGAGATTGCTTTCGTAAACGCGAAAAACTCAACTGCCACTAATATTTATACCCTTGATGATGCCGGTGTTCAGGATGGTACCAATTACTATCGTTTGAGAATGGTTGATAAAGATGGTACAGCAAAATATAGCCCTGTTGTAGTGGTGAAAAATGCGAAAGTGCTTAGCGCTTCCGTGTTTCCAAATCCTACAAAAGGTAACCTCGCGATCACCCATCCAAAAGCAGAGTCCAACTCCTTTATCAGGATAATAGACCTTGAAGGCAAGCAGGTTAAATCATACGCGGTTGAAGCCGGAGCCATTCAAACAGCGCTATCGGTAAGCGAGCTAAGCCGGGGCAGTTACGTTCTTGTTTTTAACAATAATGGTAACCATTCGGCAACCCGCTTCGTTAAGCAATAGTTTATCCGTTAAGATTTGTTAAACCCCTCCACCGAGGGGTTTTTTCATTTAGGCATTCAAGCGACATTAGAGACATAAACCTCGATACTGCTTTCGGCCTATAGGGATATGAACAGCAGTATTTTTGCTGACTGCTCGTTGAGGTTCACCTGATCTTGTGCCCCCCCGTTTTTTTGCCTTTCTTAAATTGAAGGGAGACATCTACTACCAGCGTTCCCTGGGCTTCAACATAAGCTTGAATTTAAAGGATGTCCTATTTGCCCGTTTAAGCCTCCAAGGTGGAGGGGTAACAATACATTTTTACCGTTGTGGTGCCTACGTTTTCGTGATTTGTTAAACCTTTTTCTTCGGTTTATTTCCATTTTCGTCTTTCCGGTTTTTAAGCTAGTTTCGCCAGTCTTTTAAAAACCCAAAACCAATATGAATTTCAACAGGATTAACAACATTGTTGGATGGATCGTGTGTATTATAGCAAGTGGAACTTACATCCTGACGGCGGAAGCAGGCGGAAGTCTCTGGGATTGCGGCGAATTTGTGAGTAGTGCTTTTAAACTCCAGATTCCGCATCCACCCGGGGCTCCTTTATTCGTTTTACTTGGACGTTTTTTCATTATCCTCTTTGGTGATAATCCTGCCACTGCTGCCAAGGCCGTAAACATCATGAGCGCCCTTGCCAGTGGGTTTACCATTCTATTTCTTTTCTGGACCATTACTCACTTCGCAAGAAAAATCATTCAAAAAGGTACTCCGCTGGGTGATCTTACCCAAAACCAGGTATTTGCCATTATGGGTGCCGGTGTTGTGGGAGCACTTGCTTACACTTTTAGCGACTCTTTTTGGTATTCGGCAGTTGAAGGCGAGGTTTATGCATTGAGTTCTTTTTTTACTGCCCTCGTTTTTTGGGCCATCCTCAAGTGGGAGCAAGCCGTTGACCACGAAAAAGAGTCTGGGATGAACGCTGATCGCTGGATCGTGTTCATCTTTTTTATGATGGGGCTGTCTATCGGTGTTCACCTTTTGAACCTGTTGACCATTCCTGCGATCGTAATGGTGTACTATTACAAGCGTTACCGTACAACCACAACCGGTGTTTTATGGGCTTTTTTGATAGGCTGTTTAATCACGGGTATCGTTCAAAAAGTAGTTATTCAATATTCTATCAGCGGAGCCGGGTTGTTTGACCGGATTTTCGTGAACAGTTTCGGAATGCCGTTTTTCAGCGGTTTTATATTCTTCTTTCTGTTGGTTGCTGTGCTTATCTGGTACGGACTTAAAGTTGCCCGCAAAAACAACTGGAGTTTTCTTCGTCTTGGTATGTGGTCGGTCGCCTTTATCCTTATTGGTTATAGCACCTATCTTACCACCATGATCCGCAGTAGTGCAGACCCGGCAGTTGACATGTATAATGTAGACAACCCGATGAGTCTTGTGGGTTATCTTGGTCGTGAACAGTATGGTGATTTTCCACTTCTCTATGGCCAAAAGTTCACTGCAAGGCCGGTTGACTATAAAGAAACTTCTACCAAATACATAAAGGCAAACGGCCGGTATGTTGAAAATGGTAAAGATGGGCATTATGTGTACGACCCATCACAGGAGATGCTTTTCCCGAGGGTTTGGGATGCCAGTAACGACCAGGGCCATGCCGATTACTACGCACAGTTCCTTGGTATCAACCGCTTGCAGGATGGAAGTTATGAGCGCGATCCAAATTTTGGTGATAACCTGAAGTTTTTTACCGGTTACCAGTTTTACTGGATGTATTTCCGATATTTTATGTGGAACTTCTCCGGTAAACAAAACGACGTACAAGGCATATTCAACGGTAACATCCGTGATGGTAACTGGATAACAGGTATTCCTTTTATTGATAACACCATGTATGGCGATCAAAGCCTGATGCCGGACAGCAGCAAAAACAACAAGGCCCATAATACCCTGTTTTTATTGCCTTTTATCCTGGGTGTAATTGGTGTGTATTACCAGTCCAAACAAGACAAGAAAGACGCTTTTGTAACCTTCCTGATGTTTTTCTTTACCGGCTTCGCTATTGTGCTTTACCTGAACCAGGCGGGCAACCAACCAAGGGAACGTGACTACGCCTATGTTGGTTCTTTCTACGCCTTTGCAATCTGGATTGGTCTGGGTGTTTTACAGGTGAGAGACTGGCTCTCTAAAAAGCTTAGTGGTAACATTGCTACGAATCTTGCTACCCTTATTTGCCTTTTAGCAGTACCCGTTTTAATGGCGGCCCAGGAGTGGGACGACCATGATCGCAGTAAGAAACAACTTGCGCGTGACCTTGCGAAAGACTATCTCGAAAGTTGTGCACCAAATGCAATCTTGTTTACGTTCGGAGATAATGATACTTACCCGTTATGGTATGCGCAGGAAGTTGAAGGCATTCGCCGGGATATCCGCGTTATTAACTATAGCTTATTGGGTATCGACTGGTATATCAACCAACTTCGTTACAAGGTGAACGCAAGCAATCCGATCGATGTCATTTGGTCTCCTGAGCAGGTGCAGGGACGTAAACGCGACTATATTCAGTACAGGCCTGTTGAGGGCGTTGGCGATAACCAGTTTTTCGATCTTTATGACCTCATGAAAAACTATGTTGGTAGCGATGACCCTGCAAAGATGATGAGCGGTGGCGGTGGCGATATGATTAATACCTTCCCCGTAAGAAATGTGTCGGTTCCTGTAGACGTAAATGCAGTTAAACAAAACGGGACAGTAACTGCTGCCGACAGCGTTGTTACCGATATGCGGTTTAAACTTCCTGAAGGCAAAAACAACCTGATGAAAAATGACCTTGCGGTGCTGAACGTGATTGCCGCAAACAAATGGTCACGACCCATTTACTTTACATCGCCATTTGATGAGCTTGGCTTTGGTTCCTATCTCAGGAAAGACGGGCTTGCCTACCGCCTTGTGCCCGTAGTTGGCGAGCAGGTGAATACCGACTGGATGGTTGACAAACTCATGAACAAGTTTGCTTTTGGAAATGCAAATATCCCCGGTGTTTATTTCGACGAAGAAAATCGTCGCCACCTGAACTCTATTCGTAGTGCGTACACTGAACTGGCATACGATCTTTCTTCTAAGAACAGGAAAGAGGATGCGCGCAAAGCACTGGAGAAAGTTGACAAGATGATGTTGCAGGAGAATTTCCCATATGGGCACATTAGCCGTGGAAACCAGCATAACCGAAATTCGCTTGCGTTCCTGGAAGCTTGTTACCGGTCGGATGCAAAGGAGCTGGCTAAAAAGGTTACCAGCTCAGTGAAAAAAGACCTTCAACAGCAGATCAAGTTCTATAACTCACTTAATGGTTCTAAAGCCGAATGGATGGATTATGATCGCAAAACGGCTGAACAGTATCTTGGTGCGCTCGACAATATGGAGCAAATGTTTAATACTGCATCAAAGACACCTGAAACGGGGGCCAATATCAATACGTCCCCGGCTCCAGCTGCTGCAAGACCCGACCGGACAGATGCTGGAAAAACTCCATAAGAATACTGGTAAAAAATAAGCGGGCAACCGCTGTTTTCTCCCCGCCGTGTGAAAGCAAGGGCGGGGTTTTCTTTTTATAGAGGTTTGTGGTTTAGATAGGCTAATGGATTGTAATTTGGCCAGGATATCGTTATTTCTGATTAATTTTGTCTGCTGTTTTACAATACCCCGCTGCTGCATAATTTCCCTGCCTGAATGTCATTCAAAAAAGGTCAATAGTTGAGGTTGTCTCCCCGGCTGGCATATGGACAACGACTGGAACCTGAACCTTTTGAATGGCTTAAATGTTGTAACATCAAACCCAGCCGCCTTAAAATAATCTATATGTTAGGACACCGTTTTACAAAGTTTGACCCCAACCTCGAAGGCAAAACCCGTTTTGAAGAACTGCTGAACCTTTTCATGCAGCTACTCACCTATACAAGCGGCGATGTAAGTGAAGCATTGCAATGGATGAATCAACTGGACCAGCAATACAAGCTTACCGATGATGATTATGGGATGGGCGATTTTATGGACGAACTCAAAGAGAAGGGGTACCTGGACGAAGACCCTGCTACTGGTTCAATATCGATTACACCAAAAACAGAACAGGGGATCCGGAAAAGCAGCCTCGAAGAAATCTTTGGTAAGCTCAAGAAGTCGAAGCAGGGAAACCACAACACCTTTAAACCGGGGGGCGGAGACGAAACAAGTTCCGACGTAAGACCGTTCCAGTTTGGCGATACGCTGGAGCAGATTGACTTTACAGAAAGCATACGTACGGCACAGATCAACCATGGGGTGGAGAGCTTTAGTATGCATGAGGATGACCTTCACATCAGGGAGACCGATTACAAAACACAGACCTCTACGGTGCTGATGATCGACATCTCGCATTCTATGATCCTGTATGGCGAGGACCGGATTACGCCTGCAAAGAAAGTAGCCATGGCGCTCAGTGAACTGATCACTACCCGGTACCCCAAAGACACCCTGGATATCGTTGTTTTTGGAAACGATGCCTGGACCATTGAAATTAAAGACCTGCCATATCTTACGGTGGGCCCTTACCACACCAATACGGTAGCGGGGCTCGAACTTGCAATGGATCTGTTGCGGAGACGAAAAAATCCTAACAAGCAGATTTTTATGATCACCGATGGAAAACCCACCTGTTTAAAGATTGGTAAGAAGTATTACAAAAACAGCTTTGGGCTCGACCGCAAAGTCGTAAACAGGTGTATAAACCTGGCAGCGCAATGCAAGAAGCTAAAGATCACCATTACGACGTTTATGATCGCAAGTGATCCTTATTTACAGCGATTTGTCCAGGAGTTCACCGAAACCAATAATGGCAAGGCGTTTTTTGCTTCACTGGATAAACTTGGTTCATTTATTTTTAAAGATTTCGAAAGTGGCAAACGCAAAACCGTTTACTAATGCCGCGCTATAATGTATCCGCAACAAAGTACATGTGGTACAGAAACTCAGATCAAACACTTATTTACAATTTAAACAGCTGATTACTTAAACATGGACATAAAGAAAATTAAGACACTTGGTGATCTTAAGAAGAGCGGTTACAAAAGCAGGAACATAAAAGAAGAAATAAGAGAAAACCTCATCACGAAAATAAAGGCCAAAGAGAATCCATTTCCGGGTATACTAGGGTACGAAGACAGTGTAATTCCAGACACAGAGCGTGCACTTCTTAGCCGCCACAATATCCTGTTCCTGGGTTTAAGGGGACAGGCGAAAACAAGGATGGCGCGGCAGGTTATCGACTTATTAGACGAGTACATTCCAACGGTGGAAGGCAGTGAAATCAATGATGATCCGTTTAACCCGTTAAGCAGGTTTGCAAAAGACCTCATTGTTAAAGAAGGCGATAACACCCCTATTCAATGGATACACCGGGGTGAACGCTATGGTGAAAAACTTGCTACCCCCGACGTTAGTGTGGCTGATCTTATTGGTGACATTGACCCGATTAAAGCTGCAAACCTCAAGCTCAGCTTTGCTGATGAGCTGGTGATTCACTATGGTATCATTCCACGCAGTAACCGTGGAATTTTTGTGATTAATGAGTTGCCCGATTTACAAGCCAGGATACAGGTTGCCCTCTTTAATATCCTGCAGGAAGGTGATATCCAGATCCGGGGGTTCAAATTAAGAATGCCGCTTGACATTCTGTTTGTATTTACGGCAAACCCGGAGGATTACACCAATCGCGGAAGTATCGTGACTCCATTGAAAGACCGGATAGAAAGCCAGATACTCACCCACTACCCACGTACCATTGAAACCTCCCTGGCCATTACCGAGCAGGAAGCAGATGTGCTGGAAGAACAGCTAACCAGGGTTAATGTAAGCGACCTGGTAAAACGGTTGATCGAACAGGTAGCTTTCGAAGCCCGCAGCAATGAATATGTCGACAAGAAAAGCGGGGTAAGCGCCAGGTTAACAATAGCTGCGTACGAAAATGCGGTGAGCAGTGCTGAGCGACGTGCAATCATTCACAGTGAAACACAAACCCAGGTTTGGATCAGCGATCTGATGGGTATTATTCCTTCCATCACCGGAAAAATAGAACTGGTATACGAAGGTGAGCAGGAAGGACCTTACCAGGTTGCCGTTAACCTGTTGGACAAGGCAATCAGGACCCAGTTTCTGCAGTATTTTCCAAATCCTGAAGTTGCTAAAAAAAGAAAGCCTACCACAACAGGCAAAGGTAGCCAGGCCCCAAAAGCCGAGGATGAAAATCCGTATAAAGCCATTACAAGGTGGTTTGATGCCGGTAACCATCTCGATCTTACCCTTGACAGCACTGATGCGCTAAAGGTGAATGCGCTTTACCAGGTGGATGGTCTACATGCATTTGTGAAGAAGCATTTTCCACAAGCCAACCAAAAGGAGAACGCACTGTTGATGGAGTTTGTTCTACACGGACTTGCGACTTATTCGCTGATCAGTAAGCGGATGATAGAGGGCAGGATTGTGTTTAAAGATCTTATTGGCAGCATGATGAACCTCGGACAGATGCAGGAGGAAGAAGATGACCTGACCGACGACGACTTCAGGTAGGACTCCCGGATCGTGTGCTTCGCTTTGTACGGTATTAAGAAAGGCAAAATACCAGTGCTCGCATAGGAACTTCAATACTATAATAAGGCCGGAACGATTTATTCGTTGCCGGCCTTTTCTATGGTATCAGGTAAAAATTACCGTTGTATATCGCTTGAGCTTGTCACGTTTAATCTTGTATGAAAGCAGTAGCAGAATAAAATCTCACTTGCAGTCACTTAGAACTTGTAACCAAACGCAATTCCTCCGTAAAATGGGAAAAAGCCGTTGTTACCAAAAATGGGATTTACCGCAGCTCTAAAAAAGAAACCGCCATCTGCAGGTTGCAGGCGATAGCCAATGTTTAAGTGTCCGAAGGTGCCCCTGAAACGACTATCGTCGGAGTAAAACGGATCATTTTCGTTAGCGCTGACAAATGTTACCCCCGCGCCGGTTTCGAAGTAGTTTCTTTTGTCTTTGCTTACAATATAATTCACGCCAAGCGGGACCAGTAAAATGCTTGTATTATCAATAGAAAATCCACCAACACCAGCACGAAAACCAAAGCCATCTTCCCTTTTGGCAAAGCGCATGTCGTAGTTGATTGAAGCAAGGCCTGGACCGCCAAGTTCCGCGTAAACTACTTTGGCCGCTTTTTGGCCCATGATCGTACCTGAAAGCACCATCATGGTGCATAACGAAAGCAACATCTTCTTCATACTGTATCGATTGTCTCATTAAGAACACCGATGATCAAAAAACGCTGCATTAGCTATATAATATTCACTTCCCGCTCGAGTAGTACGCCAAATTTCTTTTCTACACTATGCATAATCTCGGTAGATAAAGCAAGGATGTCGGTTCCCGAAGCACCGCCATAATTTACGAGCACGAGCGCCTGTTTATCATAACATCCTGCATCATCTTTGCGGTAACCCTTCCATCCACATTGTTCGATCAGCCAACCGGCGGCAAGCTTCACGTAATTACTGCCATTTGAAAAGCCAACTATACCGGGAAAGTTTCGTTTTAACACCTCGAATTGTTCAGTTGGAACACTTGGATTTTTAAAGAAGCTTCCGGCATTACCAATAACATTCGGATCCGGGAGCTTGCTGCGGCGAATATTGATAACCGCTTGCGATACGGCACGAATACTCAGGTCGTTAATGTTCATAGCATTCAGCTCCTGCTGAATCGCGCCATAGGTGATATTAAATTTTGGTGTTTTCAGCAAGCGGAAAGTGACACTCGTGATCACAAACTGGTTTTTGTACTTTCCCTTAAACACACTGTCGCGGTATCCAAACCTGCAATCATTCAGCTTGAAATGAACCAGTTGACGATCGGCGATATGGAAGGCCTCGAGCTGATAGAAGATGTCTTTTAGTTCCATCCCATAAGCACCTATGTTTTGCATGGGACTGGCGCCAACGCTACCCGGAATAAGACTTAGGTTTTCGGCACCGGCATATCCATGATCAATGCAGTGTAATACGAACTTGTGCCAGTTTTCTCCGCCGCCCGCGGTAACGTAAAAATGGTTTTCGTCTTCACCGGTTATTGTAATTCCGGTGATTTCATTTTTCAGCACCAGGGTATCGAGGTCCCGGGTTAATAACATGTTGCTTCCTCCACCCAGTATCAGGGGACTACCTGTTCCCTTCAGGTCCAACAGCTGGTTAAGTTGATCAACATCGGCGAAAGGGGCAAAGTGTTTTGCAGTAGCGTTAATGCCAAAAGTATTGTAAGGCTTAAGTGAAATATTTTCTTGAATTTGCATGGAGTGAATTCCAACACAAAATAGCAAATTATGGTCGGACAAACGGCAGTGGTCTTAGGCGCTACGGGGTTGACCGGTGGTCATGTTTTAAAATTATTGCTGCAAGACGAGACCTTTACAATGGTACGGGTATTGGTAAGAAAGCCAATACAGATTGAGCATCCCAGGCTGCAAGTGGTAATATGTAATCTTGAGGACAAGGCGGAGCTGCAACAGAAGCTTGGGGCAGGCGACAGTTTGTTCTGTTGTATAGGAACCACCTTGAAGCAGGTAAAAGGCGACCTGGAAGCCTATCGCAGGATCGACTATGATATTCCAGTTGGTGCCGCGACGGCGGCTGCAGGGCGTGGATACAAAAACTTTTTGTTGGTGTCGTCTGTTGGTGCAAATGCAAAATCCCGAAACCATTACCTGCGCTTAAAGGGTAGTGTTGAAGAAGCAGTCAAAACATTACCGTTCCAGGCGGTACACATCTTTCAACCTTCGATGCTGCTTGGCGAACGAAACGAGTTTAGACTTGGTGAAAAGGTGGGAAAGGTGCTTATGAATGTATTCGGATTCATGATGATGGGTCCGCTACGAAAGTTCAGGGCCATTGAAGCGGCAACAGTCGCGCAAAAGATGGTTGCTGTAGCAAAATCAAGTGTATCCGGGGTTAAGGTTTACCGGTATGATGAGATAAGCGGTTAGGGCTATGTTGAATGTTGTCTGCTAAATGTTGAATGAGGAGTAGAGAGTTGAGCATTATGAGTTAAGCATTATGAGTGGGCTCTGTAATCAGGGGAAAGGTTTGGGGTTATGTTGAATGTGTATGCTAAATGTTAGATGAAGGGTATGGAGTTGAGAAATATGAGTTAAGAGTTATGAGTGGGCTTTGTAATCAGGGGAAAGGTTTGGGGTTATGTTGAATGTTGTATGCTAAATGTTGGATGAAGGGTATGGAGTTGAGAGTTATGAGTTAAGAGTTATGAGTAGGTTCTGGGATGAGGAGAAAGGGTGGGGATTCTGTAGTATGTTGTATGCTAAGTTAACGCCGGTTACTTCAAATCATTTTTTGGTGACCAGCTGCAGGAATGCTATTCTCCATCGTTGCCGGCCCGGATGAACCCCGTTCGGACGCCCGCCCGGAGGAACCGGTTCGGACGGGGGTGTCACTCACTTTTACCGCATCGCTTTATTCACCCCATTTTCGCCGACAAACTTAGTAAACGGTATTATACGCTGAATGTGGATTGTAGTTCTGCGGAACTGTTCAGACCGCGATGAGATCCCCTTTTCTTTGCAATGACACCTGAGTTGAAAACCAACCGGTGCAATGATGGAATGAGAGCTGAGACTCCTGCTGCGTCTAATAACAGTTCGCGAATAGCTCATCATTCATCGTTCAGACTTCATCATTTTTATAGAGATCCCTCCTTCGTCGGGATGACAGATACGAGCGGGATGACAGACACGAGCGGGAGGATTGACACAAGGGAAATGACAGACACGAGCGGCGGAGAACTATACGGCGTCGACGTCGGCGATGATGTGTACCTGGCGATAACGTTTGTTCGATTGGATGATGGCCTGTTGCTGCAGGATGTCCCTTTTGCACTGGTGGATCAGCGGGGCATCTTTGGGAAGCTTCAATAATAATTCCATCAGGTACTGATTGCGTACACGGCTCACTACGGGTTCTGCCGGGCCGCTCAGGTAGTTTGCATACTTTGCCAAAAGTGCCTGCGACATAATGTTTGCTGCTTCTTCTGCAACTACTTTCTCCTTATGTTTAAAGGTGATTTGAATGATTCTCGTAAACGGTGGATAGGCAAAGTTTTTCCGGTTTTCAATCTCAAACGCGTACATGGATTCATAATCATGATCCTTTACAAATTGCAGTACCGGATGCTTAACATTATTGACCTGGATGAGCACCTTGCCCTGCTGATCCCTGCGACCCGCACGCCCACTAACCTGTTCCATCAGCTGGAAGGCCCTCTCATTAACCCTGAAGTCGGTAAAGTTCAGAATGCCGTCCGCGTCAATAACGCCAACCAGGTTCACATGTTCGAAGTCTAGGCCCTTCACCACCATTTGTGTGCCTGCAAGTATATCAAGCTTTTTCTGTTCAAATAGTTTAATCAGCGCATCATGATCGTGTTTACCCTTAATGCTGTCGTAATCCATACGGGCAATCTTTGCTTGCGGAAAAGCTTCGGTTAGTGACTCTTCGATTTTTTCGGTGCCAAAATTCTTCTGCATAAAGTTGTGGCTGCCGCATGCTGCACAGGTAAGAATCACAGGATAAGTGGTACCACAGTAATGGCACTGTAGCTTATTTTTTGCCTTGTGATAGGTGAGGGTTACATCACAGTTTTCACACTGCGGTATCCAGCCGCAAGTGCCGCAGATCTGGTAAGGTGAATAACCGCGACGATTCTGAAAAAGAATGACCTGTTTTTCCTGTTGCAAGCTATCGGTAATGGCTTCTATAAGGCGGGGTGATAAAATCACTTTACTGCGGTCTTTGGTCATTACGGTTTTAACATCAACGAGCTCGATATCGGGCATCTTTACATTGCCAAAACGTTCGGTTAATGTTACCAGTCCATATTTGCCCGACTGGCAATTGTAATAGCTTTCGATTGAGGGAGTGGCGCTGCCCAGTAGTACTTTTGCATTAAACAAGGAGGCATAGTAGATGGCTGCGTCGCGTGCATGGTAGCGTGGCGCTGGTTCCTGTTGCTTAAATGAGGGATCGTGCTCTTCATCTACGATCACCAGGCCCAATTTCTTAAATGGCAGGAACAGGGAAGACCTTGCACCCAGAATGACCTTTGTTTCGCCGGTTTTTATTTTATTCCAGATTTCCACGCGTTCATTGGGGTTAAACTTTGAATGATAAATGGTGATGAAGCCCCCAAAGTGTTTTTGCAGACGCCGGATGATTTGCGCTGTTAGGGCTATTTCGGGCAGCATGTAAAGCACCTGGTCACCCGACTTGATGAATTGCTCGATGAGTTTGATGTAAATCTGCGTTTTGCCGCTTGCTGTAACCCCCTTGAGCAAGCAAACAACTTTGTCGTTAAATACATTAAGCACTTCGTCGGCGGCAAGCAATTGCGCATCGGAGAGTTCAAAGTCGATGGTTACATCTTTTGGCAGGCTTTGTATTCTGTCAGTGGAACGTTTTTGAAGAAAGAGAATGTTTTTATCTGCTAACCCCTTTAGCTGTGCCGGCGATGCATTTGATTTCTTAAGGAGTTCCGGCTGGGTTACTTCTCCCACTGTTTTCACGAGGTGCAGGTAGGCCAGTAACAGTTCCATTTGCTTTGGCGCGCGGCTCCAGTTGTTGAGGAGTTGAGATAGTTGCTCTTCGTTGTTGTATGTTGGATTAAGTACAACGTAGGTTTCCGTCTTCTCGCGGTACTTTTCCTTAAGTGCCTCCCAAACAACACACACACCTTTATCGATAAGTTTCTTGATAATGGGATATACATGGGAAATGTCCAGGATGTCCTGAACCTCGCTAAGCCGGAGTTCTTTCTTCAACAGCAGGGCTTCACTCACCAGGAATTCTTCGTCGGACATACCACTAAAATCGTCGCCAAACGCTTCGTTGAAGCTCAGTATTGTTTCACTCGAAAGCTTCAGGTGAGAAGGCAGGGCAGCCTGCATGACCTCGCCTTCGCTGCACATGTAATATTCGGCGATCCACTTCCAGAGAGCCAGCTGGTGGCCGAATACCAGCGGGTCGCTGTCGAGTACATTCAACAGTTCTTTTGGTTGGAAAGCTGCCGGCTTTCGGCCGTGGATTGTTTTTACAATTCCTGCGTATCGCTTGTGTTTTCCCAAAACGACCTCTACACGGCTACCCATTTGAATGCTTTGCCTGAATTGGGCGGGTATCGACCAGGTATAATTTCGTGGTAAAGCCAGGGGTATAATCACCTCTGCGTACAGCTGCGGCTCGCCCGGCCGTTCCTGTTCAACCAGCGGGAGCAGGGGAACTGCGGGTTCATCGGAAAACAGGCTGGGATTACTATCGGGAGCTGTCATGGGTGAACGCGAATTTAACGCCAATCCAGATAAGATATAAAGCTTTAGCTTATGATCAACTTTTTGTAGAAAAGTAATTTAAGGCATGCTGCCTTGATGGATGACGATTGTTGCTTCATTCAATCATACCTGGGGTAACCTGGTTATATTCTGGTGTTGTGGAGCGGGTTGATGCACAATGGGATGCCGTTGAACGGAGCGTCGCAACCATTGCTCCATCAGGGATCAATTGCCTGCAACCAAAAAATTCCGCTACAGAGGCTACCCTTGTTTACGGGGTTGGTTAACGGCAGCAGCATCAACATCAGGATAGTTGCGATACCTGCGAAGGCCGGCTTCCATGATATCGTAAACCTTTTTTTTGAGTTCGGGGAGGTCGTGCATGGTGCGATTTTCGATCGGAACTTCCTCGAGATAAACCACCCGGTTAGGGCCTGGTGTAAGTTCGAAAATACTGCGATAATGCAAGCGGTCGATTGCATCGATAAACAACAGCGGCTTGATAGGTGTTTGCGTTTCGATGGCAATACGAAATGCACCATCGTAGAAGTTTTTTAATGGTGCACCGGTTTCGTTAAACGTGCCTTCGGGGAAGATGAATATTGAAATGTTTTTACGAAGTGCTGCCTTAAGTTGGCGAACACTTTGTGCACGACGCTCCGAACTGCTTCGATCGACTGTGATGACCGCACATTTATAGATGTAGCCAAAGATGGGAAATTTTACCATTTCATACTTACCCAATACGCGAACGGGCTGATACATACACATGATTACTGCGGGTATGTCCATGTAGGAAGTATGGTTGGCTACAAAGATGAAATGGTCGTTGAAGTTGTGCGGTTTTTCGTAAATGTTTTTATGCCATACACCAACCAGGGCATACCATAAAATACCCCAGACTTTACAAATTTTGTAAATGAAATTTCCGCCTTTGATTGCGCCAAGAAATGATGCTATTACAACAAAGGGCAGGGCAAGAAGCATTATTGCTGCAAAGGTGATTAAAGCATAAACGCAGTAGATCCATTGTACAGGCTTCAACAAATATTTCATCAGCAGGAGTAAGGTGTAGCCATAAAGTTAATGGCTATTGTATTACGGCGAGTTGATTGACGGACCATGCCTCGGGTTTTGCCTGAAACAACTTCTTAGTTTGTTGCCAGGTCTCGTTGAAGAAATGTGAAGTGCGGTATTGCTCCAGGCTTTCAGGACGGTCCCAGATACTATAGGTGAAGAACACACGGCTGTCGGATTGATCCTGCCAAAGCTCAAGGTGATTGCAACCGGCGTAGTTCCTGATAAGGTGCTTGCGGCTTTCAAACAATTGCGTGAAGTCGCTGACCCCATCGGGCCGAAAGGTCATTTTTACAATTCGTATGAGCATTACTCGAAAAAGATTTTTACTGTTTGGTAGAACCATTTATTCTGCAAAGCAATGGACTGCTTTTGCATAGCTTCGGAGAAACCCTGTAATCCAAAGAGGCCCGCCGCATTGCCTTTGTTGATGGCTATTTCGAGGTAGCCGGCAGAATTAAAAAACGCCACCTTTTCACCTTGCATGACGTCGGCATACGACTCGCTGATGGTATCGATCACCTCATCGCGTTTGAAAACAATTTTGAACGAACGGCCATTTCTTTCCCTGTCGAAATCGTCTTTGGTGATGTTTACGATTACATTTTCGAAGTTGTCGATGTACAGGATTTGTCCCTCCATGGTTGTAGGACTGTTCACATATTTAAGCCGGAGCTTTTCCACGATTGAGGTGACTGGCTTACCGATATGTTTCAGCGTATTTCCCTGAACAATTTCCTGCACCGCGTTTGCAATAACCATGGTGCAGGTTAGCGTTGTTGGAAGCATACTTTCAGGCAAGGGTAAGGCCACTACCTCCGAAGGCGTTCCATCTGCAATCATGGTGAGCAGGCCGTTGTCGGCACAGGCGATGTATTGCTCGTTATGGCAAGCCAGCAACATACGGGTGGGTTTGTCGTCGAACATGTTCACGAGAATAACGTGGATGGTGTCGGACGGGAAATACCGGAAGGCACTGTCGCAAAAATAAGCGGCTTGTGGATAGTTAAAAGAAGAGAGTTGGTGCGATATATCGACAATAGTAAGGTTCCTGTTTGCACTGTACAATTGACCCTTTACTGCAGCGACAAGGTAGTCCTGCTGGCCAAAATCTGTTGTAAGTGTAATTATAGGCATACGTAAGTTCGATGTGAATTGATCAACGCTATTGGATACGAAGCAGCGGAGTAGGGCAGTTGCTCATTTAACCGGCATTTGTATAGCGCAACGATCCCGCTGAGTGTAAGTGGATTTAAAATGAACCGGTTAAATACAATGCAACGCGATCGCAAATTTCGACGTGCAACCGGCAACATTCAGGAAGTGTGCGTAAATAAACCGGTAATGACCTTGAATGCACATTTGACAAATGAAAATTGCTGTTCTTTGAAAATCGGCTTATTGAACCAGCTTGCCTTTTTTAAAGTAGAATTTCCTGATAAGCCGATCGGCAAGTGCCGGAAAATATTTGGCAAGCACATATGTTTGCCTGCCGATGGAGGTGAGTAAAAGTGTTCTTTTCCTTTTGGAGATGGCATCGAGTATGTGGTTGGCACATTCTGTTGCCGTCATCATCTTGCCCTCGTCCATGGGACTTTCACCCTGCGGCTGCGCGTCTTTGTTGAGGGCGGCATTACGAATATTGCTGGAAGTAAATCCCGGGTACACCCACATAACATTTACCCCATCGCCGATGAGCTCAAGCCGAAGTGACTCCAGGAAGCCGGTAACCGCAAATTTACTGGCGCTGTAGCCTGTTCGTCCGGGCAAGCCACGGAAACCTGCAACAGATGATATGCCTGCAATGGTGCCCTTGTTTTTGATGATTTCGGGAAGTGCGAACCGGGTGCAATAAACCGTTCCCCAGAAGTTTACATCCATTAGCTTGCGAATAGTTTCCAACTCGAGTTCCTTAAACAGTGCCCGCATGGAGATGCCGGCGTTGTTGATCAGGATATCGATGGTTCCAAATGTAGCTATCGTTGACTCAATGAAGTTGCGGCATTCATGTTCAATGCTTACATCGGCCGCGAAGATGTGTAACTGGCTCCGGGTGTGCAGGGTTTGCAGCAGGTAAAGCTTATCGTAGTTCCTGCCGCAGGTAGCCACCTTTGCCCCGCGCTCGAGCAACAGGTCGACCAGGGCCTTGCCAATGCCTTCACTTCCACCGGTGACGACAACAACCTTATTGGTAAAATAGGCCATAAGCTACATTTGAGGTGGTAAAAATAATTGACTTGTTCGAGATTAAGCATGTACGCGAATGGCTTGAAAATAAAATGTTTTAAAAAATTTGGGTGGAACTAATGTAGCCTGTATTTTTGCACTCCCTAATAAAAACAGGGTAGTTCTAAATAACCATAAAGAACGAGATTCGGTAGCTCAGTTGGTAGAGCAATACACTTTTAATGTATGGGTCCTGGGTTCGAGTCCCAGCCGGATCACCAAGGCACTTTTTAAGTGCCTTTTTTTTTGGCGTTACTTTATACCGGCCGCAAGACACAACTTAGTCATCCTTTTTTGCCTGCTACCACCTGATGGCAATGCTGCCACCCTTCTCAAAATACTCACTTACGCGTATGTGCAGTCTACTATGTAACGGTGTGTGCTGCTACCTACCCGGTGTTGGTTCCGATAGGTATTTTACCCGGGCTGTACGATCGCGTCTCGAATAATCAATCTTTGCTGTTGAGATTTGCTGCTGCAACATTTGCCCGTTCGAGCAGGCGGGCTTCGCCGATCTGATGTGTAAACACTTCGAAAGCTGCGGTTGGTCCCTGCCAATGCAACTCGTCGATATTCTTAAACAACGGTTCATCGGTTCGCAGCTTGGCCAGGCGTTTAAATAGTAATGCGTCTTTGCGGTGTGCACCGAGCACATTTTCGGGGAAATTTTCAATTGGTCCATATTGGTTTAACAAACGTGCTGCACCGGTTTTGCCTATGCCCGTTATACCGGGGAAGCCATCTGCCTTGTCGCCTACAAGCGCCAGGAAGTCGGGAATCAGTGGGGGTGCTACACCAAATTTTCTGATCACGGCTGTTGCATCCCGGATGGCTTCAGCTTTGCCATCAACCTGCACGATATAGTCTTCCTGTACGCATTGTGCGAGATCTTTATCGGGAGTCCAGATACATATTTTCTGCACCCGGGGATCGGTTGCAGCAAGGTGTGCGGCTGATGCAAGGGCATCGTCAGCTTCGAGATCAACCATGGGCCATACGGCAACCCCCATCAACGCCAGCGCTTCTTCCAGCGGATGGAACTGTGCCAACAGGGAAGGGTCAATGCCTTCACCTGTTTTGTAACCCGGCCAGAGCTCGTTTCGAAATGATTCGATTACATGATCCGTGGCAACCCCGAGGTGGGTCGCACCTTTTTCGATCATTGCCAAAATTCCGTTGAGTACACCAACAACAGCACCGAATGGTTTATCCTTACCCTTGTTAAAGCGACGCTGTCCATAAAAGTGCCTGAACAATTCGTAGGTGCCATCGATTAAGTGGATCATCATAGCGGGAAAATTAAAAAGTAAAAAGTCAAAAGTAAAAAGTCGAAAGACAAATTGAGAAGTTGATTTGTTAGAACGAGGATTCACTCCTTCGTCCTGATGAAGGTACGAACATGGGGATTCCGTTGGGGTGCGCGGAAATGCATTCATCATTGATAGTTCATCGTTAGGAGAGGGCTTGCGATGTTAAAACAAGGGAGCGCATCCTTCGGCGCAATGACGGTGCCGACATGGGATTGCTTGTGCGTGGAAATGCATTCATCATTCATAGTTCATCGTTAGGCAACAGTTCGCGATGCTAAAACAAGGGATTGCTTCCTTCGTCGCAATGACGGTGCCGACATGGGATTGCGGATTGTGCGCGGAAATGCATTCATCATTCATCGTTAGGCAACAGTTCACGATGCTAAAACAAGGGATTGCTTCCTTCGTCGCAATGACGATCCGCATTACGTTAGCTGACTGCTATCACAAGGGCTTGCGATGCTAAAACAAGGGATTGCTTCCTTCGGCGCAATGACGGTGCCGACATGGGATTGCGGATTGTGCGCGGAAATGCATTCATCATTCATCGTTCATCGTTAGGCCCCAATTCGCGATGCTAAAACAAGGGATTGCTTCCTTCGTCGCAATGACGATCCGCATTACGTTAGCTGACTGCTATCACAAGGGCTTGCGATGCTAAAACAAGGGATTGCTTCCTTCGTCGCAATGACGGTGTGGAAAGATGGGATTGCTTCCTTCGTCGCAATGACGATGTGCAAAGATTGGATTGCTTCCTTCGGCGCAATGACGGTGCCGAGATGGGATTGCGTATTGTGCGCGGAAATGCATTCATCATTCATAGTTCATCGTTAGGCGAGGGTTCGCGATGCTAAAACAAGGGATGGCTTCCTTCGTCGCAATGACGGTGCCGACATGGGATTGCGGATTGTGCGCGGAAATGCATTCATTGTTCATAGTTCATCGTTAGGAGAGGGCTTGCGATGTTAAAACAAGGGATTGCTTCCTTCGTCGCAATGACGGTGCCGACATGGGATTGCGGATTGTGCGCGGAAATGCATTTATCGTTCATCGTTAGGCGAGGGTTCACTATGTTAAAACAAGGGATTGCTTCCTTCATCGCAATGACGATGTGCGAAGATGGGATTGCTTCCTTCGTCGCAATGACGGTGTGGAAAGATGGGATTGCTTCCTTCGTCGCAATGGCGGTGTGCGAATACCAACACGTTTGTGGCTGATATTGCAGCGCTCATGCACTAACTTAGGCGGATTATAGACAACGATAAATCGTAATTCCACTATGATGTCGAAGATGCTTTACAGCTTACTGTTTTTTGCCTTTTCAGCAGTTGTGCATGCACAAACCAATGAGGCTGTTGTACGTAAAATTGCAGATCAGATTATTAAAGAAACAAAGCTGGGTTTTGAAGGGGTAAATGACAAAAAAGCTTACCAATCGGCCAAGGATGTTCCGGAAGGTGTACCTGTGAAATATGCCACACCTTATACCGGCTGGCATTATACCCATGGAGTATTGAATATTGCTATGCTAAACCTGGGCAACTATCTGAATGAACAAAAGTACAAGGAGTACCCGGCCAGGCATATCCAGTTTGGATTTGATAATTACAAGGTATTCGAACAGCGGTTTAAGCACGAAGTGAAACACTATACTTATCCCTATGGTGAGTTTTTTACCATGGATGAGCTGGATGATTTCGGCGCCATGAGCGCAAGCATTATCGATGTTTACAACCATGTAAAACAACCTGAATACAAAGCCTATGTAGAAAGAGCCGCTAAACACCTCACCCAGGATCGTGCACGGCTAAAAGATGGAACATTTGTAAGAGCGTTTCCCCACGAGATGACCCTGTGGGCGGATGACCTTTATATGAGTGTTCCTTTTCTTGCACGTATGGGTAAAATGACCGGAGAGGCGAAGTATTTTAGCGACGCGATCAGGCAGGTTGTAAATTTTAATAAGTACTTGTGGGACGCGGAAAAGGAAATCTACTGGCACACCTGGTACAGCGATCTTAAACGTAACGGTGTTGCGCACTGGGGCCGCTGCAATGGCTGGATCATGTTAGCGACCATCCACCTGCTCGACCATTTGCCGGCCCGGCACCAGCAAAGGCAACATCTGGTTGATTTGCTGGAGCGGCAAATTATCGGGATCGCACGTTACCAAAGTGCCGAAGGCTTGTGGCACCAGGTGCTTGACAAAACCGACTCTTACCTTGAATCTTCGTGTTCTGCAATGTTTGTTTACGGGATAGCTCATGCTGTTAACGAGGGTTGGATTGATGCGCGTTATGCTTCCATCGCGACAATCGGTTGGGAAGGTCTAAAGAAACACAAGATCAATGAGCTTGGTCAACTGAAAGACATATGCGTGGGCACGGGCATACAGGAGAACCTTGTGTTTTATTACAACAGGCCTGTAGGCTTAAATGAAAAACATGGTACGGGTCCGTTGCTTGATGCAGGGGTGGAGATATTGAAACTGGAGCGGAGTAAAAAGTAAAAAGTCAAAAGTTAAAAGGAAAAAGTCAGAAGTAAAAAGTAGAAGTCGAATTTTATCGTTTTAATGCTGGCTGGTAGCTCTTGTTTTGCGTGCATGTTGGTACCACAAAGTGGCGTCGTTGCACGGAGCGTCGCAACGATGTCTCATCCCGGTTAAAATGCAGGCCCAATAAAAGTCAATTTCAGAAGTAAAAAGTTAGCATTCAGAAGTATGCTGCCCTAATGAATTGAACTAATTGCCCTGGCGTTTTAGTTCTGTTTTACCAAACTTACGCGGGTAGTAGGATAAGGTTAACAGGAAGTATTGCTGCAAGCCATTGGTGACCCTGGTAGTGGTACCATAAGCATTCACGCTGTTTGTGATATTTTGGTATTGCTTGAGAATGTCCATTGCAGATCCTTTTAATTCGGCCTGTCGCTTCCAAAACCGATAAGTTGCAAAAGCATTCCACAACATGGTTGGCTTGTTTAAATTTGAATTATCGATCTGGTCGAGCGTGCTGCTGAAGGTAAAGTTGGTACCGGAGTTTATAACGACTCCCAGCTTTGTTATCTTATTTGCATTCTTAAAGGATGTGAGCCCAGCAGCTGTTTGCCTGCTTTTAAATTGCTGCAAAGTTTGACTTGCCGTAAAGATGAACGTAGAACCCAAAGACAGTTGAAGGTTCACCATGTTCGAAAAGTTATTCGTTTCACTGACGTTGTAAAAGCCATCGATATAGTTGGGTATTCTTCCCGTTCTGAACTGGCCATTATACATCAGCTGAATGCTGTTCTTTTTAAACCTTCTCGACACATTAAGATTGTAGTTAAGGTTATAATTCTCGCTTTCACCAGCGTTGGTATAGTAGGAGATCCTTTTACCGGATGGATCGTTGATGAGGCTGTCGGTAACGAGATTAAGTGCCTTATTATAGCCACCATTTAAGTTACTGTTAACCGAATACAACGACTTAGGGTTTTGCGTATTGAAATTCGCATTCATGTTGAGTGAATGGTTGATGGTGTTTTGCAACCCGGGATTACCGACCCTGATGTCGTAAACATTGATATCGTCAACTATGGTGTACAACTGCTCGATCGAAGGATACAGGTAGTTTTTAGCATAGTTAGCAGTTAAGAAGTACTGGTATTTTTGCTGGCGCACATATTGGTAAGTAACGTTCCCTTCCTGCCGGAAGAACTGAAACGAGCGGTCGAGATTTCTTTTTGCGAAAGTTGCTGAACCGTTTTTATCTGTTCTGAAGTCCTCCATGAACCTTGCCTGGAAGTAGACGCTCCGGTACCATTTATCGGTATACCTGAAAAAAGATTTTGACAAGCCCAGCGCGGGAACGTACTCAAGAACTTCCCTTCTGTTTTGGTACGACACTTTGTTGTTAATGACATATTGTTTTGATGTACTGTCGAAGTCGCTTACCAGGGATTCCTCTACCGTGCGGTTGAGGTTAACGGATTGGTTAAGGTTAAGGTTTATCCCGAACAGGTTGTATCGTCCGAACAAAAGTCGTTTTAGTCCGAGATAGTCGACGCTCGCCCCGATGCTTGAATTCTGGTCGTTGGAAACATATCGCCTGTTGAATGCATTGTTGCCTGCACTGCTGGTAAACGATTGAAAGTTGCTTAGAACCGAGCGCTCCGAATTGCTATTGGTGTTTCTTGCGTTGAACTGTATGGATACACCTTTTAAAGGATCCTCGTAATCGGATTTACTAAAGCTGCCGTTGAACGACTGACTGTTTGACTTCCTGGTGAAAAGGGAATTACTTGTGTTGGTGCTTTGCAGGCGGTTAACACTGTCCCGTACTTCGGTAAACCTTCCGGAATTGCCATTTTCGGTATTCTGGTTTAACGAGCCGTTGAGGTTCAGGTTATCGTTATAGCTGTTTGTTTTTACATAGTTTAAGCCAAGATCGTGTCGTTGGCTCCTGCTTCTTTGCGTGCCTTCATCGCGGATGAACTGTGGATTATCGATCGTGGTTCGGTTTTGCAGGCTGATGTCGGCCAGGTATGACTCTACACCGGATGTGTTGTAATTAACCACAACCCGGTTGTTTTGACGGCTGTTCGCAGCTTCAATAAAGCTATGTGTCAACACTCCGCCTGCAGAATAATTCCTGTTGATACCGTTGGTGCCAAAACGCCCGACATTATAAAGATTGGGGTTGTTGGTGCGATAAGTATTATTCTGGAACATCTCCTGCACGTTGCCGATCGACTTATTGATATTGTTGATACCTCCGCCGATTCCCGCACTGGTTTGTTTGTTGTACATCTGGAAAGAAAGATCGCTTTCAAACCGGTTAGTGGTTCCAAAGCCTGCCCCCGCTTTACCAAAGTAACCCCGCTTGCTGGTCTCTTTAAGTTTAATGTTCATGGTCAGCAGGGAGTCCTGCGGACGTCCCGTTTGACTGATGTTGCTTCGATCGTATTCCTGGTACAGCTGTATTTTATCAATCGCAGACTTGGGTAAATTTTGCGTTGCAACCCGTGAGTCGGATGAGCCGAGAAAAGGCTTGCCGTCTACCAGCAGGCTTTGTACCAGTTTGCCATTGAGGGTGATGGTGCCATCCGACCACATGGTAACGCCTGAAACCTGGTTAAGCAATTCTTCTACCACGGCGTCTTCCTTCATCTTAAACGCATCCGGATTTATCTCTAAAGTATCACCATTCATCCGCACGGGTGACACTGCTCTTACCACTACAGCATTGCTGTCTTTCGTATTAACCTCCAGCATTACGGTGAGGGTATCGGTTTTGCCGGCCTGGAGTTCAACCCCGGAGAAAAATGACACGTAGCCGGTGTAGGTAACGCTTACCAGTAATCGCTGCTTCAGCGGAAGCTTTGAAATCGTGAACTTCCCTTCTTTGTCTGACAACTGGTAGGCCACCAGGCTGGAGTCTTGCTTTAAAATGCTAACTGTAGCAAGTTCCAGCGGGGTTTTAGAGCCGGCATCAGATACTATACCGGTTACCTTGCCGGTTTGCGCAAGGCCGGCTGCATAATAGCTGATCAATAAACAAAAGAGTACGGTTTGCTTCACGGCTGTGTCTTGAGTTTAAATGCCACAATAACCGGCGAAGCAGGATGTGGTTTTTGTTTGATGAATGCGTCGAGTTCTTTTGGAACGGGTATATCTTTATGTTGCTCGAAAAAGGTAACCAGGTCACCGGCTTTTTGCGGCTTATACAAGCGGTCGCCTTTACGCAATGTATTGTTATCGAGTAACTGCAGGTTATACTGGCTACTGTCTGCCTTGATGCTTTTGGTCTTGTAAGTTATATTGCCCTGTTTCTGGTACACGTAAGTTTCAAAATTTGAAAAAAACCTGATTGCAAAAAACAAGAAGCGGGGTGTTTCATGAAAGTTATAAACCTGCCTGACCGCCCACCCATTGTTTCGCTCAAAGTTTTCACGTTCAGTTTTATTTTTAAACGGGGTGGTAAACAGGGAGGGGGGTACGCTGTTTTCGAGCGGTATAACGAGATGATAAACGGGTTTCATCTTATCCCGATCCAATTTGTAAATGGTATCGCAATACGGCCGGGTAATGAAGTTAACATGCGGCGAGTCAGTCCGGTGTCTGGCAACGTTTTCCTGTGTGTAGAGATATCGCGGCTCATTGATACGGTTGTACGGAAAATAGCTTTGCACCAATTTTTTGTTCTCGTAAATCTTTACTTCATGTTCCATGCTGTCTTTAAAAAGTTCGCTTGTACTTATTTCGCCCTGCCAATAATAATTGCCATAAAAGGGCTGTGCTCCAACAATATTGTTCTCATCAACCGTTCCTTTTTGAATAGTGTATGTGGTATCTTTTAAATCAATAAAATATTGTTTGAAGTATTTCTGATTTCGCGGATTTTTATAATCCAGTTTAATTTGAATCCGGTCTTTTGGAGTTAACGCATAATTTTTATTATTTCCAAAAAATGAAATTCTGTTCAGGTCTTCGTAATAGTTTGGGTAAAACCCGTCGCCGAGCTTTTTGTAGTTTATTTGGTGAATAAATTTTCCGTTCCTGTCATAAAGCAAGATGGTTTTATTGGTATAATCGAAAAGCAGGAAATTATCATTGGTTACCTCCATATAGCTGTAAGAACCCAGGCCGATACCGTCTTTTATTTCCAATGGGGTAAAACTTATGGAGTCGATGAATTTGGACTGCTTTTCAGTGCCCGGGGCTTTTGGAAGGAGATAAATCTTTTGAATTTGTGCGTTGCCCATCAGGGGATTAAACAGGCAGGCCAGTGCTATGATTATAGAATAGCGAAGGAAATGTCTCATTTTGCAGGTTGGTCAACCAAATATATGTGTCGGGATGTTAAAGAGTTCACAATGCGATCAGCTTATTTGTAACCCTCCCGCTTTAACGATCAAGCATTCTTCTGTGGTAATTAATTTGTCCCAGGTGGTAGCTAAGGTGTGTTGCCAAATGCACCAATAAATAGCCGGTAGTTGTTTTTTGCTCAAATACCATAACCGGATAGTTAGCTTGCAAATTGCTTTCATCTATTGTTGTAATTGCGGCGGTGATAGTCAAAATAACCTGGTCAATTCCATGAATCAATTCTTCTCGGGGTACTAATTGCAATGAAAATTCCTGTTCCCTGTTCCTGGTATAACCGGTATGGCCAATTTCTTTACCGATATAAGTGTTTAAGTTTCCAAGAAGGTGAAGGCAAAGATTACCGGCTGAATTGGTAATGTTGCCATCCGTTTTCCAAAGGTTTTCTTCCGATTTATAAGACATGATTTCAGTTCGCAGCCTGTCTAAATCTCTTGTAAATAAACTTTGCAGTATTTCGGTTAACATCAGTCTTCGGATTTAAGTTCTCCTTCAAAAACAACAACAGCTTCACCAAAGATCAATACTTTATCTTCCTGCAGTTCTGTCGACATCATACCTGTTCTTTGTGATGATTGAAATGCCTTTAGCCTTGTTTTATTGAGCCTTTCCACCCAAAAAGGGGTTAGAAAGGTTTGCACTCCTCCGGTTACGGGGTCTTCATTCGTTCCTGCCCAAGGCCAGAAATAGCGGTAATGAAAATCAAAATCGCTTTGATCTGATTTGGCAGTCACCAACACCCCATTGATGCCGTTATATGATTTGACTAATGCATTGAAGTCTGGCTTTAAGTCTGCCAAAAGTGCTGTACCGGCAATTTCGAGCAGTATGATCTTATTTTTTGGACTGAACCGGGTAGTTACCGTATTGCCAATACCAAGTGCAGCTAATACGCCGGATGGAACATCGATAGGCACGGTGTTGTAAACCGGGAACTGCATGGCAATTTTTTCATCGAACCTTTGAATCTTTAGTTCTACCTCTTCGCAGTTGAGAAAAGAAATCCTGTCATGGGCGTGAATGTCGAAAAGGATTTTCGATGCTGCTAACGTAGCGTGTCCGCACAAAGGGATTTCCTGTTTGGGTGTAAAAAACCTGATGTTGTAGCACTGGCCTGAAATGTGGCGGATAAATGCGGTTTCCGAAAATCCGATTTCCGTAGCAATGTCTTGCATCGTGGTATCGGGCAGGTCGGACGCTGCGATACAAACCGCAGCAGGATTACCCTTGAATCGTTTGTTCGTGAAAGCGTCTACGAAGTAAGTTTTCAATGTTGACTAATGATTTTCCCTGCAACGAGCTGGGTTGTTGTGCGCTCAAGTTAATGCAATTCAAATCTGATAGGTATGTTATGGTATCGATCACGGTTTTGCAATGGCCAACGGAAGGTAGAAATCATATCTCTGAATATTTCCACGTAAATACATTCTTCACTTTGTCTATTCGTCCCAGCCCGGGAAAATCGAAATGAAATGCATTTACCAGCATGTTTTCTTTGTAGGCTAATTCCGCCAATTTTATGCGGGTCTGTTTTGCGAGCGTATGGTCGAGGTCGTAGTTGGTTCGCCAGTCCAGCTTTTCTAAATGAAGCGGGTGTAAAAAGGCGTCGGAGATATAAAGCAGGTGCCCGTGTTCAGATTTGATGTTCAAAGCGATTTGTCCAGGGGTATGGCCGGCAGCCATCAGCGCAGTGACTCCAGAAAATATCTCCGTATTGTCGCCCCGGAATAAGTTTAAGTTACCGTTTTTCAACGGGGTGATATTCTTTTCGATAAAGTACCTGAAAAGGGCCGGCTCATGATCCGCCCGGGACGAGTGCCAGTAACTCCATTCTTCTTCATGCATATGAAAGCGGGCTTTGGGGAAACGGAGCTTTCCATCACCGGCGGATATACCTCCAATATGGTCGGGGTGAAAATGCGTAACCACTACATCGGTGATCTCCTCGCCGGTGATATGCTGTTGATCTAAGAGGTGCTCTAGCTGACCCTTGAAGGCGTAAGTAGTGCCCCTAAAAACAAGGGGTTCGTCCAGGAAGCCGATACCTGTATCAACAAGGATTTTTCTTGTCTTATTTTCCAACAGCAGCGCGATAAACGGAGATGGGATATTGTCGGGGCTAATGCGGTATTTCAGCAGCGATTGCGTCAACTCCGCTTCGGTTGCATTAATGAAAAAATCTTTTGCCAGGTATTTAAATGTAAGATCCCGGAAGATCGTACAATTATATTCACCTAGTTTGATTTTTATTACATCTGCATCCATGAAAAGAAGTTTATCAGCAGTCATGAATTTGTTCCATCCCGATAGCGGCAGCAGGGCCGTTAAAGTAGCGGTACGTTTCATAAAGTCTCGCCTTAACATAAGTAGCGTTTTAATGTTTTTCCATTGTCAATTATAAGAAAAGGGCTCCTGCTGTCAGGTGCTTTCACCGGAGCCCATGTAAATGGTCTGCAAGCGCTTTGTTTCTGGATCATGTTGAATTGTTTATTAGCCTGGACTCTCCACGGTTTGGTTTTTCAAGCCTTTGGCGATCAGCCAAACGGCAGTGGACAGGTGAATAGGGAGTAAGGGCATAGCCATTTCACCAATGGCGCGGTATCCCAGCAACATCATCATTGTTACCCCAATAAACTGTAAGCTAACCCCTAGAATACCCAAACCCCCCAATGCAATGGGGATCAATTTAAAGCGCAATAAGGCTATGTAGAAAACGAACATCCAGCCGCCAATTGCCAGCAACTGCGTAGCATGTGCTGATCGTCGGGCATAAAAAATAGCCTCGGCAACCACCTGGTACAGGTCGTTGATTGGACCACCCGAAACGGCAAATGATTTGCTTATCGCAAGCATGGACAAAATTGTACCGGCATGCACGATGTCGAGTGTACAGCTGATTGTGCAGGTGACAATGAACAGTACGGCAACCTGCTTACTGTGCAACCAAAAAACCTGGAAAGCGGTAATACCAAGATAAACGGTTAGTGCCGAACCAACAAAGGACAGCAATACCGCTGCTCGAACCTGCCAGGTATGTGCGGCAACAGCCGTGAGGTAAGCTGGTGCGCCAACGGTAATGGGCTTAGCCAATATAAACGGTAATGTGAGCGCCGTGAGCAGCTGAAGTATTAATATGATACCCAGCTTCCGACCCGGCAAATTGGCCGCCCCCGACGAAGATGAATGCGTTTGTGCCCCCATTGTACCTACATTGAAAAGCTGCATCGTTAAGGCTTTAATTGACATAGGACGAACCGTGTGTTAAACAAACCGTATGGGATCCGACCGCTATGCTACAACTATGTACAACAAAATCCCGGGGTTTCCTAACGTCCTGGGGGCAAACATTATCAAACATGGGGGCCAAAACCTTAGTGAAGCATTTTAAAGCGAAAAGGCTTGTTCGCTTTCCAAAAAGCTAAGCCCAATACCGTTCAGCAATGTGCTTCACTATAAATGGGTCAGTGTCGTTTTGGTTAAGCAATAATTTTTGGAGTAAATTGCAGTTTTTGATTAGAAATCGTTGCGCCGTGCCCCCGGTTTATTCTAAGAGCCGTCAACCTTCAACGTAGGAGAATAGGCTGTAATGCAGGAGGGGCAAGCGTTGGATTGATCGGCAAAGTCCGTGTGTCAGTTTCTTTGCCTTGAAGCAAAGAAATTCGCCCAGCCCCAATATGCCATCCGGTAGGGGCGGGCTTGTTCTGTATATCATTACTGGCAAGTTAAGCCAGCAAGGGGCTTAACTAAACGACATTGATTGATGTTGGATAGTTTGGTTTTAATGCTATTCTTGTTTTGCCTGGGTGCTTACCGCCCAATAATTACCAGCAAAATCAAAAAAAGCACCCCGGGTATCGGGATCCCCCGGTTTATTAACGGGTCTCTCTATAACCTCTCAACCCTGGGCTATGGCCCGGTTGAAAGTTTCAAAAACATCCGGTACATACATATGCAGCATCATCTTATTTGCAGCATACTGTTCTGTGCTGTTACTCATCATGATCACGCTGTCATCCAGTTTCAACTCAATATGCGCAATAGTTCCATCCCCGTGGTCATACCTTCTAAGTTCGGTAGCGTTAAAGACGGCTTTCAATAAGTCAACGAGCTTCTGCGCCTGATCAACTACCAGGTACGGCGACAACGAATTGTAATCTTTTGGTTTGTATGGAGTGTCCATTCGGCTGCAATTTGGTAATCATATCTAAGGTAATCAACTCAGCCGTTGCGGGCAATCTATATGTTGTCAAAAGATTGCTGCTGATTGCCGGTACTTTCTTTCGTTGCCATGATCCGTTGTGCGGCAAATTCCTTTTTACCTGTTGCCGGCACCAGTTCACCTGCTTTACCAAGGCCGTACCTTGGCATATTGTTGTAAATGCATTCATAATCTCCGGCCCTTACCTTGTAGGTTTCGTGCCATATGCCGACATCCCCATTGCTCCTGATCCTTGTATTGAATGCTTTCCAGGCAGGGTAGTGCGATGCCTCACGATCTTTTGCATATGCTTCCAGCTGTTCAAATGTTTTCCAGTATTGCGCAATTACCGGTGGCAGTCCACCATACATTTGAAAGCCAAGAAAACCGCTTTCAGGCTTCTGCGATAATTCGATTAGCATTTTCGGCATTGCCCTGGCTACCGGTATCCACTTGTGCAGCTTCCACGGACGGTTAATACGCATGCCGATCAGGAACACCACGAAGTCGCCTTCGATGTTTACCGTCATTCTCTGGTTGATGATTTTTGCCATTTGCTGTTGATTATTTTTTTACTGAAGCGTTCTTTAGATAAAGGGAAGTGTTTCATCTGCTATAAATTGAGCAGTGACCACGACTGACGCGAGGCCATTTGGATATGGATGTTTTTTGGGACAAGCGGATGAACCTTATTCAACATCGTTGCCGGCCCGGCTGCGCCAGTCCGACCCCCGCCCGGATGAACCGGTTCGGACGGGGGTGTCACTCCTTGTACGGCAACAATCCAATTCGGCGGCTTTGGCCGGGCTTAATCTGCGAATGGTGTAATTGCCGCCTTGCCTTTGTTGAATAAAGTTTACGCAAGGCATGCTGGCAAGTTGTTCACTTCATTTTTTTACTTTGTTTATCAAAATGTTTCTTATCCATTGAGCCCATTCTTATGCTTTATCGTCCGCGGGTTTTAGGTTTAGGTACCCGTGCTTTTCAAATAGCTGTTCGCTGATTCCTGAAATGATGTGGATGGTTCAATGTTATTTTAAACGTTCCAAAACGCCCTTTCGTTTTACGATATTTTTGTAGTCCCATTGTATTTGCCTGGCCTTGCCGAGCCATCGGTCTATATTAAGGGTGTTGATCTGTTCCGGGGAGGTGTAACGGATTTCAGCCGCCTTGAAGCTACCTTCGTTTCTAAGCAAGGGTTCATCAAAGGATTGACCACTCCAAAACATTAACCGGACCTCCATTTTCAACTTACTATATCCAACTACCGGGTTCCCGTTGATGAACCACACCGGGTGTGCATGCCATATCTTATTTTCAGCTTCGGGCAAGACGCGGCAAATCTCCTTTGCCAGCAGGCTGCAGATCTCGCGATCCGGAGGGGCTTGTTTATCGTTGTATGCTGTTATGTCCGGGTTCATGGTTACCATTAAATGTTTAAAAAGTTGTTCTGGTGTTGTTCCCTGATTGGCACACGGGTGCTGTTTTATTCGGAGAGAAACCTACAAATTTTTACTGGATTTGGGTCGCCTATTTTGTTGCGCTGCACGGCGCTTCTGTAGGTGGTATTCTGCCGCGAGGATATTAATTGGCTGGAGCAGTTTCGATTGCACAGGAGGCTCCTATGGAGCCCTCAACATCGTCGTGCGCTCCTTTCTATAAACAGGGCGCTCCTATGGAGCGGAATTCAAGGGTTCTATCAAAAACTATATTCTCTTCGTGTATTCCTGGCTTTCTCTGCTGCTCTGGGGTAACAATCTTATTTGTTGAAGGGTTTCGATTGAATAGGTGGCTCCTCATGAGCCGCTAATTATTAATGTTCGCTTCTTTTTACAAACAGGGCGCTCCTATGGAGCGGAAGTCAAGGGTTCTGTCAAAAAACTATATTCTTTTCGTGTATTCCTGGTTTTTCTGCTTCTGTGGGTAACAACCTTATTTGTTGAAGGATTTTGATTGAACAGGTGGCTCCTCTTGAGCCCTCAACATCGTCGTGCGCTTCTTTCTATAAACAGGGCGCTCTTATGAAGCAGAAGCAAAGGGTTTAGTCAATGGCATTCTGATCTCGTTTATTCCTTCCTTTCTCTGCTGCTCTGCAGTAGCCTCTTTTCAAAAAGGTTTCTAAGTTTACAAGGGGCTCCCCCCGGAGCGTAAACAAGGCTAAGCATGTCAGTAATCACATATCAACATGAAAACAAAACCAAACCCATGTATTCCTGGCCTTGTTGCGAAACGCTCCTCTTGTAAATCCTATTTATGTATGATTAGCGCTGCAACCTGTTCAATCCAGTCTTGTTGGTTGTTAAGCATAATCGCTGGTTTAATACCATAATCTTCGTACAGCAGCCGCTCCTTCGATCGTTTCATGTCTGTAGGATACACTGCGAACAGGTTGCTGGGTAACCTCAGCGTCCTTCCGAAATTGCTGCCATAAGCCAGCATCCCTTTCGTGGTTTGTCCTACGGTGGTAACGTTCTTAAGTTTACGTAATCGAAGGGTGAGGAGTTCAGCCTGGCTGATGGTTTCGTTGTTAAGCAGTACATATACCCTTTTCTTTCTCGCAAATCGTTTTACCAGGTTAAAGTAATTATTGGCCGGTTTTTTCGCTCCCCCTTCATTGTTCCTGAGATCGAGGATCATGTAAGCACCGTTTAAGGCATTCCGGACCGAATCGTAAAACTTTTTAGAAGCCTGCGCAGTCGCCGGGTTAAGTTGAAAACTCCCGACCCGCAGGTACTGGATATTACCGGCGATATTCTTTAGTACAAACCGTGGGGTGGTTGCCGGAAGGCGCACATGGTCGATCCCCGCGCTGTCTTTAGCATAGACCCCACCAAAGAGCGACCCATAAAATGAGGCGTTGAGAAGGGAATGGTTACGATATCTTTCAACAGGGTAGAGGTAGTAATTCTTTGTAATCGGGTGGCTATAGATTGCTTTGAATAATCCTGGTTCAAACTCGAACAGATTTATAGCAATCTGCCCCGCTTCCCACCAGTTAACCTTACTGGATAATACAACTCCGGTATATTCCTTAGGGCTTTTTTTGAACAGTCCGACAGTATATAAGTTGCCGTAGTAATAAATCCCTTCGATTGAATCCAGGGGTTTATTTTCAAGTTGCCGCTTTAGGGAGTCGAAATCAATAGAGAGGCTGGGAAATTCGCGGAATGCCTTTGAGGATAAGTATTGTTGAATGCTTTCCTCCGTTTTAAACTGGCTATAGTCGGGTACCTGGTAAAATCCCAGGTGATTGTCGCGAATTGGAAACAGGAGTTGCGCAAGATTATAGAAATAGCGATAATCGCCGGTATTGCTCACGGAGTCGACAACCAGTTTTTTATAAAGGGCTTCATAAGCAAGCCGTTTCCTTTTTTGTATTTGTGCCTGGTACGAAGGTGTTTTTTCAATAATGTTCCTGAGTGCATATAAGTCCGCTAAATAGGGGCTGTTCTGTGCTGGCGAGATGAAGACATGAGAAGATAAGACCAACATTATTAGTATCCTTAATTTCATCCGAGACGGTATAAAGGTTGTCGATTATTATGTATGTAGTACCGGTAGCCAGGCTGGATGTAGCTGTTTTGCCACCGCGACAATAGCGGTTGAATTTCGCGGCCTGCCAGGCCGTTGGATGTATCCATCCATATACAGACGAACAGTAGCCTCATGCTTCGCACAAAAACTTTACGAGCCCCTTAATATTTTCTCCATCTTTTTGCCTTTAGCCAATTCATCTACCAATTTGTCTAGATACCTGACCTGCTGCGTCAGGGGTGTTTCAATTTCTTCAACGCGGTAGCCGCAAATTAATCCTGTGATGAGGTTTGCATTTGGATTAAGCTTTGCCTTCTCGAACAGGGTTTTAAACGTTGCTTTCTCATCAATGAATTCCTGCAATCTCTTTTCATCGAAACCGGTAAGCCACTGTATTACCATGAGCAATTCTTGCTTAGTTCTTCCTTTACTTTCGACTTTTTTGATATAATAGGGATAAACTGAAGCGAACGTCAGCTTTGCTATTTTCTCGTCGTGTTCGGGTGTTGTTATCATGTTTTTTGTAGAGTTGTATTGCAATTGTTTATGTCGTTTGACAGTTATTCGGTGGTCGTTTCGTACTTGAGTTCCCTTCCGTTCGCAAGTTGTTCGCCCGTAAGCAATTTAGCTAACCCGGAAATTATAGCTGAAATGCCGGGTGAGCCCAGGTAGTGCCAAGCTCTTGTTAACAGCATTTTAGTTTATCTGTAATCATCGGGCTAAGCATATGTGCTCACCTTTTCTGCGTATTGATTTACATTGGTTAGTTGTATAGGAAAAACTTTCAAAGTGCCTGTCATCTCTATTTCACTCCCATGCGCTACGCCCAACATAAGTGCCGCAAATGTTTTACTTAACCAGTCACCTTCTTCTGCCAGTTGTGTCATTAACGCATCCTCGGGTACAAACGTAAGTTCAAACTTTTTGCCTTGCTTGGTTTCAAATATATTTACTACTTCCAACTGACTTAAAGCCGCAGGGCCGCCCAACTCAAAAATTCTGTTCCTGGCCGCGGGGTTATCTAGTGCAGCTACCGCAAATGACGCCACGTCTTTAATGGCTATCCAGGAAAGACGGTTTTTACCTTCACCAAATATTGTGGCTTTTCCGTTGACATAATCAAATCCTACAGCGGGACCTAGCCATATTTCCATAAAGCAAGTGGGTTGCAGAATGGTATAATTCAGCCCGCTTCGGGTCAGATGTTCTTCCACTTTACGTTTAGCTGTTTGTAGCGCAAACTCACCGGGCATTGGAGAAAACGAAATGAAAACAAAGTAATTTACGCCAGCTGCAACTGCAGCATCAATCAGGTTGATCTGTCCTTCATCATCAACTGTTTGAATGGTATCACCAGTCTGCCTTGACAGTGTAGAGGACACTGTGGAAATGACTGCATAAACACCCTGTAGCGCAGTTTGTAGTGAGGCCTTGTCTTTCAGGTCACCAAACACTGTTTTAACCCCCAATTGTTCTAGCTGACTTATTTTATTGACATCCGACGAGGTCCGCACCAATCCTTTTACCTGTTTGTTTTCTTCAATTAACTGGCGGCAAATTTCGCCACCTAGATGTCCGGTAGCGCCTGCTACAAGTACGGCAGAGGAATTCTGTGGGTTATTCATGTTATTTGTTTTGGTTGTTTGTTGAGTATCAAGCTTAAGGTGACATTTATGAGGTTTGCGGTGTTTTTAAAAAAGCTGAAGGTAACCTATGGGTGTTTGCGTAGCGGCAACAGGCTAGTGACCTGATTAAAGATATAAATTCCATTGTCTAATTGCAACTGATAGCCCGCTCTCAAATAAGTTCTCAATCTCCCTCCTATTGCGAACAGACGAAAGAGTCGCGTTCTTATCGGCTGATTGATGTTTTCTCAGATACTTGAAAATGTTATGTAAATCGTCCTGGTGGCATTCAAACATTTCAACTTTAGCTTAATAATTAAACCCCTTGGCAGAATGTTTATTGCTCCCCTTAGTCTACTTTCTGGTTTGTCAATTTTGTGTGCCTTATTAAGTGTCTTTTTTAAAATGTGGTTTAAGGAATTAGTAATTTCTATTTAAGATTGCTCCTGAGCCGGACTCACCACAAATAAAAAGGTTGGCAAGGGCTTGAAAAATGTCGTTTAATTATCGCCAGCAAGGAACTCCGCTAAATAGGGTTTCAAGAAGTACAAGGGAGTGACACCCGTCCGAACTGGTTCATCCGGGCGGACAACCGGAGCCGCATTAAACTCCACTGCCGGTTCCATAAAAAAACCTGGTAGCGTAAGGGCCTACCAGTTAGCCGGCATTATGCTGTTTTTACCTGTTGTGTGTTTTCGAATTTCGTTAATCCGGAACCCGCGAAGCGGGTTGGATATTGATTACACTATACAGTTCGACTTCTGTTTCCTTGCCGCGAAGCAATACCTTGTCTATCCTTTCCCACCGGAAGCCGTTTTTTTGTTCAAGCCGGTTCATAAGCTGTTCTGATACGAGGCAATCCCGCCCGTATTTATTACATTGATCCTGGATTCGTGAAGTCGTATTTAGCACATCTCCGTTATACACAATCTCCCGTTTTAGATCACCAATTTGAGCACTTACAACTTTACCAAAATGCAGTCCCGCTTTGAATACCGGTTTTACGCCAAAATTTCTAAGATAATGGTCGCTATTTCTGAGCAGGTTTTCCTGGAACATGAAAAACGATTTCAGGCAATTTGAGTTTTTCAGGCCATGCTCAACTTGCCATGTAAGAACCACTTCATCGCCTACATATTGATAGATTTCCGCTCCGGTTTGCAGTACGGGTTCTGAAATTTCATGGAAGATTTCGTTAAGCAGGGTATAGAAACGTACATGCCCCAGTTGCTCTGCAATGGTAGTGGATGACTTCATATCAAGGAACATAAAGATCCTTTCCTCCTCGCGGGGTTTATGATACCGGCCCATGATAAATTTCCACAAAACCCCCTGACCGAGCAGGTGGTTGATCTGCAGGAACAATACAAGTAAGCTGTAGATTGCAAGGGTATAAACGACTAAAATCAATTGTTTCGAAGACGTTACCAAAGCCAGAAGCTCACCGATTGTGCGACCTCTAAACAACCCGTCAATAGCTGCTACGGCAACTGTGACAGCATAAATAACGGTCGTGTAGAGCAGGGATTTGATGACAAGAATTCCTGTAAATGACCATTGCCGAAAGTGCGTTTTAGCTTTCGGGAACAGGAATAATTCCAGCAAGCCGAAGGCAAGGCCGAGAGGGAACCCGATCAACACGCTTTTACGATCGAGGCGATCCTGGTCGATGAGTTGATATACTACCCCGGCCAAACTTGTGAATAGGCAAATCAGGCCCAGGGTTTTGAATTTGCTTATGAAATGGGGTTGCATGTCCGGAGATTATGCCATTGGATAGTATTCTCATACACAAGGTAGATAGTATTTCAAGGAATGTCCTTTACCCAATATCTGACGTGATGTAAATAGAACATTATTTCACCTTGGATATAAGTCCGGGATATGACCAGCAGAGCAATGTCGAAAAGTCCGGTTGTGCCCGCGGGTATTCGGATAGAAATTCCAGCATTACAGACAGAATGATTGCCGGGTCACCTTCCATTGATGTTTTGCATGCAAGGTTTACCGGGTGCACATGGTTATGCGCAGGGGACAACAGCTGGCAGACTATGTGCCGATTTGTAGCGATCAGGGATGCAGGATAGGGCAGGTTAGATGCTTATCATTATTCCCCGAACTTTCCTGCTAATGTTTACAGCTGATGGTTGTGCATAGTTCATGTTAAGTCAACAGCACAATACGAATCGCCTGATTGATTCCTAGGTCAACATCGTAAAGGGATTAGTTGGTTTGTAAACGAATTGTTTTTAGGATCCCGGCTTTATCAACTGAGTAACTATTGCTGCTTTATAACGTCATATGAAAACTTACACCGTACGCATTTTCGTTTTTTTATTAACCGGATTGCTTCTTGCACAGCCTGGCCGGGCGCAAAGGGTCAAATACAATTTCAACCCGGGATGGAAGGTATTTGTTGGCGATGCAAAAGGGTTGGAACAACCGGGTGCAGACGATGCCTCCTGGAAGAAAGTAACCCTGCCATGGGCATGGAACGAAGACGAGGCTTTCAGGAAGGATATTGTTGACCTGTCAACGGGTATCGCATGGTATCGCAAATGTTTCAAATTACCTGCATCTGCAAAGGGCCAGAAAATATTTCTCGAGTTTGAAGGCATCCGGCAGGCGGGCGACTTTTACCTCAACGGTAAACACATCGGCTTACATGAAAATGGTGTCACGGCCTTTGGCTTTGATGTAACCGATGTTGTGAAGCATGGTGCTGACGAAAATATCATTGCGGTAAGAATTGACAACAGCTGGGATTACCGGGAGAAGGCTACCAACACGAAATATCAATGGGAAGATAAAAACTTCAATGCCAACTACGGTGGCATCAATAAAAATGTTTACCTGCATATCGTTCCTAAAGTTTATCAGACCCTTCCCCTCAATTTAAATTTAGGTACAACCGGGGTTTACATATATGCCGACAACTATAATATCAAGGGTAGCTCGGCAACAATACATGCCGAATCTGAAGTGAAAAACGAAAGTGGTCAGCCACAAGCAATCACCTATTCGGTAACAATTAGTGAATTGAATGGGCAAGTGGTTAAACACTTTTCCGGCGACAAAATCAGTATTGCTCCGGGTGAAACCAAAATTGTAAAAGCTGCTTCACTGGTAGCTGGTCTCCATTTCTGGAGCTGGGGTTACGGTTACTTGTACAATGTGCAAACAACACTTAGCATCAACGGTAAACCCACCGATGTGGTGCATACCAAAACCGGGTTAAGAAAAACAGCGTTCGAAAACGGGATGATTTACCTGAACGACCGGGTGCTCATGGTGCACGGCTATGCACAGCGAACATCAAATGAGTGGCCGGCAATTGGGTTATCGGTTCCGGCATGGTTAAGTGATTACAGCAACAAGCTGATGGTGGAAAGTGGGGGAAACCTGGTACGTTGGATGCACATTTCTCCTTGGAAGCAGGATGTAGAAAGTTGTGACCGGGTAGGGCTGCTGCAGGCAATGCCCGCAGGGGATGCAGAAAAAGACGTTGATGGTACAAGATGGGAGCAGCGGAAGGCAGTAATGCGCGATGCCATCATCTACAATAAAAATAACCCAAGCATCATTTTCTACGAGTGCGGCAACGAGTCGATCAGCGAAAAGCATATGCAGGAGATGAAAGCCATCCGGGATCAGTACGACCCTCATGGTGGAAGGGCGATTGGTTCCAGGGAGATGTTGGATAGCAAGGCCGCTGAATACGGCGGCGAGATGTTGTACACCAACAAAAGTGGAGACATACCGATGTGGGCCATGGAATACTCAAGGGACGAGGGCTCAAGAAAGTACTGGGACGAATACTCTCCGCCATTTCATAAGGATGGTGAAGGGCCCAAATACAATGGCCAGGATGCCTCGACCTATAACCGCAATATGGAAAGCCATGCTGTGGAGAATGTAAAGCGATGGTTTGAGTTCTGGAACGAAAGACCAGGAACCGGCAAACGCGTAAGCAGTGGTGGGGTCAACATCATATGGTCAGAGACCAATACCCATCACCGGGGTGAAGAGAACTATCGCCGTAGTGGGGAGGTAGATGCTTTGAGGATTAAAAAACAAAATTTTTATGCACACGAGGTGATGTGGGATGGCTGGGTTAGTCCTGAAAAAGCCCGTACCCACATTATCGGTCATTGGAACTACGCTGCAGGTGTTAAGAAAGACATCTTTGTTGTGTCTACTGCCGAAAGGGTTGAACTTAAAGTAAATGGTAAGTCGCAAGGCTTTGGTGAAAAAAGCAATGGCTTCCTGTTTACGTTTAAGGAGGTTGTGTACCAGGCCGGGAACATTAGTGCCGTAGGCTACGATGCACAGGGAAGGCAGCAAAGTACGGCCCGGATCCATACAGCGGGTGAACCAGCAGGGCTGCGCTTGACCGCTGTTAAACGGCCAACCCCGTTTGTTGCCGACGGGCACGACCTGGCGCTGGTGGAAGTTGAGGTTATTGATGCTAAAGGAAGTCGATGCCCCACAGCTCTAAATATGATCACTTATGATTTGAAGGGCGCCGGCGAATGGCGGGGTGGAATGGCGATGGGTCCCGGCAATTATGTGCTCGAGAAAAGCTTTCCGGTTGAAAATGGGGTAAACCGGTTCCTGGTGCGTTCAACCACTAACCCCGGTGTAATAACAATTACGGCGAATGCAGAAGGACTAAAAAGTGCATCTATAAACTTGTCGACCAAAGCATTTCCTGTAACCAACGGTTTAACACAGGTACTGCCATCGGCGGGCTTACCAACACGACTCGAAAGAGGACCAACACCCTCAACACCATCGTTCAATGTTACACGTACCCCAATCAACATCATAGGGGCAGTCGCAGGCGCCAACACCGATACAGCCGCCATGAGCTACGACGATAATGAACTTAGTGATTGGGTGAACGACGGAAAACTGTCCACTGCATGGATAGAATATGAACTCGAGAGAGCCGCAACGATTAGCGAGATATGTGTTAAGCTCAATAACTTTCGATCGCGAGTTTACCCACTGGTGATCACGGTTGACGGCAAAGAAGCTTTCAGGGGTTTAACCAAACCAAGCCTAGGATATTATACGATAAAGTGCAAGCCCCAGACCGGAAAAAGAGTGAAAATACAACTGGCCGACGTATCAAAAGTACAGGGTGAAGACCTGGGTGTGGAAGTATCCGGTAAAAAGCTGGATGATGGTGTAGCAAGAGACGACAAAGATGCAAAAGGAACTTTAAGCATAATTGAACTGGAGGTTTACGAAGCTCTAAAATAGCGTCCCGCGAATTGCCATGTACTAAGCGTGTGGCTATTTGGAAGCATGTAGGATAGTGCGTATACTTATAAGCACAAGCCCCCCGCTGAAGCCATTCGGACGGGAGCGCGACGCAAGGATACTTAACAGGTGTTCTGCAGCGGGGTCCACAAGAAAAAGCAAATGGCTGGCGATGCTTGTTTCACTAGCCGTTACTTGCTCATTGCTGCTGTAACCGTGCTGTTTTCTTTTCGCGTTACCAGTTTCCTGCTAACATACGTTCCAACTTGTCCCCCTTCTTTGATACCGTTTTCGATCGCAGGCATGTAATGAATACCTCCATAGTACCTGCTGATTGCTGCTTCCGCAGCTGCGTCTTTAAACGATTTAAATTTCCTGGCTGGTAAGCCAAACTCCATTTCCGATGAATCGGTAAAGTTGAAATGCTCACCGAACAAACGGCTCAGCATAATGGCGGCGGCAGTCGAAATTACACTGTGCCCGCTTGTATACTCCGGGAAGGGTGGGGTTTGTAGTAGAGGTTGCCAGTTCGGATCGATGTATTGGTTGATATATGTTTCCGGGCGGATAACATTGCTCCGGTACTTTTCGTCCCAGCAACTGATAAAACCATCGGCTATTGCAATGGCCACGGAGGCATATGCTTCAAGAGACTGGGCAATGCCGGCCCCGGCTTTTTTAGAACAAAGTGCCGTTATGTTTATCCAGTGGCCCCCCGGTGAAATTTTTTTTGTTGCAAAAAGTACGTGGCCCCTTACATTCATTTTAAAGGGATTGCAATCCCAGAAGTTCGCAAGTTCTTCCTGACGGGGAGTAAGCTTTAAACCAGCCTTGTACACCGATAGCGCTTCCTGGTAGAAAGGTGCACTGGTATCAGTCGAAAACTTTGTTGGCGGCGGTGGGGTAAACTGTTGCGCCGAGTCAATTACAAACGGACGGATCCTGCTCCAATGCGGCTCTATAGCTTTTATATAGGCCGGTGGGGTTGGTTTCCACGTGTCGGGTTCTTCGATGATAGAGTAACGGGGAAGGGAGCGTGTCTGCCTGTAGTTGTCTTTAGCAGCCCATGCTAGTATATGAACCGACACCATTTTGCCATACGCTATTGAGTTCTGGTAAGTTTCCTTCGGCATACCGGACTGCTCAAATTCTTTTAACAACTGTTCGTAGGCGGTAACCAATTTTTGTTCTGAAATTATCATCGTTTTGGCAACATGTACTATTGCTGTTACCGCGGACAAGCTTGCACTGAAAGCCGGCTTCTCGGAGGTTAATACAGGTAAGGGGTTTAAACCTGTGAGTTGCCCGGCAAAACTCCTATAGCCGGGATTTGCCGGTAGTGCAGCTTCGTAACCGGCAATTGTCGTATACGCATAGGTGCGACTGGCCACTGGTGGAGAATAAATGTCGAAAACGATGATGTCGGTAACGTTTTTGATCGCCCGGTGTACAAAAGCTGCGTTTTCAGTGGTATGTCTCCAGTCTTTTGTTGCAAAAACAGGTGTAGTGACTAGCACGCAGCAAAAAACAAGCAGGAAAATCATTTTCATGGCACAATCTGGCTTCGCAACAGAAAATCTGCGGCCCTCAACCAAAAGTAAAACTTTCGTTCATCTGAACCAAAGGTTGAGTAAGTGCGGTTCAGCGATGAAAATGTTTTGATTTTCGTGAAAATTGATACTTTCAATTATGCTTCGCCATTTTTTAAAGCCGATCCTGGTATTTGTGTGTAGTTCCTTGCTTCTGTTGGTGGGTCACGCCCAAAAACCGACATTGTTTAATCTGCTGCCGCAAACGCAGACAGGGGTAACCTTTAAAAACACCATTACCGAAACCGACAGCCTTAACATCCTCAATGAGGCATACATCTATAACGGGGGTGGCGTCGGCATTGGTGATTTCAATAACGATGGTCGCCCGGACATGTATTTTTCCGGTAACATGGTTTCGAACAAACTCTACCTGAATGAAGGCGGGATGAAGTTTCGCGACATCACCGCCAGCGCAGGCGTAACAGGAGAGGGACGCTGGTGTTCTGGTGTTTCTGTAGTTGACATCAATGCAGACGGCTGGCTGGACATCTATGTATGTGCCACTTTCAGAAAAGCCAAATCAAAGCGCAAAAACCTGCTGTACATCAACCAGGGGGTGAACAAGCAAGGCATACCCGTATTTAAAGAAATGGCGACCAGTTATGGTTTAGCAGATGATGGTTACAGTACCCAGGGGGTTTTCTTCGACTACGATCATGATGGTGACCTCGACATGTACCTGGTGACAAATACCCTTGATGACCCAAAAACATCCATTAAGTTCAGGCCAAAAGTAGTTGATGGCAGCGCCCTGAACACCGACCATCTCTACCGGAACAATGGCAACCAAACGTTCACCGATGTGTCGCGGGAAGCAGGGATCCTTATAGAAGGCTGGGGCCATGCCGCATCCATTTCGGATGTCAACGCCGATGGCTGGCCCGACATCTACGTCAGCAACGATTTTCATGCTAACGATATCCTGTACATCAACAATCGAAACGGAACGTTCAGCGATCGTATCACTGAATATTTTAAACATACCAGCTGGTTTACGATGGGCACCGACATTGTCGACATCAACAACGACGGGCTCGTTGATGTAATTGCGCTGGATATGTTACCCGAGAGTAACCTGCGCAAGAAAGGCATGTTAATGGGCAACGAATATTACAATTACTTCAACAGCAAAAAGTTTGGCTACCAGCACCAATACGTACGCAATGTTTTGCAGCTCAATACCGGCAATACTCCCGAGGGTCACCCCAGGTTCCAGGAAGTTGGTTATATGGCTGGTATCTATCAAACAGACTGGAGCTGGGATCCACTTGTTGCCGATTTCGACAACGACGGCTTTCGCGATCTCATCATCACGAATGGCTTACCCCGCGATGTAACCGATCTCGACTACATTTCGTTTGATAACGGGCAGGCTGCTGGCAAGGTAACTACCTCCCTCAAACTGGTAGATAAATTACCTGTAGTGAAAATATCAAACTATGCCTTCAAAAATTCAGGAGGCTTTATGTTTGAAAATGCTACGAAAGACTGGGGGTTGAGTAAACCTTCGTTTTCGAACGGTGCGGCCTATGCCGATCTCGACAACGATGGCGACCTCGATGTAGTGGTGAACAATATCAATGAAACCGCTTTTGTTTACGAGAATACATTGATCAGATCCGGCCCTAATTCAACCCATTATCTGGCGGTGTCGCTCAAAGGTACCAACAGCAACCTCACCGCGATCGGTGCAACAGTAAGGCTTTATTATGGCGGCAGGCAGCAGGTTTACGAACACCAGCCATGTCGCGGTTACTTGTCTACCGTTGACGCAAAAGCACATTTCGGCCTTGGCGAAACCGTTAAGATCGACTCGCTACGGGTTACATGGACCAGCGGGGCTACTACACTGCTAACCGGATTAGGTGTTGATCAAACCATAGCAATCAACGAAGCGACAGCTACGAAAACACCGACTTTTTCTGATGGCGTAAAACCTTCCGGCCTTTTAGCGGAGGTGTCCGCGCAGGTTGGACTTAAATTTAAACACCAGGAAAAGGAGGCAGTTGACTACAACATTCAACCAACACTGCCTCACAAACTCAGCCAGTATGGTCCTGGAATAGCTGTAGCAGATATCGACAAGAATGGTCTTGAAGACGTTTATATTGCCGGTTCGCCTGGTAGGCCCGGGGTGTTTTACATGCAGGATGCCAAGGGGCAGTTTACCCTCGATCCCGCAAGAATACTGCAGGAAAACAATACCGCTACAGAAGAGATGGGGGTATTGCTTTTTGATGCAGACAACGACGGTGACCCGGATTTATATGTAGTTGCAGGCAGCTATGAGTTTTCACCAGATCATCCGGGAAACCAGGACCGACTGTACCTTAACGATGGCAATGGGTATTTTAATTGGGCTCCAACTGCCTTGCCGAAGGAGTTGGCAAACGGATCGTGTGTGCGTGCTGCAGATTGGGACCAGGACGGCGACCTTGACCTGTTTGTTGGAGGACGCAGTGTTTCAGGTGCATACCCCGCAGCTCCAAGAAGTTTCTTGCTGCGAAATGATGGTGGAAAGTTTACGGATGTTACCGCGCAATATTGTCTGCCACTTGCAAATGCCGGGATGATAACGGATGCGCTATGGTCGGACTTTAATAACGATGGCAAACCCGACCTGGTGCTGGCGGGAGAGTGGATGCCCATAACTTTTCTCAGGAACACGGGAACTACTTTTGAAATAACGAAAAACACCGGGGTCGAGGAACATGCTGGCTGGTGGAACAGCCTGGTTGCAGGTGATTTCGACCGTGATGGCGATATTGATTACGTTGCCGGTAACCTTGGACTAAACTCAAACTTTAAGGCTACCGCACAGGAGCCAATGACCGTTTATGCAAAGGATCTTAACGAAAACGGACGGCTCGATCCAATGTTATTTTGTTATACGCTTTCGACCGACAGTTCCCGCAAGCCGTACCCTATGCATACGCGCGACGACCTGATTAGTCAACTGATTACAATCCGCAAAAAGTACCCGACCTATAAATCTTTTGGTCGTGCTTCCCTGGCTGATTTGTGGCCACCGGATTTGACCCGTGGGGCACTGGTGTTAAAGGCAACCGACATGAACAGCAGCTACTTCGAAAACAAGGGTAATGGTCAGTTTACCATTAAGGCGCTGCCACTTGAAGCGCAGACCGCACCAGTATATGGTATCATAAATAAGGACATAAACGAAGATGGTTTCGACGACTTGTTATTGGTTGGAAATGACCACGGCATGGAACCCGGAAGCGGACGGCACGATGCTTTTAACGGCTTGTACCTGCAAGGGGATGGGAAAGGGAACTTCGACCCGGTACCGTTAGCGCAGAGCGGCTTTTATGTTCCCGGGGACGCCAAGGCGTTAGCAGGAGTTCATAGTCCCCGCGGCAACCTTTTTCTCGCAACGCAAAACCAGGACAGCATGGTGGTCTTTGCAAGGTCAGCAAGTCTGCCGGCAAGCACGCCCCGGTGGATCCAATTCAAGGACCAGGAATTTACCGCGGAACTTACTTACGGGAACGGCAGTAAGCAGAAAGTAGAATGTTACTATGGCTCAACTTTCCTGTCGCAGGGCACCCGGATATTGCAAATAAATAACGATGTAAAGGAAGTTATCATCTCAGATTTCAAAGGCAACAAACGAACAGTTCCCTTGTAGTCGTACTAAAATGCTCATGACAAGCTTCTCCGTCGGGGCTTATTTGTTCAAATTAAAGAGCCTTTAATTAATCAGTCTGGTAGTGGTTGTGAGGGCTGCCAGCCACATGGATTAAAAAAACTTACTGGGGCGAATTTATCAGGTGAATTCGAAAATACGTTTAACTTACATTTGTTTCAAACCTGTTAAATCAGCGGAGAAGCTGCCAGAGAATTGTTAAAATTTCCGCAGCTATTTTTGGATTTAACGGGTATACTTTCTAACGATCAACTATGATATTGCTCTGCCCAGCCGCCCTCCCCAGGGGTCATCCATAATTGGTACTTATTACCTTGCGCCCCGGCAATCTAAAATGCAAAAGGGCCGGTATGGTTTACATGCCCTATCAAATACAACTTTATTCGTCAGTTCAGTCGGTGATGCTTAACAGCAGATCCGTGTGGGTAATTGCTCAACTGATATTCACTTACTATCAACGAGTCAGCAATGAACGACGTTGTTTGGCTGGTTATGGTAAGCGAACGCGGGGCTACAATAGGAAGCGGTAAGCAGCATCACGTCTAATGATTTGTTGAGAACGCTTTAAATACCCGGGTACACTCGTCCGCCAGGTGCAGGGTATTAGTGCGAGTCGGCAGGATGCACAAGATTTGTCAATTATAAACAAAGGGTAAAATATTTAGCATGTTGAAGAAATTCGTATTTCTCCTGAATTCGGTTTACCTGTTCTCAGGCGTCATTTTTGGCCAGGGCACCGATTGGAAAATGGTTCCCGGCAAAATCAGCAGCCCCTGGGCGGAAAAGGTGAACCCAAAAATGGTTCATGCCGAGTATCCCAGGCCACAGATGGTTCGGGGCAACTGGAAAAACCTCAACGGTTTGTGGGACTACAGCATACTTCCAAAAGACCTACCAAAACCCAATGGTCACCAGGGAAGCATACTGGTTCCGTTTGCCGTGGAGTCCGCCTTATCAGGTGTTGGTAAAACTGTTGGAAAGGACAGTATGCTGTGGTACAGAACTGAGTTTACGCTTACAGATGGTATGAAAGGCAAAAACGTTCTCCTTCACTTTGGGGCAGTTGATTGGCGTACCGAGGTATACGTTAATGGCCGGAAGGTTGGCACACACGACGGCGGCTACGATCCTTTTTCCTTCGACATCACCGACGCCCTAAAAAAGGGTACCCAGCAACTGGAAGTGAGTGTATGGGACCCATCTGATCGCGGTCCTCAGCCACGAGGTAAGCAGGTAACCAGGCCCAATGGAATATGGTATACCCCGGTAACAGGTATATGGCAAACCGTTTGGATCGAAGGAGTTCCAAAGACATATATCGCGAACTTTAAACAAACTCCCGACATTGATAAACAAACGTTGTCCGTTCAGGTGGATGCAAAAAATTTGCAGCCCGGGGACCGGGTGAGAGTTACGGCTTTAGACGGCCAGGCCAAGGCCGATGAGCAATTTGTCACTCCCGGCCAGCCGCTGGCCCTATCCGTTAAAAGCCCAAAATTGTGGGCGCCGGAAAACCCATTCCTTTACGACCTTTTGATTTCTATTGTACGCAATGGCAAAACAGTTGATGAAGTAAAGAGCTACTTCGCGATGCGAAAAATATCAATGAAGCCCGATGCCAATGGGATGCAAAGGATGTTGCTAAACGACAAATTTGTTTTCCAGTTTGGTCCGCTCGACCAGGGTTGGTGGCCCGACGGTTTGTATACTGCACCTTCTGCAGAGGCGCTTACTTATGATGTTGACAAAACCAAACAGATGGGCTTCAACATGATCCGTAAACACGTAAAGGTTGAACCCGCGATCTGGTATAACTACTGCGATAAAGTTGGTATGCTCGTTTGGCAAGACATGCCGAGCGGCGACCTGGGTGCAAAGTGGAACAACCGGCCAGGTATGGAAGGCGATGGCGATATGACGCGTTCACCGGAATCGGAAAATATTTTTAGATCGGAATGGAAGGAGATCATGGACGATCTGCACAACTTTCCCAGCATAGTGGTGTGGGTGCCATTTAATGAAGCCTGGGGTCAATTTAAGACTACCGAGATTACCAATTGGACCATGAATTATGATCCTTCAAGGCTTGTAAACAGCGCAAGTGGTGGCAATTTTCATGAAACCGGCCATATCATGGACCTGCACAATTACCCCGGCCCGGCCATGCCAAAGGCAAGCCTCTTTGGGAAAAAGCAGGCGATAGTGCTTGGTGAATATGGAGGACTCGGGCTGCCGATTGAAGAACATACCTGGCAGGATAAAAATAACTGGGGCTACCGGACCTTCAGAAACGCAGACACACTGTTTACAACCTATGCGTCGTATATCGATCAACTCGTGCCGTATATCCAAAAAGGATTATCGGCTGCAGTTTATACCCAAACAACCGATGTTGAAGTGGAAACAAACGGGCTTATGACCTACGATCGTAAAGTCATGAAAATCCCCGAAGCAAAACTCAAAGCGGCTCACGAAAAGCTCTATGCCGTAAAGGTGCAATAGGATTGCTGAAAATAGCTTTTTCACCTTTTTGAAATAGAGCACCAGTAGCATGGGCGAATTTCTTGGATTGTCTTTGTTAACAATTTAACTTTCGCCCACCCGCTTAACCGGGCCGTATCCGCCATTGCACACTTAAAACACTAACTACTCTATAACTCCTGATCTATGATGAAACGGCTTTCCCTTGTCGCCATGGCAATTGGCGCTCTCCAGCTTACCGCTGTCGCTCAAACTACAACTTTGCAAATTGATGGAGCAGCTCCCAAAAACACCATCAGCAGGCACATATATGGCCATTTTGCAGAACACCTTGGCCGTTGCATTTACGATGGCTTTTGGGTTGGCGATTCGATAAAGGTTCCCAAAAAAGATCGCATTCGCCTCGACGTAGTTGATGCGCTAAAAAAAATAAACATACCAAACCTTCGCTGGCCTGGCGGTTGTTTTGCCGACGAATACCATTGGCGTGATGGTATCGGACCACGCAAGCAACGCCCCAAGATGGTGAACACCAACTGGGGTGGGGTTACCGAAGACAACAGCTTTGGTACGCACGAGTTTATGGAGTTGTGCTCATTGCTTAAAACCGAGCCTTATATCGCCGGTAACGTAGGCAGTGGCACCGTAGAAGAAATGGCGAAGTGGGTGGAGTATTTTAATGCAGGCGGTGAAAGTTCAATGGCAGCTTTGCGCAAACAAAACGGCCGGGCCGAACCCTGGAAGGTAACTTATTGGGGCGTTGGTAACGAGAGCTGGGGATGCGGTGGTAATATGACCCCGGACTATTATGCGGATCTCTACAAGCGATATGCTACCTATGCACGGGATTACCTGGGAGCTCCCCTCAGGAAGATCGCCAGCGGTGCAAACGGTGGAGATTACAATTGGACCGAGGTGATGATGAAAAACGTGCCGCGCAACCAGATGTGGGGTATTACCCTGCATTATTACACCCTTCCTACCGGCAACTGGCGCGGTTCTAAGGGTTCCGCCACCATCTTCGACGAAAAGCTGTACTTCAATACCATGAAGAACTGTCTCCAAATGGAAGAACTTGTCAACCGGCATTCGGCGATCATGGACAAATATGATTCTGCAAAACGGGTTGCATTGGTGGTAGACGAATGGGGTATATGGACCGACGTAGAACCAGGTACGAACCCCGGCTTCTTATACCAGCAAAATAGCTTGCGCGATGCATTAATTGCAGGCACTACGCTAAACATTTTCAACAATCATTGCGATCGCGTTAAAATGGCCAACCTTGCACAAACGGTCAACGTATTGCAGGCGCTTATTTTAACCCAGCGTGAAAAAATGTTGCTGACACCAACCTACCATGTTTTCGATCTGTACAAAGTACATATGGATGCAAAACACCTACCGGTTAAATTTACCAGTCCCGATTATACCATGGGTAACGAAAAAATCCCTGCGATAAATGCATCGGCCTCCCGCGACTCAACCGGTGCAACACATATCACCCTGGTAAATCTTGATCCAAATAAAAAGCAAACCCTAAGTACCACGCTCAATGGTGTACAATGGTCGGGTGTAACCGGTCAGATCGTTACTTCGGGTAAGGTCAACGACATCAATACATTTGAAAACCCGGGTAAAATCAAGGTTCAGAATTTCACCGGGGCCAGCAAACAAGGCAATAACCTCAACATTGAGTTACCGGCACAATCGGTAGTAATGCTCGAACTGAAATAAGGCTACTGCTCACCTGGACGTTGTTTTTTTTGGTACCGGCATTTGTACATGGTGGAACTCCTGTTGCGTCGCACTCTTGTACATTCAATCAATTTGCAGCAAGAAACCAGTCAAGATATGCCTGTTGTTCATTCCAGTACAAAGCTTGTAATCCGGGTTGCCCTTATTACCATAATGGCTGGCTGTACCTTTCTAAGCTATGCGCAGCATACCGTCAAAGAAAAGGTGCAGCCGAAGAAATATGTACAGCCCCGCTACTTCGAACTGCCGGTGGGTGCCATCAGACCAAATGGATGGTTGCTGCACCAGGCGCAGATCATGGCGGCAAATTCAACTGGCCACCTTGATGAAGTGTACAACAAACTCAAAAACGATAATGGCTGGTTGGGTGGCAAAGGCGACGGATGGGAAGAAACACCCTATTGGCTTGATGGTGCAGTTCCGCTGGCCTACCAGCTGAACGACGAAAACCTGAAAAAAAAGGTATCGAAGTATGTAAACTGGTGCATCGATAACCAGCGCCCCAGTGGCTATTTTGGCCCGGTAACAAAAGCTGAAAGGGATAGCGGCAAAGTGATTACACCCATGCAATGCAATTCCGGTGAAGACTGGTGGCCAAAGATGATCATGCTTAAGGTGATGCATCAGTACTATACGGCTACGCTGGACAAGAGGGTGATCCCATTTCTCACGAACTACTTCCGTTATCAACTTAATGCGATCCGGTATTGCCCGGTAGGCAAATGGACGGAGTGGGCAACTTCACGCGGTTCGGAAAACATGCTGATTGCGCAGTGGTTATATGGGGTCACCAAAGAACGTTTCCTGCTCGAGCTGTCCGCACTGATAAAAGAACAATCCTTTCCCTGGAGCGACTTGCTCGGCAATCGTGATTGGGTGATTAATGCGGCAGCTTTTCAAAACAACGACAAGTGGATGCAACGTCACGGTGTAAACGTAGGTATGGCCATCAAAGAACCTGTGATCAATTACCAGCGCACCGGCGACCCCCTTTACCTTAAACAGGCAAAAACAGGTTTCAACGACCTGATGACCCTGCATGGGCTACCTATAGGCATTTTCTCGGCAGATGAAGACCTGCATGGAAATGATCCCGGGCAGGGTGCGGAGCTTTGCGCCGTTGTAGAGGCGATGTATTCGCTTGAACAGGCAACATCAATAACCGGCGACATTGGCTATATGGATGCGCTTGAACGTATGGCCTTTAATGCCCTTCCGTCTCAAACTACTGATGACTACAATAAAAAACAATACTTCCAGGTTGCCAACCAGGTACAGATCAGCAGGGGGGTGTTTAATTTTTCGCTTCCTTTTGAACGCAAGATGAACAATGTGCTTGGCATGCGCAGTGGGTACACCTGTTGCCTTGCAAACATGCACCAGGGCTGGCCGAAGTTCACGAGCCATCTATGGTATGGTACAGCAGGTAACGGCCTTGCAGCCCTGCACTTTGCACCAAATACCACTACCGCGAAAGTAGGCAACAAACAAGCAGAGGTGATGATCAGGGAGGTCACCGATTATCCGTTTAGTGATCAGATCAATTTTGAGATTACAACTGCTGGTGCGGTTGATTTTCCGTTTGAGCTGCGCATTCCATCCTGGTGTAAGCAGGCTACTTTGCAGATCAACGGGCAGGCGCACAGTAGCCCGGCCGGTGGGCAAATTGTTCGCATCAACCGAACCTGGAACAATAATGACCGGCTCACACTCCAGTTGCCGATGGAAATCACCACGAGCAACTGGGGTAAAAATTCGCGTGCCGTTGAGCGTGGTCCGCTAGTGTATGCCCTTAAACTTGGGGAGCGTTGGGAAGAAGGAAACGACGAAAGAGAAGGATCTTATTACAGTGTATTTGCAGAAGGAGCCTGGAATTATGGCCTATTGCAAAGTGCCATCCGCGAGCCGCAGAAAAGTCTGCAGGTAAAGCAGGTAAAGCAGCCTGACTCGTCCTTCATTTGGAACCTTGCACATGCACCGCTTGAGATCACCGCCAGCGCCAAAAAAATACCAGGCTGGAAAATCGCCAATGAAGTTGCCGCAACACCCGTAAGTGACCGCTCGGGGTTGTATAAAGGAGAAGTGGCAAATGAAGTTGAAACCATTACCCTTGTTCCGGTTGGATGTACCAAGGTGCGTATCGTAGCATTCCCCGTGGTAAGATAGGGGAACGCCGGCTGCATTTGAATACCATAACCGGAGCGAGAGATAGATTTGCGGATTACGGATTGGCGAATTGCGGATTAAAGCCAACCGCAGAGAAAGATGGATTTGCGGATTGCGGTTTAGCGAATGGCGGATTGAAGCCAACCGCAGAGAAGGAGAGACGCGGACGAAAACCGCAGAGGAGATTGTTTTTAGCGCTCCAGCGGAGCGCCCTATTTGTGATACGGGAGGAATACACGCAGGGAGGGATGGATTTGCGGATTACGGATTAGCGAATGGCGGATTGAAGCCAACCGCAGAGAAGGAGAGACGCGGACGAAAACCGCAGAGGAGATTGTTTTTAGCGCTCCAGCGGAGCGCCCTATTTGTGACACGGGAGGAATACACGCAGGGAGGAATGGATTTGCGGATTACGGATTAGCGAATGGCGGATTAAGGCCAACCGCAGAGAAGGAGAGACGCGGACGAAAACCGCAGAGGAGATTGTTTTTAGCGCTCCAGCGGAGCGCCCTATTTGTGACACGGGAGGAATACACGCAGAGAGGGATGGATTTGCGGATTGCGGATTAGCGAATGGCGGATTAAGGCTAACCGCAGAGCGGGCGAGAATTACCACTCAGACAACAATCAACGTAGAGACGGACTACCGTCGATTTTGATAAGATGAAATGTGCTTATTTGCCGCTCCAGCGAAGCGCCCTATTTGTGATACGGGAGGAATACACGCAGAGCGGGCGAGAATTACCACTCAGACAACAATCAACGTAGAAACGGACTACCGTCGATTTTGATAAGATGAAATGTGCTTATTTGCCGCCCCAGCGGAGCGCCCTATTTGTGATGCGGAGCAAATACACGCAGAGGAAATTGTTTGTACGCTCCAGCGGAGCGCCCTATTTGTGATACGGGAGGAATACACGTAAAGGAAACTGTGCTTTACGCTCCAGAGGCGCCGTGTTTATAGGGAGAATATGTTGAAGTGGAATTCCTTTCCGGTACAGGGATTTGTTGCCATGAAAAAATGCGGTACAAGTGAGTGACACAACCCAGGCTGCCCATAGATCAACTGCTGGTCACCAAAAAAAATGTTATTCTGCACAGCACTGAATTGTTGAGCAGATGATTTTGCCAGTTGCAATTGACCTACTTTTAATCAGCTGATCCATATGAAAAAATATACCTTATTCCTGCTGTTTGCAGTTGTTCAACTTACGTTAGCCGCGCAACTGACCAAGGCGCCCGCCTATCCACTCATCACGCACGACCCATACTTTAGCATATGGAGCAACTCCGATACACTGACCGCTACGGCTACAAAACACTGGACAGGAACCAACCAGTCGCTTACCGGCTGGATAAAGGTGGATGGAACCGTCTACCGCTTTCTTGGTAGTAAAGAGCCCACCTATAAAACGATCCTGCCTGCGGCGGATGAGCAATTTTATGAAACCCGGTTCCTGGAAGATGAACCTGCATCAGGATGGATGAATAGTGGTTTCGATGATGCCGCCTGGAAAAAGGGGACTGCTCCTTTTGGCGATAACAAGAGCACAGCAAAAACTCCCTGGCTGAGCAAAAACCTGTGGGTGCGCAGGACCTTTAACCTGTCGGAAGTGGACCTGAAACAGCCATTGCTAAAGATCAACCACGACGATAATATCGAAGTCTACCTGAATGGGGAAAAGATCGTTACGAAAACAGGGTGGACGAATAAATACATTTTTCTCCCGCTGGATGCAAGCAAGTTGAAGCAGGGTAACAATGTGCTTGCAATGCATGTGGCGAATACTGCGGGCGGAGCCTACCTTGACGCCGGGATTGTTGAAGAGATCGTGCAGCCTGAAACGGCTAAAACAGCTGAACAAAAGGGGCTGGTAATGACGGCTACACAAACGAAATATCAATTTACCTGTGGCAGTGCGGACTTGTCGCTGACCTTTACATCGCCGCTGCTGTTGAATGATCTTGCGCTGGTTGCAAGACCAGTCAGCTATGTTACTTACCAGGTGAAATCGAATGATAGCAAGTCGCACGACATCAGCATCTGTTTAAGTGCTTCATCGACCATTGCTGCAAATACGCCGGCCCAGGAAATTGTTGCAAAACAATACAGCAACGGGAACCTGCAATTGTTGCGTGCGGGTACAAAAGAACAACCTGTGTTAAAAAAGCGGGGTGATGACCTTCGCATCGATTGGGGTTATATGTACATTGGCGTACCAATAACCGGGGGTGCAACGCAATACATAGCCGATGCATCCGCGCCGGTTTGGTTCGACGGTAAGGCTACCGGTGGCGAGGGCGAGAGATCGGGAAGGTCGTTGCTGTTAAATACCATTACGCCAATGGGCAGGGTAGGAAGTGCCGTTAAGGAAAGCTTTGTTATGATCGGATATGACGATTTATATCCCGTTCAATATTTCGGTACCAACCTATTGCCGTGGTGGAAAACAAGCGCTGACCAGTCCCTTGAACCCCAAATGGAGTTGGCGGCCAGGGAACACAAAAAAATACTTTCCCGATGTAAAGCCTTTGACGATAAATTTTTCCGGGAGGCGAGCGCAGCAGGCGGCGACAACTACGCGAAGCTTTGTATTTTGGGGTACCGGCAAAGCATTGCTGCCCATAAGCTGGTGAAGGACCCGCTGGGTGAAATCCTCTTTTTATCAAAGGAGAATTTTAGTAACGGGTCAATCAATACGGTTGACGTTACCTATCCCTCGGCGCCTTTGTTCCTGTTGTACAACCCCGACCTTTTAAAAGGAATGCTGAACGGTATTTTTTACTATAGTGAGAGTGGCAAATGGACAAAACCTTTTGCCGCCCACGACCTTGGCACCTACCCGCTTGCTAATGGTCAAACCTATGGGGAAGACATGCCCGTTGAGGAGTCCGGCAATATGATCATCTTAACTGCAGCGATTGCAAAGGCTGAAGGGAATGCTGGTTATGCCAAACGGCACTGGAAAACACTAAGTACCTGGGCTGGTTACCTGAGCAAAGAAGGCTTTGATCCGGCAAACCAGTTGTGTACGGATGACTTTGCCGGCCACCTTGCAAGAAATGCAAACCTATCGGTAAAAGCAATAGTGGCTTTGGGCAGCTACGCGTGGCTTGCATCGCAGCTTGGCGAAAAAGATGCGGCAAATAAATACCAGGCCATGGCAAAAGAGATGGCCATTAAGTGGATGGCGCTATCTGATGATGGTGACCATTATACGTTGACCTTTGACAGGAAGGGCACCTGGAGCCAGAAGTATAACCTGGTATGGGACAAGTTGCTTGGGTTGAGTTTGTTTCCCAAACAGGTGTATGCAAAAGAAGTGAAATACTACCTGGGTAAACAAAACGCTTTCGGGCTACCACTCGACAGCAGGCGAACCTACACAAAGTCGGACTGGGTTATCTGGACTTCGGTACTTGCAGAAAACAATGCAGACTTCCGGGCGCTTTCCGATCCGATGTATAAGTTTGCAACGGAAACTTCTTCGCGGGTGCCCGTTAGCGACTGGCACGAAACAACAAATGGCCGTATGGTAGGTTTCCAGGCCAGGAGTGTTGTAGGCGGCTACTTTATAAAACTACTGGAGAAGAAGTTTTCGGCATTAAAATGAAACATTGCTTAAGTCATGAATAAAGAGGTAATCAGAAAAACAAAAATGCGGGACTCGGTTTCCCGGGGGGTGGTTAAAGTATTGCTTTCCGCCCTTACTGTGTGCCCGGCGGTGCCAACCCTGGCACAGTCTGCCGAAGCACTTACGGTAAAAGTAAACCAGGTAAAGGCTACTGTTCAACCAACGATGTGGGGAGTCTTTTTCGAGGATATCAACATGGGTGCAGACGGTGGTATCTATGCGGAATTGATCAAGAACCGATCGTTTGAATTCAGCAGGCCGATGATGGGGTGGAAGGTACTTGGAAAACCAAAAACCGAGGGTGATTTCCAGGTGCAGAACCGCCAGCAAGCCAGCGCAGCAAACCCGCGATTTTTGCGGGTGCAGTTGCACAACGCCGCAAAGGGAAGTATCGGCCTGAACAATGAAGGGTTCAGAGGTATGGGTATCAAAAATGGACTGCGGTATGATTTCTCGATTATGTACCGGCAGGAGCCATCAAATGTGAAGTTGCACCTTGAACTGATAGATGCAGCGGGAAAAAACATTGGTGGCACGGTGCTGAACACCACAGCTACTAAAGACTGGAAAAAGCAGTCGGTTAGTTTTACAGCGAATGCAACCGAACAAAAAGCTAAGCTCAACATTTGGTTTGAAGGTGATGGTGCCATCGACATGGATATGATCTCCCTGTTTCCTGAGGATACCTGGAAGAAACGACCTGGCGGTATGCGTGCCGATATGGTACAAATGCTGGCGGATATGAAGCCGGGCTTTATCCGTTTCCCGGGCGGCTGTATTGTGGAGGGTTTTGATCTATCCCAACGTTATCAATGGAAAAACACCATCGGGCCGGTCGAAGACCGCCAGTTGATCATCAACCGGTGGAACTTTGAGTTTGCGCATAAGCCAACCCCGGATTACTTCCAAACCTTTGGCCTGGGCTTTTTCGAGTACTTCCAGCTTGCAGAAGATATTGGTGCAGCGCCTTTGCCAATTTTAAACTGTGGTATGGCCTGCCAGTTTAATACGGCTGAAGTTGTGCCGCTGGACCAGCTTGATCCTTATGTGCAGGATGCGCTTGACCTGATTGAATTCGCAAATGGTGATGCATCCAGCAAATGGGGTAAGGTGCGTGCCAGCATGGGACACCCTGCACCGTTTAACCTGAAGATGATGGGTGTGGGTAATGAAAACTGGGGTCCCCAGTATATTGAGCGGTTGAAGATTTTTTCAAAAGCGATCAAAGACAAGTACCCCGACTTTCAAATCATCTCAAGTGCCGGAACCGATCCTGACGGGGAGCGATTCGAATACTCAAGCGCAGAGCTGAAAAAGATGAACGCCGACATTGTTGACGAACACTATTATCGCAGGCCGGAATGGTTTTTACAAAACGCATCGCGCTATGACAACTACGATCGCAAAGGTGCAAAAATTTTTGGTGGCGAATATGCCGCCCAGAGCGATAGAACGGTTAGCGTGAACAATAAAAACAACTGGCGCACGGCGATTTCCGAAGCAGCTTTTATGACGGGTATGGAACGGAATGCCGACGTTGTGGTGATGGCCTCATACGCTCCGCTCTTTGCGCATGTTGACGGATGGCAGTGGACACCTGACCTGATCTGGGTGGACAATCTACGGTCGTATGGTACGCCAAACTACCATACACAAAAACTGTTTGCAACCAACAAAGGAACCCATGTAGTGCCGATCTTATCTGCAGGGCAGGTGCTTGCTGGAAAAGACAGCTTGTATGCTTCCGCGGTAATTGATAAAAACAGCAATGAACTTATTGTAAAAGTGGTAAATGCATCGCCTAAAGCGGTGTCGCGCAACCTGGTATTGGATGGGGTGAAAACGTCGAATGCAAAGGGGGTACTGACTGTACTGGCCGGTAACCCGGAAGAAGTAAATTCATTTGATAAGCCCGGGGGGATTGCCCCGGTTGACAACCTGGTAACATTAAAGGGCAAAACCTATAATTTTAATCTTGCACCATTTTCGTTTAATGTGTTACGGGTAAAGATGTAAAAGACCTATTTAAGCTACTCAACATGGCGGGCCGGCAAGTAAGTTTTACTTGCCGGTTTTTTGTTTATGTAAAAGATCATAAGCTTTATCAGAGGAATTCTAAAGGTGTGTGCAAGCAAAGGGAATAGGTCGACCTGTAGATGAATATGTGTTTACAATCAATAGGAGTATACTCAGCTATATATAAACAGGAAAAGTTGATTTTTGTACCCGTTTGTTCCATCCTGGATAAACCATGTCACACATTTGCAACGACTGGCTCGTTTTGTTCGTCTTAACGGATTGGTAATGCAAGAAACGTATCTGTTGTATTCTTCAAACGAGAGAAATAGGTTCGTAGTATAAGAATAGATTAGGTCGGCAGCTGTTGAAGATGTATATTCAAGTTCAGCGGCAAGGACTGGTTTCTTGTTTTGTTTTCTTCAAATCTGCTAATCCAAACAACTTATGCCCTCTCTTAATCTCCGTACAGATTGGATCTCAGCTAAGCGTGCATGTTTTGTTGTTTTTATTCTATATTCTCTTTTTATACCTGCTTTGGTCGATGCTCAAATTGGGAGTAAAATACCTGGTGATTCGAATGAACACACTACACCTCCGGTGGTAGTACCGACTTCGACCAACACGGATCCACTACTTGCTGAAGGAACATATACGATCAATTCATCTGTGCCAACCGGTGGCTTAAATTTTCAAACTTTCAATGATGCAGTAAATGCACTCAGGTCCGGCATAACCGGTCCGGTTGTTTTTAACGTTGTGCCCGGAAGTGGACCCTATAATGAGCAAGTTACCATTAGTCCTGTTATTGGCACGTCCGCTACCAATACAATCACCTTCAACGGGAATGGCGCAACTGTAACCAATGGCGTGCAAGCTGCAAACGCGGCTGTCATAGACCTCGATGGAGCGGATCACATCATTTTAGACAACCTTACAATTATCGCCGATGCTGCTTATTATGGCGGCTTGCGACTGTTCAATCATGCGGATTCAAACATCGTCAGGAATTGTACGATAAACGAGGTGGTTCGAGGCAAATATTTTTTTACTTCGGGCATAAGTATAGGTAACGAAGTTGTCACTTTCGATCCTCCAACATGTATTCTAAATCTTGTTCAGGGGAGTACTATCTCCGGCTTTTATCATGGGATAAAGTTGACGGGTACTACTAACAATACCGTCTTGCGAAATACGATATTGGATTTAGGGGAAACTGGTATCCTCAGCAGGGGTAACACCAACCTCATAATAGCGAACAATGATGTAAGTCATCAACAAAAAACCAGCACTGCTATATTTTATGGAATATACCTCAATGGACAACATGCCAACATTTTAATCAGAAACAATCGCATTCATGATCCCTTTGAGTCGGTGCTAAGAAATTCCCAAAGTGCAGTTGGTATTTGCCTGAGCGGAGCTTCTGGTTCTGTGGGTAAGGAGATTGAAGTAAGCAATAACCTTGTTTTTAACATGTACAATTGTGTAGGCTCGGGCAACGGGATACTGCAAAGTTCAGGAGGATGGGCGAAATATTATAATAACACCATCGTTTTTGATGATACTGCTACGAACTCACCCGGCCGGGTTGTCGGCATGGTTGCTTTTATTTTCGGACCACCTTTTCCTGCCAATTTTGCCGACTTCAAAAACAATTTGGTTACCATTACGCGCCGCGGGAACGGTCCGAATTATGGGCTTCTTTTCGACACCAGCGCAAGTGGATTTTCTTCCGATTACAACGACTTTTATATTAATGGTGCGTCTGGTTTAAATTATGTTGCCAGGCATCGCGATAATCATCTAACTAACCTGGTGCAATGGCAGTCCACCAGTGGCAGGGATCCTCATTCGGTTTCCATAGATCCCATTTTCAGTGACCTTGCTTCAGGTACCTTCAAACCCCTTTCTCCTAACCTCGACAACAAGGGTACTTATGTCGGCATAGCCGCCGACATTGTTGGTAATTCACGGAGTTCTACTACCCCGGATATTGGCGCGTACGAGTTTTCGGGTGTTGTTCCAATTACATTTAGCGGAAGGGTATTCCTTCAGGGAGCCTATAATCAGGCAAGTGGTTTGATGATTAACTTTTTAAATCACAGGGGAATATTGCAGTCAAAAGCTGCCACTCAACCGTACTCGAATGCTCCATTTTATTACCCGGGCTCAGAATCTGTTTCGCCAGGTTTCTTTGAGGCGCATAACGGTATTATAGATTGGGTTTTGCTTGAGATAAGGGATGCTGTTTCACCGTCGACCATTGTAGCACGAAAAGCTGTTTTTTTGACCCAAAACGGAATGCTGGTGGACCTGGATGGTATGTCGACCAAAATATCTTTAACGGGGCTAACACCAGCAAAGTACTACATATCTGTGCGTCATCGCAATCACCTGGCAATCCGTTCTTCATCCCTTGTCGACTTTAGCAGTGGAACCGGCGATTATGATTTTACTACCTCACCGGGTAAATCATATCAAGCGCAGCCGTATGCATCCACAGTTCAAATCAACAGTGTACACGCTATGCGGGCGGGTGATGCCAATGCTAATGGAAACGTGCGCTATAGTGGTCCGGCTAACGACCAGAACCATCTGCTAAACGTAAAGCTTGGTGGATCATTAAGCCTAGTGCTTACAAATGTATATTCACCCGAGGACATGAATATGGACGGCACGATAACGTATAATGGCCCGGGCAATGACCAGAACTTTTTGCTAAATATTATTTTTTCGGGCTTTTTAGGCACGATGTACGTGGAACAACTTTAGCATGGCCAGGAAAAAACGGAGTGGTTAAAAACCCTTTAAAGCTTGTTTATAGGTGTACCTCCGCTACTAATTCCTTCCTGCTAAGCCGCCAAGTCCTGCTTAGTTGAAGTGCCTGGGGTTGACACTCCAAATATTTATTGGTAGTTCAATGTTGTTTAATCAAGCCAATAAACAGCTTTGTTTGGCCCAAGCTATTATAATTGTACAAGCCCGTCCGGGCGAACCGGTTTGGACGGGAGTGCGACCCACCCATAAGTTGGGGGCATGGCGCATAGAAATCAAATAGTATTGGTGTAGCTGGGTCCATAAGCACTTGCTCAAGTAAACGGCATTGATCCATAGTTAATCATTCATAGTTCAATGTTGTTTAGTTGAGCTACTTGTCAATTGATTTGCTCAAGAATGATATGTAGTACAAGAGTGCGACGCAACGATTTACAATTGAAATACTGTAGCCAGGCCCAAAAAGAATCTCTTAACTAAACGGCATTGACTCATAGTTCATCATTACTCTATACCATCGATGTTGTGGTCTCGAGGATACAACGTTCTTTCTTTAATATATCCATCACCGCGGCTTCATCAAACTCAACCTTTACACGGGCTTCTTCAACCCGGAAATTCCTCTTTAATTCTTTACGGCGGAATGCCTGGTAGAAACGTCGCTTCTCATCGTCGGTTCGCAAGATAAGTCCTGGCACTTCAACCGGTTTGAGTTGCTCATCCATAGCAACCATGGTGAAATAACTCGTGTTGGTATGTTTTACGGATTGTGTCTTGATGTTTTCAGAAATGGCCTTTATGCCTACAATTAGCGAGGTTCTGCCCACATAATTAACCGAAGCAAACAGGGACACCAATTCGCCCACTTCAACAGAAGCGATGAAGTCAACGGTATCGATCGACGCCGTGACGCAATAGGCTTCGGCATGTTTTGAAGCACATGCATAAGCAGCCTTATCCATAAGCGATAGAATTGTTCCCCCATGTACCTTACCGCCAAAATTCGAGTAAGATGGTATCATCAGTTCCGTAATGGTCGTTTGTGATGCAGCCACAGGTTTGTATCCTTCCATAAGCGATAATTTAGTTTTCGGACCAATATGCTTTTAAACCGATGAAGATAAGCGTTGTTGAAAGAAAATGAAAAACCGGCAGAGGCCAAAAGATATCTTCTATATAATTAAACCCGGGGCAATCGCTTTTGTCTATTCGGGCTCAATTCAAAATCTTCAAAATATTGATAATAGAACCGCCTTTTTTATTTATCGGACTTAATTATTTATGATCTGAAAACCGGAGCAATTATGAATAGCATAATGTATTTCGTCCGGATTTTTTGTGATTAAAAAAAATTTAAGATCCGCCAAAATGACGACATGTAGCAACACAATATACTCTAAACCAATACCTTCGCCGCTTTTAAAACAAATCAGCTGATTAGCTAATAACATTAGCTGGTAACGGGCTTACCGGGCAATTCCGAATTAAATTAATTTATCCAAACGCATTTACGTTCGGCTATTCCGCTCGTGTCGTTAATCTAAATCCAACTATTTATTGTCAAATGCCGTCTATATCCTGCAATCGTAAAAAAACGCTTTTAGATTAAACACCCCATGAAATCATTATTACTTGCTCTTGTTTCCGTAAGCTTTTATTTTTCTATTTCTGCGCAAACTGTACCCCACGGAATGAACTTCCAGGCTGTTGCCCGGAATTCAGCCGGTGAAATTCTTTCCAATCTCGAGCTTAATGTTAAGGTCAATCTTTTAAGTATTCGCGGCGTTTCTTCAGTAAGTTATTATACCGAAACTCATGCTGTGACCACGAATGAAATCGGCTTGTTTTCACTTGTAATCGGAAAAGGGTTGGTGCAGTCGGGCAAGTTTGATCTGATACCATGGGGTACTGAAGAAATTTCAGCCGAAGTTTCTTTTGGCGAAAAGGGGCAAACGGGTTTCTTTGCGGTTGATACCAGCAAGCTTCAGACGGTGCCTTATGCATTTTATGCAGCAAGTTCAGGCAAGGCGGGTGAAACGTCTTCTTTAAGTATTAAGGCAGGTACAAATGTATCTATAAGCGGGATAGGCACTTCAACTGATCCCTTAGTCATCAGCTCATCCGATAGTGGTAGCTCTACCCGCATTACACCAGGTTCAAATATCACCGTAGCCGGTACAGGTACAGTAGCAAACCCTTATGTTATCAACGCTACGGGTAGCCTTGCATCACCACTTTCGAGTGTAATGGCTGCAGGAAATACCACCACCAGGGGTATTGTTGTTAAGCAAAACGATGACAACTTCCTTGAGATTGAACCAACAAATTACAACGAAGCACTTAAGCAGGGTAAATTCTCCATGGCCATTAAAGAGTTCCAGGGTGTTAATGAAGGAACATCCAGGAGTAATGTTGTGGGTAGCTTTTGGGGCTACAATACTACGGCAGGTGGGGGGCAGCAGATACCGGGTGAGGCATCTTATCGCTTTGCCGGAGAGACCCATTATGTAACTACCCCATACCCTGGCGTCACCGGCCCGTCTTTTGAATTTCATATCCCTGAAATCTACACCGCCGGGGGTTTGGGTGTTCGCCCGTTTTCGATGTATATCGACAAAAATTCGGGTTTAGGATCGGCAAATTACCAGATGCATAATTTCAATTTTAAAACCGTTGCCGACGCTAAAGTAGATTGGATGACAATGAAGCTGGATGCTGACCATGTAAAGATTACCATGCTCCCTCAGTATGCCGGGGCAACATCCGCAATAAAGATGTTTGACGGGAATGGCAACTCAAGCGAGATTGTCAGCAGCAATGGTTTATCGCTGAATGTGACCTCCGGTAATTTCAACCTCAATTCAAACATGTACGTAAAGGGAGAAATATTTGCCAAAACACTTCGTGGCTTCAGTGATCGTATCGATCCAAACTTTATGGCACACCAGCTAAAAGGATTAACGATGCACCGGAGTCTTTTGACCGTAGGAGACAATGAAAACGAGGAGCGGTTTGCTATTTCGTCAAGAGCTGTTGTAAGCTACCTTCCATTGTTGCAATACAATAACCTTGAACTATCGGGCAGCATAAAATCATTGGGTAATGTTGACCTGGCTATGCAGGTTAACACAGATAACTCCAACCCTAATGCAAACTTCAACTTTGTCAACGGTGCCACTGTAGTGGGTAAAATTTCAAAAGAAGGCGTGTATGCCAATTCAGTTCAAACAGACAAGCCTGCGGGAGCCGTTTCAGCCGGCAAGTTAAAGGTTGGTAAGGTTGTGAGTGCAACCGTGACTGCGGTTTCGAATAAGTACCTGCAAATTGAAATTGACGGGGTGCCGTACAAGCTTGCACTGGTTGAATAGTGGGGGAACATCAAAGATCAATTATAGTCGCCCCTAACTTTCTTCAGAAGCCCTTACGTAACATGTACCGTCCTCTTTTAACCGCGATTTTCCTGGCATTTTCGTGTGCCACCATTGCACAGCAGATTACGCCTAAGCTAATTTCAACAGCAGGTGGCTATAATAAAAGCTCGGCTGTCTCCGTATCCTGGAGCATGGGTGAAACCTTTATCCGTTCGGTAAAGCCGGCAGCTACCAGGGTTCATGAGGGTTTCCAGGCACCTTCAACCAGTAATCCTAAATTGATCAGCCTGGTGCTAAGCAAAGGCAGCTTGTCACCGGTTTTTTCGTCTGGCCGCCGGGCGTATACTGCTGCCGTTGGTTCCGAAGTAAATAGCCTTACCATTACCCCAACTGCTTCAATGCCTTCAGCAAACATCAAGGTTAATACGGTTAATGTTGTAAGCGGATCCGCATCGCAGCCGATCAGCCTGGCTTATGGCAATAACTCCATTTCGGTGGTGGTCACCGGAAGGGACCTTACTAAAAAAGTTTATACTGTTGTGGTAACCCGCATACCAGTTGAAGCGATGCTGACATTTAGCGGTAAGGTTTACCTGCAAAGTATTCTTGATGCATCGTCGGGCCTGATGAATAACACCCTGAATACATCGGGCATTTTGCAGGCAAAAGCAACGGGCCAGCCATTTACCAATATGTTCAACTACCAGGGAGCAGAGACGGTGGGCCAAAACTTTTTCGCTGCGAACCGCGACATTGTAGACTGGGTGCTGATTGAACTTCGCGACCGGTCAACGCCTGCTACTATCGTTGGGGCAAGGGCCGTGTTCGTAAAAAGAGATGGAAACCTGGTGGAGCCCGATGGTCTCACTACGGCAATTGCATTTAGCGGCTTAGCTCCAGCCTCATATTTTGTCGTAATACGGCACCGGAACCATCTCGGTATACGGTCGGCTATATCGGTGGATTTTACAACCTCCTCAGCGAGCTATGACTTTACCAGTGGTGCCGGCAAGACCCACCAAACCCAGGCATATACATCTACCGTTCAGGTTGGGAATGTTTGGGCAATGCGGGGTGGCAACAGCAATTCGAATGGGAACGTAAAAAGCAATGGTCCCGAAAATGACCAGGACAGGATACAGAATATCAAGCTAGGCGGATCATTGTCGCTGGTTATGACCAGTCAATATGCAGCGGAAGACCTGAACATGGATGGTGTGGTAAAAACTAATGGCCCCGCTAACGACCAGAACTTTTTATGGAACTTTATCCTTGGTGGCTTGTTCTCACGGATATACGCAGAGCAACTGTAATTGTTGGTGTTACTAGTTGCTTTTAAAACAGTGCACCAGCGTAAATCTGTTTCTGGGTAAATGGATTAATGCCTACATTTGGCACCTCGCGGATCGTTAGCTCAGTTGGTTTAGAGCATTACTTTGACAGAGTAGGGGTCACTGGTTCGAGTCCAGTACGATCCACAAAGCCCACCTTGTGTGGGTTTTTTTGTGCTCGTTTCGTCGCCTGCCGCAGGTGTGGTCACCTTCATCTAATATACAAGCGAAAGTCGTTTGCTTTCCCATATTCGGTTCGTCAGACGACCCGGGAAATGGTAAAGGTGTTTCTACAACGATCCGATGGATTGAGTTAACAATAAACAATCAACCATTCGACTTTCGGTTACCAACCCCGGAATGAAAAATGCTTAGCGCAGTATCTTAAGCAGGGACAGTTAAGCACTAATAGATTTTCTTAGAAGCTGTTCAAGTGTATCTTTATGGTAACAGCAAAAGACTTTCATTGCGTCGTCGTTTCCGCGCAAATAGCGAAGCGAAGTGGCACCAATATATTGTGGTTGTGGTCTCACGAAGCTTTGTTTCATTGCGGTCATTTAAAAACATTACTTCCGAAATAATCGCTTCGTCAGCATACAATGAAAGGACTCAGGCTTTATTGTGAAGCTGTCTTTTGAACCGAGCCACTTCTAAAAGAAGTTTTACATTCGACAACTAAGACAACTTAACAAATGAAAGAGATCTGCTTTAGTGTAGCCCTTATTATTGCTACAGCCCTTAACGCTGAATGCCACGCACAACAAACATCCGCAGCCAATGTTCCAAAGCAATTCAGTTCCAAAGCTGATTTGAAAAAAGCCGGGACCAGTGCTGAAAAAATTGCAGCCATCGACTCTTTACTCCAGTCGTTTGTAGACCAAAAGAAGGTGGCAAATGTTACCGCCTTTGTAGCAAAGGGCGGCGATGTTGTTTACAAAAAGGCTTTTGGCTGGAAGGATGTGGAGAAAGGTATCCCCGCAACTCCGGAGGATTATTATATCTTATTCTCGCAAACAAAAGCAGTTACTACTGTTGCTTTTATGACACTTGTTGAAAAAGGCCTGGTTAAGATTGATGATCCGGTTTCAAAATACTTCCCTGAAATTTCTGATCAAGTGGTTACGGCTGTTCATAACGATGGAACGTATGAATCCCGCCCGGTAGCTACACCCATGACCTTTATACACCTGATGTCGCATTCTTCGGGATTGAACGCGGGACTTGTAGGCAGAATTCGCCGTGCTGAGACGCAGAAAGCTGATTCAATCCGCAGAGCTAATGGAGACACTTCTACAAGGAGAGGCATGGGTCAGCGCACAGGCGGTGCAGGCAATGCACGGTACTTGAAAGATGATATGCATGCTTTGGCAAAGTATCCGCTAGGTTTCGATCCCGGCAGCGAATGGAACTACCATATCAGTACTAACATGCTGGCGTATATGGTTGAGCGTATTTCGGGCAAGTCGTTACGCCAGTATGTGAAAGAAACAATACTGCAACCTCTTGGCATGAACAATACGGATTGGTATTTTGAACCGGCCGCACTCAGTCGTTTTGTGAAGGCATATAATTACGCTGATGGAAAGCTTGAGGCCGCGCCGAATAATTTCAGCGAAGGCACTATCAGTAAAGATCAAACCTATGCAGAAGGCGCAATAGGACTGAATGGGCCGATTGAAGACTATGCCAAATTCTGCCAGATGTTGCTTAACAGGGGAACATTCAACGGACGCAGAATTCTAAAACCCGGACTATTGATATGATGACAAAAGTGAATCGCTTACCGGAAGTAAATTCCGGTGGTAAGGGTTTTCAATTCGGTCTTGGATTTGAATTGTATAATGAGCAGAAAAAACCTGTTCCTGCTGTGTCGAATACCGCATTCGCCTGGGGTGGGTTGTACGGGACCGAATATATTATTGATCCGGAAAACAATATGATAGCCTTATTTTATTTGAATATGCCGCGCCGCGAAGCACTTTATCCTTTGTTCCTGAGCAAAGCGTATCAGCTAATTAAATAGCGGTTATGAAAGCTGCAAACGACAAGTTACGACCGGAAATAATGCAATGTCGTTTACTGAAAGCTCTTTGCCGTTGCTTCGGAATTTGCTGTCACGTGAGTGATGCCGATTTAACGCTCCACACTGGCTACAACAATGACGTCATGAGAAACAACTGTCCGTTACCATCTTCTCTACAAGGATGACATTGAATAATAATTTATTAGTTTTCATTAACAAAATGTACAAGAACTGCTTTGTGATAGCGCAAAATCAGGATCAAAACACTTGATTGTGATAAAGATAATTGGCCGCTAATAGGAGCGAGGATTGTACCAAGATCTGTTCGAAAATAGCGAAGCTTGGCCCTCGTTAGTGGTTGGACAGGAAAGATTGGTGACTACGAATATTGTATGTTTTTTGTAATACCAGCACCGGTTTTCATAACATCATCGTCGCGCTTAAGGGGTGATCACTTTGTCAGCAAACCTATGGGCGACTCAGGGCTATATTTAAAGGGGTTTTCAAATTTCTACAGCTTCTAAGATCAACCTATCCAGCAAACATATAAACCGCCATTATGAAAAAACAATGCTTTTTTACGCTAACATTATTCCTGTTGATGACTACTGCCGGTTATTCCCGGCAAAAACCAGGTCCCATTCTAACCGGGAAGGATATTGCAGTGGTTTCTACTAAGTATGGTAAGGTTCGTGGATACATCGACGACGGTATCTATGCTTTTAAGGGAATTCCATATGCAAAAGCGGAAAGATTTATGCCTCCTCAGGCACCTGACAAGTGGGAAGATGTTCGGCAAACAACCATATACGGCCCGCAGGCAGTGCAAAGCTCCTTGCTAAATTGGGGTGGACAAGGCGACTATAACTTTGGATTTCAGTTTAACAAAGAGCCCCAGGATGAAAAGAATTGCTTTGTGCTTAATGTTTGGTCACGGGGCATAAACGATGGAAAGAAAAGACCGGTATGGGTATGGATTCACGGTGGGGGCTATGCGAGTGGATCCGCTAACCAACTGCCTTTTTTTGATGGGCGGTCTTTGGCTCATAAGGGAGATATCGTAGTTGTAACTGTCAATCACCGGCTCAATGTTTTAGGCTATGCTGATTTAAGGGGTCTTGGCGGTAAATATTCGGAATCTGTTAATCTTGGTCAGCAGGATTTGGTTGCTGCCCTGCAATGGGTTCGGGACAATGTTGAAAATTTTGGAGGTGACCCTAATTCCGTGACAATCGATGGACAGTCGGGTGGAGGAGGCAAGGTTTCCACTTTGATGGCTATGCCTTCGGCTACGGGCTTGTTTCAGAGAGCCATCGTGCAGAGTGGTTCTACCCTCACGCTTGGCAAAGGTGAAGATTCTAAAGCGTATGGGATGGCATTTGCTGCAGCACTTGGTGCTACTCCGCAAAACACAGATACTTTAAGTCAGGTTACCTACCAGCAACTTGTTTCAGCAGGGCAGACAGCTTCAAATACACTTAGAACGGCTGGTAGTACTATAAGGGGTGGTTTTAGTCCAACTGTCGATGGTAAATACATTGTGCAAAGTCCATTTGATCCTGCTCCTGCTGACTTCTCGAAAAATGTTGCTATGCTCATTGGCACAAATCTGAACGAGTTTACCTATAACAATCGCGCTATTATTACCCCGCAGACCATAGAACAGGTAAAAGCGAATCTAACAAGGCGCTACAGCACGGAAAAGGTTGATCAATACATTGCATTATATAAAGAAGCTTATCCCAACGATAATCAACCACAGCATATCTTAACTTTTGATAGCCAATTTAGGGGTGGCGCAATAAAACAGGCTGCTGCAAAGAGTAAACAGGGAGGCGCACCGGCATACATTTATCTTTTTACATGGCAGTCTCCTGTGAATGACGGAAGTTTGGGAGCATCTCACGGGATGGAACTACCTTTTATGTTCAATAATATCGCGATGGGGCGCACACTTACAGGCGGGGGAAAGGAAGCATATGAACTTGCTGATAAAATCAGTTCTGCCTGGATCAATTTTGTAAAAACAGGCAATCCCAACGGCAAAGGATTACCTAAGTGGGAACCTTTCAATCCTGAAAAAGGGGCAACTATGATCTTTGATAATGCATGCAAAGTTGTATACAATCACGATAAAAAACTGTTTGATTTTATAAGTGCGAACCCTCCCGCTAATCCGCCTGGTCCAAGATAAAAAATCGAATGTCAAACAGCGGGCTTTGAAAGGATACATTCCGGCTTGCTAAATGCGATAGTATATGCTTCAATGTCGTTTACTTAAGAGAAATCTTTGGTGACCAGCTGTGGGAATTCTATTTGCCATCGTTGCCCGCCCGGATGAACCCCGTTCGGACGGGTGTCACTCCCTTGTACCGCATCCCTTTATTCACCAAATTTCTGCCACTCACCTTAAGTAAACGACATTGGTATACTATTGGAAAAAAGTAGGATATTAGTGGACACCTTCTTGAAGTTTTCTGCAATGGTTGGTTGAGATTGAACAAACCAGTGTAGAGCTTTCATACAATTTAAGTTGATATATGAAAAAATTCTTTTTCCTGGGCTTGTTTACAACTATGTGGTTTATTGCAGCTGCTCAGCCAACTTCAACACCGGAACAAAGAGCTCAGCGTTATCTTGATGGACAGACTTTAAATGCCGTGAACCTCACGTCAGAGCAGCGGGCGAAAGCATTGGTAATCCTGACCGCAGAGTATAAGTCATTAGATAGCCTCATAGCTTCTGCACAAGGCGGCGGAAATGAAGCTTTACAATCAAGAAGGAATGCTATAATGCAAGCCAGTGAGGCAAAATTTCGGGACTTGTTAACTGATGCACAGAAAACTACTTACGCTGCCATAGTACAGGCCCGCCCGCAAGGCACAGGTTTTGGACAAGCTGGTGGACAACAAGGCGGGGGTGGGGGAAACCGAACTCCTTTAACGCCTGAAATAAGGGCGCAGCAGATGATCGCCAGCTGGATGTTTGAACCGCTGAATCTCACTTTCGAGCAGAAGACAAAAGCTCAGGCTATTCTTGTTGATCAATACAAGTTGTCAGACGAAATCACCGCCACACTCCCCCAAAACCTGAGCATGGGCGAACGCCAGGCACAGGTAGCCGCTTTGGCACCTAAGCTTACTCCTTTAAGGACTGCCAGTGAAAAGAAATTTATTGCTTTACTAAATTCAACACAGAAAAAGGCGTTTGCCGACGCTGTGAAGCTGCGTCCCAAGGACAGGGGTTTTGGTGAGAATTACCCGATGCCTGTAGGCGCAGTAACAAAGAACCCGGATATCCATGATCCGGTGATGGGTAAAGACGGTGATACTTATTACGTTTTTGGCACCAATGGCGGTATTGTAACCTGGTCATCTAAAGATTTGATCAACTGGAGAAAAGAGCCACCCGTATTTACCACTACACCGGCATGGGTTCCTGATGCCGTACCGGGCTTTCGCGGCACTGGTTTCTGGGCGCCGGATGTTTACCACTACGATGGCAAATACTACCTGTATTATTCTGCCTCATCATTCGGGAAAAATTCATCTGCAATTGGTTTAACCACCAATAAAACCCTTAATCCCTCCTCACCGGATTACAAGTGGGAAGACCAGGGCATGGTTGTACAATCGATTGTCGGCCGCGACCAATGGAATGCAATTGATCCAAACGTTATACTTGACGAAACCGGCACTCCCTGGTTTAACTTCGGCTCGTTCTGGAACGGCATCAAATTGGTTAAACTCAAAAAGGATTTCAAGACCATCGCGAAACCTGAGACCTGGTCAACTATCGCAAGCCGATCTGGAGGCTCCACTGCCATAGAAGGTCCTTTCATTTTTAAAAAAGAAAACTATTACTATTTGTTTGTGTCGTGGGACAGATGCTGCCAGGGCATCAGAAGCGATTACAACATTAGGGTAGGCCGCTCTGAAAAAGTTGCCGGTCCTTACCTGGATAAAGACGGGGTGGATATGGCGAAAGGAGGTGGTACGCTTGTTCTTGGAGGCGACACTAAAGAGCCTATAGTGGTATATGCCCTGGGACACAATTCGGCTTACACCTTTGATGGCGTAGATTATCTTGTATATCACAAGTATGTAGTAGAAGGCTCTAAACTAGGGATCATGAAAATGACCTGGAGCAATGGCTGGCCTATGATTGAAAAACAATAGCCTTATTGAAATGGGGTGCTTAACCAGCGTCTAAGAATTCGATAGCGGTTGGAAAAAGCTGAATAGAACCCTATAAGTTGAAGTGAGTGACACCCCCGTCCGAAACGGTTCATCCGGGCAGGCGTCCGACTGGCGCAGCCGGGCGGGCAACGATGTTGGGTTTAGTTTTACTGCTGGTCAACAAAACAATTCTTTATGAAACTGCAGATCTGGGAGGCAGGAACAGATAGCAGCCCTTCCTGGTATCAAGTGCATGGGAGGAGGTTAACCGGCGATGTGGAAACACTGAAAGTACGTTGGGCACCAATAACACCAGTTCTGTACAAATATGATCTGACGGTGTATGATTACGTTTAAATCGACCAATGGTCAGGGCTTTTCAAAACCGAGCAAAGACTTAAGGGCTGATCAACTCAACACATTCAAATAAACCTGACTCCCTTATAGAAGACGTTTTTACGCCCTCAGTCAGCTTTGTAAGTGTTCCGAGGCCGTTATTTTCTGGGCAATGTTCTCTTTCTCTCAATTAACCTCCTAACTAGCTTCGTATAAACTTTGTAGTGGCTACGATTTGCATCTGGTTGCATGTAAATTTTGCCCGTCCCCAAGTAACTGGAGACCTCCATAACCACTTTACCATTGCCCAGAACTGCTACTTTAAGCTCAGACAGAAAAGGATTTTCCGGTGACCATAACTTTTAATTACTGATCGCAAGGGTTACTGGCGCATCACCTTTAGTTGTTTGCTTTGGAACCTGGTTTTGTCCATCCATGCTGATAAGCTTACAGCATCTCCGCGCTTAAAGTTTTGAGCTGATAAGAAATACGGAAGTTTAATCACCAATAGCAATTACATTAAAAACTTGACCAGGAGAATAAAAAAACAGCTATGATTACACCATCGTGCTTGCAGTGTAATTATAGCTGTTCCGATTCTTGTTATATGTACCAGTTAAGGCAACTCAATCCGCTTCACAGTGGTATAAATCCTTTCGGCTACACCAACCGGTTTCACGCCAAAACGCACAAAAGCATACTTTTTTCTAAGTATATCTTCCAACAATAATTTTGCTTGTGCCTGGTTTGGAGCGGTATACATTCTTGGCCGGATATCGAGGTTTAAGGTGACAGGTGCTGTTAAGGCATTCGCGGGAGGAGCAACATCTATCGAAGCAAAAGCAATTTGATTTGTCAGATCAACGATGTTGGTTGTAGAAACGTGAAATGAGATCCTTTCGATTGCCCGGGTTGTGAGCACCTGGTTGATTTTGAAGGTGCCGGAAATAGTCGAATCTGCTTTATTAAAGGCATAGGTATCGTCGCCAACAGTATAGTATGGAGTTACCGGCACATCAATGTTTGCAGAACCGTTTAATTGTATATCGATACTATCCGTTTGGTCCTGCCAGGGCCCATTAGTCCGAAGCCTGGTTAGCTTGTAACTTCCATCGAATATTTTGATGGAAAATGTTCCGTCCTGTGCAATATAAACCGGCACTTTGTTGAACAGCTGGTAGCCATACTGCCATAGTTCAAGTTGAACACCATTCGAACGAACACCAATCGGCTGACCCTGGTAAACGATCCTTCCGGTTATAGTTGACTCAGGTGCCTTGAAGTTGTCTTTTTTGCACCCAAGAAACAAGAACGTGAGTACTACACTTGCAGTTAAGTATACAAATTTCTTTTTCATATATTTTAATGTCCTGGGTTACGAATAATTAAGGGATTAGCATCTATAACGCCTTGCGCTATCGAAGAATAGTAATTATTAATCTGGAAAAAACGTGCTGCTCTAAATCTTGGAGCTACTATTTTATCGAAAACATATTTATCATGGCGTGCGGGATCGCCAGGACGGATAACGCGATAAGGATATAAGGCGAAAAGATTTGCATCTGGGTTTGCTGTGTTACCATTCCAGAGAATATGCGCAATTCTCCATCTTATCAAATCCCAAACGCGGTGGTCTTCGAAAGCTAGTTCCACCCTACGTTCATTACGAATTCTATCAATAGTTAAGGTAGTCAGACCAGTGGTGAAACCAGCTCTTTCCCTTACCTTATTAATGTAGCCTAACGCTTCTCCAGTTCGGCCTAATTCAAACGCAGCTTCACCTGCATTAAGTAGAACTTCGCCTAAACGAAATCTGATCCACCAAATATCACTTTGTTGTCCGCGATTAGAAGATCCCGGCAGTGGGTCAATGAACTTTTTTAGATTGAAGCCCGTATTAGAAATATCTAATCCTGAACGCACAGGGCCTGATGACCCTGTCCATAGTTTTCCGTCAGTGTAAAAAGTTTCAACACCCTGAGCTGAATTTTCGCTGGTCGTATAAGTATTGGTAGCGGGGTTCCATATCTTCAACCCTGCTTGCAAGCTCACTCGGGCTCCTTTAAAAGTAGTACCGGGCAACATTACTGTTCCATGCAACCGGCCATCTTTGTTAGCGAAGATGTCGTCGAGTTTATCGTAATAGATATAGTCGCTGTTATCTGCCGTTCTGTTTCTCAATACGCCAGGTGTACCATCTAAATATTCGAAGCTTTCAACGAGGTTTAAAGTAGGTGAGATTGCAGAGGAACCAAGGTTATCCTCACGAATGCCACGCGCAATATTGTCATAACTAAATGTATGGTTCCTTCCCTTTGCCTGTAAAAAATCCTGGGCTAAAATTACCTCCGTATTCGCCAGCCCTTTTTTAGTGATTGCTTCAAAGAAGTTATCGCCCGGATTGGGGTTTTTATTATATAATGTATAAGTTCCGCTGTTAATAATCTCTTTAGAAGCGTCCAAAGCTTTTTGGTAATAGTCACTTGCTTTTTCACTTGGAATACCCACTACTCCCCCTGGAAGGGTGATAGGAGCAGCAAGTAGGCTATTATACCTGGCAATCGAACCCGCGTACAACATAGCCCTGGATTTAAGGGCAAGAACAGCAAACTTATTTGCTCGTGTTTGACTTGTTCCGTTTCCTATGTTATCTTTTATCGCATCGCATTCAGCAGCAATAAAATCGTACACCGCAGCTTCTGTATCTCTTGGTCGGCGTAACGTTTCGTAATCTCCTTTGTCGGTGGTAAGCGTAGTTGTTACTATAGGTACTCCTCCCATTCTTTTCACCATATCAAAATAGGTAAAAGCTCTTAAGAACCGGAACTCTGCATTAAACTGTGATTTTTGCGGTGTTGTCAGTTTGGTACCAGCAGACTCCATATTCTCTAAGGCCAGGTTAATGTCCCTGATAAACCCGTAATTCCAACTTCTCCAGGTATCAGTAGCGTACGAAGTAAAAGAGTTTCTTATTTCATCACCGGCATTACCGCCCCCGCCCCAAATGGCATCGTCGTAAGTTGCGTGCCGCTGCCAGTTGGTTGTTAAGGAAGCATCAGCCGGTAACCTGTTGTAATAGTTAGCAAGAACTCCTGTAATTAATAAAGGATCATTAAATACCTGCTCAGGTGCCAAAAGCGTCTGTGATTGTCTTTCCAGAAAATCCTTCTTTTTACAGGAACCAGAAAGGATAACAAGACAACAAATGGTATATTTTAATAAACTTTTCATATTGTTATCGTTAAAGATTTAAATTAAAACCAAAAGTAAATAGCTTTTGTTGCGGGTACACCAATCCACCCTCGGAGGATATTTCCGGATCAGTTTGAAACTCTTTTGTATTATCTATGGAGAAGATATTAGTACCGTGAACATAGACACGAAGCCCACTGATATTGGCTTTACCAAGCCACGCTTTTGGAAAATCGTATGCCACCTCAATATTTCTTAACCGTACATAACTTACGTTTCTTCTCCAGAAATTATTTGGACGTGAATAGTTGTTATGGTTGGGCTGATCTTTCCGAACAGCGGGGTATGTGCCAGGTCTCCAGGGACTATTTGGATCGAACGGATCGGCACGTTGCCAGGCATCGCTGATAAGATATCCTACACCAGCTCCATTATTCTGAAAAGGAATTTGCAACTCAACTGAACGTGCGAAAGTTTGCATGGTAGCTCCTGAAAAATCGAGCTGAAAGGAGATCCCTTTATAGGAGTAGTTGGAGTTAATACCAAAACTCATATAGGGCTGAGCACCCTGGGCATAACCGATAGGCCGCTCATCAAGTCCGTTTATAATTTTATCTCCATTCACATCCTCATATATCAGGTCGCCGGGAAGCTGGGTACGATTTCCCTGTCCGTCATTGTTGATAGGATGATTATCGATGTCTTCCTGGGACTGAAAGCGCCCCGATACAATGTAACCGAAGTTTACATTCTGCCACCTGTCTTCTGTTGAAGTACGGTATTCATGCCATGAGTTTTCAAATCTTGGTCTGTAGGCGTATAAACTCCGGCCTCTTGCAACTGTGGCGTTTGCGCTTACAGTATACTGAAAACCTCCCCTGGTAGTATTAGCATAAGTTATTATACCTTCCACACCACGGATGGCATCAGCAGCATCAAGGTTTTGGTTGGGAAGGACATAACCAACTTCCTGCGGAAGCAATATATCAGTTCTTGGACCGGGAAGACCCGTACGTTTACGTTCAAAAACATCAACTTGTCCTGATAATTTATTCCTGAGAATTGCCCAGTCTAAACCAATATTTTTGTTGGTATTTGTTACCCAGGTTAAAAGGGTATTGGGCAATCCTGTTGGAGCAACACCAGTTGTAAGTACGCCATTAAAAACAGCATTACCTTGCGCAAAATTGTATCCCTGTAAAAAGGCAAAAGGGTTTGCTCCAATTTCAGCTCCTGTTTGGCCATAAGAAGCTCTAAATTTTAACTCATTAAAGCTCCTGCTTACACCGCTATTTCTGAAAAAGTTTTCTTCTGTTATTCTCCAGGCAACTGAAGCTCCGGGAAAGAGCCCGTACCGCTGACCCTTTGCATATAAGTACGATCCATCGTACCGCCCTAATGCTTCAACAATGTACTTTTGTTTATAGTTATAATTAACCCTGCCAACATAGCCTGCCCTTGCGATTTCGTTGAAACCATTATTATATACGTTCATGTCAGCGAAATACATCAACTCAACCGTATTGTTTTGAGGCAGACCGCGTGCCTCGGTATTCTCTGCTTTGTTTTGCTGCCTCTCGTAAGCAGCGGTAACACCAATTGAATGTTCCCCGATTTTAGTATTATAATTTAATTGAAGTTGAGAGAAATCGTTTTCTATGTTTTGCCTGATTTTACGCCTCCAGGGATTATCATTACCCTGCACAGTTCTGTAATTTTCAGGAGTAGTAGCAGTGGGAGGGTCATAAACATACGCAGGATACCTGTATTCAAACTCATCTACAACATTAATGGTGTAGTTATACTGGTATGTAGCTTTTGCGGATAGTCCAAACGGCAACGCATATTCAACGCTGAAGATTGACTTCATTGCCCTCCAGTCGTCGCGGGTATAACCGGTAACGTCCATATTGTAAGTGGCAGGATTAACATTAACACTGTGTACGGCTCCGTTTACATAAGCCGGATTGTCATTTGCATAGGGTCTTTCAGTTGGCCACATTGAAAAAACGGTGAGGAATGGATTAAAATAATCATCAAGGCCCGGCACGCCTGCCTGCCGCCGTTTCTCATACCGGCCGCTTATTTGTGTGCTTACCTTTAATCCTTTCGCCAATCCTGCTTCAATGTTTGCCTGGATATTTGTCCGGTTAAAGTTGAAGTCTTTTATCAGCGCTTGCTGGTCTATGTGACTGACAGACAGATAGTACCTACTGTTTTGTCCGCCGCCCGAAGCACTTGCATTAAGATAGGTTTGAGGAACGTTCGGACGAAACATATGTTTATGGTAATCATAACTTTGGTACCCTTTTTCGGTACCTGCCTCCCATTTGGCTATTTCTTCAGCTGTTAAGTTTGCAGGATTTTGAAGTCGAAGGTTTTGATTCGAGGTTGCCAGTCCACGTAAGTAAGTAGCCGCATCGGGTGGAGTTGGAGACCTGGTAAAATTCTGGTAACCCTGGTAGCCCGAAAGATTAATTTGTGCTTTTCCGGATTTTCCTCTTTTTGTAGTAACCAATACGACACCATTCGCTGCCTGTAACCCGTAGATTGCGGCAGAAGCATCTTTTAGTATCGATATATTTTCCACATCGGCAATACCAAGTTGGTTAAACTGGCCCGCATCGGCAGGAACCCCATCGATAACAAATAAGGGAGTTCCCATATTACGTATCTGTATGTTAACGCCAGCTCCCGGTCTTGAGTCTGGTGCACGTGCCGTGATACCCTGTACTTTACCTACAAGTGCTCCTGATGTAGTTACTGCCGGAGTTTCCAGCAGGGTTTCAGAGTTAATGCTGCTTACTGCACCCGATATCGTCGCTCTTCGTTGTGTTCCATAACCAACGACTACGACATCGTTTAGCTGCTGTCCTGAAGAGATCATTTTTACATCGATTGAAGAACGACCTTCAATTCTAATCGTTTGAGCGATAAATCCCACGTAAGAAAACACCAGTGCACCGTTGGCTGGGGCATTGATGGAATACCTTCCGTCATCGTTGGTCAGGATTGCCCTGGTTGTGCCTTCTACCTGCACAGTGACACCTGTTAATGCAGTATCTCCCGAGGTAACTCTACCCCTTATTGTGGTCGTATTTTGAGCCAGCAGGTTGGTTGAAAAAAATGCAAGTAAGAGAACAAAGAAAATTATTGGTTTTTTGAGGTAAGGCAAAGTGTCAACTTTACATGGTAAGTCTGTCCGCTGTTGTAAACAAGTGGTCATGATTAATGTTGTTTAGGAATTTAGCTGAAGCAAAGGCAACCAGGTTGTAGCGATTGTAATGGAGGAGAAAGTTGGTAAAAACTTCTAAATAACGGGAGAGGAGACCCTCGTGAAAGGAATAACAGGCAAGGCAAGTACATATAGCAAGAGTTGAGTTGTAATGTAGACAGCAAAACATTTGTTAATGCTGCCGAAATCAAAGAAATTTAACAATCGTTTTACAATCTCAAATATAAGCGTAATTTCCACACCTGATCATTCTGTTGAAATTTTTTTAGTACATTGTTACTCAGTCGCCTATGGACATGAGCTTTGGCTGATTCACCTGTAGATGGTAGGATGGCCGTTAACCTAAACACGAAAAGGGTAGCCTGCTTTCGGTTAGCCATACCAGTCAGCGTAACTTCTTAATGTTCATAGTCGGTTATCATTGGGGTAAGTCACAAGACAACAGGCACCTATCACCCTTTAACGCATCAACATTAAATGAAGATCTCAGTAATTGCCTTAATGATAATCTCCTTTGCCAGTTCCTTTGCTTCCTCCGCTCAGAAGGCAAAAACGATTACTGTTAATGCAGGAAGCAGCCTGAACGAGGCTGTTCCTTTTAACGAAATTTACCTGTATCCTGCATTCCAAAATGGAAGTGTCCATTTTAAAGACGGAACGCTCGTAACCGCAAAGTTGAATTATCACCTGTTTGACGATGAAATTAAATTTATAAACCCCAAAGGTGACACCCTGGGTATAGACAATGAAGCAACCATTCGTTTCATTTCAACAACTACGGATACATTCTATTATTTCAGGGAGGGGTACGTAAGGAGAGTGGGCGGTAATACATCATTATTATTCGCCGTTCAACAAAAAATGAAAGAAATAGGAAAGGAACAAGAGAGCAGTTACGGACAAACAACTTCCGCGGGATCTACCCAAAACACTCCTTCACTCGATAAGAATAGCGGGATGTTACATAGAATACCTGCGAACTACAATCGGATATTCACAAAAGAAAATAGGTACTTCATAGGAGACCGGTCGAACAACTTTTTAGCCTTTAATAAAAAGAACCTGTTAAAGATGTATGGTAAATCGGATAGCGGGGTGAGTAACTACTTAAAAGAAAATGAAATAGATTTCAATAAAGAGCAGGACTTACAGAAATTGATTGTTTTTCTTCAAACAAGTAAAAATTTGATAAAACCGAATTAAGGTGGTGGGAAAACTTTTGTTGGAGTATCTCAAAAAATTAGAATATCTATCTTCTCGTCTTGTCATTTCACCAGTAAGCCTGCATTTCAGCACTCCGGAGCTTCTGTAATCTTAGATGGTCCGTTGTTATTTTTATGTACCCGGCAATCCCGCCCTGATGTAGCTTTTGTTGCCCGCCCGGATGCGCCAGTCGGACGTCCGCCCGGCTGAAGCCATTCGGACGGGGGCGTCGCACTCTTGTACTATTGTATTTACAGCAACAGTTCGGTTTGCGAATTTCTTCAGTTAGTTGATCATTTCCTTGCTTGAAGAGTTGATAAGTAAACCAGCATATGTACCTGCCAGTGAGTTGCCCCTAATACCCATTCCTGCTAGACCCGAACCCTTAACCAGATACATTAATACCAAATACCTCGATATCCCAACTGCTTCTTCCTTGTTACCAGAACCTGTCTACGCTTGTTTAAAGTCGTGTATTCTTATTTCCAGAAGTTGTGTACCGTTATTTCCCGATTGACGGTGGGTTTACCAATAACGTGCGTGTTACGGAGCTCCGCCAGGTAGGAATAATGCTACAGTCTGCCACTTTCCCATCTAAACCAGTTCTAATGTTATTGCGCGCGCCGGTGGTATACCGGGTGTGATTGTATAAAAAAAGCCCTGGCATTGCCAGGGCTTTTAAATGTTTGCTAATTGCTTATTGGTTACCTCTTATAATCATTCCACCGGGACCGCCGGAACCACCGGGACCACCAAAACCACCGGGCCGCATGCCTGGCTGCCAGTTACCACGCTGTTGCTGTTGCTGTTGCTGGCCACCGCCAAAATTGCGAATGTTGTAAGTGAAAGTAAGCATGAAGTATCTTCTCAACACATCGGTCCTGGTATCTTCAATATAGTTTTGTTGAATGTCTCTCGTAATACTCCTGTTTTGGTTTAACAGGTCGTAAATGGTAAACCTGATCTCTCCTTGTTTTTTCTTGAATAGCTGCTGCGCTATACTCGCATTCCACATTGCGAAAGATTGATTGTAACCTTCTGCCTGGCCACGACTTAAATTATAGTCTACGTCTGTTGCAAGAATAAACCCGTTTTTGGTAGAATAAGTGGGCTCTATTGAGGCAACTTCGGTAAAGTAACTGTTAGTAGTGGTTGTTATAGCACCCTTTAACTGCTCTGAATATTGTGCTATATTAAAGGTAGACCTGCTGGTAAAATTAAGATCCAGGCGTTCTTTTACATTCATTGTAAACCGAACAGTTTGTCCGAGAATATAGTTGTTGGTGTAACTTGGGTCTGATGCGCCCCCGAGCCTGTTATTAAACCTGTTTACACTGGTGATCGTGTTTACAGAACGTACATAATTAACGTTCGTAGTAAGGTTAATATTCGATTTTGGATTTTTGAGCGGAAATCCATAGTTAAAAAATCCGCTCATGTTATAACCGCCATTACGATTTATTGGCCGTACAAATTGCGCGTTTGGTATAAGGCTAATGCCATTATCCAGCAAAACTGTTATTGAGTCGTTGTTTTGGAAAAGCTGGTTACCAATGCTGTTCGCAGTCATGCTCCCATTTATACTTACTACAATGTTTTTGAAGGTTAATGGGTCAAACTTGGTGAGCATCAGGTTGATGTTATGTGAAAAGGACTGCTTCAACTGGGGATTACCTGTTGTGATGTATAACGGGTTAGAGTTATCTATCACATCCTGCAATTGCGTTACGTTAGGTTGTTGCGTGTTACCCCGGTAATTCAGGCGTACGTTCATAGCCCTGCCTTTTCTATACTGCAGCATGAATGTGGGTGTAAAGTTGTAGAATGACTGCTCGATGTAAGTTTTTTTAGTTAGGTTATTACTTGTTAAATCAGATTTCTGCACGCCTAGCCCCATAGTATAATTGAATACTTCGCTTATTTGCCTGCGGTAATTAACCGAAAAGCGATTGGAAATATTGGTATTTTCAAAATTGTTGCTTAGCTGAATGTTGTTAAGATCATATTTACCAGTGAGCCGGTTAAACTGCATCGTATTTTGATCAGAAGTATTCCTGCTATTGTTATAATTATAGTTCAGTTCTACCATTCCTTTTTTCCCGATTGGTTCTGTATATGCGATTGTTCCCCCATATGTTGTACCATTTCTATCGGTATTGGCAATCTGATTTATCGTATCCCTGCGTATCACCCCACCCTGGCTGGAGTTATTATAACTTAAAGTTGACCGGTCTGACTCATTCTTATTTAATGCCTGCGTTAAGTTAAAAGAAATAGATCGGCCCCGCTTGGCAAACCTATGCCTGTAGAGTATGTTATTATTAAAGTTATAACCTTTACTTTCAGTGATGTTCGTTGTTCTTACATCGTTTACGGGACTGGCTTTTCCCCTGATTGTGGAAGATCTTGATTCGCTAAAGTTATCCGTTTGCTGCGCGGTAAAGTAAGGCCGGATAAGAATTGAATTCATCGTGTCGAACTTATGTTCTATCTCGAAGTTGAAGCGATTGTTGAAGTTCTTGTTGTCTGTTAAACTATTGGATGTTGTAAATCTAGATGAGTCGCCTGTTACATAGGTTTCTCTGAACCTGTCTGTATTCTGTACCCTGTTTTGACTATTATAGAAGTAGCTGCCGTTTACCGAAGTTTTTGGGCTCCAAACATCACTGTAATTTAAACCTCCCGCCAATGTTTTTGTAATGCCCGTTGGTCCCGTATTAAAACCCCCGCCAAAACCGCCGCCGCCAAAACCTCCACCGCCAAAACCTCCACCGCCAAACCCGCCGGCACCTCCGCCACCTCTCTGGCCTCCGCCACCGCCTCTTTGACCACCACCTGCACCCCCGCCACCGCCAAAAATATCCTGTGCAGAAAAATTCTGGTTATTATTGTTATTGGCTTGTCCGATAAAAGAAATCTGCCTGTTTCCATTCATGAAGCTAATGTTGGTATTGGCAGCATACCTGTAATCGCCTTCTAACTTTAAGTCGTTCCCACCACCTACTGTCACCTTGCCAAATACACCTTTCCGCCTGTCTTTCTTGGTAACAATGTTGATTGTCATCTGCCTGTTACCATCATCAAAGCCGCTAAAAGCACTTTGATCACTTTGTGCATCTACAATCTGTATCTTGTCGATCATGTCTGTTGGCAGGTTTCGGGTTGCAAGGGTGGGGTCATCACCAAAAAACCGTTTGCCATCTACCATAATCCGTGTTACACTTTGCCCCTGCGCTTTTATAGAACCATCTTTCTCAACTTCCAGCCCCGGCATTTTCTTGAGCAGGTCTTCAGCTGTAGAGTTTGGTTTCGTTTTAAACATATTAGCATTAAACTCGCTCGTATCGCCTTTAATTACCATGGGTGAGGCTTTTACCGTTACACCAGCGAGTTCTGCAGGCGCGGTTTCTAACAAGATGGTTCCTAGATTTAATTCAGGTTTATCTGTGCTTAAAGAAACGTTTGAGTATTTATCTCTATATCCCTGGAAACTTGCCAAAAGAAGGTGGCTGCCAAAAGGAACATTTTCTAACGTGAAAGTGCCGTCAGCTTTACTCAAAGCGTATTGAACCAGAGTAGAGTCTTTTACGTCGAGAAGTGAAATCGTTGCATCTTTAAGATTTTGCCTGGAGGTTGTATCGCTCAGTTTACCTTTAATAGTTCCCGAGGCCCTTTCCTGGGCTATCAGCTGAAGAGGATAAAAAGCGACAACAAAAAGTAATAGTGTAAGATTTTTGCTCATAAAAATTCATTGAAAGACCTGAATGTGAGCGTAAATTACTTAATCGCTTGGCTTTTCAATCCTCAAAACGGTAAACAGGCGGTATGTACAGATGAACTAGCAGAACCGCTCCATAAACACCTGTTAATTGTCCAAACATTGCCAGGTTTTTACAAGTTTAGACACCTGGGAGTTTTTAAGCTTTTTGACAAGTTTGACCTAAAATCTCAGCTGTTTAACTGTTGTATTCGGCGGAAATAACGAAGTTAATGCTCTATAAATCGTATATAAAAGTCCGTAATAAAAACCAGGGGACGTCTACTTTTACTGATGCGTGGCTTGCTGCACATTGATATGGGTGTTTGCACTTGTGGGTTTTTTGTCAATTCTTGCATTTACGCCATCACTTGAAAAAAAACTTGACGGCCTACATAAAGCCGTGGACATGCTGGATTAGACGTTATTTTTGAAGTATTAGGATTGCCGCTTATGCCGGTCATATAAGGACGCACCAGCAGATAAATTCCAATTGTACAAGAGTGCGACCGCCGTTCGACTGCCCGTCGCAATGGCTATCCAGAGGCGCAGCAGGCGCGGAACGATGTTCCAGGAATTGATTAGGCCGGGTCCAAGAGAAAGTTTTGAACAAAACGACATCGAACCAGGAAAATCCTATTTATGATCTTTTAGATTCTCCAATAACGGCCCTGGCCGTGGAATGATTTTTTGCCGGCTGTAGTAATAACGAAATGGACTTTCCTTATTTGGCTGCTTGTAACTATGCAGCTTCAATCCGGTGCAGCCTTCACAACAACAAAGCTTGTTCGTTGGTCCGGTTCTGTAAACGACAGCTTCGACATCTATGTTTCCGTACCGCCGTCTTATGACTCTGGGCAAAAATATTCAGTTGTTTACTACCTCGATGCAAACCTCCCCTCGGGCAGTGCGCTACAATTCCTCCTTTCCACAAAGGGGTATGATCATCAATTTAGTAACGTGTTGTTTGTTGGTATAGGCCACAGGTACAAAGGCAACCATAATGTGCCAAGAAAACGGGATTTTATGATGCCTGCCCTGCCGGGCGATACGCGAACAAACCGAAACAGCCACGCAGAACGCTTCTACCTCTTTGTGAAAAATGAATTAGTGCCATACGTTAATCGATCGTACCCCGTAATTAATAACAGCAGTGCTATTATCGGCCACTCTCTGGGTGGGCTGTTTGTCTTTTATTGCCTGTTTAAAAATGAAAACCTGTTCAGCCATTTTTTCGCAATTGGGCCGGCGCTATGGGTGCATCGGTATGCGATTTACAACTACGATCGCCTCGCAGATGATCAAACCCATAATAAGTACTTGTTTTTGTCAGCAGGTTCAAAGGAAGTTTTCAACAGGATTTTGCACGGTGCAAATAAAGCCAAGAAGTATTTCGATTTAAGGAAGTATCCAAAATTGAAATACGATTATGTGGTGGTCAAAGGAAAGGGTCATCACAGCCAGGTACCGGTTACGCTGGCAATTATACTGGATCGGAAGCTGAGCGCATTTTAGGAGTGCCCCTTTAAAGTATACCTATGCTCAACAACTTGCTGGCCCGCATCCCACTCGCCGCCCGCTATTGCTGGTATGCGTGCTGCCTGAAAGATCAGCACATCCGATTATGCCACGCTTGTAAATTCCACACAATGGCGAACAAGTTTTTGCTCCCATTGCTATTGCTGGTCATTTTAGCATGAATATTCCACCTTAATAGGAAGAACTACCCGGATTGTAGCAGAATACCTACAACTCGCTCCCACAAAAGTTGGAATTAAGATTGAGAGTATATGTACGTACCCGTTGCTGACAAAATTAAAATTGAAGATGAATGATGTTGAAACAAAGCCTTTATTACTGGTTTTCCCGTTTGATGTACTTGCCCATTACCTGAGGTGTCTGAAACTCGCCAATTACCTTAGTGCATATTTTGAGGTCAGATTTCTGTACTCTGAAAAGTACCAGCATTTTGTAAGGATGGAAGGCTATGCAACTTTCGAAGGCATTAACCTCGACGCTGATCACATACAGGATTGTGTCCGGCGCTTCGACTTTAGCTGGATCAACAAAAATGACCTTGAAAAAGTATACTTAAACCAGGTTGAAATTATATCAACCTTAAGGCCGGCAGCCGTACTTGCTGATATGTCGCCAACGCTCAAAATGGCTGCAGAAAGTATTGGTGTACCCTGTGTTGCACTAATGAACAGTTACCTGAGCAGGTATTATGCACAGGTACACCCAATGCCGAAGAGCCACCCATTGGCAGGCTATATAAAGTTGCTTCCTGAGAGGATGGCGAACTACTTTATTGCCCTTGGCGAACAGAAGTCATTTAAGGAAATACACCAACCGTTCAACCAGCTCAGGTCAAAATACGGGCTTTCTGAGCAGACCTCATATCAGGATGAAATGGAAGGTGACATCAATCTTTTGTGCGACCTCCCGGAGTTGTTTCCGCAGAAAACACTCCCGGCGAATTACTTTTTCGTTCCGCCCCTGTATTATGACTTTCCCGGCGACAGTTCGGAATTACTTCACCAGCTTGATCCTGAACGAAAAACCATTTTCGTGACGATGGGGAGCACCGGGAATTGGCAAAATGGAGCTTTCCTGAATGATCCACTTTTCGACAACTACAACATGATTATTGCGGGTGACCACAACAACTTTGTGACCCGGCCTGGTGTAATCAAATCAAACTTTGTAAATATCCACGACCTGTTTGGAGTCACTGACCTTGTCATTTGTCATGGAGGTAATGGGACAATTTACCAGGCATTGCTGTACGCGTTACCAGTGCTATGTAAAACAGCACATTTCGAACAGGAATGGAATGTTCGAATGCTTGAGCAAATGAAAGTTGGTAAGAGCCTGGATAATGTGACGAGTGCAAGGGCACATGTACAGCTTGTTGACGAGTGGGTAGGTAAAAAGAACTCGCCGGTGTTGATAAAGCTTCGCCATCGCTTATGTGAGTCAAACAATGGCTTTGCAGAAGCAATTAGAAAGATGGTTGTTGCGACAGGCATTGGAACCCAATTACAAGCAGAGGAGATTAAGGGTTAATTCGAAGGAACAATGGTGTTCAGCGAGGTGGTAGACCGCGAGATGTTTTAAGCTCAACTATTCGCTCTTTTTCCCGTGCAGAAAATACCTGATTGCTTTTATGTTCTGTTTTTTATCTGATCCCATATACCTCATCCATATCATTCCCGGATGGGGAAAGCACAACCTAATATATCGACACAAAAAAAGCTGCCCTGTTGGACAGCCTACTTATACCCCTATAAAATTTCTGATTACTGACCCCTGCCGGTACCGGTGCTTCCACTACCTGGAGGTGTGCCCTGCATATTACCTGACTTGGTATCGGATTTTCCTTTAGTAGGATTTCCCATTGAACCCTGGCCCTGTGCGTTTGTCTTTCTGCGGTTGGTTCGGTTAGTCCGGCCCTGTGTTGAGGATCCTCGCTGGCCTGATTGTCCGCTTCTGCCTACAGAATCCTGCATAGTTCCGCTACCATCTCCTGCACCGGTTCCGCCTGTTCCGGTAGGACTACCGGGCGTAGTATTGCGTTCGGCCTGGCTTTTTTGACCTGCTTTTTTCCCTGTCTTGCCTTTTCCCTGCTGCCCGCTACCCCCGGATGATTGACCTGTTCCTGTCTGACCTGAACCTGTTTGGCTACCTGAGCCTGAACCTGTCGTTTGTGCTGATAAGCCGAGGCCACCTAACACAAACATTCCTACAATCACTATCTTTTTCATATAACTTATGTTTAATATCTTAAGGCAAATGGCAGGCCCGAATTTGCATCAATTCAATTGTGAACAATTCTGCGATAACAAGGGAAAAAAGGGTGCAAAGATGGAAATTCGTCTACAACGACTACCCAAAGTGGAACAACAATGCCCCAACACCATATTCCACCTTTTGCCCCTGGTACCCCGCGCCCCCGTTTAGGCCAATGTTGACCTGTTTTAGAGATATCCGCTGGCTTAGATCTTGCAAGAAAAGTCGAAAATGCCAGTTATGATAACCGTAGTATATCAGCCAAATGAAACCGACGACGTGCTTGAAGAGGACTCCGATTTGGAGGCTATTCCAGGCCAAGATGATCTGGAAGAGGATGGGACCCCTGTGCTGGATGAAGAAGATCTTGAAGAAAATGACCTTACTGTGGAAGAGGCCGATGAAATTGAGTGGGATGAGCCGAAATGACGCCCAAAGCAAAAGGGGTGTGTACAAAGCATCGATACTTATAATTGCCGGCCAGCCGATCGTGGCTGATTGCCTGGATAACGGGGCACATAAGTAAATCCAAAATCGTTATCTAAGCATTTAGGTTGTTGCTGAAGTTTGCCAGCGTTGTTCCACCTGGTCGTTCAATGCACCCTGAATACGCTTTATCATAGTGCTTCTTCTAATCTCCATTAGCATTCACGCTAAAATCAATTTCATGGTATTCTGGGATCGGAATAATCATTTTCAATAGATTTACACGATCCAACTATGATAAATCAACGCCCTTTCAACTTAGGATCCTTATCCCGCTATGCCGTACAGGCGTTTCCGTCGACAATTAAGCGCCCTGATGAACCCCTGAATTTTTCACCAAACGTATTGTTTTCTTGGCTGAATACTGTTACCACGAGGTTGAGCCAGCCCCTTTTATGGAGGCTTATAAAAGCTGCTTTTACCTGCCGCCATGCTCTCGTTCGCACCAGGCGGGTACGCAGTAATGGTATTTCCACCTACAAGTGCCTTTTTGATTATAACTGCTGCACACTTCCAACAAAACGGGAGCTTTCCGGATCCGCCGGTAAGCCATCTTATTTATTCAATCCTAATGTGCCGAAGCTATGATCCTGATTGTCGATGACAAAAGAGAAAACCTCTACTCGTTAAAAACATTGCTTCAGTTACATGTTTACGAAGTCGACACTGCGAGCTCGGGTGAGGAGTCTTTGAAAAAAATTCTAAAGCAGGAATATGAATTGATCATTCTTGACGTGCAGATGCCCGGTATGGACGGATTTGAAGTTGCCGAAATCATATCGGGTTATAGCCGGTCGAAAGACATACCAATTATCTTTCTCTCTGCAGTTAACATTGACAAGCGTTTCATTACGCGGGGATACAGCTCAGGTGGAGTGGACTACATTACCAAGCCTTTCGACCCCGACGTGCTGATGATGAAAGTTAAAACGTTTACCCGCTTATATAAACAGACCAAGGAGTTAAACGACATAAAGCACCTGCTTGAACAAAAGGTGGAAGAACGGACCAGGGCGTTGGTAGATGCTAACAAAAAGCTTGAAATGAGTAATGCGGAACTCCAGCAATATGCCTCAATTGCTTCGCATGACCTACAGGAGCCCTTACGCAAGATTACCACATTTAGCAGGTTAATACTCGACCGTTTTCTCCTGGATCTTCCCACGGCTACCCAATACTTAAGAAAGGTGATTTCGTCGTCGGAACGAATGCAAAACCTGATCAACGACCTGCTGAACTATTCAAAACTTTCCATTGTACCGAAGTTTACGCTTTTTGATATTGGGCAGCTTGTGCAGGAAACCGTTGTAGACCTGGAACTATTGATCTCAGAAAAAAAAGCGGTTGTGGAAACCGGAACTTTTCCGGAGGTTGAAGTGATACCTGATCAAATCAGGCAGGTTTTCCAAAACCTCATCAGCAACGCCCTGAAATTTTCGAAAAAGGACATCGCACCTAAAATCGTATTGTCCAGCGAGCTTGTTGAAGCAAAATCGTTTAGTGCCAACGTTTCAGCCAAAGGTGACTTTTGCCGTATCACCATTTCAGATAATGGGATCGGGTTTAACGATAAATACCTGGATAAAATATTTACCATGTTTCAACGATTGCATACCCGGGAAGAATATGCAGGTACTGGTATCGGGCTTACGATCGTAAAGAAAATTGTTGAACGGCACAGCGGCATCATAACCGCCGATAGCAAGGAAGGTGAAGGTACAACCTTCATTATAGTTCTCCCTGTTAGACAGCGGCAGGCGAAAATTACGGGTATTGATAAAATCTAATTGCATGAACAGTTCTTTTAAGCGAAACCTGCTTGTTGGCTTTGGATTATCACTGGCATTACTGATCGCTAGTTCAATTGCTTCTTCCATAAGCATTCGAAATTTACTGGCAAGCAGTAAACGGGTACAACACACCAACGAAGTGCTGCGAAAGCTTGATTATGTGCTTTCAGTTATACAGGATGCCGAGAGCACGCAGCGGGGATTTCTCCTCACCAATGACCAACGCTTTCTGCAGCCCTTTAATGGTGATAACCGCAGGTATCACACCCTTCTTGATGACATTAAGGAGTTGACATCCGACAATCCCTATCAACAGGAGGATTGCATAAAGCTGGCTGGAGTGATTGGCAAACGTATGGCCATCCTTGAAGCCAATATTGAAAGGAAGAAGCAAAACCAGCCGATCTCAAACGATATGCTGCTGCACGGTACTTATTATATGGACTCTGTTCGGGTAATAATAGGTAAAATGCAATTCAGGGAAACCGTGCTGCTGGGGGAGCGGACTTCGCTGCTAAACCGTTTTTCTTCGTTAACACCCGCGTTTATACTTTTAGCGGCTCTGCTATCGATAGCAGTTACCGTGATCTCATTTTTGCGGGTACTAAAAGATTTTAAAACCCGGGTGCTTTTAGAACAGGACCTCAAGCAGAAAGACCGCGAAGTTAGTAGCAGGTTAACCATCATACAGGGAATTGCGGACAAGATTTCGGCTGGTGATTATAAAATAAGGGTAGATGATGAAGGCAAAGACATTCTTGGTTCACTGGCCTTTTCGCTAAACAAGATGGCCAGCTCGCTGGATTTCTCTTTTTCCAATCTATCGCATCGGGAATGGCTGCAGAGTGGGATAGCAAAGCTAAATGAGAAGATCATCAGTGAACGGGAACTCGACGTGCTCACTTACGTAGTAATCGAATTTATAACTGAATACACAAAGTCGCAGATTGGGGCTTTTTACCTTACTCATGAAGACCGTAAGCTCCTGCTTTCTGCAAGTGTTTCACTGAACACCGACAAAGCTGCCAGGGAAATTAAGTTTGGAGAGGGGCTTGCCGGCCAGGTTGCGATATCAGGTAAAGAAATGATTCTTGAAAACATTTCAGAAACCGAATTCGTAATAGATTATTCAGCCGGGAGTATAAAACCTGCATCGCTTATCGCAGTACCCATCTATTATGAAAGAAAGTTAAAAGGGGTAATAGAACTCGCTTCTTTAAAGCCATATGAAACCGTTACGCTCGAATTTTTGAAAGCGGCGAGCTTCAACATTGGCATGGCTATCCATAGTGCAAGAGACCAGGAGCGGTTGAAAGAATTACTGGCGGAAACGCAGAGTCAATCGGAAGAATTACAGGCACAACACAGTGAGCTTGAGAATATAAATGCCGAAATCGAGGCCCAGGCCGAAAAACTGCAAGCTTCCGAAGAAGAGTTGCGGGTGCAACAGGAAGAGTTGCAACAGTCTAACCAGGAACTCGAAGAACGCAGCCGCTTGCTCGAAGAAAAAAACGAACTGATACTTGAGCGTAACCTTGAGATCCAGTCAAAAGCTGAAGAGCTTGAACTGAGCACCCGGTACAAGTCTGAGTTCCTCGCAAACATGTCGCATGAATTGAGAACCCCGTTAAACTCCATACTGTTGCTGTCCCGTTTGCTAACCGAGAATCATGGTGGTAATTTGTCGAAGGAAGATATCGAATACGCGAGTGTGATACAGAGCTCGGGCAACGGCTTGCTTACGCTTATAGATGAGATCCTTGACCTTTCGAAAATAGAGTCTGGAAAAATGGAGCTTGAATTCACGCAGGTTAACGTGGATGATGTAAGTGATGAACTAAAGGGATTGTTTCAGCCCGTTGCAAAAGACAAGGGGATTGAGTTTAAGCTCGAAAAAAATGGTGATTTGCCGGAGGTTTTTGAAACTGACCGGCTGCGTCTTGAGCAGGTACTCAGGAACCTGATCTCCAATGCTTTGAAATTTACGCCTCGTGGTGCGGTTACACTGGAGATTAGTTCAGCTGCAGACAACGTATTTTTTGCCGTGAGAGATACCGGAATTGGTATTGCTAAAGATAAACAGGAGATTGTTTTTGAAGCATTTAAACAGGCAGACGGCTCAACACGGCGAAAATTTGGGGGTACGGGGCTTGGACTTTCCATTAGCCGGGAACTTGCACGTTTACTTGGGGGCGAGATTACACTAGAAAGTGAAGAAGGTAAAGGAAGTACGTTTACCCTATCGTTGCCAAAACAACATGTAGCAGTTGTTAACCCCGATCCGGCCGGGTTTACTCCTGTTCAGGGTCCAACTGTTAACTCAACCCGGGAAGAAGAGGTTGGAGCCAAGCCCTTGACAGATGATGAGTATATAACCGCTTTTATTCCGTCACCCGTACCGGATGATCGGGAGCATATTGAACCTGGTGACAAGCTAATCCTAATCATCGAAGATGATACTGCCTTTGCACGCTCGCTTCTCGACTTCACCCGCAAAAAGGGCTATAAAGGTATTGTGGCTGTTCGGGGAGACGAGGGCATTCAGCTGGCCAAACAATTTTTACCAACAGGTATCCTGCTTGATGTGCAGTTGCCGATAAAAAGTGGTTGGCAGGTGATGGATGAATTAAAGTCAGACCCGGTCACCAAGCCCATACCTGTTCATATGATGTCGTCGCTTGAGTTGACCAAAAAAAGTATTTCGAAAGGAGCGATTGACTTTATCAACAAACCCGTTGCTTTCGAAAAGCTTGGTGAAATCTTTGGCAAGATTGAAGACGCGCTCAGCCGCTTTCCACGAAAGGTATTGATCGTTGAAGAAAATGATAAACACGCACAGGCTCTTTCCTTATTCCTGAAAGAATTTAATGTTTCTTCAGAAATCGAGCACACTGTAGGAGGTGGTATAGAAGCCCTGAACAGGAAGGAAGTGGACTGCGTAATTTTAGATATGGGCGTGCCAGGTCAGCATTCTTATGACACACTCGAACAAATAAAAAAGACCCCCGGGTTTGAGACACTTCCAATTATCATATTCACCGGTACCAACCTTTCGTACGTGGAAGAAATGCGAATCAAGCAATATGCAGATTCAATTGTAATAAAAACGGCTCATTCATACCAGCGCATACTCGACGAAGTATCGTTGTTTTTACACCTTGTGGAAGAAAACAAAAAAGATAAGGGCAGTGGGAGGTATAAGAAGATGGGCGAAATAGGGGAGGTATTGAAAGGTAAAACGGTGTTATTGGCTGATGATGACGTACGCAACATCTTTTCACTTACCAAATCGCTTGAGTCATACGGCATGAAGGTTATTACCGCTGTGGATGGCAAAGAAGCATTAAGCCAGCTTGATTCCACACCTGGTGTAAACCTCGTACTCATGGACATGATGATGCCTGAGATGGACGGCTATGAGTCTACCCGCCGTATACGCGGGAATCCAAAGTACAGGAAACTGCCCGTGATTGCTGTTACTGCAAAAGCAATGACCGGGGATCGTGAAAAGTGTATTGAGGCTGGTGCTTCGGATTATATTACCAAGCCAGTTGACGTTGACCAGTTGATTTCACTTTTACGGGTTTGGTTATATGAGTAAGAATATAAAACCATTTATGGGTAAAACGATCCTGATAATAGACGACGACAGTCGCAACATATTTGCGCTTTCGGCGGTGCTTCGGGCAAAAGGATTCCATTGTTTAACCGCCACGGGAATAACAGAGGCTTTTAGCTGTTTAAACTCCGGTGATCCGATTGCTGTAATCCTAATGGATATGATGATGCCGGAGATGGATGGCTATGAAGCAATACCAAAGATCAGGTCTTTTGAACAATGGAAGAACATTCCGATAATCGCCGTTACTGCACAGGCGATGAGTGGAGATAAGGAAAAGTGCCTGCTTGCCGGAGCGGATGGTTATGTCTCAAAACCGGTTGACATTAATTTACTGATGGACATCATAGCTCAGTTTATATGAGTAGCACAGAGCAAAATATTATTGGCGATGAAGAAATGAACCTTCTTGTTACGGAGGTATTTAGGCTATACGGGTACGACTTCACAAATTATGCAAGGGCGTCACTTAAAAGGCGTATTAACAGGATCATCATTATCGATCGTTTTCCCAGCTTTGCAGAATTGCTTTACCGGGTTAAACATGACCCTTCCTACTTTAAGCGCCTGGTAGAAGAATTGACGGTAAACGTAACGGAAATGTTTCGTGACCCCGCCGTGTTCAAAACCATCCGCGAAGAAATTTTACCGGTGCTGGCAACTAACCCCTTCATCAGGATCTGGCATGCAGGCTGTGCCACCGGTGAAGAAGTGTATTCGATGGCGATACTTCTGGAAGAAGCGAACTTGTTGCATAAATCGTTATTGTATGCCACGGACCTTAACCCAACAGTAATCGAAAACATCAGGCGAGGTATATTCCCGTTGAGCCAGATGAAGCAGTATTCAGAAAATTATAACCTATCCGGTGGCAAAAAGGATTTTTCGCAATATTATACCGCAAACTACGACCGCGCCAAATTCGATGACCGGTTAAAAGCAAAGATGATCACGGCAACACACAACCTCGTTTCTGACCGATCCTTCAATGAGTTCAACCTTATATTTTGCCGTAATGTGCTGATTTATTTTGATAAGCAACTCCAGGATAAAGTATTCAGCCTGTTTGACGAAAGCCTGCAAAAACTGGGTTTCCTTGTTTTAGGATCGAAAGAAAACCTCAGGTTTTCAAAGGTGGCAAAAAAGTTTGCTCAACTGCATGAAAAGGAAAAGATATGGCGGAAAATCACCTGAATGAAAGTCGTGTGGTGGTAATTGGCGGTTCTGCGGGGAGCCTTGATACCGTTATGCGTATCGCCGGCGCCATTAACGAATTCACGCAGCATACGTTTATACTTGTGGTCCACCGTAAGAATACCACCGACTCAAACTTTGAAGACCTGATAACTTCTAAGACGAGATTGCTGGTTAAAGAAGTTGAGGACAAAGAGTATATCACGACCGGTACCATCTATATCGCTCCGCCAGATTACCATTTACTTGTTGAGGATCAACACATGTTTTCGCTGGACTCCTCGGAGAAGGTTCATTATAGCCGGCCCAGTATTGATGTGACATTTGAGTCGGCTGCGCTGGCTTTCGGCACAGCATTAACAGGGATCTTACTTTCAGGTGCCAATGCAGACGGGGCCGAGGGAATACGAAAAATAGCAAAAGCCGGCGGCTATACGATCGTTGAGGATCCAACAACCGCTTCAGCAGCTTATATGCCGCAACAAGCGATAAACCTGGTTACTGTAGACGCCATTGTGCCCGGCGCCAGTATGCCAGGTTACCTGGTTAAACACCTGCTGAATGCCGGTAACCGGTAGTGGTTGTTACCTTAGGGCGACCGAGAAAGTTGTAATAAGAAGTTTTCTGGTGGAAACTTGCAATCATCGGGCAAGGAAGTCGCACCAAGTTGCTTAACAGATTAGCGACTGGTAAAGGTGTAAGATACCTGGGTTCGTTTTTCGAATAGTGTACTTTACTCACGAACTGCCTGTTACTAACCTATCCCGGGTTGCGCTGTCGCCCGTTGCAATCCTAAATTGAAATGACGGTTGAATGGGCCATTGCTTATTTTAACCTGCTACTTTGTATCAGTAATACTGTTTGTTCGTCTAATTTACCTATATGAAAAAATGCCTCTTCTTTTTGGTGACCTATGTTGTTGCGTTTTCGGGTTATACACAACTATTGCGTACCGGTGCCCCCCAGGTAAAAACGACAAATGGGATGCTGGAGGGTGTGGACGTTTCCGGGGTTAAGGTGTTTAAAGGAGTGCCTTTTGCCAGCCCGCCTACCGGCGATCTGCGGTGGAAAGCTCCGCAGCCTGCAAAAAACTGGAGCGGGGTTCGAAAAGCTGTCCAGTTCGGCCCGCGGGCAATGCAATTGCCACTATTCAGCGATATGAAGTTCCGTTCGAATGGGGTAAGCGAAGACTGCCTATACCTGAACATTTGGACACCGGCAAAATCGGAAAGTGATAAACTCCCGGTACTTGTATACTTTTTTGGGGGCGGGTTTGTTGCGGGTGATGGTTCAGAACTGAGGTACGATGGTGAAAGCATGGCCAGAAATGGAGTTGTTGCGATAACAGTAAATTTCAGGTTGACCGTGTTCGGGTTTTTCGCACATCCGGAACTTACCAGCGAATCGCCAAATCATGCGTCGGGAAATTACGGCTTAATGGACCAGTCAGCTGCCCTAAAATGGGTGCAGCAAAACATAAGTGCATTTGGCGGAGATCCAAAAAGAGTAACCATCGCAGGAGAGTCGGCAGGCTCTTTTTCCGTAAGTGCACAAATGGCTTCACCGCTTTCGAAGCAACTCATTTCCGGTGCGATCGGAGAAAGCGGCTCATTACTGGGTTCAAACCCGCTGATGGCTTTAAGCGATGCCGAAAAGCTCGGACTTGAATTTGCCGACAGTGTCGGTGCACGTTCGCTGACTGAACTCAGGGCAATGCCCGCCGATAAAATATTACAGGCAACCTCGCGCCGCGGCGTTCCCCGGTTTCCGGTGACTGTTGATGGCTACTTTTTTCCTAAATCACCCGTCGAGATTTTTGAGGCAGGGCAGCAGGCACAGGTGCCGCTGTTGGTTGGCTGGAACTCTGAAGAAAGCAATTTTAGATCAGTGCTGGGCCAGGAAAAACCAACTGTAGAAAACTTTAAGCTTGCCTTGCAAAAACTGTTTGGGGAACGGTCAACTGAAGCGGCAAATGTTTACCAGGTATCGTCGGATCAAGTGGTTGAACAGGTGGCGACAGACCTGGCTTCTGACCGTTTTATGGGATTCGGGACCTGGAAGTGGGCGGACCTTCAAAGCCGTACCACCAACAAACCCGTTTACCGTTATATGTACGAACGTGCACGACCACTTACCCGAATACAATCGGCAAAAGACCTGCTTGCTGAGGCGGCCAACGACAAGAAAGAGGTTGCGATGCCATCTGCTAAAGCTGGTGCAGTGCACTCTGCTGAAATTGAATATGCTTTGGGCAACCTGCCCACCAACCGGGTTTATGACTGGCAACCTGATGATTTTAGGGTATCGGAGATCATGCAGGGATATTTTGCAAACTTTATAAAAACGGGTAACCCGAATGGCCCGGGCCTACCTGCATGGCCGGCACTTACGAAAAATGCTGCTGCTGTTATGCACATCGATGTAAATACCCGGGTTGAGCCAGATACCAGGCGCAGTCGTTACTTATTCCTTGATAAGGCTGCAGCTAAATAGTGGTACCTGAGTCTTAAAAAGGATATTGCAGGATACTGAATGATTAATACCATACATCCTGCGGTGCAAGTATTCCTGCTCAACCAGGGATCCAACCGATGAACGGAATGCGACGCAACCGGAGTCTCCACAATGGACCTATGCTGGCACCATAATTTCGTCATCAGTTTTCAGTGGCAACAAACGTTTTCCGGATCCAATCGCTGAAGCTCAGAAAGGGGCCAAACTCTTTTTGAGCGTCGTCGACGTCCTTAATCATAATCCCACCATTGGTGTTTATCCATTTGAACATGGCATAAAGGTCTTTGCCCATTACAAACCGGGTAATCAGTCCTGGTAACTTTTGGTACCTGATTTTTTTACCCAGCACTCCGGAAAATAATTCGGCAACCTGCTCATTGTCCATCTCATTTGCAGCAAGGGGAATGGTTCGCCCGCGATATTGTTCGGGTTCGCTAAAGATGGTCGTTGTGACCTGGCCAACATCGTATGAGCTAATGTATTGTTGACGAATTTCCTTGTTAATGGGGGAAACCAGCTTTCCTTTTAAGATGCGGTTTTTAACCTGGGGTAAAAGAAAGTTTTCCATTAAAGATGCCGGCCTTAAAATCGTATAGGGTATATGAAGGTCTTTGATATAAGTTTCAAGCTGGTGTTTGCTATCCCAATGGGGTACCCCCGTTTTTGTATCGGCGCCAGAATAAGAAGTATATACAAAATGATTTACCGCGTAGTGCTCTGCAAGGTCGGCAAGCACCGTTCCTTGTTTAACCTCTTTGTCGGAGCCTTCCTTGAAATTTTGCACGCTGAAGATGCCATCCACATCATCAACATGTTTGCTGAATGAGTCAGGTTTATTTAAGTCTCCATGAATAATTGAGGCACCAAGCGATTTAAGTTTCTGAGCTGCAGCAGAGGATGGATCTCTTGTCAGCACCTTGACACTGAACCCCTGGCTAAGCAAGCTTTTTGCCACTGCACCGCCCTGGTTACCGGTGCCCCCCGTTACAAAGATTTTCTTTGGCTTTTCCATTACCCTGGTTTATGCATTTATTGATACGACATCACCATGCCTGCTGTTGCATTGAATGCTGAACCGCTTAGACAAGGTAATCATTCTGTGATTGAATTGAAAGCCCCGATCATGACCAATGCTGCACACGGCGAAAAATTCCTAATGAACCTAAAAGGTTAACGAATAATATCAGTCCGGCGTAACAAACAATTTTGAAACTGGAGTGGCCTCGTATTTCTGCCGCCAAGTTTATCTGCCAACGAAAGTTGAGCTTCATTAAATCTTTAACGATGAATTTATACCACATCTTAGGCCTAATGTTCTACGCAATTGGCTTTAGGGGCTGCCAAGTTTATACAATACACACGGTCGCTCAATTGCATAATGGTTCATATCAACCATTTCACGATTACTTTAAACCATTTACTATGGAGAATAACTCATTAAAGCTCGAAGTTTCGAAAGACTTTTCCTGTTCAAAGGACCAACTGTATAAAGCGTGGACAGATCCGGAGTCGCTGAAGCAATGGTGGAAACCATTGGGGAAACACCTCGTAAACGTTGAAAATAATCTAACACCAGGTGGCACTGTTCGATACGAATTTGAAAACAACAGCCTGGTAATCGATGGCACTTACGAGAAGGCAGATCAACAGCAACTCACTTATACCTGGAACTGGAAACTTGCAGATGAACCTGTACGCGATGCTGAATATACACTTGATGTACATTTTGAAGGAGATGCTGACCACAGTAGCATTTCTGTTGTACAGAACGGGTTCGAAAACGAGGAAAGCATAACACCCCATAAGGAAGGTTGGGAGCATGGACTGGAGCAATTGAAAGAATTTGTTTCAGGTGGATCATCAGCCGGGACAGATTCATCCGGCGCGACCGGAGCAACCGCTCAAACCGGTAAACCAGAGGTGTCAGGTTATAACGAAACACCAGAACAACAGAAAGTAGCAGGAGGTTAGCACGATGATATGTTGTGTTAAGCGCATGATCCACCCGGTTATGCGGAAAACACCCATGCAGTATAGCGTGGGTGTTTTTGTTAGACGAATAACCTAACCTTTACCAATCGCGCCTGCCACTTAACGTAAGACATATTGCTAACCCGAGAATGAAAATGTTAAGCCTGCCATCAACCATCTGCCGGGCATTTGTGCGCCAAGCAGATCGCTGTATGTTTTATTAAACACGTTGTCTGCCTGAATGTAAACTCCCATTTTATCCTGGTATAAATATCCCTGAACCTTTATGTTCATAAGGAAGTAGGCCTTAGATGTTTGTGTAAACAATGCTGCGGCTGATCGCGGCTCGCGCTCTTTATATAAGCCGTTAATGCCGATGCTGTATGCCCGTGTTGTATATCGTACAGCAATATTGGTGATTAGTTTTGCGTGCGACGAAACGTAGAAACTGGGCGGTTGATTGTTGCTTTGTGTATTGATCAGGGTTAATCCAACACTTCCTGAAAGTTGTTTGTCGCCCTCAAGCATTCTATCATAAACCAGGTCGGTTTCAAAGCCTGTATTGTTAATGCCCGTGATATTTTTTGCCAGGGCGTATGTACCGGTGGCAGAAAGGTTTTCTCGTCGCGGCATCTGTGCATAGGGGGTAGGCACATAGTCGATAAGGTTTGAAAATTCCTGGCGAAAAACCGTTGCCGCGAGTTTGAAATGTTCAAATCCATAGTAGTCGGCCCCAACCTCGTAACTAAAAGAATGCTCCGGCTTTAAGTTAGCATTACCGATGCTGCCGGAAGCAACAAAAGCTTTATTGTAATTATTAAAACGTTCGGTAAAATCTGCATCCCGGGTTGTTTTGCCCGCAACAGCCCGCAACTGCCAGTCTGAAATTTTAACCGAGGTATTGAGCTGTGGTACCAATTCCCAACCAGACCGCTCATTCCAGTTGCCACGAACGGCAACGTTCAGGTTAAGGTTTCCAAAGCGCCGGTTTAACGATGAAAAGACACCAGCCTGTTGCAGGGAGTGATTGCCACGGTCGTTCGACCGAATCGATTTACCCAACCATTGCAAACCCGAAGTGAGGCTTGTTTTGGTGTCGGCCTGCCATTGGTGGGTTGCAAGTGCTTGCAGCAGTTGGCTTTTATTGGAGTTTGCAGTAGCTGAAGGACTAAACCGGTAATCATCGACAACCGATTTATAACCGAGGTGAAGATCTAACCGGTGTGCTTGCTTTGAGTAGCTTAGCCTTGCCTGGTTCCAGAATGACTGAACTTTTTCTGTTGCTGTATCGGAAGCAAAAATGGTATAAAAGTTCTGCGCGGCAAAGTTCCTTTTATCAAAAGCTGACCTGACGGCGAGGCTTAAATGATCATTGAAAAAGTGCATTGCCGAAATTGAAGCCGTGGTGTTGTGCACATACCCCTTTGTGCCTCTTTGTTGTTGGCCTTCGGCGTTATTCGTTACCACACCGCCCGAAATTGCGGTTGAGCCGGCCTGGTAATCACCGCCCAACTGGCCGTTTACGAGTCCATACCCGCCTGCGGCAACCTGGCCAGCCATTCTTTTAACGCTGTTGTTCCGGCGTGCTGCAAATGTTTTTGTGATAACATGTATAACACCACCAACAGCTTCTGAACCGTAGATTGCAGAGGCAGCACCTTTCAGTATCTCAACGCGTTCTATCTCTGAAGGCGAAATGGGTATATAGCTGCTGAAGTGCCCGGTATTTGGATCATTGATCCTTATGCCATCCAGCACAACCAATACCTGTTGAAACGTGCCACCCCTTAAAACAAAGTCGCTTTGTGCTCCCATAGGTCCACGCATTTGCACCTCCAGGCCCGGTAGGTACCGCAGGAACTCATCGATGGAGTTTACCGGTAAGTGCCTGAACTGTGCTCCCGGTACCACAATTATGTTCCGTCCACTTTGCGAAGTTTTTACCGCTACCAGCGACGAGGTCACCGTTACAGGGTCAAGCTCAACCTGGCGGGCGGATGCGCTAAGTGAGCATAACGAAGAAATAAAAAGAATTGAAAAAGAAAAGTATTGCAGGGTCGTCGGTTTCATCGTCATAAGCAGCCTTTAATGGGTGCAAATATGAGTACTTAAAGTGATCAAACTTGCTGCAGGTATTTTCTTCAAACAAAACCCTGCTAAGGTGCTACCAAAGTTGTCGATAATACCAGCGTGTATGACAGGCAGGTTGTGGACAACAGAATGGAAAACTTTAGATGTTTGCAATGGCTGGGGGTTGTTTTAGAAAACCAGTTTATCCTGCTAAGCCCAATACCAGCCTTATGTTGAACAACAAAATGCAGATGTTATGATCCGGGTAAAAGGAAACTGCCAAAAATCGCGGATTAGTACTGTAGAAAGGGTAGGAGATTATTAAAATATGCTGACACCAACTTGAAGAAGTTCACCAACCAGAACAATCCTGAGATTCAAGGCAACATGTATCCATTGAAGACAGCGGTTTCAACTACCAGGCTCATCTCGCAACAAATCTTGTAACAGGTGGCAGCTTACTTGCGTGGCCAGGTATGCATTAAACGTCTGTCGGTATTACTTGTAAATGAAACATCTTTTAAAACCCGGACGGATAAGTATCGGGTGGCTCAATCCGTTGCTGCACGCCAATTGGGTGCAGCGCAGAAGTTTTGTCGATAAATATAAAGGCGTCGTAGCGTTTTGGAATGATAGATCGAAGATAATTTCCTTGCTCGCGATCCGGATCATAAACAACCCCAATCGCCCGGTGCCCGAGTGGTTTCTGTAAAGCGGGATGATCTTTGACCTCGGCCGAGAGTATGATCTTATTTGGACTTCCGATTGTATGCAGGTATCCTTCCCAACGATTCGCGGGTGCTGGTGGTACCGGCATGTTCTTAATGGGTGCACCCCAGCTGCTTGCAGCCACTACGCTGCCCTGGTAGGAGCCAAACCCAACAGCAAATACGTTTTCAGATCCAAACGACTCTCTTGCAAGCTGGCCCAGGTTGACCATGCCCTGGTCTGCCATATCCGTGTAGCGGGCATCACCAACATGGGTGTTGTGTTCCCAAACGATAATTTTTGAATCCGGTCCGAGAAATTCAGCAAGCCGGTTAAGTGTTTGCGACATGTGCCGGTCGCGAATATTCCACGACTCTTCGTACTGGAGACCGAGGTGCGATAATACCTTTCCCCATTTAGCGCTACAAGGCTGTTTTGTTGCATCACAAACTACCGTTCCGTTTTTGCAGTGGCATTGCCGGTTATCTCCGAGATCCGGTTCCAAAGTGTTGTTGTTTGGTTACGGCAATTTGCAGAAGCATTTGCGACTGCGTACCCATACTCCTGAGCATCTGCACTAAATGGTGTAAAGCACTGTTGAACGCCTTGAGCCGCAGCAATGGTTGTTGGGTCACCAGCCTGCAGGTGGGGCATCAATTCCTGTGTTGACTTCCAAAGGCAATAAACATCAAGTCCGTAAAAGCCAACTTTATCTGCAGCAGATCTTGATTGGTTGAAACTATTCATCCAGGTGACGAGCGAAGCAATCTCGTAATTACCCCACATTTAAGTCGGCCAGCGATCATAATGTTTGAGCACATTTACCGCGCTTGCGCTGTCTTGTAACTTACCCCGTACAAAGTTGTTGACCCGGTACGAGTCTGCCCATTCACCTTCAACGGCTATGCAGTCAAAACCTTTTTCCTGGATCAGCCGCTTCGAAATGGCTGTCCGCCAGTTGTAGTATTCAGCGGTGCCATGCGAAGCTTCACCAAGCAACACAATCCGGGCATTTCCGATTTGCCGTATCAACAAATCAAGGTCTTGTTCGCTGTTGAGCGCATGGCTGGGTATTTCGCCATTTATCGCAGGCTTGCCACGGCTTTCTTTTTTACAGCTGATTGTCAACATGATCACCAGAAAAATAATCACCGGGTTTATTGCGCGTTGTTTCATACCGTATCGTTACAAGTGATTAACCTTAAGTTCTACTTTGGGAAAATAAAACAGGCGCCATTTTCAACGAAATTGGTTTTCAAACAATAGCGATTTAAGGTGTTATGGCGATACCAAAACAGATGAAAAAATTCAACATATTTGCTTTTGGATTGGTAGGTCCTTTAAGGCTTATCAGATCTGCTGAGGCATCAGAAACATTTTTAGTTTCAAGAAATCAATTATGATCTGCCAGGAAAATGCAACTGAATTTTTTTACAATAAAAAAGCCGCCTCTTGTTGAGACGGCCTTTCCTGTTAGCAATAAATGATTATAACTTAATTATTTTACCAGAGCCGGATATTTGCGATGTTACAGTTGGTAAGCCGCGGTAGTAAACTGAACCACTGCCAGAGATTCTCACATCCAGGCTTTGCCGTGGATTGACCTTTACGTCGCCTGACCCACTGATGTTTACTTTGCTCGAATTTGAGACAAACGTTTCCATATTTGTTTTGCCGCTTCCGCTTACAATAACGTCGCTGGATGCGCAGCCGCCTTTCCGGACATTGATGCTCCCTGAACCGCTGATGACACTCTCTACATTGTTTACCACATTCATTGAATCGATATTGATGTTGCCACTTCCGCTTATTGCAAGTCGCATCCGATCTGTGTTAATGGGTGTGTTTGCATCGATATTGCCGGAACCGCTCATTGCAATACTATAGATATCAGGCGAGCTAACATAGATCACCGGCCGGTCGAAACTGCGCAGCCTTACATTTTGTTTTAACCTGATGCGCAACTCACCGCTGACCTGGTTTGTTTCGATATACTCGAGCACGTTTTGCTGCGCATGCAGTTCCACTTTGTAGGTGCTTGCCTGTGTGTAAACCACATCAGAGGCAAAGGAAACTGCCAGTCCATTAAATCCGGTAATGTTTCGTGTTTCGGTTACTATCGGTCCATCGCCGTTAACCTTGCGGCATGATGAAAACCCAATTATGATTGCTGCTGCTAAAAAAAGAAATAACTGTTTCATACTATTGATTTGTTGTTTTTATAAGTGGTTTGTGTTGTTTGTTTATGTAAGATTCAATGTCGTTTAGTTAAGCCGATTATGTAATTTGTTTGCCCAGCTACTTCCAATGGTACAAGAGTGCGACGCAACGATGTCCTATAGAATTCCTGTGGCCGGGTCCATAATTTGCTTAAGTAAACGGCATTGATGTAAGATTGATGATTAAAAGAAACTTATTCCGGCATTCCAGCCTATCCATCCGTCAACATTGCGGGCTACCCTGAATGTATGATAAGTAGCTGCCGGGAGCGTTGATTTGTAACCGGGAACGGGCAGGTGTTGTTCTTTATAGTAGGCCGAAAAAGAAGGTCCCCCGAAAATGCTTAAGTGTTTACCAAGGTTGACATGCAGATCAAGATTAAACTTATTCAGCAGGTTGAACTTTCTAAATGAGCCGAGGTAAACATACTGCGCACTTACTTCAGGGTTTAACGAAAACAGGTTGCTTATTGCGATCTCTTTGCCCAGACCCGCACCAAAAGAATAAACTTTGTCATGGTTAACTGCGCTGGCCCCGGCAAGTATCATGCTGTACAATTGCTTTGTACCCGTTTTTAGTGTTGCATTTACCTGCATCACTTCGTTCGTTGTGATTGCGAGTTTATGGTAACCCCTTGGAACAATATTAATGAGCCCTATGCTATAACCATCGGATGTATCCGCAATGTTTATGAGTCCGATTTGAACACCGCGTAGTTTTTTTGTTCGGTTTACAATACCTGATACTTGAACCCCGTCCACAGCGCGTGCAAAGTTTGCTATGCCTGCTACCTGTATACCCCTCATATGTTTATTCAGGTAGTTGGAGATACCTGCGACCTGCAATCCTTCGCCACTGTTTGCATGGTTGTAGATACCGCCAACCTGTAAGCCATTAAGATCGCCGTTCACCAGGTTATGAATTCCGGCGATCTGTAACCCTGTTACGCCTGCACCAACTTTGTTGTAAAGGCCACCAATTTGTACGCCCTGGGTATAGTCGCGGGTAAGGTTAAAAAGTCCGCCTATTTGTAAGCCCCTGGTGTATCCTTTATTGAGGTTAAACAAACCTCCAAGTTCAAAACCGCTCGTTCCACCGGTTTCGCCGCCGAGAATATTAAATGAAAACGAGTTGATGATTTTTGTACTGTACCTGCCCTGTGTACTTAGTCCTGGCGTAAAGGAGATTTGAAAGGGTACACCATTCATCTTAAGTGAATCAAATAAAATGCTCATGCTGTTGAATGCCACTTCTGTTACGAGCGTCAACGGCTTAGGGCTGCCATTGTACAATCGCGGCGTAGTGGTTTGCTGAGTGGTATGCTGGTATAATGTTGTATACCTTGAGTTCTCTTGTGCGTCTGAGGTTTGGGTTGATAAAAGACCTGCTGTCAATATCGCAAGTCCGAATTTCCTATAGATCATAATTTTCGATTTTAAGTATGATCATTTCAGGGCCTTTTACCCCTACGCCCGGGAGGAAAAAAGTTTGAATACCTGATGAACGGCGAAAAAGGGTGATGAAAGAGAAATATGAATGATGTTTTAAATCCCTGCTGTTATTGCGAGTACAACGAAGCATTCCCTTGCTTTAGCATTGTGGGAATGATGGTAGTATAGTTCACCCGGTGGTCATCGTAAATCCAACGAAACAATACCCAGGTCTGGGATGGTAGGTATGATGATAGTAAGATTGGGAACATAATGTGCCCTTCCATTCGCTGAGACAGGCATGAAGAGACTTTCTTTTATTACAATCCGACCCCAATCGAATTTGCAATTACGAACCTGCACTACCAAGCAAACTGCTTAGCTAACGACATTGATTCGTGGTTTGTGATTAAAAAAAGGCCACGCCAACGTTCCATCCGATCCAGCCTTCTGCGCCACCAAAAACCGGGTAACTGCGCCTGCTTTCGCCGGGCAGTTTGAATTTGTAGCCCGGTATGGCTACAGACTGGTCAGACTGGTGTATGTTAAAAGAAGGGCCTCCAAACAGGGCAAGTCGCCTGAGGGGACGCAGGTGAAAATCGAGTTGGAACTTATGCAGCAGGTTGAAATCAAAGACACTTCCCAGGTAAAGGTATTGCGAAGAAAGCTCGGGATTAATGGAGAAGTATTTCGATAGCGTAAATTCACGACCAATACCATATCCGAGGGCAAATGCCTTCTCAAATTCAGAACGGTTGTAACCGGCTGTAAGAATACTGTAGAGCTTTTTGTTACCGGTTTTAAAGGCCGCGTTGATATTTGTTGTTTCATTGCTGCTGATGGCGAGCTTGTGATACCCTTTGAAAACAATATTCAACAAACCTATGCTATACCCATCTGAGGTATCCGCAATATTGATCAGGCCGATCTGAACCCCGCGGAGTCGCTTGGCATAGTTGAAAATACCGGCGATTTGTACCCCATCCATTTCCCTGTTTGCAAGGTTTCCTATCCCGGCAATTTGAACCCCGCCAACTTTTTCTTTTGTGAAATTGCTAACCCCTGCCACCTGTATTCCACTGACCGTATCAGACACGTGGTTGTATAGGCCTGCAACCTGCACCCCCGCAAACCGTTCGCGAACAATGTTACTAATACCCGCGACTTGTACCCCGGTTGCCGCTGCTAGCAGGGTATTATTGATCCCCCCAACCTGCACCCCTGTCATATTGCCCCCGTTGATGTTGAATAAGCCAGCAACCTGCGTGTACTTAACTTCCTGCTTATTGATGTTGAATAGACCAGCCAGTTCGAGACCTCTTACCCCACCCGTATAACCGCCCAAAATGTTTAGCGAGAAGTTGTTGCTCACCTGCGAACTTAACTTTCCCTGGGTACTCAAACCGGGTGTAAACGATACCTGGAAAGGACGGGAGGTGAAGAAGTTGCGCAGGTTAAGACTTCGAATTTTTTGGCCCGCAGTAAGCAGGAAACCCGCACGACGCGTACTTTCCACTCCTGTGGTGTCGGCATGAAGGGTAAGCGGTTCGGGAATGATTTCAGGCTTAACGAGCGGGATATCATAGTAGTCAGTCGGTTTAATAACAACGATTTCGCCACGACCGTTTTCAGGCGTTAACAGTATGGTCAGCTGTTGATTAAGTTTGGGGGAAACGGCAACCGTTGTGTCTTCGTACATGAACTTGCTGATGGTTAAAGCAGCATGTTTGTACCTGTTTTTCATCCTGATCTTAAAATAGCCATCGCTATTGGTGAGAACAGAGGCGAGTTGTTTTTTTTCGTAGATCGTGGCATCCTGCAAACGAAGATTTGTGTTTGCATCGAGAACATATCCATTTACGGCATAGTGTTTTTCTTCAGCAACGGCAGCATTGGTTACGATGGTAATTTTGGCCGGAAGCAATCTGAGGATCAGGTAATTGTTGCTTTCAATGTAGGTGTACCTGTTTTCAAGAATGGCGTCAAGCAACTGTTTTACCGTTGTGTTGCCGGCTGGTGCTGACACCTTTTTGATAGGGTTTATTATACTGCTGTTGTACGAAAAGTAGAAATTGCCTTTATTGCTGATGAGTCTTAATGCCTGCTCCACTGGCATACCGGAAATGTTTACGGCAACAACCTTGTTCAATATCTGCGCTTGTGATGCTACTGAGCATAGGAGGAAGAAAAAAATAATTAAGGGCTTAAACATGATAGCGTATCTGCCGGAAAAGTATAAATTTTGAGTAATACTATTTCAACAAAATGGTATCACCTGTTTGAACCCATGTTATGCCAAATGTTGCTGAAACGATGTTGAGGATGGTCTCCAGGCTTTGGTCATTAAAGGTAGTCGTTAACCTGAGGTCCTTGATTTGTTCGCGCCCGAATCGAAATTGAACATTATATGCCAGCGATAATTTTTCAGTAAGTTCCATCAACGGGGTGTTTCTGCAAACAAATTGCCTGGTCCGGTAATAATTATAAAGTACGTTTGTTTGCATTTGAACCCTTGCGGTAGTATCCTTTTTTGCAATGCTGACTTTTTGTTTGGGCTTAAGCGTGATGGCCTGTTTTGGGTTACTCACTACCACTGTGCCACTTTCAACAATCACAGTAGTCACTGCTTCCCTGCTGTTCACATTAAAGGACGTACCGGTAACCCTTACCGTCGCTTCATCGGTAGTAATGATAAAAGGCCTTCCCGGATCAGGCGAGACGTTAAAAAATGCCTCACCTTGCAGCGACACCAACCGCTGATCGTCGTTGAACCTGGCAGGGAATGTCAGGCTGGAGTTCTTGTTAAGGGTGATGATGGAACCATCTGGCAGGGTGTCGTGGATTACCGCGTTTGTGCTGACTAACCTGCTTTCTTTAGGGGTTCCATCATATACAAGCAGGCTCACGATAAATGTGGCTGCAACAAGAATTACTGCTGCTGCAATCGCCACACCTCTATACCGCGAAAAAGTAACCACTTTTGCCCCGGCGGGTGGCTGGATTCTTAGTTGAAGCTTTTGCCAGGCTTCTTCTTCACCAGGTGCGTTTTCCGGGCCAAGAATGCGGCTCTGTTGCCAGATCTGTCTGAACTGTTGATAATACCTGTTGTTTTCGGAGGACGCAGCAATCCAGTCCCGCACGGTTGTCTCTTCCCCGGGCGAAGCTTCTCCGAGCATTACCTTTACCAGCAAGTCATCAATCGTATCGTGGATATCTTCGCTCAAGCATTCATTTTAAAAAGTTCATAATTAGCAGGATCACGGGCATGAAATCAACTAGTTTCAGCCGGAGCAAGCGCAGCGCTTTACCCATCTGGTTTTCTACCGTTTTTACGGAAATGTTTAACTGTTCGGCAATTTCACGGTAACGCAATTCATTAAACCTGCTAAGTTGGAAGATGGTCCGGCATTGCTCAGGAAGATCGTTTAGTGCCTTCCGAAGCTGGTGTTCCAGCTCTTGTAAGCCTACCTTACTTTCGCTGTCATGTGATGTTTGCTGATGATGGTGCATGGCGTAGGTTTCGTATTTCGATTTCACCTGCTGTTGTCTAAGATGATTCAGGCTTTCGTGGTATACCGCCTTGTACAGGTAGGCTTTCAGCGATGTATCAATTGTTAACTGCTCCCGCTTTGCCCATATTTTGTAGAAAACATTTTGCACCATTTCTTCTGCCAAAACTTCATCTTTAAGAATGGTAAAGGCATAGGCATGAAGACTCTTGAAATTAGCTTTAAAGGCTGTTTCAAAAAACTTGATATCACCCCTCCTGATTGGTTCAAATTCCTCCACGCTGTTAGTTATGGTATCGCCGCAATAAGACGTATTTAATGGTAAGATGCTTTCCCGTGAGACTTACCCCTATGCCGGCGCAAAATAAATTTTGATGCTGTTCACCCATCAGGGTCACAATCATCAAAATAAATCAAAACTAAGCAGTTGGCAAAAGGTTGCTGGTCAATTCGGTTTAGCCCATCACACCACCAACTGTTAACAGAGCCAGGGAAACAGCGCTGGCGCTGCTTTTCTAAACCCGGCAGGGTGGCCTGCAAATTGTCAACAACTTTGCATGACAGAAGGCGTATATGAACTGAGGAATGGACGGAAATTGGGGTATGCACTTTATGGCCCGGGAGATGGGGAACGGGTGTTGTATTTTCACGGTACCCCCAGCTCACGACTGGAGCCATTGATCCTCGGAAGTTACCACAAGAACATAGAGGAGTTATTGCACCATTTCCATTTACAACTGGTTTCAATTGACCGCCCCGGAATGGGCCGCTCCACATTTGATCCCAGGGGTGACTTTCGTTCGTTTGCCATTGATGTGCAGGAGCTTACAACCGATTGGGAGATCAGCCGGACAAAGGTGCTTTGCTGGTCGGGTGGTGGCCCGTTTGCCCTTTCCCTGGCTTATCATTTTCCCTCACTGATCCGGCAGGTATATATCATAACCGGGTTTAGCCGGAGTTTTAGTGAACCACGGGTGTTCAGGAATATGAATGGGAATATTTATTACTTCTGGGCCGCACGTAACATTCCCTGGCTCCTGCGTCGTATTCTGAACTTTATCGGTAAGCGGGAAGCACACCGGCCAATTCCCAGGTGGCTGTCGGGCTTACCCGACGTTGATCATGCATTGCTCAGTGATCCCGCAACCATAAACCACTTTAGCAAGTGTACGTTAAACGAAGCTTGCCGGCAGGGTAGTGCCGGACTGGTTCACGATGCGGCTGGTTATTTTGGAGAGACTGGTTATCACTTGCAACAGATAGCGCAACCTGTCCATTACTGGTATGGGCTCAAAGACAATACGGTAAGCAATGTTCACCCGGCGGCAGTAGAGAAGTATGTGCCAAATGCAACCATGCATTACAAAGAAAACGAGGGGCACTTGTCTGTGTACATCAATTGGATAGAGGAGGTGCTGCAAACAATCAAAGAGAACAGTTAAGGTCATAATGCAACAAAGGCGGCGCTTGTTGCCTTGTTGCAAAATATTTAAGCTGGCACGTCGCGTTCAGTAATACAGTATTAAATACACCAGGTGTATCGCATCTATTCGCCACATGGGTTAACGCTCCGGGTGAGCTGGGTGTTCATTGTCGTCCACCTTCTTCTGCATATTCCTTCAATCATAAATTAACGCGAGTAAAGTTTCAGGTAAGACAAGATTGTACAAGGTAGCTTTTATGCCTGCCGGGTTTTTTGCTTTACTTTATCCAAAATCTTCCAATGCGGTTTATCGTTAGCTTTTTGATATCAATGGGGCTGCTATCTGTTCCTACCCTCACGTTTGCGCAACCTTACATAAAGCTGCATCGAAAAGCAGTGCTCATCGATACGCATAACGATGTTCTTGAAAAGGCAATGCCGAAAGGTCTTAGTTTCGACCACGACCTTAAAGGAAAAACACAGTCGGATTTAACCCGTTTTGGCGAGGGTGGTATGGACATCCAGATCTTTTCAATCTGGTGCGATGGCAACGACAAACTCCCTTTTGGCATTGCCAACAGGCAGATAGATACCCTGTATACCACTGCCGCCCGCAACAAGGACCGCATGTTGATGGTTACTTCCCCGGCCAGCCTTAGGCAAGCCCTACGCCAAAAGAAATTAGGGGCAATGATCGGTGTGGAAGGAGGCCATATGATTGAAAACGATCTTGCAAAATTGCAGGCCTTGTTTGACCGCGGCGCCCGCTACCTTACCCTCACCCACAATGTTTCCACACCATGGGCAACGTCCGCCTGGGAGGAGACGCACGACTCCCTATTGCACCAGCCAAAAGGATTAAACGATCTCGGCCGAAAGGTGGTTGAAAAGATGAACCAGTTGGGTATGCTTGTCGACGTGAGTCATGTTGGTGAACAGACTTTCTACGATATCATCAAACTCACTTCAAAACCAATTATCGCTTCGCATAGCAGCGTGTACCAGATTTGCCCGGTTCCACGTAACCTGAAAGACGAGCAGATTAAAGCCATTGCGAAAAATGGCGGAGTGATCCATATTAATTTTTATTCAGGCTTCCTCGACAGCACCTACGACAAAAGAAAAAACGCTTTTATTCAGTCGCATAAGGCTGAAGCAGACTCCCTTAAACTTGCAGATATGCCCGGTTATCGGATGGAGGAATACATTGCAGAAAAATATGCCGCCGAAGCAGATGCCTTACGCGCACCATTATCAGCCGTGATCGATCATATCGACTATATCGTTAAGCTGGTTGGGATCAACCATGTTGGCATTGGTTCAGATTTCGATGGCATCGAGTCTTCTCCAAGATACCTGGATGGTGTGCAGGACTTCCCGATCATAACCCGGGAGCTTCTTGCCCGTGGATACCGGAAAAAAGACATCCAAAAGATTCTGGGTGCAAATTTTATCCGGGTTTTCAAAGCAAATATGCCATGATACACAAACAACGGAATTATGGGAGCCATTTGGCAGATAACCGTTCTGTGATTCGACGCTATTCTCCGGGATGATACCTGCGTTCCCGGTGTTTCAAAACATCCGACTTATAGAAATATGCATCCTTAAATCCACCGGAGGCATACAGTGGTGCCTGGTCAAAGTAGTGTGGCGATGCAGGATCTGCGCTTTGCCCGAAATACATTATCGACTTTGCCCTTATCCGCTTACCAAAGGCTACAATTGCAGAATACGTGTTGCCGGTTACACCGTAAATTTTTTTCTGTCCGGGTTCCGATTTTGCAGTAAACGCAAACAACGATCCCATGCCTCCGGGTACCGCACCTACCGGCAAGCTGGGTTTACGATCATCAAACTTTTCCAATGTTCCACTGGTATGCACCCTTTGTAACCTGTTGATTTCTCCCCAGGCGATAAACGCGGTTCCGAAATCTTTCACAAGGGTGTCTGTAGCATCAGCAAGCAGTCCTACCGCAATGCTATCCGGTGCGGGTAGTTGTTTCCCGGCAAGCAGGTTTGCTACATAATCGCCATAAGCGGCCGACCTGCGTCGTTTTTGTGCCCAGTCTGTATAATTCAGATACCAGGCAACTGCGAGACTGGTTTCTTTGCTGGTGATTGAATATCGATGGTCCCAATTGCGCAGCAAAGCAACTACTGCCTTTAGCTTAGCTTCGAGATGAGGTTGCAGTTTTACCTGGCGGTCGTAGGCGCTGATGACCTGCGGCATCCAGTTCTCCATCATTGGCAGGTGATTGCTGACCACCAACTTTTCGAACGCATCAAAAGAGATCTTGCCTGGTTTCGACAAAAGCTGCAATGCTTCTTCTGCCCGGAAATTTTGATCTTCCGTCGCCATATACAAAGGATAGTTCTCCTTTTTCGGACTGCTTTCTCCTGCTGACAAATACGGGGTTGAATTACTATTTAGAATAAAGCCGGTTGCCGGGTTTGTTACCTGCACTATTTCGTTTAGTTCATGAATGCCGGCCCATTCGGTAGCGGGATTACTGCCATCCACAGGCAAGCGCCAGTTGAAAGTCGTGTCCCGTTTAGGTATAGCATTGCCATGCCAGTAAGCAATATTGCCGAACCGGTCGGCGTATGAGGTGTTTGGGTAACCCAGCGCACGTTCGTTCATGGCTGCGGTAAAGCTTTTTTTATCTCTCGACCGCATCAGGTTCCAGCACTGCATAATGTATCGGTCCTGGGGTGCCGTAACATTCTTGATGGTGAGCAACGTTGAGTCGCGTCGTGCAACCACGGGACCATGATGGGTTTTCGTAAAGCGAAAGATCCTGCTCTCTATAATATCGCCGCGCTTCACCCGTACAGTATCCTGCCAAAAGGTTGCTTTTCTATATGCATTGGCATACCGGTACATCGATGAGTCGGTTGGATTGAAATGTTCTACGTAAACATCTTCGAAGTCGGCCGCTGAATTGGTATGCGCCCAGCCGGTATAACGGTTAAAACCACTCCAGATATAGAAGTTGCCAAACATGGCGAACCCCGAAACGTTTAGCCCGCTTTTAGATACCAGGTGGGCCTCATAACGCTGCCCAACGCCAAAAAGTGAAACGTGTGGATTAATCAGCAACATGGTATGGCCTGTGGTGGTTTTTGAGGGCGCAAGAACCATTGTGTTCGATCCGCTTTCGCTTTGTTGCCTCACCGAAGGATTATCCGTCGGTATACCGGCGGTCACCATTTGATAAAAATTCCTGCTTTCTTGTGCAGACACGCCATGACCGCTGGGCCGAGTAGGTTCGGGCATAAGAAAAAACCAGGGTTCATAACGGGTAAGCAGGCGCTTTTCTAAAGCCGGGTAATTGTGCAGGTAAAAGTTGATTGCTGCTGCTCCTGCATCGCACAATTGCCTGATGAAAGGGCTGGCCGCCGCATAGGTCGCTTTTCCTTCTGTTACGCATTCAAACAGCCTGGTGTTTGCGTCGGCGGCTAAGAATCGTTCACCATAGATCTCTGCCGCTCTTCCCAGGTTTTGGATATAAGTATCTTCCAGTTGCCAGTAATTGTCTTCGCATTGCGCATACATAAGTCCAAATACCACGTCAGCATCTGTTTTGCCATAGATATGCGGTACCCCCCAGTTATCACGGATAATGGTTACACGGTGTGCCTGTTTTTTCCAGCTGGGAAGCCCGGGATCGGGCTGCGATTGCGCATAAAGCAGGGGTTGAATGAACAGCAAAAAGACGAAAATTGATCGCATAAAAAGGGTTTAATGCGGCGTAAACAAAGACAATAATCGAGGATCTTAGTTTTTATTTGAGAGGATGTCTAGTACGGTTCCATAGAGCACTTCGGCGCCCAGGGCCAAATCTTCGTACGAAGCGTACTCAAGCGGGTTATGGCTGATTCCATCTTTGCAGCGCACGAAAATCATCCCGTAATCGCATGCATAACTAAGCGCCAGCGCATCATGAAACGGGCCACTCATAAGTTCCGGTGCATCCAGCAAAAGCCTGGCGCATTGCTGATGAATAATCTCTTTTATCCATCCTGCACAGTAGCGCGGTTCACTGTTTGTGTCTTCTGTAATCTCGTAGGTTAATCCGTGTTTTTTGGCAATGTCGTTTATACGTGCCCTAAGCTGAGCCTCGTACCGGTTGCGCCGGCTATGGTCAATGTCGCGGAGGTCAACGGTAAAGGTTACTTCTTCAGGAATAATATTTCGGCTTGCCGGAAAAACGTTGATGGTCCCCACGGTTCCAACCGTCTCAGCACCACGTACCTGGTTTGCAATTTCATTCACGGCAACGATCACTTCAGCGGCGCCAACCAGTGCATCTTTGCGCAGGTGCATAGGTACCGAGCCCGTATGTCCCGCCATGCCTTTCATTTTCACGGTAAGCCAAAGTGGACCCGAAATGCCGGAAACAACGCCAATGGGTTTACGTGCAAGATCAAGAATGGGACCTTGCTCGATATGTAGTTCAAGAAAGCAGAAGATGCTACCCGCAGGATATTCACTTTCTTTGAATTTTGTTGGATCGCAACCAAAATCGATCAGGGCTTGTTCACGGGTGATCCCATCTTTATCCGTACGCTGAAGTTCACCATCTTCTAACCTGCCCAAAATGCCCCTGCTGCCAAACAGGCCTTTGTTAAAGCGCCACCCTTCTTCATCGGCAAACGATACGATCTCTATTGTTCTTGCAGGTTTTATCCCGTTTTCCACGAGTGTGTTCACCGCTTCAATTGCACATAGTACGCCAGCAACACCATCAAACCTTCCGCCATATGGTTGTGAGTCGAGGTGCGATCCCATCATCAGCACCGGCAACGATGGGTCGGTACCATACAGTCGTCCAATCAGGTTCCCAAAACTATCGATACGTATCGTCATATTAGCGTCGAGCATCCAGGTGGCAGCAAGTTCGAAAGCTTTCTTCTCAACGGGGGTCATCGTTGGCCTGCAGGTGCCCGTTTCACCCAGTTTACCAATCTCACTCATTTGCTCAAAGTGCTGTTGCAGTCTGGCGGAATTGATCGTCATGATGATTATAGATTAAAACTTATGCATGTAGCGTTCACTTATTAGGGTTCATTCAATGAATTGCACCTGTGAGACGAGATCCCGAAAGTTGTAACTCCGCTTGTCGGTTACATTGGTGAATGCAATTTCCTCCGGTTGTATCCGAAAAACAATCACATGGCCGCAGCTTATCATTTATTAAGCAAACGGATGGGTGTTATGCATAGCATTACACAAAGTACAACTCAACGCATTTTTTTGGGACGAGCTGTATAGCTACTATGAAGCTCCGGTTGTGTCACTCACTTTTACCACATAACACTATTCGGCAGTTTTTTTAAGCACTATTTCTCCAAGCTTACTTGTCACTCACAACTTATCACTTAAGTGTTCTAACTCTTAACTCTTAACTCTTCACTCATAACGCTCCACTCATAACGCTCAACTCCCAACGCTCAACTCAAAACGCCTACTCACAACTCAAACGCATTGCTCCCAATTCTTAATTCTCAATTCTTAACTCTGAATTCCTGGCGCTCACCTCATTGCTTTGCTTTCGTTTCCAACCACGCGGTTTTAAAAGCAGCCGTTTTTTCGGTACCGGCCCCGTCTGTTGCTACAACCTGCACAAAGTTGTTTTCAGAAAGTTCCAGCTGCGATGTGATCGTTTTATCACGGTGGCGAAAAACCACAGCGAGCTTATCGCCGGGTTTACCGGCAGATATGATCTTGTCGACCTCACCGGTTTGGGTGATGGCAGTTCCGTTGATTGAAACCAGCACGTCATCAATGTCCAACCCCGCATTATACCAGGGTGTTCCCTTTATGGTATTTGATGCCAATACTACTTCATTGTTTCTGCCGGCGGTAAAGGAGCCCGGGCCGGCCCATGCCTTGCCTTTTCCTGCTGCACGTAAGGTGAACCCTGCGGGGGCCAGGGCGGTGTTGTAGTCGAATGGTTCGTGACCATAAACATAGCGGCTGAAAAAGCCAGCTGCATATGCCTTGTTGGTGATTGCCGCAAGTGCTTCCTCCAATGCAGGCATGGTATAAGGCTTTTCTGTTTTGCCAAACCGCTTCCACAGCTCACGCATAAAATGATCGAGGGTTGTTCCCGGAAATCGTCCGCGCAGGTCAAGATCGAGTGCCAGAGCAATAGCGCCACCAAGAGTGTAGTAGGAAGCAAACATGTTCTGGTAATTTGTCCGGTCAATTGAAACTCCTGCATCCACAAAAACCGCACGCTCGCTGTTTTCATTAGGGGAGTAATCGGTGCCACCCGGCCGGTTGGACTTGGTGTTGATGAGCCCCGAAATGTTATCTATGAAGTCCTGCTCTGTTACAAAGCCGGCACGTTTTAAGATGAGTTCGCCATAGTATTGTGTAAACCCCTCGGCAACCCACAACCCCTCCGACATATTGCTTTTTTCGAAGTTAAATGGCTCCAGCTGGTAAGGTCGTATCCGTTCAACGTTCCAGCAATGAAAAAACTCGTGTGAAAAAACGCCGAGCGATCCATCGCTGCCGGTAAAGTTTCTCGGCGACGTGATCATCGTTGAATTACGGTGCTCCATGCCATCACTTTTTACATATGGGTTGATGCTTGCGAGGAAGGTATAGGTGCCATAATCATAGGCCGGCACTTCGCCAAATACAGCCTGTGCCTCAAGCACTACCTTTTCTACCTTCTTCGCAAAACTGTCGATTAGCGATGGCCGGCCGTCGGCTTCAAGTGCCAGCCTGATCTGGTATTCTTTTTTGTCTGGGTTTGCAATTGTCCACGCATTGATCTTCAGGTCGCCGATTTTAACCGGTGAGTCCATAAAGTACTGCAGCCCCGGCGCGGTAAATACGTTTGCTTTATTTCCGGGCTTTAGCTGGGTAGCAATTTTCCAGTTTGCCGGGTTAACGAATTCAACCTCGATCGGCGCTTTGTCCAAACCTTTAACCCACATAAAGGTTGCAGGCATATTAAGGTGGTAGCCCGCAGCATCAATGGCGGTATAGGTGCCGTCAGCATAATTGCCGTATAACGTATAGGTAACCCTAACTGATCCCTTGTGGGTGGGTACCCTGTAAACATCAGCATCTGCCTTTTCTACCTTCAAGGGTGCTCCTGCAGCGTCGTAAGCTTTTACGTTGTACACGTTTTTACCAAATTCATGTGTGGCATACCTGCCAGGGGACGACCTGCTCATCCGGAACAACGCGGGACCTGCGGGGAGTTTATCTACCGTCAGGCTGATCTCTGCTTCATGATGGGCCGCGTTAGGCGCGTCGAACCTATAGCGAATAGATTGGGCAAAGCCATTAACCATGAGAGTGGAAAAGGAAAACAAAAGCAGCAAAGACTTCATGCAAATAATTTGGCTAAAAATAAGGAAAGGGGAAGGTTAGTGGAGCGGTAAGATAAAAAAGTCAAAAGTCAAAGGTCAAAAATCAAAAGTAAAAAGTAAAAAGTCAAAAGTCAAAAGTCTAAAATGAAAACCTGCATCATTGGTATGGTTACCATTGCACGTTACAGACCAAACGCAGCCTTAACCGTCACGTGGCATAATTCATCTCTCATAAATCATAGACTCAAGATTGCACAACCCATATAACATTCAACATTCAACATCTAAAATAATCCATCACGTCTCATCACTCATCACTCATCAGGCATCACTCTGAATTCATAACTCTTAACTCATAACTCAGAACTCATCTCATATCCCCAAGATTGCACAACCCATATAACATGCAACATTCAACATTCAACATAATGCATTACAACTCATCTCTCTAAATTCATCACGCTAAATTCACAACTCATCTCTCATAGCCTCCAGATTGCACAACCCCATATAACATGCAAAATTCAACGTTCAAAAAAATGCATTACAACTCATCACTTTGAATTCATAACTCATCTCTCATCACTCTAAATTCATCACTCTAAATTCAATGTCGTTTAGTTAAGCCGATTATGTAATCTGTTTGCCCAGCTACTTCCAATGGTACAAGAGTGCGACGCAACGATGTCCTATAGATTTCCTGTGGCCGGGTCCATAAAAATTTGCTTAAGTAAACGGCATTGACTCTAAATTCATAACTCTTAACTCATAACTCATCTCTCACCGCAATTCTATCACCTGGCAGTCCTTAATGTCGGCACCATCGATACTGAACCGGAGCAGGGTGCGTACTTTATGCCATCCCTGCCGGCCGGCCGCACCAGGGTTCATGTGCAGGCACTTGTACGTTTTATCATAAATGACCTTTAAAATGTGGGAGTGGCCGGATATAAATAAACGGGGTTGATAGTCTGCGATCTCTTTTTTCGCAAGGGGGGTGTATTTACCGGGGTAGCCACCAATGTGGATCATCAATACTTTTACCTCTTCGCAGGTAAATCTTGTCACCTCAGGGTAAATGCTTCGTATGTCGGGTCCGTCGATATTACCATATACCCCGCGAACTGGCCGGAAGGCCCGCAGTTGTTCTGCAACGGCATCCGAACCAAAGTCGCCAGCGTGCCATACCTCGTCACAATGCTCAAAGTGTTTGAATACAGCGTCATCGAGGTAGTTATGCGTATCTGATATCAGTCCGATCCTTTTCAAGGCGTTCGTTTTTGCAAAAGTAGCTTTGAATATCGTATGAACACCGGCAACAACTGCAGATGTAAATGGTTGAGGAAATAAGTCGTATTTTCAGTATCGCAAACGATTGAAATGCCACTCTTCCGCAATTTTATGTACTGGATAGATAAGCGCAAATGGAAGTACTATTTCCTGATGCTTGCCTTGAACAAGAGCTACCTGGCTGCATAAACCTTTACCTTGGTTAAGAAAATAACCGACCTACATCCATTACTACACCTGGTTCAACGACAACTTAACTATTCCAACGCTTGAATCCTTTATTCGCGCAAGTAAGCACTAGTCGATCCGCTTTATCCGGTGGTAGAGTTGTGGCCTGAACCTATAAATGTATAACAATGCCCCATTACCATACCCTGGGAACAATCCCGCATAAACGCCACACCCAGTTTAGAAAACCTGATGGCAATCTTTATTCTGAGCAGCTTTTTTCAACTGAAGGATTTAGCAGTGATTATTCATTGCTCTACCATACCCATCCACCAACCCGTATCATCAAAACCGATGAGCCGGTAAATATGATGCCCAGGGTTGCCGAGGAGAAAATGCTCAAACACCGGAGTTTCGAAGGTTTTAAGATTAAACCTGCAAAGGATTACCTTGACAGCCGTGTACCGATTCTCGTAAACAATGACCTGCATATTTCCCTTGCTGCGCCACAACAATCATTGGATACATACTTCTATAAAAACGCAGACGCCGATGAACTGCTGTTTGTACATGAAGGTAGTGGAACACTTTACACCCAGTACGGGCAATTACCATTTGGTTATGGTGACTACCTGGTTATCCCACGCGGTTGTATTTACCAGGTAAGCTTTGATACGGGCAGCAACAGGCTATTTATCGTGGAGAGTTTTAGCCCGATCAGGTACCCGAAACGATATGTAAGTAAAAACGGGCAACTGCTTGAGCATGCACCCTTTTCCGAACGCGACATTCGAAGACCAACGGAGCTGCAGACATTAGACCAACCAGGCGACTTTGAGATCCGCACCAAAAAACGAGGGATGTTATACGGGCTCCATTATGGGCACCATCCATTTGATGTGGTCGGCTGGGATGGTTACTGTTATCCTTTTGCTTTCAGCATACACGACTTCGAACCCATTACCGGCAGGGTGCATCAGCCACCCCCGGTGCACCAAACGTTTGAGGCAAACAATTTCGTAGTCTGCAGCTTTTGCCCAAGATTATATGATTATCATCCGCTTTCTATACCGGCGCCCTATAATCACAGTAATATCGATAGCGATGAGTTACTGTACTATGTAGACGGGGACTTTATGAGCCGTAAAAATGTAACACGCGGCATGCTGACCTTACACCCTGCAGGCATTCCCCATGGACCTCACCCCGGAGCAGTTGAGAAAAGTATAGGAAAGAAAGAAACTGCCGAACTTGCTGTAATGGTAGATACCTTTCACCCGTTGCAACTTACCCAGGCTGCAATCGATATTGAAAACGAAGGTTATGTGATGAGCTGGTCGGAGTGAAAATTCGGTTAATAGCCGTGCCCGCTTGAAACGGGGCATTGCCGGCATAGAGAGGGCTCAAATCATATGAACAATGCCGGGCACAAGGATTGAAGGCCAGGAGATTACCGGGGCGCGACTTGCTGCTTTCGGATGCGCTTTACTGGTAAATCACAATGGTTTAATTAAAGCCGACGGCTTGATCTTACACTATTTTGGTCGACCGCAAAGCCGTGTAAAAATTGGTACCACATTTTTAAAAAACATGTAACTTTTCAGCAAAAATCTACGCTTATGATCAAATTCAATGAATTAAAAATTGGCGACCTTGTTATTGCCGATTTCGATGGACAAAAATGGGAAGGAGAGGTAGTTCGGTTAAACGGCGATGAAAAGCAGGTTTGTGTAAGAACGGAAGTGCAGGAATTCTGGTTTGAGCGGGAACAACTGTTTCCCATCACCCTCGACGAGGCACAGCTGTTTAAACTTGGCTTTCAAAAGCAGGAAAACGAAGACGGTTCAATAAAGTATTCCAAAGGTGCTTTCAGGGTATTACTGCACAGTGCCAATGATTTCAGCAATTTCGAAATGTGGTATAGGGAAGACCGCCGTCATATATCCGCGCCCATATTTGTGCACGAATTTCAAAACAAGTATCTCCAGATGACAAAGGTTCAGCTAACACCGGCATAAGCTCAATATAATTTACAACCAAGCGGCTGTCTCAAAAATGAGGCAGCCGCTTTTTATTGGGACCATCGCTTAGAAGCGAAATCATTTAAACGAGTGTTTCATGTCTTGGTCGTTACGGCCCTGCCGTCTCAGGGTGCCGGCCAACGAAAACATTGCTGCAGCAAGCCTGTAATTCGCCTTAAATTTTATCAATGGGCATTGTAAAAGCTTTTTAAAAGCTTAAACTTGCTGAAAATTATTTTCATGAAAACTAGCTTAATCGCGACCGGTTTGCTGATCGCCGTTTCCGGGTTTTCCCAGGACCCGGGAAAACCGTTCAGCCTGGATGGTTCGCTTAAAAATATTCCCGGTGCACAAAAAGTTTACCTGAACTATGCCGCTAATGGTGAAAGAAGACTTGACAGTGCCATGGTGGTTGATAATAAATTTCAATTCAAAGGTGTGATTGGTGAACCGGTACAGGGCAGCCTGATGGTGCGGCATAAACCCGGTGCCGATGGCAAGGTAGCACCTACCATGCGCAGAGATGTTACGGGCATTTACTTATCACCAGGCAAGATGCAGCTTACAGCTGTTGACTCGTTTAGCAACGCTTCCATCAAAGGCTCACCTGCCCAGGATGCCATGGAAAAGCTTGAAGCAAAGCTAAAGCCCATCAATGACCGCGACCAGGCTTTGTATCTGCAATATGTTGAACTTACAAAAGCGAAAGACGAAGCTGGTAAAAAACGCATTGAAGAGGCATCCCAGGCACTCGACAATGAGCGTAAAGCTGTTTACACCGCATTCTTAAATGAGAACCCGGCATCACCGATCGCGGTAAGCCTGATCAGCAGGCTTGCAGGGATAGACATCGACGCTGACAAAATACAGCCCCTGTTTGATAAACTGCCGGCAACGACGAAAGCACTGCCCTCAGCAAAAGAACTGCAGAACCGGATCGAGATTGCCCGTAAAACGGGTATTGGTCGTATGGCAATGGACTTCACGCAAAACGATACCCTTGGTAAACCTGTTAGCCTTTCCTCCATGCGCGGCAAAGTGTTGCTGGTTGATTTTTGGGCAAGCTGGTGCGGTCCCTGCCGAAGGGAAAACCCCAATGTTGTAAAAGCATTCAACGATTATAAAGACAAAGGTTTTCATGTGTTGGGTGTTAGCCTCGATCAGCCAGGCGCGAAAGACAAATGGATCAATGCCATACACGAGGATAACCTCACCTGGACCCATGTTTCCGATCTGAAATACTGGGATAATGATGTTGCAAAAGATTACGGGGTTCGTGGAATTCCATTCAACCTGTTACTGGATAAGGATGGTAAAATCATTGGCAAAAATCTTCGTGGTGAAGCCTTAGAAAAGAAGCTTGCTGAAGTTTTTAACTAAACCGCTTTACTAGAGACCCCGGGAGGATGGCATTGATGGTGCCATCCTCTTTTTTTGCCCCGACTGGTCTGGATGTCAGTATATTTAAGCAGCAAACTTCTCGCATGAATTCCAGAACCAACAAACTGCTTTTTGCGGCAATTACATTCCTATTAGTTCAGCCACTTTTTGCGCAACAGTTCGGCGGAAATCCACCATCATTAAAATGGAACCAGTTAAACACCGATACGGTTCGCGTGATCTATCCGAGAGGACTTGATTCTACCGCCAATCGCGTGGCAGCCGTTGTACATACACTTCAGCGCGAACATACCTCTATTGGCAAAACGCTGCGTAAGGTGAACATTGTATTGCAAAACCAAACGACACTTTCCAACGCCTATGTATCGCTTGCCCCGTACCGGAGCGAGTTTTATTTGATGCCCCCTCAGAACAGCTTTGAGCTTGGTAACCTTAATTGGGCCGATAACCTCGCTTTACACGAGTACAGGCATATTCAACAATACAGCAACTTCAACGTCGGACTATCCCGGATTGCAGGTTATATCCTGGGGCAGGAAGGGCAGGCATTGGCTAATGGGCTTTCTGTACCCGACTGGTTTTTTGAAGGTGATGCCGTCTTCAACGAAACCTCCTTATCCACCAATGGACGTGGACGCCTTCCCGATTTCTTCAATGGCTATAAGTCACTGGCACTGCAGGAAAAAAATTACCGTTTTATGAAACTTCGTAATGGCTCGTACAAGCACTATGTACCGGGGCATTACGAGTTGGGTTACCTGCTCGTTGCTTATGGCAGGGAGCGATTTGGTGCCGGTTTCTGGCTACAGGTTACCCATGATGCTGCAGCATTTAAACCGCTGTTATACCCACTGCAGGGATCGGTAAAAAGATATGCGGGAGTACCGTATAAACAATTCGTTACCGATGCCCTGGCGTACTATAACCAACAATGGTCGCCTCCGCAAAAAGCATCGGTAAATTATATTACCCCCGCTCAGGCCCGGAATGTTGTCAACTACAGGTATCCTTATGTCACCGGGACAGGTGAAATTGTTGCACTCAAATCGTCTTACCGTCAAATTCCTGCTTTTTACCTCCTCAGTAAAACAGGTGAACGAAAGATCGCTTTACGGGAAATTGCTTACGACGACTACTTTTCTTATAATTCTGGCAAGATTGCTTATGCTGTACTTAAGCCTGATCCGCGTTGGGGTTATAAAGAATTCAGCAACATAAAAGTACTTGACCTGGCAACAGGGAGCACCACCCGGCTAACTACCCGCAAGCGCTACTTTTCACCCGACATAGCACATAATGGTAATTTTTTAGTGGCAGCAGAAATGCGCGCTGATCAATCTTCGGCAATTGTATTGTTGGATGCTTCCGGAAAGCGACTGCGGAACATTGCCGAAACAAAAACCGGTGTATACACCTATCCTAAATTCTCTGCAAACGACCAGTGGATATATACAGCGAGCCGGAACAATCGTGGTGAAATGGCGCTCCAGAAATTCAGCGTAAATGGCGGTGACGCGGTTGACCTGATCCCGTTTGGAAACAGGGTAATCGGCTTTCCGGTGGTGCAGGGCGATACCGTTTATTTCAGCAGTTCCTTCAAGGGCAATGATGAAACCTGGGCTTATGTAGAACAATCGCAAAATGTTTTCCGGGTGCTCTCAAACCCAACGGGTATATACCAGGCCGTATTCGACAGCAGGCAAAATCGTATGGTCGCATCTGTATTCACCGCTGATGGTTACCGCCTGGCCGCGTTTCCCAGGGGTCAATGGCAACCGGTTAACCTTTCCGAAAACGCCCTGCCCGACTTGTATGTCGCAAAGGCGCTGAAGCAGGATAACGCACAGGTACTAAATAACGTACCCGCAAGAACCTTTGTTAGTTCGCGTTACCGGAAAGGAAAGGGAGCTTTGAATTTTCATAGTTGGCGGCCTTACTACGATGATCCCGAATTTTCATTTACCCTGTATAGTCAGAACGTTTTGAATACATTGAGAACTGAGTTGTTCTATGCTTACAACAGGAATGAACAAAGTAATAAAGTTGGCGCTAATGGAGTATTTGGTGCCTGGTATGTTCAGCCATTGCTGGGCGTAAACCAAACTTTTCAAAGGCGGGTGCGCTATAACGTTGACACCACCTTTTATTATAATGAATTGAATGCACTGGCTGGCCTGCAATTGCCGCTGAACCTTTCCGGCGGCAGGCAATACCGGTACCTGCAACTGAGTAGTACGATCAACAGGCAGCAGGTAAGCTGGACGGGCCTCGGCAAGCGGCTGTTGAACAACCAGACGTTCAACTTTATCGATAGTCGCATCACCTATTCAGGGCAGTTACAAAGAGCTGTCCAGCAGATTTATCCCCATTGGGCACAAACACTTCAACTCCGGTATAGGACTATCGTCAACAAGTACAAGGCTGCGCAATTCCTTGCTACGGGTAGCGTATACCTACCGGCTTTACATCCCAACCACAGCATTGTACTATCGGCAGGCTATCACACCAGGGATACTGCGAATGAGTATACGTTCAGCAATAATTTCCCGTTTTCACGCGGTTATACGGCTATTGATTTTCCCCGGATGTGGCGGATAGGAGCGAACTATCACTTTCCCCTGTTGTACCCCGACTGGGGTTTTGCAAACCTGGTATATTTCAAACGGGTAAGGCTAAACGGCTTTTACGATTATACCCAAACAAAAAGCCTTAGAACAGGCACCAAATATTTCTTCGGAACTGCGGGTGGGGAGATGTTTTTTGATACCCGTTGGTGGAACCAGCAGGATGTTACTTTTGGGGTTCGTTATAGCCGGCTGCTGGATAAGGAGTACCGGGGGATTACCAGGCCAAACCAGTGGGAGTTTATCTTACCGGTCAACCTAATTAACTAGCTTATTATCGAAGTGGCAAGGTATGCCACTAAAGCCACGTTTTCTGCAACAATGGCTCAGCGGGCTGACCTTAAAGGGGCTATTCTAAAAGAGTTTTTTCTTCAAAAAGTACCAGCCGATAATTACCGAGATCATGATGGATAAAATAACCGGAATGTAAAAAGCATGTTGCGAATGCTGGTAGGGTATGTCTACGTTCATACCGTAGATGCTCGTTACAAGGATCGGGAGGGAGAGGATGATCGTTATCGAAGTTAACCGTTTCATTACATTATTCAGGTTGTTGCTGATAATGCTTGCAAACGCATCCATGGTACTACTTAAGATGTTGGTATAGATATTTGCCATCTCCAGTGCCTGGCTGGTATCTACAATCAGGTCGTTTAAAAACTCACGCTCTTCTTCGGTTAAGCTCAGGTAATTGGTTCTTTCAAGTTTGATCATTAACAACTCGTTACTGCGTAAAGCCGTAACAAAATATACCAGGCTTTTCTGTATGCGAAGCAGGTTCAGCAACTCTTCGTTCCGGTTCGAGTCGTAGAGTTTTTGCTCAAACATGTTGCGTTTGTGGTTGATTTCTTTAAGGAACTCGAGAAAGTTCTGGACGATCTTTTCAAATACCTTCAACAACATCATGTTGCGTTTATCGGGATGTCGCTTCTGAAAAGTGTTCAGGAACTTTTTAATTGCACCGTTATTAAACGAGTTAACGGTAACAATATGGTTGTGTGTTAAAATGATGCAGATGGGAATAGTAATGTAGAATGCATCGCTGTCGTTAAAAGAGTTATTTTCCGCAGGCGTCTTAAGCACCACAAATTTTACGTTATCCTCCATTTCGTAACGTGGCCGCTCGTCAATATCCAGTGAGTCACGCAGGAATTCAATCGGTATCTCCAGGTTGTCGGCGAGTTCAAGAAATTCTTCTTCCTTGAATGGAGGCACCAGGTTAACCCAGATATTATTCTCGGGCTTATCTACTTCTACAGTTTGGCCATCTACATTTTTTAAATACTGGATCATTATCTACGTGGGAGGCATATGGTTAGGGTAAGGGTGTGCGAACGAAATTAAAGCTTATAACTCAATACCTTGTAGTAAACAAATATTTCACACAAACAATACATATGCATTATAAAAGCGGCTGTATTGCAGCTGACTTAGACATTTGGTTTAATGCTAATGTTAGTTTTATACATTCCGAAGGTTACCCCGTCCAATATACTATCCTTTCTAAGGGTCCGCAAGCCTGCTAAACCGCGTAACCTGGCGCTCAGATAATTCTTATCTCGAAACGTATCCGCAAGGAGAAGCCGGAGCGGCTCAATAACCGTTTTTTCTAAAGTATTCTTTGAAGAACAGCAGTTGGTACCGCACCGCTTTGTTCCAGTACGGCCAGTCGTGTTTGCCCGGACGTTCGATATAATCGTGGGGGATTTTCAGCTGCAACATTTTCTCGTGCGTTGCTTTAGTCATCGGATAAATAAAGTCTTCGGTTCCGCAATCAATGATGATGGCAAGTGAATCTTTTGGATAGTGTTCAACGAGGTTAACTACCGACCAGTCGTGGTAGTACTTCTGGTTAGCAATGGTGTCGCCCAAGAGTTTGTCCATTCCATAACCACGGGTTATCCGGCTCACATCCAGTGCTCCGCTCATGCTACCACAGGCGCCAAACCGGTCAGCATGCCGGAAGGCCAGAAACATTCCACCATGGCCGCCCATACTCAACCCGGTGATGGCTCTTGCTTTGCGATCCGCAATCGTGCGATAATTGGCGTCGATGTATTCCGGAATTTCGGTCCCAACATTGGTTTCATAGCGGATGGTTGAGTCAATCGGGCTGTCAAAGTACCAGCTGGTAACAAGGCCATCAGGACATACGATCATCAGGTTGTTCTGATCGGCGAGTTGTTGCAAATCCGGAACCCGGCGCGCCCAATTGTTATAGCTTCCACCCGCACCGTGCAGCAGGTAAACAACCGGGTATCGTTGATTGCCACTTTTGTAGTTTGCCGGGGTAACCACAACACACTTTACGTTTTTACGCATGCTCTTGCTGGAAACAGCTATGGTGTCGATTGATGCCTGCACCTGCACCGAGAAAAGCCAAAGTACTACTACAAACAGGAACTTTTTCATAATGGTAAAAGCCACCGGAGTGGCTTCGTTAAGTTATTGATTAATCTGGTTGACGGTTAAGGCTCCACAACAATAAACGGATTATACCGGATTACTCAGGCTTGCGTTGCTGGCCTTGCTGTTGTTGAAGCGCCCGCTGCATTGAGTTATTACCGGTACTTTGCCCTCTGCCTGACTCCTGGGCCTGTTTAAACAGTTGAAAGCGGCTCGGCAACTGCTGAACCGGCCACATTCCATTGGCCTCATTAATGTCGGCAGTTTCTTTATACGGGTCAAGACGAACCGCTGTAACCTGTTTGTCTTTGATAAACACTTTAGTAACCTTGCGCTCGTTCAGCATCCATATGGAAACCGGTACGTATTGTACCTCTTTCGTTCCATCCTCAAAGGTCCACTCCAGTACGATTGGCATCAGCATCCCGCCGCGATTTGAGAACGTGAGCTCATAGAAATTCTTGTTGATCCACCTGGAGGCATTTGCAGAGTCCCGCCGAACCGCGCTGTCGCGATAAGTTTTTTGAGCATTGTATGCAGCATCTGCACCCGGGTTGTAGTAGTAAAAATCGCGTAAAGTGGTATCCGTGTCAACACCAAACTTGATTTGCCCGCCAGCACGATTTCGCATCTTGCTGATCGACTCAAATTCGGGTTGTTTGCCCCCTACGGCGGGTGCGCCATCCATCCGGTACCATTTAAGGCTGTCGAGTGATATATCTACGGGATCGGTTCCAAAAAACCAGCCGCGCCAATACCAGTCAAGGTCTATTCCGCTGGCATCTTCCATGGTACGGAAGAAGTCGGAAGGGGTCGGATGTTTAAAGGCCCACCTGCGTGCATATTCTTTAAATGCGAAGTCAAACAGTTCACGACCCATAATGGTTTCACGCAGAATATTAAGCCCGGTAGCAGCCTTTGCGTAAGCGTTTGAACCCACGTTAGCTACTGCATCACCTTTGGTCATAATTGGCTCAAGCATTTCCTTTGGGAGCTTCATATAATCTGTGATCAGGTGAGCTGGCCCTCTACGCGATGGGTAATTGTTGTCAAACTCCTGTTCGGTAAGAAACTGGCAAAATGTATTTAGCCCTTCGTCCATCCACCAATACTGTCGTTCGTCACTGTTGACGATCATCGGGAAAAAGTTGTGGCCAACCTCATGGATGATCACTCCGATAGCGCCGTATTTAACCGCTTCGGTATACGTGCCATCTTTTTCAGCCCGGCCATAGTTCATCGCCAACATTGGATACTCCATTCCGATTGCTGCCTCCACAGACTGGGCAACAGGGTAGGGGTACGGTATGGTAAAATTGGAATAGGTTTTAAGGGTTTGCGCAACAGCTTTGGTGGAGTATTTACGATATAGCGGGTAAGCTTCTTTGCCATAAAAGCTCATACACATCACCTTTCTGCCTTCAATCATTTGCGGCATGGCGTCCCAGACCAGGCGGCGGGATGCGTTGAATGCAAAGTCGCGTACATTTTGTGCATTAAACACCCAGGTTTCTTTCGCTGTGCTTTTTTGCCTTGAAGCTTCCAGCGCTTCATTCAGGGTTACAATCTCCAGGGGCTCTTTAGCTACCTGCGACTGTTGCCAGCGCTGGTACTGCGCCCCGGTAAGCACGCTACGCAGGTTTTGGCACTCGCCGGTGGCTGCAACAATGTGGTCAGCAGGTACCGTTATTTTAACTTTGAAATTGCCAAAGGTTAACGCGAATTCGGCCCCACTGGTAAACTGCAGCAGTTGCCATCCCTGGAAGTCGCTGTAAACTGCCATTCTCGGGTAGAACTGGGCAATTGAGTAGAGGTTATTGCCATCTTCAGGAAAGTACTCGTAACCACCGCGTCCGTACCGGGTAAGCTTATCCGGGATCTTGTAATTCCAATCGATCTTAAACGCAATCCTTTCCCCCGGCTTCAAGGTTGCGGGCAGGTCCAGGCGCATCATCGTTTGGTTGATCGTGTACTTGAGTGGCTTGCCAGCTGCGTCCGTTACCCTGGTCAGGTTCATTCCATATCCTTCAAGTTTACGCCAGGGTTCCAGGTTAGTAAGTTGCTGATCCGTCATGCTGTTTTGCATGCGGCTGGTATTTGCCTGGTTATTGGCGCTTTTGGGATTATGGAAGTTCTCGTCGAGCTGCAACCAAACATATCGCAATGGGTTTGGCGAATTGTTGAAGTAGGTAATCGTTTCTGTTCCGGTAAGTATGTTGTTGGGCTCATCGAGTTCCACCGCAATGTCGTAATCGGCCTGTTGCTGCCAGTATTGTGGACCCGGTGCGCCACTTGCCGTACGATAACCGTTTGGCGCCGAAAGAAGGTAATTCAGTTCCTCAAACTTGTTTCCGTGATCTGCGCCCGGATTACTCTGGTTTTGCGCGTGTCCACAAAAAATACCTGCCACCAAAGCGGCAAAAAGAAGCGTCTGTTTTCTCATTAATGTTTTTTTATTACGGAAGCCGTTGTATCGCCATTTCAATGGCAAGCGATAAAATTCCTCCACTAACTACCAGCATGTAGGCTCTTTGGTTCACTTTCAAAAGGGTGAGCAAAATAAAGGAAATAGTCATTAAAGCAATCACGATCATCAGCTGTCCGGCTTCTAAACCGATATTAAATGAAAAAAGCTGCAGAAAGATATTGCTGTTTCTGCCAAGCAGGCTTTTGAGGTAGTTGCTAAAGCCAAGCCCATGCACCAGGCCAAAGACCAGGGCCAGCCAATAAACCAAGGGATATTGTCCTTTGGAGCTGAGATTTTTTGCGAAAAGGTTGGTGCTTGCTGTGATGATAATTGTAACCGGGATAACAAACTCTATAATGGCAGTTCTATAGCGTATGACGTTAACAACACTTAGTAATAGCGTAATCGAATGACCTATCGTAAATGCCGTAACCAGCAGCAGCAGCTTCTTCCAGTCTTTAAGCTGGTAGGGTAAACACATTGCAAGCAGAAATATTATGTGGTCAATCCCCCTGAGATCGGCTATATGCTGCCACCCAAGCTTAAAGTATAAAGCAAACTCGTGCATTCTTATTTTAACCCGAATTTTTAAAGTGGAACCGCAAAACTCGGATATTAAACAAGACTTTTGCCGATCAATTTATGGCCGATGCTTGGAATGTTTCACCTGTTTGTGGTTAATCTTATCGCCTTTCATCCTTTTTATATCAGTATGACCGAACTGAACTATGACCAAAAGCAAAAAACGCTGGAGGTAAGTGTTCGGGTGTTTACTGATGACCTTGAGAAGGCTGTTCGAAAAGATTGTGGCTGCAAAGCTGTTATTATGAGCCCCGCGGATAAACAACAATCAGGAAAACATTTGTCGGCCTATATAAGCAAACACCTTCAGTTAATAGTCGATGGTAAGCCCACAGCAATGCGCTTTGTAGGCTACCAGCAGGAAGAAGGAAGTACGTGGAGCTTTTTTGAAGTTGCAGGACTGGATGGCGTTAAGAAAATTGGGATGGTAAACAACCTGCTCTACGACGAAAATAGCCAACAGGTGAATATGCTTCGCATACAGGGTTATGGTAAGGAACGAAGCGACAAACTAGAGTATCCTGCTACGAATTATAGTTATAGCTTTTAGTCAAAGTTTAAAATCAAAAGTAAAAAGTAAAAAATCAGAAGGCGCCTTCTGAGATAATAAGACATCCTGTTATGCTATCGTAAAAACCTTCTTACGGCAAATCGTGTTAGCCTTCCTCCAGCTCTTCCTTAATTGCCTCAGAGCAGGTCACCAATATTTTATCGATACGGTGGGCATCCATATCTACTATTTCAAATTCGAAGCCTTTCCACTCAAGTTTGTCACCGGTTTTCGGGATCCGTTCAAGCATGTGTAAGATAAAACCTGCCAGGGTATTAAAATCGTGCTCCCCCTCATTCATATATTCTGTTTTGCCAAACCTGCTCAGGAAGTTGTAAAATGGTAACTGGGCCTCAATAAGGAAAGTGCCGTCCTCCCGTTCAATGATTTCGTAGTCGTCCTCCGCCTCCGGGGCAATATCTCCTACAATTGCTTCAAGAATGTTGTTGAGCGTGATCATACCCTGCAGGCTACCATATTCGTCCACGATAAAGCAGCTATTAGTAGCAGACGACCTGAATTTTTCCAGGAGTTGGTAGGCTGAATTATTCTCAGGTACATATAATCCCGGTTTCATGAGATCCCTAAGCGGGGTATTGTCTGCGGCCAGCAGAAGGTCCTTAATACTGACCACACCTTTGATGTTGTCGATGGCACCGTCGCAGAGCGGGTAAGTGCTGTGTACAACCTCGCTCATCTTTTGCTTAATGTCCACCACGAGTTCATTGATGTCCATCCAAACAATATCACTCCGGTGGGTCATCAGCGAAGTAATGTTCCGGTCGCCGAGATGAAACACCCTTTCAATGATCTCCTGTTCGGCCTCCTCTATGGCGCCATGTTCGGTACCCTCGCTGATGATTGCCTTAATTTCTTCTTCAGTAACCTGGCTATCGTTATTGCGAATGTTGAATATTTTGGAAATCAGCATGGTTGACTTGCTGAGTAACCATATAAATGGGTAGGTAAGCTTTGTGATCAGGCGCATGGGGCCGGAAACGAGTTTGGCTACGGCTTCCGGTTTGGAAAGGCCGATTCGTTTAGCAACAAGCTCCACGATCAGCGATAGATAGGTAATACCAACCACAACGATAACAGTAGCAAGCGACTTTCTGTTACTTTCTGATATCGTTAAGTCCTTAAGCAGAACTACAAGTTCATTCTTGATTTTTTCGCCGGAAAAAATACCCGTGAGGATACCCATCAGGGTAATACCTATTTGAATGGTAGATAAAAAAGTGTCGGGGTGGGCTGCAAGGTCTAAAGCGGACTTTGCTCTTGCGTCGCCTTTATTTGCCTGGACTTCAAGCCTAGCTCTCCGTGCCGACAACAGCGCGATCTCGGCCATCGCAAAAAGGCCGTTTAAGATTAGCAGGCCGAGGATAATAAAAATTTCCGTCATTACTTGAGAATTGCTGCAAAGCTACTTAAACCCGATTTTGTCCCTTTGTTTGTACAGGATCGGTGCAGGTAACGAACAGCGTATTGAATTAAAATAGTTTTGTGATGAATGAATCTAATTAGCAAATATATTTAAATACTGTGCCACCACGATGAATAATCAGTATTAGCTCGCAATGTGCTTGCTTAAGCCCCGGAACTATTGAACGTTATCAATTTAAGCCTGATCAAAAAAGGACTCTCTCTATGCAACTGAAGCGAATCCACGATAGAAATAATCCCGACCTGGTTGTTTTCAAGGAACTCTACGAGTCTGCTTTCCCGTTGCAGGAACGCCGGTATTGGCAGGACTTGCTGGCATTGGCAGATCACCCTGTCATGCAAATAGAGGTCGTTCAAGTGACAGGAGCTTTTGCCGGATTTATTGTTTATTGGCCTTTCCCGGACTTTGTTTATATCGAACATTTTGCCATAAAGCCTGAAATCCGCGGTGCGGGCGTAGGTGCAAGCCTGCTGAACCAGCTACTTGTTCAATATGACTATGTTGTACTTGAGGCGGAATATGCTTCAGACGAGGCATCTGATCGACGAATACGTTTTTACCAACGAACAGGTTTTCATGTTGCGCCATACTCATATGTCCAACCGCCCTATCGCAATGGTGGTAACGGTCTACCGATGCACCTGTTAACCAATCAGCCGGTCCTGTCTCAATCCCGATTCAACGAGATAGTCGAAATCATCCGGGAACGGGTCTACGAAGCGAACCAGGATAAATCTTTCCAGGAGTAAGCGCCCACGCCGCGGTAGTTTTCCAACTAAAGTATTCTGCGTTAACGATCTACAAAAGATTTCCGCAAGAAACATGTTTGGCTCAGGCAAAAAACCTTGCGGATCCTGGAATAGATATGTTGGGAATACGAATGTCCGTTCAGCAAGCGTGTCCTCCGGGACTTTCGGCCGCCGTTTAGCTTCCAAGAATATCTGCTGGGGTGGTAATCCGGGGTGCTTCAGTATCATCTGTTGCGGAGGCTGACTTGCGCCTAAGCTTGTCTTTCACATCATGGGCGCTTTCAACAATTTCGTCTGGTACACTATTGTCGAGTTGAAGGTCAACGTTCCTGATTTCTTCATCTGTAATCTCGTGATGTTGGTCGCTCAGGTGACGGTGTACCAATTCGCTGACCGTTTCCGCGGACTGCTTTTGTGGTGTTTGATCCTGGCTGGAGCTAAGCAACTGGTCTTGCATAAGATTTTCTGTAAACGCAAACAAAATAGTGCCAGCTTTGTCGTATCGTAAAGATTATTAGCCAGTTGTGCAAATAAGGTTACAAGAAACCCTTTTAATTGTAATGGCAGCAAAACAATCCCGAGTTGCCTATCCTAATTTTCAAGTGAATGAACAATTCTGATCATTATAACGGTAAGATATACCTGAACCCTGTTCCAACGGAGGTGATGCCCAAAGGGTCGTTCTGGAGGATTATGAGGATGTACCTGCAACGGCATGAGGGCGTTATACCTTCATCTGCCCCGGGGCCATTTAAGGTAAACCCCAACGAGTTTAAATCAACAGCGTCAAATGGATTAAAGATTACCTGGCTTGGTCATTCAGGATCGATCATCGACATCGACGGTAACCGTTTTCTTACCGACCCGCTTTGGTGTCAACGCGCATCGCCGGTGGCCAAGGTCGGGCCAAAACGGTTTTTCCAGAACCCGATTGCCCTAAACGAACTTCCCGCAATTGATCGCCTGCTGATATCGCACGACCACTACGATCATCTGGACAAGTCCGCCGTGCAGCAAATTACAAAAAAGGGAACCCGGATTGTTTGTCTGAAAGGTGTTGCCGCTATACTCCAAGCATGGGGAGTTGACGCTGGCCAGATAACTGAGCTGGATTGGTGAGAAGAAACAAACGTGGGAAACTGCACGATCACCGCTTTGCCGGCCAGGCACTTTTCGGGCAGGAGCCTGCTCAACCGATTTCATACGCTCTGGGGCTCTTATGCCATCAAAGGGCCTGATCATAATGTATACTTTGGTGCAGACTCCGGATACTACGATGGGTTTAAGAAAATTGGTGACCGGCTGGGGCCTTTTGACCTTACCATGCTTGATACCGGTGCATACAACCCCGAATGGGAACAAATTCATATGGGTCCTGAAAACGCCATCAGGGCTAACCAGGACCTCCGCGGCAAACTCCTGATGCCAATACACTGGGGCACCTTTCCCCTGGCATTTCATCCCTGGACCGAACCCGTAGAGCGCGTAATGGTGGCAGCAGAAGCAGCTGGGGTGCAGTTGTTGTTACCTGCGCCGGGCGAAACACGAGACGTTGATGCCGGGAGCTACGTTAACAAGTGGTGGCTTTAGAAACATGAGCAGCAACAGGAAGCTTTTCTGCACGTATCCCCATGTTTATTAAATCGCAAATCAAAGGATGTGCAGTTCACCGCGTTAGGGATTGGCGCGGAAAGCCCCGCAGCCCGACGGAGGAGGGCAAGGGCTTGGAGCAAAAGCCCGGCCCCCCAACCTGAGTTGGGGGGAAACGCCAAAGAATCCCCTCGTACTTAACGGGAACGCAAACCGTTGTTTCCGCAGCATCCATTTTCATCTTGAATTACTTCAACGCCTCAAGTACCGCTTTTACCATTCCATCAACCGCATTGTTTTCAATCCATCGCACAACCACAACCAGCTCGTGTTCGCGATCAACATAAATGAAATTGGTGCCATTACCAACGTGCACAAAGGCTGTTTCAGGTGCCGACGGCATGTACTTTTTAGCCGTGTTTAGAAAAAAGTTCATGTAGCCATACGTTGGCTGGGCGCTGGTAGGGGTGAGTGCCTGCCGCATCCATTGTTTGGAAAGCAGCTGCCTGCCGTTCCAGTTGCCTTCGTGCATGGTTAGTAAGCCAAACCTTGCCATATCGTAAGCATTAATAAACATACCGCCGCCCCAATGGCCACCGCCACTAACACATTGCACCAGCGCACCGTCGAGCACGATCCATGAATTTCGGTAACCTGTCCACCGCCAGGTATTAGAGGCCCCAATCGGATCCATGATCCCAGCTTTCAAAACCTGTGGCAGCGGCTTTCTCCAAACATTGGTTGCAGCGAGTGCAAGCGCGTTTACCCTTACATCATTGTATTCGTATACGGCACCCGGTTCGTTGCGTTTCCTGTTCAGCCACTTTGCAGCATCTGCGTCGGGGCGATCGGCCCAATCGGCTTTACCCCATAATACCCCTTCAAAATCGCTGGTTTGCCGCAACATCACATCCCAGGTTAACCGCCGGTTATGTGGCGTTTCAAAAGGGGAGATCAGCTCGGGTGTGCCAACACTGGCCGGACCGCGGCCAACCTGCCCGGAATGATAAACTTCAACAGGCGGAACATAGCGGGCAACCGTATCTGTAACTGACCGGATGAGCCCGCTGTCAACTGCAAGGCCGATTACTGACGACAGAAAGCTCTTGGTAACGCTGTGCGTCATATCAACCCGTGATGGCTCGCCCCATGATGCGACCAGGTAACCCTTATGCACGATAAGGCCGGTAGGCTCGCCACGATCGCTAAACGGACCGATGCCTTCTCCAAATGGTTCTTTGCCAAAGGTCATGGCCTGCGAAAGTTCCATATCACGCGGTTGCCTGCTCTCATGGCTTATTGCAAAACGGATAGCTGCGGCAAGTTTGCCCGTATCAAACGAAGTGGTTGCCGGTACCTGCTGCCACAAGTGCGGTGGTGGAAAATAAGGTTTGCCCGCTTGCACATTTGTTCGCTTTTGTGCAATTGATCCCGTTACGGCAAATAGTGAAACTGCTGCCAGCATTATGCCCCGGGCCAGGAAATTGATCATGCCTGTTGGTTGATAAGATAATGATGGAAGATACTTCAGCAGCGTAAATTAACCGGCTTATGCTGAAGGTTTGTTGGAGCCCCTGTTGATGTTCATGACACTTACAGGCAAAAAAAGGCTGTCTTTTTGCAAAGACAGCCGGAAATAAGACGATTGTTATTAATCCTGTTCAACCTTAGAAGCCTTAAGTACCTTCAGCAGGTTTTCGGCAACTTCTTCTGATGAAGCAGGATTTTGCCCCGTGATCAATTGACCGTCGACAACGGCATAAGAGGCCCACTCTTCTTTTTTGCTGTAGTCTGCTCCTTTGCTTTTCAATTCGTCTTCCAGCAGGAAAGGCACAAAGGTGGTAAGCCCGACAGCTTCTTCTTCTTCATTGGTAAATCCGGTAACCTTTTTGCCCTTTACAAACGGCTCTCCATTTGGCGACTTTACGTTTAACAGGGCTGCAGGTGCATGGCAAACTGCTGCAACCGGCTTTTGATCCCTGATAAAGCTTTCAATCAGCTTTATAGAGTCCTGGTCGGTTGCGAGGTCCCATAAAGGTCCGTGACCACCGGGAAAAAAAACGGCATCATATTCATCGGGACTTACGTCGGCAAGCTTAAGGGTAAGCGAAAGTTTTTCTTTCAACGCGTCATCACTGTCGAACCTTTTTGTTGCGGCCGTTTCATTTTCAGGCGCACTGCTCTTTGGATCTATCGGCGGTTGTCCACCTTTGGGTGAAGCAAGTGCTACGTTAACACCTGCATCTGTAAGAAAATAATACGGAGCAGCAAATTCCTCGATCCAGAAACCTGTCTTATGACCCGTATCTCCCAGTTGATCATGTGAAGTCAGTACGAATAATACGTTGAACATTGATGTTGATTTAATTTGTCGGATGGTTTATTTGAAAATAATAATCCTATTCAGCACACCAAAACCGTTCCACCGCCAACCGCCGTACATTCGACAGTTTCAGTGACGGCTCCGCTGACGAACAGCGCTGTAATGGCGCTGAATTTTGCTTTTGCAGGTAACGTAAAAAAGCCTGAACCTTGGTACAGGTGTCACGTTAAACCCTGGTACCAGGCCGATGCAACCAATCGCTGCATTTATCCATCCGGGGACAGCATAAAACCCATTTTGATGATCAATATTGATGCAGCAAAACCAAAATTGGCGGTGCAGGATTTTACAATATCTTCGGCGCTTATGAATAACAGGCGTAGGTTTTTTGGAGGACTGCTTTTTGTGGCAGCATTCATCGGTACATCGTGTGGCAGCCAGGTCGTGAGCGACAGTAAAGCTGAAGTACAAAAGTCAGATACCCCGGTTGCCAACGCCGAAGTTCCGGCAAAACCAGCCCTGGATACGGCTGCATATGACCGCATCATGAAGACCATCAGTAATGGCGATACCACGGGTCTGTGGCCCCCGAAGGCTCCGTATCCATTACCCGGGGCAGTGCTGCCTTTCAACCGTATTATTGCCTACTATGGCAACCTGTTTTCCACACGGATGGGGATCCTGGGTGAACTGCCCAAAGCACAAATGCTGAATAAACTCAAAGGCGAAGTGGCTAAATGGCAACGCGCCGACACTTCCATACCGGTCATCCCGGCACTGCATTATATTGCGGTAACCGCGCAGGGATCACCAGGCAAAGATGGCAAACACCGTTTACGAATGCCTTTTCACCAGATTGATACGATTGTAAACTGGGCTAAAGAAATAGACGCACTGGTTTTTATTGACATACAGGTAGGCCTGAGCAATGTACAAACCGAGGTGCCCCAATTTGAAAAGTACCTGCAGATGCCACAGGTGCACTTTGGTATCGACCCTGAGTTTTCGATGAAAGGTGGTGGGCGTCCCGGAAGCCGTATCGGAACATTTAGTGAGCAGGATATTAATGCAACCATCGACTATCTCGCGGGCCTGGTAAGAAAACACAACCTACCCCCGAAAATCCTGGTAGTTCATCGGTTTACCCAGGGTATGGTTACAGGCTATAACAAGATCAAGAAAACACCCGAGGTGCAGGTGGTAATGGATATGGATGGCTGGGGCAACAAAACCCTTAAACGCTCAACCTGGCTGCGCTACATCTACCGCGAGCCGGTAATGTTCGCGGGGTTCAAGTTGTTTTATAAAAACGATACTAAAACCGGGCAGGAGCAGTTGTACTCGCCAGAAGAACTGATCAGGTTTACCCCGCAACCAATGTATATCCAATACCAGTAACCGTTTTTTTCGTTTGCAGGTTTGCCTTTGTAAATGCTACCGGCATGGCATTCAATCGCCAAGTGATTGATTACGATGTCATAGTTACACCTATCCATTATTTTATGCCAAATTGGTTAACATGAAAACTGGAGTTTTAAGTTTCCTGTCCTTTTTTGTACTGAATATTGTCGTTGCGCAAACCGGCCGCGGAACCAAAAGCGATGCGTTGAAACAACAGGCGCTTTCGTCCATTCAGGCGAAATATGCCGACTACAAAACAACGGCGCTTGCCATCTGGGACTTTGCAGAAGTGGGCTACAAGGAAACAAAGAGTTCGGCACTACACCAGCAAACATTACAACAAAATGGGTTTAAAGTAGAAGCAGGGGTTGCCGGCATCCCCACCGCCTTTGTAGCTACCTACGGATCGGGCAAGCCGGTCATCGGCATCCTTGCCGAATTTGATGCACTGCCCGGTTTATCACAGGAAGCTGTTCCTGAAAAAAAACCGATCGCCGGTAAGCAGGCAGGTCATGCGTGCGGCCACCATTTGTTTGGCACCGCAAGTGTGGCAGCAGGTGTCGAACTTAAAAACCTCATCGAACAAAAGAAGCTTTCCGGTACAATAAAGGTTTATGGCACACCGGCTGAAGAAGGCGGCAGCGGAAAAGTGTACATGGTGCGTGCAGGATTGTTTAACGACGTAGATGCAGTTATTCACTGGCACCCTGGCAACGAAAACGGGGTTACCATGACCAGTGCGCTTGCCAATATTTCGGCCAAGTTCCGGTTTAGTGGCATCTCAGCCCACGCAGCCGCGTCGCCCGAGCGGGGGCGTAGTGCATTGGATGGTGTGGAGGCCATGGACCATATGGTTAACATGATGCGCGAACACGTTCCGCAGGAAACCCGCATACACTATGTCATCACCCAGGGTGGTAAGGCGCCAAACGTAATACCCGATTTTGCCGAAGTATACTATTATGTTCGCCACCCGAAAAGAGACGTTGTGAAAGCTGTTTTCGACCGGGTGGTAAAAGCAGCAAATGGTGCAGCTACCGGCACTGAAACTACCGTTGCATACGAACTCATTGGTGGAACACATGACCTCTTGTTGAACAAAACATTGGCCGGTGTAATGCAGCAAAACTTCGAACGGGTCGGCGGGGTTAGCTACAGTGCTGAAGAAGTTGATTTTGCAAAAAAATTGCAGGCAACCTTTGGTTTTCCTGCAAACGCTATCGACAGCGCAGGGGTGGTTAAAAAATTAAAAATCGAAGCCGATGCTGGTGGCGGAAGCACCGATGTGGGCGATGTAAGTTATGCTGTTCCAACGGTAGGTCTTCGTTCAGCTACCTGGGTACCGGGTACCCCTGCACACAGCTGGCAGGCGGTTGCCTGCGGTGGTACCGAAATCGGTATTAAAGGACTTGTTGTTGCCGCCAAAACAATGGCACTTACGGCCATCGACCTCTATACCAATCCCGGCACAATAGAACAGGCCCAAAAAGAATTTAAGTCAGCCCTTGGCAATTACAAATACAGTGCATTGCTAGGCGATCGTAAACCAGCACTCAACTACCGCGATTAATAATTACCTGATCGTGTCGTCGCGGTCTCTTACTATACTGTCTTTTAACTGACCAGCTTTTTTAGCAATTGTATCCGCTGCTCTTTCAACCCCTTTTTGAACCTTATCGCCCGCAGCATCCAACTTTTGCTTATCCACTTTGCCATCTGTGCAGGCCATAAAACAACAAGCGATACCCAATACTAAAGCTGTCTTTTTCATCATTTTATTTTTACCGTTAATATTCAATTTTCCTGCCATCGCCAAACACGCCCAACCCGGTTGGGTTTCTTTTTGGTGACCAGCCAATCTTTTCGTAGCAGCATCGTTGCTACGCTCAGTTTGACAGTTTGTTCATTGCTATGGCTTCAGTTTTCCCGGTAAAGCGTTTATCATCGGGGTAACAACCAAACTGGGGAGGCTTCGAACGGTAACCTGCCGGTCGGATCTGGCTACGACGATGGGGTGTAGCAAACAACAATGCGGTACGGTAGAATCCTGTCTAGGCGCTGCATATTGACTTTGCGGACAAATGTTTTTATTTTTAAAAAGCCGTATCACTGCGAAAAGGCAGCACTGAGAAACGTTGGCAAAGGAACCGGACTATTTCAATGGGTTGTTGCTCCTCGTTTTGTGACTGCTTTCTCCAGTTCGCGCTAACCTAAGTTCAAACCGAAGGGTGGTTTATACATCTTGCGCTGGTGCTGCCGGGCAAAAAGTTTGGGATTGTACCGGGTCGAAGCTATCCGGTTTGCCTGGTGACCGCAAGTGCCTTAAAACGAATTACTTTCTCGTCATCCCCGGTCGATTTTCTATTCTTCCATTATTCTCCGCAAACCAGTACGTGCAAATGGCAATTCATACAGGAGCTATTGCATCCGTGATTCTTGGTAATTATATTCGTTTCCAATTAAACCTAAACCAATGAGAAAAGTAACCATTGCACCAGTTTTACTGGCTACAATGCTGTTTATCCAGGCGCCGGTTAGCGCGCAGGGCTTCCTTAAAAAACTTAAAGACAAAGCATCCAGTGTGACCGATAAACTCCTTGAGAAAAAGGTGGAAAATGCGGTTGGCATCGACAATTCCCAAAGCAACTCATCAACAGGCAGTAGCAGTGGCAGTAGCGGTAAGCCATCCAATAAAGGTGGTGCGGGTTTAACCAATTCAACCCCTCCGGATGTAGTACAACAGATCAACGATGCCGATAAGGCACACCAGGCAGGCAGCCTTAGTGAAGCACGCTATTCCATACAACAGGCATTACTCGGCGTTGAACTACAAATCGGTCGTGCCATTCTCAAGTCTTTTCCCACCACCGTTAGCGGGCTTGAACGGGACACACTTGATGACAAGGTTGCAAGTGCACAGTGGGGTTGGAGCAACCTGACGATCCAAAGAGTTTATAAAAAAGGGGACAAACAACTCACCATCACCGTGGGTAATAACTCCATCTACTCGGGAATGATGGGTGTTGTATTTAATACTGCCTACACCCAATCGAATGGGGAAACACAAAATTATAAGCAGATAAAAGTCAAGGGGAACAATGCTGTTATAAAGTACGATAAGGACGAAGGTTATGCCGTACTTGTGCAGCTTGGCCAATCCGGCCTGATTACCTGGGAAGGGATCAACTTCGCCACCGAGCAGGAAATGCTCACGGCAGTAAACACATTTGATATTGACGGCATTAAAAAAATGCTCGGCGAAAAATAAACCTCAACTACTTATTACTAGTTATGAAACGCATATTCCTTTCAGTTCTTTTTGTAACGCTTATCACCAGCGTATACAGTCAAAATTTTAAAACTTCGATAGCTACTGCAAAAACTTCGTATGCCGCGGGTAAACTCGAAGACACGCATTTTGCCTTACAACAAATGTTGCAGGAGCTCGACGTTACCATTGGAAAAGAAGTTCTAAAATTGCTACCCCCAAAAATGGATGTTTTGGAGCAAAACACGGCTGATGACAACGTTACCGGCAATGTTGGTTTCATAGGCGCCACCATACATCGGAGTTATGGTAAAGGCGATAAAACCGCCAAAGTGGAGATCATCAACAATTCACCGCTAATATCAACGCTAAATACGTTTCTAACGTCGCCTTTGCTGGCAGGACTGGGAAGCAACGGCAATAGTAAGGTGATAAAAGTTCAGGGATATAAGGGCAGGCTTACCCGCGAAGAAGGTGAAAACGGCAAGTCAGATTACCGCTTAGAAATACCTTACAGTAATGCGCTGGTAACCGTTAATGTCAATAATACTTCGGAGTCTGAAATTGTTGCTATGGCCAACAGTATTCCACTCGAGAAAATTGGCAAGCTGATCCAGTAATAACAACCGCATAGGTATAAGCACTGGTGGTACAGATTTGAAAAATGCGCAAATCGTCTGTACTACCGGTGCTTTGTATTTTATGTTTGCGTGCCCCGAATTCATTAGTGCTCAGGTAGGCCGTTCTCCTTACCAACGGCTGACCCAGCTAAAGCACTATTGTTCTCCAAATTATTTTAGGTGAGCCGTTATATATGCAGCCGCATCTTGCGGCTTTAAAAAAGCAAATGGTTGGTAACGGTGATGAACAGATACAATCTCCTTTGCAGCATCGGCGACAAGCGGTTTATTGTTCCAGCTATTTAAGTTCCGGATTACAACTTCAAGGCAACCTTTTTTGTAAGCGATTTGCCCAAGCACATGCACAAGGGTAGAACGCACTCTTTTTGATCCATCGAACTCCAACTGCTGTAGCATAGGCAAGATATCCGCGGGATGTTTTCGTCCGCGCAGTTCTATACCATGGCATATCTCGCGCCTGATTTCCGGGTTGGAATGGTTGAGGTAACCTGATGCCCAACTCAATACCGGAACAGGGTTCACTTCTGCCATTTTCTTTATGGAACCAATTACCGCATTTCTAACGCTATGATGCTTATCAAACAATGATTGATCAAACAAGGATGCCACAGCTTCAAAATCCACTTTCCCAATTTCCCCGGCTGCGTTTACAATCGTTTGCCGAAGCTGGTACTCCGTAGCGGTTGTCTGCTGATATAGTAGTGAAAGCAGCGAAGTTCTTAATTCAGGATGGTTCTTGTATGATTTGCCAGCTGCCAGGTATGCGGCTTTCCGGGTGTAAGTATCGTCGTTATTAAACCAGGGTAGGATAGGGTCTAAGTTAAAATCTCTTACTGCATTCACCAGTTCCTGGTAAATGTTTTCAGCGAACAAGGCCCGTTCTTTTTTATCAAGGTCGTAATAGCTTATCGCGAAGTGGTTTAGACGGTTTACGGGTCGTGCTCATGCACATTGATTATGGGGTAAACTCGTGCTTCGCCTTCGAAAGTTCAGTAATGTCCTTTACCTCGAGCACACGTTTAGAGTATGTGGCCGAACATACATTGATCATCGCATGGCCAAGTTGTTTTAAGCTGAGCACATACTTTGGTGCAATCAACCGTATAACCGGGATCAGCCAACCCAGGTATTTGTACATGGCAAGGGTGTTTTTTAGTCCCGGAGTCGGGGTGATAATTCCAGGCCTGAAATTGTATACTTGCTTAAAGGCTAACTTAAGTAAATCATTCTCCGTCTTCCCTTTTACCCTCGCCCACATGCGTTTACCCTTTTCCGTACTATCGGTTCCGGCGCCGGAAATGTAACAAAAGGTCATATTGTTATTCACCGAGGCAACAGCTTTCGCGAAATTCAAGGTAAGTTCATAAGTTAACCTGTGGAATTCAGGTTCTTTCATCCCTATTGAGGATACGCCGAGACAAAAAAGACAGCTGTTATAACCTTGCAGTTCATCCCTGATTGACGCCAGGTCAAAGAAGTCTTTGTGCACCACTTCCTTCAGCTTAACATGGCGTACACCACACGATCGCCTTCCTACCACCAGCACCGAAGCTACATCACTGTGCTGCAGGCATTCGTGTAGTACTCCTTCGCCAACCATCCCGGTAGCTCCCGTTAAAATGATCCTGAGTTTTTGTGGCTGTTCAGTCATGTCGACGTTTTTTAGGTATTGTTCTTAGCAACCGGTCATCCTTCGGGAAAGTGTCGGGGATGCAACCTGCCTTCTTCTTCAAGGGCCGCAAGTTGTTTTTTGCTATAAGCAACTTTAGATATCAGTACAAAGAGCACCGGCACAATAAAGATAGCGAGCAGTGTTGCAGCAAGCATACCGCCCAGTACTGTCCAGCCGATTGTAGCACGCGCAACTGCTCCTGCGCCCGATGCAAATGCAAGTGGCAAAACTCCCAGGATAAACGCCAGGGAGGTCATCAGAATTGGTCTCAACCTGATCTTTACAGCAGTCAGGGTGGCCTCTACAATCGGAACTCCGCCGTCGACCCGCTCCTTTGCAAATTCAACAATAAGAATGGCGTTTTTAGCCGCCAGCCCAATCAGCGTGATCAACCCAATTTGTGCGTAAATGTTATTATTCAGCCTTGGAATTAGTATCAGCGTAAGGATAGCTCCGAATGCGCCAATCGGCACAGCCAGCAAAACCGAAAACGGTACTGACCAGCTTTCGTATAGGGCAGCAAGGAACAGGAACACGAATAATATCGAAAGCGCAAAAACATAGGTAGAAGTATTACCTGCGCTGATCTCTTCACGGCTAAGTCCTGCAAACTCGTAGCCGTAACCAGCCGGTAAAACCTGCGCAGCTACTTCCTGCAATGCACGTATCGCGTCCCCACTGCTATAACCTGGCGCAGGTCCGCCATTAATTTCAGCGGCCCTGAAGAGGTTGTAGTGCGAAATCAACGGTGCATTTTCTATAACCTTATGCGACACAAGAGTACTCAACGGAAGCATCTGGCCAGCCTGGTTGCGAACATAATATTGTTCCAGGTTTTTAATGTCATTGCGGTACATGGTATCTGCCTGGGCAACCACCCTGAAGTTCCTGCCATACATCGTGAAGTCATTTACATATCGGCTGCCTAAAAAAGTTTGCATAGTCGAGTACACATCAGCAATGGATACACCCAGCTTTTTACACTTTTCGCGATCTACCTCTACCTGGTAACCCGGGGTTTTTGCAGTAAAAAAGGTAAATGCACGGGTGATCTCAGGTCGTTTATTGATCTCGGCCACAAATGTTTGCACCACCCGTTCAAAGCTCTTGATGTCGTCGGTACTTTCCTGCTGTTCCAGCTGAAAACTAAAGCCACCTGTTTGTCCCAACCCCGGGATGGCCGGCGGACTAATAACAACAACATTAGCCTCCCTGATGGTAGCAAAACTCTTCTGCAGGGTAGCAATCATCGAGTCGAGCTGCAGCTTCACATCTTTGCGCTCCGACCACGGTTTCAATTGGGTAAACACTGTTCCGCCGTTTGATTTTGATGAGAAGGTTACCACGTTTAAACCACCGAGACCGGCAAAGTGACCAACACCCGGTGTTCGTTTAAGAATGCTCATGATGGTGTCGAGCACCTCAAGACTTCGGGTGGTTGATGATGCCTCAGGTAATTCGTAAGTTACAAACAGCCTTCCTTCGTCTTCGGTTGGGATAAAGCCGGTTGGTTTTGCTTTGAACATGAAAAACGTTCCAACAAATATGCACAACAGGATGATCACCACATAACGGCTTCCTTTTATCGCTTTTTGTACCCCGTTCGTGTAGCTCGCAGTAGTGCGGGCAAACCATTCGTTGAACCGGAAAAAGAACCGGTTAAGTCCGCGGGACTCCCTGGTGAGCTTCATAGGCTTAAGAAACATCGAGCACAACGCAGGGGTTAATGACAATGCTACGAAAGCCGAGATGAGCACTGATATGGCGATCGTAATGGCGAATTGCTGGTAAAGCCTACCCACGATACCCGGTATAAATCCAACCGGCACGAACACTGCTGCGAGGATCAGCGCAATGGCAACCACCGGACCTGAAATATCCTTCATCGCCTTAATTGTCGCCTCCTTTGCCGAGATGCCTTCGTGATCGATGTAGTGTTGAACCGCTTCCACTACTACAATAGCATCGTCGACTACAATACCAATGGCAAGTACAAATCCGAATAACGTCAGGGTGTTGATGGTAAAACCGAGTGGTATAAAAAAAGCAAATGTGCCGATAATGGAAACGGGTATTGCCAGGATGGGTATTAGCGTAGCACGCCAGCTTTGCAGAAACAGGAACACCACGAGTAATACAAGCACCAGTGCAATCACAAGTGTTTCTACTACTTCATCAATCGAAACCTCAACCACCGAAACCGACTCAAAAGGCACAACATAGTCCACATCTTTTGGAAATGAACGCTTCAGCCTGTCCATAGTTTCCGTGATTCCTTTGGCGGTTTCCATGGCATTACTACCAGGTGCCTGGTAACACAGTAAATAAGAAGCGCGCTTACCGTCGACAAAAGAGTTGCTGGCGTAGCTAAATTTCCCAAGCTGTATCCGGGCCACGTCGCGTAAGAAAACAATAGAACCATCGTCAGGCCGGCTGCGCACGATGATGTTCCTGAATTGCTCTTCGCTGCTGAGCCGGCTATTGGTAAACACGGTATATTCAAATGCCTGAACCGAATTTTGTGGCGGGGCACCAACCGAACCGGCGGCAAGCTGTAAGTTTTGTTCCTGCAGGGCGGCAACTACTTCGCCTGCTGAAATACCCAGGGCTGCAAGTCGGTCGGGTTGTAGCCAGATACGCATACTAAAGTCATCAGCCCGCGTAAAGATGTCGCCTACGCCTTTTACGCGCAGCAATGCATCTTTCACAAATATGTTGGTATAATTATCAAGGAAGGTTACGCTGTGGCTGCCGCCGGGCGAATAGATTGCCACCAGCATCAGGATGCTGGGATTTCGCTTGCGGGTGGTAAGTCCCAGCCGCTTTACGTCGTCGGGTAATTGCGGGGTTGCGATGCCTACCCGGTTTTGTATGTCCAATGCTGCAATGTCCACATCCGTACCTACGTTCAGGGTTACATTCACCGTTGTACGACCATCGCTTGTGCTATTGCCCTGCAATTGAACCATGCCGGGCGTTCCGTTGATCTGGGTTTCAATGGGCGTGGTCACGGTCTGCTCGACCGTTTGTGCATCCGCACCGGTAAATGAACCCGTTACCTGCACGACCGGCGGAGTGATGTTGGGGTACTGGCTTATTGGTAATCCTAACAATGCGAGCAGACCAACCACTACAATCACAATCGAAATAACAATTGCCGTAATCGGTCTCCTTATAAAAACATCTGCTATCATAGTAAGTTTTGGTTCTGTTGGTGAGCGTCCCGGGAACATTCCTTTCGGTAGTCCGCGGGGTTATCTGATCCGTTTTCGATCCTGGTATCGCATAGTTAATGGGTAAAAAGAGCATTTGCCATACTTGTAAGCGGGCGGTCAACCAGGATCAGGACATGCCCGAAAGTTGTATGTTTTCTAACGATGTCTTCGTTCAGTTAAGTAATTCAGTACGTCTATTGGCGCAGCGGGCGGGCAACGATGTTTGATAGCCTTCCTCAGCCCGGCCCAAAAAAAACTGCCGGTTTATCGTAACCAACGATCATAATCTCACTTTCCTCAGCTACTCAGCATTGCGTAATCATACAAGCATTTATTACTGCATACCACTGGGTCGGATGGTACAAACCATTACAAACGCTTTCTCGCCGTATCGGTTGTAGGCACAGCTGTAGTTGGTGGGGTAGCAGACCGCGCTGCACCAACAACAACCTTTGCTCCTTCCTTAAGTTTTTGAACCCCTTCGATCGCAACATTTTCGTTAAGTTCAAGACCACTGTTTACGATCACCTTTTCCATGATCCGGGTTCCGATGTTTACTTTTCGCTGCGTTGCGGAGTCGCCGCTGATTACATACACGAAGTATTCGCCCATCTGCTCAACCACGGCTTTGTTGGGGATCATTAACTTTTGCGTACTGCTGTTGTTCTGCACCCGGATATTGCAGCTCATTCCGGGTTTTAGCAGCTTTTTATCGTTTGGAAAAACGATTCTCACTTTTATGGTACCCGTTTGAGGATCAACCGCGCGATCGATAAAACTCAGTTTGCCAGGTACAGGATAAACAGATTGGTCGGGCAGAACAATGGTAAAAGTAGAATCGCCCTTGCCTTTTGCTGCTTGTTGTAGATTGATAAACCGGCCGATCTCTTTTTCGTCAACGGCGAAATCAACGGCCATGGGATTATCCGACGATACGGTATTCAGGATGGTTTGTCCCGGTGCAACAGCGGCCCCCAACTTTACCTGCGAAATGCCGATCGTTCCCGTTAGCGGAGATGTAATTGTAGAAAACCTCAGCGTAGAAGTGACATTCCGAACAGCGGCCTGTGCTGCCGCTACTTGCATTTTAGAGGCCTGCAAATCGGCCTGTGCATGCTCCAGTGTCTGGCGTGCGATGGCGTCCTTTTTCGCCAGGTCGGCATAACGTTCTGCGTCTTGTTGTACCCTTGCAAGGTTAGCCTTAGCCACATTCAGGTTGGCAATTTGTTGATCAACATTTGCCCGGTATTGTTGCTGGTCGATTGAATAAAGCTTCATGCCTTTCGTGACTCGCTGCCCGTCTTTGAAGTATATACCGGTGATATAGCCCGACACCTGCGGACGGATTTCTACTTCGTTTAGTGATGTGAGGGTTCCCGGATATTCGTCGTAATAGGCGGCATTCTCCTGCTGAACCGTGTAAACGGCGATCTGCACGGGTGGGGAAGGAGGAGGGCCGGCCGGCTTATCATCAGCACAACCATACGCCAGGATTGTAAAGCAGATTAGTACCGGAAGCTGAACTGGATATCTCATCTTTAAGGTAGGAGTTTAGAAGGTAACGGTTCCGGAAGCGCGCTGTAGTTCGAGTTTGGCAGTAAGCACTTCATTTAAGGCGTTGAGGTAATTTAACTGGGCGGATCGCAGGTCGGTTTCCGCAATAATAACGTCCAGGTAAGTTTTAACGCCTGCGCTGTATTGTAAACGTAGCGTTGAATAAACTTCTTCAGCAAGGGTGACATTCTCACGCAGCGCATGATATTGTGCGAGATTACCTTTATAATCGGCGAGTGCCTGCTGGTATTGCGACTTTACCTGGTTATCGAGGTCTTCAAAATCCCACTGTAAACGTGTCAATTGAAGATTGGCGTTCCTTAGGTTATAAATGCGCTTCTTACCCTGGAAAATCGGGACTGCGATCTGCAACCCGACCGCGGAACTGGGGTATACGCTTCCGTAAAGACTTAAAAACCGGTCATTTTGAAAAGTAGGGATGTAGTTTGCATAGGCTGATACTACAGGCAGATAGCTCCACTTGTTATACTGAACATTTGCCGCTAACAATTTCCGTTGTGTTTCGAGCAACTGGTACTCGATCCGGTTGTTTACCCTGACCTCCTGAGCCGTATCGACGAAGATGTCCTTTTCCATTTGCAGGCTATCGTAAGCAACACTGAGCGACCTGTTTCCGGGATAGCCCATGAGTTGTTTAAGCACCGCGTATCGCGCTTCGACCTGATCGTGAGCCCGTTTCCGGTCGGCACGGGTTGTATTCAATGCAATTTGTGCCCGTTTATAGTCCACTTTGTCAACTATTCCACCCTGGTATTGGTTATAGGCATCTCTTAAGCTCCTTTCGAGCCGAACAATGTTTTCGTCAAGTACCTTGACCTGCTGAACGGTGAGAAGCAATCCATAGTACGCTTTGCTTACTTCTACAACCACATCAATCCGGGTTGCTGAAGTGGATTGGCGGGCCTGGGTACGGACATCTGTAGCAGAGCGTTTTGCCAGCAAAAGCTCAGGATTGAATATACTCTGGTTTAAGGTAAGCTGGAAGTTTGAAGTATTGACTACCCCTATCCGCGTTTCCCTTTTTCCACCGTTACCATCAGGGAAAAAGGAAGTAGGCAAAGCAAGTGCGTGTTGGAGGTTAAAAGCCACTGCAATTTGCGGGAACCATTCTGCAAGTTTACTCTTGATATTGGTTTCAACAATGTCTTCATCCGTCTTTGCCTGTCCAATTAAAGGCTGGTGCTTAAGAGCATATTGTACGCATTGCTGCAGGGTGGCATGCTCAATCGTAGAGTCGGCTGTGCGCTGCCCGGCCGATAAAAATGGATATAATATATACGCCGTACAGAGGAGGAAGCAGTAGCTGGTCTTCATAATCGATGATGTACTTAAATGTCAGCCGGGGGACTGCATTGAAATAAAAGGCAAAGAATCGCTGGATGTGGAAGCCCCGTTAGTGTTAGGAAAACAAATTTAGAGTTAAAACATCGAGGTTAACAGATTAAGTTATCAGCGGGTGAATTATTGCGTTTTCATGACGGTTCGGGTCCTCCTTCGAACTCATGACCAGAGTTGGCAAGATCTACAAAAAGGGTGGGGATTGACAATCAATGGCCTTGCAAGCTGGTAACAACCTGCCAAATGTCAGCGGCAATTTGTTCTCTTGGCTGATCTCCGTTGATCATTACAATGTTTTCTATCGGGCCAAGCTTATCAAAAGCCTCCATATACTTCGCCCTTACTTTCAGCAGATTGTCCAGGGTCTCGTACAACTCAGGTGACTCGCGTCCGGCAACAATGCGTTGCATACATACTTCCGGAGATACATCTATAAAAATGTTAGCATCTGGTCTCAAAATGCTGGCGCTCATGCTGTTTGCTTGTATGACCCATTCCATGTCCATATGGGTTCCATGGTAAGCGTAAGAAGAAAAGTAATACCTGTCGGTCACCACCGTTTGTCCCCATTCGAGCTTTCGCACGATCCCGGTTTCATCGTTCAGGAGATGATCGAGGCGATCGGCGACAAAGAGGCCGGCAATAGTACGGTTATCCGCTTTTGCTTTATTCCGTAATATGGATCGGATAAACGTTCCTACCTGGCCATCGGTTGGTTCAAATGTGCCATATACGTCAACCCCCGACTTCCTTAGATTCTCCGTAAGCAACCTGCACTGGGTTGATTTACCACTACCGTCTATTCCTTCCAAAGCGATAAATAATGGCCGAGCTGAATTCATGGTAGTATTGGTTTGCTGCCAAAAGTAAGTGCAAAACTGATATCACCCTATGTCCACTGATCGCTCATCAATATGGTTGCGCAATTTTTGCTGGTATTATAAAAAGACACATATGAAAACCCGAACTACGTCGAAAGGTCTGGATGAAAGTGCAGCCATTTCCGAGATCATAGAACACCAGGTAAAACTGGAAAGCCTGGGCGACCTTCAGCCCCTTTTTGATGCGATTGGAGAAAAGAGGATTGTGATGTTGGGAGAAGCCTCTCACGGCACGCATGAGTATTACACCTGGCGCAGTTTTATCAGCCAGCGGCTCATTGCAGAAAAAGGCTTCAGCTTTATTGCGGTTGAAGGCGACTGGCCCGATTGCTACAAGATCAACGAATATGTAAAGGGTCGGTCGCATGCTTCAACTGCACAAGAGGTAGTAAAGACTTTTGACCGCTGGCCTACCTGGATGTGGGCAAACTGGGAGATTGCCGGGCTTGCAGAATGGCTGAAAAAGTATAATGCGGCTGCAACGAAGAAAATCGGGTTTTACGGGATTGACGTTTATAGTTTGTGGGAGTCGTTGGGTGCCATCAGGCAGTACCTGCAAGAAGTTGACCCAATTGCATTGGAGAAAGTGAGCGAGACCTTCAGGTGTTTTGAACCCTACAGCGAAGACGGGGTGTCTTATGCTTATGCGAGCCGCCTTGTTCCGGAACTCTGCGAAAATGAGGTGGTAGCCTTGCTCAAGGAATTGAAGGAGAAACTGCCTACTTACGATAGTGGCGAGGAAAGTGTTTTTTCTACGGAACAAAATGCCTTAATCGCGGTTAATGCAGAAAAGTATTATCGTGCTATGGTTAAGGGAGATGGTGCCTCCTGGAATGTTCGCGACGGGCACATGCAGGAAACGCTCGACCGCTTGCTTGAATTCAATGAACCTGGTGCAAAAACAATTGTTTGGGCTCACAACACCCACATAGGCGATGCAAGCGCAACCGATATGCAGCAGGATGGAATGATCAATATCGGGGAGCTTTCCCGGCAGAAATACGGTAACGACACTTTCCTGGTGGGTTTTGGCTCATATAAGGGATCAGTAATCGCGGGTAAACGATGGGGAGCCCCTATGCAGAAGATGGAGTTGCCACCTGCGCCTGCCCGGTCGTGGGAGCGCCTTCTGCACAAGGCGGGGGCGGGCGACAAATTATTACTCATGCACAACTTGCCAACCGACGTTTTTGACCATCATATTGGTCACCGGGCTGTCGGTGTTGTGTATAACCCGGCGTTAGAATCTTATGGCAATTACGTTCCGAGCAGGATGACCAACAGGTATGATGCTTTTATACACCTTGATCAAACCCGGGCCTTACACCCATTGCATCTTGAACCACACAACCTTGAAATCCCGGACACCTATCCATTCGGAATGTAATCCTGGGCATAAAAAAGGCTACCCTGTCCGGGCAGCCTACATAGGTATTTACTGAACTATTTATTTCAGTTTTTCGGCGTTGTTGCCAATCGCGTAGTATCCTTTGGTTACAACCGGTGTACCACCCGTTTGCAGGCGAACAGAGCGGGTTGACAGTTTACGGGCGTTTGGTTTCAACGAGAAAAAGCCTTTGCGCGGCGCATCTGTTCCGGTGACCGGGGTTATCACCTGCTGATCGCCATTCAATTTTTGTGCGTTATTTCCAATAGAGTAGTAGCCTTTTTGCACCTGCGGTACCGTTGGCTGCTGCTTTTCTGTTTCCCTGTTTTGAGCAAACACTTCACCTGCTCCGAATATTATAATAAAAAGGAGTAAAAAGATTTTAGATGATTTCATTTTGCTGGTTTTAATTGTACAAATAGTCGCTCACCGGTTGGCGAGCAAGTTCAATTCAGATTCAAGAAGCCCCTGGCTCAAATCAGCAAAACGCAATGGCGTATGAAAAGTGGAGTATTAGAAAGATCTTCCGTCGAAACAGCGGCGAAAAGATGGGGCGACGCAGGTGTCGCGGTATCATCGACAGCAAACTTGTTCGGTAACATAGACCGGAACTGCTTTTGGAGCCCGCTGTGCTGAAACGTTTTATGAACAGTAACGTGCTCAACTCCTGCATGTATACCGTGCGCACAATCGTCCAGGTTATTGGCTTCGTAAGGCGTGTGCTTGTCATTCGGCTTACACTTGGCCAGACAAATTGCCTTCTCTTCGATGTGCGTACCAGACAGCAGTACGGCCGACAGAAAAGCCAGGTAAACAACGGATAATATGACGGCTATCACCTTTTTCACGAGTGCAATTTAGTGCACGATTAAAAAAAGGATGCCCGTTTTTAGTTAATATTTTTCTATATGTAGCGAGCTTGTTTACAGTTGATCTTACTAGAATTTTTTACAATATGAGGTTTCTTGAAGGTTTAATCCACAACAACAATATTATCTTTGATCTAAATCAACTTTACGCATATGCAGGTTACACAAATCGGTCTCGATACAGATAAATCACAACAATTATCACAAAAACTGAACATCCTTCTATCGAACTTCCAGATCTTTTATATCAATGCACGAGGCTTCCATTGGAATATAAAAGGGGAAAAATTTTTTGAATTGCACGCTAAGTTTGAGGAATTGTATACGGATGCCCTTGTCAAAATCGATGAAGTGGCGGAAAGAATACTTACCCTGGGGAATATTCCACTACATTCTTTTACTGATTATGTAAAAACGGCTACAATCTCGGAGAAAACGAATATTTCTGAAGGCAAAGCCGCAGTTTACGAGGTTGTTGAGGGTTTTCAAAACCTGCTGGCGATTGAAAGGGAATTACTGGAGCTCTCGGACGATGCCCGCGATGAAGGAACAAATGCATTGATGAGCGACTACATCCGTGAGCAGGAAAAACAGGTGTGGATGTATTCAGCCTTCTTAAAATAGAACCGGCACCGCGGTATGGCTTAGAATGGGATAGCGCTCACAAGATGTTGTTTTGAAAGTAAGTTTTTTGCATAGGATATCAGTGGGGAAATGAGGGGAGATGACTATCACTTTAACGTTCGGAGCTTTTTACGAGTGAGGTAACCCAGGTGCAAGTGATCATCTGGTTGACTGGCAGCATATTCAATGAGCAGGAAATACTGCTCCTTAAAATTCTTTGGCAGCAAATCGCGAACCTGGTGCACGTCGTCTACGTCGACACCATAGTGGTCGTCGATATGCGAGGTTGCACCTTTAAACCCGGTATGCTTGTAGAAAGCTGTGGATTTTGCCTGTTGGATTGCGCCTGTTTTGTTGGTTGAAATCGCGAGCATCTTGTAATGAAACTCATCAAATTCATTCGTCTTGTATCCGCCAAGGTTTAGGAAAAACAGTTTTGCAGCCTGATCAGCGGTCTTCCGCTCCAAAGGCTCCACCTTAACAGCGTAACCATCAACATAATTGACTTCCCGCCAGGCATCAATGTGGATCTTACCTGCAGCTTCGGGCCAAAAAGACACCATAGCCGGTTCCAGGTCACGTAAAGATGGCGCCACCCCAAAAAAAATGTCGTGCTGCTCAGTGTTCCTGCCCTTTGGTGTACAACCAATTAGTACCATGTATAATTTCAGGTCTTCCATTCGCCAATGATACACCATATTTTAGTAGGCATAAACTGGTAAAATGCGGCTCCTGATGTCTAAACATCGGCCGCTCTGTTACGCCTCTTGCGATGCAATTTCCTGGAGTCTTTTCCCAATGACCGTCTGCAGCTCCGTTAAGCGTTTATCCCGTGGGTTTTCGAGGTGAAACGAAATTTTACTGCCGCGCTTATCATACAAGAGGTCGGTTGGAAATTGTTTCAGCCGCTTATCAACAAGTTGAACCTGGATAGTGTCGGCGTTTGATGGCCAATAAACTTCTGCATGCATTCGACGCCCCTCAAAGTCATAGTATAGAATCATTGACGCAATTTATAAATTGTAGATAATTGATCAACACGTCAGCTAAATCTTTAGCGAATGTTGTAAATTGACAGGCCAGCAGTAAACATTAAGTGGGAGCGAAACCTGACAATGTATTGTTCAATAAACTCCTCAATCACCCGGTATACCACCATACAGGTAAGTCGGTTTTGCTTCATCAACTGTTATTAAGATGCTCCGCACCAGGTTCAATTATATCTTACGCCGATTTACCCTTCTCACTATAGCGGTAGCATTGTCGACCAGCCTTTGGTCAACGACAATTGTAATATATATAACGCCGGAATTTGTGATGATGGCTGCCGACAGCAAGGGGGTTTTTACTACGGTATCGGGTAATAGGGAGAGTGTGGCAATGGTGTCAAAAATCTATCAGCGCAGCAACGTTTACTTCTCAATGGCAGGGGTCACCTCCAATAACTCCCAAAATTTTAACGTTGCCCGGCTGATAGACGCGGAGCTTCAAAACTTTACAACCTGGCCGGAGGTAACCAACAGAATTAAAAGGAGCGTTGAGAGGGCCTTGTTGCCTTATCTAAACTACATTAAATCGGCTAACAATAACCTTTACCGGAACAACCTGGTTGCATCGGATTATTTCACGTCTGTTTGTTTGATTGGTATAAAGAACAAAACACCGTATGCGCATCTGCTTGGCTTTAAGGTAACGGATGGTGCCACAATAAACGTTACTACCGAAGAGATATCTTATGGCAAGGGCAACCTGAAAGATGCTGTTTATTACCTTGGGCAGAAAACAGCTATCAATAAGTACATGCAGTCGGTTCAGCGGGTGACAATGACACCGGAGAAGTTTGTAGAAAAGCTGGTAAGTGTACAGGCCGCAAGTACACCAAAGCTGGTTGGAGGGCCTATTGATATATTACGCATAACACCGTCGGGTGTAAAATGGATCCGTAGAAAGAAAGGCACCCCGGTTGTTTTACCCTAGTTCATCAATCGTTCGCCATACTGCCCGCAAGGTAGTCGAGCAAAGCCTTTTTCATAGCTTCCTTAAATTCAGGAGTTAATTCAGGTGAAGACGAGTCTTCAGCCAGGGTTGACGCGCCGGAATAGCTAAAGTTGATAAAGCAGGCTGGATCGCCATTGATCTTTACAAAGTATTGCACCTGGTTTGTTTCAGGGTCTTTGGCCGACACTGCTTCTGCAATATATTCGGAACCGTTTAATTCAAAAGGAATGGTTGAAGACATAAATTGTAGTTGTGGCAAATATATGATGTAAACAGTACCTTGTTTCCTGCTGTTATTTTAGATGTTTGAATACAGACTCTTTGTAGGTTTCAAGGTCAGCTTCCGTAGTAATTTCATCAAATGGCTCCATCTTACCTCCTGTAAATTGCCTGGCAATTACCACGGCGCTTCCCTGTACAACAGTGCTCTTCGCTTTCGTGAAAATACGTTCAAGCTCGTCGCGATCGTTGATCATTTGCAACGCTTCAATATCTCCAACATTAATCAGGTATTCAGCCATATAAACAAACTTGCATTTGGGTTAAGGGATAACGCCCGCGTATTCACAGGTATGATCGCCAGTTTTGCATTGCCACGTTCCGGTACACTGTTTCTCAATCCTGCATAACAATCCTGCCAGCTGTTTCTTTCTACTATTTGTTCCGCTGGTACAACTCGGCAAACTTTAGAAAGTTCGACTGATAGGTGGCCTGTGCCTCCAGGTTGGGCGAATAAAACCGCTCCGGTGGTTCCGGCTCGTAACTTGGCGAAGAAAACAAACCCGTGCTATACCCCGCGATAATAGCTGCGCCAATGCCTGATGCATCTTCGGGGGTATTTACAACCACCGGTAAGTTCGTGATGTCGGCAAGCATCTGCACCCATTCTTCCGAACGCGTAAATCCACCACTCGCTACGATCCTGGTTACCCCGCTACTTACCTGCAGCAGGTCGTTGATAATAACTTTAAGGTTCATGGTGATGCCTTCCAGAAGAGCACGCATCCAATCTTCGCGGGTATGGTCGAATCGAAGCCCCGAGACTATTCCGCTGGCACCGGCATCCCAAACAGGCGCCCGCTCGCCCAACAGGTATGGAAGAAATAGCAGACCCTTACTTCCGGCGGGTGCTTTCATTGCAGTGTCGATGAAGTGTTCCGGATCTTCAAAACCGGAGTCGTTAAACATAGATTCAGCCATCCATTTCAGCAATATGGAACCGTTGTTGCTTGCGCCCCCACATATAAACGTGCCCGGGGTTAACAGGTAATTGAATAGGCTTTGCTTTTCAGTAAAATGCGTATGGTTACTGGTTATGCGAACGGCAGCACTTGTGCCGATCGTTACAGCGATGTCGGTTTCCTGTTGAACACCGCTGCCCACATTTGCAAGACAGCCATCGCTGCTGCCAACTACCAGCGGAATATCAGCCGGGATGTTGTACCCGGCGACGACCGGAGACAATTTGATTTGCATGAGATGGGTAACTTCAACCGGGGTTGACAGGCTCCCGGGTGTGATCCCGGCAAAGCCCAGGGCAACATCATCCCAGGTGAGCTCGTGGAGGTTAAACAAACCCGATGAGCAGGCAATAGAATGATCAACAACGTATTCGCCGGTAAGGTGGAAGATGATGTATTCCTTAATAGAGATAAACCGTCTTGCCTTTGTATACAATTCAGGTTCATTTTCTTTCCACCACATGATCCTTGTTAGCGGTAACATCGTGTGAATGGGCACACCGCACTCCCGGTATAGGTAGCCCGCCTGACCACTGTTTGTTAAGAAATCAGCCTGAGCTGTGCTCCTCGAATCGGCCCAGGTAATCAGGCTGGTCAGGGGTTTGCCGGCTTCATCGACCGCCAGGATGCTGTGCATTGCAGCACTAAATCCCATTGCACCGATGCTTGTACCCGGTGGAAGTTGTTGAAGCAGTTGTGTTAGGGCGTCGAGTACAGCTGTAAGGATTACCTCGGGGTCCTGCACCCGGTAGCCGGGCTGTGGTTCTGTAATGCCATAGGCACAATGACATGAGTCAAGTGCTTCACCCTTTTCATTAACCAGGATTGCTTTGGATGAACTGGTTCCGATATCGACGCCGATAATGTGCTTCATGAGCAAAATCCAAATATACTGTTTTGGATGCACCCCGGTTGTCGTCTTTAAACAGATGGAGTGGACAAGCCGGAATATACCCCGATCGCTGAACTCACCCCCAGCTTAATTACCGTGATTTCTTCTTTTCCTGGTTCAAGCGAAATGCACCGATTTTAGTGGAATAACTTTTTGCATCTTTTTTCAGGTAATCGCCTACATACCATATGGTTTCGTCATCACTGGGGTCAACAGCGGTTTGCGTATAGTCCTGCCAGCGCAACGTATAGGTTTGCGCGGCTTCGCCGCTCACCAGGATGGCTTCATTTAAGGTCATTATCCCAACAGCGTCGCCGGAATGTCTTCCGGCAAAACGCTGGCCTGGATATTCGTCTGCGCCACCAAAAGAGTAGCCAATTCCGATGTTTCCCCAGCGATCAATGGCCGGGCTGGCCATCCACCTGAACTGGGCAGTTGGTGCATACGTGCCTTGCTGGAAAAGTTTTACTTCGCGATTGTTGTCGAGCACAAACTCATACCAGCGAACACCACCGGCACCCGCACTGGTGTTCACGGAGTGTACCGCCACCATCGATTCCCGCTTGCCGATACGGCGATAAACCAACCTGGCCATCAGCTTGTCACCCTGGGCGTCGAGCCTTTGTTCCGTTCCAGGTTGCGGAACTGCTTTTGTTAACTGGCCACCACCCATGTAGCGATAAGGTGCAACGGTAATCTTTACGGGTCCTTCGAGCTTTGTTTTCGCCGGGTCTTTCCAGTCTACATGAAATTTCCAGGCATAGATGCCATCATCCTCCAAAATGTTTTTCAACTGCGATCCCCCGGCTGCAAGCATGATGTTTGGTGCACCCGCAGGTGGTAACTGCTTGCCATCGAGATCGGCGTTTACCAGGAAGTTTACATCTTTGATGATAAACGCTTGTTCGGTTGCATCTTCGCCTTTCAACATCTTTGTTCGGTCAACTACATAGGCGTGTTTCTCAATTACATCATCGCCGGTGCTTGTTGAAGTATAATAGCCGTCGGGCCAAACAGCAGGGCGGGGATAATCCGGGAACAATTTGCGGGTAAACTCGTAGCGGTAATAGGGGCCAAACGGGTCAGGACCGGTAGAAATCGCATAGCACATACAGTATGCACCTTCCTCCTTTGGTGGCCTGGGTTGCCGTATGGGCTGACTTGTATCTGGTTTTGTGTAAGGTGGAATGAACAAGGGTTCTGCTTTGCCTGCCCTGCCCAATACTCCGGGCACTCCGTTGATTAGCTCCGTTTCGCGCGAAGGCAGCCGCCGGAATGTTGGCATAACGATCAGCCACCGGTCGGCAAGCTGATCATAGCGTACAACAGCATCGCCATTGTTGATTTTTTCACAAGGACCCCCAAAACCCCGAAATACGTTCCTGGTTTCTACGGGGCCATACAACACCTTGCCGGTACTATCGAATTGCCGCCCCCGTTTGGTGAAGATGGCCATGCGGGAGTTTACCGTTTGAACGATATGGTTTAGTCCTACCGCAAGCGAATTATCAGATGGATTGCGAACGGTTGCGGTTCCCTGCGGGCCCTCGAAGCCTACACCAAGCCCGTCGAAACTCGCAACCAGGCGAGGTGCGTTCTTCGTTCCAAACTGGGTTTGCTCTACTGAGGGTTCGGCGATGTAATCTCCATATCCACGACGCTCGGGGCTGTTTGGCTCAACAGTGTAGTTGGGATTGCTACCTGGTTGATTGGCTGAAGGTGTATCGTGTCGGCTTATGTTTTGGATAGCGTTGCCCATGAGGGGGCCGGAACGATCGTGGCGAACTGCCGGGGCAGATGAATGCGGAACATGTTTAATTTGTGTGAATCCCTGTTGGCAAATGATGATTCCAAACCCAATTAGTGCTGCTTTTAATTTCATACGAACGATATAAATGGTGAACTGTACAACCTGCGACCTTGCAGTACAGACCCGTGTTCAGGTAAATTCAGTCCTGCGCAGGTCTCTCAAAATAGCGGTAAATATTTGCATGAGGGCGTTTCGCAATTGTCCATTCTTAACCAGTTTTGCCATGCAATGAACCAACACCATTGGTCACCGGATAGAAATTAGTGGTAATCCTACCTGGTTGAAAAAAGTACAAAAGTTAAAACGGAGCGTCGCAACCACTGTCGCCATAGGTACAAATGCCGGCGCACAAAAAAAACGCCAGGTGAGTTGAATCGTATGTCATGCACGAGGTTCCATGATTTTTTCAAGAAATGTGATTGCTGATAAATGAACGCATCCGAAGGTTATATCCATTCAGGTAAAGCCTGTGGTACCTTATGCGCAGGTGCCGGGCTGAAAAGGGGCACAAAAAAAACCCGCCTCATTAGAAGCGGGTTGGTATGATGTCGCAAACTGCGATCAGGTAATCTTAGTAGCGGTACAATTCAGGTTTGAACGGCCCGTTTTTGCTGATACCGAGGTATGCAGATTGGGCTTCAGTCAACTCCTCAAGTTCAACACCGATTTTTGCAAGGTGCAAACGAGCAACCTTTTCATCAAGGTGTTTTGGTAGTACATATACTTTGTTCTCGTATTTACCAGGGTTTGTCCAAAGTTCGATTTGAGCAAGTGTTTGGTTTGTAAACGAGTTACTCATTACAAAACTTGGGTGACCGGTTGCACAGCCAAGGTTTACCAGGCGGCCTTCAGCAAGAAGAATAACATCTTTACCATCAAGATTGTAGATGTCAACTTGTGGCTTGATGGTATCTTTTGTATGTCCGTAGTTGTCGTTTAACCAGGCAACGTCGATTTCAATATCGAAGTGACCAATGTTACAAACGATGGCTTTGTCTTTCATAAGCCTGAAGTGTTCGCCCGTGATGAGGTCGCGGCAACCTGAAGCGGTAACAATAATGTCGGCTTCTTTTACAGCGTCGATCATCTTTTTAACTTCAAAACCGTCCATAGCAGCTTGTAAAGCACAGATAGGATCGATTTCGGTTACAATAACACGTGCACCTGCACCACGAAGTGACTCTGCAGAACCTTTACCAACGTCGCCGTATCCACCAACAACAGCCACTTTACCCGCCATCATTACGTCTGTAGCGCGACGGATAGAATCCACCAGGCTTTCTTTACAACCGTATTTGTTGTCGAATTTTGATTTGGTAACACTGTCGTTAACGTTGATTGCAGGAATTGGCAAAGTACCTTTTTCCATTCTTTCGTACAAACGGTGTACACCTGTAGTCGTTTCTTCGCTAAGTCCTTTAACGTGTTGGATCAGCTCAGGATATTGATCAAAAACCATGTTGGTGAGGTCACCGCCATCGTCAAGGATCATGTTCAGCGGACGGTCGGCGCCACCAAAGAACAGGGTCTGTTCAATACACCAGTCAGCATCCTGCTGGCTCTGACCTTTCCAGGCGAAAACACCAATACCGGCAGCGGCAATTGCAGCAGCAGCATGATCTTGTGTAGAGAAAATATTACATGAGCTCCACTTTACTTCAGCACCAAGCGCAACCAGTGTTTCGATAAGCACAGCGGTTTGAATGGTCATGTGAAGACAACCCGCAATGCGTGCGCCTTTTAGCGGCTGTGCTTCGGCGTATTCGGCGCGAATGCTCATAAGGCCTGGCATTTCTGCTTCGGCAAGGCGGATTTCTTTACGGCCCCATTCTGCAAGGCTCATATCAGCAACTTTGTTCTTCAGGCTGAAGTCGAGTTGTGATTTTGTAAGTGTTGACATAGTTATGTTTTGAATTTTAAGTGAAGGCCGACAACCATGATGTGGGTTATCGACTTGATGTTTGATGATGCAAATCTATATTTTCAGTGGAATATCCTGCGCTAAATTGAAAGTTTGGAACGGAATAAGGCGTTTCGCTACATTTACAGAATAAACCTACGCTTTGCTATGAGCAAGACCCCGAAAAAAGAAGAATCTTCTGTTAACCACGACCCGTTGGATCAAAAGGACCTTGCGATACTTCGCTTATTGCAGGAAAACGCCCGGATCACGGTTAAAGAAATCTCCGACAAGATACACTTGAGTACAACCCCGGTTCACGAGCGGATCAAGCGAATGGAAGCTTCGGGAGTTATAAAACAATATGCAACACTGGTTGACCACACCAAGGTGCAGAAGGGACTGATGGTAATTTGTTATGTTTCGCTGAAACAACATAGTAAAGAGGCGGGCGATAAATTCATCAAGGCCATTCATGAATTCAACGAGGTGATTGAATGTTACAACATCTCGGGCGAATTCGACTTTATGCTAAAGGTTGTGGCAGCCGATATGAATACCTACTATAACTTTCATGTGAACCGGTTGAGCCAGATAGAAAACATCGGCAATGTGCAGAGCATATTTGTAATGGGCATTATCAAACAAACCCATATTGTGGTGGAGCCGGTTTGAGATAAATTTTGAATGATGAATGCAGAAGTATAATGCAGAAGTATAAATGATGAATGCAGAAGTATGAGTGATGAATGCAGAAGTATAAATGATGAATGCAGAAGTGTAATGCAGAAGTATAAATGATGAATGCAGAAGTATGAATGATGAATGCAGAAGTGTAATGCAGAAGTATAAATGATGAATGCAGAAGTTAGAATGATGAATGCAGAAGTATGAATTAATGCCAACCCGGTATGGCGTTTTTTTGGGGACCGGCAGATGACCACTAGTGAGGCTTCGGTTGTGTCCCTTGTACGTTCGGTAATTCTATTGAGCGTATTTTTGAAATCCTACCCTAACAAAACGACCTTGAATGCAGAATTATGGATTAATGTATTTAGGTAGCCTTTGAGTCAGTTGATTGCTCAATGATGCAATGGAGTACAAGAGTGCGACGCAACAATTTACAATTGAAAAACTTCGGCCTGGCTGAAAAAGAATCGCTTAACTGAACGACATTATAGTATGGATGCACAAGTCGGAAGCCATGGGATCTCGTTATAGCGTTTTGTGGGGACCAGCAGATGACCTTTGGTGAGCCTCTGTTTGCCCGTTCGCTGCGCAGTCGGAGCGGTGTCGCTCACTTGTACCGCACCAATTCTATTGGCATTTAACGGTTTTTTGAACCACCCTACACAATTTCTTTCTTAACCTGCTTCCATAACAATATGCAGATATCAATTGCACAGGGCCTTCACGATTGGGCTTAGGATGAAGAACAATCCATTCCGCTTTTCAGATTTTCCTAATACCTGGTGATCCGGGAGCAATATAGCAGCACTACATCAAACGGAGCAATGCATCCAATCGGATTTTTTTACCTTTCTATTTTTACATTTTACATTTTCGAATTAGGTTAATGACTCTCTTAAAATTTCACTGTAGCGGCGTGCGATGTTGGCGATGATTTCGGCCTTATCGTAACCATTGATGATGGTCCGGGCATTTTCGAAGTCTGCTTTTTCGTTGTTGATAAATTGGGAGAGTTTTTTCCCGGTGAACCAGCCTTCTTTCATGCCCTGGATCGCGATCTGGTAAGCCACAACAGGGTCCTTAGCGAGGTCGGGCTGTGTAACCAGGTCGACTCCCGTCAGCGAGCGCGCTTTAGCGTAATTTCTACGACCCGTGATTTGAACATAACCCCGCCCATGAAATAGGGCACCGTCGCCCGGTTTGGTGTTTCCAAGCATTTTACCCACACTGGTGGATGGACCATATCGCTTATTAAAATATGGATCACCACCATATTCGTCGATGGGGTGCATCGTATGGGCTGTTTCCCATTTAAACGTTGCCATACAATAAGCAAGTTGTCTCCTGTCACTTTCGGTATTGGAAAAACGATCGTCTTTTTCAATCTGGCTCAATAAAAAGCGGAAAGCGTCGGCAAGGCTATTGGTGAGTGGTCCAAAGCGGCTCACATAGCCGTTGAGCAATTTTTTTCGGTCTAGAACTAGCATACAAAGGGGTTTAGGATTAGGTGTGCTGTCCAAGATAGTGCGAAGCCTGCTCATTTGCAATGCATTAACACGAATAGTTCGGCAACCTTATTCGTTCCGGTGACAACGATATCGTTCTTTTGGTATCGGAACAGGTTCGGCGTGTTAACCTGTAACGCAAATAATGACTGCCGCTAAAAAGAGCCCGGCCGGATTTATATACCCAATAAATAACAGTAGTATGGAGTAGAAATTACTCATTTTCCAATAAATCAACGGCCATTACATAATCAAACATAAAGTAGCCATTGCCAATCGGAATGTCCTCCTCACGTACTACCTTAAAGCCATTATGCTCGTAAAATGATCTTGCGGTATTATTACGATTAACGTTCAGCAATAAACTTTTGCCGCCCATGCTGCGGGCGATTTGCATAACATTTTGTAACAGGGTTTTACCAGTCCCGGACTTTTGGATGCCTGGCAGCACATAAAGCTTCTGGAGTTTATATACCTCGTCGTGTTCATGGGAAAATGAAGCAAATCCGATCGGTTCATAATCTTTAAGCGCAAGAAAGAAGTGGTGATTGTCTTTCATTTGTTTTGACAGCGCTTCGGTGCTATAAAATAAGTCCAGCATATACATAAGCTGATCGGGGGTAAGGATCTTATCATAAGCGATGGGCCAGGTTTTATTTGCGATCTCCTGTATATACCTGATGTCGTTGAACGAAGCGGGACGCACCTGCAGTTGTGAAGAGGGAAAGTTCGAGTTACTCATTCGTGGTTGGGGAGTGGAGACAGTTGATAGGTTGAGCTTTTGCGGATTGCGAATTAGCGAATGACGGATTAAATTAAAGGTATCAGGTATTGAGGTATCTAGGTAATTACCCATTCCTTGATCAGCTACTTCTGGCTATACAAACGACTTTGAAAACGTTCTGCGGGGTTGCCGCAGAACGTTTTTGTTAACTGCGAAGCCAGTTACAGGCTTGCAAGGCTTTCTTCTATTGCCTTGATGCGTGCCTCAGCGTCGGCCTGCTTCTTACGTTCAAGTGCAACGATCTCAGGCTTTGCATTAGCCATAAACCGTTCGTTGCTTAGTTTCTTTGCAACGCTTTGAAGAAATTGTTGCTGGTGGTCAAGGTCCTTCAAAAGGTCAGTTCTTACCGCACTCGTATCCGCCTTTGTTTCTGTTTCAATAAATATACGGTCGCCCTCCACCGCAACAATTAATGTGACGGGTATGGGTTCCTGTGTATAGGCCAGCGACCCTATATTTAACTGCCGGTTTAGAATACTGCTAATCTTTTGATAGATGATTGCATCAGCCGTTTGAATGTGCACCTTGATGGGTTCCTTAGGCTTTAAGCCGTTTTTTACACGGGCGTCGCGCAGTGCTGTAATCACTTTCTTAAGCTGGTTACCATCATCAAGAATTGACTGATCGGCTTCTTTGGTTGCTGCGCTTAACTTAACACACAGGTCATCCTCCCGCTTGCGCAACTGGTGATAGATTTCTTCCGTTATAAAAGGCATGAAGGGATGAAGCAGTTGCATCAGTTCTTCGAAGAAAATCAGCGTTTGGTGATAGATATTTTGGTCGATTGGTTGCTCAAAACCGGGCTTAACCCATTCAAGGTACCAACTGCAGAAGTCGTCCCAGATCAGCGAGTAAATGGTTTTAAGTCCCTCGCTAAGCCGGAATTGGGAATAGGCACCGTCGAGTTCAACCTTCACCTGCTCCAGCCTGGCGGCAAACCACTGTACGGCAAAGTGCTCCTCACCTGGGTTCGTACGAGGTGTAGAAGCGGCGCCAATTCGCTGTTCCCACATCTTCACCAACTTCAACGCATTCCAGAGCTTGTTATTGAAATTCCTGCCTTGCTCAAGGCTGCTCTCATCAAACAACAGGTCATTACCTGCGGGTGAGGAGATCATTATGCCAAATCTTACCGCATCTGCACCATACTTGTCGATGAGCGCCAGTAGATCGGGACTGTTGCCGAGACTTTTGCTCATCTTTCTACCGAGCTTGTCGCGAACCATCCCGGTAAAGTACACATCGGCAAAGGGCCGGGTTTTGTTATAGTGCATACCCGCCATAATCATCCTTGCCACCCAAAAAAAGATGATATCCTGGCCGGTAACTAAAACTGAGGTGGGATAGTAGTACGAAACATCTTTGTTACCCGGATCAGATATGCCATTGAAGACCTCCATTGGCCAGAGCCATGAGGAAAACCAGGTGTCCAGCACGTCCTCATCCTGCTTGAGTAATTCCTTGTTTGTTAAAACACCCGGATAAACTTGGTTGAACTTCTCAACTGCTTCCTCGTGAGTGGCAGCAACAACGAATTTTCCATCAGGTGCATACCAGGCGGGTATTTGTTGGCCCCACCAAAGCTGCCGGCTGATACACCAGTCCTTTACATTTTCCAGCCAATACTTGTAGGTGGCAAGGAACTTTTCTCCCGGGTGTATTTTGATGTCGCCATCAACTACGGCATTTAGGGCGGGCTCTGCCATTTCTTTCATCTTCAGGAACCATTGTGTAGATATGCGTGGCTCAACCACGGCTCCACTCCTTTGGCTGTAACCAACCCTGGTCTGGTAGACTTCTTCTTTAACCAGGTAGCCTTTTTCCCTTAACTCAACAATGATTTTCTTTCTTGCTTCAAAGCGATCTGCACCTACAAAGATCCTGGCGGCAGGGCTCAGGGTACCATCGGGGTTTAAGGTGTCGATCACTTCCAGTCCGTGCCGGAGTCCGAGATTATAGTCATTTATGTCGTGTGCCGGAGTCACCTTCAGCGCTCCTGTACCAAACGACGGATCAACATATTCATCAAAAATAAATGGGACAGGGCGGTCGATTAATGGCACAATCGCATACTTGCCTTTTAGGTGAGCATAGCGCTCGTCGTTTGGATTTACGCAGATTGCGGTGTCACCCATGATCGTTTCAGGTCGTTGCGTGGCAATTATCACCGTGTCGCCTGAAGAACCGCCATCACCCGGTTGGTCAACAACCTTGTAGCTCAGATAATATAGTGTTCCCTGTATTTCTTTGTGCTCCACTTCTTCATCGCTCAGCGCCGTTTTGGCGGCAGGGTCCCAATTGATCATCCGGGCGCCACGATAGATAAGTCCCTTTTCGTACAGGTCGATAAATACCTTTATAACGGCTTTGTAATAATGGTCGTCCATGGTAAAGGTCACCCGGTCCCAATCTACGCTGCACCCAAGTTTTGCAATCTGGTCATATATGATCCCGCCATATTTGTCTTTCCATTCAAAGGCGTATTCAAGAAATTCCGCTCTCGAAAGGGTGCTCTTATCAATCCCCTTTTCTTTTAGCATTTGCACCACCTTCGACTCCGTTGCTATGCTGGCATGATCGCTGCCGGGAACCCAGCAAGTATTGTAGCCCTTCATCTTTGCCCTGCGGATCAGGATATCCTGCACGGTTTCGTTAAGGGTATGACCCATGTGAAGAACACCGGTAACATTTGGTGGCGGTATTACAATGGTGTAAGGAGTGCGCTCGTCCGGTACACTGGAGAAATATTTTTTTTGCAGCCAATGCGAATACCACTTTCCTTCCGTTTCTGCGGGTAAATAATTTTTGCTTAGTTCCGTCATTTCGCGCCTTTTAAAATCGATTGTTGGTGAGCATTTTCAAACAAGGACGCAAAGGTACTAAATGGGAGCAGTCCGTCGCCAGCCGAAACGTAAAATGCAGAGCGAACGTTTATAACCTGAAGGAAGAGATCTACCAAAGCAGCATCCTGGTATCCCAGCCATAAGCTGGTAATATGCTGTAGTTGTTGCTGACTGATGTGCCAGTGTTATTCTGCTGACCCTCGATGCAGAAAAACTTTATGGTGGATGTAGAAGGCTGCAGGTTTGTGCAACATGCAGCAACATTTAGAACAGCATTTGGGGAAGGAGACAGGGCCTGGCATGAAATGAAGAAAATACCTGCAAGAGATACGGGATAGAATATCTTCTTCATATCGTTAGTTTAGAAGCTAAATTTAATAATTGTTCACGGTCCGTTTACTTATGTTTTGTTAATAAACAACCGCAGAAATCGACAAAATGCAACGGTTTGCGAAAGGATAAAACAAAAAAATCCTGGTAACCAATGCAAGCAAAGGATACCAGGACTTCTACGTTAACAATTAGGTTTAGTGGCCGAGATTGCCTTTCCACTCCAGGTACGTAATCAATGCAATTGCTGCAAAAATTGCCACCCCGATAATGGTGTTCCTAACCCCTTCGCCAACGTGAATTGAAGTAGATTTTTTCATGTTAACAGATTTTAAGGTTTGATAATAATTGTTCAATGGATAAGGACAGGCAAATTACCAGACTGCTCTGATCACCTGGACTTAGTTCGCTTATTAAAGTTAAGCTTTTCACAAGAGATGAGAAATAGAATACTCACTTTTTTTAGAGATTTTAATCATGTTGAGCATTAAGCCGGGGTTTTTGAGTTTTCCTTATGGTAAATTCCCCAACATTTCAATGCAAGAACTGGTATATATACGAGCAGCCCCGTTCTGCCACAAAAAGGTTTTCGATCCGGAGAATTGGTGTGCATATTAGGATAACTTACCAAAGAATTTAGTAATCTTGTGTTTGTCTTTCAAACACTAATGATGTTCGCGATAGTAGATATAGAAACCACCGGTGGGTATGCGAGCGCAAACGGTATAACAGAAATTGCAATTGCTATCTATGATGGCGAAAAGGTGGTTGATTACTTTGATACACTGGTTAACCCTCTGGTAGCTATTCCCCCATACATTCAAGCTTTAACGGGAATCACAAATGCCATGGTGAGCCAGGCTCCTTTATTCGAGGAAGTAGCCGGGAAAATTTATGAGCTGCTGAGTGACAAAGTATTTGTTGCACACAATGTCAATTTTGATTACTCCTTTGTCAAGTATCATCTTTCCCGTTGTGGATTTGATCTGGATTGTAAAAAATTGTGCACCGTCCGGCTGGGCCGGAAAATCTTTCCCGGACAGCACAGCTATAGTCTCGGGAACCTTTGCCGGAGTCTCTCCATTGAAATCGAGCAGCGTCACCGTGCTGGTGGGGATGCACGGGCCACGGTTAAGTTATTTCAACAATTGCTCTGTAACGACCAGGCGGGAGAAATCAACCTCATGTTGAAAGGAAGGGCAAAGGACCAGCATTTACCGCCTAACCTGCAGGTAGAAAAGGTTACGGCTTTACCTTGTTGCCCCGGTGTTTATTATTTCCATAATCAAAAAGGGAAGGTTATTTACGTCGGCAAGGCAAAGGATCTTCGTAAGCGGGTTGCGAGTCATTTTTCAAACAATAAAACGGGTAAACAGAAGCAGGAATTTCTAAGAAATATCTACGACGTCACCTACCACGAATGTGGCAGCGAGTTGATGGCATTTATACTGGAAAGCATAGAAATAAAGCGGCTATGGCCATTGTATAACAGGAGCCTCAAGGGTTTTGAACAGGCATATGGGCTTTATGCTTTTGAAGACAATAAAGGGTACCAGCGCCTGGTAATTGAAAAGAAAAAAAAGCACCTTGAGCCGATCTATACTTTTAGCCAGATAACGGAAGGGCAGACACTGATCAAAAAGCTCATTGCCGATTTCGGGCTTTGTCCCCGGCTTTGTTTTATCGATGTTTCACCGGGACCTTCACTTGCCGAAGAGCAACAACTCTCTGCTGAGGAATATAACGAGCGCATTAGCAGTGCGGTAAAATTCCTGGGTGACGCTTTGCCCACATTTGCACTTTGTGAAGAACCTTCCTTTATTACAAAAGAAACAAGAAAGGGAGTGATACTTATGGAGAAGGGTCGCTTTTATGGGATGGGCTACCTGCCGCCGGAGGTTACAGTCCGGTGTGTTGACGACCTCAAACCTCATCTTACCCAGTACCCCGAAAATGGATACATACGCGGATTGCTATACCAATATTCTTCGAAGTACCCGGAAAGAAAAGTGCAGTTTTCAGCTTGATTGCTGTTTCGCTTATGTGCCTTCAAGGTATGATAGAAACACTTCGCGACTGATCATTTCTGCTCCCAGGCTTTCCAGGTGGCTGGTATAAACCTGGCAATCGATTAACCTGGTGCCGGTAGTTACAAGGTGTTTTACAAATAGGATAAACGCGTACTTGCTGGCATTACTTGCAAGGCTAAACATGCTTTCGCCACAAAATACATTATTGATCTTTACCCCGTACAAGCCACCGATAAGTGTGTCAGCCGACCAAACCTCAGCGCTGTGCGCATAGCCCAGCTTGTGTAAAGTGAGATAGGCCTCACGCATTTCATCTGTAATCCAGGTGCCGTACTGGTCTTTGCGATCAACTTTTTTGCAGGCGTTAATAACTTCCGAAAACGCCTTATTGATCGAAAAGGTAAAGGGCTGCCTGGCAAGCATGCTCTTCATGCTTTTACTTACTTTCAGATTCTCCGGGAATAATACAAACCTGGGATCGGGCGACCACCATAAGGGAACATCGCCATCAAACCAAGGAAAAATGCCCCTATGGTATGCAAGCAGTAAACGTTCTGCACTCAGGTCACCGCCTATCGCTAGTAGTCCATCATCACAGGCATCCGCTACAGGCGGAAACCAAAGTTTTTTATCCAGTGCAAAAAGCGGCATATCGGGCAGTAGTCTGTTAAACGGAAAGGTACGCCAGGAATGCATCAGACGACTGGAAACGGGGTGGAGACAATTCAGATTAGCCGAATGATCGCAAGAGCTGTTTTGAACGGAACAGGTAAATCGTTCTTGTCCCAGGTAGTAAAAAGAGGAGGTAGAATTGAGTTACTGGAGCTTGTGAGCAGGGGTGGAGGCTGTTAGTTGGTCAACACTTCAAGGGTTGCACCTATTCCGCGATCTATGATCGCTTCACATCTTGGTTTAAGGGTCGACAATTTACCTTGTTGAACAGCATATTTGCCATGCGTATGAATAATCATCGCACATTGTTCGGCTTGTTCTTCGCTATGCCCACAAATCTCAATCAACGTTTCAATCACCCATTCAAACGTATTTACTTCGTCGTTCCAAACAACGATCTGGTATGTTTTTTCGAAGTCGGTTAACACGTCCACTTCAACCTCTTCCAACGTTTGTGTTTGTACCCCTGAATAATACATGTACCCTCTTTTTTGCAAAGTTATTCGTTCTCGTCAAGATTTGGTGATCAAACAAATAATTGCCAAAGGTAGGCCTGTTGGTAGCGACCGGAAAAATATGGTTGTTCTTTTTAGTGCGATGTCTTACTTTGTTATATGAAAGTTTTGAGTGCGGCACCCGCCACCGTGAATATTATTGATCGGCTGCAATACGATGCATCGTTTGAGCCCTACCTGCAATTTCTGCGTACTAAAATGGAGAAGACGTCCGATATAAGGGCGAAGTTTTATAAATACATCCTGAGCAAATTCGAAAAAAGGCCAAAGCTCCTGGTACCGCTTACAGACTTTTCGGTACTGGACGAAGAACAGGACATCATTCAACTGATCAGGATGTCTTTGTTGCCACTCGCGTCTAACTCGGACGACTTTTCAATGGCCTTGGCTTTTATCAAACCTGAGATACTGTTCTATAAAACGGCTCCTTTTACCAGGCTGATCAGGGGAAACGAAGAACTATACCACGCAGAAACGGACCATATCGACAATCTCCGTTACATGATCAGGCTGGTAATCGAGAACTGTTATCATGTAAAACTTGAGAGTGAACACAAAAGGATCGTCCAGGTTCAAAACGAGCACAATCACCTTATCCGGCATTATCATTTGGCTATTGATAGTCGCTTTCTTGAAGTGGGTACAACGGGGCCACTGCCACCTTTAAGAGACGAATGGATAGAGATGCTTACAAGTGATACCAGCGAATTTTGCGAGTTGGTGGAAGCGTTTCCATTTGAAAACTTCCGCTTTCGGGGCTTCTGTATCCTTTTTGCGGAGGACGTGAGCAAAGAAATAGCTATCAACGAGTTGAAAAATGCAATCCTTAACATGCACAACGAAACGCTTGACCAAACATTGGAAAAGGTTGAGGTAGCGATTCGCGAACTGCTTAACGATACAAGAATAAAGATTGGCGTTACGCCTTTCTTCAAGATCAACGGGAAAGTTGTTTACGACAGGTCGTTTATTACCAAGTGCGTCGTGGTTGATTCGACTGAAGAAAAGCGAGCCCATACTATAGGGATAAATGAAATGTACAATAGCTTCTTGCAGCATCCTGAACCGTTTATCTATCCGAATGTTACGTCGGCAATGGCTCAGTCGGAACCGTTTCTTGCAGGGGTGTTAGACAAAGGGATGAAAAGTTTCATGGCATACCCGATCAGAACATCCGAAGGTTTGCTGGGGGTATTCGAAGTGAGCGCAACGGAAGAAAACGGCGTTTCGATAAAAACGGTAGAAGTGCTTCAGCGTGCTTTCCCGATCATCACAGACCTTGTGTATTTTATGATCAAGTCCTTTAACGATAGGATTGCGCAGTTGATCAAAGATGAATTTACCTCCCTTCAGCCATCTGTAGAGTGGAAGTTCAATGAAGTTGCCTGGGACTACCTGGTGAAAGACGACGTTCGCCGCTCAAAAGAAGGCATGGGCAATGTTGTATTCGAACAGGTTCACCCGGTTTATGGAGCTGTCGACATTCGTAATTCTTCTGTTGAAAGAAACGATGCTACCCGGAAAGACTACCAGTTCCAGTTATCCATCACGCGGGACCTGCTGGAACAAACGGCGTCCAAGATCTCCATACCCTTGTTTGAGAGTGCCCTATACAAGTGTGAACAATACCTGAAAAGCATATCCGATACGCTGACACCGCAGTACGAAATGAAGATAAATGAGTTTCTTGAGCAGGACGTCAAGGCATTATCGATGCATATCACTGAACGGTATCCTGACCTTCGGAAAGAAATCAGTGCCTACCGCCTGCAGGCAGATAAAGACAAAGGTGGTTTTTATCAGCATAGGCGGGCATTCGAGCGCTCACTACATTATATCAACAAAAACATCCTGAAGTATTTCGATCAGGAAGTACGAAAGCTGCAACAGGTTTACCCCTTCTTTTTCGAAAAATACCGGTCGGATGGGGTCGAGTACAACATCTATATCGGCCAATCTATTGTTCCTGACCAACGATACAATCCTATCTACCTTAAGAATATAAAGCTTTGGCAGCTACGGTCCATGGTTGATATTGCACGCCTTACCGCTAAACTGGTTGCAGACATGCCCGTAATGCTGCAGACTACCCAATTGATACTTGTACATACTAGAGCCATCGACATCAACTTCAGAAAAGATGAGAGAAGGTTTGATGTAGAAGGCTCATACAACATCAGGTACGAAGTCATCAAAAAAAGAATTGATAAGGTTCATATTAAAAACACAGCCGAACGGCTGACACAACCCGACCGGATTGCTATTGTTTATACAAATGCCAAAGACGTGGAGGAATACCTGGAGCATATCGAATACCTGAAAGGCAAGGGCATGTTAACTGATAGTCTCGAAATGTTCGATTTAGAAGATCTGCAGGGGGTTAGCGGGCTCAAGGCGCTCAGGATTGGAATCAACTATCATGAGGCTGACTAAAACCGTTTGATAATTAAGTACATGGCACGATATTTTTGTTAAAAGTTTTAACATTTTTCTTCATCTCTTAAACGCTTTTATGAAAAGAAATCTCCTCGTTTTTCTTATTATCCTGGTTACCGGAGCAAACGCATTTTCAGCTTTCGTAACTGAAAAAACTTCTACCCAGCCGGAAGTATCGCCAAATCCCAAAACAGAAACCGCTGTACCTGGTGCCGATGCCGTGAAAGCAGCCATGAAAGAATTTAAAAGTCTTTCACGCCACGACAGAAAGGAGCGCCTGCGCAATGTAAAAGCCGAACTAGCAGCACAAAAAGCCGCTAAACAAAGCGGTGCTGAGCCATCAACAAATACCTTATTGCTGGTAATCCTTGCATTGCTCCTGCCACCATTGGCGGTTTACCTCCACCAGGGCGAGATCAATACAAAATTCTGGATTAGCCTTTTACTCACTTTAGTGTTTTTTCTACCTGGAGTGATTTATGCTTTAGTTGTGGTTCTTGGAGAGGCATAGAACGAATAATCACATGATTATGTGGTCGGTTAAATATTTTGTTAAATACCATTAACAGTTATATTTGCTTCAAATAATTGTCCACCTAAACCACACTGAATTATGAAAAAAAATCTCTTTATTCTTCTCTTATCCTGTATGGTTGCCGGCCAGGGTTACAGTGCATTTGTTACTGAACCCAAAGCTGAAACTGAGGAAGTAAGTGTAAACCCAAACGCTGAAACCAATGTACCGGCTATGGATGCGGTGAAATCTGCTATGAAAGATTTCAAGGCACTATCCCGCCACGAGAGAAAAGAAAAAATTAGTGAGGCTAAAAAACAGATTAAGGCATTCAAAGAACAGAAGAAAGCGGGTGCAGAACCTAACACGAATACCCTGCTGCTCGTGTTGATCGCGCTCTTTATTCCACCATTAGCGGTTTACTTACACGAAGGTGTTATCAATAACCGTTTTTGGATCAGCCTGATCCTGACCCTTCTAGGCGGTCTTCCCGGCATTATCTATTCCTTGATTGTTGTACTTGGACCTCCAAAAGGTGACTCATAATTTACAATAACAGACATAAAAAAACCCACGAAAGTGGGTTTTTTTATGTCTGTTAGCGAACGAACTACATAAGGTCCATCGCCAAAACAAAATAAGTTACAACGAATGGCAAAATAAGCCAGAAATATTGAGTAAAGAAGATCAACATCAGGATCATTGCAGCGAGGGAGATAAAAAAGTAGAGCCAATATTTCCGGGTTGGTCTTGCTGTTTCCATTCTATAAATTTTAGACAAAAATAGGGCAAGGCCCCGTATCGAACAATAATTGTTTCCTTAATTCCCTTATCCATATACAAAATCCGTTCTATAAGATACATTGGTTTGTTTTTATCTATTTTCGCGGTCAACAAAATTGAAAATCTTGTCTGATCTACAAAATGCGCGAGAACCTGAAGGATCGAATCAGGTTTCAGAATCTGCTGAACAAGCAGAAAATACCAACGCTGGTGCAACAGCTCCTACACAAAGTTCAAAAGGCGTTTCCGGTAGAAAAAAGGCTAAATCCGTAAAGGCTGCTATTCCGGTTGAAAAGCCTGTCGCGCCACTTCCTGCTGCTGAAGAAATCATTCCCGAAACAACCAGGAAAATAACGAAGCGAACAAAGAAGAGTCCGGTGGATGTTCCCGTTGAAAATAAGGCATCGTCCGAACTGGTTCAGTCGCTATCGGTAGGCGAACCGGCACCTGTAAAACCAAAGGCCTCACGCAAGAAAGTAGCTGCTCAAAAAACGCCTACACCCGCGGCCGATGTGATCAAAGTGTCTTTACAATTACGGTATAGCACAAAGTTTGGCCAGTCTTTTTCGGTAGTCGGCAACCACCCGGTGTTGGGAGGCAACGACATTACTAAACCCCTTCCACTTGAATACGTAAACGAAGAAAGATGGCAGGCATCATTTGAGATCCCAACTGGCGACCTTGCTGCTAATCCTGTTTCTTATAAACTGCTGCTGAGGGAAGATGATGGTACCCGCACATTGGAATGGGGTGACGACAAAAAGATCGTTAGTCCATCAGCTGGTATCAATGAGCTTGTTTTAATTGATAGCTGGAACTATGCCGGTTTTTACGAAAACACTTTCTATACAGAACCTTTCAGAAATGTATTCTTTAAAAACAACCAGCTTACCCAGGAGGTAGCGGTGCCTGAAGTATTCACACATATCTTTAAAGTAAAAGCGCCATTACTCAAGCCAAACCAGGCTTTGTGTCTCTGCGGTAACGTGCCGGAACTTGGCGGATGGAGTGCTGACAACCTGCAGTTGCTAAGCAAAAAGGCGGATGAAGATTGGTGGACAATTCATGTAAATCTTGCCAATGCCACATTACCCCTCGCATATAAATATGGCGTTTACAATCTTTCCGATAAGTCGCTGTTAGAACTTGAAGGAGGAAATAACCGTGTATTACATGACCAGCCTGCGACCGATAAACAGACCATAGTAACCGACTGCTTTATTCATCTCCCTAATAATACCTTCCGGGCGGCTGGAATTGCAATACCCGTCTTTGCGCTAAGAAGTGAAAATAGTCTTGGGGTTGGCGAGTTTAACGACATAAAACTATTGGTTGATTGGGCAAAGAAAACTGGGTTAAAGCTTGTTCAATTACTACCGGTTAACGATACAATAGCTACTTTTTCCTATTACGATTCCTATCCTTATGCAGCAATTTCAGCCTTTGCACTTCACCCCCAATACCTGAATATTGCTTCAATCATCAACAAAAAGGAACAGGCATTTCTGAATTCAATAACTGAATTATCTGCACGGCTAAATGCATCTTCAACAGTAGACTATGTAGAAGTTACAACAGCTAAATTCGAGTTGATCAGGAAAATATTTGCGGGTCAGAAGAAAGCAACTTTCAAGGAACCCGGGTTTATTTCGTTCTTCGAATCCAATGCGCATTGGTTGGTGCCTTACGCAGCTTTTTCATACCTGCGTGATCAAAACAAAAGTGTCGAATACAACAATTGGCCACAGCATAGTAAGTACGATGCGGCTGCGATACATGAACTCGCTGGTAATCCGGCCAGGGCAAAAGATGAAATAGCCATATACTATTTCATTCAGTACCATTTACACCTGCAGCTTAAGTCTGCAACAGAATATGCGCATGCGAATGGGATCATTGTAAAGGGCGATATTCCAATAGGTATTTACAGGAACAGCGTTGATGCATGGCAAGAGCCTGAGCTATACAATATGGATATGCAGGCTGGCGCGCCGCCGGACGACTTTGCAGTAAAGGGCCAAAACTGGGGTTTTCCTACTTACAACTGGAACCGCATGGCCCAGGACGGCTTTACCTGGTGGAAAAGGCGTTTTGCACAAATGAGCTATTATTTCGATGCTTTCCGGATCGATCATATCCTTGGTTTCTTTAGAATATGGAGTATTCCAATGGATGCTGTTGAAGGTATACTCGGACACTTCGTTCCTGCTTTACCTGTGCCGGCGAGCGAGTTTAACCTCAACGATGCTGATGCATTTCAACGGTATACTACGCCATTTATTAATGATTACGTTCTTAATGAAGTGTTTGGCGGCGCAAAACAACAGGTAACAGAGCAATACCTCGAGCCTATGGGTGAAGGACTGTATAGGTTATTGCCTTCGTTTGATACGCAACGTAAAATAGAGGACCACTTCGGTTCGCTTGAGCAACACGAAGAAAACCAAAGGGTAAAGATTGGCCTGTTTGACCTGGTGTCCAATGTGATCCTTTTTGAAGATAAAGACAGTAATGGTACACAGTTCCACTTCCGGATCTCCATGGAAAATACCACTTCATTCAAGGCATTACCATGGGAGCAGCAAAACAAGTTGAGGGAACTTTATGTCAACTACTTCTATGTGCAACAAGACCAGTTCTGGAAACATGAAGCACTTGCTAAACTCCCTGAAATCAAACGGGGCACCAATATGCTTATTTGCGGCGAGGACCTCGGCATGGTGCCGTCAACGGTGCCTGGTGTAATGCGCGATCTCGGAATACTAAGCCTCGAAATTCAGCGCATGCCAAAAGATCCAAACCGGGAGTTTTTCCATCCCGATGATGCACCTTACCTGAGTGTTGTAACACCCAGCACACATGATATGAGTACCATTCGCGGATGGTGGGAGGAAGACAAAAATGTTATTCAGCGATTTTACAATCGCGAGCTTGGGCAATACGGCAAAGCTCCGGCCGAGTGCGAGCCATGGATAAATAAGACCATACTCTTGCAGCATTTTTATTCGCCTGCGATGTGGAGTATTTTCCAGTTACAGGATCTGTTAGGTATGAGTGAAACACTCAGAAGACCTGATCCGAACGAGGAACGCATCAACATACCTGCAAACCCAAAACATTACTGGCGTTACCGGATGCATATTACGCTTGAAGACCTGGTGAATGAGGAAGAATATAATAAACAGCTGCTCGAAATAGTCGTTGCCTCCGGCAGGTGAATGTGATTTAGTTGTCGTTCACAATAAAGGGCCGAACGCCAAATGAGTCGGCATGAGCCACTGGTTAGTGCCCGCTTTGATACTCGTGGAGAATACAACTGGTGTCACTAATTAATGCTACTGGCACGCGGTCCATTCATGATTTTGAATGGGCCGCGAGCAATCAGCAAACTGCAGTTGCACAATGGGCAACGCCGGCATGCAATAAAGATTTTTTTTTTGTACCCGGCTGTGGTATTTTAATGGGAAATCGTTGCGTCGCACTCTTGTACGGCAAACCATTGGGGAGCAAATCAATCGAACAATTACTTGCACGGCAACCTATGAAGAGCAAATTAATCAAACAAATACCTGGCTATACCACATCCTTAAATAATTGCTCATTTGAAAGTCAGCCACCGGGTAAGTAACCTGCCCTTTAAACATCCTTTTACCATCTCAAGGGGTACAAAAACGCACCAGCCTGCGCTTATTGTAGCCCTGCAATTGGGAAACTTCGTCGGCTACGGAGAAGCACCTGCCATTAATTACTACGACATTACTGTCGAACAAATGGTTGCGGATATCGAAGCCAAAAAGGGGATGGTTGAAAAGTTTGCGCTCACCGATCCCGAGCGCTATTGGCATTATTTACACCACCTTTTTCCTAAAAACCCCTTTTTAGTATGCGCACTCGACATGGCCTGTTGGGACCTGTGGGGAAAGATGAAAGGCAAACCCGTTTATCAATTATGGAATACTTCGTTCAGCGGAGCTGAACCGGTAACCGATTACACCATAGGTATCGATAGCATTGAAAAGATGGTGGAGAAAATGCAGGAAAGGCCATGGCCGGTTTACAAGATAAAGCTTGGCACAGCAAACGACATTGAAATTGTACAGGCCCTGCGAAAACACACCGATGCTACCTTAAGGGTGGATGCAAATTCAGGATGGACCACGGATGAAGCTCTGCAAAAAATCCCCGTGTTAGCCGGCCTGGGTGTAGAGATGATTGAGCAGCCGCTCGACAAGCACAATATCGAAGGCATGCAATTGCTATTTAAGCAATCTCCATTGCCGCTTTTTGCGGATGAAAGCTGCGTGTTTGAGGCAGATGTAGAAAAGTGTTTTAATAGTTTTCATGGCATTAATATCAAGCTCACAAAATGCAGTGGGCTTACCCCTGCCAGGCGGATGATCAAGAAAGCACGGGAGCTTGGAATGAAGGTGATGATGGGTAGCATGAATGAAAGCACCATTGGAAGCGCTGCCATTGCCCAGTTCTTACCTCAGCTCGATATGGTTGATGTTGATGGTCCGCTGCTTTTAGACGAAGATGTTGCTACAGGACTTCAGTTTGACAACGGCAGAGTAATCATCAGTGATACACCGGGTCTTGGCATCAGGCTTAATGGATAATGCCGGTTTCAGAAGAATTTGCTTACTGCCATTTTCGCGAAGCCTGGGAAAGGTACGATCGGGTCTGTAACGGTGATGCGGCCGCGACTAAAACTTCCTGTATGCCGGAGGCCTCCAATACTCACTTGTCGATGGTTAAGCTCCTTTTATTCTTCGTTGGCCAATCCTTCCTAAATATTAACTCCACCACAAAACAGAGGTCTTCGCACAGTACTTATTGTCAACACCTCCTTGTTCGTACAACCGCGTCATTGCTCGTTGTTCGCTTTACAAACTAGTCCAAATCGTTCCCTCTACCGATTAGAATGATAGTTATCGATTCAACTATTTGCACCTCGCACAAGTAAAAACATCGATAGGCCTTGATTCCCAATTTTGGAAAATATTCCAAACCTCGGAAACATGCCCGTTCTTTAGTGTTTGTAGTATAGTGATAACCAACCCGGTACATATTGGCTCAAATATGGCTAATTGAAAATGTCATTTTAATCATTCTATATGCAGGCTAATGCTTTAATCGTACAAACGCAGCTAATTGAAGGCTGCCTGAAAGGTGATCGCCGTAGCCAGAAATTGTTATACGATACATTCTCCCCGCGAATGTTTAAGGTTTGTTTGCGGTTTGCTAAAAACCAGGTCGATGCAGAGGACATCTTACAGGAGAGCTTTGTAAAACTGTTTAACAGCCTGAACCGCTATAGGGGAGAAGGTTCTTTTGAGGGCTGGGTTCGACGCATATTTGTAAATACAGCTATTGAACATATCCGTAAGCGTAGTTTAAATGCTGTATCGTATGAACACCTTGAAAATAGCTTGATTGATCATCAGACCACCCCCCTGGAAAAGCTATACTTAGAAGACCTGGTTAAGATTGCTGAACAGTTAAGTGATGGTTATCAAACGGTGTTCAGGCAATACGCGGTCGAAGGATATTCTCATAAAGAAATCGCTCATCGTCTTGGCATAACAGAAAGTACCAGCAAGTCTCAATATTCCCGTGGCAAAGCCATTTTAAGGGCCCTGATTATAGCAGAAAGAGCAAAAGAAGCTGGGCTAAATCGTTAGCAATTGCCAGATCCTTTCAATGAGTTTTATACAAAAGTTCCTCCCGGAAGCTGCTCAACATATCATTAACCACCAGAAGGCAGTACATCAGGTGAGATCCTCGAACAAGGGTTTATACATCCCGGATTGGTATTGGTGCAACGATATTTTATAACATCACAATTACAAGCATCGCACTTGGTTAACGCTGCCAGTGAGCGTTACAGGCCTGTTGGCCGTTCCGCATTTGAGGCATTGGCTAAAGCTTTCCTGCAATTACCCCGTTCGCCCGCAACATTAATGTACCATGTCGAAAACGTGTTGTGTTTAGCGCGGGCTTGAAGTTATACGGTGAGAATCCACGTCGTATGAATTTATCCATAAGCCTGTTGCCACGGATAAATTTTTTTTGGCTATTCACGAAAACCGTCATGCTTCCTATAACTTTAAAGCCTAAAATCAATTCTGACGATGGCACAAAACATAAACAGGCGCGTACAAACTTTAGACGAGTTTACTATTCAACAGGTGCGGGATTTCCCACATGCAACCGGTGAATTGGGTAGGTTGCTTCGGGATATCGGCCTTGCCTCCAAAAGGGTAAACGTAGAAGTAAATAAAGCAGGGCTTGTGGATATTTTGGGCGATGCAGGCAGTATCAATGTGCAGGGCGAAGACGTAAAGAAACTTGACGTATTTGCAAACAACCAGTTTATCGGTGTTCTTCGGCATGGCATAAGCTGTGCGGGAATTGGAAGCGAAGAGAATGATGATATTGTAATCTTCGACGATGAAATAAGCAACAACAGTAAGTATGTGCTGTTGATGGATCCGTTGGATGGCAGTGGCAATATCGACGTGAACGTTTCGATAGGAACAATATTTAGTATTTACAGGAGAGTAAGCGAGCTGGGCCAACCTTGTAAGCTCGAAGACTTTTTACAACCCGGCAACAGGCAGGTAGCAGCCGGGTATATCATTTATGGTTCGAGCACCATGTTGGTTTATGCAACCCGGAGAGGCGTAAACGGGTTTACACTTGACCCATCTATTGGCGAGTTCACCCTTAGTCATCCTGAGATTCAATGTCCTAAAAACGGGAAGATTTACTCCGTGAATCATGGAAATTTTCACCAGTATAACGAAGGCACCAGAAGTTACATTCATACCTGCCAACGTAAAAATAGAAATAACGGCGGGCCATATACCCAACGCTACATAGGCTCGATGGTGGCGGATGTTCATCGAAACCTCATCAAAGGTGGAATCTTTATGTACCCGGGCACTACCGATAAACCTAAAGGAAAGCTAAGATTGTTGTACGAGTGCAACCCACTGGCATTTATTGCAGAAGTTGCAGGTGGTAAAGCTACAAACGGGGAAATCAGTATTCTTGATCTTCAACCAACCGAATTGCACGAACGCAGTCCGTTTTTTATCGGGAGCATTGAGATGATGGACGAGTTGGAAAGACACCTGGCGCAAGGGTAGCATTGCAGCGACTTAGAACACACGAATGAAAAAAATAATTGAAGTTCACGACCTGGTTAAAAACTATGGCGATTTCCAGGCGGTGAAAGGAATCAGTTTTGAGGTTTGTGAGGGTGAGATATTCGGATTGCTCGGGCCCAATGGCGCAGGAAAAAGCACTACCCTCGAGATCATGGAAACGCTAAGGCAAAAAACCAGCGGCAAAGTGTTGATCGATGGATTGGACCTGGATGTTGTTCCGGACGAAATTAAAAAGATCATCGGGGTTCAACTTCAGGCTTCCGGTTATTATCCAGGGCTTAAATTAACTGAATTGATCCGCCTTTTCGCCGGGCTTTATAACCGGAGTGTAGATCCATTGGAACTGCTCGGTCGGGTCAACCTGCAAGATAAAGCCGGGGAAAAGTATAAGTCGCTTAGTGGCGGTCAAAAGCAGCGATTTTCTGTAGCTACAACACTAATCAACACTCCCAGGATAATATTTCTAGACGAACCAACCACAGGGCTTGATCCACAAGCCAGGCGTAACCTTTGGGACCTTATCCGTGAAATCAGGAACAACGGCACTACTATTATCATTACCACCCATTATATGGATGAAGCAGAGGTCCTGTGCGACAGGGTTGCCATCATCGATAGCGGCAAAGTTGTTGCCGTAAATACTCCCGATAAGTTAATAGATAATCTTGTAGCAACCGGCTTTGAGCGACCCAAGTCGGTAAAGGCAGCCTCGCTTGAAGACGTATTCATCCATCTCACCGGTCATGAACTCCGCGGAGAATGATTTAACACAAAAAATTTTTAATTACCCATATAAATCATGAAGAAACATTTTGTTGTGCCTGCTTTATTACTGGCATCTTTGAGTGCAGGAGCACAGGTTAAACCTAAACCCAAAACTGCAGCGGCGAAACCAAAATCGGCGGCAGTTAGTCCGTTAAAAACAAATAAGGATAGCCTCAGTTATGCCTTTGGTATCTCACTTGGAGAGTACCTGAAAAGCCAGGGTGTTGAAAGTTTGAATTACGCCTTGTTGAACAAAGCAATTGATCAGAGCATAAAAAAACAAAAAACCTATTTCGACTTCAACCAGGCCAACGCAGTTATCGGGAAAATGGGCCAGGCGAAAATGCAGAAAACTGCAATGGCGGAAAAAGCCAAAGGCGATAAGTTTCTGGCGGAAAACAGGAAGCGTGCTGGTGTGAAAGTTACTGAGAGTGGTATGCAGTACGAGATTCTAAAAGCAGGTACAGGACCTATGCCCAAAGCGACGGATACCATTAGTGCCCACTACGCAGGCACTCTTCTTAATGGGACCGAGTTCGACAACAGTTATAAGCGCGGACAACCACTTGAGATACCGGTTAGCGGTGTAATTAAGGGCTGGACAGAAGCACTGCAAATGATGCCTGTTGGAAGTAAATGGAAGTTGTACATTCCATCAACATCGGCTTACGGCGACTATGGTGCAGGTAATGAAATACCGGGTGGTGCTACACTTGTATTTGAAATTGAACTACTCGATATTGTAAACAAAAAAACACAATAGTCTCATGGAAGCACAGCTACAAACCGACCTTCGCTACCCGGTGGGGAAGTATGAAATAAAGCCATACAGCCCCGAGCTAAAGGAGAAATGGTTGCGGGATATCCAATTCTTGCCGACTGATCTTGAGATGGTTCTTCTGAACCTGGACGAATACCAACTGGACACTCCATACCGTGAGGGCGGATGGAGTGTAAAGCAATTGGTGCATCACGTTGCCGACAGTCATATGAATGCGTATACCCGTTTTAAGCTGGCGCTTACCGAAGACAATCCCACGATAAAGCCTTACGATGAAAAGGGCTGGGCTACTTTAGATGATGTCTATGCCGTTCCTGTAAATGTGTCCATAACCTTGTTGCATGCCCTTCACCAGAGATGGCATGCAGCAATCAGGAACCTTTCTGAAGAACGATTTGACCGGACAGTTTATCATCCCGGTAATAAAATCAAGATGTCGCTGTGGCAATTGTTGGGAATGTATGCCTGGCACGGCCGACACCATGTTGCCCATATCACTGCATTGCGTAACCGGAACAACTGGTAAATATCTTACTTGCATGAATACAGATCAGTTGACGTGGACGCTGCTTAAATCGGAATACCTGCACAACGATACCTGGTTTAAAGCCAGGAAAGACACCTGCAGAAAACCTGATGGCAAAATTGTTGACCCTTACTATGTGATGGAATATCCCACATGGGCCGCTGCGGTTGCGATAACCGAAGACGACAAAGTAGTGCTCGTAAAACAATACCGGCATGCTATTCAACAAACCATTATCGAACTTCCGGGAGGATGTATAGATGACACGGATAATGCCATTGAAGATGGGATTCGCCGCGAGTTGCTGGAAGAGACCGGGTATGCTTTTAACGATATTACCTACCTCGGCAAAACGTCGCCGAACCCAAGTACGAACTCAAACTATCTGCATATGTACCTGCTCAAAGGTGGGGTAAAGGTGCAGGAGCAGGAACTGGATCATAATGAGGAGATAGAAGTATTACTGGTTCCATTAAATGAGCTTGTAAAAATGTTGCAGACCAACAGCTTCATACAGGCAATGCACGTTACAACTATCTTTTATGCCTTGCAGGCTCTCGGCACCCTGCACCTGAGAAGTACAGGATTATAGGGATAGTTATACGGATGCGTAAACTGCAAATGCATTATGAGTATTCCTGCAGCTAAGCGATCCATTAGAAAGGTGCTGATGTTTAACGGGAAAAGGGAGTGGTGCACTTGAATTCAGATCAGAAAAGAACCCAAAAGTACAATGAGTGACACCCCCGTCCGAACCGGTTCATCCGGGCGGGCGTCCGACTGGCGCATCCGGGCGGACAACGATGTTGAAAATGGATCCTCTGCTCGTCCCAAAAAATTACGAAAATTTGAGTTCGTGTTGGTTTACCTCGCCAACAACGAATACACTGCCACAAACCAAAATCATATCATTACTATCTGCGTGGTTAAGCGCTTCCTGTAACGCCGTTTTTACATTGTCGTAGGTATTGCCTTTCAGGTGAAACTTCGAAGCCTGTAATAAGAGTGTTTCTGTGTCGAGTGCCCGTGGTATGTTTGCTTTGGTAAAGTAGTACCGCGCATGACTTGGCAGGAGACTTAAAATATTCCGGGTTTCTTTATCCCTGACCATGCCGATAACAATATGAAGATGGTGATAGTCTGAAATCTCCAATTGCTTAATCACCTGCCTGATGCCGTCTTCATTATGGGCTACATCGAGCACTATGCAAGGGGAGTGGTGAATGATCTCCCAACGGCCATGCAGGCCGGTCAGTTTTTTTACTTTGCTGAGTCCCTCTTTTACATGTTGGAGATCGATAAAGATATCACGTGATCGAAGTACCGGTATACTTTCCAAAACAGTTAGCAAGTTTTGCTTTTGATAGAGCCCCGCAAGATCAATGTGATACGTCATTCGTTCTTCGGAATTGTGACTGGCGACTGTAACAACCAGTTGCTCGTGTTCGTGGCGCCATTCCGAAATCCATCTTTGTTCCTGTGCATAGCTGACCTGTGATCCTGCTTCGGCCGCATGCTGATCAAAAACCTTTTTATTTGCGGCAGTAGCTTCGCCGATCACCACAGGAATCCCAGGCTTTATAATGCCGGCTTTTTCCAGCGCAATCTTATCAAGGCTATCGCCAAGCATATTCATATGGTCCCACCCGATGTTGGTAATAATGGATAGTTCAGGTGTAATGATGTTTGTACTATCTAAGCGCCCGCCCAATCCCACCTCTATAACGGCAAGTTCAACCCCTTGCTGGTAAAAATATTCGAAGGCCATGGCAACCGTGATCTCGAAAAAAGAGGGCTGTAGTTCTTCAATCAATGGCTTGATCCGCTCCGTAAATTCCACTACAAAGTCCTCATTGCACATTTCGCCATTGATCCTGATCCTTTCCCTGAAGTCACGCAGGTGCGGTGAAGTGTAGAGGCCGGTTTTGTAGCCTGCCGTTTGCAGGATTGAAGCCAGCATATGACTGGTTGAACCCTTGCCATTAGTACCGCCGATATGGATACACCTGAACTTTTCCTGCGGGTTGCCAAGGGCTTCGCACAGCTTAATCGTATTGGTAAGGTCTTTCTTATATGCAGAAATGCCCTCGCGACTAAACATAGGCAGCTGGGTGAACAGGTAATCAAGCGTTTGGCGGTAATCCATTGAGCGATTTTGGTGAAGGAGGATGGTTAGTTCAACGAGCAATCAAAGCAGTAAAAGTAAACCTCGGGCTGGAACAAACAAATTTTTGTGGTGGCTATGCGCCGGGGTGCTGAAGCAGAGTGGGTCGCAGGTTACAATACGCGTGACAATAGGGGTGTTTAGCCGGGCAACGATCCGTAAATGGTTGGAACCAGGATGTCGGACGTAGTTGTCGACCTTAAAAAACAAGTAAACTAAATGAAATTAAAGGGATAGAATACAGCGCACAGAAGTAGTTATCGCGATTCTTGAGCTACGGAAAAAGCTTACTTAAGTAACGGTGCCGGGACCTGCCACTCTGCTTACTCGCTAATCCGCCAATCCGCGCATCCGCAATCCGTTTATCCGCAATCCAACTATCCGCTAACCCTTAGGTCCACGATGATTGTTCCCCGTTGTTCTTCGGCACCAGCACTAAAGGGGATCTTCATTGCGGCCTGTGTTGCGATACGCCTTGTATTACCATTGGTAGTTGTAGTGCCTCTTGGATTAACCACTGCAGAAATAACCTTACCCGCAGGACTGATAACGATATCTACAGCAACTTTTGCGTTTTCATTGAAGTCGTCTTCAAACCGGGGGACCCGTAATATACTGCGTCCGCTTAAGCCACTTCTAATTCTTACCCCGCTGCTGCCACCACCTCCATTTCCTTTGTAACTATCCGAGTTTGGATTACCATTCGGGCTTCCCTGGTCACCTTGCCCGCCGGCAATCCCCTGGTTGCGCGATTTGTTATAAGAGTCTGCATTATTGCCACCTGCATCTGTACTGGTGCCACCGCGGTAAACTGCTTTTGGTGATGGAGGTTTCGGGGTTGGAACCGCCGCAGGTTGAGGTTTTTCTACGGGTTTACTTACCACTTTTGGTTCGCTTCGGGGTGGTTTTACTGCAGGCTTTTCTACCTTCCGCATGGCTGGAACGTCCTCAGGTTCGTTTTCATCTGCATCAATATCCGGTTCATCTTCAGGTTGTGACTGAGCAACGGGTGGAGGAGGTGTGAAATTGGTTTCTTCGGCAATGGTGGGTTTGCCGGGTATCATTGGTGCTTCGTCGCCGAGGCCGGTCTCACTATTGCCTAAATTCACTTCAATACCTTCTTCAACAACAGGCGGCGGGATCTGGGGCAACGTCCATTGAGCAAAAAAGAAAACAATAAACAACAATATGCATACTACAGAAGTGTATGCAAGTGCCTTTATATTCTTCTCTTTTTCAAAAGGATGGTCCATGTAAGAGTTATTCGACATACCAAATGTAGTTGATTGAAAACAGCCGCCCTTTTTTGTTGAAAATTAGTGAGATTATGATGCCGGAATGCACAGCGCGTTCTAAAACATCGTTAAGATTGATTAAGCAGACTTTGTAACGCAAAAGTAGTGGCCGGCTTTATGGCACATTTTTGCCCGTTAATGTAAACAAAATCGCTACCACAGACCAAAGCCCATCATCTTTTAAAAAACACATCGTAGGCAAACCGGACGATGGTCCCTGTAACCACAAGGAGGAAAAACACACGAATAAATTTGTTGCCTTTTTGGATGGCAAGGCGTGCACCCAAGATTCCCCCAATTGCGTTGCACACGGCCATTGGCAAAGCAACGGCCAGGATGATGCGGCCGCTTCCTGCAAAAAACAGGATTGATCCCATGTTAGTGGCTAGGTTTACCATTTTTGCATGTGCACTAGCTTTAAGGAAATCGAAGCCCAATAAGGTTATAAATGCGAGCACCAGGAAACTGCCTGCACCGGGACCAATAAATCCGTCGTAAAAACCAATAACGATACTTATGCAAACACTGTAGATTACCCGGGTTTGTTTATCGTGATCCTTTTCGGAATGGATACCAAAGTTTTTCTTGCTGTAGGTATACAGTGCTACAAAAATCAAAATAATAAGTAGCAGGGGCTTCATAAAATCATTATGCACCTGGCTAAGCAGGTAAGAACCTGTAAATGCCGCGCTACACGAAAGCAACGTCATAAGCGTGAGCATTGGCCAGTCCATCTTTACCCTTCGGATATATTGAAGCGATGCCAGGAAGGTGCCGCAGAAGGCCGGGATTTTCAGGCTGCCGATTACTGTGGCAACCGGAAACTGCGGTAAAAGCACAAGTCCAGCAGGAGTTTGGATCAAGCCGCCACCACCAACAACAGCGTCGATAAAGCCGGCTGCAAATGCGGCAAGGCAGAGCCAGGCAATTACCTCATTGCTCATATGCCGGTTTCAGTTTAACTGCTGAAGCTTTGCGGGAGTTGGCAATGATGAGTCCCAAAATCACGAGTGCACCGCTTACCAAATGAATTAAAGTGATCTTTTCGCCCAGTAACCAAACTGCTTCGAGCGTACTGAACACGGGTATCAGGTTCCCGAATAAAGCGGTACGTACCGAACCAATTCGCGCTATAGCCGCATTCCAGCAGAAGTATGAAATTACAGATGCGCCGATGCCGAGGTATAAGATACTTCCCAGGAGATGATTACTCCACACAATCGGTTTAGTCACCGCTTGTTCAACAATAAATGCCGGAAGCAGCAACAGGCTGCCGGTAATAAAGATGCAGAATAAAAATGTTATTGGAGAGATGGCAGCCGGCTTACGGCGAACCAATACGGTATAAATTGAAAATACAAATGCACTGGCCAATATCCAGGCATCGCCGGGTGAAAACCGGAAGGCCAGCAATGTTTCGAGGCTACCTTTCGACAACAGTGTTACTATGCCGGCAATGCAAAGCAAAAGCCCTAAAATGCGTAACGAGGTTATTGCTTCTTTTAAAAAGATCGCTGAAATGATAATGGCAAAAACCGGCGAGGAGGTGGTGCCGATCAACGCCAGGTTGATGGCAGAAGTATAATGCCCCGCGACGTAGATAAACGTATTAAACAGGGTGATCCCGGTGAGTGAAACCCAGAACAGGTATTTCCAGTTTTTAAATACGACTTGTTTTTCCGACCTGAATTTTTTTAAGCCCAGGAAAAAAATAATAAATGCTGCCAACGACCACCGGCAAAATGCAAGACTTACAGGGGGGATTTCCTCGAAAACGCCGCGCGCGATAATGAAATTACCTGACCAGATGATGGTGGTAATTATCGCAAGGATTACTCCCTGATAAAAATTGCGTTTAACGTCGGGGTTGCTCATTTTGAATTAAAGAGCGGCAAAGATGCATGGTTATCGATATCACAGCGTCAATGGTGCGCAAAATCTAATTCATAGTTCCCCGTCATCCTTTCCGCAGGAGGGTTGAAGTAGCCAAACTTCACATCAGGAAATTCTTCCCTTATCAGTTCAAGTAATTGTTTCACCCCAAGGAACTCACCCGTTTCATGGACACCGATTTTACCCAGGTACCAGTCGGGATCAATATTGAAGTTGCGCCACTGGATCATATTTAACCCGGTCTCGCTGATCAGCTTCCGTAGCGCCTCGTATTCTGCTACAGAGTCGGTCATACCGGGGAAAACAAAGTAATTAATGCTGACCCATCCACCATTACGCCGCACTACCTTCATGCTTTCGATGATATCTTCAAACGTATAGTTGTTGGGGCGGTAGTAAGCCTCGTAAATGTGTTTCTGCACGCTGTTGGTACTCACCCTAATGCTATTCAGGCCGGCTTCGCATAATTCCTGTACGGCATCGGGTTTCGATCCGTTTGTATTGATGTTGATGCTCCCTTTGGTGGTATGTTTACGAATCTCTGTTATTGCGGCAGCAATCGTTTGCCACATCAGCAAAGGCTCGCCTTCACATCCTTGTCCAAAGCTGATGATCGGATAAGGTGCCGTTTCAAGATGCGGAACGGTAAACTCAACAATCTCTTCAGCTGATGGCTTAAAAGTTAACCTGTCCTGGGTAGAAACAATTGTTTCTTCTTCGGGCTGGAAAGAAATACAACCATGACAATTTGCATTGCAGGCTGGTGACGTTGGAACCGGGCATTCCCACCTGCCAAGGAAGTAATTTCGTGCCGCAGGGCATTGGTAAGTAAGTGCACAATTGTTGGCCAGGTGATCGACCAGGCGGTTATGGGGGTAAACCTTTAGGAGTGCGTCAACACCAAATTCAACTTTCGACTGATCGTACCCCGCACAATCCTGGCGGATATCCTGTTCAATACGGGTTGCGGGAACATAAAATTTGTCGTTCAGCCATCCTGCTGCGGTATAACAAAACAGCGGAAGGGTAGGAGCATTGGGTTCGGTTTCGTAAGCCGACATATAGAAGCCCGTATGGGCAGGGGGAATGAACGCAGCTACACCCCAACCTTTGTCGCAAAGCCGCATTTCTCCTGTTTTTACATCGATGCCAATTCCCCTCCGGCCGGGTAGTTCATATAGCTGACCGCCCTCGGGGAGTTCTATCCATTCATCTTCAGGTATGGGCAAAGCGTCCCAACCTGTACGGCCGGTGGTATATAAGGAGGTATCTTCAAATATATTCCCGTTTCCGTCGGAATATAAAATGTAGGGAGATTGTTCGATCATAATCCGGTGAAACTTTAATGCCCGACGACCATTATGTTAATTTAATCACGGGCTGAAAACTTGTTTGCCAACTTTCATCAGCGATAACTGCTACTTCAATCAGGCAGATGCGTATTCAATTGGTACGTTATTTCGGGAACCCGGCGAATTGCATTGTTGCCGTAAAAGTGAGTGACACCCGTCCGTACGGTTCATCCGGGCGGGCAACGATGTTCAAGAGCATTTGATCAGCCGGTCCACAAAAAGAGTCGTTTATATTCAGCATTAGATGCTGGTTAATCATCGGCGCTATCCTCTTCGATAAGGGTTGGATTGGCTATTCGATTGCGACAAAATTCGTTGAATTCAACTTCCGTTTCAGGTGGCACGTCGGACTCAATTTCTTTCTGGATAATTTTGTTGTTTTTAAGGTCGATCGTAAGGACGCCTTCTTTGATCATCGCATTTCTAACTTCAGCCCAGGTGATGCGCTTCTTTAAAAGTGAGTTCATCACAATACGATCTTTTGAAAAACCAATCTCTTTGGTGAACTTGAATTCGCGTTCTGCCAGTGCGGCAAAAATGTATAAAGTGCCCAACCAAAAATTGCCGTAAGGTTGTGTAATCCAGGCCAGCGCAGCAAGTATGAGCCCGGAGGTGTAGTAAACTTTTTTATGCTGTTGTCTCCGGATGACTGCCCATATCCAGGCGCCCAAAATGCCTATCGTAAAGACCAGGTAACCCTTGTGGAGCACCCTGAATGAAAGCGCGAAAAACAAAAAGGAGCCTATCGCAATAACATACAGCAGTTGGCTGATGAAATCAATCATCCGCATTGGCTGACGCCGGAGCGTTATGATATAATTAAAAACCATATTAGCTATTGCTCTTCACCAGCAGGTTACACAGTTTAAAAAGCACCCTCGCGCCAACACTGGCGTCACCGCAACTTTCGCCAACCCCAATTTCATTCAAATCGAAGCCGATAATTGTTCTTCCGCTTTCAATTACTTTTTTGAACAAGTAGAAAACCTGTTCGGTTTCAAAGCCACCCTGAACCGGTGTTCCGGTGTTTGGGCAAAGCTTTGGGTCAAGGCCATCAATATCGAAACTAATTAAAACTTTTTCGGGTAACTGATCTACAATATCATTTACAATCTCCTTCCAGGTTTCACCTTCAAACTGCCGTTCTTTAATCGACTTATCAAAGTAAGTAACAACCCGACCTTCGCTATTGCAGATATATTCCCATTCTTCCTCACAGTAATCACGCACACCAACCTGTACCAGCTTTTTGATTTCAGGTATCTCGCTGAGTGCATTGTACATCACCGAAGCGTGGCTATACCTAAAGTCCTCGTAAGCTTTACGAAGATCGCAATGTGCGTCAATTTGCAGGATACCAAAGTCCGCATGTTGTTCAGCTATAGCCCTGAAAAAACCGAATGGTGTACTATGATCACCGCCAAGTAAGCCAACCAGTTTGCCCTTTTGCAGCAACGCCGATGTTTGCTCATAAACCCAGTTGTTCAAAAACTTACTGCCTTCATTAATCTCGCGAAGGCTTTTGCTCATGAACTTATTATCGCAAACCGCATCACCTTTTGATATGTAGTCGATGTAGAGTTCGGCTTCTTTGCGCAGGTAATCACTCTTCAGCAGGATCTTTCTGTCAATGTCTTTCATGTAGAAACCCTGTTTCCACCCGTCTTTCACATCGGGATCAAACAAGTCGACCTGGAGGCTTGCTTTGAAAACCTGTTCTGCCGCCCTTGCAGTTCCTGCATTGTAGCTCACGGTCACCTCCCAGGGTATGGGTAACAATACCACTCTTGAGTCTTCTTCAGAAAACGGGAGCCCGAATATGTTGTTGTTCGGGTTGCCTGCCTGGTTGGGATCAAAGCCTGTTATATCTGCCATATGTTGCTTTAAAAAGGGATGCAAGTTACTCCATTTGTTCTTTGCATAGGGTGCACAACGTTAAATACTAATTAATACTCAACAGCTGATAAATAGCTTTAACAATCTTTACTGATCACCATGCCCGTACTATCCACTGTTGACACTTAGCCAAGCGCATTAAGAGTAGAATTGGTTACGGACTATTTCAGCTATCACCTATCAATCTATGAACGCTAACGATTTTTCTGAACACGTATTTTGTACTTCCCCTATTTAAATCGGGGAAGTACCCATCTTAGTACTGTCCTGTGATGATCTTAAAATTGGAAGGTATCATGCACAGCAGATCCATATAGCACGGAAAACGGCTTTATTTGATGTTTAATGCATTAATCCAGCCTATGGATCTGAAATGCCAGGTTGGTACTCCTTTTTCCTATTGCCGGTTTAATCCATTTTGCTGCCCCAAGTTCACTACTTTCGATGTGTCCAATCTTAAATACCTGATCTGATATTATGAAATGCTGTATTCTCGTGCTTACGCTACTGCTTATAGGCAGTAAGGCTGTTGTTGCACAAAACGACCCCGAGTTCCCTAAGGGTTTTATCATGCACCTGAAGCTCCACGATGGACTATCTGGTAAGTTCGACAGTTCGCCGGAACTGTTTATTGGCGGTATCCAGGCTGTTCCCCAGGTTACGGTTGTCGAAAATCTGCTTCGTGCAGGGCTTGTTGCCGACGGTTTCTACACCAATAAAAAGCTTGATGGCGCCTTTGGCCCAACCATTTCGGTGAAGCTGAAAACGCTCGGGGCAGGCATATTCGGGAGTGCAGGTAATCTTCAGCTTTCCGTGGATCACCTTTGGGGTCTCTCTCACCAACGCCTTGCGGGTCTTGGTTTTGCCGCCGACCTGGGCAATCTTATTATGCTGGGCGTTTCTGCTCACCGCGACTATCATTTCGATAATTGGTGGATACAAAGTCAGCTGGGAATACGCATTAGCAAAAAGAAAAAGATAACAGAACCATTCAACCAATAAATATCTATTTATGAGCAGGGCACTTGTGATAAGTGGCGGCGGTTCCAAGGGAGCATATGCAGTTGGTGTAGTACAACAACTGGCTGCAATGTATCCGAAACTCGATTTCGACATCTATGTAGGTACAAGTGCCGGCGCATTGGTAATAACACTTGCCTCTTTAAAAGAGTTTGCCTTGCTTGAGCAACTGTATACCAGTGTTAAAACGAGTGACATTCTCCGAAAGTTCAACGTGGTAGATCGCATCAATGAACACTCCCTTTTTGATGCAAACGGTGCCTGGAATAAGATTATTACCTGGTACCCGGACACAAAATTTGCGGCATTGCAGCGTTCTGGTAAAAAGATGTTTCTTACCACAACGTGTTTGCAGACCGGCCGTTTAACGGTATTTGCAAACAACGCAAAGTCGATAAAGCCCGAAGGCTACCAGGTAAACCAATTGATCAACGCCGATCATTACAGAAGGGCGCTGATGGCGTCAATATGCGAGCCCGTGTTTATGCCCCCGGTTAAGGTTAATCTGCATGTGCCGGGCACTCCCAATCCAAATTACCAGTATGTTGATGGCGGGGTAACCAAGTACGCGGGTGTGCAAATGGCGATCGATGCAGGTGCCACGGAAATTTTTGTTATCCTGCTTTCTGCTGAGTCAACAACCGTTAATACCGAGTTCACCACCCTGTTCCCCATCCTGCAGCAAACAATCGACATACTCACCACCGACGTTGGTAAAAACGATTTGCTGTTGCCTGAACAGTACAACCAGGCGCTGTCTTATATCGATGCGGTTAAACGTAAGATGCTTGCCTCGGGGCTTAGTCAAACCCAGGTGGACTCATACTTCCGGCTGGGCCAGGGCTCAAATCTGTTTGAGGGTAAAAGTCCATTGAAGATTTTCAAGATCAGGCCTACAACCCCGCTCGGAGGCGGACCTGGCGGACTAACGTTCGATCCGGCCGAGATGAAGCAGATGCTTGCAAGAGGAAAAACAGCAGTAGGCGAGTTCATCGCGTCGCTCGACCCAAAAGATATTACCTGGGCGTAGTACAGGTTTTCAGCTTCTCCTACGGCATCTTAAGAAGTATCTAAATACAGCAGTAGATTTACAAGAACCTTTGCTCCAACCAGGTTTGTTGCTAAATAAACAAACCTGTTTTCGCATGGTCATAAAACGCAATATCCTTATTACCGAACCCTGCATGTTATGCCCTACCTGAGTACGGATGAAGACTTTTTATTGGAGTTGATAGATGCGCAATCTGAAAACATTATCTTAACGACACCTGTATACGTCGACGGGAATATTGTCGACTTCGAAGTAGTGTACGGCAACCAGGCTGCAGCAAACTACACCAGGATGAGTAAAACTGAGCTGGTGGGGGCCAGGCTCTTTTCAAATCCTGCGCTGGACCAGCCTACCAGCATGCTGATATTTTCGGAAATGCTAAAGGTTTACCAAACGGGTGAACCACTGGGCAGTACTTATTACAATCCTGTGCTAAACTCCAACCTTTTGGTAACGCGCAAAAAGTTCAGGGATGGGGTACTGAGTACAACCCGAGAATACACCCGCGAAATCAATATCTACCAGGCGAAAGAACAGCAGGAACTCTTCAACAAGCGACTTACAGATGCCTCCATTAATGGGTTATTGTCCACGGCAGCAATCCGCGACGGTGATGGAGAAATTGAAGATTTCATCATCCTTTCCATCAATCCGGCTTTCACCCGTATTCTTGGGATGACCGAGGAGCAGGTGGTCGGTAAGCGGTATTTGTCACTGTTCCCGCTTGCAAAGCAACATGGTTTGTTTGATGCAAATGTGCAGGTGGTAAATACCGGAGTGCCTGCCCGAAAACAATTCTATTATAAAGATGGCTTACTCGACGCGTGGTTCGATATATCAATTACCACCTTTGGTAAGGGCTTTCTTGCCACTTTCACCGACATCACGGAAAGTGTGCAGCACAAAAAGGCGGCAGAGGAATTTGCCAATTACCTGCAAAACATTATAAACACATCGCTAACGGGCATTACGGTGCTTGAACCGGTTTATCGCGACAATCACAACATTACAGACTTCAGGATTAAGCTAGCCAACAAGTCTTTTACACGGTATGCCAACACAACTGATGAATCCCTGGTGGGCAGCCTTTTGAGCACCTATTTCCCGGGGTATGTTGACACCCCGGTTTTTCCCCAGTACGTTGCAAGTATATTATCCGGAGTACAGCAACAAAATGAAACCCACTACCACAAAGATGGGCTGGATCTTTGGCTCGATGTACGATCCACTAAGTTTGGTGATGACCTGCTCGTTACTTTTCACGACTACACCCACCTGAAAAAGTTACAGGAAAATTTCCGGCTCTCAGCAGAACGTTTGAACGCGGTATTCAACGCATCTCAGTCGGGTATGTTCACCTTTTCGCCAATCCTGGACGCACTTGGTGAGATCACCGACTTCCGGTTTGTTATCGTTAACCGCACCTTATCATCCTATGTGGGACAGCCTCCTGAAAACCTGGAAGGCGACCTCGGCAGCAAATGGTTTCCGGGGTACCTCACAAACGGCGTTTTCGAGATGTATCGCGACTCCTACCTGACCGGCAAAACAAACCGCAGAAATTTCCACTATAATGTTGATGGCATTAACGTTTATCTCGACCTGATGAGTACAAGAGTAGGGAACGAACTGCTGGTTACTTTCACCGATTTTACACCACTGAAGAGGTTGCAATTGCAGATGGAAGAAAAGATGGAAGAGTTGGAGCGATCGAATAGGAAGCTGGAAGACTTTGCACATGCTGCTTCTCACGACTTAAAAGAACCAATCCGAAAAATCCAGTTTTTCACGGATAAGCTGCGGAAAGTATTTGGTAACATGGATGATAATGCTGCAAACACTTTTAATAAACTTGAACTTGCAAGCACAAGGATGCGTTTGTTGATAGACGATTTGCTCGAATACTCACACGTAAGTATTGTTGCCGATCTAGATGACATGGTTGACCTAAATCAGGTTGTTGCTACAGTAATCGAAGACCTTGAGCTTATGGTGCAGGAAAAACATGCAACTATTCAAGTTGATGAACTTCCGGTTATTCCCGGTCACAAAAGACAATTACAGCAATTATTTCAAAACCTGGTGAGTAACGCCCTTAAGTACCACCACAAAGCTTCACCACCACACGTTACAATCAGCTATTGCGCGGTTCAGGACAGCGTCCAGCAACCGGAAGCATTGCTACGTGAACATACACAGTATCACAAGATCTCCATTGCTGACAATGGTATCGGCTTCGAGCAAAGATATGCCGGGCAGATATTCCAGATGTTTCAGCGGCTGCACGGCAACAGCGAGTTCAAGGGCACCGGGGTTGGGCTTGCAATTGTGCAAAAAGTTGTTGAAAATCATCACGGCTATATCGAAGCCGAAGGACGGCCAGGTGAAGGTGCAACCTTTGATGTTTACCTGCCTGTAGAACTTGTATAATCAGCTCCATAATAACTATCTCTGTTTAGGATCATGGAGATTATATCTTGCGACAATTGTGTTCTTCCCCTTTGTTCGCTGAACGATTTTGTGGTGCACGTTAGTGACCCCCCATTGACTCGACGGTAAGGCAGAATCAGCGTCTAACCATGCTTGAGCGCCTCTTGCCACAAATCAACCCGGTATTGGTCGATACGCATAACTCTGGTACACTTCTCCAGCCATTCTATGAGGCATCGTTTTTTAAGTCAAGATTTGATATCAGGGCGACGGCAATTCGCACTATTCTATATCAGGCGTAAAAAAGATTGAATGGATCTAAGCAAGGCATACCAAATTATCGTGGATAAGTTGGCCTTTTGGTTGAGGGAGACCATCAGGCTTTTACCCAACATCGCACTGGCAACTTTAATTGTAGTCATTGGTTTTTTTGTTGCCGGGCGATTGAAGAACCTGGTGCGCCGTGTATTTAAACGGATCTTTCACAACGAGACCATCAGTGGCCTTTTTACCTCTGTGGTGCATATTTTTTCCCTTGGAGTGATCATCTTTATCGCGCTAAGTATTCTTAAACTCGACAAAGCAGTTACCTCAATCCTTGCCGGAGCGGGGATTATCGGATTGGCACTGGCATTTGCTTTTCAGGATATTGCCGCAAACTTTATGTCGGGTATCTTTCTTTCCTTGCGAAGACCGCTTCACATCGGGGACATCGTACAGATCAAAGATTTTATGGGCAAGGTAATCGAGATAAATCTCCGTGACACTGTAATTCAGACGTTCCAGGGGCAACTCGTAATCATTCCGAACAAAGACGTCTTTCAAAACCCTATTGAAAACTTTTCTATGTTCGGCAAACGACGAATGGATCTTACTGTTGGGGTTTCTTATGGTGAAGATCTCGAGAAAGTAAAAGCCATAACGCTGAACGCGGTCAGGGATATGGAAGGGCTCAGCGCCGACGAGCAACCAACTTTATTCTTTACCGGGTTCGATGAGAGCTCGATTAATTTTGTTATTCGGCTATGGGCAAAAAGCCCAGAACAACCGAACTATCTGCAGGTGCAAAGCGATGCGATTATTAAGATCAAAAAAGCATTTGATGACAACAATATTACCATTCCATTCCCTATACGCACACTCGACTTTGGCATAAAAGGTGGCTTACCTCCACAAAAAGTACCTGTTGAACTCGGACAAGCTGGCGGCGATAATGGTACATAGTGCCATCAAACGGTTCTTCTGCATAGGTACTCATTGCGATGTTCAGAGAAGCATTGATTAGTTACAATTCGCCATCACCAGCGTTGCAGCTCGCACATGGCTAAAAAGCTGCTGATATTTAATTGTATGTTTTGAAAGAAGCTTATTTTAGTTTTCTTATACAACGATTGCCAGTTTCGATTTTCATTCAAAAGTGTTTTTTCTACTCACTGTTCCTGATTGAAGCCCTGTCATATGAAAAAACGTCTCAACGCTTGTCTTTCCATTTGTTTTCTCCTGATCTTTTCTGTTGCTACTGCACAAACCGATTTTACTGGTGCTTACCAGCTGCCAAAGCATCCGCGCATATTGATGTTGGCAGGTGAAGAACAAGCCATTAAAAAGAATGCCTCCAACGATAAAACCTGGACAGGATTACACAAGGCTATCATTGCTGAATGTGATTCGATGCTCTTAAGGCCACCTGTTGAACGTATTCAAATTGGCCGCCGTTTACTTGATAAATCAAGGGAGGCGCTGCGCCGTCTTTTTTTTCTTTCCTATGCCTACCGGCTCACCCGGGAACAACAATATGCACAAAGGGCCGAGCAGGAAATGTTGGCGATATCAGCATTTCGCGATTGGAACCCTTCACACTTTTTAGATGTTGCCGAAATGACGATGGCAATGGCTATCGGCTACGACTGGCTTTACGACCAATTACAGGCGACGTCGCGGTCAACCATCCGGGAAGCGATTGTTAAAAAGGGTATTGAGCCATCGCTGGAAAGTAAAAACGGCAGCTTTTTACGGGCCGAACACAACTGGAACCAGGTATGCAATGCCGGTATGGCTTACGGTGCGCTTGCAGTTTACGAAGATCATCCTGAACTCGCAAAACAGGTGATCAACCGTGCCATCGAAACAATTGTTTTACCGATGAAGGACTATGCGCCGGATGGTGCCTATCCAGAAGGGTACGGCTATTGGGGTTACGGTACCAGCTTTAATGTTATGTTTATTAATGCTATCGAAAAAGCTTACGGGAATGACTTTGGCTTAAGTGATCAACCGGGGTTTTTGAAAACAGCAGGCTTTCTTGAAAATATGACTGGTCCCTCGCATAACCCCTTCAACTATTCCGATGCAGGATCACGCGGGGGGTTGCATCCTGCTATGTTCTGGTTTGCATCGAAGCTGAAAGATCCGTCATTATTGTGGGTTGAGAGAAGCCAATTGATGAACAACAAGTTTTCCGCTCACGTTAAAGACAGGTTGCTGCCCGCGATTATGCTTTGGGGTGCAGGATCCAATATGAACAGGATCACTGCACCAAAACAGTTGATGTGGGTAGGCCAGGGAAAAAACCCCGTAGCCTTGATGCGGACATCATGGACAGATCCAAACGCCATCTATGTTGCAATGAAAGGTGGATCGGTCTCTGTCAATCATGCCCATATGGACATTGGATCCTTTATTATGGAAGCAAACGGTGTGAGGTGGGCGATGGACTTTGGCATGCAGGAATACGAAACACTTGAATCCAGGGGCATTCAACTCTTTGGCAGAACACAGGATGCTCAACGGTGGACCGTGTTTCGTTATACCAACCTTGTGCACAATACGCTTACCCTTAATAACCAGCATCAACGTGTAACGGGTCATGCTCCAATTACCGGCTCCTCGGCGAAACCATTATTTATGAATGCAACGGTCGACATGACGGAAGTATATAAAGGAGCTATCGCAAAAGCCGTTCGCGGTGTAGGTATCTTAAATCAAAAGGCCGTTTTGGTACGCGATGAAGTTGAAACCCTTCATGAAGAGACAACCCTTCGCTGGACGATGTTAACTCCCGCTACCGTAAAGATCACGGGCAGTAATAGGGCAGAGCTTACAAAGGATGGTAAAAGCCTTTTACTTGAAGTGCAGGAACCCGCAACAGTCACAATGAAAACGTGGTCTACTGATCCCCCGCATGACTACGATGCACCCAACCCGGGGACCACACTCGTGGGCTTTGAAGTAAAGTTGCCGGCAAACAGCAAGTCAAACATTTCTGTTTTACTTGTGCCCGAAGGCGATACAAAAGGGTTGCCTGGACCGCAACCGCTTGCAACATGGAACAAGTAATGCACAACAAACCTTGTTGCATAATGGCAGCGAGTCTCAGCATCCTCCTTTGTAAAGCCGGAACCTTCTAAAACATCTTTGCTGATGATCAGGTTTTTCAAACTATGCAGCCTATTAATTGCCATTTCGGTTGCCGCCGCCGCTCAAAATTACGATGAGGCAAAAGTACCCGCATATGTCTTGCCTGATCCACTGGTAACGGCCTTGCAAAAAAGAATTAGCTCACAAGTTGAATGGGAGAACAGCAGGCGAACGGAATTGCTTACGCTTTTTGCTGATCATGTTTATGGCGCGATACGTAATGATTATGACTCTTTAAGTATCAGGCCGGTTCTTGTAAATGAACATGCGATGAATGGAAGGGCTAAACTGAAAATCGTTGAGGTTGCCGTATTTAAATCGGGGAAATCTGTGCGACTGGAGCTTGTATTGTTTATACCTAAGCATGTTGCGGCACCTCCGCCAGTATTTCTTCTTTTAAACAACCGGGATAAAAACAATACAGATCCAACACGAGTAGTAAAGAGCGGGTTCTGGCCGGCTGAGATGCTGATCGATAGTGGGTATGCGGTAGCTGCATTCCAGGTTAGCGATGCCGCGCCGGATAATAAAGACACTTACCACACCGGTGTCTTGCAGTTGTACCCTCAAATGCTTATTCAGCCTAATGGCATGAAAGCAATTGGTGCATGGGCCTGGGCGGCACGCAGGATTATGGATTACTTTGAAAGGGACGCTGAGGTAAATGCAAAAAAAGTTTGCATTGTCGGTCATTCCAGGGGTGGCAAAGCAGCTTTGTGGGCCGGCGCACAGGACCAGCGATTTGCAATGGTCGTATCCAATTGTTCGGGCAACACAGGTGCCGCCCTCGCCAGGAGAAAATTTGGTGAAACCATTCGCCGGATTAACGAACAATTTCCGCACTGGTTTTGCGAAAATTACAAGAAGTATAACGACAATGAACAGGCGGTTCCGGTGGATCAACACATGCTTTTATCGCTTGTAGCACCCAGGCTTTTATATGTGACCAGTGCTTCCAAAGACCTGTGGGCTGATCCAACGGGTACCTACTTGTCGTTAAAAAATGCGGCACCGGTGTACGCGCTTTACGGCATAAAGAGTACGCTTCCCGAAAAGTTGCCCTCACCAGGTTCTGCCCTGCACCAGTCCCGCATGGGTTACCACAACCGGGAAGGTGAACATAATCTTACGGCCTGGGATTGGAGGAACTTTGTCGTTTTCGCCGGTATCCATCTAAAGGGAGTGGATCGAAATAAAACAGATCGTCAACAAAAACTTACGAGAACGTTGTATGAATAAACACATTTCAAAGGGGTTATATGGTTTGTTATTGTTGATAGCCGGCACTGGTTTGCCGATGATTTCAAACTCACAGCCGCAAAGTATCCCAACAAAAAACATCAGTACGCTTAAACAGAAGACCTCCGCAGACCTGTTGAAAGTAAAAGGCCGAATCATAAAAGACCTGCTTGAGCCGGAGGTTGAAACCGACAAAATCCGTACACTGGTTAAAACGCTTAAACCCGACGGCACCTGGCCAGGTATTAACTATGTGGATACTTCCAGGACCGGGTTTCAGCATAGCGTGCACCTGGAAAATATGCTCAATCTTGCTATTGCATTTCGAAAGCCGGGCTCACCTTTCATCGGTAATGCTGATGTGAAAAAAACATTGTCGTCAGCGCTGGATTATTGGATCGATCACGATTTTATTTCCGAGAACTGGTGGTGGAATGAAATGGGTACGCCAAACTGGATGATCAATACACTGCTTGTGTTTGATACAGACCTTACCCAAAGACAACGTACCGAAGGTTTACGTATAGCTGGCCGGGCAAACCTTGAAGGTTTCGGTGCGCGACCCGGGGGTGACCTTATACCTATTGCAGGGATGTTGGGCAAGCAAGGCTTGTTTAAAGGTGACGAAGCCATCATACAAAGAGTGGCCAAAGTAATGGCCGGAGAAGTTGTTATTACTACAGGCAGGGGCCTCCAGCCCGACCAAAGTTTTCATCACCGTACCGACAATGTTATTTCCATTCATACGTACGGAACAGGCTATGCGAGTTCATTTTCGTATTGGGCAGCGAAACTTGCGGGAACATCATTCATGCTGCCTGCCGAGAAAATAAAGATCGTTATCGATTACTATATAGATGGCATTTCGAAAGCCATGAGTTATAGTACTTATCCCGACCCCGGCGCAAAAAACCGCGACATCACCCGGAAGGGGACACTTGACCCCGCGGGTACGGACATCATAAAAAATTTAATGGCGGCCTCGGACTACCGGAAAAACGAATTGCAACAGCTTATCAACATCCGGCGGGGCAAGCAACCCTCGATCTTGTCGTGGAACAGGTTTTTCTGGAACTCGGCCTATTTCGTACATCAACGAAAGCATTATTTTACTTCCATTCGAATGCATTCTTCAAGGCAGAATAATATGGAGATGCCCTATAATGAAGAAGGACTTAAGAACCATCATTATGCAGATGGGAGCAATTTCATTTCACGTACTGCTAAAGAATACGTTGATATATTTCCTGTTTGGGACTGGCAGAAGATACCTGGTACAACGGTGGTACAAAAACCTGCACTTCCCCACTGGAATGAGATTGCGAAAAAGGGACTTCGCGATTTTACCGGCGGTGTATCTGACGGAAACTTTGGTGCAGCCGCCTTTGATTTCAGCAGCCCTCATGATCCCTTGCAGGCAAAAAAAGCCTGGTTTTTATTCGACCGGGAATATGTATGCCTCGGCACCGGAATTAATTCTACATCGGAGTTCCCGGTTGCCACCACCCTCAACCAATGTTTGCTTGTAAACGATGTTGTTGCGAACGCAGGTGGAAGTACAACCTCACTAAAGAAAGGAGAACATCAACTCAACAATGTTTCGTGGGTGGTTCACGACAGCATCGCTTATATTTTTCCAAACCCCGGAAAGGTAAATGTTGGGAATAACGTAGCTAAGGGTAACTGGCGGCAGATTAACCACCATCCATGGTCAACTACCGACGAGGTTCAGAAAGATGTGTTTACACTTTGGCTTGATCACGGGCGGCAGCCACAGGCAGCGAATTATGCCTATATCGTTGTATCCGGGTTATCTTCAACTGGTGTTGATCAGTACAACAAAAAGGGTGAGGTCGTGATTTTGTCGAACACGGCTGAACTGCAGGCTGTACACCATCGAGCCCTGAACCTGACTTCCGCTGTGTTTTATAAGCAAGGCTCAATTGCACTTCCCGGCAATCAGTTGCTTAGTGTTGACCAACCTTGCCTTGTAATGGTGAAAACAACCGGAAAACAGGTCCAGTCGGTTGCAGTATCAGATCCCAAGCATAAGCTGACCCACGTAACGTTACGCTTAGCTGGTAAAATGGATGCATCCGGCGAAAGCTGGAGTAACAGCTGGGATAGCAAGAAAAATGAAACGGTACTCAGGGTTAAGTTGCCCGGTGAAGGTTATGCCGGGCAAAGTGTTGTGGTAAACGCTGGCAAGCAGATAAAATAGCGTGCGCTATTCGCTACATGCTTTACATTCTATTGCTAAAGTCTATGAGGTATAAAACAAACTCCCGGCATGTCCGGGAGTTTGTTTTATACCTGTTACAAGAACTCGACACGATCCAATTACAATGCATACCGCAGCATACTGATTACAGCACTGCCATTTGCATTTACTGAATTGAGATAAATGTAAGCACGGTATTTATTATCGGTAGTTTGGATCCAAGTACCGGCTTCAGCCCTCAGGGCTATAGCATAATTGGGTGCGTCTGCAAGATTGATCTCCTGGAAGTCGCGGTCTTCGATATAAAGGCCAACGTTTATCCTTGCCAGGTTGTAATCCTGCAGGTTGAACACTTTTCTCAATTTGGTGCTTCGGTTAACGCCTGCGGGAAGTGTTACCCCCGGCAGGTACTGCGCATCAGCTGCAGGTGAAACCAATGCGTGCAAAAAGGTTGTTGGCGTAGCCCTGAACAGGTATACCAGGTCAATCTTAGCGGCATTTGCTGGGGCTGTTGTGTTGTTGTAAACCGCCATGTCTTCGATGGAAACGTAGGCAGCGTTTCCATTGCTCACGGCCAGGTTCCTTTTGATATCCATTTTTGAAATGGTATATGGACCCATCTTGTAAGAAGCACTGCTGCCATCGCTGGCCGTGCTTGAAAAAGTAAAGGTGACCGTTTTGCCACGGGCTTCTTCAGGTATCGTGTAATAATACCGGAGTGTGGCTGCATTGGTGTCTACGTTGAAGTTCACCTTTGTTGTTAACCCGTCGTTTACTGATGGGGTACCTACCCGCACAGGCACATCCTGGCCGCTCGGATTTGTAAAGTATGAATTGTGTTCCAGGTAAGTTCCGGTTCCACCTGCAATGGAAGCTTCAACCTGTGCCGAAATTATTTTTCCTTTGCTTTTTGGAAGTGCCATGGCGTAGGCAAATTCAATGGGCATCGTTGCAATGTTAGGACCCAGTGTTCTTTTGATGCAATCGTTTGTAAGCTCCGATACCGGGTCCGGAATCGCGTATTCCTCCTTTTTACAACTCGCGATTAAGCATGTAAAGGAAATGATGAGCAGCGCATAAAATCTGTTTATTAGTAATGGGTACATAGTGTGTTTTTAAGTTGGGTTAAAATTTCACGATCACTTTGTACGGCTTTCTAACGAGCCGGTTACCCGAAACCACAGTGAAAGTTTTTGGATTCGCCAGATCGGAAAAGTCTTGCTTACCTACAATTTTGGGTTCCAGTTTGCAATCCGATGCAAGTGAAAATTGGGGGTAAACGTTTTTCAGGTCTGTCCCGAATAATACTTCAACGTTGATGGTTTGGGCCACCGTGTCGATAACAGCCGCTTTCGAACGAACCGTTACAAAGTCAGATCCCAACAACTCAAAGTTGCCAACATAACATTCTGCGCGACCTGTAATCAGCAGGCCATCTTCATCCACCGGAAGGTCTTTTTTGCAGCCGGCAAACAATACACTAATCACCAGGAAGGAGCATAGTATTTTTGAATACATTTTCATTGGTTTGTAGTAATCGATTTAGAGTTTGCCCGGCGCTATAGCCAGGGAGTGTTTTGGGTTAGATTAGGGTTGCGATCGCGTTCACCCGGCGGAATTCTAAAAATATAGTTCTGCTGGTAAGTACGATCAGATGTATTCTGGTAGTACCGTTGTTGATTGGCGCCAAATGTATCCTGCCGCCAAACACCCGCACTACCCGGAGGTCCCCAGACCCTTTCAATTGCTCTCCATCTACGAAGGTCAAAACCCCTGTGTCCCTCGGCGACAAGTTCAACTATGCGCTCTTGTTCAATAGCATCGAAAAATGCTTCTTTACTGGCCGTCTTATCAGCCTTCAACGCCGGAAGGCTGCCGCGGCGGCGAACAAGGTTAACCAACCCGATTGCGTCACCCTGTGGTCCGTAAACTTCGTTTGAGGCTTCTGCGTACATGAGGTAAACGTCGGCCAGGCGCATCACCGGCCAGGCAAAATCCCCTTCACTTCGTCCGAGCCCCTCGTAATTGCGAACAAACTTTCGAAAGATGTACCCGGAATTGTTTCCATCCGTATTATAGCTCAGGTAATTTGTTCCGTTAATATTCACATTAGAGGCCCAGGTTTGATAAATGAAAGGTGCATAGCCGGTTGATTTCAGCGAGGTAAGCCCGATGATCATTTCGTAATCCCACAGCATTGTTGCCTTCATCCGGTAATCCCTGCCGGCATAGCTGTTTGGATTTACTGCCGAGTTGAGGGTTGTTCTTGCAGCAGGGTTTGTAGAAGGGTTCATGGGTATTAGCTTCGGGGCAAAATCTCCTGTCGCAATAAGTTGATACCGGTCAGCAAGCTCGAACCGGGGATGCACCCACAATTGCGAACCCTCGATTGTTCTTCCGCCAAAATCCCGCATCAGCTCTTCGCCCTGGGAGGGATTTGCGGGTGTGCCCATATGTGTAAACGACATAATCATTTCAGGGTTACCGTTTGCTTTTGGCGTAAAAAGCTCGTAATAGTTTGGAAGGATATCTGCCTTACCCAATACATCTATCTGGCCGGGGTCCCCACCTTTAAAAAGCGTGAGCCCGTAATCATCAACAACCTTTTTAAAGTCAAGGCTCGCAGCCGTAAATGCCGCCGTGGCCTCTCCGGCATCCTGCTTAAAACCTGCAAGTTCAGGCCAGCCATTCTTTTTCCAGCTTCCCCAGTACAGGTTTAGTTTTCCGCGGAATGCAAGCGCAGCGGGTTTCGCTGACCTGCCCAGCGCGAGCGGTTTTGCCGGCAGTTTTTCGAAAGCATAAGTAAAGTCGGCAAGTATGGAGTCCCTGACCTGGCCTATTGGCATTCTTGTTATATCTGCAACCTCAGCATTTTCGTTGACGACCCGACCAATATAGGGAACATCACCCCACATCGAAATCAGCCTGAAATAGGTCATACCGCGAAGCAAGCGTGCCTCACCGATGATCGCTTCAAGGTTTGCCCTGGAAGTGCCGCTCGCCGTCGGGAGCATAAGGTTGGTTACGTTTTCAATTACGTAATTGGTTCGGTTTACGGCACCATACAGATAGCGATAGTATTTGTCGAAGCTTCCGCCATAACCTGAAGGATCGTAATTGCCATTTTGGTAAGCATCGCCTCTAAGTATCTGGTTGTTTAGTGTACTTGTTCCGCGAACACGGGTATACTCGGAGTGTCCTTCGAAGTAGTAGTCGCGATCGAATACGGCCCTGGTCGCTGCGTAGGCACCCATAAGTGCTATGGTCGCATCACCCTCGGTCTTCCAGAATGCTTCTGCTCCAAGGTCGGTAGTTGGTGCCTGGTTAAGCAGGTCCTTTTTACAGGATGACAGGGTGATTAAGCCGGTAGAAAGTATAAGAAAAAGTATAGAAGCAAGTTGTCTTTTCATTTGAAAGCATTTTAAAACGAAAGATTTACGGCAATGGAATATGACCGGTTGATAGGGTAGAGGTTGTTATCGTCAGCCTGCTTCTCCGGGTCGAGGCCGCGATAGCTGGTGATGGTTGCAATGTTTTCAGCAGAACCCACCAGACGAAGGTTATTTACGCCTATCCGCCCCAGCAGTTTTGAAGGGACACTATAACCCAGCTGGATATTTTTAACCCGTAAAAAACTCATATCGTCGAGCCAGAACCTCGTTTCTTCGCGATTGCCACCCGGGCCGCCTAAACGGGGCCATAATCCACTCCGGTTCTCAACTGACCACGGGTTGGTCCAATGTTGCCAGGTAGAAGCGTAACGCTGGCTACCGAAATTGACATTATTGAAGTTGTTGATCCAAAAGTCTTTTCTGCCGGACGAGCCCTGTAGCAACACGGACAGATCAAATCCTTTCCAGGCTATGTTGCCATTAAACGCAAAAAAGGTAGTTGGCCTGTTCGTTTGAATATTGGGATAAGCCTTACGATCATTTCCGTCGATACGGCCGTCACCATTCAGATCCCTCCTGAGCAGGTCCCCGGGTGATGCGCCCTGCGGTGTGGCATTGTAGATATCCTGCCAGGTCTGCGCTATTCCCATGTCTTCGTAGGTATACAGAAAACCAAAGGGTAATCCCAGCGCGAGTTGGTTTCCATTAAATGCAGCACCGCGGCCAATGAATTCGTTCCATTTTTCCAGTGCACTCCTGTTGTACGATACATTTACGTTTAAACCGTATTGTACCTGCCCCACCTTCTCCCGCCAGGTGAAGTCACCTTCCACACCGCGGTTTCTCATGTTCCCGATATTGGTTCTTGGAGCATTGTAAGCACCGGTCAACATGATGGACATCTGGGAAGGCCGGATCATTCCCGTGGTAAGTCTGTCGTAGTAATCCAGCACTACTGTAAGCCTGTTTCTAAGGAATCCTAGGTCAAGACCGGTATTGAAAACAGTGGTTGTTTCCCACGACAAGAATCGGTTGATCATCTTGCTGTTTACAAATCCTCTTTGCACGTTTGTACCCGTAACATAATTGAGGGCATTAAGCGTTGGCAATTGTTCATAGCGGCCAATGGAGCTATTGTTGCCGAGGCTACCATAAGATGCCCTGAACTTACCATTTGTTAAGAACTTACTGGTTACTGGCTGAAGAAATTGCTCTTCCGTAAAACGCCATCCAACGGCAACAGATGGGAAGTAACCATACCTGCTGCCTTCGAGGAACTTGGATGAACCATCTGCCCTGAAGTTTGCCTCAAACAGGTACTTGTTAAAAGCTGTATAGTTTACACGCCCGATATAAGAGCGCAGGCCTTCGGCGAACGAATTACCGCCTGTTGTTTGAATATCCGTAAGCGCCGCGTCAATTTCGGTGAGGGATGGATGCAACCGGTCATTCCTGGCACTAACCTGCGAACGGTCGTACCAATACTCCTCGCTGTAAACGAAGAGTGCGCCGAGTTCATGATTTTCGTTGAACTTCTTTGTATAGTTCAGCCTGCCGTTCAACAAGGTTTTGTAACCGGTGCGGGTTTCATTTGAAACACCTGCGTTAGCACCAACATAAACCCGGCTGCCAAAAGTGTTCGTTTGAAAGTTAAACGCCTGGTTTGGCATCGGAGCATTTAGCCGGAAATCGTTATAGTAATTCAGTGCATAGTCGACGCGGGCAGTCAAGCCCTCAAAAGGGGTCCAGTCGTAATACATGCTGGTATTGGCTTCCTGTCTTGTTCGTTTGTTCAGGCTATTGATGTACAGTGTATAGGGATTGTAAGCCTGCGGGTCCTCGCCATAGGCCATGACCCCACCAAAATTGCCCGACTTCGGATCGTATGGAAGGATTCCGGCGATTGCATATTGCATATCATTACCTGCCGTATTTACCGGATCAGGATCCGTAAATCCTTCGCTCAGCGCAAACGTAAAATTCGACCAGTTACCATTAAAACGTACACCCAGGTTCATGTTCTTTTTGACCTTGTAATCGAAGTTGAACCGGGCATTGTATTGCTTATAGTCGTTGTTGATCTGCAGGCCCTTTTCATCTTTAAGTCCCACCGATACAAAAAAGTTTGACAATTCATTTCCGCCGCTGGCTGAAAGATTATAGTTCTGGAATGTGCCGGGTCGTATGATCACGTCCCACCAATCGGTATTAGGGTAGCGAAGCGGATCGACCATACCCATTGCCATCCACTGGTCAACGGTGCCATTTTTGAACTGCTGACTTCCGGGAAGGGTATTTACCGCCGCTCTTTGCTGGTGCAGCGTCAGGGCTCTTGGATAATCGGCCATAAACGCCATTGCCTTTGTTGGATCGGTAATGGAACTGTTACTGGTAAAGTTGATTGCTGTTTTCCGTTGTCCCTTGCCGGTGCGGGTTGTAATAAGGATTACCCCGTTTGCTGCACGTGAGCCGTATACCGATGCTGAGCTGGCATCTTTTAATACGGTAACCGTCTCAATGTCGTTGATGTTTATCCTGTTGATGTCAACATCGGGCATTCCATCCACAACGATCAACGGACCGGCATTATTTACGGTGCCGAGTCCACGTATAACGAGACTTGCTTCATTATTTCCCGCCATACCCGACGACTGAACAGCAGCAAGCCCGGGTATTAACCCCGATAATCCGGATGAGATATTCGGCAGGGCTCGACTGGTAAGTTTTTCATCAACATTCAATGTAGAGACCGAACCAACAAGGTTAACCTTCTTTTGACGGCCATACCCCACAACCACAACGTCGTTCAAGGCGGTAGTAGCTTCCGCCAATTTAACGTCAATCGTGGTTCTTCCGTTTACCTCTATTTCCTGCGAGGCATGCCCCACCGAGGTAAACACCAGTGTTCCTTTGAGGTCTGGAACGTTAATAGTGTAACGGCCCTCTGCGTTTGTCCAGGTTCCGACAGATGTTCCTTTCAGTGCGACCGTGGCACCTGAGATAGCAGCACCTTTTTCATCGGTAACCGTTCCGGTCACCGGTGCGGCAATGCCGATGACTATGATCAGTAGTAGCGCGAATGTAAAGCTCAGCCGCATTATTAAGTGCTGAAAGCGCAAGCCATTAGAAGGCTCATGTGGTGAATAATTCAGGTTGTTCGTATGCGGGTAAGCATATAACCTGCAGGAGGGTCGTGTAAAAATATTCATACAGCTTATCGTTTTAGGGCCAATTAAAGAGATGGGAATACGGGTTTGCGGGGCAATCAGAAAAGTTGATCAGGTCGTAACGGATTTCGAATAAACGCACGTTTTGTGAGCCCCGGTTTCTGGAAACAGATCGTTGAACTGTTCAGCCATTGTGTTTAATGCTAAGGAGTAAGCAGAAGAGCTATAGACAGCTGAATACGGGGAGTACACGCGCAACAGGTAAGCAGCGCAAAAATGAAGTTGCGTTATTTTAGTCATATGGAGTAACCTTGGTAAGGATAAACAATCGCTGATCGTCAATTGACCTTGCACTGAACAATCCAGTCACAGCATAGGAATAATTCCGAAGCAGGATGGCGTGCATTACAAAGCGTTCAGGTGAAAAATTAAGAAAATTTTACCAATGTAAAACTTCTTGTATAACATATAAACCTTAAGTCCCTACCATGGTGTTCCTGACGGATGGCGTGACGTTCATTTAAGGTTAAGTTTCTGCCCAAATTAATCATGAAAGAACAACCAGTGCTTAAATTGATACGATCACCTCCGCAACAATTCCGCGCGAAAATAATGGCGATGCTTTTGATACCAACATCGCACTTCGAAGCGACATCGTTGCCCGCCCGGCTCCGCCAGTCGAATGGGCGACTCCGTTCAACTGTAGCATATATGGCATCACCTAAACGATATATCTTATACCATTAATTTTATCAACCTATATCCTAACTAACAATCAGCCAAAACCTTCCCGCCATCCGCAAATCACTGCTCCACAATCCATCATTGTTACCTCATTGCCCAATACCTCAATACCCAAAACCTCAATACCCAATTCCTACTAACAATCCACCATCTCTTTAAACAAAAACTCCCTGTAGCAACTAAGCCACAGGGAGCAGACCATATCGTATAAATAGCCTTTAACTAGGAGTTCAGAACCCTGGTCTGGTGGTTGATACTCTCCAGGTGGACCGCATCGAAGTAGCGGGTGATGAATTCTTTGCTTAATCCAAGTTTTTCACCTTTCCTGAATGCGCGTTCAAGAATCTCATTCCACCGGTTGGTTTGAAGGATGGTGATGTTATTTTCCTTTTTAAACTGGCCGATTTTTTCGGCAACTTTCATCCGTTGACCAAGAATTTGCATCAGTTCATCGTCGAGGTGATTGATCTGGTTACGCAACTTCTCCAGCGCGTTGTGGTATTCTTCCGATTGAACGTCCTCTTTTCTCCAGATAATATTTTCAAGCATTTCGCTCAGGCGCTCGGGGGTAATTTGTTGTTTGGCATCGCTCCATGCATTATCAGGATCGATGTGGCTTTCAACGATAAGGCCGTCGTAGTCGAGGTCTATAGCTTTTTGAGCAACTTCCTGAAGAATATCGCGGCGGCCGCAGATGTGCGACGGGTCATTGATCATCATCAGTTCGGGGTAACGGCGTTTCATCTCGATCGCCAGGTGCCACATAGGGGCATTTCTATATTCAGAGTTGCCGTATGAAGAAAATCCACGATGGATGAGCCCGATATTTTTGATACCAGCTTTTGCAACCCGCTCTACCGCACCGATCCAAAGTTCAAGATCGGGATTGATGGGATTTTTGATCAGAACAGGAACATCAACACCACGCAGGGCATCGGCAATTTCCTGAACGCTAAATGGATTAACGGTGGTTCGTGCGCCTAACCATACAATGTCTACGTCGAAGTGGAGGGCATCCTGCAATTGTTTTGAAGTAGCTACCTCAACGGCAGTTAATAAGCCCGTGGTTTTCTTCGCCTGTTGTAACCAGGGCAGTCCTTTTGTTCCAATCCCTTCAAAGTTTCCGGGACGGGTACGGGGTTTCCAAATGCCGGCACGGTATACGTCAACCTTATTGGTGGCAGCCAGCCTTTGTGCGGTTTCCATCACCTGCTGCTCTGTTTCGGCACTACATGGTCCTGAAATAATAAGTGGTCGCTTGTTCCACACCTGGTCTAAAGGTTTTACCTCCTGATGCGTGTCTGTTGCCTGCATGGTATTATATTTAGATAACGTAAAATTTAGTCAAAATTAAAAAGTCAAAAGTCAAAATTCAAAAGTCAGAATCCGCAGCTTTTGCAGCAGAAAGACTTCCCTGTTATAATAACGTTGGATAAAGGTACGTAGTACGGCTGAGTATCATGTGCAGAGCAAAAGTCAAAAGTCAAAAGGCAAAAGTCAAAAGTCAAAAATCAAAAGGCAAAAGTCAAAGGCAAAAGTCAAAACCCCTTCAACATCTGGTAATTCATCTTCAATTTCTCAACTGCTTTCGCTGGTACAAACCCTTCAACATTGAACATACAACATTCAAAATAGCTTCCTCTTCAACATCCCCAACTGCTTTCGCTGGTACAAACCCTTCAACATTGAACATACAACATTCAAAGTAGCTTCTTCTTCAACATCCCGACCTGCTTTCGCCGGTTAACATTTAACACACAACATTCAACATAGCTTCCTCTTCAACATTCCCAAGTGCTTCGTCAGTACAAACCCTATTCAACAATTAGCTTCTCATTAAACAAAGCGCGGCGTTCAGTAAAGTAACTGCAGTACAAGAGTGCGACGCAACGATGCTCTATAGAAATTCTTCAGCCGGGTCCCAAAAAAATCAATCTACTTTTTGGCCCTCCCAGGTCATCCATCATTTATAGTTCATCATTCAATGTCGTTTATTTAAGAGAAATCTTTGGTGACCAGCTGTGGGAATTCTATTTGACATCGTTGTGTCACTCCCTTGTACCGCATCCCTTTAATCACCAATTTCTGCCACTCACCTTAAGTAAACGACATTGGTTCATCATTCATCACTCCCTTTCTCACTTCAAGATCCGCTTGATCTTGTTTGCATTGGTCATCAGTTCTTCGAGGTATTCATAGTTTTCTTTCTCAAGACTGGCTTTAAACTTCCGCAACTGGCTGATGTGTTCATTTAATACATCCAACACGTTCTCCCTGTTTTCCCGGAAAACGTCGGTCCATGTAGCGGGATTGCTCTTTGCCAGACGCACGGTGCTTGCGAAACCTGCACTCGCCAGTTCAAAGATCGCATCTTCTTCTTTCTCTTTTTCCAGAACTGTATTTGCCAGCGCGAAAGACGTAATGTGGGAGATATGACTGATATAGGCGACGTGTACGTCGTGATCTTTTGCATTCATGTACAACAGGTGCATACCCAGTTGCCGGTACAAATTCTCCACCAGCGCTACAGCCTCACCGTCACTTTCTTCCCGGTTGCAAATTACGGTGGCTTTTTCGCGAAATGCCTGGTGCTGGGCGGCTTCAGGACCACTGTATTCAGTACCCCACATAGGATGCGTCGCTACAAAACGCGACCGGTTTTTGTGATTGGTTACCGCTGCTATAACCCCTTCTTTCGTGGAACCCACGTCCATTACCACCTGGTTGGTAACATGGTCGAGTACCGATGGCAAGGCCTGCATAACCTGGGTTACCGGGATGGCCAATACCACCAGTTGCGAGCTGGAAATGGCTTCGGTCAAGGTTTTAATCTCATCCACCAGGCCAAGCTCTAACGCACGTTGCGCATGATGGTTATTGCTTTCAACGCCGATCACCTTGCCTGCGAGGCCATTGTCCTTGAGCGCCAATGCCAAAGATCCGCCGATGAGGCCAACACCTATAATGGTTACGGTCATTTTGCTGTTAAGAATTTTTGTATTCGCTCTATGGACAAGTCAAACTTTTCTTCAGGGCTGCAGAGGCTGACGCGGATAAATCCGTCGCCGGCCTGGCCAAAAATACCGCCGGGAGTGATAAAGACTTTTGCGTTATAAAGTATTTCATCGCTTAGCTTGAAGCCGCTTTGGTAGCCGGCAGGGATTTTTGCCCATACAAACAAACCTGCCTGTTCTTTGGCGTAGGTACAGTTTAGTAGATCGAGCAAGGCATAAGCTTTTTGCTTTCTGTTGGCGTAAACTGCGTTCACCTGTTCGAGCCAATCCTGCTCAAGCGAAAGCGCTTTGGCGGCGGCAAGCTGAAGTGGCAAAAACATGCCGCTGTCCATATTGCTTTTAAAACGCAACACTTCTTCGATGCGTTCTTTTGCACCCACCATAACCCCCATACGCCAGCCCGCCATATTATGCGACTTGCTGAGTGAATTCAATTCTATCGCCGTTTCTTTTGCTCCCTCCACAGCCAATATGCTGATCGGATTCTTATTGAGTATAAAACTGTAAGGATTATCGTGACAGATGAGGATATCGTGTTTTTTCCCGAACGCTACCAGTGCCTCAAACTGCTGCGTATCCGGCAATTGACCGGTAGGCATTTGGGGGTAGTTGGCCCACATCAGTTTCACCCGGGAGAGATCCCTTGTTTCCAGGTTTTCAAAATCAACAAACCAGTTGTTTTCTTCGGTAAGGTCGTAAGTAATACAGGTACCACCCGCCAGCTGAACCGCGCTGCTGTAAGTAGGATATCCCGGGTTAGGAATAAGTACCTCGTCACCCTGGTTAAGATAGGTCATACAAATATGCATGATACCTTCCTTTGAACCCATCAGCGGTAGAATTTCGGTGACGGGATTTAATGATACCCCGTACCATTTATTATACCATGACGCAAAGGCATTCCGTAAGATGTCGACACCTTTATAACCCTGGTAGCCGTGCACATTTGGTTTTGCCGATTCGTCCTGCAATGTTTTAATTACATCAGGATGCGGGGGAAGGTCAGGACTTCCGATGCCCAGGTTGATGACATTGTCGCCGGCCTGGTTCATCTCCTGTATCTCCTTTAGCTTTTGGGAAAAATAATATTCACCAATGCCGTTTAAACGATCCGATAGTTTCATAGCCGCTTAAATGGTTTTACCTTTTTTGTATACGCCGTAAACTTTTACTTCTTCGGTTACCGGCTTGATTTGTTCAATGGCAACATCAAATTGTTGCATGTTTTCAAACTCCATATCGGCGTGAAAGCTATACTTCCAATCGCTGCCAGGTATAGGGAAGCTCTGCAACTTACTCAGGTTGATCCCTGCGTCGGCTATTCGCGTAAGCACTTTTGCCAGGCTGCCTTTCGAGTGATCGGTGGTAAAATTTACAGACGCCTTATTGGCCTGTGCAACCGGTTCAAACGAACCCTCGCGCTGCAGCACCAGGAAACGTGTATAGTTATTTTTCATCGTGTGAATATTCGGACTAATCACATCGAGGTTATAAAGTTCAGCGGCGAGTTTGCTGGCTACGGCAGCTATATGTTTGCTCCTGGTTTGATGTATATGTTTTGCACTAAGTGCAGTATCTTCTGTTTCAACCAGTTTCCAGTTAAACTTGTCGAGATACTCGAGGCATTGTTGTAATGCCATATGGTGGGAATGCACTTCACGGATGTCTTCAAGTTTAATACCGGGGTTTACAAGCAGGTTTTGTTTGATCTGCAGGTAAATTTCGCCGACAATCCGGAGGTTGCTTTTTTGAAGAAGGTTGTAGTTTGGTAAGATGCTTCCGGCAATCGAATTTTCGATGGCCATTATGCCACCGTCGCTTTCTTTTTTATTGCCGGCAATTTTTACCACTTCCCTGAATGTTGCACAAGTGATTACTTCTACGTCGCCAAAAAAATGTTGAGCAGCCGCCTGGTGAAAGCTGCCTTCAAAACCCTGTATCGAAATCTTAACCGCCATCAGATAAGCAAGTTGTAATTGGTACAAAAAGAAAACTCCCGGCCTTTTGAGCCGGGAGTTTTTATGTTGATTTCTTTATTCAATCAGTTTCAACAAAAGCTTCCCGGCTTCTTACTAAAGAAGTAATAATAAAAACCAAAGAAAGCGATTGTGTTGTTCATTGTGGGGCAAATATAAGTATGATTCAGAAATGGCGAAGTTTTTAACCAAATTTAATTACCGAATGCAAGAACTTTAAACGTCGTTCAATAAAAACGTATTGACATTGAGAATTAACTAACGAGGTAGTCTTTCAACATGCTGTAGTCGTTGGCCATCTGGAAACTCATTTTGGTTTTCTTCAGGATAGCCGTGACGACATCTGGTTTAGTTATCGTTTTCTCAGTAATGGGTTCAACTACATCGTAAAACTTAATGGGATGTGCTGTTTCCAGGAAGATACCCTTATCACCCGGATGTTGCTGAAGGTATTGTTCGAGTGCATAGTAGCCTACCGCACCATGAGGATCGGTGAGGTAATCATATTTCTCCAGTACCGATTTTAGGGTTTGCCGTGTAAGCTCATCGGAAACACTAATGCTGCTGAGTACATCTTTTATCTCCGGAAAACTGTGGCGAAACATTTCGAGTATTCGCGTGAAATTGCTTGGATTGCCAACATCCATTGCATTTGAGAGCGTAGAAACGGACGAACGGGTTTCATAAGTGCCGTTGTTCAGATACCGGGGTACAACGTCGTTTGCATTACATGCTGCTATAAAATGTTTCACCGGCAGCCCTGAAACGTGTGCCAGGAGGCCTGCACAAATGTTTCCAAAATTTCCGCTTGGCACACATATTACCGGCGGCTCGCTTTCCTGCCACTGACGTAATGCAAAGAAATAGTAGAACTGCTGTGGTAGCCATCTTGCCACGTTGATAGAATTGGCAGAGGTGAGAAAGACCTGCTCATTTAAACCGGTATCGGAGAATGCCTGCTTGACGAGCTGCTGGCAATCATCAAACGTGCCGTTCACTTCAATAGCACGAATGTTTTTGCCCAGTGTTGTGAGCTGTAATTCCTGCACGCTGCTCACCTTTCCTGATGGGTAAAGAATAACGACATTGACGCCATCTACATCATAGAATCCGTTTGCGACTGCACCACCGGTGTCGCCCGAAGTTGCTACCAGTACGGTTACGTTTCGGCTATTGTCTTGTACAAAATGACCCAAACACCGGCTCATGAATCGTGCGCCCACATCTTTAAAGGCTAGTGTAGGTCCGTGGTACAATTCCAGCGCAGAAATGTTTTCGTTAACAGCTACCAGTGGAAAATCAAAATTGATTGTTTCGCTGACAATTTTTTGCAACGTCGTTTTTGAGATGGTGTCGCCTACATAAGGTTCAATCACGGTGTAGGCAATCTCCTCTTTGGAATACCCGGCGAGGTTGCTGAGCATTTCAGCAGGAACAGTAGGCATATGTTCAGGAAAATACAAGCCTTTATCAGGCGCCTGGCCGTTAATGGTTGCTTCCCTGAAGTCTGCCTTTGACGATTGTTTATTGGTACTGTAGTAAAACATCTTCTTCTGATTTAATGTGGGCCATAAGTTTAATGGCCATTGTTCAACAAAGATTATTCCGGCAGTGCAACCCTCTTGATAAAATGGGGCGGTGGCAATGGCAACTTTATGTGCATGCCATGCGGGCCTGCTACACAAAGTCGGCTAGCCTGTGATCTGTTGTTCCTCCCCGTGTATCGGATTTAACTCTTTAAGGGCAACTGTTACGCCTTGTTTGTTAATGGTGGTAACATAGGTATGAAAGTCGATACCAATTGCGGTATAAATTTCCTGCATAACACCTTCAACGTTGTCTGCTGTTTGTTTGTCGCGGCTTAACATAAATATCGACGGACCTGAACCCGATATTCCGCCACCTAAAGCGCCAGCCTGGCGGCACCTGGTTTTTACGTCGTTGAAGCCCGGGATGAGAATGCTTCTAACGGGCTCAATGATTACGTCCTCCAGTGAACGGCCGATTAATTCAAGGTCGCCTTTCATAAATCCTGCAACGAGGCCGGCAATGTTCCCCCATTGCTTAATAGCATCTTTAAGTAATACCTCTTTGCGTAGTATTTGCCTCGCGTCAGCAGTACGTACTTCAATTTGGGGGTGAACCACGGTAACATACAAATCCGGTGCAGGTATGGCAATAATGTCGAGGGGGAAAATTGATCGAATAAGTGTTATTCCCCCGTAAATACAGGGTGCTACATTGTCGGCATGTTTTACACCGCTGGCCACTTTCTCGCCTGCCATAGCAAAACGAACCATTTCGGTATTCGTAAATACATTGTTCAGTAAATGGTTTGCCGCAACAACAGCACCGGCTGCGCTCGCAGCACTTGAGCCAATACCACTTCCGGGTTTAATCTGTTTTTTTATCTGAACATGAAAGCCGATCTGACGATCAAGTTCATGTAACATTTCGATGAGTGGCGCCCCGGCGGTATTTTGCTGGGGATCGGACGGAAGGGGATAGCCGTCTAAACTTTCTATTACTACCTTTCTCTCATCGAGTAAGGTAACATGCATGATATCGTGCGGTTCATTCAGGCACATGCCTAAAACATCGAAACCACATACGAGGTTTGCTACAGTGCCTGGCGCATGTACGGTTATAGATTTACCATGTGGTGATGCTTGCATGTTTAACTATTTTCAAAACTGAAGGGTATGTCGATGGAAACTCCGGAATAATTCAGGCCATCTATGATCATCGACGTTCGTTCTATGCTGTCTATGTTTCTATCATTGATTAATTTCGACCCGCCCTGATGATATCGGCGAATACACCTGAAGCCGTGACCTCTGCCCCAGCCCCTGCACCTTTTACAACAAGCGGTTGCTCCGGGTAACGATTGGTGTAAAACAGCACTACGTTGTCTTTTCCGTAAAGATGATATAAGTCGTGTTGCGGATGGATATGTTGAAGTCCAACAGAAGCCTTCCCATTTTCGTACTTCGCCACAAATTTTAGTTTATTGCCCTGTGCGTTTGCTTCCTTAAATAATTGCTTAAAGTGGGCTTCATGTTTTGGCATTTCCTCGTAAAAGTTTGCCACGGTTCCTTCCATACACGACGGCGGCATAAAAGAATTATTCGTTACGTCTTCCATTTCAATTTGTTCACCTGTTTCGCGGGCAAGGATCATGATCTTGCGAACAACATCAGTGCCGCTGAGGTCGAGTCGAGGATCGGGTTCTGTATAGCCTTCATCTTGTGCCTGCTTCACCACTTCTGCAAAGGGTTTGTCGCCATTGTAATTATTGAACACATAGTTGAGGGTGCCGCTTAAAACCGCTTCCATCCGGTTTACTTCGTCGCCACTTCTTAACAGGTCGTTTAAAGTTCCGATCACTGGTAAACCGGCCCCAACGTTTGTTTCAAACAGGAACTGTGCATTGTATTCGCGCGCAAGGTCCTTCAGCTTTTTATAGTATTCATAAGCTGATGAACACGCTATTTTATTGCAGGCAACAATCGAGATGCTCTTGCTAAGTAAGCGATCATAATAAGTGGCTATTTCACTATTCGCGGTAACGTCGGCAAATACGGCGTTGCGCATATTCTTCGATTGAATAATGTTGATGAAACGTTCTATGTTCATCGCTTCGCCCTGGTCGAGTAATGCTTTCCAGTTCGAGCCATCTATACCCTCATCGTTAAAGAACATTTTGCGGCTGTTTGCAATGCCAACAATCCTAATTTGTAACCGCATGTGTTCCTGCAGGTAAGCCTGCTGCTGAATGAGCTGCGCCAGTAATTTGCTGCCTACATTTCCGGTGCCGGCAATAAAAAGGTTTATCTGTTTATAGGTGGTTTCGAAAAATTCTTCGTGCAGAATGTTGATTGCTTTTTTTACATCAGCATTTGAGATTACTGCTGATATATTTCTTTCGGAAGAGCCTTGTGCAATTGCACGCACATTCACCCCATTTCTGCCAAGGGCGCCAAACATTTTTCCGCTGATACCAGGGTGGCTCTTCATATTGTCGCCAACCAGAGCAACAATTGATAGACCCTGTTCAATGTTCAGGGGTTCTACGCGACCTGTTTCAATCTCGTAGGAAAAAGCATTATCGATCGTTGTTTTTGCAAGCCCGGCATTTGCCTCGTCGATACCAACACAAATAGAATGTTCCGACGATCCCTGCGTGATGAGTATTACGTTTACTTTCTGGTTCGCCAAAGCTTCAAACAACCTCTTTGAAAAGCCTGGTATGCCCACCATTCCGCTACCTTCAAGGCTAAGCAATGCAATGCGGTTAACACTGGATATTCCGCGAATACTGTTGCCGTTTTTTGGTGATACCCGCTCGATAAGGGTGCCTTCGTCGGCGGGGGCAAATGTGTTTTTGATCCAAACCGGGATTCCTTTTTTCATTACCGGGTGGATGGTAGGAGGGTAGATAACCTTTGCGCCAAAATGCGAAAGTTCCATTGCTTCCTGGTAGGAGATGTGGGGGATGACTTTTGCTGTGGAAACCAACCTTGGATCGGCGGTCATCATGCCCGATACATCCGTCCATATTTCCACAAGCGATGCATCAAGTGCAGCAGCGATAATTGCTGCGGTATAATCAGAACCACCACGGCCAAGTGTTGTCGCAACACCGTTGGCATCGCCTGCAATAAAGCCCGGCACGATGGTGATATCGGCTTCGTTGCCCGTAAACCAGGCTACAACTTTTTTGTTGGTTTCTGTAAAATCAACGGCTGCAAAAGTATGGTTGCTGTCGGTTACGATGATTTCTCTCGCATCTTTCCAGCCCGCATTTACTTCCATCGTTTGTAGCCTTGCAACAATGATCTGCGAGGATAGTAATTCGCCATAACTAACAATTCTGTCCTTACTTCTTAACGAAAGTTCTTTTAACAGGTAGATGCCATTACAGATATCTTCCAGTTCGTTGCACTGTGTTTTTACAAGGCTGAGTATCCTGCTCTGGTGGGTAACTGGTATGAGTTCGCGGATGGTTTCAAGATGGCGGCTCTCAATAATCTCAAGTTTCTCTTTATATAATTCATTCCCCGACGCTGCCAGGGAACCACATTCGAGTAAAATGTCGGTGATGCCGCCTAATGCAGACACCACAACAACTTTCTTTTCGTTGGATGATTGTTGTAAAATGGAAACCACCTTTTGAATGTTGGCAGCATTTGCAACTGAACTTCCACCAAATTTTAAAACTTGCATGAACCTTTTGTTTAATGAATAAAAGTAGTACTTGAACCGCTAAGGTTTGTGCGGCTTGTGGCCCGAGGGATAATATGGAACATGTACAACCCTAACGGGTTGCAATAATAATGCGAATAGCTGAGGTAGCCACGCTGACCGTAAAAGGGATAATATATTCCGGAGTCGGTATCACGAATAGATAATGGGGTACAAGATAATTAAAAATGATAACCGTTAAACAAAATAATAAAAGAGAATACGGAATCAGGAGATATAACTATTTTCACCCGGCACTTTCTACTGCTGCCTGCCATACTTTTGTAACGATCAAAAATCCGCTCTCATGTTTCACCAGTCGAGGAGTTTGCAGCAATTCAATAATCACGTCGGGCTTAAATTTCAGCTGTACAACAGCTTATTTACTGCACTGCCTTTTCATAGAATTGAAAAGACAGGGATCCTGCTTTCCCTTTTATTAAACCACTGTGAAGAGGGTTACAAAAAGAATCAAAGCCCGGTTCAGATACTTGAAGATTTTTTCAACCGCTATGTTACGGTAAGTAATGATCGTGAAAAGGCCGATATGTTGTTCCGCTTTGTTCAGTATGTTGAACGCCAGGTTGTACTCTTCGATGCCCTCGAGGATGCTGCATTTCGCGAGGTTCACGACATCAGTGGAATGGGTACACTCAAACACCTCGCCTCGGAAATACAACAGGCCGGTGCGGAGGATAAACTCGCCAAGAAGTTAAAAGACTTTTCCATTCGCCTTGTACTCACCGCGCATCCAACCCAGTTTTATCCCGGATCAGTGCTTGGTATCATCAACGACCTTGCACGTGCCTTAAACGACGATAATACCAGCCAGGTAAATATGTACCTGAGACAACTAGGTAAAACACCATTTTATAAGAAACAAAAACCTACGCCTTACGATGAGGCGATAAGCCTTCTGTGGTATCTCGAAAACGTTTTTTATTCTGCAGCAGGAAAAATCATCTCCAATTTAAGGGGCCAGTTTCCGCATGCGCTGTCTACGCAAAACCCGGTTATTACTATGGGCTTCTGGCCGGGTGGCGACCGCGATGGCAACCCGAATGTAACAACCGAAACTACGGTTCGCGTTGCAGAGGCGCTTCGTTCAGCAATCATCAAATGTTATTACCAGGATGTACGCCGGTTGAAAAGGCGTCTCACTTTTAAAGGGCTCGAAACGATTGTGGCAGACCTGGAGGTTAAGCTCTATAACAATATTTTTGTCCCCAACCAACGGACAGATATCTCGAGCCAGGAAATTTATGAAACCCTGCAGAAGATTCGTGAGATCATCATATACGAGCACAACGGTTTGTTTGTTCACCTGGTAGATAACCTTATGAGCAAGGTTGGTGTATTTGGATTGTATTTCGCGGCGCTTGATATCAGGCAGGAAAGTTCTGTTCACAACCAGGTTTTGGAGGCAATCAGTCTACGCGAGGATCTGTTGCCAAAAAACTACAATACGCTAAACGAAGAGGAGAAGTTGGCGTTGCTGACGAATTGCTCCGGCTCGGCGAATATCGAACTTTACGAAGACGGGGTAATAAAAGATACGATGCAGTCCATGACTGCGATCAGGTCCATACAGCAACACAACGGTGAAAATGGATGCAACCGCTATATCATCAGCCAGTGCAATTCTGCACTTAATGTAATAGAAGTATTTGGCTTGTTCCTGTTGAATGGCTGGAAGACAGATGAACTTACCGTCGATATTGTTCCGCTCTTTGAAACCATCGACGACCTTCAGAATGCTTCTAAAATCATGTCAACGCTTTATACAAACCCGGTGTACCATAAGCACCTGAAGCGCCGGAAGAACAGGCAAACCATCATGGTAGGCTTTTCCGACGGTACAAAAGATGGTGGCTACCTGATGGCAAATTGGGGCATCTATAAGGCTAAAGAAGAGCTCACACGTATTTCGCGCGAGCACGGCATCGAGGTTGTTTTCTTTGATGGCCGGGGTGGTCCGCCAGCGCGCGGCGGTGGTAAAACCCACCAGTTTTATGCCTCGATGGGAAAAAATATTTCCAGCGAAGAAATTCAGCTTACCATACAAGGTCAAACCATTAGTTCCAATTTCGGAACCGACGACTCTGCTGGTTTTAACATTGAGCAGCTGCTGAATGCAGGTATTTCCAACGAGCTTTTTTCAACCAAAGAAAAGACCCTTTCTACCGAAGACGACCAGTTGATACAGGAACTTTCAAACAGTAGTTTTGAAGCCTATAAGACCTTAAAGAATCATCCTTGTTTTCTAAGCTACCTTGCTTATGTAAGTCCGCTGAATTTTTATGGCGAAACCAACATCGGTAGCAGGCCAACCCGCCGGGGTTCATCCCGCCTGACATTAAAAGATCTCAGGGCTATTCCATTTGTTGGTGCATGGAGCCAGTTGAAACAAAATGTTACTGGATACTATGGAGTAGGAACTGCCTTGAAAGCTGCTGAAAGCGGGGGTCAGCTAAACAAGTTAAAAGCGTTGTATGCCTCCTCGCTGTACTTCAAAACCCTGATTGATAACTGCGAGATGGCGATGAAGAAGTGCTTTTTTCCACTGACCGCATACCTGTCCGCGCACCCGCAATATGGTGAGATCTGGCGCATGATCTTTGATGAGTACCAGCTTACTGAAAAGTACCTGCTCAAGCTAACCGGAAACAGCAAACTCATGGAAGGTTACCCTGTTGAGTCGTTATCAATTGAAATGCGCGAGCGGATCGTGCTACCGCTTACCACCATTCAACAGTATGCCATCAGCCGGATCCGCGATATGGAAGCAAGAATGGTAAAAGACGTGATAAAGGATTCCTTCGAGCGACTGGTTGTTCGTACTTCGTTTGGTATTATCAATGCGGGTAGAAACTCAGCGTAAACCCCGATTGGCGGATTACGGATCGGCGGATTACGGATTAGCGGATTACGGATAGGTCCAAGAAGAACCGCAGAGAAGAGGATTGGCGGATTACGGATTTGCGGATAGCGGATAGCTTGAAGAATAACCGCAGAGAATCGGGGAAGCAGAGGTTTGCGCAGAGAAGAGGATTGGCGGATTACGGATTTGCGGATAGCGGATAGCTTGAAGAATAACCGCAGAGAATGGGAGAAGCAGAGGTTTGCGCAGAGAAGAGGATTGGCGAATTACGGATAGCTCGAAGAAGAACCGCAGAGAACGGGAGCAGCAGAGGTTTGCGCAGAGAAGAGGATTGGCGGATTACGGATTTGCGGATAGCGGATAGCTTGACGAATAACCGCAGAGAATGGGAGAGGCAGAGGTTTGCGCAGAGAGGAGGATTGGCGGATTACGGATTAGCGAATTGCGGATTGCTCGAAGAATAACCGCAGAGAACGGGAGCAGCAGAGGTTTGCGCAGAGAGGAGGTTAGTGGAATACGCATCGCGGATAAGAGGAATGCATTGACAGATGTTCGTTGATAAATAATGCTTGTCTCTTTATTAAAAAAAAGATTCTTCTGATTGTAAAGAATGTTTTTAAGTGAGGTTTTTTTATGGTCCCGGCTGAAGGATTTCTATTGAACATCGTTGCGTTGCACTCTTGTACTGCATAGCTTTTATCGGCCAATTAGTTGAACTAAACGACATTGATTTAAAAGTTGTATAAGCGCCAACTCGTCAAGGCCCATTTTTACATTTTACATTTTTAATTTTTAATTCAATCGAACGGACCCGGCGCGGAAAATGGTCAATCAAAAAATAAGGCCGTCCATGGAAATGGACGGCCTATAACGATTGCTTGCCATATGAAATTGGTCAACGGGTTTTCATTGTCTTAATAACCGTAAATATTTTGGGTGGCGTTAATTAGCTGGTAATTAAAAGTGGTAAACTGCTGCAAGTAAAAGGCTGCCGGTCGACTTTGTTGATGCACCACTGTTTTTTACAAATAGGCCTTGTGGCGTACTGCCATTATCCAGGCGGATCTCAGGGATTAAGGTAAGGTTGTCGATCTTGAAGTTTGCAGAAAGTGTAGTCTCGAATACATTGCCATCAAAGCCAAGTACCGACTTATCATCGCTCAGGTATTCTCCCCTTAGAGTCAAGCCAAACCAGTCAGTCGGATCGGCGTTCAGGTATAAGGCAGAACCCCACCAGGTGTTGCCGTCCAACCATTCTTTTTTGGCATTCTTACCCGATCTTGATTGCACCGTGCCATTATAGCCCATGCTGAACTTTGGAGAAAAGGCATAAGTCAATACAACATCACCCTGGTTTAACCGGGCTGAGTCGTTGTACTTTCCGCCCTGGAAGTTAACGTAAGCTTTGAATTTGTCGTCTTTACTGCCGGTTGAAAACTGGCCAATGACCATCTTCGGCATTCCCGTAGCAGTTTTCAGGTCGGTTGGATTGGTTAAGCCCACCATCAAACCAGTCTTGCCACCAAGAGCAAAATCTGCTTTAATCCCGGTGTGGAAAAATGGACCGTAAGAGAACATATAGCTCATGCTGTAGTTCCTGTTTAAATAGGCATCTACCAACTCGTATCCAATATGGGTGCCCCAACTACCGGCGGTAAACTTTACAGCAGAAGAAGGCGCATACGTAAGATAAAGTTGCTTGATCGCTACCCTTGAATTTGCATCGTTGTACGAAAATTCATCTGCGCGGCGACCAAAGCCAAGATCGGCAACCATTCCTACTTTTCCAATACTGTGTTCGGCCTTAATGGAAGCCATCCCTAATTCAAATGATCTGTGTGAATTGGTGAAACTTGTTAGATTGTTGTAAGGCGCAGACTCAGGATTATGAAAATTATAACGGTGATAAACATCCGCTGATCCTGAGAGCTTAAAGGCCGCTGTTTTGGAGCTGTCTTTTGAATCCTGCGCTTGAATGCAGCCGATTGTAGCCAGCCCGAGGGCCGTTGTGAAAATTTTTCTTAACATTGTTGACGTTTTTGTTTTTGTAAATAGAAAGAGTAGAACCGTAAGAACTTTTGCGACAAGTTTTTACAGTGTTTCTGCTCTTTCTTCTTGTTTAACTACACCATTAGAAGAAACCAGCAAGGTTCCCTGCAGGTATTTTTCGTTGTGCTGGCTTGCATCAAGACCCAATTCTTCATCAGCAGAGCTAACCCTGATTGGCTGAATTAAATTGATCAGTTTAAAGATTGCGTAAGACACTATGAAACTGTATGCGACTACAAGTCCGAGTGCTTTTAACTGTGTGAAGAAGAATGTTGCATTACCATAAAATAGCCCGTCGTTTCCTGCAGGATTAACCGTCTTTGAAGCGAAGATCCCGGTCATTAACATACCTACCATACCGCCTACACCATGGCAAGGGAAAACGTCAAGTGTATCATCCAATTTTGATTTGGATTTATAGTAAACTGCTACGTTCGAAATGATTGCGGCTACTACACCGATAAAGATACTTTGTGGGATGGCTACAAATCCTGCTGCTGGTGTTATGGCAACAAGGCCAACAACAGCACCGATACAAAAACCCAGTACAGAAGGTTTTTTACCCCTTAATACATCAAAGAACATCCAGGATAAGCCAGCTGCCGCTGCGGCTGTATTAGTTGTCGCGAAAGCAGAAACGCTGAGGGCGTTTGCACCCAGTGCTGAACCTGCGTTAAAGCCAAACCAGCCAAACCAAAGTAAACCTGTTCCAATTAACACGTAAGGAATGTTTGCTGGTGGTATTTCCTGCTTCTCAAGATGCGATTTGCGGCGCTTTAACACCAGCGCACCGGCAAGGGCGGCCATACCTGCAGAAATGTGTACCACTGTTCCGCCCGCAAAATCAAGTACCCCCATTTTAAAAAGGAAACCTTCAGGGTGCCATGTCCAGTGTGCAAGTGGCGCATACACTACCAGGCTGAATATTGCAATGAAGAGAATGTAGGAAGTAAAACGAATTCTTTCCGCTACAGCACCCACAACCAGTCCGGGCGTAATAATCGCAAACATGAGCTGGAACAATGCAAATAGCGTTAGCGGAATTGTTGGTGCAAGGCTCCATGGAGCACCTGAGTTTACGCCCTTGAAAAAGAAGTGCGTCATTGGGTTACCAATAAACCCGTGAAAGGATTCTCCGAAACAAAGACTATAACCAACAGTTACCCATAGAATACTAACCACCCCTGCTGCCACCACACTTTTGATCATGGTGGAGATCACGTTCTTACGATGAACCATACCGCCGTAAAAAAACGCGAGACCCGGAGTCATTAGAAAAACCAGCGCGGTTGCTACAATAATCCAGGCAATGTCTGCGCTGCTGTACTTGCCGGCATCATCGAAATTGGGTAGGGAAGGAATAAAAATCGCCCCGAATGCTATTGCCACTAAAACAATAAACGGAGCGGCATTTCTGAAAGTCAAAGTCCTCATACAAAAGATTTAGGTTAATGATTATAAAATATATTAATATATCTTATCAGCCTAAAAATACAGTGTAGAACTTAGATGTTTATCAAATAACTCATATTTTTATAATTCATATATGATTGGTATGATACTTTTCACCCCTTTCGAATGCCAGTAGAAGACAAATTAGTCAATAGATAACTCATTGCATTTCAATTCTTAAAAGGCGCAAAAAAAAGCACCGGCTAGTTTTGCAACTAACCGGTGCTTACAGTATTAAAATCTGCTTAAGGATCCTCTACGGCCTAATTTTCTATACTTTCAGGTACTGGTCCACTTTTTCTGCACATTCTCTACCTTCGTTTATTGCCCATACAACCAGCGACTGCCCCCTTCGCATATCACCTGCCGAAAATACCTTTTGGATATTGGTCTGGTAGCTTTTTTCGGTCGCCTTTACGTTCCCCCGTTCATCTACTTCAACACCCATATCGTTAATCAGTCCCTTGTGTTGGGGGTGTACAAAACCCATTGCAAGCAAGGCAAGCTGACACGGTATTTCCCGCTCCGAACCAGCGATTTCTACAAACTGGGCGGGCCTGCCATCGGGGCTCAGCTTCCATTCCAGGTCAACGATATTTAAAGCTCTTAAATTACCATTTTCATCTCCCAGGAAAGCCTTTGTTGCAGTAGCCCACTTGCGATCAGCACCTTCTTCATGTGATGACGTTGTTTTGAGTACCATCGGGAACGACGGCCAGGGCATGAAATCAGTTCGACTGGCTGGCGGCTTAGGTAGCAGCTCGAATTGTGTTACGGAGTTTGCACCTTGCCGGTTTGAGGTACCCACGCAATCGCTGCCAGTATCGCCACCCCCAATTACAACAACGTCTTTACCACCTGCAAGTAGTTCGCGATCTACCTGTTTGTTACTCACCCTTCGGTTTTGCTGTGTTAAAAAATCCATTGCAAAAGCAACACCATTTAGTTCTCTTCCCGGAATATTCAGGTCACGTGGTATGGTAGATCCGCCAGCAAGAACGATGGCATTAAAAGTTCTTAATAAGTCATGAATACTAACGTTAACACCTACCTCCGCGTTGCATTTAAAAACAATCCCTTCTTCAATCATCAGGTTGATTCTTCTTTCAACAACCCACTTTTCCAACTTGAAGTCCGGAATACCATAACGCAGCAAGCCGCCTGGTTCGTCATCTCTTTCGAAAACGGTTACCGAGTGTCCGGCATAATTCAGTTGCGCCGCTGCAGCAAGTCCTGCCGGACCGGAGCCAACAACAGCTACACTTTTACCAGTTCTTGTGATGGATTTAAACGGTTTGACCAGGCCCTTATCAAAGGCAACTTCAATAATATGTTTCTCAATCTCTTCAATGGTAATCGGCGGCTGGTTGATGCCCAATACGCATGCGCTTTCGCATGGTGCCGGACAAATCCTTCCGGTAAATTCCGGGAAATTGTTGGTTGCCGAAAGGATCTCATAGGCTTCTGCCCAGTTCTCCCGGTAAACAGCGTCGTTAAATTCCGGGATGATATTGCCCAGGGGGCAACCCTGGTGGCAGAAAGGAATACCGCAATCCATACACCGCGCAGCCTGCCGGTTTAACTTGTCGCTTTCGTACCGGTGAACGAATTCTTTGAAATCGTGAACGCGTTCTTCAACGGGCCGCTTGGCTGGCAGTTCTCTTGTAAATTCTAAAAATCCAGTGGGTTTACCCATTTCGTGCTATTATTTAAGCCCTGCTAGCAGGAGTTAATGGTGATTTGATATCTTACTGCGCTCTAATGCTGTTCGGTTTGACTAATCTTTCCGAACGGTTTCTTTTTCGCTCGTACGCGGTTTCGAAGCCAATACACGCTTGTAGTCTTTTGGAAAGACCTTTACAAAGTTCTTCGACTGGTTTTCGAAATCTTCCAGGATAAACTTAGCAACACTGCTATTGGTATAAGCGTAATGATCTGAAATCAACTGTTTCAACTCAACCCAATCCTGGTCCGATAACCAGTCGAGGTCTACCATTTCCATGTTACAAAGCGTAGCAAAGGTTCCTTTTACGTCGTATATATAGGCGAGTCCACCGCTCATTCCAGCTGCGAAGTTCCTGCCGGTATCACCAAGTATTACAACCCTTCCACCGGTCATGTATTCGCATCCATGGTCGCCAACTCCTTCCACTACTGCACTAACACCAGAGTTTCTTACCGCAAACCTTTCACCGGCCTTTCCCCGGATGTAGGCAGTTCCGGATGTGGCGCCATAAAACGCAACGTTACCGATGATGATATTATCCTCAGGTATAAACCCGGCATTTTGCGATGGATACACAATCAATTTGGCACCAGATAAACCCTTACCAAAGTAGTCGTTAGCGTCACCTTCAAGTTCAAGCGTGACACCACTGGTATTAAAGGCTCCGAAACTTTGGCCGGCCGTACCATAGAACTTGTAATGGATGGTATCTTCAGGCAGCCCAGTTGATTTGTAGAGTTTAGAGATCTCGTTCGACAGAATGGTCCCGGCAGTACGATCAGTATTCTTTATTGTGAATTCCGCGGTTACCTTTTGCGCATTTTTCAGGGCAGGTTGTGCTGCTTTAAGAAGTTTCCAATCAAGTAATTCAGTCAAGCCATGATCCTGTGCTTCCTGGTTGTATAAACCGGTAGATGCGTCTGCAGGCTGTTTGTATAAGATAGGTGACAAATCAAGTTTGCCATACTTCCAGTGCTTAACGTCGGTCCGTGCTTCAAGACAATCTACTTGTCCAACCATTTCATCAACGGTTCTGAAGCCGAGTTCAGCCATGATTTCCCGGAACTCTTCAGTGATGAATTTGAAAAAGTTAACCACGTGGTCAGCATCACCGGGGAAGCGTTTTCTTAATTCAGCATCCTGTGTTGCGATACCCACCGGACAAGTATTCAGGTGACATTTGCGCATCATAATACATCCCTCAACTACAAGGGCAGCGGTAGCAATACCCCATTCTTCTGCACCAAGCAAGGTTGCAACGGCTATGTCGCGACCAGTTTTCAACTGCCCGTCGGTCTGCACAACAACCCGGCTCCTGAGCCTGTTCTTAACAAGGGTCTGGTGGGTTTCGGCAAGTCCAAGCTCCCATGGTAAACCTGCGTGTTTGATTGAACTGATTGGGGAAGCACCCGTTCCTCCGTCGTTACCGGCAATAAGCACAACATCGGCTTTTGCTTTCACCACACCCGCGGCGATCGTTCCAACCCCTGCCTTTGATACCAACTTGACGTTTATCCTTGCGGCTCGATTTGCATTTTTTAAATCAAAGATTAATTGAGCAAGGTCTTCGATCGAATAGATGTCATGGTGGGGTGGGGGAGAAATCAAACCAACTCCAGGGGTTGCATGTCTGACTTTGCCAATCCAATCATCAACTTTATGACCTGGTAATTGTCCACCTTCACCCGGCTTTGCACCTTGTGCCATCTTGATTTGTAGTTCCTGCGCCATTGTAAGGTAATAGCTTGTTACGCCAAACCTTGCAGAGGCTACCTGCTTGATTGCAGATTGCATTGAGTCGCCGTTTTCAAGGCGTTCGTAACGCAGTTCGTCTTCGCCACCCTCACCGGTATTACTTTTACCGCCAAGGCGGTTCATTGCAATGGCAAGCGTTGAGTGAGCCTCGTGCGAAATGGAGCCAAAGCTCATTGCGCCGGTTGCAAAACGCTTCCATATATTTTCAGCAGGCTCTACCTCATCTATTGAGATGGACGGCCTGTTTGGTTTGAACTGGAACAGGCTCCGGATCGTACAGGCTTTTTCACCCTGGTCGTCCACCAGTTTTGTATACTTTTTAAATACCCCGTAATCGTTCATCCGGGTTGAATACTGTAAAAGGTGAATGGTTTGTGGGTTAAACAGGTGGAACTCACCTTTTCTTCTCCACTCATACACCCCTCCTTCGGGCAGGCGCTCGAAGGGACTTGCCTTCTTCGAAAAGGCAACAAGGTGTTTGGTTAGTGCTTCTCTTGCAATTTCATCAAGCCCCATGCCCTCAATCCGGGAAGTGGCTCCTGTGAAACACTTGTCCACAACACTTTTATTCAGACCGATAATTTCAAAAATCTGTGCTCCCTGGTACGATTGAAGGGTGGAGATCCCCATTTTAGAAAACACTTTCAACAAGCCATCATTTACGGCCTTGATGTAGTTTTTCTTCAACTGGCTATCATCCAAAGCAGTTTCAATCTTATTCGAGATCTTCTGATCACGTATGGTTGATAATACGAGGTAAGGATTGATTGCCGTTGCTCCAAATGCAATCAGGCAGGCAAAGTGATGAACTTCCCATACGTCTCCCGCCTCTACAATAAGCCCAACCTTTCCGCGATAACCCTTCCTGATAAGGTGATGATGCACGGTTGATACGGCAAGCAGTGAAGGGATCGGTGCGTGCTCGGAGTCGATTGCACGATCTGAAAGCACCAGCACTTCAAAACCATCGTCTACTGCATCTACTGCGTAGCGGCATAAACGGTCCAGTCCACGCTGTAATGCGCCAGGCTTCCCATTTGCGTTGAAATAGGTCTGGAGCGTTTTTGCCTGGAAAATGCCTGTATCGATACTTCGTATTTTCTCAAGCTCCCTGTTGCTTAGCACAGGGTGGTTAAGTGCAACCGTATGGCAGGCCAGTGGATCTTCAGCCAGGATGTTGCCATTGCTGCCGGCAAATGTTGCCAACGACATCACCAATCGCTCGCGAATAGGGTCGATCGGCGGGTTTGTCACCTGAGCAAACAGCTGTTTGAAATAGCTGGTCAGGTGTTGGGGCTGATCACTCAGCACGGCAAGGGGAACATCCGTTCCCATAGAGCCAATGGGTTCTTTACCGTCGATAGCCATCGGTGTGATTATTCTCTCGATGTCCTCTGATGTATAGCCAAATGCTTTCTGGTATTTTACGATCGCATCGTGTTCAAGGTGGGTAAACATAACACGGGGCTCCGGTAGTTCTTCCAACCTGATCTTATACTTGTTCAACCATTCTGCATAAGGCTTTTGAGAGCAGATGGTTTTCTTCAATTCATCATCGCTGATCACTTTGCCTTGCTCAAGGTCAACCACGAACATCTTGCCCGGTTGAAGTCTGCCTTTTTCAATAATCAGGCTGGGATCAATAGGTACAACACCGGTCTCCGATGCAAGCACAACCCTGTCGTCAGATGTTATGCAATACCTCGACGGACGTAATCCGTTCCGGTCAAGTGTGGCGCCGATGATCTTACCGTCGGTGAACGAAATGGATGCCGGTCCGTCCCATGGTTCCTGGAAGCAGGCATGGAACTCATAGAAAGCCTTCTTCACCGGGTCCATACTTTCGTTGCCATCCCATGCTTCGGGAATGAGCATCATCATGACGTGGGGTAGCGATCGGCCACTTAGTGTAAGTAGCTCAATCATATTATCAAGGCATGCAGAGTCCGACTGCCCGGGCGTGACTAGGGGTAAGATCATGTCCATTTCTTCTCTCGAGAAGAATGGAGATGAAAAGCCCTTTTCACTGGTTTTAAGCCAGTTAAGGTTACCTTGCAATGTATTTATTTCACCGTTATGAGCGATAAACCTGAACGGCTGTGCAAGCTTCCAGGAAGGAAAAGTGTTGGTAGCAAAACGCGAGTGAACCAGACCGAAAGCCGAGACTACCCTTTTATCACGTAGATCAGGGAAGTAATGGCGAAGCTGGGTACTGGTTAGTTGCCCTTTGTATATGATGATCTTGTAAGAAAGTGAAGCCAGGTAAAACCCGATTTCATCTTTTCTTACGGTATTATTAATGGTATGTGTGGCATAGTTGCGCAGTATAAACAACTTTCGTTCGAAATCTTCGCGATTGAAGATGTGATCGGGACAGCCAATAAATACCTGTTCGATTTCTGGTTCTACCGATAGGGCAGTAGCACCGATATCATCGGGATTTACAGGAACCTTTCTATAATGCAACACTTCCAGGCCGAGCTTTTCAGCAGCCCGGTTAAAGATGTCGCGGCATTCTTCACGAAGAGGAACGTCTTTCGGGAAAAAGATCATGCCGACGCCATACTTACCAAAGGCGGGCAGGTGAACACCCTGCTTAATGCACTCATCAAAGAAGAATTCATGCGGGGTCTGAATGGTCAGCCCGGCGCCATCACCTGTGTTGTTTTCACAACCACAGGCACCTCGGTGTTCCATATTTTCCAATATGGTAAGTGCATCCGAAACGATCTGGTGCGACTTGTTGCTTTTTATGTTTGCAATAAAGCCGATACCACAGGAGTCGTGTTCAAATTCTGGAGAATATAATCCGGAGCCTGTCATAGTCATAAGTTTAATAGTTCAGTAAAGCACTTGGCTTCGGCAATCGTTAAGTGTTAAACCAGGTATTCAAACAGGTTATTATTTTTATTCAGTTCTGTATAATTGATGTGCAAGCGATCCAAATTTCGCAATAAGATCTCGTAATCCTCTTTGGATTCGAGTTCAACCCCCACCAAAGCGGGGCCGGATTCTTTATTATGCTTTTGAATGTATTCAAAGCGGGTAATATCATCAGTTGGACCTAGAACATCATTTACAAATTCTTTTAATGCGCCAGGCCGTTGGGCAAAACGGATCAGGAAGTAGTGCTTTAATCCTTCGTATTGAAGCGCCCTTTCCTTAATCTCCTGCATGCGGGCAATATCGTTATTGCTACCGCTAACAATACAAACTACTGTTTTGCCTTTGATCTGGTCGGCATAATCATCTAATGCTGCAATCGAAAGTGCACCTGCAGGTTCTACTACAATGGCGTCTTCGTTGTACAGTTTTAATATGGTTGAGCACACTTTACCTTCTGCAACCAGGTGCATATCACTTAGTACATCCTTGCAAATCGAAAAGGTAAGATCGCCAACCCTTTTTACGGAAGCACCGTCTACAAAGCGCTCGATGTTATCGAGGGTTACAGGATGGCCTTGTTTTATCGCCGTTAGCATTGATGGCGCGCCCTCGGGTTCAATACCGATCAGCCGGGTTTTTGGACTAACCGTTTTAAAATAACTTCCAACCCCGGCAGCAAGGCCGCCACCACCAACCGGCAGAAAGATGTAATCTATTGGTGATAATTCCTCATGAATTTCCACCCCTACGGTTGCCTGGCCCTCTATAATCCTGTAATCATCAAAAGCGGGTATAAACGTCATGTTGTGATCGCGGGTATACTTCTTCGCGGTTGCTGCACAATCATCGTAGGTATCGCCCGTCAAAACGATCTCAATATTTTCTTCGCCAAACATCCTGGTTTGCTGAATCTTTTGGTGCGGGGTTATCGAGGGCATAAATACAACCCCTTTTACATTCAGCTTTTTACACGATAGCGCAAACCCCTGTGCATGATTGCCCGCACTCGCACAAACCACCCCACACTTCAGGCTTTCCGCAGGCAGGCTGCTAAGCATATTGTAGGCGCCTCTTATCTTATACGAACGCACTACCTGCAAATCCTCCCGTTTCAAGAAGATGTTACAAGCAAACTTCCTGGAAAGGTGGTGATGATAAGCAAGTGGTGTTTTATTCACCACTTGCTTTATTCTTTCTGCAGCTGAGGCAAAATCGAGCTCCACACCCGTAGAATTACGGGTTCTTCCTGTTCCGATATTTGGTTGCTGATTTTGCATTTATCTGGTTAGTTTTTCTTTATACAGAAACCGGATCTACTGTAACAGCTGATTTGCCTGCACTTTCCTGGGTTTCGAATGCCGGAGCCTGGTTTTCCGGGCGTAAACTCCGTACTGTTTTACCCGCTTGCCACATTTCACTGTCGCGCAGTTCCCTTAATTCTTCCTCCAGCTTTTCACGGTAATCGGTTTTACTGTTGCTTTCGATTGATTTAGCTGCTTCTTTGCCACTCGCAACGCTTTCGTATAAGTCGTTAAACACCGGCAAGGTTGCATCCCTGAATTTTTTCCACCAATCCAGTGCGCCCCTTTGTGCTGTTGTTGAGCAGTTGGCATACATCCAGTCCATACCATTCTCAGCCACCAACGGCATAAGCGATTGCGTTAGTTCTTCTACGGTTTCGTTAAATGCTTCGGAAGGAGAGTGCCCTTTTGAACGCAATACGTCGAACTGTGCTGCAAAAATACCTTGTATTGCACCCATCAACGTCCCGCGCTCTCCTGTAAGGTCGGAGAAAACCTCTTTACGGAAATCGGTCTCAAAGAGGTAGCCGCTACCGATTGCAATTCCTAAAGACACAACACGCTCGAAAGCACGGCCGGTCGCATCCTGGAAGATTGCATAGCTGCTGTTTAGCCCACGACCCTGTAAGAACATTCTTCTTAATGACGTGCCTGAACCTTTTGGCGCCACCAGGAAAACATCAACATCATCCGGGGGTACAATCCCTGTTTGTTCTTTATAAGTAATGCCAAAGCCATGAGAAAAATAAAGTGCCTTTCCTTTGGTCAAATGCTTTTTAACGGTTGGCCATAACTGAATTTGAGCGGCATCACTAAGCAGGTAACAAATGATCGTTCCCCTTTCGAGTGCTTCCTCGATATCGAAAAGCGTTTCGCCAGGTACAAATCCGTCGCGAACAGCTTTTTCCCACGATTTTGAGTTTTGACGTTGGCCAACAATAACATTAATACCATTTTCTTTCTGGTTCAATGCTTGTCCGGGTCCCTGAACACCATATCCAATCACCGCAACAACTTCGTCTTTCAATATCTCCTGTGCTTTCTCCAATGGAAATTCTTCACGTGTAACCACGTTTTCTTCAACACCACCAAAATTTAGTTTTGCCATAATGCAAGTTTTAGTTTACCCCACTCCGGGGTTTGTTTTTTTAGAGTTTAAATCAGAATGCTAAAGCATTTTTGTATGGAGAAACAGTTTTTTGCTGTACCCGTTATCACTATCCAGAAGAGAGCCCGACAACCAGGTCAAACGTTCAGAACGTTTCTTATGAATTACATGCTGAAGACTTCATCCTGTTTATTCAGGTATTCGTTTTCAACTGCTTCTTCTCCGGGTTGAGCGGCTTCGAATTCGCGTAGCTTTTCATGGAAACCACGGCTTCCTTTTATAATGGCGACCCGGGCGCTTCGAACGAATTCGATGAGGCCCACTTCACTGAGCACTTCCACCAACTTCTGCGTTTCTTCGCGATGGCCACTGGTTTCAAATACCGTGTAGTCTTTCCTGATCACCACTGCGCGGGCTCCGTATTCACGAAGTAACCGTTCTACTTTTACCTTTTCGGCTATTTCATCGGTGCTTACCTTATAAAGTGCCATCTCCTGCCATATGATCTCGTCGTTGGTATTATAATAGACTTTCAGTACCTCTACCTGCTTTTCAATCTGGCGGGCAACTTTCTTCACTACATCTTCCGTCTCATTAATCACCAACGTAAACCGTGAAATGGTATCAATTTCAGAAGGCGAGCTATTGATGCTTTCTATGTTGATTTTTCTCCGGGAAAATATGATAGCAATCCTGACCAGCAACCCGATCTGGTTTTCGGTATAGATGGTAAAGGTGAATTCCTGTTTCACGTCAGGTGCGATCCTGCTGGGTTCTGCAAGAACCGTTGCTATTTTTTGCGTGCTCATGTTTGATTAATTGTATTGTTCCGATTTCATCGCTGATGTTGCTTTGCCGTACAAGCCCGCCTGGCTGAAGCCATTCGGACAGGCGGGCGACGCAACGATGTTTAATCCATATTCTTCTGCCTGGACACAAAAATTCCTGGTTTTACTTGAGCCGTATTTCACTCACACTGCATCCCTGGGGCACCATTGGAAATACGTTGTCTTCTTTGCCAACCATAACTTCTAACAGGTAAGAACCATTATGCTCCAACATGGTTTTAAGTGCCGGAACCAGGTCTTCGCGATCGGTGATGCGGTTGCCCTCGATATGGTATCCCTTTGCCACGGTAACATAATCCGGGCTCCCGATGTCAACAAATGAATATCGCTTGTCGTGAAATAACTGCTGCCATTGGCGAACCATACCCAGGTACTCGTTATTCAGGATTATTATTTTGACATTAACCTTGGTCTGCATGATGGTTCCAAGCTCCTGGATCGTCATCTGGATACCACCGTCGCCAATAATGGCGACCGCTGTTCTTTCAGGTGCGCCAAACTTGGCTCCAATAACTGCGGGAAGGGCAAAGCCCATTGTTCCTAGTCCACCTGAAGTAACATTGCTTCGTGACTGGTTAAACTTTGCATAACGGCAAGTAACCATTTGGTGCTGCCCTACATCCGTAACCACAACGGCATCGCCATTGGTTAGTTGGTTAAGCGAGTCGATGACTTCACCCATGGTCATTTTACCGCTTGTCGGGTGTAATTCATGCTTTATAACAATATCTTCTTCCTGCCGGCGATAATCGTAAAACTTTTCAAGCCAGGCGGTATGGTTTGTTGCTTTAACCAGGTCGGTAAGTATCGGGAGGGTTTCTTTACAATCGCCCCAAACACCCACAGTCGCTTTTACATTTTTGTCGATTTCGGAAGGGTCGATATCGAGGTGGACGATTTTTGCCTGTTTCGCGTATTTATCCAGCCTGCCGGTAACCCGGTCGTCGAAGCGCATACCAATCGCGATTAGAACATCACATTCGTTGGTGAGTACGTTAGGACCATAGTTGCCGTGCATACCAAGCATGCCCACGTTCAACGGGTGATCCGTTGGAATTGCGCTAAGACCCAGGATCGTCCAGGCTGCGGGAATTCCTGTTTTTTCTATGAAAGTTTTGAACTCTTGTTCCGCTTTGCCCAGGATTACGCCCTGGCCCCAGATTACAAAAGGTTTCTTTGCATTGTTAATGAGTTCGGCTGCCTGCTCGATATATTGCCTGCGCACAATTGGCTTTGGCCGGTAGCTGCGAATATGATCGCACCGATGATAGCCATCGTAGTCGAACTTATCGAGTTGTGCATTCTTTGTGATGTCGATGAGTACAGGACCTGGACGCCCGGTTTTGGCAATGTGAAAAGCTTTGGCCAGCACAGACGGGATTTCTTTTGCATCTGTAACCTGGTAGTTCCACTTGGTTACAGGAGTTGTAATATTTAATACATCTGTCTCCTGGAAGGCGTCTGTTCCGAGTAAGTGTGCGAACACCTGTCCGGTTATACAAACAAGAGGTGTACTATCGATCATGGCATCGGCAAGGCCCGTGACGAGGTTTGTAGCGCCGGGACCGCTGGTAGCAAACACTACACCCACTTTGCCGGAGCTGCGCGCAAAACCCTGGGCGGCATGTATGGCCCCTTGTTCGTGACGTACCAAGATGTGCTTTAACCGATCATTGTAATCGTATAAGGCATCATAGATAGGCATAATGGCACCACCGGGATATCCGAATATGGTCTCAACACCTTCGGCAATAAATGCTTCAAGAACCGCTTGCGATCCCGTGAATTTGCCTGAGCCTTCTCTCGGCATTACCGGTGAGGGCTTCTTTTCCTTTACTACGATTTGTTCTTCAATGTCCAGTATGGAATTCATACGCTTGAGATTTGTGCTCGAAATCAATTAATGAGCAATATTGATTATGAGTTTATTACAAAGAATTACTCCTAATTCAGTTTATGTACTTACCCGTTATTCGCCGTCGGTTACGCAGCCTTCAGCCGCTGTGCTAACATGTTTTGCATACTTGTATAAAACGCCCTTAGTTGCTTTTAATGCCGGTTTTTGCCACCTGCTTTTTCTTTCGGCCAACACCTGTTCGTCAATCTTAAGGGTGATCGTTTTTGTTGCAACGCTTATTTCAATGATGTCGTCGTCCTCAACAAGGGCTATGAGCCCACCTTCAAAAGCTTCGGGGGTTATATGGCCCACTACAAACCCGTGGGTGCCACCACTAAACCGGCCGTCGGTAATAAGGGCTATACTGTTTCCAAGACCTGCTCCAATTAGGGCTGATGTTGGTTTAAGCATTTCGGGCATACCAGGTGCGCCTTTCGGACCAACATTGCGAATAACCACTACGTCGCCGTGGCCGATTTTGCCGGAATGAATACCAGCGATCAGTTCGAACTCACCGTCGAACACCCTGGCCGTTCCTTCAAAACGTTCACCTTCTTTACCAGTGATTTTTGCTACGCTTCCGCCCTCTGCAAGGTTTCCGTATAAAATCTGGAGGTGGCCGGTTGTTTTAATCGGCCTTTCGAGGGGAAGAATAATCTTCTGATCTTCAAAATCAAGGTCGGGTGCGCCGGCAAGATTTTCAGCTAATGTTCTGCCGGTTACCGTAAGACAATCACCATGAAGCAATCCTTCTTTTAACAGGTATTTCATTACTGCTGGTACCCCGCCGTATTTGTGCAGGTCCTGCATCAGGTATTTGCCGCTTGGTTTAAAATCAGCCAACATGGGAACACGGTCGCTGATTTTTTGAAAATCATCCTGGGTTAGGGGTACATCTACACTTTTCGCCATTGCGATGAGGTGAAGTACCGCATTTGTGCTTCCGCCCAGTACCATGATAACGGTGATTGCATTTTCAAACGCTTTGCGCGTCATGATGTCTGACGGCTTTATATCTTTTTCAAGCAACAGGCGGATAGCCTTACCTGCTGCCAGGCATTCATTTCTTTTGTCTTCGCTTAAGGCCGGATTACTGGAAGAGTAGGGGAGACTCATGCCAAGTGCTTCAATGGCGCTTGCCATTGTGTTAGCGGTATACATACCTCCGCAGGCTCCGGCACCGGGACAGGAGTTTTGCACAATACCCTTGAAGTCGACATCCGTTAGTGTTCCTGCAAGCTTTTTTCCGAGTGCCTCAAATGCCGAAACGATGTTCAGGTCTTCCCCATTATAATGCCCCGGGGCGATGGTGCCACCATAAACCATGATCGCCGGCCTGTTCAGCCGCCCCATAGCTATCAGTGATCCCGGCATATTTTTGTCGCAGCCCGGCAGCGCAATTAAAGCGTCATAATACTGTGCCCCACATACCGCTTCGATAGAGTCGGCAATAATATCGCGGCTTACCAGGGAATAACGCATTCCCTCAGTTCCATTGCTGATACCGTCGCTTACGCCAATTGTATTAAAAATGAGTCCAACAAGTTCTTCGTCCCATACACCTTGCTTCACAACTTTTGCAAGATCGTTCAGGTGCATGTTACAAGTATTGCCATCGTACCCCATGCTTACAATACCGACCTGTGCTTTGGTAAGGTCGTGATCGGTTAAGCCAATGCCATAAAGCATTGCCTGGGCTGCAGGCTGTGTTTCATCCTGGGTGATGGTTTTGCTGTATCTATTTAATTCGCTCATTGTAAGCACACCTGGTTTTAAATATGTGAAGTTTTGATAATTGTTATTTGCCGATGGGAGAAGCAACGATCAGCACATGGTCTTGGGTTTCAGAACGAGTTACGCCTTTTTCAATCCACTTAAACGGAGGCTTCAGCATAGACTTCGGCTTCGATTACCCGTGCAGCATAAGCAGCTTGCACCCGTTTACTTAGGGTTTCGCTCCAGGGCTTTGAAAAAGGTACATTGTCCAGGCTTTCCCAGCCAATTACTTCAGCAGCGGTACCACAATAAAAGGCTGCTTCAGCACCTTTCACTTCCTCAGTAGTAAAGAGTTTTTCTTCCACTTCAATGTCGAGCGTGGAACAAATCTCCAATACAGTAGCCCTTGTGATTCCTGGTAAAATGTTGCCTTTAGCAGGTGTGATCAACTTACCGTTTTGCTCAAAAAACATGTTTGCTCCCGGCCCTTCCGCTACATACCCATTCATATCGGTAAGCAGAGCCTCATCAAAACCGTTGGATTTAGCTTCCTGGCTCGCCAGTATAGAATTTACATAATGCCCATTAGCTTTTGCTTCTATTTTGAAACCTTTTGGGTTTGGTCGCTGAAACGAAGAAGTAAATACGCGCAGGAGTTTTTCACCCAAAAATGGTTGCATTTGCCAGGCCTGGATGGTAATATAAGAAGCCGTATTTACATTGAAACTCATGTTGGCAGGTGCGTAAACAAGCGGGCGTATATAAGCATCCTGTAGTTCATTTTGCCTGAGCACCTGGTAAGTTGCGTCGATCAGTTCATCTACTGACCAACGATATGGGAGATTTAAAGCTTGTGCTGAATTCCTGAGGCGCTCAAAATGCTCTTCTGCTTTAAATATCCGGGTTTCGCCAGCAGCCGTCTTGTAGGAGCGGATCCCCTCGAACACGCCATAGCCATAATGAAGTGTCTGACCAAAGAGGTCGACCTTTGCTTCTGCGGCTTTTACAAACTGGCCATTCAGGTAGATGATCGTGTTTTCGTTGTAATACATACCGAGGTTGTTGAAATAAAAAAGCCCACCTTTTTGGAGGTGGGCTTTAAGTATTTTGATTTAGATTTTAAATACTGAGTGCACCTCCGGTGAAAGCGGGAATAATTATAATGACCACCACAATAATTCGGGTGACTAGTGTAAGGCCATTATGTAATCTGCTTTTCAACATGAGGTTGAAGCAAATATAACTCCCGTGAATTAGAAAAACAAAGAACTTTTTATATAATCGTAGACTTTCTCAACTCTACGTTATGCTTGTTAATTTTTTGGTGATCCGGGTTGATAATATAATCGGTAACAAGCTCACCAATGGTAGAAGTAAAATAGAAATTGATGGGATCGATGTCCTTGGTAACCAATGAATTGCCAAGTGTCCACCCAACAGCTTCTCTTATCATTGCGGCTTCTTTAAGCATCCCAAAATAATCAAGCATCATCGCCGCGGATAGGATTGAGCCGATGGGGTTAGCAATGTCTTTTCCTGCTGCCTGCGGATAACTGCCATGAATGGGTTCGAACAGGGCGAGTTTACTTCCAACAGACGACGAGGGCAGTAAACCAAGCGACCCGGCAATTACACTTGCTTCGTCGCTGATGATATCACCAAACATATTTTCGGTGAGGATAACATCAAATTGCTTTGGATTCAGGATAATCTGCATAGCAGCATTATCAACAAACATATAATCCACCTTCACATCGGCATACTGGCTAGAAAGCTGCTGCACGACCTTTCTCCATAAACGTGAGGTCTCTAGAACGTTGGCCTTATCAACAAGAGTGAGCATCTTTCTTCGTTGGCGTGCACTTTGAAAAGCCAGGTGGGCTACCCGCTCGATTTCAGAACGGTTGTATACACAATTATCTGAAGCCTGGTTGCCGTCTTCACTCAGATTTTTATCGCCAAAGTAAATTCCACCCGTGAGCTCACGGAAGATGATAAAGTCAACTCCCTCGAGCCGAGTATTTTTTAACGGCGACAAATGGTGCAAAGATGGATAGGTAGTTACCGGCCGGATGTTGGCAAATAGACCCAGTTCTTTCCTGATCCTCAGCAAACCCTGCTCGGGCCGCACTTTGGCCGTTGGATCGTTATCGTATTTGGGATGCCCAATGGCTCCAAAAAGGATGGCGTCGCTTTTTAAACAGGTTTCAAGGGTTTCATCGGGCAGGGGATTACCGGTCTTATCTATGGCATCGGCACCCATGAGACCATATGAATATTCAAAAGTGTGTTTGAACTGGCGACCGATAGCATCAAGCACCTTAATGGATTGCTGCGTTACTTCAGGCCCAATTCCATCTCCCAATATGACTGCAATATTTTTATTCATTCGTTTGCTGCTTTGGTCGGCTACGTCATTACTTCCCGAGTAATGCGTTTGTGGTGTTGAATACCTTCCGGGAAGAAGGGGATTAGTGTGATGCAAGGTTCTCGTACTCCTGTATTTCGGCACGCACACTCAGCAGGTAGTCGATATCGTCGTAACCATTGATCAGGCAGGTCTTTTTATAGTTATTGATTTCAAAAGTTTCCTGTTCTCCTGTTTCATCGATGGTCACTGTTTGCGCGGCAACGTTTACGGTTAATGTAGCTTCGGGGCCAAGTTGTAATATTCTCGTAAGAAACTGTTCGGAAACCTGCACCGGCAATACTCCATTGTTGAGGGCATTGTTTTTAAAAATGTCGGCAAAGAAGCTTGATATGATAACCCGGAACCCAAAGTCGAGAAGGGCCCAGGCTGCGTGCTCGCGTGATGAACCGCTGCCGAAGTTTTTTCCGGCCACAAGTATCTGCCCGCTGTATTGCGGCTGGTTCAAAACAAAGTCTGGCTTTGGTGTTTGTTCATTGTCGTTTAGGTAGCGCCAGTCGCGAAAAAGGTTTTTTCCAAAACCATCGCGGGTAGTTGCTTTAAGAAAACGCGCCGGAATGATCTGGTCGGTATCCACATTTTCAGCCGGTAAAGGATAAAACCTGCTTTGAAGAACTTCTAATTTTTCCATACCTAAATACCTCGTTTAACTATTTATGTTATTAGCTGTTCACTGGTGGAAGATCACGAATATCGGTAACTACCCCGGTGATGGCAGCAGCGGCTGCAGTAAGTGGACTTGCCAGTAAGGTACGGGCGCCGGCACCTTGCCTGCCTTCGAAATTCCGGTTACTTGTTGAAATGCAGTATTCACCTGCAGGAATTTTGTCTTCGTTCATACCAAGGCATGCACTACAGCCTGCCTGGCGGATCTCAAAGCCAGCTTCGATAAAGATCTGGTCCAATCCTTCTTCGTGCGCCTGCCTGGCTACCTGCTGCGAACCGGGAACGATCATTACCTGCACATGTTCGTTTTTCTTTCTTCCTTTTACAACCCCGGCCACAAGTCTTAAATCTTCGATCCTGGCGTTGGTGCAACTACCGATAAAGATGTGCTGCACTGGCATACCAATCAGCGACTTACCGCCGGTAAGACCCATATACGCAAGTGCTTTTTCAAGATTTTTTCTTTCTCCTTCATCAGGGATCGTTTCTGCAACGGGGATAAGCGAGTTTACCGCAATTCCAAGACCCGGGTTGGTGCCGTAAGTGATCATTGGTTGGATATCCTCTGCTTTGATGAAGATTTCCTTATCAAAAACGGCGTCGTCAGCTGAAACGAGTTCTTTCCATTCAGCGACCTTCCGATCCCATTCAGCACCGACTGGTGCAAAGCGGCGACCTTTCATGTATTCAAAGGTGGTTTCATCGGGAGCGATCATTCCACCTCTTGCACCCATTTCGATACTCATATTGCAGATGGTCATACGGGCTTCCATCGAAAGCCGCCTGATGGCTGATCCGGCAAACTCTACAAAATACCCCGTAGCACCGGCGGCAGAAATCTTAGCAATAATATAAAGTACGATATCTTTCGATACAACACCGGGAGGCAACTCGCCTTCGATATTGATGCGCATCGATTTTGGTTTTGTTTGTAACACGCATTGCGAAGCAAAAACCATTTCCACTTCGCTGGTGCCAATTCCGAATGCAATGGCACCAAAAGCGCCGTGTGTGGAGGTGTGGCTATCACCGCAAACAATCGTCATCCCAGGCTGCGTAATGCCCAGTTCAGGGCCGATAATATGAACTATTCCCTGATATGGATGTCCTAAACCGTATAATTCGATGTTGTGATTTGCGCAATTTTCGGTGAGTTTCTCTACCTGCATCCGCGATAAATATTCCTTTATCGGCAGGTGCTGGTCTTTAGTAGGTACGTTATGGTCGGCTGTAGCAACAACCTGTTTGGGCCGGAATACTTTAAGACCCCTTTTCTCGATACCACTAAAAGCCTGTGGGCTGGTTACTTCGTGAATAAAATGTTTGTCGATGTACAGCACCGAAGGTCCGTCGGGAATTGACTTTACTACGTGCCTGTCCCAGATTTTATCAAAAAGTGTATTTGCCATTTAAATTGAGCAATTGTTTATAGATGAAAAAAGTACAAATAGTACAAGAGTGCGACGCAACGATGTTAAATGGCGCGATAGTGCCGGGTCCATATTTAATTTACGGGGGATACCTGTAACTGGTAGGCGTTCGCAAGTTCATACAGGTCTTCCTGCATAACCTCTTTTTTTACGTCGGCGGTCTTCAAAAAAGACTCATAAATCACGTCAATATCATTTCTGTTAAAGGTAAAACCAAGTTGTTGTAACCGGAAAGCGAGTGCGCTCCGCCCGCTGCGGGCAGTAAGCACAATCTTGCTTTCGTCTGCACCAACCTCAACAGGGTTGATGATTTCATATGTGGTTGCATCTTTAAGGAAACCATCCTGGTGGATACCTGATGAATGTGAAAAAGCATTAGAGCCAACGATAGCCTTGTTTGGTTGAACCGGCATACGCATGGTATCGGATACCAGCCTGCTCATTGGATTAAGCAGTTTGGGGTTAATGTTGGTATAAAAGCCCAGGTGTTTGTGTTGGTTGATGATCATAACAACTTCCTCAAGCGAAGTGTTGCCAGCCCTTTCGCCAAGACCATTGATCGTACATTCGATTTGGCGCGCGCCCCCGATTACACCGGCAATGGCATTTGCGGTAGCCAGTCCAAGATCGTTATGGCAATGGCAGGAAATTACCGCCTTGTCAATATTAGGCACGTTGTTTACAAGAAAGGCGATTTTTTCGCCATATTGGTGTGGAAGGCAATAACCGGTTGTATCAGGAATGTTAAGGGTAGTTGCTCCTGCGTTTACCACAGCTTCGCAGATTCTTGCCAGGTATTCGTTATCGGTACGACCAGCATCTTCAGCATAAAATTCAACATCGTCGGTAAAGTTCCTTGCCCATTTAACGCACTGCACGGCCCGCTTTAAAATGTCTTCGCGATTTGAATTAAATTTTCCTTTAATGTGAGAGTCAGATGTGCCGATACCGGTATGAATACGTGAACGTTTTGCATATTTGAGCGCCTGGGCCGCAACTTCTATGTCTTTCTGCACGGCGCGGGTAAGTCCGCACACAACAGCATGTTTAAGGGTGCGGGAGATCATGGTTACCGATTGAAAGTCGCCCGGACTGGAAACGGGAAAGCCTGCTTCAAGAATGTCGACTCCCATCTCCTCGAGCCTTACTGCGAGGTCAACTTTTTCTTCGGTATTCAGTTTACAGCCCGGAACCTGTTCACCATCCCTGAGGGTGGTGTCGAATATGTAAACCTGCTTACCACTCATAACTAATTTTTAAAGGTTGAAAATCAGCGGGGGTTTATATTTGTGAACTATGCTTACCGTTTGAAACCTCCTGCAGACGAATTTACGTACGTGCTAAAGCATATTTCATACAAAATTAATATGCTTCTACGGATTTTAAATGAGTGCTAATGCAGTGAAGTTCTTACTGGTACTGCATTTCAAAGCAAAATTATTACGATGCCCAACTCGTCGACGGATGCACTTTTTCAACTGATTTACTCACTTACAAAGGCAGAAAAGCGAAACTTCAAGCTCTATGTCACCCGCAACTCGTCGTCAGAAGACTTAAAGGTAATTCAGTTGTTTGACGCGCTCGAGAAAATGACGGAGTATGATGAAGAGCTGTTATTACGCAAAAATCCGGGCATCAAAAAACAGCAGCTTTCAAACATGAAGGCGCACCTGTACAAACAACTCCTTGCCAGCCTGCGTTTATTGAAAAGCCAGGATGCAATTGACCTGCAGTTGAATGACCAGTTGGATTATGCCCGTATTCTTTACAACAAAGGCTTATATCACCAAAGCCTGCGTATACTTGATAAGATTAAGGAGGTAGCTACCGAACACAACCAGTTAAGCTTTCTATTACAGGTGTTGTTCCTCGAAAAGAAGATCGAGGCCCTGCACATAACCCGCAGTATGGAAGACCGTGCCGACAACCTCGCCGGCCAGGCAGAATATGTGACTACCCGGCTGGCCATGATCACGCGGTTTTCTAACCTGTCATTGAAGTTGTACAGTTGGTACATTAAACACGGGCATGCACGAAACGAGCAGGATGCCGCGGCCATTAAATCGTTTTTTGAGGATCAGCTACCGGGAGGGCAGGAGAAAGCGACCAGTTTTTACGAAAAGCTGTACCTGTACCAAAGCTATTGCTGGTATGCGTTTATCCGCCAGGACTTCCTGATGTACTACCGGTATACGCAACGTTGGGTTGACCTGTTTAATAAGGAACCCATGATGATCGAACTGGAAACCGGGCATTATATTAAAGGCATGCACAACCTGATGGGCGCCCACTTTGACCTTCAGAATTACCGGAAGCTGGATGAAGAACTAACGAGGTTTGAGGCGTTTGCAGCCTCGGAACTGGTAAAGCAAAATGATAATAACCGGATACAAACTTTTGTTTACCTAAACATATCCAAACTCAACAGGCACTTTCTACAGGGCAGCTTTACCGAAGGGCTCTCGCTGGTGCCGGAGATTGAAGAGAAATTAAAAGAGTACACCCTGTACCTTGACCGACACCGGGTTCTAGTGTTTTACTACAAGATTGCTTCGCTTTATTTCGGTAGCGGCGACTATAATAAAACGATTGATTACCTGAATAAAATCATCAATTGGAAGGTTGACCTGCGCACCGACCTGCAGTGTTATGCCCGGCTATTACACCTGATCGCGCATTATGAACTGGGTAATGTAGACATACTTGAATACCTGATTAAATCCGTTTACCGCTTTATGGCCAAAATGGAAAGTCTGAGCGTTGTAGAGGTAGAGATTTTTAAGTTTATCCGGAACACCTTTCATACATCGTATCGTAAGCTTAAGCCTGAATTTGAAAAGCTGCTGAATAAGTTGAAGAGCCTTGAACAGGACCACTACGAGACCAGGGCGTTCCTGTACCTCGATATTCCTTCCTGGTTGGAAAGTAAAATCAGCGGAGAGCCGGTTGAAAATATTATCCGGAATAAATACCTACTTCGGATGCGATAGCTTATTGCATTATCCACTTATAAAAGTTAGGGAACTCTTCCCGCCATGCCCGTTCATTGTGTTTGTTCAGGGGTGATACCAGGTCCCTAACGGCAAAGCTTTGCTTACTTTGCACCAGCGTTACCATCTTCTTCATATCGGGAACCATATATGGACCTTCCTGTCCGCCCGCGTAAAAAAACAACTTTGGCCGAACGGTGGTCCAGGTGGCTTTCTGAGCTGCTTCGTAGATCGCCGGTGCTACGGCAAATGACGGGGAGAAGATGCCGGCACCGCCAAATACGTTTGGGTATTTGACAATGGCATAAAAGCTGATCAATCCACCCATACTACTGCCGGCAATATAGGTATGCACCGGCCCGGTAAGGGTGCGGTATTGCTTGTCGATAAAAGGTTTCAACGTTGCTGTCAGGAATTCAAGGTAAAGATCACCTTCTCCCTTGCCAAACTCTTTCGTGTCGTAAGGGTTGTACTCATTCATCCGCTTGTCCCCGCCATGGTCTATGCCAACAACAATGGCTTCTTTGCCGGTCTTGAGCTGTAGACTGTCCAGTGCTTCGTCAACACCCCATTCTCCAGAACCCGCCGTTTGTTCATTGAACAGGTTCTGCCCGTCGTGCATGTAGATAACGGGGTAGGACTTTTTCGAACTTGCGTAACTCCGGGGAAGGTAAATCCAAATCCGCCTGCTTCGATTCAGTTGAGGTATTTTAAAAGCACTGTCCAGCAGTTTAACCTGGGGGGTCGCGGTAAACCGCTTTGGTTTTACCGGGAAGTCGTCCTTCCAGCCTGCAACTGAAACGGCTACGGTAGTGTCGCCCGTAACCTTCACCTCACGATTTTCGATGTCGGAGCCGTTGGCTGCAGTCTCAACTTTCTCCCAACTGCCACGTGTGAACTTAAAAGTGTACGTGCCGGCAGGAATATTGCGTAGTACCACGGCTTTCCTCTTTGTACCATAAGGTTTAAGCAGGTAGGCAGGATCATTCGGCGACCAGTTATTAAAACTGCCGCTTGCATAAAAGGTTTCATTTTGCCGGGTGGCAGCCTCATTTACTACCAGGCGCAGGGTGTATTGCGCAATGGTTGGTTGTACAAAAGATATGAATAGTAGTATCAGGAAAAATCGCATGTTGAAGACATTGTTTTGTAAATCAGGAAGGAAGCTGATCGCCCGGAAAGCTGCGGCATTCGTGCACTTCGTAGGTGAATATGCCTGCCTGTACTCCGGGGTCTTCTTCCATAAGTTTTTTCGTTTCTTCAAGGCTTGCGTTGTAAACCGCAACACCCGTTAACTCGCTTCCATCCATAACCGGGCACACAATCGACAACAGGCCTTGTTCGCGTAAGCTGAAGTTACGGCGGCCATGCTCCCATACGATTGGCTTTGAGGCTTCATCGGTAAAAAGAGGGCCCGCCTTTAAAATAACGACACAGTAACTTTTTGTTTTAGCAATCATCTGCATCATGTACTCATCTGTTATGGTCATTGCCGTGGACATTAGGGTTAAGTATGTGGTTTAAATATAACAAGGCATTTCTTTATCACAACGGGTTTCACCACCTTTAGAAAACTTTTAAGGTAATCAGTTTACCACGAGCGCATCAGATACACTAGAAACCAGGGGTTCTTTCAACTATTTTGAACAGACGGTGTTTCCATGCAGGTGCTCGTACCTTTCTACCACTTATAAAAAGCGGTTAGCCCCCATCAATATGACGCAATTGCAACGGAAAATCTTTCTGACAGCCCGATGGGAAAACCTGGTCATGGTAAACTACCAGGTGCAACCTGAATTGCTCCAACCTTTTCTACCCCGGTTTACTGAGCTCGACACGTTTGAAGGTAAACACCTCATTAGCCTGGTAGGTTTTATGTTTAGGGATACCAAAGTGTTTGGCGTAAAATGGCCATGGCACACCCATTTCGAAGAAGTGAACCTGCGTTTTTATGTCAAACACTTCGATGGACAGAAATGGAAACGTGGTGTGGTCTTCATCTCTGAAATTGTTCCCAGTCCTATCATTGCCATTATGGCCAACAAACTATATCATGAGGCGTACAAAGCTATGCCTATGAAACATGGAATGGAGTTGCGGCAAGGTCTCTTATCCCTAAATTATGGCTGGAAATACAGGAACAATTGGAATACCCTTGAGGTTAGTGCATCAGCGTCGCTAAATTCTATCATAAAAGGCAGCGAAGAGGAGTTCATTTTTGAGCACTACTGGGGGTACAATCGTTACGATGCAGCTACAACTGTGGAATACGGTGTCGAGCACGATGTCTGGCAGGTACAAAAGATTACCAATTGGCGGGTTAATTGCGACTTTGCGGGGTTGTATGGGGCACAATTCAAACACCTCGCATCTGCTGAACCTTCATCTGTGTTAATGGCCAAAGGGTCACCAGTTATTATCCGAAAGCCAGTGTTCCTGCGTTCCTGAAAAGGCTCAGCCCTCCCTTATTGTTTTTTTGGTGACCAACAATTGTATTTCAAAGCATCATCGTTGCCACGTCCGCCCGGCTGACCATTTGGACAGGCTCGGTTCATCGGTGTAGCAGGTGGCATCACCTAAACTGGTCCAGGGTCTAGATTATCCGGCAGGTCACCAGTCTTTTGACTGCACCTGGCTTATGTACTTGTTGCCTAAAAAAACTACAGGGCAGCAAAACGTGCTTTCTTCCATTTGCGGCTAACCTTTATCTTCGTGACATGATTTATAGAAGAGGGACCTGGTTCCCGTTTTTCCTTTTTTTTCTTTGTAGTCAGTATTTCTTAAAAGCACAAATCCCGGTTGTTAACAGCAGCGCCGATATATACCTGCAGCTGAAGAAATTAAATGTTTTGGGAAGTGTATTGTATGTCGCCGCGCACCCCGACGACGAAAACAATGGCTTGCTTCCTTATTTTGCTAAAGAGAAGCTTTACCGTACAGGCTACCTTAGCCTAACCCGCGGCGACGGTGGACAAAACCTTATTGGCAGCGAACAAGGCATTGAACTGGGGCTGATAAGGACGGAAGAATTATTGGCAGCCCGAAGGATAGACGGTGCCGACCAGTTTTTTACCCGTGCATATGAGTTTGGCTTCAGCAAAAGTGCCGCCGAGGCGCTTAAATTCTGGGGCCATGAAAAAATCCTGAGCGACGTTGTTTGGGTAATTCGCCAATACCAGCCCGATGTTATCATAAAACGTTTTCCGCCAGATGCCCGTGCAGGTCATGGCCACCATTCGGCTTCGGCTATTTTAGCCGACGAGGCCTTTACTGCCGCAGCAGATCCAAAACGGTTTCCTGAGCAATTGAAGCTTGGAGTTACGCCCTGGCAGGCAAAACGGATTGTTTGGAACACCTTCAACTTTGGTGGTGCAAACACCACCAGCGAGGATCAGCTCAAAATCGACGTTGGTGGTTTCAACTCCTTGCTTGGTAAAAGTTACGGTGAACTCGGGGGCGAGGCAAGAAGTATGCACAAAAGCCAGGGAGAGGGGCGGCCAAGGCGAAGGGGCCCGGTGATAGAATACTTTATTACAACTGGCGGCGAACCGGCCAAAACCGATCTCATGGATGGGATTGTTTACGACTGGTCGAGGATAAAAGGTGGCGCCGCAATCAAATCAGGGGTCGCCAAAATCGTTGCTAAATACAATTTTGAGCAACCCGAACTTTCTGTGCCGGCACTCGTAAAGTTGTACCAGGCCATTAAAGCCCTGCCGGCCAGCATGTGGAGGAACAAAAAGCTGGAGGAAACCCAGGAGATTATCGAGGCATGCTCAGGTTTGTTTTCCGAAGCAACTACAGGGCAACCATCAGTTGTGCAAGGTGATACGCTCCGGGTAAGCTTCTTTCTGAATAAGCGAAAGGCTACAAATGCAACACTTAAAAACATTCGTCTCGAAGGTTTTGACAGCAGCCTTTCCCTGAGTTTGGGCATTAACCAAAATACCTCTATAAATCAACTGCTGGCAGTATCGCCGGATAAAAAGATCTCACAACCTTATTGGCTCGAAAACCCTCAAACCGAAGGTGCCTTCGAGGTAAACGATCAATCGCTTATTGGTAAAGCGCTTAGTGATCCATCGTTTATGGTAACCTACACCGTTAACATCGGGGGTGTTGATTTTATCATCAACCGACCTGTTCAGTATAAAGTGGTTGATCCTGCAAAAGGCGAATTGTACCAGCCACTCGCAATATTGCCAAAAGTGGAAGTTAATTTCGCTCGCGACAATATGGTTTCGATAAATGGTGCGCCGGTTAAGCCACAGGTACATTTCAAGTCCAACCTACGCGAACAGGCATCGTACCAATTTGCTTTGGGGCATTCGAAGCAGTGGCTTGCTGATCATTCTTCATTCAGCTTTACCACACCAGGTTTAACAGAAAGCTATGCCGCAGCAACACTAACACAACAATCTTCTTCCACCAATTTCGCAGAGCCGTTAACCATCAATTCAGCTGATGGCAGATACCAGGGATTTACGCGGCAGATACCTTATGATCATATTCCCGTTATAACTTATTTTCCAAAGGCAACGGCCAACCTTGTGAAAGCCGACCTGAAAATTGTTGGTAAAAAAGTGGGCTATATTACTGGTGCGGGCGATAAGGTGCCGGACGCACTTACGGCTATGGGTTATGAGGTGACTTTTCTTCACGACAACGACGTTAACATCGACAACCTCAAACAATTTGACGCAATTGTAATTGGAATTCGGGCGCATAATATTTACGAATACCTGAGCAATAAAAACGATATCCTGAATACCTACGTGCAGGAAGGGGGAAACCTGGTTGTGCAATACATGAAGAGTAACCAGGTAGGAACAAAAAGAATTAAGGTGGGACCTTATCCTTTTAGCATAAGTTCGGGATCGCGGGTTACTGAAGAAGATGCTAAGGTTCAGTTTCTTTTACCGGAACATCCGGCTTTGAACTACCCAAACAAAATTACCGACAAAGATTTTGAAGGATGGGTACAGGAGCGTAGCACATACCAGGTAGACCAGGCAGATGGGCGGTACGAAAAGCTCCTGGGAATGAATGATACCAATGAAAAGCAGGGTAATGGTAGCCTCGTAATCGCTAAGTATGGTAAGGGCTATTTTGCTTATGTAAGCCTTGTACTTTTCCGGCAGTTACCGGCCGGAGTTCCCGGGGCTTACCGCTTAATGGCAAACCTGGTTGCCCTACCAAAAAACGATGCCGGCGGGCAAGAGGTTACCGGGAAGGCAAAAACTTCAATGGAATGATATGCAGAAGAGACGAAAAGTTGGTTTTATCACCCTGATAATTATAGGTTTGCTTATTGGGTTCGCCATTAAACGTGTAGCGCTTGGCCTTGTGCTGGGCCTGTTGTTAGGCTTGCTCGCAAGTGGTATGGTTGCAAGCACCAAAAACAAGCATGATCAATAACAGCATCTATGCTTAAGTTATGAATACCTGCAGCCTGTGTTGCTGGTATATTGCTCATCAAGCGTTCTAAACTTTTTAAATGCCTGCACCTCCCGAAATAAGATGGAATTACTGGTACGCAGCTGTGATCATATTCCTGGTGCTTCTAATCGTGTTTTTTACATGGTTTACTAAACATTTTTCATGAGTGGGATAGACTGGGTTGTTCTTTCTTTAACCTTGCTCGGTATAATTGGCTATGGCCTGTATAAAAGCAGTTCTACCCGCAACCTTGAGGGTTACTTTTTAAGTAACCGGAGTATGCCCTGGTACCTGGTGCTTTTAAGCATCATGGGCACCCAGGCAAGTGCCATTACCTTCCTGTCAGCACCGGGCCAGGCTTTTACCGATGGTATGCGTTTCGTTCAATATTACTTCGGCCTTCCTCTCGCAATGGTTGTATTGTGTATCACGTTTGTTCCCCTGTTTGCAAAGCTGAAGGTTTTCACGGCTTACGAATACCTCGAAAAACGCTTCGATCGCAAAACCCGAACGCTGACTTCATTTCTGTTTCTCCTGCAGCGGGGTCTCTCCACAGGGATTAGTATCTACGCACCTTCAATTATCCTGTCGTCGTTATTGGGCTGGAATATTTTCCTGACCAATATTGTTATGGGTGGGTTGCTCATCATTTATACCGTAACCGGAGGAGCCAAAGCTGTTGCATATACCCAGCAGCTCCAGTTGATCATCATTTTCATCGGCATGTTTCTCGCCGGATACATGATTGTTCACCTATTGCCGCAGGACGTGGGTTTTACAGATGCGTTAAAGGTTAGTGGTGCCCTGGGCAAACTAAATGTAATCACAACAGGTGCAGAGAAGGGAAATTTCGATTGGAACGATAAATACAACATGTGGAGCGGGGTGATCGGCGGTTTTTTTCTGGCCCTTTCTTATTTTGGTACCGACCAAAGCCAGGTAGGTCGCTACCTTACGGCAAAAAATACCCGCGAAAGTAAGTTGGGCCTCCTGATCAATGGCCTGATCAAGGTTCCTATGCAATTTGCAATACTCCTGATCGGCGCGCTATTGTTTTCCTTTTACCAATTTAGCCCCGCACCGGTTTTTCACAATAAGGCAGTTGAAACGCAGGCACTCAAAACGCCATTTCGCGACTCCCTTGTTCCAATCAGCAACCAGTATAACCAGTTAAACAAAAGGCAAAATGCGCTGAGCCTTGCATATGTAACCGCGGATAAGGCTGGTGCTGAAGCGGATCGCAATACCATCAGGGACAGTCTTCAGCAGGGCAACAAACAACTCGACAGTCTTCGAACAAATTACCGCGGCTTTATCCGCAAGGCCATGCCTGTTTCCGATAACAACGATACCAATTATATTTTCCTCCGGTTTGTCGTTGATTATCTTCCCGTAGGGCTGGTTGGCCTTTTGATCGCCATCATTTTCCTGGCTGCATGGGGTTCCATTGCCGCAGCCCTTAATTCATTAGCCTCGTGCTCGGTAATTGATTTCCATCTGCGTTTCTGCAAAGAGGATATGCGTAGTGTTTCTGAGGTCGAGATAGGCCAGTATAAAATATCAAAATACTATACGCTTGCATGGGGGGTATTTTCGATTATCGTAGCCGAATTTGCCAATCGAATGGGTAGTCTCATTGAGGCGGTTAACATTCTTGGCTCTCTTTTCTATGGTGTTATCCTTGGCATTTTCCTGGTGGCTTTTTATTTAAAAAATATCAGCGCAAGACCGGTTTTCATTGCAGCAATTATATCTGAAATTGCGATTATTACCCTGTTTGTATTGAATGAATACAAGATTATCGGGCTGAGTTTCCTTTGGCTAAACGTCGCCGGAGCTTTACTGGTAATATTCATTAGCCTGCTGCTGCAAAAGCTTGTCCCATCCAGGCAGGTGAAGCCTGCAATAGCGGGTTAGACTTTGCTTAACGAATACGTTAATTATTCTGACAAAGTTCAACAAGCGCTTGGGGTGCTAATATATTTAGTAAATTGCACGGTAATTCTTTAGCATGTCTGACCGTACACTTGAAAAACTCTCCATACTGGCCGACGCCGCCAAATACGATGTTTCCTGCTCCTCCAGTGGTAGCGACCGCAAGAATAAAGACAAGGGATTGGGTAATGCCAGCAATGGCATTTGTCATGCCTACACCGAAGATGGCCGTTGTGTCTCTTTATTGAAAATCCTTTTAACCAATCACTGCATTTTCGACTGTGCTTATTGCGTGAGCCGAAAAAGCAACGACGTTAAACGAGCTGCCTTTACAGTGCAGGAGGTAGTTGACCTAACCATTAATTTCTACCGGAGAAATTATATTGAAGGTCTGTTTCTTAGTTCCGGCATTTTCAAGAACGCCGATTATACTATGGAACGGTTGGTACTTGTTGCCCGCAAGCTGAGGGAAGAGCATAATTTCAATGGGTATATACACCTGAAAACAATCCCTGGTGCAAGTGACGAACTGTTAAAAGAAGCCGGCTTGTATGCCGACAGGTTAAGCGTAAATGTTGAAATGCCGACTGAGCAAAGCCTTAAGTTGTTAGCCCCCGATAAGAAACGCGAGGACATGATCCAGCCGATGAACTATTTGAAGGGAGCAATCATAGCAAACAGGGAAGAAAAGAAGCTTTTCAAGAAAGCACCGCAGTTTGCCCCGGCCGGTCAAAGTACACAAATGGTCATCGGAGCCACACCTGAGAGCGATCTGGAAGTGTTGTTCATGGCAAGCCAGTTTTATAAGCAGATGCAGTTAAAGCGTGTTTACTATTCAGGCTACGTGCCAATCAGTAACGATAACCGCTTACCGGCAATTGGTACTCCCGTTCCGATGATCAGGGAAAACCGGCTTTACCAGGCCGACTGGCTCATGCGTTTCTACGGCTTTAAAGTTAATGAGATTGTCAGCCCAGAGAACCCACACCTCGATATCGACATTGATCCGAAACTAAGCTGGGCGCTCAGAAATCTGCAGATTTTCCCGGTAGACATTAATAAAGCAGATCTACAGGTGATTATGCGTATCCCCGGCATTGGAGTGCAGTCAGCCAAAAAAATAGTGTCAGCGCGGCAATTTAGCAAGCTTACCTGGGAACACCTGAAGAAAATTGGCATAGCAGTAAACCGGGCACGGTACTTCATTACCTGCCAAAGCAAAGAATTTGAATTGAAAGACCTTATGCCAATGCAAATCAAGCAACGGATTCTTTCGCAGGGCGCAAGCAAATACCAGCCGAATTTTTCACCGCAGATCAAATTGTTTTAATGGTTACGCTTACCTACGACGGAAGTTTCGAAGGTTTACTGACCGCGATATTCGAGATTTATGAATATCGTTTTTCAGATGTATCAATTGTACCTGCAGATAGGGCACAGGCCAATGTTTTCAACGATCACCGGCAATCAACTTCAGATCCGGTGAAAGCTGAGCGGGTTTGGCTCGGGCTTAAGAAAAAAGTCTCCACGGCAGCACTGAACCAGCTGCATCGCGCATTTCTCTCGGAGTTGCCTGGTATCGAAGACAAGCTCTATCAATACGTCCTTTACGTATTCTCCAGTAAGTTGTCGGTGGAGTATGATTATAGCAATTCATTTGTGCTCTTCATTAAACAAACCGATCAAAAAGTCCGGCGTGAAAAACACCGGATGGAAGCGTTTATTCGTTTCCAGTTAACAGGCGACGGCTTGTATTATGCTATCTGTCAACCAGATTACAACGTGCTCCCATTATTACAAAACCATTTCCGCGAGCGGTACGCCGATCAACGATGGCTGATCTATGACAGCACCCGGAAATACGGGATATATTATGACCTCAATACGGTGGAAACGGTCAGTCTATCGTTTTCTGAAGAAGCAGGGAGCGGGAAGAACCTGCAGGCAGTTTTCGACGAGAAAGAAGAATTATACCAACAATTATGGCAGCAGTATTTTACCAGCGTTAATATCGTGGCGAGAAAAAATACAAAGCTTCACCTCCAACACATGCCGCGCCGGTATTGGAAATACCTTACGGAAAAACAAGTGCAATAAAGTCCTAAGTTTGGCAGCCCCGTTAAAAGGCAACCTCTTGAGAAAACCTCTTTTTTTGGTCCGGCAATCACTTAGCCAGGTTAAGAAAAATGTTCGCCCGGCTTGAATTACCCATTTATTCGACTGGGTTCAAAGTCCTGTTTAGCAGGATTCACCTTTTCGTAATCATGTCTGTATGATTTGTTCCAACCCACTTTACCTTCATTTTAATCGTACCTGCCCAACTGCCTGTGTGCTATGCTCGAAAACTTCCGGGATTTGATAAATAGGTTGCTCTTCTTGCCTTGGTTTCATGTGAATTGTTGTAAATTATAGTGGAATTGCGGGATAAACACATGTTAATATCGGTTGACTTGTAGATAATATCTACGTATTACCGGTTCGTACTTATCGGGAACTTTAGCTGAATTATCATTGGTCCTTCTGGCTGTTCATCCTGTAATTTCTTCCAACGGTATTTAAACGATTACTTCCACCTGGGTTTAACATTGCAGAAAGCATTTGTTATTGCCAGTTTTCCAACAATCTAAAAAACCATCGCCATGAGAAAAGCCGTAGTCGTGCTCCTGATTTTGCTTACCGCTCATCTTTTTACCGGGTCACTCGCTGCCCAAACGAGGCAGGTACAGGGTAAGATACGGCAACCGGATGGCAGCCCGGTAGCAGGTGCTTCCATCAACGTCAAAGGGACCACAACTGGTGTTGTGTCCAAGGATGACGGTACCTTTACAATACCCCTTAATGGTAGAGCAACCCTTTTAATTTCTGGTGTCGGTTTCGCCGAACAACAGGTTTCTGCCGATGGTACTCAGCCCATTGATGTGGTGCTCCAAAAATCCGACAAGCAATTGGATGAAGTTGTTGTAACAGCATTTGGTATTAGAAGGGAGAAAAACACACTTCCATATGCCGCTCAAACCATCAGCGGCGAAGAAGTAAACAAAACGCGGATAAGCAACCTGGCAAGTGGCCTGTCGGGCAAAATCTCCGGACTTCAGATTACACAGGGAAATGGCATCGGTGGCTCCGTTAATGTTGTTATTCGTGGGGCAAAATCCCTCACAGGAAATAACCAGGCACTTTTTGTAGTGGATGGCGTGCCCGTAGACAACACGAACAAAAATACAAACGGTCAACGCACGGGTGCAGGTGGTTACGACTACGGGAATGCTGCAGCCGATATTAATCCCGACGATATACAAAGCATCAATGTTCTCAAAGGTGCCGCTGCTTCCGCTTTATATGGTTCGCGTGCAGCTAACGGGGTAATTATGATCACCACCAAAAAGGCCCGCTCGGGCTTAGGTGTCACTGTTAATTCAGGAACCATCATTGGCATGATCGATCCATCAACTTTCGTGAAGTACCAGAAAGAATATGGTGCAGGCCGATCGGATCCATACGACAGAAATGGTTTTTTGTTGGCCGATGTCGATGGCGACGGTACTCCCGATCCCATTGTTCCAACCTTTGCGCCCCGCTCATGGGGGCCACGCTTTGATCCCAACCTAATGGTTTATCACTGGGATGCCTTTGATCCTGCATCGCCGAACTATAAAAAGGCAAAACCCTGGGTTGCGCCTGCCAATGGGCCTGAAACGTTTTATCAAACTTCGGTTTCTACCAATAATAGTGTATACATGGACGGGATGACGGATAAAGGATCATTCAAGCTTGGCTATACCCGAAACGACGAAAGGGGAGTGGTGCCAAATAGCAGGGTACTCAAGAACATTCTCAATTTTGGCTCTACCTACAAGCTTACCGATAAACTAACCGCCAGCGCACTGGTAAACTTTTCAAAAGTGGATGGAAAGGGGCGTTATGGCACGGGCTACGACGGGGGGCGGAACGTAAATGTAACCTTGCGACAGTTTGGGCAGGTAAATGTAGACATGCAGGAGCAGAAAGACGCGTACTTCAGGAACCGTAAAAACATTACCTGGAACTGGTCGGACCCCAAAACTCCTGCAGGCATCTTTCCGGCTTTTTACAACAATATGTATTGGACCGTCTACGAGAACTACGAAACCGATACCCGTACCCGAACATTTGGGAACGTGTCTTTAAATTATACGATAACGGATTGGCTAAACATTCTGGGTCGCGTATCCGTTGACACCTACAACGAAAACCAGGAAGAGCGAACCGCGTTTGGCAGTATCGGTGTATCAGGTTATAATCGTGTTGACCGCAGTTATAGCGAGACAAACTACGACCTGCTTGCCACAGTAGACAGGGAGATCACCAAGGACCTTAAGTTCAACGGACTCGCCGGGATAAACATCCGGAGAAACTCGCTAAGGTCGGTTGCCTCTGCTACTTCCGGCGGTTTAATCGTGCCCGGGCTTTACTACATCGGAAACTCACGAGGCACCATATCAGCGCCTACCGAAGCAAACCAGCCGAAAGCAGTTGATGGCTACTTCGCCGGGGCAACCTTTAGTTACAAAAACCTCTTAACGTTAGATGGCACAATCCGGAGAGACCGCTCTTCTACGTTACCTGAGAATGCCAACGCGTACAACTATTATGCAATTTCTGGCAGTTGGGTTTTTTCGCAACACCTTACAAACGTCAATTGGCTTTCATCCGGTAAACTGCGGGCAAACTATGCCACGGTGGGTAGTGATGCACCCTGGGGTAGTGTAAAAGATGTTTATGATCAGCCGAACCCCGTCGGCAGCACCCTGCTTTTTTCTTTACCGAATACGCAGAATAATGTGAACCTTAGACCCGAGCAAACCAAAAGTAAGGAACTCGGTCTGGAAATGGCTTTCTTGCGCAACAGGATTGGCTTCGACGCTTCGTATTACCATACCAATACGGTTGACCAGATTATTGGGGTCGCCGTTTCTACAGGTACAGGCTTCTCCAACAAAAACATCAATGCCGGTAATGTTGAAAACAAAGGCATTGAATTGTCGATATATGGTTCGCCCATAAGTGGAAAAAATTTCTCCTGGAACATCAATGCAAACTTTACACGCAATCGCAACAAGGTACTTTCGTTGTACAGCGACAGTAAAAATCTTCAACTGGGATCGTTCCAGGGAGGTGTTAGCCTTAATGCCAGCCTCGGTCAGCCTTATGGTATTTTACAGAGTACCACCTTCGAAAGGTTAAATGGCCAACGACTGGTAAATGCAAACGGGCTGTATGTTTTGTCCACCACAACATCCAATGTAATCGGCGATGTAAACCCCGACTGGATCGGGGGCATTTCAAATGCTTTCCGTTATAAAAATGTATCGTTTAGTTTTCTCGTAGACGTACGCAAAGGCGGTGATTTATTCTCCCTTGATATGTACTATGGCCAGGCTTCGGGAATACTTCCCGAGTCTGTAGGCTTAAACGATCTGGGAAATCCAAAACGTAATACGGTAGCGGAAGGTGGCGGTGTCATATTGGAAGGGGTTACAGCCGACGGTAAACCAAATACCAAACGGGTACAAATCAATTCCAACAACAGTTATGTACTGCCGCAATCAGAGTTCGTATATGATGCCAGCTATGTGAAATTAAGGGAAGCATCACTGTCTTACACGGTACCCGCTAAAGCACTAAATAGCATTAGAAGATATGTAAAAGGGATCGACGTTGCCCTTATCGGTAGAAATCTTTGGCTTATACACAAAAACGTTCCGTACGCCGACCCTGAAGAGAATCTTTCTTCGGGTAATGTGCAGGGTTACCAGAGCGGGGCATATCCTACTTCCCGCAGCATTGGCATCAACGTCAAACTTAAATTTTAAAAGATCTCTATGAAACCACTATATAGCGTATTGCTGTCCTTAATTTTTTTGGCAGCCTGTACAAAAGACTTAACCCGTTTCAATAACGAAGAGAAGAGACCTTCGGTAGTTCCCGCGGGCGGCCTGTTTGCAAACGCGGTGAAAAACATTTCTGACGGTCTTGCATCCTCAAGTGTGAACGTAAATGTTTTCAGGCACGTTGTTAAACAATGGGGGCAGGCAGTAATCCAGGAAGAGGCTCAATACGATTTTGTCACCCGCTCAATCCCGCAGGCGTGGTGGACCCGCATGTACAGGGATGTTCTGAATGACCTCAATGAAGCAGCCCGTAACGTTGGCGCAGATGCAGGTTTATTGCCCGCCGTCAAAGAAAACCAGCTGGCAATCATCGATATTATGCAGGTGTATACCTACAATATCCTTGTAAATTCCTTCGGCGATATCCATTATTCAGAAGCACTCAGGAATGATAAATTGTTCCCGGTTTATGATGATGCAAAAACGGTATATGCCGATCTCCTGAAGCGCCTCGCAGCAGATATCAGCAAGCTAAACCCTGCCAGTGGCAGTTTCGCGACAACCGAAGATTTTCTTTATCAGGGAAATGTTAACCAGTGGATTGCTTTTGCAAATGCACTGTACATGAAAATGGGTATGACGATCGCCGATGTTGACAATGCTACAGCCAGGTCAATAGTGGAGGCCTCAGATGCAAAGGCAATCTCATCGCCTGCTGCAAATGCTGTCTTCAAGTACCTTGCTACCCCGCCCAACAACAATCCCTTGTACGACCAGTTGGTGCTCGCAGGCCGTACCGATTATATAGCTGCCAAAGATCTTATGGACGTGCTCAATGGAATGGCTGATCCACGGAAGCCGCAATTTTTTGGTACCAACAACGTAGGGATGTATGTTGGCGCAGTAGTTGGCCAGGCGAGTAGCTTTGCAGGTACTTCCAAACCAAGCGCAAAGGTTGCTGCCCCGGATGCACCCAACCTCCTGGCCGACTATGTGGAAACAGAATTTTTCAGGGCGGAAGCAAAGGAACGGGGGTATAATGTTGCCGGCACAGCAGAGCAGCACTATAATAATGCAATCAGGGCTTCAATCACCTGGTGGGGCGGAACAAACACCGAAGCGGATGTTTACCTTGCACGTCCCGACGTGGCTTACCAGACCGCCGCAGGAAACTGGAAGCAAAAAATCGGATTTCAAAAGTGGATAGCCTTATACAACAGGCCATTTGATGGCTGGACGGAAATGCGCAGATTGGACGCCCCCATATTGCCCCCACCGGTTGGAGCAAGATCAGGATTTCCGAACCGGCTAACTTATCCTGCAAACGAGCAACAGCTAAATGGAACCAATTATACCAACGCAGCTAAAGCCATCGGTGGCGATAAGGTCGAAACAAAATTGTTTTGGGACATCTTTTAAGAGCGTCGTCTACTTTTGATGTCGCCGATGCACCGTCTTTTTGGTTTTTTAACCTTCCTAATCTCAACCCAAATTCCTTTCAAAATAATGGTAAAATCAATCTCCTTCCTGTTGCTGGTATTCGGCTTTTTAACCACCAGGGCACAATCGAAGTACCCCGACCCGGTTGAAGGCGACTTCCTGGTAAAAAATTTTGTATTCGAGAGTAAGGAGACCCTGCCGCAGTTAAATCTGCATTATTATACTGTCGGCGAACCAAAAAAGGGAAAGGATGGGCAGGTAAACAATGCCGTACTGATGATGCACGGCACTACTGGTATTGGGCGGCCATGGATGAACAATATTTTTGGCGCAGGCGAATTATTGGACGCCACAAAGTACTACATTATCTTCCCTGATGCAATCGGTCACGGCAAGTCGGGCAAGCCAAGTGATGGGATGCACATGCGGTTTCCTAAATATACTTACAACGATATGGTGAAGGCCCAGCACCTCCTCCTTACAAAACACCTTGGTATCAACCACCTCCGCCTGGTCACAGGCACTTCTATGGGGGGCATGCACACCTGGGTGTGGGGCTATACTTACCCCGACTTCATGGATGCACTGATGCCACTGGCCAGCCTGCCGGTTGAAATAGCCGGACGCAACCGGTTGATCCGAAAAATGGCCATCGACCTGATACAAATGGATCCTGAATGGAAGGGCGGTGACTATACCAGCCAGCCCAAAGTTGGGCTAACCGGTGCAATCTCATCGCTCATCTTCATGACCAGTAGCGCCCTTCAAATGCAAAAGAATGCCCCAACCCGGGAACAATCCGAGGCAATGCTCGAAAGAACCAGGACACGTTACCTCTCGCTGCTTGACGCAAACGATATGATCTATGCTTTTGATGCTTCAAGATTTTACAATCCTGCCCCTCACCTCGATAAGATCAAGGCACCGCTTTTCGCAATTAACTCTGCTGATGACGAAGTGAACCCGCCAGAATTGGGTTTAATGGAAGAGCATTTACCTAAAGTTAAAAAAGGCCGCTACATCCTTATTCCAACTTCCATTAACACCAGCGGCCATGGTACACACTCTAATCCAGGGCTTTGGGGCGAGTACCTGAAAGAACTTTTGGCGCTTACAGAAAAGAAATAGCTAATGCGGCAAATGGGAGCTGCTCACGGACAATACCGGCCATATTGGGGTACCTACACCTGGCCCGGCATTTTGCTCATATCCATGTACAACACATTCCAGCGGTGACCGTCCGGGTCGGCAAAGCCACAACCATACATCCAGCCTTGTCGTTCCTGCGGGAGCCCGAAAACTGTACCACCGGCATCTTCTGCCTTGGTTGCCATCTCCTCAACTTCATCCCTGCTTTCAGCATCAAGCGAAAAAAGCACCTCCGATCCCTCGCTGGTGTTTACAAGTTCATTGCCTGTAAACGAACTGAAGGTATCTTCGGTAAAAAGCATTACCACAACCTGCTTATCCCCAACAAGAAAACTTGCAGATTGGTCACTGTTGCCATAACGCTCATTTAATTTAAAACCAATAGCCGTAAAAAACGCTTTCGACCGGGCAATGTCTTTAACCGGAAGGTTGATCCATATTTGCTTTGTCATAATGGGATGGTTTATAATGGTCCACAAAGCTGCTGTAAAAAATCAGGTTTAAAGGGGTGGCAATCCGCCATTTGAAGGTAAGATTACACCACTTGCAGGTAATTGTAACTCCAATGTCCGTTCCACTACTCTGGCGAGGGCCATACACGGCTTAAATTTGTTTAATAGATGGGCTCCGATTTACATTCGCCTCGTCCGGCTTTAAAGGATCGCTTATTTAATACACGTTTGTTTGTTGGATATACACCGTTTAACATTGGTCACGTGGCTTGTTTAGCAACAACCAGCCAGCAATAATATCAACGGGTGACTGTTATTTGCCCAAAAATGCTTAGTTTGTAATACAACTTATAACCATGAAGTACTGCATGCTTCTATCTTTATTGATCAGCTACACGGCCGTTCAATCACAGGAGATCAAATTGTACAAACCAGGTGGTCTTGCAGCTTTAGAAAGTAAAAAGGAGTATATCGCGCCAAAGCCACTAATGGTTAAGCCGGCTCAAATCCGGCAGCAAGCCAACGGCTCCATGCCGGTACTCAGGATGGAAAATAAAGCAAAGCTCAGTGAAAAAACCAGGGACGGATCTGAGATCTACATCATGCTCACCGATAACATGCCATGCCTCGTTCCTGCTCCTGGTGCAAACGCAAAAATGCCCGGTGTAGACAAACGTTCAAAAGAAAGTCTGCTGCAGGTTGTTCCACAGAAATAAAACAAGGCCTGTTTACCAGCAAAACGATCGCTCGAACGCGCATCCGATAACCGGGGAATTTTTTTTGGTGACCAGCGAAAAATCATTGGGCATCATCGTTGCTACGCTCAGTTCATCGGCAAACCATTGTTCATCTTTATTTCTTCCTCGAAAATGTTGCTACCCCCTCGGAACACCCAACGGATTAGTAGCTGATGTCTGTTAAACGTAGAGGAAGTTTTAACACCAACATAGACCAACATTCCTGTTCCCCAACCCATTTTTGCCCTAACTTCGCCGGCGAAACAAGCTTTATGAAGAAAACCCATATTATTTTATTGGTATTAATAGCAGTTTCGATTGCAGTGCTCATCAGTTTTATGGGCGATATCACCACTTATGATACCGTAACATCTGCAAAAGAAAAACCCGGCAAATTTGTCCACCTGATTGCCAAAATGGAGAAAAACTCCATGCAGTACGACCCCATTAAAAATCCCAATTACCTCACATTTGTCGCTGTCGACTCACTTGGAAACAGCATTAATGTGGTCTACAACAATACCAAACCCACCGATATCGAAAAAAGTGAGCGGCTGGTACTCAAGGGAAAGGTCCAGGACGGCCAGTTTGAGTGTAAGGATATCTTGTTAAAATGTCCTTCAAAATACAAAGACGATATGAACGCCGCCCAAAAACAACTTCAGCCGGCAGCGTCAATGACTAATTAGTTAATAGCAAGAAAAGATAAATAAGCGGACATGGAATTTGTTGGTGAGCATTTACTTCCGGGGCAGATTGGACATTTTTTCGTAATTCTTTCATTAGTGGCTTCATTGATAGCCACTTTTGCTTTTTTTAAGGCTACCAATGCCGAAGCAAGTCTTAAATCAGGCTGGCTAAAGTTGGCCAGGCTGGCTTTTTACGCCGAAACCATATCGGTACTGGCAGTGTTTGCTGCCTTGTATTACATCATCTCGAATCACCTCTTTGAATATAAGTATGCCTGGCAACACAGTAGTCGTGCACTACAGGTGGAGTATTTATTGAGTTGTTTTTGGGAAGGGCAGGAGGGTAGCTTTATGCTTTGGAGCTTCTGGCATTGTGTACTGGGACTAATCCTGATTGCACGGGCAAAAAGATGGGAGGCCCCGGTGATGACCGTTGTTAGTTTTGCCCAGTTTTGTCTCGCAACGATGCTTATAGGTATTTACTTTTTCGGAACGAAGGTGGGCAGCAGTCCGTTTGTACTTTTACGCAACGAAACCCCCGGACCAATTTTTTCACAACCCAATTACCTTGAATTTATTCGCGATGGCAATGGCTTAAATGCGTTGCTTCAAAACTACTGGATGGTAATCCATCCACCGGTACTCTTTCTTGGGTTTGCTTCCACATTGATCCCCTTTGCCTATGCAATGGCCGGCTTATGGACGCGCGACCATAAAGGCTGGGCGGTTCCCGCTATTCCATGGGCAGCTTTTTCAACTGCCGTCCTCGGTGTCGGTATCATGATGGGAGCAGCCTGGGCATATGAGAGTCTCACCTTTGGCGGTTATTGGGCCTGGGATCCGGTTGAAAATGCATCCCTTGTTCCATGGCTCGTTATGGTAGGCGGAATGCATACCAACCTGGTTTACCGGAGCAGTGGCTATTCGCTACGTGCCACCTACTTTTTCTACATTGTCAGCTTCCTTCTGGTGCTGTATTCAACTTTCCTTACCCGGAGCGGCGTACTGGGTGATACTTCAGTTCATGCGTTTACTGATCTCGGCATGAATTTGCAATTGGTACTGTTCATTCTTGTTTTTTTGGTTCCCGCTTTTTGGTTATTGATTGCGCGACGGAAAGAAATTCCGGCGATCCACAAGGAAGAGAATACCTACAGCAGGGAGTTTTGGATGTTTATCGGTTCCTTAGTCCTCTTTTTATCGGCACTCGTCATAATAGTATCTACCTCGCTCCCCGTCTTCAACAAGATATTCGGGACTAAGTGGGCTGTTGGCGAAGATGCTGAAGGCTTTCACAACCAGGTACAAATTTTCGTCGCCATTATACTTGGTCTGCTTACGGGTGTTACACAATACCTGAAGTATAAAGACACACCGCGTTCCTATATCCGCAAGCACCTTTATCTTCCCCTTTTCGTTTCTTTGGCAGTCTCCTTATGCATCAGTATTTGGGGCAATATTGATTATGACCAAAAAGGAATAGGTTTTCTTGCGGCGATTCACCTGGCGATATTCGCATCAGTTTATTCTGTTATCGGTAATGCAGGCTACATCCTGCTTGTGTTACGCGGACGGGTAAGGGCGGCCGGTGCATCTGTTGCTCACATTGGCTTTGGACTGGTGCTGGTTGGGATTTTAATCTCCTCTTCAACTAAGGAGATATTAAGCCATAATACAACCGGCATGTCACCGCTCAAAATTGGTGAAAAGGAAAGCCCGCTTGAAAACATTACCCTGGTAAAAGGTCTTGCAACTGACATGGGCAGGTATACAGCCACCTATGTAAAAGATACCTTAAATGAGCGCGACCGCAAAAGGTATTATGAAATCAACTTCAAAAGTAAAAACGGCAAAGAAGAGTTTAGTTTGTTTCCCGACATTATCGAAAACAATAAGGGTTCAGAAGGTGTCACACCTAATCCTGATGCCCGGCATTACTGGAACAGGGATATCTTTACTTATTTAACCTTCCTTGGAGATCCTGAAAAGATCAGAGCAAAGGATACGTCGACTTTCCGGGAGAAAGTGGTGCGGATTGGCGATACCATTTTCTATTCAAATGGCCTTATCATCATGAACAAGGTAGTTATCAACCCGCAAAGCGACAAACACCAGTTTACTGCGGCTGACACCGCATTAGCGCTTGATATGACGGTGATATCAAAAGAGGGTAACCGTTTTACAGCACAACCGCTGTTGAAAGTTGAAAACGGGATGGTTGAGGTTATTCCTGATACGGTGATGGCGCAAAGTCTTGTGCTTACTTTCAACAAGGTCCAGGATCAACAAAAAGGATTACTTGAAATGGGCATAAAAGAAACGAGTGGAGTGCTCGATTTTGTTACCCTCAAGGTTTATGAGTTTCCATTTATAAATGTGCTTTGGATAGGTGTAATCGTTATGATGATTGGACTCTTTATGAGCATTTTTCAACGTCTTAAACGGTCTTCAGCACTGCGGGCATCTTAAGCTTAGCACTTTCTAACACTTACGAAATTACCAGGCGGAAGCAACTAAACGGGCTTCCGCCTTTTTATTTAGTCGCCGGAATGGATCGGTTGCGCCGGCTGGCAAGAATAGAATCAGCTTTCGCCTTTGCAGTTGACAATAAGTTACTGTCGCAATCGTTTTTAAGCTGAACGACACCATCGTTCACCTTGCCTTCCATTTGTAAATATGCAGCCCTTTTCAGGTATTCCACATCTTGTTTCTGTTTACACGAGCAAACGCTAATGAGTAGGGTAGATAGAATCAGCTTTAACATCCTGTATTTTTATTAAAGAGTCAACCATCCCGGGTACCCGTTCGTACATAGCTTTTTCGCAATCCTGCTGAATTTGCTCGTATGCCGAGTCGATTTTTCTGCTTGCAACAGAATCCATAGATTGCTGAAAAATCGCCGGATCATACGATCCCTCAGCTGAACAGGAGATCGCAAGAGGGATGGTTAAATATATCACAACCCGGGTTACATTCATATGTTTTAAGTATTAGTGAGTAGTAGGATATATAAATTTACAACGCCTGACATCAGATGTTTTTAAAACGTAAGTTGCTACATATACTCGCCGGTTTTTCGCTGGCCTTTTTTGTGTCATCCAGCGTAGGTGCACAAGCTCAGCCGCAGGATACCCTAAAGGTTTATGCATTCATCGTAAACGGCGATACCATTCCGGGTGGCCGGCTTGCCGATGTTGCTGTTCATACCCGCATCCAGGAGAAGTGGCGGAAGTATTGGGCTGAATGGACCCGGCTTAGGAACGCTGTATATGTCACCTTTCCGTATGCCAGAGCCGCCGGTCGTATTATGAACGAGGTAAATGCAGAATTGAACGGGGTTACAGATGAGAAGCTTCGTAGAGCAATCATCCGGAAACGGGAGAAGGATCTCAAACGCGAATTCACCAGCAAGCTTACACAACTTTCCATTTACCAGGGAAAGGTACTTATGAAACTCATAAACCGCGAAACCGGCAATAATTGTTTTGAAATTATTAAAGAATATAAAGGTGGCTTCAATGCGGGGTTGTGGCAAACGATAGCAATAGTAGTCGGAAGTAACCTCAAGCAGGCCTATGATCCCAATGACCGTAGTAACAATGATCATGATATCGAACTGATCGTACGCGATGTTGAACGTATGTACGGCCTGCGTGGCTAGCCGATAATGCTTGCTTGTACAAACATATGAACAACGTGCAAACCCCTTGAATAATCGTTCATCAACTTAGCCCGATACTCATTATCCCACCCACACTGCTTCTTTCCACAGAAAGCAAGCAGGTTAATGCCGACTTTCCTATACAAACTTCTGTAGTGATTGCTCAATGTGAGAAAACGACTGGAATTCAATATTTTGAATTCTGCGCATCATTAAGATATAATTAAAACTCGGGACGAAATGATGTGCTTAGAGCTGTATTGTCACACAAGTCTCAGAAATGTGCGTAAACCAGCATTATGAGCTGATAATGAACAAAGATTGTTGGAATCTGTTAGATGCCTTAACGTTCCTCTATGACGAAAAAGTTTACCTTGCAGCCTCCTAAATGTTTCGGTGCCTATGCATGAAAAATTCTACCTGCTTGCTTTTGGTGTTCACCCCGATGATGTAGAACTTGGATGTGCAGGAACGATTTTAGCTGCTGTTGCAGAAGGCAAAAAAGTTGGTGTAGTAGATCTTACGCGCGGAGAACTTGGTACTCGGGGTTCTGCCGAAACGAGGAAACAGGAAGCTGCAGATGCTGCACTTGTCATGGGGATAGCGGTAAGAGAAAACCTTGGGATGGCCGACGGCTTTTTTGAGAATAATGAAGAGAATAAGCGCAAAATTATCCAGGTCATCAGGAAATATAGGCCGGAGATTGTATTAGCTAACGCACCAAGCGACCGTCACCCTGATCATGGAAGAAGTTCAAAGCTTTTAACCGAAGCGTCTTTTCTTTCGGGTTTAAGAAAGGTAATCACTTTAGATAACGGTCTTGAACAAGAAGCCTGGAGACCCAAATACGTTTTTTTCTACATCCAGGATCGCTACCTCGAACCGACTTTCCTGGTTGACATATCCAGGGTTCACGATAAGAAAATCGAGGCCATAGCCTGTTACAAAACACAGTTTTACAATCCTGACCTTGACGAACCCCAAACCTATCTTTCAAGTCCTGAGTTCTTAGAGGCCATTAAAGGCAGAGCGATGATATTCGGTAAAAGAATTGGCGTCGCATTTGCAGAAGGCTTCATATCAGAGAAAAGCATCGGCATTTCAAGTTTTGATATGCTGATCCAGAAAAACACCTGATTGTGGTGCACAAAGACACTAAGCAGGAATAAAAAACGCATTTACGCATTAAACAGAATAAATATGGCTACTCCCAAATTCCCAACTCAAAAATCTTTTCATGGAGAACTAAAAAGCAGGATAGGAGAATACTTTAAGCAAAAAGGTAAATCGACCACGGGTAATTCAAATCTATACATAAAAGCGATCATACTTGTTTCGGCCCTTCTTTCCGTGTATGTCCACCTGGTGTTCTTTACCCCACCTGCTTTTTGGGCAGTAATTGAGAGTGCATTTTTCGGGTGCATTATTGCAGCAATTGGTTTTAATGTAATGCATGATGGGGCACATGGTAGCTTCAGCCGTTTTCAATGGATCAACAATCTTGCGTCTAACCTTGCCAACTTTCTGGGTGCAAGTCAGCATATGTGGAAGTCTAAACACAATATTATTCACCACACTTATACAAATATCCACGGTGTTGATGACGATATTGAAGCTCGTCCACTATTGCGTCTTTGTGATGAACAGGTGCATTATAAAATACATCGCTATCAGCACGTATACTTTCCTGCAGCTTACTCACTACTATATATCTACTGGATTTTTGTTACGGACTACACAAAGTATTTCCGTGGAAAGATTGGTAATATACCCCTACGTAAGATGACTGTTAAAGAACATATCTCGTTTTGGTTTTATAAGCTGGCACATGCTTTCATATTCGTTGCACTTCCAATCTACATGGTTGGTTTCACAGCATGGATCATCGGTTTTCTTACTATGGGACTTGTTGCTGGGTTTGTATTAAGTATCGTGTTTCAGTTAGCACATACTGTTGAGCATACCCATTTTCCATTGCCAAATGAAGCTACCGGTAAAATGGAAGATGAATGGGCAATTCACCAGATTAAAACCACTGCAAACTTTGCAACCCGGAATAAAGTAATCTCATGGCTGGTCGGTGGTCTCAATTTTCAAATCGAGCACCACCTTTTTCCTAAGATTTCACACGTTCACTATCCTCAGATCAGTAAAATCATCAGGCAGGCTTGTCAGGACTTTAATATTGAATATGTAGAATATCCCAAACTGCGCCAGGCTGTTGCTTCACACGTAACTTACTTACGTCAACTCGGTAAGGCTTCGTAACTCCAGGATATCAGCGATAGATATTATAATGGAATGCGTTTTCGCATTCCATTTTTTATGGGGCAGATTTCTCGTTTAAAGTCCGGTTCAGGATACTACCCCTGAGATTTCTACCTCCGAAACGAGCCTGTGCCTTAGTGCATAAATCAGTACTCCAACAGCATTCTTAACACCCATTTTTTCCAGAATTCTTGTCCGGTAACCTTCAACAGTCCGTTTGCTTAAATACAACTGATCGGCAATTGACTGCGCTGTAAATTGGCAACAGATAAGTTTTATAATTTCGATTTCGCGATCGGAAAATGCAACGGGCTTATGTTTCTTGAAGGGATTAAAGCTGCTCTTCAATATCATAGCGGCAAGTTTCGACGACGTTTGGCTGCAGTAGTATGTTTTGTCCAGATAAACATCCTGTATCGCCTGGATCACCTCAGATTTATCGGCATTCTTCAGCAGGTATCCTTTTGCGCCGGCTTCCAGCATTTCTACAATTTGTTTTTCTTCGTCAGACATTGACAAGGCAATGATCTTCAAGTCTGGAAATTTCTGTATAATATGCCTGGTCGCTTCAATTCCATCACACCGTGGCATTTTGATGTCAGTAATTACCACCTCCGGTTGCGTTTTCTCTACCACCTCAATCAATTCTATCCCATCGCTTGCCTGACCCTCGAGGCTGAAACCCGCTTGCCTGGAGAGCATCAATGCAAGGCCATCACGAAAAATTTCATGATCATCTGCAATAACAAGTCTGATTGGGTAAGCCATAGCACAAGGTTCCTTTAAAGTTAAACCGGAATTCTGAAAATGTAAATAGTGCCCCTGCCAGGTTGTGAGTCTATGGTAAGCTTTCCATTCAACAGTTCAATTCTGCTGTTAATGCTTTTTAATCCAAGTCCCGTAGTTCCCGCCCATGCAACTTCCCGCTTGAAGCCTTTACCATTATCAGTTGTAATTATCTCCAACACCCCGTTTGCCTTAAGTATGTTGATCTTTAAAGATGTCGCCATGGCGTGTTTGATTGTGTTATGTATAACTTCCTGAAGCATTCTAAAAATATGGACACCTTCTGTGGAGGGGATTTCTACTTCCGGGCTAGCATTTAACTCGATTTTTAGCCTACTCGCCGGTAGATCTTCAATGTACCGGGTAAGTGCTTCAACCAGCCCCTTTCGTTCAAGGGCATTCGGGAGCAGATTGTAGGATATACGCCGTAAATTGGTGACTATCTCGTCGATATATACGCCAGATTTCTTAATTAGCTGCTCATCCGCAGCGGAATGGGTGTCTATGCAATTGATGTTCATTTTTACTGCTGACAGCATTGGGCCGATGCTATCGTGCAGGTCGTTAGCAATTCTTTTCCTTTCATTTTCCTGGATGGTGATTTCTGCATTGATTTGTTCGCGCTGAAGTTTGACATAACGCCGATGATATCGGACAATGGAGATAAAGAAATAGGTGAGAATAACAGCAATGAATACTGAGACGAGTACCGTTGTATACAAGATATTGTCATTCATTGTAGGGGTTGCTAACGCGAATTTGGTTCCTTGAGGTTGATCAGGCGATGGCGGGTGCGTGCCGGGGCAAACAACATTGCTAAAGCAAACACCATGTTCACTCCGGCATTTACGTAGTCGAACCATGATATAATCTGGTTACTCAACTCCTCGTAGCGCTTTACATTGATGATTTGGTAGGCCCATTCATAGATCATCTTATAAAGAAAAAAAACAATTAGTCCAAGACAAAGCAGGAACCTGGCATTCTTCAGAACATTTTTATAGTCATGTATGATCGTGTAGTTAATAACACTCACCGACATCAACACGACAACGAAGGAGTAAACTTCACGGTAGTAGGGACTGAATGTGACGATGTTTCCAAACCAAAAATTTTCTACAAACCAGGTTGCCGCAATAACACCAATCAGCAAAGCAAAGGACACCGGGTGGTTCCTGAAAATACCCCAGGCTTGAAACTGCCAGGTAATCAGGAGCCACTCAACAAGAACAAACACGTTACTAATGACCGCATTTGTATTTGCCGACGTGGCGATGTGAACATATGTTGCGATTTCCGTAATCAGCCCTATAAAAAGGTAAATCAAAAATGGCTGGAAAGACTTGTCCATTCTCCCAAATCGAAGAAGCCCAATAAAAAATGGCAAACCGATAGTAATCGCTTTCAGAAAAGAAATCAGTTTGCCTGAAAACATTGGCGAATATTTTTAGTTGCTGCCGCATCAACCCGATGCACTCGTAATGAAACAGCTTAAGCCCTTTTGATTGAGACAGGATTATGAGAACCTGCTAAAGCCAGGATTGGTACAACACGGGTGATTTTGGCTAACTATCATCCTGCTCAAAAATCCGAGCAAACCGAAGGACATCGTTGTCCGTCCTCTACACCTTCCGCCTCTTCGGTGATATTTCGTCTTTGTGTAACCTGTGCAGTCGAAACCCCGGGCCTTACTGATCCGGTCCGTTGATCGTTTACCAGCAACTTGGTTTTTATATCGTTTCCTTTTTCATCTACTGGTAAAAGCACGAATACTACGTTGCCATTAGAAGTGTCAGAACTTGTTTTTCTGCCTAAATAAATTTGGATGCCTTTTGCGCCAGGAGCATTTAATAGAGCGATAATGGCGTCCCGGTTAAACATCTCCGCATTTGGTAAGTCAAAACTGCTGTCAATATATTCCGGGTCTTTTACACGTTCGTATAATCTTGTACGCTTTATTTGAAAAGAGTCTATGTAGGCCTGAAGCACTTTGTAAGGGCGGACATGAGCCGCTGCACTCCTGGCATCAAAAGGTATTTCGGGTGATTTGGGTCTGCAACCCTTAACCATAAAGACCAACAGTGCCAGGCACACCATAGACTTCATATTGGAACTTAGTTTCATGGGGATAGATTTGGTAATCGTTCTACCAATGTATAAGAATTAATTGTGAATTAAAACCCTGCAAATAACAGACAGCGTGCTTCTGACACGCATTTCAGAGGAGATAGCGGGTAGAAGAACCCGACTGTGTGATTGCGAAATTGTATTGTAAGGGTTGAGTAGTATTAGAATTTTAATGGGGCAAACTCCCGCTTTTTTCTGTCACTACTAATGTCCTTTTAGGGTATTCAAATAATTGAATGTGCTAGATTTTTTGGAAAATCCTTCAAAAAAATACCATCGCGTAAAAATAAGTTCTGGAAGTTATGCGTTCATGTGACCATATAACCCAAAGCAATAACGGGTTATGAGATAAAACAAATCGGTAGAACAGCCCAAAGGCAGGTAATTGAAATTTTTCGTATCAATACCAATTTACGCCACCGGAAAATACGGAAATTTTGCGCTAGTTTATTGATTATTAAGTTGGTACGGATTTTATAAACATTAGAAAAATCATCATCACAATCATGAAAAAAAATTTTACCCTTCTATTTACCATGTTTTCATTTTTCCGTCTTGTTGCTCAACCAGGGTCATTGGATCTAACTTTTGGAAATGGGGGTAAAGTACTTACATCAATCGGCAGTTGGTCGGAAGCCCGGGCCATGGCAGTTCAGAACGATGGGAAAGTTGTAGTAGCCGGTTATAGCTTCAATGGAACGAAAAATAATTTTGCTGTAGCAAGGTATAATATCAACGGTTCTCTGGATTTATCTTTTAACAGCAATGGTAAGGTTACCACAGCAATTGGTAGTGGTGGCGATTATGCCACCGCAATAGGGGTACAGAAAGACGGGAAAATTCTTGTAGCAGGGTATAGCTTCAACGGTGCAAACGACGATTTTGCAATGGCGCGGTATAACATCGATGGCTCTTTAGATCAATTATTCAACGGAGTTGGATTTGTTACTTTGCCTGTGAGTAAGGACTTTGATATGGTGAATGCTTTGGCCATCCAGGATGATGGTAAAATTGTACTCGCCGGCATGGCGGGTAATGGAAGTTCTTCAGCAATTGCGGTTGCGCGCTTCAATAGCAATGGCTCCAGCGACCAGACCTTCAACGGTAATGGTAAACTGATTTTTAATATTGGTTCTTCCTACGATAATGCTAACGCTGTTGTACTGCAGGAAAATGGAAAAATTGTCATAGCCGGGTATAGTTATAAAGTTAACCGGTACGAATTCGCTCTTGCAAGACTTGATGAAACAGGAAAGCTGGATCCTACCTTCGGTGTTGATGGAATGGTAACTACAGGTTTAGGTGAAGGCAGTGCCTTTGCAAACGCCATGACATTGCAGCACAACGGCAGATTTCTGGCTACAGGCAAGTGTTACAACGGCAGCAATTACGATTTTGCAATCGCCCGTTATGATATGAATGGTAAACTTGACGAGTCTTTTGGCCAGGGAGGTAAAGTAATTTCTCCAATCGGCATTTCCAACGATGAGGCTTTTGCACCTGCAATCCAGGCTGATGGCAAAATCATTATTGCTGGTTGTAGTACAACCGGAATGTACTCCGACATCTCACTTGCAAGATATCTCGAGAATGGAACCCTTGACATGAGTTTCGGCGGAAATGGTAAAGTAACCACGCAGGTTGGCCAGGCTGCGGATTGCGGCTATGCCGTCAAACAATATCAGAACAGAATTTACATAGCTGGCGGGAGCAACAATGGCTTCAGCGCGGATTTCGCCCTTTTAGCTTACAAAAATGACCTGACCTCATTGCCTTTAAAGTTAACAGCCTTTACCGGAACACTTGTAAAGAGCTCGGTGTATTGCCAATGGAAGACTGAGCAGGAGCAGGGTACTAACTACTACCAGGTTGAAAGAAGTTTCTCCGGAACCAACTACGAGCAAGTAGGGAAGGTGGCAAGCATTAAAAACAGCCTTGAAAACGCCTATTCTTTTATCGATGAATTAGGATTTACCAGTGCTGAGCTGGTGTACTACCGTCTTAAAATGGTTGACCAGGATGGCAGGTTCACCTACTCAAAGGTGATCTCTGTGCGGCTTCCTAAGCGAATCAGCATATCGGTTTCGCCAAACCCGGCAAATGGCTTCACTCAAATAAAAGGGAACAATCTTGCAAATGTGATATTATTAAACAATGCGGGCAAGGTGGTACTTAATCGTAAAGTGATTAATGGAACAACCTGCATCATTAATACATCAACTCTGGCGAAGGGGCTTTACCTGGTGCGGGTATCAGATGAAAAAGGAAATTTAACAACAAGCAAATTAGCCGTTCACTAAACTACAAACACCTCCCAACCTTGTCGCATGGATAAGGTTGGGGTTTTTTCGAAAATGCCGTAAACCGCACTTCCACTTCCTGACATTGATGCATATAGGGCTCCTTGATCGTAGAGTGTTGTTTTGATAAGGGCTATTTCAGGGTGCCGGGAAAAAACGTAAGGCTCAAAATCGTTTTTCAATTCATCTCGCCAGGTTGCTATTGGTTGTTCCAGGATATCTATAATTGACTTGTGGGAACGTGCCGGGCGTATACTGGAAAAGGCACTGGCTGTACTTACGTGTATCCCTGGAAAAACAATGAGTATCGTAAATTGCGAAAGATCAATCTGACAAGGGCTCAAATGCTCTCCGCGCCCGGTTGCCATAGCTGGAGTGTTCAAAATGAAAAAAGGGCAATCGCTGCCCAATTCCAAAGCATAGCTTAACAGTTGATCAGTTGAAAGCGCAAGACCAAAGTTATTACTAAGGAGCTGAAGCATAAAGGCGCCATCACTGCTACCGCCACCCAATCCTGCGCCCATGGGGATTACTTTATGCAAGTATACACTTACATATGGCAGGGAGGGATAATCACGTTTTAGTAGTTGCCATGCCTTTATACAAAGGTTGCTGTCTACGGAACCTGAAATTGGGAGGCCGGATGTTACAAAGTGCATTTCACTGGCAGGGATCACTTCGAGGATATCGTTGAGGGCAACGGGATAAAAAACGCTTTCAAGATCGTGGTACCCGTCGGCACGTTTCGCAACAACATGAAGTCCTAAATTGATCTTGCAATTGGGGAAACTAACCAAGCAGCGAGGTGGATTTAATAAGGTACCGGAATTACTTATGTAGCGTTTACTATGGACAAAAGAAAGTATGCTGAGGTACTAAGACTTACTTACGTTTATTAATTTCATCCCTGATAGATATAGCGCGGATATAATCTTCCTGTTCAAGCACTTCATTTAAAAGATTGTTTAGTTCTTCTAAACTTAACGCGCTAAGATCATCTTTACTACCGGTTTCAGATACCGTAGGACTTGTAGCTGCACTCCCTTTCTTCTTTTTGCCAGGGGCATCATCCATGAGTATCCCTGCACTTTCCAATATGTGGTCGAAAGTATAGATACGGCAACCAAACCTCACTGCAAGGGCCAGAGCGTCGCTGGTTCTACTGTCGATCTCAACGGTGTCGTGTTCGTTGATACAAACAAGCTTAGAATAAAAAATGCCTTCCTGGAGATCGCTGATGATTATTTCCTGAAGTTCGACATTGAAGGCGTTCATAAAGTTTTTCAATAGGTCGTGTGTCAATGGACGGCTTGGCTGCATACGCTCAAGGGCCACAGCGATGGCCTGTGCCTCAAAGCCTCCAATTACTATTGGTAAACGACGCAGGCCATTCACTTCTCCCAAAACCACTGCATAAGAATGCGTTTGCGTAATGCTGTGGGATAATGCAACTATTTCCAGTTCTATTTTCTTCATACCTGCAATTGAATCTTCAGGGTTTTAATGCGCAAATGTAAAGATTTACGATTTGAAACATTACTTTTTGTGCTCCAATATAATCTTAAGAACTAGCGTATTTTAAAAAGTTTTACAAGAGCATTAAGTTTGAACATGGCAGCTGTTCTCTCTTCAGTTCAACCGCTATTTGTTTATTACCTTTGCACTCCTTTAAACATTTATTGCGACCCTTATTTATGATCAACGTTACCTTTCCGGACGGCGCTGTACGACAATATGAACAAGGCACTTCGGCCATGGATATTGCCAGGTCTATTAGTGAAGGCCTTGCCAGGAAATTACTTGCAGCCAAAGTAAACGACGAAGTATGGGATTTGACACGTCCTATTGATGCGGATGCAAACTTAAAATTGCTTACCTGGGACGATGCTGATGGAAAATCTACTTTTTGGCACTCCTCCGCTCACCTGATGGCCGAGGCGCTTGAAGCAATCTATCCCGGTGTAAAATTGGGAATTGGGCCGGCGATTGAGAAAGGGTTCTATTATGATATAGATCTTGGCGATCGCCAGATCTCAGAAGAAGACCTGCGTGCATTGGAGGCGAAAATGGCTGAACTCGCAAAGAAAAATAGCGAATACGTGCGTAGAGGTGTTAGTAAAGCGGAAGCTGTTGAATACTTCACAAAGAAAGATGACGAATACAAGCTTGAACTATTAGAAGGCCTGAATGATGGCGAAATAACTTTTTATAGCCAGGGCAATTTTACGGATCTCTGCCGAGGGCCACATATTCCGACTACTGCAGCCATAAAAGCGGTAAAGCTCACGAGTATTGCCGGTGCTTATTGGCGGGGCGACGAGAAACGTAAAATGTTGACCCGCATTTATGGTGTAACATTTCCCAACCAAAAGGAGCTTGAAGAATACCTTGTTTTGCTCGAAGAGGCAAAAAAGCGCGACCATCGTAAAATTGGTAAAGAGCTTGAGTTGTTTACTTTTTCAGAAAGGGTTGGTCTCGGGTTGCCACTATGGTTGCCTAAAGGTGCTATGTTGCGCGAGCGACTCCAGCAATTTCTTCAAAAGGCACAAATTGCATCGGGGTATCTGCCGGTTGTAACCCCTCATATCGGGCATAAAAATCTTTATATCACCAGCGGGCACTATGAAAAATATGGCATAGACAGTTTTCAGCCTATAAAAACCCCGCAGGAAGGAGAGGAGTTTTTTCTAAAACCAATGAACTGCCCTCATCACTGCGAAATTTATAAAGCTGCTCCGCGCAGTTACAAGGATCTTCCGCTGCGCCTTGCTGAGTTCGGGACGGTTTACCGGTACGAGCAACACGGCGAGCTCCACGGCTTAACCCGGGTTCGGGGATTTACCCAGGATGATGCACACCTGTTTTGTCGTTCAGAACAAGTGAAAGATGAATTTAAAAAGGTAATCGACCTTGTACTATACGTGTTCAGCTCGCTTGGCTTTGCTGATTTTACTGCACAGATTTCACTTCGCGACCAGGTTGATCGTAGTAAGTACATTGGAAGTGATGAGAACTGGGACATTGCCGAACAGGCTATCATAGAGTCCGCAGCCGAGAAAGGCCTACGCACGGTTATTGAATATGGTGAAGCAGCGTTCTACGGTCCGAAGCTCGACTTTATGGTTAAGGACGCCATCGGCAGAAAGTGGCAGCTGGGTACAATTCAAGTTGACTATAATCTTCCTGAACGTTTTGATCTTACTTATATCGGCGAAGACAATGCGAAACACCGCCCGGTAATGATCCACCGCGCGCCATTTGGATCATTAGAACGCTTTATTGCGGTTTTGATAGAACACTGCGCCGGTAAGTTCCCGTTGTGGTTGGCCCCTGTTCAGGGGATTGTGCTACCGATCAGCGATAAGTACATTGAATATGCAAAGGAGGTACAACAAAAATTGCAGCAATCTGAGTTGCGGATTGAAGTAGATGACCGGAATGAGAAAATCGGAAAAAAGATCCGTGAAGCCGAAATGAACAAGATACCTTACATGCTTGTAGTGGGTGAAAAGGAGATGAATGAGGGACGAATATCGCTTCGTAAACAATCGAAAGGAGATATCGGGACAAGGTCAGTTGAAGAAGTAACAGAATTCCTTAAAGAAGAAGTAGAAAGTAAAAGCACTTTTGAATAATTTGTTACTTTTACAATGATCCCAGGAAAATTTTTCCAGTCACCAAAAAAAGTATAACCAAAAAAGATTTAATGGCAGTAAACCCGGGTTTTTTTAGGGGGCGTAACCCCAATTTTAGAAGAGAGATACCACAGGAACACCGCACCAACAGGATGATCAGGATTCCTGAGGTGAGATTAGTAGGCGAGGGGATAGAACCAGGTGTCTATCCGACAGAAAAAGCATTAGCAATGGCCGAGGCACAAGGCCTCGACCTGGTTGAGATATCACCAAACGCTGCTCCACCAGTTTGCCGCATCATCGATTATAAGAAATTTCTTTACGAGAAAAAGCGTAAGGAAAAAGAGATGAAGGCAAATGCAAAGCAAAGTGAGGTAAAAGAAATTCGATTTACACCTTCTACTGACGATCACGACTTTGATTTTAAGTGTAAGCATGCTGAGAAGTTCTTGAAAGACGGGAACAAAGTAAAGGCTTATGTTCAGTTTAAGGGAAGGGCAATTATGTTTAAGGATCGTGGGGAGCTTTTGCTGCTCAAATTTGCAGAGCGCCTGGCAGAAGTAGGCGTACTTGAAGGAATGCCCAAGATGGAAGGCAAGAGGATGTTGGTTATTTTTGCGCCAAAGGGCCAGAAGAAAGCAGGAAAGCAAGCCTCTTAACAGCTTACAATCACCCGGTATGAATTCCAATTCTACAATTACCGGATCTAATATTTCAAAAGTTTACATACAGGCAGTGGTTATCCACTGCTTTTTTTATGGATATTGAAGAAATCAGGAAATATTGTTTGTCGCTGCCCCAAACCCTGGAAGATATCAAGTGGGGTGCGGACCTTTGTTTTACCATCGCAGCTAAAATGTATTGTGTTACGGGACTCGAAGGTTCATTTGGCGTTTCTTTCAAATGCACCGACGAAGATTTTCAGCAGCTTATTGAACGGGAAAACATTACACCTGCACCTTACCTTGCAAAAAATAAATGGGTACATGTTAAAAGTCCCACCGCCCTTTCCAACCAGGAGTGGGAGCACTACATTGCCACTTCATACAAGCTAATCGTCTCGAAGCTGCCGAAGAAGGCGCAAAAAGACCTGGGTATTTTGTAACCGGGAACTATGCTGCCAGTAATTCGATTAAATGATGTCATGGTGGAAGGACTAATGTCAATACTTATTACAACGTAGGTCACCAAACCCATTACCAGCAGACGTGCTGCTGCAGGCGTAAGCTGAATAGAAATATCCATGTACAAGAGTGCGACGCAACGATGTTGCCTCGATAATCAACTGTTTGGTCCATAAATATTCTTGTTCCAGTCGGAAGTTCGTTTCAAAAGCCCTACTTTTGCAGCCGTTTTGTAAGGGTCTCCCGATCCTGCGACACGTATATTACCCACAAGGCTCCATAAGTGGTCTCCCGTGAGACCCGCCAGCAGGGTGTAATCTTTATTGATTATTCAAGATGCCTAAAGTTAAAACAAACTCAAGCGCAAAAAAAAGGTTCAAGGTTACCGGCACAGGTGAAATTACTTTCCAGAAAGCCTTCAAACGCCACATCTTAACAAAGAAATCCACTAAGCGCAAGCGTGCAATGTCGTTGAAAGGTACGGTTCACCCGTCTAACATGCACTTTGTTAAACGCCTGCTTGGCTTAAAGTAGTCGAAGCAGCGGAAACGCAACCAGGAAAGTAATTATTCAATCATGTCCGGCACGAGTGTGAAATTAAACCGGACCACAAAAAAATCAGAACATGCCACGTTCAAAAAATGCGGTAGCATCCAGGGCCAGAAGAAAGAATATTCTTAAGCAGGCCAAAGGTTTTTACGGTAAGCGTAAAAACGTATATACAGTAGCTAAAAATATTGTTGAAAAGGGTATGACCTACAGCTATGTTGGTCGTAAGCTTAAAAAACGTGAGTACCGCACTTTGTGGATCGCACGTATAAACGCAGCAGTACGGGAAGAAGGGTTAACCTATAGTCAATTTATTAACGCCTTAAGCGTAAAAGGTGTTGACCTTAATCGTAAGGTACTTGCTGATCTTGCTATGAATGAGCCCGAGTCGTTTAAAGCGCTGATTGCTTCGGTGAAGTAATGCTACCAAACTTATGGTAATAACCGGGAGTAATCACTTCCCGGTTTTTTTGTTTTTTATATTATTCAATCATCTAATTTTGGTATTTAACCGGACCTACTTAAAATTTAATACTGACCCATACGAATGAATAATTCTTACACCGACCTGGTGAAGCAAACCTTCCACTTTCCACAGGAGGGTTTTCATTTAGAGAACGAATACCTGCAATACAACAACCTTGACCTTAAAGCTCTTATTGATAAGTACGGAACCCCGCTTAAGCTTAGTTATCTGCCGAAAATAGGGATGCAGATTAACAAAGCCAAGCAGATGTTTGCTAACGCTTTTAAGAAGCACAAATACGAAGGGGACTACCATTATTGTTACTGCACCAAAAGTTCTCACTTTTCATTTGTGGTGGAAGAAGCGCTCAAGAATAATATTCACCTCGAGACTTCCTATGCCTACGATATTGAGATTATAAAACGGCTTTATGCGCGGAAGAAGGTGACGAAGGACACCTACATCATTTGTAACGGTTATAAACAGAAGTCGTACACGAGAAGAATTGTAAGCCTGCTTAACAGCGGCTTTAAAAATGTTATTCCTGTGTTAGATAATGCTGAGGAGATTGAGGCTTACAAGAAGACTGTAAAGACACCCTTTAAGCTTGGTATTCGTGTTGCGGCAGAAGAAGAGCCAACATTCCCGTTTTATACTTCGCGGTTGGGTATGCGCGCAAAAGACATCCTTGAATTTTACGTTGACCATATTGAAGGTTACGAGCACAAGTTTCAACTAAAAATGCTCCACATCTTTTTGAATAAAGGTATTAAAGACGATATCTATTATTGGAGTGAGCTCAACAAGGTCATTAACCTTTATTGCCAGCTTAAGAAGATTTGCCCCGAGTTAGACAGCATCAATATCGGTGGGGGGTTCCCAATCAAACATTCGCTTGGGTTTGATTATGATTACCAGTTTATGATTAATGAGATCGTTGGTAATATTAAAAAAGCCTGTAAAAATGCCAAGGTGCCTATGCCACACATCTTTACTGAATTCGGTAGTTATACCGTAGGGGAAAGCATGGCGCATATTTACAGTGTGATAGGTCAGAAAGTACAAAACGACCGTGAAAACTGGTACATGATTGATTCGTCTTTTATTACCACGTTGCCCGACACATGGGGTATAGGCGAAAAATTCCTGATGTTACCTATCAATAAATGGAACCAGGAATATCACCGGGTGGTTCTCGGGGGGATTACCTGCGATAGCCATGACTATTACGATAGTGAGGAGCATATTAACGAAGTGTTTCTGCCTAAGATTTCCTCGGGCGAGCCGTTATATGTTGGCTTTTTTCACACAGGGGCCTACCAGGACCAGATAAGTGGATACGGAGGGATAAAGCACTGCATGATCCCAAGTCCGAAACACATTATTGTAGGGCATGATAAAAACGGAAAGTTGATCGACTGGGTTTATGCAAAGGAGCAATCTGCACAAAGTATGTTGAAAATACTTGGTTACCTATAAGCTGTTTCGCCATATATAGCATTGTTACATAGGCAAAGTTTGAATTAAAAATAGTGGCTGTCCCGTTTGGCGGGGCAGCTTTTTGTTTACCTGAAAAATTTAAAAACATGTACCGTGTTTTCGTATTATTCGTAATGCTTATTGCAGCTCAAAAAACAGGTGCTCAAAGTGCAGCTGACTCTGTGAAGGCTGCAGTAACATCGCTATTTACCGCCATGAAAACCAGTGATGGACAGCGATTACGGGCTTGTTTTACCGACAGTGGAATGCTTCAAACAATAGGTGCAAATAAACTGACAGGGGAGCCGGAAGTAAAAAGTGTGGCCATAAGCAGGTTTGCTGAACAGATCGGGAAACTGCCGAAGGACTCGGCTGATGAACGGATAACTTTTAGCTCGGTTCAGGTAGATGGCGACCTTGCTTCGGTGTGGACCCCTTACGAATTCTACTATGCCGGTAAATTCAGTCATTGTGGAGTGAATTCATTTCAGCTGGTACGTACGCAAGGCGGATGGAAGATTCACTACCTGATTGATACCCGCCGCAAAACGGGGTGTAAATAGAACTGGTCCGGCATTAATTATAATTGATTGGTTTAACCGTGAATCCTTGTTTGCGCAATAATTCGATCACCCCTGTTTTCCCACCCATATGTGCTGCTCCAAATGCAAAAAACGTAGGCATTGCTGTTGCTTCTTTAACCATAACCGGGATCCACTTTATATTCCTGGTGGTGAGCATCTGGCTCTCATACATATCAAAGTCTTTCGAGCTTGTCGTAAGCTCATAAACTTTGTTGATGTCTTTTGTTTTGTAAACTGCTATAAGCTTATTTAATTCGGTCTTTAAACTATCGAGGTTAAACAGGGAGCTGGTAAACATTTGAACCTGTTCGGCATGAGGAATACTTTCGATGACTTTCATTTGTTCCAGGATGGTTTCAAGACCCTTTATTTCTTTGTTTTGTTCGGTCGCAAGCTCCTGGAACACCTTTTCCCATCCTTCCGGTTGACATTGCATTATCGAAGGATAGATCATTGGAAGCAATAATATTGGCTTTACTTTTTTCATCATCTGTAATGGTAAACCTGCACTTTTCTGGAAAATTGTAGATACACTATCGAAAGTTCCGGCGCTCATAAACTGGTCCAGTGAGCTGTCCTTCATAAGCATGCCGGTCATCATATCCTTCATCATGCCCGGGTCATCGAGATCAATTTCCATTATGACTTGTTTAGCGGCTGTTACTTTTTGGCGAACGACATCGGGAACCGTTAAATCAGCCTTACACATGATGTGCATAGTTCCAAAGAGATATGATGGCTGTTGAAGGCCTTTGCCACTAACTTCCCATAAGAGCGACTGAGCTTGTGACTGCACGGGCGAGAAGTTGCAGAGTATAGCAAGATTAATTGCGAAAACAGTATTGAGTAGGGCTTTTAGCATACGCAAATATCATATAATGGCTTAAATCAACAACAAAAAAGCCCGGTGTAAAAACACCGGGCCTACTAATACCAACTGCTATGAAAGTAAAGTTTATTGAATTTGTATTTGTTGAGGAGCAGCTTTCACTTCTTCTTTCTTTGGAAGATAGATCTTAAGTATTCCGCTTTCATACTTCGCCTGGATGGCTTCAGTATTAATTTTGTCGTCAATGGTAAAAGAACGCTTAAAGCTTGCAAAGCTGAACTCTTTACGAACTGTTTTCAAGCCATTATTTTCGGCTTCTGATTTCTGCTCGAAAGAAATGGTTAGCAGTCCTTTGTCGAGGTTTAATTTAAAATCTTCTTTATTCCTGCCGGGCGCGTTTAGCTCAAGGTGGTATGCTTCTTCGCTTTCGAAAATGTTTACTGCAGGCGTAATACCATTGTGGATGGTTTTAGTAAATGTTTGCGGAAACGTTCCGAAGAATTCGTCAAAAACATTGTTAAGGCCTTTGTTTGCGGGATAAGATTTTGTGAGTATCATTGTTTATCGTTTTTAATTTCCTTGTTATTTTCAAATAGGATACCAGTGCGGAAATCAAGTAGTTATTACAGGATCTCGCGCTAGAATGCGACAGAGTGTCTGATGGAATTAGATTCCACTGCCATTAAAGCATAAAAAGTTTTCTTTTTGAATTCGGGTTTTCCTTATTTTTGCATTAGAAAGGACTTAAAAAGACGAATATGTACCCGAAAGAAATAGTGTTACCGATGAAAGCCGAACTCACCGAAAACGGCTTTGAAGATCTTACGACAGCTGATGAAGTGGAGAACACTTTAAGTAAAGAAGGAACTACCCTGGTGATGATTAATAGCGTTTGTGGTTGCAGTGCAGGAAGTGCACGCCCGGGGGTATTAATGGCAGTTGCAAATGCCGCTAAGAAACCTGAAAACCTCACAACTGCGTTTGCGGGTTTTGATACGGAAGCCGTTAATAAAGTACGTGAGCATCTAATGCCTTATCCGCCATCTTCACCAGCTATTGCCTTATTTAAAAATGGCGAACTCGTTCACTTTATCGAACGTCATCAAATTGAAGGAAGACCCGCGCAAATGATTGCCAGCAATCTTATTGCGGCTTTCGAAACGCATTGTTCTTAAGATATTAAAGTTTTCATCCGTGCTGTTTTCAGCTTTGTCATGGATGGGTTAGTAAATGACCCTTTCCTTTTCTAAGGAGAGGGTTTTTTTTTGGACCCAATTGAGCGAGACGGGAGCGGGAAATATTGCACAATCACTTTTATGTTGACTATCCGGCCTGTTTTTCCGGCAACGCGATGCCCTCTTTAGACTCACGATGCAGTTAGCTGTACAACCCTTTTTTTCTTTCGGGTTTGGAAGAAGAAGTGTGTATTAACGGAAATGAGGGTAGTGTTGCATGGGTTAAGCTGGGGTTGTAAATATTTGTCGTGCTTGTTTTAGGTGGCTTTTTCTGATTAACATTGCACACTTTACAGAATCAATCAACAGATACATGTATCCTAATTTATACTACGCGTTCAAAGATCTTTTCGGTGTTGAATGGAGCGGGCTGAAATTGGTGAATTCATTTGGCTTTTTTGTGGCACTTGCTTTTATGATCGCGGCCTGGACCTTAACGCTGGAACTCGCGCGCAAAAGCAAAGAGGGGCTTCTGACGTATAAAGAAGAGAAGATAATGGTCGGCCAGCCTGCTACACTGGTGGAATTGCTGTTAAATTTTGTATTGGGTTTTATCATGGGTTACAAGATAGTCGGCGCATTTATCGATCGTGATGCGCTGGCCGACACCCAAACCTATATTCTTTCTTCGCAGGGTAACGTTCCCGCAGGGATTTTTGTCGGCCTGTTGTTCGCCGGTTTGAAATGGTATGAAAAAAACAAACTTAAGCTTGCCAAACCTGAAGAAAGGACCATACGAATCTGGCCGCAGGACAGGGTAGGAGATCTTGTGATATATGCCGCTGTGTTTGGATTTCTCGGGGCCAAGATCTTTCATAATCTTGAGAACCTGGATGAGTTTGCACAGGACCCATGGGGCTCACTTATTTCTTTTAGTGGTTTGACCTTTTATGGAGGCTTGATTTGTGCAACCATTGCGATCTGGTTTTACTGCCGCAGGAACAATATGAAGCCTATCCATGTTGCTGATGCATTTGCCCCGCCAATGATGTTGGCTTATGGAATTGGAAGAATGGGGTGCCAGGTTGCCGGTGATGGTGACTGGGGCATTGTAAATAATTCACCTAAGCCATTTTCGTGGTTACCTGATTGGGCATGGTCTTACACCTATCCCAATAACGTAGTGAATGAGGGTGTACCCATTCCGGGTTGTGTGGGCCAGTATTGTAATCAACTTCCTGCAGGTGTATACCCTACACCACTTTACGAAATTCTTGCCGCTTTATTATTGTTCTTTTTTCTGTGGTCCATCAGGAAGCGGGTAACTACACCTGGAGTTCTGGCGGGCATATACCTCATTTTGAACGGGGTGGAAAGATTTTTAATAGAACTAATCCGGGTCAATACAAAGTACAACTTCGGAAGTTTTCATCCCACCCAGGCTGAACTGATCGCCGTCTGTTCTATTCTAGGCGGCATAATCCTGATCATTATTATGAAATCAAGACGGCACGACGTTGCTCCTCAGAACATCCATTAGTCACGAGACTACACTTTTCTATTACACCAGCGCCCTATCCGCTAAATTGGCGTGCGCAGGCTTATGCACTCCCGATTGGCTTTCCTGAACCGAAGATTCCTCAATCTACCTTTTGCTATGAATAACCTAGCAAGACTCAGTCGGAACCGACAGGGGAAGGTTAATTGGTACCCGAACCAATAACATCATCTTCAATCTTACCCGCTCCTGCGCTGGTGAAGCATGTACAATATCGTACAACCCTGAAGTAGGCTATAGATTAAATAATTGAAAAAATCCAGTTTCAACAGCAGCATGCCGAACTTATCCAGAGGTGCTAAAATCTTCCTTTAAATGAATTTTCCTCTTTTAGGCCTATCAGGTTCCTAATGCCAGTTATCACTGCCATTTACCGTTCATGTTAAAACATTGTACCTTGTTTTACATAGTAGCTAGTTTAGCTGTGTAATAAATGATCTCAAGTACTCTCAATACCTATAACATGAAAACTTTTCTCACCATAACACTTGCGTTATTTATCTCCCTTTATTCCTTTAGTCAACTCGAAACACGGGGACAAGTAAGCGGTACGGTCACCTCGAAGTTGATGCCTATAGAAGGTGCTACAATACAGTTGTTCCGGTTGGTTGATCAAAAGATTCTCAGGATGGTGGTAAGCAACAAGGAAGGAGCGTTCGTAGTTCCACAAGTTGATTTTGGTACCTATTCTATACTTGTAACTGCAGTTGGGTACAAGAACTTCAGTATTGACAAAATGGATTTAAGCTCTTCCACCCCCCGTATAACAAAAAGCATCATCCTGGAAGCGATCACCAAGTCCCTTAAAGACGTAACAGTATCTGTTAAGAGACCTCTTATCGAGCAAAAGCCCGGTAAAACCTTAATTAACGTGGAAGCATCCGCTACAAATGCCGGGTTAAATGCCCTGGAACTGCTCGAAAAATCACCAGGTGTATCTGTTGACAAAGATGGTAACATCAGCCTGCAGGGAAAAAGCGGGGTGATGGTGCTGATAGATGGAAAACCGACCTATTTGAGTGGTGCTGATCTTGCGAGTTTTCTTAGGAATGTGCAGAGTAACAACCTTGATCAAATTGAGATCATGACGAACCCTCCGGCACGCTATGATGCAGCCGGCAACTCCGGGATAATCAACATTAAAACAAAAAAGATCACCATAAAGGGAATGAATGGTAGCTTGTCAACCACGTATACTCAAGGTATTTACGCGCGGTTTAATAGCAGTCTGAACCTCAACTATCGAAAAGACAAGCTTAATGTTTTTGGTAGCTATGGTCATAACTATTCTGAAGGCTTTAATAATCTCGTAATCACACGAAATTTTTACAAGGCCGATAAGAAAACCATTGCCGGAACCTCTGACCAGGTGACCCGTCCACATTTTACGCGTGAAAGTCATAATGTAAAAGCCGGTTTTGATTATAACCTTTCTAAAAGAGACATCATTGGATTTGTAGTTAATGGCAGCATAAGTAATGGCGCAGAAAACCCAACGGGCAGGATCAATGTCCGCGACGCTTCGGGAAAAATTACGTACTCATTAAATACCATTAATGACAATCATTCCCGGTTCGTAAATGTTTCATCAAACGCAAATTTCAAGCACACGTTTGACTCCTCGGGAAGAGAACTGACGGCTGATTTAGATTATGCCCGTTACGAAAGAAACGACAATACACTAATGCATACCGAAACCTATAATGGTTATGGTACAAGAAGTGGGATGGATCTTGCATTGAAGGGATTGATACCGTCAGATATCAACATCTACAGTATCAAGACAGACTATGTACATCCGCTGTCGAAGACCTTTAAATTCGAAAGTGGTTTGAAAAGCAGCCTGGTAAATACCGATAACCAGGTTGACTACAGCCGCTATGACGGAACCTCCTGGAAGGTGGACGACCGATCAAACCAGTTTATCTACAAGGAAGCAATCCACGCCGGCTATGTTACTACATCAAAGTCCTGGAAACGATTAAATGTTACAGCCGGTCTGCGGCTTGAGCATACCAATTCAAATGGGATGCAGGTTCGCAACGACTCAAGCTTTACCCGCAGGTACACCAACCTCTTTCCAAACCTTGGGATTGGGATGGATTTAAATGAAAAACATCAGCTCAATTTCAGTTATAGCAGGAGGGTTGACCGTCCAAACTATGGCGATCTAAATCCTTTTGTATATTTTCTTGACTCACTTACCTACGGGCAGGGTAATCCATACCTGCAACCGCAGTTTACGAATAAAGCAGAACTAAGTCATACGTTCAGGCGTATCGTTACCACCACCCTTAACTATAGCCGTACAAACAATGTAATTACCCAGCTATTGAAGCAGGATACCGAAAAGAAAATTACCTACCAAACAACGGATAACGTTAACAGCATGGAACAGATTGGAGTGGCCGTAATGATGAACTCCCCCGTGACGAAGTGGTGGAACACCAACGTTTATCTGAACTTATACAAGAACCACTACGAAGGAAAATACCAGGCAGATCCGATTGATATACAATTCAGCACGTTTGTGGCAAACGTCACCAACAGCTTTACGCTACCAAAAGGGTGGGCTGTTGAAGTAAGTGGATTTTACCGTAGCAGGGCTGCAGAAGGCTTGCTGGTAGCAGGTCCGATGTGGGCAGTGAATTCTGGTATTTCCAAGCAGGCGTTTAAGAAAAAAGGATCCTTCAGACTAGGTGTACGGGATATTTTCTTCACCCAAAGATTTAATGGTTATGCCAGGTACAGCGACGTTGATGTTAGGATTGCTAGTTCCAGGGATAGCCGACAGGCAAGCCTGAGCTTTACTTACCGTTTTGGAAAAAACAATATTTCGCCTGCAAGAAAAAAGGCCGGTGGGGCAGGTGAGGAACAGAACAGGGTAAACAGCGGAGGAAGCAATTAGTAGTGTTTTCAGGGGTGCAAAATGTGCATTTTCACCCCGGTAAAATGGTGCAGGGGTTCCTTTCCAGTCAAACACGAAAAGTTCCACTTATCCCATTTTGGCTTAAAATATTTCTTTCACCATGTCATCTTAGTGCCTGTAAGAGACAACTACCAACCTAATGCTGATGTTTACCAAATTAGTTGCTGTGCTTAGTATTGTTGCACTGTTTAGCCAGACAGTTGCCGGTCAGGACAGGAATGGGATTCTAAGAGGTATGGTGGTGGGAGAGCATAATCATTCAATCGATGGTGCATCCATAAGCCGGCTGAGAGCAGCTGATAAAGTACTGGTGAAAGCTGCTATTCCGGATGAAGGCAAATATATGTTTGAAAAACTTGCCGTTGGAAAGTACAGGATTACGATAAGCGCTGTAGGTCTTGCATCGTACATCAGTGAGGTGGTCGACGTCGCGACAGCTAACGCATCAATTAGTCTACCTAACGTTACACTTAAAACCGCCGGGAAAACATTAGCAACGGTTCAGGTTACCAGCACCCGTCCGCTCATCGAAAACAAGATCGACAAAACGGTTGTGAATGTTGAGGCAGCGGTAACAAATGCCGGAACATAAACGATAGCCGGCAATTGATATGAATTTCACCTATCGCTTTGGCAAAAACCAAAATGCTGTTCTTCAGCCAAGAAAGCGCAACAGTGCGTCACAGGAAGAACAGAATAGGGTAGGGCAGGAAACTTAATACACTGTTTTTTCTCTCATGTGCATTATAAGGAAAACGGCCCTTGTTTCTACAAGGGCCTCTTTTTTGGCCAGGTTTGATCATGACCCTTATTGAGGGCAAGTTCAATCAGGGGTAAGCATCAGCAACCCAGGCGGGAAACTGGCGTACAACGGGTGCAACGCCTGACCGAAGGGATCCGATCGAAGTGCCTGTCTACAATGCAAAGGGTTTCCACTGGTCGCAAAAGTTTTCAATGGTAACACTTAGGGTATTCGGCCTTCATTGCTTATCACTCGTGATGTTTCAAATCAACTTTGAGATATCAGCAACCCGCAAGTATCTTTGCACTACCTAACACATTAAACCAATATTTGCTTATGCCTTCTTTTGACATTACCAGTAAAGTTGACCTGCAGACGCTTGACAATGCAGTAAATACGGTAAAGAAAGAAATTCAAAACCGGTTTGACTTCAAAAACAGCCATGTAGAAATTACCCTGAACAAGAAAGATTACAAGATTGACGTTGAGGCGGAAAGTGAAATGAAGCTCGACCAGATCCAGGACGTAATGATCAGCCGAAGCATGAAACAAGGTATTGCGGCCGAAGCTTTTGACTTTTCGAAGGAGCATTACCAAAGTGGTAAGATTGTGAAGAAAGAAGTAGAGGTTAAAAACGGTATAAAGCAGGATGATGCAAAGAAGATCGTAAAAGCAATTAAAGACAGCGGGATCAAGGTTCAGGCGCAAATTATGGATGATGTGATCCGTATAACCGGTAAAAAGATAGACGATCTTCAGGAAGTTATTGCATTATGTAAAGGTGCAAACTTCGGTTTGGCACTTCAGTATGTGAACATGAAGTCGTAGAAGGATATCTAAAATGCTATTATTCCCATTAGCGGACAGCCAGCTGGCAGGGTAAATAATTTTGGCTAAAAGCTACTGAATAGCTAATTTCGCCCCTCGACAAAAACCGGCATGGCCAAATCCATGCATTATAAATTCTAATCATAATGAAACAAGGTATCCATCCCGAAAATTACCGTTTAGTTGTTTTTAAAGACATGAGTAACGGTGTTAGCTTTTTAAGCCGCTCTACTGCCAATTCAAAGGAAATGGTTAAGTGGGAAGACGGTAACGAATATCCCGTTATAAAGCTCGAGATTTCAAATACATCCCATCCATTTTATACCGGTAAGAATATGCTGGTGGATACGGCTGGTCGTATCGACAAATTCAAAAAGCGTTACGCGAAAAAATAATTGCCCTTGCAAGCGAAGCCCCTCCGAAAAGAGGGGTTTTTTTATGCTCCGTTATAACATGCTAATGCCTGACAACGCTCTTCCCACTTTATTGATGGCGAAAAACTTGTAGAATTTACCTTCCGGGCAGGCTATAATTTAGCAGGTAAGTAATCTACTGTACCAGTAGACAATGCTTATAAAGATAAAGTCCTAATTTCGCGGCCTCTTAAAACCCGTTAATGGATACAAAAGCTACCAGTTACCCGAAAGATAAGATCAAGATTCTCCTCCTCGAAAACATTAGCGACAAGGCAGTCGAACTTTTCCGGGCAAACGGATATTCTAACATTCAGAAATTAAGTGGTGCGCTAAGTGAAGAAAACCTCGTAAAGGCCATTAAAGACGTTCACCTGCTTGGTATCAGGTCCAAGTCGATGATCACCCCGGAAGTGCTGTCGGCAGCACAAAAGCTACAGGCTATTGGATGCTTTTGTATTGGGGTTAACCAGGTAAACCTTAAAGAAGCCACCCGGCAAGGTGTTGCTGTTTTCAATGCGCCTTATAGCAATACCCGTAGCGTGGCTGAATTGGTGATTGGCGCCGCAATAATGCTTATAAGGCGTATCCCCGACAAGAATACTGCTGCCCACAAAGGCATATGGTTAAAGGAAGCCGCGGGAAGTTACGAGTTGCGGGGAAAAACCCTGGGCATCATAGGATACGGCAACATCGGTAGCCAGGTTAGCGTACTCGCAGAAGCACTTGGAATGAAAGTTTGTTTCTACGACACAGAAACCAAGATGCCACTGGGTAATGCGGTTGATAAGAAAACCTTGCACGACCTTGTTGCTTCCGCAGATGTGGTCACCTTACACGTGCCTGATCTTCCAACAACAAAAAACCTGATCAACGAATCGGTGATCAAATCTTTCAAAAAAGGTGGTATTCTCATCAATTATGCGCGGGGCGAAGTAGTCGACCTAACAGCGCTTAGTGAAGCGATTACAGCGGGTCATATATCCGGTGCTGCAATTGATGTTTTTCCTGAAGAACCTGAAAAGAATGGTGACTCGTTTGACACACCATTAAAAAATCTTTCTAATGTGATCCTCACGCCACATATTGGTGGAAGCACCCAGGAGGCTCAGCAAAATATTGGCGAAGACGTAAGTAATAAGTTATTCCAGTTCCTCGAAAAAGGCATAACCAATGGTTCGCATACTGTGCCGGCGTTAAACCTCCCGCCGCAGGAAGGAGCTCACCGCATATTACATATTCACAAGAACGTGCCGGGAGTTCTGAGTGCAATCAATACCGAGATGTCCAAACACGATATCAACATTGTCGGGCAATACCTCAAAACGAATGACGAGATCGGGTATGTGGTACTTGATATCGACAAGAAGTTGTCTAGCCACGCTGCCGAACTGCTCAGGCAGGTAAAAGGAACCATCAAGGTGAGGTTACTCTATTAAGCTGCTCAGCTTACCCCGGTTGTCTGGCTAATCTGGTTAAAGCTTACCTACTTATTCTTTATACGGGGTAAACCACAACCGGATTACTGCCATCAGGCTTGCTGAGCAGACGATATGGGAACGTTTAGGTAGATGTAAACGGCAATGATCAGGGTTAAGGCAGCGGCCAACACGAATAGTGCGGTGCTCCCAAAGGCATACCATACCAGCCCTCCAACGGTACTTGCAATTAAGGCTGCAATGCTTTGAAAACCTGAGAAGGTACCAATAGCCGCTGCCGTTTCATTTCTGGGAACAATGTTGCTGAGCCATGCTTTTGATACACCTTCGGTTGCCGCGGCATAAAGTCCATAACCCAGGAAGACAAGGACAAACATCGACAGGTTACCTGCAAATGCCATAGCTGCATAACTTATGCTGAATAGTATAAGCCCTAGCACGAGTGTTTTTTTTAAACCAAATCGATCAGCCATTATGCCGGCCGGGTAGGCAGATGCGGCATAAACTGCATTATAAAAAATGTATGTTCCTATAAGCCAGGTATCTGGTAAACCTGCTTCTTTCATCTTTAGCAATAAAAAAATATCAGAACTGTTTACCAGTGCAAAAATCAGTAGGGGAGTGGCGAGCTTTCTGTAGGTGTCCGCACTTTCGATCCAGTAGCTGTAAAAAGCACGAAGCGAAAATACCTTCTGTTGCCTGGTCGTTATACCTGTTTTCTCCTTCAAGAAAAGCGACGCAGCCACTGCAAACAGCCCGGGTAAAAAAGCAAGCAAAAATAACGGCTTGTAGGCCCCCGGATGATAGTATAGAAATAGTAGCGCGATTAATGGACCCAACGCTGCACCCGCAGTGTCCATTGACCGGTGAAATCCAAAAATGCGTGCTTTGGTTTCACTGGTTGCTTCGTTGGACAATAGTGCATCGCGGGGTCCCGAACGCAAACCTTTACCAATACGATCCAGTGAACGTACACTGAATATCCAGAGCGGATACGTTAATACGCTCATCAAAGGTTTAGATATCGCGCTCAAAAGGTACCCCAGTTGTACAAAGGGCAGCCTTTTGCCGATATCATCACTCCACTTTCCAAAGTAGCCCTTGCTTAAACCTGCAACAGCTTCAGCCAATCCTTCCAACAGGCCAATGCCAACAATAGTAAAGCCAATTGATTGCAGGTATAGTGGCATAACGGGGTAAAGCATTTCGCTTGCCGTGTCAGTCAACAGGCTCACCAAAGAAAGGATCCAAACTGTTCTTGTAATCATCCCCTTATCCCTGGATGCTAAGCTTCGTAATCATATCATCACTCACCGGTTCGCTGTAGGTGCCATATGCCGTAACAACAACTCCTTTCATGGTTCCTGATTTTTGTTCTATTGCATACACTACTGACTCATCCCCGGGATCACTTTCGCCTTCAAACCGGTAATGCTCCACAATTTCGAAATCGTTGGCGTAAAGGCATTTTCGTGTAGTGCTACATTCAAGTTTGTCGAAAGCGATATTAAAATCTGTGGTGTATCCACGGTCTTTAAGGTCCGTTAGAGCTTCTGAAACAGTATCATAAGCGTGCATAGCTGAAATTTTGAGAAAGATAATAAACATGTTACAACAAGGTGATTTTTTAGCCGGCAGTTGAACCTGGCCCAACATCGTTGTGTCACTCCCTTGTACTTCCGCCTGGATCGCGGCTTTAGTTTTATATTCATTGTCCCTGACGTGCTGGCTTAGGAGTGATAACTTTAGGGTGAATTTTTGCTGCGGATTAAGTTGTAACCGGGTGAAAGGGACAGTAAGTTTATTTAATAGATGGGATAGTATGCCTGCACATCAGCCCTATGAATCACTGTTTTTGTAACTGGTTTTGGACCCGTAAAAAACGACTACACATGAAAATGTATAAGAATCTAATTGTGCCCGGCTTCGCAAATTGTCCAATGACTGTTGATGTATTTTACCCTACAGCAGCGGCTAAGGCGATTGTAGTTTATGCCCACGGCTTTAATGGTTTTAAAGATTGGGGCAACTTCGATTTAATTGCCAGCCAGTTTGCCAACCAGGGTTTCGTTTTTGTAAAATTCAATTTTAGTCATAATGGAACTACCCCGCTACACCCGGAGGAATTTGTTGATCTTGAAGCATATGGAAACAACAATTACACGAAAGAACTTGATGATCTCGGTAATGTGCTAAACTGGATTTCAAGTGCTGACAACGCGTTGTTTAAGGAAATGGGCTCACCTGACGTTTATTTAATCGGTCACAGTATGGGTGGTGGGATTGTTATGCTGAAAGCTGCCGAGGATGCGCGGATAAAGAAAGTTGCAACATGGGCAGCAATCAGCGAGTGCAAAACGCCATGGACAAACTGGCCGGCCAACCGGATTGAAAACTGGAAACAATCAGGTGTTGAGTATTCGTTGAACAGCCGTACCAAACAGAACCTGCCGTTGTATTACCAGCTTTATGAAGACTTCCAGCATAATCACGAAAGACTTAACATAGCTGCGGCAATCCGTTCATTGAAGATACCCGTGTTATTGTGCCATGGTACATTCGACGAGGCCGTACCAGTTGAAAAGGCAAAAGAACTTCAAAGCTGGCAGCCTTTAGCAGAGCTGTTCGTGGTGCCGTCAGATCATGTTTTTGGTCGAAAGCATCCCTGGCAAGCTGATGACTTGCCCGAGCCAATGCAAGCGGTTGTAAATAAAACGATCTCTTTTTTTGGTAATACATAACGGATGACAACATGCCTGCTCCGTTCAATGCAGTTAATCTTCGAGTCCTTTACCCTCGAGAATTTGTGCTACGCATTTTTCAATTCGCGCCTCACGTGTTTTAGCTTGTTTGGGTGCCGTAAAATATAGATTATATGCGCGTTGTCGACCGGGAGTTAATTTCGCAAATGAGGTCTTCAAAGCTGGATCCTTTTCTAATCGCTTTACAAATTCTTCCGGTAGCACCAGGGCTGTGTTCTTAATATATTCCACTTTCAAACCAGCTTTTTCCACCTCGATAGCTTCGAAAATGTACGCCTTCAGTGTTGCTTTTAGGCTGTTGATTTCCTGCAAACCAGTAAACCGTATCTGGCGACCAGCCTGCACATTTTCGGTTTGTTGTATCAATAGCGCATCTGCGTCATTCAGCAGGGCACCTTTGAAAAATAGGAGTGCACAGTATTCCTTAAATGTATGGATAAGAACAATGTTTCTTTCCTTTGCTGACCCTCCTGTTAAAGGCGAAGGAAGGGTATAACAAGGTACTCCCCATTTTAGCTGCTCCGTAAGTCCGCAATCAAGAACAATAGCCCTTAACTGCTGAATTTCTTTCTGCCACTTACCGGGCTTGTCAAAATAAAAATCAACTTTAGGATTCATATACTTGGCTTTGATGATTGACTATTAAAACTCTCCGGTTAGCTGGCCGGAAAATCCATGAAACAACTGTTAATATAAGCAGGAGCATCGAAGGAAGAATTTCCGGGAGCGGATCGCCAGACGCAATATGTGAAAATATGGCTCCTGACATAACAAAGAAAAAACCTGCGTACGCCCATTCTTTTATGATGAGCAATCCGGAAGAAAGTAAGGCTACAACTCCGAGAATTTTCCATACACCAATAAGTGAGATGAAATATACAGGATAGCCCAACTTTGTAATAAAGTCAACTTCGGTGTTCAACCTAAGCAGTTGTACGATGCCACTGGACAACATGCCCAAACAGAGCCATATTGTGGCAATCCAGTAAATGATTTTATTTGACCTTTTCATAACCCTTGATTTTAAGTTGGTTTACGACTTCTTCGAGCCGGTTGTGAGCCATATTTAAGCCTTTTGCAAATGGAAGTTGGAGCATCCGGTCACGTTGTTCCACCGATCGATACACTATATGCATATTGAGTCTACTGGTATCGGTTGTAACCTTTTCAAATTCCAGGAACTCCAACTGAACACCAAAAGGAGCATTCTCCATTTCAAAAGTGCGAATGATTCTCAGGTTTGGACTAAACTCATGAATAACACCATTTGCCTCAAATACGATGTTCCCGTTAGGATCAAAGGTTTGAAAGTGCCAGCTGCCATGCCGTTTGTTTTCGAGTGTTAGTACTTTAGTTCCCATCCATTGCTCAACAATTTCAGGGTTGATGTACGCCTCGAATAACAATTCTACCGGCAAGTCAAACGATCTTGTAATAAGCAAATCGTTTTGACCGTCTTTGGCGTCGACTTTGGTTTTTAGTGCCATAAAATATTATTTAGTGGGTTTATAATTTTTCATGATGTCTTCCAGCTTATTAAAGCGATCATCCCACATCTTGCGAAAGGGCTCAATAAAATCTGCTACTTCTTTCATTTTTGTTGCATTAATGTGATAGTAAATCTCCCTGCCATTTTGTTCCGACCCGAGCAGTTCGCACTCAGAAAGTATTTGCAGGTGTTTTGAAACGGTTGGTCTTGCGGTGTCGAAGTTTGCGGCTATTGCTCCGGCTGTCATGGATTGGGTGGCGACCAACAACAATATTGCACGTCTGGTCGGATCAGCTATGGCCTGGAAAACATCGCGTCTAAGATTCATTGCGTAGCTATTTAGCTACGAATTTAATGAAGTTATTTAACTACACAATATGGTTTGATAATTTTTTTCCGGAAACAGAAACGGGACATAAAAGACGCTGGGCTCTAAGGTTTGATCAAATGAGCTGGTATGGATTGAGCGATCAATAAGCGTTAACCGTGTTAAACATTAGTCAGGCACATTATGGAATTCACCAAAAACCGGGTAATTCAACCAGCTTCCTATAATATGGTGATACAAACATTTGGCTGGTTTTCTCAGGCGGAGGCTTTCGGATGATGGTTGCTAAACTGGTTTGCAGAACTTTCCCGGATTAGATCTTAGCCTGTAAGAAAACCATACGTAAGCGCTATATCTTGCTTTCAGTCGGACTTATTAACGGCGATTAAACTTCTTTCAACAAGTCTCTTCTTTTTTCCTATAATTAATATTATGTTAAGTAGCAGCAATACTCACGACGATATTGCATGTGGATCTCCTAACCTTTCAGTTGGGTGACTATAAGACTTATCGAAAAGTAAGCAGCTTTCAGTAGTGCCATCTGGGACAATGATAGATCTGCTAAACTCTTGTAGTGATTTAGAGCTTTCTGATCGGGAATTTTTCGGCGCAAAACTAATATCTGCAACCGCACGATTTTTCGAAATGACGCTTTACGACTTGTGGTACCAAAGTAACGGCTTTTGAACCAGGTAATTTATTTGCATGTGGATCAGGTGGTAATCTGTTAGCCCGAAGAATTGTCCGAGTGCCGGCGCTGGGTTTATTGCGGTTTAATCTCCTGTATTGAAATTTTCTTTGTACCAGGCTGAAGTTCTATTATCTAACATCCTTGCGTCGCACTCTTGTACTTTGGGTAATTCTACTGAGCGAAAATCCGCTCCAACCAACAAGAAGACTTTAATGAAAATGTTCTGCTGAACGACTTGGAAAGGCTTCTCGCTTGCAGGTTATAAGTTAAGCAATATCGTGTTTTCACAGGGGTAACAAACAATAATTTTAAATTTTCAAGCCGTTACAAATAGAATCCGTTCAGGCAGCAGAACCACGACGAATAACATCCCAAATGCAATACGGCGAGCAGTGGTTGGTGAACCACAGACTCGCCGTATTGTCCTGATAATGCCTTCTATTTGCGCACGAGATTTCCCTGTGTCTTCCGTGCTTTGAACTGCAACTCTGCAAGGATCAACGAACCTTCTTCATCTGCATTGGTGGTATTGCTAACAATGTACAGGTTATGAAACTTACCATCCGTGACGGGTTCCAGGTTCAACATGATCGTTGTACGGCCAAAACCGCCTTCACCTGTCACGAATTTAGTACCTGCAGGAAGCTGGCCTTCTCCAATCTTTTTCCCATTAGGACCATCCAGACGAAGTTCAAAACTATAGCTATGCTTTGGTGGGGTTTGGCCGGCTAAGGTGAACTCCACCCCTTCTATGCCCGCAAGATCAATGCTATCCAAAGAAAATGAAGCCTGGCCTTTTGGCACCTTTACAAATTGCCGTCCGCCAAAACTTTGCAAGGTAAAGCCCTTAAGATTACGGGCTGCTGACATGCTCACCCTATTACTTCTTAAGGCAAGAGAAGCGTTGCCAATCTGGGGCTTAACGCCTGGACCACCTTTATCACCATATGTAGCGGATAACACCAGCACGCCATTTTCTGTGGGCTTCTTGTTAAGGGTAGCCTGCAGGGTTCCTTTTGCAGGAAGTGACTTTTGTTTTTGCTGTTCGTTGGCAAGCGACATGATGTATGATACCATTTGTCGCGCATCACCTTGCGACAGATTTGGATGGGCAGGCATGGCTGTTTCGCCCCATACCCCCGCGCCACCTTTAATGATTTTATTCACGAGATGGGTAGTTGCACCATTATTCTTCTGGTACCGTTGTGATACGGCTGTATAAGCCGGACCTATGGATTTTTCTGCCTCCTTGTGACAACCTTTGCAATCTAGGGATTGTATCAGGCTTCTGCCAGCCATTGCTTCAGACATTACCTGGTGCCCCATTGAGGCCCCGGCCTTATCCAGCCCTTCAACATAGTCCGCCGAAACAAAAACATTAGCCAGGTCACCCGCTACGGATGGGTCGTCTTTATCCAACACGTTAACCGCATAGGAAACAGGTGTGCCCGGGAAATAAAATGATTTGTTGCCTGCGATGGTGATGTTTACAACAGGCGCTTCGTTGCCAGCGTAAACCTGCACCGGGCTGCTTTTCGTTGTCGCACCTTTAGCATCTTTCGCAACTACGTAAATGGGGTAATCACCAATCGCGGTGAAGGTGTGCTCGAGCCTTGGTTCTTTAGTTTCCCTGGTAGCATTACCAAAATGCCACTCATAGGTAATGGCATCTTTTTCCAGGTCTTTTGCCTCCACCTGCGCAACGACTTTAAACGGCAGTGCGCCAGAAGTTTTATCTACTGTAATGCCTGCTACCAGGGGAGCACGATTTCCACCATTGTAGTCGATCCTTGATAAACCTGCGTCAGGGTTTTTGGTGAACCACCCGGTGCCGTATTCCAACAAGTATAATTTACCATCCGGACCTACTTCCATGTCGATGCAGTTGGCCAATTTGGTTTGCTGCATGAATGGTTCCATTTTATCGAAGTCGCCATTTGGTTTCATGCTCACGGCTTTGATCCAGCCGCGGATCCAATCATAAATAAATAGTTTGCCGTTGTAATAATCAGGCAACCTGCTCTCTTTGGGAAACATGTCAGTGTAATACACCGGGCCGGCCATTGCATTCCGTCCACCAGTGCCGACCTGCGGAAAATCCGGGGATACATCGTATGGATACCAGATAAATGCCGGTTGTGCCGGAGGTAGGTTTTTGAGCCCTGTATTGTTGTGGGATGCATTGATTGGCTTAGCAGGATCAAAATAGTTCCCGGCTTTACCGCTCTCAAAATCAAATTCCCGATAAGCGTAATTATCGCCAATAAAAAGTGGCCACCCGAAAAATCCGGCTTTGCGTGCCTGGTTCACTTCGTCATAACCCCGGGGTCCTCTAAGACCCAAACTGTCCCTGCTTGCATCCGGACCTACTTCGCCCCAATACAGGTAATTGGTTTTTTGGTCAATGGATATTCTGTACGGATTTCGATTGCCCTGAACATATATTTCCGGACGACTGCCTTGCTGCCCCTTAGCATACAGATTGCCTTCGGGGATTTCATAACTGCCGTCGTCCTTCACACGAATGCGGAGGATTTTCCCGCGTAGGTCGTTGGGGTTACCTGACGATCTACGGGCATCGTATTGCTGATGTCCGGGGCGGTCGTCTATGGGAGCAAACCCACTGTTGGGATGTGGCTGCTTGGGTTCATTAAACGGGGTGGAGTTATCGCCAGTTGACACATAAAGCAATCCATCTTTGTCAAAAGCAATTGAGCCCCCGGTATGACAGCAAATCTCGCGATCCGACTTTACATCCAATATCACCTTCTCCGATCCCATATCTATTTTGTCGTTGACAAATCTGAACCGCGACAAACGATTTACAGAGGAGTCGACAGGGCTATAAAAGATGAACACAAAGTTGTTTTTTGAAAAATTCGGATCTGCTTTCAGTCCGAGCACCCCTTCTTCTGCATTTACACCAGGGGTACTTGTTTTCCAATAAACATTTAAAAAACCAGCTTGCTTAAGTACCGAGTCACCTTGTTTGTAAAGCATAATCTCGCCACGTCTCTGGGCAACCAGGATATCAAGATTGGGCAGAATAGCCATTTCTGTGGGTTCGAATAACTGGCCGCTTACCAATCCAGTTTTTGCAAACCGGTTTTCCTCTGGAACCTTCCCGGTTTTAGCGTTGCTGTAATTCAATTCCTTGTTATTGCCGATAGCGTATTGTATACCGCCTAGCAGGTGCTTTAGGAAAAGATCTTCGGTAAATGTTTCTTTGGTGTGCCCCAGGTTGGTGTACCATGCACGGCCGCCATCATAATCGTGATACCAGGCCATGGGATGATTTGCACCGTTGTAGCCCCCTTTAAAGCTATTTTCATCAACTTTAAGCAGCACATTGATGCTGCTGTCCAACTTTTTAAACGAGTAAAATTCGTCGGTACGCTTCCATTGTTCCGGCAGGTCTTTGGTGGACGCATGGTCTTTGTTCACCACTTGCAGGGTTCCGGGCTGGACGTTGGGGAAAGAGTCCCGTATGCCCGGATGGGTCAGAAAATAGCCGCCCAAAAGCCGGCCATACCAGCCCCAATCGTATTCCGCGTCTGAAGCGGCATGAATCCCCACAAAACCTCCCCCAGACTGGATGTATCGTTCGAATTCTGCCTCCTGGTAGTGGTTTAGCACATCACCGGTAGTGCTCATAAAAACCACCGCCGCATATTTCTGTAAGCTGTCTTCGTTAAACCACTCTGCATTGCTGGTGGTATCCACGTCGAACTTATTTTGGCTGCCTAGCTTTTGAACTGCCGCTACACCCTCGGGAATGGATTCATGATGGTAGCCCGAAGTTTTGGTAAAAACCAGGATCCTGGGATTACCGGAACGCCTGGAACACGACATAGCGAGTAGTACAATGCCTATAAGCAAGAATCCTCTGACTGAGGTGAAGTATTGTTTCATGGTGAATGCAATTTCGCAAGGATTCAAGGTATTCGATGCGAATATTTGACAAAAAAGCTCCATTTTCTTTTTACCCGGACTTTCATTGGTGCCGTTAAGCTAAATTATTGCTTATTAGTGGCACTTACCGGGTGCTTAAGTTAGCCTATGCTTTTGTATGGATTCGCTGCTATACGAGGTGTTGTGACATGCAACCTACATTGCATCTCCCGGGGTAAGTCGAGTTTACAACAATTGTGGGTGACCTGACATCGCGATAGAAGATCAGTATGCATTAAGTACAAATGGTTCAGCGATCATGTTACGGAGTTGACCGGGCAGAGCGATTTACTTTAGTATGTTTAACAGGTCGACTGATTATGTTTCTGACCGGTCATAAGGTGAAGTTTCATGTTCATCCATGACATCGACCGTCTAATCAGTAACTGTAAGTTGACTCTTAATTCAAGCAGGACCACGCTTCGAACCGAATACTAGAAATTATTTCGCCAAACATCTCAGATCACGACAAAATTGAATTGATTAGGAGATGTTAGCACTGACTGCAGGGTTATAATTCATCAAGTTAACGCTGAACAACCACCTTCCCGACCTGCACTCCATCAGCAGTTAATATCCTGATAAAATAAGTTCCCGAAGGGTATTGGTCCAGGTTCATACGCTCAATCAGGGTTGGGGTTGAACCAGCGACGACTAAAACTTTCTGTTGAAGCACACTCCCGTTTACATTCATGACCTGCACAGTTACTAAACCCGCTATGAGGTCGCTCAGCACAATCGCGAACGCTCCGCTGGTTGGATTGGGGTACAAGATTAAATCTTTGTTTGCGACTACATTAGGCACCGTGCTCTGATCATCATTTTGAAGGGCGAGCAGGGCAAAATCAATTATAGAAGTTGCATTCTGCGCAAAACCTCCAACATAAATCCTGTTTTTGTAAAGGTTAACTGCAGTCGGTTCATCTAGCTTTGTACTAAGGGCAATGACTACCTTCCCATCCCCATCAAAGTTAAGGTCCGGGCTACCATCGGTGTTGTATCTGGCAACAACAATGTCTACGTCGTTGCTAAAAATATTATTATCGACCCTTGTTCCGCCGGTGACGATAAGTTTACCATTATTCTGAATTACTACCCCAGTTGCGTAGTCGCTGTACGCTCCTATTTTAGTCAATACGATGCCGCCGGTACCGAATGTCGGGTCGAGGCCGCCGTCGGTATTGTACCTTGTAAGTACAAATGCGTTGTGGCCCGAGGAATTTCCAACGGATACTATTTTGCCGTCGCTTTGTAATGCTATCGACTTAATCATACTGCTTCCGGGTAAGACAGTCCTTACGATGCCAGTACTACCAAAGGTCGGGTCTACACTGCCGTTAATGTTAAGTCTCACCAACGTAAACCCTTCGCGGGTTGAGCCAGCTAAAACCAGTTTACCATCGGGTTGCAGGGCAATTGACTGGATTGTAGCGGTAATTGAATTCGGGTCGATCGTTACTTTGCCATCAACATCAAAAGTGGTGTCAAGGCTGCCATTTACATTGTATCGTACTGCAACAAAAACCGATGAAGTACCACTAAAGCCATAGCCGCCAACAACGATTTTACCATCTTTTTGAACCGCGATTGATGAGGCAAAATCCTCACGTGGCCCTATGGCTGTTGTTACTATTCCATCCCCATCAAAGGTTAAGTCAAGACTGCCATTGGTATTAAATCTTACAAGGGCTATATAACTGAACATGCCGTTCCTGGTATATCCCGCTACGATGATTTTTCCATCAGCCTGAAGCGCCACACCCCGGGCATAGTCTACCGAAGAATTGATAGCGGGCATTAATATTTTGCCATCATTGTCAAAGGTAGAGTCAAGACGGCCATCTACATGATAACGGGTCACCGCAAAGCCCCCAGTACCGGTAGATAGCCCAACCATTATAACTTTCCCATCGGGCTGAATCGCCATTGCATAACTTCTGTCATCTGATGCTCCCGAACCAACGGCGGTTGTTACAATACCGCTATTGCCGAACGTGGGATCTAGTTTGCCAGGCTGGGCAATGGTATAGTTAATCATAGAAGCGAACAACAACAAGCATAAAATTGGTCTCATGAACGAGGGTTTAGTAAACAGAAGGTTTAATAGCAAAAGCAGCAATATACATGTAGGATAAATAGGTCAAACCTTGTGATTAAGCGATTTCGTTGTGATCAAACCGATGATTTGTATCGTAAAGCGGTGCTGCTAGGCTTTAGCCGGTCGGAATTGCATAGCAAGCCTTGAGTGAGCAGATGAATTGAATAAAGACCCTAATTAATCGACCTATACAGATCGAAGAACCTTTTGCCCGTAAGCAAGCTCATTGTTACTTTTTGGCCTGGGTAGAATGCTCACGTTTTGCATAGCCTGTCGGTAAAGAAAAACATAGGCTCAACTAAGGTGACTACGCAACGACTTACAAACAACAAATTAGGCTCTCTCTTTTAAAAGCAATTAATTCTCCTGCAAACTCCACTGTATAGTACAACATGTACAGAAACGGTTTCAGGAACGATTAATTGTTTTGACGTGTAGAGCAGGCTCCCGGTATGAATAATTAACTCGAGTCAGTTATAATCATGTTTGTCCTTTCAGCGCAAAAACTTCTTTCTTGTCGTGAATATGACTTTAAGCATTATTTACCTGTTAATGAAATTAACCGTTTGTTGAACAACAAACAGCAGTATTATTCACCCTATGAAAAACCCCTTTCCCGTGCTAAACTGTCGAACGCAGCACCTGCTAGTGATTACCGGTTTTCGGATTTTAATTCAGCGTTCGTGTGGCAATAATTAAAACCTCGCGTGAGGGATAGCAGCGTAAAGCCCGCAGGCCCCCCAACCCTTTGGGGGGCGAGGACTTGAAGCGAATAGCCCGGCCCCTTGCGCAGCTTGGGGACACGCCCTAAACAGAAAATTTATTTTCGAAGTGCACAGGGTGGGTGTAAGGCTTGTGCAGTAAGCCATCGATACGCCCCAGGTTTATTATGGTAGGATTAACCCCGGACATAGATGCTGTTGTTTGCGTGCCTGCCCAACCAATCACTTGCCGGCGGGCTTCGGCGTAATTCTTTTTCCTACTACCGGCCATCCATTCTTGTCCCACTCCATTGTTTCGATCACCAGTTTGGAAGCGGCATTTTCGGCTACCGAATAGCCATGATAAACCAGGTAATCAATTTTATTGAAGGTGTACGCGCTGTTATGACCAACTGCGTAAAACTCTTTTTTATCGCCTTCACGGATGATCGTGCCTCCTCCCCTTGCCATATCAACACCGTTTTTATCAAGGTAGGGGCCCTGTATTTTAGTTGAACGCCCTACTGCAATCTTGTAATCGCTTTTGACTCCGCTGCAGCAATAATCGAATGACACGAAGAGGTAGTAATATTTGCCTTTTTTGAACAGGAACGGCGCTTCTATGGCATTGCCGCCAGCATCAGCAGGATGAACACCGTTGGAGGGAGGATTAGGGGCAGACGGATCGGTCATGCGGCTTGAAACAGTGTTTAATTTTATGGAGTCATTAGGGTCAGCTAATCGTAATCCGTCTCTACTCAATTTTACCAGTTGCATGCCATGCCAAAATGAACCATATGTCATCCATGGAGATTTGGTTTTATCGTCGTAAATCACAGCAGGATCGATGGCATTGTAATTTGTTTTACCGGGATAGGTTTGAACGATTTTCCCCTGGTCGACCCACTTATAATCAGGAGATGAAGGGTTGAGGGTTTTGTTAGTGGCGACTCCGATGGCAGAAGTATTTTTACCAAAGGCAGAGTTGGAGTAGTACAGCAGCCATTGGCCGTTGTGAAAGAATATATCCGGCGCCCAGTAGCCCGGCCTGCTGAACCCGGCACCCTTTAACCAGGTGGGCGTATTGCTGGAGTCAAAAACAGGTCTTTCACGTTTCCAGGTAATCATGTCCTTCGACGACCAGATACCAGCACCCGTGTGAAATACGTAGTAAGTATCACCTTCTTTTGCCATAACAGGGTCGTGAACTCCAGGGCTTGTTGTTAATTCGCCGATAACCGGGCGGAACCGTCGGGGCGGTTGGGCTTGCTGGCTCCCTGCGCTATCCGTTGCTGTTGTTTGTTGGCCGTTTGAGAGCGTAGTTAATAACGCAAATGCAATTGTGAGCAAGTTTCTTTTCATATGGCAGTAATAATGTATGAAATAAAGTTACTGTTTCCCGATCACAGGTCGCTCAGCGTTTCAACTTATTACAACGCGCCTGATCCGGTGTCTGAAAAGAATAGAACAAGGATATATTGATAATTGCATACCAGGAGAAAAGCAACGGCGTGATTAGCCGAAGAGGCTAAACTTACCAGCCCTGCTAAAATTGAGGAGATAAGAAGATTTTAAAAGCTTTCGCGAAAGGAAAATGTCAGTAGAAGCAAATCCGCTTTAGCATAAACGTTTGTACAATATTTTGTAGTAGCCGGGATATTGAAAATAAGGCACACAATAAATGGCCGCGGGTTAATTTAACTCGATTCTACCGATGATGTCTGTGGCGACCCTAATGTATTCACCAAAAGTGGATGGTTTAATCAGGTAATCCAGTGCACCCAATTTACGGCACTTTTCAAACTCCTGGTCCGACATAGCAGATGAAAATATGACCACTTGAATATGCTTATACTTTTCCAGACCCTTAATGTTGAACAGGAACTCTTTTCCGGTTACGCCTGCAAGATGCATATCCGTGATAATGAGTTTAGGGAGAAATTCAAAAGCTACATCGGCGAGGTAGTTAAACGCCTGGTTTGCTGAGTGTACATGGCAAATGTCAATCACGCCAGTGTCTGTAAATGCCTTTGTTAATATCTCCACATCATCTTCATCATCATCAATGATTAAAATTTTACAAGGGGTCATAATAGTTAAGTTTTTGCATATAAGGCATAACCACAAAAACCCAGCGAAAGATAATGTGATGGTTACAAGAAATAGGCAGCGAGAAGATTAGTTTCAGAAAGTTAACGCTAAACGAGCAATAATATATATAATTTTTTAATTTGTTTTTTCCGTACGATGACTCTCCAGGATGAATAAGCCTGTTTAGACAACAGGAACTTAGTTGTTAAAACTTGTGCTTGCCAGCGTTCCTCGATGATAATGGTAGCGCCCAGGCTTAAAATTTCATTAAAGGCACGGCATTTGCAGAGGGCATGAAAGTTTCTAACTAAATCGAAATTATGAAGAAAGTAGTATTGTTAACTGCCCTTGCATTTTCAGCAGTTGCTTTAAAAGCACAAGACATGGGAGTTAAAACGAAAGGGAAAACAACATTTGGCATTGGTGCTAATGTCGGTACCGGAACAAAAACAAATTTATCAACTTCTTATGGAGTAGATGGGCAAGTTGAGATCCCGGCTGGTACTGGCTTTAAGGTAACCGGAAGTGCAGGTTATCAGAATTTTGGCGTAAAGGTTGGCGAGGACGTTAGTTTTATCCCGGTTTTGGCCGGCGGTAAAATCGCTATCGGAAAAGGTCTATACGGACATCCGCAGGTGGGCTATTCTTTTCTGACCAATAAAGTAGCTGGTAGTAACCAAAACAATGGCGAATTTACTTATGCTGCGAGTGTTGGTTACGGTTTTGCAAAAAACTTTGATGCTTCTGTAAAATACTTGTCGGTTGATGCAGCTAACGCGGTTCTCCTACGTTTAGCTTATAATTTCTAAAAACCTTTAGCAAATCAACTTAAAGCCCCGATTGGGGCTTTTTGTTTTTGTACAACGTATAACCAAGTTTTCGCGAGTAGGTTGCAGGAGATATAAGTTAGGAGGCTATAGTGTGGCCAACGGTCTTAACCCCTTGTTGGTTGTGCTTATGAACTTGTATCATGAATTTAAATTTTTTAAAGTAATAATGATTGCACGTGGTATTTTTCTAGTAATTGCAATTTTAGATAGCAAATTTCAGGTGAAAAACCTATCAAGGGTTCACCTCGTGCTATTTTCATGGACCGAGATTTAAAATCTATCTGGGTTCGGCTTAAAATTAATGGCTCAGCATTAAACCTTCTATTATAAAGTAATTACAGCCTTAAAAAACGTTTTAGAAATTACTCCTTTCTTTGATTGAGTGCCGGGAAATTTTTTTCCATTTAATTAAGATCCAATTTGAATCTGCATACTTGCACCTTTTTATCGAAATGTATTTCTACTTACTTTAATGCAGGATTAACAAATATGAATTTGTTGGCATGCTTTTATCTACTCGTCTGCTGGTAATCTTCCAGATGAAATTCTAATCACTTCCGCATGCAGCCATACCACACCTCAGCCAAGGCAATAGTTCGACAAATTCCGATTTCAATACCTTTTGCCCACTTAAGATTCAGGAGGTTATTTCCCATATTCTTTCTAATTGTATTGTATTTATTCGTCACCCATTCTTGCGCGACGGCTCAAACCAATGTTGCATCGGCTGCAAGTGGTGCCGTAGCTTCTTCCTCATCGAACTACCAAAACGACGCAACCCTTCCAACCCATGCTATTGACGGCAATACTATGGGAAGTACCTGGTGGTCCGATAATAACCAAAACCTTTTCCCGGATTGGATAGAGGTTCGGTTTAAAAGTCCTCAAACCATTAACCAGGTTAATGTATACTCAATCCAGGATAATTTTTCCAGCCCATCCACACCAAACAACACGATGACGTTTAATACTTACGGCCTCACGGCTTTCGATGTACAAACGTGGAACGGTAGTGCATGGGTTACTGTTCCGGGGGGAAACATCACCGGCAACAATAAGGTTTTACGCAGTGTTCAGTTTACAGCGATCACCACCACCCAAGTACGGGTGCTAATCCACGGTTCTGCCGACGGTTGGTCAAGGATAATGGAAATTGAAGCACTCTCGGCTTCAACTACCACCACGAGTACGAACTCCGGTACAACAAACACAAGTACTACAACTTCCAACACCACTCCTACTCCAACTGAAACCGGTGGTACAAGTCAACCTTCCATGAACGTTGCAGCCGCAACTAATGGCGGGGTTAGCACAACGTCTTCCAACCACAACAATTCAAATTCATACTGGGGACCATACGCCAACGATGGCGACCGGAAAGGCATTCAGTTCTGGAATGATAATACACCACAGACATTTCCTGACTGGTTGCAGGTGAACTTTTCCGGTCCAAGAAACATCAACCTTATCAATGTATTTACCATTCAGGATAATTACTCAAGTCCCGCTGAACCTACAGAAAGCATGACTTATAATAACTATGGTCTGAAAGATTTTGATGTGCAAACGTGGGATGGTACAAAATGGGTTACTGTACCAGGAGGTTCAATTCGTGGTAATAATAAAGTATGGACCAAAGTAGCTTTCCCGTCAATCTCAACTTCAAGGATTAGAGTACTGGTGCTTGCAACAGCTGACGGTAGTTCGCGGATCGCAGAAGTTGAGGCATTTACAGCCGGAACACAAACTACACCAACGGAAGATGCTGGCGGAACCACAACCGGAACAACAACGGGAACAACAACGGGAACCACAACCGAAACCACCACTACAACCACTACTGACACCACCGCGAAAGCCCCCGTTGACAACACGCCGACTTCAACTACTAATGAAACGGCAACAAACGCTGCTTTGGCTGTGAGAGGTGGTATCGCAACGGCTTCAGCCTACCTGGCTAAATACACTCCAACCAGGGCGATTAACGATGAACGAACAGGAGTTAATGGAGCAATTTGGGCCGTGGCAGTAGACAATAACAATCCTCAATGGATCCAGGTTGCATTTAATGCAACCAAAAACATCCGCCAGATAGATGTTATCACCAACCAGGATAACAATGCCAGTCCTGTTGAACCAACAGAGGCAATGACGTTTTCAAATTTGGGGATAGTTGATTTTGAAGTCCAAACCTGGAATGGCACTACCTGGGTCACTATTCCCAATGGTAAGGTAGTAGACAACAATAAGGTTTGGCGTAAGTTTACTTTTCCCGCCATCGCGACTAGCAGGGTTCGGGTAAGAGTAACCCGTACGGCCGACGGCTATGCCCGGATCGCTGAGTTGCAGGCATGGAGTGATGCTGAGGCGCCATTGAAGACAACCGGCAATACCCCATTTTACATCGTTATAGGACAATCAAATGTAGGTTGGAACCGGATTGGGTCCCTCAGTGCTGAACAACGAGCCATATACAATGTTCCGTTAAACGCACAGATATACGACACCAGACATACTACAAACAAGTGGGCACAAATGACGCCCGGCGTTAATACCGCAATAGTCAACGGCATGTACGATGACGACTTTGGCGTTCAAACGTCGTTTGTTAAAAAACTTAATGAAGAAAATAGCGGGGTACAACCTTACATTTTCCAGTATGCCGTTGCCGGAACTACCATGGCGGTCGATTGGAATCCTCTGAATGGTGGCGGTTACTCTAACAACACCTTTAAGCTTTACCTTTCACAGGCATTGGAAGCGGCAACGGAAAAAACAGTTGGCAAACCGCTCGAATTAAAAGGTATTATCATGGTAAACGGCGAAAGTGATGCGCTGAACCAAGGATATGCAAACGCCTATGCCACAAACATCAAGAATTTTTTCGACGACTTTCACAAGTGGATCACTGCCCAATGGCAACTGAATAATATAAACACACCACTGACAAACTATAAGAGAGTTGTCGCAAGAATTAACACCCCAACCTTCACCTACCGAACCACGGTACGAGCGGCCCAGGAAGCGTATGCATCTAATCCTGCAAACAACGCCATTCTGATCAATACCGACGCTTACCCGCTGTTGGGTGATCAAACGCACTATGCGCCGGGGGCCCAGATCCAATTCGGCATCGACATCTATAACGCACTTAAGGCAGCACCCTTAAACAAGTAAGCACCCGGAGGATGGGTAGGCAGTTGAATTCGTTCATATGATAGCAGCAACAAATTTGGCTCACAGGATAAGTTGGAAACCTAAACGTGCTTGAACATTCTTAAAAGTTGAGTTTGATCGCAACTGATGGCATGGGCTCATTTGTTTGTGCCTTCTCCGTCATTATGGCTACACTTTCGACTTTTAGATAAACAGCAGCAAACTTTGCACTGGCACGGTTCTCTTTTGCTTCGTTTAGAATAACAATGCTCCCGAATATTGAAATTGCGCTCAGGGATAAGGGCAATGCATAGGATCGCTTTTTAGGTGGGGTGGGCGTTCCGCCAAACATGCCTCCAATAAGATTCTGTACATCGTTCGATACCTTATTTCCCAAAGCATCGGCAGCAGTTACGACAATGGTTAATATTCCGGCACTCATAAGGGCTCCTCCAACAAAGTTTTGCGTCCGGCTTTTCTTTAGGTATTCTTCGGATGTGAATGACTTTAACCTTCGGGCTTCCGGCGCAAAACCAGACCTTGACTGGACTGCGTCATATTGTTGTGAATTGGCTAAGTTGCTTAACAGCAAGGCAAGGGCAAATATTCCTGTTTTCATTTGCTAGTTTTGATCACGATTGGGTACTTATCTGTAAAAATCCGCCGGCGATCATATTAAACTTTTATTTGCCCTGTCATCAGCAAGAACAATATATGGTGAATGATCGGCGAAATAGACTATTATCTCAGCGGCCAACAGTGTGAATAAGGTAGTGATCTTTTCTGTATTTGCCTAATCGCTACATGAGTTAGGTTCTTTGCGCTTAAGCAATAATCTCTTCCTCGTACCTGGGTGATTTAGCCTGTGGTTTTTTGTTCGTTTGCCAGGGAAGCCGACGCGCGCTTAACTCTGTGATATACATTAAGAGAATATAATAAATCATCATTTCCTCAAACTCCGAAACGTTTCCAGCCAGCGGCATCGTATCTGAACCATACGACTTGTTGAGCACTAATGCAATTTGATTGATTACGAGTAAGCTTACAGCCGTGCTGATGATAAATCGGGATGGGCTCAGGTAGTTCAGCAGCCGTGATTGTTTCTTTATGCGGTTGGGTAATAACGGAAATAATACAAAAAGGATTACGATGGTAACGTAAACAGACATCTTGATTACGTTGGTGAGGTTACCCTGGTTATGTATGTTTCTAAAGCTCTTTTGTATGTATATCTCGTGTAGCAGTTGTTTCTTAGTCTTACCAGTAAGATAGTCGTAGTAGTGGAGTCCGTAGTCAATTTCCTCCAACAAAAGAAAACCAGCCACAACTGCGATAAGGAGAAATCCATATTTTTCAACCTTATGCGTTTTTCTGCGTGCTGCTTTTACGCTATGGCTGAAGATCAGGATGATGGTGACGAGTTGAAGGTGTTCGACCAAGCCGAATTCCCTATTCACTTCGGGGGCAATCAAAGATCTTAATTCAAAAAGGTCGAAGAAATATATCAACAGGCAGGCAAGGTTAACTGCAGACGGCAGAACCCAATATATAAGGTGTTTATGGATGGTAGATGTACTCATTTTAACTCGAAAAAAGATGACGAAAAGTTAGCGATGCTACTAACGTGATTATAAGAACTGAATTGCACTTGCAATCGCAATATTTACCTGGTTGGTTAAGACGCTTCCTGATGGTAATCCGTTGCTTCGTTAGGGCTGTTCCCAGTGGTTTGCCAACGTTCGGCTCAAGGATACCGGTGCACGTCCGTTTGCACCCTGTCTGGATAGAGATCAATCACACCTATGGCACACCTACAAGACGTAAGAGAATGTTAACTGTTTAGCATAGAACATTGTTGCAGGTATGCTGTCAATGGGCAATTTGGTTGTGCCCTCTTTTGCTCCAACGTTTTCGTCCCGGAGCTACCTATAGGAAAATTTGAAGAATAATGGATTTGGTATTGCAAGTGCAAGCAGCTTTACTGAAGCTAGAGCGTATCTCAACCCGCTCGTTAGCTAAATTAAACTTTCAAAAGTTTTGTTCAAAGTACTGGTGGGTAAAAGCTTTCAGCCCGATTAAAGATTGCACAACATTCGTCGGCACACACTTGCCTAATTTCCTTTACCTGCGTTTTAAAGAAAGCTTGTAAGTGACAGCAATTCATAAGATGAATAACCGGGATAATCTAAGGCACCAGCTGCAATTGGAGATCTGCAGTTTCGTAGAAGTTTATTAGCGGTCAGACTGCTTTTTAACAAAAAATACATGAGATAATAGTAAAGCGATCTCCATTTTTGGATTACCACGGGTTTCTGATCTCAAGTTGCTGTAGATTTTTTCTACTTTTTGTACTTCGCCGATTTCAAGAGTCCTATCCTTACCGTTCTCTTTCTGATCCGCCAGAAGAATACACAATTCATAAGCCGCTGCATGATCTCAGATATCGGGTTCCGAATTCGCTGTCAGGAAAAGCAACTTGGGATTACCGTTGCTAAATTTTTCCTGCCCCGCTCTCGTTGTCGTGCACAAAAAAAGCCGTCCCGAGGATTGGGACGGCTTTATAGTTGACTTCTGATGAAGTTAGATCTTACTATTGTAAAAGGTGAACTTCTTCTCGAACTTATCGTAATCAGCAGGCGATTTACCTTTGGATTTCTGCATTTTGTCTTCGTAAAGGTTCGCAAGCATTTTTACCGCAGTCGTTAATGAATTCTTTTCAATACGGGACTTTTCAGCTTTGGCATCAAGTACAGTATATGCTTTTTCCAGCCACTCGATAGCCTTAGTTGATACTTCAGCTGATTGTTTATCGATCTCGTCACGCTTAGCTTTTAGCGCAGGAGAAGCACCCTTGTTGTTGATATACCTTTCGCGAAGGTCGTTCCACTCATTGTTGTAAACGATACCGGCGTTGTAGGCGGCAATACCATTGTTTTTATCAAGTTCATAGGCCTTCTGAAAAGCTGCCCCTGCTTTTTTCTTTGTCTCAGCTATTTGGGTGCTGTCCATGCTTTTCGCATCATCTTTATTGATGTTAAAAAACATGTTACCGTAAGTGATATAATCTTCTGCGGTGAGTTTACCTCCTGCTTCTGCCTCAGTAAACATTTTCATTTTTTCAGCAAGTGTTGAGTTGTCCTCAGCATATGCCAGCTCCATTTGCTTCCAAAGCGGTTGTTCAGGATACAATTCTTTAGCGATAGCGATGTATTTCTCAAACATCGGCTTGTTCTTGGTATTAAGGTAGTGCCGGGTGAGATAGTCGTAAACACCTTCATAAGCCTTACCACCAATTTTCAGGTCTGCAAATTTTTGGTAGATCGCAGCCGCCTCATCTGATTTCTTGGCGTTTTGCGCAGCATAGCCGGTGAATAATGTTGTAAAGGTGTCGATCACCTGCTTGTTATTCCGCCAGTTATTTTGTGTGATCAGGTCACCCATTTCGTAAGACACCTTAAAGTTTGCAAGGGAGCTGTCCCATTGTTCACGATCGAAGTAGCTTCTGCCAATGTTGAAATACGTTACATAAATCTGGTCAACAACAGAAAGATTCGCTTCATTAAGGAGCTTCTTGCTTGGTTCCAGTTCAAGATATTTCTTAAAACTTGCGAACGCATCCGGACCCACTCCCGGGTACTTTACGCGTAACGCAGAGTCAGCGAAGATGGCTCCATTGATACGCGCCCTCCAGAGCCATGCTTCAGCACTGGTTTGTGCTTTTGTATCTTTCGCGAAGACCGCATCAATCTCCTTCTTAGAGTCTTCCACCTTTTTTAGTATAAAAGAGGTTTGTACCTTTTTAAAGTCCTGGGCGGATATGGTGCCCAGGCAAAACAACAATGAAAAGGCAAGCATTACTTTTTTCATATTCATTTTAGTTGATTATCAATTATTAATTAAACACTTTCAATTGTATCATCTTCGGCTGCTTCCGCATCGTCTTCGTCGGTGTCAGCCTCATCTGCCTCCGCTTCTTCGTCAAGCTCCTGGATGTCGGCATCTAACTCGCGACCTGTATTTTCAACCAGGTCCTGGATAGTCGTTTCGATTACCTCCGCTGTTACGGTCTCATCCGGCTCATCTTCTTCAATTTTGCTGATTGCTGCTATCTCATCATTTTCATCCAGTCGGATCAATTTCACACCCTGGGTTGCACGACCCGCTTCCCTGATTTCAGCTATCGAAGTTCTTATTGTTATACCCGATTTGCAGGTGATTACAAGGTCTTCCTTTCCGTTAACATCTAAAATGCCAACAAGAACCCCCGTTTTGTCGGTAACATTGATCGTTTTTACGCCTTTTCCGCCCCTGTTAGTTATTCTGTATTCATCAACCGGGGTACGTTTTCCAAAGCCTTTTTCACTTACTACAAGAATCGTTCTTGTGGCGTCCTCCTTATTAACACAAACCATACCAACCACCTCGTCTTTTTGGTCATCAACTTCTATACCACCAACACCAATAGCTCCGCGTCCGGTTGGACGAACTTTGGCCTCGGGAAAACGGATGGCGCGGCCGCTTTTCAGCGCCATCATTACCTCGCAGCCCCCATCAGTAAGTCTTGCCTCAAGCAACTGGTCTCCTTCAATAATGTTGATGGCGTTAACACCATTGGCTCTTGGGCGACTAAAATCTTCCAGCGCTGTTTTCTTGATTATACCCTTCTTGGTACACAACAGGATATAGTGGCTATTAACATACTCCTTGTCTGCGAAATTCTTGATATCAATGATCGCTCGTACCTTATCGTCCTGTGGCAACTGCATGAGGTTTTGAATAGCGCGCCCCTTGCTGTTCTTATCACCATCCGGAATTTCATAAACCTTTAACCAATAGCACCTTCCCTTTTCTGTAAAGAACATGAGGGTGTGGTGGGTAGATGCTACAAACAGGTGCTCAACAAAATCTTCATTACGCGTTTTACTACCTACTGCTCCCCTGCCACCTCTTTTTTGCTGGCGGTACTCATCAGCCGGGGTTCTCTTGATATAACCTAAATGTGAAATAGTAATTACAACATCTTGTTCCTCAATTAGGTCTTCAATTCGCATCTCATCAGCCAGATACGAGATTTCGGTCCGTCGCTCATCACCAAACTTCTCTTTTACTTCGTTTAGTTCCGTTTTAATCAACTCATAACGCAGTTCTTCACTACCCAGTAACTCTTTCAGGCGGTTAATCAGGTTCATTAATTCGTCAAACTCTTCGCGAATTTTATCGCGTTCCATTCCGGTTAACCTTTGTAACCTTAATTCAAGGATTGCTTTCGCCTGGATCTCATCAAGCCCCCATCCGGCAGAAATCAGGTTTTCCCGTGCAACATCGGGTGTTGGAGAACTCCTGATAAGGCTGATGACCTCGTCGAGGTGATCAAGGGCGATCAGGTAACCCTGTAGTATATGTGCTCTTTCCTGCGCTTTTCTGAGTTCATATTGTGTGCGCCGCACAACCACATCCATCCTGAAGTCGATGAACTCTACGATTAGCTCTTTCAGGTTCATCGTTTTAGGACGTCCTTTTGTTAGCGCAACATTATTGATACCATAGCTGGTCTGCAGTTCTGTAAACTTAAACAGCTGGTTCATAATCACGTTCGCAACCGCATCCCGCTTGAGGTCGATTACGATCCTGGTACCTTCACGCTTATTGCTTTCGTTATTCACGTGGGCGATGCCTTCTATCGTCTTGTCGTTTACCAGCTGCCCAATCTTATCGGTAAGCATATCCCGGTTAACCTGGTAAGGCGTAGCGGTAATAATGATTTGCTCCCGGCCACTCGGTTTTGTTTCAACATGACATTTGCCACGGAGTACTACCCGTCCACGACCTGTTAGGAAACCTTGTTTAACACCCTCCATACCATAGATCTGTCCACCGGTCGGAAAGTCGGGGGCTTTTACAAACTTCATGAGCTCCTCTATGGTAATTTCCCGGTTGTCGATATAGGCAATACAGCCTTCTACAACCTCGGTGAGGTTATGGGGCAACATGTTTGTAGCCATACCGACCGCTATCCCACTACTGCCATTTACAAGCAGTTGTGGTACCCTTGTCGGGAGTACTGTAGGTTCCTTAAGGCTATCGTCGAAATTAAACTGGAAATCAACCGTATCCTTCTCCATATCTTCCAACATCATTTCGGCAAGCCGTTGCAAACGCACCTCGGTGTAACGCATTGCCGCAGGTGGGTCACCATCCTGGTTACCAAAGTTACCCTGGCCGTCAACCATCATATATCGCATGGTCCAATCCTGGGCCATACGCACCAGGGTGTCGTAAATGGATGCATCTCCATGCGGATGATACTTACCCATTACTTCTCCAACAATACGTGCTGATTTTTTATATGCCCGGTTACTATGGTTTCCGAGTTCGTTCATCGCATACAATACCCGGCGGTGAACCGGCTTAAAGCCGTCCCGCGCATCAGGAAGTGCGCGACCCACAATTACCGACATGGAGTAGTCGATATATGCGGTTTTCATTTGCTCCTCGATATTTACCTGGATGATGCGGTCGTTGTCACTGGTTTGCAGCGGTTCTATGTTTTCTTCCATGTAAGTTTTAAGCGGATTTTAAAGGAGTTAACAGGTAATTTGAAAAGTGTGCAAATGTAACTTTTTTCAGCTGTAAAGCAGGTATAAATACTGGTTTTTAAGGGCTTGCAGCTGTTAAAATTACGGCTTGAGAGCAGGTAAGATTTGGGCTTCCAGGTAATCCGCAATCATATTATATTTTGTTCCAATAATGTAATTGCAAAGCCAGTTTTTGCACATGGGTAATCAGCAGGGGTAAATGCATTACGGGACGGATAAACCGTCAGTATGAACCCGTCTTAACAAAAAGAACGGAAGAATCAAGTATGTAAACAGCCAATTGGACGGCTATATTTGTTTTATGAAGCACATCCTTTTGTTTGGTGCGGGTAAATCTGCAACAGTTCTCATTGACTACCTGAAATCGCTCTCTACTGAACGGTCGTGGCAGGTAACTGTTGCAGACAGCAATAAAGATGTCTTGATGTTAAAGGTTGGCACTCATGCTTTCGTTAGCTGGGTGGAGTTGCAAATTGAAGATGCGGAACAAAGGATCAACCTGGTTGCGAAGGCAGACGTTGTGATTTCAATGCTTCCACCCTCTTTGCATTACCATGTTGCGCTGGATTGTATTAACCACACTAAACACCTGTTAACGGCCAGCTATATCGATGACAAGGTCAGGGACCTTGAACCACAAATCAACCAAAAGCAGCTGTTGTTTCTATGTGAAATGGGGCTCGATCCGGGGATAGACCATATGAGCGCAATGGAACTGATTAACAAAATCCGCGGCAAGGGTGGTGTCATCACTTCTTTTAAGTCCCATTGTGGAGGGCTGATTGCCCCTGAAAGCGATGACAACCCATGGCACTACAAGATCAGCTGGAACCCGCGAAATGTTGTTATGGCTGGAAAAGCAGGGGCGATTTACAAAGAAGACGGCCAGGAGGTTACGCTGGACTACCAACAACTTTTTGCAATGCCTGGAGTATTGCCCGTACCCGGACTCGATACAATGGCTTTTTATCCCAACCGCAACTCTCTCGGATATATTCCGGTGTATGGTCTTGAGCAGGCAGCCACATTCATGCGTACAACAATCCGGCATCCGGACTTCTGTTTTGGCTGGAACAATATCATTTCCTTAAAACTTACGGATGAATCCGATATCTATGAAACCGATGGAATGACTTTCAGCGATTTTTTTAGAATACACTTCGAAAAGCACGGTTTTTCACAATGGATAACAGACATGTTAAGTACGCGTCTTTCGTTTGCCAAAGATTTGATGAAGAACCTGATGCAGCTGATTGACGAGCAACCAGAAGAAAATGAGGAGCCCGAAGCAGAAGAGTCGATAATGCTGGTAAATGAAAATGGTGAACTGGATACCATAGGTATCGGCGACGTGCGGGATAGAACTGCCGAGGCTGTTGCGCTAAAAATGCACGAGGCGAACCTGAGTCTTAAACAGTTGTTCTTTCTTGGCCTTGATAGCGATCAACTCATCAATAATGGCAACTGCACTGCCGCGGAAATTCTGCAACTCATCCTTCAACAAAAACTTGCCTTACAGCCCAACGATAAAGACATGATCGTGATGTTGCATGAGGTAAAATATGAATTGGAAAATAGAGCACACGTTGTACAAAGTCACCTCGTTTGCAAAGGCGAAAACAGCGAAAGAACGGCAATGGCCAAAACAGTTGGGCTGCCCCTGGGCATTGCTGCAAAGCTGATACTCGATGGTGTCATAACACAGACCGGGTTGCATATTCCTGTTGGTGAACACATTTACAAACCTGTGTTAGCCGAATTAAGAAAACACGGCATTGTGTTTACCGAAACCAAAGGAACTGCCTAAGCTACTGCACTTCCATATACCTTCATTCTCCTCATTCAAGATTCTTAATTAAGCTTGAAAGAAAACCTGGCGTACAAAACCACGGTTCATTGGTAGCTTTAACCCCGAACATCCTCTGAAACGTCGCTGAAATGTTCAGGAACTCAGGGCATGCCTGCCTTATCTTTGCCGGGTTCTAAAAATGTTACATGAAGGTTTATAAGTTTGGTGGTGCAAGCCTGGGAAGCGTTGATCGGATTAAGCAAGTGGGTTCAATTTTGCGACAGGAGCAGCAAACCATGGTAGTGGTTATTTCTGCAATGGGAAAAACTACCAATGCGCTCGAGAAAGTTGCCGACGCTTTTTATAACGGCAACCAGCAGGATGCACTTAACCTTTTTAACCTTATCAAGGAAAGTCACATTACCACTGCAAAATACCTGTTGGTTAAAACCTACAATAAAACACTTGATGAACTTGAGTCTTTGTTTACGGAAGTGGAATGGCTGTTGCATGATAAGCCCGTAAAAGAATACGATTATTACTACGACCAGGTGGTTTGTATTGGTGAACTCCTGTCCAGTGTTATTGTAAACGCCTATCTACAGGAGACAGGCTTAAACGCTCAGTGGCTCGATGTGCGTGACATCATTCGCACCGATGATCATTTCAGGGATGCGCAGGTTGATTTCGAATTTACCCGTGACCGGCTGACTCCGTTATTGATTAACGCGTCTCCAACTTTTTACGTTACCCAGGGCTTTATCGGATCCACCGACGAAAATGAAAGCACTACCCTCGGCCGCGAAGGCAGCGACTATTCCGCAGCGATATTCGCTAACCTGCTTGGTGCAGATAATCTTACCATCTGGAAAGACGTGGAAGGGGTAATGAACGCCGATCCAAACAAGTTTACCGATGCCGTATTGCTGCCTGAGCTAAGTTATGCAGAGGTGATCGAAATGTCGTACTACGGTGCACAGGTAATACATCCAAAAACCATCAAGCCACTTCAAAATAAGGGCATCCCACTTCTTGTAAAAAGCTTTATAAACCCTGCCCTACCCGGAACAGTTATCAGCAAAAAAAATGTGAAAGGCCTTCCGCCCGTTAAAGTGATAAAAGAAAACCAGGTTTTGTTGCACCTCACGAGCCTCGACTATTCTTTCGTTGGCGAGGCGCCTATGATCTTCCTGTATAACCTTTTTGCTGAACTGGGCCTTAAGCCAAACCTGATCCAAACAGGCGCGATTGGTGTTCAGGTTTGCATGGATGATAAGCCTGGTAAACTCGACCAGGTTGCGGTGTCAGCCTCAGGTGTATTTGACGTTCAAATAGAAAAGGGTCTCTCGTTGTATACAGTACGGCATTATGCCAACGGGGGCGTAAACGGGGTACTGGAAGGTAGACAGGTTTTACTGCTACAGCAAACCGTTGATACCGTCCAATACGTGTACCGCTAAAAGGTGTGTGCAACCACCAGGTCAAACTTCATTGCTTATGCATTTTTTCAGTGACGAACGGAGGGATCCCGATTAAGCATCGTTGCCCGCCCGGCTGCGCCAGTCGGACGGGTGTCACTCCCTTGTACTTTAGGTAATTCTATTCACCGGAGTTCCTGTATGCATTTCGATAAACAACGTCAATTTTTGTTGCTGATCAATTAAAAGAAAATGGCCAGTTTGGCCCGGAAAAACAACGGTGTTCCGGGTGTAAAGTTAAGTTCGTCAACCGATGCAGGCTCGTTTAGCAATCTTGATTGTGTAGCAAATTGCGCCTCGTTCCATTTCTCGTTGAGGAGGTTTTCGAATGCAAGTCCTACTTCGTATTTCGGTCTTGTATAATTGATAGCGCCGTCAAGAATAAAATAGCCTTTTGCTATAATTGAATTGTCTTCGTTTGCGGGCCGGTCTTTAATAAATCGGTAGCTTAGTCCACCGTTTAGACCTGTTTTCTTCTTATAATAAATTCCGCCTGTTGAGGTCAGGTCAGGGGCAAGTGGAATGTAATCTGCGCCTTTTGGTTCTCCTATACTTCGCCCTTTACTCAGGTTTAAATTCGCATTTGCAAATAATGCATTGGTAAACTGCCATCTCGCGATCACGTCGAGGCCATACCTGCGGGTTTTGCCACCAGGCTCAACAATTCCTTCGTCGCCAACATATATAAATTCCTGCTCGAGGTACAGGTAGTAGGCAGCTATATTTATGAAGACCTGTTTGATAGGTTTTAAGTTAATCCCGAGATCGGCACCATAAGCTGCCGGCAAAATTTCCTTACCCCTGTTTGCTACCACTACCCTGCTGTCGTTTGAGTGGAAACCCTTACCGGTTTTTACGTATAGCTGAAAGGTTGGATCAACGGTGTACTGAATATTCAGTTTCGGGCTAACTATAGTTCTGGACCTGCCCGGCGATTGAATGGAAGACAGCCTGTCGTGGTAGTTAAAATTTAGGTGGTCGATCCGTAATCCGCCATCTAACAGGAATTTGCCTAACGACAATTGTTTTTGAACATAAGCGTAAAAATTCCCCTCGTTAATATCGCCTGACTTGATGTAATTCAGAAACCTGCGTTTAACAACATTCGAAAGAAATGAATTTTTAGTAGCATCGTACCTGAAACCAATTCCATATTGCGTGCTGACCATTGTGTTTGTGTAGAACCGCTGCCTGGCCAGCTTTGAGGTATAGCCTACCAGATGCCTTTTTTCACCCTGGTTGATTTCATCCCCGTTTACAGGGTCGTTAAGGAAAAAAGTAAAGTTTGAATAAAGGTTAAATATGTTCCGGGTATAATAAAGCTGGTTGGTTAACGTGTATCCATTGCTAAGGTTAGCGGTGATCAAAAGATTAGCATTGTATCGCTCTGTGTTGCCGCCTTCAGAAGGATCAATAGAACCAAAGCGGTCGATTGTACCGTTGTTTACAGCTCTTTCAGGTATTTGGCCGGAGGCGTCCCATTTGCTTTTAAACCCGGAAACAGAAAGGCTGAGCCGGGTATTGTTGGAAATAGCCTGGTTGTATTTTGCAAAAATGTTTACCCGGTTAAAATTTTGAGGATTAATCGTTGGGCCGTCACTATAATTTGCCTCTGCTGCAATGTAGGCGCTTTGCCTGTCTTTATTTTTCTTCAACAGGTCGGCCAGAGTGAGTAGCCTAATGGTGTTGAACCTGCCTGCTTCCACCTGGATCAGGTTGTTGCTGATATTGTCGTATGTTGAAAAACCAACGTAACCAGCAGTATTCAGGTTTCCCTGCTGCGCATAATAGGGCCCAGTTCCATAGTCGATGTTTTTGATTGTCTCAGGTATAACAAAATGGGCATCGGCATATCCCTGGCCGTGCGCATGGCTCACCATATTCACCGGCATCCCATCCACCGATACGGCAATGTCGGTACCATGATCGCAATCAAAGCCGCGAAGAAAAATTTGTTCTGCTTTGCCGCCACCTGCATGTTGAGCCACAAACAACCCCGGAACAATCCGCATGAGCTCCTGTGTTGTTTTTACCGGCCTCAGGTCAAGGTCCACTTTTGCAAGTGAATTAAACTTTTGCTGCCCGATGCCCTGTGAAAGCACGACGTCTCTTAGATTAACCATATCCCCTTGCAGTGCTGCAACCAGCGGTTTTCCCGGCTGCACTTCATAGGCCATCGTTTTATAACCGATGTAAGAAACGTTGATTGTCGAGAGGCTTTCATTGGTCCTTATTTGAAAAGCACCTGCAGCATCGCTGACGGAGGATAATTCCGGCTGACCAACAACAGACACGGTTGCTCCTTGCAGAGGTTGCCTGCTTTTGGCATCGATAACAATGCCTTTCTGAATGGTTTGTGCATTTAATGCAAGGCAGGCCAGGAAGGAGATGAAAAAAGCGAGAAAACGCTTTAAGGCGGAACGGTAATAGTTGACGTTTGTTGATGGTAGATTAGGATTCATAAGCTGTTTGTTGTGAGAAATGGGAAGAATCGGTAATCAAACAGCAGCTCAATAGCAGCAATCGCGTGTAGATGGGGTACATTATACAACCAAATGATGGATGGTGCGATACCCATGGCCAGCTATCCTATTAACAATAGCTATGGCCTGACATACTTACGATTAAAGTCTAAAGTGAACGTGTTTGTTAATTTACAACAAACCTGGGAGGAGGAAAATAATCATGGGTAAATGCATCAGAAAGTTCGCCCATATACGATTGCAGATGAACTAAATTAACAAGCGGGGTTTGTGCTTCATATGCTACTGTCGATACGAGATGAGGTGTAATGTCTTTTCCAAAATTCAGCCTTGAAGCAGGGGCGGTTGGAAGGTCTTCTGATGCATCTTCAAGTTCTTTATCAACATGGTAAACGCCATTGTGTTGGTGTACAACCGAGATATGTTCAAGCCTGTAGAAAGTGTGGGCAATGAGATCGGAAAAAATAGGAAGAACGGGTTTAACCAACATAACCAGGTATGCGTAAAGCACTATATATGTCAGCAGCTTCTTCATGCAGGTGGTAACGATCTGAGTTTATATATTTCGATTAAATAGCCGTTGATAACTCATTTGTTTGGTTGGGCGAGTCAGTAAGCCCAATTGCAGCATTCCTTGGATATGATTGCTCGTCGGCTCTGCTATTCCCCTGAAAATGCACTGTGAACCCTGTTGCGTTATGGCACGACGAGATGCCTGGTTTGACCAGACTACATGCAACCTATAGCTGAGGTCAGGTAAAGAAAACACGTTCAATTGTCCAATAACAGGCAATTACAGCGATCAGTGCCGAAAGTGGGTAAACAACCCATTTGCGATAAGCCTCCTTTTTACCAAACGGAATAACCAACAGGAGGTAAACGGCTAAAATAACCGCAACCTGTCCCAACTCAACACCTACGTTAAACGATAAAATGGATGTCAGAAATTTGTTTCTGGGTAAGCCGATCTCGTTAAGCGAACTGGCAAAACCAAGCCCATGAATTAATCCAAAGAGAAAAACAAGGATGATGCGCCAGGGCTTTAACCCGGAAATCAAAATGTTTTCAACAGCAACAAATAGTATTGATAGTGCGATGATCGGTTCAACGATTTCGCCAGGTGCAACAATTACGCTCTTCATGCTTAAGGCAAGCGTAAGCGAATGCGCAACGGTAAATGCTGTTGCCTGCCATAAGATTACCTTTAGCTTGTTGCCCAATAAACACAGCCCAATTACAAAAAGGATGTGATCAAAACCCTCGGGAATAATGTGATTAAAACCCAATTTCAGGTAGAACCAAATGACGTCGTTTGTCGGCGCCTTCTCAAGCACATAGTTGATGGTGTGGGCATAAAGGTTAGAACATGCCAGTACTAAAACAAGCACCAGCAAGCAAAGTTTGTAATTCAGTTTTGAACGCATAGCTGTAGCGATTTCGTGTGTGCACTACATGCGTTGCATGGCCGTGGAAGTTTCTGTTTTCAGGTGTTGTTCAACATAGGCGTTCGAAGCTGAGGCCTGTTGAAGAATCGGTCTTGCTTTATGGATGTTACCCGATTTATAATAGATAAGCCCGGCTCTGCTTAACAGTAGGGGATTTTTTGAGTTGGTCTTTAAAGCAGCATCAATATAGGGCGCTGCTTTTGCATATTCACCCATGTTGTATAGTACCCAAGCAACTGTTTCATTAACATCAATATTGTCGGGCCGGCGATTGTATTCGAGCATTGCATGCTCAAGTGCCTTCTTAGGCTGGTTCACTTTCAGGTAAGCATAAGCAAGCTCACGATCCGAGTAGTGGCCAACTGATTCATCATCGGTCTCCGGTTTAGAATCTTTCAATAAGGCCTCAATCACCTGATTGCAAACTGCCTCTGCCTTTTTGGTTTCACCTGCGGCTTTGTAAGCGTCTACAAGTTCTTCCTTAATGCTATTGTCTGTAATCATGGAGTCTGCTTTTTCATAATAGCTGATCGCTTTGCGGTAGTCTCCCGATGCCAGGGCCAGCCTGGCCATACCTGCAAGTGCATAAGCATACTCCGGTCGAACAGTAAGCGCAACCTGGTAGATATCTTGTGCTGATTTGTAATCGGCTGTTTTCTCGTATAAACTTCCCAATTGAACCCTTGTCCATTCGGTATGCTCATCGCCTTTTCCACCGGCTTCAACAGCCATTTTCATTGCAGCAATTGCGCCGGGATAGTCACCAAAGATTTCACGGAGGTATGATATTCTTGAATAAGAGGTGAGATCGGGCCGAATGGAAACCATCTTGTCGGCATACATTACAGCAGAGTCGTAGCTACCCATTTCAACATGGCCGTCTACCATTAAACCATAAACGTAAGCATTGCTCGGATTAATCTGTTGTGCCTGCCGGGCTGTTGCAAGGCCTTCGGCAAAGTGGTGCTGCGATAAGTAAACAAGTGATTTAAAAACAAGTGCATTAAAGTTTGTTGCATCAATTGAAAGTACCTTATTTACCTGCTGCATTGCAGCAGGATCGTAGTATTGGTGATTGCCGGTTTCCCGCGCTTCCTGTATATAGAGGGCAGCAAGTTTCAGGGCTGATTTGATATCAGTAGCATCGGCTTTTACCGCTGCCATTAAATCTTTTGCGCTTTGCTGTGTTTTCTTCCATTCCTCGTCATCGGCTGCTGTTGCCTTACGGGAGAGCAATGGGTAGGTTTGATTTTCTTTTAGCTGTTCTTTTCGGTTGTAGTTGTATACAATGCCTGTAACGGCAAGCGCAAAAACAACCAGTGAAATAATGTAAATGTTATTCTTTTTCATTTGTTGGGGTTGTTGGGGGAAGTTCTTTTCAGTAATCCATTACCGGAAGCCTGGTTTTTTCCGCTCAATCTGTGGTTCAACCGATGAACGGAATGCGACGCAACAGAAGCCTCCACATTGATATTATGCCGGTACCATAATATACGGGAAAAGTCTTGTTGTCGATTGAAGATGATTTTTAAAAATACCCGGTTGCAAAGACAACCGGGTATTTGTTGTTGGGTTAGTAATAATTAGTGTTTAACCACTTTGATGGTTTCAACGCGAACACCATTTCTTTCTGCAACGATCATATACATGCCTTTTGCAAAACGTGAGATGTCGAACTGAGCCGATCCGCTGGTGATTACTTTTGAAGCCATACGCTTGCCTGAATTATCCAGCAGACTGATATTGATACCTTGTTCTTTGGTATAAACATTAAAGTAGTCTGTAGCCGGATTTGGGGCAATGGTGAGCATGCTCTTCGCAGAGAAATTAATCATGCGCAACGGAGAGTAGTTATAAGAACCATCTTTTGCTACAAGCTTAACGCGGTAGATATTTGATACTTCAGTGGAAGGTGTAGCATCGAAGAGCTCATAAGAATGGGTTGATTTTCCGCCAACCATCTTTTGTGAGCCGATGCGTACAAATCCCTGAGCTGTCTTGCGCTCAACTTCGTAACGATCGCCATTGTTCTCATTCATAGCCGACCAGCGAAGCAATACTTTCTCGCCTGATTTATCAGCGTTGAACGTGAGCATGCTTTCAGCAACACGACCCTGCTGGCTCTTCGGACCCATGTATTGCGGACCTGTAAAGCCAACCCATGGTGTTTGTACAAACGGGAAGCATGACCTGATGGTAGTATCGTTTTTGGTAACACCTGCATTAAATGCGAGTGTTCTTCCCAGTTGTGGGGTAACAGGACTTCCTGTTCCGGGATAGTCATCGTACCACAAGCCAATGGCTGCAAGTACAACTCCACCTACTGCCTGGAGTTCAATGGTAGTCACATCATCCTCAAGTCTTCTTCCGTTTGGAAAACCATCCATATTAGGAATAAACTGAAGTGAAGTACCGGCGAAACGGTTATCGGTTAAACCAAGCACTGCTGCCTGTATCAAGCCCAATGAACTGAATTCAGGGTTAGGTGCTCCATTAACCATTCTTGGCGTAACAGGTACAGCCATGTTCAGGCGCAACATGTCGCCAAATGTAGGCAGGAAGTTGTTGATGAATGGCTTACCTGCAGCAAGCGGATTGTTTGCAGGTTTACCTGTTGCAAGCTGGTAAGGCCTCAAGTTTGGAACACCTGTCTTGAAGATTGGTAACAGGTCAACCGCACGTGGGCTTGCATTGTCGGGTAACAGGTAAGCACCAAAGGCCTCTTCTGCAAGGGCTGTTCCGGTGAGTGCTGCGCTACCTTTCAATGTATAAAGACCAGGCATGCCATTGCGGAAGTCGAAACTACCAAGTGACTTTGACTGTATGCGAAGGTCAGCAAGACCCGGTACTGCAGTACCGAACTTAGAGTCGTCCATATACAAGGCAAGCTCAGGGTTTTTGAGGTACTGGTCGAATTGTGCCTCGCCTGCTGAATTTGTCATTGTAGCGTTCCAAAGATCCTTAACACCAATCGGATTTACCACTTCGTTGGTCAACGGCATACCAAGTCTTGAAACCTGTACCCAGTTGCCTGAATGGGTTTCTTTACCGGTTGTTGAGTCGAAAGTGGTTATCATCTGACGGCTTGCGGTTGCATAAACACCGATAATGAAATCGCTGTCGAGTATGCTGGTCGCATTAAGCGTTTCTTTTCCGTCTTTCTGAAGTTGCTTGATCGGAATTTCCATTACGATCGAATGGGTATTCATCTTAGCAAGTCCATCACGACCTGTCTTGCGGAAATTACCCAGATCGAATGCGCCTCCAAGATCAACAAAGAATGGATCGTCAGAAGGTCCGCAGAAGATGTTTTCGTTGGTAACCGCCCTGATAGCAAGGCTCTCGCGGTAAGTTTCATAAGAACCGGGAGCAAAGCCAAAACCTACAGCCGGATCGTAAAGTGACCTTGGTCCGACATTGTTTGCAGGAACACGACCATTGATAACTATTCTTTCAAATGGGCGACCGTTCAGGCTGCGATCTACTTCGTATTCCGTTTTCATGTTCTGGTTACGACCACGGATGTAAAACCATGTGTTCGGATCCTGGTTCACCTGGCGGAACGTAAAACGGTAAACGATATCGTCGCCGGTTGTTGAAGCGTTGTTTTTGATGTGGATCTGGTAACGAACACTCGGAGAGAAGTCGTAGTAATTCGGCCCTCCATGAGGTGCTTCAAACGGTATGTAATTGGCGATGATCACCACATTATTGGTGTCGCACGGGCTTCTGAAAGCGTAAACATCTGTATTGTCTGCTAGCGGATCATATGCGATCAACGGTGCCTCCCGGTGCGATGATGCAATTGAAGTGGTTTGGTTAAACAGTACACAAACCAAAGTGGCTGCAAACAGATTTAAAATTTTTTTCATATAAACCTTTTATTTATTTGTTAGAACTTTGGTTGCATGGTGTAGTCAAATCCTCTCCATGGTGTTTGCTCGTAAGGGAAGGATACCCTGAACGTAGTATCATTCTGTTGCGGGCCGGCGTTAAAGCTTAGTACGTTCAACAGGTTTTGTGTTACCCCGCTACCGCCATTTGGATTGTAATCGTCGTAGTAAAGACCGATTGCAGCGAGTACAACACCACCTACTGCCTGTAGCTCAATTGTAGTTACATCGTCTTCAAGTCTTCTTCCGTTGGGGAAGCCATCCATGTTTGGAATAAACTGGATTGCGGTTGAACCATACGTTGCGTCTGTAAGTCCGAGCACGGCAGCCTGAACCAGGCCAAGTGAACTGAACTTAGGATCGTTACGTGGAGTTACCGGAACAGCCATGTTTAAACGAAGCATGTCGCCAAAGGTTGGAAGGAAGTTGTTGATAAAAGGTTTACCCGCAGCGAGTGGATTATTCGCTGGTTTTCCTGTAGCCAGTTGGTATGGAGGTAGATTTGGAACCCCGGTCATAAAAATCGGTAACAGGTCTACTGCGCGTGGGCTCATAGCATCTGGTAACAGGTAAGCACCAAAGGCGGCTTCAGAAAGTGCAGTCCCGTTTAATGCAGGGGTGCCTTTCAAAGGAAATAAACCTGGTTTACCGTTCCGGAAATCGAAGCCGGTGCCTGGAGTACTTCCGAGTGAGTGCGACTGAATACGAAGCGCATTAAGTGCAGGTACTGCTGATCCCAGTTGACTATCGTCCATATAAAGGGCGAGCTCAGGATTTTTGAAGAACATACTGAATTGTGCTTCTGCAGGACTGTTAGTCTTAACGGTATTCCATTTGTCTTTCATCCCGATTGGGATAACAACCTCGTTAGTCAGTGGCATTCCAAGGCGGGAAACCTGTACGTAGTCGCCAGAGTAGTTTGTCATGCCGGTATTTGCATCACGGGTTCTGATCTGCGGACGACTTGCACTTGCCCAAACACCAATAACGAAGTCACCATCAAGAATGCTTGTCGCCTGGCTGGTCATTTTGCCATCCTTTTGCAGCATATTGATCGGAATCTTCAGAGCAATACTGTGCACATTTACCCTTGAAAGACCATCTTTAGGTGGCGCAACAGTATTGTTGTTGTTGGCATTGTAGGTCGGCCGGAAGTTACCCAGGTCAGAAGCACCGCCAATGTCAACAAAAAACGGATCATCTACTTGTCCGCAGAAAATCTTTTCGCTTGATGTCGCAGTAGCGATTGCAGCCTGCATGAGGTTATTATAGCTTGTTCCTAAACCAATACCAGCTGAGTCGATAGAACGGGGGCCGATATTGGGCGGCGGAACGATGCCGTTGGTAAGGATGGTGGTAAAGGACATACCCCCATCCATGCTTTTTTGCACGGTATAGGTGGTTTTCAGGTTTTGTTTTCCCAAACGAATATTAAAGAAAGTAGTTGGATCTTCGTTAACCTGCGAGAAAGTAAAACGATAGGTGATATCGTCGCCCGAGGTTGTGGCTTTGTTTTTAATGTGGATTTCATAGCGAACATTTGGGCCGAAATTGTAGTAGTTTGGCCCACCTTCGGGTAGCTGAAGGGGAATGAAGTTGGCAATAATCGTAACCGTAGATGTGTCGTCGGGACTCCGGAAAGCATAAACGTCGGTGTTATCAGCCAGCGGATCATGTGATATCAGGGGAGCTTCCCGGTGCGAGGAAGCGTTGGCATGATACCCAATAATCAGCGAAGACAGGAGCAGGAGGCTCAACCGTCGTGAGAGGCAGGTAATTGTTTTTCTCATAATGTTTGTTTTAAAATTGATGCCATTGAAACAATTTGATGTGGTGAAATAAAAAGGTGAACTGTCCAGTTACGTGATGCATGCAATCTTGGTTTTGAAATTTTAAAAAAATTTTAACGACACCGCTTTGATAAACGCTGAGCCTCAGGAAGTTAAAAGTGGAGTGGTTTTACTGTAGAGTTGGTAAACCGGAGATGGTCGGTTGGAACCTGTCTTTTAAAGGTATTCAAAATCTTTAACATGAAATTATATTCTGCAGGCCAAATACGTGATTGGGATAGATATACCATCGAAAACGAGCCTGTGTCTTCTATTGATCTAATGGAACGGGCGGCAGGCATGTGTACCAAGTGGATCCGCAATCAGCCGTTCGACAACAAGCGGTTCAAAATATTTTGTGGTAAAGGAAACAATGGTGGTGATGGTTTGGCAATCGCCCGGCACCTGGCATTTAATGCCATTGAAATTGCCGTTTATATCCTGGAATTCGGTGCAAAAGGATCACCAGACTTCCAGGCTAACCTTAAACGCCTTCACGATTATACCCGCAAAATCTACTTTATCCAACCCGGGGTTGATTTTCCGGAAGTTGCCATTGATGATATTGTTATCGATGCCTTATTTGGTTCAGGACTAAACAAACCACTTGAGGGACTTACCGCTAAACTGGTGGAGCACATCAACAGGTCAGGTGCAAATGTCATTAGTATCGATCTGCCATCGGGCATGTTTGCTGATGCAAGTTCAAAAGACAACCCGATCGTGCGGGCGCGCACAACCCTCACTTTTCAAACTCCGAAACTCAGTTTCTTTCTGCCCGAAAATGATGTGTTTACAGGTAATCTTCAGGTCCTCGACATTGGTTTACACCCCGGTTATTATGCCGGAACGCAAACCAATTTCCAGCAAACCGGGCGACAACTCATTGACGCGATTTACCGGCCAAGGAACAAGTTCGCGCATAAAGGCACATACGGCCATGCGCTTATGGTTGCCGGAAGTGAGGGAAAGGTAGGTGCGGCTATCCTGGCTTCACATGCGTGCCTGCGCGTGGGGGTTGGGCTGTTGTCGACTGCTTTGCCTGCTGAAGCTATCCCGATTTTACAAGTGGCCCTGCCTGAGGCGATGGCGGTGTCGGCAGAAGCGTTGGATGAAATCCATTGGCAAAGCTATGCGGCGGTAGGGATAGGTCCGGGTCTTGGCACATCAGCCTCTGCACTATCGATCATGGAAAGCGTACTGGCGAACGTTAATTACCCGGTGGTTGTGGATGCAGATGGATTAAACCTCATCGGGGCAAACCGGGGCCTTCTTGATCAACTGCCTGCCGGAAGCATACTCACCCCTCATCCAAAAGAGTTCGAGCGATTGTTTGGTAAAGCAGCGGATGGATTTGAACGGATTAGTGTATCCCTCGCTCAAGCTCAGCGGTATAACATCTACATCCTGGTTAAGGGTCATTACTCGTTCATGGCCTGTCCTGATGGTTCGGGCTACTTTAACAGTACAGGAAACCCGGGTATGGCGACAGCCGGTAGCGGGGACGTGCTCACGGGTATACTTACAGGATTACTCGCGCAGGGTTACGAACCAAAACAGGCTTTACTCTTTGGGGTATACATCCACGGGATGGCAGGCGATTTTGCAGCGGCGAATTACAGCCAGGAAGCGATGATTGCCGGTGATATTACCAGGTCTCTTCCCGAAGTATTCAAGGATTTTGCGAGAAAACAGGCTTGATCCTGTTTGGTGACCAACGAAACTTTGTCCCGAAACATTGCAGACTCTGGGCTGCGCAGTGTTTCGGCTGTTTCCGGGTTTCTTGCGCACAAAATTGCTCCAAACTTCTGCCCGGAGTAGTACAGCCGGGCACAAAAAAGCGGGTACAACTAAAGTCCGTACCCGCTCTTGAAATCATCTCGAAAAACGCATCTATCTCCTTTGATCTAATTTTTTTGGACCAAACTAAGGACGAATATTGAACATCGTTGCCAGTCCGAACTCGTCCATCCGGGCGCCGTCGCACTCCCGTCCGAACCGGTTTATCCGGGCGGGCTTGTACCTTCTACCATTATTCGGCAAATCGCCCAAAGAGCCGGCCTTACCTAAACGATATTGAACACCTGATCATTTAGCTCATAAACGGATATTCAAAGTTCACCGCTGGTGAAAATGTTTCTTTTACAGTTCTGGCACTTAACCACCGGTAGAGGTTGATCATGCTACCCGCTTTATCGTTTGTTCCGCTTGCTCTTGCCCCGCCAAATGGCTGCTGGCCAACAACGGCACCCGTAGGCTTATCGTTGATATAGAAATTACCCGCTGAATTCCGCAGCTTATCAGTTGCCACTTCAATGGCCCTCCTGTCCCTCGCGATAATTGCGCCGGTTAGTGCATACGGAGAGGTGCTGTCGAGTAATTCAAGCGTTTCTTCAAACTGCTCCGCATCATAGGTGTACACGGTAAGTACCGGCCCGAAGATCTCGTCGCACATGGTGACCGACTTGGGATCTTTTGTTTCGATTACGGTTGGCTCAATAAAGTAGCCATTTGTTTTATCGCAATTGCCGCCTGCCAGTATTGTCGCATTCGGGTCGTTCTCAATATTATCGATATACCCCTTGATCTTATCAAAACTTCTTTCGTCGATAATTGCGTTGATGAAATTTGAGAAGTCTTCTACCGAACCCATCTTCATCTTTTTAATGGTTGCCACCAGTTTGGTTTTAACCTCTTCAGCGATATTGGATGGAAGATAAGCCCGTGATGCCGCCGAACATTTTTGCCCCTGGAACTCAAATGCACCCCTGGCCAGGGCAGTAACCACGGTATCTACATCAGCCGTTTTGTGCGCAATTACAAAGTCTTTACCTCCTGTTTCGCCCACAATCCGGGGATAAGATTTATAAAGCCCGATATTCTCACCTATCGTTTTCCACATAGTATTAAATACACCTGTTGACCCGGTAAAGTGAACCCCACCAAAGTCGCGGTGCGATAAGCAAACCTTACCGAGGGTTGGTCCATCCACATAAACCAGGTTGATGACTCCGGCAGGCAGACCCGCTTCAACCAGCACACGCATAATCATTTGTGCAGAGTATACCTGGGTGTTTGCAGGTTTCCAAACCACCACATTTCCGCACATTGCTGCGCTACATGGTAAGTTGCCTGCAATCGCCGTAAAGTTGAATGGAGTAACTGCGAGTACAAATCCTTCCAAGGCACGCCATTCTGTACGATTATGCATCCCGGTACTGGATATGGGCTGCTGTTTGTAGATTTCGCTTAAGAAGTGCACATTGAACTTTAAAAAGTCGATCAATTCGCACGCACTGTCGATCTCGGCCTGGTATGCATTTTTGCTCTGCCCCAGCATCGTTGCCGCGTTGATATAATAACGGTATTTCGTTGCTAACAGGTCGGCTGCTTTTAAGAAAACGGCAGCCCTTTGTTCCCAGCTGGTGTTGCTCCAGGTGGCGTGCGCCTGCATTGCAGCATCAATAGCTTCATGCACATGATGCTCAGTTCCCGCGTGAAAATATCCGAGCGTGTGGTCCTTCTCGTGGGGTGGGTGTATCGCAACCCGATCACCTGTCTCAACCTGCTTTCCGCCGATATACATCGGTATTTCAGTTTCAGCGCTTTTTAGTTCGGCAAGCACTTTTTTAAGGGCGGCCCGTTCGGGGCTGCCGGGTGCGTATTGGAGCACCGGTTCGTTTACCGGCATGGGGTAACTGAAATATCCTTGGTTCATATCGGGTAGTTTGATTTTTGGAGAGGCAAAATTAACCATTTGCTACAACAAGCATTCTGCCAGCCCTGTTTATTTACGAGCCTTTAACCGTGGCACCTTGCCGGCAGGGAATAATGAACCGGATTAGCTATAGCATAGCTCCCCGTACTAAGGATGGTACTGTAAAGAAGCACTAGGGCATGTTGACCAATGCAATGTACATGGCTGTTTAGTACTGGTGGCACCATAGCCGGGAAGGCTAATGCTCCCCAATGGTATACCGTTAAAACGGAGCGTCGCCACTAATGATCCTTGTTGTGCTGTCGCTGGTTACCAAAAAAAATCGCAAAGTTTTGCACAACAATGCTGTTAGAAAATTCTCAGGAGAAAACCGTCCCGCTCTTACTGGAGTACTGTTACTAAAACCAGAATACCTGTGCGGTTTAATGGTGCAGGATCACATTTTTACCCTAATGTGCAGTCCCTTATATTTGAACGATCCATTCAACAGGGGTTGGTCCAGGAAACACAAGCGCATGAATTATTTGCAACTTTCTTACCGGAGCATTGAGCTTTTAACGAGTGCATGGAAGCAATCCCGTTTTACCAGGACGTTTTTAAACCCCCTGATTAACCAACACACATCGGCACTCAACTATACACTTTCGGCTTCGGAAAGAAAAAAGGTACTTTTTTATTACCCGATGTATACCATCCTGGCTTGTGCCGAAATGTATCTCGCGGTAAAAGGACGTGGGCTAAAGACAGCCGAAAGGAAACGGCTCACCCTCGTTGCCGCGATGGCAACGATTTGTGACGACCTCATTGACGAAGATAAATGGACCCGTGACCAGGTATTTAAATTGCTTGCTGCCGGACTTGATGAGGATGGTTTATCAACAAAAGCCAGGCTGCTGCTGCTGATGAATGGCGAGTTGAAGAAGATCTGGCCCCTTTCAGCAGCTTACCTGGAGCAGTTGAAAGTGGCCCTGGAATGGCAATCTTTGTCGGTCCGCCAACTGGACCCGAGCATTAGGGTTGAAGAGATCATACAGGTTTGCCGAGAGAAAAACGGGCATACGTCGCTCATGTTTTCAACCCTGCTCGATGAAACCTGGACGGATGCGGAGAGAAACTTTATCTATCAGTCCGCAATAGTAGGACAGTTAACCAATGATGCCTTCGACATTTATTTTGATGTTCAAAGCGGTTTAAGCACCTACATTAACCGGGCAACTTCGGTAGCAGATTCAAGGGCTTTTTTTATCGACGAATGCAGGAAACTGCACCAGTATGTTTTGGGTACTGACAATCGTGCCCGACACAAACGGGCATGCATTCAAAGGATGAGCTGTATGCACGCTTTTACGCTGGTAGCGTTTGATCACCTGCAAAACACCGAGCGCAAATATGGTGTGCCGGTAAACTGGAAGAAGCCATCGCGAAAAGAAATGGTGACCGATATGGCTTTCAACCGCAACCGGTTCAAGCTGTTGAAATACATTCTTCAGCTAAGTGAACTTAGATAAGAAGGTACAGTGCGCATATTCCGGCAATTTGCCGACTGTAGGGCATAAAAAATCCGCAATGTTTTAAAATTGCGGATTGGAAATATATTAATTAGCTGAGGCTTCTTCTTTCTGCATCATCAGGTATGCCTTGATAAATCCATCAAGTTCTCCGTCCATTACCGGACCAACATTACCAACTTCAAAGTCGGTGCGATGATCCTTGATCATCTTGTAAGGATGGAAAACATAGCTTCGGATCTGGCTCCCCCACTCTATTTTCTTTTTATTGGAATTTGCCGCATTTTTCAATTCTTCGCGTTTGCGCATCTCTTCTTCGTAAAGCCGGCTCTTCAGCATCTTCATTGCCTTTTCCCTGTTCTCGCCCTGGGTTCGTGCCTGCTGGCACTCTACAATGATGCCCGATGGTTTGTGGGTAAGGCGAACAGCCGTTTCAACCTTGTTCACGTTTTGGCCACCACTACCACCACTTCGGAAAAAGGCCCATTCTACATCGGCAGGGTTCACCTCGATTTCAATCGTGTCGTCGATCAGCGGGTAAACATAAACACTCGCAAATGAAGTGTGCCGGCGTGCATTGCTATCAAAGGGAGAAATTCTTACCAGGCGATGTACCCCACTTTCGGCTTTTAGAAAACCATAGGCAAAGGGCCCGTCGAATTGCAGGGTTGCGCTTTTTATGCCCGCACCATCGCCTTCCTGGAGATCCAACTCGGTTACATTCCAGCCTTGCTTCTGGCCGTACATTCTATACATACGCAAGAGCATCTCGGCCCAATCCTGGCTTTCGGTACCGCCGGCGCCACTATTAATTTGCACCACCGCGGTAAGCTCATCTTCGGGTTTGTTGAGCGTGCTTTTAAACTCTGCTTCTTCAATCGCCCGGACAGCGAACTCGTAATTTTCCTTCACCTCTTCTTCCGTTGCTTCGCCCGCTTTCCAGAACTCAAATATAACAGCAAAGTCCTCCACCGATGATTCCACCGATTGATAGAGTTTTGTCCAGTATTCATTTAATTTAATCTCTTTTAGAATACCGGTAGCCCGTTCGTTGTTATCCCAGAAGCCAGCTGAAAGAGAAAGCTGTTTATCGTCGTGTATCTTTGCAAGTCGGTTCTCGACGTCAAAGAAACCTCCTTAGGACACCTACGCGGTCCCTCATATCTCTGATTTGTTCTTGTGTCATAGGGAGCAAATGTAGGAGATTGCTGTTGAATCTGGTGTTGTTTTCATGAGCTTACAAATTTCAACAATATGCATGATCCATTAATGATTTGTTGCTTTGAAACCCTTTCCATTGTAAAAAGGTGTGCATAACTTGGTTAACAACTGGTGGAAAAACCTGAGTACAAAAGCTTGCAGTTTGCCTGTTTGCAGACGTATCTTAGTAGAGCAATTAGGAAGCAGAATATTTTAATTAGTGTTTGCGACTTAATCAAAAAGCATCAGGTAAAAGTTGAATACAGGCGCAGGCCGGTACCAACGAAATACGTGATGCTTTTTCTTTTTCTGCAACGCCTCATCCTTCCCCAGACTACCTGAACCCTCGGATTTACGTAAAATGCACGATTATTACTTTAAAGTGATTCCCCCGGATTTATTGTAATATGCCATACTCTGCTACCTTAGCTGCGTATGAGAAGTTCCGCCCTGCTATCGGTATTATTCTTTCTTATGGTTTACTCCGGCGCTGCGCAGGATAGTTCAACAGTGAATGGTAAAACAGACAGCTCCCAACAATTACAGACCACGTCACGATTGTACCTGATTGGAGAAGACTCGGTTTACTTTTCACTTACCTGCGTTGCCGACTCCGCCACACCTGTCATGTATGTGAATGTTCACGACGATGAAAACACATCCGCAGAAGCCGGCCTTGAACTGCTCCGGCAGCAAGGCGGTGCACTGGTACAATTGACTCATTATGGCAGTCGGAACCTGCACTTCAGGCTCGGTGATAAAGATTATATGGTGGATCCCAACCGGATTTACACTCCCGATGGAATAAAGGCCAGCCTGACAAGTTTTAAAACTTATACCAGGCGAGCCGCTGAAGTGGTGGGTGCTTTTGCAGATACCTTGCTTACGAACTTTATACTTGGTAAGAAGCTTGTAATAGCCTTACACAACAATAGTGAAGGTGGCTTTTCAATCCGGAGCTACACAAGGGGACAGTCGGAGGCCAAAAGTGCAGCTAAAGTATTTATCAATTCAAAGATGGACCCGGACGACTTTGTGCTGACTACGGAAAACAACGTGTTTGAATACCTAAAAACCATGAAAGTAAATACAGTCCTCCAAAATGCCAACCCCGTTGATGACGGATCCATGTCGGTGTATGCCGCAAAAAAAGGCATAGCTTATATTAACGTTGAAGCGGAACATGGCCATTTTGAAGAGCAGGTGCGCATGCTTGAGTTGTTGTCGCCATTCGTAAAAACCGCCAACTTAGCTTCGGAGTGAGCGGGGTTGAAAAGCAGTTTGCCCGGGGCGGCTTAAGCAGTTATTATTCAAGGGATGTTCAGGATTAAATCCGGGCAGACCCTGCCATTATCCGATTATTTGCTACAGGTTAGAACCCGCATAATTATCAACCCTGTGTCGGGTTTACCATTGATGGTTTATGCCAATTAAAAACCCTGCAGTTAAGCACCGCAGGGTCACTATGCGTCATAAACTCGTAAGCCGGATTTTGTTTCTAAACCATCATTTATCTGCGATGGACATTACTGTCGCACCTGTTTCTGCCTACCCTGGACCATCGGGCGGGCAGCCCTCAAGCGATCCTATACATGGCATTTCAGCATCCAAGGTTTACCCGCCGGTAGTGTTACCAATACCGGCCGTGGGCTCTTACCCCACGTTTTCACCTTTACAGGTTTTCCTTTCGAATACACCTGCAGTAATTTTCTGTGGCACTGTCTGTTCCCCCATTGCTGAAGGACCCGGCTATTCACCGGTGGATTGCCCTGCGCTGTCCGGACTTTCCTCCACGTTTACACGAGGCGATGGTTCGGCTTATGACCATACAAAGATAAGCCGCCATTGCTTCCCGGTAGCGATAATAACCTAAGGCATAAGTAGCGGTAAAACAATGTTTAACATAGATTTCGCGCAGTACCTTTACCCTGCCCCATGTGGCCACAGCTAAAATCTCTAGTTTTATTCTGTTCTAATTTATTCGCATGAAGAGTACTTTATTTATAGCAGCCCTGTTTGCAGTATTTGCGGTGTGTGCACAGGATCGCGAGTTTCCAGATTATCGCAGCAAGAACGATATTTTTACGCGTATAAGAGAAAAGGAAATCCGTGATGATGTTGCCACATTCAGCATGGGCGGGATTGAAGAAATTATTGGTAAGCTTCCGCTTAAATCGTTGCCGGTTACGGGATATGGAGCCGACTATATTTCTTTCGGCGGCAACGGCATGGAGGTTTTAATTAAGGCAGAACGCTTCGATCCTACGAAACACAAGCTTAGCTACTACGAAAACAAGCACCTTGTGCGTATTGATAACAAGGCCTATTTCGGAGATTATGGAAAGGTGCCCCGGACAGCCATTCAGTCAGTTTCTGTTATTACCGGAAGAGATACCATCCGGGTGCCGCAGGCAGCATTCGCCGACATTTTCAACCCCATTTTTACTTATAGCGAAGGCGGAGTAAACAAGTCACACAATAGTGTTTACCTCTCGGCCGATGGTCGTCGCATTTATGTGTACATGCTCAAACCCGAGTCTGGGGGTAGTTACGAGGTAACCTGGGTTATACAAGACAAAAAATACGTTCGACGCGTGGTTGATTTTGGCTTTTTGCGTTAACTCCTGATCATGCCACGGGCTAAGGCAAATAGTTGGTCACCTGTTCAGCAAAGCGTTACAGGCTGAAGTGAGTGACCCGGTCCGATCGGTTCATCCGGGCACTAATATTACATCGCGAACGGAACGCGGGTCCCCAAAAATCAGCGATCGCTAACGTACCTGTTCTGAGACGTTTTTTTGGTTACCGGCTGCTGTATTCCATGGCGGCGATGGTTGTGTCACTCCCTTGTACGGCGTATTTTCATGGCACCGGCTTACGACTGGATATAGTCTTGCAAATATGTAATCATTTCTGTTTGACTAATGATGGTTTCGGCAACTACGTCATTCATGGAAATGATGCCTGCAAGTTCCCCGTTCTGCATCACGGGCAGGTAGCGAAGGTTCCTCGACGATAGCACCTGCATACAGTGCGGAACACTGTCTTCCGGTTTTGCAATCGGGAAGTCAGACGACATGATGTCTGCCACAGTGGTAAGATCTGATGACCTTCCTCTAAGCACAACCTTTCTCGAGTAGTCGCGCTCGGTCATGATTCCGAGAAAATTTTTACCATCCATTACGACAACTGAACCTATGTTGCGATCCGCCATAATTTTAAGGGCCTCGATCACCGAAGTGTCGGGAGCGACCTGCAATACAGTTTTGCCTTTTCTCGATAGGATGTCAGCGACGGTTCTCATAAGGGCTTGTTTTACAGGTAAGGTAACCAAAATGAAGTTTTTATCCAACAAATCAATTTGATGATCTCATCAGGGGATCTGTAGTTGCTGCCTTCTCATGAATTTATCTCCCTGCTCACTGAAACCAATCCTACATAAGGGTAGGCTGGTTTAATCTCAAATGTTCATTTCTTGCCTGTTGCACTACTGCAGCAGTTATCTTTAACCATTATTAGTTAACCTGTGATCATGCACAATTCTGCTCAACCCCTGTTTATTTTTATATGCCTGTTCCTTTCAGCTTTTGGGTGTAAAAGCGAGGGCTTACGCCACGAGGAAGCTTATCCTGATGAGCTAGCCCAAACGAACTCGCGCCTCAACAGCACACCCGTTGTGCCCGTAAGATCGCTCGATAGCTTGCAAATCCTCAGCGATCTCCGCTACTTCGCGTCTGATACCTGCGAAGGGCGAAAGCCCGGTACCAGGGGGCACCAGCTGGCGAGAGAACGTATTCAGATGCGCTTCCGCCAGGCATTGCTGGATAGCTTTGGCAATTCGCTTGATCAAACATTTGTAGGCAGGGAAATCAACGGTACCACCACCGGAATAAACGTGGTCGGCTGGATTAAGGGCAGCCGGGTGCCTGATTCGTTTATTGTTGTAAGTGCACACTATGACCACCTTGGGGTAACACCTTCGGGTACTTATTATGGTGCTGACGATAATGCAAGCGGTGTTGCCTGCCTGCTTGCGCTTGCCAGGTATTTCAGGAAATCACCACCTGAGTATTCGATGGTGTTTGCTGCCTTTGACCGTGAGGAATCAGGACTGCAGGGTGCACGAAATTTTGTTCAGTCCTTTATCACTGATGCAGGTCGTAAAGTTAAGATGAACCTGAACATGGATATGATTGCCCGAAGCGACAATAACCGGATTTACGCCGTTGGGGTGCGCCATTACCCTGAGCTAAGGTACCTGGTTGAAGAAACCAGGAGCACTTCAGGGACCGAGCTGTTAATGGGCCACGACTCGGGAACGTTGCGTGAAGATTGGACCAACCAAAGTGATCATTATGCTTTTCACCTCCAGAAGATACCTTTCCTATATATCGGGGTTGAGGATCATCCCGACTACCACCGAACAACCGACACCTTTGCGCGTGTTGACCCTTCTACTTATATAGAGAATTGTAACATGGTGCTTACGATGCTGCGGAAGGTACATCGGTAACAATTGTGCACCAGCATGGTGGCAATATAATTGCAAGGGGAATTTACAAATGGGATGCTTTGATTTCCCGTATGATAAATAGTAAAACCAATCGCCATGAATGTAAGAAAAGAAGACTTTCCAGTTGTATTGCAGGCATATGAACTTGTAAATAATAAGGAAACCTTTATTGCCGAACAGGTCGTGAACAACCAGTCTGATGTAGATAACTTTAGCGCCCGCTACACCGGCAAGTTGATCAAAGCGAAGCAATGGACTAATACCGTAAATACAACTGCCACCAACAACACCGATACCACTATTCTACCTGCTAAAAGAAAGAAGAACAACGCAGTTGCCATTATTATTACAATCATTGTTCTAATCATCATCCTGTTAGCCATTGCTTATTATACCGGTTGGCTACAACAGTATATCAACGTGCCTGAATAAACAACATCTGATCATTCGTTACTTGCCATGGGTTTCTCATGGCATTGTTGTGTCTTTACCATTGCGATTCACACTTGTAATCTCCTTAATCCATGCCCTGTATTCAGCAGGTAGATGGCTTTCGTCGGGACCAACTTTTAATTACGATGGCCGCTGTTTGCCAATGGCATCTCATGGATAATGTTTTTTCAGGGCTTCTGTAGAGGAGTTTTGTGTTCTGGGTTTTCCGTTGCATGTATACTAACCGGTACAGACCCACGTTATAGTGAAATCCTGTACTCACGGGTATTGTGGAAAACCAGGTAGTTTTTATATATTGGAGTTCGGAACGGGCTGCATTCGTCAAACGGTGTTCGTCCACCCACCACTGGTTCCCGCGTCAGATTAATGCTACCGGTTGATAAATAATTGTGACACAACCGAATGCGTTAAATAATTCACAGGCAGGTTTACGAAGGCGGATTCACGAGTATCTTTACGAATATTTAAATATAAATAGCATACTAATTGCTATTGTAACAGCAATTGATTTCTTATGAAAATAGAATTTATCAAAAACATTCAGTTTACAAAGCTGATAAAGGTGGATGGGCAGTTAAGGGAATTTAATTTCAGGAAAGTCAATGCTAAAAACGAGAATAAGTTTACCGTAGATGTTAGCGACGACAGGGGACGCAGAATCATTTTTACAATGATCAAAGAAGACGCCTCCTGGAAGATTGTGTCACCAGACGATTTGCCACCCTCCGTGGCAAAAAATGAGCCTATACTTCACGACATTATTGAGGAGGAGCTAAAAACGGGCGGTAGCGCAACATAGTTGTAATTTCAAGACTTTCGCATCCATAGGCTGATTTGCGGCCTTCATTAATCATTTAAACCTTTACAAATGTCTTTACCCACCAACAACAAAAAAGGCGATAATCCTTTAAGTAAGATGCAGAAAACTGCTAGCAAAGGTTCCAAATTCTTAAAAACTACGGCCAAGCCCGCGGGAGCTGGTAAAAAAGTAAGATCCACAGGTGCCAATCGGGGTAGTTAGGCTGCACCCCAACCTAAAGCGTTGGCTTTGGCTTATTTGATCAGCAAGATGTTGTTTAGTGCTGGCAACTAAGGAGGTCTACTTACATCTAAATTAGAACTCGTCTGGCTAAACCGTTAAAAACGCTGCCTAAGTAAAACCTTGTTTCTTTATAAAGTACAACAAAAAGCCCCTGTTTTGCAGGGGTTTTTTGTTGTAAATCGAGTTGGCACCGAAGCCTAATATTGTAAATCAAGCTGTCACCTGGTCAGCTAATCGTTTCATCCTACTTTGACCAGATGACCGATCACTCTCCTACTTTTCTTTAACTCAAAGTACTTATTCCGTTGAGAGCCCAAGATCCCTGCCTTTCATAATTGCGGGCACCCCGCCAACAATCCAACGTGCAGGCTTCTCGCCCTTCAACAGCCAATCAAAGAATTGTTGTTCCCGAATAGAAATGTCTTTCCGGTTTTTTCGTTCTACGAGGTTGTGTGCTTCGCCGTTGTAGTTCAACATCCATACAGGCTTGCCCAGTCGCTTGAGGCCGGTAAATAACTCGATTCCCTGGTACCAGGGAACAGCATCATCGGCATCGTTGGCCATGATTACCAGCGGGGTTTTTACCTTAGGCAATTGAAAAAGAGGTGAGTTTTGTATATAGAGTTCCGGTTTTTCCCATAGGGTTGCGCCAATACGGCTTTGTGTTTTCTCGTATTGGAATTGCCTGTTAAGTCCGGTTCCCCACCGCATACCACCGTAAGCACTGGTCATATTTGCAACCGGGGCCCCCGCCCATGCCGCTGCATAAAGATTAGTACGGGTGATCAGATAAGCGATTTGGTAACCACCCCAGCTTTGCCCCTGAAGGCCGATTTTAGTACTATCTACAAAACCTTTCTTGATGAGTGCACGTGTGCCGCTCACAATGTAGTCGTATGCACTCTGACCCGGATAGCCCGTTTTGTACCAGATATCCGGTACAAATACTACGTATCCCCTGCTTACAAAAAACGGTATGTTCAACCGGCTTGGTGTTGGTGCGGGGGCTATATAATTACGAAGGGTTTGGTTGCTTCGCTCATAAAAATAAACCAGCATCGGGTACTTTTTGGCGGGATCGAAGTTCTCCGGTTTATATAATATCCCTTCAGTCGATTTGCCGGTGTACGCTTTCCAGGTAAAAAGTTCGGATGTTCCCCATAAGTAGTTTGCTTGCTGCGGGTTTGTTTTCGCCAATAAAGTCGACTGTGCCTGCCCCGTTTTGATGGGTTCTGTTTCCAAACCAGACGTCAACGTGTACAATGCTGTAGGCTCTTCGAACGTTTCACGCGAATAAACAATTACATCTGCAGCTTTTGCTTTCAGGATATTGGCTACGTTTGCCGGGGCTTTATAGATAATTTCCGGTAAACCTTTTTTGCTCAGCGGTAATTTGGCAATGCCGCCACTTTTGTCTTTTTCATCTGTCAACTCGAAATATAAGGTTTGCGATGGTCGCAGGAACTTTTCTTCACGATCGAGGTTAACTACTCTATAGCTGGTTTTTGTTTTCCGACCTATTCCACCGGTTATGCAAACAGGTTCAGCTTTTCCTTCCGGGTCCACCTGCCATACATCGTACCGATCATTGATTAAAACCGCTTTATCATCTTCCATCCATTTTACGATACCATATGGATTAGGATCATCCGGTACATCGTTCTCCTCGTCGTATAGCGGGGTTTTAATTTGTTTGGTAATAGGTGCGATGTTTTTAGTATTGGCATTATAAACAAAATACTGTTTTTGCCTGTCGTCGTACATCAACAGGTATTTGCCGGAGTATGAAGGGTAAACATTGCCTTTAAACTCTTTTTTGATTTCGTTTGCCCAACCTGTTGCCGGATCAATGTGAAAGACTTTTTTTACGGTAAAACCTTGCCACTGCATCGCAGCGCGCAAGCCGGAATCTGAAGCGCCATAGAAGTGGTCGCCGTCCCCCTCATTCGTGGCAAAAATCGGGTTGATCCATTCACTGGCTAGCTGCACAACCTGCTTCTTATCCCAATCCCAAAGTGCCATGTAGCTTCTTTTTTCTTCAACGTCTTTATTCTTTAATTGCTGCGGCTGCAGGTAATCGTCCTTGTAGTTCCAGATATCGAGATTTACCTTATCAATATCCGCTATGCTTGTGTCTTTTGGTGCCATTATAGGGGCGGTGCCAAACATCAGTCGCTTTCCACTTTTACTGAATGTTAAGGTGCCGTTTTCACTTATGGTCCAACCTTTCTTTATTCCAGCACTTAAACGATCAGCAAGGTGGATTGCACTGTCGGAACCTGCTTTGTAATACCATAGTTTGTAGAACTTCTGGAGCGTTTTTCCCGCACTGTCGCGTTCGGCTACAAAAGCCACCTGGGTGCCTTCATCATCAAGCGTGTAGCCTTTCGCATCATTGAAACCCGTAAGTATCCTCCTGGCGTTTTGGCCTGGCAGGTCCATCAGGTATACTGCAGTCCTCGCTGTCGAATCCTTCCGGGATACGGCCGTTTCGTAAAGAAGGGCTCTACCGTTTTTGCTAAAAAAGTATTCGGTGACGTTTGAGATAGTCTTTTCATCGCCGGTTTCGAGATTTTTCAAAATCAGGTCCGATCCCTCCTCTTTCTTGTCATCTGAGCCCGTTGGTTCATCAGCATCGCGCAATTCCAGCATCATATCGCCGTCCTTAGCTGATGCCGTGTCCTTTCTCGGGCGCTCTACAGTCTTATCAAAAGACAATGCTATCCAGCCTGGGGCATTTTCAGGTAGTTTATACGATTTCACCCTTGCATAGAGCTTTGTGGTGTTCTCGCCTAACTTTAGCAAGCCAAGGCTGTCTTTCGGCATTTCATCGGCTTTTTTCTTTTTGATTCTTGCTTCACGGGTTTCTTTAAAACGCGGTTTTATTTTGTATACCACGTACCTGTTGTTATCGGTGATGGCAGCATTATAACCGCGCGAGATTTCTGCGATCACCTTGCCGGTGGTTTCCTGGACAATCAACCTGCCATCACCTTCCTGTGGATTAATGGCGTACACGACGTACTTGCCATTGTTACTGATCCATTTCTCACCAAAACTCTCCCAACTATCATATACCGAGTGGTCAAGGGGCTTTTTCACCTGGGCAGTTAAAAACAGAGGACCGAGAAGACACAAAAACGTAATCGTTTTCTTCATCATGTGTTTATTTGAATTGATCACAAGGTATAGAACTAAACAATTCAGTCGATCAAAATGGAAAGGTGAAACGGATCTTTTAACGGTTGATGGAAGAATTGACAGCTAAAATTGTTGCGGACAGATATATTAACAAAATACGCATGTATTTACGATGGTTGTTGGCCATTCCGATTTTTACTTGCTTAGATTTATGCGCATCACCGGTTGGCTTTTATTTTACTTTAAGCTTAACCCGCCGAGCTGTTGAGAAGCGGTCAGGACAGTCGATATTCAAGTTAATGCTCACGACTTGGTAGTTAAGCTAACTTGACAGAACATTGTATCTCAATACCCACGATGGAACCCATAATCCGTATTACTGAGCTGCGAAAGAGCTACGGCCCTAAACAGGTCTTAAAAGGTATATCACTCGACATTTACCCGGGGCAGGTAATTGGCTATATTGGACCAAATGGGGCCGGGAAATCCACCACGGTGAAGATACTTTGCGGTTTAATCAGCGATTACTCCGGTGATGTATTTGTAAAAGGAATCAATCTTAAGGAGGACGTGCTTGCAGTAAAAAGTTTAATTGGGTATGTGCCTGAACTAGCGGAGTTGTACGAGGTGCTTACCCCTGTAGAATTTCTGGGGTTTATGGCGGAACTGTACAATATGCCGGAGGCGGTGGCAACTGAAAGGATCGTTCGTATGATGACGGCCTTTGGCTTAGAGCAAAACATGAACCAGCGGATGGATACGTTTAGTAAAGGGATGCGCCAAAAGGTGCTGATTACTTCAGGGCTGTTGCACAATCCGGATGTTATCATACTTGATGAACCATTGAGCGGCCTGGATGCAAACAGTGTCATCATTGTTAAGGACCTTATCAGCAAGCTTGCAAGGGATGGCAAAACCATATTTTACTGCAGCCATATGATGGATGTTGTAGAAAAGGTAAGCGACCGCATAATCCTGATTAACGATGGGGCGGTGATTGCTGACGGAAGTTTTGAAGACTTAAAGGAAAAACAGGGAAGTAAAAGCCTGGAAAAAATCTTTGCAGGCTACACCGCATCAAATACCCTCACCAATGCATCCGACGATCTAATTAATGCCCTTTCAGACAAAGCCAATTAAGAAAGGGGTGCGGCTGTCCATCACACTTATTCAATCTAAGTTGGCTCATGAACATTATAAATAAGTTTTTCCTGGTAGTTGTGCTCCTACCGACCAGATTGTACAGCCGGATGGGTATAGACACCCATCAACTAAGGAATATTCTCCGGATCAAACTGGTGATGGACGATCGCAGGCCGAATACTTTTCAACAATCCCGCCGGGAAAATGCCAGGGAAGTTTCTTCTGCTACACTTGGAACAATGGGGGTGAGCGCATTACTTGGGCTACTGTCTTTGGGAGGGTTTTTTGTCGGGTCCGATTACCTTACCCACTTAACGATTTATTATGCGTTTTACATCTTTCTTCTTTCCTCGACCCTTATATCAGATTTTACTTCTGTTTTAATTGACGTACGCGACAACTATATCCTGCTGCCCAAGCCAGTTAACGACAGAACGTTTGTTACGGCAAGATTGCTGCACATTACGGTGCACATCTGTAAGTTGATCGTTCCAATGAACCTGCCCGCTGTAATCTATATGGGTGTAAAAACAGGAATATGGTCGGCCACTGTATTTCTGCTGGTTGCGATAATGGTAACGCTCTTTACCATTTTCCTCATTAACGCGCTTTACCTTCTGATCATCAGGATAACGACTCCGCAGAAATTCCAGGGCATCATCAGCTATATCCAAATTTTCTTTGCCATATTCGTTTTTGCCGGGTATCAGTCGTTACCACGGCTTGTGGACAAGATGGATCTAGCTGCCTTCCACCTTTCTTCAAGTCCGTTGATGTGGTTTATTCCGCCATACTGGTTTGCTGGCGGCTGGCAATGCCTTACCGAGGGCGATACGAGCACAAGTGCCCTTGTGGCGGCTTTTGTTACGTTTAGCCTGCCTTTTATAAGCATTTGGCTTGTAGTGAAGTACTTTGCGCCGTCCTTCAATCGAAAATTATCCATGATCAGCGGAAGCGAAGAGGTGGCAACAGCAAAGCCTTCAATCCTTGTACCGGGTGATGGGTTTTCGATTCCGCATAGGCTTGCACGATGGGTTACAAAACCAGGCGCAGAAAGGATGGCTTTTGAATTCTGTTGGAAGATGACCGGCCGGAGCCGTGATTTTAAGATGAAGGTCTACCCGTCATTTGGCTATATTCTGGTGTATTTTGTTATGATGTTTACCAATAAACGGAACTTTAGTCTAACTGACCTTTCTGAGGAAACCCAAAGCGGAAGAATGGTAATTGTGTCGGTACTGTACTTTAGCAGTTTTATGCTGATGATGGCCATCAACCAGGTGGTCTATTCAGAAAAGTTTAAAGCCGCCTGGATTTTTTTCAGTACCCCTGTAAAGTATCCCGGAAGTATCATGAGTGGTGCGGTTAAGTCGGCTATGCTCAAGTTCTACATACCGGTGCTCGTCCTTATTACCATTCCTGCTCTGGCGCTCGTGGGGGTAAAGATTATACCCAATCTCCTCCTCGGCTTGTTTAACGAATTGCTGATTTGCTCAACGCTGGCTTACATCAGCATTCAGCATCTACCCTTTTCGCTTCAACAAGGTAATAATGGAAAAGCTGGTAACTTTTTCCGGGGAACCGCTATGTTGATAATTCCGGGAATAATTGGCTTGATACATTACTTTATCTATCCCCATTTATGGATCGTAAGTATCTTGTGTGTTTTCTCCGTTGTGGGTACCGGCTTGGCGATTAAGGCCATTGAACACAAGCGTTGGAAAGCTGTGCTGAAGAAGTATGACGAATAGCCATATGTGAGAAAGTACTTTACACCTTACCTTCAGGAACGACGTCGTTGAAACCTGCTATACTTTTGAGCGGAACACTTTTTACCCGTTTCCGGTAGTTTTTGAACAGGCTGTGCCATTGAATTTCCAGTACACCTAACACGCCTTCCTTCAGAATTCCTTTGTTCATTTTGGAGGAGCCCAGGCTACGGTCTTTGAAAGTGATGGGGACTTCTTTTATTTTGAAACCGAGTTTCCATGATGCAAATTTCATTTCAATCTGGAACGCATAACCAACGAACTTAATTTCATCGAGGTTAATGGTTTCGAGCACCTCTCGTTTATAACAAACAAAACCTGCGGTAGGGTCGTTAACAGGCATCCAGGTGATCAGTTTTGTGTAAAGCGCTCCGCCTTTTGAATAAAACCTTCTGTCCCAGGGCCAGTTTTCTACTTTTCCGCCGGGAACATACCTGCTGCCGACAGCCACTTCTGCCCCACCCGTTTTACAGGCACGATAAAGGTTTTCAAGATCAGCCGGATTATGCGAGAAGTCGGCATCCATCTCAAAAATGTATTGATATCCCTTGGCCAGGCACCATTTGAACCCGTAGATATAAGCGGTACCAAGACCTAATTTTCCTTTCCTTTCCTGTAAAAAAAACTGTTGAGGATACTGTTGCTGTAGCTCCCGCACGATTTCGGCAGTGCCGTCGGGCGAACCATCATCAATTACGAGGACATGATATCCCTGCTGAAGATTGAATATTGTGTTGAGTATCTTAGCAATATTTTCTCGTTCGTTGAAAGTGGGTATGATTACTATCTTCTCCAATAATTAGCCTTAAAATGGGTACAAACCGAAAATACGTTTTTTTATTTTTTGGTAAAAGGTGCTCTTTTCCACAGGTTGTCAATTACACTTTTTTTAACAGCGAACGGTTCAATATTTCGGTGAGTTTTTGTTTCGTATGCATCGGAAAATCTCCCTTCATCATCCAATCGTAGTATTGCGGTTCCGACTTAAGCACATCTTCAACGGGTCGTCCCTTATGCTTACCAAAGTTGAAAACTTCGATACAATTTACCCTGATAAAACGGCGCGCGAAATCAACGATGTCTTCTTCGCCGCAGAATGAGCAAATCGCATCAATGGTAAGGCCAATGTTCGGATAACGTTCGAGTTGAGCTTCAAGGATCTCGAAAGTAGCGGTAGCATCAACTTCTGCACCGTGAGCGCCTTCAAGATTTTTCTGACAATAAAACTTGTAAGCGGCACTTAAGGTTCGTTGCTCCATCATGTGGAAAATTCTTTGAACATCGATGAGCTTGCGGCCTTCTGTGCTGAAGTCCATACCGGCCCTAAGAAATTCTTCCACCAATAATGGGATATCAAAGCGATTACTGTTGTACCCCGCAAGATCGCAATGATCAATAAACTGCTTAACCTCGTTAGCTACCTGGCGGAATGTGGGTGCGTCTTTAACCATCTCATCGGTGATCCCGTGGCAGTCTGTTGAACCTTGCGGAATGGGCATTAGCGGGTTGATCAGCTTGCGTTTTATTTGCCTGCTGCCATCAGGCATTACGCGTACAATAGCCAGTTCAACAATACGATCGATGGATAAGTTGGTGCCGGTAGTCTCAAGATCTATAAATGCAATGGGCCGGGAGAGTTGTAATTTCATTTTGGGGATTTCGATGCAAATTTAGACGAAAGTTCTATAGGGCGTTCATTTACAAGCTTCGGCCTGCTGACCAGTGGTTAACGGGATTGAAACACCGCCCCAAATAGATTACTATTTCTCCTGTTTTGTTTAGGTAGCGGCCCGCGCAAACTCCTGTATGTCGAGTCCATCGTAGTTGCCGCTACTCATAAAAACAAAATTTGCATTTTGCCGGTTACATTGTCCCAACCATTCTGCGAGTTCTTCACGCGAGGTAAGCACAACGAGTGTATTTTTTTGAAAACCCTCGTGGACTGCAGTTTTCGGGAGGTCGGGCATTCGTTTCAACTCGAGTGCATGTTTAGAATAGAAAACCACGGCCTGGTCGGCTTTATCGAGCGAACCCTTGTATTCGGCCATGAACTTCGCATTAAGGCTGCTAAATGTATGAAGCTCAAGAATAGCAATAAGTTGCCGGTTGGGGTATTGCTGTTTCACCGCTTCAATGGTTGCTTTCACCTTGCTAGGTGCATGGGCAAAATCGCGGTAGACATTTGTTTGCTCATTTGAACCCATCAGCTCAAGCCGCTTTGAGGCTCCTGTGAAGTGGGCGATCGCCTGTAAAAACTGGCTTGTTCTGACCCCAAGTTCGTTACAGGCGTAGTAGGCTGCATGTAAATTGAGCAGGTTGTGATTACCAAATACTTTAATATGGGCCGACGCTCCGTTGAGGGTGATGGTTGTTTCGCCGGCTGCAATGCTGTGTTCAGGAACACTGTATGGTTGATATCGAATGTCGGTTCGCTTTGTTGAATCTACCAGCTCCATCAGAACCTCGTCAGAGGCATTGTAAATGAGCAGCCCACCCTTCTCGATCTTGTTAATGAAGATCCGAAACTGGTCGAGGTAGAATTCGAAAGTTGGAAAAACGTTGATGTGGTCCCAGGCAATGCCCGTGAGAACAGCAATGTGCGGAAATAAAAAATGAAACTTTGGCTTTTTTTGCAGTGCACTTGCAGGATATTCATCTCCTTCACAAACGATTATAGGTGCATCTGTTATGTTTACGGACTGCTCAAACCCGGTAAGTCGTGCTCCGACAAGGTAGTCAAAATCTTTTCGGCTGTACTTCAAAACATGCATAATCATACTCGTGGTGGTTGTTTTGCCATGACTTCCACCTACTACGACACGTGTTTTGTTGCTGCTTTCCTGGTATATGTATTCAGGGAACGAATAAATTTTCAGGCCGAGTTCATTTGCTTTTAGCAGTTCAGGATTGTCTTCTTTTGCATGCATGCCAAGAATAACTGCATCAAGTTCAGGAGTGATCAATGAAGGCTGCCATCCTTGCTGAACCGGAAGCAAGCCTTCCTTTTGAAGGTTGCTTTTGCTGGGTTCAAAAATCTCATCATCTGTGCCACTCACCTGGTAGCCTTTTCGTTTTAAGGCTATCGCGAGCTGGTGCATGACACTGCCTCCAATGGATATGAAGTGAACTTTCATTAAAATTGTATCTTTGAGAAATAAGTTTGCAAAGTAACCGTTTTATAGTAAACAGTCATATCATGAAAAAGACAATTGCAGCATTATTATCCCTGATATTGGTCGCGGGAATCTTCAGTTCCTGTGCATCCTCACGCCGGGGTTGCCCAAGTCACAATCCCCGCTATTTTCGCGCTTAGTGCAAGCAATCCGGCACAGTTTTTTACAGTTCTCCCTTAAATTAATCATTAACCTAGTTCTATGAATTGGATTGACTTGACCAGTGCCGATCAACTGGAGAAAATTAAGGCAGACTCAAAAACAAAACCGCAGGTGATCTTCAAGCACAGCACCCGTTGTTCGATAAGTAGTATGGCGAAGTCGAGATTGGACCGAAGCCCTGAGTTAAAGGATGCTGACTTTTATCATCTTGACCTGATTGCTTATCGCAGCATTTCGAAAAAGGTGGCGGAAGACTTCAATGTTTACCATGAAAGCCCCCAGGTGCTTGTTATTCGGGACGGGGTTTGTGTTTATGATGAGAGCCACTATGGTATCACAGTTGACCAATTAACCGAGCAGATTTCTGCTAAATAGCACCCCGTTCTTACGTGCTTCGGCGCGCTGGAATCTCCTTCGCTGCTTTTGTTGCAAAAGGAAACAATGTTTAGTGGGGGTAGAGTATGCAGGTTTTCGTTCAGCAAATATTCTGAAAATGTTAGAAAGCATCCGAAAGGATGCTTTTTTGTTTTATGACCGGCGATTGCTTAGCTTGATTTTCAACATCTATCAATGCGTTATTTTAGCAGTGCCGGTTCGGCATTGATAGCGCTAAGCCGCCATAATAAACTACAGATGAACCGAGCGTGGCAACGATGATTCATCAGGGTAAAAAAGATGGTCCCCAAAAAAAACCAGGTTAAAGAACGGTGCTTTTCTTGTGCCGGAATTCATGGTCTTTTATTCAAGTCTTTGAAGATGTGATATGCCTTAAAGCTAGCTTATGAATGGATCAGAAATCGAAGGGGTGCTGAACATTGGGCCCGGGTATTGGTTGGTATCTATATTTTAAAGTGATAATGGTTCGTATTGACCTAGGCCTGCGATTCGCAGGGTTACCGTAGATAATTGAGGTACATTGTGCGTTTGGGCGTGCAATAAACAAGTTTTGCTTGTGTGGTAAAGGGCAGGCCGCTCCTTACCAGTTACTATGTTTACATCCTTAAACAACAAATTCAATTATATGAACATCGTGATTTTCGGAGCGACCGGTATGGTGGGAAAACACCTCGTAAGAAAAGCGCTTGTAAAAGGCCATAACGTGAAAGCCTTCGGCAGAAATGTAGATCATCTCGTTGATGAAGATAATGCCAACGATAAGCTGCTTGCAATTAAGGGCTACGTGTTTGATGAGGAAAGCGTATACGACGCATTGGTGGGCTCTGATGCTGTGCTCTCGGTGCTTGGGGGATCATTTGACGGGCTAGACCACACCAGGAGTCTTGGATTGAAAAACATTGCTAAGCAGATGGAAAAGGCCGGCGTGGAACGACTTGTTGCATTGGGTGGCGCAGGGGTGCTTACGGATGAAAATGGCGTGTTGTTGATGGAAAAGCCAGGATACCCCAAAGTTTATCTGCCTGTAGGTAAAGAACATCTGCAAGCTTACCTGAACATTAAAGACTCCGTACTCAATTGGACATTTGTTTGCGCACCAGACATAAAAGATGAAGATGGTAATGGTAATTACCACACCAATGCTGAACATGTACCCTCACCAAATAACGGGCATATTTCCGCAGGCGACCTTGCCGATTTTATTTTAACATCAGCAGAAGAGAATAGTTTTAACAAGCAGCGTGTTGGTATATCGAATTGACGCAACCCTGAGCACGAGATGTTCATCTATCGGATTTGGCTTGAATATAATGGTGATGCCGGAACGATGATTAGCCTTGCTTACTGCGTACGGATTGATTTACCTTCTTTATGAATGTATTTTGTCCTTCTGGCAACATTATTGAACCCCCGGAACGTTATACTTAATCAAGCGTAATCTCGTCAACCATAATCCACCTGACACACTTAACATGAGCAAAAACAGATTTATGTTTTCAACCGGGATAGAGAACAGCTATCCTATGATTAAACTTGAAGACGGGACCAGAAAACGAATAGATGAGATGGAAAAGTGTGGTCACTATAAAAGGTGGAAAGAGGATTTTGCACTTGTCAACGAAATGGGGATTGAATTTCTTCGTTATGGTGCACCGTATTACAGGGTACACGTTGCACCAGGTAAATATGACTGGAGTTTTTCGGATGATGTGTTCGCTGAGATGGAGCGGTTAAAAATTACCCCGATAGTTGACCTTTGTCATTTTGGTGTTCCTGACTGGGTCGGCGATTTTCAAAACACCGATTGGCCGCGATACTTTGCTGAGTATGCGTCTGCATTTGCAGAACGCTATCCCCATCTTCAATTTTATACACCGGTAAATGAAATCTTTATTGCCGCAATGTTTTCGGGGCAGTATGGATGGTGGAACGAGTGTCAAAGTAGTGACAGAGCGTTTGTTACAGCATTGAAAAACCTTTCGAAGGCAAATGTATTGGCCATGCAGGCGATCATGCGTGTAAAGCCCGATGCACAGTTTATACAAAGTGAGTCTTCAGAATACTTTCATGCAGAAAACCCTAATGTACGCCCGCTTTGCGAGTTTTTGAATCAGAAAAGATTCTTATCACTTGATCTAACATACGGTCACTCTGTAGATGTTTCAGTATATAAGTACCTCATGGCGAATGGCATGAGCGATGATGAGTATACATGGTTTGGGAAACAGCAGTTAAAGGTGAAAAGTAACTGCATCATGGGAAATGATTATTATATCACAAATGAGCACCTTGTTCATTCAGATGGCAGTACAAGTCCATCTGGAGAAATCTTCGGTTACTATGTAATCACCCACCAATACTTCAGGCGTTATAAGATACCTGTAATGCATACGGAGACCAATATAACAGAACCTTTTTCTGTTCATTGGTTAAAGAAGCAATGGGCGAATCTTTGCAGACTAAAGATGGACGGGGTTCCCATTACTGGTTTTACGTGGTACAGTTTAACTGACCAGGTTGACTGGGACAGTGCACTTAGAAATGATGCGGGTAATGTAAACTCGTTGGGGTTATACGATCTAGATCGTAAAATAAGACCGGTTGGTATAGAATATAAAAATTTGATTAAACAGTGGAAGGATGTAATTGAAAAGGAAAGTTATGGAGTGCATTTGTTTTGAGTTTTTACATCAAAACATAAACGAAAGCCTGGCCCACAGCCAGGCTTTGCTATGCCGTTGAAAACCTATTTAGATGCTACTGGGAACTTTATTCCCCAAATGACCTATATTTATCGATTATCTTATGACAAATAGATTAAATATTAGAATGAATCATAGGGAGAACTTGCTTAATATTTTGGCACGTTATTGATAATATAGTTATAGCAAGCGGTAAAATTTAAAATTGAGCAAAATATATGGAGGCTATCGAAAGCAATTTAAAAAAACAAAATCTACTAAACGATGACAATGATCCAAGACTTCCCTCAACACTGATATGCTTCTCTCATTTGCGATGGAACTTTGTTTATCAAAGACCTCAACATCTGCTTACCAGGTACGCCACATTATTCAACGTTTATTTTGTCGAAGAACCTTACTTTGACGCCAAAGCTGACCCTTATCTCACGTTTACTGTTCAGGAAGATAGCTTATGGGTTGTTGCTCCTCACCTGAAGCCCGGGAACTCAAACGAGGAAAACGACAAGCAACTTAAAAAGATGCTTGACAAGTTTTTAGATGGCAAAGACTTGTCGGATATGATCTTCTGGTATTATACTCCAATGGCGTTGAGTTTTAGTCGTCAATACACACCGGCGCTCACGATTTATGATTGTATGGATGAGCTTTCGATGTTTAAGAATGCCCCTAAGCAATTGCGTGAACTGGAGGATTTACTGCTTAGCAGAGCTGATATTGTTTTTACTGGTGGTCACAGTTTGTACCAGGCGAAGAAACACCTTCATGACAACATATTTCCGTTTCCAAGTAGTATTGATAAAAAGCACTTTGAACAAGCGAGAACAAATAAAGAACAGCCCACGGACCAGGAAAGCATCGGTGGTCCGAGATTAGGTTTTTACGGTGTCATCGATGAACGATTTGACATTGACCTTATCAAAGGCATAGCAGAATTAAGACCTGAGTGGCAACTTGTTTTACTTGGACCTGTCGTAAAGATAGATCCGTCTACTTTGCCTAAACTTCCAAATATTCACTTCCTGGGTGGAAAAACTTATGACCAACTTCCATCTTATCTTTCCGGATGGGACATTGCGCTGATACCTTTTATGCTTAATGATGCAACAAGGTTCATCAGTCCTACTAAGACCCCGGAATACCTGGCGGCAGGTATACCGGTTATTTCAACCCCGATCAAAGACGTTGTTAACCCATATGGCGAACAAAATTACGTTGAGATCGCAGCCGATGCACAGGGCTTTGTAGACGCAGCTGAACGCCAATTAAGTGCTGACAGGGAGGAATGGCTAACCCGCGTAGACGAATTTTTGACACAGCAATCCTGGAGCCTGACGTTCGAGAATATGATGCAGGAATTGACCAGAACATTACAAACCAAATCATTTACATCTTAAATTATAACATATGTACGATTACCTAATTGTTGGAGCAGGATTCGCCGGAAGCGTATTAGCAGAAAGATTGGCTACTGTGGGAAACAAACGCGTTTTAATTATTGATAAGAGAAATCATATCGGTGGGAATGCTTATGATTATTATAATGAAGATGGAATATTGATACACAAATATGGCCCTCACATTTTTCATACGAACAGTGAAGAGGTTTTTAACTATTTGTCAAGGTATACCGCATGGAGAAATTACCAACATAAAGTACTGGCACACGTTGACGGACAATTGTTGCCCATCCCGATCAATCTTAACACGATCAACAAATACTACGGGATCAACATCAACAGTCTTCAAATGGAAAGCTTCCTTGAAGAGCGTGCAGAAAAGGTGTACCCTGTTAAAACTTCGGAAGATGTGGTTGTAAGTAAAGTTGGCCGCGAACTATACGAGAAATTCTTTAAAGGGTATACACGTAAGCAGTGGGCGCTCGATCCATCTCAATTGGATGCATCAGTTACTGCACGTGTCCCAACCCGCACAAACAAAGATGATCGTTATTTTACTGATACCTTCCAGGCAATGCCGTTACATGGTTATACGAAGATGTTTGAAAAAATGTTGTCACATTCAAACATCAAGATCATGTTGAACACGAACTACCAGGAAGTGATTAATGAGATCGCTTATAAAAAACTCATCTTCACCGGACCAGTTGATGAATACTTTGATTATCGTTACGGCAAACTTCCTTATCGTTCATTAAGGTTCAAATTTGAAACACTCGATAAAGAAACTTTCCAGGAAACCGGAACAATCAACTACCCTAATGATTATGCATTCACCCGGATTACAGAATTTAAACACCTTACCGGGCAGAAGCATGAGAAAACAACTTTAGTGTACGAGTTCCCTGAAGCAGCCGGCGATCCTTACTATCCTGTACCACGTCCGGAAAACGATCAATTGTACAAGAAGTATGCAGCACTTGCAAGCCAGTTAAGCAATACTTATTTTGTAGGACGACTCGCAACATACAAGTACTACAACATGGACCAGGTAGTTGCACAGGCACTCACTACTTTTAAAAAGATTATGCAAACCGACATTCCGAAACTTACTACGGATGATGAGCGTATTCTTGAGTCAAGAGGATAAACAACTTAAGCTTAATTGCTCGTTGAAGTAAGTAAAATCATTTGAGTGATTTCACTTATGGTTAATATCTGAAATTAAGTTCAATAAACCCGTTGGTGTACAATGGGGCGATATACGCCCCTTTGTACACCATTTTTTTTATTGGCATTTATTGTTTGAAGCGATGCCTTTTTGTAAAATACGCCTGCCCTCCTATTTCACGAAAAGTCTTCTAACGCCCGTTTCAGGTAGGCGTCCTCGTCGTTGAAATCTATGTCCGGATTAGTCGCGGATATTTCCTTCAATTTCGACATTGTATTTGAAAGAAAAGCACGGTGGGCCATTGTATTTGGTTGAAATGGCCGGTGTTTGCAGCCGGTGGTAACCTGTTTGATTTTTTCCATTACGGCTACACTTGCCGGATCTATAAAGTGGTCGCGAAATTGCTCAAACACATATTCTGTTCCGGCATAATTTGGATGCACAAGGTCGATATCATAAAACCTGTAGTCGCGAAGCACATCAACCATAATTTCGTAAGCAGGAAAATAATGCAGGTTGCTGTTGTTTTCAACCAGGTCGTGTACGGATTCAATCAGGCGAGCTTTACTTCGATTGTTTTCAACGACACCATCCCTGATATGTCTTACCGGGCTAACCGTCAGCAGTATATTTATAGCTGGATTTACCTTTTTAAGATTAGCGATTGTTGTTTGCAGGCATTCGGTTGTCTCACTTATCCCGATCATTTCCTTTGTAAATAATTGTGCAGGTGCCCGATGGCAATTTGCAACGCGTTTACCAGACTCTTTTAATCGATAGTGAAAAGATGAACCCAGCGTTATGATAATCCAGGAGGCTCGTGTAATAAACTTATGGGCTACTGCCCGGGTTTCATTAATGCACGCAACAACGTCCTCTTTATTTTGCCCTGAGAACGAAGAATGATGATCCCAGCTGTGCCAGAGTTCATTCAGATAATACAATTCCGAACCATCCAAAGGTTCATTTGTGAGATAAGCATTTAAGCTGGAGCAAACGCTTAACGGATCAAACAAAATACCGCTTGGATTCTGAAGCACCCTGAATTTATAGTCGAGCAACCGACCACCAATATGTTCAGTAAAGCAGGAACCTACGATCAATATGCCATCCTGGTAGTTGATCTTGTTCGATGGTTCTTTTATATTGACATCGAGCATGAATTTCATAGCTGCAGTTTTTACTTAAAAATGTCTTTTGCCAAAGTGAGGCACGCTTTAAACGCGCTCATATCCAGGTTGGGCTTAAGCTTCCGTTGTTGCAGGTAGCTGATCATCACTTCAGTGTTCATATTTCCAACCAATGGGTTGTTTGACATGGGACAGCCACCGATTCCCATTAAAGCCCCATCGAACCTGGTACAACCTGCTTCAAGAGCTGCCGCAAGTTTATCTTCGATCCCGTCGGGGGTTGAGTGCAGGTGAACACCAAAGTGTTTATTGGGCCAGGTTCCCAACACATCCTGTACGACGGTTTTTACCAACGAAGGATCTGCAATACCAACGGTGTCTGCAAGAGAAATCGTTTGTATTCCGAGTGATACAACCTCTTTGATCCATTCCAGTAATATGTGTGAACTGTAAGCATCACCGTACGGGTTACCAAAACCCATGCTCATATAAACAACAAGCTCCTTTGCATTACGATCGCAAAGTTCCTTCATGCTCTCCAACATAGCAAGGCTTTGCCTGATTGAGCTTTTTGTATTTAACTGTTGAAAGGTCTCAGAAACGGATAGCGGAAACCCGAGATAGCTGACCTCATTAACTTGAACGGCGTCTTCTGCTCCCCTAAGATTCGCTACAATGACCAATAACTTTGTTTTACTATCCCCCATGGTTAACCTCGACAACACTTCCCTGGTATCTGCCATTTGGGGTATCGCCTTTGCCGACACAAAGCTCCCGCAATCCAAAACATCGAAGCCGACTTTCAACAACGCATCTATATAAGCTACTTTCTGTTCGGTAGAAATCAAACGGGGCCAGCCTTGCATTGCATCACGTGGACATTCCACAAGGGTGATTTCAGGGCTGGACAGGGCTGTATTCATGTTGTTGGGTCTTCGGTTTTGCGTTAGGTTAGCCTACCAGGCCTCGGCTAGCAAGTTGTTTAAATGACATTGCTATGGAAGCCTTTAGATTGAATGTCCAGGAAGGTTAAGGTTCAACTACCGGATGCTGCGGTGGTAAGCCGTTGTTTGATTGATTCATACAATATCATCCCCGTAGCAACTGATACATTCAGCGACTCGAAGTCGGTCATCATAGGCACCTTAAAACGCTCATCACATGCTTTGCTAAGCGCAGGCTGAATGCCTTTATCCTCGCTGCCCATTACGATAGCTGACGGTTCGAACAGCGGAAGATCAAATACATTTTTATCTGCTTTCATTTCGCTGGCGTATACTTTGATCCCATTTAGATGAAGGTCTTCAACTGCTTTGACCAGGCTACTTACCCGGCAAACAGCGATTTGTTCAAGGGCGCCTGCTGATGTAAACACCGCGTCCTCGTTTAGTGCGCCTACACCCTTGTCTGGTATGATCAGGGCGTGGACCCCGGAGCAATATGCTGTACGTGCAATTGCCCCTATGTTACGAACATCGGTTATACCATCTAACAAAAGAAACAAAGGCACCTCTCCTTTGTCAAACACGAATGAAATAACTTGCTGAAGGTCCTGGTATTGCACTTTAGAGAGTACCGCCACACAACCTTCATGATTACTGATGTTAAAGCCATTCAGCTTAGCTACAGGCACTTTATTAATGGGTACCTGGTATTCCAATGCAAGCCGTTTAACTTCGTCAATGGTGTCTCCATGAACAGTGCTTACGAGATAGATCTTTTCGAGTTGAACCCCATTTTGAATTGCTTCAATCACCTTCAATCTTCCAATTACCAGCGTATTCTTTTTTGGCCTTGGCTTATGAGCCTGGTTGCGAAAATTCATGTTGTAAAATTAATTTTGTTTGTGGCAGGCACAAGTAGTTAGGCATTGTTTTAATTGAGCGGATATCCATTGCACCAGGCAATGATAGCAGCCTCTTCAAGGAAGCCGGAAGTGGTTTAATTTGCAACTGGGCTTTAATCGTGCTTGACTTGCTTTTGGATTGGCAGATTGCCTTGTAACATCATTATTTTTACTCTTTGTAATGCAGCAACAGCGAGGGAGTCAGTGATAATCCCGTCTTCTACCATTTTGTAAGCTTCGCCAAAAGGCACTTTTTTTACGACTAATTGTTCAGTCTCTTCGGGCATGGCTTCTTTTTGTTCTAAACCAGTCGCGAGGTAGATGATTCCTTTTTCATCAGAAACTGAGTTAGATAAGTGAAAGTCCATCAGCCTGGTCCATTGCGTTGCAACCAGTCCTGTCTCCTCCCTGAGCTCACGTTTTGCCGATTCAAGTGAGTCCTCCCCCGCCAAGCCACCGCCTTCCGGGATCTCCCAGCTGTAACTTTCAAGTGGAAACCGGTATTGCCCAACAAGGTAAGTGTTCAGTTCTTCGTCGAGGGGTATTATTGCCAGGGCGTTATTTTTAAAATGTACTTTACCATAGATGCCTTTGCCACCGGATGGATTAACTACATCGTATTCTGTAACTTTTATCCACGGGTTTTCATAAATTTCTTTTTCGCCGAGGATCGTCCATGGATTTACCGTTTCATTCATAACAATACAAATAAAAAAACCTCCAGTTGAAGCAGGAGGTTTTATAGTTATTTAAAGTAGTATTTACAGGCCGAAAGCTTTTTTTACTTTTCCAACGTAATCGAGCTTTTCCCATGTAAACAGTTCAACCTTCATGGTCTTTGGTTTCGCGTTTGGCAAAATGAAGGTCTTTTCAACAACCTCAGACTTACGCCCCATGTGACCATAAGCAGCGGTTTCACTATACATTGGTGTTCTCAGCTTAAGTCGCTGTTCAATGAAATAAGGCCTTAGATCAAAAATGGTTTCTACAATTTTTGATATCTCTCCGTCTGTCATATCAATCTTTGCAGTTCCGTAAGTATTAACGTTAACGCTGGTAGGTTGTGCAACCCCAATCGCATATGACACCTGTACAAGTACCTCATCACAAAGTCCGGCAGCCACCAGGTTCTTCGCAATATGTCTTGTTGCATAAGCAGCACTCCGATCTACTTTAGATGGGTCCTTGCCGCTGAATGCTCCACCACCATGTGCACCCTTACCGCCATAAGTATCAACAATGATCTTACGTCCCGTGAGGCCTGTGTCACCATGTGGACCACCAATTACGAACTTTCCCGTTGGGTTAATATGGTACTTAATGTTGTTATTGAAAAGCTTTGAATACTTCTTGTACTTCGACTTAACTCTTGGTATGAGTATATTGATGATGTCAGCTTTGATTTTCTCCAGCATCTTCTCTTCGCTGTCGAAATCGTCGTGTTGTGTAGAGACTACAATAGCATCAATTCTTACAGGCGTATTGTCATCATCGTATTCCAGTGTCACCTGGCTTTTTGCGTCGGGACGCAGGTATTTGATTTGTTTGTTTTCACGGCGAAGGGCGGCAAGTTCGATCAGCAGCTTATGCGCAAGATCGAGCGCAAGGGGCATGTAATCTTCGGTTTCATTCGTAGCATATCCAAACATCATTCCCTGGTCGCCGGCACCTTGCTCTTCTTTTACCTTTTTGTCAACACCCTGATTGATATCGCCAGATTGTTCGTGAATAGCAGATAGAATACCGCAGCTATTCGCTTCAAACATGTACTCACTTTTAGTGTAGCCAATCTTCCGGATCACCCCTCTTGCAATTTCCTGAACATCCAGGTAAGCCTTGCTTTTAACCTCTCCTGCTAAAACGACCTGTCCTGTTGTTACAAGGGTTTCGCAGGCAACTTTACTTTGCGGATCAAATGCTAGAAAATTGTCGATAAGTGCATCACTGATCTGGTCAGCTATCTTATCCGGATGGCCTTCTGAAACGCTTTCAGAAGTAAATAAATAAGGCATATGTGTTAGATGGTTTGAAAAAAAGTGCAAAGATAAGCTTCCAATTGAATTGATCAGAGCTTTGAATAAATAATTCTCAGTCTCATCCGGATAAGCTGATTAGGATGACTTCCACCAGCAAGTTGAACTCTTCCTGTTGCAACAGGATTTGCAATTGCGGGATTAATGTATGCAGTATTCATCTGAGGAGCCGCAGGGAACGGTGGCTTATACCAGATAGAGTCGTTAGAGGGTGCATTTAAAACGAACCTGAAGAAGGATGTATCCCTACGGGTAACAATACCTTGCACAAACCTGGTTAAATTGAAGTCGTAGGTCGCAATGGTGCTTGCGCTCGTAACAGGGTCGCGGCGCGAAACGGTAAAGCCGCCAAAAGATTGGATGTTGGGGCCTGACGATGGATCGATGATGTAATCATTAAATACGTTCCGTTTCCTGTTCCTGATGGTATCATCCAAAGCCAGCAGAAGATACCTTGGTGCCGAAAACAATCCATCAGTAGTTGGGTTATCCGGTACCTGGTACATGATCAGGTTTGCCCGATGAATTACCGCATTTTGTAACCCTCCTAAACCTGGTATCCTGAGTCTGGTAATTGTACCAGGGGATGTTTGTACAAAAGCAAGGTCATTATTGCCGTCCTTGTTAAGATATGGTGCGATCTTACTTCCTGCACGCTGCCTGGTGATTAAGTTTGCGTTACCTGATGCTGCCCTGGAGCTGGTAGTATTGTACCGAAAATAGCTTACTGCGCTCTGGCGTGCTGTTCCGCCGGTTGTATTGCTGCTGTAGTAGATTGCAAGTTTTGTGTTGGTATCAGCGAGATTGACGCGTATTAAAGCCTGACCTGCACTTCCACTCGTAGGCATTACGGCAAAGCCGGCAAACCTTTCCCTGAAAACAGAGTCTGAACTGTATGCGTCTGTAGAGTCGTAATCTTTTACCAGGCGAGAAGCAAAGGAGGGCGACAGGGCAATACGCAATTGTCGTGCAGCAGCCTCAAATGGTGCCTGAACAGAGTCATCCAAGCCGCGGAGGTCAATATTTTTTTGTCCCAACAGGCTGCCAACACTTAGCAAATCCCGTGTATTATAAGCACTATCGAATTTTAAACGACTATTCGAACTGATCTCATAAACACTTAAACCCTGGTTGGTAGTGGAGTCGCCGTATAAGCCACGAAAGCTAAGCACAAGCACAGCTGAGTCTACCTGTAGCGAGTCTTTAACACCAGGGAAAGAAAATTTAAAAAATGTCGGTTTTAACTCGAAGAAGGCCGAGGCTGTTGTTTTGCCGAAAATCGGGTCGTTGTTGATTGTGCCAATAACATGATCATCCCCTTTGTAAACCTTCGCCGGATTTTCATCTTCAAAAGTTGCAGTGGTGACAAGCAGTGAAGTATCAAACGTAGTAATCCCATCTACCGGCGGTATTAATTCACTTCCAATTTGCGTGGTTTGTATTTTTGTACAGGAATAAAAAAAAGCAGAAAAGAAGAACGCGAATAGAATAAATCTGCGCATCAATAGAGAGTTAAAGTAAGGGAAATTAGGTGCTCGCAAGGTCGCCATACAATTCTAAATACTCTGTTAAATCAGTATCCCATCCTTTGAACGGAATGACCTTTTTGCCCTTCACTTTTGAGAACTCATCCACCAGCTTTTTGTCGATATTTTCAGCACCAAATGTTATTGCATCAGCATACGTTGCGGCTCCTTTAAACAGTGCCACATTCGTTGCTTCCTTGTATAAATCAAGGTCCTTATCTTTTAAACTTGCATGTATCATTGCCTTTTTTGCGAAGTCGGCACCGAGGCTATCTTCAAAGGTTGTACTGCCTATCGTGAACACTACCTTGCTATGTGCAAATACTGGTTCCTTCTTGTAAACCGTTTTGAGATACATGGGAATTAGGGCTGTCATCCACCCGCTGCAATGAATGATGTCGGGCGGCCAGCCGAATTTCTTTACCGTTTCGAGGGCACCTTTACAGAAAAAAATCATCCGGAGGTTGTTGTCATCATACCAGCTTTCAGCTTCATCGTTAAAAACGAATTTGCGCTTGAAGAAGTCTTCATTATCGAGAAAGTAAACCTGGAGTCTTGCATTTGGAAGTGACGCAACTTTAATTTGTAATGGATAGTCGTCATTATCAACACTCACGTTGATACCCGATAATCTCACCACCTCATGTAAACGGTGCCTTCTTTCATTAACAGAGCCGAAACGCGGCATGATGCATCTTACTTCCAATCCTGCATCATTGCTTTTTATTGCTAATTTGTTGACGATCTCCGCAAACTCTGTCAGCTCTAAATAGGGTGACATCTCGTTAGCAATAAATAAAATTCTTTTCTTTGTTGACATTATTCGTGAAGGTTTTTACACTGTGCCCTATAAAAAAATGTGGGCAAAGGTAAGGAATTTAAAGTCTTAAAATCCAGACGAATGCGGATAACAACCTTTCAATCCATCATAAATGATCATATACCGGGCTGTTGCCGATCTCAAACGATTTATTAACAAAAGCAGGGCAGACAATAAGACGATAGGCTTCGTTCCGACAATGGGCGCCCTACACCAGGGTCATTTGTCCCTCATAGAACTTGCAAAACAACAATCCGATGTGGTCATCTCAAGCATCTTTGTAAATCCTACCCAGTTTAATGATCCGGCAGATTACAAGAAGTACCCGGTGACACTACCTGAGGATATCCTTAAGTTAGAAACACACCGCACGGATGTATTGTTTCTTCCATCTGTGGAAGAGATCTACCCGGCGGGACTTGAAATGAAGCAGCACTATGACCTTGGGGACCTTGAAACTGTTTTTGAAGGAAAGTATCGGCCAGGTCATTTCCAGGGAGTAAGCCAGGTTATAGAGATATTCCTCAATATTGTTGAACCGCATTTGCTGTTCCTTGGTCAAAAAGACTTCCAGCAATGCCTGGTGATCAAACGGCTTATCCAAATACTAAACCTTCCGGTGAAAGTTGTCGTAGCGGGTACCGAAAGAGAACCGTCAGGACTTGCCATGAGCAGCAGAAACCTCAGGCTAAACCAGGATGAGCGCGAAAAAGCATCAGCGATTTACCAGACTTTACGAAGCATCAAAAACAATTACACGGATACCCCAATCGATAAACTGATCGATTATTCTGAAAAATTCCTCCTCCGCGAAGGGTTTTCGAAAGTTGATTATGTTGCGCTGGCCAACGCTGAAACACTTGAACCCGTGACGGGCAATGATAGAAATGTTCCCCTTGTTGCGTTAGTAGCCGCTTTCATAAAAGACGTACGATTGATTGACAATATGCTGCTGACCTCAAAGGAAAACCTGGTTCACAGTTGATGCAGTATATTGCACGAATTAAACGGGCCTTTTGAAATGAAAAAGAAGATCCTTAATGTTTTCAAATACCTGTTTTTTCTTGGGCTCGGACTTTTTCTTGTTTGGTGGAGCCTCAATGCCATTCCAGATGAAAAATGGCCGGTCTTTAAAGAGGCACTTTTAACCGCAAGGTATTGGGTAATTGTACCCGTGTTTTTTATTCTCTCTTCCAGTCACCTGCTAAGGGCGATACGGTGGAAAATATTAATGGGGCCGCTTGGCTACCGACCCTCTCTTGTGAATACTTTTTTTGCCGTGATGATCGGTTACCTCGCCAACCTTGCCGTACCCCGATTAGGTGAGGTGCTAAAATGTACCATCTTATCGCGATACGAGAAGGTTCCGGCAGAAAAACTGGTGGGGACCATCGTTGCCGAGCGGGCGTTTGATCTTATCTCGCTTCTTATCATTTTTGTACTTGCCCTGATTTTTCAATACGAAGTCGTTTTCAGTTATTCAAGGCAACTTTTCGCCGGCCTCTTTGCCTCAGGCTCAGGAAATGTATCCGTTACTAAAGTTTCAGTCGTGCTGCTAATCATATTAGCAGCTATCTTTCTTGTGCGAAAAGCCTTGCAACGATTTGCCTACACCAGGTTCGTTATCGCCGTTAAACGTGTGCTTAGCGGCATCTGGCAGGGCCTGATCAGCATCAAGGGACTAAAGCAAAAAGGACCATTCATACTTTGTAGTGCCGGAATATGGCTGCTTTATATTGGTGGCACATGGCTTGGCTTTTATGCAACATCAGGAACAGCGCATCTCGGCCTGCCACCCGCTATTTCGAGTCTGGCTTTCGCAAGTGTGGGAATGATTGCAACACCCGGCGGTATTGGGGCATACGCTACATTCATGGCGGCTATACTGGAACGAAATGGAGTACCTTTTGAAATTGGTCTTGCAAATGGCAACCTGCAATGGCTTGCCCAGTTTATTATTGTTTTGCTTGTAGGTTTCATTTGCCTTGGGCTACTGCCAGTTTATAATAAAAAGAAAATTCATCATGAAAAAGCCAGGAATTATTCCGTTGAAAATCTATAGCCTGCCTGAACTCCTGCTGGAGCTGACCAGGCTCCGGCTAAAAAGTAAAAGCATTTCGTTCACAAACGGCTGTTTCGACATCCTTCATGAGGGACATATTGCCACGCTTTCACAGGCAGCAACAGAAGCAGATTTTCTTGTTGTCGGCATAAACAGCGATGAAAGTACAAGACGGCTCAAAGGCACCGGAAGACCTGTTAACGGGGAGAATGCCCGGGCACTGGTAATAGCAAGTCTGCTGATGGTGGATGCCGTGGTAATCTTTGAAGAAGATACGCCCTTAAACCTGATCACCGCCATCAGGCCCGACGTATTGGTGAAAGGCGGGGACTATACCCAGGCTTCCATCGTCGGGGCTGGTGAAGTTATGTCGTACGGCGGTCGGGTTGTAATCAATCCCACCCTGGACGGTTTCTCAACGACAGGGATCATCGAAAAGATCAGGCAGCGTTCAGCTGGCGGAGCCAATTAGTTATCTTTGACCCCCTAATTTTCTAATTTCCAAATTCCCGATTATGAATACATGCATCGATATGCTTCGACATACACGCAGGCATCTGCTCAGTATATTGGAAGATCTTTCAATGGACCAGCTTAACGATACGCCCTCGGGGTTTAACAACAACATCGTATGGAATGTTTCGCATATGATCGCCAGCCAGCAGGGTGTTTGTTATAAGCGGGCCGGTGTACCGCTTATTATTCCCGAGTCCTTTTTCATGGAGTATAAACCTGATACAAGACCTGAACGTTATATTGATGCGAATGAGTTTCAGCAGACAAAAGAAACTTTTCTCTCGTCACTTGACGTGCTGGAGCGGGACTACAACAATAACCTGTTTAAAAACTATATACCCTGGACTACCCGTTACGGTGTGCCGCTGGCAAATATTGATGAGACGTTACAGTTCCTGGTTTTCCACGAAGGCCTCCACTTTGGTTATGTAATGGCGCTAAGGCACCTGGTTTAAAGGTGAAATAATTTGTATAACCTACAGCTTTACGGTTGTCCCTTTTATTATGTCTAACGTGAACGAGTTTACACATAAGCTTAACATCAGGTACCCGGTAATACAGGCACCGATGCTCGGTGTAACCACTCCTGACATGGTCGCCGCAATTTCAAATGCCGGTGGGCTTGGCTCTTTACCGGTTGGCGGACTCAGCCCTGCTTTTAGTCGGGAACTCATCCGGAAGACCAGGGAGCTGACAAAAAAGCCTTTCGCCGTAAACCTCTTTGTTTACGATTTGCCGGATGCAGACCAACGCATGATTGACGAAATGGGCCTATTCCTGGAACGTTTGACCAGGCAATACAACATTAAATACAACAGGCCCGTTGCACCGGCACCATTCAACCACTATACTGATCTCCTTGATGTATTGGTAACCGAAAAAGTCGGCATAGTAAGCTTTACTTTCGGGGTGCCCAACAAGGAGTTTGTTGATCGTCTTAAGCAGGAAAAAACGTTGCTGATCGGAACGGCAACATGCTCCCTCGAGGCCGCTATTCTCGAGCAAAACGGTATTGACGTGATTGTTGCCCAGGGTGTGGAGGCAGGTGGGCATAGAGGAACTTTTCTTCATGCAGCTAACCTTCCGCTTATCGGTTCAATGTCGCTCATCCCAATGGTTGTTGATACCGTAAAACTCCCGGTTATTGCTGCAGGTGGCATAAGCGACGGAAGAGGAATCAAGGCTGCATTTGCCCTTGGAGCTTCTGCAGTACAGTTGGGCAGTGCATTCCTTACCAGCAATGAAAGTCTTGCAGGCGATGCACACAAAAAAGCCATCTTAAGTTCCAGGGATATAGACACCGTTGTAACCAATACATTTACGGGCAGGTGGGCTAGAGGAATACGAAACGAATTTGTGTCAGCACTGGAAACCTCAGGCATGCCGATGCCCCCCTACCCTTTTCAAATGAATCTAACTAACCCACTACGACTCGAGGCACAAAAAAATGAAGACACCTCTTTTTTCCCGATTTGGGCGGGCCAGTCAGCGTCCAGATCCAAACAGCTGCCTGCTGCCCGGATCTTTAAAAAACTGGTTGACGAAGCTGGCCTTGAGCCGCGATAAGCCTGCCGCTCAGCGATGCCAATAGATGCACAAAAACAGGAGCGACGATTATTGCATGTAATACTCACCATTCGTACAGCAGTGTTGCACCTGGTACTTGAACCACTGCCGTACAGTAGGTCCAATATTAGTGAACCCGTGAAAAGGGAAAACAAAGTGCAGGCATTAGCAACTAATAATTACCTTTTCAACAAAACCTCAAGTTAACGTGAAATTAGCCGCAATAGATATTGGCAGCAATGCTGCACGCCTGCTGATTACCGAAGTTGTCGAAGACAACAATGGTAAGCCTGAATTCAACAAGCTTAACCTTGTGAGGGTTCCCTTACGCCTGGGTTTTGATGTATTTGAAACGGGCACGATTTCGCCAAATCGTACGCGCATGGTGCTTCAAACGATGAAGGCTTATCACTACCTTATGAACGTTTACGAAGTGGATACGATGATTGCTTGCGCAACGAGTGCTATGCGCGATGCGGCAAACAGCCAGGAGATTATCACAAAAGTGAAAACGGAAACAGGCATTACCATAGAAGTTATAACGGGCGACTTCGAAGCTTCCTTAATTTATGAAAATCACATCGCAGAAAATATGGATACCGACCACAGTTATCTCTACATCGATGTGGGTGGTGGCAGCACTGAGCTTACCTTTTTCTGTGATGGCGTACTCATCTTTAAAAAATCGTTCAATATCGGAACCATCAGGTTGCTGAAGAACATGGTGACTGATAGTCACTGGAATGAGATGAAAGAAGTTATCAAGAATCAAACCCGTGGTTACAAGAAAATTGCCGCAATAGGAACAGGCGGAAACATCAATAAAGTGTTTTCGATGAGCAAAAGAAAGGATGGAAAACCCCTGAACCTTGAACTGTTAAGGGACTACCATAAAGAACTGGCTGCGGTACCACTGAAAGAGCGGATATCATTGTATAAACTAAGGGAAGACCGTGCTGATGTGCTTGTGCCGGCACTTCAGATATATATCAACGTTATGCGGTGGGCAGATACCGACGAAATCTATGTGCCCAAAATTGGTTTAGCCGACGGGCTGGTACAACACCTATATGCCCAACTGAAACGGCCGGAGGGATCAAAGAAATAATCGATATCGCCGGTTCGTGACCCGCAACTATCTTCGCTGGCCCGGTTGTATACCAAATTCATTTCGTATTACCAACAAACCCAGAAAATGTCAACGCACAAAGAAATAAAGAAAGTAACCACGAATACCTTACAACGGCTGAAAGCAAAAGGTGAAAAAATTTCGATGATCACTGCCTATGATTATTCTTTTGCCCGCCTGTTCGATGAGGCCGGCATCGATGTTATCCTGGTAGGCGACAGTGCGAGTAACGTTATGGCTGGTTACGATACCACCCTTCCGATTACGCTGGAGCAAATGATCTATCATGCATCTTCCGTTCTTCGCGGGGTAAATCGTTGCCTCGTTGTCGTTGATCTCCCATTTGGTTCTTACCAGTCCAACAGCGAAATCGCTCTTGCGTCCGCCATTCGCATCATGAAAGAAACCGGTGCACATGCCATAAAACTAGAGGGCGGAGAAGAGGTGGCAGAGAGCATCAGCAAAATTGTAAGGGCCGGCATTCCGGTGATGGGCCATCTCGGATTAACCCCCCAGTCGATATATAAGTTTGGTACCTATACTGTGCGTGCGAAAGAGGAAACCGAAGCAAACAAGCTTCGCGAAGACGCCCGGGTGTTGCAGGAGGCAGGATGTTTTGCCACTGTGTTAGAAAAAATTCCGGCAATGCTTGCCCTGGAAGTAACCGAAAAATTGACCATCCCGACAATAGGTATCGGGGCGGGCATGCATTGCGATGGGCAGGTATTGGTGATGCATGATCTGCTCGGCATCAATACCGAATTTAAACCGCGCTTTTTACGAACTTATCTTAATATGGCTGACCAGGTAACAGGTGCGGTGCGGCAATATATTTCCGACGTAAAGGAGAGCCAGTTTCCTAATGAACAGGAACAGTATTGATGGAGGAGGGAATGCATTTAAATACCATTGATTAAACCCCAGCTGCCAGCGTATAATTAAAACATGACCGAAGAAAACATACCTGTTGACGAAGAAAGCAGCGATGAACTTTTTGAAAAGAAAGTCATTCGTACCGACAAAGGACAGGAACCTTACCGCATAGATAAGTTCTTAATGAACCGGATTGAAAACGCAACCCGGAACAAAATACAACACGCCATTGAAGCAGGGCTCGTGACCGTAAATGGAAAGCCTGTTAAAAGTAATCACAAGATTAAAGCGTTCGACGAGATCATTGTTTATACCGATCAGTCTCCCGAAAGCCTGGATGTAGTTCCGGAGGAAATGCCATTGGAGTTTGTGTATGAAGATGATGATGTAATGGTCATCAATAAGCCCGCGGGCATGGTTGTTCACCCGGGTAGTGGCAATTATAGCGGCACGCTCTTAAACGGGATTTCATGGTATCTGCAGCAGCAGAATCCGAACATCGATGAGAAGGTGTTACCCAGGTTTGGATTGGTGCATAGGATTGATAAAAATACCAGTGGTCTCCTCGTAATGGGTAAAAATTCGCAAGCGGCGGCCCACCTGGCGAAACAATTTTTTCACCATACCGTACAAAGAAAGTATCTCGCGCTTGCCTGGGGCGATATGGAACAGGATGAGGGCACTATCGTTGCCCATGTAGGCAGGAACCAGCGCTTTAGAAAGTTATTTGAAGCTTATCCCGATGGAGAACATGGCAAAGAGGCCATCACGCATTACAAAGTACTTGAACGTTTCAATTATGTTACACTTGTAGAGTGCGTACTTGAAACCGGCCGGACCCACCAGATACGTGTTCATATGAAACTCATTGGGCACACCCTTTTTGGCGATACCACCTATGGTGGCGACAGAATACTTAAAGGCACAATTTTCACCAAGTACAAGCAATTTGTTGACAATTGCCTGGAGCTCTGTCCAAGGCAGGCGCTACACGCAAGAACACTGGGTTTTGCTCACCCCCGTACCGGTGAAAACCTCTTCTTCGAATCTCTTGTTCCAAATGATATGGAGCAGGTTATAGAAAAGTGGCGAAAGTACGTTAGTACAAAAATGAAAGAATAACAAAGAACGATCTTTGATGGTGCTTTTGCGGTTTTAGCCGACGTCTTTCTTTGAACCCAACTTCAGGAATGCTATAGTACATCGTTGCCCGCCCGCTGCGCCAGTCGGACGTCAGCCCGGCTGAAGCCATTCGGACGGGGGCGTCGCACTCTTGTACTGAATAACTTCCATGATCAGAGGTATCAGCGGCCGGAACTGTTCATATCACAAAACAACACCGGTATATTATTTTGCTTAACACGAATTCCACCATATGGAAGAAAATGATCAAACTCTTGCGTTTACGGGAATACCAGGACCAAATATATCCAATAGCGATATCCCTCAGCGTTTCAACATCAGGGTGTATGGACTTCTTGTGTGGAATGATCAATTACTGGTGAGTGATGAATACATCCGGGGTAACTACTTCACCAAGTTCCCTGGCGGAGGTCTTGAGTTTGGAGAAGGAACGCGCGACTGCCTGAGACGTGAGTTTATGGAGGAAACTGGTCTCGAGGTTGTAGTAAGGGATCATTTATATACTACCGACTTTTTCCAGATTTCGGCATTTAACCACAAAGACCAGATTATAAGCATATACTACTTTGTAGAGGCCCCAAACGCGGGAAACCTTGCTACGAAGACGGCAGTTTTCGATTTCGAGCCCCACCAGGTTGCTGATCCAAAAGGCGAAAGCGAAGTGTTCAGGTGGATACCGCTGTCAGAGATAAAGCCTGAATGTGTATCGTTGCCCATCGACAAACACGTGGTTATCCTGCTGCAACAATATTATCGGCTCCCGCGCCAGGAGTAGCCATTGCCGCCCTTTTCATTTGTATAGCCGTTTCTTTTCCAACATACTTCTCAATTCGTTTTTGCGCCAGGTAGATCAATGGCGTTAACAGGATTGCCATTGCAAACTTGTACGTATAGTTTACGAGGCAGATTGCCAGCACAAGTTGCCAGCTCCACCCTTTTCCAATTTTGAAGGCAATAAAGAGTACGATGAAGCTGTCGATAAGCTGAGATATGAGCGTGGAACCTGTTGCGCGAAGCCATATCTTTTTCTCGCCGGTGTATTTTTTTATTTTATGAAAAACGGTTACATCAACAACCTGGCTGATCAGAAATGCCGCCAGGCTGCCGAATATGATCCACATGCCCTGGCCAAATACAACGTTAAAAGCGTTGCGCATATCAGGAACGCCGTCAGTAGCGCCACTTCCGATCCAAAAGTCGGCAGGAGGAATGCTGATTGCGAGGTAGAACATGATAAAAGCATAAGCGATTAAAATCACGGCGGTATATGAAATACGCCTTACAGCCCTGGGACCATAATATTCATTTACGATGTCGGTCATAATGAACTCAAGGGGCCACAAGAGCACGCCACAGGTGAGATTGAACGATAATCCGGATTGGCCGAAGATGGTGAAGTTGGCGGGTTGCACGCCAAACACTTTCTCCAGCGAAAAGATTTTGCCACCTATACATTCTGCAATAAGTGCATTGGCGACAAAAAAAGCCGCCATGGCAATAAACAATTTGGTTGGCCTGTCTTTAAGAATGTTGTGTATCATCAATCAGAAAATATGAAATAAGCTAGTTGAAATAAGAGAAAAAAGACGTTTACAACAGTTAGCCACTGGGGTAAACCTATTGGTTGTTTTCGCAGGTTAAAAAACAAAATGGCGCTGTGCAGCACAATATTTATGATCACCGACATGATCCAGCCAACGATGATTATAAATCCATTGAGGGCTTGTGAAAGTGGCATTTCGGTGTGCCGAAGAAGAAGGCACAAAACAAAAAAAATGTTGCAGATGAATGCAACACGGGCCATAAATAAAAGCCAACGCATGGAATAATTTCGTGTAAAATAGCATTATTTTGCCAACTCCATAAAGTAACAACATGAAGAATTTCGACTGGAAAAGGATTGTCCCACATGCAATTGCAATTGGTATTTTCCTGGTGGTGGCGCTTGTTTACTGTAAACCGGCTATGCAGGGCAAGGTATTGCAACAGAGCGATATTACGCAATGGAAAGCAATGAGTAAAGACATTTATAACTATAAAGAAGTTCATGGAGAAAGCCCACTTTGGACCAACGGAATGTTTAGTGGAATGCCCGGATACCTGATTGCTACACGTTCGAATAATCAACTGCCCTATTACTTTGCACAGGCACTATCATTGTTCTTACCAAAACCTTTTCAGTTCTTTTTTCTTGCATGTGTGTGCTTTTATTTTTTATCGCAAGTGCTCAGGGTAAATACCTGGGTTGGTGTTATTGGTGCGCTCTGCTATGCATATGCAACATATAACCCCATTATCGTAGCGGAAGGACACGACACCAAGATGCTGTCCATTGCGCTGCTGCCAGGCTTTATCGCCTCAATTGTGCTGATCTACGACAAACGATACTGGTGGGGGGCAGCCGCCACGGCATTATTCTCGGGTGCTCTCATTAGTCAAAATCACTACCAGATAACTTATTACGGTCTAATCATCGCAGTGATGATGACAATCGGGTTTATCGTTTACTGTGTTCGAACAAAACAGCTGCGTCATCTGGTGGTTGCGGGTGGTGTTACATTGGCTGCAGGTCTTATTGGAACCCTGTCAAACGCTGTAGTAATTTTTCCAAACTACGAGTACACCCAGGAAACCATACGGGGAGGCAGTGAACTTGCTGACGCTAAAAGTAACATTGGTAAAGAGGGCTTGAGTAAAGACTATGCATTTAGTTATAGCATGAACAAAACCGAATTTTTCGCGCTTATGACCCCGCGAATCTTTGGTGGCAGCGGTAACCACATGGAGGTTGCCGAAGACAAGAGTAAGGCTGTGGAAGCGCTGCAGAGTATGCCGCAGGAACTTGCGCAAAATCTCCAGGGGGCATTGAGGTTCTACTGGGGCGAGGCCCATAACTCAGGTCCGCCGTATGCAGGAGCAATCATCTGTTTTCTTGCTATCATGGGCTTCGTAATTCTCGACAACCGGTATAAATGGTGGATCCTGGCAACCGTTGTTCTCACAATTATGATGAGCTGGGGAAGTTTTTTCGAAGGCTTTAATACTTTTCTGTACCAGGTGCTGCCGATGTACAATAAGTTCAGGGCACCCGGTATGATCATCGTTGTACCTACCCTGCTCCTGGGTATGATGGCTATACTTACACTTCAAAAATTATTGTTTGGCTATACCGATAGCGCCGCATTATTGAAGGACCTGAAAAAAGGACTTATTGCAACCGGCGGTGTTTTTGTTGTATTGCTAGCCGTTTACTTTAGCCTCGATTATAGCGGACAGGTAGATCAAAATATGCTGGCACAGATTGCGCAGATTCCTGATCCCGCTCAAAAAGCGGCCATCGAGCCGCAGGTTCGTTCGTTTGTAAATGGCCTGCGTGAAGACCGCCAGGGTTTGTTCATGGGCGACATCATGCGTTCATTTTTCTTTATCGCCATTGCGGCGGGAGCGCTGTGGCTTTTTCAGCGGAAGGTATTTAAGCCCGCCATTGCGTTGGTGGTGATTGGCTTGATGTCGTTCATTGACCTTATGGCAATAGATGTAAAATACCTGAATGCAGACAATTACCAGGAAAGGGAAGAATATGAGGGCACCTTTACGCCTTCTCCTGCAGACCTCCAGATTTTACAAGATAAAAGTTATTACCGGGTGTTGGATGTAGCCGGTGGCGACATCGGCAATGCGTTCAATCATGGTGCCCTTCCCTCCTACTTTCATAAATCTATCGGAGGATACCACCCTGCAAAGCTGAGCATCTACCAGGACCTTATTGAAAAGCAGTTGTACAAGTTCCCCAACTGCCAGCCTGTAATCAATATGTTGAACACAAAGTATATCATCTACGGCGAGCGGCAGAGTCCGCAAGTTCAGCTCAATCCGGGCGCTCTTGGTGCTGCCTGGTTTGTGAAAGGTATACGGGTTGTAAATACACCGCAGGAGGAAATCTCGGCCTTGGATAACCTGGACACGCGTGACTCGGCAGTAATAAACAAGACGTTTGCCGACAGGATTAAGACCGTTTTTACGCCCGATACTTCAGCTACCATTACGTTGGTTAAAAACGAAAATGATATCGTAACTTATAAAAGCAAAAGCGCCACAGAACAACCGGCTGTATTTAGTGAGATTTATTACGATAAAGGCTGGAACGTTTATGTAGATGATAAGAAAGTGGACTATGCAAAAGTAAACTATGTACTCAGGGGTATGATGGTACCTGCAGGAGAACATACCATTGTATTTAAGTTCGAGCCACGGAGCCATGCGATTGGATGGACGCTTACTACGATAGCATCTATTTTAATGCTTTTGTTATTGCTTGCCGCGATTTACTTTGACGTAAAACAAAGAAAAGCTGACGTGCAGGTAAAATAAAACTCCGCCCGGGAGTTTAAAATTTATATAGGCAATTTTTGCATAAGCCGGTGTAAAGGCACCAAAACCAGGTTAGTTTGATAAAATAGGTTAGTTGGCTACCGGAAAGTTATCCATTGGAAAGCCCTGTTTGGCTGAGGCGGCGTATTAACATTTCCATCATTACAGCCTTTACAGCTTGCTTGCTTTATGGTTTGTGGGAACCCGGCTGAGTAATGAATCTGCAGTACAAGCGAGCGTGGCAACGATGTAACATCCTGCTATACCGATGGTCACCAAAAAATGCCTTTACAGAACTTGATTGTCATCCCGGATCGTCGTTGATGGTTCCTGTGCAGGGGACTTGACAAACGTTGAAATCCATTAAATTGCAGCATGCCCCCGCCGACCATCAGCATTATCATGCCTGCTTATAATTCGGAAAAATACCTGCGGGAGGCGATCGACAGCATACTGCAACAAACCTTTGCAGGATTCGAATTGATAATTATAAACGACGGTTCTACCGACGATACGAAACAACTGATTAATGCATACACGGATCCGAGGATTGTATACCTGGAAAATGACAAAAATCGTGGCTTGATATATACGCTTAATTACGGCTTATCAAAAGCAAATGGCCGGTATATTGCCAGGATGGATGCGGATGATATTTGTTTGCCGACCCGTTTAGAAAAGCAGTTACGTTATTTTGAAAGCAGGCCCGAGGTTGCAGTAGTAGCAAGTACGGTTAATTTTATTAACGACAGCGGCAAGCCAGCGGGTATTTGGAACGCTGACCGTGACAACACTACAAGGGAGAAGATCAAACAAGGAATGGCATGGGAAAATTGTATCGCACATCCATCGGTGATGATCAGATCAAATGTGGCAAAGCAGTATAGATACCGCCCCGGGCAGTTACACGCAGAAGATTATGACTTGTGGTTGAGACTACTTGCAGATGGCTTTGTCATAGAAAAAATTACTGAACCCCTTTTATTATACAGGGTTCACGAGACATCGATAACCGGGAGTATACTTCGCAAAAGCAACCCGTTTATAAAACAATTCAGGTGTAAGCGCAACTTTTTGAAACACCGGTTTAGCCTAAAGCAATGGGGTGCTTTCGAAAACAAGGTGCTGTTAACAACCTTATACGATGGTGCAATGGGTATGGCCAAAGACCTTAAAAACGCTGTGAAATCGTGAAGTTTCCATTATACCTTGTTAAGCGACGTATTGAGGGCGTTTTTATATTCCCGTTTATCCTGATCGGACGACTGATTGCCACATTGAAGCCGCTGGGTAGGGATTATGAAACCTTCTTTTTTTTTCCCTTCTACCATACCGGTGGTGCCGAAAAGGTGCATGCTCTGGTAACCCAGGCGCTGGGCAATAAAAACTGCCTCATTTATTTTACGCGGAAGTCGCAGGACAAAACATTTTACAACGACTTTGTGCAATCGGGTTGTGTTGTGAGGGACATATCGCGGTTTACCGATAGCAAAATCTTATATGTACTGAACCTTATATACCGCGGGATCATTACGGCTTACATCAACAGGCAACAACTAAAGCCAGTTGTCTTTAACGGGCAATGTAATTTAGGATACAAGATTTCACCATGGGTAAATAGCACCGTACCACAGGTCGAACTTATCCATTCTTTCAATACCTTTTCTTGGATCAGGTTACCATTTATTCCGTTTTATGCGCAAACGGTGATGATCAGCAAAGTTCGGGTGCAGGACCACCTGCAACAGTACCGGTCCATTGGTGTTCCGGAGCACTATGCAAACCGGATTAAACACGTTGTAAACGGTGTGCCTCTGCCAATCGGCAAGGTGGCGAAAGATTACAGTGGTATGTTGGAACTGTTGTATGTTGGTCGTGGTACAGCCGAAAAGCGGGTGCACCTTGTAGCTGCCATTGCAAAAGGTTGTTTGCTGCAAAAACGGCAGGTACGTATATCGTTCATGGGCGATGTTGAAAATGCAATTCCGGATGATTTAAAAAGCTATTGTAATTTCCTTGGGCATAAATCGAACCAGGACGAGATAGAACAAGTTTATTCGCGGACACATATGTTGATTGTAACATCCGATACAGAAGGTTTTCCAATGGTGGTAGAAGAAGCCATGGCGCGGGCATGTGTGATATTGGCAACACCGGTAGGCGATTTGCCTGTGCACGTTAAACATGGTGTAAATGGTTTTTTGTTTTCCAGCGTCGCAGACGAAGATCGAATTTTAGCCGAAGGGGTCGAGTTTGTTGCTTCACTTTGCGAGCAACGATCTTTGGTGCGGCAGATGGGTGAAGCAAATGAGGCATATGCCGTTGCAAATTTTGGTATAGACAAATTTAACCAGGCGTACAAGATGATCTTTGAACAACTAAGAAATTCCGATTGAAACCAATAAGCTTCATCATCATCACTTATAACAGGGTGCACGATACACTCGAGTTACTTAAAAATGTAAGTTCCTTAAATCGTGCTGCTGAGTTGCTGCAGGACGTGATCGTTGTTAATAATGCTTCGGCAGACGATTATGGTGTTGTGAAGGCTTACATCAGCGAGACACCCGGGATACCGTTTAAATTCATCGATGCAAACGAAAATCTGGGTGTTACAAAGGGCCGCAATTATGCTTTGAAGTTTGCCCAGGGCGAAATCGTGATTTTCCTGGATGATGATGCTGTGCTGCAAAATGCCGACGCACTCGAAAATGTACTTACTGCATTTGATCAGAAGGGTTTTGAGGCCCGGCCTGTAGCAATAGTTTCGTTTAAAGTGTTGTATTACGACACCCTTGAAATGCAAAAGAATGCGCTTCCACACAAAAACTTCGAAAGGTATAAAGACCTGCCTGATTTTTTCACCTATTATTTTGCGGGAGGTGCACATGCCATTAAACGAAGCGTACTAAACGAAGTCGGCGATCTGCCTGCAGCGTTTTTCTATGGCATGGAAGAGTATGATCTCAGTTACCGGATTATTGAAAAAGGATATTGTATACGCTATGACAGCAGTATAGTAATGCTGCATAAAGAGAGCCCGCTTGGAAGAAAGCCAAAGTCGGATAAGCAGCGTATGATGTGGGTTAATAAGACAAAAGTTGCCTGGCGTTACTTGCCGAAGAGATACTTCTACTCTACTGCGATCATGTGGTCTTTTGAATACCTACGCAAGGTTGGGCTTGATCCGGCAGGATGGCTACGAGGCTGGAAGTTGGTACTGCAAGTGCCGCGAACAGAACGGCGAACACCTTTGAAGGCGCCAGCAATAAGATACCTGCGGGAAGTTGGTGCAAGATTATGGTATTAGCATCCAACAAGCGGCTTAAACAAGTGATGCCGACTCGAGGGGTGTAACGGGTTTGATAGTTTCAATTTTATCAAGGAACAGTTTAAGTCCGAGCCTTTTTGCAGGGGTAAGTTCGTAGCTGATATTCCTGGTAAAATAGGTTGTCAGGTCGTAAAGATTGTACGGGTTTTCCGCCACTACAGCGTCAATGTTTGCCAACCCGAAACGATTCGCCGCATTGAACCTGTCGATAAAGTCAGTCGGAATTTTTTTATTCGCAACCCAGGCGGCAAAAACAAAGGGCTGCCCGGTTAGATCGAGCCATGCTTCGGCCAAATCATAAATAAAGCCTGACTGCTTTCTTTGTTCAAATGCCCGGTCGCCAATTACAACTCCTGCTGTTGTTCCTTTAATATGTGTTCTGAAATCTTCACGGGCATCGATAAGTTCGGGGCTGATGTTCCAGTATTCGCGGATGAGTATTCTTGCCAGCGCTACCGAGGTTCTGCTCTGGTAGTCGAGTAAAACCGATTTAACCTGTTGAACCGGCACATCACTAAACAGGCAAACCGATCCAACCGGTCCTTCTGCCCCAATGCAATAATCAGAAACAATGTAGTGTTCCGGCAGAAAGGGTATAATGGCTACAGGTACCAGGCCAATATCGATTTTATCGTGCAACAGCATAGCAGCTACATTCGCAGGGTAATCTTCAACGAGTTGCATATCCGGCATTGAGAAACCATGCTTAAACCCATAAACCAATGGCCTTGTGTTCAGGTAACTAACCGCCCCAACCCTTATGCTATTCTTCAATTCTCCTAAATTTGGGTGCAAAGAAAATCGTTTTTAATCATCCCGGTTGTAACCCTGGTGTTAAACATTGCTGTCGTTCAGAAACATTTAGCAAAACTACTCAGGGCCTGTTGTTGCAACGCCCTTTTTAAGTAAGAGGTACACCAATTGTAACATTACGGTACATCCAAATGTTCGTTAGCGATGTTATTCGCCTTACTTTTAGGCCCGGAAAGCAGGCGTTTTGCAATTGCACCGATCAGCACGCTTAACCCTAATACTCCCCTGAAGCAGTATAGCTTAACGGGAGAGTCAACTTAACTTGAAAATGGAACTGAACCAATTAACCGCAATTACCCCAATAGATGGGCGATACCGAAAACAAGTGCAGTTTCTTGATGAATATTTTTCTGAATACGCGCTGATTAAATACCGGGTTTGGGTGGAGGTGCAGTACTTCATGTTTCTTGCGGACAATAAGTTCTTTACCCTTGCAAGCAGGATACGTAATGGTTTAAAAAAAGTTGCTGAAAACTTTAACCTGGATGATGCGGGCAAGATCAAAGAGATAGAGTCTATTACCAACCACGATGTAAAAGCGGTTGAATACTTTTTAAAGGAACAACTGGAGGCGCTTGGCGGAGGTGAGCACAAGGAATGGATACATTTCGGTTTAACATCGCAGGACATCAATAATACTTCCATCCCGCTTAGCTGGAAAGCCTGTATGGAGCATGAATACCTGCCTGCGCTTGCCAATCTGCAAGGCCTATTACACAAATTTGCAGGTGAGTGGCGGTCGGTTCCTATGCTCGCGCGAACACATGGCCAGCCTGCATCGCCAACCGTGCTTGGTAAAGAGATTATGGTATTTGTTGAAAGGCTCAGCAACCAGGTCAACCTTTTCTCTCATATACCCTATGCTGCAAAATTTGGCGGAGCTACGGGTAACTTCAATGCGCACCAGGTAGCTTATCCTGAGCGGGACTGGGTTAAATTGGGTAATAAATTTGTAGATAGCCTGCTTGGTTTACAACGTATGCAGTTTACAACCCAGATTGAACATTATGATAACCTGGCTGCCCATTTCGATTGTATCAAACGAATCAACAACATCCTGGTTGACTTTTGCCGCGACATGTGGACGTACATCAGCATGGATTATTTCAAACAGAAAACAAAGGCCGGAGAAGTTGGCAGCAGTGCGATGCCGCATAAAGTTAACCCGATCGATTTTGAAAATGCCGAAGGCAACCTCGGTATGGCCAACGCTCTATTGGAACACCTTTCAGCAAAACTTCCGGTGAGCAGGTTGCAGCGCGACCTCACGGACAGCACGGTACTCCGCAACCTTGGTTCCCCCGTAGCGCATACGCTAATCGCCATCAGGTCGTTAGAAAAAGGACTTGGCAAACTGTTGTTGAATGAACAAAAATTAAAGGAAGACCTGGAAAACAACTGGGCTGTGGTTGCCGAAGCTATTCAAACTATTCTACGGCGCGAGAACTACCCTTCGCCATACGAAGCGCTTAAAGAACTTACCCGTGGCAAAACAGCCATAGGCAAAAACGACATTCAGCAATTTATACAAGGTTTAAAAGTTAGTGCATCCGTAAAAAAAGAGCTGAAGGCAATTTCACCGGCGACATACGTCGGCATCAATCCTCCTTATTAGTCGATTAACAAGGCTGGTATATGAAGATCAACTTATAATGCCGTTCTGTAAGCCAGGCATGTAGTTGGGATAATCACGTTCTGCCTGCAGCATATCCGGCTGTGCAAACTACAAACTTTGCATCTATCGCATGACCGTGCTGCTATGACTTGTATCTATCATGAGCATTGGGGTAAACTGCACAGTCAGTTGACTTACCCCGCTAGGTCAACTGAACATCAAAGAGGTTGTTTACACTACAATCTTGCCTGCAATATTTTCAACAATCTTAACGGCATGCTCCCTGGAGTTTTCGATAAACAACCGGTGGGTATTCATCCCACCGCAGATTACCCCGGCGAGATAAATGCCCGGAACATTGGTTTCACAAGTTTCTTCGCTGTAGCTTGGTTTTCTAACCGCATCGTCAGATAAGTTAATGCCCATGTTTGCCAGAAAAGGCAGGTTGGGCTGGTAACCCGTCATGGCAATTACCCAATCATTCTTTATGGTAATCACCCCTTCGGGTGTATTTATATCGACCTCCTGATCACGAATTTCCGCGATTGTTGAGTTGAAATGCGCTTTAATTGAGCCTTCAATGATGCGGTTTTCAATATCGGGTTTCACCCAGTATTTTACCCGGTCGCTAATCTTATCCTGCTTAACCACCATAGTAACCTCTGCTCCTTTCCGCCACGTTTCCAATGCAGCGTCAACTGCAGAGTTTGCCGCCCCAACTACGATTACTTTCTGGAAAGCGTAGAAGTGGGGATCCTTGTAATAGTGTTTGACCTTGTCGAGTTGTTCTCCGGGTACATCAAGCAGGTAAGGAATATCGTAAAAGCCTGTGGCTACCACAACATTTCTTGCTTTGTAAACAGATTTCGAACTGCTCACGATAAAGCCGCTTTCCTGTTTGTCGACACGCAAAACAGCTTCAAATAAGTTGATGTTGATACCTGCAGATATCGCCACCCTTCTGTAATATTCCAATGCTTCACTGCGTACCGGCTTTGCATTATTGCTTACAAAAGGAATTCCACCGATTTCCAACCGCTCAGAAGTTGAAAAAAAGGTCATATTTACCGGGTAGTTGTATATAGAATTTACAAGCGCACCTTTTTCGAGAACCAGGTATTCCAAGCCGGCCTTTTTAGCTTCCAGTCCGCATGCTAGTCCGATTGGCCCACCTCCTATGATGATGATGTCTAATATTCCGTTTTCCATTATGCTATTGATGTCTATCGTTCGTTGCTTGCCATAATATGACTTAGCGATGCAAAGTTATCTATAAACAAAACCTCCGGGCCAATAAACAGTAACCAATGCTGGTTTGTTGGCAGTTCAAAATTTTTGGCTTTTGTTGGACCCAGCCATCGAACCCTGATTGGTCATGGTTGCCGCCCGGCTGCGCCAGTCTTCGGGGCGTCGCACTCTTGAACAGCCAACCTTTATGCGTCTGTTTATCGCTGCAACAAATGTGGTTTACAAAGCGCCAACGCTTTTGAACAAATTTTATTAGATCCAGGCAAACTTGATGAGCGAGCAATGTGCAGCCGGGGTCAGTTCAAGTAATGAAAAAGTTCGGCGACCGTTTGGGGGAACCCGGTTGCACGTTGCAAATTGTTCATCCATTTAACCAAATGCACATCAGTGCATATGATCTATCTTGCTGGTAACAAAATGTAGCGTCATGAGAATACTTTTTATGGCTGCCTTTAGCCTTGTTTTCATAACAGCTCAGGGGCAAAACCTAACCCCCGAGATGCTCTGGAAACTTGGCCGGGTAAGCGCAGTAGGAATTTCTAAGGACCGGTTAAATGTTGTTTACACAGTTAGCACACCTGCTGTTGAATTGAACAAAAGCAACAAAAAAACTTATCTTATCTCGTTGGATGGAGGTTTGGCTAAAGAAATTGCCGATAGCAATTCATATGTAACCAATGACCGGCTGTCACCGGATGGAAAGTCGTTGTTAACAATTGCAGATGTAAAACTGCGCAAAGTTTTTGGTAAGGATTATTACCCGGAGCTCAGCAAATCCGATGTGCAGATCTACGACGAACTGGGATACCGGCATTGGGATGAATGGGAGGATGGTGCATTCAGCCATGTTTTTATTACCCCGGTAAGCAGTTCAAAACCCGGGCAGGGTATTGACATTATGAGCGGTATGCCCTTTGATTGCCCGCAGAAACCACATGGCGATAATGAGGATTATATCTGGGGCCCTGATGGAAAGTCGGTAGTATATGTAACAAAAGAAAAGGTTGGAAAGGCTTATGCATTAAGTACCAACACCGACATCTTTGAATACAATTTGGCGGCAAACAAAACAGTTAACCTGAGCCAGGGAATGCAAGGTTATGATGTTAACCCAGAATTTTCATCCGAAGGAAAACTGGCATGGCTCAGCATGAAACGCGAGGGTTATGAAGCCGACAAGCAGGACATCGTCGTACGCGAAGGTAGCACCATAAAAAACCTAACACAGTTCTGGGATAATAGCGTGCAAAGCTTTAAATGGAGCAGTGATGGGCGAAGCATCTACTTTACGGCAGCTATTGATGGAACACTTCAACTCTTTAACGTAGACAACCCCGGTTTGACTGCAAAGGTGCCCGACATCAAACAGATTACCAATGGAGACTTTGACGTTAATGCAATTGTAGGCCAGGTTGGTAACAGGTTAATTGTAAGCCGCACCGACATGAACCATGCGGTTGAACTATATATCGTGGATCTGCAAAACGGCTCGATGAAACAGCTGACTCATGTAAATGATGACGCTTATCAGAAGATTTCTTCAAGTAAGTTTTCGCGCCGGTATGTAACCACCACCGATGGAAAACGAATGTTGGTATGGGTGATTTATCCACCTGGATTTGACTCCACGAAAAAGTATCCTGCACTACTGTATTGCCAGGGCGGGCCGCAGTCTCCCTTAACGCAGAGTTATAGTTTCAGGTGGAATTTTTCGCTGATGGCTGCCGGAGGCTATATTGTCATTGCACCAAATCGTCGCGGAATGTACGGCCATGGCCGTGATTGGAATGAACAAATCAGCAAGGACTGCGGCGGACAGGTGATGAAGGATTATTTAAGCGCTGTTGATGATGTGAGTAAAGCTGCGTATGTAGACAAATCCAGGATCGGGTGTGTTGGAGCAAGTTATGGGGGCTACTCCTCCTTTTATCTTGCAGGCATTCACAATAACCGCTTTAAAACCTTTATTGCACACGACGGTGTATTCGATCTTAGAAGCATGAGCGGTACAACGGAAGAACTGTGGTTTACCAACTGGGAAAACGGAGGCTACTATTGGGATAAAAACAATAAGGCGGCACAGAAAACTTTTTCTGAATTTAACCCGGCCGACCTTGTTGCCAGGTGGAACAAGCCCATCCTTGTGATACAGGGCGGAAAGGATTTTAGGGTACCGATTGAACAAGGTCTGCAGGCCTTCCAGGTTGCACAGCTTCGTGGATTGAAGAGCCGGTTGTTGTATTTTCCGGAAGAAAATCATTGGGTGTTAAAACCTCAGAATGCTATTGTTTGGCAACGCGAGTTCTACCGGTGGCTTAAAGAGACGTTATAATAGTGGAGCCGTATGGCGCTCTTTCTTCAACCTTCGGGCGCAACTATAGCTGACGTACCTGGTTACTTCCTATGTCATTGGATTGGTGCAAATCTAACCAGCCCTGGAGGTAGATTATGACAACAAGTTTAGTTGTCAACAGGTGGTTTAAACTAAACGCTGATATTGCGGTTGTATAGTTGTAGTACCGGTATGTTGATACCCGGGGAAAAAAGGTGTCGAGGTGCAGGCTGAAACCCCCTTGACGTTGACAGCAGGGAATAATATTTGAACGTAATAGCTTACAAAATCTTTCTTATGCACGAGCGAAAAGTTGTTTCGGGTTTAAACACCGAAGAAATCTGGCAACAAATCGGACAGGATCTTAATGAAGATTTACTGGAATACAATGTACTCATCCGGCAAGGTGATAAAGAGATAACCCTTGATATCGACATCGACCTTGGCGGTGGTTTCGAAGGCGGTTATGCCGAAACTGCCCTTGTTTCTCCCCTGCTCAATTCAGATGATTTTCGGTTTGCGATTCACAAAGAAGGCATCGGGGATGAAATTGGAAAGTTCTTTGGCATGCAGGATATAAAGATCGGCTATGATGAATTTGACAGGCGGTTTATCATAAAGACAAATTCACCTGAACGTGTTAAACAACTTTTTACCGACGAGCAGGTGCGTTCGACTTTGCTTTCGATGAAAGAGCCTTTTACTTTTGGCACGATCACGCACGACGATAAGAAGGTCCTTGAGTTTTCAAGTGATTCGGGGATCACTGATCCCGGGTTGTTAAAGACGATATACCAGGCTTTCTATGCCGTGCTGGTTGCACTTGATGAGCGTTCTGCAACTTGACGGACATCCCGCGGAACTTCGAAACAGTATTAATTTAGGTAGCGAATGGTTATGCGAAAAAGCACAGGGGGTTAGCTTCCTTGCTATCGCCATATGCGGCCAGTTCAAGGCAGGGTAACCCACGCATCCATCCCAGGTTGTTCAGGATCATCCGTCGCTAGAAGACGTCCGGCTTTCCCAGCTGTTTACGAAGTGTGAATACGTAGCCCCGCGTCACTCTCTAGAGCAAACTTTTTTTCCCTGGCCCGATTAGCTGGGTTCTGATGAAAGATTTATTGCCCGTCTTTCATTTTAAGTACAAGGGCTTTTAGGGCAACAAGCTGTTTTTTAATCAATTCTTTTGTTGGCTCATCGGTAAGCTGGCCTTCCGTAAATTTCTTCGAAACCTGTGTAATGGCTACTTCGGGTTTATATACGGAACGCATGTTTAAAAATTGGAAAACCGGGTGGAAGGCAACCTGCATGCGTAATGTTCCGCCAAGTCCGGGTGTGGCGCCCATTAGAGCAACAGCTTTGTTTGCCATTGGCGTGTCCTCGCCTCTTGATGCCCAATCTATCGCGTTTTTCAAACCGCCCGGTATAGAATAATTGTATTCGGGAGAAACGATTACGAATCCATCTGCCTTTGCCAGTATGTTCCGGAATGCGGTAACCGCTGCCGGGCGTTCAGTTGCCGTAGGTAAATCCTGGTCGGCGTTGTATACCGGTAAGTCTGCAATTGATGCAATCTCCAGCGAGACTTCTTCAGGCAATAAGGTTAGAGCTGCATGTAAAAGCGCAGTGTTAAAGGAGTCTTTTCTTAAACTCCCGGAAATTCCAACAAGATGAATGTGCGGCATATGATGATTATGATGTAGGGTCGTGAAGATAGGACAAAAACAAAAAAGGGTTGTTATGCGTCCGGCTGATAGCATCCCTGTTTAAGTAATGGTGTGTTGCAGTGCCTGAAAGAAAATTATAAACCGGGTTCCAGTAATGGCAAAGGGCTGATCATCCAATCAGCCCTTTGCCTTTGCATTACGAGGATAATTAATTGATAATCGTCAGTTGCTTGGTGTCGGTAAACAACAATTTGTTTTGTTTATCGGTCACCGTTATCCGGTACATCAATGAGCCGGATGATGCACCTAGTTGTGATTTTGTAAGCTGCAAGTTGTAAAAACCCGCAGGCTGCCGGGTGTTTACCACGGTTGCGATCCTCGTGCCGTTAATCGTAAAGACATCCAGGACAACATGGCCTGCCTGGGCAAGCTTATAGCTGAATGCAGTTAATTGTTTTACGGGATTGGGATAATTCTGCGCCAGCACAAACCGATCGGATTCTGAAATGGTGATCGCCACTACGTTGCTAAATGTATATGAGCCATCTTTATGTTGTATCCGCAACCGATATAGGTACTTGCCCTCAGCAAGGTTCTCGTCGTTGGCTACATACGTTGAGGAAAAGACCTGCCCTACCGGCGTGGTCGTGTTAACTGTTGTCCAGTTATTCAGCGCCACTGTTGAAGTTCTCTGGAGCTCGTATTGCAGCAGGTTGACTTCGTTAACAGTGGTCCAGGTAAGGCGGGCGTTTCTGCCGATTAGCTTGCCTGAAAAATTTGTTAATGTAACCGGTAACGGAAGTACTGCTTCGTCCGCACCCATGTATGGGCGAATGGAGTCCCTGACGTTTTCGTCGAAGTCTGTGAATATGATGAAAGGAATTCCTCTCAGACTTGTGTCTCCGACGGACGAACCTGATAGATGCAGGTCCGCTGTTGTTGGATCAAGAAAGCTAACCGGGATGACCCGGGAATTGGCATCTCCGGACGAAGCAGAGCGGAATCCTGCAATGTCCAGGGTTGCTGAACCCCAACGTACATTGGTACTACTGTTCCCGGCATAAAGGTTATTGAAATCGGATGCAGCGGGACCCCAGCCTGTCGATGGAGATTGATGGTTATTGATGATGGTATAATGCATACCTGTTCCAGCCGAGCGGATGTTGTAGAAGATGTTGTTCCTCAACTGGATGGTGCTGCTTACTCCCAAACCATTGCGAAAGAACGCAGCTGAGTTGTTGCTTCCAGCCGCAGTTCCGCCTATGAAAACGGAATTATAAACCAAGCTGACGAGGGAAACAGCGGCGTCGTTCTGTATGCCATAAACACCGATATTGTTCTGGACACCGATACCTAATGAAACCATATTGTTTTGTACAAAGATGGTATCCCTGTTAGCAACGCCTTTAAACAAGATGCCGGAGGCTGCTGAAGACAAAGAGGTGGTAGATGGAATAGATAAGTTGTAAATCCGGTTTTTAGCAATGGTAAGCAGTTCGTTTGCCGATGTTGTGGCCACAATCCCATTCACGGTGGTATTTGTATTGGTAGCGTTACTGTTGGTTAAATCGAAAATGGTATTACCGGAGATCATGGAACCAGTTACCGGCAAAGCATTCTGGTACAGGATACCTGCCACCCCGGTACCGTTTGCACCAGACACCGTCGACCGTAGATTCGATACCGTATTCCCGCTGATGTGATACTTGCCGCCAATTGCAGCTATGCCTACAATATTGTATGGCGTTGTTGGTGTAGGAACAGTCATGCTAACGTTTCGAACCACGTTGTTTGAAATGGTTGTAACGGAGTCTCTTCCCAGGTTAAGATCGATCCCCCAAAAATTGTTCGACGATCCTGAACTCAGGGAGAGCAGGCCTGTTGCCCCCGGCATACTTCCACCCACGTAATTCCCTGTGATCGTATGGCCAGAGGATGTGATGTTATTCATTGAAATTGCTCTAATTAAAGTAAAAGTGCCCCCGTCGAAATAAACATGGTTATTTGAAATTGTCCAACGGTTTCCAAGGCCATTGTTGAGAGTGATTGCTCTTGCCAAAACGTTTCTGAAGTGATTACTGTCGATAACGTTATTGTTGTTGGCATTGGCACCTGAACCATCATTTATGATCCCTTGTCGCGGCTGCGTTTCAGAGCTTGCAGGAGCAAAGAAGTTATTACTGATTATGTTGAAGCTGTTCCCTCCCGCTTTTGATGAACCACGGAACATCAGGCTACCAGACTGATTAGATGTATTCGCATTAGCGCTCAGTACTTTTGTGTAAGTAACCTTGTTATATGTGGCGCCATTCATTAGTGCGATACCCCCGGTACCTGCTGTATTTGCCGGAGATGTGTTGTCGATGATTAAACTCTTAAAGGCGCCGGTGCCCCCTGCTCTTCCATCAATGGTTACATGACTTGCCCCGTTCAGTTTAATTAAACCGTCGCCTGTCACCGTGCCTGAAAGTGTCGGAGCAGCATTCAACTCAGGACGGATGGTAAGTGTGTTGGTGACATTTGCATTTGGGTTGTCGAGAATTTCAATTGGGTAAGTTTCCGCGTTACCGGTATAAAATGAGGTCAGTTCAAAGATTACCGGCCCACCTATGCAGGTCGCGGTATTGTAATCTGCTATTGCTTCTGTTAATGACGTATAATCGCCCGACTCGCCGATCTTATAGAGACCTTCAAGGCGACGAAAAGAGATCATAACAGAGTCACTGGCTGAACATCCACCGGAAGTTGCAACAACTGTATAGTAGCCAGCCTGGCCCCATGTTGCATTGTTGATTACCGGGTTCCGGGTAGCTGAAGTAAATCCCGCCGGACCGGTCCACGTATAAGAAGCATTTTGTACCGAGCTATTTGCCGTTAAGTTAATTGTTCCATTTACACAAGCCGGGGCGAGGTAATTGGCCGTAATGTCGGGCAGGGCGCCTGCACCGATTGTGACGCTTGTGCCCTGGGTGGTTGCACAGCCATTACCGCCCGCAATCGTGACATTGTAATTACCGGTTGCCGCTGCTGTAACGTTGGTAATCTGTGGATTTTGCGCGGTGGAGGTAAAGCCATTTGGCCCGGTCCACAGGTATGGAGATATGTTGACGTAATTTCCGTTGTACCTGCCAATCGATTGTGTAATTGCCGAAGTTGTTGTCCAGTTTGAAGCGGAGTCGGTGTCAACAGCAGCTGTTCTTATGATCCCTGCCAGGTTTGTTGCGGCGGGTACATTACCAAACCAATCTGCGGCTGTAATGCCCGATGATGCGGGCCATGTATACCCATTCGTTGCAACAACGTCTATCATATTGCTGCCTGATCTTAACAGGAAGCCGGCACCTGTTGAGGATGCGATAGGGTTGAAATTACCTCCGGTGTTATAGTACCGGTTAGTTTCATCATCAGCCCCACTTCCCAGGTGTAGTACCAGCACCTCGTTGGGCGGAATGATTGCACTGGCTGGAAAACGATATGATCTGTTTAACGATGTGCCTGTCCAGAGCTCAAACAGCACCCCCGACAAGTTGATTGGGTTTGCATTATCCAGGTTGCTGATCTCAACAAAATCATCTGCGGGCGCGACTGAAACAAAAGACGGATAAGGTTCTGTAGCACCGGTTCCTCCCCTGAAATGAGTTACTTCGGTGAATTTTGCTGATGCATATTTATTTGCCTGGGCCGGTGAAGTAAATAGCTTTAAGGTGCCACCTATACAAACCGGGCCGTTGCTGCCGGTAGACGATGGGCTATTTGGTACATGAACCGTTGTTGTTGCAGTTGCCATGCAACCCTCTGCATTAGTGATGCTCACCGTATAAGAGGTTGTAGTTGCCGGGGTAGCAATTACGGTTGTACCGGTAGTTGTATTAAGTCCTGTTGCCGGTGCCCACGTATAATCGGCCGGTGTAGGTGAAGCGGCACAACCATTTAGCGTTACAATCGGCCTGTTGTTGTTGATTTGTGTTCCGGGACCGGTATAGCCGCACATTGATCCGGCATCGGATCCCGTAATAATTGAATAACCTACAAAACCCGGTGAGCCGAATTTAACGGAAGCATTCGCCGTTGCATCGTTTGCCGGCCCGCTGTCGTTATTATAACAGATCTCGACCACAAGGTTGGATATACCATCCCATACGAAAGCATTATTAAAGGTATGGGTGTTTATACCCGGCACAGGTTGGTAGTCTACAGGGTTCAAAACCGTTGCTGAATTGTAATCTGGTATTCCGGTTAACACCGAGTTCCTGGTTTGCGCAAGCTTTATGGTAAACCCCTTGATTGTTCCGCAGTTGTTTGTATTTACAACGTCAAATCCAATGGATGTTATTTTTGTTCCGGCAACCACACCCATTGCGATTAACTCGGAAGAACGCAACAGGATGTGCATTTTAGCACTTTCGAAATAATTACCATAAACATAGGGGTAACCCGTTGATGTATTTGAGTTGGTGAATGTGCCTATCGTTGCGGAAACATTGCTGCCTGTACAAGGGACTGTGCTGATGCCCGAGCGGGTGGGTTCCATTACCGTAAGCGTTGCACCTGCAGGATCACATATGGCGGTGTCAACAGGGATTAAGGTGAGTACCGGAGCCTGCTTAACTACAACCGGAAGATTTGCTGCTGTCCGGCAAACTCCATTAGAGGCCGAAACTCCCACATCTCCGCTCCGGCTACCACTCGGGTAACTTACCAGGATGGATGGTGTTCCCTGTCCGCTAAGTATGCTTGCGCGGGAAGGCACACTCCACCGGTAATTTGTTGCTCCGCTAACTTGCGGGATGCTGTAGGTTATACCGGATGTTCCCGCGCATAAAACAGAGGGGCCGCTGATTGCTGACACCGGACTTACTCCAGTGGCAGGGACCGTAGCATTAATCGCGATTGCACGTTCACTAATTGCGCCGGTGCTGATGTTTTTTGCACGTAAGGTAAACCAAAAGTTTGCGCCTGCTGAAAGTCCGGTTGCGGTATAATTGCCCGATGTAATGTCGGTGTCAAATGGTAGCCATTCGGCAGAGGCGGTATCTAACCGGTACAAGTCGTAGTGTGTAGCATTTGCAACAGGGGTCCACTCAAAGGTTAGGGTATTTGCTGTACACGAATTTTTTACCAGTCCCAGATTTTTAGGTGTTCCAAGAATTTTAAATGGCGCATCGCTTACATCAGAAATGTTGCCGCTGATTACCCTTACAAGCGCCTGCGAAGTGTTTAAACCCGCAGGAACTGTCCACGCAAGCCGGGTTGTATTTGCTGCAACCGTTGTTGAAATGTTTAACCAGGTTGAACCGTTATCGGGCGAGTACTGCACCGTTTGTGCGCCGGAAATGCCTGCGTTGTTCCAGGTGATGGTTTCTTCCGAACCCGGATCAAGTGACTCTCCCCCGTTTGGGTAGGTAAGCACTATTGACGGTAAATCGATTTGCCAGGTAAGCGAATATTCCTGTGCATTGCCCACCGGTACGGCTGCCCCAGCCACGCTTAAGATGTAGTTTCCACCCGCGGGATTATCGATTGTAACCTGTTCGATATTGCCTACACTGTCAACAGCCCTGGTTGCATTGTTTGCAGGATTTACCGGGTCGAGTGTCCATGGAAGCGTGGTGTCAGCGCCGTTGACTACAGCAAGATTTAAATTGTTCACGAGGGCCCTGCTTGAGTTGGCTGCCCCTGCAGGATCGTTCCACGTCAACATCACCTTTAGTTTAGCCGTGCCCTGGGGAACCGTGATTAAAGTAGTATTTACCAGTGCAGTTGTTATACGGTTTAATACGTAGCGGTTTTGTTCCAACGCTTCAACTGCTGCAAGCCCATCGATCCTGCCAAAGCCAAAGCGATAGTCGGGTCCGGGATTGCCGAGGTCTCTCGCGGTATTACAGGCAACGGCCTTGATCAATGATGAAGGTGGATCGGTATTGTTATTCAGTTGGCGGTAGCGCTGCACCACCAGGGCGAGTGTACCTGCAACGCCAGGAGTGGCCATCGATGTTCCGGAGATCGTGCCGTAGCTGTTTAAAGGCAGGTAAGTTGAAAGCACGTTGGAGCCAAAGGCGCTCAATTCGGGTTTGATCCTTCCATCTGCCGCAGGACCATAACTACTACTGGCAGAGATTGCCTCAGTGGTCGCGATATCACCAACAAGAATGTTATTCTTTGCTGTTTTACCAAAGCCTGTGATCGTGTACCATCCATTGGGACATGATGTTTGTGAGTTTCCCGAAGAATGAACGTGCAAATGCCCGGTATAGGTATTCAGGTTGATATCTGTGTTCCGGCTGGTTGCCGTATATCCAATCTGGTTGCTGGTTACATTACATGCAGCGGGAGCGCTGCCGCCATAGGAGTGATTGCTCACGGCAAGATTATAATCCCGGATGGCATTAAAGAGTTCATTGGTAACTGTTCCGGTGAAATCGTATGAGTAAAGTGTTGAATTAGGTGCCATTCCCCTTGCTTTGGGGTCAATCACACCTTTGCCGCCGATGATGCCTGCTACATGGGTAGTATGCGAGTTAGGTATTCCCTGCTCCATCAGGAAAAGGCGTCTTGATGCCGGGCTAAAATCGACATGGGTACTTACTTCGCCTCCATCCCATATGCCAATGTTCACGCCATCGCCTTTCAGGTTTCGTATACCATCATTTAAAACGTTTACCCTATGAAGGCTTCTGCCGAGTAAATTCTCTTCGCGATTTGGTGGATCAATCGGTTCTACCCATTGTACAAATGGAAGGTCTACGACTTCTGTTATTTTGTTTAAGGGTACCCGCAAAATAAAACTCCGGTACATCGGTAATTCCTGGAGGATGCTGGTGTTTAAACTTTCCAGCGCTGGTAACAGGCTGGCTACATTAACGGTCTCATAGGTGATGACCGTTACGTCAGCATAGCCGGCCGCCTTAATCGCATGTGCGGGAAAGCTGACTTTCAAAATCTCAGGAGTTGTTTTTTGAAATACTTCCAACCGGAAAACACTCCGGAGAGGAAGTGCCTTTAGGGTTGATACGTCGAATTGCTGCGGTATAGCCGCCGTGTAGGTGTTATTGGGTAAATAGTCGAATAATTGAATACCCTTTTGAGCAATTGTTTGTTTTACGGTTTCGCCAGGAAGTTCTGTAAACTGTAATGCAACATAATATTTAGCGCTAAACCTGCTTTTCTGAAACAGGAGGGAGTCGGGCGAAAGTGTCTTAAGGTTTTCTGGTGGTGTATACTTTCCTGAATGCAGCAAAACCGAATAGTCCCTCTTCGACTGGCTAAAGTTTACAAACGGAAATAGGATGATAATCGTCAGCACCAAAGCACTGCGTAGAATTGGGTTCATAAGTATTGAATTACAAAAGTTTAACGAGCATTTCAGCGTTTAAAATACGGATTAATCAAACACAAGTAATTATGCAAACATTAAATAATAGGTATAGCTGTTACGCTCTTGGGTTAGCGTTGTCTTGGAGCAGGTGTCCGCCAATTCCCGAGCATGTCCCCATAAACTCATGAGCACGCCTGGGAATTTGGTTGAACAGCGGTGACCATTGAAGCAAATCGATAAAGCGGGTTTAATCGGAAACTGACATAATTGTCGTCTGCAATAATTGAGTTGGCAGCCATGTGCTTTTCATCTATCCAGCTGTTGTGGCCACATGTTATCAAACCAATTGTGAGCGGCCGCCATGAAAAGATGGGGTACAAGGGAGTGACACAACCGGGGTTGCCCCGCGGTATGCTGTTGGCTCCAAAAAAATGCTATGGCTATTGAGACCGGTATATGGGTCGGTAGCTGCAATGCAGGTTTTAAAATTTGCCGTTTACCTTAAAGTGTATAATTTCCAACGTACCTCTTTGTCAATTTAAAATGTAACATGCGCAACTTACTTCCCGCTCTCCTGCTACTTGTAACGTTAACCAGCCGGGCACAGCTAACGGTAGAGAAAATCATGAAGGATCAGAAATGGATAGGCAGCTCTCCGTCAGGTTTGAACTGGGCAATGGATAGCAAGTCTGTATTGTTTAACTGGAACCCTGAGAGAAATGTTTCGGACTCCGTATATGCATATACGGTGCAAACAAAATCCATAACAAAGGCTAACTATAACCAGGCTTTGCAAACGGCGGCCACGGGAAATGGATCTTACAATACGGCCCGTACCCAGCTGGCCTATGCATATCGAAACGATATTTTCCTGCTCGATATAAAGACAAACAAAACAACCCGGATTACTCAAACGGAAGACATCGAAAACAATGCACGGTTTGCCGCCCGGGATCAATGGATTGTTTTCAACAGGAACCAAAATCTATATGCCTGGGATCTTCAAACCGGTGTCACCCGGCAACTCACAAATTTCGCGAGGTCAACCGAACCGGTTGCAACAGCAGGTGCAAGAACAGGTGCAACAGGTAACAGGACTGCTACGGCCGCAGCCGGCAGCCGTTCTGAAGGTGCCACACCAACAGTTTCCCAGGAGCAGTGGCTGAAGGAAAACCAGCTTACTACATCCGATGTTTTAAAGCAACGGCAACTTAAGCGAGCGCAACGCGACTCATTCCTGAAGTCAATGAAGATTGCGGATACTGTTAAGGCAATCGCGATTGGAGACCGCCTTGTACAAGGAGCGCAGGTAAGCCCGAACGGAAGATTTGTGACCTACCGGCTTACACAATCTGCGTCGAATGCAAAAACGATCATCGTTCCTGATTATGTTACAGAAAGCGGGTATACTACTGATATACCCGGGAGAACAAAGGTTGGCGCACCAACCGGGCGGTCGGAGTTTTTTGTGTTTGACCGTGAACAGGATAGCGTATTAGCAGTTGCCACGGATTCGCTGCCGGGCATTATGGATGTACCCGACTACATGAAGGATTACCCGCAGAAGTTTGCCGGTCGAAAGCCAACGCCAAGAGCTGTTGTGGTAACCGGGATTAACTGGAATGAAAGCGGAAGCAGGGCAATCGTCGATATCCGTTCGCAGGACAACAAAGACCGTTGGATCATGGAGCTGGATCCCGCCCGTGGTAAACTAAAGGCAGTTGACCGGCAGCGGGACGAAGCCTGGATTGGTGGTCCCGGGGTGAGCGGTTTTGCTGCAAAAATTGGTTGGATCAATGATAACGAATGCTACTTTCAGAGTGAGGCTACAGGCTATTCGCATTTGTATTCGTACAACTTTGTCACCGCATTGAAAAAGCAACTTACTACCGGAAATTACGAGGTTCAGGACCTGGTACTCTCAAAAGCTAGATCACATTTTTACCTGCTCAGCAATGAAGAACATCCCGGCAAACAGCACTGGTATCGAATTAAAACCGATGGCAGTGGTAAAGAAAAGATAACCACGATGACCGGCGGGTATGAAGTCTCGATGTCACCCGATGAAACATACATTGCTTACCGGTATTCGTATATCAACCGTCCGCCGGAGTTGTACATCCAGGAAAATGCCGCCGGTAAAAAGGCGATCCAGGTAACCGATAAAGGGCAAAGTGAAGAATTTAAAGCGTACCCATGGCGGGATACCAAAATTTTTACGATTACCGCAAGAGATGGTCAGCCCATTCATGCACGGGTTTTTGAACCGCCTGCGGGCAAAAAGAATAATGCAGCAGTGATTTTTGTGCACGGCGCCGGCTACCTGCAAAACGTTGAATATTGGTGGAGTTCCAGCTATCCGCGGGAGTATATGTTTAATAACCTGCTTGCAGATAAGGGCTATACGGTTATCGACATCGACTACCGGGGCAGCGCGGGTTATGGTCGAAACTGGAGAACGGGTATCTACCGGTACATGGGCGGCAAGGACCTGGATGATGAAGTGGATGCAGCAAGGTACCTGGTTAAAGAAATGGGGATTGACTCCAACCGGATAGGAATGTATGGTGGAAGCTATGGTGGCTTTATGGGGCTGATGGCCATGTTTACCCAACCAGGTGTTTTTAAGGCAGCTGCTGCTTTACGACCAGTAACTGACTGGGCGCATTATAATCATGGTTATACATCAAATATCCTCAACGAACCTTTTAATGACAGCATTGCTTATGCGCGTTCGTCACCAATCAATTTTGCCGCGGGCCTGAAGGATCATTTACTGATCTGTCACGGTATGGTAGATGTAAACGTGAACTTCCAGGACGCGGTTCGGTTAAACCAACGGCTCATTGAACTCGGCAAGGAAAATTGGGAACTCGCAGTTTACCCGCTGGAGGACCACGCCTTTGTAGAGCCCAGTAGCTGGACGGATGAGTATAAGCGGATACTGAAGTTGTTTGAAACGACCTTGAGGTAGGTTGGTTGATCAGTTGAGAGGTTGATCAGTTGAGAGGTTGATAAGTTGACTGGTTGATATGTTGATTTTTAAAGCCCATTAGTAGATTACGGTGCAAGCGTTCGACGCCCCCGTCCGAATGGCTTCAGCCGGGCGGACGTTCGACTGGCGCAGCCGGGCGGGAAACCATGTGCAATAGCCATCCTATTGCTGGTCCAAAAAACACATAAGTTAAATACCGAACATCTTTTCGTTTGTAATCATCTATGGCGTTTAGTAAAGCAATTATGGACCCGGCTTCAGGTATTTTGTGAGACATCGTTGCGTCGCACTCTTGTACTTTGTAGCATAATGGCAACTCGATCCAATGCAGCTGGTAAATGAAATGTACTAAGCATTTACTGTCCATTTTTCTTTAGTCATGTGAAGTTCATATCGTAAGGATCGAAGTTTCATTATTATACACCACGCTTAAAACAACAAGCCGCAGAATAGTTCCGCGGCTTGTTGTTTTAATACTTATGAACTAATGAATTTACTTATCCCACCAAACCCGGTCGGTGAGTTTTGCACTATGTTGTGGCTGGGGATTGGTATTGATCTCGGTTTGTGGATATAGGAATCTTCTTGGAACTTCAGACAAGGCATTTGGTGGTGGTGTCAACAGGGGATAGCCTGTGCGCCGCCAGTCGGTATAGTTTTCAACAGAAAGGAAATTTGATATACTTTTCTCTTCCATGATACGCTGCAAGGCATTTGCAGCCGTCAGGGTGCCTCTTGCGTTGATATAATCATTTGTTGCGGTTGCACTCACACCCAGCTTAGTCATGTGCGACCGGATGCCGTTTTGGTAGATCGGCTGTGCTGCTGCAGCACCGGATTTAATGAGTGTTGCTTCTGCACGTAAGAAAAGCGCCTCTGAGTAGGTAAGCAGGTATAGCGGCGAGTTGGCGTTACCGTATGCGGGTCCGATTACCGAAAATGTATTCAGGTTTGGTAATGGGCCAACATACCCGATCTGTCTGCCGCGGTATACATTATCCGATTTCGCGGGCGCAATTAATTGGCCGATACGCGGATCGTTGCGGGCCAGTAGTGTGTCAACAATTGTCGATGCCATAATTAGGGTCTCAACAGGTCGCATCAACAGGTTGTACCGGTTTTCAGAGTTTGCTGCTCCCGGGTATAACAGTCGCATGTCGTCCGCGTTGGCGGTCATGCCACTATCGAGTGCTGCTAGTGCAAGATCAGCCTGTTGTGCAGCAGGATACACTTTCGTGAGGTGCATATGGTAACGTGCCTTCAGGGTAAAAGCAGCCCGTTTCCATTTAGCCATGTCTCCCGCATAATACATGTCGTCAGTGCCCGGTTTAATGCCGGTGTTTTTGTTGATGTCTGCAATACCATTGTCCAGCAGCGATTGCATCTCCTTATAAATATCCTCCTGCTTATCGTAGGCGGGCAAGAAGTTCTCGCTGCCCTTGAAAGCCTGGCTGTAGGGGATATCACCCCACATATCCGTCGCTATACCAAGTGTATAGGCAGTAAGTATTTTTGAGATGCCGGCATAGTTAAGGTTGCCATTTTTTTCTGCCTGGGCCTTTAAGACCTGCAGATTTTGGAGGCAGACCACATAAACATTCAACCAGGCTTCATCAAAGTTGGTGGGTGTGTAATTGTACGTACCAAAGTTCGGGATCGGCTGGTTTAGTGCAATGTTCTGCATGACCTGGTTTAAATGCGCAAATGCCGAACCCGGTCCGCCAGCAGCAATATTATGCGTAATGGCATGTTCAATGGGCAAAAGCAACAGCTTCTCCGTTACTTCCGTTGGTTCATTCGGATTTTTGTTGACGTCGATAAACTTTTTGCAGCCGGCGCCTATAATGGTCGTGAGTATAAGTAGGGAATATATTATTTTTTTCATTCGTGTTTTTTTATTGATCGCTGGAAAGAACGGGCCTATTTAAGTGTGACACTTAGCGTTAAATTATAGGAACGGGATGTTGGTACGGAGTAGCCGTAAACACCTTGTGAACCGTTTGTGCTGCCAAAAGTGCTTACCTCCGGATCGGAACCGGTAAAATGGGGTGCATGTATCCAAAGGTTCCGCCCGGTAGCAGTCAGTGAGGCTGATGCGAACGGCGTGCGTTGCAGCAACTTCTGGTTGAAGTTGTAAGAAAGGTTTACGTTTCTCAATTTAATATAAGTTCCATCCTGTATCACCGATTCGTAAATCAGGTTTAAACGCTGGTAATAACTTCTTGCGGTCACCACCTTGGTATTTTCTTTATTATCAACAGTGCTAATTCCTGGTATCACCCGGTCTTCACGATTTTCGGTGACCTTTGGTGTGCCATAAAAGTAACCATAACGATCATCTGAATTGAGGATGTCGCCACCCTTACGCATGTCGAAAAAGAAGCTTAGCGCCAGGTTGCCATAGCGAAATGAGTTATTCAGTCCGCCAAGCCAATCCGGTTGAAGATTGCCGATTATTTTTGTTCCGCTTACAATTGGTAAACCGTCTTTGTCGATCATTATCCTTCCTTCATCATTATAGACATAACCGGTGTTGTAAAAACTACCATAAGGCTGGCCAACAAAAGCGAAGGTTTGGCCAAGTGAAATATTGGTGAGACCTGCGTTGACCTTTGTTACCTCATTTTTGATTTTCGTATAGTTCACCATAACGTCCCAGGTAAACTTGCCGGTTTTAACAGGTGTTCCACTCAATAATACTTCTACGCCTTTGTTAGTCATATTGCCCGAGTTGATGGTGGTAGAACTAAATCCAGTTGCCGCAGAAATGGGAACACTGCTGGTGAGCAGATCGTTGTGCTGGCGGCTAAAGTAACTTGCTTCTAATCCGATCCGGTTGGCTAGGAACCGCATTTCAAGCCCAGTTTCAAATTCGTTCGTCCTTTCATTTCTCAAGTCAGCGTTTCCAAGATTACTGGTCAGGCGAAATCCGGCACGCCCGTCGAAAGGGAAATTTGCCGGCCGCGAAAATGGCGTGGTGAGGCTGTAGGCACCGATGTTGTCGTTACCAACCGCAGAATAGGAAACACGTACTTTACCAAAATTGATTGCCCTGCTGGAAAACAGTTCGGAGAAGATAAAGCCCATTGAAGCCGAACCATAAGGATACCAATTATTGTCTTGCGACAGTACAGAAGATCCATCATACCTTCCGGTTAAGGACAGGTTTAACAACCTTTTGTAGTCCACGTTTGCCTGGCCATAAAAACCAACCTTCCTTGTCAGGCTATAGGTTTGATTTGCAACAATGGTTGCCGCATTGGTGACATTTGTAAATGAAGGGATGGTTAATCCGCTTCCGGTAATATCGTATAATTGGCTGTAGGTAGATAGTACGTTGTTTCCAACAAGCAAATTGACTCCAAAGTCGCCGTACGTTTTATTAGCCTGGATGATGAGGTCATGATTGAACTGGCGGAAATTATTGTTTTGGTCACGTATGGTTCCGGTTGTTCCTACCAGGGTGCTTGGCGCTTCATAGTATTTGGTCTGATCTGCATAGATGTCGGCACCAAGGCGCTCGGTTACGCTTAGCCAGTCTGTTGGCGCATAGGTAAGGGTAAAGGTTGGAATAAAACGGTTCACCCTGGTTTCGCGTTTCGCATTTTCAAGCGCCCAGTAAGGGTTGTTGCGGGAAGCCCTGAATACGCGTTGGTTGCCCTGTGCATCATAGATGGGCAACGGGTTCCAGGTAAATGGGGCCGTATAGACGGTCCAGATCGGGCTGATCAGGTCGTATCCTTCAGGAATACGATGGTTTACGGAAGATGCATAATTGAACTGGAACACACTGGTGAACTTGTCGCTTATTGCAGTAGTATATTTTGCAAAAGCCGTGTGCCGTTTTAAGTCGGTTGTTGGTACGGTACCTTTCTGATCCAGGTACGAGTAGGAGAAGAAGTAATTCGATTTACCTACCCCGCCGTTCACCGATAGCGTATTAGTTAGGGTAATGCCATTCTGGAAGAAATCCTTCATCGGGTTCCTGTTATAAACAGGTTGGCCATTAACCTTCAGGGTATCGATACGTGGTCCCCATACCGTGCTTGTTTTTACGGTTTCGCCATTGGCGTAAACCCCAAAATCACCTAGCGCATATTTATCCTGCACCTCGGGAAGGATTGGTGTTTCCAGTGAGTACTGGGTGGTAAAGTTTAATTGAGCCTTGCGGTTGCCATTACCATTTTTTGTGGTGATCATTACCACACCACGAGCTGCCTTCGCACCATAAAGTGCCGACGCTGCAGACCCTTTTAATATATTGATACTTTCAATGATGTTTGGATCAATGTCGGAGAGCCTGCTGGATCCTGAACCCGGACCAACGCCCGCCCCGGTCTCGCTGTTATTGATGGGAACACCGTCTAATACAATCAGGGCCTCGTTATCGCCCGTTAGCGAACTTGTACCCCGGATGACAATCCTCGAAGAACTACCCGGTTGTCCGGTAGATGACGTAACCTGAACACCGGACACACGGCCGGTGAGTGCATTGAGCACGTTGGGCTCTTTTGTGGCGGTTAATACATCACCTTTAACCTCCTGTGTACTGTAAGTCAGCTGGCGTTTTTCGCGACGTATGCCCAGGGCGGTCACTACTACCTCGTCCATCATTTGTGATTGCCTGTTTAAGGCGATGTCAAGCGTTTCGCCGGGTGTTGCCGATATTTCTCTTGTTGCATAACCCACTGCGCTAATTACAAGGGTACTTTTCGTTTGCAGCGGTAATGCAAATGATCCATCTTCTGTAGTAAAGGCACCGCGTGTGGAGTTTTTTACAGTAACAGAGGCGCCACTTACCGGCGAGCCATCTCCTGTGTGCACCTTACCCCTTACTGTTCCCGTCTGCGCTTTCAGCGTAAGACTGCAACAAAACAAAACACCCATGCATAACAGGTTGATAAACCTTTGAGTCATAAATTAAGTTTTAAGGTCAAAAAAGAATTCCAGGGAAAAGTCGTAAGGCAAGTGCCGGTAGATTAGCAGCTCAAAGCATAAAAATATCGTATTATTACGGCCACAGCTACGCAATTATTAACCAATATTTCCTGCTTTTTCTAACTGGTTTACCGGTGAGACATTTGTTTGTTTTAATTAGCTGCGTCATTTCTAAAGGTGTTCAGTCGGGTAAATGTGTTTAAAACGCCTGCCCGCCAACCTTTTTAATCACCCCTTGTCAGGTTTTACAACCCCATACCCAAGTTAATTTGCGGGAACAAATCATTAAGATTATACTATGTTGCTTTCTGCACACAATAGGTAATTACACTAACTTCCGCTTTTTATCTAAACTCATCCTTAACTGCTTATGTCGGAAACAACCTTTAAACCTTCCCTCAAGTTATTAGATGCAACCATGATCGTTGCCGGTTCAATGATCGGCTCGGGAATTTTTATCGTGGCGGCTGATATTACCCGAAATGTCGGCAGTGCAGGCTGGCTGGTTGCAGTTTGGTTGATTACCGGCTTTATGACCGTTTCGGCGGCACTGAGTTATGGAGAGTTAAGTGCTATGTTTCCGAGGGCGGGTGGACAATACGTATACCTTAAAGAGGCCTACAACCCCCTGATTGGGTTCCTTTACGGCTGGAGCTTCTTTTCCGTTATCCAAACGGCAACGATTGCTGCAGTTGGTGTCGCTTTTGCAAAATTTACCGCGTACCTCGTTCCGCAACTTAGCGAGGACCTTGTTGCTATAGACCTGGGGTTTATTGCCATCTCCCCTGCTCAATTGCTTTCGATTCTCGTGATTATATTACTTACCTATATTAATACCCGTGGCATTAAGAGCGGTAAGCTTATTCAAACCACTTTCACCTTAACCAAGTTGCTTAGTCTTTTTGGACTCATCATCTTTGGCTTAATTATGCTTAAGCCCGAAATCTGGGAAGCCAACTGGACAAATGCCTGGAGCATGCAGAAATTAAATCCCGACGGCAGCACCGCTAACTACACGATGATTGCAGCACTGGGTGCAATTGCCGCAGCAATGGTTGGGTCTATTTTCAGCAGCGACTCCTGGAACAATGTGACATTTATCGCCGGCGAAATCAAAAATCCTAAACGCAATATTGGACTGAGTTTATTTCTCGGTACAGCCATCGTAACGATCATTTATATTGCTACGAACATCATGTACACCGGGGTGCTTCCCCTGCAGGAAATTGCTTCGGCCGAAAAAGACCGTGTTGCTGTTGTAGCATCCAATGTCATCTTTGGTAATATCGGGACAATCATTATTGCCCTGATGATTATGATTTCCACTTTTGGTTGTAACAACGGGCTTATTCTTGCCGGTGCAAGGGTTTACTATACCATGGCAAAAGATGGTTTGTTTTTCAAAAAGGTCGGAACACTCAACAAGAATGCCGTGCCGGCTTATTCGCTTTGGATGCAATGTGTTTTCGCCTGTGCGTGGAGCCTTAGCGGCAAGTACGGCGACCTGCTCGACATGATTTCATTTGTGGTTGTTGGTTTTTATATGCTTACGATTGGGGGCATATTTATCCTGCGCAAAAAACGTCCCGATGCGGAGCGTCCATACAGGGCATTTGGTTACCCTGTTCTGCCGATCATTTATATCCTGATGGGATTAACGTTTTGCCTGTTGCTGATCGTTTACAAACCCCGCTTTACCTGGCCGGGACTCATCATCACCTTGCTGGGTATACCCATTTATTATTTGGTGGTTGCCAACCGGAACAACAAAAGCAATCCGCCAGATGAGGGCGACCAACCCAACCTGGTGTATGAACGGTCAAAGATTGAAAATTAGATTTTAAAAATAAATGAGATGGCGGCCCGTATGGCCGCCATCTCATTTATAGCCTGATCGTTTTTCTTGTGACCAGCGGGGCAACATTTTCAACATCGTTGCCCGCCCGGATGAGCCATTCGGACGGTTGTCACTCACTTACCTTTTCTTCGCTATTAAGCCTTTAAGCTAACGTTCCCCTGAAGGAGGCAGCCATAGTAAACTCCATCTCTTGAATTTTTAGAACAGCCTTACGTGGATCACCGATCCTGCTCTCTCTAACGCTGCAGGCGTCTCTTTGCTAATCAAGTATTAAAGCATTTTTCTTCCTTGCGCTCTTTTGCGTGTATTCCCTTAGGGTACTCTGCGTTAAACGGTTTCTTAAACGCCGAAGGCAGTGATTACGTTTTCTATTCACCGGAGGCTCCTATGGAGCCATAAACCATTTTCCATAAACCTCTCTATAAACAGGGCGCTCCTATGGAGCGGAAAACTCAGGCGATTATTCGAACGAGGTTGTAGAAATATGGTGGATATCAATTTCAATGGTTAAATGTTATAAACACCCACTCTGCGCCCTCTAACGCCGAAGGCGTACCTCTGCCAACTCTGCGTGAATTCCTCCGCTCCTCTCCGTCTCTGCGGTAAATAGCTTTTTACGCCGAAGGCGTCTCTTTGCCTACCTTCTGAATCGATACCGCATTTATTCTTCGTTGCGCTCTTTGCGTGTATTCCCTTAGCGTACTCTGCGTTAAGTGGTTTCTTAAACGCCGAAGGCGGTCATTACGTTTTCTATGCACGGGAGGCTCCTATGGAGCCATAAACCATTTTCCCTAAACCTTACTATAAACAGGGCGCTCCTATGCAGCGGAAAACCGATCTAGCGATCTAGATTAAAATTTAAAAGGGCTCTACGTGGATCACCCACTCTGCTCCCTCTAATGCCGAAGGCGTACCTCTGCCAACTCTGCGTGAATTCCTCCGCTCCTCTCCGTCTCTGCGGTAAATAGCTTTTTACGCCGAAGGCGTCTCTTTGCCTACCTTCTGAATCGATACCGCATTTATTCTTCGTTGCGCTCTTTGCGTGTATTCCCTTAGCGTACTCTGCGTTAAGTGGTTTCTTAAACGCCGAAGGCGTCCCTCAGTAACCTCTGCGTGTATTCCTCCGCTCCTCTGCATCTCTGCGGTAAATGGCTTTTTACGCCGCAGGCGTCTCTTTGCTAACCTTAACGCCGCAGGCGCTTGATTGCGTTTTCTATGCCCCGGAGGCTCCTATGGAGCCATAAACCATTTTCCCTAAACCGTTCTATAAACAGGGCGCTCCAATGGAGCGGAAAACGGATCTCGCGATCTAGATTAAATAATAAAAAAACATTCACGTGGATCACCCACTCTGCTCCCTCAAATGCCGAAGGCGTACCTCTGTCAACTCTGCGTGTATTCCTCCGCTCCTCCGCGTCTCTGCGGTAAATGGCTTTTTACGCCGAAGGCGTCTCTTTGCTAACCAACTAAATAAATCCTGCATCCATTCTTCCTTGCGCTCTTTGCGTGTATTCCCTTAGCGTACTCTGCGTTAGATGGTTTCTTAAACGCCGAAGGCGTACCTCCGTAAACTCTGCGTGTATTCCTCTGCTCCTCCGCGTCTCTACGGTAAACGGCTTCATTCGCCGAAGGCGTCGTCTACGTTTTCTATGCACCGGAGGCTTGTATGCAGCTGGATACCAAAGAGCCAGTTTCCTCAGCGAAAAAACAAGTTCCATTGGCAGGTTTCTGCCGAAACATCAACCCCATCCCTCACTAAGTACAATAGAGCAATTGCTTCCTGCTCAACCCTTCTCCTTACCCTAAGCGCTCCGCCACCTGCTTCAGCAATTTGATCTTTGTATCCGTTACGGCCATGTCTTTGAACTTCGCTTTGTTCGACTCCAGCGTTATAGAAATGAAGGTCGCGAGCTCGGCGATGGCGGTGAGCTTTTTGGGAGAACCTTCCACATCCTTAGCCTGCTCATAATTGTCGACGATCTGTTGCAAATGCGCAGCCGCTGCTTTGGTGTTTGTTGCCGTCAACAGCTGGTACAGGTATTGAGTGGATGGCGCAGATTTGTTCCAGAAATCGGGTTTGCGCTTATCTTCTTCAATTGCGAAATCGCTCGCCGCAGTCATCAGTTCCTCAATTTGCTCCGGCACGCTCAGCAGCGACTTCTGCTGGTTCTTTTCACCTTTAAGCAATAGGTGATCTAACAGCGCAGCAAGTATTAACCAATTATAAAAAGGATAAAAATGAACCTGTCCCCTCGTGTTCTGAAGGTGGAGGTATGCTTGCTGATAGTAGCCTGCTGCTTTTACCAGGCTGGTTATGCTTGCCTTGGAACTGGCACGGTTTACTTCTGCTTTACGCTTGTACCCACTTGCGATCATATTGTAACGCTCAGCCGTCACCACATAAGAAAGGTTTTCCAGTTGCTGTAAACATTCATCAATAACCTTGTTTGCTTCGTCCTCTCCTATTTCACCTTCCTGGAATGATTTAACCGCAACTTTGATCTTGATATTACAGTATTGCTCAATGGAACGTACGGAGAAATTGGCCTCCTCTACAGCAAACAACAACTCGTAGTAAGTAATCGCATTTTTATGATCTCCCGACTCTTTATACAATTCAGCCAACAGCTGGTTGATCTGCGCATCGTTTTTCCAGTCGGGGTGCAGGTTAATCGCGGCCAGCACAGCGTCAATCTCATCGTTAACCCGGTCCTTTTCACCACGGCTTGTTGCCGCTTCTATCCGGCTAACCAGTGATTGTAATTTGTTGATTGCTTCAACGGGGTCACAAAATTCGTAGGTCTTTGTTTTGGTATGCGACGATATCGGCCTGAGGCTGTAAAAGGGATCACCATAACACTGGTATGCGCCCCATGTATTTTTGTCGCGATACGTTTTATAAGTTGCTTCCCGCGCAAGCCGTACCGATTCGCCGAAGGGTCGCCCGGCGAGTAACTCCTGGTAAAACCTTTCTGAAAAACTTTGTGCAGCGTTGTCGTCTACTTCCCAGCCTGCAACAATCACTGCCTGTACACCCATCTCGATTAATTGGGTACCTACACCGGCGGCAACTTCATATTTCCGTTGCAATCGTTCTTCATCTTGTTTGTCGATTGTTCCAAGCGAACAACAGTTAATGAACACCAGTTCGGGCACCTGCCTGATCTGCTTAAAGTCCGAAGGGGTCAAGATGAGTTCTTCGCCAAGCACAACCCCGGTGTGGCCGGTCTTTTTATCATTAACCACCCCATGGGCGGCAATATGAATGATTTTATAACCCCGCGAATACAGGCTCAACACCAGCTCAGAACTGTCTGATTCGATAAAGTCCTGCACCGCATATCCTTTCTCTTTCAATTGCAACGCGACCTGCGAAGCTTCCACAGCTGCGCCGGGCAGGTTTGGATAATAATTGTTCAATATCGGATTTCCGATCACGAGTGCATTGTCTGCAGCTGCTTTGGTCCCGTTTTGCCGGAAAGTTGAAGTGCTCAGTTGCCGGAGAAATCCTGCTTTAGTTACAATCGGATCAGTATTGCCACTGTATGCGTTCCGCAACATTTCCCACGGATACCTGGCGGTTTCTTTGTCAACAATCAGTACGATGTTTCGAAGATCGGATCCGTAGCCTTTGAATGCATTTGGTATCAGCATCTCGTACAACGTGTCGTACAGCTGGAGGTTTTGCATCGTCTGTGAGGCGGCCTGCTTAACCAGCCGGTCGACAATGGAAATATTCGTGGCAAGAACCTCTTCTTCGGTTCGGGCCTTGTCGGTGATAGAGCTGAATTTGATGATCCTGGTTTTAATTGAATCACCATGTTCCCTTCGCTCCTCGTACACTTTTAGCCGGTGCCACCATTCCGTTTGGAACTCATCAGGTATCTCGTTTCGTGCTCCGGATACTTTCCTGATCACGTTTGGCTTAAAGCTGATCTCTTTAAACAGGGTGCTGTTCCTCAACAAACCAAAGATCAGGCGTCCGGCCTGTACGGCCTTGTGTTGGTAAAGTTCGATAACTTCTATATGGCTGATGAGTGTATAATCCTGTCGCAGGTTTTTGCGGAAGAAATCGTTCGCTTCGTTTACAGCGGTAAGTACCGCTTTGATGGAGCTGTAAATTGTTAATCCGCCAAAGCCTGTTCCAATGAGTAAGTAAGAAATTCCGAGTTCGTCGCCGGAGCCGTTGTCTTCCTTGTTTTTGATGATATAGCTTAGAAACGCCTGCTTCAATGTAGTTACCAGGTTGTTTTCGGTAAGCGACCCAAATTCACCAAGCCCGACAACGATCCCGCCTTTTGGATGCGCTTTGCTGTTGAACACAATTTCGTGTGTACCCACTTTGCCGGGGTAGTTGTTGGAGTCATACCGGATGCCGAAGTAGTTGTTCAGCTTTTGGTTCAAAACCTTTTCTGCCTCTACAATACCATCACCCTCAAAGTGTGCTGCAACAACCGGGTATTCGGCGTGGGCCATGTCGCCATGGGTTATGGAGATGCGCAGCTGTTGTGTTGGTACCACTTGTTCTTTCATGGTGATACCCATGATGTGCATCGACAACTCGTTTTCATTGGTAACGGTAACAGGCTCCATATCGGGCATCAGCTCCAGCTTATTTTCACTGCGCGTCATGGGCTGCCTCTTTGATAGCTTGTCTGTTTTACCCGTTTCCAGGATTTCCCGGTACCCGGCAAAAGATGACTCATGATCGGCAAGCTTGCCATGTTCTGCACTAATGTAGTAGGTGTTGGAGAGCAGTTCAGGAGGAATAGTGTCCCATGTTACCGCACCATCGCCACGCGGGGTAGCATAGAAATTTATCTTATTATTGTTTTGGTCAACTTCTAACCGGCTTGGTGTCTGCTCGTCTTTACCAGCAACATATCGCACAACCTGTTCATCCCATTGAAACGTCTGAAACGACGTATGCTGTAGTTCAAGGTAGTTGTCAAGATCATTAGACGAGGGAACTGGATAACCGTACCTGGATGCCTGGAGAATGCCGTTCCACAATTTTGGATCGTTAAAATCTTGTTGGCTGTTTGATGGTAAGAGCTGGAGCAACCCCGGATAGTTGACAAACTGTTCAATCAGCGTTTTTTTGCCGTTTGCAAGGTCGATTGCGGCAATGGCGTTTATGCTTTTACCAATACCTAAAAAGAGTCTCGGAATTTCGTACGAACCCTGATTTGGGGTACCCAGCAGGAGTACCCTGCAATTGCTTCTTTTCTTTAACTCTTCCCACAATCCCGCATACTTTATTGCAAAGGCTTTTAGCACAAGTCCGCCCATGGAGTGTGCAACAAACGAAATGTCGCGGTTGGTCTCCGTGAGTGTTTTCTCGATGTCGTTTTTGAGTTCATCGGCAGCCTCAAAGATGGACTTTCGCCAATCGTAGGCAAAAGGAACGACGTAATAGTAGTTGCTGAAAAAGTCTACCATGCTCTTGTAAGCGTTGCCATTTATGCCAGCTGCTTTCACATTATTTGCAGTTAGCTTTAACCGGTTGATCTGGCCGGTTGCAACCTGGTAAAAGTTAAGCCATATCCTTTCATTATCTACCTCAAGGTGACTACCCATCAGCCCAGGTATGACATAAAGTACAGGTTGGTTGGCTTTGGTTTGACCGCTTCGGCTTGTCTCCAACACCGCCTCTTTAGCGGCAGTTACTTCCAGGTCGTTACTGTTATAAAACCCGCGGCTTTGCGTTGTTTTGCCTGCGAAGGCTTCGAAGATGATGTTTTGGGTTGCTGAATTGATGAAATAGTTGAAATGGTTGACTTCACTTTTGCGTTCATCATAAATCGGGAATTGGTTTAACCGTTTGGTCCCCTTTTTCATCGAACCTGTATTTACCACGAGGTCATTATCCTCTTTGTAAAATGAGTCAACCAGGAACATCTTTATACGGCTGACAAATCCTTCACCCTGGGCGTCGCCTGCAATAACAACAAGGTCCGAATTGATCTTTGTTTCGAAGAAGTTAAGCGCTTTAATAAAATTAGAGGTTGGTCGCATACACTCGATTCCCGGCAGGGTATTAACGTCATTTTTTTCATTTACAACTGCGGTAACAAGGGCCTTAATTCCATCGACAATTGTTCCAACCGTTTCGCCGCCGATATTACTGAGCACATTAAACAATACGTTTAATATGGTATCCATCCGGTCCGACACCAGTGTGGTTCCGGCAGCAGGACATGCCACCCGAATGAACCGGTTGATCCGGATCCGCTTTGTGCTTACGGTTGCCTGTAATGTGGCAATCTCTGCAATAAGGCCGGCAGCTTCTTCATTTTTACCTAGCAGTGCAAGCTCCTTTTTGGTGAAAATACCATCCCCCGTATCTGAACCTATCCTTGCAAGCACTTCACCAACGAGACCACCTCTTGAATGACTCAACAGGTCTAGTGTAATGTCGTTGGGTAGTTGCTCGAGTAAAGCAATAACATTCCGGATCGGGCTCTCTGTAAATGTTCTATGTTCAAAGGCGATGATCCGGCCACCATACTTTTTAAACAATGCCCGGTAAACAGTTCCACCCTGCTGTTTGATCAGGCCCTCGAATGAGCCTTTGGTGGAAGATGCCGTACCGTGCAGAAGAAGCAGGTGGGTTGCGTTTGGATCTTTTGCCAACGTAGGGTCGAACGTAGCGGCAAGGTTAAATTCCGCGTCGCATTGATAGAGAATGTTTGGGTTATTCTGCTCGATCCGCTGAGCAATTGATTTCGCAATTTTTTCGCCCACAATATTCTTGAAAACGTTTAAGCCGAGCAACTTCAATGCACCTGAAATCAGGCCACGCGACTGACCGGTGTCCTGCCACTGCAAAGGAACCACAAGTGTTCCGTAAGCCTCCGCGCCACGACCAAAGGGTTGTTGTTGACGGATCTTATCCTTAAATTCGGCAGAGTCGTAAAACCACTTGATGTTGTTTTCAAATTCCAGGACAACCACATCATTTTTTTCTACTGAAACGGTATGCACCACATCGTCAACACCCCTCGATGTACCTACGCTGAAAGACTCTATGCGGGCATCCGGAAAATACAACCGGAGGGACTGGTCCTCAACATTAACCTTCCGGTTACCGGAAATAATAACTTTATCGTTATCCATTGTGGAGCAATTGTTTTGATTGCCGGATAAAGTACATAAAAGATCATTACGATTATAGCCCGGGTACTTATTTCATTGTTGCAACACAGCAGTTGTGTGCATAGTTATCGCTGTGTAGCAAGCTGTTGCTGTATAACTGAGCTACCCCACCACTGAGTTGGGGCATGGGACAACGATTGAATTGAAGGCCTGCTAAATTTTAATCAAAAACTGACCTTAAATTAAGTCGGCCTGCATCGCCTTGGCTTCGCTACCAGTGAATAACCAAACCTGGCAGCTAATGCTATCCTTCTATAAACTTCTCGAGATCAGATGGAGCACCGAACAGCAGCAATACATCTCCTACCTGGAGTTTAGTGTCGGCCGGAACGATGCCAACTACTTTCAATTCACTTTTATCGTGGCCGAAAAGCGTTTTGTTTTGTGTTCTTTTTAAAATTGTTACCAGCACCAAACAATATTTTTTAGCAAGATCCAGCTCGGTTATCGTTCGGTTAATGTAGCGTTGAGGAACCGCAACTTCTAAAAGTCGGTAATCAGGATTGATTTGGAAGGAGTCAATTACTCCAGGCAGATCAAGTTTTAGGGCCAATCGTTCAGCAGCTGTGGCTTCCGGATGAACAAATTCATGCATGTTCATTGCCTCTAATACTATTTTTTGTAAGGGAGATATAACCCGGCAAATTATTCGCCTGACACCTATTTGTTTAAGCAAAGCAGCAGTCATGACATTGGCGCCTTCGTTCTCTCCTATACCTATTATCGCCGCGTCAACATCCCTTAAGGGAAGCTGCTCAACAGCTTCTTTATTAGTGGAGTCTAGCGCTATAACCTGGGTGATTGTATGTTTATACTTATCAACTACTTCAAGCCGCTGATCGACCGCTATAACTTCATGGCCCAATGCAACCAGCTGGTGTGAAAGGGAGCCACCGAATGTACCTAACCCGAATACAATGAATTTCATAATAAAGTTTTAGAATGCAATGTCTTCTTTTGGATAGCGATGGTATAGCGGCCTGCTTTGTCGTATAAAGATGACTAATAAGGTGATCGTTCCTACCCTGCCGATGAACATGGTGATCATCAAAACAATTTTACTTACTGTACTTAATCCCGCTGTTATGCCTAACGAAAGTCCTACCGTACTGAAGGCTGAAAAAACCTCAAAGGCAATATTGATCAAACCTTTGTTGGCGTCGTTTAAGCTGATCAACAAAATAGCCACTGCTATGATCAACAGCGACGAGATCATAATGGCAAATGCCCGCCTGACAGATTGATGAGAAACTTCGGAATGAAAAAATTCCGTACGGTCCTTCCCTTTGAGAATGGCAACCATATTCAAAAAAGCAACCCCCGCAGTAGTGGTTTTGATTCCGCCCCCCGTAGAGCCGGGCGAGGCTCCTATCCACATTAGGAATAGGTAAATCAACATCATCGGCAGTCTCATTTGCGTTAAATCAACAGTATTAAAGCCGGCAGTACGGGGAGTTACAGTTCCAAAAAAGCAGGTAGCCAACTTGCCAACAATTGTCGGATGTTCTGCTAACGTGTTCTCTTGTTCAAAAAGCATATAAGCAATAAATCCAAATACCAATAATATCATATTTACAACTAATGCCAAACGGCTGTTAAGCAGAATAATATTGGGGAAGTGCTCTCGTTTTGGATTCCGTGCGACTAGCCTGACCAAATTAATTGTTCTGATTTTGATATACCTGTACAAATTGAAGACTATCGGAAAACCCATCCCTCCAAGGATCACAAGCAGAGCCAAAATGAACTGAAAATCGTAATTGTATCTTACTTCAGGTTGGTATAACCCTAAAGTAAACGTGGAAAAGCCTGCGTTGCAAAAGGCTGAGACCGAATGAAAAACAGAAAAGAAAAGTTTATCTATACTCCTTGAGAATAATTGTTCGTTCAGCGAGAAGTAAATTAAAGCCGCTCCAATGCCTTCAATGAGCAAGGTTACAAAAACCACCTGGTATACAAAGTGCATCACGTTATTAAGTCTTTTCGTACTCATCATATCTGTAAAAGCTAACTGAGATTTCAAAGATGACTGACCTGATACTGCATAAGAAAGTAATCCGGTTAAGGTCATAAAGCCCAAACCTCCTACTTGTATCAACAGCAAAATTATTAACTGACCAAATGAGGTGAATCGAGTAGCTGTGTCAACTACAATCAACCCGGTGACGCAAACTGCACTTACTGATGTGAAAAGAGTATCTAACGTTGAAACTCTGCCATTAACCGCATTCGGTACTTTGAGTAGAAATGCCCCGAGAAGGATAAGCATGGCAAAGCTACCTACGAATAAAATGCCCGGATTCAAGGTTTTTGAATATAGAAATTGAAGAAAGTGGGAAATTTCAGTCACTACGCCTAAGAGGATACCCCCATACAATACCAACTTTAATAACAAGAACTTATTCGTCTCGGTATTAGCAAGCGAAGCTTTTTGCGGCAGAACATATAACGTGAGAAATAGCGCGAAAACGACCCCAGCGATATTGAAAACCCTTGCTAACTTTTTTTTGCTGACAGCCATTTCGAGCGAAAGTCTCACAGCTGCAAGTAGAGAAACGATTAGCATAATGATCTGAAGCCAGAAGTTGATTGCGTCGTGATTGCTCCAAAATGGCTTGAACCCAAACTCATAGACTACCAGTCCCAAAGCGACGGCCAGGAGTGAAGGTACAAACGCATTAATGTATTCAATCACCTTCAGGTGCGTATTGTTGCGTACAAACGCAGATCGTGTCATTTTTTTCAAACCCCACCTTGCTACAATGTTCACTTTCATCATAAGCATACCAAAATAAGGAAAATAAAGATATGCTAATGATCGCTGAGCCCCTGTACGACAAGCACTTTTACTATCAGGAAGCTACCCATCTCGTGAGGTTTTGGCCTCGGCAGCCACCCATGTTTACCGATCTAAAAGCCTCAGAGGTTTGAATGAGAATACCAAAAGCGGTTTTGATCAATGTACAGGTAAGCCCTCGACAACTATTTTCGTCTGGTACTAAAGCGGTAGTCCTGCAACATGGAGTTCATATCTTGATGTTTCCTTTAGTCATACAACCGACCGTGTAGTTGCTGCACTGAAACACTCGTTGCTTGTAATCGTGGCCATTCACTAATATCACTCGTTGCATCTTACCTAATCAATTAGCACTCTTGCTATAATTCTACTTTGAAACTTTCCTGAATACTGCATTCCTCTTACTCCTTTATCAGAAAGATTTTGGACAATTATTTTGAATTTGAACATAAACGAGAGAATGCCTTTTTTGAAGAAAACTTGTTTATCAGGAAACAATTGTTTTAATCTCACTCGTAAACTTCCGGGTTATGAGTCTTTCTTCCAAAACAAACATAGCCGGGATCTTGCGTTGTGGCAGCCTTAATTAGTAAAACAATAACACGCTTTGATCGGCAAATAGCTGGGTGAAGCCGGTTGCAAGTACTTTTGCTGCTTATAAAGATCCATCACTTCATGTATATTCCTACGCCGCGCACCTTGCTCGGCCAATCTCACCCTATCCGAATCGCAACAGCATCGAAAGTTCAGTCTCCGAAGAAGTTAATCGCTTCAATCGCGTTTTTAATAGTATCGCTTGCGACCATCGCCCAACAACAAAACATTGTCATTAATGTGGTTGATAGCAGCCGGCAGGCAATCCCGTTTGCAACCGTGCAGGCGACTGAGGTACGCGACTCCTCCGTCAGGCTTCAACGGGTCACCGACTCTTATGGATTTGTCACCGTGTCGCTCACAAAAGGGAAGACCTACATTCTTCGTGCAACGTCGGTGTCGTATGCGGCTGCCCAAACACAACTGTCGGTCAGCACTGATGATACCTTGCGGATGGTATTGCTGCCAGTTAAATCAACCATGGGTGGGGTTGTCGTTACAACTACCCGACCCATGTTCAGGCAGGAAGACGACAAGATGATTGTTGACCCGGAGAACCTGGCGCTCTCGAGCACCAACGCCTTTGAAATACTTGAGAAAACACCAGGCTTGTTTGTGGACCAGGATGGAAATGTTTACCTCAGCAGTACTACTCCTGCCAGGATCTATATCAATGGCCGCGAACAAAAAATGAGTGCGGCCGACATATCAACCATGCTTAAAAGCCTGCCACCAAATGCTATCGCAAGTATCGAGATCCTGCGCACACCTTCTGCCAAATACGATGCTAGCGGTGGAGGTGGTATTGTTAACGTGGTTTTGAAAAAAGGGGTTCGTATCGGATTAACCGGCAGTATAAACCTCGGCCTTAACCAGGGCACTTATGGTAACCAGTTTGCGGGTGTTAACCTTAATAACAGCAATGGAAAGTCGAACAGCTATGTTAACCTTCAATTTACGCGGAGAAATACTTATGACCAGATCAATACAGACCGGTTGTTTGCGTCAGACTCCCTGCTCAGCCAACAAGCGTATTCCAGGTATCCCGGAAGCAGTTTTTACCTCGGTTATGGTGGCGGCTACCAGCTAAACAACAAATGGGAGCTTAGCTACGACGGCCGGATCAATACCAATGAAAGCCGGAACAATACCCTAAACACGTCTGATATCAGGCGACTAAGTTCGGGAAGCCTCATCAGCAGCAACCTGGCAGATGTACAAAACCGGGCAACCGGGATATCTGCTACCCAAAGCTTTTCCAGTAAATACAAGCCAGACAGCGCTGGAAGTGAGTGGACCAACGACGTTTCGTACACCTTTTCACCAAATAACAATCACCAGGACTTTTCCACCAGCTTTAAGCAAGCTGGCAGGCCGGTTGTTGGGGGTGATGGAGTGGCAAAAACAAAACTCGGGTTCCTCAGCTTTGCCTCGAACCTGTTATTGAAGCTGCCGCGAAAGGTGATTGTTGAGACGGGTTTGAAAACAACCTTTACCCGTTTCGAAAATAATGCTGATTATTACCGGGAGATCAATACCATTAGAACACCTGATGAGGGCAGAACTGCATATTTTAAATACAGGGAAAACATCAATTCGGGGTATCTCCAGGCATCCAAAAATATCGGCGGTATTATTGTAAAAGCAGGTGGGCGGGTAGAAAATACCAACATGAACGGTAACCAGTACGTTCCAAAGGATACATCGTTCAACATTCACCGGACAGACTTTTTTCCTTACGTGTCCTCAGCCGTAACCTGATGTCGATAATGGGTTATGACCTAAAGGCATACCTCGTATACCGCCGCACGATCAGCCGGCCAACCTACGACCTGCTAAACCCTTTTCTAAGATACATTGATCCGTACCTTTCTGAGACCGGCAACCCCTCCCTTCGTCCGCAGTTCACCAACAACTACGAGGCGAACATCTCCGTGGATGAACGCCCAATCTTCGCCATAGGCGTTAACGATACAAAGGACATCTTTACCAACGTGATTTACCAGGCCGACAGTAGTAAAAGTATTGCCTACCGCACTTACGATAACCTGGGGACAAACCGGGAAACTTACTTCAGGATACTCGGGGCGATACCACCCGGAAAGCGGTATTTTGTTGTTGCAGGTGCACAGTACAACCACAACTTCTACCAGGGCTTGTACGAAAACAAACCGCTCGGTTTTAAACGAGGGAGCTGGTCCATCTTTACCTACCAAACACTTAAGATTACCAAAACAACCCAGTTAACGCTAAACGGTTTTGCACGCTTTAATGGACAACTGCAGTTTTATGAGCTCAGTTCATTCGGTGCGCTGAACTTTAGCTTAAACCAGCAATTCCTGAATAAGAAGTTAACCGTATCGTTAAGTGCTAATGATGTGTTGTTCACCAATAACAACAAGTTTACCCTAAGCCAGGGAACCGTTAGTGCAAGCGGTTACCGGGAGGCAGATACGCGCCGGTTTGGATTAAACCTGCGATACAATTTTGGTTTCAAGAAAAAAGAGGAAAACAACTTTTTTAATATCGAAAGCCCGGAAAAGACCAACTAGCCACGAGGCTGCGAATTTGTTTTTTGTAAAAAGGCTAAGCTGGCTCAAAAGTCAACCCTGTTTTTCGCTGCATGTAACAAGGCATTGCCTGGTTCCATTCCGATAATTGCCTGGTTGAATGCAGCTAATCAAGGCGAAATGCCGGAGGCAGGCTGCACCAAACCCTACCCATCACGCCCTATATGAAAACGAGGGCTCCCCCCAACAAAGCTGTGGTGTGCTTAAGCTTTAGCACATGCTCCTAAATAACAGTCGGCTCATCACCTAAATTCTACAGTTCATACGCATTCGACATATTAACCTGCAGTAACCCAGGCCATCTTGCAGCCGTTTTTAAGCTTAGGTAGCAAGCAAACGAAACCTGGAAAAGGAAAGTGAAATGGTGCCGGCAGAACCAGGTGAAAACAACAATTCATACGCGGAAAACAACAATTCGGCTTCCCCCCGCGGATTGCACCAAGAACCCAACAACACACCGGATTTGGTGATGCGGACTACGCGAAAGTGCATCATTTTAGCAGCTATTCGTAACAATGGAATAAAAGATCGAAAGCCTAACCGCTATTTTGCTTTCGTTTTGTTGCGGGAATGTTTCATTTCATTGCAGGTTTATTACAGTTCATGCACCGCGCTATTTCATTCTGGGAAAATCTGTTGCAAATTTGACTTATAACAAACAACTGAAACCGCAAAATACTACTACAATGAGCAAGCTTAAATTTACATTTCATGTACTGATTGCCTTTATCATTTTACCGGTTTTTGTGTATGCCGACCTAACTGTCTTTTTTAATACTTCTACCAGCGCAGACCCTGCTGCCCAGGTTGAGAAAGTTGTGGAATATAAAGCAGCAGAACAACAGGGATCTTACGAAGAGTCCGTTTCAAAATCTACCCCACCCTCATACCCACATTTTATTAATTACTAGCTTTTCTACCTACCATCATCATGAAACATTTCATAAATGGCAGCCTTCGCATGCTAAAAGCAGCACTGCCTGTAGCAATAATCGCCTGTTCGACATTCGCGTTCCTTTCTTTCCGCGTTAAACCCGCCGGCGACTTCCTCGCACAACTTGGTATTCAGCGGGAACAAGCAAACAATAAGATCAACAGTGGATTCCTGGCGGGTTATCTCGACTATTATGGTATGAGAAACCTGAAAAACATTGCAGTCGGAGATCGTGCAGCCATAACCAGGGATGTAGCTGCCTACGCTAAAACATATGTACAATCGGAAGCTTTCAAAAAAGAATATGCGTTGCTGAAAGCCCGTAACAAACCGGAGCCATTACAAAAGATTCAAACCCCGGAAGAATTAAGGGCTGATATGATTAAACGGGCGAAAGAAACCCTGGAGTCGTCGAAAGAAAGCCAACGGAAAGCTACGGGTGATACAAAAAAGATCTTTGATCAAATGATTGAATATGCCCAGCAAAACCTGAAGATGGCTGAAAATCCTGAAAACAAAAACATAAAGGCTTATACCAAGAACTTCCCCGCCATGAAGCAGCAAATGGAACAAGGTTACCAGGCCAGGATTAAAGACTGGGAAGCCAAATATCCCGACAACTATATGCCCATGATCAAGATGCGCTTGCAGGAATTTTTGAAAACAACAGAAAACATTGACTTCAACGCAGCGCTGGTCGACAAAAAAGGGGTCAGGTACTTTGTGAATCCAGAATACGAAAGAAAGAACAACCAGTGGAAACTTGCTTTCCGTGCCGGTAAACCTGCGGTTCAGGCAGCACGCGCCTTTGTTGAAGAATGGATAAAAGAAATATAGCAGAACAGTTGAAGTAGAATAAAAAAAAGCCGGGCAACATTGCCTGGCTTTTGCTTTTATAATAACCGAGGCTGCTAAATGCGCCTTCCGGTATTGATGACATTTACACCATTAAACCTTGTTGTGGCACAACCATGTGAAACCGCACTAACCTGGGAGGGTTGTCCTTTTCCGTCAAAAAAAGAGCCACCAAGCCGGTAATCCGATTGGTCGCAAATTGCGGCAGTAGCATTCCAGAACTCCTGGGTATTCGATTGATAGGCGACATCCTTTAACAGCCCACCCACCTTTCCGTTTTTAATTTCGAAACATAGTTGTCCGCTAAACTGAAAGTTATAGCGTTGCTGGTCGATACTATAAGAATTTCTTCCAAGGATATATATGCCTTTCTCAACGTTTTTGATCATGTCAACTGCCTTTAAAGGCGCTTTCCCGGGCAGTAAGGAAACGTTTGGCATTCGTTGAAACTGCACGCTGTTCCAGTTATCAGCATAACAGCAACCTTGTGATTCGTTTAGCCCAATAATATGGGCCTGGTCGCGGATGGTTTGATAGCTTACGAGAACCCCGTCTTTTATGATGGGCCAATCCTTGCATTTTACGCCTTCATCATCGTAGCCCACCGCAGCCAGGGAACCCGGAGCAGTTTTATCAGCATGAAAGTTGACGAGCTTGTTGCCGAAATTGAAGTTGCCTGCTTTCCACTTATCCAGGGTAAGAAAGCTTGTTCCGGCATAGTTTGCTTCGTAGCCAAGTACGCGGTCAAGTTCCGTCGGGTGCCCTACCGATTCGTGGATCGTCAGGAATAAGTTGGTTGGGTCGATTACCAAATCATACTTTCCAGGCTCTACCGGTTTCGCTTTCAACTTCTGGTCTACATGGCTGGCGGCAGCACGTGCGTCTTCAAACATGTTGTACCGCTTTTTATAAAGTACAAGATGCCCCTGGATCTCTTCTGCCGGATCCGGAATAAGGTATTCGTAGCCCATGCCAACGGGTGCGCTCAGTGCATTACGCGTTTCGAACCTGCCGGACTGCTTATCCGTTTTGGTGATGGTGAACGTTGGCCAGATACGATGTATATCCTGGTCGATATAAGAACCGTCGGTTGAGGCAAAATATTTTTGTTCATTTACCTGGAACAACGAAGAGGTGGCGAATGTGGCGCCATTGCTCATGGCCACATCATTTACCCGCAACAGCAGGTCGATCTTCTCTTTTATTGGAACCTCGAACGCATTTTTTTCGATCGGTGTTTTCCAGCTTACCTCGCCGTACCCTTTTTGTGGTGCAAGTTTCAGCGGTTCAGTTAGTAAACGGGCATTCACTTTCGCTATTTGCACGGCAAGTGCTGCTGTTTTCGCAATATTTTCCTTGGTAAGGTTATCCGTTGCAGCAAAGCCCCAGCATCCATTGGCAATAACGCGAATGCCCATCCCATACGACTCCGTGTTGGAAACGTTTTCTACTTTCTTTTCCCTGGTATTGATAAACTGGTTGAGGTAACGTCCAAGGCGTACGTCTACATAGGTGGCACCTTTGCTCCTGCCTTCATTAAGCGCGATGTCGGCCATTTGTCGTTTTAGCAGGTTGTCTACGGGTGTTAGTGCCTGTTCTACCGTTATCGGCGAACCAAGTACAGGAATGGAGTGGAGTACAGAGGCCCCGATACCAAGACCTGCAAATTGTAAAAAATCTCTTCTTTTCAAACGATAGAGTTTAGTCGTAACCGTGTCTTGTTACGCCACTAAGCTACGTAAAACTGCGTGACCGGAATGCGGTTGCAAAGGCAAAATGCAAAATGTAAATTAAGCTTGGCCCCGCAGGAAATGCCGGAGTATTCGGAACGATCTTATTAACGCGGAATGTATAATGAGCTTGTCCCCTAATTGAACTCATATTTCATTTATAATACACTATTCAACATTCAACATAGTACTGCTGCGATACGCTTAAATGGAACGCCTTGCTTTTTATTGATCGATCATACATGAGAACAGCTTTCAATAAAGCAATTTTTTTGGACCCAGCTGCAGGAACATCAAGGAGACGGCCGTTGCGTCGCACTCTTGTACAATTTTATCCTTACTGGGCCCGGTTTAAGAGCGAATTCTGCTGAATAGCGACACCAAAAGTACAAGCCCGCCTGGCATCAAATGGTGCATCCAGCGCAACGATGCCCAATAAAGGTCTCTCCGCTCGTAACCAAAAAACATTAAAGAAACGACATGGATAAAGCATTCCAACAACGCAAGCAACTCGTAAATCAAATCCCGTAGCTCTTGCACTTAACTCGTCAATCTTGCCCCCCACTAATAATTCTTAAGGCATCACTCTTAATTCATAACTCATCACTCTTAATTCAAAATCGTTTACTTAAGGTGAGTGGCAGAAATTGGTGAATAAAGCGATGCGGTACAAGGGAGTGACACCCGTCCGAACGGGGTTCATCCGGGCGGGCAACGATGGCAAATAGAATTCCAACAGCTGGTCACCAAAGATTTCTCCCTTAAGTAAACGACATTGACTCTTAATTCTTAATTCATCACTCTAAATTCAACTCCTAACTCTTAATTCTTAACTCCTAACTCATAACATCCAACATACATCATTCAACATTCAACATTCAACATAAGCCCCCTACACCGCATCTGATAACGACGAAAAAGTAAAATCCCTGATCTTTAGTGGTGGTAACAGGTAATGTTGTGTCGACTCGCCACTAACAGTCCGCTCAGCGATACCCATTGCCTCAAGGTTGTTGAGCATAATTACCGGGCTCTCATTGAATCGGAAATTCTTTACCGGGAACTTGATTTGCCCGTTTTCGATATAAAACGTTCCATCCCGGGTAAGACCGGTAAACAAGAGGGTTTGCGGATCAACCGGCCGGATATACCAGAGGCGGGTAACCAATATCCCCTTTTCTGTACCTCTTATCAGCTCGTCCAGCGAGGCGGTGCCTCCTTTCATAATCATTCCGTCGGGAGCGGGGATGGCTTTCACCCCTTTCTTTTGTGCCCAGAACCGGGAATAGTACATATTCTTTACTACCCCGTTTTCTATCCAGCTTACCTTTTCCTGTGGACGCCCATCGGCACCCCATGTGCTTGTGGGAAGATCGGTGTTTTGCGGATCGGAGTAAATGTTTACCCGCTCATCAACCAGTTTCTCGCCCAACCTCGTTGTTCCACCAGGTTTGCTCAAAAAGCTCCTGCCTTCATCGGCCTGCCGGGCATCCATGGCAAAGAGCATGTTTTCGAGTAGTACGGCCACAGCTGCAGGTTCAAGTATCACGGTGTACTTGCCTGGTTCAATCGCACGTGCGGTCACCGAACCTGTGGCTTTTCGTGCAGCTACTGTTGTGGCTTTTGTGACATCCAGTTGGCGAAAATCATTATAGCCTTTGGAAGCATAACCTGATCCCTTCCCATCTTCGGTGCGAAGGGTAACATTAAATGCAACGTTGGAGTTGGTATTATATGCAAAGAGACCTTTGGAGTTCATCATGGCAGCAAAGCCTGCACTATTCTCCAGGAACCCTGCAGATACGAGTTTATTTTCTTTAGATATCCTAAGGCTTTCCGCTACCGCATCAGCACGTTCTTTCGGGGTAATGTTTGCCGTTGCTTCCACAAAGGTTTTTGACTCAAGGTATTCCTGTGGGCCAAGTACGGAAACGTATTCCGGATTCTCGGGAGCAAGTCTGGCCAGGTCCTCAGCCCTACGCACAACCTTTTCAAGCGAAGCGTCGTCGAATTCATTGATGGTAGCAACGCCCGACCTTTTACCAAAAGCAGACGAAACCACCAATGTACGCTGGCTTACCCCGCCACTGGTTGATACGGCATTTAAAGCGTAACGGATGTTGCCACCGTCGGAACCGTATACGTTTACCTCGCATTCGTCGGCTTTTGAAAAGGCGAGCACTTTTTTGAGAAGGGCCTGTGACGCTTCTTTGGTTAGAATCGGCATGTTAGATTTTTCTTGCTGTGTTAATAACGTTAACCCCGTTAAACCTTGCAGTAGATGCCCCGTGCGAAACGGCGCTTACCTGGCCGGGTTGGCCTTTGCCATCGAAGAAAGAACCGCCAAGCCGGTAATCAGCTTGCCCCGCAATGGCAGTGCACGAATTCCAGAACTCCTGGGTATTCGACTGGTAGGCAACATCTTTCAGCATGCCTGCAATTTTACCGTTTTTGATCTCGTAGTATAGCTGGCCCCCAAACTGGAAATTGTACCGTTGCTGGTCAATGGAAAAGGAGCCGTCGCCTATAATATAAATGCCCTTTTCAACATTTTTGATCAGGTCGTTTACGCTTTTGTTATCAGGGCCAGGCTGGAGCGAAATATTCGCCATGCGTTGAAACTGTACGCTTGCCCAATTGTCAGCATAACAGCATCCCTGCGACTCTTTAAGCCCGATAATATGGGCCTGGTCGCGAATGGCCTGGTAATTCACCAGCGTTCCATCCTTGATGATGTCCCATTGTTTGCACTTTACGCCCTCGTCGTCGTAGCCTACCGCACCTAATGAACCAGGCTGGGTTTTATCGGCAACGATGTTTACGAGCTTACTTCCAAAATTAAATTTTTTGCTCTGCCATTTGTCGAGTGTTAAGAAACTGGTTCCCGCATAATTTGCTTCATAACCTAAAACACGGTCGAGTTCAGACGGATGCCCTACGGACTCATGAATGGTTAGCCACAAATGGGAAGGATCAAGCACCAGGTCGTATTTGCCGGCTTCAACAGATTTTGCAGCCATTTTTTCGGTTGCTTGTTTTGCACCGGCTTTCGCATCCTCCAACATATCGTACCTGCCTTTGTAAAGCGTAGTAACCCCTGCAATTTTATCCTGTTGTCGTGGTACGAGGTATTCATATCCCATTCCCATCGGCGCACTCAACGAGTTCCGTGTTTCAAACTTGCCCGTCTTCGGGTCGATTTTGGTAATAGTAAACGTTGGCCAGATGCGGTGAATATCCTGGTCGATGTATGAGCCATCGGTGGAAGCAAAATACTTCTGTTCATTCACCACAAATAGTATCGAGTTGATATAATTGGCGCCGTTTTGCATTGCAGCCGCATTGACGGAGAGCAGCAGGTCGGCCTTTTCTTTAACAGGCACCTCAAAAGCATTTTTCTCAATGGGAGCCTTCCACGAAACTTCGCCATAACCAACCTGCGGTGCGAGCTGCACGGGTTCTTTCAACAGCCGGGCATTTTCTTTTGCAATCTGCACGGCAAGTGCAGCTGTGGCGGCAATATGGTCATCGTCAAGATTGTCGGTAGCGGCAAAACCCCAGCTCCCATTTGCAATTACGCGGATGCCCATACCATAAGATTCCGTATTGACAGTGTTCTGCACTTTGTCTTCGCGCGTTACTACAAATTGGTTCAGGTAACGGCCAAGACGTACATCGGTGTAGGTGGCTCCCTTTGAACGCGCCGCATTCAGCGCCACGTCCGACATCCGCTTCTTTAGTGCAACGTCAACAGGTGTCAGTGCTTCTTCTACCGTAATAGGGGAACCGAATACCGGGATGCTCTGCATTAGTGAAGCGCTGATGCCAATGCCCGCAAAATGAAGGAAATCTCTTCTTTTCACCTGAGTGCTTTAAGGGTTGATAATGTTTAAAAAAGGGATCGCATGGATGTTTCCCTTTCTGCCGTACAAATAAACACAATGTAAAAATTAGACTAATACCGTCTATATAAAAACAGGCACCACAAAAAAGCCCAACAGGCGAGGTATTGCGCTATTTGCTATTTTAAGCTGTTCAAACTATTTTGAACTTATAGTCACCCGGGATGATTTAAGTCCCTCTGCTTCGGCAATCAAAGTAACCGGGCCGGCCTTTCCATTGGATTGAACAATGGCGAGACAAAGTCCGTTAAATGCTTTACGCTGGCTCGCCTTAAAGGGTTCCAGGCTTGTTTGCAGGCCGTTGTCCACGCCTGCTATAAATCCGTTTCCTGCTATTTTAAATGTCACCTGGTTATCCGCATCGGGCACCATATTTCCGTTTGCATCTACGATTGTGGCTTTTACAAACGACAAATCTTTTCCATCCGATTTTATATTGGTTCGGTCTGCCGAAAGCAGGATTGCTGCGGGTTTGCCTGCGGTTACACGTTGTTGGGTCATTACAACTTTTCCGTCCTTCCTGGTAACCACTTTAAGCGTCCCCGGCTGAAAAGGCACCCGCCATTTTACATGCAGGGTATCGCCTGATTTTTTCTTAACGCCAAGTGACACGTTGTTTAAAAAAAGCTCTGCCTCATCTGCCTGGTTGTAGTAAGCCCAAACGTCTACCACCTTTCCTGCGGGCCAGTTCCAGTGCGGAAACAAATGCACCATTGGCTTGTTGGTCCATTCGCTTTTGTACATGTAGTAAACGTCTTTTGGAAAACCTGCCAGGTCGATGATCCCGTAGTACGAACTGCGCGCCGGCCAGGGATATGGCACAGGTTCGCCAAGGAAGTCGAAGCCCGACCATACATATATTCCGGACATAAAAGGGGCCTTCTTAACAGCGTTCCAGCCATCTTCGTGCGAAGAACCCCAATACGCATATACGTGATCATAAGCGGATACGGTAAGATCGGGGTTCCCAGTTGCAAAAGGCGACTTTGAGTCTGGAGGCCACAACCTGTTGCTGTCTGATGGCATATCGTAATGGCCACGTGTAGCAAGTGCAGACATCGTTTCCGCAGCAATGAACTTTTGGCCCGGAAAGCGCTTTGGCAGTTCGGGATAAGCTGCAAGCTTATAATTGAACCCAAGCAGATCAAGCGCACCCGACTGCCAGATAAAATTTTTCGGTGGTTCGTTTTCGGTAAGGGCCGATGTAACCGGGCGTGTGGTATCAAGGTCCTTGATGATCTTTGTTAGTTCACGGGTTATCGTAATGCCGGTGCTGTCGAACTGTTCGCGAATCTCGTTTCCAATGCTCCACACAAATATTGATGCGTGGTTTCGATCGCGTTTGATCATGTCCTCCAGGTCGCGCTTATGCCATTCGGCAAAATCAACAGAATAGTCCTGTCTGTTCTTGCGCTTTTGCCACATATCAAATGCTTCATCCATAACAATAAAACCCATCTTATCACAAAGCTCCAGCAACTCCGAAGCCGGTGGATTGTGCGCCGTGCGTATGCCATTGCAGCCCATGGATTTTAGTATCTCAAGTTGTCTTTCGATGGCACGGGTATTTACAGCCGCCCCAAGCGCACCAAGGTCGTGGTGATTACAAACACCCAGGATCTTGAGTGCCTGGCCATTTAGAAAAAAGCCCTTCTCCGGGTCGAAATCAAAGTAGCGTATGCCAAGGTTGGTATCATACTCGTCGAGCAGGGTATTGCCGGATCTGACTAAGGTTTTCACCTTGTACAGGTATGGGTTTGTCACCGACCAAAGTACAGGCTCTGAAACTACAACTTCCTGGTCGATCGTTGTTGAACCACTAACGGCTACACCGGTTGACACTTTGGTTGCAACAACTTTTCCGGCCCGGTCAATGATGCGCGTTTCCACGTTAACGTTCGCATTGTTGCCACCCCGGCTCGTCAGGCTTGTTTGTACGCGAACCTTTGCCAACCTGTTATTTACTTCAGGCGTGGAAACGAACGTTCCCCAATGGTCAACGGCAACCTGGTTTGTTGTAAGCAGCCAAACCTTACGGTAAATGCCGGAGCCGGTGTACCAGCGCGAATTGGGCTGTGCCGAATTGTCTACCTTAACAGAAAGCACATTTGATCGGCCGGCAACGATATACGGGGTAAGTTCATACCGGAAGGAAATGTAACCATTTGGACGTTTGCCAAGGTAATGGCCGTTGATCCATACTTCGCTGTTTCTATAAACCCCGTCGAAGTTGATGTACATCCTTTTGTTTTTAGAAGTAGCTGGTACAGTAAACGTTTTGCGATACCATCCTATACCAGCCGGTAGTCCGGCCTGGTTGGCCGTGGTGGGATGTTTGTCACTAAAGTCCCCTTCGATACTCCAGTCGTGTGGCAGGTTGAGGGTTCTCCAACTTTTGTCGTTGTACATTTTGTGGAGCGCCATGCTATCGTTTCCCAGGCTAAATCTCCAGTCCTTGTTAAAGTCTGTAATCGTTCGTGGTTGTGCAATGCCTGCTATTACAAAGAAACAAAGCAGGATGAGGTTAAATAGTTTTTTCAAAGTGGTCTTGTGGTTAAACATTAATAGATTTTATTAAAGACTCGGGTTCCTGGAGAACAGTGGCGGTGTGCTTGGACCAACAAGTGCAATAACGCCGCGGAATATCCTTTAGCAAACTTGAATGACTTTCATATTTAAAGGGTACCAGGCTTTTTTATTTTGAGCTGATAATGTCTCAAGTCCACTGCGCAATGGTGTGCGGGTCCATGGCTGTTCCAGCCATTAACAAACAACCTTGCACCTTTTAAAAACCGGTACCTGCTGTTGGTATTCCAGTATAGGTCAGACTCAGACTGGCCCTCTGCAACAAGCAGCAATCGTTGTCTATTTGCGGTTTCTGTTACTGACATTTTTACGGATATGCCCTTACCCACTGAGCCATGATAAACACCCAATGGCCGCACCTTTGTTTACCCTTCTGCAACCGCTCATCCAATTCAATTTTTTTATTGGCACAGGCGGCAGGAATTCTTGTTAGCATCGTTGCCCGCCCGGATGAACCCCCTCCAGAATGAATTATTTCGGGGTAGCAGTTCGGACGCCCGCCCGGATGTACCGAGTCGGACGGGGTGTCACTCCCTTGTACGGTTTTGCCCGTTAGTGCCAGTTATCGATGTGATAAATCCAGCTCCGATAAACAACTTGATACTCGTTCCATCGGGGCGCTAGTTGAATAAACCAAAGACTCCAACTCTTGACTTTTTACTTTTGACTTTTTCCTTTGGCCTCCACAAACTTCACCTTACTCTTACCGAGGTCCTTCGAAGTTGCTACCGCTATACCCCGTTGTTCCTGCTTATTTACGGCACAATAAAAATGATAAACCGTACCCTTATGTTGTAGCACAAACGACTTGTGTGCGTAAAGTTCGTCAAAGGGTTCAGATGATTCTACCAGGTTGTTGCCGTTCCAGTCTGTCCAGTTTACAAGATCATAAGAACATGCGAAACGATTGAAGGCACCTTTACGATCTTCCCAGAATGCGCCAAAATAAAACATCACCCATAGATCTCCCATCTTCTGAATTAGGGGATCACCCGTAATGCCAACCGGGTGGTGAACAATCGGCTCGACCCCATAGCGCTTCCAGTTGATCATGTCATGGGAAACATTCATCCCGATCCGCTCAAACCAACGCGTCTTAATATTGTTTTTTGCCGAGTCGCCATTTGCATTGAAGTACATGATAAACGGGTAACCAGTCGTTTTCTGTTTATCCCAGATAACCGTGCTCTTGAAATGTTTTTTGTTTTCCCACCAGCGCGCATCTGCATCGGTCGACATCATAATCGGTTTGTCAAACCTCTTCCATTCGTGTACCCCAGAAGGATCTTTACTGGTATGGGCCATGCCAAGTGACAACAGTCCTGCCTCGTAACCCCGGGTATTGCCACCGAAGTAACTCATCCAGTATTTACCGTTGTACTTGCTTAGCTCATACGATCCGCCCCAACGGGTATCCTGCAGGCTGTTGTAACCTGCTTTTTGGTGTGCATCCCAAATGGTGGTGTCTGCAGAAAATGACATGATCCTGCCCATGGTTTTCCAGTCGAGCAGGTTCTTGCTTTTTGCCAGCCAGGTTTCGTATCCACGGCCACTAAAGATCAGGTAAGTCATATACCAGCTATCGCCTTTTCTAAACACGGTTGGACAATCCATTTTCAGGGAGTCGTGTGTGGGCACCAATACAAGCCCGTATTTGTGCGGGGTTTTTACTTCCTGGTACACCTGCTCCATGGCTTGCTGCGGCACCGCTTTGCTTTTTTGCGCGCAAACGTGCGCAGGCATGGCACCTTCCAGAAACGCTGCTAATGCTATTGTAAAAAGTTTGGTCATATCGATTGAATGTTTTCCGGTTTCTATATGGACTGACGATGGCTATTGTTGCAGGTGACAACACCTGCAACGGCGCGGGTGACAACACCTGCAACGGCGGCCGACCTTTGTTTCAGGTGACAATACCTGCAACCGTGGCTGATCTTTGTTTCAGGTGACAACACCTGAAACGGCGCGGTGACAACACCAGAAACGGCGCGGTGACAACACCTGCAATGGCGATCATATTACCGTGAATGTATACGAGCCCGAACCTACCATCACTTTCGCCTTGCCTCTTTCATTGCCCAACATTTTTATCTCACTACCAGGGCTAATCACCTTATTTCCTTCGCGGATAATTGATCGTTGATCGGCTGGTAAGTAAATGGTTGCAGTCGTATTTGCAGGCACTTCTACTTTCATTTCATATCCGGCAGCCGTTTTCTTCCAGTCACTGACAATCTTTCCATACATGGATTGATAGCTTACCCTGGCGGATGTAACATCGCCTACAATTTGCGGATCGATGACGATGCTCTTGTATGCGACCGAGTTCTCCTGCTGATTCAGTCCACCAAGCCCATTATAAAACCACTCCATCAGGTGGCCCAGCATAAAGTGGTTGTTGGAGACGGTAGGTAGTGCCTGCCACGACTCCGTTAATGCTGTCGCTCCCTTTGCGAGTTGGTAGCCGTACCCGGGAACGTCTGAGCGATTGTTCATATCAAAGATCACGTCTGACTTACCTGCTTGTTCCAGCACTTTCAGCAGGTAACGGTAACCGATATCACCCGCCGTAAGGCCGTTGTTGCGATCCCGGATATCTTTTACAATATTGTTGATTACCGCATCCTTATCCGCGGGGTTTACCAGATCCATATAAACAGCCATCGCATTGGATGCCTGGCTACCGGTAGCATATTGCTTTGTTTGTTTATTGAAGAAGGTGTCGTTAAAAGCCTGTTTTACCTGCAGGGCTAACCGGGTATATGCATCTGCATCGGCCGGCTTATTTAACAACCGTGCAATCGACGACATCACGTTAAGGTCGTAATGATAGATGGCCGTTCCGGTTACGCCCATTGTTGTAAGCTGCGATACCCCTGGCGGCTTTGGGCCAAGGTCGTACCAGTCGCCAAGGCCTTGTGAAAGAATATGGCCCTTTGCTTTTGTTTTAAGGTACGCGACGTAGCGCTGCATCATAGGATAAGCCTCCGTAAGCACCTGCTTATCCCCATACCACTGGTACAGGTACCATGGTATCAGGATGCCGCTGCTACCCCACTCAGGAGAATCCCTGAACATATCCCCGCCCCACTCAAACTTCACGTATTCGGGTGCGATCTCAGGTATTAAACCTGTTTCTGTTTGGCTGTACATCATATCCCTTACCTGCTTACGAAGCAGGTTTGCTATGTCGTAGGTATGGCGCACCGAGTTACCCATCAGGTGTAATTGCTCAAGCCAACCCAGTTTTTCGCGGTGCGGACAATCGGTAAACAGGCTTACCATATTGCTTTTCACGGCCCAATCGATGAGGGTAAACGTTTTGTTAAAGAGCTCATTCGAGCAGGTGAAGTCTCCGGTAGTTTGCGCAGCATTGCGGATGTGTAAGCCTTTGAGTTCCTGTACCACCGGGTAGTTGGCTGTGTTTTTCTCGCCTGCGGGTACACCGCCGTTTACCTGCAGGTAGCGGTAGCCATAATACGTAAACCGCGGTTGCCATATTTCGGGCCCGTTACCCTTTAAAACATACTGAAAATAAAAGGGGCTGCCAGTTGGTCGTTGATTTACGGTGCCATCTGGCTTTAATAATTCAGCCGGGTATAGACGGATGGTGTCACCTTTTTTTCCCTGTACTTTCAGGTATGGAACACCGGATGCATTCTGGCCAAGGTCATAAACCCAGGAATGGGGTTGAACCGCTGTTACCTTTTTCGGGGTAAAGGTTTCCATCACTTTCACCGGTTCCGCCATTTGCGAGTTTAATGTTGGCGGACCATCCACCACCGTCGCAGCTTTCCATCCGGCCGCATTAAAGCCAGGTCGATCCCATCCGGCTTGCTCGAGGTTTGCATCGTGATCTTCACCACCATAGATACTTGAAAAGGTAATTGGCCCCCTGGTGGTTGTCCACGATGCATCGCTGATGATATCTGCTGAGCTGCCGTCCTGGTACTCGAGCACCAACCTGCAAATCATTTTTGGAAAACCAAAAGCCACTTTCAACTTCCGAAAACGATCGGGAACAGGTGGCACATAATAAAATCCGTTTCCGAGCAGCACACCTATAGCATTCTCGCCCCTTTTAAGTTCCCTCGTCAAGTCAAATGTTACATACAGTGCCTGCTTGTCGTATTTTGTCCATCCCGGATCCAGGAAATGATCGCCCATCTTTTTGCCATTCAGGTTCAACTCAAAATGCCCCAGCCCGCTCATAAACATGGTTGCCTTTTTCAATGGCCGCTCAACCGTAAAAGATTTTCTTAACAAGGGCAGCACATTGTTGCCACGGTACTTGTCCTGGTTGCCATCGGTGGGCAGGATGTTAACGTTTGTGTCTGCGAGTTTTTCGTAGGCGATCCAGTTTGCATGCTTCCAGTCGGCAGAAGTGAACAGGCCCATTTGCCACCTCGCCGTAGAGCTCCATTTTGAAGCGGCATTTTTGTTGTCCCAGGCCATAACTTTCCAATAGTATGTTCTTACAGGGGAAAGCGTATTGCCGGTATATTCCACGCCTATCGATGCATTAGAACTGACCTTTTTTGAGTCCCAGATATTGCCAATATTTTGCTTCAGCTTTTCGGGGGAGTCTGCTACCAACACCCTAAATGCGTTTTGAAGAACTCCCCTTTGCTTCGACTGTAGTTCCCAGCTTAACCTTGGTGCCTTTGCCTCAATGCCAAGAGGGTTTGTCTTCTGTTCGCACTTTAGATTTGTTACCGATAGCTGGGAAAAAGCCGGGAAGGTTGCTCCGCAAAAAAGCAGCGAGACTATTCTAATTATGAGTGATTTCAATGGCGTATTTTATTGGGCAAAGCCCGGATTACAAGAGTCAAGCATTGGCGTTCGGCTTGAATGGAATACCGATAAACCCGTTTTCAGATTGGAAAAGGGGCTAGTTTGATACCGGATGCGAATCGCTTGTGTTTAGCCAAGCAATCTTTACCGGCACCGATTGCAGCTTTCTTTGAAATGCCTGCTCCTACTTCAAGATCCCGGCGGGTTGTGCCCGGGTTATATTCACTTTAGCCAGGATCCCATTCCAGTTTAAATTTGGTTTCTTTATGACTGCTTTATGAAGCTACACCGCACTGGCTTTTATCAGTCCAGCTGAACCATAGCTTTAATCACTCCATTTGCAGGGTTTAGCCAGCTTTGAAACTCCGCTTTTACATCATCAAACAATACCCTGTGTGTGATATAGTTGGTAGGTTCTACCAGGCCCTTTTTCATAAAAGCTATTACGTGTTCAAAATCTTCTCGGGTAGCGTTGCGGCTGCTCATCAGGGTAGCCTCGCGTTTGTGGAATTCAGGATGGCTAAAGCTGATTTCGCCTTTTTGCAAACCCACTAAAACATACCGCGCACCATGGGCCATGTATTGGAAAGCCGTATTAATGGCTTTTAAGCTGCCGGTGGCGTCAATTACGACCGTTGGCATATCGCCATGCGTTATTTCTTTAAGTTTCTGCATTACGTCTTCATGCAACGGATTAATGGTATACGGAACCTGTAGCCGGTCTTTACAGAATGAGAGCCGTTGATCATTGATGTCCATCACGATTACGTTCCCTCCCGCGATACGTGCGAATTCTGCAATGCCTAACCCAATGGGTCCGGCTCCCACAACAAGCACGTATTCGCCTGGTTTAACCCCAGCTCTGCGCACCCCGTGTGCCCCTATGGCAAGTGGTTCAACAAGCGCAAGCTCATCATAGCTGAGTCCTTCGCCATGCAGCAAAGCATACGAAGGAACAGAAAGGTATTCAGCAAAACCCCCGTGAACGTGAACACCACAAACTTTGATATTTGCACAACAATTTGGCAGACCCGCCCTGCACGATACACATACCCCGCAATAGAAATACGGTATAAAACTTACCCTTTCTCCTGCAACAAACCCTGGGGCGCCTTCAAATTCAACCAGCTCGCCGGCAAGTTCATGTCCCAATATCCTGGGGTACTCAAAAAATGGCTGGGTGCCTTCAAATGCATGAAGGTCGGTTCCGCAAATACCGATACGTTTGATCCTGATAATTGCCTGCCCCGGTAATAACTTCGGCAGCTCACTTTCGTGGTAGTCAAATTGCCCGGGTTTTGTACAAACCAATGTTTTCATATGCTTTATTTTAACCGCCTGTAATGATTATAGGCTGGTGCTACTTTTTCCTGTTGTTACGAATGCAAATGTCGATCTGACCATTATTTGCAGGTGACGGATTCACCCTTCATGACTCTAAAATTCTACCCTAGGTATGCTACTGCACATCCAACGAATTAAAGCTTAGTCCCTTTGCATCTGCTGATGTAATACGTACCCGGTACGTACCGGCATTAATCATTGAACCTGTGGTTGTGCTAATGTAATTCGACTTACCGGGACGAGTCGGGGTAAAAGTGATCATTTCTTCTTTCATCAAAGTTCCGTCCGCAGAAAAGAACTCCAGCTTACCGGTAATATCGGTTGTTCCCGGGTTGTTATAGGCAATCGTAAGCGAATAGGTGTCGCCTACTCCCGTAAGAATTTCCCACTCAAGCCTGTTGGCTGGCGATGCTTCCCGGAATATGACACGGTCCTTACCATCAACCTGGCCCTTAACTACGCCGGGCCCGGAGAGCTGTGCACCAATCGCCTTATAGCTAATCACCGGCTTGAGATCGTAAGCCGGTTCGATTGCCGAGGCGGCCGTAACCGCAACGGTATACATCTGGCGCGCTGCACTGTTTACACCTGTCGGCTGGAGCACGACCGTTTCGCCCGCGCCATATCGCTTTTTCCATACGTTAAACTGGTCGCCCGAGTTGTTGCCCAAAAACGTATGTGTGTCTTCCCAGCCTTTAAGCCAAACCGGCTTTGTACCCGGCGGAAGCGCGACTAAAACCTCAGCATTGGCTGTAACGGTGAAGTGCGCGATGGTATCGTTAGTGGCAGTTGCTGCTGCCGGTACCTGCAGCCATTCGGCACCATGCATAGTCGCAGGGAGCGCACTGAATAGAACGTCTTTATCCAGGTATTGCTGGTCGCCGGTGTTCATCCAACTCCTGGTTACAAAAGGGGTCGCAGCCCTACCGGGCTGACGAAGATTTGAGATAATGGATGGAGCCGGTTGTGCTGGTTTTAGTTGTTTATTGAGCGAAGCGATCGCTATCGCCGAAATAATTGCCTGGCCAGATGCTACTGACGGGAAGGAGATCACCAGTTCGCCACCCTTAACTGATGCTTTGACTGTTTTTTTGAGTGCGCCATCGTGTCCTGCTTCGCGAAAGATGTCCAGTTTTCTAATGGCCGTTTTATCGTTTACAGCAACGTCGAAGAGCCGCCAGCCGGTGCAATCCATTCCCCCGCCTGTTCCAAACCAGGGCTCCACAAAATACAATTCGACCAGGTATTCGCCGTCAGGAACCGGGAAAGAGAACCGGAGTTTATCACGGCCAAATCGAAATGATTGAAACAGCTTCCAGTCCGCAGTATTATTGATGGGATCGTTTGTTGAACGCTGGCTTGCAAAAAAAGCGGGCATATTTTTAAAGTCGGCTGTCCATGATTCCGAACCCCAGCTACCTGATGTTTTTGCACGGTCAGCTAACCAGGTATTGCCCCTGGCATCGGTGTAATCCGGCCCGCCACAGTTAACCCGGTAAAGGTAATGATAGCCTTTCTGCGGTGCTGTGATGGACTGGGTTCCTTTATACAGGCGTACAAAATTGGCTGGTTTAGGCAGGTGGTTTAAAACGATATGATCCTCCGCTACAGCTTTTCCGTTTACGTAGCCTACAGCATAAAGCACGTTGTAGTTTACGGGTACCCCGTCCCATTGAAAATGGGTTCCGATGCCGCCCCGCTTTTTGCGGCCAAGCGAAATGGTTTTTACGTCGTTAAACAGTTCCACCTCGTCACAGTTGGAGTATACTTTTATGCTGTCCCTTACACCAGGTTTTATCCACCGGTCGGGCCAGGTATGTGACGCGATGTACACCATTGGCGACGTCGTTTTTGGAGCATAGTTGGCCCGGTACATATAATACACATCCAATGGCTCTTCCCAGGGTGTCAAGAGTCCCTTATAATTTACCGGCCCAAGCCTGTCAAGTTCACGGTAGCCCTCGCCACCCTGTACCCTGCCTGGATTATCGTGTGATGTAAGTAACCACATATAATGCCCGGTAGTGCTATCCTTTGCAGCTTCGGCAAGTCGCACCTTTGTTTCCATGAGTTCCGTCATGCGGTCCTCACTATAAGGGCCATTTTGCACAAAGCCACCTTCGGTGTGGAGGTCCAGTGTTCGCCATGCACCATACTCACCAATCAATATCTGCCTTTTAACATCCTCGCTATAAGTTGCGGGATCGCCACCATAAGTTCCGGTCCAGTTTTGCGGTACATCCCAGTCTGTTCCTGTTCCGCCATTGCAGGTGGTTACAAGACGTTGTGACGAGGTTGTAGGATCGAGTTTACGGATGAGTTCGGTGCATTCGCGTGCGAAGTCGTCGGGCAGTTTACTTTCGTTCTGCAATCCCCAGAGTACAACCGACGGGCTGTTCCTTCGCTCTCTGACCCATTCGGTAAGTAGTGTTTTAAAGTTGGTTCTAAACGCAGGATTGTCGAACCATACATGAGCCCCCATCTGGGTCCACCATAAAAATCCAAGATTATCCCAGTAGTCCTGGTACCGGAGATTGTGGGGGTGATGTGCGTCGCGAAAACTGTTAAAGCCGGCTGCTTTCATCTGTGCTACCCGGGTCTTTACCTGTTCGGCAGTAAACGCATGACTACCGCCAAGCAGGTGCTCGTATTCAGCAATGCCATTGATGAAAACGGGTTTACCGTTCAGCAGGAATTGATTCGACGACGGGGCCCTTCCAACAGGCCAGCTGATGGTTCGGATGCCGTAAGGTGTTTCAAGCCGGTCGGTGATACTGCCATTTACCGTTACGGATGATACCAGCTTATACAGGTAAGGATCTTCTACAGACCACAACCTGGGATCGTTAATAGTTGAAGGTTCCTGGCGGATAATTGCTGCTGCACCGGGCAGCAGTTTTGAGGAGCTTGTTTGTGTAAATACAACCTTGCCTGCTTTGTCGATCAACTGGCTTTGCAAACCTATCGTTTGCTCGGTAGTTCCATAATTTTTTAGCTCTGTTTCAATGTACAGCCTGGCGTTTCTTGCCGTTGCACTTGAGTCGTTCCACACATGCACACCAAACGGTTCTATTCTAACGGGATCGGTAATGAGCAAGTGTACGGGGCGGAATATGCCCATGGGTTGGGAGCCTTCCGAAAACCCCCGTTCATCTGAACAACCACCACAAACCCAGGGAAGATCCCTGATATTTTCAGGATGATCTGCACGTACCGCGAGCAGGTTGGTCTTATCAAACGTTATTACGTCCGTTACATCTATGGTGAAAGTTGTGCGGCCACCCGCATGATAACCTACCTGTTTACCATTGAGCCATACCGTAGCATATGAACCAACCCCTTCAAAGAAAAGAAAGTAACGTTTGCCTTCGGCTGCCTTCTTTGTATTGAAGCTTTTGCGATACCAGGCAAAGCCATGCCTGTTGCCATGACGCAACCTGCGGTAGCCTTCGTAAGCATCCCAATTGTGTGGTACGTTTACTTTTGCCCATTGGTTGTCGTCGAAGCCGGATGACTCAAAACCGGTAAAAGCATTTTTGTTGCTGTCGTTTCCCACCGTTTGCCATCCCTTATCAAGCGAAATGTCGATACGTTGTGCAGAAAGCAGAACCGGAAAAGAAAGAACAAACAACAATGGCAACAGTAATTTAAGAGCCATTTTGCCTGTAGGCTGAGTTGCCCCAATCAATCCCTGACACCGCAGGAAGAAACCAGAGTTATTCGTGGAAGTTGGATATGGCTGCCACAACGAAATACCGTACAAGCGAGCGTGGCAACGATGTCGCCGCATGGACAGATGCCGGTCCCAAAAAAAAGAAATAAGCCGTTGAGCAATCCTTGTCGTTGGTTTTTTGCTATATCGTACCGAATTCTTTCCTCTCATCATAATATCTCCAGTGCCCCGTTTAATGTATACTTTTTGCCTTTTGTAGTTTTTAACTGCAGTAGTCTATCGCCGTACCGGATCGTACAAGTGTTGCCGGCAGTTGATAATACACTTACCCGGTTCAGCTTGCCTCCGCTCCACCCTATTTCAAACAAGAATCCACCTCTTGCACGAATGCCTTTTATTTCTCCGGTGGGGAGGGCTGAAGGCAGCGCAGGCAAAAGGTCGATGAACTTCGTATGGCTTTGCAGCAGCATCTCACCGATACCTGCCGCACCCCCAAAATTGCCATCAATCTGGAATGGGGGGTGCGCATCAAACAGGTTTTGGTACGATCCTGCTCCACCTGTCCATGCCGGCGAGATCAGCATCTGGATGAGCTTGTAAGCGTGATCACCATCTTTGAACCGCGACCAGAAGTTGATTTTCCAGGCAAGGCTCCAACCTGTGGCTGCGTCCCCACGTTGAAGTAGCGACTGCATGGCTGCCTTCATCAGTTCGGGGCTTTCATCCCAGTTGATTTCATTTCCCGGGTACATGCCCCAAAGGTGAGACACGTGCCGGTGATTGTCTTTGGGATCATCTTTGTCTTCGAGCCATTCCTGTAGCTGCCCGTGTTTACCAACCTGGTTAGGAGCAATACGTTTATACCTGGCTGCAAGTGTATCGCGAAAAGCTTTGTCTACTTTTAAAATGTCGGCGGCTGCAATCACATTTTTAAACAAGTCTCGTATGATCTGGTGATCCATTGTTGGCCCGGCAACGAGTCCGCCATGCTCTGGTGAGTTTGAAGGGGTACTGATGAGCCAACCCGTTTTTGGATCTGTAACAAGGAAGCTGTTAAAAAACATCGCGGCTTGTTTCATAACCGGGTATGCCCTTGTTTGCAGGAATTGCTGGTCCTGTGTAAAGCGATAATGCTCCCAAAGGTGATGGCACATCCATGCGCCACCTGTTACCCAGATACCATGGTTTGCCGCGTTGATTGGTGCCGATCCGCGCCACAAATCGGTATTGTGGTGAAGCACCCAACCCGGAGCATTGTAGTGAACCTGCGCGGTTTTGCTACCCGTTTCTGCGAGTTCATCTATCATCTTAAAAAGTGGCTCGTGCATAGGCGAAAGGTTGAGCAACTCTGCCGGCCAGTAATTCATTTCAGCGTTGATGTTGGTGGTATACTTACTCCCCCATGGTGGTGTAAGCAGGTCGTTCCAGATACCTTGCAGGTTAGCCGGACCTGTTCCGGGACGCGAAGCTGAGATCAGGAGGTATCGCCCATATTGAAGGTAGAGCGCAACAAAGGACGGGTCCGTTGTTTTTGCAAATTGAACAATGCGTTCATTTGTTGGCAGCTGTTCATTTCCGCTTCCCAGGCTTATAGATAGCGTATTGAAGTACTGCTGGTATTCGCGGATGTGCGCGTCTTTAACCTGGCTGTAAGTTTTCGAAGCAAGGCCTTTGAGGGCGTATTTGCAGGCGACAGCCGGATCACCTGAAACATCTTTAAAGCTCTTGTAGTTGGTGCCGGCCGTAAGGTAAAGGGTTACTTCATCTGCGTTTTTAACAATGATCCTGTCACCGGTTATTGTTGCCGTTCCTTTTATGTTTTTTATGTGTAAATAACTTTCGCCTTTTAGCGCACCGTGGCGTACCTGCAGTGATAAGCCGAGTGTTTTATCATCAATCTTCCTGGTCGAATAATTTTTGTGCGGACTGTTCAACAGGGTTTCGAAACTTAAGCTGCCGGGCTTCGAAGCGGTCAGGTGAACCACAATCGCCTGGTTGGGCTGGCTTGCAAAATATTCGCGGGTATAGGTTATTCCGTTTGATGTGAAAGTTGTTCGCACCATGGCGTTCTTGAGATCGAGCTCGCGGCGGTATTGGGTGGCGCTGGGTTGTTGGGGAAAGCGCAGATAAATATCGCCGAATGGTTGATAGTCGGCTTGGTACCTTGGTACGGCTGGAGGTGCATCGTCCTGAACATGATATTTCCAGGGCCTGTTGAGTGAAATACCGTTGGCAACAGCGCCGCCCTCAGGGTATATTCCAATGTGCCGCGACGTGTCTTTATAACCCGCGATTCCGCCCTTATCGTAGTAATTGATTACCTGTATGGCAATCACGTTTTTACCCTTTACGAGGTTGGCAGCAGGTATCGTGTATTTGCGGGGATCGGTGCTATTCATTGTTCCAACCAGCTTTCCGTTTACATAGGTAAAGTCCTGGTCGCGAACACGGTTCAGGTCCAGTACGAGGGATTTACCCGACCAGTCTGCGGGCAGATCAAACGTGGTTCTAAACCAGACTGCACCATCAATTTCCATCCCTACGGTTTCCCAACCTTCGTAGGTTGGTACCTGCAGCGTTTTCCATTTGCTATCGTCGTAATCAGCCAGTGAAGGATTGCCCTGCATTCCTTCCAGGGATCGCATTTTGTTCAGCCAGGTGGTCCTGTCGCCCTCATTACTCTTGCGTCCCATAAACTTTTCTTCAGCAAGGTTTTCTGCTTCGTTTTGTTTACCCGCGGCAAGCAGTTTCCTGATGGGGTCGAGATAGGTCGCCGCCCCGGCACGTGTATAATCACGCGGCTCGCCTGTCCAGAGGGTCTCTTCGTTAAACTGGATCCTGTCCTCAACTGTTCCGCCAAAGATCATTGCACCAAGGCGGCCATTACCAACGGGCAATGCTTCGGTCCACTTTACTGCCGGCTCGCGGTACCAGAGCTTAAGCTCCTGTGCCCGGGTGCAAACGGCAGTTAACAGGATGATGGTTGTAAGAAGTGCTTTAAGGTTCATTTGTATGTGGGTACAGGGTATTGAGGTATTATTGTATTAAGGTATAGGGAGAAGGTGGCTCTATTCGACAACTACATTTTCAGCAACACTGGCGTCCTTGATCAAAGGTTTTCCTACGTGGTTGAACCTATTGCCTTTTATGGTCACGTTTTGCGTTTTATCGCCTTTGAGCGAGAGAAAAACATCGGTACCTTTTACTGCAGCGCAATTGTATATAAATAAGTCTTGCACATTTGTAAGGTCTAGTACCGGTTTACCTTGCATTGGCTTAAGTGTGTTTAGGCCATCTATTGTTAACCCGCTGATGTTCTCACCAATCAGGGACGAGCCCGTAGTTGTGTTGATGCGTACGTTATGAAATGCAATGTTCGTTGCTTCTTTAATGGTTGCCCCTGTTTTCGATTCAAACTGTATGTCGTTGAAGGTGATGTCGTCAACCGGCATTTCTGCAAGACCATTAATGAAAATGGCCTGGTTGGTTTGAGCAGTGATGTTGCTGAAATGGATGTTCCTGAAAATGGGTGTACGTTCCGACACCGGTTCTGGCTGTGTTCGCGCATACTGCAGGTCGAGTACAATAGCCTGGTCCTTTATGTTCTTCATGATGATGTTGTCTACGCGAATGTCTTCCACTACCCCACCCCGTCCACGTGCCGACTTAATGCGTATACCACGATCGGTTCCGTCGAATACACAATTGCTGATCGTAATCTTTTTTACATCGCCACTCATCTCACTACCGATAACCACCCCGCCATGTCCCGAAAGCATGGTGCAGTTAGTAATGGTATAATTCTCGGCTGGAGTGGCCATCTTTCTGCCTGCACGATCTTTCCCCGATTTAATGGTGATACAATCATCACCTACGCTGATATGGCAATTTGATATGTGCACATATTTGCAAGACTCAGGATTTATGCCATCGGTGTTGGGCGAATGCGGATTATTAATGGTAACACCGGTAATGGTTACGTTTTCACAAAACTCCGGGTTCACCGTCCAGAATGGCGAATTGATAATGGTGATACCCTCGATCAGTACGTTTTTACAATACATGGGCTGAATAAAAGGCGGACGTAGAAAACCACGTTCAACCCAGCCTTTCAAATCGGGCCTGAGAATATCTTTATTCAAACTATCAAACATCAACTCCCACTTGGATCGTGGTTTTTTCTCGTCGTAGCCTTCCGAAAAGTCCCACCATTTTTTACCGTGACCATTGATCAGGCCGCGACCACGAATGGTGATGTTTTCTGCTTTGTAAGCGTAGAAGAGTGGTGAAAAATTCACGACGTCGGTGCCTTCCCAACGGCTCTGAACCATCGGCAGGTAATTGTCGAAATTGTCGCTAAAATGGAGTTCAGCACCCGCATCAATAAAAATGGTGATGTTGCTCTTCAGGTGTATGGGACCGGTCAGGTATTTTCCAGCCGGAAAATAAACGGTTCCCCCACCTTTCTTTGAAGCAGCTGCAATGGCGGCAGCAATTGCCTTTGTGGCAATCCGGCTGCTATCATTTTTTGCACCATAGGTTATTACGTTATAAAACTGTTGTGCATTGGTGGTTATGGCAAGCAAACTAAGCAGCGATATGTAGAGGCATTTGAACATGCGGACGAAATAGTTATGAGTTATGAATTAAGAATTATGAGTTTCTGCGTTATGTTAAATGAAAATGATTAAGAGTTATGAATTAAGTGTTATGAGTGTGGTGTTATCAGTTCCCATTTTGCATTTTGCATTTTTAATTTCACATTTTCTTTGGGCCAAGCGATTGATTTTCTATTTAACTTTTCTTGCGTCGCACACTTGTACTTTTTAATCTTCTCTCAGCAAATCCGTTCTCCTGCAAATTCACGAGATTGGAACCAAAGGATATGAGAGATGAGTGATGAGACTGAATCCGATTTTAAACGTTGTGAATTTTAAATTTTCCATGTTTCATTTCTTAACGCCATCCCCCAAGCTGATGAATACCCATTTAACTCACTTTTTACTTTTTACTTCTACATCTTTGCTCTAATGGCTCCAACCGTTTTGCCCTTATAGATTTGCCTGCCATCTGCGAAAATCATAAAGCCCTTTCCCTTGTTGTATCTGGTGCCCGTTTTATCATATAAGATCGTGAGCAGCTTGCCATGATAAGGTATCTTGTCGACACAGAACCAATCCCATTTATCCCTTGGTATCAGCGGCTTTAATTCGACTATATTATCGGCCCTGGGTTTTAATCCAACAAGATCACTGATGATGAGATCGGCGAATGCAGAGTGATTGTAGTAACTGCTGCGTGGATTATCTCCTTTTAACCAATAACCTGTTTTTTCATCCTGGTATTCGCCAAGGTAGGGCAAACCGTTTTTTTGGTGCGACCATGCATATTTGTGCAGTTCGTCGTAAAAGATATTGCTGTTCATCGTTCCCTTCTGCTTGTAATTGCTCAGGAGGTTTGCCAGTCCGCGAAGCGTTTGCGTAGTAGCAAATGGCCAAACAGCACCATCCCACTCACAGCCATGCCCTGACCCATGGGTACGAAATTCCGGGTGTCTTATTTCTGCCGTTGTAAGTCCCCACGGGGCACGAAAACCTGTCGTATCCGAAAGTTGATCCCATTGCTTCGCATACTTTGCTTTATCATCTGGCAGGTTGAAATACCATGGAATAAAACCAATTGCTTCCCGTGCCTTTGCGAATTTTCCGTTTTCATGTCGTACCTCAAAAAACGCAGAGGTATCGTTCCATAGATAGTCCTGAACGATAGACTTCAACTGAGTGGCTTTGCGTTCATACTTTTGAACAAGGCTGTCGTTACCTACAAGTTTTGCCATGGCTACCATTGCACGCGCATTGCCGTACATATAACTGTTGATGGTAGGTCGAACGTTTTTTTCTTTACGTCCGCCACTGATTGACTCCTCCATGGCATCCCTGACATCGAACTGCCAGAATTTGCCATCGGGCAATTGCTTTTCCTGTTCCCACAAGTTATAGTCGGCATTTAGCTCAAGCAGGTTTTGTTCAATGAAGCCCTTGTCGCTGTTTACCAGGTAGCGGTTGTAAATAGCATCCTGCAACCAGCTGCTAAATGCATGCAGGTGGGGTTTCGGTGTTTGCTTATCAACATATAACCAAAAACGGATATAGTCATTCATGTATTTCTGATCGATCAGCCAACGTCCCTCGTAGATGTGGTGCCCTAACGCGCTGCTGATGGTATTGTGCTTACCACCATGGTTCATAGGGGTGATAAACTCTGTGAACACATATCCGTCAGGTGTTTGTTTCAGGTGTTTGCGTACCGCCCACCAGCGGTAATAATAAATTTTTGTAAGGGTGGTATCAGGACTTTCGAACAACGGGATATTTGCAGACATCCAGCTAATGGCCTGACTGTTGGGTACATGGTTCTTTACTGTTTCCGTATCGATGGCATTGAAGTAAGAAACATATTTCACGAGTTTGTCGGTGCTCAAGACCGTGCCGGCCCCCTGCGCAAACAAGCCAGATGTTATGATGATAAGAGAGGTGACCAGGATATAACCTTTCAACCATGCTTTCTGATGCAATCCTTTCATGTTTTCTAATGTTTTAAAGTCGCTGTACCCGGTAACTACTATTATTCAAAAAGCCAGTCGAGTTCTTTTTTAACGCCACCAGGTATGAGGCCCGCATCGTATGCGGCGAAATTTTGAGAACCATCAATAAAGCCGAGCACCAGGCAGGCGCCTTTACCCAGCGTTAATGTATTTGTTCCCGGTTTGAAGCTATAAGTGTGAATGTTTACCGGGGGCATTCCCGAAACCAATATTGCATTGGCAATTTTGATTTCAGCCTGCCCATAGTCGTTTGCACTGGCATCTGTTTCCAGCTGCGGTGGTTGCAAGAACAAACTGCCCTTTGCATTAAAGAAACCGACCATAACCTTCACCGGTTTTGGATTGGTGAAACGTATGGTTGTGCCTTCACTGATCTGCTTCGACTTCGAAAGTTTTAAAGCATTGAGTTCCTTTAGTTCTTCCGCAAAGTCTTTGATATATGTGGCGGTATCGCTGAACAACTCCTTACCCGCACCTACAGAAAAGTACGATTGTGGTGGAGTGAGCAACTGAACATCGGCATTTTTAAATGCTGCTTTTTTGTTAACCGTGGTACTAGTTTTCGGTGCCCTTAAAGAGTCGAGGTTTTGTTTGAAATGAGCAAGCTCCTGTTCATAAAACGGCAGTAGTTCAACCCAGGTTTTATTAGTGCCAGTGTCGCCGCCAACAGGTATTTTCCGTTGTTGGGTCTGCATACTGTTTGCATACAGGTAAGTGCCAGCCGTAAGCCTGGCCAGTGTTCGATACCAATCCAGGCTCTTCTCAAGATGTGGTAATGCCTTCTGCAGATCTGCAAGTTCGTTGGAGTATTTATAACGCAAAACATACAAGGCAGCCAAGGCTTTTTCAGCAAAATTGTTTGCAAGAGCGTTGTAACAATACATGTCGTTTTTGATGCGTTCAAACTCCTGTCTGTTCCCCTTGAAAGTTTTGCCTGCAGCTTCAATTGCATCTACTGCTTTGCGGCCGTGCTCTTTCACTTCACGGATTATCTGGACCGGTGTTTCGCCAATATGTGCTTCTTTCTTCCACTCCTTTTCAGCGTATTCCGTTAACATCTCGCCCTCAGGACCTTCGGAGTTGTAGAGTAGTGTAAATAAGCCATACCGATATGGATTAATCAGCTGGGTCATCAGCATTCCGAGGGTAAGTGTCTGGCGGTTTCCATCGGTGATGCCAAAACGCCGAAGCAGTTTTGGTGCAATCTCGCCGGACTGTTCGTAAGCTTCTAAAATGTTTGCGCCTGTTGCATCGTTGCTGCGGTAAGTACCACCGATAAGCTTGCCCCAGTAAGCCTTTTCCTGTTCGCGGTCGCGATGGCAGTTCCATGCGTATCGTGCCCATGCCTTATACCATATCCAGTCGCGTTCTACCTGCAGCAAACGCGGCGATGTTTTATCAGCGGTATATGGCCAGTCCCAGTATGAAGACTCGGGGTATAGGTGAAGTCCGTTGCCCTCGTGAACCCTGTGCATGGCCAGAACTGACTTTTGAATGAAGTCGGCAGAGCCATAACGAAATGGTTCGAGGTTGGCGAGTATATGTACATTTTCGATCTGCACGGTACCAATGCGACTAAGGCTGCGATGCAGTTCGGCCCAGGGTCCGCGTGGTGTATAGGTAGTAAGTGCCTCACCGTTGTACTTTGCTTCAGTGTATAAATTCTTGTATAAAGGAAGTGAAGCTTTCATTACGGCAGGTGCATCCGTATCGTGGGCGCGTAGTACAATCGGCGGTTCATCCGTTTCACCAAGAGCCTTAAGGCCATCTTTTACACCCGGGATAATGGTTCTGGTAAACCAGTCGATATCATCCTGGCCAACCCCTTCCATTGCCTCTCCAAGCGCAACCATCAAACCAACGTTCGGGTACTTTTGAACAAAAGCAGCAATTGATTTCCTGGTATAGTCGGCAATCAGGGGAACGATTGGCCGGTTACGGTCCTGCGTTTTGATGTTGTGGTGTTCTGCAAAAGGTTTTGATACAATGATGTTATAAAACATCTGGATAACCCAGATGCCGCGTTTGTCTGCTTCGTGGGTAAGAAAACTATAGAGCTCTTCGTTCTTTTTAAATGTGGCTTCATCCACTTCAAGTGCATAGGGATAATCCTTTAACCTGACCAATGAAGCAAAAGGATGACCGTTCCATAGATAAAGCGAATTCATGCGATTCTCCACCATTGAATCGAGGTATTGAATCCAGCGTTTTTTGTCGTAAAGCCACGGGAAAGATTCAGGAGAATAAGGGTATTCGTAAACACCACGCCCGGGCAGGTAAGTTGGTTTCTGCACACCGATACAAGCTCCGCGCAACACCATCTCCGGTTGGTCGGAAAACGATATTACAGCGGGTAACCTGCCAGAGGTTTTAACTCTATCGGCAAGTTCGAGGCAGCCATATAAAGCACCTGAGTGATCGCTCCCTGTTATGATGATATTATTGTTTTGAACAGAGGATATGGTGAAACCTTCTTTGCCCGGAAGTTTACCTGAAGCCATCATGCTGCCAGTCCAGGTTTTAAGTAGAGGTTCGTTCTTTAAGCCAATGATGATATTAGGTGCTGGTGACTTGCTATCTTTTTTTCCGGTACGCACAACATAGCCTGCCTGCTGAAGTGCAAGGGTTAGTTTTTGTACACCAAATCGAATTCGTTCCGATGCGCTATCGCCAACAACTATCGTTACAGGCAGTGGTTTTCCTTTGTTGAATTGTGCAATTGAAACTCCTTGAGCGATAAAAAAAGCGGATATAAAAAGATACAAGAATCGTGTAACAAGCATCGGCAAATGTTATTTGGTAAAATTAGGAAGCACCTACTACTATTGGCGCCCGGAATGGTAAACTCTTATTAAAAGTGAATTAGAATAAAACATGTTTACGAAACATCAACGAACACTTAGAGCTTATTTCCAGCAGGCGCCTGGAGGCAAAACGTAGGGCCTGATGCCATGAAACATTGCTGTTGAACCGAGCCCGTCCGAATGGATAGCCGGGCGGACGTGGCAACGATGTCTCCACAATGATTTTTAGCTGGCTACCAAAAGAAAAACTTAGCCCCGTGATGTAGTTGATTATTGATCTATTCTCCTGCAAGTTCGTTGAGGTAGATCTCAAGCATTGTATAGCCGTTCTTTAGTTTGTTGCGGTCTGCAGCATTGTTGATGTCGAGCCCATACTTCGATTCCCATACATCCGGCATACCGTCTTTATCGGTATCAACAGGTGCCGCAGTGCTTGTGTAAGTTGCCCAGCCACCAACAGCCATTGGACTATCGATGATACCTGGCTTACCAAACACACCCATGCCCGATGCCTTTGTTGTTCTCACTTCATCAACCACACGCTTGTCGGTTGCGTCGCGGCGCGGCATTGTGGCACCTGCTTTCTCCAGTACGCGATTGTAAGCGGTTGTAGCTGACTCAGCCGGCAAGCCCTGGCTGATTTCAAAGGAGCGGCTTGCACGTGCCTTCGATTGCAGTTGTGCGGGCACTTGATCTAAGTCGACACCTTTCCAGTTATTCTTTGTGAGTTGGCGATTACCTTCCATGATGTTGCCTTGCAGGTACCATTGGCCGACACCCCTGGAGTCTTTACCCGCATCGAGCGCCTGGATGAATTTATGAACACCCGGTGTAGCAGGACCAGGTTTATAGTAGTTGCCGACCATGTTCACTTGTGATACCCCATTCGGAATTTTTATGTCGCCACCGTAAGCTGCATTAGGATTGCCCCAATTATATATGACGTTGTTCCTATAGTCCACGAGTGCAACCGTATCATGCGCACGGCTGCCATTGAACCGTACCGCCCTGCTGTTTTGGTGAGCGATGAGGTTATGGTGATAGGAAGCGTACTGACCGCCCCAAACCCCGCCATATGAACGATGACCTTTGGCGTGGCCGGCTTCGTAAAGGCCCTCGCTGATGATGGACCATTGTACGGTAGTGTTTTTAATGTCGTACATGGCGGCACATTCTTCATTGGCCCAACTGAACGAACAGTGGTCGATAATTACTGTATGGCAATTTTCCATGTCAAAGCCATAAAGCCCGGTTTTTAGTGTGCCACCGGGACGCGAGCGTAGATAACGAATGATGATATTGCCCTTATTACCGCCTTTACCGGCACCACTTACAATAAACGAATGATCTTTCAGGCAAATGCCGTCGCCGGGAGCAGTTTGACCGGCAATAGTTACATCGGAACGCTTTAACACCAATGCAGATTTTAGCGCAATGATGCCCGATACATCGAATACAACGGTAAGGGGCTCCCCGGGATATTGCTCCAATGCAGACCTGAAGCTTCCGGGCCCGCTATCATCGAGGTTGGTAACTTTTGCCACCTGGCCACCTCTGCCGCCACTGGCATATTTGCCAAAACCTTCTGCACCGGGAAAGGCGAGTGTTTGTGCTACGGCTCCGGCTGAAATCAACAAGAGGTTTATCGCTACCATGACCGATACAAGACCGCGTGATTTAAACAATTTAATGCGTGAGAAGAGAAAAGGCTTGAGTAGCGATAAAGCGGAAGAATTAATCATATGGGCAATTGTTTATCGAGCTGTTCGCCAGCTTTTCTGCCGTAGACCAGGTCAGGATTATACTTAAAGGCCGGAATTTAGGCTGTAAACGTTGACCAACCATCATGCGCTTTCATGATAAAAAATGGGATGTTGTTTAACAGGGATAAAAAAAGCAGTGCGATTTGCCGCGATGTATTATTGGCTCAACTGTGCCAGTAATTCTAATGATGGAAACTCCGGCTGTTTTAGCGTGGGTACGAGTTTGATAATTCCTTCTTTTTTTTATCGGGAAACCGGGATGGGGATGCGAATTCGAAGTTGATTTTTATCGGTTTGTAACAGGTAGTTACCAGCACCTTACGCATCAATTTAAATTTGTTATCAAAAGATTAAAACGTTTCAAGTATCGAAAAATATAAATATATACCTTCAGCGCCCAAATACTATGAAATTACCAGCCACATATCCAGACATATTGGTAAAATCGGGTGCATGTTTTTTTCTTGCTTTGAATGAAGCGGGAGAATTGTTGTTTGCAAACGATTACTTCCGCAATATTTTTTCCCCACCTGATCTTCCTGTTAAGTTTAGCGACCTGGTTCAACAAGGTGGTGATGCATTGGTTTTAAAAGCTATTGACGAGGTATTGCATCATCCTGTAGCATCGGCGCCGTTTGAACTCGTTTTGAGGAAAAAAGACGGGACAACCGTACATACGCAATGGGAAATGCATAGGCCGACCCCGGGGAGTTTACCTGGTGAGGTGCAGGCAATCGGGACCATTCAATCAGCGCCGGCAACACACCAGCCTTTAATGTCCGACCAGGATAATAGAATCGTATCAGAGGAACGTATTACCCGTGTGTTGGAAAGTATATCTGATGGTTTTTTCAGGCTGGACGTGAACTATAACATATTATACTGGAATTATAAGGCAGAGGAAGTTTTTAGAGTAAAACGCGAGGAGATCATAGGCCGCAACTTTTGGGAACAATATAAAGAGGCATTATCATTACAATTTTACCCTGGCTTTAAAGAGGCTTTCAGCAAACATGCGTCGGTTCATTTCCAGGAATATTTTCCACCGCTACAAATATGGTTTGATGTAAATGCCTATTGGTTCGACGATGTTTTATCTGTGTTTTTTACAGATATAACGGAAAAGAAGAAGTCGGACCAGGAAGTACGCACCATCAATGAAAGGTTGAAAGTGGTGGAGAAAGCCACAAAAGATGTAATATGGGACTGGGACCTGGTGAATAACCGTGTAATCTGGAACGACAATGTGATGTCGATGTTTGGTTATGTACCAGAGAACGTAAATGGGAATACCCGTTGGTGGTTTGACAATCTACACCCGGATGATCGTAAACGTGTAATCGGCAATTTAAAGCGACACATTCGGGAACAACTTGTTAACTGGCAGAATGAATACCGCTTCAGGTGTGCAAATGGTGCGTATAAATATGTTTATGACCGTGGGTTTGCTATATACGCTCAATCCCAGCGGCCCTCGCGAATGATTGGCACCATGCAAGACCTTACAGAAAGAAAAGCAAGTGAGTTTATACTGAAAAAGCTTAATAATTCGTTGGAGAAGCGCGCCAAAGAACTGGCAGCTTCCAATGATGAGCTAGAGCGCTTCGCTTATGTGACTTCCCATGACTTACAGGAGCCGCTCAGAATGGTTACCAGCTTTCTGCAACTTTTGCAAAAAAGGTACCGCGACAAACTGGATGCGAAGGCACATGAATACATTGGGTTTGCCGTAGACGGAGCAGAAAGAATGAAGGGATTGATATTGGACCTACTTGAATATTCAAGGGTAAACACCAATAAAAGTGAGTTAGAGCAGGTAGACCTGAATGAAGTGGCTGCAAACGTTTTGCTTACTTATAAACAATTGCTTAGCGAAACAGATGGAAGCATAGATATAACATCGCTGCCGATGATTAAAGGCAATCGGACACAGCTTACGCAATTGTTACAAAATTTGATTGGGAATGCCTTGAAGTATCGCCGCGCTGAGCCACCCAGGATCCAGGTTACGGTTGAAGAACACCCGCAGGAATTTGAATTTGCGGTTATTGATAACGGTATTGGGATAGAGGAACGTTTTTACCATAAGATATTCGTCATTTTTCAACGGCTCCATCATAAAAACGAATATTCGGGTACAGGTATCGGCCTGGCCATTTGTAAAAAGATCATTGAAAAACATGGTGGAAGAATTTGGGTTGAGTCGGAACCCGGAGAAGGCAGCACCTTTTATTTCACCCTTCCAAAATAAAGCTCATGCATGAGGTAAAGATTTTACTTATTGAAGATAATGACGGAGATATTGTATTAACACTGGAAGCTTTATACGATGCGCGTTTAAAAAATGAAGTAAAGGTGATCAAAGATGGGGCGGCAGCAATTGAGTTTTTTGCAAGTGCCACAAAGGAAGAACTTCCCGACCTCATTCTGCTCGATATTAACTTACCCAAGATTGATGGTAAGGAGGTGTTGCAATATGTGAAAAGCAATCCCGAGTTGAAAAGAATACCAGTGGTAATGCTGACCACTTCTTCAGCTCAAAGCGATATTACAGACTCTTATAACGGTCATGCAAACTGTTACATTACCAAACCTGTTGATCTTAACAAATTTTTTGACCTGGTTAAAGTGATTGAAGATTTTTGGATAACCATTGTTAAGTTACCCGGAAAATAATAGCATGCAACATTCAAGTTTTCATGTTCTTGTTGTAGAAGACAATATGGGTGACTTCGTTCTTGTAAACGAGTACCTCGAAGAAACCATGCCCCAGGCGGAAGTATCGCATGCGCAAACCCTCCGGCAGGCAATTACACTAATTGAACAGCATCAGTTTAACGTAATCCTACTTGACCTTTCGTTACCGGATGGCGAAGGGATTACATCATTTCACGAAGTCCATTCAAAGGCTATACAGGTTCCCATAATTGTGCTTACCGGTCTCGGAAACATGGATCTTGCCCTTGAAACGGTAAAGCAGGGAGCACAGGATTACATTGTAAAAGACGATACCAACCCTGCCATGCTTGCCAAAAGCATACAGTACGCGGTGGAACGCAAAAAGATTTTTGAGCACCTGAAAGCGTCGGAGGAACAGTATAAATACCTGTTTCAAAGTAATCCATTGCCCATGTGGGCGCTTTGTAAGAAAACGCATCACTTCCTGATGGTGAATGATGCAGCTATTGAACAATACGGCTATACGGAATCTGAGTTTTTGAACATGCGGCTGGAAGATGTGTGCATGGCCTACGAGTGTTCGCCGGATAATGAAGGACTTTTTGAACTTAAAACCGAAGGCAATATTTTTCTGCAGGAGGCCATTCACACCAGGAAAAATGGTCAGCGACTCGATGTTGAAATGGTCCATCACAACATTGTGGTTGAACATAATGCCGCCATATTAGTCGTGGTGTACGACGTAACGGAACAAAAAAAGGCAAAGCAGTTACTTCGCGAAAGCGAGCAGATGTTCCGGACGATTTCGGAGAACTTTCCAAACGGAGCCGTGGCAATTCTGGATCGCGAGCTTAAGTATGAATACACTGCAGGCAAGGAGTTTCATGTTCCGGAAGTAGACTCCTCGTATTTTCAGAATAGCATTTATACTGCGCACTTCCCTGTTGATATCCAGGCAAATGTTCGTGAGAACCTTGAAAAGGTTTTTGATGGTGAGTCCGTTGTTTTTGAAGCAACTTACGACCACTCCAGTTATATGATCAGTGCAACCCCGTTGTTTGAGCCGGATAATTCCATCAGCAAAATCGTACTGGCGTCGCAAAACATATCGCGGCAGAAAGAGGAAGAACAGCAGCTCAGGTTGCTGGAGTCGGTTATTACCAACACCAATGATGCAATCGTGATTTCCAAGGCATCAAACGTAAGCGTAGGTCACCCGATTGTTTATGTAAACCGCGCTTTTACAAAAATGACCGGGTATACCGCCGAAGAGATCATCGGCAAATCGGCACATATCCTCAGGGGAGATGCCACCGACGACGAGCAACTGGCAAAGTTGCGCGACTCTGAAGAACGGGGAGATCCCTGTGAAGTAGAAGTGCTGAACTATAAGAAGGATGGTACCAGGTTTTGGTGCCAGTTTACCGTTGTACCCGTTTGTAATGTAAACGGAGATTGTACACACTGGATCTCTGTGCAACGTGATGTAAGTATGCGAAAGCGCAATGAACGCGAAAAGGAATTGTTGATCGAAGAATTAACCCGGACCAATATCGACCTCCGGCAGTTTTCGTATATCACGTCGCATAACCTGCGTGCACCACTCTCGAATCTGCTGGGGATAATCCGATTGCTTGATGTGTCAACCATAACGGATCCCATGACCTCACTCCTCGTTGAGAATTTTAAGCAATCAACCGTGCAGTTGAATGAGACCGTTAATGACCTCATTAACGTGCTCATCATAAAAAACAACGTTAACGTTAAGAAGGAAAAACTGGACCTCACAAAAACGTTTGAGAAGGTTGCTAAATCGGTGCAAAACATGATTGAAGAGTTTGATATCAGCATGGATATCGACTTTAGCGAGGCAAATGAACTCGACATGAACCGGACCTATCTTGAAAGTATCCTGCTGAACCTGTTGACAAATGCGATCAAGTACCGATCGCAGGAGGTTCGTCCGCGGCTGAATATCTACACCCGCAAATACGTTGACTCGGTAAGACTCTACTTTGGTGATAACGGACTTGGAATTGATCTCGACAGATACAAGGACCGGATTTTCGGACTTTACCAGCGTTTTCATGATCACTCCGACAGCAAAGGCCTTGGATTGTACATTATTAATTCTCAAATAACTGCTATGGGTGGAAGCATTGAGGTAAAAAGTAAAGTAGGCAAAGGAACCACCTTCATCCTGACCTTCAAAAGAGAAAGTTGAAAATGATAAAAAAAGTTATCTGTATTGATGATGACCAGATCACGCTGACACTTTGTGACCTGGTAATTAAAAAAGCAAAATTTGCAGACGCCGTTGCAACATCCAAACACGGCAAAGAAGGATTGAATTATTTTTCTGCTTTCTTCCAGAAGAAGGATAAAATTGAAATCAGTGAAGCACCCCAACTTATTTTTCTTGACCTTAACATGCCGGTGATGAACGGTTGGGATTTCCTGGAGGAATACCTCATGAAATACGCCGACCGGCTTCCGGATGTAAAGGTTGTAATTATCTCATCCACCGTTAATCCCGAAGACTTTTCCAGAGCCAACCGTTATGATATTGTCATCGACTTTATCAGCAAACCCCTGACGGTAGAAGGGCTTGAGGACCTGATGCAAAACGACCATTTAAGCCATTACTTTACCCCCGATCCTACCGATACAAATTAACTCAGCCTTTTTTATTAAACCTCATTTAGTCGGGGCTGAACTAGAATCCGAATGACCGCTTGAGACAAGGCCATTGAAACGGCATGTTATAGCCCGTTTGATAATTGCACAAGTATACGCGCGAAAGCGTATTTTTAACGATGTATTTCACGAGGTAAAAGCAAACTTCTTCGCCTTTATGATAACATCGCCTTTGTACAAGCTGATCTATTTTGATGAGTTCTCAGCTACCCCAAAATACCAGCAACTTGCAAATTCAATCATCAAGGCTATCGAGTCGGCAAAGTTGCAGGTTGACGACGTGCTTCCCTCGATAAACGAGTTAAGTTTCCAATTTGAAATTTCACGTGATACCGCCGAAAAAGGTTATAAATACCTGAAGAAGATTGGGATCATCGGTTCGGTTCCGGGCAAAGGTTATTACATTAAAAGCACTGATGTAGACCGGAAAATCAAAATCTTTTTGCTCTTCAACAAGCTCAGTGCGCACAAGAAGATTATCTACGACTCATTTGTGGGTACCCTCGGCGATGCCGCCACAATCGACTTCTACATCTATAACAACGACTTTTCCCTATTCAAAAAACTGCTGCTAAACTGCAAGGAGGATTACCAGTACTTCGTAATCATTCCGCATTTTATGGATGGTACGGAAAACGCACATCGGGTCATCAACACCATTCCGAAAGAAAAACTGATCCTGCTTGATAAAATGGTGCCTGGTGTTACCGGGAATTACGGTGCCGTATATGAAAATTTTGAAAAAGATATTTACAATGCACTCGAAGAAGCCCTGCCACAATTAAGTAAATACCATACCGTAAACATGATCCTTCCGGAATATACCTACCATCCGAATGAGATCATTACTGGCTTTAAACGCTTTTGCCAGGAGTATGCCTTCAATTACAAAATTGTACACAACATTAATAAAGAGGTCATCAAAAAAGGTGAAGTGTACATCAATCTTATGGAAGATGACCTGGTGATATTGATTGAGAAGATTATGGGGCACGAGTGGCAGGTAGGAAAAGATGTTGGCGTGATCTCTTATAATGAAACCGCACTTAAGAAAATTATTCTTAACGGGATCACTACTATTTCCACCGACTTCCAGATGATCGGCGAAAAAGCCGCGGAGCTGATTTTAAATAAGTCATCGGAGCATATTGAGGCGCGCTTCTACCTGACCCTCCGCAATTCTTTGTAGATGTAACCCACAAAGTTTACAACCGACCGTGACCAAAAGATTAAGCCTGCCGCAGGTCAAGGTTCATATCCTCGGAACTAAAACTGAATGGCAGTAACATACTTGCCCGTTCAATTACATGAACCTTTCCTTCACGTCCACCCAGGATTATACGTATAGGTTGCCCTGTTCTTGACTCATGTTCGGCCAACGATTGGCGGCACATTCCACATGGACAGATCGGGTGATTGCTTTTTCCATTCTGGTTGTTGTAAGTCACCGCCATTGTTGCTATCGGTTCGTTGGGGTACAACGAAGACGCAGTGGATAATAGCACTCTTTCTGCACAAATGCCCACCGGGTAGCTTGCATTTTCCTGGTTAGTTCCCCTAACCATCTTCCCATTTTGTAACAAAGCCGCGGCGCCCACCTGGAAGTTTGAATAAGGCGCATAGGCAGTTTTTGTAGCATCCATTGCAGCATTCAAAATGTCTGCATCAGCAGTATCCAGCTCACTTATGCTGTCGTATACCTTGAATGAAAATCTGTATTCCTCTTGTTTCATAAGCTCGATCGATAATGTATGTTGACGAGATGGGGGTTATTCCTAATTACCCGTTCCCACAACGTCTTCTAAAATGTGTGTTGTTCATGGTGTTCTGTCTGTCAGCCAGGAAAAGACATCCTGGTTTGTTGCAATCTTGAATTGTTTTGAACTGCGAACACCACCGTTGTTTTTTCGCTCCTGAAAAGTCCATGTATAACACCAACAGAACACAGACAAAAAATCCCTCCGGAAAAAGGGATTTGTATCTGCAATGAAATTAAGTTATTTGATGCTCTTAAACAAACGGTTCCATCTGGGTCCGTTTTGCCAGCTAAACCATATCAGTGAGGCTTTGCCCACGACATGTGTTTCAGGAACAAATCCCCAATAACGACTATCCTGGCTTCTATGCCTGTTATCTCCCATCATCCAATAATAATTATACTTAAAGGTATAAGTTGTTGTTTCCGTTCCATTGATGAAGTATTTGCCACCTTTTTCTTCCAGTTCGTTGTGTTCGTATACACTGATCAGCCTTCGGTATATCGACATGTTTTGGGGCGTAAGCTGAACCGTGCTGTTTTTTTGCGGGATCATTATTGGCCCATAATTATCTGCCGTCCAGTTATAGTTGCCACGGTCATACGGGAACAGACGGTCATCGGGCATATCCAATAAGTATGGTCGTATGCTTTTGAAGTTCGGTTGTTTTTTTACCTTCTCCACATCCTCGGGCGAAAGGTTCATAATGTAGGAGTCCTTTTGCTTATCATAAATGCCAATCGCCTGGTCATCGGGGTTGTTCACATCAATCATCAACTCATCTTTCAGATACTCTTCGGTATAAGGCTGGCCGTTTGTTTCTACGATGTAGTCGCTTTGTGAAGCGGGTGGAATGAAGCCCGGTTGGTTGTTGATAAAGAGCTGTCCACCCTTGACTTGCAACACGTCGCCACCAACGCCAACGCATCGCTTAATGTAGTTGTCTGTTTTATCCATTGGATGGACCAGGATAGGATACTCCGCCATAAGTGCTTCCCGGTTGCCGTTATACCGCACCCGCAACACATCATAATATGGATCCTTGGAACCAAATTCAGGAAGGTTAATAATCGTATCGCCAGCTGGAAAATTGAAGACCACAACATCGTTACGTTTGACATCCCCAAAACCGGGAACGCGTCTGTAATCAAGCTGTATAAGCTTCGTATAGGACGGTGTTGTTGTACTGCCCGGCATGATATTATGCACGAAAGGAAATGACAACGGGGTCTGCGGGATACGCGGACCATAGCTCATTTTATTTACAAACAGGAAGTCGTTGATCAGGAGCGTTTTTTCCATGCTTCCCGTAGGGATCGTGTACGCTTCAAACACGAATGTCCTGATAATGGTTGCGGCAACGACGGCGAATACACCGGCATCGATCCACTCCCGGGAGGCTGGTTTGATGTATCTTCTAAATCCTTCATGCCCGATGTAACGCACCTGCTTAGATGAGGCGATGTAGGGAAGATAAATGAATGGGATAAACGTTGTGGCAGCGTGATCAGGTAACGTAACCTTACCAAAATGCATAACAAAAATAATGGTGATCCAGATGGTTACGAATTGTCCGGCTATCGGGATTAATTGCAGCCAAAACCAGATTTTGCGAATGTGCGTTTTCTCAACAATGATCCAGGTATTGTAAAAAGGGATGAGTGCTTTCCAGGGTTCTATCCCAGCTTTTTTAAATAATCCATACATGCCGATGTGCCAACCGATGATATAGATTATAAAAATGATCCATCCCATAATAACTGTTTAGATGGGGGCAAATGTACCATTATAATGCATTGTGCAAAGTACTGCTAGCCAAAAGATTCATAAATTAAAAGGTTAAAAATTGGGGCTAAATATCGCAGGGAGCAACTATAAGTGTAAATTTCATTTTTCAAATTTTTACGCACGCCAATGAACCATTTCAGCATAAAAGACATCGAAAATCTTTGTGGTATTAAGGCCCATACGCTGCGTATCTGGGAGCAACGCTACCCGATGTTTACCACCAAACGCAAAGACAGCAACCATCGTATTTACGACAATGACGATCTGAAATACCTGCTCCGCATCTCCTATCTCTACCACCAGGGCCTGAAGATTTCTAAAATTGCGGCATTAAATCCTGAAGACGTTAAAGAAAAGGCGCTTGCCATACTTACACCAAAAACGAGTTACGAACACTATATCAATGCCTTTACCGAAGCATCAATTGACTTTGACTCGGAGCTATTTGACGAAACTTACCGGGCCTGCGTAAGCCTGTTGGGAATCGAGGAAACGGTTGTTAAAGTGATCTACCCCTACCTGCAGAAAATCGGGTTGCTTTGGATGACGGATCATGTGATCCCGGCCAATGAGCACTTTACCAGCAACCTCATGATGCGCAAGCTTATAGCTGCTATTGATGGGGTGAAAGTGCCTAAAAAAACAAATGCCCGCAAGATACTGTTGTTTGCACCCGCTGGTGAGCAACACGAAATTCCACTGCTCTTTATGCATTACCTATATAAGCAAAACGGGGATGATGTGGTTTATTATGGACCTAACATGAATCTTAGCGAGATAAAGTTATACATCGAACAGCGGCCCATAACCTACCTGCATTTCCATGCAATCACGCAACTCTCAGCTCTGAATGTAGATCAGGTTATCTGTTTGCTACTTCAAAATTATCCCGGTAAAAAGGTCGTGGTATCCGGCCCAAAAGCCGCTGAGGCCGGGAAACACGAAAATACTTCCCTGCTTCTGTCGCTTGAAGATCTTATGGCATTTTGCAAGGCTTGATGGTGATGGTTTGAAGTCAATAATGCTAAAGATGTTTTATTATTGTTGCAGGAGAAGGAACTCTGCAGTTTACCTGGTAGCTATCGCGGCATTACATAACTATTTACGTCTTCAACCCCGATTGATTTACCCGATAGAATTACCAGCCTTTCAACTACGTTTCTCAGTTCCCTAATATTGCCCGTCCAATCGTGCTCCTGTAAAGCCTCTATCGCCTTTTGGTCAATTGGTTTTACGGCCTGGCCATAGTCTTCCGCAATATCTTTCAGAAACTGATCGACCAGCAGCGGAATATCTTCTCTTCGGTCGTTTAAAGACGGAACATGAATTAAGATCACGCCGAGGCGATGATAAAGGTCGAGCCGAAATGATTTTTCATCCACTTCTTTCAATAGGTCCTTGTTCGTTGCTGTTACTACCCTTACGTCAACCTGTATCTCTTTGTCGCCGCCCACCCTCGTAATTTTTCCCTCCTGGAGCGCGCGTAGTACTTTCGCCTGGGCACTTAAACTCATATCGCCTATTTCATCAAGGAATAGCGTTCCGCCATTCGCCTGTTCAAATTTTCCAATTCTTTGTTTAATGGCCGAGGTAAAAGAACCCTTTTCATGTCCAAACAGTTCACTTTCGATTAGCTCACCGGGAATTGCCGCACAGTTAACTTCAACCAAAGGTCCATCAACACGGTTGCTTTTTTCGTGTATCCAACGTGCCACCAGCTCCTTACCGCTTCCATTTTCACCGGTGATCATCACCCTTGCTTCAGTTGGTGCTACCTTATCGATGGTAGCCTTTATTTTGTTGATCGCTTCGCTTGTGCCAATCATTTCCTGCACTTTGCTAACTCTTCTTTTGAGTGTCTTCGTTTCCTTGACGAGTTTCGTGCGCTCGATTGCATTTCTGATCGTTACCAGCAGGCGGTTCAAATCAGGAGGTTTTGAAATAAAATCGTAGGCACCTTTTTTCACAGCTTCAACTGCCGTTTCTATATTGCCATGCCCACTGATCATGATTATCGGAACATCAGGGTTGTGCTCGGTTGCTTTGGCTAGAAATTCAAGTCCGTCAAGCTTTGGCATTTTAATGTCGCACAACACTACATCATATGCATTTGCCTGGAACTTTTTCAATCCTTCTTCCCCATCTCCTGCCTCTTCAACTTTAAAATTTTCGTAACCAAGTATCTCAGTCAGCGTTTTCCGGATTGCCCGTTCATCATCAATTATCAGTATGGTAGCCATTGCAAATATTTAGGGCTGCTAAGTTAGGGCTAAATCACGCATATAAACTTAACCGGCTCCCGCGCCAGAGATGTCTGCTGCGGGTAAAAGTTTTCTCAGGAAATTGATAGAATCAAGTTGAGGTCAACTAATTCATACCTTTAAAATTGTTATAGAATATTATTGTTTCACAGATCGCTATAAAAAACTACTGGCGTAACATTTGCGTCCGGTTATAACTATGCTACGCCGATATTTATCCGTTTTCAAAACCCAGCTCTTCCTGATTATACTGATAATTGCGCTGGTAATCATTAGCACCCTTACAAAAGGCAAAACCGCTACCACCTTTAGTATCCTGGCCGGTATCGCAATGATTCTGGAAGGGATCGCGTTTTTTATCTGGATCATTAAAACTCCTGCACGTAAAAGCAAGGACGAGGTAAGTTAATCCGGCAGATTGCCCGGCATACATCAGCGGGACTTGGCGAAACTTGCAATGTTTGTTTTATACCCTCAGCGGTTGAGCTTTTGGGGGCCCTGACTCGCTAGTGGTTGTTGATAGGGTTCGGGCATGAACTGCTACCTGAAAGGATCGCGATTGTTATGTTTGGATAACCAGTTTCCCTAAAATGTCAGAAAACAAAAATCCCGGCTCCAGGCCGGGATCAGGTAAGCTATTACAAGCTAATTATTTTTTCAGGTACATAACTTCTTTAACGAGCTTAACGGTGCGTGGTACGTCAGGCAGGTAACCAAGTACAAGATTCGGCGCATAGTGCATTGGAGCATCTGCACTCGTGATCCGGCGTATCGGGGCATCAAGATAGTCAAATGCTTCTTTTTGTATGCGGTAGGTTATCTCTGAACTAACGGAGGCAAATGGCCATTGCTCTTCAACAATCACCAAACGATTTGTCTTTTTCACACTTTCAACTATCGTCTGCCAATCAAGTGGACGAATCGTCCTAAGGTCAATAACCTCAGCGCTGATTCCTTCTTTCTGCAACTCCTCTGCCGCACCAAGTGCAACCTTCATCATCTTATTAAACGATACAATGGTTACATCTGTGCCTGGCCTTTTTATATCTGCTTTACCAATGGGTATGTAATATTCCTCCTCAGGCACCTCACCCTTCTCACCATACATTACCTCGCTTTCCATAAACACTACAGGGTCGTTATCGATAATGGCACTTTTTAAAAGTCCCTTTGCATCGTACGGGTTGGAAACAGAGATTACTTTCAGACCAGGAATATTTGCATAAAGGCTTTCGAAAGCGGTAGAGTGTTGTGCACCCAACTGACCAGCGCTACCATTTGCACCGCGAAATACAATGGGGCAGCCTACCTGGCCACCACTCATTGCAAGCATCTTGCTCGCAGTATTCAAAATCTGGTCAAGAGCAAGCACCGCAAAGTTCCACGTCATATATTCAACGATAGGACGAAGACCGTTTTGTGCGGCCCCAACCGCAATAGCTGTAAATCCCAATTCTGCAATTGGCGTATCAATCACCCTTTTTGGACCGAACTCCGCCAACATACCCTGGCTTACCTTATAAGCTCCATTGTATTCAGCCACTTCCTCCCCCATCAAAAATACCCTGTCGTCCTTTCTCATTTCCTCGTTCATGGCTTCACGAAGCGCCTCTCTGAAAGCAATTTGTCGCATATTATTATTTGGAATTTTCAGTTTTGCAAGTGAGTGCCGGCTGGCAGAAACAGGCGCAAAAATATACGTTTATGATTTACAAAACCCAAATCAACCAAAAATCTCAAAAACTTGAAAACCCTGTTTTACATAGTTGTTAGCATGGCATTTTGCTTTAGAAAATATTGTATCCAAAACTCAGGTAATAAAGACCGCCAATTTCGGGGTTGCCGAAAGCATTTCTGTAATACTGGTTAAACAGGTTTGTGGCGCCAAGCTTAACAATTGACTTTGTTTGCGGGAACTTATAACTAACCTGTCCATCAAAAGTCATAAATGCAGGCACATAACCTGAACCAAAATCACCCTGGAAATTCACCCCGTCCTGGTAGCGCCAGGTAACATTAAAGCCTACACGTTTTTGCGCAAACATACCCGTGTTGCCAAAACTAATGTTCGAGCGGTATTTTGGCGCATTGTAGTAGGCAATGAACCCAGTGGGTACATTTTTGATTTCGTCGGAATACAGGTTGGCGTTAATCGTAAAGTTGCGGGGAAGAAGATACTCCACTGATGCTCCCCAACCCTGGGTGTTCACCTTGGATGTGCTGTTTACTGAAACAGAGAACAGGTTTGGTGTACTAAGTCCTGGTACAGTACCATCCTTCGACTGGGCCACTGCTATTCTTCCAAGAAAGTTTTCATACTTGGTACGGTAGGCGTACACGTCTATCAGCAGCTTATTCCTGATCAGGCCCTTATACCCCACTTCATACGATTGAGCAGACTCAGGTTTGTACTCCGGGAACTGCTGCACCTGCAGGTCGGCAGCGTTGCGGGTAACGGAAAAACGCGAAAAACTTTCCAGCGTGTAAACCGGGTTGCCGGCGAAATTATAGAACTCTTTCAACTGGGGTACTCCACCTATCAACCGAACACCTCCGGCAACCACCAGGTTGATCCATTGGTTTTGGGTAGACGGAAAACGATATGCGGTTTGGTACGAAAGGCGAACATTGTGGTCCTTTGCAGCAGTAATTACCGCAGAGAAACGTGGGGTAAACCGACCCTTAAAGTTGCTCTGTTTGTCGTAGCGGCCAGATGCTGAAAGCTTCATCCGCTCGTTCAGGATCCTCTTGGACACCTGTGCGTATGCGCCCACTTCGTTGATCCTTATGCGACCCGCTGTATCTGCAAACAGGGTTCCTTCGGAGTTAAGAACGTATTGTTTGTAATCTGCGCCCACCAGTACTTCTGCAGATTTTACCGCATCCGTCAGGTTATATTGGCCCTCGGTCATATAGAGGCTTGATTTATCCAGGAAGAGACCTCCACCTTGCGAAATCGGTTTGGAGCTAACTGCTTTTAATATGTCTTTGAATTGTTGTGTACCGGGCACTGGCATGCCCTGGTCAGCATTGGTCCGGGCAGCTGCAAGAATAGCACTTCGGTTTGCGGTTACCCCTGCTGGTGCAGCGGCTTGCGCAGAGGCCAGCGCTTGGGTTGGTGACTCGCCACGCCCCAAAGCGGCAGCATATGCCGCGCCAAGTGCCTGTCCATACGCTTGTGCCGCTCCCGCTGCAAGACCTTGTATGAATTGAGGATACCAGGCTGTTGCACTTGGTTTCCATGCTTCATTGAATAAACGGGTAGTTACGGTAGCGTTAAAAGACTCTCCTGCATCCTCCTGGGTAGTATAGGCTCTTACAAACCAGTTTTTGTTTGTTACTTCCAGCTTGTACTGCCCAATTTTTACCCCCTTCAACGAATAGCGGTCGCTACCGGTATAAACGGTACTTCCGTATCCGAAATAGCCGACAAGCGAAGCCTCTATACCCGGGGTTATTTTATAATGAAGTGCCGCATGCAGTTTTACGTTTAAGGTAGTTGGGTCTACCACATCTGACTCTTTGTAACCAGTCCGGGATACATCCAAACGTCCGCCGGTAAATGCTGCAAGAGCTGCTGCTGTGGGTATAGGAACATTATTACCGGGTAAGGGCACAACACCAAGAACCGGGGTTGTTGTTGGTAGATTTTGTAAGGCTGGTTGGAGGTTTGCTGTCGTCTCGTCGCCATAAACGTTCACCCCATCATAATTAGGATCGCTGTTTCGGTCGCCCTCTTTAAGCGTACCTACTGATCTGTCGGCCCCGGTCAGGTAGTTTCTATAGTCGTTGCCTACCCAGTCTTTTGTTTGTGTTAAGCTCCCGCCCACTTTAAAGGCAAACTTGTCAGAAACTTGTTTTGCCCAACGAAGCGTCCAGTCGTAAAAAGGTGAAGGTCGGCGTTGGTAGTTATCTACATGAAGTACACCTTGTTTAACCTGGAAGCTTAAACCCTGGTATTTGAAGGGATTTTTGCTGTTGATAAGAAGGGTTCCGTTCATCCCGCCGGGGCCGTACAATGCTGAAGAAGCGCCGCTGAGTAGCTCAAGGCTTTCAACGTCAAGCTCGGTTACGCCCGAAAGTGTACCCACTGCGAAGTTCAAACCAGGCGCCTGGTTGTCCATTCCATCAACAAGCTGGTTTAACCTCAGGTTTCCGCTGGTATTAAACCCGCGTGTACTCGGTGTTTTAAACAAGAGACTTGCGGTAACGAGGTCAACCCCTTTCAGGTTGCCAATTACATCGTAATAAGTCGAAGCTGGCGAATTGCGTATGGCTGCGGCGTTTACCCGTTCGATGGAGACTGGTGATTCGAGGATGCGTTCGGGAGTTCTGGAAGCAGAGACAGTTACTTCCTGCGCAAGTCCGGCAACGTCCAGCGAAACATCAATCGTTTGTGATGAGCTGCTTACTACTATGTCTTGCGAGGCATAGCCCACGTATGAAACGGTTATTGTCAACGGCAATTTCGCAGCAGTGGTTATTTTGAAATTTCCCTTTTCGTCAGAAGAGGTGCCCTGCCCTGTTCCTTTTACCAGGATTGTTACACCTGTCAGGGGCTCGTTTGTGCGGCTGCTTTTAACAGAGCCGTTGACCGTGGTGCTTTGAGCAATTGTTTGAAGGGAAAACAGAAGTGCTACGAGTAGCGCTAAATAACTGTAACTGTTTTTCATAATGGCTGTTTTTGGGTTGTTTGAGTGAACAAAATAGGCAATGTTAAATTTACCTGAAAATATATTTAAGGTGGAATAATACAACCCCTGTTACCGGGCCCTAACACCTGTATTTAAAATCAATTGCACCTCGAAGATGAAGGCACTCAAGCCTGTATCTGCACTAGCTGTCCCTTCATTATTCTTGTTATTATGCTTCAGAAAAATTCGTGGGTAGAGCATGCAAATAGTCATTGCAATTTTTGGAACATGGAAGAAGCAGCAATAAATTTCGGGTGCGCTCTTCAATAAATCCCCTGCTCTGGTATTAACCTCGAAACTTTCAACTTTATTTGCTTTCTTTTTAAAAATCCATCGCATGTCTTCTTTTACATTTCCCGGTCAGCAGCGTTTCTATAGCGGCAAAGTACGCGACGTATATTACCTGGAAAACAACATCCTGGTGATGGTCGCCAGCGACCGGATCTCGGCATTTGATGTTATTCTTCCCAGGCCAATACCCTTTAAGGGCCAGGTGCTAAACCAGGTTGCAACGTATATGCTCGAACGAACCCGCGACATTTGTCCAAACTGGCTCCTGGATACACCCGCACCGAATACTGCGGTAGGGAAAAGATGTGATCCATTTAAAATTGAAATGGTTGTCCGCGGCAACCTCACCGGTCATGCCTGGCGTACCTATAGCTCCGGTAAAAGAAGTTTATGTGGGGTTGCCATGGAAGACGGTATGCGGGAAAACGACTTTTTCGCGCAACCGATTATTACACCAAGTACCAAGGCCGACGTTGGTCACGATGAAGACATCAGCAAAAACGAGATTATCGCCAAAGGTTTAGCCTCGGCCCAGGAGTACGCACAGCTCGAAGCATATGCGCTGGAGTTGTTTACACGCGGAAGACAGTTGGCCAAAGAACGCGGACTTATACTTGTTGATACAAAATATGAATTTGGAAAAATAGGTGATACCATATACCTCATGGACGAAATACATACCCCTGACTCGTCCAGGTACTTCTATGCCGATGGATTTGAAGGCAGGCTCGCTGCGGGCGAACCTCAAAAGCAACTCAGTAAAGAGTTTGTAAGAGAATGGCTGATTGCAAATAATTTTATGGGCAAAGACGGTCAGCAAGTGCCTGAAATGACCGAGCCATGGGTGCAAACCATCAGCCGCAGGTATATTGAACTATATGAAGTGCTGATCGGCGAACCGTTTAAGCCGGAGCAGCTTAGCCAGGAGGAGACTTACAATCGTATTATCCAGTCCCTGGAACAACTATCCGGTAACGCCTGATCCCCAATCTGAGTAACACGTTTAGCTAACCCTTCCCTGCTCTGGCATTTGTTCCCTTAGAACATACGCGGGGCCAGCCGTTGTAATTACCACAAACAACAGGTACTCCGCGGGTTATATCCACAACCGTAGTGATATTTTTTTCGGAACACTTGCAAGTGTGAAAACTCTTTTTCATTTTAGCGCTGCCATGTACAATGAATGATCATGGCAGGAATTTGCTGAAATCCTTAAAAGTAGGCCCGCCAGGCAGAAAACGGTCAAGAGTATGCATCCTACAATATGAAAACGTTGAGGCACCTTTTGCTCGTCTTTACAATTGGTTTGCTTGTTAGCTGTGCCGGCCTGAAATACAGTGCGTCGGCTTACAATGATGATATTGCCATCAAGGAGATAGCGGTTGCACTTATTAAGAAGTCAAACGAACCCTATGCTATGCATGCTGCCGAAATTGATGCATTAAAAGCATCTGTAATACGTGCTGCTGAAAACGAGAAAATGCGCAAGGGCAACAGCAGCACAGTAGCCATGTGGAACCAGGTGATGACTGGGAAAGGTAACCTTTTCGACTTGCTGGACACCTGGAAATCAGGCAATCAACTTTCCCCCGAGATGGCGACCCAGGCTTCTACCCAAATTGAATTGCTGTTAAATAACATCGCAGATCTCGAAAGTAAAAAACGTAAAACGTAGTTGTAAGCCACATAACAATTAATTAAGACAGCTCACTAGTACTTCTATTACCCTCTTTAATAAACTCAGGTATGGCTAATTACACCCCAATATTAAAAGAAATGGAACTGGAAATTGCCACGCTGGCCCAGGCAATGGTCACCAAGTATAAACAAGAAGCTATCGAAGATGGCAGGAAGATGCTTTTAACCATTAAGGATGACCTGGTTAGATGGATGGCATTACTTAACCAGGGTGATTTAAAAACAGCCGAATTTGAATGGCTCATCAACAGTGATAAGGAATTGGTTAAAATGACTGCACTCAAGCGAGCAGGACTTGCGCAGATAAGGGCGGAACAGTTCGGTGTAGGGGTACTGAACGTCATCGCCAACACTGCGATCAACGCCCTTGCCAAAGAGCCTGCGGTGGCCTAAGCCATAGGTGCAAATTCGCCCCGAGTCACTTATCGAAAATATCACTGGCAGACCGGCGCGCCGGCCGGTTGCAACAGACGTTGTCTTAAATGAGAGGACTGGTATCAAAAGCAACATTTGAGTACCAAATCAGCCTGCCTGTTCAATTAAGGTTATTGCTGTCGCCTTAACAACTTACCTGGTCATACAACCAACCCGGGACTTTTTTTGTTGTAACTGTATGCAACTCTATATAAGCGTACTTATATTTTTAATGTCCCCTGTTCTGTTTAATTGTGGTACTCCCTCGCAAATCCCTGCTTCTAAAACACTTGCTGATACGGGTTATACTTACCGTAGTGGCTCACCGGATGGAATAGGTAAGTTTTATTTTGGCCGCGAAATAGCACATGTTATGGGTGCTTCAGGTGCAGCCTGGCTCGAGCGTGATGAGCGGCAGGCGGAGGAAAATACTTTAATGGCAATCGATAGCATGAAATTGCTGCCCAACACAAATGTCGCGGACATCGGGGCAGGAACGGGATACTACACGTTTAAGATGGCGGAAAGGGTACCCGCCGGATTGGTTTACGCCGTGGAGATCCAGGATGAGATGATCAGGTATCTCAGCGAAACCAGCAGCAAGCGCAAGAGCAACAATGTAAAAATCGTAAAAGGAAGTACGACGGTTACAAACCTGCCTGCCAATAGCCTCGACCTGGCCATAATGGTTGATGTCTATCATGAACTGGAATTTCCAGCTGAAGTACTGCAATCAATTTCAAACGCGCTTACCTCTAACGGCAAGCTCCTACTTATAGAATACCGGGGCGAAGACAGGTCGATACCAATAAAAGCACTTCATAAAACCAGCGTGGCGCAATTGGACAAGGAACTTGGAGCAAATGGTTTTCAGTTAGCCTACAAGGGCGACTTCCTCCCTATTCAACACTTCCTGGTTTACCAGAAAAGATCACGTAATTAATCCTGTTTTCTTAGTCAGGTTTCCATATCAGGGCTGCACCATGCGCATCTCCTTAACAAAATACCATGTGCTATACAAAGCAGTTGAATACCCCGATATGGTCAATTGCATACAAGTGTTTGAGTCGTTCTATTGTTAACGATCCCACAATCAGTCGTAATTATTGTGCCTGCTGCAAACCAGGAGATGTGGAGCCAAAACGATGTTGACCTTCAACACGCTTGCAATAATTCATGCGGCGCTAAAGGGCCACAAGGTTTAGAAAGTCGTTACAACTTTGGAACCCCATTTGCTTTTACCTTTGCACACTCAAATGAAATACGAAAAAGAAATCAACAGGCGGAAAACTTTTGCAATTATCAGCCACCCGGATGCCGGTAAAACAACCCTTACCGAAAAGTTCCTTTTGTTTGGCGGAGCCATCCAAACTGCAGGTGCTGTCAAAAGCAATAAGATAAAAAAGCACGCGACCAGCGATTTTATGGAAATCGAGCGACAAAGAGGTATCTCGGTCGCAACTTCTGTAATGAGCTTCGAGTACCGCGACATGTTGATTAACCTGCTGGATACCCCCGGGCACAAAGACTTTGCAGAAGATACCTATCGAACACTCACCGCGGTAGACAGTGTCGTGTTGGTGATCGACAGCGTAAATGGTGTAGAAGAACAAACCCGTCGGCTGATGGAAGTTTGCCGTATGCGCGATACTCCTGTTATTGTATTTGTAAATAAAATGGACCGGGATGGCAAAAATCGGTTTGACCTCCTTGAAGAGATCGAAAAGGAATTACACATATCACTTCACCCGATGACCTGGCCGATTAATAACGGTAAAGATTTCAAGGGTGTTTACAACCTGCACAATAAAAGCCTCGTGCTTTTTGCTGCAAATACCAAAGCAAGCGACGAAACAGTTGTGTCCATCGACGACCTTACAAGTGCGATACTCGACGAAAAGATTGGCCAAAGAGATGCTGAACAGTTGCGCGAAGACGTAGAACTGATCGATGGGGTTTACGGAAACCTGAACGAAGCTGATTACCTGAGTGGAAAGATAGCACCCGTATTCTTTGGGAGTGCGGTAAACAACTTCGGTGTAAAGGAATTGTTGGACACGTTCATTGAGATTGCTCCTACCCCACGCGACCGGCAAACAAGTTTACGCGCCGTAAGTGTAGCCGAACCCAAGTTCAGCGGCTTTATATTTAAAATCCACGCGAATCTCGATCCTAAGCACCGCGACAGGATAGCATTCCTTCGGGTTTGTAGCGGCAAGTTTGAGCGCAATAAATATTTTCACCACGTTCGTATCGATAAAGACGTGCGTTTCAGTGCGCCTTATTCTTTCCTTGCCCGTGAGAAAGAGGTTGTGGATGAGGCCTTTCCCGGCGATGTTGTTGGACTATTCGATACGGGCAACTTCAAAATAGGTGATACGTTAACAGAGGGCGAAGCGTTTTATTTTACCGGTATTCCTACGTTTTCACCTGAAATTTTTAAGGAGGTTGTGAACAAGGACCCGATGAAAACGAAGCAGTTGGAAAAAGGATTGATCCAATTGACTGATGAAGGCGTGGCGCAACTCTTCACCCAGTTTGGTGGCAATAAAAAGATTATCGGCTGTGTGGGTGAACTACAGTTCGAGGTCATTCAATACCGCCTGCTGCACGAATATGGTGCCTCTGTTCAATTCAACAGCCTTCCCTTCTACAAAGCATGTTGGCTCACCTCGAAGGACCAAAAGAAGCTGGAAGATTTTGCCCGGTTTAAACAGGCAAATATTGGTGAAGACAAGGATGGCAACATGGTTTACCTCGCGCAAAGCGAATGGTTCTTAAATACCGAAAAGACCAACAATCCGGATATCGAGTTCCACTACTCGAGCGAAATACACAAGTAAAGGTGAACTTGCGTTAAGATAGACTGATGTTGTTGAGGTGTGGTAGGTTCAATCCTGCTGGGGTAGTCCGGCCTCCCGGGTATGACTAATTCAACCTAAATGTTTAGCTGCAATTAGTACTTTCTTCAACGAACATTTACACGTGTTAGGTTTTTTTGTGACCAGCATGGGGACCTATATTGGACTCCGGTTGTGTCACTCCCTTGTACTTTGAGGAACGCTATTCGGCAACTTCCGTGTAAGGAGGTGAACAGTCTTAATCTTTAAAAAGCAGGAAAAGGTTATTGGTATACGATAATCCCAGCCATTGATCGTGTATTAACAAGACTAACTTAAAGTTTTAGTCCCCCCTATGCTACTGTTTTTGAAAGTCGTAAAGGGTTGCTGTAAAAAGTGCGCGTTCTTTCTTTTTAAAAACTACGTCAAAGTAGCCTTTATACCGCAGCACTTTGGGCACCCAAAGATCCTGCACTTTCTCCAGTTGAACTTCCATTTGAACGTCAAAGTCGTACACACCCGCATTGTAGCTTAAAGTATAATTTCGACCTATGATTTCATAATTTTTTGCGTTGAACCAGGTGGTCATTTCATCTATAACAACATCACCACGCTGACCCGAGCTTAAATCCTGGCGTGGTGTTATGGAAAACACATAACAAAGGTTTCCCATGTAGTCTTTGCGGTCGATCTTAAAATCGTAAAGAGCAGCTACGTCCTCATCGAACAAGGCAACCTTGTTGCCGATGAAAGGAATTCCCGGAATCCGTTTACCCGGGTTAAAAAATAATTGCTTGAGTTGTTCCTTGTGTTTTTCAATCCCACTTTTTCCCTTTGTTGAAAAACCAACCCCTTTTACGATATTGTTTTCGCCGCATACTGTGCCCCGGGTAAAAAACAGGTTAGCGTATAACTCCGCCGTGGTATAGTTATAATTTCCTCGTTTATCGTAGAAGTCACCCGTTGATTTCTCCTCCAATACCTGCATGGATCTGCAGCCATCAACATAGGTTTGCCTGGTCTTACTGTCTAATCCTGCCTGTGGCTTGCCCCTTTTATCGAGCAGCTCGATATGGTTAAGCGAGGTAAAGCTCAATACCCGAAGGTTACGAAAGGCTTTGTAAAAAGTAGTGTCGTTTTTTACGTATTCAATAAAAGAGGCAATGTTGAAGTTGTTCCGTACAACCACCTCGCTAAGTTGAAACGACTGGTTTTTATAGATAACGGTCGTGTCCTGGGCAAAAGAGCAGAGCCGAAAGCATAACAGGAAAGCTAGTACTATTACTAACTTGTTCATTTAGCGAAACTCATCTTATAGTCAACTTTGATTTTCCCTTTACTGATGTCGTTGAGTTTTCTTTGCAGCAGTTTACGCTTCAAAGGCTTGATATAGTCTATAAAAAGTTTACCATCGATATGGTCGTATTCGTGCAGTATGATACGTGCAGTTATGCCGGTGAAACGTTCGGTATAGGTGGCAAATGCTTCGTCGAGGTATTGTAACGTTACAGACTCCTGCCTGCTAACATCTTCCCTGATTTTTGGAATACTGAGGCATCCTTCATTATAAGCCCATTGCTCGCCTTCAGTCTCCAGGATGTGTGCGTTAATAAAAACTCTTTTCACCCCCGGATCATCGGGATACTTGCCCTCATCTTCCTCATCAAGGTTTTTAAAAACCTGCTCGCTATCGATTACAAATAACCGGATGTCGCGATTGATCTGCGGAGCTGCAAGACCCACACCATTACTTGCGTACATGGTCTCCCACATGTCACTAATCAGTTTTTGTAGGTTTGGGTAGTCTGGGGTGATATCCTGGCTAACCTTCCTTAATATGGGGGCACCATATGCCACTATCGGTAAAATCATGTGTTATCAGTTCTGTGCTGCAGTGAATAAAAAGCTACAAATATATAGAAAGCCAAAGTTTATAATGATGAGGGGTTGTTAAGATACTCCTGTAACATGATGGTTGCAGCAATCTCATCTACCAGATTTTTGTTTTGCCGGTCTTTTTTCTTCATCCCGCTTTGTACCATACTTTGTACCGCCATTTTCGAAGTAAATCGTTCATCTACCTTTACGATAGGTATGGTGGGAAAGACCTTTTTGAACCTGTTTATAAATGCTTGCACAAGGGGGGTCGCATGCGTATCGCTGTTATCGAAGTTCAAAGGATGCCCGATGATCACCAGTTCCACAGGCTCCTGCCTGAAGTAATTGGACAGGTAGCTTTCCAGGTCTTTTGTATGAATACCTGTTAAACCGCTGGCGATCATTTTAAACGGGTCCGTTACCGCAAGGCCGGTCCTTTTTGCGCCGTAGTCGATGGATAAGATCCTGGGCAATGATGTTGTGTTTAGATTTGTTTCGAAAACTGGTTTGCCAGATTGTAGTTCACTGCTCTGCAATTTGTCACGTGCGGATACTGTGCATCAATTGTCGGGTTGATTGAGCCTGGGCCTGAGCCTTTTTTTAGATTTGTTGAATATCATAATCCCATTTGCCTGGCCCTCCCGCAACCCTTTTTGTTCTTCTGCCGGTAAATGGTATACCGTCTGACACTCCGCGGTACAACACCCATCGAACTTATCCCTACAAGCCTTGCATTGTATAAACAGCAAGTGACAGGCATCATTCCGGCAATTGGTATGGGTGTCGGCCGGTTGCCCACACTGGTGGCATTTGGCAATTACGTGTTCGGTGATACGCTCGCCCAGCCTATCATCGAAAACGAAGTTTTTGCCGATAAACTTCGTTTCAAGCTGTTGCTCTTTCACCTGTGAAGCATAATTAATGATCCCTCCTTCAAGGTGATAAACGTTGCTAAAGCCATTATGCAGCATATAGGCACTTGCTTTCTCGCACCGGATCCCGCCTGTGCAATACATAATGATGTTCTTGTCTTTCTGGTCCTTAAGCATATTTACGGCCATTGGCAGTTGTTCCCGGAAGGTATCAGAGGGTATCTCAATGGCATTTTCAAAGTGGCCGACCTCGTATTCATAGTGGTTCCGCATATCCACCACGATTGTGGCAGGGTCAGTCATAAGGCCGTTGATCTCTGCTGCGTTAACATATTTGCCCTTGTTCTCCATATTGAAAGATGGATCGGTAATGCCATCAGCAACGATTTTATCACGGACTTTAATTTTAAGCACCCAAAACGACTTGCCATCATCGTCGACCGCTACATTGAGCCGGGTATTGTTAAGGAATTCGATGGCATACAAAGTTTCCCGGAATGCCTGGAAATTTACAGCGGGAACGCTCACCTGGGCATTTATGCCTTCATGCGCCACATAGATTCTGCCGAACACGCCAAGCGGCGAAAGTTGCTTGTATAATTCATCCCTGAAAGCAGGTGGATTCTCAATTGGATGGTACTTATAAAAACTGATCGTAGTTCGCGGTTCAGTTTCCGCCATAAGGCGTTCTTTGAGTTCCTTCTGTGAAACCCGGTTGTGAAGTAAAGCCATAAGATTGATTTCAGCTATTCGCTAAAGACCCTGACGGACCAGAGCAAATATTCCATTTAGTACGGACCCACTTGCAGGGTGGGCAAAATTGGTTGCAAAGATAATAAAGCGCCTACTGAAGAATACCTTAAAGTGCTGTTCAACTTTAAGTGAAAATTAAGAGCGATGCTGACGTGCAATTTTTGATTGCTGTTATCCGTTGTTACATTTGCCAATCTCTCTTTTCACAGCCAAATTTTTATATGAAACGGTACTTCTCTGAGAAAAATGCACTTACTGTAATGACAAGTGTATTTTGCCTGGTTATGACATTAAAGGCGATCATCTTTACGCAATCACTTTGGGAGGCTGTTGCCTTCGGTCTGGCTTTCAGTTTTTCTGTTGAAATCATTTGTCACCGCGCCAAAGAATCCAGGTAATACCTGCAGGTTCTTAACCGGTTATGCTTTCTTATTGATGCGATTTCACGCATAGCTTGATAGTTAAAAAGCAGCGTTCGTTGAAGTGGAGCGGTCTGTTAACTTCACGTATGATTAACAGGCACTTTTGCTCCTTCTTGCTAATTCTTTTTTCCGTAGTTGCCCGGGCACAGGTTTGTACAAATCTTGGCCAAAACCCAACTACAGCATTCCCCGTCTGCGGATCTTCAACTTTTACCCAAACGAATGTGCCCATTTGTGGGCAGCGCGCAATACCTACACGATGTGTAGGACCGATTTTCCAGGATAAAAATCCATACTGGTATAAGTTTACGTGTTTCAGTGCGGGAACACTTGGCTTTGTAATCACTCCCAATAACCTCAACGACGATTACGACTGGCAGCTTTTCGATGTAACGGGAAAGGACCCCAACCTGGTTTATAGTGATAACACCATGTTCGTTGCTTGTAACTGGTCAGGTGAGAGCGGGAGAACAGGCGCGTCTGCGGCTGGCAATTCACTTGTTGTTTGTGAAGGTACAGGTCGGCCACTTTTTAGTTCCATGCCTTCGTTGCAGGTGAACCACAACTACCTTCTTTTAGTAAGCCATTTCACCAACACGCAAAGCGGGTACTCACTCCAATTCTCAGGTGGTACGGCCAGCATAACGGATAGCACCACCGGGAAGCTTCAATCTGCAGTTCCAAATTGTGGTGGATCCCAACTTAGGGTACAGCTTTCGAAAAAAATGAAGTGCAATAGTCTTGCTGCGGATGGCTCTGATTTTACCATCACGACTGCTACCGGTGCTATTTTATCAGCATCCGGATTAAACTGTACTGCAGGTTTCGACATGGACTCACTCGTAATTAATTTTGCCAACCCGCTTCCTCCCGGCAATTACACCTTAGCAGTTAAAACTGGCACCGATGGAAACACGATACTCGATAATTGCAATATCGGTATAGCCCCCGGTAATTCGGTTAATTTTCTCATTACTCCGCCACAACCTACAGCATTCGATAGCATTAGAACAGTGGGTTGTGCACCTGCAGAGTTACAGGTCGTCTTTAAAAAGATGGTACGCTGTAATTCAATTGCAACGGATGGCAGCGATTTTACCCTTAGTGGCTTAAGTGGGGTAAGGGTCGTTTCAGCAAGCGTTAACTGCGCCAATAACCTTGGCAACCTGGTTACGCTAAAGTTGTCGGCGCCCATCAGTACGGCTGGCATACACAGGGTTACGCTAAATGCTGGTTCCGACGGCAATACTATTATTGATGAGTGCGGCCAACAGACCCCGGCAGGCGCTACAGTGCAAATCGTAACATCCGACACGGTTTCGGCCCGGTTCAGCTATGTTGTAAATTACGGATGCACAACCGATACCATAGCCCTCAGCCATCCGGGGCCATCCAACCTCACCTGGAAATGGAACTATTCCGGTGGAACATCGCTACAGCAAAACCTGGCTTATGTAGCACGGACGTCTTCACCACAGGTAGTCCGGTTAGCGGTTTCCAATGGTGTTTGCAGCGATAGTTCTTCTGTGACTATACCGCTTGATGTTAAACTAAAGGCTGCCATTGCAGGACCGTCATTGGCCTGCCCCGAAGACGTATCTACTTTTCGCGATACCAGTCTAGGCAAAATCCGCTCCTGGCTATGGGATTTCGGCAACGGTACCAGCAGCAATCAACAAAACCCTCCGGGCCTGCGCTTCCCCCAGGTAACCAGAAGCACAAATTACCGGGTACGACTTACTGTTCAGAACGAGCATAATTGCATAGACACCACCTCCATGATTGTTACCGTATTGAGCAACTGCTACATCGCAGTGCCTACGGCATTTTCTCCCAATGGCGACGGTTTGAATGATCATCTTTTTCCGTTAAACGCCTTTAAAGCCACAAACCTGACTTTTCGGGTATTCAACAGGTTGGGTCAGCTGCTCTTCGAAACCAGGGACTTCAACAGCAAATGGGACGGCTCTTTCCGTGGTGTACCCCAGGGAACAGGCACGTATGTTTGGACACTAACCTACACCCACCTCGATACGGGTGAGCACTTCTCTTTAAAGGGGACTTCAGTGCTTCTCCGTTGATGACGCATTTTCATTTGCCCACCACCGGACCGGATAATAAAATATATAAGCAAAGTTTTATACAACTGACTAAGCATACCCGGCCGGCGGTTATTCTTAATACATTTCGTGAATATCGTAGTCCTTCACAGCCAGCGGCTTATTTCTAAGTAAAGCAGAAAGCGCCTAAATCGCGTTTCATCTAAGCCGCAAAGTTGTGCTGGTAATTATTGCGGCAACGATAAGCTGGAGCCTCTCGGAGCTCCATATTATCTTATTTGTAAGCTGGCCATCCAAATGCGCAAAAAAACGTATTTTCAAGGTAGACTTACTTTCCAGGGTTCAGCCTTAACTAAATACCCAAATGCTGGCTTGATGAACAAATGTATTTCCGGGCTTTTCCTGCTATTTTTTATCTGCACAACTGCAAAAGCTGATCATATTACCGGTGGCGAAATGTCGTATATTTTCACAGGAGTTTCCGGGGGCTTGTACCAGTACTCCGGAACGCTTAAACTTTTTATGCGGTGTAATAGCGGACGCCGGTTTAACGATCCTACGGTGATTTCGGTTTTTAATAAATCCACAAATTCGCGCGTTGCCGACCTTAGCGTACCGCTTGCCAGAAGAGAAACGATAAGTCTCCCAAACGCTGATCCCTGTATTAGTAATCCACCGGTTGTTTGTTACGAAGTAGGCTATTTTACATTCAGGTTGTCGTTACCTGCTTCAGCTTTGGGTTATGTGCTCTCCAGCCAGGTTAATTACCGGATCAATGGCATTAGTAACCTTTCGAATGGGTATAGCCAGGTAGGGGCATTGTACACTGCTGAAATACCCGGCACCAGCCCCGTTGTCAACGGACCTGAAAACAATAGTGCGACTTTCGTTGGGAGTGACCTGGTAATTGTATGCGCAAACAACCAGTTCAGCTACAGCTTTGCTGCTACCGATAGTGATGGCGACCAGCTGCGTTATAGTTTTTGCAATGCATACCAGGGAAACGGCAACGTTGGCGGACCCGGAAACGCAGGACCGACACTTCCTCCACCGTACCAGTCTGTACCCTATGGTTCTGCATATAGCGGGTCGGCACCTTTAGGATCAAATGTGCAGGTGAATGCTACTAACGGGCTAATCACTGGCAAGGCACCGCCTAGTGGCATTTACGTGGTCACCGTTTGTGTGCAGGAGATCAGAAATGGCCAGGTGATTGCAACCCAACGGAAAGACCTCCAGATCAATATCGCACCCTGCCAGGTAGCCGCTGCCCTACTGGAGCCAGAATACCTGCTTTGTAAAAGTTCAAATACCCTGACCTTTTCAAATATATCAACCAGTCCCCTGATTACGACTACCATGTGGGAACTCGTAAATTCTGCTGGGTCCACCATTCTTAATTCGGCGTCGCTAACACCATCGTACACCTTTGCCGATACAGGCTTGTACACCATTAAGCTGGCCATAAATCGCGGACAGAAATGTAGTGACTCAGCTCAATCCATAGTCAGGGTTTATCCGGGTATGGTAACCGACTTCAATGTTAGCGGCATCTGCATAAATAAGCCAACTGTATTCACCGATATTAGCACCACACGGTATGGAACAATCAATTCCTGGAGTTGGGATTTTGGTGAACCTTCCGTATTCAATGACATTTCCGACCGGCAAAATCCCGCGTTTACTTATTTGTCGATGGGCCAGAAAAATGCAGCATTAGAAGTAACAACTTCAAAAGGTTGCCGGGACACTCTTTTTAAAACGATCTCGATTGTTGACAAGCCGCCGGTGCAGCTGCAGTTTAAAGACACGCTAATTTGCACACCTGACCAGGTGCAGTTAATTGCAGGGGGTGCCGGCAATTACACCTGGACCCCGGGTCTGAACATTACCGGTGCAAATACGGCCACACCCATAGTTGCACCCCGTGTAACCACCAAATACTATGTAACTCTGAACGACAACGGCTGTATCAACAATGACTCAGTAACGGTCCGGGTCACAGATCGGGTTAGCCTTACCGCGATGAATGATACGACGATATGCAGTTCAGACAGCATTCGTATGCAAATTATTTCGGATGGCTTTCGCTACTCGTGGACGCCAGCCTTTCAGCTTAGCGATCCTAATTCGCGGAACCCTGTTGCAATTACAAACAGTACGACTACCTACGAGGTCACCGCATCAATCGGAAGCTGCCAGGCGAGGGAACAAGTGGTTGTTACAACAGTTCCCTACCCCATCGCCAATGCTGGTGCTGATCAAACGATATGTTTTAACCAAAACACCCAGCTAAATGGTTCAACAAATGGTACCGCATTGCGATGGAGCCCGCCGGGTACTTTGAGCAACCCACAAATCAGTAATCCCGTTGCACGACCCGGCCAAACAACTGCATACGTGCTGAATGCGTTTGATAATAAAGGATGTCCTAAACCCGGTACCGACACCGTTTTCATAAAAGTGTTAGCCGACCTGAATGCATCTGCCGGTAATGACACCACCGCTATAGTTGGTCAGCCGCTACAGCTTCGGGCAAGCGGCGGTTCTCTCTATTACTGGACACCTGCAACGGGACTGAATAATCCCAATGTACCCGATCCGATTGCAAGATATGATCAGACCATGAACACGATCCGCTATAAGGTTCTTGTTTACGAAGAAGGCTGTGTCGACTCAGCATACGTTAGCGTTAATGTATATAAAACAGGACCGACCGTGTTTGTGCCGGATGCGTTTACCCCAAATGCTGACGGTACAAACGATTTGCTAAAGCCCGTAGCGGCAGGGATGAGTCAAATGGAATTTAATGTGTTTAACCGGTGGGGACAACGGGTATTTTCAAGCGCAGGAAACAGCCGGGGTTGGGATGGAACGGTTGGTGGTAGTCCTCAGGGGCCGGGTACCTTTGTGTGGATGGTAAAAGGTGTAGACTATACAGGAAAGCCTTACCATTCCAAAGGGACGGTGATCCTGATTCGTTAGACAGTCTACTTGAGGGTATTCGGATGCCTGCAGTTTGACCAGTATTCTACAATCAAGCGGAGGGTCTCCCTTGTCAGATCAATGGTTTTCCCTTTTTCAAAAAAACCCTGCACGGTAAGTGCATAAGCCTCTTCAACAACACCCTGTGCAGCAGTGGTTGACATAAAAATAAAAGGAATACTTTTTCGCCGCAAGATTTCGTTGCCCGTGATCCTCTGCCTGAACTCAATGCCATTCATCCTTGGCATATTTACGTCGCAGATAATCAGGAAGGGTGCTTCATCTGTAGTATAAAGGTAATCATAGGCATTCTGGCACAAGTCAAAAAAGCGAACCGGGTTAGTAACGTTCAGATCACGAAAAACCATCTCGTATATTTCCCAATCATCCTGGTCATCATCAACAATAACTATAGGTCCAAGTTTCGACATGGTTTGGGGTTTGATCAGCAATATTAAACTTTGTTGTTAACAGTCAATGGTTATTCTGTCAACCGTGTTCAATGGAAACCCGGTAGATCATACTTGCTAATCCCACACATTTCTAAATGACTGCTGCACTTAGAGAAAACACGTGGAAAGCATTTTATAGAACAAGATGCTAATCACATAATTTGCACCCCAATACAAGATTTGGTATTAGTATGAAATATTACCTGATAGCCGGTGAGGCCAGTGGCGATTTGCATGGCAGTAACCTCATAAAACACTTACATCAGCAGGACGCAAGTGCCAACATTCGCTGTTGGGGGGGCGACCTGATGCAGGCAGCCGGGGCAAACCTGGTGAAACACTACCGCGATCTTGCTTTCATGGGTTTTATTGAAGTCGTGGCCAACCTTACTACCATATTAAAGAACATTCGATTTTGTAAAAGAGATATTCTTGATTTTGCCCCTGATGTAATCGTTCTCATCGACTACCCTGGTTTCAATATCAAAATTGTTGAGTGGGCAAAGCAACAAGGTTTTAAAACAGTCTATTATATTTCCCCGCAGGTCTGGGCATGGAAAGAAAAACGGGTAAAAATCATCAAGGCTTATGTAGATAAGATGCTGGTAATACTTCCCTTTGAAAAAGATTACTACGGTAAATTCGATTACAAAGTTGAATATGTTGGTCACCCGCTTGTAGAAACAATCCAGGAATTCAGAGAGCAACCGACAAACGATCACCTGGCACCCGGACAAAAGATCATTGCGTTGCTACCGGGAAGCAGGAAACAGGAAATAGCAAAAAAGCTCCCGATAATGCTTGAAGTGAGTAAAGCTTTCAGCGAGTATCGTTTCGTTGTTGCACGCGCGCCGGGCTTAGACAAAAGTTTTTATGAACCTTTCATGCAGCCCTATAAAAACGTATCAGCGGTTAGTGGTGGCACTTACAACTTGTTGAACCAGGCTTCAGCCGCCCTTGTCACCAGTGGCACGGCAACGCTTGAAACAGCAATTTTCGATGTGCCGGAAGTTGTATGTTATAAAGCTAATCCCATCTCGTACGAAATTGCAAAACGGGTAATCAAGGTAAAGTATATATCACTCGTTAACCTGATTATGGATAAACTGGTGGTGAAGGAATTAATTCAACATGAGATGAATACTGCAAATTGCATCCGGGAATTGCGGGAGCTGTTGGAAAATCCAGAACGGATCAATCAATTGAAGAAGGACTATGCAGACTTGAAAAATTTATTATCGCTTGGCGGGCACGCTTCTGCAAACGCCGCACGGATCATCTTCGAATTTATCTCCGAAGCGAAACCCACCGGTGCAGCTGTAAACATCTAAACAGTTGTACTGCTATCATCTGCTGCCAATACTGGTGAGCAGAAATAACTACCGCGTTGTTGGTTTTAGCGGAAAAGAGGCAATATAATTACCTTGAACAAAATGATCAGCAGTGCTACCAGGAACATGAGGATTGAAATCCGGTTCATTCCGTGCATGTATTTCATCCAGGGTGTATGTGGTGCATTAGGATCCCTCTTCTTTAGATAGAGGTATTCGGCGACTTGTTTGAATATTCCCATAACAAAACAACACCTGTTTTAACAGATGGTTCTGTAAAAGTAAGAATACTTGTAAAACCACCCGTTGCCATATGCGTAACTTTAATATAACTTAAACGATTTACGATGAGAATGCTTTTATGCTTGTTTCTGATGGTTACGATAGCCACTTCCTGTAGCCAGGCGCAATCCAGGAGTAACCAGAAAAAGTTTGCGGTTACCCGAACCGAGGCTGAGTGGAGAAAGCTTTTAACCTCCGACCAGTACCATGTTGCCCGTGAACAGGGTACCGAACCTCCTTTTCGTAATGCCTACCATGATAATCACGAAAAAGGCACCTATTATTGTATTGGATGTGGGGTTGAATTGTTTAAAAGCGAAACGAAGTTTGAAAGTGGCACAGGATGGCCCAGCTTCTATAAACCCTCAGTGGCAAAGAATATAGAAATTTCATCCGACAACGCCTTTGGTATGGTTCGGGACGAAGTGCATTGCAAGAATTGTGGTTCACACCTGGGACATGTATTTGACGATGGTCCGAAACCAACCGGCCTTCGGTATTGTATGAACTCCGCTTCCCTGAAATTTGTGAAGAAGTAATAGGATCATGAAAGTTCAACAAGCTCATTGGTGCACAGTCATGCCTAATGCAATTAGCAATACATGAAAACGATCGTTAAGAAACATCCACTTGCAATCCGATGGTTTCACTGGATCAACTTCCCTGTGTTGGCTTGTATGATCTGGAGTGGCTTGTTAATTTACTGGGCTAACGATGTTTACAAGATTACAGTTGGCGGTAAGCTCCTCTTCAAATTTTTTCCGGAAAGTTTCTACAAAGCACTAAACGTTCCGTTCCGGTTAGCGGAAGGAATGAGTTGGCACTTTGCCATGATGTGGATCTTCGCCGTGAACGGGCTATTATATGTGCTGTACACTTTCCTGTCCGGGCAGTGGCGCTATCTTCTCCCAAACCGCAGGTCGATGAAGGAGGCCTGGCAAGTGTTGTTGCACGACCTCCGTATACGCCGGTTTGAACAACCTTTTCTAAAATACAACGGGGCACAAAGGATCGCCTATACCACCATACTCGTGATGGGAGTTGGTTCGCTAATAACAGGCCTGGCGATTTACAAACCCGTGCAATTTGGTTTTCTGACCTGGTTGTGCGGCGGTTACGAATGGGCGCGATTAGAACATTTTGCACTTACCATTGGGTATGTTCTCTTTTTCCTTGTCCATATCGTTCAGGTAGCAAAAGCAGGTTGGAATAACTTTCAATCGATAATCACCGGCTTTGAGGTTAAGAAACCTGCAGCCGATACAAAAACAACTGATAAACATTAAGGCTTGGAGGAAACTACATTTACAAAGAGGCAGGTATTAAGGAAATCGGCCATTTCATTTGCCATCTTTATACTTGTTGGCTTCATGGTTTATTTCGGCTATCAATGGGTTAAACGCCAACCCAAAATAGCGGGTGCACCACGGCCGCTCCGTGAGTCGCTAAACTTCAACGAACAGGTATCTTCAAGGCTGTTTGACTCTAGCCGGCTCGTTAAGGAGTACCCGGTAAGTGCCGCTGAAAAAAAGGTGCGTTTTAATGGCAGCGATGGTTTGCGTGACAGTGTTAATTCCGGAACATGGCGGCTAAGGGTGGTTAGAAGCGCGGGCGACACGTTGCAGATTTCTCTTTCGGAATTAAAGGCCTTGCCAAAGAAAGAAATTGTTTTCGATTTTAAGTGTATTGAAGGCTGGAGCCAGGTTACGCACTGGGGTGGTGTGCCAATGAAAACTTTCATCGATCATTACCGACTCGGTCCCGAGTCGCAATTAAAATACATGGGTCTTCAAACACCGGATAAGGGCTATTATGTTGGTATCGATATGCCGAGTGCCTTGCACCCCCAGACCCTATTGTGTTACGAAATGAATGGCCGTGCATTGCCTTTACGTGAAGGTTTTCCTGTCCGGCTGATTATACCGGTTAAGTACGGAATAAAGCACCTCAAACGTATTGGAACCATGTTTTTCAGTAATGAAAAGCCGCCAGATTTCTGGGCTGAACGTGGTTACGACTATTATGCAGGCCACTAGCGACCTGATCTATAAACCAGGGCCGCTGAACCGGGAAGGCCTTAAGCCTATACTCCTATCCGGCATTACCGGCTAAGCTTTTGCACGGACTGCTATCTGAAAGTAACCTTCAACTTCCGATGCCGGGATGTTATATGATTAACCAACTTGTTCTTCCTGGACTCTCTTATGTTCAGTTTTGGCTAAGCTTTTTTATCGCACCCGGTAGGACCGTCACTCTTCGCCCGATATACACTTCAGCTATCAACTATTTATACCTTTATTAATTGTAGTTCCGCCATTCCAGCGTTGTGCTTCTTTGATGAGATAAGGAGTTATAACCTGGGCCCTGAATGGGTATGAGCCATGAACTTTGTTTCTAATAAACAAGTCGAGCCTTTTGCACAAAAAAGTTTAGTAGCTGGCTTTACTGATTGACTTATTCTATTGCTACCCTGCTCCACGCGGTATAATTGAATTATCTATTTCTTACCTCTCCCTCTTTTTACCTGATGGTATCAATTGCCTGAACACGCGCCCAGCGGAGTCCAGGGTGTATTGCCGTAACTGCAAGGAAAGCTCCCGCAAGCAGTGTATCAAAAGCGAACAATTGTTGCATGCTAACGAACACTTTCGTAAATAAATTCAGGATTTTAAGATTGATAATCAGGTACTTGCAAAATGGCATGTTATTGTGAGTCACATGTACAGGGCAAGCTGCACCCGCCAGAACTTTGATCGGGAGGCTTCTAGTAAAGCGGTAACAGCAAAGCCACAGCATCTTATCATCCACAAAAAGGGACACCATGAAAAAACTTACTGTTTTGATCCTCTTACTTATATGCTGTATCGGCTTCACCCGCAGTAGCCGGCCTGAGTATACCGGATGTGATAAGTCCCCCTTTCAACTCAAGCATTGCAAAACCAAGAGCGCATCCCAGGTCATTGCCGAACCGGTATTCCATCCCCTCGGGCTTGTGTCGTTTTCGTTTTAATGCGAACAATACTTTAAACCCTAAAACCAACTGCTAATGATCAGAATCAAGGAACTGGAGAAAGTTTACCGAACCGAAGATGTTGAAACTGTAGCCCTGAACAAGTTGACATTTGAAGTAAAGGAAGGCGAATTTGTTGCTGTTATGGGACCTTCAGGCTGCGGCAAGTCTACCCTCCTGAATATCGTTGGGCTATTAGACGATCCTGACAGCGGAAGTTTCTTGTTCAATGATATAGAAGTTGTAGACTTCAACGAGCGCAAAAGAGCGGACCTGAGAAAGCGCAATATTGGATTTGTTTTTCAAAGCTTCAACCTGATAGACGAACTAACTGTTTTTGAAAACGTGGAACTGCCCCTAATCTATCTCGGTGTAAAAACCGACGAAAGAAAAAAGCGCGTAGAAGCTGTGCTTGACAAAATGCAGATTATGCACCGGCGCAACCATTATCCCCAGCAACTATCCGGAGGACAACAACAGCGGGTTGCAGTAGCCCGGGCAGTTGTAAACAACCCCAGGCTGATACTTGCTGATGAGCCAACTGGTAACCTTGACTCCTCCAACGGAAACGAGGTAATGCAATTACTTACCGACCTGAACGAACAAGGTACTACGATCATCATGGTGACACACTCCGAGCACGATGCAAGGTACAGCCATCGCATCATCAGGATGCTGGACGGACAGACCGTTACCGAAAACATCCTGGTTTGATCGTTAAACGTTACATCAGCCTTTATTCCAACATACGAACAATTGCTGTGACAATATCCTGGCAATGATCTTCATACACCGAACAGGGTTCTATGCACAGGAGCCTGCTTTGAAGTGTTAAATTACTTTATACGCTGTTTTGTATAGCGGGACGCCCGATGTCGGCGGAAAGTAGCATGATGAAACCGGATGTGGAATAAGGTTATGCGGTACAAGTGAGTGACACAACGATGTTGAAAGCAGAATCAATGCTTGTCTCAAAAAAAAAATTACTACTCAAGTTTATGCTGAAGAACTATTTAAAGGTAGCGTTCCGCAACTTGTTACGGAATAAAGGCTTTTCGGCGATTAATATTTTTGGCCTGGCGATCGGCATGGCGAGTGCAATGCTGATTTTGTTATGGATAAAAAACGAAGTTGGCTATGACCAGTTTCACGAAAAAAAAGAACGGATCTACAACGTTTGGAACCGCGCAGTTTTCAGCGATAAGTTGCAGTGCTGGAGTACAACGCCAAAGGTACTTGCCCGTACACTCGAAAAAGATTTTCCGGAGGTGGAACAAGCAGCCAGGGTAAACTGGGGCAGTAATATGTTGCTTACCGTTGGTGAAAAAAAGCTTACTGTCCAGGGTAACATTGTGGACTCTAACTTTCTAGAAATCTTTTCTTTTAAACTTTTGAATGGCAATCCCACCAGTGTATTGGATGATATGCATTCAATTGTGCTTACTGAAGAACTCGGCAAGAAGCTTTTTGGAACTGCGGACCCGATAGGAAAGCTGATTAAGGTAGACAACAAAGAAATTTTTACTGTTACCGGAATATTACAAACACCACCGGACAATTCGCGTTTCAAGTTTGAGTACCTGCTGCCCTGGAGCTACCTGAGATCGCAGGGGCAGGATGATGAGAACTGGGGGAATAATTCGACCGCAACATACGTATTGCTTAAACCAAATACAAACGTTGCATTGCTGAATGAGAAATTGAAGCCCTTTAAACCACGGTATGATAAGGAAGAAAAAACATGGGAGATGTTTGTTTACCCCATCAGCCGCTGGCGTTTGTATTCGAGCTTTACGAATGGTGTAGAAGACAATAATGGACGGATTGCTTTTGTTCGCCTGTTTGGCATTATTGCAGGCTTTATCTTGTTGATTGCCTGCATCAATTTTATGAATTTAAGTACGGCAAGGAGTGAAAAACGGGCTAAAGAAGTTGGCCTTCGTAAAGTTGTGGGTGCGCAGAAAAGTTCTCTCATCGGCCAGTTTATTGGCGAGTCGGTTATCATGTCGCTGATATCGGCAATCATTGCTTTTATACTTGTTTTGGTAGCGCTACCTGCGTTTAACCGCCTGATCGACGAAAAGGTGGCAATTGATTACAGCAACATAAATATCTGGATTGCTTTTGCTGTATTTATACTTTTTACCGGACTTCTTGCCGGTAGTTACCCTGCCTTTTTTCTTTCCTCTTTTCAGCCGGTTAAAGTGCTTAAGGGCACTTTCAGGAAAGCACATGCACTTGTTACCCCAAGAAAAGTGCTGGTAGTGTTGCAGTTTACTTTTGCGATTGTATTGATCATCTCCACCATCATTGTTAAGCAACAGATTGATTACGCAAAAGACCGTCAAATCGGTTACAATAAAAACAACCTTGTATACCACCTTTTTACCGGTGACATTGAAAAGCATTTTGACCTCATTAAAAATGAATTGCTCAGTACCGGTATTGCTACCGCGGTAACAAAAGCGAGTTCGCCTTTAACGCAAAGCTGGAGCGATGGCTGGGGACAGGAATGGGAAGGAAAGGACCCCAATGATAAAACGGACTTTTACCGCTATTCCGAAGACGGCGGGCTTGGTGTAACAGCAGGACTGCAGTTTATAAATGGACGTGATATTGACCTGAAACAATTTCCGACAGACTCAACTGCGATGATCATAAATGAGTCGGCGCTAAAGGTGATGAAGTTTAAAGATCCGATTGGTAAAAAAGTAAAAGACAATGGTGAAGAGTGGCACATCGTCGGCGTGATCAAAGACTTTATACTTACCTCGCCTTATGAGCCAACCAAACCAATGATTATACTCGGGCCAAAGTCAGATTGGTTTGGGGTTATACTAATTAAGTTTAATGAGCAAAATACCACTGCCGCAAACCTTGCGAAGGCTGAAACCATCTTTAAAAAGTATAACCCGGAATATCCTTTTGACTACAAGTTTGTAGACGAAGAGTATGCGAAAAAGTTTGAGGACGAAAATACCACCGGGACACTTGCAGGAATATTTGCTGGGCTAACCATCCTGATTTCGTGCCTGGGATTATTTGGCCTGGCCACCTATATGGCAGAAAACAGGATAAAAGAAATTGGTGTAAGAAAAGTTTTAGGCGCTTCGGTTACCGGTATAACTGCCCTGTTGTCGAAGGACTTTCTTAAACTGGTTTGTTTGTCGTTTACACTTGCTGCCCCGCTTGCCTGGTGGGCCATGCACAATTGGTTGGAGGACTACTCCTACCGTGTAGAAATACAATGGTGGGTGTTTATTGTAGCCGGACTTCTTTCCGTATTCATTGCAGTTTTAACCGTGAGTTACCAGGCCATAAAAGCAGCTATAGCAAATCCCGTTAAAAGCTTGCGAACCGAATAAAATTGTTGCTGGTACAGCACCAGCGACGCCCCTTAACCCACCCTTAACTGCCAGCGCCATGATCCGCAACTACTTAAAAATTGCTTTTAGAAACCTGCTTAAGTACAAGCTGATTTCTTTTATCAACTTGTTTGGATTAACCGTTGGCCTGGCCTGCTGCCTGCTTATTGCCACCTATATCATACACGAGGTTAGCTACGATAAGTACAATAAGAACGCCGATAATATTTACCGGCTCGAGCGCACCTTTCTTAACGCCGAAACTGGTGTGCAATCCTTAGAACTTGGTTCGGTGGCCCCGCCTGTTGCCCCACTACTCCTAAATGATTTTAAAGAAATAAAGAAGATTACCCGCCTCCTTCCAAATGGTACCACTTCATTCAAGTACGAAGAAAAAATTTTTAATGAAACAAACGTGTTTTTTGCTGACGAACACCTGTTTGAAGTTTTTGACGTAGCTGTAAAAAAGGGTAATCCGAAGCAGGCTCTTGTAAATCCTTTTTCCGTTATGGTTAGTGAAGAAATTGCTGAAAAGTATTTTGGAAAAGATGATCCTATGGAAAAGGTGATCAAGCTGGATGGAACGTTAACTACAAAAGTGACCGGGGTCTTCAAGAAGTTTCCTTACAACTCACATGTACACCCCGAGATACTAATCTCGTTTAACACCCTGAACGATACGGCAGTTTATGGTGCACGGCAATTAGCAACCAATTGGGGCAATAATTCCTTTTTTACCTACCTGTTATTGCCGCCCGGTTATGATCCGAAAAAACTGGAAGCACAGTTCCCCGCATTTTTAAACAGGCATATTAAAGATGAGGGACCAAAGCTGCCTTCTACCTGGTCAAAACTTAACCTGAAACCACTTACCGATATACACCTGTACTCCAAAACCGACCTCGAAGTTGAACAGAACAGCGATATCAACCGGGTATACATCTTTTCAGCCATTGCTATGTTTATCCTGATGATCGCCTCGATCAATTATATGAACCTTTCTACCGCACGCTCAGCACTTAGAGCAAAAGAAATTGGTGTGCGCAAAGTGGTAGGTGCGCGTAAACATGAGTTAATTGCGCAGTTTATAAGTGAGTCAATCGTTATATCGTACGCTGCGATGATTCTGGCCATCATTGTTACAATTGTAGCCATGCCGGCCCTCAATAAATTACTTGCACAGGAGCTATCGTTGAAAGTGCTGTTGAGTGGCAAGGCAATCGTGCTGATGTTGCTGGTGCCCGCAGTTGTGGGCGTAGTATCGGGCCTCTACCCTGCCCTGTTTTTATCTTCGTTTCAACCCATCAGGGTGTTAAAGGGGGTACTGCAAATTGGCAGTGGCAGCATCTCTTTCCGAAAGGTGCTGGTAGTGCTTCAATTTGCGGTTTCTATCGTTTTAATTGTAAGTACCGTAGTTGTGTTCAGGCAACTTGATTATATGCAGCGCAAATCACTGGGCTTTAACAGGGAGCAGGTGATCAACATGAATTATCAGAATGCATTGGCCGAGCGGTACGTTTCATTCAAAACAGAAATGTTGTCAAACCCGTCGGTAAAAAGTGTAGGCCGCTCATCGCGTATTCCAACCGGCAGACTCCTGGATGCAAGTGGCTCCCAGATCAATCTTGGAGATAGCCTCGCTCCGACCAAAGCCGACATCAAAGTAATTAGAACAGATGAAGACTTTATTCCGACTTATGGCATCAAGATGGTAGCAGGACGCAACTTTTCGTCTGCGTATGGCATGGATACCACCGCTTACCTTATCAATGAAGCCGCGGTAAAAGTACTTGGACTAAAGAAGAACGAAGACGCGATCGGCAAGCAGTTTCAATATGGATCAAGAAAAGGCGAGCTCGTGGGCGTTTTCCAGGATTTTCATTTTGAGTCGTTACACCAGCACATACTTCCTATGGTGTTCCAGATGCCCCGGAATGAAAGGGGTTATGGACAGCTATCCATAAAATTAAACGGGCAGGATGTAAAAGGCACGATAGCCCATATCGAAGATGTATGGAGAAAATTCTTGCCGGAAACACCATTTGAATACACCTTCCTGGACGAAAGTTACGACAGGTTATACGAGGCGGAACGCAGGCAGGCTACCATCTTCACCATCTTCGCATTTATTGCCATTTTCATTGGCTGTCTTGGCCTGTTTGGCTTATCGGCATTTGCCATAAGCCAGCGGGTTAAAGAGATCGGTATCAGGAAGGTTCTTGGGGCCAACGTTTCAACCATCGTGGGTTTGCTCTCACGCGACTTTTTAAAACTCGTGTTGATTGCCGGTTTGCTCGCCTTTCCGCTTGCCTATTATGGTATGCACCAATGGCTGCAGGACTTCGCTTACCGGATAGATATCCCGTGGTGGGTTTACGTACTCGCCGGGGTGACCGCTGCCGTAATCGCCTTTGTTACCATCAGCTACCAGGCCGTGCGAGCTGCTGTTGCGAACCCGGTTAAGAGTTTGAGAAATGAGTAAGGAAGTGCAGCATAACATCAGCAGTCAAATAAGTTGCCGGAGCGAAGAAGTTCAAAATCTGAAAAAATAGGTATTGTATGATCAGGCACTATATCAAGATCGCATTTAGAAACTTGTGGAAGAAGAAAACTTTTTCGCTGATCAACATCATCGGCCTGAGTATCGGGTTAACCTGCTGTTTATTGATGGCGATCTACATTCGCCACGAACTAAGCTATGACCATTTCCAGGAAAAAGGAGATCGCATTGTAAGGGTTATCATGGAGTATAGCTTTGGTGGCGCCATTCAAAAAGGAAACTTTACCAGTACTAAAGTTGCGCCCTCATTCAGCCGTAATTTTCCGGAAGTAGAGAAAGCTGTTCGAATGAGCGGCACCAGCCGGGTGATGAGGTATGAGGAGAAGTTATTTAATGAAAAGTCGTTTGTTTATGCTGACTCCACTTTCCTCGATATCTTTTCCTTTAAGCTAATACTTGGCAATCGTGCTCAGGCCCTTTCAGGTCCCAATGTTGTCGTTTTTACAAAGTCAGCTGCGGCAAAGTATTTTGGTGATGAGAACCCCGTTGGAAAAATTGTAACCGTCGGGAGCGGCTCAGTGCCTTATACGGTAACCGGAGTAATGGAAGATTGTTCATCTAACTCCCAGATAAAGTTTGACTTTATTGGTTCATTTTCCTCGCTTGGTGTTACACAGGAGAATACCTATTGGGATGCAAACTTTACGACTTACCTCCTGTTGAGATCCGCAAGCGCCATTCATACTTTACAACCAAAGATCCGGCCTTTTATGCAGCACGAAATGGCTGCTGAAGTTAGTGGAAAAGACTACGTAACTTATGAACTGGAGCCATTCAAAGACGTTCACCTGTACTCCCCTTACGATGGTTTCGAACCAAACAACAGCATTACCTATATCTATATTATCGCAGCAGTAGCTTTGTTGATTTTAGCGATCGCGTGTTTTACCTACATCAACCTAAGCACCGCACGTTCGATAGAACGGGCTAAAGAAGTGGGGATCAGGAAAGTAGCCGGTGCATTTAAAAACCAGATATTTTGGCAATTCATTGGAGAGTCGTTGGTAATCTCTGTTGCTGCACTGCTTATCAGCACCGTGCTGGCCTGCTTATTACTCCAACCATTCAATAACCTGGCTGATCGCAATCTGGCCATAGGCAGCCTGTTCTCCCCTGCTATGCTCCTGTTTGAGCTGGTAGTCATATTATGTATTACGTTATTGGCCGGCAGCTACCCGGCAGTTATTTTATCCGGATTTCAACCGATACGCGTGTTGAAAGGCGCCTTCAAAAACTCAGGAACAGGCCTGGTGTTGCGTAAATCGCTGATCGTTTTCCAGTTTATCATTTCGGTGTTCCTGATTGTAGCCTGTTTTGTGATTCAAAAACAACTGGAGTATATACGATCCAAAAACCTGGGCTTCGATCGTGATCACATAGTTGTACTCCCAATGGATCAGAAAATGAAGGCAAACATTGCAACCGTGAAAACGGTTTTTACAAATAATCCGGGGATCAGGAGCGTTGCAAGAGTAAACAATGAGCCCATCAACATCGTTGCAGGTTATAGTATGCGACGGGCCGATATGGCGGAAAATCAATCCATTATCGTTAATGCCAATGTTGTAGACGAAGATTTTGCAAAAACAACCGGTGTTCACTTTATTGCTGGTGAAGACTTTAGTGAACAGGATATGAAGGATGTGGAGTACGAGGACCAGGAGAAGAAACAATATCACTACATCCTGAATGAAACTGCTGCACGTGAGTTGGGTTGGACACCGGCACAGGCTATCGGTAAAAAGATGTTCCTTGGTACGCACCGCCCCGGAACAGTAAAAGGTGTAATCAAAGATTTTCACTTCTCATCATTTCACAACCCGATAAAGCCCCTTGTATTGTTCAACGAAAATTGGGGGAACTATTTACTGGTAAAACTTTCAGGCGAGAATATGCAACAAACGATTGAATACCTGGAAAGCTCCTGGAAAAATCTTGTACCACATCGGCCGTTTGAGTTCCACTTTCTGGACGATAATTACAACAAGCTGTACAATTCGGAACACCGGTTAGGAAAGGTACTGAATACGTTTGCTGCCATTGCTGTGCTGCTGGCTATGCTTGGCTTGTTTGGATTATCGGCATACGTAATCCAGCAACGCAATAAAGAAATTGGCATCAGGAAGGTGCTCGGCGCATCAGTGGCGAACGTGGTAGCCCTCTTATCAAAAGATTTTTTACAACTGGTTATTGCGGCATCGCTCATCGCGTTTCCACTGGCGTGGCTGGTTATGAATAAGTGGTTACAGGACTTCACTTTCCGGGTGTCCGTCGGTGTGTGGATTTTTGTTGCTGCGGCATTTTTAATTATAGCCATCGCACTTATCACGGTAAGCTTCCAGGCCATAAAAGCAGCTGTTTCAAACCCGGTTAAAAGTTTACGAACTGAATAGGTCATTGTTTTTGTTTATACACGTCGGCGGATCATTTTCAACCTTGAATTAACACCCTCTTATGCTAAAGAACTATTTTAAAACGGCACTCAGGAACCTGCTTCGGTACAAAGGTTTTACTGCAATAAACATCCTCAGTCTTTCAATTGGAATCACAGGTTGTATGTTGATTGGCTTGTTTGTTTGGGATGAATGGAAATACGATAAGTTCATCCAGGGTGGTGAAAATGTATACCGGCTTTACACCGAACGCAAAAGCACGGAAGGTAACACGAGCACGGCAAGTGTTGCACCGATGTTTGCCACTCACCTCAAGCAGCAATTTCCTGAAGTTGACAATACTTTGCGGATACTGATGGCTGGCGGCAAGTTATTGCTCGAACATGAAAACGTGAAGGCTTATGAGGAAAAGTATATGTTCACAGAAGCATCGTTCTTCAGCATATTCCCGCTTAAGTTTTTACAAGGGGATCCAAAAACCGCGCTGGCAGAGCCATCCTCCGTGGTAATCACAAGCGACCTTGCCAGCAAGTATTTTGGCAATCAAAGCGCGTTGGGTAAAACAATTAAGGTTGAACAGGAGAACTTCGTTGTCAAGGGAGTGTTGGCCGGGGTGCCTGAGCATTTTCACCTTGATTTCAACTTATTGCTTTCATTGAAGTCTGCCGGCCTTCCGGAGAGTCGCATGGAGAGTTGGGGCTGGCAACAATTTTTTACATATGTCAAAGTTAAGCCAGGAACGAACGTAGGGCAACTGCAGTCGAAGTTCCAGGCAGAAGTTAAACGTCTTGCCCACCCTAAAACTTCTCCCGGTGGGTTTACTTACCAGGCCTATTTTCAACCCCTGAAGAATATTCATCTCCAATCCTCAGAATTTTCGTACGATAATGCAAAACGAGGAAATGAAACCTATGTGAATGGACTGAGTAGTATCGCACTGTTTGTCCTGATAATTGCCTGCTTCAATTTCATCAACCTTGCAACGGCACGTTCATTCAGAAGGGCAAAAGAAATCGGGGTTCGGAAAGTAATAGGTGCCGATCGCAGGCAGTTATTACTACAGTTCACAGGGGAAACCATATTGCTTTCACTTGTATCTGTTTTGGTGGCAACAATTGCAAGTATGATAATACTACCTGCACTAAACACCTTTACCGAAAAACAAATCGCCTTTAATCCTTTTACCGATCCCATTTTAGCAGCCGGACTCATCGCTGCAGGCATGCTAATCGGCATACTGGCGGGTATTTATCCTGCGATCGTTCTATCCGGGTTTCAACCTATTAAGGTGCTCAAGGGCATAAAGTCTAGCAGCGCATCACCAGGCCATGTACAATGGCTCAGGCAGGCGCTTGTAATCATCCAGTTTTCGCTATCGGCCTTGTTGATCATATCCACCACCATTGTTTATCGCCAGGTAAGATTTCTCCACGAAACCGATATGGGTTTCAACAAGGATGAAATTTTATACTTCCCGGTCAGGGGTGAGGTTGCAAAAAACCCGGAGGCCTTTAAAGACGAACTAAAGCGATCTGCAAACGTGGTTGCCGCGACTGCCGGATACGGATTACCGGGAGACCAATATGCCGGAGATGGTGTTATTATACCTGGTAAAGAGGGTGATAAGCGCCATAGCGCTAACCTGTTTATAGTCGATCACGATTATATCAGTACGCTTGGAATAAAGATGGTGGCGGGTCGCGACTTTTCGAAAGACATGGCTACCGACGTTGATGAGGCATTCATCATTAGCGAAACTGCTGTAAGAGAGCTTGGATTTGGCACACCTCAAAAAGCTTTAGGACAGCCGATACACTGGGACAAATGGGAGAAGGACTCACTGAACCCCTTAAAAAAGGGACGTGTAATTGGTGTCATCAAAGACTTCCACTACAAAAGCCTGCACGAAAAAGTAACTACCACGGTACTACAGATTTATCCGCCTGCACTTGCTAAGATGGCTGTAAAAGTCAAGACTGCCGACCTCCCAAATACAATTGCCTATATCAAACAAGTGTGGAGCCGTTTCTCACCCGATTATCCCCTTGATTACAAATTCATGGACGAAAGTTTTGCAGCAATGTATAAGTCGGAAGATAAGCTCGGCAGCCTTTTATGGATTTTTACCATAATGGCCGTAGTGGTGGGTTGCATGGGTCTGTTTGGGTTGGCAGCATTTAGTGCTGAGCAAAGGAATAAGGAAATCAGCATCCGGAAGGTACTTGGCGCAAGTATCGGCGGCATCGTTGCTTTATTGTCGAGGAGCTTTTTAAAACCGGTATTCATCGCGTCGGTAATCGCCTTTCCGATTGCATGGTTTGCAATGAACAAGTGGCTTGAAAATTTTCCATACCGGGTTACAATCAGCTGGTGGGTATTTGGAATCGCTGCCGTTGCGGCCCTATTGATTGCGCTCATAACAGTAAGCTTTCAAACCATTAAAGCTGCCCTTTCCAACCCTGTCACAAGTTTGAGGAATGAATAGAAGTGGTAAAGCCCGCTGCTTCACTAAGAAAGAAGAAACAAGGGATTATCGCACGAAATGTATCCGTTCAACGTCAAATCTTAAAACAGGGTTTGATTGCGCTCCGGTTACGCGTAATCGCAGCCGTTCAGTTGAGTCACCTGCTTAGGGTGAAAAATATACCCACTTCAAATTACAAACAAACACATGCTCCGAAATTATTTCAAAGTTGCCGTTCGCTACCTTGCTAAACATAAAGGTTATACCCTTATCAATATCGCGGGACTTGCGGTTGGTATTGCCTGCTGTATGCTCATCATGCTGTTTGTAAAAAGTGAGCTCAGCTACGATCGTTTTCATGTTAAAGCTGATAGAATATACCGTGCATGGCTCGAAGAACATTACGAGGGTGAAGTGTTTACAAACGTGGTTACTCCTGTACCACTTGGGCCGGTTTTGCAAAATAACCTTCCCGAGGTGCAAATAACCTGTCGCGTATTCAGCTACAATGCCCTGGTAAAATACAACAACAATACGTTCAACGACGAAGTGAATATGGTGGATAGCACCTTTTACACGATGTTTGATTTTAGCTTGTTAGAAGGCGATCGCAATAATCCATTTCCAACAAGTAATTCCGTAGTCATTACCGCCAGTGCCGCAAAAAGGTTGTTCGGAAAAACACCACCCCTGAACAAAAACGTGGAACTACAATTGGGTAGCGACAAGGTATTGTTTACTGTTACGGGAGTCGCGAAAGATAATCCTTTGGAATCGAGTATCCGTTTTTCGATGTTGATACCTTTTTCCAATGCACCCCGCTTTTGGAGCGAGCAAACCCGGACCCAGTCCTGGTCTAATGTTTCCTTGGAAACCTATGTGCTGTTGAAAGAAGGGGCAAGTCCGGTTGTCGCCAATGGCAAAATAGCATCAATCATGAACCCCCTGGTGAGTAAAACCTACAAACCCGGGCAGTATAAAGTAACCCTGCAGCCGATTACCGACATACACTTAAACAATGCTTTGCCCGAAGGAAACCAACCGATCAGCAATCCGAAGTATTCTTACATTCTTGGTACCATAGGGTTACTTGTGTTACTGATTGCATGTATAAATTTCGTGACGCTTTCTGTGGGAAGGTCGGCCAAAAGGGCGCTTGAGGTGGGGGTAAGAAAGGTGTTGGGCGCCGAGCGTGGACAGCTTATCCGGCAGTTTTGGGGTGAGGCGCTGTTGCTTACATTGTGCGCACTGCTTATCGGTGTGCTCCTGGCTATACTCTTTTTAAATCCATTCAATACCCTTGCGGATCGCCAGCTTGCCCTCAAATTCGATGGCTTTACTGTGCTTTTTTGTATTGCATTGGTTGTTGTCATTGGTCTTATTGCCGGCATATACCCTGCTGTTGTATTATCCGGTTTTAAGCCTATACAGGTGTTAAAGGGGCGTTTGAAGACCGGTCAGCATATGGGATTGTTCAGGAAAGCGCTTGTTGTTGGCCAATTCGTTGCATCCATCATAATGATCATATGCACCATTACCATCGGTAAGCAATTGCACTATCTAAGAAGCAAGGATCTTGGTTACAACAAAGAGCAGCTTGTTGTTATTCCAACTAATAAGTCTTCAGCAGCGGGAAATGCGTTGGCTACGGTGTTTAAGTCAACGATCGCGCAAAATCCGCAGGTCGCATCCGCTAGCAGGTCGCTGTTTAGTTTTGCAGAATATGGTTGGATGTCGCTGGGGTATAAGGATAATGGTGGGGTATTCAGGCAGTTTCAATTTAATGTGGTAGACGAAGACTTCATAAAAACCATGAAGCTGCAATTGGTGCAGGGACGCGCTTTTGAAAAAGGCAATACTGCCGACTCAAATCATATTATCATCAATGAAGCCATGGCAAAGGCATATGGCTGGGAGAACCCGATCGGGCAAACACTTCCGGGCAAGTATACCCAGCGGATCATCGGTGTTGTCAGGGACTTTCACATCGAGTCGTTGCATACGGGCATTAAACCGGTAATGCTCGCGCTCAAGGGCGACAGCATATTTCAGGCCTCTTCCGATGTCCGCTACCAGTTCTCACCCAGGCCCCGCATTTCAGTACGATTGCTGCCCGGTGATGTGCAGAAGCAACTCGAAGGTCTGAGAACGATCTGGAAGTCTGTTGCTGGCGACCAGGAATTCGAATACCAGTTTCTTGACGATGCGCTTAATAACGCTTACCGGCAGGAACAAAGACTTGGCAATATCGTTCAATACGCCTCGTTCATATCCATCTTTATCGCTTGTATGGGATTGTTCGGTCTTGCCACACTTGTTGTTGTAAGGCGAACAAAAGAAATTGGTGTGCGCAAGGTGCTTGGTGCAGAAACTTCAAACATCCTCGGCCTTTTGTCGAAAGATTTTATCGTGTTGATATTTATCGCTGCAATCATTGCATTCCCATTGGCGTGGTGGGCACTATATACCTGGTTGCAAGACTTCAACTACCGGATAACAATACCGGTGTGGGTATTTGGTGCCGCTGCACTCATCACCCTTGTTGTTGCAATGGCCACGGTTAGCTTCCAGGCGCTAAAAGCAGCATGGGCCAACCCGGTTAAAAGTTTAAGGGCTGAGTAACCTGGACCTAAATTGGGCATGCGGTGGGGTTTGGGTGTTTGCACACGCAACGCCCATCTGTGACAGTGCCCCGAATTGTAGCTCATCAACAACCTTAAGAAATGCTATTCAAACCTATCGATGTAGCGTAACGTTTGTCCCTTTTATTACTACCCCGGCCTGTTCCAGTTTAGTTTTGTTAAGATAGTTTGATAAGGCTATGTTGAAAGACCCCTGTTCATAGAAAGGGGCCTTTCAATATTAGTCTTACCGGTCATGTCGCGTCATGAACTTTTCTCATCCCGATACATTATAAGCAAGTTAGAATGGTCCTGTTTTAAAGCCGCTACTAAACAATGCGGTAAATTCGTGTTTTATTCTTCATTTCCCTTAACAGGCAACGAAAGCAATATAAATGAAAGGATACATCATATGCCTTGTGGCTATAGCAACTTTTTGCAACGGTTGCGACATCCGGCAGAGAGAAGATCAACTTCGCCAGCGGGAAGCAGCCTTAAATCAAAAGGAACAGGACCTCGTCTTCAGGGAACAAGCGGTTAACCTCAAAGAACAGGAGTTAAATTCCATGCAGCAAAAAATCGACAGCGCATTAGTCGATACCTCTGCCATCATCAACCCCGCTCTTGCAGGCCGCTGGTCGGTTCAAATGACCTGCACCGAAACGACTTGCGCCGGTTCTGCTGTAGGCGATAAAAAATCAGAGCAATGGGATATCTCGTACCAGGGACCAAACATCCTTGCAAAGGCTATGGTCGGCAATGATGTTGTAAGGGTTTATACCGGCACCAGTACCGGTAATAATATCGAGCTTTCTGAAACTTCCGAGACAACTGTTCCGCAGGCTGCAACGCGGATGTTTGTTCGGTTGAGGATGGTTAATGAAAAAAATGTGAGCGGACAGCGGGAAATTGTACGGGTAAATGACTGCAAAGTGATTTATGCGCTTGAAATGAACAAACTATAATCACGAAAGCAGCATTATGTATTTATTAAACGAACTGGAATTTACCCTGCCCCTGACCAACCCGGTAATTATCTTTTCACTGGTATTATTCATCATATTGTTTGCACCCATTTTATTCAACAAAATAAAGGTGCCACATATTATCGGGTTAATTCTTGCGGGTGTATTAATCGGGCCATTCGGCTTAAACCTTCTGCTTAGAGACAGCAGCATTGTGCTTTTTGGTACCGTGGGACTGCTGTACATTATGTTTACCGCGGGGCTCGAGATCGATCTTGAAGAATTTAGAAAAAACCGGTTAAAGAGCTTTGTTTTTGGCCTGTACACATTTCTTGTACCCATGGTACTGGGTACAATCGCTGCCTATTACATACTCAACTTCAGTCTTCCATCTTCGTTACTTGTAGCAGGCATGTTTGCGTCCCATACCCTACTTGCTTACCCCATAACAAGCAGGTACGGTATCGCCAGGATTAGATCGGTTACACTCACAATTGGCGGAACAATCATCACCGATATACTCGCGCTGCTTGTACTTGCGGGTGTAACCGGCGTCACTAAGGGAGAAATAAACGCAATGTTTTGGGTGAAGCTTGCGATTGCCACCATTATATTCGGCCTGATCATCTTCCTGGTTTTCCCAATGATTGCCCGGTGGTTTTTTAAAACCTTTGAAGAAGCGGTTGCACAATACATCTTCGTGTTAGCTATGGTGTTTTTGGGTGCATTCCTCGCGCAGCTTGCAGGCCTTGAACCCATCATCGGCGCATTTCTGGCGGGTCTTGCATTAAACAGGTTTATCCCGCATTCTTCGGCACTAATGAACCGGATTGAGTTCGTGGGCAACGCTTTCTTCATACCATTTTTTCTTATTGGTGTAGGCATGCTGGTCGACATAAGTGTGCTTTTTAAGGGATTTGGCGCCTTAAAGGTGGCATTGGTAATGACGGTGCTTGCCGTATTATCCAAGTACCTTGCTGCATGGACAACTCAAAAAACGTTCAAATTAACCAAACAGGAACGCCAGATGATATTTGGTTTAAGCACCGCCAGGGTCGGTGCCACACTGGCCGTTGTTCTTGTAGGCTACAATATCATCGTAGGCGAAACACCAACAGGTGAGCCAATACGTTTATTGAATGAAGACGTATTAAACGGTACCATTTTAATGATCCTGGTTACCTGCACCATCAGTTCGTTTGTTGTAGAAAAAGTATCGCAACAGCTGGCGCTTAAAGAAGAGAATGTTGCAGATGCGGAACACGCAACAGAAAAGGTACTAATCGCCCTTGCCTACCCCGAAACGGTGACCGAGCTAATTGATTTCGGGCTGATGTTAAAGCCCAAAAAGAGCGGGATACCTGTTTACGCACTCAACATCGTCAGCGATGAACACGACAACAGCAAAACGATGTCGATGGCAAAAAAGATGATGGACAAAGCAGTGAGTCATGCGCTTGCAACCGGTCAATCCATCATTCCGATAACGAGGTTCGACGTCAATATCAGCAATGGAATTATTTATACGCTGAAAGAACAGAATATTACCGACCTGCTTATCGGCATTCATCACCAGGCAAACCAAAGAAATTTCCTTGGTGCAACAGCGGAGCGGATCCTCAAACACATGTCTGAAACAGTTTTCATCTACAAGTCGGTCCAGCCTTTTAATACCTTAAACAGGATTATCGTGGTCGTTACCCCTAATGCCGAACTGGAACCTGGGTTTTCACATTGGTTTGCGAAACTTTGTACCATAACCAGGGAAGCGGGTATTGGCATCGAGTTTTACGCGGCCAAATCAACCATCAAGGAATTGCAGGATCAGCAACAGGAACTGAAGGCTGAGATCAAAATGATTTTTCATGAATTCAGTAATTGGGATGACTTTCTCATTTTCAGCCGCGAGGTCCGAAAGAATGATTTGCTGGTAATTGTCTCCTCAAGAAAAGGCCATGTTTCTTACCAACAACAATTGGAGAAGATGCCATACTACCTGTCGAACTACTTTGTCTCAAACAGCTTTATCATGTTGTATCCGCAGCAAATTGAACGGGGATTAAAGATGGATAATATCGAGCACGTCGACAGCAGCCTTGCTGAGTCTATTGCCGATGCAAAAATAGTCAACAAGGCAGGTAGCTTTATATCGGGGTTATTCAAAAAGCAACCTGGTAAGGAGGGCGGATAACTCCTGCCTGCTATAAGCGAAATGCCCTGCAGCAATCAGGATAACCACGCCATGCCTGAGGTGAGTACACCCGTCACTAGTTTTTTTTTGGTAGCAGGCGGTTGATCATCTATGGGGCTCCGGTTGTGTCACTCACTTTTACGGCATCATTTCAAGCAGCAGGAAAAACATTACTGCTAACTCAAAGGCACCGGCTCAAGAACCAACACCAGGTAGTTGCCCATCCCTGGTTGACGAATCGGCCAGCACCGGATAAACTCCATCTGCACACTCCTTTCCATAATGATGAAGGGGAATGCTATCACGCACTTACCAGCATATCTCTAATCGCAGCGCTCCATCTTACCTATAGGCGCCGTATGGGATCCCGGTATTGTAATCCTTTGGACAGTAATCTAGGCCTACACGCGCAACACCAGGACAAACGGCAAAACAAAACAGTGTTATATTAGTAGGGTGCATGGCTGCAATACCGTGTTGCCAACGTTTAAATTTAATGCACAACGTTATAGACTAACCCGGAATGGTTTCATCATCAGCAAGCGACAAGGGCGGCAGATTTTCCCACTCGTAAAACTCGTTTTTAGCTTTATCGTCGCTACGGAGTTTAGGGGTCCGAATGCTAAAAACCGGCCATGCGGCAAGCGCTGAAGATGGCATTTCAAAGTCAAGTATCTCCTGGTACTGGCTCTCCGCTAAATCTTCTTCAAGCCATTGTTGTGCGCGTTCAAACGGCAAAAAAAGGGGCATCCGCCATTTGTTTTCACCGTCATTATGAATTTGCTTCATCAGCGAGTTGGCAGGACGGGTAACAATGGTGTAGGTGAATCGTTTGGTGATCTCACCCGTTTCCTTATCCACTACATCGTTGGCAGAGTAAAGTCCGGGAAGGTAAAACAGGTTTTGATCAGCGATCTTGATAAAATAGGGCACTTTGTGCTTCCAACCTTTAATGGCGCGGTGTTCATAAATTCCACTTACGGGAACAAGACAGCGACGCGTTCTGATTTTGTACCAATAACTTTTTTGATCGGTCAGTATTCGTTCACTCCGGGCATTAAGCATGCTGGCCCTTTGTTTTTTGAACGTATCGATATCTTTTACATAAAACGGAATGCAACCCCATTCCATCATTTTAACGTGCAGCTTTTTATCCTCACGGTGGCGGTAAATAATGGGGTGTTCATTATAGGCATGTCCCACAATGTGGGTAGGATCAAAATTCAACTCAATCTGCGTATCCGCAACCAGGTCAGGAAAATAGTCGGCAAGTGTTCTTACATCAATGGTAAACGAAATGTCGTAGCACATCGGCTTGGCTCAGTTTTTTCAAATTTAAGCCACGACACCCGGACTGCGTCATCAAACCCTGAGAATTAACGGGTTCCATAACCCGTCATCATTTATTAATAATTCCCCATCTGAATACCCAATACCTTAATACCTAAATACCTAAATACCCAATCCGCCAATCCGCAATCCGTCCATCCGCATACCTCAATACCCAATCCGCCAATCCGCAATCCGCCCATCCACAATACCCAATACCCAATAACTTAACACCCAATCCGCCCATCCGCAATCCGTCCATCCGCAATCCGTCCATCCGCAATCCGTCCATCCGCAATCCGTCCATCCGCAATCCGTCCATCCGCCCATCCTCAATACCCAATCTCAACCCCCACCCTACAGCCGCTCGATCTCCTCGAATTTTACCCGCATGGTTTGGTTGCCGCGTTTTAAAATGATAAACAGTTCGCCAAAAATTACCTGCATACTTGCACGGATTTGCTCATCTGCACCAATCCGCCAATTGGTGTTTGCCAATACAAACCTGCGAATATGGTCCTTATAATTAAAATCAAGGGTTTTTCGCAATAACGTCGGGTCTTCAACAACCGACCAATAGATGACGTACTTGTTACCGGCAAGCAGTTCTTTTATTTTTAACAAATGTGCTTCGTTCGCCAGGTTTAATAGGTAGGCCATGGGATCGGTTTTAATTGCATTTAAGTGGGTTTTGCCCAAGCCGGGATCATCATAGTCGGTCAACAATAGCCCTGTTGGCTTTTCGGTGCCGGGTGGGTGCGTTATCCTTTTGTAAGACTGGCTAACGAGATAGATCTTTTTCAACAGCAATAACCTGTTGATATATTCGGGTTTAAACCGTACAAATGGCTGAACCATCAACGTGTCACTTTAATGAGTTCATTGATATTGGTGCTGTATCGGTGGCTAAGCATTTCCGCCTTCAGTCGGTACTTTTTTTCGAAACCCTGGACCGCAAAGCGCACTGTTTCTTTGCCAATGTTCCGGTTAATGCTGTCTATTGCGGAATTCACACGTTTTGTTTTGCCGTCATCAACATCGCTGAACATACTGTACTGAACCTCCGATTCGGGCACGAGGCTATCGACAATTACACCACATTTCAGGTAATTGAACCCTGGTTTATAAATCAGCTCAAACCCTTTCGACACGTACTTAATCAATTCAGGTGTATTGTTCGTTGCCGACTCAAGCTTTAGTTTTATGCTCATCATGTATTGCTTGTCTTCGGTACGGTGCGGGTTGGTTTGAAGGAAAAAGATTACCTCGCGTGCACAGGAATTTTGCTGACGGAGTTTCAATGCGCAATTTGCGGTATAGTTGCAGGCCGCTTCGAGAATTAGTGCTTTATCCGTTAGCAACGACCCAAATGAGCGTGAGGTGCAGATGTTCTTTTTAGTCCTGGCTTCAAATTGCCATTTGATTGCCGGAATGCCTTTAAGCTCGTTATACAGTCTTTGTCCAACCACACTCATATTCACCCTTACCCATTCCTCAGGCGCACCAACAAAGTCAAGCGCTGTTTTAAAACCATTTGTTTTTAAAAACAATGCATATTGATGCCCGATACCCCATATGTTGCCGACCTCGGTTGCAGCGAGCATTTCATCAATAAGATCCTGGTTTGCTGCCCAATGCACCCCAACTTCGCGCCATCGCTTTTTTGCATAGCGGTTGGCCATTTTTGCCAGTGTTTTTGTTGGCGCGATACCAACACATACCGGTATGCCCGTGTTTTTGATAACTGTCCGCCTGATCTGGATCCCGAGCTTTAGCAAATTGGTATGTTCCATATTGTGCATGTCAAGGAAGGCTTCATCAATGGAATAAATTTCGAGCCTGCTTACAAAGCCCGCGAGTGTTTGCATAACCCGGTCGCTCATATCGCCATAAAGGGTATAGTTGCTGCTGAAAACCTTTACATCGTGGTTCTTTACAATTTCACGGATCATAAATGCCGGAGTTCCCATGGAAATACCCAATGCCTTCGCCTCTTCGCTCCTTGCGATTGCACAACCATCGTTGTTGCTTAAAACGATAACCGGTTTGCCCTCCAACATGGGGTTAAAAAGCCGTTCGCACGAACAGTAAAAGTTGTTGCAGTCGACTAAAGCATACATTTTCTGACATCGTTTGAATGGGTGATAATGGCAGTTACAACACCCCATACTTTAAAGTCGAGGTCAGGCGTAATTTCAATGTCCTTGTATTTATTATTGGCCGGGCACAACCAGGACCGTATCGGGTTTTTCTTTAGAAACCTGACGATAAACTCGCCATTGAGCACAGCCAGTATAATGTCACCATTTTTCGGAGTCAACGACCGGTCGATAATGAGCTTGGATTGGGGTGGAATAAAGGCGTTCACCATTGAATCGCCTACATTTTCGGCGAAAAAAGTTGCGAGCGGATGTTTAATATACTCTCTATTCAGGTCTATCCGGTCTTCCATATAGTCGAGTGCCGGCGAGGGGAAACCTGTTGGCAAGTGTGATGTTTCTCCTTTCATTTTGCTAAAGATTTTAGTAAAGTTAGCAAAGGCCAGGCCACTCTACCAAAAAATGTGCATAACAAATAAGGCAACAAACGGCTGCGAACTTTGGGGTACCCGGCGATGCAGGAACCGCGGGGGCGTCTCTCCCGTAACCAGGAAAAACATGATGATACAAACACTAAGTAAGCTGATGTTTAGGCATGTTCTGTTTTCTCTGATTGGAAAAGCCGGGTTTTCAGTTTAACCGCATGGCTCAACCAGGAAAACTGCAGCCCGACCATGCCGGGTAACAATTCCCCCTCGATATAGGACAATATGAATATTTATAAATCCAGTACATTCGTTGCAATGGCACAGGACATCAAAAGAGAAACAATCTTACAGGCCGCGCAAAAACGCTTTGCCCATTTTGGCGTTAGTAAAACAACAATGACTGAAATAGCGGATGACGTTTCCATGTCAAAGGCTTCGCTATACTATTACTTTCCCGACAAGCTGAGTTTATATGGCGCAGTTATCCAGCACATTGTGGAAACAGATGAAACTGACCCGGAGGTTTATGCAGCCGAAAAAGATCCCGTAAAAGCGATGCTTTTTTATATGGATAACAGGGCGCGGTTCCTGTTGAAAAACTACAACATTCTTGAACACCTTCGAAACCTCAGCACCACGATCCCCGATGAACTACAGGCCATCTTCAGCCTTGCACGAAACAGGGAACAAAAAATTGTGCATGGCATAATAGATCGCGGAAAAGCTGCCAAGCTGCTGAAGGTAGACGATGCAAAAAAAATCACTGAACTCCTCCTTGACAGTCTTGAAGGGCTGCGATTTAGCAACCGTCAGCATAAAACAAATTTCTTTCCTGATAAGAAACAATTGGAAACGATGTTCAGGCGGGAAAAGGAACTCGCTACGATCTTCTTTAAAGGCCTTACCTGCTGAGCCGGTATCCAGGGCTTGCAAACGATTGCCTGATTGCAGCATTCAAATATATTAACCTGCAATGACACCTTAACAGTTCATTAAAAAATTTCCCTGGCAAAATCTTGCCGGGGCTTTTTATTTCTGTACTTTTGACTTCCAAACTAAAAAAGTCAAATAGTTATAAGGTTGAAAAGTAAAAATGAGAAAAGAAGAAACGATAAAGCACGAAACAATCCTCGAAGTAGCGAGCAGGCGGTTTTCACATTTCGGCATCGATAAAACAACAGTGACTGAAATTGCTGAAGACCTTGGCATTTCAAAACAGTCGCTATTCTACTACTACCACGATAAAAACAGCCTGATTAAAGCAGTGGTAGAAAAAATCATTAACGAGTTTGAAGTTGCAACAACCCGCCTGTTCCAAACAGCACCGTCGTTAGAAGCAGCTTTGCTGGGAATGATCGAGTTAAAAAGAAGCTTCTTCAAACAATACCAGTTGATGGCGGTTCCGGGAAATAAAAGAGACCTCAATAACCTAAAGCCTGCGCTTACCGGGCTGTATAACAATGCCAGGAAAACGACTTGTTCACTGATCAGCGAAATGATTAAAAAAGGAATTCAGACCAACGAGTTGGAATGTGCCGATCCGGAAGAGACAAGTGAACTCATCATCGAAATGTTTACCGCATTTGAACATTGCAACGCACAACAAAATAAGGTACCCGACGAGCAGCAGTTTGATCAGTTGTTTGATAAACAGAAACAGGTGTTGAAACTAATTGTAAACGGTTTGAAGACAAAACATGAAACAACAAACGCATAAATACAGTATACCAGTAATGAAACACGAAGTCAAAAAACAGCTTGTAGCAAGCCTTTGCGCACCCGTTAAACCGGGAAGCGTTAAGCTGCTTTTGGCTTGCCTCTTTATTTTTTGGGGCTTCGCAAATGCGATATCACAGCCGGTTCAGCTTCAGCTAAAAGACGCATTAAATTATGCGCTAACGGCAAACCAGAATGCAAGAAAAGCAAAGCTTGATGTGGAAAACAGCCAATACCGGATTGATGAAGTTAAAGCAAGGGCATTGCCCCAGGTGAACGGATCGGGCGCATTGAACTACAATCCCCTATTGCAGCTTAGTGCATTGCCGGGAGAACTCAACATGAATAATCCGGGTCAGCCATTGCTAATTGCTTTCGGACAAAAATGGAACTCAAACCTTGGGGTATCACTTTCTCAAACCCTGTATGATCAATCGGTTTTTACGGGCTTGAAAGCTGCAAGAACAACCAGTGAGTTTTACCGCCAGAATCTTCAGCTTACCGAAGAGCAATTGATTGAGCAGGTGGCTACCAATTACTACCAGGTACTTGTACAAAGGCAGAAAATGTCGGTGCTCGACAGCACCATAAAGATCACCGCCAAAGTACAATCAATCTTGCAGGGCCAATACGAGAACGGGCTGGCAAAGAAAATCGATGTGGACCGTATTGCGGTTAATTTTTCAAACCTCAGGAGCAGTCGTCAGCAATTGATAAACGCACTGGCATTGATGGAAAACCAGCTGAAGTTCTTAATGGGCATGCCGATTGAAACACCGATCATCATCCCGGAAGTATCCTTAAATGCCATCCAGCCAAAAGCTGTTCCGGCAAGTGAAAACGCATCAATAGAAGGCCGGACTGAACTTGCTGTATTGGCTACCCAGGAAAGCCTTTTAAATTACCAGAAGGAAGCGTATAAATCAGAATATTACCCCAGCCTCGCGCTGAATGGATCTTATTCGTACCAGGGGCTTGGCAATACCTTCCCCGTATTTAAAGGTGTACAAAAAGGCGCCAACTGGTTTGATGTGGCCTCCGTTGGACTTAGTCTCAGGGTGCCCATATTCAACGGCTTTGCAACTAAGTCGAGGTTGCGCCAGGCGGATGTAAGCATTAGGAAGTTACAGGAAGATATCACATCAACCAGGCTTTCGCTAAACCTGGCCTACGAAAACGCCAAAACGCAGATCAACAACAGCATCATAACATTGAGTAGTCAAAGGACAAACGTTGAGCTGGCACAGCAAATCTTCTTTAATACACAGAACAATTATAACAATGGTTTAGCCCCGTTGACCGACCTGCTCTCAGCAGAAAATTCTTTAACGGAAGCACAAAACAACTACTCCGCTGCCTTACTCGATTACCGCATTGCCGAGATACAGCTGATTAAATCACAGGGAACCCTAAGATCATTACTAAACTAACAAACAAATAAAAATGAAAAGCAATCGCATTATCAAAACACTCACCACCATACTGATCATAGCAGCCATTGCAGGTTCTATTGGTTGGGTGCTGACCAACAACAAAAAGAAAAATGCCGAAAAAACAGCCGAGGTAGCAAAAGGCAGCAGTGAAGTTGCAGTACGGGTGCAGCAGGTAAGCAAGGAGGCTATTAATCTTGATTTTGCTGCCAATGGAAACTTTGCCCCTGCACAACAAATGGATTTCGCAGCGGAAAACTCCGGCCGTGTTGTACGGGTTTTGGTTGACGAAGGTAGCCAGGTACGTCGTGGGCAAACCCTTGCTGTAATCAACGCAAATAACCTGTCCATAGATCTTGAGAGTGCACAGGCTAATTATCAAAATGCTGTACGCGACAGGGATCGTTACGACAACGCATTTAAAACTGGCGGTGTTACCCAACAGCAGCTCGACCAGGCCAGGCTTGCAGTTGAAAATGCGCAGGCACGTGTGGCACAGGCGAGAATTCGGGTAGGCGACGCTAACATACGGGCAAGCATTAATGGCATTGTTAACAAGCGCTATATCGAGCCAGGAGCGGTTGTATCGCCTGGTGTTAAGTTGTTTGAACTGGTAGATGTGTCGAAACTGAAGCTTAACGTTACTGTTAATGAGAGCCAGGTAGCTCAACTAAAAACGGGTGATAAAGTGGAAGTAAGGGCAAGCGTGTTCCCCGACAAAAAGTTTACCGGACGGGTAAGCTTTATTGCAGCCAAGGCTGATAATACCCTCAACTTCCCGGTGGAAATTGAAGTTGCCAATACCGCCGGCAATACGATAAAGGCAGGCATGTATGGTACCGCGATGTTTAATTTTCCGGGCCAGGTACCCGTTAAGCTTGTACCCAGGAGTGCTTTCGTGGGAAGCGTAAGCAGTAACCAGGTTTTTGTACTGGAAAACGGAAGTACCGCCCGGATCAAAAAAGTTGTTGCGGGTCGTATTATGGGCGAGCAGGTGGAAATTCTGCAAGGTTTGGAAGAAACGGATACCGTAATTACCAGTGGCCAGATCAACCTGGTGGATGGAAGTACTGTGGCCCCGATAAAATAATCCTGATTGTTAAGGTGCCTGTGCCAAAATGGTTCAGGGCACCTCTATCAGCACATAAGCTATAATAAACGAAACATGAAAATTGCAGAGATATCCATAAAACGGCCGACGCTGGTAATCGTACTCTTTACGATCCTGATAGTTGGCGGCCTGTTGAGTTACTCATCGTTGAACTACGAATTGCTGCCAAAATTCAGCCCTTCAGTTGTTTCAATTACGACCATATATCCTGGTGCTTCACCCAGTGAGGTGGAAAATACCGTTTCTAAAAAGATTGAGGATGCGGTGTCATCCATGGAGAACATCAAGAAACTTGACACACGATCATTTGAAAGCGTTTCAACTGTAGTGATCACGTTTAAAAGCGGCACTGATGTCGATTACTCTTTAAACGATGCGCAACGTAAAGTGAATGCAATTTTGAAAGATCTGCCGGAAGGCATTGATCCTCCATCGCTAAACAAGTTTTCGCTCGACGACTTGCCTGTGATGACGTTGTCGGGCTCGTCAAAGCTCGACGAAGCAGCCTTTTACGACCTGATGGACAAGCGTATTGCACCCGTTCTTTCGCGCGTTGAAGGTGTGGCCCAGGTAAACCTTATCGGTGGCCAGGAGCGGGAAATACAGGTAAGCCTCGACGCAAACCGTCTTGAAGCAAATAAGTTATCGCTGATACAGGTTCAGAATGCAATCCTCTCATCAAACCTCGACTTTCCGACCGGAAGTGTGCAAACGCGTGAACGCGACATCCTTATCCGTTTAAGTGGTAAGTACAAAAACGTTGATGAGCTACGCAACCTTGTTGTTGCTACATCTCCAACGGGAGCACAGATCCGGCTTGTTGACATTGCAGATGTGCAGGATGCACAAAAAGACGTTGACAAAATAGCCCGTGTAAACCAACGGAGCGCTATTGCTGTACAGGTACTAAAGCAGTCCGATGCAAATGCCGTTGCTGTTAGTGAGCAGATCCGCGCAGGCATTACCAAACTGCAAAACGACTACAGCAGTGCGGGTTTAAAAATTGACGTTGCAAACGACAGTTCCATCTACACCTTGCAGTCTGCTGATGCGGTTATTCACGACCTTATGATAGCGATTGTACTGGTTGCTTTTGTGATGTTGTTTTTCCTGCATAGCATAAGGAACGCGTTGATCGTGATGGTAGCGATACCAGCATCGCTAATCGCAACCTTTATTGGGATGAGCCTGCTCGGTTATTCATTAAACCTGATGAGTCTTCTCGGACTGTCGCTGGTGGTAGGTATATTGGTGGATGACGCCATCGTGGTATTGGAAAATATTTACCGGCATATGGAAATGGGCAAAAACAGGGTTCGTGCAGCATATGAGGCAACCAAGGAGATCGGGTTTACCGTTACCTCCATCACACTTGTAATCGTTGTGGTGTTCGTGCCGATTGCCTTGAGTACAGGGCTTGCAGCAGACATCATCAAACAGTTTTGCGTAACCGTATCCATCGCAACACTGATGTCGCTATTGTCGTCGTTTACGATTGTGCCCTGGTTGTCCTCGCGCTTTGGTAAGCTTGAACGTATAACAGGCAAGAGTATGTTTGGTAAAGTGATCATTGCTTTCGAAAGAGGACTTAACCGTTTTACGGATTTCGTAACCGGGATATTAAAGTGGTCGCTTGCACACAAGAAAACTACACTGGCCCTGGTGTTTGGGTTGTTGATTGGTTCTTTTGCGCTGCTAGGCGCAGGTTTTATCGGTGCAGAGTTCTTTGCAAAAAGCGATCGTGGGGAGTTCCTGGTGCAGATTGAAATGCCAAAAGACGCCTCAATAGAACAAACAAACGCAATCACACAGAAGGCCGAATTGTACCTGAAAACAAAACCTGAAGTAACAAGGGTAATTACCACCGTTGGACAGTCGAGTGAAGGTATGGGTGCATCCCAGGCAACTCCATACAAATCGGAAATCAACGTTCAACTGGTACCCAGGAAAGAAAGAAAAGATGAGTCAAGCATTTATGCGGCAAAAACAAAACGTGAGCTTGCTCCCCTCCTTGTAGGTGCAAAAGTAAAAACAGTGCCGGTTAGTATTCTTGGTTCTGCGGAACAGGCTCCACTTGCGCTGGTGGTAACAGCTCCCGAACTGGACAGCGCACTGGTGTTCGCAAATGCCGCGCTTGGTGAGTTAAGAAACATTAATGGTGCTACCGAAATGCGGTTGTCGGTTGAGTCGGGTAACCCCGAGATTAATGTGCAGGTGGATCGTGATAAGATGGCCGCACTTGGTTTAAGCCTTGCAACCGTGGGTTCGACCATGCAGACCGCCTTTAGCGGCAATACGGATGGCAAGTTCAGGCAGGGTGAATATGAGTACGACATCAACATCCGCTATGGTAGTTTTAACCGCCAGAGCATACAGGATGTTAGCAACCTGCTGTTCATCAACAATACAGGCCAGCAGGTACGTTTATCCCAGTTCGCCGACATCACCGAAGGTTCAGGTCCGAGCCAGTTGGAACGTCGTGACAAAAGCACTTCCGTTACGGTACAGGCACAAACGGTTGGACGGCCAACGGGTACCGTTGCGGCTGAATGGGAAGCAGCCCTGCAAAAGGTAAGGAAGCCTACAGGCGTAGCAACCATCTGGAGTGGCGATATGGAAAACCAGAGTGAAGGATTTGGTTCTTTAGGTATTGCCCTGATGGCTGCGGTCGTTTTAGTGTACCTGATCCTCGTGGCATTGTACAACAGCTTTGTATATCCATTTGTGGTGTTGTTTTCTATTCCGCTTTCTATTATCGGTGCGTTGCTTGCATTGGCGCTGACCAACAATTCGCTCAACCTGTTTACCATCCTTGGGTTGATTATGCTGATCGGACTGGTTGCAAAAAATGCAATTATCCTGGTTGACTTCACTAACCAGCGAAAAGCAGAAGGTGCATCAACCTACCAGGCGTTGATTGATGCGAACCATGCGAGGTTGCGCCCGATATTGATGACCACAATTGCAATGGTTATTGGTATGTTGCCGATTGCCCTGGCATCCGGCGCCGGTGCAGAATGGAAAAACGGCCTTGCATGGGTGATCATCGGAGGACTTGTAAGTTCACTCTTTCTTACGCTTGTAGTGGTACCGGTGATGTACGCGATTTTCGACCGGCTGATCAACAGGTTTAGTAAGAAGAAAGATCAACCAATTGAAGAACTGATGGAAGCAGAATACACCATTCTGCCAAAGCATGAGGCTGCGTATGATCATTTGCATGCGTAAGCTTTAAATTGGCTAAAATATTTAATAGTTTTGTTATGTCTTCAGGGTACCCACGGGTGCCCTGAATGCTTTGTACAATATGAACCATGGCTGATTGTTCTATTAATCTGCTTGCCACCTGCCTCCTTTTCTATCCTTAACTAACTGCTATGTTTGGTAAATTTTTCTATACCCTTGGTGCGATTCTGCTGATGTTGAAGGACTCTTTCAGTGCACCTGAAAACCGGAAACTTTACTGGCAGCAATTTATGGTTGAATGTACCTCCATTGGTATCGGGTCCCTCCCTATTGTAGCAATTATTTCAGTCTTTCTCGGAATGGTTATGACGATCCAGACTTCGTACCAGCTGGTAAGTCCGCTCGTTCCTAAAACCATTATAGCAGGTGTTGTAAGGGACTCCGTTGTGCTGGAACTTTCGCCAACCGTGGTTTGTATTGTACTGGCTGGCGTAGTAGGTTCCAGGATCGCTTCGGAACTTGGAAATATGCGTGTTTCCGAACAGGTGGATGCTTACGAAATCATGGGTATAAACACCAAAGCATACCTGATACTGCCGAAGATCGTTGCATCTATCCTGATGTTCCCGGTGCTGATACTGATTTCGATCACGCTTTCACTCGTAGGTGGAGCCATTGCAGGTACCCTTGCAGGGATCATCAGCCTGGAAATTTACCAACAAGGTTTGGTCAACGGCTTTAAGGGTTTTACCATTGCTGTAGCGATGGTAAAGTCTGTAGCTTTTGCCACTTCCATTTCATTGATCAGCTGCTATAACGGCTACTTTGTGCGGGGTGGTTCACTTGAAATTGGAAGGGCCTCCACAAAGGCCGTAGTGGTGAGTTGTGTTGCTATCCTGGTGTTTGATTATATTATCACGGCGTTGATGTTGTAGCAACCTTGCGTCAACAATGCCGGATTCATTGATCCCGTGAAAAGAATCAGTAACCAGATGAATTAGAGGTAAATAAGCCTGAATTACCCTGCGGCGTTGAATGCACTTTGGGTTACGTTTAATCAATATACTGCACCATATAAACACATATTCATGGCTGATGAAAATCAACGGGAATTTTGGCAACGTGGCCAGGTTGAAAACATTCCGGGGCTACTGCAACCTGTTGCACATGCACTATTACAAGCCCGGCAAGAGGTTGGCGAGATGATGACGGGATTTCCTCCTGCACTCCTATGGGAGAAACCTGCGGGTGTAGCATCGCCGGCGTTTCACTTACAACACTTAACGGGTGTGCTTGACCGGCTGTTTACTTATGCCCGTGGCGAAAGCTTGAGAGAGGAACAGTTCAACTACTTGCGGCTGGAAGGAATGCCCGCTGATGTCTCGCCGGTTACACTTGTTGATACCTTCTATTTGCAGGTAGACAAAGCACTGGAAAAACTCGGCAATACAGATGCGCGGTTGCTGGAAGAGCCCAGGTTGGTTGGACGGGCACAAATTCCTTCAAATGTTTTGGGATTGTTGTTTCATGCTGCGGAACATACGATGCGGCACGTTGGCCAGTTGTCGGTTACGGTCAGGGTGCTTAAATCTGCAAGCTAGCAACATCGGTTCACTACTAAGCCGTGCTACGTAATTAACCAATAACGGGGTAAATCTCCGGCTTGAACCTGATGGTATTCTAGGTGGCTTATAGATAGCATTGGACAGCCCCATAAACAAGGTTTGGGGAAACCATCGTGCGCCCATTTGATCAATTAATTACCCGGAAAATCTGCTTCGGGTTTTGCAGCAGGCTTGACCAGTTACCCAGGCTTTTGCTAGCCGCTTTTACTCACCTGATTATGAACGCTCGATGATTTCGTTCCCGGGATATTGAAATGGTACGCAATTTGAAAAATCGTAATATGAGACCAGCTTGCCATACTCTTACCCTGGCCTCTGCTTAATACCTCCATATGCAAACAACAAACAGGGTTGCAGATCAGCTGTTACCAAAACTTCCCGGATTTCTGCCGGCAGCAAACACGAAAGTCCCCAATCAAAGTTTATACAAAAGCCTGGCGTGCCTTGTTGACTATACAAAGGCGAAGATACTTGCGCACGATTTTCCCAGTGTGAAGCAATGTTTCGATGTTGCCGAGGGCATCTACGAGCATGGCAGTCCCCCGGAAAAAAATGCGGTAGAGACGATATTTGTCTATGCCTTCTCCGCATTTATGCATGGGTATGACGATGCCACTGAACAGCAGGTGCAATCATTAATGCCCGCCTGTCTTCGAAGTGCCTATGTTCGACAAATACTTGACTCGGGGATTTAGATTGTTGGATTGGCGGATTGCGGATTATCGGATTGGCGGATTGATCAGGGCAAGTTGATTGGTGATTTGTTGAACAGTTGATAAGTTGAGAGGTTGATTGGTTGAAAAGTTAATAAGTTGAGAGGTTGATTGGTTGATAAGTTGAACAGTTTGCTGAGCAAAACACTTCAACATAGCAGTCGCTCTTCTTTTTTAATTTTTAATTTTTAATTTTTTCTCGGTTGCCTCTAGCTTCATCTGTACAAGAGTGCGACGCAACGGCAGCCAAATAGCGCTCCCATCGCCTGGTCCAAAAAAATCTTCCTGCTTTAACCCGAGTTGGTCCGTTCGGGATCTGCTTCGTGGATTATCCGGATTGCCGGGCCTTTAACTCGAGGTATTTGTTGAGTGCCTGCACGGTGAGTTGGGCGGGCGGGGTTAAGATTGAGGTGATGCCAAACTGCTCCAGTTCTTTTGCGATGAGCCTTTTTTCGTAAGCAAACTTTTCGGCGATCGTTTTGGTATACACTTCCTCGACCGTATTTGCCGGAGCGTTTAAAACCGCTTTTAGTTCGGTGTTTTCGAAAAAGACGGTTACGAGCAAATGATGTTGCGCGATTTTACGCAGGTAAGGCAATTGCCTTCGCATACCGTTCAGCGACTCGAAATTCGTAAACAACAACACCAGGCTTCGCTGGTTTACCTTTCTGCGCAGTTCCACATACAACTGTTCATAGTCGCTCTCGAGGTAGCGCGTTTTCTGGTTGTACAAAAGCTCGAGTATAAGTTGCATTTGGGTGGGCTTTTTATTCGCAGGAAGAAACGCACCCACCTTTTCGCTAAACGTAATCAGTCCTGCTTTGTCCTCCTTTAAGAGTGCAACGTTGCTCAGGACCAGGGTGGCGTTGATGGCATAATCCAGCAAACTCAAACCCTCAAACGGCATCTTCATTACACGGCCTTTGTCGATGATGCAGTACAGTTGCTGGCTTTTTTCGTCGGTAAAGTTGTTTACCATTAAGCCTCCTTTTCTTGCAGTTGCTTTCCAGTTTAAGGTACGGTAATCATCGCCCTGCACGTAATCCCTGATCTGCTCAAACTCCATGCTGTGCCCAAGCCGGCGAACCTTTTTTATGCCGATTTCGCTGAGGCGATGACTAATTGCCATCAACTGGTATTTGCGCATCTGGATATAGGAAGGATAAACGGGTACATCGGCATGTTGCCTGAATTGGTAACGGCGACTGACCAACCTGAAGAACCCCTTGATGTAAACCTGGATACTGCCGAAATTATAGACACCGCGTTTTACGGGTCGCAAGTTGTAGTCAATTACAATGGTACCACCTGCGGGGATGGTTGACCCAAACAAGACATCTCTCCGCTGAAACTGGTGGGGAATTTCATCGATTACCTGGGCCAGCACACTATGCCCATAGCGGCTACTCAGGCGGATTTGGACAGGATTTTCATCGCCATTGCTAAAACGTTCCGCATGGGATCGCCAGGCCCTAATACCATCTTTTGTAGCAAACAAAAACAAGTAATCGGCCACAACAAGGCATATGAATATTAACAGTGCAACGTACGGCAGGATGCCCAGCCAGGGAAGAAAAAAACGGAAAATGAAAAATATTGCGCAACCCACCATGCCCAGGTAAAACCGGGAGGTGAGAAAAAGAGAGCCAATATAATATGACCAGGTTCGCTTCATAATGGAGACGTTCGACAATCCAAAGCCGTAGGCGGTTATCATCGCAGAAGGGATGACGTTTATCTTGGTACTTCGATTTTCTTGATAATTGCTGCGATGACTTCGTCGGGTGTGCCGCCTTCCATTTCCTTTTCGGGGGTGAGCAATAGCCTGTGCCGGAGTACGGCCGGCAACACTTTGATAACATCATCAGGGGTAACAAAGTCGCGCCCACTCATGGCAGCCATCGCCTTTGCAGAACGCAATACGGCTACGGATGCACGCGGTGAACCCCCGAGGTAGATGGACTTATTGTTCCGGGTCTCGTGCACCAGCTCGGCGATGTATCGCATCACCTTCTGCTCGATGAAGATGCTATTAACAACGTTCCGGAATTCCTGTACTTCAGCCGCCGATAATACGGGGTTTACTTCGTTGCTAAAGTGGGTTGTTTTGCCGCTGTGACTATACTGTAATATTTGCACCTCCTGCTCAAGCGTTGGATAGTTGACCTCTACCTTAAAAAGAAAACGATCAAGTTGTGCTTCGGGTAAACGGTAGGTGCCCTCCTGCTCAACAGGGTTTTGTGTAGCCAATACCAGGAATGGTGTTGGCATGGGGTAGGTAACACCATCATAGGTGATTTGTTTCTCTTCCATCACCTCAAACAATGCAGCCTGGGTTTTTGCAGGTGACCGGTTAATTTCGTCAATTAAAACAACGCTGCTAAAGATGGGACCTTTTCTAAAGCTGAAGTTGGTGGATTGCGGGTTGAAGACAGAGGTGCCAATGACATCACTGGGCATCAGGTCTGGCGTAAACTGGATCCTGTTGAACGGAACGTCGATACATCGAGCCAGTAATTTTGCCGTAAGGGTTTTAGCCACGCCCGGAACACCTTCAATCAGCACATGCCCATCCGCGAGGATGGCTGCCAACAGCAACTCGATCATGAGTTCCTGCCCCACAATTACTTTCGCGATCTCTTCCTTTAGTCTTGCAACGGCATTGTTCAGCCTTCCAACATCCGGCCGTTGTTCAATATTTTCCTGGTCGATCATTTTACCTGTTTATAAAAATTATCAATTTGCGTGTTCAGCGTCAGCAACAAAGTATCGCTAACGGGATAGTCATAGTCGATCTCCCTCAGGCTGGCCACTAATGGTTCTACTTCGCTTAGCGCTACCCCGCTTTTTTGCGACAGTGTATTCAGAAAGGTACTATCCAGGGCGGTGGTTGGAATAAAATACCTGTTACGTACAAAATCAAGAAAGTAATTGATCTTTTTACGTGCAATTCCCTGGTTGTCTTTCTGCTGGTAGTAAAGTCCGGCAATCGTTTTTGCAAATTCAAGCGTGGTGTTTTTTAACGGTTCAATTACCGGAATGATTCGCTGCCGTCTTTTCATTTCAAAAAGCACATATAAAACCAGGGCAATTAGCCCCAAACGGAAAGCTGCCAGCAAATAAGGATTGGACAGGATAAACCTGAGCGGTGTTGTAGGTCCTGTTGGCCCCAGCTTGTAATACTCGTCCCAAAACAAGCGATTTGTATTTTGCGGAAGGTATGAAAGCACTTTTGACGTATACGATGCATTATTTCGGTAAAGCATAAAGTAATTACTAAAGCATAACGGTGCGGCGTGCACGAGGTACACTCCTGCCCCACTTTTTACGCGGATAAAGTTGGGCCTGCCACGATCGTTTATGCCAAGTACGGTACTGTTTGCGGTATCGATCTTGGAGAAATATTCATCTATTGTCATGCGACGGAAAACATAATTGCTGTTGTTGCGCAGTTGTGGATTTACGAGGTTAACGCTTGTGGAATCCATTAAGCCCAGGCTCATGCGCGACGAAGTGGTGAACCTGAGCTTACGCTGCAGCGATTTGGCAAAGTCGCTGGCGGATATCAGTGCAACATTGCCACGACGAACAAAACGGTCCAGCTCCGCCAGGTCTTCTCCGGATGGTTTGAAATCAGGCGAAATAATCAGGTATGCACCATTGCGACCTGTATAATTATTTACCTGGTTATAAACCGGTGTGCGATATGATTCAATTGCAGCTGTTGGAAGAAGCTCTTTTAAGGATTTAAATAATACATAAGCTCCATAAGGATCCTTGTCGTCCTTACTAAGGCTTATTTCCCAGTTGATCGCTTTGGGTTTGTTTAATTCCGCAACGATGTATAAGGCAAAAAGCAGGGTGAATACAACTAAAAAATTTCTGTAGCCTTTCAAAAATTATAATTGATGGTCAAGTTCAATAAATTGATTTTCCAAAACGGTAAAATGCTCCTTGTTTAATGGTAAATCGCCATACCAGGCGTATTCAAAACTAAAGGTGAGACTACGAAAAACAGGGAACCAGGTTTTACCCGATGTTTCGTTGAGGTAGTCGGTATTGGTCTTGTTTATCTGCCAGCTGATCTGGCTGGTGTCCGACATTTTTTTAAGCGCCTTCAGGTACATAAGTCTGAGTGCAAGCCGGTAGTCTCCTGATGCCTTTGCTTTGGCTATCTCTTCATCAAAAGAGATCCCGTGTATATCTTCTACCCCGGTTGTGTAACCTCCTGCACCACTATGTTTTCCAAACAAGCTGGTCTTATTCATCCCGGTAACCCGGTTAATGAAATAGATGATTATCGCTATAGCAAGCAGGGTAAAAACGGTCCAAAGCGTGGTTTTACCTTCGGGGGTACTCAGCACTTCTGCCACTTTAAGCCAGAACCACGCCCAGAAGCGATCCCACCAACTCTGCGGTGGTTCTACAAGCCGCTCATAATTAAAATCAGGATCCTGCTTGTACCGGTCGATGGTTGAGGGCTTAAAAGAACGCTCGTTAACAACACTGCTATCATAACGCAACAGCTTTTCGCTAAGTAGCTTTGGAGAATTGAAATAACCATTATGGTAGCGGTGGCCCTTGGTTGAGTCCTGCCGGGGTACAAGTTGCGCTTGCAGAACAGTGGCCAGCAAACATCCACATAACAGCAGTACTAAAGGCTTCATTAATACTGTTCTTCAATTTGATGATGGTCCGAATTTGTTCCCAGGTGATCCAGGCGCTTCAGCATACCTGTGCCATCATAACGTTCGACAAGGTTGTAATAATTAAGCACTGCCCCTACGAAATAGACGATAAAAAACAGAAAGCTGAAGATGTTTAGGATGGATGTTCCGACCGCGAGTGTTTGCCCGACATCTTTGGTGGTGAAGTACGACAATGCCCCACCTAATATGGCAACCACAAAGCCGATGATACCGGCGCTGCATGAATAAATCAGGTAACATACAAAGTACACCCCAAGCGACATCCAGAAATTGTTTTTGATCAGGTCGAAACAACGCGAAAATGCATCGGAGAATGATCGGTCCTCAACCATCAGCATGATTTCAAAGGGCACCAAAACAACCATCAGGTAAACCCCGGGAGCTATACACAGCACCGTTCCAGCAATAATCAGCAGGAGTAACGGTATAGAATAAACGAGCACTTTTAGAAAATACTTTTTAAACTCCTCCCAAACTTCAGCCATTTCCGGTACCTGCCTGCCTTTTTGGTCGTAAACTTTCATGTAGGCAATAATGGCCACTTTCATTGCTGTTAAGTTAGCCAGGGTCAATACCAGCAGTAGAAAATAGGTAGTTCCGAAAAAGGAAAGATCCATAACCTCGGTGGTTCTCCCGCTCATAAATATGTCGCGGAAGAGGTTGCCGGCGCGCGATTGATAGAAACCGTTTACTATAGTCGAGGCCAGCATAAACACCCCTGCGATTCCAAAAAAGGAAGCCAGCAAGGGTTTGAAATTTTGGGTTATGAAAATAAAAGTGTCGGTAATAATCTCACCGAAGTCCCTCACTTTTCTGAGCTCAGTTTTTGGTTCAGCCACGCGGTAAAGTTTTGGTTGCTGGTTACAGGTTTGATCTGCTTATTGGAAGAAGCGATCTGCCTGTGCAGCCATATTGGATAAAGAAAAAAATACCAGGTAATAAAGAGCAGGCTTGCACCAAGAATGCTCAAGCTCAGCCACAGCGGCATACGATCGTAACGCGTAACAAATCCTTCAAGGAATGCAGCAGTGATAAAAAACGGAATGAGACCGAAAACAATCTTCAGCCCGTCCCGGCCTCCCTTTACAAGTGAAACCCCACGCGCATAGGTACCGGGAAACAGAAGGCTGTTACCCAATATCAGCCCGGCAGCTCCTGCAATTACAATTGACCATATTTCCAGGGTACCGTGTATAAATATCACGGTAATACTTTTAAACCCAAGGCCTTTCGAAAAAAAATAATATTGAAAAGACCCCAGCATCATACCATTGCTCAATAACAGCCAAAGTGTACCAATACCAAAGGTTGCACCAAGCATGTATGCTATAAATGCTACCCTGATGTTATTAAAGGCGATCATCGAAAACATATTCAGGCTGTCACCTTTCTTGTAAACGCCAAAAGGATCGCCCCGCTCAATATTTTCGTTTGTCATATTTACATAGCCGTCTCCAAGGATTAGCCTGATAAAGTTTTCATCATATTTTGCTGACAAAGCACCGATGGCGCAGAAAACTAAAAAAAAGAGAAACGCGTAAGCAAACTGGCGCCTGTAAAATCCAAACAGGTAAGGCAATTCAAATTGCCAGAAGTTCCAGATACGCGAACGTTGTTCTTTTTTGTTTTTGTAAATTTTTTGGTGGAAGGATGCAGCCAGACCATTCAGGTATTTGCTGGTTTTGCTCTTGGGGTAAAATGTGCGGCTGTAAGCTACGTCGTCGGTAAGGTCAATAAAGTTGTCTGCAAGCCGGTCCGGGTTGTGCGGCTGCTCAAGTTCCATTTCGTATTGCTTCCACTTATCGGCATTTTCCTTTAAAAACTGCGCCTCACGCATATTGGTGTTTTTTGTTGACCGACCGCATAAGTTCGATTTATCATCCTTGCTACGTTCGCCCGGTTGGCCATTCGGTCGCGCTCAGTTCACATTGTTATTATGGCATCGGGGTAAACCACCAAGTTAAGATTTATGCAACAATTTGAATATATATGCAAACCGGTCGGTACTGCTGTAAAAATAACAGACAATTCGCATGCTTTTTCAAATAATAAGATATTAATTGCAGCAGTAACCATGAGCAGTATAAACGTTATTACCAGCCAGAATATTGAAATTGAATACGAGTTGGCGAGCCTTGGTGATCGTATCCTGGGCTATATAATTGATTGGCTGATCATCTTTGCTTATATTATATTGATTGTCGTTGTATTCAGGATATCTACAGGGCTGGATTTTTTCGGGGAGCAGTTATGGCTTCCACTCCTGTTAGGGGTTCCTGTTCTTTGTTACGACCTGCTGTCCGAACTCTTTTTTAACGGTCAGAGTGCGGGTAAAAAAGCGATGGGAATAAAAGTAATCAGTCTCACAGGAGAGCGTCCCACCTTTGGTCAATACCTTATCCGCTGGTTGTTCCGCCTGGTCGATTTCACCATTTCTTCCCATTTGGTAGGCCTGATTATGGTAGCTGCAACCGAAAGAAAGCAACGGCTTGGTGATATGGTTGCCGGCACAACGCTTATCAAAACAACACCACGCACACAGCTTGAAGATACCATGTATGTTAGTGGTACCCCGGCAGATTACGAGGTGATTTATCCCGAGGTGGTAAACCTTAAAGATGCCGATCTCGAGCTGGTTAAAGAAGTGATTGTTGCAGTAAGGCGTAGCGGAAACACCACGCTGGCACTGCAGGCCCAACAGAAAATCGAACAATTACTCCATATCCGGAGCAGGCAACACGAACCGCTTTTTTTTCTTCAAACTATTCTCACCGACTACCAGCATATCACCAGTAAATTATAAGGGTGCAGCCTGGTTACCACTCTGCATCTAAGCCGGTGCCAGCAACGTAAATGGATAAACAGGAATATTTCTCAAGACCCAAAACAGGATTACAGCAGCAAGGAAGAGTTTTACAAACAAGGGCGAGTAAAAAATCGTTTGCCGAAGCTGTATGGTTCTAAACGCATTAAGTGTGTGTACAAGCGCAGAATAAACGATGAGGGGCAGGCTTAGAACCAATAGAAGATTCAGCCGGAGTGCATGGAGAAAGTCGCCATGGAGTATTGCAGAAATGGCCCGTTGTGAACCGCAACCCGGGCATAATAAACCGGTAACCAGGTTAAAGGGACATCTTGGAAATATGGTGCTGTAACGGGCATCTATAAAAAAGTATAACAGTGCGATAAAGAGCACTGTTATACCTAAAATGATCGGCCGGGAAAGGAGTTTGATTTTATCCATTAACACCCATTACACCAAGACTGCCCAGGAAGGCCATTCCTCCAAAAAAGAAAACAAAAATAAGTGCAAAGATGAATCCGGCAATACTTACGAGGAAGCTGATCTTGGTCCATTTTGCCGCCTGTCTTGATGCTTCCAAAGCGCCCGCATGATCACCTGCGACCCACTTACTGTTTACCTGGCTGGCAAATACAATCCCCGCAATGCCAAAAGGCAGACAGCAGAAGATTGTTGCCAGTATAGACTCCACCAGCCAGTTTTTTGGTTGAACATTAGGTGTGTGTGGAATCTCTGAGCCATAAGAATTTTCCATGAAGCGTTAGTTGGTTTAGTACGATTTAAATATATCAAATTATTTAAACCGGTAACGCAATTTGAGCAACAAATCTCCCTAGTATGCGCGCGCAAAAAGCACCCGCTGCTCCGAAGGAGCCCCGGTAAGAATACAGGCACCTGCTTCCTGCGCATTGTTCAACGGTATGCACCGGATAGTCGCTTTTGATAACTCTTTAATCTTCTCTTCTGTCTCCGCCGTGCCATCCCAATGTGCAGAGATAAAGCCGCCTTTTGTTTCAAGTAAGACGAGGAACTCTTCCCAGGAGTCTGCAGGGGTAATATGTGTTTCCCTAAATGCAAATGCTTTATTGTAAATGGACTCTTGTATGGTATGCAGTAGTTTCCCGATGTTTATCGCAAGGTCTTCCAATGGCAGGGTCAGTTTCTCACGGGTATCGCGGCGGGCAACCTCCACAACGCTATTGGCGATGTCGCGTGCACCGATACCAATCCGAAGTGGAACACCTTTTAGCTCATACTCGGCAAACTTCCATCCCGGCCTGCTGTTGTCACTATCATCATACTTCACACGAATATCTGCTGCCTTAAGTTCTTTTACCAGTTTGTTTACCACTTCATCGATGGCAGCCTTCTGCTCATCGCCTTTGTAGATGGGAACAATTACCACCTGTATTGGAGCTAGTTTTGGCGGTAGCACCAGGCCATCGTCATCACTATGCGCCATCACCAACGCGCCGATCAAACGGGTACTTACACCCCAGCTCGTCGCCCATACATAATCAAGTTTGTTTTGCTTATCACTAAATTTTACATCAAAGGCCTTTGCAAAGTTCTGTCCCAGGAAATGCGAAGTTCCTGCCTGCAATGCCTTTCCGTCCTGCATCAAGGCCTCAATGCAAAAGGTATCAACTGCCCCCGCAAACCGTTCATTGGGTGTTTTCACACCTTTCACCACCGGAACCGCCATCCACTCTTCCGCAAAAGTGGCGTATACCTCCAGCATTTGTTTTGTTTCAGCAATTGCTTCATCAGCCGTTGCATGCGCTGTATGCCCTTCCTGCCATAAGAATTCAGCTGTTCGCAGGAATAGCCTTGTCCTCATCTCCCACCGCACAACATTTGCCCATTGGTTAATCAGCAAAGGCAGGTCGCGGTACGATTGGATCCAATTTTTGTAGGTGCTCCAAATAATCGCCTCACTGGTTGGGCGGATAATCAATTCTTCCTCTAGCTTACTATCCGGATCAACCATCAGGCTGCCTTTCTTTTCTTCATTAACCTTAAGCCTGTAGTGGGTTACTACTGCACACTCTTTGGCAAAACCTTCGGCATTTTCTTCTTCTTTTTCAAATAAACTCTTGGGAACAAACAAAGGAAAGTAGGCATTCTGATGCCCGGTGTCTTTAAACATCTTATCCAGCGCAGCCTGCATATTTTCCCAGAGTGCATAGCCATAGGGTTTGATAACCATGCAGCCGCGAACTGCGCTATAATCAGCAAGTCCTGCTTTAATTACCAGGTCATTGTACCACTTCGAATAATCCTGTTCCCTTGATGTAATCTCTTTACTCATGCTTGAGGTTCGTTTTAGGTTGAGGCTTACAAATTCAGGTGTACATAACCAGCAAAAAACACCCGGAATAATTTGCTATATAGTGCAATGAAGAGTGGGTCTTAAACAGCTGACAAACTTTTCGTTTATTTAACAAAAGCGGTATAAACTGTTAATATTCAGGCAAACTGTTTGCAGTTAAAAACACGAACTTGATAAGCATCGCAAAAGTAGTAACTTCGGTATTAATAATCCTTTCAAAACGGTAGCCATGAATTACAAAATTTTACTTCTCGCTTTTTCTGCGGCTGTACTCACCAGCTGCTCTACATACAAAGCAGGTCAAACGCCTGACGATGTATACTATTCCCCGGCACGTGATCTTACCGCAAAAAAAGAAGTAAGAAACGAGCCCAGACGTGATCGTTACGAAGAATATATCTCAAGCCAGGATGATCAATACCTGCGTCGTAAGATCAGGGATCGTGAAAGATGGTCAACCATCGATGATTATAGCTATTGGTACGACAGCCGTTACGATCATATGGATGGTTTGTCTTATTACCGTTATAACACCTGGAACCAACCATACCGATACAATTCATGGGCATACAATCCGTGGGCACCAAGCTATTTCGGTTACGGAGGAATGTACTCTCCCGCTTACCCTATTGTATATTACAAAAATCCACGGGTTTATACCGGTACAACCGGCAAAAGTAACCTGACCTCTTTCTCAAATAGGGCTTACAGTAACCAGAACTCCAATTCAAACAACTACAACAAGGGCCGTGGCAACGAAAACAGCAATTTTGGTTCTTTAATGAAGCGTGTATTTTCGGCACCAGAGACCGGTAATGCTAATTCGCAGAGTAACCAAAGCTGGGATCGTCCTGTACGTACCATGGATGCCGGTTCAACCCCAAGCAGCAATGCAGGTGGCCGTAGCGGCGGTTATAACAGCACAGGTACCAGCACTGGCACAGGTCGTCCTCCCCGTTAATAGGCATGGGTTGTAGTAGCGGGCTATTTCCATGCAATGGAGGAAAGCCCTCGTGCATTCCCCTTTTCTTACCCTATAACAGTACCCTTCAAAATCAAATATGAAAAAATATTTACTTTTTCTGGGAGCATGTTGTGCACTTCACGTTGCACATGCACAAACGCCGGAAGATGCCTTACGAAACAGTTTCTTCACCCAAAACGGAACAGCCCGCAATATGGCTACCGGTGGTGTCATGGGCAGCCTCGGTGGCGACATTACGGCGAACAATGTCAACCCAGCTGGTATCGGACTGTTTCGTACGAGTGAGTTTGTGTTTACCCCCGGAGTAACCCTCAATAATAATAAATTTAATTTCAGGGGCGATCCTTCAGCAAGTAATAAGGCAGGTTTTAACCTTGGCGCTTCGGGATTTATATTTGGTATTCCAAACAGGTATGGAGGCCGGTGGTCGAGTTCCGCATTTTCGATTTCAGTAAACCAGTTGGCCAACTTCAATAATCGGGTATCATACAAAGGACGCAATAACCAAAGCTCCTTTACTGAGCAATACCTTGAAGAGCTCATCAGGGACAGGGCAGACACCAATGCAGCGCTGAACAATTACATTTTTGGGTCATCGCTGGCTTTTCGCACCTACCTTATTGACAAAGAAGTGGGAGCAGATGGCGCATTTCGTGGCTATCAGAGCCTTGTTCCGGTCTCAACGGGTGTAATCCAGGAGAACGACGTTACAACAACCGGCGGTTACAACGAGATCTCACTTGCTTTTGCGAATAATATGGCTGATCAGTTGTATGTTGGTGGTAGTGTCAATTTTCCTGTTATCAATTATAACCGCGACCTCCGCTACAGGGAGACCGATGCCACAAACAACTCCAACAACGATTTCAACTACTTTGAGTTTATAGAAGTTAGTAACAGTTCTGCAATCGGAGCCAATGTAAAACTCGGAATGATCTACAAACCGGTTGAATACGTACGACTCGGTCTTGCGGTCCATACTCCTTCTTTGCTCTCGTTTAAAGATAATATTCGCTCTTCCCTCACAGCTGATACCGAAGGGTATGCTAAGGTCAGAACTGAAAGTAGCGATAACCTTAACAGTGGGAACGCTGGTGACAGAAGATACAACATGATCACTCCCTGGCGTGCAATAGCGAGTGGTAGCTACGTGTTCAGGGAAATCAATGATACCCGTATGCAAAGGGCATTTATCAGTGCCGACCTGGAATATGTCAACTATCGCGGCGCACGTTTCGCCGCCAGCGACGACCAGGATATCGAGGCTACCAATTATTACAGGGCTATCAATAATATTACCAAGAACCTTTATAAAAGTGCCCTTAACTTTCGCATTGGCGGAGAATTAAAACTTCATACCTGGATGTTCCGTGCAGGAGGTGCATTCTATGGTAATCCTTACCAGCAAAGTGATGAGCTCAAAGCAAACCGTGTGCAGGCTACAGGCGGATTAGGATATCGCAACCATGGAATCTTCATCGATCTTGCTTATGTACACAACTTTAATAAAGATGTAAACTTCCCCTACCGTTTGAATGATAAGCCAAGCACGTTTGCCGGGCAAACAGGTAGCCGTGGTAATGCCATGCTAACTGTAGGATTTAAGTTCTAAGTTAAAATATCTCCATCTATATAAGCACAGCACCCATCACGGGTGCTGTTGTTTTTTCCGATAACTATGTTTAACCTTAATCGTTGGTATCCAGCCCATGGCATAACAATTGAATTAAGATTATCGCTGAAAATCAGCCCTTACTATTTCGTGCATCGGAACCATTGTCCGGAATAGTTTAACCAATTAAATCTAGCTACTATGTTATGGAGAGGAAGACAAGGCAGTTCGAATGTTGAAGACCGTCGTGGAATGTCAGGCAAAGGCGTGGCAGTTGGTGGCGGCATAGGCGGTGTCATCATCGCCCTTCTATACATGTTCCTCGGCGGCGATCCTTCGCAGATGCCCCAAATTGGTGTGGGTGCTGGTTCGTCCCGTGAAATGAGTGCTGACGAAAAGGCTGCCGACGATACGCTGGCTCAATTTGCAAGTGTGGTTTTAAAAGAAACCGAAGATGTATGGACCAGTGCAATCCAGGGTTACCAAAAGCCCCGCCTTGTTATGTTCAGGGATGCAGTAGAGTCAGGATGTGGTGGCGCAACCTCGGCTTCCGGCCCGTTTTACTGTCCCGCTGATCAAAAGGTATACCTCGACCTCGCATTTTTCCAGGACCTGAGACAACGTTTTGGTGCGCCGGGCGATTTTGCCATGGCTTATGTTATCGCGCACGAAGTTGGCCACCATGTACAAAACCTAATGGGCACTTCCGACAAGGTGCAAAGGGCAAGAGGTCAACTCAGCCAGGCTGAATACAACAAATTATCTGTAAAGCTCGAATTGCAGGCTGATTTCTATGCCGGTGTTTGGGCACATCATGCCCAAAATACCAAGGGAATTCTTGAGGACGGAGACATTGAGGAAGCACTTACCGCCGCGAGCGCAATAGGCGACGATCGCCTTCAAAAAGAAGCCCAGGGCCGTGTATCACCCGAGTCCTTTACACACGGCACATCAGCGCAGCGCATGTATTGGTTCAAAAAGGGCTACGAAACAGGAGACATCCGGGCAGGCGACACGTTTTCGAGCACCGAGGTTCAGTAATCAACATACTTACGGCGCCGGTTTTTCAATCCTGCGGGTGCCGGCGTACAACTCATATTCCAACAACCGGCAGTCGATCTTGCTCGTATAGAACTCTATACGTCTTCGCGCCTTTAAACCGATTTTTTTGGCAAGTTCAAGGTTGCCGGTAAAAATGTAACCCGTATAACCTTTGCACTTTGTTTTCATAAAATCCCCAATTGAGGCATAGGTTTCCTGGAGGGCGATTTCTTCGCCTAAGCGGTCGCCATATTCAGGGTTAAAAAACACCACACCACCTACACCTTCCGGTACAGGGGTTTGCTGAAAGTCGCATACATCAAATGTTATCATCTGCTCAACACCTGCCGCTGCCGCGTTAATCCTGGAAATATTGATTGCATCTTCGCTGATGTCGGTGGCAATGATCGTTAATTCGGCCACTTCTCTAACCTGTTGTCTGATTTGCTGCAACTGGTTTTCGTATGTATTTTTATCGTATCCCTGCAGGTGCATAAAACCATAATTTTCACGGAATAGTCCGGGCCTGCGATTTGTGGCAATAAGCGCCGCTTCTATAGCAATGGTTGATGAACCACACATTGGATTTACAAAAGGCGAAACCCGGTCCCACCTGGTTGCGAGAATGGTTGCAGCCGCAAGTGCTTCCAGCATCGGTGCTTTTCCCGGGATCTTTCGATAGCCATGTTTGGCAAGTGTTTCACCGGAAGTGTCGATAAATATTTCTGCAGATTCCTCTTTCCAAAACAGGTGAACCACCGTTTGCTCCAGCGAGGGTCCACTGTTCGGCCGGCTCCCGGTCTCATTACGGATCCGGTCAACAATTGCATCCTTTACCTTAACATTGGCAAACATGGTATTCGTAATAGTCGGGTGGTTAACATTACTCGTAATCGAAAAATACCCGTTTAACGGCAGAATTTTTTCCCAGGCGATTTCAGATAAAACGCGATATACATCCTGTGGGCCATTGGCTTCGAAAGCCTTTATTGAATACAAAACCTGGCTTGCACACCGGAGGTTCAGGTTAAGCTTTATGCAATCTTCAATGCTTCCAAATAATTCTGCCCCTGTAGAAAAGCTGCGTACAATCGTAAAGCCAAGTTCCTCAATCTCAAGGTTGAGAAACGACGATAAGCGTTTGTTACAGGTAACTAAGATACGGCCTGCGGCCTTAAATAAGTCCATCGTGTGTAATTGTTTTAACCCTTCAAGAAGAAAATAGAACAGTTCATTCCTAAGTTAGAACTAAGCAACAGTCGCATAGTTAAGCTATTTTTTATGGAACGGTCTTTTATACCACTGGGCGACATCGTTGCCACGCTCGGTTCATCGGCAGTTTTTCATGGCATCGCTGATCCGCGACAATGCCGGTCCTTTCTGTCAATAACTTCCGGGCGCATTGCAAACGATTATTTAGGCTTTGCACGCTCGTACTGCTGCGGCCATTTTACATCTACCCCTAACTGCCGTGCCGCATGAAGTGGAAAGTATGGATTGCTCAGGAACTCTCTTGCCAGTAACACCAGGTCGGCTTTACCAGAACTGATAATTTCTTCAGCTTGCTCTGCGGTTGTAATAAGCCCAACTGCGCCGGTCGCAATACCGGACGCTTCTTTTATGCGGGCTGCAAACGGCACCTGGTAACCCGGCACCAAGGGTATCTTTACATTTGTTACATTTCCACCGGTCGAACAGTCAATAAGGTCCACTCCCCTTTTTTTTAGCTTCCCGGCAAGAACAACTGAATCTTCAATTGTCCAGCCTCCTTCTACCCAATCGGTCGCTGATATTCTCACAAAGAGCGGATATCCCGCTGGCCAAACCGTTTTTACTGCTTCCACAATGTTTAACAGTAGCCGGGTGCGATTCTCAAAAGATCCGCCATACTCGTCCGTTCGTTGATTGCTTAGCGGGGAATAGAATTCATGCAGCAGGTAACCATGAGCAGCATGAATTTCAAGCACCTTAAATCCCGCTGCAACGGCGCGCGAAGCTGCTAATCGAAAATCTTCAATAAGCTTTTCAATGTCTTCAATATCAAGTGCTCTTGGTGTGTCGTAATTTGGGTTGAAAGGTATTGCGGAGGGTGCAACCGTTTGCCATCCACCTTCTGTATCAGGCACAACTTCGTCCTTGTTCCATGGCTCACGTTTACTTGCCTTCCTTCCTGCATGCGCAATCTGGATCCCGGCTATACTTCCCTGTGAATGGATGAAACTGGTTATCCGCTGTAAAAAGGGAATGTGTTCATCCTTCCATATACCCATGTCAGCAGGGGTGATCCGGCCTTCCGGGACAACCGCTGTAGCTTCCATAATGATCAGGCCGGCACCGCCAACAGCACGACTTCCCAGGTGAACCAGGTGCCAGTCGTTGGCAAATCCATCAACTGATGAATATTCGCACATCGGTGATACGGCGATGCGGTTGGGAAGGGTAATTTCTTTTATGGTCAAGGGGGAAAAAAGCGCTGACATTTATAGGTTAGTTTATATTTTTTATAATTGAGTCTACAATATGCTTGTCCTGTTGGCCTTCAGCCTGGTACCATGTTATTGACACATCTTTTTTGAACCAGGTCATTTGGCGTTTTGCATAGTGCCTGGTGTTGGTCTTAATACTTTCGATTGCTTGTTCCAGGGTGCACTTGCCGTCTATAAAATCAAATAACTCGCGGTAGCCTACCGTTTGCAGAGCAGGCAGATCTCGAAACGGCAGGAGCTGTCTTACTTCTTCCAGTAGCCCTGAGGCGATCATGGTGTCAACTCTAGCATTTATTCTTTCGTACAGGGTTTGCCTTGCCATTTCCAATCCAATCTTAATGATATTAAAGGGCCGATGAGTTACCTCCCCTTTTCTGAAATCAACAATGGATTTGTTTGTTGCAAGCTTTACCTCGAGGGCGCGCATAAGGCGCCGGGGATTTGATTGTTCGGCAATTTGCCAAAACTTGGGATCATGTAGTTGCACTTGTTGCTGAAGCCATTGCAATCCAAATGCTTTATAGTTGCTAACTATGTTCATCCGGACTTCTCCGGGTACGCCAGGAATTTCGTCAAGACCTTCGGTAAAAGCTTTTATGTACAATCCAGTGCCACCAACCATTACAACCGATTGTCTCCGGGTAAAAATCTCGTCAACGGCACACAGCGCATATTGCCCGAAGGTGGCGGCATTTACATCGTCAACAATATGATGCGAATTAATGAAATGATGCCGGGTTAGGGCAAGTTCGTCGGTTGACGGTTTGGCGACCCCGATCGTCATTTCCCTATAGCACTGGCGGGAGTCAGCTGAGATGATCTCCGTTTTAAGAAGATCGGCCAATCTTAACGACAAGTCCGTTTTTCCAACTGCGGTAGGGCCGCAGATGATAATCACCCAATTTTTATAAGCCGACATTTACTTTCTTCGCTATGTTAAGCAAGCTTACTAAATATCTGTAGATCAAATAAATGGCATGCTCATATAAGTTGACATTCGATCACGGTACTGTACCCAAGCCTGGGAGCAAGTCACATTGGAAAAGTTCAACCTGCAACAATGTTTAGGCATACCGTGGCGGGTTATGGTAAAAAGTCTAAGGCAGGCGTGCTTGCCTGATTAGTCTTCCTGGTGTTCTTCTTCGTCTCCCCCAACGGCTTCTTCGTCTGTCTCATCCCCGTCTCCGCCTTCACGGCCAAATCCTTCAGCTCCGGCACTTAAGTCATACTTCTCTTCTATATCCACAAACTTGTCGCCCAAAAGGCTTTTGGTGCCGTACTGCGCCGGACCTATCCCCTCCACGCGGAGGGTTGACGGATAGGTGATTTTTGGATTGACTTCTTTACTTACATTAATTAACTCCACCATAAACATCCAATTCCTGGTGAAGTCGTATTGGTAAATGAATTTTTGATTAGGATCCCTGATCTCGGAACCGATGGTCGTTTCAGACATGATTAACGGTTCTGCTTTATACGACCTGGGATACTTCTCAAGACTGATCTCACGTCCTTGTTGCCAACTGTCGTTGCTGCGATAAAATGTTGCCTGGTGTTTGTTGTCAAACTCGAAAGCTTTGAGTATCGCAGCATGAAGATCAGCAAACGTTTGGGTATGCTTTATCACAATATCGCGGTACACACTGTCGTCTTCCTCGTAGTACGCTCTGAATTTTAAAACGGCCATTTGCTTCGTTAAGTTAAATGCTGGGTTTATCAGTTAGAAACAATCCTCGTAGCGGTTCTGCCATTTTCCTTTGATTTTGTCGGAAAGGCTATCCCCACTTCAACCGGATCCTAATAGCTACTAATTAATCATGCCGCACATCCATCTTCGTTGGTTTAGCAGGCTATGGAAAAAGCGCCATGGATAAAGCGGTAAAAATAATAGAAGTGTTTACGTTACAAGAAAATATTTCCAGGCGGGTTTAATCAGCTTTTTTACTTTCTTGTTTGCTTAAAGCATCAATCATTTTCCACCATAGGGGGTTTTGCCTGCGATCACCACTAGCTCAGGCATTTGGAACCAGGTTTAGCTCACTTCCTTTTCGGAGCATATAATCGTAAGCTGCATTGTAGTTATTGGGAATTTCGCCATCAAGGATTGCCTCACGAATAGCATCCTTAATGATACCTACCTGCCTGCACGGCTGCAATCCGAAGGTAGCCATGATAAGTTCTCCTGTTACGGGTGGCTGCCAATTCCTGATCCGGTCATTTTCTTCTACCTGCTGAAGACGTTCACGCACCAACTCGAAATTCTGGATGTAACGTTTTACTTTAAACTTGTTTTTGCTGGTGATGTCGGCATTGCAGAGTAGCATAAGTGCATCCAGGTCTTCTCCCGCATCAAAAAGTAACCTTCGTATGGCGCTGTCGGTGATATTTTCTTTTGTCAGGCTAATAGGGCGGAGATGGAGTTCAACAAGCTTCTGAACAAATTTCATCTTCTCGTTTAGCGGAAGTTTGAGGCGGGCAAATATTTTCGGAACCATACGGGCGCCAACAACCTCATGACCGTGAAAGGTCCAGCCATGGCCAGGTTCAAATTTTTTTGTTGCAGGCTTTGCAATATCATGAAGCAGTGCCGCCCACCTCAACCATAATTCGGTACTAACTGCAGCGATGTTGTCCAGCACCTGCATGGTATGATAAAAATTGTCTTTGTGACCCTTCCCGTCAATGTATTCTGCACCTGCAAGGTCCACCACCTGTGGAAAAATAATTTTGAGCAGACCGGTATCATATAACAGTTTCCAGCCAACTGAAGGCACCGGGCTCAACATGATTTTGTTAAGCTCATCGGTGATTCTTTCCTGGGTAATTATTTTTATCCGGTCGCGGTTATCGCTGATTGCCTGCAGGGTCGAAGGTTCTATGGTAAAACTGAGCTGGGCAGCAAAACGAATTGCCCGCATCATGCGAAGAGGATCATCGCTAAAGGTAGCAGCCGGAGCTAATGGCGTTCGGATAATTCCTGAGCTAATGTCTTCAAGACCGTTAAAGGGGTCTACAAGGGTGCCAAAATCATCAGGGTTAAGGCTTATTGCCAGTGCGTTAATGGTAAAGTCGCGCCGGTTTTGGTCGTCTTCAATAGAGCCTGGTTCAACGTTTGGATTACGACTGTCCGACTGGTAGCTTTCTTTACGGGCACCCACAAATTCGAGTTCCAGATCCGGAAGCCGGACCTGGGCAGTACCAAAAGTCTTAAAAACACTAAGGGGAGGGCGGGGATGAAAAGCGCCTGCAACGTGTTCAGCCAGGTGAATGCCATTGCCAACACAAACAAGATCAACGTCTTTGGTGTCGCGGCCGATAATTTTATCACGAACAAAACCACCGATGATATAGACCGGCATATTCAAATTCCGGGCAACACCTGACACTTTTCTAAAGACAAATCGCTCCCTATCGCTGCACGAAATATACATTGCCGCAAAGATAGGGTTGTGAAAATCAACCTGAAGCTTTGCTGAAACTATTCGTATTCGAGCTCATTCATAAAAAACTCCCAGTTGTTATACGAGTGGATAACAGCTTTGTGCATGTCTTCGGGACCGGCAGGTCTGGTATAAACTACAGGTTGCGACAGTGTTTGTACAGAAGCATTGTGGGAAAAAGAAGGAAAAGCAGTTATTGTGTCCATAGCAGGATTAAAAATAGCTTGTTGCATGGTATCGGTTTTTTTGTTAGAATACAAACGATAATTGTTCGCTGTTATTATTATTGAACAATTATATTGCCACGCATTTTCGATCTGAACAAGAGCACGTTTTCGCGTGCTCCGGTAATACCGTTACGGCCTTAGAATTTCTGGTCGGCCGTCGGCTTTCCACCTTATAATGGAGGAAGGGGCGGACTTTCCAATTTCATTTTGCCGGTATTTGGCAACATAATCTACTGATAAGAATAGCTCAGAATCTATTTGTAAAAATGTTTCCGGTGTTGGCTTTCCGTGAAAGTTGGCTGAGGTAGAAACAATGGGTTTGCGGAATCTTTTCACCAGGTGTCGACAGAACTCATCTTTTACAAGCCGGATAGCAATTGAACCATCACTTGCTAATACCGGCTCTGCGACCGAAGTTCCACCTTTATATATTACCGTGGTAGGTTTGTTCAGTTTCTCCAGGTAGTCGAACACCGCAAGGTCGGGCTGGGTAACATATTTAAGTATGTCACGTTCTGAAGCCAGCAGCACAATAAGTCCGTGCCTGCTTTTCCCCTTGATTTTAACCAATTTTGACACGGCTTCTTCGTTTGTTGCATCGCAGCCCAGGCCCCAGACCGTATCTGTTGGATATAAAATCAACCCGCCCTGGTGAAGGGCTTCTAAACATTGTTCTAGATCGGGAGTAAAATCTTCCATCAAAGGCGAAGATAAACCTGCATCACTTCTGCTGCACATTTTTCAGGCGTAAACCTGTCCGCATGTTCAAGCCCCTTACGAACCATCTCAGTAACAAGGGTCTTGTCGTTCAAAATGGTTGTAATTGCATTGGCAATTTCATCGGGCGAATACGGATTTACGTAATAGGCCGCATCACCGCCGGTTTCCGGCAAACATGACAATGACGATGTTATTACCGGCACCCTGCTCATCAGGGCTTCAAGTACCGGAATGCCAAAACCTTCAAAAACGGAAGGGTAAAGCAGCCCTGATGATAATTGGTAAATGGCAGGAAAATGTTCCCCCGACTGGAATTCAGAGGAGGATTTTGCAGCGGTGTTTTCTGAAAGAAATATGACCTGTTCCGTTAATTGCTGTGCGGCCAGGTAGGCCTTAACCTGTTGTTTGTACGGCCCACCCTCACCTATTACAACCAGGGGGATTTGCTCCTGCTTTTTTATAAGGCTCAGGGCCTTACAAACATTTAGCAGGTTTTTACGCTCGATAATTGAACCAACAGATAAGAGAAAGTTTTCAGGAAGCGAATACAGCTTTCGGATCCGTTCTTTTTCTTCCCGGGGTAAAAGCACGCCATATGCCGGATTACAGCTTTGGTAACAAACCGAAATGCTTTCTTCAGGTATATTGTAGAAATTGATGATGTCCTTTTTAGTTTGTTCGCTGATTGCTATGATGTGGTCCGCGTTTTTACAGGCATAACGAAACTTGTTCCTGTAGATATGCACGTCTACCCAGTTGTATAGCTCGGGATAACGCTCGAAGATCAGGTCATGAATGGTCACGACTGTTTGGATACCCGACGACCTGATGCAAACGGGTATTTCGTTACTAAGGCCGTGGTAGATGTTAATGTTTGAAGCCACGAGATCCTCGGTCACCCATTTGCTTCGCCACAAAGATTTCAGCTTTTTGGCGGCCATGGTTTCAGGAACGATATTGTGCATGTTTCTAAAGCCGGCAATACTATACCTATTGGTTAGTTTTGGGGCACAGAGGAAATATTCATTTTCGGGATAAGCGTTAGCGAGTGAAGTAATCAGGGTTCGGCTATAATACCCTAGTCCAGTATTATTTTGGTATGCACGCTTTGCATCAAAGGCGATCTTCATAGTTTAAAATCCTTGGATAAGAATACACTAATGTACAGTACAATTCAGTTCGCAGAAGTAAGGTCCCGGAAAACTTACTGCCTCTCCTATGTTTTACTTCTCCTGACAATTTATTCGAGTATGCTCACAGCTCAGGGTCAGCAAGTTGTTTATGATCCCAAAATTGCGGCAACATTCGACTACCTCAATGGTAAAATCTTGCAATTGCCCGAGATGGAAGATGAAACCGGAAACATTTTCAAGAATGAACAATTAAAAGGAAAAACCCTTTACGTTGATTTTTGGTTTACCACCTGCCCGCCTTGCCTTGAGGAAATCGAACCGGCACGGGCGTTGAAAACCTTCTTCCAGGCTGATACAAATATTGTTTTCCTGAACATTTGCATCGAGAATTTTGAAAAGAAAGAAGCCTGGAAAACAATGATTAAAGAAAAGCAGATAAAAGGAATAAACTTGTTTTATGCGCGCAACCGCCCACAACGGCTCAACCTGGTGCGCTTATATGGTGTAGACGATTTTCCAACTTACCTGCTCGTGAACCCCCGGGCACAGGTAATTGGCTATCGCGCTCCCCGGCCATCACAGTCGGGGTGGGTGCATTGGGCACTCTACAATGCCGGCTCCGGACAAAGCCTATCGTCAAGTTACCGGCAGATGTTTGGAAACGATAAAAACCGCCAGCAATTCTTTGCTCAAAACAGGCAGCGGATAGATTCCCTGAACGTCATCACCGGAATGTCTCCCTCAACTGAAAATATCCGGGAGTAAAGGATAAATAGCTATGCATAATCTTTTAAATGGCTAACCCTGTATTTTCGCACAAATTTTTATTCATGGAATTAAAGTCACTGATACAACAGGCCTGGGGAAGCCGCGACCTGCTAAAGACACAACGTTACGAAAATGCCGTACGCGATACCATTGACCAGATCGATAAAGGTTTGCTTCGTGTTGCTGAGCCATCAGACAGCGTGCGGTTAAACGACGAGGAAGGAAAAGGTTGGGTAACCAATGAATGGGTAAAGCAGGCCATCCTGATGTACTTTGGCATACAGCAAATGCAAACGTATACCCTTGAACCTTTTGAGTTCTACGATAAAATGAAGTTGAAAAGTAATTACAAAGACCTGGGGGTACGTGCTGTTCCGCATGCTGTTGCACGTTATGGGGCGTTCCTTGGTAGAAACGTGGTTCTGATGCCAAGCTACGTAAATATCGGTGCCTATGTTGATGAGGGCACTATGGTAGATACATGGGCAACGGTTGGCAGTTGCGCGCAGATTGGTAAAGGTGTTCACCTCAGTGGAGGGGTTGGCATTGGCGGGGTTCTGGAGCCTTTACAAGCCAGTCCGGTGATTGTTGAAGACGGCTGTTTTATCGGCAGCAGATGCATTGTTGTGGAAGGCGTAATCGTAGAAAAAGAGGCCGTACTGGGAGCAAATGTTGTACTTACACAGAGCACGAAAATCATTGATGTTAGTGGCGAACAGCCGGTAGAGTACCGTGGTCGGGTACCGGCGCGCAGCGTTGTTATACCGGGTGGATATAATAAGAAATTCCCGGCCGGAGAATATAATGTAAGCTGTGCACTCATCATCGGGCAACGAAAACCGAGCACCGATTTAAAGACGAGTTTAAACGACGCTTTGCGGGATTTCAATGTTTCCGTATAAATGCGTTTAGCCTAATTTAACTTATAAGTGGGGGCCGTCTGTATCATCAGGCGGCCTCTCCTATTTGGTCAACATCTTTGATTTAAACAGCCGTTGTTGCTTGATTGCGCTTACATTAAGCGGTTGCCACTTCGTTTTTGGTAGTGGACATAGAGTACGTCAAGCAGCCGCGCAACCAAAGTACCGGATTGTAAAAGTGCCGGAAGATAAATGTTGTTCCATCTCGCCAGCTGCGGCGGAAATACTTAGCTGAATTTAATGTAAATACGAATGCACAAACAGGTAAAATATAAGATCAGTATAGCAGGATTTATGATCACGTTTATCGGTGCCGTACTATTTTCGACAAAGGCCATATTTGTAAAACGGGCATTTGCCGACACCAGCTCTGATGTGCTTACACTACTGACACTCAGAATGCTATTCTCCTTACCTTTTTATTTAATTGCAGCTTATTTTACCTCGCGCAAAATGGGGAATGTGCGTATGAACCGCCGGCAGTGGCTTTATGTGCTTGGCCTTGGGTTAATGGGGTATCACATTAGTAGTTACCTCGATTTCTCCGGACTGCAATTCATTTCGGCAGGCCTCGAGCGGCTGATCCTGTTTTTATACCCAACTTTCGCGGTGTTGATCAACGCATTTGTGTTTAAACAGAACATGAAGCGAAACCAGAAAATAGCGTTGCTGTTGACGTATACGGGGATCGCAATTGCCTATTTTGGCGAATTGCAGATTGAGATGAGCCCTGAATTTTTTTGGGGTAGTTTCCTGGTTTTTCTGTGCGCAGTAACCTATTCGATCTACATCGTTGGGGGTGGCAAGTTGGTGCCCGTTGTGGGTTCAGCCAAATTCACTGCCTATGCCATGCTTGGGGCGACTGTGGGTATTTTCATCCATTTTTTAGTTGCTGGCGATTACCATAACTTGAACACTGGTGCGGGATTGTGGTGGTACGGCATACTGCTGGCGGTAGTGGCAACCGTTATCCCCTCCTTTATGATCTCCGAGGGGATGAAACGTATAGGCTCAAATAATGTCGCCATCATCTCCAGTATCGGCCCGGTCTCAACGATTTTGCAGGCGCATTATGTGCTGGGTGAAAAGATGTTTATGGAACAGGTTATTGGTACCCTGCTGGTAATTGCGGGAGTGCTCTTGATCGGCTGGAAAGGAAATTGAGCGCAACCCGGTTTTTTACCCGTTCATTTATCACGCATTATGAAGTAGTGGCTGAGGTCAAGGGTACGACTGTTACTTCACATACTGCCTGAGCATGCTTGTAACCCGCCCTTAATTCCCCGTTGTCGAGCAAAGTTTTGACTCAGGTAGCAGGAATGTATCCTTGTGCAGACGTGCATTTACCCATTCCCTTTCGCCGGCAGCTTTAGTCGGGGTTCGGCTATTCATCTGTGTTTGTTTAGCGTTTATATACCGGTTTACGCTATTGTACGGTTTTTACTACCTCCCAATAGGCTTTTTTTGGCTTTAGGTTCTGGTCGAATAGCAAAGGATAATCTTTCCGGTTTCTCACGGGAAAGTTATCTAACCAGCTATACCGGTCGGCGAGATTCCAAAAGGTGATACTGGTAATTGCACTCCGGTATTTCTTAAATAGTTCGAAACACATCCGGTACTTCTCGGTTTGAGCCTGTTCTCTTTCCGCCGTAAAGTCGGCAAAGGCATCTTCGGGCCTTCTTTCGCGTGCATCATGTTCTTTCGGATAAACGGAGATGTCTAACTCGGTAATCTGGATCTTTAATCCAAGATCGGCAAACCTTTTCAGCGTACTATCAAGTTGTCCGCGGCTTGGTTCATTGATTGCCCAATGCGCCTGTAAGCCCACTCCATGGATGGGTACACCAGCGTCTTTAAGACTTTTTACCAACCGGTAGATTTTTTCCCGTTTTATTGGGCTGATCTCGTTATAGTCATTGTAAAACAACTGGGCTCCAGGGTCAACCTCGTGAGCCCACTGAAAAGCTTTTATGATGTAATCCTCGCCACATATCTTATACCATTCAGACGGGCGCAGGTACTCGTCGGGCTTATCGGAGATTACCTCATTTGCTACGTCCCATGCATATAGCTTGCCTTTGTACCGGCTCACCACCGTGGTGATATGGTCTTTTAACCTTTGTAGTACCAATTCTTTGGAGGCCTGGTTACCATCTTTATCTTTAAATATCCATTTCGGTGTTTGTGACTCAAAGTGCCAAACCAAATTGTGACCGCGAACTTTCAGGTTGTTTCTTTGTGCAAAAGCCACTATGGCATCTGCATTCGCGAAATTATAACGGCCTTCTTCGGGGTGAATGGGCCCAATTTTCATGTCGTTTTCGGGAGTGATACTGTTAAACTCTTTTACAATCAAAGCGGAGTCATCGCCGCGTAGCGACCTCGTATTTACTGCAACACCTATGGGAAAGTACTGGCTGAAATAATCCTTCAGCCCTTTATTTGCTTGTGTTTGATTGTTTTGGGTTCCTGTGCTAACCGGATTTTGGGGTACAATTTTGCTTTGGCAACCAGTAATGATTACAGTTGCAGTCAGCAGGTGCCCCAAGCGCTTTAATATTCCTGACATGGTGGTTGGTTTTGTTCACTCAATAGATTAGGTACTTCGTCGATCCTGCAAAGGAACATATTAGGTGGCTTGAGATAACCAATTGCCAAGTACAATGGCTTTGGCTATCGTATACTCAAGGTGTCACACAACACAGGTCCGGTAGCATTTCGCAGGGTCGGGGTACAATGTAGCCATACTCTTCCAAATTGTAACATCCGGGTTGAGGTGAGTTCAAAGTTTCTCTTAAGATGAGATGCAGATAGCCGTTGCCAGCCGCCGTTTCGCCGATGCACCAACAGCAGGTCTGGCGAAGGTGTTAAAATAGATTTTCAACGTAGGTTTGATCATGACTCGGTGCCGGCGTCTTCTCTCCATCTAACGCGTCCAGCAAGCCCTTTATGTACCCAATTCCAAAGAGGCTACCTTTCATTTCGTAACCCGCGTGTTCATTGTTTTCACCTGCCATTGTTGGCACATGATCCGAACGAAGCGGACCATCAAAGCCCACTTCCTTATACGCCTTCATCATATCGAACATGTTCGTGGGACCATTGTCGTGAAAAGTTTCCCTGAACTTTGTTGGTGTACCAACAACATCACGAATGTGTACAAAAAAGATTTTCTTGCTGCTTCCAAATTCGTGAATTAAGCTTCGTACATCTTCGTTCATGGTCGTATAGGTGCCCTGGCAAAATGTAAGGCCATGCGATGGGCTATCGGAAAAGGATAATGCCCTTCTGATCGCGTCGGCAGAGGTCAGTATTCTCCCGATACCATTGACCGGGCTAATTGGCGGATCATCGGGGTGCAACGCCATCTTCACCCCGCTCCTTTCAGCCACGGGCATCACCTGCTCAATAAACCAATGATAGTTGTCCCACACCTGGCTTTCACTTACCGGTGCATATTTGTTATCGGGCTCCTTTAAGGCCGCCTCGTACGAAAAGCCACTCACCAGTGCGCCACCGCGTTCACGAATTGCCTTATGTGTACGATACCAGCCTGTATACATAAAATTGTAGCAGATCAGGTTTACGTTCAGCCGGCCCATGTTTTCCAGCATCCGGCAATACAAGTCAACGTCTTGTTCCCTCCCCGGAAGTCCGAGTTTGATGCGTGTCATATCCATCTGGTCGCCTTCTAGCCCTGTCAGCTCGAAACCTTGTTCTTCGTAAACAGCTTTTGACCTGGCAAAGGAATCATAGTCCCATGGTGGCAAATCACCCGTAAGTTCCGGAGCCAGCTTTGCTATTGCATGGCCAATGCCCATCTGGCTGCATAGCTGGAACTTTTCATCGGGCTTATTGCCAAAAAATAAAAACGATAATTGCATGGTGCTGGTATAACATGTTCTATCAAAAAATCTGCGTCTCAAACGCATGTGACGACACTGATTTATATACCGTAATCAAAAGATATTGTTTCTTTTGGTACCCGTCTGAGGCACTTCGATGATTTATCGTTGCCCTGCGCAACGACCCACTGCCTCCATGGTGTAGCGGGTCTAGAACGCAATGGCAACGATAATTCTCTTGTTAATTCTTTGTCAATGCCATGTAGTTAAGCTTCGCACTGCGTTAAAGGGGAATATTGAAACTGCAGTACAAGCCCGCCCGGCTGAAGCCATTCGGACGGGAGTGCGACGCAAGGATGCCAAATAGAAATATGACGGCCTGGTCCAAAAAAAAGAATTAACTAAACGACACTCATCCCTTTATCATCGTGCAACAAGAATGGTCACCGCTGCTTTCTGAGTATTATTTTTTGCGGTACAATTGAGTGCCCAAGGCTTTGGGACTGAGCACGCACAACGATGTTGATTAGCGTACAACTGTTTACCCCAAAAAAATATCCCTGCTCACTACAGGTTACAATTGGCTAAAAGTAGCCGCCCTTTTCTGTTATTTCATGTACAGTCTGACCTTCTGCCACCCAGCCAAATATCTTTTTCTCGTTCTCCTTGATTTCCTCAGCACGGAGTAATACATCGTAGGCAATATCACGCGGCACAACTAAAACCCCATCAATATCACCAACAACAACGTCGCCTGGCTTTATGGTAACATCGCCTATTTTAATTGGAATTTGGTAATGCGTAATCAGGCAACGCCCAAGACTGCCGTTTGAAATACGATATTCGTAAAAGACAGGAAAGTCGGCTTCCAGAATCTGGTGGGTGTCGCGAATGCCACCATCAATGCAAGCTGCCTTCAACTTTTTACCCTTTGCCGTTGCGGTCATTACACCGCCCCAAAGCGTTGCTTTTTTATCGCGGCTGGTATCCCAAACAACAAAGGCGTCTTCATGCATCGCATCTAGCATATGGGTGCGAAATTCCATTTCACCGGTTACCTGTACATTGGGTGAACTCTTAACCGTAAAGGCAAACCCTGCAACCGTGCGGTATTCGCGCAATGGAATAATGTGACCTGGCAGCGCCTGGTCTAATAAGCAAAACTCGCGAAGCACATCATTTAATGCACCTGTATATAGCTTCTCGAAACGATACAACAACTCCTTATCACTAATGGGGAAAGTGGCATCGGAAATGGTTTCCCTGGATTCGATTAGCTTTTCAAGATTCATCATTCCTACTTCCTTTTTATACTGATCGACACTCATGGCTTAAAATTTTATGGGTTAAATATTTTGATTACTATACTCCTGAACTTGATAAGAAACCGCCATCAATCGGTATCACCGTTCCGGTAACAAATCCTGCGGCTTCATCACTGATCAACCAATTCATACAACCGATCAATTCGGGCGCTTCGCCAAAACGTTTCATAGGGGTGTGCGACAAAACACTCTTTGCCCTTGCGGTGTGACTGCCATCTTCATTAAACATGATCTTACGGCTCCGGTCGTTGAGAAAGAAGCCGGGGGCAATTGCATTAACCCTTATGTTGGCAGGTGCGAGATATGCAGCAAGCCATTGCGTGAAGTTTGCAATGCCTGCCTTCGCGATGCCATATGCGCCGACCTTAGAAAGTGGGCGATAACTATTCATAGATGCAACATTGATGATCACACCTTGTTTTTGCCTTGCCATGGACCTGCCAAAAACAAAGCAGGGTATTACCGTACCCATGGTGTTGACTTTTATGACATTTCCAAAGACATCCATGCTGAGGTTAAAAAACCCCTTTACTATTCCATCATCCAACAACTCCCGCTCATCAAATTCGGTTATGTTGGTCAGGGCATCAGGCTGATTGCCTCCTGCACCATTTATTAAAACAGAACAGGTGCCGAGTTCTTGTTCGATGGTGTTTCTGGCAGCCTTAACGGCAGCTTCATCAGCCACATCGGTACTAACCGAAATAGCAGTACCTCCTTTTGCGATGATCTCCTCCTCTACTGCTTTCAGTTTTCCCATATCTCTTCCCAGCAAAGCCACCTTGTAACCTTGTGCTGCTAAGTTTATCGCCATTACCGAACAGAGTGTACCCCCGGCACCGGTCACAACGGCTACTTTATTTTTTGGTGTATCAGTCATTTTTTATCCAGCTTTTTATGTTGTTGTAAGAGATATTTTTCACCATCGTTGATAACAGTATCCAATCGTCGGGGAGTCTCCCTTCTTCTACCCAGCTGCCCAGGAGACTACAAAGTATGCGGCGGTAGTATTGGTGCCTGATAAAAGAAACTAAACTTCTGGAATCGGTAGTCATGCCTATTGCAGTACTTAACAGTCCGAAACTGCTCAGTGCATTTAGTTGCCTGAGTATACCCTCGTGGTGATCGTTATACCACCATGCGGGGCCAAATTGAATTTTTGCCTGCACACCGCCTTCACTATAGGAACCGGTTAGCGAAGCAAACACGTCGTTGTCGGCCGGGTTTAACGTGTACAAAATTGTTTTGGGTAAACCACCATCCTTATCGAGATCATCTAACAAATGGGTGAGCGATTGAACATCAACCGTATTGCCAATACAGGCATATCCTCCTGCAGGTCCCACTTTGCTTCTTAGTACAGAGCTCGTATACCGGTAGGCACCAATATGCAACTGCATCTTCCACTTGCGCTTTGCGTACTCATTACCTAGAAAGTACAGGAGGTATGATTGAAGGCGAACCATCTCATCGGTTGTAAGTGGCTCATTTGATAACAACCGTTGAAAGAGCCGTGCGGCTGAATTGCTGTCGCAGGTCGTGTATGTGAAACCACTATCCAGCGAATGGTCGCTTAACAAGCATCCTGCCTGATGAAAGAAGTTAAGGCGGTTGACGATAGCATCGGTATACGTTTGCAGGTCAACTACATCAATAGTCGATTGTGCCTGCAGTTGTTGCAACCAGCCTTTAAATGATGGTTGATCAAACGCCAGGATGCTGTCTGCACGCAACGAAGGCAGGCAGGTTACGCCTGGTTGTTGCTTTGCCAATTGAATATGATGTTCAAGCGAATCGTTTAAATCATCCGATGTACAAAGCATTTCTACGCCAAAGCCTTTTACAATCCCCAGGGCTGAAAACTTATCCTGTTGCAGTAAGTTGTTCGCTGTGTCCCAAACCTGTTGTGCATTTTGGGGGGTGAGTATGTCTGTGATTCCAAACAGGGTTTTTAGTTCCATGCACGACCAATGAAATAGGGGGTTACCTACCGTAGCTGGTAAACATGTCGCCCAGGCAACAAACTTCTCGTAATCGGGACCGGAGCCTGTAACCAGATCTTCAGGTATTCCGTATATACGCATTGCCCTATGTTTATACGGGTCGTGATGCACCCAAAGCTGGTAGATATTCTCAAACTTTTTATTGGTAGCCAGTGCACCGGCATCGATATGGTTATGTGGATCGATAACTGGCAATGACGCTGCGATCTCATGGTACAATCGCTTACCATAATCGTTCATCAACAGGAAGTCATTGTCGTTAAATGGTTTCATCTGGTTAATCCGTTTATCGGGTTGGTATTAAACTTTTATCAGCAATCAGGATGGGTGAATCGTATATCGGCATGTCTTTGAAAGTGTACTTATTGCCCTTCCTCGTCCAGTTGCCAGACGGAATTTCGAATACCGCACCCGTAATCAGATCAACATAAACGGGCTCACTAAAATTGGCATTTAGAAAGGTGAGGGTGATGTTTCTTGTTGTGTTGCTATTTGTTGGTATATACTCATCGTTCCAGATGGAATACAGTTGCATTTTTGTACTGATTTTTTCGTACCCATAAACCGAAATGCTTCTGTCGGTGTTTTTGGCATACCTGTGTTCCAAAGTATCCACCCGGGGATCGGCATTAAAGGTTGGGTGCAGATCTTTTAAGCGTTGAAGTGAGTGATCGAAAATCGCTGCAACATTTTGCATGGCATAATAGGCCATCTTTGGCCGGATTGCCCTTTTCGTAGAGTCGGACTCTATTATGCCTTTGACATTCATCCTGGTGATGGGCCCGGTTTTAGGATAGTTCATATCGATTATCCCGAGGATACTTGACTCTATGTCGTGACCAAGATCACCCAGCATTCGCCTGATGTTCCATTTTGCCTGCGACAGTTCCGTCCAATCGTAATCGCCTATCGCGCCCCGGTTCGGTCCACCGAATGAAGGTGAACCGTTTTCGCCCTGTCTCAGTTTCACCTGTGGTGCATATTTGTCCAGTACCCGCCTTAGATCCCCCACATGCCCGTAGTTGGCGTCAGGATTATACACATAGTCGTGATAGGTCATGTTATCGAACAAGTTCATTTTCTTCTTCTGGTGAATGACCCTAAAGAAAGCATCAGCATAGTCAAGGCTGATATGGCCCATGGCAAGACCAGAAATCGTTGCTGCAGGCTGATTTTTTTTAATGATTTCAGCCGTCCTGATATTGAGTGCTGCGACCAATTCCGGGCGGTTGATTTCATTATCTCCAAAGTTTGGCTCATTCCAAATCTCCCAGTCTTTTACTTTATCCTTGTAGCGTTTCACCAGGGCATCAACCCACTTGTCCCATGCCTTTAAAGCAACTGCCGAGGTAGGTATTCCACCGCTAAGGGTTATGCCACCACCACCTTCGTAAAGCGGGTTACCGTAGCCGGTCTCCAACCAGGGTTGAAAGCCCTGCTTTGCAGCGTCGTTGATGATGTTATCCAACCATGCCCAATCGTAAACACCTTTGGTCTTTTCCGTTTTTGCCCATCCCGCCTGCATGCGCAAACGTTTTATGCCCAACGGAGCGATGTATGCTTTGTACTGCTCATAATCCGTCATATCGCGGTCGAGCGTTTCGCAACCCAGGATCCAGTTGGAAGATTGTATTTCGTTGGTTGACCTGGGCTTTATTGAACCGATCAGTGCAAAAGGAACCTTTAGATCTGTAATCACACGGTTACGTGAGGTGTCGATGTTTTGCGCATCTCCATGGGCCGGCAGTAGTATCATTGTAAGGCAAACCAGCAGCAAACACATCGTGCATATGGATAACATCTCTTCTCCTACTGATTGTTTCATTGTTTTCATAAGGCGATTATTACGGCTTACTGCTCCAACAGTTGTTCTGATTTTGACTCCACCCTTATTGGTGTACCCTTTCTAACCCGGTTTGAATAAAAAACGGCTGCACCTATCAGGCATAATACACCAGAGCCTATTGCAAGCTTACCGCTCATTGTGGCCGCAGAAGGGATCCCCATTACGATAAACATAGCCCCCGTTACTATAAATGCAATTGCATACAACGACATCAGCCCGCTGATCACTGCATTATCGGTCGCATCAGCTTCGGGCGCCGGTGTAGCCAGCTTTTTGAAAAAGGCAATAACCCGCTTGTTGTAGGCCCCATCCTTTGAAGGAACAAATCCGGAGGCCAGGAACACCACAATACAAACCACCACTTCGATTAATGTTGCCATTTCCCAACTAAAGAGCTTACTGGCATTCAGCAGGCTGCCAACACCAATACCAATTACCATTGAAGCAATGGCACCCCATGGTTGCGGACGCCAGAATATCACACCCATTATTACCGGTATAATCATCGGGATAGCGAATATGCCCGAGAGGTATTGATTCACCTGGAACGCACCACCTAACTTTTCAACGTATAAGGCGCCGGTGGCTACAATAACACCAACGGCCATCGTCATGATCCTGGCTACCCAAAGCGTTTCCGTTGGTTGTGCGTTTTTTCTAAACAAGCGTTGGTAGATGTCGCGGGTAAGCACACTTGCGGTAACGTTAAACTCGGCACTAAGCACCGACATTGTCGCGGCGAACATTGCTGCAATCATCAATCCCATGATACCCGATGGCAGCAACTTCAGACATAGAGCAACATAGGCCATCTCAGGATTTTTTAAGTCAGGAAGTATAACCCTGGCGGCGACGGAAGGAAACAAAAATATCACGGGAAAAACGAGGAACAACCCGGCTGAAAGCCAACCAATTTTTTTGCCATCTTCCTCCGACCGGGCGCTGTAAAACCGTTGGATGAATGTCCAATTTCCCAGGTATTTTATGATGATCGTTAGATAGTACACCAATAAGAAGAAAGGCACTCCACGATGTCCGTTAAAAAAACTCATGTTCTCCGGAATTACCCTTTGCATGTTGGATAGCCCGCCCGCAGCATTGTAAGCAAGCGGTACCAGGATAAGGGTGGAAAAGAACAGGATTACAAATTGTACAACGTCGGTTACGATCACCGCAAGAAAGCCACCCACCACCGTATAAACGGCAACGACCAAACCACAATAAATCACCGCGGTTTGAAATGGGATACCGGATGCTGCCGTCACAAAGATGCCGATTGAGTAGAGCTTGATCATGTCGTCGAGCAGTTTAAGAAAGACCCCGCTCCATGAAAAGACTTGCCTTATTGGTGCATTGTACCGCGTTTCCAGAAACTCAACCGGGCTGATGATACCTGCACGCTTCCATAATTTGGCATAAACAAATACTGCGATCAATGAAGGCAAAATTGTAGACCACATCAAAGTAATTGCTACCATACCGTCGGAGTAGGCAATGCCTGCGTATGCAACAAATACAAAGGTGCTGAACTTCGTCATGAAGTTGCTGATACCGCCTGCTACCCACGACACTCCGCTGCCACCTTTAAAATAGTCACTGATGTTCTTGATGTATTTGCCCAGGAACAAACCAATGCCTGCCATCAGCACCATGTAAATGATGATCGTTATATAATCAAGTTGTTGCAGTTTGTTCATTTTGCTATAGCGATTTAGCTGACGATTAAGAATTCTAATTTCAGTTGTTGTTTTTTGTTGACCAGCATGTGCTTTCCATGGCAGCTTCCGATGTCCGACCGCATTAATCCGTTCGGACGGGGGGGCAATCACCTGGACGGCAAACCAATGGTCTTCATCGATTAGCGGACCAAGCTGATTTTGTTCGTCGTTGCAACAACACTAAGGTTACAGGCTAACACTGAAAGTTTCATTTTAGAATTTTTTTTAGGTCAGCTACAAATACATTGCGTGTGTTTCCGACATATCCATTAAATATAACAAAGCGTCCGCTTTTGTCCCATGCCGGGTGTGGATCTATTCTAAATTCACCATTTGTATTGGATACAAAAACTTCTGCTATGTTTTCTTCCCTATTTGTATCGGTATGTAAAAGACGAAGGGGTACTGTACCGTTACGCTTTGTGATCGGTTCATCAGGATAAGCATCTGTAATAATCAAAGGCAGGGCCTTTGGATGGAAAGACGGATGGCCCGATCCTGGTGAAAAAACAGACTTCAGACCAGTACCATCATACTTTACAGATATCAATTCCAATCCTTCCTTACCATCAATGTTTAAGTTCATCGAAAGATGCTCGCCATCTGGCATCCAGTTTATATGATGTCCGCCTTTTGCCCATTGTTCCGGCGTAATCGCGGTGTGTATATCAGTTCCATTGGGGCGCATGGTAATGACTGAACGCAACCTCGGCCCTCCCCCAATCGGGGACCATTGTACTGTTGTTAATAACCTTGTTCCCTGCGGGTTCCATTTTACCTGGAAACAATAATATTCGTAGTCCCGGGGATTAGAGATAGCGATTGAAGGTGTTGTTTTCTCGTAGATATCTTCGATGCTAACAATCCGTTTTGTTTTGCCACTTGCAATATCGGTGATGTAAATTCCATCATTATCTACAGGACCAAGGTTTTTCTTGACCAGGTTTTTAGGAATAATAACCCCATAACCAACTTGTGCATAAATCGAATTAACCAGGTTATAGCTTGCTATCTTCTTACCATCATTTGAAGCCATGAAGATTGTTCCATCAAGCTTCCTTGCTTTACCTGTTTGCGGATTGAGCACTACACAATATGCTTTCCAGGTAGTGGTATCAACATCGTTAAAAAGAAGTTCCCTATCCGACTTACCCCATTGCACATTGGCGCCTAGCTGTACCTCCCAGCCCCTTGATTGTGCGACTACGCTTTCTTTGCCCGTTTTCATATCGATAAGAACTACCTCTCCTGCATCTCCTGCCCTCGGCGACTTGTTCTCATAAGGCATTCTAAATAGAGCAAGATACCTGCCCGAAGGACTGAGCGGCGATGTGTCGAAAAAGCGATGGATGACCCTATCCGTACTTACCTTTCTTACACTTACACCTTCCCCGGCAATAATTTCTGTAGCCACCGCAGCGCCTGCCTTTTGTGCCAGCAGCTTTGTAGTAGCCGTAATCAGCATAAGAGATATAAGTACTTTATTAAACATTGCTATTCTTATCTATTTAGTTCTTCAACGGTATCAGTGATTTCTCTGCAATAACTATCGGGTAGTCGGTTACTGGTATTCCACTGAATGTATAGGTATTACCAGCTTTCCTGAAATTTGCAGTAGGTATCTCATAAACCTTACCCGTTATCAAGTCAGCTAATACTGGATTTTTAAATGTTGCGCCTTCTACAGTTAGCGTAGTTGGCTTCGGTTGGTATGTATCCGAAGGCCGGTCTTCATGTTGCCAGATGGTAAACAATGCGGATTTATCGTCGGATCTGTAAGCAAAAAAACTCTGATCGGCGCTGCTGGATTTGATCTTCACTGTGGTATCTACACGAACCTGGCTATCAAATAATGAAAATACATGCTGCGCAGCCCTATAAGCCATTTTAGGCCGGTCAATTGTTTTATCAGGATTGGTCTTCAGTATTCCTTTTGAGTTCACTCCTACCATGTGATCTCCGGGTTCATAGTGAATGTCGCTTATGGTAAACAGGTTAGTCGCAATACCGCGCCCATGATCGCCTAACATGCGGTGCAGGTCCCATTTGGCCTGGGTAAGCTCAGACCAATCAAATTGACGTAATGCACCAATGGTGATTTCTTTTGGCGTTGATGGCGCGCCGTTTTCCCCCTGCATAAATACTATGGATGGTTTGTACGTCCAGACCAAAGCCCTTAATTTTTCAATTTGCGGATAAGATGTAGATGGGTTTGGCGCATATTCATGGTATGTCATAACCTCAATAAGACCTAATGCATTATTTTCTTTCAGGTAATCCATGAAGTCTTTTACAAAATCCAGTTTTGTAACACTCGCCATTCCCAGCGCTATCAGCCTGGCATTTGATTGAATGGAACGAACAACTTTCGCAGTTCTTACATAAAACGCCCCGATTTCTTTACCGGTATGTGCAGGGTTTAGGTCGGGTTCATTCCATATCTCCCATTCCGGAACATAATCCTTGTAACGATCAACGATTGCTTTCACCCAATTATCCCATGCAGTTAAAGCCTCCGGTGATGTTGGAATATGCCCGGCAAGCTTTGCTTCGCCCCCACCTTCATAAATCGGATTACCGTAAGACAGCTCTACCCAGGGATAAACACCTCTTGATACCGCATCAGGAATAACGGAGTCAAGCCATGCAAAATCATATCGGCCCTTTACCTTTTCACATTTTGCCCAACCACCCTGAAGACGGATGCGTTTTGCTCCCAGCGGCCCAAGGTATTTTTTGTAGGATTGATAGTCGGTGTAATTACGGTCCAACGTCTCTCCGCCTATTGACCAGGTGCTTGCTTTGATGTCTTTTGCGTCACGTGTTCTCAATTGCCCAACTTCTTTCCACGACAGCTGCAATTGGCCCACTGTTGAAAATGCTACCGATAAAAAAGCCAAAGAAAATATGAGATACTTTGCCATTAGTATATTAGAATTTTGGAGAACAGTTTTAAAAATTTCGTGTTTCTAAATATTTATCCAACGATTCTCTTGACATAGGCAATTGACCCTTGTAATCCTTTACCCAATCCTTAAAATCCTTCTTTATTGAATTTGTCCATTTGCTATCTATTTCACCTGCCGTGTATTTCTTTTCTTTTATTCGTTGTTGTCCGAATACATCAAATAGTTTTGTCACCTCTCCCGTCAGTACTACATGTTCTACCAGGTGAGAAGGAACAAACAGGACCCCATCTTTTTTTGCAAGCACAGCGTCACCTGGTAATACTATGGCCTGCCCTATGCGAATTGGCGCGTTTATAGAAGTAAGAATGGTTTGCCGCATATACGATGGATGAGAACCTTTAATCCAGCCGTTAAAGCCTTTTATTTTACGCAAGTCTTCCATATCTCTTACGTAACCATAAAAGACAACACCCTTCCCTGTTCTTGTAAAAACGCCGTTGCCTAAATTAGAGCCGACAATAGTACCAAGCACCGTTTTGCCATAACCATCAGCAACGTATATATCACCTGTCGTAAGCGTTGGTATGGCCCATGAAACGGTAGCCTTATCATAAGCTCTGCCCTCAACCTTTCCCTGTTCCCTGACTTGCTTTTCAAGGTCGGGACGGGCTGGCATGAATTGAGCGGTAACGGCCCGACCGACCATTGTTGCCTCTTCCGATTCGTTGATTAACTTCCATTCACCTTCAAACTGGTTTGGGTAGCCAAGTTCAATTAATTCGGCCCAGGCTTCCTCGAGGGTTAACTTCTGTAAACGGTCGAGCAGGTTATCTGAAACTTTAGGCCTGCCGTCGGCTAAACGTTCCCCCTTCCAATCTGCACTTAAGGCTTTAATATAATCAGGAGATGATCCAACATTTTGTGCACTCATAAAAAGACCGTTTATACAAAAGGCAGCTAATAAGATGAACTTCTTTATCATGACTTATACTTCTGTTTTTTTCTTACCCATGCAGTATCGCTCCTATTCCACATCGTTGCCCCGGGATGACCCGGTTGACTGGATTATACACTCTTGTACTTCGATATCTTAATTCAGCATCTCTTAACCGGTTAATACTAAACTTTATCTATGCTCAGGGAATACTATTGGCATGAACATCTCGCCTATATTTTAATACTCAATACTGTCAATAGTCGCGTGGTGTCGCTTTTACATATTGCTGAATAGCATTACTATCCGTACAAGTGAGTGACACAACGATGTTTAATCAAACATTCCAATGTTGGTGCCCCAAAAAGCAACTCTCACACTTACATTTCAGTTCAGTGACGCTTTAGCTAAACTTAACTTTCTTCGATTCATTCACTACATATGTTTTCCAATCGATGTTTTTTTTTATGCGCGTACTCTTGTCCCACCCTGCACCCGCATAATAGGTGAAGGGAACATTTGTTTTCACTTTAACCAGTATATGTTCATCACCATTAGCTGCAGCAAAACCGGCGAACTGTGCAGGAGCAACAAGTACAGCAGTTCCTAAGCTCCCATGAGATGAGCCAAAGTTCTCCCATACCGTAAGAGCAGAAAGTTTTTTATCCCGCTGAACTTCCTGTTTACCATACGTAGTAAGGCCAATGGCCACAGTAATATCAACGTCTTGATCGCTTTTCAACGTGCTTGTTACTTTAAAGAAATTGGTACCCTGTTCCATCTCAATCCTTTTTAATTCCGTTATTTTCAAGCCGGGAACGTTCCATGTTTTGTATTCTAATTCTACCCCAACCCTATCGTTTTGATTTTGTCTTATTTTATAAGAGTCGAACGTTTCCGAAGCATAAGGTTTACCGTCGATCCATACAGCAAGGGCACCACACCCGAGTTGTTTACCCATGTGATAAAAATCGTGTCCTTCGCCGCGATCAGTATGATAATCTTTCCCTTGTGCATTTAGTTTATACCATTTGTCGAGAACAGGATAGCCAACTGATTTTGCCCATATATCTATACCACTGCGAACCTTGTTGCGAACAGACGGTCCACCATAGACCCGAAAACCAATGCGGTCATTTTCCCAGGAGACATCAGTTCCGCGGGCATAAGTGGCATAAGTTCTTGGCACATTTGGCTTATCGATAATGGAGTAATAACCTAGTTCTTTTGCTGGCTTTATGTTGGTGATACCCATCTTTGCTGCCTGTGCAAAAGCAAGCACAACCGGCCCGAAAGCATGAGGGTCGTTATATACCCATGGGTGGCTCGTATAATCTTGTTTTGTTCCTTTACCCGGGCATAAGCAGCTGAAGCACGAATGACTAACAGAACCGTCGCTGCCTATATAAGAGGTTAAACTTTGCAGCCCTCGTTTGAAGTGTTGCATATACTCATTGTCAATAAGGCCTTGTTCAAGCATGATGCCTTGGCCATACAGCAGCAAACCACTTCCTGAAGTTTCCACGTACGATGTGGGGTCGCTTATTTCCTGGTGCCATAAACCTTCTTTATTTTGGAATTTAAAAACAGCATTGAAAAACTGCTTTGCCAGTGCTTCAACTTCTGTACGTTTAGGATGGTTTCCAGGCAAGTCTCTTACCAGGATTGCGAGCGCAAAAGCACCCCATCCATTTCCGCGGCTCCAATTGTCTTCAGTCAAATTACCCAAGCCATTATAACCTCTTGCCTGATGCAGCAACCCGGTCTTTTCGTCTTTTAATATTTTAAACAATCCCAGTGTCTCAAAAGCAGCAAAATCAATGTACTCCTGATTACCGAGCTTTAAACCTGAATACAATAGATAAGGGGTAACAGCAAACGCCATATCAATAAATACCTGGTGCAATTCATTGTTTGCACTCATGGCAGTCATCAGACCTTCGGGTGAGCGCTTTTGCTTTCTCATCATTTTATCTGCCGCTATTGATACCTGTTCGTCGAGCTTATTACTCGCACTTTTATACGCCAAATAAGCTGCGCCCGAACCGCCTGCTTCATAAGAAATGAAGTTCCCTTTGGCCTTTATTTCACCAGTCCCAAATTTTTCGTACAAGCCAACAACACGTGCCAGTAATTCATCATTACCTTGTAATACAGCAAATTCACTGATGCCGTGCATCATTAAGGTGCCTGCATAAAAATCGATGTCGGTATGTTGGAGCCCTTTTTCAAAAACTGAGTTAGTTATATCGAGGGTGGACACAAACTTGCTCTTCTGCCCAAGTGAAAGCGCCGGATTGATAACAACCGCAAAAAGAACGGGCAATATGTATTTTAGTTTTTCCAACTTTTTAGATGTAAAGATTTCGAAATCGACAGAATGACTATGCGAATGTTCTTACTTATACCCTTCGTTCTGGGCAAGCGATGGGTTTAAATCAGTTTCACGCTGAGGAATGGGATAAAACTTATGAAACTCTTTTGTAGCATAACCCTTTGAAGTCATTACCGCCAGGTAACGCCCGGTACGTATCAAATCGAACCAGCGATGAGCCTCAAAAGCAAGTTCGAACCGGCGCTCATTTTCAATAGCCATTCGTGCGTCTGCCTGTGAAAGTGTGGTTGACAAGCCAGCCAAACCTGCTCTTGTGCGCACCTGGTTTACAAAGGGGACCGCCGTTGCTACCTGCCCCTGCTCAACCAAAGCTTCGGCATACATCAGTAACACGTCGGCATAACGTAATACCGGAAAGTCGATATCGGCTTCGTTTTGATTGATACCATTCTGCCGGTATTTTACGAGGTAGCGTTCGTTAACGGTTGTATTTCCAATCATATAGGAGGTAGCAACAGTTGCAGCTTTTCTTAAATCGCCGGGCTCGTAGGCATTTATCATTTCAGCAGTAGGACGCAAAAAGCCTTCTCCACTTCCACCGTTTACCCCGAACGAGGTTGCAGGGCCACCCCAGGGTATAGTAGCAGACCATATTGCACTGCCCTGACCGATATTGCCGGATTTATACTGAACAGCGAAGATGATGTCTTTGTTAGCACTGAAAGCGGTAAGGTTACTGAAAACCGCAGCATAGGTATTGGCCGTAACGTTAAACTGTGCCGAAGCAATTATTTCGTTAAGTTTCGTGGCCGCTTTTACATATTCTTTTTGGGTGAGGTAAACTTTCCCTAACAACGCCTTTGCAGCCCAACGGGAAGCCCGACCAGCTTCTGCATTAGAGATTGCAGCTGGCAGTAATGTTTCGGCAGCGCTCAGATCGCTGATGATTTGTTCGTACACTTTTGCCGCAGGGCTCTTTAGAATGTTGTAGCCTTCGTTTGGATCATTTGTTTCGGTAGTTACCAGTTGAACATCGCCGAACAAACGCACCAGGTTAAAGTAAAACAGCCCGCGCAAAAATTTTGCTTCCCCTTCAAAGCGGTCGCTGAGGGCTTTGTCGAGGGAAGCAGCCGGCAGCCTGCTCAGGATGGTATTGGTTCTGGCGATGCCAATGTAATGGCCCGTCCAGGCCGACGAGAAAAAGGTATTGCTTAGTGAAAAGTTGAAGTCCTCCAACTCGAAGGTTGAAACATTACTTACGGCCCGGGTAGCGCCAAAGTCGGCATTGTCAGAAACTGTTTCGCCTAAATTCAGCAACGCAGCGTTAGCCCCTCCATTACCGTACAATCCGTTGTGTTTAAGCGTTGAATAAGCCCCGATAACGGCATTATAAAAATCTCCTGAAGTTTTATAAACAGTATTTGTAGTGCGGGTTGTTTCGGGCAACTGTTCCAAAAAGTCTTTGTTGCAGGAAGAGGTAACGAGGAATAGAACAAAGACAAGGGCGGTATATATTACGAATTGCTTTTTCATTGTTGATCGGTTATCAGTAATTAAAAAGAGATGTTTACGCCGAGCGTGGCAGTGCGGGCAAGTGGATAGGTACCAAAGTCGACACCAAAAGAGGTTTGGTTGTCGCCGCCATTTCCCACTTCGGGATCGAAGCCCCAATATTTGGTGAAGGTGTGCACATTGGTGATGCCTGCATAAATCCTGGCTGACTGTATCTTTAGCTTTTTAGTAAATGGCCCGGGAAGATTGTAACCGAAGTTGATTTGACGGATGCGGAAAAAAGAGGCGTCGTATAAGAACAAAGAACTGTATTGAAAGTTGTTATTCCTGCCGCCACGAATAGCCCTTCCAAGCTGGCCAAGATTGCCACTGCCGGGTTTATCCGTGCTTCTCCACCGTGCCTCATCTACAAACGCCGCATTATTTTGCACGGACGAATTGTTCGCATTAAACGTGCCCGAATAAATACTTTGGCCCACCATTGCGTTGGTCAGCACATCAAGTGTAAAACCGTTGTATGAAAAGGTATTATTGAACCCAAGGAAGTAGTCGGGATGCGGTGTTCCGATTACCTCCCGGTCGTTATCGTCTATTTTCCCGTTATTGTCTATATCCTTGAACTTAATGTCGCCGGCCGTGGCAAAAGGTTGAGCACCGTAAGCCTTTGCTTCTGCATCAGAAGCAAATACACCAATCGCTCTGCGTCCATAGAACACGCCGATAGGCTGGCCGACCATGGTGACGTTGGTATTGGTGGCGGTAGCGGCCCCGTTGAATATCTTATCGTTTGCGGTGCTCATCGACAAGACCTTGTTACGATTGAAAGTGATGTTGAAGTTGGTGTTCCAGCTCAACCTGCCTGTAAGGTTGCGGGTGGTTAGCGTGAACTCAAACCCTTTGTTCTGCACTTCGCCCAGGTTGACCGTAGCTGAGGTGAAACCGGTGACCGAAGGGGTTTGCACCGTAAAGAGCATGTCTTTGTTCCGCTTATCATAGAAATCAGCAATCAGGCTTACCCGGTTGTTAAATAAAGACAGGTCTAAACCGATGTCGAACTGGCTCTGCGACTCCCATCCCAGGTTTCGGTTCGCCAGTGAGCTGGGGGTTGTACCAGGGGTAAGTGCGTCGCCAATGATATAGTTAGATGTAGAAAGCAGGCTAAGTGCGCGGTAGTTGCCAATTGCATTGTTCCCTGTTACCCCGTAGCTGGCCCTTAACTTAAAGTCTGAAACAAATTTCAGGCTTTCCATAAAGGCTTCCTCCGACACCCGCCAGCCAATGGCTCCCGACGGGAAATTACCCCAACGACGGTTTTCGCCAAACCGTGACGAACCATCCCTGCGCAACGTTGCTGTGAATAGATACTTGCCTTTAAGTACATAATTGGCGCGCGCCAGGAAGGACAGAATATTGTTGCGGTCGACGCTTTCTCCACCTGAGGTAACCGTGCCCCCGTTAATGTTCTGCAAAAGATCATCTGCAAAGTTGACCGCAGATGCATTTATAGCATTGAAGTAATCGCTTTGTGCTGTGAAGCCCGCAACAGCATCCAGGCGGTGGTCATTCCTGTCGAATTTGTAAGACACCGTGGTTTCGCTAAGCCAGTTAGTAGCTTCGTTATTTGCAGCATTGGCAAGTGCAGGCGCCGTGGGCGAGTTGGACGACAACGTGGAGGGTTTAAATTCACGCCGTTTAAAGTAATTGAGGTCCGCACCGAAAGAAGAACGCAATTTCAGGCCAGGGCGAAAAGCGTATTCAGCATATGTGTTGCTGAAAAAGCGTGATTGCGTAAAGCGGAGCTTGTACTCATTTGCAATCTTAATGGGATTAGCCATTTGTGTATTTCCGCCGTCGGGAGATATGTAGCTGTAGCTGCCATCGGGGTTGTATACCGGAATGGTCGGGTCTATACCTAGTGCCGTAACAATAATCCCGAGCGCTCCATAGTGGCCCTGGATCATTGGTGTTCTTTCCTGGGTATATGTAGGCAGGATGCTTGTGCCAACACTTAGTTTGTCTGAAAGTTTTGCATCAATATTTGCTTTGAAACTATATCGTTTGAAGTTGGAGTTGAGAATGATGCCCTCCTGGTTGAAATAGCTGCCGGATAACGAGTACCGCACAGCTTCATTGCCGCCTGATACGGTTAGCTGGTGTTGACTAATGGGCGCTCTTCTGAAAATCTGGTCCTGCCAGTCGGTGCCTTTCCCAATTGAATCCATAAAGGTTTTATTCAGGTAGCGCTCTGGGATGTCCCATGATGCACCTGGCCGCACGTTGTTGTTGTCGTTGATCGTTCCGTTGGGGTTGTTGTCTAAGTAACCGGCGTTGCGCCCATCAATAACAAAGGATGCGAACTGCTGAGCATCCATCAGCTTTATACGGTGGGCCACTTCCTGGAAACCAACATAGTTGTCAAACTCGATCCTGGGCTTACCCGACTTGCCCCTTTTGGTAGTCACGATAATAACCCCGTTCGAACCTCTTGACCCGTAGATGGCGGTAGCGGAGGCATCTTTCAAGACATCAACAGATTCAATGTCAGCCGGGTTTATGGTAGATAAAGGATTGCTGTATCCAACACTCGTTACCGGATAACCGTCGATAACAAAAAGGGGCTCTACGCCTCCGGTGATCGAGCTGATACCCCTGACTAAAATGGTCGTATTGCCGCCGGGGGCCCCCGATGTGGTCGAGATCTGCAAACCTGCGACCTGGCCCTGTAAAGCTTTGTCTACACCATTGGTTGGTATTTTTTCGATTTCTTTTGCGCCAACGGATGCAATTGCGCCCGTAAGATCTTTTTTACGTTGTGTACCATAACCAACAACCACCACGTCGTTTAGCTGGCGTTGTTCACTTGTCATGGTTATGGATAGAGTGCTTTGGTTGTTCACCCCCACTTCCTTTTCAGCATAGCCAACGGCTGACAGCAGCAGGCGTGCATTTTGGCCGCTCAGCCGGATAGAGAAGCTTCCATCGTCTTTGGTAACTGTGGCGTTTCCGCTTCCTTTTTCGGTTATGGTGATACCTGCAAGCGGTTGGTTGGCACCGTCGGTAACCTTACCGGCAACGCTGGATTGCGCAAAGAGCTGTAATGAGAAGAATGTAAAAAGCAGCAGGATTACGATCGGGGGAATAAAAAACTTCATGGCAAACGTTTAAAGTTAATTATTATTGAATAACAATTACATTACGTAAAACTTGTGAAAATTATTGAACAAACAAAAAAAATCGCTCCCTTTTTCATAAAAATCTTTTTTGTAGAGGCAAATCTTATGAAACACCAGTTCAGTAATATTGAATTAATCTCGGGCTAACCTCCCGAATTGATAATCAATTACCAGGTTCAGGTAGACAACTCGTTTTCTATGCTTTTGATACCCGGTAGTCGACTCATTACATACGATATGTGACGGAAGCAAAAAAAGTCGCAGAAAGGCGACTTTGAGGATGTATATACCGGCTTAGCTATTCCATAGCCACGTGAACGTGCGCATCTCCAGACCCCTGGATGGGGTCATATTCGTGTGGAATCATCGCAATACCTCTTGGAACACTCGACATGCAGCAGGTGATGTTACATCCAAAAGGTTTTTGCCCTTCCAACGGGGTATAATAGCTTACACAACCGGTTTGCGGGTTCTCTGCACCCATAAGGTGATTATATGCCCCCCTTTCCAGTTCATCGAGGTACTGCATTTTACCGGAAAGTAAAAGCAACTGGTAATTCATTTGTATCCATGTAGTGGTTACGCAGCCTTCACCCATATGGTCGTTTACGCCGGCGGGCAGCACATGATCATCTTTGAAATGTTCAAAAGAACATGTTGTTCCGGTAATATACAGGCGGTTTGCGGCAATGTGTTTCCACGATTTTAGCACAGGGTTGTATACGCTTGTGTCGCCGGTGATCTTGTAAAGTTTGATTAAGCCAACAAGGTTCGACATCATCTCATAAGCTTTTGCATTTGCCGTTTTATCAACCCGGCCATCAGTAGCATTCAGCGTTTTAATTAGTGCAGGGCCATCTTTTACGTTGTAGCTGTCCACGATATAATAACAAAAGTCGAGGTACTTCTTATCACCGGTAAACAGGTAAAGATCAGTCATCGGGTCGCTTCTATGCCTGTGAGGTCGCTGGGTTCGAGTGCACCATTTGCGCCTGAAGCCACTACTATACAGTTCTCACCTTGCTCATCAACGGTGATGAGTGCGACACCGGATGGAAGGTTAGCTCAGTTATATTGAATAGTATATCAATAATGTTGTAAATGGAAGAATTTTATTTAGTTCCACCAAACTATTTTGGTGATATTTCTCAACAATGCTGTTCCACCCCGGCACATCAAATTCTTTCCTATCTCCTCCCCCTTCTATGTTATTATGGTTCATCTGCGGGAGCCGTTAAGTACAGGTATACAGCTCCACTGTAGTTATCCGTTTTGCTCCGAACGCATGAAGGCAGGTGCTTTGCTGCATATGTGGTTTTTTATGGCACCAGCAGTAGAAGTTCAATTGGGCTCCGGTTGTGTCACTCCCTTGTACGGCATCTCGTTATTCACCGGGTGATCAGCTAAATTCATGAAACCATGTAAAACAGGAGAATATCCGGGTTTATTGTCAGCCCGGGAAATTATAAAGTGCGTTGAACATACAAATGGAGGTTTATCTCCCTCGCCTTGGAGAAAAGCGGTTCAACCTGCGGCCTCGGTCTAAGAGAAGGCCCGTATAGCAAGTATTTATTTTAAGGCAAGACAAATAATTCAACCTAATTGAACTGTAAATTTTACTAGTTTTACGCGAATTACTTCGCAATGATACAAGTTATTGAAAGAGCCCTTGACATCCTGGAGTTTGTTGCCCAACATGGAAAAGAGCCTGTACAGTTGATTAAGATTGCCGAAAATGCCGGACTCAGTCAACCTACTACCGCCAATATTGTCAAAACTCTGGTAAACAGGAACTACCTGGAACATGTTGGCCGGAAAGAAGGTTACCGTTTAGGCGCGAATGCTTATCAATTAACCGGCAACCTTGCTTATAGCCAAAACCTTATCCTTGCCGCAAAAGATCTCATGGAAGATCTTACCGAAAGTTTAAACGAAACCTGCCTCCTTGCGGTAATCAGGAACAACAAGCGATTTGTTGTTCATACTGTTCAAAGTAACCAGGATCTCCAGGTGCGCACCCGAATTGAGGCCCCGATCTACCAGACAGCCAGCGGCAGGCTTTTGCTTGCGTACCAATCCCAAAAGGATCTCGATAGATTTATACAGGTTGTAGGTATTCCCGATGCCCAACAATGGCCAGGTGTTCAAACCCGGGAGAAGCTCGAAAAGGCGTTGCAGAAGATCAGGGAAGACCAGTTTAGTCATACTGTAAATGCCAATCATATATTAGGTTTTGCCGTTCCTATTTACAAGAATAAACAGGTAGTTGCCAGCCTTAGCGTATACCTTCCTGAAAGCCGGCTTACGCCAGCCCATAAAGCGAACATTACAAAGTTGATGTTGCGCACAGCGAACAAAATAAAAGAACGATTGAATAAAGAAAATGGTTAGCATCAACGAGGTATGCGTAGGTTAGACCGGCTGCTTTAGTCCTTGGCTGGAGTTCTTTTTGACGGAGCAAATCTTTGCAGCTTCCTTGGATGTCCCGGGATAATTGTTGTACTTGTTATATGATTTGTATAAGGATCTGCTATTGTGCTCACTTCTTAAGTGTGCGCCCCGTACACCCGGCAATCTTATAAAGCTTATATCAAAGCTTCAGAAACAAAGTATTACTGAAGATGAATAAAGATAGACTACAGAGCCAACAAGACTCAAATAACTAATTGGCAATGTCGGGAATAATTGCTTACATCCAGTCGTATATGACCAAAACCTCTCTGCTAGACTCAGCCCTGCAAAAGTAAAGGTAGACGCTCTCCAGTGCTAAAAAGGGAACGTTTATACCTTGTGGACAGACCTGGTATCAGGCAAATTGCCGGGTGTTTTAGACCGGCAATAGTGAGGTGTAAGCGTAATTAAAGTAGGGACTTGCAGGGTCTGGCTCAAACAAAAGGGTGTCATATGATCAAGGTCATCCTGGCAGCAATTGTTTGCATGCAATGGAGTACTGCGGATCTCGCGATCTCTATGACGGCTTCCTAAGGTGTGTACTGCCACATGACGAGTCGTTACCTTACAGCTATTGCGGGAAAGGCAGCCAGACAGGCTTTTCCCAAGGCCCTTTTTGTTTGACCTTAGAAAAGCGTGATCCATCAAATCGATAAAGCCCCTGGCCGGTACCCAACCACACATTTCCTGACTTATCTTGATACATACTTTGCACACAGCAATTTAAACCGTTGTCGGGTGTATACACAGTAAACGCTTTTGCATTTGGTAAAGGTATAGAAGGGTCAAATCTTGTTGTACTGCCCCTGGCGGTAACCCAAATCTTACCTGACTGTTCAACGAGTATGCCCCAAAACTCATTTCCCCATAGACCGTCTTTGGAAGTATATTTTGTAAAGGTCTTTCCATCATATTTGCAAATACCATTTTTCATGGTAAACCACATATTACCTGCTTTATCTTCAGCAATCCCACCTGCATAGTTATTGCCTAAGCCTTCTATCTCGTTGAAATTTACAATCGCTTTACCGTCATATCGAAAAACACCTTTATCAAACGAAGCGAACCACATATTGCCCTTTCTGTCTTCCACCATGTCTGCAACACCTATCGGTGGAAGTGATTCGAAAAGCGAGAATGATAAACCGCCTTTACTATCTGCCGATGCGTCGTAACGGTAAACCCCACCGTGTGTGCCTACCCAAATAGTACCCCATTTATCAACAAGGATGCTTTTACGCCCAATCACTAAGTTCTTAAGTCCATCTTTCTCGTTGAAGTTTCTAAATGTTTTCCCATTGTATTTATAAACGCCCTGGTCAGTGCCAAACCAAATATTGCCAACTTTATCTTCAGTAATAGCAAAAACAGTGTTGTTATAAAAACCTTCCGGATGGGAAAAGTAGGTCAAGGTTTTTACATCATACCTAACTGCTCCTTCGCCCATGGTGCCAAACCATAAATTTCCTTTCGAGTCCTGGAAAATACTTCGTATGTATTGACTGACTAAAGTAGTGTCAAAATCCGGCGGCAAGGCAGCAGCCTTAAAGTTTCTTATTACCATCGGACTTGGTTTCGATGTATTTTGGTCTTTAGGAGTATTTGTGTTTACTTGTCCGCTACATGAAGTAATCAATGCAAATAGCAGGAACAGGCCGGAAAAAGGTGCGCACAGTTTCATTGTACTCATTATAGATTTTTTATTTCTTAGTAAATACCAGGTTCAGGCTAACCGGAATATCATTATCAACAAGATGACCTTTCATGCTGTCAAAAAGATTCCACGACTTGGGTTTCTGCTGGAGATTGATATTCCAATTCTCGCGGTTGATGACGAGGTTTGCTTTGGCAGTAATCGTATTGCCCTGTTGTTTCAGGATAGCAGTAAATTCAATGGGTTTGGTCACGTTTTTAATCGTTAGATCGCCGTAAACGCTGAAGGTTGTGCCATTAGGTTCGGCGCGTATCTTGTTTACTACTATGGTGGCAGTCGGGTATCTTGAAACAGCAAAGAACCCCTCGCTTCTCAACTCGTCGTCAACCCTTTCTCTTCCCTCGGGGGAACTTTCGTCAGTACTTCGCATGCTGTTCATATCTATGCTAAAATGACCACGGGTTGGATGGCCCGCAATAACGCCGCTAAGGGTACCGGAATTAAATAAGATGAAACCATGATGGCGGTTGCCGGGAGCGTTCCATAATAGTTTGCTTTGTTTAACATCGAGCTGGTAATCGGGTCCCTGACTCCCTTGCTTTTGCCGGGCATGTGCAGTAAAGAAAATCGATCCGGTCAGTATAATTAGCAGGCTATACAAAAGCTTTTTAATATGTTTCATGGTTTTATTAATTCAATTAGACAAACTTAGGTTGCTCCCTTTTTGCAAGGGCGGTTCGGCCGGTAAGGAGAAGTACTTTTCTGAATAAATGTCTTTGTGACCGTTTAGGGGGTATACTTTAAGTAGTTCTTATGGTGGAATTGCTTAAAACTTTATTTGATGATGATCTTGTGTACTGGTAAGCATTGCTCGGTAGCTGCAGCATTATCTCGATGGTGTTTTCAGCAGTCTTGTTTTTTGATTCCATTCTAAATGGCATTGTACTTTAAATGTCTCCAAACGCTGAACGCATGATTTTTTTTATCAGCTCCTTGCACCCGGATCTTCTATTTCAAATCAGCTAAGGTGACTTCATTAATCGGACAGCTTAATTTACCAACTTATAGCCCTTTTTGAAACTAAAACTGGTAACATCAAAGCGTTCACCACCATACGCCGACCATGTTTGTTGCTTCTTTGTGTTAGTTGTTTATTTTTCTTCAGAAAAGCTTATGAATGATTTCCCATCAAAGCGGTACAAACCGGTATTACTGGTGCCGATCCAAAGGTTGCCCGTTTTATCTTCCAACATTGACCATACACCATTACTCTTTCCAGCTTCCCGCGATAACCATGTTCCGCTATCGATTACCCTATCTTGTACTGTAAAGTGAGTAACAGACTTTCCATCGTAGCTCCAAAGTCCCCCAGCACCTCCAAACCAAAGATTTCCTTTTCTATCTTCAAGCATTCGGGTAATAGGATTAAGAGGATTTGTAGATAAGCCATCCATTTTGATCAATGATTTGCCATCATATCGGTGTGCTCCGGCCCAGTTGGTGAACCAAATATTTCCTTTTTTGTCCTGCAAAGCAGGCCAGGCCCAAGTAAGATCCTTTTGTTCGCTGATTTTGAGGTTGGTTATGGCCTTTCCGTCGTATCGATACACGCCGTCAGTAGCGCGTCCTCCAAACCAGATGTTACCTGCTTTATCTTCCAGGATAGATTCTACGTTATGATTACTACTCATAAAGCCAGGTCCATCTTTTTTTATAATAAAGGGCAAAAAGGTTTTACCATCGTAGGTGTAAACCCCATCAATGGTTGCGAACCATAATTTTCCGCTTTTGTCCTGCATAATGCTGAATACATTGTGGGTATTTCTCTGCGAGTTAGGAGGCATATCTTTTCGCAGCGGAATTTGGACGGTAGCAAATGTGTTACCATCGAAAACATTAAGACCTGCTTCGGTTCCGATCCAAATTTTACCCGATCTATCTTCTAACAGAGAAGTGATCTTGTTACTGTTCAACCCACTATCAATTGTAAACTGCCGGAAAGATTTTCCTTCATACTTATACAGGCCATCACCTGTTCCAAACCAAAGGTCACCAGCTTTGTCCTGCACGCTACCAGAAACATTGTTCCCTTTGGTTCTTCCTATTTTTGGCGGTTCAACAGCTTGTGTTTTTGGCTCACTAACGCTTTCTTTTCGTAGATCTTTGGTGGTTTGTCCGTTGCAGGAACAACAAGAAATGGTTATTGTCAGGAGAAGAAGGCGTCGGATTTGCCCAAGATATCTTTTCATTGTTCAAATTTTAAGTTTTAGTCTTTAGCTGGCTTTTGGTGGCAGTTTAAAAATCGCTGATACACTGGAACGTTCTTTATCAGGTTAACTGAATTTATACCAAAACCCTTTCGGTTTTACTACCCTGCTCGCCAGCCGGGTTGAACTTCAGACTGTTTACATTTACGATGGCCGCTCTCTTTTGATAAGTCACTTTTTCTTGGCCGAAATCTCTTGTCAATATTTTAATAGATCATCACTCGACTTTGCTTGCCCGTTTTTTTGTTTAGACGTCCGGCAATCAAGACCTCACCATCTGGATACAGCCTGGTCAGGGTTGTAGCGATGTCAACTTTCGAAAAGAACATTCTCCCTCTGCGCTCCATAATCCAAATTGATTAACTTCCCTGTCCAAACGTACGGTCGAACCTTGCTGTTACTTGTAAATCAATTGTAAAATGAAGTGTAAATGAGTGTAAATCCCGCCTTTGCAGGCGTTTTTAGTAACCGTTTAGTCATGCGTTATGGTAGTGCGACCATGTTGCTGGCGGCTTTAGTTATTTTTTCGGGTTTTAAAGAACATTCCGGGCGGGACTCACGGGCTAAGCAAGTGAACCTTTTAATTCGCGAGATCGGAAATCGGTTGCTGCTGCAGGCGGGTGACTCAACCTCACGTGTATTGCCCGTTATCGAAACTAAAGAAGGCACTTTTCTGCTCAGGTTCGAAAAGGAACTTGTTTTTAGCCACGATTCACTGATGGTGATGTCTGACGACTTGCTGCCCAAAACTGCGTTCAGATCCGGCTATGCCGTCACAGTACAAGATTGCACGAAACGGGACATTGTTTACGGTTTTCAGGTGAGTAATAGTTCACCCGACATCCTGCCCTGCAAACGCCGGAGTCAACCTCCTGGTTGTTACACAATTGAATTTGCATTTCCGGATTTATATGAGAATGCAGATCGGAAGAATTCTAAAACTTCTTCTTTAACTCAGCCAGTTGACCTCAATCCTCAGGAAGTCAACCCCAGACCTGAAAAAGTAACTACGACAACCGTTGACATCGGGCAGGAGACTAAAGAACTCAAACCAGGCGAAGCTGACCCTAAGAAATTCAATTCACGGCTTGAAGGAGTAAAAACGTCAATCGCAGGCAATCCGTTAAGAGATTTGGTCTATGCTGGCGTATTGGTGTTATTGGCTGGCATCTTGTTTATGGGGCGTTTTGGAAAATCTTTAAGGCGCCTGCCCTTGCAGCGTGGAAATTCTGCTTTTGTAAATGCCCCCGTTCCGGAATTTGCTGCACTTGGGAAATTTTTATTTGACGTGCAGGATCGGCGCCTGCTTTTAGGTACTGACGTGATTAGCCTGACAGATAAGGAATGCAAGGTTCTGGAATTGCTCCACGAAAGTTTCGGGGAACTGATCCCGCGAGAAACGTTGTTGCAGAAAGTTTGGATTGACGAAGGGGTCATCACCGGACGTAGCCTGGACATGTTTGTGTCAAAACTGCGAAAGAAGTTAAGCCCTGATCCCGAACTCAGAATAACGAATATACATGGAAAGGGGTACAAGCTGGAAATACTCGAAGGGCTAAAAATTTAAAGTCCTGGTGAGCCTGAAATCATTTGTCACTGCCTGGCCTTTCCCAGCGTTCCGCGTAATTCTTGCATAAGTTGATCCCGCAGTTCCCTGATCTCCGAAGTGCGCCTAGCATTTTTACGGCGAAACCTGTCTTTTGAAAGCTGGTCAACCCGGAAACGTTTTGGAGCTAATCGGTACTTGCCGGATTTCAGATCTGTAGTATGGTAGACCTAATGTGTGTCCTGACATTGACATTTCCTTAACCCCCCTGGCACTGTCGATCGAAGTACATAACTTGACCATCTCCAGTAAGGCCATTTTTAATGCATGCCCATCCGCATGGTATTTTTCCCTGTTGCATTCAGTGCTGTCCTGAGGCCTCGTGCTAATTGTTCCGCATTGCCAACGCCCCAATAATGTAAAAAGAACGTGCGCGGCTTTTCATGTACCATATGATTATGCAGGGCAACCACTTCAATACCATTTTCAATTAATGCTTTCAAAACGGGCTCAACTTCGTCCTCCAGCATTGTAAAGTCGCCAGCCACGGCAGCTTTGTCCGGTGTTCCCTGGAAAGCTGCCCAGGTATTAAAACCCAGGAAGGTACTTACAGGCACGCCATGTTCAGTAAGCTTAACATCCGGACGGCCGATGGTGTATTTATATACTCCTTTAGTCATTTCCCCTTTGTGGCCAATTAGCTCATCCAATCTTTTTGTATCTAATGTATTGACAACCGCTTCTAATGAAGCAGTGCCGGCAGACGGGTTTGTCTTTCGTACTTCTTTAACCTTATCCAGCACAGCTCTGGTTTTTTGTGCCATCATCTCGGTACTTCCTGAGCCACCCATGTGCATAAACATGATGTTGGGGTGGTTACGGACAAAGTGGTTGTGAATGGCAGTGGTTGTTAGACCTTGCTTGATAATCTCCTGCTGTACTATCTTTAAGTCGTCTTCAGTTACTACAATATCTCCCATTACCATTACTCCGTTTTTCGATGGGGTAAATGCGACCCAGGTACTAAGACCCATGGCAGGTATTATCTTAAAACCGTCTACGAGTACGCTAAGGTCATTTTGTGGAATCGTTATCTTGTATTCCCCGTTGTTGCTCTTTCCTTTTATAGCCACAATCTGCTCAATAGCTGCAGTGTCAATTGGCTTGAAGTTTCTTTTGTGTTTTTGAGCAAAAACATCCTGAAAAATGGTTGATGCTGATACGGCCAGTAAAAAGGCCAGTAGCTTAAATTCACATCGATAAGTTGCCTGCATAGTAGTTGCTTGTGTTCTCGTGAACCGAAGGACAATAATCTCCAAAGGTGTTATCAAATATATGACCCATTTTATAGTAATTTGACATAAACTAGCTTCGGTAGTGCACCCCCTTCTTGCGGCGTCGAAAAGCTGACCGTTGGCAACAGTTGTTTATTCAATTGGTATTGGATTTAATTTCAGTTCAGCAAGTATTCGACTTCCTGGCAGTAGTAAAACCCTTTACTATTCCATGAAGGTTAAAACAAAACTTGAGGCAATTCAACTGGTCTCTGCATTTTACTCTCATGGAGCCGGTAGACCTAAGCGATCAAAGAAAGACCGATTGCTTAACCCATATTTTTTCCACCTTTGTAAACAATTGCGGAGTTCATGTATGTTCTCGGATGGACAGGCTTTGTACAAGCCGGGGGTTATAAACTATACCCCACAGAATTCCCGGAGCTGAATATTCAGATGAAATGAGTATTGTACTTTTGAAAACATCATAATAAATTAGAACCTGGCTGATCCGTATCAGCCGATAGCTATCATCGTTTTGCGTGTGAATACAGATCGCTTGACCTTGCTCCGCAGGCGGCAGGCGTTTGGCAATTCCTGCTGGACTTTCCAAAAATGAGCAATCGACTATGACATACTTGCTATGGGTATGAAGACACGTGTTGGTAAATAAAGGCATGCTTAACATAGGACAAGACGAAAACACATGTTGCAACCAAAATCAGCCGAATGGAAGAAAACAAAATGACACCGGTCTATGAACTAAAAGCGTTGATAGGGTACTTCTTCAAACTTGGCTATGCTGGGTTTGGAGGCCCGGTAGCACTGGTCGGATATATGCATCGGGATCTGGTAGAAGATCGTAAGTGGATCTCCGAAGAGGATTATAAAGACGGTTTGGCTTTAGCACAACTTGCCCCCGGGCCGCTGGCAGCACAGCTGGGGATCTATTTAGGGTATGTCCACTACCGGACCTTAGGTGCAACGCTATGCGGTTTAGCTTTTATACTACCCTCATTTTTTATGGTTGTCGCTTTCGGAATTGCCTATAGAGCGTTTGGAGGGTTACCCTGGATGCAAGCTATTTTCTACGGAGTAGCTGCAGCTGTAGTAGGTATTATCATCATTAGCAGTTTTAGGCTCACTGAAAAGTCTATCAGCAAAATAAACATAAAGTCACTGGCCGAAAAATGGATGCTTTGGTTATTCTTTTTTTTAGCCGCGCTTATCACTATCCTTACAGAGAAGGAAGAGGTCTTATTGTTTGTAGCAGCAGGGTTGATCTATATGTTAGTAAAAAGTCCGCCTAAATGGTTTAAGAAACCTGCCGTATCAAACGTGATACTTCTTTTTGGGACTGGTTTTTGGCAATTTGAGACGGATACATTGGGTCAAATTGCGTGGTTTTTTACAAAGGCTGGTGCTTTTGTATTTGGCAGTGGCCTGGCAATCGTTCCATTTCTACACACCGGTGTTGTTACTGAGTATCATTGGTTGAATGAACACGAGTTTATCGACGCGGTAGCTGTTGCTATGATAACACCCGGTCCTGTCGTAATTACGGTAAGTTTCATTGGCTACCTTGTTGCGGGTTTTCCCGGTGCTTGTATCGCTGCCTTTGCTACCTTTTTGCCTTGTTACCTTTTTACAATCCTTCCAGCTCCGTATTTCAAAAAACACGGCAGGAACCCAAGCATTAAGGCTTTTGTAGATGGGATAACAGCGGCAGTTGTAGGCGCGTTGGCAGGAGCAGTCATAGTTATTGCTCTCCGAACCATTATAGACCTTCCGACTGCTGCGATAGCTTTAATCACTGCTATTATCCTGCTAAAAACAAAGAAAGTCAAAGAGCCCCATATTATCTTAATCGCGGCACTCGTTGGGATGGCGCTTAAGTTGATTTGATAGCCGCCTGTTTGCTTTACGGCTTTGACTCCAAAGCCACTTTAATCCGGGTCAACTTTGCTTGATAAGACGCTAACTAAGCATATGGTCTAAGCCTTAAATTGTGCCTTGAAATTCGCTGATCTTTTAGCTAAACCAACGAAATCTATTTAGCATAATAGCCCCAAAAAGGCATCCCGTCTTCCCATTTATCATGTGTTAATTGAATCGGTGGTTTGTCGCTGCCAATTTTCTTAATAAAAACCTCTCCATACGGTTGGGGGTTAAATCCGCAAAGAGGAAACTCATCATACATAAAGGCTCTGGAAGAAACAAACACAACCCATTTACCATCCGGTGAAAACCGCGGATGCAAATCTAGTTTGTCGGTAACGGCATCAAGCGGCACTCCTTTATCGTTTGGATTATTGACCTCCTGTACATAAATGTTCAAGGCATTTGTCATTGCATTTTGACGACAATAAACGATCCACTTGCCAATCAGGGGAGATGGCGGGCATGGTTTCCGTTTCGGGTGTGTGGGTCTTTTGTCTTAGATTCTTCCCCTCACAATCCATCAAAAAGATGTCTTTATTTTCTTTCCCGTTTTCGTTTTTAACGCCGCGGAAAACAATCCAATTACCATCATATGAAACATCTGGAAAAGCATTATTACCCGGCATGCTGGCGGTTAAGTTAACAGGTGCTGTGCCGTCGTATTTTACCTTCCAGATATCAACTTTTTCCCCGGAACCGGCAAACCTGGCTCCGGAACCGAAAATGATCCATTTTTTATCCCGGGTTACAACAGGGGTCCAGGCAAAACCGTTTTTCGAAGTAAACAGGGTCCGATAACTATTGCCGTTTAGATCGCAGGTAACAATAGGTGAAGACCCAAGCGACTTTTCATACGGCGTAAACTCATTGACCCATTCGGCCGAGATAATTTCTTTGCCGTCGGCAGTTAGCGTGGGCGTGTATCCCCTGATCCCGCCAATCAAAAGTTTTTCATTATCAACGGTAACTTCCCGGATGGTTTGAGGGCGGGCAAATGTTTCGCCATTCGATTTTTTGTTCATTCCCTCGATTGGTCCATTTCCGTACAGCAGGATCTGGTTTCGGGTGTTTATTTTGGGGTGGTAATAGTTAATGTTAGCCGTTTTCAAGAGAATCTTCTTTCCCCCTTTCGCATCGGTTTTTGCCAGGTAAAAGTATTGGTTGATTCTTCTATGTGACAATGTCGTTAAGCTATCATCCCGCTGAACATAGACTACTTCATTACCGGAATTTATGGCGGGGCTAAAGGCATGGCTAAATGTATCAGTCACAAAACTCGTTCTCTTGCTGGCGAGATCCATCACCATTATGCCACCTGTTTTACCGACGCCCTTGATGACATCGCTGAGGTCCTTGTAGTAATAAAGATTGGTTCCGGTCTGATCCCAGCATGGCGAACCATATATGGCTTTAGTATCCGTTAACTGTCGGAGATTTTTCCCGTTTTTATCAACTACATAGATATCTGTCCAATCAGGCCATACATAGTCTAGCTCTCCCTTATTCTTGAACCGTTGTATAGCCGCTTGATTGGAAGAAAAAGCAATCTGCTGTCCATCCGGGGAAAAGACCGGGTTAAATTCGCCATACTCTTTCGTTTCAGTGACTGCTCTGGCTTCCTGTTCCGTTTTTGATGAAGGAGCTAATGCATTGAAGGGCATTATCCAAAGCGAGGCATTGCCGCTGCGGGTACTCATAAAAACAATCTGCTTACCGTCCGGAGAAAAAGTTGCCTGGTCATCTACTCCTTTATCGGTTGTCAGGCGTATACTATGCTCATCTGTTTTACCATTTTGCAAGGCATACAAATCCGTATTGCCATTATGTTCAGAGGTATAAACAATCCATTTATTACCTGGTGAAAAGCTGGCATTGTAATCCATCCCCTTATGGTTGGTTATTCGTTTGGGAACGGTGCTATTTTCTTCCAGTAAAAAAATATCATACTGTTCGGGTTGCAAAGTAGTATATACAATTGCCTGCTGGCGTGATGACATTTTTTGATTACCTAAAAGAAGTATAAAAATGATAGGCAAGAAATGTTTAAGACGTATCATAATTGAGCATTTTAAAACTTACCCAGGAAGGTTTGCGGCAGTACCGATCATGGTTTTATAGATGCTTTAAATTACCCTTTATTTCCTTAAGATAGTACCTTAATTTAATTAACTAAAAAGCAGACGATCGTCGAGCGATATATGTACCCCAACTCATAATTTTCAATTGTCGACCCTGCTAATCACCTTAAGAGCACTGCCTTTACTATCATTATCATGTTTGGCCTTCAGGGTGAACAGATTGTACGTATCTCAAAACCTTGCCCATCTATCGTACACGAACCATCTTGTAAAACCATATGACTCAAGAGATCTACAGACTTTACCTGCTCACGCCGCCGAAATGCTTAGAAAAGAATTTGAATAATACTTCGAATTGGTTTCCAATAGAGAAAACTCATGATCAAACATTAAAGGCGGCGGAACCATTTACCTCCAGTGAGCCTGCAGTTAGAGATGTTTATCCCAATCCACTCCAAGTGGTAACTGATCACTAAATTAAATCTGTCGAAGTCTGTAATGATCTGTTGACTCTGCAGTGAAGCTGACTGATAAAACCAGGGAAGCCTGTCACAGTTTAGGCTTAAGAAGAATCTGAACACAAGTAAGCAAATGGGGTAACAATAAGATAACGTTGACCAACTTAGAAGTTCTTTTACCTTTTAAGATGGAAATCATTTTACTAGTTATTGGTGGCTTGAGCCTGTTTCTCTTTGCGGTCAACAATCTTTCTGAAACCCTTAAAGAACTACTAGGCGAAAAATCCAAAAAATGGATGAGCTATCTTACCAAGAACCTGCTTGCCGGCATACTTACCGGTGCAGTGGTGACTATTCTTTTAGACTCTTCTTCAGCCGTCATAATAATGACCATAGTATTAGTGAACTCCGGAATGATAACCTTTCGACAATCAATGGGTGTGGTCATGGGTGCAAATATTGGTACCACTATTTCAAGCCAGATTATTGCGCTCGATATTGGCCAATGGTCCCCTATTCCCATTTTTGTGGGCCTGGTATTAAGTTTTTTTGCTAAGAAAGCAGAAGTGTCCGCTACTGCCAAGGTGATCATCTATTTTGGCATTTTATTCTTTGGTTTGTACACGATGGAGAGAGCAGTAGAGCCTTTAAAAAACCATGAGCAATTTATCAGTTGGATGACGCGGTTGGAAAATCCGCTAGTCGGATCGGGAACCGGCGCGCTGGTGACACTTATAATTCAATCATCATCAGCCACGGTCGGCATGGCAATCACACTTGCGAAAAAAAGCTTATTGACGCTGCCAGCCGGGATCGCCGTTATGCTTGGGGCGGAATTGGGAACATGCTCAGATACACTGTTGGCAACTATTAGATCGGATCGCCAAGCCATTAAAACGGGTGTATTTCATTTTACGTTTAATCTCATCTGCATCTGCCTTGGCCTTATTACATTTAATAGCTACATACAACTCATAAATTATATATCAGGAACCGCGTCCATTGAACAGAAAATAGCCACGTCTCACATGCTTTTCAATCTTGCCGGCGTAATATTATTTATTCCTTTCGTTCCGTTGATTGAGCAAGTTCTTAATAAATGGCTGCCTGAAAAGGCTAAAGCTGTTTCTTGATGCGACCCTAGTTGAAGTTGATACCAAACATTGTGGACCCAATAGCCGCTTATGGCTTTGTAATGGTTACGCTGGTCGGACTTCAATTTTAATTGCCTCTTTTTTGGTGACTCATCATTATATACCGGAGCTATGCGAGTCGACAACGACCGCTCAGTCCCAAAGTCTGCCACTCATTTAGTTTATTTTACTTCGGTGGATGACCCTAAGCAATTGAACACAAGATCATTCATGCTATACTTGTGAATAACCCCGGGAGCTAATCTATTAGGTATTAATCTCGATACGGTTGATGATCATCCACTGCCGGATAGGAGGTCAACACATTGTTCCCTAACGATATCATCAGTCAATCTGCTGGGTTTTAGATTGCACCCCGCATCAATGTAGTTTCGTAATGTGATTAAGACCTGGTGCAAAAGCGCGGGTGAATATCAAGCGTTGATACGAGAACCTTGCGATAAGGAAGGTCATTGGAGATTTTATATGATGTAATAGAAAAGTACCTCAGCCAGGAGAATAAGCAACCTATACTGGATTATTAGGAGCAAGTGAACCGGAGCATATAACAATAAAGTGGTGCCCAACTATTAGCTGGGCACCACTTATTAATGACGCATAATCGATTTAATGGCGATAATGCTCGAGATTACAAAAACGACTTAAAAGCTGTACCGTAATCCAACTTGCGCCTGGAAAGGAGTACCGCCTAAAGGCGACACGCCAGAAGTCGTGTTGACGCGATACCCAAACGTGGCTGCTTCGGTGTTGAAAGAAGTTACATTATAGATATTCTGCTTACCTAAGTTCCGATTTACACCCCGCTTTTTGTTAAAGGTGTTTGCCACATTGAAAAGGTCCATCGACAACTCTACGCCGTGCTTTCTATGTATCATCACCTTTTTAGCCAGGCGCAAGTCGAAGGTGCCAAAGAAGCCATTAATACCGCCGTTGCGTTCGGCAATTTCACCAAAGCTGCGGGTAATATAATCCTTTAGACTTTGCTCCACGTCGGGGTTGTCCAGTATGGCATTAATACCATCGGCAATATACTTAGGAGTGGAAGGATTCTTTGGATCGTAGATGTAAGCAAGGTCGTTGGAGTTCACAAAGTCACCGTTCATGTTGCCGGCCACTGCCAGGGAGTAACGTGTGCCACCTATTCCCGAGAACCGAAGACCAAGCGTGATACCCTTAATACTTGGTGCATTCGCATATACCACCACCTTGGTTCTAAATTGATTATCGGCATAAGCCATGTTGCGCAAGTCGCGGGGATCATCTTTTACCATAAGGTTAAGGGTAGCTGTGTTAGCTACGTTACCATTGTAGGAAGTATTGTCCCGGCTGTCACTCCAGGTGTATGATGCCGTAATCTGGCCATCCTTGTAATAACGGTAGGTTCCATCTACTACAATCGCGTACTGGTTCTTCTTACCATCGCTGATCAATTCCAGAACGCGGCCGAGTGTGTTTGTTTTACGGCTGTTTACCCAATTCGCTACCCCATTTCGGTTATTGATCGTAGCAGCTGGCACATAAACCCCCCGGTTTGCTTCCTGCTCAATGGTAAAGAAAGGTTGGTCAACCATGTTGCGGTCTACATACATATAATTCTTACGAGCAAGGGTGGCATAAGCACTCACACCCATTCGCAGCTTTGTGCCAAAAATATGATTATAGGTAAGGCTGGCCTTGTACACCGTAGGCACCTTAACATCCTTACTGTTAGTGTTTATTGTTACCAACTTCTCAACGCCTGGTATATCAAATAATTCTTTGCCGGGTGCCGTGGTGGGATCCTGGCGATAACCAATGAAATCAGGTGAAGGCAGGTTGGTCGTCAGATCCACCGAAGCCACCTTTGTGCCATCAAACAGGATGTTGTTGATCATCGAGTATGGGTTCAGGTTAGATCCAAAAATACCTGCACCGAAACGGATAAAGTCCGTTTTCTTTTCGCTTACATCCCACATTAATTCAAATCGGGGTTGCAATTGGGTAGTATTGATCTTGTTACTGGTATTTATATTCAGCTGCTTATCAGCTATGGCGTTATAATCAGCTCCGTTCAGGTATTGGGTATTGTCCACCCGGATCCCCGCCAGCAGGTTTACACCCCTGCCCAGTTTCGTTTCCATTTGGGCGTAAGCGCCTGAAGCCATTTGATGAAGTATGGTAGATGGATCATCAACAATTGCTATTTCCCGCACATACCGATAAGGAGTCCTGTTCTGGAAATTGTCGAGTCCGGTAAAGAAGAAACGGCCGTTCATCTCACTTCCATACACGTTATGCATGCGGGTGTACATTAAGTCAACTCCAAAGGTATATTTCACCCTGGAGGTGTTCAGGTATAGGTTGTTTACGGCCTGGTACACGGTTCCTTTAAACCACTCGGGAGAGAAACGCTGCCCACCAATCTGGATAGAGTTGGTGTAGGTGGTTCCATTTTGACCGGTTGAGGTAACGTTTTCAACAATCGCCCTCGGTATACTTGCCGACGGCAGCTCCGGGCTGGGGATTACAAATTCGTGCTGAAGAAATTGCTGTGCTTTGAACTCATTAGTGAGTTTGGGATTAATGGAAGTGCGCAAGGAAAGAATCAAGCTATTGTTCATCTTCTTGCGATCAATATAGGACTCGATAGCGTTTATACCCGAATTGTCTCCTTCTGAAAGGTTATCGGTTTCAGATACGTAGTTGTTGCGAATAGAAAGGAGATTTTTGCTGTTCAGCTGCCAGTCAATTCTTCCAAACAGTGCGTCGGTAGAGCGGCGCTTATCAAATGACCCAAACTGTTCGGTATTTCCTACGCCGTACTTTTCGCGGGCAACCTGGGTGAAGCGCTCCAGTGTGCTTTCGGTCACCCGGAAAGCAGCTTCATCAGCTGGTGTCCGGATGTCTGCATTGTTCAATGGCCGCGAATCTTGCTGATGGTCCCACACAAAGAAGAAATGTGCTTTATCCTTGACAATAGGGCCACCCATAGAAACACCATACTGTGCTGTTGAGAAAGGCTGGTTTCTCTTGTTTCCACGGATATCGTAAGAGCTGGATAACTTATTATGGCGCAGAAAGCCAAAGACACTACCGGAGAAGGTATTTGTGCCCGATTTGGTTACCGTGCTAATGGTACCACCACCGGCGCGTCCTTCGGTTACATCATATTCATTGTTCACTACTTTAAACTCACGAATGGCTTCGATCGAAATGGAATAGGCCCCTGAGGTGTTACCACCTGCAATAGTGCCTCGAGCTGTCATACCATCAATGGTAAAGTTGGTAGAGGACTGCAATTGTCCGCCGATGCTGGTGCCATTGGCCACCGGTGACAGGTCAATCAGGGTAGTAAAATTGCGTCCATTCACCGGTAAGGTGTTCAGGTCTTTTGGGGAGATGGTGGTGGCGGCTCCCACATTGGCAACATTGCGGCGTAGCGTATTGGTGGTAACCACTACTTCTGTAAGCGTGCCTTCGCTTCTGATCAGGTCAAAACCAATATCAATGCGATCGCCCTGATTTAAGGTGATGCCTGTCTTTTTTTCCGACTTAAAGCCTACGAAAGACACGGTGATGGAATAAGGGCTGCCCAGGGGAAGCTGATTGAAGATATAACCCCCTTCTTTGTTGGTTAGCGTAGTGGCGGTAAAACCAGTAGACTCGTTTTTTACTGATAAGGTTGCGCCCTGAACGGGTCCATCCGGGCTTGACACCATGCCGAGTACAACAGCCTGGGTTGCATTTTGCGCCCATGAGAAAACAGGGCTCAGCAGGAAAATTAAAACCACCGAAATAGTAAACTTTGATCTCATTTTTATAATTGTTGATTATAGCAGGTAATTCCCACCAGGAAAAAAGATCGGAATACGGGTGCATAGCATGCCGCATATATGGCACGTCCAGGGCATAACACTTTTGCACCTGCAGTTGATGCCGCTTTCGTTTAAAGGGCAAACTGAATGATTCGATGTAACCTTATAATGAAGGGAATGTGACGGTTATGTTAATTCAACAATAGAGCTTGCTGTTTCAAAAAGTCTTTCACTAACACGATTACCCAGGTAACTTCAATATAGTGCTGGCACACAGCTTTACTTAGCGATGAAATGAACCGGGGCTTTTTTGTAAACGACTTGTTCAATACGATCATTTGACCGTTGTTATGAGCAGAGAGATAGCAACCTCAGCGCTCGTTATGACGGGGAGTTTAACTAAAAGAATTTCTGAATCGGCATTACAAGAGCAATACATTAAAGAAAGGGCTAAAGACCTTGCATTAGCGGATGAAATGGCACCGAACATTTCCAGTCGGCAATATGTAAAGGAAGGCAGAAGCCTAGTTCAGCTTTGAAAATCAGTATAGCCGACTGACCATAATTGTAGGTATTTAAGGCAGCCTTATTGAGGATGCCCCGGTCCTACTTAGCGATTTTAGTAAGCGGGATGGGGTGGATCGTATGTTGGATCATCAACACTGTAAGCAATGCATAAAGCTCCGGTTGTGTACCGGATGACGAGGGTTTCCCGAGTCGGAAGCTACTCAGAACCAAAATTAGTTTTGTTGTAGATAGAACGCTGCCTGAGCGCCTGCAAACTATAGCTTTCGGTATGTTGCAGGTATTCAATTTGTAACTCTTCGCCGCGCGTTTTGTATTCATCCCTGCGCACCTTTAGCCTTACGGTGCAATTCTGTCCTGAGTCGTCAACCCCCGAAAAAACCATAGTTGTACTATCCTTCTCAAAACTGGGCGACTTCATGTCGCCTGATATCGAAATCGTTTTTTTAACATGAAACGTGTCGGTACTAAACATTCCCGTCGATCTGAATAGAATCCTTTTTTGGTCGAGGTCGAAATGTATATGCATTTGTTGAAGCATTCTTTCTTTAACCCTCGTTACATTACCATTCATATCTTTCTGAGCAACAGAAAAACCCAGGGATAAAAATGTAACAGCCTGGGCTTTTAGGCCAACAATAAACAAAACGCAAAGCAGGGTAAGTGTTATCCTTCTCATCGTATGGACTTCTTTATATTAAAGTTAGATAAAAAGAAGTATCTCTGGGTACCGGTCATACCCTCTTTGCAATTGAAAGTTTACCTGGCGTTATAATCTTTAACTACTAACGTTCTTCTCAGCCAGGTTAGCTGATAAAGTGATTGCGACGTTCGTCTTGATGAAGCCGGGCAGTCGACAATGATGCAAATTGGCATCGTGAATGCAAATCCATATAAAAGGGGCAAACACATCGTTTTTGAAAGCGTTAGCGTGTTTACGCTAGTGGATTATTATCGCTGGTTAACCAAAGCTATTCAGTACATTAAAGCCCGATGATCATACACTGAACTTTATTCCCATTAGTTGCAATCAGAAATCGTCCCAGCTTCCGGTGTCTTTTAAACGTTCTGTTCCGTTAATCATAAACTTCGCTTGGTGCTTTCAAACCTAATGAACTCGGGCAAGTAATCAGGGGTACACCCTTTTGATAACTTGTCGCCTTTGTAAAGACCGGTTCTGTGTCCAATTTCAATACAGCGCCTTCGATATTTTATATCAAAAACCCCAATCCATCCTGCCGTGAAATTCATTGCCCATTGTACTTCCGATTTTTCGCTTGCTATCTGTTTTTCAATTGTAGAAAGCAATGCTTCTGTATTTGGAGGAGGTGTTTGTCCGAGCCAACGCAAGCGAGCCTGGTAATACCAATATACACGTCTTTGTAGTGAAGAAGGGCTGTTTTGCCAGGACTCCATAAGCGTTATGGTCTTCTTGTCTTTAGAAAGTTGGTTTGCCATCAACCAGTCCACCAGGTTGATTTCGTTCATCAATTGGATGATCCTGCATGTCCTTGTCAAGCTTATCTATGAAATCCTGCGTAAGCAGCTTATTGTTCAAAATAAGGATCGCGAGTTGGCGCGGCAAAAGTTCACGCGTTGACCATAGTTCCATCGCCAGTTCATGATCCTTCTTAATTTCCCTGGCCATTTTCCGCAAGTCGCCCAACCTGGTTTCGCTATTAATTTGACCCAGGATGTTTTCAGCCTTCGAAGACAGTATCATCTCAATCTCTTCTGTTTTTTACCAGCGACAAACAAGATGCCTGGTCATTATGCTTTTCAATGTTGCAGAATAAGAAAAGCCATCACCCTGGTTCAGGATACCACGGTGATTGAAGCATCATTGTGCTTTGTGCCATCAACCCCAATCTAGCATATCCTCCTGTTTGCGCGAATGATTGCCTAACCTGTTTTGCCTTTAAATGCAGCATAAAGTGCCATCGCATGTCCATGTCCGAGTGCAAATTCTTTTTTCAACCAATTCGTGATCTCTGTGGCTTTTACCGTTGGCTTAATTTCTCCTTTCTCCAGGAAGCCTTTTTTCTCTGCAAGTATTTTGAATTCGGCGACGTCTTTACCGGTTTTCTCTTTTATGTTACTGATGTATGCTTGAAACGACATAATCGTTGGCTTTAAATGTTAGCTTACTATTATTCTGGTATCTGTTAAGTCTAAAATAGAAAATGTAAGAGGTAATAAGTATAGCCAGGAAAAAAAGCGGGAAGAAGGTCTGTCCGCCAAAGCCGTCTACCGCCCAATGACTGATACCGGCAAAGATAAAGTCAAAAGCAAAACCTGCATAGGCCCATTCCTTGATACGATTTGGAACCTTTGGCATTATCAAAACGATTGCACCCAAAACTTTGAAGACAACCAGGGCTTTGCCAAAGTATTCAGGATAGCCCAAATGCCGGATGCCTTCTTTTGCAAGTTCTGTGTGGGATGTTAGGGCTGGCATGACACCTTCCATCACGAATATAAGGATGGTAGTTGTCCAATAGATGATCTTTTCAGTCTTTGTAGTTTTCATGATTGTTGTTTTTTGATAATAGTACAAAGCTCGAACTTGCTATATAATTCCAGGGGTGCAGTTACGCCATTTTAGACCGCTTTTTGCGACAAAATTAGTCAGCTCTTTGAGGGAGGTTCATCTGCTTGCTACCATACCAAGCTGGTGATCCGAATCAAAAATAAATTGGACCTTGATGGTTTGTTTACAGGGTTTAAGTCGCTCTGAGGTCAAGCTTATTACATCTGAAGCACCTTTACCCAACTTGGAGCCTACAGTGGGTATGCCGTCAAGAAAAGAGAGGTCACCGGCAGGAAGATCAGGGTGTGGGGCTCACGCCATTGATTGCATCCACATGAATGGGCGTACAAAGAGTTTTTCGTTGGGCGAGGCAATGGTAAACCTACCCTCTATGATCGTTAGTTCCATCGAAACGACATCGGCAAAGTAACCTTTAGATTCAAGGTATGTTCAGGGCGCAGTGCCGGTTAAGGTAACGGTCCCACGCTTTTCTGAATAACGTGCCTGGGCGTAGCCCATTGTACTGCAATTAGGAATATGCTGAATTGAATAATGTTGAGTCTGGTTTATGCAAACTTGTGTTTATTACGAGTTTTTTTGATAGAACCCGGTTTACATGAGCCTAAGTGATCCGACATCGTTTAGTTAAGCGGATTCTTTGGACCCGGCTTGTACTCCATATCGTTACTCCGAAAATCAACTGCACAAACGGCTCAACTAAAAGATCATCGATAAATGAATGATTGTGTAGAATTGAACGCGTGATGTGCACGGTATAATTCACTATAAAAACATCATTTTACCGCCACATCCCAAACGTTAGCCATCCGGCTTTTACCTGCCGGACCTTCAACATCCAACACCACGATATACTTGCCCGGTTTTGTGTATTTGTGCACAGGATTTTGCTCGTTTGAAGAAGTGCCATCACCAAAGTCCCAATGCCACTTCTTTATTTCGCCACGGCTTTCATCTTTAAATAATACTTCCCGTTTGTTCATATCCGTAATCACGAATGACCATCCAGCTTCAAATGACTTTTTATATTTCTCCTCGAGTGGCATCAAGGTAAACAGCAGCCCCAGGCTTGCGTTACCATACATTTTATGGTGCTGCGATAAATTCCAGAAACCCTTGTTCTTTTCATCCTTTACATCATCATAATCAATCACCGCCCACGACAAGCCAATCTTTTTATTATCGTACAGTTTTGACTCCACTGCACGGGCAGGGCCCTCCGCACCTGCATAGTCGAACGGGGTAATCCAGAATTCAGCAACCAATTTACCTGGCTCTCCTGGTTTGAAATTGTAATTGTAAGCAATGTTAGCATAAGGCATCTGTTTGATCCATGGCTGGCTGCCCCAAGCCAGCGCCCAGTCTTTACCAACTGCCGGGGTGAAGATGTGGTAATTTTGTGCATGCACCCCATGGTATTCAAAATAGCGCTGCTGCCAGGGTATCTCCTGTTTTGGGTGTTGCTCATCGATCAGCGGACCGCCCGAAGCATCTCCGTCTACAACAATTTCTAAGATGTCGTTGTGCAAACCAGGCAGGGAAAAGTCCCAATAGTTATCAAAAGCTTCATAAAGAAAATACAAGCGATTCAAACCTTTTACCCAGGCCACTTTTACTTTAACATCAAGGTTCTTTGGGTCAGGTGCGGGGTAACGTTTTGAGTCGTCCCACAACTTGTCTGTACCCACGATGTACGATGTGGGAAAACTATCCCAGTCACCTGTTTTTCCATCAATCGTTGGGATCATGTTAGCCGGGAACTGGTAGATCTTAAAGCCTTTGTCCTCTTGTGCAAAGGCTGCCATGCACAGGAAGACTGATAAGATTAGTGTTTGTATTTTCCGCATTACAATAGTATTTCAAGCTGGTATGTGTATAGTACTTTGCTGTTCAAAAGCCCGGTAAGATATTGAAGAACCGCTAACGGTGTCAGAAAGCTCAATCTGTTCAACATTCTTGTTAGTAACCTGTTCTCTTTCCTCCACGGTTGCAGGCAGACCCTATAAGTGAACATCGGGGTCATGTTCAAATACCCTTTGCAATCCACTGCAGTTTGAAAAATTATATTCTACAGCATATACTTCAGTGAGCTATGCATCACCGTTCTGTTGGGCGCTCGTTCATTTTAATGTTCAAAATTAGGCTCGAGGATTTTTCGTTGTGTCCATTGGGCGTGAACACTCGCCGATCATCAATTTGTGCATTGAAGCCAGACCAAAGTTGTAATAGTAGCACGTAATCCGCCGCTAAGTCAAGTTGCTGTTAGCCGTGGTGTTTTCTATGTCTTCAATTGTCTTCTCAAGTCCATTTTCGCTGTTAACAAGTTGTTGCATCTGTCTTGCATTGTCATAAAGTCGATTGTTGGTCAACAGTTCCTGTACACCCTCAAAGAACATTTTCTCTGTCATTTTGCTGATGGGTGTGGGCTTAACTGCAACTCCTTTTTTGAAGGCGTGTTGCCCCCAAAAAAACTGGTCGCCAATGGGGTAAAGAATTGGGCAAATCATAAAAGGTTTGCCTGCTCTCAAACATTCGGCGGTTGTGCCAATGCCACCATGATGAATGATTGCTTTTGTAAACGGGAAAAGTTTGTCGTACGGTGCAGCTTCGATTATTTTAATCTTTGGATTGTTTTCAATTGTTTCTGTGTGGTTAAGTCCCCAACCTTTAACAACGATGATTCTCGTGTTAAATTTTTCAATGACTTTGATTATACCTGTCTGCAAATCAAACTTGCTCTTGAATGGCATACTACCAAAAGTCAGAAGCAAAGGCGGTTCTCCTGTTTTTAAAAACAATTCCAGGTCTGGGGTCAACTCCGTTTTTGCTGAACCAAACCAAAAGCCTGTAAATTTAGATTGGCTCGAAAAGTCGTGTGGAAGCGGTAAGAAACCGGGACTTATTCCATAAATATTCTTTATGAGGGGAACCTTGAATTTCTTGGATAAATTAAGCTTGTTTCTAAACTGACCAATTGGTTTCGAAAGTAGCTTTTGGCTGAGGGTTGAAAATGTATAGGTCAATCGGTTAAGAAATCCAGGAACAGGTAAACCACTCAAGGCGGGATTTGCAAATTCATTTGTCGGTTCTACGATTGGTAAAACTGAAGTCCGAATCATCTTTTCGGGGAACTGGTCGGCAAAACTGTCCGCTAATGTCTTAACGTGATAAAGAACAACGTCACTCTGTTTTGCCAGGTTGTAAAAGTCAACAAGGGAATTAGTGATTAAAGGATAAACCCAACTGTTCAGATTTCGCTTGATGGCAAAAGGATTTCCCTTCATCATCTTTTTGCCTTCTTCAGTGTTTAAAATCTGCTGAAAGTCCGCATCAACAGGTAAAAAGTCAATATGATAGGATTTCACAAGTTCCTCAAAATTTTTTGCCGTTGATAAAGTCACTTGATGCCCGCGCTGTTGCAGCGCTTCTCCTAAGACGGCATATGGTTGAACGTCTCCACGGGTTCCAAGTGTTAGTATGGCTATTTTCATTGTTTTATGGTCGCCTGGGTTGAAGATTTGCGAACCTTGTCGGGGGTTACAATAGACTGATAATTGAAAATCCGATATCCATGAGATCGCCGTGGTTTGTTATATACTGAAGTACAAAGTTTGGTACATCTGCCTAATTTTCACATGGTTGGTTGTTGTGGCGGGAGGGCGCCCGGCTGAAGCCGTTCGGACGGGAGTGCGACACACCAATAAATTGGGGGCACGGCGCAACGATGTACCATTGAAAACTGCCGCTGGGTCCAAAAGAATCTACTTATTCGATTGTTTACCGGTTTAAGCTATGCAGGATACGCCCAACCCGCCGGGTTCAAAAGACTTCCCCTCGAAGTTTCTCCACACATAAACTATGTAGTGTCTTCATTACCTTGACACCTTTTTGTTCATTTCAGAATCAATGCCGTTTACTTAAGCAAATTTTTATGGACCTGGCCACAGGAATTCTATAGGACATCGTTGCGTCGCACTCTTGTACGATTGGAAGTAGCTGGGCAAACAAATTACATAATCGGCTTAACTAAACGACATTGATTTCAGAATGTTTAGACTCACGCTAACCGCGAAAGTTAACCAATAGCCACAGCAATAGTATCTTTTAGACATTGCGAAGTTGTTCGCTAATGAATATCGTCTTCATCTTTAATCCGCTCAATTTTACCCACGATGAAAATATAAGAGCAGGCACCTATCACGGTTATTGTACCAATAAACAAAAGAGCAGGTTCGAAATTTCCGTCCCGCGCTAAAAACCCGATGACTATCGGAACAACGACAGAAGCCAGGTTGCCAATGAAATTAAATACACCACCGGTTAAGCCGATGAGGTTTTTGGGAGCTAAGGTGGAAACAAAGATCCAGGTGATTGTAGCAAAGCCATTACCAAAGAAAGCAAGCGCCATAAAAAAAATAATCCACGCCGTACTGTCAACATAATTAGCTCCTATAATTGATGCCGATAACAATAAGCCAAAAATAACCGGTGCTTTACGCGCTATGTTTACAGACACACCTTTTCGTAATAAATAGTCGGATAAAAAACCCGATGTAAGTAATCCTGCAAAGGCTGCAAGAAAAGGCGCAGACGCAAGGAAGCCGGACTTTAGAAAATCCAATCCACGATACTTTACCAGGTAAGTTGGAAACCAGGTTAGAAAAAACCAAAGGGTAGAGTTAACAGCAAACTGCCCTATGTATATGCCCCAAAGTTTACGGTACATAAATACCTTCTTCAGGTTTCGCCATTCGAATTTTGGCTTTGCCAATGTTGTGCCTGACGCCCTGTTTATTAACCCACCACCCCGTTCTATATGATCCAATTCTGACTGGTTTGCCATTGGATGGCTTGTTGGATCACGATATCGCCAGTACCAGATAATACCCCAAATGATACCTACTAAGCCAGTGACAATAAACAAACCTCTCCAACCAAGGTACAGTTGAATGAAGGCTAAAACAGGAGTTACAAAAGCGATTCCAAGAAACTGCCCTGAGGTATAAACAGCAATAGCCGTTGCCCTTTCATTGTCGGGGAACCAACTGGTAACAACACGATTGTTTATAGGATAAGCTGGTGCTTCGAAAACCCCTATTGCGAGCCTCAGACCAAACAATGCCGAAAAACCCCGGGCAAAGCCCTGGAAAAGGGTCATGAGTGACCATGTAATGAGGCTAAAGGTGTATAACACGCGTGGACTAAACTTGTCGACTAAAATGCCACCCGGAATTTGAAGTGCAGCATAGGTCCAGCCGAAGGCTGAAAATAAAAGGCCCAATTGTACAGATGTTAACTGAAGGTCTTCTGTAATCGCGGTAGCTGCTACAGATATGTTGGTGCGGTCCATGTAGTTGATGACAACACTTACAAATATGAGTGCAAGAATCCGGTATCTTATTTTCGATGGCCTGGCAACATTCGTTAGATTGTTCATTGGCAATGAGTGGTAAGTGTGTTCACATACTGCTGATAGTAGAATCTATCAGTACAAGTGAGTGACACAACGATGTTGAAAAAAGATCGAAAGCCGGCGTCAAAAAAACTCAACCCCATTAGTGTGAGTGACGGGTAACCTTCGACCCTGAACTTCCTACAAGATAATCCAGGTCTGCTCCTTTATCTGCTTGCTGCACATGTTTGATATACATGCTTGCATATCCCCTGTCTGCTACCGGATCAGGTGCCGTCCAGTTTTGTCTTCTCCTGGATAACACCTCAACAGGCACGTCTAAGTGTAACCTCCTGTTCGGAACATCCACTTCAATAAAATCACCATTTTCAACAAGAGCCAGGGTGCCTCCAATTGCCGCTTCGGGAGATACGTGTAATATAACCGTTCCAAATGCGGTACCACTCATTCTGCCATCTGAGATCCGCACCATGTCTGTAATTCCCTTTTCGAGGATCTTTTTCGGAAGCAACATATTTCCTACTTCAGGCATACCCGGGTAACCCACCGGCCCCACATATTTTAAAACCATAACGCAGGTTTCATCAATATCAAGGTCAGGATCATCTACCCTTGCATGATAGTCTTCTATCGTTTCAAACACCACTGCCCGTCCGCGATGCTTCATAAGCGCCGGACTTGCTGCTGACGGTTTTATTACCGCCCCGTTTTCAGCCAGGTTTCCTTTTAAAACAGCAATACCTGCTTCAGCGATAAGAGGCTCTTCAATTGTTGATATTACTTCGGTGTTGTAATTATGATAGTTTCCTTCGATATTATCGTGATGACTTTTACCCGTTACTGTAATGGCATTGATGTGCAGATGTTTCCTGATTTCATGAAGTATAACCGGAAGCCCGCCTGCATAGAAAAAATCTTCCATCAAATACTTTCCTGAAGGCATCAGGTTTAATAATAACGGAATCTTGCTGCCTAACTTGTCAAAATCATCCAGGTCTAAATCAATACCTATTCTGCCGGCAATTGCTAAAAGATGAATAATGAGGTTTGTGGATCCACCTACTGCAGCATTTACCTTTATCGCGTTCTCAAATGCGTCACGGGTTAATATCTTTGATAATCGAAGATCTTCTTTTACCATCTCCACTATTCTCATTCCACTTAAATGAGCCAGGATTTTCTTTCTTGAATCAACTGCGGGGATAGCTGCAGCACCGGGAAGTGTAAGACCTAATGCCTCTACCATACAAGCCATGGTTGAAGCAGTACCCATGGTCATACAATGACCTGCACTTCTTGACATACAATTTTCTGCGGCCAGGTAATCTTTAGGGGTCATTGCGCCCGTTTTCATATCTGCAGCAAACTTGATAACGTGCGTTCCTGAACCAATATCTTTTCCCTGGAATTTTCCATTCAACATCGGTCCGCCAGGAACAACTATGGTTGGAAGGTCTACACTGGCTGCGCCCATAACTGTTGCAGGCGTGGTTTTATCGCAGCCCGTAAGCAGGACTACACCATCAATAGGATTTCCACGTATCGACTCTTCAACTTCCATGCTTGCCAGGTTTCTGAAAAGCATTGCTGTGGGCTTAAGCTGGGTTTCGCCCAAAGACATCGCCGGAAATTCCAACGGAAATCCACCTGCCTCATATACGCCTCTTTTAACCACTTCTGCAATCTCTCTCAGGTGTGCATTGCATGGTGTTAATTCAGAAAATGTATTACAGATGCCTATTACTGGTCTTCCTTCAAATAGATGGTTTGGATATCCCTGGTTTTTAAACCAGCTCCGGTAGTAAAACCCCATTTTATCTGTTTTCCCAAACCATCCCTGGCTTCTTAATTCAGACATTGTATTCGTTTATAGTTGTGATTGATAAGTGAATATAAATTGCTTTGGTTAAATACAAAATAGAAAAACGCGGACAATCGGGTAAGATGGTGAATAGTTTTTTTCTGAGTCCTTCCTGCATGCAGCTATCGCAGATAGCAATCTAGAATAATTCGTATATCCTGCTATCTTTGAAGCAGTACTGTAACTTGCCGTAGTGAAATTTCTGCCTGCCTATTGTTTAGATCCTATGTCTTAAAGCTTTCATAGGTTTGACATCGGAAAATAACCGCGGTTCGATTTTATTCCCTTACCACCAACCTAACGAATGCATGAAAAAGTTACTTTTCGCAGTTTGCTTGTTTTGCTCAACCGGTAGCATTACAAACGCCCAGGTCGTAGATTTAAAGGTTATTGACAATGGTAGCAGTGGTCCTTACAAAGCAATTGCCGCGAAAGAAGCGACTTTGCCAGACTTCACAGTGTACAGGCCAAAAGACCTTACTGTTGCTTCCAAAGCAGAAGGTAAACTTCCGGTTATTGTTTTTGGCAACGGTGGTTGTTCCAACACCTCCATCACCCACGAAAAGGTACTATCCGAAATTGCCTCACACGGTTATATCATCATAGCCGTTGGCCCTTTGCCAAAAGAACCCCGGGTACCCGATGCCAGTACCCCATCAAAAATGCTTATTGACGCGATTGACTGGATGATTGCACAAAGTAAGGACAAGAACAGCGAGTATTTCCAGTCGGCAGATACAAACAAGATAGCAGCAGCAGGCCAATCCTGCGGCGGAGCACAAGTGGTATATGCATCCGCTGATCCCCGGGTTAAATCTTCCATTATGTTTAATTCAGGTATGGGTGAAATGACCATGGCCGGAGCCAGTAAAGAGTCATTGAAAAAATTACATGCGCCAATTGTTTACATCATCGGGGGCCCTTCAGACGTAGCCTTTGCTAATGCACAGTTGGACTACGACAGACTGACGCATGTTCCTGTGGCCGTTGCTGGTTTAGGAAACGGAGGACATATGGGTACATTCGGTGTCGAGTTCGGAGGCTCTTTCTCTAAAATAGCCCTTAAATGGTTGGACTGGCAGTTCAAGGCAAAGAGTTCGGGTGCTGAGGTATTTCTCGAAAACGACTTAACCAACTTCCCCGGGTGGACTGTAAAAGCAAAAAATTTCGCTTCAAAATAATTGTAACATGAAAATAATCATCCACCTTTTAATCGTGTGTTTTTTTGTTGCAGGTATACTCGCCTGTAATCGTGCTTTCAGAAAAAACACCAATGTCCCTCCAATGCAGGATACAGCATTCAAAACAGTCAGCATCGCAAAGAATATCCGCTATCGTGAAGGCAACAGTGCATCATGGGTTTTGGACATGGCCGTACCAGCTAATCAAACCGGCAAATTGCGCCCGGCTATTGTTATTGTTCATGGGGGCGGATGGAGTGCGGGATCGAAAACAGACCAGGTATACCAAAAGTTGATGCTTGAATATGCCCTGAAAGGATATGTTACCATCAATGTTAATTACCGCCTTACCGGCGAAGCGCCTTTCCCGGCTTGTATAGAAGATGTTAAGTGTGCCGTACGCTGGCTTCGTGCCCACGCCAACAAGTACCAAATTGACACCAATCGCATAGGAGGATACGGTCATTCGGCAGGCGCCCACCTTGTGCTAATGCTGGCCATGACAACAAAGTCAGCAGGCTTGGAAGGCGATGGTGGTTGGGATGGATATTCAAGCAGGCTGAACATGGTAATCGCAGGCTCACCGCCAACTGAGTTGGGGCGCCAATCTCCTATGGCAAAAAAAGAGTGGTGGCCGATTGCATATATATCGGCTGATCATCCTCCCATGTTCCTCATCCAGGGAACGGATGACAATATTGTTCGTGCACCTTTAACCGAAGATTTTGTAACTAAGATGAAAGCCGCCGGCGCCAACATTGAGTACCTGAAGATTGACGGTGTAGGACATGCTGTAGCTTATAACGAAAAACTTTCCATTACCGATCCGGCGATGGAAAAATTCTTTGCGAAGTATCTTAAGCCAGGGCAGTAAGCATTATAATTCTTAGCCGCTGAGGTCCTGTTATTCCGAGGTACGAGGAAACCCATCCAACATGGAAACTCATGGATGTATTGCATAGATCGTTCGCACGCCGAGAACCTCCTTCGTCAGCATGGGAACTAAAAGCAGTCACCCTGGCAACAAGGGATGTATGCCAGGTGTATAGCAAACGTATGGCAGTAGCGATTTCTGCATTGGATCCTACTCATGATACTATACCAGGTGTTCGTAAAGGCATCGCCTGAGCTGCAGGGTTTTGAACAAGGGAAGGCTCAAACAGATGGTGAAACAGGGAATTACATTTCGCTATGGACAGAACATTATACATTTACTTTGAACCATTTATCTATCTAACCTAATTAAAGATGAACAGGCACTTAATCATTCTTCCGATTTTTCTGAGCTTATGTTTAGCAGGCGTATGCCAGGATAAGTTCAGCGCGCAGGTTGTTAAGTTCAATCCTAAACTGGATGCAATCATTAGTGAGAACGCGGAAGTAGAAGTTATCGCCGAAGGTTTCCTTTGGTGCGAGGGCCCACTATGGCTCGAAAAAGAACAAATGCTACTTTTTTCAGACGTTCCGGCAAACACTATTTATAAGTGGACTAAGCAAAAAGGAAAAGAAGTTTATTTAACACCATCAGGATATACAGGAACGATTAAACGCGGTGGCGAAACGGGTTCAAATGGTTTATTGCTAAATAGAAAGGGACAACTTATTCTTTGCCAACATGGAGACCGAAGAATTGCACTAATGGACGCTCCCTTGAAGCAGCCGGCTCCAAAATTTATAACACTTGCAAACCTTTACAATAATAAAAAGTTCGATAGTCCCAACGATGCGGTGGTACGCAGCAACGGGGATATCTATTTTACCGACCCGCCCTATGGGCTGGAAAGAAATGTAAGAGATACAAACAAGGCTGCACCTTACCAGGGTGTCTACAAAGTCGATACAAAGGGAAAGGTTACTTTACTCACTGACACCATTACCCGTCCAAACGGCATTGCTTTTTTTCCAGGGGAAAAGAAAATATTGATTGCAAACTCCGATCCTCGTAAACCGTATTGGTATATATATGATATCAGTAAAGATAGGGAGCTTACTAATGGCCGGATTTTTTATGATGCCACCAACGAAGCTAAAACTGAACGGGGCGCCCCGGATGGTTTAAAGATCGATAAAAAAGGCAATGTCTTTGCTACCGGACCGGGCGGTGTCTGGATATTCGACAGCAATGGCAACGTGCTTGGAAAGATCAAAGTAAACGACCTGACATCAAATTGCGCTATTTCAAAAGATGGAACGCTTTACATAACGGCTAATCGTCGCGTGCTAAAAGTGAAGCTTAAGTAACGCGCAAAAAATCGCTATTGATTCTGGTAAACATTGCTGCACAAATTTGTGGCAGTTTCAACACGTAGTGTTTAATTAGCAGCAAGAGAATTGACAAATACCAACTAACATCAAACCCTTTGAGTTCATTTTAGGATAACGTGTAAGTTGCACAACGGGTGTTTCTGGTACGGCCAGCATATCGTGATGATACATCTTTGCCCGCCCGGATGAACCAGTTCGGACGGGCGTCGCATTCCGTTCATCTCTTGTACACTATTCAGCAGGTCGAGAACCCGGTAGAGTCAAACCTGCTTACCCCTGCAATCATTCATTTATTGGCGAACAGCGGAAACTCAAGCCATCTTTTTGAGTATCGATTATTGGATAACTGATAAGTACGGCTACGAACTTTTCCAATTATAATTCTATTCCGTTTATTAAGCAAAGGCTTTTGGACCCAACTAAAAGATGGCTATTTAACATCCTTGCGTCGCACTCTTGTACAATAGTAGTTGCCTGAGCCAAAAAAACTGTTTATCGCTTTAAGTAAACGACATTGAATTATGAACTAGTAACGGGTTACTTCTGCGCTGTAGACCTTTTTGGGGGCACTACAGGCCAGCCATTATCCCAGGCAAGCTTATCTATCCCCAGCCGGTTTCCCTGCCTGGTATAAGCATGATAAACGAGGTAATCAACGCCGTCGAATGTATAGGCGGAGTTATGTCCCAATGCAGCGATTACTCTGGGTTCGGTGGAATCTCCTCCAAGAACCAGTGTTCCGCCACCTTTCGCCAGGTCAACCCCGTCCTTGTCGAGATAAGGACCGGTAATTTTTTCTGATCTTCCAACACGGATATTGTAAGTAACACTGTCAAACACGGTACAGCATCTTCCCCACGATGTAAAAAGATAATAGTACTTATCTTTTTTAAATATAAATGAACCTTCTATAGCATGTGGCCTTTCGCCTGCTTTATCATCCGGGGTCTTTAATATATCCCTTCCACGGCTAGCTATTGTTGACCATTTTTCTGGCTGAGCAATAGATTTTAGATCAGGATTTAATTTGACCAATTTAATTCCATTCCACCAAGAACCGAAATTCAACCAGGGAGTTCCTGTTTCATCAAAAGCAAGGTTTGGGTCAATTGCATTCCACATATCCCTCCCCGTAACTGACTGCACCACTTTCCCTAAATCCACCCATTTATAATCGGGAGACGAGCGATCGAGCGTTTTATTTGTAGCCACACCTATTGCAGAACTGTTCGCTCCAAAACTGGAGACACAATAATACAAGTACCATAAGCCGTTGTGGAAAGTGATGTCGGGAGCCCAGTAAGAACCGGCCCTGATACCTGCTTCTCTAACCCATGCAGGCATGGCGTCAAAAACAGGAGGTTCTTTTTTCCATGTTGTCATATCTTTTGAAGACCATACACCTCCCCCGGTATAGAACACATAATAAGTGTCACCTTCCTTAGCCATAACAGGGTCATGTACATCGGGTGTTGTAGTGATTGAACCGACGGGTAGTCCGCCACGACCTCCACCAACCTGGCCAAAGCCCTGGGTTGCAGGACGTGCTTTTGCAATTACATCGTATGCAGTCTTCTGAGAAGCATTTAAAACCTTAATGAAATTCTTCTCGTTTGCCTGCATAATTTCCAGGCGCTTAGGTTGTAAAGCTGCGAGTTGAGTGGGCCTGTCGGCCGCATCGGCAGGAATGGTCGCGTTCAAAGCGTCTAAGGCTTTATTTTGGCCAACAAGAATAGCCAGGACTTTTGTTTTCTGGTCCGGGGTCAGGTTAAGTGAAGCGAAACCCGGTCCGTCAAGGGTCCGCTGAGCCCTCACCTCAGGCGTTGCAGCTTGTTGTCCGGCACCCTGCCCAAGGCCTTGTCCACCAGCTGGTGGCTGTGCGGTACCAAACAGTACCATATTTACAAGTAATACAAAGATAGTTACACCTTTTTTCATTGTGTTTCTGTGGTTATCTTATGCGATATTGTTAAGTCTACTTTTGATTTTGCCACCGGCCCCGGTTGAACAACAGGCCCCCTGCCCTCCTGTCACAAGTATCATCCCGAGTCTGTTTCCATATTGCCGATATGGATGAAACAAGTTAAAGAAAATATAGTAGAAGGCTTTGGTAAGATATAACATCGACTTAGTACCAAGTGACATTTTCTTCGGTACGTTCTTCTAAGCTATCCTGCGACAATGATGTGAAATGTATGCTTTTCATTCAAGGGCTCGTTTTCGTCATTACATCGTGCATCCTTCAACAGCCTGCTGGTGATTAGGAAACCGCTTGTCCCCAAATGAACTTTAGGCAGTAGACTTAGCACAAGAATGGGAGACAGAATGCCTGGTACTATAGATTTCCGAAATTTTCATTTTATGAAATTTTATTGAGTTCCTTGCTGGCTTATTTTCCCCAGGATGGTTTGCAGTACAAGCCTCCGCCCGAACGTCGTGCATATGGGCGTGCAACGATTTACTACTCCCAAGCGGTGGCTCGGTTCATAGGGAATTGCTTAACTAAACGAATATGCATTTACATGCATGATTATCTTACCAGGCCGCAAGTCCAACCGGCGAACAAAAATTACACATTGCTGGAGTACGGACAAAGTATACCGATCAAAATAGGCTACGAAGCAGTGTGAAAATGCCCTGCTGCGTTTGCAGCTAATCAAAAATGCTATTCTTTCAAAAGGGATATATCATCCACATAACAAAAGGAGTTGGCCGAGCCATCCGCGAGAAATCCAATCTCCAATTTCTTGCCGTCAACTCTTATGTTGTCAATTCTGATAACCTCCCATTCGGTGGTTGCTTTTTTAATCTGATGCCTGAAAGTCTTGCCCGTGGACGTTGCATACATTTCGAGATTGTTGAACCCATTGCTGTTTTTCACTTTTGCTATTAAAGTATAATTGCCGTTCTCCAGTTTTACATATGGCGAGGAAGAGATGGTCTGAAATACTTTGCGCTTGAACGATACCTTGTCACTCAGGTTAAGGCTTTTTTCACCAATAACAACCTTTCTTTCAGCGTCCGTATTATTGTGGTTCAGGACAGGAGATAAGGAGCTGTCCTGGCTTATGAGATTGCCTTTCAGCACGACGCTGGTCCAGCCTGTCAGTTGATCCTGCACAGGCTTTACGGGACTGGGGATTAGTTTCCGGTCGGCTTCAAAGCTTCCATTCATTACAAAATTGTTGCCGGCAGCTACGGTCCATTCACCTGTTTTTGCATCCAATTTCCAGGCGCTGAGAGAATTGAAATAGGGCGTAGCTCCATCAAAGGAAAGTGGTACCCATTGGTTATACCCTAGTCCGTTACCTGCAAAATTGGCCCAGCGGTCCCCGCAATAAACCACCGTTTCTTGTTTGCTTCCTTTCACGTTTACAAAAAAGCCCGTTTGCGTAACGTGTGCATAATCTTCGGTGGCGCCGTTAATGATCTTCATGTTGTTTTCGGGAAGGTAGGGTCCGCGAATGTTGTCTGCGACCAGGTAGTACGCCAGCGAAGCATCCCAACCGTACAAATTCGATGCAAACATGTAATACTTGCCTTTGTATTTAAACATGCAATTTCCTTCCCTACCGGCGCCCTGGAAAATCCTGGTGCAGTCCAGCAGGTTCACCATGCCGTCTTTTACACCAATCTCCGATACGTAGATTTTATTTCTTCCCTGTCCATACGAATATACAAGGTAAGATTTGCCGCTGTCTTCGTCGGTAAACACGGTTTGATCGCCCGTGTTGGGCGTGCCGATCATTTCCTGCATACTGATGCGCTGATGCCAGGTAAAAGGGCCGCCTGGCGAATCGGAGACGGTAATCAGTACCTGGTTCCCGTGCTGCACTAACATCGCATACTTTTTCAGCTCCTTCACATAAGCTACACCGAGGCGGCCTACCCAAAAGGTTCTTCCGTGCGCATCCAGTTCTTCTTTGGTCAGCACGTTACCTTCAAAGGTCCAGCTTACCAGGTCGGTGGAAGTGTAACAGGTTACGGCAGCAAAGTTGGTGCGCGGATGCGTAATGGAGGGATTGGAGCGATAGGCCTCGGCTTCTTTGTAATGTACACCGTACCAGTAGTATTTTTCTTTGTTGGTTTTAGGATCGGTAAACCGGAAAATGCCTCCTCCCTGGCTGTAAATCGGTTGGCCATCTACAGTGTTCCAGAATATGTCGTTTTCGATGATCCCTGCCGCTGCTGCGGAAGAATTCGCCTGAAACCCACTCAGGGGTTGTGCCGCAACCTTAATCCAAAATAGCAACGTACAGGTGAAAGTTAAAAGCAGTGTTTTCATCTATTGATTTTTGCAAATGAGTATATGTAGGAACAGGAATTAGAAAAGAGTACTAAATGTAGATATTACTGGTTAATCCTTGCGGGAAGCTGTCTTTTTAAAAATCAACTTAACAGGCAACTGCATATCAGTCGCTCTTTTGTCAACTAATATATGTCAGCTGCTTTAAAGGTAAATGGGGTAAAAAAGATAATTATGCAATCGAATCAAAACCTGGAACAAATCTGTAAAGTGAAGTCCAGGAAAGAAACACGTATATTGCTGTGATGTAACGATCAACAGGCCTTAGCATTCAGTCACCTGATAGTTTTTTTGACATCTTCGTACGTGAACAATAAGCTGCGTTGATTAACTGCCCGCCCGCAAAAAGATTGATGTAGCCGACATCAGTTTTGGATTTTGCTAGTTGCGACGTGGTACCTCTCTTCGTATGCCCACGAACTAATAAGAGAAAATCGCGTCACAAAAGGTACAAAAAACATTATCACGATTATTTAAACCATTTGCAACAAACTGGCCGATTCAGCTCCACGGAAAATTTTTGAATTCAGCAGCTAAAAGTGTTTCCGTAGGCACCCGCAAAGTAAGGATTGGATGGTCTAAGAATTAACTTTGCAACTACCATGTATTGTACTTTCTATATTGAACATATCCAACTACCAATGCGTCTGCGAGCAAGTTGAGATCGGCGCAAAAAAATTCATTTGCCTTTTCTTGCAAATAAAATTCGAGTTATATATTTTTAACGACTCAGCAAGACATCAATAAACCACCTGCGTGGTTGATAGGCATAATCATGCATTTGAATAGTCAGGTAAAACATCGATTGAGCACGATATCAAAATAAATTGATACTGTAATTCATTATTGTATCTGGTATAGTCTATCTCTTATTGAGAATAGTCTATAGTTTTTTTTGCACCTCCGCATTTTGTACACCTAAACCTACCGCTTATGTTCAAGCTTTGCTCTACTACATTTTTTGTTGTTTACTTACTTACAATCTCCTCTACAACGTTCGCCAAAATCTGGCGTGTAAATAACAACTCCGGTATTGCCGCAGATTTTACTACACTGACCAATGCGCATAACGGAGCAGCAGCAGGCGACACGTTACATGTGGAGGGCTCTCCTAACAGCTATGGAAGCCTAACTGCAACTAAGAGGCTTATCATCATTGGTCCGGGATATTATCTGTCTCAAAACGAAAATACCCAGGCATTGAAGCTTACTGCACGGGTCGACGGTATAACTGTGAATACGGGTGCCAGCGGCACCCAAATTATGGGGATGGACTTCAATGGTTATAGCGTATCAGTTTTTGCGAATGACGTGGTCATAAAAAGAAACAGGTTTTCCTCCACAAATGGGGCAAACATGGATTGGGTTGCCGGATTAATTAATACTTATTATACAAACAACAGTTCAAATCTGCCGGCGAATAATATCATCATTAGCCAAAACTATGGTGTAAGGATTGATATAAATTACCCGTCTACCGGCGTGTTGATAACTAACAACTATCTACTATATGGTACTGGTTATGGTGATAATACAACGGGAGCAGCGTTAGGTATGCATGCCAATGCGATTGCAATCATTCAAAACAACGTAATCAGAAACGGAAAATTAGCAATTAATAACAGCAGTTTTACGAACAATATTATGGTTGCGGGCTCCTTCGACGGCGCGGGTAACTTAATTTCCAACAACCTGGCCAGTGGTACCCAATTTGGAACTGAGAATAATAACAGGGCAAATGTGGATATGAGTTCCGTATTTATAGGTGCAGGTGCCAATGTGTCTCCCGATCAACAATGGCGACTTAAAGCAGGATCCCCTGCCATCGGAGCAGGTTTCGGAAGCACAGCCCAAAACCCCGTGGATGCAGGCATGTTTAGTGGCCACACCCCATACGTTCTGGCCGGTTTGCCTCCTGTGCCAACCATATATTTCTTCGAAAACAAGCCAGTGGGCAGTGATACAGATCCCATTACTGTCACAATCAAAGTGAAGTCTGTGGGTAATTGACAAGTGATCTGCTTTTCTTGAAAGTACCAGGTACGTGAAGCAAACTGCAACTTGCGTTGCTAAGATTCTACAGCTACCAGCTGTCATCGTTACACTCTGCCCTACAACCTTCTGCCACACTACAAGCTTACTATGAGAGCTATATACCCGCCCATTAAAGTTTGCACTACAGCCCTTGCTTTGTTGTGTATATCGGTTATTACAAGTGCACAAAACATTTCGAGGATTGAATACTTTGTAAATACCGATCCTGGCTTTGGTCAGGCTACCAGCGTGCCGGTTTCTTCGGGGCAGGATATTACCTCCTCCTTTCAGTTCCATGTCAACTCGCTTACGCCCGGCTTTCATAGCCTTTATGTCAGAAGTTATGTTGCTCCTTATAAATCACCGGGAGATACCACATGGAAAGGTGGTTGGTCCTTAACCAGCAAACGCACTTTCTTTAAAGAAACGATTAGCAGCAATACAGCTAATTTAGCTAATGTAGTTGCCGGCGAGTATTTTGTGGATAGTGATCCTGGCTTTGGTAGAGGTACGAACATTCCTGTTTCACCATCCACCAATTTATCTAATGTTTCTTTTACAATAGACATTACATCTTTATCAAATGGCTTTCATAACCTGTACGCCAGATTTAGAAATGCAGATGGCACATGGGGATTAACAACAGTAAAAACGTTCTATAAAGAACACGTTCCAAACGTTGGCAGCGCACTTTCCAATATCGTAACTGGAGAATATTTCATTGATACTGATCCCGGTTTTGGTGCCGGCATCAACATACCATTTACACCTCGCACAGATGTTAGTAACATAACTTTCACCGCCGACATCACCACCGTCAGCAATGGGTTCCATACATTATACGTTCGGTTTAGAGATGCTGACGGAAAGTGGGGTCATACAAATACACGAAATTTCTATAAGGAACAATTGCGGTCAGGACAAGCTGTTCCAAACGTTGTGCGGATGGAATACTTCATCGACAATGATCCTGGTTTTGGTAATGGAAAGGCCGTAGCAATTAATGCCTCAGCCGACATCAACAATCTGGTATTTCCAATAGATATGTCCAACATTTCTATAGGAAATCACAGAATTTATGTACGGGCGCAGGATGCGAACGGGGTATGGAGTCTTACCAGCACAGGGAGCTTTAAGGTAGAGGCTCCTGGTGAACTGTTTATCACTGTTGCCAGTGTTGGAAGTCCACTATGCGCAGGCGCTGCGGTTGCGGTTCCCTTTACAGTTAATGCTCCTTTCGGTTCAAATAACGTATTTACCGCGCAACTATCCAGCAGTAATGGCAGCTTTACAAATGCGGTAAACATTGGTACGTTCGCGGGCCGCGACTCGGACACTATCCGCGCCACCATTCCGGCGAATGCTGCTGCAGGCACCGGGTATCGCATCCGTGTTATCGCAAGCTCTCCGCTTGATACAAGCGCAGCAAATAGTCAGCCTATAACCATCAATAGGGTTCCGGATCAAGGATTTTCCATCAGTGGCCGGGCAACATCATGTATCGCAACTGAAGTGTATAGTGTAAGCAGTGTTCAGAACAATGTTAATTACACATGGAGTTTAACAGGAGGTGGCAGTTTTGACACTTCCGGTATATCTACCACCGTTACCTGGTCCGGTACTGGTTTGCATACCTTGTCTGTAACTCCGTCGAATGCATGTGGAAACGGTCCGGTGAGAACCTTACAAGTACGTGTTTTTGATGTACCCCCGGCGATTACACCAACTATTACTTCCAATGGTAAGATACTGATTATACCACCTGCTACAGCAACACAGGGCGTCGCAGGGTACGAGTGGTATAAAGATGGCGTTTTGATAACGGGAGCAACTTCTACCACGTATAACGCGACTGCCGACGGATCCTACCGGGCCGCGTATGTAAATCCTTGTGGCGCGGGTCCTCTTTCAAGTCCGGTGAGTATCAACACATCTCTGACTGATTTTGTACTACGTGGAGAGGCTCTTTCGGAAGACAATAATTGCTTCCTGTTAACGCCGAACGCGGGCTCGAGATGGGGTGCGGTATGGTATAAGAACTACATAGATCTAACCGAGAACTTCGACTTCAATTTCAAGGTGTTCTTAGGAAATAACGACGGAGGTGCTGATGGAATTGCCTTTGTTCTTCAGCCAACCAGCACATCTTCAGGCAGCGAAGGTTTTGGCCTGGGTTACCAGGGCATCAATCCCTCCATTGCAGTTGAGTACGACACGTGGCAGAACAGCGGCGAACCTTCGTATGATCATATAGCTATCCATCGAAATGGCGATCCTTTAACCACCGGGGTAGTGGCAGGTCCCGTACAGGCGCATTCAACAAGGGTTAATATTGAAGATGGTCAATGGCATACCACCAGGTTGGTTTGGAATGCTACAGCAAAAACCCTGATCGTCTATTTCGACAGTACTGAAAGGATCACCTATACCAACGATATCATTGCAAACATGTTCAACGGTAATCCTCGCGTATACTGGGGCTTTACTGCTGCAACAGGTTCAGCATCTAACCTTCAAAAGTTTTGCATCGACTCCAGTTCATTCCAATTATACAAACAGGTACAAACGATCAGTTTCGACTCAATACCCGATAAAACTTTCAATGATCCCCCGATAAAATTAAATGCAACTGCTTCATCCGGCTTGCCGGTAACCTTTAGTGTTGTCAGCGGACCGGCTACAGTTAGAAACGATACACTTACCATTACTGGTGCAGGTATTGTAAGAGTCCGTGCTCAGCAGTCCGGCGATAGTGTATATCATAGTGCATCCGCAGAACGTACCTTCAATGTAACCAAGGCTAACGCTTCGATCACCTTGGGTAACCTAATTCAAACCTATACGGGTACAGCTAGAACGGTGTCGGTACAAACCCAGCCAGCAGGGCTGCCGGTAAGTGTCACTTATAATGGCAACACGTCTGCACCGGTAAATGCCGGCAGGTACGAAGTAATTGCCACTGTAAACACGGCTAATTATACGGCTACTGTTTCCGACACGTTAGAAATACAGAAGGCCAACCAGGTAATCAATCTCGAAGCAATAACAAACGTATTTCCCGGCTCAGATCCTGTTGCAATACGTGCAAGTTCTACCTCTGGATTAAAGGTGGTTTTCACGCTTCAAACCGACCCTCCCGGCATTGCAACGATCAGTAATGATTTACTTACCGTTACAGCGCCCGGCAGTATAACGATCATTGCGAACCAGGCGGGCAATGCTAACTATAATCCTGCACCACAGGTTACGCATACTTTCCAGGTCACTGGTGCGCCTGCGAACATGGAGTATGTATCAGGCACTGCTACACAGCCAAATACCGTCAGCATTCAAAAGAATACTGCCAATAATTTGATATTGGGTATTGAAATTGTTACTACAGGCTTGTTCAGCCCTATCAAACCTGTATTTACATTCAATACAAATGGTTCCATTAACCCGGCGACAGATATTACAAGAGCTAAGCTCTTTTATACTGGAGGTAACAGCACCTTCTCAACAAGCACCCTTGCAGGCACATTCAATGCTCCTAACGGTACATTCCAGATTGCAAGTTCGGTCGCACTTGCAGGAAACGTCACCAACTATTTCTGGCTGGTGTATGATGTGCCTTCCTCTGCAGGAAATGGTAACCTGCTCGATGCAGAGTTGATATCGATAGATGCCAGGGGAGCAAAAGTGCCCACTGTTCAGGCACCGGCTGGTAATCGGTTCATCTGCCCTACTCCAACAATTGCAGCCAACAGAACTACAATATGTGCCGGCACATCTGTGACATTAACCTCTGACATTGCTTCTAACATAAGATGGTCAACCGGTGAGACAACGCAAAGCATCCAAGTGACCCGGGCCGGTACTTACCAGGTTATTTACAACGATCCCGGCAACTGCTCCAGCACTTCCAGTCCGCTTACAATAACGGTTGAACCGAGGCCTTCTATTTCGATTTCCGGAGCCTCTACACTTTGCCGAGGAGATGCGGTACAACTGGCAGTAAACAATGCATCAGGCGTTCAATGGTCCACCGGACAAACAACTAATGCGATAACTGTATCACCTACCGATACTGCAAAGTATCGGGCTACTTATACTACTGCACTCAACTGCACGTATACCGACAGTGTTACCATCAACGTGATCTCTCCATCAACACCAACTGCAGTTAGCAACATGCTTCCTTCGAACGGTGTCCTCAATGCATTTTTACCACTAAACTTTTCATGGGCGCCCGGTACAAATGCATCAGATTACGATCTGTACATCTGGCCGGCAGGTAATACTCGCCCCGCAACTCCGACCGTTCCAAATATCAAGGTCATCAACCTGACTTACAATGGCAACCTTACTTATGGCATAGTATACAACTGGCAGATCATCTCTAAAAACTCATGTTTGCAAACAGAAGGTCCGGTTCAAACATTTACCTTACGCAATCTGCCCGATTTGATTGTTGAGAAGGTACAAACGCCTAATTTCCTGTATGCTAGTCAACGATTAACGGTTAGTTGGGAGGTAAAGAATACAGGTTTGGGAAGCACCAATTCGCAAAGCTGGAGAGATGGTGTGTATCTATCCCTTGACACCGTCTTAAATACAACCGTAGACATACAGCTAGGCACCGTAAACAACCTGAGTTATTTACCTCCCGGGCAAAGCTATATTCAGAATGCATCCTTTGCTTTACCTGAGAATATTGCTGGCAGTTACTACGTGCTGGTGAAGACAGACGCACTTGAGCAATTGCAGGAGCAGGCAGAAGAGAATAACTATTCCCACAACCAGGGCGAAACGATGTTGAGCATATCCATTCCACCTAAAGCTGACCTTATAGTAAGCTCAGTGGGTGCACCAATATCGGCCTTCGGTGGAAGTAATATCACTTTAAATTACTCCGTGAAAAACGTAGGACAAGTCGATGCCGCAGGCAGAGCTGTCACTTCCTACCCTGCCGTTTCCAGTACTACAACCGGTAGTGTTGACCCGACACGCTGCGATCTTACCGAGCGGTACTGGAGAGACGTAGTTTACATTTCCGAAGACTCTGTTTTCAGTTTATCTAAGTCTACTTTGCTGAGCGATGTATATATAGGATTTAGATCAGCAGCAGCCATACCGCGGGTGTGTGAGAATTCTGCATCGTGGAATGCAGTAAACGACTATCTGTTGAAGGATAGCAGCTACAGCAGAGCTGTACCGCTCAAAATTCCTCATACCTATGTTGGCCGATATTTCCTCTTTGTGTTGACAGATCGATATGATCACGTTTCGGAACTCACCGACATTAACAATTTACAGCGTAGTGCAGTGATCAGTATAACACTTACCCCGCCCCCTGACCTGGTGGTCAGCAACATAAGTGCTCCTACAACCGCATTATCGGGCAGCAATACAACAACTACCTGGCGGGTAACGAATAGTGGGGCTAATCCTCCCGTTGAATCTACATGGAAAGACAAAGTATACCTCTCAACTTCCGAGAACTGGAATGCCGCACAAAGCATCCTGGTCGGAACGTTTGTTAAAACCCATGGAAATTTGCTGAGTGCAGATTCAGCTTACGCTCCATCAATCAACTTCAGGATACCCGACGGGTTATCCGGTACGTACTATGTTTATGTACACACGGATGCGGAGAACAATGTGTTCGAATACACTTTTGATAACAACAATATCAGCCGTTCCGCAAACTCTATCAACATAGTCCTTTCTGCTTATCCTGATCTGATTGTTGAATCAATACAGGTGAGTGATACAGTAGAAGCTGAAAAACCTTTTGATGTAACATGGGTGGTGAAGAACCAGGGTGCTGCAAAAACAAGTAGCAGCTGGACGGACAGAGTTTACTGGTCAAAAGACTCCGTGTGGAATATTGCGACTGCGGGCGAACTTGCAACTATCACCCATGTCAAGGCTTTAGACACTAGTGAGACCTATACCAGTAAGGCTGCCATCACATTACCCCGCGGCGTAACCGGCTCGTTTTATATGTACGTAGCTACCGATTTAACTAACGATGTTTATGAGCACTTACACGAAGACAACAATGTAAGGCAGTTGCAGAACAACGGCACTACGTCGCCTCGTCCTTTGCCGTTTGTTGTTACCCCAAGTACAAACTCTGCTGACCTGGCAATAACTTCCTTTACGGGTCCCTCTTCAACAGGATCTGGTGATACGGTTACCGTCAATTGGTCGGTCGTTAACAGCGGTAATGCAGCTACGAATACCAGGGTATGGACAGATAGAGTATTTATTTCTGCAGATACTACAATAGATGCAGGTGATATACAGCTCACAGGTAGAACAAAGACTGCCGTTCTGCAGTCTGGCAGTACATATAACGAGAGTGCGAGGCTGGCAATACCGAACTCATATAACGGCCTGTACTATATTCTGGTAAGAGCCGACGCTGATGGGAAGATCACCAACGAATCGTCGACCACCAATAATCTCGCCCGGTTCGCGATCAACATTACACAAACGACTGTGCCCGATTTGATCGTACAGAGTCTTACTATCCCTGCCACATTAATCAGTGGCCAGCAGTTGACGGTGTCTTTCACAATACGAAACCAGGGGGCTGGTGCAACAAGACCCGGAGCTTGGTCCGAACAATTCTTTATAGGTTCAAGCCCGGACCCCAGGAATGCCACCCCATTAACAGCCTTCAACCGAAATGCACCACTCGCAGCCGGAGAAACTTATACCGGCACTGTAACGGTCACCATGCCGTCTTATTTGTCGGGCAACTACTATTTTATTGCTGTTACCGATCAGAATAATAAGGTGTACGAGGCAAGTGCCGAAAATAACAACATCAGCACAACTGTAATAAATCTTAGTATTCCTGCACCTGCTAATTTATTAGTTAGCACGCTGAATGTTCCTGGCAGCGTAACGCTTGGTGATGATGTAAACGTAAACTATACTGTAAAGAACGTGGGTACCAATCCGGCTGTCGGTAAACTACGCGATGCATTACACCTTTCTGTTGATACCATTTTAAATGGAGCAGTGGACAAGTTGATCTTCAATAAAGATCAACAGATATTGATCAATCCCGGTGATTCAATTAGTAATAGTGTCACTGCCCAAATGCCTGGCGTACTGGAAGGAAATTACTACGGAATAGCCAGCACCAACACGCTTCAGCGCATCATAGAAACGGATTACAGTGATAACGCAAAAGTTTCAAACAATACATTAGCCGTATCTATTAAGCAACTAACACTGGGTGTAACTGAAACTACTAATCTGGCCAACAGCAACTATCTGTACTACAAAGTAGCAGTAGGTGCCAACCTCGATCTCATTGTCGATCTAAAGAGCAACCAGCCAAACGGCTCTAACGAAATGTATGTTGCCTTTGGCCGGGTTCCTTCCCCGAACGACTTCGACTACTTATTTGAACGGCCAAATAGTACTGAGCAACAGGTTCTGGTGCCCGGAACGCAACAAGGCTTCTATTACATCATGGTTAGCACTGTAACCCAGTTTGGTACACCGCAGCAGGTTGAAATTCTGGCTGAGGCATTGCCGTTTACTGTGCTTTCAGTAGCGCCGCACGCGGTAGGTAAAAGTGTGGTGACGACCCTGGTGAAGGGTGCAGGCTTTAAGCCAGGTACACAGTTCTACCTCAATACAAACACTGGTGCAGTTACCGGTACTATAAAGAGGTTGTATAACAGCATGAAGGCAGATTTGACATGGGACTTGACAAACGTTCCGGTTGGATCTTATACGGTTTATGCAAAGAATCCGGATAACGAAGTGGTGCAACTGAACAATGGACTCGTAGTAGAAACATCGAGCGGATTCCTCGTGGATTACAACCCCGTTGCCCCAAGTCTTCTAAGAGTAGGCGGTAAGGGTCATTATACCTTCTACTTCCAAAATAAAGGCAATGTAGATATACCAATCGCACAAGGAGATATAACAATACTAACCAGCGCAGAGGTCGTTCAGCTTAAAACCACGGGAAAAGTTCGCAGCAGAAGGCAACTCGCGCAAAACAGTGCAATTGGAATAGAAGACTATTACCTGGAAGGTAATGGAAAAGTTATTCCGTTTATCGCCCATCATCTGGCACCGGGTGAAACATTCTCCATAAATCTTGTTGTAAGTAATTTCACTACTGCCACTTTCCCTGTCAGGGTAAGAGCAGAGGGATATTCTACTAACAACTTCATCGAAAGGCAGGCTGTGGTAGCAGAAAACTTACGACAGTCAGTGTTAAGCGGCCTTGCGCCTGTAAGTGGCATCCCCGGAATGCGTACACTTGCAGCAGATAGCATTGCATTTATTGACTCAATTTTCGGCGTTTATTACGATGCAGACTTATTTACAAGGCAAGATGTAAATGCGATACAAATAGTAGGTTGCCCAACATGCACCGGAGCCGAACCGATTGACACTACCACCAGGCGCAGATCTGGCTATACCTTTAGCCCTGGTGCCAGCCCTGGTACAGCTAACTTGACCAATGTTACTTTTGGTCCCGCACAATACATGTTATGGGAAATAAATCAGTATGCCGGCACGCCCGGGGGTAATCCGGGCTGGGACTTGATTCGGGCAAGTGGAACTTTGAATATAACCGCTACACCCCATTCGCCGTTTACCATTGTCGTAGCCTCACTCGATTACAATAACTACGGTAGCTACATGGCAGGCTGGTATCCCGCAGTGGATACAAGTTGGCCTATAGCAATAGCTGCAGGAGGGATAACAGGCTTCGATGCAGCCAAATTTGCTCTCGACACTTCACTGTTTGTGTTATACAATTATACCTATGGAGGAAAGTTTGGTTTAAGGTTGAAAGGTACTGATACCCTTCTGCTTACGTTCACGTCCTTTAAACCTGGCCCTGGCCAGCCTGGTGTACCCGGTGCACCAGGTGGATGGGGGCAGCCTGGTTCTCCGGGTGGCCCCGGAGGTCCTGGTGCTCCCGGTGGCCCGGGAGGTGCTGGAGGCCCAGGTGCTCCCGGTGGTCCCGGTGGACCCGGCGGGCCCCCACCCGGTCCTGGTCTGCCACCCGGTCCAAGTGGTCCTTCTGGTCCGGATACACCAACTCCACCCCCAGGTACCCCTCCTGGAACACCCCCCGGAACGCCTCCAGGCACACCACCTGCGACACCTCCCGGTACGCCTCCGGGTACTGGTCCTGGCAGTGGCCCCGGCCCCGGCAGCGGTTCCGGTTCCGGTTCAGGCTCGGGATCAGGGTCGGGCTCAGGATCAGGTTCGGGTTCTGGACCTGCTCCGGGCCCTGGTCCCGGTCCGGTACCATGTGGCTCTGACAATCTTGGGCAGATAATATGCAATGTTACGTTTACTACCACCGGTTGCATTCTTACAGGTGCCGGTTGCTGGGCCGGATATACTGCGGTGGCTAATGTGCCAGGTGCGATCATCGGAGGGGCAATTTGTGGTCTTGGAATTGCGAGCTGCATCAATAGTATAAAAGGGGTAATAGATGATCCTGCCAATACAGGCGGAGTTGACCTGATGGGATGTATCCCTGGTGTAAATGGCAAAGGAGTTCCAGACATAAGTCTAGGTGGTTTGGCATCACCCATCAATTGCGGATTGCAATGGCTGTGTAACCAGGTCGTAAAATCATGCGATCCAAACGATATCATAGGTCCGCAAGGTTATGCCGCACCTAAGTATGTTGCAGCAAACAGCATCATGCCTTACACCATCAGGTTTGAGAATGACTCAACTTTCGCTACTGCACCAGCGCAAATGGTTGAAATCAGGCAGGTGTTAGACGCAAATCTGAATCCGTTATCGTTTAGAGTAAAAGACTTTGGTTTTGGAAGTTACACGTTTACTGTTCCTGAAAACACCTCGTCTTACTTCCATACTGTGGACTTACCAGACTCGCTCGGTTACGATTTACAGGTAACTGCTGGCATCGATATCACTAAAAATGAGGCATTCTGGATCCTGCAAACCGTGGATCCCGCTACTGGTTTACCTCCTGTAGACCCCTTAAAAGGTTTCCTTGCTATCAACGACATCAAGGGAAGTGGTGAGGGTTTTGTAAGCTATACGGTGAGACCCAGAGTTACGGTAAACACAGGAGATACGGTATATGCATTGGCCGATATCGTGTTTGACATAAACGCGCCAATTGTGACCCCACGAATATTTAACACCATTGATGCTTTACCACCTGTAAGTAAGATGAACCCTTTGCCAACGAGAACCGACAGTACATCTGTATCGCTGACCTGGAGTGGCAGGGATGATATGGGAGGTAGCGACATTCGGGAATATGCCCTTTATGTTTCTGAGAACGGGGGTCCTTTCGTTCAATATATGAAGGGTATTCTAGACACAACGATTACGTTCAGCGGCGCTTTGGGCAATACTTATGGCTTCTTTACTATAGCCACTGATAATGTAGGCAATCAGGAACAAATGAAATCCGGAGCAGAAGCAACCATCTATATTGGCAGCGGTGGCCCCTTACCTATCACATTAATGCACTTTAAAGGCGAACAAATACGTCAGGCTGTGATATTAACCTGGATCACTGCAAATGAAGTGAACAATAAATTGTTTATCATAGAAAGATCCATCGACGGGGTGCGATTTGAGAAAATTGGGAACGTGAAAGCGGTAGGCAACAGCACCCGGATTAACTATTATAGTTTTGCCGATAATGATGCTTTAGCTCAGTCTGCAAAAGTTCTTTACTATCGTCTTCAACAGGTAGATGCAGATGATAAAGGGACTTATTCGAATGTTGTGATGATAACATTAGGGAAGGTTTCGAATGAACAGGAATTCAGGGTTTATCCAAATCCATTTACTAAAACAATTAACCTTTTAATTAATACAGCCGGTTCAGTTAAAAGTGATGATAAGGTGGAATTATTGACTATTGAAGGACAATTGTTGTACCAGAAGAATTTATCAGGAAGGAGAAACAATGTACCGGTTTATTTGAATGATTTACCAAACGTTGCTTCTGGTATCTACATTCTAAAAACGGTCCTGAATGGTAAACCAACTTCCACAAAAATTTACAAGCAATAACGGGATAAGCTGTAGGTGAAACAAAATCCATCTTAACAACGCTCTAAAAGCAATGAAACTATTTTCGGGTGCCGGTTATCTGCGGTCCGGTTTTCCTTGACATACTTTTCATAATAGTCGAAGAAATTAGCCATGAGCTTATGTTGCAGGATATAACCTGAACCTACTGCCTTGGCGGTCCAGGATCACCTGTGCCCGTTTGGTCTTCAGGAAAGCAAATGCTTCCTTGTTGTGGGTCTTCCGGATTGGGGTACCTTGATGTGCATAAGTATAGATCACGGTTGCACGACTTTCGCCGGATCCCTTGCCTTATTAGAAATCGTACCAGAATTTTGCGCTATCTCTGGAGGGTTTGGTGTAGAGCTTTACATTTTTATGGCTCCTTTTTATGCGAGCCAGGTGGGGACAGCCGTGAGCAAAATCTAAGCCCAAAGGGGTGAAAAAGCGTAACAAGGTGGCAGAAAATGGCTCGCAAATCGATATCTATTTGACACTTTGTATATACCCCTGATGATAAGCCCTCGAATTAACCGTATGTTTAGTGGAGCACATATTTGGCACTTCGTCTACATTCATCAAACCTTTTTTAAATTGAACAGCTTGTTTTTTAGAATGTTTGCAAAGCGAGCCTTCGATGATATACTTTAAGGGGAGCTTCAACTCGTAAGACTTAGACAGTGATAAGAATAGTGTCTCGCGTTATTGCGACAATAAACTGGTGTGTATCGGTTCTATCGACGATAAAAAGAATAATCGAGACAATATCCTTAATACGGTCTCATGGCATAAAGTTGCCCCTAGCAGGTCTCTAGTAATATTTCCAGAAGTTTTAGCTCTTTACTTTGTTCTAGTGAGCTATACTGGCAAAACGTGTTCGTGTGATTGCGTATGGTAAGTTTTTATTTTATAGAAAAGTTCAATTACTGCTACAATAAACGCGACCACAGCTGCGATTACAGCTGTGCTGCACAAGTGAAAGTATCTGTGGTTTGTTCTTTTACAACCGGAAAGTCGGCTGATTGACGTGTTAATAGTTCTAGGTGCCTTAAAATAGATTTATCTCCTGATTGTTCAGTGCGTCTCTCGGGCCTGCTCGCTCTCCCTTAAACAAAAAATCTCAGCAACTGTGCTAACAATTCTTAAACAGGCAAATTAAGATCTTCCACAAAGAAGCGGAATTTATTTGTGTAGAAGTCGCTTGGCGAAAAGTTTCATTTAGGTACTAAATGATGAGCTAATTGACATCATTTGCTTTGCACGTACTAATCTTTTCGAAGAAAATGATTAACAGCCCGGAAGAATTGTCTTGGCACCTCAAGATATGGAAAATGTCCAACTCCCTTAAGCAGTAAGAGCCGACCATTAGGAAGAACTGTGGCCCACTCTTGAGCGGCTGATTGTGGCAGGGGGTCTGCAGTTCCATGGATGATGAGCGTTGGTGCTAGGACCTTGCTTAGCGGTGATCGCCAGTCCCATTGTCCAAGAGATGCCATTGTATAACGATCTACACTACTCATTTTGTTGCGGCGTGACTCCAACGTCCCGGCACAAAAATCTCCTTTACTGCGTGTCGCGGCATTACGATTTCCGTAGAATGCTTCAAACCAAAGTGCGTACAAAGCCGTGCAAACAGCTGTGTTACCTGGATCGGCCACACTTTTTTCATGTAACTCACGCATACGCTTTAGGGTGGTACTGTCTCGTCTAGCTTCCAAGTTCCGGGAGGCTTCTCCCAACTGATGCTGTTGCAGTGGGAGGGCACCTACAATGATCATTTTGTCCACTTTCTCAGGATAGCGGGTTGCGTAAAGTGATATGACCGCAGACCCCCACGAATGTCCCAGCAATGCCAATTTTTTAATACCGAAGTACTTCCGTATCGCTTCTAAATCTTCAGCGAAGCGTTGCGCATCAAGCGAGATAGAGTCGCTAACAAGTGTTGACCGGCCTGTACCACGTTGATCGTAAAAAAGAAGTGTGTGATTGACAGCAAGTGGCGCCAGATCGTCAAAAAAATAATCCATGGTCAATCCGGGTCCACCATGAATAACTACCAAGGTATCTGGGCGAGCCCCAAGTAGACGGTAGAACAGGCGCACACCATTAGCGGCCTCAACATAGCCTTCCTGTGCTCGGAACACCGTCGATGTTCTCTCAGCTGTCTTGCAACCGAACAGAACAACAAGAAGAAACAACATCGAATTTGACACACTCTTTAACATATTAATTTCGGTAGGCAATTCGCGACTGGCAACTGACCATAACAGTTGCGCTTGTGCAAAATAGCATTACTGACGCCTAGTTAGGGCAATAACGCTACTATAAGTGCCACAGCAACAATCAAAATTATCAACGCTGCCATAAAGTGGTTAAAACTTGGTTCAGTAACTTATGGTTACCAGAAGCAATTGCCCTTCTTGTATAAAGCTGTAGTTAATGTACAAATATTTTTAAACATATACTACTCTTCAACTAAGTCGATGGATAAGCACCTGCGGAAGAAGGTTTGTACTTTGTCGAAACGTACCGTTGTTTAAGACGGCGTGAGTTATTACTCGGTTATCCGTGGGCATGGTAAAGAGCAGCTGAGCAGTTTGAGGAACGAAAAACACATTTTTTCTGAGACAAGGTTCGCTCAGCAATAAACCACAGTCAACGTTGGTTATAATCGCTTGATGTGAGTCATTTGCGATAATAGGTACTGGGTCTGAACGAAAGATCCTTTTTTTTGTGGTTTAAATTCCGCGCGGATTCGAACTAGTTGCCTTAACCCAGATCCCCTAAGGTCAAGCCTGGCTAGATAATGACCATTACGCTTCCGGCGCCACGGTTTCCACATCCTGAAACACGTATAAAATGAGTCATTTTCTTAAAAAAATCGTAAAAGACAAAATGGAACACTACTACGAATAGTGTCTCACTGTTTATGGAGAATTTCAAAAGTTCAGTCTTAGGTAAAATAAAAACTGTTACTATGAAGCAATTATTTTTTCTTTTTTGTTTTGTTTTTGGCTTAGCTTCCTACTCCTACTCCCAGCAGAAGAAGACTCCACCCAAAGTTAATTTAGAGAACTTTCAGCCGCCAAAGGAAAAGAACATTAAAAAGGAAAAGAAAAGTAAAAAGATGGCAATTCCAAAAGTTGACATATCTAATTTCAAGCCTCCAAAAAAAGAAAATTAGCAGGGTATAAAAGAAAACGGCAGACAGCCTGTATCCTTAGTCGGCTCTTGTTTTAAAGGTATTTGTTGCGGTAATCAAGCATCAAATGTGCAAACCAACACACTCCCAAATGGAAGTGTTATAGCCAAATCCTTAGTAACCGCGTGAAAGAACAACCATATTACTAGATAATCCTTTTGATCACATATATACGGAGCAATCAACATTGGTAAAAGTAAAGAGACATAATTGCTCATACTGTCTCACACATGTACATTTTCCTTTTCAGAAACGTATATTGATAACTGTTCACCTCAACCATAAACTACACCTCTTAAGGTTATCTCTTTTTATTTCATGTGTAAGCAATGAGTTTGGCCATTATCCCAATTCAATACGTAAGGACTCCATACGACCCAACCTTACGGCAAATATTCAAGAAGATTTTATCAATTAGGGTGACCCTACATTGCGAAACCAGATGATTAGATTCAACAATACAATGGTGGGAAACATACGAATAGTCCAATAATTCCCGGATGCCAGATTTGCTTTCGTAAAAAATAAGGTGCATCAACATGCACCTTATTACAAAGAACTTACAATCTGCGCTGAGGTTGTAAGTTTACTCAACCCCGCACGTTGATGGCACTAATCTGGGCAGCAAACGCACTCAGCGCACGTACATACATCACAATTGCAATTCGGATTGCCGCAACTTTTACATGTTTGGCTTATCAGCCTTTTAAACTTTTTCATCATTTTTTATTTTGATTTATAATTCAAAGTTAGATACACGGTGAACCTTTCCGGTTACACTATTATGGATAAGATTTGTAAGATTTTGTGTTCCCCATATCGTTCCTTACTACTTGCATAAGTCTTTATATAAATGTATTTTTAAGCGTTGATTCCTTTTATGGAACAGGATATTGCTATATTGTTTGCGGATCTCTCAGGTTATACGGCGTTAACTGAAACCCATGGTTCGTTATCTGCCGCCGACTTGATTGATAGATATTTGTCTATTGTTAACGCTTCACTTATAGGTAGCAGTAAGTTGCAAGAACGTGTAGGAGATGAAGTATTGATTGTTTCCAACTTTGCTGATGAACTCCTTGCTACAGCTGAACTTTTATTGCAAAGAACGCAGGAGGAATACAACTTCTTGGAAGTCCATGGAGGTTTGCACGTGGGAAAAGTATTGAAACGCAATAATGGTTATTTTGGCTCTGCGCTTAATCTTACCGCCAGGTTAGCTTCGCAGGCAAATCCTGGAACTTTCCTGTGCTCCGGCGAGTTTATAAACGTAATTAGCAACAAGTCGATATATAAGTTCCTACCCAAAGGTCAATGTTATTTCAAAAATGTAAAAGACGCGATAGAGGTGTACGAAATCAAACTTTCGAAACCTACACATCTTTATATAGATCCTGTCTGCAAGATGATTGTGAACAATGAAGGAACTTCGTTTTCTCATCCCAACAAGCCTGACATTTTATTTTGTTCGCAACATTGCCTTGAGACGTATTTACAAACCCATGAAGTAAGATCAACTTGATTAAGGCTTGGTTACAGATTTAGCCAGATGTTAGCCATCTTTATCGCTCAAGAACTCGCCGGATCCAAAGCAAGTTTCTATTCCCGCCCGTTTTAAATGTGTTTATTGCTCAACTGATAAAATAACACGTTAGCCGGCTCAAACGAAGAGTTCCATCGTCGATAACGACCAGGATGATATCCATAGTTCTATTTCCCAAAGCATCACACGGTTGGTTTCCACTTTCCTGTCTGTTGAGGCGATCTCTTTGTCGAAACAGTGCCGTCGCCGAGCTGACCCAGACCATGCTATTCCACGCCCATTGTGTTTCGTCGGCTTTCAAGGCAAAGCTGTGGCTGTGGCCTACAGCCACGGTCGCCCATTTATTTACTGTGACCACCTGTGCCGTCGTCCAAAGGAAGACTGAGGTGCCTACACCAGTTGGCCGTCTTCATTTCGTTCCCAAGCCACAGGGTACCTTGTTTAATTTCGAGTTTAATTCGCATTTACGATAAACGTAAAACGGGTTGCGGAAAACGGAAATCAGGCATTTTGTGTAAGCGTAATAGTAAACCTCAATGGATTGTAAAACAATTTAGAGCAGTTTTTCTTTTGCTTTTACTTAATTAAGAGTCAATGTCGTCTAGCTAAGAATTTTTTTTTGGACCCAACTACTGGATTGCGATCGAACATCGTTGCGCTGTGCCCCCAATTTGTTGGTGGGTCGCACTCTTGTACTGCATAGCATTATTGAGCTGGTTAATTGACAAGCGACTTAACTAAACGACAACGAAACAAAAATGGATATAAAATGAATGTATCACATACAGAATGTTAACAAAGGAAAGAGCAATCCTGGTCATCTACCAACATTTCAAACCTAAAATCGCCAAAACGAATATGACCTCCCACGAGAACAGACCCGTTTTGTCGCTACCAATGCTCCACATCCGAAAAATAGCATTTCTACGGTTGGGCAAAGTCAACGGATCATCGTAGAACTTTAAGGCTAACAATAGTAAATCGATTTAAACCTATCTGCTTGCAACGTCTTGATGAGCCGTTAGTGAGAAACGGACTCCGATTCTCTCCATTACTAAGGGAGCGCTTTGCCACGGTGCGATAGCGGCTTTAATTGTCAGTGTGGAGCCACTTTGTCCTGTATAAAATGTTTGTCTGAAGCAACCTGAAATTTTCTAGTGTTTCAGTTGGTTTACGCGTTTGAATAATGATTGTAAGTCCATTTGTGGCTTCATACAATTGTAAGAGAACTGAAGCTCGGACGAGAACATGAAAACTATCTTAGCCCCTAACAATTTGCGAGGAACAAAAACGTTCTATACGGAAATTATACCCATTCAAATTATCCTATGTTGAAACAATTTTTCCTGGCGCTGCTAATTGTTGCTTTACTACCATCTTGTACTAAAGAAGACGTCACTGTCTCTACCACTCCGGAATTTTTTAGGGATAAAATAGTATTACACGATCCGCAAGCTAGTGCAGACTCGGTGGTATTAACATGGAGTAAATTAGATACTGCTGCTTTCCGGCAATATGTAGTATGGAGAAAAGAAGATCCAACGGATGCAGGAGCCCAGATAGGTGCCATCTATGATAGGACTATCAATAAATTTACGGATAAGAATGTTCCTTATACCCCTTATGTTGAATATGAGATTAGGGGAGTCCTGCTTTCGGGTGCTGTCATTTCCAGTAATAAGGTGATCTACACACGTTCTGAGATTAAGCTAATAAATTCAACCCCGTTCGATGTGATTTTCAGCCCTCAGGACCGCCTGCTTTATTTGTTCGATAAGAACGGCGACATCACCCAATACAGTCTACAGTCGAGCCAGATAGTCAAAAAAATAAGTACAGGAGCTGTAATAGGATACTCTGATCTGGGCACATACAATAATAAGAAAGAGTTATATGTACCACGCAACGATGGCTGGATATTTGTTTATGATGCAATAACATTAGATAAAATTGACCAGATAAATGTGGGCCTAAACTCAACGTGCGTGGTTTTCAATAATAATACATTATTGTGTCCACCGCTGCCTGGACTAATCGGCCTTTAAAAGTATACAATCGATCAACCAAAACATTGGTGTCAGAAACGGGAGATTTTGATTTAACAAGGTTTAAGAAAATACCTGGTTCTAACACAGAATTACTCGAGATTACAATTAACATAGGCCCGGTTGACCAGGATTATTATTCCTTCGGACCAACCGGCAATTTTATTACTCGTCTCAACGATAAGTATCATGGAGACTATCCGCTTGATCATAGAATTTTTGAAATTTTCCCCTCAGGAAATAAATATATTACACACTCTTCTGGTGCCATATACAACAAGACCATGACGTTTGAAGCGACTTTGCCAAGAGGAAACCTTGAATTTACAACCTTCGATTTTGATGTAGCTAATAGTCACATTTATGCGGGAACAAAAACAAAAACAGTAGAAGTTTACACCATGGATAGTTATACCAAGGTAAGATCAATACCCACTAAGGCTTATCCAATTAAGATATTCAAAGATAACGCTGGTGTCATTTGCGTTAGTTCTACAATCGCGCCCAGTAATTTTTCCAACACACCTTTCAAAGTTATAATTGAAGAGATTAAGTAGGTTGTTTATTAGTGTTGGAGAGCAGCTGCCATAGTGAACACAACTACTTTAAGCAATCAGCGTAATTATTAAGTCTGCCTTTTCGAGTCATCATTTTTTATGTTTCTTAAGTCTGTATTATGCTAGCAATTTCTAGGCAAATGCATGAGGGAAGACTCAAAAATCAACTTAAGTATTACAATCGGCAAGAAGATCGCTGTACATGTTGGGCTGATGAAACTAATTATGCTACCATCTTTGCTGGTGCAAAAATTGAGTAAGCAATCCTTGAACAAAGGACTCAAATAGCTCTATTATCAAATCGGCTTAAAACACCAACAAATCATAGTCATTCAAAACCATATAGGCCAGTTGAGGGCTTGAGGAAACTTTCACCCACGGAATGAAATTTGTTAACCTGAATTTTTTAACATCCACCCTTGCTGGGTATGGCATAGATCACGTTACCTAAAACAAATAAATTGAAACTTTTATCTTCTACAGAGGGAAGTAACAATTTCCATGTTTGTCCCTCGTCTGATGACCTGAAAATGCCGTCAGGATGAGTACAAAGGAAGTTTCCACCCACCTGGATAATTGAAGTCAAGAACGCTTGCACACGAGGGCGATCATCCCAGGTCCTCCATATCAAGTCAATAAAAACTTTGTTCTGAAAGCCGGCATCAACTGGCTGCCAGGTTTTACCGCTGTCGTAAGATGTCCTTAAGCTTCTGGTATTCGTCTCTGAACTAGCAGTTATAGCGGCGAACCCACCCTTTATGTGTTTTACATCGAAAGCCACACCGTCTTTGCTGTTCACCACCGTCCAGGTTTCGCCATCATCGGTGGATCTTATTATCCTTCTCATACTGGTGGCTAAGAGTACGCCATCTGACTCTGCCAAATGCCCTACCAAGCCTCCGGCATGGACATGTTTCCAGGTTTTTCCAAGGTTGACAGATTTAAAAAGGCCTTTGGCGGTGCCAAGGAAAATTGCACCTTTGGTGGTCTCAAAAACGCTGCGTATTCGTGGCTCGTAATGATTTTCAAATAATGGCGACCATACACTCGTTCCATTTCTTGTTTTCAAATTTACACCCCAGAAATTAAAGGTAATTGTTCGGGGCTTACCAGCGGCAACGCTGCTAGGTTCGTCAGGGAAAATCTCTTTGGTCCAAAAAGGAGCTGAGGCATTTGGTTTACTGTTATAGCGTCCGTTTCCAACCTTCAAAAACAGTCCTTTATCATTTGCATAGAAGCTATTTCCCTGAATACTATCTTCCCGCAAATTTTTAGGCAGCCCTTCGCTGATGTCCTGCCAGCTTTGTCCGCCATCTGTAGACTTGAAAACAACTTTTGCAGTTCCGGCCGTCTCTGTTTTTGGGTCTGGATGGCTATCACTGAGAAGAGAAGACGAGGAAACACCGAAAAGGAGCAAAAGAGCTAAGAACCCGTACATAATTTCTTTCATATCACTGGAGGTTTAAAGAATATAGATCTTCGTCTAAGACATTTCTTGTAATCTTGATAAACTTTTAAGTTGGTGCAACAAAATACTCTGGTAGTGATCAGAAACAGGAACCTGGATTGTAAATTTTAGTGTAAATTTTGTAAATCCCGTTTTTGCATTACGCATTTTAGAAGGACCAACAGCACGGCAAAGAAGACATGGAACTTCGTTTCTTAAAGAACAAACTTTGACGTCGAGTTAATCGAGAGGAAAGCTGACTGCGTAGACCACACAGTTGTTTATGTGTCAACTCATAAGAAGGTAGCCTGGGAAGTCGTTAGACAATGATTTTTGATCCTTCGTAAGAATACTCCAGAAACACCTGACAATACGTGCGCTTACACTTGCAAATCATAGCCGGCGTGGAAGATATTTTGATTAACCCTAGATCAAGATAATCCAAAAAAAAAGAAAAGGTATTTATTTGTGCAGAGGTCGCTTGGGGAAGGTTTCGTCTAAGTCCAGAGATGAGCGAATTGACCTCGTTTGCTTTGGCGACAGACCATAACAGTTTGCGCTTTGGCGAAAATAGCATTGCTGCCGCCTAGGTGCCTGTTCCCTGCAGTCCGGTTTTCCTTAACATACTTTTCATAGTAGTCGAGGAACAACAAGCCTTTCTATATCAAACGAAAACCTGGGCCGAAGAAAAAAGATAAGGAGTAATAATCAATTCTTGTATTAGCTTCGGAATGCTTGTTACAAAATTATTAGAATGGCCTTTCGAATTTCAATAAGGGTTGAAGTCAACACCCGGGCTGGAATAATTTACATTCCCAATAAAGGTTGTGGCAAAATGTGTGTAAGAACCTGAACAAGATTAAAAACCGTTAGCTGTAACTATGACGTTCAACAACAATTAGAAAACCCTAAGCTAAAACTTCGGTGAATTTACAGCTGCGTAGAATTCCAAAACGGAAGACAATAAATTTGCTTTTTACTTCAGTAACACTGCTTGTTGGTATAACGCATCAGCTATTGTTGAAGTCTTGACGGCTACATTTGCCCATAGTAAGCCTGTAGTAGCTTTCATCGCATTCCTTTCAGCGGCAGACATTCCGGAGCCTTTTAAATCAACTTTTATCGTGCAATTACCATTCACGTTCACGCCTTGAGCTGGAGTAGTAAAAGTACGTTCAAAGATTTTACCGCTTATATCCGCTAGTCTTGTCGTGTTGAAATATACTTTAACATTCTCCAGGGGTGTTACTACATCTACCCCCTGGCTATTTTTAATGGTGGGTACGATCCTGTCGAGTTTGAACGTTGCTGTAAAAACCGAATCAACATAAGTAGTCTGGTAATTACTCACCCAAAAGTATGGCGTTACTGCGAAGTCTATTTTAATGTTACCTTTTAACGTAAACTGGACAGGCGTAACATCTAAAAAAGGGTTTTTCTTAGCCACACCGGTAGATATTATGTAATCACCGTCAAAAGTGTTAATCGAGTAGGTGCCATCGTTTTTGGCAAAAACTTTAATAAACCCTCCGCTCAACGGCTGAGGTGCAGTTTGCACCAACTGAAATATATGCTGCGTGTTATTAGTTGAGTTAAGATCATTCGAAGTAGGTATCATATAAACTGGCTGGCCGTTGTATGTAATAGCACCAGACACTACTGACGGTGGGTATGCTTCTTTATTGTCCTTCTTGCACGATTGCACAAGAAAGCCTGCTGCAGCTAGCAGCATTATCAAAAGTGAAATTCTATTTTTCGTTTTCATATTTTTCTACAATTGATGATAACGGTTATTGGTAAGGGTTTCTTACCCAATTCGGGTTATTAGGATTTATCCATCCCAAATCTATACTTGCATAATAACTTTCGGCACGAAAATCAAATGGAGTGGTTACACGCCTGTAGGCTCTCCTTCTATCAAATACCCATTTCCCGTTATTAGGATCCCCTGGTACTTTGACCTGGAAAGCATATAATGCAAACGCCTGAGCGTTGGGATCATCTTGTACACCGTTCCAGAAAACATGTGCTAATCTCCATCTTTTTAAATCCCAAACCCGGTGGTCTTCAAATGCGAACTCAACAAAGTTCTCGTTTACGATCTTATCAAACGTAAAGGCAGCAAGGGAAAGCGGTTGTATACGGCCGTGGTCTACCCTAATTTTGTTTATGTACGGTAAACCCACTGGTGCCTGGTTTAATTCCAAAGCAGCTTCGGCAGCTATCAGGTAGGCTTCTGACAAGCGGAAACGCGGAAACCATACTTCGCTAAAGTTTGGCAATACCCCGGCACCCGCGGTTTCGTCGAGCCATTTGCGTACGCCAAAACCTGTTTTGTTTACAAAATTACTGCTTACATCTGCCGGTCCGTTTGGACCGGTAGATGCATTTGGAGCGGATCTTAAAGGTGGAGTTGTAGCATAGGTATACGGCAAAGTAGTTTTTGTTAAATCACCGGCCTTTAATGATACGGGGGTGCCGCGGTATAACGCATTAGGCCATATAACTGTTCCCCATAACCGGGCATCCTTTGCCTTAAACGGCGCTTCAACATCATCATAAAAAACGTAAGCAGAGGTAGGACCGCCAACTCTATCCTTGATCTTAGGATCTGACCCATCCCTGTTTTCAAACCTTTCAACCGTGTTAAGTGTTGCACCCAGGCTATTACCTTTAGACCCATCTGAGTGGCTTAGGGGGGCCACATCACTGGTATATTCTGTTCTTACATTAGGAGATTTTCTGTCAGTTGCCCATATTACTTCGGTATTGTTTGCTTTTAAGGTAGTTGCATTGTAAAACGAATATTCAGGGTTTGATGCATTTGACATTAAAGTATAAGGGCTGTTTTCTATAACGTCTTTTGCAGCGTCCAGGGCCGCAGTATAAAAACCAGCAGCCTGGCTGGCAGGAATACCTACTACATCGGTGCCTTTCGCATCTTTCATTACATTACCAGGCGCACGTAACGGTGTATATTTAGCTATCGCAGCGGCAGTTATGGCTGCACGCGATTTAAGCATCAAAGCTGCCCATTTATTGGCAATAGCTCCGTTGAGTGTGCGTGCGGTACCTAGATTAGTGTTATTATTTGAGATTGTGACGGCATGTGCAAACTTTGAAGCAGCAGAATCGCATTGATCCATTATATATTGATAACATTCAGCTTCTGAGTTGCGATGCAGTTGAAGTGGCGTGACATCCATACCTGAACTGTAGGTAAATACCTGGTCACCTACAATACTCATTCCCCCCAAAGTACGAGTCATGAAAAAATAATTCCAGGCACGTAAAAACAAAGCCTGTGCTTCAAAGTTGGCATTCTCACCTGGGGTCATTGCTTTTTTTGATACATCTGACCGTATACCTTCCAGGAACTGGTTTATTCTTCGTATAAGCGCATAATCCATCACACGGTACCTGTCTCTTCCCCAAACAAGGTTGCCGGTACTTGGAGCGCCGTTATTATTTACACCCTCGTCAGGGTCCTGCTGATAGTTGTTCCAATTATCGTTGAACGCACCATAGCCTTGCGTTTGCTGGTAAAAGCGGGCTAACACCGATGTTATTAGGTTTTTATCGGTATAAATGTCGTCCGTTGGTAACAGGCTATTTGGAACAACGGTCAAATCCTTTTTGCATCCTGTGAACAAAGCGTTTGTCGCAAAGATTGCAATAAGACAATATAATATTTTCTTTATCATACTCATTTGCTTTTAGAATTTCGCTTGAACACCCACGGTTAAAATCCTGGGGTTAGGATATCCCTGACCGCCACCGGATGTAATTTCAGGATCAAGCTTTGCAGGCATGTTCGAAAAAGTGATCACATTCTGTCCGGATACGTATACCTTAAAATTTGAGATACCTAATGGTTTCATTACTGAGAATGGGAGGGTATAGCCGATATCTATGTTCCGTAATTTAACATAGGTCACACTGGTTTGCCACCCCGTGCTTGTATAACTTGTATTGGGGGGAGGGGTTTGTTGCAAGAGCATCGGATATTTACCGACAATTATCGGACTGTTCCTATCCCAGATGTCACTATAATAACTTGAGTTATCCATCAGATATTGCGATGTATTTTGGTTAGGGAACCACTCACGCATAAAGTTTGGCGCAGTATTGTTACTGACAGCGTCCTGTTGAAACGTGAACATTGAACCACCCGCAAAATCCATCCTGATATCAAACCCTTTGTAACTGGCACCCATATTGAAGCCAAAGCCTAGCATTGGGTTACCCCCATTTATACCGTAGGTGGCTATTTGCCTGTCAAGGTCATTAATAAAACCATCGTTGTTTGTATCCTGGTATATAAAATCGCCCGGGCGAAGGGTTTGATTGCCTTTACCATCCTGGTCAATGGGATGATTAGCGATTTGTGTCCAGTTTTGAAATTGCCCTGTTGTTATCAATTGGAATGTTCCGCCCGTTAAACGGCCTTCGTCATTAGCCGGATTTCGCCACCTGGAATAAAGGCTGCTAAAAAGTTGTTGATAACGGAAACCCGTTATATTTCTTCCGTAGATAAAGTTACCTCCTATCTGATAAGTAACGTTGCCGATACGATCACGCCATGAAACATTGCCATCAATACCGCGGTTTTTATCGGTGTTAAGATTTTCACTGCCAATAGTGTAACCTGCCAGGTTCGGCACAAACACATCATTCCTTGGAGCCAGAATACCCGTCCTTAAACGGTTGAAATAATCAAACGTAATGCTTAGGCGGTTTCTTAACAAGGTAAAGTCAATACCTACGTTGGTCGATTTAGAGCGGCCCCAGGTTACATAATCAGAATTAAGACCTCTTGCCTGTGATCCAATTATAGTGTTACCGTTTAAAACCGCCACAGCAGTATTGTTATTGCCAGGGTTATAATCATAACCTGTTAAGAAGTTACCATCATTTTCGAAGCCTAAAATACCATACGAGGCCCTAACTTTAAAATCATTGATCTTCGTTAAGAACGAACTTTTCTTCCAGAAATCTTCCTGAGAAATACGATAAGCCACCGACCCTCCGGGGAAGAACCCGTATCGCTTGCTGGGTTTAAATAAAGGCGAACCATCATAAGTTCCGAAAAACTCAGCAATGTATTTTCCACCGTAGTCATAATTAAGTCGTACTATATATCCATGCCTTGGTGTATATACACTGATGTCATCATTAACGTTAGTCACAAACGTTAAGATATTGGGTACAAAAGCTATGTTGTTAGCAGGAGGCGCACCGTTAACCCTTATCTGTGGTGAATAATTTAACCTGGTCTCCATACCGCCATTTGCCTGCATGTTATGCTTGCCAAAAGATCTTTTATACTCTAATTGGAAGTTGGTTGAAGTATTGTCAGTATTGGTAAAAACATGATCCACATTCCGGTTTTCGGTAGAAAAAGCAACATTATAAGAATTGGTTGCTGCGTTAAAGCTATATAGTGTGGGTGATTTACGGCGCGAGTCAAGTTGATTCGATAAAAACGAATAGCTGCCAAGCATACGTGCCTTAAGTCCTCTTAAGATGTCTATTTCCAGATTAGCATTTATCTGTACACTTCTTCTTGTGGTCGATTCAACTCCGGAAAATTCCGGACTTACTAAACCATAGCTATAGGTGAAGTCACCGGCCGCTGAATTTTGCGGGTATAATGGGTTATCATTGGCAAAGGGGCGATGTGTTGGCAAGTTACGGTATGAGGTTTCGCCTGCAAAGTCATAATCATCGCCGGGAATATTTGTATTGGATAATCTTGACCAGTATCCGTTCAATTGAACACCGAATTTAACACGCTTGCTTACTGTAGCGTTAACATTAGCCTGCACATTGTGGCGGGTAAGACCATCGCCAAAGTTGCGTAGCATCGGTTTCTGCGATATGGTAGTTCCGGCTATATAATAGTCTGCATTATCCGATCCACCGCTAATAGAAACCTTGTGCGACGATTGCGGTGCATCTATGTATATATATTTATACCAGTCAAATCCCTCGTAACCCGGCACTGCACCTCCCTTACCGCCAGCCATCCACTTATCGTATTCTTCGCGTGTTATCGTTCTATTAGCTGTGCTTGTAATACCGTTTCCGTATGTTTCGGTTTGTACTATGCCTCTGATATAACTTTTTATATCGGCTGGCTTATTGAAGTTAACGATCTGTTGTACACCATAATAGCTATCATAGCCCAGAGTAGGCTTTTGATTTCTTTTACCCTTTTTTGTGGTTACAACGATTACACCGTTTTCTGCCTGCATGCCGTAAATAGCAGCGGAGCCGTCTTTTAGAACGTTTAATGATTCAATATCATTAAAGTCCAGGTTATTAAAAGCATCCAGGTTCCGTCGTACACCATCAATTACATATAGTGGGTTACCGCCAAAGTTACGGATGCGAATATCCGGCGCCGACCCCGGCCGGCCTTGAGCTTGCCTGAAGTTTACACCTGCTACCTTACCTACTAACGCGCCGGAGGCTGATGTGGCACGTGAGCGCGACAACTCCTCGCCACTAACCGTTGCCTGAGCCCCGGCAACTGTCTTCTTTTTCGTAGTTAAGCCAAAACCTTGTACAACAACCTCCTCTAAGTTGGTTGTTACTCTGGATAGCTTTATATCAAGCACCGTTTTGCCTTCTAATGGAACTTCCTGTTCTGTGTAGCCCACAAATGTCACTATCAAAACGGAATTGGCGTTTGGCACCTCTATAGAAAAATGACCTGCACGGTCAACAGGTACGCCAGTATTTCTGCCTTGTACTCTTACTGTAGCGCCAATCAAAGTTTCACCAGTTGAAACGTCTGTTACTAACCCTGATACCCTTAGCGATCTCGGAGCACTTTGGGAATAGGCCCAATTACTGCTAGACAAAATGATCGCTATAAAAAGAGAGACTGCAATTTTTGCCGATAAGATTTCCCAAGCGGATTTGACCAATAAGAAATACTTGTTTGTAAAAAGAGTCATGATTGACGGGTTGTAGGATGATAGATTATGATCGCGCAAGGGCAATCCTCAGAATCGAGCGGCTGCTCAGTTCAAGGGAAGTTTGGCATGCAATGTTAGTTTGTGTTAATTGTTTGGTAATATAATGGAAAATTTGAACCAAAAAAATATAAGTTGAGGTATAGGGTCTACAGATTTCGGCTTCACATGTCGCCAGAAGCATGGCTTGGGCGTCAAGCACTTCGCTGGAAATTGTCCATTGAAGCTTAACATGCATTGCAGCCTCATTTATTTGGGTGCGTCCGTCAAACGAAGTCGCGTGTGCCGGTACAAAAAAGGTTTTCGTCCATAACCCAGCTTGTATAACAATGGTCGATATGGATTTAATATCGTTTACTTAAAACCTTTTTTTGGCGACCTGCTGGAGGAATGCTATTCACCATCGTTGTGTCACTCACTTTTACCGCATCACTTTATTCACCATATTTCTGGTAACAAGCTTAAGTAAACGACATGGACAATGATTGATGATCCGGATTGTCTCCAATTATCATCGCCTTGTCTGCTACTCGGACGCCAGGACGTACACGCAGGTGCCGGATGATTACATTGTATTCAATAACAAACACGCATCAAACGATCAGGTACGGCAATCATTCAAGTCGCGAAATAAAACTGCAATTGACCTGGCCTTTTTACACCGTCCAAATCAATCATCAGCAGATCTGATTAACACCTCAGCAAAAAAAAAAAATTAGTACTGTCCTCAGGCAGAATGAGTCAGGATTAATCTACGGCTTGACCCATGTGGACCATAAAACAAGGTGCGTGTTTAACGTCAGTGACCTTGGCAAGCAATACACAGCTAAACGCATTGGTGAACGTCTCTAACTCGCAATGGAACCGATGGCTCAAGAGCATCAATATGCTAAACAATCACAACAAATGAGTCTGGTCCAGAGACACGAAGACGAAGAGGCTCCTGCTTTTGGTAAACAGGGCATTTTACAAAGCTTGTAACGCCGAAACAGTCGGCTGAACATATCCCCAATCGGCGAAAAAAGGCGGCAAAAAGAAAACGAAAAACAGATATCAAAAAACCTTTAACCTACAAACAAGCGGTGTGGTATAGAAATAACCAACGATCACGGACTAAGAAAAATCCAGGACATGACAAGGCTAATCAGCCTGACTATGCTAGGACTAAACTTTACTATTGACTCTACCAGGCTTTTAAAGTCTGGAGACTAACGGGATCAATATTTGACCGCGATCTCACCGTTCTTCTCCACTCGGCAACGACTGAAAACGTTTAATGAGCAAAGCTGATTTTAATTGGCTTTCTGATCATTTCCATAGGTCGGAGAAAGAAGCCAGAAGAATTCACAGTTCAAATACAAAACCGGAATGACTCACCTTTTGATCGGACTCGGGCTTTAATACTAAAGGGCGGCAGTTGCTGCTTTTACATGAGTACGACCGAGATCGGGGATACCGTAGTGCTTAGTGGAGTATTGGGCTTTCCCAGGTCGTAGATGAAAAGATCATCAACAACGTCATTTTTAAACCTTGAAAGTGACAGCGCCTCATAATTGATCGGGTAAATCAACGAATGACATGTCTGAATAAAGATCAACACATGTAAAGAGCTTTTAGGCACCCAAACGCTCTTGGATTATCTTAAAATTAGTTTTTGGTTTCTAAAACTAATCGTAATATTGCGATATGGGAGCTACGAAATCAGATGAGTTTAGTGTAAAGGAGAACAAAGTTGCCAACATCGCAAAGGCTCTGGGGCATCCTGCAAGAGTTGCTATTTTAACCCTATTGGCAAAACGGTCGGCCTGCGTTTGCGGAGACATAGTAGAAGAATTGCCGCTTTCTCAAAGTACCGTATCACAGCACCTCAAAGAACTAAAGGAAGCCGGATTGATCCAAGGGGAAATAGATGGTGCCAAAGTTTGTTACTGTATAGACCCTAAAGCATGGCAGGCGGCGCAGGCTGTAATAAATGAAATGTTCGACAGCTACAAAGCTGGCAGCAATTGCTGCTAAGCTTTTTTTTGCAAATGATCATCGTAATATTTCGATAAACATCTAAAAATTTAAACTATGGAGACTCAACAACAAGTTAAGGACCTGGTGAGGCAGAAGTATTCAGAGATTGCCTTGCAGGATAAGGAAACCAACCAAAGTTCATGCTGTGGATCCGGTTGCTGCTCGACGGAAGTATACAACATCATGGCTGACGACTATAATGAGCTGGAGGGCTACAATCCGGATGCAGATCTCGGCTTAGGCTGCGGCTTGCCGACACAATTTGCCAAGATCAAAGAAGGGGATGTAGTAATAGACTTAGGGAGCGGTGCAGGTAATGATGCCTTCGTTGCCAGGCACGAGACTGGGGAGACAGGAAAAGTAATAGGGATAGACTTCACACCCGCTATGATTGAACGAGCCAGGATAAATAATGAAGTGAGAGGCTTTAACAATGTTGAGTTCAGGCAGGGAGACATAGAAAAGATGCCTGTAACAGCAAATACCGCGGATGTAATCGTAAGTAACTGTGTTCTGAACTTGGTTCCCAACAAAAACGAGGTTTTTAAAGAGATCTACCGGGTATTGAAGCCAGGGGGACACTTTAGTATTTCAGATATCGTGTTGGAAGGCGAACTACCAGCCGAAATCAAAGAAGCTGCGGAAATGTATGCAGGCTGTGTCGCTGGTGCTATCCAAAAAGGCGCTTATTTGGAACTAATAGAGAGCAATGGCTTCACTAACCTTACCATTCAGAAAGACAAGGCCATTGTCATCCCTGATGATATCCTAAGCAATTATTTATCCGCTGAACAAAACGCAGACTTTAAGCAGTCAGGAACCGGGATCCGAAGCATAACAGTTTATGCTGAGAAGCCCGTTGCCGAGCAGGCAGCTTGTTGTGCTCCGGGATGTTGCAATTAATCCAATACTAAATCTGCTCAAAATGTCTGCAAACAACTGTGCTCCGGCCAGTGAACGGAAGAAACTTAGTTTCCTGGATAGATACTTAACGCTTTGGATTTTTATTGCAATGGCGCTGGGTGTTGCTCTTGGCTATCTGTTCCCTTCCTCCTCTACCTTCATCAATTCGTTTTCTACAGGCACCACCAATATTCCTCTGGCAATCGGGTTGATTTTGATGATGTATCCCCCTTTTGCAAAGGTGAAGTACGACAAACTAAAAGAGGTTTTCAAGAACACTAAGGTTTTAGGCGTCTCGCTGCTGCTTAATTGGATAATCGGGCCTATTCTTATGTTTATCCTGGCCATGGTCTTTTTACATGGCTATCCTGAGTATATGGTGGGCCTGATCCTGATCGGGCTTGCACGATGCATCGCTATGGTAATCGTCTGGAATGAACTAGCCGAAGGTAGCAGAGAATATGCCGCGGGACTTGTTGCCTTAAACAGCATCTTTCAGGTGCTTCTCTACAGCATTTACGCTTATGTTTTTATTACTGTACTACCTCCGCTCTTCGGCGGGACGGGATCGGAAGTAAATATCACAATCGGCCAGATTGCTGAGAGTGTTGCGATCTATCTAGGTATTCCATTTGCCGCTGGTGTTATAAGCCGCTATGCCCTTATTAGCCTTAAGAGCATTGAATGGTATGAAACGAAGTTTATCCCGTTCATCTCGCCAATTACCTTAATAGCACTGCTTTTTACCATTGTTATCATGTTCAGTCTTAAAGGCGAACTGATTGTACGTATCCCGCTTGACGTAGTTCGAATTGCCATTCCTTTGGTCATATACTTCGCTGTAATGTTCCTGGTCAGTTTTTTTATCGGCAAAAAGATGGGAGCAGATTATTCAACAAATGCGTCGATCGCCTTTACTGCAGCTGGAAATAACTTTGAACTAGCCATTGCTGTTGCGATAGGGGTATTTGGAATCAACAGCGGGCAGGCTTTTGCAGGAGTCATAGGTCCGCTGGTAGAAGTGCCTGCATTGATTGCCCTGGTCAATGTTGCATTCTGGTTAAGAAATAAGTATTACTCCAAACCTCAACTTCAAAACGCATAAATCTCTTCTACATGAGAATTGCATTGTTCAGTGATATACACGCGAACCTTCCTGCATTGGAAGCTTGCTTTAAGAGCATAGAAGCGCAGATGCCTGATGCCATTTACTGCCTTGGGGATTTAGTTGGCTACAATATCTGGCCCAATGAAGTAATCAACGAAATCAGGAAAAGAGGTATTCCAACCATTGCAGGAAATTATGATCAGGGTATCGGCCTGATGAGTGACGAATGTGGCTGCGCCTATAAAACAGAACCTGAAAAGGACATGGGTAAGATTTCGATATCCTACACAAACTCGCTGGTGAAACCTGATGAGAGAAGATATCTAAGGACCTTACCTGCTCACATCAAAGTAGAATTTCAGTTAAATGAAGACAACCTAAACCTGTTATTGGTACATGGTAGTCCCCGAAAAATAAACGAGTACCTTTTTGAAGATAGAGACGAGAAAAGCTTGCTGAGAATTATGGAGCAGGCTGACGCTGATATCATGTGCTTTGGACATACCCACAAACCCTATCACCGGATCCTTTCAGCTGATCCTGGGGGAACTCCCCGTCATCGGCATGCCATTAATATTGGCTCTGTAGGCAAGCCCAAGGATAACTATCCAAAGGGCTGCTATGTCATTCTAACGATAAATCCTGAGAGCTCAATATCAAACAAGGCGGCCATTCAGGTCGACTTTGTAAGGTTTGAATATGATGTAGAAAAGGCAGCTAAGGCCGTTGAGGAAAGTCCCTTACCTAATGAATACGCCGAAATGCTTAGAAAAGGATGTTGATGACTCACTAAAAGCAAAGATCAAAAACTAAAGAGATCTAAACTATGAATGATCTGCACCTGAACGCGTAGTAAAAAGCAACCGACTGCTACACTTCTGATAACTTAGGCTGTATCGAAACACAGGTAAAATGTGCTTGGGTTTCGGCTCTCACCCATCAGTACACGAAAAATAACATGTTTCCAAAAATCAGAACAGACAATCAGAAAACCACCGTACTGATACGACTAACGGTAGGAGCTTTATCTCTAACAGATGGTATACAAAAGTTTTTGTTTGCAAAAAATTAGTATCGGGACGGTTTGCCAAAGTTGGGTTACCAAATCCGGACTTTTTTTGTCCTCTTGTCGCGACCTTGGAAATTACTTGCGGAATACTTCTTCTTTTGGGACTACTAACCTGGCTTGCTGCTATTCCTCTTTTCCTTTATCATGCTGGTAGCCATCCCTACGACAAAAGCTGAAGTTTTAGCCAATGAAGGTTTATGGTCAATGATGCATGGCAGCCGAACAGACTGCGCAATGCTGTTAGGTAGCATTTTCTTAATCACCAAAGGTGGTGGCCGATGGTCGGTCGACAGTAAATTACAACGCAATGGGACAGGATAACACCAGGCTTGGCGATATAGCCCGATTATTTCTAAAGTTAGGTGTAATCGGGTTTGGCGGCCCTGCCGTACACATCGCTATGATGGAAGAAGAAGTTGTTAGAAAAAGAGGCTGGATGAGCCATCAGCATTTCTTGGATTTAGTTGGAGCTACCAGTTTAATCCCTGGTCCAAATTCTACGGAAATGACCATGCACATCGGCCATGAAAGAGGAGGTTGGAAGGGACTAGTGGTGGCTGGTAGTTGTTTTATCATTCCGGCGGTGGTTATTACGGCTTTGTTTGCATGGGCATATCAATTGTATGGCCAGTTGCCACAAGTGCAACCTTTTATTTATGGCATCAAGCCTGCGATAATTGCTGTTATCGTAGTAACTATGATCAATCTCGGAAAGAAGGCATTGAAAAACGTGCAATTAGCCATTTTAGGTGCTTTGTCCGCAATAGCTGTCTTAGCTGGCCTGAACGAAATTTTCGTTCTGTTTGGTGCGGGCCTGGTTGGGATCTTGCTCTATTTCATTCAGAGCGGTAGAAACACAGCCTGGAGCATCTTTCCGTTCACCTTGTTTCAGATTGGCTACTCACATCCTAATGTTACGTCACTGAAATTGTTTCTGATTTTTTTAAAGGTCGGTGCTATCCTTTACGGAAGCGGCTATGTTTTGTTTGCTTTTTTAGATGCGGAGCTGGTAGCCAGCGGCCTTCTCACAAAACAGCAGCTCATTGACGCGATAGCTGTAGGACAATTCACCCCTGGGCCGGTTTTTTCCTCAGCCACCTTTATCGGCTGGCAGATTGGTGGTTTCGGTGGTGCCCTTGCCGCAACAATAGGTATATTCTTGCCTTCTTTTCTTTTTGTTGCCCTTTTTAACCCTTTATTACTAAAGCTTCGACACTCTAAGATCTTCAGCGCTTTTTTAGATACAGTGAATGTAGCGTCCATTGCTATCATTTTTGCCATTTTAGTAGAAATGAGCAGGGAGACATTGCTGGACTGGAGAACCATTACTATCGTGGTACTCAGCTTTGCCGTAACTTATTACTTTAAAAAGATGAATACGGCATTCATTGTTATAGGTGGAGCCTTGTTGGGCTATCTCTTAATTTTAATTCCATAAATAATAGTTCAAACAAAAAACAAACAAGAAATGACCGTGCAAGTACAAAGTCACACAAAGAAAGTTCTAACACCTGATAACAGCCTAATAGCCATCCTTGTCCTTGCAATACTTAGCACCATCACGGCTTTTAGTAGAAAAACACAGGGACCGGTTCCGGAATTTTTTGCTGGTAAGCTTGTCTGCCGGTATCCGAACGCTACCACCGGCGATCTCGTCCCTGCAAAAGCGTGCTGAGAAGATGCAGGAACTGACTGCTCAGCGTCGCCCGGAGCAAGGCTGGATACTTTCAGGATGCACTAAGTACACACCCATTAATGTAAAGCTTATAAGATTAAGGGATGGTCTTCTGGACCTGGTTTAAGTATTTTTTAAACTCTTTTCTTTTTAATTGCTCGACGAAGTGAGCAATCGTTTTTTGGGTTCGCCCACTCTTCTATCTTGTTCTAAGGAACCTGTGAAGTGTTTTCATCGTGGGTTAGTAATCGAGCTGTGCTTAGGTGTATGAACCTGCCGAGCTTTTGATGGTTGTTCAAACTTGACTAACAAACTTATTCGTCTGCGATAATTTCGGGATGAAAATTTAAACAAGAGCGAACCAACCAGCAAATTTTAACTGCTAGGCTTAAGATGCATCAAACACTGATATCAGGTAAAAATTCCTACTAAAACAATTTTAATTTTTACAAATAAGTTTGTACCCACGCTGATTACCCGCCAACTTTTTAGGGTTGCGTCTCATATTCACTGTTCTGGTCCACTAAGCGTAAATATCGCTTTGACACATTAAACGTTTTATTACCCCCATCGTCATAGTTAACTTATGAGATGCTTTTTATCAATAATTTTTGCGACCATTCTAACTACGAGTTGTAAGAAACAGAACAACACACTTTCTTATTCCAGCATGTACTTTCCCCCGCTATCAAGTAGCTGGGAGATGATTACACCATCTTCGCAAGGATGGAATGAGATAGAACTTAATAACCTTTATACTTTCCTGGATCAGAAAGGCACAAAAGGATTTATTGTGCTTAAGAACGGACGCATAGTAGTGGAACGATACTTTGGATCGTTCAATGCAGATAGTAACTGGTATTGGGCATCGGCTGGAAAGACACTTACATCATATCTGGTAGGGATCGCGCAACAAGAAGGTAAACTAAGGCTGAGCGATAAGACCTCTAAATATCTCGGTGTGGGATGGACGTCACTACAAGCTGAAAAAGAAAACCTCATCACCATTCGTCATCAACTTACTATGACCACCGGTTTTGATGATGGATTAGGAAATCCCGATTGCACTTTACCCTCCTGCCTGCAGTATAAAGCTGATGCATCAACACGTTGGGCGTATCACAATGCACCATACACCTTGCTGGAAAAAGTGGTAGAAGCTGCCACTCATACTACTTACAACAACTATTTTCAGCAAAAAATCAGGAATCCTATCGGTATGAATGGGCTTTGGGTAAGGCAGGGCTACAACAACGTATATTTCAGCACACCCCGTAGTATGGCTCGCTTTGGGTTACTGTTACTAAACAAAGGTATGTGGGATGGAAAACCTATTTTAACCGATTCAGCTTATATATCCGCCCAGGTAAATAGTTCTCAAGACATTAACCCCAGTTATGGTTATTTAACCTGGCTTAATGGAAAAAGCAGCTACATGCTGCCCCAAACACAATTTAAATTTAACGGTTCACTAATCTCCAATGCGCCGGCAGACACTTACGCTGCCTTGGGGAAGAATGATCAGAAGTTATATGTCGTTCCCTCACAGAATCTCGTAGTGATCCGAATGGGTGAAGATGCCGGCAATGTTCAACCTGCAGCGTCTGGCTTTGATAATGATCTTTGGGGTAAACTTAAGTTGGTGATGAAGTTATAAACTTCAGATTTACACTTAAATATATCGACCTGTGGATAAGGTGCGTTTTAAACTATAGCTGCAAGAAAACGTTTCCCTTCTTACGCCATTATAAATAGCACCCTTCGAGTTTCGGCCTTTGTGTCCAACTTGGATTAATTTGTTAAGCTCCTAAATAATCTGAACTTAAGGAGTAAATCTATAGACCTTTGTTCCGGCTGTTGTAGACAGACGCAATGGACCTCAAGGCTTTTTACATTCCGTAACGAGGCGAAAGGATGATCCTCGTCTACTGTTTTGAGATAATATAGTATTTAATGTTTGTTACCGTTGAAGCTATCTGTGTTGCAAAGCAGCGAAATAAAGATTATATTCATCATCTGACTGAGCGATGAAACTCCCCACTGTCGCTTACCCTAACTCGGCAATACATCTTGTAATTTCTTGAACAAGCTCAAGGATAAGATCATGTATTAATTGGATGATGGTAAACTCAGGTTTAACGCCAATATCGTTTCTTTTACCTCCATGTTCGATTGACAAACCACGCGTGTTGTAATTTATCCTTTTTAAGAACATTGCTATGCCCCATCTTTTACCCCTTCGTTATTTTCTTGTGTTATTGACGCTTATGTTGCAGGGATTAACTGCGATTTGCCAGAAAATGCAAGCCACGATAAAGCCCGGATCAACCCCAACAAGTGTTGATATTTATACAAGGTCTACAGTGTCTTTTTCAAGGTATGATGACCAGGTTACGATAACCCTGGCGATACCGGCAAGTGTTGTACCCGTTCCGGGGGAGTCGAAATCACCAACCATTCTTAACCAGGCCGGCCTGGTTCCCGGATTAAATGGAGTACGCCCTAATATCCTGTATACAGGTATTACGGCTGAAAATGTTGAGGTAGTTACCAGCATGGAAACCATTAATAATCTTCCTTACTCTGTATACACCATTGTATTCGGATACACAACGCCTATTTTTCATACGTATGTTGCAGGCGTAGAACAGAAGGTGCTGACCGTTCAATTTGAAGGTTGCACATCCAATTGCAGTCTTCTTGCTACAGATATATTAATGGTAAGTCTACCTAACGGCGGAAAAAACGCCATCAGCTATTTCTATTATCAATCCAATACCATTGCCGATATTACAGATGTTACAGAAATGTTCTACCAAAATCCGCAGTCGAGAAAACCCATCAACGGCGGAAGCTACGAACACCTTTCTACCATCGGCGTTGCGGGCCCGATAGAAATAGGCGATTTGAAGCAAGCAGAAGGAGATTCAGGTACCACCCTTTTCAATTTTAATGTTAACCTGCGGCAGCCGGCGCCTCCGGGAGGCATTACTTTTCACCTGAACACTTCCGAGGGTACGGCTACCCCAGGTGTTGATTATACGCCCGTGAACAGATCTTTTGCTATTCCCTCAGGCAGTAGTTCGATTGTTGTGCCCGTCAATATCTCCGGCGACAGAACAACAGAACCCCACGAGACGTTCAACGTAAATATCACCCAGGCCAACATCGACAATTTTGCACCCAGAACTGCTGTTGGAACGATTATTAGTGATGACGGGGTGCTTCCGCCTAACCTTACCATTGACGACGTGCAGCAAACTGAGGGACACAACAGCGGTATTATGGGTTTTAAGGTAGCTTTATCACATCCGGCACCAGCAGGCGGCGTCAGATTTTCAGTTGCACTTAAGCCTGGTATTGCTCAGGTTTCCATCGATTATGGACCGATAATCAGCAGTACTTTGTATGAGATCCCGGAAGGAGGCTTATCAACAGTGATTCCTGTTCAGATCCTGGGTGATCGCGCTGCCGAAGCAGATGAAGACTTCCAAATGATTATTACCAGCGCTTACAACGCTATAATTGTTGACTCTATTGGTACGGGTACAATTTTAAACGATGACACGCTCTTGTTACCAGCCTTGTCAGTAGCAAACATTTCAAAAGCTGAAGGGAACGGTGGCACTACGAAGTTTGAATTCAAGGTAAGCCTATCCTCTCCAGCGCCAACCGAGGGTGTTACTTTCAGATTTGTTACGATCGGTGGCACAGCATCACCAGCAAGTGACTTCGTGTCTTTAACGTCCGTTGGTCGAATTCAACATGATAGTACTTCAACAACGGTTATCGTAAATGTTCTTGGTGACTTTGCGAAGGAAGCAGACGAAACTTTTAACGTAAGCATTACCGACGCGACAAATGCAGATATCACAGTTGGTACTGCGACTGCAACAATCACTAATGATGATGTACTTGAACTCCGTGAGATAACGATGCCCCCCTCACCGGTAATGCAAAACGAAGGTAACAGCGGGACAACAACATTCAACATTCAAGTTGACCTGTCAGCACCTGCACCAGCAGGTGGAGTAACCTTTAGGGTCAGAACCCTCGATGGCTCTGCACGTTCCTTAAACGACTACGTTCCTTTAGATACAAATTGGCATATTTCTGCGGGAAACATTTCGACAACCATACCGATTAAAATACTCGCGGATCTTATTCGTGAAGACAATGAATATTTTTACATGAACCTTTTGAGTATCACTAATGCTTACCTGTTGACTGCTACCCTGGAGGTCCGTATACTAAATGATGACTCACCGCCCGGCTTTAGTAATCCTGCGGATCACTTCCGCTCACGACAACCTGGAGGATTTACATCATATAGTACCTGGGAGTCCTCACCCGACTCATTCAAAACAATCATTGTATCTCCGGCTACGACTCGCCCGGACTACAGGGCAAACACAATCACCATTAGGCATGATCTTAGGTTGAACACGGATATCATGCTTGATCAAACTACAATCACGCCCGGGGGCAGCATCTCAATCAATAATAACTTCACCCTCGAGGTTGTAGATGGTGAAGGGCCCGATATGATCGTCAATGGTAAGATCACGATCAACCCGGGAGGAAAAATGATTATCAAGTCATCAGCTACCGGAACTGCTTCCGTTGGAAAATCATCAGGTAGCGTTATGGGCGAAGTAACCGTAGAACGGTATATTCCGGATAATGGTCACCGGGCGTGGAGGTTGTTAAGTGTGCCGGTTAATGGAACACGGAGCATTATGGAAACATGGCAAGAAAGTGGACAGGCGCTTCCATACTACGGAACGCTTCTTTTTTCAAATTTCTACCATGGTGCTACTGGCTTCGATGGGTTTTCAGACTCATCAACAATTTTTACGTATAAGCAGGGCGGAATTGCCGGTCCGCAATGGCTGCCCTTACCTTCTACTACGCTCCCGCTTTCGAGCCACAATGCTTACCGGGTTTTTGTACATGGCGACAAGTCAGCCTTGCCATCAAACAACCTGCGTAAACCCACTACCCTACGCAGCACCGGTGATTTAAACATGGGAATACAGCCACCCATAGTGGTACCTGCTACAGGCCCGGGATATACCCTGGTGGGAAACCCTTATGCATCCCCGGTAAGTTTCGAGAACATTGCCTCTACTGCAAACCTAAACCCCTTGTATTACGCCTGGGACGCAAACCTTGGTGGTACAACAGGTGTTGGCGGGTACCGGCTTGTCGAACGGCTCAGCCCTGGTGTGTATCGTCAAACCCCACAACTTGCCGGAGCGGCCTCCGACAATAGCAACCTGCAGTTCATCCATTCCGGGCAGGCAATTATGCTCAAGGCAAGTGGTGCAGATGCAGTCGTAAAATTTATTGAAGACTTTAAGTCAGACCAGCTGCCGCCATTCAATCCATTCCGAACCGTAGCCTTACAGCCCGAGCTTTCGATAAATCTTTTGTCGGTGCCTGCCGGTGAAGCTCCTGAATTAGTTGACGGTGTAAGGGTGAACTTTGATAATGCATATTCGGACAAGGTGACTCCAGAAGATATTATAAAGCTGCACAACTTTTCAGAAAACCTTGCGGTGCGCGCCGGCAACACCATGCTGATCGTAGACAAGCGACCTGAAGTGATGATTGCAGACACGGTCTTTTTACAACTCACCAATACCCGGATCGGAAGCTACCGTTTCGAAATCAGCGGTAAAAACATGTTGTCGGGATATGCTGCTTATTTGCATGACTCTTACCTGAACAGTCAAACCCCGCTCGACCTTACGACTTCAACTTATGTAGATTATACCGTTAGCGCTGATGTTCGTTCTTCAGCTGCCGACCGCTTCAAAGTCGTGGTGAAAACATTGAATACGCTTCCTGTTACCCTTACTTCATTTAAAGCTTTTCAGCAGGCTGATGGAATTGCCGTTGAGTGGAAGGTGCAAAATGAAAGTAGTATCAAGCACTATGAACTGGAGAAGTCTTATGAGGGCCGAACTTTCAAAAGTACTATTACAAAACCGGCAACAGGTAACAACATGAGTAAAGTTGATTATGCCTGGTTTGATAGGGATGCAAAACAAGGTAACAACTTCTACCGGCTGCGCAGCATCGGAGTAAATGGACAGATACAGTTGAGCCACGTGGTAAATGTATTTATTACCAATAAAAAAGCTGGTTTCCTGGTTTATCCAAACCCGATAACTAGCGGAATTATCAACCTGCAGTTTGTCAACCAACCAACAGGGATATACACGGTTCGCTTGTCGAATGCCATTGGTCAGCTGATATCGGCTAAGTCGATCAACCACACCGCGGGAAGCAGTACCGAGAGCCTGCAACTGGATTACAATGTACTAACAGGTAACTACTTTCTCGAGGTCAATGGACCAGGTAAGATCAGGCAGTCGTTTAAGATAACGAGGTAGCTACTGACTTGGGGGCTAACGGAACTACCTATAACCTAACCACAACTGAAAGGCTTCCATTAAACGATACAGTAGAAGAACACCAGGACTTAACATTCTGGGCGGAACGGGGTATCACGATCCTTAAAATAAAACTTAGCTAGTATCGATATGAAAACATGTTTCGTTATAATCGTGGTTTTTCTGATCTGGTCACAAGATATCATGCTCAACGTTGGATGAAAATGATGAATATCCAAAAACATTATTCCTTCATGCAAGTAGTTAAGGGAATATGAGAAAGAAGGAAAGAGACAGGCGTAAAAAGCGACTGAAAACAAATGGCAGGCCAGGCAATGTAGCTGAGGACGAAACCGAAGAGATGTCCAACGTGTATAACAGGTTCAATTGGATATGGGTAAAACGGGTTGAAGCGAACGGTAAGTATTCGGATGAACCCAGGGCTATTAGCGAATGGAAGGACTTTGAAAACTCCGATTCACGTCGAAGTCAAAGAACATTAAGAGTTTTTTCGAAGCCCATGTTTACATCCTAGGGTCATTTGCTGTACCTGGGGAGGAGCATGGTATAGGGCGAATGGACTTTATCGGATTTCATCCTACAGATCCTAACGTATTTTATCCCATTGCCAATGCCGGGCAACTTGGCAAAACAAGAGATGGAAGCTAAAATTTTGCTATGACACTCGTGTTATGAGCGTACCATTCATAACGGCTGTGTGTCAAAGTGAGCGTCAATTGGGTGTCAAACTCAGTAAGAATATGCTTGAAAAAGCGGCGAAAAATGGCCCACAGCATTAAAAAACCCCTGTAAATCACTCATTTACAGGGGTTTAGAAATCTTTGTTGTGCCCAGGACTGGATTCGAACCAGCACATCCTTGCGAACGCTGCGACCTGAACACAGTGCGTCTACCAATTTCGCCACCTGGGCATTGCAACATTAAGGGGTACTTTTTGCTGTCAGGAGCGCAAATATAGATAAAACTGGAATCCGGCAATCAACTGGAGCTAAAATTTATCGACCTGCTTTGGGGTCCTTTCGGCGTAATAAACCCTAGCAGAAGAACCGATTTACGCCAAAAGAAGACGATGTCTAAAATTCACCAACGACCTCACAAACACTTGCCTGCCAATAACAATTGGAACGATGGCGCGTTGCCAGCTGCATTGCTTATAAATCTGTTGCCGGGTAGACATGCTCACCAGTCCTTTTCAGCGAATTTCCGCCTGATGGTTTGGATAGCTATTCCTTCATTAGCGTTGTAAGTGCCCGGTTTGCCGTTTAAACAGCTCATTTCTACGCTGCCGGCATGATGTAGTCCGATCAGTTCCCATTGCTGGTTGAATACAGGACTGCCGGAACTGCCACCTTCAGTAGGGGTGCGGTAATGCAACCTGGGATCTTCGCAATCCAGTAGAATGTTATCCTGAAATGATAATTGTAATGTGCCTCCATACGGATGACCAATAACATAAACTCGCTCAGCCACACCGTTACTAGCGGGTAAAGGCAGTGTTTTAGCGACTGGATAATGGTCAATACCCGAGGTGAGCTTTTGTAATCGTTGCTGGTCAAGTGGCGTAAACCTTATGATCGTGGCATCCAGCTCCCAGCTGGATGATGTAAAAAGGATCTCCCCAACCTTAAATTCTTCATCACGATCCAAAGCCTCAAAAATAATGACTGCTTCGTGCGGTCTCAAGCCTTTTTCATGGGGATCATCACTTACCACATGCGCGTTCGTTACTAACACCAACTCATCGTTCAAATTGTGATGTAGCTCCTGGCCTTTTAAAAGAAATCCTGTTCCGGCGCCCTTCGAGCTATCCCTTCCAATTCTTGCCACTGGCAGGCACCGCGATGCCCCCCGCATGTACCATTTATAAGTTTTGAAAGAGTCATCACCAAATACCTTTTCAAGCCGAAGGCCGGATTGATCCGGGGTCTTAACCGCGAGGGAATTGTAGACTTCGGTCGTGGCAATCTCACTGCTTTTTTGTTTTTGCAGCTCATCGAAACTGATCGTTAGAGTTCCGCCTTCACGTTTGAGCAATTCAGACCTGAGCAAAGGCAATATCAGGCTGCCTGCTGCTGAGTTCATATTCAGGTTCCAGACGGTTTCAAGTTGCCTAAGCGTTCCGGCAAGTTCAAAAGCATTAACGAGAGGCATTCGTGCATAAACGCTAAACCACTCAACTGCTTCTTTAGTACGGCCAAGTGCTACGCAAGCCTCTGCGGCAACTGCAAGATCCCAGGCAAGGGCTTCCTGTTTGTAAAACCTTGTTGCTATTGTGTCTAAAATCGTCTTTGCAATAGAAGTGAAATCGGGGTATGAATATGTGTCTATGCCGTTTCGTTTCGCGCTATGCAACAACGCCACTACGTTGATCCCATGCCAGGTATAAGTCTGACTTTCCGAATTGTAAACTTCCAGGTAGTGATCAATTGCACCCTTTAAATTGTAAGTCTTCTTTTCAATAGAATCATGAACCCGGTTAATATAAAGCTGCTTAAAAATGCGCCCTAACAGGCCCTTTGCTTCATTGGCCTCGCTTTTTGCATTTGCATCAACATGCGACACCTTTTCGGCATCATGAATCAACCCGCTTAATATTGCAGTTGCCGCCGTGAAGATATTTTGATCAACAAGGGATTGCCCGTAAAGCTTGCGAATTTTAAACGATTCCTTTCCTGTCTGGATAAGCGCGTCGCCCACTTTCATCATCGAAACAAACATCCGTTTGCTTCGTAGTTGCTGCATTATAGTTTCTGCATCATCTACATCGAAGGGCTCATTTGTATAAGTGAGCCAGGCGATCAGTTCTTCAACAACTGCCACTGCACCCGTTTTATCAAATGTTTTTAGCGCTTCAACCAGTTGAATTAAATACTGCTTTAAAGGTGCCATGACATGGAGATTGTTAAGCGAACGGGTTCTGGCGTTCAGATATGATTAAGCCAACCTGGGTGTTAGCTTGATTAAGTGCACATGCTGCCCTGGCCAGTTCTTTACAGGCACACTTTACGTACCGCCTGGAGTTTTCCGTTGGTTTCGCGCAATTTCACGATGGCGAAAAGTAGAATTGATGTCCTCTCAGGCTATCCGCCATCATCATACCCGCGGTTCCTGAAAGCAAGTGGAACCGGGTTAAGTAATCATCAAATTACACCATCCTTTAACCACTTACAATAGGTGAAAGCAATAAACCCCCAAAATATTTTATCAGCTTTTTCATGCACATAAAAACATTGTATCAGCCTACCCTGTAAACGGTATCATCATCTTCAACCTGGAACTGTTATGCTTAACAATTACATTTGAACCAATAATTACCTGGACTGGTACCGGCCGCAGTTTAATCGCATTCGTCGTGTTTATATTTTGCAATCAGCGGCGCGGCAGTGTTGTAAGTAATTTCCTCAAGGGTGATTTCGGTGCTTGCAAATCGCTGCTTGATCTTCATGGTCATATAATAGGTCTTCCCTGCTTCTACCGGCACTTTCAATGCGAATTTTTCTCTGGAACCTGGCTTGTCCCAGGAAGTGGCATTAAACAGGTGGGTACCGGGCTGAACAAAAAACTCGGCGTACCGGTTGTTGTGTACTTTGCAAAACATCATGTCGTCTACCAGCACCCTGAGGTTTATGGCACTACCAACATGCCCGGTGGATCTGATGACATAAATTTTCGACATCGAGGCACTATCAACCGTATTTGTTTGTACGGATCTCGATGTGTCGATAGTAGTTGAATCTGCTTGTGCAGAAAGCGAGGTGGCGGCAATGGTAAAGATTGCAGCGAAAATCAGGTTTTTCATTTACAGTTAATCGGGCAATTAATGGTGATTGTATAAAGCGCTTTGCGCGAGATTTATAACGAACGTGTTTGGGTGTTCAGTATCTCCGCTGTATCACTTTTTCAATTGCTCCCGAATTATGTAAAATCTAAGCAAACGTTATTGATCTTAAACCAACGTCAATGTTTGTGGAAGTAAGGAAGGCACCATAGAACCCAGGCTTGCCAACTGTTCATGCATAAAACAACAACCCAGTAAACGCAGAATAAAAAGCATTTTTTTGGACCAGGCATTTGTAACACAGATGTAACCCCGGTTGCGACGCACTACTTTCATCGGTTGTAATGCTTATCAACAGAACGAGGAAAAGCAAGATGAACACCGTGCCTTTACCGACTTAGCACTACCATTGGATTGTATACGCGTTTGGCAGGTGACAATGATTAGCCGAGTCAACTACACCAGTACAAGAGTGCGACGCAACGGAAGTTAAATAGATAATCACCGGCTGGTGCCAAAAAAAATACCCGAATCGGAGATTGCATATTTCAATTGCACAAGTATTTAGTCTCGTTGCATTGTAATAAATCTAAACGTCGTTGATTGAAGTTGATAGGCCACAATTACTTATTTACGCGAACCAGTACTACTTCTGTTTCCCGTTGTCCAAGGTTTATTTCATAGTTGTCCCGCGTCTGAATACCGGCGCCCACCTTATAACCGTACCGTGCTTTAGCTGCTGGTTGCTCAATGCTCATAAAAGCTTTTGGCGTAAATTGATCTGCTACGTCAAGCTGTATCTTGATCTGACCAGTGGATGGTTGGTAAGCTATCTTTGTTATCTGCCCTGCTTTTAGGTTCACGCTAACACCTGCAGGAGCGATGAAAACAGACCTTCTTCCAGCAGTTGTGGGTGACACTTCTATCCACTGGTCTTTCCTGGTTACGTTGCCGCCAAATGCCAGCCATCCAAAGTCCGGATGCTGCACCAGGTATGTCGCCGAATTGATAGCATAGCCAAAAAAGCCCGAACCATAATCACCGGATATAGGATCGTTTTTAAGGGTGGAAGGATAGCTGTGAAAAGCCGTTGGTGCAAATCCTTCTTCGGTAATGTTGGAGAGTGCACCAAGCACGCCACCGTAACCAACACGCAACAAATAAAAGTTATCCGGTTTCCGCCGGTACTCCGTTAACACCGGGATGGCATTTAGGGGCGAACCATAGTGATGGATCATTCGCTCTACCCGTCGCAAGCCTCCGGCATACAGGAAATCCCAATAGCGCCTAGCATTGCCGTTATAAGCCCAATGCGGGATGGTAGGCATGTATGCAAGTATTGCATCCAGGGTAACTGCTGCTTTTTCTTCGTAGCCAAAAAAGAGCGACCAGATGTATACTTCCTCCTGGCCGGTAGAATCCCATGGCATCTCACTTCCAAACGGGTATGGCAATGAGGCCCAATGCAGGGTTCTTTGTTTCATGGCTGCTTCCAGTGCGGCCGACATCTCGCTTTTACCTTCGGCTTTCAGGTCTTTGAGCACAAGGTAAAAGATGGTTCCTTCCATTTGCCCAAACTCGGCATACTGTGGCGCGAGACGAACCATTGCCATGGCCGTTTCGTATGCATTGGCGAGGTACCAGTCCCAGGTTTGATCGGTAACTAATCCGGTATGGTTCCGGGCGAGCCGGTACATCACCCAATGGGCCGCTGCAACGTGTGGGTAATTATAGGAACGTCCAAGTGAGTTGGCTTCTTTCTTTCGCCAGAATGTCCACTGTTTTAAGTTGACCGGGTTTTTATAGGTACCCGCGGGTAAGGAGTCTGGTTCGTAATAAAAAACGCTCTTGCGTACACCGAACTTTGTTGGCCCTTCCGAAACCTGTATGCGACCCCACATGGTTTGGTTGATAAAACGTTGCAATTTGTCGATCTCCGACTTGTTGGGAATGACAGATTGTTTCATTACTGCACCAAGCCAGCTTCCCGCACCACCTTCGTCGCTGAGGCCCGAAACCCATGCCCGCGAATCTTCTACCACCTGTTCCTTTTTTTCGTTGTCGTAGGTGATTACAGATGGGCTGCGACCAAAAGGGTCACCTTCTTTTTCAAACCATTGTTTGGTGAGTGAAAAATTGCCATAATCTGAAACGGTTTCTCTTTCGGGTTTGATCACCTTATAGTGAACCGTTTGTACCAGCCCGTCGTCGTAGCGGATCGTTATCCGTGCCCTGCCCCATTTTGTTCCCCTTACGGCATACGATTTCCAGCCATTTTTAACGGTCTGCGCAGCACCTATCGTCAACGCGCCGGCAGGCTCGACCAGTAAGTCTTTTACCTTGCTTTTGTAATTAATAAACAGGCTGCCATTTACATCCTGTGGCAATACATAACCCGGAATGCCGACCGCGACAGGCCGGTTATGCTGCATGAGCGATTTTTCGATGCCGGCAGGCGGACCTGCCAGCACAAAGCGAAGGCCATATGTTTTTGTCTCTCCCGGTTTGACGATAATCGACGTGGGTTGGTTCCATTGTTCTGCAGCTTTCCATTCATTCTCTGCATATGCCTTGCTGCAAACAACCCATTCGTAAAAACCTTCAAAGGCCACTCCCCTTGGCGTGGGATCGTCGTTTAATGGGTTGTATGCTTCGAAAGGTGTTTTGTTATATGGAAGCACCAGCAGCGTTGAATCGCGTCCATGCAGCCGGGTTACCTGCAGGTAGCCCGCATCCAGGCCAAGGTAGGGATCGTACAAAACGTTCTTTGCATGCGCCTTTACCAGGGTGTTTCCTTCGAGAATGTTATTAAAGATGAGGGGGATGCCCATGGAGCCAATTTCAACTTCCTGGCTGGAACGATTCACGAGTTCAAATCGCAGTATAAGCTGACCCCTTTCGAGTTGCCAGAATCGTTTAACATTAAGCGGGATGTCGTCGGGTAAGGTGTTCGACAAGTCGGCCGCAGCAAGCACCGCACCAGCAGCAGGCAAGGCTGTAACTGGCTTGCGGTCTGTTGCAGTGGAGAAGTACTTCCAATCTTTAGAATCGCCCTGGCGAATGCGCATGTTGAGGTCGCCGGGATGATACATGCCTTTACTGCTGCGTACTTTTAGCCGGTCGCCCGGGGTAAAATCAAACCCTGTGTCGGACTTAGGATGTAAAGCTGAAAGTGTTTGTGAACTCTTTAGAAACCCGCCGCTGAATGAAGCCGATTGAAAAGGAATTGATCCCTGCTCAAGGTTCAACACGGATGACCTTTCAGCAAGCTCTTTCCAGGATTGGGCATACTGGCTAAGCGGCGCAATAAGTAGTAAAGATCCAAAGGTTAGTCGAAGTCCAAACAATTTCATACCGGCACGTATTGGTTTATTCAACATGGTGGTTATTGGCTTTAGCTGAAACAGCAGGCCGAAAATTACGATATAGTTTCGGTCGGCACACTTATGTACCCCAGGCGGAGACCGTACACTACCAGGCAACATTGCGATCCCAAAGTGGCGCCGTTTTTTAAGCAGCAGCCAATCATTCCTAATGAAGCCAATAGGAGAACGATGTTTACGATGATGGTCGCAATACCTTATTTACATAGGCAGGTATTCGGCTATCCTACTTCTTTTGTTCACCTTGCCTGGTCGACATGATATCACGGTCGAACAGGTAAAGCCCGCTTTTATCGTTGCCAATTAGCTCCAGCTTATCGTTTAATACCCTTGCACTTCTTTCTTCTTCTATCTGCTCACTAACGTACCACTGCAGGAAATTATGGGTAGCATAATCTTTCTCCTTTAATGCCAGGTCAACCAACTCGTTTATACTTTGAGAAATGTCTATCTCGTGTTTCAGGAACTCTTCGAACATGCTCTTTAACCCTTTGAAAGTTATAATGGGTTGTTGAAGTGCCGGAACCAGCGCAAAGCCGCCACGTTCGTTTACAAAGCGAATGAGCTTTAGCATATGCACCCGCTCCTCTTCGCTTTGAAGAAAGAAGTACTCAGCTACATTGTCGAGACCTGGCTGAATTTCACTCCAGCTGGCCATAGCGAGGTAAGCCTGTGATGAGGCAGCTTCTAACATGACCTGCCTGTTAAGCGCATCTTGCATCGATTTCGAGAGCATATAAGTTGTTTAGACAGTAAAGTAAGCGTTTTTATTATTTAGAAGAACCCCTGGGAACTATATAGCTATACTACCCGCCCGAGAACACCTTTATGAGTCAGGCAGAAAGAACAATGTGCAACAGCCGTTGCCCGCCCGGCTGAAGCCATTCGGACGGGGGCGTCGCACTCTTGTACAGTTTGTTCTCAATTGAAAACTATCCCAGATAACGTAAACAAAACTAAAGAATTGAGAATGATCTTTCGGGCAATAGCAGTGAAAGTTGAAAGTGAACTGTACCGAAGATTTTATAAGTGACCGAGTCTCGGCCGTTCCCGGAAGAAAACATAGCTGCCATCAAGCTTTGCCGTTAAAGGCCTACCGTGTGTACACAATAAGCACAGGCACAAGGATTTCACGGAATAATGAATTCAAATTTTAAACGAAATCCGTATACATAGAGCGCTTTGCTATACTTCCTGTACCAGGTAGGCAGATTTCTGCCACGCAGAACGATAGTCCACACCTATCCGTCCAATCGGGGTCATCGGTATGCCATTTACAACCTGTTCAAAGACGTGTCCACACGCGAGTTACTCTATTTCAGCTGTTCCAAGCTCTTTTGAAAAAACCAGATGACGAGTGGAGTGGTTGGCTGGTAGCGTAAAATTACAACAGAGTATTCCTAACTCGTCTTTTTATAATTCAACATTGCCCAGCAGTTTAAAACTACTGCAAACCCGGCGATGATGGCAAGGTGCTTCCAGATGTCGACAAGCCCGCTTCCTTTTAGAATAACCATCCGCATTACCTCTATTAAATAACTTACCGGGTTAAACCAGGTAACCACTTTTGCCCATTGTGGCATACTGTCGATTGCGGTAAACAGTCCACCCATGAGAATAAATACCATCATAAAAAAGAACATTATAAACATTGCCTGTTGCTGTGTATCGCAATAGGTGGAAACAAGCAAGCCAAAGCCAAGCACCGCCAGCAGGTACACTGAAATAAAGCCGTACAATAATACAATGCTCCCGAGTGGAACTATATCATAAATGAGCCACGAAACTAAAAGACCAATAGAAAAAACCACATTGCCAAGGATCCAGAAGGGAATGAGTTTTCCCAATATGAAGTGATGTTTACGAATTGGGGTTACATTGATCTGTTCGATGGTACCGACTTCTTTTTCCTTCACGATGTTAAGTGCTGAAAGAAAACCCCCGATCATGGTAACCAGTATTGCAAGGATGCCCGGTACCATAAACAATTTATAGTTGAGCAAAGGATTGAACCAGTTCATCGGAACTACGCTTATAACGGGTTGTGGACTTAATCGCCCCGGTTGCACCAGGTCGAAGCGGATTTCACCAGTGTAGTCGCGAATGATGGTACCAAGATAAGCACCGCCAAGATTAGCCTTCGTACCGTTGATAGCGTTTACGGCAACAAAAAGTTGTTGCTCGTTTTCGCGAATCAGGTTGCCCTCAAAACCAGCAGGTATTTCAAGAATTAAGTCCGCCTGGTCTTGCTCGATGAATTTAAAGGCTTGTTTAAATGAAAAATTGTACGCTGCTAATTTGAAGTACCCTGAGGCGGTAATTTTTGCAATTAGCTTTTGCGAGTAAGATGAATGATCATTATCGATGATGGCTATGTTGATGTTCTTCACTTCGTAGTTTGCAGCAAGCGGCAAAATGATCAACTGCATCACCGGCATAAAAATCACCATTGCCAGAATAGACTTATTCCTGAAGATCTGCCTGAATTCTTTTTGCAATAAAAACCTGATCGTTCTCATGATAGCCGTATTTTGAAACTTTTCAAACTCACCATTAACAAGACGAGAGTTATGCCGGCAAGAATTAACGTCTCCCGCCAAATAGCACTAAAACCCAGTCCTTTAATCATGATGGCTTTAGCGATAATGTAGAACCATTTCGCTGGAATGGCATTCGAGATAATTTGTAAAGGCAGCGGCATGTTTTCTATCGGAAACATAAAACCACTAAATAAAATGGTCGGCAGTAACATTCCCATCAACGAAATGAGCATTGCAACCTGCTGCGAGCTCGTTTTGACCGAAATGAAAATGCCAATCGTGAGACAGGTGATGATGAAAAGTGTGCTTTCAGCAAAGAGTAGCAAAACACTACCGTTCACCGGTAGATCAAGTACAAACACACTTAATAATAAAATGGATACAAGATTGATGAGGGACAATAATAGATAAGGTACTGTTTTGGCTACAATTACGAGTATGGGTTTAAATGGAGAAGCCAGCAAAATTTCCATCGTACGTGTCTCCTTCTCTTTAACGATGGAAACGGCCGTCATCATTACGCAGACCAACATCAATACCAAAGCCATCACACCGGGAACAAAATTGTGGGCGCCTTTTAATTGTGGGTTATACAACATCCTCACCTGCGTTGTAACCTGGTAAGGCATCACCTCGGAACGGTTAAGATCCGTTGTGTAATCCTGTACAATTGAGTTTACATAATTGGTTAAGGTAGCCGCCGTATTTGGATCTGAGGCATCGGCAATTACCTGTAGCTGTGCACTATTTTGATGCAAAAGGTCGTGGTGGAAGTTCAGCGGAAAGACAACTGCGAGTTTGACTTGTCCTTGCTTAAAAGTGGATTCAACTTCATGCACATTGTTTGATTTTTCTTCGATTTCGAAATATCGTGACGCTTCAAGTTTATCTATGATTTGTCGTGAAGCGATATCATTTGCCTGGTCGACGACCAAAACTTTTGCATTTTTGACTTCGTTCGTCAGTGCAAATCCGAAGATGAGTATCTGGACCACGGGCATGCCAAATAAGATTAGCAAGGTTTTCCGGTCGCGCAGCACGTGTGCAAATTCTTTTTTGATAAGTGCTAAAAACTGTTTCATTGATCAATCATTTATTCACCCCTTTTAGCGCCACGTGCCAGTTGGTAAAAGACTTCGTCCATTGAAGTGGCCCCGTACTTTTCTTTCAGGTTTCCTGGTGTATCCAAAGCTTCAATTTTGCCGTCAACCATTATAGAAACACGATTGCAATACTCGGCTTCATCCATGTAGTGCGTGGTGACGAATACCGTAATACTATTTTCGACGGACTCATAAATTAATTCCCAAAACTGCCGCCGTGTTACCGGGTCCACCCCGCCAGTGGGTTCATCGAGAAACACCACCTTGGGGCTATGTAAAACTGCCACCAAAAAAGACAGTTTTTGTTTCCATCCAAGGGGTAACGTGCCAACCAGCCTGTCCTTGTCTTTTTGCAGGTTGAGCCTATGAATTAATTCGATTGATTTTGCTTTCAACTGCTGGTTGCTTAAGCCATAAATACCGCCAAAGAAGCGGATGTTTTCCAATACCGTCAGGTCTTCGTACAGTGAAAATTTTTGACTCATGTAACCAATGCTTTTCTTGATCTTTTCAGTTTGTTTATAAACGTCGAATCCGGCAACAGTTCCTGCTCCTGAGCTGGGTATCAACAAGCCGCATAACATACGCATTGCAGTAGTCTTACCCGCCCCGTTTGCTCCGAGGAAGCCGAAAATTTCTCCTTGCTGCACTTCAAACGAAATGGCATTTGTCGCAATAAACTCACCAAACCTTTTGGTGAGCTTATCGGTTTTGATTACTGCTTCCCTCATATTAGTTGCTTAAGCGTTTGATAAAACAATCTTCTATGGTCGCAGGAGTTCTTCTCAGTTCAATGCCACTTAACCCCTGTTGTTGCAAATAACTTTGAACGACATTAACCTCTATCGCTTGATCTTTGAAGGAGACGTGGGCATATTCGCCAAAGGCGTTATTGCTTAGTACCTCGTCGTAAGCACTCAGCGTTTTAAGGAGTGCTGGCATATTGTCCGCTTTCACAGCATAAAGTTGTTCGGGATAAGCGGATATGATGTTCGCTGGTGTGTCAACGGTGAGCAGGTCCCCGGATTGAATCAACCCAATCCTATCGCAAAGATTAGCTTCATCCATATAGGGTGTAGAGACCACAATGGTAATTGCTTGCTGCTTAAGTTGCTTGAGCATTTCCCAAAATTCTCTTCGTGAAACCGGGTCAACTCCTGTAGTGGGTTCATCTAAAAACAATACGGCTGGCTTATGAATGAGCGCACAGCAAAGTGCAAGTTTTTGTTTCATACCACCAGATAACTTGCCGGCCATGCGCTTTTTAAAGGGTTCAAGTTGTATGTAAATGTCTTTGATGAGATGGTAGTTTTCTGCAAGACGGGTATTAAAAATAGTCGCGAAGAAGGTCAGGTTTTCCTCAACCGTCAGGTCGGGGTATAATGAAAACCTGCCCGGCATGTAGCCTACCCTGCTGCGAATTTTCTTGTGGTCTTTTACCACGTCGAGGCCAATGACTGATGCGGAGCCACCATCGGGTAAAAGCAACGTAGTTAGCATTCGAAAAATACTCGTCTTGCCAGCGCCGTCGGGCCCGATCAAACCAAACAATTCTCCATTGCTCACTTCGAATGACACCTTGTTTACGGCAATAGCCTTTCCCTTGCCATAAACCTTGCTGAGCCCGTTAAGTGTTACTGCTTTCATAGCGGTTTTTTAAGAGAAGACGACTTATTGTATACCTCGCTGATCATTAGCTGTTGTAGTAGTTGTAAGCCGTGGTTACATCAACATGGAAATTTAGAAGACAGGAATTCACTTAAAACATTACTTCACCATACATGCCGATTTTTAGATAGCCGTCGTTTTTCACGCGGATTTTAATTGCATAAACCAGGTTGGCACGTTCATCTTTTGTTTGTATTGTTTTCGGGGTAAACTCTGCTTTATTACTGATCCACGAAATTGTGCCCGGGTATTCTTTGTAGGTTCCCTTTACGTCGTCGACCAATACCTTAACTTGCTGCCCGGTTTTTACCCCGCTGATCTGATCACCTGTAATGTATGCCCTGAGCGTGATTGAGCCCACATCGGCTATCTTATAAAGCGGTTTACCTACAGCGGTCACCTCATTGCTTTCGGCATATTTTGTCAGCACCGTGCCTTGGATAGGATTAACGATCCGGCACCTGGCAAGCTGATCGTCTATTTGCTGCACCTGTACCTGGATTGGTGTCGCCTCTTCCTTCAGGCTGCCAGTGCTGATCACCAAAGATGAATGCTGGGCAGCGATTTGCTTTTTGATTATGGCGATTTGTGCATTAGCTTCATCGAGTTGTTTTGGAGTAGCTGCATCTGCCTTTACTAAATTTTCCAAACGCAGCTGCTCCCTTTCTGCATGGCGAAGCTGCTCCTGCAGGGATGCCGTTTGTGCAGCTATGTCGGGCTTCCTGCTTAAGACGGCCCTTGCCTGCGCCCTTAGCTGCTGCTTTTTCAGGTAGAGCTGCAGGCTATCAATGTATCCCACGACAACACCTGCTGATAAAAGTTGTCCCTCCTCAACATCAAAGGTTTTAATTGTGCCGGAGGCTTCCGCCGAAACAATTGTTTCAACAGCTTCAAAGCTTCCGGCAGCATCAAATACGTTTTCCTTTTGTCTACAATGGATAAAGCTGATTAGTATCAAAGTAATTATCGGTACGGTTTTCATACTTTACTGTTTATTTCCTGTGGTTGTTTGTTGGTTATATTCAGCCATTAATAACTGGGTCTCGTGCACTATTTTGCTTTGCCTGGCCTGGTCCTCTGCGTTCACCTCTCTCAGGTAATCATTTGAATTGATCACACCATTTTCCAGTTGTGCAAAAGCGGTGTTTTTAAACTTTGTTCTTAAAGCAATGATCTCGTCATCTGAAGCGAGTAATTGAATGTATTTGCTGATCTCTAAAGTTTGTTGACTAACCATCATGTTGGTGTTCAACAGAAAAGTTTCTTTCTGCACTTCAATATGCTGACGACTTATTTCGATGAGCGACCGGTCACGTTTAAGCGTATATATTCCCACAAGGCTCCAATTCAATCGAATGCCACCGATGTAATAGGGCTCGAACTTGTTGCTGAGCATGTTCAGGCCGGGTCGGCCAGCGCCTGCCTGCACGAAAACGTTCACTCTGGGCCGGGTTTTTACCGCGAGCATTTTGTCCTGCGCATCAAGCAGCCGGCTTTGTTCCTTATACACGATCAACTCAGGCCGGTTGATGACGTTACCTGTTATAATAGCTGCCGGCCGGACCAATAAAGAAGGTGATCCGATTGTTTGGCCGATAAACAAGCTCAACGTATTGATATAAGCAGTCTGATTTGCCTGGAGTTCAATGGTACGTTGTTGACTCCTGAGTAGCTCAGCCCTTAATACATCTGCGTTACTTTTTAACGCAGTGCCGTAACTAATTGCCGCTTGAACTTTGTTTATTCCTGTTTGAATATCGTTAATGAGTAGATGGCTTTGCTTTAACTGTTCGGCGATGAGTAATGTGCCAAAAAACAATTGATTAACGCGTTCTTTTAGCTTGTACAATTCAGCTTCCAGTTGTTGCTGTTGTATGGACTCACTTGTTTGTTGAAGCTGCTCTTGCTGCCGTGTTTGGCCGCCATCAAACACGAGCAGGCTTAGATCTCCATAAAGCCGGTACTGGTCTTTACTGATTGTTGGCGGCACAACGCCGGGCAATTTGAAAGGGAGCTCTGTTACGGATGACTGGTAGCTGGCCTGGCCGAGCACACTGAGTTGTGGCAATAACCCTTTTTGAATATTTTCAATGGTTAAAGCCGAAGCTTTTTGGATCAGCCCACGCTGTTTCACCAGGGGATAATTACGCATTGCAAGCTCATAACACTCTTCAAGGGTGAGGTAATCCCCCCGCTGTGCATGAGAAATGCTTGAGGCGGAAGCCAGGCACAGGATTGATAATATGATGAAAGGAGTTTTCATGTTAATCAAGACGTTTATTAATTTGATTTAGTCAAACGATTAAAAGCGAGGTAAAAAAATTTTCTTATCTGACGAGCAATTTCATCCACTTTGAAACCAGTTCTTTCCGTTCTCCCATAAGCTGTTCAAACATTTTATCGTTTACTGCGCCTGCGGCTTGTAACACCGGCTTAGCGATAAACGGAAAAATAAGCATCCCGAGCAAACTCATGATTAGCTGAACCGGGTTTACATCCGGCTTCTTTTCTGCAAGCTGCTTTACGAAGTGCGATTTCAGTAAAACATCATCAACATGGATCGCTTTACTAAAGCTTTCCGGGTTGTTGCGTATCTCACTTAATACAAACAGCGGAAGATCTGTGTTTTTAACAAGCAAATCAATGTACCTGGTTGTAATCAGATCAATTTTCGTGTTCAGTGAAGTTTCCTTATCAGTAAATACCGGAGCAATAGCAGCAAATAGCTGTTGAACCTTCTCCATCATAATGATCTCAAAAAGCTTTTCCTTACTCCTGAAGTAATAATTCAATAATGCAAGATTTAAACCAGCTTGTTCTGCAATATCCCGGGTTTTTGTAGCGGCATAACCTTTTTTCAAAAACACAATCCTGGCCGCCTCTTTAATTTTCTCTTCTGTCGTTAGCTTCTCGTCTGCTTTCAATACCTGGTCCATTCTTCTTATTATTACTTCAAAGGTATAATCGTTTTTGGATTTATTCAAGTATTTTAATCAAATGTTTAAAAAAAGTTGGGTGCATGTTCCTGCTTCTGTCAGGGAGTTGTTTTCTGGCCGTTGCGACAATATTTTTGATGATAAATGGGTCTAAATTGCATAGGGTTCATACGGGCGGGCACAGCGGGACCAACCGTAGTGTAATCTGGCATCCACTGCTTGCTCCATAAAAAGGCTATTTAAATCCATGCTACCACATACTATTTCGCATTCTTTCCCCAGGAAATAATTTAGCGAGTAGTTTGTCGAACATTTTTATATGGCTTTCCACCAATTTCTGAAATGAATGCAACAGCCTGGAAAATTAATCTTCCGGGCTCAGCAATATCTATCCCATAGCTATCCGGTCGATGTAGCTGACAATCTTCTTAAAGCCGCCGCAAGCTAAGGTGTATTTTGTCGATGTCATTTCCTGGTATTTATTATTGATACAACTGAATGGGCCTATTATGATTATATCTGTTTAACACGTTTCTTGTGTACTCAACTAAGGCGTCTGCACGTTGTGATGTTGCCACACAATCGCCCATCCGGGAAGGACTCGCACTGCATTGTAAACAAAAGCCTTTGATGCCTGCAGCGGCTAAATTGAATGATATTGAGTTATGATCCACTATGATCACGGATTTGCAATCACTAATAAACTTGCTGATCTGCTAGATGATATGATAAAAGTATTATATCTTAATAGTGCCAACATTCTTTACAAAACACCCGCTATGAAAAAGGCACTGCTATTTGCTTTCCTTTTTTTCTGTGTATCCTACTCCTTCCCCCAGCATAAAACAATCGACTCACTTTATAAAGCCCTTCATGTGCATATGGAGGACACCAATAAAGTGAACACGTTACTCCACATTACAAGGGGAATACTTATGCAGGGAGATACCGCCGAAGCAATTCGTTGCGCAAAGGAGGCCCTGTCAATTTCTAATAAACTCCATTACAAACGTGGCGAAGGGCGTGCTAATCGCGAATTAGGTTTAATTAAAATGAACCAAAAACAATTCCAGCAAGCACTGGCCCATTTTCAAATAGCTCATGATTGCTTTAGGGCAATAAATGATAAAGACGGACTTGGGCAAGCCATGTTCAGTATTGGCGATACTTATGCAGCCATGCGGAATTTTTCGGCGGCGGTAAATAGCTATTCCGTCGTGCTACAACATTATAAAGCAGTAAACAACAAGCGAGGGATCGCAAATACATATCGTTCAATTGGCGATACTTATTCTGCGCAGCAGATCAGCCCTGAGGCGTTAAGAAATTACTATTCGGCCTTAAAGCTTTATGAACCACTGCCGGATAAAATGCCGCTCGCACTTTGTATGTCGAGGATTGCGAGAGAACACCAATTGCAGGAAAACCACCCACTAACCATTAATTATTACCGGCAAAGTTTGAAATTATTAGAAGAAGTTGGAAACAGGGTAGAAATTGCCAGGGTAAGTAATCTTTTAGGTACCGCCTATTTTGTAATCGGCAAATATGATGATGCAATGCAGGCGCATCTAAAGGCCTTAAAGATTGCAAATGAAATAAAGGGGATTCGCTGGCTTTTGCCTATGACCCATGCCCGGCTCGGGGGCGATGTTGAGGCACTGGCACAAATCGCTGCTGCAGCCGGTGATACCACCACATCAAACCGGCTTTACAGCGATGCTTTGTCGTATTATGGCCAGGCGCTTAAATCAAACCGGGAACAGGGAAGCAAAATGGGTGAGGCTGACGTGAACTGGCATTTTGGAAGTATATATACCAAGCTCAAAAAATATCAACTTGCGCGAAAACACTTCCAGGAAGCCTTAGCACTATACAAAGAAGAGCATTTTAAACCGTTTGTTGCATTAAGTTACTACAGCCTTTCCCAGCTTGACAGCATTGATGGCAATTTTCGCCAGGCTTATGAGCACTTTAAAGCCGGTAAAACATATCGCGACAGTACCTTTAATGATGAGACCTCGCGCAATGCGATAAAGGCCAAAGTAGAATATGAATACATCAGGAAAGAAGACTCGCTTAAAACGGAGCAGCTGCTCACCGCCGAAATGCTTAAACGGCAACAACTCCTGACTATTCAACAGCGGCAACGCATGCAATTACAATTGGCTTCGCTTAGTTTGACAGAGCAGCAAAAGGAACTGAACCGGCTGGCCTACCTTCGAACCCAGGCTGAACTACAGGTAGAACAAGGTCAACGGCAAGAGCGCGAAAAGCAGCTTATTATCCTCGCAAATGAAAAGGCACTTGAACAAGCCAACCTGAAAATCAAAAATCATGAACTGTTGCTCAAAACCGAGGAAGTAAAAGCAAAATCACTGGAGCGAAATGTTATTGTAACAACAGCTGTTGCCATCCTGGTTTTAGGTATCGCCCTTTGGCAAAACCACCGGCGCAGGCAGATCGCCAACAACCTGCTGGAAAAACATAAAATGCGAATGCAGATAGCCAGTGATCTACATGACGATGTAGGCTCTGAACTTTCCAGTATTTCATTCTACAGTGAGATGGCCCGGATGAACCTGGCAGTAGAAAACGGCACTGCCAACAACCTGCTTGGAAAAATCGGCGACAACGCCAGGAATGTAATTAACAATATGAGTGACGTTGTATGGCTCATCAATCCCGAAAATGATGTGTCCGCAAATCTCTTAAAACGCATGAAACTTCATGCTGCGGAGATTTGTAGCGAAAGGGGAATTGCATACAGGTTTACGGCAGATGACCAAATTGCAACAGCAAACCTCGATATGCGTCAACGTAAAAACATCTATCTCATTTTTAAGGAAGCCATACACAATGCAATAAAGTATGCGGATTGCAACGAGATCGACATAACCTTTTACCAGGGTAATCATAGCCTTAAAATGATCGTCCATGATGATGGAAAAGGGTTTGATCCAATGAGCGCAAGGGAGGGTAATGGATTAAGCAGTATGAAGCGCCGTGCTACCGAAATTAATGCAACGATTGAAATCCAAAGTCGCAGGGATAGTGGCACATCCATAATTCTGAAAGCAAAAATCACCTGATGTGGTGATAGTATTTATAGTCATTCCGGTGTTTATTTGTAATCGTCAACCGTCACCATGTCGATCCCCCTCATCAAAGTAACACTTTTTGAAGACAAGAAAGATACCCGGGAAAGCATCCAGGCAATATTAAATTGTAGTCCCGGGTTTACCTGTTCCGGTGCATTTGCAAATTGTAACAACCTGGTAAAACGTTTAACCGAAAGTGATCTCGATGTCGTGCTTATGGATATTCAAATGCCTGGAATTTCCGGTATAGAAGCTGTCGCGATCATCCGGCAGCAGTACAGTGATGTACCGGTGTTAATGCAAACGGTGTTTGAAGAAGAGTCCAAAATTTTCGCGGCAATCTGTGCCGGAGCTAATGGTTACCTGCTCAAAAGTACTGTGCCTTCCAAATACATCGACGCTATCAGGGAAGTGGCAGAAGGCGGTTCTCCTATGTCACCGGTAATTGCAGCTAAAGTATTAAAAATGTTTAAGCACCAGAACGTTCAGGTTGATTCCATCACCGACTATAATTTAAGTAGCCGTGAGCAGGAGATTTTAGGCTTGCTCGTTGACGGCCTCAGCTATAAACTTATTGCCGGTAAGCTGTTTATCAACTATGAAACGGTACATTCTCATGTTAAAAACATTTATAAGAAATTGCACGTAAGCTGTGTTAATGAAGCCGTTTCAAAAGCCATCCGCAACAAGCTCGTTTAGCGCTGTTGCTATGCCGTTTGTAATTAAACCGATTTGCGAATATTATTCATCGCCTAAACATTTCTTCTCGCTCCGGCCTCAAACGAATAATCATTTCTCTGCCTGGCAGATCTATAGATCGTAATTATTCGGGTTATCCCTATCATCCCTGTTCCTTTTTAAACCGGCTCGGCAGATGTGTCCACACGAGCATTGCAGAAGAGGAACCAGCCAAAGCACTACCGGTAATCACCCCGGTTAAGACTCATTTACCGCCATATTACCACAATTATATACAACCACAGAATACCTCGACCAACTTCTTTAAGTTGGCGCGCTCAATCAGGCTTTTGCTGATGTGCCATCTGGTGCACCTCAGCCCTCCTGGTTCAAGTTCTAATGGCTGCTAAGCATACCACAGCCTGGCAAAGCAAAACCTTACATCAAAAATCGCCCTAAGAATTTACTTGAAAGGTGATGAAATCACCACGACGAATTCGAGACTACACTCCTACTTTCTTGATCTATCACAGGGGTGGGGGTTGCATTTAAATAAAATAATGCTGTTATTGTTAGTCCCTTTTAATGCTAACGACTCCCGGACAGGCGATACATGCTGCTGATCAAAAACACTTAAGGGGCAACAAACGCAATTATTCACTTTCAATCCTAAATCATGTCAAAAACACTTGTCTTTTTGCGAACCGAAAACAATGATGTTTTCGATGGATCAGTTAAGGGTACCGCGGTAAAGCTTGTTGGCGATGTTACCCACTCGAAACGTGAAAACGCTTTCGTCATCAAACGCGGAAGTATCGAGTTGGGAACCATTCCGGAGTGGCAAACAAGCGATTCCTTCACTTTTGAAGCTTATGTTACACCGCAGGCAATCGGGCCAGGCAGGCAAAACATTATCGAATCGCAAAGTCCCCCCGCAGCCTTTTTTATCGATCCTGCGGGCCTGATTGTTGGCAGTGTACACACCCCCGCCGGCTGGCAGTCTGTCCAAAGTCAACAAGCGCTGCCTGCGGGTCAAACATCCATGGTCCGGTTTAGCCGCGACGACAACGGACAGCTTAATCTTGAGCTAAATGGAAACAATGTAGGGAGTAAAAGCATTCCAGGTAAACTCGTTCCGGTGGGTAATCTGCCGGTGAAAGTTGGTGCTGGTATGGACGGACGTGCGTTCCAGTTTACGGGCGAAATTGCTGATGTACAAATCGCTAAAGGCGCAATCAACGCAGCTGAAGTTAAAAGCCGGTTTGCAATCGCCAAAAACCTTGAAGATGCAATACGAACAAAAATCGGAACCCATGCGGGCATACGCGTAGTCGCAAGTCTCGATGAAAGTCATTCCCGCTTACAGCCGATCAAGGATATCATGAATGCAGCGGGTGTACAGAAGTTGTCTGATTTGTCGACCCTTCGCGTTACCGTGCCTACAAAAATGTCGCGGGGCAAAATACTGGTTGCCGCAAAAAAGAACGACGTGGCCACCGTGGACTGGGGTAAGATCGCAACCAGTTTCACTACACTCGATGTGACAAAGAAAAAAGAACAACTGGCTAAATTCCTTCCAAATCGCAACAGCACTGCAACCTTCAAAACCGCATCGATAGAGCCATCTTCTGCACCAGTTCGGCCTCCAAGGGTGCCGGGTGTGCCGCCCCTTGCAGCTGCTGCACGTGCCTTCCGGCCGGGCATAAACATTGCCAACCACATCAAAATTCAGGATCCGGGTTTTAAGATCGTTAATCCTGATCTGCTGATAAAAAACCTGGCTGATAAAACACCCTCACTCTGGCCCAAACTTTCAGAACCTCCGCAACCGGTGTTATTGAAAACAATACCCGTTGGTTCTTCGGTGATCATCGCCCAGGTACTCGATCTTACCGATACACATTTGATTATTGAACCCGATGTTGAAAAGCTTTACATCATTGCAGAGAAGGTAATCTGTGGACCTAATGCGAAAATCACCTGGCGTCGGCCGGGGGGTTCAACCGCACCGCGGGCGTCCAATCCCGATCTTAACGGGCGTGGCTGGAACGGCATTCATACCAAGCCGGGTTCGCGTGACGGCTTAGATGGAGATGATGGCAGAAGTGGCGAAGCAGGTATAGGTGGGGCCACAGGTCGCCATGCCCCCGCACTTGAAATGTGGGTTAAGGAGATGACGAACATACCAAACATCGACCTGAATGGCGAAGATGGCATTATCGGGGGAGCTGGTCAACGGGGCGGTCGCGGTGGAGATGGGGCCGACGCAGCAGGCGGCGAGCGGATATGGTTTTTCGGCTGGCACTGCACTGCTGACCCCGGCGATGGCGGCCATGGTGGGGACGGCGGCAATGGTGGTCGTGGGGGTCTCGGCGGGCGCGGTGGTAATGGTGCAAGCCTGACCATTGGCGTACTGGACGGCACACTAGCGGGCACTGTTACAAACAACAGCTTCAGGCTAAAAAACCAGGGTGGTCAAAAGGGCCGTGGTGGACCCGGAGGCGTCGGCGGTTCAGGAGGTTCTGGCGGACGTAGCGGCAATGGCGACACTTGCCGCAGTGCCGACAATGGTCGCCGCGGTGCACCAGGTCAGCCAGGTGCACAGGGTCCCGACGGTGCTTCAACAGGCAGCGATGGCCTTATCCAGTTTTTCCAGTTTAGTGAAGATGCATGGGAGGAGATGCTCACCCGCCCATACATTACCGAAGTTGCACCCAACCAGGTTTTTCCCGGCAATACCATTACCCTTCGGGGAAGTCGGTTTACCGATAGCGATCGCGTGGTAATCGAAAGTGCGTCGATTGCACCCAACATTAATCCCGACGAAAGTTTAAGCATTACCGTACCGGCAAACATTACCGGTGGTGCGAAGTCAATATTTGTCCGCCGCCCTGACGGTACAGAAAGTAACCGGGTATCCATCAGGGTAAAGCCACAACTTGAGCCTGTTACCGCGGCCCTTGCACCAAATGCCACCGTGCAGTTAACCGGAAAAGCATTTTTGGCAGGCGCCGCTGTGCTCATCAATGGCTCCGCGATACCAGCGAGTGTGGTAAATTCCAATACCCTAAGCTTTGTAATTCCTGGTACTGGCGGGGCCGGAAGCCAGGTGGTTCTGTGGTGGTACAGGTGCGCAACCCCGACGGGCTTGTCAGCAATAGCCGCACAGCAACACGTCCGGGCATCCTCGAAATACCTTTTACTTATGGGGTTAACAACCTGCCTTTCGACAACTTTACCGATGGGCTACCAACATGGGGCACATTCGAAGATACTTTTGGGAAGGCCGAAGTATGGCACGAACTCCTCGATCCTGTTTTCGGGCACCCTGTTCTTACCGGGGCTTACTTCGCCTTTTATAAGCACTTCTTAAAAGGCAAAGCCAACGGGGGACTTGCTACCGGCTATTGCACTTCGCTCGCAAGTCTTGTCGCGGATAAGTTGTGGAAGGGTGAAAACGATACCATCACGCAAACGGAGGCTGCCTGGAAGCCATGGTTAACCGGGGTGCATGGCAAGTTACTCAGCCGCGAAAGTTTACTTACCTTCCACGACCAGGGACGTGAGGGCAATGCGAGGGTACAAAAAACGTATCGCGAAATCGAGCATACTTTTATGACCGGCTGCGATCGCAATGTTGCTCCGCTCCTGTTCTTCATTCCATCCGGCGAAGTTTGGGACTCCGGTTATTTCGATAAGTTGAGCGACTCGCATTGCATTATGCCATTCCGTTTTGTTTATCCCGCGGGGCGAAACCCACAACTAAGTCCTGATGGTAGTACAACCGTCACCGATCCCAACGAAGTTGAACTGTTTTGCTGGGACTGTAATAATCCCACCAACTCAAATTGCCGTTTAAAGTTCAGGCGCACCGGCGGGGAGATAAGGTTCGATTACTTTGATGGTGGTACAACACGCAAATTTTGCAGTGAAGATGGGATTACACTGGGCATGATGACCAATGGCGATTACCTGCTTGCCGACCATGATCTGCCTTTCAGCGGCCCATTTGGACTAACCAGTTTTATCATTGATTTCCTGTTGTCGCCTGCCGAACTCGAGATTACCGACGAGGATGGCCTGCGGGTTGGCACCTTTGGTAAACAAATCCTCAGCGAAGTACCCGACTCACATCCTTGTTACCTTTTCAAAGGCGCATACCTCATGCCTGTAGATCGAAACTACACCAAACGGATTGTTGGAACCGGCACGGGCAAGTATACCTACAACAGCATAATGCCAGATGGAACAACGCTCGTAATTGAAGATGTAAGTACACAGGCCGGGCACCAGGATACATTGATGGTTAATGCCGATGCTTCGCAAATCAGGTTTGCTCCGCATGCCGAAAAAAGCTTCAGCGTTACATTTTCAAAACTGGTGGGCACCCAAATGCGATCCCTGGCGCTTACCGGGGTAGGCGGCGGCCCCGCAACCGAAGTAGATATTACGGTTGCACCCGATCTGTCGTTGTTCAGGCTGGGTAATCGTAGCAGTGTTAAAAACGTGGAAGTACGCGCATTTACCATCGAGCGAACTACAAATGTTCCGGTCAATAAAAAAATCAGCGGACTTAACGTGCCCACCAACCACGACCTGGTTGTAACGGTACCAAACTGGAACACCCTCGACCTGAATGCAGAAGCAATCGCCTTCTAGTAGGCATTCCTAAGCACACCCCCGCCGGCAGGAAATACAGTATCCTGCCGGCTGCGGGTTTATGTATACGTTTCCGAACCTGTTTTGGCTTTGGTATACATAAGCGCATTTTTATGAACCCGGCGGCAGATACGCTGTTGTAGCCCCGGTTGCGTCGCACTCTTATACCACAACAATACTATTCGCCGCTGCTCTGCCTGCAGTTGAAGTCAACAATCCGGGATAAACTATTAGCGGCTATTGCACCATCGAAATGTTTCTTCTACTTTTCTAAAAAATATATTATGGAGCTTAAAGTAGTTCGTTCGGTATTTACAGATACTTCCATTATGGGAAAGATGTATCTCGATGGTAAGTTTTTTGCGTACACCTGTGAAGACAAAGACAGGGGACTTAATGGTGATTGCAGTAAAAAAGTCAAAAACAAAACGGCAATTGACAGGGGTAAATATGAAGTCATCCTAAGCTTTAGTAATCGCTTCAAAAAGTACCTGCCGTTAGTGCTTAATGTCTGCTGCTTCGAAGGAATTCGAATACATGGCGGCAATACAAGTGAAAACAGCGAAGGTTGTATTTTGATCGGCGCCGAAGGCGATATGAAAAATCGCATCTGGAATTGTGCAGGCAAGGTAAATAGCCTGGTGGCGGCTTTAAAAACTTACGAACGCAAGGAAAAGATCTGGTTGAACATCGTGAATGAATAAGTTGCGTCCATGATACCGGTGCCTTGCGCACCGTTTTTATTTAAACTGAGAAATCAAACTATCGCTTTGCATAATCTTACTAAAACACATCCTTTCTCGCCCGTATAAGGCCTGTGCTTTAATTCTCAAAGAACATTACCATTTAGCACAACCCACTTCCCCCCCATCCTGCCAATCCCCCCCCGTACAACATTCAACGGATAACATCAACATAGACCAAAGCCTCCAAAAGCTGTACCCATAGCTCATAATGGTCTACATACAACATCTGTTGTCGTTTAGTTCAGCTGTTGCACTGCATGAGAGCTGCGTGTTGTAGCTGTAGTACAGGAGTGCCACCCACCCACATATTGGGGGCACCGCGCAACGATTTACAATTAGAAAACTGCTGCCTGGTCCATAAAAGATTGCAATACCTAAACGACATTGATGTAACATTCAACACACACCAAGACTCATACCCTGCGCTCATAACTCTCCCATACAACATTCAACGTGTAACATAACTCAACTCATAACGCTGCTCTCATACCTCATAGCTCTCCCATACAAAAATTTACCCTACAACATATAACGTAAGCAACCGACTCATAATTCTGCACTCATAATTCAATGTCGTTTAGTTAAGCCGATTATGCAATTTGTTTGCCCAGCTACTTCCAATCGTACAAGAGTGCGACGCAACGATGTCCTATAGAATTCCTGTGGCCGGGTCCATAAAAATTTGCTTAACTAAACGGCATTGACTCATAATTCTTAACTCCCTACATACAACATCCAACATAGACCACCGACTCATAACTCTGCACGCTTAACTCATTATTCTCTACATACAACATTCAACATACAACATATAACATAAGCCACCGACTCATAACTCTGCACTCTTTACTCTTAACTCCCTACATACAACATTCAACATAGCCCGCCGACTCATAACTCTGAACTCTTAACTCTTAACACCCTTCATACAACATATAACATAAGCCGCCGACTCATATCTCTGCACTCTTAAATCTCAACTCCCTCCATACAACATTCAACATACAACATATAACATAAGCTATCGACTCATAACTCTGCACTCTTAAATCTCAACTCCCTACATAACGCTGCACTCCTAATTCTTAACTCTCTACATCCAACTTTCTACATATAACATCAGCATAAACCAACGACTCTCGCTATTTTTGGGGCGAATGGCGGCCCAAAACGCGGTTTACCCGACCGGCCGTCTTGCGATCACCCGGATAATAATATGTAATCATGAAATGTATCTTGCTTGCCTTAACGATCTTGTTGGCTGTTCCATTTGGGGGTTTCACGCAAACAGGCCAGGTAAAAATGTTTCCCCTTTCGGCCGTCCGGCTGTTGAACAGCCCTTTCAGGCAGGCGCAGCAAACAGACCTGAAGTATATACTCGCCCTTAATCCTGATAAATTGCTTGCCCCCTACCTACGCGAAGCTGGTATCGAACCCGGGGTAAGAACCTATGGGAACTGGGAAGGAACCGGGCTTGATGGGCATATAGGTGGGCATTATCTGTCGGCTCTCGCCAATATGTATGCGGCAACGGGAGATAAAGAGTTGTTAAGGAGGTTAAATTATATGATCGACAAGCTGGCGGAGTGCCAGCAGAAGAACGGTGACGGATATGTAGGCGGGGTGCCCGGTGGCAAAGCCATGTGGAAGGATGTTGCAGAAGGAAAGATCAATGCAGGGAGCTTTTCGCTTAACAATAAGTGGGTGCCATGGTACAACATCCATAAGCTGTTCGCGGGGCTGGCCGATGTATACCTTATTGCGGGTAATCAAAAAGCAAAAACGGTGTTGGTCAAACTTTCCGATTGGGCAATCAACTTGACCACCGGCCTAAGCGACCAACAGGTTCAACGTATGCTACGAAGTGAGCATGGTGGCATGAACGAAGTGTTTGCGGATGTATCTGCAATAACAGGTGACCCAAAATACCTTCAACTCGCAAAGCGCTTTTCCCATCAGACAATCCTTAATCCCCTACTCGAGTCAAAAGACTCCTTAACGGGCCTACATGCAAACACGCAGATACCGAAAGTAATCGGGTATATGCGGGTGGCCGAAGTTGCGGGCCAGGAAGATTGGGCAAATGCAGCCCGCTTCTTCTGGAACACGGTAGTGGAGAACAGAACAGTTTCTATTGGTGGAAACAGTGTAAGGGAACACTTTCATCCTGCTGACAATTTTGCATCAATGATGGAGTCCAAAGAGGGTCCCGAAACCTGTAATTCGTACAACATGCTTAAACTTACGAAGCACCTTTTTCTGGCAAAGCCTTCAGTTGAATATATGGATTATTATGAGCGTACGTTGTACAACCACATCTTGTCCTCGCAACATCCCGATGGCGGATTTGTTTATTTCACTCCTATGCGACCAAGGCATTACCGGGTATACTCACAGCCAGACCAGGGTTTTTGGTGTTGTGTAGGTTCGGGACTGGAAAATCATGGCAAATATGGTGAACTGATATACAGTCACCATGAAAACGACCTTTATGTTAACCTGTTTATCCCTTCTCAACTGAACTGGAAAGAAAAAGGAATCAACGTTACCCAAACAACATCCTTCCCTGCCAGCGAAACATCAACCATTGCAATAACCATGAATCGCCCAAGCAGCTTTGCGCTAAACCTGAGGTACCCGGGATGGGTAAAAAAAGGTCAAGTAAAAGTGTTGGTGAACAACAAACCTGTGGCCATTGGTGCAAGCCCCGCAACTTACATTACGATTAACCGGACGTGGAAATCCGGCGACCGGGTAACGATTTCGCTACCTATGGAAACGAAAACAGAGTACCTGCCTGATGGCTCCGATTGGGTGTCTTTTGTTCACGGTCCTGTTGTTCTCGCCGCTGCAACAGATACAACCGACCTCGTTGGGTTGCGTGCAGACAGCAGCAGGATGGGCCATATTGCCAATGGTCCGCTTTACCCGGTAGAAGAAGCACCGTTTATCGTAGCTGAAAACAAAGACTTCAAACCGGCGTTAACACCGGTACCTGGTAAACCCATCACTTTTTCGGCAGCAAATTTCATATATCCCGACCGTTTCAAAAGGGTTGAACTGGTTCCGTTTTACACGATACATGACAGCCGTTATATGGTGTACTGGCCGGTGACAACAGCCGATAAGCTTACAGAAAAGCTGCAAGCCTTCAAAGCACATGAAGAAACCCGGCTTGCACTGGAAAAAATTACCATAGACCAGGTAGCGCCAGGGGAACAACAACCTGAGTCGGACCATAACTACCAGGGCGACCGATCCGAAACCGGGGTTTATAAAGACCAGCACTGGCGAAACGCCAAAGGCTGGTTCAGTTATGATTTGAAGAATACTGCCGGGCAAGCAAGCAAACTTAGGGTAACCTATTATGGTGCTGAAAAAGACCGGAACTTTAATATTACAATCAACGACACCCTTGTAAAAACAGTTCAGCTAGATGGAACCTCAGGTGGCAAATTCGTAGACGTAGATTATGACATTCCGGAGGCGGTGCTGAAGACTTCCGCCAATGGACTGTTGCGGGTAAAATTTATTGCACAACCGAACTCATCAACGGCAAACGTTTACTATATACGATTGTTGAAATAAAGGATTTCTTGGTAGGCTCGGCAACAAAGTTGATCCACAAGGTTATGGAAACTTTTCACCAATTTAAGTGTTGACACCTGGAAAGTTGCAAACTTATGCCCTGGTCATTGTTGCCAATGGCGCATGCACGAACTTGGTTGATTGGTGCATCCTGTCAAATGGAACTCGCATGCCGGCTCACATGAACCAGGATTGGTGGCGTTAAAATCCCGGAATACAAAAAAATTTTCAACCATTAAACTAAGATCTGCATACATTTTGTTGGCGGTTTTATGCATCATCTGATGGGCTTATGTTACGCGTATTGCTGATTTTGATAACTCTTGCAACGTTATTTAAGAACGTTACAAACTGCAGCATCCTTGCGGGCAAGAGTAGTATGGCCCTGTTTACCCAGGAAGATGAGGAGGGTAAAACAGAGAAAAATAACGAGAAGAATTCCAAAGATAATGGCGACCAGGTTCATGAATATCATACAGCCAACATTCAGCATTTGGCTTCGTTTTTAAAATCATCGGCTGCCTTTCGCGATCAAAAGAATTATTGCAGTTTTCACGATCGCCCAAATACTCCCCCTCCCAACCGGATCTGACATCTTTCCACTTAAGTCGACATCTCCTTGCACAGGCTAACGATGTGTCGTCTAGTATGCTCATTGATTTACGAACTTAAATGTCAGGTCATGAAAAGGTCTTTATTGGCAAATCTGAAATACGATATTCCATCGGGTATAGTGGTTTTTTTGGTTGCGGTGCCATTGTGTCTTGGTATAGCGCTTGCCTCAGGTGCCCCTTTCTTCAGCGGTTTAATTTCCGGCATTGTCGGCGGCATTGTAATCGGATCGATCAGTAATTCCAACCTAAGTGTAAGTGGCCCGGCAGCGGGGTTGACTGCCATCGTACTAGCCGGAATAACCCGCTTGGGAACATTTGAGGTATTTTTGGTTGCGGTGTTTCTTGCAGGGGTGTTCCAGTTGATTTTAGGACTTTTAAGAGCAGGAAGCATTGCCAACTATTTTCCGGGCAGCGTTATTAAAGGTATGCTTACTGCCATTGGCATTATTATCATATTAAAACAACTACCGCACGCTGTTGGTTACGAAGCACCTGCGGAGGGCGCAGCCGCAGCTACTCCCGGGAGCGACAATTTTAGTGGCTGGTTCGCGCCCTTGCAACACATACATCCCGGGGTCACCATAATCACCCTGGTGTCCATAGCCATACTTCTGTTTTGGGAAAAGCCGTTTATGAAACGACTAAAACTTTTGCCCGGCGCATTGGCAGCGGTGTTAGTGAGCATACTGCTAAATATTTTATTTACAGCAGCTTTTCCTGCTCTTGCCGTATCAGGCAAGCAACTGGTACAGGTACCGGTTGCCGACAGTTTCAACGACTTTTTAGCACTGTTTACGCACCCGGATTTTACAGCCATAACAAACAAAGATGTAATTATAACGGCCATAACAATCGCAGCTGTCGCCTCTGTTGAAACACTCCTGTGTATCGAAGCAGTGGATAAGATGGATCCGCTGCGCAGGATCACCAGTCAGAACCGTGAATTGAAGGCACAGGGTATTGGCAATATGGTTGCGGGTCTCCTGGGCGGGTTGCCATTAACCAGTGTAATTGTACGATCTTCGGCCAATATCAATGCAGGAGCAAAAACAAAAGCCTCGACCATTTTTCATGGCTTATTGATCCTGGTTTGTTCCGCATTAATCCCCGGTATTTTAAATATGATTCCACTGGGTGCACTCGCCGCTATTTTGTTGCTCACGGGGTATAAACTTGCGCGTATTTCAATTTTCAAAAACATGTATGCCAACGGCAAGTTTCAGTTTGTTCCATTTCTTGCTACCGTAGTTGCTGTGGTCACTACCGATTTGTTGTTGGGCGTAGGGCTTGGTTTGCTAACCAGTATGCTTGGGGTGCTTTATGGCAACATGAAAAATCCCTATTACTTTCATAAGGAGAATCATCACCAGGGTGAAATCATAAAGATCTATTTGTCTGAAGAAGTATCTTTTCTGAATAAGGCAAGTATCAAACTCACCCTTGATCATTTACCCGCAGGATCCAGGGTAGTAATAGATGCTTCCAAGACCCGGTATATAGACTTCGATGTTTTGGAGCTGATTACCGAATTCAAAAACATAAAGGCGCCTGATAAAAACATTGAATGTATTCTAACCGGGTTTAAGGAAAAGTACAACATCCACAACAATCACCATGTACTATCAGAGCACCAGGATAAAGAAGTACATACAGAGAAAAGCCAGGCTAAACATAAGCCGGCGGTCGCATTTCATTAAGCTTAATCGTAAACAGTTCAATAATGAGAACACTTAACAAAGAGTTACAGCAACAGATTACGCCGCACAAGGCGCTCGAATTACTCCAGGAGGGTAATAAGCGGTTTATCAAAAACCTGCAATTACACCGTGACCTGCTGGAACAGGTAAATGATACCCGTGATGGTCAGTGGCCATTTGCAGTTGTTTTAAGTTGCATTGACAGTCGGACCTCGGCAGAATTGATTTTCGACCAGGGGTTGGGCGATATTTTCAGCGTCAGGATTGCTGGCAATGTTATCAACAACGACATATTAGGCAGCATGGAGTTTGCCTGTAAAGTGGCGGGCTCCAGGTTGATTATGGTGCTGGGACATTCGAACTGTGGGGCGATTAAGGGCGCATGCGACCATGTAGATATGGGTCACCTGTCTGAGTTGCTTCATAAAATAGAGCCAGCGGTCGAGGCGGAAAATACGACACAGGATAATCGAACCTCTGCTAATGCTGATTTCGTTGAACGGGTAGCGAGATTAAACGTAGAGAAAGGTGTCCGGGAAATTCTTGAGCGAAGCAACATTCTTAGGGAAATGGTGGAAGAAGGAAAAGTCGGCATCTGCGGAGCCATGTATGATGTAAAAAGTGGTAATGTGGAAATATATGAGCACACAATTACCATCAATAATCCTGCAACAGCAGCAATGGCATAAGACTTAGCAAACACGGATGAGCTTGGTCAAGCTCATCCGTGTATTTATTTAGTTGGTGGCTACAAGAATCGTTTCTTCAATAAGCTGGTGATGGAAAACTGTAAATGCCAGCTGTACTCAACTAAGCATTCCTGCAGCTGCGTTCATCGACCAAATATCCGCCTGATTATGTGTAGAAGTGAACCGTAACCATACTTGTAAGTCAACGCGGTTAGCCATGACCGGCAATGGGTAGATAAGACTGAGGCGGCTTACGATATAGGCTCCTGGTTACTCCCTTACTGCCTGATCAAAAATGGACATACTGCGATAATCTTGGAGGGTGACGTAACCTGGACTTCCTCAAGAATAAATTATTCTCATTGAAAACTGAGTCAAAATCTCGTTATCCATGATTGATTCGATAAAGCCGCTTCGATAGGTTATTAAAACCTGGGAGTAACGAGGATCAGAGCGTTAGCATAAGACCTTCCATCTTGAACAATCAACTTTTCCAATGTACGGAAAGTCATTCGTGCATTTGTGAGCGGTAAATTATTAACGCTGCTGCAAGGTCCTCTACTGCGAGTCCCGCGGATTTGAATAAGGTAATTTCCTGTTCACTGGTTCGTCCGGGGTGAATGCCTTTAACCAATTCAACGATGTCGGCTTTTACGTCATTTTCGCTGATTAAGCCGGTGGCAATTGGTATGGCCAACTCCCCCGTTTCATGAAGCGCACCCATCCGGGAATCCACAAAGATGGAACTAAGCCCAATCGCATGATTGTCGGCCTCGCGGGTGTCGGGTTTATGTGCCCCCACAAGGTCGAGGTGGGTACCCGGCTTAAGCCAGGATCCTTTTATCAGTGGTGTTTTTGAAAGCGTTGCACAAGTAATAACATCAGCTTGTCTCGCAGCCGACTCCAGGTCACTAACGGGAACAACCCTAATTCCGCTCCGCCCTGCCTCCGTCACAAAGGCTTGAGATTTGGCAGGGTCACGCATCCAAACGTAAGTATTTTCATAATCACGTACCACCGCGTGTGCAGCTACCAGATGTTTTGCTACACTGCCCCCGCCTACAATCAGCAGGGTCTTTGCGTCTTTACGGGCAAGGTAAGAAGCAGCCAATGCAGATGTGCATGCCGTTCGCCTTGCCGTTAGCTCAGTTGCATTCATGAACGCTAACGGAACACCGGTTCGAGTGTCTAGCAAAGTGTATTGGGCATGGATAGCCGGAAGATTTTCATCACGGTTACCTGGCGCAACAATCACCTGCTTAATGCCCATATAATCCTCGTTCCAGACCGGCATCAGGATGAGTGTATTATCATCACCTGATTTGTTTTTATAGAAATGATGATGGCGTAAGGGCATTTGGTATGCGGAGGCAAAGATTTCTTTAAGCGCAGGGATCAGGGCTTCATACTTTAAGGCAACGCTTATTTGTTCGTCTGATATTATGATCATTGATCTTGATTTTACGGGTTGCAAGCCGCTTCGAAAATATCGCTCTTTCGTGGAAGAGGACGGAAATCATTTGGTGTATGCAGGGTCCCGGAGGCTTTGTAATTATTCACATTTTAGCGTTTGCTGCAATGCGTGTCATCCAGGTGGTGATGAAAAGCTGCTTCCCATGTATTGTTCACCGGGGTCCTCAAGGAACATCAGGGTATTGGGTTGGTATGCCTTGTCTCAGAGAAGATTCTGGGTCACCTCCCGCCGTTAAACAACATGATCTTGTCCCCATCCAACCTTGCAATGTTATCACTGGTTTCAACACCTAACTTTGCGAAAAATCAAGATTATATGAAAGCTTTCTTAGGGATGGGATTATTGGGTTCGAACTTTGTAAAAGCAATGTTACAAAAAGGGGAAGAGGTACAAGTCTGGAACCGTACTACTGCCCGGGCACAGGCATTGGAACAATTTGGTGCTAAATCCTTTGAACAGGTACACGAAGCGGTGCAGGGAGCAGACATTATACATGTTACCCTGAAGGATGACGCCGCTGTAGATGAGGTGCTTGGAAATGCTGCTTCAGGGTTTCAGCAGGGAGCCATAATCGTAGATCATACCACAACTTCGGCCAGGGGGGCCATTGAACGTGTGCAAGCCTGGAAAAGCCGTGGTGTCAGGTACCTGCATGCGCCAGTTTTTATGGGACCTTCCAACGCATTAGAAGGCAGCGGTGCGATGTTGGCTTCAGGTGACCAGGAACTCATAAAAGAGCTGGAGCCTGTACTATCAAAGATGACCGGCAAATTCATCAATCTCGGACCTGTAGAAGGTAAAGCTGCAGGTATTAAGCTAACAGGTAATTCCTTCCTGCTGAGCCTGACCGCAGGATTGTCCGATGCACTTGCTGTCGCTAAATCACATGGCATTAGTGCCGCTGAAGTGCTTGGCCTATTTGATGGCTGGAACCCGGGTGCAGGTGTGCCGGCGAGACTAAAGAAAATTACTGAAGGCAATTTTCATGACCCATCATGGGAACTGGTCATGGCTCGCAAAGATGCAGGTTTGATGTTAAGTGCCGCGGAAGCTGCCGGAACCCGGCTCGCTATAATCCCCGCAATTGCAGCTGAAATGGATCAATGGATAGCACAGGGGAACGGCAACCAGGATTGGAGTATCATAGCGAAGGATAATATCTGATGGGAGCATCGATGAACGCAATGGAGCAAAAGTCAAAAGTAAAAAGTAAGAAGTAAAAAGCGGAGTTCGCATTGGATCATGACCATTGCTCGATTAAGATCGGTAGTTGGCTTTTCTCTGCGCAGTCTCTGCCGCTCTTGTTCTCCGCGTAAAAAAGTCAAAAGTAAAAAGTCATAAGTAAAAAGTAAAAAGCGGAGTTTACACTGGATCAAGCCCTTGATCGAATTAAATTGATTATTGGCTGTCCTCTGCGTCTCTTGTTCTCCGCAGTAAAAAGCAAAAGTCAAAAGTAAAAAGTAAAAAGCCGAGTTTAAACTGGATCATGACCCTTGCTCGAATAATATTGATTACTGGCTCTCCTTTGCGTCTCTTGTTCTCCGCGGTAAAAATCCGGAATCCGTTCATCCGCAATCCCCAATGAACTCTCCTCTGCGTAGCCTCTGCTTCTCTTGTTCTCTGCGGTAGAATCCGGAATTCGTCCATTCGCAATTCGCAATGAACTGCCTCTCTTGTTCTCTGCCGTTAAGGATCGTCTTCTGATAAAAAAAGGGCTGAAACACTTATTGTGCTTCAGCCCTTTCATCGTTATATGAGGGATTGACTTATAAAGCGCCAATGCCGCTTCCGCCGGTATAAGTACCACCTCCGCCAACAGTAGTTGACCCTGAAAGTGGTGTTGTGCCCGGTGAATAAGTGGTAGGTGCTGTTGACGTACCGGCACCAGATGTACCCGTTGCGCCGGTAAGTCCCTGTTGCTCTTGCTGGGTTCTTTGTTGTTCCTGTGCAATCAGGTCATTTGCACCCTCTTTTGCTGCCTCGTAGGTATCTGCCAAAACCTCCTTTACCTGCGATGCTTTCTCCTTTAGGTCAGACGCCATCTTCTTACTGCCCTTAGCCAGCCGCTTCCTGGTGTCTTTGCCTTTTTCAGTTGCGAAACTCCAGATTACTGTGCCAGCTATCGAAGCGATCAATGCGCCCAACAATACTTTCTTCTTGGTGTCGTTGCTGCTGCTGTGACTACTGTAAAGCTGGTTGGTGGTATAACCGGCGCTGCTGGCATAAGCTGGTCGCCCGCCATAACTTGTTCTGCTGGATGAAAGGCCAACTTTCTGTTTACCTTTCTCGATCAGGCTGGAAGCTCCTTCTTTGGCAGACTCGAAACTGTTGACAACCGCATCTTTAACATCAACAGCTTTATGCTTAATGTTATCAGCTAATTTCTTCCCTTGCTGAGCTGCACGGTGGCGGATCTGGACGCCCTGAGGGGTAAATGCACCTGCTACAAGTGTACCGAACGCGGCTCCTGCCAACGCCCCGATAATAATCTTATTTGCGTCCTCCTTGTTGTTATCTGTATACGATGTACCATAGTATTCATCGTCGAAGTCTCTTGAGTCGTAATTCATATCGTAATGTTTTGAGGTGAATGAATCTGAGTTGTCCTGTAATCAGCCTTAAAAAAACGATGCCATCATTATTACACATCCACCGATGTTGGTCTTGCACGGGGGTTACCAGAATTATTACTAAGTTCGGGGCAACCTTTCTCGAAGTAATTGGTTGACGCTAGCTCAGAAAATGTAACGCCTCCAATTTGGTGATGCATACGCAGGAGCTTTCATAAGGGTTCATCTCCGGATCGCCATTAAAGGGGGCGTTTCGGTGCAAGTTTGAAAACAAAACACAGCAAGACAACATCTTATATGATCATCTATCAATCAAACAGGAACTGGCTACGCGACATTCGGCACCTTTTTACCAGCTTCACAATGCAGAAAGTGGTAAAAAGTACACTCTTAGTTATGCTACTTACCGGGGTAATCGCCTGGGTTCAATCAGATATGATTAATTTAGGACGCCGGGGTCTCGATGTTACGGTATTTTCTTTACTTGGCGTTGTTTTGAGTATCCTGCTTTCGTTTCGGACGAATACGGCCTACGATCGTTGGTGGGAAGGCCGCAAACTATGGGGTGAGCTCGTAAACAATTGCAGGAATATGGCGGCTTACCTCCACAGCACTCTGCCAGATGAAGACTTAAGTTCGAGGCGTTTTATTGCTTTCAGGCTGAGTAATTTTTGTATTGTGCTAAAGGGCCATTTGCGTAACAGTATCGAAATGAAAGAACTGCTGAGTGTGAGCGAGGAAGATATCCGGGTATATTCAACAAAATCGCACTTGCCCTCATTTATTGCTTATGAAATCATGCACCACATACAAGGCTTTTTAAAAGCAGGTGAAATCAGGGGTGAAGACCTGATCAATCTGCATGAACACTCAAAAGCGTTACTGAATATAGCAGGTGCCTGCGAGAGGATCCGCAAGACACCTATTCCATTTTCGTACAATGTTTACCTGAAATTGTTTATCACCGTATATGCCCTATGTCTGCCGTTTGCACTGATTCCGATGTTCCACTACTGGTCGGTGCTGCTGGTAGGCTTTGTGTTTTTTGCCTTCATCGGATTGGAACTGATGGCAGAAGAAATAGAAGATCCTTTTGGGCTCGATTGTAACGACCTGCCTATCGCAGAGATCGCGAACAACATTAAAAAGAATATTTTTGAAATTTTTGAGCTACGCCAACCCGAACAGGAGCCTGCCAACCCATTGTACACCAAGGTATTTTAGGGGAGCTAAGTTATCCTGTTACGTCAGTAACGATTGCAAATCTTTTTCGGCAGCAATTCAAATAGTACTAGAAATATGATCCATGACTCGCGACTAATTGGGAATGCGTAACAACCCTCTCGAAAGAAGAAGCACTACATTTAACTTATATGGGTTCTGACGAAAGACACTTAAAAACAACTCCCCTTTACAACCGGATTTAAGCAGCATCACCATTTTGTGCCTGCCAAATTTCGATAGCTGGTTATTGATGGAAACTTTTGAATGCCTTATACAGATATTCCGGCAGAAAGTCAATTTTAAGTATATCAGCCAACAAGTCTTTGTCTGCTCCTTTGTTGTAATAGCAATCTACGAGTTGCTGAATGGTGACTTGATGCGGAGTTTTTTCAACCAAATGGATTTTATCACCTGCTTGCAGCCTTCCCGGTTGTAACACGGAAAAGTAAGTGCCGTTTCTTGCTACTTTGGTAAATAGCTGGATCATATTGTTATTTGCAAACCTGATATTAAGCTTAAAGCAGGGAAACCGGGGCTGAACTGCCTTAAGTACAACTGAACCCACCTGGTAAACATCGCCGACGCATATGCTGTCGTCCGCAAGGCCTTCAGTTGTAAGGTTTTCACCAAATAAGCCATAACTCCAGTCCTCGCGATCAATAATATTTTTCCATAGATCGTAATAAGAACGGTCGTACGAATAAACAGCTTTAAGGCGGCCTCCATGAACCGAAAGGTCTGATTGTTCGTCGCCCTCGATATTAACAGCTGTTACATCCCGCGCACCAGCAACAGGGAACTTGAAAATGGAAGTCATGCCGTGTTTCCCTCGATATGCATAAGGTTGAGGTTTGCCTACGTTAAGCGAAATAAGCTTCATGTCGGCAAGATATAAAAGTAACGAGAGTCAGCATTGCGAACATATCATAGACATCCGTCTGAACGCAATTCTTGCCAGGCATCTTCTACTTAGAGGGATGACCAATATTAATCAATCGGGTTTAAGCTTCCCGACTATACTTTTAAACTGACTTTCCTACCCTCTTTTACGGCCGCATAGATTGCATCGATGATCTTCAGGTCCCTTAAGCCTTCTTCACCATCTACCGGTATTATGGGTTGTTTTCCTTCGAGGATAATGCCTGCCATCTCTTCCATCTGCACGGTTTGGTGGGTGATATGGGGCTGATCGAGTTCGCCTTTATGAGTACGACCCCGGATTGGCCCGTAACCTGTTGCAGGCAGTAACTCGCCAAATCCTTTTTCGCCATTCAGGAAAAAGCGATCCAGGTTGTTCATGTTGTAGGTCGACAGGCATGAGGCTACTGCTCCGCTCGGAAATCCGAGTTGAAATTGTATCGTCTCATCTACACCGGCTTTGAATTTTACGGGGTCGGTCTTAGTTTCCTGGGCAGTTACCCATATCGGCTCCTCGCCGACCATATAGCGGGAACCATTTATTGAGTAGATACCAATATCCATCATTGCGCCACCCCCGGCAAGTTGCTTGTTAAGCCGCCATTGTGTAGGGTCTCCCGCTCTGAAACCCGAAAGTCCCTGGAAAAACATAATCTTACCCAGCTCTCCATCCTTGCGCATGCGCACGATCTCCAGGGTTTTTGGTTCGAAGTGCAGGCGATATCCCACGAGCAATTTTACCTTTGCTGCTTTACATGCGTCAACCATCTCCTGCCCTTCTTTCGCGTTTATAGCCATCGGTTTTTCGCAGATCACGTGCTTGCCCGCCTTGGCTACACGAATTACCTGGTCGTGGTGCAGTGCATTTGGTGTGATAACGTACACCGCATCGATGTCGGGGTTGTTTTTTACCTGGTCGAAGTTTTCGTAATTGTAACAGTTCTTTTCCGGGATATTGAACTTGCTCTGCCACTCTTTTATTTTGGAAGGAGTTCCACTAATTACACCCGTAAGTTTTGCCTTTTTACAGGCAACCATCGCGTCGGCTACTCTTCTGCCATAGCTGCCAAGACCCATAATGGCTACCCTTAACACCGGCCCTTGATAAGGCATGGCCAAGGGATTAATCGAACCAGCTTTTGTTTTCTCTGATAGCAGTGGAAGTGCAACTATTGGTGCGGCCAGTTTTTGCAGGAATGAACGACGAGAACTCATAAGATTTGTTTTTGGGTGATGCGGCTGTTATGGTATGCAGCGCCTGGGGCTGTTTGAACTGAATAAATATAGTTACGATTATTAAGCCAATAAAAAAATTATACTCACCCATTTACCCCCTAAGCAAATCGGGAATGGCGCACAAGCCGAGTCTATTATTTTAGTCTCCGGGTAGGCGATAGAACTTAAACAAAAGGTAATACGCACAAACCGGCTTATCAAACAATTAGCTACCTTAATGCTTACTTTTATACCCACCATTTATCAGATTATGCATTATCATCGGAGGCGCTTTCTAAAGCAAGCCATTACAGGAGCAGTTTGTATCAGCACGGGCAACACCCTTAAGGTTCTTGGGAACAACTTTACATTGCCGCCGGCGAACAAGTTGAAATTGCGTGTGGCAATCGGTTCGGATGGGCATTATGGTGAACCTAAAACCGCGTACGAGCAGCGGCACACCGAGATGATCCGCCTCTTCAATGCCGAGAAGGCTGACCGGGGGGTTGACTTTGCCTTTATTAATGGCGACTTGTTTCACAATGATGTCGCTTTTTTTCAACCCATGAAAAAACACTGGGACACACTCACAATGCCCTATTTCGTGTCTCACGGCAACCATGATATGGTTGATGAGGAAACCTGGACAAAAACATTTAATCACGGTTGGCACTATGGCTTTGAAAACAAGGATATCGGTTTTGTGGTGTTGAATACCGCAGACGTAACGGGTAAGTACGTGAGCCCCGACGTTGAAAAAACGAGGCAACTGCTGCAACAGTATGCAAAATACGGGCAGTTGTTTGTATTTATGCACATTACCCCGATCAAATGGACAACCCACGCAATTGAGTGCCCTGAGATTGTAGAGATGTTCAACAAGCAATTCAACCTGAAAGCCGTCTTTCATGGTCATGATCACGACCAGGATAGTGTAAAAGAAAATGCAGGGAAATGCTATTTCTTCGACTCGCATATTTCCGGCAGCTGGGGCACCGATTATTATGGATACCGGATTCTCGAGGTGATGGAAAACGGGGAGATTCTCACCTATCAAATGAACCCCGGGGCAAAAGCACAGGTAAATAGCCGGAAGCTTACTTGAGTGCAACATAAAAGCAATTGACAAAACCTAATGCCTCCAAAATACAAAATCCCGGACTCCCGGGATTTTGCGTTTATCCTACTAAGCGATATCGTTGCTTCCCGTGCTAAACGGCTTTATTTCTATTAATTTTTATGTCCATAAACCGGTTATTTTTTCTGCTTTCTTCGGCCATGAATCCCATAATATGCGACTCAATGGATTCATCGATTGTTGAGGTCAGCAAGGCAGGGTTTTGTTGCGAAACTGCTTGTACAAAGTCGCGCGCCAGTAACCAGTCACCACCGCCATGACCGCTATTGGCATAACCTTCTACGTCTTCTGCTTTCGGGGTCAGCTTGGTTTGCTTGCCCGTTCTAAAGTCGTTGATGACCAGGTTGTTCATATCGCCTTCCATATCACCCATTGAACCCATTATCCTGGTTCGTCTTCCTGCATAGCTGGTAAAAGCTTCCATCGAGAAATTGGCGGTAACATTATCTGCAAACCTGATGCTCGTGATGTAGTGATCAGGCTGGTCGTTATCCATCCGGTACACACAGCGACCGTAATTGGTGGTCTTGAGCCGGTCCATGATCTCATCAGCATGTTTGGATTTATCGGCCGAGAGGTCGAACACATTTAACCGTTGCCGTTTATCGTAATAACTCCTGATGGCTGAGTATGGGCATTCCCGTTCAACCTTGCAGCCATCGGTACAGCGGTTGGTGCTGCCCTCCGGTGCATTTTCTTTCCTAAACCATTTCAGGTCGCCCATTGCGATAATCTGCTTGCTTGGTTTATCGATCACCCATTTGATGATGTCAAGGTCGTGGCAAGACTTCGCAAGTATGATTGGTGTCGTCTCCTTCGAGTTATGCCAGTTGCCACGAACATACGAATGCGCCATGTGGGTATGCTCGATCGGTTCAAGGTGTTGCACACTCATGATCTCTCCCACTGCTCCCTTAGCCAATAGTTCTTTCATCTTAACAAAGTAAGGCGCATACCGGAGCACATGGCAAACAGCCACAATCCGGCCGGTCTTTTTTGACAAAGCAAGTATGTCGCGGCATTCCCGTTCCGTTGGTGCGATGGGTTTTTCAAGCAGCACATCATAACCCATCTCCAGCGCTTTCATACAAGGGCCATAATGCAGCCTGTCGGGGGTCGAAATGATAATTGCATCTGCAAATTTTGGGCGTTGAAAAACATGCTCCCATGTCGTGAAACGGTTCGCATCCGGAATGGTGTGGATCTTTGCATAACGGTCGTTTCGGTAAGGTACCGGTTCGGCAACACCAACGATCTTCATTTGTGTTGCATTACCTGCAGCAAAGCCACCATATACCATTCCACGATTGCCTGCACCCAGTGTAATCGCCGTTATCGGCTTGTCCAGGGGTTTGTGTAAAGGGTTCGGCGGAATCGCAAACTCATAAGCGCCTTCACCTGTTCGCGCGAGAAGCTGGGTTGACACAATGGTTCCACCGAGGCTAAGCGCAAACGACTTCAAAAGTTTTCTCCTATTCATATCGTCAGGGATTGTGCGAGAAATGTAGTTAATAATTTTTACGTGACCAGCTTTTGTATTCCATGTGATCCATCGTTGTGCGGTGCCTCCAATTATGGGCCGGTCACTCCCTTGTACGTTCGTACGCTGATGAGCTAACAAAGGATGCCGGAGAGTCAAATATGGATTTGCGGGTGTCGTTTATTTAAGTTTATTATACAGTTTGTTGCTCAATCAATTTCAGCGGTACAAGAATGCGACACCGGGCAAGGATGTTCCATTGGGATCCTGCAGCCTGGTTCAAAAAAAATTGCGTACGGAATGACATTGATTGAGCCGGAGCCTTTCGAAACTGTGCTAACTAAGTGTTCATCAATCTGTAACTCATTTAAGTTGTAATACAACTTCTACCGGCAGGTGATCCGAAGCATACTTTTCATCGATGACCTGGTGTTTAACAATGGTGAAAGCAGTTGATGGTTTGTAAGCAACGAAGTCGATCGTTTTGGTTGGATTGATTACCGGGATGGTAAAGCCACAATTCTGGATACAACTCCTGGTAAAAGATTGATCTAGTATGTTGATGACCTCTCCACCTGCTACGGCATTAAAATCGCCCGCAATCACAACTGTAAGTTTTTCCTGTTTCAAAACTTCTCCAATTTTTTGTACCTGCAAAAGCCTGTTTGTATCGGATCGTTGTGCGTCGAGGTGTGTACACGCAAAAACAAACTTGCTTCTATTGGGAAGGGTAACCTCGGCTGTTGCCAGTGTTCTTGGCTCGCCGTTCGTACCGGCGGCTGTTGGAAGAGGGGTATTCTTCATGTTTGATAATGGCAATCTCGACAAAATCGCAACCCCGTATTCCCCGCCATCGTAATTGATCGCTTTGGCAAAATAATAGTGTGGCATGCCCGACAATCGCGCAAGGTCTTCTGCCTGGTTCGAAGTTTTTCCTGAACGGTTGGTGTTCACATCCACTTCCTGTAAGGCGACAATATCCGGGGATGATTGCCTGATTACTTTAGCAATTGCATCAAGATCGATCACACCCGGCTTTGAAGGCGGGCTTGCATGATGAATGTTGTAACAAAGCACATGAAGTTCATTGGACCAGTTAGTATTTGTGCCAGCCGATGAACCAGTCTGCGCAAGTTTGCGTGTACAGCCAAAGGTTGCCAAAAAGATCACCAGGAAGAAAGAAAATAATTTCATTCTCATTATATAGCTGAATAGGTTTTGATGTGGTTTGATTATGTAAATTTTTTTCTTGATTGCTTTGCCTGCTGGCTGCTCAGTCGCCGGGTAAGTATTCTGCAAACCGCGTAAAGCTCCGCTCCTCTGGTCCTCTGCATTCGCTTTATTTAAATAATCTAATGACATGTGTTTCGCCTGCTATTATAATCTTTAACAGGTACAATCCACTACTCCATTGTTCAAGTCCTCCTACGGGCAATGAAGTAAGACCCGCGCTAACTTGTCTGCTTCGCTTAATCAACATAGCGCCTTTTGAGTCCGTAATGGAGAATACTACGGAGGCATCAGCGACGGAATTGATGTTAATTAAAACTCTGTCGGAAAAAGGATTTGGTGTTACGGTGATCAAATTACTTCCTGTCTCGATGTCAATCTGGACCACTCTTGAATATTCGAGGGTGCCATCTTTACTCATCATCTTCAACCTGTAATAAAGCACCTTACTCGTTGCACGACTAAGTATTCCCCGATCAACTAAGGTATAATTTTGAACGCCCGAGATTCCATTTGCACTTAGCAGCCCGGCTCCTTCGAACGTTCGTCCATTTGCCGATCGTTGAACTTCGAAACTGGCGGTATTTACCCCGTTTGTCGTTTTCCAGGCCACGACAACATCGTTGCCGGCCTTTGCCGCAGTAAATGTAAGCAGGTTAACAGGTAGAGGTGAATTGTTTTCCATAGCCGCGAACAAGGAAAAATTACTGAGCTGACTATACCCTATTGTATTCGAAACCGTATCGGGAATTGAGTTAGCATAGGTGACCCAACTTGCCGGACTGTTTCGTTTAGCAAGCCTGGTCAGCCTCTCGTTTAGTAATGTTCCAAGCCATGGATCTTTATAGTTGATATCGATACTATAATTGTAGGGGCCCGTGCCAAAGGCCTGGATACTGTCGAAAAAGTACATGGACTTTGTTGTGGGTACGACCGAAGGCGGAATGACACCGGAGTACCTGCTGACCTTAACGGAGTCAGGTACCCGGGCACCCGCGGCCCACGTGATTTTTGCAATTGTATCTGTTGCAAATAAAAACGATTGGGTTGTTCCTGCTGAAGGAAGGGCAGGCACTGCGGTGGCAACAGGTGGCCCCACACGGGGTGTAAACTCGTATGCACCAAGGTCAGGAACACCTTCAACTAACGTGGTTGGACGAGCCCTGCCAAGTTTGTCCCGGTCATTTCCGGGCACCTGCACACCTTGCCCATGTAACGCCCACACTTCCGCTTTAAGGGTGTCGGGGTATAACGGTCGTGGATTGTCGCCTGAAAAGTCACGGATAAATACCGGTGGATAGCTGATTGAGTTTTTGTCTAACCCTGTTGCATTTCGCCAGGCTTGTAGCGTATTGTAAGCAGCGGCCGGAGATCCTGATCGTACAAGTACAGCACCGCTGCTATAGATATCGTTGTAGTCGCTTGTGAATGCAGCCGGGTTTTGGAGAGAGAGTGCTGTACCCAATCCGTTAGTCTGAGAAAAAATATTGTTTTTAAGAATGCCGATGCCTGCACTAAGCGAAGTTCCCCGCACGTTGGCATTGGTTGAATTTCCGCCTGCGTCGATACTCACGGTATTGTTGTAAGCCTCCAGTTGATTGGCGTTTATAGATAAAGCCACGGAGTTTGAAAAATAAGTATTAACCTCAACCGTGTTATTTACAAACATTACGTTATTCGAACTGATCACTAATCCTGTAAGGCTGGTAGCAGCGTCATTCGATGTACCGCTGCCGGAAACCGCATTGTTCATTATTCTCAGCGGCTCCGAGCCTGCGGCAGAGCAACTGATCACGAAGGCAGTAGCACTACGATTAAAGTTATAAGAGATGCCCGCACTTACCCTGTTGTTCAAAATTTCAACTGTACTATCCCCATTCAAGATTACGGCCGTATTGAAACGGGTGTCACCACCTGTACTAACCTTATTAGCGTTAAAGGTGAGCAACCGGGAGCGCGTGATATTCACCCCCTGAACAAGGGTAGTTATTGAATTTCCTCTCATTGTTAGGTTTCTACCAGCCTCAAGGTAGATGCCGTAAGAACCCGCAAAAACAGCCGAATTGATGATGGCGCAATCGTTACCCATACTCCCTTGTATACCGATGGCCGACATACCCGTGGCATCGTCATAAGCAGCAGGCAGCGAAATGGAACAGGCAATAATGCTGTCGGCATGTCCGCCATTCAGGTTTATACCCCTTCCATATGGATTGGTAAAAGGTACATTGTTCACTGCCCGAATAGCAATACCACGAAGGGTTACAAAACTTGAAAATAAGTTGATCAGTGTATAATTAGATGCGGTAGTCACCATCGAAAGTTCAGGACGGTTAAGGCTATCTACCGCCTGGAAGGTTATTCGGTTGGAAGCGGAAGATCCGTTTATGAAATTGATCGTGATCTGCTCATTGTACGTGCCAGGCGCGATGTTAAATACAACCGGCCCCGCTATCCCACATGCAAGTGCGTTAACCGCGGCGTTGAAACTTTCGTAGTTCCTGCCTCCCGTTGGCTTCGCCTGATTGATGGTGTACGTACCGGAAAGCCGTGCAGGAAAGACCACTTGTACCGGAGTTGAGAATTGCGTATTGCCTCCGCAGGTTACAGCTGCCCGATAGTAGGATGTGCCGGAGACCTGGACAATCGTGTCGGACCGTATAGAAAAATTACCAATTGAAGTAAAAGGTCCCGTGGCATTAAATGCCCTTTGCCATTGGTAGGTTTGACCAGCCCCTGCTGAGTTGCCTGTAAGTGCTAACTGAACCTGCGCCAGGGAACAGGCGTTGGTTATTGCTCCTAAGGTGGCTACCGCCGTTCCGGGTGTTGGTGGATCTACACATAATGGAACAGTAAATTCATATGCCCCGATATCGGGTGTGCTGGTACTTCTTGCAACGTCCCTGATATCTGTTGAAACACCAACAGGTGTGCCTTTGTTATCGAGCAAAGGAGAAAACGGTTGAAAGTTGCCGCTCGCCGGGTTCACGAATTGCGGGTCGGTACTCGAACTATTCACATCTTGTGCGGTGGCTGCCTGCCATGCCGATAGTGTTGCATAATTGATGCTATTTGTAACACCGATAAACCGGTTTGCTTTTGGAGGAGCATAATAGTTGTTGTTGTTGAATATAGCTCCATTAGGTTGCATGTATACAGCTACCTGTAAGCCTGTACCTGACCTGGTCAGGTTGATTAAGTTGTTGGCTATTTTGTTGGAGGAATTATTTGCAAACTGAATGATGATCCCATATACCACCCCGGTTGACGTGGTCACTGTATCGTTGAGAACAATTGTATTGTGATAAAGGCCCACATTAGTGGAAGAGCTTAGCGATATGCCGGTGATACTGCCCTGCCCATTAAGATTGTAGATTAGGTTATTGCTTACTATGTTATCCTGTGTACCAAGCCCGGTACATGATTGAAGCGAAATACCGTTCATTTGCAAGTTGTTTGAACGATTCATTTCAAAAGGGTTGAACAGCCGGTTTTTTGAAACAACGGCTGCTTTACTGTTGATCAGGTAAATGCCCCTGAATAGTGCAACATTTAAGCGGTAGGGTCTTGAAAGTGCATTCTTTTCAATAACTACGTTTTCATTACGGTCGATGTATATGCCCGTATAATGAAAATCGGTAATGCTGTTGTTTTGAACAACGTTGCTTTTGCAAAAGAACGAGTCATTGCCAATGGCTGTTATTCCATAATATCCTCCATTAATCTTATTTGATGTGATCAGGTTACTTTGGCAAATGAAAGCACCGGCACCTGCCTGATCGGCGGCATTTAGGTTGGGATTTAACACAATACCTGTAGACGACCAGGCATTTGATGCCGTGGTGGTGTCAATATAAACCGAACAGTTCTTTACTGTGTTAAAACTTGCATTTCTGATGAACTGTAAACCGTATTGGTACATGCCCGCGCCACGGGAATCGATAACCAAACTATCCAAAGTAATGAATTTCGCTCCATTCAGTTTTACAACTGCCCGTTCCTGCATGTTATTGGAACTGTAGTTTATAGATGCGCCGTTTCCATTGAACGTAATGGTATTCGTTGCGGACATTCCTGGTATGGAATCGATAACGACCTGCTCATAATACGGACCGCTTCCGGGAGCAACGTTAAACACGACAGGTCCGCTGATCCCGCACTTTGTGGCTTCAGTTGCGGCAGCAAAACTTTGGAAATTTCCTCCACCCGTTACTGCCCTCGAGTTGATGGTATAGGTGCCACCCTGGAAAAGCAGACCTGTACTAACAAGTACCGGCTGTGCAAATCCTGTGTTTCCGGCACACGTAATCGCAGCTCGGTAGTACCGCGAATTTGATATGTTGATAATGGTATCCGGGTGGTATTGTGGAGTACCCAGGTTTGAATATGGCCCTGATGCATTGTTGGCAGTTTGCCACTGGTAAGTTTGCCCTGGCCCTACCGACTGGCCTGTTACTTCAAGTAATACGGGGGTTCCGGAACAAACAGAACTTAACGATGCTGTTGTTGTTCCCGGGACCGGTGGCGTAGTACAAGTAGCTGCACCAAATTCGTAGGCACCAACATCGGGAGTGTTGGTATCGCGGGTGCGACCCGTAAAGTCGGAAAGTATACCAACGGGCGTTCCCCTGTTGTCTAATGCGGCGTTGGTCGGTAAGAAATTCAGCACGGCCGTATCAGTGAACTGGGGGTTTAATGTAGTTGAATGTTTATCCCAACCCGTTGCTGCCTGCCATTGCTGTAAACTGCGAAAAGTAATTTGTGTAGTGTCACCTATGGCATTGTTGCCTGAGCTACCGTTGATAAAGTAGTTATTAAAGTCAGCAGTCAGCCCTGTTGTCCTTTCCGAAACTGCAAGGCCTACATTTTTTCCTGTTCCCCCACCTGTAATGCTGATAATGTTATTCTTAAACTCCGTATTTGTACTTCGATTATGTTCGTAGCCTGTCGAGCCTGATAAGGACTGTGAAGATCGGTTAGCAAATACAACTGTGTTATTTGAAACCCTAATGAAGCTCGAGTTTGTCACGAACAAACCAGTTCTTCCGCCGGCTCCATCCATCTGGTACACAAGATTGTTACTCACGAGCACTTCGTTGCCTGCAGTTGCAAAAGCAGAGGCAACAGAAATACCCGTAGCCAAAGCGTCAAGAACGAGGTTTCCACCGAAAGGATGATGAATAACATTCTGCGAAATGTCGATGTTATTGGCTGTACCTTCTGCAAAAATTCCAACAAATCGATCAGGATTGCTTCTTAAAGGCCTGCTGATGTCATTGCGTCGAACAATTGCGCCTGGAGCATTGGATAAGTAAATGCCGTGAGAGTAAAAATCCTGCACGATGTTGTGTTCAAGGGTGTTTGGCTGCCCGTTAGACAGGATGCCATAAAATCCGCCTAATATGCTGTTGTCGGCGCACAGGTTCCCTCTGCTGCCATTCATGTCTATTCCAATGAAACCGAAACTGGTAGTACTTCGCGACATGTTGATGGTACACCTCCTGATGACATTAGAGTCTGACCGACGAGTCAGTTCAAACCCAGTTCCAAATGTTCCGGTTCCGGTATTTAAGATGAGGCTGTCGAAGGTGACAAATTTTGCGCTCTCAAGCTTAACAATGGCTTTTTCGCTTGATGTATTGATGTTGAAGCTGATGACAGCTCCATTGCCATTAAAGGTAACCGTGTTAGCTGGTGAAGCACCGGGTATGGATATGATTTTAACCTGCTCGTTGTATGGCCCGCTTCCGGGTGCCACATTGAAAATTACTGGGCCATCAATGCCACACCTGATGGCATCAACGGCATCTTTAAAACTTTTAAAATTTGTTCCGCCCGTTGCCGCTGCTGAATTGATCGTGTAGATACCGACTGCAAAAACAGGTTGTAAATTGATATGGAGGGTATTCGAAAACGCAGTGTTTCCTCCACAGCTTACGGCAGCGCGATAATAAAAATTACCGGAACCCAGGAAACTGGTATCGGGCAGCAACATGGGTTCGCCCATTGCCGTCCACGGACCCTGCTCTGAATCGGATTTCTGCCACTGGTAGGTTTGGCCATCACCCTCGGAGTTCCCTTGCAGGTATAACCTGATCATGGATCCATTACACCAGTTGGATACTCCTGTAACCGTATCCCTGGCCAAGCCAGGGTTAGGAGGAGTTGTACAAGATGGGCCGGTAAATTCGTATGCGCCCATGTCGGGGTATTTGAAACTCCGCTGCTGACCATTGATGTCGATGGCAATGCCAACCGGTCTGCCTTTGTTATCCAACGCTGCCGTGAGGGGTTGGTAGTTTCCTGCTAAAGGATCGACGTATCTCGGATCAGTAAAAACCGATGCTAAATCCCTTCCGAACCTTTGCCATTGCGACAAACTGGAAACATTACCACCTGAATAAGCCACAAAACTATTTGCGCCGGGTGAAATAAACAACCCGTTGTTATCGGAGCTTAAAATGGTATTGGTACTTGAACTTGCGAAGTAAAAAAGGTACTTGTTGCCCGTTCCGCCACGATTGATCGTGATGATGTTATTGAATATTAGCTGCTGTGATAACGGGCTAGAACTTGAGGGGAATTCCATCCCAACGGTGCCCCAAAGTGATCTGCTACTGGTATCGTCCAAAGCAATAGTATTATGATATATGCTCACCTTTTCGGCACTTGAGTTGCGTATGCCAACTATGCCGCGTTCGCTAAAGAAGTGATACAGCAGGTTGTTTGTTAAGATGTATCCTTGTCCACCTGGCTTGCCCCTGGTAATGTGTATACCCGTGGCCGATACAGTAGCCAGGCGATTTACACCAAAAGGATCAGAAATGCGGTTCCTGGTTATTACGGCGCTTCTTGCACCATCTAATTCAATTCCGGTGAACTCTGCTACATTAACCCTGGCGGGGCGGGCGATAATATTCCGTTCGATGACAACATCCGTATTTGAAACTGTCCGGATCCCATAATTAAAAAAGTTGGTTATGGTATTTCCGGCTACGCTGTTATTTCTTTGCTCTGCCGTATCGCTCCCATTAAGATAGATCCCAATGTATCCACCATCAACTTTATTGGAGCTAATGGTGTTGCTGTCACACGAAATACTTCCTGTTAACGCAGCTAATTTGCTCAAGTCATCGGCATTTACCAGTATCCCGGTGTACATTTCCCCGGTGGGCGCTATTGTAGTGTCCGTATAAATTGTGCATCGCTTTATGGTGTTAAAATCTGCATTGTTCACGAGTTGAATGCCCACCTGGCGCCTGCCGCTCCCTCTTGCGTCAATTACTAAACTGTCAAGCGTAATCCGTTTTGCACCCCGGAGTTTAATAACAGCCCGCTCATCTGCGTTATTTGAACTGAAACGAAGGATTGCCCCGTTGCCATTGAATGTAACCGGGTTTGCAGCAGACCCGTCTGCAACAGAGTCCATTATTACCTGTTCATTATAGGGACCGCTACCGGGAGCAACGTTAAAAACAACCGGGCCTGTAGTACCACACTTTACCGCAAGTACAGCATCGGCAAAACTTTTAAAGTTTGTTCCCCCGGTACTAACGAATGAATTAATTGTATAAGTTCCTCCTGGGAACAGCTGGCTGGCCTGGACCCTGAATGGTATTGAGTACTGGGTACTTCCACTGCACGTAACTGCCGCGCGGTAGTAGTTGTTGTTTATCGCGTTGACAATGGTATCCGGGTAAAACAGCTGATTTCCTATGGACGTATATGGGCCTGTTGCTGAAGTCGACGTTTGCCATTGATAGGTTTGTCCTGCACCAGTTGAGTTGCCCGTTAGTTTAAGGGACACCCCAGTTGCCGCACATATTACCGGGTTGGGTGAAGTTGCCGTTCCGGCTGATGCGGGGCTCACGCAGGTTGTAAACTCATAAGCACCAATGTCGGGAGTGCTTACATTTCGCGGCTGGTTCAAAATATCGGTGGTAATCCCAACGTATACGCCTTTGTTATTGAGCGCAAGGGCAAGCGGTTGATAATTGGCGGCTGCAGTATCGGTGAATAAAGGATTTAGCGTAAGCGAGTGTACATCCTGGCCCGATGCTACCTGCCATTGGGCCAACGTAGACTGGAACGTATTGTTGGTTTGCCCGATATAATTTGTTATAGTTCCGGTAAGATAATAACTGTTGTAATCAGCGCGGAAAACGGAGGATGAATAAGTTGAAGGGACATCAAAGACCAGGGCGCTGCCCTTTCCGCCGCTTCCGATATTAAAGATGTTGTTGAACAAGTGAGTAGCAGTACCGATTCCGCTACCGGTAGCGTTGGAATAAAAACCTATCCTGGTGCTGTTATAGACCGCCCGCTTTTTGTCATCAAGTGAAATCGTGTTATGATAAATCCTGAAGCCGCGTGAACTGAAAAGATAAAGGCCGTATATCCATCCCTGGCCATGCATATTATAAACGAGGTTATTACTGATTGTTCCCTCCTCACCCTGGTACGGGTTAACACTGCTCAGATATATTCCATATGCCGAAGCTGGACTGGAGGGATCACCGCCAAAAGGATCATGGATCCGGTTTTTGGAAATGATAAAATTTGCGTTGTCGTATGTGGCGTAGATACCGGTGAAGGAAGCACCCTGCCTTAATGGATTACTAATATCGTTGCCCTCAATTATGGTTGCTTTCGTTTGAGTGAGGTACATCCCGCTGGATTGGAAGTCAGTGATTACATTGTTCGTTACTGTGTTGCCGTTGTCACTGTATTGCCGGTTGAAGCCAACGATGGTAATACCATAACCACCGCCGGTAATATAATTAGATGTAATCAGGTTAAAATTACAAATGCCCTGAGCAGTCCCCGTTGAGGTTGGGCTTTTCGAATCAGAGCTAATTACGATACCTGCAGCATTGTCGGAGCCAGCCGTTAGGGATGAAACTATGCGGCACCGCCTGATGATATTTGTATCAGCGTTATTTGCAAGTTGTATTCCCCATCCATATAACCCTGAACCGGTGTTGATGGTCAGACTATCGATGATTATTCGATCTGCTCCATCCAACTTTAATACCGGCCTTTCATTAGAGTTAAGCGAATTAAACGTAAGCTCGGCACCATTCCCGTTTATTGTGATCGTATTTGTGGCAGATGTGCCGGCTACTGCTTTCATCCTAACCTGTTCCACGTAAGGTGTGCCTGGCTGAACATTGAATACAACGGGGCCACTGACCTGGCACAGGTTTGAAAACGCGTCGGAGAAAGTATTGAAATTTCTACCAGCTGTAGGTTGTTGATTATTGATGGTATAAGTTCCCGACATGGGTAGCGGGGTCGTGATCCTGACACTTTCTGACATAGCGGTTGTTGTGCCGCAAAGGAGAAACACCCGGTACCAGGTGGATACATTCTGAACCGTCCTGAAGGTTGCACCGGAAGCGCCCGGAATGCTGTACCAGGTAACATTGTCGGGCGAATATTGCCATTGATATACCAGGCCCGACGCATAAGTGGGTTCACTAAGGGTAAAGCTATCCCGTGCGCACTGCACTGTCGAGTTAACCACAATGGGCACCGTGACCGGCGGACTCGTGCAAGGGCCCACTTCGCAAGTAACGGTGCCACAAAAATTCGCCGGAGAATACAAAAGGTTACCTGGTCCGTAATAACCAACGTTTTGTTCCGCAATCTTTGTATCACCTGTCTTCAAATTTATTCCCGTTGAGGAGAAGACCTTCGTCTCTCCCCTGTCAATTGCAGTATACAGTACACCTATCTGGCTAGTCTTTAGCGCAAAGCGGAATTGTCTGTTTGCAGGAACGACCAAATTCAGGCTGCTGAAAATTGAAGTAATCCCATCTGCAGTAGCCTGGATTGGAGCAGATGTCGCAACTTCAAGCCATTCAGGTGAGGAGATTGTTGAGGGGCCGGAAAGTGACGTGGAAGAATAGTACAGTGTAAAGACCGTTGCAGGACCACTTCGCAATAAGTAATTGGATACTCCCTTTACCGTTAAAGGCACATTGTTGGTATTCTCTACAACAAAGGTTACCACGCTCGACGAGAATAGGGGGCTGAGTGTAACTGAAGGCGGGGCCGGTATGGTAACGGTTTGTGCATTTGCTGAAAAGTTTACCTGCGAAAAAAACACCAACAGTAAAATGATAATCTTCAATCCCCGGGCCTTTTTACCGGGCCCATATATCCCTGGTCCGGAAAAAATGATCGTGTTATGTGGGGTATCTGAAGCAGGATTGCAATTGAAGGGTAGGGTTTTATTCATAAGCAGGCTTAGTTAATAAATATAAACGAATAAAATCACCGATTATTGACTATTTGCTAACCTGGCGCTGCATACGTTTAAATAATTGTTTTGAACGTTTTCCATGCTTTTGCAAGCAATGGCAGTCAAATATGCACCGGCATATTCAGCGAGAGCGGCAGTTATTTAGCGGTCCTGGTAATATCCACGCCTACCCTACCAACAAAAGCTATTAATTGATCTGTTCTCGATTGATATCCAAACGGCAAGCACTAAACTTTTTTGGTGATGAGCGAATCACCAGGATGGTGCATTGTTGCCCCTGCAGCTTCGCCAGTTGGAGCCCGCCCGAATGAAGCCCTGTTCGGCAGGCGGCAACCCTTCAACCACATATTGGCTATTCAGCTTTAGATGAGCGCGTAGTGAGGTTGTTCGGAACGCTCCCTTGAAGCTATTTATTTACCTGCAGTTGTTTAAAAAGGTTGGGATAATCTGAAATAATCCCATCAACTCCCATATCTACCAGGCTATTCATTTCATTAACCGTGTTAACCGTCCAGGGAATTACCTGCATGTTTTTACGATGGCATTCGTCAACCACCTCTTTGGTTAACATTGGGTAGTTTGGGCTGTATGCTGTTGGCGTAAAACCAAGCTTACTCATTTGTTCTGAAAAAGGCACCGTTGTATTTTCAACCAGGTAGGAAAGTTTTATAGAAGGATGTGACTGGTGAATGTATTGTAGTGGTCGAACGTCGAACGACTGAACTATGGTACGGTCAATGATCTTTTTACTGTTTAACACGGCAATGAGCAGTTCCGAAAACTCCGGCGGTGCAGGATGTCTTGTACCATCAAAACCAGCCCGTGATTTGATCTCGATATTATACGACATGCTTTTGCCGTTGGATTTGGCATAAGCCTCTACTGAGTCAATCAACTCCGACAAAAGCGGTTTGTAAGCAGCAATTTTCTGTTGTTGCGGAAAACCGGGATGAGGTTTAATTCCAACATCGTATTTCCTGATGCTATCATAATCCATCCTGTACAACAGTAGTTCTTCAGCTTCCTGTTTTGTAAGGTGTTTTCCGTCGGGAGTAGTGGTAATAATATCATTGAAATGGGCATCATGCGAAACCACAACTTTATTGTCGCGGGATATCACAACGTCTAACTCGAGTGTCGTTACATCCAGGTCAACTGAATTTTTCATTGCGATAATCGTATTCTCGGGCATCAAACCCCTTCCACCGCGATGCGCTTCAAAGTCGAACTTTCCCCCGGTTGTTAAGGAACCAACCGGTTTTTGCGAAGTACAACCCGTGTTTATTACGGCTGCTATCAGAAGGGTGCGAATAAGATTTTTCATATGTTTCAATTTAAATAACCGCCTTGCTTAAGTATGCTGGTCCAGAGGGCATAGCCGGCAGCATTTAGATGTAGTCCGTCTTCGGTATACTTTTTATCGAGTTTCTTATCGGCATCTAAAAATTTCGGGTATAAATCAATAACCGTAAATTTCTCCGTTATGCCGAGTAACCTCAGTTGTTCATTCACCCAAAGAATATGTTGGTCTTTGTTATAATGATTTTTGAATTGGGTGAAGTCACTATTAACCGGCATGAGGGTATGAAAGTAGATCTTTGTTTGTGGCGACTGCCGCCTGATCGTAGAAACAATTGTTCGATAGTTGTTGAGGATTACTATGTCGGGTATGTTCCTGGAGATGTCGTTGATACCAATCAACACAAAGACCTTTGCGGGCCTACCTTCGGTAACCTCCTGTAATCTTTCGATAACACCAAATGTAATATCACCCGATATGCCGCGATTACGCGCATTACGGATACCCAGCTGTTCGTTCCAGTCGGTACCAGCTGTAATACTGTTACCAAGAAAAACAATGTCGGATATAGCATTTGGAAAAGACTTAAACAAACCCACTTTAAGGGAAAAGTTGTTGGGCCGGTAAGTGCTATCCCATGCTGCTTGCTGGCTGCTTGCGGGCAGGCTCGCAATGCCGATAAAGCATACAACAGTAAAAACAATTTTGAAAACAGTCATGAATCAATTTTTGGGGTGGTCGGTGGTTCGCTGATTTTTCATAGTTGCCCGCCCGGCTGCGCCAGTCGGACCGGCAACGCTCCGGTTGAGCAGCTTTTCAGATCGGTTTAAGCAACCAACTCATATTTGTTTCCGAAGCGGTCTGTTGCAAGTACCTTAACCTGCTGCGCTCCCTGGGGAATAGTTGCCTTAAATACGTGGTCGGTTTTCCTTGGTTCAACAAACGGCCTCGACTTGGGCAACTGGTCACCTTTATACAGTGCAACAGCCATAGGATCGAAATCGGTAAAACGCGGCAGTGCGCCTTTATTTACCCCATCAACCTGGTATTCTACTTTCCAGGTAGGATCCCAGTTCCATACATTGGCTACGAGTTGCTGTTCGTTGCTGGTGCCACGCTCCATCATCGCCCTGATCTGGTGATCCCTGGGCTGACCAACGGATTTATAAAACCACTTTAACTCGGTACCATTTACTTCGTATACCGCATAACCCGGCGGTGTTCCATCCCCGCATATCGGACCGGTCCACCAGGCGCCGCACACGGTGCCGTGCACGTGTTCATACACGTTGTCGTTTATGATGTTGTTGTTGTAATGGGTATGCCCGGTCATGATGTGCACCTTATATTCTGTGATCAAATTATAAAGCGCCTGTTTGTTTTCGACGGCATGCACGGGTATATGGGCACATAATACAAGCAACTTATCTTTTGCTACAAAGGAGAGATCTTTTGCAAGCCAGGCGAGTTGCTCATCTGTAATGAACCCCTTGTATTCGCGCTCATTGCCGAGGTACCAAACATCGTCAAGAACCACGTAGTGAACCTGGCCGCGATTGAACGAATAATAACTCGGACCATAAGTTTTTTTAAAGGTATTATCCGAAGTTTCGTCTCCACCCATCCGGTAGTCCATATCGTGGTTGCCGATTACCTGGAAAAATGGGAGCCCGCATTGATCGATAGCAGCATTATAGTTCGAAAACAGGGGCAGGTTATCCCATACCAGGTCGCCGACGCATATGCCATGAATAAGCGCATTTGCAGGCAATGACTTCATATAGTTTTGTACGTCAGGAACAGACTGGGTCATCAGCTTTCGAACGTCGTTATCGTTTTTAATCTGCGGGTCGGCCCAGATCATAAACTGGTGCTGATCGTCGTTAACACCTAAGGCTTCAAGCTCAAAATTCCAATTGTCTGTCGTTCCCAGGTCTTTGTAATGGCGCGCAATATGTTTTTCATGTGGCAATGCATATCCCGCCGGAACCGATACAAATACGTGTTCGGCAAGAGGGGCTTTTCGAAATTCGTAGCTACCGTTTGCGGATGTTTTAACAACGGAAAAGCCGTCGCTTACCACCACATCAGCCACACCTTTACCACCCGATAATACCTTGCCTTTTATAACTGCTCCTTCACGAGTGGCTGAACTTAAACGCTTACTACAGCCAGCAAGCAGGCCACCTGTGATCCACAAGAGGTTTTGAATGAAATTTCTTCTTTGCATTAACTATACTCTTTATTACAACTTAAGATAACAAGATGTGTGTAGAAGACCACGAAGCAACAATGAAACCGACTTACAATTGAATACATGGCTACTCCTTGCTTGTTGCTATGCATGTTCATACCTGTTAATCTAAATTCAGCCATCAGGTATGATCGTTTACTGTAGTGCCTGCAGTTTCGCCGACTTGAAGAACCAATTGTACAAGTGAGTGACACAACGATGTTTAATAGACTACAAAAAGCCGGTCACCAAATCAACGTGTTCTGGCAACTCATTTTTTCATTGCAGGGATGCAGTCTCGGACTTGCGTATGTTCGTGAAAGGATAGCTAAAGCTCCGCCTTTTGAATTTTTAATTTTGCATTTTAAATTTTCTTCTACTGCACCAATTTGGTTGCTCCTTCACCTTCAATTTCTGTAAGCGGGGATGACTTGCTAAGGTCAACAAAGGTTTGTGTTCTTGCCTTCATCCACCTGCCAAGTACCGGGTTATATTCGCCGCCCAGCTTATTAAACATGCCCTGGTCGCCGGCTGGATAGCTGAGGTTAAGTGTATTTGAACCCATCCTGTAAAAAGGCTGATCCTGGAGGGTGACCGGGTTTTTAACGTCGTACCAGTCGTTATTTGCAACCCGGTATCCACGCTCGCCGAGGAACAGACTACCACCCGTGGCAACAAACATAACGTCGATTGGCTTACTTGCAAGACTAACCGCTGTTTCTTCGAATACAGCTATACCGGACGCATTACCACTGTTTGCAAACAAGCCCGACGTAGCATTGCCCACACCATCATCGCCGGCTGTTGTTGAATAATTGAATGACCTGATCCAGTTTGAAGCAGCCATGCTGGTGGAACTTGCGCCATTGATCAGTTTGGTTGAACCACCAACATAAAAGAAAGACCCTTTTGCTGCTGTGCCTGAAGTAAGGTTAAACTTGTAGGTGCGTTGTCCGCCTGTTCCCCATCCGTTGACCGGGGCCCCGGTTGGTGTCGCAGTATTTGCGTTATTGGTAACAACAACAGCAAAAGGAGTCGCTGCAAAATTGATATCCCTTGTTGCCATCAGCTGGATATACTCGTAATTGCCATCACCACCTTCAACATCGGGCATAAAACCAGTAATGAGCACGGATTGTACCTCTACGGTTGAACTCAGCACGACAATGTCGTTAAGGTTGCGCACGCGTAACTCGGGCTTAAGTGTTTTGTCGGGCATCATAGTATTGAAAACAATGCCGTAGTAATTGGAATTAAATGATAGTTTGCTGTTTGCAAAAGACGCTGTTGGTTCTGTATGCAAGGTGAGGTTACCAAAGCCATCGTTGAGGGTTTTGTCGCCCGACAATACATCTGTAGGTGATGGCAAGGGATTGAAACCACCTTTTACAATTACCACCAGGGTGTTTTCATACTTTTCCGGGTTAGCGAGAATGAGGTTTGATGGAACCCTGTTTGCAGGTATCGCAACACCCGAGGCCACCTTAGTAACAGCACTTGCAGGTACCCCTTTGATTTGCTGCATACCGTTAACCCTGGTTAAAACGCCACCGGCAACGGTAATGGTAACCGAGTCTCCCGGTACATATTTGGCCGCATCTGCACCAATATCGATTGCTATACCCCGCAATTCATTTAAACGACGAGCTTCCTGAACAATCAGCAAACCTGCTGGCATATTGCCGCCGGAATGATCTGATACAACCATCGCAGTGATCTGGGTTGAACCGTACATGTTTTCCGGACGTAGGCTAACGTCTTCGCCTTTGTACAATTCTTTGACGTCGAATATGGAAATATATGGACTAACACGACCCCCCGGATAGTTATACTTTTCGCATCCCCAGAAGAAAGCTAACACCAGCAAAAAGGAAGAATATCTTAGAAGAAATTTCATTTTAAATTGTTTAATTGTGACTGCAATGAACTTGGTAACAGCACATGTTGCCCTATGGTTTTTGCCACCAAACTGGTGTAGAAACTACGTCCGGTCCCTGCCGGTCTACCGCGATTCTGTAGTTAGTAGGATTTGTTGATTGTATGTATACCGGGTAATTTAATCTTGCCGGCATTACTCCACCATTTACCAGGCCTCCTCCTTTTGGCAAATTCGGGTGCCCTGTACGACGGTACTCGAACCACTGCTGGAAGTCGACGAGGAACAATGCATAATACTTTTGCAAATGGATTCTCTCCATCTTACTCTCCACGGGTAAGCTCTCTTCCCATTCGATATCAGCGGCAGTTAAAAATCTTCTTATGTTATTAGGCAACGAGTCCACAGGATTGATTCTCGAAGACCAATCGGGTATCCAGTAGGTTATACTTGCCAGGGCACCGTTCTCGTAGTAGGTTTCCGCTGTACCTGTACCTATCCAACCCTTTACAGCAGCTTCAGCAAGAATAAACTGCACCTCTGCGTAATTCATCATAATACCGGTTGCACTGTCTTTTTGTAAAGATTGGGCTGAACCGTTGGCAAGGAAGTAAGATCCAGTTTGAGGGGTTGAACCAGCGGGGTAACCACTTGGAATTCCAAAATACCTACCGGATGCAGGAGCAATCCCCCAACGATTAATACCCCCGGTTCCATAAGTAGGAATATCAATTCGCGGATCGTTCCACGCAACCAGGTTATCTATAAAAAAGCTTGCAAGACCAGGTCCGTCAAAGTCGGTGGGTCGAACACTACCCAATGGCGAGGTTAAAGGTTCGCTGGTTAGAATTGTACCTGTCCATTTGACCCTGGCTGTTTCATCATTGCGTTCGATCTTAGGATAGGTCGACGCCTTTGTTTCAACGATCTCCTTAATTTTTGCAATAGCCTGGGCCGATACCTCCGCTTTTCCGGAAAGCCTGAGCAGCAATCGTAAATACAACGAATTGCCAAATTTCCGCCATTTCGCCCGGTCGCCAGCATAAACCGGGTCATATGCAGGTTCTATAATTTCGAGTGCATTCCTTTGAGTAGCAGCAAGCAAAGTATTGGCTTGTTCCAGCTTATCAAACATATCGAGGTAGATCGCTTTTTGAGGATCAAACGCAGGTTCAAATATTAGCGAGTCCCTCCCTTTATTAGCTTGGAAGTAAGGCACATCCCCAAACGTGTCGGTAAGCAACGAATGGACCCACACCTGGAGAATTAATGATACCCCCATATAGTACCGGTTATAGGTGAGCAAGGTTGTGTCGGAAGACAATTTATAGATGTCTTTGATGTTCGTTAACTCGTTGTACCAACTGTTGTACATACCGTCGCCTACGTTTGCCCGGATGTCGTACCTGAAAACCCTTCCTTCAGCATCGCTAGGGTCAACGGTGACCTGCATCAATTCGTTATTGAAATTGCGATTGCGGGTGAGATTGTTGGATAATACTCCTACAATTGCAGGTGTTAACAACTGTCCGGGCTTTGCGATGGATATATTATTCGGGTCGGTATTCATGTCCTCAAATCCCTTGGTGCAGGATGACAGCACGAGGGAGAACAATATGAAAACCCCTGAGATCCGGTAGATGATCTTTTTCATTTGTTGAATGATTTTATAGTCCGATAACTAAGTTGACACCCATTGTGCGGGTAGCCGGGAATTGCGCAATTTCAAAACCTCTCACGATGTCTGATCCACTAAGGGTACCAAACTCGGGGTCAAATGCGGGCCATGGAGACCAGATAAAAAGGTCACGTCCATAAAGGCCTATCGTAGCACGTTGCAAGCCCAACCTTTTTACAAGATTGGCATTCACAGTAAAGTCAATCCTTGCTTCCCTGAACTTGATGAAGTCAGTACTAAAGGTGTTACCCTCTGCATTGTCACCTGCAAAAACAGATGTGTAAAAAGCTGCTACATCTTTCGCGATTACATCGTTTGGTCTGTATTTGCCATCCTGGCCCATTACAACACCGTTTCCGATTATGCCATTGTACCTGCCCGGCAGTGTGACTTTCAACTTGCCCTGCCCGGACTGGGTATGGAAGCTATGTGATTGACCGACAGCACCCGCTTGCGCATCGAACAAAAACTGAAGGCGGAAAGACTTATAAGAAAATTGGTTGGTCCAGCCGATCTTATACTTAGGGATCGTATTACCAAGGCGTTTTACGTCGGTGCCAATTAACGCAACACCAGTTTGTGCATCATACACCACCTGGCCGTCCGGGGCACGCACAAAACCTCTTCCATAAAGGTCGCCCATGCTTCCACCAATGGTTGCTAAAACCTGGGAAGATCCGGTTCGGCCAACGGATAGTACAACTGTGCTATCGGCAAGCTCTACGATCTTGTTACGGTTATAGGAGAACACCACATTTGAGGTCCACTTGAATGCTTTTGTTTGCACAGGGGTGCCATTAAGCGCCACTTCTATACCCGTGTTATTCACTTTTCCCGCGTTAATCAACTGGGTGTTGTAACCCGATGAACGGTCGACGATCCGTAGTAAGTGCTGATCGCGTGTGCTGCCTTTATATACTGCGATGTCAAGTCCTAAGCGGCTCTTGAACAACCTCAAGTCCACGCCTGCCTCGTATGTTACCGTTCTAAGCGGTCTCAAATTCGGGTTAGGCATTAAGGTTGGATTTTGCAACGACCCCGCAAATACTCCGCCTAAAGGCGCTATTGCTGGAGTGTAATTGTACGACGTGCGATAAGGGTTTGTACCACCGCTACCTACACTCGATGCGGAAAACCTGAACTTGGCATAGTTGATCGCTTTCGGCAACCTGGTATAATCCGACAAAATGAAACTAAGGTTGGCTGCGGGATAAAAGAACCCGGCATTTTCGGTACGGTTCGGGGTTGCAAGCGGACTTGCCCAGTCCTGCCTTGCAGTTAGATCAAGGTACAGGTACCTCTTGTACGATGCCGAGGCCAAACCGTAAAAGCTGTTGATACCAAAGTGTGCCTCATATGGAAGGGTAACTAAGTTTCCTGCGGCGTTCACCAGGGTATACAAACCCGGGTAAACAAGGCCATCTGCCTGGATCTCACGTCTTCTGTAATTGTTCCTTAGCCTGCTTCCACCCCCGGTAAGGCTAAAGTCGAAGTCGTTACTTACCTTTTTTTCATACTTCAACAAAAAGTCAGTGCTCGATTCCTGGGTAAAGATATCCTGGGTACGGTAGCTTCCCCGGGTAAGTCTTGGTCCTGCATCCCAGGGACGTTTTTGTGCACGATCCTCAAAGGCAAAGTCCATAGATGCCCGAACCATAAGGCTCAACTCTTTAGTGAAAGCATAGGTTGCCTGAACGTTACCAACAGCGTTGTGACGGTTGTTCTGGTTGATAAATTCGTGTGCAATAGCATATGGGTTTTCGGGGAAGCTGCTGAAAGGAAACGCAATTGCCTGTCCCTCTTGTCCTTTGATCCAATAATTTCTCAACCAGTTGATATCCGCACTAGGCTGCCAAAACAAATACCAGTACATGATGGACTGGTTACCATAACCAGCGCCTGGTAAGTTGTCGCTAAACTTATTGGTGTAATTGATCTTTGAGGTAAGCGTTAGTTTGTCATTTACTTTTGAGTTGACCGACAATGAAACCGTGTGACGGTTATATCCCGTATTTGGTGTGATCCACTTATTGCGCACATTGGTGTACGAAAAACGTGCTGTGGTTCTGTCGGTACCACCATCAACACTTACGGTGTTGGTAAAAGTGTTTCCTGTTTCAAAGTAGCCATTCACCCCATTTTTACCGGAGTAAGGCACCCATGGGGTTCTTACCGTATCCTGGCCCTGCAAGCCGGCATTATACTGGAAAAACATCTGTCCATTAAATCTTGGTCCATAGGCCGAGCTGGTTGAACGGGTAGATGGTCCGTCAACAGTGGTACCCCATGAAGAATAGTTTTGTCCACCGGTACCATGCCCGTATTCGTATTGCAGATCGGGCCGGGCATTATTCATTTGCTCGATAGAGGCATTAGAACTCCAGGTAAGACCAAATCCTTTCCTTTTTGCGCTTCCGGATTTTGTTGTAATAATTACCGCTCCGTTAGCCCCGCGCTGGCCATATAAAGCCGCTGCACCCGGGCCTTTTAGTACCGTAACGGTTTCAATATCCTCGGGATTAATATCGTTAAGACTGCTACCATAATCGGCCTGCATATTATCGCCGCTGGTACCGTAAGTAGACTCATTGCGGTTAGCTGTACGACCGCCACTGCTTGAGCTGATCACAACCCCGTCCACCACAATCAGGGCTTCATTATTACCGGTCAGGTTATTTTCTCCCCGAAGGATAATACTGTTAGAACCGGTTGGACCACTATTGGATCTCACCAGGTTTAAACCAGCCACCTTGCCCGATAAAGCATCGGTCCAGTTCGAAGACATGGCATCGGTGAGCTGTTCCGAGGTGACCGTAGTAGTTGAATAACCCAACGCCCTTTGTTCTCTTTTGATGCCTAATGCAGTTACCACTACACGGTCCAACTGATTGGAACTTTCCGAAAGCGTGATGTTGATAACCGGATCTCTACCTACAATAACTTCCTGCGACTGGTAGCCGACGAAGCTTAGCACAAGGGTTTCACCTTGTTTTGCGTTTATTGAAAATACCCCCTGCGCATTCGTAGTAGTGCCAGACGATTTGCCTTTGATCGAAACGCTTACATTTCCCACAGGAACATTAAGAGAGTCGCGAACGACGCCTGTAACGGTCTGTTGTGCAAATATGGTGATACTGAACAGCATCATAATGGTGCTCAACCAAACATGTTTCCATTTTGGTGAACAAAAAAGCATTGGTTTAGCCATAAGTAAATGTTGAAGAGGTTGCTATTAATTCAGATGTTTTTTCTCGTGTTTCCATGTTAAGGCAGTAAAAAACATGGTTAGGATGCATGCGGCAACTAATATGATAAACCCGCCGTCCCATCCCCACCGGTCTACGATCATGCCCATGGCGATGTTGGCGAACAAGGCCCCTCCCAGGTAGCCGAATAAGCCTGTAAGCCCCGCCGCAGTACCGGCAGCTTTTTTTGGTACCAGATCCAGTGCATGAACACCGATGAGCATTACCGGGCCATAAATCAGGAACCCGATTATGATCAGCGCAATGTTGTCGATCATCGGCTGACCAGGAGGATTTTTCCAGTATAGAATAATGGCTGCAAGCACAAGTACCATATAGATGATGGTAGCCGGTGCACGTCGTCCGCGAAAAACTTTATCGCTCAACCAGCCACACAACAAGGTGCCTGGTATGCCGGCATATTCATAAGCGAAATATGCCCATCCTGACTCGGTTACGGAAAAACCTTTGGCTTCTTTCAAATACGTAGGTGCCCAGTCAAGTACCCCGTATCGAACCAGGTAAACAAACACGTTTGCAAAAGCGATGTACCAAAGCATCCGGTTGTTGAATATATAATCAAAGAATATCCGCTTTGCTGTCAGCTCCACTTCCTGTTGTTCGGAGTAATCTTTCGAATAATCATTTTTATATTTTTCAATCGGTGGTAGCCCACACGACTGTGGGGTATCCCTGATTAAGATGAAAGCAATTACCGCAACCACCAGGGCAATAAAACCTGGGAAATAAAACTTGCTCTGCCAGCTTCCGAAAATCGCGAGCCCTGCAATCGAAAGTGGCCCAACCAATCCACCACCGATGTTGTGGGCCGTGTTCCAGATGGACATTTTAAAGCCACGTTCCCGTATCGAAAACCAGTGTACCATTACCCTTCCGCACGGTGGCCATCCCATTCCCTGGAACCAGCCGTTGAAAAACAGGATGATGAACATGATCGCAATTGAACTCGTCGCAAATGCAAACACCCCCATCAAAATCATACTGAGGGCCGAGAGTACAAGACCAAGCGAAAGAAAAATCCTCGCGTTACTCCGGTCCGATACGTTCCCCATCAGGAATTTGCTTAAGCCGTACGCGATCGAAACACCCGACAACGCAAACCCAAGATCTGTTTTTGAGAAGCCCCGGTCTACCAGGTCGGGCATTACCATCGAAAAGTTTTTTCGTACCAGGTAGTAACCCGCATAGCCAATAAAGATCCCCAGGAAAACCTGCAACCTGAGTTGTTTATACCGGCCGTCTACTTCCTCTTTTGCCAGGGGCGCCTTGTGCGCCGCTGGTGCCAGTATTCCAGTCATATCCATAAGCAATCGAACTAAGTAAGCTGTCGTATAATGGTTTGCACTTCTGCTAAAATTCCTGTTTGTGTTACTGTAAAAGCATGAATAGCCCTGATGCTATTGCTGCGCCGATAAAAGGCCCGATTATGGGTATCCAGGCGTACTTCCAGTTGCTGCTGCATTTGGCCTTCAGCGGCAGTACGGCATGTGCTATTCTTGGGCCCAGGTCGCGCGCCGGATTGATGGCATAACCTGTTGTGCCCCCAAGTGAGAGCCCTATGCTCCAGACCAAAAATGCAACCGGTATTGCACCCAGCGAACCCAGGCCAATAGGTGTTTTAGCATCAGTGATCTCTGCATTTGTAAAATAGAATATGACAAAAACCAATACGAAGGTTCCTACGATTTCGCTGAGAAAGTTGAATAAACGATTGTGGATGGCAGGTGCAGTGCAGAAGGCAGCCATCTCTGTGTTTGGATCATTGGTCGTATTAAAATGATCACGGTATACAATCCATACAATTACCGCCCCGATTATAGAGCCGATTAACTGTGCAATGATAAACATGATAACTTTACTCCAGGCAAACTTACCTACGATAGCCAGCGCAAATGTAACAGCCGGGTTTAAGTGCGCGCCACTGTAAGGAGCGGCAATCACCACACCTACGTATACCGCCAGCGCCCACCCGGTCGTGATCACCATCCAGCCACCATTATATCCTTTCGTTCCTTTTAACACCACGTTTGCTACAACACCATTTCCAAGAATTATCAACAACATCGTCCCTATCAATTCGGCCGTAAATTCATTCATAACAATAATGATTATGCGCTTTGGTTGTTAAGTTTATATGAACTCTTAAAGATCTCCCGGTTCCTGGAGCTTTGCCCAGGCCTCACAAGCGTTTACAGCTTTTTTCCATCCCTTCATCAGTCCGGCCTGATGAAGGGCATTCGATGGCTCAAACGTTTTGTTGATCTGCCATTGTTGTTGAATTTCGTTGATGTTGTTCCAATACCCAACAGCAAGGCCGGCGAGGTAAGCTGCGCCCATAGCTGTGGTTTCGGTTATTTCCGGACGAACAACTTTGGCCTGTAACACATCGGCCTGTATTTGCATAAGCAGGTTGTTTACGGTCGCTCCACCATCAACCCGAAGTTCCTGTATGGCTGCGCCTGAGTCTGCTTCCATTGCCTGCAACACTTCCATGGTTTGAAGGGCAATGCTTTCCAAAGCCGCCCTGGCAATGTGTGCAGAAGTGGTACCACGCGTTATACCCACCATGGTGCCACGGGCCTCCTGGTTCCAGTAAGGTGCCCCCAGGCCTGCAAATGCGGGTACAAGGTAAACCCCGCCATTGTCTTCAACCCGCTGCGCAAGCTGCTCTACTTCAGCAGACGAGGATATAATGCCCAGCCCGTCGCGTAACCATTGCACTACGGCGCCGCCAATAAAAATACTGCCTTCAAGTGCGTATTGAACCTCGTCGCCTATTTTCCAGGCAATCGTTGTAATAAGTTTGTGTTTCGAGAGTGTGGGTTTGTTTCCAATATTCATCAACATGAAACAGCCAGTGCCATACGTATTTTTTACCATGCCGGGTTTGGTGCACATCTGACCAAATAAAGCAGCTTGCTGATCTCCGGCAATTCCGGCAATCGGGATTTTGGCTGCCAGTATCTGGCCCGCCGTTTCACCAATTACCTCGCTTGAAGCACTTACAACCGGCAGCATTGATTTAGGAATGTCGAAAAGTGCGAGTAATTCGTCGTCCCAGGCCAGCGTGTGAATATTGTAAATCATGGTCCTCGACGCATTGGTAACGTCGGTTGCGTGAACCTTTCCGCCGGTCAGGTTCCAAATGAGCCAGGAGTCAACGGTGCCGAAAGCAAGGTTCCCCTGGTTGGCGCGGTCACGTGCGCCGGGCACTTCATCGAGGATCCACTTAATTTTTGTTGCTGAAAAATAGGCATCTACAATAAGGCCGGTTTTTTCCTGTATGGTCTTATCATGTCCCTGCTCTTTGAGGCTGTTGCAATAAGCCGATGTTCTGCGGTCCTGCCAAACAATTGCATTATAAATAGGCCGGCCAGTTTCCCTATCCCAAACCACGGTTGTTTCACGCTGGTTGGTAATGCCAATTGCAGCAATGTCGGCAGGGGTAGTTTGAGCCTTTAACACTGCTTCGGTGGCAACGGTTAGCTGCGACGACCATATTTCATTTGCATCATGTTCTACCCAACCCGGCTGGGGGTAATACTGTTGAAACTCACGTTGGGCAACGGATACGATTTCACCGGATCTATTAAATATAATGGCACGGGAACTTGTAGTACCCTGGTCGAAGGATAAGATGTATTTAGGCAAGCTCATTAAGGTTTTGGTATCGTTAGTGCGGGGTTAAAAGTATCGTTTTATACGACCTGTTCACTAAATACGGGTATTTTCTCGTTGGTTAATTTAATGGACGGTGCCAGTATATAATTTCCTGCTAGAGCATTAAACTCCAGCACCTGTCGCTTCTCCCATGCCTCATCGTAGCCAAGCTCCATCGACATTAGTTCAGCAACCCGGGGTGCCGCCTGTATGGCAGCTTTGGCATCTAAAAACAATAGGCGCAGTCGCCTGGCAAGCACATCTTCCACGGTGCGGGCCATTTCATTTCGCGTGGCCCAAACAACTTCCGCTTCCGTGTGCGAAAGTTCAGCAACCAATCGTTTGCCCAGTTCGGGCGATTTTTTGATCAGCTGCTCGATTTCTTTATAATCCGTACCATAATAAGACGACACATTTTCCGCATCGCTTTCTGCGCATCCATGTATGCTGATGTCTTTTGTCCGGCATTCCACTTCATGGAGCGAACCAACAGTAATCGCTTTATCTACTGTTTCTTCGCCCATCTTGCGGTAAGTGGTCCATTTTCCGCCGGTTATCGTAATCAGTCCCGACTCGCTAACGAATAACTTATGGTCCCTTGATATTTCTTTGGTGCTGTTGGTATCCTTATCTGGCGCCGCCAGTGGCCTAAGCCCCGCAAAAACGCTCAGCACGTCTTTGTCGGTGGGTGGCGAAGTCATATACTGCTTTACCGTCTCCAAAATAAAGCTGACTTCTTTATCTAACGCAACCGGTTCCATTGAATGCTTTTCCAGTGGGGTGTCTGTTGTACCTAACAACAGGTGGTTATGCCATGGAACGGCAAACAATACTCGTCCGTCTTCCGTCTCTGGTATCATCATGGCACTTTTGCCATTTAAAAACGACTTGTCAACAACAACGTGTACGCCCTGGCTGGGACGAACGATTGGCCTGCTTCCGGGCTTGTCCATTTGGAGTACATCGTCTACAAATACCCCCGTTGCATTGATCACCACTTTACTGTTGATCGTAAAGGTTTTATTTGTTTCGATGTCCACAGCCCGGATACCGCTTACTTTTTCTTTGTCTTTCAACAGGCCGGTAACCTTAAAGTAGTTTAGCAGGGTCCCACCATTTTCTGCGGCTGTTTGTGCCAGGTTTACTGCGAGCCGCGCATCATCAAACTGTCCATCAAAATATTCAATGCCTCCGGTCAGGTGTTTAGGGTTAATCCCGGGAAGCTGGGCGAGAGTTTCCTTTTTATTTAGAAAACGCGACTTACCAAAACTGAAACGACCCGAAAGCCAGTCGTACATCTTTAGACCAACCAGGTATTTCATTTTCGAAAACCAGCTGTAACACGGAATGATGAATGGCTGGCGTTTAACGAGGTGCGGAGCATTTTTAAGTAGGAGTCCCCTTTCCCGCAAGGCGGCATAAACCAGGCGGATGTCGCCCTGGGCAAGGTAACGAACCCCGCCATGGACCAGTTTTGTACTCCTGCTGGAGGTGCCTTTGGCAAAATCAGACTGTTCCAACAGCAATGTTGCATATCCTCGGCTTGCACTGTCTACCGCAATTCCGAGACCTGTTGCGCCTCCGCCAACAATTACGACATCCCAGCAATCGGTCTCATTTAAGCGCCGGATAAATTTTTCCCTGTCTAAGGCAGCTGTGGTAAACATTACTTTCAATTGGTTTCGTTTCTACACGTTTCTTTGTTAATTAAAAGTAAGTATAATTTTATTTGCAGCAAACTGAAACAAAATAAAAGTTTCCCCAGCTCGATCTTATTTCGGGTGGTTTTCTAACACTGTCTAAAATATTTAGCTATTTTTATCTCATCTGCCTGATATGATTAACATTACTGAACGCCACCAGTTTATTCTCAGCAAGCTTCAAAAGGAAGGATACACCCAGGTATTGGACCTTTGTAAAGAATTAAATGTATCGTCGGTAACCATCCGAAAGGATCTGAAATTACTGGAAGACAAAAAGCTCCTCTTTCGTACCCATGGCGGAGCCAGCATGAACAATCCGTACACCGTAGATAAGCCGGTGAACGAAAAAGAAAAGCTGCAATCATCGGAGAAAACAAAAATTGGCGAAGCTGCTGCTCAAACCATAGAAGCAAACGACTCCATCATCATAGCATCGGGTACTACCGTGCTGGCACTTGCTAAAAGTATCCACCCCGAAAAAGGGCTCACCGTCATAACGTCTGCCCTTAACGTCGCGCTTGAATTATTGCACCACGATAATGTTGAGATCATCCAGCTTGGCGGAATTATCCGGCGTACCTCTTCTTCTATTACCGGAAGCTATGCCCAGCATATGCTCACCGATTTTTTTTGCAGCAAGTTGTTTCTGGGGGTGGATGGTATTGACATCGAATATGGCCTCACCACAACAAGTGTCGTTGAAGCGCACCTGAACCGGCAGATGATTAAGGCATCGCAGAAAGTTATCGTGCTTTCCGATTCTACAAAGTTTGGCAAACGCGGTTTCGGCCGGATCTGTGGGATAGAGGAGGTCAACCAGGTCATCACCGACAAAGGCATTCCCGAACATTATGTCAACCACCTTGAAGGTATGGGAATAGAAGTCACGATTGTTTAAGAGATCCATTCAGGGGCTGATCCCAGGTTAATACCCGGAGACGTAAATTAACCTTCCAGGTTAGCGAAGGTCCAGACATGTTAGATTACCCGATTTGCTGCACCGGTGACCCGTCCCTGTTCAACGTTCTTAGTCCTGGTTAACGATTACCGAGATGAGCAATATTTTTTGGACCAAACAGCAGCACTGCTGGGCGACTGCCGTTGCGTCGCACTCTTGTACGGCATAGCATTGCTGGGCAGCTTACTCAATTAAATCATTCCAGCGGGGCGGATAGCTGGTAAGAAAGCGCAAGCGGGAACTGTTGTGGAAGAGGCAATTATTATTTAATCATGAACGAACCAGGTTAATTTGCCGTATTGTCTTTTACACACCTGAACCCCAGGTTATTGCTGCCGCTGGTAACTTCCCCTTTGCCCCTGCTACCCGTTCGGTATCGTATACAATATTGATCGCTGCACAAAAAGGATCCACCCCGTTGCACACGCTTTACAGTCCCGGGTTCGTCAGGGTCAAAACTGTCCGCGGGCCCTGGCGGGTTTTTCACCGGGCTTTTCTCGTAATAGTCGGGCCGGTAATAGTCGTTGCACCATTCCCAAACATTGCCTTCGAGATCGTACAAGCCATAAGCATTTGGGGGATATGATTTGACCGGGGCAATACCCGCAAAGCCATCTTCTTTGGTGTCGGTAACTGGAAAATCCCCTTCAAAGATATTTGCCACGAACTTCCCGCCCGGCTTCAGTTCATTACCCCAATAAAACTTTAACGGCCTGGTTCGCCCACCCAGGGCAGCATACTCCCATTCCGCTTCGGTTGGCAAACGTTTGCCGGCCCATTTGGCATATGCAAGTGCGTCTTCGTAAGCTACATGCACGACAGGATCGTTTGCCTGGCTGTTAACTGTGCTACCTGGCCCCAGCGGGGTCTTCCAGTTTGCACCCGGAATATACTTCCACCATTGTAAGGGTTCGTCAAGCGAAACATTCTGCGCAGGCGGCACAAATACGGCTGAACCTGGCACCAGGCTCGAAGCGTCTACGCCAGGGAAATCGGTGGGATTAAGTTGCCGTTCGGCAGCCGTGATGTAGTTGGTCGCTTTTACGAAACGGGCAAACTCGGCATTGGTCACCTCGTGTTCATCCATGAAAAAGCCCGACAAGCTCACCCTGTGTAGCGGTTGCGCGTCGGGGAATAGCGGATCCGTTGAGCCCATTGCGAAAGTCCCCCCTGGTATCCACACCATTTTGGAGGGAATGCTATCCAGTATCGTTTCAGCTATTGCAGGCTTATTTCCATTTTCGTTTTGAACAATCCCCTCGCATCCCAATACGGATAAACTAAACAGCCCTGCAACCACACGCTTTATCACCATAATTTTTGGGTGTTTTTAGACCACCGACCAGTTACAATAATAACAAATGTTCTGATCTGAAGATGCCGGCAGGCAAGGATTGTGCAGGTGACAAGTTGCAGGTGACAACACCTGCACGGGCGGAGAATGTGTAGGTGACAACACCTACACGGGCGGGATGACAAGTTGCAGGTGACAACACCTGCAAAGGCGGGGGCGACAACCCTGCAAAGGCGGAATGTGTAGGTGACAATACCTGCACGGGCGGGATGACAAGTTGCAGGTGTCAACACCTGCACCGGCGGAAGATACCTACACGGCGGGGAATGTGTAGGTGACAACACCTGCACGGGCTACCCGGGCGGGGCTAGTGGAGGTCTTTGAACAAATTTGGATAATCGGTGATAATGCCGTCGACTTTGAGTGACTTCAGGCGCTTCATTTCCGGCAAGTCATTCACCGTCCATGGGGTGACCTTTATGCCTTTTACATGCGCCTTTGCAATGAGTGCTGCGTCTACCAGTGAATAGTGTGGATTATAATATTCCGGCGTGAAGCCCAGACCTGCCAGGTTTTGCTCAAACGTAAGTGCCTTTTCCCCTGTTAAAAACCCAAGGGTCAGGCGAGGATGGGTGCGGTGTAAAACCTGCAGCGGGCGCATGTCGAAAGACTGCACAATAAGTCGTTCGCCAAGCTGGTACGGATCAAGCACATCCATCATTAGCTTCATATAGGTCTCAGGTGCAGGCTGCTCTACCCCATCTGTCTTCTCTTTTGATTTTACTTCTACGAGGTAATAAACCGGCTTTAAACTCCGTGATTTCGTAAACGCTTCAACTGAGTCAATCAGTTCTGATAATAACGGCGCATAAATAGCCATCCGTTGTTGTTGCGGATAAGCAGGGTAAGGCTTCGAACCAACATCAAATTTCCGGATCACATCGTAGTTCATCTGGTAAAACGTATACTTCTGCCGGTCTTGTTTTGGTATTTCACCCCCGCCTGGCATTGTCGTATAATCCGGGTTAAAAGACTCGTCGTGGTAAACAATCAGTTTGTTGTCTTTGGATACATGTACGTCGAGCTCGATAACGTTTGCACCAAGCTCAATTGCCTTCTGCATGGAAGGGATTGTATTTTCAGGCATCAATCCCCTTGTACCCCGGTGTCCGATCTGGAGAAACCCGGGTTGTAAAGTCTCAGTGGTTGTCATCTTCCGTACTGATTTACAATGAGCCAATATGCCACATGTACATAAGGCTAAGCACACGTAACAAAACCATTTGAGTTGATGCATTTGCTAAAAGTTAGTACTGAAACCAGATGAAATACCCGGCAAAACTAAGGCCGGCTAGCTGGACTTCTTTGTTACAAAGTACTTGTTTTTCGGACTTTGTTTTGGTGTCAGGGCCTGCACGGCCTCGCCTGCCTCGATTGGCAAATCTGACTCAACCACATTTGCACCTTGCTGAATAATATCAGCATAGGCTTTTTTGCGGGCTTGTGGATCAGGCAGCTTGTCGTAAGATGGTGCAGCAGATATCATACACATCACTCCTTTGGCGTGCAACAGGTCGTACAATAGCTTGTTTTCCGGTTTATTTGTCGGTCCAACATAAGCCATCACGTGCGACCAGGGTATTCCTTCTTTTTCGTATTCGTCAAAGGCTGCCTTTGTAAGTACAAAAGCCGAAAACATCACGTTGGGATTATTGGTAATGTAGTATTTGGCTTCTTTAGCATTGTGCACGGTAAGCATTACATGGGCTTCGGCTTTATGCTGTTTTAATTTTGCTGATGTCATTTCAAGAGGAACATCTTTCTTATCAAGATTAATGATCGTTTTCCCCTTACTCCAAACAATTACTTCGTCCAGGGTAGGAATTTTAAATTCACTGACATTACCCTGCGGATCCTTTAACCTGAACTGTTTTAGTTGTTCATAGGTATAATCAGCAAGCTTGCCCTTACCATTGGTAGTACGATCAAGGGTGGCATCATGCAGCAACACGATCACACTATCTTTAGTTAACCGTGGATCAATTTCAAAAAAAGCCGGGGTGTAACGAAGTGTGTTCTCAAAGGTTGGGATACAATTTTCCGGAAATCCTTTTGTGGTACCACCACGATGTCCGCTAACCAGTGGTACGTCATTGCCGGTATACCTGAAAAAATCCAGCAGTTCTTTGCTGCTATTGATTTTAAGTGTATTGATTGTATGCTGTTGCCCTATTCCGCCCTCGTATGCTAATACAGAAAATGCAAACAACAACAATGATCTTTTCGCGCGTTTAATTAGGTGCTTCATCAGTTTCTCTGATTGAGGGTTATTGGTGTTACTTCAATTTACTATTCAGATGAACAAGTGTAAGTTCTGCGTCTTCATCCAACTGGAACATGCTCACGGTTGAGTTTTCCTGTACAAGTTTACGGTAATGTTTCATGGGCATACCAAGTTTGTGGGCCAGGTATAAGCGGTTGACACCATTGTGCGCAACAACCATAATACTTCCTGTTTTATGCTGCTGTAAAACGGAATGAAAAAAATCATCAACCCGGTTGGTGAGATCACGTGCTGTTTCACCTGTACCGCCGGCTTTCACATCCGTTGGGTCGGCATCCCAGTTATTCCACAAACCAGGATCTTCCTCAATGAATTCAGCCCTGGTTTTTCCCTCCCAACCACCGAAATCTACTTCGATAAGGCGTTCGTCTATGATCACTTTTTTCCCTCCGCATGCTATCTCAGCGGTCTTGTATGCGCGCTGCAGTGGTGATGAATACACGGCATTGAATTCAATTCCTTCCAACTGAGACCTCACCAGTTCAGCCTGGTTGATTCCTTTCTCTGTTAGTGGAATATCCGTGCGGCCGCAATACCTGTTGCCGGCAGCGTTCCAACTTGTTTGTCCGTGGCGTAATAAGTAAACATCCAGCATAAAGTTTATACTTAATCCATGAAGCCTGCTAAAGCAATATCTCCAGGAATGGTGAGTAAAATAATGACAGTACAAGAGTGCCACACCCCGTCCGAACCGCCGGCCCGAAAGAATTCATTCTGGCGGGGTTCATCCAGGCGGGCAACGATGCCCAAATAGCAATCGGGACGCCTGGTCCAAAAAAATCTTAGTTGATCGACATGGCTTTTGTAAAACCTTTTTCTTGTAAAATTTCAACAAATGTTTGATAGTATCGTTCGTAAACAGCAGCGAGTTTCGGTTCGGGTTGAACTTGAGTTTCAACCTGCGTCATTGCTTTTACAGCCTCGAAAATAGATGGAAAATGGGTTTTAGATGCAGCAAGTATTGCAGCACCGGCTGCGCCGGTTACATGGCGCATTTTAATGAGCGGCTGGTTCAGGATGTTGCTTCGGATTTTAAGCCAGGTATCGTTGTTACTGGCTCCACCTGCCGTAAAGACCCGGTTAATTTTTTCACCGGTAAGCCCTTGTATCGTTTCAAATGCCAATCGCTCCACGTAGGCTACCCCTTCCATATTGGCGGCAAACAATGCAGCCTTAGATAGCCCGGTGGGGGCAAACCCCCTTGCGTGTGGTGCAACAAAAGGAAAGCGCTCGCCCTGCTGTTGTAAGGGGTAGGCAAAATGCCCGGTTGGAATTAGTTGCAACGCCTCTTTGGTCAGGTTGCTAAGATCCTCACCGAACTTGCTTGTAACCCAGTCCGCCCCGATGTTGCCGGCACCTCCGGGCATCCAAAATCCCTCGGGATGACGATGACTATAGATACGATCCTGCGGATCTTTAATTTCTTCCCTGGTAACTCCTTTAATAACGAGGGTGGTTCCGATGGTCGTATTCCATTCTCCCGGATGAACGGCACCTGAGGCTATCTGCGATGCACAACCATCAGTCATCCCGGCAACAACGGTAATTTCCTGCGTAAGCCCAAGTTCATGGGCCAATGATGGGTCGATATACCCGATGACTGTTCCCGGCGCAACAACCTCAGGAAACCAGGCGCGAACCAGTGGCAGTTTTTGAAACAGGTAACCCGGCCAGCATAAGTTACGGAGATCATAACCTGACTTTAGTACGTTGGTATAATCTGTGATCCCCCATCTGCCGCTGAGCTTCCCAATAATGAAGTCAGCTGCATGTACCCAGCGATGTATAAGGATTGCTTTTCCAGGGAAACGTTCAACAAACCAAACCATTTTGGAGAGTCCGCTGGAACTGTTGAAGCCGGTATAACCATCCGGTGCATACTCCATTGCAAGTTTCCTGCATAAGCTACCCTGTGCTTCGGAGCGCTTATCACTATACATGATAGCATTATGCAAGGGCTGTTGATTCACATCCAGGGGAATTACGGTACCCGATGTGGAAGTAACGGAGATCGCCCGGAGGCTTGTCAGGTCGACATCAGCTTTAGCCCGGGTAACAACAGCTTTAATAAGGTTTAAAGAAATGCTCCACCATTCCTGTGGTGACTGTTCTTCACGCGACTGTTCGCTTAATGCAAACGTTTCACCGGCAGTCGCCGCCACGTTACCCTGCACGTCGATCATCACAACGCGTGCTCCCTGGGTACCGATGTCGATACCTAAAAACAAGGGCGCACTCATAGTACTTCCTCCAATGTTGTTTGACGGAAGTCCGCCCGCACTCTTTTCCATTTATCGTACATGATAAGCTCACTCCCTTTGGGCCGGGGAATGATTTCATTGATATGGTTCTGCTGTATCATCGGTACCCCTAATGCTTCATTGCAAACGAGTGCGCCACCAACTACAGACGCTTGCTCAAAACCATCCCGGATGAGTATTCTTTTATCAATCAGGTTTGCAATAAATTGTAAGAGCATGCTGCTTTGAAATCCGCCACCACATGCCCAGACAAATTCGGGTGTATGCCCCGAAACAGCGCAAAGGGTTTGAAAATTCTCCCGGATCGAACAGGCAATGTCCCATAGTGTTGCCCGAACGAAACTTGCGCGGGTTAATTCATGCGATACCGGTGTACTAAAAATGAACCCGCCTTTTATAAGCGGTGACTTCTCTTCGGCTACCAATGACCCTAAGGAAGCTACGCAAGTTGACTTGCTGCTTTCTGCGAGCTCTTTTTCAATCACGTCGTAGCTTTCATTGGGGTAGAAAATCTCTTTTAACCGCTGATAATTTAAACCGGTGACCCCTGCATTTGCTTCCAGGATAAAGTGATCCCGATCAATGTGACGATTGGTCCACGTACGTTGCTGTTCGTCTGTTATATAATTGCCTACAATTTTGGCGATGGGTGTAGTTGTGCCCGAGACAATGACGATATCATCAACAGCCGGTTGCGTGCTTTTTATGGCAAGCTGTGTATCAGCACCGCCAACGATAACGACGGCTTTGGGGTTAATATTCAGCTGCTCAGCATAGTTTGGCAAAACCTTGCCGAGAATTGTTCCTGATAATGCAAGTGGTGGCAACGCAGCTTCGTCAATGTCGAAAATGGAACAAAGTTGCTCTGACCAACGTTTGTTCGCAACATCGTACAACAGGGTTTCAGAAGCTTGTGAGTGCTCGTAAACCGCGATACCCGATAATTGAAACTGGGCCCAGTCGCTTATGCTCAACATGAGGTTGAACCGGGTATAAATCTCGGGGCGGCGCTTTTTTATGCCGATCACCTTAAACGCCGAAAACAACGAGGTAGGATACCGGCCCGTAAGGCTGTAAACGAGGTTCTTGTCTTCAACAAGGTCCTCCCATTCGCGACCCCGGTGGTCGTGGTTTGATAACCCAATTAAAGCGTTACCCTCCCTATCTAACAACACTATTCCCTCCCGTTGACTTGATGCTGTTATCGCGATGATGTTGACTTCAGGATGGCGGTTCATTGCATCTGCAGCAAGAACCATGATCTGTTGCCATAATTCATTAGGGTCGAAATATAAGGCATCAGGATATCGATCATCGTTAACATACCTCAGGTTATCACGACCGAGGTATAATACCGTTCCGGCCTGGCTGGTCAGGGCTACCCGAACATTGCCCGTGCCGATATCAATAACCATGTAGCCTTCTTGTGTTGCCATAGTTTATAATTTATGTTCGGTGTGTGTTGCTAATACTTCTTTGTTCACCAGTAATCCATTTGATGAATTGCCGTTTACAAACCAATTCAACACGGCCTCGTTCATAATAGCTGCATGATGATCTTCTACTTCAAACGTTGCACCCATGATGTGGGGGGTAGCAAGTACGTTCGGCAAATGAATGATCTTATTATCAATTTCGTCTGGAGGCTCATGATCAAATACATCAAGCACGGCACCACGAATACGTTTCATTTCCAAAGCCTCAAGCAGGTGATCGCGGTTAACAACGATAGCCCTTGCTGAATTCACAAATATGGCATCCGGTTTCATTCGCGCAAGCAGCTCGCGGTTGATCATCCCTTTTGTATCCTCATTCACCGGCAGATGGATTGAAACGATATCGCTGCTTTCAAAAACATCTTCGATCGTTGTTTTGCGATAGCCTGGATCGTAGGATTTAATATAAGGATCGTAAAACTGGATCTTACAGGGAAAGTACCGTACCATATTTGCAATGCGTTGACCCACCGCCCCGAATCCTACCATACCTATCGTCTTTCCTGCGAGCTCATTACCTTTAAACTGCAGGTAAGATGTATGTGCTCCTTCACCCCAGTTTCCTCCTTTAAGCCATTCTATACCGGGAAGCGTATTGCGCAAAAATGTGATCACGTTTGCGATAAACATTTCGGCGACAGCCTGTGCATTACGTGCCGGGGTGTAGAACACGGGTATGCCTGCACGTGTAGCTGATGGTATTGCAACGTTTGAGGGGGTACCACGGCAAACCCCTATAAAATGCAGGTCGGGAAACAACGCAATTACCTTTTCTGTTACCTGGTCGTGCTCGGTAATTAATGCTTCTGCCCCGGTTTCAGTTAACAACCCCATCAATTCAGACTCGCTATATGCACGACCATTTTCTTTCCATGGCCTGTAAACAATCTCACCGATGGCATCGCTTAGTTGCTGTTGAGCCTGGCTGGTGTAAGGTGCCGTTATTAGTATCTTCATAACACTTGTTTTGCTGTTAACTATTGGTATTGTATTTACGTCACTGATCCGCGGGTTTCCGTGTGCTTTTTTGCGATCACAAAGTGTTTTGCCATCCATTGCCTATCCTGCGCACAGGTTAAAACCAAATTCGAGATTAAGCTTGTAAGCCTCCTTCATGGAGTATTTCAACAGTTCAATCCATTCCGGAGATAAGAACCTGGCACTTTGCGAAATGGTAGTGATCCGCCCAAGCCTCCGGCACTGCTCACCAGGAAACACTGCCCATTCCCCTTCGCCGAAATGCTTCCAGGTCCCTGGTGATACCTTCCTTATCGATGTTGCCATTGAACTACCAATGATTACACGAAGCCTTCGCCGCATCGGCAGGATTAAGAAAATTGTTTTGCAATCCGGCAAGCGAATAGTTCCTGTTGTAATCTCAATAGCAGCAAACCCTTACCCGCAATCAGGTGTATTAACTTGCCACTTGTTCGACAACCACATCCTGCCGCATATGACTTGTTGTTCTTGCATTTTCAGGCAGGGTGATAAACTTCGTTAAAATTGCGCTGATCACATACATCACCGCTAAGATCCAGATCACTCCCTCGTCGCCGGCTGATCCGATAAAAAGTCCAACAATCGCCGGACCGACAAATACCGGCAAACCCGCGCCCAGGTTTAATATCGCCATTGCAGCGCCTTTATCTTTTTTAACAAGGGATGGCACAAGGGCAGTCAGCGGAACATAGCCGGCAAGCGCCGCACCCCACAGAACCCCACAGAACAATACCATCCAGTAACTTGCACCAAACAGCTGTGGCGAATAGAAAAACAATAATGTGGTAATTGCACAGCCCACACCACCAAACCACATTACGGTATTACGCCAGCCGACAAAATCCCCAACGAAACCGAAGATGAGGTTGAATACGATATTGCTGGTGAAGATGGTTCCCCAAATGGTCAGCCATTCGATCGTAGAAAATCCGAATTGCGACATATACGTAGGCAAAAACACGGGGAAAGCAAACTGGGCCGTCGTGTTAATGATCCGAACTATTCCACCAAGCAAAACTTTAGGTTCTTCTTTTACAATCGTCAGACCCTTTACCAGCTCCTGCGCCTTGCTTCCAGCTTCGCCTTTATGCTGCGAAACAAACTTGTCCTTGTTAAGTATAAGCGCAAAAAACGCACCCACCAACACCCAGAAAATAGAACTCCAAAGCGTATTTAAATAGCCGAGGTGTTGAATTGCCCAACTTGAATAATAAGCACCAAATACATTCAGCCCACCGGTAAATACAAACCAAAACCAACCTACCGCCCTGCCCAATTTATTGTGAGGACTTCGATAAGTAATCCACACCAGGAATGAATAAGCAAACAGAGGGTAACCAAAACCACGGATTGCATAGGTGATTAGCATGATGCTGTAGTTCTGATCCTCCAATCCATAGCCAACGAAGCCACAGGTTCCAATAATATAAAGTAGCAAACCGACGAGCATAGTTTTCTTTGGGCCATAACCTTCGGCCAGTACCCCCGAGAACCACGACGAAACAGCGATTGTAATCCCATAAACCGTAAACAGCAAGGCAGATTGTTGAATGCTCATTCCCTTCTCCAATAAATAAGGACTCAGCCATCCCTGTTCAACCCCATCCCCCATCATAAATATGAGGATTCCGAGGTACCCCCACCCTAATGATTTGGGGATCCCGACACGGTCAAGGAGCCCGTTTTCTGTTGTGCTTGTATTGTGCATTTCATTAATGTTGTGATGATCAGAAACGAGGACGAGAAATATATCTTCAGGTCTTACTCAAGAAAGGTTTTTGGTTTACATCCGGCTATTGGAATGAATAGCGAATGCCCAGTTGAATTCTCCATGGGGTTCCACCGATTTGTTGCGCACTAATATTCTGCACCGCATATTGGTATTGCCGGGTTGCCTGGTTAAAGCCATTAATATTAAGCAGGTTGGTATTACCGCGATTGTTGTTTCTCCCTTTCTCTTTATCAAAGAGGTTTATAAAGTTAAAGATGTCGGCAGACAACTCTATTCGTTGGCTTTTGAGTGTTTTGATCGCTTTAATTAACCTTACATCCAGCGTTGTATAAAATGGGTTAACACCTCCATTGCGTTCAGCGATCTTGCCTAAACTCCTATTGATGTAATCTTTTACACTTTTGTCGGTAGCGGGATTACTCAACAAGTCCGCTATACCCTTTTTGATAGCATCTGGTGTGGCCGGATCATTAGGGTCATAAACATAAGCAAGGTCATTGTTCAAGACAAAGTCGCCGTTCAAACTGGTGCCGCCGCCAACGAGGAAGGAGTAGCGTGTGCCACCAATGCCGATGAGGGTTGCGCCCAGCTGAAAGCCTTTCCAGGATGGTGTTGCCCCGTTTAGTACAAGCTTGTCCCGGAAGTTTACATCGGCATACGAGTAGTTTAATTTTCTGGGATCATCCTTCACAGGTAAGCCGGTTGAGGTATTGGCTACGCAACAATTATAAGTAGAGTTATCCTTAGTGGTGTTGTAAGTATAGCTGGTATTTACGTAGCCATCGTTTCCTACACGCACGCTTGCATCCACCACCCAGGTCAGTTGATTACCCTCGCCCGGAGATATTAGTTCCAGCACGCGCCCAACCTCTGTTGTCTTCCTGGAGTCCTGCCAGTCAACAAGCCCTTTCGAGTTAATTTTTGCTGCAGGTACAAATACCCCGCGGTTGTCTTCCGCCTCAATACGAAAATATGGATCGTCCACCAGGTTGCGGTCTACATAAACATAGTTCTTCCAGGTATGCGAGTAGATGGCATTTAATCCTACCCTAAACCTTTCGCTAAAGAAATGATTGAAGTTAATGTTTGCTTTAAAGGTTGAAGGAACCTCGAAGTCTTTGCTAACCGCGTTAATGGTGGAAACGTATTTCACGCCTTGTGGTATGCCCGGTATGGAGCTGACATCCTTCCGGTATGCGGCAAAATCTGGTCTCGGAACCAGGTCACCGGTAACGTCGATCGACCCCACCTTGGTACCACTGTTCTGGATATTATTGACCATTGCATAATAGTGCGGTTGTGCCGCAAAAATGCCGCCTCCGATTTTAAGTATGTTTTTGCGTTTCCCATCGATATCCCATGTAGCCTGGAAACGTGGCTGAATGTTATTCCAGTCGTGCGGTTTTACATCGGTTCTTACGCCGAGCGTTTTATCAACAACCGGATTGTAATCCCCGGCGGTAAGAAAGGCTGTAGCATCGTAGCGCACGCCCAATTCAAGCTCAAGGTTATCCAAGGGACGCATATTCGCCTGGGCAAATACCGCCAGGTCGAGAATGGTTTGCTGAACGGTAGGCGCGCCTTGCAGGGGAACTTCACGTGCGTACCGGTATGCCTTCAGTGCGGCAAGGTCGGAGAGGTTATTAAAGAAAAACCGGCCATTCTGTTCACTAGATAAGTAGGTATCCATATAGGTGACCATGTTATCGGTGCCAAAGGTGAAATTTACTTTGTCGGTGTTCCAGTAAGCGGTATTGGACAGGTGCAACTGTTTCATCAGGTTTGACTCCGGGGAAAAGCGTTGACCGCCAAACTGCACTGTCCGGGTTTGTGTTGCATTTGGATTGGTAGTGGTTGGAAACGGAGAGGTTACGTTGATGATGGCACGTGGAATATTCTGGTAAGGAATGGGGTCCTGCGGTGTTTTAGGTTTATACGAGTACAGGTATTGAACATTTAATTCATTGGTCAGTTTTGGAGATATCGACGAGCGAAGTCCCAACATGATACTGGTTGAAACATCTTTGAAATTGTTGTACGACTCCAACAGGTTGATATTCGAGTTGTCGCCGTCGTTATAAGGCGAAAGGAAATGGGTGGTATTGCTTCTCAACGTTAATTTGTGCTTCCTGTTCAGTTGCCAGTCGAGCCTGAGAAAAGCCGTATTCGTGGTGGTCTTGCGGTCAAACTGACCAACCTGCTGACCCTTGACACCATAGAGCTCGGAAGCTATTTTAAGCAATTTATCGAGGGTGTCTTTCCTGATGCCTAACCTTGCTTCATCGTCCGCGTTTTTTATGTCGGCAATAACCAATGGTTGTGCGGCATCCTGGCGATCGTAGGCAATAAAAAAGTGGAGCTTGTCTTTGATGATCGGTCCACCAAGACTAAAGCCTGTCTGGTAATTACTAAAATCCTGCTCGCGTTTCACTCCCCTGATATCATAAGAACTCGACAATGCATTATTACGGAAATACATAAAGGCTGAGCCTTCAAAGTTGTTTGTACCGCTTTTTGTAACAGCGTTTATTGATCCACCCGATTGACGACCCTGCGAGACGTCGTAAGCATTTGTGACAATCTTGTATTCACGGATGGCCTCCAGTGAAATGGCATAGGGTCCTTCTGCTACCGTGCCGTTGGTCCATTGATTTTTGGCATTCATGCCATCAATGGTAATGTTGGTTCCAGTTTGCCGTTGTCCGCCTAAGCTAAAGTCGGTTGCACCCTGCAGTGGCGACAAGCTGTTTAGCCTTGTAAAGTTCCGGCCTTCATTAGGCAGGGTTTTAATTTGCCCGGCTGTAATTGACGTGGCGGCGCCGGCTTTCTGAATTTCCTTCTTGTACCCGCCCCTATCAGTTACCACCACTTCCTGCAGTATGCCGGCAGACTTTGATAAATCAATGTCGATGGTGAGCTTGTCACCAAAGTTCAAGGTATAACCTGTCCGCTTCTGCGATTGATAGTTGACATAGGTTACGGTGATGGTATAAGGTCCGCCGAGTGGAAGCTGGCGAAAAGAATACTCGCCTTTACCCGTCGTAATGGTGCGAGTGTTAAAACCTGTCGACTCGTTTCTGACCAACACCGTTGCACCCTGTAAGTAGCTACCGTCGGCCTCTTTTACAAGCCCGGTTATTGAAGCATCCGTACCCTGGGAAAAGCCGGAATTCGCCGCAAGCAGCAATGCTGTTAGAACAACACAAATTCGCAACCTGACATGAAGGCTCACCTTTGTATGGTGAGGAATCGTTTCGGCTGGCTGATGACCAATTTGTTGGTGACGGTTCTGCAGCGACAGGGCAACAGGTTGATGGAAAAAAAGCAGATTTGAAAAAAGGGCAACTCGTTCATTGGAGCAACCGTTAAGTTTTTTCATATGGCTTTGTTTTGGTAAGATGAAGGAAACAATCGTTGTAAGGAGGTAACCAGGATAAAAGGCGCCTGTGAATACCATGCGTCCACAGTACAATTATAAATTGTTTTTAGAAGTAAAAGAAAGTTTTGAAACAATTTTTTAAATAAAATAAACATTTTTAAACAGAAGGAAAGCTCATACAATATGAAGAGTATCAATAACCATATAGAGAGTCAAGCACTCCAACTAATATCCTGGTGTCTCTGTTGAATATGCACATAGCCTTAATCAATAGCACTTCTGTTCTTGTCGCTTAAGAGATGTTTACCTGATAGAACGATTAATATGCTGTAAGCCCGCCGATCACGCGAGCAGGACAGTAAGCAGCCGATAAGCGGCGCAACAAGGGCTTTACAGATGGTTCAGCCGGACCACGCAAAACTGATTGGTTAATTCAACTACAGGCTAACTAATCATCATCATCGTCTGCTTCAACCACTTTCAAAAACGCCGCACGTTTGGGTCCAGGGAAAGGAATAGACGGACCCTTGATTCCATACCAGAGCACCTCGTTAAATTCAACATCAGGTTCGGAGTCTTCTTTCGCCAGGTCGAATAATTCACTTCTGCGCTGCCAGGCGTTTCTTGCTTTGTTGGTTTCTTTCAGGTTAACTGCAGGGGTTTTTACCACCATGTTATACGGGCGCGATATGGTATCGAAGCACCGCCACATCGGGGTGGCAGCAGCATCGTATTGACTCATGGGCGGCAAGCCAAGAATGAGCTCTATCGTACGTAGCATGGAAGACGTGGTGTAGGGGGTATGATCAACCATTCCTCTTTTAACAAAGCCACCGGCCAGGTAAGCAGTACTCCTGTGCGCATCAACATGATCAGCTCCATTCTGTGCATCATCTTCAATTATGAAAACTGCAGTCTCGTTCCATATGGGGCTTTTGCTAAGGTGTTCAATAAATAAACCCACTGCAAGGTCATTATCTGCAACGTGTGCAAACGGTGTTGGCCGGTTTAGCTTAAGTCCTTCCGTATGATCATTACCCATACGGATGCTGCTAAAGCGGGGCACCGCATTAAGGGCTAACAAGGAGTCGAAGTCACGTTTCCATTGAGAAAAGCGTGTTGTATCGGGCACTGTCATATCGAACTCTTTGAAGTAAGGACACACATGATTGTTAAGGACTGGAAGATGTGCCCGGGTGCCGGTTGAAAACTCGCCATAGGTGCGATAAGAAAGACCGGCATCTTTACAAAGGTTCCAGATATACGTTTTGTTGTTTGCGATGGCCCTTTTGCCGGCAGCCGGCGATACTCCACCCCTGTTACTGTATTGTGCAGGCCAGTGTTTTTCGATAAAGTCTGTGGCATATGCGCCCATGGTCCAGCTATGCCCGTCAACACTTACTTCTGCATCAACAAAGAAGTTGTCGAGCAACACAAAGTCCCTGGCGAGCTGGTGTTGGTTAGGGGTAATTCGCTCACCAAAAAGCACGAGCGAAGTATCACCATTACCTTCTTTCATATCGCCCAAAACCTGGTCGTAGGTCCGGTTTTCTTTGATCACGTAAAACACATATTTGATTGGCGACTTGCCACCGGCGCGTGTGGGTACAGGATTGCCGGCTTTACCTTCGGCTGTTTCCCGGATTTTCTTGTTGTATGGCGTATTGTTATAAACCGCTTTTGAGTATATAGCTAATTGCGGGGCTGCCGGCTGCGGAATAATGCTGAGGCTGCCTTTAAAAAGGGCGGAAATATGTTGTACCTCGTCCGACTCATCTTCCCCTTCACCGGATATTGTTACCACTGTTTTTCTTTGCGCGGGATTAGGTCCCCGCGGGTTGGGCAATGAGGTTAGCCCCTTACCATTGGTTACCCATATCTGCTTATTGATGACTTTTACGTTTGTAGGATACCAGCCCGTTGGAATAAAACCTTTCGAGACACTTTTTCCAGGGTGTTCCACTTCAAATACGGAAAGGCAATTGTTATCGGCATTAGCGATGTACAGGTATTCTTCATTTGCACTCAGGGCAAGACCGTTTGGCGTAGAGCCCGCTGGTGCATCAGCAAACAGCGCGGTATTCAGGGTTTCGATAACGGCACCTTTTTCCAGGTCGATCAGCGATACGGTATTATCGTTAGCATTGCATACATACAGGTACCGTCCATTTTTCGACAGTACCATCTCGTTTGGATTATCGCCTACCCCAATTTCTCGCGTAAACCTTTTTGCAAGCACATCAAATTGCAAAACCTTATCGCAACCCCAGCAACTGATGTAAAGCAGGTTTTTATTTGCATCAAATACACAGGTATAAGCTTCACCAGGCAGGTCGAAACGTTCAACTACCTGCTTCGATTTCAGGTCCAGAATATAAAGGCTGTTGTTCTCTTTTGTTACAACATAAAGCATGTTTGCCTTTTCATTGATGGCGATGCCGCCGGGCGAAATCCGGGTTGGCCAGCGGGTGCCCAATACAAGGCTGTCTATAAGTTTTAGTTTACGATTAGTGATCGAATATTTCAGGATGATGTTGTTGTTGCCACCTGAAGCATAGAGAAACTGATCATTGCTGCCGAAAGCAAGTCCATACCACGCCCTGTCCACAGGAACCGAGTCAAGTTCCCGCCGGCTCTTTGCATCGAACAGCTGAATGCTTTGTGCGCCACGCCCATTGTTGGTGATGGCTACGTATTGACCGGATGGGCTCACCGCCATGTTTAGTGGAAGATCGCCCAATGGCAGGCTTTTACCAACCGGTGTTAACCGCCATCCGTTTGGTAGCTGAACCCGGCCCTGTTCTATTGAAGGCAAGGTTTGTCCGAACACCGTTGTAATGATTATTGAAAAGAAGGAAAGGAAGAAATACTTCATGAGTGGATGAACGATAAAGGATGAACTATGATGTTGAACTATGAATGATGAACGATGAATCAATGTCGTTGACTTAAGAACTTTTTTTGGAAGCCGGCGTTCGGAAAACTATTGAGCATCGTTGTGTCACTCACTTGTACTTGCAGCTATTCTATTCGGCTTTTTTTTATCTGATGCTTAAGTAAACTACATTGAACTATGAATGATGAACTCTAGGTGATGAAACGAAACATGGGGCAGCATCGCTGCAACCCGGATGAACTGCGTTTGGACAGGTGGCACTCCATCTTACAACAATTTCGCTACGAAGCTTTTCATAAAAGGTGGTAACGAAAATATATAAAACCTTAACTAAGCGATCAATATAGACCCGTTATCGCATATTCATGTTCGTCAACCTTGATGAATAAAGCGTTACCGTACAAGTGAGTGACACAACGATGTTGAAGAATATACTTCAGTTCGTCCCCAAAAAATATAATGCAAATGGCTATGCTCGTATTAGTTCGTTGCGCCAAATTCGCCAACACCATGTTGTAAAGACACCAGGTTTAGTAAGCAGCGCCGGCAGATAGCTCCTGCATGGTTTCCTTAGCATCTGGCGTACGCAGGTAAGCTCCGCTATCCAGGAGTTCCTGTTGCAATTCACTTACATCGACATCAGCCACCCGTATGCCTTTACGTACCGCCAGCTTTGCTGCCCTGCCTGCAGCTTCGCCCATGGCCATACAGGGCGCCATCACTCGTATGGCCGACATAGCTTCGTGAGTGGTGGAGATGCAACGACCAGCCACCAATAAGTTATTTACCCTTTGCGGCAGGAATGATCGGTACGGAATGTCGTAACAATCGCCGCACCAGGTGAGCGTACAACCGCCGCCAACGGGATGGTGTATATCCAGCGGGTAACTTGCTACGGCAACCGCATCGGGGAAATGCGCGCAACCCAAAACGTCTTCCTGGGTCATCACGTATTGCCCGACTATTCGCCTGGTTTCGCGTATGCCCAGGAAAGGCGCCGTCTTTGTAAAAAATGCATTTTCGAACCCTGGAACGTAGTTGACGAGGTACTTCTGGATGTCTTCTATTTGGCGGCGGCCCTCAATTTCACCATACGATAAACTTCCCGGATCTGTTCCATCTACCCCGTTTACACGGGTCATGTTCACCCACATCTCACCTTTACGCAACCCCGTAATCAGGATGGTTCTTTCTGTTGGCAGCTTGAGTCCATCCTCCTGTGCATGTTGAATATGATTGCGGAGGCCCACTAATACATACTGGTGATTTTGGCCAAAATATTCTGCCGGTATAAAGTCGGTTAGGTAGGTCCTTGGTTCCTCGGCGATACTGAGCCTGAGTTTGTCGGTATCCACCCCGCCCAGACAAAACATAAGGGTTGGAGGTTGCATGCCGCCGTTTTCATTGCCTTTTTCGCAAGGCACACCGGCACGGTAGGCTACATCGGCGTCGCCTGTGCAGTCTATGACAACTTTTGCAAGAATCACTTCGCGTCCCGCTTTACTTTCGATGATGACGCCTTGCAAGTCATCGCCATGCATTACTACACCCGCGCAAAAAACATAGAATAGCACCTCCACCCCAGCTTCTACCAGCATACTTAAAGCAACCGCCTTTACAGCCTCCTGCTCAACCAGCGTAAGGCTCATATGTAGCGGACAAGGGCGGTGTTCGCTTGCCGCATCTTGTTCTTTTAAACGATCGATAAACTTCTGTGGAAGGCCTTTAATGATCTGGTTGCCTTTTTGCCCGAGAAATCCAAGTATGGGTAAGCCAATCGTGAGGTTGCCACCAACAAATGAGCGGCTCTCGATCAGCATAACATTCAGGCCATCCTCCGCTGCCGCCTGTGCGGCAATGATGCCTGAGGGTCCGCCCCCAACAACCAATATGTCAACTTGTTTTCGAACCGGCACTTGCTTTTCCGGTTCTGTGATATAGCCAAATGAATTATTGTTCTGCATATGTTTTAGTTAAGGTAATGGTGTCAGATGTTGCATTTGCAGGACGCTCCTTTCTTACCATGATCCATAAAATCAGGATGGCGATTGGATGAAGGAGCGCCATAGCAATAAATATTTTTTCAGCTCCCAGGGTACCGATAAACTGGCCGATAAAGTAATTAAATAGTACCGCACCTGCTGCCCCAAATCCACCCGCTATACCAAGTACGCTGGCCGCATTGTTAACCGGGAATGCCTCGGCGATAACTACGCTAATGGTGAACAGCCACGACAAGGCGGCAATGGCAACAATGCTAAATATGGCAAGCGTAAACACGGCATTTGGCAGGTATGGGGTAAGCGCACAAAGCGGGGCAAAAAAGCCTATGGTAGTAAGCATTTTTTTACGCGCGGCTAATGGCTGCATCCCATTTTTTACCATCCTGTCGGACCAGGCGGAAGTACTGATACTGCCGAGATCAGCTACCAGGAAAGGTATCCATCCAACCATGCCCACCTGTGCAAGGGTAAGTCCTGACGCTTCCTGCAGGTAACCGGGTAACCAGAACAAACAGAAGTACCACACCGGATCGCTGATAAAGCGAATCAACAGGATACCCCACAACGTCCTGGTTCGCCAAAGCTGCCCCCATCTAAACTGCCGGGTATCCCTGATCTGAGCGGTACCCACGGCTTCTGCTATGATCTCTTTAGGTGGATCGCGGTAAATGAGCCACCAGCTGATTGCAATGAATAACCCGATGGCACCTGAAACATAAAACACGGTGTGCCAATTATACCTAATCGCCAGCCAAGCCACCAGCGGTGGTGCTATGATCGCACCGATAGAGCTACCTGCAACGCAAAGGCTGTTTGCAGTAGCCCGTAATTTTCCCGGAAACCAGATGGTGATAACCTTTAGCTGAGCCGGAAAATTGGTTGGTTCAGCAAGGCCGAGCATCGCCCTAAAAAAGCCAAACTGCCCAACGGTCCTGGAGATACCACCACCGATACAGGCAAGGGACCAGCCGATAATACCAAAAAACATGATCCGCTTTGCGCCAAACCTGTCGACCAGCCACCCGCTAACCGGGTACATAACGGCATAGCAAATGGTGAACAGGTTGATGATTACAGCATAGCCATCATCACCAAGGTTAAACTCTCCCTTGAGCACCGGCTTTAAGATTGATACAATCTGCCGGTCGAGGTAGTTAAATACAATTGCAACAAATATGATTGCAACAATAAACCACCGGCGCTTTCCAGGTACAATAGTTATCGCCATTCAATGTCGTTAGATATAAAGGAATGCAGTTTCCTGATCCTTGTTCCTGGTGTTAATTGTACTTAAAGCTGGTACACATTTTACTGATTGGCAGCTTTGCACTAATCCATTTTCGAAGCCTGTTGTACCACTAATAACCTGGATTTTGCACCAGCTTTTTATTGGTTAATATTTCGATACCGGGAATAGGAAATAAGTAATCGCGACCAGCATTAAAAATCTTTGTCTCTATTAACCGCATATCTGCGCGATTGGTAACATTGCTGTAGTTTGGTGTTCCATTGGCGTCGATTACCGGTGGGTTCGAAAGCAAGCCTCTTGGTACCCTGCCATAAACGGGTCCGTTCATTACCTGTTCAGCAATCTTCCAACGGCGGATATCTGCAAGCCTCAGGCCCTCCATTGCAAATTCATATTTGCGCTCCTTGCGTACTGCAGAACGCATTTCGGCCTGGGTTTTACCTGGTGTGATAACTGGCATGAGCACCGTAGGCCGTTGCCTGACGGCGTTGATGGCGGCGTAAACCGAGTTGTCGATCTGGTTCAATTCAATCTTCGCTTCTGCATAGATCAGTAATACCTCAGCATAACGCATCAGGATTATCGGCAACTCCGAATTCTGGTTATCGGCCCGGTCAACTTCATCGCAATACTTTCGCCACACATAACCCGTGAAAGTAGCAAAAGCGTGGGTTGCATCGGTATTGGCCACCCGGGTAGCGGGTGTTGTATTGTAGTTCCAGGTGGTGAGGCTGTCCTTATGGGTTTCGAAATTAAAGCCAAACAGCACGGTGCCTGGCAGCGCTACAGTCATCCCCAAACGCGGATCCCGGTTGTCGTATGGCCTTGCCGGATTGTAAAGTGGCGACTTATCGATAGACAGTCCGTCCCTGGCTTCGTAGGTATCGATAAAACTTTGTAGTGGTACTTTGTCGCAAACTCCTCCCGGCAGGCGGGAAAGAAAGTAACGGGGCGTGGTATGGGTTACAACCGTTTTCTTATACTGTAATGAAAGAATGATCTCCCTTGATGATGCACCAGCGTACCTGAATAACTCTCCGAAATTGGTGTGCAACTGGTATTTGTTCAGGTTCATCACCTCTTGCGCCGCCTGTGCGGCCATATCCCATTTTGCGTGATACAAGGCTGTTCTTGCCTTGAAAGCAAGCGCGGCACCTTTTGTTGCGCGGCCATTGTTCATCGCATCCTGGTTAAGTGGAAGATCAACAGCAGCTTCAGTCATTTCTTTCAGGATGAAGTCCACAACCTCTTCTTTCTTAGTACGCTCTACCTGCGATGCTTCGAGGCTTAGCCCGGTGGTAATTAAGGGCACGTCGCCAAAAAGCGTAAGAAGGTAGTGGTAGTGTAGGGCTCGAATAAAACGGGCCTCCGCTTTTACCTGGTTAAACAGGTTTGCCGGTATTTTATCTTTAAGCCGATCGATGTTATCGAGTAAAAAGTTGCACCGGCCGATGCCTTTGTAGGTCTCCCGCCACTTTAGTAAAACGATGTCGTTGTTGACGTCGAAGGCACCCTTACCAAGATCCTGCAGGGCGCCGTTTGTACGTTCCCAGCAGATGTCGGAAACAGCGTCGATAAAAATGTGCCATGGCAATCTCAGGGAGCCATTGCCGTAATTGAGTTGCTGGTAACAACCATAAAGACCCATCATCAGCTCATCCTGGTTGGAATAAAATGAAGCGGAAGACGGCCCGGAAAGCGGGTACTTTTCAAGGTAATCCTTGTTGCACCCCGGCAGGATTGTAATCAGGCAAATTGCCGCCAGAAATGTTATCGTAATTTTTGACATTGGGGTTCATTTAAAAGTTAACATCCACACCGAAAGTATACACCTTAACCTGCGGGTAAACGTTGCCGGTACCTACGGGAGTTTCCACATCGTATCCACGCCAGAAATTATCCCAGGTAAACAGGTTGCGTGCATTGACGTATATTCTGAGGTTCCTTATTCCACCTCGCTGGGTAAGGCGCCCGGGGATGGTATAGCCAAGCTGCAGGTTTTTCACGCGCAGGTAAGCCGCATCTTTCATCCAGAAACTCGAATTTTTTTCATTATTGGATTCACCGAATGCAAGCCTCGGAAAGGCGGCACCAGGGTTTTGCGGACTCCAGTAATCCTTATGTTGTTCGTGAACAGTTCCACCGTTAAAGAACGGCATAATGCTTTGCTCGTACAGGTAGCCGTTGGCCTTGCCTACACCCTGTAAGAACAAGCTGATGTTAAGACCCTTGTAAGAGGCATTCATGGTTGAGCTGTAAGTGTACCGCGGTATGGTGCTGCCGATGATGATATTGTCAGCGTCGTTGATGATGCCATCACCGTTCTGGTCCTTGTAAATGATATCACCTGCCTTTACACTGCCGAATTGTTTTGCATGTTTAGCCACCTCATCGTCTGATTGGAAGATGCCTAAAGCCTCGAAACCGTAGAGTGAATTGATCGGGTAACCTTCATTACTGACTGTTATCCCTGTCCGGTTTACCCCTTTAAGGTCCACAACTTTATTTTGAACATCCGAGATGTTGAAGTTTACATCGTAACGGAAATCTTTTGTTCCGCCGGCATAGGCAACCCCTAACTCCCACCCCTTATTTTGAACCACCCCGGCATTCTGGTATGGTTTAGCTAAGCCAAGCGTGAGCGGGATATCAAGGTCGTAAAGGATATCGCTGGTGCGTTTGGTATAATAATCAGCTGTAATACTGAAGTTGCCAAATAACCTTGCGTCGAGACCGATGTTCGTCATTTCAGTGGTCTCCCAGGAGATTTCCGGGTTGGCCATGGTATTTAACGCGGCCGTATTTACGATCTGGCCGCCCATTGCATATGCACCTAATACGATGGATGAAGTAAACGGATAGGTACCGATCAACTGATTGCCCAGTTGCCCCCATGATGCACGTAATTTAAAATCGTTGATTACCGGTTTCATTGATACAAAAAAAGCTTCCTCCGAAACCCGCCACCCTGCAGACACAGATGGGAAAAAACCATATTGTTTGCCGCGGGCAAAACGGGATGATCCATCGTAACGGCTATTTAGCTCGAGCAGGTAACGTTCTTTGTAATCATAGTTTATCCTGCCAAAAACAGATTGCAGTGCCCATTCTGAAGCAGTGCCCGTATTTACCTGGGTGCTTGATGAACCTGTGTTCAGCACAGGGTAATCCGGCAATACAAACCCGTCGCGGGAAGCTGAGAAGTTTTCGTTTTTGTAATCCTCCCGTGAAACACCGCCCAGCACTTTCAGGTGATGATCGCCAAAGTTGCCGGTGTAGGTAAGTGTTGTTCTCAGGTTATTGTACAAACTCTTGCTGTTCGATTGATCCAACGAGGTAATTGCCGGAGACGTGAACGCAACTGAGCCATCGGCTTTGTAAGTTGTTACCGCACGTGCAAAGTTTTTATCGTTCGACTCGTTGTAGCGTGGAGCAACCGTGAACTCCGCAAGCAGGGATTTTGTTGGCCGGTAATTTAATGTTGCATTTAGCAACAAGTTCGGACTGGTATTTTTTTGTAAGCCCCCATTTGACCTGCTGTATGCAATCGGATTATTGCCGTTAGAACCTTCACCCCAGTTTCCGTTCGCAAAAATGCCCGGAACATTGGAGCCGATGCGGTTCATTTGGTTAAAGACCGAAGCTGAGCCACGGCCAGACTCCGTAGTAATTGAATGGGACAACTGGATGTCGAAACGGACATTTACCTTATCTGAAAAGATCATGTCGGCATTGTTGCGCAGGGTGTATCGTTTGAAGCCCGAAGTTGGGTACAGCCCCTTTTGATCGAGGTAGCCAAGTGATGTGATGAACTTAATTTTCTCACTTCCGCCATTCAGGCTAAGAAAGTGGTTCTGCATAAAGCCGGAACCTGATAATACTTCTTTCTGCCAGTCGGTATCCGGGTATAGGTCGCGGTTGGAAGCACCCTCCGTAATATATTTTTGGATAAGGTCATTACTGTACAGCGGCGCCCGTCCCGAGTTAACATAGGCAACATTGATCAACTGCATATGATCAAGTGCGTTTACGATTTCGGGGAGGTTAGTGGGACTTTGCCAGCCGAGGTAGTTGTTGTAAGCTACAGACAGCCGGTTGCCTTTTGCCCGTTTAGTGGTAACCAGGATAACACCGTTTGCTGCTCTCGAGCCATAGATAGAGGCCGAAGCAGCGTCTTTCAAAACGGAGACCGATTCAACAAGATTTGGATCTACGCTGTTAATGGCGCCTTCGATCCCGTCGATCAATACAAGTGGATTGGCGTCGTTCAGGGTTCCAATACCGCGGATGCGAATGGTTCCACCATCGCCACCGGGTCTGCCGGACCCTTGCGTAACCGTGATGCCGGGAGCAAGTCCCTGCAATCCTGCAGAGAGTTGTGCAACCGGCCGTGATGCAAGGTCTTTGGAAGAAATCGAAGACACCGAACCGGTAAGGTTTACTTTCTTCTGGGTTCCAAAACCTACCACAACAACGCTGTTTAAAGCTACGGCATCCGGTTGGAGCACGATCTTAAGATTTTGCTGGTTGTTAACGGGGATCTCCTGGGTGGCATAACCAACAGAACTGACCAGGAGCACCGGACGGCTACCGGATACTGCTATTGAAAAGTCACCCATTGGGCCCGTGGCCGTTCCTACATTGGTTCCTTTCAGGGTGATGCTCACATCTGCGAGGGGAGCACCTTTTTCGTCTGTTACCTGGCCTTTTACAGTTGTTGTGCCGGGAGCGTTGTCCTGTGCACCGGCCATAGTGGGAGTTAGCAACAATAACACGAAAATAAAAGCGGGAATCAATGAAGCAGCAAACGCCAACCGGGGTGGTAATTTCAGTACACGTACATGGGGTAAGCGACTGGCTTTTAAGGGGGTCATACAAGCAATGTTATGGAGTGAAAAAATACCCGGATGATCACGGGAACAACCTCATGTTTAAACAAAGTGAAGATTTTAAAAGATTATAAATACCTGGATTAATAGGTATATAGTATTTACAAAGTTGTAAAAATGCTTCTTACCCGAATATTATCTAAAGGTTATGTCTGCAAATTGGTAAGTACATGCTGGCAGGTGAAGTTTATCTTCAATCCGTGTCAGCGTATTTTACCGGCCTGTCTGTATTGCGTAGCCCTGCTTCTGCTAAGTCCTGTTACTTACGGTTGCTTGTTTATATGCAACAGATACGGATACAAGAATAATGATAATTTTCAGATATGAAAAAGAAACTTAAACATTTTTAAATAGAAAGTAAAGATTATTAAATGTCAGTTTAAAGTTTAGTCCTTGCAACTTCAACTTACCGGCGAATAGACTTATTTTGTTTTTGAAATAAATTATAAACGGAACCTTCACCCATGAATATCACAGAGCGGCATCAATCCATCTTACAGCTTTTACAAGAAAAAGGGCGTGTCGACATACAGGAACTCAGTGAGCGTTTGCAGGTAACCGGGGTCACTATCCGGAAAGACCTTAAACTTCTGGAAGAACGAAATCTGTTGTTTCGAACAAAGGGAGGTTCATCAATCGATAACCCTTATGCCCTTGAAAAGCCCATCAATGAAAAAGAGTTTATTAATGTAGACCAGAAGAAGAAGATCGCCAGGGCCGCTGTACCGCTTACGACTAAAACGGATTCGATCATTATTGGCTCGGGCACTACCGTTTACGAGCTGTCCCGTTGTTTGTACCCCTCCAAACATACGGTGGTTATTACACCTGCATTAAAGGTTGCACTGGAACTACATAACCGGCCCTTTGTTGAAGTGCTGCAACTCGCCGGACTTATCCATCAAAGCTCAGCATCAGCCGCTGGTTCGTTTGCTGAAATGATCCTCGACCATATTTCCTGTGATGTATTGTTTTTGGGTGCGGACGGGATTGATCCCGAGTTTGGTATCTCTATCACTAACCTGAATGAGTCGAGTCTGAATAAAAAGATGATCAACATAGCACAGCAGGTTGTGATCATGGCGGATAGTTCGAAGTTTGGCCGTCGGGGACTGGGCCGTATCTGTAACCTCGACATGGTGCAGGTAATTATTACCGATAGTGGAGTGGCTGATGAAACTATAAAACTGCTGGAAGAAAAAGGCATAAAGGTGATTATTGCTGACTAGCGTTGTTAAGCGCTACTGCTAAGCGTACATCCATCGTGCAAGATCCATTAGCTTCAGCTGGTACCATACATTACTGTTTCCTTGTTTTGGATACGGGTTAACCTGATCCGGCTACTTTTTGGTCTCTGATGGTATCCACCTTTGCATTACAAAATCATTGTAATATGAACAAGATGAAAACAACACCTTTAGGAACCCAGGGGCTTATCGTACCCGTGCAGGGACTTGGGTGCATGGGCATGACCACTATTGCCGGAAATGATATTTACGGCCGGGCCGACGAAAAGGAGTCCATCGCCACTATACATCGCTCACTTGACCTTGGCGGCAACTTCCTGGATACCGCTGACCTTTATGGACCGGTATTAAACGAGCAATTGGTGGCACGGGCAATTAAAGGCAATCGTGACCGGTATATTATTGCTACAAAATTCGGTTTCGAAATCGACGATAATGATGCGCTTACCTGGAAGATAAACGGTGAACCTGCTTATGTAAAGAAAGCTGCTGAACGCAGTTTGAAAAACCTGGGTACCGACGTCATTGACTTATACTACCTGCACAGGGTTGACCCGAACACACCCATCGAAGACACCGTTGGCGCAATGGCTGAGTTGGTTTCGGAAGGTAAGGTCCGTTATATCGGCCTTTCTGAAGCGTCAGCAGAAACCATCAGGAAGGCGCATGGGGTTCATCCTATTTCGGCGGTACAAACCGAATACTCCTTGTTTGAAAGAGCCGTTGAAGAAAACGGGGTATTGGAAACACTTGAAGCGTTTGGGATTGGTTTCGTAGCCTACTCGCCACTCGGAAGGGGCTTTATCTCCGGTGACATTAAAAGCCCGGATGATTTTGAACCGAATGATTTCAGGCGTAGTATTCCCCGCTTCCAGGGTGAGCACTTTTACCAGAACATACAGCTTGTTGAGGCAATCACCAGGTTAGCCCAGGCAAAAGGTGTAACGGCATCTCAACTTGCACTTGCCTGGGTGCTTTCCAAAGGGAGTGTAGCCATACCGGGAACCAAACGCCTAAAGTACATAGAGGAAAACATAGCTGCCACAGAAATCACCCTGAGCAGTGAGGAGATCCTTGAACTCGAAAGCATTGTGCCGCCTGGTATGTCAACCGGGGCGCGGTACGATGAAGCGGGTATGTCGATGATTAACAGGTAAACTAACAAGGACAGATTGCATTAACAATCCTGTTCACGTATTAGGGGGAAAGGGGAAGGGTTAACTTCCCCGTTGCCCCTCCCTTTCTTTCTAAACAGCATCAAATACAGGTTCGATGTACCTGGTAACGAATATCAATGCCTAAATGATCTATATGAAAAAGCCATCCGGTGGTCCACGTTTAATCGAATCCATTTCAGAGGTGCATAGAATTTTATCGCTTCCAAAACCTGAGCATTCGTTGATTAGCCTTGTCAGGCACAGCGAAGTGGTGAACCTGGACAAAGAGGATTGGAACAAACTGGTTTTTAATTTTTATAATATTTCGATGAAGAAAAGCTTCAAGGGTAAAATGCGCTATGGTAAAAATTATTATGATTTTGATGAAGGTACCATGAGCTTCGTTTCGCCCGGACAAGTGATCTCCGTTGACAACGACGACTCGCGGGATTGCGCCGGGTGGTCGCTGTTCTTTCATCCGGACTTTATCCTCAACTACCCGCTGGGCAAAAATATCAGGAACTACGGCTTCTTTTCTTACGAAGTAAACGAAGCGCTGCACCTCTCAGATAAGGAAGAGCAGACCATTGAACAGATTACGACGAACATCCGGCAGGAATACCATTCTTCAATCGATCAATTTAGCCAGGACGTGATGGTTTCACAACTGGAACTGTTGCTCAACTATTGTAACCGTTATTACAACCGGCAATTTATCACCCGCAAAACGGCGACAAGTGACCTGCTGGTACAACTGGAGGACATACTGGCGAAATACTTCAATGGCGAACAGGTAGGGCAGTCAGGGTTACCAACCGTGCAATACCTATCAGAACAATTGCACCTGTCGCCCAACTACCTCAGCGATATGTTGCGAACCTTAACGGGATTAAATACCCAACAGCACATCCACAGAAAACTGATTGAAAAGGCCAAAGAAGCCTTAACGACAACTACGCTTTCCGTTAGCGAGATAGCTTACCAACTTGGTTTTGAATTCCCGCAATCGTTCAATAAATTATTCAAGAGCAAAACAAACCTCTCCCCTCTTGAATTCAGGAGCTCTTTTAATTAAGGTTTAAGCACCGGTTTGAGCCCTAAAAAGTCCGTTTGCCTGTTGCAAAGTATGGCTCAGGACGGTTGCACTGCACCAGTGACCCTTCATCAAAAAGTCTGGGGTATGACGTGATTATGATCAACCCCATTGTACATTCCTTCCGGTAAAAAGCTTACGGTTTTAACAGACTTAATTATTATAGCAGTTTTGAAATACCTGTTTGACAACTTATCTTGAAGCGGGTAAAGCTTTGTGTTCACATTGGTAAAAAAGATACTCAGGCCGATTGAATCTTTAAGTCACAGCTTTGCATCTCAAAATATTTCATCATGACGATAGAATACATCCGTTATAAAGTTGGTGTTGACCAAAGGGAAAACTTTGTGCAGGCGTACCGGAGTGCTTCCGCACAGCTCGATGACTCCGAGTATTGCACGGCATACGAGTTGTCAGAGTGTGAAGAAGAACCGGGTCAGTATATGTTGCGCATCGAGTGGACCTCCACCCAGGATCACCTGGAAGGTTTTCGGAAAAGCCCTGGCTTTCGTACTTTTTATGGTCACATCAAGGCCTTTTTCAGCAACATACAGGAAATGCGGCATTACCAGGTAACGGAAGTTGTGAGCAGGAAAAAAGTCAAAAGTCAAAATTAAAAAGTAAAAACAACGAGGCCGTGAGAAATGACAAATTAAAAATGTAAAATGTAAAAAAAACTTTTGCACGCAAAACACTCCAACGTCGTGAAAATTAAAAATTAAAAATGTAAAATGTAAAAAAAATTCTTGCTGGCAAAACATTCTAACTGCAATTAAAAATGTAAAATGTAAAAGAAAACTTTTGCGCGCTAACTAATTCATTCCATCAAACTCAGAACAGTCAACCAGTCAACCAATCAACTTCTCAACCAGTCAACCAATCAACTTATCAACCAGTCAACCAATCAACTTCTCAACCAGTCAACCAATCAACTTATCAACCAGTCAACCAATCAACTTATCAACCAATCAACTTATCAACAAGTCAACCTATCAACCAGTCAACTAATCAACCAATCAACTATCCCATCCGCAAATCCCTAATCCGAATACCGTTTGAACACAGAGCTTGCCGTATGACCGCCAAAGCCAAAAGTATTGTTCAATACGTAGTTTACCTCCTGGCTGATCGTCTTGCCGATGATGATGTTTAATCCTGCAGGAACCGCCGCATCAATGTTTTCCGTGTTGATGGTAGCAGGTACCTGGTTGTATTTAATTGCCAGCAAGCTGATCACACTTTCAATGGCACCTGCCGCGCCAAGCAAGTGACCCGTCATCGACTTTGTACCACTGATCGCAACCGGCAGATCGTTAAACAACCGCTTAATCCCAACCAACTCACTTATATCGCCGAGGCCGGTTGAAGTAGCGTGGGCGTTAATATAGTCGATCTTGTCGGGGGTTACACCAGCGTCTTTCAATGCATTCACCATTCCCAGGTATGCCCCATAGCCATCTGCAGGAGTTCCGGTGAGATGATAGGCGTCTGCGGCCATACCTCCACCCACCATTTCTCCGTAAATCGGCGCACCTCTTTCCAGGGCGTGTTCCAGCTCTTCCAACACCAGCGCGCCGGCACCTTCAGCCATCACAAATCCATCCCGATCTTTGTCAAACGGACGGGATGCTTTTGCGGGTTCATCGTTACGCTTCGACAAGGCTTGTGCCGCACTGAAACCCCCGACCGAAGATGGGGTGATGGCCGCTTCCGAGCCACCTGCAATCATGGTCACTGCCTTTCCCAGCCGTATCGTATCAAATGCATTTATTATGGCTGTATTCGACGAGGCACAAGCGGACACCGTGCAGTAGTTTGGTCCATGTAGCCCATGCCGGATCGATATCACACCTGCAGCAATGTCGACAATCATTTTAGGAATAAAGTAGGGATTGAACCTTGGAGTTCCATCACCGGCGTGGAACTCCCGGAGTTGTTCTTCAAAAGTACCAATACCGCCGTTTCCTGAAGCCCAGATTACCCCGGTTGCATCACGTTCCTGCTCACTGGCCTGCTTAAAGTCAAGTCCTGCATCTTTCATTGCAATGTCGGATGCCGCAATAGCATATTGGGTAAACAGATCGTATTTTTTTACTTCCTTTTTGTCGAAGTATTGTAGCGGATCAAAGTCCCTTACTTCACACGCAAACCTCGTTTTAAACTTCGCGGGGTCAAATTTCGTAAGACCGGCGGCCCCACTTTTACCGGCAACAATATTAGACCAGAATTCTGCTATTGTATTACCTAAAGGCGATATCACACCTAAACCCGTGACCACGACTCTTTTCATTACGTTAGTTGTTTAATCGAACAATACTACACCATGTGCTGCACACTTGTGCAAATCAGTAATGCCCGCTTGTGAATAAGTTAGTTTATATCAGCTAACGGGAGCTGGAAGCAACCCGATCCCAGGCGCATTACGCCCCTGGTTTATCAAATCACTGCCGGCTTTGAATCACCAGGTAAAAACGACGCCTGGCGGTTGTTAACCAATGTATCGGTTCTTTTTACTTTATTAAAAAGCAAGAAAAATACGGCGATCAGCAAGTTCAGCACCAGGTATCCAAAACCCAATAACGCCATGCTTTTTATATTTAAAGCGTTGATCACCCCATAACTGAATATGGAAGTAATAATGTACATCGATCCCCCGGTGATCCCACTGGCAATCCCCGCATTGGTTGAAAATCTGCCGAGGCAATAAGAGAAGAAGTTGTTGAACAAAAATCCCGACAACAGGTGTATGACTAACACCATTGTCATCAGAAAAAAGATGTTTTGAAAAAACGACGAACCCGCTATTAAACCAATGGCACATAATAATTGAAGCACAATCCCGATCCTGATCTTACGTGTAAGCGGCTTCCGGATGAAGGTTTTACTTACCATCCCACCAATCATTAGTGCCACTCCTGAAAGCAGGGAGCAATACCCTGTTATCACCGGCGAATAGTTGAAAACATGCTCGATAATAAACGGACCAGTCATTCCATAAACCATCAGCATGGCATAACATAAGCCAATAATAATAAGGCCAAGGCTAAAGTCTGCAGTTTTGATGGTCGTATAATATACCCTTGCAATCCTGTTTAGGTTAAATGGCTGCAAATGTTTGAGGGTCTCACCTCCATAGATTAACTCCAGACAAAGTATCAAGGCGGTCAGGATACCGAGAAAGTAAAAGTTCGACTCCCAGCCAAAAGCAACCTGCAAATAGCCACCCAAAAACGGGGCGATTATAGGTGCGGTGGCCCAGATGATAGAAAACAAACTGGTGAAGTGTTTTAGTTTATCGCCGGAAAAACGATCGACGAAATACGCCCGCTTTCCAACAACGATGATCGCAATCGTGATTCCATGTATCACCCGCATCAGGTATATCAGGTATATATTATCTGTAACCGCTATCGTAAAACTGGCCAGTACAAATACAAGTAAGGCCATAATCCCCAGCCTGTACCTGCCAAAGCTATCCAATAAACTACCCACAAATAGTTGACTTATACCTGAGCTTACCATGAAGATGATGAGCGAAAATTGCACGGCGGTATTGCTCACGCTCAAGTCGGTGGCCATCGACGGCAGCGACGGCAGGTAGATGTCGGTTGCAAAACCAGATAAAGGAATAAGGGCAAACGACAAAATCGTGCTTATTGCCTGGTGCTCTTGTTTTAGGTATTTCATCGTTACACTTTGGGGTGGGAACCAATGGTTGCGGGTTTGTTGCCTATAGGTGCAAATAGGATTCCAACGTTGCCGCTAATTACTGAAGGCTTGCAGTTCCTTGCTGCTGTTGGTCATCAAAGAAAGCGCATCTGCCGGTGAAGCAGGAAACAGGCGGTACATTACCTCAGTTTGTTCCACCCTTATTTCAAATCCATTCGTTCTCAGTTCTTCCGTCGTTATTACTACGGTCTTGCCTGTTGTGTTCATTTCGATGTTTTTAGAAATTCCTGATGACTAAAGGAATACAGTCAGGATTATACCGACCGGTATAAAACCGGAGTAAAAAATTAAGGTTTAAGTTCGTTGTTGATGATGCTTTCGACACGGCTGATGCAGGTGTTTAACATCGAGATATCACCGGTAACCTTCGCAAGCATGATCCCGCCTTCGATGATGGCAATAAACTCAGTGGCAAACAGCGCAGCATTTACGACCGGGTTAATTTCACCGGCAGCAATGCCTTTTTTAATAATACTTTCGATGGATTTCTTCCAGTCCTTCAGGCTTTTTGCGGCCTTTGCTTTCAAAGCAGGATGTGTATCGTCGGCGTCAATAGCGGTGTTGAAAATCGGGCAACCACCCATAGTAAGGGTTTGCTTCATCTGTGAGCGGTAAAAATTTGCCATCAGCAGTAATTTGTCTGTTGCCGTTGCTGACTCTGCAACCACTGAGTTCAGACCCCTGTTTAGTATGCCTACATTATAATCGTATACCGCCAGTGCGATCTCATCCTTATTCGCAAAGTTGCCATAGATGCTCCCTTTTGTCAAGCCTGTGGCAGCAGTAATGTCGCTGAGTGATGTTCCTGCATAACCTTTCATGTTAAACACAGGTGCGGTTTTCTCAACAATATATTGTTTTGTTTTTTCTGCTTTTGTCATCAGGAAAAATAATGATAACACAAATATATACCGACCGGTATAATTACATTATTTTTTTCTCATAAAAAATTTCCAACAAGATCAGGGCGCCCGGGCGGGCTATCCGCAGTACTCCGCAGCCGCTTTCTTAACGCCGCAGCTTCGCTTTCCGCTAGGCTAAAGCGGCTTTACGGGGTACTTGCTCCTATCCCTGGCGCGGCAAGGATGCAGAAGTACTTAGCAGTTCCAATCATGCGAGGATTGGATTTCGGATTAGCATTGCTGAAGGTACCCTGGCCAAGGTTTAGGAAATAAAGTGGATTAAACAGCAAGCGGTTTGAAAAAGATTCAGAACCCATTTAATTATCGGGCGATCTTTCCTAGTATTGCCATGTTCTTTACATTTTACAACAAGACGACTTATTGTTATCAGGATGGCAAACGAACCTACACCGGATCACTTCAGCTATATGCGTCAGTGCATCGTGCTCGCCGGGAGAGCGAAAGCGCGGGGTGATAGTCCCGTGGGCTCGCTGGTGATATGCAGAGGAAAGGTAATTGGTGAAGGAATTGAAGGCGCTAAAACTTTTAACGACATCACCTTTCACGCAGAGATCGAGGCTATTCGCCAGGCAACAAAGCTGTTAAAGTCAATGGATTTATCGGCTTGTATGCTTGTTACTACGCATGAACCTTGCATTATGTGCTCGTATGTAATCCGGCATCATCGGCTGCACACGGTTTATTTCGGACTTTCATCCGGCGAAATCGGAGGGTATAGCTCGAAGCATACAATATTAACAGATGATCAAATAGGAATATGGCACAAGCCTCCGCAGGTCATCGGGGGTATCTTATCAGATGAAGTCCGGGAGCTGCATGTATGATTTAGGTTCATCAATATGGATGACATTCGTTGCCGCTCTATACCGTCCTTTAGGAGAACACTCTGGAAATAGCTCTGGTAAGAATATAATGCACATACGATATAACAGAGAGATTTATGACGTTTTGAGGTCTCCGGGATGTTGAGAAATCTATCACCTCCGGATCGCCATTAAGATGAAGACGACACCGTTAAAGCATAATTTAAACATGTTCCAGCTTAAAAGAACCGACTCAACGGATCCGGATTTTATTGCATTGATTAAACGGCTTGATGCGGAACTCGCAGAACGCGACGGCAGCGACCACGCATTTTACGCTACGTTTAACAAAGTAGACCAGATCAAACATGTAGTTGTTGCTTATGAAGGCGGGCTGCCCATTGGTTGCGGAGCCATGAAAGCATTCAGCGGAGAGGCCATGGAAGTTAAACGCATGTATACCCTACCCCATCTCCGCGGCAAAGGAGTTGCAAAACTTGTACTCACTGCATTAGAGCAATGGGCGAAAGTATTACAGTATCAACGGTGCGTATTAGAAACCGGGAAGAGGCGACCCGAAGCCATCAGGCTTTACGAAAAAAGCGGATATACCATCATAGATAACTACGGACAGTACGCAGGAATGGAGAATAGTGTGTGTTTTCAAAAGCAAATCACCTAGCCTGATCCGCAAATTTTATAACGCTTGCCAGTGGTTAAGCGGTACCTTAATCGTGCCTGGCGCTTCTTTACTTCTAAAAACATCCGCCATCATTTACACCAAAACAGGGCCTTGGTGGTCAAAATACGATTATGAAAATAACAATGTTTCTTGCCTTTCTAGCTTTCACCTCTGCTGCCTGCACCAGCCAGGAAAAGGTGTCTACAAAAACCTTCGATGATATAGCCCTTGTCAACGGGATCGAGTTCGTAAACAAAAAGTTTAACCAACCGAGATTTAGCTGTGGGTTCCTGCTGAAACATAATAACGACACCTTTGCTGTAACGGCAAAACACCTGTTGAAAATCATCAAAACAGATGAGATGAAAACATTGTCAATATCAAACCAGGTTGAAAAATGGCAGCTTTATCCTTTAACTAAACCAAGCGAAGTAGTGGTCACCGACAAATTGCTGAATGCTAATCCCGGGGAACTACTAGAGGAAAAATCAACTTACAACGAAGACTGGTTGGTATTCTCGTTAAAAGAAAATCGGTCGAACACAAAGCCGCTGCAGTTTAGATCAACCCCTTTGCTGCCTGGTGAAAAACTTTATGTCGTTGGCTGGACGCGTAAAATGGAAAGCGGGGAACAACGGGTTTACGAATTTGAATACCATAAAACAGTTGGTAACCGCATCTTGTTGAAAGAGATCCTGGTTCCGGAACAGTTTGGCGGGTTGAGTGGTGCACCCGTAGTTGATGGAGCCGGATATGTAGTTGCACTCGTTTCAAATTCCACGGCTGACCCTGAAACCAACAAGAAATACTTCTCGCCATGCACATTAACATCATTGGTAGGTCTCCTCGATAAAATGGCCCCTGTCTCCCAACTGTAAGCATTGGCATTTATCAATCCTTAATACCCTAGCTACAGGCATGTCAAAACGATCCGCTAGAATTTTTCAGGCCGGACTGGTTGTCGGAACCCTGGATATAACTGCTGCTTTACTTTATTACTTCGTGAAAACGGGCAACAATCCCGTGTTGATCCTTAAGTACATCGCAAGCGCCCTGTTCGGTAAGGCGGCTTATTCATCAGGAAACAAGATGATCGTAGCAGGACTTGCACTTCATTTTATTATTGCTTTCGCTTTTACACTACTGTTCTTTCTGATCTACCAGGCATTCAATTTGCTAAGAAGGTCCATCCTGCTGACCGGTATAATCTATGGCCTGTTTATCTGGGTGGTGATGAACCTAATCGTTGTGCCATTATCAAAGATACCAGCGCAGCCATTTAATCTTGAGAATAGGATCGCCAACATGATTATGCTTAACGTCTGTATTGGATTACCGCTTTCTTATATGGCCGCCAATTACTATCATACTGCACGCACCTAAAACGGGGAGCGTTATCAACTCCACAGGTACTTTACCAAAGCACAAGAATAGGGTGCATCAGTGATCAAAAAAAGGCTGCCCCGTTGCCGGAACAGCCTTGATTATCGAAGACTTTTTTAATGACTAACTTAATAACCAGGGTTCTGCGTAATGCGCAAACTGGTATTGGTATCTATTTCGCGTTGTGGTATCGGGAGTAACAATCGTTCTCTTGTAACCTGGTTCTGAAGCTCTGGCAAGGTTAGTCTTGGTAAGGGATACTCTACGTAGTGCACAGGATATTCTCTTGCAAAGTGTTCCTTCATCGTTCCTTCAGCCGTAACCGTGGTCATGGTGGTATTAAAGCGTAGAAGGTCAAACCAACGTTGGTTCTCGAATGCAAACTCAATTCTTCTTTCCGCGGAAAGTGTATCCTCAAATAACTTTACCGATGTAATACCGGCATTATTAATCGGTGTTGCGCCTGCACGGGTTCTCACGGTATTGATGAGGTCGATACTAGCCTGGGAATTACCCTGGGCTTCTGCAAGCATTAAGAGCACATCGGCATACCTGAGAACGGGCCAATCACTTTCTGAGTCGTTCGACGTCATCGACTGCGGATTACTGGTCGGGTTCGGGTTTGGAAAGTATTTCCTGGTATAGGATTTCGTTGAGGCACCACTCACCAGCCGCGCCACGTCGATATTCTTGCGTGCATCATTTGTACGTATGCTCGAGTCTAAGTCGGCAGTCGGGTAATTCAGGCCCTGCCCATCTCCTGGTACGATTGTCGCGAGCGTATTCAGCGGACCAAAGCGGTTTGCAAAAGGCGCACCTAATCCGAGCCCACCCGCCTTGTACCGAATGGTAAAAATGATTTCTGAATTAACTTCATTGCCGGCGGAAAAGATGTTTGCATAAGCGCTTCCCGCAGAACCCGGTGCTGTTACCAACGCATGACCGCTGTTTGTTCTGACATCATTTAGCAGGGTGATTGCGTCTGCCTTCTTATTCAATGTTAGGTAGACTTTTGCAAGAAGGGTTTTTGCAGCCCAGCCGGTAACTTTCCCCAACTCAGTTGCGGGCAGCTGGTTGTACCGCAGTGTATTCATTGATTCCGTAGCCGTTTTTAAATCCGCCTGCACCAGCTTGTAAATATCTTCAGCGCTGGCCCGGTTCATCGTTTTGGCAACATCAGCCGTAATGGTCGTGTGAACCAAAAACACCCCTCCAAAAAGACGTACCAGGTTAAAGTAATGATGTGCCCTGATGAATAAAGCTTCGCCCGCCAGTTGCTTACGATCGGCATCAGAAACGGGAACGTCAATCGTTTGAAAGCTGGTTACCCCAGTTGCAGGATCGTAAGAAACACCAAGCTTTTGGAGTATGATGTTTACGTTGCGGATGTTGTTGTAGGAAGCCAGCCAGTAATCGTATACCCTGGGGTGTAATGAGTTCAGGTAGAACATATCAAGTTCGTTCAACTCGCGGTTGGAAGCACTGCTGCTACCGGGAACCCCCTGCTTGGCATTATCTGAACGGAGCTCTGTCATCATCCACTCTGTTTCAAGTGGGGCACGTAAACCATTGTAACAGCCCGTTAAACCCGCTCGTATTTCGGTAACGTTCGAATAGAAAGTTCCGGTGTTCAGGTTTGATTGTGGATATAGGTCGATCGTTTTTTTACAACCCGCAAAAAGCATCGCTGCAAGAACAGGAATATATAAGATCCTTTTCATGATAAGTTTTTGTAAGATTTAAAAATTGATGTCTAAGCCAAATAAGATAGTGCGCGGCATAGGAAAACCGCCTCTTTGGTATCCATCAATTAATGGGGTAGCGTAATTACCGCTGGTGTTCCTGGCTTCGGGGTTGATGCCCCTGTAGTTGTTTGCCCAACGCATATAAGCATTCTGCACCGAGCAATACAATCTTGCAGAGCTCAACCGTGCAGCCTTAGATAATGACTCGGGCAGTTTGTAACCAAAGATGATTTCGCGTAAGGCGATGTAGGAACCATCTTCTACAACGTAATCGGTGAGCATCCAGTCGAAACCACTGGTGAAATAGGGTGTTTTACCGTCCCCGGGGGCAAGCGCACTTACCCACCTGTTGCCATTGTTGTATTTACGATTGTACTTGCGGGACTCGTTATAGAAAGCATCACCGTTAATTACGTCAACTCCCTGGACACCTTGTATCAGAAAGCTCAGGTCGAAGTTTTTGTAATTAAAGCTATTGTTTAAGCCAAAGGTGAACTCAGGAAATGGCGATCCGATATTTGTCCGATCAGCCGGGTCAATCTTGCCATCGTTGTTCAGATCCTGGAGTTTTATACCACCGGCGGTAAAGTAAACAGCCGGGTTTGCAGTTCCCTTATCCTTTGCTCTTGCAGCATCAGCGTCGGCCTGCGACAGCCAGACACCGTCAGTTTTATAACCCCAGAAGCGGATGGAAGGGAAACCTACAGCTGTGCTGTATGCCTCGTTCCGTTCGCCGGTACTCAGCTGGAAAGCTTCACCACCGAACTCAAGTAACTTGTTCCTGTTACGTGCAAGGTTTGCCGTTGTGGTCCACCTGAAGTTGCTTCTTCTGAAGTTATTCGAGGTCAACTCGAACTCAATTCCGTTGTTTTGAATCCGCCCAATGTTGTTCCATGCCTGGTTTGCACCGGTAAAGCCCATCACAGCCTGCCTGAGCAAAAGGCGATCAGTTTTAGATTGGTAAACCTCTGCAGATAAACTAACCGCGTTATTTAGTATGCTTAGGTCAGCCCCGTAATTGTATTGAAAAGTACGCTCCCAGGTGATGTTCGGATTGGCAAGAATTTCCCTCGAAGGCAACTGGCCTGAAGCCACCGTTCCTGTTCCGCTGCCATAAGCATAACTGGATGCATAAAGCAGATCGACAAATGCAAAATCAACTATACGATTGTTACCCGTTGCGCCATAACTCGCCCGGAGTTTCAACTGCGATAACCAGTCGATATCCCTCATGAAGTTCTCTTTGGAAACGACCCATCCTGCAGAAACAGAAGGAAAATTACCCCACTTGTTCCCCGGCGCAAAATAGGAGCTTCCATCCCGCCGGAAACTTGCCGAAAACAGGTAGCGGTCCTTAAAGCTGTATGTTGCCCGTCCAAGGTAAGAGATCAGGCCAATGTTGTTTTGTAAAGTGTAGGTGCCCTGCTGGTTACCGGATGCATCAACACTGGGTTGTACAATCTGTAGGGCCGTATTCAGTGTTCTGATGTTATCGCTGGGGAAGTTTGTCGCCTCCGTTCTCACCGACTTAATATTTGTCTTCTGCGCGGTAAAGCCGGCCAGGGCAGTAAATGAATGATCCCCTACCCGCTTAACATAGTTGAGTGTATTTTCCGACAACAGGTCTACGAACAACCGGTTGGTATAGATGCCACGGTTGATGTCTCCCTGCCGGTTATTGTTGGTCTGCGCATAGTCCAGGCCATCAGCGTAGGTAACATAAACACTTCCGGTTGTTTTCAGATCAAGGCCTTTTGCAAGATTAAAGGTAAGGTCACCACTACTCAACACCCGGTACTCATCGGTATTGATATCCCTGGTTTCCATTACAGATTTGGGATTGTTGTTACTTGATGCAAACGGATCAGTTGCTGCGGTATTGGTCCAGGTGCTACCGTCGGGCATAAGACCGCTGTAGACCCGCCCGTTAAAATGACCAACCTGTGCCCAATCACCAGGCCTGATGTTCGGCGAGTTTACGAATGCGGCACTTGCATCGGTGTGCCGTGCCGGCATAAAGGAAGGGAAACGAACAAAATCGATATAGCCTACCGCAGGTCGTTCACGTTTGGTGTAAGTAGGATTGATGTTCAGGTTCAATTTAACCCGCTTACCCAACTCTGTTTCCATTTTTGCACGAAGGCTTAGTTTATCATAACTGCTGTGGTACATTAAACCATCATCCTTATTATAGCCACCGGAAATAAAATATTTGATATTGCTTCTTCCACCTGAAACATTCATTTGAACGTTGGTTACATTAGCTGTACGCAATGCCTCTTTTTGCCAATCGGTTGGCACCCCACCCATAATGGTGTTTTCAATTACGTATTGCGCCCGCTCCTGTGCAGTAATCCTGTTCTTTTGTGTGGCCGGAACAGAAGGATCATCTGCCCGAAGTGCCGCTTCGTTAAACAACAGGGACACATAATCAGAAACCGTCATCATGTCCTGGGTCTTATAAGCTGTTTTAACCCCGGAAGAAATTTTTACCCCATAGCGTGTCCGATCTGTTTTGGCGCTTTTCGTTGTAACAAGGATTACCCCACTTGCTCCGCGAGAACCATAGATCGCTGCGGAGGCCGCATCTTTAAGCACCTCAACCGACTCAACATCCGCCATGTTTACAAAAGCAAGTCCGTCTGGTACCGGGTGTCCATCAACAACAACCAGCGGATCTGATCCTGCATTGATCGAACTTAAACCCCTAACCCTGATGCGTGGATTTGCACCAGCCTCAGAGGTGGTATTCTGAATTTGAACCCCTGCGATCTTACCCTGTAACGCCTGGTCGAGACGGGCAACAGGTGCTTCATCCATCCGGTCGTTGCTGTATTTCGAAACCGAACCCGTAACATGAGATTTCCGCTGGGTACCATAACCAACAACTACTACATCGTCAAGCGTAGACTGCGCCGGCTGAAGCGTAACATCAATGGTACTTCTACCGCCAATGGGGATTGTTTGTGTTGTAAAGCCAACATAAGAGACCACCAGGGTACTGGTTTTGTTGTTGACACGAATGGTGAAAGTTCCATCTCCCTGGGTAATGGCAGAAGATGACTTCTGATCTGTCAGGATACTCACACCAGGTAATGGCTGTCCCTTGTTATCGAGAACTTTGCCGGTGATTTGTTTCGTTTGAGCAAACAGCATCCCAGACACCAACAAAAGAAAGATTGCCAGGAGGGGTCTTTTCAATTTCATAATGACAAGTTTTAAAATTTTCGATCCTCGTTAAAAACAAAATTAAAAGTATACTTTTTGGTCTACCAAAATCAAAGTGGTAGAAAATATATTTATTCAAAGCCAATTCTAATGTCTTAATCGGTTAATAATGAAAACGTTATATTAATAAACATTTTTTTCAGCCAGAATTTATTTGGTCGACCAATTTTAAGTTGCTTATTTTACAACGGTTACAACGCGCTTAAACCAGCCAATCTCACTGATGTATTTGTACATCAACTTTCTATTGTAATCACCAAATCGCACTGCTAACAAGCCAGACCACGTACATCAACGAAAATTGAAAACATGGATCATGTATTGGAAAATTTAAAGGAGGTAGTTGCCACCAAGCCTACCGACATTATTATTCAGCAGGTGAAAGACTTGCTGATGTCGGGACAACTAAAACCTGGTGATAAGTTGCCGCCGGAGCGAAAATTATCTGAAAAGTTTGGGGTCGGACGCACCCATGTACGGGAAGCAATCAGAAAGCTCGAGTTCTATGGGATTTTAAAGACCCGTCCGCAAAGTGGGACCTACGTTGCAAGCATAGGCATATCAGCTTTAGAGTCGCTGATTGCGGACGTATTAAAAATTGATGGTTATTCTTTTCTTTCTTTAGTGGAAACAAGGGAGGTACTGGAACTGTCGTCTGTTTTTCATGCGTGCGAACGCCACAATGAAGAAGACATCAGGCTACTGGAGAATTCACTCAACGACTATATTGTAAAAGCCGAGAAACATGTTACGGCAGTTGAAGAAGACCTCATGTTTCACCTTACCATTGCGGACCTTGGGAAAAACAAGGTTCTAAAATCGATGCTGCTGATCATCATCCCGGATATAATTGCGAGCTACAACGTATTTAATGTTTGTCAAAGTTCAACAAACAAAGCACTTGAAGAACATCGCATCCTTTATGATCAGATCAAAAAACGGGATGCTGAAGCGGCCGTCCAAACCATGAAGGAACACCTTAAGGGGGTAATGACCTTTGCCAGGTCAATCATCCAGTGATGCTTTGTCGCGATCGCTGACGATACTTTAATCCCGAATCTTTAGCTAGAGCAAGTGATCTTGATACGTTTACATAAACTAGGCTACCGTCCTGATCTAAGGAGCCTGGTCTGAAAAACGAAACGATTGCATTTTCTTAGAATTTGAGCCAATGAAAATTACTTCTTCAATTCTTTTCTTCCTGCTGTTTGCAGCAAACGCATCTGCTTACTCCGATGTTGCGGGCCTGGTAAAAGCGGTCAAAACGGCGAAACCCGGGGACACGCTAATGCTGGACAACGGCACATACAAGGATGCTCAGCTCGTGCTCGTCGGAAAAGGTGCCCAGGGGAGACCCATAGTAATCAAAGCGCAAACAGCCGGTGGTGTTAAGCTAACCGGCAATTCCTATCTAAAACTGGGTGGCGAATACCTGGAAGTTTCGGGTTTTCACTTCACCAACGGATTTACCAAAGAGCCGCCGGTGATTGAGTTCCGGGAAAACAACCAGAACCTTGCAAATCATTGCCGGGTTACCGGTTTTGTAATCGACGACTACAGTAAGCCGGATAGATTTGACACAGACAGTTGGGTCGTTTTATGGGGCAAAAACAATCGCCTTGATCATTGTACAATAGGAGACAAATTGAACGGGGGGACGACACTGATCGTAAACCTTGACGACGAAAGAAGCAGGGAAAATCACCACGTTATCGACAGCAACTATTTTGCGGGTCGCCAGCGCCTTGGTTCAAATGGAGGTGAAACCATCCGGGTGGGTGTATCCCGCTACTCACTCACCCCATCACATACACGGATTGCCTATAACTACTTTGAACATGTAAATGGTGAAGTGGAGATCATCTCCATCAAATCAGGAAGCAACCATGTTGTAAACAACACTTTTTATGAGTGCGAAGGCGGTGTAGTTCTTCGTCACGGAAGCAAAAACATCATTGAGTCCAATTTATTTATTGGTAACAATAAACCGTATACCGGAGGCATCAGGGTAATCAACCCGGGGCACAAGGTATTCAACAACCTTTTGATCGATTGTGCGGGCGACAGGTTCAGGTCGGCTTTCGGTGTTTTGAATGGTGTTCCAAATTCGCTGATTAACCGTTACTACCAGGTGACGGATGCCGATATTTACAACAACAGTTTTATCAATTGTAAAAGCATTTTGTTTGGTGCAGGCAAAGATGCCGAACGAACACTCGCGCCTAAAGATGTTACTTTCACCCGCAACTTCATCAGTACACAAAACCGCATGCTCTTTGAAGACGCGAACAAAGATGGAGGTGTTCGATTTGAAGCAAATTCGTTTGTAGCAAACCTAAACACAGTAGTAAAAGGCTTTCAACCTACGACTGGCAAACCAGTGAAATGGAATGATTTGACCGTGATGGTACCCGCAAATAAAACAGGTGTGGACCTTTCGCGCTTATCGAGAATGACGGCAGAAAGTACAGGGGCCTCATGGTACCGCCCGGCTGTGAAACCGTCGATCAACCCGGAGACCCATAAGGTTACCGCGTCCCGAAGTAAAGAGCTTCCTTTAATCATCTCAAGAGCCAAACCGGGCGACATCATTGTGCTCTCCCCGGCAGATGTTCCTTATGAGCTGGACAAGGAAATCATTATTGACAAGCCCATTACCATTAAGGCAGAAGATAGTACAAGAAAGGTGGAATTTGTAAACGTTGCCGAGAAGAGCCTGCAAGCTTTTATTACGATTGAAAATGGCGCCTTGCTTACATTGTCGGGAATCAAGTTTAACGGGGCATACAAAAGTTATGGCGATGTAAATGCGGGCATTGCAACATCTGCAAAAAAGCCCATGAACCAGCACTATACTTTGCAGGTAAACAATTGTGAATTCTATAATTATAATGAGGGCTCGCAAAGCGGTATCAAAGCCACTAAAAGCACCTTTGCCGACCTGGTAGTTGTAAGCAATTGCCTGTTTAGAAATATTTCAGGAACAGGTATTGATTTCTCTGCTGAAAAAGAGGACAAGGGTATTTACAATGTTGAAAGGATCGAAATCATTAAAACCGCATTTAGTAACATCTTAGGGACTGCCATCGTCGTTTATCGCGGCGGTAATGACGAAAGCACAACCGGCCCTTCCGTTATAATTGATCACTGTGTTTTTAATGAAGTCAATAACATGGAACAGGGTTCCGTGGTTAAACTGCTGGGAGCACAGGAGGCAACGATTACCAACTCCATATTTAGTAAAAGTGGCCAGGGCGGCAGAACCATATGGTTTGAAGAAAATAGCTGGGACAAACTGCGGGTGGATTACACCAACTTCTACCAGTCCGGGCGTGTGCAAAGTTTTTACAACAGGGTTCTCGGAAAAAACATCTTCAACACCGACCCCCAGTTTGTTGACCCTGCGAAATACAACTTCGGGTTGAAACCGACAGCTAATTTACTCCGCAAAGGAGCTAATGGTAAAACACCCGGTATATAATGAAGAGAATGAAATTAATCCTGATATGGTGCCTGCTTGTTGCTGGCTTCTTCGGAAACGCAGCCGCCCAAAGCAAACATCCATCCATTATGCTAACAGCCAAAAATGTGGCGGCTGTTCGGCAGGGTATAAAGCAATACCCGTTGCTCCAATCATCCTTTAACGATGTTGAAGCTGCTGCCGATGAAGCACTGAGGCTCCCGATAGAGGTACCGGTTCCAAAAGATGGTGGCGGCGGCTATACGCATGAGCAACATAAACGAAACTACCAGAACATTCTCGCTTGTGGAGTAGCCTACCAGATTACAAGGGATGCACGTTATGCTGCCTACGTGGAAGATATACTGTTGAACTATGCGGGTCGATATGAAAAATGGCCGCTGCATCCTAAGCGTAAAGAAAACCACCCGGCTGGTAGGATTTTCTGGCAAAATCTTAATGACTGCGTATGGCAGGTTTATGTGATACAAGGCTACGACCATGTTTATGATTACCTGACCCCAGCCAAAAGAAAGATTATCGAAGAAAAGTTGTTTTCACCGATCGTAAAATTTTTTACCGTTGACACCTATGACGTTTTCAACCGGATACATAACCATGGTACCTGGTCGGTTGCAGCCGTTGGCATTACGGGGTATGTGATGAACAGACCTGAGTGGGCCGAAATGGCGCTACGTGGGTCGGGTAAAGATGGCAAAACCGGTTACCTTATGCAGTTGAACCAGCTGTTCTCACCAGACGGTTATTACAATGAAGGACCATATTATCAACGATATGCCCTACTGCCCTTTATTGTTTTTGCCAGGGCAGTGCAGCAATACCAGCCACAATTAAAAATCTTTGAACACCGGAATGGGGTGCTTGCAAAAGCTATTCATACCTGCCTTCAACTGACCTACACCAATGGATCATTTTTCCCTTTTAACGACGCAATAAAGGATAAGACCTTCGAGAGCGAAGAACTGGTATACGGGGTGGACATTGCATATGCCGACATTCAAGCTGCTGCGGATCTTTTAGACGTAGCGAAGCAACAAAAAAGAGTTATCATTTCTGATGCGGGCTTAAAGGTAGCTGCTGATATCCATGCAGGTAAGTCTAAACCCTTTGTGTATAAGCCAACATGGATCAAAGACGGAAATGAAGGCAATAAAGGCGGTGTTGGTATTCTACGTACGGGACCAAATGCTGACCAGCAGTGTATTGTTTTTAAAGCGGCTTCGCAGGGCATGGGACATGGGCATTTCGACCGGCTAAACTTTTTGTACTACGATAATGGTGGCGAAGTTATTACCGACTATGGGTCAGCAAGGTTTATAAATATAGAAACAAAAAGCGGTGGTGATTACCTGCCTGAAAACAAAAGCTGGGCAAAACAAACCATTGCCCACAACACGGTGGTCGTCGACAAGACCTCTCACTTTAACGGTAACGTAGATAGCGGTGAGTTATACCATCCAAACCTGGTATACTTCAGTCCTCGTGCCGACATGCAAATAGTCTCAGCAACCGAAGAAAATGCCTACAGTGGCGTTAAGCTGATGAGAACAATGGGACTGGTTACAATGGCGGGTTTTGAGAAACCGCTGATGATCGATGTATTTAAAGTGTCGTCGGAAACTGCACATGATTATGATTTGCCTTTCTGGTATGCGGGACATATAACCAACGCGCCGCTGAAGATGAATACCAACAAGACCAGGCTTGAGCCACTCGGAAGCGATAATGGCTATCAACACATCTGGCTAAATGCAACGGGCACGGCAACAGGCACAGGGTCGGTAACGTTCTTAAACAATAAGCGTTTTTATACCAACAGCTTTTTAGCCGACAGTAGCACCCGCATCAACTTTGTAACCCTCGGCGCCAATGACCCCAACTTCAACCTGAGAAGTGAGAAGGGATTTATCCTTTCGCCTCCGAAAAAGAAATCGCACACCTTTATCTCATTGGTTGAGTCACATGGCAAAACAAACCCGGTTGCTGAAACAACGTCGGGCTTTACCGGGAGTATACGATCAATAAAGATGATTACCGACCGGGATGATAGTACGGTATTTGAATTTGAAGCAAACGGCAAAACGCATCGGGTCAGCTTGCAATATGGTGACAAGGACAAATTTTTTACACTAAGCGGCGGGAGGTGATTGGTTGATAGGTTGAGTAGTTGATAAGTTGACTGGTTGAGAAGGTGATAGGTTGAGTAGTTGATAGGTTGAGTAGTTGATAAGTTGATAGGTTGACTGGTTGATAGGTTGAGTAGTTGATTGGTTGATAAGTTGACTAGTTGATAAGTTGATTGGTCAGTTGAGTGCAGGAAACTTGTTTAGTGCACAAGTTTTTTTCATTTTACATCTTTCATTTTGCATTTTTTAAACCGCGGAGAACAAGAGAAGCAGAGATTGGCGCAGAGTGCGGGGTGAAGTTGATAGGTTGATAAGTTGACAGGTTGATTGGTTGATAAGTTGACTAGTTGATAAGTTGACTAGTTGATAAGTTGATTGGTTAGTTGAGTGCAAGAAACTATGATTATTGCAGCGGATAGGTTTTTCATTTTACATTTTTCATGTTGCATTTTTTAAACCGCGGAGAACAAGAGAAGCAGAGATTGGCGCGGAGGGGAGTTAAGTTGATAAGTTGACTGGTTGATTGGTTGATAAGTTGACTAGTTGATAAGTTAACTAGTTGATAAGTTGATTGGTCAGTTGAGTGCAAGAAACTTTGATTATTGCAGTGGATAGGTTTTTCATTTTACATTTTTCATGTTGCATTTTTAAAACCGCGGAGAACAAGAGAAGCAGAGATTGGCGCAGAGGGGAGTTAAGTTGATAAGTTGACTGGTTGATTGGTTGATAGGTTGAGTAGTTGATAAGTTGACTGGTTGAGAAGGTGATAGGTTGACTGGTTGATAAGTTGATAGGTTGACTGGTTGATTGGTTGATAAGTTGATAAGTTGACTAGTTGATTGGTCAGTTGAGTGCAAGAAACTATGATTATTGCAGCGGATAGGTTTTTCATTTTACATTTTTCATTTTGCATTTTTTAAACCGCAGAGAACAAGAGAAGCAGAGATTGACGCAGAGGGCAGGGTGAAGTTGATAGGTTGATAAGTTGAATGGTTGATAAGTTGAGAGTCAAGTGCAGGAAACCCGTTTAGTGCACAAGAGATTTTCATTTTACATTTTATCTTTTTCATTTTCAAGGGAGATTCTGCGGTACAAGAGTGCGACGCAACCGGGGCCACAACAAAGCTTTGCCGCCCGGTCCATAAAAAATATTTCTTCAGCAATACAACACCAGGCCATGTGCAAACTATTCTGTTTTTTTCTCGCATTATGTATCTCTGCTTCGATGTATGCACAGGATGATACTACCTATAAACCGGTGGAACTACCAGCAGGATTTTCGTCGCAGTTAGACGTTGTTTATACCAGGGTTGGTGATTGGGAGGGTAAGATGGATGTTTACCTGCCTACGCCAAAGGGAAAGCCCACTCCTGTAATTATAAACATACATGGTGGCGGCTGGAACCACGGCACAAGAGCATCGCAAACAGGGTTCAATACCTTTTTTAAAATGGGCTATGCAGTCGCGAATATCTCGTATCGCCTGACCGGAGCCGCTACCGCGCCTGCGGCTATCGAAGACGCAAGGTGTGCGCTGATCTACCTGGTTAAACGTGCAAAGTCATTAAACATAGATCCGGATAAGATTGTGGTCATGGGTGGTTCGGCGGGGGCTCACCTGGCATTAATGGCGGGTCTGCTTGAAAATGATCACCGTTTTGATACAAACTGCACGGGGGTAGAAAATATAAAAGTTGCCGCGATTGTAGATAAGTATGGGATAGCTGATGTTTGGGACTGGGGTTATGGTCCCCACATCACGAGCAAAAGTGCAACCAGGTGGCTTGGCGACAAGGCGAAGGATCAACAGTTTGCGGCAAGTGTTTCACCGATTACTTATGTTAAAAAGACGAGTCCGCCCACCTTTATTGTACACGGCGATGCTGATCCAACAGTTTCCTATCAACAATCTGTCGCGCTACATAAAAAGTTTGTAGAAGCGGGTGTAAAAACACAATTCATGACGATCGCCGGAGGGCAGCATGGTAAGTTTTCCAAAGAGAAGAATTCGGAATTGAATAAAGCCATAGCAGACTTTTTAAAAGGTCTCGGCATAATTTAGTTGCCCCCACGTATAGAACATCAACAAACAGCCTCATACAAACACACATGAACCTCTTATATCTTCTTGCCTTAACGTTATTGACCTCCTGTACAAAAAAGGGCGAATTGGACCCGATACCCTTTGTTCAGCCGAACACAAACATCGTGCGTGTTGCAACAGCTGCGGAACTCAAATCTGCCTTATTGGTCGCAAAGCCAGGTGATGAGATTATACTGGCAGACGGGTTGTATAGCGGGCGGTTTGTTATCCCCGCAGGGGTAAACGGAACATCCTCAAGCCCGATCATATTGCGCGGATCCCGGCAGGCAATCCTGGACGGTGGCTCCACGAGTACAGGCTATGTGTTACATGTACAATCAAGCTACTGGGTAGTCAAAGGTTTTACCGTAAAGAACGGGCTCAAAGGAATTATGGCAGATGGGGTCAACCATTCGTTGTTCGACAGCCTGTATATCACCAACGTTGGCGAAGAGGCACTTCACATTCGTAAGTTCAGTTCGTTCAATACCATTCAGCATTGCGAAATCACCTATGCCGGGTTGAAAACGCCGGACTATGGCGAAGGTGTTTATATCGGTACCGCAAAGTCGAACTGGGCCACCGTTACAAATGGCGAAATTGATCGTTGCGACTCGAATAAAATACTGAACAACAAGATCGGGCCTTTTATCGCCGCGGAGTGTATCGACATCAAAGAAGGCACAACAGGCGGCCTGATACGCGGCAACACGTTCGACTCACAAGGCATACAGGGTGCGAACAGCGCAGACAGCTGGATAGATGTAAAAGGCAACAACTACCTTATTGAAGACAACATCGGGAACAACGCCCAACCATCGGCATTGCTGGACGGCTACCAGGTAAACGTAGCTTATAATGGCTGGGGAAACAACAATGAATTTAAAGCGAATACCTGCAATGTGCATGCGGCCGGCCACGGTATTAATGTGCGGCTTAGTAGCAGCAGCGGAACAGCAACAGGCAATAAAGTGTATACCAGCAACCAGGTTAACGGTGCAGCTAAAGGCATTTCAAACATCCCACTGACCAACTAGCCTTATCGCCAGACCCTTCTTACGACCTAAAACGAAAAACCTACAGCAGGGAGTAATATAAGTTGAAGATGACAACCCCATTTGGAAGTCCGCTCCTATCCGGTGCGGTTGAATAAACGACACATCCATAGCATATGACAACAGTTAAAGGTCTTCGTTGGTACATTATCACCCTGATTGGTATTGCTACAATCATCAATTATATCGATAGAAGTGCGATCAACATCATGTGGCCGTATATCTATAAAGACTTTGGGATCACCGACGCGCAAAGCAAGCAGTCACTAGCTTACATTACGACCTTCTTTATGATTGCTTATGCCATCGGGCAAACGTTTACCGGCAAGATGATGGACGCCATCGGAACGCGATTGGGTTTCGTGGTATCAATTGTGGGCTGGAGTATATCAATAGCATTGCATGCGGTTGCGAGAACGCTTGCATCATTTACAATATTCCGCTTTTTTCTTGGCTTATTCGAAGCGGGTAACTGGCCCGGTGCCACCAAGAGCAATGCAGAATGGTTCCCGGTGAAAGAACGTGCAATCGCCCAGGGGATCTTTGGTGCAGGCGCGTCGCTTGGCGGCGTTGTTGCCGCCCCGTTTATAGCAGCGTTATATCTTGCGCTTGGTTGGCAAGGTACTTTCGCGGGTATAGCCGTGTTGGGTTTCATCTGGATTGTTCCCTGGCTCTGGATGAATAAAGCAACACCCGATAAACATCCCTGGATCACAAAAGCAGAGCAGGATCATATTCTTTCGGACCAACCTCGCACCGATGCCGCTGCACCTGAGGTTCAGGTATACAAATGGAAGGCTTTGTTACGGTTTAAACGGACCTGGAGTATTATTCTATCACGCTTTTTTATTGACCCGGTGTGGTGGCTATTTGTAACCTGGTTACCCACGTTTTTGAAAGAGCAGTTCCAGTTCGACATTAAACAGGTTGGTGCATTTGCATGGGTGCCATACCTGTTTGCAGCACTTGGAGGGCTACTCGGCGGATTTTATTCATCCTGGCTGATCAGGCGTGGAAAAGATGCTGCTGCGGCAAGAAGGTCGGCCATCCTGGTGGGTTCCGTTATCATGCTGCTGTCGTTGGTTGCTACGGTTTTTGTGCTCCAGGGTTTAAAAAACGAACCTGCAATGGCAATAGGCCTGATCTCTACTACCCTTTTTGGCTTCCAGTTTTTAATCAATAACCTGCAAACATTACCGAGCGACTATTTCCATGGTAAAAACGTTGGCACTGTCGCGGGCATGGGCGGAACATCCGCGGTGTTGGGAACACTGATCACTACCCTTGCTGTGCCTGTGCTGACCCAAACGAGCTATGTAAGCTTTTTTGTTCTAGCAGCCGTGCTGGTGCCATTGTCGTACATATCACTTTTAATATTCTCGGATAAAAAACCGGCTATTAAGTAAACTATCAATAAATGAAATTAACAAACAAGGTTGCAATTGTAACAGGCGGCGGGCGTGATATCGGCAAAGCCGTTTCCTTAAAGTTAGCAGCAGCAGGTGCTAAGGTTGTCTTGAATTATTTTGGTTCAGCGGAAAGCGCGACACATACGGTTGATGAAATAACATCGAATGGTGGCGAGGCGATCGCCGTAAAAGGCGACATGACCAAAAGTGAAGATGTAGCCTTATTGATTGAAGCATCAAAAAAGGCTTTTGGAAACGAGGTGCACATCTTGGTGAATGTTGTTGGAGGACTAGTTGCACGCAAAACACTCGAAGAAATGGATGAAGCTTTTTGGGATGGTGTAATCAACCTGAACTTAAAGACGGTGTTTTTACTGGCAAAACATGTTGTTCCGCTAATGTCGAAAGGTGCTACGATTGTAAACTTTTCGTCGCAGGCTGGCAGGGATGGTGGCGGGCCCGGTGCATCGGCATATGCAACCGGCAAAGGCGCTGTAACCACCTTCACACGTGGTCTCGCAAAGGAACTTGGTCCCAAAGGTATTCGGGTAAATGCGGTGTGCCCGGGTATGATTGCCACGACCTTTCACGACACGTTTACCAAACCTGAGGTGCGGACAAATGTGGCCAATTCAACACCATTACGCCGGCAGGGCGAAGCGAATGAAGTAGCGGACCTTGTTGTTTACCTGGCGAGTGACGAGGCATCGTTTATAACAGGCGCGAACATCGACATTAACGGTGGAACGTATTTTTCGTAAAAGGATTATCGGATTGCGGATTACGGATGGACGGCTTGGGCGGAATCAGTTGATTGGTTAATAAGTTGAAAGGTTGACAGGTAATGAGGCGTAGCAGTTTTCTAGTGGTCGGGGATGTTACTTTTTACTTTTTGCTTTTTACTTTTTATTTTTCTTCACCGCGGAGAAGGGAGAAGCAGAGAATTGGATTGCGGATTAGCGGATTGCGGATGGGCGGATTGCGGATGGACGGATTTGGGTTTTTACCGCGGAGAAGGGAGAAGCAGAGGTTCACGCAGAGACTTTGATTGCGGATTAGCGACTCATGTAGTGAGATAGCAACCTTATGGGCCAAACCGTAGGATGTCGGTTTCGCATCCTTGCCCGCCCGGATGAACCTGGTTCGGACTGGCGTCGCACTGTTGTACAGCATAGTTTTAATGAGCACCACGAAAGAGATCAGGTTAACTAACGACATTGCATCGATGACTCCCATGATCGATGTCGGCTGGCCAGAACGGATTATGAACTGTTAGCGGATGTCTATCAAGTTCGTCTTTTTTGGTAACTGTAACTGAATTGTCCCTTTAATATTTGATTTATGAAGAAAGTGATTTGTTGCATAATGCTGCTTGTTGCGGGGCAATATTGTTTTGCTGAGGATTACCTGGTGAGTTCGGTCCAGGAGGCAACAGCTATGCTGAAAAAAGCAAAGGCGGGTGACCGCGTGCTCCTCAAGAACGGGACCTACAACAATGAAAAGATTAAATTCGAAAACACTAACGGCACCCCAAACCTGCCGGTGGTTTTCGCTGCGGAAACCCCGGGCAATGTATTTTTTGAAAAAAATTCCTCCTTATCTGTTTCGGGAAAACACGTTACCGTTACCGGTTTCACCTGGCGGAATGGCGGAAGCGATTTAGGTAAAACTTCGGTGATAGAACTGAGAACAGCCTTTGGCAAGTTTTCCGATTGTGCAATAGTTGCCTACAACAGTGTTGATACGATCGATAATAAATGGGTCAGCATTTATGGCGAATACAATACGGTAAGTAATTGCCTGTTTAAAGACAAAAGAAACCTTGGCGCAACCCTGACCGTATGGTTAACCCCCGGTACAGCGGCGCACCATACCATTAGTCACAACTATTTTCTTGGCCGTCAGAACGGACCCAACCAGGATAATGGTCTTGAAAGTATTCGTATCGGTGATAGCAAAACATCATTTGAAAATGCACATTGCGTGGTTGCGTTAAACCGGTTTGAAGATTGTGACGGTGAAATTGAAATTATCTCCAACAAATCGTGTTACAACTCTTACCTGCACAATACTTTTTATAAAAGCGATGGCGGACTAACCCTGCGGCACGGGAACAACTGCCTGGTGGACGGCAATGTTTTCGACGGAGCGGGCAAACCCCTGGCATACGGTGTGCGCTTTATCGGAGAGGGACATGCAGCCATCAACAATTATTTTTACAACTTACCGTCACCAAAACGGGAGACCTTTCGTGCTCCCTTGTCGTTGGTAACAGGAGTGGTGAACACAGCCATAAACGGATACTTCCAGGTAAGAAGGGCGTATATCGCCTCAAACCTCTTTGTGAATTCAGGCACTCCCCATATCAGGGTGGGCGCAACACCAAAGCGGGAAGGCGCAGTACTGGCACCTGATACCGTGAAAATCGCAAACAACTTGTTTTTCTCGGACACCGTTGGCGGGGGCAGTGTTTATGAAGAAGTTCTATCCCCGGAGAATGCCACTATTGCAAACAATGTTGTTATCGGCAAAAAGCTCGAAGCGGGAAAAAGTGGCTTCACAAAAACAGCCTTGCAAGTCCGAAGAAACGGGATCCTGCTTGTTACCGACAACAAGGATCAACAGGCGGCCAAATTAATGGGTAAAGCAGCTTTGCCAAAAGACATCAAGGCCGGAGCAAACCAGGTAAGTGACTCGATTATCAATGCAATCTCCGGCATAAAATTCACCATTGTAGGGGTAGCCCAGGTTGGGCCTTCCTGGACCCATTCGAAACAATAACAATCACTGTAAAAAGCCTTGCATTAAGTGTAGCAACTACTAGCGTGATACCTGTTGTGGAGGTGCAAACGTTTGCCGTCGTATCAATGGGGATTGTTCCGAACTTCTCTTTTCAGCTCCTCGATTGAAGTCGTTAATTTGATTATCTCAGCTTTCAGTTCACTTACATCTTTACTTCCGGCAACGGGGGCACTTTTTTCTTCGGCGTCGCGCCCGATAAAGAAAGTAGCGAATGTAGCCGTAACATAACCAAATATGGTATAGCCAAAAATAGCAATCAGCAAAGCAAGGCCCCTGCCTTCCGGTGTTGCGGGATTAAACTCATTACCTGCAGTGATCACCCGCATAGCTGTCCACCACAACGCCATTCCATAAGAGTCAAATCCAGGGGTTGTGCGTTCAAGCGCATACATGCCGGCGGCACCCGCGAAGGTCACAAACAGGGTTATAGTCAGCACATACCCAAAGGCCCGGCGTTGCATAGTTCTACCCAGGCTGTTCATACTCCTGTTGAGAGATGATACGATTCTTACGAGCCTGATCCCACGCAATCCCCTGAGCAACCGTACAAACCGGAAAATACGAACAACCCGCAACGCAGGTATTAAAAGCGAAATGGCGGTCAACCAGTTTTTTTTGAAGTAGGCCGACTTATCAGGCGATAAGATCAGCTTCACGAGAAAGTCAATGATAAAAACTACCCAGATGAGTAAGCTTAGGTACTCCAGTGGTTTACTTAGTCCCCAAACCAATTCGATGACCAGCAGGATAAGCCAGGCAAAGCCAAGAAATATCATTGGCGCCTCCAACCACTTGTCGATCGATGTAAGCAATCGCCGGCGTTCATTCATCAATTGATTTCTCATGAGGCAAACGTTTAGATCAACGATTTTAGTCTCCCGGTACCAGGCTGACTGGCAAATGATCGTTGATGGTGTTAAACATAAAACGGAATACAACTTTTTGATCTTTGCCCTGCTGGTCTTGGAATGCTCATGCGCTAAGTCGATTAAACGTAGCCACAATGAAGGCCATTATTCCGACCGGCTTGGAGCTGTGGTGCATGTTAGTTGTTCGCCAAATCGGGTTTAGGCATTGCCGTTTACATTTTTGTTTCGCTTGTTGTCGAGTTGTCTATTCAGGTTGTATGCCGCACTGATCAAACCAAGGTGGGTAAACGCCTGCGGAAAATTACCAAGGTGCTCGCCTTGAAAACCCAGCTGTTCAGCATATAAGCCGAGGTGGTTTGCATAACCCAACATCTTTTCGAAAACGAACCTGGCTTTTTCCAGCTGACCGGACCGCGACAGGCATTCAACATACCAGAAGGTGCACATGGAAAAGGTTCCCTCATGACTTAGAAAGCCATCATTAGCCGCCTTGTCCTGCCGGTATCGATACACCAGCGAATCAGAAACCAGTTCTTCCTCGATGCATTTCATTGTAGATAACCACCGTGGATCCCTTGGGCTGATAAACCGGATGAGAGGCATGAGTAATGCTGAAGCATCAACCGTGTCAGCACCCGGATATTGCACAAAGGCCTCCTTTTTAGCGTCCCAGAATTCGGTATAAATGCTGTTGTAAATAGTATCACGTTCTTTCCGCCATTTTTCATTTAAGGGAAACGATCTTGCTTCGGCAATCCTGATAGCGCGATCGAAGGCTACCCAACACAAAAGCCGGGAGTAAAGAAAACGCTGTCTTCCGCCCCTCACTTCCCATATACCTTCATCTGGCTGGCTCCAGTTTTCAGCCAGCCAATCGATGTGTTTCTCCAGGTCCTTCCAAAAATCATAGGAAATGGGTTCGCCATATTTGTTGAACAGGTAAACCGAGTCAAGCAGTTCCCCATAGATATCCAGCTGTAGCTGTCCATAGGCATCGTTGCCGACCCGAACCGGGGCAGACTGACGGTACCCCTCCAGATGATCAAGTGTAAATTCTTCTAATTCACGGTGGCCGTCAACTGCATACATGATCCCTAAACGTTCTCTTCCCTCGATGTCCTGGCAAAGTTTTTCGACCCAATGCATAAACGCACCTGCCTCACGGGTATAGCCTAAGCGGATAAGGGCATATACCGAAAACGAAGCATCCCTGATCCATGTAAACCGGTAGTCAAAATTGCGTGTGCCTCCAATACTTTCAGGGAGACTGAATGTGGCAGCAGCGATGATGGATCCATGTTTATAAGAAGTCAACAATTTCAACACCAGCGCAGACCGGTTTACCATTTCGAGCCATCGGCCAGTATAAGTGGATTGCCCGATCCAGTTTTGCCAGTAGTTAACCGTTTCAAATAAGGTTTGCGTGATAAATGATTTAAAATCTACCTGGTCAGAATGCCCTTTCTCAATGTGCTCCAGAAGGAAGTCTGCAGTTTGGGTAGGGCGTAAAGTAAACCTTGCAAATACATCATTCCCCGACAACTCAAGTGGAACGGAACTGGTCAGCCGCAGCACGGTTTCGTCTTCACCCTTACTTTTGAATATGGCCTGTTTGTCTGTAACCAGTTCAACGGTGTGTTCGCTTTTGGCATAATTGAAACGTGGCATACACTTCATCTCGTAATTCACCTCTCCCCTGATGGTAGTTACCCTGCGGATAAGCTCCTTGCCGTTAAAGAGCTCTTCAACCGGCATGAAGTCGGTTATCTCCCCTACCCCATCTTCAGAAAGAAAGCGGGTAAGTAAGACATTGGTGTCCGGTAGATACAACTGCTTGGTTTTCTGCTCATCGAAGAGAGGGTTCACCTTAAATTGACCGCCCTTATCGCGGTCGAGTAAAGCAGCGAATATACTTGGCGAGTCGAAGTTGGGAAAGCACATATAATCTATCGAGCCGTCTAAGCCGATTAGTGCAACCGTATTAAGGTCGCCGATAATACCATAATTTTCGATTGGCTGATAGTTCATAAGTTGCTGGTTTGTAGGCTTGGTACAATTAGCATTCCACTACAAACAGCAAAACAATCCTGTTCACTAAGCAGCCCGTGAAAGCAAGGTGCCATGATCCTTTAGATTACAATCCTGTTGTTTTGGACGGCTGATATCGTTGATGTAGTATCCGGTATCGGTTCAGCGTGGAACAGCTATTGCAGATTTTATTAACGGGATTGAACAAACACGCCTGATACGAGTGACAGCAGCGCTGATGCAAAGCCCATTCTAAACTGAATTCTAAAACGAACCCCTATGGATGGTCCTGGAGAAAAGCATTACTCATTTCCTGCAAAAGTCTGGATTACGGGTGGGGTGTTTGCCCTGATCGTAGTCGTGCTGCTGCTCATTAAAGCAACATTTAATGTACTCCTTCTAATACTTGCAGGAGCCTTAATTGGTGTACTGTTCAGGGGCATGAACGGCCTGTTGCAAAGGAAAACAGGGTGGAAAAGTAAAGTAAGTTTACCGGTAACCATACTTGGAACCCTCATACTTTTCGTGCTGTTGAGTTGGTTTATCGGGGCAAAAGTTCAGGAGCAATCTCAAGAGCTAAGTAAAGCACTGCCGGGTACAATCGAAAACGCAAAAAACTATTTAAATCAAAGCTCCCTTGGGCAACAACTTCTACAGAAGGTTTCTTCTCCTGAGGCTAAGAAACAAGCACAAACGTTTGCCCAATCCTTTTTTAAAACCAGTTTCGGAGTGTTGGGTGATGTTTATGTTGTTTTGTTCTTAGGGATATTCTTTACCGTTGGTGCAGCGAATTACAAACACGGAATTGTTGCGCTTGTACCCAAAAAAGGTAAAACTGAAGCATCACGGGTGCTCGACAAACTTGGCGAGAACCTTACCAAATGGTTAAAGGGTCAGCTGTTTGCCATGCTAGTTGTATTTGTACTTACGGCGATTGGACTGGCTATCATCGGAATTCCGTTATGGCTCATATTGGCAATCATTGCCGGAATTCTGAATTTCATTCCCAACTTCGGACCTATGATTGCCATGGTTCCGGCTATTTTGGTAGCGCTGGTAGAAAGCCCTGCAAAAGCCGCATTTGTTGCAGGATTGTACATTTTAGTACAAGTTGCAGAAAGCAATTTTATAACACCCATGGTGCAAAAAAAGCTGCTGGATACTCCTCCGGCAATGATCATCATTGCACAATTGTTAATGACGACGCTCACCGGTGGTTGGGGTATCATCCTGGCGATACCATTGTTCGTATTATTAATGACACTGGTACAAGAGCTCTACATCAATAAGCAAGATTAGCGCTAAGCCAGCAGCCCCGGACGTTCTTTATACACCTTCCACATAAATTCTCCGAACATCGTGTTTGCCCAGGCGAACCACTTACGCGTAAATTTGGATGCATCGTCTTTATGAAACGACTCATGCATAAATCCTGTTCCCGCATGGGTTGTCCGAAGAAGGTCAATACAGCTTTTGATCTCCGTATTGCTTGTGCTGGTTAATCCACGCATGGTAATTCCGAGTGGCCAGATCATGTCGAAGCCAACATGGGGCCCACCGATACCCTCGCCTGCTTTGCCTTTAAAAAAGAAGGGGTTGTTTGCTGACCATACCAGTTTTCGCGTGTTCTGGTATATGGGATCGTTTGCTTTTACAACGCCGAGGTAGGGCATAGAAAGTAAGCTCGGCACATTCGCATCATCCATGAGCAGGTGACTGCCAAAACCATCCACTTCATAGGCATAAACTTTTCCGTATTGCGGGTGGTTGATCACAGCGTATTGCTGCAGGGCCCTCTCCACCTCGGCAGCAAGGCTGGTTAAGCCTGATGCAAGGGTTTTGTCTTTACCAATAGCCGTGACCATTTCGGCTGCTTGTCGCAAGCTGGCCACTGCAAAAAAATTGGAAGGGATCAGGAAGGAAAGCAGGGTTGCGTCGTCGCTGGGTCGGAATGATGAACATATAAGTCCAACCGGCTTGACAGGATATCCATAGCCACCTGGCGGCATGGTATCGCTGGCCTTTTCAGTCACCCTTTGAAAGGTATAAGGACCTAAACCCTCTTTACGCTGCTGTTCCCTGAACGTTTGCAGCACCAGCTTTATGCTGTTCTGCCACTGATCGTTGAACGGTGCAACATCGCCGGTAATTTTCCAATAGTGGTAAGCCAAACGAATGGGATAACAAAGGGAGTCAATCTCCCACTTGCGCTCATGTACCCCGGGAAGCATCCTGGTTCTGTCCGACTTCCATTCGCTGACTTTGTTTACGTCTTTATAAAAGGCGTTCGCATAAGGGTCCTTCACAATGTTCAGCGACTGCCGGTAGATCACACCTGCAATAAGCTGCTGAAGCGCAGGATCCCCTTTGATAAACTGCAGGTAAGGCCAAACCTGCGCTGTGCTGTCGCGCAACCACATCGCATCGATGTCGCCGGTAATCACATAGGTATCGGGCTGGTTATTGTTATTCGTGAACTCTACGGTGGTATCTAATGTATTTGGAAAGCAGTTTTCGAAAAGCCACTTTAGTTCCGGTGCTGCATTAGCCGCTTTGAATTCCGCTATGGCCGCTTCAACACTTTTGCTCGTGAAATTGCGCTTGTCAGCGGCTACCCTTATAACCGGAAAGTCCACCCGGTTCTTTGCAAATCCGGTAGCACTAAGCATTGTGCCTGCGCCTGCCAATGCCGTGTTGCGGATGAATGTTCGTCTTTTCATTATTGTTAGATTATATCTGTTCAATGATTAAGGCAATGGTATACAATTCTGCTGCATTACAACGGAAAATTAGCAGTTTTGCGGCATCATTCCGAGGTCAGCGCTTTTTTCATCGCACGTACTTCTGCTTCATCTATGTGCGGGTTCAGGTAATCTTCCACGGCTAAAAATTGGGGTAAGTGAAAGGCCATCTCACTTGCCTTTGTGTTGCGCAACGCGCCATGCAACTCCACTGCTCCTGTTGCATCGGCCAACTGCCTGATGTTGCCCGGCTTGACACCGCTGCCGGGCATTATAATAATTCGTCCTGCAGCAGTAGAGACTAGTTCCCTGATGAGCGCACTACCATCCAACGCCTTCAATTGCTGACCTGAGGTTAAGATCCGTTTGCAGCCGGCACTAATGATTTGCTCCAGTGCAACAAACGGATCGGCACAACGGTCAAACGCACGGTGAAAGGTAACTTCCATCTCTTCTGCAGCATCAAGGACCCGTTTAAGCCGGTCTACATCAATTTCGCCTGCAGGGTTTAGGAAACCTGTTACCAATCCGCGACACCCCAGTTCTTTACAAACCCGGATGTCGTCAAGTATGATCTCAAATTCGTCATTGCTGTACAGAAAGTCGCCACTGCGTGGACGAATAATCGGAAATATCGGAAGCTCAAAAGCCTGAATACATCGCCTGATCAAAGCATACGATGGCGTAAGCCCACCTTCTGATATTGCGCTACACAATTCAATACGGTCTGCCCCACCCCTTACAGCAGATGAGGTGGTGGTAAAATCAGTGGTGGCAATTTCGATGAGGTAGGGCAAAGAGGAGTTGATGATTGATAAATTTAGTAATGGCGAATGAATAAACCCTGTACAAATAGTAACCTGGCTGAATAGTATCCTGAACAATCTGGGGCAAGCGACCGAAAGCACTAATGCATGTTATATCTGCCCTGGAAAGCTGATCGCCCCCGTCCGACTAATTACCGTCCCGGTTTACTGAATGCTTACAAACTGCTCCTTGACATTCCACCCCTGTAAGGACACCAGGGGTTTGCCGTTGGCTTCATATTCAAGCAAGACCTTTTTTTGTTCACCGGGCAACACGGAAACATAGTTGTCGCTATAGTACACCGGCATCAGCCGCTTTTTTGTTTGTGCATTTACAAGGGACAGCCTGTTGAAAAAGGCGACCGTCCCATTCGCCGGGTTCGTGATTGTTACCTGCACTTTGCCCTGCCCCACGCGCCTAGCTGTAATCGAAGCTGCAGCCTGCCCGATGTGCTGTAATCCGAGATATTGTTGTTGCTCATTTGGCAACCAGTAAAAATTGTCGCTTACCAATTCCTTGTTGTTCATCAAACGTATCGACAGGAATGTGCCATCGTTTTTCTTTAATTCGTCTACCTCCCGTTTTATCGGCTCAAAGTCTTTAACCGCCGAAGCGCCGATTTCTATGTTGTCTTGTCGCAGTACAGTTGATCTGCCATCCATATCAACCGCCGTTATGAGTAGCTGAAGCTTTAAGCTTTCAAAGCTGTTGTTTACCACCATCGGTGCGCCATTCAGCGGGTTGTACATCACATGAACGGGCTCACTGCCCGAACGTAAACCATACAGGCAGGCATTGGGATCGAGGTAATAGTCGTACATCTGTCCGCGCAGCGCCGTCCATGGATTTTGAGTTTTCCAGATGATCGTACCCGTATACCAGTCCCACATGCGTGCGCTGAATCCTTCCATCAGCGAACGGTACTGGTTGTAGTTCACCAACTGCCCTTTTAGCGCAAAGTCGCGGACACCTGATGGTTTCCCGTAGGGGCTGATGTAGTTTTCATAACCGATGTACCGGTGGTATTCCCAAACAGGGTCAACCTTTTCAACGGCTTTTATCTCGCTTGAAACCGCGGGCACATACTCCGGTACAATCATGTTTTCTTTTGGAATAAAACGTTCAAGGCTCTCGTAGTCACCCAGGCCCACAGAACCTACCTCGGAGTTAAACGGGTAAGTGCGAAACTTCCAGAAGGTATCGGTTGGTTGTATCGTATACGGTCCGTCACCTCCACCATTGAGGATGTTTTTCGACATGCTGTCGGAATTGGAGTAATCAAAAAAGTAACGGGTACCATCCAGTGCGGGAAACAGCGAATCTTTCATCACCTTCAGGATATCGTCGGGTGGTGTAATCTCGTTACCACCACACCAGATTGCGAGCGAGGCATGGTTCCTGATCAACTTTATCCCGTCGGCAGCGGAACGGATAAACAGGCCATGGTCATCCGGGTATTGCCGCCGTACCTGCCGGCTCTCGAGTTTCCTGGGATCATTCCACCGCCCGTTACAATCGCCCGACATCCAGAAGTCCTGGAACACGAGCATGCCGTATTTGTCGCAGGCGGCATAAAATTCCGGTCGCTCCAACAGTGCACCACCCCATATCCTGATGAGATTAAGATTCATGTCGCGATGTAGCCGTACCTCTGCATCATAGCGCTTTGCCGACAGGCGCAACATAGCATCCGAAATGATCCAGTTGCCTCCTTTGATAAATATCTTTTGACCATTCACAGAAAACTGGCTGCTCAAAGTGGTCCCATTCCATTCGCGCCTGATCTGCCGGATTCCCACTGAAATGGTTTCCATGTCTGCAACTTTTCCATCTTCAATAAACTCCAGCTTGCTCACGTATAGGTTTTGGGCACCATACCCGGCGGGCCACCATAGCTTCGGATTTCTCATGATCATTTCCGGCAGCCTGACAAGCGTATTGGTGTTTGCCGGCAGACTAACCCGTTGTGAAATACTTACACCTGCTATAGTATACCTGAGTTTGCCGCTGATGGTTTTATCGCCTGCATTCAGCAGCTCTGCAGAAACATGGATCATTGCGGGTTGTTGCAATCCACCCGGTTTGCGGGTGCCCGGCACCACCGTAACCACATGCGGATTTTGAATGTTGATGCTGCCGGTTTTTTCAATAAAAACTTTGTCCCAAATCCCGGTGTTGCGATCGCGTATAGGTTGTATCCAGTCCCAACCTGCTACATATTGCAACGTAACATTTTTTGCTATGGTCCCATCACCACCTTGTCCGCCATTTGGGTTGCCAACAGGGTCGGGTGGATATACAATCACGGCAAGGCGGTTCTTCCCATCTTTGCGCAGCAGCTTTGAAATGTTGTACTGCTGCCTTAGATACATGCCCTTAAAAGTGGTATCGTTTAGCCGGGAACCATTCAGGTAGATATCGCATCCATAATTTACACCCCTGAACTGCAACCACACCTGCTGCCCGTCTGCGGGCAAAGTTTCCCTGAAGTCTTTTACAAACCAGTACGTATAATGGTCCCGGCCCGTGGTATAAATATCCGGTATCTGCTCGTTGTTCATGCCATAGAAAGGATCGGGTACCTGCTTGTTTTGTAACAAGGTGGTAAGTACGGTACCGGGGACAACGGCCGGCTTCATACCGGTTAATGGAAGCGCCGGGTTCGACAATAAATTGCCGTCAGCCTTAATCGTTGTAACGGGCGCGCAAACCCATCCCATTTTCAATTCATAGCGGGTTTGGGCACTTGCTTGAATGCAGCAGCCTGCTACCAGAAGCAAAGCGATTAATGAACAGATGGGTTTATAGACCAACGCTAATTTGTATGCTGCTTCTTTCATGATTGTTTTTTTATGATCCCGGCAGAAGTATGCGTGGCGACATCGTTGCGTCGCACTCTTGTACTTGTAGTAATGCTATTCAGCCATACTACAGTTAAACCCTGGTATGCCGACCTCGTTGAAATACATGTTCGCATTTTGCGATAACGCGGCAACGGTTTTTTTCTGATCGGTTATGCATTGCTTAATCCCAGTCTGCACTTGTTGCGTCGCGATCTTCCGTACAAGCGACATAGGACTTCAAATGCCGGGTACAAAAAAAGTTTCACCCTTGCCTTCACCAAACTAGTCCAACGCAGAAAATGGCCTGTCCTGCAGTTTCACGCCCCATGTTGACGACGGGTTGTTGCCCATTTCAATCGTCATTTTTCCGCCTGCAATAATGTGTTTGTACGGCACATACGATTTACTATATGGCTTATCATTAAGCAGTATACGTTGAATATATTTATTGCTGCTGCTGTTGTTTTGCACCTTAATGGTAAACGTTTTTTTATCGCCTACCTGGAGGATGGCTTCGTCAACAACCGGGCTGCCAACAAGAAATTTTCCATTCATGGGGTTGGCCTGGTACAATCCAATCGCAGATAATACATACCATGCCGACATCTGGCCAACGTCTTCATTGCCCGATAATCCATCAAAGCGGTCGGAGTACATGCTGTCGAGAATAAACCTGACCTTGTCGGCCGTTTTCCATGGTTGACCAACATAGTTGTAGAGGTAAGTGATGTGGTGGCTGGGCTCGTTTCCATGCGCATATTGGCCGATAAGCCCGGATATATCGGGCGATGCTTCTGCACCCATGTTGCCCTTGACGATAAACAACGAATCCAATTTTTTGGTAAAGGATCCTTCCCCACCCTGCAACTGAATTAATCCTTCAACATCCTGTGGTACCAGCCAGGTATATTGCCAGGCGTTGCCTTCGGTAAAGTCGTCTTTCATATGACGAGCCTGGAAAGGACTAAATGAATCGCGCCATGCTTTTTCTGAGATCCTGCCACGCATAAACCCAGTTTCAGCATTGAAATAGTTTTTGTAATTGGCCGCTCTTTGTGTAAAGTATTTGTGGTCCTCAGCTTTGCCCATACGTTTTGCCATTTGCGCAATGCCCCAGTCGGCGATGGCATATTCAAGCCCCATTGCTACCGACTCCGTCATGCTATCGGCCGGTATAAATCCGTATTGTTTGACAAATGACAATCCGCGTTCATCCTGCATAGCAGTGGTCTTGACGGCCTCCCATGCAAGATCCGCATCGAAGCCCTTGATACCTTTCAGATAAGCATCAGTGATTACCTGTACAGCACTATAGCCCGGCATTGTATTGGTTTCGTTTGCCATCAGGTGCCACACCGGCAACTTACCCTGTTGTTGATATATCGCGAGCATGCTGTTGATCATATCGGGCACTTTATCGCGCTGGTATAAGGTAAAGAGCGGATGCGCCGCCCGGTAAGTATCCCACAAGGAAAAGGTAGTGAGGTTGGTAAAGTTTGCCGCTTTATAGGTCTTCTTGTCAGTACCCCGGTAATCGCCATTGCTGTCGTTGAAGATTGAAGGAGCGATCATGGTGTGGTATAACGCGGTATAAAAAACTTTCAGGCGCGATGTGTCTTTTGTCTTGATTTCAATTTTACGCAACTCCCTGTTCCAGTCTGCATCTGCTGCTTTCACCACCTGGTTAAAGTTCCAATGGGGCACTTCGGCCTTTATGTTTGCAAATGCATTGGTGATGCTTACCGGCGATATGCCCACCTTAACCATAACCTGCTCTTTGTTGAATGTGGCAAAGCTGATCATGGCTTTTACCCTTCTGCCGGTAAGGCTATCGCCCCCGTGCATTACCGAGTCTTCATAAAGGGCAAACGATTTGAACGGCTTCGAGAAACTGGCGGCAAAATAAAGGCGCTGGTCCTGTGCCCACCCCCTGGAATAGCGGTATCCTTCAATGGTACTGTCGTTTACCCGCCTGATGTGGGTTTGGGTTGCGAGATCCCAACCGATGCCTTCTTTAAGATCGATAACAATACCGGCATTTTGTGAAGCCGGAAAAGTATAGTTGTGAAAGCCCACCCTTTTAGTCGCGGTAAGCGCAACATCGATATCGTAACGCTTTAGTTTAACCCCATAATATCCCGGTTTTGCTGTCTCATCATGGTGACTAAACAGCGAATAATAACCACTTGCGGGATCATTGAGCGAACCCTTTTTCGGCAGCACCTGGCCGGTAAATGGCATTATCAAAATGTCGCCGAGATCACCAATCCCTGTACCGCTGAGGTGGGTATGCGAAAAGCCAATAATCGTAGAGTCGGAATAGTGATAACCAGAGCACCAGTCCCACCCTTGCGACATGTTCACCGGTCCCAGTTGAACCCCGCCAAAAGGCACATTGGCCCCAAGAAAAACATGCCCATGAAATCCCGTGCCGATATACGGATCCACAAAGCGGGTATAGGTTCGGGCTGATTTATTTTGTGCTAAGCTGTCCGCGCTTAATACGCTAATCAGTACAACTGCTGCAAGGCAGTTTGCAAGTATGCAAAGCTTTGGTAGTGTAAGCACTCCTTGCAATCCTAATAATTTATAAACCGTCAATAGTATGTTTCTGGTCATCTGTTGCGTTTTCATTTAGCCCGCTGAAATCATTCGGTCGATTGAATGCGTCAATCTTAGATCTTACGAATGACTTGCCACAAGTAATCCGCCAATCCGCAATTCGCCAATTCGTAATCCGCTCAATAGATAGCAATCTCACTTATCAGCGGACAAGCTTTTGACTCTTTTATGTTCAAGCGAATCTCCGTAGTGGTTACCGGGTCTATCTTGAATATTCTTTTGTACCCAATGGTTGTGCCTTCAGCCACCTGCTTCCAATCCCCGGCTTGTTTTACATCAACGGTAAAGCTACTGATGCGTTGACCCAGCCTGATGTACTCCTGCAATACAATGTATTTAACCTGCTGTTGCCGGCCAAGATTAATATTTATGGTTGCCGCCTTCACCTCATCATGGGTTGACCAGTAAGTTTCTTTTTTGCCATCTGTAATTTTTGCAGCACCGAACATGGACGCACTGCCCCGAAACGAAGTGGCTGTTGCTTTCGCTTTGGCAGCAAGATTTTTCTTGAATTCTGTATCCAGCAGTTTACGGAATCCCTGCAACGCTTTTACATCTTTTTCATGAAATAGTCCGCGTTGGTCTGGTGGAATGTTTAATAACAAGGTTGATCCGCGGCCCACGCTCGACAAGTAGATCTGGAACAAACGCTCAGGTGTTTTTACCATAGTGTCTTCTTTGCTGTGGTAAAACCATCCTGGCCGGATCGATACGTCTACTTCAGCAGGGATCCACTTTGTGCCGTTGGCCGCACCCGTGTTGAGCAGCCCCTCTATACGGGGCTTGCCTGCATACAAGGTATCATTTGATATGGTGTTCCAGTTGGTGAGCCCGGCTGTTCCGTTCTCGTTGCCACACCAGCGCAGATCAGGTCCTGCATCGCTGAAGAACAGCACCTGTGGCTGGATGTTCCTAACACTGTCCAGAGTTGTTGGCCAGTCGTAATAAGTGGCTCCATTAATCTTGCGGGTTTCATTTGCCCCGCCGTAATAACCGCTACCCCCATTTGCACCATCAAACCACATCTCGAACACGGGCCCATAGTTGGTGAACAATTCCTTCAATTGGTTGCGGTAATAGTTGATGTATGCCGGTTGACCATATGCTGCGTGGTTGCGGTCCCAGGGAGACAGGTAGACCCCGAATTTTAATCCGTCGCTTTCGCAGGCAATGGAAAGTTCTTTTACCACGTCGCCATTACCATTCTTCCATGGACTCCGTTTCACGCTGTGGTCGGTGAATTTGCTGGGCCACAGGCAGAAACCATCATGGTGTTTGGCAGTGAGGATTACCCCTTTAAATCCTGCGCTTTTTAGGGTTTTCGTCCACTGACGAACATCCAGTGCAGTTGGGTTAAAAAGGGCTTCACTTTCATCGCCGTTGCCCCATTCCCGGCCTGTAAACGTATTGGTGGTAAAATGGATAAATGCGTTCATTTCCATCTCGTGCCATGCCATTTGTTTTTCAGTAGGCAACGGCAACAATGGTGCAGGTGGCGCAACCGGTTGCTGCGCCCAGCTCGCCCTTGCGCATAGGATCAATGCGGCGGTTAACAGGTATGGTATACGTTTTCTCATTGGGTTATGCGGGTACAAATGGCACGCTCTCCTGCGCAACGCTTTGCTTTATTCAGCTGGTGTAAACTCAAATGCAAGCGCCGGGTACTGCTCTTTTGATTTGACTAATGAAACCGGCATGGTTAGTTTAACCTGGTTACCCTGGGTGCTCCATTTGATGGTTTCACCAGATTGCAGCAGCTTTATTGTTGTTCCCTGCTTTGGCAGATTGTTGTTCCACGTGATGGTTGTGGTTAAAAGTTCATTTTGTTTGAGGCAAACCAGTGCGTACCGCTTCCCGCTTTTCTCACCCCCGGTAAAATATGTGCTGTCCTGTTTATAATCCTTTACCGTGCGGGTATTGTAGATGGCCGCTCCGTTTCGTTTTAACCATGTGCCAATCTCAGCCATTCGGGTTATTGCTTCCGGGGGCAATGTGCCGTCGGGTTTCGGGCCGATACCCAACAACAAACTACCACCTTTGGCTACCACGTCGATGAGGGTATGGATGATTTTTGCCGGTGATTTAAACCGGTCATTTGGCACAAATCCCCAATTATCGGCCAGGGTCATACAACTCTCCCAAGGATAGTCAAGTTGCTTTTCGGGTATACGTTGTTCCGGTGTTTGGTAGTTCTCATATGGACCATGAACAGTTCGATCAACGATGAGCAAACCAGGCTGGGCCTTCCGACCCATCGCAGCAATACGAGGCATGTCAATGTCCTGGCTCCACTTTGGTATGGGTGCACCCCAGGATAATACCTCTGCGTTAACCGTTTCACGCGGACGAACCCAGCCGCCATCAAGCCAGAGAATGTCGACGGACCCATAGTCGTGCATGAGTTCGCTCAACTGGTTATAGGTGTATTGCTTGAATGCGTTCCATCGCCAGGGAAAACGCGTGATGTCGTAATTGTTGTTGCGGTCGGGTGTTGCGTATTTTGGCCACCAATAATTTTCCGAGTGCCAGTCTGGTTTGCTGAAGTAGGCGCCGATCATAAAGTCCTTTTCGCGAAAAGCATCGAACACTGCCTTTGCGACATTGGCTTTGGGATGACTGGCGAAAGGACCATTAGATATTTTAAAGTCTGTTTGTTTGGTATCGAACATGCAAAATCCGTCGTGGTGTTTGGTGGTAAAAACCAGGTATTTCATCCCGGCGTCTTTGCCTGCGGCTGCCCATTGGGTGGGGTCGAAGTTTATGGGATTAAAATCTTTCTTTAATCCCCAATACCAGTTTTTATACTCGTCGTAATTCGAATTGCTATCCCGTTCGATCCAATCTTCGGAGCAGATCGACCACGATTCTATAATGCCCGGAACAGCATACAGCCCCCAGTGGATGATCATACCAAATTTCAGGTCGCGCCACTGCTCCAGTTTGTTGCGCACCTGCGGATCAGTTGGCCACTCATAGGCTGTTGATTGCGGATGAATACTTTCCTGGGCCACCAGGCAAACATCGAACACAAAAAAGAGAAAAACAAACAGTATAACGGTTCTGATCATTGATTAGCTTTTATTCCAATGGTTCGTTGGGTACCTGATGCAGTTCTCCTGTTGTCCGAACGCTTCAATGTCTTTTTACCACATTGCACCCAGGTAAGCTGCTTTTTTATTCACCAGTGGTAACCTTTCCATTTGCGAAAACAAGCTCCGAACAAAAGACCAATTTGGGATCTTTTCTTTCCGCTATTGTTTTTTCCAACAACCCTATGGTACGTTTTACCTTGCCCTTGAAAATGGTTTTGCCATTATGGTTAACGGTCACCGGCTTGTCGAGATCCATCATGGCATCACTCAAGCGGATACACAGGGTATCTGCGTAGTTATTTTCAATGGTCACTTCGTTTCCTTTGTAAGATACCACGACCTCCCCACCTGTTTTTATAGCCTGTACCGGTGTTGCCAGCCAATAGAAAGTAGAATGGTGCATGTCGTCCTGTTTCCATACAACCCGGTTGGGAGTGGTATTGCGCTGGTATTGCATCATCCAATCAATTGCCACGGTATCTTCCCGGTTCATCCAATGTGGGCGGCTCTCATGCAACTGCACCAGGTGTTTGTAACCAGGTGGATCTTCCTTTGCAAGACTGTCCAGCATCACGCTCCAGCGCCGTGCAACCTCGTTACGATTGAAGCCATTATCAAGTGCGCCTACATGAATCGTAAATGGAAGATTACGTAAACCCAGCGGAGATGTTTCATTTGGATGACCGGCCATCATTGCTGCCGCTGCCCAATGATCGGCCATTCTTGGTGCGAGCTGGTACACCCCATCGCCGCCTGCGGAATAGCCCATAATGTATACTTTATCGGGGTTTACATTTTCAAACAAAATTGCGGCATGAATCAGCTTGTCAAAAAGGGTATCAATATGCGACTCGTGCCACAGGTTCCAGGTGTTTGTGGGTGCACGGGGAGAAAGGTATACACCTTCGGATGGCTTATACAAGCCCACCTGGTTTTTCCATTGCTGGTCGTTTACCCTTGCTGCAGCATTACCACCGCCATGCATGGAAATAAACAGGCTTCGTCCTTGTGATGGCTTTTCACCAAATATTTTATACTCAAATCGGAGCGTGTCATTATCGCTGATGATGGCCTTGTTCTTCCATTGTTTTTCAAGACCAACGCGAAGCATTCGGTAGGCGTCCTCCAAAAGCAATGACGTGGCTGAAGCTGCCTCTTGTTTACTGAGCGGCTTATTGCTAAACTTTACTGCGCTGATTGGAGCACGTTTGCCGGCAGGTGCCCGGAGCCATGATTGAAGTTGTGTGGTGGTACTTTGCGCATAGGATGGTTGGGCATAAAAGAGCACAAGCGAAACGAGTAGCAGGTATCTTTGGTTTTTCATCGTCAAAAACTTTGATTGCACATACAGGACAATTGAACGTGATTGCCGTTCGTGTTCATACCATTGGTAGCGCAAGTTTACATTTGGATTATCTTGAAACAGTACTTTTTCATAAAGGTGAGCAAAGCCGCAAGCCATAGTGGCCTGACCTTGACGGGCCTATCGAACCAGATGTGTTTTACGATCGCTGTTGTATGAGCCTTGACCTGCGTCATATAGATGATCCTGGCTTGCGCTTGCATAGGCATAGGCTGGTATGTTTGATTACTTAGCTACTACGGTATTTTCAAGGTCCAGCTTCCATTCGTTGTTGAAGAAACCCGCCATTTTTACTTCTGCTGCACCCGACTGCAACATGTTGAAACCATAAACCATAAAATCAGGAAACCCACTTGCGCCCGCAAAATACTGGTTGGCATTTGCAGCCATCATTCCCTTCAATCCACTTCCGCTTATAACTGCAACAGAAGCAACATTGGAATTTTGAAGTGGCCATACAAAATAAGTGCTCAGGTCATCCCCTGTCCAGGTCTGACTGCCTGCAGTGATCTTGTTTCGTTCAACCTGGATGGGACAGTCGGCGAGAAGTGACTTCCATGCCGAGTTGGTGCTTTTATTTCCAAAAAGGATGATGCCACGGTCGGGGTATTTGCTGGCATCGAAGGCCCTATCAGCAATGATGTCTACTGCCCCATTGCCACGATAGTACCAGGTTTCGGCGTCATAACGTGCCTTGGCGAGGCTCCATTCATTTTCCGCTTTGTTGCCGCTGGTGCCATAAACAAAAACCATCCTGTTGTTAAAGGCATCTTTAAACGTGCCATAACGGTGCGGACCTTTACTAAAGCGATTGGGTTTTGTGCCGATGCTCCATTTGTTGTTTTGCTTAACGAGGTAAAGGCTATCCGTTCCGGTTGTAGTGTATGTAACGGAAGTTCCATCAAGGTCGACCCTGATGGCGGTACCCGGTTGAAAGTCTGAAAGATCCAGTTTCAGGAGGTGAACGTTATCAGTAGTGCCTGTGATGGTGCTTTGTAATTTATTCCGGTTTAACTGGATGTGGCTATACTGCAAGGGAAATTGCTGTTGTTCAATCGATGCCCAGTGATAGGAAGCTGATATGCCCGGGCTTGCGGTTTTAAAGTCAATTACATCGATGCTGCTATCCACTGCAAGGGTATGCCACTTGAAGAAGTCGAAGAGCGGCTTCCAGTCTACACTCTGGTCGCCAAACCAGTGTTCACCATTTGGGTATTCATAGTAACTCATGTCGGTGTGAAACTCTCCAAGAATTCGGCGCATCTGCCGTGCGTAATTCACCGAAACCGTCCTGTCGGCGTCGCCATGCAATACGTATACACCAAGTGGCTTATAGTTGGTTGCGAGCTTTGGAACATCACTTTGATTGCCACTGCGCAACAGCATTTGTTCAAGCGGATTATTGCTGCTGTCCGGCACAAGGCCATCAGCAGATCCGTATCCTTTTAATGTCGGATACCCGGCACAAGGGCCAATAGCGGCCCACTTATCGGGGTAGGTGGCGCCGAGAAACCAGGTACCGTGCCCACCCATCGAATGACCCGTTAGGTAAACCTGTTTCGGATCCGGTTTGAACTTCGCTTTACCAATTGCAAGTACTTCCAATGCGTCAAGCCTGCCCCAGTCTTCCCAGTTAAAACCGCGGGGGCGCCTGTTGGTTGCAGCAATTAGTGTTCCCCAGTCTTTTGGCTTGTAAGCCCTGGCCTGGCCGATGGCTTCTACCCCGGCTCCGTGTACCGATAAAAACAGGGCGGAGTTTGTCGTGTTTGATGATGACTGTGGTGTGACCCCGTAATACTGAAGACTGCCGTCGATATTGCTGATGAATGTGCCACTGTAATGCTCGGATGGGTTCACCGCCTCTATGGCCAGTGTAGCAGTATCGAGGGTTCGGGATTTATCAACCAGGGTGAGCTTGCAGTCATATCTACCTTTTACTGTAACCCCGCTGCCGTTAAAAGCAAAGGGCACTTTGCGGGACGACATGGCCGGCACTTCCGGTATAGGGGTGACCAGTTCTTTCCCTTGAAAATTGGTTTTGATTTGAAAAGACTTTCCAGGTGTGTTGCTGGTGTTATAGACAACAATGGCTCCCTGTAGTTGGTCGTTTTTGCCATTTAAAACAACGTAGGGTAATGTTGGGTCTTCGGTGTTTAGCAGTATGGGCTTTGTTGGAAAAGTAAGGCTTGCAATGATGCCGGCACCACGCACATAAAATTCGTTGAGGCCTTTTTTGAGCTTGCAGGGAATATAGAGATAGCCAAGGCTGTAAGCATCACCCATGTGCGGCTCGCCGTTGATGTAAACGCCACTGTTACCCTGTATGTTTAACAACGCAACCTGCTCCTTATCGGATTGATAAGTAAGGTAGATGTATGTACCACCAACACCGATTGAATTCCTGGCACCAGGTATTACACCGGGGCCTGCCGGACCTGTGCCCCTTGCACCAAAACCACCCCGGCTTCTTAAACTGTTTAAACTATCAGCACTAACGGGTTGCCACTTCAGCTCTTGTCCTCTTTCGTCCTTGCCAAATATTGCGCCGTCCACCGGAGCCTTTAAGGTGCCGTTGTACAATTGCCAGGCAAGCTGATCCATATACAGCGCTTCCCTTCCATACCTGCTGGGTACACCGGTCATTAATCCTGTGGTGAAATGATAAACCTGCTGGCTGGATACAATAGATGTACAGAATAGATTAACCGCTAAAAAAACCAGTCGAAATACAGGTAACATGATTCTCTGACTCATAGTTCACATTTAATCTCTGGAGCAAAATGGCCCGGAGCACAAGTTTGGCTGCGGCAACTACCGTGGTACAAGAGTGCGACGCAACGGAAGCAAAATAGCAATACTTCCGCCTGGTCCATAAAAATAAAGCGTTGAAAGGCCGATGGTCAAGATCAAGGGCAGGCTACTAACCTGCCCCTGGTGATTTATTCGTAATTATAGTTTGGCCAGTACGGCTTTACACTACGTTTATTTGCCGGCACCCAGAATATCGGTGTTGTGAAGTTATCCTGGTCCTTTACCAGCATGTAAAATTCGGTATTAGTCTGAAGCGCCGATTGTGGGTACTTCAGGCGTTCAGGAAAGGGGGTCATCACCTTCCCGGTAAAGGTCATTGGTTCGAGATATGGATGGCGTGTGCGGCGTAATTCTGTCCATAGTTCAAAAGGTGACATGATGTTCAGGTGAATATATTTCTGCTGCATCAGGATCTCCATTTTTGCTTCCACATCGCCGCGTGAGTTAAACCTGGTTGCTATTGAATCGGAATACTGGTTGATAACTGTTGCAGATGGTTTAGCAGGGTGGAAATACAATGCCGAGTCTTCGCCGAAACGATTGCTGTTAAAGGTTAGCGGACCGGTAAAGAAGTTGCCCGCGATGGCCTTGTTGCGGAATGATGCCGCCATACGACTTTCCTCGTTACGTGCATACCAGAAATCTGTTGAATGGCTGATGGCATCCTTGATGTACTGGCTCGCCTGTTTTGGCGTAGGTGCAAGGTTTTTAAGAGCAACTTCCGCAAGCAAGAGGTCCACTTCGGCAACGGACATCATGTAGGCAGGAAACTTGGCATTGTGGAAAAACGTTGTGTAATTGTACTGTGATTTTGCATTTTGTTGTAAGGAAAGGATAAACGATGCCCCGCTTGTAACATAACGTTCACCGGCAACATAGGCAGGCTTTTGGGCATCGGTATTATAACTAACCCCAATGTACTTGCGGCGGTTCACCGTGGTGCTTGGTGTTCCCGCAAAATACTTGGTTGGCATTGCAAGCACCTGTAAACGCGGATCATCAACACCGGGCTGGTATGCGGCTGCACTATCCCGGTGCATTCGCCTCATGATGATATCCGGGATGAAGGTTGCAAAGTAGTTTTCGTACATACCGCGTAACCAGAAGCCGTTGCTTTCCGGAGCTACATCCACGGTGAGCGACCAGGTAAGATCTGTTGCGGGCATCGGCTTGGTGAGCAAATCCTGCAAGTGTGTTTTTGCGGTTGCCTCGTCGACCCCGGAGATGCGGACAGCATATTTTAACCGGAGTGCGTTGATGTATTGTATCCACCGGTTGATGTCACCCTGGAGCGCGATGTCCTGTTGAGTGAAGATGCTTTTACCAAGCGGCGACATGGCGGCATGGGTGGCAGGCAGTTCTTCGCTGATGAGTTTAAGTTCGTTGAGCACGGATTTATAAATCTCTAGCGGCTCATCGAATTTGGCGTAAAAAACGGTATCACGTCCCTTGAATGCATCGAAGTAAGGAATGTGGTTGTAAAAGTCAACGTTTACCAAAGCAACATAATCCTTAATGACCGTGGCAAGGCTATAGTATATCTTGTTATCGGCCAAAGCTTGGCCATTCAGCTTTTCCAATTCATCTTTTAGAACGGCCCAGAAACGTGCACGGGTATAGAAATCGTTAAGCCGGTTATTCCACAAGTTGTTGGTAAGGCCACCAAAACCGCCAGTGCCGCCAAGGTCGTCGTAGTTAAGGTACCATGCATAGCGGTCGGTAATATGACGTTGTGAAATTTGTGCGTATCCCGGCACTTCTGTGCCCGAATTCAGCTGCCAGTAGAACTCACCATAGTCATTGGAGTACACCTTGTTTTCCGTGAGCATTTTTAGAAAGATGCCGCCGTACAGGTTTTCTACTTTAGAGTATACTTCAGGATTGTAAAATTGTTCCTCCAACTGCTTTTTACAAGAACCAAGTAAGGTGATGCAGGCCAGCAGGAACAAGTATCTGTATGATTGTTTTTTCATGATCGGTTTTTTAAAGCATTAGAAGCTTACGTTAACGCCAAAGGTGAAAGTGCGTAATGATGGATAAAACGAGTTTTCAACATAGCCCTGTGCGCCAAGGGTTGACTCAGCATCAACATTGGGGAGGGTTTTATGTAGGTAAAACAGGTTTCGCGCAGCTGCAGTTATGGTAAGCTTTTGCAGGTGAAGCATGCTGGATATTCTGCGGGGGATGGTGTAGTCAACTGAAAGCTCCCTCAACTTGATATAATCATTGGTGAACAAACGATCGGGAGGCCAGCCTGTGCTATTATCGCTGATGTAGGTTTGGTAATATGCAGGTGCTGCGATAATGATATCATTCTTTTCATACTTGGTAACACCACCCGTGGTTACTGCTTTCACTCCGTCGAGGATCATCCCATCGTGATGAACCCTGCCGCCAACAGCATTTGCAGGCGCCGGTTTATTATGCTCCCATGCAATCTTTTTGTTGGTGCCGTTTTCGATATAATAAGCCTGTCCGCCTTGCGACTCATCGCGGTTTGCGAGTGTTGATTTGATAACACCATTGCCAACAAGGTAATTGTTTGAATAAGAGAACACCTTGCCACCAAACTTGTAATCGATACCAACATGGAAGTTGAAACCTTTCAAGAAGAAGTCGCTGTACAAGCCGCCGTAAGCCTTAGGGTTGATGTTACCAAATGTTTTAAAGTTGTTGCCCAGGGTGTACAGGCCATTTGCATTTACTACCCTGTTACCATCGGGATCCCTGCTATAATCAAACATCTGGATGTCGCCCGCTGGTTTACCAATGGTTCCTACAACCCGGTAGCCTGCGCTACCATCAATGATTTGTTCGTTAATGCCGGGGTAGAGCTCAACAACCTTTGAAAGCTGGCGTGCAGCGGTAAACGTTACATCCCAACGGAAATTTTTGGCCACGAGCGGTGCTGCCTTTATGAACAATTCATAACCCCAGTGTTTAACATTGCCACTGTTGATGTTTGCCCTGCTATAACCCGTAAGCGGGTTAATGCTAAGCGGGATGATCTGGTTGTAGATATTGTTGTTGTAAAAAGAGAAATCAACTTCAAGGCGGTTTTGTTCAAACCATCTTGTATTTAATCCCAATTCAAATTCGCGTTTTCTAAACGGTTTGATGTCGCCAAGGAAAAGTGCTCCCGGAGGGGTAACAGCCCTGATGGTTGCGTTTTCGTAAATGGTACCAACCGTATAGGCGTTGTTGGCAAAATACCTGTCTTGTAAAGAAGTTGTTGGCCCGCCGCCAATATCTGCCCAGGAGAACCGGAATTTACCGTACTTCATTTTGGGTATGGTGATATTGTTGGAGAAGTTATAAGTAAGTGATGCACCAGGATAGAAGTAGGAGTTATTGCCCGGCGATAGCGAGGAGTTCCAGTCGTTACGACCCTGTATCTCGAGGTACAGCGTGTTTTTCCACGAAGCCGTAAACGAACCAAATACCCCATACAGTAGGTCAGCTCCCCGCACAATACCCCTCACCTTTGATAGTTCGGGAGCACCGCCGATGTCGTTATTCATCGAATACCAGTCAGGGAAGCGAAGGCCGTTATCACCTGTTCCCGCAAACAGTTCGTTGTAACGAACCTGCTGGTATGCGGCCCCTGCGAATGCAAAAATGTGGAGGTCGTTATTCAGGTTCTTTTCATAATTAAGAATACCCTGGTAGTTCTGTACTGTTGATGTTGATTTCCTGAACTGAAATTTACCACCTGTAAGTGTTGGCAGCAACCGAACGATTTTGTTTTGGGTTGTAAAATCAGTGGTGGTATAGTCTACGGCAGCCTGCCCAATGAAGGAGATATTCTTGGTGAACTTCAGTGTAGTTTTAATTGAGTTGATGGTGTGGAACTTGTTGTCGATGTCGCTGTTATTGTTTTGTTCGTTTAATACACCAATGAGCCTGTTTGCGGATGGCGGCAGGGCATAATTATCAAGAACTCTTTGATAGCCGTTCTCATCCATATAAAAATTATTGATGAAGTTGTAATCGTAGTCTCTGTTTAAACCAAATGCTACCACCTGCTCGATATTTGGCCGGCGATTTTTGGTTTTTACACTATAGATGTTGCTGATGAACTCGAAGTTTGCAAACGGCGAAACACTAAAGTTTCCATTGAAGCTAAAGTTGTTGCTCTTTTGATAAGAGTTCGGCAGCAGGTCGCTGAAATCGATGTTGGAGTATGATGCCCGTGCGCTTCCAAATTCTCCGCCACCTGCAATGGCCACGTTTGTACGGTTGGTTACACCATTTTGAAAGAAGTCGAGGAAGTTATTTGGGTGCGCAACATACGGAACCATCGTGCTATCATAACGCATTACCGGGTTGCCATCGAATTTAGGTCCGAAGCTTAGCCGGTCAGCGCGTAAGGTACGCACCCGTTGGCCGTTTGGCAGTACGGTAGTGGCTGTGTCAAGAATGCTTGTACCGGAGCCATACTCGTTCTGAAAGTCGATGAAAGAAAATGGCCGGTCAATACTGGTTTGGTGCGAAACGGTTACACCAAGGCCCCTTGTTTTTTTGCCGCTTTTGGTAGTGATCAACACGACCCCGTTTAAACCTTGTGAGCCATATAACACGGTTGCTTTAGCACCTTTAAGTATCTCTATAGACTCGATGTCGTCGGAGTTCAGGTCGTTGATGCCTGAGCCATAATCCAATGAGTTTAACGGATCATAGGTGGTATTGGCCATGCTCGTTGCCTGGTCGTAAATGGGCACACCATCTACTACAAACAGCGGCCTTGTTTTAGAATTGGACTCCAGGCCACCCGCGCCCCTGATGTTGATATTTACACCACCTGTGGGTCCTGAAGAACCTATGTTTACACCAACCCCGGCAGCCTTTCCGTAAAGTGACAAGGCAGGATTTAAAGTGGTTCCCGCTTTGGTGAGCTGGTCGCCCGACACAGTAGAGGTAGCATAGCCAAGACTCCGGCGATCACGCTTTACACCAAGCGCGGTAACTACTACATCACTCATCTGGCCCTCACCAATTTCCAGGGCTACAGATATCGTTTGTTGGTCGGCATTCACCCGCACGGTTTGGCTCTTATAACCCACATAAGAAACATCGAGATCAACACGGCCCTGTGGAACAGTTAAGGTGAATCTTCCATCATTTTCGGAAACAGCATTTGCCCGCTGATTGTTGGCCAGGATTGTTACCCCGGTTAATGGCTGATTGCTTTGCGCATCGGTAATTATACCTGTAATTCTCCGTGTTTGAGCGAACACGAAAAAGACAGAATGCATCAGCATCAAAGTAAGTAGATACTTCCTCATTGGAGTTAGTTTTAGATGATTGAATTAGAACTCAGAACCGGGTATATCATTGGTGCCGCATCCGCAACATTGAATATGCCTGTATATTATATGATGATCAAATAACGATGTTTAATTAAGCAGTTCTTTCACGCGCAATCGGGTTAATGCTTTCGTATAGCGTTCTAAAGTGTCACGCTCAAAACATTAAATTGGCAAATAACAACACTATTTAAATGCCCGTCACAACCATGGGCGATTGTTAAGCAAGCCTCTAATCTAACACCGGTAAGCCATACCATTGCAACCGCTCATAATAGCTTTTATCCGAAAGAATAATATCACTGAATTGGATAACCTGGCTTTTGTTGTTGCACCAATTAATTAATTTATCAAGGTTATTTCCTGCTTAATAAGAAGATTTGATGGCTATTTCTTTATTGTTGTTTTTATCCGTTTGTTTATGCTGAAAGTTTTCCATCACCAGTGCGGCTGCACCCACTAATTCAGCATCATGGCCAAGTGTTGACATCACCAAACTTGTATTCGCTGCAATACGCGGAATGCAATGTTCATTTAATGCCTGTTGTATCGGGGCGAGCCAAACTTTTCCCGCAACCGAGCCCCTGCCGCTGAGAATGATGAGTTCGGGGTTTAGCAAGTGGATAAGTATGGCCACTCCCCTGCCGATATTGTAACCAACTTTCGAAAATAATTCTATAATAAACCTGTCGCCTGCATGTACTGCCCGGCTAATCGCTGTCCATGCTTCTTCGTGATCTTCTGTAAACGATATATCTGTCATAGATGAACGTCCCAGTTCCAAAACTCTCTTTGCCTGGTCGATGATTACCAACAACGACGTTTCCGTTTCAAGGCATCCACTTTTGCCACAACTACACATTTTGTCGTTTGAAAAAACGGGTATATGGCTGAACTCTCCTGCAAACCCATCGTGTCCCCGGAATAACTCTGCATTTAAAATCATCCCAAGGCCAAGTCCCCATCCGAGGTTGATGACCATTGCATTGTTTTTATTTTTTGCTGCACCAAATCTCAGTTCCGCAAGTGCAATTAGACTGGAATCGTTATCGATAAAAACGGGCAAACCCGTCACCCTGCTAATATGTTCGGTTACTGTTCCGGTAGTTGTTTCGAGAAAAGAATAATTGATGCCGTTTTTATAATCAACAAATCCCGGCATGCCGATGCCTATACCCAACAACTTTTTTTTGGGCAACCGTGCTTCTTTTAAATAGCCTGTGATGATCTCTGTTAATTGCGTAAGTGCACCCTGATTTTTCGGCAACGACAGTTCAAACTTCCCTGGTGTGCTTACCATATTGTTTTGCATGTCCATCACAGCAATCCGTACAACAAACTGGTCCATTGCAACACAAACGATAAAGCTGACATCGCTTTTTAACGAGTACATCCCTGGTCGCCTGCCACCGGTCGATGGAGCAAATCCCATCTCACGTATCCAGCCATCATCAATCAATTCGCTTACGATCCTGGTAGTCACGGGCAAGCTCTTCTTAATCTTCAAGCTTAAATCGGCACACGACAACGAGTTATTGAAATATAATTCCCTGACGATTTTTTCCCTTGTCGAGTGCTTCTTGTCGTGCATTAGCGGATTACTTACACAATTAATGAGAGAAAGTTAGATACATTCTTCAAAAATGAGAAAACTTTTTCGAATATTTTAAAAAGTTTTTTTACTTCTGCTTTTCCGCGGAAAGAGGAAGTGGAGCGTTATCGACTACAGGAATGGGTTATCTTTAGACCCCGTGTCGCTGATTAAAACATTTTTTTGGAGCCGGGCTGATGTGCCCTGATTCGACATCCTTGCGTCGCACTCTTGTACTTTGGGTAATGCTACGGAGCCAATCCGTTGCTGGCATTTCATTGAACGACATCACAACGAGTGATGGCTACTGCTTGCATCAGGTTTAAGATGCTACAACGGGGGATTGCTTCCTGCGTCGCAAAGACGAAGTGCGCAAGTCATGCATTCATCGTTCATCATTGAGCTAAATATTTTCGATGCTACAACGGGGGATTGCTTCCTTCGTCGCAATGACGGTGTACGAACCAGTTTACGATGCTAAAACATGGGATTGCTTCCTTCGTCGCAATGACGGTGTACGCGGCCAGTTCACGATGCCAAAACGGGGGATTGCTTCCTTCGTCGCAATGACGAAGTGCGCAGATCATGCATTCATCATTCATCGTTCATCATTAACATACGTCGCAATGACGGTGTGCGCGGCCCGTTCACGATGCTAAAACGGGGGATTGCTTCCTTCGTCGCAATGACGGTTTGCGCGGCCAGTTCACGATGCCAAAACGGGGGATTGCTTCCTACGTCGCAATGACGAATTGCGAACCAGTTCACGATGCTAAAACGGGGGATTGCTTCCTTCGTCGCAATGACGGTGTACGAACCAGTTTACGATGCTAAAACATGGGATTGCTTCCTTCGTCGCAATGACGGTGTACGCGGCCAGTTCACGATGCCAAAACGGGGGATTGCTTCCTTCGTCGCAATGACGAAGTGCGCAGATCATGCATTCAGCATTCATCGTTCATCATTAACATACGTCGCAATGACGAAGTGCGACCCAGTTCACAATGCCAAAACAGGGGATTGCTTCCTTCGTCGCAATGACGAAGTGCGCAGATCATGCATTCATCGTTCATCATTGAGCTAAATATTTTCGATGCTACAACGGGGGATTGCTTCCTTCGTCGCAATGACGAATTGCGAACCAGTTCACGATGCTAAAACATGGGATTGCTTCCTTCGTCGCAATTACGAAGTGCGCAAGTCATGCATTCATCACTCATCGTTCATCATTAGGCTAAATATTTCCGATGCCAAAACATGAGATTGCTTTCTTCGTCGCAAGGACGGTGTGCGACCCAGTTCACGATGCTAAAACATGGGATTGCTTCCTTGGTCGCAATGACGAAGTGCGCGCCGCCAGTTTACGATGCTACAACGGGGATTGCTTCCTTCGTCGCAATGACGGAGTGCGCAGATCATGCATTCATCATTCATCGTTCATCATTAACATACGTCGCAATGACGAATTGCGAACCAGTTCACGATGCTAAAACATGGGATTGCTTCCTTCGTCGCAATGACGGTGTGCGCGGCCAGTTCACGATGCTAAAACGGGGGATTGCTTCCTTCGTCGCAATGACGAAGTGCGACCCAGTTCACGATGCCAAAACATGGGATTGCTTCCTTCGTCGCAATGACGAAGTGCGACCCAGTTCACGATGCCAAAACATGGGATTGCTTCCTTCGTCGCAATGACGGTGTGCGCGGCCCGTTCACGATGCTAAAACATGGGATTGCTTCCTTCGTCGCAATGACGAAGTGCGACCCAGTTCACGATGCCAAAACATGGGATTGCTTCCTTCGTCGCAATGACGGTGTGCGCAGATCATGCATTCATCGTTCATCATTAACATGCGTCGCAATGACCATGGCGTGAGGAGGCCATACGAATTTGAATCTATATTAATCACCTTTCACACTTGCGCAACCAAATAATTGCACAAATATTTGCAACCAAACGATTGCAGATCGGTGCAACTAAATTGTTAGAATAAGTGAGTCGGGCTCTTTAACAAACGTCGAAGTTCTGTAGCAAACACTATTTTACAACATAAAGCAATGGCAAATGACCACAAACAATCAAACCCGTATCACGGCTGAACCCGGCAAACAGGAGCTGTTCATCGAGCGTGAATTTGATGCGCCACGCGACTCAGTATTCAAAGCCTTCAGCACTCCTGAAATACTACTGCAGTTTTTTGCTCCTGCCGGTGTCACCATGCATTTCAATACCGCCGACTACCGGGTAGGTGGATCATACAATTACACCTTTACCATGCAAGATGGCAGTGCGTTTACATCATTTGGCTTCTTTCATGAGATGAGCGCACCCGAAAGGATCATCCAAACTTTTGAATTCGAAGGCATGCCCGAGCAAGGGCACGCTGTTCTTGAAATCCTGACCTTTGACAGTCTACCTGGTGAAAGAACCCGGCTTACGATCCAGGATATATGCCGGTCGGTAGCCGACAGGAATGCCATGGTTGAAAGTGGGATGGAAAGTGGCCTGGTCATTATCTTTAAGCAATTGGATGAACTGCTTAAATCTGCTGATCATTAACAGGTACCCTGCAGGTCAAACGCCATTTAGCCGAAGCGCACGATACTTAAATCTCCAGCTATGATAAAAACGAAAAAGCCGGTGAGTCACGACGAGTACATTTCGCGGTTTACGCCCGAAGTGCAACAGATCCTACAACAAATGCGGGAAACCATCAGGAGCGTTGTTCCTGAGGCTGAGGAAACCATCAAATATGATATGCCAACTTTTTTTCTGAACGGCAACCTGGTTTATTACGCCGCATTTAAAAAGCACATTGGCTTTTACCCCGTACCGACGGGCAATCCCGAGTTTGATCCCCTATTCAAGTCATACAAAACCGGGAAGGGTTCTATCCAGTTTCCTTTCGATCAGCCGTTGCCGCTTGACCTTATTATTAAGATCGTAAACTTCAGGGTGCGCGCCAATAAAGCAAAAGCTGCAGCGAAGCCGGCTACTTAACTTAATGGGATACACCAATCATTCCGTCCAGGGCTAATGCAACCACGTATTTTTGATTGGCTAATCGGGCATTTTGACCTTGATGTTTGTATCTTTCTGCAGCGCTGAACATGGATCAACCGAACATAGTCTCGCTAGAAAGGAGAACATGGAAAAACGGCCAATCATTAAAATTGAACTTACCAATGGCGACAAGGCTGTTGAAATAACAGGCTGGCTATTGCTTGCAGGCTTGTGGACGCTAACGGGTCTGAACTATTCGGGTCTGCCAGACGAAATTCCTGTGCACTATAATGGTTTAGGCCAACCGGATAATTACGACAGCAAGTCTGGCATCTGGATGCTACCTGTAATTGGCACCATCCTGTTTATCGGGATGACTGTTCTCAACAGGTCTCCGCATATCTTTAAATACCCGGGCAAAATCACTACCATTAATGCCAAACAACAATATACCAGCGCAACAAGACTGATCAGGTTCCTGAAAGTTGCGGTTGTAATGATTTTTGTTGTAATTGTATTTAAGACGATCCAAACGGCTTTGGGGCAGGCAGCAGGTATGGGCAACATGTTTCTGCCTTTTGCATTGCTGTTGTTGTTTTTGCCGCTGGTGATCTTTTTATCATCTAACAAAAAGAAGGACCGGGTATAACACCGCAACTCGCTTGTGATTGAGCTGTGTTTAAATTGTTTAATTGAGTACTATCTCTTCTCTGGGCCGTAGGGGGAGATATTAATTGGCTTGTCCCGCTCTTGAACAGTATAGCCGGCAAATATTCTTCTACCCAAACCTTGGCTGGTATTGTGGCAGGTCCCGGTCACTTTTCCGTATCTAATTTCTAAAAGCTCTTTCGTATTTGCCAACTGAAATAATACTCGCTTAACTAATTTCATTTGCTTGCTTTCCAATTCTAAATTGAAAATTGCTGAGGTGTTCCAAACAGCGCGAAAAATTGCTTGTCAAGCTTTTTTTTCTATTTTTAAACACCCGATTCACTGACCAAAAAACTGCTACATGAAGAAAATCACCGTAATGGCTGCGTTAGTCTGCCTGGTATGCATATCGTTCGCTTTTCGCCAACGTGCAGCGAGGTATAAAAACCTTAAAGTGTTGCCAAAGAACACAACCAAACAGGAAATGGATAGCATCATGCGACACTTTTCGACGTCGCTGGGCGTACGGTGTAACTTTTGCCATGTGAGGACCAATGACGCTCAGCGTGATTTTGATTTTGCAAGCGACAGTAGTAAGAACAAGCAAATTGCACGCGGCATGTTTAAGATGATGGTCAAGATCAACAAAAAATATTTCAAAGAAAGCCAGGCTGAGGCAAGAAGTGCAAACAGGATCCCCGAGGTTTCGTGCTTCACTTGTCACCATGGCAAAGAAAACCCGGAAAATCGCCCTCCCGCACCACCTGCCCCTGGCCAGCAACGGCCCCCTGCACCGCGCACCGGCTTACCCTAAAAAACGATAGTGCCCCTGCCCGGCTATAGTATTGAGTTCCTGTTTTTGATGCAATAAACTTAAAATCATGACGACGCTGCATTTTTCGATAACCATCGATGCACCGAGGGAAAGGGTTTGGGAATGTTTATGGAGCGACGAAGGATACCGCACCTGGACCGCGGCATTTAGTGCGGGTTCCTACGCCGAAAGTGATTGGGAGCAAGGAAGCAGGGTTGTATTTCTTACCCCCTCAGGCGAAGGTATGTTTGGCATCATTGAACGAAAGGTTGAATTTGAGATCATGCGATTCAAACATATCGGCGAGATCATCAACGGCGTTGAGGAAAGAAAAGAATGGGAAGGTGCCATCGAGGAATACTTGTTATCGGAGTCAAATGGCAAAACCGTGCTGCAGGTTAACATGGATACGAGCGAAGATTATGTTTCGATGTTCCAGGGCGTTTTTCCCAAGGCACTCAACATCCTGAAAGAAGAATCAGAGAAGCGCACAGCTCCTTAATCTTAGTTGTTAACGTCCATTTTGCCACGAGAGATTCTATTTGTACCAGCAACCTAACTACAAGCATGCACCTTTCACCGGTCCACCTTGCTAATCATTTTTCCAAGCATGAATTTCAGCTTGTTTACCCCCACCTTTCAGAACATGTGCAGTGGACCCTGGTAGGAGAAAAGCTGCTTACTGGTAAACGAGCGGTTATCGACGGATGTGAGCAGTCGTTACAATACTTAGCCGGTGTAACCACAACGTTTACGAGGTTTAAGGTTATAGCGGAAGGCAACGACGTGGTAATTGACAGTATAGCAGAATACCTGGATAAAAACAATCAGGTTTCTACTATTGCTTCCTGCGACATCTATCATTTTGAAGAAGGCAGGTTGACTGAAATAACTTCCTACTGTTTTGAATTAAATAAATAATAGCTCAAGAAGAACCTTAAATCGCGGTCGCTTCGTAATAAGTTGTAAACAATTAGCCTAATCAGTTGTACCAATGAGTGACGTAGCTTTTCTTGCGCGGGAACAATATAGGATGATTTGCGCGTCAAGAGCGGTACTATTTCAGTACTGTGCCACGATCGGGGAAAGCGATTTTGTAAAAGAGAACAGTTTATTCAGCCAGGGAAGTATACGAAACCTGCTGGTGCACGTTCCAACATTTACGAACATAGGATAGGGAATATAGCCCTCCAAAAGGGTGTGGTTTCCACTCCTTTTATGTCCACGCAATCGCTTGCGGATATCGTGTTACTGTTCCAGAACATCGATCAAATGATGTCAGCATTCTTTGACACCTACCTTTCTACCCTGCCGCTGCCATCGGTTTTGATAATGATGGAACAGTATCGCAGGCAACTCCTCTCCAAGTATACACACACGTTATTACACCCGAATTCCATCACAAGGGGCAAGTGCTTACGCTAAGCAGGCAGCAGGGTTATATTCCTGCTGACACCGATATCATCCGTTAAGCGCTGTTTAAAGGCCTCTCTTCCTTATAATTTTCCTATAACTGATCAGGAATATGGTTTAACACCGGGACACTGTCACCGTGCTTCAAAGCTGGTTGTTATCAGGTCAAAGGCCTTTTGAACAACAGGCACGGTTTTTCTCTCTCTTTGACGGATGTTTTCTTACCCTTTCGAAACTTAGCCGTGCATTTGGTGTTAGAGAACGGAAAAAATCACCTAAAAGCTACCGAATGAAAGCACTTGTACTCAGTTTTACTTTCGTTATCATGTATTTACAACTGCTGGCTCAGCCTGGAACGATGAGCCGACCTTCTGCCAGTGGCAGATTGTTTGGAAAGATTGTTGACGCGAAAACAAAAAAGGGGCTTGACGCGGTTTCGGTCCAGCTTAGTATGATGGTGCCCGGGGGAGCTAACCAGGGGACAAAAGACTCGATTATAGCGGGCCAGTTTACCCGCCCAAATGGCGATTTTAGCTTCAACAACATCGCCTGGGCTGACTCTCTGAAAGTTACAATAACAGCGATCGGCTACCGCAAACTCCTGAAACCGGTTTCGCTTAAAACGCCGGCTGGTATGAACGGACCCTTGCAGGAGATCGACCTTGGCAATTTTGGGGTTGAAGCAGAGGCGCAAACATTGGCCAATGTAACCGTAGTAGCCACGCGGGCAGCCATGGAACTGGGTATTGATCGCAGGGTATTTAATGTTGAGAAGAACCTGACTGCAACCGGCGGAACCGCTGTTGATGTAATGAAAAACATCCCCTCTGTGACGGTTGATGTAGAAGGAAATGTGCAACTGAGGAATGCCTCACCCCAGATATTTGTTGATGGCCGCCCTACTATCTTAACCCTTGACCAGATACCTGCAGAGAATATTGAGAAAGTGGAGCTCATTACCAATCCCTCCGCAAAATTTGATGCTTCGAGTAACGCAGGCATCATTAACGTGGTCTTGAAACGCAATCGAAAGGTTGGTGTTAATGGCACAGCTTCTTTATCGGTTGGTTCACCACGCATTCTTTCCGGTAACCTGAACCTCAATCTAAGGCAAGGCAAATTCAACTTTTTTGCAAGTGGAAATTATAACCGTTCCGGTGGGCGGGCCGACGGTAAAACTTATCGCCAAAACCTGAATAAGGGTGTTATTGACAATTACTTCAACCAGTTTACCTGGAACGACAGAACCCGGCAATTCCAGTCTGTTCGTTTTGGGTTCGATTACTTCCTGGACAACAGGAATACCATTTCCCTGACACAGAACCTGGTAAATGGCAAGTTTACCAATAACGAAGACCAGCAACAGGAGTACTACAATGCCGCCATGGCATTACAACAAACCGGCACCCGAACATCAATGGGTAATAACGGCTTTAACCGAAGCGGCACGCAACTGGTATACACCCACAAGTTTGCCAACCCCGGTCAACAACTAAGTGCCGACCTTAATTATAACAAAGGTTCAGGTAATGAATTGACCAATATACTGAATGCTTACCGCGCAGCAGGCGGAGGTCCTTCCAAGGCCGCTGAAAGGGTACGGAACACCGGCGACAATGAAAATACCCAGTTCACCGCCCAGGTTGACTATGTGAACCCGATTGGCGAAAATGCCAAGTTTGAAGCCGGTGGACGAGCATTTATACAGGACAATGGGAACATTTTTGAAGCCTTTTCCATTGGCCAGACCGGCAACACCACCAGGCTGCCATTAAGTAACCATTACCAGTTCAAAGAAACCGTTAACGCAGGTTATGTTACGTTTTCCAATAAGATCAATAAACTCAGCTACCAGGCCGGACTTCGTGCGGAGATTTCTAAACTCGACGGCGAAATCGTTGACAAGGGCCAAAAGTTTGGCTATAGTTACCCGTCGGATTTCAAGCGTATCTGGGACGGATTGTTCCCCAGTATGTTTATCACCCAATCCCTTGGCGAAAACGAAGATTTACAATTGAATTATACCCGCCGGATCCGGCGGCCCGACTTCCGCCAGCTTAACCCGTTTATCAACTTCAATGACCCGGTGAACCTCCGCCAGGGAAATCCTGCACTCAGGCCTGAATTCACGAATTCATTTGAGGTGAACTATAACAAGAACCATAAAAGCGGCAACTTTCTTGCGGCGGTGTATTACCGTAATACCGTTGGCGATATCACTGAATACAGCGATACCCTTACAACTGCCCAGTACCAACAACTCAACAATGCTGCTATCGACTCAAATGCCATCTTAAGTACGTTCATCAATTCTCGAAGTCAAAATCGTTGGGGTGCGGATATCACCCTACAGCAGACCATTGCAAAAAACCTTGAAATCGTTCCAAACATCAGCCTCCAGTATCGCAAGGTGAACGCGGTGGTAAACAACACCGCTTTAAACAATGAAGGATTTAGCTGGGAAGGCAAGCTGATCATGAATTACAAAATCGAGGCACCCAAGTCATGGCTTTTTTCAAATCTCGGGTTCCAGTTAACCGGTGAATATGAGTCCCCCGAGGTGATCCCACAAGGGCGGCGCAAAGAACAATACAGTGTTGACTTTGCCTTACGAAAGGACATGTTTAAAAACAAAAGCGGGACCCTCACCTTTAGCGTTAATGATGTATTTAATTCAAACCGCTTTGGAACCATCTACGAAACAGAAAATTTTTACCAGGACTCGTATCGCCGCTGGAATGTCCGCAGTTTCCGGCTGACCTTCAGCTACCGGTTTGGTGACTCCAACTTCTCGCTCTTTAAAAAGAATAACGGTATTCAAAGAAGGGATGATGATGACGATGATAACAGTGGCGAGGGGAATTGATTGCGGACCATTCGCGGATTGCGGATTTGCGGATTTGCGAATTACGGATTTGCGGATTTGCGGATTTGCGAATTGAGGTCGTGTATTCTTTTAAATAGTAAAAGCGTATTTTTTCATTTTACATTTTTCATTTTACATTTCGCTTCCTCGCTGCCATGAGAAGATATGGATGAACCGAGCGTGGCAACCGGAGCTAAATAGTTATCCTCAGCTAAGGCCATAAAAAAGTTGATAAGTTGATTGGTTGACAAGTTGGTTCCCAGGCAGGAACCAGGGTAAACTAGACTAACGATTCACGGATTAGCGGATTACGGATTATCGAATTGAGGTCGAGTACTGCTTCAAATTGTATCAACCCATTTTTTCATTTTACATTTTACATTTTACATTTTCCTAAAACCATTTGTTCCGGCGTTTGTCCCAGGAGGTGACACCAATTTTGAACGTAAGCGGATTGGTGAACCTGTTCGCCACCGAACCAACAACATATACCCCCAGCTTAAATTTGGAGCCTACATTGAACGGCCATTTGAACACCCGCTCAACACCGGCAAATGTTTCGGCATAGCGGAGGTTTCGTTCAGGTACTGACAGGAAGCCGGCACCCGCAACTTCACGTAGCTGCAATTTTTTAAGCAGCGGTATTTTGTTGATGAAGTATCCATTAAACTCGTGCACGACATGGCCCTGGTAAAAGCGCTTGAAAACCGGGAATGTTGAGTCAAGCGCCTGGAATGCACCATCGGGATTGGCAAAAAGAATGGGATCTCCGCGACGCTGCCACTGGTAGTCGATTGTTCGTAAATCGCGCCGATTAAGAAAAGTTCCGCTGGTAAGGTTATAACGCAGGATACCCAGCAAGCCAAAATTGATCTCCTGTCGCATTCCAACGTCCCAAAAGTCGAAATTCACCTGGCTGCCAAAAACACCGCTGATACCTTTGCGCCAGGTGGTGTAAAAGGTGGGCCAGGCAGATCCTAAAATAATTTTTTCTCTCGGCTCCCTGATGTACCGCTGCCTTGGGGTGTACTCGAGCCTGATCTTGCCATAAACGGCATTATATGATTCGAAACTGATGGGATTGTTGTCCGGAAGTGCACTTCCAAAAAGGCTATCTACCGTATTGCCGGTTTTATAATCCTGCAGTGACCGTCTTAATGCAACCTCAAGGTCCGTGTAAAGAAAAAGTCCGTTTTTGATTTCGACCCCATGGTATAATCCCAATGCATTATTGAGGTAAAGGTTACTTCGCTTTAGCATATTGATCCATGCATCGCCCTGGAAAATAAACTCGAAATCACGCCGGACTGAGATACCATAAAAGCCACGGTTGAACGGGTTATACATACGATTAATGCGGACGGAGCCATTGAGGTCATGGTTGCGAATGCCATAACTCAGGTCGGCAGCAAGGCTTAGGTTTTTCTTTGATTTGTACGTTTTAGCATAGTATACCCCCGGGTTTATTCGCGCGCCACCAAACTGAAAGGGTTGAAAGAGACCCGGTAGTGGTGGTAGCTGCCAGGTGCGTTCAAGTTCACGATTGTATAATGTTTGGCCTGTAAGCAGCGCTTTCTTCCAGGTAAACTTGTTGGTAAGGCGATCAATAGAATCAAGGTATTGCCGCGAATGTGTTACCCGGTAAATGCTGTCCCTGTAACGGATGAGTTTAAGCTCCTTATCCGTAAGTGGTTCTACCCGGGCCGTATCCCAGAAAGTACTGTCGCGTTTATAAGCGTCCTCGGTAGTGGCACTTACTTCTAACCCAAAATAATGTGGTGGAAAAGTTTTATTTAGCTCGTATTCACCATATGTTACCGTTGTAACCCCGGACAACTTATTCCTGGCGGATTTTGAATTATACGTAAACACCTGCTTAGTCAGCAACGAAAAATTTTGTTGGGCGGAATACCACTGTTCCACCTCGAAGAAGTCGTATTGCGGCAGATGAAATCTTGGAAAGCGAATACGGGTATGTTCAATGGTATAGTTGCTGTCGCTGATGGTCACTTCGCCTTCAACGGTCGCATTACTCATTAACCGCGGTCGTATTGAAATGGTGTAGACCTTATAGTTACCGCGTTGGGTGATGTTGATTGTTTTATAGCGGTAAGCAAGCAGTCCGCTGTAACTAACCGGCGAAACGAATTTTGCGGTAGAAAGTCCAGGTACGGTAACCAGGTTATTGTAGAAGTTGAAGAAACCTTCGGTTGCAGACAAATAAAAAAGGTCCTGGCTACTGCCAGACCGCTTTACGCCGAGCCGCTCTTCTTTAATTTTGTGTTCTGATGCATAATCAAGCCTGAGTAGGATCTCTGTCATGGCCATCCCCGCAACATCGGCATTGCCCTTACTTAAGGTGTCCGTTTTGTTTTTAGATTTAGGGGTCCGTGGAACGGAGTCCTGCTGAACCGCTTTGATATAAATGTTACACGACCACGAACCAACGGCTTTTTGCAGACTGTCTTTATGTCGAATTACGTTTGTGATAACCGCAACAGCAGGATCTTTATATTTTGTTTTAACGGCTACACCGGTTAATTGTTGAAGGTCTTCTTCAAGTATAATATTTTGAACATAGTTCCTGTTTACAACAATTGTAATCAATTGCGATTTGTAGCCGAGTATGCTGTAAACAATGTCGTATTTGCCCTCTTCCAAGGAAAGCGAATAAGTTCCATCTTCCCTGGTTACCGTACCGCTTTGCCATTCTTTCACCTGTACAGACACGAAAGCTACAGGCTCGCGGGCGGCATTGGTAACCTTGCCGGTAAGTTTATAAGTTTGAGATTGTACACTTGCAGTTATGCCGATCAATAGAATAATGAGTAGCGTTTTAGGCATAACAGATTTGTTACGCTAAAAGTCTGTATATAAATTGTACACCGCAAAGTTGGGGCTACTGAAAATTGTTAAATTGATGCAGTATTTACAACAAGTTGTTTTGCCTCACTTGAGTAAGCAATCGCATCGAGCCCTTGTTGCTGAAACAAATTGCTTACCCGGCACAAATAGGTGACCGCCACCAGTGGCGCGGTTACGATACTTGCTGTTTACAAGCCGACCGCAACTGCTTCGAAATAATTTATGGGGCCCAAAAGAATTGTCAGCAGAACAATGCTTTGGTGGGTATCAGGGAAATTACACGCAGGCCTGTCACGGACAATTAACGGATCATCAGCTTGCCGGTTTCGACCAACTTACTTTCACTGTTCAGTAATTTGTAAATAATCAATCCCGTGGGCAACCCGTTTGTATTGACGTTGTCCGGAACCGAAGTATAGCTCCTCAGTAATCGACCCAGCCCATCATACAACAACAACTGGCTTCCAATAGGCACACCTTGCTGTAATACCCGCTGGAAAGGATTGTTCCGAGCGGCCGGGTTTGGATAAAACCAGATGCTTCTTTTGCCAGAGGTTAGAACAGGAATGATTTCAGTATAAACGACCGCCCCGCTTTTCAAGATGATCCTTGCCCTTATATGGGTTATGCCCGACTGCAGGTTATTGACCACATAGGTATACTGGCTAGTTCCCCGCTCCTGCACGGGCAAAGCTTTATATACCTGCACCAGTCCACCTGTTGCAGTTACCTGCTCGAAAATTACACTGTCAACAAAAGCGCTGCTGCTTAGTTCAAGTTGAAGGCTAAGCCGGTTCTGGTCAAGTAAATGATAATTGAACGTTTTGTAGAAACACTGAGTCCCAAATTGATTGATATCCAGCGCAGCACTTCGGATTGCAGTTGAACCACTTCGCAATATGGGTTCAACAGCATAAACCGCAGTTGAAGAACCTGACTTCTGTATTACAACAAAGGTGTCGGTCACAGTGGCGAAAAGCTGGAGGTAAGGGCTGTCGGTAAGCCGGTACAAGTGGTAGGCAGTCGCTTCCTTGTTTTTGTGCCAGGAGAGTGCAAAAGAATCCGAGCAGTTAAACTCCACATTAAGGGTTGTGGGCTTGCCGACATAAAAGGGTTTGGAGGTAAATTCACCAAAGGTGGTCTCCATCTTTAAAACAGCTATTGCAGTGGTATCGGGGATGAGCCAGCGGTATTTGTTATGTGCCAGCCGGATTGAACGGCTTATCAAACCCCAGCTGGAACCGGAATTGTAGCTCACATATAGATTACCTGTATGATTGGTATCTCGCACAAAAGTTTGCCACCTGATCCAGGTGTTTTCATGCTCAGTTCGATTAACGTCGGAAGCATGTTGCGGGCTCACGAAACTAAATGTATTAAGGGTATCGACCCGGTAAGCTATACTAAATGGGAGATTATGGATTCCCTGGCTTAAACTCGAAATGGATAGCTCATAATTACCCGCCGACGGCAGCGTGATGCTAACCTGTTCAGCCGTATTCAGTGAGTCACGTTTCCTGGTGGGAGGCAATGCAAGAGAATCGATGTGTGCGGATGTGTTGAGTACCCAGGGATGATAAGCCCTGCCTGTAGCCGTTTCTGTTACCTCAAGATCAAGGTCGTGAACGAGGGCCTTGTAATTATTTACGCCTGCGGCACTGTCGGTCCACGAAAGTGTAACCTTAAGCGCGGCAGCATTCGCTGGCACACGTATCGTTTTTGCCCACCGCTGACCCGTTGAAATCACATCACTAAAATATTGTTGGCGCCTCATAGCATTTACTGCAGCATAACTATTCATCAACCCGTAACCTGTCTTGTAGTCGATTCCAAGGTTGTAAATAGCATCGGTTGTATTATAGAGTATAGCTTTTATCAATGCAGCCGAAGGCAAAACACCGCTATGGCGTTCGGCATATACCTGCTGCATAACGGCAACTGTGCCGCTTACAAGTGCAGCCGCATCCGACGTGCCATTAGGACCAAGGGCGGTTACCTGGGGTGCAATCCGGCCATCGTAGAGTGGACCAGCAGAGCTTTGAACAGGCACCTCATCGTTGCTGTTTATGGCAGCAACTGTAATTACATTTTTAGCGGCTTTAAAATTACCAGTGAGGTTTGCAAAACCGGGGAGATTGGCGTACCTGCCCTCACCCGCAAAACTTTCGCCCTGGTTTCCACCTGAGAATACCGGAACAAAATGTTTGTTTCGCCAGGTCTGCACATCATAGCTCACGGCCTCCGCACCATAAAAGGGTTGAATAACCGTTCCATACGAATGATTCTGCACCGTCACGTTATTTGCGTTCAGGACTGTTTCGTCATCTGCAAAAAGGTTGGCAAAAGAACTTGGGAACAGACGGCTTGCCCAGGCGAGCCCCCTGCCATCATAATAACTGTTTCCTGCACCGGCGATAATAGAGGCAATTACCGTTGAATGTTGTGACCTGGATGTCCCGGCAATGGGTGAAAACAAAACCCTTTGGCGAAGATCAAGGTCGTTTTCATCCATTTGCTGTTCCTTCACCCCTACAACAATGTTGTTGCCATTGGCACCAGGCAGGTTTACCGCCAGGGCACCAATACCATGAAAACTCCTGTCGTAACCAATGATGGGAGCTTCTGCTGAAGCTGTATGAACAACATCGATAAAAGTGATTTCTTTAAGATCGGCCAGGTATCGCTTTAAAAACCCGGCATTGCACTTTACAACTACCGAATGGGAAGGTTTGTCTGTCGTTAGTATTTGAAGATCCTTTGAAAAAACAACCAGTTTCTTCAACAACAGATCTAGGCTTGCTCCGGTAAGTATAAACTTTTGATTACCCCCGGCAATTAGTTGTGCGGCATTACCCGGATACTTCCAATCATTGTTGGCAACGGCCAGCCTGCAAACTTTGCTTAATGCCTCATATGCTGTTGGTGACAACACTTCTGTGATCGCGAGGTTTTCATTTATTTGCCGAACGATCCTTGCTGGTTGCGGGCGTGATCCGGTCCATTCACAGAGATAATAACTTGCATCTGCACGGTAGTGAGAAGGTCCACCGATAGAGAATTTTCCAAATAGCTTTTCCCTTTCGGTAGCCTTAAGCTGTGCCGTTGCATATGAGGTTAGCATTAGCCCGAGGCAGAACACGGCACTCCATACACGGGGAAATCTATAGTACAAACACCTCAGCATATTAATCTTAAAAAAGGTCTTGCTTCATAAATAAACGTTCTGGCGCTATACCAGGAATCTTTCTTAAACAAAAATCCCCTCCCGTTATGGGAAGGGATTTTACCCTATAGTCAGAACTAATAAACTTCTCTTAATGCAGTTTGGTCAGCAGTGGTGAATCCAGGGTTGCCGTTTGTACAAGCCATCATCCATGAATTGTTGCTTCCACTTACATTCGTTGGTGTTCCGGCAATGTGAACGGCTCCAATTGAGCCTGCCGACTCTCCTCCTCCGGGTCCGCAACTAGCCCTGGTTTTATAATCGGTATGCCTGAACCCGATACAATGTCCAATTTCATGTGCAATAACTTCGTCGGCCTTGTTTGCATCACTGATATATGATGTTGCACAGCTACTGTTACTTAATGTGAAACCCTTGGAAGGGTTACCATCCGATGTTGGAAACCCGGATGCCTGTCCGAGGATACAACCTCCACCTGAGGTACCCAGGTTGGAAGCAGTAACAACAATGTCGCCACCGGTGCTTACCCGCTGCAACCTTATCCTGAGGTTATAGCTGTTGTATCTCGCAATCGATTGGTCGAGACCGGTTGAGTAGTAAGCCGGGAAACCGTCTGTTAAGCGTACGGTTATTGTTCGGCTGCCTGTAGCCGGTGCCGTTACAATGTTGTAAGTGCGGTAATGTTCTTCATTAGCTACGATAAAGTTGTGGCTCGGTGTGGCACCTGCCATTTCCTGCAGCTGCGCCCTTGTTAATAAAATATCGCCTTCAATAAGGTAACTGCCGCTACTGGTCTTTTCCGCCCAGTTGCTGTTAAACCCGGCTGCTGAAACCAGCGCTTTCTCATCCTGCCTGAGTAAGCTTTCATTAGCTGAAACAGATTCCGCCTTTTTACAGCTTCCAAATGTAGCTGCCACCATCAGACCTAAAACTGCCGAAGAAATTGGAGTAGAAATTCTCATGTGGATTATGTGGTTTTTAGTTAAGAATAAGTTAAGACAATCTAACTTTTATTTTCAAACCTCCAAGTTTATTGGTGAGATATTTCAAAGTTATTTCTGCAGCAACTTCGGCGTTTGGCTGCCAGGAGAAAGGTTTAAAGTAGAAATTGATCAAACCACCCGGCAACCAGGTTACCGGTTGTACTTGCGCAAATAAGACGATGGAATTTTGAAGATTGAAACCCTGTTTGCACCAGCTTTGCCAATTGTAATCCGACTGTTTGTGGTGCACCAATCTCGTTTTACAACATAAAGTCGCGCAGGTACAAGCGCCCAGTTTCATGTAGCCAAATAGTGGACTTATCTATTACCAAAAACTTTTCCGGAATTAGAACGGATTACTAAAAACGGAGTGCCTTCCACTGGATAATCTGCGGCGATGGGTAACCAGGAAGAATAGTTTATACTGGAGAATCTTTGTTCTAGCAAAATTGAAAGAAATTGCCTGAACGCGTCAGCTAAAAATATAAATGCTACGGTTGGAATGTAAATTATTTCACTATTTAATCGCAAGTGCTTTCACCCCTATATGGGTCATCTTTACGGGCTTAATAAATCCCTTCTCATCAAATAACATCTCATCTATACAAGTAACCCGGTGATTGCCATTTGTCTCACCAAGCGGACGACGATGGTACACAATAAACCACTTATCTTTTTTGGTATTGTGGATCACCGAATGATGTCCTGCCCCGGTTGCAATGGTTGAGTCTTGTTGTAGTATCTTACCTACTCTTTCAAACGGTCCGAAGGGTGAGTCGGCAATAGCATATGCTACAGAATAGTTCGGCCCTGTCCAGCCACCTTCCGACCACATGAAATAATACCTGCCGTCTTTGATAAACATAAAAGGCCCTTCCACATAGCCTTTTGGTGTAATCTCTTTAAACGTGGTACCGTCAGCATAAGGAATAAGCCCGGTAAAATCATCTTTAAGTTTGGCGATATTGCAATGCCGCCACCCCCCGTAAATGATATAGTACTGTCCGTCTTTGTCGTGGAAAACAAATTGATCAATTGGCTGGGCGCCGTTGTAAAACTTATCAATTAACGGTTTACCCAGGTAATCAATAAAAGGTCCGGCAGGATTATCGGCAACGGCAACACCAATACCGCCCTGCTGTTCGTTATTCTGTATATCATTTGCACCGAAAAACAAATAGTACTTGCCGCCTTTTGCTACGATAGCAGGTGCCCACACCGCCCGTTTTGCCCATTTAACATTTACGGTATCCAATATACGGTTGTGCTTCGTCCAGTTAACCAGATCAGGCGAAGAAAACGCATCAAAAAATACCTGGTCCTTGTAAGGCGCAGAATAGGTAGGATATACCCAGTATTTGTTTCCAAAAATTGCACCTTCCGGATCGGCATACCAGCCCTCGGCAATCGGATTGCCCGAAGTGGTCTTCTTTGTGCCTTGCTGGTGCGACGAACGGGAACATGCCTGTAAAATAAGCAGGATCACAAATACATAACAGGAGTTCCTAAACATACCAGCAAGTTTTTATAAGGATAATCAACGATTAATAAGCATTACTTACAAATAGCAAGTTTGAAATTACTTTGCCTGGGTATAAGCTGTCCAAAGTTCGTCCAGTGTTTTACCGGTTAACGTCTCCCAGGTCTGGGCCGTATATGTATGTGCACGCATAATGCCATCCAGCTTTTTTACGATACCTGCATGAACATTGGTTTCAAGCCAGTTTAAAAAACGGGCAGTTACCCGGTAACTGTTGGTATAATTTTGACCTTCTTTCCATGGTGTTAATGCCCACTTAGCGCGGGCATTATCGACCCCGAACTTGAAACGCGCATAATCTGCAATGCCCTCCGTAAGCCAGCCGGGCCCCGTACTTCTTCCATAATTCTGCACGATATGCATTACTTCATGCGTAACCACATCGATGTCTTCAGGGTGCTTTTGCATCCATCCCGAACTAAAAACAACGCGCCCCGAACTGGTTGCAGCTACGCCCTTGTAAGCCGTGTCAACTTTAAACTTCACCTCGCGTGCTGTAGCGGGGTTGTATTCTTCAGCAAGCTTCGGATACACTTCGAAAAACGTTTCGATTAACCGTTGCTTTAGCCCCGGATCAAGTTCGGCGTAATTACTTTCAAAAGTAAGCGTATAGCCATTTCTTGTAACTACTTCCTGCGCTGCCAGGCCATTGCTAAAAAGCAAAAACGCCAGGAGCGATCTACTAAAAAGTTTCTTCATAATTAATGTCAGGTAAATTTAATTGAAGTGAACAGAAAACAACAGCTACATATGGTTGTCGTGCACCTCATCCAAAAAAATTATTCAGGTCGAAATTTAAGACCTTACTTGCTTCAAGATATTCTCACCTCTTATTAAAATCTCTACCGGTAACGACAAGTTCCTCAAATATTTTATTCCAGGCAGCAACCAGCTCAACCTTTCAACTAATTAACTAATCCACTATCACCGTTGCTCGTTCGAAAATGAATAAGGGAAAGCGTTGGCAGATGTACCCCTCGCCATGTTTGGCTGGCTTTCCATCATAAAATTGATTACCCCACCCTTTTGCAATTCAGCATGCGAGAGCCAGTTTTTATCCCATGCTTTTCCATTTAATTGTACGCTTTGTATGTATTTGTTTTTATCTGAATTGTTCTGCGCATTAATCACCAGTTGTTTTCCGTTTGCCAATGTAACCGTCACCTTTTTAAATAGAGGGGTTCCCAATACGTATTGATCCGTGCCAGGGCAAACAGGATAAAATCCCATTGCAGAAAAAACATACCATGCGGATGTCTGGCCATTATCTTCATCGCCGCAGTAACCATCTGGTGTCGCTTTATAAAGCCGCTCCATTGTTTCTCTTGCCCAAAATTGTGCTTTCCAGGGCTGACCGGCGTAGTTGTATAAATAGATCATGTGTTGTATGGGTTGGTTGCCGTGTGCATACTGACCCATACCTGCAATTTGCATTTCCCTGATTTCATGTATAACCCCTCCATAGGCACTTTCATCAAATAGCGGCGGCATGGCAAATACAGAGTCAAGCATGCCTGCAAACTGCGCGTTTCCGCCCATCAACTTTTTTAGCCCTTCAATGTCGTGGAACACGCTCCAGCTATAATGCCAGCTATTGCCTTCTGTAAAATCTCCACCCCACTTTAAGGGATTGAAGGGGGTTTGAAAACTGCCATCCACTTTTTTGCCACGCATCAGTTTTGTTTCAGGATCAAACAGGTTGCGGTAATTCTGTGAGCGTTTAGCATAAAGGTCTATTTCTTCCTTCGGACGGTTTAATGCTTTGGCAAGCTGGTAAATGGTAAAGTCATCGTAAGCATATTCGAGTGTGCGCGCTGCACTTTCGTTAACCTTTACATCGTTGGGTACATAACCGAGTTCGTTGTAGTGTTTAACACCGGCGCGTCCAATGGCTGTAATCGGCCCCTCGTTGTTTGCGCCGTGTAACAGCGCATCGTATAGTTTATTGATGTCGTAACCACGTAGTCCCTTTATGTAGGCATCCGCAACAACCGATGCTGAGTTATTACCAACCATAATGTTAGCATAACCCGGGCTCGACCACTCGGGCAACCATCCACCTTCTTTGTAATCATTGATCAGCCCCTCCTGCATTTCTTTATTGATTGCCGGATAAGCAAAATTCAGGAAAGGGTAAAGCGCACGAAAAGTATCCCAAAAGCCCGTGCCTGCAAACATGTATCCCGGCAACGTTTCACCAGTATAAGGGCTCCAGTGCACCATCTTGCCTGCAGCGTCAAACTCGTACAAACGCTGTGGAAACTGTAGTGCGCGGTACAAACAGGAGTAGAATGTTTTCGTTTGCTCAGTTGTTCCACCTTCAACCAGGATTTTGCTCAACTGCGTGTTCCACGTGGCTTTTGCTTTGCGTGCAGTTGCGTCAAAGTTATCACTGCCAAGTTCGCGTTTCAGGTTTAACTCAGCTTGCTCCTGGCTGATAAAAGACGATGCCACACGCAAGTGTACCTGCTCCCCTTTTCTTGTTTTAAAACCTATTATTCCACCGGCATGCCGGGCTGTTGTTTCAAGCGAATCTTTCACCAGTGTACTGTCATGCCATGCATACGATACATCAAAGCCTTTATCGATATAGATAACAAAGTAGTTCTTAAAATTTTTCAGGGGGCCCCTGCTGTACCGGGTAGTATAGCCAACGATCTTTTTTTCCGCAGATATAATTTTTACGTGGGAGCCCCTGTCAAATGCATCTACAACAATAAAAGAACTATCAGTCGAGGGGAATGTAAACCGAAATTGGGCGGCTCTTTCGGTTGGTGTAATTTCGGTAGTAACATCAGCATCGGCAAGGTATAAGCTATAATAATAGGGCTTCGAAATTTCCGCTTTATGCGAAAACCAGCTTGCCCGCTCGTCTTCCCTAAACTTCAGTTTACGCGTTACCGGCATAATTGCAAATTGCCCGTAATCATTCATCCATGGCGATGGCTGGTGCGTTTGTTTAAAGCCCCGGATCTTATCGGCGCTGTATTGGTACATCCACCCATTACCCATTTGGCCGGTTTGTGGCGACCAAAAGTTCATTCCCCACGGAACACATATCGAGGGATAAGTGTTGCCATTAGACAGGCTTGGTTTCGAGTCTGTACCCATCAGAGGGTTTACCCATTCAACCGGGTCGGAAACTTTCGTTACAAGCTGGCCAATACTGTTGTTGATTGTAAATAGGGCAAACAATGCCAACCATAGATTCTTCATAGTCGTACTAAATTTTAAACATACCCGGTCCGGTTTCCAATTTACGCTCCCGGGCTGATAAGCATTTTCTTTGGGGCTTTCAACCACATCTATATCCAGGCTGCAACCCGGGCTATCCGCTGCAAATCCGCCACAAGGCCCTGCCACAGATCCTTCAGCGTGTTTTCCGCTCCTATCCCGCAGCCCTTCGGCAATTGTACAAAAATCTGCTTACGGTACTGCTAATATAACCGTTCTTCCCATGCGGGCAGATTACCGCTGCCGGGGTTTTTTGAGCTGAATATTGTATTGTCGTACAAGGAAGATCGGAAGGGCTCAAATGCCGGGTCCATAGAAAGTTATTGCAGTAGCCGAATTAGTATTGCTGAAGCGGTTAAACATCTTCATTTAACAAACAAAACTGCTGGCCACCAGAGCCAGCAGTTTTTAAAATGTTGTTGGGGTTAATAGCCGGGATTTTGTTTCAGCCCCGGGTTAAGTGTGATCTGCCTGTTAGGTATTGGCAACAGTTCCTTGTTCTTATCGTTTGTTGCTTTATGATCCCACCATTCTGTAGTTACAAACTTATCAAAGCGGATCAGGTCTTGCCGGCGAAAGCCTTCGAAGATAAACTCGCGACCGCGTTCCATCAGTAATTCATCAAGCGTTAATGTTGCAGGTGTATAAGCTTCGGTTGCCCAATCTGCAGCACTAAACGACCTGCGTTTACTTGCATTTACAAGATCAACAGCTTCCTGGTTTGCGTTACCATTGTTTTTACGCATGATGGCCTCAGCTTTTGCGAAGTTCACCCATGTTAAACGGTAAAGCGACCAATCGACAGCCTGGTAGTTTGTTGCATCTGTTGTTAAGCCGAGCTTGTATTTATTAAAACGTACACCACTGTTTTCTTCTCCCGTGGTCATGTTTGAAGGAAGACTGTTTGGATCCTGTCCAGGTTGTAAGGAAGAGTTCCTGCGAACGTTGTCTACAAAAACCAGTGGTCTTCCAAAATATTCACGGCCATTTGTACCCGTAACAGCGGTTGTAGTTCCATATACGAACTGCGGCCCGATCAGGAACCATTCTTTCTTACGCAGGTCCGTATTTTTATAAAAGCCATCGTACACGCCGGGAATGACAATTACACCATTGTTACCATTACGTGTTGAGCCGTTGATCTGCCTTTGATTGAAGTGGTAAAAGTCGCCGGGCCACTGCGGAGCTGAACTTCCTTTTGGCGGATCGTAGGTGATTGATAACAGGATTTCTTTTGACTTTGTACTGTTTCTCGGACTGTAAGTATCGATGATGTTTGGGTCAAGAGCAACTGCGCCCGCTTGTCCGCCGGCTTCGCCGGAGATGATTTTATTACAGGCTGCAATACAATCATCCCAGCGTGGTGTTCCGGTCCACTTGGCAGCATTCAGGTACAACTCAACAAGCATAGCATATGCACCGGCACGGTTCATCCGGCCGACCATAGATGGTGAAAGCACCGGTATTTTTTCTATATTTTCTTTGATGTCCGTCTCCAGAAATTTAAATACGTCGGCACGCGACTGAGTTGGAATATTTAATTCACCAACGGTTATTGCAACAGGAACATTACCCCATAGGTCCATGATCTTTAGCAAGGTGAAGTCACGAAACAATTTCAGTTCTGCAACGTAGGCATCCTTTTCTTCCTGGGTGATCCCCATTTGAGCAAGGCTTCGTTTCTCGAGGTTTTCAATTGGCTGGTTACATAAGCCAAGCCCCCACCACATCAGGCGCCATGGGCCCCAAACGGCTTCGTCGTCGTTGGTCCATTGATGGTAATGATCCCTGATCCAGTTGCCCCCATCCTGGCCATCAATACCCTTTACCGGCCATGCAAGCTGATCTGCAGACAATTCACTTACCCGCCACCAGCCATTTTGGCCCGGGGTTGTCCATGCATTGGCATGTGTATACGGGCGCAATACTGCGGAGAGCACCTCGCTTTTGGTGTTGTAATAGTTTTCGGCAACATACCTGCTGTACACCTTCTCATCCAGTTTTGTACAGGAATTTATGCTGACTAAAGGCAGGATGAGTGCTGCGTATTTTGCTATCGTTTTCAAATTTTTCATGTTGGTTGATTTAGAAGCCTACGTTTAAACCGATTAAATAAGACCGTGTTCTTGGGTATGGTCCGCGGCTATCCATTCCCGGAGCTTGTCCCTGGTCGTTTGAAAATACATCGTTGATAAAATCCGGATCGTTACCGGTGTATTTCGTGAATGTCGCCAGGTTTTGGCCGGTTGCATAAATCCTCAGGTTCCGGATGTAGGAACTGTTGAGGTTAAAGTTGTAACCTAAAGTGATTTCATCAACTTTTACATAGTCACCTTTTTCAATATAATAATCGGAGTATTGGTAGGTATCCCTTAAATCAGCATTTCTTGTAAATGTGCTTCGCAGTACATTACCAGGCAATACTGCCCTTGTGCCATAACCAAGCTCGTTAACGTTAAGAATATTAAAACCAAACTTTCCGCGTAAAAACAACCTGAGGTCAAGATTTCCATACCGGAAGCTGTTGGTCCATGAAGCATAGTATTTGGGAATACCATTACCGATAACTGCCAGGTCCGTCACCGATTGATCATTCGACGTATTGATCTGGTTAAATGGCACAGTGGTTTTTCCATCGCGCTTGTAAAACAACCAGGTTCCGTTTGGTGCAAAACCGGCAAACTTTTTACCATAGAAGTTGCCTATTACATCACCTTCGGCTGTGCGTACTGCGCGCCCAAGTGCTCCTGCACCAGGTATGTCGCCAAAGGTTTGCGGATTACCACGAAAGCCCACTGCATTAAACTTGGTGAGTTTGCTGGTAGCATGACTTGCAGCAAGGTCCATATCCCAGTTAAACTTACCTCTCTTTAATACCATAGCACTCAACGTAAGCTCAACACCGTTGTTTTGAATGGTGCCAACGTTCGCCAAAACAGTCTCCCTTACAAACCCAGGCAGCTGTGTATCGAAAGTGCCTAAGAGGTCAACCGTGTTCCTGCGATAAACATCAATGGCTCCGGTGAGCCTGTTACCAAGGAAAGCAAAATCAACACCAAGGTTCAGCTCTTTTTTCTTTTCCCACCTGAGGTCTGGATTTGGATTCCTGTCGGGCCCATACGTTTGACGCCAAACGCCATCAGGGTACAGGTAAGTATTACCCGTACTTAGCGTAGTAAGCGAGGAATAATTGGCGAAGCCCTGGTTTCCGGTGATGCCATATCCTGCGCGAAGCTTCAGGTTATTAATAAACCTCACACTGCTCATAAAGTTTTCTCGTGAAATATTCCAACCTACTGAGGCTGCGGGAAAGTTACCCCACTTGTTGTTGGCGCCAAATCTTGATGAACCTTCGCGACGGATGATAAATGTAGCGAGGTATTTGCCGTTGAATGCATAGTTGGCCCGGCCAAAAAATGCAATCAACTTATTGTCTTCTTTGGAGCTTCCCATACCTGCCCTGAAGGTAGCGTTTGCGTTCAGGCCTGTTCCTGCGTTAAGATTGTTTTCCTGGAAGATATCGTTGAGAAAACCAACGTTGGATGCATTAAATGAAGAGCCGACATTATACTGGTAGCTGTATCCTGCCAATGCAGTAATGACGTGCTTATCGGCAATGTTCTTATTGTAATTAATGGTGGGTTCAAAGGCGTAATTATTTTCAAGAAACGAACCTTTGTAAGCATAACCGCCACCACCTAAGTCGAGTACCGAGGAGCGTGAGGCAAGCAGGCGGTACTGGTCATCAACGTAGGTGTTTCTTTGCAACGACCCGAACACCGATGCCGACAATCCTTCATAAATATCAAGGGTCATCTTTGCATCCAGCGAAGTAGTTTGTTGTGTTCTCCAACTAGTTTCCTGGCTCAGGCGTGCAAGCGGGTTAGCAGTTGTGGCGTCTTCAGCAAAAGTACCGTCAGGCTTGTATATTGGTGCAGTAGGATTCCGTGTAAGCGCGGTTTCCCAGTTAATGCCATTACCCAGCAGGTTCGCCCTGTTGAAATTGGTGGCAACATTTACCTGGGCAGAGAGGCGGTCGTTAAATCCTTTTTGGCTGATGCTTAAGCGCCCGCCATAGTTGGCCCGGCCGCTTTGTTTTGCGATCCCTTGCAAATCCTGGTAAAACATACTCACGCGGTAGTTCGTTTTACCGCTTCCTCCGGAGAGTGCGAGGTTGTGGTATTGACTCAGGTTTTCTTTGTTTAGAAGCGCATCATACATATCATCTGAAGAACCGAGGTCGAAGTTGGTTCCGATCACCCCTTCCGCGATTTTAGCACGGTATTCGGATGCGTTAAGAAATTCCGGTCTGGACGACAAAGACTCTTTCCGGAAGTAGGTGGCGTAGTCGAAACGTGCGGGACCTTCTCTACCCTTTTTGGTTGTAACCAGGATAACACCGCCATTTGCCCGGGTACCATAGATAGCGGCAGCCGAACCATCTTTAAGTACGTCGATAGAGGCAATATCGTCTTGTTGAAGCAGGTCAAGATTTCCGCCGGGAATTCCATCTATTACAATCAACGGGGAATTACTGCCCTGCAGGGAAGTTGCACCCCGGAGGATGATTGCTGCACCTGAGTTGGGGTTATTGCTTGTACGGGTGATCGTTAAACCCGCAACCTTACCCTGGATGAGATCGAGCGGGTTGCGGGCGCCGCCTGATCTGAAGTCTTCCGGTTTTACGGTTGCTGTTGCAGAGGTAACTTCTCCTCTTCTTTGGGTGCCGTAGCCGACTACCACTACTTCATCCAGGGATTTCGTACCGTACTGAAGGGCAACCGAAATGTTGTTAGCACTGCCGGCCGCGATTTCCTGGGTACCATAACCTACTGAAGAAAAAATAAGGGTTTTCGCGTTTGCCGGCACACTAATCGAAAAGGAGCCATCGCCCGACGTAGCAGAACCGATTGTTGTACCCCTTACGGTAACTGTTACACCGGATATTCCTTCACCCGTTTTGGCGTCGGTTACCTTACCGGTTATTGTACGATTTTGCGCAAAAACACCTTGCGCCAAAAAGAGAAGTACCAAACACGCAAGAAGGTGATGTTGGATACTGAAGTAAATTTTTTTCATTCGTTAAGTTGTGTTTTGATGATTTTTGGCAAGCTATTTTGGTAGAACTGATGTTGAACTACACAGCAGTAAGCCAGCAAACCATGAATAGCAGGCACAAGGAGGCCGCAAGCTGATGATACTGTTTGCTGGGTAGTGGTACCCGCCCTGAACTTGTATTATGTAAGTGCGGCTAAGATGAATTGAAGCAAATGAGCATTTGCGGGCTTGGGCAGCTGATGAACATAGAACGGCTCTTCGGGAGGTGTTTCACCGGGATCATATAATTTTTTAGGTTGAAGTATACGGGCAAAACAAAGCTTGCGTTGCCCGTTAAAAAATTAAAGTCACTGTTATACTTTCAGGCTAACCTGATGAATATTAGTTCAGCTAATCTTATGGGATTTGGATTTGTTGGGTTTACTGTCCCTTCTTTGGTGTTTGTTCCGCGCACGCTTGATTTTCCTTCCGCTAATCCTGACATGTTCAAATTGCCGGCAATAGGAACACGGGAGAAACCGGGTAAGCCTGGGAACAAAATTATGGTGATTATTTGCGCTTGTAATCTTACATTAAATTTTGCAAATTGGAACCAACGATTTTGTTTTTTGTTTTAGTGGCGTTCCTGGAAAAATGGCCGGATCGTCAATGCCCAGGTGATAAGGCGTACCAGGGGAAAGGGCTTTGCGGTACTAACCACCCACAATACAAGACGGAAATTGGGAATCTAAAAGAATTGATTAGTGCAGATATTTTAATAACGATGTAGCGGTCAAAATACTTCGTGCATAATGCACCAACTCTGCTGTGAGGACAGTGGGATAAGCGATCAACATCGTTAGGTCTGTTTCTGTATAGCCGGGCAGAATCTGTTTATCGCGCACGAGGTAAACCAAGCGAAACGGCTTGCATTTACTGATGGGGTTTATTTCCTAAAGAGGGTCTTAAGCTTGCCCGTAAGACCCTTGAGTTTCTGCTTCATGCCGGATTCTTCCTCTTCTTTATCCTGGCCGACCAGGTAACCATAAGGCTTAAGGGATTCCACGTGGTCAAAAACGATTTTTGCCATTCCCAATAAGGGTATTGCCAGCACCATGCCCGCAATGCCCCACAGAGTCTCACCAGCGATTAAACCCACAATCGTAAACAAAGGATTAATACTTACCTCTGCTCCTACGATCATAGGTTCAAGAATATAACTCTGCAGAAATTGCACGACCGCATAAGTGATAAGTATACCGATAATGAGGTTGGAGCCTCCCCCACCCTGGGCAAGCGACATGATCAAGGTAAGTGCTGTGCCAAATAGGTTACCAACAAAGGGCACGATTTCAAGTACCCCACAAAGGATAGCAAAAAAGATTGCATTCTTTACACCCACTATCGAGAAGCCGATAAAGTACATCACCCACAAACACACAATCATGAAAAACATTCCGGTCAAATACTGTTGCGATACCTTCTGGGATCCATCAACGATCTCCACGGCATTGCCTTCCTGCTCCTTAGGCACCAGGCGGATGATAAAACCTTTAAGTCTTCCCCGAAAATAAATAAATAAAAAGATGTACACCAGCACCAGCAGGCTATCTGTCAGAAACCCGCCAAGTCCGGCCAGCAACCCGGTTATCATCGAGGAGGTTTTCCCCTGTGAGGATGATTGCTGCTCCTTTAACATCTGCTGCTGTTTATCGGGTGATATGCCGAGCTTTTCGCTGGTAAACTGTTGCAGTTGATGGTATTTGCTGGTAAACTGTTGTTCTATTTTGGCAGTATTACCAGCAATGTCGGCCACCTGGTAACTCACAAAAAAAATGACCAACCCAAAAAAGCTCACGAGCACAAGAATGGATGATATTATTGCCACCGCGTGGTTAACACCCTTTGATTGCAGCCATTTAGTAACAGGCAGTAACAACATCGACAGGATGGCTGCAAATGTCAGCGGTACCAGGAATGATTTAGCGTAAACGAGAATAACAACAATCAATACAAGTATGGCAAGTATTGCCGCGGCCTTAAAAACCTTTTGGTGCTTCAGTTCAATCATAGGAAAAAAGTTGGGTTCGGCGTAATTCACAAAACAGGCAACCAATTTTCAGCATGCTGTTTATGGTTGTTGATTGAAGATAAAACAAGCAATGGATTTTCAAGCCCCGGGACTAAACTTACCGCGTATTTATTTAGCGGAGTTTCGTAACCATGTTACCGCTCGTCGGCTTATGAGTAGCGTACAGGCAATAAAGAGTTGGTGCTACCCTACCTGGTGATCAAGAAATTCAAGTTTTGTTTTGAATTGCTTTGCCCTGCAAGCATGGTGGTTTATCGTGAAAACGGAAACACTTCCTTTACCTATTCTTAGGATTAAAGCCTCGTTCATCAAAATGCTTCCGCTTCCATTTCGTGCACGGCTGACTTTACCCTCGGAGGTGTAGTTTTGATTTGCAACAACCTCCGGTAGTCGCCCGGGTTTATGGGTTTGAAAAACTGGAGCGGCGACCGGCTAATGCGTGTAGGAAGCCCCATGTCGTTCATTAATTGATCAATGTGCTTAAAGTTGAACGGCGCAACACATGTACCACTGAATACTGAGGCCGATACACGGCTTCTACGCCAGTTATCCATAAATGTAATATCCTGCCGGATACGTTCACTGGTTGGAAGTTTGATCGTACCTGATGCATACGCCACAAGCCAGTGAGCCGCAACTTCTGAAGTAAGTGTACTGAAAAGGCTGGAGTTGAAACCCACAAATCCCAGTTGCGGTATGTCGGGGTTAACGATATTCCGGTATAGTTGGTAGCGTCCGCTCTCATCGACCACGAGGTTCCTATATCGTTCTTCCAGGAAAGGTAGCGACTGGCTAAAGCCCGTACCATAGATAATGAGATCCGGTGTAAGCGTTTCGCCATTCTTTAAGACCACCTTCTTTCCATCGAAGTGGTCGATAACAGTACATTTCGCAGCTATTTTACCAGTGCGCACCTTCTCGTAAAAACCTTCGGGTGCAATGCCCAGTGCGCAACTAATCTGGTCCTCAATCTTATGATCGGGGATCATATTACAGGCTTTTAGTTTGAACTGCATTTTAAGCAGCGCCTCAAGGGCTCGCCACTGTCCCCAAACCAATGGCTTACCAATAGAATGCAAGATTTTCTCGAATAATGGTTTTTCAGGCCCGTTGAAAAACGCTTCAGAAAAGCGCGAGAACAACAGGTACTTCAGATTGACCTTGTTACCAAAGAAGCGCGGAACTTTCCACTGGGCCTTCCGGTATAACAGGGTACAACTTGTGCCCAGGTCTGCAGCGAGGGTGGCAATATCTGTTGCAGACTTGGCAAAGCCCACGACAGCAACAGCCTTATTTTTTAGCAAAGACTCGTTTTTCACCTGGCTAGAATGCAGGATACTTCCGCCAGCTTCAACAAACTGCTGTGCTCCCGGGTACTCTGGAACATAGGGTTTGTGAAAGGTCCCGGTGCAAATTGCAACAAAGTCAAATGTCAACGTACCTGCATTGGTATTGTCAACATTATTGATACGCATCAACCAACGGCCATGCTCATAGCGCAGATCGGTTACCTGGGTATTAAAACGAATGTGCCTGCTGATGTCGAATGCTGCTGCATAACTTTCGAGATATGCCTGCACCTGGGCACCCGACGGCCACAAAGGATAATGGGCTGGCATGGGGAAGTCGGAGTAGGCATATTCATCGCGGGTTGTTTGGGTAGTAACCCCAAGGTATGACCGGCTTTTCTCCCAAACGCCACCAATAGATGCCGCTTTCTCGATAATTGTAACAGCATAGCCCTTGTTTAAAAAAGCTTTTGCAGTGGTGAGGCCGCTTATTCCAGCCCCGATGATTCCAACCTTTTTCATATTGCTAAGAATTATTTCCGCTAAAGTAAACCCGCTTATGTAGCGCTATTGCGGTGGTTAACGAATCCGGCAATTGGGTTAACAAAACGGCAATTACAACCCATCAACCCAGGTTTAGCAGCGCTCGGAATAGACCTTCGCGGTTTCGTGACAGCTTTACCCGATATATCATTTCTTCAAAAGACGGCCTTAAAAATTGGTCGTTATGCGTGACAACATTGTCTGGTGCTTTCATTTGCACAATCAGCGGTTTTTGTTAGCGCTCTCGAATACGACCCTGGTGCCTGTGTTAACATGCGCCTGGCACAAAGGCCTGGCATATGCGGCATATCCGTTAAGTGAAACTGCCCATCCGTTAAGCGGGTATTTTAACCAGGCGGTTTCCTCACGAGCTTTGTCTCATCAATAACCAAGAAAAATTAAAACATGAACACAGCAGTTAATACACGTACAAATGCGCTTTCCTTTTTGCAAAACATCATAAAAAAAGGAGGCCCGGAAACAGGCGAGTACGCCGTGTTGAATACAATCTTCGACGACATTTCCGCTGATTACAAATCCGGTAAAATGAGCGAACAGGAAGTACAGCTATTACAGGAGGGTTTTGGTGATGAATGCATGGAAAATACCCTCCATGGACACGTTAAACTGAAACCGTTTGGTTATGCCGGGGATTTCCTGATCATCGATAAGATCTATCGCGAGCAGGTAACTACAGATCAGCGTTTCGAAAAGTGGGACATATTCTGGAATAATCACGCTGCAGCAAGGGCAGTGCGCAATAGGAAGGACTATTTTATAAGTATGATGACCCACAAGCTGGTCACCAACCCTTCCCTGCACCTGTTAAACGTTGCGAGCGGACCAGCCCGGGATATTGCTGAACTTTATGGCACCATCGATAGTGCAAAACTCCATACGGTATGCGTAGAAGCGGATGCAACTGCAATCAACTACGCCAAAGAACTCAATGCATCCAATGCCTCAATGGTATCCTTTATACACAAAAACGTTTTTCGTTTTACCCCCGAGGACAAGTTTGATGTGGTTTGGAGTGCCGGACTGTTTGACTACTTCGACGAAAAGGTTTTTATCCGGCTGCTGACTAAATTCATGAGCTGGACAAAACAGGGTGGAGAGGTAATAATTGGAAACTTCAGCAATGAAAATCCGAGCAGGAACTATATGGAATTGGTTGGCGATTGGTATTTGCAACACCGGTCAAAAGAACAATTGGTTGAACTGGCTATAAAGGCAGGCGCAAATAAAGAACAGATCCATGTTGGTCAGGAACTGGAGGGCGTAAATCTATTTTTACACGTACAAGTTTAATTGAATTGCGAAGCTTGCGTACTAATCAGCAATGTTTCGACATTATAGAACAGGTGGTGCTCGAAACTAAGCTGAAGTACAGTTTGCAGTCTACGATCAGCACCTACCCTTTGGTCCTACATAGCAAAGAGTGCCGGGAATTTATCATCTTTAGTTATTAATAAAAGCTTATTGAAGTTTAATTGCCAATACCGCTCAGTCGCTCTTGTATTGTGCTGGATGCTGTTTCCAGCGTTGCTAACTGCACAATACCGTATAAAGGAAGATTCATGGAAAGAAACAAAGGCGAAAAAAAGGGGGGTAATCAGTGTATTGTGGTACGACATTGAGCCATTTATCTACCGTACACGCAGTGGTGAAATCATCGGGGTAGAATATGAGCTAATGGAAGGATTTAAGCCTTTTCTGAAAAAACATTATGGCGTTGACTTAGAAGTTAATTGGGTTGATGCAAAATCGTTCAAAAATATATACCCGTTTATTAGTAGGTCGCATTACAAGGGCCTGTTTGGACTTTCATTTTATTCTATCACGGACGAACGTAAGCGCGAAGTGAAATTTTCTCCGCCCTATATGCCCGATCTAAACATTGTGGTGTCTAACAACAGTTTACCTGTTTACAAAAGCGAGCATGACTTCGTCGGCGACCTTAAACGAATGAAAGGTTATACTATGGAACATACCACCATGGAAAAAGACCTTCTCAGACTTAAACAAGATTACTATCCAGAACTACCGGTCTACAACCAGGTAGATGATTACGAAGTGCTGAAACAAATTGCTACGGTACAAAATGCGTTTGGCTATGTTCCGGTAAGCATATATGTAATAGCCTTGCAACGGGGGATTAAAGTCAAGCGACAACAGGTACTTGCTACGCGCCGGGAAGGTTTTGCCGCCATATATTCAAAGGAAAGCGACTGGAGTGAACCGGTAAATAGTTATTTTAATAGTGTTGAATGCAAACTATTGGTTAACCGGCTCATTAAAAAATACCTTGGTGAAGAGGTGGCAAATATCGTATTAAACGTGTCCAACGCAGATAGCTCAAGGGGCAAGCCGGGCGATATCGAGTTACTTACAAAAGAACGCGAGATTGTTACCCAACGATTGATCGACACCGCCCTGGAAGTTCAGCGGGAAAAAACATATCGCAATATTGCACTTGCCATAGGGGCGATGGTAATCTTGTTTGCAGGTGGTCTGTACCTAAGGTTTCGCGAAAAAAAGAGACTCCACGACGAACTGAAAGAACGGAACAAGCTGATAGCGGAACAAAAGCAAACGATTGAGGGGATCAATGAACATCTAAAAATGAAGATTCTTCAAGCGAAGCTAAATCCACACTTCATTTTTAATTCACTTAATTCACTACAGTACTTTATTGGGCTAAACGACCGCAAGAGTGCATTACTTTACCTCACCCGTTTTGCCTCCTTCTTGAGAAATGTGCTTAACTATGGCGACGACCTTTTGATAACGGCAGCACAAGAAGCCGTGCTGCTTGAACAATACTTATGGCTGGAGCAATGTCGTTTCCCCGACCGCTTTGAATATAGTGTACATTTCAGTGGCAATGGTGTTACCCGTTCTGCGTTATTGCCACCAATGATGGTCCACAGCCTGGTTGAAGATGCGTTGTACCTGGGAATTTTGAATTTGGATAGTGGCGAGACCGGCAGACTGTGTATATTATTTGAGATGGCTGGAAGTCAGTTGCAGGTAACTGTTAGCGACAATGGTCTTAACCGAACCACAGCCATTGCAAGACAACAATCCAAAGGGCTGGATAATGAAATGAACGCTTCAGCTATCCTGCACAAAAGGCTCACATTGTACAACAATAATACGGAGCGCAAAATAGAAGTGGTGCATCAGGAAGAATTGCCTGCTGAAACAACATTTGTTAACGAGGTGAGGTTGCTGGTTCCCCAACCACGGGACGGCGGTAATTTATAAATAGTCAACCAATTTATATATGGTTCTGAAAGCAGTCATTGTTGATGATGAAACCAGGAGTCGTGAATTTCTGAGAACTCTTGTGGAGGAATTTTGTACCGACGTGAAAGTTGCCGGGTTGGCGGCCAACGTACCTGAAGCTGTGGCGTTGATCAACACGCATAAGCCGGACGTGGTTTTCCTCGACATCGAGCTTCAAACCGGAACGGGTTTCGATGTATTGCAGCATTTCATTGATCCACAATTCCAGGTAATCTTTACCACGGCTTACGACCACTATGCCATAAGAGCGATTAAGTTTAGCGCGATCGATTACCTGCTAAAACCAATAGATATTGAAGAGTTGCAATTAGCCATAGAAAAAGCAAAGTCGCGGGTGGAAAACAACTCCAGCAAACAAACGATCGATAGGTTATTGCAAAACATTCGCAAACCTGCAAACAGCGACTTTTCAATAACACTGGCAACATCTGAAGGACTTGAATTTGTACCAATACAAAATATAATCCGGCTGGAGGCTTCAGGACCATATACCCATTTCTTTTTAAAAGAAGGCAGAAAAATAATGGTAAGCAAAAACCTTAAAGAGTATGAAACCATGTTGGGCGATCACAATTTTTTCCGGGTACATAATTCACACATCATAAACCTAAAAGAAGTGAAAAGGATGATTAAGACTGATGGCGGGTATGCCGTGATGAATGACGAATCAACAATTGCAATTTCACCAAAAAAGCGGGACGAGTTTATGACACAAATCGGGCAAAGGTTGTTGTAACTGCCAGCCGACTAAACACCAGGCGCTACCGACAAATTGTAAGCCCACCTGTAAGTCTGGCCAGTTTTGTGCGTATTACCAATCTGATGTGGACGGGTTATAAATAGATGAAACTCCGGGATACCAAACAGGAATTGTCAGGGTTGTAGAAGTGCCAGTTCTTCCACGGCCTGCTTACAAACCTGTTCTACACGACTAAAACACTTTTTGACTTCTTCGATGTCGCCTCCTGCCCGTGCAAGTTCCTCTATACTGGTGAGGTCATGACTAACAAGTGGGCGTAATCCAAACATGCTGGTTTCACTTTTCAAAGAATGCACGGTTTTATAAATGGTTGTGTAATCCGACCGGGCTATTGCGACAGACAACTTTGAAATGTCTTTAGGGTTTTCTTCACGAAAAATCCGGATCAGATCCGACATGACAGCCGCATTGTTCCGGGTTTGTTTTTTCAAGAAGCCAAGATCGATAATAGCAACCGGGCTGTCCTCCGGGTTAACGGCTTCTGAAGATCTTTTTTCCACCAGCCAAAGCGAAAGTTTAAAAAGGAGGTCGCTTTCGGAGAATGGTTTAGCGAGGTAGTCGTTTATTCCCTGTTGAAAACACTTTTCCCGCTCGCCAGCCAGAGCGTGCGCAGTCATTGCAATGATTGGTATTGCTATCTTCATGGTATCCCGGATATAACAGGTTGCCTCATATCCATCCATTTCAGGCATTTGTATATCCATCAGGATGAGGTCGTACTGTTCCCCGCGTAGGATATCAATAGCCTGCCTGCCGTTTTCAGCAACGTCTACTATAAAGCCATTATTCTGAAGAATGATAGAGGTAAGTTTTTGATTGAGCAGTGTGTCTTCCACCAGCAGGATGCGTTTGGGTGTCGTGAAATGCAGTTGTTGACCTTCCATATCCGCCTGGACAGTTACCGCAGCATTTGCCCGGGTAACAGGTATTGTAAACTCGAAAGTTGTTCCCTGGCCGCGACAACTTTTTACCGAAATCGCTCCGCCCATTAACCCGATCAGCTGCCGGGTAATCGAGAGCCCAAGGCCTGTGCCGCCATACTTACGGGTGGTATTTGAGTCAGCCTGGGTAAACCGCTCAAAAATTGTTTCCAGCTGAAGTTCGTCGATGCCGATACCGCTGTCCTCAACCGAAAAATTCAATATAACGGAATCATTCTCCTCTTCTGCCCCGATACAGCTTACGGTAACACCGCCGGTTTCGGTAAACTTGATGGCATTGCCGATCAGGTTTAAGAGGATCTGGGTCATACGGGTAGGATCGCCGAGAACCGGGTAATTGATGGCTGAGTCCAGGAGCAAATTAAACCTCAGGCCCTTCTGCTTTGCCTCGTTGCCAAACATCAGTCGTATGCCGTGCAGGAGTTCGGCGAGATCAAATGAAACATTGTCTACGACAAACTTTCCTGCATCAAGTTTCGATAAGTCCAGAATGTTGTTGATGATAGACAGCAAATTTCGACCTGAGGTATTGATTGCTTCCAGGTACTCTTGCTGTTGTGCAGTAAGCGCAGTTTTCTTCAGCAGATCGCTAAATCCGAGGATTGTGCCCAGCGGTGTGCGTAGTTCATGACTCATATTCGCAACGAAATCCGACTTTAGTTTTGCTGACTCCTCTGCCGACAGCCGCGATTTCTGCATCTCCTCTTCTACCCTCTTTCGATCGAAAAATGTTGGCACTTCATACCGTTCGGCCCGGCCGTATTTGTAATTTGAGCGCTGATGGTACCTTTCGAGGTGAAGCTGAATTTTCTCCGGTGGCGACATAATAAACCTACACTGTTTATCTCCCCTGGCAATGCAGCTTACTTCTACTGCGGTCAGGGGTAACCCAAAGCTTTCTTCGCACTAGCCCGACGAATAGCCGGCGTTCATGATGCATACAGGAGTATCGGACCTTTTTCCCGACCGAACCCACGAGTCAGCTTCAAACGAGTAAGGATGGGTATAAAATAAAACGAAGTTTTCGTTTGGTTCAGGGTTGCTTTCACCAGAGATATCAACAAACGCCCAGCCGGTATGCGCAAACAACACAGGTCCTGCCGACAGCCGGGCAATCGGATCGCTGAGGTTCATTTTTGAATGAAAGTTTTTTGCATCGTTCATCCCGATTACGTGGGCAATATCAAAAAGAAAATTTTTGCCAATGGCAAGTGCCGCCTGTTCGCCGCGATCTGCATAAAGGTTCTGAACCGTATCAAGAAAATCCTTTGATAAGGCCGATGCTCTAACAAGAATATAACGTTGGTCGTTGATCTCTATGGTACCTTTCGTGGGGTCCATTTTCAAGTGCTTGAAGTATTCACCTACCGTTTGTTCTGCGGCATCGAAATGAGGCCTTAGTTCCTTTGGAACCACCACACAAACATCACCGGGTTTTACGTGAAACCTGCCACGAAGAACCTGGTTTTCAGCTTCGAGATCTTCGATGCGTTTGAGCAGGGAAAGTGTATCAGGCTGGTCGATCATAGCGACAAATTACAAATAAATGCCAATAGACTCTTTTAAGCCATTTTAACATGAGGGGTAAATCACCGGTGAAGTAAGGTGCGGCACTTTGTTTAACTTCGGTGTCGCAAGAAGCAGGTACAATTTTGATTTCCTTTCGCGTCAAGCGATTACACACTATGAACAACCATTCCAATAATACCATTAAAATCTGGTCAGGATGTCTCAAAGATTATAGCCTCGAGGAGCTGTGCGTACCGCCTTCACCTGGGAGCTGGTCAATGGGGCAGCTCTATATTCACCTGGTCGAGGATACATCGTTTTACTTGCAGCAGGTAAAACGGTGTATTGGCACCAACGAAAATGCAGATAAACACACTTCCCCCAACGGCAGGTTCATTCTTGAAAATTTACGATTTCCCCTGGAGCAGGTATTGGGCTCACCAGAACATGCACTTATTCCACAACCACCAGGAAAAGCTCAATTGGTAAATCGTTTTACATCATTAGAAGCTGCATATGATTTGCTCGGTGAAGCCGTATATAGCTCGGTATTCATGGGCAAAACCGAACACCCTGGCTTTGGTTTTTTTGATGCCCGGGAATGGCTGCTGTTTGCGGACATACATTTCCGGCACCACTTAAAACAAAAATCACGGATTGATCACTATTTACTACAACGCTAATTCAATATCCCAGGGGTTAATCCATTCAGGTTTTACTTATTACCTCTTTTTCTAAAAGCGCTGTATTTACTTTTTGAAGGCTTTGTAGCCCCTGGGTTTGGAGGACCGGACCGCTTCGCTGCAGCTTTTTTTGCAACGGGTTTTCCGGAGGCATATTTCTTTGGGGCGGATTTTTTTAAGCCCGACTTTTTAGATGGGGCTCCTGCAGGCACCGCTTTTTTTGCAGAAGCTTTTGCTGGTTTTCGCCGGGACTGGTCACCCTGATCACCCTGGCCCGGTTTGACGCGTTTTTTGGCCCGCTGTTTTATATCGCGGCTGAGCGATTTACCCACGTCATCACTTTCTACAATTTGCCCTTTTTCATTACGTTTTATATAACGCTTATCCCCTCTGGGCGCGATAGTGGTGCGCTTAGCTGAAGTGCCTCCGCGCACCGGCTTGCGTATTGATTTGGCCATCGTTTTTGTTGTAAGCTATTTAATGTTGTTGACTGTTGCTGATATAATTGTTCCAACAGGAATACAGGCAAAATTTCCATGAGCAGAATGCACGCAATGGAGTGCTCAGCAATTAACACGATCAAAGTTGGCGTCAGTGTTATTAAATTATTGCCTTACTGAATACCATCTATTCTAACCGAAAATTATAACGATCTGAGGCATAAAAAAGCATTCTTTTTTTGAATCAATCTTTAAAAAAGCATTCTTTGTTCCACGCTCATTATTTGGATAACTGGCCCGCTTGTGTGATCCCGGAACAAGCTATAGAACCCCTTGCATTCTAATCCCCTGCAATCTAATTTTCAAAAACTGCTTAACCTGCTCCCAACGAAAATGCCTGGCAAAGCCAGGCATTTATCGCTACAGAGGTCGCTTAATCGTAACCTTATTTCTTTTTCTTTGGCGACAGCAGGTTTTCTTTAAAATCTGTCAGTGCATCGGCCAATTTCTGCAATTCAGGATCTAATCCCGGAGCAAATTCTTCCGGGCGCTCTGGTGCCATAGGAATAGGATAGCTTTCCCGGGGCTCTTTCATGGTAACCAGTTCTGTACCATCATTAAAAGGAGCGCTTCCGGCAAATATTTTCTCCATTTGCGAACTGTCTAACCTGAAATGATATTGTTCGCGGTGTATACCAGCATCAAGTAATGTCTTTACTTCGGGAAATTTAGAAGAGTCAAACTTCGGTATTGGCAATGCCTTACCCCAGTCTACACCAAGTGTTTCAAGTGCTTTTGCAAAAGCCGCCTGGTGCGCTTCATCCCGCACAATCAAAAAGGCAACAGTTGCCCGTAATGTTTTATTCTCAGACATCTGGTAGATCCGGCATTTCTGTAAACGACCAGTAGCCTCAAGTACCAGGTTATCCATCAAATCAAGTACAAGGTTGCCATGGCTGTGTACATATGAGCCTACCCACGGGTTTCCTGCTGCGTCAACCGGCAATGCTCCTTGTGCACCAACAATAAAGTGATGTGGGTTTTGTTGCTCTTTCGCCATTCCCATTGTTGCTTCGCCACCCTTACCCGGTGTTTCGAACTTCTTTCCATGATATTCAGGTGCACCATCAAGCAACTGCGCAATTGTTTTTGAGATCAACTCCACGTGGCTGATCTCTTCAATTCCAACACCCTGTATTAAATCAAGGTAAGGAACTGCATTGCCCCTGAAGTTGAAACTCTGAAAAAGATATTGCATCATGGTGCGCATTTCACCAAACTGACCTCCGAGGCCTTCCTGTAATGCATTTGCTGCGGACGGATCTGGCTCATCGGCAACAATGGGATTGATTAGTGATTGGACGTGATAAAACATACTATTGAAGATTAATGATTAGCCCATATAGGATAAATTATCATGCCAGCAGCAGCTTAAAACATTGATATGAAATAAAATAGTAATAGGCTAAAATGATGTAGCACCTACGGTACAATATTTAGTTACTACCACAGGATTTTGACTCGCCTGCTTTGATCTGAAGCCTTTGGTTGAGTCCAATGCAACATACCAACGCAGTGCGAACCAAGCTGCTAAATTAAATGGGAACAAACCCGGCATCGTTCAAAGGAATACCTGCATCTATCATTGTATGCCGTTACCGCGCCGACAATAGTGAATACTATTTCCAACGAAATCTGTGGCAAAATCCATAAATATGCTAAAGCTGGATTCAATGTCGTTTAGGTAAGCAATCTTTTGGGAACCAAGCCCCGGTTCTTCAATTGTAGATCGTTGCGCTGTGCCCCCAATTAATCGGTAAGTCGCGCTCCCGTCCGAACGACTTTAGCCCTGCGGGGGCTTGTAATGTTTACCATTACTCGGCAAATAAAACCAGCAAAGGGCTTAACTAAACGACATCGATTTCTGATTGTACACCCGGTGCGACGGCAGATCGCCGTAGGCGGGATAGCGTAATCCGCGACACCAACAATTTACCAAAGCCGGTGTCTACGTTGGAGAAGCAATCCCCGGACGAAAACTTATTACAACAACCTAGTTAGAAAAACTTTTATGCGTCGACCACTACTGGTGCTTATTACCCTAATTTCATTGCTACGATTTATACTCCACAATAGAGCCAGGTAAACCTTTATTGCAATGGATCAACACCTTACAATCATCAACTATGCACAAGGCGCTACTTGCCACGATTTCCTCTTTATTCGTATTTTTTTCAACAGCTCAGCAAAGCACATATAAAGCGCTTGACCCCAAACACCCCATTCAGTTTAAAGGCAAGTACATCGTTTATCAAAAAGATACCATCTCCTTAGGACCGCGGGCGCTATTTGTTGATGGTCAATTGTCGGATACTGAGATTGCCGGGCAACCTTTTGTATATAATTCAGCAACGAAGGCTCTTGATCATCTCCAGGATGGTACCGAACAGCAACCAATGGTACTTTATATCGCGCCATATGTTTATTGGATCGACAATCCCGATGACTCCGCAATCCGGGTTGCAGCTGATGGGGGATCACCTTACGGTAAGATTGTGAAATGTGAATGGCTGAAGTTTCATGGTCTCACCAACAATCCGGAAAACGTAGTACTCGCCTGCAATCGCGGGCAAACAATAGGCGCACAGGGAAACTTTACCATGTTCCGGTTTATCGGGCAGGGTACGGGGTCTGAAAACATCACATTCGGCAACTACTGTAATATTGATCTTGTTTTTCCTCTACTCCCCCGGCTAAACCGGCCTAAGCGGGCATCCGCAATTGTGCAGGCACAACTAATCCATTGCAACGGCGACAAAATTGTTGCCCGTAATACAAGGTTTGTCAGCCGGCTAAACTTGTGCCCCTTCACCGGTGGCAAACGGGTGCTGTTCGACCGTTGTCATTTTGAGTCAACAGATGATGCCTTGTGCGGCACCGGGGTTTACCTAGATTGTTCGCTCGACGTTTATGGTTCGAAACCTTTTTACAGCACGAGCGGCACCGGAGCGGTTTTCTTAAACTGCATGATCAATTCGTTTGTACGGGATGAACAATTCTTTACAAAAGCTAACGGGAAGGTAGCAGTTGTTGATACCCGTTTCAAAACCTTACCGGGCACATATCTCGGATGGAGAGATGTACTACCTTTAGAAACGCGCAATTATCAATACAATATTGTACAAAATGGCAAGGGTGCCGTAATTGGCAAGAATAACCCATCATCAACCATAGACATGACCGGAAGAGGTGTTCTTGCGGCTTACCGGCTTCTGCATGATGGAAAAATTGTTTACAACACTTATAACCTGTTAGCCGGAGATGATGACTGGGATCCGATGAGGGTTAAACAACTGGTGATTGAAGCAGAAAAAGAAATTAACAAAAAACTCACCAATTTACCCGTGCAAATGTTGGTTTTCTCTACATCGGCAACTATCGAAACTGGTAAGGATACCGCCGTGTTAACGGCAAAACGGATGCGCTTTGGCAATTTCGCTTATTCGGGCGAACCGGTGCAATGGAAGGTCGCTAACGAATACAAGAACCTGGTCAGACTGGAAGTAAGCGAAGGCGGGTTGAGCTGTAAAGTTATTCCTGCAAACAACAATGATGAAAAACGGAAAGTAGTAGTGGTAGCATCAGATGCTTCAGGCCTTGAAGCAGCAAGTTTGCTTACTGTTTCACCTGCAATCCTGGCGCCCCCGGCTTTTGCCTCCCAGCCGAAAATCAACCCATCTGTAAATGGCAAACTCCGGCTCGACTACCAACTTGACGCACTATACAAAGACGAGTCAATAGTTACATGGTACCGTAGTAGTGACGCAATGGGTAATGATGCCATTGAAGTTGCCGTTTCAAGGTTTGACAAGCCTTTTGTCGATTATACTTTAACTACCGGGGATATTGGCTATTACTTGATGGCAGAAGTGGCGCCGAAACATATCCGATCTGGTGCCGGCAAGTCCGTGCGTTTTGTACTGCCCGAAAGAATTGTTGCCGCTGATGTAAGGACCAATGCCAAAGTGTTGTCCACTGATTTCAGTAATACATCAACCCGCAACCAGCCAAAAGTGCTCCCGGGCTTTTGGACGTGGGAACAACTTCAGTCTTCATCTAACGAAACCGGGAATACCGGCCCAGCCCGCGACGCCTGGTATTATGGCGAAGGCGTTGACGGCGCAGCAAATCTTACCGGCTTGTTACAAGGTAGAAGTGCTGCAATGCGCTATACCCCCGTGGGAGAAAACTTTTCCGATATGGAACTTACCATGACCGTAGCGCCTTTTAAAGCCGCAGGCCAGGGATTTAGTGTTGCACATCTCTATATGGATGTACTTTTAAAACTGGACACCCGTACGATGACAGGCTATGGGCTACGGTTTATAAGGACAACGAAACACCACGACGCCGTTGATTGCATTCTGGTGAAATATGAAGACGGGAAAGCCATAATGATCAGCGAACCTGTAACTACAACAAGCTACAAAACCCCGTGTACGATTAAACTTAACGTAAGCGGCAATAAGCTGTCGGCACATGTTACCACCCTGGCGCGCAGGGATCCTGGACCAGCCAGGGCAAACATGGTTCACGAGGTAATAATGGAGGGCACAATCGTTCCCGGGAAATACGGCGGAATAGGAATACAGTATAATGGTGGCTCACCCACGCTGATTAAAACTTTAAAGGTGAGATGGAACTAAGGTATGACTTGCCTTAAGCTCCCTAGTATACGCTTGATTGTAAATGCAAATGCGATTGGAACGGGGTAATATGCTGCGCCTTTTAAACCTTCGTGGGCATAGAGGCAAATGGAAGTGGGTATAAGCAGCGCTAAAAATTAAGCAATAATTAGGACATGCAGGGGTTTCAGCATGCTGATTGAATGTAAGTTTAAACAGAATTTCAGGGCTGTTATAACATCTTGCATTATCAACAATTCGGGATGCTATAACGTAAGGAGCCGAAACATTTCCAGGAAATTATATACGGGACCAGGATTGATATGAAAAAAATTTTAGTGACCGTACTCGTTGTTCTTCTGTTCGGGTACACGAGTTATAGCCAGGGAGTCTCAGCAGCCGATCGTGTAGCGTTGAGTATTCCGAAAAAAGATACTTATTCAACTGAGGGTATCAGTAATTATGTGAAGTCGCATTTTACGTCAGACTCTGACCGGGTACGTGCCCTTTTTGTTTGGGTAGCAAACAATATCGTGTATGATGTAGAAAGGCTGCGCACACGTAGTCCGTTGGAGAAAATACCCCTAACCGATGTGCTGAAGTCACGAAGAGCTGTTTGCCAGGGTTATGCGGAGTTATTGGTTGAACTGTTCAGGACTTGTAATATCAAAGGGGTCCTGGTTCCCGGGTATACAAAGGTGCAGGATGGCACCATTGCAGATTTATCGCATGCATGGGTTGCTGCTCAACTTAACGACAAATGGTATCTTTTTGACCCGACATGGTCATCGGGCATGGTTAAGGATCTGCAGTTTACAAAACGTTTTACCAACCGCTTTTACAAAGTTGCACCAGAGGAGATGATTAAGGATCATATGCCCTTTGATCCCATGTATCAATTCCTGAACTATCCTGTTTTGTATGACGAATTTAATTCCGGCAATGCCGAAATTAAAACGTCGAAACCGTTCTTTAATTATACTGACACCATTACGCATTTCAATTCACTGGACACGCTGAACCAATTTATCAGTGCAGCACGCCGGATAAATAACAACGGTGAAAAGAAGCCAATCGTTAATGAGATGCTCACCGTGCTGACCAAAAACCAACGCGCAGGCGAGTCTAAATTGGGTTATACTGGTGCAGTCAGCGAGTTTAAACAAGCTACCGACATCTTTAATAAATACATTGCCCACAAAAACCAGCGATTTACGTCGGTTCGGGATGATCTGGAGATCCGCGGTATGATGGACAGTGTTCTGCGACACATCCAAAACGCTTATGCAATGTTATCAACTGTGCTGGCAAACACCGATGAACAAAAAAGGTTGCTGACCGATATTAATGCCGCATTGTTCAGGTTCAATAGCCGGGTGAATGATGAAAATAGTTTTTTGAAAAAATATTTGCAAACCGACAGGTCTGTTCGGAACTAAAAAGACAGTTTCTACCAGCGATGTTGTTGGTAGTAAAGCACGTTGGTTGCGGCAACTACAGGGTTGATTAATCGCCGGAAGATGCTACTTTGTGCGTCGTTAATGTTGTTTAACATTACTGATTTTCAGAAAAATATTATGAGAATTCTCCTCACCTACTTTGTATTGTTTGTGTGCATACCGCTTGCCTCGATGTCGCAGGTTAACCGCAATACCCCAGCCGCAATGGTACCCGGGGTTACTGCTCACAGGGGATACTCAATGGCATATCCCGAAAATACGCTAAAGGCATTCCAGGCAGGTATTGATGCGCGCGCTGATTGGGTTGAACTGGATATTCATAAAAGTAAAGACGGGCAAATTGTGGTAAGCCATGACAAAAACACCAAACGCGCAAGTGAAATTGACCTTGAGATTGCCAATACCACCTATGCTGAGCTTTTGAAGGTGGATGTTGCAACTGAGTTTAGGAATAAAAACAAGCTCACCATACAAGAATGTCCACCAGAGCGTATGCCACTGTTGTCTGAAGCTTTGAAATTGATGTTAAGGCAAAGCAAAGTACGGTTGTCCATCCAGCCGAAAATGGATTGCGTAGCAGAAGCCATTGCCATTGTTAGAAAATTGAATGCGGAAAAAATCGTTGGCTTCAATGATGCAAGCCTGCCTTTAATGTCGAAAGTAAAAACACTGGCACCATCGATCCCTGTTTTTTGGGACCGTCCTGCAACAGCAGACATCGATGCCGACATAACGATTGCGAAGGAAAGAGGTTTTGAAAGGATGGTACTGCACTTCTCAACCATTACAACTGAAAAAATCAACAAGATAAAGTCAGCAGGTATTCAGGTGGGCGCATGGACGGTTGATGACCCAAAGATGATGGGCCAATTATTAAGAATGGGGATTGAAAGAATATACACGAATGATCCCAAACTGCTGATCAAGGTGAAGAACGAGGGGATCTGACAACGATCCGAATTCCTACCAGGTAATCAGCCTGCCTTGACGATTTTGATGGTTGTTTTCAACTTCACCGAAACTGCTATTCATGAACAACAATCAACTAAACCGCCGCATTTTCATACCCGTAATAATCAACACGGCAATATTTGCATTACTTTCCCTTTTGCATTTCTACTGGGCATTTGGAGGCACATTTTGGTATGACGAGGTTTTACCTACAAACTCCAGTGGTTCAAAAAAGTTAAACCCCGGGATGACCACAGGGATTATTGTGGCCAGTGGCCTGGCAGTACTGGCCTTTATCAGTGTTGGCAACTTAGGCTGGTTTCATAAACACATAAAGACAAAGTACTTTCAGTACGGAGCTTTGATCATTGCCGGTATCTTTATCCTGAGGGCAATTGGAGACTTCAGGTTTTTTGGATTTTTCAAAACAATAAAAGTCACAAAGTTTGCAGTAAATGATACCCTGTTCTTTTCACCATTGTGTGTATTTATTGCTGTAATCAGTCTTAATATATTTTTCTTAGCCCGAAATGATGAAAGCGGTAAAAAGGGCCGCTAAATTATCGGCTTTGGTTTAATCATTATGCCTCGTAAAATCTCCAGCATATTAAAAAGAACGGTAGTCGTAATCCTGATCATTGCAATGGTGCTAACGATCGTTACGGTTGCTTATATGCAAAAAGCTACGTTCGGGAAAGCTCCTGAAGGAGCAAGATTGGCAACCATCCAAAAATCGCCCCGTTATAAAGAGGGGAAATTTCAAAACCTGAGTATAACACCGGAGTTAACGGAAGGCTATTCAATGGCCGGCGTGACGTATACCCAACTGTTCCGCAAAGCTCCGAGGCGTACCCCCATCGATCGCATTCCTTCCATCAAAACCAACCTGCTTAGTTTGCCAGCGGATACAAATGTTTTAGTATGGTTTGGGCATTCCTCCTATTTTATCCAGCTTGATGGTAAACGGATTTTAGTGGATCCTGTATTTAGCGGCAATGCATCCCCGGTACCCGGAACAGTCAATGCATTTGATGGCACAGACATCTATACCGCTGCTGAACTTCCGCCTATTGATTACCTTTTTTTATCACATGACCATTATGATCATGTTGACCATGAAACGCTGCTGGCGTTGAAAAGCAAAGTAAAAAAGGTGATATGTGGCCTTGGCGTCGGTGCCCACTTTGAGTATTGGGGTTACCCTGCCGAAAGCATCATTGAAAAAGACTGGTACGAGCAGATTGAACTTGGCGATGGCTTTACTGCCGTTAGTACCCCTGCACGACACTTTTCGGGTAGAACCTTTGCGAGAAATACTACACTGTGGATGTCGTATGTTTTACAGAGTCCTACTATGAAAATCTATATTGGCGGCGACAGTGGCTATGATACACACTTTGCAGATATTGGTAATCGCTATGGCCCGATAGACCTGGCCATCATCGACAATGGTCAATATGACTCAGCATGGAGGTATGTGCATACCCTTCCGGGTGAGGTTTTGATGGCAGCTCGCGACCTTAAGGCCCGCAGGCTTTTTCCCGTGCACTCGTCGAAGTTTGTACTTGCTAATCACCCCTGGGACGAACCACTCGTTGAGATCAGCAAACTAAATGAAGCCTACCATTTTCCACTGGTAACCCCAATGATAGGAGAAGTGGTTCAATTGAATAACATTAAGCAGGTATTTAAACAATGGTGGGTTGGTATAAAGTAAGCAGCAAGTAGTTTTCCCGGTAGTAAGAACAACTTCCGACAATGCGTTGAACAGGTTAACGAAAGCCCGGAAGCGTATACCGTTATGCGAATAGTAGCATGGACTTCAATAGAAACAATAACCAATACAACTAATTTCAATGCCCCAAAAACCCCGTTCAATCCGCGCATTTATTGGAGCAAAAAACTTCGGGCTCTCCAGGGCCTTTTACCAGGAACTTGGTTTCGTGGAGAATAGCATATCCCATGTTATGTCGTACTTCAGCATGGGAGAACTGGGCTTTTACTTACAGGATGCATATGTGCGGGACTGGATTGATAACACAATGTTGTTTTTAGAAGTAGAAGATGTTGAGGCATATTACATCGAACTGTTGACGTTAAACCTGCCGGCTAAATATGAGGGATCAAAACTTACACCCATTCGATATGAAAACTGGGGGAAAGAGTGTTTCTTACATGATCCATCGGGAGTTCTCTGGCACTTTGGACAATTTAACCCGCGGCCAGAACTATAATCAAAAAATGGCTGCGCCTGACTTAGTAAATAATTTACAGAATATTTGAATATACATTCAATAGCGTATTTTCAAAGTAGACAAAATCATAAGGGGTGGCACTACTACCCTGCCCGGATTAAGCCAGGCTCTATACTCGCGGAAACTGCCGATTTTATCGTGGAAACAAAATTATATTATGGCATATAACGAACCATTTGCCCAACGGGTTAGACAGGCACTCTCCCCGTTGCCAGACGTGGAAGAAAAAAGGATGTTTGGCGGACTTGCATTTATGGTCGACAAGAAGATGTGCGTTACCGTTGGCGCCGATCGAATGATGTTTCGAATAAATCCTGTACTCCACGAAGAAGCAGTTTCAAAGCCGGGTTGCAGTACCGTAAGCATGGGTGGGCGCCAATATAAAGGGTACGTACATGTTGCAACCACCAACCTTGCCAACGAAGATGATTTCGCCTATTGGTTACGACTCGCACTTGACTACAACAAAATTGCCAAAGCGTCCAGAAAATAATTCTATGCCCTCAAAGTAAAACCGGCATGCTATCCTATCGTAATCTTGTTACACAGCAGTGTAAAGTTGAAACCGAACACGGATTAGCATTTGCATCTTCTGCACGCGCTTCGTTTATCAAAATGCCAATAGTACCTGGTGCCGCTGTTTAATCCTGACATTGAATTAGTACCCGCTTACGAACTTTAAGTTGTGACACTAGCCGCCGGGCTGCGCTAGTTCGGCTGGCGGTGTGGTGGAGCACGAGGCCGCAATCAGTTAATGTTTTGCCGGTTCGTAGATATGACCTACTATAGTAAATGCAGCCACAATGGAATTACTATTCACGGTAAGATTTGCATTGTATTGTTATGTTGGCCGCTGTAAGTACTACCGTATACGCTGTGCGACGCAACGGCTGCTCAACCGGAGCTACCGTAGCCAGGTCCATAAAAAAACATGTTGTTGAGGCGGCACACTAACATAAGTGTCGCCTATGATCCAGGCTTAGCTGATATTGACTTTTATAAGTCGGCTATGTTTGACCCCGGGTAGTAATTATATACAAATTTCAGCGCTCGCCTATGCAACCGCATACGCGTTAGCATCTTACAACGAGATCTTCCTGTAGCAAGTTGGGGTAGTACGCACGATAGCGCCTGGTTAAAGGCACCAGTTTATATTTGGATCGCCCGCAGCCATCGTATTGCGGCAGAAAACAGCATCTTCGTGGAAATCTTAACCACCGCCGGTGAAAACAATATTATACCTGACAGACCTGTACTATGAAGCAAAGGGCCGCAACTATTACGAAGAGGACTTATATATCACTTCGAAGCTAATGGCGCATTTTAGTGTAATGATCTGTCATCCGATACAGGCTATCTCCTTTTTGGACCGCGCCGACATTGTTGTCTTCAGAAACACGGGTCCGGTGATCTATTACAAAGAAAACTTCAACGCGTTTTTGGATGCCGTGGAACGGACGGGCGTGCTGACCTTCAACTCTTTTGACGGTAAAGCCGACATCCGGGGCAAACAATACCTGCCTGATCTGTGGAACGCCGGGTACCCGGTTATTCCAACCGTTGACACGATAAACGATATTGACAAGCTGGGAAAGCCCGAAAGATACGTTGTTAAGCTACTGGACGGAGCTGATTCCATTGGTATGGAGATACTCACAAAATCGGAACTGTCGACTGTACTGCCCGGGGGAAAGCTCATCCAACCCCTATTGGATTTTGAATACGAGGTGTCCTTTTACTACATGAACGAGTCGTTTCAGTATGCATTGTATGCGCCGGATGTAGCCAGGCGATGGGAGCTCAGGCTATACGACGCCAGCGCCGACGATCTCGAATTCGCAAATAAGTTCATACGATGGAACACCTTGAAACGCGGCATATCGCGTGTTGATGCCTGTCGAATGCCGGATGGACGACTGCTGCTGGTTGAATTGGAAGACTTAAATCCGTACCTGTCGGTGGGCTTGCTTTCCGAGGAAATACGCAATCGCTTTATAGATGACCTGGTTATAGCCCTGGAAACTGCCGGTTGAGTCAGCTGCAGACGCATGGATTTCCTGGTGCTGTTAAGGCGGGTGATTGAAACTGACACTGACCTACGGTGCGGCCTGCACTACGCTTACCGCGGGCCACAGTAGGTAAATGTATCGGTTGCCACCCGGTCGCCACTCCAGCCATACTTCACATAAAAGCTTTCAGTGGCAGGATCGTACCGGCTATCGTAAGTTGGGTACTGCACGAAAACGTGGATAAATACCTGTTTGTATTGCGACTGCCCCATAATGTTTAGCAATGGAAACAACGAAGCTGGTGTCGTCCATAGTTGAATAAGATCATCGTGCCATTTCTATACACCTAACCTCGGAAATATCGCTGGGCATTTGCAATTACGCACATAGAACAGATAAATTTAAGCAGGCAAACAAACTTTAATATATTGCACGCGTTGAAATCGGTGTGGTTCATATGAATCAATATTCTTTCGAAAATCTACTGCCTGTGATTACAGGGACGATATAAACCTCCCTGTGTACGCTTAAGTACAACAGTCGTTGGTGAACAGGTCGGCAGCCTATGGCTGAACGTAAAGTTGCCTGTTCAGCGCCAAACAACATAACAAGCCATTTTACGTTTTGTAAACTGCCTGGCCGGAGTCAACGGCGGGGGATTAATGCCAAACACGAGGCAACGTCGGGTTAACTTTAGGTGATCAAAGTATAACCAGGCTGAAACCAATTTCCAGTTGAAAAAGCAACTAAGTAGCTTATACTTATGAAACATGATCGAGAAAGTTGTATGTAATCAAAAAATCTTTGCCATTATCATCCGGGCTGAATTCAGGTCGGACGGTATAGAATTTTTTACACCGGGAGAATTTTCGCAACAGCTCGCTTATATGAACAGGCCTAAAGGCTATGTGGTTGAGCCCCATATTCACGTGCACACCGACCGGAAGGTTAACCTTACACAGGAGGTGTTGATTGTTAAGTCTGGCAAAGTGCGGGTTGACTTCTTCAACGATAACCAGGCTTTTCTCGAAAGCGTGGTAATCAGTAAAGGCGACGTAATATTACTTGCATGCGGCGGTCATGGTTTTGAGTTTCTTGAGCCTACAGAAATGATCGAAGTTAAACAAGGACCGTATACGGATCAAAACGACAAAGTACAATTCCCGGTAACCTAGGTATTAAACTATGCGCTTTCAGCTAAACTATTGTTTATTTTCGGCCGATAATAGCACAAAGCGTTATGAGGACAACGTTCAACGCAGATGTTGAAGGCACCCTATCGAGGGCCAATTTGGTTAAGCCAGTCATAGCTATTTCGCAGCCGGCCAACGGCTTCATAAAAAACATCACCTATCCAATAGGTATATTTGCTGACCACATACATGTCGATGGATAAGTTAAGAATCGGAATTATCGTTGATCACAATGCTGTACCAACAGAAGGTGGTGGATATACTTATTATCAAACATTATTACACACGATAAACCATTACGATTTCTACCCCGAGATCGAAATAATCAATATTGTTTTCTCCAAGAAAGCCAAAGAGAGTCTCCCCAACCTTAAGCAAACGATATTAATCAAAAAAGATTTCGCACCGGCCGTTATGTATACCGCGTTCGACGTGTTATACCGGGTGTGGTACCGAACAGTAAGAAAAGCCTATGTTTCGCTGGGTGATTCCATTATGAACGTGATGGACGGCATACGGAACAAGTGTATCATTAATGTGCTTAAAAAGGAAAATATCGACATGGTCTATTACCTTAGACCAGTAAGTAACATTATTGATTATCCTGCGATCATCACCCATTGGGACGTCGGTCATAAATCGATGTACCCATTTCCTGAAGTGGCCGACAAGGCAAATTTCAAAAAGCGGGAGACCTACTACATCAGCATGGTCAATAAGGCATTTTTGATCCTGTGCGAGTCTCAGGCGGGGATTGAAGAACTATTGAACTACTACCCCATCAATCCCGAAAAGGTTAAAATGCTACCCTTGTTTAGCGGGGAAGTGGTAAAGCAGGAAGTCTCAGAAACGGAACAACAGGCAATCTTATCGCAGATTGGTTTGGTAAAGGGCAGTTTTTTCTTGTATCCTGCGCAGTTTTGGGCACACAAAAATCACTACAACCTCGTTAAAGCGTTTTTTGCATTAACCCGCGAACCTGGTGGCGAGCAACTGAAGTTGGTATTGTGTGGTTCCGACAAAGGCAACCTCAGGTATATCAAAAAACTGGTCGAGAGCCTGGGACTGACCTCCAGGGTGCTGTTTCCCGGATTTATCAGCTACAAAGCGCTCTACTCGTTATACAAAAATGCGGTGGCTATGATTATGCCCACCTTTTTAGGACCTACTAATATTCCATTAATAGAAGCTGCAAAGTTGGGCTGTCCGGTGCTTTGTACGGCGCTAAAGGGTCATAAAGAGATAATGGGCAATGCTGCACTGTATTTCAATCCTTCCGAGGTTGAGTCGATTAAGGCTGCAATGCAGCAAGTGCTGCAGGAACAGTGCAGGCAGGAGCTGGTAGCCGCGGGCTACGAACGAATGCGTGTGTCTTTCTTTGACGTTGAAAAAAGTGTCGGCTTCCTGCAAAAACTCCTGCTTCAAATAAAACCCATCCGAAAAGCATGGGGGATCGAATAATCAACCCCATTCTTTATTGCAGATACGATATTAAATGGAACAATCTTGTATCCTGCTTATAACATCGACAGCAGGGATCTCCTGTTTATTGCTTCGAACGCTGTTGACTCAGCTGTTTTGTGGCCCTCAGCTAAAGCTTGCCTGATTTGTTTTAAAGTTTCCCAACGAAGGTTTAGAAAGGTTGTGCTAAAGTCAAATAGTTGACTGCGCAATGCCCGAAAGGTAGCCAGGTACACTTTAACCATGATCTGCTGAGCCAACTCCGGGCTGAAGTTCGCCGATAATACCAACCTGTATATTGCCGGGGAATATTTGTCATAGAGCTCCGATAACTTGCTTACCGCCTGGATATCGGCATCGGTGAGCTCATACAAACAATCGGTCATGGTAGCAAAAGTTTCTGGTACTTAAAATACTGAAGTGCAAGTAAAGACGTATAATCACGCCGATTTGTTGCAGTGTGAGGAAGGGATCGTGGAGCCACATGGTCCTTGTTCGCTGTGAAAAGCAGGAAGGTTTAAGACGTTAGAGAGGGCTTCAGAATGAGGCGAGTCCTGCTCGAAAGCAGAGAGGGATAGCTTACCGGGTTTTCTTATTATTGCTCAGCCAATAACTTCTTTATTAGTACAATCTGTCCTAAATGGTAGTGGGTATGCTGGATTACACCATTAAGGTTCCTGTAGTAATTACCGTATGCTTCGTTTACAAAAGTGTTCCATAATTGATCATCCGGCAGCGCTGCTGTTAAGGTAGCCAGCTCCTCCACGTCGAGCCAGACTTTGTTAAGAAAACCGTCCCAATCTTCCTGGCTATAGATAGCGGGATGATCAAAACTATACTTGTCGTGGGCGTCCAGCGGATTACCCTTTAATACCTGGAGGTTTGCAGCTACATAATAATAGCTGTGGTATACAAGAGCAGCAATCGTGTTAAACGAATGTACTTTGGTAGTTGCATCTACCCAGCTTATGCCAGCAACATGTTGTTGCAGGTTTGATGCTGTCCAGTTTTTCCCGAAAAACACTTCCCTGAGTTGCCCGGATATTTGCTCTGTTATGGTCATTGGCATTATTTGTAGCGATGTTCCTTTCCGCTGCAGGCATTTGACTCACTTTTTTCTCAATGTAGAATCCCTGATCACCAACTCGGCATTAAGCACTACCGTGCTGGTAAAAGAAATTTCGTTTTTTCCGGTAAGGTGGCCGATTAACATCCGTGCAGCAACCTTGCCCATATTAAACCCAGAATAGTTTACCGTTGTAAGATTTGGTTCTATGATCGTACTTACCATGTCGTTATTAAACCCGGCCACGGCGATATCATCCGGGATCTTCCACCCACCTTCTTTAAATGCCTGGATGCAAATTGCCGCTGCTAAATCTCCTGTAGTAAAAAGCCCGTCGGGCCGTTGTTTCATCTGCATCATCTGTTTTGCCGCTGCTACACAGGAGTCTTTTTGAAGATCGTTGATAAAAATCAGCTTTTCGTCAACTTTGATTTTGTTGTCCCTTAACGCAGCAACATAGCCCTTGTAGCGCTGGTCGTACACGTTGCGCGACCTGCTACCCGTAACGTGCGCTATTCTTTTGCAACCCTGGTCAACCAGGTGTTGGGTGACCGCGTAAGCGGCCTTATAATTATCTATGATGATTTTTGTGCCGCCCTTATTTTCTTCTACCCGGTCAAAAAATATCACCGGTATTTTTTTATCGGTAAAAGCGTCGAAGTGGGAAATATCTGGAGTGTCAAACGCAAGCGAGGCAATAAGTCCGTCAACCCGCTTGTTAAACAGGTTCTGAACATTTGCAATCTCTTTTGAACCCGACTCCGCACTATGTGTAATAAGGATGTCGTATTTGGCCTCGGCGGTAACGGCTTCTATACCTGCAAGCACCGATAGCATAAATGAACTGTTGAGTTCATGCATAAGCACCCCAATGGTATGCGTTTTATTCCGTCGAAGGTTACTTGCGAAACTGTTGTACCGGTAGCCAAGTTCTTTTGCTTTGTCGAGAATTCTTTTGCGTGTTTTTTCTTTTACGGCTTCATTACCCTGTAGTCCCCGGCTCACCGTTGCAGTAGATATTTTCAGTGCCCGCGCTATATCGTATATGGTAGCTTCTTTTGCCGGTGTCATAGATGGTAGGTTATCAGAAACGTGCAAAGTAACACGGTTTGTAATACGAAAGTTATCACTTTGTGCGAAAAGTAGCTAACCCCTTCCGCTTGGTATTAAGGTAACCCATGTGGTTTAATCAGTAATCTGCTGAGCGTTATGATAAGCACAACAGAGTGATGTTTGACCCAAACTGGATGCCTCGTAATTATATAAATCGATAGAATAGCACAACGACTCATGTTCCGAAAAAATGATCCGAATAGAAAGAGGCTGCCTCAGATTGTTGAGACAGCCTCTTTGTCGGCAATAAGTTCTTCCGGCGAAATACGCCGGGCATTTCCCGTTGATGAGCATGCTGCCTGAAGCATTTTTGCTTCGCAAAAACCTGCGAATAAACGAGGATTACCATGGGCTAATCAACTTCCATCAGCAAGGTTCCATACTGAATGCTTAAAAGCTATACCTCAAACCAACCTGCATCTGAAACGGGTCACCAGATGGTGTAACTACCCCTGCAGTGTTTACCCGGTAATTGAATCTTTTGTTTACGGCATCAAAAGCGGGAACCGCAGGGTTTGTTCCGGAAGCAGGTATGCCAATGGCATACAGTGCCTGGTTGCCCAATGATTTATTAACCCCCCAACTTTTGTTGAGCATATTAGCGAAGTTGAACACATCGGCAGATAATTCGATATGATGACTCCTGTATAATTTGAACTTCTTTGTAACCCTGAGATCGATTGTGCCAAAGAAATCATTTATGCCCGCATTCCTGTCCGCAATCCTTCCAAAGTATCGCCTGATATATTCTTTGATACTGCCACTGGCGTCCGGGTTGTCTAAGATCGCTTGTAACCCTGTTCGTACATTCTGAGGAACTTCCGGGTTATTGGGATCAAATACAAATGCAAGGTCGTTGGTGTTGGAAACAAAATCCGCATTACTGTTTGCACCGGAGAGTAAACTATACCGGGTGCCGCCTATACCTGAATAACGAACGCCGATATTTACCCCAAAAAAGGTTGGCAAAGTACCGAAAATCACAACTTTGTGCCTGAACTGGTTGTCTGAATACCGCATAATGCTAAGGTCGCGCGGATCATCTTTAACGGGTAGCGAAAGGGTTGCTGTATTCGCAACGTTTCCATTGTAAGAGGTATTGTCGCGGGTGTCATTCCAGGTATAACTAAAAGAAATGTCGCCATCTTTATAGTACTGGTAGGTTCCATCAAACACTACCGCAAACTGGTTTACTTTTCCTTTGCTATTAAGTTCCAGTACACGTCCCAACTTTTTGCTAACACGACCTTCCAGCCAGTCGCCGGCGCCATTTGTTGGCATGGTGTTAAGCGGCACGTATACTCCACGATTGTCTTCATTTGCAAGCCTGAAGAAAGGTTCAGCAACCATGTTACGGTCAACGTACATGTAGTTGTTCCGTCCGAGTGTCGCATACCCCGAAATGGTTAGCTTGAACTTGCCGGTAAAATAATGACTGTACGAAAAATTGGCTTTGTACATCACAGGAACCTGTGCGTCGGTTGCATTGGTGTTGATTGTTGGCAACTGGTAGGCCGATAGTGTCGGAATGGTAGACGGATCGGCGCGGTAACCATTAAAATTTACTACCGGGATATTCGGTGCCCTTACATCTACCGTAGCAGAATGTTTACCGTCGAATACCAGGTTATTGATAAGTGCGTAGTTATTAATGTCGGAAGCAAATACCCCTGCACCGAAACGAACAAAGTCGGTATGCTTGTCGTTCACATCCCAGGTAAACTGAAAGCGTGGTTGTATAACCGAAGACCTGAGTTTGTTATCGGTACGCAATTCAAGTTCGTCCAGTACCATTTGGTTTAAGGGAGATGTCGGGTAGTGTGCATAGTCGAAACGAAGACCCGCTGTAAGGTCAAGACCTGTTGCAAGGGTGGTTTGCATCTGCGCATAAACCCCCAGGTTTTGTATGTTGCCGATTACACTTGGATCGGGCACAATCGGAACTTCGCGATAGTAACGGTAAGGTTGATTGTTTTCGAAAGCTGCCAGGCTGATGTAATGAAAGCGCCCGTTTACCTCGCTGCCGTATCTTGAATGTGAACGGGTGTTCATAGCGTCGATCCCGAAAGTATATTTTACCTTATTGGTGTTGTAATAAAGGTTGTCAACCACCTGCAGTACATTGTTGTCAAAGTTTTCCTGGGCAAAGCGGTGTCCGCCAATTTGTATGTTAGTGGACCTGGTTACACCTCCGATGGAAGAGGTTACATTCTCAACGATTGCACGCGGAATATTTGCGGATGGCAGATCATCGCCCGGCTCACTGGATTGGTAGGTATACAGGTGTTGCACTTTAAGCTCGTTGGTAAAACGTGAGCTTATTGAAGTACGCAAGGTTGCGAGCAAGCTATTGTCGCGGTTATAGTCGTTGCCCGTAGACTCATATAAGTTGATAGCGGTGTTGTCGGTAAGCCCAAGTTTATTTTTGTCGTTGGTAAAGTTGTTCCTGATGGTCAGCAAGTTCCTGCTGTTGATCTGCCAGTCCAAACGAAGAAATGCAGCATCGGAAGCGCGGTTTTTATCGAAGGATCCATATTGTTGTTTGCTGGAAACCCCATATTTGGCCCTTGCAATACTAACAAAGTTATCCAGGGTCGCCTTGGTAACGTTAAACCGGGTTTCGTCAGCAGGCGATTGAACATCTGCAATTACGAGTGAACGGTTATCCTGCTGGTGATCCCAGGCCATAAAGAAATGGAGTTTGTCTTTGATAATCGGGCCACCAAGCGAAAAGCCATATTGGTAGGTAGAGTAATTGTTGTTCCGGCGGTTACCCCGGATATCGTAATTGCTTGCCAGCCAGTCGGCCCTGCCATACCCGAATACACTTCCGCTAAGTGTATTTGTACCAGATTTGGTAACGGCACTTACTGTACCACCACCTGCGCGGCCGTAAGTAACATCGTACTGGTTGGTTACCACTTTAAATTCACGTACAGCTTCAATAGAAATCGAATATGGTGCACCACTCCGGCTGGTTGTTGAACCTGCCGAGGTTGGATTTTTAGCATTCATACCGTCAATCGTGTAGTTGGTAGAAGAACCCAGTTGCCCCGCGATATTGCCCCCGCGGCTCAGCGGCGAAAGATCCATCAGCGTGGTAAAATTCCGGCCATTCACCGGCAGCCTGGTCATTGTGCGCGACGAAATCGCAGTTGCTGCGCCAATGTTTTCAATTTTGTTTTTCAGGCCCGATGCTACTACCTGCACAACTTCAAGTGTGTTTTCCTGCTGCTGCATGGTAATCTCCACTTTCACGGCGTCGCCCTGGTTAAGTGAATAGCCGCTTACTTTTTGCTCGCCATAACCAATGTAGGTAACGTTAACGGTATAGGGTCCACCAAGGGGCAACTCCTTAAACGTAAATTCGCCTTGTGCGTTGGTAGCCGTTTTGGTGGTAAACCCTGTAGACTCATTCCGAACGGAAACAGAAGCGCCGGCTTGTGGCTTCTTTTCGTTGTTGGTTACGGTTCCGGATATTGATGCCTGGGTTGTTTGGGCAAAAGCGGCCGGGCCCATCAAACAGGTTAGCAGCAATACTAAAAGCAGTACACTTTTTCTCATGGTGTTTTGGGTTGAAGGTTTGGGCGGCGAAACTATGGGTGGTCCTTTGATTGCTTTGTAAGTTGATATTAATACATTGTTACCAATTTTCATAGTACAATTTTTCGGGATATCAGATTACGAAAACCCTTCAAGGTAGAGATGAGCGTTAACAGGGAGATGAGAGATGAGATATGAGAGATGAGATATGAGTCGTAAGGGGGCGCAATGACAATTTTCAGGCAGCGGTAACTACGGAAAGAGTTCTGGTAAGTATGCTGATAGTATCAGCGCAACCAACCTTTTTACATTTTACATTTTTAATTTTTATGGACCAGGCGGTGGTAACATTATTGAACATTGTTGCGTCGCGCTCTTGTACTATGATAACATTACTGAGCGAAATGCCATCCTGGCCCTAACGAAACGACATAGATGATGGAATTAAGGATAGTGGATTATGATCCCGGGTGGCCGGCAGCATTCGAGGCAATTAAGCTCGTTTACAAAGCACACCTGGGAAAACTCATCATTGATATTCAACACGTCGGCAGTACTTCGGTGCCCGGCCTGGGAGCAAAGCCCGTGCTTGACATAGACCTGGTCATCGACAATATGAATGTGTTACCGGCCATTATCCAGCAACTGGGGGAACTCGGATACATCCCTTTGGGTGAAATGGGCATCACAGGTCGATATGCTTTTAAACAGGTGCTGGTACCTGATAATCAGCTAAATCCTGCGCGAAACTGGCCGAAACATCACTTGTATGTTTGTGAGCAGCATAACGTTGCCTTATCAAATCACCTTCATTTTCGTGATCAACTAAGAAAAGATCGTAAGCTGGCGACCCAATATGGCGAACTGAAACGTTCCCTCGCAAAAAACTGTACAAACATGGATGAATATGTTAGTGGCAAAACAGGATTTATCGTGGAGGTGCTCAAAACGGCCGGGCTTGATGAGCAATCGTTGAAGACCATTGTACAGAACAATACTTCAAACCAGTTGGGGGAGATAAAATAGTAAGGTTTCGTATCCTGTCAGGCACTACTGCTTGTAACAGAGCAGGTGGGATCGGCTACTGCTGCGGGATGATGTAAACAGCCCGGAATTACTCAAGCATTTGCCGTAAAACCGACGAATGTGCTTTGTTAGGCAACAGTTGTGCTGCAGAGCCCCAACCATGGTGGCGGGTACAACTGCCTGGAGCATTTATATGGTAAATAAAAAAAGCCGGCGATACATCCCTAAAAAACGTTGTCCTTTGATCTGTGAGTTTGCTATCGCGAAATCAAAAGAAAAACCGTTAGGTAATGAATAGCCGGCTTTGAACATGTTTATAGATCGCCATTAAGGCTGTCCGCTTCCACCTGCTGCACCGTAGACCTGCCCTGTTGAATAACTCGCATCGCTTGCTGCAAGCTGTACAAATATCGAAGCAAGCTCAGCAGGCTGCCCTGGCCTGGCCATAGGCGTGTCGCCGCCGAATTGCTTCAGCTTTTCCATCGTGGCTCCACCACTAACCTGCAATGGCGTCCAGATTGGCCCTGGCGCAACCCCATTAACCCTGATGCCCTTTGGCGCAAGTTGCTTTGCAAGAGATCTTACAAAACTTGTCGTTGCTGCCTTAGTCTGCGCATAGTCGTATAAATCGGGCGAAGGATCAGTGGCTTGTACCGATGTTGTTCCGATGATGCAGGAACCGGGCTTCAAACTCGGCAGCGCCGCTTTGATGATCCAGAAAGGTGCATATATGTTTGTCTTCATGGTTGCATCAAAGTCTTCGGTGCTGATATCCAGGATTGAGGCTTTTGTCTGCTGGTGCGCGGCATTGCTTATCAATATGTCGAGTCCACCAAGTGCCTGGATCGCTTCTGCTACCAGTCTTTTACAAAAAGCCTCTTCTCTCAAATCACCGGGAATGGCAACCGCTTTGCGGCCTTCCGCCTTAATCAGGGCTATTACTTCTTTTGCATCCTCTTCCTCGAGTGGATGATAATTGATAGCTACGTCTGCGCCTTCACGTGCATAAGCAATCGCCGCCGCACGGCCGATACCCGAGTCTCCACCTGTAATCAATGCCTTTCGGCCATTCAGGCGTCCTGAGCCTTTGTAACTTTTTTCGCCATGGTCCGGACGGGGATCCATTTTGCTTCCGAGTCCCGGCCAGGGTTGTGATTGTTCTTTAAAGGGAGGCCTGGGATACTTTGTGGTCGGATCCTCTAATTTATCCGGTGCGCCTGCATATGGGGCAGCGCTTGCCGGCAAAACAGGTGCAACCATTGCTGCCGCCAGGCCGGCACCCAGGCCACCGATTGCCTTACGCCGGCTTATGGCTTGATCTGCTGTTTCTGATAGTACTTCCTGCGAACCTTCGGTTCCGTTAATTTCTGCTTTTGTCATAGAAAATAGTTGATTGTTTAATTTGTTTAATCGTCGCCCAGTCAAAGACACGCCATACTAACACAGGTTTTATCATTGGGCTTTGGGGTACCTGGCGACAAAAACTACACCCCGAAGAGACCGCTGGCCATGGCATTTCCTGATCAAATCTTATGTATAACATCTTCTACACCTGTCTCGGAAAGCCTACAGGCGGTTGTACACATTAAATGTTTAAGGCTGCACTAGCGCGGCTCAGCTAATATTATTACTTTGTCGGGGTACAACACACGCATTGGAGCAAGTCATCCTGCTTTAAAAGAAAAGTTGAAAAACGGAAGAGGAACATGCGGCGCCAAACGAGACCGGAATACTTAAACGTCGCTGTACTATAGCCGGGGAGCACCAGGAAAGACCAGGGGTCGTTTTCCACAAAATGCATTATTCATAAACGACACTAACCATGAAAAAATCGGTTGTTTCTACTTTGCCACTATTGTTGATGTTTTGTCTTGGGTTCGCATTTAAGTCGTACATAACACCGGCAAAAGATGAAGCGCCGCTCAAACGGGTGACCGGGATTGGTGGGATCTTTTTTAAATGCAAAGACCCTGGGAAAGTACGCGATTGGTATAAAACTCACCTGGGTTTAAATTCCGATAAATATGGAACGGTGTTCGAGTGGAGGCAAGGTGCAGACAGCAGTAAAAAGGGCTTTACCCAGTGGAGTCCATTTGCCGAAACCACCAAATACTTTGGCCCTGCCGAACGAACATTTATGATCAACTACCGGGTAGCCAATATGGACCAATTGGTAAAGCAGCTGAAAAACGAAGGGGTTCAGGTAATGGACAGCATCCAGGTTGTTGAATATGGCAAGTTTGTGCATATTCTTGATGTCGAAGGCAACAAGGTTGAACTTTGGGAGCCAAATGATATTGAGTATGAAAAAATGGGCAACAAGCTTGGGAGCACAACAACCAAATAATTCGACTGCGTCTACTTTAGTGACGGCACCACTTACATTGATACACATAACCAGCGTTGCAGATTATCCCGAACCAACACTTTAATCCATGGCAGAAATAAAAACAAAGCCTACGGCAGTTGACGTGATCGACTTTATCAATTCAGTAGAGAGTCCACAGAAAAGAGCCGATAGCTTTACCATTCTTGAGATCATGAAGGAAGCGAGGGGTGAGCAACCTAAGATGTGGGGCAGCTCGATTGTTGGCTTTGGCGACCTCCGGTATAAGAGCCCCACATCAGGTAGAGAGGTAGACTGGTTTGTAATAGGGTTCTCTCCCCGGAAAGCAAACCTATCCTTGTACCTGGGACTTAATGTGCAGCAGCATGCAGCGGCTCTTAAAAAGCTTGGGAAATACAAAACAGGGGTTGGCTGTTTGTACATCAACAAATTATCCGATGTAAATATGGACGTTCTTAAAGACATGATTGTTGCCGCAGCGAAACCATAATCTACAATGACTTAATAAAGCCTGGAAACCACAGTTTGCCGTACATACTTGCCGAAATCAATACATAGTACATTAGCCTAAAACCCCCGATTTGGTAAACTACCATCTTCGAACTGCAACCATTTTAATTTTATAACAATGGCAGAAACAAAACAATTATCACAGGCTGATCGTGAGGCCCTGATTCAAATTCTAAAAACCCGGTTCCAAAAAAATGGTAAACGGCACAAGGGTTTGGAATGGAGCAAAGTGCAGCAAAGACTGGAATTACACAGTGACAAACTTTGGTCGCTACAGGAAATGGAAAACACCGGTGGGGAACCAGATGTAATTGGCACCGACAAAGTAACCGGAGAATACCTTTTTTATGATTGTTCTGCCGAAAGCCCAAAAGGTCGCAGAAGTGTATGCTACGACTATGAGGCGCTTGAAGCAAGGAAAGAGTTTAAGCCGGAAAATACCGCAGTTGATATGGCTGCCGCTATGGGCATAGAGCTGCTATCGGAGGCACAATACCGGGAACTTCAACAGGTCGGGCCTTTTGATATGAAAACTTCAAGCTGGGTAAAGACACCGGATGACATCAGGGAACTTGGGGGTGCCCTATTCTGTGACTACCGTTATGGGCACGTTTTCCTGTACCACAACGGTGCCCAGTCGTATTATGCGGCACGTGGTTTCCGGGGACTACTCCGGGTGTGACTACTAACGGATCCCTTAAACATGGCCCTTTTTGAAACGATTGGCTTCCTGGAACAAACAAAATTTTATTACACCTTAACGCATTATGGTAAAGCTACCGCCAACTGCCATTAACCCGAACTGTTATCCTGCGGGGGTAGCCAACCTGATTACAATTACGTTCAACCGGTGAGGATTAACAGCACCAGCTGTATCCGCATCTACCCCTTATGTCAGATATTTTAAAACAGCACATTAGAAAGTTCATCAAGCTCAGCGATGAAGATTTTGCTGGTGTGCTCGCCTATTTTGTAGCTGTTGACCTTGATAAAAAGCAAAACTTACATGTTGAAGGAAGAATTTGTAACAGCAACAGTTTTGTTGTCAAGGGTTGTTTGCGGATGTTTTTCGTAAACGAAAAAGGCGTTGAACAAACCATACAGTTTGCGCTTGAGCACTGGTGGCTCGCCGATTATATTTCCTTCTCAACAAGGCAACCTTCCGAATTCTATATACAGGCAGTAGAAAAATCAAACGTGTTAACCATCACTGCAGAGGAGCAGGAAAAGTTGCTGACAACCTATCCAATCATGGAAAGGTACTTCAGGTTGATCCATCAACGGGCACATGCTGCCGCACAATTCAGAATCAAAACCCTGTATAATTTTTCGCGCGAACAAATGTATCATCAATTCGCCAGTAACTACCCCGATTTTGTACAACGGATACCACAATACCTCCTTGCTTCATTTTTAGGATTTACACCAGAATACCTTAGCGAGATAAGAAGTAAAAGAATTTCTTAAACCAGTTTAAGCATGTTCCGCACCACCCCTGTTTAGCTTTGATCTAAAATAAAAAATATGGAACAAAGAATAAACATCGAAACGGCATCTTCCGAAGCATGGAAAGCCTTGTATGCCCTGTCGGTAATTACCAGCAAGTACGACCTATCCCCTATTCAAAAGCACCTGATTAAAGTAAGGGTATCGCAGATAAATGGATGTGCGTACTGTATCAACATGCACACGAAAGAGGCCCTTAGATCGGGCGAAACACAGCAGCGTTTGTTTCTGCTAAGTGCATGGAATGAGACCGACCTGTTTACACCGGAAGAAAAAGCCATGCTACGATTAACAGAAGAGGTCACATTAATCCATAACCACGGTGTGTCGGACCAAACCTACCAGGAAGCGGGAAAGTATTTCAGCCCTGAAGTGATTGGCCAGATCATCATGTCGGCGATAACCATGAATGCCTGGAACAGGATCGCGGTCAGCACGCATAAGCCGATTGTTGATTAACCTGCAATCTTTTATTCCGTGAACCAAAGGCTTGTTGGGGCAATAAGCCTTTGGTTTTTGCAGGGGAGTGACTTGCTCACTATTAAGACGATTGCGGCTGTTGTATTACCGGGATTGCAATTGGCTGATCAACTGATCACGATGCTTGTTTGCAGCATTTTGACTGCCCAAGATTTCCGTTGCGATTCCGTAAACCTACAATTAAAAATATCAACTAAAACGATGAACTTAAACCAGGTTACCATTTCGGTAACAGATGTTGAGCGGTCGATCCGGTTCTACCAAATGCTTGGATTGGAAATGATCGTAGAAGCGCTGCCGCATTATGCAAGGTTCATTTGCGATGGTGATGCAACGTTCTCACTACATAAAGTTGGAAAGCCACCCGATGGTTCTGCAACCTGGGTCTACTTTGAACTCGATGATCTCGACCTTTTTGTACAAAGCCTTCTCAGCAAGGGAGTGCGCTTTGAGGAACTTCCAAATGATAAGCCCTGGCTGTGGAGGGAGGCGAGGCTTCGTGATCCTGACGATAACATTATCATACTTTATCACGCGGGGGAAAACAGGAGAAACCCGCCCTGGAGATTAAAGTAGAGTTTCCGGGGTTCAATCTACTCGCATCGCTAAAGCTGCTCTGGCAACTGATGCCGATTACATTCCCTGGTGTGCAAGTTGATGTTGAGGCAATGTCGCTTTCCAGGTCCTTGCATAGATTTGAAGCAATGATCAATATAGCTGGCAAAGTACCGGCAGATATAACATTATCTTAGCCTTGAAATTATTGCATGAAAAAGATACTGGGCAAGCTACTTCATTCACATCTGACTCGCCCGTTTGTGAGCTCACCTGCAGGCAGTTCCATAAACGTGACGGACTTTACTCCAGGGTATTTCCATTCATTTGGCACCAACAACAGCGATAAAATGTTCTATGTAATCTGGCTGGCAAATGGAGGATCGGGTTTTTTCTCAAATTTTGCTAACGTATTATGCCACCTGTACATAGCCGAAAGTCTTAACATGATACCCGTGATTGATTTCCGGCAATTCAAAACCATCTATAATGTCGCCGACGAAGTAAATGGCACTTCAAACGCCTGGGAGTATTATTTTAAGCCGGTGTCGAACTTTACGCCTGAGGAAGTTTACACCAGCAAAAACGTGTTTTTCTGTAGCGGGCACTACCCACCGCAATTTTCTTACAACCTCAGCGAACTAACTCAACTTTTTCCGTTGTACAATAGCCTGGTGCAGTTTTCACCTGCCTTAACCGAGCGGATTAACCGCTATAAAGATAAGTTCCGGGGAAGGGTGCTGGGCATTCACTTTCGCGGGCAGGAGATGAAGATAGCAGCTGCTCATCCATTGCCGCCGACCGAAAAACAGATGCTTGCTTACACTGCAGAAATCATCAGCAAAAACCATATCGACAAATTGTTTCTTGTGACCGAACATGAGCCATACCTGGATCTTTTTAAAAAGCACTACGGAGACAAACTTATTTATACTGATAGCTTCCGCACCCGGGGTGAGAACGCCTACAATCAAGATCCCCGTAAACATCACCGGTACCTGCTGGGCCTTGAGGTTTTAACCGATACTTTGCTGCTGGCTGACTGCACCGGGTTATTGTGTGGAAATTCCAATGTATCAGAATTCGCAAAGTTCGCAGGCACGGGAAAGCTCGAATTTGTTTACAACATCTTCAATGGCATGAATTCATCAAATCGTTTACTTGCCCGTTACCTATACCGCATAAGGAAGCATACCATCGGCTTTAAAACGGACATCACAATCGACCATCCCATACTGCAAAAATCCGTTTAGCGCCCATGCTGCCAATAGACTTTGGAACGCAGCACTACAATCCCAATCAGGCATGTTGAAATGCTTTCACCGCATCGCCAAGGTCGAATACAGGGATGTTCCCGTTTAGCTTAACTTGGATAATCGAAGCCCCTGCTGCGCTGCGATACCCGCCGGCGCAGTGTACCACGATTGGTTTGTCAACAGGTATCTCATCCAACCTGTCTCGTAATTCGTGCAAGGGAATTGGCAGGCTCGTTTGAAATACTTTTCCATCTTTCACCTCCGAAGTATTCCTGACATCAACAATTGTATAGTGCTCTACCCGTTGCCTGAATACCTCAACATCGAGAATCGGTGAGGTTCCCGGTGCATTCTCTATAACAAAGGTTTCCTGTATCTGTGGTTCATAACCTATAGCTGCTGCGCGCTCCAGCAGGTGTTGTAACTGGGTTGTATTATCGCCTGCCAGGTAAAAAGATTCATGTGGCTTTATTACACTGCCTAACCACGTTTCAAACTTTGGACCTTCCATCAGATTTATGGCATTGGGCAGGTGCCCCAATTTATACGCGCGTTCATTTCTGGCGTCGATGATGATCGTGCCGGCATCCAGCCTTTTAGCATCATGGTCATTTCTTATCGGATCACCTGATTTGACGGCCTGTATACTCTTTCTGAATGCTGGTGCACCTTCAAGGTTTAAGGCTACATCGTAGGGAAAGTAAGCGGGCACGAATGGTTGGTCGCTTAACAAAGCTTGTATAAACTCGCTTTCCGACATGGGTTGAAGCGACCAATTTGCGTGCTTCTCCTGCCCTATTGTACTGCTGCTGGCTTTGCTGATGCCTTTCCCACATAAACTACCGGCACCATGAGCAGGATAAACGACAACATCATCTTTAAGATCCATATACTTGTCTCTTAAAGTGTGATACATCTGCCGGGCGAGCTCCACCTTCATGCTGTTTGGCTTACCTGGTTCCTCACGTAAGTCTGGCCGGCCGCAGTCGCCAATAAAGAGCGTATCCCCTGTAAATAGGGCTTTTTGACGCCCACCGTGTTCCATTAAAATGGAGATACTATCGGCTGAGTGGCCGGGGGTATGTAAAATCCTGAGTGTAATTTTTCCAAGTTCAATAGTGTCTGCGTCAAATACCGGGATGTGCGGATATGCCGCCCGGGCCAGGTTGCCCGTATATATGTTTGCGCCGGTGATATTGCTGAGTTCTGCATGCCCGCTTACAAAGTCAGCATGGGGATGTGTTTCAAGGATACCCGTAATGGAAGCATGGTTCTGCTCAGCATAATCGAGGTATTGTTTCGGATCACGAAGCGGGTCGACCAGAATAATCTTGCGTTCACAGTCGCTGAGTATTGCGTAGCTAAATTGCGCAAGGTCCTCATCTTCCCATTGTCGTATTTGCATGGTGGTAGCGGTTTTAAGCAAACCTACGCTGATCAGGACCAAACCTGCGAGCCTAGTTCAGGATGGTTTCCCTGATGATAATGTAAATGCCCATCACCAGCACGAACCAGCCAAACCCTTTTTTCAACTTTTCGCTATTTACCCGCTGGTTGAAATACCCGCCAATGAAAATTCCTGCGATGGCAATGGCTGAAATAAGCATAATAAACATCCAATCGATTGGGTGGCGGCCAATGTCGCCCACGAAACCAATGAGCGAATTTAGTGCAATGATTAAGAGAGATGTGCCGATCGCTTCTTTGATTGGCAACTTCATAAGTAAAACCAAAGCAGGAATTAACAGGAATCCTCCGCCCGCGCCGAGAAAACCCGTAACAAGGCCAATCATAAATCCGTATGCTACTAACCTCGCTGGTTTGGCGTTCATCCTTTCGCCTGGTTCGATATTCCTGCTGCTGATCATAGAGCCTGAAGCAGCTAACATCAGCATGGCAAATACGACCATTACAAAAAGGCTATGGGTAACTTTGAAATGACCAATGGTAAAAAACACATCGGGCAGAAAAGGAATTATAAACTTACGGGCGATAAACACCGTGGTTATAGAAGATGATCCAAATAGCAGTACCGTTCTGAAATTGACCAGACCCTTTCGATAATTATTGAATGCACCTATCAGGCTTGTTAAGCCTACAATAAACAGCGAGTAAGAAATGGCAATTGTAGGTGAAATAGCAAACAGGTAAACCAACACGGGCACGGTTAAAATAGAACCGCCTCCACCAATAAGGCCGAGGGTAACCCCAATAAACAATGATGCGATATATCCCGCAGCTTCCATGGCGCAAATCTAAAGCGATTAGCGTGTCTGGAGTGTGATATTTGCAACAGGTAACGGCAGGCTGACCTTAACCGATCCAGGTATTTTCAGGCTTAGATGCATTGAATAGTGCATACCTTGGTAACCCGCAGGAAAGCCCTCCTAAGGTCCATCAAACTACTTCCCTTCGGTTTCACAAGTATGCTTTTTCCAACATATCGGAACAGTAAAGTATGCCTGCCTTACTGTCCCCACTTGCCAGGTCATCACCCTAGTTCTCCACGGAATCTTTCACGATTACCGGAGGTTTAAAACGTACAGGCTTTTGCGCCTTTTTTCGGGATGGCTTATCGCGAACTATTGTAGGCGGATTGAACTTTACTATTCTACCCTTTTGATGCCGCGGAGCTTCGTCATTTTTTACGATGACCGGTGGTTTAAACTTCACGGTAGTGGAGTCTGCCTGTTTTTGAGCAATGCAGCGTGTGGAAAAACTCGTTACCAGGATGGCTAAGATCAGGTACTTCATCTTGTATGTTTCCTGCATAGATACAGAAGCTAGGCAATTTCCATACTGCTTCGTAGCAGAAATAGGAATAAGTCCGCTACCATTCCCATGCAGGTAAGCATACGTGTGTGATCACACGGGCTCACGAGCAAAAATTCGAGATCGTGAGCCCGCGTGAGGGATTGCGTGGAAAGCCCGCAGCCCCGCCTTAGCGGGGTGAGGACTTGGAACAAAAGCCCGACCCCAACCCCTGTTGGGGGGCACGCCCAAAAATATAAGCTGCTATTTGCTTCAACTACCCCGTTCAGATGCAATCAAACCACTTTACGAAACATGGTATTTACATCATCGGCCGATGTCTTTTTAAAACCCATCTTTTCTATGAGGCGTATGGCTTTCGAATTCGCTGAAGTTGTCGAGGCCAATACGGTTTTTATTCCCAATTCCTGGTTGGCAAAGTGGGTAAGCAGGTCCAGCGCTGATTGCATTAGTCCAAGTCCCCAATATTCAGGAAGTAGTGCGCCACCCATCTCTATTTCGTTTGCTTGTTTGTTCCAATCGTGCAACGCACAGTCGCCAATTATGAGACCTGGTTTTTCTATTGACCTTATGGTAAAGATGTATTCGCAGCTCCTGATGAGCCGTAGCGTAAATTCTAACGACGTTTCATTCCCCTTTAAAGCTCCTTCGTCGAAATACTTGCTTACCTCCGGGTGCGTATTAACCCGAAAAAAGGCTGTGTGATCAGCAATGGTTAGGGGGTGAAGGACCACAAGCTTGTTGGATAGCACCATTGGGAAAGTTGTTGTTAATTAAGCGAGCGACCCAATACTGTGATTACCGGGCGAGCCATTCCTGTAGTGGCTGGTGGCACAATAGGTAAGCACTGCGCACCGTGGGCAGCAACAATTATGTGACCCGGATTACTGAGCCTGTTGTAGTGATTGGTAAAGCATTTCGGGAATTATATTCCCATGCGAAAATCTTTGATGCTGTTTTGCGTTAACGAAAAATCTTCAAAAACAGCGCTTGTTCCATTACCGACAGGGGCCTGTGTACTGACACCTATCCAGGCCTCAGCCGGGTAATCGTTACGGAATAGCCTAACCAATTGCCAGGTTTTTTTGTCGATTGAATAGTAAAAGCCAATCGTTTTTGTGTCTGAAGAGATCTTCATGTACATGCTTGCGCTGTCAATCACATCATGGTTGTTATCGTCCGAAGTTTCGATGGTTCGCACGGTTACTGCACGGGTAAGCATCCTTTCATCCCGCTCGAATGCAAACTTGAACCATTTGTTCTGGTTCATATAGATGTACATCGTGCCGGCGTCGTAAACATCGTTGAAAGTTGGTGTGACCTTACTTATAAACGTGAAAGGCTTGCTGTTATCGAGCCGGGCAAGCAGCACAGGAGCGGTGTTATTGGAAAGCTTTCCGTCGGGATCATTGAAGTTGTCGGATTTGGCATTGGCTTTAAGGATGAGCCTGCCGCTTTCTATACTTACCAATGAGCTGGCGTTATTAAGGGACTTCGTGAACTCAATACCCGGAAGTTTTACTGAACATTCCTCCCCTTTTGCCACCGGGGTATTTTTGCATCCCGACAACAGTACAAGCACAGTGAGCGTAAAATAAAATAGTTTGTTCATATAATATTGGTTGGTTGAAAAAGGCATTGTAGGTGCAAATCCAGCATGGATAATTACGCCCGTAATAAGATGACGGCTTCTAATTTATAAACAAAAAGATATCGCCAATGCATCACGTATTGGCATATATTGAATAAAACAGACATGCACAAGATAACCTGAAATTGGAACAGGTTTGTTTTAACCGCTTACAAATAAATGATTGCCTGATCCAGGTTCAAAATCAACTAATCATTGCACGCTACGACCAAGTTTTTGCTTTACAGCAACCGCTAATTCAGTAAAAACATAAAGGGCTGCTTCGGTTCGAAGCAGCCCTTTATCATAGACCCCAATGGTACGGTATTTAAGGCTAATATTCGCCTGCCTTAAACTAAGGTGTCAACTAGCTTATGGATGAGCGGAACCGGTAGTAGAGGCATTTCCCTCATCACCTGAACGACCAAATTCTTTTTTAATCAGGTCTACAGCGATGTCTTTTGCTGCGTCTATGGTCTCGCTATACTCTTCCTGCAAATGGGAGGCTTTCTCCTGAAGGTTATGGGCGAGTTCTTTACCTTTTGCTGCTAAGCGTGTCCTGGTCTGTTTACCTTTTTCAGTTGTCAAACTCCAGATGATAGCGCCTGCAACACCTGCGATGACTGCGCTCACCAGCAACTTGTTGTTATGATCCTCGTCAGAATAGTCTGACTCGTATAAGCTACTGGTAGCATAATTATTTTCGTTGGGATAAGATGAACCAGTACTGCTACCTTTTGACATTCCCAACTTCTGTTTTCCTTTTTCGATCAGGTCTGCTGCACCTTCTTTTGCTGCCTCAAATTTGTTTGCTACAGCGTCGGTCACCCCAGACACCTTGTGCTTCAGGTTGTCAGCAACTTTCTTTCCGCTCTCGGCTGCGCGGTGCCTAATTTCCACACCTTTTTCGGTAAAAGCACCTGCTACAAGCGAGCCTACAGCGGCCCCGGCGAGGGCGCCAATTACCAGTTTTGTGATATCGTTTGAGTCTCCACTAGTTGTTGAAACATAATGGTCGTCGTTAAAGTCTGTTGATTCGTAATTCATAAAACGGTGTTTTAAACGTGGTTGAATGTTTAATTGTACAATACACCTTAAAAAACAATGCCATGCATGATGATTACACAGTATAAGCTATGCCACCCGGAAGAGCCCGCTGACAAGTTCCTGGAAACCGCACGGCCAGGTATAAACAAGCTTAGGAACAATAAATTAGGACGAGTCGAACCCAGCTCTTCAGGCTCTCCCACGGGCAACTGCAAGACGCTATAGCATTACCTTATGCTCCGATCGTATCCCCGGTTCACCAGGCTGTAACGCCAATTTGTATGGCTGATGTCGCCAACAGGGCGCTGTACAAGGTGACGATAATATACCCAACTACCGTACGCATATGGGTGATATGGGCTGCTGTATAATCCGCCTGACGTTTGTTTAGTATTTGTACGATGTGCCGACCAGACTCGTGCTCAACCGACTCGTCTTTTCCTGGTTTACGAAAGCCTACGCTGTTGGCTCCGCCGACTTAAGCCATTCGGCAAATTTCGTAGATGGCATGTTTACAGCTTCCCTGAAGTGCTTAATGTGTGTTTGTCATCATCACTCATCCTTCTTCGTTTTTTTTGTCAATGCTTCCGGTTTATGAGCGGCCAGCTTTTTACTCTTGCTGGTTTCGACCAGGTACTCAGGGTTTTCTGCAGATGCGGCTACTTCATGACCCTTGATTTTCATTGGTGCGGTAAGCTTTTTCTTAACTGTTCCAGAAGTTTTCCCCTGGGGAGTTTTCCACTCCACCTCGTCGCCCTGTTTAAGCGTTTTAGTAGCTTTTGCCATAACGTATAAGGTTTGATTTTCATTCAAACACCCGATCACCATATTTGTTTGGCGCTATGTAATATTTACAAGGTCAAACGCAAGCGGGGTTAAAGCGACCATTACACTCCTAAGCGGTCACTGCTAGTGAACATTGATCGCTTCCAATTGGTCATCGATGAAATTGAAACCCCATCCGGGCCGGTTGTGTGGGTATGCAAAGCCATCTTTTACGGTCATCGGCTGATCAATCAGCGGATCGATCCAGTCAAAAAATTCAACCCCGGCACCATTTGGAATTGAACAGACCAGTGGCACATCATAGTCTTTGTAATAATGGGGCAATATCGGCAGTTTATGACAGTTGGCCAGTGCGGCACTTTCGCGCCAGGCTTCCACCCCACCAATACGCAAAATGTCGGGTTGCCATATGTCGATCGCATTACGTTGAATCAATGCTACCAATGGCAGGGTATCAAACTCCCTTTCGCCCATAGCCAGGGAAATACCGGTTTGCTCCTTTAATACCTGGTATCCGTCGAAATGCTGGTGGTCAAGTGGCTCCTCAAACCAGTAGATGCCAAGTTCATTGGCTGCGTTTGCCAGCCGGATCGCTGCCGGTAACTGCATGCCCTGGTTTGCATCCATCATGATATTCAGGTCGTCGCCTACTGCTTCCCGCACCCTTTTTAAACGCTGCACATCGGTTCGCCAATCGGAAGAGCCGACTTTTATTTTTACTGCCTGGAAACCCCTTTCTTTATAGCCGGTAACTTCGGTAATTAACTCATCCGTAGTGTAAGAAAGCCAGCCGCCGCTTCCATAGATAGCGCATTTCTCGTGGTGCGAGCCAAACAATTTCCAAACAGGTTGCTCCAGTGTTTTTGCCCAGGCATCCCACATGGCAATGTTTACCGCAGCCTGTGCCCAACGGTTGATCCCGTTGTTACCAAAGTATTCCGCATCATGACTGTGCATCCGGAAGACCTTTCCGGTCTCGAAAGCCTCGTAACCAATTGTGCCTGGCAACAAGTCCTTTAAAGCACCGAGGATTGCATTTGGGGAATACTGGAACGACAGCAGGTAACTTTCACCAACAATACCGTTTTCAAGTTGCAACCGCAATACAAGAAATGAAATCTCGTATAAGGTATGGGTAGCATCAGCAATCGGCTTTTTCAACCTGGCCTTTGCTTTATAAACTTTATAGTCGTGTATTTTGGTAGAAGATATACCCATGTTCGCTTTGGTTTAAGTAAGTGCCTGATCGAGCCCGGTGTAGCGGCAAACACAGCGATGGACCCGCAAAAGCAACCAATACGCATAACGTGCTTACCGGGTGTAAATTCAGACAAAACGGGCTCAACGACAAATTTAGATTAAACAAGCTGCGAAGGTAGTAAACAGAGTTTGGAGGTATGCTGCCGGTCATGAGAGGCATTGTTATACCACGAATGCCACAACAGCACGCTTGCCTGACCATTACCACGAGTGAACCGTTGAGGAGAGGTGATTTGGATAGTTGTAGTGCTGTTTGGCTTGCTGGATTTATGAAAAGGCTACACAGAAAAATTTGCTGTAATGGGGCCTGCGGGAAGAGAGAGACTCGATGTTAAGATGTTAGCCAGGTTGAGGTTCGGGTCAATTCGATTTGCTGTAATAAGCGAATTCGTTACGAAATCGTCGCCAGTCGCCACCGTTGAACACCACCAGGCCTCTGCGGTTTAAAACTTTACATGCCAGGTTACTTACTTCGTCTGAAGTGCTCAGCACTACTATGGTTGCAGGCATCTTTTGTAATGACTCAAAAAGCTCATTGATCATATCTACCGGAACACTGATTGCCTCTACAAGGTGGGCTTGCTCATAATCCTCTTTTAAGCTTACATCAATTAAAATGGAGTTAGCTGGAAATCCATACTTATCCTTGCGATTCCGACGAAACAATCTTATCCATGCCCTCTTCATTTCGCTTGTATAATGGTTGATTGCTTAAATTGTATTGTTTGCAATAGCTTGCAAATGGATGTTGGCGATAAAAAAAGGGAGTTGTGGCTAACCCCAACTCCCATGTTAAAATTTAAAGGCTTTTAATCAGGAAATTGGATTTTCACGGTATTCGTCTTTCAAGGATGTATATATTGTTCTGATAATTTCTTCAACCTCGTTGGTTTGCGAAAATGTATCGAGAAGGTGGTCGATTCCAATTTGCCGGCACCACTCGCGATAACTGTCGTGCAGATAAACTGAGAACAACGTTAAAGCGCACTTAGAGCGGCCACAAGCAATAGCAAGATTGGAAAGTTCCGGTTTAGAAACATGGTTGGCAAGTATGACCAGTTGAACGGCCTGATCGTCCAGGATTGCTGCACTTTCATTTACCTCGGCACATCTATAGACCCCTGCAACCCAATCCAGGTTGCTCAACCATTCCGCCATCCGTATGGAAGTGATTGCAGAACGATCTATCAACAAAACAGAAATGCCTCTTTTCATTGCTGGTGCAAAAGAAAACCAATTCATCTACCCGGGAGGTAGCAGAAAAGCAATATTGTAGTAGTAGTATTTCAGGTGCTTTGTAGCAGATCAACTACAAACTGCATCATGGAAAAGGAAACGTACGTGGTAACATATCCTACATGCGGTCATCCAGTTTATGATCAATTACGTAAACTGTTAGCGCAGCGGTGTTGGTGACTTCCATTTTCGAAAATATGCGCGACCTGTACGTGCTGATAGAAGAAACACTCAATTTTAGCACAGTAGCAATTTCACCAATAGACTTTCCTGCTGCAAGAAGTTTCATGACTTCAAACTCCCTGTTGGAAAGGTATTCATGTGCTTGCTTTCGTTGTTCCTTGAAAAGGTAATTGGTCATGGTTTCTGCTACAGCCGGACTGATATATTTTCGTCCGGACAGAATTTGCTGGATTGCATGAATAAGCTGAACAGGTGCAACCTCTTTGTTCAGGTAACCTGAAGCACCGGCCTTTAGCACCCTTACTGCATATTGTTCCTCGGGGTACATACTCAATACCAATACGGGCAGGTGTGGTTTGCTCAGTTTAATTTGTTGTAATGCATCGAGCCCGCTTCTCCCGGGCATCGAAATGTCGGTTATCACGATATCCCAGTTTTTGCTCACAGCTCTTTCGATCAACTCTTCGGCCGAAGAAGCTTCTTCTATTTGGGCGTTCGTGAATTCGGCGGTTAATATTTGTATGATGCCTTTTCTTACAATGGTATGATCATCAGCAATTAAAATCTTTATCATAAGTCTACGATTAACTGACTGGCACCAACACGGTAATGGTCGTGCCTTTACCCGGTTCACTTGAAATATTATAATCCCCGTTCACCATAAAAACCCGTTCTTTCATACCGATCAACCCCAAAGTTTTCTTCTCGCGGATTGTCTCCAGATCCATACCTACACCATTGTCGGTTATCGTAAATTCGAGATGGTTGTCTTGCTCAAGTAGTTGCGCGCAAACACTTTTTGCATGGGAATGTCGCAATACATTGGTAAGGCTTTCCTGGAAGATCCTGAATAAGGTGATATCGATCTTCTTGTTATTGATGTTCCTTTTCAAAAAAGATTTAACCCCACACACGATACCTGTTCTTTTCTGAAATTCCATGGCCTGCCATTCCAATGCATCAACAAGCCCAAAATCGTCCAGGATGCTTGGTCGCAAGTCAGAAGAGATTTTTCTCACGGTCTTGATGGTGTCGTCAACCATCTGGAGCAGATCGGGAAACTTCTTCTGAACTTCATTTGCCGAGGATGGCAGGTGATTCTGTAACCAGGATATATCCAGGCGTATACCGGTCAACCGTTCACCCAGCTCATCATGAATTTCACGGGCAATATTTGCACGCTCCTCTTCACGGATTTCCTGCAAATGTGCCGACAACTGCCTTAATTGCTCATTTTTTTCCCTGAGCTCCGCCTGGGCAATCTTGCCCGGGGTGATATCATGAACCGATCCTACCAGGCGAATGCAGTGCCCCCGCTCATCATAAACAGGGGTAACGTTAACAAGACCAGTCTTTACTCCTGCAGGATATTCCGTTTCCTCCTCCCATGAAACGGCCTGGCCGGTTTGGATGGCCTCCCGGTATTTCTCCATTACCAGTTCCGACGATGGAGATGGGATAACCTCTTCAACAAACTTGTTTAGGATTCGTTCTGCCGGTAAACCGGTCGCCTTTTTGAAAGCTTCATTTACAGAAATAAACCGGTAACGTTCGCCATCTACCTGTAGCAGAAAGAGAATATCGGTTCCTGAATTGTAGATGAGTGATAACTGATGTTCGTTTACCTTTAGTGCCTCTTCTGCTTTTCTCCTTTCTGTGATGTCTTGCACCAACGACATACAAGAGATGATCTTTCCCTCGTGGTCCGTTAATACCGAACTATACCATTCACAAAATATTACGTTGCCATCCTTTGTATAATTTTTATTTACCCCCTTGAATGTTGCCGTGGCACCCTTGAAAAGTTCCCCGATAACATTGTTTACGTCCGTTACATCTTCTTCGTGAACGAGCTTTAGTTCCTCGATCGACTTTCCTTGTGCCTCCTCCTTACTCCAGCCAAAAATGCGCTGCGCTTGTTCGGACCACGTGGTGATAATCGATTCGGTATCCCACTCTACTACGGCTAAAGGTGAATTGGTAAGGTGTAAAGAAAGGCGCTGGGAGCTTAACCTTGCCTGTTGTTCTATTAGCTTTTGCTCGGTGATATCCCTAAAGAAAATACTCAAGCCATCAGGAGACGGGTAAATATGATTTTCAAACCAGCGGTCATAGGGTGGATAATAATCTTCGAGCCGGATATAAGCCTGCTTCTTCATCGCTTCATGATAAGCGTGGTAAAAAGGGAGCCCGACTCCTTCCGGGAATTCAGTCCAGATATGCTTACCCAACATAAGGGCAGGATTTCGGTGAAAAATCTCACCTGCCTTCCTGTTCATGTAGGTATAACACATGTTCATATCAAGGGCGACAAAGGCATCAGTGATCCGTTCAAATATGCTGGTGAGTTGTGCAGATTTGTTAATCACTTGTTCTTCCAGCGCAGAGTTAAATTGCTTCAGGTGTTCCTCCACCATTTTCCTGTCTGATATATTCTGGTGTATGGCAACATAACCAATGATTTCGCCCCTTGGTCCTTTCAACACCGTAATGGATGCATGGATGTATAATGGGCTTCCGTCCTTATCGAAGAACTCGTAATCGCCCTTATGATAACCATCTCTCTGAAGGGCCTCTAACTGAAGTGATCGTTCCAGTTTTGAAATGCTGCTTCTCAGGAGTAAACCAAGCGGGGTGCCAATGACAGTTTGCGCTTTGTACCCGTACAATCTTTCTGCTGCGGGGTTCCAGCTGGTTATTACAAACGACTCGTTCGTTGAAAAGATAGCATCGCGTGCCTGCGTAACAATCTGACGGAAGTCGATTGCATCGTTTTTGTTCATATATGTTGAGTAGAATATGCTAAGCTCTAAAGGTACCTGAAAACAGAAGTAGAACCCCACATTCTACCTGGCCCTTTCTTGGAGTATTGATTGGAAGACATCCGGTTGGAAGATTTTGAAGCTAACGCTTAAATCAATTATAGTTTACCTTGTAAAATGTCGTCCCTGAAGGCGCTTTCGAAGTTCCTGCAAACAACACTTTGAGCTAATGAGCAAAACTGAACCAGGTGCCATAGAATAATGCATGCCTTGCCCGGTTGCATAAGCTGATGGTCACCTGTTTGAAAATTTTCTAAACTTATCACTATGCTGTTTAACCTGGCCCGTTCATTAGAAATCCTTGAACGCACCCCCGCTGTACTGCTATTAATGTTGCAAGACCTTGCTGCTGAATGGACATCTGCCAACGAAGGGCCGGGTACCTGGAGTGTTTATGACATCGTTGGGCATCTTATTGAAGGTGAAAAGACGGATTGGATCCCAAGGATGGAGATAATTCTTTCAGATCAGCAGGATAAAACATTCATCCCTTTTGACCGCTTTGCCCAGGTTAAGGCAAATAAAAACAGATCACTGGCAGAACTATTGAGCGAGTTTGCAGCATTGCGGGCTAAAAATTTAGAAATCATACACTCACGGCACCTTACCGGGAAAGATTTTGAACGAACAGGAGTTCACCCCGACTTCGGGCCGGTCACCTTATCGCAATTGCTTTCAACATGGACGGTACACGATCTAAATCACATTGCACAAATCTCCCGTGTAATGGCAAAGCAATATGCAGCTGCGGTTGGACCCTGGACTGCGTATCTGAAAATTTTGCAGCAATAGCCTATATTATCGCTTGAACAACATGCAAACACAGGTCTCAAGGGGGTTTTGTCAGCTTCATTTTATATCTTTAAAAAACCAGCACTTTGGGTTAGAACTACGGAAGACATCAATTTATCCTTACTGTAAACGCACGCCAGGGAACGGGGAATAAAACACTGTTAAAGTAGTTTCATTACCTGGCTACTTAGGCTAAATAAATATCTGAAGTATGAAGATCGGAACCGTTGTCACATGGAGTTTTTTAGTTGGTTTTCTCACGATAATCGCAGGCGCATACCTGAGAATCTTACATCGTGAAGGAACTGACTTCTTGTTGGTTACCGGGCTTCTTGCTTACCTCGTATTCATCGTTTCCGCAATCTACGAGGTACGCACGTCTAACCGGATCGACTCCAGGGCAAAAGCTTTGTGGACCATCGGCTTTATCACGATGAGCAGCATTACTGGTATATACTATATGTTAATTGGAAGGAGAAAAGTGGCTGACCTTTCCTGATAAATTTGCTTCCCAGTCCAGGCTGCAAACCGTATGCGTCGGGCCAGATTTACGATGACCTTCACGGTCATAAACCAGCACGTTGCAGTTTGTCAATTCACCAGGGCTTGCGGGAAATCCCGCCAAAGATCAACACATCTAACGCCATCATGCAGGAACACCATCGTTGGCAAAGCTCATCTATAATCCTGTGCTCTGCCACTATTCCTGCGGCCATAATTACGATCTCTTCCTCATAGTTCACCCTTGTTGTACGCCCGTTTTATGGCTGCTTAATAAGTCAGTAATTGTTGGAGCAACCACGTAAGCATTGCCGCTATCCCCGCAATCGCGCATCATAATGGGTACTACTCGATGACAAAACCTGATGTTTATGATACCATAGGCCCGCTTTGTCCCGCGTAATTTCATAAACTTGTGAATGCGCAAATGTTCAATGTTGTTCAGCTTGACGATTACCGTTACTTCAATGCAAACCCAATGAATTAGCTATCCGCCGTGCAAGCCAAATTGGAGCAGGTAAGCGCAATTGTTGATACATTTGAGCACAGGTAATCCCTCGCCTTCTTCTGCCCATTGATCATAGGGCCTGTTCAATTACGTCTATGGCAGCATAGCATTCAAACTACCCGGTATTGTGTCCCTTGCTGGGGTAGACCTCTGGGGCAACAGGGTTAACTATAGGTAATTGGCTGTTTAGTAAGGCACTGTTTGGTAGGAGCAGAGCAACTAAAAAAACAGCATCTTAATTCCGCATAAGCATGGAAAAACTGATTGTTCTCCTAACTAGCCTCGTTTGTATGTTGGCAACAGTTGCGCAAAAGCCAGTTCCGAATAAGCCCCGCATACTTATCAGTACCGATATTGGTGGCACAGATCCCGACGACAACCAGTCGATGATCCACTTTCTTATGTACAGCGATAAGTTCAACACCGAAGGACTCATTTCATCTCCTTCTTATGGTTTTGGCTCAAAGCAAAACCTACTTGATATGATTGCGCTATACGAGAAAGACTTACCCAAATTGTTACAACATAGCAGGGACTTTCCCAAGCCGGATGCCTTACGCGCAATATGCAAACAAGGTCGTCAGGGCGCCGCCCCATTTGCCGGTTACACCAGCGCTACAGAAGGTTCTGATTGGATCATTCGATCAGCCAGGAAGAAGAGCAAACCGCCATTATGGGTGTTGGTCTGGGGCGGCCTTGATGATCTTGCCCAGGCCTTACACGATGCCCCAGACATCCGCAGCCAAATAAAAGTTTATTGGATCGGTGGACCCAACAAAAAATGGAGTGCCAACAGCTATGCCTACATTGTAAAAAACTTTCCGGACTTGTGGTTTATCGAAGTAAATTCCTCCTACTACGGTTTCTTCTCCAACAGCGGAATGCCGGACAGTGTAAAAACAACGAATTACTACAGTGAGTACATCCGTGGTGCGGGTTACATGGGAAAAGATTTTGTAAACTATTACCGGGGAAACGTAAAGATGGGCGATACCCCTTCCCTGCTATACATGATGGATGGAAATCCCGACAACCCATTAAAAGATAGTTGGGGTGGCAGCTTCGAAAAGTTTAATCATAGTTCACGGCAAATAATCAATCGCACAACATCTCTTGCCGATACGGTAACGGTTTGCTCAATTCTCGAGTTTCATTTCAAAGGACCCCGGGTAAGTATCGCTGCAGACTCTACTTGCTTCACGCTAAATGTAACCGCCGGTATTGGGGAACAAAAATGGGCAGGCTATTACATGGGCGATGGCAATTATGTGGTCAGGTATGCCCCCAAACAATCGGAAAATCTTTCCTACACGGTTAGCTCTGCTATCCCCGGTTTTCCAGAACAACCAGGTCAGTTGGTGGTAGATAATCAATGGCCTGGTAAATCCAGGAAAACAGATTACCCTCTTGGCGCGAACTGGTACACCGATCGGAGCAACCCTTTGTTGTATGATGGCAAAATCCAGGGCGGGATAACGGTAAAGCAATGGCGGCAGCAGGTTTTACAGGACTGGGCAAAGCGGTGGAGCTGGTTAAAAGCAAAACAGTAATCGTCGACAATAAAATAGCAATTGTATCAGGCACTATGGCTAAAGCAAGCATTTAAATGAGCGCTTATAAAGATAAAGCGGGTTGAGCGATGCAGCGCAAGTGGAGTTTTTTGTGGGTCATCGGTAGTTCCCTGATGTTTCATCGTTGCGACGCTCCGTTTAACTGCAACGCTCCGGTAGAGCAGGTTTTCAGATCTCCATTTGTCCACGATCCTATGCATTATTCCAATAGTATGGTCCACCATTCCGAAATCAAACAGCTGAACCCCGCAGCTTAGGTAAAAGACCTTTTAAGGCAACAATTATCAAGTAAGGCACATCATGGATAGGGCTCCAATAACAATTGCAGAGATCGTGGGTGCTTACTGTCCTGATTGATATCGGCGCTATCTAAATGCGTGTGGCAATAAGGCCTGCAATATATAACGAGCCGAAACGATCATTTGAAGCACGGGCATGCCACTTTCATAAGATCGTGCTAAAGTGTTTGACTCCGGTTGATGCACGGTTTTATCGGCTCGGCTTTTCGTAAATTGCACATCATCACCGTCATGCGACATTTCCGGGCGATAGCACTGGTTATTAATTTTATGCTGATTAATGGTGCCAATGTGATTTAGTTCATTCTGATGTTTCCAAAGTAAATGTTGAAAAACTTGTATGCTAATGGCAAACATTCCTGTTGCACCGGATAAAGTCATCAATAAATCCATTACCAAAATGACAAAACTGAGGTATATCCATATTTTTACCACTATTTCACTTTCCATCCTATTGACAGTGGCATGTAATGAACGGCAAGCACGGCCTTCAATAACTCCCCGTGATACCACCATCAATAAGTCAAACGCTTACACCCCGGTATTTATTGACAGCACTATCCTGGAAAATTTCCTCGATAAAAACGTACCATCCGATAGTATCAAAAATCACATGCGGAGCTTTTACAATGCCCGTAACTACAGTACCGCATGGTTTGATGAAAACGGGCTTACAAGCCAGGCGCAGGGATTTTGGTATGCGCACAATAACGAGGCCCGCCAAATTGCCGACAGCGGCATTTACGATAGGGAACTCCACGAGTTAATTGACACATTATTGACAAACGATAGTTTGATCATCAGCCAAAACAAGGCGAGTGCTTCAGTTGAACTCCGTTTTACCATGCACTTTTTTGAATATGTCGACTTCGTTTATGGGGGCAAGGTTGATCCCGCAACGGTTCAATGGCATATTCCAAGGCGGAAATTAAAAGCTATTGCACTACTCGACACCGTGCTTTCCGGCAGAACAGGTGAATGGAAACCACTTAACAAAGCTTTTCAAGGGCTGCAATCCCAACTGTTCCGTTATCGTAAAATTCAACAACTTGGGGGATGGGGCGAGATACCCGTTAGTAAAAGAACACTGGGGGTTGGGGACGATGATCCGTCTATCATCCAATTGAAAAAACGCCTGAGTTCCTCCGGCAACTACGCAGGCAGTGATACCTCGTCAACGTATTCAGAAGACCTGGTGCTTGCAGTAAAACAGGCAGAACGAACTTTTGGGTTCAAGGAAGATGGAATAATAAGAACCGAACTAATCAGCGCACTAAATGTTCCGGTCGAACAAAGAATCAGGCAAATGCTTGTCAATCTTGAAAGAATGAAGTGGATGCCCGAATTGCCCGAAAATTATTTATTGGCTAACATTCCTGAGTTTAGGCTACACATCATCGAAAATAGAAAATGGGTTTCGGGGATGGACATCGTTGTGGGTAAATCAGCAAACCGCACCGTTATATTCTCAGATAAACTAAAATATGTTGTCTTTAGCCCATACTGGAATATTCCGCAAAGCATTGTAAGAAATGAAATACTACCGGCGATAAAACGTAACGGGGGGTATTTAGCCAGGAATAATATGGAAATTACCGGTTACAGCGGAAACCTACCTGTTGTACGTCAAAAGCCAGGCAAAGGAAATGCGTTGGGTAAGGTCAAATTTATTTTTCCAAATAAATACAACATTTACTTTCACGACACGCCATCCAAAAGCCTGTTCAATAAACAACAGCGAGCCTTTAGTCATGGTTGTATCCGGTTGCACAAACCTTTTGATCTGGCTGCATACCTGCTACGGGATCAATCCGAATGGACCCAGGAAAAGATAAGGTCTGCAATGAACCAAACAACTGAAAAGTGGGTGGAACTGGATAAACCAGTTCCGGTATTCATCACTTATTTTACCTCATGGGTCGACCATGAAGGCATTATACACTTTGTTGACGACATCTATAATCACGATAAAGACCTGGCCGGTCACTTGTTTGGATAAACAACGGCTATAATCAGTAAAATGCAGTAACTGTACTCCTACTCAAAAAAGGCACAAGAAGAAAATTTAGCTCTTTTAGGAAATCTGAACCTATACAAATAACCAAACGAACAGATAAACTGTTACTCCCGATCTTATCAAGCATATGTGAACTGCATCATCTTGCCGGGTGCACATGAGCGGGCATATCTAACCATCGATGACAAGTCCGATAAAATCGTTCCGGCATGAGGCACTGCTTACAGGCGAAGCATTAAACCGGCTGACGGGGTAACAATTGTTTTTTCGTAATCTATTCCGTGCGCAAAGTTTACGTTGATGATCAAAGCAACAGCACTAAGGTTGAAATTGAAACCAACAGTAGTGGAATTGTACTTTAATGATTTTGCGTCGAGGCGTATATCACCATTTGCCCCTGCAATAGCCTGCCCTTCGAAATGCTGTTGACCCACACCTGTGCTGAGGCGCAATACCTCGCCGATTAATAAGCCCCCTTCTAACTGGTAAAAATTATTCAGCTTTGCCTGGTTAATCCTGGTAGTTACATATTGCTGATCTGAAAAGATTTTTTTTATTGTCGACTCATTATTAAATCCGTAAGCGCCAAATCCTGCTAACATTGTTCTACGCCCGTTTTTATCCCGTAAAATGGTCAATCCTAACAATCCATTTATTTGCCAGTTTACGCGTTCATTTTCAAACTCACCAAAATTACGGTCGCCCTGTCCATAATAATAATTGGCCGCAGCTCCCAATGAAACGGCAATGGTGCTTTTTTGATTTTCCGTTTTATTGTCCTGGGCAAAAAGCGGGTAATTTGCGATTAGCATGATTACACCAATTGAAAGTATACGTTTTTTCATATTATCGATTTATAGCTGTTATTGTAAATTAATTATTGCACCTAATTGTATTAAAGAAGCTCCCGCACCTACATCAGCGAACAAACCATAAGGACCGCCAAAAAAGTAATCTGCACCAACCCTTGCAAGAATTCCCAACCCGGCAGAACGGCTGCCGGAACTCACCAACAAAGTTTGATTGCTGGTAAGTTTCAGTTCGCTTTCGGTACGTACATTAGACGTGTTGATGCCGAGTCCCAGGATCACATAAGGTCTTAGATTAGCATAGCTTGCCTTGCTACTGTATTTACCGTAGAGCGAAAAGGTGAAAATGTTTTCTTTTAAATTGCTTACACTTTGTATGCTGTCGTATGTACTAAATTCCTGTTTCGAGAATTTCTGCGATCCAAACGCCATTTGTAAACCCAGCCGTAAGTCTGTGCGATACCGGGTGTCATAAGCCAGTGCAATAACTGGTGAAGCGCTCGTCTTTGCATAGTTATCGGCTTTTGCAACTTTTGTATAGCCGCTTATAAAACCAACTCCAATACGAAAGCTATTTTCTTTGAACAACAACACTTCTCTGTTGATCGGATAGTCATTCCAACGGTCTCTTCTGGCATCAACTTTATTGCGGAGTTGGTTATTTGGCTCAACCATCACCGGGCTCATGTATTCTTTAACCTGGTTCCTATAGCTAATCGCATACACATCAATACGCGGGATGGTATATACGGGCCCATCTGGTATGTCGGTACGTTGGTATTTAATTACCTGGAGCCCTAGCTCTTTTACAAGACCATGCAAGATTTCTCCATTATGCAGGATTATTACGTCGAAGCCGGAGTTAGAGGTTTTCACAGCAGCGGGTAATGAGTCCAAAGGTTTCTGGCTGGTTTGTGCATGCGTTTTTCCTGATGTTAGCACAAATGCTATGGTAATAATACTTAGGTAAATATATTTCATGAATAAGGTTTAATGTGTGAATTAGTAGCTTACGTCCGTCAATGTGCCACTGGTAATGGTCATTTTCCTGGTAGTATCACGCGCATCACGAAGCATGATCTGAAAGGTTCCGGCGATCAATCGTTCACTAGTACTTTGTTTGGTGATTTTCAGTGTGGAAAACGCGTTATCATACATCTGATAGAATGCGAGGCTGGCATTGTCCATATCATAAACCTGCACTTCTTTTAGCCCTTTGTCCCCGGTGTAAGCTGTTTTGTATTCCCCTGTAAAAACCTTCTGCTCCTTGGTGTCAAACACCATCACAATTTGAAGGTTTCTGTTTTTATCGTCTACACCAAATGCCTGTAATGTGTACCTGTTGTATAATGTTCCCGGAATAAGGGGATCAGCAGGATAAACAACTGCCTGAGTGGGCGGAGAAATGTCGTACGTTTTAGCCTTCCATGTTGAAGATGAGTCGTAATTGAAGCTCATTGAAGAATGCCTGACTACCTGGAAGGTTGTTTTTTCAGGGGTACAACTTAGAACAGTAACAATCGCAATAAAAAATAATTGTAGCGTTTTTTTCATTCAATACATTTAAGGTGAAGAATTCCTGCAAACAATTTTTATTTGTTGACAAAAGCTTTTTACAGGTATACAATCAGTTTCACCTCAGTGTCCTAAAATCATACCTTTAACCCGACTATTCAAATGAAAGCCGGATCTGAGCCGGCCCGGATATGGGGCATCTGCGCAGCTTTAAGACTGTGGATAGCGTGAAAGTCTTCGGTTATGGCACAATGCTTTTCTAATAAATAATTGAAAAATGAATTGAAGATTTAGAAATTAGATATTTTTTTTGGAAGATTTATTTGCTTTTGCCGACATTCTTACCCACCTTCTATAAAAGTCATTGTTAACGAACTCACCGCCCAAAGCGCCTTTTTATTCCTGAATCCCTAACAAATTAATTTTAGCGGGAGCAGCTTCCAGCTTGAATAATTATGCAAGCCTTGTGTTTTTATCTGGTGTATTGCATTGTAAAAAAAGCTATGTAACACATTATTCGTAATCCAGGTACCTTACGTATACAAATACATACTACTATTTTGATCGACAACAACAAGTGATTTATATACCTGCTGATTTTCTAATACATTAACAAGCATCGCAAGATTAATTACATAGCATTAGCCTAAAGAACGTTTTGGCTACTACCTGCTATATGCTGCAGCAGCTGGGAAACAAGGGTCATTTATCAGGATGATGGTGGTCATATGTCGCAGTCGCCTGACAGGCTATTTTCACAATAAAAACCGATGATAGGAAAATTAAACAGTACCGAAATTGAAGAGGTTCTTCGCGACCAGGTCATTGGAAGGATCGGCTGTCACGCTGACCAGGTCACTTATATTGTGCCGATAAGCTATTCTTACGACGGAACATTCATTTTCATTCACAGCAAAGGCGGGATGAAGATTGATGCAATGAAAAAAAACCCAAATGTTTGTTTTGAAGTAGAAGCCTTTGAGAATATGGCCAATTGGAGAACGGTTATATTATGGGGCACGTTCGAGGAGATTACCAATGCGGGGGATCGGAACCAGGCGTGGCAAGCTTTACTACACAGAACATTGCCACAGGAAACCAGTGAAACGGTTCAACTCTCACGCGATCTGGCAAAGTTGGTAGCAGCCTCGCATGAAAGCGATGGAAACGTTTACCGGATCAGGGTAGCGGAAAAAACGGGAAGGTTTGAAGATGCACAGGCAATAGACATTAAATTGTACAATTAGTACTGACCGGGTAAAATCTTCTTTTCCCTGCTTCATGAGCTCGGTAAAACTGGCTTCAAGGTAAATTGCACTTTGCGCACTCCTCTTCAACCAGCGGAGCTGGTTACACCAGTCTGCCGATGATCAAAAAACTGAAAGCCGGTCCGTTTCAGCAATGCTTCAATGGTAGAACGAAGACATATTGCTGAACATTACACATTGCGGGTCCGTTACAAACCATGAAGGTATCGTTGCTTTGTTTGAAAGTCCGCTATGTTTCGTGCATTATGTTGGCGTGGGAAGTCAAACAATAGCGTCATTGTTATCGGATCTGTATTAAACAACATGTTTCCGGCGCTTGAAGATCAGGAACCGATCTGGCAATATTACTCACCTCGGTATGTTCGCTGGAACACACTAGCGAGCGGGTGAGTCCTGACGGTAACATGGTTGCTAATCCAGCTGGATGACCGGCACCCATCAGCTCATTACGTTAATTAGCTATAGACCCGACCTTTTCCTAAGCATACAAGTTAGCACCGGACTTTCTTATGACTTTATGCGCGAGATAATCTCCATACAAGCCCTGCTGTTATGATAAGGGCACTTCCACATGCCAACTTTGTCTTCCCCCTTCATAATTGCGTTATTTGCGTCTACCCCCCAATACCATTCACCTTCCGGGCTCAAAAGGTGTTTCTTTATAAATTGCCAGCTGCCCTGCGCTTTTTGCAGGTAGTCCTCTTGACCAGTGATTTGCCATACATTGTAATAACCAACCATTGCTTCCGCCTGGGGCCACCAAAGCTTTTCTTTTCCCAAGTGCTGATCATCAAAAGTGTATTCGAGCCACAAACCCCCGTCAACATCTAATCCGCGGCTTGCAGCATTAGCAACCTCAACACACCGGGCTTTCACAACTTCAGCAAGTGCCGCATCCTGGATGATCTCAGCCGCCTCCTGTATCAGCCAGGCGGCTTCAATGTCGTGCCCGAATGATTGGGTATTCCCCTGGGGTACCCATTGCTTGTTGAAAAACAGGCTGAGGTGATTACCTACCGGGTGTATTATCTGGTTTAGGAAGAGCTTAATAAGTTCAACAATCCTTTGTTTCAGGTCTTTATCGGGCCAGATACGGTAGAGGTTTGCAAAGGCCTCCAGTACATGGAGGTGTGTGTCCGTCGACTTATTTTCATTTGCATCCTTATGGCTCCCTGGCAGTCCCTCCAATTCCTTCCACTCCCTCGAGAAAGCTTCTGTATAACCTCCGTACTGACTGTCGCAGTTATGTTTTACTACTACATCATACAACCGCATCGCGAGTTGTTTTGCCTGCTCTTCTTCTGAGGCGCGGTAATATTCACTTAAGCCATAAATGGCAAACGCGATAGCGTAGACCTGCTTTGTTGTATCTAAAGGCTTCCCCTCGAAGTCAACCGTCCAGAATACACCGCCATACCTTTCATCAATGAAATAGTTGACCATGTATTTATAAGCCCGTTCAGCTAATTGCAGGTATTGTGCTTTTTTGTTGATGTTGTATGCGGCGGAATAACTCCAAAGTATCCTGCTGTTCAGTACCGATCCTTTAGGGGCACGGGCATCCACCTGGTTGTCGTTACTGATCTTGCCAGCGAACCCGCCATGCTTAAAGTCAACGGCATAATTCGACCAATAGGTTAAAATCCGATCCAGTTCCTGTTGAACCTCTATCTTAAATGCGGGTAATGTTAGTTCCATGTATTTGCGTTCGGGTGTGTTCAATACATCATCGATACGTTGGTAAAATCCCGGTCGCTACGTGCATACGGGGTTCGCACGATTACTAATAATGTTTACGGCATCGTCTTGTGCAGCGATCCGATGCGTTTGAAGGTAGCACCTTCGACTCATCTGAAGTACGTTCCGCTCCTTCGGGCGTCACTGCTTACTTACATAACCCACCTTTGTTTTCAAAGCTTCAACCGCATTTGCGAGGTACACCATGGGTGCATTCCAGTTGATCGCAATCTCATTCGAAGCATACGAACAATCAATATCGGCATAAGCGGTTTCAGGTTCTGTAAACTCGTATTGGCACTTGTCCTGCATCCCGGGGTTTGGTCCGCCTACCAGTAATCCGGGCACAGGTTCTATGATGCCATCGCCTACGGAGGGGCGGTGATGCGGGTGCATCGGCGACTTGCTTCCAAGACCCGTTACAAAGCAATACCCGGTTGCATTTCTGCCCAGCAGGTAGTCGAGGTTTGTAAGCGCATGGTCAACATAATGCTTTTCGCCCGTAAGCTGGTACGCCTTAATCAGCAGGTTGCCCTGGTTTGCCGCATTGGAATTGCCTCCCCAGTTGAAGTCCCTCGCCGACTGTCCCATCACGGTTGCAAAAGCATTGGTCTTAACACCTTGTAGGTAGCCATTCGCGATGTTCAAAATCCTTTCTTTCATACGCAGTGCCGTATCACGGGCAGCCGCAGGTAGTTGAGTTGCGAATCGCAGGTAGGTATAGTATCCAAGCATTCCCACGTTGGCCCATGATGGCAGTCCAACCCCGTGCTTCATCTGTTCATTTACAACGGTGCTGTACCGGGCCTCCTTCGTGGTTACAAATAGTTCTGCTGCGGCCCAAAGCCATTCATCGTTAAAGGTGCGGTCGCCATAACCGCCGGTCGAAATTTCGGGTTTGTTTACCTGGTTGATGGCTCCCTGGTTGTATTCCATTGCGGGGTGATCAACTGCCCATTGCCAGGCCTTCGTTGCAGCAAGCAGGCAACTATCGGCCAACCCGGGGAACTGCCTTTTATATTGCTTAAAAATACGAGCCGCCTGTGCGGTCACTGCGGCAAAATCGAGTGTTGCTGCAGTTCCTTTTTGTACCACGTAACGCGGTGCTTTGGTAATGCCTGGCATAACCATTCCATCGAAAGCGGCATTGGTACACTTGTTATAAACCCCACCATCGTTGGGGTCCTGCATGGTTAACATCCAGCGTAGGTTATACAAGGCTTCGTTTAGAATATCAGGTATGGCATCATTGCTTTCGGGTATGTTGGTGTTAAGGGTTTTAAAGTATTCGGGAAAGTCTTCGTAAGCAGAAAAAATGGTTCCCATCGACACTCCGGAATTCACGATGTACTTGTTGTAATCACCGGCATCGTACCAGCCACCCGGTGAAGAAATTATCGTTCCTTCCGGCCGCTCCTTTGTTGCCGCAGAAGCATGAATATAAACCACCGCATCGGGGTGTCCTGCGGAGCGGTGCCACTTGCCTGCAAACTTTTCTTCCAACGGCATCGACACGCGCTGGTAATAGTAACCCTTTATTGTTGATATCGCTGCCAGGCTGTTTACCCCGTTGCCGATTTCAAATACATACGAGTGGCCTACGCCGGGAACAACTACCACATAACTTCCGCTGCGGGTAAATGTCGAAAATACAGCCTGCTTTGTGATCGTATTAGAATAAGCCGACTTTACTTCCGGGCCAAGTGTGCCGGTATACAAAGTGTCACGGAGGTTGGTGGAAGTAATGTAAAAATTAACCGCATTTACGGGTCCGGTTACCACAGCTGTTTTCGGAGAAAAATTGTAAAAGCCAAGTTGATTAAGGCTTATACGGCTGGTAACGGTTTGCGAAAATAGTTGGGTTGGTAGCACCAGAAAACAAATGAGTACACATTGTAAAGCTGATGCGCTACGCTGGCTTAATACTTTCATATGACCCTTGATAGTTAGATTATTTTAGTTTGATTAAGTTGTTGCCGCTGTGTCGACGTAAGATAAATCCCGCCGAACAATTGACTGCTGTACCATACTCTTTTTTTTGGCCGCCGGCGACATCACCTTGATGATACCCCGGTTGCGACGCTCCGTTCAACTGCAAATCCTTGTGCGGCATTTAAGCGGGTATTAAAGATAGTGGATGTTATCACTGTCCGCCATTATTACCTGCTTTGTGGAGGCCACACCCCCATAGAATGAAGCCTGGTGTGAAAGCCACAGCCATTTAGAACGGAATGTACAATGATTCAGCTTGATATTCCCAAAATGCAAAAAGCCAGCTAAATCAAAGACTTGCTGGCTTTAAAACTTTTTTGTTTCCCCAAGTGACCGCGTGAAGACTCGAGTGTGGCGTTCTTGCGCTGGGCCGGTGTGTTAACCAGCCCGGCGGAATAAAAGCTTATCATCAGCGGAACCCCCGTTAGTATTTCTCTTGGGGAACGACACCCTTACTCCGGAAAACTTATAATTTATTCGATGGTAACACTGATAGTAGCAGGTACAATAGAACTGTTAAGGAGTTTGTTTTTTATCTATTACGTCACCAATGATATAGCCACCTGCAGCACCGACAACACCCCCGATAATTGCTCCTTTGACTTTCTTTTTACTTACCACGGCTCCAACAACTGCACCACTTGTTCCGCCTATAACGGCACCTTTAGCTTTGTTACTCCATCCCTTTTTCTTTACTACCACTGGGGGCGTAACAGTTGTATCAGGTCTGTCACCCGGCGCAGTCGCAGGTTTAGTAGAAGTTGTACTTGCGCCTGAAGCAGGTTTAGTGGGATTGCTGGTTTTGCTGGTGGTAGTCGTAGTCGTAATTGAACCATTCGGGTCCCGACGTTCAACCACAACAACCTGCTGGGTGCCGGGGGAAAGTTGTGGCGTTGCAGCGGAGTCGGCTGCAGTGTTATCCCTTAAAAAAACAGAAGAGTCAACTTTTGCCGTTTGAAGGCTTGTATTCTTTTTAGAATTGCAGGCAATAAAAAAAGAGAGGGTAGCGAAAATCAAGATTGGAAATTTCATATTTAAAATTTTGGATTAAGTAGTACCTACTAAACATAATATCTCCTGTTATATTGCTGTGGAAGTGAATATTGCGCAAGTATGTTTTTTTGCTAACTCGTTTTAGGTGGCCGTGGGTGGTGCAATTATTAAGGTTATGGGGAAGAATTTGCTCCAGGATAAGACATCATCAATCAAGAGCGACATTCAGCCCCAAGATTGTAAAGGCAAAGTAAATCAGACCAAAAAGGGCTTCCTTGGAAAAGATGTATATTGTAAAAATCACGTTTTAATTATCCTTCTAAGTTAAATTGCCTTATTCCCCCGGGCCAAACGACATAAATCTGTCAAAACCGAAACTGCAACAGTGTGTTACAAATATCTGATTAAGGCAATTCACTAATTCTCTATTTATATAACCTGCAACTTTCTTGAACCCTCTACAAAATGCTTAAGTAAAAGAAAAAGCCCGTAAACAAGAGGATTACGAGCTTTAGAACCGGGGAGTAGTCGGTGGTGTTTCAATGATAAAATGAAAAAAAAATTGCCTCCTTCATAATAAGGGCGCAGGTACCGTATTTAAACATTAGTCCTTAAGTGTGCTGCACTTGCCGGGTACAACTAATTTTTGTTAAAGGGTATAATTGGAACTATTACTTGTTAACGTTTTGGTCGATAGAAAGGCTTTAGCTTCTTCATGCCTTCATAATAAAACGTACTCTCGCCACCAAATCCATATTTCCTGTTTAATGCAACCATTTGCTCCAACATGTCCTGCTTTACCAAAAAACCATCGGCTAATGATGTGAGTATGCCGGGAAATATGTTTTGTTTTTGTTTGGTGGTCAGTTGATCAGACAATTCTTTTAACGTTTTCTCATACGCAGCTATATCGTAACGATACACCTGCGGCAGAATTTCATCGGCATAGCCACCATTTAGCCATGCTGGCCAGTCCTGCAAATACTGCTCTTTGCTCCAGGGATAAATGCTCGGTGCCCAGGATACGATGGCTCCCGGACGTTGCTTTTTAACTGCGGTATACAAGGCTTTGCCATATTCGTTTAATTTACCTGCCCGCCATTGCAGCCATGCAGGTTCTTTGCTGTTAGCAGGCGGCAGCCCCCCGTTGTGTTCTTTTGCGTAAAGTGCTTTTGTAAAATCGTCGTATCCACCTTCAGCCGGCATGGCTGGTAAGCGATCGTCGCCCTGTATGCCATCAGCGTTATATTTGTTTACAAACTCTAGTATCATTTCATTCATAAAAGTTTGCACCTCCGGATGCAACGAGTTCCACCAGTAAAACTTGTTTTTTTTTAGTAAGTTTCCTGCTGCATCTCGCCCGGCCCAATGCGGGTATTTTTTCAACCATACTCCTGAGGTATCGTCGTACGCGTACGAGAACCCGAATTCAAACCAGCCAATCACTTTTAACCCAGCCTTGTGGCCTTCCGCGATAATTTCTTTGATCGGATCGAAACCCTTGTAAACAGGGTCTTGTTTTACCCCGACATATTTCTCCACTACCTCGCTTGGGTACATCGTCACACCGTTGTTCCAGGTAACAACATAGATCGTATTGAGACCGAATTGCTTGCAGCGCTGTACCGTTTCCCTTACCTTTTGTTTTGATGTCAACGCATCGCTGCCTACATTGGTAACCCAGGTGCCACGCACCTGTGCTAGTGAAGGTGCGCTTAGCAAAATGGTAAAGAAAAATACCGCCAAACAAGTACATAGATATTTTTGCATGGTTGTTAAAATGAATTTTTGTACTCTGCGTAACGATTGTATAAATGGTGGGCTTGAACATAGGCGCTTTGCGGACTCATAAAGTGCGCGAATTCAAACGTGATCGCCTTATCGTAACCACACCGTCGGGCGGCTTCTAACTTCAACCTAAGCTTTTCCCATTTGATCGGCAAGAACTTGATCGGCATATCACGGTCAAAGCTTTCTGCATTGGTCCAACATTGAAGGCCGTACTGATCGGCCAGTTGTTTATTTACCGAAAAAAAAGCATCCAGTTCTGTATAATCAATATGACCATCCTGGAAAGCCACTGCATCAACACTGCCCTGCAGGCCGCTGAATATTTCACCCCACTCTCTTTGATGTTCTTCTACACTTACCGCATCAGTTTTAGTCAACTCCGTTGAGGCCGCCTGCACAGCCTTCTTACCGTCGATCCAGGGTGAGATAAAAGTGGGCAAGCCTCCACTTATTGCTTTGCATTGTAGCCCCAGCGTACGGAAGGCCTCTGTTGCGCCAATGGTCCTCCGGCTGATTTCCATGCTCAAATACCAGCCTTTAAACGAAGCATGGTGGCCGTACTTTTTCCAGGCTTCTTCAATTACAAACTTGTTGTCTTCTATCTCGTGAAACAGGTTACCGGTATCCCAATAAGTGCCACTGTCGTATAAACCGAAATAGAAGTTCATGTTATACTTGTCCGATAACGTAAGAAACATTTCAACAAGGTCGACGGGCGGTGCAAAGCAACCGTGTGCGTTTATCAGGTAAGCAGACGGATAAGAAAGAAATTTGCGATACCCGCAACGAATGAGAATAACCGTATCAATGCCGGCAGCCTGCATGTATCTGAAGTCGTGCTCCCACTCAGCAGCTCCCCAATTTTGGTGGGGAATGTCGTGGCTGATTTCGTCGATAAAGGTGCCTGTTATCAGCATGATTATTTCATATGTTTTTTCTCCAATAAAATCGTTTTCCAAAGCGCAAAGCCTTCGCCCGTAAGATGCAAGCCATCATTGGTATAGCGTTTATCCAGCTTGCCCTGTGCATCGATAAACCGGCTGTATAGGTCTACATAAATAAGTTTGCTGCCTTTGCACATGCTCTCCAGTCTTTTATTAATAAACCGGATATGCTCGTCTTTATGCTGGTGGCGTATAAAGGCCGTATACGCGTCATTGGTGGGCAGAATGCTTTGTACATATATGATGGTTCGGGGCGATGCAGATTCTATGCGCTGTATGATTTTTTTATAATTCGACAGGATGACGCTGTCGGGAGTATTCCGGGCGATGTCGTTGATGCCGATAAGTATAAATATTTTGGAAGGTTTTGATTCTACTATTTCATCTAACCTCGCCAGCACGCCAAACGTATTGTCACTTGAAATACCGCGGTTTTTTACACGAAGGTTTTGCCAGGTCTCTGTCCATTCACCAATATCAGTAATGCTGTTGCCGAGGAATATGATTTCTCCGGGTGTATTGGGCAGCAACCTGAAATGAGAAACCTTTTGGCTGTAATAAGTAGTCAGGTAAGTGGTATCAATTTCCTGGCCCAACACGTTTATAGCGTAGCACAAAAAGCAGGTTTGCAACACCAATGATTTCAACAGGTTTACTTTCACCTTTGTAAACATGTAGCGAGCATAACGACTAATGTATTTGTGATGTGCACCGTTACACAGTTGCACCGCCCTCGCCGCAATATTGTTGAATAGCATTACTGAACGTACAAGACTGCGACGCCCCTCCGGATGGCGCAGCCGGGCGGGCAACGGCCGATCCACAAAGGTCAAACCGCCGGGTACAAGAGGATTGGTCTGCTTGCTCATTGGCTAACCATATTTTGTTCCTGCTGAATTTCTGTTGATGTTGGCTCCACTTCCGGCTTAGCAAGGGGCACGAGCCAGGTTACAATAAAGGCTGGTAAAGTTGCAATTAGCACCCAGATAAAAAATTCGCGGTAGCCCAGGTAGTCGCTCACAAAACCACTCACCATACTCGGTATCATAAAACCAAGATTCATCAATCCACTGCCAAAAGCATAATGTGCCATTTTGTATTTGCCCGGAGCTATGTTTTGCATCATAAACAGGATCAGCCCAACGAACCCAAAGCCATAACCAAAGTATTCTATGGCAACAGCCGAACCAATGATATAAACATTTTCAGGTAACGTAATAGCGAGAAAAGCATACGCCAGGAAAGGAATATTAAAAAAACAACATAATATCATCAAGGTTTTTTTGGTCAAGCCTTTATTCGATACAAAATAGCCCGCAGCGATAGAACCCAATACAAATGCAACAGCACCGGCTACCCCGTACAAAACACCTATTTGCGAAGTGCTTAGCCCAAGACCGCCCTCTGCCCGGGCCGCTTTGAAAAACAAGGGTGTAATCTTAATTGCCTGTCCTTCGGCAAAACGATAGAACACAATAAAACACAGGCTGAACCAAATATTCCGTTTCCTGAAAAATGTTACGATAACATCTTTTAACGTAGCCATGCTTTCTTTAACAGATTGCACCGACTTTGCCTCGCCACCAGTTGGCAGCATCACTTTATTATAAATGCCGAGTGTGATCATAATGGCGCCATATAAAAACATAACAACCATCCATGCACTGGCAATGCCCATCTGCTTCTCCAACTCGCCGGCTGTATACACGAGTACACCGCCCGATACCACCTTTGCGATATTGTAGAAAGCGCCTTGCCAGCCCACGTATTTAGCCTGTAGTTTGGGCGTTAATTCATCCAGGTAAACCCCGTCTGCTGCAGTGTCGTGCGTAGAACCACTGATGGCAATAATGGCAAGCAGGGTAATGGATACTGCAAAAAAGGCGTCGAGCTTAAGTGACAGGCCAACCAAACCAAACAATACCCCGGTAAATACCTGGGTGGTATAAACAAAAAATTTCTTGGTTTTAAACATCTCCAGAAAGGGTCCCCATAACGGCTTGAGTGTCCAGGGTAGCATAATCAGCGAGGTCCAGAATGCAATGCTCGAGTCGGAGATACCGAGGTTTTTATACATGATCGAGCTTGCTGCTGCCAACGCAACAAATGGAAGCCCCATCGCGAACCAGGTTGTCGGTATCCAGGTGATCGGATTTCTTTCTTTGAGATGGTTATTAAGCACGTTGTTATGGTTAATGGCAAACCAGCAAATAAATGACTTTTTAAAATTATTTAAAAAGTTGGATAAAGCTAGAAAAAATATTTAATTTCGAAACATTCAAATATATCCCATGCGATTGCTTCAAATTTATTTCTGGTCATTGCTTTTATCAGTAGCTGTTGGTTGTTCTAAAAAAACTTCTCCCACCGGCGGAACCCCTACTCCTCCCCCTCCACCACCTGTTGTTGATGCCAATGCGCTTCGGGGTGCATGGGTGACCACTACAGCCAGCACAGCGTTGAACAGCCTTGCCGACATAAAGCAAACGGTTGCAACCTTTAAAGCTGCGGGTATGAACCAGGTATTTGTAGTGGTTTACAACAATGCCCGCACAATCTATCCAAGTACCGTGATGCAAAACCTGATCGGTAAACAAATTAAAGAAGGATTTGAGGGACGCGACCCTTTACAGGAAATGATTACAGAGGCCCATGCAGCCGGGATGAAGGTGCATGCCTGGTTTGAATACGGCTTTGCTTCTTCGTTTTCAGCGAACGGCGGCCCTATTGTAGCGGCTAAACCCGGGTGGGCAGGCAAGGACATCAACGGCGCGCTACTTGTAAAAAATGGCTTTGACTGGCTGAATGCTTTTGATCCTGAAGTGCAAAACTTTGTCATGAGCCTTTTAAAAGAAGTGGCTACAAAATACGATGTGGATGGGATACAGGGTGATGACCGGTTACCAGCCATGCCTACCACCGGTGGCTACGATGATTATACCGTTAACTTATATAAGGCGGAAAATGCGGGTGCAACACCGCCAGCCGACCCCAAAAACGCGGCATGGGTACAATGGCGGGCCAAAAAACTGAACCAGTTTATGAAGCGTATGTATACCGAATTAAAAGCTTTAAAGCCAAATATGAAGGTCATCATGGCGCCGAGCATCTACCCGTTTAGCTTAACCGAATATTTGCAGGACTGGCCTACGTGGGTAGACAGCAGTTGGGTTGATGGTGTAATTCCGCAAGTGTATCGCTACGACATTGCTGCGTATAAAACTACCCTGCAGCAACAAAAACCTTATTTCAAAACCAGGCTTAACTTATACACCCCGGGGGTGCTGCTAAAGTCAGGAAGCACCCTGCAGAGTGATGCGTTTGTAACCGAAATGGTGCAAGCTAACCGGGCAGAGGGTTTAAATGGAGAAGTCTTTTTCTTTTATGAAGGGGTGAAGGATAAGATCAACTTTTTTGCTACCCAGTATTCATTTATCAAATAAACCGATAGGTTTTCTTTGTGGACCAGGCGGAAGCACAAGCATTTAGCAGCCGTTGCAGCTTGCCCCTCCCCAATAGAATTGGGGATTGGCCGGTCGCACTCCCGTCCGAATGGCTTCAGCCGGGCGGGCTTGTACAGCATGACTCTACTGAGCAATTATGGGTACCGGTTGCTGTGGAGCAGCCGTTTTCTGCCCGGCTGTATTAGCCCTGTAAACACAATGCCACTTATTATTAGACTGCCCTGAGCATTAACATGGGCTTTGAGTTGAAAACCAAAGATGCACATTGGGTTGCCGATGAAGTGCTTGCGACGCAAGGATGACGCCATAGAAAACCAATGCTGGTATAAAAAAAAACGCAATTGAAGCAGAGGCGTGTATACTGTAGTGCTGCGCTGGTCTTTCAGGCATCGCAATCTTGTACGCTATTCATCGCGAATGAACATACTATCAAGCATGAAAAAAATTTTGTTTGCTCTTCCCGGCCTGCTTTGTTTTATTACTGCCCACGCTCAAAAGCTCACCGATAAAGTAGATGTATTTCTTGGCACTGGCGGCCATGGCCACGTTTATCCCGGTGCAACGGTTCCATTCGGAATGGTACAACTTAGTCCCGACAACGGTAAAGAAGGTTGGGATTGGAGCAGTGGGTATCATTACAGCAGTGATACGATTGCAGGATTCTCTCACACCCATTTAAGCGGTACTGGTATTGGCGATTGGTGCGATATTTCGGTGATGCCTTTTATCAGGTCGGGTACCGGGGATGTACGAAGTTCGTTTTCCCACGGGGCGGAAAGCGGCAGACCGGGGTATTATAAAGTAAAACTCGACAACGGCATCTTATGCGAAATGACGGCAACCAACCGCAATGGCTTTCACCGGTACACTTTCCCGGGTAATGATGGCTGGCTGCAGTTCGACATGGGCTTTCACATCAATTGGGACCAGCCTACACAGGGATACCTGCAACTCGTAAATGATAGCACCCTGGTTGGTAAACGCTACTCAACCGGCTGGGCAAAAAATCAGCGCGTGTACTTTGCTGCACGGTTTTCTCGACCGTCAACTGCAAAGCTGACCAAGATAGAAGGAAGGGATGCAAAGATGGCACTTCATTTTAGCACCGAAAGCAAACCGCTAACTGTGCGTGTAGCTTTAAGCAGTGTAGGTATGGCAGAGGCTTTGGACGCGTTGAAGGAAACAGCTAATACCAGTTTCGAACAGGTAAGCAGCAAAGCAGACGAAGCATGGGAAAGGGAACTAAGCAAAATTAAGATTACCTCAGCGCCGGATTTCGAAACCAAGTTTTATACGGCGCTTTACCGCACCTGCCTGGCACCCGTTATTTATTCCGACAATGATGGAAAGTATCGCAACCAGGATAACCTGGTTAAGAAAAGTATTGGCGACAAATACACCGTCTTTTCGTTATGGGATACCTTCCGTGCCCTCCACCCGCTTTTTACTTTAACACAGCCCGAGCGCTTGCCAGCCATGCTGAATAGCCTGCTTTCCTTTTACGACGACAACGGTTTACTGCCGGTATGGGACCTAAGTACCTGGGAAACCAACACCATGACCGGCTACCATGCCATCCCGGTGTTAGCAGATGCTATTTTAAAGGGGGTGAAGGGTTTTGATGTAGAGAAAGCATACAGGGCGATGCTGAAAAGTGCAAATCAAAAACAAAGGGGCACACAAGAGTATATCCGTTATGGATATTTACCGCAAGACAAACATGGCTGGAGTGTTACCATTACGCTAGAGTATGCGTTTGATGATTGGTGCATAGCGCAGGTCGCAAAAAAATTGGGCAAGACGAGCGATTACCAAACCTTTTCGAAAAGGAGTTTAAGTTATCAAAAACTGTTTGATTCCACCACCGGATTTATGCGTGCAAAAGACAGCAGCGGCAAGTTCATTTCACCCTTTGATCCCTTGCTTTCTGAGCATGGTTTTGAAGGCCAGTATGTAGAAGGAACCGCGTGGCAACATTCTTTTTTTGTACCACATGATGTTCAGGGACTGGCTAAACTATATGGCGGCAAAGAGCGGTTAGTTGCTAAACTGGATACCCTGTTTTCAACTACATCCGAATTACATGGCACGAATGTCTCCGGCGACATCAGCGGGTTGATCGGACAGTATGCACATGGTAATGAACCCAGTCATCACATTATTTACATGTACGCTGCATTAGGCTACCCGCAAAAAGCGGCCAAGCAAATTACAACCGTTGTAGACAGTGTATACAAATTGGGTCCAGATGGTTTGAGCGGCAACGATGATTGCGGGCAAATGAGTGCATGGCTGGTATGGACCGCACTAGGCATGTACCCGATGAACCCGGCCAGTGGTGAATATGTATTTGGTTATCCGCTTGTTGACGAAGCAATGATTGCATTGCCAAACGGTAAACGCCTTTCTATTAAGGTAAGCAAAGCAAGTAGCGGAGAAAAAAGGATTAAAAAGGTAAGCTTAAATGGAAAAACCCTGGTTACATCCATCACACACCAGCAACTCCTAAGCGGGGGAAAAATGATTATAGACTTATAACATCGAAGACCCAGCTATTACCTGATACTGGCCGAAACTTTCATTTAGTTGGTTGTCTTTAATGAAGACGGAAAATTCCGGATGTTGAGTATTGACTCAGGTTCTCCAAAACCATTTACGTTTCGTAAAAAACACGGTAACCAGGGAGACCATTCCCGTAAATAAAACACCACGAAGAAAACCACTCCACACACTTCCTCTCATGCTATCCAAAAGCTTTATCGCACCCGTCAGGTGCAACAGGGGTAGCAATAGTAAGCTACCGGCAACATAGGCCACCATAGCGTTGCGGCCATTCAGGGCCAGGAAGTGAACAACCCGCGATCCTGCCTTGCTCAGTTGTAAACCATAGAAGCCAATGAGCATAAAAAAGGAAAGGCCTGCTGTTACAAAGTAATGACTGTATGTTGAAGGATCCTTGTGGATCCCGCCTTCATAAGCTTCGAAAAAAAGACCTAACAATAAGAGGTAAGCACCTGCACAAAAGCAGTTCTTCAATAATTTATTCGCTGGTGCAATTGCCCTGACCAGGTAGTAAATAGCAATCAACAGTACAGCCGTTACACCCAGGTTCAGTACTAAAATTCGGCTGAAGAGCAGTGCTACATTCATTCCTATTAACACAAAACATAGTAGCCCGATTAAAAGCAGCCTTTGACTGTTTACTCCATCATCATTCGTGTTCTTATGATCGATCAACCATTCCCCAGCAAGCGTTCCCGGTAACACAATAAACAGGTATTTGAGGTAATAAAATTTGTACATCCATGGCAATGGCGTGAAATTAAACAGGCTTTCGTTCCAGCTTCCTGTTTCTGTGCTGCCCAAAAAAACGGCCATCACAAACAGCAATAATCCCATTCTTAAAGCAGGTAAATTTTTTGTTTACCCACCAGGCAATCGTACCAAAAAAAGCCATGTTGGCTAATACGAGAACAATGATATCGACCGTATTCAACTGGAAACCTCGTCCACTTGCAAACGGCAGTTTATACAAAAGGAACACGGCAAGCACAACCGCAGAAATTTTTACTCCCAGGAATAGATTTCTGTATCGATCGCCCTTGTATTCATAAAACTGGAAGAACAGCAACAGGAAGCCCAGGATGGAGATCAGTTGTTCTGTGGTCCCGGGTTCCTTTGCAATTACCCAGGCCTTCATGTGTTGGGTAAACAAGGCGAAAAACGTTAGCAGCAGGTAACGCCTTGTTGCAATCCATAACATTTTGCCTGCGCCTGTCCCGGTCCTTTCCAACCGTGCTAATGATAGCGGAATTGCGGCACCCATGCTAAATAAGAAAAACGGGAATACCAGGTCTACCCAGGTTATGCCCGGCAATGAGGGTATGAATTTGTGCAGCGGGGGCGGCACCTGTGCATGGTACATCCATGCCGGCAAAACACCACCATATGCGATGCTGCCCGAGAGGACCATCGCCAGTATGGCAAAACCCCTGAGTGCGTCAAGACTCTCCGCTCTGGCTTTCATATAGGTACAAAAAAGGGGTGCATTTTATTGCTACCCCTTTGTATTCAGATGATGAATGATTACCAGCCTGGATTTTGGGTTAACGCCGGCACCTTGTCGCGCTCACCTTGTGGCACCGGAAGTAAGCTATGCTGGTTTGGATTGTAAATCCTGACCTCTCGTTTTAACCTGAGGGCATCACCATTTGGCCAGGAAACAGGCACCTGGTATACCGGATCAAATACAGGCGGTGGTGCAGGGTTAATAAACTCGAGGCCGACATTAGGTACAAAACGCATTGGTGAATTCGCCTGACCATACAATTGGCCAGGCAGCACCTTCTGGGCATATGCGCCATTATCCCAACGGCGCATATCGGGTAAATGCAAACCTTCATTCGCAAGCTCCACCATCTTTTCGCGGCGCACCAGTTGCTTTAACCGATTTGCATCGCCAACCACATCCGCTGCAACATTGGGCATACCTGCACGTGCCCTTACCCTATTTAAAGATGGCACTATCGTAGTAGCAGGATCGCCTTTTTCGAGATGTGCTTCTGCATTGATCAACAAAATTTCGGCATAACGCATGTATATCCAGCCTACCCTGTAAAGGTTACCCGCCGTACCGTTTATATCCCTGTCCTGCGAGTATTTCTTCCATAAATTACCTAAACCATTCAGGCGCGGGCCAAAGATATTTGCGCTGTCCTGGTTGACGGTTGTAGAAGGGAACGTAATTGCCCTTGTGGTAGGGTTATAGCTTGCTAAAAACCTGTCGTAGAAATTGAAGATGATGCTTGTAAACCCTTGCACCACCATGGTATCACCGGGTACAAATACGGTTTGCCCCATACGTGGATCACGGTTTTGATTTGGCCTTGCAGGATTGTACAATGGTGACGATGCAATGTTTCTACCGTCGGTACATTCAAAAAGGTCAACTAAAAACTGGGTTGGAAAATGGCTGGACTGTCCACCATTATTCCTGGAGCCTTGTACAAGTTGAATGTAATTGTAAGAGCCCGCATCCGCATCACCAAATGGATACCAGAACATGATTTCGTTCGCGGCGTTGCTCTTTTGGCCGGCTAGGCGGAACAAATTTTGGTACACCGGATTTAAACCATAGGGTGAATTTGCAATAATGTTATCGGTAATGTTGGCTGCGTAAGTATAATTTTTATCGAGCATTGCGAGGCGTGCTCCTATACCCATTGCAACTCCTTTACTAACCCGGCCAGCTTGCGCAGGCAGCCAGTCAAGGTCTGCGGCTGCAGCTTCCAATTCAGGGATGAGCGCCGCTATGATGGTTGATTTGGGCGTGCGCGAAAAGTTATAGATTTCTTCAGGAGATGCTGGTGGAGCCGTAAAATAAGGCACATCGCCATAAAGTGCAATCAGGTGCCAATAAGCCATTGCACGCAGAACCTTCGCTTCAGCTACTACCCTTTTATAATCTGCAGGAGTCATTACCGACTCAGCCTTGGTCATATAAAATAAGAGGTTGTTGGCCCGTTGCACCACCTGGAAAAAACCTGCCCACAACTCCGCAACTGTACCGTTGGTAACGTCGTAGCTGCCGGAACCAATTGTGCCGGAGAGGGCCCGTTCTATACCCAGTTCCGTGTATAAATCGAACTTCGAATAATATGTAGTGGGGTTGCTAAAACCCGGGCTCATCGTACGTGCACCTATAGCATTGTAAACCCCGGTAAGCGCCTGCTGTACCTGGTCGGCATTGCTGTAAAAATCGCGCTGTGTTACTGCGGAAAGCGGCGTACGGTCAAGGTATTTTTGGCAGGAAGTAGCAATTGCTAAAACAGCCACCAACACCCAGGCGTATCCAGACCTATTTTTCATATCGGAACGTTTAAATGTTTTTATTAAAAGCGAAGGTTAACACCTGCGGTATAAGTTTTCATAATGGGGTAAAAAGCACCGTTGCTATTACTTACCTCCGGATCAAACCCGGGCTCATAGTTAGAAACGGTAAACGGATTAACTGCGTTGACATAAAAACGTAATTGCTGTATGCCCATGCGGTCAGCAAGTGATTTAGCGAGTGTATAGCCCAGCGTGATGTGTTTTACCCGCATAAATGAACCATCTCTTAACCAGAAGTCTGATGCTACATAATTGCCATTACCCCCCGAATATAAGCGCGGATAGTTGCCGCTTGTTTTGCCAGGGGTCCATCTATCAAGGGCAGTAGTTAGTCCTGAGGCGATCCAATTGCCGGCATTGAATGGTTCTACCCCGACACCGGAAATGTAATTGTCTCTTTTGCCAACCCCGAAAAGAAAGAGGTTTAAGTCAAACCCTTTATAATCCAGGTTCACATTTAAGCTATAATCGTATCGGGGAAAGTTGTTGCCAAGCAATACCCTGTCCTTTGCATTGATGGTATCATTGCCATCGGTATCAACATAACGGATGTCGCCGGGCCCGGTTGTGCGTGAGCCATTAAAAGGCTTTGCAAAGTTGTCACCCGCCTGGTACAAACCGTTGGTGCGGTACAGGTAATATGAACGGATCGGGTATCCTGCCCTTGAAAGCTGGTTACCCTGAACGATATCCAGTTCACGGGTGTCAAGCACCTTATTTTTTACATCAGAAAAATTACCGGTGATGTTGTAGTTAAGCTTTCCGATGCTGTTGCGATAAGTAGCCGATAGCTCCCATCCTTTATTGATCATCGAAGCCGCATTAGCTGGTATAAAGGAACTACCTGCATAGCCTAAAGCATTTGCCACCGGGAAGTCGATCAGGTTATCGGTTACCTTCTTCTGGTAGTAATCAAACGTAATGTTCAACCTGCTTTTCAAAATTGCGAGGTCTATCCCAATATTGCTTTGTGCCGAATTCTCCCAGCTCACGATCTCATTTGGAATATTATTCAAAGAAGATCCGGGAGTAATGTTACCATTAAAGTAATAAGCAGTACCGGCATTGAGGGCTGCAACAAACGGGTAGTTTCCACCCACTTCCTGGTTGCCTAATTTACCATACGAAACACGTAGCTTGGCATAGTCGATAAAACCAACTTTTTCCATAAAGCCCTCCTTCGAGATTACCCAACCTGCTGAGGCACCCGGGAAGAAGCCCCATTGTTTATCCAGTAGCTGGCTGAAACGCGATGAGCCGTCGTACCTGCCGGTTAGCTCCAGCAGATATTTTTGTTTGTAGTCATAGTTAAACCTTCCAAAGAAACCAGCGAGTGAGTAATCCGTTGCCGATCCACTAACACTTGGTTGTAATGGGGAGGTCGCAAGATTGAGATAGGGACGAGACGGATCAGTTAGCCCGGCTCTTGATGCGCCAACGGAACTCACCGTGTTATCCAGGCCCTGGAACCCTCCCTGGATTTTGAATTGGTGCGCATCTGCAAGGTTGTATGAATACGTGGCTGATCCAAAGTATTGATTGGTGATGTTCCGATTATTCGTGTAGCTGAGTAATGAGTCGCCAATTACCCTGTCGAAAACGTAAGCATTAGTGACCGGGTTTGGATTAAATGAGTTGTAGGTTCCCCTGGCCGCATATGCCTCTGTAAAAGATGCACGGCTGTTGTAGGATGCATCAATAACAAAATTTTTGAAAACTTCGTAGTTTACAGCAAACCGCAGTGAGAGCGTCGGCGTTTGTGCCTTGTTAATCCCGGATGCTTCTGCCGCGCCCACAGGATTTATGCGGTTCGATTGTCCGGCGTCGCCATATTGCCCCTCGCCGAATTTTCCAGGAAAGTTTCTCGCCATTGAAATGCCCCTTTGAACAATTTCGTTTGGCGACATACCAGCGGGCTGTATATTGGTTGCGTTGGTATAAAAGAGATCGGTGCTAAACTTTAGCTTTCTGCTCAGTTTTACATCGCTGTTTATCCGGAGGTCATATTTTTTGAAGCTGTTGTTTACAATGATCCCCTGCTGGTTGAGGTAGGTACCCGATGCCAGAAAGCTAACCTTATCGGACCCGCCATTTACGATGATGTTGTGGTTTTGCAACAAGCCATTATTTTGAAAGATCAGATCTTTCCAGTCTGTATCAAACACGGTGAGGTTGTTGGCAGGAGTAGAACGATACAAATCTATGAGCGCCTGTGGGTAAGGTAGCACAGTGGAGCCTGTGTTGGAAACCGCTTCATTATTCAAAATGAGGTTATCAACAGCCGACAACAATTCAGGGAAATTGGTAGGCGTTTGCTTCGTAACAAAACTGTTGAACGAGATTGAAGTTTTGCCCGCCTGGCCCCTTTTGGTTTTAATAAGTATAACTCCGTTGGTTCCTCTTACTCCGTATACTGCTGTAGAGGCTGCATCTTTAAGCACAGAGATATTATCGATTACATTCGGATCGATATCATTGATGCTTACCCCTTCTACCCCGTCAACAATGATCAGGGGAGCTGAGCTGCCCGTAATAGATCCAATGCCACGAATATTGATCGATCCACCATCGGCACCCGGCTGACCCGAACCTTGCTGAACCACAACCCCGGGAGCAAAACCCTGCAAAGCCATACTGGTAGATGCCAATGGCCGCTTGATCAACTGGTCGCCTTTTACAACAGCGATAGCACTTGTTACTGCTGCCCTTCGCTGTGTACCATAACCCACGACCACTACATCGGCTAACGGATCGTTGTTTTCAGTAAGCGAAAAATCAAGGGTTGAGCCGTTTACCACCTTTTCAGAAGTTCCATAACCAACACTGGATACAACAAGTACCTGCCCGCGGCTTGCAGTAATGGTGTATTCGCCTGCCGCGTTTGTACTTACGCCACGGCCTGAACCTTTAACGGTAACAGATGCACCCTCAACCGGCTGGCCTGCTACACTAAGAATGCGACCGGTAATTTTAAGGTCCTGCGCCAACGCCCATGTTGAACTCATAAGCAGCACCAGCAGCACAGCGGCAAACTTTCTCATTGTTGTAATTTTGATTTTTGAATTTGTTTAGTTTGCAAAAACTCCATTATGATTAACGCCCTTCATAGAAAAAGGGTCAATGGTATTGTTTAGCAGAACAGCCAATTCTAACCGTGTAATGGGTCTCTTCTCATCGAAATTGGTTAATCCCCACTCTTGCCAGCGCGCGCGCGTTAATTCAATTCCAATTGGCACCCACTGTTCTTTGTTTTGAGTTCGGCGTGAAGCACTCATCCTTTTAGCCAGGTCAAGTGCCTCGCGAATGCTTACATTAACGTCGGTGAAAATGGCCTTTGATTGTTTAAAATCCACCAGGGCCTTCAACAACTCCTTCGCGTTTACCACGGAGTCAGCATAAAACCAGGTTTGGTTGGCCCATTTATTTGGGATACCCTTACCCTTTAATAAACCTGTCGCGCCAACTTTTTGTACGGCTTCAAAGTGCGGGTTACCAGGTAGTACATCTATATAGGGCATGATGTACGCTTTTGCTTTAAGCAACTCTTGTTGTACCGAACGCACTGCAACTTTGCGAGGTGCCCCATTTTGTTTTGATGAGAGTGCGGCTAACACCCCGGCAGCCTGACCTGTCAACATTACACAAGGCTGCAAACGCGTGGTTCCGTTAACAACATTGCTAACCGAAATGCCTTTTTCTGCAACAATTAAATTTTCTATTGTTTGTGGAATAAGCGCACCGAGTGGAACATTATAGGAAGGAATGGGATAAAATTCCAAATGCTGGGGTGCAGCCGGGTTCTTTTTATGATGATGATCTATGGGGTAATCACCCACTGAAATCCCGGTTCGGTACAAAGCGTCACCATAGGTATATGGCTCTGCAATATGTCTCATGGTCATTCTAACTAAACCTTTGAGCCTCCTGCCTTCCCTGTGGTAAGGCATCAACGCTAACTTATCGCCGGTTGGAAACTCGTCATCAGCGAGGCCCAGGTGTTTAAAGCCTAATTGCTGCTGGATAAAATAAACAAAACGTAGTGTCGTCTGCTTCGCCTTTTCCAATTCATTTGATCTTTCAGCGTCGGTCATTTCTACCACGTTCAGGTAGGTATCATTGCCATAGCCCGGCCAGTTCAACATATATTTTCCATTTGGCAGCTTGCCATAATCCAACATCTTTTTTGCGTCGACCGTGGGTGCCTGGCGGCTTTTGTCTTTATAATAATCTGTGCATGCAGCGTCAAATTCATCCGGGCTATAGTGAGCCGGTTTAGGTATGGTATGATCGGTACCAGCACCATAATCTTTCAAAATGGCCACATAAGTAAGGTCCTGTACGATATTATTGGAAGTAACGATTCCGACGTTCTCCCCGGTAATTGAACCGGCCTCCATACCCAGGTCATAACTAACTCCCGCAGCTTTCATTACATCTCCCAACTCAGTAGCATCGATACAAATCTTTGACTTCACGATTAACTTGTCCCCGTTTTTATGACTTGTAAAGACGACTTCGGTAATCCGGTTGGCTTTTGTTGAAAGCTTCGTAAAGGAGTAATTAAATAAGGTTGTCAGCTCCTTTTCATTCTTTGCCATCAGCTTAAAAATGCTGTCCGACACATGCGGTTCAAACTGTGTATTGCTAACCCATCCTGTAGCAACAGCTGTTGGGCCGCCGTAAGTGTTATACACATGATTGCGGAACTCGGCCCATAAGCCTGAAGGCAGGTTGTGGTTCCCGTCTGTTGCTGTAACACCGGCCGCTGATATCATCCCTCCCAGCCATGGACCACTTTCCACCAGTACCGTCTTAACACCCATCCGTGCACTCTGGATGCCGGCTGCACTCCCCCCAACCCCGCCGCCAATCACTAAAACATCAGTTTCAATGGTTCTTTGAGCATAGCCGGCAAGCCAGGAGAGACAGATACAAAAGGTGATAAAGGGTTTAATCATATGGAATCGAGCTGCGGTACTTACTTGGTAATAGGTGGCATTTATACGTTTGTTTGCCGGACTAGTTTTGCTTAGGCGTTTCCACTGTTTTCCATACCTGGTATAGGCTGCGTGGTATATGAAAGCAGCCCTTCCACTTGCCTCCTTTTGCAGGAGACAGAATCTTTCCTTCTCGCGTGAGGTAGCCAAACCATTCGCCAAATTCCGGATCCCTGAAATGGTTCCAGGTGTAGTGATGAAGTTTTTTAAACCAGGCGGCGCAACGCTCATCTCCTGTATATGCATAGCCTTTTGCCAGGGCAACCAGCGCTTCTGCATGTACCCACCAAAGCTTTTGATCCCATTCCAACTGTAGTGGCGGTGCGCCTTTAACATCGAGGAAATAGAATATTCCCTCGTGTTCGTTGTCCCACCCATGTTCCAGGGTTCGAAGCATGATGTCCACTGCTTTCTCGATTAATGCATCATCGTTCATCCGCTTGCCCAGGTCCATCACAAACCACATGGCTTCTATTGCATGTCCAGGGTTGAGCTGGCGACCCTCAAAAGAGTCACAAAAAGAACCGTCTTCGTAAACATTTTCCAGTATCAATCCGAGATCCGGTTGATAAAACACCTCCATTACCTCATGGATCACCTCCGGAATAAATGCATCTACCTGCGCTTTACCCATCAGGTGCTCCAGTTCAAGAGCAAGGTTGCAAAGTATCATGGGAAGGCTGAAGTTCTTCAAGGGCCGGGTGCCGGGATAGTTCTTATTGTACTGCCCTTTGGAGTTGGACCGTCGTTTTAATATGTTTTGAAAAGTATCTAACGCGATCCGGTTGTATCGCTCATTGGGAGAAGCTTTGCTTAATGACGCAAATGCCATTGTAGCAAAGCAGTCGCTGAAGATATTATATGGTTGGATAAGCGGTTTACCTTCGGCTGTAAGAGAGAAATACCAGTCTCCGTTTGCATCCCTACCCCATTTCTCCATAAAGGAGGCCCCATGTAAAGCCATATTGAGCCATTCCGGTTTCCGTTCTATGTGGTTATACATGTAACTAAAACACCAGACCTCCCGGCCCTGAAGCCACATAAACTTATCGGTGTCGTAAACTGTTCCCTCACGGTTTAATGAAGTAAAATAACCACCGTTGCGTTCATCCTTGCTATGGGCCATCCAGAATGGTAAAACATTCTCAAGGAGCTCACTTTTATAAATAGCTGCATACTCCGACAATGCGGTTGAAGCTTGGGGCAAAACGAAGGTTTCCTCAATGGCCAAAGCAGATCGATTTAGAACCTCAATTTTGCATTTATTTTAATAACTTCCAAATACTTTTTAAAAAAATTTATTTAGTTCTCAAGTTTTCAGTTCCGGGATAAATCCTTTTGCCGATTTTTACAGCAAACAGTTTCCATGTCTAAACTCTTGTTTGAAGTTTTTTCTGATGAAAACACCAACGGTGTTGCTTACAAAAACAAGGCACATAAGCGAGCCATCATCTCTTACCTGGATGGAACGGGCAATGCGACTGTAGCCGACTTCAGCAGGGAGTTAAATATTAGTACACCCAAGGCCATTGCCCTTGTAAACGAACTTATACAGGACGGGCTCATAAAGGACAATGGTAAGGTAGACTCAACCGGTGGTCGAAGGGCAAGCTTATATGGGCTGGTGGCAGAGGCGGCTTTTTTTATTGGCGTAGACGTGAAGCGGTACTCCATCAATATCGGGCTGCTCGATTTTAAGAAGTCGCTGGTTACCATTAAGGAAAATGTGCCCTATAAGTTGGAAAACTCGCTGGAGTCGTTCAATGAAATGATTAAAGTTATCAAGCAATTTATTGCCGAACTAACGGTGTCGAAAGACAAAATTGTAGCGGTAGGCATCAATCTCTCAGGCCGGATCAATAATGCAAATGGGTATAGCTACAGCTTCTTCCATTTTCATGAGGAGCCGCTGGCTGGTACCATAGAGGCGATCTTAGGGATCCGGACTTTTTTGGAAAACGACTCGCGTGCGATGGCCTATGGAGAGTTTTGCTGTGGAATTGTAAGCAAAGAACGAAATGTTCTCTTCATCAACATGGACTATGGCTTAGGACTTGGAATCCTGGTAGATGGAAAAGTATATTATGGCAAGTCAGGCTTTAGCGGAGAGTTTGGCCACATCCCTTTCTTTGACAATGAAATCATTTGCCAGTGTGGCAAAAGAGGCTGCCTCGAAACTGAAGGCTCTGGCAATGCGCTGATCAGGTTGTTTAAAGAGAAAATTAATGGGGGCTCTTCATCGCAGCTCGTGAAAAGCGTTGACAGCTTCGATAACTTGAAGCTTCAGCAAATTATTGAGGCGGCAAAAAACGACGACATGCTGTGTATAGAACTGATTGCAGAGATTGGTGAAAAGATAGGAAGAGGTATTGCATTGCTGATTAATATTTTCAATCCCGAACTGGTGTTGCTTGGGGGCACCTTAGCACAAACCGGCGACTACATTCGCCTGCCCATCAGGAGCGCTTTAAACAAATATTCCCTCTCCCTGGTAAATAACGACTCTCAATTGAAGATGTCTAAGCTGGAGGAGAAGGCCGGTGTAATTGGCGGTTGCCTGATGGCGAGAAATAAGGTATTCGCCGCAAACAGGATTGACTAGGCCGCATCATTGAACCAATTGTTGAAGATTGAATATAACGTAGCATCCTTATTCTCAATTCACCGAATAGTTCACCTGAAGAATGATTCCTTAGGTTTGATTTGAAAGGACCATTTTGAGGACAGGGTTATCAGCTTTTTTTAGCCACTGTGATTGCCATTCCCACCGAGGCTGAAGGTGACACCAAGCCAAACAAAATGATCTAAACACATCTAATTATTTCTGAAATCGTTTTAATTCCACCAGCTTTGCCTACTCTGAACAACTCCAGGGAACTTAAATCTGAGAATCTATGAAACTTTTTGAGGCAGCATTCAGCCTTTTCGACAAATCTCAATTTTTCTATCTTATTGCGACCAGCATGAATGGCACTTACAGCTATATCAATTCGCACTACGCCAAAGCATTCGAAAACGTTCATCCTAACTTTGTGGGTCAGCCCTATAATATTATGATACCTCCGGAAGACTCACATATCTGTGAAGACACGGCAGCAAAATGTTTTTCTGATCCGGATACCTTTTTTCCTGCTACGCTGAGAAAGCATGATGGAAACGGCGGCTTTATAACGACACAGTGGGAGTATAAAGCAATGCGCAACGATGAGGGTGTTTTTACCGGTATTTTCTGTCTCGGCTATGATATAACGCAGCTTGTAATAAGCCAGCAAGAACTTCAAATTGCAACAACTGACATTGGAAAAAAGAAAGAAGTTTTGCGTCAGATCGCTTATGATCAGTCGCATAAAGTAAGGCTCCCGTTGGCAAACATACTTGGTCTCTGTGATATTCTTCAACAACTAAGTATGGACGCTAACGCAGCTAATATTGTTAATATGTTACGCGCAAGTGCGGTTCAATTGGACGAGATGATAAGGGAAACGGTAAAAAGCTCTTACGAAGAGCGCACCAGGTAGTTTCATCCTACCAGGGTTGCTGGTTGCTATGCAATTGGAACTTTGAATTGTAACAGCTAAGCGTTGACAAGGTCACATGAGAGAGGCAGAACCGAATAATTGTATCCAATAAAGTTCTAGCCGGGGATAACGGTTTCTAATCGTGGTTGAGTTCTGTAAATGGGTAGAATTTGAGGACGTAAGAAAGTCAATTTTGAATACTTATAAATTTAAGCATCAGCCTACGGGTCGCAACGTCCTATCTGACAAGCTAAGAAAACGACAGCACGCGTATGAGAAGACTTTTGGTACATCAATTCGAAGATCTATCCTGCCTAACTGGCCCCTTGATGTTTTATTTCAGCAACATGGACTGGCTTAAACACACGTGATATATTCTTCCCCCAACGGGATTGGATGATTATAGGTATTCCTGGAAATCTTGTTCATTGCTGGTTTAGTTCTTCGATACCTTCAACATGAAAGAGCTTTCGCCTATACATAAGATCAACCTTCTTATAACCTCTATTGTCCAACATAAATTAATTGTTTAATTACTTTGGTTTTTAATAGTTTGACCGCTATCGGCTTACCTGTAGGTAGCAAGGGTAGCAAGCGTACCCGGGTTAGCTGAAGCGAAGCCGAAATGCAGTAGTTTAATCAACATAAGGTAACGAAAGGCCTGTCCAGGTACGTGGTTATATTGGAACTCACCAAATACGCATGTTATTAGCTTTCCTTCCCAGGCTACTTTAAAACAAACTGATTACGGCATGAAATGGGGCACATTCTGCAGGTTGGTAGATAAAGGTTCGCCCATGCGGGAAGATCCTGCCGCTGAACAGTACGAATCTCATTTTACAAATGATGCTTGCTTAATGTTCTGGGCGACAAGTATGAAGCCTGAGCTTGGCCTCTTCGAAAAAAAGCTGTTCCACTTTTGATTCAGACAGTCTTTACGTTCTAAATCAAAATGGCGGCCGATAATATCTTGTAATTGAAAAACCCCTTAAACCTTACTTCGGAAAAGCATTAGTTAGTACCTGGCTGGGCAGGCTCCTCATCAATACCCAATGGCCCCGTTGTCTTCCTCAACCTATTCACCAGCTTTCCCAACGTCAATCCCTGGACAATAATTGAAAAGAGTACTACTATGTACGTAACTGAAACGATGAGATTGCGTTGCATTCCATCAGTTAAAGAAAGTGCTAAAGCGATAGATATGCCACCTCTCAATCCACCCCAGGTCATGATTAAGTAGGTACTTTTCGGAAACTCATAGCTAAATCTAAAAATTGAGGACGGAATCGTTAACGAAAGAAACCGAGCTAACAAGATAATCAAAATCGAAACCAGGCCAACGTATAGAAACGATAGCTCAAAAGGAATAATCAACAATTCAAGTCCTATTAAAACGAACAAAATTGCATTCATTATTTCATCTATCATTTCCCAAAACTTGTGAACATAATCATTAGTTTCCTCGCTCATTGCCTCGGAACTACCTTTATTACCAATAAACAGTCCGGCCACTACCATTGCCAACGCACCACTAAAATGAAACAGAGGCGCAATGGTACTTCCGCCCACCACTAAGGCAAGCGTTATCAGCACTTCTGTTTGGTAGTGATTTATGCGCTTCATCATACTAAACCCTATATAGCCCAGAAGTAAACCCAGCAAAACACCTCCACCTATTTCTTCCAGCAGCAAAATCAAGATTTCGGCGGTCGTAATTTCTGCAAGGCCTTCCCGGGCAATACTGAGTAGAGCAACGAAAACAACCACTCCTACCCCATCGTTGAACAAGGACTCTCCCGTAATCTTTACTTCGATACTCTCGGATATGCCAGCTTTTTTCAAGATTGATAGTACAGCTATAGGATCAGTAGGAGATATAAGGGCACCGAACAACAGGCAATAGATAAAATCGACACGTATGTACAATAACGGAAGTAAAAAGTAAAAGGCTCCCGCAACCAGGATCGTTGAAAGTAGAATTCCAAGCGTAGCAAAAGCCAGGATAGGGCCTTTCGATGCCCTGAGTTTATTAACATCCGTATGTAATGCTCCGGCAAAAAGCAAAAACCCCAACATAAAATCTAAAAGGAAGCCAGAAAAATCCAATTGCACCAGTAAGCTCTTGAGGTGGTCATCGACACTTGAAATCGAAGCGATTAACAACACAATAAGGGATAATAAAAGCGATAAAACCATAACCCCGATAGTTGACGGCAACTTGAGGAACCGAATATTAAAGTAAGCCAAAAAGGCGGACAGGGTTATTACCAATGATATTAGCTGGAAAGATTCCATCAATTGAAGATTAATTTATGAAAGTAATTTGAGGGGCATAGTTCGGTACATTGATAGTAATATTGAATATTTTAGATTGTTGCAAATGCTGATACATCATTTAATGTCGTTTAGTCTAGCCTTTGCATTGCATTAAAGCTGCGTATTGTAACTATAGTACAAGAGTGCGACGCCCGTCCGAGTGGCGCAGCCGGGCAGACAACAATGCAAAATGGAAAAATTACAGTTAGGCCCAAAATGGATGTTCTTAACTTAACGACAATAAGACATAATTGACAGACTTAAAGATGCTTGTTTTAAGTACAGTTCAGGGGATATTGCAAGGGTGTTTATTTATTTTATCTACTTATATCGGCCGGTGGTTTCAGAACTCATTTATTTTCGTCTATAACAGACGGCCTTAACAAATTGGTCATTACGGATGTTTTTAGGCTTGTTAACTTTTGAACTACGGTAAGGCTTCCATCAGCCTCAAGGATTACAGCATCCGCCTGCACGATTGAGCTTAGCCCATTTTGTCTCAAAACATAAAAAATTTCATCTTCATCAATCCGTTCTTTCAGCATCATTTCTGTTAACAATTCACCTTTGTAAACCAGGAGTGAAGGGGTAGCCTTGATTAGCTTACTTACTTCTTTACTGCGACTTGATAACCACGTTAGCCCGAACTGCAAGAAAATGAGAAGGAAGAATGCTGCCGCCCCGTCTATTAAAGCAACATCCTTGCTGAGCATCACAGTTGCGAGAGTAGATCCTAGTGCAACGGTAACAATTAAATCAAACGCATTCATTTTCGAAAGGGTGCGCTTCCCTGAAATACGCAAAAGAAAAATCAGGAGAGCATATGCAAGTACTGTTATACATACGGTTCTCAGCAGGCTCTCCCAGCTGTTAAAAAGTATATTCTCCATAGTCTTTTTTATATGCCTGCATAAACCATTCCGAGCAAAGGAACGTCTTGGCACAAGGCGGCGCTTAGATAAACCCTGCTAAGGAGATTTCAGCTGTCGTCTAACACAGCTCATCCTTTTCGTTCTTACAAATACCAGGGCATCAAGGATGCTTTGGAACTGATACTGCTGAATATTGTTTACCTTCAAAGCGTTCACAAGCCAATAAAAACCTACAGCTATGAAGGAAAAAGATGGAAAGCCAAAACGCAACATTTGGTTGTATTTGTTTTTGGCATTAATAATTGCTGGCGGCATAGCGGCCTATATTGGCCTAACTACCACAAGGAAAGATGATCAGGCTACAACCGAAGAAACAGCTGACTTTAAAGATCCTTCAGTCGAAGAGTACGTTAGTTATGTTGAAACCGGCCAACGAATGGACTTAAATCACGAGTATACATCTAAATCAATCCGCTTGCTTGCAACAGCAATAGTTTCGAAAGGAAAATCGCTTGACCTTGATCTCACAGCTGTAACTGGCCGTGTTGAGAAAATTGCTGCACATATTACCCAGGATCCGCTTGAAACAAGCCATGCAGATAGTATTCGGTCAGCAGCTGAACTACTCAGTGCAAATTTGGAACGCATTCAAAAGAACAGGTACCCAAAGTTAAACGCTCAAACAAACGCGGTAAGTACCGCTGCTAAAGCGATCAATGCTGACGTGCTTACCCTCCAACAGGAGGAAAAAGTGAAGGCTTTTTTTCAAAAATCGGCTGAGCTTTTAGAAAGTATGAACTAACATCTGAAAAGAAGTAATCTTAAGCAGACACACTTGCGACCAGTTGTGACAATCTCGCGTGAAAGAACGCGGAAGTACTGTTACCTGCAGTTTTATGCTTTATGGCGATGTACTGTTTTTAGCTCCTGATTTTTTGTTAACTTCTGAAGTCAATACCCATTTATAATGCAGCATCATTTAATTGAGAATTTTATAGAAAATGCACGGAAAAGGGTTTAGCAGGATCGTAAACTTTAAATTTGTATTTCGGCTGGCAAATTAAAACCCCTCACCTCTAACGGCGTCTTTACTTTTTAGATCAGTCTTCCGCTTGTTTTAACATTCCGCCCCGGAAATGTTACGTATCCACCCAGGAATAAACCTTCAAGAATATACTTTTTTTGCGCGTGATGGCTATTTATTGATAGGGTAACTTGCGCTTTGGAATAAGTGAAAAATATTGCACTAATGTTTACCTGACTTTAATTCATGTTCTCCTGAATTCTTGTTACACTCAGGTTTTCTCCTCTATTGCTTTATGTACATCACTCATCAGGCTGTTAAGCGCAGGAACATCGCTTAACTTTTTTAATTGTGTCAGTAAATGGATAAACTCCTGCTGAACCATGCGATCTTTGCAACCGTAGTCCCATATAGGTAGAACCGTTTCCTTAAAAATTTGTGTTGCTGTTTTTTCATGCGCAATAATCCTAAGCTGGCCAAATTCATCTTCGAACTGGCATCGTGGAAAGTGCTGCATCCGAAAGGCAAGCAAATCCATTATCGCGCGTAGACTCATCACTGCAGTTCCAGGGTCATTTATGCCAGGACTTAATGCTTTGATCGCCACCTCCATTAACTGTCTAAAGCCGTAGTAGTAATTCGTTGTAATATCCTGAGTAGTATCAACATTTATCAATTGACTAAGAGCATCCTCGAAGTTTGATGATAAAGCTTTGCTGCCGGTGACCATTATAACTGAACTACCAGCGAGCAAAAAGGTAGCAGGTGGGTGAAGCATCGTTATCATGACGTCTTCACTTTTACAAAGCTTAATGAGCCGTTCTTGATCGAATCCCTGGTACAACCCGGATTTCCTAACAGGAACAGAAATCCCACTTGCAGGCTGGCTAAAATCTGCGTCCGTGTTTTCGCTTATAACACAAACCGACTCGAGACAGTCTCTTGTACTGTGATGAACCTTGTTAATGATAGTATCGTATTTTACGGATTGGGTAACAAAATGCAGGAAATAGATAAACAGAAAGATATCGATTATCGTTAAGGTTATAAGCAGATATGTGCTGATAGCCGGAATGGAAATACCCGTATCTATATCACGGATTGTACTTAAGAGAAACAATGCATAGACAATGGTACCGATGTAAAACCCAAGTACAACCTGCTGAAAACGGTTGCCAATCAATTTGTCCAGCACCCGGTTACTCATCTGCGAAGCGGCCTGGTTTAATAATATCATTACCATGCTGAAACTGAAAACGGTAAGAGAAATTATTCCGCTGGTTATGGCAGAACAGATGCTTCTGGCCGTGCTCGCATCTTTAAGGCTAAGCCAGGTCAAACCTGATTTCAATGATTTTCCGGTGGCTGAAAAATCGAACTTAATCATGCAATAAGACAGTGCGCAAAATAACAATGCGATGATTGCTGGCAGAAAGGCAATACTGGTTACAATTCTTTTGTAAGAAACATGGATCCACTTGGTTGCAGTCTGAAACATAGACATATCGATATTGATAATGGGTTCAGGCACATGAGCACTTATTTAACCTGATCAAGTAATTTGGTGAAGAAAGGTCGTGTATATAAGTAGTATCTTATTAGAAGAGGATAATTTATTTAAACGGTAATTTGCAACAACAAGCCATTATGCAGATGTTCTCTTTACCTTACCGGGAGACTGCCCCGAACAAAAGCAAGCTTGCTAGCGGAATGTCAATACTTCATTTCAGCGCCCCAAAGAGTAAGTGGATTCTTTTTCGACAATACCTACATTATATCTTCACAAAGAATGATGTAAGACCGGCTCGGGATAGAGAAGTAACGGCAATTATAATCCCGGATTAATATATCGTCGTGCCCAAACTGCAATAAGATCTCCTGTATAACACGCATCTTTTTTGCTACTGAGCAAATGGTCTGCATTGTCAAGAGAAACAAAACTCTTTGGGTGTTTTGCTGCCGTATAAATCTGTTCCGCATTCGAGATGGATACTGTAGAGTCGTGTGGTGAATGCATAATCAATATTGCCTTTCCGAGTTCTTTGATAGCATCCGGCAGATTGTGCCGGGCTATATCATCTAAAAACTGCTTTTCTATCATCACCCGGTTGCCACCTACACTTACCGCCGCTTCGCCGTGCGCATTTATCTCCTCAATTTTGTCTTTAATAAGATGGGTTACATGGTCGACTTCTGACGGAGCAGCTATCGTTACTACTGCCTTTATCGAAGGTATTTGAGAAGCAGCATAAATTGCAGCAGGCCCGCCAAAAGAATGCCCAATAATTAGAGCAGGTGAAGTATAATTTTCAAGCAGATAAACAGCTGCTGATAACAAATCATTCACGTTCGTAGAAAAGTTTGATTCTGAAAAATTTCCATCGCTTTTCCCGAGCCCGGTATAATCAAGACTTAATATTCCAAATCCAGCAAGAGCGAGGGACTTTGAAATATTTCTTACACAGTTAAAATCTTTATTGCAGGTAAAGCAATGAGCTATGATCGCAAAAACAAAGGGTCCTGTTTTATCAGGAAGCGTTATTCGTGCTGAAAGATCGTGTCCCTCCTTGTTTGAAAACCTGACTTTATGTACTTTCAAAATTCGTTGTTTTCAGTGCCCGGTATATTAAAGTAGTACTTTCCTACTATGGGTTCTTTGCGATAATGTTTGTAAGCGCTCTTTAGTAGATAAACCGCCCATAATAATTAGTAAGGCTACTTTCGTATACCTCGTCCACGTATTTACTTACATCGTATTCCGGCGCATTTCGCACCTGGTCAACCGTTGCATTAACGACAACTTCTGACGTCTCCCAGCTAATTTCTTTGATCCATTTTGGTGAAATAATTACCTTTTTACCCGCAAACCAGTTACCAGTATCAACAACCAGGTAATCAACCCGGAGCTTGGTGTCGTCAATTATCAAATCTTCTACAACGCCAATGTCCCCATCAAGTGCTTTAATGCTGTAACCTGTGACCTGCTTTGTGCTTCGCAGATGCGGGTCATTGTCCTCCTCGTTTTTATTTGCTGTATCAAACATATTCTCGATAGGTATGAGCGTACCACTGGTCTCTACACCACCAGGTCCCAGGCCGCCAGCGAGGAAACCCGTTCGGGGAAATACCTTATCCAACTCAGCCTCCTGCTGTCGCGAGACTGGCTTATTGGTATCGATATCGGGGCTGCTTTTAACCTCTTCCTTAGTCAAACTTACTGCGAAGGCCTGCTGTTCCCAATCAGGCGTTAACAGGGACTCGGGAGAGATAAGAACTTTTCGGCCCGAAAGCCAGTTACCTGTCTCTGCAACCAGATACCTGATCATCCATGTCCTGTCATCAAAGTAAAACTCGCTAACTTTTCCAATGTCACCATCGGTTGCGCCTATGCTAAAATCAAGTAAGCTTTTTACGCTGCGTTTCATACACTAAATTTAAGAGGTTTCCTTTAACCCTGCCTTTTCCCGGGATCGATCAACATCAGCATAGGTCTCAACCAAATCCGGTGAAATCGTGTAGGGTCCTTAGCTGCAAGTCAATGAATAGTTCTCTGGGATAATGATTTCCTTTTGATTTGACATACCAAAAAGCAAAAAAGCCAACCAAATCAATGATTTAGCTGGCTTTTGAACTATTTTGATATTCCCTTTAGTGACCGCGTTAGGATTCAAACCTAAAACCTTCTGATCCGTAGTCAGATGCTCTATTCAGTTGAGCTACGCAGCCGTTTAATGCGGGTGCAAATATAGGAAAAAACGTTTCCGCAAAAACAAAATCAGAAAAAAAGTAAAAACACCTTCTTAGCAAGGCTACTTTGTTTCATGCAGCTCATTGATCAACTGTGCCACCAACGAGGTCCACCCTGTTTGGTGACTTGCGCCCAGCCCATTACCCTTGTCGCCGTGGAAGTACTCATAATACAACAGCAGGTGTTCATTTTCGGGCTTTTCATAAAACCAGGCATAGTCACCATGTAACCTGCGCTTCCCTTCTACATCCTTCTCAAAAAGACTCACCACACGATTGGTCAATTCTTCCGCCACCTGTACCAGGTTCATTTTGTTTCCGGAACCTGCAGGGCATTCAACCAAAAGTCCATCACCATAAAATTCACCATACCGGCGCACAGACTGGATAATGATATAATTTATGGGAATCCACACCGGCCCCCGCCAGTTAGAGTTGCCCCCAAACAGGTTTGAAGTAGAGTCGCCCGGATCGTACTGGATGGTATAATTAACATGATCAATCGTGACCGTATAAGGGTTTGTTTCGTGGAATTTTGACAGTGCGCGGATACCCCCGGGCGATAAAAATTCATCTTCGTTCAGCAGGCGTTCAAGAATGCTCTTTAGCCGGTCTTGTGGCACGAGCGAAATCAGGAGTTTATCGCTTCCTGCCCGCTCCTCGTTTGGCCAAAAGCGATGATTACGCATACGGTAGTTCTCGAGCCACGTAATCCTTTTCTTAAAGTCCGGCAATCGGTCGCGTACTTTATTCTCAATAATGGAAACGGCAAACAGGGTAGTTAAGCCAACGATGGATTGAATGCGCAATTGCAGGGGTTGTGAACTTGCTATGGCAAGGGTATCGTAGAAGAATTTATCGGCTTCGTTCCATAAGCCGTGTTGATTAAGCGCTTCAGCAATCAGCACAAAGTGTTCGAAAAACTTGGTTGCCGTATCTTCAAACGTCTCGTCTTCCATGGCAATTTCAAGTGCCATATCCATCATGTTCAACGCGTACATCCCCATCCAACTGGTACCATCAGCCTGTTCCAGCCGCATGTCGCCGGGCATTTCAAGGCTCCGGTTGAAAACCCCGATATTATCCAGGCCAAGAAATCCCCCCTGGAAGATGTTGTTTCCGCTTGCATCTTTCCTGTTGATCCACCAGGTAAAGTTGATGATGAGCTTTTGGAAGATCTTCTTTAAAAAAGGAATATCGCCAGTTCCGGTTTTTGATTTCTCGATCCGGTAAACCTGTAGTGCGGCCCATGCATGAACAGGCGGGTTTACATCACTAAAGTGCCATTCATAAGCAGGAAGCTGGCCATCGGGTTTCATATACCACTCCCGCATTATCAGCAGGAGCTGGTGTTTCGCGAAACCCGGGTCGAGCATCGCCATTGGGATGCAATGAAAAGCAAGGTCCCATGCGGCATACCACGGATACTCCCATTTGTCGGGCATCAGCACAATGTCCTGGTTCTTCAGGTGTTTCCATTCATGATTTCGACCGTGAATCTTTCCAGCACTTACCGGGGTGATACCGTCTGTGGTGGTAAGCCAACGCTCAACATCGTAGTGGTAATACTGCTTACTCCATAGTAATCCCGCTAACGCCTGTCGTTGAATACGGTTCAGTTCCGGGGTGGTCGCCGGCAGGATTGATGCGTAAAAAGCATCAGCCTCCGACTTGCGAAAATTGAAGATGTTTTGAAAGCCAAGCTCAAAAGGTGTATCAAGGTCTTTGTCCGACAACCTTAAGTAAACAACCTTTTCCTCTCCACCCGCTAGCTCAAACTGGTACACCGGGGCAAACTTGGTTCCCGAGGTTTTGGCAGTAAGCTCCTCAACATTTATCTCGCGAACGATCGCTTCGTGAAAAGCATCTTTTGTAAAGATGTCAGGATTGGGCTGTCCGGTAACTTTCTCAAAGTTGGTTACATTGTTGGTGAACATCGAAACCGACGCAGGTTCGTAATAAAAGTAGTATTCCCCCAAACGCTCGTGCGAAGCTTTCACGGCGTTTTCGTCACGTTTTTCAATCAGGGGCTGCTCTTTCAGCGACCGGTTACTCAGCCGGTTGTAGTACCATAAAGTAGGTAACAACGTCACCGGTGCGGCTTCTGTAAACCTGTTGGTAATCGAAATGCGGATGAAGATATCCTGCGAATCCTTTTTTGCATACGTAACGTGTACATCAAAGTACGCGTTGTCGTCAAAAATGCCGGTGTCTAACAACTCATATTCGGGCTCTTCTTTTGAACGATGCTTGTTTACTTCCAGCAAGTGTTTGTAAGGAAACTCCTGTTGTGGGTACTTGTACAGGTATTCCATGTAATAGTGAGAGGGGATATTGTCTAGATAATAATACAACTCCTTTACGTCCTCCCCGTGGTTGCCATCGTGGTTTCCTAACCCATACAGTCGTTCTTTAAGCAGTGGATCCTTACCGTTCCAAAGCGAAATGGCAAAACAAAGATTTTGAAAGTAGTCCGAGATTCCAGCAATCCCATCTTCACCCCAGATGTAGGATCTGCAATGGGCATGATCATAGGGAAAGTAGTTCCAGGCGTCGCCAAATGGCCCATAGTCTTCACGTACTGTGCCCCACTGCCGTTCGCTTAAGTAGGGACCCCATTTTTCAAGTGGATTTTTCTTTATTTGGTTTGCTGCTAGTCTTTGGTGTTCTGCTGTCATACTTCCTTTTGATTATTTGTGAGTTGGCTACTCAGTTCCAGCTCGAAGTTGGAAGCAATTGATTAAATGTCATCGTATTCATGTTGGTTGCCTTCCTGGTGCTGATGTCCCGCCTGGCAAATGCCGGCATGAATGTTAGGCTCTTTCCAGGCTGTTAATAGCGCTTTGTAACAATAGTAACCCGGCACCTGAACATTAGCTGTTGTTCCTGTCCTGCAAACGCGAGGCTAACTGATCCAGGAAATCTGCCTGCGCGGGATTTATTTTTGTTCGGGCCTCGGTAAGCGAAAACCATGCAGCCTTGTCAACTTCAGGAAAAGCCACCCTCTTGCCCGATCGCGGCGGCCATTCCAGCAAAAAAGTGTTCGATACCAGGGCACGTTCATCAATCTGCTGTTCAACCGCCCAGGCAAAAACAACCTTACCCGACTTCAGTTTCACCGGTTGCAATTCAAAAAATGTGCCCTGTGGTTCATGCCCGGTTTCTTCGTAAAACTCCCGTTTGGCGGTCTCAAGGGGCTGCTCCCCATCTTCAAACTCTCCTTTCGGAATCGACCATGCACCCAGATCTTTGTTTCGGAAAAAAGGACCTCCCGGATGAACAAGAAAAATTTCCAGGCCACCCACTAGCCGGTAAGCAAGAATGCCGGCACTTTGTTTCATGGGCATCGGTTTATAACATGCTTGCTACCAACAATCGGACCTGATTAAAACATACGCAAACTACTGCCGCAAGGCAAAGGCACAGGCACTGCAGATTGGAAAGCGATTAGGAATAACGATGATTGTTGCACAGAAAACAATTTGCATTTACGGGGCGTGTCCCCCCAACTCGGGTTGGGGGGTCGGGCTTTTTGCTGCAAGCCCTTACCCTCCTACGTCGGGTTGCGGGGCTTTTCGCGTCAATCCCTCACGCAATGTGTTCTGCACAGGGAACGGTACCATCGGAACGAATGCGATAGCTTCCGACAACGTACGCGATAGTGCTCCAACGTTCAAAAAAAGGCAGTATGTAGCGGGCCCAACTCCTTCTTTGCTTCAGCCCATTTGTATGAACATAATTCTGTATAATCTCCACCATTGCCGAGTCAGCTTTTGGAGGAACATCCTACTTTTACCCGAATTGAGATTAGAACGGCCAACGGCACGGAAATTACCTTCATCAAAGGAAGTGTGAAAAATTACTACCAGATATTAAACATCAGCTCCAACGCGAGCCAGCAGGAGATAAAAAAAGCTTTCCGTAAACTCGCGCTTAAGTTCCACCCCGACAAAAACAACAATAACAAGCTCGCAGAAGAAAAATTTAAGGAGATCCAGGAAGCCTATAGCGTCCTCTCAAACCATCTCAAACGCAGGGAATACGACCAGGCTAAAGAACGAACCACGATTTTTACTCCACCTAAACCTGCAGTTACCCTCACCACTATCCTAACCCAAACCCAACGACTCAGTAAAAAGGTGGCATCGTTCGACAGCAACCGCCTAAACCAACAATGGGTATATCATGCAGTTGATAAGCTGCTCTCGTCAATAAACCTGCTGGTGATAAAGGAAGCAGGCGACGTATCCAGTTCCAGGGTAATTATCGCAGAAGTTTTGAGAATATGCGAACATTTAAACTTTCTGTTAGCCGAAAACCTGGCTTCGAAACTCCGTCAACTTGCTGAGAGCGACCCCCAATCACAATCCGATATTCAACGTTTCCTCGAACATAAACAGCGAAGCAGCTATTGGGAAAAATACAAACTGCTATTTGCGGTTATCATCAGTTTGCTGCTCTGTTTGCTGATTTATGTAGTTACCACCTCGTCACACGGATGATACTATTTCCATTTGAGCATTGCCGATACCGCTTAAAAGATAACCCATGCTGAGCCTCAATTATTCGTTTTCCAATCATAGTACCCGTCTAAAGCATGTTACCTGCCTGCAATCAACGGTACCCGGGATTAGCAACCAGCTGCAACAGCCGTCAACCTACCAAGAACTTAAATTCGTAATTTAGCAGCAACATGCCCATCAAACAACTCCATACTTTTTCTTTCGCCTGGCTCTTGTTGCCAATGAACTTCTACATTCCTGGTTAGCGTTGCTGCATGGTAACACAAGAACCTTTTCCTTTCACTAAATTAATTTCATGAAGAACATCAGGCTTATTGAGGTTCCGTCAGAAATCGGCGCAGGCACTCGTGGAGCAAGTCTTGGTATAGATGCGATAAAGATTGCTGCACTTGATTTTATGAGTAACTTTTTTGTTCATTTTCCATCCGAGAAAATTCCAACCGAAAACAGCACCTTATTTGAACCGATTGCTTCACCATATGCAAAGCGCATTAAAGGTGTTGCCGCCATGTACGATAAAGTAAGCAAAGCAGTACAAAGTTCAATTAAGAGCCACTTTTTCCCGGTGGTCCTCAGCGGTGATCACAGCATTTCAGGTGCAACCATCGCGGGCATCAAGATGGCGAAGCCTAAGAGCAAGCTTGGGGTAATCTGGATCGATGCGCATGCTGATCTGCATACGCCCTATACAACCCCCTCCGGCAATATGCATGGCATGCCGCTGGCGACTGCAATTGCCGAAGACAACCTCGAGTACGCCATACACGAACTTTCGGAGGAAACGAAAGAGCACTGGGAATACCTCAAAAACATCGGCGATATTGCTCCAAAGGTATTGGGAGAGGACGTTGTCTTGATATCACTGCGTGACTTCGAAAAAGAAGAAAAAGGATTAATTGAGAAATACGGAATGAAAGTAATCACAACCAACGAGGTTCGAAGGAAAGGCCCGGAGAACGTCGTCCGGTCGGCCCTTCGCTACCTAAGCGATTGCACCGATATATATGTGAGCTTCGACGTAGACTCTCTCGACGCTTCCATCTCTAAAGGAACCGGAACACCGGTAACGAATGGCTTAAGAGAAAGAGAAGCAGAAGACCTGGTGAGTAAGTTTATGCAAAACCGGAAGATATGTTGTCTCGAAATTACAGAGGTAAATCCAACCCTCGACCGGGAAAATATGATGGCGGAGATCGCGTTTAACATCCTGCAACGCAGTGTAAACGTGATTATGATGAACTAAACCATACCCCTCTTGATCACTGGTATATATCCCGCCATTATAATACTCAGGTCGGCCAACACCATTATGTGCCTCACGGCAGGTTGTTAAACGTAAGTCTGAGTCCTTCAGCAAAACTCACCGGTTCATAGTTTAGCAAATTGCGAGCTTTGTCGATCTTCAACCCCGAACGCTTTGCACGTTTAACAGGCTCGGTAAAAGTTTCAGCAGTTACTTGTTCTATCAGCGTTTCATTAAGATTCAAGGCTTTTGCAGTAGCAATCGCCATGTCATATGGTGAAAGGATATCGCGTCCGGCGAGGTGAAAATCTCCCGTTGCTTTTTGTTGAATAATGCGGTCAACACCCTTGCAGATGTCGCCTATATAAGTTGGTGTTCGCTGCTGATCGCTAACTACTTTTATCCTTTTGCCTTCGGAAAGATTTTGCTTTACCCAGTATAGAAAATCCGGTTTCATACCCTCCCAAACAGTTCCATACATTAAAACCGGGCGTAGAATAGTGTAGGGTATGCTTGTTTTTCTGACCTCCTGTTCTGCCAAAAGTTTTGATCTGCCATAGATGTTCAGCGGTTCCGGTTGCGCATCTTCTCCATGGGGTCCATTCTCGCCAAAAATAAAATCGGTAGACACGTAAACAAAGTGATTAAAGGAATATGCAAGCAGGTTGCTGGTGGCTCCGACATTAATGCTTAAGCATTCCTCCTGGTTTAAGTTACATACATCGGGCTTACTCATCGCAGCAGCATGCACTACAACCGAGGGTTCAAAAGTATCAACAAGTAGTTTCACGCTTGCTACACTTGTGAGGTCCGCATCCGCATACAAAAGTCCATGGTGATATTGTTGTGGGATCCTGCAGGCGCCCCTACCTGTTGCAACAACGTCGTATCCATTCTTAGCCAGGTAAACGCTTAAGTGTTGGCCGAGGAAGCCATTTGCCCCGGTTATCAGAACTCTCTTCATTAGGTGAATATATAGCAACGTTAATTATCATCAATACCAAACGACATACTGATATTGGGGTTTGCCGGCCACCACACCGGACCTAAACCCGGCGGAACGGTGTTTATTGAAATTGGGTAAATCAATCAATTTTAAAAACCATCACTGCGTACGAACACTTCCACAATTTCTTATTGCTAATGTGCGCTGCCACGCGAAAAAAAGGTGAATTCTGAATGTCTCGTGATTTACCCGGCCCAATTAATTATTGCGATCATTAAGATAGTATCGCATACCAGGGCAAGAAGACAGATGGAATATTGCATAACAAATTTGTTCAATAAGTAAACAAATTTCAACATCCCGGTGTTTTTTTTAACAACAAACCCCAGAATTCACAGAATAATAAAAAACTTTTAAGTCTGTTCTAATGAAAGGATTATATGTTTACAAAGTGCGAATTTGGGATCAATTTCAAGTTTTACCCTTTTAAGCAAATGGTATTCTACCGCAAAATCTTACTTTTGGAGTTTGCGTATCATTTACGCAAACGACACTCTGGTTATAAAATTTAGTCATGCCGAAGAAAGTTACTAAAATAGGCGTTCTCACTTCAGGGGGGGATTCACCGGGAATGAACGCAGCAATAAGGGCAGCAGTTCGAACAGGTTTATATCATAATTTAGAGGTGTTTGGCGTGATGCGCGGATATAGTGGAATGATCGATGACGACATTGTGAAAATGGACAGCAGAAGTGTGGCCAATATCATCCAGCGCGGAGGAACCATTCTAAAAACCGCTCGTAGTAAAGACTTTTATGAACCTTCTGGTCGTCAAATAGCGTACGATAACCTAACCAAACGCGGTATCAATGGCCTTGTAATCATCGGTGGAGACGGAAGCTTTAAAGGTGCGCAAAAATTCAGCAACGAATTTGATATTCCATGTATTGGCATTCCCGGAACGATAGATAAAGACATCGCCGGGAGTGATTTCACCATCGGTTTTGATACCGCAGTAAACACTGCGGTTGAAGCAATTGATAAAATCCGGGATACCATGGATGCACACGACCGGTTGTTTATCGTTGAGGTAATGGGCCGCGACGCGGGTTACATCGCCTTACACAGCGGGATCGCTACCGGAGCCGAAAATATTCTCATACCCGAGACTGAAACCGACATCGAAGAGCTTATTTGTTCGCTTACGGAGAAAGAGCGTCGCAAAAAGCTGGTAAATCTTGTGGTTGTTGCAGAAGGGGACAAATTTGGCGGTGCGGAAATTGTAAAGATAATAGGTCAGCGTTTGCCACACCTTGATACGAGAATTTGTATACTCGGGCATATTCAAAGAGGTGGCTCACCAACGTGTATCGACCGGTTGATTGCAAGCAGGATGGGTTATCACGCAGTAGAGTCGCTTATGGAAGGCCGGCATAATGTTATGGTGGGCATTTTAAACAACAAAATGAACTACATACCCCTGGATAAGGCCGTTAAGGCCAAACAAAAAATCACAAACGACTGGTTACGGATTGTTAAGATACTAGCCAGTTAATTTATTCACTTTTTTTCTTAATGTATGATGCCGTTAGAAAATAACATTACTCCCGACAGGAAGGCTTCTAAAAACCTTTCTAAGTACCTGCACAAAAACATGGACAGGCAAGCGGGTGTTGACCATATGTCGCACCGTACCAAAATCGTGGCAACGGTTGGCCCTGCCTGCGATACGTACGACAAGTTGCTTGAGTTGGTAAAGGCGGGTGTAAACGTGTTTCGCCTGAACTTTTCACATGGCAACCACGACGACAAATCCCAGATCATTGAGCATATCCGGAACATAAACAAGACAGAACCTTACAACATAGCCATACTTGGCGACCTCCAGGGGCCGAAACTTCGTGTTGGTGAAATTGAAAACAATGCACTTCCGATCGTTCCGGGCGATGTACTCACTTTTACAAATGAGAAATGCATCGGCAACCTTGAAAAGATCTATGTTTCTTATCCCAACCTTGCAGGCGACGTGAAAATCGGTAATACCATCATGATTGATGATGGTAAGCTTGAAGTGAAGGTGGTGAATATCCTCAAAAATGGCGACGTTAAGGTTGAAGTAATTATCGGCGGTATCCTTTCTTCAAAAAAAGGGATCAACCTGCCTGATACAAAGATTTCTTTGCCCGCACTTACAACCAAAGATCTCGAGGACCTTCAGTTTATCATCGACCAGCAACTTGACTGGGTTGCGCTTTCATTTGTGCGCAACGTAAAAGACATTGTAATCTTACGCAGCAAGCTTGATGAAAATAAAAGCAAAGCCAAGATCATTGCGAAGATTGAAAAGCCGGAAGCGATTGCAAACATCCGGGATATCATTATAGAAAGCGATGCTATCATGATTGCCCGTGGTGACCTGGGAGTTGAACTTCCTGTTGAAAAAGTTCCGCTGATCCAAAAAGATATCATCCGCAAATGTTTACATCGCGCCAAGCCGGTAATCGTGGCTACTCAAATGATGGAAAGCATGATCGACAGGGTTAAGCCAAACAGGAGTGAAACAACGGACGTTGCAAATGCGGTACTGGAAGGTGCCGACGCTGTGATGCTTAGTGGTGAAACTGCATCAGGAAATCACCCCGCTTTGGTTGTAGAAACCATGCGTAAGATCATCATGGAAGTGGAAAAGCAATACCGTTACAACCGCGAGGAAGACCTTAAACCTCAGCCCCACTCTCCTTCTTTCCTCAGCGACGCGATCTGTTACAATGCGTGTAAAATGGCCCGGGACGTGAATGCGGAGGCCCTGATCGGTATGACCCAAAGCGGGTACACAGCATTTATGCTCAGCAGTTATCGACCAAAATCACCATTATACATTTTTTCTAAAGAAAGAACCCTTATCAACCAGTTAAGTTTAAGTTGGGGTGTAAGAGCGTTCTATTATGCAGAAGAAGAAAGTGTTGACCATATTATTGAGGACCAGATTAACATTTTAAAAGAGCGTGGCTTCGTGAACACGTCGGACATTGTAATCAATACCGGCAGCACACCTGTTCAGCTTCACCTGCCGACCAATATGATTAAGGTGACCAAAGTGGACTAGCAGATCAAGTCGCATTCCGGAATACTAACCGGCGGTTTTCCGGTCTGTTCTGCTGAATGGATTGTTGCTGTACAAGTGAGTGACACCCCCGTCGAAAAGGTTCATCCGGGCGGGCAACGATGTCTAATCGTGTTCCATCAGCCGGTCACCAAAAAATAAGGCTCGTTAAGTAGACCGGGCTCTAAAGTGATCTTATAGATTTGTATTTGGTAAAAACTGTTTAACCCCGAAGAACTGTTGTTCTTTGGGGTTTTTTCGTTAACATGTAGCCTTAACGTGATTTGTTCATGAAAAAGGGCGGGCTTGTTTGTTTGTTGCTGGTGATGTACTGTACTGCCCTATCTCAAATAAAGCCAGGCCGGATTACCGGCAAAGTTTTTTCCGATTCGGGCTATATACCAATTGAAGGGGCTTCCGTTAGCCTCCAGAATAACCGTGACTCTTTGGTGGACAAAATTGTTCTGAGCGACAAGAAAGGTGCTTTTGTTTTTACTGATACACGCCCCGATGAATATCTCCTCCTCATTTCGGTAATCAATCATGTACCGTTTCAGAAAAAAATCTCGCTGCCCAATACCGGAGGGGAGCTGCAACTTGATTCGCTAATACTAAAGTTTACATCCGATAGTCTGGCAAGTGTAACTGTTGTCGGCTATCGCACACCGGTGAAAATTCTTGGCGATACCACCGAATACAATGCGGCCGCTTTTAAAACAAAAGAAAACGCCATGGTTGAGGACCTGTTGAGAAAGCTGCCCGGCCTGGAGGTAACAAAAGATGGAACTATAAAATCAAATGGTGAACAAATCACCCGGATACTGGTGGACGGCCAGCCATTTTTCAGCGATGATCCAAAGTTGGCAACGCAAAACCTGCCCCGGAACATCATTGACAAAATCCAGGTTATTGATGAAAAAAGTGACCAGGCAAGGTTGACCAAAGTAGACGATGGAATTCGCAATAAGGTTATCAATATTGTTATCAAAAAAGATAAACGTAAAGGCACTTTCGGAAGAGCTTACGTTGGACGGGGAACCTCGAAAACATACGAGGCTAAACTTAACGCGAATGCCTTCAACGGCGACAAGAAGTACTCATTAATCGCAGGTGGAAATAATACGGGCAGGAGCGATTATGGCGGGGGCGACAATGAGCGCGCCTCGTACAATAATTTCGGCGGCATTGCTAAAGATGCCCAGGTTCGGATGAATTATATCAACAAGTGGGGTAAGCATATGAATGTAAGCGCAAACGTTGGTTACAATACAAATCGTAGTACGGCAATCCAAAGCCGGAATAGGCAAAACATCTTTGGAGACTCATCAACCTGGTACCAGGAAACAAGTCAGAGCATTCGATATCGCAATGGCATCAGCACCGGCATAAGTATCGATTACAAGCCCGACACCCTAACCAGCATACGTTTAAATGCGTCGGCAAATCTTGGCAAAAGCCGGTTTTCATCGGGGGCAGTATTCAGCTCTACATTGCCGCAGGCCAAAAAGATAAATGAAGGAAACCGGGAAAACCGCGGGGAGTCTGGCAGCCCGTCAGTGAATGGCAACATTTCGGTTAACCGGCGGTTCAAAAAATCACGGCGTGCAGTTTTTCTTCAAATGAGCAACAACCGGAATAGTAGTATCAACGACAATTTTAACACTTCCAATAATTACTTCTACCCTACCAATTTGCCCGAATACAAACGGCTGCTCAACCAATACAATCAAACGAACAATAAATCATCATCAACAAACACGTCTCTCAGCTATAGTGAGCCAATTGGCACCAAGGGTAGCTTGTCGGTTAATACGGCTTATAACTTTAGTAAAAACAATAACCAACGCGAACTGTTCGACTACAACATACAGTCGGGTTTGTATGATATTTTCAACGATACGCTCAGCAGTAATTTCGATAACTACAATTTGAATGCTTCCTTAGGCGCTTCATATGCCCACAATCTCAAAAAGGGATCGATATCGGTTGGTTCGTCGTGGCAAAGTTCCCGGTCAAAAAGTGTGTCACTAACGCGGGACAGTGTTTACCGTCAGCACTTCAGCAGTCTTGTTCCTTATATTAGTTTCAACAGGCACAGCAACGGAAAGAGTTTTAATCTCTATTACAACTTCAGTTCAAATGCACCACAGGCATACCAGCTCCAGCCTGTGCTCGACAATTCAAATCCATTATTTCTACGACTTGGCAATCCAAATCTCAGGTTCTCCTCTACTCATAGGGTGAATGGTGGCCTTAATCTATATAATTCAAAAAACAATAGAAGTATATATTTCAACGGCAATTTTTCCGTCATTCAAAATGCGTTTTCTACAAGTACCATTTACGATAAGCTTACCGGCAGCCAGGTTACACAACCCATCAATGTGAGCGGGGTTTATAATGGTGGTGGTAATGTTTCGTTTAATCAGCCATTTAAGCTATGGGCGCAAAACATACGGTGGAATGTCAGCAACAACTTCAATTTAAACAGGAACGTAAGTATCATCGATTATCAGCAAAATGTAAACTTTTCAATTTATACCAATTGGAGCACCGGGCTGGATGTTGATGTTGAAGACTGGCTGCAGTTAGGGATCAATTACAACTACAACATTCAGAATACACGGTATTCTTTACGGCCAAACATGAATAACTCTTCGGCCACAAGCGGCGGTTCCGTTCGCGGAGAAGTTACACCTGGCAAGCTGACCGAGATCAGATTCGACTGGAATTTCAGCAGCAATACCGGCAGGTCAGCAGGGTTTAATCAAACCATTAATCTTGTAAATGCCGACCTTACCCAATACTTCAGTACAAGGAAGAATTTTTGGGTAACGCTGAGGGTTTACGACCTGTTAAAAGAAAACGTCAACATTTATCGGCGCTCCGGCGAAAACTTTATTGAGGACACCCGAATGAATGTGCTAACCAGGTTTTTCCTGCTTTCTGCCAACATGCGACTAAACAAATTTGGCGGCAGAACCAAACGCTCCGAATAAGTTTACCGGTTACCTGAAAATCATATCGTTTCTGCATTTTTTCTGGGACGAGCTTATGGGCATGCTATCATCATCGTTGTCCGCCCGGGTGCGAGTGGGACGGGCGTCGCACGCTTGTACCTAGTACCCGTATGCGGCAGGTATGCCCTGCGACACATTTCAAAAAGCCTCCAGCCTGTTTCCATGAGCGCCGGCCCTGATAATAGCTAACCCGTCTTTTCTGTCATGCTTGCATGCTTCTGTCTCAGGGGCTGTTCAGTTCAGCCATTTAGATTTGTAAAATCATTAGCCGGATTGCTTTTCACACCCTGCTTTCCTTACTTTGCGACCTTAAATATACTTGGAGATGCAAAAATTAGCCTGGGTTCTTTTATGCCTGTTATCGTTCACCGGAATTGCGCAAACCAATGACTCTGCATGGTTAGTCAGCAACTACACGAAAATAGAAAGAATGGTCCCCATGCGTGATGGCGTAAAGCTGTTCACGTCAATTTATCTTCCAAAAGATCAGACCGTTAAACATCCAATACTATTAACAAGAACCCCATACAGTTGTGCTCCCTATGGGGAAGATAAGTTTCAGCCAAGGCTCTGGCAAACCAGCTATCGCGAATACACAAAAGCAAACTACATTATGGTATACCAGGATGTTCGTGGCCGCTGGATGAGCGAAGGTGAATTTGAAGATGTCAGGCCATTCAACCCAAATAAAAAGGGCAAAAAGGAAATTGATGAGGCAAGCGATACATATGATGCAATTGAATGGATGGTGAGGAACGTGAGTGGCAATAACGGCAACGTTGGTGTATTTGGAATTTCGTATCCTGGCTTTTACTCAACAATGGCAGCCCTTAGCAATCACCCTGCTTTAAAGGCTGTTAGTCCGCAGGCTCCGGTAACGGATTGGTTTATGGGAGACGACTTCCACCACAATGGCGCCTTCATGCTAATGGACGCTTTTAGCTTCTACTCAGGATTTGGACGCCCAAGGCCAAAACCAACTACTGTCGGGCCTTCAGGTTTTACGTTTCCGACAAAAGATAATTATGACTTTTATCTAAGAACAGGTGCACTTTCAAACTTTACGAAGAACTACATGGGTGATAGTATCCGGTTCTGGACGGATCTCATGAATCACCCCAATTACGATCAATGGTGGAAGGCACGGAACCCGCGCAACTTTGTAACAAACATCAAACCTGCTATGCTGGTTGTTGGTGGACTCTTCGATGCAGAAGACTGCTTTGGAGCGTGGTCGCTCTACCAGGCCATTGAGAAACAAAACCCCGGCGCCAATAACCGCATTGTTATGGGTCCATGGTACCATGGTGGCTGGGTTAGGGGCGATGGTAGCAATCTCGGTAATGTTCAGTTTGGCAGTAAAACCAGTGAATGGTACCAACAACATATTGAGAAGAACTTCTTTGACAGCTACCTGCTCAACAAAGGCAGTGATAAAAACATAGCTGAGGCAACAATCTTTTTTTCAGGCGAAAATAATTGGAAACAATTGCCGCAATGGCCGCCTGCCAACATGGTGCAAAGAGATATGTTCCTGCTTCCGGCGGGAAAGCTCGGTTGGGACAAGCCTGCATCGATGAACACCAAGCAGATGCCCGGTGATGATGAGAGTTTTACCGGTTACATCAGCGATCCTGCCAAACCCGTACCCTATAACGAGGACGTACATCTGCAACGCACACGGGAGTACATGAGCGACGACCAGCGATTTGCATCCCGCAGACCAGATGTTATCACCTTTACAACTGATTCCCTTAGCTCAGACCTTACGCTCGCCGGACCCATTGTTGCCGATCTCATGGTAAGCACTACGGGCACCGACGCCGATTTCGTGGTTAAAGTGATCGACGTTTTTCCTGATAATTTCAGCTATTCCGATACCGATAAGTATGTAATGGGTGGTTACCAGATGTTGGTTCGTGGCGAGGTGATGCGAGGCAAATTCCGGAACAGCTTCGAAAAGCCTGAACCGTTTGTTCCGAAAAAAATGACCAAAGTACAGTTCACGTTACCAGATGTGGCGCACACGTTCAAGAAGGGCCATCGCATTATGGTTCAGGTTCAAAGCAGTTGGTTTCCGCTGGTGGATCGCAACCCCCAGAAATTCGTAGATATCTATCATGCAAAAGATGAAGATTTTCAGAAAGCAGAAATCCGGGTATACCACACCGAAAGTGTAAGCAGCAAGTTGGTACTGCCGGTTGTTCAATAATTTAATGCCTTAACCAACGACATTGGCTGAGCAGCCTGCAAAGGCATGCCATTTAACCTTTAAAATCACCGCTTATACCTATCATCAAATAAGTGTGTTGTTTTACAAGGTGGACATACCAATGATTAGCAGGTCTCAGGGATAATGCATAGTAATTCATAGTACATTAGCAATTAACTCATCGTAAACCATCTTTTCACATGATAAGATCTTTGCTTCTGGCTTCATGTCTCTTGTTGATCAACATTTCTTTTGGAAGGCAGATCATTCCTGCTCCGGTGAAACAAGTTGCCGGAAAAGGCACTTTCAAGCTTAGCGCAAAAACACAGTTGGTATACACTGATGAGGGCGAAAAACAGACAGCAGATTTTTTCAACGATTACCTCAGTACCTACTATGGCTTTAAGCTGCCGGTTGGCCGGCAGGCCGCTTCGGATTATATCAGGCTTACCTCGCTAAAGTTTGTTGCGGCACCGGCAAATGAAGGACACTATACACTCGAAGTAACTCCCGCCGGCGTCAACATCCAGGGCGACACTTACAAAGGCACTTTTTACGGTATGCAGAGTTTGTTGCAACTACTTCCTGTTGAGCCATCCAAACAGCTACAGGTAGCCGCTGTAAATCTCGCCGACCAGCCACGTTTTAGCTACAGGGGGTTGCACCTTGATGTATGCCGGCACTTCTTCCCGGTTGATTATGTAAAAAAGTATATTGACTTTCTTGCCCTGCATAAAATGAACACCTTTCACTGGCACCTGACGGATGACCAGGGATGGCGGATAGAAATCAAAAAGTATCCTAAACTCACCGAGGTTGGTGGATATAGAAACGGCACCATCATCGGCCGCTATCCAGGCAAAGGCAATGACAGCCTCCGCTATGGAGGATTTTATACCCAGGATGAAATCAGGGAAGTCGTAAAATATGCTGCTGCCCGATTTATTACCGTGATCCCTGAAATCGAAATGCCCGGACATGCTTCTGCAGCAATTGCTGCTTACCCGGAACTTAGTTGCTTTCCTTCTGAATCAACAAAGGCACCGGCTCAGACAGCCTGGAGTGGCACTACGGAAGGCAAACAGGTGCAACAGGCCTGGGGTGTTTTTGAAGACGTGTTTTGCCCGACTGAAAATACGTTCAAATTTCTAGGCGATGTACTGGATGAAGTAGTTGAATTGTTTCCTTCGGAGTACATACACATCGGCGGCGACGAGTCGCCAAAAGAGTCGTGGAAGCGTTCTGCATTTTGTCAGCAGCTCATTAAGGAAAAGAACCTTAAGGATGAACATGGGTTGCAGAGTTACTTTATACAACGCATGGAAAAATTCCTGAACAACAAAGGCCGTAAAATCATCGGCTGGGACGAGATCCTGGAAGGTGGTTTGGCACCTAATGCTACGGTAATGAGTTGGCGTGGTGAGAAAGGAGGGATTGAAGCGGCAAAACAGAACCACACGGTCATTATGACCCCGAGCAGTCATGTTTATTTCGATCATGCGCAAAGCAAACAGGAAGACTCCGTTACCATCGGAGGTTTTAGCCCCATTGAAAAAGTCTACCAATATGAACCTCTTCCAAAAGAGTTAAACGCCAGCGAAGCCAAATACATCCTGGGTGCACAGGCAAACCTATGGACCGAATACATTAAGAATACGAGAAAAGTGGAATACCAGCTTTTTCCCCGGGTAGCAGCACTGAGCGAAGTACTATGGTCGCCCTTGGAAAAAAGGAATTACAAAGACTTCGAAACCCGGTTTCAACAGCAACTACGTCGTTACGACCTTTGGAAGGTTAATTACAGCAAAGCTTATTTCGAGATTAAAGATTCGATCGCAGCTGCACCAGGAAACAAAGGATTGTTGTGGTACCTGTCCACAAACATTGGTGGTGCCCGCATACTAGCTGAAGTACTCTCCGGTGACACGTCGGCAAATAGCGGTTCATATCGTGATCCAAAAAAACAATACGCAGGCCCTTTGCAGGTTTCAGCTTCCGGAACAGGTGTTGCCGGCATAGAGTTAAACGGCAGACGGGATTATAGAAACATAACAAGAAGATTCATGTTCAACAAAGCCACAGGTAAAAAGATCACGATATCAACTCCTCCCTCTTCCACTTATCCGGGCAATGTTGGCGCCGTGGGCCTGGTAAACGGTCTTACTTCCGACCGTGGCTTCAACTCCCCGGAGTGGCTGGGCTGGCAGGGTAAAAATTTGGAAGCCGTAATTGACCTGGGTGAAACACAGCCGGTTTCACGTGTGGTGGTAAATGTCTGGAAACAGGAACCAAGTTATATTTACCTGCCTAAATCGGTTGTAGTCTATACATCTTCAAATGGAACAGACTGGTCACAGCCATCTAAAGTTGCCCCGGTTAATGAGAAGTGGGATGATGAACGTAAAATATCAATTCCATTTAAGCAAGCTGTATCTACCAGGTATATTAGGGTCGTAGCGGAAAATGTGGGTACAATAGGCACGGGCAAACCCGGTGCGGGCAGACCGGCGTGGTTATTCGTCGACGAACTTGAGGTGTACTAAAACGTTGAACAGCTAATATTACACGCAGGGTAATCTGTTTACCCAGTGTTCCATGGGTTCTAGTTTACACGAGCTAAGGCTATAAACAGTTCATCCGCCGTATATGTCGATGCACCCTAATTTCTTTTGGACAGATACTCCACCAGTTTAAATTTGAATTGAACCAAACCATAACGAATGCCCAATACACGTCACGAGATAAACCTGATTGATAGCTTTGAGAAGATACCGGTTAAAATCTTTAATACACCAGCACTTGGTTCAGCCTTCGTAGCCGTTGAGATAGCAGACCTGATAAAAGACAGGCAACGTAAGGGGCAGAAGACCGTTTTAGGGCTTGCCACGGGTTCTACTCCTATCAGCTTGTATGCCGAATTGGTGAGGCTTCATCGGGAACAAGGCCTAAGCTTTAAAGACGTAATAACCTTTAACCTCGATGAATACTACCCCTTGGAACACGACGCCTTTCAGAGCTACCATAGCTTTATGCACCGGCACCTTTTTAAGCATATTGATATTGATCCGTCCAACATCCATCTTCCGAATGGGGAGCTTCCCAAAGATCAGATTAAGCAACACTGCCAGGAGTACGAGCAAATGATTGAGTCAGCAGGTGGAATAGACTTACAGGTGCTCGGAATCGGAAACAATGGTCATATTGGTTTCAATGAACCAGGCTCAAGTTTATTTTCAAAAACCCGCCTGGTTACCCTCGACAATAGCACCCGGATTGCCAATGCCCGGGAGTTCCAGAACATTTCACAGGTACCCAGGCTCGCAATCACCATGGGTATCAGCACCATATTAAAAGCAAAGCGTATTGTGTTGATGGCCTGGGGGATGAAAGCACCCATTCTTGCCCGTTCTGTTGAAGGCCAGGTTACCGAACAAATACCCGCAAGCATTCTTCAGCAGCATAACGACTGTACTTTTGTTGTAGATGAAATTGCTGCAGCCGATCTTACCCGCATTAGCTCACCCTGGCTTACCGGCGAATGCGAATGGACACCGGCGATGATCAAAAGAGCGGTCGTTAATATGTCGCTTAAAACTAAAAAACCGGTACTTAGCCTGACGACACACGACTACAATGAAAATGGTGTTGGTGATTTACTGGTAGAGAAAGGCGATGCCTACGAAATCAATCTCCAGGTATACTACATGCTCAGAGACAGCATCACAGGCTGGCCCGGCGGTAAACCCGATGCACATATTCCCAAACATCCTGAGCGGAGCCACATACAGCCGAAACGTTGCGTCATTTTCTCGCCCCATCCCGATGACGACATCATCAGCATGGGCGGCACATTTATGCGACTGCACGACCAGGGACATGAAGTGCATGTCGCTTACCAAACAAGTGGCAACATCGCCGTAACAGATGAATTTGTAACCCGTTTTCTCGATTTTGCCGTTGGCTTCGAAGATATGTTCGGGATCGACAATCACACCAGTAAGGAAATACTTTCCGACGCGCAGCGGTTCCTCGCCCGCAAAAGAAAAAACCAGGTAGATACTCCTGAGATAAGGGCCATCAAAGGCCTGATCAGGCGTTGTGAGGCAAAAGCAACGTGCAGGTATGTTGGGCTGCCTGATACCCGGGCGCACTTTCTGAACCTCCCGTTTTATGAAACCGGCACCATCGAAAAAAAGCCGCTGGGCGAAGAAGACATTCAAATAACCATGGAATGCCTGAGGAGCCTAAAACCACACCAGGTGTATTGTGCCGGCGACCTTGCCGATCCGCATGGCACCCATAAGGTTTGCCTCGATATCATTTTTGAAAGTTTCCGGCGGCTGAAAGCGGCGGGTGATGAATGGCTAAAGGACTGCTGGGTTTGGCTGTACAAAGGCGCCTGGCAGGAATGGGATATTGATGAAATTGAAATGGCCATACCGATGAGCCCCGACCAGGTAATGAAGAAGCGTTTCGGAATTTTCATACACCAGTCACAAAAAGATATGGTGCCCTTTCTGGGTACGGACAGTCGTGAATTCTGGCAACGGGCAGAGGAGCGGAACAGCAATACCGCAAATCTTTATGCACAACTGGGCATGACCCAATATGCCGCAATGGAAGCTTTTGTACGATGGAAAGAGCTCTGATAAAGGAAAACGAAAATGGCCCCAACAACGGGGCCATTTAAATAATATGGAAATAAAGTTTATTGAACGTCAACGAGGCTTATGTCAAAGAAAAGCACTGAGTTACCAGGAAGCCCGTTCACATCATTACAGCCATATGCCAGTGAAGAAGGCACAATCAATTTGATACGACCACCTTTTTTGATGAGTGGAATGCCAATTCTCCAGCCTTCAATGAGCCCACCCAATTTCCAGTTTGAGCGGGAAGGATCTGCCGACTGATCGAACACTGTTCCGTTTAGCAACTTACCCGTGTAAGTAACAAATACCTGTGAATTAACCGTAGGCGTTGCACCTGTACCGGGGTTGATAATTTCGTATTGCAGCCCGCTGTTGTGTTTCGTGGCTGTTATTCCGTTTGCGACTGCGTAGGCAGTCATTTGTGCTTCCTCCGAAGCAGTGCTCCGTGGGGTGCAGGCTTTCTCCTGCTTTACGCACCCTCCTAACAGTAACACCATTAAACCCGAAAATAAAACCAGATACTTCTTCATACTTGTATTTTGTTATTCAATGTGACTTTTGTTTCCGAGATCCTGCTGCATGCCAGCCGGATCAACTTCCTTGTTTTTTTTGACCAGTAGTTCCATATACCGTTGTTCGTTCATATCCCGCTTGTGACGCTGGGCAAAAATCGACCAAAATACAATAATGATTACGATAGCAACCAGCAATACCATTGGAGTAGACTGACTGTTTGCAACCATGGTGGCGCGTTTGTACCAACCACTCCAGAAATTCAGTACAATCAATATACCCAGCCCCACTCCAATTGGTAAGCCTACTCGAAGCTGACGAAAAATACCAGGTTTTTTTGTTCTTTCCTGTTCCCAGTAGGTCATAAATTTTTTTTCCTCCGATGTCAGCATTCGGTAAAGGTAACATCAAAAAAGGGTACATTGCGGCACCCATTTCTATCGATAACAAAAAAGAATATTTGTGAAATTCGACGATCTTTTGGCCCAATACCTTTACGAACATAAAAGGCTGGAACTACAGCAAATTGGCACTTTTGAACTGGATAGCAATGTTGTTGTTCCTCCACCGTCGGAGAAAGATGTTTATTATCCCATCGAAGGTTTACGGTTCAACTTTAATTCTAAAGCGTCGACTACCGATGATTTGATTGCGTTTATGGTAAAGCGGCTGGGTAAGATCCAGCCCCTGGTGACTTCAGACCTTGACTCCTATTTGTCAAATGTTAGGCAGTTTATCAACCTTGGGAAGCCATATACCATTGAGGGTATAGGCACCCTGCAATCCGACAATCATGGCCTTTACGAGTTTATCCCTGGGCAGTTTACCAATGTACAATATGCACGGGAAGAGCCCGCACCCTTAAGAGAGCGGGAACGCATCCAGCAGGCACGCAAACCACTAACAACTGCAAAACCCGCCGGAAACAACAGGGCCTTAGTTGCCACTTTAACCGTACTCGTTTTAGCAGCGGCAGCATTTGGTTATTACAAGTTTGTTTACCAATCATCACCATCAGGCGAGTCGGCTGTTGCTGCAGCGTCGCCCACAACAAATGATGGTGATAGCACAACAACCGGATCTGATACAACGTTGGTTTCCGCGCGGCCTGCGCTGCCGGCCACACTTAACGGGAACACAGCTTACAAAATGATCTTCGAGGTAACCCCATCAAAGCCGCGGGCATTAAAAAGAACAGCACAACTTGTCAACCTGAAGATGCCCGCTAAATACGATAGTATAACTTCAGCCTCCGGTAAATATTTTAGAATGTACCTGTCGGTAACCGCACCACCAGCAGATACAACCAGGATCCGCGACTCATTATACCGGATCTTTGCGAAACGCATTAGGATTGAACCACAGGCGCAGTAGTTAAATTATGAATGCAGAAGTATGAATGCAGAATATCGAGATTTAAATGATGAGGGTTAAGTTGCTGGAGTTATGCCACGAGCTTCAACCATTGTGAGATAACATCATTACTTATAAATAACGGTTCTTTTGATTATCAGTATAGTCAACCAGGTGCAATAGAAAAGCTGAATAGCGAATGAACCGTACAAGGGAGTGACACAACGGTGTTGAAAAATGTTGTTCTGCCGGCGGCCAAAAAAAACTTTGCTCGAAACGAGACGTAAAGGGACAGGAGTGATGAGAGGTGAAGAGTGATGAGTGATGAGATATGAGATATGAGTCGTTATGGGTTTGCGGAGTTTTTCATTTTCAATTTTACATTTGCATTTTACATTTATAAAAAAATCCCGCGGCATAGCCAGCGGGATTTTTATTGGTAGCGGAATAAATCCGACTACTTGTATTTTTAGTAACCCATTCCGCCCATATCAGGAGCTCCACCACCATGCGTATGTGGTTGTTCCTTAGCGGGTTTGTCGGCTACAACACACTCGGTAGTAAGTAACATACCAGCGATAGAAGCAGCGTTTTCAAGCGCAACACGGGTAACTTTTGTTGGATCGATAACACCGGCAGCCAACAGGTTCTCATAAACTTCGGTACGTGCGTTGAAACCGAAATCACCAGAACCTTCTTTTATTTTTTGAACCACGATAGAACCTTCGATACCGCTGTTGATTACAATCTGGCGGATCGGCTCTTCAATAGCTCTTTTAATGATCTGGATACCTGTAGTTTCGTCGTCGTTAATACCTTTAAGGTTATCAAGCGATTCGATTGAACGTACATATGCAACACCACCACCAGGTACGATACCTTCTTCAACTGCTGCACGTGTAGCATGTAATGCGTCGTCTACACGGTCTTTCTTTTCCTTCATTTCAACTTCAGTTGCTGCACCTACATAAAGTACGGCAACACCACCGCTCAGTTTTGCTAGACGCTCCTGCAATTTCTCGCGATCGTAGTCAGAAGTTGTGGTTTCAATTTGAGCCTTAATCTGGTTTACGCGGGCAGTAATGTTTTCTTTTTCACCTTTACCGCCAACGATAGTTGTATTGTCTTTATCAATAGCAATTGATGCAGCAGAACCTAAGTAAGAAAGGTCAGCGTTTTCAAGTTTGTAACCTTGCTCTTCGCTAATTACGGTACCTGCAGTAAGAATGGCAATATCCTGCAGCATTTCTTTACGGCGATCACCAAAACCAGGCGCTTTAATAGCAGCTACTTTAAGTGTACCACGCAGTTTGTTTACCACCAGTGTAGCAAGTGCTTCACCTTCGAGGTCCTCAGCGATGATGACCAACGGACGTCCGCTTTGTGCAACTTTCTCCAGGATATGAAGAATGTCTTTCATTGCAGAGATCTTCTTATCGTAGATCAGGATGTATGGGTTCTGAAGTTCAGCTTCCATTTTTTCGCTATTGGTAACGAAGTATGGGCTGATATAACCGCGGTCAAACTGCATACCTTCAACTACTTCAACAGTAGTGTCAGTACCTTTAGCTTCTTCAACGGTAATTACACCTTCTTTACCAACTTTACCCATTGCCTGCGCAATCAGTTTACCAATATTCTCATCACTGTTTGCAGAGATGGTGGCAACCTGCTCGATTTTGCTACTGTCGTCGCCAACAGCCTGGCTTTGACTCCTGAGGTTTTCAATTACTGCCTGAACAGCCTTATCGATACCGCGTTTCAAATCCATTGGATTTGCACCGGCAGCAACATTCTTAAGTCCTTCACTAATGATGGACTGGGCAAGAACTGTTGCAGTAGTTGTACCATCACCAGCAATATCTGCTGTTTTAGATGCTACTTCTTTTACCATTTGTGCACCCATGTTCTCGATTGCATCCTCGAGTTCAATTTCTTTCGCCACGGTAACACCGTCTTTGGTTACGGAAGGAGCACCGAATTTCTTTTCAATCACCACGTTCCGGCCTTTTGGTCCGAGGGTTACTTTAACCGCATTGGCAAGGGTGTCAACACCCCTTTTCATTTTGTTGCGGGCTTCAATGTCGAAGAAAATTTGTTTAGCCATTGTATTTTAATTTAACTATGTTGGAAACTTTTGGTTACCGGCAACAATACCCTGATGGACATCGTTGCGTTGTTCGCCCGGCTCGTCTTTCGGACGGGCACTATTGTACTGCAAACCGGGTAGCAGCGACTTGCGGGAGAGCCTGCATTATACGATAGCAAGAATATCACTCTCTCTCATGATCAGGTAATCGCTACCCTCAACCTGGATCTCGGTACCGGCGTATTTGCCATAGAGTACATTGTCACCCACCTTAACGGTTACGGGCTCATCTTTTTTGCCAGGACCTGCGGCTACAACAACACCACGCTGTGGTTTTTCTTTTGCTGTATCAGGTATGATAATGCCCCCTGCAGTTTTCTCTTCAGCAGCGGCAGCCTGAACGATTACCCTGTCGTGTAAAGGGGTAACATTTAGTTTTTTGTCAGCCATACGTATAGGTTTTTTTGTTTTTAAATGCATTAATTGTGCGTGACCTGATCGTCATTAATTATGCCAATGGGCGGTAAAAAGTCAAAGTTGCAGAGCAGCTGAAATTCTGGTAAACCCAAAGCACTATTGGCAGTCGCTTTACGATCTCCTATATAGTTAAAGCATTGTTATGACAAAATTTCATCAGTTCAACTTTGAATAAGTAAAAGGTATGGGTCGCTTATTTCGAGAAACCGTACCATGGGCATTCTAATCCTGCCCCATTGAAATCCATGTTGGGGCTTCCAACAAGGGAGGCCGGTAATTGGTTTTATGATCTGCAGAGGGTTGTTTTAGTATGTTAAAGTGAACGGATTTTATCTGCCTCATGGCAGAAAATGGAACCATTTAAGGACGTGAAATCCCTATCTTCGCGACCCAAACAAAGTTCTCCAGGATGATCAGTAGAAGAAATATAAGGGTGAAGGTTATGCAAACTTTATACACCCTTGGAACTGCAGAGGCGGACACGAAAATGCCTGAACCGGTAAAAATTCTCCAAAAACAAATTGACGCTTCCCGACAACTTTTTTTATACCTCCTTTATTGCCTTACCGAGGTAGCCCGTTATGCTGAAAAAGACGCACATCGGCGTGCCGGAAAAAACCTTCCCAGTGCACAGGACCTTAACGTAAATACCAAGATACTTGGAAATGAATTTCTGTGGAAGATTCTTGATAATCCTTCCTACAAAAAAGCCGTTGAGGACCAGAAGCCACAATTGATCGAAGGCACATCGGAACAAATTAAAAAGCTATACAGAGAATTAGCAGAAACCGAAGAATACCAGGCGTACATAAGCTCACAGGACCGCGAAAAGAAATCAGAAAAAGACATCATCATTTTTATTTTCAGCACTTTGATGTTACCAAGCGAAAGATTTATTTCGCACATTGAAGAATACTTTCCCAACTGGGATGATGATGCAGACATGATGAACCAATTGGTGCTGAATTATGTTCAAAAGCCAGGAAGTTTTAACCTGCAGGAGATGGTGAGCCCGGAGAAGTGGGATTTTGCACGGAACCTTCTGAACACCAGTCGGGAAAAAAGAGACTATGCTTTAGAGCTGATTAAACCCAAGCTAAAGAACTGGGATGCCGAACGGATCGCAATGCTCGATATGATCCTGATGGAAATGGGCGTTTGCGAACTGCTGTATTTCGAGACAATCCCGACCAAGGTTACCATCAATGAATACATTGATCTTGCAAAGGAGTACAGCACTCCACAAAGCGGTCATTTTGTAAATGGAATACTAGACAACATTCATAAAGAATTGATGAGCCAAAACAAAATTCACAAAATCAATTTCAAGAATAAAGCTTAGCGGAAAACAAAATCCGGTTACCATGAAAAGACTTCTGGTTGTGCCTATAGTTTTATTGGTATTGATCGCGTGTAACAACGGCGATACCAACAACGATTCACAGGCAATTGCCGCAGGATCCGATTCGGCAAATTATACCTCGGTTAAATGGCTCGACTCAGCTCAAAACCTTGGGATGCTGAAATTCGGTGAGAAAAAGGAAATCAGTTTTCATTTTCAGAATACCGGGAATAAACCCCTGTTTATTATTTCAGCGCAACCAGGATGCGGTTGCACGGTCGCTGACTTTCCTAAAGGAGCAATCGCTGCAGGTGACGAGGGTAAAGTTGTCGCGGCCTTCGATACCAATAAAAGTCATCCGGGGCATTTTCTAAAGTCAATTACGGTTACCACCAACACTACAGGTACGAGCACACATATGCTTACATTCGAAGGCGACATCAGCGAGGCACCAACGAAAGACAGCACAGGTAAACGTTCCTAAACACACGGGCAATAAAACTGTTGCCCTAGAATCTGAACAATAAAACAAAACAATAATGATGCAGTATTTTCTATTAATGGCTGATCCCAAAGGCGGAAGCAACCCCTATTCACTTCTTTTCATGGGTGGGATCATCCTCGTTTTCTGGTTGTTTATGATACGGCCCCAGGCAAAAAAAGCTAAACAGCAAAAGCAGTTTATCAATGATATGAAGAAGGGTGATAAAGTTGTTACAATAGCAGGTATACACGGTACCATCAACCGGGTAAATGACGACAACACGATCCAGCTGGAGGTGAACCCCGGCAGCTACATAAAAATCGAAAGATCAGCGGTAAGTCTTGAATGGAGCCAGGCGCTAAACAAACCTGTTGCAGCAACAACCACTACCGAAAAGAAATAAACAATCCGACCAGCCATTAAGTCCGAATCCGTAAATTGATCACCTCAATTATGGCTTCGGACTTTTTTGTTAATCACCCTTATGCTTAAAGTAGGACTTACCGGTGGAATCGGCAGCGGCAAAAGCTTGGTCGCCAGGATTTTTACAATCCTCGGCATACCCGTATTTGATGCTGATCGTGAGGCAAAAAAGTTGATGGTTGAAAGCCGGGAGATGCGTCAGGCCCTGGTTGAAGCTTTTGGAACTGCGGTATATAAAGGAAACGATCTGGACAGACCATATCTCGCCAACCTGGTGTTCAAAGATCGTTACCAATTAGACCGGTTGAATGCGATCGTTCACCCGCTCACCATAGCTGCTGCTGATCGTTTTATGCAAGAACAAAAGACATCATATGTTGTCAAAGAAGCAGCACTGCTTTTTGAAGCTGGCTCTGCTGCGCACCTCGACCTTGTCGTTGGTGTATTTGCCCCCGTAGACCTGCGCATTAAACGGGTGATGGAAAGAGATAACCTGTCCTATGAAGAGGTAACAACCCGCATGAAGCGACAGATCGCTGATCCTGTTAAGATGAAGCTTTGCGACAATATACTGTACAATAACGAGCAGCAATTGCTCGTACCACAAGTAATTGGCTTGCATAAAACCCTGTTGTCGCGCTCAGGCGGCGCAGTCCCGGTCCATTCTACCCAATAATCGATAAAGAGATTATGATCGCTAATACGTCACCACCACCCTACTATGCGGTAATTTTTACGTCGCTTAAAAACGATCCGTCAGAGGGCTATGCAGCGATGGCGGAGAAAATGGATGCTCTCGCAAAAGTACAGCCTGGGTACCTGGGCGTGGAAAGTGCAAGGGCCGAAATTGGGATAACTGTTTCTTACTGGAAAGATCTTGATAGCATAAGGAAGTGGAAGGAACATTCGGAACACCTGCTTGCACAACAACTCGGGATCAATGAATGGTATTCAGCGTATTGCGTACGTATTTGCCTCGTTGAGCGTGAATACCACTTTTAAAGTCGCACTCACTTTAACATGATTGGGGATAGATTGAAATACGACTCGTCAATTATCAGGTTTGCGCAATAAGCTTAACATAACTTGTAAATCAATAAAGCAAAGATGGCGGTCGAAGCCGACCGCCATCCCTGCTTTATTGCTGTTTATAGCGCTAATTAGTTCTTTAATTTGCCCAATGCTTCCTTAATACGTCCCCATGCACGTTCTATATTCTGCATATTGTTGGCGAACGAAATACGCACACAGTTCGGCTCGCCAAATGCTTCACCCATTACAGTTGATACATGTGCAGTATTAAGCAGGTACATACTAAAGTCGGCGGAATTGGAGATTGTTGTTGTGCCATCAGACTTTCCGTAGTACGCGCTTACATCAGGAAAAATGTAAAACGCACCTTCTGGCTCATAGCATTTTAACCCATCGATACCCCGGACAAGCTCCATTGTTTTAGTACGCCTGCGGGTGAATTCTTCTGTCATTTCATAGGTTGGCTGCAAATCACTTGTAAGTGCAACAACACCGGCCTTCTGGGTGATAGAACAGGTACCACTTGTTAACTGCCCCTGCAGTTTCTCGCAAGCCTTTGCAACCTCCACGCTTGAAGCCATAAATCCAAGTCTCCAGCCGGTCATTGCGAAACCTTTGCTTAGTCCGTTTATCAGGATAATCCTGTTTTTCAGATCGTCGAATTGCGCGATACTTTCATGCTTTCCGACAAAGTTGATGTATTCATAAATTTCATCTGAAATGATGTACACATCCGGGTATTTTCTAAACACTTCTACCAGGCCTTTAAGCTCTTCCAGGTTATAAACCGATCCGGAAGGATTACATGGAGAAGAAAACATAAAGAGTTTTGTTCTGTCCGTAATTGCTGCCTCAAGTTGAGCAGGTGAAATCTTGAAACTATCTTCTACGGTGCTCCTGATTTCAACAACTTTACCGCCCGCGATTTTCACCAACTCGGAATACGTTACCCAGTACGGGGTTGGAATAATTACTTCATCATCTTTATCTACAACAGCCAATATGGCGTTTGCAAGGCTTTGCTTTGCACCCGTTGAAGTAACAATTTGTGTTGGCGAATAATCCAGGTTATTGTCGCGTTTCAATTTAGAACAAACAGCTTCCCTAAGATCCAGGTAACCCGCAACCGGGGTATAATGGCTCCAGTTATCATTGATGGCCTTAATAGCAGCATCTTTAATGTGTTGTGGCGTGTCAAAATCGGGCTCGCCGAGGCTAAGGTCAATTACATCGACACCGCTGGCGCGAAGTTCACGCCCAAGCTTCGCCATTTTAAGGGTTTCCGGTTCGCTAAATCTGTCTAACAGGGAAGATAGTTGCATAACAATTTGTATACGATGAATAATAGGTGGGCGCAAATGTAGGTAATTTATAAAAAGTCGTCAAAGCACGAATCAGGGTTAAATTATGCCGTGTCAGTACATTATGCCGGTGACACCTATTAAACGTACAATCCCATTCCTGTTTTATGCCTTTAAGGCCGCTTTTATAGTTATCGAAGTTGGCTACACCAGGTCTTAATCAAAACCACGACAATGTTTCCTTTAAATCGCATTAAAGTTCTATCAGCGTGCGCAACCCAGAGCTAAACCGCTTGAGTGCTTGCTGCGGCAGATATGGTTGAGAGCTTATAAATTAGAAGAATCTACATGCAAAAAATTTTCATAAATACCGTCGTGGTTCATGGTGAAAACGCTTCTCTTTCGAGGCAGTTAATGATTTTCTAAGGCAATGCTTTTCTGACATATTTTCATTTCCAAACCCCTATCTTTGCCGCTCTAAAAAATTTTGTAAACCCTCACTAGTATGCAACTGAAAGGTTTGGTGAAGATTTTTGCCATTGCATTAATCCTGATTTGTTTGTACCAACTAAGTTTTACCTGGTTTGTTCATAACCATGAAAACAACATGGAAAGCCGGGCCGAAAAATGGCTCAAAGCCAACTTCGCTACACCCGAGCAGAAGTACCCTGGAAGCAAAGAACTTCAGGCGGCTTATGCAGACTCGCTTGAACAATTGAAGGACAATCGGCTGAGACGTTTACTCGATAGTACCAAAGGAGATAAGATTGTTCTTGGTATGGGTACCTACCAGTATGCAAAAGATCAGGAATTAATGTTGGGATTGGATCTGCAGGGTGGTATGAACGTTACCATGGAGGTCAGCCTCGACGGTTTGATCAGGTCCCTCGCCAGCTTTAGTAAAGATCCCGGTTTTAATAAAGCCATCCAGGAAGCAAATCGTCGCAAGTCGACCAGCGGTGCGGACTACATCAGCCTGTTTAAAGAAGAATTCCAACGTGTAAACGGAAACGGAAAACTCGCCCCCTTGTTTGCTGCAAAAAGTAACAAACGTATTACTTACGGAAGCAGTGATAATGAAGTTATTTCCTACATCAGAACCGAGTCTCAGAGCGCAGTACAAAATACCTTCAACATCCTGCGTACGCGTATCGACAAATTTGGTGTTGCAGCTCCTACCATAAACCTCGATCAAAGTAAGAATATTATTACTGTTGAACTTGCAGGTGTCACCGACCCCGAGCGCGTTCGTCGTTACCTTCAATCAACAGCGAATCTTCAATTCTTTGAAGTATATAACATTGGAGAACTGGACCAGAGCCTTGTAAATGCCCAGAAAGCACTTAGCAATTACCTTAATGGTGTTCAACCTGCAGATACTGCAGCATCCGTAAACGACACAATCGGCAAGGTTGCAGCAGCAGGTGATACATTAAAGCCTGCAGGAGGTACGCAAAAGATCAGTGATCTTGCTGCGGGACAAAACGCAGGAAAAAAGGTTACAGACACAGCGCGAAACACCGCCCCACTTACTTCTATATTACAAATCATTCCTCCCCAACAGGGACGCGACGGGAAGCCTCAATTTCCTGCAGCACTTGGCTATATTCAAACTAAAGATACCGGTACATTGAATTCGTACCTCGATCTACCCGTCGTAAAAGACAAGTTTCCGGCAAATCTTGTTTTCATGTATGGAAAACCCGAAGGTGAAGATGCAAAAGCAAGAAGCATATTGCCACTTTACGCGGTTAAAACCGTTGAAGGTGCAACAATGGCAAAACTTGAAGGCGAGCACGTTACCGACGCAGGCCAGGACTACGACGAGAGAGGACGGGTTGCCATTAAAATGAATATGGATAAGGAGGGCGAAAGGATTTGGGCCAAAATGACCCGTGAAAACATCGGCAAGCCAATCGCAATCGTAATGGACAATGTGGTGTATAGCGCCCCGTTTGTTGAAAACGAGATCCCCAACGGTAACTCCCAGATTACGGGTAGTTATTCTGTAGTTGAGGCGAAGGACCTATCTGACATCCTAAAAAGTGGTAAACTTCCTGCACCGGCAAATATTGTACAAGAGCAGGTTGTTGGACCTACCCTCGGGCAGGATGCCATCCAGGGCGGTTCGATGGCTTTCCTGGTTGCTTTTGTGATCATATTTGCACTGATGCTGATTTACTTCAACACGGCAGGCTGGGTAGCTAATATTGCCCTTATCCTGAACCTGTTATTTACCATCGGTATTCTTAGTGCCTTAGGTGCAACACTTACAGCACCAGGTATTGCAGGTCTTGTGCTTACCATAGGTCTCGCGGTTGATACTAACGTAATCATCTTCGAAAGAATAAAAGAAGAATTGACCCGGGGCAAAAATTACCAGGAAGCTGTCGACCAGGGATATCGTCGCTCTCTTGCTCCCGTACTTGATGCGCACGTTACCACGCTATTAACGGCATTGATCCTGTTCTACTTTGGTTTGGGTCCTGTTCTTGGTTTCGCAACAACCCAAATTCTTGGTATCCTGTTATCATTGTTCTGTGGTATTCTTATTTCCCGGCTCATCTCAGACTGGTACACCAAGAAAAACCGTCACTTTGAATATTTTACCGCGATCAGCCGCAAGATTTTCAAACACGCGAGCTTTAAATTCATCGAATACCGCAAGATCGCTTATGGAATTTCTGTAGTTGTACTGCTGTTAGGTGTTGGCTCATTCTTTAATGGCTTTGACCAGGGTGTTGAGTTTAGTGGCGGACGTAGCTATACCATCCGGTTTGATAAGCCGGTTGAAGAAGACCAGGTTCGGGAACAGCTGAATAAAACCTTTGGTGAAAACACGGTTGTAAAAACGATCGGCAACAATAGCCAGTTAAATATTACAACACCTTACCTGATCAACGAGAGCGCAAACAATACCGACTCCATTGTTGAAGCGAAGTTGTATGACGGTTTAAAAGCTTTCCTGCCTGCAGGACTTACTTATCGCGAGTTTGATACCCGTTACAAACAAAGCTCACAAACGGTGTTACCAACAATTTCTGATGATCTTAAGCAAGGCGCCACCACGGCAACAATTGTTTCTTTGCTGGCTATTTGTTTATACATCTTTATTCGTTTCCGCGACTGGAGGTATTCACTTGGTACCATTGTTGCGTTGTTGCACGACGTATTTGTTACCCTGGCTGTATTCAGTTTCTTTAAGGGTGTCGTTCCTTTTCCATTGGAAATCGACCAGCACTTTATCGCAGCAATCCTTACCGTTATTGGTTTCTCGATGAACGATACGGTTATCGTTTTCGATCGGATCAGGGAAGATAGCGCGATCATGAAAAATGCTGACAAGGGTGTGGTAATCAATCGTGCCATCAACGAAACATTAAGTCGTACAATCATGACATCCTTAACGGTGTTCCTTACGATCTTATCGCTGTTTATCTTTGGTGGTGAGGTAACAAGAGGTTTTGCCTTTGCAATGCTTATCGGTGTGGTTACCGGTACTTATTCTTCCATTTTTGTTGCTGCGCCAATACTTGTAGATCTTGCAAAAGATCGACCATTAGGAAGCAAGTCTACCGTTGAAACGTCTTCAGCACCAATCAGAACTAAACCCGTAAAAGCATAATTGTTTTAATTAATAAGAGTAAGGCTGCGCGTTTCGCGCAGCCTTTTTCGTTTGCAGCCTTTCTTTGCCGAGTAGCACTGTTGCCGTACAAGAGAGTTACACCTGTCCGACTGGCGTCAGCCGGGCGGGCAACGAAGCTCAATGAAAGTTCCTTCAACTCGTCCCACCATCAGGCTTATGAGTCTCACGCAATTTACTTTTCATTGCCCATTTGTTGGTGGGAAAAGCCAGTTACAGGTATCAGAAAAGAAGCTGGATGGGCATGATTTTCGGACGTACTAAAGTGTTAAGACGTGCCTTCACAACTTTGCAAAGACCTTGTTTCCTTTACATTTGTAAAAACACTACTATGGATAATACCACCCTGATTTTATGCTGCATCATTGTGCTTTTACTTGCAGGATTTCTGGCTTACCTGTTCTGGCAAATGCGGAAATCATCGGGGTCGGCCAATACAGTTGAAGGTGGAGACGGGAACATGCGTGGACTTCGCCTGCAGGCCTATGAAAGGCTGACCCTTTTGGTTGACAGGATAGCTTTACCCAACCTGATCAGCAGGGTAAACCAGGGTGGTATCGGGGCCAAAGAAATGCAATTGATCCTGACGCGAACCATCAAAGAAGAGTTCGATTACAACATTACCCAACAAATCTATGTTTCCGCTGATGCATGGAACGCCGTAAAGAACCTTAAAGAACAGAATATTTTGGTGATCAACCAACTTGCGCATGCCCTACCCCAACATGCCACTGGTTTAGACTTAAATAAACTATTACTTGAATTTTTAATGACCGATAAAAAAGGTCAGCTCCATGAAGTTGTTGGTGAAGTGTTGAGCTATGAGGCAAAACACCTGATGTAGTTTTCCTTCGAACTTGCGAAATGCTATTCCCCTGTTGTTTATATCCAGGTTTTTTTTGAACCCAACATGATGTACAATATTTAGCATCCTTGCCCGCCCACTGCGCAGTCGGAGGGGCGTCGCACTTCTATGCAACTCCTCTCGAAAGCTCAAGAGGATTGCCAATAGTCATCGGCTGTTTGAGCTTGACAGGACTGCTATTTGTTATCATGCTGCTTCTTGCTTTAGCTTGTTA
>NZ_SMSK01000019.1 GCF_004354985.1 Segetibacter sp. 3557_3 | reverse complement strand
GGCGGGTGAGGGTAAGTTTTTCAGGGCGGTTGTAAGTGCTTTGTCCATCGGGGATCAGCGGGAAAGCCGTTTCTCTGCCATCTGGGAGTACCACTGCGACCTGTTGTTCAACTTCGTCTACAACCAGCGACAGGTCGTAGCAGCAGTGGGTACCATGGCCCATTGGTCCTTCATAGCCCGAGTCGGAGTACCAGCTTCTTTGCCAGCTTACCGGCAGGGGTCCTGCAAGCTCAAAGTCGGTACCCTCATAGATCACCCTTCCGGTAACCAGGTCAACGGGTTCAAAGCCCGTTTTGCACAGGTGATCGGCAAGTCCGCGGGTGCAGTTGAACCTCCGGCTGATCCGGTTTAGTGCCCTGCCTGCACCTTTAAGCAGTGCACCAAAGCCGAAGGACATCGCAAGCGCTCGCTGCATACTTTCAAAGTCGGGCACATAGGGTCCGCCTACCATTACGGGATTACCTGCAGGAATGGGGATGACCGTAGACGTCGGCAGGTACAAGTGGGGCACAAGGTTCCATAGCTTCTTGCCTGGAGATACCGTAAGGGGCAGACCAATATCGCTGCAACTCATCACCATATAGCCCGCAGCACTAAAGAGGGCATCCTGCGCCTTTACCGTCAGGCTGCCAAAGAAGTTTACCGAATCATGTCCGATCAGAAAGGGCATTGCAAAGGGCCCGCCCATGGGTATATGCGCACGAAGTGCAAGCATACCATTAACCGAGGAGTTACCCCTGGGCAGGCCATTGACGTTGATGGTTGAACCGATAAAAGGAATGTAATCAGAGATATCCAGCACCAGCCCGATAAAGGGATGGGGAACCGGAACAGGTACACCCCCGATCAAAACAATGTGTATGTCGATGCCGAGAACAGGAAGGAGGTGTCTGTTGGCAGGAAGCATACACAAGGGTTTGGTGGTGTATAGTAAAATACAAAAAGGGCTGAGAAATGCAAGAGCGTTAGTTTATGTTGAATGTTGTATGGGGAGAAGCTTAAGTTATGAGTCTGGTTTCTATGTTGGATGTTGGATGTTGAATGTTGTATGGGGCCTCCGAAGAGAAATGAGACATGAGCTGCAATTACGTTGAATGTTAAGCAGTGAAGGCTAATGTGTTCGGTTTATGAATCAAAAGCACCCAACCCTGAAGGGGTTGAATTTGAATAGCCCCGGCTGAATTCCGGGGAAAGGAGCAAGACGATTTTTACAACGGGGAAGGGGTTGAAATAAAGGCGTAGAAGGAACAAGGGTTAATCAGTCAAGATTTGAGCGTTATAAGTTATCGTGTTATATTGAATGCTAAACCTGCATGCTAATGTGTTGGGTTTATGAACCAATCACACCCAACCCTGAAGGGGTTGCACTTCAATAGCCGCGGATGAAATCCGGGGAACAGCGAAAGTATTGGTGGAAAAAGAGGTCTCGATTTAATAGAATCCGAAGGTTATATTGCTTTCGCCAACAGAATTACACCGCGTAGCAATTGTTGAAATAAAGAAACTGATAGCTGGTTTTTAAACTACATCCACCGCTTGTTTCACTGGTAACGATTAACGATCAACAATGCTATCTAATTAATCAATCAATAACTTACCATTTGTTGGAGCTTAATGCCGATTAAATGCAATTATCATTTGGTAATGTTATTTGGAACAATCCCTTTTGTAAATAAGTATTTCACCAGGGAATACTTGCCTCTTGCTTTTTGAATACTGCCCGGCTGAAATCGCAACTAAATGAGATCAATCTCCTGTCCTATGCCCTCACCATCTATCCAAACAACCCGCCTCCATTTAGTTCCGTTTACACCAGCGATGTTCGATGAATTGTATCATCTATTTACCCATCCTTCGGTGCGACAATACCTTTTGGACGACACTATTGTTCAACCGGAATGGGTACATGATGCCATCCTTACCAGTCAGCGGTCCTTTGAAGATCACGGGTATGGGCTTTGGGCAATACACATGCGAGCGCAGAATTCAATTATAGGCTTCTGCGGATTTTGGCGATTTGAACACCTTGCATATCCGCTTCAATTGAATTACGGCCTATTACCGGAATTCTGGAATATTGGCCTGGCAACCGAGGCATCTAAGGCAGTAATTGAATATGGATTTGAACAATTGGATTTTAGTGAAATTGTTGCTGCGGCGGATGTTCCTAACAAGGCCTCTTTCCGGGTGATGGAAAGATTGGGGATGCGTCACTGGATGGACGACGGCGGCATTACTTATTTCAAGCTGAACAGACCCCTGTTTGTCGCACAAGATGGACAGTAGTGTTACGCCATCAACTAGATGAATAAAGGCGGACTTACAGTCTACGGAAATACCTTTTTTAATGATTACCCGAACTTCTATTTGTTGTCATCGGCAAGTACTATCGCTCAAAGATGTCGATCATCTGTTTACACCTGTCGTAGTAACTATATTTTTCGCCGGTACTTCTTTTGTAGGCGGCACTTTTAACACGCTGCACCACTATTGGGTTTCTATTTAAATAATCGATTTTTGATTTCAACTCCTCCACAGAATCAAAGTAAAAAGCCTCGGTGTTCTCCTCAAAATACGCGCATTGTTCGTGGGTTCTTTGAGAGAGTAAAAGCCCACCGTACCCCGGCACTTCAAAAGTCTTCATGTTGTGAGATCCCTCTATTAAATTCTGCTTACGTAACAGGTTGATGATGCCGTTTGACGAACGTATTGCAGTAGCATAATCCTCACCGTAAAGTGGGCTATTTTGATAAGCCGCCCTGACGGCAGGAAACAAATAAGTCCGGGATCTCCACTTATGCTCCCCATATATATTTACTCCATGCCCGGCTACTTTGCTCAGATACTTCGACCGCTCGTAGTCATATGCTCCTATAAATAACATCTTTCCCGAATAACAATGCTTACCCAGGTTGTTGGTAGAACAAATGTTTCGATCATATCCAAATGGGATGCAGTATGCCGGTATTTCAAACTTGTTTTTAATCTGTTCTACTATCGACTTTGCATAACTAAAATATATGTCGTAGTAACTTATGCTATCAACAACATTCCTGTTGCCGCTTGTTGCTGTAAAGAACTGAAATGGATGGTCGGGATTGTAGTTGGCAAGTATGGAAGTACAAGCTTTTAATTGCAAAATCGTTTCAGGAAAAAGCGTCATTCCCTTGAACACTAATATTAAATCAAATCTTTTCTTTTCTATAAACAACAAGATGTCCCTATTGACATCCCCATAATACATTTCGGGAGAAACTTTATTCCAAATACGGTCCGCAATACTTCTCCGGAGTAGCGACCAATATGCTTCATAAATGTCATAGGTGTCGATTGTTATTCCCAATGCCCTGAACTCTTGTGCATAAATATTTTCAATGGCTCCCTGGTTGAAACAGCCCACAATCAATGCAGATTTAATTGGCATCCCTTTTTTAATTTGATAAAAACTACAATACTTATTTACGTGGGCTCCTATAACGACAACAATCGATGAAACACCTGTGTTTGCAGCGTATGCCTCAACATCTTTACCATCGCAAAGTTGTGCTCCTCCTTGCTAACTGTGCCCTCAAGCAAAGTATGTCCAACGGAAATGGCGTTCAGACAAGTTAGTAAATCTTTATCGGCGCAATCAAATAAGATCATGTTCAGGTAATGCGATCGGATATGTTTTACATTACTGTCTCGTACATATTTTGAAGCACTTGCCTTTAGCCACGGAACTGCAGAGGCACCTAAAAGATTAAGACGATAAAACAGGCTTGGGTATACGCATCAACGTACAGGAACAACCCACGGCCTTGTATAAATGAACAGGAACGCCGTAAAAAGCGTTCCTGTTCATTTATTAATTAATCAAGGATAAAAAAGAATCAAATCTAAGAGCAATCAGGCAAAATTTCAGTCTTCCTGGCTCAACGTCATAAAGCAATCTGGATCGTTGAGGTGGCCAGATGAGGATCAACAAACTTTGAGCATTTTGGATACAAGAGGCGATGCCCCTTCTATGCTCCCTTAATCCTTCGACATCGCTCTTACAGCTGTGCCTTGTACACCATACTCAAGCTTCCTCCTAATACCTTATTTGCCAAAAAGTCAAGGTCATTTTTTGGACCGCTTTGTTTTAGCAGTCCATCCATATTCACGTCCTGCGTTTTGTATTGGTCTTGTAGCACCGAGGAGAGCAAGCCGTTTAGTGCAGGATCGTTTACCAAAGCATTCTGATCGTTATTGGCGCCATTCACTTTTACCTGCCCGTCGGAGTTTACATCACCTGCCCGCAGGCACCAGGTTGAACCAATTTGTACGGTCGAGGTATAATCCTGGTTGCTGAAACAATTGCCCGCATCAAACGACAAATTAACCACGGCTTCGCCCTGGTAATCGGCAAATTTAATGGGGTATTTCGTGCGAACGGGAAGGTGATTACGATGGCGTACCACCAGGTAGTAGGTGTCGGGAGGAAGCGGGTTAAGATCGGAAACTGCCGTATTGGCGACCTCCTTATCCACGACAATATGTACAACCGGGTTGCCACCGGTATTCACCAGGTTGCCGTCGCTTCGAAGCAGTCCAGCTGCCTGCCCGCGCAGAAAGCCACCTGCATACAATTCTACAAGCATCCAGTCCACGATTTCAGGATCGTTCAAATCGAGTACTTCACTGCCATTGTAAAACCAGGGACTGCCCGAGTATGGTTGCTTCGCGGGAAGGCCGGCATTATTATGCAGCTCTGTGTGCATTTTATGGGTTGCCGGGTTATAACAAGCCTGCAAAAAAACTTTAAGGCGAATTCCGACGGTCGGATATTGCTGTGCGTTAATTGATTGTTCCATAGAACTGGTAAGGTAGGCAACAGCGCGATAAAAAGAAAGTGCCCGGATTAAAAACTTTTTTACCGGCTACTTGCCTGGCCATCACACTATTTCTTTGGAGCTTGTTTACTAAGTGGTCTCCTTTGCAATGCCACCTGCGCTGCCAAAAGCCTGCTATTATGCGCATCGGGGGAGCTCCCACCTGCGCAGATCGCTTCAACTATTCTGAGATAAATAAGCCGAACTATAATCTACTATACGATCACCCGTGTAATGGAGGCTAAATCTTTGCTGAATACGGAATCAGGCAACCTATGAAGAGACCAGCGCCGCAACTCTTTTGCGACGCTGGTGATGAGGTTGCTTCTGCTCATAAACACGGATCCGGCCGGATAATCCTATTTGAGGGCTACTTTCCCGAACCTTCCGCCTCGCCCTTCTGCGCATTGCCGGTTTTCTTACTTTGTTTGTTCCCGCTTTCGGTACCAGCTTTCTTTGGCGGCACAGTCGGACTTTTCTTTTTTTGTACGATGCCGGATTTGTCTGTGCTTTTATTTGCTTGGTTTGGCATGATGGATGGTTTTAGTAAGTACGTATTAAAAAGATGTGCCATGCACTGTCCTTTTGCCAGGTCAGTAAATCAAGGGTGAAATAATAACCCTTTAGATGTTTTTACCTGGTCAACGCAGCTAAATAACCCGGGCTGCGGGGTTGCTTCATCACTTTCCTTTAGCCAAAGCCTGTAACTTCGTCCGCTTAAATCACCAATATGATAACTCCAGATGAACACCTGATGGCCAATTATGCGCAGGTGATGGTACACTATGCTTTAAACAACGGGCAGGGAATAAAAAAGGGTGATACGGTTTTCCTGGTTGGACAAGAAAACACCAAACCACTTTACCTGGCAATCGCACGGGAGATTTACACTGCTGGTGGCAACGTAATCAACAACTATATACCCGACAATACTAAGGATAATAGCTTGCCGCGCTTTCTGCTGCAAAATGGTAGTGATGAACAAATCGGCTTTTTTGCACAACCTTACTGGAAAGGAATTGTCGACGCTGCAGATCATATCCTCTTTATCATCTCAGAGCCCGATATCCATTACCTCGAAGGTATACCCTCGTCGAAGATCAGCATGATGAACAGTGCAAGGGCGCCTTACATGAAAATGCGCGAAGAAAAAGAACAGGCAGGAAAACTGTCGTGGTCGCTTTGCCTCTATGGCACCCAATCCATGGCCGAGGAAGCCGGATTAACTTTAGAAGCTTATTGGGAACAGATTATCGAAGCCTGTTACCTGCGGGAGCATGACCCGGTTTCAAAATGGAAATCTGTGCAACAGGAGATCGAGCAAATAAAGGATCAACTAGATAACCTGGCGATCGAAAAGCTACATATCAAGGGTGATGACGTTGACCTGCATATACAGCTCGGACCAAACCGCAAGTGGCTGAGCGGGGGTGGAAAAAATATTCCAAGTTTCGAGATATTTACTTCGCCTGACTGGAGGGGCACCAATGGCTCGATCAGCTTTAACCAGCCGCTATACTATTCGGGCAAACGTATTACCGGGGTGTCGCTTCAATTTGAGAACGGGGTCGTTGTTGCTTCGGCTGCCACGGAAAATGAAGACGCACTAAAGGAGATGATCGCCCAGGAAAATGCCGACAAGGTGGGCGAATTTTCACTGACCGATAGACGTCATTCGCGCATCACCCGGTTTATGGCCACCACCCTGTTCGACGAAAACATGGGTGGCGAATTTGGCAACACCCACATTGCACTTGGCAATGCCTACAAAGACACCTTCCCCGGGGATCTCTCTGCCGTGTCCGACGAGCAATGGGCCGGCATGGGGTACAACAGCTGTCCGAAAGTACATACCGATATCATTAGTACCAGCAACAGAACGGTCACAGCCACGCTGCAGAACGGAACAGAGCGGATCATTTACCAGGATGGACAGTTTGTATTGAATGAGGTCAATACCATTCGGGGGTGATCATCACAGCGCAACATTAAATTTCCAAATGCATGGCCCCACGCTTCGCCCGATCTGTTGCATGCCCAAAACCACTACACCATGGTGGTTGAACGTAATCCACTTTAGCCGTGAAGCAACCCCCTCTGCGATAAACTTGGGGTCACGAAGGAGTGATGCTATTTCGAATGGGTCAGCCCGGCCAGGAGCGATGCTCAAGAAAATGCACCAGCTCATTACAACAAACTTGTTTTTTTTGGACCCGGCGAATGAATTACTATGAAGCATCCTTGCGTCGCACTCTTGTACCTGGGTTAATTCTATTGAGCGGAATACTCCAGCAGCCTTGATACACAAGGGATTCATACTTTACGGTTCATTATTAACATACTATCTTAGCTTCCTCACCATCTATCTGCATGAAAAAAGTTCTTATTGGCTTTTCGTTATTCGGCCTCCTGCTTACCCTCCTCCCTTTAATACCATTACAGTACGGATTGATCAGGATGTGGTCGTACCCGCGGTTGCAGATTGCGGTGCTTATGGGCATTACACTGGTTGGATGGGCTTTTTTTCACCGACATGCCAGCCAACACATGTGGCTGATTGTTGCCGTTGTGGCCGCTACCGTGTACCAGCTAACCAAGTTTTTACCCTATACATTTGTTTGGAAGCCTGAAATCGTTGATACCAAAACCAGGATAAAGGATCAGGAGATATCGATCCTTTTCTACAACGTTTACATGTACAACCAGAACACCACTGCTTTCATCAACCTTGCTAAAGAAGTAGATGCAGACCTGGTTTTGATGGCGGAAAACGACGAGTTCTGGCGGAAGGGCACAGCTCCCCTGTATGCAGACTATCCATACAAAGTGGAGGTACCCTTACCCAATACTTATGGCATGTGTCTCTACAGTAAATTGCCGCTGTCCCAAACCAAGGTGAAATTTCTTGTGGAACCGGATATACCTTCCATTCACACCATTGTTACGCTGCCAAGTGGTCAGCCGGTGCGCTTGTATTGCATCCACCCGGAACCACCCGGCCCTTCGAAGTCGACCAAAGACCGGGATGCAGAATTGGTTATTGTTGCAAAAGACATCGCAAAGGAGAAGTTACCCGTGCTAGTTGCCGGCGATCTTAATGATGTGGCCTGGTCGTCGACAACCAAGTTGTTTGGCGAAATCAGCCAGTGCAACGATCCCCGGGTTGGGCGTGGCCTGTTTAGTACGTTCAATGCGAAGTACCCCATTTTTCGCTGGCCGCTCGACCACTTCTTTGCTTCAAAAGAGTTTACCTTAAACGACATTAAAAGGCTCCCTAAAATCGGATCCGATCATTTCCCCATTTTTACCCGATTGACCTACAACCCGGCGTCTGCTGCTTTAAATAAGACAAAACAGGCAGAGAAGGCTGACCTCGAGAAAGCCGAGGAAAAGTTGAAAGAAGAAAAGAAAGAAGACCAGCAGCAATAAATCACCATTTCATGCTTCCCCCTGAACAACCCTTGCAGGTGACAACACCTGCAAGGGCCTACCGATTCTTACCAACATAGTTCGCAGGTGACAACACCTGCGGGCGCGTGAGGTGATAACAACTACGAGGGCGCTCAGCTTCCTGCGACATAACATTTGCAGGTGACAGCACCTGCCAGGGCATTCGATTCCAATCATAGTTCGCAGGTGACAACACCTATGGGTGGCTTAAAAGATTCCTGCGACATAACATTTGCAGGTGACAACACCTGCAAGGGCGTGAGGTGACAAAACCTGCGAGGGCGATACCCTAATACTAAACCTGAATACCTCAATACCCAATACCACATAACCTCAACACCTCAATACCTTAATACCCATTACCTCAATACCCAATACCTAAATACCTCACTACCCCACTACCCAATTTTAGAATATTTCCCTGCCCTGTGCAACTTTTCCCACCTTGATACCACTCCATAAACGGGAAGTTTGAGCGAAACACAATGTAGTAACAGCTGACCGCTAAACGGATCAACCATTATTCGACATAAAAAGCCTAACCAGGGTTTCAACTCGCTTTCCAGGTGCTATCGTGTCGCCTGCAGGTTCAAGCCTGTAATAACCGGTTTTACTAAAGTTTTCAATCACATAATATGGACGGTTCATCAAAGCATTGGTATGCAATCAGCACGTACAACAAATCTGAAACAAGAGTTTGCACCTTGTTAAGCAAAAAGAATTTCGAAACCTTTTACCCCGTTGGTAAAAAGGTGCAGCAACTGGGTAACAAACACAAAGTTTCTCTTGAGCCCCTATTCGAAAACATGGTATTTGTATATGCATGTGCACAGGATCACCGCGATATCAAAGCGGTTGAAGGAGTGAGAAATTTGTTCTATTGGCAAGGTGAACCGGCCATCATTAACAATACAGAAATCAAGATGCTGCGCCAGGTCACTCAACAGCACCAGAATATCGATGTGCGGAAGATCCAGGTTGACGCATCAAAAAAAATGTCCGTCACGGAGGTCTGTACAAATGCGAAGGATGGATCAGATACCAATTGCAGCCAGCTGAAAATTTCCCTGCCTTCCTTGGGCTGCTCGCTGGTGGCTGAAGCAAACGAAAGCGAAGTGTATGTAATGAACACCCGGGTAATAGATCGCTCAATAGCAAGAAGGGCTGTAGCGAGTTATTAAGACCCTTTGCCGCTTAGAACAGGATAGACTAGGCATTCATGCTTGTGTCTTCCAACCGCCTGATCGCCTAACCAGGCATCCTTCCTACACCTGCGATCATCAAAAAATCTTATCCATATCCAACCTATTCAATAAATAACTCGTCATAGTCCCGTAAGCACACCAAATCCGCAAAAAAGGCGAAAGAGAACGCCCCAACCCGGAGCATGTTGAACCAACGCTTGCCTTTAACCGCCATCATTGGCTCCAAATATTCAATTCCGAAAAACTATTATGAACAGTCGTTTCCTCAGGTCTCTGCAACTCTACCTTGGCTTCCTCGACTTTATTGTCCTTAATGCCGTCTTTTTTATTGTACAGTTTTTCTTTGAAAGCCAGTCGCTGATCACGAACGACATAGCATACGCTCACCTCGGCTTTTTTATGAGTGCAGCCTGGATCTGCACCATTTTGTTGACAAACCTGTATCACGAAAAATATGTATCGTCGTTTGAAGCATTTACAAAAATGACGATACGCGCCTACCTGTACTTTTTACTACTTGTGATAATGTACCTGTTCTTTTTCAGGATCATGGATCTTTCAAGAGTCTTTCTGACGGTTGTACTGGTGAACATTCCCATTGCACTACTGGTTAACCGCTTTCTTTACCTGGGCATTGTCCAATACCTGAAGAAGCAGGACTTCCTGATCAAGGTGGCAGTGATCGGTTACAACAGCCTTTCAAAGAAACTTGTCAACTACCTCGAAGAAGATACCATCAAGAAAGAAGTCGTTGGCTTTTGCGAAGAACCGGAAAACGTACATGAACTTTCTGCCTACCCAATTATTAGCAACATCGAACGAACGATCGAAACCTGTAAGGCGCACGGAATTACTGAAATCTATTCCACAATAGCACCGGAACACAATGAGGCGATTTACAACCTTATGCAGACTGCCGATGAAAATTGTATCCGTTTTAAGATTGTACCTGATCTTGAAATTTACATGAAGAAGAAAATGCACATCGATTACCTGAAAGAAATTCCCGTGATCATGATGCGCAAAGAGCCCCTGGAAGAAGTGGGTAACAGGGTAAAGAAACGCTTGTTTGATATACTGGTAAGTTCACTCGTGATCATATTTATATTATCATGGCTGCTACCCATCATCAGTTTACTAATATGGCTGGAGTCAAAAGGACCTATCTTTTTTATACAGGAGCGTACAGGAAAAGACAACAGGGTTTTCAGGTGTCTCAAGTTCAGGAGTATGAAGGTAAATGAGCATGCTAACCTTGTTCAGGCAACTGCAAACGACAGCAGGATAACCAGGATGGGAAAATTTATGCGCCGAACTAATATAGATGAGTTCCCGCAATTTTTAAACGTATTTCGCGGGCAAATGAGTATCGTTGGTCCAAGACCGCATATGCTCAGGCACACGGATGAATATTCTAAACTGATTGGCCAATACATGGTGCGGCAGTTCTTAAAGCCAGGCATAACAGGTTGGGCCCAGGTTAATGGCTTCAGGGGTGAAACGCGTAATCTTGCTCAAATGCAACACCGGGTTGAACACGACCTTTGGTATATGGAACAGTGGAGCCTGGTGCTTGATCTGAGAATTATGTTTATGACCGTATTCAACGCCATTAAAGGAGAGGAAAATGCAAGATAACTTTAGCGATATGCTCCTGTAATCCTAAAATATCCCTGTTTGATGTTACCAAAATTGAGTTGTTTGACCGCAGATAATACCCACAACCATCGGCTGGCAGGGAAGCAGCCATTCGCCTTATAAGCTATTGTTGAGAACAGCGGCTGTATATACCTATCGCCCGTTTCCAAATAGGCGGAGCAGCCTTCTGACACGAACCGAGAGTTCCATCGAATTGAAAGGTTTGGTCAGGAAGTCGTCTGCGCCCAGCTGAAAGGCCTCCATAACCGTTGCTTCCTCATCAAGACCTGATAGCACAATGATGGGAATATTGTAAGCAGAGGTGGATTTTACAATGCCAATCAGTTCAAGACCTGATGTATATGGCATCAGGATATCGGTAATAATCAAATCGGGGCGGTTGGTTTCAAGCGCTTTCAGGGCTTCTCTTCCGTCTACTGTTCCCGTTACTTCGTACCCGTCTTTTTTTAACTGTTCAACAATCAGCATCAGCATGAACGGTTCATCTTCCGCCACTAAAATTTTCATAGTTGGTATTTAAATCAGCGCACTAGGTGGTTCCGACAAATTTAATAAAATGGTTTACAGTTACAAGGCTCCGAAAACCGGCAGGTTGAAGGCTAAAAAGAAATCAGTTAACAATCACCATCGTTCGCATTTATCCCTTTAGCAAATGCACTCATTATTTAGCTGTTGAACGTTAATCAGCACATTTTGTTGCGATTTCGTTTTTTAAAAAAATAATTTCACCCGCGCATCATCGCAGTGTTGTTTTGACTTTATTTTAACCTATTACTGAAGTCAATTCTTTTATTTTTGCCGCACTTTAACAGCTTGCAGGTTAGTACCTTACTTCCCCGCAGCTTTACCCATCAAGAAATTATATGAAGAAAATTGTATTAGCTGCTCTAATAATACTCTCCTGCCAGTCAATTCATGCCCAAGTAACCGATACCACAAAAGTTATTATTTCGTCACCAAACAATGTAACGACTTCAAGCCCTGCAAATGCCACAAAGATCGACTTGTCGAGCAGGTCAAACGACCACTTTATGGTACAATATGGCTTGGATAGGTGGTCAGGTAATCCCGACAGCACTGCTCCAAAAGGCTTTTCAAGGCACTTTAATGCCTATGTGATGTTGGATAAACCTTTTAAGAATAATCCTCGTTTCAGCGTAGGACTTGGGGTAGGTATAAGTAGCAGTAACATGTTTTTCGAGCGAAGAAACGTGGACGTTAAGTCGACCAGCGCCAGGCTACCATTTCAAAATCTCGACTCAGCAAACCATTTTAAAAAATATAAGTTGACGACCGTATATGCGGAGGCACCTATCGAGTTAAGGTATTCTACACACCCCGAAGATGATAACAAGAGTTTCAAACTTGCCGCAGGTGTAAAAATTGGGACTTTGCTAAATGCGCATACCAAGGGCAAAACCCTGGAAGATAAAAACGGAACTTCGCTCAACAATTACATCGCTAAAGAGAGTAGCAAAAAGTTCTTTAATAGTACCAGGTTGTCTGTTACCGGAAGGATTGGCTATGGCATTGTGTCGTTGCATGGCGCTTATACCGTTACCGGTATATTGAAAGATGGTGTTGGTCCGGTGATCAGGCCGTATTCAATTGGTTTAGCTATAAGTGGCCTGTAATTTGAACAAATATGATTTAAGGAGCCATCGGTTAGCGCCGATGGCTTTCTTGTTTATAAGATACCTTCAATAAAATTTACGCTTTGATCGATAAAAAGAATATACAAAAAGAGGAGCGCGCTATACTTGTTGGCCTTGTTCAAAAGGATCAAACGGAAGCGCAGGTGCAGGAATACCTCGACGAACTGGCCTTCCTTGCAGAGACTGCGGGTACAATCGCGGTAAAACGCTTCTACCAAAAGATGGCGCACCCCGATAGTAAAACCTTCGTTGGCAAAGGCAAACTCGAAGAAATTAAACAGTTTGTTGAAGCAGAAGAAATCACCCTGGTGATTTTTGATGATGAACTTACCGGTTCACAAATACTCAATATTGAAAAAGCACTGGGTGTAAGAACAATCGACCGTAGTGACCTCATCCTCGACATCTTCGCAAGCCGTGCAAGAACGGCCCAGGCAAAGGTGCAGGTTGAGCTTGCGCAGTATCAGTACATCCTGCCCAGACTCAAAGGCATGTGGAGTCACCTGGAACGACAAGGAGGTGGTATCGGTTCAAGAGGACCGGGTGAAACGGAGATTGAAACAGACCGTCGTATTGTTAAGGAAAAAATCAGCCTGCTGCGCAAGCGTTTAAAAGAAATAGACAAACAGTCGTTCACGCAACGTAAGGACCGGGGTGAATTTATCAGGGTTGCGCTTGTAGGCTATACCAACGTGGGCAAAAGCACCATAATGAACCTGGTAAGCAAAAGCGAAGTGTTCGCAGAAAACAAACTTTTCGCCACCCTCGACACCACAACCCGAAAAGTGGTGTTTGAAAATACACCTTTCCTGTTAAGCGATACGGTTGGTTTTATCAGGAAACTACCGCACCACCTTGTAGAAAGTTTTAAAAGTACGCTTGATGAGGTAAGGGAGGCGGATATCCTGTTGCATGTAGTCGACGTTTCGCATCCGCAACACGAGGAGCAGATCGGGGTGGTAAATAAAACCCTCCAGGATCTGAAGGCTTTTGAAAAGCCCATTTTAACCGTGTTCAACAAGATGGACCTTTATGAAAAGAATACGTTTGATGAATGGCTGGAAGCAGATGTTCGTACCGAGATACTGAACGACCTGAGACAGAAATGGGAAAACATTACCCAGGGTAATTGTGTCTTTATCTCTGCGCTTGAAAAAAACAATATCGATGAACTGCGCCAAACGATCCTAAGCAAGGTCAAGGAAATGTACCAGATCCGGTACCCCTACAAAACGGAATACATCTATTAATGGGGCCATTGTTACCAGGTGCAATACACTGGCATAAGGTTGCCGACAACATCGCCGCTATCAACTGGAACACCGAAAATCTTTCGGTGTTTTCTATTGGTGAACGGCAGCTTTTGCTTGCAAAGGTGAATGGAAAGGTTTATGCGTGTACCAACCGTTGCCCGCATGCAAGCGGTGCCTTCTCCCAAGGCTTTCTCGATGCGCAAGGCAATATTGTATGTCCCTTACACAAGTACAAGTTCAGCCTTCAAAACGGGCTTAACGTTACCGGGGAAGGTTACCGGTTGAAGATCTATGCTGTTGAAGAACGGCCCTCCGGCATATTTGTAGGTATACAGGAGCAGGGCTTGTCTGTACTCCCGGAAATAGGCTGAAGTCTGATTCAATTGTACAATAGCTTTCTTCTGTTCCCGCATAATTCGGGTTCTCACTAACTTCTTCCAGGTATCTCCGGAAGTACCAACCCACCCACGTCCACCGGCGGTGGGAGTATTGGTGGTATGTATTTGTCCACTCTGCCGGGTATTCAGTCGGGCACGATCATGATAACTTCCAGGTCTGCCTACTTCGGATTGCTGTTTTGTTGAGCCAATCCGGCACAAATTGTACACGTATAATTTTAATATTCAATGTCTTCAATCTTGTTTCAGCTTATTCACAATTTGCCATCCATTCTAAAATATTTGGTATAGTTTGCGAGGATAGAACCTAAATCTTTGTTCTGTTGCCTGACTATTTAAGCTATACCGATAAAGATCTGCTGACGGTAGACAACGATCACGCGGGGTTTCAGGTGCTTTATGATCGATATTGGAAAGCGCTTTACGAGAAAGCACGTGGCCGATGTGGGAACAAGGCTGATACCGAGGATGTGGTGCAGGAAGTTTTCATTTCCCTTTGGCGTAACCGGAAAAAGGTACAGCTTAATAGTTCTCTTGAGCCTTACTTATTTACTGCATTGAAGTACAGCATTATCAAAAAGCTCCACAGGCAATCAAAACAGACGATCCCTTTTCCACCTGGCCTGGAAAGCCTCATGTCAGCTGAATTAACTTCGTACGAATTGCTGCAGTACAAAGAGCTGCAGGATCTAATCAGCCAGCAGGTATCCCAACTGCCTGAACGGATGCGACAGATCTACCAGCTTAGCCGGGTTGATTACCTCAGTACTATGGAAATAGCCGACACATTGGGCATTTCTGAGCAGACCGTAAAGAATACACTTACCACCGCCATCGCACGGCTTAGAAAAGACCTCTCCGGCTATAATGCCTTGTTGTTATTTTTATTTTAGATACAACTAGTACCTAGCCTTCATCCAGGGTATATACTTAGGTATGGAACCCAACCCACCTAAAGATCTACTGGAACGCTACCTGTCCGGCACTGCAAGTGCAGCGGAGGTGGCCGTGGTTGAACGCTGGTATGAGCAGCAAGAGGATGTATCTTTAGATGACCAAAACAAAGATTTAATTGGCGCTGCCCTCTACCAACAAATCATCCGGAGTCCGGCATTTTCTCCCGCACCTGTTCATCGAATTCATTATTTAAAAAGTAACTGGTTTCGCTATGCAGCTGTCTTACTTATCGCCGCCACAGCCCTTATCGTCTACCTGGCTCAGCGCGAACCAGAACAAAGGATAGTTCAGCAATCAACAACTAATCCTGCCAACATTTTACCGGGTGGTAATAAAGCCGTTTTGATTTTGGCAGATGGTAGCAGCATTAGCCTGGAAAGCGCAGCTGATGGCAATCTTACCGCCCAGGGCAAAACAGCGGTTGTAAAATTAAAAACCGGTATGCTGAAATATACTGCCGCCAAGGAAGGGGTAGAAAATACTGAGGTTTCCTACAATACCCTTCGCACCCCGAAGGGAGGGCAATACCAGGTAGAACTTCCTGACGGTACTATGGTATGGCTAAACGCTGCAAGCTCAATCCGGTTCCCAACCTTGTTTCCCGGAAACGATCGAACAGTTGAAATTACAGGTGAAGCCTATTTTGAGGTAGCACCGGATAAAGCAAAACCTTTTGTTGTAAGTGCTGGAGCAATGCAGGTTCAGGTCTTAGGTACGCATTTCAATATCAATGCTTATACTGAAGAAAATACAACCACAACAACCCTGATCAAAGGAAGAGTAGCCATACTTCATGGAAGTAACAGGGATGATCTGACTCCAGGTCAACAAGCAAGATTCAACGACGCAAATAACTTAACGATCGTAAACCATGCAGACCTCGAACAGGTAGTAGCCTGGAAAAACGGGTTTACTGCTTTTAAAAGTGCAGACATAAAGAGTATTATGCGTCAGGTTGCAAGATGGTATGACGTAGAGGTGAGATACGAAGGGGCAATACCCGACAGAAGATTTTCCGGCGAGATATCGCGAACGGTGAACTTATCACAATTGCTCAGGATCCTGCAGGCCGGCGGAATTCGCTTTACGGTTGAAGGACGTAAACTAATTGTAAAATCATAGTTTTTGATAAACCATCAGCCGGGAAAAACACGGGATTGATCCCATTACTTTAACGTTCAGGTTTCAATTACTACATCTATAATCCGCTTTCATCACCAAACCCTATACAAACAGTTTATGGCAAATGCTCTTTGTATGCCCTATGGTAAACACAGGATCTTTTCTATGTTTTCCGGCATACCGACTCAAATTAACAAGACAATGAGAATTACTGCCTTTCTTCTATTACTTGCATGTGTACAGGTTAGCGCAAAAGGGATTGCGCAGAAGGTAAACCTGTCCGAAAAAGATGCTTCATTATCGAAGATTTTTTTACAGATAAAAAAACAAACCGGATATACTTTTTGGTACGAAGACAATCTATTAAAAGGAGCTAAAAACGTTACGATACAAGTAAGGGATCTGCCTTTGGAACAAGCATTACAAATGTGTTTGAAAGAGCAGGACCTGTCGTATGAGATTATCGATAAGACCATAGTCATCCATAAAAAAAAATTAGTGGTCCTTCAATCAACAGAACAAAGTTTTAAACTGCCGCCGTTTATCGATGTAAGAGGCAGGGTCGTTGATGAAAAGGGACAAGCAATTGAAGGTGTCACCGTTACCGTAAAAGGCACCAACAAAGGAACAGCAACGAATGGCAATGGAGAATTTGTTTTAAAGGAGGTAGATGAAAATGCGACCCTTGCTTTTTCTGGTGTAATGGTGCAGAGCCACGAAACACCGGTAAACCGCCGTACTGATGTTGGACCGGTAGCACTAACTGCTAAGGTTACGGCAATGAACGTTGTTAGTGTTAGCGTCAACACAGGATATCAAACGATCTCAAAAGAGAGAAGCGCTGGTTCTTTTGCAAAAGCCGATATGGCGATTGTTGCAAACCGCACCACATCAATGAACGTACTGCAAAACCTCGACGGTTTATTGCCTGGGCTTGTGGTAAACCAAACACCGTTGAGAAGTCCGCTGCTGGTGCGTGGCCTTTCGACAACGGGTGGCACCGGGGCCTCCACCAGTACCCAGCCGCTATACGTTGTAGACGGGCTGGTAATGCCCGACCTTGGCTCGCCTAACCCGCAGGACGATCCCACTATGATGCCCGGGCTATCTAACATCAACCCACAAGACATTGAAAGCATTGTTTTGTTGAAGGATGCTACTGCTGCCTCCATATGGGGTGCCCGTGCTGCTAATGGCGTAATTGTGATCACGACCAAAAAGGGTTCATTCAACAGCTCGCTCCGCGTAAACTACAGCGGTTTTACAAATGTACAGGGCAGGCCTAACCTGAACTATACCCCTGTTTTAAGCAGCGGCCAGTTTATTGATGTTGCGAAAGACATTTTTAACACCCCTGGTTACCAGGCTCAATACCCCTGGGGCAACGTGGGTTCTTTTCCTAATACCGGTAGTATTCTCACTCCTCATGATGTTATCCTCTATAACCAGGCACGAGGTTTAATAACAGGTGGGCGGGCCAATGCGCAACTCGATAGCCTGGCCGGCATCAATAACCATGGGCAAATCAGCGACCTGTTTTATCGCCCGGCAACACTGAGCAACCACACGCTTTCGCTTACCGGCGGTAGCGACAAATATTCCTTTTACGGATCACTTAGCTACACGGATACAAAGAGTGATCAGCCAGGCGAAAAAAACCAGAACTATAAGTTGAACCTGAACCAGAATATCCGACCTGCCAAATGGATGCGTGTAAGCATTCTAACCGATCTCTCCAACAACATCAGTTCAGCCAAAAAGAATTATCAAACCAATTACCAGTCTTTGCCTTACCAATTATTCCGCGATGAGAAAGGCAGTAATATATCCACTCCTTACGTATCCGGCGTGTCCGACTCGGTATTGAAATCCTGGGAAGCCCGCAGCCGCATCAGTCTCGATTTTAATCCACTCGATGAATTTGAACGCAGCACCACCAATTATGAGTTTTTGCAGTTGCGTCTTAATGGCGGCTTAGAGATAGACCTATTTAAGGGACTTAAATTCGTTGGTAATTACGGATACATTAAGGGAACAAGAAAACAAACCGATCTCGAGCGACTTTCGAGCTATGCGGTAAGGAGGGAGATCGTCCACTTTACGGTTGCTCCAAATGCCACCACTTTACCCGTGTACAGCTTGCCAACGAATGGCGGCCGCCTTACAACGATGAATGGTATCAACCGCAACTGGACCATCCGAAACCAGTTTGTATATGACCGGTCGTGGAACAAACACCAGTTGACAGCCCTGGCAGGCCAGGAGGCACAGGAACAATTTACTACCAACACCACCAGCCGTGTAAGGGGCTTCGACGAAGACCTGCTTACTTCTGCCGCAGTTGACTATAAAACCCTGGGTGGTTTCCTGATGAATCCCGTTTGGCCTAACTATGTAAGCGTCGCCAGTACCCTTACCAACGATGCTTTTTCTACAAACGAAGTTACTTCGCGTTTCACCTCTTATTATAGCAATGCTGCTTACACATACGACAGGAAGTACACCTTGAATGCAAGTGCGCGGATCGACCAGAGCAACCTGTTTGGTAAAGACAAGTCGGCGCAAAACAAACCCGTTTGGAGTGCGGGTGCAAAATGGATGGCCAGCAACGAAGAGTTCATGCGTCCGGCTGAATGGTTACAACAACTGGGGGTACGATTGACCTATGGCATTACCGGGAACTCACCGAATGCCGGCACGGCCGCCTCGCAAGATATTACAGGACCATCGGGCAGTGCATTTTTCCCCGGGAACATTGGCATGCGGATAATCACGGCTGGCAACCCTAAATTAACCTGGGAAAGAACCAAAACACTCAACATGGGTCTCGACTTTGCCGTACTAAACTACAGGCTGCACGGCAGTATAGACCTTTACGATAAGAAAACCGATAACCTGATCGGGCTAATTTATCCAAACAGTTTAAATGGCTGGGCTTCAATCGTAGGTAACCAAGGCGACATCCACAATAAAGGCATTGAGCTTAGTTTGAATTCGGTGAATGTGCAAACCAAGAATTTTAACTGGAACAGCTTACTCACTTTTGCTTACAACAGGAACAAGATTGTAAGGTTTACAACAGGAGCTGCAATAACGACCGGTGCCACCCAGGTACAACAGGCATTGCGGGAAGGATATTCTGCTTTTACCATTTTTGCCTACGACTATGTTGGGCTCGACAATACAGGCAAAACTGTTATCAGGCTGGCAGATGGTAAAGAAACCACCGACCGGGCCATTACCAAACCCGAGGACATCCTGTACATGGGCACTTACCAGCCGATATGGAATGGCGGTTTTAGCAACAACTTCCGGTATAAGAACCTTAGGCTTAGCGCAAATATTATTTACCAGATGGGCCATAAAATGAGAAGGAACCGTAACCTTATTTTTGGCGGTCCATTAACCCGCAACATGTCTCCGGAATTTCTTGCCAGGTGGAAAGCACCCGGCGATGAAGCAATCACTGATATACCCCCTTATATAACAAATGCAAGCCCTATTGCCGCCCTTACCAACACCGACTACTTTACAAGGGGTAGTAATAATGTGCTCGATGCTTCCTTTGCAAAACTCAGAGATATCACCCTGTTTTACGATCTGCCAAAAAACCTGGTAAGCAAAATACATTCGCAGGGTTTAACCTTTAGGGTACAGCTGAACAATGTAATGTTGTGGAAGGCCAACAAGTATGGCATCGACCCCGAATTCCAGGACCTTGTACTTCCGGTTAATCAAAACACCGTAGCGTTTGGCGTTAATCTTTCGTTTTAACTCTTAATTCAAGTTCAACATGCGTAACGTATATAAAATAACCTTATTCATCGGGATGCTGGCCTTTATTATATCGTGTAAGAAATCATTCCTGGAAATTCTCCCGAAGGGAAGGGTAATTGCCAGCAAAACCAGCGATTACGACCTGCTATTAAATAATCTTGACGTAATTGTAATCACCGGTTCCGACGGCCAGGTGCTGCCGGGCGACGAAGTGACGGTGAAAGAACCGGCGTGGAGCGGGGCATCGCACAGGGATAAGCAATTATTTAAATGGGATTTCAATATCTATACACCTGAAGAGGATGCCAGGGAAACACTTACCCCGGTAAAAGGATTGTACCTGTACAACAAGATCATCAATGAAGTAATGGAAGCAACGGATGGTTCTGAAGCCATTAAAAAATCGCTGCAGGCAGAAGCTTATGCGGGCCGTGCATGGACCTATTTTTTACTGATTAATTATTACGGCAAGCCATACAATCCTGCAACTGCTGCCACTGATCCGGGTTTTCCATTGATGATGAAAGCCGACATTAACGCCGGTCCGCATACAAGGGCAACCGTACAGGAGATATATGACCTGATCGTAAGCGACCTCACCACTGCTATACCCAACCTGACCCAGGTAGGCGTACCGCATCGGTCGCGTATGTCGAAAGCCGCAGCACAGGGCTTGCTGGCCAAAGTGTATATTTTTATGGGTAAATATGCCGAGGCGCTGCCTTTGCTGAATGAATCTATCAGCAACCTGTCGCAGTCGGCCGTACCAACAGCCCTGTATAATTTGAATACTACAAATCCGGGCTTTCCTACAGCACCGAACGACCAGGAAAATGTATATGCAAAGGTTATGACTAATGGTTATTTAAGCGGCTCACAATCGTTGGTATTTCTAACACCGGAAGCAGAGGCATTGTACGGTGCAACCGATATGCGCAGAACCAGGTACCTCACAAACTCCTTTACTTTTCCCAATGGTCTTAAGCTCTTAAGAAGAGGAAGCACCACCGTTAGTTTTTGGGGTGTGAGGGTACCTGAGCTACACTTGTTCAGGGCAGAACTATTGGCAAGAAAGGATGACCTGGCAGCAGCTGTTGCTGAGTTGGAGTTTTTCCGTAATACCCGTATGCCCGCTGCCGACGCAAAAGTGCCCCTCCCCGTTCAGGCAAACAAGCTGGCTTTGTTGCAGTTTATCATGGAAGAACGTATTCGCGAGTTTTCTGTAATGGGTTACCGCTGGTTCGATATGCGCCGGCTTTCAGTGGATCCCCTGTTTGGTACCATCAATTTTGTACATAAAGTTTATGATGCCAATGGTGCAGTTAAGGAAACATTTACGCTGAATAATGTAAACCAGTTTGTCTTCCGCATTCCGCCAAAGATCCTAGGCGAAAACCCACAGATGAAAGACAATCCTTAACAATTAGCAAATAGAAAAGTACAATACAAAGCAGCATACGAATTGGTATTCGTTACCGGTAAATCGCCCATCTTAAAATCAACTCAACGTACAAAAAGAATAAATGATTAAAACATATATACTCGCAGCAGCCTGCTGCCTGCCCGTTTGCTTAATGGCTCAAAAGGGCTACACCATCTCTGGCAAGATCTCCGGCTTAAAGGAGCCCGCGAAAGTTTACCTGGCCACCGTACAAAGCGGTGCGTTTAAGGACACTGACTCCGCCGACATAAAGGATGGGGTATTTCAACTCAATGGTTCTTTAAGTGAACCAACGCAGGCTATCCTCCGGGTCAAGCGGCTCAACACCCCGGGCGAAAGGTACAACCCTGATCAGTTGGGGCTGTTTATTGAGAATGCTCCCATTACGGTAACAGCCACCGACTCGATAAAAAATGCAACGGTCAAAGGGTCGGTAGCTGAAAAGGAAAACCGCGAGTTGGAGGCATTAACACGTCCGCTCACCAATTCCATCATCAGGTTAAATAATGAATTTGCGAAAAAGCCCAAAGAAGATGAAGGTCGAAAGAAAGCATCCGATAGCGTAACCTACCTGGTTGCTAAAATCAAGGATACCAGGTTGAAGTTCGTGGAGTCGCATTTGAATTCGTTTATGGGCTTGTATAATTATCATTACTATATACTCGACAGCAAATTTGACCCCGCTGTTGTAGAACCCATATTCCACAAATTTTCAGCTCAACTAAAGTCGTCCGAACTGGGCAAGCGCACGGCCGAGAAAATTGAGATTGGCAAGAGAAGGCAGGCGGGCGTAAAAGTGACAGACTTTACCCAGAACGACTTAAATGATAAACCCTTTAAGCTGTCATCATTAAGGGGTAAGTATGTATTGGTCGATTTCTGGGCCAGCTGGTGTGTTCCCTGCCGGGCAGAAAACCCAAATGTGGTAAAGGCTTACCAGGAGTTGAAGGGTAAAAACTTCGAGATCGTAGGTGTATCGCTCGACCAGGGAAAGGCAGCATGGGAAGGTGCTGTACAAAAGGATGGCTTGCCCTGGATCCATGTAAGTGATTTAAACGGTTGGCAGAATAAAGTGGCCCTGATGTATGGCATCAATTCAGTGCCGCAGAACCTGCTTATTAATCCAGAGGGTATGATCATCGCAAAAAACCTGCGTGGCGAGGCGCTCACCGACAAGCTGAAGGAGCTGGTGAAATGATCTTGACTGAAATAGAAGTATAACAAACCCAAGCTATTTAACCTCACTTGCCTGTTTAAGATGTCATGCAATTGTACAAACCTGGTTGCGGTGAGCGTAAGGGATTGCAGTGAAAAGCCCGGAGACACGAGGCACGAGTGGCGAGGACTTGAAACGAAAAGCCCGACCCCTTGCGAAGCTTGGGGGTACGCCCAAGATAGGTTAAACACGGGTCAAATTTTTTTTGGGCCAGCATAGTAACGGTGCCCGACATCGTTGTGTCACTCTCTTGTACTTGTAAATATTCTACTCAGCCTCTTGAAGTAATGCTTAAGTAGCCAACAAATATTTTGATTAATAAAAAAAATTAGAACATGATAAAAAATTATGTCGTGGCGCTGGCGTGCTGCCTGCCTCTTGGAGTGATTGCGCAAATGGGATTTACACTACATGGAAAGATTGGCAACCTTGGCGCACCTGCCACGGCTTATCTTAGCTACAGCGATAATGGCAACAAGGTTAAAGACTCTGTTGTGCTGAACAACGGCCAGTTTACCTTTAGCGGTAAACTTAGCGCCCCTGCTGCAGCCGAGCTTTTGGTTAAACACGATACTATTACAAGGCCCCGTTTTTCCAGGCAGGACAACATGGTCTTCTACCTGGAGAACGCCGATATAACAATCACTTCGCCAGATTCGGTTGCGCATGCGATAGTAAAAGGTTCCGTTACCAACGACGATGAAAAGCGGTTGCGAATGTGGCAGCGGCCTTATAAGCGGGTTGCCGACTCAATAGTTGCTGTATATAATAAGATGAGTCCCGAGCAGCGTAAAGACAGCGCCTGGATGAAAGCGGCCGGCGAAATTATGCGGGTAACCCAAACCGGGTACGATAGCGTTAACCGCGCCTTTATTGCTGCGCATCCGAATTCCTACATCACCCTGGGTGTCTTCAGGGAAGTGGAACTGGCGTATAATTTTAATCCGGATACCGCAGCTGCCAGGTTCGCACGTTTGCCCGAAAGTGTACGGGTATCCGCGGCAGGAAAGAAATTGCTTGATGTGATTGAGACGGGCAAAAAAACCAACACCGGGGTAGCTGCAATGGACTTTACTGAAACGGACACTACCGGAAAATCGGTCAAACTTTCTGATTTTCGAGGTCAGTATGTACTCATTGATTTCTGGGCATCGTGGTGCAAGCCATGCCGCGCAGAGAACCCCAATATGCTTGTTGCTTACAACAAGTATAAGGACAAGAAATTTACCATACTCGGCGTTTCTTTAGATGAGGATAACGGCAGAAAAGCATGGCTCGGCGCAGTAAAAAAAGATAATTTGCCATGGACCCAGGTATCCGAACTAAAAGGCTTTAAAGCAAAATCAGCTGTGCTCTACGGTGTATCCGCGATACCCTCCAATTTCCTGGTAGACCCTAATGGAAAGATCATTGCCCGGAACCTGCGTGGCGAAGAATTGCACACCAAATTAGGGGAACTGTTCAAAATGTAACTGCACCGGCCTTGAATAGCTGTTGGAACCAAATTAAAAGGCCTGCAATGTTTTATTGCGGGCCTTTTTTAATGCTTCAACATGATGTGATGCAAATAAAAAAGCAGCTATGAATTTTACTCCATAACTGCTTGATTTTCAGCTCCCCCTTCAGGACTTGAACCTGAGACCCTCTGATTAACAGTCAGATGCTCTAACCAACTGAGCTAAGGAGGAGTTTGACCCTGATACGTTGATTGTATTAGGGGTTGCAAAAATAGGCGTTTATCGTTTTCAGAAAAATTTTTTTATGTTCTTCCCAGAGAAACTTTCGTCATAAGATTAGACAACTCAATTACCCCTTGATATCGAAGTACTTCGGCAGCAACATGGGCGAACTGCAGCACCCTGCATACACTTGTGCTAACATAAACTCGCATGTACCACCCCATTAAAGGGAACACCCGGCTGTACAAGATGTGCGGTACTCATGCCCTATCACCCGGGTTAAGCCGCTTGTTGGTTTGAGCTGCCCCGTAAAGCTTGCGGCACAGGAGTGCGACGCCCGTCCGAACGCGCAGCGGGCTGGCAACGATTTTTTTCTCTATTCAATACCGTTTAGTAGAGCCCTTTGCTGGCTTAATTTGCCCAATAATGGTAAACAGTACAATGAAAAACTGGGGCTTGGTCAAAAACGATTGCTTAACTAAACGACATCGCATCTATATTCTGCAGTTGGGTCCAGAAAAATCTCTTTATCGACCGACACTCATCAACCTGGTTAGGGCCACATGTCAACTGCCGATCTACATTATCCTTCGCCAGTGTGGCGCTACCTGGAATGTGATGTACTTTGCTGACCCGATTAGTACCATTTAGGTGGTTAGTCAGGCCGGCTTTCAAGGTACGCTATCCGGAGCCCGCATTTCTAAGCTGGTATACTTTCGCCAGAAGTACCACGCCGAAAAGGCGGTCAACAGGAGGCCAAAAACCGAGAGCAGCATAACACTATTGGAGAAAAACTGCACCCAGTTGAGCCTAACTTTAAAGATCTCCTTGCTTAACAATACCCCGACACTCCCGAGATAGCCAAATGAGTCGGATATATAGATGAGGAAACCGACATTGCCGGTAAAACGAAAACTCGCGATCATTCGCTCGAAAAACACCGCGTTAAAAGGGATGTACACCATATACAAGCCGAGCCCGGTCAGGGTCATCCACCAAAAAGGCGAAACCTCACCTTTGCTAAACAGCCAGGTACATACCCCCGCCACCACGAAACCTGCAGCAATCACCAGGTGGTTGAGCATAAACGCAAAAAAGTTCTTTCGCAACAAGGTCATGCTGCCGATCAGGAAAAGGATCAGGATCGTAATGGGTGTTTCTGTTTTCGAAAACAGCGCAGGCTGATTAAGGTAACCCATCTCCTTCCACATGTCGGCGCTGAAGTTGTCGCGGATATCGCGAAAGATCGTTACAAAGGTGTAGATGATTATGCAGGTAACGAGCCCGGGTAAAAACCGCCGGATCAATTCCTTTCGTTTCTCAGGAGGCATGGGCAACCTCTCCATTCTTTCCCGCTTGTCACCGTCATCCGCCGGTGGGATCCTTTCCATCATCCATACGAAAAGCAAGAGCGGCAGCGCAAACACCACCCCTGTAGCAAATGGCACCCAAAACTCCGGTAGCTGAAATTCGAGCAATAACAAACCCCCAACAGTCTTCACAAACCCTGATGCAAATATGAAACTTACCGCCAACGCAGCCCCAATAAAGTCCGTACTTCGCCTACCCTCTACATAGCTGAAAACAACACCCCACAACATGCCCAGCGGAAAACCATTGATAAATAAAAATACAATGTTGTAGGGTACCGGCACGAGTGCGAATAGTAACCACGAGAACCAGGCAATACCCACCAGCAACAGGATGATTTTCCCCCTGCCAATCCTGCGCAATTCGCTGATGTATTTTATCCCGTAAAACTTTGCCAGCATATAGCCGAGCACCTGGCATATCACCAACACCGTCTTATAATTCATCCCAAACACCTTTAAGCCATCAAATGTGCAAACCACAAATGATTTCCGAAAGCCAAAGATCATGGTATAGGTAAGAAAGGCAGCCAGCGCAGCATATAGGGCCACCAGAGCCGGACTTTTATGGTTATAAGCAGTTTGGGGCTGGGGCATTGTGCATGATAGTGAATTTCAGGGACTCCATCTAACCCGCAACAAAGGAAAGAAGCAGAATCATGGGCGCGGCAGAATAGGTCTATTTAGCTTTCTTGCCCCCGAATGCACCAGCCGGGCGCCCGCCCGGATGAACCCGGTTCGGACGGGGGCGTCGCACGCTAGTACAGTTGGCTTTTTGTTCAGCAAACTACAACCTGCATTTGACTGCAGAACAATCAGGGCTATACACCCCATGCCGTTATCACCAGTGATCTTGGTCCGCCGTGATTGCGATGCTCACAAAAGTAGATGCCCTGCCAGGTACCAAAGGCCAGCCTTCCATTTGCTATCGGGATGAGCACCGAGCTGCCCAGCAAGGCTGCCTTCAGGTGGGCGGGCATATCATCCGATCCTTCGTAATCGTGTACATAATCGGGATCATTTTCTTTCACCGCTTTGTTGAAATACATCTCAAAGTCTTTTCTTACTGTTGGATCTGCGTTTTCATTAATGGTAAGTGATGCGGAAGTATGTTGAATGAACACCTGGCACATCCCTGTTTTAATGTGCGCAAGTTCCGGCATGGCTCGCAGCACCTCGTTGGTGATCAAATGAAAACCCCTTTTCTTTTCCGGGAGGGTCAGGCGTTGCTGGTAAATGTTCATGCTGCTTTTTAGCGAAAGTAACAATTGGCGGATTACGGATTGGCGAATTGGCGGATGGAGACTGGTTGATCAGTTGAGAGTTGAGACAGCGATTGAAGACTTGTATTTCTACTTGAAACTGCGCAGGAGCTCTCTTTTTAATTTTACATTTTTCATTTTACATTTTGGCACCGCAGAGAACAAGAGAAGCAGAGAATTGGATTGGCGGATTACGGATTGGCGAATGTGCGGATGTAGGTTGATCGGTGGCGCTTTGTTATACTTGTGGTGAATGCATAGCCGTGCAGGGGCTCTCTTTTTCATTTTAAATTTTTCATTTTACATTTTGGCACCGCAGGGAACAAGAGCGGTAGAGAATTGGATTCGCGATGGGATCAGTTGATTGGTTGATCAGTTGAAAAGGAGGAAACACTGCTTTTAAGGTTTGTGTACACCGCCAAGCTGCGCAGGAACTATCTTTTAAATTTTACATTTTTCATTTTACATTTTGGCACCGCAGAGAACAAGAGAAGGCAGAGACTCCGCAGAGGGTGTTATAAGCCTAAACCAACACAAGCCCTGATCTTCACATACAGCCAGCCAACCTGTAATGGTGACCCGGCATAACAGTTTGACTTTTAATTTTTGACTTTTATAACCTGCGAAAAACAAAAAGGCCGTCCTTTCAGACAGCCTTTTTGGTTGTTTGTTATGATCGTTTATTTCGCAATCACCAGTTTGGCCAGTTGTGTAGCCGTACCGGTCTGTATTCTCAATATGTAAACACCGTTTGAAAGATTACTTATATCAAGGGCGCTGTTATTTGCCCCGGCATTTACGGCAAGGTTTCGTTTCAATACTATCGAACCGGTTTGATTGATTACCATTACCATGGCATTTCCACGAAGCTCCGAATTGAACGCCAGCTTAACCGAAGCCCGAGCCGGGTTTGGTGCCACGTTTAACTTCGTTCCCACATATTCGATGTTTTCAGCATCGGCCATTCTCGTAGTCGCCGGAGTCACCGCTAAGGTATAACAAGCCGATGCATTGAATGCTCCATTGTTTTTGGGATAGACCTTCACAAAAAAGTCACCTGCCGCCAACGTTCTGGTAATGGTCTCATTAGCCAACCCGGTGGTTGCAGATGATTGCACCAGCGCACCTGAACTGCTTAACAAATCCAGCTGGTAATCTGCAGGTAGGGTTGACAAGGAGATTGTAATGTTTTGTTGTGTAGTTACTACGAACTTATAATAATCAACATCCCCTCTTACGTCTATCCGGCCTTTTATCTCGGTATTCAACGCTATAAGCGCAGCACCTCCGGTAGTTCCATTTCCAGACCCATCACTGCTGCCCGGGCAAGTAGATGGTGGAGCAGGGGTTGTAAACTGGGCCTGTACATTACTGCTCGAACCGCCAATACAGTTTGCGCGTACCCTCCAGTCGTAACTGGTGCCGGCATTTAAACCCGTTAAATTGACTGATGGAGTGGTAGTGTTAGCAGTTGCTGCAAGCCAGCTTAAGGACGAAGTGGTTTTATAATCCACTGCGTAGCTGTTAGCTCCGCTGGAAGCGGTCCACGCAACGGTAGCCGAGGTTTCCGTAATTGCTGACGACGTTAAACCAGTCGGACTTGCGCAGGCAACACCGGTCGTGGTGAATCGCGCCTGCGTGTATGAACTGGTTCCCGCCGAACAAGTTGAACGCACCCTATAGTCGTAAGTCGTACCAGGAAGTAATCCTGATAGATTAACTGAAGTTCCCGTGGTATTACCTGTAACAGTTAACCATGTTGTCGATTCGGCAGACTTGTAATCCACAGCATAACTGTTCGCACCAGCGGCTGCTGTCCAGCTCACAGTAGCACTGGTTGATGTTATTGCTGAAGCGGTTAAGGCTGTTGGATTTGCACAGGTTACCGTGGCCTGGCCAATGGTAAAATTCGCATCGGAGATATCGAAAAAGATGTTGCCGACGGCTTCTACTTTTATGCGGTTGGTGGTGCCGGAAGTCGCCGGTAGTCTAACCACTTCGTCACCATCATTTGCAGTTCCTGAAACCAGGGTTGTAAATGTAGTACCACCATCTGTAGACAACAGGATGTTTACGGCCTGGCAATTTACCACTCCCGTGTTAGTGCCATTTACACTCCAGGTCACTATTGTTTCGCTACCTGCCGGCAAGCTAACATTCGTATCAGGCGCCGTTACTTTAAACGGTCCGGCAGTGTTTGTCACATTTACAACTACATCTGCAAAAGATGTTTGAGCAACCGATGTTGCCGAGTAGGGATGGTTATCCCTGACGGTAACCCTGAAGTTTAAAGCCCTGGTTACAGAACTTAACGCTTCGATATTTGCTCCTGCATCGCCGCCAGCTAATGGCCCGGTAATCATTGCACCGCGAAGGATGGTAGCCAATGTGGGAAAGCTTCTCGTGCCGCTTTGACTTGCAGGAAATGTTAACCAGTTTGGACCGGTAAGTTTTGTCGGCGAAGCTACGCTGCCGGTTCCTGATGTGGTGGAATTATCATTTTGTTCCCAGCAATAAGTAAGGGCATCGCGGTCGGCATCGGTTGCTGATGCAGTAAGCGCAAAAGGTGTACTGATGGGAATGGTGTAATTACTTACGGGTGCAATAACCGGCGCGGTGTTACCCGCGCTTACCGATACCGGGCAGCTTTTTCCTGCCAGATTAGCCTGTATTTGCTCAATAGATGTTTGATGAAAGATGTCAATTGAATGCGGAGCCACGTCTTGGGCGGTGATGCCCGCATAACCCATGATGGTGATACCTGAACCAACTTCTTTATTTACGCCTGTTCCTTCCAGTGATTTGGAGAAAGTGTGGTTAGCCCCCAACTGGTGGCCCACCTCATGTGCTACATAATCAATGTCGAAATTATCGCCCATTGGCACCCCATCGGCGGGGGATGTAATACCTGAGCCTTTCCCAAGCGGAGTTCTGGATGTAGGATCTATGCACACACAGCCAATACAACCGGCGTTTCCACCGCCCCCCGAAGCACCAAACATATGACCGATATGATAATTGTCGTTTCCTATAACATTAGTCAGGGTTGTTTGCAGTTGTTGGTTCCAGCTCGACATCGTGGTATATGGATCGGTGCTGGGATTATAATAAATCACTGATGTCGTAGTTGGAATAAGGTTCAGGTGAAGTGCCAGGTCTTTTTCGTAAATGCCATTGCAGCGGGTAAGCGTTGCGTTAAAGGCAGCCATTACAAGCCCTACCTGCGAGGCGCTTGTGGCGCCAAAATAATTGGCATATTCTCCATTACACGACTGGGCCAGGCGGAGGGTTTTTAATTGCCCGCTGGAGCTTCCGGTCCTTGCTACAGGAGCGACCTGCGAATTGATGTCCGCGGCAAGTTGCTTTTCTTCAGTAGTACAGTTCCATGGCAACTGGCCTTTTTCCCGGTGCGACCGGTATACAGCATATACTTTACGATCCTTTGAATAGGGCTCAATAAATTCGTTGTCATTATCTGTTCTGAAAACCATTGTTTGTACGCCATCCGGAGAAATACTCAGCTTGAGGGTAGCAAACTTATCGGTAATGCCTTTACCAGAAAACGCCCTGATTTCGGGAAACCGCGCCTGTAATTCCGGTTCGAAGTTGGATGCTTCAACGACTTCAAAGTCTTCCAGGTTACCATCCGCATTAGGAATAGAAATCACTGTTGCACGTTTAGCAGCACTTGCGCCGACAATAGCGAATAATTGCTGCTGAAAGGGAGCAGCATTCAGGTTAAATAGTTTAAATGCCGTGGGATAACTGAGCCTGGAAACCGACTTGTCGGTTACAATGCTGGTTCGGCTTTCGTTGTTCATCGTCCAAAAGCGGTCTGACTGAGAAAAGGCAGCAACTGTAAACAGCACAAATACCTGGGTGAGGAGTAGAATTTTCTTCATGTAACTAGTGTTTCAGTTTAAATGATTGGAATAAAGAAGGCACTGCCTGCAGAAGTAACCTGCGGGCATATAGTTCACGTGATACGTTCTAAAAACGCAGCATAATCCTGACAAACATATAACAGAAGCTTAGCCTGGCGAAGAGTGGTTAGGGCTGACAGCAGCAGAAGGAAGTATTACCGTAAAAAAGTAAGCGTAAAAGTGTTTTATCATACTTGTTCATAGTTTAGCCAGTATCGCCGATTGTCTTCCGACAATAGATTTCTAAATTTAAATTAATCCAGTCATTTGAACATTTATTTTTTTCCGTTTCAAAGCGGGTTGGAAACCTCTCATTCGCCCTAAAAAAACGATAACGCCCCATGAGAATCATAGCATGCACCTAAGCCTGGCTGCGAGTGGTTTAGTAATATCCCTTATGTTTCAGGAACGCATATAGGGCGAAAAACAGAAAAACTGCTGCAAATAACACCCCTCCAACAAGCCACGGCCTTTGGTCGTAGGTAGGTTGTAGTGGCAGTTCAATGTTAAGCTTTCGAAATCTGCGCATTTTGCAACTATTGATTTTACATAAGGAAATTTACAAAAGTTGTGGTATGAACGAACCTGCTAACCGTAAAACCCTGGCCTGGCTGCCTGTTTTGTCGGATTAATTTTTGTAATTAAAATTCATATCTATAATTTACTTAATACAACCAAAGCGCCGGCAATGGAACAAACAGCTGTACCCTACGATGACATCCAGGAAGTACCGGATAAACCTACCTATTGGCTCACGCGTTTTGTAATCCTGCGGTTGCTGGGACTGATTTATGCCATTGCCTTCCTGGTTGCAATCAACCAGGTGCTTCCATTGATCGGATCAAACGGGCTCACTCCGGTTGGAATTTACCTTGATAAAGTAAGCGCTGCACTCGGATCGGATACCGCAGGTTTCCTGCGGCTGCCATCGGTATTTTGGTTTGGTCATTCTGATACTGCCCTGCTAACGGTAGCATGGATCGGTTTCCTGCTTTCGTGTGTTGTAATTGCCGGCTATGCGAACGCACTCATGCTTGTTGTCATGTGGTTACTCTATATGTCGTTTAACCATGTTGGACAGGAATGGTATGGCTACGGTTGGGAGATTCAGCTTACCGAAACAGGCTTCCTTGCAGTTTTCTTATGTCCCCTGCTCGATGCCCGGCCATTTCCGAAATATGCTCCCCCGATGCCGGTCATCGTTCTATTCCGGTGGCTAGTATTTCGCATTATGTTGGGTGCCGGGCTGATCAAACTCAGGGGAGATGAGATATGGCGTAATGCGACGGCGCTCAACTACCATTTCGAAACACAGCCCATCCCAGGCCCGCTTAGTCGATGGTTTCATTTCCTGCCCCGAAGTGTATTAAGTGTAGGCGTCTGGTTTAACCATATCGCTGAAGTTGTCGCGCCCTTGTTTGTATTCTGGCCCAGGATTGCCCGGCATATCGCCGGAACCGTAATCGTAGTTTTCCAATTAACCATCATCATTAGCGGTAATCTTTCTTTCCTGAATTGGCTAACCATAGTTCCTGCCCTTGCCTGTTTTGATGATGGCTACTGGGCACGAATTCTTCCTGGTCGATTGGTGCGGAGGGCAACTATAGCTGCGGAAAACGGGATTGAGTCCAGGCCTATGCGCACAACTGCCTGGGTGGTTACGGTTGTTATCGCCCTGCTGAGTCTCCGGCCGGCGATCAACATGCTTTCCCCTGGCCAGATCATGAATACTTCCTTTGACCCGCTTGATCTTGTAAACACCTATGGCGCATTTGGCACCGTAGGGCAGGAACGTTTAAATGTTATTTTCGAAGGCACAAACAATACCGACACAAGCAACCATGCAGGTTGGCAACCGTATGTATACAAAGGTTTGCCTGTACACCTCGATAAACGTCCACCACAAATAGCACCTTACCAGCTGCGATTAGACTGGCAAATGTGGTTCGCGAGCATGTCTTCTCCATACGAATACCCCTGGACATTAAATCTTGTTTGGAAACTACTGCATAACGATCCTGGCACGTTGTCCCTGTTTGCCAAGAATCCGTTCCCCGGCAACCCCCCAAAGTATATTCGCGCAGTGCTGTACAGGTACCGCTTTGCTACACCCCGCAATCAACAAGGACTGGTATGGAACCGGGAACGTTTAGACCTATGGCTTCCGCCAATGTCGACCAATGACCCGAGATTGATTGACTTTTTGAAAAATGAGCAATGGATACCATAACTGTGGATGTGTGTGCAGGCAGATGAAATAGTGAATCATAAGCCAATGCCGTTTAGTTAAGCAAATTTTTATGGACCCGGCCACAGGAATTCTATAGGACATCGTTGCGTCGCACTCTTGTACGATTGGAAGTAGCTGGGCAAACAAATTACATAATCGGCTTAACTAAACGACATTGAACATAAGCATCAAAAGATTAGGTGCTCAGGAACACCGGTGCCTTTACAAACAAGCCTTTAGGTCGTTGCCCATTTTACATCCAAGTCATTTGGGTAGCAACTTTTATGGACCCGGCTACCCCATTACTATTGAACATCCTTGCCCGCCCCGGCGGCGCTAGTCGGACGGGCGTCGCACTCTTGTAATTGCAGAGCCTTAATCAGCAATACAATCGGACAGGCGGCTCTAATAACAATATTGATTCCCCAACGCGGATTTTACGCATGAAGGCTAATGGTTAACTTGTGGTATAGCTGAGACCATAAAAACATGAAGCCCATTTTCATTGTATTACTGCTGCACCAGTTTGCCTGTTCAACAGGAAATAAGCCATCTATAAAAGCGTATCAGGAACGGGCGTCCAGGGTAACAATTATCCGCGACAATTGGGGAGTACCACACGTATACGGCAAAACAGATGCGGACGCGGTATTTGGGCTTATGTACGCCCAATGCGAAGAGAGTTTTGAGCGGGTTGAAAGAAATTATATCGAACGATTTGGAAGGCTTGCGGAAATCGAAGGTGAGTCACTTTTGTATGAAGATTTGCAGATGCGACTGCTTTATGACACCGCTGCGGCAAAATCAGATTACGATAGGAGCCCCACCTGGCTAAAGCAGCTTTGCCAGGGATTTGCAGATGGGATTAATTACTACATCGCTTTACACCCCAATCAACCCAAGGTATTGTCGCATTTCGAACCATGGTTTCCTCTTATGTTTACCGATGGTGGCTATACCGCCACCCAAACCGGGGGAATCACGTCGCAGGATGTTGAACGGATGTACAAGGAACAAGGTGCTCCAGGGGCATCGCTTAAAAGGTCGGCCCCTCCGCAGGAGCTTGATGGCTCAAATGGCTTTGCCATTGCACCTTCCAGATCTGCATCCGGGCAGGCATTGCTGTACATCAATCCGCATGTATCGTTTTACTTCAGAACTGAGATGCACATGGTCAGTGAGGAAGGTTTAAATGCGTATGGTGCAATTACCTGGGGACAGTTTTTTGTGTTCCAGGGCTTCAATGAAAACTGTGGATGGATGCATACTTCTTCACTCGCCGACGCTGCGGATGTTTACGAAGAAAAAGTAAGCAGGCAGGGCAACAATTACGTGTACGCTTACAACGGGCAACAAAGGAACGTATCGGCTAAAAAACACGCTTTAAGTTATTTGAAAAACGGCAACCTTCGGAAGACTTCCATCACCGCATACTATACCCATCATGGTCCTGTCATGGGGAAGAGAAATGGTCATTGGCTGAGCTTAAAGGAACGTAACCGCTCACTTAACGGGCTTATTCAATCATGGCAACGCACCAAAGCAAAAGATCTCGAAGCGTATAAGCAAACCCTGGAACTTCAATCGAACAACTCCACAAACACCTTATACGCCGACAATAAGGGCAACATTGCTTACTGGCACGGCAACTTTATACCAAAACGTGACAGCACTTTAAATACCAGCCTTCCCCTGGATGGAAGCACATCAAAGACCGAATGGCAGGGTAATCACAAGGTAGACGAAATCGTCCACTTACTCAATCCTGTCAGCGGCTGGTTGCAGAATTGTAATTCCACCCCTTTTAGTGCTTCAGGCTTCAACACCCTTAACAGCCGCAACTACCCGGCTTATATGGCACCGGATGGAGAAAACTTCCGGTCGTTATTGGCCATCAGGTTATTGCAACAGGAGCCCTCCTTCAACTTGCAGAAATTAATTGATGTCGGTTATAACAATTACCTGCCTGCTTTTGATAGCCTGTTACCACCGCTGTTTTACGCATACGATGCACTTCCGGCTAACCATCCTCAAAAGGAACAATTAAGCGCACCGATTGCCATATTAAGGGCTTGGGACAAAAGATCGGGCAAAGCTTCGGTTGCCACTACGCTGGCTGTAGAATGGGGTTATATTTTGTTGCGTTATCGCTACCAAAATATTGCGCATGAGCCAAGCCTCAACCAGGTAGACCTGTTTACCCGGTTTGCGAAAACAACTGATCCCGAAATACTGGTGAACATGTTAAGCCATGTTGTTGATCAACAAACAAAGATGCATGGTAAGTGGCAGGTACCGTGGGGAACGGTTAATCGTTATCAACGACTGAGTGGCGCAGTACACCAGCAGTTTGACGACGACGAGTCGAGCTTACCGGTTGGGCTTGCCTCATCAATCTTTGGATCGCTGCCTTCATTCGAACCTTCATGGACTGCATCCGGCAGGGGTTATGGAGAAGCCGGGAACAGCTTTGTAGCAGTCGTGGAGTTTGGTCCAAAAATTAAGGCCAGGTCTATCTTAACCGGTGGTCAATCTTTTGATCCCGACTCAAAGCACTTTAACGACCAGGCGAATGGCTTTATCAACGGGCAGTTTAAGAACGTGTACTTTTATAAAGATCAGCTCATAAAAAATGCTGAACGCACGTATCATCCGGGAGAATGATTATGTTGAGTGTGTATGTCAGCTGTTGCGGGTTCGTCATTGCGACCGCAGCGAAGCAATCCCATGTTGTAGCATCGCTGCTACTTGCTTAGCACTACACCGTCATTGCGAGCGCAGCGAAGCAATCCCTTGTCGTAGCATCGATGCTATTTGCTTAGCACTACACCGTCATTGCGAGCGGAACGAAGCAATCCCTTGTTCTGGCCGGTCGTAATTGCGAGCGCAGCGAAGCAATCCCTTGTTGTAGCATCGATACTATTTGCTTAGCACTACACCGTCATTGCGAGCGCAGCGAAGCAATCCCTTGTTTTAGCAGCGATGATACTTGCTTAGCACTACCCCGTCATTGGCAGCGCAGCGAAGCAATCCCTTGTTTTAGCATCGATGATATTTGCGTAGCACTGCACCGTCATTGCGAGCGCAGCGAAGCAATCCCTTGTTGTAGCATTGTCATCTTAATGATAGCAATTCACTGTTACGTTTCTCACATGTGGACGTACTTACTTAAAGCAATTGTAGCTGCTTCGTACACGCGCAGGGATGGATACTGCTTGAAGTGGTGTACTACTTCCATAACATAGGATTGCTTCGTAAACTCGCAATGACGAGCTTGAAGAGATTGCTTCGTAAATGAACAAGGACGGATTCTGCTTGAAGTGGTGTACTTACTTCCATAACATAGGATTGCTGCGATGCGCTCGCAATGAAGACCTTGAAGAGATTGCTTCGTAAACTCGCAATGACGATACAGAACATGGGATTGCTTCGTAAACGCGCAATGACGATCTTGAAGCAGAGATTGCTCCGTAAACTCGCAATGACGACCTTGAAGCAGAGATTCTTTCCTGCCAATGGTTATTGCTCAACATGGTTATGCCATTGAACGGAGCGTCGCCCGTCCGAGTGGCGCAGCCGGGCGGGCAACCATCGACGCCATGTAAACCAATGCCGGCGACCAAAAAATCTCCCCGGTTCCGGTCTATTTGCGCATAGGCTGCAATCGCCAATAGGTAAGCGAACGCCACAGCCACTCGAATGGCCCAAAGCGAAAATACCTGAGCCAAATGGCTGAATAGATGATCTGGAAAATCCAGACTGCAATTACCACATAATACAATTGATAATACCGCAGTTCATTGTATTTGCTCAGTCCATAACCATAAAAAAAGAGCGTACAAATTATGCTTTGCATCAGGTAATTGGTAAAGGCCATCTGCCCAACATTAGAAAGGGCCTTCATCAACCAGGGCACTACTTTCGAGCGATAGATTAACAACAACAAACTCGCATGACCCAGGCATAACAGCAACCTCCTGAGGTCGTACAATATTTCGTGCGTCATGCTGTACCTGTCGAGATAAGGACCTAAATTCCTGGAGCCAACCCATCCTTTACTGAACATGATATAACTGATCGGTATCCCGAGTCCATAACCAATCAACAGCGTCATCGTGTAGTTTGAGGTGGACAACCGGTTGGAGAAAAAGCCCCACATGAACAGGCCCATCCCGATAAACATCATCATGAGCATATCCCATAATCCATGGTACATTCCCCAGGTTTCGCTGCCGGAGTTACGCGGAATGAAATCACTAAAGATTGTTGGATAACCCGAGTCCATCGTTCGCAGGTCGGTTCCAATCCGCGAGGTATCGGGCTTTCGCCGTTCTTCTATTCTAAGCCATTCTGCTTTAGCCTCTTTTTGTTTCTCGGTTAATTTTTTGTTTGCCTTTTCCGCCGCAATTGCCTCAACATACGCCATCCTTGGCGCCCGGAATTCCTGGTACGATAACACCCCTTTAAGCATGCCAATACCCATGCACAAAAGGCCGATCAGCACGAGCCATTTTGGATCCAGTTTCCGGAATGGAAAAAGGAGCATCCCACACAGCCCATAGAAAAATAAAATGTCGCCGATCCAAAGCAACACATAGGCGTTGAACACCCCAAATAATACTAACCAAAGCAAACGCCGGTAATAATATTCGGCAACGGTTACGCCACCCGGTGCTTCCTTTTTGTTCAGCGTAAAGAGGATCATTCCGGCACCAAACAACATCGAAAACAAACCACGCATGGTTCCGCTAAAAAATGTTTCAACAACTTCGAGGGTGATGTAATCTGCATTGCGTGGAGACCCTTTTAGTATAGGATCATAAACACTCCAGTGAATGCCAAAACCCGGAATATTCATCATAAGAATACCCAGTAGTGCTACACCACGGATCATGTCGACCGTTTGTAAACGGTCAGCGCTGTCTACCGGTTTGGTGGTTACGGTTGCAGGCGTTGCAACTGTTGCGATAGTATTGGTTTCAATTGCGGTAGGAAGTTCCATAGTGGTAGGGTAAACGTGGATGTATCAGGATAAAGCGATCGTGGATTCAAAAACTTTGTTGCGCCGGTTGGTAATCCATCGTTTGTATACCAAACACCGCAACAACCATTCTGCAGGACCGTAGGAGAAATGTGATAACCAAAAAAAACTAAATACAAGATTAACCAATACCACTTCTGCAGCAACTACATACAACTGCCACTGTTGCAACCGTCCGAAGTAGCCAAGACCCAAACCCGTAAAGAAGAGCAGGCATATAATACTTTGCAGCAGGTAATTACTAAGCGACATTTGCCCCGCAAGGGCAAAAACACGCCACACCGGTTTTAATACCTGAACCTTTACCAGCAGAAGCATCATACTTGCATATGCCAAAGCCAGGGCTAACATTTCAAAGCCAAACAAAAGGTTATATGGCAGGGGTCGGGTGATGTATTTTTGGTAATCCAGCAGGGCAAGCCGGGTGTAGTGAAGCCTGAACCAACAACAAGACAGTCCGATTACCAGTCCGGCAGAAGCAATCAGGAGGTAGTTACGAGCAGGAAATCCAGGATCAAAAAAATTAAACTTTAGTAGGGCCATACCCAACAATATGGCAGCCCCCAGCACCCATATACCAAATTGATAAGTCCATTGCGCCTCTCTGCCCTGTGTACCCTGCAACTGGTGGTTCCAGAGTTTGGCATATGAACCGCCCCGCATGGCTTTGTGCTTTTCTTCGTCTTTCTTAGGATCGTATTTGGTGTTTTTTACCAGCCCCAGCCAGGCCTCTTTCTCGTTTTTCTGTTTTTTTGTAAGTGTGTCTTTTACCTGTTTAGCTGAAGTGTCCTTTAGAGCTTTACCGGCAATGGCTCTTGCATTTGCCGCAGAGTCTTTTTTAAACTTTTTTTCCACTTGCGTAACAGCCAGGTACTTGGTGTATACTTCCTGATCGTCAGCATATCGCCAATAATTTTTTCCACTAAAGATTAATGCGGCAAGCAGGGCGGCAACAAGAAGGCCCCTACCTGTAAGCCGCACAAAAGGAAAAAGCAGCACACCCATAAGGCCAAGATGGAAAACGATGTCGTTTGACCATAAGAAAACCAGCGCATTGATAAGTCCGATGGCGATGAGCCACAACTGACGACGCATAAAGAAGTCGGCATTGCGGAGTCGTTGAAATTTGTTGTCGGCAAATAAATACAATAACATACTTGCTCCAAATACGAGGGCAATTAATGTGAGCATTTTACCTTCCAGGATAACGCTCATCGTATTCAGGAGCCAATAGTCCATACCCCCGGATTGTACAGTGATTCCATTTTGGCGGTTTTCTGTAAGGCCACCAAATATCCAGATGCTGATAAACAGGGCACCAGTTACCGCAATACCCCGGAGTACATCGAGGCCAAAAACCCGGTGTAACGGTGAGCCATCGGCAGGAGCTTCAAAGCCGGTTTGCACAGGGGTATATCCGGGGAGATCAGGTGTGAAGGAAGACATGTAAATAGCTTTGGTTGGAAGTGAGTTGCATAAAATACATCAAATCCCTGGTATTTAAAACCATTGAGCACGAAAATGCATGGAGGTAGCAGGGCTTAAACGATTATTGGCCAGGTCTTAACAAATTCTCTCAGCCATTTATACTCCTGAAAATGGGCAGCACAAATACGATTGCCACCCGGTTATCCATCGGGTGTCTACTGTAAAATAAACTATTACTTTACCTGTTTATGCTTCACGAAAACCATCACCAATAATCACCGTATGAAAGTTGTATTTGATATATTCAATCCAGGCGGTGTGATTGAAATCTTACAATTATAACTCCGCTATTAACATGCTTTACCGCAGCATTAGATTAATCCTATTAAACAGCTAACGAAAATTCCGGGCTGCAGGAAAGAGTTCTTCCTGGGTAGTCTTTCGAACCTGGGTACGTTTATTTTGCCCGGGGAAAGTAGGAATAGTATGTGTTTTTTCATCTGCCCTTGCGAGGGTCAGCACCGGCTGGGTCTCGTTTACAGTAGCCGTAAGGTTGCGTAACATTTTAGAGAAGTCGTGACAGGTCTTTACTATAACATGGGTCACCTGGCCTTCCCGCTGCAGCTTGCCTTCTACCATTAACAAACGCGATTGAAGTATTTCTTTCCGGAACCTATCGAACAAGCTTGCAAAGATGACCAGGTTGGCAAAACCCGTCTCATCTTCAATGGTCATAAAACATATCCCGCCAGCAGTACCGGGACGCTGACGAACAAGAACAAGTCCTGCGACCTTTACCAATGCACCATCAGGGATGTCGTTCAGACCTTTGGTGGAAACAATCCGGAGCTGGTCTAACTTTTCACGTACAAAACTAACCGGGTGCGCCTTTAAGGAAAGTGATGTGGAAGCATAATCATGAACCACGTGCTCCGACATACTCATGGTTGGCAGCGAAACATTTTCAATAAGCGAGTCGGGTGAAGGTTGACCGGAAAACAGGGCAATAGGGCGGTCATTGCGTGTTGACACTTCCCACAAAGCCTGGCGTCGGTCGAGCCCCAACGAACGGAAAGCGTCTGCATCAGCCAATTTCTCCAGGGCCGCTTCTGGTACACCAGCATCCCTGAGAGCGTCGATGGTTTTGTAATGCTGTTTTCTACCCGCCAGCAGCAAGTTTATGTCTTCACCCCGCAAACCTTTTATCTGTCGAAAGCCGACCCGCACCGACCTGTATTTACCCGACTGTTCCTCGAGCTTATTGTCCCACATAGAATGATTTACATCAATTGGTCTTACGTCTACGCCATGCTTTCGCGCATCGATGATGATTTGTGCAGGCTGGTAAAATCCCATCGGCATACTATTGAGCAAGGCACATGCAAATACGTCGGGATAGTAATACTTGATCCACGAAGAAACATATACCAGTAATGCAAAACTTGCAGCGTGACTCTCAGGAAAACCATAACTGCCAAAACCCTCAAGCTGCTTGAATACCCTGTGGGCATATTCAAGTTCATAACCTCTTTCGGTCATACCCTTAATCAGCTTTTGCTCAAACTGGGTGACCATGCCCTTTAACTTGAAGGTGGCCATACTCCGCCGAAGTTCGTCTGCTTCTGCAGGCGTAAAACCTGCCGCAACAATGGCAATTTTCATCGCCTGTTCCTGGAACAGCGGAACCCCCAGGGTCCGGCCAAGTATTTCTTTCAGTTCCTTTGAGGGGTATTCAATGGGCTCCTCACCATTACGCCTACGCAGGTAAGGATGCACCATATCGCCCTGGATCGGACCGGGACGAACAATCGCAACTTCGATCACCAGGTCATAAAAGCACCTTGGTCTTAGCCTCGGTAACATGGATTGTTGTGCACGGCTTTCAATCTGGAATACACCAATCGTATCTGCATTGCTGATCATTTCATAAACTGCCGGATCATCCTGTGGAATATTGGCGAGCGTTAGGTCCAATCCATAATATTCCTTTGCAATTTCAAATGCCTTCCTGATACAGGTAAGCATCCCGAGGCCGAGCACATCAATCTTGAGAAAACCAAGTGCATCAATGTCATCCTTGTTCCACTCGATGCAGGTCCGGTTTTCCATACGTGCATTGACGATTGGACAGAGATCAGAGAGTTTGCCCTTGGTGATCACGAACCCGCCGGTATGCTGCCCAAGCTGCCGAGGGAAACCCATAAACTGCTCGGTAAGTTGTAATACCTTCCGCAGGTGTTTGTCACCGGGATTAAGGCCCTGTTCAACCAGGCGTTTTTCTTCAAACCACTCCAGGGTAAACTCCCATATTGAACTTGATAAACGATTGATGGTGTCCACCGAAAGCCCCATTGCTTTGCCAACATCTCTGATGGCTCCTTTTTGCTGCTGCTGGGTAACCGTGGCAACAATGGCCGCCCTGTCGCGACCATACTTTTGGTAGATGTACTGTATCACTTCTTCCCGTCGCTCGTGTTCAAAATCAACATCTATATCCGGTGGTTCATTACGCGCCGAAGATATAAAACGTTCAAACAAAAGATCAAACTTAGTAGGGTTTACCGATGTGATTCCAAGGCAATAACAAACCGTAGAGTTAGCAGCTGATCCACGGCCCTGGCACAATATACCACGCTCTCTTGCAAAGCGAACAATGTCGTAAACGGTTAAAAAATAAGCCGCATAATTCATCTTTTCAATAAAGGCAAGTTCATGGTTGATTGCTGTAATTGTTTTCTCTGGAACGATCTCGCCAAAATGGTTTTTGGCACCTTCCCATGCAAGGTGGGTAAGCTGCTCCTGTGGACTCCTGCCCTGTCCCGTAATTTCTTCCGGATATTCATACTTCAGCGTATCAAGCGAAAACCGGCATGCATCTGCAATTTCCTGTGTGCGTCGTATTGCGTCGGGATATTGCCTGAACAAACGCAGCATCTCATCTATTGGTTTCAGGTGGCGTTCTGCATTTTGATGCAGCTTTAGTCCCGCAGTATAAATGGTACATTTCTCCCGGATACAGGTAAGTATATCCTGCAGTTCACGTCGAACATGTACATGGTAATGAACATCATTTGTTGCTACCAGGGGAACCTCTAAATGGGTTGCCAATTGTGCTAACCGGTGTAAGAGTTTGATATCGTTCCCGAAATACGACCGGCTTGCTGCGATGTATAAGTTATCGCTGAAATGGCTCTTCAAGGCTAATAATTCCTGCCTGAACGAGGGGTCGAAATCGAAGCTTTCGTTCAGTTGGGTTGGTGGCAAAACAATAAACTTTACATCTTTGGAATGGTCATAAACATCTGCTTTGTACAAGTGGCATTCCCCTTTTTCGGCACGGAGATTACCCTTTGTAAGTAAGGCAGAGAGGGACGAATAAGCTCCTGTATTGATTGGAAAGGCAAGTAATGATGGTCCATCCAAAAGGTCGAGCCGGCAACCCACAATTAGCCGTACGCCTTTTGCTTTTGCCGCAACATGTGCGCGTACGATACCGGCAAAACTATTGCGATCAGTAATGGCTATAGACTGGTAGCCCAGGGTGGCAGCTTGTTCAACAAGTTCTTCGGGGTGTGAGGCACCACGTAAAAAGCTGAAGTTCGACGTTACCTGGAGTTCTGTATAGCTCATATCCTATTTAATGATTAATTGAACGAGCGTTCAAATCCGGTATTGCGAATTGAAACGGGACTAGGAATCGCTTACTATGTTAATACTGTTGCTTTGGTGGTGCCTCCATAGTTCCCACCTTCAAAACCAGGATTTTACCCCATAAGATCTAATGTGGTCTGTAAGCTGTTAATATATTTCGCTGCACAGGGTTAATAAACTGCTATGCAAAAAACCCATGTAAAAACCATTGGTATGATGTATCCGCACCGTAGTGCCCCGACCTGAAAAGCCAGTAGCGGCAGCCGTCTTCATCTTCCACATGATAATAGTCTCGATGCAGTCCTTCATCAAGCCACCATTCTCTTTCTATCCGTTCGGGCCCATCTGCTTTTTTAATCTTATGTATCTTTCCTTTATACCGGAATAACATGGGTGGGTAATCGGGTACAGGTGCTGCAACCGTTATGGGTTCTGGTTGTGCCAGCAGCTGAACCGGTCTTGGCCGGTCAAGCCGCCAATCAACTACGGCTTCTTCGGTAAGTGAAACAGCTTCCCGGATCGACCTTTCGGGCCAGTGATGTTCTGCCGGCAGATACCGGTGTATTAATCCCGGTCCAATCCGGTTTACCATACGATCAATTAATTCATTTAAACCCGTATTCTCCAGTCCACCCACAGTCTCCCACAACTTTTCCTGTATGGAGGCTACGTCTTCGATTTTGGGAGCCTCAAGCAAAAACAACTCTATACCCAATCCGGGTTCGATAGTAGGAAGCTTGAATTCAAATAGCTTAAACAAGTGCTGTGCATTATAAGTTCCCCGGTTGGTACCAATTTCTACCTGCTCCACCTTTCCATCAATTCTAAAACATTTTAAAATGGCCTGGCGAAGTCCCTTTTGCTGCTGTTCAAGTTGGTTACACAAACCTTCCAATAATCGCTGCAATGCGATTTCAATACCTTTGGCAGTAACAATCGGTTCAAGGCATGGCAGTCGCTCATGGAATTGTTCAACCGGCACAACAGGCTCTATCCGTTCTTCTTCAGTACCAAGTGCCCGGTCTAATTGCTGTAACAGGTGTTGTCCAAAACGCCGGCACAATGCAGAACGTTGGATATTCATGATGTTGCGAATCTGGTTCAAACCAAGTTTTTGCAACCTGTCGTTAGTTGCTGCCTCCAGGCGGAGGGCAGGGGGCGGCAGGTTCAGTATTGCTTCAGATTGTTGCCCCGGTGCTATAATAGACGCTTGCTCACCAAACCGCGACAAACCCCATGCTGTTCCAATGGTGTCGGCCAATGCCGCTCTTACATGATAACCAAAGCCCTTGATCCTGCTGATCATATCCATGAGATAAGCACGCTCGCCTCCCCACAGGTGGGCACAACCTGTAACTTCCAGGATCAATCCATCTTCGGGGTCAACCGCTACCATGGGGGTGTAGCGGATACACCATTCTGCAAGTTTTACAAGTAGTTTATTGGTGAGTTCGGGTTGATCGTCCAATACTTCTAACGACGGAAATATCGCTCTTGCATCAGCAACCGCCATTCCCTTGTCAATCCCTTGGGTATGTGCGGGCGGGTTTGCAGCGGTTATTACCAAACGCCCATGATCGGGTGCTGCTAAAACAAATGGCACCTCCTTAAGGTGTGGCTGCCGGAGGCTAAACCAATCCGTTTTAAGATAACGGAACCATATCGTAACAAAACGTTTCGCCATACTATCCTGTTTTGCGCATTTCGGCGGGTGCGATAGCTGCCGCTTTTTGCGGAACATGGCGGAACTTTCCGGCGGCCCAGTCGAGCTCCCAGCTCCCCGGTTTGCCATTGCGCACTTTTAACAACGTCACCTTCCAACGGGCAAAACCAACACCGGGAAGGTCCTCAATTGCATCACCGGGAACAGGGCTGATTTTCCATTGGCTAACACAAGCAGTAACCGCAAGTTTGCGGGGCTGTTGCCGGATGATAAACCCGGTTACCTTGCTTTGCTCAACAGCTAATTGAAGCCGGCGGGAAGCGGTAAAACTTATATCGGCTAACTCTCCCACAACAGCAGCAAGACCATCACACTTTAATCCCTCTTCAATTGCCCAGATTACATCCGACTCTTTATGCAGATCAACAAATATGAAACGTGCGGGATCGATCCCGAAAAATTTAAGTGAAGGTGGAAACAGCATCCGGTTCCTGCTGATCCAGAGCGTAACCCCATTGTTGCGCATGAGTGGCGAGAGCAGCCCGGAAATAAATCCTCCCGTTGCGGCAGTCTCCTCCTGGCTTGTGCTGATAAATTCATGAACGGCGCCAAGCGGAAAAGTCTCATTAGGAAAAGCCATATTCACGGGTCCTAGTCCAACATCTACTACCGTACCCGTAGTACAGGCTTTAAACCCTTGCAGCAACAAAATGTCTTTCTGCAACTGGCGGATGATATCTGACTTTTGTGCCTCCATGAACAATAGTTTAATCCCAATTCCGAACTCATTTATTTAGCATAATTACTAATATTTTTAGTATTGCAGCACTTAAGTTTTCCACATTCACCTCCATATGAGTAGGGGCAATGACAACCAGGAAAGTACAGATAGTGATTACACTTAAGGCGAAAACCCGAATACAAAGTTTTTTAAATCAGCAACACCACATCGTAAACGTCAACTGTTTCAACCTCGTTTATTTTACCTAATTTCCTCGCAAATTCTTGCCATGAAAACATCCCTTTCCCGCCGGTTGGCAATTAAACATGGATTGTTCGCCGCAGTTGGCACCTCCCTCCTGGGCCAGGCTACTGCGTCTCCATCCCAGTACAACTTCAACTTACCTGCCGATGACTCGGAGTGGGACAACTTTAAAGTTGGTATAGCATCCTATACGTTTAGGAAGCTTAGCCTCGACGATACAATTAAAGCGATGAAGCGTTTAAACCTTCATTATATCTCTATAAAGGATTTTCACCTTCCGCTCAACAGTACCACTGCCGAAAGACAGGCTGCAATGGAAAAGCTAAAGGAAGCCGGGATTACCCCTTTAAGCTGCGGTAACATCACCATGCAGAACGATGAAGCAAACATCCGGCAGGCATTTCAATACGCCAAAGACTGTAATATGCCGGCTATTGTTTGCAGTCCCCACCCCGACTCAATGCCCATTCTCGATCGAATGGTAAAGGAGTTTGATATCCAGCTCGCCATTCATAACCATGGTCCCGAAGACAAGCGATTTCCTTCTCCATACGATGTTATGAAAGCCGTCCGGGGATATGATGAGCGCATTGGTCTTTGTATCGATGTAGGTCATACGGCAAGGGCTAAAGTAAATCCCGCAGAAGCCATTATAAAATGTAAAGAAAGGCTGTACGACCTGCACTTTAAAGACATCAATTCAACGGAACCTAACGGCAGTACCATTGAGGCGGGGCGGGGTGTACTCGATCTCCCTTCAATTGTTCGATCGCTTCGAAAAATCCGTTACGACAGGCTCGTAAGCATCGAATTTGAAGGGTGGGAAAACGACCCCATACCAGCAGTCGCCGAAACAATCGGGTATGCAAAAGCATTGCTTACCGCAGGCAAGCCAATGCGCAGGTGAGCAGGAATTTAAAAATGTATATTTAAAAATGAAGACCGTCAATCAATGATCTTATTTCCTTGCCAGGAGCTGTGTTTTATGGAAAACAGTTTTCTTGCTAAATACCAACGGATGAAAGCTGGAGTAATGAAATCTATCCTTAAGGATTTTTTGGTGACCGGCAGTTGATCTTCGGGCGACTTTGCTTGCGACGCTCCGTTCAAATTTTAGTTCTTTGTGCAACTGTTTTAGCTACACCACGAGCCAACTGGAACTAGCTTTCCAGGATTACCGCGACAGTGGTATCAGTTAATAATATAGGTGAACCGGAATATTGGCAAGGCAAAGAAAGCCCGAGGAGAATTTAATTCAACGTTGATAATCGTGCAAAATCCCGTACCAATTAAAGCGGCTTTTGTAATACGAAGCGAAAATACCTGAGCTCACCACTTGCCAGTTGCAGGTGAGCCTTCGAACCCTTTACGCCTGCAAATTGCTTAAAAATTGGCTGCAGGCTTTTTGGAATGTGCTCAGTTATCCGCTGCTGCTTTATGGGTTCTTCCAGTTCAATAGCGCGTCGTACATTATCGCTGATGTCTTCCTGCAGCTCCATCCTTAGCCCGCACGTTTTCAATTGCTGGGTGAATAATACCATGTCTGATTTGGTTCTGATATCGGCACACAACAGGTAGCCGCCCGGTCGCAACACTCTTTTAACCTCTGATAAAAATTGTGGTACCGACCCATAAGTATGCGACGATTCAATGTTGATGACCACATCAAAAGATTCGTCTGCAAATGGCAACTGCTCTGCACTACCCCGCACAAATGAAATACCTGCTGAACCAAAATATTCATTGGCAAGTTCAACTGCATTGCCGGCGATATCGAGCCCCGTAATACTTTTCGGATCGAGATAGGTTTTCAGGCATGCCGCCCCGCCACCACGGCCGCTGCCCACTTCAAGCACGTCGCAGCCACCGAGCCGCACCTTCACTGCGAGGTAATAATACAATTGGATAGGATACCGATTTACTTTGTCCTGGGGGTGTAAGGTCAATAATGGTTCACCGGGAGAAGGCGCATAACCGTAATTCATGAGCGACCATTCTTTCGACCTGAAGTACTTTGCCAATAATTCGTAAACCGGCTTCCAAACCAGCCTTCTAAAAGCAGGATAGTCGGTTAGTTTCAGGAATAGACGGGTTATCATAAACAAGGGGATGAGACCAGGGTGGGGGTTGTTCCTAAATATACAGCATCCCGCCTTCATTTAGCAATACTGCGTATGTCAAGCGGTTAGCCGCAACATTATAAGCACGATCTTTAACCATCCACTTGTAAGTTTAAAGCATTACAAGGTTGCATAACCCGCAAGGATGATTGAAAGAAATCATAAAAGGTCTTTCGTGCGCATGTTAGCCGTTTACGGCTGCATATCGAATGGTCTGCTTTATACGTTTATAGGCGTAATCGCATTACTGTCTTTTTTTAAATTACAGGATGGCGGTGCCGATGAGAGCAGCCTGATGGCCTTCCTTCGTAAAAGCACTGCCGGCACAATAATCATCTGGATCATTGTATTGGGCCTGTTGTCGTACATCAGTTGGCGTATCTATGAAACCGTTACCGATCCATACGGGTATGGAAAAAATGCTAAGGGAATAGCCCGGCGCACCGGCATCCTGTTCAGCAGTATCGCAGATGCGCTGATAGCATGGTCGGCCATCAAAACGCTGTTTACCAGGGGCGCTGGGCGAGACACGCAATCTGATGCGCAGCATGAACTCATTCAGAAACTTATCCGTGAAAATGATGGTGCCGGACTCATCGTTGCTGTTGGAATACTGATCTGTATCACAGCCTTTGTACAATTTATCTACCTGTTCTCGAAAACATACCTGGAAAGGCTGGACATCGATCGGTTAAAACCGTTTTATAAGAAATCCATCTCTGTATTGGCCTGGATGGGGTATTGTTCCCGGGGTATCATTGTAGGTATAACCGGTATCTTCTTCATCAGGGCAGGCCTATACAAAAATGCAGACGAGGTAGTCAATACCGACAAAGCATTCGACTTCCTCGGGGATCATATCGGGCACACCAGTTTTATTGTTGTTGCAATTGGAACGGTTGCTTATGGTTTGTTTATGTTTTTACTTGGGCGATATTATGATCCCGATAAAGACTGATCGTTTAACGGCCATTCCCCCGTTTATGCCAGCTTCACGCGCTGCCCGCTTTGTGCTGATTTATAAATGGCTTCCACAATCCTGATGTCGCGCAAACCCTCTTCACCTGGCACAAGCATGGGTTTGCCCTGCATGATCGAAAGGGCGTCATCATCCATTTGTTTTGCTTGTTGAAACGGCACCTGGTAACGGTGGTAAATTTCTCCAAGCGGACTTGTGACTTTCAGACCAGAATAGGCCTGGTAAGGCGCCACTTTGATGACACCTTTCTGGCAGGTAACATCCAGGAAGTTGACGTTTTCTCCAAAGCTTGTTTTAATGTCGGCCATAACTCCACCCGCGAATTCAAGCGTTGCCGTAGTGGTTTCATCAAGGCCATTTTTGTACACCTCCGGCCGCGTGGTTGATGTTCTGGCAGAGACAACAGCAATAGGTTCCATTCCCGTGCCCATACGTGCACCCTGGATCGCGTAAACGCCCATATCGTACAGAACCCCGCCGCCGAGGGCCTTATTTTGTTTCCAATGGGTGGTCCGGCTATCGTAGTAACCTGCCCCACAGCTGACCTTTTGCACATTACCCAGCAGCTTTTGATGAATGATTGCCCGGTATTCCTGGGTATTCTGTTCATGTTGAAGGCGATAGCCTATTGCAAGCTTCACCTTGTTTTTATTGCACGCATCAATCATCGCCTGGCACTCTGCGGCGGTGATGGCCATCGGCTTTTCGCACCAGACATGTTTACCCGCATTTGCGGCCCTGATTACATATTCTTTATGCATGGATGGTGGAAGCACAACATAAATAACATCTATATCGGGATTGTTAGCTACCTGGTCGAAGTTCTGGTAGTTGTATATGTTCTTATCCGGTATATTATACTGTTTTTTCCAGCTTTCTGCCTTTGAGGGTGTGCCGGTAACTATGCCGGCGAGGTAACAATTTTTAGTTTGCTGAAGTGCCGGTGCAAGTAGGTCGGTGCTATAGTAACCCAAACCAACGAGTGCAACACCAAGGCGATCTTTTTTCCGTTGCACCGGAATAGCGGAAAGGGGCGATAAGGCCAGCAACGCACCGGCAGAAAGGAGTGTTTTAAGCGCGTCGCGACGTGATTCTGAGTATGGACCGTTGAAGAGAGTTGTTGATGGAGTATGCTTCATGGTATTAAATTACATTATTTATGGTAAGTAAATATCTCCGCAAAAGCTATGCTGCAAGTTCATAACAGGCGATACTCGCATTGGGGCGTTCGCGCATGAAAGTTGAGGATCATGTACTGGGGTCATCAAGGTTCGTGTTGGGGTTGAACGGGTGATCAGTACAGGAACTTTGCGAGCAAGCTGAAGCCGTACAGGCATTATGGAAGAACAATAATAGATACAATCATCAATACTGAGTTACATGATCAACAGACAAGTCTACCGTATGCCAAAAGCAGGATCGATCAGGAATCTCAAACTGCAAACGGAAGGGTTAAACGAACCAGCACCAGGGGAGGTTTGTGTACAGGTACATGCGGTTGGGTTAAACTTCGCAGATGTGTTTGCAATGCAGGGATTGTATAGTGCAACCCCGAAGGGTTCCTTTATACCCGGTCTTGAGTTTTCGGGGGGGATTATCGCAGTTGGTGAGTCAGTAGAAGAGTGGAACATCGGTGACAAGGTAATGGGTGCAACAAAGTTTGGCGGTTATGTTTCGCACATCAACATCAATCATCGATATGTTATTCCACTTCCTGACACGTGGAGTTTTGAGCAGGGTGCCGGATTCCTGGTGCAGGGACTAACTGCATTTTACGCGCTTACAGAACTTGGCAACCTGAAGCAGGGCCAAACGGTGCTCATCCATAGTGCTGCCGGAGGTGTAGGCATTATGGCAAACCGAATCTGTAAAAAGTTTAACGCCTATACGATCGGGACCGTTGGCAACTCAAAAAAGATGGAGTTTCTCCGGGAGCAGGAAGGCTATGACCAGGTTATTGTAAGGGACGCTGATTTCTACCATAAACTGCAGCGCGCGCTTGAGGGGCGGCCCCTAAACCTCGTGATGGAGTGTATTGGTGGTAAGATTTTAAAAGATGGTTGGCGAGCAATGGCGCCTATGGCTAGAATGGTTGCCTACGGCAGTGCGAGTTTTACTACCCATGGTTCTGCACCAAACTATCCTAAACTGATCTGGAGATACCTGCGCCGCCCGAAGATTGATCCGTTGCGACTGCCTACACAGAATAAATCATTAATGGGGTTCAACCTTATTTACCTGTATGAACAAACGGATATGATGCACGAAATGCTGGTTGCATTACAGGGGTTGCAACTCGAGCCCCAGCATGTGGGCCATGTGTTTTCTTTCGGGGAGATGCACGATGCGATCCGGCTTTTTCAACGCGGAGAAAGTGTTGGCAAAGTTGTGGTTAAACCCACCGGGTAAATGGGATACCGGGTAGAGGATTAAATGATAAAATGTTTTTTAAGATGCCAGAACAGGACTGCCATACTGTTGTCAGTGGGTGCAATTAGTTTTGAATAATAAAATTTCAAACAACTAAAGCATCACGTATGAACGCTACAACAACAGAAAACCAAATTGCTAAAGTAATCACCAGCGCAGAATTACTTGAACACTGGCAGGGTCACAGGCGACTCACAAGAAGGGTAATAGACGCCTTTCCCGAAAAAGAACTTTTCGAATACAGTATTGGTGGTATGCGTCCGTTTGCTGCAATGGTACAGGAACTACTTGCCATAGGCGTTCCGGGATTGAGAGAAATAACCGGTGGCAAAACGGAAGCCTTGAACGAGCACCTGGATGTAAAAAGCAAAGCGGAACTCCTGGAGTTATGGGACACAGCTTCGGAAGACATCAATACGTATTGGACGCAAATTCCAGAGCAACAGTTCCACGACCGGATCGTGACTTTCGGCCAATACGAGGGAACCGTTATTTCATCGATCTTATACTTTATCGATAATGAAATCCACCATCGGGGAGAGGGATATGTTTATTTGCGTTCACTTGGTGTTGAGCCCCCTCCATTTTGGGCAAGGTAAAAGTCTTCGCCTTGACTAACCTTTAACGGTATTAATGTCGTGCTGAATAGCGATAGAATAGTACAAGGGAGTGAAACCCGTCTGACGGCGCAGCGGGCGGGCAACCGGGGCTGAAGAGATACCAAATGCTTAGTACAAAAAAAACCGGATGCGAAATCGTGTCCGGTTTTTTAATTTCGTGAGCGTGCGAATGGGGGTTAACCTTGAAGGATTTTGAATTCAACAACTATACAGTTAATTGGAGCCCCCCACACGGTTTTGTTCTTCCTGTGCGCTGCTGGATTTACGGCGTTGCTGGATGTTTTCACCTTTGCTAAACCGGTAGGTAAAGGTTAGCCCAACCCTCCTGTTATCCCACCTGTTATAAACCACCGCATCGATGTTTCCATAATCGATGATAACAGTTGTTCGTTGGATGTAAAAAGGATCGGTTACGCTTAATTTAAGGCTGGCTTTGTTCTTAAGGAGCTGTTTACCAAAGCCAAAGGATACCACACCCATCGGTTCAATTAAAAACATCCCGGTCTCCTGTGAACGGGTACGGTAAAAACCGGTTACCTCAGCTGTCCATGTTTTAGCAAAGCGAAACTGCTGACTCGAATTTGCCATAAGCGATGTCAGACTAACGTCGAGTGGAAGGTTGTTTACAAGACCCTGGTAATGGTTGTTGTTTACGTTTACAAATACGCTGGTTGTCCACCATTTTGTTACAGGTGCATTATAGCTAACTGCAAGCCCGAGGGTCCTGCGTTTTGCTACATTTTCTTTAGTTTGGTAAGTAACCTTTGTTTGATCGTTTTGCTTTAAAATGTCGTTTAAAATGTCGGTTGTATAAGTATAGTTTAGCGTTGTGTTCAGGGCTTTACGGTAGATATGCGTGAGTTCAACATTGTGTGTAAATTGGGGAGTTAAGTTTGGATTACCCTGGCGAAAAGTATACTGATCGAGGAAGTATTGAAATGGATTCATGTCCTGGTAATTGGGACGTTCCACCCGCCGGCCGTAAGAAAGTCCGAACTGGTTGTTGGCATTTAGTGCATAGCTAAAGTAAGCAGTTGGAAATAACTGGGTATAGTTCTTTTTGAATGTGGTGTCCTTTTGTGTCGGATTACCAAACTGTTTACCTTCGGAAATGGTGTTTTCCATTCTCAGGCCTGTTTGTACGCCTAGCTTTTTGTACTGCCTGCTGTAATTGATATAAGCTGCATTAATGTTTTCTTTATACAGAAAGTGATTGCTGCGGCTATTATCGGGTACCCACTTGGTTTCATTGTGTTCATAAAAGGTATACCGGGCATCGTTATCGGTGGAAACATAGCTGCTTTTTAAACCGGCTTCGAATTTTGCCCCCTTCTTCAATGGCCTGGTATAATCAACACGGCCACTATAAATGGTGATTTCGGCCGGCAGGTTTGCACGTAAAAGAAAAGGGTTCCTGATGAGGGTTCCGCCAGCGAGGTAATTAAAATTATCAGAAGTTTGATTGCTACGGGTATCGTATCGGATTACGTCTGCATCTGCAGTAAGTTCACTTCCGCTCGTGTCTAATATTCTCCTGAAATTAATGGCTGCACCAAAATTTTTCCAACTGCCCTTATTTACCGTTTCGGCAGTATTAAACGAATCGATTACACCGCGGTTACTGAGTATATTGGCCTTGCCCTTGTTTTCCCAATGGCTGGGATTGTTGATGGTATTAATTAAAAAGCCAATGGTTGTTTTTTTATTGATCGCATAATCCATCCCGAACCTGCCGCTGTAATTGCTGCTCCTGTTTTTCTGGTCAGCCTGTTGATCGAATACTGAGGCCACAACTCCGTTGTTATGAAATCTCCTGATGAGGTGTTGGTCGTTAAAACCCGACCAGTAGGAATAACTGAGGTTGGTAAAGAAATTAAACTTTCCCTTTTTGTAGTTGAAGTTGAAACTATTCGGGCTTTTGGGGTAACGGCCCTGCACATAGGATAAGCTTATGCTGCCATTAAAACCCACTTGGCTGTTTTTCTTTGTTCTCAGGTTAATGATCCCTGAGTTGCCCGCAGCATCGTACCTGGCTGAAGGTTGTGTCATGATTTCTATCTGGTCGAGTTGACTAGCCGGCATGTTGCGTAACAGATTGGCGAGGTCCTGCCCGCTTAGATATGTTTGCTTCCCATCCATTAAAACAATGATCCCTTGTTTGCCTTTAAGGCTGATGTTTCCATCCCGGTCAACAGTTATCCCCGGAGACTTTTCCAGCACTTCCATGGCAGTAGCACCTGCGTTGGAAGGCGAGGCATCTACATTAACCACCATCTTGTCGATCTTATTTTCTATCAATGGCCGTTTGGTTTGCACGGTAACGTCGGTCATCGCTTTTGGACTTGCAGGTAAGATAAGGTCGGGAACAGAAATGGTTTGGTCGGCTGAAAGCGTAAAGGCTTTTGCGCTCGCGGTTACATGGCCGACCGAGGAAGCGGAAACGGTGTATTTTCCTGCTGTAATAGCTATGAACACGTATACCCCCTCTTTGTCGGAGACCACGGTTTTAATTTCGGTGTTTGCCGGTAATTGCAACAACGCAACTGTAACTGCAGGTAGCACGTTACCTTTTTCATCTTTTACTACTCCCGTAACCCTTCCCTGTGCCTGAGCCTTATTCGTAAAAGCCACCAGCGGGATCAATACCAATAGCACGTAAATCAGTCTGCTCATCGTTAAAAAATTTATTCTTTTTCAACGGGCAAAGGTTGCCGGATTTGTGTTTAGTAGAAGTCAAAACAGGAAGGAAAATACCTCCCAAGGATAAGGGGTTTTTATTACGGATGAACGCAGACGTTAAAATGCAGGAAGGCGATAATAAACCATTACATTGGAATGTCGTTTACTTAAGCATCAGATAAAAAAAAGCCGAACAGAATAGCTGCAAGTACAAGTGAGTGACACAACGATGCTCAATAGTTTTCCGAACGCCGGCTCCCAAAAAAAGTTCTTAAGTCAACGACATTGCATTACATTGGATAAAGCGGGTTGGCAAGGAATAATGCCTCAATCTGGAATAAAGTCATTTCTTTAAAGGCTCCCGAAAACAAGCGGGTGGTTACGGGTAGGGTCGGGTAGATCCTGATACCAGTAGAGGAGCAGGCAGCTCGACTGCATTAATGGCAATAACGATGCTCACCAACGGATATAGGCTTGTTGCAGAAGTTGTTTGTTGAGGAAATCCTATTGAAGCATCAAAAAGCTTCACCGGTAAAAAAGTAGACCCCGATGCCTTCCTGGGTTACCCCTAAGTCGAGCCTGACAAAGATGTCTTTTTTAGGAAAGAGCAAATACCGCAGACCTGCACCCCCGGTGAGTTTAAGGTTTTTAGCTTCGAAATCGCCTATACGTGGCGCGACGACTGCTGTACCGGCAAATACTGCGGCACCAATGCGTTTACTAAATCCAAAAGGAAGCATACGGTATTCAGCCTGGGCGGCAAGCATATTCTTATCGCGGTAACGGCCATAATAGTATCCACGCATCATGGTTTCGCCACCCATAAATGCCATCTGGTTAAAAGGCACGTCGCCCGTAAAGAAGTTCCCGGTAAACTGAAAGGCAAGAACGTCTCTTTTATTCACCGGTTGGTAATTGCGGAAATCGGCATTAATACCTGTAAATCCATATTTGCTGCCCAACCGGGGTGAGTAATTAAGCAGGCCCACCTCGGCAAAATATCCTTTTCGAACATTCAAGACATTATGCCTGTTGTCGTATACAATGGCGCCACCAAGTCCCAGGTTTGATGAACCGTTGCTACCCGGTGGCATCTCGCGGATAGGATCATCCTTATGGTGCTCGACAATGGTATTATAAAGGCTCTGGTAGTCTATCTCCGGTCCGAGGAAAAGGTTGGGAGCAATATTGCGGAGTACCCGTTGGCGAAACACAAAGTAATTTGCATCGATGGTGGCAGGGTGGTCCTTAATTGCTTTCGGACCAATGCCATAATACAACAAGGGAAAACGTTGAAACCGTGTACGTCCCAAAATAAACCACTTGTCTTTATTGCCATAAATGGCATTTTCGAGCCACAGACCATATTGGCTCTGCAGCGTAAAAAAAGTAAAAGCATTTAATTCGCTGATCCGGTTATTGGTATCTTTATTTGCCTGGAAAAGGTATAAGGTTGTAATACCAATTTCGAGATCGGTTTCGGGCGCATACGCAAGGGTTGGGTAAAGGCGGAAGCTGGGATTGCCAGGTGAAGTCGTGTCGATAATTGAATGATGCAGCAGCCAGTTGAAGCTTTTCTTCAGTACCTGAGCTTTGGTGACATTAACGGTTATTAAAACCATTGCGCAAAGGCATAATATCCGCTTAAAAGAACCCGGTTCAATCAACATAATGTACAGTGTAAAAATATGCGCGCGAATTTAGTAAAACGGAGCGTATGAGTCGCAATGAAGCCTAACAACATTCCGGGCAGAAGGTTGATTCAATTACTAAATCGAATACAGAAGGTGAAATAAAACCATGAACTAATCACAATTCGGAAGGGGTAAAACCATTTACACAAGCCAATAACTTTTGCTGTAGTAACTGTTGTTCGGCAACAGAACGGGTAAGCGATAATGCTTTTTGATAGTGCTTCAACGCCTGTTCATGCTCGTGCAGGTCGAAATAGATTTCGCCGATGGCAGTATGATACAGGTAATAATTTTCGAGTCCCTGTATGTTGTTTAATGCTTCAAGCGCAGTCCTTTTATCTAGTGCATACGAGGCAGCAATGGCTTTGTTTAGCAGGATAAATGGTGTAGGGTGTTCAGTAGCAAGCACCTGGTACAGGTAATAAATAGCTTTCCAGTCTGTATCTTCAAACGACGGGGCAACGGCATGCAGGTAGGCAATGGCCGCTTCAAGATGGTAAATAGAAGTTTCGTGTTGTGTGGCCGTATCGAGAAAGAAATAGCCTTTGCTGATGAGAGGCTGGTACCACTTGCTTCGATCCTGTTGTTTTAGCAGAATAATATTCCCTTGTTCGCCGAGGCGTGCCTTGAGCCGCGAAGCCTGGAAGCAAAAAAGCGCCAACAGCGCATTTGTGCGGGGCAGGTTGGTTGCGGGGGTTTGGGTAAGCAGGAAAGCCAGGCGCATCGCTTCCTCACAAAGATCCTCGCGGATGAGTTGTTCGGGTTGAGAAGAGTTATACCCTTCGTTAAACAGCAGGTATAGCGCATGTAAAACTGCATCGAGCCTTGCCGGAAGCTCGTGCGACAATGGCAATTCCAGGGCGATATTTTCAGCCTTGATTTTTTCCCTGGCCCGGTAAACCCTTTTTGAAATGGTTTCTTCATCACGGAGAAAGGCCCTTGCAATCTCAGGAACACTGAGACCACACAAGGTTTTAAGTACAAGCGCAATTTGCGACTCAACCGGGATAGCAGGGTGGCAACAGGCAAACATCATCCTGAGCAAACTATCTTCAATTTGTCCTTCTTCAAACAGGGATCCATCGGGATCAACCGTGTATTGTTCGTTAAGCCAAACTGCGTGTTGCGCGCGAACAGCACGGAAGGTTTTTTCACGCCTCAGGTAGTCTATGGCCTTGTTTCTTGCTACCCGGTACAGCCATGCGGTGGGGTTATCGGGCAGACCCTTGTAACTCCAGGTATACAGTGCCTGCACAAGGGTATCTTGTGTCAGGTCCTGTGCTGCCCCGAGGTTTTGCAACCCCAGCAGTTTGGATAAAACAGCAATCATCTTTCCCGACTCATGCCGGAAAAGATGATCTACTATTTTGTTAACAGGTTCCTGCATACCCTACATTTCTATCCGCATCACTGGTCGAACCTGTACCTGTCCGCCATATTCATAATCCGGGTAATCACGACAAACACCAACGGCATCTTCCATCGAATTTGCATTGATTACAAAAAAACCACCAACCACTTCTTTGCCTTCGGTGTATGGTCCGTCGGTAACCGCAGTAGGGCTGGTCACAACTTTACCACCGGGTAAAAGCGCCTCACCTGAAACGTATTTACCGTCTTTATCCAGTTTTTCGATCCACTCCATCCATTTTCCCATATTTGCCTGCATGTCCTGTGGTGAGGCATCTTGTTGAATTCCTCCATGAAAGATGAGCATGAACTTTTCCATAACATTTGTTTTGAGTTAAAAATACTTTCTCTTTTGACGAATGAGTATTCACTAACCGGACAAGCAGGCCAAATTTTTTGAAAATATTTTTTTGTGAGCCTTTCCTCTTGATGTATACGGATTGTTTTATTCCATTATAAACCTGGGGAGGTAAGGGATTAGTAGAGTCCATACCTGTAAACGATTTCCACCGGGGCACAATGATTACCTGCTTAGCAGCGCACTAAGTTCCTTACTGTATGCCTCACTTACCGGGATGGCTGTTTTATTAATCGTAACCTGCTGGCGATCGACCTTATTGATCTTGTTTATGGCCACCAGGTAAGAACGGTGAACCCGCGCAAATTTATTGGCCGGAAGCAGTCCAATTGCTTCTGCGAGTGTAATGCGGGAAAGAAGCGAACTATCTTTTGAGACAAATGTCACATAGTTGCCGGTGGCTTCCAGGTACAGGATATCGTCAAAATAAACCTTTACCTGTTCGTAGCCCGTTTTTACATAAAGAAAGTCGATGGGCTCGGATGTGTTCCTGAAGTTAAATAGCTCAAAAGCTTTGTTGCAGCCTTTGATAAAGCGGGAAAGCGAAAATGGCTTTAGCAGATAATCAACTGCGTCCAGTTCGAAACTGGTTACTGCATGTTCAGTGTATGCAGTGGTGAAAATAACAAGCGGCTTTTTATTAAGGCTGTTAAAGAAGTCGATCCCCGACATATCCGGCATTTTGATGTCGAGGAAAATGAGGTCTACATGTTCTTTCTGCAAATATTCCAATGCCTTAAAAGCGTCCGTAAAGGTTGCCTTAAGATCAAGGTAAGGCACCCTGGAAGCATGCGACTTAACGATCTCTAATGCTATTGGCTCATCATCTATTGCAATCGCTTTCATGAAGTATACGGGTGTTAACCGGGTAAGGTTAAAGTTATAACAGCTGCCAGACAAGCTGCGCCCTAAATTAATTTGGCAAATGCATGTTGCCGGAACTTACGGACATATTGGGGTGAATAGTGTTATACCGTACAAGGGAGAGAAACCCGTTCGCACCGCCAGCCCGACAAGAAATCATTCTGCCGGGGGTCCATCCGGGCGGGAACCGGGCCCGCAGCTATCTACGGCCGGCTCCCAAAAACAGACCAGGCACGAAAACCAGTTTAAGTTAATTGCAGTGTAAGGTGTACAAAAAACTGGTTGCTGGTTTCGCGAATAATAAGTTCATGCTTGCGGGGATACAACAGTTGTAAACGCTGTTTAACATTGGTCAGCCCGATCCCGCTTTTGTCTTTTTCCGGATCATTCTGTACTTTAACGTGCTTGGTATTGTAAACGTCAAAGTAAAGTCCCCCATCCTTAACCTCCAGGTTAACTTTAATATGAGAGGGCTCGCGGAAACTTATCCCATGTTTAAAGGCATTTTCTACAAAAGGTATCAATAACATTGGTGCGATCTCAACAGGCATCACCGATGCATGGATATTTGTTTCAATGTTTATTCCGGGGCTTGTATCGGTTCGCAATCTTTGAAGGCTGATGTAATTATTAAGATATTCTACCTCGCGCGCCAGCGAGATTTTGTCCTGCATATTTTCCTGCAACATAAACCGCATCATATCACCAAGTTTTTCGATTCCTTCACTTGTACGCTCAGCTTTTTCCTGTATGGCGGTGCCATAAATGGTATTGAGTGCATTGAACAAAAAATGCGGATTGATTTGAGAACGTAAAAAATCAAAGCTTGCGTTTGACTTTCCGAGCTCTTTTTTTAATACATAAACTTCTTCGTTTCCTTTCAGGTGTTGCTTATATAATACCCACGATAATGGTGCGGTAATGAATAGTTGAAAAAGCGCATTAAAAAGGCTAAAGCTAAAAGCGTCATCATCATCCTGTACGATCAACATAATCAACAAGGCAACCGGCAAATAGGTAACCAGGAGTATCAAAAAAGTTTTTCCGATGTAGAGCAGGAAGGATCTCTTCTTGTTCACCGACCTTGGTATGAGATAGTAAAACGCAAACGAAAACCATATGATCCCGGATGGGATGATGCAGCCCCAGGCTAAGGCTATCTCTTTATCTGCATCTCCTACAACCAGCAGAAACATGGTAATCATCCAAACAATTACGGAAACAATAATCTCACGTGTTACAAATGGGTATCGTGTCCTAATGAGTTCCGAGTTGTATAAGAGATAAATACCCGCATATTTGATCAGGCTGTAAAAAAAGAAAACGGCCGACAACCAGCACGTATACAAAAGGCTCTTTTGAAATATTACATTTTGTGCCAGTACGGGAGAAGCATATTGTGGAAAAAGATGGCCGTCCAACCATGTATCCGCTGCGCCAAAGATTAAAAAAGCGGAAATAAAAACCAGTATAACCAGCAGGGTATTTTTTATCATGGCTTCCCGCTTCAGAAGCCTGGGTATCAAAAGAAAATTGAGCAGCACAAAAGCAGTAAAAAGCGTGGTGTACTTGATGAGTAAGGGAACGAAGTAGTTGGAGTAGCCGTCGAAAGGCACGCCTGCAAGTTCAAACAGAAACATGTTCGGGGCCGTGTCTTTCACAATATTCCCGATGCCTTCGGTTACAAAAAAGAAGATGATAAATACAAATATGGTCGCTGCTCCCCAGAATTCAATCCGGTTAAAATTTGTTGGCTTTTTTATTAAGTCTGTCATGGTATTGTTTAGACTGCAATGCTAGTCCATTAACAAGACCGTGTTGGGTGGAAAGTGACGAAACGATCAGAATATGTGGTGAATCCTGCTTCAGAAGAGCGACGGGTACATACTGCTTTCACGAAAATGGAATATACCCGTTGACGAGTCTTGTTTTGTTATCCGGAGATCATCCTGGTCGAATGGTAACATTTATCGGCATGTTCAACACATACCATAAAAGCCGAATTAGATGTGTGTTAATGTTGTGGTCGTAAGCAATGGGGCTTAAACCCGAAAACATTATAAACTATGAGAAAGTTCTCCATACTGTTCCTCTTAGGTCTTTTACCGGTGCTGTTGGCTCAACAACCAGGACTATTTACCCAACCGGTATTGGCAAAGAATAAAATCCCACTCGAGGTTTCAGCCATTCTGCAACCTTTTGCCGGCGGTGTAATATTAAACACAACTGCTTTCATTGATGCAAACTGTAGTTTCCCTTCATCTAAAAGGCGGCCAACAGTGACGGTAGAAACAGGGGTATCCAGGGGTGATTTGATGAACGAAGTCTGGCCATCCTTACTGAATATCTACGGATGTGATTGGCTGCATTAATTCTGTAAAATGGAATCACCATAGGCTGCTAAACAACCAACTGCAGTAATAATATGCCCCCGGCGACAAAAGGCGAAGCAGCCTACACCTGCAGGTATTCCGCGGAAGGCACGGAGCCCAAATTATGAGGGCCCTGGAATAAGTTAGTCATCCCTGTTAGCCCGGGCAAATCGCTGCTACTGACTGGTCCGGGTCTAGCTTTTAGGAAAGTTTGGGTCTGCCTTTACTTCGTCAATCTGTTTCGTGTGCCGCTTGCTGTGCGACGATATCAGCAGGATAAGTTGGTAAGCGTCGAAGCTTCCCATTGGTAAGATGGTCACGTGATTGCGAAGGTCTTCGGTGGTGCTGTTTACAAATGCAATTAGTTTTTCCCTGCTTTCTGTGAAGGAAGTAAGCGCATGAGCAGCGGAAGTAAACGAAGTGTTTTCTGGTTTCAGTGCGTCAAACGTTTTTACCTTATTTTCCCGGCTCTCACCGCCTTTTATAACCTGTTCATCTGTATTTTTAAGTTCAATCCTCTTTTCCGGGTTAGCCGGCTGCTTCAGGGAAGTTTCAACCAAATTCCACAAGTTCTTTTCCGAAACAGCAATGTGTTTCATACATTCTTCAATCGACCATTTGTCTGGGCCAGGTTTAAACTTTAGCTGTGCATTAGACAAACCTTTGATTGAACTGGCTACCTCCAGCGCAGTTGTATTAAGCGATGTGGAAGCATAGTTACGTTCTGCCTGCGTGAGTGGGTTATCTTTTGTTTTAAAGGCCAGCAACAGCAAAACGGATAATAAAATGGAAGTTGATTTCATGACAATGGGGTTACCGTGAACACTTGTATTTTCCACAAAACTAAAGCAGCAAGAGCCGGAAAACCGGTGTCAAAATAGACTTTGTCGGGGGCTCATTTAGACAAGTGCGATAATACAAGTTGCCAATGAATCCAATTAATGGCGCAGCGGCCTACTACCGCTTCAATTTGATTACCTCGGAGCCAGCAAGCAGGAAAGCTCCTGCACCATACACTTCCCAACTTTCTGCACTGAAGTTCTTCTGCGGATCAGCCCCAATCGGTTGTACCCAGCCCACACGGCCATCAGGGGATAACAAGGTGTTTAAACCTGTCCATGCCTTTTGTACCGCGGGCAGGTATTTGTCTTTTGGTAATAGTCCCCTGTTGATCCCCCAGGCCAATGCATAACAATAAAAACCGGAACCGCTGCCTTCTCCACCCGGGTACGATTCAGGATCCAATAAACTGGCCCGCCACAAACCGTCTTGCTGTTGAAGCGTAATAATTTTTTCTGCCATCTCGCGATAGATACCCAGGTAGAAGTTACGGGTTGGATGGTTGGTGGGCATTTCTTCAAGTAACCTCACCAGGCCACCCATTACCCAGCCATTACCACGCGACCAGAAAACCAGCTTGCCATTTTTTTCACGTTTACCAACCCCTTCTTTAGTTACCAGGTAGCTGGCGTCGCGGGCAAACAGGTGTTCTGTAGTGTTGTATAGCAAATCGTAGGTCTGCCTGAAAAGTGAATCATTAAGCGCCAGGTAGGAAGGATCTTTCAGGGTAACTGCAAGTTTTGCAAGCGTTGGCGGTGCCATAAACAGGGCATCACACCACCACCACGTAATCCCATGTCGCTTCATTTCAGGACCAGGAACCGTACGTAACTTTTGCACCGTGTCAATGGTACCTTGTATCATTTTACGGTCCTTTTTCATCCGGTAAACATCAATATAGGTCTGGCTGATTGCAATATCATCGGCATGGTCGTAACGCGGACCAGGCTGCCAACCAGTTCTTTCGCCAAGGGCAAGTAGCGAGTCCCGTATAAATCCTGCTTTGGTGGTTTGATAAGCGGCCACCACCCCGGCGTAAAACGCACCATTCGTCCAATCGGTCGGCCTGTGCTTGGGGTTTTGCAACTGCCAGGTCGTAACTTTTTGAAGCGTGTTTTTTATGTACTTGCTTTTAAAAATGTCTTCATTCGACTGCTGCGCGTGGGCATCCAAGCGAACAAAAAGCATGAGAACGAGAAAATAGATAATTGGATTTCGGAAAATGCGAAGCTGATGATTGGCCACGTTGATTGGTTTTTACGCTAAAAGAAATCGTTATTGTTATCGCCTGTATTGAGCGTGCGTAATTTAGAAAATATTCTCTTACCCATAATGCGCACCTATACCGATTATTGCTATACTTAGTCCAAAGCCGTTGCGCACTTTTGTTTAATGCGGCAAGTAGTGTTGCATACGGTGATAGCAGATGCAGTCACCGGGTGAAACAAGACTTTCACTTAAGATCCAACAGCCGCTCTTCAAGTAGAACGGTTACCAGGTCACCGGTTTCCTTGCCAATTGCTTTACGTATTTCAGCTTTTATGGGCAAAAGGTGCGAGCCATCGCCCATTGCCATAAACGAACTTTTAAATGGGTGCCCGTCAATGGTTCCCCTTACTTTAACCAGGCCCCGGGTTCCAAAAAAGCTGACCGACTCAGGCCATATTACATAGGTCCAGCCACCTTTATTCGGGCTCTTCTGGAGCATTGCACAAAATTGCTCGTGCATCGTTTTCATAGCCGGCTGTTTTATCAAGAAAAAAAAATACCGTGTGTTTCAGCATGGCCAGCTTACAAAGCGGGCTCTTCTTCGGCGCTGGCAGTATCTAAAAATTCAAGCGCCTGCGCATCAAGTGTGACTTTTGTCGCACTAACCAGGTCCCTGATTTGTTCCGGTGTAGTGGCACTTGCAATAGCAGAAGTAACAACAGGTTTAGCCAGCAACCAGGCAATTGCAATGGTAGCAGGTGTGGTTTCATTGTATGCGGCTACCTCGTCAAGTGCAGCCAGTATACGCAATCCTCTTTTGTCGAGGTACTTCTTAATGCCGCCACCACGCTTACTTTTACCCAGGTCATCTTCTGAGCGATACTTTCCTGTAAGAAAGCCACTTGCCAGTGCATAGTAATTGATCACTGACACGTTGTTTTCGGCGCAAATGGGTCCAAGTTCCTTTTCAAAATCAAGCCTGTCGTACAGGTTATACAGCGGTTGCAATGTTGCATACTGCACCAGTCCGGTGCGGTTACTTACGGCTATTGCTTCCCTGAGTTGTTCGGGTGAATAATTAGAAGCACCTACTGCACGTACCTTCCCTTGTTTTATCAATTGGTCGAATGCCTCGAGGGTTTCTTCAATCGGGGTTTCCGGATCGGGGTAGTGTGCCTGGTAAAGGTCGATATAGTCGGTCTGCAAGCGCCGTAACGATTCATCGACCATTTCGAGAAGGTAGCGCTTCCCCAATCCCTTACGGCCATCCATCTCCGAGCCCACCTTAGTAGCAATTACAAGTTGGCTCCTGTTTCCCCGTTGATTCATCCAGTTGCCGATAATTGTTTCCGATTCACCACCCTTATTACCTGGTACCCAGCTACTGTAGGTATTTGCGGTATCAATAAAGTTCAGCCCATTCGATACGAACTCATCCAGCAGCCGGTGCGATGCGGCTTCATCTACGGTCCAGCCAAAAACATTTCCCCCTACTGTAATCGGTGGAACTTCAATTCCCGTGATTCCTAGTTTTCGATTTTGCATTGCTGTTGTTTTGTACCGTTGCATCCACCAAAATGGTGCCCCTGAAAATACGTGATTAATCGAAAGCTTTTTTATGGACCCGGCAGGTGGAACTTCAATGTAACCCCGGTTGCGTCGCACTCTTGTACCCCTGATCTATAAGCGGCTTTTACCTGCGAGGCAGATAAAGCCGGGTGGATCAAAGACAAATGGTTTTCGGGAAGTCATTGCGCTCGAATACGCAACAACACCCATTAGCATGAGGAGCCGTCTATGAAAACACATCCCTAACGGGAATAATTCTTGCCATATCTATAAGAGCCTGTTCCAGCTTTTAAAGCCCCAATTTCGGCTAAAGTGAACAGCAACTTCAACAAGCCATTTTCCCCAACAACTAATCAGTCCGCAAATGGTATTTATAAAAGTGCTTTTAATCTTGCTCGCGTTGTACCTCGTCCTTTGCGGGGTCTTGTACTGGGTACAGGAAAAGATGATCTTTTTTCCACAGAAGCTTAGCCAGAACTTCAGCTTCAGCTTCCGGAGCTATGAAGAGATAAGCATTAAGACCAATGACGGACCAATTTTGCACAGTCTGTTGTTCAAAGCAGATCAATCCAAGGGAGTTATTTTTTACTTGCATGGCAATGCAGGATCGGTAAGTTCATGGGGTGAGCTTGCCGTTATTTACACCAGCCTTGGTTACGATGTTTTTATGCCCGACTACAGGGGCTATGGCAAAAGTGAGGGAAAGATTTACAGCGAACAGCAATTCTTCGATGATATGCAGAGGGCATACGAGCTGCTGAAAAGAACGTATGATGAAAGCAACATTGTTGTACTCGGGTACTCCATCGGAACTTCAGTTGCGACCAAGATAGCTGCCGACAACCGGCCGAAGATGCTGATCCTTGAGGCGCCGTTTTATAGCCTCTCCGACCTTGTTAAAAACATCTATCCTTTTCTTCCGGGTTTCATCCTGAAGTACAAGTTCCGCACGGATCAGTTTATCAGGCGATGCACCATGCCCGTGGTCATCTTTCATGGCGACCGGGATGAGATCATTTACCCGGGCTCTTCACTGAAACTGAAAGAACTCATGAAACCAACAGATACACTCATCATGTTAAAGGGTGAATACCACAACGGCATCAGTACCAATGGGGTTTACCTTTCTGAAATCAAGAAGTTATTGTAAGGTAGTGGATCGCCCCCCTCGCCCATGCAGGTGTTGTCACCTACATCATCCCCGCCTATGCAGGTGTTGTCACCTGCATCATCCCGCCCATGCAGGTGTTGTCACCTGCAACTACCCGCAATCTCATCATTCTACCCCGGCGTTTCATCCTGCACACCATTGGATGCAGCACTTGCCTTAGAAGTGCTTAATTTTCCTTTGTAAAAACAAAAGGATCTTTCATCCAAACATTGCCGATCATGAGAAACTACCTGCTGTTGACCTTGTTTTATTGCCTGTGCCCGGGTTCCCTATTTTCAGCGGTTTATTATGTCGCGCCGAATGGTGTCAACACCAACCCGGGCACCGTAAATGACCCATTCCTAACCATTCAGCAGGCGCAGGCTGCGGTGATACCCGGCGACACAGTTTATGTTAGGGGTGGAACCTATATGATGAGCGTAGACCAGGTTGCTGCCTACTCCGGTATCTGGGCCTACGTAACATTATTGAATAAAAGCGGAACCCCAGGAAAGCGAATCAATTATTGGGCATACCCGGGTGAAAAGCCTGTCTTCAATTACACCAATATCAAGCCTCCAAATTACCGGATCAATGCTTTCGAGGTAACCGGTTCCTGGCTACACATCAAAGGGCTGGAGGTAGTGGGTATGCAGGTAACGATTACCAATGCAAACACCCAATCCATCTGCTTTGCCGCAAATGGTGGAAGCAATAACATTTATGAATTGCTGAGTATGCACGATGGAATGGCAATTGGTTTCTATCTCACGAGGGGATCCAATAACCTGGTGCTTAATTGTGATGCGTATCGGAACAATGATCCCGTATCGCAATCGGGTGGTGGGGTTAATGGTGGCAACGTAGACGGTTTTGGCAATCATCCCAATGCCGGCGGCGTGAACAATATCTTCAGGGGTTGTCGTGCATGGTTTAACAGCGATGATGGCTACGATTGCATATCGGCCCATGAAACAACAACCTTTGAAAACTGCTGGGCATTTTATAATGGCTATACACCGGGGTTTGTAAGCAGGGCTGATGGAAATGGTTTTAAGGCCGGGGGTTATGGCGGAGGTGCTTTCACCGCATTACCGGTGAACATTCCCAGGAACACCATCCGCTTTTGCCTTGCTGTTCGCAATAAGTCCAATGGTTTTTATTCGAACCATCATCTTGAAGGCAGCGATTGGTACAACAATACCGCCTACCTGAATGCAGCAAACTACAATATGCTCAACAGGAAAGCAAAAACCATTTCAGATTACCTGGTTGACGTGCCGGGTTATAACCACAACATTAAAAACAACATTAGTCTCGCCCCCAGGTCGGCGAACGGCGACATCACCAGCTACGATCCTGCGCTAAATGTAATTACCAATAACACGTTTTTAAACCCCGGTATAACGGTTAGCACCAACGACTTCCTGAGCATAGATACTGCGCTGCTGGTTGCGCCGCGGCAGCCGAATGGCGATCTTCCTGTGGTAGACTTCCTTCGGCTGAAGCCAACAAGCAACCTGGTGGACAAAGGAGTTAATGTCGGCTTTCCTTTTAACGGTGCGGCGCCCGACCTGGGTGCGTTTGAAACCGGTGGCAGCACGTTGCCCGTTCAACAACTTTCATTTTCGTCGACGGTTGCAGGTGATAATGTGCTACTGAATTGGAAAGTAGCTTCCGAAGTGCAAAACAAGGGTTGGGACATTGAGCGAAGGGAGCAAAGCGAACTTACCTGGAGGATAATTGGCTTTGTAGCGGGCAGGCTAAATGCAGCAGCGATGGCTTCTTATGCTTTTACCGACAAAAAAGTTCAGGCTGGTAGATACCACTACAGGCTCAGGCAAGTTGATGCCGATGGAAACACTGGTTATAGCAATATGCTGCTGGTCAAGATCAGGAGCAACAAATCGATAGAGGTAGCCGTTTACCCCATACCAGTTATTGATAACGCTACCGTAAAGTATACGCTGGCTAAAGCAGCAAACGTGAACCTGGCCCTTTATAAAACATCGGGGGAGTTAGTTGCGCAGGTGTTTAAGGGGGCTCAACAGGCAGGGTCGCAGGAACAATTGTTGAGTCGACAATTGTTTGCTGCTAAGGGGTCTTATGTTGTAAAGCTGAGCATTGACGGAGAAATCATCACCAGGATGATTACGATGTAAGCAGAACTTGTCAATAGAACAATTTGTGCCCGCTGCCGTTTACCACAACTTAAATCCGGCTAGCTACTCCCTTGATGGAACAAGAGCTTTGCTGTAGGGGATTGCACTACTTTGCCGGACAATTTCACTGGAACAAAACAGGGACAGTATAGAAAGTTGAAGAGTCGGTGACAACCCGTGCAACAAGTCGACTCAGGCAAGCTTTGTTAACCTACAACGGCACTTTGGTAATAAACCGCCCTGCGAACTGGGAGCGGCTTTGAATGGAAGACTAAAGATGCCCAGTGCGTTGCCGATAAAGTGCTTGCGACGCAACGGTGATGCTATAGAAAAGAAATGCTGGTATCAAAAATGGGTTAAAGGGGTGACACGGTAGCTTCGGCTTCGGGAGCAACGGGGTTCATTACTTCCAACCGCGTGTATAAAATAGAGGCTATTGAGGTCGACAATATCTGAGCGCTAATGCATGCTCAAACTGTTTATACGCCTTAAAATGGATTGTTAAAGCGTTGATTTGTTGTTCTGATTCAACGAGAATAGTAAGATAATCTATCACCACAGTAATTTCTGCCATTGTTGAATACATAAGCCAACCTTACATTCGTTTTGCTGACCTGCGATCTCAGGTGTTACCCACGAGAGCTTTGTAATATGAAATACATCTTTACCCTTTTAATGCTTCTTACTTGGCTATCGCTACTGGCGCAGCAGCCTGGCAGCGGTTCGGTAAAAGGTGTGGTCATTGACTCCGCAAGCCGGCAATCACTGAAAGACGGAACCATTTCGATACTAAAGCTCAGCGACTCCACTGTATTGTTCCAGGTATTATCGAAAGCAGACGGCAGCTTCTTTCTCGATAAAATAGCGTTCGGAAATTATATACTCCGGGTAAGTTTCCAGGGATATACACCATCAGAAAAACAAATTGATGTAAGTGCCCAAAGCCCGGTTTACAATATGGGGACAGTTCAACTATCAGCTGCACCAAAGGACCTTGGTGTAGTGGTTGTAAAATCGTCGGCCTCTTCGGCGGTGAAAGGTGATACGCTGGAGTTTAGCGTAGGCAACATTAAAACAAAACCAAATGCCAATGCGGATGACCTGCTGAAGAAAGTTCCGGGTTTGGAAGTTGAGAAAGATGGAAGTGTAAAAGCGCAGGGTGAACAGGTGGCGAAAGTTATGGTTGACGGGAAGTTGTTCTTTGGAAACGACGCAAAGATGGCTACCCAAAACCTTCCCGCAGATATTATTGATAAAGTGCAGATTATTGATGCACAAAGCGATCAGAGTGCATTTACCGGGTTTGATGATGGGGTACAGGAAAAAGTGATCAATATCATCACCAAAAAAGACCGCAGGAAAGGATACTTTGGTAAAGGGAATTTGTCGGCGGGTAATGATGGGCGCTACGGAACCAACGTCAGCCTCAATCGTTTTAACGGCAACCGAAAAATATCGGTGATTGGACAGGCAAACAATACCAACCAGGAAAACTATACGATTAGTGATATCCTGAACATCATTAATTCCGGCAGCTTCAGCGCCCTGAATGGTGCGTTTGGAAACATCGCCAATATGGGGCAATCGGGTATTGCCCGAACTTATTCGGGTGGTATTAACTACAGTGATGTTTATGGTACTAAAACAGAGGTGAGCGGCAATTACCGTTACAATAACGTGAACACCGTAAACCAGTCAGCAAGGTTAAGGGAAACATTTGTTGCAGGTGACTCTTCACTTTTTAACAGCAATGGCAGGTATGGCAACAACAGGAACATGAGCCATAACTTTAATCTTGAAGTTGATCACAAATTCGACTCTGCGACTTCCGTTCTGGTTCGATCGTCGTATAACCGGCAACGAACCAACAGCTTCAGCGAGGTAAACTCTTTTCTTACGAGGGGTAAGGTTGTAAACCAAAGGGATGTTCAAACCATCAACAATTCTTTAACGGATGGCTCCGACCTGAACAATAATATTTTGTTCAGGCATCGCTTTGCGAAAAGGGGTAGAACGATTTCCGTAAACCTTAACCAGGGGATAAGTGAAAGCAATACCGACCGGCGGGCGTTTAACTACACGAATGATTATGCAGGCGGCACAACAAAAAAGGATACAACTAACCGGGTAAGCGATATCAGCAGGAACACCAACAACGGCAGCCTGCGGCTTGCCTTTACCGAGGCACTCTCCACCAAGAGCAATCTTGAACTGAGTTACGAAGTTGATCAGAATGTGAATCTTTCGGATCAACGAACCAATAGCTACAACCGCACCACGGGTGCTTATGATGTTGTGGACACGATCCTGAGTAACAAATTTAAAAACGTGAACTTTTCGCAGCGAGGGGATTTTAGTTACCGGAGACAGCTTAACAAGGAGTGGAATTACTCAGTTGGGCTTTCGGCCCAGCAAACGAAGATCAGCAGCGATAACCAAACCCGCGGGAAGGTACTGGCGCAAACTTTCAACAACTATTTTCCCACGGCTACCATTCAATACCGTAAAAACAGGGGTGCTAACTTTCGCTTTAACTATCGCGGTAGCACAAGGCAACCTGGTATAATGCAATTGCAGGACATTGTTGACAATACCAACTTACTAAATATTACCCGGGGAAATCCCGCACTCAAACAGGAGTTTTCAAATAATTTCAACCTAAGGTATACCAAGGTAAATGCAGCTAAGGCAAGCAACTTTATCATCCGGGTAAGCGGTACGGTGCTGGATAATAAGATCAGTAATGCAATTACGATTAATACAGGTCAGTCGAAAATTGTTGTGGACAATGTGGAATTGGAGCCATTGGCGCAATATTCGAAACCGGTTAACCTTAATGGGGCTTACAACTTTAAGGGGTACGTGAACTACGGCTTTTCTATAAAGAGAATCAAATCCAATGTTAACCTGTCGACTGACCTTTCACACAGTCGCGATGTAAACCTGGTAAACAATACAAAGGGCTTTACGCGCAACTTTAGTTTTGGCGAAAGAGTACGGCTGACAACAAATATAGATGAGCACTTCGACCTCAACTTTTCAAGCTCGTCTACCTACAACATTGCATTGTATAGCTTACGACCACAACAAAATGGAAACTACTTTGTACAGGTATTTTCAGTGGAGCCGACTTACAATACAGAAAGCGGTTGGATCGTTGGTGCTGATTTTGACTACAGCAAAACATTCGGACAGGCGCAGGGCTACAATCAATCTGTTCCCCTGCTTAACGCAAGTTTGTCGAAGCAGCTTTTTGCCAAAAAACAAGGCGAGTTAAAGCTATCGGTATTTGACGCTTTAAATCAAAACAAGAGTATTACCCGTAACGTAGAAGAAAACTATATTGAAGACGTACGTACCAATGTGCTGCAGCGTTACTTCCTGCTATCATTTATCTACAGTTTTAGAAAGTTTGGAAGCTAACAGAACAAAGCCGGTTTCCTAATCACCCGGTACGGTTGCAATGTGGTGATCAACACTTCTCGATAAGTTCAAGCGACTCGGCCTGCACATCTTCGTTCCTGGCTTTATACTGCACCCGCTTTTGACCGACTAACAGAATGGTCAGGCCCAATAAACTACACCCGGCCATAATTGCCGTCATTGGAACAGCGGTGTTATTAAACAAAATGCCCACCAGTGCAGAAGCGATCGCACCAAAACACATTTGCAAAGCACCCATCAAGGCCGAGGCACTACCGGCTCCTTTGGTAAAAGGCGCCATTGCAAGCGCAGCGGAATTCGGAAAGGTGAACCCCTGGCAGCTTAAAAACAGGAACATTAAAAATATCGATCCGTAAAGGCCAAGTACACCGAGCAATACGCCGCCAACAAGTACAATGCCTATACAAGACTGGCACAATAACACCGTTCTGATAATCTGCGAACTGGTGTATTTTCTAAGTAGCAAGTTATTCACCTGGCTGCTCGAAATAAGGCCTGCTGCAATTGCACCAAAGATCCAACCATATTGCTGCTCAGTTACATCGTACAACGTCATAAACACAAACGGAGAGCCGGCCAGGTACGCAAAAAGACCTGCAGAAGCTGTTGCTCCCGCAATTGCATAGGTTGTAAACTGGGGTTCTTTAAAGACGCTGGCAAAACCATTTAGAATTGGTTTTGGCTTCAGCGAAAATGTGGGGTCAGGTTTTTTACTCTCAGGTAACCAAAGCACAACTGCCGCGAGGATCAAAGCCGTTACAACAGACAAAACAATAAATACATACTGCCATCCAAAAGCAGCTACAACATAACTGCCCACGGTTGGAGCAAGAATGGGAGAAACACCCAGTATAAGGATGAGCAGTGAAAATACACGTGCGTTTTCCTGGACTGGAAACACATCGCGAACAATTGCATTAGGTGCGACCATGCCAACACAACCTCCGATGGCCTGTAAAAACCGGAAAGCAATAAGGGCTTCAACCGATGTCGACATAGAACAACCAATAGAAGCGATAATATAGAGAACAAGGCCGATACAAAGGGGGACTTTCCGTCCGAACCTGTCTAGTAGCGGCCCGCAGAGCAGCTGTCCCAGGCAAATGCCAATAAAGAAGCTTGAAAGGGAGTAGGCTACATATTCAACGGTAGTGTTCAGATTTGCTGCAATTGAAGGAAAACCAGGCAGGTACATATCTATTGAAAAGGGTCCTATAGCCGAAAGCAAACCCAATATCAATATAAGCAACGAACGATTTTGTTTTTTCATGACTGCAAAGGAAAGCGAGAAGCCCGGATCCATAAAAAGTTTCTAAGTAATCAGGTTCCCCAACCGGAATAACCCGTTTTTGCCTACAATTACCGGTGAGCGTTACTTGAGAACGACCAGACCCCTTTTTGTCATCCCGGCTCTATTCTGTACACCCGTAAACCGGCTTGCAAGCAGTTTAGATAGCTTTACATCTAAAAGGATAAAAGAAGTGTTCCTAATATGACTCAGAGGTTGCTGCTGCTTTAAAAAGTTAATCCCCTTGAATCTTAAAGGCTGCAGATGCTTTTATTAAAATTTTAGCTATATGCTGGTGCTCCCGTTCAGGCTTCTACCTGGTTTGACTACCCTGCCCGAATTCTAATAAGGTTGCTGCACAGAGCTGGCCTGATTACGGAAGCAGGTAGCTCCAAATACCTTGATGTAAGCGCCCTACAAAATGACTTTTTAGGTAATCGATTAATTAATGCATTGATCTGTATCCTTTTACCTACATCCATAAAACAAAGAAGTGCAAATTGCTAAAAATGCCGGTCTGACACGTTTTAGTTTACCGCAACAGAAGACCCACGTCGTGTTCGCGGGTACAGTATTAAAGCTGTATACCAATAACAGGGGATCGGAATTTATTGATGTTTTAAATGGCCGGCGACGGCCTCCGAAAATGGAATTATAAATACAATTCAGGGAGGGTCGAAAGAAAATTGATATTTCAATTATTAGGTAAAAAGCTTATATTAGATGAACCCTACCTAACACCCCCATTCAAATGAAACCGATCAGGTTTTTGATTGCTTCAATTTTCTTTCTCTCGAACGCGGGTGCGCAGCTTAATCCAATTAATTTTTACCGTATAACGAATACTGAAGGCCTCTCGCAGGCAACGGTTAATGTAATGTATAAAGATAAACAAGGGTTTTTATGGATTGGCACCGATGATGGTTTAAACAGGTTTGACGGGAACCGGATAAAAACCTATTACCATGATTTTCTGGACACAACAACAATGGCCGCCAACGAAGTATATGGGATATGCGAGGATCGTTATAACCGGATTTGGATCGCACATTACAATGCCGGCATCAGCATCTTCGACCGGGTAAACAATAAGTTTATCCGGCTTTACGACCGGCTTAAGGGCTCAAAAAGATTTAGTACAAACCGGGTGTATGGTTTACATGTTGATTGTAAAGGTTTTATTTGGGTTCGAACTGTATTTGGTATATCAAAAATTAACCCTGATGATTTGAGTGTTGAGAATTTTGACCATGCATTGTTTTCGCTAATAAATGCGCCGAATATTTCAATAACAGAATTTAAGCACCACATGTTTTTTGGCAGCCAAACAAGTGGACTGCTGGCAGTTAGCAAAACGGGCCACCCTGTTAACCTGCCGTCATGGAGTGTCGACCGAAATGGGGCCCGGGTGCTAGGCATGTATGTAGACGAGGAACAACAACTGCTCATAGCATCAGAAAAAGGATTATACAAGATAAATTGTGACAATAATAATTTCTCCATCGAGCTCATAATTGAGGATCCGGTAATATTTGAATCTTCAAATAAATTGTTCAGGGAAAGAGGAAAACCATTTGTTTGGGTAGCAACAGACATGGGAATTGTAGTGGTAGACATCGATCAGAAGAAAATTGTCCGGCATATCAGGTCAACGGCAGTAAATGACAACCTGGTAAGTAATGTGGTATCTTGCCTGTTCCAGGATAGTGAGCAAAACATATTTGTTGGAACGGGTCGGGGGGTAAACGTCTATTCACCTTCTTCAAGTGTATTTAATAAATACGATAATGTTTTAAGAAGAATTCCTGGCTTTGGTCACCCGGTTTATGCAATTCACGAATTAAAGAATAAAGATTTGCTGCTCGGGACAAAAAACGGCGGGGCATATTATTTCAACACTGATTCTTTACGGCTGAAATCAATTGAAATTTCTCATCCGTCGACCTCGAAACCGTTGAAAGTTTATCAGATTATTCCAGATAAAGGAAAAGACTACCTGTTGTGCACAAGTGAAGGAATTTTTGAAATGAACATGGTAGAAAACATGGTTAGCGCACATTTACCAAAAAAGCATTTTGAATTGCTCCAATTAGAAGAGGTGATGATTAATCACCTGCTTTTTGCCAACGATTCGTTAGCTTACATTGCAAGTAGTACTACGGGATTTTATAAATGGAATTACCTAAGCCGGAAGCTAAAACTTTATCAAAAAAATGAGGAAAACCCTGCTGATGGTCCGGTAGACAACCAGGTACTTAAACTCATTTTTACAAAAGAAAAGGACATTATCCTTTGTACCAAATTCGGCGTAAGTATTTATTATCCGTTAAAGGACAGTTTCTCTAACATATTACCGGGGAAGAGTTATCCACGCGAACTTGTAAGCCGCAATATCAAAGACGCCTGGGATGATGGCAACCATATCTGGTTTGCAACATTTGGAGCAGGGGTGCAAAAGATGAGCAAAAAAACCCACCTTTTTACAAAGCTGACCGTCAAAGAGGGGCTTCCAAATAATTCCGTGTATGCTGTGGTTCCGGATGACATTGGGAACGTTTGGATGCCAACAAATCGTGGGCTGGCAGTATTGAACATCAAAAAGAATACAATTCGTACTTACACTACCGATGATGGATTGCCGGATAATGAGTTTAACGGCTATGTATCGCACAAAGCAAGAGGGGGCAACCTGTACTTTTCAACGATAAATGGCATTGTAAACGCGCAACCCAATCTCATCATTACCAATCCTGTTCCCCCGCCAATAGTGCTAACCCACTTCGAGGTTAGTGGAGAAAAGCACGACTCCGTTTATAATACCTTCGGCAAATCGAAGGTAATTGTACCACCCGGATTTAATTCGTTGTATGTCGAATTTGCAGCGTTGAGCTTTGCAGCCCCGGGAAAAAACCAATTCAGGATTATTCTTGAAAACTATGACAAGAACTGGGTTGACCTGAGATATACGTCTTCCAGGCGTTATACGAAAATACCTCCGGGTAAGTACCGGCTCAGGATTTCAGGCAGCAATAACAGCGGGGTGTGGAGTGAAACTCCATTTAGCATTAATATCGAAATTGTTCCTTTTTGGTATGAAACATGGCTGTTTAAAGCAGTCATTATGCTGTTGGCAGTCTTTGCTGTTGTCGGACTTTACCGCTATCGTGTTGCACACATCCTGAAAATGGAGGAATTGCGCAGAAGAATATCAAGCGACTTACACGACGACATCGGTTCAACATTAAGCAGCATTAATATTTACAGCGAATTGGCAAAGAGTAATCGTGATAATCACGATTATGTTACGACCATTCAACAACAAACCCAAAACATCATTTCAAACCTGGATGACCTTGTATGGACGATAAATCCTAAAAATGACAATACAACGCTGTTGTTTGAGAAGATGAATTCCTTTGCAATACCCTTATTAACGGCAAAGAAAATCAACTGGAAGTTCAATACAAATATGCAACACGAAGAACTTCCATTAACACCACAACAACGAAGAACGCTTTTCCACGCATTCAAGGAAATGATAAATAATGCAATTAAGTATTCTAATTGTTCAAATTGTACCATACACCTTGTAAAAACAGGAAAGAAATTGAAAATGGGGGTTGAAGATGATGGTCATGGATTTGATGTTGATAAAATAAAGTCCGGGAGAAATGGCCTTTGTAACCTGGCCTACCGCAGCAAAGAATTGAATGGCGTATTTACTGTGTCGAGTAGTGTGGGAAAAGGAACAAGTGTTTTTATTGAAATGACGATTTAATCCGGCCTTCCCTGTATACCGGTTCCAGTACGATTATGCCGTCAATACCCTTCTTGCAAATAATACAGGGCTGGCGCAAAATCAAAAAATTATAGCAGCATCGGAACGCAACTGTTGTAATTGCGGGCAAAAACCTTGAAAAAAAAAACGGATAAGTAACATAAATATGGGATAGGAAATAGGTGATTATTTTAGTTACCTTACCAGATGATTAAGGTTGCAACAATAGAAGACAATGATGCTTACAGAAAAGCTTTGCATACCCTTATCAGTCTTAGCCCCGATTGCGAGATCGTTTATTCGGCGCCTGACTGCAAGAATGTAGCCGAAGCCTTAAAAACCATTTGCCCGGATGTATTGATAATGGATATTGAGCTCCCGGGTATAAAAGGATTCGAATGCATTAACCTGGTGAAGAACCAATGCCCTTCCATAAACGTGTTTATGCTTACCACCTTTGAAGACGATGATAAAATATTTGATTCCATTAAAGCAGGCGCTGTTGGTTACTTACTAAAAAAAGATCCCCCGGGACTTATCCTGGAAGCTATTCATAAAATTCACCAGGGTGAAGCGGTCATGAACGGGAAAATTGCACGGAAAGTGCTTCAGTATTTCTCAGAGAAAAAAGAGGTAAGTAAATCAATTGAAGAATACGACCTTACAACCAGAGAAAAAGAAATACTTGAATTATTAATGAAAGGAGCTTCGTATAAAGAGATTGCCGCCAACTGCAGCATCAGCAAGGATACGGTGTTTAGCCATATCCGCAACATCTATAAAAAGTTGAATGTTCATTCGAGATCGGAGATAGTCGCTAAATTCAGGTAGTCGGTACTCCCAGGTTTAACAATACATACTCTAATCCCTGCAGGTTTATTGATATAGAAAATGATTCGCCCCAACAATAAGCTTAACTGACGGGATTGACGCAACACATATCGGTTCACCAGGCATTACTGAATGGGTATAACAAGCCTTATCTTCGTGCCTTTCAACTTTTTGGTTTCGATACTAAGTTTTCCATTCAGGTTGTCAGCTCGCTTGCGCATATTTCCAAGACCATTCCCGTCGGCCTCGGCCATCTCGAAGCCAACACCATCATCAATAACGGATAGCTCAAGTTCCCTTTTACGCATGCTGAGCTGGATAACAACTTTGTTTGCCTTTGAATATTTAGCAGCATTGTTCACCGCTTCTTTAAACACCAGGAACAGGTCCCTTCTTGCTTCCATATTTAACCGGATGTTGTCGACGTTTTCATTTACAATAAATTCAAAGTCCATGTCCTTAGCCTCCAGCACGTTGGTGGCGAACTCTCTTAGTCGTGCAGTGATCCGCTGCATACTGTCGTTGCTTGGCTTGATGCTCCAGACAATATCATCCATTGCTTCCATCATTCGCTCGCTGTACACACTGATTTTCCGGATGTACTCGGTGCTTTTTCCATTATCTACATTCATTTTGTTTTCTGCCATCGCACTGAGAATACTTATGGTACTAAGGGTGCTGCCCATATCGTCGTGCAGGTCGCGGGCTACCTTATTACGTAGATTTTCAACAGCCAGTATCCGGTTTACCCTGAGATCATGAATTGCGTAAATCAATATAGCCAGCACAAATAAAACACTTGTAATAAACCAACCCGTTTTCCAAAAAGGCGGTTTAATATAAATGTTTAATGAAGTAATGTTCTTTGAGCGTACACCTTCAATGTTCTCACAAAAAACCTGGAAGCGATATTTTCCTGAAGGCAATAAAGAGTAGTTAACCTGGTACGAGCGGTCTGCTTTGAGCCAGCCCTTGTCAACACCTTCCATTTTGTAATAGTAGGTAAGTTTATCACGTTGCCGGTAACTCAGCGAAGCAAAGTATATGGTCAGTGCGTTTTCGTCGGGATTGAGCCTGATAAATTCCGATTTCATCAGGGAATCAACGGGCAGGTATCGATTGAACAATTTCAGGTCAGTAATGGTTACATCCAATGGTTGCCGGCTTTCGGAGAAGGTTACCGGGTTAAACATAATCACAGAACTGCTACCCCCGAAAATGATCTGTCCGTCGCGGGTTCTATAATCGGCTGCGATAGCCTGCTCAGCCACGATCACCCCATCTTTCCGGCCATAAGAGGTTACACGGTTATTACCCGGATTATAACGGCTTAGGCCATTGCTCGTAATTAACCATAAAAAACCATTTCTGTCCATCCTCAGCCTGGTAACGGTATTTGATGGCAGTCCGTCTTCAAAGCCAACCGTTCTGATTTTTTTTGTTTTTTTATCGGCAAAATGCAGGGCGCCAGCCGCAAATACAATTGTGTTATTGTTTAATTGTTCAACATCTGTTACCGTGTTACTGTATAATGCGTTCGTTTGTGTGTCAGCTGTATATTGCCTTACCATTTCACCTTTTGTGGGATCAAGCGCATACAAGCCTTTTGCCCGCGTTGCCAGCCATACCCATCCATCGGAATCGATGAATAGCTTATGAATCATTGTTCCTACATCCTTCACCACTTTGAAGCTGTCGTTGCTCCATTTCACCAGGTAACCCGCCTGGGTAGCAAACCAAACCTGATTAAGGCGGTCCTCGACCATATATTGAATCGGGCTATTGCCTAGTTCGGAGGGATGCAAAAAGGTGGTCGTGTTTTGTACTGGGTCGTACCGCATTATTACACCATAGTTACAGCCGATCCATATTGTTCCCGAACGCTGCCGGCACATGCTGAGTGTTTGTACCGTTGCCTGCTTTAGTTTGTCGTTCCAGTTGGTTGGGGGTGGTGTTTGGTATACCGGGTGGTCAATCTTTTCAAGCCGCTTGGTCAGTGCAGTTACACCCCGGTGCCATGAGGTAAACCAAAGATCGCCGTTAGGAAGTTCCAGTATGTCGTTAATAGAGGTCGGACCAGTACGATTGGTAAAGCTTACATTTACAACAGATGAATTCGCACTTGCAGTAGCGGTGTAGTAAAGACCGTTATTCGTTGCGATCCAAATATTTCCTTCCCGGTCCTCAAGCAACTGAAAAACCGACTCGTAGTCAATTGCATTATTGCTGGTTTCGACACTATTCTTTATGTACCGAAACCTTTTGCCGGAGTTGTCGTAATTGAGCAGCAGGTCGAAGCCATAGATCCACAATGAGCCCTCTCTTGTTTCAAAAAAGTGTTTGTATTCCGTGGCGCCGCCAATTCCGTAATTTAAACCGAGGGTATCGTTGGTCAACGAGCGTGTACCGGTGCTGTCAAAGCAATAGCGGTACCTGCTGCCATCTGCTGTTTCAGGCGTTAGGAATATCCAGATACGTTTTAGCCGGTCGATATAAACTTTTTGAAGCCCTGAGCGAATTTCCTTTTTTTGCAGGATCGCCAATTGCGCCGGATTGTTCCGGTTATACCACATCTCACCTGTTTGCTTATTGTAAATGCATAATCCACTGTCGCAGGCAAACCAATATTGTTTTCCCTTTAAGTGCTCATATGTACCCAGCAAAGCTGGCTTCCAACCGGGCGGAAATTTAAAGCGAGGTGAGTCTCTAAATGCATTTTCCCCTTTGTCATACTGCAAAATGCCATAACCCGAAACGGTCATATACAGGTTATTTTCAGAATCCTTCCATAGCCGGAAGTCAGCAAGTGTTGGAATTTTCTTCAGGGGTTTAAGCGCAATTTTCCTGTACAGGTATGTTGAAGGATCAAAAATGCCCACCTCCCGGAGGCTGAACATGGCCAATACCAGTTTACCACTGTCGCCAGGCAGTATTTGCGAAATCCGGGGATATAACAAGCGGTCACCCCCAACCTTCGTAGTAGTTACCTGTACGAACTTACTACCATCAAAGCGTTGTAAGCCGTTTGCTGTACCTACCCAAATGAAACCTTTATTGTCCTGGTGCAGACTTGTAACCAGGTTGCTACCGAGTCCTGTTCCGTCGTCGGTGGTTATATGGCTGAAAGCAAATCCCTTTTGGGCCGCACACCAATTAACACAAAGCAGAAGTATGACAATCGTTATTCCTCGCATGCAGTGTTACAAATTAAAACATTGTGGTTAATCTTTTTTAGCGGATTTAAAAACCACATATTTATGTGAGCCGGTGGAATATTTTGCCTTCCGGGGGTGCCTGCAGCCTTGGTCTATAACAGCCTGGTTATAACATTTTTCAGAAGCGATTTGGGACAGCCTTGTGCCGACGGCACGATAATTAAAGTAGTGAAATAAAAAACTCAAAATGGAAAATTCAGCCACAATTCTCGAAGGTTATTCTGATGTTGAAAAAGGAGCTTATATCAGTGCAATTGCTTCTTTGGCTACGGCAGACAGGCAAGCTAGTGAGGACGAAATTGAATACCTGTCTACACTTTGTAGCGCAGCACAACTGTCTGAACAGCAAACCCAGGCGGTAACAAACATTGCGCTTGAACAAGGCACCTCGAACGTTACCAGCTCACTTGATATATTAAAGAACAGTGAACTAAAGTATTCCTTTATCACAGACCTGATCACCTTTGCTAAAGCCGACCAGGATTATTCAGAAGAAGAGCATCAGCTAGTATCAAAAATGGCTCAATACCTGGGTATACAACAGGAGCAGTTCTCTGTGCTGAACAATGTAGCAGACGAAGCTACCAATGGCCAGGTTACACCCGAGCAGGTATCAAGTCCAAACTTTCTTGCATCAACCGGTTTGCAGCAAAAAATGCAAAGTGCAGGAATCAACAGCAGCAGTTTATTCAAAGGCTTGCTCGGCATGGCCGCACCCTTTATTTTATCACGAATGATGGGCGGTTCCAATCGGCGGAGTTCAGGTGGAGGTTTACTCGGCGGCTTGCTCGGCGGAGGAATGGGTGGTGGAATGATGGGCGGTGGCGGAATGATGGGTGGAGGCGGAATGGGCGGAGGCTTAGGCTCGCTCATTGGCATGTTAAGTGGCGGCCGTGGAATGGGAAGCATGGGTGGCCTGCTCGGCGGTTTGCTGGGTGGCAGAAAATAAAGATCAATAACTGCAATAGAACTTGCTAGATAAAACAGAATGGTTGCAGTTGCTTACTGCAGCCATTTTTTGAATACAACGGGCATTACCGTACTTACCGGGTATGTATCATAGCCGTACCGGCCGTTTAGCCCCAAAAATGAGCATGGCTATTGCGAAGCGTTTGCAAGCGCGTTTTGCATTAGCGATCTTCGTGAGGCACATCATTTGTATAATCGTTTGCACAGTAAATTGTTGTTATGAAGCATCTTACCGCATTTACCATTTTTCTTTGTACACTATTGGTGGCCTGCAAATCAACCCCCGACCGCACAGCTACAACCACCTCAAATACATCACCTGATGAGATGCCCTATAACCAGGAGTTTCTGGTTGAACGTGATACCACGATCGACTCATCAATTGCCTACAACGATTTATTCCTGGATACCAGTGCAGTTTCAAAATATATTCAACGCCAGAAATTGCCTGAAGCAGATGCACAAGCACTTAGGGGTTTTTATAACATGCGCAATTTCCAGTATGCCTGGTTTGCAGGTAATGGATTAACAGAACAGGGAAACGGTTTCTGGAATGCCTATACTTATGCAAAGAGCCATGGACAAAAGGACTCGATTCGCGACAAAGCCCTCGTGGCCCAGATGGATAAACTGGCAGATGTCGACACCCTCGTCATCACTCCCGGGGATAGTTCGTTTCTTGAAACCGAAATTGCACTAACCCACCGCTTTATCCGTTATTACAACAATACCACTGAAGAAAGCCTGCTTCATCAGTTACCACTAACCCAGCTGTTACCTGCCCGTAAAACAGACCCGGTTGCAATGGCCGATTCTGTGCTTAAGTTCAGTGCCCAACAACCGGCAAGCGACAGCACCGGGCAACCCTTTTTTGCACTAAAGCGGCAACTGGCCACTTACGACTCCCTTGCAAAAGCGGGCGGCTGGCAACCCATTCATGTGCTGTCAGGCATGCTTAGCAAGGGCCAAAGTTCACCTGTAGTTTCACAGATTAAAAAAAGACTACACGCTACCGGGGAATTGCCGGGTACAGATACAACTACAAAATACAACGACAGCCTGCTAACAGCAGTAAAGGCCTACCAGGAACAAAATGGCTTTAACCCCGACGGGTTCGTTACCGACTCGCTGATTATGTCGATGAATGTGCCCGTACAACAGCGGATCAGCCAGATACTTGTTAACCTGAACAGGATGGCATGGATGCCGCCACAGGTGAAACAAAACTTTGTTGCAGTTAACATTCCTGACTTTATGCTGGAGGTACATGATGGCGACTCGATACCGTTAAAGATGGAAGTTGTAGTTGGAAAAGCCGGCTCTAATACCATGATGTTTACCGGAGACTTAAACCAGGTTGTTTTTAGCCCAACCTGGAATTTACCCGCGAGCATCGTTCGCGAAGAAGTGTTGCCACAGATGCAAAAGAATCCGGGCTACCTGAAGCAGAAGAATATGGAGGTGGTCCGCAGGAATGATTCCTTGCCGGAAATTAGGCAATTACCTGGTCCCGGAAATGCTCTTGGCAGGGTGAAATTCCTGTTTCCGAATAGCTACGATATCTACCTGCACGATACGGAAGCGAGGCACTTGTTTACGCAAAACAAACGTGCATTTAGTCATGGCTGTATCAGGCTTGCCGATGCAGAAAGTATGAGTGGATATGTATTGAGAAATGATCAAAACTGGACACCTGAAAAAATCAGGGCTGCTATGAACGCCAATAAAGAACAGTTTGTGGCGGTGAAATCTCCTATACCAGTGGTGATCACTTATTTTACCACATGGGTTGATAACAACGGCCGAATTCATTTCCGCGACGACATTTATGAACACGATAAACGCACCGGTAATATGATGTTTACCACTGCAGCGTAAGTAACAAAAGGATATCCGAAGGCGACCCATATATGGTCGCCTTTTTTGTTTATGGTTGCTGGTTTATAACTCTTCTTACTCCCGCTGATAGTGATCACATTGAACAATTGTTCAGCGTATACACAACTATGGCTGGCTCCCCTCTGGCCCTCATTTTAGTTCACCCGCAGCGGAGTGTATCAACTTCTCCCTAAATTTGTTTGCTGCCTGCTACCAGCCAAATTCTTCATTATTTTCTTGGTAAAACCAATTCTTATGCAAAAGCTTAAGTGGCTTTTTAGCGCTACTATTCTCTCTATTTTGTTCACGTATTCGGGCCGTATCCTTTTTGCCCAGACCAACGGCAAAGCGGATGTTACAAATACAGGAAAACATTACTACTCCGATCCTGCGATTTCCCCTGACGGAAACGAGTTGGCTTTTGTATCAGGTGGCGACATCTGGACCGTTTCTGCAAACGGTGGGGAAGCCAGGCTGTTGATCTCCCATCCGGACTACGACTCCCGGCCGGTTTACTCGCCCGACGGCAGTGCGATTGCTTTTACCTCTACCCGTTCCGGCAGCGGCGATATCTATGTCATGCAGCTAAATACAGGTGTCTTAAAACGCCTTACTTACGATGATGGGCTGGACGACATCAATGCCTGGTCAAAAGACGGTAGGTACATTTACTTTTCTTCCTCCAGCAGGGAAATTGCCGGTATGCGCGACGTGTTCAGGGTAAGCGTAAACGGTGGTACACCAATGGCAGTAAGTGAGAACCGCTACCTCAGCGAGTTTTTCCCAATGCCTTCACCAGACGGTAAAACACTTGCCATTACAGCCCGGGGCGTTGCCGCTGCACAGTGGTGGCGCAATGGACGCAGCCACCTCGATGAGTCAGAGATTTGGTTAATGAAAGCAGGAACAACCCCTGTTTACGAGAAAATTACATTGGGAGGTGCAAAGGAACTATGGCCTATGTGGAGCAGCGATGGAAAATCGTTGTATTATGTATCGGATAGGGATGGTGCTCAAAACCTTTACATCCGGGAACTGAATGGCACGCCAAAACAACTTACCCGTTTTAAGCAGGGACGTGTACTATTTCCAACCATAGCCTCCAACGGACAGTCTATTGTTTTCGAACGCGATTTCGGTATCTGGAAGTATAACATTAGTACAGCACAAGCATCGCCAATAAACATTACCCGCAAAGGCGCACCCGCAGGACCGGGTGTCGAGCACGTACGCCTCACCACCCAGTTCAGGGATCTTTCTCTTTCACCTGATGGAAAAAAAATTGCCTTTACAGCGCATGGCGACGTATTTGTATCGTCGGCAAAGGATGGGGGCGATGCGATGCGGGTTACCAACACCGGCGCAAATGAGTCGCAGCTGGAGTGGTCGCCAAATAGCAACAGCCTTCTATACCTTTCCGACAGGGACGGCAATGCAAACATTTATCAGTACAACTTTATCTCGCTAATCGAAACAAGGCTCACGAGCAGCGAAAAGGATGATGGGGCACCCGTGTTTTCGCCCGATGGAAAGTCACTTGCCTTTGTGCGCGACGGGGCAGAACTGCGGGTGATGGACCTGGCTACAAAAAAAGAAGTGGTTGTGGCAAAAGGCGCGTTCGGACGTCCACCATTTTCTTCGCAGGGATCCGTGAGCTGGTCGCCCGACGGCAAGTACCTCGCTTATGCATCTTTCGGGTTAAAGTCGTTCCGCAACATTAGCATTGTACCGTCAGCGGGCGGTGAAGCAAGAGCTGTAAGTTTTCTTGCAAACACATTTGGTGGCGAAATAAACTGGAGTGCAGATAGCAAATACATCCTGTTTACAACCGGGCAGCGCACCGAAAACGGCTTTGTTGCCCGTGTTGACCTGGTGCCGCAAAGACCACGTTTCCGCGAGGACCAGTTCCAGAATATGTTCATCGAACAGGTGCAACCTACCACCACAACAACACCTGGCAACCCTGCCCAGCAGAAACCGGCTACAGAAAAAAACAGTCGCTCTAATGATACCATGTTCAAAAGTAAGCCAGGTGTAAAAACACCTGCAGAACCCGTCAATTTTGTTTTTGATGGTATCAGGCAACGCCTCAACCTGCTGCCACTTGGGGTGGATGTAAACGAACACAGCATCAGCAAGGATGGAAATACGCTTTTGATAACCGCTTCCGTTGCAGGCCAGGTAAACCTGTATACCTATTCGCTCGATGAGTTAAGCAGGGAACCAGCAGTGATCAAGCAGCTTACGTCTACACCCGGATCAAAGTCTGCGGCACAGTTTTCTGCCGACGGCAAAGAGGTCTTTTACCTTGAGCAGGGCCGTATTCAATCGGTTAGCCTCGATACCCGGGTGGTAAAGCCCCTTGCAGTTACCGCAGAACTCGACATCGACTTTAATAAAGAAAAACTTGAAGTTTTCAGGCAGGCATGGGATGTGCAAAACAAGGGCTTTTACGATCCCGGTTTTCATGGCACCGATTGGAATGCCGTTAAAGCTACCTATGCACCACTGGCTGCAGGCGCCAGTACCCCCGAGGAGTTACGCCGGATCCTAAGCCTGATGGTTGGCGAACTCAATGCTTCACATTCCGGGATTTCAGGCCCGCCCTCCCCGTTTAATACAGGCAGGCTTGGACTGCGGTTCGATACAGAGGAATATGAACGCGAAGGAAGGCTAAAGATTAAGGAAGTTATTACCCTGGGGCCGGCTGCACTGGGCGGCGAAATAAATGTGGGCGACTTTCTTACTGCGGTAGATGGAACACCTGTTACTGCCACAACAAACCTTGATCAACTGCTCGAAAACAAAATTAACCGCCGGGTAGTGCTTTCCATTAGTGCCAATGGTTCCGGCCAGAATGCACGCAAGATTACCGTTCGGCCCGTTAACCAGCCAACTGAAAAAGGTTTGCTGTACAAGCAATGGGTTCAACAGCAAAGAGATTACGTTGCCCGTGTGAGTGGAGGCAGGCTCGGGTATGTGCACATGTACGATATGTCGGCCGAGTCGCTAAGCCAGCTTTACGTGGATGTTGACGCGGAAAATCATTCGCGGGAGGGCGTGGTGGTAGACGTGCGAAACAACAATGGTGGCTTTGTAAACGCTTATGCGCTCGATGTGCTTAGCCGCAAAGGATATATGACCATGACCGTGCGTGGATTGCCATCCTCCCCTGCACGTACCCAGCTGGGGCAGCGTGCCCTTGACGCTCCTACGATCCTCGTAACTAACCAACATTCCTTATCGGATGCTGAGGATTTTGCGGAAGGCTATCGCACCCTTAAGCTTGGTAAAGTGGTAGGCGAGCCAACTGCCGGATGGATCATCTACACTTCGTCCGCAACGCTTGTCGATGGCACAACCATCAGGCTGCCTTTCATAAAGGTTACCGATCACGAAGGCAAAAACATGGAACTTAACCCCAGGCCGGTCGACATCCCGGTTTCAAATGCTCTGGGGGAAACCAAAAAAGATGCACAATTGGATGTTGCGATTAAAGAATTGCTGAAACAAATCGGAACCGGCAAACAGGGCCTGTCGTCTAAATAGGTGGCCTGCTAAATCCGGCCCCAGGAGTGTCTGTTACAAAAAGAAACAAAAACAGGAATGTATTCTTCTGAAAATGCACTTCACCCCGTTTTTTTATGGCACCAGCACTGATTCTTTGTGGATCTTCTGTTGTGTCACTCCCTTGTACCGCAACAATGCTATTCACCCGGGTCAACTGCCCTTTTATAGCCCGGTTGTTCTCTGGCAATTATTGATGTACAAGCATCAATGGTATCGCCGGCCTTTTTCAACGCCTCGTGGAAGAAGTTCAAGGCCTGGGATTTGCATGCAAGCTAAAACTGTTACAGTCTTATGGGTGCTGCAGCCCAAAAGAATGCACAAGTTAAAACCTACATCTAAATACTATACAATGAGAAGATTACCCGTATACCTCTTATTAGACACATCCGGTTCGATGACCGGTGAACCAATTGAAGCCGTAAAAAATGGCGTGCAGGTAATGATCAGTTCATTACGGCAAAACCCCCAGGCAATTGAAACCGCTTTTATCAGTATCATTTCTTTCGACAGTACTGCAAAGCAACTTGTGCCGTTAACCGACCTTGCTTCTTTTCAAATGGTGGACATAAAGGCATCCGGCACAACAAATCTCGGCGAGGCACTACACCTTGTTGCAACCTCCATTGATAATGAAGTAGCAAAAACTACGGCCGACCAGAAAGGCGACTGGAAACCACTGGTGTTTATCATGACCGATGGTATTCCAACCGACGACTGGCAAAAAGGACTTGAAGAATTTAAAAAGCGCAAAACCGCGTATACCGTTGCCTGTGCTGCCGGCAGCAATGCAGACACCAATGTGCTGAAACAAATCACGGACAACGTAGTTAGTCTTGATACCGCCGATAGCCAAAGCATAGCGAAGTTCTTTACCTGGGTAACCGCATCCATTGGGGTAACCTCCACCAGGGTAGAAGACGCAGGTAAAGAGGTAACCGGCCTGAGTGAACTGCCACCTCCCCCCGCTGAGTTAAACATTGTTGTATAATCTCTATTTAACAGCTGCATAATTGTTACAAGGGCTTTGGCCGGCATACCGGTTTCCAGCGCCCTTGTAACAACTTATCCAGGTCTTCAACATAGGCTGGTATAACGGCACGACCGGATATATGCGCCTGCCTTAAACTCCCGATGATGGCTGATGCCAAGAAAATAGTCCAGGTGCTGTTTGAAGCCAATAACATTCCCATACCGCCAAACCGTGCTGCCATATTCGAACAGTTTATAAAAAAACCCGGTAGTGAGGCAGTAATTCGCGCACTGCTGGCAAATCAAACCGAGCTCATGGAAAAGTGGAAACTGGAAAACAGGATTATGGACATCGCCCAACAGCCGGTCAGGATATTAAACGCGACGGTAGGAAAACCGTACGAAACCTGGTTCGACTTTGACCAGTTGAAATGGAAGGATATAGCTGCTTTTGAATTTACCGGACTGGAAGATATCGGATTAACGTTCGACCCGAAAACAAGCCAGCTATCCGGAGTGCCCGCGCAAAGCGGCGACTACAAGCTGCTGTTCAGGTATCGGTTGCAGGAAGAACCGGAAGATGCTCCATATCACGAGAAAGTTATTCCAATCATCATCAATCCCGATCCGAAATCATTATGGAAGAAGCTGGATAGTAATCAGCAGGATCCCTATTGGAAAGAAGATGATGTAACGGCTTTTGAACCACTTGGCGACAGGTCAATTCTTGTTTCATCAAAACGGGGAAGGTCACATGCAAATGTCGGTTCCTTCAGGGAAGATGATTTTGCGTTTAAAGCACTACCTGGCGGCTGGAACATTGTAGTGGTGGCTGATGGGGCAGGAAGTGCAAAGATCTCCAGGAAAGGCTCAGCCCTTGCCTGCAACACGGTTGTTGAATACTTTCTTGATCAACCCGCAGTTGAGGGAATGGCTGTTTTTGACGAGCTGCTCAAACAGTACAAAACCGATAACTCAGAGATTCAGAAAAAAATAAACCAACACGTTTACAATAACCTTGGTAAGGCAGCCCTGCACGTACATAAAAAGCTGATCGCTTTCGCAGCCGAGGTATCTGTTCCCGTTAAGGACCTGAACACAACCCTAATTTTTACCCTGTTTAAAAAGTACGAAACAGGTTACGCCCTTCTATCGTTTGGTGTTGGTGACTGCCCCATTGCATTGTTAAATAAAGACGTAAGCGAAGTAACCTTAATGAACTGGATTGATGTTGGCGAATTCGGAGGTGGTACCCGCTTTATAACAATGCCCGAAATTTTTCATGATCAAAAATTTGCAACCCGATTTGGTTTTAAGGTGGTTGAAGATTTTTCGTACCTCATTATGATGTCGGATGGGATCTATGATGCCAAGTTTGTAGTGGAAGCTAACCTTCCGAATATAAAAAAGTGGAAGGAGTTTTTGGCGGACCTCGGTGGTAAAAACGAAGATGGCATTAGCGTAGCACTGAGTACGGCAAATCCCGACATCGTTTCGCAATTTTCGGCCTGGATGGATTTCTGGAGCCCGGGAAACCATGACGACCGTACGCTGGCTATTGTTTTCTAAGGAGTTTTTCCGGGTGCTCCCATTCCCGCCTGCCTGCAAACACAGCGGCAGCTTGCAGGCAACGCGAAAGCTGAATAAAGTAAATGCCGTACAAGTGAGTGACACCGCGTCCGACTGGCGTCAGCCGGGCGGGCAACGATGCAGGGAAATGTTATGCTGCCGGTCACCAAAAAGCTAACCTGGTTTGGATCGTAAATAAAATTTTAGCAATGAGTATCAAATCTGTGACATCGGCGATAACACCAGGTAAAACTTACCAGTATGTTGATAATGGGGAACCGATGCGGGGTGGCATGAAGGATGTTTATTTCGGCCCGGATAAATCTTATGTGGTTGCTTTTTACCGGGATGCAAAGGACTTTAATACAAAAGAAAGGCTGCGCAAAATTGTTACCCAGTACTACGATAATTTTTTTAACCGGGAACACGGCGACTACTATAAGGAATTGTATTGCTGGCCCACCGATATGGTGGAAAGCGGCGATAAGGTTGGCCTGATTGTACCGGCTTACGACAAAAACTTTTTTTTTAAAAAGGGATATGCAACTGGCGAAGGCATTAAAGGAAAAGAAAAGCAGGGCTTATGGTTTGCTTCGTCGAAGTTCAGGAACAGGCAATTTCCGCTCCGGCTCGACGAGTCGGAACTAGGATCGTGGTTGAGCTACTTCCAGATAAATATTAAGATAGCCCGGGGTGTAAAAAGATTACATGCGGCGGGACTGGCGCATTCGGATTTATCGTACAAAAACGTTTTGATTGACCCGGTGAGCCGGGCAGCCACAATCATCGATATTGATGGCCTTGTTGTGCCGGGATTATTTCCGCCCGATGTAATTGGAACCGCCGACTTTATTGCGCCCGAGGTGCTCGCTACCAAACACCTGGACCTTAGAGACGCAAACCGGAAACATGCAAACCGCACAACCGACCTGCATGCGTTGGCCGTAATGATTTATATGTACCTGCTTTACCGGCACCCGCTTAAGGGCGGTAAAGTAAACGACCTTGATACGGAAAAAGATGACTTGCTGAGCATGGGTGAGAAGGCACTGTTTATCGAGCACCCTACCGACCTTTCGAACAGGCCTAAAGTAAACCAGCTTGCTAAATCGGCACTGCCCTGGGGAGATGTGGACAAGATACCCTATACTGTTACAGGGCCTTATTTGAAAAAGCTGTTTGACGACGCTTTTGTAGCAGGGTTGCATCATCCGAACCTTCGCCCAAACGCCGACAACTGGGAGCACGCATTGCTAAAAACTACCGACCTGATGCAGCCCTGCAGCAACAGCAGGTGCGACCAGAAGTGGTTTGTATTCGACAACACGACAACCCCTAAGTGCCCGTTTTGCGGCACCCCGGTAAATGGTACCGTGCCGGTTTTGGACCTCTATTACGAATTCAGACCAACGGTTTGGCAACCCGAACACCACCGGTTGATGGTGTACAACAATCAATACCTTTTTCAATGGCACGTTAACCGCAACGTGGTACGTAACGAACGGCTTACCCCAGAGCAAAAAACACCGGTGGGCTATTTTACTTTCTACAACGGCCAATGGGTGCTGGTAAACCAAAAGTTAACCTCGCTAAAAGACCTGACAGAGAACAAGGATATTCCTCCCGGCAAAATGGTGGACATTACCGATGGCAAAAAACTATTGCTCAGCGCTGAAGATGGGGGCCGGGTTGTTATGGTTACGATTGCGAATAAATAACCATTGCAGCATATAATTTGTAATCTTATACCTGGTTTAAAGCGTTAAGTTCCTGACACGCAAATTGCAAAGCTTTACAAATTCAATTAACCGATATGAGTTTACTAAAACAGATATTAAGTCCCTTCGTTGAATTTGAAGAAGAGAAAAAGAAGACTGAGGAAAAACAAAATACCCCGCCGGTAATGCGGGCGCCTTTGCCTGAAGCTGCTTATGTGCCACCCGTGCCGGAGAATGTTGAACATCCACTAATAACGGGCAGCAATATAGCCGCGCCGGCACAGTCTCAACCTGCACCGGCATCATTTCAGCACACCCCGGCACAACCCGCACCGGGCTTGCCATTACCGGAGCACCAACAATATTTTGAGCAGCTCATAGATGATGCGAACGCAAAAAACCCGCTATTTGCAGGCACCGATTTTAAAGAATTTATTGACAGCAAAACCGACATCGGCAATATTACTGATGAAGAAACCCGGTATCGTACGGCATTTAATGTGCTGAAAAGAACGGGGCTAACTAAAGAAAAACTGGTTTCTACTGCACAGGAATACCATAACATTATTGGCCGCGATCTGAACGCATTCCAGGGTGCACATGCGCAACAATACCAACGGGAAGTAAAACATCGCGAACAACTCATCCAGAAAAAAGCCGAAGAGCTACAGGCCCTCACGGAAAAGATAAATGCGCTAAAAAAGGAGATCAGCCAGATCTCCCAGGAAATGACGGAGACAAAGGATAAGCTAAACCTCAAGAAAAACTCTTTCCTGTTAGCTGGTGAGTATAAGCAGGCAGAAATCCAGACGGAGCTGCAGAAAATTCAACAGTACTTTTAAAAGGTGCATAGCCTGTGCTTACCCGTTCTTTCACTTTTGTAATATTTACCGCTTTCGAATTACAAAGCTGACCCTGCTCAGCAAAGACCTGGAATCAAAAAGCCATTTGGAGGGCCCGGAAAAACGTCCTTCAACCAGCAATCCTATGTTTGGATCTACTGGTTGTACAAACATTCCAGTCTTACAAATGGCGTTCGTTTTTTTAAACCGGAAGAATTAAAATGATCAATTCATCTGGCTGTAGGTTATGTGACTAACTTCTTCTGATTTGGCTACAAAGGTTGTTTTACCTTTTTTAGGCTCATCAGCAGGAGTTGCATGACTGCGCTTACTAACCAGCCATGAAATGGCAACCAATACCGGTGCTAACAATGCTAGAAAAAGGTACCGGGTATTGTTGTTTAAATATGCATGTTCCAAAACCGACGCGTCCATCAATACAAATAGCAGGATAAACGTCGCGTCGATGGGAGGAAGATTTTCTTTCCGTGACATCTTGTTTATTTTATGTTGATATGATATTGTTTTTATTTTCTTGTAATTACGCATGGCAGAAATCCGGCTATAGCGGGAACATACCTGTACTTACCTCTGCCTGGGTGCAACACATTGTGTTACCTCGATAAACTGTAGGCTAAAGTTTTGATTGTTGCAGTTGGTACTACTAATTATATTTTGGAGTGATGCACCCGCCGGGCAGGCAACCTGACTGAATTGATGCTGACAGCATAGCCAGATGAATAGTAAATCTTTTGATTAAGCCTGTATGCGTATGCCGGGTAACATTCCGTGCATATTGGATAGAACTTCGGTCATAATGATGAACGAAGTTTCATTCCCCGAGCCTACGAAGGGTTAGGCCGGGGCAAGACTTTTAAAAGCTTTGAAGCTGGAGTAGTAATACATACCGGAGTTAAATGGCAGAAACTCTTTGAACGAACAGGTATAACAGTCGCACAGATCAAGCACCGTATGATACTTGAATTGTTTCGATAAACCGTTATTTATTACCCTGTCCCGCATATAACAAACTTAATAAAAATAATGTATATAAAATGGTTAAATCCGGGGCTGGAATTAGTACTGGTTGACCATCAATCGAAAAAATTTAAAGGGAAATTTATAGCCTCAATTTGACGAATACCGTATTGCCGGGCACATCGATTCATTACAGCACGGCTGCGGCCAAACCGGCAACCCGGTTCAGCCACTTAGCCATACAAATTTGCTGATGGAGAAGTAATGATCTAGGTCTTAGGAGCTGCAACTCAACATCGAACAACCCGCCTTTTGGGTGGCCCATGACGGGCGCTTTACAAAAAATTCCTCAAAGCGATTGCTGTAGGGGTCTTTTATCGCTTCCTGCAGCTTTTGAAACAACCCTGAGTCACCCTTTTCCAGGTCTTCGATAGATTGGTGTAAAAGGTAGTTCCGTAATATAAAGCGGGGATTGCTTTTTCGCATCAGTGCCACTGTGGTTTCAAGATCTGATCCGTTTTCTTTTATGCGTTGAAGGTAGCTGGTGATTACGGTTGTAACCATCTCCTGCTCTGCCTCCTTTAATTCACGGTAAAAACTCTCATTGAAGTGTTGGAGAATGTTTGGTTCTTCTTCATTTAGCTCAACCAGATCGATGAGTAATTGGAAAAAGATCGTCATATCCAGTTTTACTGCTTTCAATATTTTTTCAAAGCGATTGATGAAGTTGATGTCAGCAGGGGTAATCTCGTTAAACCCGAGTTTATCGCCCATCATTCGGTAATATTTGGCCCAATACACATCGTCGTAGGTCTCGAGCGCCGCCTGGATTTTTTCATCATCGTTTACCAGGGGCGAAAGTGCACCCGCAAGACAGGCAAGGTTCCATTTGGCAACCGCGGGCTGCTTACCGAAGGCATAGCGTCGCCCGGGCAAGTCGGTCGTGTTGGGAGTAAAGTTTACGTCATAATCATCAACAAAAGAATACGGACCATAGTCTATGGTTAATCCGAGGATCGACATATTATCGGTATTCATGACACCGTGAACAAAGCCTACCCGCATCCATTCGACAATCATCCCCGCGGTTCGCTCAACCACTTCCTTGTACCAGTCTATCAACTTGTTTTCGCCCTGGATATGCGGGTAGTGGTGATCAATGGTCCAGTCTACCAGTTTCTGTAAGTTTTCGTTTTCTCTACGCGCAGCAAGAATCTCGAAATTGCCAAATCGTATAAAAGTCGGGGCAACCCGCATAACGATTGCACCTGGTTCATATTCAGGATTACCATTGTAAAACATATCCCGCATCACCAGGTCACCGGTGGTAACAAGACTAAGCGCCCTGGTTGTTGGCACGCCCAGGTAATGCATGGCCTCGCTCATCAGGTACTCCCTTAACGACGACCGGAGTACAGCACGGCCATCTGCCATACGGCTATATGGTGTAAGCCCGGGGCCCTTTAACTGCAGCTCCCATGTTTGCCCGGTAGAGGTTTGTAACTCGCCAAGGGTAATTGCCCTTCCGTCGCCCAGTTGTCCTGCCCAATTGCCAAACTGGTGCCCGGCATAACATGCAGCATAAGGATACATGGATGGGGTTACCTGGTTACCACCAAGAACGTCAACTTCTTCCTGGCTTTCCGGCCTGGTAAGCTCGAGTTCCCGGGCAAGCTCATCACTCCAGGCTAGCAGGCTCACTTTCTTTACCGGGGTTGGAGCAACTTTACTGTATAGAACACCCGGGGTCTGGCGGGGTCTTGTATTGCCGCTTTCGTCACCGTCGAAGTGCGTCACAAAATCATTCCTGAAAGTTGCTGAAACAAGATTTTTCATGTTACGTTTATTAGGTTAGGCCCAACAAAGCGTGCGGCCATGCCAAACGACATAGCCGCACATCTCCGCGGTAAAAGGTAGCGCAAACAGGTAGTTGCTACCCGTTGCTAAATGCTGTTTTCCTGTTTTTTCGTGGTGTTGTGGTCTGCACCGTCAGACTCATCTTTTTTATGTTTACCGGTGTCTTTTTTGCTTACGCCAGCTGCTCCTTTTTGGGGGTTTTGCTGACTTTCACCTTTGTTGTTAGTTGTTGTTCCATCTTTTCCTTTGCTGCCGGTATTTTCGTTTTTTGCCATGATGTTTTATTTAGATGTTTGGAAATTCTTTTGAAATAGTAAACTATAGATCCAGATCAAAATGTGTTATCAATATGAGCCCCGGTACGCGCAATAACCACCGGTGCAAATCATCTACCCTGCTTTTAACTCCGCACCCCGCTAATTAGGATGCATATATTCATTCGAACTACGGCAATCATGTTTGTATAGCACTTTCCACAAGTTGAAACGTTGCGCACGCGTGAAGGTGAAAAGCTCCGGCAACTGCCCTGCGTTGTATTAACACCTGATATCGTTAACCCGCTGAGCATCTCAACTACGCTGTTCTATCAAACGCTTATGACCTATAATCCGTCATCATTTCAGCATCCAGGGGTTGCAAGTCAACGGTCTACATCACTCTTATAAAAACTACTGTCTCCAGTCCCGTCCCGGATCCGACAGGGGTTACATTAACCTTATTCACCCGGCAACCACATCCACAATCTAACTGCACCAAAACTTATTGGAATACCGGACCCATGTAGAAATACTTCGAAGATTATGCCACGGGAGTTACGGTCTGTAATGCATCTGCTTTGTCATCATCATTTTGGTTTATTATGGTTGCGCTTGGTTGAGTTCAACCCGATGGCTAGAATATAATCTTTTTAATGGTTTACGCATCGTTAAGTCTTAGTTGTTCCGGCTTCCAATTTCAGGAAGGGATTAACCGCCAAAGCGTTTCAGGTTAGTGGAATGGTTTTTATGACGAATTTGATGTATATCAACAGACTCAGATATTGCTGTGCATGCTTTACAGGAATACCAGTTAATACCTAAGCTCAACCCTCTTAACAAACGGTATCATTCAATTACAAACACTCAAAAAAAGAAGGAGAACCTATGTTAGCAATGAATTTCAGGGGTCCTTTCAGGGTACGCGCCGATCGCAACAAACCGTACCCGGAAATTAAACATCCCAGCGACGCCATCGTGCGTGTAACCCGTTCTTGTATTTGTGGATCCGACCTTCACTTGTACCATGGTCTCGTGCCCGATACGCGTGTTGGGATGACTTTTGGTCATGAATTTACCGGTGTTGTTGAGGAAGTAGGTCCCGGAGTGGAAAAGCTTAAGGTAGGCGACCACATCATGGTGCCGTTTAACATCGCATGCGGATCCTGCCCGTTTTGCAGGCAGCAATTATTTGGTAACTGCCACGAGTCCAATCCGCAGGCAACTGCTGTTGGTGGCATATTTGGTTACTCCCATACTGCGGGCGGCTATGATGGCGGACAGGCAGAATATGTGCGTGTGCCGTATGCAGACGTAGGTCCGACAATTATTCCTGACTGGATGGATCTTGATGATGCTGTGCTGCTTACGGATGTGGTACCCACAGGTTACCAGGCTGCCGAAATGGGTGGTATCCGCAAGGGAGATACCGTTGTTGTGTTTGGTGCCGGGCCAGTGGGGATTATGGCTGCAAAATGCGCCTGGCTATTTGGTGCAGGCCGTGTGATTGTAATTGATCATATTGATTACCGACTTGAATTTGTGAGAAACTATGCGCAGTGCGAGGCTTATAACTTTAAAGAGATGGACGATCCGGTCGTGTTCCTGAAGAAGACGACTGGCTGGTATGGGGCCGATGTTTGTATCGATGCGGTAGGCTGCGAAGCTGCAGGCGACGCATTGCAATCGCTGGTAGGTCGCAAGTTGCCACTCACGGGCGGATCAGCAACGGCTTTACATTGGGCAATCAATTCGGTTAAAAAGGGTGGCATTGTTTCTATTGTTGGCGTGTACGGCCCGCTTGATGCTTTGGTGCCAATCGGCAACGTATTAAATAAAGGCTTGACCATCAGGGCCAACCAGGCTTCGGTTAAGCGACTACTACCACGGCTTATCGAACACGTTAGAGAAGGCCGTCTTAATCCAAAAGCCCTTATCTCGCATAAGATACCTTTGGAAGAGGTTGCTGAAGGATACCACATCTTCTCAGCAAAACGCGACAATTGTATTAAACCCGTTCTTATCCCACCTGCTGCCAGAGCATAAATTCATCTACCATGGAAAATAATGAAGATAAGTATGCACACATCAAAGGATGGGGCATCGATGCCGATCCTGAGAATGATCCCACGTACCCGATGAAAGATTGGAACGGTGCGGATCACGAACGCCTGAATTACGAGCCACCTCCACAACAACCGATTGATATAGAAATACTGCAGTCCATCGAACGCCCACGTCCCCCCGCAGTTTTCGGAACCTCCACACCTCCACACAGTTTAAGCGGGATGATCAGGAGATGGGCTTTTCGTTACAGCGAATCTACTTATGCGCACTGGGTTCCCCTCGTATTAGCTGACCGGATTAATGTTGTAGAAGGCTATATCGAAGATTTTGCAAAAGGCATTTTGCCGAATCCCTTTGCAGAGCGTGGCTGGCAGGCTGAATGGAAATACAACCGGAAAGATTTTGTTCAGAAAATAGCTATCGGTGTAGTTGTCACCGGCGCACTTGTTGCGATTTTATCACGCAAGAACAGAAAGAACAAAAAGAGTAAGCAATCCGTTTATTACAGTAGTTGATCATACAAAAGAGCCGGGCTAAACTCCCGGCTCTTTAATTTATGAGGCATCTTTTTGAATAGTATCGCGCGCACATCGGGGTTTATTGTCTGGACTCTTAGCCAACAATTACGGCAAATCCCCAGGCATTTGGCCGGAAAGCACATCTTACAATTCATCGCTATCAGTTTACTAAAGCGTTCTTTTAGGGACCATCATCTGGAATTCTACTGATCATCGTTACCTGCCCGGCTGACGCCAGTCGGACGCGGTGTTACTCTCTTGTACCTACAGTGTGTACACATCGGTATACGAACGCGGATAATACGGATTGAAATGATCTTAATCGGTTTTTGGCGAAAATCCATCTACTAAAACAATCCTTTTGCTACGGCTTTGAAATGAATAGATTTTCTGCTTCGCAGAACGATAAAGCGTACCTATATGTCAAAATGAATTCGGTCCAACAATCCGCTTTAACATTGATCCCTGAATTATTTAAATGTATCCTTACTGTCGACAATCTTAACCGCTTTTACATTCAATTTGTAGTTGGCAATCTTTTCGTCTTCATCGGTAATCGTTTTTGGAAGTCCCTCTTTTACGAGGTTCGAATAACTCATTGGCGATGGAGTATTGTTCTTTAATGCTTCAGCAAGCGGACCAACTTCACTGTCGTCGGTTACAATGGTAACAAACATGTTGTTTACCTGCCAGTACTTTTTCATTGCCCGGTTTACGTCATCCAACGTTAGCTTAGCCAATAGCGCATCCATCTCTTCAATATAATTTTTGCGTCCATAAAATCTGGCGTCCATCAGAAATCCAAGTTGCTTTTCCGGTGTCTGGATGTAGAGTTTGTTATAGCTTCTCAGGAAGTCACGGGTTGCCTCAAAATCCTCTTTATTCATTCCATTGGTAGCAAGTTCATCTACTTCCCTTATCGCGAGTCGTAGCGCAAAATGTGCATGACCAACCTGGATGTTGTTCAGTTCGGCATACTGCGCCTTTAAACCTTCTGCAATCTGCACGGGCCGTATCCAAAGCGAAAAATAGTTTGCCGACCGTGGCACTCCCGGTACCGGCAACATATTGTTCCCGCCGGCCTCGTACCATTCAATATAGGAATAATCACCATAGTTCATAGATCGCAGATTGCGTAATTTGTCGTACAACCTGCCATAACTTTTCCGATGTTCACCAAGCAGTGAGTTGGCTACCATCATCGCTGCAAAATCGTCGCTGGAGCGCGTAATTGAAAGCGAGGCACCCGTAAAAATTGCAGACCCAAGTGCATCCTTCTTGGAGATGATTTCCACCTGTATGCCATCAGGAACATTAGCCGGAACAATCTTTGGCTGTGCAGGTTTGCTATCTGGCAAAGCCAACATATCGGCTTTCAGTTTTGCAAGAAAAGCCGGGCTATAATTACCGGCAATACCAATGGTAAGGTTATTTCGCGTAAAATAGTTTTTGTAATGCGCCCGAACATCTTCCACCGTTATAGAACGAACACCTGCTACATTGCCATCTACCATGTGCTGGTAGGGAGTTCCGCGAAACAGAAGATCCTCCAAGGCGAGTTTGCTATAGTCTTCATCTGATGAAGCCCTTATCACCTGGTCAACATAATTTAACTGGTTGGACTTTACACGTTCAAAGTCTTCCGTAGCAAATGAAGGTGTAAGCATTAGTCCCTTAACTATGGGGTAGAACTTTTCCAGAAAGTCCTGGTGGACGGCAAAAGTAAATACAGAAACCTCTTTGTCAACGGTTGCATAATAACTGGCAGCCATGGGATAGATGATCTCACGTATTTGCTTATTGGTAAGCGTTTTGGTACCGGTTTCGGTTAGCGTGCCAGCAGTTACGGATGTTAGACCGGCTTTGCCCGCCGGGTCAGTTACGGAACCATTTTTAAACATCAACTTTATGATAACCTTATTCGACTGTGACTGCTTTAGTTCAACTACATCTTGTGCGGAGGCCGACGAGTTTGCGACAGCAAGCGACAGCATTAAAGCGGCTGATATGATAAATTTCATGATGATTTTCTTGGATTGAATAATTACTTAACACTTCCCTGTTCACCGGGGCCAATGGTGGCAATGGTGAGTGCGTCCGGGGTGAAATACTTTTTTGCAACGTTCATGATATCAGCTGCGGTCACTTTGTCGAACAATGCGTAAAAATTATTTATTGCTTCCGGGTTTCCTGTTAACCAGATCGCCTGGGCAAGGGTATTTGCAATCTGGTCGGGGCTATCGAGCCGCATCGCAAAACTGTATTTGATCAGCGATTTGGTATCCGCAAGCAGCTTCGCATTAACCGTTTTTGATTTTGCTTCCTCAAGCGCTTTCACCAAAGCATCTTTTACGTACTGCAGATCTGCAGCATTTACCACTGAGGCAGCTATCGTGATCAATTGTGCGTCCCGGGTTGATCCTGCGCCGCCGCCCAGGGAACGAACTTTTTGTTCTTTTACAACCAGCTGTTGGTACAGGTCGGAACTTTCGGCAAACAGGTAAGTCGAGAGGATATTTAATGCAGCAAGATCAACCGACCGATCTGAAAAGGCAGGTCCCTTATAGTTCAGGCTCAGGTAAGGCGGAAACGACGGATTGTTTACATGAGCATACCGGGTTCCGGTTTGTGGAGGTTCCGCTTCGATCACGGGTTTGTAGTTGCCCGGTTTCCAGTTGCCAAAGTATTTTTCCGCGTAGCGGTTTACATCCTGTTGCTTCACATCGCCTACTACAACAATCGTTGTGTACTCCGGGCGGTAAAAACGGTCGAAAAAAGTTAGCGAATAATTGTACTGGTTAGGCATGTCTACCACATCGGCAAAAAAGCCCATCGTAGTATGCTTATAGGTATGCTTATCAAAAGCAGTGTTGAGGGTTTTTTCATACAACTGTTGGTACGGGCTTGCGGAGTTTTTGGTGTATTCGCCTTTAACCGCCCCTGCTTCTGTCTTAAAATCGTGCTCCGAATATTTCAGGTTTTGAAAGCGATCCCCTTCGAGTTCAAACATTTTTTCGAGTTTCCCGGCATTACCGGTCATATGGTACAGAGTGCGATCCTGGGTGGTATTCGCATTCGCGGATGCACCAATTGACTTTAAGGCAACGTCGTAAGCTTCTTTTGAATACTTCTCCGTGCCCCTGAACATCACGTGTTCAAAAAAATGGGCAAACCCGGTTTTGCCAGCCTCCACTTCTTCGCGTGCTCCGGCACGTACCACTATATATAGTGAGGCCAGTCCCGGACTATTAAATGGCACGGTAACAACGTTCAACCCGTTTGCCAGCTTTTTTTGCTGAATAGGAAAGGGTAGAATTTTCTTTGCAGCCGATCCCTGGCTAAATGCCGCACCGCCAACGGACAGCAGTAACAGCAGCCCGAAAAATTGTTTTTTCATAAACCCCGATTGCTAATTTTTAATCATTTGGTTAAACCGACGGTTAATTTAGTAAATATCGACACCGGTAATTGTCTTCAGGCAAACATTTGCTAAAGAATAACCATTTTAACCCGGAACATAAGGAAGCGCACGTAGTTACATTATGCCCGGGAATAAACCGCATATCATTTGGTTTGCCAATACGAACAGCTACATTTGTAACTAAACGGTTACATAATTTCTCAATATGCGTAGAGATGTATTCCAGGCAATTGCTGACCCCACCCGGCGCGAAATCATCCAGGTGCTGGCAAAACAATCGCTAAACCTTAATGCAGTGGCCCAGCAATTTCAGATTAGCCGCCCGGCTATTTCAAAACACATAAAAATACTCACACAGTGTGGTCTTATAACCATACGCGTTCAAGGCCGGGAGCGGTATTGTGAGGCCAGCCTTGAAACGCTTTCGCAAGTTGCATCGTGGGTGGAGCAGTACAGGGTATTTTGGAACAACAAGCTTGATGCGCTTGGTGAGTTCCTGGAGTCGACATCCGGTACCAGTTCAAAACCAGGCTCAACAAACGAAGATTAAAGCCAGCAAAACCATTCATAACTAAAACTGAAACCGATGATCAATGAACCCTTTGTAATTGAAAGAACGTACCAGGCGCCAATCAGCAAGGTATGGGAAGCCATTACCAACAAAGCGCAAATGAAGCAATGGTACTTCGACCTCGCCGAGTTTAAACCCGAGGTAGGTTTTGAGTTCAGCTTCGAAGGCGGTCCTGAAGACAGGCAGTATTTACACCGGTGCAGGGTTACCGAAGTCATTCCGGGTAAAAAGCTCGCTTATACCTGGCGCTACGAAGGCTACGATGGGGATTCACTTGTAACCTGGGAACTGTTTAACGAGGCAGGAGCCACCCGTCTCAGACTTACCCATGCAGGACTTGAAACCTTTCCGGCAAATCCCGATTTCGCAAAAACCAACTTTGTGCAGGGCTGGACGGACCTTATCGGAACCCATCTTAAGGAATACCTCGGGAAAGATAATCAGCAAGGCAGCATTGTTTGATAACAGCACACATTGTGCTTAAAGGGAAGCAATCGTGAAAGGCATTGTTGTAGAAGCGCTTTTCAGCCAGTTGAATGCAAACCAGCCTGCCCTCTTGACATAGTCTTGCAAATGTTCTCGCGTCAAGCGGCAAGCACCAATTCGTGTAAGTATTTACCGGGGTTTTACGTGATCTTACAAAGGCTACCTGGACCTATAGCATTTTAGCTTTTACTGCAGCACAATCATATCACGGGCTGGATAAAGCATGTAGATTAGCCAAAAAATCAGATGCGTTATATCAAATGGCTTTTGCTCGCTGCTGCTGCTATGACCGGGGTTTACCTTTTCGGGCCTCAGCCGTCTGATCCTTTGTACCGGAAAGCGTTACCCGACGTGCCGTCGGGATCTCAGCAATTGGAACAATACGTTCAGCAGCTCGAAACCGCGAGAAAGATTAAACCGGGAAATAATGCCATGATCGTCTGGAACGACAGCCTCCGGCAGAAAACACCCTTTGCTATTGTATACCTGCATGGCTTTAGCGCCAGCCGTGAAGAAGGCAACCCTGTTCATATGAATATTGCCAGGAAGTTTGGCTGCAACCTCTACCTCAGCCGCCTGGCGGAACACGGCATAGATACCGTCGACGCAATGATCAACCTTACCGCTGATGGCTTATGGGAAAGTGCAAAGCAGGCCCTTGCGATTGGCCGCCAACTTGGTGAAAAGGTGATTATAATGGGCACCTCAACAGGTGGGAGCCTGGCCCTACAACTTGCGGCAACTTATCCTGATATTGCTGCATTGGTGCTGATGTCGCCAAACATCGAGATTAACAATGCTAAAGCAGGCATTTTAAATGATCCATGGGGTCTGGAGATTGCCCGCCAGGTCACCGGCTCGGAGTATAACTACGCAAAGAATAACACCCCTGAGTATAAGAAGTACTGGTATTACCAATACCGGCTAGAGTCGGCTGTTCAGTTACAGGAGTACCTCGAAACCGCAATGACAAAGGCGACTTTTGCGGCAGTGCGCCAACCTGTGCTTTCATTATACTACTACAGGGATGCGGAACACCAGGATCCCGTAGTTAAGGTTTCCGCGATCCGGCAAATGATGAAGCTGCTTGGAACACCGGCAAACCAACGAAGAGCGTTGTCGATACCCACCGCGGGCCATCATGTGCTTGGCTCCCACATCGTTTCACAGGATACCCCCGCGGTGGAAAAAGCGACCGGTGACTTTTTGGTGGAAGTTGTAGGAATGATGCCATCAACCCGCGCATCCCAACCCGGACCAGGTCTCCCCCTCCAACCTTGATAAAGGTATCTGCATATAAAAGAACTGCCATCCGCAAACCGGGGTTTTGAAACGAGCTCAGAACGACTTACCCGCCAAATGAGCCCGGCATGAAATTTACGTCTCATCACTCATATTTCATTGTTCATATCTCAATGTCGTTTACTTAAGCTTGTGCTCTGCAATAAAGCTGCGTATTGTAATGATAGTACAAGAGTGCGACGTAACAATGCTGAATAGAAATATCACAGTTAGGCCCAAAGTAATGTTCTTAAATAAACGACTCATCACTCATATTTCATTACTCATATCTCATCGTTCATATCTCATCACTCCTATCTCATGACTATATAAATTTCCCTCAACTTTTCAACGCCCCTTCTTTTCCACCATACCCGTTCGTACCTTCGCTGGATGCGGGATTACTTAAGTGAATTAAATGAAATGCAGCGGGAAGCCGTGATGCATAAAGACGGCCCCATTATCATTGTGGCGGGGGCGGGCAGTGGCAAAACCAAGGTATTGACCACCCGGATCGCACACCTGATGAGTGCCCACGGAGTTGATGCTTTTAACATACTTGCGCTTACGTTTACCAACAAAGCCGCAGCCGAAATGAAGGAGCGGGTGGAGAAGATCCTGGGCAACTCTGAGGCAAGAAACCTGTATATCGGCACCTTTCACAGCGTTTTTGCACGCATCTTAAGGGTTGAGGCTCCAAAAATGGGCTACCCGAACAACTTCACAATTTACGATACCGACGATAGCCGAAGCGTACTCAAAACGGTCATCAACGAACTTAACCTCGACGATAAGCACTACAAACCAAGCGTAGTGCACAACCGCATATCAAACGCCAAAAATGCGCTGGTTGGTCCCGCAGACTACGAGCACGATTACCACATTTCGCAGGAAGATGCCCGCAGTAACCGGCCCATGATCGGCGAAATCTATAAGCGTTACGCGGCAAGATGTTTCAAAAACGGGGCAATGGATTTCGACGACCTGCTCTTTAAGTTTTATGAGCTACTGCGCGATTTTCCCGAAGTGTTGCACAAATACCAGCACAAGTTCCGGTACGTTATGATCGATGAGTACCAGGATACCAATGGCGCCCAATACCAGGTGATCAAATTACTTGCAGCTGTGCATGAAAACATTGCGGTGGTGGGCGACGACGCTCAAAGTATCTACAGTTTTCGCGGGGCAACGATCGAAAACATTCTCCAGTTTCAAAAAGATTACGACGACGTAAAAGTGGTGAAGCTGGAGCAAAACTACCGCAGCACCCAAAACATACTGAATGTCGCCAACGAGGTTATCAAAAATAACAAGGGTCAAATACCCAAAAACCTGTGGACAGACAATACCACCGGCGAAAAGATCAGGCTGGTTAGAACGGTTACAGACAACGACGAAGGCAAGTTTGTAGCCGACACCATACAGGAACAAAAGCTCAGGAACCATTATTTCAACCGTGACTTTGCAATCCTGTACCGTACAAACGCCCAAAGCCGTTCATTTGAGGAGAGCCTCCGCAGGATGGGCATTCCCTATCGCATTTATGGCGGTGTAAGTTTCTACCAGCGTAAAGAGATCAAAGACATCCTCGCTTACCTGCGCGTGATAGTTAACCCCAACGATGAAGAAGCGCTAAAACGTATCGTCAACTACCCAATCAGGGGTATCGGCAAAACGACGATCGAAAAATCGGTAACGATCGCAAACGATAAAAAGATCAGCATGTGGCAGGTGCTTGAGTCTGCGGGCCAAAACGGCTTCAAAGGCGCAACACTTGAGGCCATCGGCAACTTCGTCGTAATGATAAAATACTTTCAGAGCCTGTTGACCGATAAAAATGCATACGACGTTGCCGTGCAGGTGGGCAAGCACACCAATATTGTAAAAGAACTGTTTAACGACAAAACCACCGAAGGACTCGCGCGGTACGAAAACATACAGGAGTTGTTGAACTCGATAAAAGAATGGACGGAGAGCCCAAGCAACGACGACGGCGAGCTGGGTGAAAAGAACCTGGGCAGCTACCTGCAACAAATTACCCTGCTCACCGATGCAGACGACGATAAAGAGAACAGCGACGTTGTGAAGCTGATGACCATACACGCTGCAAAAGGTCTTGAGTTTGCCTGCGTATTTGTAGGTGGTATTGAGGAAACCCTTTTTCCAAACGGCATGGCCATTAATACCAGGGAGGAACTTGAAGAAGAACGGCGGTTATTTTACGTAGCCGTAACCCGGGCCAAAAAGCATCTCTGGCTAACGTATGCCAACACCCGTTACCGTTTTGGCCAGCTCGTACAAAACGAACCCAGCAGGTTTATTGAAGAAATGCCGGCCGAATACATCGACAGGAGTTTTTCTGGCGGCGGTGCCCGGAACCAAAGCAACGGCTTTGCACAGGGAACCGCATTTGAACGAATGAACCGGGGTTTTCCCGATGCTGGCTGGAAGAGCAGCGGTGCTAAAGTAGCCGAGAAGTATGGACCTCCACCAGCAGCAAAACCATCTTATATGCCTGCTGCGGCACCTACTCCTAAAGTGGTGACACACGTACCCAGCACCGACTTTGTGGCAAGCGACACCACTGGTTTACAGGCAGGGCAAAAGGTAGAGCACCAAAAGTTCGGCTTTGGATCGGTGCTGAAGATGGAAGGTTCGGCGCACAACCCGATTGCAACCGTTAAGTTCGAGCACAATGGCGAAAAAAAGATCATGCTCAATTATGCGAAACTGAGGATTGTTGAATGACGGCAGTAAAGACCGAAGTTGATTTGTTCCGGGTTTGGCTCTCCTGGTGATTACGCAGCGGCAACTTAGCTGATAAATTTTAACGTTCCGGAAAAAGGCTTCAAAACCGTAGTTACGGCCTGCCGCAGCGGATGTTTACGGTTTGCATGCCCCTGAAAAGGCCGATACAAGCCCTGTTTCAGGCAAACGGCTGTTCAGCAAACAAAACGGTCGTAACGATGTATTTGGAATTCGGGGACTTTAGCAAAATCATGTATGGTATATTATCCAGCGTATTTGTTATTTTTGTGTGGCAGATCTAAATGAATTTTTTATGATTAAAACAGGAAACCCGGTGATAAGCATATATACCGAAATGACGCCAAACCCCGAGACAATGAAGTTTGTGGCGAATAAGCTGCTTTATCCTGGTAAAAGCATCGACTTCCCTGATGAGAGCACAGCTGCACCTTCACCTCTTGCAACAGAACTATTTAGTTTTCCCTTTATAAAGAGCGTATTTATTGCTAGTAACTTCGTTACCCTCACCAAAACGTCGGACACCGATGATTGGCAGGATGTAATTCCAACCATTAAGCAATTTCTAAAAGACTATCTCGAAAACGGTGGTCCGGTGATCAACGAAGAACAAATCGTTGTTACAAAAGCCGACGGCGGCAATGTCGTAAATGCAGATGACGACGATGTTGTTAAGCGTATTAAGGAGCTCCTCGAAAACTATGTAAAACCTGCTGTCGAAATGGACGGAGGTGCGATCCAGTTTAAAAGCTACGACGATGGTGTAGTAAACCTGATGTTACAGGGAAGCTGCAGCGGTTGTCCTTCGAGTATGATTACATTGAAGGCCGGGATTGAAGGCATGATGAAGCGGATGATACCCGAAGTAAAAGAAGTGGTTGCAGAAGCCGAGTAATTGTTTGTGATGTTTACTATAATGGAAGCGTCTCCTTTTGGAGGCGCTTTCTTTGTTTAGGCGGGAGGGTATTACTCCAGCTGTTGTATAATGCCAGGTGACTATCTAACAACCCGTTACATGGGCACAATGATGCCCATTTGACTGCTTGCTACTCGTTCTCCAAAAGTGCCCTGGACAAAGGAATGAGTCTTGAACCAAAGACCCTTAGCTTAGTATTCACCGCTTCTAAAATTTACACCAACCGCATACCGCTTACCAGGTTAGGCTCGCCGGTAAATTGCACTTACCTGCACCGATTTCTATAACTTACCCGGTAAAGACATCAACCTAAAACCACTCCAGAACGTACTTCAATAAGATTGTCGATGCAATGATGGTCGGTGGAATGGATTTTACAATGGCCCGCCAGCAAAGGGTCGCCATTTAGATGATAGGTAGCATACCAGCAGGCGCAACCTTTTCCTGGTATTTTGACTCACTGCGGGAAAGCCGGACAAGATGGCTGCCGACTTGCCCGCTCAAAATGCACACATGAAATACACAAACGAGATCGGCATCAACCTGCCTTTAAACCGGGTGGTCGAGATTTTCGACAACCCGGATAACCTCCCAAAGTGGCAACCCGGTTTAATCAGCTTTAAAAACCTGAGTGGTACTCCCGGCCAGGTAGGCGCAAAGTCGCTACTAAAGTACAAGATGGGCAAACGCGAAATAGAAATGGTAGAGACCATCACCAAACGAAACCTGCCGCAGGAATTCATCGGCACCTACGAAGCAAAGGGAGTATTCAATAAGGTATGCAACAAATTTATTCCCCTTTCAGAAAACCGCACACGGTGGATAGCTGAAACCGAATTTAAGTTTACCGGTTTTATGCGACTTGTCGGCTGGCTAATGCCAGGGAGCTTTAAAAAGCAATCAAAACGATTTATGGACGACTTTAAGGTATTTGCCGAAAGCCTATAAGAACTCCACTTAAGGAGGCTATCTGCAGGTATACCAACTTTAAAAAACTTTCATTATCACAGCTTATTTCTATTAATTTTATAGACCCCCGTATTTTCTTATCTACCTTAATCCGGAATGCTGCAATAAATGAACACCACGAGATCATACGCTTGCCTTTTTCTTGTTTTCATGATTTCCGGATTTATGTCTAACGCATACGCCCAGTTGGGGGCATGCCCGCCCAACATCGGGTTCGAAGACGGCTCATTTAACAAATGGGAATGCTTTTCGGGCAAAGTAACCGGAACCGGTTTAATCGATGTTCCCGCGATTGGTTCCATGAGCAATGTTCACACGATATCCGACAACAACGGGCCGCAAGCCGTTGATCCATATGGTAAGTTCCCGGTAAATTGCCCCAACGGAAGCCGGTACTCAATTCGCCTTGGTAACGATCAAAATGGTGCCCAGGCTGAACGGGTGAGTTATACGTTCAATATTCCGGCAAATATGAACGACTATAGTATAATCTATAATTATGCAGTTGTTTTTCAAAATCCTAATCATGCCGAATTTCAACAGCCCAGGTTTACGTCCCGGGTTTTTGATGTTACCTCAAACCAGTACGTAAGCTGCGGATCTTTTGAATTTGTTGCTTCGTCAAGTTTGCTGGGGTTCCAGCAGTCATCGCTGGGGCAGAATGTATTTTACAAACCCTGGTCGCCAATTACAATCAACCTTAATGGATACGCCGGAAAAACCATCCGTCTTGAATTCACAAATAACGACTGTACGCTGGGCGGCCACTTTGGCTATGCGTATCTTGATGTAAATGAAAATTGCAGTACACCCATTACGGGCAACATCTACTGTAATGGCTCCGACTCGTTAAGGCTGAAAGCACCCTTTGGGTTCCAGCAATACCGCTGGTTTAACGCAGACTTTTCCCAGGTGCTCGGTACAACCAATACCTTGTTGTTAGCACCGCCACCGCCGCCCAATACAACCTTCGGACTTGAAATTGTTCCTTATCCAAACCTGGGCTGCAAAGACACCTTATATTCAACCGTTGTACTGTCGCCGGAGTCTTTTGTGTTCCAGGTGCGTGATACGGTAGAGGCTTGTGCCTTCTCGAGTGTTGACCTTACTGCCCCTGCCGTAACCTCCGGCAGTTCGCCTGGTTTAACCTACTCCTATTTCCGGGATATTTCCGAAACGGAATACTTAGCCAATCCGAATGCCGTTAAGCAAAGCGGCACCTACTATATCAAGGCAGTAAACGCTACCGGCTGCAACGACATCAGGGCAGTCACTGTACTGATCCGCAATCCGCCTTCGTTACTGGTGACAAATCCCCCCGAAGCTTGTAGTCCTGCAACGGTTGACCTTACAACAAGTTTAGTTACCGTTGGCAGCGATCCCGGCCTCGTATTTTCTTATTGGCGGGACTCCCTCGCCACTACCCGGGTAGCTAATCCTGAAAAGATTGACCAGAATGGCACGTTTTATATCAGGGCACAAAACTCCATTGGCTGTCATGTAACCAGGTCTGTACGTGTGAGCATAGCTATAATGAACTTAGTGAACCAGACTAGCTGTGGTAATGTAGACCTTACCCTAAGACCGGTTACCGAAGCCAGCTCACCCGGCCTCACCTATACTTATTTTAAAGATCCGGGTGCAACAGAGGCTGTACCCGATCCAAAGTTGGTGAGTAGTTCCGGAACATATTATATTAAGGGTACAAACACAACAGGTTGTTCAATTGTACAACCAGTATTGGTAACGGTCAATCCTTTGCCGGTAATAAATGTAATCAATCCGGTTCCGGTGGTCTTTCCGGCTACGGTTAATGTTTCCACGTCGTTCGCCAATACCCCGGGTGTCGATTATACATTCTGGAGCAATCCAGCTGCAACATCATCAACCATACAACCAACTGCGATTGGTACATCCGGAACATATTACATTAGGGCACGCAACCAGTTTGGCTGCCTGGCCACACAACCGGTTGTGGTGGTGATTAGCCCTCCGCCATTGCCAAAAATCGTGGCCCCAAATGCGTTTTCACCCAACAACGATGGCATCAACGATGTTTTCCGGCCGGTAATCGACGGACAAATTGCGCAATATTATCTCAGGATCATGAACCGCTATGGCCAGGAAGTATTTGGCACCCCGGATATCACACGTTACTGGAATGGTAGCCTTAATGGCAATAAGCTCCCGGTTGGAACCTATTACTGGATATTTGAGGGTACAGATTTATACCGCGAATCTAAGGTGACCCAATCAGGGTCCGTCACCCTGCTTCGTTAGTTTTCACTGGAGTTTAGGTTTACACACTATTCGGGGTAGCTGCCAAATCCTACATTACTTACCCCATTACAGTGGATTATATGAGCGCTTACAATGGCGGCAGGCTTAGCAGCTGCTTACTTTTTCTTCAGGAATTTAACTACTGCAAGCCTTAGGTCAGCCTTAGGATTATCAACCCCGGTTTCGGCATCGTATACTTTAACTATGTCGGGATTGTCTTTAGTCAAAAAGCCAAGATTTGTTTCCCCTCCTGTAAGCAGAAATTCGGACATTGCCACCCGGTAAGTACGGTAAACATCAAGCGGCTGGTTGCCCACTCTCCAACTACGGTTGGCGGCATTGTAATTTACGGGTTGCGCCTGCAGGTACCCGCCAAGGTTCACATTGTTCCGGCCTGCTTCTAAAATCCTTTGAAGTAGTATTCCTTTCATATCCACTTCCCGGATACCTCCGCCAAACGGAAGTGTGCGAATAATATCATATTGGGTAAGTGGTGGAAGTAAAATATCGTCTACCCTGATTGACCCTGCATTCATCAGCACAATATCAGCCTGGGGACAAGCCTCGGCCATCGCAGCGGTAATCAGTGCCGTTAAGTTTGTCTGGCCCCTACGAACCTCCGCCTCTCGTCCATCCAGCGGGGCAGAATTTTGAAGGATCACCTCCTTTGCATTAAAGCCCAGTGATGCATAATTACTGTCGGCGATGCTTACCCATTTTTGCACCACTTCGTTGGTTGTGCGGTCGAGACCAAAAGTTTCATTCAGGTACTTGAGTTCGGGCTTTACTTCGGTCTGGCGCTTCTTTTTATTGATTTGCAGCTTTACCACATAGGCCGACTTAGCATTCGCATGCGCTTTCGTGATGTACACATTGCCTGCCTTTTCTAAACGCATGTCGTGCTCATGTCCACCAAGTATGGCCGCAAGCCAGGGAATTTCTTTCGCCAGCCGGATGTCATCGTCCACAAGTTGATGTGTGATCGCGACGACGGCATCAACGGTGTCTTTTAAAGCGTTGTATAAGGTTTTAGCCGTTGCAATGGGGTCTGTGTAGGTTACATGGTTCGCTTTATTAAATGGAAGTGTTAGCCCGATGAATCCAACCTTGGCTGTTGTGCCGTCGGCATCCTTCACACGCAGTACAAACGTTTGCGGAAACGGGGGAGGATTAGAGATGTTCGTTTTTTCAAACGGTAGGGTCTGACCTTTCACCAGGTGAAATGTATTGGAAGCAATCCACTGAAACCCCGACTCATTTATCCGATCCTGTAGCTCTGTTTCATTAATGTCGAACTCATGGTTGCCGAATACGACAAAATCCATCCCTGCAGCATTCATCGCATCTACCATCTGCCGTCCCCGCACCCGTTTTCCTTCGTACGATAAACTATTGTAAACCGATGGGCTCAAAAAGTCTCCCGCCATAACAAGAAAAGTGTTTGGATTGGCTTGCTGGTACTGCTTCTTTAAAGTTGCTACCCTTGCCATTCCGCCCTCTTTTCCGCCCGCAAGCGGCGCTATCTCGTATACATCATTCACCTGTACAAACACCACTTCTATTTTGCCATCGTCTTTCGAACCTGTTGCCCGCCTCGATCCTGTACACGCAAGCCCTGTAGCTATAATTATTAAATAAGTCAACCGGAGATACTGCTTCATAAATAGGGTTATAACGGGCAAGATAAATAGTATTTACCCTAAAACATATAGCATCTTGGGGCGATTTACCAACCCTGATCCCTGTTGCCTAACCTGGATTCCTGCATGTTGTGCTTTTTGTAATTCCCCGTTTCAGCAGGTATCAATCTTGTTTGCATCATGTACAATTAAGAGCGTCCCTTCCCGGACTCCAGCACTAAGCAAACAGATATGCGGGTTAGTCAAGGGTGCTTTCACCATGGCATACCAAAACCGCTATAGTAGTCAGTCCTTAACTTGCACCTAATTACCGCTTATGAAAGATCTCTTTTCTAAACAGGCCAACGAATATTCAGCATTTCGCCCATCCTACCCACAGGCACTTTTCGAATACCTGGTAACCCTTGTACCATCTCTTCAATCTGCCTGGGATTGTGGCACGGGTAACGGCCAGGTTGCCGGTGTGCTGGCCGGGTACTTTCATCAGGTTTATGCAACCGACATCAGCCCCCGGCAGCTGGCAAAAGCGGTACAAAGAGAAAACCTTTTCTATTCGGAGCAGCCGGCAGAACAAACCAATTTCCGGCAGGCCCAATTCGATCTTATTACTGTAGCACAGGCAATACATTGGTTCAACTTCCAATGTTTTTACAATGAGGTCAGGAGAACACTAAAGGCGGGTGGTATCCTGGCTGTTATCGGTTATGGCTTGTTGAAATCAGCTACGAACCTCGACGATATCATCAGTGAATTCTATTCAGCTAAGGTGGGTAGGTACTGGGATGAAGAACGCCGCTACATTGATGAGGAATACCGCAGCATACCTTTTCCTTTCGTTGAGTTGCAAACCCCGCACTTTCAAATGGAGGTAGAATGGTCAATCGAGCAATTAATTGGCTACTTCAATACCTGGTCTGCCGTTCAGCATTATATGGAGGCCATGGGAAATAACCCGGTAGACGAAATCAGCGACAAAATTAGAGAAGCATGGGGCCCGGCAGACAAACGTAAATTCATCTTCCCCATTTTACTCCGCATTGCCCGGGCCGGTGAATGAAAACAATGCGGGCGTTCCCCAAGCTGCGCAAGGGTCAGGCTTTCCGCTACTACTCCGCCACAAGGCTATGCTGCAGCAACCCTCAGCGGGGTAGCCGCTTCAATCCTTAACGCAGTGCATGCTGCAAGATTAGCCGTACCCGAAAACTTTTACTGCCCACAGTTGTCCAAAACAACAATCGCACTTCGGTAAGCTATGCGCCAACTCAGGCTTGCAACTGAACTTTTACGCTAAATGGCAAAGCAATTCGAATCGTGTAACGAATTACATAAGGGTATTTTATCAAACCTCAACGGGGTGTGGTATTGTCCGGAAGCTCTGGGCGATAAGATTTTCTTGCCTTAACTAACCCTTCGAAAAACCCCGCATTTATTCAACGTTTGCAGATGATTAAGCCCTCGCCGGTATCTTTACAAAAACAGCTGCTTTGGGTGAAACAGCACAACGCTTTTTTGAAGGTCTAAGACAAACTACCTTACTCGAGTTTATAGCTGTGCTCTCAGGCATAGCAAGTGTTTGGTTTTCTAAAAAGGAAAATATATTGGTTTACCCTACAGGCCTTGTAAATACAACTATTTACATCTACCTAAGTTTAACCGGGAATCTGTTCGGAGAGGCAAGTGTTAATTTCTACTATACCATCATGAACATCTATGGATGGGTGCTCTGGTCAAAAAAGGACCAGGATCACAACAACCTGCTGATCATAAAACATAGTTCCGGTAAGGAATGGGTTCTCCAGCTGGTGTTTTTTGGCGGATTTTACCTGCTCATCTTTATGCTTTTGTCGTATCTGAAAGCCGACTTTGCGCCGGGGGCTTTACCCGCTGCCGATGCATTTGCCTCGGCCACTGCCTATACGGGTATGTGGCTCATGGCAAAAAAGAAGGTAGAAAGCTGGTACTGGTGGATTGCAACTGATATCGCCTCTATCCCATTATACTTTACAAAAGGGTTCGTGTTTACCAGTTTTCAGTTTATGATCTTACTCGTCCTCGCCATCCCCGGACTAATCTCCTGGCACAAAAAAGCGGCATATGCAAGCAATTAAAAAGATTGTAGTTATCGGTCCGGAGAGTACCGGCAAAAGCACCCTTTGCAAACACCTTGCGGATCACTACAACACCATCTGGTGTGAGGAATATGCCAGGGCATACCTGTTAAAACACGGAACCAATTATACCTATGATCAACTCCTCGATATCGCGAAGGGCCAGGTGGAGTTAGAGGACAACTGTACACGTAAACTACAGGAACGCACAGAAACTTCGGCCAGGCATAAACCTTTTCTCTTTATCGACACCAACATGTATGTGATGAAAGTTTGGTGTGAATTCGTTTTTGGTAAATGCCACCCGTTTATTCTCGAAGAAATTATGCAACGAAAATACGACCTGTACCTGCTTTGCAATACCGACCTGCCCTGGGTAAAGGATGAACTCCGCGAATACCCTGATCCAGAGACGCGTGACAAACTTTATCGTCTTTATCTTGGAATCCTGGAGAACCAGCCGGTACCATGGATACACATTACCGGAAATAACAGCGAAAGAACTGCGGCAGCAATCAACGGAATCGATAGCCTTTTCGGAGCGATATAACGCCTAGCGAATAAGCTTTTGAACATCGGGGTCGTCACCAATATTCACCATTTGACGTAAGATGTGCCTGTGCTTCCACCGAACCCAGGAACTCATTGGCTTTACCGTATATTTTTTGGGGTTTGGAAGGCAGGCAATAATCATAGCTGCTTCAATCCTGTTGACATTCGCGGCCGCTTTTTTAAAATACGCTTGTGATGCCGCTTCGATTCCAAATATGCCGGGTCCCATCTCGGCAATATTCAAGTAAACCTCTAATATCCTTCGCTTACCCCAGATCCACTCGATCATAAAAGTGAAGTAAACTTCGGGAAGCTTCCGGATGTACCGCGTAATCCCGCTTCCCTGCCACAAAAACACGTTTTTCGCAACCTGCTGAGAAATGGTACTGGAACCTGCACCCCGAACCTTATTCTTTTTGCGTGGATTGCCCTTCAGGCTTTTTTCCAGTGACTTCCAGTCAAAACCATTATGATCGGGAAACAACTGGTCCTCGCTTGCCATAGCGGCCAATTTCGCATACGGGGAAATTTGTTCCATGTCGACATAATCCCTTTTTAAACCGTAGCCGCTAACGGCACTACCCAGTTGTGTGAGCGTAACTGGCGGCATTATCCATTTGCAAATAACCAGGTAAATAAAAGACGTAACAATACCCCAGAGCAGGATCTTAAAAACAAGACGAAAGATTTTCCCAAAAAAGTCCCTGACGGTCATACGTTGTAAATATGCGGCAAGATAGGGGTATCAGCTAAAATCAGGCGTGATTTCAGGAGCCTTGAAACTGGTTTTATTCACCTATGGCGTGCGAAGTTTTGACGGGCATGGCGTCATGTCGTCCGTGGCCAGTAAACTGCACCTGCTATTCGACTACAAAAAGTCGTATTGGTAGTTGTCAGCAGATTCAGGTCGTACACCACAGCTGTTGAATTTGGGTCCAACAATGTCAAACGCTGTGGTCTCATCCGGTTAATGCAGTGCTTCGCAAAACGTTGCACATAGTTGTTCCGCGCTAACCTGGCGCATCCAAAACAACAAACCCTTCCGCAGTCCCTGGATAAATGCCTCAGGATATCATTTCATGGCTCAAGCCAAATGTGTTGGAGACAGGCTCAGATGGGTACAAACAGGAAAAGCCACCATTTAGGTAGCTCTTCCTGTTGTATGTTTTATCAAACTAGTGTGCTAAAACAAATTTTGTTGTCCTTACTCCTTCGGCTGTAATCAACTTGACCAGGTACATTCCGGCAGGTTGGCTGCGCAGGTTGAAACGTACCATCAGGGAAGCTGTTTTACCAGTGAGGCCGACGGACTTTTGTTCGATCACTGTGCCATTATTGTTCAGAATTTGAACAGTTGCCTGTGGAGCTTTCAAATCGTACACCTGAACGGTAAAGTCGCCATTCGTTGGGTTTGGATATACTTTAAGTTGCTCAACAACGATTGCAGGCACTGATGGTTCTGTTCTGCTGAACTGAGGACGAACCCCCTGTGAATTACATACACCAAGCGGGTTTGAAACGAACACCTTGGCCATAGCTTTGGCAACATTGCCATAAATATCGGTGGCAGTTACCATCACGGTGTTTCCGGTATCATCTTTTGTATCGAAGTTAAAGCTACCAGCTAGGTATGGAACCGAGTTAGGGTTCTCAAGTGTGTAGGTATTGGTTGGATAGCTAAAGCCTTCAAACACGTTGGAGCCGTAGAAAGCCATGTGACCAAAGCTGATTGCACCTTTTGCAGAGTCTCCAAATGGATATACTGTTCCAGGGTTCACCAGCACATTTCCGTTCAGTTCATAAATGTTGTAACCTTTTGCTACAATCAGGTAATCCCCAACAGGTAATGTCACAGGCGCGATCGTTTTAAACCGGAAGTTGTTCATGTAATTGTCCGCAGTACCGGAGATCAATGCATCGAGGCCGGGCACGATTGTCATGGTGCGTTTATCAAAAATTGCTACGCGCACTGCACCATTAAAGTGACCTTTTATACCATCACCCTGGTGATCAAACGCACCAAGCTGGGTGATCACAATTCCTTTTGGATCGTTAACCCGGAAATCAGTACCCAGCTCACCAGCAAACACCTGGTTACCCATGTTTGTGTTTGCCACATAAGCCTGGTGGGTTGTGTTTGCAGTTCCCTGGTCAAAGTTGGCACAAGTAAATGTGTTTGGCGATACCGTGTAACTTGCTGTGTTCACTGAACAGTTGTCGGTTACAGACTGAATAACATCAGCAGGCTGAATGGTTGCCGTACCGTTTGCATCCAGGCTCACGGTCACATTCTTAGTGATGATCACCGGTGCAATTGTATCAAGAACGGTTAACTGAGCATTAGCTGTAGCAACATTTCCTTTCGCATCCTTCGCGGTAATGGTTACCATGTTGGAGAATGATGCTCCGGATGTGTAATTAAATGAACCTGCGAGGTATGCCGCCACGTTAGGGTTCTGAAGTGAGTAGGTATTGGTTGGATACCTGAAGCCTTCAAACTGGTTCTCACCATAATAAGCATTGTTTCCAAAGGTAACTGCACCGTTACCCGCATCACCAAACGGATAAACTGTTCCGGCACCAATGAGCACGTTGCCATTCAGTTCATAGATATTGTAACCTTTTGCAACGATCAGGTAGTCGCCTGCAGGAAGGGTTACAGGAGTGATGTTTTTGAAACGGTAGTTGTTCATATAACTATCACCTGTACCGGATACCAAAGCATCCAGTCCCGGAACAATACTCATGGTCTTCTTGTCGAAAATCGCAACCCTAATGGCACCGTTGATGTGTCCCTTAATACCATCACCCTGGTGGTCAAATGCACCAAGCTGGTTGATTACAATACCGCCGGCATTTTTTACCTGGAAGTCCATGCCAAGCTCACCTGCAAATACCTGGTTACCCGTATTGGTGTTTGCGATGTAGGCCTGGTGATTTACCGGGCTTCCGCCGGCAATGTTTGCGCAGCTAAAGGTATTCGGAGAAACCGTTACGCTGGTTGGATCAAGTGCACAGTTATCGGTTAAGGATTGGATCACATCTGCAGGCTGAATTGAAGCAACCCCATTTGGCCCAATATAAACTGTCGCATTTTTCGCGATGATTACAGGCGGAACATTATCATTGTCGCAATTCACACCATCGTCGTTGCTGATCGTACCAACACCCTGGCCATCTGCTATAACCGCCCCGGTTACACCTGTTACATTCACAAAGAATGTTTCGTTAGGCTCAACAGTATTGTCGCCATTTACGGTAACATCAAAAGTATAAGTTGAAGCTCCCGCAGGTATAGTTTGGTTTGTAAGCGAGCGTGCAAC
>NZ_SMSK01000018.1 GCF_004354985.1 Segetibacter sp. 3557_3 | reverse complement strand
CTTGTGTCATAGGGTCTCTGTTTTTAAAGTGATTGATTATTCCTTAACTCAATTTACACTTTTACAGGACCCTTTTTTATTTACAAGTCTCCCGCATCTCATACATGAGACCTTGTACTGTATATCATCACGCAGCAGGGTAAACTGCACAATGGGCTATACTAAACACCAGGAGCTGAACTTTCCATGTTACCTGTTTATCACCGCGGCAATTTTAGCAAAAACACGTGACCATATAAGCAGCAGAAGCCATTGCATCGGCTTCGTTCCCGAGCAAGATGGTCCTGCATTTCCGCACTGGTGAGCGTCAATTTGCTTGACGACTGAAGCGAATATTTTTTAATAATTCGTCACTTCCGGTTCATCGTTGATTACCCAATCGCCTGGTTGAGGTCTTCTATCAGGTCATCAGCGTCTTCAATACCTACGCTAAGCCGGATCAAGGTATCACTCAGCCCATTTTTAATACGTTCTTCGCGCGGGATAGAAGCATGTGTCATAGAAGCCGGGTGATTGATCAGCGACTCAATACCTCCTAAGCTTTCCGCAAGTGCAAATACATGGGTAGAGGACAATACCCGGGTCGCATTGTCAACACTACCATCTTTTAGCGTAAACGACATCATACCTCCGAAATCGCGCATTTGTTTCTTCGCAATGTGGTAACCGGGGTGATCCTCAAAGCCGTTCCAGTATACTTTCTCCACCTTGGGATGATTACGTAAGAAGTGCGCGATTTTCGCACCGTTCTCACAATGGCGCTGCATACGAACGTGCAATGTTTTTATACCGCGTAACACCAGGAAGCAATCCTGCGGGCCGGGTACGGCACCACAGCTTTTTTGAATAAAGTATAGCCGCTCCCTAAGATCGGCATCATTCAACATCAGGCATCCATGAATTACATCGCTGTGGCCCCCGAGGTATTTTGTTGCAGAGTGCATTACGATATCTGCACCAAGATCTAATGGGTTTTGCAGGTATGGCGATGCAAAAGTATTGTCAACGCACAGGATGATATTATTTGATTTTGCAATCTTTGCAATCGCTTCTATGTCAGCAATGTTCATCAAAGGGTTGGTTGGTGTTTCCATCCAGATGAGCTTTGTATTGCTGTTGATATAATTATTGATGTTTTCGGCTTCCTGCATATTAACGTAGTGGAACCGGATACCAAACTTTTCAAAGATCTTACTAAACATCCGGTAAGTTCCACCATACATATCGTTGCCCGCAATTACTTCATCACCCGGTGCCAGTAGCTTGATCACCGCATCGGTAGCCGCCACACCACTGCTGAAGCACAAGCCAAATTTCCCGTTTTCAATGGCCGCAAGTGCGTCCTCGAGTGCCTTACGCGTCGGATTTTGTGAACGGGCATATTCATAGCCTTTGTGTTTACCAGGAGCTGCCTGAACATAGGTAGAGGTTTGATAAATGGGGGTCATGATCGCCCCTGTTGATGGATCCGGCTCTGTGCCTGCATGTATAACTTTGGTTGCAAACTTCATGGTGTATGATTGAGGTGATTGAGGGTGCAAAGATGTACAAAATATAGCGACGTTGATGGCATTCAAATAAACGATCCGGCGCATAAGTAACGCCAGTCAGCATTCCCCGGGTCATGTGCGTGCATGGCGTTCACCCGTTTTTCGAGAACCTGCTTTTTAAGCACTCCCTTTTGTACCAGCCTTCTTTTTTGTTCGTGTAACAGTTCAGCAATACGCGGGTCGCCAAACCATTGTTTCTGCGGGGGTTCAAAGCCTGTTTTGTCTTTACGCCAGGCAATCGCTGCAGGCAGGTGCTTGTCCATAGCTTGTCGCAACAACCATTTGGTCCAGCCCTGGTGTATTTTAAAGTTTGCCGGCAATGCAAATATAAATTCCACCAGCTCGTGGTTCAGAAAAGGGAGTCGTACCTCACGGGAATGTGCCATGGCATTGCGGTCAGCATAGCGAAGCAGTTCCACCAGGCCACCGTTTATGGTATTGAAATAAAGGATATCATTCAACTTTCTGACAACAGGTTTCACAAAAGCACTACTGCGCAAATTGTCGTGGATAAAATCAGGATCTAGCTCCCCCCCGGAAAACTTTACTGCGCGACGCTGCAGTTGCCTTGCCGCTGTTTCCGGCAGCAACGCAGCCAGGTAATTACCGGCCCCAAACGGGGTTTTTACACCTAAGCGCCTCGCCTTTCGAATTTCATTGATAAGCTGCATCCCTGCTCTCCTGGCAAAAAGCTCCTGCCAGTACCATTGATAGTACCGGTGGTAACCTCCTAAGATTTCATCTGCACCCTGCCCGTCGAGCAAAACAGTTACCCCATGAGCAGCAGCAAGTTCATACACTTTGTATTGGGCATAAATGCTGGACGACTGGAACGGCTCCTCCTGGTGATAGACCAGTTTTTCAAAATCGCTGATAAAGGTGTCAGCAGTTGGTTGAGTTGAAAAAGCATGAAGGTTAAACTTCCGTACTACTTCGTCGATGTACCCCGACTCATCTTTTTCAAAACCAGGGAACACAGCAGAAAACGCCGAATGACTATAGTTAGCGGAAGTTTTATGCCCGGTTTCGATTATAGCAACGATCGACGAACTGTCGAGTCCCCCGCTCAGGCTGGTTCCACTTTGCACGTCGCTCCTGAGTCGACGCCGGATAGAAACATCAAACAATTTTAAAAAGGTATCCCGGGCATCGCCGGGAGTTATTGCTGCCGTGGCTTCCTTATCTAATTTCCAGTATAATTGTGATCTTAGGGAAAGACTGGTACCGGAAGTGCTTTCGTTGAAGTCTAGCTCGATGAAACTTGCAGGAGGCAGCGCAACAATCTCCCGGTAGAATGTGCGTGAAGCATTTGAGGCATCGGTCACAAGGCCGGCACCAAGATAATTGAGCAACATGCCATCATCCATTTGCTTTTCAATACCGGCCGCCCATAGCCCCTTCATTTCGCTGGCAAAAACAAACAAATTTGCTGCACTAACGTAATAAAAAGGCTTTTCGCCAAAGCGATCCCTTGCACAGAACAATCTTTTTTCAAGCCTGTCCCAGATGGCAAAAGCAAACATACCGTCAAAGTATTGGAGGCAGGTTGTTCCGTAACAATCGAAAGCAGCCAGGATAACTTCGGTATCGGATTCGGAAGAGAAAACATAACCTGCCTTGAGCAGGTTGTTTCTAAGTTCGATGTAGTTATAAATTTCGCCGTTGTAGGTAATCGTGTAACGATCGAGATAATGCATGGGCTGTGCACCGCCCGAACTAAGATCTAATATGGCTAAACGCCGGTGCCCAAACCCGGCAACTCCACGTTCATCTATCCAGAATCCTTCACCTTCCCTCCCACGATGAACGAGTTTTTCGGTCATGCTGTGTAAACGCTCCCGGCTCACCTCTCCCGGGTCTGAAGATATAATTCCTGCAATGCCGCACATAAGCCAACAAGTTATAGGATTTATACATGCAGGTGGCCGGGTGAACGCCAAAGGACTGTTCGCACACCGGGATTTACAGGCTAAAAGGAATAGCAGCTTTCATGGTATCCCATTGAACATGCATATTGGAAGCCGTAGTTGTTCCCTCAAAATAAATGGTAAGTGCTTCAACAGACTGCGTGTTTGGCTGGGCAGGCACATCAACCCTTAAGGCGTCTTTCTCGGGTCTATACGTAAAACTTCCCCAGGTATTGAGGTCTTTATTAAAAATCACGGTCCACTTTGATTGTTCGGGTATGCAAAACATGGTATAACGGCCTTTCAGTAGTCGCTTGCCGGCGACCTTGACGTTTTTAAAAACTTCTATCTCGGTAGCTTCATTGGCACCCATTCTCCACACCTCGTTATACTTAACTTCTGTACCGAAAATTGTTCTTCCTTTTCTTAAGGGCCGGCTATAGATTACCCGGGCAACAGGGTCCTGGGTTATTTGGCTGCGCATTTTTAAGATCGGATAATTTGCGGGCCAGTAACTCATATCCATTGGGCTTTGGTCAAGATCGGTAGGCTTTTGCTGGGCGATTGCCAGTTGAGCACATAATATGAAAATGCAGGCTACTAAAGTTCTCATGACCAGGTTTAATTAGGAAGTGTTAGTGAATGTTCCAATCTTTCAATTGTTGCACCGTAAAATCTTTTAACGACGGAAAAAAGTCGATATAACATTTCTGTAACGCGTCGTAGTGCTCTTTAAACAGATAAAAAACATGCCTGCTGGTTTCGAGGTACCGGGCGCGCCGTGCAACTCCCGCAAAACTACTTTCGAGTCCATCAACGGTACGGTAGTTAAATAACCAGTTTTGCTGCCGCATATAGGGCAGCATCAGCCTAAAAGTTGGTGGAACCAGGTGTTCAAATTGTTCCAGGGTATCATATGTGTGCAACGCAAATTTTGCCAGTAATGGTTCCTGAAACTGGGCGGGATCGTTTGCCAGGAAATGGTCGTACGCAACGTCTACAAAAGCGCCGCTGTACAAGCCAACAGCGGGTTTGAAATACGTTTTTGCAAGCCTAGTAACGGGATGATCGTCGGTAAACTGATCGATGGCACGGTGCAAAACAATTCCCTGCTTTATCTTATATGGGTAATCGTCTTTTTTGCGCCCTTTAACAAAATCACTGATCATGTTCCCAACCAGGAGCTCGGGATAGCCAAAAGAAAGGAATGCATGTGCCAGGTAATTCAAATCTTTGTTTTTAAGGCTTTACATTTTTAATGAGCCACTCACCAATGGCAGTAAGCGCAACCGGCGAAAAGCTCTCAGATAGCTGGCTATATTCACTTACCGAACAACGTGTGCACGTTTGGAACAGGTGGTTTAACCCGGGCAGCTCGCGTGTTTCGAAAGACTTGACTTTGCTGGTTTGTAAGGCAGCCTTAATGCCCGCAATGTTTGGCTTTGATAAAACCTGCACGTCTTTCTCTCCATTAAGCGCGAGCACCTTACAGGTCATTTTGCGAAGCAGAGCGGCAGGATCGCTATTTACAAAATATTTGAACCAGGGCATACTAAATACCCTTACCAGGCCGCTCAACATATCTCTTGCCCGAACATCGTCGGTATAGCCGATCGCGGCCCTTTGTTCAGCTGTGCTGCTGCTTTTCCATTTCTGGAAAATGTTTATTGCAGTTTTCATTGCGGTTGCTGTATCGGTAGCAGCAGCCGTACTATTAAGCACCTTCATGTAAAATGGAACATATGCTTCAGCGGCAGCCGGTGGAACGCCTTCACTTATTAATGATGCACTAACCTGTCCGGCAATTAATTCCGCGCCCTTTATACCGGGACCAGCAAGCAAAACCACGAAATGGATTGCTTTATTTTCGGCTGCAATAATTTGTGCAATCAGTCCACCTTCACTATGACCGATGAGCCCTATCCGCTGTTTGTCCACTTCGGAACGGCCCTTCAAATAGGCAATGGCACCAAGCACATCTTTGGCAAAATCGGCACTTGTTGAATTTACCACGTCGCCCCTGCTTTTACCGGTTCCACGATCGTCAACCCTAAGCACAGCAAAACCTCGTTTGGTGAGGTCGTCGGCAATAATGGCGAACGGCTTGTGCCCGAGCAGGGTTTCATCGCGATCCTGCTGTCCACTGCCAGAAATTAAAATAGCGGTTGGAAAAGGTCCCCCTGATTTGGGGAAGGTTAACGTGCCCGCAAGATGTGCACTCTTGTCGGGGTTGTCGAATTCCACATCCTGTGCCTGGTAAGCAAACGGGGGCTTTGGTGTTTGAGGATGTTCGGTTACCGGAACCACTGCCACTTTCCTCAGGTCGAGCGATACATTTGCCGGCCCCTGCATCCAGGTACCGGAAAGCGTAGAGTCGCTGGTGAACTTTCCTGTATACTGGCCTTTAATCGCGTCGATCTGAACTTTTACGCTATCGGATGTAACCTGCACAACTGAACAGGGGATACCGTTAACACCCTGGTCGGGACTATCCATTGTTCCTTTATAACTCCCATCTGCCGACTTTGAGAGGTGAAATACAAGCTTTAGCGTCACCCCAACATTTAGATTGCCGAACCAATTGCCCGATACGTCCTGGGCAGGTACTTTGGCAAGTGTAACCAGGAAAATGGCGACCAACAATATTGCTCTCATGTAATGCGAATTGAAGTATACAGTTACGAAATGATCTAGTCTTAACCGGGTAGAACAACATAAATAATGCAGTTTCAACGTTGTAAGCTGGATGAAACAAAGTAACGATGAACACCGGATATCCTGTTTTTTAGCGCCCGGTTTATCCTGATTTCTTTTTTCAAAACCGGCAAGAACGCCCGGATAGAAATTGTGCCGATTCCAACCCAGTAATTTCAAGTTGTTCTTAATCCATTCATCAAACACGAAGTACCAGCATTACAATTTAACCCATGATTAACGGCTTTTACATTTTTATTAAGAAATCTTAGCAAAGCCACGCTGCTATTGCGTTTGCCGGGATTCAACTGTAGTAAAAAACAACAACACGCTTACCACCTATCACAATGCAGTAATCACCTGGTGCATTTAGTCACAATTGGATTGCCGCCCGTTTAATCACCTGCTACATTTGAAGGGTAATTAATCAAACACAAACACTGAAACAAATAGCCAACTACCAAAAAAATAATCCATGAAAAAGTTAACCTTATCCCTGCTGCTTGCCGTAACCATTTTCACCTCTGCTTTTGCAACCGATGAAATTAAAAAAGCTAATGCTGAAACAAAAAAAGTAGTACAGGTAAATGTACGCACCCTCCACACGTTCAGATCAGAGTTTGGCAACCCCAATGACGTTGAGTGGAGCCTGAAACCTGATTTTGCCCGGGCGAGCTTTACCGTAAACAATGAGCGCCTGGAGGCATTCTTCGATGTACGTGGCGAGCTGATTGGCACCAGCAAAGCCGTAACCATCGACCAGATGCCGGTAAATGTAAAAAGAGTGTTTGCAAAAAGGTATGCAGACTACACCGTTAAAGAAACCATCAGGTTCGACGGGGTTGATGAAAGCTCGTATTACATCTCAGCCGAAAACGGTTCGAAATCTGTGATCCTTAAAGTTTCTGTTACGGGCGGAGTATCGCTTTACCAGGCTAGAAATAAGTAAATTCCATCTTAATATAAGCTAACTAAGCCTCCTGTGTACAGGGGGCTTTTTTGTGATTCCCAATCGGCTTTCCTTATACAATTAAGCTATTTTTGCCCTCCAAAATCAACAATATGTCTAAAGGACCCGTATCACAATTTATAGAGCATCATTACCGGCACTTTAATGCAGCAGCGCTCGTGGACGCGGCGAAAGGGTATGAAGCCCACTTAACGGAAGGGGGTAAAATGATGATTACCCTTGCGGGCGCTATGAGTACTGCCGAACTCGGGATTTCGCTTGCCGAAATGATCAGGCAGGATAAGGTTCAAATTATTAGCTGTACGGGCGCAAACCTCGAAGAAGACATCATGAACCTTGTAGCGCATACACATTATAAGCGGGTGCCCAACTATCGCGACCTGGGGCCGCAGGAAGAGTGGGAACTTTTAGAAAAAGGGTACAACCGTGTTACAGATACCTGTATACCTGAGGAAGAGGCGTTTCGACGGATTCAACAACACATTCATAAGATCTGGAAGGATGCTGAGGCTAAGGGTGAGCGATATTTTCCGCATGAGTATATGTATAAACTGCTGTTAAGTGGTGTAATGAAGGAGCATTACGAGATACCGGAAGAGCACAGCTGGATGATTGCTGCGGCAGAGAAAAACCTTCCGATTATTGTTCCGGGATGGGAAGACAGTACCATGGGCAACATCTTCGCGAGCTATTGTATTAAGGGTGAACTGACCTCTACTACCATGAAAAGCGGGATTGATTATATGATCTGGCTGAGTGATTGGTATAAACACAACAGTTCCGGAAAAGGGATAGGGTTTTTCCAGATCGGTGGCGGTATTGCAGGTGACTTTCCAATTTGCGTGGTTCCGATGATGTACCAGGACCTGGAGATGCATGAAATTCCGTTCTGGAGCTACTTTTGCCAGATCAGCGACAGCACTACGAGCTATGGTAGCTATAGTGGTGCAGTTCCGAATGAAAAAATCACCTGGGGTAAGCTTGACATTCATACCCCGAAGTTTATTATTGAAAGTGATGCAACCATCGTTGCACCATTGGTATTTGCCTACATCCTCGGATTGTAGCCTATAGCCAGTGCCGGACGCTTACTCGTTAGAGCAGGGTCGTTTAGTTAAGTCCAGTTTTGCAAACCGAAGATTAATGGTGCAGTCATTCCCGAATGGTTTAGGGTGGACCTTGCACCTCATCTACCGCTTGCCTGGAAACTGAACGACCCTTTGCTTTTTACGTCGGAGATTGTCGCCGGTTTGTACCAGCCATAGTTAAGTTGCACGTGTAGCCGGAGATGGTTTTTGTTCGTCTTCTCTTTGCCGGGTGTGCTCAATTGCCGACTATTGAGCAAAATGTACAAGCGAGCGTGGCAACGCATGCTTCACCAGAGATATACTGCCGGTAACAAAAAAAAACCAACATTATCGAAACGCAGTAAACCCGAGCTTCGTCACAGCCCGGCCTTTTTGGGTCAGAACAGTTCTCCTTCGCGATAAAGGTCGATTACACATGCGGTGACGTTAAAAACAAAGTGAAAGAGTATACCGTACCAAACAGTATTGTACTTATGCCGGAGGTGACCCAGGAAGAAGCCGAATGGAATTAGCCATACCAGCGAGATCAGGCTGAGGTGCATGATCGCAAACAGGAATGCTGTTACCGCCACTACTAGGCGTTCATCGAGAAATGCCGAACAATTGTTGAACATGATGCCCCGGAAGGCGATCTCCTCGAACACTGCGGGCATAAATGCTATGGAATAAATCATTACCAGCGATGGCAGGTAATAGATTTTATACCCTTCGAAATAACTGATATCGACGTGGAAGAAAGTGACGTTTACTTCGCGAACCGTATAACTGACCGCTGATGAAAACACTACAGCCAACGCTGCAAGCAGTAGCGCCCGCCACCATTTAAAATTGTTAAAGCGTAGTACCGGCCGCATCTCGCGCCGGTTCAGCCAGGCAAATGCAAGGGTAACAACAGCCATTAACAGTTCGACCCAAAACAGCTGATCGTAGGTTCTGAAGTAGGAAGTATGCTTAACAAACAGGCAGATAAAAAGGTATAGAAAATAAAAAGTGAAGATTTGCCTAAGATCGCGATTGTTGAAAACATTGATCGTAACCGCACGTGCGCCGAGGTACGCCCCGCAATAGTGGCAATACCGGTTGCTTTCGTGTACTATGGTGTTACACTCCTCGCACGTTACGATATGTTCGGGCTGCTCCAACTGCTAGATTTTAAATTCCTCCTCCATAATGTCGGCCCGGTAGGCTGCCTGCAGGCCGCGCATCAAAAATATAAAGCAAACTACCTGGATAACGAGACTGAACACGCCATAGGAGGTGTTGAACATCCGGGAAAACTCCGCCCAGGTATTGATAGCGATAAAGGTGAGCAACACCAGGAAGCTGACAAGGAGTGCTGTAAACGGCCTGGTAAGGCTCCACCGGCCAAGCCCGGTGAACAAGCCGGCAACTATAAGCAGGATAACAATAGTAAGCCTGTCGACCCGCTTTTCTGTAGCAATAAACAGGAGTGCCATAACACAAATGGCGGACAACACATACAAGGTGTTTCGGGCAAACTGGATGGTCTCTTCAGACCGCCGCAGTAGGTCTTTCCTCAGGTTGAGCCGGTACATGTATGTTGCCAGCCGGTCATTTACAGGAGCCTGGGGGTAGCCGCAATTGGTGCAGTAATTATGCGTGGTGCGGTTAACAAAGCTGCAATTACTACAGGTGCAAAGTGAGCCTTGAGGCCATACAAAGGGCAACAGCCTGCTTGTTTTAAGGGCTGCAGGCGTATTAAATGGCCGGAAACTGTTTGCCACTTGCATTCACCTTGTTGATTACTTGCTGCAGAAATTTAGTGTTTACCTTAATGGTGTATCGCGCAAGAGCATTTTATCGCGATTGGCCATCACCCATGCCGTGTGAAAAATGAGCCGTGCCCGGCGGGTCATGATATCGAAATTAATCTTATCCACGGTATCGGTTGGGCGGTGATAGTCGGCATGAACCCCATCGAAATAGAATATGATAGGAACACCATTTTTTGCGAAGTTGTAATGGTCGCTGCGATAGTAAAAACGGTTTGGATCTTTGAGGTCGTTGTATTTACGATCGAGCTCGAGTTTTGTAAACTTTGTATTTACCTCATCGGTAATTGAAAGCAGCTCTGAGCTAAGTTTATCTTCGCCAATTACGTAAACGTAGTTGGTGGAGTCGCCATATTTTCGGTTTGGATCGATACGCCCGATCATATCGGTATTAAGATCCACCGATGTTTTGCTCAACGGAAACAAGGGATGCTCGGTATAGTACTGGCTTCCCCAGAGTCCCTTTTCTTCACCTGAAACCGTCATAAAAACAATTGTTCTGCGTGGACCGTTGCCATCGGCCTTTGCTTTTGCAAAAGCTTCCGCCATTTCGATAACGTTTACGGTACCACTTCCATCGTCGTCGGCGCCGTAGTTGATGATGCCATTGCGCATGCCAATATGATCGTAGTGTGCTGTCAGCACAACGTATTCATCTTTCTTGTCGGTACCTTCGAGATAGCCCACAATATTCGCTGATGATTGGGGAACACTGCTCTTTTGAAAATTGTACTCCACCCGCTTTTTAAAAATCAGGTTTTCGTTATTAAGTGCCTGACCAGTTTTCACCTGCGAAAGCAAGACATCAAATTTTTCTTTACCGATGATAGCAGCTGCGGCTTCGTGGGAAAGGTTAGCGATGTTGGTATGCCTGGAAGTATCTTTCTGCGGGTAGTAAATGTTGGTGCGCCTGATGCCGGCTGCTTCAGGTCGCGGTGAAACAGATAGGGGGCTTACAAACAAAACGGCCCTTGCCCCCTTTTTACGCGCAAGTTGCAGTTTTGCAATGGTTCCAAAGCTCCATTTTGAAGGCCGGGTGCTGCTGTTTACCCTGTATAGTGAGTCCGTTTTTGGTTCGCCGGAAAACATCAGGACTACTTTTCCCCTTACCCGCTTACCTGCATAATCGTCGTAATTGTTATCAGAGATGCCGTAACCGACGAAAACGATTTTCTTCGCTTTGATCTTTCTTGATTTGTTTACCTGGGCGGACACGCTATAGTCTTTTCCAAAGGCCAGGGTTTGGCCGTCGATGACCAGTAAAGAGGTATTGATGGTGTCGTAGAATAGCGGGTAAGCCTGCCGGAAGTTGTTGGTACCGGGAGCCGGTTTAAGGCCTATCCTGCTAAACTCGCTTGCAATATAGGCTGCTGCCTTTCTTTCGCCCTCAGTTGCAGTTTCTCTTCCCTGCATTTCGGCGCCTGCAACAATAGTTAATTGTTTACGCAGGTCTTCTTCGGTGATCGTTGAAGCATATTTAGCCGGATCAGCCTGTGCAATTGCACAACTACAGATCCCGGCCATTAAAAGGCAACTTAAAAATTTCTTCATGTTATTGTTTCCAAACTTTATTAGCAACTTATTTTATTAACCCGTGTTTCATGCCGGCCACCTTCGAACCGGGTAGCGATAAAAAGGTCAATCATTTCTAGGGCAACGTTTAGTTTCACGAAACGTGCCGGAATGCAAATGATGTTTGCATTGTTGTGTTGACGTGCAAGACTGGCAAGTTCAGGTTGCCAGCAAATAGCGGCGCGGATACCCGCGTGTTTGTTAGCAGTTATGGCTACACCATTGGCGCTACCGCACAGCAGTACGCCGAAGCCAGCCTCACCATTTTCTACGGCAGCAGCAGTTGGGTGCGCAAAGTCAGGAAAATCGGCCGACTCAATTGAGTAAGTACCGAAATCAGCTACCTGGTATCCGCGATCGTTCAGGTGTTTAACCACAGCCAGCTTGTATTCAAAACCGGCGTGGTCGCAGCCCACGGCAATAGGCCTTGTCAGGTCGAATGTTGTTGTCATAATGAATGGCTAAAATCGTGTAAATTAATACTTACAATTGAACTGCCCTGCAACCAGTTTATCAGCACTTAAGTTTTAGCATTACCGGTTACGCTACTCCTGCGCAGGCGTACACAGCGGGTTGGTGCCCGGTGAGTTGATCCCTGGTTGCGTCGGGACCAGCGTTGTAATTACCGGAGAGCGACTGCAATTAGCTCCATTCTTCAGCCTCCCTTTTTTGTTCTTCTTTGTAAGCCCGTTTAGAAATAACGATGCTAAGCTGGTACAGCAGGAACAACGGAACGAATACCAGCATCTGGCTCGTCCAGTCGGGACTCGGTGTAATCACCGCTGAAATCACGAGAATAACCACAACAGCGTATTTGCGGCTGCTCCGGAGGATTTCCGGTGTAATCAGGCCAATTTTGGTTAACACATAGGCAAGCACAGGAAGCTCGAAGGCAATACCACAACCGAGGATGATGTCGAGAAGATTGTCCAGGTAATCAGTAAGTGTTGGCTTGGCTTCAAGCAATTGGGTAGTACCGATGGTATAGTTTGCGAGGAAGTTAAAGGTAAACGGCCCCAGCAGGAAATAGCCAAACGCGGCCCCGGTAAAAAAGAACAGTGATACCCAAAAGATGCTGCCTGAAGCATGTTTCACCTCTTTTGGTGTAAGCGCCGGTTTGATAAATGACCAGAGTTCCCAGAAGATGTAAGGAAAAGCTGCAATAAACCCACCCATAAAAGCAATGGTAATACTGCTCATGAACTGGCTGCTGAAAGTGGTGGTCTGCATCTTTATGTTGATGGGAGGCATACACAATGCATCCCCAAGATGTATGAGGTGGCTGAAGGAACACATGGCCCTGTAGCTGATGAAATCATTTTGGAGCGGCCCGGCAATTACGCGGTCGAAAACCCAGTCGATGTTTATAAAAATGACTATTCCAATAATGATGATGGCAAGGAGAGAACGGACTATGTGCCATCGCAAAGCTTCGAGATGATCCACAAATGTCATTTCCTCCTGTCCTTCCTGCGGCTTCAGCCTGTTAATTATCCGTATTGCCATGTATATTGATCCTTCGGTGCGCGAAGTTAAAGTAATAGGCGTTAAATCGTTTGGGCAATCTATGGCCCTCAAGACTGCGCTTTGGCTATATACCCGGATTTAGCTGATTTGGATTTATAGGGGTTCATTATTGAACACTGGCAACGGGCTCAATTTGCTTGAACAAGCTGAAATTGTTTTGAAATGGTTAAGCCGTGCCCAACCTGTTGGTTGGTATTTATGACAATCGTTAATCCAGCACCCGCGAAAAGTTACCGGAGTATTTTAAGCTTGACCATTTCGATGCGGGTGTCGCTTACGTTAAGGATTTCAAATTCGTAGCGGTCTAAAATGATTCTTTCTTTCTGTACGGGGATGGTTTCATGCTGTTCAATAATGTAACCTGATAAGGTTTCAGAGTCGTTACCGGTGAACTCGAGGTCAAATTTCTCCTGGATGTAGTCGATCTCGAGCCTGCCACTGAACAGGTATTCGTCTTCGGAAATTTGTTTTGCCACAAATTCCTCCACATCGTATTCATCGCGGATCTCACCAAATATTTCCTCCAAGACGTCTTCCATGGTAACGATACCTGCGGTGCCGCCAAATTCATCAACAACCCAGGCGATGCTCTTCCTTTCTTTTGAGAACTTATTGATCAGGTCAGTTGCACTCATGCTTTCGGGTACTGCCGGTATGGGCAACAGTACTGATGGGATGTCCTGGGGATTCTTGAACAGGTCGAGCTGGTGAACATATCCAACAATGTTATCGATGTTCTCATCATAAACCACAAGTTTACTCAACCGGGTAGCGATCATATGCTCCTTTACCTGGGTGATGGAGGCTTTAATATCAACCGCATCGATCTCGGTGCGTGGTACAAGACACTGCCTGATCTTGATCATGGGCAGTGATAATGCGTTTTCAAAAAGTTCGGTGTTCAGTTCCTGGCTGTCTTCGTCCTGCACCTTGTTTTGTTGCAGAAGGTGTTCCAGGTCGACATTGTTGAACACTTCATTCCGGTCTTTAACCTTAACGTTGAATACATATTTGAGCACCCACTCAGCTATCGTTACAAGCAGCGAGGCAATAGGATAAAAGATGCGATAGAAAAAGCGGGTAGCCGGGGCGAAGAAGCTAAGCAAAGAGTCGTTTCGCGCCCTGAAGACTGCCTTTGGGATAAACTGGCCAAAGATCAGGATAAGGAAAGCAGCAAGACAGGTATCAATAATCAGTTGAACATAGGCGTTCTTAATGCCGAGATAGATCCACAACGGGTTCATCAGGCTGCTAAAAAGCAAGGCGTAGATGACCATAGAGATGTTTACACCCAGTAAACAGGTGCCGATAAATCTCGATGGCTCCTCCATAAAACGGGAGATAATCAGCCCGCTGGATTTCCCCTGTTTTTTGCGTAATTCAATCTGTAACCGGTTAACACTCACAAATGCAATCTCAATCCCCTCAAAAAATGCGATAAAAAGAATGGTTACAGCGATCCAGATGATCGTGAGATAGGTTTGGTCCATATGTTCGAAATTACACTAATCTTGTTTGAAAGAGAAAGGGCGGGTTGCAAATCTTCCTTGCAACTCGCCCTTTCTAATCCGGATCAAAAACCGCAGCGTTTAAAATTGCGGTAATTCGGGTTTCGTTTGAATAACCTGTTCTATCTCCTGTATGATTTCGTCGCTTAATTTCGGAAGTACATCCAACGCTTTCAGGTTTTCAGTCAACTGCTCTTTACGGGTTGCGCCCAGTATTGCGGTGGATACATCCGGATTTTTGATACACCAGGCAATGCTGAGTGCTGCAAGCGAAGCATCGAGTTTTTCAGCAATAGGCACAAGCCCTTTTACCTTTTCTATTTTTGCTTCCTGTAGTTGTCTTTCTTTCAACCAGTCGAACCCTTCAATTGCAAGCCGGCTACCCTCCGGTATTCCATTGTTGTATTTGCCCGTGAGCAGTCCTGAAGCAAGGGGGCTCCAAATGGTGGTTCCAAGACCAACAGAACTAAATAGTCCCAGGTACTCGTTTTCTACCTTATTCCGGTTGAACATGTTGTATTCGGGTTGCTCCATCGTAGGTCCAACCAGGTGATACTGGCGGGCAAACATATGGGCCTCCATGATTTCAGAAGCGCTCCATTCGCTGGTACCCCAGTACAGCACTTTTCCCTGCGCAATCAGTTGGTTCATCGCCCAAACGACCTCTTCGATAGGCACGTTTTTGTCGGGCCGGTGACAGAAATAGAGATCAAGATAATCTGTTTGCAATCTTTCCAGTGCTTCGTGACAAGCCTCGAAAATGTGCTTTCGACTCAGGCCGGTTTGATTAGGCTTATTTTCTTTACCGCGCCAGCCAAAGAAAACCTTGGATGACAATACGTACGATGTACGATCCCATTGTTTCGCTTGTAAAACACGGCCCATCATTTTCTCGCTTTCCCCAAGTGCATAAGCTTCGGCATTATCGAAAAAATTAATGCCGTTGTCGTAAGCAATGCCCATCAATTCATCGGCACTGTTGTCAGCAATTTGCTTGTGAAAAGTAACCCAGCTCCCAAAACTCAGTACACTCAGTTGTATTCCTGATTTCCCCAAACGACGGTATTCCATATTATTGTCTTTAATCTGTTTTGCAACATATTGTGCTGTGTCAACAGGGTACAATAACCTTTCCACGACAATGTGTGGAAACAGGCCACGCACCCTCTTAATTAAGGGTATTGGTTAAAAGCAGGAGATTAATAACCCAACCAGGTGCTGTCGGGGATAAGAATAAAGCCTGTAGGATCGATGATGGTAAAGCCTTTAAAATCCTGGCGGGCACGCAGGCCCTTGCCATAAAGCTTTTGGGAAGGTTGTAGCAGAATAACGTTTTTATCAGTATAAAACGACTCCTGGCGTTGATCCCAATAAAGTTCTTTGCAGTGTAAGGTGTCGCCAACTTTATTAAAAACCACGACGCTATCGCGTAAAAAAACCTTGTTTTCGTTTTCGAGGTAACGACCGTAATCTGCGCTAAGCTCGCTTTCCACTTTCAAGCTGTCGTTGTAAAAGTTTACATGAAGGCTCTTCGGGAACTCCACTTTTGGGGTATCAAATTGGTAGCGCAACATACTTGGTGCAGTTAGCTTCGCTTTAAGCTTAGCATCCTGGCTCAGGTAACTTTCGATGTTTTTTGCTTCTTCAACGCCGATCTTCTTCTTCGACAATTCCTGTACGGCACTCATATCGTTCTCACACGACAAAACAAAAAAGCAGCCTGTTAATAGGGCTGCCAAAACACGTTTATGCACAATAAACCTGCTAATCATATTTACGCTTAACAAACCAGATATCGCTTAATGAAAACCCAAACGATACCCTGAAATAGTTTTCGGTGATGTTGTTTACCGAGCTGCCTCTTCTGCCATATTCAAAGGCGGCATTTAACATGGTAAACTGGTTATCGAAAGAACGCCACTTACGAACGGGTAAGGCAGCCCCAACGGTTGCACCAAATGTTTTTAATTCATTACGGTCGGCGTTGATGTAATCGCGTCCGAAGTTAACACCTGCACGGTAAGTAATTCTATTGCCATAATTGGTTACGCTGAACGGATCCGGTGTGAACTGCCCACCAATGTGCACTTCATAGCGATTTACCAACTGATCGGGTGCGTCGTAAAACCGGAACTTCGACCATTCAGATGTTTCGTACTCGATACCAAAACTAGCTTTATCTGACCTGTTGCCTAACCTGTCCTGAACGGTTCTGATAAACATGATACCTGCTGTATAAGTAGCAGGGGTAATGATTGTTCCTCTTACTTCTTTTACGTCTGCAACGCTGTCGAGCCTAACGGGATTACCGTTAACATCATAAAAGAAGGTTTCTCTTACCCTGTCCTGGCTTGCTTTAAAGCTTTGCTGAAAGTTGGCATTAACACCGAGGCGCAATGCTGAATTTGTGCCTAGCCGCTGCTCATATTGCATGCCCCCATTCAAAAACACCTTACCGAAAGTGGTAACTGTACCTGCATTGGAGTTAGAGTATGGAATATAACTGGAGCTATCGGTGTTAAAGATAAATACCCGGCTGTTGGTCTCTTTTCTTCCAAAACGATAACCGGTGTTAAAACCTATGCTCAAGCCTTTCCAGCGTTTACCCATACCAACAAACAATTCGTTTAAGCCACCGGTACCTTCATAAAGGTTAGCCGTGCTATCGATGCCTGTGAGTCGCTTTGTTTCCTGGATGGAATAGCTGATTTTAGTGACCGGCCGAAGGCCAAAAGCAAGACCGATATTATGCTTTTTAGAAAACGGAACACCAAAAGCGATGTATGATGGGGTAAAATTTATAGAGGTAAACTTTTGGACCGGCGACTGCTGGCGCAAGGTTTGGTTATCAATTCCAACACCAACGTCGAAAGTCACTACTTTTAGTCCACTATAGCTCGCAGGGTTGTAAAAGTTTATGCTTTGGGCATCCACATAAGGTGCAGAAAGCCCCCCCATACCGCGGCTGATAACGTGTTGACCAGGAAAAATATCGCCCAGACCGTATCTTGAAAAAGGAGAATTTTCTTGAGATGAAGCAGTTAAAGACCCTAATACCAGTATAAATCCAATCTTAATTGTTCTTTTGGTTGTACTCACTAATCGCATAAAGGCCTTTGTAAATTAAATAAGGGTCTGCAAATATCTTGTTTTTGAGGTGTTGTCCAAATAAGGTCGTATCACCCCCGGTTAAATGCACGTTAAAGTTAACATACCGTTGAGCATAACTATTTATTATACCATCTATCTCATTTGCCATACCCAGAATCACTCCACTTAATATATTTGTTTTTGTATCATACCCCACAAGTGGAAAGTTCCACTCTGCTTCCACCATCGGGAGCCTGGCAGTAAAGTGCTTTAGTGCCTTGAAACGCATCTCCATACCCGGGGAAATACTTCCGCCAAGAAACTGGTGGAACTTGTTGACGAAGTTATATGTAATGCAAGAGCCAAGTCCAATCACCAGATTATGTTTCCGGGGAAAAAGATCAACCGCACCAACCGACATGGCAAGCCTGTCGGAGCCGATTGTTTCGGGCTTGCCCACCGGGGTAGAAATAGGAAACTGGCTTTTATAAGAAAGCTTATGAAAACGGGTACGCTCTGCCAGCAGGTTTTCAATGGCCGGATTAGGTTCTATAACTGACGAAAGAATGCTTTTTTTGGCCCCGTGCTCGTCTATCAACCTGCTGATGGCGGCTTCTGAGTCATCTTCCAAAACCAACAACTGCTGCATTTCTTTCCTCTTAAACACTGCACATTTGAGCCGTGTATTACCAAAATCAAAACAAAGTGTGGTGGACATAATATTAAATTCAGAGATCGAGATTGAACCCCTTTAGTTGTTTAAAGTGCCCGTTTAACTGTATGCGTTCTTTTAGCTTTTCCATTTCATTTACCAGCGGGAGCACCTTTACCAAATGGCGCTTCAGGTATTCGAGTCGCTGATCTTCGCGGAATAGCCCCAGCAACTCATATTCCTCTTCCGGTGAAAGTGCCGCATGGTGAGCAAGGTCGTACGATACGAGATCGTCGTCAACCTCCTTAAAATTTTTGCTCACTTTCATAAGATTGTGCAGCTCCCGAAGGCTGTTTACTACCTTACGAAGCAGCTCAGGGTTTTTGCGTTGGTCGTTTGTGGGATAGTTTACAATTGCCCCGCTGTATAATTTGTCGGGTATGCTTCGAATTACTTCAAGAATCCTGAACACCTGTTGTCCTTTAGTTTTGATGTCCATTTTACCGTCTTCGTAAACCTGTACAATCTCGGTTACCATCACCGACGTTCCAATTTCACCGATCCCGTTTTTGAGAACAGTCGGGATACCAAAAGGCTTTGCTTCGGCATAACATTCATTCACGAGTTGCTTGTACCTCGGCTCAAACACGTGTAGGTTAAGGTCCTCACCCGGGTACACGATTATTCCCAGGGGAAATATTGGAATAAAATTCGTCATGCTAACAATCTTGAATGGAAAGATTGGGTTGTAAAAATAGTGCCAGAACAAACAACGTGATCTTATGGTGTTTTCCTGTTGAGTTCGTCTAGTCGTGCATATTTCAACATGGTGTAGTATGCAGTTACCCGGGCAATCAGATAGCCTTCGCGACCATCGAGAAAGCCAAGCTTAAAAAGATAATTACGGTAAAACGAAAATGCGGGTGAAAGATAACGCTTTATCCACCCTGCCCTTTTTCCGCTCTGGTAATAATGTTCACCACTAAGCAGGGCATATTGGGTCATCTTGGTGGTATAATCAGCAAGGTCCTTCATGGAATAATGATGAATAAATCCGTTGAGGGTTTTCCTGCTTGTGCCAGGTGGAAGCACAAGTTGCTCATGCACCGTTGCCTCATTCCACCGGATAGTGCTTCGATTAAAGAACCTTATGTGAGCGTCGGTGCCCCATTCGCCATACCTTACCAGTTTTCTGCCGAGGTAAGTTTTGAACTTTAAATTGTATACGGCATGCGTATCAGATAAGTTTACCTGGTGTAATGAGTCAATCAGGGTTTGGTCTGGTTGTTCATCGGCATCAATGCTTAAAATCCAATTATGGCGCGCAGCTGCTATACCTTTATTTTTAGTGGGGCCAAACCCTTCCCATTCCGAACGAACTAAAGTAGCACCTGCAGCCTCGATCACCGCAATGGTACCATCGGTGCTGCCACTGTCAACAACAACAACATCGTCGGTAAGTGCCTGCACCGAATGGATCGTACGGCCGATAATATCTGCTTCGTTTTTGCAAATGATAACCACAGATACCGGTAGCATGGTACGATTGATTGTTTAAAGGGTTCTAAAAGGCTAAGTTAAGCAGGTAAATTTTAGCGTTCCCGCCGGATCATTTTCGGAATGGGATGCTGCTGCCAAAACTAACTACGTTTGGCTACACGATGCTGGATGCATTCTTTACCTGTTTTTGCCCGTAATGTTTTTGTAACCGATATTCGTTGCACAGAGCATTATGTGGCAAACCCTCCTTTCAAAACTTGTTACCGGCGACATAAAGGCATTAGCGCGTACCATCTCGCTGGTGGAAAATCAATACGAAGGGTATTTTAACATGCTTCAGCAACTGCCCGCATCAAACACTCCAATTACCGGTATTACGGGTCCTCCCGGCGCGGGCAAAAGCACACTGGTCGACGGACTCATTGGTACACTGGTTGACGCGGGTAAAAATGTAGCCGTTGTGTGCGTTGATCCCTCTTCACCCTTTAACCTGGGTGCCCTCTTAGGCGACCGCATCAGGATGAGTGGCTGGTATAATCATCCGAATGTTTACATCCGTTCGCTTGCAACCCGGGGGAGCCTTGGCGGTCTTCACCCCCATATCATCGAGATAACCGACGTTTTAAAAGCTGCTCCATTTGACCAAATCATCGTAGAAACTGTTGGCGTTGGCCAAAGCGAAATTGAGATTGCTGGTCTTGCCGATACAACCGTTGTGGTTTTGGTGCCTGAGGCTGGCGACGAGATCCAAACCATGAAAGCCGGACTGATGGAGATCGGGGACATCTTCGTGGTAAATAAAGCAGACCGCGAAGGCGCCGACCAATTTGTGAAGAATCTGCGCGGCATGCTTGCACCTTTAAACCATGCACAGGAATATCAAATTCCGGTGGTAAAAACAATCGCCGATAAAAGGACAGGAATAGCTGAACTAAGCCAACACCTTTTATTGCACCCCGGGCTGCAACGATCTTCAGAAAAATATTATCATCTGCTCACGCAAAAGGCGCTGTTGCTGATCCAGCAACAGCGGATGAAGGACGTGGACCGCCAGGCTGTCTTCAACGCAATTAAGAACAAGGCAGGCGAACATGCTTTTAATCTCTATAACTTAGTTCAAACTTTCCTTTAGCAAAAATGCACCGTTCAACACCGGCTGATGACCTTGTCTCCGTGGTCATGTGTACATACAACGGCGAGCAGTATCTGTCCGCACAAATGAATTCAATACTCAGCCAGTCGTACCGCAACATTGAAGTGATCGTTTGCGATGATGCATCAACTGACAATACCCCGAACATCCTTGCGGAATACGCGGTGAAAGATCCCAGGATAAAAGTTTCGGTGAATGCTCATACAACCGGCATCAAACAGAATTTCACCAACGCCTTGAAACTTGCCGCCGGTAATTGGATAGCGGTTGCCGACCAGGACGACATATGGATGGAGCACAAATTGAAAACGTTGCTTGATTGTGTTATGCCGGGAGTTTTACTGGTGCACTCTTACAACGCGGAATTCCCTGGCAACGAACCGGAAGCCGCAGTAATCAACCGCTCACGTATCCGATTTAGTGGTAACGATACCAGGAAACTCTTCTTTTACAATACTGTTTATGGGCACACGATCATGGTATCGAAGCTTTTGTTAGAGCATGCACGACCCTTTCCCACAAAAGTTTTTTACGATTGGTGGCTTGGGCTAATCGCGTCTGTTCATGGAAAAGTTGCGCTAAGTAATGAAGTACTGGTAAAGCACCGTATACATGCTTCAAACTCTTCGCGTTACTACATCCGGAATCCCGGTAAAAAAGGACAAAGTGGGTTCTTCCAAGAACTGAATGAGATGTTGGCAGAGTGCTTGTCCATCGATGGACTTGCACCTGGGGATAAACAGCTTTTACAGCAGTACCGAAGGCTTATTGCGAGCGAATGGACAAAGTGGTTTTCGATGCCCATGTTTCTATTTTTGTTGAAACATGCACCCACGACTTTTTATTACCGCCGGAAAAAACCAATGTTTTTCTATTATCTTAAATACAGTTTTAAAAAGGCAACCATGCAAATCAAGCACTGGTCGTAAACGTTGTGTAATTTAACCACCAAACAGATTTCCTCAATTTATATTATGCCAGGTAAGCTTCAGTTGTATTCGGTTTTTCACAAAGCATTTCACCAGCCTCACGCGGCTTATGTATTGCCTATTCACGCCGGCAAGGCGCTGTCACAACTGGAATTAAATATCCTGGGCGATAATACAGGTGACCATATTTCCAGCTTAAACAGTACCTTTTGCGAACTCACTGTACTTTACTGGATATGGAAAAATGCTTCACGGGATACGGACCTGTTTGGACTGTGCCACTACCGAAGGTATTTTGCTGCTAAACCAATGCTTAATGCTTTAAAGCCGGCGCGCATACTGGCGTATGAACCTACACCAGAAAATATCGATGCAGTACTTACCCCGGCGCTTGAAGAATCAATCATCGCCGAACTAAACTCGGCCGATGTGCTGGTGCAACAGCCCATGTTGATCCACAGAAATAAACAAGGCAGTTTTAACCTGGAGCAGCACTACAAAATGGACCATATTGCAAGTGATTGGAACGCCTTAATGGAAACCATTCGTGACCTCTATCCTGATTATGCGAAAACGTTACCCGCGTTTAACCAATCAACAAAAATGAGCTTTTTCAATATGATGGTAGCGCCATGGGGAGTATGGGACGGCTACCTGCAATGGCTGTTTGATATCCTGTTCGAGGTAAAAAACCGGGTGAGCGTATCTGAAAATGCCTACCAGGCAAGGGTTTTTGGTTTTATGAGCGAGCGCCTGATGAACCTGTACATCATGCATAACCAGCTAAAGCCAACATACCTACCCGTGGCCGTGTTCGACAAAGTAAAGTAAGCCATAACCTTTGCGGCAGCCGGCAGTACAAGTTTGAACAAAAATTGCAGACGATCAAAAGGCGAACTATTCAGGGCGGTATTCATGCTTCCACCAACGATAGCCAACGTAGCCCATAACGGCAAAAGGCGCAAACATCAGGTAAATAACACCTGAGTTCATTCCCTGGGCAGGCTGTTCGCCAAGTTGCATGGCGGTTTTAGTGCAAATTGAACATTGTGCCTGAGCCGTTTGAACAGAAAATAGTACCAGGAACATGAGAAGGAAAGCAAGGCTGCACTTTTTCATATAGAACATTTGAGAGTAACAAAGTTAACGCAATCCGGGTACGAAAAACTTAGCAAGGGGTTAATTCATGCGTTTCTGCTGCTGAATAAAACGTTTCGAGGGATTAATTTTCTTTTGGTCTCCAGGCTTTGTTTTTAGCTCAACATCGTGCTACGCACACATACCCGGGTGTGAAAGCAATTTAGCGATCTTTCTGCAGGATACCAGCATTGGTTTCTATAGCATCATCCTTGCGTCGCAATCACTTTATCGGCAACGCAATGATCATCTTTGGTCTTCAACCTTAAGCGTGTCGCAATTTTTCTGGCGTTCAAGTCCCGGAGATTTGTGTATTGCCGTTTTTAACCTGAAACATGGATGTCAAGCAGTTTGCATCTCGTTAGTTTTGCTGCCATAAGTACAACAGACAAACGGAGCGTCGCAACCATCGTCGCATAAAGCGTTGCTGCTGGTAAACAAAAAAAGAGGCGCTTTTCAGCAACCTCTTTTTGTAACACTAAAAACAAATCTATTTAGAGAAGGTCTGTTGCAAGACAGTCTCCTGCACACGTACCACCAGTTTGTACAAACCGGAAGACAGGTTGCCCACTTGTATGAGGCCATTCGCAAGAGATGAGCTCGTCTTTTTATAAATGGCACGGCCATTCATATCCACGATTGAAACTTCCGCTTTTTCGTCGGCGGCAAGGCCTGTAATGGCAAATTTCACCTGAGTGCCAACAACAGGGTTTTGCATGATCGTTAATTCAGGCTGATTCTTCCTGATGTTTAATTTAACCACCGGCGAGTAACTGAACTTGCCGTCTTTATCCACCATCTTCAGCCTGTAAAATACAAACCCGGAGGCTGAAGCAAAAGGAACATCGTTCACCTGGTAACGGGTAGAAGCCGTGCCACCTTTGGCCAATGTCGTACTCTTCGTTAACCAGTCTCCATTTGCAGATTGCTGTTGCAATTCGTATTTCGAAAGATCGACTTCCTGTGCAGATTGCCAAACCAACACTGCCTGATTTTTATCTTTATAGCCATTAAAATAACTGAGCTTAACGGGCAGCACAAGGTCGCCGAGTTGACCCCTGATTTCGCCACCCGTATTTAGCGTTGTATGAATATTGATGTAGGTAAGTCCACGGATCATTGAATCGGCGAAGCTTGCACGGGGAACTGTCGCAGCGCCGGTAACCGTGCCCGACGTAGTACCTCCGAAAAACAGGTTCACGACTACCGGACCTGATGTTCCGGCTGCACCAGCATGGATGTGGGTATTGTTGATATTGCTGGTTAACCCGGTAAAGTTCGCAGTAACATATACCATCAGCGAATTACGGTCGAGCAATACGATTGAACTACCACGGCCGGTAGATGGTACCGGTGGTACAGGGAACGACTGCGCAAATTCCAGTGTATCCATAAAATAGTGAGAGTTGAAAGGAGAAGTTGGCATCAACTGAGCCCGGAGTTCACCATCCGGGTAGGTTGCGGTATGCACATTGGTATACATGTTCCCGGCAAGAAGGTCAGCCTCCTGTGTAGCATTAAGGATCGCCGAACCCATGAGCATACCAGTTGTACCGCCAGTATTTGTAAGCGGGAACAATGGGGCGGGGTTAGCAGTGCCGGGTGGTGCAACGTGGATGTGTGATGCTGTTACTGCAGTGGTGAGGTTTTGATAATCGCCGTTTAGCGTTAGCATTTTTGTTGCGGGATCATATTTTACAATCACCGTTCCTCTTCCTGTAGTTGCTGTTGGAGGAACTTCCTGTGATCCTTGTAAGCTGCCACCCAGGAACCGCTGCTGGCTCAGGCTGGTAAGCTGACCACGGATTTCGCCATCGGGAAAGGTCGGCGTATGTATATTAATGTAAGTATTTCCTGCAAGCATGCTGTCCATGTGGGCCATTGAAACCTGAATGGCGGTATCAAGACTTCCGGTTACCGCAGCTGTAAATCGAACAGGAACAATTACTGGTCCGCTAACGTGGGGAGCACCCCTGTGCACATGGGCGTTGCTTGCCGGTGCAGACAAACCCGTGAACGTTGAGGTGACGTATAGCATGCGTGTACTCTTGTCGATCAATGCCGTTGCAGCGCCGGTGGCTAACACCCCTGTTGGTGGAACCTGCTGCGCACCTTGTAACCTGGCATTCAACAGTTCGGTTTGTCCATCAGTTGCAAGGGTTAACTGTGCACGTATTTCACCGCCACCATACATTACAGAGTGAACATTGGTATACATGTTACCCGCTAAAAGGTCGGCTTCCTGTTGCGCATTCAATACCATTGATCCGTAAAGTCCACCGGCAGTTCCGCCGGTTGGAGACGCTGTTAACGGCACCGTTACAGGACCGTTTACCCCGGGTGCACCGGTATGAATGTGTTGGTTTGTGATGGGTGTTGTGAGTCCCCTGAAGTTTCCATAGTGTTCAAGCAGCTTTGTTACGGTGTTGTATTTAACGATTACCACCCCTCCGCCGGATGATACAACCGTTGGTCCCGACTGACTGGCCTGTAGAACACCTTTCAAATAGCGGATCTGCGCCTGGCTAAAGAAGGTAAATAATAAGAGTAAACAAGAGAGGGTAAACTTTGCTTTCATGTGGAATCGTTTTGAAGATAGATGATCTATAACAATACGGAATTTACAAAGTTTGGTTTACTTTAACATATTTTATTTCCTTTTTATCTGGCAAACGATCGCCTGAACATCAGAGTTTTACCGCTTAAAAGTAGGAGTTTCGGCACAAAAAAACCCGCCTACATGAGGCGGGTCGAAATGATATTCGTTATAGTTAAGCTATGCTTTCCACTTTTGATCCTTTGGAAACTTTCTTGCGATCTTCTTCGTCGAGCAATACTTTACGCATACGGATGTGTTTTGGCGTAACCTCTATACACTCATCCTGCTGGATATACTCCATACACTCCTCAAGCGTGAGCAGGGTTTTCGGAGCTATTCTCGATGCGTCGTCGCTACCGCTTGCACGGTGATTGGTTAGTTTCTTAGGTTCGGTTGCATTAACCACCAGGTCTCCTGGTTTAATGTGTTCAGCTATTATTTGACCCGTGTAAACTTCTTCCCCCGGATCAACAAAAAACTTACCCCGATCCTGTAATTTATCAATAGAATAACCGGTTGTTTTTTCCTGGTTCTTTGAAATCAATACACCGTTATTCCGGCCTGGAATGTGGCCCTTCCATGGTTTGTATTCGTTGAAACGGTGCGCCATTACAGCCTCACCAGCGGTATTTGTAAGCATGTTCGAACGCAGACCGATCAACCCTCTTGATGGAATTTCAAACTCAAGGTGTTGCATTTCTCCTTTGCTTTCCATTACCAGCATTTCGCCTTTACGTTGGGTAACCAGGTCGATTACCTTGCCGCTGAACTCCTGTGGTACATCCACCACCAGGATCTCGTAAGGCTCGTGTTTTTTGCCATCCATGGTTTTTACCAATACCTGCGGATTACCTACGGTAAGCTCATATCCCTCACGGCGCATGGTTTCTACGAGTACACCAAGGTGTAGTATCCCGCGTCCAAATACGAGGAAGCTATCAGCACTATCGGTGTCTTCTACGCGCAACGCAAGGTTTTTCTCTGTTTCTTTCATCAGGCGATCACGAAGGTGACGCGATGTAACAAACTTTCCATCTTTACCAAAAAACGGCGAGTTGTTGATGCTGAACATCATGCTCATGGTAGGCTCATCAACACTGATTACCGGAAGACCTTCAGGATTTTCAAAATCGGCGATGGTGTCGCCAATTGTAAATTCTTCAAGACCAACGACAGCACAAATGTCACCCGCTAAAACTTCAGCTACCTTTCTTTTACCAAGTGATTCAAAAATATAAAGTTCTTTTACCTTCGACTTCTTGATACCGTCAGCAGTTACCAGGCTTATATTTTGTCCTTCTTTGATGTTACCCCGGTTTACCTTTCCTATTGCCACGCGTCCAAGGAAAGCAGAATAATCAAGTGATGAAATCTGCAATTGAAGATTTCCCTCCGGAACCCTTGGTTCAGGAACGTATTCCAGGATACCATCCAGTAGTGGGGTAATATCGTCGCACTGCTCATTTTTTGAATTGAACCACCCATTTTTTCCTGATCCGTAAAAAGTAGGAAAATCAAGTTGTTCTTCTGTAGCGTCAAGGTTGAAGAATAATTCAAAAACTGCATCATGCACCTCATCAGGGCGACAATTGGGTTTATCTACCTTATTAATGATTACAATAGGTTTCAGGTTCAGGTGCAGCGCTTTTTGAAGTACAAATCTTGTTTGAGGCATCGGACCTTCAAATGCATCCACCAACAGGCAGACACCGTCTGCCATTTTAAGTACCCTTTCCACCTCACCACCAAAATCGGCGTGACCCGGAGTATCGATGACATTAATCTTTATGCCTTTATAAACGACAGAAGCGTTTTTGCTAAAGATGGTAATTCCCCTTTCTTTTTCCAGGTCATTGCTGTCCATGATTAAATCCCCGGTTTCCTGGTTAGCACGGAAAACATTTGTCTGGTGCAGTATTCTATCGACCAGCGTAGTTTTACCATGGTCAACGTGTGCAATAATGGCGATGTTTCTGATATTCATAAAACCCCGAACCCTAAACGGTTCATTATTTTTAATGATAAAATGCGTCCGATAAAAAATTCTTCTGAGAAGAAGGAAATAGACGTTTAAGCGGGCAAAGGTAGGTAATTACAGCGTCTTTGAAGCGTGATTAACAAAAGAGTAATAACTCGTGCAGGAGTCATCAATACGCCAGGCAATTGCCCCTCTTTCGGGGAGAATTGCCATCTCTCAGCGTGGCAAATTACTCCAGGATAGCGCAAGAAGGTTCATGGTTACCAGCGAGGCATAAAAGAAGAAGCGAGTCCGGCACTAATGCCAGGCTCGCTTCGATATCGCGATCTATTAATGAATAATTTGAAAACTAATTCTTATAGAACGAAGATCTTAAAGGTTCATTTCCCGCTACCTGAACGGCAATCCAATACTGCCCTGCCGGTAAGTTCTGCACGTTGATACCGGCGCTTTCTACCCGGCCTTTTTTCACGGTGGTACCTGCTGACGAAGTAATGGTGAATGTGCTTCCGTTTGCAACATTGACAAAGAGCACCGACGTTGCGGGATTGGGCTTAACGGTAAGCAATCCCGCGTTCCTCAGGTTCACAGATATCACCGGGGAATATTTCACCTTGCCATCTAAATCGTATTGGGCGAGGCGGTAGCTAGTTTTACCTTCACCAAGATTAGCATCGGTAAAGGAGTAGGTATTCGCGGCGGTCGAATTTCCCCTGCCATCTACCCTTCCTATGGCCGAAAAAGCTAACCCATCACCGCTTTTTTCAATGCTGAAGTAGTCATTATTAAGTTCTGTTGCGGTACTCCATTGTATAACGGCTTTCCTATCCTTTACTGTGGCGGTAAAAGATTTCAGGCTTACCGGAAGGTTTGTGGTGTAGGTAATGGTTAATACCGGGCGTTGTGCAGCCAGGGTACTGTTGCGGGAAATAAACCTTTTAACCGAAGCTGAAAGGTTTTCGTCGGAAGAAACCAGAGCCCAGCCGAAATTGCCTGCCGGGTTGTTAATCCAGCTTTGAACATCTGCAACCACTCCGGCACCCGTAAACGCTACGGCGGTCATCGCACGAATGTTTGCGGCTACAGGCGTGCTGCCCGATGAAGTTGCCGAATAGGTACCACCCGGCGTAGCCCAAGGGGTAGCAGGAAACAATCTCTGGAGCCATGTAGCGTCGCCTGTGGTAGCAGGTGCGCCAGAGGTTTCCAGTTCCGCGGCGTCGGAGGTGCCTTCACCCCAATCTGCAGAAACCCTTCGAAGCTCTACACTGGTAGCCCCGCCGGCGCTACGATTGGTATAAACGGTTAATGTAGCCGAGCTGATAACAGCATTTGCCGGAATAGTGCCCAGGTTAAAGTGTACTAAAGCTCTTTGAACAGAGTTGTTGTTTGCTGCAGCATTTCTGCCGACAAACAGGTATTCACCTGCGCCATTACTGTTGCCGGTGAATGCAGAAAATATGGTGTTGTCTTTATCGGCTGTAAGCACAACATTTGCCTGGCAAAAACCGGCAACAGAGAAGATCAGAGCGAGAACAGTCAGGTAACTTTTTTTCATTATTATGGGGTTGAATATTCCAATGTACTAATATTTTGGCTCTTCAAACAGCCATCAAAAGCTTTACGTTTAGGCTAATCGAAAATGCCAACTTGTTTTATTCATGTACAACAAAGGTGTGTGCCACGGCCGTGCCAACAGGTGAAACCCGCGCATGTAATAACAGAACGTAGCTTAACTAAGAAGGGTTGCTTCAATAAGCGAGATTAAATTCTCCGGATGATATTGATAATAAGGGTCAGCAGAAGGCTCAACAGGATCATGGTGGTAATTGGCATGTATAACCGAAAGTTTTCCTTTTCAATCCTGATGTCTCCCGGCAGTTTACCAAACCACCCAAGTTTATTGGCAAATAAATACACCAGGACGCCTGCAACAACAATTACCATCCCGGCGATGATCATATATTTACCTGTTTGCTGGTTCACTTTCTAAAGTTACATCAACCTTATGCCCGCGCCTTGTACATTTGTTCTTTTATTTAGACTTCTATAAAACGATTATCAATGCCACGTAGTTTCATTGCAGGAGTAGGAAGATACGTTCCCGAGCAGGTACTAACAAATGAGGACCTGAAACGGTATATGGATACCAGTGATGAATGGATCCAGGAGCGGACGGGCATCAGGGAGCGACACTTTGCAGATCGCACTTCCGAAACCACTACCACAATGGGTGTAAAAGCGGCGCAGATGGCCCTTGATCGCGCTGGTCTGACTGCGCAGGAGATCGACTTCATTGTATTTGCTACGCTGAGTCCCGACTACTATTTTCCGGGATGCGGGGTACTGGTGCAACGTGAATTGAAAATGCGGGAAGTGGGCGCACTTGATGTCAGGAACCAGTGTAGTGGCTTTCTATATGCGCTTAGTGTGGCGGATCAGTTTATAAAAACAGGGATGTACCGCAACATTCTTGTAATCGGGAGTGAAAAACACTCTTTCGGTCTTGACATGAGCACCCGGGGGAGAAATGTTAGTGTGATCTTTGGTGACGGAGCCGGTGCTGTTGTGCTGAAGCCAACAGAAGCGGATGGGCATGGTATTTTAAGTACGCACCTGCACAGCGATGGCGAAAGTGCCGAATTGTTGGCAATGTTCAACCCCGGCACGCATGCTAATCATTGGACCAGGGAGAACCCGGTAGCCGATTTCGATGAGGCGGAAATTGCCGGGATGTTTATGAGCCACGAGATGATCGATAAAGCACAAAATTTTCCCTTTATGGATGGCCAGGCAGTATTCAAGAAGGCCGTAGCGAAATTTCCGGAAGTTATAAATGAAGCGCTTGCTGCGAACGGGCTTGTTGCAAGCGATATCGATATGTTGATCCCCCACCAGGCTAACCTTCGTATCAGCCAGATGATCCAGAAACTAATGCGGTTACCCGACAATAAGGTTTACAACAATATTCAACGGTACGGCAATACAACTGCTGCAAGTATTCCGATTGCCCTTTGTGAGGCATGGGAAGAAGGCAAAATAAATAGCGGGAATCTTGTTTGCCTGGCCGCGTTTGGCAGCGGTTTCACCTGGGCAAGTTCGTTAATTCGATGGTAATTATGTAATTACAAATAACAAGGGGTAATTATTACATGATGTTTGCCATCGCTAAACCAGTACCATATGAAAAGAGTCTTTTTTATCGTTTGCTTCCTTGCCTTTGTTGCAGTTTATGCACAATCAGGAAAATACATTATCGTTTCTATTTTGAAACAAAGCATCAGTGCCCCGGTAGAAGGTGACAATGGTGCCAAAGTGCTTAATGTTCATGCAAATACCCGGTTAACCGAACATCTCAAAATACTTAATGGCAGATACCAGGATGAGAAAGAATGGAAGCGCTCTTTTGAGTTATTTGACTCCACCGATAAGGCTGTTCTTAAGATCCCCGCTGTAAACCAGTCAGCATACCAGGTTACCATCAAACAACTGCGATCGCAACTCAGAAAGGGAGCGGTGTACTCCTTATATACCATCGCGCTTCCTAAGGATCCGGATCTCGCGGCAAGGGTACGCGTACGAAGAGTCCTTGTTTGCAAGATCAATATGAAATAATCAAGCATGAAGAGAAGACTGGTTTACCTGATCAACCCTATTTCGGGTACGGTAAAAAAGGATCCGGTAAAATACCTGATTGAAACAAAGACACAGGAAGCACAACTTGAGTATGATATCATTCCTACAAACCCCGCAGGAGATTATGAGTTCTTAAAGGATATTATTCACAGCAGGAAGATTACCGATGTAGTTATGGTTGGTGGCGATGGAACAGTAAACCAGGTAGTATCGGCATTAAAGGATGAGCATGTCAAATTCGGAATTATACCGGCAGGAAGTGGTAATGGACTTGCGTATTCAGCCGGCATCCCTAAAAATCCTGCAAAGGCATTACATGTAATCTTTAGTAACCATGCCCAAAAAGTTGATGCCTTTAAGATCAACTCTTCTTTTAGTTGTATGCTGAGCGGACTTGGCTTTGACGCACAAGTGGCACATGATTTTGCAAATAAAGCATCAAGAGGATTGTTTACCTACACTCAGCAAAGCCTGTTTCAATACTTCAAAGCACAACCTTACCAGTTTGAGATTATTATTGACAATTTTTCCTTTTACAGCGATGCTTTTTTTATCAGTATTGCAAACAGCAATCAATTTGGGAACAACTTCACTATTGCCCCAAAGGCAAACCTGTCCGACGGTCTGCTGGATATTGTAGTTGTTCAGAAAATGAATAAGGCCAGACTCCCGTTTGCTATCCTTCGGCAGATCAGGGGCAATAACAAGCTTCAGCAGTTGGTAGATGATATCACCAGTAAAAACATTCTGTATTTTCAAACACCTTCCCTTACTATCAAAAATCTAAAGCTCGCACCATTCCACGTTGACGGTGAACCAAGGCCAACAGAAAATGAATTCAACGTTGAAATTATCAAGGATTGCTTTACGCTACTTCAGCCTGAATAAGCATCCATCCACCTCAGATGATCATATTAAGATCACTGAACAATGAACTGTGTTTACAAGCAAGACTTCCAGGTGACCCCTTCCGAACAGCCCACGCTTCCAGGTGGTAATCATGCTATCAACCGGTTTAAACGTCCAGGGCGCATTGCTATCGCTTATCATTTTGCAGTGCTGGTTTGAAGTGAAAGCGGTTCAGGACGTTCGGCGGCACGTGATCCTTCGGGTTGTCTTTCAGGAAAGATAATGTGAAAAGTGCTCCCAATCGTGGGTTCAGACTCGGCGTAGATGTCGCCATGGTGATTGGCAACAATTTTCTTGCAAATCGCCAGACCGATACCTGAACCGGGGTAAGCGTTTTTTCCGTAAAGCCGTTGAAACATTTCAAATATTCTTGAGGCTTGTGCCTGTTCGAAGCCGATACCATTATCACGAACAACGATATGGTAATAGTTTTCAGAATTTGGTAAGCCGTTATATAATAGTTTTTCTGCCTTGCTTACCTGTTCGCATGTGATCGTAATATGTGCTTGAATGCCGGGCTTGGAAAATTTTAGCGCATTGCCGATCAGGTTATAAAAAAGTTGGTTGAGCTGAAATCTAACTCCTTCTACTTCGGGCAGATTGTCCGCTTTAACTACTGCATTCTTTTCGATTATCATCAATTCGTAGTCGGCTTTAATATTGTCGACCAGTTCAGTCAGGCTGATTTTTTCTACCTGCTCTTCATGATGGACCAATTTCGTAAAATCAAGTAAGTCAGTAATAAACGTCTGCATCCGTTTTGAAGTTGCAACGATCTTATCAATATGGTCTTTCCCTTTGTTTTCAAGCTGGCCACTCGACTGGATCATGTTTGCGAACGTGGAGATCTTACGCAGCGGTTCGCGAAGATCATGTGAAGCAATAAATGCAAACTGTTCCATTTCGTTGGAGTACTCTGACATCTTCTTTTCCGCCTGCTTACGCTTTTTATCAATGTTGTTTAAAACGACTGCCTCGCGCCATATCAAAAGCAGGAAAATAACCGTGCTGATAAACACCTGTATACTAACGCCAAAACCGGTGTTATAAAGCCCCAATCTTTCTCCATGAAACCTGAGAAAACCAAGCGAAAAAGGAACGAGGATAACATATGGTAACAGCTTCCGCGAAGAATAGCCGCCCAGATCATTTGATGTGAACGGTCGCAGTAGCGCATTATCTGCATGCAAAAACAACATGCATAGGGTTACCAGCATAAAGCAAAAGGTTGTATGCAGTGCCATCAACGGAAACGGGCGCATGGTTAAGATGTCGTTGTTGCCAATAGAGTACCCGAATAGTGTGATGAAGGACAACATGAAAATGGTGAAAAGAGGAGCGAGGATCAGATTGTTCTTGTGGCGGGAACTGCTTCCTGAGACCAGCATAGATATTCCCAGAAGTGCAAAATTTACGGACGCAGCAGGCGACATTTTTGCAGAGAAGTTCGCGTTGATTAGCGGCGTACTTTGGTTGAAACCGAAGTACATGTTTAATACTTTGAATGTGCCAACAAATAACAGGTAGAAAGCAAGCAGGGTGAAGAGAAACTTTGGAATGCGAGCGGCAGATTGTCGCATTAGCAACCAGCAGGCTACGCAAATAAATCCGGTTGCGGTTAATGGGTTCATCGGCACCAAACGCGGGTGGATGCTCTTCAGGAAAGAAATATTGACAAGCCAGCCAATTAATACGGCAATGGCAATTGCAAGTACGGCATACGCAGCGTACCGGATGTACAGGTAGAATACTTGGTTTTTCACAGCTATGGATTATAGGTGGTTATTCATTTTCAATGAACTGCGATTTAAGGTTAATCAACGATCAGTTCACTAAAGATGTACAAGGCCGAAATTCCGCTTACGCTTAAGCTCTTCTTATCGCATTAACCATCCGGTGAAACAAGCTGCGGAGCAGTCCCAAAACTTGCCAGGACTATGCTATTAGCGGTAAAAAAAGCCCAGGTTCACATGAACTTATACCCCCGCTCAAGATAGTGCATTTCTGAAAGCTTTGTTAACGTTCTCCTTACTTTTATACGCCAAGGCAGATGTCCTGAAGTCGAACGCATGGCTGGCCAAAATGATACCCGGAAATCTTCCTGCAAACTGTAACCCAGGCTGACCTGTTCTGGCAGGCATTCTTCTTAAACATAGCTCTGCGGCAAGTCCGGGCATTGGCCAGCATCGGCTTACGGTGTTGGTGTATAAACTAATTACCGGCATGTGTGCTTTTTCCAACTTAAGCGTGCAAGCGACTTACTCCCGGTTTTAAATGTCAAACCTGGTTCGGGGTATAGTAAAGCCACAATTAAGTTATATAAGAGATGGCGCAGTTTTTACCATCATTGTAAAGTTGTACTTACAGGGGTTCCGGCAAATCGCCAGGCAGTACCCCAGACAAAAAGCAGCGGTTTACCTGCTTAAAGAATGACAAACCATAATTGTATCTTCATGATCTACAGAATACTTCTAAAAATGCCAATATGAAAAAAGTATACTCATTACTTTGTTTGCTCCTGATATGTCTCGCGGCAACCTCGCAGTCTTATACCGGGCAAACTAAAATCAACAAAATTTCCAAGATGGCGATCATAAACGAGTTGCCCTTTAATGCCGACGTTACAGAAGATGCAATCAAAAAAAGGATGAGCCAACTTGGACTATCGGCAAAAAAGGACAACGGCTACCTGGTATTCAAAAATGTAAGCTTGCCGGAACTGGGACCGGCGACTTATAACCTCTACTTTAAGTCGGAACGAAAAAGTAAGAAGGAAGATGAAAGTGCTTTGTTGTACATGTTGATCAGTGACTCATACGACTCCTTCATTAGCGAAAGCAGCGATCCTGAATTGATCAGTAATGGCAAGCGATTTCTGAACACTTTCAATACCCCTGCAGCGGGTATAGCAATTGAAAACGATATTAGAACCCAGGAAGAAGGCTTGAAGAAAGCCGAAAAGCGGTATAATAATGCTGTGGATGAAGGCCGTAGCCTGGAGGAAAAACGAAGAAAGATAGACCGGGATATTGAAGAAAACCGAAAAGACCAGGAGCAAAAGAAAGTAGAACTGGAAAGACAAAGACAGGCATTTGAAGCGGCAAGAAGTAAAAGGGCTTTATAAACCGGTTGCTTCTACTTCGTTGTTTTGCAAACCTATTACTATGAGAAAGCTTTTGTTGGTTCGTCATGCAAAAAGTAGCTGGGATGTTTCGGTACCCAAAGACTTTGACAGATCCCTAAACGACCGGGGCAACCGGGATGCACCCGAAATGGCGAAAAGAATTCTAAAGCGGGACGTTGAAATTGATGCTTTGATTTCAAGCCCGGCAAAACGGGCGTTTAGCACAGCTGTGTATTTTGCCGAGGCTTACGGCATTAAAGAGAAACAGATCATTAAAGTACCTTCTTTATACGAAGCGGGGGTTGAACAATTCTATGATACCATAAAGGACCTTGACAATGACCTGAAAACAGTTGTATTGTGCTCTCACAACCCCGGGATTACAGACTTTGTTAACCTGCTAACCGGAACGCACATAGATAACATGCCGACCTGCGGAATCTTTGCGGTAAAAGCCCCTATAAAAAAGTGGAAAGATTTCAGGGAGGCCGAAAAGGAGTTTTGGTTTTTTGACTACCCTAAACTTCATCTGTAGACCAACAAGATGGTTCCCGATCAGGACTTTGGTTGTGCTTCTCCATTTTTCTTCCTGGTGATATTTACCAGGTAAACCCCTGTAAATATCAGCACGGCAGCAGCCAGCTTTTTAAGCGTGAACTCCTCGCCAAGAAAAAATATCGCCACAAGCGCAGCAAAGAGTGGCTGGGTATAAATATAAGTTCCCGTCGCGGAGGCACCGAGCTCCTTTATACCGTAGATATTAAACAGGTAAGCAATAAAGGTGGCACCAACAACAACAAATGCCAGTGACACCCAAGCGGGCGTTGTTAGTGTGGCCCAGTTGGTTTCAAAAAACTCCGTAAAACCAAAAGGCACAATCATAAACATGCCGATGGTAAAAACCCACCTGATAACGTGTACCGGTCGATACTCCTGCATAAGGGGACGAACCAGTACCATATAGAATGCGTAGGAGATGGCATTTACTAAAATGTAAACGTCTCCCAATAATATGTTTGCCGCGTCGCCCGAACTTTCTTTAACCGCAAGTAGGAGCAATGCCCCTGCTACACCCATTAACAAACCACCGATCTTGTATATGCCAAGTCCCTCTTTTAGCAACCAGGCAGCAATAAGGGTAATGAAAATGGGAGAAGCAAGCGTTAACAGCGCCGCATGAATAGACGTGGTAAGCGACAGCCCTTTGATGAAGAGCAACTGGTTTAGCGCAACTCCCGTAATCGCACAAAGTACAAACCGGCCCACGTGCCTGCGTTGAATACCCGGCGAAGAAGGTTTCATCAGGTAAAGGCTCCACAACAAAGCAACACTAACCACAATTCGTACAACGTTTAAGGCAAATGGTTTTACGAACCCCGGCGTGACGTATTTTACGATACTGTAATTGGCGCCAAATATCAGGTTGGCGGCCAGCACTGCAGCATGTGCTTTTTGTTTCGAATTCACCCTTTTATTTTAAGCCCGCAAAGGTAACCGATGCGTACCCGTTAGCCGTGCAGATTACTTACAAATTCGTTTATTACCAATTTGTATTCCTCCATGTTGATGTCCGGCAAACAATACGGGAAAGTCTCCGCTGCTGAAAGTGCAGCCTGAAGCTTAAACTGGTGCTGAGTTGTTGTGTAACACCAGTACTGACTTTTCAAATGTTCAGCCAGGTACTCCTGTTCCGTTTGGCCGGGTGTAGGAATGAGGATGGCGCGTTTTTTCATTTTGATGATGTCCATAACTGTCGTATAGCCACTACGGCTAATGATCATCCCGCTTTGCTCAAAAGCCAGCGACAGTTCTGTTGCCGGCAGGTGATTGAAGATACTCACCTGGTTAAAAGACCCAAGTTGCGGCGCATTACCCGGCAAACCCCGAACAAACAGCACCCTGCCGCGGAACGTTTTCAGGTCTTCAAGCAACGTCGCTTCCAGGAAGGATCGCTGCGGTTCAGGGCCGGATATGATCACCATCACGTCATAAAGAACTGTTGTAGCACCGGTTAGTTGTAAGCGGCTAATCCCCCCAAGATACCGGAGTTTTATCCGGGGTAATCTTCGCGGATGCGAAAGTGAACCGGCAAGGTTGATGGGCCCGGCCACGTCGGGTATCCAACAAAAAGCATATTGGTTAATGAACATATAATTTCCAACCTGAACCAACCTTTTTACCAGCAAAGGTGTTCTTATAGACAGCTGATGGGTTATAAAAACAGAAGGGATTTTGCGGTGCCAAAAGCCATAACGATTGTCGGATATGATGGCACTAATATTGTGTTTTTTTGTTATAGATCGAAGCAGTAGGTGCTCTGAAATTATCGCCTTGATGATCTTTGGTACCTGGAACAAAATTTTAGTTGCAAACCAACGTTTGCTCTTAGTATAACGAATGTTGTAACCTTCCAGGTTAATGTATTGGTGATTTGGGAACTCGGATAGAAAAAATTGTTTCTGCATTCCACTTGTTGCAATCATCACTTCAAATCCAAGGTTTGTGAAATGTTGTATGATGGGAACACACCGGGATGCATGTCCCAAACCCCAGTCAAGCGCGGCGACCAGGACTTTACTGTTAAATTTTTCGGTCAATTCAGATTAGCTTAATAAATAGATATTAATTAATTATTTTCGGGAATACATTTTTATGAAAAGGATCAATCAGCTAACCATCTTATTGTTTTTTGTTGCCACCGTAACTTTCTCGGGCTGTAGTGTTCTTGGTAAGTCAAACGCTAAAAAAGCTTGCGGATGTCCGTCCAGAAAATCAGTAGGGTAAGTGCTTTGAACAAATAACCATTGCAAAGATTTTCGTATGAAATCATCAAAAAGAGACCTCTTAGTTCTGTCCAAAAAAGTTGCGCTTGATCCTCGTGAGCTTGAACATGAGGTTGAAATGCTACATGAGATTTTGTTCAATACAGAAACGATGACCAACTTCTGCACCGCCAACGAAATCATCGACGTAAACCGCTACCGGATCATCAGCAAGCCTCACCTGATTGAAAAGCTGATCAGGCAGCCGTCGTTAAAGCCATTTGTATTTATTTGCAACAAGAACTAGTATTTTGTTCCTCCCTTTTATTCAGATCTGACTTCTTTATACACTGGTCTTCACAAACCAGGTTCTTTCTGGGTTTTATTGAATTATCACTTTCAGGTATCAATCATTTTTAAGCCCGTCCAAGGCATTTTTCAGGTTCGAAAGCATATTATCAATCTCCTCTTTGATACAAGTGCCTACGCTGAGTCGGTACCATGTTGAGTCACGGCTTGCACCGAACGCATAAAACGGTACCACCGCAATCTTTGCTTCTCCAAGAATGTAAGAAGTTACGTCTGCCTGGGTTTCAAGCACGGCACCATCAGGCTTTCTTTGCCCCGTGAGATCTAGTTGGATGGTCAGGTAAATAGCAGCCTGTGGTGTTATCGCGTCTACTTTATAACCCATCTTCCTGAGGACCATAAATCCGTCGTAAATACGTCGTAATCTTTCCTCCACCTCTAATTTAAAATTAGCCAGGTATGCGTTGATCTCCGGGGTTTTCTTAAGGTACACAGCAGTGGCTTTCTGTTCAGCCATTGGGCTCCATGCGCCGAGGTGGCTGAGTATCGCCTTCATCTTAGCGATAATGGTTGCCGGGCCAAACGACCACCCCAGCCGCAGACCGGTAGCAGAGAATGCTTTTGAGATACCGTCGACAAATACGGTGTAATCCCGCATTTCAGGGCGCAGACTTACAGGATCATAGTGCCTGATTTCCCCATATGTAAGCACACTATAAATCTGGTCGTACAGTACATATAACTTTTTTCCGGTGCCCCGCTTTGCATTTTCTGCAATCACCAGGTCGCAAATACGTTCAAGGTCTTCTTTTTGCAGGGTAGTGCCGGTTGGGTTTTGGGGCGAGCAGAGGCATAAGAGGGTTGCACCATCCAGGTGCGGAGCGATTTGCTCTGCAGTAGGCATAAAGTTATGTTCGGGTAATGCTTCAAGGGTGCAATGAACCCCATTGTTCATGTGCACATAATGGTTGTTGTTCCAGGATGGAACAGCATAAATGACCTTATCACCCGGATCAACGATCACCCTGAATATACAATAAATCAGCGGACGTCCGCCTGCTGCGATAAGCACTTCATTTGCCTCGTATTTCAATCCATGATAGGTATCAAGAAATCCACAGACTGCAGATCTTAATTCAGCAACACCGTCAGCGGGGGGATAATTTGTTTGGTGATTCCTGTAAGCATTGATTATTTCTTCTTCAAGTTCCCTTGGTATTGGAAATATCCTGGGATCGAAGTCTCCGATTGTAAAGTTGTAAATTTTCTCACCCTGGCGTATCCGGTCGTTTATTTGGTTGCCAAGGCTTACGATCTCGGAGCCGATTAAGGTGTCGGCTAGTTTGCTCAATATCATCAAACAAATGTAGGCTTTGCAGCTGAGAAATGGGGCCTCGTACCCGGCTACGCATACAACCAGGATGTACCCTTACTTACTCCTGTTTTTCCCGTCTTTTGATCTCCCGGGTCATTCGAAGCGTAAAGAAGAGCAGGATGGCAAGCGCAGCTGCAATCATCACCCACATCCAAATCTTGCTCAACTCCTTTTTACCGGGTTGTGCAACAGGCCCAACAGATTGTAACGGCAAAATAGGGCCTGTTCCAATTTCTATAGCTCCTTGTATACTGTCCTTAAAAAATTCCAGGTCGTATTCAGGGGCGGGAAGCAGACTATCGCCAAATACCAGGCGGTAATCATCTCCTTTTTTCAGGTAAGAAACAATACTTCGATATAGCTGCAAGGCTGTTACACTATCTATTTTCACCGGGGGGTTGTCGCCGTTGTATATCGTTAAGGTTACCAATTGCTGTTTTACTTTCAGCTCGTAGCTATTGTCTTGCCTGCTGCTTAGGTAAGCGGGTTGATGATTGAAGTGTTCAGCAGGCAAATAGATACGCCTGTTATAGAACCTGGGGCCGCTAACATGCAGCCTGATCTTGTCTATTATATATGCCTGGTCGAACCGCAGTTGCACATAGGTGTTTTTGTTACTGCTATCGTACTGTATCACTTTTGGATCAGGAACGGGGATCCAACGTGTACGTTTGATAGGTGTAGCAGCTATCGGGCTTAAGATAAATGGCACCTCCTTTCCCTGCTTGTCGAGCACACGCAAATCGCCGTAATCAAAACGGGTACGGGCCGTAATCATGGGTGAAAGCACAACCTGGTAAAAGCCATCTTTATTTACCGGCGCCAGGGAGCATGTAAACCGCTGGCGGGCATTCAAAGAGTAAGGAACAAGCAAGACAATAGCGAAACCACTAACCAACAGGCTTCTCTTCATTTTGGATAATTATCTTTTTAAGCCGTTGGTACATGAACGAAACGATAAGCAACAATACGCCAAGACAGAAGAAGGCTGCTATTTTACCTGCTACCGGTATGTTCCTTATATCAAACAGGAATAATTTGCAAAGGGTCAACAGGAACAAGGTGAGCGAAAAAATCCGAAGCGGACGAACCTTATACTTCATGCCCAGCCACATAAATCCAAAGGAACATAAGCCCCACAAAATGGGCAAGATGGTTTTTACAAAAACACGTTCAATGTCAGGAAGTGATGCAGGCCCGTTGTAGAACCAGGTCCTGATCAAATGGTTTACTTCAACGCTGGCAAGAAGTACCCCTACGCCCGATAATAACCATATACCTAAGGCAGGTTCTTTGGTGCGGGTGATTGTTTTTGAAAGAAGCTGCGCAACCCTATAAAGAACCATTAAGGTTGCTGCAACCATCAGCCAGTGCGTAACGTTGAAGTGAACCGCGGGAAGCCTCCCGCCAAATACCGACAGCTGAACATTGAAGTTTGCGCTGATTAGCAGAAGGTAGATAATTATACAACCGACCAGTAGAAACCGCGAAGAATGTTGATCCGGTTTAAGCGAGCGCTCCCTTCTTTCAAGTGTTGTAAATACAAGAACAAACAAACTTGTGTAAAATTCAAGGTACAGTAGGTAAACTCCAGTACCTGGATAATAGTAATTAAAATGGTGATTGATCTCAAATAAGCCTGCAATAAATAGCAGCACTAAGGCTAAGTACCGGAAGGTGATTGCTGTAGGGATAACTCGTCCGAATCGAAGGGCTCCGGGATCGGTGATCGCGCTTGTACGCATGAGGCGGGAAATAGCAAACGTTGCTACGCTTGCAAACAGCGTTGTAATAAAACCTTTATTGAAGATAATCGGGAGGTTTTTGGTATGGGACTGATAGATGTTGATCCAATCGAGCAAGAGGCTAAAAAGCATAACCACCCAAACCAGGAGGAACGCTGTTTCTACAATCCGGATCTTCGACTTTTGAAACAGCCATAGCAACAACACTGACTCAGCAGCCCAGAACAACGTAATGAAATTTCCCTCAAGCTGAAGCGGTGCTGTTAATGATAAAAAGGTAAGCGTTATACCAATCAGCAGGTAAAGCAGGTTCGTGTCTATCTTCCTGTTTTTGAAAAATGCATACGTTACTGCAAGATTAAAAATCGCCAGCGCGATGCTAAATAGTCCTTTGTATCCCGCCGCATGCATTTGGTACAAACAGTACAAACCGGCCGAAAAGTAAACACACGTATTTGATAAAATGATCCCGAAGTCGGAAGCAATAAATTTCTTGTGTTCCCTTACGTTATGTGCAATGTTGATGACAAAATAGAACAGGTAGAAAATGGTAGCAAACAGAAAAGCATTCCGGTAAACATTTGATGTTGTGGCGTCGGCCAGGTTGGCCAGCCAGCCCCAAAATAACAGCAGCGTAAATATAAATGCAAGTAAGTTCAACAGGCGCCAGGCCTTGAAGTAGGCCATTACCAATAGGCCGGCGTTAAGAATGATGAGGTAAATAAAAAGCGTTACGTAGTTGCCACTGCCATCGCTGACCATAAAAGGAGTAGCGAAACCGCCGATCATGGCTATGATTGCAAGCTCCTGGCGGTCGTATAATAAAGAAAGTGCAACTGCAAAGCCAGTAATGATCACCATAATGATGAAAGCAGCAGTTTGGCTAAAAAGCTGAAACTGGTGAAAAGCCAGAGCGATCGTAAAGTAGAAGATGGCAATACCACCACCCACAAGTACAGAACTGAAAGCCTTATAACTGCTACGCATAGCGTGTGCCACTGCCACAAGTATCCCACCACAAAGCATCCCCACACCAACCCGTCCAACAGGTCCGATCCAATTGTTGTCTATTGCGTATTTAACGAAGTAGGCAATTGCGAGTACAAGAATTCCGATCCCGATTTTGCTCACCAGGTTTTCGCCGATAAATTTTTCAAGGTCAGGATTACGCTCAAAGAAACCAGGCTGCGGCGTTTTCGTATGGATCGATGCTGAAGGTGGGTGAAGTACCGGTTCTTCTACACGCAGCGACATTGCACTGATCCTCTCCTGGAGATCTGCCGCTTCCATTGCTGCAACCGGCTCCTGCACCGGCCCCGGAACTGAAGGAGCGTCCACAACTTTAAAACCCGACTCCCAGTATTCTTCGGGAACTGGTGCAGCCGGGCGGGCGGGCGCTGGTGTAGCAGGCGGCACAATCACGGGCGCAGGCTCTGGCTCAACGCTTACAACGGTACGCGTTTTTCTACTTTCCTGTTCACCGGCGAAATCCTGCAGTATCCGGATTTCAGCTTCAAGTTCTTCTAACTTTTTAACCAGATCTCGTTTCATCGAAAGAATGAGCAGGAGAATAACAACAAAAAGTACGAATACGAATGCCATATAAGAGTTTGGGTTGAAACTAAAGATAGAGCAGGTACACGGCGAATGCAAGCATAAAAAAAGGGAACATCTTTCGACGTTCCCTTTCGTATAAAACTACCATGGTTGATTAACCCAGTGCTACTCTTTTGAATGCCAATACCTGTAGTTCTGAGTCGATGCTTTTCAGGTACTCGGATACTGTTTTGCCATTGTCTTTTACATACAATTGGGCAGTGAGGGTGTTCTCTTTGAAGAACGAATTCAATTTACCCTCAGCGATTTTAGCGATCATTTCTGAAGGCTTGCCTGCCATCTTCGGATCAGCTGAAATCTGTTCAGTTACAATGGCCCGCTCTCTTTCAATTACATCAGACGAAATGCTTGCTGCATCCACACCAAGCGGGTTCATAGCTGCAATCTGCATGGCGATGTCTTTACCTGCATCAGGAGCAACCCTGTTAAGTGCAACCAAAACACCCATGCGGTTTGCACCATGGATATAAGAAGCTACGTAAGGCGCGTCCAGTCTTTCGAAACGGCTGATACCGATTTTCTCACCGATTGAAGCAAGTTTGTCGTTGATAAGATCAGCGATCTTGGCCCCGTTTACGGTTACGTCGTTCAGTTCTTCCGCACTTTTTACATTGTTGCCAATTGCTGCATCAGCAATGCTGTTTGCAAAAGCAACGAAGTCGGCGTTTTTACTTACAAAGTCTGTTTCGCAGCTAACGGTAAGCACAATACCTGTTTGGTTGTCGTAAGTTGTTTTTGCAATTACAACACCCTCTTTCGCATCCCTGTCACTTCTTTTTGCAGCTACTTTCTGACCTTGTTTACGCAGCCAGTCGATAGCTGACTCAAAGTCGCCGTTTGTTTCGGTAAGCGCTTTGCGACAATCCATCATTCCTGCACCTGTAGCCTGGCGTAATTTATTAATATCAGCGGCTGTAATTGTTGCTGTTGACATGTTGAACAAATTAAAAATTAAAAATTAAAAAAGTAAAAATTCACCTCTTACCCCCGGTGAGTTCCAGGGATCAAGCTCAAAAAGATGAATAAAGTTTACCCGGTACAAGAGTGCGACGCAACGATGCTGCCACTTCAATCCAATGCCGGGAGCCAAAAAATCTTAAGAAATATAACCGGAATTAGATTAAAAAAGTTGATTGATTGACTACTGAAGAATCAACCAATCAACATTTCAACCAGTCAACTGGTTATCTTGGTCCACCACCACCCGGGCGACGGCTGGCGCCACCTGGAACACGGCGCTTAGGTTGACCACCTGGTCCGCCTGGAGCGTTGGTGTTGTTGCTGCGACCTCTTCCACCACGGGCTGCTTCACCTTCTGCTTCTGCCTGCAAACGTGCTGCTCTTTTTTCAGCCTCATTGTCGGTGTCTTCTACATCGTCGTCTTTAGCTGCCTGGCGTTCTGCAAGACCTTCGGCGATTGCCGCTGCGATATAGTTTGTGATGATTGCTACAGATTTGGTAGCATCGTCGTTAGATGGAATAGAAAAGTCAACCTTGTTAGGATCACTGTTGGTATCTACCATTCCGAATGTTGTAATGCCTAAACGTTTTGCTTCTGCAAGCGCAATGTGTTCGTGGCCTATGTCGACCAGGAATAAAGCCGCCGGAGCACGACCCAGTTGGGCAATACCACCAAGCACTTTTTCCATTTTTTCTTTATCGCGTGTAAGTGTTAAACGCTCTTTTTTAGTAAGGCTCTCTGCGCTACCATCGCTAAGCATTTTTTCGATGCTCTGCATTTTCTTTACGCTCTTACGAACGGTGTTAAAGTTGGTAAGCATACCACCAAGCCAGCGCTCGGTTACAAATGGCATGTTTACGCGCTTTGCAGCTTCTGTAACGATTTCTTTTGCCTGCTTTTTTGTAGCAACAAACATGATCTTTTTACCGCTTTTTGCAATGCTTTTCATTGCAGCTGCAGCTTCCTGCAAACCTTCTACGGTTTTATTGAGATCAATGATGTGAATACCTTTTTTTTCAGCGAAGATGTAAGGCAACATCTTTGGGTTCCACTTCTTCTTCAGGTGACCAAAGTGAACACCGGCCTCCAGAAGTTGCTGTTGAAGTGAAGTATTATTTTCCATTTTATAATTTTTTGTATCGGGATTAAAGATCGGGTGTTGTGTAAGCAGGTTGCAGGTTTGCCGCCAGCATCAATCGAAGCCGGTGGAGCACCGTTGCACCATTAACGCTTACTAAACTGGAAGCTTCTTCTTGCTTTCTTTTTACCCGGTTTTTTACGTTCAACACTTCTTGGATCACGCTTAAGTAAACCTGCAGCCTTTAGAACGGGGCGCAGTTCAGGTTCAACTTCGAGCAAAGCACGGGCAATACCCAACTTGGCAGCTTCAGCTTGTCCTTTAAGTCCGCCGCCGGTTGCATTGATTTTTACGTCAAATTTATCAGCAGCTTCGATTGCCTTAAAAGGCTGTTCTACCTGGTTTTGTAAGTAAACCAGCGGAAAATATACTTTGTAGTCCTTATCGTTAACAGTGATCTGTCCGCCACCTTTGCTTAAGAAAACCCTGGTAACGGCTTCCTTACGACGACCAACCGCATTTTTTTGTTTTTCCATTTTTATCGTATTGCGTACCCTTATGGTACTTAGAAAATGATTTTACCTGTTTCCTGAAGAAACGGAAGGTTTAGAATTTTAGTTCCTTTGGTTGCTGTGCTACGTGGGGATGCTTATCGCCTGCATATACAAACAGCTTTTTGTACATTTTACGGCCAAGGCGGTTTTTTGGAAGCATTCCTTTAACAGCCCTTTCCATGATAACTTCCGGACGACGTTTGATCAGGTCCTTGGCAATCTCTTCTTTTTTTCCTCCCGGGTAACCAGAGTAATTCAGGTAAACTTTTTCATCCATTTTGTTGCCGGTAAACTTTACTTTATCGCAATTGGTTACGATTACAAAGTCTCCACAGTCAACGTGAGGGGAGTAATACGCCTTGTTCTTTCCACGAAGAACAGCAGCGATTTTTGAACTAATGCGACCAACGGTTTGATTAGTACCGTCAACAACATACCAGTTACGTTGCACGGTAGCCTCGTTCGCATGTTTGGTTGTGAAATGTAATTTGCTCATGTTGAAATTTTTAGTGTAACCGGCGCTATCCCACCGGTTTGAAAATTGGATGGCAAAGGTAGGTGGATACATGGCAAAAACACAAATTCCTGAAGTGTTATTTTTTACTACACCGTTGTAACCACTTGATAAACAATAAAAAATTTGACTTAGTTTTTAAAACATCTGAAAACCCCAGCGCTATTTGGGGCTAAAAACGCCATCCGGGGCTAAGTTGCGCGCCTTCCCCGTGGTGCCTGAGCCAAAGAAAAAGCATTTGGTGGCACAAGCTTTTAATTTCGTACTCAATGGATACCACCCCGGCGCGTCGTTCACTTCGTATTGCGCACATTACTGATTGCCATGTATACCCAAACCCAACCGTTGTTGCTGCGATCGAAGGTATTTTTCAGCGGCTGATGCAGGCGGACGACCGCGCCGAACTCATACTCAATACCGGCGATTCGATCCTCGATGCCAACTTCGAAACGCTGCAGCAAGTAATGGCCCAATGGCAGGTGTGGACAGGGCTCGTATCCGGGCTTGACATTCCTATGTATAGCGCCCTCGGGAACCACGACATCTGGATACCCTCTTTGCTTACCCTTCCGCGTCAGCTTGGCAATCCGATGACCGGCAGCAGGATGGCCCTCAACATGCTGAAAATGGAACGGGATTATTACAGCTTCAGCAAAAACGGGTGGAAGTTTATCTGTCTGAATAGTATGAAAGGCAGGTATTCCCTTGGAAAAAAACAACTCAGGTGGCTCGAAACGGAACTTGAAGGTTGTAACGAACCGGTGTGTATCTATTCGCATGTGCCCGTGCTTTCGATTGCTTCTTTTATGTACCACCTGAAGAAAAAAAGGCTGTCACCCTTTCCGGTGCGCGAGATGCACCGTGACACATTTATATTGCAGGCATTATTCAGGCGATACCCGGTTGTTAAACTTTGTCTTGCCGGGCACGTGCACTATATCGACGATATAACGTATGGTGGTGTTCGCTACCTGTGCCAGGGTGCTGTTTGTGGCAACTGGTGGAAAGCGCCTTTGGATGAATGCCCGGCCGCTTACGCAATCATCGATTTGTTTGAAGATGGTTCAATCGAAAAACAGGTGGTATACTATTGATGCACCTGCTGAAATAAAAGTGCTTACCACCTTTGGTTTGGGTTATTTTGTACGCTGAAACTGCTTATACTTCATGTTTATCTCAGTAATTATACCTACGCGAAACCGGGCGAAAACGCTGAAGCAAACCCTGGAGGCCCTTTACAGAAATCAGCCGGCATTCGGGTTCGAGGTGGTGGTGGTCGACAATGGCTCATCCGACAATACTGCTGATGTATGCGAGATTTTCAACAACCCTACATGGAATTTTAAATACGTTTTCGACGCCGAACCGGGCCTGCTTACGGGACGGCACCATGGCGCAGCAGTGGCCGGCGGCGAAATCCTCTGTTTTCTTGACGATGATGTAGAGATCAGCGAAACCTGGTTTGGAGGCGTAGCGGAAGCTTTTTCCAATGCTGATGTTCAACTTGCTACGGGCCCGTCTTTGCCAAAATTCGAGACTCCCCCGCCCGGCTGGCTGGAGTTGTTTTGGGAAAAACATCCTTCGGGTGGCAGCTATTGCACCTGGCTCAGCTTGCTTGACCTTGGCAGCAAACCCATGAAAATTGATGCAAACTTTGTTTTTGGATTGAACTTTTGTATTCGCAAAACTGCCCTATACACATTGCAGGGCTTTCACCCCGACAACATACCTGCAACACTGCAGATGTACCAGGGAGATGGCGAAACAGGGCTTACCTCAAAAGCAAATGAGCTGGGATACCTGGCGGTTTACCATCCAAACATAAAGTTGTTTCACCTTATCGGAACGGACAGGCTTACAACCGACTACTTTAAGAAAAGGGCATTTTACCAGGGTGTGTGCAACTCATTTTCTGCAATCAGGCTTAAGCATAGTGGAAAGGGGCCGGCAGTAGTGGAAAACAACCTTGGCAGAAAGCTCGCCAGACAGGTACGTGAAGTGCTGTCAAAAACAAAAACCCTTTTGTTCCCGCAAAAGGACCGGATTTTGAGAGCGATGCTTGCGGCGGAAGAAAAACGCGGCTACACCTTTCATCAAAGGGCTTTCAGGAAAAATGCAAGTGTACAAAAATGGGTACTTAAACCCGACTACTGGGACTATAAATTACCCGCATAACGGTTGCATTACCCATCCAATTACACCCGGGATCGTTTTACGTAGGCGGGCACCCGTGGCATACCATCTGTAGCATTTGCACTTTATATCGGATTACCAGTTAATTTTTGCTTTATGTTTATTCGTTTACATCCCGATAATCCACAGGTACGGCAGCTCGCAACTATAGTCGAGTGTTTGTTAGATGGTGGTATTATCATCTACCCTACGGATACCATTTATGGGCTGGGCTGCGATATCTTTCAAAAAAAAGGAATAGAGCGGATCAGCCGGATCAAAAAGGTTGATCCTGAAAAGGCCCAGCTAAGCTTTGTGTGTTCCGACCTCAGCGATTTGAGTAAATATACCCGCAGTATTTCTACTCCACTCTACCGCACACTTAAAGAATACCTTCCCGGCCCGTACACCTTTATATTGCCCGCCAGCAAAGAGGTACCAAAAATACTGCATGGTAAAAAGAGTACAATTGGTCTGCGGATACCCGACAACAGGATCGCAAATGCCATTGTTGAAAAGCTCGACCATCCTATTCTCAGCGCATCGTTGCCCGGCGAAATGGTTGAAGAATATACCGATCCCGAGCTGATCTATGAAAACTTTAAAAACCTGGTCGACATTGTAATTGATGGCGGCCCCGGCGGGATGGTCCCTTCTACTGTTGTTGATTGCACCATTGAACCGTATGAAGTCATTCGCCAGGGATTGGGCGAATGGAGAGAAGGGTGAGATAATGATGAATTTTGAATGATGAATGATAAATCAATGTCAGTTAGGTAATTACGAATAGCGACCCGTATTTACCTTCCTTTGTCACCTTGTGCTCTAACTCTTGTATTTTTTTGCGGTTTCCTTCTTTTTACCACAAAGAACAGCCGAAGAACTTCAACACCAAGCAAGAAAAAGAATTTTCAGGATCAAAGCTGGTAGCTAACTAAACGACATTGATGATAAATGGTGGTTTAGAGCTCAGAAGAAAGGGAGCGGTTGGAAACAATTATTAATTACGTTTCAACTGGGAGGTTTTTTTGGGAGCAAGCAGCAGGAAGGCTATTTAACATCGTTGTGTCACTCACTTTTACGGCATTTCCATTATTCGGCTTGTAAAATTAAGTGCTGGCCGTGGACGACTTTTAGACTTTAGCTTTCCGGCAGTAAGGAATGCAACCCTTTCGAAGGCACTCCAGCAGCGAACCCCCTAGAGATCACCAAACTGGAAAACCCATTTTGCATTTTTAATTTTGCCTTTTAAATTGTCCTCTGCACCCCATTTTTAATTTTGAATTTTTACTTTTGACCTTTTAAAATCACATCAAAATTCCTTCCTCTTCGAAGTCGAGCGATAGCTGATGGGTGTTGATGTTAAAGCTCATGCGGTGGTACTTGCATAGGCCGTGTGCTTGAATTGCAAGCCGGTGTTCTTCGGTGCCATAACCTTTATTACTGCTCCAGTTGTACAAGGGAAACTCGTTGTGGAGACTCTTCATAAAGTCGTCGCGATAGGTTTTCGCTAAAACACTGGCGGCCGCAATTGACGAGTAAAGACCGTCTCCTTTGATAATGCATTTATGCCTTACATCATTGTAGGGTGTAAACCGGTTTCCATCGATGAGCAGGTACTTTGGTTTTCGCCTGAGGTTGTCCAACGCCAGGTGCATGGCCTTAAAAGAAGCCCTGAGTATGTTGATTTTGTCGATTTCTTCATTACACACCATGGCTACACTGTAACAAACAGCTTCCTTTTCAATTACGGGGCGCAATTCGTATCGAACTGCTTCACTGATCTGTTTGCTGTCGTTAAGGAGTGGATGGTAAAAATCGCGTGGCAGAACAACTGCGGCAGCAAACACCGGCCCGGCATAACAACCTCTGCCTGCTTCGTCGCAGCCGGCCTCAAGGTATCTTTTCTGGTAAAAGGGAAGCAACATGGTTTGTGCTACGAAATAAAATAAAATGTGTTAATGATAAACAGGAAAATTATTCACATCGGATATGGGTTAATTTTGCCCGTTAACCTGCAATATTACCGCAACTAATGTTAGTGTTACCGGAATTGCCGTTGCCGATGCTCCTGCCCGGCAAAAGCGTTAAAAGTTTCGCGTGGTAAAACCAAATTCATATAAAAGGATTTTACAAAAGAGCCAAAAATTGAATCTATGTCCGACAAACCTGTCCGAATCGTTTCTAACTGGATCCTGCTTGGAATATTTATGTTGGTTGTACAGGTACTGCTCGGCGGTATCACCCGTTTAACAGGTTCGGGTCTCTCCATTACCGAATGGAAGCCGATCATGGGGGCACTACCACCCTTAAGCGAACAGGATTGGCAGAACGCTTTTACCAAATATCAGCAGATCGCGCAATACAAGTACCTGAATACCCACTTTTCACTTTCCGATTTTAAGTTTATCTTTTTCTGGGAATGGTTTCACCGGCTTTGGGCCAGGTTGATTGGCGTAGTCTTCCTGATCCCATTTATTTACTTCATTGTTAGGAAGTACATCAAGCAGTGGATGATTGCGCCACTCGTGATCCTCTTCGTTCTTGGCGCAATGCAGGGGGCTGTGGGTTGGTTAATGGTAAAAAGCGGCCTTAATGAAAACGACTTATATGTAAGTCACATCCGGCTCGCCGCACACTTTATCGCGGCAATGATCCTGATTGGTTATGCCCTCATTTTCTGGATCAAATTAAAAGTGGACCAAAGGGAGCGTGTAGCATCCGTTGGCTTAAAGAACGGGGCAATCGCAATCCTTACTTTACTGGTGATCCAATTAATCTATGGTGCATTTATGGCTGGCTTAAAAGCCGCAGCGGTTGCCTCAACCTGGCCAACCATCAACGGAGATTGGTTGCCGCCAAATGCATTTTCGGGTAACCTTAGCACCGACCTGTTTCACAATAAAATCACCATTCACTTTATTCACCGCAACCTTGCTTACCTGGTTTCCCTGTTGATTATTGGGTGGTGGTGGGCGAGCCGGAAAGCCGGTTACTCCCGGGCGTTTAGCTTCGCGAGAAACACAACAGTGGTGCTGGTGTTTGTACAGGTTTTGCTAGGTGTTCTTGCGGTCTTAAACAGCCAACATATCACACCGGGCAGGTTTGGTGTATTTGAGTGGATGGCGCAATTACACCAATTAACCGGCATGTTGCTGTTTCTGAGCCTTACTGCCGTAGTTTATCTCACGACCTGGAAAAAGGCAGCTGTTCCTGTATCACGACAGCGTGTTATGCCGCTGGCTTAACGGGGTCAACCTCCGGAAGCGGATTTGGATTACTTTTCTTTTCAAAAAATCCCCAGAAAGGTCTAGGTCGTTTCCTGATTTTGTAATTACCGGTTATATAAGTTGCAATGTGCTCCATGGCCTCGTCGATGCTATCCGTGAGTAATACGAGTTTCAGATCGTCCTCACTTATCGTTCCCTGGGTAGCAAGGAATTGCATGTAGTTCATCAGTTCGGTATAGTACGCTTTGTCAAAAAGCACCAGCGGAAACCGGGTGATCGTTTTGGTTTGAACCAGGGTCAAGGTTTCAAAAAATTCATCCATGGTACCGAACCCTCCCGGCATAATAACAAAGGCGTATGAGTATTTCACCAGCAAGGTTTTGCGAATAAAAAAGTGGCGGAACGTATAACTTTTATGCAAGTAGGGATTTTCCTTTTGCTCAAATGGCAGTTTAATATTACAACCTACTGAGTAGCCATCATTCTCAAATGCGCCCCTGTTTGCGGCTTCCATAACTCCGGGCCCTCCCCCGGTCATTGTGGTAAAGCCAAGCTGGCTGATGCGTTTTCCAAACTCTCTTGCAGCCTCGTAATATTTGTGCCCCGGCTTAAACCTGGCGGAGCCGAAGACGGTGATACAAGGCCCTACAAAATGAAGCGCCCGGATTCCGCGGATCATTTCCCAAAATACCTCGAGCGCAAAACGGAATTCATAACTACGGCTTTTAGGTCCTTCAAGGTATTCGTCGGTTCTGCTTCCAATGATTTTTGTACTTGTTGCCATTGAATAAAGTTCGGCTAATTGGTTATAAAAATATGCTTGCGTTAACTTGCACCCCACATACCCAAATACTATGCGCATCATTTCTTACAACGTTAATGGTATAAGAAGTGCCACTAAAAAGGGCTTCATCGACTGGCTGGCGACTGATCCGGCTGATATTGTATGCCTGCAGGAAATCAAGGCAAACAAAGGCGATGTTGATGTAGCTGCAATCGAGGCATTGGGTTATGAAACTTATTGGTTTTCGGCACAGAAAAAGGGTTACAGCGGGGTGGCAATACTTACAAAAATACATCCCGACCTGGTGGTATTTGGAAATGCAATTGAACAAAGCGACTTTGAGGGTCGTGTGATCAGGGCCGACTTCGGGGAGGTTTCGGTGATTAGCGTTTACTTCCCTTCGGGCACAAGTGGAGAGATCAGGCAATCGTACAAGTATGTCTGGCTGGATGAATTCCTGGATTACCTCAATAACCTGAAAAAGAACCGTAAGCAATTGGTGGTTTGCGGTGACTACAATATTGCACACAAAGAAATTGACATACATAATCCGAAGAGCAGTAAGAAAACGACCGGTTTCCTACCTGAGGAACGTGCATGGTTCGATAAGTTTCTGCAAAACGGGTTTGTTGATGGCTTCAGGCACCTCAATAAAGAACCACACCAGTATACCTGGTGGAATGTGTTGCGCCCGTCAACACGACTGGAGAATAAAGGGTGGCGGATCGATTACATCAATGTAACCGAAAACTTAAAGGACCGTATAGCTGACGTGAAAATCTTTCCTGATGTTAAGCATAGCGATCATTGCCCCATTTACCTGGAGTTGAAGTGAAAGGAACAGTAATGATGAGATATGAGATCGATAATTGGTTGTAATTGGGTTACCCGTTGTCATCCCGAGGTACGAGGGATGTTAGCAACGACAACACATTTAGCGGGATGAAAAGCGAGTGATGAAACTTGTGGATCGTTCATCCAATTCGTTAGTCGCAACCCCTTGTCATTTTACCCTTTGCATTTTTAATTGTTTTGTTACGGCCGCGCTCAGGGGAGAAACATCCGACGGAAAGAAATGGGTTAAGATACCCTGCTCGTTTACCAGGTATTTACAAAAATTCCATTTTGGTTGCTGGTTGCTCCACCCATTTAGTAAAGCGTCTGATAGCCATTTAAATACTTCGTTTTGCCCCGATCCTTTTGTAACCTTGCTCTTTTGCATCAGGGGGAACGTTACCCCATAATTGAGTTTGCAAAAAGCCGCAATTTCCTCATCCGAGCCTTTCTCCTGGTTTTTGAAGTCATTTGACGGGAAGCCGATTATTTCCAGGCTGCCCCGGTATTGTGTATATAGCTGTTGTAATTCGTCGTACTGACCGGTAAAGCCGCAATCTGAAGCCGTATTTACCAGCAACACCTTCCTGTTGGCGAGTCCGTCGAACGAATAAGTAGTCCCGGAATTAAGTATGCCGTGCAGCTTGTAAAAGCTCACCGGCGGTGCAATCATGTTTGTATTATGATCCTTTGCAGTGTCAGCATCTCGTAATTTACCCTTGAGCATGATCAGGGGGTAAATGGTTTTCATAATGGATTGTCGGAGTGTCATTGCAAAAGGCTTTAGCCAGGTTATCGTATATAAAAGTGATCATCAGGGCAAGATCGCTTCATTCGTAAAGCAACTACCCTATTGCAAAGCATTATTAGTTGTCAAAAGCAAAGCCGTACAGAGGCCATGAACAAGTCAGACACCCCCAGAACCATGTTGATTTGGAAGGAAGCTAACAGCAGCGGTCCATTTGACGGTTGCCTAAAACTTGCTAAAACGCCTTTGATGGGAATTTGTTTACCAACTGTGGTCAGGAAAATAACCAGCGCAATAATTTCAACTTTCCCTGGTAGGGTGGATATTTCAATGCCGGATCGGGCCAGTTTGCCGATGCTACCATAGCTTTTGGCCGTGTAAAACAATCAAAGCTAAACTTTCCATGGTAGGAACCCATGCCGCTGTTGCCAGTTCCGCCGAACGGAAGATATGGGTTTCCAAGGTGTACAAGGGTATTGTTTATACAACCGCCTCCATATTGAACCAATCTTTCATACTGCTGCTGCACCCGTTTATCTTTACTGAAAATATAAAGCGCCAAAGGTGAAGGATTGTGGTTAATCACCGACATCGCTTCTTCGTGCTCCTTAAAAGTAAATACCGGCAATATCGGACCGAAAATTTCCTCTTTCATCAGCGGTTGATCATGCACCACATTATCCATGATCGTTGGGGCGATGTATTTCTCTTCCCTGTTCGTCTGCCCACCGGTAATTACCCTTCCCTGTGCCAGGTACGGGGTAAGTGCATCAAAGCGCCTTTCATTAACAATACGGCCATAATTATCAGATAGCCTTGGATCAGTGCCATAGAATTCGCCGATGCACTTTGTCATCTTGTTTACCAGTTCTTCCTTTCTGCTTTCGTGCACCAACAGGTAATCCGGTGCAACACAGGTTTGACCCGCATTCGTAAATTTCCCCCACGTAATCCTGTTTGCAGCTGCGTCCATATCAACATCCTTGTCCACGATGCAGGGGCTCTTACCCCCGAGCTCCAGTGTTATCGGAATGAGTTTTTCAGCTGCTTTCATTGCCAGTTTCTTACCAACAGCGGTGCTTCCGGTAAAAAATACATTGTCGAACCGATGCTCATCCATCAAACGGTTCACCACTTGCTCACCTTCGCCATTTACTACTGCAATGTAATTACTACTAAAATGCTCACGGATCATGTCGGTAACCACATCTGCGGTATGCGGCGTTAGCTCAGAAGGTTTGAGCACGGTGCAGTTTCCAGCGGCAATTGAACCAATTAATGGGGCAAGCAACAACTGCATGGGATAGTTCCAGGGAGCAATTACCAGTGATATTCCCATTGGTACGCGTACCATGCTGCTGCGTGATGGAAATAAGGCGATTGGTGTTTTGACCGTCTCCGGGGCCATCCAATTTTGCAAATGCTTCAAAGCATGACCAATTTCGCTGAATACCAGACCGATTTCAGTCAGGTAAGCTTCTTCTTTCGACTTGTGTAAATCGGCATGAAGGGCCTCGAAAAACCTGTCTTCATATTTCTCAACTGCACTTTTGAGTAGCTTTAGCTGTTGTTTGCGAAAGTTCAGGCTGAGGGTAGCTCCGCTTATAAAAAAGTCTTGCATGAGGTGGAACTGAAAGTCAGCAGCTACATTGTTCATGGTGATAGTTTGTGAGTTGTTCAGCCCCCAATTGCTTTATCCTCGCCGTTCAGATGCAATTACCAGCCGTATATTTAGCGGACAAACACTACGGAACAAAGCATAGTGGTTCGGATCGGTGCGTAACCAAAGATACCAATCCTAAAAATTGCCAGTATGGAAAACAGAAGTGAATTGAATATGGACAACGACGAAGTATGGATGACTCATGCGTTACGCCAGGCAGAAGAGGCCTTTGACCAGGGAGAGGTTCCGGTTGGTGCGGTATTGGTCATTAACCACAAGATTGTTGCAAAGGGTCATAACCAGGTCGAGCAGCTTAAGGATCCCACAGCACATGCCGAGGTGCTTGCCATTACTTCTGCCTGCAGCTATCTTGGGGCCAAGTACCTGCCAAACGCAACCCTATTTGTAACCGTTGAACCATGCCATATGTGTGCAGGAGCACTTTACTGGAGTAAACTGAATAGGGTTGTATATGGTACAGCCGACGTTAAAAATGGTTACAGGAACTTTTGCGGCACAAACAATCCTTTTCACCCAAAAACGGCGGTGATTGGAGGTATTCTTGCCGATGAATGTGCTAAACTGATGAAAGACTTTTTTAAAGCAAGGAGATAAAACCAGTTACTTCATGATATAATTAGACTTCTCAGGGCGTTCTTTAAGCGTTTCAGCGTCCATTTCGCAGATTGTCTCAACCAACCTGCTTATCTCTTCATACTTATCGGGTTTAACTATGTAGTGGTTTGCATTGTGCTTGTAGGTATCTTCTATATCTTTCTTAGCACTCGATGTTGAATAAATAAATACCCCTACTCCATCATACTTTCTGTCGGCCCTGATGAGCTGTAAACATTCAAGACCATTTTTCACAGGCATATTCAAATCAAGAAAAACAAGGTCCGGCATAGGTTCCCGGTCCAGGTACCGGGTAAGCTCAATCCAGTTGGCTGCATGCGACACTTTTAATGGGCGGCAGGCTTTTTCTGCTGCAGATCTAAAAAACTCAAAATCATCCTCATCGTCGTCGGCCATTACGATATGGCTTATCTTATTTGTGCTCATGTGTTGATTTAAGTAGTTAGCAGATCCGTGTTTTGCAAGATAAGTAATTGATAAACAAAATCCGACTCCACCGTTCAATAAACAATTACCGCTTAGTAAGTCCCAATGCTTCCACCTTCGAAGTTCTGCGTGTTCGTTATGACGCAATACGCCTGATAGTGGTTGGCAGATTACTTAACTTCTTCCTTGTTTTAAAAAATAGTTTCAAAACGCTGGCAAGATGAGTAATTTAACGGCTTTAAAAAAATTTAAACAATTGTTATGCGTACCAACCATGAGATTGACTATAAGATTTATGGTGAAGAAATGCAATATGTTGAGGTAGAACTCGATCCAAATGAAAGTGCAATTGCTGAAAGTGGCAGCTTTATGATGATGGATGATGGTCTCCAGATGCAAACGATATTTGGCGACGGGAGTCAGAAACAAGAGAATAACAGCATTTTTGGAAAGCTGCTTGGAGCGGGGAAGCGCCTTCTTGTTGGTGAGAGCCTGTTCATGACTGCATTTACGAATATAAGCCATGGCAAAAAAAAGGTAAGCTTCGCTTCGCCATACCCCGGTAAAATCATCCCGCTTGATCTTCTGCAGCTTGGGGGTAAAGTTATTTGCCAGAAAGATGCGTTTCTGTGTGCTGCGAGGGGTGTGAGCATCGGCATCGACTTTCAAAGACGACTAGGCACCGGCATTTTTGGTGGAGAAGGATTCATTATGGAAAAACTTGAGGGCGATGGAATGGCGTTTGTTCATGCGGGCGGACACGTATTTGAGAAAACGCTGGACGCCGGGCAAACGATCAAGATTGATACGGGCTGTCTTGTTGCCTTAACCCAGCATGTACAGTACGACATACAATTTGTCGGTGGTATACGCAACAGCATATTTGGTGGCGAAGGACTTTTCTTTGCTACGCTTAGAGGGCCTGGGAAAGTATGGATACAAACCCTGCCCATCAGCAGACTGGCCAGCAGGATTCTCTCTTACGGAACCGTAAACCGTAAAGAAGAGGGCAGCATACTTGGTGGATTTGGAAACCTGCTCGATGGTGACGGTCATTAATCCGGGTTGATCCGCAACCCGGATTAATTTTCTAAAGCTGACCTTAAGATGAATAAGTGTGTATCGATTAAACTTGGACAAGAGTGCCATGCCCCACAAGAGTGCGACCCACAAACAAGTATGGGGCACGCGCAACAATGTTCAATAGAATTTGAGGCCTGATCCATAAAAGATCTGCCAAATAAATGACTTTGCAACTTGTATTAATAACAAAGAGCCGGCTCTGAAGGAACCGGCTCTTATTTTTTTAAAAACGTGAATTGATTAGTCCCTGCTGGAAAACCTACTCAACAACTTAAGCATTTCGATATAGAGCCAAACAATGGTGACCAGCAATCCAAATGCACAATACCACTCCATATATTTTGGAGCACCCTGGGCAGCACCTTGTTCGATCCGGTCGAAATCAAGGATAAGATTAAGTGCAGCTATTGCCACAACAAACAGGCTGATACCTATCCCCAAAAGACTACCATTTCCCAGCATCATAAAGTCCATTTCAACGCCAAATAACCTAAGTAACATGGTTATACCATAGAAAATAGCAATACCCACTGTGGCAGTGATGATCATGGATTTGAACTTCTCTGTTGCCCTGATCACGCGGAAATGGTACAACAGGAACATGGCAACCGCCACTCCCATGGTAAGCCCAACTGCCTGCATGACAATCCCGGGGTAATTTGCCGCAAACAGGTTGTTGACAATTGCAGATAAAGCTCCTATGAATAAACCTTCAAGCAAGCCATAAAGTGGCGCGAGGTACCCTGCCCACTTTGGTTTAAAGGTGATTACCAAAGCAAGGATAAAACCACCGAAAACACCAGTTAACATCAGTGGATACATCAATTGCATCTTTCCCTGATCGAATAAATGCCAGGTAAATCCGGCACCTGCTATAACCATCAAAAAAAGGAAACCGAACTTGTTAAGGGATCCTCTTGCGGTCATAACACCTTCCCCACGATCTGCCAGCGAAGTATCGAAGATTTTTTCTGTTAGCGTCGGGTTTCCCGACTTGAGCAATGACATATGATTAGGTTTTTAGTATTTAAATATAGACACAAATATACAATTGCAAGCTTTGATTCCCTTGTTAAATTCATTGCCTTCGTAGTGGCAGAATCTCTTAAAAAGATTAGCTTGAACATTGAAAACAAACCGTCCTCCAGCCATTTTCACAGGTGTGTCATATATTATACGGCATCAATTTGTACATTAGCATATAGTACCTTCGCACAATCGTTTTTTGATACAAAAATTTGTAATGAGTTATACAGAAGAAGTTTTACAGGATGTCGTCATCAAATTTGCAGGCGACAGTGGTGATGGTATGCAGCTCACTGGAAGCCAATTTACCAACAATACTGCCCTAATGGGTATTGATCTTGCGACATTTCCCGACTTTCCCGCCGAAATACGTGCCCCACAGGGAACGTTACCCGGGGTAAGCGGGTACCAGCTGCATTTCAGCAGTTCCAGGATATATACACCAGGTGATCATTGCGATGTGCTTGTAGCCATGAATGCCGCCGCGCTAAAGGTAAATTTGAAAAACCTGAAAAAGGGCGGACGTATCATCGCCAACACAGATGGATTTGATGCTAAGAACCTCAGGCTTGCCAACTATCCTGATGGCGTGAACCCCCTTGAAGATGACAGCCTTACTAATTACCAGGTAATTAAAATGGACGTCACCAAAATGACGCGGGAGGCTCTAAAAGATTTCGATCTTGGCATCAAAGAGAAGGATCGGGCCAAAAACATGTTTGTGTTGGGTTTTCTATACTGGATGTATAACCGGAGCATGGAAAATACCATTGGTTTCCTGACTGAAAAGTTTGGAAAGAAGGACACCATTCTTCAAAGTAATATAAAGGCGCTACAGGCCGGCTACAACTACGCGGACACGACTGAAACATTTACTACCCGGTTTACTGTCGAAAAAGCCCGAATGAACGCTGGTTACTACCGTAGCATCATGGGTAACCAGGCCCTTTCATATGGTCTTATTGCCGCTTCCAAGAAAAGTGGGCTGCAACTGTTTCTTGGCTCCTACCCGATTACCCCGGCGTCAGACATCTTGCATGAACTAAGTAAGCACAAATCTTTTGGCGTTAAAACGTTCCAGGCTGAAGATGAAATTGCAGCCATCACTTCTGCCATTGGGGCGAGCTATGGCGGATTGCTTGGATTAACCACGACTTCAGGCCCGGGGATGGCGTTAAAGGCTGAAGCGATGGGTTTGGCGGTTATGCTGGAGATTCCGTTACTGGTTATCAATATCCAGCGCGGTGGACCTTCAACCGGTTTACCCACCAAAACTGAGCAGAGCGATCTGATGCAGGCCTATTATGGTCGGAATGGCGAATGCCCGATGCCGGTAATTTCCGCTTCCACCCCAAGCGACTGTTTCAGCGCAGCTTACGAAGCGGTGCGGATTTCTGTACAACATATGACCCCGGTGATCCTGTTGAGCGATGGTTATATCGCCAATGGTGCTGAACCCTGGAAATTTCCGAAGGCTGCCGACTTACCCGAGATTGAGGTTAAATTTAAAACGGAGCTCGGACACCAGGAGGATAAGTTTCAACCCTATCTGCGCGATGAAAAGCTCGTACGCCCCTGGGCAATACCGGGAACTGCGGGACTGGAACACCGGATTGGTGGTATCGAAAAGCAGAACATCACGGGAAATGTTAGCTACGACCCGGATAATCACCAGCTAATGGTAAAGATCCGGGAGGAAAAAGTAAACAAGATTGCAGATTATATACCGGAACAGAAGCTTGACAGCGGTCCTGAAAAAGGCAAGTTGCTGGTATTGGGCTGGGGAAGTACGTATGGAGCCATCAAAAGCGCGGTGCACGAACTTTTGCAGGAGGGTTATGAGGTAGCACATGCACACCTTCGTTATGTAAGACCGTTTCCGAAAAACCTGGGCGAGATACTTAACAATTACGACCAGGTGCTGATACCGGAAATTAACAACGGTCAACTCATCAAAATTATCCGCGACAAATACCTGTTAGACGCAAAAGGATATAACAAAATCATGGGTGTTCCCATTACTAAAGGCGAGCTGATTGAAGTAATCAAGCAAATGATCCCACATTAGGTGCCGGGTTTTCTACTGGTTGAAAGCCGTTGTAAGTGAGCAATTATTTACAGCGGCTTTTCTATTACCTTGAAGCGAATACAACTTCTAGTTTACGAGTCTGCAAAAATGTTTGTTTTTAGGCAACTGACATGACACTTACAATGGCTTACACAGCTCTGCCGGGATTTTGTTCTCCATAAGTTATATGCTGTTACCTAAATAATTTGGTGCAGTGGACGGTTCAACGATCGAAAATCCATTTATTTGATCAACAATCATGTTATATGAAAAAACTTATTCTGCTATTATTCGTCCTTGTTGCCCTTGAGGCAGCCGCACAGGCACCTTTTACCAGGAACTTCAAGTATGGGGTAAAATTAGGGGCAAGTGGCTCCAATATGAACTTTAACAAGGGTGAACCCCGTCCTGCGAGCCATATCGCTTCAGCGTGGAAAACCGGGGTGATAGCAGGAGTTTTCCTCGACATACCCCTATCTCCACAACTGGCGCTACAACCTGAATACAGCTATGTTCAAATGAGTGGCGAGTTAGCCGGAACTGACAGGAGCTTTAAAACAAACTACTTATCCCTCCCTGTACTATTAAAATACCGGCCTGCGAAACCCCTGTCCGTATTCATCGGCCCGGAGTTCGACCTTTTATTAAATGCCAAAGGAACGACCATCGCAGGTGAAGCAAACATTACCCACGATACAGAAGAAAGAAATTTTGCCGCAATCGGTGGTTTTGAATACAATATTTATAAGTCACTCAGCCTGGATTTTAGATACATTCATGGGCTAAATCACGTCGGTATCGGTCAGCGCTCCAATACCATTGAATTTAAATATGAACTTATTCAGGTCACAGGAACCTTCCGGTTTTAATATCATCCCATCCTTCCTAAGGAACTTCGAGACACCTTGAGCTAATAGGTAAGCAGAGGGGTGCTGCTGTTCTCGTCGTATAATCAAATGATTTCGCAGCCTCCTGATCGTTTGATTTGCCGGAATACAGATGCAAGTTAATTTTTCAGGAACAATCGGCGCAGGCCTTGCCGCGACAAACATTCACTTATCAGCCGAATACAAAAAAGTTTAAAAAAAGTCTGGTCTTATGCAATAATCTGTTTACGTAGGCGTTCTGGAAACTGTTAATCCAAAATCATATTCTATGTTCATCACCTTAGCAAGTGCCTGGATCGCTTCACCCCTAACAGTTTTGGTTTATATGACGATAATGAACAGAAAAGCGGTTAGAAATTTGGCCAAGTATTCTTAGGGTTTTGTAGGCCAGGAAAGGATCAGAATGCTTTTTTGTCGCCGGTAATCGTTCGATACACGGTCAGTACTACTATAACGAAGTCGTACCACATACTCCAGTTCTCCAGGTAGCGTATATCGAGTTTTATCCTGCCGCTCAGCTCTTCAGGGTTGGTAATCTCGCCACGGTATCCCTGGATTTGGGCAAGCCCGGTGATACCTGGTTTGATGTAGTGACGGATCATGTACTCCCCTATTTGTTTGGAGTACTCTTCCGTATGCTTCAACATATGCGGCCGTGGTCCAACAACAGACATATCACCACGCAGTACATTAAAAAATTGCGGGAGTTCATCCAGGTTCGACTTCCTTAGAAATTTTCCCACACGGGTAAAACGTTGGTCCCCTTTTGAAACCTGTATATTGTCTGCATCTTTGTTTACGTGCAGGCTGCGGAATTTAAAACACAAAAAAGGAATATTGTTTTTGCCTGACCGGAGCTGTTTAAAAAATACCGGTCCACGGGAGTCTAGCTTAATAATCAACGCCAGTAAAGGAACGAGCCACGACAGTACCAGCAAAATTACCAGCAAACTAAACACCTTGTCAAAGCAGCTTTTCCTGATGCGGTTTCCAATTTCTTCCAGTGGCTCCCGTCGTAAGGAAACAATGGGCATATCCCTGGCGAACTCGATATAAATTTTTCTATCAACAAACATCCTGAATTCCGGGATGAACTTAAATCGAATAAAATTTCGCTCCGCTTTTAGTGCAAGATCCTGGATTATGGCGTTCTTTTCGGGAACTAAAGTCGAGTAAATTTCATCTATTTCATTCGAAATGGCATAATCCAGTGCAGCCGAAACCTCCCCAAGCCATAAATGTGGTGGGGTGTTTGAATTATCATCGAAATAACCCTGAATGCTAATATTTGGTAGTTTGGAAAGGTAATCGGCCAATCGCACACCTGATTGATTGTACCCCAGCAAAATGACCTTTTTATTAAACCTGGGCTGGCTTGATAAAAATTGGCTGCCCTGAAAAATTAGAATCCTGCTGGTCAAAATAACGATCAGTAATCCCGTAAGATTAAATAGCACAAATAGTCTTGAAAGGTCATACCCTGAAAAGAATATAACAGTCTGCATTACGGCAAAATGTATAGCAAAGCATTGTAAGGACCTCCTTAAAAAACGGTGTATTCTGGTGTATTTTTCAACGTAGAGCGCAGTAAAGTACGAACTCACCAGCCAGGCAATATTATTTGCAAACAAAAAGAATATGATTCCATAGGTTAGCTGAACACTTCCCATAAACACGATAAGCGAAAATGCAATCAGGTTAATAACTAAAACATCAAATAAGGCAAAGGAATACCTGAAAAAATTAGCATCGCGTTTCATAAACATTTTAATGGTATTTGGTGAGGAATTGCCAATATGGTCAACACCGAACCAGGATAATGCAGCGTATTGCTACAATCTATAATAAATTGAAGGGTATTGGAATTTTTTCTACAATGCGGTTTAAGCCGCTCAATAAGCTGATGAATGGCTGTACAACTTTTTCAGGAACTATTTAGACCGCTTGTTACGGAACCATTCACAGTTAAGCCGGCCAACCCTATAGACTTAGCTGTTTATTCCGGGCAGCATTGACTCAAGCTGAGTTGTATCAGCTGCAATCCTTTACGAAAGGCAATGACAATATACTCACCAGGTGTTCAAGTTGAGCAGTAACCTATACCAACCAAAACATCCTCTACATATACACGGGTATATTATTAAACTTGTTTACGTCTCCGCGCATTCTTTTCTTAAAACAAAAGTTGAAATCCGAACTGTATGACTTCAGTTAACTCGCTCCAGATAACTCGAACTTGCTTGAGTAAACGGTTTTTCGCTTCAGTCGGTCCTAATTACATGGATCTTACTAAGTATACTCTCAAAAGGTATAGACGAAACAATATGTCTATTGGCTGCAATAGCACAGCCCACAATATCAATAATCACCGGGGTAACCAATGAAACAAACGAATAAAGTTCGTGTTTAGATCGATCTTCCGGAGTTTTAAGATTCTTAGAGCTCATTAGGAAAGGTCCTTCTTTTGAACTTTTAAGTAGTTCATCCGTCATCATCGCCGGGATTGTACACGCTGTCCAACAGTTATTCGAGGGTGGATTTACTTGTGTTTACACAGGAACGCTCGCTTAAAGATCAATTAAATCGCTACCCGGGAACATGGAGTTTAATATTAATATATATATTTGGCTTTTGGAGACATAAGTTGGAATGTTTAAATGATCCCGGATAATTGTAGTGAAAGCCGATGATTAAATACACCTGATCAATTAGAGGATTTACAGGTTTCAACTTTTTACCTTCGTAATGTATTCGTTCTAAGGCTTCCCCTACAGCTTAAAATACGAATACTCTTCAGCAATACCCATCATCCTCTACTGGAAGTGGTATGAAAATCATGATGTCTTCCATAGAAAACCATTACGATTGGTCGCCAATTTCAATCTTTTGCCCTATTTTAGGTAAACCATAGGCGTCTACATTACTGATATCTCTTGAGAAAACCGGCACTTCGATTTTAATCCATCTTTTACGAAGCCAAGTTTTTACCCTTAATTAGCTTAAGTCTCTAAGTTATGAAGAGCCGGTCTCAAACCTATTTCAGGCTTTCTTTCGCAGTGCACGACCTTTTGGCCCAGAATGTTATTATCACAGGCCTGCTGCTAACCCTCGACAGGGTTGAACAATCGTATCCATACATGTTGCTCTTTGTAGCAACAAATATCAACTGGATCATCAGTAGCTACTTCTTCGGACTTTATCGCGGGAAACATCGTAGCACACATCATTTTTTTAGAAAGTCTTTTTATACTTTTTCTTTGTATTTCTTCCTCACGTTGCTATTTATCTACTTTTCCAATAACCACTACTCCCGAATATTTACCATAATTTTCTTTTCAGGATTCGGCACGATCATCTTTATTAGCCGCATGATGTATGTCGGCACCGCATTCTTCTTTTCAAACCGATACCAGCAGCAGAAAAAAATTGTCTTCATCGGTTATAACGACATCACTAAGAAATTAGCCCGCCATTTCAGCCTCAATAATGCAGCAGCGGTGCATGGCTATTTTGACGTTTACGACACACTGTCTACCCCGCACGAACAATACCTGGGTCGCCTCAACAACTGCCTTGGTTATGCCCTTGAAAATGAGATTGACGAAATTTATTGCAGTATCTCTCCCGAAGCTGATGATCGTATCTATGAGTTGGCGCAGGCGGCTGAGAACGGTTTCATTCGGTTTAAATACGTTCCTGATTTCAGAATATTCCTCCAGCGCAATTATCATGTCGATTTTGCCAGCGATGTGCCTATACTTTCATTGAGAACTGAGCCTTTGGAAGAAGTCGACAATCGTATAAAAAAACGCCTTTTTGACATTGTATTTAGCTCTGTGGTGATCTTGTTAGTGCTATCCTGGCTAGTGCCACTAATTGCCCTGTTGATCAAACTGGACTCCAGAGGACCTGTATTTTTTACGCAAATGCGCTCGGGTAAGAATAACGTTCCTTTCCTGTGTTTTAAGTTCAGAACCTTGAAAGTGAATGGTGATGCAGATAAAGTCCAGGTTACAAAGGATGACAAACGATATACACGGCTCGGTAAGTTCTTAAGGAAGACTAACATCGATGAGCTTCCCCAGTTTTTCAATGTATTGCAGGGCTGGATGTCTGTAGTGGGACCGCGCCCCCATATGCTCAGGCATACCGAGGAGTATTCAAAAATTCTGTCGGACTATATGGTTCGGCACTATGTATACCCCGGAGTTACGGGATATGCCCAAATTAATGGCTATAGGGGTGAGATACGGGAGAAGGAACAATTACTAAAAAGGATAGAGTACGACATCTATTATATGGAGCACTGGAGTATGTGGCTCGATTTAAAGATCATCGTGTTAACGGTGTTCAAAAGTTTTCTACATGATGAAAATGCCTACTGATTAGGTGTTTATTCGGGTTATATGCCCAGAGGGAAAAACAGAACTCGGATCACTGCCTAACTGTGCATAAAAGTACAGCCACCGCATGGTGCAAAAAATACAGGTCGATCAATGTCGACAGGCGATTATCGGCTAATTAAGCAAGGATTGATTATAAGGTACATGGTTCTTGTAGCTTCTTCTCAATCTCGCGTTTTGAAGACTAATGTATAGGTAAGTTATTGAGGCAGAAACGCAAAGTAATAATAAGATATAGAGGATCATAGTGGCAAGTAGTCGTTAAGGTCAAATTAGCTAATGTGTACTCCTTTTTACAAATGGGTAGTACAATATCCTCAAAACCAATGCCATATGCGAGATCAGATTTAAGCTCTTTTACATACCTTTACTAAGGCGATATTTAGTAGAAATACCAGATTTTGCTTTGTACTGACCTCGTAGAACTACGGGGTAATTAAAAGTGGGGTAATAGTTTCACATGGCGGACTCTTTTTGATGCAAATTGTCTACATGTTATGGCTTAATAATAAACACATTGCAGGCTATTTAAATCAGGAGCCAGGCGTTAAAACAGGAGATCTCCCGAAGATAATTATCCGTATTGCATCCATAAAAACCTCATCAACACGATGTTTATTAGGGCGGAGCGGGTACCTTATGTTGTTTCGAATAAAAAGAGGCCTTGAATACCCACTAAATGATCTGCTCGGGTTGATCATGCATCCTTTGAATATATAAATTCATCATAGGATAGTACAATTGAGTCTATCTTGAACAGTCTCGAGGGTTACATCCCGAGTTTTAATTAACCCTGGGCTTGAGGAGTCAGCGATAGTGCAGTTAGTTCTTCACCGTACAAAAGCATTGAACACAAGATGCCGATGTATCTAACGATTGGAATTGAAAGTCTTTGAATTGTTTATATCATGCGTGCTTAAAAACAGACTATCTTATCCCGGGTTTGGAATGATCCTGCTCTCCGGACACTATTTTTAACCGATTATCGTTCTGATAATACCTTCAAAAGTCACCGCCAAAAACGATCTGCTTTCCCTTGATTGCATATTATTGTTATGCAAAGAACAATTGATTATTCATCAGCAAGTGGGACTGAGGGTCGGCGAAGCCGTATAAAACGTTTAAGTCCGCCTACAATTATCAATAAAGAATTGGAATATAACAACTACTTATGATCCCACGTAATCCCATAAAGCATCTTATAACCACCTCATTATTCATTTGCTCCTTCCTGTTTTTCTCATGCAGGTCTTCGAAAGAAATTAACAAAGAAAGCATCTACTTTCAAAGAGGGCTTGACAGTATGGGCCAGGTAAAATTGCAGGACCTCGTGATCCAACCAAACGACGGCCTCAGCATCCAGATATACAGTAAAACACCCAACCAGGAGCAAACGGCAATGTACAACCTTGCAAATGCCGGATCCCTGGGCTATGTTGTAAACAATAATGGAATGGTTGAAATCGCGGTACTCGGTGATGTGCCGGCGGCGGGTCTTACCAGGGCTCAACTGCAACAAAGCATTGTTGATAAGCTTTCAGTTTATATTAAGTCCCCGGCAGTTCTGGTGCGCTTTGCCGACGTTAAGGTGAACGTTTTGGGAGAGGTAAGTGCTCCCGGAATAAAGAGTTTCGCAAAAGAAAGGGTCACTATAATTGATGCAATAAGTGCAGCGGGAGACCTCACGATAGCGGGAAAAAGGCACGACGTTATGATCATCAGGGAAGAAAATGGCAGGCGGAACGCCTATACAATAGACCTTCGTAGTGGAAGTCTATTTCAATCTCCGGCATACCAGTTAAGGCAAAATGATATTGTTTATGTTGGTTCAACGGATAAAAAACTCAGGCAGATGAACCGGAAAACAGATGGACAGTCAGGACTCCAGATCGCAATGACTGTCCTTTCTGTTGCGACTACACTTATTTATTTAATATCGACTTTTTTCAATTGACAATGACGGAAAATAACGCGGAAAATGTTGTAGAGACGGCTGATGGACCAACGATCCGGGATCACCTTCAGAAATATATCAGCAACTATCCTCTTTTTATTATAGCGCTGATCCTCAGCCTTGGTACGGCAGCTTTATATATCAGGTACACGATACCAAAGTATAAGGTCAACGCCCAAATGTTGGTTAAAACGGACCGGTCAGGCGCTTCAAACTCAGGTGACCTTATTGAAACTGCACTCAAAGGAGCTAACATGAACCTTGAGAATGAGTTGCAGTTACTTAAGTCTGTGGAACTGATGGAAAGAGTTGTTTCCAAAAGCGCCTTCAATATTGTGTATTACAAAGTTGGCAACGTTTTAGACCTCGACGTTTATCTTGATGTGCCCTTCAGACTTGTACCACATGAAATTAAAGACAGCAATAATGCTTTTAACATCCTCGTCAAAGATCTCACCCGCGAGGGCGGCATGATTGCACCTGCCAGTGCTGATGCAAAATTTAGAAAGTTTCAATGGAGTAGTCCTTTTACAATTGGCAATCAAACTTTCAGACTTGTACAAACAACTCGTTTACCTGGTCAATCCATAACTTACCGGGCGGTCTGGAATCCCATTGATGCCTTTGCAGACGATTTGCAGCGTCGGCTCTATGTGGGGATGTTGGATAACAAAACAAGCATTATCGAACTTAGTATGCTTGTAGAAAACCTCTATAAAGGCCAGGATCTCCTAAATTCTATATGTACTGAGTATATCCAGGCAAGTATGGAAGAAAAGGCAAAACTTGCGGATGTAACGGTGAAATTCATCGACGATCGTTTGGGCGTAGTCGCTGCCGACCTTGGCGGAGTTGAAGGAAACCTTGCAAATTACCAAAGTGCAAACCGGGTTTCAAGTCTGGAGGATCAATCGTCAGCAACGTTTTCAAATACCAACGCTGTTGATAAAGATCTTCTCGACATAAACAACCAAAAAGGAGTTGTTGACATGATTTCCCGTTACCTGAATAATCCAACATACCGCAACAAATTGGTCCCGTCTACACTTGGATTGAGCGACGGTACACTATCATCAATGATCAGCCACTATAACGAATTGCAAATAAGAAAGGAGAAGGAAGCCCCATATCTCCAGGAAGAAAACGAGATCATGAAAGATCTTAATAATCAAATAAGTAGTGTGCGCGCGAGTATCCTGGAGAGCCTGCAAAATATAGGAGAGAACCTTAGGTTAAAGGAGTCAGGCCTTCGCCAGCAAAACAACAAATATCAACAAACGCTATCAGTGCTTCCTTACAAAGAAAAAGCGCTACAGGACATCAAGAGAAAACAAAGCATTACTGAAGGACTCTACTTATACCTTCTACAAAAAAGAGAAGAGTTTGCAATCTCGAGCGCAGCAGTAAACAAGCCGGGGTATAAGCAAATGGATAAGGCCAAAGGTTATGGGCCGGTTGAGCCTAATAACAAAAAGATTTGGATAATGGGGGTTCTCGCAGGCTTGCTAATACCTATTGTTATCATCGGAGTCCGCGGTATGCTTAACGATAAAATTTTAACTAAAAACGACCTTGCCAGCCGCACTTCGATACCCATATTGGGCGAAACCAATCATGTCTCTAAAAAGCTGATTAAAGGGGTATCGCTGCTCAACCGCGACGTTATCGGTGAACAATTTAGAATCATCCGGACCAGGCTGTCCCTCTTACAACGAAATGTCGACAAGAAAGTGTTATTAATTACTTCGTCCCAAAGCAATGAAGGAAAATCATTTGTTGCGCTTCATCTCGCGGGCGTGCTCGCTATCCCTGGTAAAAAGGTAGCCCTGATAAACTTCGACATGCGCAAAGCTGCCGAAACCCAATCAACAAAGAATCTGACCGATTTTGTTTTAGGCCATACAACTGATCTCAAGGCTCTTCATGAACCATCGGGCGAAATCCCGTCTCTTCATGCCTACACAGCCAGGATAACGACAGGAAACCCATCAGACCTACTGCTTCACGAGGGTATGCCGGCACTATTGCAAAGATTAAGGCGTGAGTATGAATACATCATCATTGATTCAGCACCAATCGGGCTGGTTAGCGACGGGTATATCTTAAGTAAATATGCCGATACTATCATTTTCGTGGTTCGACAGGGTTTCACGCCTAAGAAGAAAATGGAGTTACTTAAAGATGTCGCCAAACTACGTGACATGCCCGAAATACTGCTGATCTTGAATGACGTTAGATCACCTGGCAAACAATCTTATTATGGCTACGGGGCAGACTACGGCTTTTCCGGAAATGGCACCAGTTCGTTAAAGAAATCATTTTGGAAAAAGAGTGCTGTGTCGTAAATCCTCCAGATTAGCCTAAACATCAACAATGCATGTTAACCGGAATCACTCAAACGGTGCAGGCAGAAAAACTTGACGAACTAACCTATTTGCAGGGAAATAAAGGTCCGTAACATCTTTGTTCCTATAAAAAAAATATGTAAAAGTTATCACATCCTTGTTCCCCAGTGTATACGCTGGCACAATAGCACTTAATTGGCATCTTCCAAATTCGTCCGGATATATTCGGGAGCTAAACTAAACGACAGCATAACTTAAATGCATAAAGTAGAACTTTCAATGATCAACTCAATACCTGCCGATACCCCGGCAGACGAACAGGTTTGGGATTCAGAAATTAAACCCCAAAGCAACCTTTTCGACCTGCACCTAAAAGACGTTTGGAATTACCGCGACTTACTTCTATTGCTGGTAAGAAGAGATTTTGTTTCATTTTATAAGCAAACCATTTTCGGTCCTTTGTGGTTTTTTATACAGCCGATATTTACCACGGTTCTATTTACATTTATCTTTAATAAAATGGGCGGGTTTAGCACAGATGGTAGCCCGGCACCGCTGTTTTACTTATCGGGAATTATTGCGTGGAATTATTTTGCAGACTGCTTTAGTAAAACCAGCACAGTATTTAGAGATAATGCAAGCATCTTTGGCAAGGTGTACTTTCCAAGATTGATCATGCCGATGAGCATTGTCGTTTCGAACCTTGTAAGGTTTGGAGTTCAATTCCTGTTGTTTATCGTTATATTCTGTTATTATCTATTTAAAGGAGCAGCCATCGAACCTAATATCACGCTCCTGCTTTTCCCTATAATCATGCTATTGATGGCTTTACTTGGGCTTGGTTCCGGGCTCATCATTACGGCAATGACTACAAAATATCGTGACCTGGCGTTCCTGGTAACATTTGGTATACAGCTATTAATGTATGCGACACCCGTAATATATCCCTTATCCTCCGCACCCGAAGACTACCGGTTTATACTGTCGTTAAATCCACTAAGCGGCCTGATTGAAACCTTTCGCTATGGTTTCCTGGGTAAAGGCGAGTTCTACCTGCAAGCGTTTCTATATAGTACTATTGTCTCACTTGTTGTTTTCATTTTCGGACTTGTGATTTTCAATAAAGTAGAAAAGAACTTTGTAGATACTGTATAGCGGCATTAATTGATCAGACTCCCGACGGCAAATGGGGGTAACATTAAATTACAACTTACAGCTTTTATGGGCCGGTCTAACGGCTTCGATGGTACATCGTTGCGTCGCACTCTTGTACTGCAAATCACTCCGCGGCGCTCCTGCAAATGGCCGCATTTCCCAGAAATGCAGGCTCCGGAAAATACCGATTATAGAGGCGAACAAAATAGAAGTAACATTTTAGTTAGGTTTCATCAGAACAACAAATAATTATAACTAATGGCCCTGGCAATAAAGGCAGACAATATTTCAAAGGCATACCAGCTTGGCGAATTTTCGACTGGTACAATAACCAGCGATATCCATCGGTGGTGGACACTTAAAAGGGGAAAAGAAGATCCTTACCTGAAGATCGGTGAAACAAACGACCGGAGCACCAAAGGTTCAAGCAATATTGTTTGGAGTCTCAAAGACATCAACTTCAAAATAAAAGAAGGTGATGCGGTTGGTATCATTGGCCGCAATGGTGCAGGTAAAAGTACCTTACTTAAAATACTGAGCAAAGTAACTTCCCCCACTACTGGCGGCATTAAAATCAAAGGCAGGATTGCCAGTTTACTTGAAGTAGGCACTGGGTTCCACCCGGAACTTACAGGTCGTGAAAACATCTTTCTAAATGGCGCAATTCTCGGCATGCGAAAAAAAGAGATCGTTCGCAAGTTTGATGAGATCGTCAACTTTTCAGGTGTGGAACGATACATTGACACTCCTGTAAAACGCTATTCATCCGGAATGTATGTGCGGTTGGCCTTTGCCGTTGCTGCGCACCTGGAAAGCGAAATATTAATCGTTGATGAGGTGCTTGCTGTAGGTGATGCAGAATTTCAAAAAAAGTGCCTCGGAAAAATGAACCAGGTAAGCCAGGGCGAAGGGCGCACCGTGCTTTTTGTCAGCCACAACATGTCGGCAATTAAAAATCTTTGTAACAGCGGCATCATGCTCAAACATGGAAAAGTTGTTGTTGCCGGAGATATCAACGACGTAGTGAACGAGTACTACCTTGGTGATATGTCGGACTCAGACGACCTTGACATTAGTAGCCTCAAAAGTAAAAGAGCATTTTTCAGTTCGTGGAAATTGCTTAATGGTGTTAATGACACAGCGATGTTCAGCAGGAACCAGTGCCATCTAAATTTTGATTTTACAACAAATTCGAAAATAGAAGGAGTAGAAATTGGCCTGGTATTAAGGGATAACAGGGGAGAACTGATCTATTCATGCAACAGCAGGGATAATGGGGGCACTTTCTTCGACCTGGATGAAGGAAGCTACAATATTGATTTCGACTTTCGGTTCCCGGTTAAGCATGGTCATTATGAAATAGACATTGCAGTAGTAAGTAAAGAGGAGATCATTTGTCAATGGGTATCAAAAAAGAAATTGCAGGTACTCAGTGATTTTCAGTCGCCGCTTGACGAAAAATGGCTCGGCATTATCTCAGAGCCTTTAAAATTTTCTTACGGAAGCGCAAGTTCATGATGCTGCTAAAACAACTACTAGCTAAGTTTGGATTTGCAAAGACCTCATTTGAAAAATTGACCTTTGCCGCACTAGGCGCCGGCAGTTCAGTTGCGCCCCTGTTTTTTATAAAGAATCCGAAGTATATGAAGATCGGGCAGAATTTCTCTTCGCTACATAACCTGCGTTTAGAAGCCTGGGACAGTTACGCAGGAACCAATTACTCTCCACAGTTATCTATCGGTGATAACGTGTGTTTCAACTCAGATGTACATATTGGCTGTATAGATAAAGTTCAGATTGGAAACAATGTACTCCTGGCAAGCAGGATATTTATATCTGATCATTCGCATGGAGAAATAAATACCGAGGCATTAAAATTGCCGCCGATTGCCAGGCAATTATTTTCAAAAGGGCCTGTAATTATAGAAGATAACGTTTGGATTGGAGAGGGCGTTTCTATCCTACACGGTGTAACAATCGGTAAAAACGCGATTATAGGAGCAAATGCTGTTGTTACAAAAAGTATCCCTCCAAATTGCGTTGCCGGTGGTATACCGTGTAAGGTTCTTAAGGCATTGCAGTAACTTGTCGTTAGGGTTTTTAATTGCGCAACCCCAAGTCAATCCGCAAGGAATTAATCAAACGTTTTTGTGCTGTCTTGTACCCTATTTCAAAGTATACATATATAACTATGGCGCCATTTCACGTTCGCTACGAACAGCAAGAATTGGATCCGGTTCACTAAACATCAGGTAAAAAATCTTTCATGATTGCATTTACAATTTGTTCTAATAATTACCTGGCGCACGCCAAAACATTAGGTGACTCTTTTTTACAGCATCACCCGGAGGCAAAGTTTATCATAGGCCTGGTGGATAAATTTGATGATGACTTCGACTATAAATTCTTTAAGAACATCGAGTTCGTCTTGGTTGAAGAATTATCCATGTCGGAGTTTCCGGAGCTACTTTCTAAGTATAACATCACTGAACTGAACACGAGCGTAAAACCGGCATACTTTCATTACCTTTTTAAAAAGTATAATGCAGATAAGGTAATTTATTTAGACCCGGATATCCTGGTTACAAGCCGGTTTGAAGAAGTAATAAATACTTTAGCGGAGAAAAATATTGTTTTAACACCTCATATTTGCAGCCCTATAGACGATGACTATGCCCCATCCGACTTTCATACACTTGGCGGTGGCATTTTCAATTTAGGGTTTATTGCACTAAGCAATTATTCCAGCGTAAATGGCTTTCTTAATTGGTGGCATGATCGTGTGGTAAAATATGGCTATTGCGATCAAAGCAAGAACATGTTTTATGACCAGCTGTGGATTAATTACGTTCCTTGTTTCTACCCTAATCATCATATCCTCAGCCACGTTGGTTACAACATGGCCAACTGGAATTTGCACGAAAGAAACCTGACTGTCACCAGCAATACGTTCACTGTTAACTCAACACAACCGCTGCGTTTTTTTCACTTTAGTAGTTATAAGTACGAACGTCCCGATGTAATTTGTGCTTACCTGACAAGATATAACTTCAATAGCAGACCAGATCTGGTTCCCTTGTTCGATCAGTATAGAAAATTGTTGCAGGAAAATGGGATAGAACAAATCAAAAAGCTAAAGGTTTTTTACTTTCCTCAACTTGATAACGTTCAAATAACAGTGGAGCAGAAAAAACCAATTCTGTCAAAGCTTGCTTCAAGGGTAAACCGCTCAGCAAACATCTTAAGACGAGGATATGAGTAGTGGCTGTGTTGTCGTTATCCCGGTTCATAGTGCTAAACCCAACGCATACGAGTTGATATCTTTCCAGCAATGCTTTCGCATTCTGGGAAAATATCCCATTAAAGTTTTAGCTCCCGAGGGATTAGATTTAACGTTATACCGTAATAAAGTTCCTGATTTTAAAACAATCCTGATAGATCCCAAATGGCAATCCAGTTATATCTATTATAACAAGCTTAAAAAAAGCCGGTATTTCTATAACCTCTTTGCCGATTATCAGTATCTGTTAACCTACGAGCTTGATGCTTTTGTGTTCAGGGATGAAGTGGAAGAATGGTGCAAGAAAGATTATGACTACATCGGAGCCCCCTGGTTCGAAGGGTTCAATAATATTACCAGCAATAAGTTAATTGGCGTTGGAAACTCAGGCTTTTCACTTAGAAACATACAAACGATCAAGGACAAACTCGCCGTACTTTTTTTTAAGAAACCTAACGAGTATTACAAAGGGAGGAGACACTTACTAAAGGCTTATTTTAAGTTTCCGTACAGGTGGTTAATGAACCAATTTGGGGAGAACTACACGGTGCAGCGGTATAGCAATGGTTATGAAGATGGGTTCTTTTGTTTTGAGTTTCCAAATTATTTTCCAGACTTTAAAATAGCTCCGGTAAATGAAGCCCTTCACTTCAGCTTTGAAACCAGGCCAGAATACCTTTATGGGTTAACTAATGGTCAATTGCCTATGGGATGTCATGCATGGTGGACTTATAATCTAGAGTTCTGGCGTCCGTTTATAGAAGGATTTGGCTACGAACTTTCAACAGACCAGGTCGTGCATTCTTCTGACAAAGCTAAAGAAACACACTGATGCTAATTACTGTTATTACAGCAACTTACAACAGCGCCCATTGCGTAGCTAATGCCATTCAAAGCGTGATTGACCAGGATGTTTTCGAAGTTGAACACATTATAATAGATGGCGGTTCGTCAGACGGTACCATTGACATTGTAAAACGGTATTCAGCCGTTAAGTGGGTTAGCGAGCCAGATAGAGGCGTTTACGATGCTTTAAATAAAGGATTAAAAATAGCTAAAGGAAAATGGATATATTTCTTGGGAAGTGACGACGAATTAACAGAAGGATGTCTCAAGCGGTTACAACCTGATTTTGAGTCAACTACGGCACAAGTAATTTATGGAAGTGTACGCATTAAGGCAAGCGGTAAATTATACGACGGAAGGTTTTCAATGCAGAAATTCCTTACCACCAATGTTTGCCAGCAAGCGATCTTCTATCGCGATGCGTTATTTCGCACTAGTCAATTCGATTTGCGTTTTCCAATTGCAGCGGACTATGCTTTTAATATAAATTTACTTTCAAATAAAAGCATTGAGATACGTTACGTACCATTGCCGATAGCAATCTTTGATGACAATGGCTTAAGTGGGAGGGTAGTCGATACTCGTTTTTTATCCAAAAAAGTGAGCTTGTTTTCAAAAGCCCTGCAGAAGTCAAGATTTAACGCTTTTTTTGATAGCCACAGGCACCAGGAAGCGATTAATCAAATACTCTACGGTAGTCTTCTGCTTGGCTGGACTGAAATGTTGCTATGGTCTTACAGGAAGCAAGTTCTGGCAAAAAGTATTTATAACATGTTGGCGTTTACAAAGCAAAGGTTTTTGCAACGATGAGAATAACATTTATTGCCACGCTGCAACAAACGTACGGCGGAAGTGAAGTGCTTTGGGTTAAGATGGCGGAAAATGCAGTGAGTCGCGGACATGAGATCCAGGTTGTCGTTTATGCTCAAACGGATGGTCTGCATCCTGCATTGGCGAAACTGCAGCAAAATGCTACGTTCGTAGAGATGCCGAATTCGTTTGTTAAGGGCAATAAAATGGCGGCTGTCGTACGTTACGTAAAGGGGAAGTTGATGCCTTATAACCTTGATGAAGTTGTGAAGTTTAAGCCTGACTGCATCGTTGTAAACCAGGTGCATACTTATAGTGCTCCTTTTCATCCCGCAATTAACGACTTACTGCATCACAGCAACTTTCCTTTTTACCTGATATCGCATTTCAATACCGACCACGAGGTTCTAAGCTACGCCGATATTGTAAAGGCGAGAAGCTTGTTTAAGAAAGCAAAGAAGATTTCTTTCGTATCTGAAAGAAATAAAGAGATTGCTGAAAAGCAGTTAGCTGTTCGCTTACCTAATGCTGAAGTAATCAGTAACCATCCTGAAATTAGCAAGTTAAAGTACCTGGACTATCCGGCGGAAGAACAGCCAATTAAATTCGCGTCAGTAGCGCGACTGGAGGCAAATTTCAAAGGCCAGGACATTTTGCTGGAGATCTTCAAACAGGAAAAGTGGCGCGAAAGAAGCTGGCATTTAAATCTTTATGGCTCAGGTCCCGACGAAAACTACCTAAGAGATCTTTGCAGCTTCTATTCTCTGGATAGTAAAGTCACGTTTCACGGACATGTTCCCGGAATTGAAGCTGTTTGGAAGGAAAATCATGCGTTGCTATTACCGTCGATTGCTGAAGGAAAGCCACTTGCTTTGATAGAAGCAATGATGTGTGGAAGAATCGGAATAGCTTCAGATGTGGCAGGAAATGGAGAGTTGATAGACGACCTTGAAAATGGCTACCTGGCTTCCTCCTTTTTTGTTGCTCCATTTGGAAAGACCCTCGAAAACGCCTGGCAACAAAAGAGCAGTTGGGCAGAGATGGGGAAAAAAGCAAATAGAAAAATCCTTGAAACAATAGATTTCAATCCTCATCAAACTTTTATGAACAAAATTGAGCGGGAACACTTATGGTAACTTGCCATAAAGGAGCATCTTAACTTCGGCATACAAAAACCTTTATCATCTACGAAAATCATTGAGTCATTTGAAACTGATTACAAAGCATTATTCGCAAGAACTTTGAATATCCAATTTCTAAAGTGGCGATATCAAACCTCGAAACACTGCGAGCAAAAGCGGATAAACTTAAATGACTAGGCTCTGCTAACTGCATTTTAACAAGAACATCATTTTGCAAAACATATTTGGATGTTTCAGGGTTGCTGCAGTTTTACAAGCCTGTGAATAAAGACACAATCATCTAGAATCGTGCAAGTTTGCCTGCTCTAGTAAACAATCGAAACAGGCGAGTCTAAATCATTATTGTCACCTTTAACTTTTACTTTGAAAATATCAGTGATTATTCCGGTTAAGAACAGGGCAAAATTATTACACCTAACCTTAGAAAATATCCGTCACCAAAGTTTGCAACCCTATGAAATAATCGTTGTTGACGACGGATCATCCGATAATTTAACTGAGCTAATACAAACTTATCATTCTTCAGTGATTTTCACTAAATCTGAAGGAGTAGGACCGGGTGCAGCACGTAACACAGGGTTGAGGCTGGCAAGTGGAGATTTAATTCAATTTTTCGACTCAGATGATCTCATGACTTCTAACAAGTTGCAGGTTCAAAGTAATTTGTTGATTTCGAAGAACGCAGATTTCGTGTACGGCCCATGGGTGAAAGCAATTTATGATGCAGGCAAGTGGAAACAAGTAGATGTAATTATGCAATATTCCGCAATGCCAAATGGCCGTTTAGCGGACCACGTTTTAGGCGGCTGGTGCAATATCACCCAATCAGTGCTCTTCAGAAAAGATTTGATAGTTGAGGCAGGGCCATGGCGTGAAGACTTAATGCCTCATGAAGATTACGAATTTTGGTTCCGAATTGCTAAACTCGCAAAAAATTATCACCACGAAAATGATAGCTGTGTGATATACCGGCAACACCAGAATCAAATAACGGACATGCACGTTTCTGATGAAGGCAAATGGATTGATGGCTTAAAAGCGAGAGACATTATCGAAAAAGGAATTGACTTCAAGTCAGCTTGGTCAAGTAGATTAATGTTTAAGGCTAGCCTGGCTGCTTCACGGTTTCACTTTGTTAAGAAATTTGGGGTCAGACCTGAAGTAAAGTTAACAAGAACAGACTGGTTCTTTAGATATGTATACGAGGTGAAACGAAAATATGGTCAGCTTCAAACTGGAACTTCATGGCAGAAAATGCACGGGGTACTCCACCGGCACCCAGAAGTATTCGAAAATTACGTTCGACAGTTAACTTGAAAGTTCGCAAGTTAGAGGTCGATTAGTTACAAACTAGCGATCCTATATACTGAACTCTAGAAATGAGCTAAGCTAATCAATTATTATAACAGTCCTTAAGTCATGTCCCGTGACGGTAATTTATTTGCCACTTTGATGCTAGCAAATTGATTGAATTTGCGAAATCTTTTCTGAACTTACTTGTATTTCCGCTTTAAATAGATACCATGAGATTAGGTTTCTTAATTTTATCTTGTAATGAACCAGATGAGATTTACACTAAATTACTGACATTTTTAAGTGGTTTTTCTAATGCCATTACATACGTTCATCACGACTTCAATCAGTCTTCATTATCAGCGGAATTTATTTCACAACAGCAGATCGAAATTGTCAAGCCACACTACAAAACGTATTGGTCACATGTTAATAATGTTTTAGCGACAATTGAAGGCTTAAGGCAAATGATCAAGAGTAGTGCACCACCTGATTGGTTTATTACCCTGACCCCTAACTGCTTTCCGATAAAAAGCAAACAAGAAATTGAAACTTTCTTCAATAATGCTGTCGACGACGCGTATATAGATATGCATCGGGTCAAGGATGGCAATTTTGGTGAACTTGACAAATGGCTTTTGCGAGACATGGAAAAGCAACTCTGGTTTAGGCTCCCCTTTTTGAATAGAAAAGCACAACCCGTTTTTAGAAATGTGCGTAGAAAAATACCCGTGGCAAGAAACCCTTTTTTAAACGGCACCTATGAGTATTATCATGGTTCAAACTATTTCTTTTTAAACAAAACCGCTGCTTTAAAACTAGTCAATGAAGATTCATTAATATCCGACCTGATCCAATTTTATCACAGGTATATCATAGCGAATCCAAATATGCACCCTTGTCCACAAGAGACCATTATCCAAACTTTTCTTGCAAACCAGCCGGATCTTAAAATCAATTTCAATAATTACAGGTTTATTGATTGGAACAATGCAGTAAACTGGAGTCCTAACTGGCTTACCAAGCGACATTTCCCTGAAATTAAAAACACTGATGGCATCTGGGCGAGGAAATTAAGATATCCCGAGTCTAAGACCTTAGTAGATGAAATAGAGAGAATGCTACTCTAACAAAACCTGTTACACGCACTAAATAGCTTTGGCTATCAAGCAAAAGGGAAAAGATGCTTGTTTTGATTATTCAAAAGATTTCGTACTCTCTTGAATAATAAACGAAGTATAATGTCGATTTTGAATTCAACTCGTCGAATATGTTTGATTTTAGGCAAGAGCAGAAATGACTTACTGTATGTGTTCGGGGTAAACGCTGGATTAAACGGCATAGCCAATTTTTTATAAAAGGTGTAAGAAAAAATAAATCATAGATCTCACATACTTTCATTACAGTTTACAATGGATAAGATTTCAATTCTAATACTAAAGTCATTAAACCGAATTAATGCCAAACTCTCAACTACAGAGAAAGTTGGATATAGTGAAAGTCTTGTTGAACTAAGTGATCGAGATGCTTACAATTTAATAAAGGAGAAGTTAGCTGGAGATAATCCATGTATGATTGCTCGATTCGGCAACGTTGAATTAAACTGCTTGTTACATTATCATGCTATCACAGATAAAGGTGGCTTTCTTAAGAAATCATACGATTATATCAAAGGCGACATGTTTCCGTTTTGGTGGGACAAAGGAATATCAAAATACATGGGCAACAATGCCGGATTCATTAATCCAACTTCGGAAAATCTTCATCGTTTTTGTGAGAAAATGATTGAGGACATGGCGGAGCTTGACGTTTTAGGATCTTGGTTAAAAGGAGAGGAGCATTTCCTTCCATTTATGCCAAATGCCAACAAAGTAAAACTAGGTGCTTTTGCGCCATGGAACTATAAAGATCCTTGGAGTAGTGTGTTGGAAGAAAAAAAGGTGCTTATTGTTCATCCTTATGAAAAAAGTATTCGACAACAGTTTCTTAAAAGGGAAATGCTTTTCCCTGATAAAAGAATCCTGCCCGCTTTTGAATTGTTGACAGTTAAAGCTGTTCAATCTATCGCTCAAAACGAAACGCCATTTTCTGACTGGTTCGATGCTTTGCAGTACATGGAAGAACAGATTTTGAAAAAAGATTTTGACATTGCAATTTTAGGTTGTGGTGCATATGGCTTTCCTTTAGCCGCTTTTATCAAAAGAATGGGGAAAAAGGCTATTAATATTGGAGGCACAACTCAGATACTTTTTGGGATTAAGGGGAAGAGGTGGGAAAATCATCACCCCGAGAAGTCTTTCTTCAATGAGTACTGGGTTAATCCGTTGGCTGAAGAGATTCCCCAGAATTTTCAGCAAATAGAAGGTGGATGTTACTGGTAAAAGGGCTTGACTGAAAATTGCCGTGAATTCCACTCCCTAATCAAATCAGATGCGAGTCGATGAGGTGTAAACTAACTTTATAAAATTGAGATTTTCTGAACCAATTTCGAAATGTTTATCTAACATTCGTGAAATTACTTTGACAATCTCTTTCTTTAGATTACTTCCACTCGGTATTTTGTAATTGACGTATTTGACACCCTACTTTAACTTAATGAAGCTCAAAAAACAAATATTATTTATTGGTAACGATTTTGGAAGAACCGGTGCGCCTTTATTATTACTTGAGATCGCCAAATTTTTTAAAGCGCAGGGATGGGAATGTTTCTTCTTTGTGGAGGCAGGTGGAATTCTAGAACCAGAGTACAAAAAGCTGGGCAAGATTTACCTGTACACCCTGAATTTTAATAAATATAGAAAGAAGCTAGTCCGCTTTCCACTGAAGTTTCTTTGGAATCTCTGCTTGAGAAGTCTATGGCGGTTGCAGATAGCTTGGCGATTAAAATCGTTAAAAGCTGACGTGATTTACTGTAATACCGGAGTTAGCGGTTACCTTCTTTCCTCTCTGCAGCCAGTTGATTCACCTGTAGTAATGCACATCCATGAAATGGCGTTTATTCTTAAACATCATTGTGGTTTAAAGTTTACTCAAGGTATCAAGTTTGTAGACAGCTTCATCGCTGTTTGTGAAGAGTCGAAAGCAACACTTGTTAGGGACTACCAGATTCCGGCAAATAAGATTAGCCTAATTCCAGAGTTCGGCATGATTGAAGAATGGAAACCTACACATCGACAAGAACCGTCAGTATTTAAAGTTGGTTGTTCAGGCTATCCTGGATGGAGGAAAGGGACGGATTTATTGCTGCAAGTAGCGCAAGAGACAAAAAAAAGAGCAGGCAGCTTCGACATAAAGTTTTATTGCGTCGGGTATAACACCGACGATTCAGAAAACATTTCCTACAATTTCGATTATCAGAAGGCAGAATTGTCGGATATTCTTGAGTTCGTTCCCCCTACGCGGAACCCTCTTCCAATTTATTCACAATTTCAACTTCAGCTCCTTCTTTCCAGAGAAGACCCAAACCCGCTGGTGGTTCTTGAAATGGGCGCGCTCGGTATTCCCGTCGTTTGTTTCAAAGGGTCAGGACGTACCAATGAAATTGTAAAGAATGGTGGAGGACTGGAAGCAAGCTACCTAAGCATAAGTGAGATCGTGGATGCCATCTTTGAATTAAAAAACAACCATAAACTTCGGGAAGCATGTTCTTTAAAGATTCAATCTGAAGTAAGAACAACTTTCAACAAAAGCAAGATACTTCTTGATATTAAGAAGGCTGTTGATGGAATAAGCAAGTGTGCCTGAAAAGTGTTTATGTACTTCAATAACTTTATATTGTTGGCCAGTAATTCAATCAGCATTAACGATTTAAAAGTCATCAAATTATAACGATCAATGTGTGCTTTCCTCTATGATGATACAAGATGTGAGTACCTTCGCAAGTTGTCGAGGAGCTAGAAGATACACAGTTCAATACCTTCGAATATTCACAAGACCCTGGTGATGCCAGATGTAAGATAACTATCAAACTAGGCCTCACTTGTTCATTAGAATGATCAAATGAAAATGGAATTGATTGATTATGGTTTAACCATCTTCTAATATGTAATAACCCCTTGTACGTAACAAAAATTTTATTTATTAATCTTCTCTGAACTCAAAGATGTCGCCTTGCTCTAATCTTCTCTCAAGTTTTATTTGTTACTTCTTTAGTGTAGGTTTATGAAACAGGTCTAAGAGAAGACGCAATTAATATACGGGGATGCTATACTTATGTATTTTGGAATGAAAGCCAGCTGAGATTTAGTATGAGATACGGTAAGCACATTTTTGTTTCGTCAAGCTGATGCATTGAAATTCCAAATGATAGCTTAATAATGCACGTTGTCTATGTTTAGCATGCCAATTCCTGTGCTTTCGAACAAGCCAATGGTAGTTGAGATTGTTCGGAATCACTTAAGTCTTTTTTAAACAACAAGTATGTTGAATATTGGACATTTCCAGTTTACTTTAGTCTCTACTGTCTTCAACGAATCAAAAAGGCTCAAGCAAACTATTGCTGACCTGAATTCGCAAACACTTCAGCCAGCAGAGATTATTATCACCGATGCTGGTAGTACCGACGGAACCTTTGAGATCCTTGAAGAGTGGAAGAGAAGCTCACTTATTCCCATTCACATTATCTTGAAGCCAAAGTGCAATGTAGCGGAAGGAAGAAACCTGGCTATCCGGGCAGCCAGTTACGATCTAATTGCAAGCACCGACTTTGGATGTAGGTTTCACAAAGATTGGCTCCGGTCTTTAATCACACCTTTCCGGGATCCCGATGTAGATGTAGTTGGAGGATCATTTACTGTAATCGAATCTGATATCAGTACGAAGGCAGCCAAGGCTGCTTACATTATGTCGAATGGTTATAGCATAGACGTCAACGCACCATGGTTTATTCCTTCGTCACGATCTATTGCTTACAAACGTGAAGTATTTACTGCTATCGGGGGTTACTGCGAATGGCTGACGCTTGCCGCCGACGACCTTGTTTTTGGTAAAGAGCTAAAGGCACATGGCTACCGGATACAAATCGTGGATGAGCCTTTTGTTTATTGGGGAAGGCATCAGAAAGGCATTGGCTACATTAAAGAGGCTCAGCGGTATGGGCTTGGAGACGGAGAGGCCAGGGTGAATTCGCGTAATTTTTTAAAAAATAGCATCGAACTAATTCTACGGTATCTGTTTTTCACCCTTTTTACAACTTTTCTTGTGCTTTCAATCGCGGGAAAGCTGGACCTGATATACTTTCTACTGCTATTACCTTTAGCAGCAGGCATGCGGTCATATATCTCGTACACGAGCTGTTGGCTTCGATTTAGATCTAAAAAGTACGATTTCCCGACTTACGTTTATGGCTTTTACTTACTTGACGCCACCAGGTTTAGCTACATTAAAGGCTACCTTACAGGATATCTATATTCAAGCGACTTGCAAAAGGAAGAAGCAAAGGCATTGAAGAAACGATTGGCTTCACCGGCGGCCAACATCCGCAGCCTTGAACCAGCCTGAGAGGTGCATTGATCCATGATATCCTTCAGCAACTGTTTACTTGCTAACTGTTCGTTACATTTTATATTAGCAGGCAAGGATACTTTTTGCTGGTATGCAACGTTCTGGCTTACAATCACGTCTATCTTGAAAATAATTTTTATGATATCCTTGCGTTTTTTAGGCAAAGTTGTGGTTTGTTCTTGTTTACTAGCTGCCTATAATAATACGGCAACCGCTCAATGCAATAAGGAAAAAATTCCGGTGCAAAGCAATGCACACGGTAAAAATATTCCGAATTCCGTTCCGTTTGACGGTGGAGCAACCGCGCTGCTGATTGCCGGTGGTGTATATGCCATTAAGAAATTGTACAATAAGCCCAATCAATCGAAGTAGGGCAAATTAGAAGTAAGATGCGGATGTCAACTGGTGTAAAACGTGAACAAATACAAGCCGTTACCCGGTTTGTTGTTATCTTTTCTGCTCTCGTAATTGGTTGGCAAATACTTAACCCGTTCATTCACCGGCTGGACCCATGGCTTACACTGCAGTCTGCTAAGGGTAGCAATGTGCTGATCAATTTACTTGGGTATAAGGCTTTTTTAAAAGGCACCATTGTGAACGTCAATGGGCTTGATGTTGTTTTTGTTGACCATCCCTGTAATGGTCTTGTATTGTTTGCACAGTTTGCCGGTTTGATCATTGCCTTACCGGGATCCGCTGCTAAAAAGGTTTGGTTTATCCCTGTTGGCATAATGATCATTCATGTTCTGAACCTGGTAAGAATTTCAGCGCTTGCACTTAATGCCGTTTACGATTACCGTTCGCTTTCTTTTAATCACCACTATCTTTTTAACATCATAGCTTACTCGTTAATCTTTGTACTTTGGTCAGTTTGGCTGAACCGGTACTCGGGAATAATGCAAGGGACAGGAGCGCTGAGTAGAGTGCACCTGTCCACTACAACCGATCTCTAACGAAAGGCTTTTGACCTGCCGGTCAAATCGGATTATCCATCCATTTTTGCCCTGTACAGGCCTATATTCTATGAACCTTGTTATATATAACATTAATAGCTTTGGCGGTAACTATGAATATGTACAGTACCTACACCGTCAATACCTACTGCATCCGGAAGTAAAAAGTTGTACTCTTTTGATGCCGGCAAATGCTATTGTTGGAGGTGCGAATTCAAAGATTTTGTTGTCCGACATTTGCACATCTTCAAACAAATGGGTAAGGAGATTTTATTTCCTATACCGAAGCTTTATAAATCCATTCAAGCTATTTAAATTTTTGCGTAATCAACCAAAGTCGATTGTGCTCTTCAACGATTTTGATCAACCTACCGCAAACTTCTGGGCGCCATTTTTTAAGCTCTTCAGATCACATCGGTTTGCAGTTATTCTGCATGACCCTGACAGAGATCAGTTCTTTCCATTTAAGGCTTTGTCCCGATTTACCATGTCCAGCATCATGTCGTTCATGGATGTGGCATTCTACCACGGTGTATTACCCGACAGGCCATATTACAAAGGGAAATTCTGCAAAGTAAAAGTGCCTCATGGAATTTATGATAATAGAGAATTTAACCAGGCATTTCTTGAAGAAATATTACATCAAGCAAATGGTTCAGCAATCGTTGGCGTGCTGGGGAACATCCGGGAGGAGAAGAATTACGAGGTTATCATCGAGAGTTTAAAACACCTGAAGCACGTAAAGTTATTGGTGGCAGGGCAGGCATCAAATTCCGGAGTTTCAGTTGGTCATTATCATGAACTTGCTGCGAAATTTGGCGTTAGTGAACAGATTATATGGGTGGACAGGTATTTGGATCAGCACGATTTTAATGCGGCGATTGAAGCTTGCAACATTGTGTTATTGTATTATAAACCCTCATTTACTTCTCAAAGCGGGGTGCTGAACAGCATCGCTACATTTCACAAAATGCTTATTATATCAAACACAGAAAGCTCGCTAAAAGACTGCGTTAGTGCTTACAACCTTGGAGCGATTATTCCTCATAGCGACGTTGATCAGCTAACAAAAACTATTGTCGACTTGCTGGAACACAACCCTAAAAATCTGGCGCAAAATTGGGAAAATTACATCCGGGAGGCTAGTTGGGAAAAACACGTGGCTATTGCAGTCGAAAGCTATAAACAAATTTTGGGATGAGCATGAACTTGATAGGGGGTTCTATCCTCAATTACTGTTATAATAACCTGATAAGCCATTTTCCTTCCCACTTTGTAAGAAAGAGCTTTTTGCGGGCTTTTAACAAAAATATTCACAGCACTGCAGTAATCCTAATGCATTCAAAACTTCTCAATTTCTGGAAGATCGAAATCGGGGAAAGCGTGGTAATCAACCAAAACTGCGTGTTAGATTGCAGGCGATATAAAATAATCATCGATAATAATACTGATATAGGGCCATATACCAGGATATGGACCCTCGGCCACAAACCAGATTCAGAAACGCATGAATTGTACGGTGGGGACGTTAACATAAGCCATCATGTATGGATTGCGTCTGGAGTAACGATTTTACCGGGTGTAAATATTGGAAAAGGCGCGGTTATCGCGGCTTCTTCGGTTGTTCATAAGAACGTTCAGGAACTCGACATTGTAGCCGGCAACCCGGCTTCGTTTATCAGAAAGCGTAAAAATTCACTGACCTACACCCTGAAGTTTAACCCTATTCTCGAATAGCATTGTATACTTTGTTGCATCAAGGCGATGACATCATTAAATTCTATTTCGTTTAAAAATCCCTGCCTTGGCAATTACAACAGAAAGAAGCGCTAAAGTAACAGTAGTGGTCTGTGGAAGGTTTCACTTTCATAAATACATCCACCTGATCGCGAACAAAGGGATACTTAAACGATTTATCTACTCTTATAAGGTCAGGTATGACTTTAAGCTTAGTAAGAAGCTGTTAAAGAATTACCCTGCAAAAGAGTACCTGATGTATTTGGGTGCGAAATTCATCAAGGGAACACCATTCTTTAAATACGTACGGCTTTTACATAAGCTGTGGCAGGTACAGGTACTAACACTGGAGCCTGAGGGTAATGTTGCTCACTTTCTCCTTCATGGCAATTGCTACAAGATCATCGAGCGCTATAAACAACGGGGGATTCTAATAATCGGAGAAGTAGTGAATGCCCACCCGATTGAACAGGAGAAGCTGCTTGAACGTGAGCACCTAAACTATGGATTGCAATATACATCTGGAGAGAAAACCTTTCAGAGCAGCATCATAAAAGAGCTTATGCTTTGCGACAAGCTACTGGTGCCTTCTACATTCATAAAGAGTTCACTTGTTGCAAATGGGATTGATGACAGTAAAGTTAAGGTGCTTGCCTACGGCACAGAGCATGTCACTGAAACTGGTAAAAACTTTAAACATATCAAACATGGCGAAAAGATCAGTTTGATATTTGTTGGAAAAATAACCTTTAGAAAAGGGGTAATTTATCTTTTAAAGGCCTTTGAACTGCTCCAACGAAATGGGTATCCTGTAGAACTTACGCTTGTAGGGAGCATCGATGAAGCTTACCTGCCAATAATAAAAGGTCATCTCAGTCGTTTGAGCATCACACACGTTAGACATTTACCTAACGTGGAAATATTGGCAACTATCGAAAAACACCATTTGATAGTAATTCCAAGCATTGAGGACGGATTTGGCATTGTTGTGTCAGAAGCACTATCAGTGAACGTTCCGGTAATCGTTACCAAAAATTGCGGGGCAGCTGAAATCGTGGTAAATGGAATCAATGGTTTCGTAATTGAGCCATCTTCGGAGATTTCGATCTACGAAGCCGTTGTACAATCTATTGATCACCCCTTTTCAGCCGGAGACAAGAATATAACATGGGATCAATATGCTGAATGTCTCGCAAGGTTTTATGAAGAGACGTTATTAAATAATTAGTGGTGGAAATACTGGTTTACTTTTTTTTGCTGCTTGTAGTCTATAAGATATGTTCATTGCATGTGTCATCGATTGCATTTGTGTTCTCTATACTTACGTTGATGCTTTACATTGTTCCCTATCTTCAACTTTTTCCTACGTTCAGGAAATTAGGTCTGGTGAATAATGAGTACGAGTTATCGTTTATGGCCTTCATATTCCTGTGTTATGTCGGCTTTATTGCAGGCGACTCAATGGGATTAAATAATCAACAAGGAAACAACGGAGTTTTGTCAACTTCTGTTGACTACAAAAAGTATGAAAACTATTCTATCCAGACCGGGGTTATTGGGCTCGCTGGGTATGGCTACTTTATTTATAAATCGGGTCCTTACTACTTTTACGGGCACAACAGTGGAGATTTTAGCGTAGGTGGCTATATCTATGAATTGAGGTACTTCATTTTTTCATCGGTGCTCTTGTTATTCAACTCCTTCCTGAATAAAACGCTTTCAAAAAAGGGATTGATTTTCCTGGCATGTATTCTCCTGTTTCTTTGCTACGACGCCTATATTCAACAACAACGGGGAAGTTGGATCAGATTAGGTGTAATTTTAATTTTCTCCTATTTGTTTAACCAGAAGAATCAAATGAGCCTGCGCCTGACTACGCTGTTGTCCAAATACAAAGGTATAGCGATTTCGGGGGCAGCATTAGCGCTTTTACTCACCTTAACGGTTCAGATCAGGAAGTTCTACTCACCCTATACGACTTTTTCCGAGCAAATAAACCTGACTATAGATCGCCTTGTCGAACAACCTGAGCTGCTTATTGGCGGATCAGGAATAGACGAAGGCAACGAGTTTGTTACTGCATATAACGCCTTCCAGGCAAACCAGGTTGCGGTGACTTGTGATTATGGACTTAAATGGCTTTATCCATTCATCAACTTCATTCCGCGGGCTATGTGGGCGGAAAAGCCAACCTGGTTTTCATTTTCGACTGATATTTTCACGGTGATGAGGAAGTACAGCAACATTAAGCCGGCACAGGGCTCAGCTGAAACCGGCATGATTGATAGCTTTTATCGCTTTTTTTGGGGAGCACCCTTATTTTTTGTATTGTTTGGCTACTACACCCGCTTACTGCACAAAAGTTCGTCGACCAACTTCGGATCAAGGCTGTTTTATATTTGCTTGTATGTGGGTTGCTTTTACTTTATTACACAGAACATGATGCCCATGATCATCTTCACACTGTATATGTACATTCCGATCTGGGTTGTTTTAAAAACCTGCTTCAAAGTTCGTAAGCTCCAATATGCCTAAACCTTCACTTTCTTTTTATACCAATATACCAACACCGTATCAGCTTGCGTTTTTTGAAGAATTAGCGGTGCTGTTCGACCTGACAGTGATTTACTATGCAGTTTCGGAGAGTAACCGGGAGTGGAGTTTTACCCCTCCGAGTAATTACGAAGCAGTTGTGCTAAGAGACAATTTCATCGCCCGTTTGCTCCAAAAGCGGGTACTGGACTTTCATTTTAGTTGGGACATTTTTTCAGTTTCCTCAAGAGACAAAAGCCAATACGTCATTATTGGAGGCAGTTACGCCTCGCCGAACGCAACGGTAGCACTGTTGATTCACCGCTTTAAAAAAAAGAAAGTCGCTTATTTTTCTGAACCCCTGTTTGAGGTTAAGAGTCCCTTGAAATACAGATTTAAGTGGTTATACCTCAGAATCCTCAACTACTGCTGCAAGGCTATTTTTTGCGTAGGCAAAAAAGCAGCGGAAAGCTTTATTGCTTACCAGGTTAACCCCAAAAAGTTTATCATTCCTTACAACATCGACGAGAGAAGCTTTACTGCGCTTGACCCTGCAGTACTTGGAGAGTACCGTAAAAAATATAAGCCCAACAACGAAATAATCATCCTGTCATCGGGTGCGTTAATACAACGTAAAGGAATGGATATCCTGGTTAAAGCGATGAAAAAGGTAGATCATCGCAACCTTCGACTTATCATCCTGGGCAGTGGGGAGGCGCAGCAAAGACTTGAAGAATTAAGAAACGGGGATGAGCGGATAAGCTTCATGGGATTTCAAAAACCGGAAGAGCTAAAGTATTTTTTCGGACTTGCAGACATTTTTGCTTTTGCGAGTCGCTACGATGGATGGGCCGTGGTGATTAACGAGGCAATAGCCGCAAACGTGCCGATCGTGTCAAGCAATACAGTTGGTGCATCGGTAGAACTGATCAGTTCTCCTGATTATGGCATATTGTGCGAAACTGAAGACGTGGATGCCTTTAGTCGAGCTTTTAATCACCTTATAGAAAATCCAGGTGAAAGGAAGCGAATACAACAAAGTTCGAAGGAACTTATACCGCTGATTTCATCCCGGTATAATGCAAAAAAAGTTCTGGATATATTTCGCACGCAACTCAACTAATCTGTTGCTTCAAACACCTGATTAAATAATGAAGGTTTTACTTGTTGGCCCCTTTCCTCCTCCAATTAATGGCTGCTCGAATGCGAAACCAAAGCTTCTTAGCAGAAACCGTCGCCACCCATAAAGAAATTGAGGCGATGTACGGAAAAATAGCGCCTCTACGATCCACCAGAGTTGAACGAACCAGCGGGACTTACCTCGGGAGCCCGGGGGCAACTTAAATAAATCAAGTCGTTGATATTCCATGAACAAAGGCGATTTATTAGACGAGACATAATCTTCCGCAGTAACATTCGAATACGCTCTATCAATTTCAGGACTTTTCTTGACCATGCCGGTTAGTTAAACTTGTGAATAGTAAGAATAACGGGTTTTTAAGGGTGTCTATTTTATTACAGTCAAATATATATTTGACAATCAGCTATATTGAGCACATCAGGATTGGGAATACCGCTCCAACGCCCTCTCTAGCCCGCCAGCATACTCGTAAAAACGTGCCAAAGTACTGAGAAAACACGGTTTCATTTACATCGATGGCCTGCTGATAAATTGCTAATAATTAGTTAATACAAGCGAACCGCTGTAAAACAGGTAAGGTAGACTGATTGCACCAGGTGGGTGAACCCCAGCACCTACGTAAAGTGATTGGCAGAAAACCCCCTGGATTACCCAGGGTAGAGGTGTTCTTCACATCTTTCTGCATGCAGCTAAAGCTGCTCATAGATGATGTTACCCAGCATTCCGTTCAGGATCATATTGAGTAGGAAATTTTGATCGTTGTTCGGCCCATTCGTTCTTATGCTTCCGTCCATGTTGATATCCGACGTGGTATACATATTCATTAAAACACTCGAAATCGAGCCCTCGAGACCTGAATTTTGGATTTGGTTTTGATCGTTATCGGGGCCGTTAAATTTCACATTGTTATTAACGTTTGCATTTCCGGCCCGCATTGCCCAGATGCTTCCAATCTGAACCGTGGAAGAGTAGCTTTGATTGCTAAATGAACTAGAGGCAGATGTGGTAAAATCGTAGGCTGCTGAGCCACCATTGAAATCTAGGGTCGTTTTAGATTTGATACCAAGATGATTCCTGTGGCGAATAGCCACCTGGTATTTACCCCGGGCAATACCCGGGATCCCAATTTGTGTTGTTGAGCCATCAAGGTCTACGAGCACACCGTCGGTATTCACGAATAATGCCTTTCTTGTTAGGGTACTATTAGTAGCCGAGTCGCGTAATTCCAGTAACACCCAGTCAACAATGTTTTGGTGATTGGCAAAAAAGGTGGCGTTAACCGATTCCGTACCCGTGTAACTAGTGGGTGTTTTATTATAAGGTTGGGTTGCTGCTTTTGCCTGCAAAATACCTAACATATTCAGGGCATTATTCATTCTTCCTGTACCCGCGTTATAAGCCCCCTGCAGAAAAACTTTGCCGTTGAACTTTATTGAGGCACTGTCTACTTGAGGATCTATCTCAGTTGACAAGAAGTTCCATCCTCCGGGAAAAACATTATCGGTGATTGGCTGAAGACCTTTTCCGGTTTTTACTTCAACCCCGTTTCTTACAATGCTAAATGTTGGCGTACCCCGGAACGCGTCGCGATCGATCTCAAAATAAGCAGCCCCGGCGGGTTTCAGTTCGGATAATGTATTGTTGATTTTAAGTTGTGCCGGTGCGGTGAGGTGTGCAGCCATCTTGATTTTGTCGGTTTCAAACCGCGTTTTTATTCCGTATACCTGGTTTCCTCCGCCGACTTCAATATGGCCGGTTGCATAAACGGTTTTGTTCCACCACGACTGATTCAAATGCGCATAGTTACTAAATTCGGTTGGAAGAACGGGGTTTGGGGTCGCTGTACTTGGATGCAGATAGTAGTGCGAGAACATCCTATCCTCTTGGAAAGTAGGGGCAGGCAGGTTGTTTTTGTAAGCCTCTACCCATGGTCTTAAGAATTTTTGAATTCCGCTATGATCTGCAATAGGATACCGTACATTATCGCCAAGGTTGAAGCCTGCGTTTAGCGGGGGAACAAACGACATTCCATTTACAGCAGGAATAACCAGTGGTGATATATAGGAAAGCTCAGCATAATCATTAGCAGTAATATCGCTCATTGCCGTAGGCCTGGAATGGGCAGGAGCTACTAAAAGACTATCCCAGATTTCTGCTGCACCATTAAAACCAAAATCACTGAAAGATACAGAGGCATAAAAAGAACTTACTCCTGCCATCGAAAACTTACCCCTGGGCACTGAGGATTGAGTGATGTATCTATTGGTTTTGATGATAGAGTATTTGTTCCCCTGGTCAACTGCAAAATTGATCAGGCCGTCTATTTGCGGACGGGTATCGTAAAGGTGATGAACCCCTTCGAGGCTACGGGCGTCAGATGTACCAAACCAGCTCAGGTAACCGGAAGTGGTCATATTCTCCCCGAGCCATGTTGCACCATCATTGTAGGAAATAGGGTACCTTGAATGCACCCATAGGTAATAATCGTCCGTTGAAATATTTTGAGCAGCCAGCAAGTTGTCCAGTTGACTTTGGTTGTCCATTTGGTAGTCCCAGCCCGTGTAAACTTTTTTGCCGCCAATGGTAAACAGTGCCGGATGGTTCCAGGTGTCAGTGTACATCTGGCTAACACTTGCAGGCTCTACCCACCAAGATGGACCTGGCATAACCGGAATTCCACCGACCCGGGCAGATGCATCCATAAGTTTTCGCAAGGTTGAAATATAATTGCCGGAATAATCGTCAAGGTGAGCCCAGATCAGGTTATAACCGGATGCTTTCATTTGCTTCAGCCATTCATCCATGTTGTCGGTAAACGCCAGCAGGTTGACCATTACGTGAGCAGTGTAGTATTTGGTGGATGTGAACCCTTGCGGCACAATCGAAATCCATTTATCCGTCTGTTCTGAGACTCGGTCATTTTTGACTGCGATGGCTCGTAGACGGGTCGTTTTGTTTATTGCTAAGGGTGCGTTATAAATAGGGCTCAAGACAGTTGGTGTCGTACCATCCAAAGTATAGTGAATGGTAGCACCGGCCATCAGGGAGTTGGTGGGGCTTTCGGTAATGGATACCAACTGTGTTTGGGTGTACAGGCCGTGCGCGGAAAATACTGGCGGGGCTATTCTTCGGCCGAGGTCCTGTAACAAACGTTTTACATCGTTAAAAAACAAAACGGCTTGTTCATTGCTAAGCATTCCGTTGTCGATACAGTAAAATTGTCCCTTTCCTATGTCGCTGGCATCTCTAAAAACCTGAATGGCCGCGTCCCTTAACTCTGTAGTAGTTGGGGTATTGCTGGTAATGCCAACTTGTCTACCATCAACAAACACTTTTGCAGTATTAAGTGATTGTTTTATTACGTGGAAAAATCCCTCCCTTGATGAAGGTACTCCCCCGCCCACTACAGCATAGTTGGAAGCTGAACCAATATAAGCATTCACACTGGAAGGGGCAACTGCCAAAGTCGAGTAAGGACTGGCGGAATTTGGTAAGCCAATCCATCCCCAACCCTTATCTTCAATCCACATGGAATAACCAAATAGTCCCTGCAAATTAAGTTTGCTCAGATTTGTATTTGAGTTGAGGAAACAGGAACGGTTCAATTTTAACCCTGACGTGGGCGTATAATCAGAAGGTTGAAATCCGTTGTTGGCAATCAAACTTGTTCCCGGAACAGGGAATTTCAACTTCACCAAAGCCGCATTAAGATCTTGTCCTGCAAGTGGTGCGAGGTCGATTATTTTGTCCCAATAATTGTTTGTTTTAGCAGCCCTTACAAATGTATTGACTGCTTGCAGGTCGCTAGCACTGATCACGCCACCGTTTAATCGAATCCTGTTTTCGTAATCTGTTACAATGGTGTTGACATCTGAGCTTTGACTAAAACAGTGTTGAGACAGTATCAGTAATAGAAATAATGTGATTAGAATTTTCATAGCATACTTCGGTTTCGGGGAAGGTGAAACGAATTTCAAACGAAATCATAGAAGTATTGTTGTGCTATTCATAGGGCGTCAGTCGAAATATTGGAAGTTAATCGCTGAACATGGTTTATTAAAATTCTTAATACATTTTTAATTCCTTCTGAAAACATTTTAAGTAAGCCTTCTACCTGTTCTTAGGGCAATGACTCCGAGGAAGTACTCGTCGACTTCACCGCTCCGTCGCGATTACCAACGAAAATTGCAGGTACTCCGCCGTAGATTTTCCCACCTGAAAGATCCTTCAAAACGGATGATCGAGATTTCACAACTGTCCCGAGGCCAATGGTAACTCCCGGCCCAACAAATACATCCGCAGCCAGCCAACACTGATCTTCTATAACAATCGGATTTTTGTTGATCGGAAAATCTGGTCGGGTATAATCATGAGATCCCGCGCAAACATAACAGTTCTGCGATATGACTACATGTTTCCCTATCTCGATGTTACCCAGGCTATATAAAACGACACCATCCCCCAGCCAACTATAGTCCCCTACGACAACTTTCCAGGGAAACTGCATTTGAACAGACGACCGAATCATTACACTCTTCCCAATCTTAGCGCCAAAAGATCTGAAAACAAACCTTCTCCACCCGTACATAAACTGAGGTGTAGTGTTCACAAGCACAGCCTGAATTATCCACCAGAGTTGCACCAGCCAACCTGGCCGACCTCTGAAACCAGCCGGTAGCCGGAACTGATTAAGTTTTTGTACTTGCATTGAGAACTTGTAAAATATTGTTTGTAAATGCATCAACAGTGAAATTTTGTTGTGCATATGCCTTATTTGTATTTGCGTATTTTTGAATCATCTTTGGGAGGTCGGTACTTAGCCTTTCCAGGCAAGCACAAATGTGGGCAGACGATTTCGGGGGAACCAGGAAGCCATTTAGTTCGCTCACAATATCGGGTATACCAGCGTGCCTGGTGCTGATGATTATATTCCCGGTTGCCATGCCTTCCAATAAAGCAATCGGCTGACCTTCCATCTTGTAATAGGTTGGTAATATCAACACATTTGCATCCAACAGTCGCTGTCGTTTATCTTCTCCTGAAATTGTTCCAATGTATTTGACGTTGTCACCTAGGCTTGAGAAGAGGGAGTCCAGCCTCCCGGCAAGACTACTTTCAACTGAGCCGGCAAAAACAGCTTCGAAAAGTATTCCTTTGTCTTTTAATTTACGTAGTGCATCCAGTAGGTCAAATACCCCTTTCTCCTCCATGAGGTTACTCAAAAAAAGGATCCTCAACTTGTCTGTTTGCTTCGGAGCGTCAACTGCAAATAAGGAGTCCTCCACAAAGTTTGGAACAACATATGTTCGCTCATTGTCAAGTAACGACTCAAAATTGTGCCGCAGAGAATGGGAGAGTACGATTCCGGCCCGGGCTTTCGTTACTAAGGACTTAAACATTTTCTTTTTGAAACCCGTTAACGATTTATACTCACTCCCAAAATGGTTACCATGTACATGAATGATAAAGGGTTTCTTTAGGTATAGGCATGAAAAAATGAATGGTGCATACTTTACCACCCCGAAGAAAGTCTGCCCCGGGGTCATATATACAACATCGTACTTACCGACAAACAAGGTTGAACGATAAACATGGAGAAAAGAAAATATCTTTTTTAACGAAAACTTTCCCTGGTTACTTTCGTTTTTAGCTGCACTTGTATTGATAAATCGCGCGTCAATTGATCTTTTTAGGAGTTCGTTATACAACACTGCAGCCAAGATTGGAACCAATGTGATCATTCGAGCATCTGTACATACCCACTTTCCGTGGAAGGTTACCATTGGCGATTATAGCTGGATAGGCGACGGGGTTGTGCTTTACAGCCTTGCCGACATTAACATTGGCAACAATGTCGTAATCTCACAAAAAAGCTACTTATGTGCAGGCTCTCACGATTACAGGTATGTTGAGTTTCCGACAACGAATTCGCCGATAACGATTGAAGATGAGTGTTGGCTGGCTACCGACGTGTTTGTAGCCCCGGGTATAACTGTTGGAAAAGGCACCGTTGTAGGTGCAAGATCGTCCGTATTTAAATCGCTTCCTGCAGGAAAAATTTGTGCCGGCAGTCCGGCGGTATGTTTCCGCGACAGGGAAACGCTTTCATCCTTTAAACAATCACATCACCCTACTGATTGACTATGCCGGTGAACTTTGTGTTCGCTAAGCCCTACCTCGTAGCCAGGCAGGGAACAATTTACTGCGGAAAATAAAGGTTGCTCAGGGCTATGGAGTACAAGGGAGTGACACAACCGGGGTACAATAGCCAACAAATGCCGGAGCACAAAGAATCTTTCCTTGTTAAAATGGGCCGAACAACACAGCTGGCGTTTCCTCCATTCGTCTGCAGGTTGCCCGAGCACTTTCCGCAGCCAATCGCCCACCGGAAAGCACTTACTAAGCCCGGTCAGCACATTCAGGTTTTATCAGCCATCGCAACAACAATTAGAAGACTACTTCCCTTTAGAACCCCCTACCCTTTCCTATAAAGGCCATCAAGTTTATTGATGATTGTTTATCAGTAAACTTGCACACGAGGTAGCATACAAATATTTACAGTTTTCCAGGAATGCAAAAACCACCAGTTAAAAAAAGGATTCTGCTTATTGGCGGGAATTACTTTCCTGAACCTACAGGAATCGGAAAATATAGCGGGGAAATGATGGATTGGCTGGCAACGAACAATTACGAGTGTGCCGTTATTACTACTTTTCCCTATTACCCACAGTGGAAAGTGGAAGAGCCTTACCGCAAAGACGCATCGTGGTACAAAAGCGAATTGAGAATGCCTGGCGAAAACGCCTCTCCAATTAAGATCATTCGCTGTCCGCATTATATACCCGCAAGCCCGTCGGGTCTCACGCGAATAATTTCAGACTTCAGCTTTTTCTTTTCTGCCTTTTTTGTGGTTTTCCGGTTGCTTTTTGCCAAGCGATATGATTACGTGATAACGGTTGCGCCGCCCTTTGCGCTGGGACTACTGGCGATTTTTTACAAGACCTTCAAACGTACGAAGTTCATCTATCACATCCAGGACCTTCAGATTGACGCAGCCCGCGAGCTGGAAATCGTCAAGTCGCCTGCTTTGCTTAACGTGTTGTTCGCAATAGAAAAGTTTATCCTGAAAAGAGCCGACCGGATAAGTACGATATCGGAGGGTATGATTAAAAAGATTAAAAATAAAATAGACAAAAACATATTACTGTTTCCAAATTGGGTGGATACAACAAAGTTTACGCCCCTGCATGACAAAACTGAAATTAAGACTGCATACGGCTTTTTGCCGGGTGATATCATCTTCTTGTATTCAGGCGGAATTGGGGTAAAACAAGGATTGGAGGCAATCCTGCATTCGGCCAAACGTTTTGCAAGCAATACCCGGGTAAAGTTTATTATTTGCGGATCGGGCCCATATAAGACCACGCTCGAAGCACTCAAAAATAAATTGAACCTGCAGAACGTTGTATTTCTACCGCTGAAGCCAGTGGAAGAACTTAATCGATTTTTGAACCTTGCTGATTTTCACCTGGTAATTCAAAAAGCTAATGCAGGCGATTTGCTGCTACCGTCGAAACTGACGACTATACTTGCTGTTGGTGGTATCTCGATTGTAACCGCCAGTGCCGGAACGAGCCTTTACTCAATTGTCAAGGAAAACAGAATCGGAATCTTAACGGAGCCAGACAACCAGGAAGCGCTTAACGAGGTCATTGCGAAAGCACTTGATGGCATGAACGAACATGGAACCGTTAGTATTAATGCACGTGCGTACGCCGTTCAGCAACTGAGCACGCACACCATTTTACAAGGATTCATGCAGGCCGTTGAACAATCGCAAAGTGGAGCATACACAAAAGAAAAGCTCATCAGGGCGTAATAGGACTCTTAAAACCTGGAAGATTGGATGGCTGTGACCTTAAGTTATTTTTTATGCAATTAATTAGAATTATAAGATAATTTGGTAATATCTTCGGCGAGGAAGATACTACGCTACTTTTCGAAATTAGTTTACAGGCATTGTATTACATACGGTTATCACTCCCCCGTTATCTGAATTCAATATTCACTTCGCCAAGCCAGTTATTAATTCTACTCACTACACAACTCGGAGTTTAATTCTTCGTTTATAGTGAAAACGCACCCTTGAAAACAGACCATTAATGAATGCAACACCAACTGACTTACCAGACTCAACACATCTGTTAAGCACAGAACGTTCGGCAGGTGATGCGACCCGCATTCCCTCTTCACCTCCGGTTATAGTGCCTGTTCAGCAAGGTAAAGAAGGTTATTTGTGGTCGGTTATGATACCATCCTACAACTGTACACAATACCTGGCGACCACAATAACAAGCGTACTGCAGCAAGACACGGGAACAAACATGCAAATTGAAGTAATTGATGATTATAGTACAGATGGTGATGTAGAGACAGTCGTGAAAGAAGTTGGAAAAGGCAGGGTTGGCTATTACAGGCAACCACGGAATGTGGGTAGCTTGAGAAATTTCGAAACCTGCATCAATCGCGCTAAAGGCAAGTGGGTGCATATCTTACATGGCGACGATTTGGTACATTCCGGCTTCTATAATGAAATTGAGACCCTGTTCAAATTGGATGAGCATATCGGCGCTGCGTTTGTAAACAATTCAACAATTGATGCGGGAGGAAAAGTTAAATCGGTTCATCCAAACATTTTACCTGCGCCAGGCATCATTCCCGACTTTCTTTACCAAATTGCAAAGTACCAAAGGCTGGAACCCCCTGCTATTGTGGTAAAAAGAAGCGTTTATGAAAAGCTTGGAAGCTTTTACGCTGTTCACTACGGTGAGGATTGGGAGATGTGGACCCGTATTGCAGCTAACTATAAAGTGGCTTATTCGCCAAAAATACTGGCTTCTTATCGCGCGCTGAAGGTTGGAAATATAAGTTCCATTTCGATTAGTACAGGCCAAAATCTTACTGACCTTTTGAAGGTTATTGATTTGATACAACCCCTTTTGCCACCGGATAAAAGAGACGCTATAAAGCGATATTCAATCCGGCACTATGCAATATATTCTATCAAACTGGCGCACGGTTTAATAGGTCATAACAACAAAGCTGCGATACTGCAGGTGAAAGCCGCATGGCGCCTCGACCGAAGTGCCAAATCGTTTTATTGGCTGTCCAAATTTTTTGCAAAATACCTGATGGCATCTGTCGTACCCGGAAATACAACGAAGGTGAAAACAAAACCAGCTTAGCAATAGGGTTAACTACAACTTCTTAGCTGTTCGGAATCCCGATATTGTTAAAGCAACTTGAATTTTCGTTCATTTAACCGATGCTTAACCGGTAGTTTCGCTTAAATCAGTGCACATTAGCGGGGTACGAATGCGAAATTAACCAGGTACTGCATTGCATTTATAGTGTGATAGCAAAAAGCAATCTTTTTGCTTGTTTAAAATTATTTACCATAAAAAAACCCATTGTTGCTGAACCATACGGTACTCACCAGGTAGCAAAGACAGAAGATGAAACACGCAACAGTAATTGGATCAGGCATTTCAGGTTTAAGTATTTCACGTATGCTGAGTGACCGTTATCAGGTAAGCATTCTCGAAAAGGCGGATAAAGCAGGTGGATTAATAAAATGCGACCGGGTAATGGGAAGCCTTTTTCACCGGGTGGGGGGGCATGTTTTTAATAGTAAAAATGAAACGGTGTTAGATTGGTTCTGGAGTCATTTTAACCGTGAGGAAGAATTTATTAAAGCTACCCGGAATGCTAAAATCCTGTTTGATGACCAACTGCTTGGATATCCCCTCGAGAATTATCTATACCAGCTCCCTGAAGAAAAGCTCCGACCTATAATTGATGAACTGCTCACAATGGTTTCCCAGGTACCTAAAGCACCGGAGGAGTATCCAAACTTTAAAGCGTTCCTGATCGGGAACTTTGGTGAACAGTTGTACAACTTATACTTTGGCCCGTACAACGCCAAAATATGGAACACCGATATCAGCAAGGTGCCGCTGGAATGGCTTGATGGGAAGCTGCCGATGCCACAAATACGGGAAGTTATCATCAGCAACATCCTAAAAAAGGAAGAAGCATCGATGGTCCACTCCAGTTTCTATTATCCCAAAAATAATGGCTCGCAGTTTATCATTGATCGTCTTGCAGAGCAACAGGATATACAGCTTTCCTACCAGGTAAGTAGCATTGGTGTTGGTGAAAAAGGTATTGGCATCAATGGAGATGAACTGAATACGCAATTGTTGGTATACTGTGGTGATGTGAGGCAGCTGGCGGGTATAGTGGCCATAGAAGATGAATTGCTAAGGACATGTTTGGATGCTGTAACCAATCTTCCGAGTAATGGCACTTCAAATGTGCTGTGTGAAACAGATGACACAAACCTTTCCTGGATGTATCTTCCCGAAGAAAAGTACAAGGCCCACCGGATCATCTATACGGGTAACTTTAGCGGAACAAACAACGAACCCAATCGAAGAAAAACCTGTGTTGTTGAGTTTTCTGGTAAGCAAGACCAGGATGATATGCGCAGTGAACTGGCATTGTTGCCCGGCAATCTCAAGCCAATCGCTTTTAACTACGAACCAAATTCCTACATCATTCAGCAAAAAGATACCCGTAGTAAAATTGATACGCTTAAAAAACACCTGGCTAAGTACAACATCTATTTGCTGGGAAGATTTGCAGAATGGGAATATTACAACATGGATAAGTGTATAGAATCGGCAATGGAACTAAATAAAACGATCAGGTAGAATATTTCGGGTTTTAAAATGAAGTCAGGCTTACATATACACGTTTTTATTGCAGGTGTATTAACATAAGAATAGCATTATGGTCGCATCTGCATTTTACCGTCGCGCAGGAAAGCCTTGTTGAAATTTCCCCAACGACGGTGAAAAGCAGTCTTAAATTAATATCAATTAATGTCGGAAAAAGTTATCGAAGTCGAAAACCTTTCAAAAGTCTACCGTTTGGGGGAAGTTGGTACCGGTACGCTTTCCCGTGATATTGAGCGATGGGTGGCAAAGGCCAGAGGAAAGCAGGATCCATTTACCATTATCGATGAAGCGTCTGGCGTTAATAAACCAACAGATGATATTATCTGGAGTTTAAAGGACATTGACCTTACCATTCAACAAGGTGAGACATTGGGAATAATCGGCAACAATGGCGCAGGCAAAAGCACGCTGCTAAAGTTGCTTAGCCGTATTACAACACCAACAAAAGGAACCATAAAAGTTAAGGGCAAAATTGCAAGTCTGCTGGAAGTAGGCACAGGATTTCACCCTGAACTTACCGGAAGAGAAAACATCTTTCTTAACGGTGCCATCCTCGGCATGCGAAAAAAAGAAATCGCAAAATTGTATGATGACATTGTTCAGTTTGCCGGGGTTGAGCGATATATCAATACCCCGGTTAAACGCTATTCTTCTGGTATGTATATCCGGCTTGCTTTTTCTGTGGCCGCACACCTTGAAACGGACATCTTAATCGTAGACGAGGTGCTTGCTGTTGGAGATGCAGATTTTCAGAAAAAGTGTCTCGGAAGAATGGAAGAATTATCAGGAAAACAGGGCAGAACCATCTTAATGGTAAGTCATAATTTGCAGGCGATTGCTAATCTCTGCGAAAATGCAATATGGCTTGACAAGGGACAGATTGCGAAAAAGGGTAAGTCAAAGGAAGTTGTAAAAAGCTATACCGCAAGCACAAAGCCAAAGGAGACAGTTCAGAGTTGGGAGGATTTTGATTCTGCTCCGGGAAATGAGCTAATCAAGTTAAGAAGAGCTGTGGTTAAGCCGGTATCTGCAGAAGCCGATGCTTACATAACGGTACGAACACCTGTGCAGTTGAACTTTGAGTTTTGGTGCAATGTTGATGATGGCGTGGTCAATATCAATGTCATTCTTCTGTCGACAAAAGGAGAATGTATCTTCAACCTGGGCTCTCATAATCTTGAAGCAAAAAAAGGTGTACTGGCACTACAAAGTACAATACCGGCAAACCTGCTAAATAACAAAACCTATACAGTTTCTCTCGGAGTTATGAAGAATAATGCTGCATTAATTGCTGATTTTCAGCAATGCATTCAGTTTGAAGTGGAAGACATCAGGGAAGGGATGTACTATTTTGATACCTGGCCGGGACTGATCAGACCTGAAATCGATACATTTATTTTTTATAAGAACCCGGATAAACAGTAAGCATAACATGTTATACATGCTTCCATATCTAAGCAGTACATCCAATGCAATGAATGACTGTTTCAGAACAGATAGCCGGAAACAAAGTTTGGTAAACGTTACCGCTTATTAGTGATGCCAACAGCTATATTGGATTTAGATATCGATAATTTACCTGAGGCAATTGAGTTGTCTGACCGGTATGATAAAGCCTTCATCTTGCTTCGACAGAACAAGGTTCCCCTGGGCAAGATCGTTGTTCCGGTTATCGACAACCAGGTAATTACAACCGAAATCCTTTCCGAAATAATAGCCTCCACTGGACCAGCGCTGGCAAAAAACATGGTGTTAGATTACCTTGGCATAGATAGAAATGAGCACCTTAGCCAAAGCAAGGTGAAAGCAACTATCGCAGTTTGTACGCGCAACAGGACATCTGATCTTCGCAAGTGTATAGAAGGACTTTTGAAGTTGCCTGATGATGGACAGGAAATCCTGATTATAGATAACTGTCCTTCCAATAATGACACGCAGTTACTCGTTGAAAGTTTTGGAAGCCTCAGGTATGTAAGGGAAGACCTTCCGGGCCTAAACAATGCCCGGAACCGGGCTTTGAAAGAAGCAACACATGATGTTGTTGCTTTTACCGATGATGATGCGATTCCGGACTATGGTTGGTTACGTGCATTGATGGCCAATTTCAGCGGCACACAAACGGCATGTGTTACGGGGCTCACGCTGCCACTTGAATTGGAAACAGAGGGCCAGGAAGCGTTTGAAAGTTATAGTCCATTTAGTAAGGGGTTTAAACGCGTGGTGCATTCAATGGCAAGTCGTAATCCATTGGCCACTGGACAGGTTGGAGCAGGAGCAAATATGGCTATTCGAAAGCAGATTGTTCAAACCATAGGATTCTTTGATGAAGCTCTGGATGCCGGAACGCTTACCCAATCCGGTGGTGATCATGAATTCTTTCTTCGGATACTTACCGCAGGATACCAAATCATTTATGATCCGGCTGCCCTCAGCTGGCATCGTCACCGCCGAACTATGGAAGAAACAAAAAAAGCCATATGGGGCTACGGGGTAGGTGTATATGCGTTTTGGACCCGCACATTAATCGAAAAGGGTGAGTTAGGCATTATAAAGCTTCCCATAAACTGGTTTTTTCATGAGCAGTTGCGTGCATTGATTAAATCAGCAATCAAGTGGCCGGGAAGCCACCCCTTCACACTGGTATGGGCGGAACTGTCGGGGTGTATTTACGGACCCTGGGCGTACCTGGCATCGAGGAAACGGGCACATAAACATTTGAAGAATGGATAGTGGATGTCAGATTGCAAGCGTTATCATACCAACGCATAATCGCAAAAACTTACTGCAAGGTTTATTAAGCAGCCTGGCCCAACAGACCTTCCCATTGCAACAGATGGAAGTAATTGTTGTAGCCGACAATTGTTCAGACGGCACTATTGAAATGCTGGCGGCTTACAATGCTCCATTCCGCCTGGAGTTTACAAGTGGCCCCGGTATGGGAGCAGCAACCGCAAGAAATACAGGAGCACTCCGGGCAAGCGGCAGGGTGCTTATATTTATAGACGACGACATCGACCCTTCCCCCGGCCTTGTAGAGGCACATCTTGCAAAACATACTGCCAGCGACGTCGTTGTTATTGGTTATCTTCCTTTACCCCTTGAAGAAGATCCCGGCTTCTACAGGATCCTCCTTCGAAAATGGTGGGAAGATGAGTTCGGGGAATTTTTATTACCGGGACATCGGTTTTCGTACCGGAATCTGCTTAGCGGTAACTTTTCCGTAAGCCGCGAGCGGTTTACCCAGGCAAAGGGCTTTGATACCAGTTTTGACTGCAGGGAAGACTATGAGCTTGGTGCGCGCTTATTAAAGGGCGGGGCAAACTTCGTATTCTCGCGTGATGCATATGGCTACCACCTCGACACCGAAACGGACCTGAAACGATCTCTCGGAAGAAAAAGAAAAGAAGGAGCAGCCGACGTGTTATTTGCCTTACGACACCCCGATCTTTTACCCGACCTCCAGATATCAAAATACGGGTCCTTAAGCGGTAAGGAAAGTTCCACGCTTTCTCATTACGCATTTGAACAGAATAAGGTAGGTGACTTTATGGCCGGTCATGCGATCAGCCTTATGCACATGCTGGAGCAACTAAAACTTCGCTCATTGTGGCAAAAGTTAAGTAATAAGGTACACCAATATTGGTACCTGCGGGGAGCAGCAGATGCGCTAAAATCGCGCACTGCACTTGATGAGCTGATTAGTGCCTCATCAACTGCTGATATCAAATCAGAAGCTTTAAAAATTAACCTCAAACTTGGTTTACCTGAAGCAGAACGAATCCTGGACTTTGAAAGACCTTCCGCGATGCAGCTATTTTATGGTGACCAATTTATCGGGGAGGTAAAAGCAATTGCTGGTGCTGAAGACTTGCGAGGTAAACACTTGCGACCAATAATTGCAGCTAAATTCCTAAAGGAAATGTCAGAAGCATTGGCTTTGGACGAACCTTTCAAAACTCATCTATCTGGTCGTTTGACAACCAAATTTGCTCAAGAAAAATGAAACGAAAACAACGCGGGATGATGTTGTGGATCGAAAATACGCTCCAATATTTGTTACAAAAGATTAGCGGCACATCCTATATACCAGAACACACTGATGATTACAGGTTAGGTTGGCAACCGGGACATTTCTATTCTCCGATTCCTTCACTGAAGCAGGTTCAATCCAGAGAGCACATCATATGGGGAGCATTTCCAAATCAGCTCGCGGGGATCGATTTGCAGGAAGAGCAGCAGCTTGCTTTGCTCGCGAGTTTATCGCAATACTATGTTTCGCAGCCGTGGAAGGATCATAAACAAGAGGGTCTCAGGTACTACTTTGAGAACCCTAACTACTCCTATGGAGAGAGTCTGACCCTCTACTATTTGCTCGTTCACCTTAACCCCAAGAAAGTGATCGAAATTGGTTCAGGCTTTTCATCAGCAGCAATGCTCGATATCAACGAGCGATTTCTCGGGAACAGGGCAGCAATTAGTTTTGTTGAACCATATCCAGACTTGCTGCGATCTTTATTAAAACCGGAGGATCATAACAACATCAATATACATTCAAGTCGCCTCCAGGAGTTAGATCCGGAGGTTTTTCAAACCCTGGATGCTGATGACGTTTTGTTTATTGATTCTACGCACATCTCCAGAATTGACAGTGATGTAAACCATATCTTATTTACCATTCTGCCAAAACTTAAAAGCGGGGTCTATATCCACTTTCACGACATTTACTACCCCTTTGAATATCCAAAAAACTGGATACTGCAGGGACGTGCCTGGAATGAAGCTTATATACTAAGGGCTTTTCTGCAATACAACACAGCATTTGAAATTGTGGTGTTCAACTCTTTTATCGGGCATTTTCATCAGGATTTTCTTAAACAACGAATGCCATTGTATGCCAAAAATCCCGGTTCAAGTTTATGGCTGAGAAAGAAATAGCAGCAACCCGGAGAATAATCAAAGTACTGCAAGTTGATCTCGCACAAGACTTGGAGAACCTTATGGTAGATCCCCGGTACAATTGCTACCGTATTCTTGTACTGATTGATAAGAAGCCCCTCGGTTGGGTTACACTTACTGTTGGACCCGGTAATAGCTACATTGGTTATGATGAGGTCATGAGCGCAGTCAGAAGTGAACTGAAGCTGCCGTTGGTAGAACTTTCCATTTTAAACAGAATTAGGGCTAGTCACCGCGTTTCTGATGCAGGGCCCATTAGCATCGTTGTTTGTACCCGCGATCGAACTGCCCTGCTCGCTTCGTGTCTTAACGTACTAACAGTATTGAATTATCCAGTCTTTGAAATTATTGTAGTTGATAACGCCCCTTCGTCAGATGACACTTTTGAATTAGTGAAAAAATTTCCGGTTCGTTATGTAAGGGAAAATACGCCGGGGCTCGACTGGGCACGCAACCGTGGTATACAGGAAGCAAACTACCCCATTGTAGCGTTTACCGATGATGATGCTCATCCCAATCAACATTGGCTCTGGATAATCAATGAAAGCTTTACGAACCCTCGGGTAATGGCCCTTACCGGCTATGTAGGTCCTGCTGAATTAGAACACCCTGCGCAGGAAATCTTCGAAATTGGTTACGGGGGAATGGGACATGGGTTTAGGCAACGCTATATCCGAAAAGCAACTTCCACGGATCAGCAGCTTTTATGGGCCAGTAGCTTCGGCGTGGGTGCGAATATGGCATTCAGAAAGACAGTCTTCCAGCAAGTAGGAGATTTTGACACGGGGCTGGACGTTGGTACTCCTTCTTCCGGGGGTGGTGATATTGAAATGTTTCACCGGATTGTTTTAAATGATCATCTGCTCCTTTATGAGCCGTCCATGATTGTTTGGCACTATCACCGCTCTACAGACCAGGCGTTGCGTAAACAGGTTTATAACAACGGCCGGAGCTTTGGCTGTTATTTAATCGATTGCTATATAAAAAGAACAGTCAGGAGACCGAGCATCGTACGGTTTTTCCTGGTTAACTGGCTCTACAAATGGAACATTCGAAATTTGTTGAAACGCGGCGACACCATTCCCAGGTCACTTTCACTTACCGAGTTACAAGGGATGTTAACCAGCCCGTGGGCTTATCGGAAAACCCGGCTGATGCAACGTGAAACGGTGGCGAAAAGTAAAGAAAATTGATAAGGCAACAGTTGTAATCAGGGGTGCACTCTTGTTTGATAGCCTTATAAGTTACAATTAACAACCCCGCTTAATCACAATGCAAATAACATTAGCAAACAACAGCTTGTCGGTATGCACGTTTAACATCAGTTAATGAGGGTCTTCTTTGAAAGCCTAACAAGCACCAGCTTAATCCGAAGGAAAACTGCCTGTCCAAGATTGTAAGATCCACCGTTAAGCAATTGATCCGGACACATTTTGTTGAGACTAAGGTTTTTCGATGATCTGTTGGTGGACCTTTGTAGAATATCGCACCTGAACAAAGACTAGGTACACTTATGAATATTTCGTACTGTACTGTCTCATGCTTTTTGCTCCTGGATCAAGCCTGGCGAAAGTTCATGTTAAACTTACTCCCTTCAAGCTTCAATAAGAAGTTCAATTCAACTAACTGTAATAAATGGTCTCAGGTATTTCAGTGATCGTTCCTGCATATAACGCAGCAAAAACCATTAGTGAAACAATTGGTTCATTGCTTACACAGCGTTATCAGGAATGGGAAGCAATCATCATCGATGATGGTTCTACTGATGACACCGACGGGATAGTTAGCCCATTTGCAGCAAAGGATAAGCGCATAAAAATCATTAAGCAGGAGAATCAAGGTGTGTGCGTTGCAAGGAATACAGGTATTGCAATTGCGCAGCATGAATGGCTGCTTTTTCTTGATGCTGATGATTGGATTTCACCGGAGCACTTACACAACATGGGCCAAAAACTGGATGCAAATGCTCATTTGGACGCTGTTGTATGCGGTTGGAACATCATCACGCCTGAGGGAGCATTGAGCGGTGCAACATATCCAATGATTACAGAAGATATGTTCCCGGCATTTGCCCGAACCTGTGCTTTCATCATGCATTCCTGCATAGTACGAAAGGAACTTGTCACCAGTGTAGGCGGATTCACCCCTGGCTTAACGATCTGTACAGATTGGGATTTGTGGCAGCGTGTAGCACGCACGTCGGCACGTTTTGGTGAGTTAAGAGAAGTGCATGCATTTTATAGAATGTCACCGCAGTCAATTTCGAGGAATGCTAATAAATTCTTTAGTACCGCGCTACAAATTCTTAAACTTGGCTTTTCGGCTGACCCAAGGGTTAGCAATCCGAACAAAAAATATATCAATGGACTTGACCCGGCAAATCTTGAAGCGCAACAATTTTATTGGGCGAGCTGGTGTGCCGGTCTGTTTATCAGTGAAGGTAAAGACGGTCGAGCCCTACTCGATCTGGTTAGTGACTCCTGTTGCGACATGGATCCTGCTTTTGTTGCCGATAACTTATTTGATGCAATTTGGCGGCAAACCTGCAAGCTGCCTTCCACAGTTTACGTATTGTGGCCAGCTACGGTAGACAGTTTGAAGCAATTCCTGTTTGCATTTGAATTGAAAACGGGTAACAAATTACTTGCACAAAGGGTGGTAGCAGAATTGGCGCGTAAGATGCTCCGGAATGCAGCGATCTCTAATCCCGCGATGGTTGAAAAGACCTTTGCAATACGCATGGAAATCACAGAAGAAATCATAGATATCGTTGCACCGGATGAAGCAGAACGCATTCATATTTCTATAGAGATAGGGTCTGAGAAAATCGGCAGTATTGAGTTACCCGTATGCGACCGAATAGTAACTACCCCGGTTTTAAAAGATGCAATTGCCGCTGAGTTCTCCTGGCTAATATTGGAAAAGTTTTTCCAGTACAATGTTTATGAGCAAAAAGAGATTAAGGGTGATCTCCGGGATCATCATAACACCTGGGGGTGGACCAAATTTCTGCAGCAATTATGGGAACGCGATGGTTGGGACGGTACCCTTTTCTATGATCCTGAAACACCCGAGTCTGAGTTCGCAGAAGTCATAGATTGCACCCATATACCCGTTGTTGAAATCAGTGAAACATTACCCGCGCTTTCTTTGCGGGGCGGAACCAAACAAATCATGTTATCGGTAGCAGGGGTCGTCGCTGGGATGGTTGACATGAGTGCTTACGAGGAAAAAAACATTGTCAGCCCGCAGGCATTGCGGGCAGGCATCACGATCACAACTGGTTTTGACTTATGCGTACTCTGCGTTAGAGAAGCCCTAGTTGGTAAACCCCTGGATCAAAAAACAACCATTCGCAAAAGGCTGTTGGAAGCAAAGACACAGAAAAGGGCTTCAGATCCATGCGGGCAAAGTAGTGTCGCGGTTACGGACCACGAATTCGGTTCGGTTAACGAGATAATATGTATCGGAAGACGTGATGGCGACTTTGGAACCAGTTCTTCGCGTAGGGTGACATTACCATTGGCCGTGTTACCGTTTTTCGAGGGCTTGGAGGATCGCTTCATGAAAAAACAACCAACTTTCGGCCCTGGGCAATTTTGCTATTGCCCCAATCTTATTGAGGTTGGTATTAATACAAAAACAGTAAGCAAGAAAAAGGCAATAGCCGATACAGCAGCCGAGCCTTATGGCAGGTCTTATTTCGAGACAATCTTCGCAAATAACCATGATCCATGGAACAGTAGCCATCCTTACGAACAAAGCAAGAACGCACTTACGCTCTCGCTGTTACCACCCGGCAAGTTTAAGAACGCGCTTGAAATTGCTTGTGCCGAAGGGCATTTTACCATGCAGTTGGCAAATATTACGGATAACCTTTTTGCCTGTGACATATCAGAAATTGCGTTGCAACGAGCGCGGGAAAGATGCAGTCATTTGGACAACATCCGGTTTCAACATTTGAATTTTATAACGGATTCCTTACCCGGATCCTTAGACCTTATCGTTTGCAGCGAAGTGCTTTACTACATCACTGAGTTGAGGTTGCTGAAGGATGTAGCTAAAAAAGTTGCCCGTTCAATTTTGCCGGGTGGGTATTTAATTATGGCCCACGCAAACCAGTTAGGTGAAGAGCAGAATAGCACCAGCGAAGTTGTGGCCTTACCTTTTGGTGCCACCCTTATAGGCGAAATCTTTTCAAAAACGCCTAATCTCACAATGGTCAGGGAAATTCAAACCTCCGGCTACTCCATACATTTATTTCGCCGGGAGACAATGAACTTTCCATTTTTTTCCAGGCACAAGCACCAGGTGGAAAGGATTGAGCAGCCGGAGCTTTTGCCTGGAGGCAGTCCGGTACAAGTTGCGCCGGCTCGCAGCATCATTTTGCCAAGGCGACTCGCGGTAAGCGAAACACAACAATTACCAATTCTAAAGTATCAGCACATTAGCGGGGATCAAATAAGCAAGCCTGCGGGACCCTGTGTGAACAAGCGGAATTTTGAACAACAGCTAGCGTTTTTGCGCGACGCAGGGTATTATTCTGCCCGCCTGGAGGATTGGCAAAATGCAATACTTACCCGTAAGCCCTTGCAAGGTCATGCTATCGCGTTGACATTTGACGGTGGCTATTCCGATTTCTACGAGCATGCCTGGCCATTGTTGAAAAAATATGGATTTAATGCAACCGTCTTTTTAACCGCAAACGGCATCAATATACCGAACCAGAGCGGAATGCAAGATGTCGGAGGTGAATTTTTGTCAAAACAAGAGATTATAGCTTTACAGGAAAACGAGGTTGAGTTCGGATCACATTCGCTTTCGGGGTACCATCTAACAGGACTGTCGCACGTGGAAATGATCAAAGAAGCTGCTGAGTCGAGAGTTATACTACAGAATATTTTGAAATCACCTGTGAAATTATTTGCCTATCCTTATGGGGACATCGACCCTGTTGTTAAACATTTCATCGGTGCCTGTGGATATACTTTGGGCGTGGCAAGCATAAACACGAAGAGTACATTAACAGATGACCTGTTAAGTTTGCCCCGGATTGAAGTTGCTGGTTCGGACAACTTCGAAAAATTTGTTTTAAAATTAAGTTGAGTCCCGATCGTCACATGGCTGAAGTTCAACCTCAATTACGCTTAGCATTCACCAGTCCCGAAATGATTTTTTCAATACCGCTGCTTCATCTCTGCTTGCTTTTAATCTACAAGCAACACCGGTGCTCGCCCACAATTAACAACCCATAATTTATCGTACAATATGTTCAACCTAACCTCTGGCGAACAATCGGCTGTGGCCTCACGACGGTTTACCGACCCTGCCAACTTATTTGTCTGGTCAATCTGGTTCATTATGCTGGTAGTAGCCCTGGTTTATGTTTTTGTCTATGGACGAAATCTACCACTTGAAGAAGACTGGAATATGGTATCGGCATTAACAGGTAACCAGCAGGACATAGCTACATGGCTCTGGGAGCAGAATAACGAACACCGCATACCATTTCCTAAATTGGTGTTGCACCTTTTGCTCAAAATCACCAATGGCGATTTTCGCTGCGGAATGGTATTGAACATCTGCAGCTCAGCGGGAATTGCGGCAATGTTTATCGCCGCATGTAAAAAGCTTCGGGGCAAGACAAACTATGTGGACGCCTTTTTTCCGATTGCCTTCCTGCACATGGGTAACTGGGAGAACTTTTACTGGAGTTGGCAATTTACGCTGATACTATCCACATTTTTGACCTGTATACTTATCGCTATCGTAGCTAATTATACCCGGCTACTAACAACAAGGCTCACCGTATTGGCGAGCGTTTGCATGATGGCGCTTCCTTTAAGTGGGGCGAATGGTCTGCTATACTTAGTTCCCGTTGTTCCCTGGTTAACTTACGAATGTTACTTCCAATTCAAATCAAAAGAACAAGGGGGAAGCCGGCTCAATGCTTACCTCATTTTAGTTTCATTGATTATAACCGTCGTGTTTGTGTTCATGTATTTCGACGGCTACTATCGTCCATGGTGGAATCCGCCAAATCCCGGGATATACCCCACACTTAAAACAAGCATTAAATTCCTTGCATTGGCTTTTGGCCCAGCCGCAATACTATCGTGGACAATCTCTACGCTTGCCGCGTTGTTAATAAATGGTTCAACCTTATACATACTACTTAGAACACTGTTAAAGGTGCGGGGACCTGAGTTTCGCCGGGCATTCGCCTTATTGCTCTTCCTTGGCGGTAGTATCGTGTTTGCGTTAGCCATGGGCTGGGGACGCGCAGCATGGGTGCCCACTTTCGGTATGCCGATACGGTATGTACTACTTGCTCTTCCTTCGCTGATTACCTGCTATTTCAGCTGGCTATTATATGGATCAAAACAGTCACGGGTCATCATCCCTGCAAGCCTTTTTCTAGCAATGGCGCTGTTGATAATTCCCAACTCACGAAAAGGATTTATCTGGCGGGACTGGTACCTCGATGGTACCCGGTCAGTAATGACAGACATTGAGAACGGGGTTCCACATGGCGATTTAGCCACTAAGCATTTCAATTTCCTGCTTCACTCAAACAAGAAACGTTTATCTGACCGGATGTTGCAACTTAAAGAGGCAGGTATTGGTCCTTTTAAACAAATGAAAGTCGACAGTGACAATAAGAATACAGCTCCAACTCAAAACATCGATACCACCATCACGCAATAAAGTCGGATTATGTCTGGCAATAAAGACAGATGCCTTAAGTTCTTAAATAGGGTCGTTTTTTCATCTGCTGCATAAAGAAACTTACATGAAACAGCTATCAATTCTTATAACCGGAGGTTGCGGGTTTATTGGCTCCAATCTTTGCGTCATGCTAAAGGAGAAATACCCAGCCTACCAGGTTATCGCAGTCGACAACCTTAAGCGGCGTGGTTCTGAACTGAATATAGAAAGGTTGGCAAGGCATCAAGTGCTCTTTGTTCATGCCGACATCAGATTCTCTTCAGACCTTGTGATGGAGCATAAACCTGATTTCATCATCGATGCGGCAGCTGAACCATCCGTACTGGCTGGTGTTGGATCATCTCTTGATTATGTGATCCAAACAAACCTCAATGGCACGATTCACACCCTTGAGGCAGCAGCAAAACATCGGGCCAAATTTATATTCCTTTCAACAAGCAGGGTTTACCCAATCAAAAATCTTGAGCGTTTGAAGCTCACAGAAAGTGACAGCAGGTTTGAGTTAACAGCCAACCAATCAGTTTCCGGTGTAAGTGAAAATGGGATCAATGAAGATTTCCCTCTTAACAATGCACGATCAATTTATGGTACAACCAAGCTGGCATCGGAGTTACTTATAGAAGAGTTCAGGGAGTTTTATGATCTGGAATATGTAATTAACCGTTGTGGCGTTGTAGCGGGGCCGTTTCAAATGGGAAAGGTGGACCAGGGAGTTATTGCTTTGTGGGTGGCTTCTCATTACTGGAAAAAAGACATCTCGTATTTCGGGTTTAATGGCTCTGGTAAACAGGTCAGGGATGTGCTGCACATAGAAGACCTGTTTCGACTTATCGATCACCAGATCCACCATTTCAGCCAGGTAAGTGGTTCTACTTTCAATGCCGGTGGAGGTCTTAAGTCAAGTACTTCCTTAAAGGAGCTTACATCAATCTGTAAAGCAGTTACAGGCACTAAGCTTGCAGAACATGCCGTTACTGAAAAGCGAAAGGGAGACATACCCTGGTATATCACAGACAATAAGAAAATCACCAGCGTCACCGGATGGGCTCCTGGTAAGTCCGTTTACGAAATCGTAGAAGATGTTTTTCACTGGATTAATAAGAATGAGCAGCAGTTAAAAGGCGTATTCAAGATGTAATCATTAATTCCACCCTGATCATCAGGGTAAAAAATTGATATCGTAAATGACGCCTGTACTACGTTCTTCCCGAGCTATACCAACACCTGATCAAATTGGCATTCATAGGTGATGTCGACTTACGAACTTACATGCTGCTCACGTTATCGTATTTGCAACCAGACCGCCTGTCTCCTTTTTTGATGAAAATCATCCAGACTGTATAATAATGAAACTAAGCGTAGTAATACCAGCGTATAACGAAAGTCTAAATCTCCCGGATACCTTAAATGCTTTTTATGCCTCTTTAAATTCGCATCATATTGATCACGAACTGCTCGTTGTAAATGATAATTCCAGCGACAATACCGAAATGGTACTGCAGGAACTTCAACAACAAATACCTACCCTCAGGTACATATGCAATCATCCTCCCTTAAATGGCTTTGGATACGCTGTCAGAGCCGGCCTGGGAAACTACCAGGGAGACTGTGTGGCAATAGTAATGGCGGATTTGTCAGACGCTCCCGAAGACCTCGTGAAATTCTACAAAATATTTGTTGAACATAAGGTTGATTGTGTTTTTGGCAGCAGGTTTATGAAAGGTGGAAAGGTTAGCGGGTATCCACGTAAAAAGTACTATATAAACCGCTTTGCGAATAACTTAGTCAGTTTTGTTTTTCACCTGGAGTATACCGATTGCACCAATGCATTCAAGCTGTATTCCCGTGCTGCAATCGAAGGTTTGAAGCCCCTCCTTTCGCCACACTTCAACCTTACGCTCGAAATGCCACTAAAGGCCATTGTACGCGGTTTTAGTTATAAGATTGTTCCCAATTCATGGCAAAACCGAAAAACGGGTCAATCAAATCTGAGCATTCGCGAAATGGGTAGCAGGTATTTTTTTATACTCCTGTACTGCTTTATCGAAAAATATTTCAGCAAAGGCGACTTTAAAAAGAAATGGTAATAAGGGTAGAACGATATTGCGATGCAACTTTGTTTCGCCATAACAACTCGCTTTCCAAAACAACCACTTAGAGCTGTTCAACATATACCGAACCGGTAGATCCATTTAATATTCCATTCAACAGAAAGTCAGTGTCGTTACCCGGGCCATTGGCTTTTACTTTCCCATCGAGGTTGATATCTTCCAGGCTATATTGATTGCTTAACACAAGTGATATCGATCCCCCCATTTTAACATTTTGTATCCTGTCCTGGTCGTTTGCAGGACCATTGAATTTCACATTGCTATTCGCATTCGCATTCCCCCCGCGCATCAACCAAACGTTCCCCTTTTGTACCGTTGCCGTATAATTAAGATTTTGAAAGCAAGCGGTTCCTGATTGTGTAAAGTCGTAGAAACCTTTGCCGTCTGAAAAATCTACCAACACGGCAGAACGTATACCCAGGTGGTTACGATGTCTTATGCTGACATAATATGATCCGGGGGCAATACCTTCAAAGGTGATTTTTGTTGCAGCACTATCACTGCTGATTATAGTACCATCTTGTTTTAACAATGCTGCTTTCCGTGCAACAACCGTTAAAGGATTTGATGCTGTACGAATCTCAATCAGCACCCAGTCAATAATATCTGGATTGCTGACAAACAAATGGGATCCTGCAAGTTCGGTACCCCTATAATTGAATGGCTCTTGATTATATGGTTGAGCGCTTGCGTTAACCTTTAGGATACCCAAAGCATTTAACGTATTGTTCATTGTTCCCGTAAATGGGTTGTAAGCCCCCTGGAGTAATACTTTGCCGCTAAAGGTCACACTCGAACCACGCAGCTCATGTGCCCCAATGTTGGCCTCTGGCCTTAAAGCAATTTGGTTGTTATAAAAGTCCCGTACTCCATGTTCAACGTTAAAAAGGTTTCGCATCGACAAACCTGCATTGATCATCGGGGAAACAGTTTGCAACTTATATGCTGCCAGCTTTGTAAGGTCACCGCCCTCAGCCGGGTTGATTGTTCCACCAGTACCGGCAGAAATCAGCATAGGATCTATCGTGGTCCCTAGTTGCAAACTCCCTAGCGTTTCCTGGCCATGGGAAGCTCCTTTCCAGGCACTTAGTGAGTAGTAGGGCGTTGACGCCCAGATAAACCGGGGCGTGTTTGAGGATGAGAAGTAGTTATTGTTTTGAAACAATACCTGGGAAGTATCAAACCCTGTATTGCAGTAGGTGAAGTTCACTCCCGCAGTAGCATAAAATATATTGTTCCTGATTTTTAATCCGGTAATATGTTGATCATAAACCTTGAAGCCCGCTGGCGTTCCGCTTATAATATTCTGGTTGCTGGTATAAATAGTATTGTTATAAGCCTGGCAATCTATAATCTTATGATCTGCATCCGATGCCCAAAAAGCAAGACCTCCTTCGTTGTTCTTTCTTCCATCGCCCTGGCTGATGTTGTACCTGATGGTATTATTACGAAAACTGTTGGAGGAACCATACTCCAACATCGCAAAACCTGCACCTTCATTTTCGTGAGAATAACAATATTGTATCACTGAGTTTTGGCAGCCGCCATCAAGATCAAAGCCTCCGCCATCCGCAAGTTTGCCGGCCATATTATGGTGGCTTTCGCAAAATTGTATTACTCCGTTCTTCACATCATAGAACCATATTCCCATAGGTCCACCATAAACCTTTCCATTGTATTGGCCGTTTTCATAAGCCTCCGAAAATTCGATTGTAGCACCATCAATGCCCGATAGGGCAATACCGCTTCCTGTATTTGTTTGTGTCATCTCGATTCGCCCGGTATTTCTAAACGCTTTGCAATAGCCTACATAAAAGTTGCGGTGAACATATAAAGAGCCTTCAGCGTAACTAGTGATCCCTGCCCTGCCATTATCATGGGCACTACTGCGAAGAATTTTTACATTATGATACCCTTTAGTTGTACCCCAGGATCCAATTGAGATTCCAAACTTTCCAAATCCCGATGCTTCAACGCTATCAACAACAATATGGGCAAGATCAGCAGTGGTTTGATCCATATAGAAATTGAGCCCACTGGAATTATTATTGCCTGCGCCATTCCCGCGCACTGCCACGTTCCTGATTTCCACTGCTCCTACATTATATGCAAACACGCCATTTGCAGCACCGGCATCGATGATTGCTTTTCCGGTACCATATGAAGAAATGATAATTGGGTTTTCCGCTGTGCCACGATCAGTATTGACCAATTGTAACGAACCGGAAAATGTGGATTGCCCCTTGAACAGGATTTTATCGCCGGGCTGAAAATCTATGGAGTTTACTTTCGAAACAGATTGCCACGCAGAACCCTGACTAAAGCCGGTATTTGCATCACTTCCCTCAGGAGAAATATAATAAGTCTGGTTTTGTGCATGTACAAAAATGCAATGCATGCTCACGAGCAGGAGAACGAACTTTTTCAAGGATTTGGATTAACTGGTTCCTGCCATTAACGCTACGTACTAAAATAATAGTATACGTTAAAAGAGAATTCCAGCATCTCTAATATCCTATCCCCTATTTATGCAACCAGTTACACCCACCAACTGCAAAGTAATCCCTCCTAAACCTTTATACTCCTCGTAACCTTCTGCAATTCTGCCGCAGCTTTATACAACAAATTGAATTGGTCGGCTACTGATTTGATATCAAACAAGGCCTTTTTTGTTTCAGTCTCCAACTGGCCCATCTTCAACTCATCCTGTCGTATTTTCATCAGGGTACCGGCTTCACGATTAATGTGTTCTAATGAAACTTTTCGCGTCACCGGCTCTGTTGTAACCGGTTCATCACGCAACAAGCTGATCGTGATAAAAAGGTGGTTTCGGATGTCTTCAATCACCGAGTTCAACTCAGCAGAGGTATATGGGATTGATTTGTACTTTACATAGCCTGCCAGTGTTGCGAGGTAAGACGTCAGCATATGGTTCAATACCACGAACTGATGAATCAGCTCAATGCCTTTTTGCTGGCTCTTTGGTTCCGACAACATCCGGTTGAAGGCATCAGACAGGTTTGCCAATGCAACCAGCGCATCCTTGCGCGCGATGTGCCGCTCCTGGTCCGATACCGGTTCCTGTTGCGCAAACCCGCCCGCAATAACCGTAAAGTAGGCTACGGCCTTTTCAAGCATCTCTATCATCAGCGACTTCATCTTTGTTCGCTCCCACGCCGGCAATAGAAAACTCGTTGTAAAAGCAATTACGGAGCCGATTGCGGTATCAATAACCCGGTCTTTAAGCAGCGACCTGAACTCATCCGGGTGCATGAGGTGATAGAATACAATCAGGTAAGGCGTCATCAGCATGACAGTAAGAAAGTAGTTTCTCCGCATCACGCTAAAGTTTGCTGCCATAAACACAATCATTACCAGCAGCAACGCGGTGTTGTCATGTATCAGTTGCAACACGCCCATTCCGATAAGTACCCCCAGTATCGTTCCCAGCAACCTGTCGCTATTCCGCTTTTTCGTGAGGCTATACGCCGGCTTCAAGATCACAATTACGGTAAGCAATATCCAATAGCTATGGCCGATGGAAAAGAACTGCGACACCACAAATCCAATGGTGGCCGCCACACATACCCGAAGCGAGTGCCTGAAAATGTCGGACTGCAGGGTGAGGTTATCGCGAAATGTTTGTACGCGCACCGACTCTTTTGTTGTCAGGTCGCCATAGTCAATCTGGTGTCGCGATCGCTTTTTTATCGTTCTGTCGTAGGTGGTATAGCGGTGCAGGGTTTGCAGCCGCTTGTACAGGTCATCTATGCTTTCCAGTATTCGCCGCAGGCTTATAAAACCTTCTATATTGTCTCCCGCAAGGCTGGTATGCCGCAATTCATCCAAACTTCCCCTTACCTCTTCGATATGCGTGGGCAAAGCAGCATTGGGATGAGATGGCCGCACGCTTTTGACCGCCAATCCAATTTCATCAAGTTCCGCCGCCAGTTGCAATAGCAAATCATAATATCTATCCAGTATACCGGTCTTGTCGAAGTATTCATGCAGTAAAGGATAGCTCTGGTACGAGGTCATAATCTTTTCAAAAACATCTGCAGCATCCAGGTGAATCAACACCAGCACCCTTCCGGTATGCGTGGTTTCTTTAACAACACTGCGCGTTTTGAAGATCAGATCGTTCAGCATGTTTTGTTTCTCCTGCACCGAAGCCTGCTGTTGCAGCAGTTCCTTGTATACGGCGTCGTAATCGACCTGCTTCTTATAAAAGCCGGCACGAGTACGCAAATAAGAGGCGATATTTTCTATGCTCTCTCCAAGCGCTTGCTGCAGCAATTTATACGGCCTGAACGTGTGCATCAGCAGGCTGAAGCCAAAATACCAGATACCCCCCGCAAGCAAGTACGCGGCATGTTCTACAACCTGCCTGCCTTGCTGCTGCGGCTCAATGCTCAGCACCAATACCACCATACCCGCTATGCCTATTGAAGTTGCCCGGGCACCAAAAACACCAATCATGGAATACAGGAAACAGGAGGCGGCCAACACTACACCGAAGAGCCATGGTGAACCATGAGTTAAGCCTGCAACAACCGACATTAAAAAAATGACAACGGTACATATGAGCATCCCGTTTCTGCGGTGGTGCACCGGCCCCGGTCCATCGGCAATCGATACAAAATAGCCACCGAGTGCCATTACAATTCCAATCTCAAGCTTGTCAAAGCCTTCCAAAATGAAAGCAGGTAGTAAAATACCAACCGTCATGCGCATCGCCTCTGTCAGGTAATGGCTGTTAATAAAACTTTTATATGCGCGTATATAGTCGGTCAAACTAAGGAGTTAACGTGCAAACGGCTGTTCTGTTGCACGTTGAATTCATGCAAAGAAAAGAAGATATCATCAGCACAGGGGAATATTCAGGATGCAGGCAAGGATAACGACTACAAGTGCAGTTTCTTTTACAGTACTAATTTGGGCGTGCCCCAAGCTACGCAAGGGTCGGGCTTTTCCCGTCCGAATGCCCGTCCGACTGGCGCAGCCCGGCGGGGCTTCAGCCGGGCGGGCGTTCCAAGTCCTCGTCCCCCACTGCGTTGGGCTCTGCGGGCTTTCCACTTCAATCCCTCACGCTATTGAATCCCCGACCAATAAACTGGGTTTCCAAAAATTATGTACGAATTAGGTGCTGGCTGGCCACAGACCCCTCCATAGACCCGCAGTAAATTACATTCCCGTTCAAGATCCGCTTTATCCCGGCGAATAGCATTGTTGCCGTACAAGAGCGCGACGCAACGATGTCGAACAGTGTTTCCGCCGCCCGGACCCAAAAAATTTATCCTGAATAGTACCGCGCGTATGATCTGGTGGTAACGGCGAGAAAAAGCACTGAAAACTGCACAAAACGCGTGCAGGTCTAAGTCAAAATCTAAGTTGAAAAGATGAAGATCTGTGGGTATCAACTAACCCAAAACCCACATCAGATACGTTTACAGCCTATACGCGATTTAGTGCGGCGACTACCATATTCCGGCTCGCCCATGCCCAGTTTAAAACCAACTTTTATGTTTACGGTAATGTAGGCATCCGAATTTTTGGCGTTGCCGCGTTTGATGGTCGAACCGGTTGCAACGGTGCTACGATTATACAGTGCACGGGCACTATTGACCAGCGCAGGATCCAGGTAACGGTCAAACAGGTAAGGGTCAATGTAGTTTGTACTAACGTCGTCGAGGTAATCGGTGTGAAGTCGTCGATTGAGGGCCTCAAGTCGCATGTTGAATCGCCGAAGCTCAATCCGAACCCCACCACCAAAGCTGAGGTTGGTTTGGGTGAGCCGGTAAGGTTTACGGTCAGGATACTCGGGGAAGCCCTGCCCTTCGGTACGCAGGGGGTGAAGCCGAACCCAGTTTCCATTCAGAGATGCTTTAGGATCAAAAGCAAAAACACCTACCCCCGCCAGCAGGTAGGGCGAAAACACGGGCATCTTATCCTCGAACTGCCCCATCATCAGCGGGTGAAACTCACCCAGGATGGCAAGTTCCCGGATACTGCTCCTGAAGCTCAGGTTCCTTTCGTAACGGCCGATTGCCTTTTCAGTTGCTATGCCTTTCAAAATGGTATCGTACGCCCTTACGGCACCTGCTGTATACTCGAGCCTTACGCCGACAACATGCTTATACAACATGCTCGCATAAATGCTTCCACTGAGTTCGGTATTTTGCCAGTTGATCTCATTCAGGTAGTAGCCGCCCCTGCCACGAGGACCACCAAGGTCGGTGGCGCAATTCATACCACCAAGCCCTATACCGGCTTCAAACAAAAATGGTTTATCGGAATTTGAATAATACTGGCCGAATCCGGCTATTGCAGAAAGGAGCGCTATAAACAGCGTGGTAAGTTTAGGAGATCGGATCATCATTCGGGTCTGATTATAGGAACCAAAAAGACCCGTTCTACCGAGCTGATCTATTGATTCTTAATGAGATGCTGATAATATTTGCACGCAACTTTTAAGCCGCAAATGTCGCATTTAGGTTTACGTGCCTGACAGATGTACCTGCCATGAAGTATCAGCCAATGATGTGAAACGTAAATAAGGTCGGTTGGCGTATGTTTCACCAATTGTTTTTCTGCAGCCAGCGGGGTTTTTGCATTTGTTGTCAGGCCAATCCGGGCCGCAACCCTGAAAACGTGGGTGTCGACAGCCATATTGGGCTGGTTGTCTACAACTGAGGTAATTACATTCGCTGTTTTTCGTCCTACCCCCGGAAGTTGCATAAGTTCTTCAACGGTAAGTGGTATGTTACCGCCAAATTTGTCCTGCAGCATCCTGCCCATCCCAAGCAGGTGGCGTGTTTTATTTCCTGGGTAGGAAACACTTTTAATCAGTTCAAATAAGTCGTCGTAAGTGGCTTCCGCGAGTTCTTTTGGCGAAGGATAACGGCTAAAGATAGCGGGTGTGGTCTGGTTTATTCTTTTGTCGGTGCATTGCGCCGACAGGATAACTGCAACGAGCAGTTGATAGGGGTTGTCGTAGATTAACTCCGTTTCAGCATTAGGTGCGTGTTGCTGAAAGTATTGAATTATAAAACTGTATCTCTCCTTCTTCGTCATACCAAAGCGGAAAGATACAGTTTCGATAAAAAATTAGCGCATATTAGTGTTGTTCAACAGCGGCCGTGTTCCGGGCATAGTTTAGAATAGCCTCAATCGACTGTGGACGTGGACTTTCAACAATTTCATCCAAACCTCTTAAAGAGTCTTGCAACGCGTCGAGTTTTTCCTTCAGTTCCCAGTTTTCTTCTACAGCCTTTCTAATTGCTATTGCTTTCTCGTTCGAGGTTTCCTGATACACGAACTGTATAAGATCCTCCGTGGTAAAATTGGGCATAGTTTATAGAAGGGTTTTGCAATCTTATAATTGTCCTACTTTTCCAAAACGGATCAGAGAGCATATTATTGTGGCAGAACTCAGTTTTTTACCGCCGAGCTGTCCACCACAATGAACAAATCTTCATTTGGCCGTTTCAGGTAGAAGTTTTCACGCGCATACTTTTCAATGATAGCCGGATTGTTCTGTATCTCCGCAAGACCTTTATTAATCGACTTTATTTCTGCCTGGTAATAGGCTTTGCTTTGTTCAAGTTTATTCAGCTCCTGCTTTCTATCCCATTGTGTGAAAAGGTCATTGCGGTCGAAAAACAATATCCAAACCAGGAAGCTGAGGCATGCAATAACGTATTTGTTCTGCACCAACTTCCATATTCCGGATAACGACAACATTCTCCTACAATTTAACTAAAAAAGTTTATTCAAACCACACCAACCTATTTGCCAAACCGGATCTTGCCCTTTGGATATCTTGCGTTTGTACCCAGCATTTCCTCGATCCTGATCAACTGGTTGTACTTGGCAGTCCGGTCGCTTCTGCTTGCACTGCCCGTTTTTATCTGGCCGCAATTGAGCGCTACAGCCAGGTCGGCGATCGTGGTATCTTCCGTTTCGCCGCTGCGATGACTCATTATAGTAGAATAGCCGTTTGTTTGCGCGAGCTGAACCGCGTTGATTGTTTCGGTAAGCGTACCAATCTGGTTAACCTTGATCAGGATGCTGTTTGCAATTCCTTCGTCTATACCCCTTTGTAAGATCTTTGTGTTGGTTACAAAAAGGTCGTCTCCAACAAGTTGTAACTTTTTACCTAGCGCATCTGTCATCTTTTTCCAGCCATCCCAATCCTCTTCGGCCATACCGTCCTCAATACTGATGATTGGATACTTATTGGCCCACTCTACCCAATAGCTCACCATTTCATCACCCGTTAGCTTCTTGCCATCGCTTTTGTGAAAATGATATACACTTTCGTCGGCCTTCCACATTTCAGACACAGCAGCATCGAGTGCTATACCGATTTGTTCACCTGGTTTGTAACCGGCAGCTTCGATAGCCATCAGCACGGTCTCAATTGCTTCCTCATTACTTTGCATATTCGGTGCAAATCCACCCTCGTCACCAACGTTTGTGCTATAACCTTTCTTTTTCAGTACCGTTTTCAGGTGGTGGAATATCTCAACACCCCAGCGCAGACCCTCACTAAAGGTTTCCGCGCCAATGGGTACAATCATAAATTCCTGGTAATCGATCTTGTTATCCGCATGCGCACCGCCATTCAGGATGTTCATCAGTGGCATTGGCAACACTGTACCATTTACACCACCAAGGTACCTGAATAGGGGAAGGTTGCTTTCCTGTGCTGCCGCTTTTGCAACAGCCATGCTCACTGCAAGCAGGGCATTTGCACCCAGGTTGCCTTTAAAGTCCGTACCATCCAGTTCAATCAATTTATGGTCGATACCCGCCTGGTCGTTCACGGGCCACCCCAGTAACGGATCGGCAATAATCTCGTTTACGTTTTTAACTGCTTTCAACACACCTTTACCCATATAACGGCTTTTGTCTTCATCACGAAGCTCAACAGCTTCGTGTATGCCGGTGGAAGCCCCACTGGGTACAGCCGCACGCCCGATGTGGGCGTTGTCGGTAATAACATCTACTTCTATCGTAGGATTTCCACGGCTGTCAAGTATTTGCCGCGCTTGTATGTTGGCGATGTAACTCATAATAGTTGGTTGGTTTATAATCGACATTAACCTAATGCCGGTGCTCAAAATTTTTGGATCGTTGGTATGGGTTTTTCAAGGCGTTTGCTGCCCGACGTGAACTAAAGAATTCTGTGAAAAAGTCTTGCTTAGCCGGAAATCAAACCGCAACTAACCCCTCGCACTCACAGCACTCCCGGTACACAAAAATCTTTTCAGCATTACCCCGTTGCACGGCTCATCTGATCCTCTTCAGGCTTACTAACTGCCACGATAATCCTAACGTTATACTGCTACCGGGCTGGTGGTAAGCGAGCGGAACACTTCTTCAAGGCTTCCGCCTTCCGTGTGCAAAGAAACAATATTTAGGTTGTGCTGCAAACTCAGTTCCAGCAGCCCTTTTTTTACTTCATTTGGATCTGTGGCCTGCAACTTCCAGCTGTATGTATCTACCTTTTCCACCGAAACGGTTCCGCGAATCCTGCGCAGCCATTCCTGTTCAAGCGGCTCTTTAAAAGACACCAACACGGCACTCGAACTACCCTGCTGTTGCAATACGCTTAATTTATCATTGGCCACCAGTTTGCCCTTATTGATGATGATTACACGATCGCATATGGCTTCCACTTCCTGCAGAATGTGCGACGAAAATAGGACCGTTTTGGTTTTGCCTTGCGCCTTGATGACATTCCTTATTTCAATGATCTGGTTAGGATCCAACCCACTCGTAGGCTCGTCGAGGATTAGTACCTCCGGGTCGTGCAATAAGGCTGCAGACAGACCCACACGCTGCTTATAACCTTTCGAGAGTTGCCCGATCTTTTTTCTCCGCTCAAGGGTCAAACCCGTCAGTTCAATTACTTCGTCGATCCTTTTTCCGGGACTTTTAATCCTGTGAACCCCGGCTATAAATTCCAGGTATTCCTTTACGTACATATCAAAGTAAAGTGGATTGGCTTCGGGCAGGTACCCGATTTTGTGCTTTGCGGCAATGGGTTCATCGGCTACATTGATGCCGGCTATAAGTGCCGAACCCTTATCAGGTTTCAGGTAGCCGGTAATCATTTTCATGGTCGTAGACTTTCCTGCTCCATTTGGCCCAAGGAACCCGACAATCTCTCCCTGCTCAACAGCAAACGAAATATGGTCAACCGCTTTTTGGGTGCCATAGGTTTTAAGGAGATTGTCTACAACGATCGACATGAGGAAGATAACTATTGAGTAGGGCACAAATTACGGTAATACAAACCAAAAGGAAAGTAAAAAGGGGGGAGTGGGCTGTGGGTATTCAGGTATCGAGGTATTAGGAAGAGTAGATCAGTTGGTAAATTGATAGGTTGAGGCGGGTATTGACGTATTGGGTATTGAGGAGAAAGTTGTAAGTTGAATTGTTTAGCCCTACAATAACTTCATACTTGGATTTAACAGCAATACCCGGTTAAGCCGAATAGGACTTCATGAAGTTTTTTTGGACCCAGCTGCAGATCTCTGCTGGTGCATCGTTGCGTCGCACTCTTGTACTGCATATCTTTTCTGAGCTAAAAATTAGCAGGAAGGCTTTTACGTCAGTCCCAATACCTTAATACCCGATACCTTAATCCCTACCTCAGAGCTCCTGCGAGCTTTCAGGAAGCCGGTCGTACTCGCCGGCCATCGCATACTTACCAAAGATGACCAGGCCGGTTGCTATCGGCAAAAACACCGCAATGATGATGGCCCATTGAAGGATGGTATTGGTAGCGTTTGAAGCAGCCATGCTTTTAGCCGCTGCAGAGGTAGCAAGCTGCACCTGCTCGCGTGCAATTCCAATTTTGTCGGCCGCTTGCCAGATCATAAAGATGATTGAGGCAGGCCCGAGTATCATCCAGATAATACCAAGGCCCCTTTTCAGATTGTTCATATAATGCGCTTTAGCGACGTTAAGTGTTGAATGTGTTGTTATAAACCGGGTTATTGGTCCCACTTACCTATTCGTGAAGACTGTCTTGCTAATCAAGGATGTTTTCATCTTTTTTGTTTCGGAGGTAAATTGAACCAATCACCAAGCACACCGAGGCAACGCCAATCGGGTACCATAAACCAGAGAGCGGGGTGGCACCTTTAAAACTCGTGATTAGCGTGGCGATAAAGGGAACAAGCCCGCCAAAAACACCGTTTCCGATATGGTATGGCAAACTCATAGACGTATACCTGATCTTGGTTGGAAAGAGTTCGACCAGGAATGCTGCGATAGGGCCATAAACCATGGTTACATAAACAATCTGCAGGAAAACCAGGAACACAAACAACCAATATGTATCCGTCGGCAGCCGTTTTTCGGTGTATGTGGTGTTACCAGGATGAGTGCCCCTGATAGGGTTGGCGAACATAGTATCCGTGCGTGTCTCCCTGAACTTTATGCCATCAGCAAATTGTTTTTCGGTCGACGTGATCATGATTGAATCAGGGCGGTCCTTTACAGGCTCGTACCGAACCGATGGCGCTCCAAGCATGGTGGCCCCGGCGCTCGCAGAAACATCCGTTTTGTCGAGGAACATCTGGTATATAGGCCGGTAGGTAAGTATACCCAACAACATACCCAGGATCATGATCCACTTCCGGCCAATCCGGTCGCTAAGTGCGCCGAATAAAATGAAAAAGGGTGTTGCAAATAAGATCGCCCACAATACAATTGTACGGCTTTGCTCGAAGTCGAGCATCGCTTTTGTTTCTAGGAAATTTTGTGCGTAAAACTGGCCGGTATACCAGATTACACCCTGGCCCATAACAGCACCAAACAGGGCCAGCAATACCATCTTCAGGTTTGCCTTATGCGCAAAACTTTCCTTTAAAGGATTGGTCGACGTTTTACCCTCTTTCTTCAGCTTAGTAAAAACGGGTGACTCCTTCATCTTCATCCGTATGTAGATGGACACAACAACAAGCAGGATGGAAACCCAAAATGGATAACGCCATCCGCCCCATTCTGCATTAAAGGCTTCATTGCTCATACTCATTTTGGTTAGCAGTATTACCCCTAGCGATACAAATAAGCCAAGGGTTGCCGTCGTTTGAATCCAGCTTGTATAATAGCCGCGGCGGCCTGGCGGGGAATGCTCTGCAACATAGGTAGCGGCGCCGCCATATTCGCCACCTAAGGCAAGCCCCTGCACAAGTCTCAGTAGCAAAACCAATATAGGTGCGAGCATACCGATTGACTTATAGCCGGGAACCAAACCGATCAGGAAGGTAGAACCACCCATAAGAACAAGGGTCAGCAAAAACGTGTATTTGCGACCGATGATGTCGCCCAGCCGGCCAAATACCAGGGCCCCAAATGGACGAACAATAAAACCTGCGGCAAAAATGGCGAGGGTCGACAACAGCGCCGCAGTACCCTGTTCTTCCGGGAAAAACTGTTTTGAAATAACCGTCGCAAGGCTACCAAAAATGTAAAAGTCGTACCATTCGATTAATGTACCCAAAGAGGATGAGAAGATCACTTTACCAATACCCTGCGAGGCGTTGTTGCTCATATAGCTGTTAGTTAGGGTTTAAAGATATAGAATTAGGATATGCAGTAGCGGGAATAAGGTTTTGAGGTAATGGGTTGTTGGGTATTGGGGTATTCAGGGATTGGGTATTGTGGTATTGGGTATTGAGGTATTGGGGTATTGAGGTATTGGGTATTCAGGTATTGCATATTTAATGAGAGTTGCGTGATTGGAGATTGTCCGTATGAATGGCTATGTGACTTGTAAAAGAGATCCCGTGTCGCGTTAGATTTTTTATTTTCCATTTTTAATTTTGCATTTTCCCTTCCACTTACCTTAGCTGCACAAAAACCTTTGCATGTCGTACCCTTACCAGATCACCAGCTTAGCACAATACGAGGCAGAATACAAGAGAAGTGTAAATGATCCTGCCGCTTTTTGGGCAGGAATAGCCGGGCACTTTAGCTGGAGAAATCAGTGGAACGAAGTACTGAACTGGAATTTTACCGAACCTAAAATCGAATGGTTCAAGGGTGGCAAACTAAACATCACCGAAAATTGCCTCGATCGCTACCTGGAGAGCCATGGAGATCAACCTGCACTCATTTGGGAGCCTAACGATCCTGAAGAACACCACCGGGTATTAACCTATCGAAATCTTTATGATAAAGTCTGCCAGTTTGCGCATGTCCTGCGCAACAACGGCGTAAAAAAGGGTGACCGTGTATGTATCTATATGGGTATGATACCCGAGTTGCCCATCGCCATCCTGGCCTGCGCACGTCTTGGCGCTATCCATAGTGTTGTATTTGGCGGCTTTAGTGCACAAAGTATTGCCGACCGACTTGTTGATGCAAATGCAGAATTCATTGTGACCTGCGATGGCGCTTATCGGGGGCAAAAAGATATTCCGCTGAAAAGCGTAATCGATGATGCGCTGATTGCCTGCCGTTTTGTAAAACGGGTTATTGTATGTACCCGTACCAGAACAGCGGTAAGCATGATTAAAGGACGCGACGTTTGGTGGGAGGATGAAATTAAAAAGGTAGAAACACTTGGGTTGAAGGACTTTCCTGCAGAAGAAATGGATGCTGAAGACCCGCTATTTATACTATATACTTCAGGTTCAACCGGCAAACCGAAAGGAGTGGTACACACCATTGCCGGATATATGCTTTTTACCAATTACACGTTTGTAAACGTGTTTCAATATAAACCGGGCGAAATCCATTTTTGTACGGCCGACATTGGCTGGATCACGGGGCATAGTTATATCCTTTATGGCCCTTTAAGTGCGGGTGGTACATCACTGATGTTTGAAGGCATACCCACCTGGCCGGATGCCGGAAGGTTCTGGGACATCGTAGACAAGTTTAAGGTTAATATTTTGTACACGGCGCCAACTGCCATACGCAGCCTTATGGGTTTTGGGGAAGCACCGCTGAAAGACAAGGACCTGGGCAGCCTCAGGATCCTCGGCACTGTTGGTGAACCCATCAACGAAGAAGCCTGGCATTGGTACGACGAACATATAGGCAAGCGCAGATGCCCGATTGTAGACACCTGGTGGCAAACGGAAACCAGTGGTGTTTTGATTTCCAACCTTGCTGGTATCACGCCTGCAAAACCCAGTTGGGCAACCCTGCCGCTGCCCGGTATACAGCCGGTGTTGGTAGACGAGAAGGGAGAAGAGATTACCGAAGCATCAGCTGAGCATGGTGGCCTGCTTAGTGGAAACCTGTGCCTGAAGTTTCCGTGGCCAGGAATCATCCGCACAACCTATGGTGACCATGAGCGCTGCCGCAATGCCTACTTTGCAACCTACCCGGGCTTATACTTTACCGGGGATGGCGCACTTAAAGACCAGAATGGATTTTACCGTATTACCGGACGGGTTGATGATGTATTAAACGTAAGCGGACACCGCATTGGAACCGCTGAAGTTGAAAATGCCATTAACATGCATGCCGGTGTTATTGAAAGTGCAGTGGTGGGCTACCCCCACGACATCAAAGGCCAGGGGATTTATGCATACATCATTCACGATGTACACCATGGCGACCCCGAACATACCCGCAAAGACATTCTTGCGACAGTAACAAGGATTATCGGGGCCATAGCAAAACCAGACAAGATCCAGTTTGTGAAAGGATTGCCGAAAACCCGGAGCGGCAAGATTATGCGACGGATCTTACGCAAGATCGCCGAAGGCGAAACGTCAAATCTTGGTGATACTTCTACCCTGCTCGACCCGGGGGTTGTAGAAGAGATCAAGGAAGGGAAACTTTGAAGAAAATGCAAAATGTAAAATGCAAAATGTAAAATCAACCCGTACCAGCTCGAATACACGACCGAACATCACGTCTCATCTCTTATATCTCATAACTTCTTCCTTCCCGTCTCGATAGATGTGTAGTCTTCTCATAATGTCAAACAAAAAGCGAAAAGTTAGAAGTTGAGAGGACTTCAATTTGCAATGGATGGCATTTAGCTAAAACCGCGTTGAGTTTGGGTCAATAGAATTATCAAGAGTACAAGGGAGTGATTGCTATGATACGCCTTAGCTTTTTGAAACTTTTTTTTCTGTTTTGTTTATGCCACTCCTTTGTAGTTATTCACATATTTGGCCTGGTTATTTATCACTGCGACA
>NZ_SMSK01000017.1 GCF_004354985.1 Segetibacter sp. 3557_3 | reverse complement strand
AATGCAACCGTAACCGTTAGAGGAAACGCTGTAACAAGCGGTTCTGCTTCTGCACCGATCACCCTGGTGGTAGGTAGCAACGTTATCCCGGTTGTGGTTACTGCACAGGATGGTTCAACTGTTAAGAACTACTCAATCACTATAACAAGGGCAACACCACCGGCTACAAATGCAAACCTCTCCAACCTGATCACTTCAGCTGGAGCACTTAACCCGGTATTTGCAGCAACTACCCTGGATTACACCGTTAGTGTTGCAAACAACGTTACTTCTGTAACTGTTACTCCAACCCTTGCTGATGCAAATGCAACCGTAACCGTTAGAGGAAACGCTGTAACAAGCGGTTCTGCTTCTGCACCGATCACCCTGGTGGTAGGTAGCAACGTTATCCCGGTTGTAGTTACTGCACAGGATGGTTCAACTGTTAAGAACTATTCGATCACCGTCATGAAAGCAGCAGCACCTGGTACCAACGCTAACCTTTCTAACCTGATCACATCAGCAGGAGCGCTCAACCCGACGTTTACTGCTAACACGCTTGCGTACACTGTTGGTGTAATTAATAGTGTAAATTCTATAACCATTACGCCTACCCTTGCTGATGCTAATGCAACAGTAAAAGTCAAAGGGATCAACGTAGCAAGCGGATCAGCTTCTGCGCCAATCAACCTTGTTGAAGGCGACAATGTAATTCCGGTTGCAGTTACTGCACAGGATGGCTCAACTGTTAAGAACTACAGCATTACCATCAACCGCGCTGGTCCTGAAGCATCCATCACCTTTAGTGGCAAGGTATTTTTGCAAGGCGCTTATAGTACCACAACGGGAAATATGAGCAATGCCCTTAACACATTAGGTATTCTTAAGGATAAGGCGCTAAGCCAGCCTTACAATGTTGCTCCATTCAATTACAGTGGCGGAGAAACCGTTGGTCAGAACTTCTTTGCAGCCAACACAGACATCGTTGATTGGGTATTGATAGAATTGAGAAGTCAGAATAACCCTTCAACAATTGTGGCGAGAAGAGCTGCTTTTGTAAAACGTGATGGTACTATTGTGGAGACTGAAGGATCAAGCACACAAATTTACTTTGACGGTCTTGTACCGGGCAGGTACCATGTATCTATCCGTCACAGGAACCACCTTGGTATCAGGTCGGCTAATGCCGTTGATTTCACAAGTGGTACAGGAACTGCCAATTTCACCACGTCGGGCAGTATGGCCTTCCAAAACCAGGCAAACACCCCGATGGTTCAAATGGGAACAGTTTGGGTTATGCGTGGTGGAAATGCCAACGCAAACAATAACGTTAAATACAATGGACCTGCTAACGACCAGGATCGTATACAAAACGGAAAGCTTGGAGGTTCTTTATCACTTGTAATTTCCAACCAATACTCCGCTGAAGATGTAAACCTGGATGGCAGCATCAAAACCAACGGACCTGCCAACGATCAGAACTTCTTGTTAAATATTATCTTAAGCGGACTTTTAAGTAATATTTTTACCGAGCAAATCGACTAATATCAACGAAAAATCAAGTTTCATGAAAAGACTCTGGCTATCTATTTTAACTTCCCTGGCTGTTTTTACGGGCATAGGGCAAACAATGCAGGCAACCATCAAGCCAGGCACAACACCAAGAACCATTGATTTATATGTAAAGTCTTCAGCAAGTTTTTCGCAGCGCGACGAGAACATGACTTTTGTACTCGCCTTTCCAAATACCATTACGCCTGCTCCTGTTGGTGCAGTTGCAACGCCCACTGCCGGGGTTACTTCTTCAGGACCAACACCTAACTCGCTTGGACCTGTTGCAGGCATCAGTGGAATACAGCCTACTTTTCTCGTCAACAACCTGGGAAGTACTTCAAGAGAGGTGGTTATAAGCACTCAAACAATCAACGGAGCGCCTTATTACCTAATGACTTTCATCTTTGCCAATACCGCAACAGTAGCACACAACTGGGTTGCTAATGAAGAACAAAGAATATTCAGCATCCAGTTTAATGGTTGTACGGCCAATTGCAATCCAAATGCTGAATTGTTGGTTAACATGCCCGGCGGTGGAGGACAAGGAAGCGCTTACTGGTATTTTCAAGCTAATGTACTTGGCGATATAACGAACTACCAGGCACCTTTTTACCAGAACCCACAATCAACCGTGCCGGTAAATGGAGGGAGTTCCGATGCACTGTCTTACATTGGACTTGCAAACCCTGTCTCTTTACCAATAAAGCTTGCCGCGTTTGATATCAATCCAAATGGTTGCGCAGTCAACATGAGATGGGAAGCTTCTGAAGAGATCAATGCCGGCTTCTATGGTATCGAACGCAGTACCGATGCAACCAACTTTGTTGAGATCGGGCAGCTGACTGCTACAAATGCCAGAACAGCAAAAAACTATACTTTTTCCGACAATGGTGCATCAGCAGGTAAAGTCTATTACCGGCTTCGCATGGTAGATAAAGACGGAAAGTATACGTATAGCCAGATCCGGGAGGTTGCTTTGAACTGTTCAGGTAAAAATAGCGTACAGGTTTATCCTACCGTTACTACCGGCCAGGTCACCATCAAGTTACCACAAGGGTTTGAGAACGCATCTATTGCAGTATACAACTCCGTTGGAACACAGGTACTGTCTGAAATCAGTAAAACACCTTTTAGAACTTTGAACCTCAAGTCTTTTGCAAGCGGTACTTATTTTGTTCAGATAGTTAACAACGGTGCAGTTGTTACAACCAGCAAAGTATTGCTGCAATAATAACTTCCAAATAAAAATGTAAGGGCGACCAATTGGTCGCCTTTTTTTTGATAGCTACTTTGCCTCTCGGGTAATCAGCTGCAGATGACTGAGCCGGGCACTCTTACCTGTCAGAAGTGTGTGCATGCCATTACGCTATCCTCTTCTCTCCGTATAGCACAAGCCTACCACTGGCTGTAGATTTCGAAGATTGCACCTGGGGTCACTACGATATAATGGGAATATACGTTACGCATTTAGCCTGACTCAGAAGATCCATGCTTTACTATTCTGCCCCTGTTATAGCAGATGTTGTTTCCCTTCCTGCCTTTGATGTTCCCTTACGTTGAGCCGAATAAATGCTTGCTGAGCCGCTGAAGTAATAAGCGGTAAAGCAGGCAACAGCGAAGTACACTATGTTTTCAGATCCAAATAATTCAACTCCCATCAAAGTACAGGCTAGCGGGGTGTTTGTAGCTCCGGCAAAAACGGCTATAAAACCAAGGGCAGCAAACAGGTCAACGGGAGAACCACTGACAGTGGCAAGCGTATTACCAAGTGTTGCCCCAATGAAAAATAGTGGAGTAACCTCGCCGCCCTTAAAGCCGGAACCCAGGGTTATCGCCGTTAATAGCAATTTCCAAAACCAACTCCAGGAACCAGCACCGTGTGGCTGGAATGCGGAAATGATACTAACACCGTCAGCCGGGTTTGTTACCCCAAGCCCAAGGTAGTCGAACGAACCTATTGCGTAAGACATGCCCACCACCAGAACCCCGCCTGACATTGCAGTTAGCAATTTATTGCTAACAACCCTCGCTGCACCCGCTTTAATCCCATGTGTAAGTTTTGCAAAGGTGTAACTCGCTGCACCAAAAAAAACACCTGCAATAATGACTTTACCAAGTAGGATAAGGTCCAACGAAACCCAGGGAACCCAACGATCGGGTGTGTTAACGAAAGCTACCTGGTAACGGGTGTGCACGATACCATAAGACGTGCAGGTAATGTCGGCAAGCACGCTTGCGATGAGGCAGGGTAATAGTGCATTATACTTTAACTTACCAACGGTTAATACCTCCATTGCAAATATAGCCGCCGCTACCGGGGTACCGAACACTGCACCAAACCCGGCCGACACTCCGCACATTAGTAAAATGCGTTGGTCGTCCTTCCCGAGTTTATAAAATCGGTCGATCGTCGCTGCGATACTTCCGCCCATTTGCACTGCTGTTCCTTCCCGGCCCGCTGAACCGCCAAAAAGATGAGTAACCAGGGTTGTAATTAATATCAGTGGTGCCATTCGTGGAGGAACCCCACCACCTGGAGAATGGATCTCATCCATGATAAGGTCATTGCCGCGAGCAGCAACACCTCCAAATTTTTCGTAAACCCACACGATCAATACGCCCGCTACGGGTAGTAGAAAAATGAGCCAAAGGTTTGCCCAACGGAAGACGGTAACAACATCAAGCAACCATAAAAACAAGGCGACCAGCGAGCCAACAGAAATGGCAAGCGGAAATACGAGAACCGACCAATACAGCAAGTGCCATAGTATATGCCGATGTTGATTGTTTGCTGGTTTGCTCATCCTACAAATAGATTAGGTTTCCCGGGAAGTTCATGTTAATCAAAACTTTTTGCGGAACTTCCACAACTCAGCAGCGTATTCATTTGCATCAAAACTTATTACAGTGATCAATGCAGGATTTCTGAAGCGCTTAAGTGAGCAGTTGTTCTTTTATGGACTATTTGCAGGTGTCATCAGCCGGCTACAACGGCGGTTGGTGCAGGAAGACACCATCTCCTGTGGTGGTGGCTAAATTAAGAAATTAGTTTAGTCTGCACAGATTGTTACCCGGTAAGTTGATCAGTATGTCCTCCGTGCTCAACCGGATGGCAACCGCTACTCTTCGTTGAAGTCGTGGCAAAAGGTTGAAAAGTATCATTGTTTTGGGTTGAATCGGGAAGTCCCCTTCCTTTGAGGCAGATTGAACTCCTTATAATTGCCAGTCGGTTTTATATTGCAGCCTCGTCTATAACAATTGTTTGAACTTTAGGCCGCCTGGCAGGAGGCACCAATAAATTAATCAACGTAGCAAAGTCTGTATGAAGAACAACTTTCCATTACCACGCACAGCCAAACTCGTCGGTAGCATCAGTCTCATTGTTGCTATCGTGTTCATCACCAATAGCTGTTTTACTAGGGGCAAAAATCGTCAGGCATTGGCTGCGAATGAACAATGGTCGCAAAAGATGGTGGAGTCACACGGTCTAAAAGATTTTTATACCAATCGCGAGTTACATGCACGGTTGTCTACCACGGGTTGGGACTATGTTACCGGACTGATTGCAATTTCAGTACTGCGCGCCTGGGAACAGTACCCCGCCAAAACTGAATATTATGGTGCCGTGAAAGCTTATGCAGATCGGAACATCAATGCAGATGGTTCTATGATCATTCGGTCGTCTGGCGAGTCGGCACTTGGGCCCAGCAATATTGATGATCTCGCTGCAGGCCGGATATTTTTTACCCTGTACAAAGAAGAACTCAAAAAAGGCAATACCAAAGATGCCAATCGTTACAAAAATGCAGCAACGCTTATCCGTAACAAATTAAAAAACGAGCATTCACGGATTAAAGAAGGACTGCCTGGTGCCGGTGGTTTTTTTCACAAGGCCCAATACCCTTCGCAAATGTGGCTCGATGGGCTTTATATGGGAGCACCAGTTTATGCACTTTGGCAATCGGAGTTTGGAACAGGAGATGCAAGTGAGAACCGGCAGAGCTGGACGGACATTGCCAATCAATTTAAGATCCTGCATCAGCATACGTACAATGCCGACAAACAGTTGAATTACCATGCGTGGTCCGCTACACCAAATGATGCCAATTCATTTTGGGCAAACAAAACTGAACCGTTCCTGGGTTGCAGTAAGGAGTTCTGGGGCCGGGGTATGGGTTGGTATTTTGCCGCGCTGGTTGATGTACTCGAGGTAATGCCAAAGGACCATCCGGATTATTCAACGATACGTACAAACTTAAACCAGGTTGCTACCGGTTTAAAAAGGTGGCAGGATAAAGGTTCGGGGGTATGGTACCAACTGTTGCAATACGATTCAACGATGAAAGGTGATGGCAAGGGAGATGAGGTGAACGGAAAAACGTTTAATGTTTGTACCGCTGCAAATTACCTTGAGGCATCCTGCTCATCCATTTTTACTTATGCCTATTTTAAAGGCATGCGGTTGGGATTGCTGGATAAAGGCACGTACAGGTCTACTGCAGAAAAGGCCTACCAGGGTTTAGTAAAGACGTTTATTCGTCCACAAGCAACAGGAGTCGACATTATCCAGTCCTGTGCTTCTGCCGGGCTTGGACCTGCCGGTAACCCTTCCCGTACGGGTACGATCAACTATTACCTGTGCGGTTCAGATGTAACAGTTGTTAAGAACGAAGGTAAGGCCATAGGAACATTCATCCTTGCCAGTGTTGAGTACGAGAACTATTTAAACAACAAATAAAAAGATCAATTGAGCATTTTGACCGCTACGTAAAAGCGTCGTTCCAAAGCTTGTCTTAACAGCAAAAGAAAGGACTAATGTCCAACAAAACGCGTACGCTCCTCCAACAACAAGCCGAATATAAAGGGGCTGTCTCAATCGCTTGAGACAGCCCCTTTTTTTCAAGCACCTGCTGGGATATTGATCCTTAACAACGCTAACTTACCCGCACCTATTTGAACACCTGTTCAGCACCGTAGTGCGTTTATCAATGCTACTATAAACAGCGGGCGCAAGAAAATGCAGTACTCCTGGTAGCTCCCGAGGTTTATACCGGGGTGCACAACATCCGGGAGCCTTCCCCTATAATTAAGCCCATCTTCAGCTCGAAAGCGGCAGCAAACCATTGCCCTGCTTACCGGCGTTCATTAAGCGCGTTTTAGGAAGCCAGTTAAACAGGCTATCAACTCCCCTTCCGCCGTTTAGTTGCTCAATTCGCCGTTCAAATAGAATTTTTAAAAGATTGTTAATGAAAAATGGCCGCCGCACCAAAAAGACACTACTTTAGCAGTGCACTAGAACAATAGTACACTATATACCATCAACTGTTAATCCCTTGGTAGAACGTGGTGATAATTGTTCTTCTTCAACCCATGTCATTATTCCAAAACATTCCCGATTATGAAACGCTTTTTCTGCCTTACCCTGACGGTTTTTCTTGCATCAAGCGGCTTTGGCCAGGGTGCCCCGAGAATTTCAGGATTGGTTATTGGTAAAGACGAAAAAACAATAGCAGGCGCGACAATATCCTTACTACGGGCAAAAGACTCTGCAACGCTTAAACTATCTGCAGCCAATAAGGATGGAGCTTACTTCTTCGAAAATGTAAATACCGGCAACTTTCTCTTAGCCGCAACGGCAGTCGGGTACAAAAAAAGCTATTCCAAAATATTTACCCTTGATGTTCAACAAAACCTGAGCATTCCAACCATTCGTTTAACCCCGACCAACAAAGATCTTGCGGGTGTTACAGTTACGGCAACGAGGCCCCTGGTTGAACAAAAAATCGACCGGACCATCGTTAACGTGGAGGCCTCGATTACAAATATTGGAACCTCAGCTTTAGAGGTTCTTGAAAAAGCCCCGGGTGTATCTGTTGATCGCGATGGAAATATCAGCCTGAAAGGTAAGGAAGGAGTGATGATTATGATTGATGGCCGTCCAACCCAACTCGGTGGAGCCGATCTCGCGAACCTTTTGCGCAACCTGAACTCCAACCAAATGGACCAGGTTGAAATTATGACCAACCCGCCAGCGCGGTATGATGCTGCCGGAGGTGCAGGTATCATCAACATAAAAACAAAAAAGAACATCAGCGCCGGTTACAATGGATCAGCAACGCTGGGTGTGACACAAGGCAGGTATCCAAAAACAAATGAAGCACTGAACCTGAATTATCGCAACGGCAAAATAAATGTGTTTACCAACCTCAGCCACAATTACCGCAAAAGTTTCGGAACATTAAAAATCAACCGCAATATCATCAGCGATAATACCAGCACTATTGATAAGGTATTCAACCAGCAAGCCGATCGCATTTCAGAAGGAAACTCCTATAATGCCAAAGTAGGCGTAGATTATTTTGTAAGCAAAAAAACTACTCTTGGTATCGTGGCAGGAGCTACGTCCTCTCCGAATTTTTCAACAAACAAGAATGTCACCAACATATCCAATGCGTTGAAAAACCTGGAAAGTATTACTATGGCTACCGTTAACAACGATGGGGTTATGAACAGCTTTAGTACAAACCTTAACTTTCGTACCCAGCTCAACAACAAAGGCAGGGAAATTACATCGGACATCGACTTCCTGGGTTATACCTCGGCAGTTGATCAGTATATGGTAAATTCTTACACCGATGCAGCTGGAAGGGTATTTAGAAAAGCAGATACATTGAATGGAGATTTACCGCAGGATATACAGGTATACAGCGGAAGAGTGGATTATGTACATCCGCTAAAGAAAAATGCAAAATTTGAAGCAGGTGTTAAAAGCGGTATTGTACGTACAGATAATAATGCCAATTACGATAGTGTTCAATACGGTAGAATAGTGCACGACTTTAACCGGAGCAATCATTTTATATACCAGGAGAATATCAATGCCGCCTATGTAAACTACAGCACTCCTTTATCGAAAAAGATCAGTGCGCAGCTCGGTTTACGATTGGAAAACACCATTGCAAAAGGAAAACAATTAACAACGGGTGAGGACTTCAACCGCAACTACATCCAGCTTTTTCCCACAGCCTATTTTCAATACAAGGCAAACGAAAAAAATAGCTTTGGTGCAAACTTCGGAAGAAGGGTTAGACGTCCGAATTACCAAAGTCTGAATCCATTCATCAGGTTTATAGACAGGTACACTTACAGCCAGGGTAATCCAAACCTTAAGCCTTCATTGAGCAATAATATAGAACTAACCCATACCTGGAAAAACCAAATTACCACAACGCTAAACTACACCAGTACAAAAGATATTATTGAAGGCGTTATTGAACAAAAAGGCCAGGAAGCATATACAAAGCCATCCAATATTGCTTCACTTGAACAGATTGGCCTTGCTGTAAACGCGAATAACCCAATTACGAAATGGTGGACCAGCACGATGAATGTGAATGTATTCAACAATCGATATAAAGGCATTGTGAGCAACGCTTCGGTCAACTTTGCCGCAACCAGTTTTGTTGTTACCGGAACCCAACAATTCAAGATCAATAAAACGTTAACTGCTGAAATAAACGGGAGGTTCAGAAATGGCTGGCTTGAAGGTGTCATGCGGGCAAAACCAGTTGGATTTGTTGGTGCAGGTGTTGGACAGCAGGTATTGAAAAACCAGGGAACACTTCGTTTAAGTATACGCGATATTTTTTACACCCAAAGATTTAGGGGAGTCGGCAAATACGGAAACGTAGATTTCGATTTCCAGGAAATTGCCGAAACCAGGGTTATCTCATTAAGCTTCTCGTACCGTTTTAGCAAAGGCAAAAAGATTGCACCGGTAAAGAGAACAGTGGGAAGCGCAAACGAAGAGCAGGAAAGAATAGGCCAATAATAAATGAGGGGTAACACCTACCACCATCAACGATAACACGCCTGCTATCAGTGATGATGTGTTCTCCCTTTCCTGACCATATAATAGTTGATGGGAAAGGCAGCAAGAAATCCGGCAGCCAGCGCCAACAACATACCAATCCAGAAAATGCCGTCGGTAAGTGTTGCGTGCATAACACCCGGGGTATAAACCTGAACAAGTACCTCGGTTGTTTCCATTACCAATATGCTTAAGCCTTCAGCGATCAACACCATCCTGAATGCCGCTCTGAAGGAAAACTTTGCTTTTAATAAGGGCCGCATACCCAGAACGAAGCCCCCAACAATGCCGAGGATAATCGCAAGGATCATTTGAGAAAGATTATCCATGTGCAGGGCAGCGCCGATAATCATTCCTGAAATTTCACCTAATCCACATCCGAGGAGACAATGAAGTGTTGCACTGATGGCAAGTTTGAAATAATTAGCCTTTAATGAATTGTTTGCTGCATCGCCGGACCCCAGGTGGTGATGCGGTAAATGTGCATGCATCTGTTTCATACAATTTTTTCAACAAAGGTTGATCATAGTGCCATAGACCTGGTTACATAATTCAGGATTGTTTTTGCAAAATTTACAGGTGAACAACTAAACATAGCCATTTACAAAAATAATTTGCGGTTGAAACGCCGTAATGCTTTTATCAGTCAACGTTTATTTCCATCTTGTTTCAACAAACAAAATTTATAAACATGGCAGTAAATGCATTCGTTAACTTTTTTGATAAAGCCGAGGGCGAGTCCATTCAAAAAGGAAAAGAAAAATGGACAGAGATCCAGGGTTGGGATTGGGAAGTTGAAGCCGAGTCGAGTTGGACCAAAGGTGGAGGCGCAAGCGTAGGAAAGCCTAATCCTGGCAAGTTCAGCTTCACGCACCGGTTCGACAGTTCATCAACCGTGATTCTTGGCTATATCTGCACCGGGAAAGCCTTCCCGAAGCTTGAGTTACAGATGACCAAAACAACCGGCAAAGGGGTTCCGGAAACCTATTTTACGATGAGCATGGAAGGTGTTTTCGTTACCAAAGTTTCAAATGCCGGAACCGAAGATGGCAATGTGTTGCAGATGGTTGAGATGGTATTTAAAACGGTGAAAATAGAATACAGGCCGCAAGACACAAAGATCGGCACGCTGGGTTCGCCGAGGATGTACAACTGGGATATTCCGGCAGGTACTGCGTCACCATCTGCTTAAAGGAAGACAGCAGTATTTTCCTGATCGTTCCTGCTGTAAAGCCGCTGTGCCTCCAGGTCGTTGCTAATATTGGTGATGCCAACCTGTCGCCCAAGCCTGTTGGGTCGTCTAAAACGACTATGGAATACGTATGCCTTACCTGGAACGTCTTAATGCCCCAATCATCTACTTATCCCCGGGTCTTGTTATGACATATCAATCTGTGTCAACTTTCTGAAGCCTATAAATAACGGGTAATTGTTGACCGTGTAATTGGATCAACCCTGCTCGTAGTAAGAGACCTTAGCGTGGCGGAAATGACACCAGTTAGTTTTGCCTGTAGCATAGGTCAGTTTTCGTTAGCCTCGCCCGATTACAACATGTTGAAAGAAAGACAATAAGTACCAGGAAGCAAATAAACCGCTGCTTGCAGCGTTTATGGCCTGGTGCAGCAATGGTGAAGCCTGACACTACAGATCGGGCCTCAGTAATTGCAGCAACCTTTTTAGACTTATTTCTTTCCTTAATCAACAATCCATGAAAAAAACCTTTACCCCTTTTATTGCCGCGGTATTGTCACTTACTATTTTCGCTTGTCAAAAAGGCATCGACGGAACTGTTCAAAACGGAACAGGCACAACCACAACGATCCCTTCAAACGCAGGCCTGATAGGTACCTGGAAACTGGTTTCCTTAGAAGTACAAACAAAATCTAGCAACCAGGTAATCTCCGGGGCGGATATCAACAAAACAGTAACCACAACAAATTATATCACCGACAACAATACCGGCTCGATATCATTTAGTCCGACAATAGCAACTACATCAAATATCTCTTATTCGGTCAACACGATGGCTAACGCTTTGATGTACGAAAACGGCGTGTTCCTGGATAGCTTTTCGATGCCCTTTCAATTCAACGTTCCTCCGGCTTCGTCAAGCATCTCCTATCAGCGAATTGGTTCAGACTCGTTGCATTTTCAATCGGGGTTTTCCCTGATGAACAACACAACCCAGGCAACCCAACCAGCGGGAGCAAAGATGAAGCTTGATAAGAACAGGTTATACATCACCCAAACCGTAAATCAAACTACCAGCCAGCTTATACAAGGAGACGTAGCTACAGCAATCATGATTGCGACGGCGAAAATGACGTTTGAGCGATAGGGATTGTTGAATGCCGAAAGATGAAGCTATGTTCCGGTTGCTGAGCGAGGTAAATTTCAGCCCAACAAACAACATGTGTAGTTCCTGCAATGTGACTCGCCCAATGTACCAACGGGTCAACTGTAGCAAGCAGTCGAAAGTAAACCCGGTCTCAATGAACCCCGGGTAAAGATTCCAAACCACCAATCCGGGCTAAAACGGTGTACCCCCAACCATAAAAGGAAGCGACTTGTTCAGCATAAAAGCCGAATAGAACTCTAAGCAACGAAGAGTGCGACGCGCTTCCGACCGGAGGAACACTATCGTGTACTCATCGAAGCACCTGAATAATCAATCCTCCCGAGTAATGACAGGATTTTGAGTTGGAGTGAAAGATGTCCATTGCTTTGCCAAAGTGATTGCGACCCCGGAACAAGTTCAGGGCAGGCTGTTCAGCTGACAGATGTGTTGCAGTACAAGCGAGCGTGGCAACGATGCTGCCATAGAAAACCGATGCTGGTACCCCAAAAAAAATTTGGAAAAATGGTATACACGTTAGGGCGGAGCTAGGGCGGGGAAAGATGTACAATGGAAAAACCTTAAGCTTGTGCCATGAAAGATTCCTCGTGAATATGCTCTTGTAGCGGGCGAAAAGCTATAGTTTAGGTGATGTTATAACTTACGATCACTTAACCTCAAACCGTTTTTCAAAACTGGTCCGGTCGGCGTTCGGATTTTTCACCTGCAAATCACGATCAAAGGGCCGGTTGAGGTTATTGCCCGAAAGATCTTCGAGAACAGGATCAACCTGCAGGTTATATACCCCGGGCAGCCATGGCTCGTCTGGTGTAAACCGGAGTTTAGTCTGATTATCGATTACCACCGTTTTGCCCGCCACCTCTATACCAGTATTAGCTACAACACGAACGCTCTCCTGCGCAAGAAAATAATCCAGCACGTCGTTAAAAGTTGCATTTAGAGGCTCCCTTGTGCCCTGTGACGGTACCTGCAGGTTCCACTGTTCAAGAGCAGGCGAAAGGCTATCCCTGGCACCTACAACAAAAGCCTTCTTGTATTCCTGCTGCAGCGGCAGGTTGTTGCGATCTTTCCAACCGGATGATACAACCAACGTAAAGCTTTCGCCCTGCTTTAACGGGTTGCCGGATTGCCGGTTTGGAATAAGGTCGCGCTTTATCCTGCCAGGATCCAGCCATACGGTTAGCACCGTTCTTTCTTTGTTCCACAGCTCTGGTTGTAAATCGAGAAAAATATCCGGCAGGGTATCGTTGTTGCGATTGATCAATGCGATGTGCTTAAGCGACTGACCTTCGCGCATGGGTGCCGAGAATTGCAGGTAGACTTTAAGCAGGTTTTCGGGCACGGTATCGATAGCCGGATACACAGTCAAGAGACTTGTTCGGGGGTTGGTAACAGGGGATGAAACTTGTACTTTACCGAGCAACTCATCATTAAAGTAAACAGCGTAATCCATATTGCCCGAAAGCGGTACCAGTGGTGTAAATACAACCCTTTCACTTTCCACGAGGTAGTCGCCCAGCATTGAAATCGATCGGGTGGTATCAACATATACCTTCAGCTTGTTACTGATCTCCTTATCGGTCGCACCATTTAAGATACGTTTTGGAACTGCAATAGCAGTGGCAGTATTGCTGTGGTAAACGATTTCAATTGATGAAGTTGTTGCCTGCCTGCAGCCTTGCAGTAACGTACACGCAAAAAAAATCAGGCTGCCTATGCAATGCAACCTGATTAGGAGAAGTTTATGTTGAATGTTACTTAATATCATTTGCCGTTAGAAGGTCCACAGCCCCGCTTTCTTTTTTCTGTATTACCACAAGTTGGTTTTCGTCGAGCTTATCCATTTGCAGCACCTTGCTCATATCGGGCATGGTGGTATAGGCAACACCCGCTGTACCCTTTACCGGCTCGGTAAGGGTACCCTCAAAAGCGGCAATGCTCTTATAATCCACTTTGGCAACAGGCCTTGCTGTATTTGCCATAACCAAATAGGAGCCGGTATTTTTATTTAAACTGATCATGTCAATCGGGGTATTGCCGCTCCCCATTTCTGCAACGGTCCTCCCTTTTACATGCATGCCCGGCTTTAGTTCATCCATAGGGAAGAGTACCAATGGGGTGCAGGTATAACTTGCCACAAGGTATTTTTTGCCATTGATTTCTGCGGTTGTAAATGTGCGGATGGGCGCTGCTGTTTCATAACGTCCGTGAGCCGCATGATAGATCTCAAGTGTTGACTCATCCTGCTTATCTGTAAAAGGAAAGGGAATGCTTTTGAATGAGGAACTAAACTGGTGGTTCGACAAACCACTCACCAGCAATTTTCCATCAGCATAACCAAGGTCGGATATGGTGGAAACCCGCAACGATCTGCCACGCTGATCCTTTGCGTCTTCAGCCGGTGAGTTATTTAAGGCTACGGCAGAAAATGCAACATCTTTAAATGGAAACGCAGCAATCTTATCTCCGTCGATGGTCAGCAACACCGGTGTACCATCGCTGTGCTGTACAGAAAGGTATAGTTTCTTGCTAACCGGGTTTACGGCCATATCAGTAATGGTAATATTACCTGCCTGGGTTCCGAGTGCGGCAGCAATCTTTTGATCGATGTTCTGCATTTCGACAGGGGTAGCCTGCTTGTTCTTTTTTGTGTCGTTAGTGTTAACCGCGAACACCGTTGCACTTTTAGAGTCGCCGATAAAGAGCACACCATCGGGACCAAAAGCTAAAGCACTAATGGATTGAACCTGTGGGGTACCTTTTTCGAGGCCGTTTGCCGAAGGGCGTTTGATGGCTCCCATAAGGAACAGCCCGGTGGCACAGGCAACCAGGTAAATAGCGGATTTCTTCATTGTAAATGATTTGAATAAATGTGTTCAGTTAGATCGTTCCCGGATATCATTCCTGCCTGCAACAGGCAAGCAACACCTTAAGGTAAGTATTTCTACCAGCAGAAGGAAATAACCCCGGAGCTAGTCGGCATGACAGCCTATTTTATCGGTATTGCTTTGGCCAGATAGTTAAATTTATGTACCTGGAATGTAACGCTGACCCAGCACCAGCTTATCCCCCGATAAACTCACTTCAAAGAGATGCGGAATACGAAGATACCGCCCATTGATGCTTTTATGGCTATGAACCGACATCAGCAGCTTTCCATCGAGCGTTTTAAACAACATGCCATGACCAAAGTTCGACGGGGTTATCGGATCTTTTTCATGTACCCAGGGACCATCGAGTGTGCCGCTTTTTGAATACGCGACACCTTGTGTGTAAACATCGTGTATCCAACTTGTCCAGATCATGCCCAACCGGCCAGTGCCGGTATTAAACAGGTAGGGACCATCGGTAACTTTATTGGGCCTGTCCTTGCCTTGCTCATCTTTTTCACGGCTCCATGGCGACTCACTTGCCCGGAACAATACCTTGCCCGAACCAATTGAACCGCTTAAGTCAGGTTTGAGCTCAATCTTTTCGATTGTGCCATTCCAGTTTTGCAGCCACTCATAACAATAAACCATGTAAGGTTTACCGTCTTTGTCAACCCATAGCGTACCATCAAGTGTGGGCATGTTTGCAGGCAGGTAAATGGAATCTTTCATGGGTACATACGGGCCGTCGGGTGAGTCACTCACCAATACATGGCATGCCCTGCGTTCTATTGCATTCCCCCTGACACTGTCGATCTTTACTGCCCGATTGGTAAAAGTGGCGAAGTAGTAGTATTTGTTTTTGTAAGCATGAATTTCAGCGGCCCATATCATTGGTGCGGGTCCCATCCACGATTTAGGATCCGTTTTCGCAACTGCATATGGTCCATCCCAGTACTTGAGGTCTTTACTCTTCCATAGCATACCGCCGGTGCCAGTCATATAATACATGCTTGTTTTCTTATCGGCGAGTATAAACGGGTCGCTTAATACAATTGAGTCGATTAGTACATTGGTTCTGGGCGCGCGTGGTCCCCTCTCCTGTGCATATGATCCAATACTGAATAAGAGACAGATAATTGAAGCCGCGAACAGGTGTTTCATATGGTTGTTTAAAATGTAAATTGTTGTCCAATATCAATATGCGGTAAGGATTTCCAACCCGGTTAAAAGCATAATGGCCTAACAAAATACAGAAAGGTAAATGCTTCACCTAAAAGAAATCTGGCGGATTATGTTTGCAATAGCAGCCCCAACAGAGCAATACAAACAAAAATTAAAATTGCGCTGAATACAATTCCGAACTTGTACCGACTCCGGCGACTAGAAATGCAAAGCCTGATTGCGCGTCACCTACGTTAATAAAGCTTAGCCAATAATACTTCTACTATCTCAGTTCGCCTCATACAAAAACCGGAATGATCCGGGTTCAGCAACAAGTCTATCGATACCGGTTGACTTGTCTTTTACAAACCCGATTTTCATAATCGCTGTTTTCCGGGGTGCCACCTTGCCTGACGATTGGTGTGTATGAAAAACATACCAAAGCTGTCCATTCTTTGCCTTTACCACATCGCCATGCCCGCTTCCATTTTCACCCGTGACCGAGCGGTGAATGATAGGGTTGTTTTTAGATTTTGTCCATGGCCCAAGAGGCGACGGGCTTGTTGCGTAACCCACCGCATAATCAACACTGCGAAAGTCGTTGGCACTATAAACCAGGTAATACAGCCCTCCATGCTTTAATACTGTCGGCCCTTCAGTTACCGACCATTGGTCTTTACGAACATTTTCCCATTGCTCACCGGCTTCAATGCAAAGCCTTGCGGTCTCGCTTTTTACGGACAGCATATCCGCTTGCATTTCTGCTACATAAATCCTGTTACCTCCATTGGCTACAACTACGTAGTACAGGTAGTTTCTTCCATCACCATCGTTAAACACGTATGGGTCGATCTGTTTTGTTTCACCCGAAATGGGCTTAGCTGAAGTGCCCTCGAATGGTCCCAGGGGAGTTGTACTTACAGCCATACCAATGTGCTCATTAGCAGCATATGCCATATAAAACTTTCCTGCGTGGCCAAATACCTGGGGTGCCCAAAACTGTGCGCTACCAAATACTTGCCCTTTCCGTAAAGCGTAGCCGTCAAGTTTACCCGAAGGACCCACCCAGGTTTTTAGATCTTTTGAAGAATACACTGCAAAGCCCTGGTTATATCGATCACCACCCGTTCCATATAAGTAATAGGTACCCTTATGCCGGAATATAGTAGGATCCGCCAGGTATATGTTTTTCGCTGAGGGATCACCAGGCTGGGGACGTACAGGGATGAAACGGGACGAACAACTATTTAGAAAAACACTCAGCAGAATAATTAAGTAAGGACAGGATTGACTGCATTTGGCGAAATAAATAAACCCGGTTCCAAACGGCTCGGCGGTATAATGCATTTGCAACTGCTTAGGCATCTTAGTTTCAACAAAGATTTTTAGTTAAGCCATTCATACCTGTCAAGTGGCGACTCAAATTAAAGTGCCACCCTATTAGGGAGGGGTTTCCCTGCTTCCATTAATTCAAGCGTAGCTTGTTCAACCGTACTTTTCCCGCGTACCTGCTGCGACTTCTTCACCAGCTCTTTTTGCAAAACGATTGCCTGTAATGTATCACCCGTGGTGTATAAGAGCCGCGGCAGCACACCTTCCATATCGGCAAACTCATACAACGACCTGGCCTTTTTTGCCCATTCAACTGCTTTTTTTAAATGCTCCTGCCTGGTTGTAAAAAGGTACATGGATTGTGCACCGTGAATCAATTCAGCAGCGATAATACTTCCCTGCGGAACAAATGATATACGCCGCATATTCACAAACTTTCCCTTGTTACGGGGATCTTCCACCCTTTCTGTTGTTGCAGCGTCAAGGGACTTCATGCGGTTGACTGAATCTGTTTTAAGTACCGACGCAAGATCTGTTACCATGAGGTATCTGTCGTAATAATTCATTGCATGCGCAACATAATTCAACGTATCCTTTACTCCGAGGTAGTAATTCAACAGCTGCTTATCATAACCCTGCTGTGCTCTATCACCGGCCGCAGTGCCATAAGTTCCTTTGCTAAACCGTGCAACAGCTTCAGCCATGGATACACTTTTGGCGGTAATTGCCTGGCTTAAGGACTTACTGATAACCCGCCTGTTGATCTCTACCCTTTTTGTTTGTGGCAGGCTGTTCCATACCCTGCTAAATACCTGCCTGTTGCGGCGCATGATGGCATTCGTGGCGGAAAATATTGAAGGTGCCATACCACTAAGAAAGCTGATCGTTCTATCGGATTGAAGCGAGTCGGGTGATAACCGTCTTACATATACATCCAGTAAACTGTCGGTGTTCCAACCAAAGCTTTGGCGTCTTACAAGGTTTAATTCCATTGCCACAAAGTTTTGCGGATTGGCATTCCATTCTTCATCGAGCTCCTTTAACGTTACCCGCCCTTCGGTTTGCTTCAGGTAGGCTTTTTCAAGTTCGTTCATGTAATCACCCGGTCTTGAACTCGTTCTTGCATAGTGGCTCAGCAATTCGCTATCAGGTGAGATAAAGAAAGTACCCAGCTGACTTAAGGGGTTGTACCTTTTTATGAAGTCTGCGCGGTCTACGCTATTAAGCCCGATCTTAATAGGTATACATTTCTGCGCAACAGCATCGGCCAGCGACTTTGATGCAAAAGCAACATCAGCAGTTTCATTACACCTTTCGCATGTAGCTACTTCAAATTGTGCAAACACCATTTTGCCGGCCTCACCCGCCTCCTGGATGGCTTCTTGCAAACCAAGGTTGCGAAACGGCATTACCGGCGGACCTGGTGCAGGTGCCTTGTAAATGAAAGTATCTCTCGCAACCTGGAAGGTTATCTGTTGGATCGCTTTGTATTCAACCGCTTTTCCATCAGCAGTTGCAGGTATCCATTTAGGTCCGTTTTGAATTACCCTTGCTGCCTCCGGGCCACAGCTTTTGCAAAGTGCAGGCGTTAGTACCGGGTTTACATTGGTTACATTTCCTTCTTTGTCTACCATAAACTGCACCCGCACCAGGTAATTTCCTGGTGGTGCTTTTTCAGCATTGGCAACACCTGCATTCAGGTGCTGTTGCAGGTACTTCACCCATCCGGATGTTCCCCCGGGAAACTGCGCCTTGGTGGTTATCCTGGATGTGCTGGTATCACCTTCAGGCTTTACTGCCGAAGGCTGGGCAAAAAGCCTGTTTGAACCAATGGAAATTAACAACAAAAACAGGCCCCGTATTTTCATTCCGCATTTAATTGGTAGAAATTAAATGTAAAGAATAATTCAACAGGCTGTTGCAGGATTGGTACTACCGGTCCTAAGCCTGGTCTCCATCAGCAATCGTAATTCAAAAAACCAACGCTAGTGATTTTAAAATGTCCACATCAGGTGACTACTCCAATGCTGCAGCTTAATGGCATCTAAACAAAACTGAACACTTATCTGGCGACATACACTGCGTAAAATTCAATAAGATTGTACAATGTAATCAGCTGTTTCTGGGTACCACGTTGCACAAAGTGGCTCAACCGGTATATTAAGTAATCACTAAAAAAACAAATGCATATAGTGCTGCTTTGCGCAATGGCGACCTTTTCTACCTTCAAGTCGTAAGAAAAGCAGTCCAGTTTGTATGATCAAAAAGCATAATACCGCAGGCTCGTTTCGTAATCATTTTCATAATTAATTGATAAACTGCATTTTGGCATAATTTCTTCTGTAACTTTTGGGCGTATTGTTTTCTCCTCCGGCTTGCTGCTATAAATCATAACAGCATTACCAGGCAGATTTATCCAATGCACAAAACACCACTTGTTATTACAAAAATTATTTGGCGCTGACCCCATCTCCTTTGATTCGCTGCATACCATTGAAGCGAATGCCCCCAATATAATCGTTTGGGCGGCCCCGGTCATGTTCTTCTTTGTATTGCTTGAATGGTTTGTTGCATACCGGGAGCACCGGCAGATCTACGATAAAAAAGAAAGCTTTGGATCCATCTGCGTTGGTATTGGTAATGTGCTCATCAACCTTTTAATAAAGGTCAGCATGTTTACTTTCGTGATCTGGATTTACAATGCCCTGCCCTGGCGTATGGCACTCAATTGGTGGACGCTCATTCCCTGTTACCTAATCTTCGATCTTTGTAGTTATTGGTCGCATCGTATATCACATATGCAACGGTTCTGGTGGGCAACCCATGTTGTGCATCATAGCGCCGAGCATTACAATCTTACTGTTTCATTCCGGTTAAGCTGGGTGCAACACCTGAAACTTATCTTCTTTTTACCGGTGGCATTTATTGGTTTTCACCCCATTGTATTTTTTGTCGTCAACCAGGTAGCGGTGCTGTTTCAATTCTGGGTACATACCGAATACATCAGGAAGCTGCATCCCGCAATAGAGTACATCATAGCAACACCGTCTAATCATCGTGTGCATCATGGATCTCAGGAGAAATACATCAACAAAAATTACGGTGCAACCTTCATCTTTTGGGACAGGTTATTTGGCACTTATCAAAGAGAGGAAGAACAGGTGCATTATGGCATCACAACCAACATAAAAAATAAAGCAAACCCACTTACCATAAATTTCCACGAGTATGTTGACATGTGGCATGATTGGAAAAGCGCGAAAGGCTTCAAGCAGAAATGGTTCTATATTTTTGGCAATCCCATCGATATTGCGCGTGCGAAACATGGGCAGGAGAAGCCAGGAACAACCCAGGAATGGTCGGTCATGAACGATTTCGAGAAGGTAGCGAAAGCGAAAGGATAAAATATTTTTTGGGAACCGGCAGTAGTAATTCTGCTCATCATTGTTGTGTCACTCACTTGTACTGCATACTTCTATTCACCGCTCAACCAATTGTCAATCGCCTCTCGATACAAAGAGTTACAAATAGTGTGATCCTGACGTTAATGGGCCATTTATTTTGATGAAACAATTCGAAAATTGATCAGTCATCCTATAGCCTGTAACAGTGTTTGTGCCGCAGGTATTCACACGATTAAAGGCCATTTCTACTTTTTCTGATTTAAACTTCTCATCCATTCGATACACAGTGTGGTCCAGTTTTCCAGGCTTCCACGGCCAACAGCTAAGCCAAAACCATGACCACCTGTTGGATAAACGTGTAGTTCGCCGGTTACCCCCTTGTCTTTCATAGCCTGGAAAAATAGCAGGCTATTCTCTACGGGCACACCAGCGTCATCCATTGCATGAACCAAAAAAGTGGGAGGTGTTTCTTTCTTTACCTGTAGCTCGCTGGAGTATTTTGCTGCCAGCTCCGACGGCGGGTTTGCGCCAATCAGCCGATTGCGTGAGCCCTGGTGCATAATAGGCTTGCTCATAGAAATAACCGGGTAAACCAATATGCCAAAGTCAGGCCTTGAACTTTGCTGCTCTATGGAGTCTTTAGCTGCTTTATCGCCCTCATTAAATTGGGTCAGCATTGTTGAGGCAAGGTGCCCACCGGCTGAAAAGCCCATGATGCCGATACGATCCTTTTGAATGTTCCATTTACCCGCATTGGCCCGCACATAGCGCAAGGCACGTTTTGCATCAAGTAAAGGTGACAAGTGTTGGGTTATACTGCTTTTAGGATCGGGGAGCCGATACTTCAGTACAAATGCTGCAATCCCTTTTGCATTCAACAATTTCGCAACTTCTACACCCTCCCACTCGTAGGCCAATATCGAGTATCCGCCACCTGGGCAAATAACCACTGCCTGGCCGGATGCGTTTCTCTTAGGTGGCAGGTACACTGCAATATCCGGTATCTGAACCAGTGAAATACGGAGTATGTCGGTAGTTTCTCTGTTTTCTTTCTCACCACCGTCTTTATAGTTTGGCACCATCCCGGCTGGATAAAGCGGTATCGTTTCTTGCGCGTAAGTCAATTGTTGAAGTGCTATAAGGGTAAGTAGACTAAGCAGGTATTTCATGTAAAAAGTAAATGTCGGTGAAGAGCTCAAATATACGCGAAGCAACTTTTAACCAATCTGTGGCTTGCGATAATCCTTGACGACCTTCACCAAAATTAAATTCGCCCGCGCAGGTGTTGTCACCCGCCGACGCTGGTGTTGTCACTCGCCCATGCAGGTGTTGTCACCTGCGCTCTTCGCATTAGCCCATGCAGGTGTTGTCACCTGCGTCCTTCGCATCCGCCCATGCAGGTGTTGTCGCCTGCGTCCACCCATCGCCCGTGCAGGTATGTCACCTGCGTCCACCGATCGCCCGGGCAGGTGTTGTCACCTGCATTAGGTATCAACTCTGTCCACCTCGCCTAAGCTCGTTAAACGGGGTTTAACATAAGTGGTGCATCAAAAAGCAATAGCTTTCCGGCTTTTCAACAAACGGCATCAATGTTTTTAAAGATATTAACGGTAGCAGGCCTGGCCAGTTTCGAAATTTATGCAGCAATCCCGGCAGGTTTTGTATTTGGCTTGTCACCTTGGGTGATTTTCCTGGCCAGCGTAACGGGAGGTATTGCTGGTGTATTTGTCGCCGCTTTCCTGAGTGATAGAATTCGGAAGTTTTTTACCCGCAATCAGGTGCCAAAAGCACCAAAGCCAACCACTGGCATGGTATACCGGATATGGAACAAGTATGGAGTGATTGGCTTAGGTCTGCTCGGGACAATCACAGTAGGGGCTCCCGTAAGTCTGGCAGTGGGTATCGGATTCAAGGCGCCCTTGCAAAAACTCGTTACCTGGTGTTGTATCGGGGTTATCACCCGTTGTGTTGCCTTTACGCTGATTGGCTATTATGGACTTAAACTGTTCTAGTTCGTGCGCGAAGAAAGCAGAAAGTAAACTTCACCTACTTATAGTTCATCAGACTCCAATAACAAGGGCTTGCCTTGGTGTACAACCAATAGAAAAGTTTGCACACATTCATGACGCTTCAGGCAGCTTCAGCACTAACCGGTAAGCACCAATCATCTGGGAGTGAAAGCCTTCCGCACTTCCCCATAAGTAAAGCTGAAATATCCTGAACAACTGTTTGCCCCAGCGTCGCTCAATGATAAAACGATTGGCTTCCAGTTTTTCCGCCCAGGTTTTGGTTGTCAGGTAATAATTATGGCGATCATCCCAAACCCCTTTTAGTTGAAATGAGCTTTTTGCTACGGCTGCGAGGTATTCGTGCAGGCAAAGCAGGGAAGCATTGCCTTCAAAAACGTATTTGCCCATGAAAGAACCGTGGCCGTTTTTTACTTTATCTGCACTGGCATCGAGGTATAAACAACCTCCGGGCTTCAATAGGGCGGAGTAGTGTTTGAGCGAAGCGGCGTAGTCAGGTAAATGTTCCGTAACCCCACAATTGATTATCGCATCATAGCGTTGATGGGCGCTGTGTTCGAAAAAATGCTCCTGCAAAACTTCACAGGGAAGATTTTGCGCGTCGATAATCTTTTGCACATATTCTTTTGATCGTTCCGATATGGTCAGTGAGGTTACACGAATGCCTTTGCGGCCAGCGTGCTCAACCACCGCTCCCCAACCACTGCCAATGTCAAGAATATGGTCGCCCGGCTTTGCACCAACCGCAGCTAAAGCAAAATCGAGCTTACGGGTTTGCGCGTCTTCAAGGGCTTCATCGTCGTTCAGGAAAACAGCCTGCGAATAGGCGCGATGCCTCGTGTCGAGAAAAAGGGTAAAAAAATCGGCGTCGGTATCATAATGGCTGGAGATCCATTTTTTGTCGCTCCGCACCTGGCCGAAAAGCAGTGGTCTTACAAAGCGCCAAAGAAACCCCGCCCCACGTTTGTCGTTGAACAGTTCGCGCAAGGCCAGCGCGCCCATAATGTCGCCATTGATATCTATGCTTCCCGTGAGGTAAGCCTCTATAATGGTGGTCTGGTCAAGCGTGCTAAGGGCCGAGACCGCGTGGTCATTATTAAGTACTAAAGTAAATACCGGCCTTGATGTTCCAAACTCATGCGCAGATCCACCTTTATAGGTTAAGGCAAAGGACGGCTGTATTGAACCACGGGAGAGTTTTACGTATTGCTTTTGCAGCAAATCGATCAGGCGGAGAAACTTTTTAGACCCAACAGCGGGTGCCTGCCCAGTTGTAATTGTTACAACTTCTGCTTTACGGGTAGTAGATGGCTCCATAATTATCGCTTAAGATAATACCACTACCGGAGGATTAAAAGTGTTCATCCGACAATTTGTTCAATGGTGTATTTGTATGGCCGCGGCTTCCCTGGTGCTTGTGAAAACCGAAAGCCCAAATATTCCGGCCTCAACACTATAAACATTTGGATTTGATGATTATTTTAGATGTCCCTCAAATCTTGTCTATGAAAAAAGTACTCATGTTTGCCGGTGCAGTTACAGCTGTAATTGTTGCTTCCAGGTTTTTTGCAGATGGTGGTGGAGGTGTTAAAAACGGGCGGGTAGGTGAGCGTTCCGGAACCCGTGGAAGTAATATCGCCGGAGTCGCAGATGAATCTGGAGTAAATATTTTAAGCTCTAAAGGAGGTGGAGGGGTGGGGAATGGTTTTGAGGGTGGCGTGGAAAACCTTGTTCTTTAAGCTATCGAGCGTAGCACTTACCAAAGGGGTTTTGTTACGACTTACAAGACATCAAGGTGAGGTCTTATCCACGCTTTACCCTGCTAGCTATGTTTATCCTTTAACATGCTAAAGAATCAGCCATAATCTTGCGGGATTTGGGACTTATCAGAAACGGCCAAACTGATTGAGAGCCGTTTGAAATAGGATAGCAGCACAAGCAAAACAGCGCATTGCTATCCTGTTGCCATCTCCATTTGCAACGGTAAACGAGAGCTTCTTCTGTATGCAAAAACGCCTCAGGTCATCGATTATCTTCGTCGGAGGAAGCTGAAGGTCGCCATAGGGTGTGCCCCATGTTTGCTGGAGCCATCCCTCCCCTATTAACACGATATTTTCTCCAGCAGGAAACCGGTTGAGAACCATCTTTGCCGAGTCGGGGCCGGTGACCAATGCAAGGTTCCCAACACCATCCCGTAAGGTAACTTCAGATAAACTCTTTAGCCGGTTGGTGCCCGGCAAAAACGAAAACTTCCAGTTGTTTGCTTCGGGCCAGGTATACAGTTCCCATCCCTTCGCCGATGCGTTTACGATTAGGTGTTCAAGACCACTGATGGTAGTGTCTTCCCGGTCACGCGAACAGGCGAGGCAAAAGAGCATGCAGGATAACAGCAGGCAAATTGCGGGATAAAGAGTTTTCATATCACTAATTATATTGGTGTTCGACTTCTAAGTTTAGGCTTGTCCCCATAACACTGGGCTTCCTAAGGGCTGAAACACGGCAGCAATGGTGTGCATCAAACTTCTACTGTATTCCGATTAGTGCCTTAAAAAGAATCCTCACTTGATAATCTTCAAGCACCCCTACTGTTCACAAAAAAAGCTCTAAAGCGCGGATAGTGTTATTGATGTTGACAAACGGGAACCCGGCACCGTTGCATTGACCTGGTGAATGCAACGGCTTCTATGGTTTAAAGGATGATTGGTATCAGGATACCTGAACCTACTCGTACCCTTTGGACCACTACAATCTTAAGCTTCTCTCCATTTATGAGTTGAAAGAATGTTGGTCTACACCAACATTTCCTGTTTAACAGGCGCCCATATTTGTTGAAGCTGAGGAAGGCTCAACAATCATAACTGCTTTTAAAGATGAAAGCAGCCGTATACCACATGGTTATGCTATTGTCGGGGATTGACACAGCCATTTCCTTTGCCTGTTTACAACTAAGCCTGATTTTCCATCAGTTCAAGACTTACATAACTACCATGAAAGCCGACCTTTACGCACCAAGTTCTGCATTAAAGCCTTTTATCGACAATTATATGCTTGTTGATATCAACTGGCAGGAAATGACCACGATATCACCCGTTTGGAGATTGGTACCCTTCGGCCAGGTGTCTATGTTGTTTCTTTTTGGTGATAGCCACGAATACAACATGAAGGGACCGGATGAACCTATGTTAACTACATCCCAGGCCTTTGTGGTGGGCCAGCTTACCCAACCAATATGGCTTAAGTTTAAGGGACATACCCGGCTGTTGAAGGTACAATTTAAGCCCTCCGGCTTAAAACAATTACTGCCATTGAATATGCATGAATGTATAAATGTGGCAAGCATCGACCTCGGGGCATTCTGGGGTAGAGATGTTCACAACCTGCTAGAGCAACTTTATGAGTCATCAGACGGGGAAAAAATCAGCTTGCTAAACGCTTTTTTTGAACACCGGCTAAAACCCGACAATGGGCAAGCGCCTTATATCGAATACACCTTAAAACAACTTCAACTGAACAATGGCAGAGTTAATCTTGGTAAACTCGAAGAGAAACTAGGCATTAGCAACAGGCACCTGGAACGCCTGTTCAAAAACAATGTAGGACTTTCACCAAAAGAGATCAGTAAGATCATTCGTTTGAACTACGCTTTTCACTGTATTGAAAAGGACCCAAAGATGTCGCTTACCGAACTAGCATATGAGTCGGGTTACTACGACCAGGCGCATTTCTCCAAAGACTTCAAAACCATTACCGGTGTAAGTCCATCGAAGCTGGTGACACGAAAATCAAACGAATTATTTGTTACCCATGGTAAATGTTTTGTAAAACAAGCGCCTTTAACAAGTACAAAAAATTAAATTAAGATTGTTGTAATTAATTTTAAAAGCTCCGGAATAAATAACCCGGGGCTTTTTTTCATGTGCTCATTAGGGTTCTTTCCCATTTAGTATTATCATCAAAACAGGTCGGATTTTTACAAGTTTGAAGATGGTTTTCATTACAATTTTACATCGTAATAAAAACAATAAATCAAATGAATAATTTTCAAACTACAACAGCAACAAACATATCCGACTACCGCAATTACCAGGGCGGATACTTTAAAACATTGATTTCGCCGGAACAAACAAATGGAACAATGGCATTGGTAGATATGACACTTCCCAAAGGAGTAGAACCGCCGCCACATTGCCACACCAACGAAGATGAAACCTTTTACGTGCTGGAGGGCGCGATGACTTTCCGGGTAGGTGAAAAAACAGTGGAGGCACGCGCCGGCGATTCGGTTTTTGCACCCAGGATGGTACCCCATGAATTTATCATTAATTCCACTACAGCCCGTTTCCTTACCGTAATTACACCGGGTAAATTCCTGGAATACTTTATGGAATTCAGCTTTCCAGCTGCTGAAGAACTGAGTATTGTACCACCTCAAGGTCCTCCGCCCCCGGCGATCATTACACATATGACAAAACAATTGTCCGAGAAATACGGTGTCCTTTTTATCTAATCAAAATTCCGGTCAAAATTTAACCGGACTTCATAAGAAATCAAACAATTAATCAATTTTAATAAACTGCGCTTAGCAAAAGCCAACAATAATTACAAAAAATGAAAAAGCTATTTATTCAGACATTAACCCTGATTGTTTTACTTACAAGTTGCAAAAAAACAAACGAAAACAAAACAGAACATTATGCAATTAATACACCCAACACAGCTATTGAATGGAAGGGCTATCTATTAAGTGGCTACTTTAATAAGGGAACATTTAGTGTAGACGGTAGTGACCTTAGGGTGAAAGATGGACAGGTAACCGGTGGCTCATTTTCAATACCCATTTCATCTATAAACGTAGTTAACCTGGATGGACCACCAAAAGAACAATTAGAAAGTCATTTGAAGAGCCAGGACTTTTTCAATATTCTCTTACATCCAACTGCCAGTTTTAAGATTACCGCGGTTGAGCCATACAGCGCTACCGGACAAGATGCAGTTAGTGGAGCAAACTATCTTATCACCGGCAGGTTTACTTTACTCGGGGTGACCAAATCAATTTCGTTTCCGGGCCGGATAATCGTTGCTGCAAACACCTTGCAAGCTGAAGCTATGTTCACGATTAATCGTGTCGACTACGGAATGAGCTATGCTGCTGATCCTGCATTGGGTGAACATCATATATTACCCACAGTCGATATCCACCTCAACATCACTGCAACAAAGCAGTAAGGTTCTTAATTTTTCAACACAAGGGTGAGCATCCTGCTCACCTCTTGTGTTTATATCTTTATGAAAAACCTGCTTTCCCTGCGGCAGATGGCACAATACACTAAGTGATGACGGGCAAGCTGTTTAAGATTGCACCAAACATGAGCCTGAATGCTCAAGATCTTTATCACAGTTTGCGTTGATAAGCTTAAGCTTGTTTGCTGTGGACTGGTAGCAAGGTAAGAGGTTACTCACTTCATTAGTTTAACAATGGGCAGGAGGACAGCCCTGTTTACTACCAGATTGAAGATCCCGGCCCTTTATTCCAGCTCATGAAAACGCTCTGTTCCAGGTCAATCTAAATACTTTGCGTAAACTGATTTAAGGCCCATGATCAGGGCAACGGGCTTAAGAATGGAAAAGAGTATTATTTGAACGCTAAAAGCTGGTTTTGCCAACCTAAACTCATTGGAATACTTCTTCAGCAGTAACGCCGTTTGCAGAATATTAGGCATGCCTTCATGGTTGGTCTTTCCATCCCTTGCAAGCCCAATAGTTGTTTCGAGCAGGTATTCGGTTTGTAGTGCGGGTTGAACTTTCCAGTTTACGATAGTCTGACTATTTGAATTGTTCCACATTGAATGCACCACGTTTTCGGCAATGTGTATCGTATCGCCCGCATGCAGGACTTTTAGCTCCCCGTTTAATTTCACGTGTAATTCGCCGGATATTACCAGGAAGTCCTCCCGTTGTGCGGGATGGTAGTGCGGCTTTGGCTCAGTAGAAAATGGCCGCAAGATCGATTCCATTTCGAGTAGTTCTCCACCTGTATCAGCCCCTGTTTGAATAAACCGGATCTTCTGACCGGTTTTAGGATTCTCAATTACTTTATTCTTGTAAGCCATACTGCCAATTAAGGCTTGCAAAAAAAGCCGCACAGTTGAGAAGTGCCGATCTTATTACAGGGGACGGGCTAATCCTGTTTGAATGGCAAAAACCGGATTTGGGCGGAAGATTGCTGTATGACTGGCCAGGCATAAGAACCCGCAATAACCGGTCACAAACATTTGGAAGATGTTCTTCCTGTAGGTTGACCACAACAGTTAAGCGTACCAAGGCGACAACAGCTTTGGTTGATTAAGAGTGCTTCTGTTTGCTATTTGCCGATACAAAACTTCGAGAAGATATAATCAAGCTGGTCCTCATTGGTAACCTCGCCCGTAATTTCACCAAGGTAGTAAAGACAACGGCGGATATCCAGGGACAACAGGTCGCCACTGACTTGGTCCTGCAGTCCTTTTTCTATCTCAGCCAGCGACGTGTTCATCAGCCTAAGTGCTTCAAAATGGCGTGCGTTAGATACAATTGTGTTTTCGGTGTTCACCTCACCCCCGATTACCAGGTCAACAAGGCGCTGCTTGAGCACATCGATGCCGATATGTTTTTGTGCCGACAAGAACAGCACGTTAATGCCCGAAAACTTTAATGCAATTTCATCATGTTCAACAAGGTCGACCTTGTTGCCTGCAAGCAGCACCCGTTTACCATTTGCTTCGCTCTCCGCGAGAAAACGCAATAAGTCAGCCGCTTCAATTTCATTCACATCAAAGAGGTAGATGACCAGGTCGGCCTTCTTCATTTTCTCGAGGCTGCGTTCAATGCCGACACTTTCGATCTGATCCTCGGTATGAGCGCGTATGCCAGCAGTATCGATGAGTCTAAACAGAATGCCATCGATGTTTAAGACCTCTTCGATGGTGTCGCGGGTAGTGCCTGGTATGTGGCTGACAATGGCCCGGTTCTCATTCAATAATGTGTTTAGCAGGGTTGATTTGCCGGCATTTGGATGACCAATAATCGCCACCTGCACCCCGTTTTTGATTACGTTACCCAAGTGGAAAGAAGATATCAGTTGGGTAGTTAATCCCTGCGCATATGTGATTAAATCATAAAGCTGGCTGCGATCTGCGAATTCTACATCTTCCTGGCTAAAGTCGAGCTCTAATTCAATAAGTGCGGAAAAAGAAAGCAACTTATCGCGGAGATCCCTGAGCACCACTGAAAAGCCACCACGAACGTTATTAAGGGCCGTACGTTGGCTTGCATCCGTGTTGCTGGCAATCAGGTCAGCCACGGCCTCAGCCTGGGTTAAATCGAGTTTACCGTTCAGGAAAGCACGTTGCGTAAACTCTCCGGCTTTTGCGAGCCTTACACCCCGTGTTGTTATTGCATTAATAATTTTTTCCTGGATAAACGGGGAACCATGCGTGGATACTTCTACAACATCCTCGCCGGTATAAGAGGCCGGCGCCCTATAAAGCGATACGACTACCTGGTCAAGTACATCCGTTCCATCGTGCAGCAAGCCAACATGCAGGGTATGTCCAGGCTGCTGGGTAAGGTCCCTTGATTTAAACATTTCATTGATCGTACCGATCGCCTTGTTGCCACTTAGTCGTATAACACCAATGGCGCCTATACCCTGGGGTGTCGCCAGTGCCACAATTGTATCATCCCATCCCATTAGCTTTCCGATCATCGCGCAGTGTTTGGTGCAAGTTAAGCAGAAACAAAAAAGGCCCTCCAACGGAGGGCCTACATACTAAAAGTGTATACTTAATTATTCTTCAGCAACCTGGAAAGTAATGTGCTGAATCGCCTGGTAAATAACGTTTCTACCGTTTTGAACGGCTGGCTCCCAGGCTGGACCTCTTTTGATAACTTTAACCGCTTCAGGACCACAACTTGGACAGGCTTTTGGAACTTCAACTGCCTGAACATTACTGATGGCTCCCGTTTTATCAACAATGAACTGTACCCTTACGGTATAATTTCCTACTGGGGCACCATCATCAGATGCAACCTGTGCGTTTAGGTTTCTTTCGAGGTATTTCTGCCATGCTCCAGGTCCTCCCGGGAATTTGGCTTCTTTTTCCACTTTGGTAAACACCTTGTCGTAGTCTTCTTCCTGCTTCTTAGGCGCTTCTACAACACCAGTACCTTTAGACTCAATTGGAGGAGCAACAAGACCTTCATCTTTAGCACCTTCCTGGTTAATGGTACCAATTTTAGTGTCTTCAAGTTTTTCAACTTCCTTGATTTCATCTTCAGGTTTTACCTCCACGTCTTCAACGATCTTGGGAGGCGTAAACTTGGTGATTTCAACTTTTGGTGGTGGTGGCTTAGGGGGAGGAGGAGGAGGTGGTGGTTCTACCTTCTTTTCCTCTTTCACGTCTTCAAGCTTCACATCCTGAACGATGATCTCAGCTTTTTCCTCCGATTTACGATTTCCCAGGATTGAGCCTACAAACGCCAATATACATACGGTCATCATCACTGCGAGAGCGATACCCAACCTGCGATTGTACGTTTTCCTGAGGTCATAGGCTCCATACTCTTTATTTCTTCCTTCGAAGATAATGTCGAGTATGTCGGCGTTTAATATTTTGTTTGTCTCCATTCGCTTATTTTTTGATTAGATGCTAACTGGCTTGAATTCCATAAAGCGATTACCTGGCTGCCGAAGGACTTCCTTCGGTTAAGCGGATCAACTCATTTTCGACGTCTACGATATCCACGAGTGCATATCTTTTAATATCATTAATGAGCATTTCATCGAGGATATCTACAAGGTCCTTGTAGGTTGACTCGTCATTAGGCTTGATCACGATAACCAGGTCTTTCTCGGGAGTTCTTCTTTTCTTTTCAATGATGACATCCCGGATCTGCTTCATTGTGCTGGTCTTGAAATTGTTCTGACCAGCATCTACAGCAAGTTGACCTTCGTAATAATAAACCGTACTGTTTTTACCGATCAGCAACGTTAATGCTCCACTCTCCTTTGCCTTGTTTTGTTCATCGGGTGTAGCAGTATCATCAGGCAAAGGCAGGTTCATTGCCGTCGGCTGACTCATCGTTGTGGTAAAGATAAAAAACGTAATAAGCAGGAAACCCAGATCCACCATGGGGGTAAGGTCTACCCTGGTAGATAATTTCTTTGCTTTTTTAACCCCGGGCCCCTTCTTATGGTGACCACCGCCCGAGGTATCCATTTCTGCCATGTTGCGTAAATTTAAGGTGAAATATTATCGGTTCATTCGGCTAACTAACCTCCTGCTTCAGGGGTTGGAGCACCACCAGAGGTCTGGTATCTTTTCCAAAGATCAGTTCCTTCGGGAACCCCTTCAGGGTTTGTCACCATCTGGAACTTAAACTGAGCGTTCTTTTTAAATGCGACAACAACACTTCTGAACTGTGGATACTTAGCCAGGTTATCTCCTTTAAGGATCAGGTTAAATTTCGCACCCGTCGCGGAGTGTGCAGCTACAACATACTTCATCCAGTCAATAAGTTCGTTTTTGGCCGCAGCCGTGTCGATCGGGATACCTGGTACATCGGTAGCTTTCAGCTGGTCAGCAGGTACTTTCAAATAAGAAGGTAACTGGCTAAAGGATGATCCAAAGAAACTAACCGTTTTGAAGGCTTCAATGTCAGCAGCGGTAAGTCCAAGATTTTTCTCCTTGTTCATATCCTCCGCCATCTTCTGCTTTACTTCCGGATTGTCCAGTGAAATGAAAGCTTTACCATCCTTACTTATCGTTATCAGTGTTACATCCGTTTCAGGAGCAACCTTTGCTGATACCGAACTTGGTGTAATAACAGGTATTGCTTCCGGAGCCTTGAACTTGGTAGTCAGGATGAAAAAAGACAACAATAAGAACGCCACGTCACACATCGCCGTCATGTCAATGTTCGTACTATTCCGGCGCATTTTCGGTCTTGCCATTTTCGTATTTTAAGGTTTGATAATTAGAAACAAGAAAGCACCTTTTCCATAAACCCGATGGCGATTATTTGTAGTTCGCAGCGAAACTTTGTGTTAAAGTAAAACCGGACTCATCAATACCGTAAGTAATAGCATCGATCTTAGTAGTGAAGATGTTGTAGAAGATGATGGCGAGGGCTGAGGTACCGATACCAAGAGCCGTATTGTACAGGGCCTCGGAGATACCTTGTGATAATTTAGAAGCAGCTTCACCACCACCGCTATCACCAAGTGCGGCAAATGAACGAATCATTCCCATAACCGTTCCAAGCAGTCCCAAAAGGGTAGCTACCGAAGCGATGGTTGATAGAAATACCAGGTTTTTTTCAAGCATTGGTAATTCAAGTGCTGTAGCTTCTTCAACTTCTTTTTGAATGTTGAGTACTTTCTGATCCGTTGCAAGCTCCTGGTCAGTCATCATTTCTTTGTACTTGCGCAAACCAGCTTTCATTACATTGCCTACTGCACCTTTTTGCCTGTCGCATTCTGCAATTGCCTTGTCAACATCCCTGTTAGCAAGGTTGAACTGAACCTTACGGATGAATTCCGCGATGCTTCCTCTGCCGGATGCGCGGCTAACGGTTAACAGACGCTCAACAACGAAAGTAAGTACGGTTAACAAACAACCAATTAATAAAGGTACAATGATACCACCCTCGTAAACCCCTGCAAGAGCAGACTTAGGTCCCTGGTGACCTGGCCAAAATCCACCTGCTTTATCAGGAGAGGTGAAGTTAGAGTCAGCACCTAAAACAAAGCGCCACAGAATGTAGCCAGCGAGAATACAAGCGAATGGAGCTATCCAGGCAATCAGATTGCCCCCTTTCCTCGGTTGAACGGATGTTGATGTTTTAACTACTGCAGTTGGTTTTGTTTCAGCCATGACTCAATGGTTTTAGTTTTAGTAATTGATTAAAGTTATAATTAAAAACAGTCGATGAATAAGACACAATTCTAAGGAAATTACTTTTAAAAGACTAATAATTTTAAAAAGAAGAAACACAAGTTCGCTATTTTATCAAAGCCACCAAATCTGTGCCACCACTTGATGATTTCGAAGCACATGTAGTCGTGAAAGTTGAGATTATTGGGTTCAATCTACCATCTTTTTTTAAAGCATCTATAATAAAGTTTTATCAGATGATTGAACATAGATCCGGTATACAGATATTACCGGCCGGGGAGCAGAAATATGCGGCACAGGATGAGGTAAAGTTTTACCAGGCGAGCTCAAAATCAATCGTTAGCGTTTTTAGTAGAACATGAAAATAGCCCCCTTCATAACACCATATTTCCGTTCGAGGTTATTTAAGTTTCTTTTAATCTTAAGCTTATACGCGGTTAATATTGGCCTAGAGATGATTAATTAATACTAACTAAGCAGTGGCTGGAACCTTCAATGGTTTAAACTACGTGTACAATGCGGCCTTGAAGTACCAGGGAAGTACCCTTCATACGAAAACTTGAATACACTGCCCAACAAAGATGTGGAAGCCCGTGTACAGAACCTGCAACTCTATGGAGGTTCGTCTCATTAATGTCGAACACCTGCACTAGCCCCTAAACCTGCTGGTTTCCGTGCACAAATGCACGGACACCAGGGATACCGATGTTCATAGCAGGTACTTAGGTTCGCCGGAGCACTGCTACAGAGCCGGTGTTTTTCGTGAAACATGTGTAAGGATTGAAGCACCCGGCTGATCCATCAAAAAGAGGTTACCCGATGTCCCGCCCACCCGTAGGCTCGGACAGGCATCGGCCTTAGCCATGTGGCGGAGTGGTCGCGAAAGCCCGATCAACTACAATACAACAAAACGTACCCTAACCGCTTACCTGGCTGCCCGGGAACAACGTTGATTGTCCAAAACTAAGGTTCAATGGTAACACGGGTTCCGCACTCATGAGAATACCGTTGTGCGTAAATCAATAAAAGAACCCTTGAGCAACAAACTACCCGCAGCTAAATCTAGGATTTTAAGTTGACTTACGCGCCTTTTTGAAGGCTAACCAGCTATTGTTTCAGAAGGCTGAAGATGGCCAATTTAACTTTATGGTAATAGTGTGCGTTTAGTATCTTCACGGCAACTAATAATGTATAAACATATATGAAAAAACTTCTATTACTGTTTTTGTTGGGTGGCGTAGCAGAGGTGTCTATGGCGCAGCAAAGACCGGCTCCTTCACTACCTGCCGGGTTGCCAACTCCGGGCGGAGCCGCATCCGCTCCAAAAACAGGTCCTAAGCCTTATAAGGACGTGATCACAGATAAAGCGATCAGTCAGAAAGGCTTGTTTGCCGTGCACAAAGTTGAAGACAAATACTACTTTGAAATTCCTCAAACAGTATTCGGCAGAGAGATCATAGCAGTAACAAGGGTGAGTAAGAGTGCCACAGGAGCAGGTTATGGCGGTGAAGAAGTAAACACCCAAACGGTACGTTTTGAAAGAGGTCCTGACAACCGCGTATTTATGCGTGTAGTTACCACGGTTAACGTGGCCTCCGACTCTTCGCAACCGATTTCCATAGCGGTAAAAAACAGTAATGTTGAGCCAATAGCAGCAGCATTCGATATTAAAGCACTGGGAAGGGACAGCAATTCAGCAATCATTGATGTAACCGACTTTTTTAAAGGCGATAACCAAGTTGTTGGCCTTGATGCGAATGCAAAACGTCAGTATAGCTTGACTGCACTTGCATCCGACCGTTCCTATATCGATAAGATCTCAACTTTTCCGATCAACACCGAAATCAGAACCGTTAAAACATACAACGCTTCAGCAAGCAGCCCGTTTGCTTTACCGTCGCCATCACCATCTACAAGTTTGCCGGCTGCAAGCGCTGCGGGTGCCGTAACGCTGGAACTGAATACATCCATGCAGCTGTTACCGGCTCAACCGATGAGTCGCCGCACTTATGATCCACGGGTTGGATTTTTTGCAGATCGCTTTGTTGAGTACAATGACAACCAGCAAAATGTAGATAATACCATTTTTGCCATTCGCTGGAGGCTGGAGCCAAAAGCTGAAGATGTAGAAAAATACCTGCGTGGTGAGCTTGTAGAACCTAAAAAGCCGATTGTATATTATATTGATCCGGCAACCCCCCGGAAATGGAGGCCGTTTTTAATCCAGGGCATTAACGACTGGCAGGCAGCTTTTGAAAAAGCAGGTTGGAAAAATGCAATCGTGGGAAAAGAATGGCCTGAAAACGACCCTACAATGAGTCTTGAAGACGCACGCTTTTCCGTATTAAGGTACTTTGCTTCGGAAACCCAAAATGCATATGGTCCGCAGGTACACGATCCGCGCAGCGGCGAAATCCTCGAGAGTCACATCGGCTGGTATCACAACGTGATGAAACTGCTTCACGACTGGTATATGATCCAGGCTGGTGCGGTTGATCCACGTGCAAGAAAAATGGAATTTGACGACGACCTGATGGGTGATTTGATCCGTTTTGTATCGTCGCATGAAGTGGGCCATACCCTTGGCTTGCGCCACAACATGGGTAGCAGCAGCAAAACACCGGTTGAAAACCTCAGGAATAAAGCATGGGTTGAAGCCAATGGCCATACCGCGTCTATCATGGACTATGCACGTTTCAATTATGTTGCTCAGCCTGAAGACAACGTTAGCAGCAAAGGCCTTTATCCGCGCATAGGTGACTACGATAAATGGGCCATCGAGTGGGGTTACCGCTGGACGGGCGCAAAGAATGTAGAGGAAGACCGGAAGATTGTAAACAAATGGGTGCTCGACAGGGTTCCGAAAAACCCAAGGCTCTGGTTTGGCGGCGAAGGCTCCAACAACGATCCACGCGCACAAACAGAAGACCTTAGCGATAACAGCGCAAAGGCAAGCGAATATGGTATTCAAAACCTTAAGGTAGTTCTGAAAAACTTACCTGAATGGACGAAGAAGGAAGGAGATACTTACCGCAATCTTTCGGGCATGTATAGCCAGGTGGTAAGCCAGTTTAACCGCTATGTAAACCACGTAGCAAAATCCGTTGGCGGTATCCAGGAAACTTTTAAGAGTATTGAAGAAGAAGGAAATGTTTACGAACCTTCACCCAAGGCTTCTCAACGAGCAGCCATGTCATTCCTGGACAAACAGGTTTTCGCAACACCTACCTGGCTTGTTGATAAGGACATACTTAACAAGATAACTCAACCGGTTTCAAACGAAACGGTCCAAACTGTTCAAACCAACGCATTAAGCAGCCTGTTGAGCAATGCCCGGCTGAACCGTATGCTTATTTCGGCAAACCGCTTTGGATCCGAGGCTTACGGGGTAGACGAAATGATGACCGATCTTAAGAACAGCATTTGGTTGGAGCTTAAAACCAAAAAGGCAATTGACCCATGGCGTAGAAACCTGCAGAAAACTTATGTTGACATCGTTGCAGGCTTATTGCGGCCGTCGGTTCCAAGTACCGCAGGATTACCCGCGCAATTCGCCGCACTTTCACCCAATATTAAGAACACCGATATTCCTTCTATTGCAAGGGCATATTTAAGGATGGTTAATGCGGAGGTAATTGCTGCTATTCCCGGCACTACCGATAAACTTAGCAAGTACCATTTACAGGATGTCTCAGCAAGGATTGTCGAAGCTTTGGATCCAAATAAGTAATCTTCAACATTAGTTCAATTAAAAAGCCGGTAACATTACCGGCTTTTTTTATTGGTGGCAGTAAGAAAATCTTCCTGCAGGTAAACGTTCGATGTCTTACCTACTTTTCTTTTTTGGATGTTTAAAATAGCCGCCTTTGAACCCCTGTTGGCTGGCACTCCCGTTCGAACCGGTTCACAGGTGCAGACTTACGTATACGGCTGGAGAGCAAACCAGATGTTTCTAATTAAATCAGCTCGCCAGCTTTATGTTGTTTGGTTCGCCCGGAGTTTTAAAAAAGCTGCTTGAAAAGATGGGGTACAAGTGAGTGACACAACCGGAGTTTAATAGATAATCGGCTGCCGGCTACCAAAAAAAGGCTGATCTAATTACGCCTGCGCGCTTGGTCCGCCGAAATGCAGCGGTAATTCTACCTGTTCAAGGTCCTGGATAGTGCCGTTAGCAGCCTCGTAACGATTTACATTGTCTTCAAGCGCCTTCAGAAAGCGCTTTGCATGCATGGGTGTAAAAATGATGCGGCTCTTAACTTTACTTTTTGGTGTACCAGGCATCACGTTTACAAAGTCAATTACAAATTCTGCGTGACTATGGGTGATAATCGCGAGGTTGGCATAACTTCCTTCCGCCACTTCTTCACTTATCTCGATGTTAATCTGGTTAGCCTGTTGTTGATCCTGGGACATAAACATTTTTTTCAAAAGTAAAGAATGGAATTGATTAGTTAACCAATAAAAAAGAAGCCGCAACCGGCAAGGATTGCAGCTATAAAAACGTGACCCGAAGTACGCTTACCGGGGACCACAGTAGGTAAATGTATCGGTGGCCACCCTGTCGCCACTCCAGCCATACTTTATATAAAAGCTTTTGGTAGCAGGATCGTACCGGCTATCATAAGTTGGGTACTGCACGAAAACTGTAGTTGGAATTGTTGAGCTTATTGTAACCTTGTTCGTTTGCGGGTTAACCGTAAACCTTGGCACGACTGCCGCAAAGTACGTGAGCGAACCTGCAGTAAACAGTGGTTGACCCGGGTTCAGGTCAACGGAATTTGGCCCGGAGGTTACCAGCGCAAAACCTTCTCCACACTCGAAAACTCCCTGGGAGTTCCAGGTATACGTGCTGTAGCTTGGATGAAAGGCGCTGCCCTTTGTAGCATAATAACCATCATACCTGTTCCTGGCGCCAAATTCTATGACCAGGGCACTTTCATCCCCGGTGTTTAGTGCAGCACCTTCCACCCTGTCGATGGCGATACCCAAAGCATTTTGTTTTGCAAGGTCAAACTTCAAGGGGTTAATCATAATCGGTATGGTGGCCTTACGCTCACCCTTTTTTATGATTACGGGTTGGGTGAAATCGAGGCTCCACGCGGTAGATGTTACTGGCAGTGGCAACAAGGTTGTTCCATGTTTGGTATTGTAATCAAATACCAGTGCATCATTTTTCACCAGGTAAACTTTAATATTCTGCTTAGCCGTTTCGGTGGTATTGGTTAGTTTAACTTCGATGTTTGCAGTGAAAAATGAGTCTTTAAGTTCTGCCTCATATTTGGTATAACCTGCCATCCCATCATCGTCGTAATAATTGTTGAAGTTCACCATGGGAGCACCCTCATATGCTACATCGGGAACAGTGTTTATATCTTTCGAACAGGCTGCAAGAGCTGCAACAACGAACAGGTAAACAAAAAGTGCTTTTATTTGGATACGATACATAATAATGATATTAGTTGTGATGATGCCGTTGATTACTTATCCCACCAGACGGGTGTATTCGGGGTGTCCCCTCCCGGCATTGTTGCTACCTGACTTTGGTAGTTGGCTCCGTTTAAGGTAGGTTCATTTCCGGGATAGCCCATCCTTTTTGGTATTGCCACACCACCCGCGTCTCTTGCGGGTGCTAAGGTGGGATAGTTCAGCCGCCTCCACTCGCTCCACTCTTCCTGCCCGTTGGGGTATAACGAGATCCATTTTTGTAAACCAATCTTTCTTTTAATCCCTTCTGCATCGCCCAGACCGGTTCCGATGTTTACGCGTGGATTATTGATGTAGCTCGTAAATGCAGCAGCATCATAAACCCCCCATTGTTCCCAGCTCTGCCTTATGGCGAAATTGTATGCTGATATTTCTGTGACAGGGATCCAGCCTTTTAAGGCGGCCTCAGCTTTTACCAATTGCATCTGGGCTGCAGTAACCAGGTAACCCGGAGCATCCATAGCGGTGATCTTTGTTCCAATTCTTGAATACAAATTGTTTGAGGCCCAGGTTTGGATAGCGCCCTGGTTCCACCCAAAAGGTGCACCCCTGTATACCCCGGGGCTGGCCTGGGTTGCATATGCTGCAATCCTGCGGTCGGACAATGCGTTTAACGTATCGATGAAAACGTTACTTGGTGCGAGGTCGTCGCGTTGATCAATCTTTTCATTCCAGGGGTTACGGAAGTTCCTGTTGTTTAAAAAAGGAAACGCCGCATTTTTACTGTTATCATCAATCCATCCTGCAGGATCATTGTATGCAGCAAGAAACTGTGTTCTTGCTTTTGCCGGATCGGCATTTGAAATCCGCATTGCGAGGATCATACGGAGCGAATTTGCAAACCGTTTCCACTTCAATGGATCGCCTTTAAAAAGCAACTCGCCCTTAACCGTTGTGCTAGCCGTTTCAAACTGCTCAACCGCTTCTGTTAGTTCTTTAAAAAGGTCTGTGTAAATATCCATTTGCTTGTCGTACTTCGGAGAAACTGCGCCGGTTAAGGCTTCAGAATACGGAATATCACCCCAGCGATCCGTAACGATAGAAAAGAAGTATGCTTTCATGATGCGGGCGATCGCAATCTGGTTTTTGTTTGAGCCATTTTGCGCCGCCGCGGGTGCGGTTGAAGGGTCTGTATTAAGGTTAATGATTGCATAGCTGCTTTCCAATACTCCGCCTAAAAACAGATCTGTTGTTACAGGGCGGAGCGCATAATAGTCCGTCCAATCCGACCGCGAGATATTGTAAAGAGATGCGCCGGGATATTGTGTTTCCGAAAAATATTGAACATAAATACCGGGGGTGGCATCGGATATCGTAAGGTCACCCGCAATCTGCCGGGTAACATTGGTAAACAGTTCCGCGGTATTTGGAATCGACTTCACATTTGGATCAGGGTTGGTATTAATATCGCCGAAGTCGTACTTCTTACAGGAAGAAAACAACAGCGAAAATGCCAGGGCTGTATAGATGAATTTCATTGGAATTGTTTGACGTTGTAAAATTAGAAACCCACTTTAAGGTTAATTCCCAGCGAACGGGTGCCGGGTAACTGGCCTTGTTCACCATTTCTATCGGAAAGCTCAGACGGATCAACGGTTGGGTTTGCCTTATAGATTAGCCAGGGGTTGCGCGCAACCAACGAGATGTATGCTGATTTGATTACCTTATTTTCGCCGATGTTGAAAGTATAACCCAGGCTTACTTCGCGAAGTTTCACATAAGTAGCATCGAACACCGACAGGTCGGCAATTCCTGAAGAATTATCAGAGAACTGTTTAAAGTATGTTTTGCCATCAACATAATAATCTACCGGTTTACCGCTTTCATTTACGCCATAAACGTGTACACCTCCCCCGTTTTCTACCGGCTCCCTGACGTTTACCCCATTATCATTCAGTTCCGCAGTACGGGCCATCAAGCCGGTGTAACTGCCAAACCAGTCAGAGAGTGAAAAGAACTTACCCCCTTGCTGGAAGTCAATCGTTGCGGTTAACCGAAAATTCTTATAAGCAAACTGGTTAAAGAAGCCTCCCGTGTAATTCGGCAGAACTGTTCCAAAGTTTACGTTTGCCTGCTCCCTGAATAAACCGTCGGTACCTAAAACCGGTAAACCATTAATCTTCTGAATGCCAAAGCCCCTGAGCTGTCCCCAGGCCTCTCCTTCTACGTGTACCACAGACGGGAGAATAAGTGATGGTGGATTACCAAACGAAAGTCCCGTGGTTACAAAGCCGGGGGCAGATAAGTTGATGGTTTTTGTCTGTTCCGAGATCCGGTTAACTATAGATCTAATCCGTGACCAGTTGGCCGCGACATCCCACCTGAAGTTTCTTGTTTGTACAGGCCGCAGGTCAAGCTGGAGTTCCAGGCCCTGTCTTGTTACCTGGCCAACATTGAATGTCTTCCTGCGAAAACCACTTGCAGTGGAGATGTCGGTGGTTACAATATCATCTTTCTTTACCTCGTAGAAGTAGGTCGTGCTTAAGCCCATCCGGTCCTTAAAAAACCGGAGGTCAAGACCGGCTTCGTAAGCCGAGTTAATGGTCGGCCGCAGGTTAGGATCAACCTGGGTGTTTGGAACACCGGTATAAAAGTATTCGTTGTTATAACCGATGTTACTGGTTGTATAAGCAAAGTTTATGGCATATGGGTTAACCGCATCTGTTCCGATCCGTGCCCAGCTTGCCCTGAGTTTACCGTACGACAGTTCGGGCAGGGTTGATTTAACGAAATCAGAGAACACAAAGCTTAACCCCGCTGATGGTGTCAGGTAGCCATTATCGTTTTTAGGGAGTACGGAACTATAATCCTGGCGCAGGGTAAGGTCTGCAAACAGGAAGTCTTTGTAGCCCACTGTTGCACGTCCGAAAAAACTGAGTACTTCTTTGTCAGAATAGACTGCTGTAAGATCTGCCGGTTTTGTTGCGCTGTTGTCTATGGTAAATAAGTCGGGCACGGTTAGTCCGCCATTGGTGTTCCGTGTGGAGTCGCGGGTTCTCCACTTAAGGAAGTTCGCTCCTGCCAGTAGGTCGAGGCTGATATCGTTGAAATTCTTTTTATAGGTTGATATCAATTCGATATTCTGCTCGAAATATTTTGAGTTGTCGAGTCCATATTCCGCATAGGTGCCGGTTTGAAATCCGCCCTCTTCGATGATACTGGGCACTTTAGACTCAACTTTGGTTGTACGATAATTGAAGCGGTAGGTTCCCTTGATATCCCAGTCAGGAGCGAGCTGGTATCTCAGGCCTACATCACCCAGTAACCTGTACCTGTTTTGAACAAGGCTTCTCTGCTCAAGCCACGTGTAAGGATTATACCAGAAGTTCGCGGAATTAAACCCGGGAGTGGTATAATCGGTAATGCTTCCGGGATCGGAATGGTTCCAGGATGCGAACACTCCCGTGGGAGTTTTCAAGGTTGACAGCTCCTTTAACCGGGCCATATTCAAATCACGCTGGAACCATTGATTGAAGCTTCCGGCTGTAAAGTTTGAATAATCATCGTTGAAGTCGCCGTTGAGCTTTTCCGTTGAGTAAGTTGCATTTAGTGAAAACGAAAGTTTCTTCGTGAGATCATATCCTGTTTGAGTAGAGAAGGTGGTTTTGTTTTGCTTTGACTCGGGCAACACCCCTGTATGGATGAGGTTGGTAATTGAAAAACGGGTTGTATACCGATCGCCGCCGGATGCAAGGTTGATATTGTTGTTTACGGTTACCCCCGTGTTGAAGAACGCTCTTATGTTGTCGGGCTGAGCAACATAATTTTCGGTTTTAAAAGAATATGGACTCCCCGGGTACCAGGCATACCAGGGTATATATTCACCACCGTCGATCCTTGGTCCCCAACTTTCGTCGGCGGAATAGTTGTGGTACCTTTTTCCGTTTAACACTGACCAATCCGCCGGATTAACACCCGGAGTGTAGTTGAAAGTTTTCCATGATTCAGAATTGCCCCCACCGTAAGTATTCTGATAGTCCGGAAGCACGTTGATCCTTTCGGCAGTAGTTGTATGGTTAAACTCTACGGCTAGTTTTCTGTTCCGGGAACCTTTTTTGGTAGTGATTACGATGACTCCACCCTGTGCACGCTGACCATATAAAGCAGTTGCGTTAGGCCCTTTCAGAACAGAAACATTCGCAATGTCATCGGTATTGATATCATTTACATTGGTTACGATTGTTCCATCCACAACATAAATTGCATAAACGTCGGCAATTGCAGCGGCCCCCCTGAGTCGAACCACACCCGCATCGCCCAGCCTCGAACCCGACTGTCCGAGCACCTGCAGCCCTGCAACTTTACCGGCAAGTGCATTGGTAAGATCCGGTTCTCTGGTTTGGGTTAACCTGTCGGCGGTGACTGTTTGTGTGGCAAACGTTGTAGACTTGACTGATCTTCTCACGCCAAGTGCAGTGACTACCACCGCCGAAAGTTCGGTGTTTGAAGCGGGCAGGGTGATGGTATAAGTGTTTGCAGCCCCTACGGTAATTTCTTTTGTACTTCCACCAACATTTGTTACAACCAGGATGGCGCCTTCAATTGCCTGTATTTTGAAGACTCCATTTGCATCAGCAGCTACTCCCCCCGTTGCATTTTTAATCTTCACCGATGCATACGGTACAGGCTCACCTTTTTGATCCACTACCTTACCCGTAATCACCCTAACCTGTGAAATGGCCAGGATTGAAGACAGTAATAGCAGGAATATCATGCATAAAGCTTTTCTCATGTGCGGTACAATTTGACACCGTAAATATAAGCAATGGCCAGGTGGGTTGAGTGACCGGAAAGGACAGAATCGAGCGCCGGGCACCCTTGAGATAACTGCATAAAATGCGTTTGCCCTGGGGTTAGATTGCTGATCTAGTAAAGCGCCCAATCCCGTGCCTGAAAGGTTCACGCTGTGGAACTAAGGCAATAGGAACATCCTCATCGCGATGCTCCCGCGGCTGTGAAACGGCTTCTCTCTTCAGGCATGCCAACAACCGCCTAAGATTGGCTGAGCAGGAAGTCGGTGATGCAATGATGATAAGATGCGCGTCTGTTGGAAGCACCGGAAGTATTATCAGGCAAAACCGTGGGTGAAAATGCGTCAACATCTCCTGTTTATAATAGAGGTAAGTGCATGTCGTTTTTTTACCAAATAGTTGTTTAAACATCCCAGCTTACCTGGCATAAAACACTCACTAAGAGCAGAAAAGCAGTCAGGAGCAGGAATTTATTGATCTTCAACTGTAAATTGTACACATTTTCATACACCGTTCCTCCGATTTAACTTTTTGTTTTCACACTTCCGTATATTGCCATTGTACAAAAAAAACACACATGAGAAAAATTGTATCCCTGGCTACAATGTTATTGCTATGTACTGTAATAACATATGCCCAAACCAGGGTTGTTAAAGGCACCGTAACAACCCAGGACAATGGGACTCCTCTTTCAGGCGTCTCGATCTTAGTACCCGGCTCAAACGTTGGTACGCAAACAAATGCAAGTGGCGCATTTTCATTGAATGTGCCAGCGAGTGCAAAAACCCTCAATTTTAGCTCTGTTGGTTATGTAAACCAGACCGCTACCATCGATGCAGGTGGAACGGTAAATATCACTATGCAGGCTAGTGGAAGACAACTGGATGAAGTAATCGTAGCTGCCGCGGGTATCAGAACCAGGGTGCGTGAACAGGGTTACAATTCAACAACCATCAAAAATGAAGCGCTTGTAGCTGCGAAGCCGGTAACCATCGCTGCAGGATTGCAGGGAAAGGTTCCTGGTCTTATGATCAGCGGAACAAGTGGTGGAGTTAATCCAAACTATCGCGTTGTACTAAGGGGCATGCGTTCTCTGACTGGTAACAACGAAGCCCTGATTGTATTAGACAACGTGATTGTTCCAAATGCCGTTCTAAGTAACCTGAACCCTGAAGATGTTGCTGATGTAACGGTCCTGAACGGTTCAAGTGCAGCAGCCTTATACGGTTCAGAAGCTTCAAATGGTGCGATCCTCGTTACCACAAAAAAAGGTTCAAAAGGAAGAACAGCTATCCGGGTTTCCCAGACAGTTACTACAGAACAGGTGGCTTTCTATCCAAAGTTAAATACCCGTTTCGGATCAGGTTCCGACAACGATGTACAGGTTTATACAGCTTGGGAAAACCAGCAATATGGACCAGCATATGATGGGGTTGCCCGTGACCTTGGAATTCCACTGGCAGATGGCAGCATCCAGAAGGTTCCTTACATGAATACCAACGAAAAAAAGAAGTTCTGGGAAACCGGTGTTACCAACCAATCAGACTTCTCAATTTCATCAGGAACAGAGCGCTCTACCATTTATCTTTCCGGCCAGTACGCAGGTGTTAAAGGCACCACACCCGGCGACAAGTACAACCGGACGTCATTGCGCCTGAATGGTACAAACAAGATCGTCAATAACCTCGACCTTACATACACTGCCGGCTATACCCAAAACAGGTATAATATTACTACACAAACATCATCTATCTATAATAACCTGTTGAATACTCCGGGACAAGCACCCTTAACACAATACAAAGACTGGAGGAACAACCCGTTTGCTAACCCAAATGGTTATTATAACGACTATTATAACAATCCTTATTTCCTTGCTGATAATTACCGCCAGGTTAACCGGAACGATTACTTCGTAGGAAGCGCTGATCTGAAATTTACACCACTTAGCTGGTTAGACTTCACCTACAGAATAGGTATCAGTACCCGGAACCAGTCTTATTCAAACACCTCGGATATTTTCCGTTACAGTGACTATACCAAGGGAACTACCACGGGAACATACAAGAAAACTGACGTTGTCGGCGACGTTGAGGATGGCGCATCGTATTCAACCCGGATCAACTCCGATTTCCAGATTGGAATCAGGCAAAACCTCAATGACTTTAATTTCAGGTTGACTGCGGGTGGAAGCTTACGGCAGGATGAGTCAAAAAACATGAGCGCAAGTGTTAATGGTCTTGTTATTCCCGGTTTGTTCAATCTTGGAAACAGCACAAATACACCGTCGGCTAATGAAAGTAATTTCCAGGCGCGCCAGCTTGGGGTTTATGGCGACCTGAATATCGGTTACAAAAACTTCTTGTTTTTACACGCTACCGGAAGGAACGACTTTGTTTCAACCCTGTTGCCTGAAAACCGCTCGTTCTTCTATCCATCGGTAGATGTTTCCTTCATTCCTGCGGAAGCACTTCCTTTCCTTAACAACATTGAAGAAATCAACCTTTTGAAATTAAGAGGTGGCTGGTCTAAAGTAGGCCAGGTGAATCTTGGTGGAAACTTTGGCGCATACCGATTAGATCCAACATTTAACCAGGGTGCCGGTTTCCCTTATAATGGCCAGGGTGGATTTAGCGTGGGCAACCAGGTAGTTTCTAAAAACCTGAAACCTGAGATCACTACAGGCTGGGAAGGTGGATTTGACCTTACCATGCTGAAGCAACGTGTTGTCGCAAACTTTACCTGGTATAGCACCAAAACAAAAGATCAAACAGTAGCAACAGGTATCTCCTCAACCAGTGGTTACTCAACATACCTCGTAAACACCGGTCTTACCAGCAGTAAGGGTATCGAAAGTGCCTTACACATCACGCCAATCAGATCGAAATCATGGGAAGTGACTGTTGGTGGTAACTACACTTATAATGACAACAAGGTTATCTCAATCAGCAACGACCTACCCCGTTTGTCGCTTGGTACTTATGGAAGCGGCGCAGGTTCTTATGCCGTTGCCGGCCAGCCATTCCCTGTTTTGATGGGCACTACACACAGGCGTGACCCACAGGGAAGAATTATTGTAGATCGTGTAACCGGTTATCCTTCTGCAACCGACACCATTTCTATCCTGGGTAGTGCCACTCCAAAGCACATCCTGGGTACCGACCTTGTAGTAAGGTTTAAAGGCTTCAGGTTTAGTGCACTTGCTGAATACCGTGGTGGTCACTTCATCTATAATGCAGGCGGAAGCACATTCGACTTTTCGGGTTCTTCTTACAATTCAACCGTATTTAACCGCGATCGTTTTGTTATGCCCAACTCATCTTACGAAGATCCTGCCAACAAAGGAACTTATGTTGCGAACACCAACGTTACCGTTCGTGATGGTGGTCCGGGCTATTGGACAATTGCAGGCCCACGTACCGGCATACATGAGAACTACCTCACCTCTGCTGCATTCTGGAAACTTCGCGAGGTCACACTTTCGTACGATATCCCGCTTTCCCTGTTAAGCCGTATTCACTTTATCAAGGCTGCAACGTTCAGTTTGCAAGGGCGTAACCTGCTCATCCTTTTGCCTGAATCAAACGTATATACCGATCCGGAATATAGCGATGGTAACGGTTCAAGCAGTGGTAATGCAATTGGTTTAACCAACCTGGGACAAACACCTCCTTCGCGATATTATGGCGCTACCCTATCAATTACGTTTTAATTAAAGCACTTATGAAAAAAATACTGACTGGTTTTATACTCGGGACGGTACTCATGGTATCGCAATCCTGCAAAAAATACCTGGATATCAATGTCAATCCAAACAATGCTACCTATTCCACTCCTGAACTGGTACTACCACAAGCTATTACCCGTACCGCGCAGAATGTTGTAACCTTCAATAACTATGGCGGACAGGCAGTAGGCTACTTTGCTAATGGCGGTGGGGTGAGCGGATGGGGTTCCATCATCTCTTACAATTATACCACATCTGAGTTCTCAAATCTGTGGGGCAACACTTACGACATTCTCCAGGATTTTCAATATGTTCTTGAGGGAACAAAAGGCAAAACGTCTTATGCCTATTACAATGCTGCAGCAAAGATCATGAAGGCTTATAACTTTCAATTGCTGGTGGATACTTACAACGATGTTCCCTATACCGATGCATTCCAGGGAACCACCAACTTACAGCCGAAGTACGATAAAGCTGAAGACATTTACAAGGACCTTGCTGTTCAGCTAGACTCTGCTATTTTGATCATCAAAACTGCCAGGAGCCAAACAGAGGACGACAAGAAGCCAATGGCACTAACTTCTGCAGCAGATGTCATGTTTAAAGGTGATGTTTCTAAATGGATCCAACTTGCAAATACCATCAAGCTAAGGCTGATTGTTCGTGCAAAAGACAAAGTAGCATTTGTAAATACCACTTTCGACAATTCCGGTTTCCTGGAAGACGATGCGATCATCAATCCTGGTTATGCAAGGATCGATGGTAAACAAAATCCACATTGGGATGCCTTCGCGTATTCACCTGCAAACGCTGCAAGAACAGTTGGCGCGCAGTACGTGCCCACTCCTTTTATCCTGAGTTTTTACGACGACTCGAAACTGGTTGATACCGGCAGAGGAAGGGTAACTTATAAAGCATGGACAGGTACAAATGGTGTTAACACACCGAAGAACCAATTGGGTTACCAGGGTTCAGATGCCGCAAGAGGTGCAACGCCTAACTCATGGTTTATCGGTACAAGTGCAACCGACTATACTCAGCTGGGTATATTCAAAGGGTTCGATGCAGGTCAGCCAATTTTCTTATTATCTGAGGTTTTCTTTTTACAAGCTGAAGCTAACGTCAGGGGAATCTTAACCGGTGATGCAGCAACCAATTTCAACAAGGGTATCGAAGCATCATTCAGGTACTTGTACAAAAATGCACAGAACACCGTTGCAGCAGGAAGGAATCCAACAACTGCGGCTGCAAATTATATTGCCGCAAACAACACCAGGTATCTTGCAAACTTTGCCCTTGCTACAACCAACGATCAAAAAATTGAAGCAATCATCACCCAAAAGTACATTGCTTTAAATATGATCCATAGCCACGAAGCATGGAACGAATACCGCAGAACCGGGTATCCAAGAGTCGTTGCAGGATCGTCTGATGCGAAACTTACGTTTGCTTCAAGCGTATCGCAGGCTAACAGGCCCGACCGCTTACCTACACGTATACTTTACCCGGAAACAGAATTTCGATACAACCAGGCTAATGTTCCAAAAAATGTGACCTCCACGTCATCGAAAATCTTCTGGGCTCTCTAATTAACACCACCTAAAATAAGAACATGAAAACCTCCATAAAATTATTGGCCCTCATCTTAAGCGTTTCTTTTACCGCGTGCTTAAAAGATAAACCCCTGTTCGACCCCGACATGATACCCAATGTGCTGGAGCTTGAAAACATTGGTCCCGTGGAGTCGACTACCGCCAGCCCATATCCGCTGTTTAGCAAATCCTTCGATATCGCGCCTGAGTCAAACCTGGAGTTAACGGTTAATTACGCCGGCGATGAAGTTGCACCACAGGACATTACAGTACAGCTTGCAGTGGACCCTGGTGTTTTAAAAGCTTACAATGATACCGCTCATACTACCTACACCATTTTACCAACAACGCTTTACACCTTGCCAACAACGGTAACCATACCGAAAGGTCAGCGTAAAGGAAGGTTCGTGGTTAAGTTGAAAACAGAACAATTCGATTTTACAAAAACCTATGCACTGCCTGTTGCTATTCAGTCAACCAATTTTGGTGTTATCAGTGGCAACTTTGGTAAAGTGGTTTACAAAGTAGGTGCAAAGAATAAATTCGATGGTGTTTATTCTTTAAAATCCAGAATGGGTGCAAATGCAGACAGACCCACATTCGCCAGGTCGTCATGGACATGGCCGTACGATGTTCAATTGGTTACAACCGGGCCCAACTCGGTTGCCCTTTTTAACTCGCAGTACTCGAACGACTATACCCATCCTATTGTGCTTAACGACAATTCAGTTAGTCGCCTTGGTACCTTTACACCTGAGTTTACGTTTGATGCAAGCAACAAACTGGTAAGTGTAAAAAATTACATTGTTAACCCGGCAAACGGTCGTGCTGCAAGGATGAACACGGCGGTGCCCGACAGTCGTTACGACCCCGCTACTAAAACAGCTTATCTTTCTTTCCTGATGGAGCAGCCGGCATTTGAGCCGTTGAGTTTCACCGATACCCTTGTTTACAAAAGAAGCAGGTAGTACACTCTGAATACTTACATAAAAAAAACCGGCGGTCAAAACCCGCCGGTTTTTTTTATGCCTTACCATTTGCATTAGCGAAGGTCTTCACAAGTTCAAATGAAAGGTATAACCTAAGCAAATGGCTATTTGAATATTACCAGTTGCAAGGCAATGCTTGATGGCTTACAAAAGCCATGTACTTGTGTCACCACTACTTTTTAAAAATCTCTGCTGATAATTGAAAACGAAAGCAACCCCGGATAGCCAAACGTAGTACAGAAAATATTTTTTTTATGGACCAGGCGACAGTAACACAGATGATGCCCCGGTTGCGACGCACTACGTTCATCGGCAGTAACGCTTATCGACAATACAATCGGAAACAAGTTGAACAGGACGAGTACAGAGCCTATAGAAAGCTCAGCTATAAACCCGGTGCACGATTCGCTTGATAGTTAGCAAATAATTGCAACTTCGGTTGATGGCTACCCGGGAGCAGTAGCAGGAATAATTACGATATACGAGCCGCATGACCGGGAATGCGCTGGAATGTTTTCATCGTTCCTCTATAAAGGATTGCTAAAACAAAAAACCCTTAGCCTAAGCTAAAGGTCGTTCGATGGTTCAAAGGTTACAACGCTGAATTCTGGTTAGCAACTAGAGTTGAGCAGAACGCGATGGCACATTTGTGTCAACACATTCCAATGTTTCGAAGCCAACTGGTGTAATAAGGTTGAGCAGACAATAAAGTCCGTTGAAAAGGGGTATGGAATATAAACGGATCCGATACTATTTCATTGCACAAAGTGCACTTATTAAGAAATAATTAAGCATTTGGGATAGCTGGCGTTTTTAGGAGGATAAAATCAAGGTTTTATTAAATGGTTAACCAGGCCTTTATCTCCGTTTTGTGCTGTATGTGCTACCGGGTCACCCGGCTCCCTTACCCAGTACGTAAAGCACCTGCAGTTTAACCTCCGACTTTTTGTTACCAGGAATTTCGTCAAGTCCACTGCCTATAGCAGATTGATCGCGGTAAAGGGTTTTGGCAAATCGAAACCAGCAGGTAACCTTTTTATTGATATCGTAATTGATATTTACATAGTAGCGCATGCCCTTCCCGGAAAAGAACGGGATGGAAAAACTGTACAAGACATCACTTTCAAAGCTGTATATCCTGCTTTCGAAGCCATCGGTCTCGAAATACTGCAAACGTCCTCCAAGACCGATGGGCTTTAGCGGTGGCTTATAACTTACATCAACATAGGTGGCAAATCCCTGTTCTGCAATTGCATTTAGGGGCGCTTTAAAACTAACCACATCAATACGGCTCCGCAAGGTGATGTGACCGGCTTTATAACTAAAGTGTGTCCTCCAGTTTTGCCTGACCCTGTTAACAACCGGTCGGGTGGGTTGCGCGAGCCCATAGATGTTCATCGCCTTATTCTCCGACCGGAACCTCGCGGAAAGTTCTACCAGTTTGTTTGGCTTGTAGGTAAGTTGAACCAGGTAGTCGGAACCCGTTGAAGGTGCATCAACCCTAAAACGTAACCAGGGAAACTTAAACAGGTCAGCATACACGTCGAGCCGCACGTGTTTTACCGGCCGGACCGCAAGACCTGCATACATGCCGCTTTCATTTGATGGCAAGGTAGCTTCCGTAAAAGCATTGCCATTTATGGATTGAAATTTGGCCGGCAGGTTGCGGTAAACCAATGAAGCGTCAACCCGGGCATTCAGACTAAGCAGCAATCCTTGCACGACTGCAACATTTTTTCGTTTGTCCGCGGCTGCTTCACCAAACAGGTGAAGATTGCGATGGGTGTAGCTGTAATCGATACTGTAATTCAACCAGCGATCTCCCTGTATGGCAAATTGGTTGTATGGCTGGAGCTCGCGCTTAAATGGTTTGGAGAAATGATATTGAATCCAGTTCGCCCCAAGGTGAAATGCCGTTCTGTTAAACGACAGGTTGCCACCCAAAGCCGTTTCACGCAGTGTATTTCTATCGGCCAGTTCCGAAGGGGTACGATGATAACCTGTTGTTACCAATGAAGAAATGTAGCCATCATTAATGGCCGATGGTTCTGGCTGCAAATTGCCATCCAGTAAGCGCGACGAAATAAAAGTTGTAAACGCCAGGTGCTTACCGGCAAGCGTAAGGGCTGCTCCGCGGTGAAAGTTGATTTCTGAAGCCGCATTGTACGGCCGTATAACTTCGGCCTGGCGTTTCACGGCAAGCACTTCTGCACTTTTTTTAAAAGCAAGGCTCTGCCAGTGTATCAGGCCCTGACCCATATTGATGGTGTAGTCACCCAGCGCAAGCGCTTTTACCAAACCCATATTGCGCGCAAAAACATGAAAGGAAGTAAAATCTAAACCCCCTGGTTGGCCCTTGCTGATTAAGCGCTCCCCGGCATCTTTATCAATGGTAAAGCCATATTGCAACAGGTTCCGGTACACGTATTTGTAACGAAGTAAAATTCGCTGGCGGCTCCCGAGGTAACGGTTGGTTATGCTGTCGGGGCGTAAATAGCCTTCGCTTTTCTCAAGCACCTGTTGTACCCTTGAAAGCATTGTATGCTGTCCGGACGACAATCTATCCTTAAGGTCGGCCTTTGCACTAACGGGATTGCCGATCATTACATATGGTAAAACCTTTCGAATGGTCTCGGGATCCCATGAAGGCACTGCCTGTAGTTCATAAAGGCTGATGAATTTACCCAGCAGTAAACGGTATTTTACCAGTTGCTGAATCTGCAGATCGGTTAGTACCAATAATTCCTTTAGCGTTGCAGGGTCAGCAGTGTTAATGTCAATGGGATTTCTCCGGAATTGTACAAGTGACTGCAGGTAAGTATCGTCTTCTGCTTCCACCTCCGTTTGCTCAGCAAGGTTCTCAAATTGCTGTTCCACCTTAACAGGTGGCAAAGCCTCTTCTACCTGGGCGATCACGCACAACGAAGCATGCAGCAGGCCGATTAAGAATACCTGCTTCTTCAATCTACACCGGCATTTTCAAGGTTGTACAATAGGCCGAACCCAGGTGTAAAACCCAGTTGTTGATGGTACCCGACTTGGATGTCGATTCTAAGTTGACCAAGCACCAGCCCGATTCCGGCATAATGCCCCGTGTTTATCGTGGAAACACCACCACGAAAAATGAGCCGCTCGTGGGCCTTGTATTGCAGACCAACCTGGAGGCAAACCGGAAGGTTTTCACGTCGCACAATTTCAGCGCCAACAAACAGCTTTTCACTTCCCTGGTAGCCAAAGCCTGCTTTAAAGATCGACGGAAGCCTTTCGTGAACCTTTCCCACTGGTGAGCCAAACGGGTTGTACATATGAAACCCGGCATGTAGTTGTTTGGTCAGGTGAACAAGGATTCCCGCTTCGAAATTGAAGCTCGCCGCATTGCCGTACCCGGCCATGCGCATATTGTACCAGTTCAGTTTTGCACCGACCTGTATCTCAGAAGAAACCTTTCTGCCATAAGCAAATCCAAGCATTGTTTCGTTATAGGATTGTCCACCGAAGTAGTCAGCCTGTAAAGCAATTACTGCCTGGCCGGCAGGCAATGTCACTAATCCCGTAAGCTGGGTCATTTCGGCTAGCATGAACCGTCGTTCTCCCACAATACCAAATGCCGGAGCTTCCAGGCTGGCGAGTGCTGCCTGGTTTGCTGTGCCTGATAAAACGTCAATGAATGCGCTACTATATACTGCGGTGGGCGAAAAGGGTGATGACAACTTTTGCTGAATGGCCTGGGCCACAAGGTAACCGTGGGACCAAAAGGAAAGCAAAACCAGGAGGTGTTTCAAGCATTCAGTTTGTAATGAAATTTACACTTTGCTTTTGAGGTTTGCAAGTGGGAAATTTAGTGCAAGCCCGTATTCGCCGTATAAAAGTGCCCGGCAGACAATACCTTTGCGCGCATGTTATTAGACGGAAAACAGGTATCACAGGTGGTAAAAACCACGCTGAAAACCCAAACTGACGAACTATTACAAAGAGGAAAAAGAGCTCCTCACCTTGCCGCCGTACTCGTGGGAAACGACGGTGCAAGCGAAACCTATGTAGCCAATAAGGTAAAATCGTGTGCCGAAATTGGCTTTAGGTCTACCCTGATCCGGCTGGATGGCGACACAAGCGAACAAACCTTGTTGGAGCAAATCAGGATACTCAACATGGATGAGGCAATAGATGGAATACTGGTGCAATTGCCACTGCCAAAACAAATCTCTGAACAACGGATCATTGAAGCAATCAGCCCGGCCAAAGATGTAGATGGGTTTAGTCCGGTTAGCGTTGGCAAACTGGTTCAGGGCCTTGAAACATTTGTACCGGCAACTCCTTTTGGAATGATGTTACTACTGGAACATTATAACATCGACACAAAGGGAAAACACGCGGTTGTTATCGGGCGCAGCAATATTGTGGGGCGGCCAATGAGCATATTGTTGAGCAGTAACCTGCCCAAAGGAAACTGTACGGTCACCATTTGCCACTCCCATACACATAATCTTGCAGAAATCTGCCGGGAAGCCGACATCATCGTGGCAGCACTGGGGCGGCCCGGTTTTGTAACCGGTGATATGGTGAAAGAAGGTGCGGTCGTACTTGATGTAGGGATAACAAGGGTTAAAGATGACACGGCAAAATCTGGGTTCAGGCTTAAAGGCGACGTAAATTTCGAGGAAGTATCGGCGAAAGCAGCTGCCATTACCCCGGTTCCGGGCGGGGTTGGTCCAATGACCATTGTCGGATTGATGAAAAATACCCTTGATGCCTACCGCCGCAAGCTCGACACCTAATATTCAAATCCAAAGAAGTCTAAAAACATAATTATGGAACAAAGAGAGATCACCGGGCCCGCCAATGTAACCTGGACCTGTGTTCAGGCATATGCAGGCCTTGAAGCAAATGCTGAAAAAGCTGCTGAAATTGTTAGAACCGGCGACAAGGTGCCTGTTGTATGTACCCCTTCGGGCGGCGCACAATCGGTAAGGCTGGAACTGGTGCACAACTGGATGGAGAAGTTATCCGATGATGAGCTGCTCGACCAGATTGCTACTGCACAACAGTCGAGCTGATCATCGGTTTGCCACAATCACCTGTATATAGGTTTAACAACCGGCAATAACAAACCTCCGTTTTAAACACTAGTTTTGCAGGCTGATGTTATTACAAACAAATAGTACAATTGCGCTTCCGGTTATGGAAGCGTTTTATACTTTACAGGGTGAAGGTTATCACCAGGGCCGGGCAGCTTACTTTATACGCCTTGGAGGATGTGATGTAGGTTGCTTCTGGTGCGACGTCAAAGACAGTTGGGACGCATCCCGTCATCCCAAATTAGACCTGGATCAAATTATCGCCGGAGCCGCTGGTTTCCCAGGCAGACTCGCTGTAATTACCGGGGGAGAACCCCTCTTACATAATCTTGATGAACTAACTGCCGAACTACGGGCAGCCGGTTTCGAAACCAATATTGAAACTTCCGGTTCTTCACCGCTTTCCGGTCATTGGGACTGGATTTGCCTTTCGCCAAAAAAATTTAAAGCTCCCCGCCCCGAAATTCTGCCACTTGCCAATGAGTTGAAGGTGGTTATTTACAACAGGAATGATTTTGTTTGGGCAGAAAAACATGCTGCTGCGGTTAGTGATGGTTGCCGTTTGTACCTGCAACCCGAATGGAGTAAAGCAGCCGAAATTACCCCGCTGATTGTTGATTACATAAAAGAGAACCCCCGTTGGCAGCTTTGCCTGCAAATACACAAGTACATCAATGTGCCCTAAGCTGAGCAGTTGTGGTGTACGGTCAGGGTGATAAACGCTTAAATATGTCCTTTTAGCCTGATGTATCCCAACAGATATCGACCCTTAACAGCAGCTTTTTGATAGGTGACCGTTTATAGTACCCGCTTGCATAATAGGATAAGCAACCCAAAAGCTTATCCGGTTAAACCCTGTTTACCTGTTGTGTACACGAAGGAGTACCCCAACCATGTTCAGCACTTCCTGTTCATAACTTCCTGCTTTATAATGCTGCAGTATGCCATAGGTACATTTTAACAGCATCATATATCGGATTTACCGACCTTCAATTCTTTACCGTTAAGACATGAAGAACCTTCTTTTAATATGCTTTTTGCTGGTCGGTGCTAACACGTTCGCCCAGGTTTACGATAGCGACAAGATTAACCCCAGAGCAATAGATATGTATGAAAGGGCTGTGGTGAAGTTGCGTGATGGCGAAATCAGGGAAGCCATACCAATGCTTAAGAAAGCTTTCGAGATGGACAACAAGTACGCCGACGCAATACTTTCGCTTGCGGGTGCCTACGGCGAATTAAAAGATTACCAGTCTGCGATTACCCACTACGAACAAGGCAGGCAGATGGATACCAGCTACTTCCGTTATTATTACCTACCCTACTCCATCAACCTTGCTGGACTTGGCAAATTCGACCAGGCGCTGGACGCAATAAACCGCTTTCTCACCATCCCCCAACTCAACGAACGGAGTACGAAAAGCGGCCAATACCGCAAACGTAATTATGAGTTTGGAGTCAACTACGCCAAAAAAAAGAATACACCATCGTACGTATTTGCTCCCCGTAACCTTGGTGATAGTGTAAACTCCCCGCGTTCGGAATACTATCCGTCGATAACCATTAACGACAGCATGTTTGTTTTTACCCGCCGGGGTGAAGGCTTCAGGGAAGATTTCTATGAGAGCACCATCCAGCCCGATAAAACTTATAGCCGGGCGAAACTGATCCAGGGCGACATCAATCTGGAGCCATCAAAAGGAGCAATCAATATCTCGCAGGATGGTGAATGGTTGCTTTTTGCCGGTTACAACTTTCCTGGCGGACTTGGCGACTTCGACCTGTACACTTCTTATTATACACCCACCGGCTGGAGTGATGCGGTAAATATGGGCAGAGCCATTAATTCCGATTTTTGGGACAGCTCACCAAGTCTTAGCCCCGACAAAAAAGCACTGTATTTTAGCAGCAATCGTCCCGGAGGGTATGGCGGTAAAGACTTGTATGTCAGCTACCGGCAACCTAATGGCAGGTGGAGCCAGGCGGCAAACATGGGCCCAAATATCAACACCCCCGGCGATGAACTGGCACCATTTATTCACGCCGACAATGCAACCTTATACTTTACTTCCGACGGCTTGCCAGGCTACGGCAACAGCGATATTTACCTATGCCGGAAAGGTCCGGACAATAGCTGGAGTATACCCGAAAACCTGGGTTATCCCATCAATACCATTGAAAGTGAAGGAAGCCTTTTTGTAGCTGCCGATGGCAAGACTGCATTTTATTCGAGCGACCGGAGTGATAGCCGGGGAGCACTTGATCTCTATACTTTTGAGCTACGCGAAGACGTACGACCCGCCCGAACCCTATTTGTGCAGGGTAAAGTCTTCGATAAGAAAACCGGCAAGGGCATACCAAGCACCGTTGAACTGGTGGACAACAGTAACCAGCAATCGGTTACTAAGGTGCAAACCGATGAAACCGGCAACTACTTCATGACCCTTCCTGTTGGTAAGGACTATACCTTCTCGGTCAATCGTAAGGGATACCTGTTTTTTAGTGAACTCTATCCTTTAAGTAACAGGGCAGCCGACAGCACTTACAAAAAAGACATTCCATTGATGGCTGTCGAACTCAATGCTTCGGTGATCCTGAAAAATATTCTTTTCGAAACCAATTCAGCCCGGCTTCAGAACATTAGCCTGGTTGAACTCAACCGCTTATTACAGTTAATGGAAGAGAATCCAACCGTAAAAGTGCAAATCAACGGGCATACAGATAACGTGGGTAAGCCGGCTGATAACCTTGCCCTTTCCACAAGTCGTGCTAAGTCTGTCGTAGACTACCTAACAAGCAAAGGTGTTGATCCAAAAAGGCTAAGCTTCAAAGGGCTCGGGGCAACCAAGCCTATCGCCGATAACAAAACCGAAGAAGGAAGGGCGCAAAACCGGAGAACCGAGTTTGTTATCATTGGTAATTCGTGAGACATGTTAGTTCCATAGTCGTGGTTTACTATTGTGTTTCAGTTATATCGCTTTTACGGATGATTTGCACAGTATTGCTAAGCCGTACAAGAGTGCGACGCCCCCGTCCGAACCAGCTCTACCCGGGCGGGCAACGATGTTCAATAAAAATCATACAGCTGGGTCCATAAAAATACCTGTGTGCTTCGCATATAAGCCAGATCATCACCAAAAAACATATGCGTCGCGCGGTGTAGCATTTTAGGATTTGAATGTTTATATTCAACATCCATCTTATTGCATGTCGCACATCACCTTATCAACAGACTTACTGTACCAGGTTGGCTTAACCCTTGTGCCCAATATTGGCGCCGTACACGCGAAAACCCTGCTTGACCACTTTGGGGATGCGGAAAGCATTTTCAAGGCGAAGCTCAAAGATCTTGGCCGGTTGGATGGCATTGGCGACGTACGCGCCGGTAACATCAAATCGTTTAACAACTTTTCACGGGCAGAAGATGAAATCCGGTTTATCGAAAAATACAAGATCCATCCGCTATTTATCCGATCTGAAAATTACCCACGCCGGCTCCAAAAGTGCTACGATGCACCCCTATTGTTGTATTATCGCGGAAACGCCGACATCAACAACAACAAGGTGCTCGCAATCGTAGGCACCCGAACCAACACCGACTATGGTAGACAGGTTACGGAACAACTGGTGCACGACCTTGCATCGTTGAATGTACTCGTGGTAAGCGGACTCGCATTCGGCATTGATGCCATCGCACATAAAGTTGCAATCAAACAACAATTGCCCACCATTGGCGTGGTCGGTCATGGGCTCGACCGGATATATCCTGCTGACCACACCGCCCTTGCAAAAGAGATGCTGCAACAGGGAGGAATACTCACCGAGTTCAGGAGCCAGACAAAACCCGATAAACATCATTTCCCGTTGCGAAACCGGCTTGTCGCGGGCATCAGCGATGCAACAGTAGTGGTTGAAACCGGGATTAAGGGCGGGAGCCTGATTACGGCAGAAATGGCGGAGTTATACAAACGTGATGTATTTGCGGTGCCGGGCAGAACCATCGATCCTAAAAGTGCCGGTTGCAATTACCTGATCAAAACCAGAAAAGCAGAACCCCTCTTCGACAGTGCTCAATTGCTTGAGCAACTTGGCTGGCAAACCAAAAAGACGCGTGCAAAACCACAGGGGGAGTTGTTTGTAAACCTGAGCGACGACGAAACAATACTGGTCGACATACTGAAGGAAAAGGAAATCACGCACATCGATGAACTCTTTTTGAAAAGTTCACTCACGAGCAGTGCAGTGGCTGCCGCTATGCTGAGCCTCGAGTTCCAGAATGTGGTGACCTCACTGCCGGGTAAACAATACCGGCTAAGTTAAGCGTGTATTAGGAGAGAAAGGACAGTTGAAGCGCGGTTAGTCTATGAGCCGTTAAAACCCTCTTTCCTATTACCCATTACATTAGTGTTATCGCTATTCCACTATCACGCCACGTTCAATAACCTGCTACGTATCCGTTCGATCCTTGTTATCCGTTTTCCGTTCTTCACAAAATCGTTATCCTAAATTCTCTTTCATCGCTCTTTCATCATCGCTCTCCTCTAAAATCACCGCCTACACCTACCATCCCTCTGTATCCTTTCAATCCCAATCATCCGTGTGCCGTTCTTCACAAAATCGGTATCCTTTCTTTTATATCGCTCTCCTCTAAAATCACCGTCTACACCTATCATCTTCTCTGTATCCTTTCAATCCGTGTCATCCGTGTTCCGTTCTTCACAAAATCGGTATCCTTTCTTTTATATCGCTCTCCGTTAAAATCACCGACTACACCTATCATCTCCTCTGTATCCTTACAATCCGTGTCATCCGTGTTCCGTTCTTCACAAAATCGGTATCCTTTCTTTTATATCGCTCTCCCTTAAAATCACCAACTACACCTATCATCTCCTTTGTATCCTTTCGATCCGTGTCATCCGTGTTCCTTCACCCACAGAAATCGTTATCAAAAATTTCATTTGCCTCGTATTGCCCCACCCCTCTATCTTTGCCTATGGCAACAAACTCCAACGCTACAGGCAACAATTCCAGCTCAAGATTTTTTGGTGAAGGACTAACCTTCGATGATGTTTTACTCATGCCGGCTTACAGCCAGGTGCTCCCACGCGACGTTGACATCAGCACACAGCTTACCAAAGACCTTCGTATAAATGTACCCATGCTTTCAGCCGCAATGGATACCGTAACTGAGGCTACACTTGCTATCGCGCTTGCACGCGAGGGTGGATTAGGCATCCTGCATAAGAACATGACTATCGAGCGCCAGGCCGAGCAGGTGCGTAAAGTAAAAAGAAGTGAAAGCGGGATGATCATCGATCCTGTAACGTTGTTTGTTGACGCAACACTTGGTGATGCCGTTCGCCTGATGAAAGAAAACCGGATCAGCGGTATTCCTATTGTTGATAACGACCATAAACTGGTGGGCATCCTCACCAACCGCGATCTGCGCTTCCAGGACGATATGAAACAAAAGGTGAGTGAACTGATGACAAGGGAAAACCTGGTCACCGCTCCTGAAGGCACCGACATGAAGCAGGCGGAGAAAATCTTAAGGCAAACCAAAGTTGAAAAATTGCCTGTTGTAAACAATAGCGGCAAACTTGTTGGCCTGATTACCTTTCGCGACATATTACAGTTGAGAAATTTTCCGAATGCGGGAAAAGACATGTACGGAAGATTAATGGTAGGCGCCGCACTTGGCATCACCCGCGACTTGCTCGACAGGGCATCTGCACTCATGCAGGTTGGGGTAGACGTTGTTACCCTTGATAGTGCTCACGGCCATAGCAAAGGCGTACTGGATGCACTCAAAAGCTTAAAACAGAACTTTAAAAATCTGCCGGTAATTGCCGGAAACATTGGTACGGCAGCTGGTGCAGTTGCCATTGCAGATGCAGGCGCCGACGCCGTTAAAGTCGGTATCGGTCCGGGCTCTATTTGCACCACACGTATCGTTGCCGGTACCGGCGTGCCCCAGTTGACCGCGATCATCGAAGCAGCAACCGCACTACAAGGCAGAAACATCCCGGTGATCGCCGATGGAGGTATCCGCTATACGGGCGACATGGTAAAGGCACTTGCAGCCGGCGCAAACGCAGTAATGATGGGCAGCATATTTGCGGGAACCGAAGAAAGTCCTGGTGAAACCATTATTTACGAGGGACGAAAGTTTAAACAATATCGCGGAATGGGCTCGCTCGGTGCAATGGTCCAGGGAAGTGGTGATCGCTACTTCCAGGATGTTGAAGACGATGTGAAGAAATATGTACCTGAAGGCATTGAAGGTCGAATCGCTTACAAAGGCTACCTAAGCGAAGTTGTTTACCAGTTTACCGGTGGCCTTCGCGCAGGTATGGGGTATTGCGGCGCTGAAAACCTGGAGGCCCTGCAACAATCTACTTTCGTAAAAATTACCAATGCCGGTATGAAGGAAAGCCATGCACACGATGTGGTAATTACCAAGGAAGCACCGAATTATAGCCGTGGGTAAATCGATTAGCGGATTGGCGGATTGCGGATTTGCGGATTTCGGGAAAGAATAGAACACGGATGACACGGATTGAACGGATCAGGATGGCGGATGGCGGATTAGCGGATTGCGGATTGGCGAATGGCGGATTTCGGGAAAGAATAGAACACGGATGACACGGACTGAACGGATCAGGATGGCGGATGGCGGATGGCGGATGGCGGATTAGCGGAGGGCGGATTGCGGATTGGCAGATTGCTGATTAAAATTTGGTGAATAAGAATTGCGGAGAAGCGATGAGGGGAGAAGTAAATGGATGAAGTGCAACCTTAAGTCGTTTACCATAGGTTTTTTGGTAGCCGGCGGAAGTATATCTATTAAACATCGTTGCCCGCCCGGATGAACCGGTTCGGACGGGGGGTGTCACTCCCTTTTACGGCAACAATGCTATTCGCAAATTACCGAACAGGAATCAATGTCGTTTAGTTAAGCCGATTATGTAATTTGTTTGCCCAGCTACTTCCAATCGTACAAGCCCGCCCGTCTGGAGCCGTTCGGACGGGAGTGCGACGCCCGTCTGACTGCGCGGCGGGCGGGCAACGATGTCCTATAGAATTCCTGTGGCCGGGTCCATAAAAATTTGCTTAAGTAAACGGCATTGGAACAGGAATACTCATACTAGTTGAACAGGAGGAGCTCACTGCCTGTTCAGTTCAGTGCACGACAAGAAAAATTACCTATATATAAACAAGTTGAAGAAATATCATAACCTGACCCTGAGCATTCTCTCAGGATTATTGTTGATCTCGTCCTGGCCCACTTCGCCGTTGACTTTCCTGGTGTTTTTTGCCTGGGTTCCATTATTAATACTAAGCGAGCGAACAAACCGGATCAGGTTCTACCTGTACTCCCTCCTAACCCTGTTTATCTGGAACGCCGGTACCACCTGGTGGATATGGAACGCCACTGCCGGCGGGGCGATCGGGGCAATCATCCTCAACGCCTGGCTGATGTGTATTCCACTATGGGCATATTACATCATCAAGAACAAGTTTGGCAATACCGCAGGGTATACCAGCTTTATCGTTTTCTGGATGAGCTTCGAATATATTCACCTCAACTGGCAACTTAGCTGGCCATGGCTCACACTGGGAAACATCTTCGCGACTCAACCCGATTGGGTACAGTGGTACGAATACACCGGCACCAGCGGGGGAACACTATGGGTCCTGGTGGTAAACCTGTTGATCTTCTTGTTGCTAAAAACCTTTTACCAATCCAGGTCAGGGGATGGGGTGATACAGGACGCATCGGGTACAAAACGACAATTGGTAAAACTTGGAAGTGCAGCCTTAGCCTGCATTGTACTGCCCCTCATCATTTCTGGTTTTGTTGAGCGATCAACCGAACAACCACAAAAACAAGCAACCGGGGTGGAACCAGACAATGTGATCGTTGTTCAACCCAATATTGATCCGTATAACGAGAAATTCCAGAATGGAAGTGTTGAGGGTCAGATCCAAAAGCTGGTAGCCCTCTCAGAAGCGGAACTCGACAGCAATACAAAGCTGGTAATCTGGCCCGAGACCGCGGTACCTGTAGCTGTTGCTGAAGATGCCATTGGTGGAAATATGTACTTCAAACCAGTTTTTGAATTTGCACAGCGCCATCCCAATGTTACCTTACTAACCGGTATCGAAAGCTACCGGAACTATGGCAGTGAGCAACTCAGCCGTACAGCAAGAAAACTCGAGGATGGCTACTTCGACTTTTTTAACGCTGCCGTTTACATTAAAAACAATACGCCTTACCAGTTTTACCACAAGAGCAAGTTGGTTCCGGGGGTTGAAACCCTACCCGACTTCTTGCTATGGCTGGGTCCGATATTTGAAAAATTTGGGGGCACTACGGGCGGCTATGGTCATGATAAAGAAGCCGCAGTTTTTTCGTCGGCTGCAAATCCATATGTTGCTGCGCCCATTATCTGCTACGAGAGTATCTATGGCGAATACGTCGCTAGTTATGTTCGTAAGGGAGCAACCCTGCTTACGATTATTACCAATGATGGCTGGTGGTTCAATACCCCGGGACATCGCCAACACCTTTATTATGCAAGGCTTCGCGCAATTGAAACCCGCCGCTGGGTAGCCCGAAGTGCGAATACCGGGATCTCGGCCGTAATCGACGAAAAGGGTCACCTGCTGGCAACGAAGCTTTGGGATGAAGCTGCCAGTATTAAATTCAACATCCCGGCATTTACCGGGCAAACTTTTTTTGTACGCTATGGCGATGTTATCTCGCCACTTATGTTATTGATTGCGGGCATACTGTTGTTGTGGCATTGGGTAACAGCATTAAGAGATTACCTGCAGCAACGCGCGTTAAGGCGACAGGGTTCACCTGCACGGAGCGCCTAATCCGGCTCTGCACACACAACGGAAAAATAGCTGGCTGATGACATGCATCAGGAAAAAGCATCCCTACAATCTGTTTCATGCCTGTTCCATCATCCACAGCTTTCAATTCCCTATTCGCTAATCCGTAATCCGCACCCCCCTCCTTTGTTAATTACTTCTACCGGGCCTTGTGCTGCTGTTCCATTTCATCATAGTATTCCTTAAGTACAAAGAAGGCTTTTTTCTTGTTTCCTTTCTGGTCGAACAGGCCTTTATTGTTCCAACCCTCCTGGTAAACAGGGTTGTTACGACGTGGCGATCGGAAGTCGTTTAATATCCATGGTGAAAGCCCGACGAAATTTTCAGGCATCCGCTTCATCATGGCCACCTGTTCGCGGTAGTACCATTCCTGGTATTCTTCAGACCAACGCGTCAGGCTGTCGCTATGAAAGCCACCGAGGGTTTCGGCACCTGTTTCACTGATAAAAAAGGGCTTGTTGTATTTGACCTCCCACTTTGCTGTTCGGGCGCTTGAGGGCAATCCACCATACCATCCAATATATTCGTTTACCGAAACAATATCAGTATACTGGCCCAACGGATCATCTACAACGCTTGCACCATTTACATTGTGTACCTCCAATGCGGCAGAAATAAGCCGGCTGCTGTCAAGCGATTTCGCTGTCATTGCAAGGTTGCTCATGAAGGTGGTCCGTGCCGGGTGGACGGGTGTTTCGTTACCAACCGACCATATGATGATGCTTGCCCGGTTACGGTCACGGGTGATCATTTCGTTGAGCTGAACTTTTGCTTTTGATAAAACTTCCTCGCTGTTGAAGTTAATCGTCCAGTAAACCGGGATTTCGCTCCAGACAAGTATACCTAGGGAGTCTGCAGTGCGGGTCATGTTTTCGTTATGCGGGTAGTGGGCCAGCCTGACCATGTTTGCGTTAAGTGCCTTTGCCTGCAGCAGCAGTTTAACAGCATCGGCCTTGCTATAGGCTCGCCTTGTTTCCGAAGGTATTTCTTCATGCAGACATATTCCCCGCAGGAAAACTGCCCTCCCGTTTAGAAGGATCTTATTTCCAACTACCTCCACGGTTCGAAACCCGAGCTGATCCTCCAGCTTTTCCTCCTGCGAACTTACAACTACCCGGTAACGTTTCGGCGACTCCGGTGACCACAGTTTTAATCCGGGAGCCCTAAAGCTGAAGCTAATACTATCACCAGTTGCGGGAAACTGTTTCTTTAATTTTAGTTCCGGAACTTCGATCGTAATGTTGCCGGTAGCCGTGCTGTTAAGCTTTACCCATCCCTGCAATTCATCAACGCTACGGCGCTTTAGCTGTATGGCGTATTCCCTGATATATTGTTGCGGAGCCTCCACCAGGCGAACATCACGGGTGATGCCGCCAAAGTTCCACCAGTCGGTATTTAAGGTTGGAATTTCATCTGCACTTCGTTTATTGTCAACTTTAACCACCAGGAAATTTCCGGTTGCTTTCAAAAGCGTGTCCGCCACCTCGAAGTTGAACGGAGTGAACCCACCTTTATGGCTGCCGAGTTTCCGACCGTTCAGGTAAACGTCGGCCCTGTAATTGACCGCGCCAAAATAGAGGAAAGTTCGTCCGCCCGAAAGGGACCTTGCGTAGTCGAATGATTTTTTATACCACACCGTTCCTTCGTAGTATAAAAACTTTGCATCCTGCGAGTTCCAGTCACCGGGAACATTAATCGTGTACTTGTCGGAGTAGCCATGTTCTTTACGATCGGTTTTATTCGTCGGCACATCGCTGTTCCAGTAAGCTTCACGATCGTTCTGGCTACGCTCCTTCCAACGGTAGTCGTAAAAACCTGTTTCATACGGATCAACGATGTACTGCCATTTACCATTGAGGCTTATACCGGGGCGGGCACCTACGTTGGTAAGTAAGGGCGTCTGCCCGTTTACTGTTGCGGATACGAGCAACGTAGCGACGACAATACCCTTAGATAATTTTAGAAAGGAAAACATAATTCAGATTGCAAATGTCAGGGAGGAGTTTCTTAACGAATGTCGGCGGCATGGTCGGCGGGTGCGTCTTTTCCCGTCCATACCTTTACGGCTGTCCAGGGGGCAGCCGGAGCCGACCAAAACTCATCGGTATCAGGCAGCCCCAGTGCAGCAAATATGGTATTGCAGATATACAGGCTACCAGTATTAATATAACTCTCAGCAAGATCAGGCTGGCTGCCATAAACACCAATTTTCAACCAACCTGTTGATGAAAACACGGTTGGGGCCTCAAGCGTTTTCGTAATTACTGCAGTAAGCGCACCCCTTACCTGGGCAGGAGAAATCGAGGTTGGTAGTTGTTTCCGCAAAGCAAGGTCCGACAGGTGGTGAAATACACCACCCCTGTAAGCAATCGAGCGCCCGATAATCGGGTATGAACCGTCGGCATTAATCATGCGTTCCTGTATTTCGCCAAAACGTTTATTTATCAAGCTCAACTTAGGCAGGAAACCCTGGTAAGCCCTGTACTTTGAGTTTGCAATTTCTACCACTGCGACGAGGTAAGGATGAATAACAATGCTATTGTAATAATCCAGGTGAAACTCCATGCCATCGGAAAACAAGCCATCACCAACATACCAGTGTTCACTAAATTCCCGGACAGCGTAGTCGATGCGAACCGGGTCGTAGTCGAGGCCGTACTTGCAAAAGAAGGCCTCAATCATGGCAGAAAACAGCAACCAGTTGCTGTACACCGGGACGGTTGGCCGGGTACTTTTAAATGCTTCTACCAACTGTCGCTTTGCAGTAGTATCAAGGTTTTGCCACAGCCAGGGACACCTCACAAGTCCGAGGGCAACGAAAGAAGCATCGACAAGAGGTTGTCCACCGGTCCACTTCAGGTAGTCTTTAGCAGATGGATTAACACTGTTTGCAATCGCCTTTAATGCCCATTGCCGGTATTCATTCCTCAGGCTTACTTCTTCTTTGCTGCCACCTTCAAGGTTCAGCCAGGGTCCTATCCCGCTTAGTGTTCTTCCAAAAGCTTCCAGGTGAGCGACCTTCGAACGATTTTCCGCATTGTCCACCCGTTTAGAAAGTTCGACAGGCATTGTTGCCTTCAGCTGATCGTTGGCCAACGCAGACATCACTGGCCTGCAGATTTTATCCATTTTAACCAGCCAGGTTGTGCGGTCGTTTACAGGTTTTTTTGACTGTGCGAAGGCACACTGAAAAAGTAAACAGGATATAAAAGCAAGGCGGATCATATAGTGGTATTTGCAATGAGTTTTTACAAGTGTTTGCTTAGCCAAGCTGGCCTTGTCAAAAATTTTAGCTTCCAGGGCTAACAGGGCTTATCAGGAACCTGAATGTATAATTGGCGTAAGGTAGCCTATAGTTTTCCATCGGCAACGAACGCCAACTATCGATACCGCCAACCCCCATTTGCCTGAGGTCTATATTCAATTGGATTTGCTGGCGGGGCTTAATGTCGGCAGCGTGCCGTTGTCGTCGCTCTGTTCCATCGTCGAGGTCACTATCAAAGTAATGCAGCGCACTCATGCTGAGTAGGCTGTCGGATTTCACGAGGAAACCAGCCCCTTTTGCGTCGGTGATCCTGAACCAGCGAATGCCGGTTTTATTGCCGGTCTCCTGCGGGGTCACATAAGGAAAGTACTGTTCCTTTACCGTTTGATTGTATAAGCCAATGTGTGCACTAAAGTTCCGGTCGACATAGTTCTCATGCGGTCCGGCACCATAATATTGCACCTTATCGTACCCTGCGGGCATTATCCATTGCATACCAAAACGTGGGAGCATTTCGACCTTCTTACTGGTATCTGCAATCAACGTTTGCTCAGTAAAAATTTCCCCGGCGGCATTAATCGAATACTTCATAGTCAGCCGGGCGAATACATCCGGCAGAAGATACTCCGCGTTAACGATGGCCATACCCTGGTTTACTGTGGTGTTAAAGGCTTTTAGAACGGGTTTATCAATTGCAGTTCTCCAGTCTTTCAACCTGACGGGCAGTTTAGCCCCAAAGTCGTTGTCGTTGGGGGCACGCCAAAAGTTTGGCTTAAACATGAAGCCGTTTTCAAGCATCTGTTTTCCCCGGATAGTATAGCTCCGTAGCCAGCCAGTATGTTTATCAAACACCACCTTTACGAGAGCAGAGCTGATCGTTGTTGCTTCGTCCGTCTCTGCTTTGGTGATCGCTCCGGAAGTTTGTAAGGAAAGGTCATTTTTAAATGAACCCGCAACAGCAAATTGCTCAGTCGCAATCTCGTGCCCTGCAGGAATAAGGGGCTGAGCCCCTTTTAACCGGTAGCTGAGGTTAAGAAATACTTCACCCGGTGGGAATGGTTTCAATGGAAGGGTGAAAGTTTTAGTGGTTTGCGGTTGCACGTCAAGATCTTTCAAGATGCCCTCCTGTACCTTTTTGCCATTTACCACTACCTGCCAATATAAACTGGTGTTAGTGAGGTTGGTAAAATAGTTTTCATTAAAAACTTCGATGACCCCATTTTGTTTCCAGCTCGTGATAATATTCTGGTACACCTTTTTCATTTCCCAGGCGTGAGGGTATGGAGTACGGTTTGCGTAGAAGATACCCTTTGCAGCGTAGTGCCAATCGGTGATGGCTTCTTTTGGTTCATAGTCGCCGCCATAGGTATACACGGTATCGCCCTGTGCATTTTTCCGAATGAAGCATTGGTCAACAAAGTCCCAGATAAAGCCGCCCTGGAAAACTCGTTTGTTACTGCGGATCACGTTCCAGTAATCGGTAAAGTTCCCCAGGGAATTACCCATTGCATGCGCATACTCACACATAATAAAGGGCCGCTTCGGTTGTGGGTTTGCTTTAGCGTAGGCAAGCATTCCGTCGGGAGTGGGATACATGGGTACAACCATGTCGGAGTTCCACTCCCAGGTAAAAGTTTTATAATCGGCTACTGCCCTTTCATATTGGATCGGCCTGCTGCTGTCCCGATCCTTCATCCACAGGTAACAATTATAAAAGTTATATCCGTTGCCAGCTTCATTACCCATGCTCCAGATAACAATTGAAGCATGATTTTTATCGCGTTCCACCATCCGTTGCACCCGCGACATGTGAGCGTTGAGCCATGTTGGACGATTGGCCATTGTCCGGGTAATATCGTAGCCCATGCCATGAGATTCGATGTTTGCTTCACCTACAACATAAAGCCCGTATTCGTCGCAGAGGTCGAGCCAGGTTTCGCTGTTTGGGTAATGCGATGTGCGAACCGCGTTGATGTTCCATTGCTTCATTAGCGTGATGTCCTTCAACATCGCCTCTTTTGAAATCGTTTGCCCCGTAATCGGGTCGGTTTCATGGCGATTAACACCTTTGATCAACACGGGCTGGCCGTTTACAAGGTAACGGCCATCCTTAATTTCGATTTTACGGAACCCAATACGTTGTGGGATGATTTCCACCAGGCTACCATCTTTAGCTTTCAGCCGGATATTTACATGGTATAAGTGAGGTGTTTCCGCTGTCCATTTTTTTGGTGCAGGTACCTCCATATCGGTGGCAGCGTATAACGAAGTGTCGAAGACCAGGTTTCTTTTTTGTAAGCTCGTTTTGCCATCTAACAATTCCACTTCTGCAGAAAATTGTTGTAGGGGTTTTTGATTCAAACGAAGCTTGATGTGGAGCAAGCCATTGGTGTAGCTGTTATCGAGCTCGGGCATTAACTCGACATCGTACAGGTGGGTTGGTTTACGTGCTACCAAATAACAATCGCGCGTTATTCCACTCAGCCGCCACATATCCTGGTCCTCCAGGTAGTTGGCATCGCCCCAGCGCATGATCTTGAGCGCGATGAGGTTTTTGCCAGGAGATAAAAAGGGAGTAACATCAAATTCCGACGGCAACTTACTGTCTTCGCCATAACCAACGTACTTACCGTTTACATAAACGGAGAGGTTGGATTTGGCTGCCCCGATATGCAATACAATGTTTTGATTTTTATTCCAGGCTGTTGGCAATTCGATCTCGCGGCGATAAATACCCGTCGGGTCGAAGTTCAGGGGAATTGCCGGTGGTTCGGAACGGCGCGGAAGCAGGTAGCGGAACTCAAAACCCGACGTTGTGTACATAGGAAAACCATGGCCATTCATCTCCCAGTTTGCAGGCACCTTTAAGTACGTCCACTGTTTATCATCAAACGATGTAGCTTCAAACCCGGCAGGAACATCTGCCGGCTTATTGTACATCTTAAATTTCCAGTCGCCGTTCAGGCTAAGGTAGTTTCCGGATGTTTGCCAGTTGTTTTTATTTAATTCAGCTTCGGAGCCATACACAAAAAAAGAGCTGTGCATAGGCAGCCGGTTTTCTTCCACGACTTTCTCATCAAGCCATGGTGCCTTTTGAGCAAACGTAACAGCAGAAGTGACCAGTAAACAAAGGGAGATGATGTATTTTTTCAATGGTGTTGATTTGCAATCACCTGCCAAGCCAGGTGAAAGGGTTTAATGGCAACATCAATCGTTTGATCAAGTAACAGCAGGATGATTTCAAACTCCCTGTGCAAAAGCAGCTTGGCCGGTTAGTACCGAGGATGGCTGCAACAGCTAACGGTTTGAGATTGATTCGGTACACCAGCTGGTAATATAATATGCGCTTAACTGATGCCATGAGATTCATCTTAGAACCGAGCCCGTCCGAATGGATAGCCGGGCGGACGTGGCAACGATGCTACATCAATGGTCAGATGCTGGTCACCCAAAAAACTTCTGATTGGCAGGAAGGGACCATCGTTCCCGAAGCTACTTTACCATATCCAATATCGGCTTTTCAATTCCTGTAAGCACCGTTTGTGATGGTTTCAATAGCTCAAAAACAACAACCTCGTTTTTACCTGTTTTCAGCCATTCTGCCGGCAAGTACACGGTTTGCTGCGGGCCAACTTCCCAGTAACGCCCAAGATTATGCCCATTCACCCATACTACACCTTTACCCCACTCACGCATATCAAGGTAGGTATCGCCTGTTTTGTTGATGGTAAAACTGCCCTTTCGAACTACCGGAACGTCTGTTGCGGGTGTTGATTTGCTCGTTTTAATATTGTCTACCCGGCTGAATGGCAAAGAGAACATTTGCCAACCCGTTAATTCGGTACCGCCGAAGCTTACCTTTTCGGTGATGCCTTTGGTGTTTTTAAGCAGGTATGGGCCAAAATTTATCCGGCCGAGGTTCTCAACAAGTATGTCGAGGGTTACATTTCCTGCAGGTAAGTCAAGCTCAAGATTATCCTTCTTTGTACGCCTGTCTAATATACCTACCCGTTTGCCGTTGACGAATACGATGCCGTAATCGCGAATGTCGGTGACCTGGAGTTTTCCTTTTTTGCCTCCGGGAAGGGTTGTACGGTAGAGCACAAAACCATAAGCCTGGTTCAGCTTCTCGAAGGTGAGGGGCTTAAGACTCGTTTTAGGAGCAGGCAAAAGGTCGAAAACAGAAGTTACGCTTTCGAAGTTTACCGCAGGAATAGCAATTAACGGTTTTGCTGCCGGAACCGGGGGAAGAACTTGCCCGGATGGAAGGTGCTTGCTGATTACCTCGCGGAATTTTAAAAATTTGTCGGTTGCATTACCTGCCTCATCAAGCGGGGCATCGTAATCGTAACTGCTGATTTGTGGCTCGTAGGGATTGCGGTCGTTATAATTTGCACCGTTCATGAAGTCGCGGGTGGTACCGCCATGAAACATGTACATATTGATGGATATACCGTTTGCAAGTACGGTTTCCAGGGCTGGTGCATACTTTTCTGCGGGAACGGTATGGTGTTTTGTGCCCCACCAATCGAACCATGCCGGGTACCATTCAGCAATATAATAAGGCCCTTTGCCATTGAAGTTTTCCTGTACAATTTTTTTCACCTGAGACGGCTTATCAATACCATTAACGGCAGGAAGTAAACCTGGCAGATGGCCCTTTGCCACATCATTTGCAGGGTCGCAGGTGTAGAGTAAGCCGTCGAAGCCGGCTTCTATAAACATCTTCCTGTTGATGTCGAGGTATTCTTTATCGCTGCCGTAAGAACCGTATTCATTTTCAATCTGCACCATCAGGATGTTGCCCCCGTGGTTGATTTGCAGGGGCGCAAGTTGTTTGCCAACAGCCATGATGTAATTGCGATAGGCCTGCAGGTACTTGGGCTCTTTACTCCTTACCACAAGACCTTCTTCGTTTTGCAACCAGTAAGGATAACCACCAAATTCCCACTCAGCACACACATACGGACTTGGGCGAAGAATAACATAGAGCCCTTCATCACTGGCGGCTTTTACAAAAGCCGCAATGTCGTTGTTACCGGAGAAATCGTACTTGCCTTTTTGCGGTTCATGAGCGTTCCAGAAAACATAGGTGCCGATGGTATTCAGGCCCATTGCTTTTGCCATTTGCATGCGCTGTTTCCAGGCTGCACGTGGAATGCGCGGGTAATGCATTTCGCCCGAAATCATCTGGAAAGGTTGTCCGTTCAGGAGGAAAACAGAGTCGCCAAGTTCAAATTTGCCTGGTGCCTTTTGCGCGGCCACCTGGAGAATACAAATGCACAGTACCGCAAATAGTACAGTTCTGATCATAGTGGAAAATTGAAAGCACTACTTACCGGCAAGGCCAATAAGTAGTGCTGAATACAATAACAATGAGTCGCGGAGCAGGCTAAGGGGAGCACAATTAACGCGCCATCCAACCGCCATCTACAAGCAGGATTGCCCCATTCACGTATGAGCCGGCTTCAGATGTAAGGAACACGACTGGCCCCTTGAAGTCTTTTGGTTCGCCCCAGCGACCTGCAGGAATCCGGTCGAGGATGGATTTAGAACGTTCAGGATCGGCGCGAAGCGCTTCAGTATTATTGGTTGCAATATAACCAGGTGCGATACCATTAACATTGACTCCTTTTGAACCCCATTCGTTTGCAAATGCTTTTACAAGGCCGGCGACTGCACTTTTGCTGGCGGTATAACCGGGCACGTTTATGCCACCCTGGAAGCTGAGCAGAGAGCAGGTGAAAACAACTTTTCCGGAACCGCGGGCGATCATGTCTTTACCAAATTCGCGGGTGATGATGAACTGGGCATCCAGGTTAACGGAGATTACTTTATCCCACCATTCATCGGGGTGTTCAGCTACGGGTTTACGGAGGATCATGCCCGCATTGTTGATCAAGATATCAATAGTATGGTTTGCCTTTACTTCGTTGATAAAGCTGTATAAACCGTCGCGGTCGCTGATGTCGACCACATACGCAGTGAACTTTCTGCCAAGTGCCGTAATGGCTTTTTCTGTTTCGCCGCCCCTGATTGCCTCAACGTTTGATGCACCAACTACGTCGGCACCTGCTTCGGCAAGTGCAATAGCCATGGCCTGGCCAAGACCGGTATCGCTACCGGTTACCAGTGCGGTTTTCCCTTTAAGTTCGAATTGACTGAGAATGCTCATTGTTTATTTATTTGTTGAATGGTTACAATGTTGATTAACCTACCTGCCTCACTTTAACCTGCGAATGGTCACGGGCTTTACCTTTTCAAAAACGTCTACTGGTAATATGTTTCCATCTTTATCGAAGCGCATGGGTGAGATGCATGTTTCGCGGTTATAGCCATTACCATCAGGAATCTTAAACCGGTGGTAAGCGATGTACCATTCGTCTTTACCTGGCACCTGCACCACTGAATGGTGGCCGGCACCTTTGACCACTCCACTCGCCTTGAGCACCGGGTTTGATGTTGCCCTGGTAAAAGGCCCAAGGGGCGACCTGGAAGTGGCATAAGCAACAGAATACCTTGGATCGCGGGTATCGAACTCCGACCACATCAGGTAATAAATGCCTTTTCGCTTGAATACAAAAGAGCCCTCGTTATATCCCTGTGGTTTAAACGATATGATGGCCGTGCTATCGTAAGAAACCATATCGCTGTTCAGTTTTACGGCATTACAGTTTCCCTGTCCGAAGTAAAGATAAGCAGCGCCGTCATCATCAATGAAAACCATGGGATCGATCATTTGCCCGCGGAGCATACCTTTTGGTACCAATGGTTTTCCGAGTGCATCTTTAAAAGGACCCGTTGGTTTATCAGCCACCGCTACCCCTATGTTTACGTCGGCGGAAAAGTAGTAATAATAGCGGTTATCTTTTTGGGCGATTGCGGGTGCCCATGCCCGTATTGGACCCCAGCTAACATCCTTTGGGAGGTCGAGAATTGTGCCTTCAGGCTTCCACCTTACGAGGTCGGCAGATGACCAGCAGGTAAAGTGGGTCGACATCCAACCAACTGTGCCGTCGGTAGTCGGGTACAAATAGAAACGTTTTCCAAATGCTGCAATATGGGGGTCGGCATAAAGACCGGGAAGTACAGGTGCCGGTGCGTTAAGGGTATCGGCGGCAAGTACTTTGACGCTGATAAAAAAGCATAACGCTCCTCCGAATGTGATGAGTTTACTTTTTAGCTGCATTAAAAAACTTTAGTTCCCATTTATCTAACCAGTTAACATAGGGAGTTTCGGTATCGAGCTGCACAGGCAACCAAAGATAGCGGCTGTCTTTGAGGTCGCGGGGATTCCACTTATCTGCAATAAATATAAAAGCATCTTTTTTGCCGCGAACGGGTAAAACAAAGGTGGACTGTCCGCCATAAGTTGTTTCGGCTGCAGGACCTTTCATCGGGTTTTCTGCTGAAAGCTGCCATGGTCCCCACAACGAGTTGGCAACATGCAGTGTTGCTTTATTAGGTGTCCAGCCGGTGCAGCCGCTTGTAATCAGGTAATACTTGTTCCGGTACTTGAACAGGGCGGGAGCTTCGCGGTGATTCCTGAAAAGCAGGCTGTCCCGTGTAGTTGGTGCGGTATAATCGTCCGTTAATTTTGCAAGCCGAAGTGCATAGTTTTCATCGGAGGAGTAGATATGATAAGCCGAGCCGTCATCGTCAACAAACAATCCCATGTCTCTCGACATGTTTCCGTTTGGCCTGAAGCTTTTCAAAAATGTATACGGGCCTTCCGGCTTATCGCTGATGGCGACGCCTGCCCTTGCGGCGCTGTATCCCTGGCGGCGAAGCTCGAGGTGAAACCACATCAAATACTTCTTCGTTTTTTCGTTGTAGATCACCTTTGGTCTTTCCATAAGGCAGCCCCTTGCGATATCACTCGTTGTGTCCGTTTCATTTGCAGCAAGAGCAAGCCCTTCCGGCTTCCAATTATAGAGGTCCTGCGACGAATAAACATTTACACCGGCCTGTGCCGAACGGCCACGTTTTTCGCCAAACCAATAATATTTTTTATTGGCATAAATGATGCCTCCGCCATGTGCATTAATCAGTTCGCCGTTTGTATCGTACCACAATGCACCGGGGCTAAAGCTGTCGTAAGTAACAGGGTTGGTTGTACCTGTTGAGTCCTTCTGGGCTATAACTGAGCTGCAGGTCATTATAACGGCCAGCATCGAAATAAGCCCCTGCAGGGATCCGGCCCGGAACCTGGTATAAGGAGTAGAATTGTTCATGTTTGTATTATCCAACTTTATCGAATACGGTTGAGTGCCGGCCAATGTATGATTAGGGTTAAAAACAGCCCGAACTAAAAGCTCTTTATGGTGTTCGCTAACAACAGAACTACACTCATACGCAGGCAATTTTGATGCTCGGCATCTTTCTTTTGGCACCTGCAGTTAATCTTTGCGCGACATCGTTGTGTCACTCACTTGTACCGCAACAAAGTGGCAACGGTTAAACCGGCAGCTCGTCAAAACGACTGATCGTGTAGGTTGCCGCGCTTTGTGTTGTCTTGCCGCTGTGGTCGAATAGCACGGTGATCATGCCCAATTCGTTTCCACCCTTTATCTCAGAGTCCGGATCGTCTCCAACGATCACCATTTCCCCTGCCTCGTAACCATATCGCTGCTGAATGTCGGCAAATATATCCTTCTTCGTTTGGTTTTGTGTTTCCGGATCAACGACAATCAACTCGGTAAAGTCATCTTCTATTCCAAGGCTCCGGAATTTACTTTGCTGCAATTTCCGAAACCCCATGGTTACAATGAAGCGATCTGCTTTAAGGCTTTTTACCAGCTCATATCCTTCAAACGGCACCATATTGTCTTCGTAAGTGAGTTCCCTTAAGTACTCTATACCATTGCGGGTAAGTTCTTCGCCCATGCCATATTTTTCTGCAACCACCTGGAATGGTTTCCACATGAGGTCCTTTCGAATGGCATCAAAATCTTCATCGTGCTTACCTGAGTATTCGATCATTTTCTGTAATGGTTCAAACAACCGGCCGGCTATGCTTTCAACCGGGTAAAGGGTATTGTCGAGGTCGAATATATAGGCTCTTATCATTGCTGATGTAAGGTATTACTGGTGTTAAAGATGGGTGCGAACATAGATTTAGTAGCAAATGATAATTGTACCGCTGGAATTTCACACCATGGAAAGCCGGTAATCGTGTGGGTAGCAAGGGTCATATTTGTTTATAGTGGACCTCGCTCAGCTCCCTTAGTTTTTCAGCCGCCCATTCGGGGGTAACATCACGTTGGGCATTTGCCAACATTTCGTAACCTACCATAAATTTTTTCACCGTTGCCGATCTTAATAGTGGCGGGTAAAAGTGCATGTGCCAATGCCATTCGGGATGTTCGCCATCATTTACCGGCGACTGGTGCATACCGGCTGAATACGGGAAGGAAACATTAAAGAGGTTATCGTACCGGGTGGTCAAACGCTTTAGCACATCAGCAAAAGCGCTATGTTCTGCAGGGGAAAACTGGAGAATGGTTTGGATGTGTCTTTTACTGATCACCAGGGTTTCATACGGCCATGTGGCCCAAAAAGGGACAACGACAGCGAAATGCTCATTTTCAAATACGATCCGCTCTTTTTCGCGCAGTTCAAGTTGAAGATAGTCAGCCAGGAGGCTTCTTCCATTTGCGGTGAAGTACTCCTGTTGTTGTTTGGTTTCTTTGGTAATCTCGAGCGGTAGTGATGCCTGCGCCCAGATCTGCCCGTGCGGATGGGGGTTGGAGCAACCCATCATCTCGCCTTTATTTTCGAAGATCTGGATGTTCTTTATGGCAGGGTCGGCACTGATGCTGTTAAACTCCTGCTTCCAGACCTCGATTACTTTTTCGAGGTCAGCCACGGAAAGCAAGGGCAAGGTTAAGCTGTGATCGGGTGAAAAGCTGAGTACCCGGCAGATGCCCTTTTCGCTGCCAGCCTGTAATAATCCACCTACATTAACATTGCCCTCCGGTGTATTGGAAAGTAGGGCAGAAAAATCGTTGGTAAATACGAAAGTTTCGGTGTATACGGGGTTGATGGTTCCATCGGCCCGTTTATTTCCGGGACAGAGGTAACAGGCGGGATCAAACGAGGGACGCTCATCGACCGGGGGTGTCTCCATTTTCCCTTGCCACGGCCGTTTGCTGCGGTGAGGTGATACGAGCACCCGGTCGCCATTTAAGATGTTCAACCTGGTATGTGGATGTTCCCTGAGATCAAACATGTGGTATTTTTTATGGTAAAGATTGGCTCACCTGTAACTACTACAGCAAGATAACAAACTAGATATGTAGTGGGCATTAGTTGGTTGATTGTTGCAAATCACTTACCAAAATAACCCGGATATTTATAAAGCAATGTTGTGGTAACCTGGTGGTTTTGTTGAAAAGTGCCTGTGTTATCGCTTTGCAGGTTTCCATTCGAGCACCTGAACAGGCTGCGGTGTGGTAGCAGCCACACCTTCGGCGTCGACCTGTTGTACATTTTGAACAAACAGGTTGAGCACCCCTTTATTCTTCCAGAGTTCGGTATCGTAGCTGGGTTCCCAGGAACCAACCGACTGTGTGGAAAGATCCTTTATTTGCCATTTGGGTAACCTGATATCGTGGTTTATTGCAACCGATACCCTGCTGCCCCGTTCCTCATCGCGGAAGATTAGCGCTGCTGCAAGTTTTTTACCATTGTTCCAGGCAATCACCTGGGGCCTGGAGATTGGAATCGCTTTGGTTCCCGCACCGCTAAGGCTGAAGGGTGACTTTCGAAAGCCGGGATTCTGCACCTTCCATTGTGTACCCTGCCGGAAAACGATCCGGTATTGCGGAACGGTGCTGGCCGAGTCGCGCCAGTAACTGGCGATATAGGGATTTCCTGAATTGTCGGCAAACATGGAGGTTTGATTGATGAGCTCGCTTTTCTGTGGTATCCGTACTGCTATTTCAGCAGCTGCTGCAGTAATCGGGAGGTTGTATTTTTCACCATCAGAACGTTCCCAGGTCTTACCCCCGTCTGTTGAGCGGGCATAACACAGGTCGTGATTACTTGCAACATCAGGACTTTCGCGCCAGACCCAGGAAAGGTGGATCGTGCCTTTTACATCAACACAGGATTGCCAATAGGCGCTTCGCCTGCCTTCACCGTTGATTAGGTTACCATGCAACTGTGTCCACTGCCTGCTGCGAACATCATAGCTATTCACTACCAGGTTACCCTGCCCGGACCCACCATCGCGATACAGGAACAACAGGTTGCCACCTGGCATATAGTAAAACTCGGGATAACTTACCCGTTGTTCAACCTTGCCGGTCATAGACAGCTTTTCTGTTAGTTCGAGTGAACCCGGTGCAACCGACCTGCAGTAGCGTAAAGCATTGTTGTGATGATCCCAGGCTACGTGGAGGTAACCATCACCATCGGTCATGATGCTGATGGTATTGTGCGCATCTGCAGCATTACCCTGAAACCTGCTTTTTTGTACCTGCCAGTTGGTTGACCCTATAGTTCTTTTACCTACAACCAGGTAGCGCTCCGCATCGTACCAGGCTATATATTGGATGTTGCCGTGGGTAACCAGCGAGTTTTTTCTAAAGATTACCGCATTAACGGAATTGTTCGCCCAGCCCAGCCCTGCAGTGCTGATCGAAACTTTTTCAGTAACCTGTCGGGCAGAAAGGTTGATGCAACACAGGCACAAAAGCACTGTTGCAAGATGTCGAAAGGGGGCTTGTTTCAATAATCTTAGTTTCGGTTGTAAGAAGATCTAACTATGGTGTGGCTGTAAACGATTTACCCGTGCAGAAACCGGTTTTGTGATTGTATACCTACCGGCTGCAAAGTATTACAAAAGATGAACGTACTGCGACGCAACGATGATTAACCAGGGTTACAAATGCCGGTGACAAAAACAACGTTTACCTGTTGCAGGGACCATTGCCGGACACTGCTCCTCTCGCTTTGTTGGTGATTAATCCCTGTTGAAGTGCCCCCGTAAATGGGGCAATATAACAGGATCAGAAAAGCAGGCTATCCAAACAGGTTGCTGCTGAGGTAGCGATCTCCCCTGTCGCAGGCAATAAAAACGATAAGTCCCGAGTCGAGCTCTGTTGCAAGACGAATGGCTGCAGATGCTGCCCCACCGCTACTCATACCTGCAAAGATGCCCTCCTTGCGTGCGAGCTCACGGGTCATGTTGGTGGCTTCATCCTGCGAGATGTCCATAATATGGTCAACGCGGGAAGGGTCAAATATTTTAGGCAGGTATTCCTGCGGCCATCTTCTTATTCCCGGTATCGATGACTCCTCGGTAGGCTGGCAACCGATGATCCGGATGTTTGGATCCACCTCCTTAAGATAGCGGCTGCAACCCATGATTGTTCCGGTTGTACCCATAGAGCTCACAAAATGGGTCACCTGTTGATTGGTGCCATGCCAGATCTCCGGCCCGGTAGTTTTGTAATGGGCCATGTAGTTGTCGGTATTTGCAAACTGGTTCAGCAGGAAATAAGCACCTGTGGCAGCTTTTTCTTCAGCATAGTCGCGACAGCGTTCGATATTCTCGAGCAGGATAACTTTTGCCCCATAGGCTTCCATTGTGAGCACCCTCTCCTTTGTTGAATTGGAAGGCATGATCAGTTCGATCTTCATGTTGAAGATGTTTGCCATCAGCGCCATAGCAATACCGGTGTTACCACTTGTTGCTTCAATTAACGTTGTGCCGCGATTGATTTCTCCCCTTTCCAGTGCGCTCCGGATCATATTCAGCGCCGCCCGATCCTTGACACTTCCGCCCGGGTTGTTGCCCTCCAGTTTTGCGTAAATCTTAACCCCGGGATTTGGGTTCAGGTTTACCAGTTCAACCAGGGGAGTATTACCGACAGTATCTAATATATGCTGCATACCAATGGGCTTAATAGTTTACGATTTTGCCTTCTACAACGGTTATTTCAGGGTTGTGGTAAACCAGTGAACCGGGCGGGATACTGTTGGTTAACCAAACATTACCGCCAATTACGCTGTGGTGGCCAATGACCGTGTCACCACCAAGGATGGTTGCACCAGAATAAATGACCACATGATCCTCTACAGTAGGGTGCCGTTTTATGGAAGCAAGGGCTTTATTTACGCTGAGTGCACCGAGGGTAACCCCCTGGTACAGCTTAACGTGATCCCCAATTTTGGCGGTTTCGCCTACAACGATGCCGGTGCCATGGTCGATAAAAAAGTACTCCCCTATCTCGGCACCGGGATGGATGTCAATCCCCGTTTTTGAATGTGCATATTCCGTAAGTATCCGGGGCAGTAAGGGCACATCCAGCCGGAGCAATGCATGCGATATCCGGTAAAAGCAGATCGCATAAAAACCAGGATAAGCCCGGATGACCTCGAATTCACTTGTTGCGGCGGGATCGCCGTTGTGGATTGAATAAATGTCGGTATTGAGGAGCCGGTAGATTTCGGGGAGGTTTTCGAAGAACTCGTCGGCAACGAGGGCATAGTTACAATCGGAGCATGCCTTTGTTGACGCAAGAATGGTTACGAGCTCCTTACTCAGTTTCTCAAACCGCGCTTCGATTTCGGTAGCGGAGGTATAGTTTGTAATTGCCAACTCAGGATAAAGCAAGTTGATGATCTCGGATGCCCATGTAGCGATAACTTCATTTGAAGGAACCGATTGCCTGAGTTTCTGTTTGTTGTAAAGTTCTCTGTAAAAGCTGTTGTTCATTGAACATGGGTGTTAATAGCCGGGGCAAAGCTATAGAAAGATGAGCCTCGGTAGTGTAAACTATTGTATGCGGTATTTAGCCCATTTCCGCAGCCGATCGATGACTGCTGTAACATTCCTACTCATGAATTAATAATCTGCGTCCAATGCAAACACCGGCTTACGGTACATCCATTGACCTGAAGTAAAATCTGGAAAGCCCACCGTTTCATTGCCTAACTCAATTGATTGTTCGCTCAACGGGGTGATTGCGCTCCAGGCTGCCGCATCGTAGACATCCATGGGTGTAGGAAGATTACGTTTGACCGATTCAATAAATGCATGCACCACAAAGAAGTCCATACCACCATGCCCAGCGCCTTCTGACTCCTTACTCCACCTTGCCCAAAGCGGGTGATCATATTTGGTGAGCCAGGTTTCAGCGGGATCCCACTGGTGCGGCTTTGCTGATTTTTCCTGTATGTAAATGCCTTTGTTGACGTCCATCCAAATACCTTCGGTGCCTTGTACCCGAAAACCAAGCGAATAAGGGCGTGGCAGGTTGGTATCATGCTCGAGCAAGATTGTTTCGCCATTTGCACAATTGATGTGGGTAGTAACGACGTCGCCAAGTTTAAACTTGATTTTGGCATTTGGGTGAGAATCACCGGCCTGCTTTACGATATGGTTGTGCAGGCCCCTGGATTTGCTTGCAAAAGAATTGAGTGAAACAAACCTGTTTCCGCGGTTGATGTTGATGAAATGCGCAACCGGGCCAATGCCATGGGTGGGATAAAGATCTCCGTTCCGGTGCACCGAGTGATCCGTTCGCCACCCGGCTTCGGAGAAGCCCTTTTCTCCAAACTCCACACCATGCCCGTATGGGTGGACCCCATCGTTAAATTTAACTTCACGGAGATCGTGCTGGTAACCGCCTTGCAAATGGATGAGTTCGCCAAATAAGCCCTGGCGTACCATATTAAGAATAGCCATCACGTCGCGGCGGTAACAGACATTCTCCAGCATCATGACGTGTGCCGAATGTTTTTCTGTCGCTTTTACCACATCCCAGTGGTCCTGAAGGGTAATGCCCAGTATTACCTCAGAGCCTATATACCTCACCCCGGCATCCAGGGCACCGATGATCATTGGCCGGTGCAGTTCCCATGGCGTGGCGATGATTACCGCGTCTAGCCCTTTTCTTTCCACAAGGCGCTTCCAGGCATCAGCATGGCCGGTATATATCTCCGGCATTTTGCGACCTGCTTTTTGAATAATGCCTTTTGCGGCAGTGAGCATAACGTCGTTGATATCGGCTATGGCAACCAGGTCAACATCGGACCGTTGAAGCAGAATTTGTAAGTGGCTTTGTCCCCGGAGGCCAACCCCGATTATACCCAGCCTGACCCTGGGTTCGGCTGGCTGGCCAAAGCCACTTTTTGCATGCATCAAGGCTAAAGATGCAGCCGCAAGGCCCGCGGTTTTTACAAATTCTTTCCTGTTCATGGGGCTGGATTATTGAAATGTAAAATCAGCCTCAAAGTACTTATTACTCACGATGAAAGGCCCATAATCATGGAGGGATTAGCGAAACTTTCAAGGGAACCCATGGTTTGGGAGCTGTTCATCACTGCATGTAAACATCAGTCTGCCTTAGAATTGGTATAGTGCATTGGTTCACCCGTTTCACCAGTAGCCAATTACCTTTTTGAGCGTTGGCCTGTATTAAGCCATGAACGCGAGGCCATTGAAAATAGCAAACGCAGAAACCAGGTTGTTGCGGATAGCATAAATTACTATCCCGGTGGTGCTTTTAACATTTATTTTCTCCATGATCCGGATACGATACCACTCAACGGTTCTCGGACTCATAAATAAGAGGTTGGCAATTTCTTTACTCGTCTTTTCTTCGCAGATCAGGCGAATGATGTTGAGTTCATTGTCTTTAAAAGCAACAGCTTCAGCTTCCTTTTGCTGTTCAAACTTTTTATCTGACATGAGCTTTATCACCTTTGTCATGATCCGATCGCAATAATATGGGCGATGATTCATGGCTGAATTGATCGCTTCGATGATTTGCTCTTTATCAGCGTCTTTTAAGAGGTATCCCAAGGCACCGGCCTGCAACATGTCGACAACCATGCTTTCCTCTTCAAACATCGACATGGCGATAATTGCAGTGTCAGGATATTGTGAAAGGATCGTTCGAACGGCGGTAACACCATCCATTTTAGGCATTACGATATCCGTCATCACGAGGTCGGGTTGGGTACTGCGTACCAAGTCGATCAGCTCTTCCCCATCGGAAGCCTCTCCAACAAGCTGGTAGTTCTTTTCCCTTTTAAACAGCAGTTTTAGACCATCCCGAAAAATTTTATGATCGTCGGCAATTACCAGCCTGGTAACGCGGTTTTGCTTCATAAGTTAGCTTTGAGCGGAATTTGGATGGTGTAGACCACCCCTCTTCCCGGGTGGGTATCAAGATAAAACTCTCCGTTCAAAAAATCGACCCGGCTCAGCATATTTTTTAGTCCCAAGCCCATGCTATCTTTTTTCATTTTTGCATAGTTGAAACCAATACCATCATCTGAGATAGAAACATTCAACTGCGCAGGCTCACGTTCGAGCTTAAGGTAGAAATTGTTCGCTTTTGCATGCCGGATGGTATTGTGCAATGCTTCCTGGCAGATCCGGTAAAGGTGAATTTCGACATCTTTTTCCAATTCGAAATGTTCGGGCACAAACTCTGCGTTAACCTTAATGTTCCCTGTTTTGGTGATCGTTTGCGAAAATTCAGTTAGCGCGCGAACCAGCCCTTTTCGAACGAGAACATTTGGTAACAGGTTATTGGATGTTTCCCTGATTTTCTGCACAATTTCATTGATCTGTAAGCTCAGTTCCCGGATCAGGTTTTTATCATCAGGATCTTCTGTATTCAGGAGGTTGATCTGGAGTTTCATTGATGATAGAAAAGGACCCAGATCGTCGTGGAGGTCTACTGCAATGCGCCTTCTTTCTTCCTCGCGCGCAATGATCTCCGCCTGTATTTGAAGCTTATATTGTTTCGAATTTATTCGTTGATGTTTCACAAGCGTATAAAGGAAAAAAAAGAGGATAATGGCCAGGACTATGGCCGCAATTAATATGGCAATATAAATTTCTCTTTCGAAGGGATGCATAGGGCGGCATAAGCATAAATGGAATTAACCACCAGGGTAATTACCATCATGATCATCCAAACGTAACTTAAAAAATCTTCATTCTTTGGATCTATGACAAGAAAAAATATTTCCTCGAGCGACTTGAAAGTGTAGAATATCAAAAAAGCAGCACAAATTACAAAACGCGCATTTTTCCAGATGTTTTTACGCTCCGAAACAATTACACGATTAATCTGGTCTATGCTTAAAAAAATAAGCAATGAGGAGTAACAAAACCGAAATAATACATTGAGTTGGGTAATCGGATTTAGTATAAAATTGTCCAGAATCCAGACTAACGTCAACAGCACTGCCATTATTTGGAAGAGCCTTTTTTTTGATTGGCTGATTTCCCAGCGGGTAAAGAGCCATAGCACCAGATAAAGGTTAATTAAAACATAGATATTTCCCGGAACAGCATATGAAACGCCAAACATAATAGTTATATAACCAGTCAAATCGACCAGGAAACCCAACCACAGGATAAATACAAAAGGGCGGTACAATCTTGAAATCAAGTGGTAACGGTTCAACGCTATGATACATGCTACAATCACCGTTGCGGAAAAAAGCACCGATAAATAAAACTGCATCAGATTGGCTCGTTTAATGGAGAAGGCGGGGGACAAACGGGTGGACACCTGACCCCATCATTAAGCAACTCCCCCGTTTCTGTGGTGTCGGGCAAAGTAAGGTCGATGATGTCTTCGTTGCGACTATTTACACCAACAATAATAGGGTGCACCCTGAGTTGTTCATCCATTCCAAAATAAATGCGAATAGCAGTACACTCAGGATTATCGATTAACTGCTGTAACGATGTTTTTTCGATTGTTTCTGAAAATGGAAGCACATCGCGGCCACGGAATCGTTCGTCAAGAATGATTTCTCTATTTTGCCGAAACCGCAAAGTCATCTGTTTTGCACGAAGCAAAGTTATCACGTTTGGAATGCCTGAAGGTAGGGAATTTGCCATGGATTTTTTACCCGCTAAGCTCAACGTAATCAGGGCGATATTCACCCGTATAATTACTGAAAAACAATTCCCTGTTCCCGCAAGGGGGACCACCTTAACAATTGATCATTTCCGCAGCATTATCTAAGAACAATCATCAAAGTTCCAAAACGACTTTCATACCTGCTGACCTGAAATCAAAGGTTTTTTGTGCATCAAAAGAACCCTCATTCCTATAAATTTCGGCACGCTTTCCAGTAGTTTTACTGGTACGGATTACCGGTGTAAATAGGAACTTAGCAGCTGATAGATGGCAGTGTTGGTTGTACGGAAAACCTTTCGGAAGTCGGCCTAAACCAGGTTCAGTTTAAAAAGTGAGATTTCTTAATCTGGGGAGGCTAACCTATGGAAAAGATCTGAGATTATGAACAGTGATTAGTTCATAAGAACTTTTTAGACCGTCCCGGGCGTAAGCCCAGGTTCAGCCGACATGCTGAAAAAAGTGCAACGTACAATTATCCACATTTATCCCGGCAGCTATTGTAAAAGGTAGCTGCTTTTTGTTTCCCGATAATTCCTCCGGCTTATTGGATATTCAATGTCTCCCCCGGTTCAAATTGCAAAAAGGTACAATTATTACACACTTCCAGCTATCCACTACCGGGAACGCGACGGTATCCAGCCCCTGATTTCTTGTGTAAGTATTTCTATGTACCCACTCAACAAAACCCCTTTGGCCACCGATGCAGCGCACAACATGGTCTAACCCCTGCATGGCTCAATATTTTTACAAGCATGATTTGACACCCCGAAAACAGCGGTGAACATCCAGATATTATGATGAAAGAATTACCCGTAACAGTCCGAAGAGCAATTGAGCTTATAGGTTTATACACCTGTGGACTGATCATTGTTGCCGGCAGCAACATCTTAACGCCTATCATTATGGCGTTTTTTTTAAGTATCATGCTGATGCCGCTTTACAGCTTCCTGGTTAGAAAAAAACTTCCTGAGGCACTCGCCATTGCCATATCGCTGATTATATTGCTTGCGGTACTTGGTGCAATCATCTGGTTTTTTTCTTCGCAAATTGGCATACTGGTAGATGATTTCCCGAAGATTAAAGCCAATGTGACCACGCACCTTAATGCGTTAAGCGAGTGGATCAATCAAAAAACCAACTTTTCTTCTGCACGTCAAACGGCACTGATAAAGGAACAAAGCGGCAAAGTACTTAACTCGGCTGGTGGTATGCTTGGCGGTGCCGCAGCCTCCCTGAGTTCCATCGTAATTTTCGTGGGACTGGTACCCATTTATATTTTTCTGATACTGTTCTACAAAAACCTGTTACTCCGGTTTATGTTTTTGTGGTTTCCGGCCGAAAGCCATGAAAAGCTTAAAGACGGTATGCTTGAAACAAAATCAATTATCAAAAGCTACCTCGTCGGCTTGATGATCCAGATCACCTACATTACCATCCTGTTGGGCGGAGCATTGATGATCATCGGTATCAAACATGCACTGTTGATAGGGGTAATTTTTGCTGTTCTAAACCTGATACCTTATGTTGGCGCCCTTCTTGGAAATGTTATTGGCGTACTGCTTACGCTATCATCCTCTGAAGAACTTTGGCCGGTTTGGACGGTTCTGATTACGATTGCGATAGTGCAATTTCTCGATAATAATATCCTGATGCCGAGGATAGTAGGCTCCAAGGTTAAGATTAATGCCCTCGCCAGTATCGTAGGGGTGCTCGTTGGTGGTGCTGTTGCAGGTATCTCGGGAATGTTTTTGTCCATACCCATTATCGCCATCCTGAAAATTATATTTGACCGTTCAAATAACCTTAAACAATGGGGTGTATTGTTTGGCGACGAAAGGCCAAAGATGAGCCCGATGCGCTTTCCAGCGTTTCGGATGAAAAGCCGGAAAGTGAAGGAAGTCATCGACGAGCAAAACAATATCGAACCGCCAAAGAGCTGACCTATCAATACCTGATTAAGGGTTTACAGATCGGGCCCGCCTTTCGGCGGGCCGATGCTTTTTAATTGGCACTCAGCCGGTACAATTGATTAAACAGCAGCTTAAAGGTGCCATGCGTTTGCCCGCGAAAAGTTATTTCAGGTCCAAAAACATAAAGTGTTCCCTTACCAACCTTTGCTTCAAATGCTGCAATGCCATGCTGCAAATAGCCTTGACCCCATGCCCAACCGCTGCGAAGTGTTTTAGCTGACGCAAACCAGGCGATCGGTTTTATGTCGCCTTTAGCCAGGGCTTGCGGTGCGATAGCAAACACCGGGCTTTCATCGAAATATACGTCGGCACTTGCGGGCATCCCCCACGCAGACGGTAGCGCAGGATCTGTTACTACCGACATGATGCTACCAGGAATATAGAACTTCTCCTTGGGCAGGGGTCGCTCAACCCCGTTTACAACTTCAACAAGTGCATTGCGAACCGGCAGGTTGAAATGATAAGCCAGGTTTGCACTGCTACCAATCGTAATTATACGTCCGCCGTCTTGAACAAATTGCCGGAGTTGTGGAACAGTTGTATCGGCGGTAATCCGGCCGAGCCGCTTGTGAAATTCCGATGGTATTTCTTCGGGGCCTGGTTGAAGGTTCCGGCCCGCCGGCCGTCCCGTAGCAGGGATTGCCCCGCTTACAAAGATGACCAGGTCGAATTTGTTGTTGAGTTTGCCCCTGTTTAACTCCGTTGGATAAACTACCTGGGTCTTAAAATGGTATTGTTCCATCAACCAACGCACCCAGCCACTTGCAATTGAACCACCGTAACTGTCCCAAAGCGCAACCCGCAACGGTGAAACAGCAACGAGCCCAGCTGGCCGGGCAGAAGCAGCTTCGATCTTTATTCCGGCGATTGCGTTGTGCTTCAGCAACAAAGGCTTTACCTCGTTTGTGGCAGGAATGTAAAACGCACCATTTTGTTCAGGTTCCGTGCCCCGGCCATTTACCCGGTAAACCTTTACCCCCGCATACAGGAGTTCGTTGACGATTATAAAAGCATTGTTCGTAGAGCCTGAAAGGATATAGCCATGCGGAGCTGCAGCCGGCACGACCGGTTTGGAAGCTTGCAATTCACCATAAGGCACTTTTTCAAACGGCCCGGTAAACGCATCCATCACGCGGTCGAACTTAATACCCATTTCGTAGGCAAGGGTATATCCTGCTGCATCGTATGGCGCAACCGGCGGCCCACCCGGATACTGGAAGTCATTTGGATGATCCTGTGGTTCAAACATGTCGAGCACATGTGGCCTGAATGCCTGCGCAGTGGTTACAACATACGATCCCACAGGATAGTCTTTACCAGCAACACTGAAGTCGGCAGTTGCCCGGTGTACGCGGATGCCCGACTTGATTAAAGCATTTACAAACCTGACAGCGGTTGGAAAGTCGGGCTGGTTAGCTGGTAGTATATAACCGCGGGGGTCACGCAAACTAGGGTCTTTGTACACCAGGTCGAAATACTTTATGGGCACAACACGGCGTTCGCTGTTTTCCGCTTCACTTCCTTCCGGGCGTGCTATCTTCTGGTCTTTTGCAAAAGCGTTATTAATCGAGTCCACATATTTAGGTGAAAGCGACCACGTATCCCTGTTTCCCTTGTCAATGGAATTTTTCCCCATCCGGTAAATTCCAAACAATAGCTCCTTTCGCTGGTTTACCGCATAATTTAGTACGGCATAGTTGAGCGATACCGAATAATCAATAGACTGGCGGAAACGCCATTGTTGCGGCATTACGGGGAAAGGTGTTGCAGCATTAGGGATTAAACGTGCAGGAACAAGCGGAACACTTGCCGGGGTTGGATTACCTATGATTTCGGTGAGCAAACCGGTAATGTTATGAAAATAGGCAGCTGTGCGCAGGCCCCCGTTCCACCAGGTGGAATAAACCGATCCCGCTTTCTGGGTATAGCCCGGTTTTCCTTCCAGGTTCAACCTGCTGTTCATGGCGGCACCCAACGCGTCAATGGTTGTTACCAACAGCGGGTCAAAAACATAGTTGAACGGATCGCGGTAGGGTGGGCCGGCAACGATAGAACCGGCAGGCCCAGCCTGGTGATGATTGTAAACAATCTGGGGCATCCATTCGATGTACTGCTGGCGGCTGATGTTCTCCGACTCTTTCATATTCAGCATAAAAAAGTCACGATTATTGTCGTGCCCGATGTATTTCTGGTAGAGTCGCGGAATATTCATTTTGCGTTTCTTAGGATCTTTTTCGCGCATGTACCAATCGGATACGAGCTCCATTCCGTCAGGGTTGGCATGAACAAACAGTATAATCGCTTCATCCAGGATGTGTAGGGTTTCTGCATCTGTCCGGCTGACAAACTGGTACACATTTTCAATCAATTGTTGGGTGGCAACAACCTCGGTTGCGTGTAGTCCGCCGTCTATCCAAACAACAGCTTTGCCGTTTGCTGCAAGTTCCCTGGCCTGCTCATCCGTCAGTTCCTCTGCGCGGGCCAGCGTTTGTGAAATCTGCTTGTACCTGTCGAGCGCCTTTATGTTTGCGGGTGATGATACAACTACCATGTATTGCGGCCTTCCTTCTTCTGTTTGCCCGATACTTACCAGCTTAACCCGGTCCGATACAGCCGCAAGCTTTTTAAAATATGCCTCAGTTTGGGTGTAGTTTGCCAGCTGGTAATCATCCCCGATACTAAACCCAAAATGGTCCTTCGGGGTGGGGATTGTTTGAGCCGCCGTTTGCAAAAACACAGCAGCAAAAAGTATTGTGAATACAATCTTTAACATGAATAGTGGCTTAAAAAGTTGAACCATGTAAGTAACGGCTGTGGGGTATCCAGCCGCCTGGTCGACGGTATTGCAATTTAAGATTCCATATTTGCCGTATGGGAAAATATTTGTGACCGGGATAGTCAATTCCAGAAATCAGGACCGGAAACACGCTCGAAGTAAGAAGAGGATCTTTATGGAGCGGGCGAAAGAACTTCAGGCGACATTGGTTGCCCGCCCGGATGAACCCCGTTCGGACGGGCTCCGTTCATCGGAACGGCTTTATTCAGCTTTGAAAAAAAGCATTCTCTATCATATTCTTCAAACGCTTATAATTAAACGGGGAGCATCAGGAAAGATTTTTTGTTTGAGGGCTAAGGTTGTCCACCTGTACGCTTACTCCTTATCTTCTTCTGATAGTAGGTTTTCGACTTGTGAGAACTGCCACAGGTTTGCATATCGCACCATTTTCGTCGGTGGTTTTTGGTTATATCCAGAAACAGCCAATCGCAACCAGCACATTTTTTTACCAGTCGCTGGAGCCCGGGATCCCGCAACAGGTTATATGCGGAAAGCAGGAAAGCATCTGCGGGGGCAGCTAAATGTAGGTTAGGGCCAAAGTCCCATGTTAAGTGATCATCTTTGTATACCAGCTGCTGCCGGCTAAACGCTGCACTAACCTGGTTATGAAATTCTGCCAACACCCCCTGCCCGAATTGGCTGTTGGCACCCAGCGCAATGGGGGTAAATACCGCCGTCATAACTCCCCGCATGTACCTTGCCTGGGCTGCATTGTGCTCTGCTTCTTCGGGAGATCCTGCCGCCAGCTTTTTTAATTGCTTTATGCTCTCGCCTGGAAAAAGGAAAACGCGTTCGCTTAGTACCAGTACGTCGTTGTAAGATGTCAGCCGATCACCAACCCCCGCTCCGGATGTAAACTGGGTATTGATAAAGTCGAGGCAGGCAATACCCCCATCCAGTTGCATGTTTGATATGGACTTTTCTTCTTGCATTATTATTTACCACCGGTAAAATACAGTTTAAAGGTAATACGATAAAGCTGTACTTTTATACCAGCAAAACACTTTTTAACGGTAATATTTATTCATGAAAGACAGCAAGCCATCTCCCATCCTCCTGGTGCTTGCCTTTACGGCAATTTATTTTGTTTGGGGCACCACCTACATGGCCAATCTATTTGGTTTAGAAGGCATGAAGCCCTTCGTACTCTCCTGCCTCAGATACCTGGCTGCCGGTGCAATCCTGAGTGCCTGGTGCATTTATCGAAAACTTACCTGGCCAGATCGAGGTTCGATAAAAGTGCTTGTTATTAGTGGTATCATCATGCTGGTTGGCGGATCAGCGATGGTAGTATACGCGGAGCAATACATTTCTTCCGGTTATGCGGCAGTGATTATTGCAACCGAACCGCTTTGGTTTGTGCTGCTCGACAGAAAACGTTGGTCCGCTTACTTTTCAAACAAACGCATAATCGCAGGTTTGCTTATCGGGTTTGCCGGAATTGCCCTTTTCTCGGGATTCAGTCCTGCATCAAACGGCGGCCACCAGGATGCAACGCACAAACTACTCGGTACAATTATCGTTTTGGTGAGTGCAATTTTATGGGTAATCGGCACCTTATATGCAAAAGGCAAAACAAATCCAGGTAGTTCCAATGTTGCCAATACGGCGGTTCAGCTAATCGCAGCAGGCATATTCTCGGGGCTGGTAGGTATTGTAAACGGAGAATGGCTACAGTTTGAACCAGGGGAGGTTAGCACACGTGCATGGGGCGGGCTGATTTTCCTGATCGTAATGGGATCATTGGTCGCCTACCTGGCCTTTACCTGGTTGGTTACCGTACAACCTCCGGCCCTGGTTAGCACCCATACCTATGTTAACCCAATTGTGGCCATACTTATTGGCTGGCTGGTAGCTAACGAAAAGATCGTATTTACCCAGGTAATTGCATTGGTTATTGTACTAACGGGAGTCCTGCTGACAACCGTTCAGCCGGCTAAATTACAGGCACAAACTGCTAACTAATTCTATGCGGATTGAGGGGGAATGCGTCGACGAAAAAATGCACCTGTTTGTTTACAAAAAAATGCGATTGGTTTTATAGCCAATCGCATTTTTATTTTGCTGTGACAGCCTGCCCAAACTGTTGAAGCAGTAAACAGTTTGCCGTACACGCACAAAAAATCCGCAGCCTGCAGCTACGGATTTCCCCTATAGTAAACCTGAACTTGATTACTTCCAGGGGTCCAAAACCACCTTCACACAATTGTCTTCTTTCTTTTTAAAAATATCATAGCCATGAGCAATTTCAGAGAGCGGTAAACGGTGGGTAATAATGTCGTTCAAAGTAACCTTGCCGTCCTCAACATACGACAGTAGTTTATCTATGTGCTTATGGGCAGGTGCCTGGCCACCTTTTAGTGTGATGCCCTTATCGAAAAACTGCCCGATTGGGAAGTTGTCGTACGACATTGGATAAACCCCAAGTACCGATACGATACCGCCGCGGCGAACAGCGCTCATACAAGCTTCAAGAACTTTAGGTGATCCCTTCTCGAGGTTGATCACCGCTTTGGCCCTGTCGAGTACATTACGATCCGGCTCAAAACCTACTGCTTCTACGCATACATCGGCACCACGGCCCTTAGTTAATGCGCGCACCTGTTCAACAACGTCCTTCGCACCACTCTCCCACAATATGGTTTCACAATTTGCAGCTACCCTTGCCTTCTCCAAACGATAGGGTACCGTATCGATGATAAACACCCTGGCAGCACCCCTGAGCCAGGCGCTTTTTGCAGCCATTATTCCTACCGGGCCCGAACCAAAAATGGCAACCGTTTCACCGCCATTAACTTCGCCCCAGTCGATACCGGTATACCCTGTTGGAAAAATATCGGTTAAGAAAAGAACCTGCTCATCCGTGAGATTATCCGGCACTTTGCGCGGACCGAAATCGGCATAGGGAACCCGTACATATTCCGCCTGTCCCCCATCATAGCCACCATATAAGTCGGTGTAGCCAAAAAGCGCCCCGCCTTTTTCCGTAAGTAACCCGCCTTCAGGTCCATAATGATCAGGATTGCTGTTCTCACAATGGCCCGGGAGATGATGATTACAAAAGAAACAGGTTCCGCATGCAACCGGGAACGGTACAACAACACGGTCACCGCGTACGAGGTTGTTAACCCCCCTGCCAACTTCTTCCACGATACCCATGAATTCGTGACCCAATACCATTGGCCGGGGTTGCGGAATACCACCTGAATAAATATGAAGATCGGAGCCGCAAATCGCTGTTGCGGTTACTTTAAGTATGATGTCCCGATCGTCTTTGATCTTTGGATCTTCTACGGTGTCGTAAGTAACTTTACCCGGACCATGAATAACTGCTGCTTTCATATTAATACATTTTGGAAACGCCAACAACTCCTGGCAAGTTTTGGCGTTGGAATTGGTGAATACTTAACCAGATTGTTAGTGTTGCAACAATAAAAAGACCCGCATTTAACTGCGGGATTTATGGAATTTCTTGCCCCTGGCAGATCCAATTACAGGAATATTATACACATTCTCAACAACTTATAAGAGGCCTGTAAGCTGCGCATAAATCGCTCAGGCAAACTGTTTAACAATGCGGTTTCTACCAGCGGAAAATCTACACAAAAGTTCCTGAACATTGATTATAAAAACCAGACAAGCTAAAAAAGGGGTACAACAGTCAAAGAGACACTAGCTGGCAAACAACTTAAACCTGCCAGGAAAAGCGATAACAGAAGCAAACATAATTGTACAGGCTGCTACTCGCATGGTATCCTTATCGAATGCTATCCCTTGCAACGTCAAACGCTGCAAATATGCCATAACCATTTATTACGTTATTATAAACTAAAACCGGCTCGGCAAAAGGATTACCATCAGCATCGCGATAGGTGTAATAGCTTCTAAGGTATTTGTAATGGTCCTCTGTTATCGATTGTAGTTCAAAAAACGGACGGTAAGCGCGATTGGTTAGTTGGGTGACGTAAGGCTGAAGGTCGGCGTGATTGATAAACAACACTACTTCTTTTTCGCGCCCGGCAAAATTTACATCTGTCATAAAAAACTGCTGGTTGATACAATTGTCGGAATCAACGGGATCGTTGTTGTTCCTTCGCTCGATGTCAACATCGCTGGAACGCATACAGCCGATTCCATTGTAAGCTGGTGTCAAGTTGCCGGAAGATACCGGCCGCCTGAAACGGAAGAGGTAAAAATTAGTTTTGAGCGGATCATCCTTAAACACGATCCTGACCTCGTCAAGGGAGTTGCCATCAGCATCTTTCTTTGCATTCGGTGTACGGCGAACTGATATAATCGGCGTAGGTAAAGGCGACCTTGTTTCGGCTTCTGCAGGGCTAAAATCGGGAGCTGCCACCACCAGCTTATATTTATTTCCCTGGCGGGCAGTTACATTTCTCCTGGTCGTGTAAACCTCTGATGTGGAGTCGTATACCAGGGTGTCCCGCAGCACATCATTTTCATACAACTGTACAAGTGCAGTTTTCAGCCTGAAACTGTCGGTAGTGGTAAAATCGAGTATACCTGCACTTTGGCTAACAGTAACCCTGAATGCTGTTGTATTGCGTATGAGTCCATTCAATACAAGTTTCCTCGGTTCAACCGGCACGTCTACAGTAACGGTTTTTTCACAAGCAAACACAAAGGTGATAAAGAAAGCCAGGATGCTCTTATTACGCATAGTAGGATGTTAGAACTTGAATTGGTAGGTAATTGAAGGTAGAACAGGAAACAACGAAATCTGTTTAAACACCGGCTTATATGGCGGAGCAGATTCGGAGTCGAGGTAAATGTAAAACGGGTTCTTACGGTTGTAAACGTTGTAAACACTCAAGACCCAACTCCGGGTATAACGTTTTTTAACCTTCGTAAATGTAGCGGCAACATCGAGCCGGTGATTTGGTGCCAGCCGAAAGCCATTCCTTTGTTTGTAAACCTGGATCTCGCGGCCGTTTACGTCGATGTACTTTTCCACCGGCAGGGTGATTGCCTGCCCTGTACCATATACCCACTCAGCGCTTACTTCGAAGCGTTTGCTTACCTGGTGCACAATAGCCGTTTTTAAATCGTGCCGGCGATCGTACCGGTAAGGGAAACGATTACCAAAGTTAATTGCTGCGAACTGGCGATTGGTCCAGCTTAGCGTATAGCCCAGCAAACCGGTGGTCTTACCTTTTTTGCGTTGAACGAAAAACTCGCCACCATAACTCCAGCCTTGACCCGCAACCACTTTTTCGTCCCACTTTCCGGAAACGTCGAGATAGCTGGCCCCTTCGGCATACTCAATGATGTTGTTCATCTTTTTATAGTAGCCCTCAACGCTTACTTCGTATTTGTTTTCGTAATTATAAGCAAGCCCGGTTGCCCATTGCTGCGACTGTAACGGCGGAACCTTGTCGGTTACCGGCACCCAAAGGTCGGTTGGCAAGCCTATACCGCTATTGGTTAACAGGTGTATGTACTGGTTCATTTGGGCATATGAAGCTTTAACACTTAGGTCGTTGTTCAGCAGGTACCGTAAAGCCACCCTTGGCTGAAGAGAGGTAAACGTTTTTTGCCTGATGCTGAAGGTGGTAAAATGCAATCCCAAGTTTGCTTTGAGTTTTGAAGAAAGCCGGATATCGTCTTCGATATATGTGTCGGTTTCTTTTGCCGTAACAAAGTCGTACCGGATGAGGGTATCTAACCCAATACCACCGGGAAACGCTTCTTTGGCCTGAACAGCGCCGGGTTTATATTGGTGATGGGTGATGCCTGTTCCCATTTTTATAAAGTGAGCCGGACCAGGCAAATAGTCGATATCGTAATGCGCACTTACGTCTTCAATACCGGAAAAATAACGGAGCTTGAAGAAGTCGGCACTATTTTGAGACTTCTCCTCGTTAGTGATGTCGAAGCGGTAGCGGCTGTAATGCGCGGTTAAATTGCCAAACAGCTTTTTATTAAACAGGTGGTTCCAACGGGCAACCGCAGTAATGTTTCCCCATATCAGACCTGCATTGGTGGTATAACCGCCGGTGGTTTCTTTAGCATAAAAGCGGTCATTTCCGAAGTAGCCACTCAGGTAGATATGATCTTTATTTGAAACTTTAAGGTTGGCCTTTGCATTCAGGTCGTAAAAGTAATAACCCGTATTTACCCCATCTGTCTGCGCCTTGATGATTGGCTTAGCCAGGATATCGATATAGGTTCTGCGACCACTAACAATAAAGGATGACTCCTTTCCTTTTTTAAACGGTCCCTCGAGGGTGAGTCTTGAAGCAATAAGTCCTATGCCGCCTTCGCCATGTAATTCTTTGTTGTTGCCTTCCTTCATTTGAATATCGAGCACAGAAGATAACCTGCCGCCATAACGTGCCGGAAAACCGCCTTTGATCAGCTCTACACTTTTTACCGCATCCGCATTAAAGACACTAAAAAAGCCAAACATATGCGAGACGTTGTACACCGGAACCCCATCAAGCAGAATAAGGTTTTGATCTGGTCCGCCACCGCGTACATATATACCCGACTGCCCTTCATTGCCCGCCTGCACGCCCGGCAGTAGTTGAATGGCTTTTATGATGTCGGTTTCGCCGAGGAATTTAGGTAGGCTTTTGATGGTTTCTATGGACAAGTCGATACTGCTCATTTGCGTGGCATTTTGTATCGCCGTTTTCTTGTACGACTTTACCATCACTTCGTCGAGGGTGTTGAGAACTTCCATCTCCGCATCGATTGATACATCCTGGTTTAGCAACAGCCGTTTTTCAAACATCGTAAATCCAGCATAGGAAATTAACAGGGTGATACTGTCCTGGGGAAGGGTAATGGAATAAAAACCAAAGTTGTTGGTGGTGGTACCAACCGTTTTGTTGGCCACCAGCACAGATGCTCCCCGCAAGCGTTCGCCCGTATTTTTGTCGCTGACATAGCCACTAATGGTGTGCTTTTGCCCAAAGGCAATGATGGTACAAAGGAGAATTAAAGAAAAGGCCAGTAGCGTTTTTCGGATCATTTAGGTACAATTATTTGATTTACCGGTGATGTGCTGACAACAGCAATGCAACTAGCGCTGCGCATTGAATTGCTAAATTGTACAAACGGCTGAACAGCATTCATATACCGGGTTCCGGGCGTTTATGAGGGCAGAATTTGACTTTTGCTTTTGCGGCCGGAAATGGGGTCGCCGTTAAACTTTCCCTGGTTCGAACTTAACATTTTTAGTCGTACACCCTGATGTTTGTTTAACGGGAAGGGTATCGTAAACGTGTTGTTGGACTGAGAACGTAGCGTTAGGGATTGAAACGAAAAGCCCGGAGCCCCCCGGGTATTTGGGGGCGAGGACTTGAAGTGGAAAGCCCGACCCCTTGCGCAGCTCGGGGTAACGCCCTCATTAACTACGCGTAAACCCGCTTGCTATGATCCTTTTCCGTTACGTTACCTGCAACTTGCTTTTTTATTAGCATCCGGGAACAAATCAGCGGCTTAAAAGGTTAAGCACTTATGCCGGTTTCAGATTTAGTCTACCATATGAATAGACTTCAAGCATTTTCATTTATGTTTGCCTGTTCTCCGGCTGACAGCTTGTTTTCGTCTAAAAAGCATGCACAATAACCAGCATTTCGTAATAATTGCTTGTCTGTTGATCGACTACCTGGTGGTAGCCGATAGTTAATCCCGGGTTTTAAAAAAATCATCAAACATGAAGTATGTTTACTTAACCAGGAGCGTGTTCGTTTCCAGGTTACTCCCCTTTCTTTGTATTTTATTAACCCATTACGCTGCATTTAGCCAGGCTAACTCCAGCGTAAACGGGGTTGTTCGCAACGACCGCGGCGAACCCGTGTCGGGCGTTTCGGTGATTGTGAGAAACAGCACCGCGAAAATCAATACCGGCACCTCTACCGACTCTGCCGGTGTATTCAGGTTTGCCACCCTGCCGGTTGGTAGTGGCTACTCCTTTACCGTAAGTTCGGTAGGGTACGAAAACCAAACACTAGCGGGCTACGAATTGAAGGCAGGCGAACCCCTGATGGTTACCATACAGGTGAAAGAAGCTGCCGGAACACTAAACGAAGTTGTGGTTGTTGGTTATGGTACCCAACGTAAACGAGAGGTTTCGGGCTCCATTGCCTCGCTACGCGCAAACGATTTAAAGGACCAACCCGTTGCCAATATTGAACAGGCGATTGCGGGTAGGCTTCCCGGTGTACAGGTATTACAGAATTCAGGCGCACCCGGCGGAAGCATCAGCGTTCGTATTCGCGGACTCAATTCAATATCAGCTGGTGTAGATCCCTTGTATGTTGTAGACGGCTTCCCCCTGTCGAACGACCTGAAAAACCTGCAGGGTAGTACCGACCTGATTAATATAACAGGTGCAGCAACCTTTCAGAAAGCACCAAACCCGCTGAGCTCGCTGAACACCGATGATATTGAAACCATAGAAGTGTTGAAGGACGCTTCTGCAGCGGCAATCTATGGCTCACGGGCTTCGAACGGAGTGGTAATCATCACTACGAAAAAGGGAAGGAAAGGCGGCGACCCGCTGTTGACTTACAGCAGCTATTATGGGGTACAACAGGTAAGCAAAAAAATAAAGATGATGGATGCCTACCAGTTTTCAAAGCTTGCTTACGATGCTAAAAACAACGCTTACTTAGATGCGGTACCAACGGCAAACATTAACGATAACAACACTGTTCGCGGAAATGCCAACTACCAGCTTCCGCCCGAGATACTGCCCTACCTGAACAATACACCCGGGCTGACAAATACCGATTGGCAGGACGCCATTTTTCGGGCAGCACCTATGCAAAACCATACGCTGTCAGCGTCTGGTGGTGGTGAAAGGGTACAATACTACCTGTCGGGGAACTTCTTTGACCAACGCGGTATTGTGATTGCCTCTGGTTTTAAGCGTTATGGTCTCCGGGCTAACATTAATGCTGACCTTACTCCAAAGCTTAAAGTTGGATTGAACCTTAACCCCTCTTACAACTACCACGACCTGGTGAATACGGAAGGACCGTTTATCTATGATGGTGTAATCAATAACGCGCTAAAAGCGGCGCCGATTTTCCCGGTGTATAATCCCGATGGATCGGATGCCGTAAACTTTCAGAACACCTGGGCCTACAACTACTCGGGTGGTGAAAACCCGGTTGCGCTTGCAACACAGATATCCGACAAGCTGGAACATGTTCGTAACCTTGGTAACATTTATGGTGAGTACGCGCTGTTGAAAAATCTTTCGTTCAGGACTATGCTTGCAACGGACATCAACTATTTCGGCAGGAACTTCTATCGCCCGTCGACCCTGGGCACCTACCGGCCAATCCAACAAGGTGCGCCTACAAATCCGAAGGGCTCGAGCCAGACAGCGATTGCAAAAAACTGGCTGTGGGAGAACACGCTGAACTACAACTTTGATATTGGTCAAAACCATAAGTTCAATACCCTGCTCGGTTATACCTCGCAGAAGAACCAGACCAGCTCGAACCAGGTGGATGCTACCAACTTCCCCAACAACTCCGTTCAAACACTCAATGCCGGCACGGTAAACGGGGGAAATTCATTCCGTTCGGAATGGTCGCTGGTTTCATTGCTCGGAAGGATCAATTACAACTTTTCCGACAAGTACTTTCTTACTGCCAGCTTAAGGCGTGACGGATCTTCGCGATTTGGAGCGAACAACAAGTGGGGTTATTTTCCTGCAGTGTCTGGTGCATGGCTGGTGACGGCTGAGGACTTTTTTGCTGTGCCTGCGGTGTCGGAACTTAAGGTGCGGGCAAGCTATGGTTTAACCGGTAATTTCCAGATTACCAACTATGGCGCGTACGACTTACTTAGTGCAAACAACTATGTGTTTGGAACGGGCAACGGCAGTACCGTAAATGGCGCCGGTTTATCGCAACCTGCCAATCCCGATCTTACCTGGGAAAAGACCTCGCAATTTAACCTTGGTTTGGACATAGGGCTGGTTAAAAACCGGGTATACCTTACCGCTGACTATTACCAAAGCAAAACCAAAGACCTTTTGCTAAACGTACCCACCCCATTGAGTTCGGGTTTTGCCACTGCACTAAAGAATGTTGGCAGGGTAGAAAACAAGGGTGTTGAACTCGGGGTTACCTCGCGCAATACAACCGGGGCTTTTAAATGGACGACCAACTTCAATATATCTGCAAACCGCAATAAGGTTTTACAACTGGGGCCTAATGGTGCACCAATCATATCGGATGGTGGTGTTGCCAGCCTGTTTATTACCCAGATCGGCAAGCCGATTGGCAGCTACTACGGTTATGTAAACGGTGGTGTTTTTATGAACCAAAAGGAAATTGACGAATACCCGCATTACACTACCACTAAGCCAGGCGACCGGAAGTTTATTGATGTTAACGGTGATAAGAAGATCGACGCAAATGACCGGACTTCCATCGGTAGCTATTTCCCGGATTTTATAGCCGGCCTGACCAATGAATTTTCTTACAAAGGTTTCGATCTTTCGATAGTGTTTCAAACGGTGCAGGGCAATGAAATTCTTAACCTGCAACGCCGCTACCTGTTTAACATGGAAGGAAACGCCAACCAGTATATCGAAGCAAATGATTACTGGAAATCGCCAACGGAACCCGGGAATGGAAATGTAATGCGTGCAAACCGCGTGACCAATGCAAACAGTGCACAAATCAGTTCATTTCATGTTGAAGACGGCTCTTTCGTGCGACTCCGCAACCTTACGCTTGGATATACCTTGCAAGGCGCCTGGGTAAACAACAAAATCAAATCACTCCGGCTTTATGTATCGGGTCAGAACCTGTATACCTGGACAAAGTACCTGGGTTACAACCCCGAGGTAAACGCACGTCCTGATAATTCCCTGTCGCAGGGCGAGGATTATGGTTCGTATCCTTTGTCGCGTACGATTATCGCTGGTTTAAACCTCTCCTTTTAAGCCGTACATCTTATAACAGACAACAATTATCTACATGAAAAATATGTTTTTGCTGATACCCGGAATTGCGCTGCTACTGGTATCGTGCAACAAAGACTTCATCAACCTGGCACCGGTATCTAACCAGACCAGCACAACATTCTTTAAAACCTCGGCAGACTTTCAGCAAGGTGTAAACGCCATTTACGACGGGCTGCAGAGCCAGCAGGCATACGGAAAAACGTATTACTACCTAATGGAAGTAAGAAGTGACAATACCGACATTGGTGACCGGGGTGCTAATGCCGGTGTTGCCTCGCAGGTTGACCTGTTTACCGAGGCAACCACCAACCCCTTTGTTACCGATGGCTTTGCTGGTTCTTATGTAATTGTAACCCGTGCCAATGCGGTGCTCGACAGGATTGATGCCGCTGCAATCGATGAGGGCGCCAAAAAACAATTTAAGGGTGAGGCCCTGTTCCTCCGCGCACTATCGTATTTCAACCTTGTTCGATTGTATGGCGATGTACCTCTTGTTACGCGGACACAGTCGCCAAATGAATCGCTGAGCAATAAGCGAAATCCCGTAACTGAGATCTATGCCCAAATCGAATCAGACCTGAAAACAGCAGCAACGCTGTTGCCAGCGACATATACCGGCAACGACATCGGACGCGCAACGGCAGGTAGTGCCAATGGTTTGTTGGGTAAGGTATATGTAACCCAACGGAAATGGAACGACGCGGTAACTGTGTTAAGACTTGTATTACCGACCTATTCATTGTTACCAAACTATGCCGACCTGTTTAGACCAGACAACCAATCGAATGCGGAAAGCGTTTTTTCTGTGCGGTTTAGGAAAGGTCAGAGCCCATCGGAAGGCAATACTTTTTTTAGCGACATGGCACCCATGATCTTTATTAATGGTACAGTTTACTCAGGCGCGACGAATAACCGCCCCACGGTTGACATGGCGCAGGCCTATGAAGCTGGTGATAATCGTTTTGCCGCATCAATGGATACACAATACCTGCGCAACGCAACGACCATCTCGAGGGGACGTTATGTAAAAAAATACCTTGATCTGCCTTCTACAACGGGCGACCAGGGAAACAGCTTCCCGGTGTTGCGTTATGCCGATATTTTATTGCTGCTTGCAGAAGCCTTAAACGAACAAGCGTATAGCGCCTCAACGGCAAATGGCTCACCGCTCTACTACCTGAACCTTGTAAGGTCACGGGCCGGGCTGGCACCGCGCACAGGAACGGACTTACCTACCCAGGTTGCGGTGAGGGAAGCCATTTACCGCGAGCGCCGGGTTGAGCTTGCTTTCGAAAACCATCGATGGTTCGACCTTGTACGCAGAACGGATGCGGTACAGATTATGCAGGCCCACCTGCAAAAGGAATATGGCCTTGCCTCGCCTGCCCTTAGCAACAACCGGCTTGTATTTCCAATCCCGCAAAGGGAAGTTGAGATATACAACGACCCGGTAAACTTTCCGCAGAACCCAGGCTATTAAAACACATGCTGTCACCACGCCGGACCTCTTAGCCTGGTGGATCTTACCAAGGGGTAACCGATAGTGTTACAAACAAAAGCGCCGTACAGATTTGCTGCACGGCGCTTTTGTTTATATAAGGGGTTTAATAAGGGGTACTAACCCAGGAAGACCCGGAGTTCTTCACTGTTTGAAGCGGTCCTCAACTTGGTAATTGCTTTGTCTTTAATCTGCCTTGCGCGTTCGCGGGTAATACAAAAGTGCTCACCAATATCTTCGAGGCTCAATGGGGTTTCCACACCGATACCATAGAAGTAACATAAAACTGTTTTTTGCCTTTCGGTAAGTCCCTGTAGTGAAATGCCAATCTGCATTTTCAGTGAGTCTTCGTACATCAGTTTTTCGTCGGCCTCGGAGGCATTTTTATTCACCAGCACGTCGAGGAGGGTGCTGTCCTCTTCCTCTGATACAGGGCTGTCAACACTAACGTGGCGGGTGGTCATTTGCAAGGCTTCGGCAACTTCCTGGATCGGGAGGTCAAGGTAGTCGGCAATTTCGTCGGTTGTTGGTTCGCGTTCAAATTCCTGCTCGAGCAATTGATAGGCTTTGGTGATGCGGTTAGAAAGGCCAACCTTGTTTAAGGGCAGGCGAACAATACGGCTTTGCTCGGCAAGCGCCTGTAATATGCTCTGCCGGATCCACCAGACCGCATAGGAAATAAATTTGAAGCCTTTGGTTTCGTCGAAGCGTTGTGCTGCTTTGATCAGGCCAAGGTTGCCTTCGTTAATCAGGTCAGGCAGGGTCAGGCCCTGGTTCTGGTATTGTTTTGCCACAGAAACCACGAATCTCAAATTGGCTTTTGTGAGTGCTTCAAACGCCTTCTCATCGCCTTTCCTGATTTTTGCGGCGAGAGCGACTTCCTGCTCTGGCGTTATCAATTCAAGTTTACCGATTTCCTGGAGGTACCTTTCCAGGCTTTGAGATTCACGGTTGGTGATGGATTTGGTGATCCGGAGTTGTCGCATGCTCATAAAGCTTAATTTTAGGGTGATTACTTATTTTTATAGAATTGAAAACGTGGGTTATTGGTTTTCTGCGGGCCGCCCGGGCCTAAGCACCTGCTTCATATTCATTCGTCCCGGGTACTTCGGCAGTTATAGCATAGTGGATTGGAGGTTTTCATAGTCATCAGACTCATGTAGGAGCAGCAAAGCTCTAAAGCCGGGGGGTGTTTTTATAATCGAAGGCTACTAAGCGGAATGGAAAAATTTGCAGTTTTTGCGATTTTTGGAGCTGGGATCTGGCAGGATATGCAAAAACTAATAATTGTGCTGGTTGCAAACCCGGATTTTTAAACAACAGTAACAACGTTTCAAATTTCTCCCGATGAACCCCATAGACTTACAGGTATCTTTCTTTAAAAAGATCAAAGAAAAACTGCCGAATAATATTTCATTGCCCGAGGTGGTCGCCAACTACCTGAACATTAGTAACGACAGCGCTTACCGGCGCATCAGGGGAGAAAAATCACTAACACTCGATGAAATTGAAGTACTGGTAAGCAAAACCAATATTTCGCTGGACCAGTTTTTTAACCGGCGGGGGGCCACCAATGAAATGCAGTTTAGTGGCAACCTGATCGATCACGAGATATTTGACTTCGAAAATTACCTGTCAGGTATTGCCAGCCAACTCAAGCAATTTGCGGAGGCATCGGAAAAGGAGATGTTGATTTTTAATAAAGACATCCCGATGTTTTTGCATTTTATGTTTCCTGAACTTGCTGCGTTCAAGTGCTACTTTTGGAGCAGGTATAATTTAAACAATAGCAAATTCAACAAAGGGCAATTCCTTATCGAAGATTATATCAAAGTGTTTAATACCCTTGGGAAAACGATTTCCGATTTATATACCCAAATCCCGTCAACCGAAATCTGGAACATCGATTGTATAAATTCAACCATTCGCCAAATCGATTATTATAGCCAGTCTAAAATTTTTCGGTCAACGCAGGATATCATTACGGTATACAATTGCCTGGAAAAACAAATTGATCATATTGAACAACAGGTTGAATGCGGCTGCAAATTCGACTATGGCAAAAGTCATAAAACCAATGTGAAGTATACCTTTTTTATCAACGACTATATTCTTGGCGATAACACCTTTCTTGTAAAGCTGGATGGTCAGAAAATGGTTTTCCTTGTAAATAATGTGATCAATTACCTGCTTACTACCTCGCCGGTATTTGTTGATTACAGCTTTCAAACGATGGATATTCTGCTTAAGAAATCCACACTGATCAGCGAAATTGGAGAGCGAGACCGTGAGGCGTTTTTCAATGAATTGCGGGAGAAAATTTATGCGAGAAAAAGAAAGGTAGGGTGAGGTTGGGGAGTGGGTATTGAGGTATTAAGGTATTGGGTATTGAGGTATTGGGTGTTGAGGTAGTTGATAGGTTGATAAGTTGACTGGTTGATAAGTTGATTGGTTGATGGGTTGACTGGTTAATAGGTTGATAGGTTGGGAGAATAATAGGTTGGGAGAATAATAGTATCCCTGGTTCATAGAGTGATAATGCATTCTTGAAGAATTATCATAATCAGATTATTTGTACTTACCTGGTAATGCGTTTTAGGGCTGCTTAAAACACATACTTATGCGATTGTTAATGGCGTGCTGAACCGGCAATTTTGTAACGCATTAATTAATCAAATAAAAACAGGTAATTAAAATGAAAAGGTTGTTTCTTCTTGGTGTAACGATATTAAGTGTTACCCTTTTATTTTCAAGTTGCTCAAAGGATGTAGAGACCGGAACTACAGGCAACACCGGAACCCCGAAAACACAAATCACTGCTCCGTTTGCGGGCAATTGGTCGAGCAATAGTGTTGGTCTTATTACTTACTGGCAGCAGGGTTCTTACAATGGCTCTTATGGCAACACCGTAAATACCGTGCATTTAGGCAGCGACGGAACTGCAGGCTACTATGGCTACTACGAAGGTGCATACAGTACAACTTTCTTCTACCACTACAAGTGCACCGCTGCAAGTAAGCAGGAGGCCGACGGCAGCACAACCATAACACTTTATCCTTATGGCGGAGAACAAATAATTGGCACAACTAAAAAGGCAATCGCAGCAAGCTCACTTTACCCAAACAAGCTCATCGTTCTAAAAAATTGCCAGGTCGTTACCAGCAACGGAAAAACTTTTATTCAATATTATATGGGTAATGAAACCGGCTCTGTATCTTCGACCGTCTCAAGCCTCGAAAGACATTCCTGATATCAGGCATGAGAAAACCTCAACCCCGTAGCTTATTCATCAACCAATACCAACTGCAAACCTGGCTTCACCGCCAGGTTTTTTTTTTGCCCATAGCTAAAAACTTGTCAAGCCAGCTGGCTTTTTTCCGGGGCTCTCATCAAAATATTGCCTTTCAACGGCGGTTGCGGCTATTCGTTGCTACTCCGCCACAATACCGGCACACAAGCCTTCAGCGGGGTATCCACTTCTATCCGCCAGCCCTTCAGCCGTATAACTTTCTTCAACGATTTCGACCGGCAAAACGGAAATTCCTGCAACCTGTACAGCAATGCAGGCAAATGATTCTCTACTGCCGTCACTGAAGCTAAGCGCCCCTGGTTTGCAGGTTTTGCATCATAAGCATAGCTACCTGCCTTAAACGGGGGCAGGTGGCATAATATAGCTATACTTGTACATGCAAAAGTTTTTGCCCATCCTCCTCATCCTTTATGCATTAAACAACGTGAACGGACAAGCTACAAGAAGAGCAAGGGATTACGGGATTAACATCGGGGTGATCCCATCCGGCACCTTGAATGCAATCACGGATGTAGCCGGGGTAAGGGTTGGCCAGGTTACTTTGCTAAAAGGAGATTCAATAAGAACGGGTGTAACCGCCATTGTTCCTTACCAGGGCAATATTTTTCAACAGAAAGTACCGGCAGCCATATTTACCGGTAACGGTTTTGGCAAGCTCGCCGGCAGTACCCAGGTGGCCGAGTTGGGCACCCTTGAAACACCCATCATCTTAACCAACACCCTGAGTGTTGCAACCGCAATTGAAGCCCTGGTAGATTATACGTTAGGGCAACAGGGTAACGAACAGGCTCAATCGGTGAATGCAGTTGTGGGCGAAACAAATGATGGTTGGCTCAACGATATTCGCGGCAGGCATGTATCGAAAGCAGATGTACTGGCAGGGATCACAACTGCCGCCACCGGCCCGGTTAAGGAAGGTAATGTTGGCGCAGGAACAGGTACGGTTTGCTTTGGATTTAAAGGTGGTATCGGCACATCGTCGCGAAAGCTGCCCGACGCCCTTGGCGGCTATACCGTTGGCGTGTTGGTGCAAACGAACTTTGGGGGCGTGCTGCAAATAGATGGTGTACCCATTGGCAAGGAACTAAAGGCCTTTAGCTTTAGCGATAAATTGCTGAACAATGTCGACGGCTCTTGTATGATGGTTGTTGCGACCGACGCACCGCTCGACAGCAGGAACCTTGAACGGCTGGCTAAACGAGCGTTTATGGGGATGGCGAAAACCGGAGGTATTGCAAGCAATGGCAGTGGAGATTATGTAATTGCGTTTTCTACGGACAAGTCTTGCCGGGTTCCCCATCAGCCAACCACCTCAACGTTGCAAGCCGTGGTATTGCACAACGACTTCACTTCTCCCCTCTTTATGGCGGCAATAGAAGCGACCGAAGAAGCGATCATCAATTCGCTCTTTGCAGCAGAAACCATTACCGGTAAGCAGGGGCATATCTCCAACTCCTTACCAATAGAAAAGGTCTCCGACATTCTAAAAAAATACAATCGTATCAAGTGAATAACACAACGGTTATCATCAACGGCGAATTTACCCGGCAGGAAGATGCGGCACTTTACATCAACGATCTTTCCATTACCAGGGGTTACGGGGTGTTTGATTTTTTTAAAACAATAGGCGGTCACCCAATTTTTTTCGATGATCACCTGACCCGCTTTTATGCGTCGGCTGCCTATCTGAACCTGGCAATACCGTTTACTCCCGACCAGTTGAAGGCTCAAATCATGGGTCTTATGGCAAACAATAATATGCCTGACTCAGGGATACGCCTGACGCTAACGGGTGGCTACAGTGCCGACGGATTTAACCCTGGCAAACCCAACCTGGTCATTACCCAACAACCACTTGTGATTAACCCGGAGCTGACGAAAGGTATACGACTGATCACCTATGAACACCAAAGGCAACTGCCCTCTGCAAAGTCAATCGATTACCTGATGGCGATCTGGCTGCAGCCGCTTATCAAACAGGAGGGAGCAGATGATGTATTGTACCACCAGCAGGGCACTATAACGGAATGTCCCAGGTCGAACATCTTTATGGTGAACTACGACAACACCATAGCAACACCGGGCAGGGACATGTTAAAGGGGGTGATCAGGAAACAATTGGTCGAACGCTTAGATCATGGTTACCGCCTGGAAGAACGGGCAATAACACTTGCAGAACTTTATTCCGCAAAGGAGGTTTTTATAACCAGCACTACTAAAAACATTATGCCAGTTATTGCCATCGACCGGCATGTTATCGGCAGCGGGAAAGCGGGCACAGTGAGCACGGACCTAAATCAACAGTTGCAAAAGCTTATTGAGACACCCAATCCTGAGCAGGTGCAAATCTTCTATCCATGAGAATTAACCGAGGCTAGTTAGCAATCAGTGACCAAAGACCGGCAAGCATGGTATACACCAACCAGATTATGCCTGCCATAAACAGGAACATCAGCAGGAGTACGGGTATCACCAGCTTCCAGGCACTACCCCGGTGGCGCCCCTCTTTAAAGTGCTGGTGCATTAACCGCATGTTGCGGGTATTTGCTTTGAAGGCGATATCGAAGATGTCTCCCAATATAGGTATTGCCCCAATCACCGTATCAATTAGAACGTTGAAGACCATTCGCGCCATCACAAAACCGCTTGCACCATTACGCGCCATCAGCAACAGCATATAGCCAGATATCGCGAAAGTAGCCATGTCGCCTGCTCCAGGCACTAATCCAATAATTGCATCAAGTCCAAACCGAAAGTTTGTTCCCGGCACGGAAAATTGCGAGTCCATGATCTTCGCCATCTTGTCGAGATCACGTAGGGCTCGTTGTGAATTGGATACTTGTACGGTTGCCATGAAAGCGTTTATGCTGATGGATAAAAAATGATACCAACCGGAAGCTTCGGAATGTTATCAGGGCTTTTCAATTGTAAAATGGTGTAAACCGCTTTCGGCGTGATAACGGATGCTGAGGCCATGGGCATCAATGATTTTTTTCACGATTGCCAGCCCAAGTCCTGTCGAAGTTTCGTCGCCACCCCCGGATTTCTTAAACCGTTTAAACAACTCTTCCGAAGCAATGGGCGGCAATAAACTGGTATTGCTCACGCGAAAGTGACGGTTGCCTGAGGATATGATGAGGTTACCACCCTTGTAATTGTATTTAACTGCATTGCCAATAAGATTGCTCACGAGCGAGTCTGCCAGGAAGGGGTGGAGACTCAGCATGAAGTCGTCTTCCAGGTGGGTTTCTACCCGAACATCTTTGTCGCGGATGACCTCCTCAAATAGCTTCAGGTATTTATTCGTGGTCTGGGCAAGGCTAACCGTTTCGGTTGTTTCATATTGATTGTTCTCAATTTTCGCAAGTAGCAATAACGATTGGTTTAGTTTACTCAGCCTGTTTAAAGCAGACTCGGCCTGAACAATCGATTGCACCTGCTCATCGTCGAGCCCAGGGTCCTGCAACAATAACTCCAACTTACTTTTGGCAACGGCCAACGGGGTTTGCATTTCGTGTGCCGCGTTCTCCGTAAACTCTTTCATGTTCACATAATCGTTATGGATCTTGCGGGTCATGGAATTGAGGGAAGAATTCAACTCATTAAACTCGGCGATATTCGTTTCAGCAAAGTGTATTGCTTCCATCTTTTGCAATTCAGCCCCACGAATTTTCTCAAGTGAAAGCCTGAAAGGCTTCCAAAGACTTTTGCTGATCAGGAAATTAAAAATTAAGGTGGCCAGGAACAGTGCGGCGAAAACCAATAACATCAGCCGGGTAAGATTTGACACCAGTACGCTTTTTTGTTCCTGCGACTTGCGGATCGTTAGCTTATAAGGAACACCATTGATCGGAACAACATGCGACAGCTGCCTTACCGGTATCCGTTTATTGGCTTTCAGGCTATACCCTATGGTATCAATTATGGTGGGGTAACGTTGTGGAAAATCATCAATGGGATGGATCAGCAGTTCAGGTCCTCGCAGGATGAATGCGGTTCTTGGACTGGTTTGATCTTCGAGGTACCTGATCCATTGAAGTTCATTATTTACCAGGTCGAGATCGTCGCGTTCGTCGAGCTCTTTGCCAAAATAATAAAACAGGTAAAAACCCGCTCCAGCCAGCAACGGAACCATCGCAAGCAAAAAATACAGGGTGGTTTTGGTAAGCAGGCGCATAAAAAGCTGAATTAATATTTATCGAACTTATCTGGCAAAAACTCTTGTACCCAGTCCACATCGGCCATGTTTCGAAGTACTTTTTACAACTATTAGTGGTGTTGTTAGTAAAGCCATTGCTCGCTTGATTTGCCCCTTACAGCAATGCTGTAAAAGCCCCCGACCGAACGAAGTTCATACGGGCGGGCGCCCGGCTGGAGCCATTCGGACGGGTGTGCGACGTCAACGAGTTGGCCAACAATTTGGGATCGCGGTGCAAACGATTTACAATTAGCATACTACTGCTCGGTGTAAAACAAATGGCCTAACTAAACGAAATTGAATCAAATATCCGTAAACCGGTAACCGGTTCCATGTACGGTTTTGATATAGTCGCTACACCCAGCGTCAATAAGCTTCTTTCGAAGATTTTTGATGTGGGTATATATAAAATCATAATTACTTACCTGGTCATATTCATCTCCCCAGATATGGCCTGCGATCGCTGCTTTTGTGAGTACCCGGCGCTGGTTGGCCACAAAATATGCAAGCAACTGGTATTCCTTGTCTGTAAGGTCAACCGTCCGTTCGTTTACGCTTACCAGTTGTGCATCAGCGTCCAGCTTTATTTCATTAAACCTGGTTATCCTGCTGCCGCCAAAATTTCTCCTGCGCAGGATAGCATTGATACGCGCATTTAATTCCGACAAGTGAAAAGGTTTGGTAAGGTAGTCATCAGAACCCAGCTCAAGACCTTTCAGCTTATCCTCTAATGCATTTTTTGCAGAAATGATAATGATCCCTGTTTTGGCCTCCAACTCTTTAAGTTCTTTTACAATATCGAGACCGGTACCGTAGGGAAGACCAATGTCGACCACAACACAATCGTAATTAAAACGGCTCACCTTTTCCATACCCTGGCGAAAGTCTGCCGCAGTTTCACAAACATAATTCTGGTGCTCCAGGTATTGTTGTATGGATTGCCGCAGGCCGGCCTCATCTTCAATGATCAGTATTTTCATTGCTTTAAAATTAGGGTTCACCAGCCAGCGCCCGGAGACCAATTCCCTTTTAAAAGGAAAAAGATCTGCGCTGTATAGCGCACAAAAAAACCCCGCCCTTGCGGGCGGGGAAACTACACTGATCAAAACATCACCACAACAAAACTTATTCTACGCTGTTGAGATCGTTAAGCGCATACTGGTATTCTCTCTGAGGCTGATTAGGATAGATGCCGCTAATCACCGCACTGTTTCCTGCACGCTTTAATGCCGCCTTAAGTTCTTCAACAGAGTTAACATTCGTATCATTTACGCGGGTAATTACAAATCCTTCCCTTATGCGGGTTTGTTCTGTAAGGATACCCTGACCCAGCCCTTTTACAACCACACCGGAATTGATGTTGAGTTGAGCAGCCTTACTTTTATCGAGGTTCTCGAATGAGGCGCCCAGTTGTTCAATCACCTGTTCTGATACACTTGCATAAGTTCCGGCATCGCCTTTTAAGGTTGCTGTTCCGGTTTTTACGCTACCATTACGCTCATAGGTGAGGGAGACTTTGTCACCCGGGCGAAGTGCTGCAATACGGCCCACCATTTCTGTTCCGGTATTTACGGTAACATCATTCAGTTTAGTAATGAAGTCACCTTTTTGTATCCCGGCTTCTTCGGCTGCGCTGCCTTTAGCTACGTCCATCATATACACACCCTCGCCTTCTTTTACATTGTTGTTTTTACGATCCTCTTCACTCATCTGGTCGCTACCAAACATTACGCCCAGGTAGGCTCTTTTTGTGCTGCCATACTTCACAATATCATTCACTACCTTTTGCACCAGGTTTGATGGAATAGCATAAGCATAACCTGCATATGAACCGGTTGGTGAAGCGATCGCGCTGTTGATACCGATCACGTTACCATCGGTATTCACCAGGGCGCCACCACTGTTTCCAGGGTTAACCGCGGCATCTGTCTGAATAAATGATTCAACAGGTGTTTTGCTTTGGCGGCTGTTAATGCCAAGGCTTCTTGCTTTTGCACTTACGATACCGGAAGTAACTGTTGTTTCAAGATTTAGGGGGTAGCCAATTGCGAGTACCCATTGTCCAAGGTGTACATTATCGCTGTTGGCAAATGTGAGGTATGGAAACTTGTTACCTTCAATTTTCAATACCGCAAGGTCGGTGCTTGGATCTTTACCAATTACTTTGGCCTTGTAATCTTTTTTGTTGTTGAGGGTAACGAGTACCTCGTCGGCACCGTCGATCACGTGGTTATTGGTTACGATATAACCGTCTTCACTGATCGTAACACCTGAGCCGGAGGCACGTTGATCGGGAACCCTGCCCATGCTGCCACCCTGGTCGCCAAACATGTCGCCAAATCCGTCACCAAAGAATTCACGGAAAGGATTGTTGCGCATATCAGGTGTAGCTGCCACCTTCTTTGCTTTTTTAAGGGTCTTGATATGTACAACGGCCGGTGCAGCTTTTGTTGCGGCTGCTTCAAAGTCAACCATCGGACTGCTTACCGAGCTTTCGCCATAAGCTGCATTTCTAAAAATCGATGAAGTTGCAGGAGTATTTAAACCCGCAAACTTTTGTTGCTGGTATTCGCTAAACCCCCAGAAACTTGCCAGGGATGTTGCAGCGCTCACCAACACTACGGATAATGTTTTTCTGATTGTCATGGTGTATAATTTGTTTTATTGTTTGCTTTACGAATACAATCTTACGAGCCGGTTCTGAAGCAATTCTGTAGAAATCTGTAAAGGAGCTGTTAAACGAAATGGGCTGAGCAAATAACTTTGCGGCTTGATAAGCGCAATCAAATGGTTATTGTGCCGGTTCATCGGCCTTGTAGCGGGAGCATCCTTCCAAACACTGGCTTGTATCGGGATAACGGGGGATGATATCAGTGAACTGATCTAACAAACGCATAAATTTTCAGCCTGTTTGTAAATGAGGCTGCCCCGAAGTCCATACGATCACCGATGCTGGTTCATTTCTTGTGCAGGTAAGCAATCATTCATAAACGCGGTAACGCTTCAAAAAAAGATATCATGGAATCACTACAAGGAAAAACAGCACTGATTACCGGTGCGGGTAAGGGAATAGGCCGCGCTATGGCAAAAGCACTTGCAAATGAAGGAGTATCGGTCGGTGTAATCGCACGTACCGAGGGCGACCTGCTTGAACTTACCGAAGAAATAAAAAGCGCAGGTGGAAAAACCGCGTTTGCAACTGCGGATGTCAGCGATATCAATTCTGTGAACACAGCTGTTCAAAACATTGCAAATGCACTGGGACCAATCGATATCCTGATTAACAATGCAGGTATAGCATCATTCGGCAAGTTTCTCGAACTCGAACCCGAAGTTTGGGAGCAAATGGTTCGGGTAAACCTATTTGGGGTTTATTATGTGACCCGGGCGGTACTGCCCCAAATGATTGAAAGAAAAATGGGCGACATCATCAATATCTCCTCTACTGCCGGGTTAAAAGGAAGTCCGCTAACCAGTGCCTATAGTGCTTCAAAGTTTGGCGTCATGGGGCTCACCGATTCGCTGATGCAGGAAGTAAGAAAGCACAACATCAGGGTAACTGCTATGGCGCCCAGCACTGTGGTCACCGATCTCGCTAAAAGCGCCAACCTCATCAACAACAACGAAGACAAACTGATGCACCCCGAAGATTTTGCCGAACTGATGATTGCACAACTGAAGCTGAACCGGCGGGTCTTTGTAAAAGATGCGTCGATATGGTCGACTAATCCGTAGGTGGATATTGGTTATTAAAATTGGCGGATTGCGGATTGACGGATTGGGGATTGGGATTTGGGTGTTAAGGTATTGAGGTATTAAGGTATTGAGGTATTGGGATTGGTGGATTGCGGATGGGTGGATTGGGGATTGGGGGTTGGGAATTGAGGTATTAAGGTATTGAGGTATTGGGATTGGTGGATTGCGGATTTGCGGATTGCGGATTGGGAGTTGGGAATTTAGGTATTGGGTATTCAGGTATTGGGATTGGTGGATTGCGGATGGGCGGATTGCGGATTGCAAATTGAGGTGGTGGGTATTCAGCTATTGGGGAGGAAGGCTGAACAACGGATTGCTGTTAAACGGAGCGTCGCCCATCCGACTGGAGCCTACCGTGTACACACATCTTTTTCGATGACCCATCCTTTGTATATATCGTAAAACTTGGTAAGTCCTTCCAGGATTGTTGTTAACCCTGGTTTTCTTTGGGATTGATATCCTTTCCATCCTCCAAGGCGGGCTAGTATCCACATAACCCATTTTGCACTTCTAGTTTTGTAGGGGTTTTTTTGTTTTTCTGTTTTTCCCTGCATTTGTAAGCCAATCGCAGTAAGGCAGCTGAATTCATCTGCTGAAAATGAGCTTACGCTTTCCACTGTTTCTCCCTCTTCTAATTGTATTGCTGTATGAAACTGGAATAATTTAACGGCTGTATCTATAGCCATCAGCGTAAGCTTTCTCAATGCCCAACCACTTTCTAGTTCGCTACTTTCAATATCAAAGTTTTCCTTTTTAACCAGTCGAAACAACTCTTCAATAAACCATCTTGCTGTATACCATTGGATTGCCTGCAAAGCATCAGCAAGGTCTTCAATCTTGCAATTAGTCAGTAGCCTCCAAATTAAGGGATCAGAATCTTTAGGCGGATTAACTTCCCGGGTTTCTATGGCTGTTATCACAGCGCTGTATTCGGGCAGGCTTTTTATTTTCTTGGCCGGACGTTTGACTCTTGTTGTCAACACCCGCACTTCCATTAATGACTCTCTGGCTTTTCTACCATGACTGTCGCCGTCTATCTTTAATTGATACTGACCAATCATAGGTGAGGCTGATAATTGCTCCCACAGCCATCCATTTTCTTCTATCTTTCTTTCACATCTGGACCGGATAATATAAAACTCCCGATTGTCGTTTTTAAAATCTGCTATTTGCTCGTATATATCACCTTCACGGTCCTGAACATGAATAATAGAAGCAGCCTTCTGCAATGTCACATTGCTACATTGACTTCCCTCAATCCACTTATATGACTCTTTTTGTTCAATTGGTGACCTCTTCGATTCTTCATGAGTCAAATCGACCTTCTTATCTCTCTGCCACAACTTTATGTTGGCCATCCCATACGGATAATAACTTTTGGCATCCAGCACCAAGGACAAATGCATCTTAAAGCCCACACCGCCCTTCTCTGCATCGATAAAGCCCAGCCCACTATTAGGCTTTAAGCGATCCTTATGGGTAAAAAGATTGGCCTCACTACTATCATGAATACACACAACAACTTTATCCTCCGATAAACGACAACAACGATTCTGCTGCTCCTTAACAAGATCGCCTTCTGTTACCCGATGATTATGCAAAAACCGGTAATTGCCAATCTGATCAGCTCGATCCTTCGATACACGCTGAATACTGCTGGTAAAGTTTCTTAGTAGTGAACTTGAGAAACTCCTGCAACGCATCTCCAAACGCTTGTCTATCGCTCCTTGAAAGTTAATGGTCAATGTATCTTTTTACTCAAAGCTATAAAATAAAGATGTGTGTACACGGTAGGACTGGAGCAACCGGGCGGGCAACCAAAGTCGCCCAAAGTCAAATGCTGGGAACCGAAAAAACCATCATTGTTGCGTTGTCCCGGAGTACTTGATTGCGAAATTGGTGTTATGGTAACAATTGATTGTTTGATTGATCCGTTATTGGTCGCAGCCAGGCGTATTGGATTAAACCGGTACGATCTGGCTACAACCGGTCATTTCGTTGCAAGAACAATATCCTTCGCTGGTTTAACTTGAGACGGTTTACCAACAATAACTGAAATGAAACTCGGATTTATAGGAACGGGGAAAATTACCGACGCCGTTGTTCGGGGCTTTTGTACATCAGCAGTAGCTGGGGTTGAAATCTTCGTTTCGCCGCGTAATACCGGCATTGCAAACGCCCTTGTTGAAGCATTTCCGAATGTACAGAAGATGACTACGAACCAGGCCGTGGTTGATGCGGCAGAAATCGTGTTTGTTGCTGTTCGGCCTCCGGTGGCGTTAGCTGTACTTTCGGAACTGCGTTTCAGCTCGGCCCAGCAGGTGATTTCCTTTGTTCCACTGCTTAAGCAAGCTGATTTATTTGCTGCGGTACAACCTGCCACCAGGGTTGGCAGGGCCATCCCACTACCATCGGTAGTTTACCACAACTGCCCCATCCCACTCTTTAACATCAGCCCACAAATCGCTGAACTTTTCCGTTACATTGGTCAACCGTTGCTAGTAAACAGCGAAGCCGAATTGCACGCCATCTGGACGTTAACCGGCCTGATCTCGCCTTATTATCACCTTCTTTACGAGCTAAGCAAATGGACCATCAGTCATGGGGTAGCAGCAGAGACTGCGCACCAATATGTTGCCGACCTGTTTCAGTCGCTTTCCCATATGGCGCAACAACAACAACCAATCGACTTTAAAAAATTAGCCGCCCATGCAGCCACGCCAAATGGCATGAACGAACAGGCGGCTAAGGAGATTACTGAAAAAGGTGCACACCAGGTGTATGCAGCAGCATGCGACCGGTTGCTTACCCGGTTTTAACCCCGACTATTTATCAAGCGATAACATCCAGGGCAAGGCATTCAACATCATCGGTTCAATACTACTGGTGTGGGTGCCGTTGGGAATAGGGAAAAACTCAACATTGTTTGCACCGGCAGCCTTAAAGCGATTGAAAGTGCTTACCGTGGTATTATAAAAAACAGCTTCATCGTTTGTACCATGATACAACCGCGTCGGGCTTTTTGGCACCCAGGTCAAAAAGCTGTTGTTGGTAAGTGCCTGCTTCAACGTGGTTTCGGCTGTTGGCACCGTAAGGTTTGCGTAAAATGTTGGGTTGAATAAGGCCGACGTTGTTGTGGTAAGTTCGCTGTTTACCTGTGCCTGGTCTTTAGAGCCATCGAGCAACGCTGGAATCTTTGATGCATATGGTTCTTTAAAAAAGTCGCTGTATGGACGGTTCCAGTTGTAAGTGGTATTGTAAGATTGCAGCAGTAAGGCCAGGAATGCCGGGCTGGCGTAGGTGGGCGCACCGGCAATCGTCGACAACATGCCAGTAAGGTCGTAGCCCCCTGCGCCGGCAGCAACCGCAGAAATGGGCAGGGTACTGGCATTATTCGTTTCCAGTTCTTTTTGTGCGGCCATGGTCACGTAGCCACCCTCAGAGTATCCCACCAGGAATAGCCTGTTGGATATCGCAACTTTTTCGGTCTCCAGGTAGTGTTTCGTGGCCTTTATCATGTCCACAACCGTTGTTCCGGAAAGTTGCATATCGTAATAAGGATGCTTAACATTTGTTGAAACACCAAAGCCAATATAATCGGGTATCACGGTAACAAAGCCGCCCGCTGCAAATAGTTCGAAGCCGGTGAAAGCAGCCGGAAAATTCGATGGTGCTTCTGTATACTTAAACATCGTTCCATGTTGCGCGCTTAGCATCGAAGGGGTACCCGGAAAATTTTTGGGAATAGCCAGCAAACCGGAGACATTAATCAGGTTGCCCTTATAGTTTGTTTTGTAGATGATCTTACGGAAGTCGACATCATACTTAATTTGCGACACAAATTGACCATAGCCGGCAGTTACCGCCTGGGCCTGTAAAAGTGTTTTTGGAATAGTGGTTATGCTGGTAGCCGACACAAACAGCTCACTGCCGGTCGGCGGAGTGTCCATCTTGTCCTTCTGGCAGCCAACAAAAACGAGGAACACAAAGAAATAACTTACGAACCTTACTTGTTTTTTCATATAATCCATTGGTTAGGCATCTAAATTAATTTAATTATCCGAAAGCTTCAATAGAGAGTGAAAATCATTGGAAAACGCCTGATGCTTTTAGTTAATTTTTGTGAACCGGCGGGAGAAAGCCGGGAAGCTTTGGTTCCCCGCCCGGTTGCACCAGTCGGGGAGCGACGCTCCGTTTTACGGGCATATCATTGGGGATCAGCTATCCGTTAAACAAGTTACCCGCACATACTAAATGCCTTCGTCAAGTACACATCATCGTTAATAAAGTTCGCAGAGAATTGAACTATTATCCCCGGGTACCTTGCAAATGACTGAAAGCAATAGAAATGACTGTTGCCAACCTGTTGCCAGCGGGCAACCATATTCCATAGATGTCCTGTAGTTGGGTCCAAAAAAGAAGAATTGCTGAACGAAACGACTTTGCATCATGAATTCCATTTTTACAATGGTTCACAAACAAATTGCGTCTCAACACCAGGCAAACATTTGTCGGCAGAACCGGTGTTATCCTGGTTCCAACACGCCGTTATCAGGCAATCGCCCGGTTGTACTTATTACGGTATTGCATGGGTGAAAGACCCGTGACTTTTTTAAACGTTATCCTAAACGCCTTTGGATCGGAGTAGCCTACTTTATACATTACCTCGTTAACATTGTTTATCGACGACTCGAGGCTGAGTTTGGCCGCTTCCATCTTCACCCTTTGAATGTACTCCACCACGGTATTGGAGGTAACCTTTTTGAAACGGCGCTCGAAGTTGCGGCGACTTAAGGCAAGCATTGAAGCCAGGTCGTCCACGGATATCTTATTTTCAAAGTTTTTCTCTATATACAGTTGTGCCTGCCGGATGGCATCGTCGGCATGGCCCTTTTCGCCTTCGAAGATCATAAACGGCGACTGGCTTCCACGATCGATTTCAATGGCAAAAACCTTGGCTGATAAAACGGCAATTTCCCTACCCGCATATTTCTCAATCAGGTACAATATCAGGTTGAGGTAAGAGAACGCCCCGCCGCTGGAGTAAATCCCGTTTTCGTCAGTAATAATTTTTTCTTTCACCAGGGTAACCTCAGGAAACATACGTGCAAAATCATTTGCCGCCATCCAGTGTGTTGCACATTTTCTTCCCTTAAGCAAGCCCGTTGAAGCTAGTAGAAATGCACCCAGGCAAAGACTTGCGACTTCGGCACCACCCTGGTACTGCTTTGTGATCCACGGCAGAAAATCCTTGTTTTTTTCTATAGCCTGCGTGATTTCGCCATCAATCGCAGGAATAATGACCAGGTCGGTTTTGGCTACGTCATCTATCACCACGTCGGTGTTAACGGTAAACAAACCACCGGTCAGCGGAGTTTCTCTTGATAGTCCCACCAACTGCACGTGAAATATCGGTGCTTCTCCCCTCGCTTTAAAGAACTCATTTACCTGTGTAAACAACTGGCGGGAACCTTCAAGGCTTCCTAGAATTGCCCCCTTGGGTACAAGGATGGATATGTGCTTCATCTTTCAAATGTAAGCAAATCTGTTGGCGCAATCAACCTCCCTCATTGCCGTTTTTACCCCTCAAAAGGGCGGCCTTTTGCGAGTAGGTTTGTATGAACATTTTAAAACAACAGCCTTATGGAAACAACAACCGCCACCCCCCGTACATATGCCTTGTTAACGCTCTACGACATGCATACCGATTTTTTTCCAAGGGCGCTTGAAGGTATCAAAGACTCCGATGCACACAACCGGCTTAACACGAAAGCCAACCATGTTGCCTGGCTGACGGGCAGTCTTGTTCAACAACGATTCGAACTGGCGAAAGACCTGGGTATCGAAAGAAAACAATCTGCCTATGAGCTGTTCTGCGATAACAAAGGAATACAGGACGACGTTATCTATCCATCGCTCGAACAATTTAAAATAGACTGGAAGCTGATCACGCCCATTCTTCGTAAAGCAATGGCCGGGGCAACCGACACACAACTGGATCGGACCATAGCAATGCCTGGTATGAACATGAGCTTCTACGAGCTCATTTCGTTTATCACCTATCGCGAAGCAAACTGCATCGGGCAAATTGCATTATGGCGCAGGTTACTCGGCTATAGCGCCATGAACTATATGTAAATACGGTTTTACTTTAACAGCCAGGGTGAGGCGTTAACCGCCTCCTACCCATGACCTGGAAAACAGGCGACAAAATCCAAACAACCGCCACGCTCTTTGAATGAACAGCCGAACGTTCAACCTTTCCTACGTTTTATGCACCAGCTATTGCGCAACGAATGGCTTTCGTATATATTAGCAAACAAAACGTTTATTCCTGCTTGCACTTGCAGGTAAATCCTTGACCGGAACTGTCTGCAGGGTTGTCTGGCAGCCTGTCTAACCATCAATAAATTGTTATGAAGTTTCAAGCAACCCTGCAGCTACATGGAAAAACAGCAACTGGCCTCGAAGTACCTGCAGATGTTGTTACCGCACTTGGAAGTAGTAAGCGCCCGGCAGTACAGGTTACCATCAATGGTTATACTTACCGTTCAACAATAGGACCGCGGAATGGCAGCTATATGTTACCTGTTAGCGCCGAACACCGAACCGCTGCTCGTATCGTGGCTGGTGACAAGATAACCGTTGAAGTGGTCATCGACAATGAACCCCGGGAAGTAAACGTGCCCACAGATTTTACAGAAGCACTCAACAACAACATGGCCGCCAAAACAGCGTTCGATAAAATGTCGTACAGCCATCAACTGCAACATGTACTTGCCATAGATGGTGCAAAAACCCCGGCTACAAGACAAAGACGGATCGACAAGGCAATAGAAATGTTGGCAGGGGGCAATTAAACAATGAGGTTGTTGGCTATGAAGCAGGATCGTTCATTGTAGTTTGTTAAGCCAGGTCGTCGCTTTATATCGCGCGTTTTCTAATCTTCCAAACAGCATAACCAGGGTGTGCAATCTGGCATGTTACCTAACCCTCACCTTGTCTTATAAACGACTTTATAGTATACAATAGGTTCTTCGATACACCTTACCTGAACACCTTTACAGCATTGCAGAAAATCAAATAGCTATAGAATGCGCTCCTGCACCGGGAGTTTTATCAAGGCAATAGAACGTAGAAACCAATGTCGCATAATGCCCCTTCATTGTCGTTTTTACACCCTTGACAAGCTAAACATTGGTACTAGCTTTACAACAGCAAATAAGTACAAAAAACTAAAACCCTTCGCCATGAAAGTCTTCCGGAAAATCGTTGCCGTCATTCTGATCCTCATTGCCATTCCGCTGGTAATCGCCCTGTTTGTAAAAAAGGAATATACCGTGGAACGGGAGCTTACCATTAACAAGCCAACTGAGCCGGTATTTGAATACATCCGCCACATCAAAAACCAGGACCATTACAGTAAATGGGTTATGACGGATCAGGCAATGAACAAGCAGTTTAAAGGAACCGACGGAACCGTTGGTTTTGTATATGCCTGGGATAGTGAAAATAAGAACGCTGGAAAAGGAGAACAGGAAATCAAATCAATTACCTATGGCAAACAGGTGGATATGGAGATCCGATTTATCAAACCATTTGAGGGTATCGCAACCACCTACATGCGCACGGAACCGGTAACCGAAAATCAAACAAAGGTAAAATGGGCAATGAAGGGACAGAATAACTACCCCATGAACTTCATGAACCTTTTTATCGATGGGATGCTCGGAAAGGATATGGAAACCAGCCTCGCAACCCTAAAGGGAATTCTTGAAAAGTCCTGACCTAAACTACAAAAGCACAAATGAAAAAGGCGGTAATCAATGGAACGGATCAGGTAGATGCTTATATGAAAAATCTGGAACACCCACTCAAAGCCGAGATAGCAGTAATCCGCGACATCTTATTACATGCAAACAAAAAGATCAGGGAAAGGGTAAAGTGGAACGCTCCGAGTTTCTATTACAAACAAGACATGGCAACGTTCAATCCCAGGGCAAAGAATCATGTTCATATTGTGTTTCATCATCCATCTATCGAAAGTATTTCTTCGGCCATTTTAACCGGCGATTACATTGGGCGCCGGATGGTTTACCTACATAATACGGAGGAAGTGAATAGTCAAAAAGCGGAGCTCGAAAACATTATGAATGAACTGGTAAACATCATAGATAAATAATTAACCCACACAAAAACAAAGGCACAATGGCAACAAAAATGTTTCTCAATTTACCTGTCGAAGATCTCAATAATTCTATTGAATTCTTTACAAAGCTTGGCTATACTTTCAACCAGCAATTCACCAACGAAAATGCAACCTGTATGATCATCTCGGAAGACATCTACGTGATGTTGCTGGTAAGGCCATTTTTCAAATCGTTTATCACAAAAGAAATCGCCGATACAAAAACGAGCGTTGAAGCGATCACCTGTTTGTCTGCCGACAGCAAAGAACTTGTAGATCAAATGATCAGCAAAGCGATTGACGCAGGCGGAACAACTTACCGCGAACCGCAGGATATGGGCTTCATGTATTCTCATGCTTACCAGGACCTCGATGGCCATCTTTGGGAAATTGTTTGGATGGATCCCGCAGCCGTAAACCCCGCCTAGATGCCGCTGTAATACAAACAACAATTCCAGTTAACAAACAAATACAACAATGCCTACGATTAATCCCTATCTCCACTTTAATGGCAATGCCGAAGCGGCATTCAACTTTTACCGTAGCGTGTTTGGGGGTGAGTTTAAAATGATGTCGCGATTTAAAGATGCACCCTCGCAAACGCAGCTTCATGCAGGCGAAGCAGAAAAGATCCTGCACGTTTCACTACCCATTGGTAATGGAAACCTGTTGATGGGCAGCGATGTGCCGCAGGCCTTCGGCGAAGTAACGTTTGGAACAAACTTTAACATCAGCATTAGTACGTTTGATGAGCCGGAAACAGACCGGGTGTTTGCTGCTTTGTCTGACGGCGGAACACTAAATATGCCACTCGAAAAAACATTTTGGGGTGCCTACTTTGGAATGTGCAAGGATAAGTTTGGCGTTCAATGGATGGTAAGTTACGAGTCGAATCAACCCGGCTAACCCTGCAGCAAATAAGTCCATACCTGAATTTTAATTGCAATCGTGGGAAAGCATGTCAATCTCGAAAGCATGTCTGGGCGGCGGGATGGTTGTACACATTGTTGTTGATACACCGGTGGCTGCACTATGTCCGATCCGCATGCACGACCAGGTTATGCATTCAATGTTTAACCAATAATTTCTTTTCTCTTGGTTACTGGTATAGTTGGTTTTCGCGGCGATTCCAGGGATACCAATGTTGCGAATTCTAAGAATGATAAAAGCAAAAAAGAAGTTAACCGTTTATATAATCTATTGAACCTGGGTGGAACACTTTTCCATTCTTTGCAGCTCATAGTTTGGGGAGGCTTGATCACAACGTTCTCCAACAAATTCGGTTTGCCGAGGATATCACGTACGAAAGCTAAGATCAACCAGAGCTGCACACCTTGATGAGCTTGCACTAAAAAATTCTCACCGTAATCCAATTATACCTGAACAATTAAATATCCAATCATGAAAAGTCTATTTCGTTATTCGTCGCTGAACACAGATGTTGCCACCTTGTTGTTACGTTTAATTTTTGGTGGCATGTTCGTGCATTATGGTTATGGAAAAATCATCGGCTACGATCAGATATTGCCCATGTTTGGCGACATCATTGGTATCGGGTCTAAGCTGTCGCTGATACTGGTCATATTTGCAGAATTCTTTTGCGGTCTCCTGATAGTACTGGGTCTTCTTACAAGACTTGCTGTTATACCGGTGTTTATAACCATGATCGTAGCCTACTTTATCGCACATGCTAATGATCCATTTGATGTAAAGCAACTTGCCTTTATTTTCCTGCTATTGTGTTTGCCGGTGTTTATTCTTGGTAGTGGTAGATACTCACTCGACTACTTATTTGGTAAGAAGAAATCCCATCAAATTAGTCCTGGTGCAGGTGCTCTGCATCGCGCAGTAAACTAACCCGGTGCAGGTCACGCCGGAAACCGCATCTTCGTAAACCAATGTTTTACAGGATCAAAACCTCTCAAAATGGTAGAAGTATTTAAAACCAATGTTCAGAAACGCGCTATTGCAAACATCTTGATCGACGAGATACACCGGAGCTTTCCTGCGTATCGGGCGAGCTTCGATCTTGATGATTGCGATAAGATTTTAAGGGTAGAATGCCGAAGTCACCCGGTGCAGGCAAATGAATTGATTATCCTGCTGAAAGATTTCGGCTTCCAGGCCGAAGTGCTACCTGATGATCCGCCGGCAACGTGGAAACAGCTAAGTGCGGCCTACCCGCTTTTCCAGAATTAACCACTTGGGCGCCACGCAATTTCCTGCCGCTTCAATTGGCTACATGCCGGTTTACCAGGCAACTCTTTTGTTTGCTGTAATGCTTTACTGCCGGTCTTCCATGATCCGATTAAACCATTGGTGTAGGCACCCACCCTTTCATTGCATTTCGTTATCTCAAAATCGACGGTATGGATTCAAAGCAAATCACGACAGATCTCCTGGACTCGCTTAGTGAACTCATAAACCAGGTTAGCTCACTCAACGAAGCGCAGTTAAATACTTGTCCTTTCCACGGTAGCTGGACCCCCGCCCAAGTCAGTCAACACCTGGTACTTTCCAATAGTGGTTTTCTCGAGGTTATCAATGGGCCCGTGTCGGAAGCAAACAGGAACCCGGCAGAATTCATCCCTGCAATAAAAAATGACTTTTTAAATTTCAGCATCAAAATGAAATCACCGGAATTTGTTGAGCCTCCTGATACTTACTATAACAAGGAGGAACTTATACAAGCTTTGCACCTGCTTCGTACGGGGGTTACCGCGTTGGTTCCAAATATAGACCTGGCTAAAATCTGTATGGCCTTTGAATACCGGTATATGGCTTCCTTAGCCGGTTAGAGTCAATTGCATTTATGCTTTACCATACACAAAGACATTTGCGGCAGCTAAAGGAAATCTGCCAATTCATTACTGCACGGGCATATGAACCACACGGGTACAATGAATAAGTTTTAATTTACAGGATAGTTCAATCCCATATACCAAGAGCGGCAATCAAGGTAAAGTGCTTATAAACGAGATAAAGTATTGCTTACCCTAAAATCAATAACATGTTTCAAAACACTAAGGCATTTAGCGGGTTTTCAGTACATGATATTAAGAAGGCAAAGGAGTTTTACAGCTTTGTACTTGGACTAACGGTTGTTGAAGGGCCGATGGGCATTCTTGAACTCCACATTGAAGGGGGCATACCCATTATCGTTTACCCGAAACCCAACCATACCCCGGCAACTTTCACCGTGCTAAACTTTCCCGTAGAAAATGTTGAAAAAGCAGTGGAACAATTAAAAGCCCGGGGAATTGTATTTGAACAATACGACCTTCCAAACTTCAAGACAGATGCAGACAATATCTTTCGCGGTGGCGGACCCAAAATCGCCTGGTTCAAAGATCCGGCCGGCAACATATTTTCGGTGCTCGAACAAGCTTCCTAATGTTATCGGAGTTCCCGGTTGTGTCATTGGGTACCATCTCATATAGTTGATCCGGAACAAAAAGCAGGTATAAGTTTTCTACACCGTAAAAGATCCATTTAGCCGCGGTTTATCAGCAAAATCAACCATCCTTCCCGTACCGGATTTTACTCTCCTGATTAATGCAGACCTTAAGGTGAAACTTACCGATCCGCATGCTGCAAAACTATATTAAGGTCGCCTTGAGAAATCTTTGGAGAAACAAGGCTTTTTCTGCTATCAACATTTTCGGCCTTGCCCTTGGTATAGCATGTAGCCTGCTCATTTTCCTGTTCATCCGTGACGAACTTAGCTATGATCGTTTTCACAATGATGCAAACCGGGTTTTCCGGGTGGTAAAAGATTTCGTAAACGATGATGGCAGCCGCCTTCCGGATGCCACGTCACCGGCTGCCCTTGCCCCGGCCATGCAAAAGGAAATGCCGGAGGTTGTATCCGTTACGCGCATCCGGCCAAACTGGGGTACCAAGTACCTGGTAAAATATGGCGATCAACGTTTTTCAGAAGAGAAAGTCTACCGGGTAGACAGCAGCTTTTTTGATGTATTCACTTTTCCTTTTCTCCAGGGAAATAAGGCTACCGTATTCTCGGATGTTAACTCAGTTGTTATAACCGAGGGCACCGCAAAAAAGATATTCGGCAAACAGGACCCAATGGGAAAAGTGTTGGAGATCGACGGCCCTTTTGGTAGTCTTACCGTAACGGGTGTTCTTAAAGATATTCCGGCAAACACCCACTTCCATTTTGATTACCTCGCTTCCTACCGGAAACTCCCTTATTCGCTTGATGCCAATTGGGGTGGCTACAACGACTACACCTATGTAAAAACAAAAGCCGGCACCGATCCCGGCCGGCTTACCGATAAGATACAGGAGCTCTATAAACGGAATGATAAGGAAGACGGCTCCAACATCTTTTATCTTCAACCCCTTACCGATATTCACCTTCATTCAAACCTGAAATGGGAACTCGAACCAAATAGTGATCAGCTTTACGTTTATGTGTTTAGCCTGATTGGCTTATTTATCCTGGTTATCGCAGGAATTAACTACATCAATCTTTCAACCGCCAAAGCCTCAGCGCGCGCTAAAGAAATCGGGGTGCGAAAAGTTGCGGGAGCATTGCGTGAGTCGCTGATCCGGCAGTTTCTGGTGGAGTCTGTTGTAACCTGCATGATTGCGGCACTCATCGCAGTGGTAATGGCATTGGTAATTGCCCCGTTTGTAAACGAGCTTACGGGTAAAAGCTTACAGGTGCTTGATGATGTTTCCCTGGTAGTTTACCTGCTGTCGGCAACAATCGTTCTTGGGTTACTCGCAGGTTTTTTTCCTGCGCTATACCTCTCCTCCTTCAAGCCTATAACGGTGCTCAAAGGCTTTAAACTTAAAGAGCAGGGTGCATTGAGCTTACGGAAGGCACTCGTTGTACTCCAGTTTACCATCTCCATTGTATTAATCATTGGCGCATTGGTGATTGCTCAACAGATGGAATACATACAGTCGGCAAGGCTTGGCTTAAACACCGACCAGGTTCTTGTGATAAACAAGGGACGAAATATCAGTGCCGATAAACGCGATGCTTTTTACAACGAAGTGGCAGCATTACCCGGGGTGAAAAAGGTCGCGCTTGCTTCGGGTATGGTGGCATCACTAAACTCCACCAGCAAAATGCGGGCACGCGGTTCAGCTAACGAGCAGCTCGTAAACTTTCTTGTTGCCGGTAACAACTTGTTCGATGTACTGGGGATGACATTCAGGGAAGGCCGGGGCTTTTCCGAAGCTTTTCCATCAGATACCATGACCAGTGGAGCAGTTGGTCCCCTGGATCAAACCATCGGCAGTATCGTAATAAATGAAACAGCAGTACGCGACCTGTCGATCGGTTTTCCAGCAGTGGGCAAACAACTGCTTTGGGGCACAGATGCCGACACCAGTTATTATCTGAATATCATCGGCGTTGTAAACGACTTCCATTTTACCTCCATGCGAAACAAGATCAAACCATTTGCCTTTATTAATATACCACGACAATCGAGAACGTTCGCAGTCAAACTCAGTGGTGCAAACATCACTGCGACGATTGCCCAACTCGAAAAAAAATGGAACGGAATTTACCCGGATAAAACTTTTGAGTACAGCTTCCTCGATGATTCCTTTGCCTCATTATACCAGGCGGAGCGGCGCTTCCAAAAAGTATTTACAAGCCTGGTTGTACTTGGTATCCTAATTGCCTCCCTCGGCTTGCTTGGGCTCGCAACCTTTGCCGCTCAACAAAGGGTAAAAGAAATCGGCATCCGGAAAGTACTTGGCGCATCTGTGTTAAACATCACAGGATTATTATCTAAAGACTTTCTGAAGCTGGTAATGATTGCCTTTATCGTTGCTTCACCAATAGCGTGGTATGCAGTATACCGGTGGCTGCAAGACTTTGCTTATCGTACCGAAATACACTGGTGGATATTTCCTGCGGCAGGAATACTGGCCATCCTCATCGCATTACTTACAATCAGTTTTCAGGCGATTAAAGCTGCAGTGGTTAACCCGGTAAAAAGTCTTAGAACAGAATAGTGGGATATTCAGTCACCCAATGAAGCCTGATCTTACAGTACAATGCTGGAGACTCTAATCGTTGCTGTTATCGCTTGCATTTGCACGCGAGACCTGGTGGCTACCGCATTAGCGTAATCGTACCCGTTTTTTGCAACCACTCCCCACCTGCTTGTTTTTGTGCCCGCAAGCTGAACACGTAAACCCCTGTTGGCTGTGCCATTCCATTCACGGTCCCATCCCATGCTTTAAATTTATCCCTCGTTTCAAAAACGAGCTTACCATACCGGCTATAGATCTTCCAGGTTATAGTGGATGCGGGGCCAAACAAACGCAGATCATCGTTTCTTCCGTCACCGTTTGGCGTAAAAGCGGATGGAATATAAATGTCAGCAAGAGGCTGAACTTTAACCTGAAAATATGCGGTGTCGACACATCCATCGGGAGTTTTTCCAATGGCCCCGATATTCACGGAAGTTGTTGCAACAAAGTTTTGCTGACTGGCAGATTGCCGCGAGAAGAGTACTTCAGGAAACCATTTAGTAATGTCGCATTTTACGGAAGCAAGTGCTTGTAAAAACACTTGCTCTCCTTCGAAAACGGTTTGTGTTGAGGATACAAGTCTTAGGTTAAACCGATTACTACCCGACACGTTGATTTGCGATGAGGCAGTACATCCGCCCGCATCCCTGACGGTAACAACATGTGCCCCCTCGCCGGCATTTTCAAATAAACCGGAAGGTTTAAAGTTGTTCCCATCGAGGGCATAAACATAGGGTGCCGTTCCATTCTTTGCTACTGCTATGATTGCGCCGGTTTTGGCGCATGCAGCGGTAGTCGTCAGTGTAAGCTCAAGTGTGCTGGCCACGGGTAAGATGTCCACAAAACCCGGTGGCGACTTGCATCCACTGCTGTCAGCCTCAACCCGGTAGGTTCCGGGTAAGAGACCGCTGAATACATTTACCGGCTGGCTTGCACCACCATTCAGTCGATAGGTGATTGCTTCGCTTACCGGTGAGCGAACGGTGATTGCACCAAGCGGTATGGAACAGGTAGGCGGAGTAGCAACCAGTTCAGGCGCCGCAGGTGCCGATAACAACACCTGAACCGGGGTTCTTGTGCTTTCGCAACCATTGGTGGTTTGGCTCACATAATACATCTTGCTTTGCAGCGGTGTTGAGCCTGGTAGCACTGTACTTCCGACCGGGTCAGCATACCATTTAATAGCCTCCCCGTTAGCGGTAAGTTGGGCTACTGTCGCGCCACTGTTTAAACAAAAAGTCTGCAATGGCGGTGCAACGGGTGGGGAAGATAAAACCGTAACGGTTACATAAGCAGTATCCGGGCAGTTGGTTGTATCCGTACCGGTAAGTTGGTACGTAGTAGTATAAACCGGATTTGCATACACAGAAGCGCCGGTTGTTGAAGATAATCCAACTGCCGGCGACCACTTCCATGTATTGCTGTTTGCGCCATTATGCGCCGCTAGTAAAACCGGGGTCATCGAACAGGTTACAGCCGATGCCGGGGTAACCCAAATATCTGAGCTGCGACCCGGATGTTTTCGAACAGCGCTGATCCACGCTGCATTGTTTATACTGTTTGGCAACCCGGGCGTTTCAACAAGGCTGCCTGCAGGCCCTGTTTTCCATGCAGTGTTTGCATCATGTCTGCCACTTGCTTCATCAAAATACCAGGTAGCCCTTACAACATTGTCACCCGACGGAAGGGTTAATATAATCGTTAAAACAGCAGGTCCGGTAAAAAATGGCATGGAGTAATAACCAATGGCAAACCATCCGGCCGGATCGCTGAAGATCGCATTGGGCCGTACCACTAAGATTGCATCTCCATCATCCCTTAAACCGATCCTTGCCCAATTTTGAGGATCCGGTGTTCCGGCTCCTTTTGTGTACGAAAGGCCGCTATAATTTATGGGTGTTGTGGAACCGTTTGCGGGTAGTGTGCTGTACTCCAACAAGGGGCTGCTTATGGGCAATACATAAACATCATCACTGTTGCTATCAAGTGGATCATCAGGTGGAAAACCGGGGTTGGTGTTTTTATCAGCGTCGTTGTAAATAACGATCATCGCACCAATTGGAACATTGTGCCAGATTACAGTGTCCCGGAACCGGTAATGACCCCCGGAGATAGCAGCACCTGCGCCTTGTGCGAACCAACCATTCTGATCATCCACGATCCAGTGAGCAATATTCATGGTGGTGTCGATGCAATCCTTCGGGCCAACAACAATCAATTCAATGTATTCCTTGTTGCCCGATGTACCCTGCGAAAATTCATTTACCTCAAGACGTGAGCGGTTGCCCATTTGTGATAAAACATTTGTTGCGAGCATGAGCAAACCGGCAAGTAAAATCTGGTATCGCATGTTCCGGCAGAATGTTTTATTGGATTGGAATACGAAGCAATTGCATCACTGCATTTTTCGATTAAAGGTGATTACAGAAATGTACAAAAGATCGTTGAAAGAAAGAAGCAGCGAAGTCTTAGCACTTAACCAGCATTTAGGACTCACGCTAAACGAAGAAGGAATTAGGAGCGCAGCAGTAGAATGATTTAAGCGCTACATTCAAAAAACAACATTTTAGTTGTTGTATTAAAAAAGCCAATTGCACTCCGTTGAGCCTTGCGTTAAACGAATACTCCTAATCTAAGCAACAAAGCTGTAAGAGATCTGAAGTCAAACCGGCTATTGAAGGTGATCGTGTCGGTGAAAGAAAATGCGGAAAATTATGAGTCACGACGAAGGCAAAGAAAATTACTCAATAATACTTGCCTTTACCACCGCTGATAAACGATGTCGTGATGGCTAGTCTACAAAGGAATTCTAATTTGTGGGAGCAGGTACATCATGATACTACCAAAGATCAAAGCCACCACTAGTCAGGCTCTTTCCCCCTGTAACAAAAATCTTCGCTTTATCATTATCGGGAACTCTCAGTTGCTCAGCAAAAAACCGGTCAACGATAATTATATCAGGTTCGTTTTCTTCAAGATATTCATCGGCATCTTTCAGGTTCGTACAGACATCTACTTCACAACCTTTTTTCTCCAGGTAGAACCGCATGAGCGCACCAAAGTCAACTTCATCGTCGACAACCAACACCTTCCTTTTTATTAGGGGTCCCGGAGGATTGGACTTCTTCTTTTCCTCCTCGATCATCGCCTCTAAATGCGACATAAACTTATCACAACATGCAGTTACCTCAAGATCGTCCCTTCTAACTTTTACAAACGGTATTTTCCGGTGATCAATGCATTTTTCAGCAAGCAGCTTCTTGCTTAAATCCACCAGATCTTTTCTTACAGGCGAAAAGTCATAATTAAACATATCATCAACTTTACAGCGTCAGGTAGGTCCCTTGCAACCCAGCATTTCCTGCCAGCGCATGCCAGCCAATGAAGAACTGACCCCGGGAGAATACAGGTGGCACAGGTTTGGAAGTTTAAATTTAAACTATTTTTCTTTCGAAATCAGCGGTGTTTTCACGGTGAAAAACTGCTTAAAACAACCATTATCATGAACAATGATTTAGCAAACAACGAAAAAGATCAGAACACAACGAAGCAAAAGTGGGAGGAAATGCAGGGAGAAAGAATGAACAACGACCAGGATCCTTCATTGGGTACCCCACAAGAGGCGAACACCACAAAACACGTAAACTTCCGCGACGATAATAGCGGCACATCGACTGAAACAACCGGCGAACATGGGCTTGCCAGCCAGCAATGGAAAGAAATGCGTGAAGAGCGTAAAAACAACGACCAGGATCCGGCGCTTGGCAGTCCGCAGGATGCCAATACCGACAAGCACATCAACTTTACGGAGAACGAATAAGCAAGCCCGACTGATGACGATAACGCGATTACAAGACCGTGCGACTCAACCGGCTATTTGGTATGGCCGGCTGAGTCGGGCATGATCACGTTATCGTCGCTGGTCGGCATTGTTTTCTGAACGCTGCTGCTGTCCATAATGGGTGGACGAACAACCGCCATTGTATCTTTAACTGCCGGCGGCACCTTACTCGTATCATTTGTAGAGTTCGTACCCGACTCGCCCGATCCACAGGCGGTGAACCCAAGTGCGAAAATCCCCGCAAAACTTACTACAATCAGCTTTTTCATAATTCTTTATTTAGCACATCCTTAAAATACCTACCATGCTGAACTGTTCAGGCAACCCAAAGTCTCCGGTGAACAGATCAGCCACTCAACAGGGTATAACCTGGTGCCGACACCTAAAACGATCCCGTTAACCATTAGCATTTTTTTTGGAGCCGGCATCGTATCTCCGTGCAACTGTGGTTGTGTCACTCCCTTGTACCCCATCTTTCCATGGCAGCCGTTCGCAACCCTGCAAAAGGTCTTACCATCAAAGAAGTCTGATAAAGACTATTCTGCATCTGACACCCTGTTCAAATTACAAAAGCAGTTCCATGTACGCACACCATCCTGAGGCCGTTAATAACTGGGCACAATCCCGTTAATAGGTAAAAACATGCTCAAAGCGCTCAGCATCGCCATTAGGGTATTGCGGGGAAAAGTTTGCTCAAAACAATCACCTGCTTTCTTCATGTTTAATCAATGCTGATCTGTTGCATAGTTTAACCAGTAATGGTATCGCAGCCTGATCTAACCCAGGTATAAAATCATTGGTTTTCATCTAAGCGGAATTACTAAATTAGTAGTACAGGTTATTGCAGGAAACCCGCCTCAAAGCTTCTCGATCTAACAGGCTGCGTGGTTTCTGGTTTTCATGATGTCCCCCCTGCCAGGAAGCTAGCTAAAGATTGCCTAAACCAATGCCATTTGAATATGAAAAAACTACTTACTCCTTTTCTTGTCCTGTGTGTTTGTATTGCCACAGGCCAACCCGCAAGTTTCAACGGTCTCGATATGAACATGAGCAACCTCTCCAGGCTATCAGATGCAAAAACACGTTCAATAAGTCCCGAGAACTTTACCGGTGCAAAAGGCCGCGGAGGCATGGCCGATCCAAAAGCCGATAGTGGTAAAAGAAATGTAGCAAACGCAGCGCCGGCGGCACATACGCTGGGGAAGGGCTGGAAAGTAAACCCATTTATCGAAGTACGGGGTGGCGAAACCATTACGATTGCCGAAATGGAAGGCCCGGGTGCTATTCAACACATCTGGATGACGCCAACAGGGAACTGGCGTTTTTCGATTCTCCGCTTTTACTGGGATGATGAAACTACACCATCGGTGGAAGTACCGGTGGGCGATTTTTACGGAATGGCGTTTAATGAATTTGCACCCCTAAACTCATTGGCTGTTACGGTTAACCCGGGAAGCGCTTTCAACTGTTATTGGAAAATGCCGTTTCGAAAAAAGTGCAGGGTCACCCTGGAAAACATCAACAAAAGAGATCCCATGCGCTTATACTACCAGATTGACTATACACTAACGGGAATAGGCGATGACGAGGCCTATTTTCATGCGCAGTTCCGCAGGGCAAACCCAACAACAAATTCGCTGTATACACTTGTGGATGGTATTAAGGGCAAAGGCCAATATGTTGGAACCTACATGGCCTGGAACGTGAACAACAATGGTTGGTGGGGTGAGGGCGAAATAAAGTTTTTTATGGATGGCGACAATCAATTTCCCACCATCAATGGAACCGGCACTGAAGACTACTTCTGCGGATCTTACAATTTTGAAAATCAAAAAACAAAACAATACCAGGAGTTTTCAACAGCCTATGCCGGGTTGCACCAGGTAATCAGGCCCAATGGTTTGTATACTGCACAACAGGCTTTCGGCATGTACCGTTGGCATATACTTGATCCTATACGGTTCGAAACGGATTTGAAGGTTACCATACAGGACCTCGGCTGGCGACACGATGGACGTTACCTTCCCCAGAAATCAGACATATCCTCAGTGGTCTTCTGGTACCAGCGGGAGCCACATGCCCCTTTCCCGGTCTTGCCGTCGAAAGATGATCTTGAAATGTCCAGGTGATCGCAACTGAAAATGTATTGCCATGTCAAACCCCTTCTTCCCTTTTGCATTTCTTTGCATCATGAGTGCAGCATGTAACAACCAGCCAAAACCTGTGGCTGCAAAACAATTGATGAAAACCGCTGAGCAGGGCAGCTTTCAGTATGATCTCGATTTCCTTAATAGCCACGACCAGGTAATCGTGTTGGGTGCTCCGGGAGAACCGGCCCAGGTGATTGTATCTGCACGGTACCAGGGAAAGGTTTTCACATCAACCGCCGACGGCCCTGGGGGCAAGAGCTTTGGCTGGATAAACTACAAAGCTTTTTCTGGCGCGGAAGACAGCCACATGAACGCCTATGGCGGTGAAAACCGGTTTTGGCTTGGGCCGGAAGGCGGCAGGTATTCACTCTATTTTGGCAAGGGTAAAAAAAATGGTATTCGACAATTGGAAAACCCCGGCGCCAATCGATACGGAAGCCTGGAAGATTGCAGCAAAGAACGAACAGTCGGTACAGCTTGAAAAGGACATGAACCTGGTAAATTATACCGGCACCAGATTATCGCTGCAGGCAAAAAGAACCATTCGCATACTAACCATGAACGAGATTGCCGCACTTGCAGGAGTATCCATAACCGAAGGGGTGAAGGCTGTTGGATATGCAACGATAAACAGCATCACCAATACGGGTACAACACCCTGGAACGAACAAACAGGCATGCCTTGTATTTGGATACTCGATATGTTTAATCCCTCTGCTGGAACAACCATTGTGATCCCCTACCGTACCGATGTAACTGATACCAGCGCCAAAATAGCAACCACGAACTACTTTGGCGAGATCCCCGGAGACCGGATCAGGTACCATGGCAACGTACTATTGTTTAAGGCGGATGGTAAACACCGCGGCAAACTTGGTCTTGACCCATTGCGGGCCAGACCTGTTGCCGGCAGTTACGACGCTCAGCATGGCATACTTACGATTACTACCTTCGACGTTGATCCAAATGGCAGGTACCTGAACCAGGAATGGAACACGAGCGCACCACCTTTCAAAGGCGATGTAGTAAATGCTTACAACGATGGCCCGCTGCAAGACGGGAGCCAGATGGGACCATTCTATGAACTGGAGAGTGTATCTCCGGCTGCTTTGTTAAACCCTCACGAAAGCTTAACCCACGAGCACAACGTTTTTCATTTTACAGGTAATAAAAACGAGCTGGATGCAATTGCCGTTAAATGGCTGGGCATATCAATCACAGCGATTGAAAAAAGCTTTTGATCGTCGCACATCGAAACTGCGCCGGTTAGTTAAACCATCTTTATTGCACCAAGCCGCACTTTTTTAATTGTAAATCGTTTTCGCCGTGCCCAACTTGTTGGCCCAGCTCACTGGCAGGTCGCACTCCCGTCCGAACGGGTCAGCCGGGTCGCCGCCCGTATGAACTACATTCGGACTGGGACTTGTACTGCATACCATCACCCGGCAAATTAAGCCAGCAGCGGGAGTAACTAAACGGTATTGAATCAAAAGTCAGTAATCGGCACTTTTGACGATCGTACAATGTCGCAAAAATTGAATACAGCCGGGTACCTGTTTTTCCCACCTTTGCCAAATGAAAACCGATGGACTAAGCAAACTCCAGATTATTGTAATGGCGGTAACTGCAGGTGTATGTGTTGCCAATATCTATTACAATCAGCCAATTTTAAAAGAGATTGCCGCCAGCTTTGCAACGGGCGAAGGTGAAGCCGGGAACATATCCGTATTAGCACAGGCTGGATATGGACTTGGCTTGTTTTTTCTTACCCCGCTTGGCGATAAGACCAACCGCAAAAAGCTGATCCTGATCCTGCAAAGCATCCTGGTAGTGGCACTATTGGGCATGGCATTGATTACCAACCTGACCGGTCTTTTTGCTTTGAGCCTTGTGATTGGGATGCTTGCCGTTGCAGCCCAGGTTATATTGCCGATGGCTGCCAGCCTCGACAAAGTGAACCGGGGAAGAACGGTTGGAATCATTATAACGGGGGTACTTGTAGGCATATTGGCTGCCCGGGTAATCAGCGGCTTTATTACGGAATGGTTTGGATGGCGGTTCGTATATGGCATCTCCGCAGGAATGGTTTTAATTACCGCTTTGCTGTGTCACCTTACCCTGCCGGATTTACCTCCACAATTTACCGGTAACTACAAGGCCCTTTTGCAATCCACCCTGTCGCAGGTGCGGCGATTTGTATTGCTAAGGCGCACCGCGCTGCTCGGGGCACTGGTATTTGGGGCATTTTGTTCATTTTGGACCACCCTTACGTTTCATTTAAGTGGTTCCCCGTTTTATTACCGGAGCGATGTAATCGGCCTGTTTGGTATTCTTGCAATTGGCGGGGCTTTACTTGCTCCTGTTTTTGGTAAACTTGCCGACAAAGGAAACCCGGGGCGTTCGCAATTGTTTGCAATATCCTTGTTAATCGCAGGAGTGATTTTAATTAAGTTGTTCCCCTACAATATCGTATCATTTGTTGTTGCGGTATTGTTGCTCGATATAGGGGTACAGGCTACCCAGGTAACGAATGTAGCCACCATCTACACCCTTGACGACACTGCGCATAGCCGTATCAATACGGTGTACATGACCTCGTACTTTCTTGGTGGTTCCATTGGCACTTTCGCGGGGGTGCAGTGCTGGAAACTTGGTGGCTGGCCACTGGTTACCTGGCAACTGCTGACCTGGAGCTTACTGGCGCTGCTGGTTGCATACCTGGGTTACCGGAAACAACCTTTGGCCAAGAGTGTGGTGCTCCAATCGACACCTTAAGGGTAGCTGTTCGTGCGGGCTCCACGGCTGTTGAGGGCGTAGTAAAGGTCTATAATGACCCCAGTTATAAAGCCGGGGTAGCGCATATTGTTTCGTATCCATTTTCATAAATCGTGAACAACGCGTGAGGGATAGAAGCAAGTACCCCGACGCGCCTTACAAAGCATTTTATAACCGGGAACTTTGGGCGCGGCGGCGTACTGCGGATAGCCCGGCACTGTGGCCAGCAAGCTTTGTAAACGATAGAACGATAAGGCCACAGTGACACGCCATAATCTAAAAGCAATTCGCTTAGTTCGCCTGTCGCCCCGTTGGTATGCTCTTTTATGCTACTGCCGGAGCGTTGCCCCATTTACGACCAAGAGGAGCACGTGAACAACTAATATAAACAAACAAATTATGGAATACAGGCAACTCGGTGCATCGGGACTTGAAGTACCGGTTCTCAGCTTTGGCACCGCAACCTTTGGGGGTGAAGGAACATTTTTTAAGGCGTGGGGCAGTACCCAGGTGGAGGAAGCAACCCGCCTGATTGATTTATGCCTGGAAGCAGGGGTGAACCTTTTTGATACGGCAAATACCTATTCGCAGGGACTTTCAGAAGAGATACTCGGCAAAGCCATAGCCGGTAAAAGGGACCAGGTGATCCTGTCGACCAAGGGGACTTTTACGTTTGGCAAACCCCCAAACAACCAGGGTTCGTCGCGCTTTCACTTATTGAAACAGGTAGAGGGAAGTTTGAAGCGTTTGAATACCGATTATATCGACATCTATCATATGCATGGTTTCGACGGCAATACACCCGTGGAGGAAACCTTACGCACCCTTGATGACCTGGTGAGCAGCGGAAAAATAAGGTATATCGCCGCTTCAAATTTTTCTGGTTGGCACCTGATGAAGTCGCTGGCAAGGTCAGAAAAGTATGGCTGGAACCGCTATGTGGGTCACCAGGTGTACTATTCGTTATTGAACCGGGAATATGAATGGGAGCTTATGCCATTGGGAATTGACCAGGGTGTGGGCGGGATCATATGGTCGCCGCTTGCGGCGGGAAGGCTTGGCGGCAAATATCGCCGCGATAAACCCCTGCCGGAAGATAGCAGGGTTGCCCAGGGAGGCAGCCCGGTACCGGATGCCGTGATTGAAAGAGAAACGTTCTACAATATCATCGACGTTTTGGATGAGGTGGCAGCTGAAACCGGCAAAACCGTTGCACAGGTTTCACTGAATTGGCTGCTTCAACGTCCTACCGTGTCAACAATTGTAATCGGTGCCAGAAACGAAGAGCAGTTAAGGCAAAACCTCGACGCTGTTGGCTGGAATTTAACTGCTGAGCAGGTGAAGCGACTGGATGGTGTTAGTGAGCTGCCGCCCATATACCCGTACTGGCACCAGCGCCAAAACCTGAAACTGAACCCCCCACCGTCGTTTTACTAATCTGATTTTAGGCATAAATCCGTTACCCCTTCTGAGCAGGACGGTAACGGATTTATTCGTAAGTAATGGTTGACCCCGACGCGGCAACACCCATGATTACCTTATGGGCCAGGTTGATAAAGAGTCCGTGCCCGACTACCCCTTCTATACTTTTGAGCGCAATTGATAGTTTTACAGGATCAGCAATCTGTCCGAAGTCGGTATCTATTATCTGGTTGCCCTGGTCGGTCAGATAGGGTTGAGTATCTGCCATCCTGATCTTCCCGACCCCATTTTTTTGTTTGAGTTGCCTGAGCACATATTGGCTGGCGAAAGGTACCACCTCCACCGGCAACGGAAACCTGCCCAGCACGTCCACCTTTTTTGTCGAGTCAACAATTATAATCTGGCGACGGGTTAAGGAGGCCACAATTTTCTCCCGCAACAAGGCTCCACCACCACCCTTTATCAGCCTCAGTTGGGTGGTAAATTCGTCGGCCCCGTCGATGGTTACGTCAATTGACTCCACTTCATTGATATCAACGAGGGGAATATGCAACGATTCTGCAAGTTCTTTTGTTCTGTTAGAAGTGGGGACACAACGAACGCTCAGCCCTTCGCTTACCAACCTGCCAATTTCCTGTATTGCAAAAAATGCAGTTGAACCTGTTCCCAGGCCCACAACCTGGTTATTGGAAACATATTTAACTGCTTCCTTTGCAGCGAGGTACTTTTCGTGATCCCGATCGGTTGACATGGTTAACGTTTTGCGGTGAGGTGTATGATGTGTGTAATTTTCTTACCTACGGATAGCAAGTTTACGTAATGCGTTGTTAACAACCAACTTGGTTAAGCTGCCTTTTTTCTAATGTGTCGGGAGCATTTTTGCTGAACGATATAGCTGAAGATGTTACAACAGGTTGCAAGTGCAACATTTTGCATTTAGTTTTCGGAAAGGGATGTTGATTTTAGGAGAAACTTATCCTCTTCTACCGATCGTGCCGATTGTGAACAGATATTTGCAGGAACGAGAAAGCTTACCAGGAAAAAGCATAACCCACCCGTTCAATTGTTTACTTTTTCAAGTGCTATGATTAAAAATTTTACATTCAGGAATACCCGGGTTTACTATAAAATTTCCGGTGAAGGAACGGCTGTTGTACTGTTACACGGCTTTGCAGAAAGCGGAAACATCTGGGACGCACAATTAAACTTCCTGGCAGATAAAAATATGGTTATTGTGCCCGATCTGCCCGGAACCGGTAAGTCGGGATTGTTAAAGCAGGACGATCAGGTTAACATTACGGATTATGCTGACTGTGTTGTTGCCCTGTTGCAGCACGAGCAGGTAAGCTCCTGTATTATGATCGGGCACTCCATGGGCGGTTACATTACCTATGCGCTGGCAATGGCACATGCGGGCCTATTGAAAGGATTTGGGGTTGTACATTCAACGGCGTTTGCCGATACGGAAGACAAAAAAGCCACCAGGCAAAAGAGTATCGACTCGATAAAGCAATATGGTCCGCAGGCATTTCTAAAAACCAGTATACCCACCCTGTTTGGCGATACTTTCCAGAGACGCCACCCTGATGTTGTAAATGGACTAGTTGAGTCGGGAAAAACCTTTAGCGGAGATGCACTGGTACAATATACAACAGCAATGATGAACCGGCCGGAGCGAACAGAAGTATTGAGAAGCAGCGAAGTACCGGTTTTATTCATCTTAGGAACAGATGATGTTGCGGCACCCTTAAACGACGTTTTGCAGCAGGTGCATCTCCCTCGTGTATCGTATATTCACATATTACAAGATGTAGGGCATATGAGTATGCTCGAGGCTACTGAACCATTAAACAACCATTTGCTGGATTTTATCCGAGCTTGTGAACCCGAATAGCTAACATGAAGCGAATTATCTTTTTGCTCCTTTTCTTTTGTGCGTCCTTTTTCTCTTATGCAGGTCACATTGCCGGTGGAGAGGTTTTCTATAAATATCTTGGCCCTGGCGGGTTGGCAAATACCGATAAGTACGAAATAACACTTCGTTTGTTCCGCGAGTGTAATCCTCCCGTGGGCGGGCAGCCCATTGCGGAGATGCCCCCGGATGTTTGGCTTGGCATATTTAGAAACGCACAACCTGCACAGCTTCAAATTGAGTTTAAAGCTGTGCCCCGCGCCAGTCTTGTACCAATAAGCCTCACTACTCCTGGTCCATGCATTACCAACGCCCCGGTTGTTTGCTACCAGGTTGGCACATACACCGTTACAACTGATCTTCCCGTTTCTACAGCCGGTTACGTGATCTCGTACCAAACCTGTTGCAGAACGAACAACATCACCAATCTCCCGCTTGGTGGGGCCCAGGGTGCAACCTATGTTGCCGATATACCAGGAACAACCACGCTGGCAACAGGCAAAAATTCAAGTGCGGTATTTGTACTCAAGGATACTACGCTGGTGTGTAAAAGCGTAAACATGAACCTTGATTTTAGCGCAACCGACCCCGATGGCGACTCCTTGTCTTACTCTTTTTGCCCGGCCTATAACGGAGGTAATACCACCAGCTCAACCCCCGTACAACCATCATTGCCACCGTATGGCGTAATTAACTATGTATCGCCCTTTACGGGTAGCCAGCCGCTGGGAAATGCAGTAACAATAAATCCCAGGACCGGGATGATAACAGGGATTGCTCCCGGTGCCGGATCGTATGTGGTAAATGTTTGCGTATCTGAGTTCAGGAATGGCAGTTTGCTGACCATTCACCGCAAAGATTTTACGCTCAAAATTGGCGACTGTAGTACCACCTCGGCAAACCTTAACCCGAATGTATTCTTCCTGTGCGACAGCCTGACCCGGAGTTTTGTAAATGGTTCAACCTCGCCCAACATTAATTCATATGCATGGGAGTTTGGGGATCCTGCCTCAGGGGCAAGCAATACCTCTACTCTTCCCACTCCTTCACACACCTATTCCGATACCGGAGTTTTCAAGCTTAAGCTCACCGTTTCAAACAACACCGGGTGTACAGCAACCGACTCAGCAGTGATCAATGTTTTTCCCGGGTTTAATGCAGATTTTACGATAGCCGGAAGTTGTTTCCAAACCCCGTTTCAATTTACCGATCGTACCACAACTGCCTATGGCACCATTAACAGCTGGCGTTGGGACTTTGGCGAACTGACCAAAACCGACGATACCTCTCGCACAAGAAATCCCAGCTACCAATACCCTTCACCCGGCCCCCGAACATCAACCCTGATTGTTACAAACACCAAAGGTTGCAGCGATACCATCACCCGCCCGGTGGCGGTCCAGGATGTGCCGGCATTAAGTATGCCCTTCAAGGACACCTTGATTTGCAGTATTGACACCCTGCAGATCGTCACCCAGGGAAATGGGGTGTTTACATGGACACCTAATATCAACATCCTTAACCCCAACACCTCGAGCCCACTCGTTTTTCCAAAAGACACCATTACTTATGTGGTTACATTAAATGAGAATGGTTGTATCAAGCGCGACTCTCTAAAGGTAAATGTGGTTGATTTTATCAGGGTTGACGCAGGACGAGACACCTCCATCTGCCGGGGAGACAGCATGGTAATCCGAACAGTCAGCGATGCCCTGCAATACGTTTGGTCGCCAGGTATCGGGATAAATAACGCAGCAGCAAAACGGCCGATAGTTTCGCCAGTTGCCAATACAACCTATTATGTAACTGGTAATGTTGGCAAATGCCAGGACAGGGACTCCATCAACATCAGGGTGGCGCCATATCCTTTTGCAAATGCCGGCCGAGATACATCCATCTGTTTTGGTGAAGCTGCGCAACTGATTGGCTCAACGGTTGGGTCCTCATATACCTGGAGCCCGGCAGGTTCGCTCGCCGGAGCCAATACCTTAACACCCGTTGCAAATCCAGTAACTACCACGGCATATGTGTTAAGTGCCTTTGACACAATTGGTTGTCCTAAACCCGGGCGGGATACTGTTCTGGTAAATGTAAATCCACGCATAAGGGCCTTCGCCGGAAACGACACCTCGATTGTGCTCAATCAACCACTCCAACTAAATGCTACCGGTGGCACCATCTATGCCTGGTCGCCGGGTGTAGGAATGAATAATACCAACATACCAAATCCCCTGGTTAACCTTACTCCCGGGATTGACTCCATTACCTATCGGGTGCGGGTAAGTATACCAATTGGTTGTGCAGCAGAAGACGATATTAAAGTGCGGGTGTTCAAAACCGGACCCGACATTTTTGTACCTACTGCTTTTACCCCAAACCAGGATGGTAAAAACGATGGATTAAAGCCCATACTCGTGGGCATGCGATCACTAAGCTTCTTCAGGATTTATAACCGTTGGGGTCAGCTCGTTTACAATACATCCGAGCCGGGCAGAGGATGGGACGGCAAGATTAGTGGAGCCGACCAGGGTAGTGGAACTTTTGTTTTTATGGCAGAAGGAGTAGACTTTCTTGGTAATAAGATCGTACGAAAAGGGACAACGGTTTTAATCCGTTAATGCGTAAACAAATCGCAGTAATGATTCAATAACTTGGTCCGGCAACGGTTGTAAGCAGCGGGATTTGCTAAAAAAAACACCATGAACAAAATTATCATCATAACGGGCGCCACCTCGGGCTTTGGAAAAGCTGCTGCGGAAAAGTTTGCAGCTGAGAAATGGAACTGCATCATTACAGGCCGCCGCGAAGAACAACTGCATGCTTTTGCTGATGAACTCAGGACAAAGTACCACGTGAGGGTTTTAAGCCTTGTGTTTGATGTACAGCAAAGGGACCAGGTTTTCGCCCACCTTGGTAACTTACCGGAAGAATGGCGGCAGGTTGATGTTTTGCTGAATAATGCCGGCCTGGCACTTGGTCGTGAGCATATTGATCAGGGTGATCCGGACGATTGGGATACCATGATTGACACTAATGTGAAGGGTTTGCTGTATGTAACCCGGGCTGTGCTACCCTACCTGACGGCTCGCCGCCAGGGGCACATCATCAACCTTGGATCCGTTGCAGGCAAAGATGTATATGAAAACGGCAACGTTTATTGCGCCAGTAAGGCTGCGGTGGATACCCTTAGTCATGCCATGCGGATTGATCTTCTTCAACACAGCATTAAAGTAAGCGCAATACATCCCGGAGCTGCAAAAACCGAATTTGCTTCAGTGCGTTTTAAAGGTGATGAGGACAAGGCCGCCCAAACTTATAAGGGCTTCGAACCGCTGTCGGCGGAAGACGTTGCAGGCATAATCTACTATACCGCGTCACTTCCGGCACATATCTGTATCAATGACCTGGTGGTAACCTGTACGGCCCAGGCAGACGGGATTTACTTCTTCAAACAATAGTGCCCATTGCGCCCGATGTTACGAGCTTCAGCTTAAACTTTTGTGGTGCATTACTGCTTGCTAAGGGTGCGTCTTCTGGATTATAATATGGCTTGGTTTTGGTAATCACATCAAATGAAGCTGTTAATCAACTGCTTACGAGATTCCAAAATGCTACATTGTGAAAAAGATCACGCTGGTGTTAAGCTTTCTACAATAAAACAGCACCCATAAACAGCACACAAACAACATTCGCGACAATATCATACCGGTCCCGCCCAGCAAAGGCGGGACTTTTGATTTTGAAGGCCCCAATTGTGCAGATCAAGCCTCCCGCCTGGGTTCTACAAGCTGAAGCATACAGGGGCGCCCAGTTGATCCGTAAACCTTTGTGGTGAAAAGCAGGCTAACTTGCAGGCACAATAATTTTTGCCGTTCGCTTATGAAGCTTGTTCTGATTGCCTGTTTAATGTTCTTTTCAAGCTGTACCAGGAAAATTCCGCCGGAGGAAAAACCATCGGTACTGGCACTACGTGAAATGGGCGAACTCGCTACGGTTGAGTATACCATAACAAAAATTATAAAAGCCAGTGACGACAAAACCTGGTATAAGCTTGGAGACCGCAAAATCCTCATGAGCTGCGAAGCTTACCTGAAGGCAGGTGTTGACCTGGCTTCTTTAACCGAAAGCAGCTATAGTGTTGATGGCAAAAACATCCATATTCGCCTCCCCTCTCCGGAATTGATTAGCCTGAATATACCACCGGATAAAATCAGGGTAGAATATCAGCAGGTTGGTGCATTCAGGGATCCATTTAACAGCCAGGAACGCGATGGGCTTGCCGCCCAGGCAGAGGCTGAGATCAGGAATAGCGTAAATGCTATAGGTATTCTTCCGCAGGCAAAAGCAAATACCGCACTTTTCGTGAGCAACTTTCTCCGGCAGGCAGGCTTTCAAAACATCACCATCTCCTGGTCCGATACCCCCGGTAAAACCGTTGCACCATGAAGAGACTACGCGTAAGGAGATTTATTTACATCATACTTGCCATATTCATTGGCGTATGGATTATTAAACGGGGATTTAAGCTGCCCTCTTTACGGAACCCTTTTGCAGAGCAGCCTGTCGTGATCGACCAAACACCCATTGTGATTAAACAGGTTCGATCAATAGCGCAGTTGGTAACGGTTACGGTCCTCGACGAGGTGGTGGTTGACTCTGTGGTGGTCAACAAATCGTCTGCCTTTGCTAACGTATTCAACAGGGTTACCGCTGTACCCATGTTACCCATTACATCCCGTCGACTTGTGTTGATCTGCAAAGGCAAGGTGCTCGCGGGAACGGAATTAAACCTCGTGAACAGGCGCCATGTCAGCATAAAAAACGACTCCATATTTGTGCAGATACCCCCGGCAAAAATACTTGACCTGATCACCAATCCCTCCGACTTCGAAACCTTCGAGGAAACGGGAAGCTGGACGCCCGACGCGGTTGTACAGGTTAAATTGAAGGCACGGAAGAGGTTACACGAACGGGCGATTCAGCGCCAGATCCTTCAGCGGGCAAATACAAAGGCCATACAAATAGTTTCCACATTGCTTCAAAATTCCGGGTACAGGTATGTTTCGGTGAGCGTAAGCTCGTAATGCTCACCCCTGGTGTCCCCGCAGGAGTTGCCACCCTCGCAGGTGTTGTCACCTGCGATTAGCCTAAGCGTGATGGGGTGTGGTTGTCGCCCCCGCAGGTGTTGCCGCCCCGCAGGTGTTGTCACCTGCGGTTAAGATGAGCAAAATGCTTTGGTTGTGCCCCCAAAATTGTTGCCATCGCAGGTGTTGTCACCTGCGATAAGATAAGCGAAATGGGGTGTGGTTGTCCCCTCGCAGATGCTAATACGCACGCAGGTGTTGTCACCTGCGAGTAAGATGAGCGAAATGGTTTGGTCGTGCCCCTCGGGTGTGCTCACATCATACGGGCAAGTAGGCAAGCAGGTGACAACACCTGTATCGGCGAGTTGGTGACAACACCTGCATGTGCAAGTAGGCAAGCAGGTGACAAGACCTGCATGGGCGAGTTGGTGACAACACCTGCAGGGGCTATGGGTGACAATCCGGTTCTATAATAACACTGGGAGCAAAATGTACAGCTCCCTGTGCATCCTGCTTCCAGTTGGTGGTTATATGCTTATTGCGCAAGTGATATCCGGACCTGCAATCCTGCCCGGGTGTTAGTAACCGGAGCAGACGTAGAGATGTAAGGCACAACCCGGCGCTGATCAAAGAACAATTTCAAATTGATCCTATTGTTAAGTACATAATCAATGGATGGCTGAATGGTATAAACCTTCTGCCCCCCGGTACTAAAGGAATTGCGCTGGTCAAGCCTGCTGTTGCTGGTTGCATCATCGCGCATGCCAAGGTCCAGCCGGAAGCTAACATCATTCTCCAGCTTCTTGTTTTTCATGCCCGGCAACCTGAATGGCAGGGTAAAGCCCCGTTTACGCCAGCTGCCACCAATCGTCCACTCCGTACTGTTTACCTCGCTTAATTGAAAGTCGATTAGGCTCAGGCTTAGCTGCCGGCTCTTCTTGTACTCAAACTTTGCATTAAGCTGTCCAACCGTGGTGATGTCGATACCAAGCAAAGGACTAAACTGCTCCTGGATGGTAATATTCGGAACCAGGAAGTAAGGAATGAAGTTGCCTGATACGGTATCGATAAAGCCAGGTGCACCATATCGGAACGGATCGGAGTATAGAAGCGCACTTGTAAAGCTGTTCATTCCCAAATTCGCCGTGTAGCCATGCGTAAAGCTTATCGCGCTGAATGTTCTTGCGATTGATGGTACACGGGTAAGGCCGGTATAAGTAGCCCGCCAGTTCGGTTTTGGCTTAATGCTTCTGAAAGGGTTCGACTTGATGTTCGGATTCGACTGGTCAATGAATCCAACGGTCAATGGATCTTTGCCCGTATATGCTGCAATGAATGCAGGAATTAGTACGTCTTGCGAATACCTGCCGTACCCGGTATAGTACTGGTCGTTGGTCAGGCGGTTCGGCAACTGCTTCTGATAAGGGTTATTGTTTGCCAGTCTTTCCGAAAGAATTTGCCGGTAGTTTTCAAACGTAACAAACGTGTTGGACAGCCGGTTCGGATCTGTTTTCGTAAACAGCGTTTGGAACGCGATGTACGAAACATTAAAACCACCACTTGCCAGCGGACTCAGGTGTTTGAAGCCGCCACTGTCCGGTATATTCTTAAACAGCTCGGTGTAGTCTTTGGTAAACGTTTTGTCGATGTTCAGGTCAATGGTAAACTCCCGTAAAGGCTCAAGCTGTGCGGTAATGCTCAATTTTTGATCGAGGTTTTGCCGGAACATAAAGTTGAAGGTCGTGTCGCGGGTAATCAGGCCTTTTGCAGCTTTGGCGTTTAGCCAGTTTGTATCAGGCTGCCTGCCAAAAACATAATCAAGACCCGGCGCCATACTGCTCCAGTTTTGGCCCAGTACCCTGGTGCTGTCGGTATAACCCGGAAGCCTGCTCTGGTAATTTTCGCTGTAGTTTACCGAAGCACGACGTACCATAGTTAAAATTTTGCCTCCTGCCCTTGCGAAGCCACCCATTTCCACAGGTTGTGCCGCCCTGAGCAATCTTCTTGCCTTGCGTTCGTCTCTCCGCTGAGCGCGCCATTTTTTGAGCGCGGCTGTCCGTGCTTTTCCGGTGAGTCCTTTTAACGCTTCTGCTTTGGATGGCAGTGTCGAGGTAGAAGTAACGGCATCGGGAGGCGCACCCGGGTTCGCAGCATTCCTGTTTTTGGCATCCCTGCCATTTTTCTTTTCGTCCGAAGCGCCTGGTGCCGGCGGAGGCGGAACGGTTTCCAAAGCCCTTAACCACCTTGATTTACTATAAAGCCTGGTGAAATCAAACTCACCATTCAGGCTATGCTGAAGGCCATTTTCTATCGTATTACCGATGTCAATACCAATGTTTCGGGCAAGCCTGCTCGCACCAATCCAACTGTAATTCGTCGAGTAGCTATACCGTGCAGTTACCCATTCAAGTATAGGCACCTTTGAAAAAGGAAGGGTATAACTCGCAATGGCTTTTTGCTGATACAAGGTATTCCGGCCACCTTTAAAGAAGTTCTCTTTAACGGTGTCTCGTTTGAATTTGGTGTCTAGGCGCCCTTCCGGCTCGTCGATACGGGCGTTGTTTACGGCAGAGAAATCCAGGTTCAGCGAACGGGTAAGATCCCAGCGGAAATTATAGTAGCGATCAAACGTAAAATACTTGTCGTAGGTAGTGTCTACCCTGTCTACCTTCTGATCGAAGTTGTTTACAATGCGTGGTACATATTCACCGTACTGCCGGTTAATGTCGGCACGTACCTGTAGCAGGCTTGGGTTCAGGTTGAAATTCAGGTCCCTTACCAACGAGTACCATGGAGAACGCGACCTGATAAAACGTTTAAAGGGCTCTATATATTTAGGTTGGGCATTATAGGTATAACCAATCCCGCCACGATGTTTGATCAGGTCGTTTTTGAGAATGAGTGGATTGGTTTGCTCAAACTTGATATAGGAGTAACTGACGTCGATATTGCTTGGGCTCCAGATACGCATCCTGCCCGTAGGTTGTAGCCTTACGTTGGTAAAATTGAGCGTCTTGATCGTTGTCTTATCAATGGCATCCCTTCTTATAGAATCCCTTTGCTTACCCGAGCTGTTATTCAGCTTTGTCTTTAACAGCAGATCCTGGTCGTAGGGGTCGTACTCAGGCGTACGAACGGTTTGGCTGATGCTTGCGTACAGGGGTACGGAAAGTCCGAATTGTTTCGGCAACAGCTTACCAAGTTCAAGGTTGGTTGCGGCGTCAAATTGAGAAAAGTTTTCACGCGCACGCTCGTTAACCCTTTGCTCAAGCGTACCAAAACCTTTGGTGTACGTATTTGCAGAAACCGACAGGTTACCAAGATCGGCCATGTTGATGTCGACCCGTCCCAATGCCGCATATCCACCGCTTTCGTCAAGCCGTGAAAAGCGCAATTCATTTACCCAAACTTCGGCGTCTACCGTTACGTCCCTGTCATTATTTTCTACCCCGATAAAAAATGCCCGTACTTCCCCGAGGTTGGGATTCCCTTTTACAGAGAAGGTCTTTGTACCAATGATCTCGCGGTATATCGTATCCAAAGCATTGCTCCGGCTTGCATTTCTACGAAGTTTCAGCTGAACAAGTTCCTGGATGTCAAAGTCAAGCGTATTAGAGTCTGGCCAAACCCTTTTTTGGCCGGCTTCATCGTTAACATACCGGCCCTCCGGCGTCACGGCCAGCGGGATTTTAATTTCATAGTAGTTATTCAGGAAATCCTGCCCGATGCGGACAACTGCTGACAATTGACCATTGTAAACGCGGGTTGCATTTGGCACACTTTCAGCGTGTACAAACATGTTTAAACGACCAAATTGGCGCATATCCAGGTTCATCGTTTTAAATACCCCCCTCGCTTCCTTTTTCCCCAGGTTCCTGATCTGGAAACTCATCGCCTGCTCATTCTGCAGGATATTAATGTTATTGTTGCTCAGCTGCTGTACCCGCTCGATGCCTGGTGGTATCAGGTAGTTTACCGGGAACCTGCTGCTGTTTTCCTCCAGGTTCACCGCAAGCACATTGAAGCGCGTAGCAGAGCTTTGGGTGATCGGCCGGTAAGCTCCGGTAGTATCCAATTCAAACTGGAATGTTCTCCATTGATTACGTACCAGGTCAAGCCGTGCAAAACGCAACACCACAGAGTCCTCAAAGTCGGTCAGGAACATCCGCATAAAGCGAATGGACTTAAAATCTGGTATGTTTCCGATCTTACTTTGGTAGTCGCGTATCGGAACCCTGAACAGGTACCAGTTTTCCTGGCCTGTAGAGTCGTTAGGATAACGTACGGTAACCACACGTTTGTCTGTAATGTATTTGCTGTTGCCCACATCCATCCCCGGCTTCAGGTCAACTTCATATTGGTAGTACTCCTCAGATTCGTTAAGCGTATTGTCGCGGTTTAAATCTTCGTTATCGGGGTAAAGGGTAGCTGCCGGACTAAACTCACTTGTACCTGTCGCGATTGGTGAATTGCCTTGTGAGTTATTAAAATTTTTGTAGCGTCCAAGTATGCCGGTGTTCGTTGCATCGAATGACGGATCGCGGTACCAGCGGTAGTTATCGTTAGATGGGTCGGTTAGTCTTTGCTGGTATAAAGGAGAGGTTGCACCGAAAGTGCTTGATATGCTTTGCAGGTAGCTGCTTCTTTTTCTTGCTTCTGCCGAATCCGACAAACCATCAAAACCAAGATCCTGGAAAGCCCTGTCGTTTGGATCATTGCTAAACGCCTGGGTGATCTGGATCGGGTTAATGGGTGTTCTGCCCCATGTCGTTTCCTCAGTAGCTGTCGGCTGGTTTGGAGTTGGCAGACCATTTTCGTAAAAACGATGGCCGTCTTTTAAGATGTCTTCGCTTAACGTACCCAGGTTTAGGTACAGCTTACCACCTGAACTATTTTGCTTCTTTATAAAAGGATCTTGTATCCAGAATTCAATAAACTCAACATTGCTGGTTTCAAAATCGGTTTGTTCAATGCTGCGCATCAGTCCACCCCAGCGTTCCTTTGGCCTCCTGAATCTACCTGCTGCATCGAGTTCGGTAGCCCTCGACTCAAAATTGTAGGGACCCATTTCTGTGGGATAATACGCCAGGTCGAATGTTGGCTGCTGGTTACTTCCCAGGTTAAGGCTCCGTTGGGGAAACAGTTCCTGCGAGTATACCGTGCGTACACGTGGATCGCTCAGTTGACTAACGTCTCTACGCAATGGGTTATTGATGCTACCCTTATCCTGTAATATCGGTTCTATATTATACCAGGCAAGTTTTGCCCTGTTCCGGTTGTATGCAACGGAGTCGTTCAAGCTTGCTTCCGGAAACAAGCCATTCCCCTGCGGCGTGGAAGCAAGTGCCCATGATATGAATGGGAAACGCAGGTCAATGCTGTTCCGCGTTCCTTCAAAATCGTCAACATAGCTCAAACCTTCATTGCCCTTACCAATCTGCCTTGGGTGGCCCGGCTTCAACACCGCAGCTTCACCATAGGCATTGATGGTACTCATAGTATTGGTATTGTAAAAAGGCAGCTTATCCAGTAAACGCGTCAGCTTGGGAAAATCAGATCGATAATTGAAGTCGAGTCCATACATCGTGTTACGGATCGGGTCCTCGCCGTAGTTGGTCTTGGTGAAAAACGGGCGCTCACCCAAACGCGCCATAGATGCGCCAAGCGAAAGTTTTTTGCTGGCAAGATAGTCGAGCCGCATTCCCATGAAGTTCCTTTGTTGAATACCAAAACCTGCATTGTTTTCAAAAGAAACATTCACCGGTAAGCCGGTATTTAAGATGGCCTGGTTTAGAATTTTAACCGTACCGAGGTTATAGTCGATAGAGTAATCAAAACCTTCCCGCAAAATCTGGCCACCGGCTGATACCGTCACCGAACCTTGTGGAACATTGAATGCACCCAGGTATATTTCAGAAGAAGAACTCCCCTTGCCAGACCCCTGCATTACGTACCGGTTCAGGTTGGCGAAAGTTTGGGCTATGGCTTTAATCGAATCGTAAAGCTGGTAATAAACGTATTTGCTTTTGATGTTCTGCGGCATACCCGGGAAAGCAAGTGCGTCCAGGTCACGTCCAAAAGGTTCCCTGACCGGGAAAATCACCTTACCCAATTGCGGCAATACGGTAAAGCCATCTACATAGTCGAATACCCCATCCGGCAAAGGGTCATTTTGGTTGTTCAGCCGGTCGAGGTTTAATATCCGCAGAAGCGAACGCCCTTCTACTGAAGGCGCACTTTCCGGTAAAAAACGCTTGAGACCTCCGCTTGGTTCCTCGTATAGTACATTGAGTTTGAAATCCTGCCGCTGAATACCCGGAAGGTCAAGCGAATAAACGTTTTTCATCATCCAGTCCCAAATGGGTAGACCCGGGCGCTGCGACGTAGCCTTCAATAACTTTAGGAACAAAACTTTTTGTACGCCCTGGCGCGAAGAGTCAAGGGTAACATCCTGCGAAAATTCACCCACCTGGAAAACCCTGCCATTGTAACTATATTGAAAAGCTACACCCAACACTTCATCGGGTTGCAGTTGTTGGTTTAACGTAACAAAACCCACCTGCGGGTTATACACGAATTCATTTGGTGAAAGTTTGCGGGCGAAAGTCTTCTCAAAGTCCTCAACAGGCCTTAACCCTCTTGATAACAGGATGCTGTTGATGGCTGTCGGGTTGCGGTTTGTGGCCGCGTTGCCGGCCAGAAAAGTATAGAGGTTATTGGCACCATTTGCCGGCAAACCTCCTGGTACAACACCGGTTGGCTGGTTAACCGGGTTAAAAGGAGCTGGTTCCCCAAGGTCCATCAGTCCCACAACATCACGTGTTTCGGTAGTGGCTCCGGTCCGGTTGGTTACCCAAACCTCCATGCGCAATATCTGAACCTGGCTATTAACAACCGGCAGATTTTGCATGGCTTTATTATAGTTATCGTAGAAATACTGACCGAGGTAAAAGTGCCTGTTTTCTTCGTAATCATCCAGGCGTTTTTCAAATCGTTGCGTGGTAGCACCGCCTTGTAGCGCAAGCGATTGTCTTTGCGATTTCTGGTTGGCAAATACACCCGTGAAAAACATTTTGCCAAACTGCAGTTGAGTCTTGATACCAAATAAACTCTGTGCGCTGGGTATCAGGGTACCTTTAGAAGTAAACGAAACATTACCGGCTTCAATCGATTTGATGATCTCATCATCCATTCCCTTGTAGTCAAGCTTCAACTGGTTTTCAAAATCGAAGTTTGCAAGGGTATTGTAGTTAATCGGCAGCTTCAGTTTGTCGCCGATGTTGGCAATCACGTTTACATTGGCATTCATGTCGAAATCGAAACCGCCATTGCGACGCGCCCTTTCCGGCAGGGTTGGGTTCTTAATATTCTGTCCCTGGTAGCCCGCCATGATGTCCACATTTCCCTGCGGACGAATATCCACTTTTAAACCGCCGGGGCCTACGCCAAAAATCCGGTCGAAAAGTTTGTCATACATCTTCATCTTAGGCCTTACCACCTTTCTGTTCAGGCTGCTTAATGTATTCGCTCTTTTCTTAAAGTAGTCTATTTCTGCCTGCCTTCCCTGTAAGCGCATCATTTCGTCGTAGGTAAGATAGGTAGGCGAACGATAGTTGCTGTTCCCTATTTTCTCATTAATATAATATCGGCGCGTTTTAGGATCGTATTGAATATCGCGTTTAATGAAACCTGTGTCTGCAAGATTAAAAGGGTTTGGGTTTGAATAAGTAAAAGGGTCGCCCAAACGGTCCTTTAAAGGGTAACGAACCGTGTCGGTAGCAGGTGAGGGAGTTGGGGCTTGAGCGAATAGAAAATTACAGCTAACCAAAAAGGTTACTGCAAATAATATAGGAAAGCGGACCGAATTTTGGATTGTGATCACTTGTGTTCACTGGGTTAGGTACAGATCTAACGATAGGCTAAACGTTTTTTAATGCCTGTTTTATCAGGTCTTCCAGGATTGTGGTATCCGGGTTGGCAAGTAGGGCTTTTTTAATGGCCTGTTCTGCCTGTGGTCGCACAATACCTAAAGAAACCAATGCATTTAACGCATCTGTTTCCATTTTATTACTTGCTGATGGTAAAACTGTTGATTCCAGTGAAATTTTTCCCAATTTATCCCTTAGCTCCAGTACCAGTCGTTCCGCAGTTTTTCTACCTATCCCCTTGATGCTTTCCAGTTGGCGGGCGTTGCCCTGCACAATTGCCCGTACGGTCTCATCGGGCTTCATTCCAGACAACATCATTCTGGCCGTTGCTGCACCAACTCCCGAAACACTTATTAAATGAATAAACAAATCTTTTTCAGCCTGCTCGGCAAAGCCATAGAGCGTTTGCGCATTTTCAGTAATCTGCAAATAGGTGAACAGTAAACCCGTCGTTTTGCCGTTTATCGCAGAGTAGGTGTTTAAGCTGATCTGGCACTCATACCCTACACCATTTACGTCCACAACAACCTGCGCAGGGTTTCTTACGAGAAAATTACCTCTGAGAAATGAAATCAAAATATTGGGTTTAGCAGCCTTCAAAAATAAGGGAAGGCTTGGGGAAGTACAAATAATATTTTCCGGAATCAAAGCAGTACAGGTAAATGATAATGGCCGGCCATCAATGGCGTTTTTTTGCGCTATAACCACGTTTTTTTGGTGACCGGCATTTGTATTTCATGGTGATCATCGTTGCTACGCTCAGTTCAACAATTGGCTTTTCATGGGGTCTTTTTATGTCAGATCTGGAATCCGCATCCTGCTACCCCAATACGCCTTGAACCAGCAAGGCTATCGAACATGAAATCTTCTCGCTTACATCCAGCCCGAAAACTCCTGCTGTGCTATTACACAATTCTGGTAAGGTATGGCGTTCACCGATTTCAACTTTATCAACTACTTTTATTCACGAAAAAACAGAATCAAAAGATGCAAGAAAAAATTCAGGCAGCGATTACCGCGGTAGGAGGTTATGTTCCGGAATACAGGTTAACAAACAAAATCCTCGAAACGATGGTAGATACCAACGACGAATGGATTAAAACACGAACAGGGGTTGAGGAAAGAAGAATATTAAAAGGTGAGGGTAAAGCTACCTCCGATATGGGAGCACCTGCTGTACTTGATCTGTGCAAAAAAAGAGGTATCGATCCTGCCGAAATTGATTGCATTATCTGCTGCACCGTCACCGCCGACATGTTGTTTCCGGCAACGGCGAATCTTATTGCGCATAAGGTTGGCGCAGTAAACTGTTTTGGCTTCGACCTGGGTGCTGCCTGCTCGGGATTTCTTTTTGGCGTTACAACCGGTACAGCCTTTATTGAAAGTGGCCGGTACAAAAAAGTTGTTGTGGTTGGCGCCGATAAAATGAGTGCTATCGTAGACTACAGCGATCGCACAACCTGTATCTTATTTGGCGATGGTGCCGGTGCAGTTCTGCTGGAGCCCGGTGAACCGGGATTTGGGGTAATGGATAGCATTTTAAAAAGCGATGGTAGCGGGGGCAAATTCCTGCATCAGAAAGCCGGAGGCTCACTAAAACCGTCCAGTATGGAAACCGTTGCTGCAAAGGAACATTATATCTACCAGGAGGGCCAGGCTGTATTCAAGTTTGCCGTAGTAGGAATGGCAGACGTTGCTTACGAACTGTTGCAACGAAATAACCTTACCGGTGAGGACATTTCCTGGTTGGTTCCGCACCAGGCCAATAAACGTATCATCGATGCTACAGCAAACAGGATAGGCATTCCCTCTCAAAAGGTGATGCTCAATATTCAAAAGTTTGGCAATACCACGTCCGCAACTATTCCTTTGTGCTTGTGGGAATGGGAGAACAAATTAAAGAAAGGCGACAACCTTGTTTTCGCGGCATTTGGCGGAGGCTTTACCTGGGGCTCAACACTGGTAAAGTGGGCATATGATCCGAAATAATTGAGGATGTTACCGGTTATTTTCCGTGCTGCAAATTTTTGTAAGCAAGTAGTAAATTCTCGCGTGCAAACCTCGCAACAAACTACCAGGGTACACTTATGTAAAAAGCCCTCGTGGGATAGCCCTGGCCAGTCAGGCACGAGATAGCACATGCCCGATAATTCAAATACTCAAAACCAATACGTGTCGCGAAGTAACCATTTCTTTCCCGCAGTCACAGGTTGTTTACATATTGACGGACCGGAATACCTTTAAATAAGGGTAAGCTGCTCGCCAGCAAAACTACGTTGTATAACCCCTGGTCGTACTTGCAAACCATAAGGGAATGGGTTTTGCACTGCTCGTTCTACCCTGCCGGAGTAAAATCAAATATGTTCTTTTCCCGCAGGTTCAAACCAATTTCCCGGCACTAACATTAAAGTCAACAATCAAGAGTATGTCAGAAGAAAAGCTTCCCTTCACAGGTTTCAGTTCCGTGTCCATTCACGGCAATCAGAATAAACATCCGAATTCTGCACACATTACACCAATATACGCTACGTCAACCTTCACCTTTGATACTGCACAACAAGGTATGGAGCGCTTCGACGGGCAACAAGAGGGATACATTTACAGCCGTTGGGGCAATCCCACATTTACAGATGCTGAAAAAGTAATTGAGGCGCTCGAGTGCTTCAATCTTAAGGATAGTAATGGAGCCCCCCTCCAGGTTAAAGCCATTCTGCATGCAAGCGGACAGGCAGCCATGACAACCATGTTTATGGCGAACCTGAAACCGGGCGATAAAATCCTAAGCCATTATTCGCTGTACGGTGGCACACAGGAGTTGATGCTAAAGGTGCTGAACCAAACAGGTGTCGAAACCATTATCGTCGACCTGCGCGACCTCGAACTCACCGAAAGAACGCTGAAAGAAAACCCGGGCATCCGGATCGTACACATTGAAACCCCTGCGAATCCCACCATCCAGTGTGTAGATATTGAGGAGGTCACCAGGATTGCAAAGCGCTATGGCACCCTGGTAACAGTAGACAATACTTTTGCTACCCCGTACCTGCAACAGCCCTTTAAATATGGTGTTGACTTTGTTTTTCATTCGACTACGAAATTTTTGAATGGTCATGGCACCGCAATCGGCGGTGTGCTGCTGGGGAGAGATATCGAGTTCATGAATACACGCGCCACCAAGTGGCACCGCCTCCTGGGAGGAAATAGCAATCCCTTCGATGCGTTCCTGCTGCTCCAGGGCATGAAAACGCTGGAGATTCGCATGGATCGACACTGCAGCAATGCGGTTGAGACTGCCGCCTTTCTCGAAAAACACCCTCATGTAGAAAAAGTCAATTATACCGGCTTGTCCTCCCATCCTGATTTTAAAACTGCGCAAAAGCAAATGAATCATCCTGGTGCTATGCTTAGTTTCGAGCTTAAAGGCGGTATAGAGTCCGGAAAGAATTTCATTGATAAGTTGAAGATGTGCGTACGCGCAGTGTCTCTGGGAACTGTAGACACCCTTATCTCCCATCCCGCTTCGATGACTCACTATGGGGTAGCAAAAGAACACCGCGAAAAATACGGGATCACCGACGGTCTTATCCGGATGAGTGTAGGTATTGAAAACCTGCCGGATATTTTAAACGATCTTGACCAGGCTTTGAGCACGACTTAAACTTCTCACAATGGATAACGTGGTAATCAGGAGGGCAGAAAAACGGGACTGCAGCCGTTTACTTGAACTTGTCAGGGAACTTGCCCATTACGAACGGGCGCCCGACGAAGTCACCATTACTCCCGAACATTTTGAAGAGAGCGGCTTTGGCAATAAGCCGGTATGGTGGGCATTTGTTGCTGAAGTTAATGGAACGGTAGAGGGGTTTGCCCTCTACTACATTCGGTTCAGCACGTGGAAAGGACAGCGCATGTACCTCGAGGATCTGGTTGTAACAGAAAAGATGCGCGGCAAAGGATTGGGAAAAAGACTATTTGACCAATTGTTTGCTGAAGCTTCCGCCAAAGGTTTGGGTGGTATTTCATGGCAGGTGTTGGAATGGAATGAACCGGCAATAAATTTTTATAAAAAACTTTCAGCTGCTTTCGATGGTGAGTGGATCAATTGTAGCGTGAATGTCGGCTCTGCTGCCTATTCGGATGCTGAACACCTGGATGGTCATCACCCATTGAACTAATAGTTGTTGGCGGTATAAAAAAAACCGGCTTTTCAGCCGGCTTCTACTGTGCGCTTCTCGTGTGCATTATAAACCTGCGCTAGTATCGTATCAAATAATATTCATTTCAGATCAGCAGCTTTATCGATGGTGGCACCCGACGTCTTGTGGTCATTTCGGGCAACCCGGATCAAGGCCGCACCCTACCTACAATCGCTTTTCTATGATGACGACAACACCCAATTCAGTTGCATCCCTGGATAATAACCATACAGCCCGGATATTGTTCTTTTAACTCAGTCCTGAGTTAAGCGATGTCAGAACAGAGCATTCATCTTTACTGGTAAAGATTTTCTCCTCCCTGGATCGAAAATGCTTTGAAACCTTTTTAACAACACCCGTCCTCAACATCATTGAGGTACGCATTTAAGGCACCCGCGGTTCATGTTACAAATGCCTAAAATTCTTCTTCTCTATAAAGCTTCGTCGGTCAACACGTATGCAATAGCCTAAACGTTCTTGAAAATAGTTGCCTTGCACAGTTAATGTGATTACTACCAACCTATTCCATATACACAAAGCCCGTCAAAGCTCCGATCGTTCAACTTGAGCTGTGCTGGTTGATTCCGAAAAAATTCCCTGCCAATTTAATGCTTTAGCAAACTATTAACATCCCTTTCGGTAGAAAATTTTTAATTATTCTTTCAAAATCTTCTACAAAACAGAAAAGCTGCCCGGTAAAGGGCAGCTTTCTTAATATATATTCAGGTATCAGCTAATTCCGGCTACAACGGCATCTTTATAGATTTTGCTGGCTAACCCTTGCAGTACTTTGCCCGGCCCCACTTCGGTAAATCGGCCGGCACTATCATTTACCATAGCCAATATGGTTTGGGTCCACCTGACTGGTCCGGTAAGTTGCTCAATGAGGTTATTTTTTATCGCGTCAGGATCAGTAACAGCGGTTGCGACTACGTTCTGGTAAACTGCACAGGCCGGGGGATTAAAAACAGTGTTTTTTATCGCGCGTTCGAGTTCATCTTTTGCCGGGGACATCAGAGGGCTATGGAAAGCTCCCCCCACGGGTAATACGAGTGCCCGTTTTGCCCCGGCCTCTTTCATCCTTGCGCAAGCTACCTCTACACCCTTAATTGATCCACTGATCACCAGCTGCCCCGGGCAGTTGTAATTAGCTGCTACTACTACTTCCCCCGTTTCCTCACGCACTTCAAAAGCTATCTTTTCCACCAGCTCATCACTTAGCGCCAAAACCGCGGCCATTGTTGAAGGAACCATCTCGCATGCACGTTGCATTGCTTTTGCCCTAATGCTTACGAGCTTCAGCCCATCTTCGAAGCAAATGGTGCCGTTAGCAACAAGTGCCGAAAACTCGCCAAGTGAGTGCCCGGCAACCATATCCGGGCTTGGATTTTCAATTGTACGATAAGCCATGATGGAATGAAGGAATACTGCAGGCTGGGTAACGTCGGTTTGCTTGAGGTCCTCATCGCTGCCGCTAAACATTACTTCAGAAATACGAAAGCCAAGGATTTCATCAGCCTGGTCAAGAAGCTCCCTGGATACTTCATGGTTTTCATACAGGGCCTTTCCCATACCTGGGAACTGACTACCCTGGCCGGGAAAAAGATAGGCGTGTTTCATGCAATGTTATTTCGCACGAAAATAGTGAAATGAGGGCTTGTGAAATTTGCGGGTTTACATAACTAGAATAACAACGATTCTGTCCGGGTGTAGAGGGCACCCGCTCTGCAAGGGTATGTGTTTGTAATTCGTGAGAAAAGTGAGCGCATATCATTTACTGGTTGCTAATTTTTAAATCGTTCGGGAAGCCTCACTTCCCAAAAACGAAACAGAAAACCAAATACTTAATACCTCATTCCTGAATTCCCAATTCCCAACAATGTTGTTTAGTTAAGCCTTTGCACTGCATCAAAGCTGCGTATTGTAATTGTAGTACAAGGTCTCATGTATGAGATGCGGGAGACTTGTAAATAAAAAAGGGTCCTGTAAAAGTGTAAATTGAGTTAAGGAATAATCAATCACTTTAAAAACAGAGACCCTATGACACAAGTTA
>NZ_SMSK01000016.1 GCF_004354985.1 Segetibacter sp. 3557_3 | reverse complement strand
TAACTTGTGTCATAGGGTCTCTGTTTTTAAAGTGATTGATTATTCCTTAACTCAATTTACACTTTTACAGGACCCTTTTTTATTTACAAGTCTCCCGCATCTCATACATGAGACCTTGTGCAGTTGTGGTTTTTTCGGCCGATGGGGTTTGGGTAATTAGGGTATTGGGTATTGAGGTATTGGGTATTGGGGTATTAGGTTGATCAGTTGATAAGTTGATTGGTTGGGAAAGAAAGTTGAATGGTTGATAAGTTGATTGGTTGACTGGTTGAGCTCCCGACGTTTGTGAGGTATAGGGTATTGAGGTTTTGAGGTATTGAGTTGATTGAGGTATTGAGTTGATTGAGGTATTGAGTTGATTGAGGTATTGAGTTGATTGGTTGATAAGTTGATTGGTTGATAAGTTGATTGGTTGATAAGTTGATTGGTTGATAAGTTGATTAGTTGACTCGTTGCACTCCTGACGTCTGTGAGACTTTTGACTTTTGACTTTTTACTTTTGACTTTTTACTTTTGCCTTTTGACTTTTGACTTTTGCCTTCTTACATTTTACATTTTGCATTGAAATGTCGAATAGCGGTTTGCCATACAAAGGAGTGACACCCGTCCGAACGGAATTCATCCGGGCGGGCAACGATGTCGCAGCGAGGTTCTCCCGCCGGCTACAAAAGCTGATCTTCAAAGACCGATCCTGTTCGTGGATGTTGGATTAACGGCTTTAGCTTCCAAATGCAAGAAGCTTAGTCGAAGCAAGTGTGCTTAGTTGTGCAATGAAACCTTTTTTCATTTTGAATTTTGAATTTCTAATTCTCTTTTAGAACTCAACAATCAACCCGATGGTCGGTGTAACCTGTGCGTCGTTGTTTTGCAACAACAGGGGTATGGCATTGCTTGCATCGGGTTTTACCGCTGCGCCATCGGTGGTGAGAAAAGCTGTATTGGTTGCATTCCGCTGAAAAGTGTATTGCGGGTAACCCGGGCTTTTCGCCGCATACCAGTTGGAGATATCGATAAAGGCATCAAGGGTCAGCCGCCTTAAGTTCCACTTTTTGTCTATACGCAAATCCGATGCGTTAAACGCATTTAACCGGCGGGTGTTTAGTTGACTATAATCCAGGCGCCCCGTTCCAAGTGATAAATAGTTCAGCCGCGATAGTGCTTCATCGAAAGGTGTGTAGGGTGCACCACCCTGGTAACGGAACTTAAGTCCGAGTTCCCAATTGCGGCCCAGCTTATAACCGGTAGTAATGCTTAGCAAATGGTTGTTCTCCCAGGCACTTGGGATCAACACCCCGTTTGCACCGCTGTACCGGCTTTTGAACCAGGTATAAGATAAAATTCCAAAAAGCTTGCGCGTGAGTTTTTGCTGTGCAAAAAATTCAAAACCATAAGCACGTCCCTTACCGGTGCTGTTAACGGCCTCATTGCCCAACACACTAAAATCGCCCCCAAGGTTCGAGAGCGAAATACCATCCCGTACGGATACCGGCACTCCCGCATACGTTTTGTAAAAGCCTTCCAGCGTAAACCGAAGCGCGTCGTAAGGTAGAAATTCAATTCCCGTTACATAATGATCGCTGCGGGTATAAGATGCATTTTTGTTCACGAGGGTGCCATTATTATCGGCAAATCCTAAGATGGTGTACGGCGGAATTTTATAGTATCGTCCAATCGAACTGTTCAAGGTCCATTTTGGCGCAAATACAAAAGAAAACGAAAAGCGTGGCGACAGGGTTTTTGCGAGGTTCGCGCCATCATTGGTAAACGAGTTGCCATCCGTACGCAAGCCGGCACTAATGCCCAGGCGTTCCTCAAAAAACCGCTTTCCCGCCTGTATAAAACCGCCGTAACGAACAAAGCTTTTAGCGGTGAGGTAAAATTGATGGTCACTGCGGGCTGAACCACTTGCCCGTTTTCATCAAGGATCTCTTTTCGCAGCCTGTTGAAGGTGGTATTGTTATAATCCACCAACTGCCCCATCACACCATAAGCCACTCTCCAGCCTGAAAAGTTCTTGTTGACTTCTACACGAAGTTTGTTCTCCACTTCCTGCGACTGCACACGCAACACCCGCTCAGCTTCCGATGGCAGCCTGTTGTTTTCAAACTTGTTCAGTTGATTGTCCAACATGTTGCGGCTAAGCGTTACACTCAGGTAACCATTATTGAGCTGTTGCCGTAATGCGGCGCCGACGGTATAGCTCCACTGATCAATGGAAGGGTTAGAATTGAGCACATACAACTTTTCCGGGGTAGCGGTTTTGGGCTCTGCAAAGGAAAATTCGTCGATTGCGCCAACTCCCAGGAAAGTGAGGGTTGCTTTTTCGGAAAGGCGATGGGTGACCTTGAATTGAAAATCCCAATAGTTCGGGCGAATGGGCAGGTCGATGGCCTGGAAAAGGAACTGCAGGTACGAACGCCTGGCTGATGCCAGGAAGGTTGTTCGTTCCTTTGTGATCGGCCCTTCAAAAGTGGCGGCCACTTCGGTAGCGCTAAGTCGGAAGTTACCCTGCACCCTGTTGGGGTTGCCGGTTTTCTGCCGAAACTGGAATACAGAAGATAGGGCATTATCGTGGCGCGCCTCAAAAGCGGAGGTATTCAGTTTCACATCTTCAATAAACGAAACGTTTAATATACCTGTGGGACCACCGGCGCTGCCCTGTGTAGCAAAGTGGTTAATCACCGGTACCTCGATACCGTCGAGGTAAAAGACGTTTTCATTTGGTGCACCGCCGCGAATGACGATGTCGTTGCGAAAGCTGCCAACGCTGCCCGATGTTCCGCCAACGCCCGGAAGCGTTTGTATAACCCGGCTGATGTCGAAGTTGCCGCCAGGGTTGCTGCGGATTTCTTCCGCCGTGAGCCGTTGTACAGAAAGCGGGCTTTCCAGGGTTGCCGCCTGCGCGGTACGCCTGTTGGTGGTTACGGTAACTCCGGCAAGTTGTTGCTTTTGTGGTTCCAACTCCACTAGCGCGGTCGCCTCGTTCCCCGAAGTAATTACCAGGTTATACAGCTTATTCTCCGTATAGCCGATGGCCGTAACCGTTAGCGTATAGCTGCCAAAATCCAGGTTGGAAAAAGTAAACCGGCCGAGTGAGTCGGTTGAACCCGCCGCTCCGCCCGATAAGGCCACGGTAGCCCCGGCGATTGGTCTTAACGTGCTGCGATCGGTAACAGTGCCGGTTAGTCTACCTGAAGATTGCGCAAACAGCAGCTGGGAAGCAGAAACAAGCAGCAACAGGAGTAACATTTTACTTAGGTTCATAGTACCGGATTTGGCGAATAAACAAACAAGTTCGGGAAAGGTTGGGGATTGGGGATTGAGGTATTGAGGTATTGGGTATTAAGGTAGGGAAGTTGAGAGGTTGAGAGGTTGACCGGTTGAGAAGTTGATTGGTTGATAGGTTGATAAGTTGACTGGTTGAGAGGTTGATTAGGTGATAAGTTGATAAGTTGAGAGGTTGATAGTTTGATTGGTTGATTTTAAAGAGGTATTAGGGTATTGAGGTATTGGGTATTAAGGTATTAAGGTATTAAGGAAAAAAGTTTCTCCGTTGATAGCTTGCTAATTTGAAGGTATTAGATACTAAGTACGAACAGTAGATAACCTGAATGGTTTGCGGGTTGATACTTGTGTCTTCTGATGGTGTGAGTTTTACTTTATCCTTTTGGCACTTTAGCGTTTTGCATTTTACATTTTTCATTGTTGTTACTTTTGACTTTTGATTTTTGACTTCTCACTTTTTGCTACTTTCACCATTACCTTAAAAAACGCATATGAGACCAAAACTACAAAGCACCTGGGCTTTGCTTTTTATGCTTGTACCCATGTTGGTGTTTAGCCAGACAAGGCAGATATCCGGCACCGTTGCAGGCGAAAACGGCAACCCACTTCCCTCCGCAACCATTATTCAAAAAGGCACCACCAAAGGAGTATCAGCAAACGAAAGTGGGCAATTTTCCCTTTCTGTTTCCGGCGATAACCCCATCCTGGTTGTTTCCTCCACCGGGTATAACAACACGGAAGTTGTTATCGGTACCCAGGCAAACTACAATATTGTATTGACCTCATCCGGTCGGCTCGACGAAGTGGTGGTAACCGCCTTAGGCATAAGCCGCAGCCAAAAGTCGGTTGGTTATGCCACCCAAACGGTAAGGGGTGAAAACCTGACCCTCACCAAAGAACAAAACGTGATTGGCTCCCTGGCCGGTAAAGTTTCGGGTGTACAGGTGGTGGGCTCTTCCGGTGCAAGCCTGGGCGGCACACAGAAGATTAAGATAAGGGGTGTAAATTCACTTAACGGCAACGACCAGCCGCTGATGGTGGTTGACGGAACACCTATTTCGAACGCAAACTATGGTGGCAGCAATGGTAATGGTCCCGACCTCGGCAACATCGCACAGGACATCAATCCCGACGACATCGAGTCGGTAAGTGTGCTAAAAGGACCTGCAGCTTCGGCATTGTATGGCCTCAGGGGGCAATATGGTGTAATCCTGATTACGACAAAAAAAGGTAAAAAGGGCCCGAAGAAAGTAGGTGTTCAGTATAGTGGCGCCTACAGCATCGAAAAAGCCGGCAACTTTTTACCCCTTCAGAATATTTACGGTGTGGGTAATAATCAAACCTTCTTAACACTTGCAAACGGCGAAAAGTACGTCAACGGTAACGATGAAAGCTGGGGACCAAAAATGGACGGCACACCGGTGCGGATGTACTACAGCTTTTACCCACAGGATCCCGAATTTGGCAAACCCACACCATTTCTACCGCAACCCAATAATATAAGGGACTACTTCGAAACGGGCAGCAACCTTAATAACAACATTTCCGTTTCTGGTGGCAGCGAAAACATGACCTATAAGCTAAGCTACAACAATGCACAGATCAAAGGGGTCATGCCAAATACCTCGCTTATCCGCAACAACCTTTCGCTAAATACTTCACTTGATGTTACGTCTAAACTAACCGTTGGGGCAAACGTCAACCTTGCAAGTAACCGCGCCGTGCGGCCTTCCCAGGGATACCAGGGAACCGCGACCGGCCAGGTGCAATGGTTTCAGCGCAACATTGATATGAAAAGGTTGCGGAACTTTCGCTATCCCGATGGCACCATCCTGAACTGGAACGTAAATCCAAATACAACTACCGGTATCATCACCAACAACAGGCCGAGCGATTGGAACAATCCCTATTTCGATGCTTATGCAAACAGCAACGACGACAACCGCGATCGTATGTTTGGCGACCTCAACCTGAACTACCAGGTTATACCCGAGCTCAGGTTAAGCGCCTTTATGCGGGCGGATATGTTTACCCAAAACATTTCGCACAGGGAAGCCTTCGGTGGCCGGCTCGACGAAGGATATGCGGTTGGCAAATTCCAGGCTAAAGAATTCAACTATGAGTTCCTTGGTCAATACAATAAGGTTTTTGGGGAAGTGTCGGTGAATGTGAATGTGGGCGCAAATAAATACACTGTGAATACGACAGCTGTTAGCGGCTCAACCGTGGGCGGTCTTTCAAGCCCGGCATTTTACAGCCTGGCTGGTTCTGTTGCTCGGCCAAACCTTTCAAGCGCTATTCGCAACAAGGAAATCAGGAGTGTGTACGGAATGGCCTCTCTTGGCTACAAAGACATCTATTTCCTGGATGCCTCTATCCGGAACGACGTTTCTTCCGCCTTACCGGTTAACAACAACTCCTACTCCTACCCTTCCGTGTCGGCAAGTATCGTATTCAGCGAATTGCTCAACCTTAAATTTCTTTCGTTCGGAAAACTGCGCGGAAGTTATGCGGTTGCCGGCGGTGACCTATCGCCATACCAAACCGGAAGCTCCTTTAACATTGGTACCGTTTATACCGGAACGGCAAGTACCATCAACACGCTTAGCGTTCCGGATGTATTGAACAACCCTGACATCAAACCTTCATTTGGTAAAGCATGGGAGGCTGGTGTTGATCTGCGTTTCCTAAATAATCGCGTTGGCCTCGATGTATCCCTATACCGGCAACGAAATGTAAACCAGATTATATCACTTGACGTATCGGGTGCCAGCGGTTACTCATCAACAGTAGTTAATGCGGGCATGATCGAGAACAGAGGGGTAGAACTGTCGCTAAACGCCAGGCCGGTTGACACCAAATTTTTTACCTGGAACACCACCTTAAATTACGCCCGCAACAGGAGCCTGGTAAAAGAGCTTTACCCTGGTATCAACGTTTACCAACTGGATGCAAATGTGTATTCAAGCGTTCCCATTTTCCTGAATGCAGCAGTAAACGAACCGTTTGGCAGTCTTGTGGGCCAGGCTTACCTGCGCGATGTTAAAACAGGCAAAATCATGCTTGACGCGGCAAACCTGCCTATGTTCGAAACCAACCATAATTTCGGATCGGTGCTGCCCGACTTTACGGGTGGATTTCTGAACAACTTTCGCCTGGGCAATTTCACCCTTGCAGCGTTTATCGATTTCCAAAGTGGTGGACAATTTTTCAGCTGGACAAAAATGCTGGCCGTTAAATCTGGCCAGGCAGAAGAAACCGCAGCCCTAAACGACAAAGGATCCAATGTGCGCGATCCGTTGGCAAGTGGTGGTGGTGTCAAAGTAGAAGGTATATCATCTGCCAGCGGCCAGGAAGTAACTGCTTACGTGGACGCCCGTTCTTATTTCAGGAATACTATTGGTACCCGTATTTACGAAGAGTGGCTTTTCGATGCCTCCTACGTAAAACTTCGCGAAGTAAGTTTAGGTTATACTTTCAACAGCAAGTTGTTCAAAGGCACACCTATCAAATCCACCAGGCTCGCTTTAATTGCCCGTAACCCAAAAATGCTTTGGCAAAAAGCACCCCGCGGTCTTGAGCCATCAGAATTGTCATCAGGCAGCGGCTCCATCAGCTGGCTCGAAAAGGGAGAGTTCCAGACCGTACGGTCTTATGGGGTAAGTTTAAACGTGTCATTCTAATAACATAACCATGATCAACATATATAAATCTTTAGCAATTCTTATAACGGGGGTAACGCTGGCGACAGGTTGTAAAAAGTACGACGGCAGCATGAATGTTGACCCTAACCGGCCGACGAAAGCCTCCGGTACACAGCTGATTGCAAACAGCGAAATGTTTTTACCTGATATCAGTTCCTCTCCATTTGGGGTACACTATCCGCAATACCTATCCAATACGTCTTTCCCGGATAATTCGAGGTATACAACGGTAAACTTTAATTTTTACGGGCTTTACACGGGGCCGTTGATGAACCTGGAGACGGTACTTACGTCAACACTCGACGCAAATGAAGGACCGGTAGTTAACCAGGTTGCCGTAGCAAAAATTTTGAAAGCCTTTTTCTACTGGCATATGACAGATCGTTGGGGCGACATACCCTACAGCGAAGCGCTGAAGGGTAAAAATAATTTCACCCCTAAATACGATAAACAACAGGATATCTACAATAGTCTTTTTACCCTGTTGGATGAAGCAAATGCTGCTATCGTAACAGGAAACATCAAAAACGATATCATATATAATGGTGACATGACCAGGTGGAAAAAACTGGCAAATACCATCCACCTCTTGATGGCTTTGCGGCTTTCGAAAGTTGACCCGGTGAAAGGTGCCGCTGAATTCAATAAATCCGTGACAAACGGTGTGATGACCGCCAATACCGACAACTTCGCGTACCCTCACCTTGCTGATCCGGCAAATGAAAATTACTGGTACAATTCATTCACCCGTTTGGGCCGTAACTGGTTTGCCGTAAGCAAGCCCATTGTTGACTACATGCGCCCTTTAGACGACCCGCGCCTGCCCGTATTTGCAAATAAAAATACTGCCGGCAATTATGTTGGGTTGGACTATGGTTTGCCTGGTTCAACCACTGTGGTGATCAACAACTTTTCATTGCTGGGTTCGGGATTGCGTATGCAAAATTCTCCCGTTTACCTGGTTACCTATGCCCAATCCCTTTTTGCAAGAGCTGAGGCTGCAAAGCTTGGCTGGATCGCGGGTGGGGATGCGGTTGCGAAAACAAACTACGACCTTGCCATAGAGCAATCGGTTCGCCAATGGAACAACAATGACATCAGTGGATTGCCCCTCTTCAGAGCCAAACCGGAAGTGCAATATGATCCTGCAAACGCGATAAAACAAATCGCCAACCAGCGTTGGGTACACCTGTTCTTAAACGGATACGAAGCCTGGGCAGAATGGAGAAGAACCGGCTACCCTGAACTTGTTGCCGCACCGGGAGCAAACGGAAATAAAATTCCACGCAGGGAGGGATATCCCGTTCAGGAACGGGCAAACAATACGGCCAACTACAATGCGGCTGTGGCTGCCTTTCCCTATGGTGGTACGGACGACCTGAATGCTAGGGTATGGTGGGATAAGTAAATTCATGAAGATTGATTTTGAGCCGGGTACAGGAATAGCTGTTACCCGGCTTTTTCTTGGGATTACTGTTGCCGTCACCGATTACCAACGGAGAAAAGCGAAGGATTTACGAGCCCGGTGGAAATGTTATCAGTCAAACATTAGCAATGTGATCTCTGTTGCGCCATAACTGGGTTCTGCATCTAAAACTCTATAGCAGCTCTCCAGGCGGATCATAGATAAATTATTATTGAATGCTATTTCAATTAGAATAAGTTTATATACTTTTATAGCTGCCTTTTTACCTGGCGCATTTTTACAACCTGGAAAGGCGACTACTTAGTACTGTCCTGGTCACCCGCGGCATACCGGGTAGGGCATGTGCGCATGTTAAAATACAACGGGGACTTCGCTATTCTTCTTATTTTGCAAGTCATCTACATCGTTTTTTTTGTACCGCGGCATTTTGCTATAAAGTTGAGTTTGTGAGTAAAACAATGATTAACATCGAATCCGAACTAAGCACCATCTTACCCGTTAACCGAATAAGGTCGCGGTATATCGACGTTATTTCATTTGCTTCCGATGCTGGCTTTTACTACCTCGTACCCAAAGCAGTTGTGCAACCCGTTAATGAAAGCGAGATCGCTGCATTGTTTCGTTTTTCGCAGCAATACCATATTCCACTTGTTTTTAGAACCGGTGGTACGAGCCTTTCGGGACAGGCGATTACCGATGGCATCCTGGTAGATCTGAGCCAGTTTTGGAACAGGATAACGGTTGAAGACGGGGGAAACATGGTTCGGGTTCAACCGGGGATTACCGGTGCGATGGTAAATGCTTATTTAAAAAAACACCGCAGGAAGATTGGTCCCGACCCTTCGAGTATCAGCGCTGCAATGATGGGTGGAATATTGTCGAACAATTCAAGCGGGATGTGCTGTGGAGTCATCTTAAATGCATACCATACCACCAAATACATCAGGTTTATACTGCCGGATGGTCGTACGTTCAACACAGAAAACCCATCTGACTACGAACGTTTCGAAAAGGACTGTACGGCCTTGTCCTCCTGCCTGGGTGAAATTAGTCAACAGGTTAGAAATGATCCAAAGCTCTATGATAAGATCAGGAAAAAATACCAGACCAAAAATACGGTCGGGTATGGGTTAAACGCATTTATCGATTACGAACATCCATTAGATATACTTGCCCACCTGCTTATTGGTGGAGAAGGAACCCTGGCATTTATTGCTGAAGCTGTATTGAACACAGTGCCCGATTATGCATTTAAGTCTACCGGGCTTTTATATTTTCCTACAATCTATGCTGCGTGCAAGGCAATTGTTCCGCTCACAAAGGCGGGTGCGCTGATGGTTGAGTTGATGGACAGGGCTTCGCTCCGCGCGGTAGAGCATATGCCCGGGATGCCGGCAATTGTTAAAACATTACCGGATGGGGCTTCGGCGTTACTGATCGAATTCCAGGAAAACAGCCGTGAAGAACTTGATGAAAGAGTAAACCGGTTCCTGGCATCCACGCCGGAACTTGAACTTTTTAATGCACCCGTTTTTACCAATGATCCGGCTGAACAGGAGTTTTTCTGGAAGGTGCGTAAAGGCCTGTTCCCAGCTGTGGGTGCTGTTCGGGCGAGCGGCACAACGGTAATCCTGGAGGACATCGCGTTCCCGGTTGAAATGCTTGGCGATGCAATTGTTGACCTGCAACAACTCTTTACGAAATACAACTATCACAACGCAATCATTTTTGGTCACGCCAAAGATGGCAATATCCACTTTGTGGTAACACAGTCGTTTAGTACCGAAGCCGAGATTAACAGGTATGACCAGTTTATGCGCGAAGTGGTAACCCTGGTGGTTTCGAAGTATGATGGCACGCTGAAAGCAGAACATGGAACCGGCCGCAACATGGCGCCCTTTGTTGAAACAGAATGGGGAGCCGAAGCGTACGAGATCATGAGAAAGATTAAGCTTGCTGTTGACCCGCATATGCTGCTGAACCCGGGCGTAATCATCAACAACGATCCATCGGTACACATCCGCAACCTTAAGGACCTGCCATCTGTTGAAGAAGAAGTTGACAGGTGTATTGAATGTGGTTATTGCGAGCACAAATGCCCCAGCCGCGATATCACCACCACACCGAGGAGAAGGATTGTAATCAGACGAGCACTAAAAAACCTTGAGGAGAGCGGCGACCGGGCTAATTATAAACTACTGCTCGACCAATACCAATACGATGGCCTGGATACCTGTGCTGTTGATGGCCTATGTGCAACAGCATGCCCGGTTGACATCAATACCGGTGACCTTGTTAAAAGATTAAGAAGAGAAAATCATTCCGCGGGTGCAAACAAATTGGCCGTAGCCGTCGCGCGAAACTTTAAGACGGTTGAGTGGGCCGCGCGGTTTGCAATCAGTGCAGGGAACGGGATGAACAGGGTATTTGGAAGGCAAACCATGTTCCGCCTGACCAAAGGCTTACAAAAGCTGACCCCTGCGATGCCGTTGTGGTCGGACCAGATCGGGCTTCCGCCAAAGTTTGATTACAAAGCTAAACACGCGGTAGCGACAGGATCCGCAGAAAGCAGGATTGTATATTTTCCTGCATGTATCTCAAGAATGATGGGAACATATGCAGGTAAAACTAAAAACCTGATTCAAACTTTCCTGAGTGTTTGCGAGAAGGCTTCAATCAACGTCAGCCTGCTTGAAAACGTTAGCGGGAGTTGCTGCGGGCAGATATTTTCGTCGAAGGGGTTTAAGGATGCATATCGTTTTACAGCGAACCAGGTTGTTGAGCGTATGTGGACCTCGAGTGAAGAAGGGAGCATACCGGTCGTGATAGATGTGAGCTCCTGTGCATACACCTTACATAACCTTCGGGGTGCCCTGGATCCTGAAAATCAGCAACGCTTTGACCGGTTAACCATACTGGACAGTGTGGAGTTTTTGTATGATATGGTGATTCCTTTTGTAGATGCGCGTTTTAAGAAGGACAGTATTGTACTGCACCCGGTTTGTTCACTCGAGAAAATGAAAACAGGAAAACAGTTCTTGAAGGTTGCGAATCATTTTGCAAATGAAGTAACGGTGCCGAAATACGCTGGCTGTTGCGGTATGGCTGGCGACCGCGGCTTTCTATTTCCCGAGTTAACAGCTTCAGCCACCAGGCCCGAAGCGCTTGAAGTGAGTGCCAGGAAGTTCGACGGCTACTACTCCTCTACCAAAACCTGCGAGATCGCCATGTCGGATGCGGTAAAAGAGAACTATGAGTCGATATTGTACCTCGTGGACGAATCACTTTAAGCAGCGAAGTATGCCGGACCAACCGTACAGGTGTTGTCACCTAACGCCCTTGCAGGTGTTGTCACCATTGCCGCACCTGCGGATGTTGTCACCCGCGGTAATCCCGCCGCCTCGTCCGCCAATGCAGGTGTTGTCACCTTGCCGCGCCTGCAGGTGTTGTCACCCACAGTAATCCCCGTCCAAGCAGGTGTTGTCACCTGCAGCTATCCTCGCCCCTGCGGGTGTTGTCACCTCATTTCAATAAGTGTGGAAGCATGGCCTTTTGCCAGATGGCATAACCGGCAGGTTTCATATGCAGCCGATCCTGCAGGAAAAGTTCTTCACGCGTATTGCCGTTGGCATCAAGCATTGCCGTTTCCACATCAACAAAGCCGGTGTTTTTCTGCTTTTTCAAGAAAGCGCGGATCTGCCGGTTCGCCTCTTTCACTTTAGAAAAGATCTGCTGGCGGCTTGGACTAAGCTTCATGGCTACGAAGTCAATTTTTGTAACAGGCAGGTTTTGGCGGATGATTCCGAACAGGGTTTTAAAACGGAGAACAACCTCATCTACCGGAATGCTGTCACCGGATGCCAGATCGTTTTCGCCGCAATAAACCATCACCTGTTTGGGTTTGTACAGAAGAATAACGTCGTAAGCATAGCGAATAACATCTACCAGTGTAGAACCCCCAAAGCCACGGTTTAGAATAGGATAACCCGGGAGGTATTCATTTACGTCCTTCCACTTTTGAAACGAGGAACTTCCAACCAGCACAATGGGCCTCGAGCTGATGACCCTACTCGAGTCTTGCTTTTTAAATTCAACTATTTCTTTCCAGAAGGGAGGTGCTGTTTGTGCATGAAGCACGCCCTGTAGCAAGAGCAATAAGAGTAGTGGCAATAGTTTCATATGGTTGGCAATTTCGGATAGAAAGGTGAAATATCCTGAATTCAATAGCCACCATATAAATCATTTTACACCAGCACGCTAATGCTGCCTGCGCCCGACAGCTTACCCAACCAGCGCCAGAAGTCTGTCTACGGTTAGCCCTTCATAATCATCGATAACCAGGTGGGTATTGGCTAGTTCTTCAGGTGTGTGTGTGGTGGTAATACCAATAACTTTCATACCCGCACTTAACCCGGCCTGCACACCCGCCAGTGAATCTTCGATTACGATACACGCAGAAGGATCAATACCCAGCTTTTGGGCGGAATTCAGGTAGATTTCCGGATCAGGTTTTCCTGAAATAACATCGGTTGAATCCAGCAGCGCATCGAAGTATTCACGAATGGCAAGTGCATCCAGCACAAAATCCAAATTCGCCCTTGGCGCGGAGGTTCCCACGGCTGTTTTAATGTTAGCTGCTCTCAACTGCTGTAGAAAGGGAACAAGGTCTTTTACCGGTTCAATATCGGACTTGTATAGATCCCGGAATAGCGCCTCCTTCTCGTCGGCCCACACTTCCCCTTTCTCGGGTGTATAATCATCTTTAAATACATAAGGCATGATCTCCTTATTTGTACGACCATAGACATGGGTTTTCAACTCCTCATCACTTAGCGAAACCTCGTGTTCTTCAAAAAACTGTTCAAAAGCTTTTTTGTGATAAGGATTACTGTCTACAATAACCCCATCCATATCGAAAAGTACGGCTATGTTCATATACTTTGGTTAACCAGGGCGCGCTCATTTACCGGCGCTCCTGAATATTGTTTGCAACCCTTTTTGCAAACATCACACCATGTGTTGCTACCAACATACCAGCAATTGCAGCTGAAGCCCTATTAGGAGCTCAATTTAGGGTAAACCGTAAATCCTTATGCGTCCTTGTAGCAATCGTTTCAATATCAATTACAGGTGCAGTTCAGCCGCCGCGGTGGAACGGTTTTTTTTAGGCTATTAGCTACTAAAATCATTCGTTATGAAAATGTCCATTAAAGCGCTCGCTGTAGTATTCGCTTCGGGTATAATCGCCACATCGTGTAACAGCGGCTCAGACACGTCTGGCAATGCCGATAGCAGCACTGTTAAAACCAACGATACCGGTGCAGGTGCTGCAGACACCGGAACTGGTGCAATGAGCGGTATGAACACCGGTGGAAACCCAAACCAGGACGTTATCAATACCATGGTTACTAAAAACGACACTGAAATGGCCTGGTTGAAAGCGGGTATGAATAATGGTACAAATGCACAATTAAAGAGCCACGCCAAAATGATGCTTGCTGAACACCAGGCTTTAGGTAAAAAAGTAACTGCCCTGGTTCAGCAAAAAGGTCTTACCGCACCAACAGTTGATACCACAGGTGCAGTTACCCTTACAGAAGCAAAAGGTAAAGAATGGGACAAAGCGTGGACGGACAAAATGGTGGCTGAACACCAGGATTTGCTTGAAAAGCTAAACAGCGCCGAAACAACAGTTACGGACGAGGATCTTAAAAACATTGTAACGAGTACAAAGCCGGTGGTGCAAAAACACCTCGATATGGCTAAGGCGATGCAGGGGAAGATGTAAGTTTTTTTATACTGGTTAAAAAAAGGTTGCTGCTTAATTGGGGCAACCTTTTTGTTTTGAAGCAAGGCCATAAAGCCTGCTAATGGAATGTATAAGCTGGAAACAATGAACTTGAAGCGATCGGGTTTAAAAAACAAGTACTTTCGACCCATGCCGCTGGAACAGTATTCCAGCTAAACGGCACGGATAAGCCTGCAATATGACAGCAATTGGTAAACCGGATCTACGAACGGTGAATGTTACCCGTTATGTTACCCCTTTACGCGAGGGTGGATCGTTGCCGGCAATCGTGGAGGCCGACGACGACTTCTTGTATGTACTCAAGTTCCGTGGTGCAGGGCAAGGGGTAAAAACCCTGATTGCAGAACTGATATCCGGTGAGCTTGCACGTGCGATAGGGCTGAAAATTCCTGAAATTGTATTTGCTGTTATTGATGAGGCATTTGGGAGAACGGAACCGGATAAAGAGATACAGGATTTGCTTAAGGCGAGTGTTGGGCTTAACCTTGCCCTGCATTACCTGTCGGGTTCAATCACCTTCGACCCGGTGGTGAACAAAGTACCTGCTGAACTTGCTTCCAAAATTGTTTGGCTCGACTGCCTGATCACCAATGTTGACCGAACCGCCCGGAATACCAATATGCTTACCTGGAACCAGGAACTTTGGTTAATCGATCATGGTGCATCGCTGTATTTTCATCATTCCTGGCATAATGTGCAAGAGCAGGCGGGCCGTGCATTTACCCAGGTAAAGGATCATGTGCTATTGCCTTTTGCAAGTGAACTGGAGTCAGTAGATATCGCTTGTAAAGCAATATTGACGAGTGACCGGATCCGATCAATTGTTTCTGTAGTACCGGATAGCTGGCTATTGGATGAAAACAGCGAAAGCCCGGCAGAGAAAAGAGAGGTTTACATTGAATTTCTTGAACGCCGGCTTGCGCTTTCGGGAGAAATTATCAAAGCAGCAAATTATGCAAGAGAGACACTTGTTTGAATACGCCGTGATCCGGTTTATGCCACGGGTAGAAAGAGAAGAGTTTCTCAACGTTGGAATAATATTATTCTGCGCCTCAGAGCGTTTTTTACAAACGCGTTTTCACCTGGATCCCTCAAGATTACAATGCTTTTGTTCCGATACTAATTACAATGAAGTATTGCAACGTTTAAATGCCTTTGAGCAAATATGTGCCGGTGGAGCAGGCAGCGGACCGATTGGTAAATTCTCGCAGGCTTCAAGGTTTAGATGGCTCACGGCAGCAAGAAGTACGATCATTCAAACTTCTCCTGTGCACCCGGGCATGTGTAAGGATGCGGCAGCAACATTGGCGCGCTTATACACGCAACTGGTGTTGTAATAATACGGGAAACTTCTTTGAAGCCGGTTTTAATCAGCTCAATAGGATATCTACAAGTACAAGGGAGTGACACAACGATGCTCCATCAATGGGTAAAGCCAGGGCACAAAAAAACCCCCGATTGCTCAGGGGTTTCATACATTAAGTAATGATGCTAGTCGTGACCTTCCAGCTTCACTAATTTGTTATACAAGCCAAGCAAGAGGAATGGCGCGGGCCATTGACCAATGAATAAGCTTCTGTGCCTGTGGCCTGCAATCTGCAAACCAAGTGAAACAGCCATTGAACCTAATGCGGCCCACAGAAATACGTCAGACGGGATCTTTGCAGTTTGCTCTTCAATTGCCGTAGCAACTGGTCCTTCTTTGTGTTCGGGATTCAAATTAGTCGCCATAACTTTTGTTTTTAATGAATAATTGACTAATGCGTATTCAATATTCCTGCCATGTGTATTTGCCTGTTTACAATTTCTACATGGCAATGGATGAGGATCAATATAACAAAGTCATTCCTTTAAAGCTGTGGACTAATTGCATGGTTTGTTCAAAGTACTTTACACGAACCTCGCAACTTGTTGTACAGTACATACTTAAGAATTCCAATTGGGGATTATGCTTTACAATACTGAATATAATAGCCTTTACATAAAGCTGGGGCTGTGCATAAGTTGAGTTCCAGAACTGTAGAAGTTCATTCTCAATGAAGAAGGTGAACAACCCAGATTGTATAAAAAATCAACGGGCATAATAAAAGAACGATTATGCCTTTAAATCAGACGAGAAATGAGCGCCGAAAAAGAAAAGATGTTAGCTGGTGAGTTGTACAATGCCGGCGACCCCCAACTAATTACCGAACGCTTAAACTGCAGGCTGTTAATAAAAAAATTAAATGATAGTTCGCCCGAAGAAATGAGTTCAAGAGGAACAATACTTCGTTCACTTATTTGGAACCAGGGCGACAATCTTTGGATTGAACCACCTTTCTATTGTGATTACGGTTATAACATAAAAGTGGGCGACCGGGTGTTCTTTAATTTTAATTGCGTGCTGCTGGATGTAATGCAGATTACTATCGGGAACGACGTGCTGTTTGGGCCCGGTGTTCAGGTTTACACGGCGATGCACCCCATGAACTGGCAGGAAAGAGCAAGCGGAGTTGAATTTGCAAAACCAATAACGATAGGCTCAAACGTATGGATAGGTGGAGGCGCGGTTATCTGCCCAGGAGTAAGTATTGGTGACCGGTCGATTATTGGGGCGGGCAGCGTAGTCACGAAAGATGTTCCTGCGGATGTGGTGGCAGCAGGTAACCCATGTAAAACCATCAGGTCGTTGACCTGATGGTTAAGAGATTGATGTTTTACATTTTACCTGAAAAAGACCAGGTTTATGTGGGGCCTATTGGTGTTTGGTTAAACACCAACCGTACGGGTCTAGTTAACTAACAGGGTCAGGTCTATCCCTGCTTTTCAACAAGCCAGCCGGCACCTTTAGTTCACCCGTGGTTGAGTCGATCAAACCGTTTCTTTCGTCTTCGATATTTGTTGCCTGGGTATAAACATCGCCAGCAATTGGCCTGCTACGTAGCTCCTCCTTAAACAATTTAATTTGCTTTGTCCGCTCTTCTGAATCTTTTGGACCTCCGTACTCTACAAACCCAAAACCTCCCCACTCGCTTACTACGAGCGGCACTTGCCTGCGGTAGAAAAACGGGTCACCCACTACCAGCGGAAACGCCGCTACACCCACCATTTTGCCCGCAACAAGTTGATCAAGCATCTCCTTCCACCGCGTTAAGTCAGGGGTGTAGAGGTGGGCAGTTAAGAGGTCTGACTTAAGCCTGCCCTCGTGAGAAATATGTTGCCATCCATCGTTATCTACAACAAGAAACTGTGGATGAGCAATCTGCATGAAATGGTACATCTCAACAATGTAATCGCGGGTCTCCTTGTTCGTTGCGATGTCCTGCGCACCCCAGTCTTCATTGTACAGGCTCCAGATTACTACTGAAGGATGGGTTTCGATAAGCGACAGCATCCGCAGAAGTTCTGCCCGGTGGTTTTGCCTGCTTTTATGGTTGGACCTGTGGGGGCTGGGCACTTCCACCCAAAGCAACATACCCATGGAGTCGGCCAGGTTATATATACGTGGATCTACTCCGGCAATATGGATACGAACAAGGTTGCAACCGAGCTCCTTCATGGCATGCATATGAAGCCTTACCTCGTCGTAAGTAGCGTTACCCGGCTGATACAAAATACCATCGAGGTAAACCTTTTTGTTGTTCAGGTATACACAACAGCCGCGCGCCTCAATCTTTCTTAGCCCAAACTGTGTGACAATCTCAGAACTATAACCATTTTCATCGATGAGTTCAGCTACCAGCTTATACATATTTGGATGGGCGGGCGACCACAACTTTGCATCAGGCACTTCTATAACCAGCCGCTGCTGTTTTTGGCCTGCTTCAAGATTTAAAGGGAAGTCTGAAGTAGCCAGCTGTTTTGCTGATCCCTGTTTGCCGTCGTAAATCCGCAATCGTATTACATAATGACCGGGATCGTGTATACGGGTGGTTACAGTAAGGCGAACGAGGTTATCTTCAACAATGGAAACCACACCCACCCTGGAACGTAGCCTGTTGCGGTCAACCTGTTCGAGCCAGATGCTGCGAACGGCACCCGTGTAAGTTCGGTACCAGATGCCGCCACGTTTGTAAACGTGCGACTCCTGCTTTCCACGGGGAATATCGGCATCCATCGTATCAGCAATCCGCACGGTTACCCGGTTAACCGGCTTTAAGTTTGCCTCAGGAAGTTCGTATGAAAACGAAGTATATTCACCAACGTGCACCTCCTCCCCTTCAATCGTTTTTAGCAATACCCCGTTTAGCCATACCATGGTTTCGTAACCACATGCGCCAAAGGTTAGCTGAACCATTCCATGGGGCGACCCGTTGCCATTCACCAATTGTGGTAAGGGAAAGGTGCGTTCATACCACGCAACCACCTTATCGCTCCATGCGTTTCCGGCTGACTGCCCCTTTGCTTCAGTTATGTGATCCTCTATAGACCCGGGCCAATTCGCCGTATGTTGATATTCGTGGGAAAGGTGCCAACATTCCTGTATCCCCTTGTCATCAATATCCAGCGAAAAATTCCATTCGCCATCAAGTAGTATTGGGGCTGCTGATCGTAAAACCGCGCGGGGAAGTGGATTTACAAAAATCTCACTCCCGTTTTCTTCTTTAGATTCCGACGTGCTGTAATTAACTTGTTGTTCACTCATATGGATGTTCAAGTTTTGTAGGTTGATCGTTAGCCTGGGTGAAAAAATGCAGAACTATTTGACATTCATGGGCTGCAATAACGATTCCAACTCAGGGCAAGTCCTTTACTTTTACAAAAACTTTCAAAATGTGTTCACGGTTTTAGCTGTTAAGTTAAATTGGCTTATAGTTCGCCTGCTGTTAACTTTATTAAATATTCAAATACAGGCGTATGGCAGAAGGGAGAAAAGCGTGGCAGGACAAATTACATTCAATCATTTACGAGGCTGACACCGTTTACGGGAAAGCATTTGACGTGAGTTTATTGGTGTTGATTGTGGCCAGTATTGTTGTTGTTATGTTAGACAGCATCCCTTCTATTCACGCAGAATATGGAAATACATTATGGATCACCGAATGGGTCTTCACGATGTTGTTTACCATAGAGTATGTACTCAGGCTGGTTAGTATTGCACGGCCATCGAAGTATGTGGTAAGTTTTCTTGGCGTAATTGACCTGCTGGCAATTATTCCGTCCTATCTCAGCATCCTGTTTGTGGGTGCGCAATCCTTACTTGTTTTACGTGCGCTCCGGTTGCTCCGCATTTTTCGCATCTTCAAACTTAACCACTACCTCACTGAGATGCAGTTTCTTGGTCATGCAGTAAGGGGAAGTGCCAGAAAGATCAGCATCTTCATGCTAATCGTTCTGGCACTTGTTATTATCCTTGGATCCGTGATGTACCTGGTAGAAAAAGGTGAAAATGGATTTACCAGCATACCCGACAGTATTTACTGGGCTATCGTAACCATCACCACCGTTGGCTATGGTGATATCTCGCCCACAACACCGTTTGGTAAATTTGTTGCCAGTATCATCATGTTGATGGGTTATGGCATCATTGCCGTGCCGACCGGAATTCTAACCACCGAGATGGCACTGGCCGTAAAAAAACGGGAGCACTCAAGCCAGTCGTGCCCTTCCTGCGGAAGAGAAGGTCATGAGAAAGAAGCACGTTTTTGCAAGTTCTGCGGTTCTAAATTGTAACGGTCGTTGCACTGTTCCTTCTTTAATGCAAACTCCGCAGCATCGCGCTGTTTATACAACTCACCGAACATTGGCGGTCATCATGCCATGGCAACCGATTAAGCGGGTTATTGATGCCCTGCCAGACGCCGGGGACAAAGCTTCCTGAGCTTAACTACACTGAACCGCCAGGAAACAATGGTCTTGCAACCTCGCGAAATGGCCATGGAACAGTAACCAGGATAATAATCATTGCAACCAGAAATAACCAAAAAGAACGCCTGTGCTTGGTAGCATCGTTCACTTGCTTACGCCCAACACCTTTACCAATGGTGATGAGGATGATTGCAATCAGCATCCCGGTAATATGCTCAATTGCCCAAAACCGGTATACACTATCTTTCATTACCCCGCCCATTCCCAGGTTTTGTATGTTTTGGAGTCCCCATGGTCCGGCGATCCACTGGTATAAACCCACCAACAACATAATGTGCGCAGCTATCATTAGAAATAGCGCAACCCTGCTGTCACCTTTGCCATAGGGCCGTGTGCCGGAAAGTCCACGAATGGCATTGATGATTGCAAGAAACAATAAAACAATAACAACCCAACGACCCAGATTGTGTAAGTGCACGAGACCCTGATACATATGATAGCTTTTGATAAGGGCCAAAAATAATGAATAATTTCTCCGGCCGCCGAGTTGCCTAAGCAAGGATGATAGCTTCGGACTTATTTTACCCAGTCGGCGATGAATAAGTTCGTGTCCCGGGTTCCCCCGTTATTGCGATTACTCGAGAAAACAATTTTCTTTCCGTCGGGACTGAACATGGGGAAAGCATCGAAACCTCCGTCGCGACTAACCTTTTCTAACCTGGAGCCGGTAAAATCAGTAAGGTACATGTTGAAAGGAAACCCTCTGGGATATTCCGAATTGCTGCAAAAGATAATTCCTTTGCTATCTGCCGTAAAATTCGGTGCCCAATTAGCTTTACCCAGGTGCGTTACCTGAGAGGTATTGCTTCCATCGGCATCTGCGATGAACACTTCGAGGTTTGTTGGCGCAACAAGTCCCTCGGAAAGCAGTTGTTTATATTCAGCAAGCTCCTGCCCGGGTGCAGGACGGCTCGCACGCCACACCACTTTTTTACCATCCGGACTAAACCAGGCACCTCCGTCGTACCCCGGCGTGTTAGTAAACCTTTTTTCTTTGCCGGTTTGCAAATCCATGACATATAGATCGAGATCACCTTCTTTATCGCTGCAATAAATCATCTGTTTACCATCCGGAGAAAGGGTTGCTTCAGCGTCATACCCCTTTGCAGTTGTCAATTGTTTTACGATTTTGCCGTCGATTGTTGCAAGAAATATGTCGTATGTATTGTACAGTGGCCACAAATACCTGTTTCCATATTTAGCACGGTCAGGTTGCGGCGGACAGCTGTCCGAACCAAGATGTGTAGAAGCATAGATGAGGTGCTTACCATCAGGAAGGAAATAAGCGCAGGTTGTTCTACCCTTTCCCGAACTCAACATCCGGTATTCAAATTTGTCGCCTGTTTTCTGCGGAACCTTACCAACGAAGATCTGGTCGCAATGAATTTCCTCAGCTGCATTGGTTCGCTGAAAAACAAGGTACTTACCGTTGGCGCTCCAGTACGCTTCTGCATTGTCGCCGCCAAACGTAAGTTGTTGCACGTTGGTGAAATGTTTTTCGCCAGGGTAGAGCAAGGTATCTGAAACGTTGATGGAGGCTTGTTGGGAACAAATACGGTTACTAAATGCGAGCACGCAGGCAAACAAAATAAAAATGGGTAACTGCATTGGTTTTGGGTAAAAGTATTGTTGAAATAAGTTGCAGGGGTCAGATATTCGTCATAAACCAAACCTTACCATATATTTTTGCCGCATGAAAACTTTTTGGTTTGCCGCAGTTCTGTTGACTATGTTGTCGGCTTGCACTGATCAACGGAACAACAATGCAGCGGACCGGTCTACGGAGGAGCAAAGAGCTCTTGTTGTTGCACTACAGGAACAAGTTAAACAATACCCCGACAGCGCGGGTGCCAGGATGCGGCTGGTAAATGCAATGGACAGCCTGGGCATGTACAAGGAGGCCATTGCACATACTGACAGCATGATCATTCGGGACAGTTTGAATAACGGACTCTGGTTCGCAAGGGGCCAGTTGCAGGAGAGTAATGAAGACACCCAACAAGCCATAGAAAGCTACCGTAAAGCGATCAGTATTTACCCCTCGGTAGAGTCTCAGCTTAGCCTTGCCAATCTTTATGCAGAACGTGCAGATCCCCGCGCGCTGGCAATCTGCACCAATGTTGCTAAGATGGGCCTGGGCCGCGAAAGCGATGCGCACTCGTCCTTCATAGCCGGGGTTTATTACGCCCGCAAGGGAGATGCTGCAAGGGCCGATAGCCTATTCGACCAGTGCATCAACAACGATTATACTTACATGGAAGCCTACATGGAAAAAGGGTTTATTCGTTACGATTCAAAGGACTACCCTTCGGCCTTACAGGTGTTCCAACGCGCCATAACGGTAAACAATACTTATGCCGATGCCTATTACTGGCAAGCGAAAACATACGAGGCCATGGGTAACAAGCAGGAAGCCATTCTAAACTACCAGCGTGCGCTTGGTTTGGATAAGAACCTTTCCCAGGCGAGGGCAGCATTGACTAAGCTGGAATAAGTGCCGGCCTTTTACTCGATAGCTGGCATGCCGCATGCTTATTGCCCGCATGGTAGCCGAATGTATAAATTTACCAACGATAGCATCTCTTTTCTGCTGTTACCGGGTACACGGCAACCAGTTGGTAAAACAACAACCGCATGAGTTAAGGGATTACTTTTGCACCTGCATTACCAAATCATCCCTTATTAAAACATTAGCCTGATGCCATTGATCGCTCCGTCTCTACTTGCCGCCAACTTCCTGCACTTGCAAGATGAATGCAACATGCTCAACGCAAGCCAGGCCGACTGGTTTCACCTTGATGTAATGGACGGCAGGTTTGTACCAAACATCAGTTTCGGGCTCCCGGTGATCGAACAGATCACAAAAACAACCACCAAATTTTGCGATGTACACCTGATGATACTCGAACCGGAGAAGTACACGGAGGCATTTTGTATTGCCGGTGCGAATAACATAACCGTTCACCTGGAAGCCTGTACCCACCTACATCGCAATATTCAACAAATTAAAAGCCTGGGAATGACAGCCGGGGTGGCCTTAAATCCCCATACCGGGGTAGGCTTGCTTGCCGACATCCTGCACGACATTGATGTTGTTTGCCTGATGAGTGTGAATCCGGGCTTTGGTGGCCAGCAATTTATACTCCACACCCTGGAAAAAATCAGACTGTTGAGGAAAATGATCGATGAAAAAGGATTGCCGGTAAAAATTGAGATTGATGGTGGGGTTACACTAGATAACGCTTACGAAATTGTAAACGCAGGCGCTCATGTGCTGATCGCAGGGAATACGGTATTTAAAGCAAAGGATCCCATTGAAACCATTGCAAAGCTGAAAGCGATCAAGTAATTTTTTGTACCACTCCCGGAGCCGTCTCTAAACTGAACCCCTGATGCAGATCTTCAGCCAGACGGGGCAGGAAAAGTAAAATGCCTGCCCCGGCAATTGGGGCAGTCATTAGTTATGCAGGAAAACGACCGGGAAATTGCCGCTGCTTTCGAAATCAACGTTGAAGAGTTAAAAATCAGTTGCCAGGCCCACAGACTCCCAATTATCAAGATCTTTTTGTACCCACTCCAGCTTGCCCTTAGCCCGCTCTATTGCCGACTTACCCAACAACAACCGAAGCGGCGGATCAGCGCTTTCAATAACCTTCAATACTGCCTGTGCCCCTTTTACCGGATCGCCTGGTTGAGCACCACTGATACTGTTTACCATATGGATGACCTTACCCGAGGTTTCGTTGTAAGCATCAATTTTTTGTCGTGTAAAGTGCATTGATCCGCCGGCCCAATTTGTTCGGAAAGGTCCGGGTTCTACAATGGTTACTTTAATGCCAAGCGGTTTCACTTCAAGGTATAAGGCTTCACTCATTCCTTCAAGTGCATGTTTGCTCGCATTGTATAATGCAAGCCCGGGTGAACCAGTGAGGCCTGCTATCGATGAAAATTGAACAATATGCCCCTGTCCTGCTTCGCGCATAACGGGTAGTACTGCCTGGGTAACCGCCAGCGCGCCAAAAAAGTTGGTTTCCATTTGTGCCCTGGCCTCCTCCATCGAGGTTTCTTCAACGGCACCCATAAGGCCATATCCCGCATTATTAACCACAACATCCAGGCGACCGAAACGGTTAACCACGGCAGAGATGACTTCTTTTACGCTGTCATGATCATTTACGTCAAGTACATAACCGAATGTGTTACCCGGAGAAATTGCATCCACTTCGGCCGTTTGGGCCTGTTGCCTTACAGTGCCAATCACCGTGTTTCCGGCGATAGCCGCTTCCTTTGCCAATTCGCGACCAAAACCTGAGGATACCCCGGTAATGAAGATGATCTTGTTCATACGTATTAGATGTGCATTAAAATGTTCGACAAAGATGGCTGTACAGAAAGCGTTTTCCAAATAAAAAGGGGCTTGAAACAGAAAGTAGCCGGAAGGCCGAAATGCGACAGAATTTCACAACAAATTCACAACCTGTGTATAACAAATAATGATTTAATTCGCCACCATTGCATTAAATTTGGATAAGCCAAAAGCATAGCGAACATAGCTTCCACACGCTGCTCTTTCTTATAACGAAAACAAAAAAATACCTACTTGACAGAAACTATAATAAATCTGGAATCAGTAAACCCAATTGAATTTTTCGGAGTTAACAACGGTAAACTCGACCTACTCAAGAAAAAGTTCCCTCTTCTAAAAATTTTAAGTCGTGGTACTCAAATAAAGCTGAGCGGTGCACCCGAACAGATTGACACGGCAAAAGAAAAAATCAAGCTCATCATTCAGTACCTGGAAAGAAATGGGCACCTCAGTGAAAATTATTTCGAGCAGATCCTTGGTGGCGACGACGCCGAAACGGTAGATCATTTTGTTGATCGCAACCCTAACGATATCCTCGTATTTGGGCCCAACGGTAAAACCGTTCGTGCACGTACGGCTAACCAGAAGAAAATGGTGCAGGCAGCGGATCGTAATGATATCGTTTTTGCAATCGGACCTGCAGGAACAGGTAAGACCTATACGGCCGTAGCCCTTGCCGTTAGGGCATTAAAAAACAAGGTGGTCAAAAAAATTATCCTCACCCGTCCTGCAGTTGAAGCTGGCGAAAACCTTGGTTTTTTACCGGGTGACCTGAAAGAGAAAATTGACCCATACCTCCGGCCGTTGTACGATGCCCTGGACGATATGATCCCTGCGGATAAGCTGGGCTATTATATGAGTACCCGCACGATAGAAATTGCCCCACTTGCGTACATGCGGGGCCGAACCCTGGATAATGCTTTTATCATCCTGGATGAAGCGCAAAATACCAATGACCTGCAGCTGAAAATGTTCCTGACCAGGATTGGTGCAAATGCCAAGGCGATTATCACGGGCGATCCAACCCAGGTTGACCTTCCTAAAAACCAGAGAAGCGGACTTGATAAAGCACGCAGGATACTGCAGAATATCGATGGGATTGCGCAGATTGAACTGGATGAAGAAGACGTTGTGCGGCATAGACTGGTAAAAGCCATTATCAAAGCCTATGAAAGAGAAAAGGAGAAGGAACAGCCACACGAACAAAGGCACACGCATTAAAAGGCTCATCTATGATATATGAAGGTCGTCGTTTGACGGCCTTCTTTTTTTATCCCTGATCGCAATCCACCAAATTGGTAATCACCGCGACAGGTTGTTTATTGCTACCTTCGCCCTTACAATAAAACAAGCGATGAAGCAGTTATTAATGGCGCTGATCCTGCTGGGATTATATGCCTGTAACCAAAACAATAACGACTACCAAAAACCGGAAAATGCGCTCGACGCCGGCCGTTCATTTATCGAACATTCGCTGAAAGGACAGTTTACAACTGCCCGGAGGTATATGATCCAGGACTCCGATAATATGTACTGGCTCGAAAAGGTGAGTAAGGATTACAACAAACTGACTGAGCAAGACAAAACCGGTTTTAAAAACGCATCGATCAAGATAAATGAAGTTGCAGACGTCACTGATAGTGTAACCATCATCAACTACAGTAATTCTTACCGAAACGTGGCGCAAAAGGTAAAAGTTGTTCGTCAAAACGACTCGTGGCTGGTCGACTTTAAGTATACCTTTTCCGGTAACCTTTGATCCTATGCCCGGACCGGGCAACCAAACACCTCAATTCCGGCAACAGCCAGCTGTAGTTCTAACAGCATTCTAATAATAGCGTAGTATTGCATAATCATTACGGTGCTTCCGGGCACAACAGCAGCCTTAAGGCTTTGCTTTTTAAATTAAAAAAACCAGATGCAAACAAAACTCACCAATGTATTACACCCATGGCATGGTGTAGACCATGGGTCATTGGCTCCCAGGATCGTTAATGCAGTTATCGAGATCCCAAAAGGTTCAAGGGCAAAATACGAGATTGATAAGCCCAGCGGACTGCTGAAACTCGACCGGGTTATTCACTCCTCGTTTTATTACCCATCCAATTACGGGTTCATTCCACAAACCTACGGTGATGACAAAGATCCCTTAGACATCCTCGTATTATCCAGTCTTGAAATTGTACCCATGTGCCTGGTTACGGCAAAAGTGATTGGAGTTATGCAAATGATCGACGGTGGTGATGCCGACGACAAGATCATTGCAGTTGCGGCACATGATCCCTCCATCAACTACATCAATAATATTGAAGAACTGCCAAAACACTTCTTTGAAGAATTAAGGCACTTTTTCGAAGAATATAAAAGGCTTGAGAATAAAGCAGTGATCGTCGAAGAGTTCCAGGACAAATCAACAGCACTCAGGATTGTTCAACAGGCCATCGACTTCTATAAAGAAAATTTTAAGGACTAATACCGTATATACAATTCCCGGTTACCCGCAAGACGGAGCTACCGGGAATTGTTTAATATGCCAATCAATCCAGCCTGGCGAATTGATTATCAACCATTGTCGCCAGTAGTGAATGATATTTTCTATATATATATCCGGCCGGGTGCCTCGATGTTGTTATTGCATTGGTAACCCGAAGAGAAATCAGCAAAGGGCAAACTGGTAATCAGACTGAAGCGTTCGAACAAGCCAGGCTCGTTTACCTGAGTTTCGACAATATTGAGGCCATCTCCTGTAAATACGGCCTTACCTCTGCCGGTTGCTGATTTACATCGGGGTCAAAATGCCAAACTTCTGTTTTGGCGTTTCTTCTTCGTTCAATGTGTATACCACCCTGGTCATAGCAATCCGGGCAGCCGAATGTTGTATCCGCGTGTCGGTCCAGGTATTCGGGGAAATTAGCCTCTAATGATCTGGCCAATTCATATTTATCCCCGGGTAATGCAGTCTCACTAAAGTTTAGCTTGCCAGGATACCTTTTTATGTTATCCGGGTACAACTTATTATCGGCAATCTTGTAGAACCGTGCACAGTCATCCAGACAAAAGTTGGCTGCCGTTCCAAATGCAAAATAGTCGCCGGTCTCAACGTCTTTCTCACAACCGGCTACTGCAATCGCGATCATCAGCAAAAGAGCATAACGTTTCATGGTAATGAATTTTGCGGGTTGACAATGTTGCTTTAATAACCGTTGCACGATCCAGCCGAACGTTCTGCTAATATTTGCATCTGGGCGTAAAGAAAATAGTTGGGTTGCAGGAAACCCCATCTATACTCAAGTAAATGCTGATTAATTGATTACCAACCCTTCACGCCATTAATCTAAAGTAAACGTTTAATGACCCTGAGCTGATGGGTTCGTTTTCCGGTTTCCCGGTTGATTATGCCCATGTTATCGATCCCATCCAGCCTTACTTTTCCGGAAGCATGTAAAATGTTCTGCTCATCAAGCAGGATGCCTACATGGGTAATCCTACCCTGCTCATTGTCAAAAAAAGCAAGGTCACCTTTTTTGGCTTCCTGTAAAAAGCCAATAGCTTCTCCCTGGCCCGCCTGCTGGTAGGCATCGCGTAACAACCGGGTGCCCAAGTAACGGAATACCGTTTGGGTATACCCGCTACAATCAATACCGAATACCGACCGGCCGCCCCACTGATATGGACAATTCAAAAAACGCAGTGCTATCTCCTCCAATTGGGCAGTTTTGTTGCCAGCTACCTGCCATGCATTGCCCCTGTAGTGAAACGTTTGCTGCCCTATTGTTCCGACCCCATCCTTGAACAAGCCCAGAGAACTGCCAAACGGAACGTGCATCACGGTTCCGTCAAGTTCAACTGGAGCCACCCATTCCCCAACAAGTTCATCCACCTCCGCCATCTCCGGACCCGCTTCAAGCGTTGTTAACTGGCTGGCCTGGCACCAGCCTTCATAACCATCATATGTTGCGCGGACCCGTATAAAGTCTCCGTTTGCTTCAAGCGTCTCGGCAACTTCCCCGAATAGTAGTTGACTAACCTGCTCACTTCTGTGTGCGGGCTCAACACGCAAGGGCGCAACAGGAACAATACAAGCGGAGTGCGACATAGTGATGGCGATTGATTTAGATATGTTCTTTTTGACTGCGTCCTGAAAATGTATACTGCAGGAAGATGAGACCGATCCTAACAGATTTTTCTAAAAGGCTTTTGGTCGCCGACCGCTGGAATACTATGAAACATCGTTGCCCGCCCGGATGAACTCCGTTCGGCCGCCCGCCCGGATGAACCGGTTCGGACGGGGGTGTCACTCCCTTGTACCGCAGTCCGCTATTCCCCCAGCTTTAAAATCCAAAACACGAACCCCCACGCTTATGCCAGTGCCATAAAGGATTCTGTATTCATCAGTTATCCTTTAAACAGGATGATGCTTCAGAATAATATTTAAGCAATCAGTTGATAACCAATACATTTTGTCACTTAATTACAATTTCTTAGGAAGTTTATTCCTTCTTATCAGAGATCCCGGGAAAACATCACCATGTCAGTCTTATGCGATCTGGAGTCTATCTGTTTACTGCTGATTTTTCTCCAGACTGCTACCCGGTGATCCGTGTATGCGTCCTTAGCTGTTTTCCTTCCAATGGTATGTCTCATCTTCAAAAACTTCCTTTCCCCAAACCGGCAGCTCTCCTTTAATACGTTCAACAGTCTCCTCACAAGCCTGTATAGCAGCCTTCCGGTGCTTTGATGACGTAAAAACAAATAGGCTTATTTCACCAACCTTTACCCTCCCAAGACTATGATAGACATGCATGCAGGTTAGCTGGTACTTTTGAAAAATGGCTTCCCTGATCTCGTTCATGGTCTCAGACGCCATTTCCTCATAGGTTGTATAGTCTATCGCCATCACCTTCTTGTCTTCAATAACATCGTCGCGCACCTGCCCAAGAAAGATGCTGTGCGCGCCTATGTCTGTCTTTGTACTGTGCTTTTGAATACTGTCACCCACAAAGGCAGCAGGCACAGGGCCAGATATAAAGATGTTTTTAGGCTTTTTCTCCATAATTATAATTGTTGGTCTAAACCGTTAAGTCCGCCCCGTAAACTATATATCAATTTACCGTCCCTAAATTTTTCGTTGATCAATCCCGCGGCTTGCCTGCTTCGCTGACCGGACTTGCAAAAAAAGATCAACGTTTCAGCATGGGTAAACTCTGTTGCCCGATCGGCAAGCTCATCGAGGGGAATATTAACGTGCTTAAACCGGGAAACGATCGGCAGTTCTCCCCTATTTCGCACATCTATAACCATGACACCGGGGTTCTGCAACATTTTAAAGAAATCTTTTCCTGCTATCTCACCGGCACCCGGTAAAGCGCAATTCCAATCGTAATTAGCTTGCATAAAAGCATCAACATTGCCAGGAACAATGTAATCATCACTATGATCACCTAAAATAAATTCATATGTACTATTAGTTAAGGCATTAAATGTCAACAGTTTACCTGTACTTACAACCCCAAATCCGATGATGATCTTAAGTACTTCATTTGCCATTGAAGCACCTATAATACCGGGCAAAACTCCTAAGACACCGGCATCTTCACAGTTTGGAACCTCCATCTCGCCTGGGGGTACAGGAAAAAGATCGCGATAATTAACCCCGCTCTGTCCATCCTTCCCGGGCATATTAAAAACAGTCATCTGCCCTTCAAACTTCGAGATAGCACCATAAACGAGCGGTTTACCCAGGATTACACAGGCATCATTAACCATATAGCGGGTGCCAAAATTGTCGGAACCGTCAACTACAATATCATAGCCTGAAATTGTGTCCAGTGCATTCTGGTTGGTCAGTCTAAAAGGGTAAGGGATAATCTCGATGTCTGGATTTAACGCCTCGAGTTTCGATGCAGCAGATGTCGCTTTTGACTTGCCGATGTCTGCCACGGAATACAATACCTGTCGATGAAGGTTTGAAAGTGAAACTAGGTCATCATCAACAATCCCCAGCTTTCCGGTGCCGGCAGCCGCGAGGTATTGCAATACAGGACAACCAAGCCCACCAGCGCCAATTACGAGCACCTTTGCATTGGAAAGCTTCTGCTGGCCTTCGATCCCCATTCCTGGAAGGATCATCTGCCGGTGATATCGTTCACTATTAATCATTTTAACCGCCGGAAAAGGGAGGCAACAGCGCTACCAGGCTTTGTTCTGTCAAAAGGGTATTCTCCCTGATGATCTTTTTGTCAACTGCAACCGCAAACTTATTGTCTTTTATTAGAGGAAACCTTTCCTTTATATTGTTAATCAATGAGTTAGTATCAATAACGTTTTCGACTTCAATAATGTTTGAGCCTGTGATATCTGATAATTGTCCGAATAAGGAAACGGTTAGCGGCATACAGATCGGGTATTAAGTCAATTATTTTATTAAGCTTGCGTAAACAAAAGTTTATAAACTGCAAGCAACAGCACGGAGGCCAAAATGTTTTTTAGTAAATCCTGCCGGAACTTTAATGCTCCGAACCAGGCGCCTCCAAGACCACCGGCGAACGCGATCAGAACATACCAAAACATATGGGGAGTAAAACTGATCCCCTTCGTTAGCTGCCCAGCCAGTCCTGCCAGTGAATTCACAAAGATAAAGAGTGCACTAATGGCTGCGGTTTGTTTCTGATCGGTCCAACGCAACAAAAGTAGGATCGGCGATAAAATGATCCCGCCGCCGATACCGATCATCCCCGACAACAAACCAATGGCTCCGCCAATTACAAGGGATAACCCCAAAAGTGGCTGTTTCGTTTCATGCACCTCCGGATTCCTGAAGAATAAGAAACGAACGATTGGAATGAGTAACAGCAGCCCGAGGATCTTTTTGTAAACATCTGCCTGAACCACCATTAAGCCACCGATAAACGACATGGGTATCGAAGCTATGGCAAGCGGCAAGAAAATTCGCCTTATGAAATGTTTTCCGCGGTAAAACTGGATGAATGAGGTAAGAGAAACAAAAAGGTTCAGGAGCAATGCCGTTGGTTTCATAACCTCCGGTGTTACGCTAAAAATGGCCATGAGTGCCAGGTAGCCACTGGCGCCCCCATGCCCTACGGAAGCATAAAGAAAAGCAACTACAAACAGCAGCAGGTAGAATACGATATAACTATCACCCATACAACTCAACGCAATTTATGCACTTCAACAATATCACCGACTTTAAAGTCCGTGGCCTGCTCTTCTAATTTGATCAGGCAATTTGCTGTGGCAAATGAACTTAGGCGGAAAGACTCCTGGGCATTTAGCGGTACAACCTGGTTACCGGTATACCTACCTTTTAAAAAGTGGGTAAGTCCTGCTTTTTTTGAATATGCCTCACCAAATTCCAGGTATGCGGCACCTGGCTTAGCCCGAATTCCGGCTAACTGCTCCAGAGCCTCCGTAACGTATTCATAGAAACAAGTGAGTACAGATGATGGGTTTCCCGGAAGGCCGAACACCGGTGTGCCGTTACGCATGCCAAAAAATAATGGTTTGCCCGGACGTTGCTTAATCTTGTGAAACAGTTTTGTGATCCCGCACATGGACGCTGCCTCCAGAACAAAGTCGTAATCCCCTACACTTACCCCTCCCGTCAAAAGAACCATATCCGACTCGTTTAGGGCAGCTTCCAGCTTTTGTTGCAGCTCGCCAACGTGGTCGTCGGCGGTAATTACCCGCACGTTAAGTATTCCATGCTGCCTGAGAGCTGCCCTAAGGCTATACGAGTTGGACTCGTAAACCTGGCCGGGTAGCAATGGCCTACCGGGCTGTTGTAACTCGCGGCCGGTAACAATAATGCTGATCCGTGGGGGAGGAAATACCATCACCTCGCAAATACCTATACCTGCAATGAAGCCGACCGCTGCCGGTGAGAGATAGGTGCCGGCAGGAAGGCCGAGGTCTCCCCTGCCTATTTCAGCTCCCTTTGCACGCACATTCGATCCTTTCGTAAGGTCCGGATCGTTTACTGTTATAGTCCCCTCCTCCACCAAAACCTTCTCCTGCATTACGACAGTATCAGCCCCGGCCGGCACAGGAGCACCCGTGAATATGCGTATGGCTTTATGCTGCAGGTCAGCAAATTCCCGGGCAACACCGGCAGGCACCTCGCCTTCAACCAGGAGGGTTTTAGCACTTGCGAGGTCATCAAATCGAATGGCGTAGCCATCCATTGCCGACTGTTCAAAAGAAGGTACATCTACCGGCGCAAAAACATCAGCAGCAAGCACCAAACCCGCTGCTTGTTCAAGCGGCATAACAACCGGGCTAAGTTGCCTTACCGCCGAGCGGATAATTTGAACTGCTTCATTAACCGATATCATCTTAAATATTTTGGCTGGCTGGTCAACAATCTTGCTGTGTATCGTTACCTTAACTCTACTGGTTTAATGCATTTCCGTCGATCCTCAGCAGAACACACCCCGGAAGGCTGGTAATTATGAACCATGAAATGCACCATCTCAGATTAGCTTTACGGCAAAATAAGTCTCTTTTATGAGATAAACCTGAGCGATCATGAGGCTGGTCAAGGTTAAGCAACCCGGGAATTGAGGGGATATTACAACACTACGGAAAACTTGGTGGGTAGAGGATAAGTTCAGGATGCCGGCGCATGGCGATCCGAATGCCCGAGATCTTTTCCCGGAGCCACCCGGTCGCGGATTAATTGCTTGAGCTCCTTTATTTCCGGAAACCTGCCCGCTTTACGGCGATCAAATATCAACTCGCCGTCCATTGTTATAAGGTAAGTTCCGCTGGCTTCTGACGGCTGCAGCTGTACTCCCTGCAGCTCATTTACAAATGTTGTGAGCAGTTCCTGCGCCATGTAAGCGGCCCGCAACAGCCAGCCACATTTCGGACAGTATTCAATGGTAATTACGGGTTTCATTATCCACCAATTGATATCATACTCCTGTTCAGGATATCTTCAGGATGAACCTGGTCGAGTATCTTACCAAACTGACCTCCCAATTCTGCTGCCTTAGCTGCAATAGACTGCCGGATCAATGGCGCTATAAACTGTCCTGATCGAAGGGCAGATAACAGGTCGGTTTCTTCTTTGGAAAAGAGGCAATTTTTCATTTTCCCATCAGCTGTCAAACGCATCCGGTTGCACGTTCCGCAAAATGGTGAAGTCATGGTGCTGATGATTGCAAAAGTTCCTTTATGCCCGGGAACAATATACTTTTTTGCGGTATCGTTTGCTGATCCTTTAAGCGGTAAATAGGAATATTCCGTTTCTACCTGTGCCAAAATCTGTTGCCAGCTGACCACTTTATTGCTTGTCCATTTGTTACCGGTAAAAGGCATAAACTCAATAAAGCGAACATGAACGGGTGTGTCTTTCGTCCATGCGATGAAGTCGTTGATCTCTGTTTCGTTGAGCCCCGCCATGGCTACCACGTTAATTTTTACGTGTACACCCATGTCGAGCATGAGCTGGATATTTTGCCAAACCCGGTCGAAATTATTGCGACGGGTAACCAGTTGAAACTTTTCTTTGTTAAGCGTATCGAGGCTGATGTTAACTGAACGAATGTTGGCATCGTTTATTACCGCTGCAAATTCGTGCAGGCGTACCCCGTTGGTGGTCATAGTAAGTTCAACAGGCAGGCGCGACAATCCGGTAATAATTTTGGCAGCATCCTTTCGAACCAGGGGCTCACCGCCTGTCAGCCGGATTTTGTTTACACCAAGAGCGACAAAAGTTTCCGCAATTTCCTGTATCTCCTCCACCTGCATCAATTGCGCATGGGGGGCAAAGGCGTAATCTTCCTCAGGCATGCAGTAAAAGCATCGCAGGTTACAATTATCCGTGAGCGATATGCGCAGATAATTATGAGTCCTGTTGAAATTGTCTACGAGCATGCGGTTGTTTTATTTTCGACTCAACGAAGATCAATAAATTAAAGGGAAAAGCAATGTTATATCAGGAAACCGGTGCTCCCTACCTGAGGACATGTGCGAAGCGGAGCTCACTAAAGCCCAAGGCTAATCTACCTCATAACGATGTTTGCCGTTCTATACCAGCCCCGGTTGTTTAAAATTTTAAAGCCCAAACTCTCTATCTCCTATCTAGGTTCTTTCCACTTAGGCGTTAACAGGTTGCCGGTGTTTTTGAGGAGGAGCCTTATTTTGTCAATCTGTTTTTGAAAAGCATCCATCATCCACTGGTCGTGTTCAATTGAACTGGCTTTGTCTACAGAGGATTTGTATTCTTCAAACATGCCCAGGCCGAAATACGCTTCTGCACGATTTACTTCAATCCAAAACTTCTGTTCATTATTGAAAGCCTGTTGCCGGACGGTTTCAATATTATCGGCTGCGCTGTTTAGGGCCCGGCTTTCCCGATCCGCAAGTTGTTTGGCGTCGTTGTCGCAAATCAGCAACACTCGACGTCGTGTGTGGCCCGCATAAACCAGGTCGGCGACCTGCTCCTGCTTGTTGAGGCATAGCGATGAATTGGCTCTGCAGTTAAGCATATAGGCGAGGTTAATGCCGTTATACCTGTTGTTCAGCAGGTAATAACCCCGTTGAAAATACAAAATAGCGTTACTAAGGTGATCCTCTGGTTGCCCCAGTTCATAGAGATGTTTCTCAATGGCTCCGGCAAGCGCAACCGTTTCGGGGTCGTTGGTATGGTTAAGATCCAGCTGCCCGAGCAGTTCCAGGGCATTTTTCAACGATGTAACCGGATCGGGCTTACGGGCTTTGTAAGTAGCAAGTGCCAGGCGGTGTACCAGGTAGGCATCGTTGTTTGCACCGGCCGTTTGCCCCTTTGCTTTACCGATAAGGGTTGCAGACTCGAACAGGGCTTTCGCAGTTGCGAAATCCTGCCGGCGTATCGCATCTTCACCTTGCTCGATAAGCAGCGAAAGCGTTTCATTTTCAGCCTTAACGGACTTGCTTTCGCTATCACCGGCAGTAAGTTCGGCGGTTATTGCTTTGGATTGGTCAACGGCCTGTTTTATCTGTTCCTCCAGTGATGGTGGCCTGAGGTTATCGAGAAATGTATAAACAGGGCTGTCTGCTTCTGTTTTGTCGAGTACTGCCTGCAACGTTTCACCCAGCACCTTTCTAAAACGTTCCACTTCTTCGTATTCGATGCCTTCACCAAGGTGGGTATAGCTCGTAATTTTTATATGGTTAAGGTCAAACGGATAAACAAGTTTGTCTTCGGAGATAACGATAGTGGTGTGCGGACGTAATGCATGCCGGATACCCAACTCATAAAAGGCATTGACGTTAGCCGTAGAAAGGTCGGCGATGACTACATCCGCCTGTAGTAGCTCCCGGTACATCGGGAGGTCTATACTGCCGGAGTGCCTGATTTCATCGGCCCTGATGCAGATAAGGCCTTTTTCTTCGACAACGGGTTTTATCAGCAGCCGGTACGACTTGTTTAAATCCAGCTTTCTTCCTGTTGCATAATCTGTTTTAATCCCGAATCCCATTACCACAAAACATCGTTTTGTTTCTTTCGGATTACCGGTTTCTTTAGCCATGGTTTCAGTCAGTTTATATCCGTAGGCGATAAAAATACTTTATTCTGTGCTTGAAACCACGGCACGGCTTTTATACATTCGATAACATAGTTTCTGCTAGCGGCATTCCTTCCTGTAAGCGGGCGGGTGGCCGGGTAAGTAACTTACGAAAACGTTCTTCCATTCCATTAACCAATACGCGCAAAATGAAAAAATTACTGTTTGTTTCAACCCTGATGACAATTATCGCATTTACCAGTTGTGCCGGCAACAACGATAGCAATATCAATGAGAGCGAGGTAACGAAGGGCGCACCAGACTCAACACCGCCACCCGATGGTGTCGTAAATAGTAATGCGATCAGCACAGATACAGCCGCTATGAACACCTCGAAGATGGAACAAAAGAAAGATTCCGCTGATCGCCAGGACGCAAAAAAGAGATAATCGTGATCGTGCAAGAGCATGTTAACGGCGGTATTTAACGTTGCCTGCTGACAAGATGCAATAAGACCACTACAAATAAAAAAGCCCGTTCCAGACCGGAACGGGCTTATTCATGTTAATGCAAATGGTGTTTACCAGAACTTCACATATAAAGCAGAGATCAGGAGCAAGGTAACCACAATCAAAGCCATTGTAGTTGGGTTAACCTTAAACATAGACTTATCAAGCTCAAACGCTTTCGGGTTAACTTTCGGACCTGCAAGGCTCATCAATACCATTAGTATCACGGTAAACATAAAGGAGAGTCCCATACAGATGTGGAAAGGAATTACGAAGTCCTTACCGTCGTGGTAGGCAGTATACAGGAAAGTTTCGTTTCCAAACCATTGCGGAGCAAACTCGTTAAATACAACCGAAAGTACAAAACCGGCGATTACCCCCGCAACGGCTGCCGCACCGGTTGTCCTCTTCCAGAACATACCTAACAGGAACATCGCAAGAATTCCCGGGCTGATAAAGCCGGTATACTTTTGAATAAAGGTAAATCCACCTTCACCGCCGATACCCAGGATGTCGCTCCAGGTAAACAGTACTGCCACAATCATAGCAACAAATACGGTTGCACGACCGGTAATTACCTGGTTTTTTTCGGATGCATTTTTCCCGATATACTTTTTATAAACGTCGAGCGTGAAGATGGTTGAGATACTGTTAACCTTTCCGGCAAGGGAGGCAACGATCGCGGCGGTAAGCGCAGCAACTGATAATCCTTTCAGACCCGTTGGCAGGAAGGTGAGCATTGCTGAATAAGCACCATCCTTTCCACCAACCAACTGAGGTAAGTGACCGTTTCTGTGCAATACGTAGGCCGCAATACCCGGAAGCATTACGATAACCGGCATTAACAGTTTCAACAGACCTGCAAAGAGGATACCTGTGCGCGCAGTATGCAAATCAGCACCCAGTGCACGTTGTGTGATGTACTGGTTACAACCCCAATAATTCAGGTTGATGATCCAGATACCCGCCATATAACTTGCAAGACCGGGAAAAGTGATGTACTTGTTGATGTCGTTTTGCAGTACGTTAGCGTTTGCTACGGTACTTTCGGGTCTTGGTATAATTACCTTGAAGTGGTCCGGGGCATCGTTAAGCAGTGCTTTGAAACCGGCAATTGCGTTTGCACCAACTCCGAACTTTTCACCTACAACAGTTAAGGCGATATAGGTAGTTACAAGGCCACCGATGATCAGTACTGCAACTTGGATAACATCGGTATATGCAACCACCTTCATACCTCCGAGGGAGATAATCAGGGCAAACACCGCAAGCCCCACCATGATGACGTGAAAATACTCACCGCCGGCAAGTCCATTGATCGCAACAGCACCGAGATACAGGATTGAAGTAAGGTTTACAAATACGTACAGGAATAACCAGAAGATGGCCATGATGAGCGCCACGCTTTCGTTATACCTTGTTTTAAGGAACTGCGGCATGGTATAAATATGGTTCTTAAGGTATACCGGGATGAACCACACTGCAACAATGATCAGGGCGATTGCGGCGATCCACTCGTAAGCTGCAACAGCTACACCAAGGAAAAAGCCCTCACCGCTCATACCGATGAACTGTTCTGCTGAAATGTTTGAAGCAATCAGCGAAGCGCCAATTGCCCACCAGGTAAGCGTTCCTTCCGCAAGGAAAAATGCTTTAGCATCGTGTTCGCCGACTTTGCGCTTACGGTAAATGCTGTAACCATAAGCGGACACAATGATGAAGTAAATAATGAAGACGATATAATCGGCTAATACCATGTTCTGATTCATAAGCAGAATTGTTAGGGGTAATAAGTCTTGGTTAGTTATTAATGCAGCAGTACAGCTGTATGGTTTGGTTTATTTAAAGGTGTTGTAGTAAGCTTCGCTCCAGCGCAATTCATTTTTGAGCTGGTACAAGGTGGTGTTCTTGCCGATGTTTACAAATTCGATCCCTGCAAAACTTGCGAAATCTTCCATGTGTTCGGAGGTAAGGTTTTGACTGTACCCGGTGTGGTGTGCACCACCAGCGTAAATCCACGCAGCACATCCTGTTTTCATGTCGGGCAATGGTTTCCATAGTACACGGGCAACGGGCAATTTCGGCAACTGGTGTTCGGCAGTTACAGCTTCAACTTCGTTTACAATTAACCTGAAACGGTTACCCATATCAACAATGGTTGCGTTGATTGCCGGTCCTGCTGCAGAATTAAAAACCAACCTTACCGGGTCAGCTTTGCCGCCAATACCTAATGCGTGGATCTCACAGCTTGGTTTACCATCGGCTATGGTAGGGCAAATTTCCAGCATATGCGATCCGAGAACCAGGGGATTAGATGGATCAAAATGATAGGTATAATCTTCCATGAAGGAGTTGCCGCCTGGTAAACCGCTACCCATAACCTTCATGGCGCGTACCAATGCAGAGGTTTTCCAGTCACCTTCGCCGCCAAAGCCATAGCCTTCGGCCATCAGCCTTTGTGATGGGATGCCTGGAAGCTGCGCCATGCCATGCAGGTCTTCGAATGTATCGGTATAACCTTTGAAGTTGCCGTCCTGCAGAAAATAACGCATGCCGATTTCTATCCTGGCTGCCTCGCGAAGTGAGTCGTGCTGGTTTCCACCTGCTCTTAAGCCTTCAACAAGGTTATAGCTGTCTTCGTATTCCTGTATGAGTTTTCCAATTTCATCGTCGCCCACTTTATTGATTACCTGTACCAGGTCGCCGATGCCATGGGTGTTAACGGAATAACCGAATTTATATTCGGCCTCAACTTTATCACCGTCCGTAACAGCAACATAACGCATGTTGTCGCCAAAGCGGACAAACTTAGCACCCTGCCAATCGTTCCAACCAGCGGCTGCCCTGGCCCAAACGTTTATTTGTAGTAGTACCTGCTCATCTTGCCAGTGCCCGACAACAACTTTGCGGTTGAGCCGCATTCTTGTCATCATAAATCCAAACTCACGGTCACCATGGGCGCTTTGGTTCAGGTTCATGAAATCCATGTCGATCTCGTTCCATGGAATATCGCGGTTAAATTGTGTATGTAAATGGAGCAGTGGCTTCTTTAATATTTTCAAGCCACCGATCCACATTTTTGCGGGAGAGAAGGTGTGCATCCAGGCGATAATTCCGATGCAATTCTTGGCTACGTTTGCTTCCTGGCAGATGTTATAGATTTCTTCTGTTGATTTTACCACTGGTTTAAACACCACTGATACCGCAAGCTGATCTGAATCGTTGAAAGCTTTGGCAATCTGCATGGAATGTTCATCCACCTGCCTGAGTGTTTCCTCACCGTATAAATGCTGGCTGCCGGTTACAAACCAAACCTCCAGTTTTTTTAAGTCTATCATAGTTAGTAGTTGTTTAAGTTGTACAAGCAATGTGTTTGCTTGCTGTCCGAAAGGTTATATTGGCTGTACACTAAATCCGGTTTTATGCTCGCCGTTGCCATAAAAAACTGCCGATGAACCGAGCGTGGCAACGATGTCTCCACAATGATCAAATGCCCGCCCCAAAAAAATGCTACTTGCTTTCTTCCTGGCCGTAATATGAGTTGGCGCCGTGTTTTCGCTGCCAGTGTTTGTTTTTGAGTGCGTCTTTGAGCCGCGGCGCCTGTGGATTGATTTGCTCCGTTAAGAAAGCCATTTGTGCAATTGCTTCGAGAATGGCGCTGTTGTACACGGCTTTCTCAGCTGTTTTTCCCCAGCTGAATGGCGCATGATTACCGACCAGGATCATTTCAACCTCTTCGTAGCTATGACCTTTGTGCTTCATATAGTTCATGATCTGGTGGCCTGTTTGCAGTTCGTAATCACCCTCGATCATGTGATCGTCCATTGGTGGAGCGCAAGGAATATCAACGGTGTTGTAGTCGGCGTGCGTGGTTCCAAAAATGGGTATGTCGCGCTGCGATTGCGCCCAGGCGGTTGCATACGTGCTATGGGTGTGAACGATACCATTGATCTTTTCCCAATGCTTGTAGAGAACAGCATGGGTAAGTGTATCGGATGACGGCCGCATTTTGCCTTTGACGGTTACGCCCTCAAAATCGACAATCACCATATCGTTTGGTGTGAGCTTATCATAAGCAACCCCGCTGGGTTTAATTGCAAAAACGCCGAGATCCCTATCTGCGGCGCTTACATTGCCAAAAGTGAAAATGACCAGGCCCAGCTTTGGCAATTGCATGTTTGCTTCGTAAGCCTGTTCCTTTATGTCTGTGTATTTACTCATTCGTTTTTTTTGGTTTAACTGTGGCTCACAAAATCGCCCAGCTTTTTGTAACGTTCGTATCGTTTTGCATAGGCTTCGGCCTTAGTTGCATCAGGATGGTATTCGGCGTCGAAACCCTGGCCCATTGCATGCATTGCGTCTTCAACCCGGCTGTATATGCCGGATGCAGTGGCGGCAAACATTGCGGCACCAAGGGCGCATGTTTGTTCGGAGCGATGAATACGGATGGGCATATTCATTACATCGGCCATCATTTGCATAATAAAGGGTGATTTTTTCGCAACCCCGCCCATGCCAATCAAACCTTTAACCGGAACTCCTTGTTCGTTGAACCGGTCGACAATCGCTTTGGCACCGAAGCAGGTTGCTTCGACAATCGACCTGAAAACACGTGGGGCATCGGAGCCGAGGTTAAGACCTGTGATGGCGCCTGTAACGGTTTGGTTGGCGTCGGGTGTACGACGACCATTAAACCAGTCGACCGCGAGTTCGCCATCTTCATCGGGTGGCAGTAGTTCAGCCTGGCGGCTCAGTTCAGGTATGATCCGGTCAATTGTTTCATCTATAATCTTGCTGCTCATTTCAGCATCAAGTAAAGAAGAATGGGTGAGTATATTTTTTAGCGGCCATGCCAACATGTTCCGGAACCAGGCATAGGCGTCGCCAAATGCTGACTGCCCCGCTTCCATACCCAACATGCCAGGAATGATAGAACCCGGCACCTGGCCGCATATGCCGTTGATCAGCTTATCCCCTACCTCGTTTTCGGGGGCAACCAACATATCGCATGTTGAAGTGCCCATTACTTTGCTGAGGTAATAAGGTTCGATCTGGCCGCCCACTGCGCCCATGTGGGCATCGAAGGCACCAACACCGATAATCACTTCGGTTGACAAGCCAAGGCGGCCGGCCCACTCCGCTGACAGGTTCCCGGCCGGTTTATCGGATGCATATGCATCTATGCTAAGGCGTTTGGTAAAACCCTGGAGCAAAGGATCCAGTTCGGTAAAAAATGAGTCTGGCGGAAGGCCACCCCATTCGCGTGCCCAAAGGGCTTTATGCCCGGAAGCACATACACTTCGCTTAAGGTCGTGTACCTCGGTACCGCCTGTAAGCAAAAATGTTATCCAGTCGCAATGTTCTACCCAGGAGTAACAATTTTTACGTACGTCTTCATCGACGCGTAAAATGCGGAGCAGCTTTGCCCAAAACCATTCCGAAGAATAAATACCCCCAATAAATTTAAGGTAGTTGGTTTCGTAACGCGTAGCGTGCTCATTGATCTGTGCAGCTTCGTCGACTGCGGTATGATCTTTCCAAAGCACAAACATAGCGTTGGGGTTATTTTCGAAACCCGGAAGCAAGGAAAGCGGGGTTCCGGAACGGTCGACCGCTACCGGGGTACTGCCTGTTGTGTCAACGGAAATGGCTTTCACGTTTGCAGCTACCGCGGGGCCAGCCTGCAGTAGACAACGCTTGATGGTTTCTTCGAGCCCCTCAACGTAGTCGAGCGGGTGTTGCCTGAACTGGTTGATGGATGCATCACAAAATTGTTGCGCTTTCCATCGCGGGTAATAATAGACTGCTGAGGCGATCTCTTTTCCATTTGACGCGTCTACCAGGATGGAGCGAACAGAGTCTGTTCCGTAATCCACCCCGATCACATAATTTCCAGAGGAGTCCATTGGGTAATTTTTCGGAGGTTAAGATAATACTTCTTTCAATGACTGCTTCGGCAGAAGGTGTTTTAATGAAATGAAATCGCTTGCAAAGCCGATAACGTTATTTAGATGATTGAATTCAGCAGGTTCGTGAATAGTGGTAATAACAGCTGCCCTCATGCCAGCGTTAAAGGCTGCTTCAACACCTTTAGGCGTATCCTCGAAAACAATGCATGACTCAGGTGAAACGCCCAGGCGTAGTGCCGCTTCGAGGAACGTTTCGGGATTGGGCTTGCTTTCTCTAACGTCGTCGGCGCTTACAATAGCATCGAAATATTTACGAATGTTGGTACCGTCGAGCACGAAGTCGATATTGTACATGATGGCTGCAGAACCAATCGCCATTTTAATCCCGCTATTGTATGCGATTTCCAGTAATTCCGAAAGGCCATCCAGCAACTTCAGTTGCGGGCGAAAAGCTTGTTGATAGGCTTTTTCCTTTTCATAACTCATCTTGTCTTTTTCCGCGACGGAAAACCGACCTGGGAAAATGCGTTCGAGTAATTCATGATTCTTGCCATAGCACTGGGCTTTTACTTCGTCCATCGACAATTTCGCACCAAGCTGATTAAGGATATCGTACCATGCCCTGATATGATAATACATATCATCGATCATGGTTCCGTTGAGGTCGAACAAGAAAGCCTTTGTTTCAATCAATTTCAAACATTTATGGTTACCGGTGCGGTGAACAGCGGAGCTTGTATGGCATTGAGGCAGCCATTATTTTACTACGGCTACTGCATATGTTGTTTCGGTATGGTACTTTTCTCCCGGCTTCAATATCGTAGAAGGGAAAGCTGGCTTATTGGGAGAGTCAGGAAAATGTTGTGTTTCCAAACACAAGCCGGTATGCTTGTTTATGGATTTGCCGTCGGAGGTTTGAAGTTTGCCATCGAGGAAGTTGCCGGAGTAAAATTGAAGACCGGGTTCGGTTGTAAAAACCGTAAGCTGGCGCCCGCTTGTTGAGTCGGAAAGCACCGCTACTTTGCGCATTGAACCCGAGGTACCATTTAGAACAAAATTGTGATCATAACCACCAGGTACCTTCCCGATGTCTGTGCCGATCAATTTTGAGGTTTTAAAATCAAATGGTGTTCCCGATACGGCTTTTAGTTCGCCTGTGGGAATAAGGGTCTTGTCGACCGGGGTGTACCTGTCGGCATCAATGCTTAAAGAATGATTAAGTATGTTGTTTGATACGTCGCCGGTGAGGTTGAAGTAGCTGTGATTGGTAAGGTTTACCGGTGTGGCCTTGTCGGTTTCGGCGTCGTATACAATCCTGAGTTCGTCGTTATCGGTGAGGGTATATTTTACGGTCACCTTCAGGTTGCCGGGATACCCTTCTTCTCCATCCTTGCTCAGGTAATTCAGGGTTAATGCACTGCTATCAGTTGATGGTGTAGCATCCCATACGACTTTATCGAAACCTTTGTTGCCGCCATGCAGGTGATTTTTATCGTTGTTGGTTGCAAGCTTGTATTCCTTACCATCAAGGGTAAATTTACCATTAGCGATACGGTTGCCATAGCGTCCGATTAGTGCGCCGAAGTAGGGCGGAGGTGCCTGATAGCCTTTGAGTTCATTAAAGCCGAGTACAATATTTCCCTTGTTGTTGTTTTTGTCGGGCATTGTCCACGACGTAACCACACCGCCATAATTGGTGATCGTTACGACCATACCATTTTTGTTTGTAAGTGTATACAGGTACACTTTTTTGCCATCGGCTTCCCCCCAATCTGCACGACTCACCAACTTCAAATTTGTACTGTCATTCATATCTTGTTTATTTTCCGGGTTATTATTACAAGAGATTGCACCTAACATTATGGTTGCAGAGACAAGCAGAAAACCAAATGATCTTTTCATAATTTTCAAAGTGTTTGTGATCTGATTAAGCAGTTTGTAGTTAGCTGTTGCGGCAGCAGATGGCTGGGCAGCAACTGATTTTATGGTGTGCAGTAGATTATCGAACAAGCGGAGAAGCTGGTAAACCCCGGGTAGCTTAACAGCAGGCTGTTTTCGCCGTGGCCGGTACGAAACCGGTAACAGGTGACCTGGGTATAAAAGCTGTCGAATGAATGATTGTCCGCAATGGGAAGGTTCATATGTTAAGCAATTTATGGTTGGCGACCGGCCGTGGTAAGCCTAAGTTTACCGGAAATGTACGGCTGTACAAACAAATGAGAAAATATTATTTAAACAAGGCACCAGATGTGCTGGCCAACATGGACCATAAAGCCATCAGTTCTGGATAAGCCGCGAAAAAGGCTGTAATATACAGTTGCTTTAAAACACAATATGGCACCCGATTGACCGTTTATTTGCGACGGTTAACTAAAGGAAAAAAAGTTGCTGGTTTTTTCAAAAATCTTTCTACGAAAATCTTCCTATATATTTTTGAGCTTTGATAAAAAGCGATACTTTTAATATTCAAAACGGCTAACCTTCACTTCTAAACTTTTGCACTTGAGAAAACATATCCTCTCCGCCATAGCTTTCATCCTGGTATTCTCACCCGGTTTTGCCCAATCCAGTATTTCACCAAAAGATGCCGGTAAATATGTTGGTGATAAGGTTACAGTTTGTGGAAAAACATCGGGCTTTAAAAAAGATGGTACAAGACCTACGCTGATCTATATCGGCAGTGGTACCGCAAGCAGCCAGATGAATATTGTTATTAATTCCGGTGATCTTAAAAATTTTCCTTACAAGCCTGAAGAATACCTGACCAATAAAAATGTTTGCGTCAGTGGCAAGGTCTCTGAGCAGAATGGAAAACCGGAGATTGTTGTACGTAGCCCCGAAAACATCAGGGTTGAAGAAGAAACCGGTGATGTTGAGATCAGGCCATTAAGTCTCGAGGGGTTAAACAGGTACTTTGAAGAAAAGTAATTACTACGACTCATTATAATTAGCCGGCCCTTTTTTTGGGCCAAACTGAAGGCTCACTATTGAGCATCCTTGCGTCGCACTCGTGTACTACATCGCATTACTGGGCAACTCAGTTTATACATGGCTTTATTAAACGACATCGCTGAAAGCGGCTACTCGTAATTATATACGACAACTGTTAGGGTTAGCAACACCGTTGAAAGGTCAGCTAGCCCTTTCTGTCGTTAGTATTGTTGTGTCCCGGCCGAAAGCGTAACGCAACAGCCGCAACCTGGATCAAACCCATACTTAGTCTTTAAGAATTCTCCAGTTAACCGGGTAATAGTTATTGATCCGGTTTGGCAGGACCTTCATCCATCCAAGATTGTAGCCCTGGTAACGGGCAAGCATCCACCCCTTCCCTTTTACCGTGTCTTTCAAATCTTTTCGCTTCAGGTAAAGCAATGCGTTTTGCAGATCCAGGTCAACTGCCCCAACAGCTGCACTCAGCAATGGTGATAAGGCAAACTCATGATGTGGGATCAGATCCGTGCCCTTAATTTCTCCGATGGCGACGCCTGATTTCCTGGTGCTCAAAACACCCTGCGCCATCTGTAACTGCTCCCTAAATCTGGCCGGAAATGCAATCAACATATCTTTCTGTAAAGCAAAGTCGAGTTCTGTGCTATTCATTAACCAGGGCGCGATGGTTTCAACCATAGTCCTGGTGGGCTTTTGTATTGCGCTTTTACGGGAAGCATATTCACCGTTATCATCAACCTGCCTGAAACAAGCCATGAAAAATCCTTCTCCCGAAACCCTGCCGGGGTAAAAACGATAACCGGGTGCTCCATGTATTTCCGACATGGTTTCAACTATACCCCAGCTTTGTTCAAAAGGAATCTTTACCGGTTCAAGCCCACCTTTATCAATCAGCCAATCGCATATGTTTTCGTTTTCCTCAACGCTGTAGCTGCAGGTACTGTATACCAGGTAGCCATCCTGCTTCAGCGCTGGAAGTGCATCGCTTAAAATGCGTTGCTGGCGCATACTGCACATATGCACATTTGCTTCGCTCCACTCTTCTATTGCCAACGGGTCCTTGCGAAATAAGCCACTGCCGCTGCAGGGTGCATCTATTACGACAAGGTCGAAAAAGCCCCGTAGCTGTTCAAAGTCCTTTGGATCGTTGTGCGTGACCACCACATTATCACTCCCCCACTTACTCATGTTTTCTGCAAGAATGCTGACCCTGGTTTTGATCACCTCATTACAGACGATGAAAGCTGTTTGAAAAAGCGACGTGATCAGGGTGCTCTTACCACCCGGCGCAGCGCAGAGGTCAAGGGCTGTTTCCGGGGCTTTGGATCCCGGGTACAATGACCTGAGCGCGTGTTCAAGAAACATGCTGCTTGCTTCCTGAACATAATACGCGCCTGCATGAAACAGGGGGTCGAGTGTAAAAGAAGGTCTTGCAGAAAGGTACCGGCCATTCTTGCACCAGGGCACTTCTGATACGTCAATATGCTGACCAGTTTGTTGCTGGAAAGCGTTGATGATCCCCGCTTCGGCCTGGTGAGGCGAAGGTAACTTAGATGGGTTCAGTCGTATGGATGTTATAGGAGCAGCCTGGTGAGCCTCAACAAAGGGCTGCTTTTCGAAACCCGGCACGCCTTCCATGGACTCAAGCAAACGGGACGGAATATTTATTTCAGAAGCAGGCACAGGGAAGTGTATTAAGGTAAATAGGATTCAGGGAAGTGTTTGGATTGGAAGCGGAGATTTACCCGGTTGAAATTAGTTCCCGGGTTGATCATTTCAGCAGGAAGTATTAGCTGAATGTCATCAGCCCGAGTGAATAATTGATGCTCAGAACCATAGGTTTTGCGGAAGAGCCGATATAAACCTTTTAGATCGTTACCATTTCGTGCATTCTATAGCGCCTTTATTTCGGTTACAAGTTTTTGTAAAACACTTTTTGCATCACCAAATAGCATCGATGTTTTGGGTTGAAAAAACAACATGTTTTCAATACCCGCATAGCCTGGCTTCATACTACGTTTGTTTACAATCACCAGCTTTGACTGCTCAACTTCGAGGATTGGCATTCCATAAATCGGCGATGCAGGATCGGTCTTTGCTGCCGGGTTTACAACGTCGTTGGCACCAAGCACGAGCACCACGTCGGTTGTGGAGAACTCATTATTCGCCTCTTCCATTTCAATCAGGCTTTCATAGTTTACGTCGGCTTCCGCGAGCAATACGTTCATATGACCCGGCATACGGCCGGCAACCGGATGTATCGCATACTTAACGGTAACCCCTTTCTCTTCAAGCAACTTCTCCAGTTCGTGGCAAACGTGTTGGGCCTGTGCAACTGCTAACCCGTAACCTGGTACAATCATCACTTTTCCGGCATAGCTCATTACAACGGCGGCATCTGTTATGGATATCTCTTTGGTATGACCAGCTGCTGAATCGGTGCTTGAACCCGCTGCACCTCCACCGCCCCATGACCCAAGTAATACGTTCAGTAAGCTCCTGTTCATCGCCTTGCACATGAGTATGGTCAGCAAGGTTCCCGCGGCACCTACGAGGATGCCACCGGTGAGCATAACCTGGTTGTTGTATAAGAAACCTCCGCAGGCGGCAGCAACCCCGGTGAACGAATTCAGTAGTGATATTACGACCGGCATATCCGCGCCTCCGATCGGGAGCACAAAGAAGATTCCATACACCAGGGAAAGCACCAGGATAGCATAAAAAAAGAGAAAGATATTATCTGGTACTGCAATGATGATGTAAACACTTAAGCCCGCAATCACCAATAAAATAAGTGCGCTGACAATTTGCTGCCCCTTAAAGGAATAATCTTTAACACTGCCATTTAGTTTGCCCCATGCCACCATTGATCCCGCAAAAGAAACCGAACCAATAATGAGCCCGATTACGATGATCAGTAGCAAAGCACCTACTCCCGATACAATGTATTCGGCGTGCGCGAAATGATGGTTGAATTCCACTATGGAGATGAGTGCGGCACAAGCACCACCCATACCATTGAAAAGACTTACCATTTCAGGCATTGCGGTCATTTTGACGCGCTTTGCAGCAAGGGTACCAACTATGGTCCCCAACAACAAACCACCAAAGATCCAACCGTAATTCCCAAGCCTGGTGTCGTCTTCTTCGTATAAGAAGATGGTTCCCGCAATGGCTAGCGTCATACCTGCAGCAGCAACCAGGTTGCCCCGGCGCGCGGTATCCGGGTGAGAAAGCATTTTTAAACCAACGATGAAAGTGACAGATGATATGAGGTAAATAAGGAGAAGTAGGTTCATGTGGTTGGTCTCGGTTACGAATAATGTTGATTATGGTTTTTTCCTGGATTTAAACATTTCCAGCATCCTGTCGGTAACAACAAAGCCACCTACTACGTTTAAGGTACCCAACACAACTGCTAAAAAACTAAGAACAAGCGCCAGGTAATTATCCGGCTCCGCCTTACCCATTACGATGATGGCGCCGATGATCACCACTCCATGTATTGCATTCGCCCCACTCATCAATGGGGTATGTAGCACGCTTGGTACCCGGCCGATAACTTCGATACCCACAAAAATCATGAGTATCACAATAAATATGGTTTGATGATTGGATGCGATCCAGTCGATAATTTCCTGCATAGAAAAATTTAAACGTTAGTAGAAGTTGTATCATGAAGAAGCCAACCTGGAAACAGGTTAGAGACTTACCGAAGGCAAACCTGTTTATACCAGTTGCCTGACCCTTTCATTAACCAGTTCACCGTTGAAAGTTATGCAGGTACCTTTAACCAGGTCATCCTCCCAGTTGAGATTCCAGGTACCATCCTTATCAATCATCAGGTTAAGAAAATTAAGTATGTTTTTGCCATAAAGCTTGCTTGCATCCGATGGCATACCCGCTGCCAGGTTGCTGTTGCCAACAATGGTTACATTATTATACACCACGGTTTCGTTGTTCCGCGTAAACGGGGTGTTACCCCCCGTCGCGGCCGCAAGGTCCATGATGAGTGAACCATTCCGCATCCCGTTCAACATAGCTTCGGTGATCAGTATCGGAGCCTTTTTGCCCGGAATTTGTGCGGTGGTAATTACAACATCAGCTTTGGCTATTGCCTCTGTGATTTTCTGCTGTTGCTTCTGCTTGTATTCTTCTGTTTGATCAACGGCGTACCCACCGGCTGTTGATGCATCGGCTGCCCCTTCAACTTCAACGAACTTTGCCCCTAGGCTCATTACCTCTTCTTTAACCGCGGGCCTTGTGTCGAAAACTTCTACAACTGCACCAAGGCGGCGGGCGGTAGCAACTGCCTGTAAGCCGGCAACACCTGCACCAAGAATGAGTACTTTTGCTGGTGCTATACTTCCTGCTGCAGTCATAAACATGGGAAAGTATCTTGGAAACATACCAGCAGCCAACACTACGGCCCGGTACCCTGCAATGTTTGCCTGGCTACTCAGTACATCCATGCTTTGTGCACGTGTTGTACGCGGGATCATATCCATACTAAAGGTAGTTAGCCCTTGTTGCGACCATTCCCGTATCGTATTGGTGTTAATCAGCGGCTGGTACACGCCAAGTACAACAGCACCTCTCTTTAGTTGCGAGATATCATCGGGGGTAAGTAATTGTATGCTGAGCACAACGTCGGAAGCATTCAGCACTTCAATACGGCCAGCTATCCGAACCCCTTTTGAAGCATACACCTCGTCGGGAGCAAAGGCTTTGTTTCCGGCTCCGGTTTCCAACAGGATGGTAACATTCTTTTTGATCAATGCTTCCGCCTGTTCGGGTAAAAGTGAAACCCTGTGATCGTCTGAAGGTTCTTTGAGTATACCTATGGTCATATCTCCAAGGTTGAGGTGCGTGAAATTATCCGCTTTTAAACAAATGACAAAAAGAATCAGGCTGTAGGAAAATCTCCCATTTGCTAAAGTAATAACCAGGTCTACTCTACAAATCAGGATGGAGAATGGAAGGCTTAAAACCGGATCGAAAAATGCTGACGTGCTTTTTGCTCTTTACGGAAGAAAACAATGCCGATAAAAAACAGGTCGATGGTGAGCGTGACCCGGGGATCATGCTGTATTTCCTTCCAGGCTGCTTCCATTTCTTTGCTCCAGTGAATATCGTCAAATACGAATACTGAGCTTTCATCTGCCTTCGACAACAGCTGGTGAAAATACCGGAGGGTGGGCTCTTTACGATGGTTACCATCTATAAAAGCAAGGTCAACTGATCCGAGCTTAAGAAGTTCAGGTTCTAGCGTATCGTCGAAGTTTCCCTCAACAATTTGCACATTTGTTACCTCACAGGCTGACAGCGTTTGCCGGGCTATACCTGCAACTTCGGTCGCTCCTTCAAATGTGATTACCCCTGATGGCCCGGCAGCAGCAAGATATGCTGTTGTTATTCCTAAAGAAGTTCCCAGTTCAACAATGGTACGGGGCTTAAAGTATTTGACCATTCTGAAAAGCAGTTGGCTATACTTTGCAGGCTTCAAAGACGATCCGGCAATAACGGCAACACTCCTTGACTTTGTTTTGGCAACAACACTACCTGCGCCAAAGTCGTCAACATTGATTACCGTGGGATCGTTTAAAAGATTTCTTCTTGCCTGTTCTATCCGGCGATACGCAGGGTATGCAGTATGATCATTTAATATCTTTTGTATAAAGGTGAATACAAAAGGAGAATGGACACCATGTCCTTTTCCATTGGAGGCGGTGATATAATACCGGAGATACTTTATACCTAGCTGTACCGCTGAAAACATGCGGCGAAAGTAAAAGAATATTGAAAGCCAATATGAACTTTACATTAAATCTCGGTAAAGCTTTGAGAGCTGTAGTTGTATTTACCTTTATTTTGATCAAAATCTAGATCAATGAACAGAGAAAATGGCAACTCGGCCAGTAGTGCTGAAGACAGGTCGGTTGAAACAGTATCCGAGTTGGTGCGCCGCCACCTGAACGACAGAAATCATCGCACGACAGAAGAAGAACTCAGAAATGCTAAGCTTGACCTCGCGATTTCGGGGCAGCAAGAAGCAAACCGGACAGAGCGTAACTAAGTAAACAGATCACAACTTTATCGATAGCAGGCTCAGGCCTGCTATTTTTTTGCCCCAGTGTACAATCCTTCAGTGCAGTAATCTCATGGGTGCACTAATTGGTCTCACCAGATCTGCCAGAAATAATTAAGCCATATTAACATGATTGGCTCATGACCCATGCACGATTGAAACTGGGTTCTGCACTTTGCCTGCGCCACCACCTGCAGGCTAACTACTGCATTTGCTGAAACTCGTTATAGGTGAGTTCCCATAACGACACCGGTTGCTCGAAGTTGATATAGCCGGGTGTCGTGGTATACTGTCTTACAAATCCGAACCCAGCCTTCGCAAGGGTTTTGTTGGGAGCGGGGTTTAGCGCGTAAGGCTCACAATAAAGCTTTTGCAACTGTAGGTTTTTGAAAAAATACGGCAGGCTCATTTTGATGAAGTTTGTACCAAGGCCCATGCGTCGGACCGGATCGGTCCATAAGTGTAGATGCATATAAGCTTGTTCACCAAAAACAATTTTATTTACGTTTGAGTGACCCACCGGTACCTGGTCCAACAGCCAAATCAGGCAATAAGATTGTTTTAGGTGGTAAGGCTGTTCAAGTTGTTCGGTCAGCATAATTCTCCATTCCTCCCTTGAAGGAATTTTATCAAGATCAACTCCCAGGCTGTGCAAAAACTGGCCTTCAGACTCTAACCAATAACTGCTGATCGTATCGATATCGGTCTCTTTAATTTCTCTGACCGATAAATGTCTTGGTGCGCCCATGTCTTACTGTTGTTTGATTTCTTTAACGGTTAAACCAGGTTCCGGATGTACAAGCTATACCAGGCTGGTCCGCAACTACCAGCTCAGTTTCTTCCCGGCAAGGGCCTGACACCATAATCAAGGTGCCCAGGTAAAAACGATGACCCGAATGAATAACGCTGAATTTAGCTATAAATTCTAAGCTGACAAAGTTGGCACACCGGCTGATACGCGTTTAGATGTGTCCTGAGATATCTGCGAACATGAACTGGTCCAGTACAGTAAACCTGGCTCCGGTTCAAATCAAAAAGGGAAACGTATCTGCCGATGCAAGAGAATTATCAATTCTTTCTGACGGTAAATAATAGATGAAGGGGTTCTTCCACTCTTCCAGCCATGGTTCCACAAGCAGGCTGGTGGTATATTAATTGTATCAAATACTTAAACGTTATTCATAATGGGCAAAGACGAAAACGGATCATTCCACCCCGGAAAAGGCAAGCCTTCAGGCGCGAATAAATCGGAAGGTTTGGGACTGGTTGGTACTGATCCCGACAAAATGGATGAATACCTCCAGAAATCTGATGAATATACAACGGGACCGGATGAATTACAACCTTCTGTACCCCCTGCACATCCCAACCGCAATACCATTAAAGGCGAGGAGACCAAAACCGGATCAAATAGCTGATTATTCATTATTAAACGTGTCACCGGGTATAGCAATACCCGGCCGGCCAACTTGCAGGAAAAATTCTAAGCAGGTGCAAATAGGGTTTTTGCGGCTGTCCATTTCCGCAAGGCAGATGCGCTTATCGTTGTTCACGATTGTAACATTAAAAAAGATCATTATGGCTAAACAAACTATGGGAAAAGACGACAATGGTGTGTTTCACCCCGGCAAGGGCAAACCTTCCGGTATTAACAAAGAAGAGGGATTGGGCATACAGGCTACACCGCCGGAGAAAATGGACGAATACCTCGAAATAACCGATAAGTATACGATCGGTGAAGATACACTCGACCCCAGTGTTCCGGTGAGACACCCGAACCGAAACACCTCGAAAGGTGAAGACACTTATAAAGGAAAAGAGAATAAGGTGGAAAGCAACAAAAGTAACAACCAGACATTTGATGAGGATCGTACACAAACTGAGGTAGAAGAACTGCCTGGTGTACTTACCAAAGAACGTTTTACGGAGCTGGCGAATTACAACAATGACTGCTGTATTTCCTTGTTTTTAGGTGCTCATCCTGCAGGTGTTGAAGTGAATGAACATTTTGATGTAACCAACTTTAAAAACCAGTTACAGGAAATTGCCCGTAGGCTCAAAGACAAAGGTTATGATCAAACGTTTATAGAGCCACTACTTGAACCTGGATATGAACTGGTACGAAACGAGCAGTTTTGGACGAGTTTGTCTCCTGGCCTGGCCGTGTTTATCGCAAAAGACTACTTTAAGTTTATCAAAATGCCGGTTGTACCTTCTGAGGAACTGGTTATAGAACCGACGTTTTTTGTGACACCACTCGTTCCGCTGATGATGAGTAAGGAATATTTTTACCTGCTTGTAATAAGTAAGCAATGTGCCAAACTGTTCAAGGGCGACGCGTATGGAATGCAGATCGTGCCAGTTGAACTCCCGCAAAGCATACAGGAAGTTAAACGCCTCTCTGACTCAGATGCAACTACGTTTAGATCAGGGAGCTCCGGTGCCCGCGCACCCCGCCAATCGCAGGAAGGTGCCTATCACGGTGTAGGTGGAGGAAACCCGGAAGACAAGGATAACATTCTTGTTTATTTTGAAGCCGTCGACGACATGCTATGGGATGAGGTTCTGAATAAAGAGAATGCGCCTCTTGTACTTGCAGGTGTGGAATACGAGATCCCAATTTATAAAAGTGCATGTGATTACCATAATGTATGGCCTGAGGCACTTACCGGTAATCGCGACCGGCAGGAAACAAAAGCACTGTACGAGGAAGCTAAAGCGCTGTTGAAACCCTTCTTCGACCAAAAACTGAATAGGGCGCTGGAGACTTACGGAAACAATTCAGCAAATGGATTAACCTCGTCGATCGCTGCGGATGTTATTCCTGCTGCCTACTATTCCCAGGTTTCTCACCTGTTTGTATGTAAAGGCGAACACATATGGGGCACATTTGATGAAATGGCAAACGAATTATTATTTCACGATACCCCTGACGAAGATGGTGAGGACCTCCTCGATCATGCTGTGGTTAAAACCTTGGCAAATGGAGGGGAAGTATACCTGCTTGAAAAAGAACAGATGCCTTCAGAAAGCCAGGTGGCTGCAATCATGCGGTTTTAAGCGGGCTTCTTTAAGCAGTTAAAACACCAAACCCATGCTGACTAAACAGAGCAAACCAGCTTAGAGGTTCGGATTTAGTCATTAAACGGTTTTCATGTTCGCATTCCGTAGTCAGCTTCCAAATTGGAACATGCCTATAGGAGTTTAACTATGAAACTAAGTTTCTTTTTTACCGGTTAATAAGAAAACGCTGCGTGAAAACGCGGCGTTTTTGTTTTTAAGAAATTCACCGCCTTTCAAAACACCTGCTTGGCTAAACAGGCCTAACGCAAAATTTACTATAGACGGTTTGATTTTTTTATTAGTATAGTTTATTCGTGATTTAAACTCCATGTCGCGGCTAATACCTCACAGGACAACCTGATGAAGTGACCTAGTCGTTGTAGATATTCCTCATTTTGAGCAAAAATGATGATTTTCTCCACCAATGAATATAGCTTTTTAGCAGATATGCCACAACAACAGTGGCACGCATTTAAATATATCATATAATTGAAATAGGTTATCATCCTTCTTATTTGAGCACATTGCTAAATAGAGGAATTACCGGATGAAATCACATCATCTAATATCAAATTGAAGACTGCCTTTTCATGCTACAATCGCCGGAACTTCCAAGGATAGTTAACCATATCAACTTACCGGACGGCAGGATAACAAAGCCAGGTTAAAGGCTTTAGAAATAGTGTACAATGGATAAAATTCTACTGAATAACCGTGTTGAGATATGGGGAGGAATTGAGTGTTCGATTAACCGGGTCGGTGATCGCTATATGGATCAGACGCTGCTTTCAGGTCACTATACCCGCGAAGATGACATTCAGCGTTTCGCCGCACTCGGGATTTCCGCAATGCGTTATCCTGTGCTTTGGGAGAAACATGCACCGGAACCAAACCGGGAAATTGACTGGTTTGAAACCGAAAGAAAGCTGAACGAACTCCGGAAGGTTAACCTGACTCCAATTGCAGGTCTGGTTCACCATGGCAGTGGACCGGCCCACACCAGCTTTCATAACGACACTTTTTCTGAAGGTTTAGCCCTATATGCTGAACAGGTTGCCCGCAAGTTTCCGTGGCTGGAGTATTACACCCCCGTTAATGAGCCGCTTACAACAGCAAGATTTTGCGGGTTATACGGCCATTGGTTCCCACACGGTAACGATGATAGTTCTTTTCTAAGGGTTTTGATTGCAGAATGCAAAGGCACCATACTGGCAATGCAAGCCATACGCAAAATAAATCCCCATGCTAAGCTCGTTTTTACCGAGGACCTGGGCAAGACGCATAGCACCCCGAAGCTGAAGTACCAGGCCGATTTTGAGAATCTTCGCCGATGGCTCTCGATCGATCTTGTTTGCGGTGCAGTAAATATTTCGCACCCGCTCTACAAATACATACTTGACGCCGGAATAGGCACTGAAGAATTAGCTTTCTTTACTCAAAATCCCTGTCCTCCCGACATCCTTGGCTTTAATCATTACCTCACGTCCGAGCGTTATATCGACGAACAAACCAGCAACTATCCACCACATACCTGGGGAGGAAATATCGAGCAGCAGTATGCCGACGTTGAAGCCGTTCGTGTTGAACAGGAATGCATGTCCGGTCCTTATGAATTGCTCAAGGAAGCATGGGAAAGGTATCACCTCGCTTTAGCTGTCACCGAGGTACACCTTCATTGCAGCCGCGAGGAACAACTAAGGTGGTTTCATAATATGTGGGAAACGGCAAACAGGTTAAAGCAAGAAGGCGTTGAGATCCGGGCAATAACCGCTTGGGCCCTGTTGGGATCATTTGATTGGGTAAGCCTGTTGACCCGTCAAAACGGATATTATGAGTCGGGGGTGTTTGATCTCCGTGCAGCTTCGCCGCGACCCACGGCATTATCGAAACTAATAACTACACTCTCGCAGGGCAAAACATACGCTCACCCCGTACTAGCCGAAAAAGGCTGGTGGCAACGGCCATGCAGGATTGAGTACCGCTCTGCGCAGTCGCATCCGCAACATATAGAAACGAGGACCACCCGGCCGATTATTATCACCGGCAAATCAGGTTCCCTGGGCAAAGCTTTTGCCCGGATCTGCGATCTGAGGGGTATTCACTATCATCTGATGGGCAGGCAGGATTTCAGGATTACTGCTCCGGCTGCTATTGAAGATTTGATCCTGCAATACAATCCCTGGGCAATTATCAATACAGCGGGATTTGTTCGGGTTGATGAAGCGGAAAGTGATGCTGAAAACTGTTTCATGGTAAACAGTATAGCTCCGCGCGAACTTGCAAAGCAATGCAGCAGGTACGATGTCAAATTTGTTACATTTTCATCTGATCTTGTATTCGACGGAAAGAAGAATGACCCTTACGTAGAAAGCGACACGGTTTCTCCACTAAGCATTTTCGGACAGAGTAAGGCAGCAGCTGAAAAGGCAGTGCTGGCCGAAAATCCTGATGCCCTTGTTATTAGAACCAGCACCTATTTTGGTCCATGGGATTCCATGAATTTTGTTGCAGACGCCCTCTATTCGTTTCAAAAAAGTCTTCCGTTTAAAGTCGTTAACGACGTTATTGTATCTCCAACTTATACACCCGACCTGGTTAATGTTGCGCTTGATCTTCTGTTGGATGAGGAACATGGAATTTGGAACATCTCCAATAATGGAGAGCTATCATGGGCAGTACTTGCAGAAGAGGTTGCAAAACGGAGCGGCTATAGTACCGCAAGGCTCAATCCTATCAGCTTGAAAGAAATGGGTTTCGTAGCACCACGACCACAGTATAGTGTGCTAAAGAGTGAAAAGGGTTTTACTTTACCAAACCTCGAAAATGCTTTGGATCGTTTCTTTCACGAACAAGAATTGGTAACGATATAAACAATGTGGCTTACTCGCTGTTGTTAAACCAATTTGCCGGGCGGTAAATCTGAACAAAGACTTTCCGAATGCGAAGCGGGTAGCATTTTTTTCGCCCAAACGTAGGAATTCCCTGCAGCGTTAGTAAGTAGTCCAGAATTGAAGCGATAAAGTAATAAAGTGAACGGGCTGGATAAGGGTATGGTCATTTTGGAAATTGAATTGCACGTTGCCGGATCAGCCAGGCCCACTCTCTTATCGTAACAAAGGCTACTATTGTAAAACCATCGTTCAAAATTTGCTCAGCCTTACGCCCATGTGATTGCTCCATAAAAAAAGGCAAGCTCACCTGATTGGTGCGCTTGCCTTTTTCTATGCATCCTCTACAAATATCTACTGTAAACGAGCTTAACCCTATAACAACAGCCTGATAAACCTACCTTGAGGTCGCCGCTCCCGGAAATGAAGCAGACTTTTCTGCAGGAACTGTTTTTGTCATTATTGCTGCTCCTATCTCAAAGATACCAAAGAGCAGATGTGGCAGATAAACCTCGTCGGCAAAGCCAAATAACCATGGCGAAATTGCAAGAAGAATACCGCTCGCAAGGTCAAGCATCAAGTGGGTGGCCATTGGAAGTTTTCTAACCAGGCCTAATTCATAATCAGTAAAAATGCTGTAAGCGAGCGCGCCTAATCCTAAAGCAAAAGGTATCCAGGTTTTCGCTCCGCCGTCGTGGGCAAATCCCAACAACCAGGGGGCCGACATTAGTATCACGCCGACAAGATAGTCGAGCATGCCATGAACTCTCGTTGGAATAATTCGCATAAATAGTGGTTTTAAAATGTTTAATTGTTAATAGCTGCCAAAGCCTGTATGTGTACGAAGTTATTTACGCTATTCGGGATAGATAGACACTTCACTTGGCTCGTCATTTATACGCCATCCCCGATGCATACGTTCTGAGTTAAAAGCAAATGCCACGGTGCCGCTGGGATCAATTGCAATCAACCCCATATCTCCTTCAACCGCCTTACAGCGATCATGGATTAAGTAGTTACAGGCATCAACAATGGGCATGCCTTTGTACTCCATAATTGCATGTAAATGAAATCCGGCTACATGTTGCATAAGGTATTCTCCATCGCCGGTACAGGATACTGCGCATACCTTATTATCTGCATAAGTACCCACGCCAATCATAGAGCTATCTGCTATCCGGCCGGAGGTTTTATTTTCCAGTCCGCCGGTTGATGTTGCTGCTGCCAGGTTACCATATTCGTCAAGTGCAACGGCCCCCACAGTACCATGATCCTTGCGCCTTGCTTGCCGCTCTCCGGCATCACCAGGATTAGCGGTTTGATGTTGCGCCTCTTCTTCGTATTGGTTGTAATTGTATTCCGTAATGAAATACGCATCTGGGCGAAGTTCGAGACCCTGTTGCCTCGCAAATGCGAGTGCGCCTGAATTGCCCAGGTAAATATGGCTGCTTTTTTCCATTATGGCCCGCGCAAGGGTTACAGGGTTTTTAACCTGTTGAACAACTGAAACCGCTCCGCAATTCAGGTCCAACCCATTCATTATCGATGCATCCATTTCTACTTGCGCGTGTTCATTTAAAACAGAACCCCGGCCGGCATTAAAAAGCGGGTTATTCTCAAGCATATTAATGGCGGCTTCTACCGCATCTACCGATGATCCTCCCTTTTTAAGGATACTGTGCCCTGCCGATAATGCGTCTTCTAACCCGCTCTGGTAAGCTTCGATATTCTCGCGAATGAGCGCCGAGTCAGGCCCCGCTCCACCATGTACGGCAATGACAATCTTTTTCATCTATTCTTCTGTCGGATTTATGTGACTGCTTTTTCCAGCTCCTTATACGTGGTTGGAATATACGTGAGTAATTATCAGGCGTTCTCGAAGTCAATTTGGATAAAAAAGGAAAAGCGGCAAACACCGCTTTCCTTTTTCCTGTTTCCTTACCCCTATAAGAAGGTTATTGATTCTGACTTCCGGTACCTGTGCCGGTAGCGCCAGAACCTGAACGACTACCTGTATTCAATTTTGCCAACATATCCCTATGCATCCTGATTTTGGGAAGCGCATTTGTTACTAGCGCTCTCAGCTCAGGACTTCTAAGCGTTCTTTGCGCGGCAGTTAGCTGTGCAAGTTTTGTCTCGTGCATAGCAAGCATCTGAGAAACCCACATGCGATCGAATGCTGCACCTGTTGCATTACGAAGTGCTGACATTGTGGGATCTGTGCTCATACCTGAACCCATGCCGATACTACTTGTTGAGCCTGATCCCATATTACCTGAGCCCATATTACCTGAACCCATATTACCTGAACCCATATTACCTGAACCCATATTACCTGAGCCCATATTACCAGTGCTGCCAGATCCCATTGCACCGGAACCAGTTCCACCAGATCCTATTGTACCTGCACCTGTGGTGCCTGATCCTGTGCCTGTGCTACCTGATCCCATTGTTCCTGTGCCCATACCAGAACCTGTGCTGCCTGAACCTGTGTTTCCGCTGCCTGTAGTTCCTGAACCGATTGTACCGGAACCTGTAGTGCCGGAACCGATTGTACCGGAACCTGTAGTGCCGGAACCGATTGTACCGGAACCTGTAGTGCCGGAACCGATTGTACCGGAACCTGTAGTGCCGGAACCTGTTCCGGTGCTACCTGAACCCATACTGCCTGCTCCTGAACCGGTTGATCCGGAGCCTGAACCTGTGCTACCTGATCTCATTGTTCCTGTGCCCATACCAGAACCTGTGCTGCCTGAACCTGTGTTTCCGCTGCCTGTAGTTCCTGAACCGATTGTACCGGAACCTGTAGTGCCGGAACCTGTTCCGGTGCTACCTGAACCCATACTGCCTGTTCCTGAACCGGTTGATCCAGAACCAGAACCTGTGCTACCTGATCCCATGCTGCCTGTTCCCATGCTGCCTGTTCCTGAACCGGTTGATCCGGAGCCTGAACCTGTGCTACCAGAACCCATTGTGCCGGTGCCTGAACCAGTACTACCAGAACCTGATCCTGTAGTACCTGATCCCCTGTTAGTCGATCCTGTTCTTCCACTTGTACCAGTACCCGAACCAGTGCTACCTGAACCAGTAGATCCAGAACCTAAAGTACCAGAGCCTGTTGTGCCTGAACCGGTGCTACCACTACCTGAGCCTGTTGACCCTGAGCCGGAACCTGTGCTACCAGAGCCCATTGTACCAGCTCCTGAACCCGTAGTGCCTGAGCCGGAGCCGGTGTTACCGGAACCCATCATGCCGGTTCCTGTTGATCCCGAACCGGAGCTAGTGTTACCGGAACCCATCGTGCCGGTTCCTGAACCCATCGAGCCAGTTCCCATAGAACCGGAACCCATCGACCCCATTCCCATGTCGTCGAGACCAGTCATGTTTTGCGCTCTTCCAGCTTTTCTCAGATCATTCAACATCTGCGTATGATCAGCCACCATTTGCTGGGCAGCTTGTTTTACACCCGCACTTGAACCTTTATCGATTGCCATCTGGGACATCTGAATTTCATTCATATTGTCGCGGATACTTTTACCGATAAAAGCAGTGTCTGATGATGCAGTGCCGGTAGTTCCGGAGGTTGATGAGCCAGTCCCCGTTGTGCCCCTTTGAGTGCCGGTTGTCTGTGCACTGGTTGTTGTACACGTACAAGCCGTGATGACCATTGCAGCCAGCAACTCAGGCAAGCTTCCTTTTAACATTTTCATATTCTTAAAATTTTAGCATTAATAATTTCGCTATGTAATTGCTAGAAATTATCATTCCATTTGCAGCCTTTTGAAACCGATGACAATGTTTAGATACCAACAACCCTGATATGTACTTAATGGCTTAAAGAACAACGATGTAGTAAAAAGATTTAGACTTCACAACTTAAGTTTAGCGACAAAGCCAATTTAGCTCACTGGGGAAGAAACCGGTTGCATTACGTAAAGAGATTATATATTTCCACAGTTTAGATATTCAATTGGTCCCATCGAAATATCTTGAAGAACCTATGGACGATCATGATCGCTTAACGACCAAAGCATAACAAGGGCGAGCAACAAAAGTCTTTTCTTCGGTCAAATGAGCGACAACGCCCTACTAACGTGCAGTTCACCTTGTAAAATGGCGAATGCATCATATCTCGCTAATAATAGATCCGGATTATTTTTGTAGCCGGCATTTATTAGGCTATTTAACAGCCGTTGCCACGCTCGGTTCAACGAATACTTCATCCTTGAGCAACTACATTCAAATACTAATGCTTCGAATGACAAACGGGTTGTCATCAATAAAAATCCGATTGTTAAACAATTCACCGCTACAGAAACAAAAACTTTAAACCTCCATTTTTTTATGTGCACGCAGTTCTACAACTAGGTACACCCTCACACTAGTACAAACAACCAAGGTGATCGCCGCATTTCCAACGAATAATTTTATAATTCTGATTTTCAACAGTTTAATTTACCTGGAAATCATATGATACCCTATTAGCTAAACCGGGTACTATTTTGCAACAGTTATCGCAACCGGAAAAATTATAAAGGACTTTCCAAAAACCAAATCGGGAGCAAACGTATTAATAGTTGTTGCATTGCGGCTATCAAAAAAACATAAAACAAACACTATGATGTTGAAAAAAATGATTTACACCGGGTCAGTACTCGCGGGGTTAGCCCTTGTATCGTGTAGTAAAGACGACAAAGATCTGAATGATACCGACAGGCAGTTTATGGTGCAGGCAAGTTTGAGCAATACCGCTGAAATTGGCGCCGGTACCATGGCAAGCACAAAAGCAACAAGCCCGATTGTTAAGGCTTTTGCTATGTCGATGGTTGCTGAACATACTACAGCCCAAAACGATTTGAAAAACCGGGGTAATAGTGTTGGCAATCCCGTTCGCGACACGCTCGATCCAGCCCACGTTGCGCTCGCACTACAGTTAAATAGCTTATCGGGCCGGGCATTCGACTCAGTTTACATGCATAGCCAGGTAGCCGATCACATTGCAACAATCACCTTTTTCCAAAATGAGCAAAGCAATGGTCAACACCGCGACATTTTGGGATATGCAAATACTTATCGCCCGCATATTGAAATGCACCGTTCACGCGCAGATAGTATAGCAACAAATCTTTTTAGAAGATAAACGAGTTGTGGGTTTTACTTTGATTTTTTAATGACTATTCAAAAGGCGTATTTCTAATGCGCCTTTTTTGTTGTGTTCCGGTGTTAGGATTCGGCATACCAGACAACCAAGAAGCGGTAATTAGGATAATCACGACCAAATATTAGTTGACGATTGATCTATTCCGCAGCTATACTAAATCCTGTGATTGACCGGTTATAGGCACAACATTATTTTTTTAATCATAAATGAATATATCAAAATGTACGTATTGTATTCGTGCCGATACCCTTTAGATTACATCGGTGAAATTATTAGATAATTGGTAAATTCAGGTATCAGTTAACTACATTATTGCCCCAAAAGAGTCAACGGAAAATCTGATAGCTATACTCCGGCAATGCGCCCCTTGCATTATCAATTATATATAAGATATAAATTTCTCAATTGGCGAGTACTGGCGACTTAATTCATCTTGCTGCTGTGATAATTAATTTACCGGGCTTTTAATAAAAAAGTGATAAAGAGAAAAATTAAGCCATTATTTAATTAATAACCTGTCAACTTATTAGATTATGCTAATTACCAAAACACCTGATGAGTAAGAGTTCATTGAATATCGATTTTCCTCCTGTCGATTTGATGAGGTATGGGCAAAAAAAAGCAGCAACTATTTAAGATTGCTGCATTTTAAACCTGGATACCGTGTTTTTATAAATCGGAACCCTTAGTCCTGTTTCCTGAAAGATCATCTCTTTCGATATCTTCTACATCAACCTCTGTTCTCCGCACAGTATCTGAAATAGTCTCGGTTCTTTCTTCTACATCTTTATCCAAACTTATTTCTTCAACAACACGTGCTTCTTTTGATACAACGGGAACTTCAGCTCTTTCAGTCATTTCAATTTCAGTTCCTTCGAAGTTATTCAAGTCAGCGGAGGTCGCTGCGCGATCAACAGCTGTTCTTTCAACACGAACATTCTCTTCACGAAGCCGGAGTGACTCTTCAACGGGGCGCTCAACAATCCTGCTTCTCAAACGCACACCGCCAGTCAGCACCTCGCGCTTACCTACCTGTAAATTTTCCTCGATGATAGGTATCTTCCTGCTTTCATTTGTATCTGAAAAATCTGAACGATCAGAACGGCTATCATTAAGGTCCGATGAGCCAGAGGTAGTGAAATCACTTGTACCAGAATAGGTATTGTCGCTACCTGTTAAACCTGTGCTACCGAGGTTATCTGCAGATCCTCTTGTCGTTCCTTCAGTGCTATAATCATTGGTGGTATCGTAAGCACCTGTTGTATCCAGACTTCCTGTAGAAGTGCTACCTGATGATGAACCGGTAAGGCCGGTAGATCCTGCAAGACCTGCTCCTGCTAATCCTGCGCCGGATAAACCTGAACCTGTTGATCCACTCATATCGGAAGTACTGCCTGAATTTCGTCCTGAATAACCATATGAAGCTGCACGCTCATCAACATTCACTGCTCCTGCATCATCAAGAATATCAGCCGCTTCTTCTGCCTGCTCAGATGTTTGCGCATGAACCGTTACGATACATCCGCTTCTTTTTGCAACGTGTGCGTAGCGGTCAGAGTCATCGTCATTTCCGAAAAGATTTTTAAAAAACCTTGATATTCCACTCTCCTGATGGTCGTCATCGTCTGTATTCGTTGTGCTTGTGGTACCTGTAGAACCTGATGACGAAACATCGATGTTCTCCCTTGAAATACCTCTGCTGGTAAGGTTCTGTACAGCTTGCTGCGCCTCTGCAGAACTGTCGAACAAACCGATTACTGTTTGTGCCATAATGGTTGCTTTTTTGATTTTTTATAAATAATGATAATTCGAAAAACTAAAGTGGTTTATTAATTTCAGTTCTTTTTACCTCAATTTCTTCCTTTCGCAATGTTACCTCATGGGTTTCGTTTCTTTGACTTTGCACCCTGGTAACCCTTAATTCCTCAACCAATAGGATCTTTTTTTCAATCACTGCAACTTCTTTCAAAACAGGAATAATCATAACGTCGCCCTCATACCTTACGGCCTCAGGCATCACATCTAAATATTCGTTTTTCGCGATACGCTCAACTGAAACGTGTTGTTCTGTTAACGGGATATTATACTGATCTGTTTCTTCATGAACAGTTTTCGAGATGTTGACCTTTCCGGTCTCGACCACTTTCTTCTCGACCTGCAAGTGCTCCTCAATTATCGGAATGGTAACTCGCTTTTCTTCGTCCGGATGTTGTCTGCTTAAATTAACCCCATTATCTGTTGCCATACCACAAATGTTATATGTCGTACAGAATGAATACTGTGCCAGCTAACTAATTCATTGAAAAACAGAAGGTTGCAAAAAGCATTGTAATAAGTAACGTTAGGATGTAGAAAATTATAAACAGTAGTAGTTAATTTCCCAATTGCCAATGATTATGAGCAGAAAAGACGCTTCCTTTTGAATATTGTTAACCATTATTTTACATGCATATTTCCATGTTGCCTGCAAGGCCTGTTTAGTTTTCTTAACCGTTATTCAAAACCCGATGTGTACGAAAACCAATGTTGTCAAACGAGTCATAATAATGTTCTTAACGTAATGGAGTAACGCAGGTGTTGTACCGGTGCGATTGAATGTTGCCAGGCGGTTCGCGAAGGTCCACTCATAAGGTAAACAGATCGTCGCTCAACAGGTAGCGAGATCGTGGCTTTACGTGTTTGTTTTGTTTTATCGTTTGGACGGAACCTGAACAGGCAGTCGGAAAGAAGGGAGATACCCACCACTTTGTCGAATGGAGGTGCGTCGCGGTGCCAGTTGATTACAGCTCCCGGTGGGTAATCAGTCACCAGCAGTTCGCCTATTTCCTTTGTTGCTAAGCTAAATCGCTCGGCTACTTTTTCGATGAGATCCGAAAATTCCAATGGTATCTCTTTTCCCCTTGTCAAATGCCGGGTATCAAAGTTCCAGTCGTAACCAAAACTTGCCACTTTACGTCTCGCTTCGTAACCCTGAAAGTTAAACGTGTGTAGGTTGAGCCGGGATATAACCCTGCATAATTGCTCTTCCTCGGCATCATTAAGAAAATCGGGGAGGTATAAGAAGCCCTCCGGTACTACCGGGGCAACCGGAAACAAGGTTTGCATAGAAAAAACTCGTATAAAAGTGTACCAGATAGCGGGCATTGTTCAAACCACCAGTCGCCATACTGTAAGATTTTGTTGCCGGCGTTTAGTGCCGGTACCACAACCAGGCTGCTTACCCGTTGATTCAGGGTTCCCGGTGCCCGAAACGATCCACAATTATCAGCACGCGCTATGGGATCGGGTAGTTCGCGAAGCCTTGTAAATCAGGCTAAAGGGCCGAATAAGAACCAAACGGATGATTGAAATGCCTGGGGATATTTGTATATTACTCTTCAATCAACCAAAACCGCCGTTCCGACATGAACATTTTTATCAGCTACCGCCGGCACGATACTGCCGGCGAAGCAGGAAGACTTGTTGACTCGTTAAAACAACACTTTTCCGATGAAGAAATATTCATCGACATCGATACTATTCAACCCGGGCTCGATTTTACAGAAGTGATATCAGAATCACTAAAGAAGTGTGATGTCTTACTGGCGCTGATTGGTCCGGAATGGCTCGCCAGCAACGCCGAGGGTAAACGCCGGATTGACAATCCCGATGATTTTATACGGTTGGAAATAGCCGAAGCACTAAAACGCAACATACGTGTAATTCCAGTGTTAGTAGACAACGCTGAACTTCCCGAAGCTGCCGACCTACCAGCCGACTTGAAAGGTTTAATCAGGCGACAAGCGTACGAGGTAAGTAATAAGCGCTGGAAATTTGATGTGGAAGAACTGGTAAAAAGCCTGAAAAAAGGCCAATCCTATACAGGTAGCGAACGTTCGGCGGCTAGCGCTAACACTCCTCCAATACCCGCTCAGCCTGTTGTGGGGTCAACCACCACCCAGGTTCCACCACAGCCACAAAACCCGACGCCGCCCATAAACCAGGTTCATGCAAGCCCAAAAAACTGGTTAACTGAGTCGATCCTTTCAACACTGTTTTGTTGCCTGCCATTTGGGATTGTCGGGATAATCAACGCAGCGAAAGTAAATAACCTGTATGCTGCAGGCGACTACAATGGGGCACTTAAAGCATCGCAGGACGCCGCTAAGTGGACAAAAATAGCGGTAGTTTCAGGCATTGTTGTTTATGGCCTCTATTTTCTACTGGTGCTGGTGTTAGGCGACTTCTCCGGATATTGAGTTTAGTCGACATGCTAAGGTGAAGCCACCTTATGACAATCACTGTTCCCTCATTTAGCTTCACGGTGTCGTAATCTGCTGGTTATAGTTACTGAACGAATACGCGAGGTTCAAGATCATTAGAAGAAGGTCAACGGTACGACATCTCGCCTAACAATCAGCCGCTTAAATCGTTGTTGCCCCCTTCTAAAAATAGTTTAAAGCCGTTCCCTTCCTTCAGAACTGTAGCTTAGTGGCGCAGTTTTTTAAGTATTCATGTAGTATACCCACGAGCTGCCTGCAATTAGCCCTCCTTTGGGCATATCCAGCGCATTGCCGTTAAACAGCTTTAAAACATGAGTCTAAACCAGCGGGAAGGTTACTTTATTTCTAAGGGAATTGATGATTTCTTTTCCGGGGTTTATCGGGCCGGCATGTTTATTCTGCGGTTTTTTAAAGAAGCTGTTACACCACCATTTGAGTTTAAGGAGATTGTTAAGCAATGTTACGAGGTGGGTTACCGTTCCTTATCACTTATCACCCTCACCGGGTTTGTTACGGGCTTTGTATTTACCAAACAATCCCGGCCTTCACTGGCCGAATTTGGCGCCACTTCCTGGTTGCCCTCACTAGTGGCCATTGCGATCATCAGGGCACTGGCACCACTTGTAACTGCCCTGATCGCGGCAGGAAAAGTAGGATCAAACATTGGCGCGGAACTAGGATCGATGAAGGTCACCGAGCAGATTGACGCCATGGAAGTTTCCGCCGTTAACCCGTTTAAATTTTTGGTGGTTAGCCGGGTAATTGCAACCACGATTACCATTCCCATTTTGATGTGTTATACGGGTATGGTAGGAATGCTTGGGGCTTTCTTAAACGTAAACCAAAATGAACAAACCAGCTTTGTTTCATTTTTTCAACAGGCGTTCACCAATATCACCTTCCTCGATATCTTTTCATCACTGGTAAAGGCCATTGTATTTGGATTTACCATCGGAATTATCGGCTGTTATAAAGGATTTCACGCCACCCAGGGAACAGAAGGCGTCGGTCGCGCAGCCAACGCATCCGTGGTGCTTTCGATGTTCCTGATATTTATGGAGGAAATGCTCATTGTTCAAATAACCAATAACATAAGGGGCTAAAATGATGGAACTAAAACAGCCCGCCAGTGTTGACCGTGACCAGGTGATATCAATCAAAGACCTGTACAAGTCGTTCGGGAGCAAACATGTGTTAAAGGGTGTTGATCTTCATGTTAATAAAGGTGAAAACGTAGTCGTCCTCGGAAGGTCGGGCACGGGCAAATCAGTATTGATTAAGATCATCACCGGTTTATTAAAACAAGACCGGGGAAGCGTAAATGTGCTGGGATACGAGGTGGAGCGTTTAAGCGGAAAACAATTGCAGGAACTGCGCCTTAAGATCGGTTTCTCCTTTCAAAACAGCGCCCTTTATGATAGCATGACCGTCGGCGAAAACCTGGAATTCCCGCTGGTAAGAAATTCGAAACACCTTAGTCGTAAAGAGATTGATAACGCCGTTCAAACCGTATTAAACGCGGTCGGGCTCAGTGAAACAATAAGTCAGATGCCTTCGGAATTATCGGGGGGCCAAAGAAAACGGATCGGTATTGCTCGCACCCTTATACTCCAACCCGAGATCATGTTGTACGACGAACCAACGGCAGGTCTCGATCCTATAACCTGTATAGAAATCAATAACCTGATCAACAAGGTTAAGGAGCAATATAAAACCAGTTCCATCATCATCACCCACGACCTGACGTGTGCAAAAACTACAGGCGACCGGGTTGCGATGTTGCTGGATGGTAAGTTTGTTAAACAAGGCAGCTTCGATGAAGTGTTTGAATCATCGGACGATGAACGGATCCAACATTTTTACAACTATAATTTTATTCAATAAATGAAAGCCGCACAAACCAAAAGGGCAGCCATCGTTGGTATATTTATTTTCCTTGGTATTGCCATATTGATTGTCACCATTCTTACGCTTGGCGGTCAGAAAAAGACGTTTAGAAATTCGATAACCGTACGTGCCGTTTTCGACGATGTACAGGGCTTGCTCAAAGGAAACAACGTCTGGTTTTCGGGTGTAAAAATTGGTACCGTAAAACGTATTTCTTTTACCGGCACATCCCAGGTGGAAGTTGATTTAACCATCGAAGAAAAATCGGTGGAATACATCCGGAAAAATGCCCGCGCTAAAATCAGCTCCGAAAGTTTTATCGGCAGTAAAATCATTGAGATTATCGGCGGTACTCCGCAGGCGGGGGCAGTAGACGATGGCGATATTCTTGCTGTTGAAAAAACACTAGGCACCGAAGAGATGATGGGTACCTTCCAGGCAAATAACCGGAACCTGCTGGATATTACAACCGATCTTAAAGCAGTAAGTAAACGGCTCAACAATGGCGAAGGCACAATCGGCAAACTGTTGTCTGACGATCAGCTGGCAACCCAACTCTCCACAGTGATGGCAACCCTCCGCCGGGCATCCGCAAATACCGAGCGACTTACTACATCAATAGCAAATTATACCGCCCAGCTTAATAATAAACAGTCGTTCGCAAATCAATTGGTAAACGATACCATAATTTTCTCCCAACTCAGATCTACCGCCAGGGAATTGGATGAAATTTCCAAAACAGCAAACGACGTTGTCGTGAACCTTAAGCAAACCAGCTCCGACATTAATACCGGTGTAAACAACAGTAAGTCGCCGGTGGGTATGCTGCTTAAAGATGAAGCAGCGGCAAAAGACATCAGGGTGATTCTAAACAACCTGAATTCGGGTACCCAAAAGCTTGATGAAAACCTGGAAGCCCTGCAGCATAATTTTTTGCTACGTGGTTTTTTCCGGAAGAAAGCCAAACGCGACGCGAAGGCACAAAGAGACACATTGATAATTGCACCTGCTGAATAAAAATATTTCCTGGAATAATCGACGGGAGCGCAGGTAACTATAAAGCCCCGAATACTCACCCGTGTACAGCATCCCGAGTTGTGATGTTCAATTTAGAAGCTCCTTTTGAACCTAGCATGGAAATGTCATGGGACATCGTTGCACCCCCGGCTGCGCCAGTCGGACATCCGCCCGGCTGAAGCCATTCGGACGGGGGCGTCGCACCTTGTACCGCAGTTCCACCGGGGAGTATCTCAGCTTGATACTTAAAAATGTAAAACAAGATCGCGCGATATTACTACAGACAGATCTACCTGTCTGTTGCAAGAGTTTACATACCCAAGTGTAATTAATCATCCGGGCAGGCATTTGCTGATCAGCAAGCCCACATGTATTGACAGGAAATCTCCAAATTAAAATCTCTTAAAAAGGCAATTATCTGTTAACCAGTAACTATTTATGTATTATATTGATTGGAATTACTAATACTACATGAAATATATTGTTACAGGTGGCGCAGGCTTCATTGGGTCCCACCTTTGCCAAAAACTTGTGTCTGGTGGAAAACAGGTGGTGGCAATTGATAACCTCGTTACCGGAAACATCAATAATGTCGATCATCTCCTCGCCGGCAAAAACTTCAGTGTTATTGAAAAGGATGTCAGGTCCATTACCCACTGGAGTAAGGTTATTTCGAAAAATGATGTCATTATTCACCTGGCTGCAACGGTTGGTGTGAACAAGGTCATGGATGACCCACTGGAAACCCTGGAAAATAATTCAGCAACTACAAGGATCGTCTTAGATGTTGCGTTAAAGTACAACTGCAAGGTCTTTTTTGCAAGCACCTCTGAAGTCTATGGCAATACCGATCATCCGTTTTCTGCTGAAACTGATCATGTAATTATCCCATCCACCCATTGTGGACGAGCTGCCTATGTTGTTGGCAAACTAACCTCCGAACACTATTGCAACAACTACTTCAACCGATATGGCTTACCAGTAATTACTGCGCGTTTTTTTAACGTAATTGGCACAAGGCAGTCGGATGCACACGGTATGGTTACCCCAACCTTTATCAAGCAGGCACTATCCGGTAAGGCAATCACCATCTATGGCGATGGCAGCCAAACAAGAAGTTTTGCAGATGTAGATGACATGGTTAACGTTGTGCTGCAATTGCTCGACATCCCGGAAGCCTATGGCAACGTATTCAACATCGGTGGCGACGAAAACATAACAATCCTTCAGCTGGCGGAATACATTAAGCACGCGACAGGTTCCTCATCCCCTATCGTTTTTGTTCCTGTACCGTACCAGCGTACCGAAGGCAGAGATATACACTTCCGCCGCCCGTTGCTAACAAAACTTCAAACAATGACCGGTTGGAAACCAGCAATCCACTGGCATCAAACGATTGACAAGATTATTGAATACCAGGTGAGCCAACAAAATAAACTGATGGAAAGCCAGGCCGCCATCAACTGATCTTTTGGTGAACGATCGTCCGATGTTTTTCAATCCGGAGCAATAATTTCCGGCAAAAACGACCTCACCAAAGTCGACAACAACATCTACAACGTTTTTAGCATTACCCTGGCAACAGCATGGCAGACATTCTGATTATTAAAACAGGCGCTTCGGGTGATGTTGTGCGAACAACAGTCCTGTTGCACCTTTTTGTAAAGGATAACATCACGTGGGTCACTTCCGCATACAACATGGCTCTCCTGCCAACATCACTGCCTAACCTGAGGGTGTTAGCGATGGAGAACATCTATTCAATGAACGTTTTTAGCCAGGATTTCGAGTTGGTGATATCACTTGACGAAGACCTGATTTGTGCTCAACTCGCGAGCCAGCTAACCTGTAGAACAAGAGTGGGTTGTTTTATGGATGATGGCAAAATTAGTTATACCGACTCTGCAAGGGAATGGTTTGATATGGGACTGATATCAAGGTATGGCAAGACACGGGCAAACGAGTTGAAATGGCACAACAACCATTCGTACCAGGCGATACTCTTTCGGATGTTGGGCTATGAATTTAACGGGGAAGAATACCTGGTACGTGAGTCGTGCAGCGACGAAAGTGCGCCAGGGAGGATAGGAATGGAGACGAGATCAGGAAACCGATGGCCAACCAAGCGATGGAACGGTTATAGCGCACTTACAGCCAGGCTCGACCACATGGGTTATCAAAGCATCTCATTTGAAAACAAGGCAAGTCTTAGCGAATACATCGATGATATTGCAGGTGCATCCATGATTATCTGCGGGGATACGTTATGCCTGCACATTGCTCTTGCGCTGAAGAAACCGGTAGTGGGAATTTTTTCCTGCACAAGCCCCGCCGAGATTTACGACTATGGAAGGCTTGCCAAAGTTGTCTCGCCATACCTTCATGAAGCTTACTACCGTACGGAATATTGTGCAAAAGCCGTAGACGCGATTTCAGTTGAAGACATTATCAATGCCATCCGGAGTATTCCCGTAAACCCGCTGATCAAACATAATGCAGGCTATAGTCCGTCCCTGGTATAGGTCAGCATCCTTAGTCAAACACTATCATCCATTAAGGGGATTACAAACTGGTAATGCCATCAACCATGAACGCACCGCCTTACCGAATAAACCCAGATACCAACGGTGAACCGAATTAAAGTAGTTTACTACTATCAAAAGCCGAGAACGCTGAAAAACTTTAGCATCGAAGCTTATTTTAAAAGGGTACAACACAACATGCCCCACTTCATTCACGATGAAGCAGCAGTTTGCGGGCGTGTCAGCAACGGGCTATGGCCAAGAATATACAACACGCTTGAGGCAGCATTCAGGCAAGGCGATGTTAATCATATCACCGGGGATGTGCATTATATCGCATTACTGCTGAAAAAACGGAAAACAATTCTCACCATACATGATTGTGGTTTCATGAATAATAAGGGTGCAATTGCCCGGATGGTATTGCGCATGTTTTGGTTAAGACTACCTATAGCGCGTTCGCGTTACATAACAGTGCCCACGCAAGCAACCAAAGAAGAAGTGTTGAAATATGTAAAGGTAAACCCCGATAAAATCCACATTATCCATCATGCCATTCCGGTCGGGTTTGAACCAAGCCCCGCAAAGCAAATCGTGGAAAAGCCTACGGTCCTGCATCTTGGAACGGCACCAAACAAAAACCTTCCTCGATTAATCGAGGCGCTTGAGGGGGTTTACTGCCGGCTGGTGGTCATTGGCAACTTAACAGCTGTTGATAAAGCACTCTTGCAAAAACACGGGCTGGATTATATAAATCATTACAACCTCACCAATGAAGAAGTAATCCGGCAATACCAGGATTGCGACCTCCTTGCATTTGTATCAACCTACGAAGGTTTTGGCAACCCCATACTTGAAGCACAATCCATAGGACGTCCGCTGGTTACGAGCAAAGTGTCGTGTTTACCGGATGTAGCTGGCGAAGGCGCCTGCCTGGTAGATCCATATGACGTTGCATCAATCCGGGCGGGCATCGTAAAGGTTTTAGAAGATCCGGGATACCGCGAAAAATTGGTGGAACTTGGCTTTATAAACGTGCAGCGATTTTCGATGGCCAAAACCATCGAACAGTATGTTGCCTTATATAAGACTATAGCAAATAATGTTACCTAAAACGTTTAACGCGCATACAAGCGGTTGTACTGGGTTGGAAAGTCGGCGGTAGCAATATAATCCAGGGCTACCTTCTGGGCGTTATGGCAATACATATCATAAACCTCTTGTGGCATTTTACAAGCGGTTGTTATTGCATCCACAATGGATTTGGGATCATTAAGGCTCAGGTCCCAGCCAGCTTTTTGTTCATCTAATTTGCGCCATGGTGTTTGGTCGCTCGTGATAACTGGTCTGCCCACGTTGAAAGACTCAAAAATTGCCTGGCAAAAGTTTTCACCCTGGCTGAGCAATATAAAGAAGTGAGCCCGTGACAATGCAGCAAAAATTTCTGTTGGCTGAATAAAACCATGGTACAGTACTTTAATCGAAGGTGGCAATGTTGCAATAAACTGTTTACAACTTTCCCAAAATACTTCATCCTTTACCGGGCCATAGATGTCGAGTTCAACGGAAAGGGTACTATCCAGTTCTTTCAACGCGTTTAACACCCGCATATGCCCTTTATTTGGCGTTACCAATGACACTGAAATGAGCTTCAGGTGATTGACCGTTTTTTGCCCGGGTACTAAAGAGCGGGTAACCATATCCGGAATAGCATTGGCAACCATGATGTCGTTTCGCTTTCCAAATACGCGTACAACATCGTCGAATTCACTATTGTCCATCACATGCCAGCGAACTGCCCTATCCAGCCCGGCCAACCTGAACAGTTTTAAAAACACCTTTTTCTTAAAAGGTTTCATTGCAAGGTTACCTACATGAAGTGCACCCCACGGCGCTAATATGATGAGGGGTTTAGGCGACATCGCCTTTCCAATATAAATCGGGTACATACCAAATGCCAGCGAGTACAGGCCATTGATGTAAACAACATCTGCCTGTAACGAATGCATCAATGCTTTTACCGAAGCATAATCCCTTTTGGCTGCAGACACGTACATGATCCGGCAGTTGGGAGTAAAGGTCATCCACTCATCCCTGCTGATCCCGGTTAGTGGTTCATTTGGGTCGAGGTGGGTATCACCGGCAAGCACAAAATACTGCACGTCGGTCTCAAGGTACCGCACCAGGTTTTCAAGCGATCTTACTATTCCCCCGGCCGTATACGCCGGGGCAAAATGTGCAGTACAAATCAGCACTTTTTTCGATTCAGTTAAGGGCATTACGGGAGTGGTTACAGCCTTATATAGCGTGGAAAAAACAAGTGTCCAACATTGCCTTATGTACCGGGTGACAATTGCTAAATATTGGATTAACATTCCTATGATCCGGAAACAGTAGCTCAACATGAACCTGCCAGGCATTTCGCAAATGCAATGTTCAAGTTGAATGAATTTCCATAAATTTATACCGACATCAAACTTCCATTCGAGCCAACCATTACATCCAAACAGGTTGCTCCATCACAATATTCTTACCGAAAGAGATCAATTGTTAGAGAGACTAAATTTAAAGTAAAAAATGATGAAACCTATTTTGGGTTCACTTTTTATTCTATCACTGATCCTGTATGTGAGCAACGTCGACCTCGGTGTATGGACGGGACTGATCATCTTATTTACTGCTCTATCCATCATCAATTTTGTGAACTGTTTAAAACAAACCGTTCCATTCGGAGAATTGATTGCCCTGATGTACCTGGTTCAAAATACGGTTGCGCTAACCCTGCTCAATGTTTTGAAGGGGGATGAGTTAAAGGTTGGAGACGACTTTTATACAAGGGTAAGTCTTGAGGAATATATCCCATTTTCTTTTTTAACCTGCCAGGCACTATTGCTGGGGTACACTGTTGTGAAGATACCGCCCGAACCCTGGCTAAACTTCCTCACCAACTTCCGGGAGATCATCAAAAAAGAAAGCCTGTTTTATATATTTATCCTGGGTGCTATCGGTACCGTTATCCAATCGTTTAACATCAGTGCACTTAGCTATGTCACCTATACCCTAACCAACTTTTTTTCCTGTGCATTGATCGGTCTGGCACTTTACTACCGTTCAATAACCAACATCTATTTTGTAGCAGGGCTTGCGCTTAACCTATATGGAGTCATGCGAAGCGGTATGTTCGGTAGCTTTACTTATTTCATACTGTACACAAGCCTCATCTTCTTAACGCAAAAAATACTCTCAACAAGAAAGTTTAATTACCTGCTATTCTCCATTATCGGTATTGTTGGTATATGGGCACTTGCATTACTGCAAAACATCAAAACCGATTATAGAAATGTGATATGGCTGGGAAATGAAGACGGTAATTCAGGAGCATTTTATAACTCGTTTCAGCGCATCCTGCAGGAGCAGGATCCGATGTCAGTAGAGTATTACCTGCCCATACTTCACCGGTTGAACCAGGCGTGGCTGGTTAGTGCCGCAATGGAAAAGGTGCCCGAGTCGGTGCCGTTTTACAATGGCTTAACTATTCTTACTTCGGTGCGCGACGCCTTTATTCCTAGGGTCCTGAACCCCGAAAAAGAGGAAGCTGGTGGCAGGCAGAAGATAGAAACGTTTACCAACATTGTTTTAGTTGAAGGTACAAGTATGAATATCGGCTTGCTGGGGGAGTCCTATGTAAATTTTGGTAAACTTGGTGCCGTATTCTTTATGTTCCTATATGGTACCGCCATTGGTTGGTTTATGCGAAAGGTGCTTACCCTCTCACTCGAAAACCCATTGATACTGGTATTGTTCCCGATCTTTTTCGAGATCCTTGTCGGCAGTGAGGCGGACTTCCTGAGTTTAATTAATGGCGTAGTCAAGAATGCATTCTTTATGTACCTGATCATCAGATTTATCTCCACCAGGGTTTCAGACAGGGATCCGGCGATAGGGTGAATAGTCGCAATTAAAAATTAAAAAGGATTCCTGCGCGGGTTGAGGTACTCGAACAAATGCAAAATTAAAAATGTAAAATTAAAAAAGGGTTACTGCGGGGAAGGAGGGTTGCGATCCAAATTAAAAAATTTAAAATGTACAATTAAAAAGCGTTCCTGCGCCAAAGGGGGACTCGAGAATGCAAAATTAAAAATGGTTCCTTCACAGCTAATGGTTAAGTAATCAACATCTCAACTAGTCAACTTTTTAACTAGTCAACTTCTCAACCAGTCAGCTTATCAATTAGTCAACTTATCAACTATTCAACCTCTCAACTGATCAACCTATCAACATTTCAACCAGTCAACTTCTCAACTTGTCAACCTCTCAACCAATCACCTTCTCTACCACTAAACTTATCAACTGATCAACTGATCAATCAGTCATCCGAAAACATTTTCGCACAAACCGCGAGTTTCACAGGACAAGTTTTGCATTTTTAATTTTACATTTTGCATTTTGACTTTTGACTCACCTCACTCCAATCCATACAGCTGGTTAAACAACAGCTTGAATGTTCCATGTGTCTGGCCGCGAAAGGTAATCTCCGGACTAAATGCATACAGGGTTCCCTTACCCACTTTCGCGGAGAATGCCGCTATGCCATCCTGCAAATACGTTTGTCCCCAGGCCCAGCCACTCCGCAGCGGCTTGTTGCTGCTGAACCACATCAGCGGTTTAATACTGCCATTGGCAATGCTCTCCGGCGCCACCTTAAATACAGGACTCGCGTCGAAATATATGTCGCCTGCTGAAGCCATTCCCCAGGCTGGCATCTGCACGCTATCGATACTTGCCCGTAAAATGCTTCCGGGAATATAATATTTCTCCCCCGGCAGGGTGCGTTCTTCACCTGCAACTACTTCGGTGAGTGCATGGCGAACAGGAAGCTTTAGATGGTAAGCCAGGTTTGTACTGCTGCCTATGGTGACGATCCTTCCGCCCGCAGTTAAAAATTTCTGCAACTGCGGAATAGTGGTATCCGCATTTAATCGTCCCAGGTGCGGGCGAAATTCCTCCGGCACTTCCTGCGGATTGGGCATGCGGTTGTAGTTGCCTCTTCCTGGTTCTCCCCTGCCTAATGGGGGTATAGCACCTGTAACAAAAACAATAACATCGTATTTAGCGGCCAGATTTGCAGTGTTGATTTCCGGCGCATAAACAACTTGTGCAGCAAAGTGGTACTGCTCCATCAGCCACCGCACCCAACCCGATGGCATCGAACCGCCATAAACATCCCAAAGCGCTATCCGCAATGGCGACACTTTTTTGAGTTGAACTGCAGGCCGTTTTGAAACAGCTGTAACGCTGATGCCAGAACCTGCAGCCGATTTCTGAAGCAGTGCCGCAGCTTTTCCGCCGGCAGGAACAAAGAAATCCCCGGCTTTCATCTTACCCTCAGCAGCAGCAAGGCGATATACAGGTGCCCCGCCTGCCAGCAGATCGTTAACTACAACAAATGCCCGGTTCACCCGCGAATCGAGCAGGTAACCCGCTGCGCCTGATCCAGCATCTACCCTGCCCTGTGGTGTTTGAAGCTCGCCGTAAGCGATTGCTTGGAGAGGTGCATCAAAACCATCAAGCACCCGGTCGAATTGTACACCCATGGTATAGGCGAGCGTCCACCCGGCTGCGTCATAAGGGCGAACGGGCGGGCCACCGGGATACAAAAAGTCGTTCGGATGATCCTGCGGCTCAAACATGTCGAGAATGTGCGGACGAAACGCCTGTGCTGTTTTCACCACGTATGAACCCGTAGGATAAATTTTGCCAGCGACATTAAACGCGCTGGTGGCAGTATGTACCTGCACCCCCGACCTGATGAGTGCATTGATAAACTGGGTTGCGGTTGGAAAATCAGGTTGTGCAGATGATAGGATATATGCCCTGGGGTCGCGGAATGTACGATCGCTATAAACACTGTCGTAATACCTTGCAGGAATGGTGTCCATCAGGCTTAACCTTGCCGCAACGGTGCCTTCACCAGCCTTGCTGTTCTTCGGATCTTTCCTGAAAGCACCGGCGATAGAATCGATGTATTTTGGAGAAAATGACCAGTGGTCTTTACTTCCCTTTTCGATTGCATTTTTTCCCATTTTATAAATACCATAAAGCAGGTTCTCACGATTGTTTACCGCATAGTTTAGCACAGCATAGTTCAATGAAACCGAGTAGTCGATCGATTGCCTGAAATGCCAGTCCTGCGGCTTGATTGGGTTGGGCGTTGCACCATTGGGAATTAACCGGCCGGGCACAAGCGGGATCTTTGACGGGGTTGGATTGCCAATGATCTCGGTAAGCAGGCCGATCATGTTGTGGAAGTAAGGGGTCGTGCGAAGGCCACCGTTCCACCAGGTAGAAAACACCGAACCTGCTCGTTGCGTATAGCCTGGTTTCCCTTCCCTGTTCAACCGGTTATTCATAGCCGCGCCCACCTCATCTAAACTCGTGATGATAAGGGGATCGAATGCATAGTTAAATGGATCGCGGTATGGAGGACCTGCAACAACGGACCCGGGGGGACCTGTTTGGTGATGGTTGTAAACGATCTGCGGGATCCACTCTACATATTGCTGGCGAGTGATGTTTTGGGTTTCCTTCATGTTCATCATAAAGAAGTCGCGGTTATTATCGTGTCCGATATACTTCTGGTAAAGCCGTGGAATATTGGTGTTTCGTTTTTTAACGTCGGGTTGACTCATGTACCAGTTCGATACCAGCTCCTGGCCATCGGGATTAGCGTGAGTAAAAAGGATGATGGTATTTTTAAGAATGTTCCCAGTCTCACGGTCGTTGCGGCTAACCACCTGGTAAATGGTTTCGATGAGCTGGTGTATACCCACAACCTCCGTTGCGTGCAAACCGCCATCGATCCATACCACGGCCTTACCTTCTGCGGCAAGATCCCCGGCCTGTGCATCGGTAAGTTGATCGGCATGCGCAAGCTTTTGTGAAATGCTTTTAAAATGATCGAGGTTCTTCAACGTTTCGGGTGCAGATACGATCAACATATATTGATGGCGCCCTTCTTCGGTTTTGCCAATCTCGACCAGTTTGATGCGATCGGATGCTTCAGCAAGTTTTTTGAAATAAGCCTCTGTTTGTGTATAGGTCGCAAGTTTATAATCGTCGCCGATGTCGAAACCAAAATGCGATTTAGGAGAAGGAATATCCTGTGCCCGGATAGAAGATGACAGCTGCACAACAACAAGGAGAACCACAAAACATAACAGTCGGATCATTGACCTGGTAATTTTAGATTAGAGAATATTGCCGTCACGGCTTAGTAACTTTTTGGGCCAGGCGATAGTATTTCCAATGTAGCATCGTTGCGTCGCACTCTTGTGCGACATAACACTGCGCAGCTACGTTTACAAAGAAGCTTAACGAACCGGTTCTATGGAGAACAATGGTTCTACGTAAACGCGTCTGAAATATCGCGAGGTAATGTTGTGCACAAACGTTGCGTTAGGGATTGAAACGGAAAGCCCGGAGTGGCCACGCTTTAAGGCGTGGCCACGAGGACTTGCAGTGAAAAGCCCGACCCCCAACCCAAGTTGGGGGGAACGCCCAAATTAAAAACTAAATTGGTAGAATCATTGCTAATGTGATCAGGGCATTGGCAGCCCAGGCTGCAGTAATCAGAAGCCACGTTTGGGTCTTGCAGGCATCACCTTTTTTACCTCATCCAGCTTTTGTAATTGCATGGTGAGTTTTTCGGAAAGTTCAACGAACTTTTGCTTATGCTGCATTGCAGGTTTTACATCGCCCGACTCAACAAAGTTCGCAAGCGATATGAGCTTGGTATCCAGCTTAACCGGATAGTTAGTAAGGTCCTGGTTTGCCTTTGCCTTAACCTGTATCAGTTCGTCTTCGATGCGCAACAACCTTTCGCGTAAAGCATCTGTAGCTTTATCGGCTTTGGTGCTATCCAGCTGTAACCTCATCTTACGAATGTCTTTTACTGCTGTGCGAAGGGCAGTCACCTTATCGCCTATTTTCAACAACAGTTCATATTGTTCTTTGAACTCAGCGGCGGTCATCGGGATGCGCGGATCTTTCACCACCTCGAAGTCCTCGGTGATGGTTTTGCCATCAACGGTGAGGCGAACCTTGTATTTACCGGGTATGATAAGTGGCCCTCTTGCAGCACCGTGTGTAACCACACCCTCCAGTGCCTCGGGATCCTGGTAACGCATGTCGTCCCATACAAACTTATTTCCACCCTGTTGTGCGGTAAGGAAAAGATCGCGACGGGCGCCCCGCCTCAAGGGCACACGCATTTCCACCTCTCTTGCCTTTACAGCCGAATCGGAGATACTTGCTGTAGTGTCGGGTTTGGTTTTGTACGACTTTATCACTTTACCCGATGCATCCAAAAACTCCATGGAAACCTCTCCCCTCGGTTTCTCTTTTAGATAGTATTGCACGGTAACACCCGACGCCGGGTTCTGACCTACGTTCTGTGGTGCCGCACCTTCAAAACCAATCACCGACCGCTTGCCGCCTCCGCGGTACCTGACGGTAGGTGCGGGTTTGAATAAGAACACGGGGGCATTTTGTACATCCCCATTCATTTGCCCTAATGTAGACAGGTTATCGAGCACCCAGAACGAACGGCCATGGGTTGCTGCAACAAGGCTGTTATCCTGTATCGCAAGGTCGTGAATGGGTACAACGGGCAGATTCATTTGTAACGACTCCCAGTTTTCACCATCGTTGAACGATACATAAATTCCTTTTTCTGTACCGGCATATAACAAACCTTTAGTTTTAGGGTCTTCACGAACTACGCGGGTAAACTCATCTTCAGGAATACCGTTGGTGATCTTCTTCCAGGTTTTACCATAGTCGCTTGTTTTGTAGATGTATGGATGAAAGTCGTCTTGCTTATAACGAATAGCGGCAACATACGCAGTCGCGGGATCGTGGCTCGAAGCATCAATAATACTCATACGCGAAAACTCAGGAATACCTTTGGGTGAAACGTTTTTCCATGTTTTACCGTTGTCGAGCGACAACTGGATAAAACCATCGTCGGAACCCGACCAAAGCACACCGGCCTTTATTGGCGACTCGGCAAATGCAAAGATGGTTCCGTACCATTCAACCCCGGTATTGTCCCTTACCACCGGTCCCCAGTCAGGGCCAATCTCCGGGTTATCGCGGGTAGGTGTTTTTTCAAGCGTACGTGGTTCGGATCGTGTGAGGTTCGGACTGATCACCTCCCAGCTGTTGCCCTGGTCGAGTGAACGATGCACGTACGAGGATGTAGCATAAAGCACGTTGCTGTTGTGCGGCGATACAATGATGGGAAAGGTCCATTGAAAACGGTACTTGATGTCGGCCGAACCGTAGCCATAATTATCCTCCGGAACAACAGACACATCGGAGATCTGGTTAGACTCCATATTGAGCTTTGTGATCCAGTGATGGTTTGCAGCGAAGATGAGTTTAGGATTATTTTTATCAAACGCTATGTAACCGGACTCACCACCACCAATGGAATACAGGTCATCAGGATATATTGCTCCATTATCGGAACGCATTGGAACGGAAATGGTGGAGTTATCCTGCTGTGAGCCATACACCCGGTAAGGGAACTTATTGTCGGCGATCACATGATACATTTGAGCTGTGGGCTGGTTATAAATCGATGACCACGATTTGCCGCCATCAAAGGTTACGGTGGCACCTCCGTCGTTGGCTTCGATCATCCTTGTGTTATCGGCAGGATCGATCCATAGTTGATGATTGTCGCCGTGTGGTGTTGCCACACTGGTAAACTTCTTACCACCATCGGTCGACTTCCAAAAACCAATATTCATTACCCAAAGCGTAGAGCTGTCTTTGGGATCGGCGGTAAGACTATGGTAATACCAGGGGCGTTGATGTACTTCGGCAAACTGGCTAACCAATTGCCAGTGTGCACCCGAATCGTCGGTACGGTAGATGCCTGTCTGGTTGTTTTCTGCTTCGATGATCGCCCAAACACGATCGGGTTTTGCGGGCGATACAGCAAGACCTATTCTACCGCGGTTTTTACCGGTTGGAAGCCCCGGGTTAAGCGTAATGTCGGTCCACGTTTCGCCACCATCCATCGACTTATGGATGCCGGCACCGGGTCCTGAACTGCGAACACCCCACTCGAACCTGCGGAACTCGAATGTAGAGGCATACAATACATCGGGATTTGTTGGATCCATACTCATATCAATGGCACCCACATCAGGACTCTTGTACAGAACCTTTTTCCACGTTTTACCGCCATCTTTGGTACGGAATACACCACGATCCTCGTTTGCACCAAATGCATGGCCAATCGCTGCAACGTAAACGATGTCGGGGTTCCTTGGATGGACTATTACAGAACCGATATGATAGGTGTTTTTGAGCCCCGTATAGTCCCATGTTTTACCACCATTTGTCGACTTGTAAACACCATCGCCGTGCGAGGTATTTCCGCGAAGGGTATGCTCGCCCATGCCTACATAAATCACCTCGGGATTGGATGTGGAAACGGCAACTGCACCAACGGATCCCGTTTTAAAGAACCCATCGGAAACATTCTGCCAGGCTTTACCGCCGTCGGTTGTTTTCCATACACCACCACCGGTTGTACCCATGTAAAAAGTATTCTTTTCAGTTGGGTGACCTGCTACGGCAACGGAACGGCCTCCCCTGTATGGACCAATCAGTCGCCACTGCATGGATTTTAGAACGGATGCATTCGCATTCGCAGCGGGCGGTGCACCTGCGGAAGTGCTCACCTTTTTATCTGCCGCCGGCCCATTGGAGTCCTGTGCATATAAGGGACCGGCCGGTGAGTAAACAAGGTGAAGCATTCCGGTGAAGCATAAAGCAAGGCGTAGGATTTTTCTCATGTGCGCTTTATAAATTGAGTGTTTGTTGTTGTTCATATCGGTATTGTTCATCTTCATAGATTTCAGATAAATGATTATGGAAGCATGTTATAGAGTTGATGGTAGTTTAAGCAGGATTATTGATTTTTGAAGCGTACCCCTACCCTGCAATCACCGGGTTCTCCTCTCGACTCATCGCAAACGTTGTTGAAAAATGTTGCGATTTTATGCCCATCTTCAAGCGTTACCATAAACTTGAATAAGATATAATCATTTACTTCGATCCCATTCAAACTTACCCCGACAAGAGCTGCTAACTGTGCGGCTGTAAATGTATATTTTTTGGGAAAGGTTGTAGCCGTTTCGTAGAACTTGTCGGTAGAGCGCACAATGCTGGGCAACGGGAACTGAAAGATGTTGGGATATTCATTGCCGGGGGTACTGATAACAATCGGGTATGCTGGCGCACTCGCTTCTTTTTTGTTGAAGCTCACATATACGTCGATTGATGTCACCGTTCTTCTCCCGAAACCCTCCCAGTTCAACGTAAACTCGAATTGCTGATTGGCTACATTGGGATCTTTCAGATTGAAGAAAGATGTTTTTGCCGCTGCGTAAGTTGGCAGTGCAGATTTTGCGGTATTTACCTCCACGATAGGAACGGCGGTATACGTATAGTTTCCCATTCGTACTCCTTTTCGGAGCAGGAGTTTAGTACCACTGTTAACAGGGCGGTGACGAAGAGCAAAAAACGATTCATAAGAAGTGATTGATGTTTGTAATTATTTGTTGAGTGATCCCTGACCTCAGTAATCAAGTTGTGCTTAAAGGTTTATTTATCCCAGAATACAGGGGTGGTTTGTTGTACGGTTTGCACCTGGCTTGCATTTGCAATTACCGTGGAATTGGTACTTAATTCGGATTGTGAATAGTACAGCCGCATCGGGAAGGAATTAAGAGGCGACAGGAGCTCACGCATCTGTGGCAAACCGGTTCTTCTGAAATCGTTATAGGCTTCCATACCATTGCCATATGTAGCAATGTATTTCTGCGTCATTACCAGCTCAAGCCTTTTTGCGTCATCTGCTGCCCCATCGTATTGCTGCGTCAGTTTGGCAACAAAACCACTGATGGTAGTTGCGGGCATAGGAATACCGCCGTTTGCTGTTGCATAGGCACTGATACTGTTGAGATTTGCTGTAATAGCATCAATAAAACGCTGCCTTGCATTATCACCGGTGTTGAGGGTCAGTGCGGCTTCGGCACGCATAAACTGAACCATGGCATTTGTGATTAGCGGCATGATACCGGCTCCGGTACCGTCGGTAACGGTCACCACTTTTAAACCACCGGTTGCTCCCGTATTGTTGAGAAAAATATTCGCTGGAGACAGGTTGTTAATGGGTGCATTGTCGTACAAACCACCGGCCGGATAAATGCCAAAGGTTGACCGCCTGGTTTGGTCGGCAGGAACCGACGTGCCATCGCCGGGATTACGGCCATAATAGCCATTGCTATTTACGGCATTGTTTAAACCTGCCGTTGCATGTTGACGATAGATGAAATACCGTAATCTTGGATCGTCGTTAGCGAACAACATGTCGGAAAAAGACTGGCTGACATAAAATGTTTTACCGGCCTGGTATTCCGAACGGTGCCAGGGATGGCGGTTGTTGGGATTTTGCGATGAGCCAAACCTGAAGGTAAAGTCGGCACTATTTGCATTAATAAGGTTAGCCGTTAATAATGCCTTAATGCCTGCCGCTGATTTTGCAGGATCAACCAGTCGTACCTGGTTGAAAAGTTTAAGCTTCAAAGCATTTGCCATTTTGATCCATAAATCTTTACTGCCCCCATAGATCACATCGGCACTGGCCGGTGTTAGGCCCGTACCTGCAACTTTACCGGCATCAGCAATTGCTTCATCTATCAGTACAAAAAGTCTGTCGTAGATGGCTGCGCCTTCTTCGAAAACGGGGCTCCTGTTTTCAGCACCCATACTTGCACTGTTATAAGGCACACTACCCCACATATCAACCATCAAACTATACAGATAAGCCTTCTCCAGTTTGGCGATAGCAACGTATCCCCATTGCTGTTGGCTAGTACCTTGTTTAATCAGGCTTTCGATGTCGATAAAGGTTTGGGTATAAAAGCCATCCCACGAATCGTCGAAGCTGGTGCCTGTTTGTTGGTAGCGACTTAACCCCGAAGAAAAGATGGTATGCTGTACGATGGTTGCGGCTCCGCTGTTGAGCTGGTACATATTGCCGACCATAGATATCTCCGTTGAAGGCAACAACAAACTCAACTGCGCCGTAGTCAGGTTATTGGGATCATCGTTGATGTCGATAAACTTTTTGCATGATGCCGTCAACAATAGCATGCAACTAAAAAGGGTTAAAAGCTTTATGTTTTTATATAGCATAATTGTAGGGAGTTAAAAGTGTTAGTGCAGGAGGTTAAAAACTAAACCGCAGGTTTACACCAAAACGCCTGGTGGTTGGAACGGCAAGGTTGTCGTAGCCCTGTGAGTTGCCCACACCGAGCGAGCTGACTTCGGGATCGAAGTTGGTATACTTTGGAAAGTGGGGTGCATTGTACCACAGGTTCCTTCCGCTTAATGAAATGGTTGCTGCTCCAAATGGTGTTTTTTGTAGCAGGCTCTTGGGAAGGTCGTAAGCAAGTGATATTTCGCGCAAGCGGAGGACGGTAGCATCCAATACTGAACCTTCGTTAACCCCACCAGGCCCCATACCACCTGAGAAGAAATGATCTTCATATGTCATTCCCACGTTATTCTGCATTTTATTTCCCCGTGCATCCAACAACGGAGTAAGCGTATTTATATCACCAAGGATACCCGGTGCTACTATGATAAACTCGCGGTCCTCCGTATCTCTTGTAACCCCACGCGAGATCATGTTGCCAACGGTGCTTGAGAAAAGATCACCACCTTGCTTCCAGTCAAAGAGTATATTCAGCGAAAGGTTGCGGTAGCTGAATGTATTGGTGAGACCAAGAACAAAGTCGGGGTTTGGATTACCAATAGGTAAGAGTGATCCGGATGTGAGTGGCTTCCCGGTATTTGGATCAATCAGGATGTTGCCTTCTTCGTCGCGGGCATAAGCCGTACCCAGGATGAGGCCGTAGGGCTGGCCAACCACATGAATGCTGCTGGTTCCATTTGCTCCGCCATACGAAAAGCTCTGGTATCCGCCGAGGTCGTTAATTACGTTCCGGTTGCGCGTGAAGTTGGCATTGATCTTCCAGTTAAAACCCTGTCTGCTCCTGATCGGATTAGCAGTTAAGCCTACTTCTATGCCCTTATTTGTTGCCATACCAAGATTAAGTATCTGGGTTCTAAAACCAGTAGACGGGGCTGCACTAACCTGGAAGATTTGCGAGGTACTTTTTTTATTGTAGTAAGTAACATCAAGACCAAGACGTCCATTCAAAAACTGCAACTCTGTACCTAGTTCAAGCTCAGTAATAAACTCTGGTTTCAGGGTGGCATTGGCCAGCAGGTCAGACTGGGTGACGATGTTGGTAGAGGTACCACCTGCCGGAATAAATGGTGTACCAACAGCACCTGCACCAGTGCCTGCACCAAGGGTGGCATTCACAGGAAAAACATTCAGGGTTTGGTATGCTGTTGCTTCATTACCTACCTGGGTATAACCCGCGCGAACCTTACCAAAAGAAAGCCAGGTTTTAGGCATGTCGAATGCCTGCGTAAAGATGAACGAAGCGTTTGCACCACCATATAAATAGCTCCTGTTATCCGGCGGCAGAGTTGAAGAGATATCATTACGGCCCACAAGGTTTAAGGTGAGGTAATTTTTATACTCCAGGGTGATGTCGGTAAAGAACGCGTAGAACCGTTGCTTTAGGATGTTCCGGTTATTTTGTAGCGAAACAGGGGTAATAGAGCTGGTATTATTGATGCTATTCAGGCCGGCAACGATGATGTTATCGCCATAAAAAACTTTGCGGCTGGTGAGGCGCTGGTTGATGTTGTTACCAACAATGGCGCGTACTGATATGTCGCTGTTGATCGACCTGCTGATGGTGGCGAGTACAGTATTATCCAGCTCCTGCCGGTAGATATCGTCGCTCGTAATACTTCCGTTCGGGTATGCCGAGCCGCCTTTTCCCCTTACACTTAAACGGCGGTCGGTGTATGCGTTAAAGCCGGCCGTGTTTTGAATATTCAGCCACGGTAAAGGATCAAAGCCAATTACAAAGTTGCCATAATAGCGATCCACGTCGCTCGTAGTGGGACTATGTTTTACCGACCAGTATGGATTGTCGAGCCCGGTGTAGTCATACACGTTACTGCCGTCGATCGGGCTTTCGTATGGATTATTGGTGAGGTCGTAACTGGTAGGAGCATACATCAGGGCACTCATAATGGAGCCTGTGGTGCCACCAATTGGCGGTGATTTTTGGTTCGTCATGACATAGTTGATGGAGCCGCTTGCATAGAACTTGTTTTCCAGTTTAATGTTTCCACCAACATTAATGGAAGTACGGCTGATGGAATTGCCCGGTACTACGCCATTGTTATCTGTCCTGGAAATGCCTGCGGTAAAGTTGCCCTTTTCACTTCCCGAAGAAATCGAAATGGCGTTTTCAAGCACACTACCCGTTCTAAAGAAGTTCTTTGTATTTTCTTCGGCATAGGAACGATAAGGCACCTGTATAGGGGTGATACCATCGGCTTCGTATAACTGCGGGAATACGGCAGCACTAAACTGCCGGGTTAATTGATGCGGTATCGTTTCCCTGCTAGGGAGTATACTCTTTACGCCCGGAAATGGTTGCCCCCATGAAGCATACACCCCATGACGGTAGTCGTTGTTTGTGCCCTGCCCGTACCTGGTTTGATACTCCGGTAAACCCGATACGTTCTCAAAAGAATAAGATGTGCTATAGGTAATTTCAGTTCCTTTCCTGCTTTGTTTTTTGCCCGACTTGGTAGTAATGATAATGGCACCGTTTGCTGCTCTTGAGCCATACAAGGCAGCTGCTGCAGCGCCTTTTAAAACGGTCATACTTTGTACGTTATTCGGATCGATATCGAAGGCCCTGTTAGTAACGCCTGCACCACCTACTGAAGCAGCACCTGCATTTGCAAAACTTGAATTGTCAAACGGTACCCCGTCCACTACAAACAATGGCTGGTTGTTGTTTCCAAGAGAGGAATTGCCTCGTATGGTGATGTTGGTTCCACCTCCGGCAACCCCGCCTGATCCCTGGATATTAACCCCGGCTACCTTGCCGCTGAGCGAACGAATAGGATCGGGTTCAGACTTTTGCGCTAGCTCGTCGGCATTAAGTGTGGTGACTGCGTAACCCAGTTTATTCTTCTGTCTTTTGATACCTGCGGCAGTAACTATAACATTGCTAAGCGTTGTGGAGCTTTCCGCCAGTTTGATATCCATAACCGGAGTGGTTGCAATCGGCACTTCTTGTGAGCCATAACCAATATTTGAAAAAACGAGCACCATGGCATTATCTGCTACAGCTAATTTATACCTGCCTTGTTTGTCGGTAGTGGTGCCTTTAGATAGTCCTTTAACTACAATGCTAACTCCTGGTAAAAAAGATCCATCCTGTTGCGAGGTAACCTGGCCAGAAATGATACGTGTTTGCGAAACAGCAATAAACCGGGTAGATAAAATAATAATAATTACGAGATAGAATCGCATCATGGGGAGATATTTAGCTATTTAGAAAATAATTACTGCCACCTGCAACTAAGCAGGAGGAGAGCTGGAGTTAATCTGATTATTTAGTGCAAATGATAGCGTCCTCACGGAAATACCAAGTAGGTCCGTGACGATAGAAAATTAGCTGGCAAACAAAAAGTAGAAGATGGCAAGCAGGGAAGGAAAATCACGTATAATCATTTCTGATATCCGTGTTATATTTCTAAAATTAGTTAAATAAAACTAAAATAAAAAAACATTTAGTGAACTAAATTATTTCCTCATGTGATAATTAAAGGAAAATAACTGATAATTACGCCTTTGTACAATGTACATTTAATTGACAGCACAACTTAATCTATTGGCGAGGCTTGCCGTATTTGAAAAAACAGAATTGTTTTTATGTCATCCGCAATGCGGTTGGTTAACCGCGTAATTGTAAGCCTATATAAATAATTCAATCGTGCTGATTCGCTGCAACCAGCACCAGGCTATTTACCAGCTAATTAAATTTACGGACAGAATTAAGCACGAAGGATGGCTTCCAAATATACATCTTTCGACAAAACCAATATGATGGATAAAGTAAAGATTCGAAATAGAAAGGACAGGTAACCTAAACTTTCACAGACAAGCCGCTATATATATTATATCTATTTACGGTAAATAAATCTAAGCGCAGCATTCGTTTGGTCGTCTGCGGCAATGATGATTTCATGGCGTTTACCACCGGATGTAATAACCACCAGTGCTGTATTGGGTGTTATAAAGCCCATGCTTTCAGCAAATACAATCATCTCATATTCTTTTCCGGGCGTAAGTGTAAACCCGATGCTGACAGGTGTGAGCGACAGGGCCTTCCGCGATACAACAACCTGGTTGTCGAGATACACGGAGATGGAGTCACCATCAATTACACCATTGTCGTAAAAATCAATTTTTGCAGTTGGGCTGTCTAATATAAATACTTTGGCCAGCACGGCTTCCCGGTAATTGTTTGAGAAAGCAGATTTATTCACTTTCTTCAAAAGGATTAATCCTGGTGGGCAGCCCGTTATTGAACCCATATCTCTCCCAACCCACTTACCGGATAAACTTTCTTCACCGTTATTTCTGTTGTACGTGAGATCGTATGTTTTAAGACATGGAACACATTCTTCCGGTATTTTTTCAATAATTACCTTATTTTCTGTGATAAGCATCTTCTTTTCATTTCCTGAAATGGTACCACTAAAATTTAATTTAACGTAATTACTGGTATTATAATAATCGTACGATACCCCGCTAATCCCGTCTTTGGTTGTCTTAATTTGTAACTCGATATAATATTCAGGAAAACAGCCGCCAGGTTCCTGAGTTAATTTACCCTGCCATATCCCATTAAGCTGTTGAGCATATAGGTTAATATTTGCGAATAGCAGGAGAAAAATTGTTAAGTATTTCATGAGCAATTAAAAGGATAATGAACGAGCCGAGTAGTGTTAGAAAGGCAAGCGCGCTTTTGGAAAAGGCTTCCACCTTACCGGTTTAGAAGTATTGCAGAGGCGATATGCTCATATGGTATCACAATATAAAAAATGTTTGGATTAAACGTCTCGCGAAATTTTATCGCAAACCTGGTTTAAAAGCCAATTGGCTCTTTAAACCGCCAAAGTTTGTGAAGGGCCTGGGTCATTGGCAGGTTTACCAGGTTCCGGTTCCCGCCCCTGTCATCTGCCTTATTTGTTATATGCTGTTTAACCCCGACTAACCTGTTGCACGCTTGAAAATATGTCCATCAAAAATTCCTGGTTTCTTGGCGATAGCTTAAATTGAAGGATATTTTCTCAAAACGATCCATATGAAAAAACGCTACTTTTTGTGCGCAATGGTGCTAATCCTTATTGCCTGCCATAAGAAATCAGATCAGCCTTATTCGCCGGTGACTGAGTCACCGCAATCGCCCATGAGTAAGCAACAGATCAATGAATTCATCCGGCAGCAACTTGTTCAAAAAGGCACTTTCGATTGGAAAGACGCCAGCGATGAGATGGTTTGGAGCGCACTTCAAAACAGCGACAGCTTACTCTCTGTTGGCTATCAGCCGCTGGGAGAAACAGCCGTTGAAAGCAGGGTGCACACCATCAACATCAATGCGGCTGCATGGGTGAATGCCAGGGACCAGGTACTTGACCTCATTTACCAGGAGGAGAAACGACACCGCCTTTACCTGCAAAAAGAAGCCCTGGAAGCATGGAAAGAATATAACATTCCGGTTGTAAACGTAAAAGTATCATCCCTGAAAAGCCTGCAGTTATTGCGCGGTAGCAGCCTGGTGCGTTATGCCGAACCAATGGGTTACGACCCCATTGCCACTTTTGAGCAGCGGGTCCCTGCGGCAAGGTCTCTGTCGGGTGGCGGAAGTGGTTGCGGAGGATACGTTGCAAACACCGGCCTGGTAAGCGGAAGTGATTATACCACGATCCTGCCCAATGCAAAAGCCTCGTGGAACTATGCCTACCACAATATTCAAAACGCCTGGTTAAAGTCAACCGGAGCCGGGGTAAAGATCATGGTAATCGATACGGGCGTAAGCCCTGACCAGGAAAACCTGGGCACAGGATTCAACCAGGGGCAATCTACCAATCGTACGGTCGAAAAAATTGTGACCTTGCCTTACGAAACCAGCACCATCGACGGATGCGGTCATGGCACTACCATGTCGGGGGTTGCTACAGCCCCGCGGTGTACCAACGGGAATGCCTGCGGTGTTGCCTATAACGCGAGCCTGGTGGTTTGCCGGGCGGTAAACGATGTGTTCATCGATGGCAGCAGCGAGGTTAAAGGGGTAAGTGATGCCTATGTATGGGGCGCAAACAACAGCAGCGTAAAGATTATCAGCATGAGCCTCGGAAGGCTTACCAGCAGCAGCCAGATCAGGGATGCCATCCAATATGCTTATGGTAAGGGAAAGCTGATGTTCTGCGCGGGTGGAACCTCTTACAACATCACATCATGGCTCGTAGGTGTCATATTCCCGGCCACTTTAACCCAGGTGCAAGCGGTCACAGGCATCCAGGACAAAGCTATTTCAACAGCCTGCGACGACTGTCATAAAGGAAGCCAGATCGATTTTGTGGTCGTTATGGAAAAACAGTCCACAGGATTGCACGGTCTGTCAACCGCTGTTAGCGGAAACGTGCCCACCACGGTAGGCGGATCTTCTGTTGCTACGGCAACTGCGGCAGGTATTGCTGCGTTGGTGTGGAGCCGCTTTCCTTCGTACAGCCGCGACCAGGTGCTCAACAAGCTTACAGTTTCTGCGAGTGGCTACCCTTATAAAAGCAGCAGCTTTGGCTGGGGCAAACTAAATGCAGACGCGGCAACGAACTGATTAACGATGAACGATGAAATATGAATGATGAACTACTGCGCGAGGTAAATGTGAATGTTGACTTTATTTAGTTAAGCAGATTATTTTTTGGGCGCAAACGGGAGGATCTTTATTCGGCATCGTTGTGTCACTCCCTTGTACTTGTACCGGTTTATGCAGCTGAATAAAACGGAGTTTAAAATGCAAACGAGAAATGTAATGTGAAAAAGGGATTCAGACCCACCGAAGGTCTAGCGCGCTGAATTAATAGTTTCGCCGTGCACTGATCAACTTCTTAACTTCTTCAGCGCCACCTCCGCCTCTCTTGTTCTCTGCGGAGAGAAAATGCAAAATGCAAAATTCAAAAAGAGTTCCCGGTCAACTTGGAGTTTCGTGCTCTACTTGTATAAACTCCGAAGTCAACCGGTCAACTGATCAACTGATCAACCTGTCAACTGATCAACCCTCCCTTAATACCTGTATACCCAATTGCCAATCTCTGCTCCTCCCGTTCTCAGGGTGTGAACAATGCAGAATGACAAATGAAAAATTTAAAAAGAGTTCCCGGTCAACTTGGAATGTCGTGCTCTAGTTATATAAACTCAGGAGTCAACCTGTCAACTGATCAACTGATCAACCAATCAACTTTTCAACTAATCAACCAATCAACTTTTCAACTAATCAACCAATCAACTTTTCAACCAATCAACCTATCAACTTTTCAACCAATCAACTGATCAACTGATCAACCTGTCAACAATCAACTCCCCCCAATCCGCAAATCCGCTAATCCGCAATCCGCCATTCTCTTTCTACCTCTGCGCAAACTCCGCCTCTCCCATTCTCTGCGGTTTATCTCCAATCCGCAGTCCGTAATCCCCTAACTTTAGCACCTAAATTCTCATCCACTATATGAAATCACTTTTCTGCTGTTTTGCAGCACTTTTTCTTGTTATTGGCGCAAATGCCCAGCCCATTACAACGGCTCAACCGAGCCCTACACAAACGGTAAAGCAAAATTTCGGCTTATCTGCAATTGAGTTATCCTATTCACGCCCCGGCCTAAAAGGAAGAACAGTAGGTTTTGAAGTAGCACCATATGGTGCTGTCTGGCGTACAGGTGCGAACAATGCTACCACATTAACCTTTGGTGAGGAAGTAACCATTGGCGGCACCAAAATCCCTGCAGGGAAATACGGGCTGTTGAGTATACCAACTCAAAACGAATGGACGATGATCATCACCAAACAACTTGATGTAACCAGTCCGGAAGCTTATAAGAAAGAAAGTGACGTGGTGCGTGTAATGGCAAAACCAACAAAACTGAACGACAAAGTGGAAACATTTACCATTCAGTTTGCCAATATTACGCCAGGCAGCACCGATCTTCAAGTGCTTTGGGGCAACACAATGGTTAGCCTGCCGATTTCTACGGATACCGACAAAAGAATAATGGCACAAATTGATAACCTGCTCAACAAGGACTCCAGGCCATACTTTAATGCCGCCATGTACTATGTTGATAATGGCAAGGATCTGAAACAGGCAATTACCTGGTTTGACAAGGCAATTGAACAAAATCCAAAAAACTTTGCGAGTTATCATCAAAAAGCTAAGGCACTTGCAAAAACCGGCGACAAAACGGAAGCGCGTAAAGCGGCCAGCCGTTCACTCGAACTCGCAAGAGAAGCAAAAAACAACAACTACATTTCGCTGAACGAAAAATTCCTCGCCGACCTGAAATAAAGAGAACATTGACAAGCTAACACCAATAAACCGCCTGCCCCTTACACCACTTTCCGGCCATTGTGAATTGGGGAGTGGTGTAGGGCAATGCCGGTGGTGCGATAAGATCAGTGAACGATCCCGTTGCGGACTCAACGCTTTTTGGCAGTGAAAACGTTTTTCCGTTTCAACTAGTTACGAGTCGAATGCCGGATTCACTGGAAGCCGCAATAAGCTTTAATTACTGGTCTTTGTATAAGCAACACCGGCAATGGAGCTAAACCTCCCTTTCATTCAATACAAAGCAGCATATGACAGCTAATGACCCACTCCTGTTTTTAAAGGAGCAGGCATTGTCTACCCAACCTTTTATCCCTGCAACAAACCGGGGCAACGGCAACGAAGTGCTGATCGTGGTGCTCAGGCAACACCGGTTTTACAAACAACTTTGTATTGAGTTGTACAAGGCACCGACAACCAAAAGCGGTAAAGTAAAAGATCCGTTAACCTTGATCAACCCGCTTGACCTCATTTGGAAAACAAGTGCGCCTGATGAGCTTAAGTTTTATGCCGGTGTTGCACGTTTTCAAAACAATGCAACCACAAGCAGGTCTGCTCCCGACATAGATGCTCTTCATTCGGTACTGCTTAACCCGCTTCAACTCCACTTCTTCAGTCATGATGTGGAGCGATCCGCCAACGTTTCCAGCGGTTCGCTTGTACCGGCAAAACCAGGGAGCCCCATAACCGAGATATTACTCTTTGTAGACAAGCATAAGGACGATTACGAACTTTCTTTACAGTTCAAAATTGACGGTCATTGTTACAACCATTTTGAAGTAGAAGTAAGCTACGACTACCTGCTATTAGTCGGCAATTCGTTGCACGTCATCAACGACTTTCATGTGCTGCCCATCGTGCAGGTATTTCGCCAACACAAAACCACTATCAAAGTGAGTGCGCCCAAATACGCTGCCTTCAGGGAACAGACCTTATCTAAACTGGAAGACCGGATCAGTGTATACTACTCATTTATCGACAAAGGCACCGACGCACAAATCAGCGAAGCAGGTTACCCTGGTGCCGCGCAAAAGTTTATTTACCTTTCGGAATTGGACAACTACGTGTTGATCGACCCTGTAATGCGTTACGGCAAGGCTGACGTTCCTGTTTTTACGAAAAGAAATGTCTATGCAACCGACAGCAATGGCAATACGTTTATGCTTGAACGCGATAAGTTGTCCGAAGATCTATTTATTGCTTTATTGATTCGCCAACACAGCGACTTTGAAGAACAGCTCGATAATGATCTGCCTTACTTCTACTTACACAAGAAACAATTTCTTGACGAAGGTTGGTTCCTCGACGTCTTTGAAGAATGGGATCGTCATAACATCCGGGTTCTTGGTTTCAACCGGCTGAAAGGCAACAAGCTGAACCAGCATAAAGCAAAGATTACCATTCGCGTGACCAGTGGTACAAATTGGTTTAACACAAACCTCTCTGTTGTATTCGGGGGAAAGAAAGCAGGCCTTAAACAACTGCAGCAATCAATCAGGAACAAAAACAAGTTTGTTCATCTTGATGATGGAACACTTGGCATTCTGCCCGAAGAATGGATACAACGGTTTACCACCTATTTCAACTATGCAGACATCCTCGAAGATGAACTGGTAACCCCTAAGATAAATTATGCCGCCGTGGCAGATCTGTACCCGGCTGAACTCCTCGACGCCGAGGTGAAACGGGAAATTGAACATTACCGGTCCGTAGTTGAAAAGTTCGACGCCATACAACCCGTGGACCCGCCTTCGGAACTGCATGCAACATTACGGGAATACCAGAAGCACGGACTCAACTGGCTGAACTTTTTGGACGACCTAAACTTTGGTGGATGCCTTGCGGACGACATGGGCCTTGGAAAATCGGTACAGATTATCGCCTTTATATTGCTGCAAAGAGAAAAGGCGCTCCATAATACCAACCTGCTTGTTGTGCCTACATCGATTATGTTTAACTGGGAAGCCGAGGTACAGAAATTTGCTCCTTCAATCACCGTCAAAATCATTTCAGGACCGATAACTGAGATTGGGCCCGACACCTACGACGGGTACGAACTGGTGGTAATTTCTTATGGAACCATGGTCTCCAACATCAGCCGGCTAAAACAGTATGTCTTCAACTATGTATTCCTCGATGAGTCACAAAATATCAAGAACATCGACTCGCAACGCTACCAGGCCGCACGATTGCTGCAATCCAAAAACAGGATCGCCATAACGGGTACCCCTGTTGAAAATAACGTGTTTGATCTTTATGCCCAGCTCTCGTTCGCCTGCCCCGGTCTACTTGGCAATCTGGCGTACTTTCGGGATACCTATGCAATACCAATTGACAAGTTTAAGCGAAGTGAAACGGCAAGGGAACTGCAACGGATAGTAGCACCGTTCATCTTAAGAAGAACGAAGAAGCAGGTTGCACCAGAGTTGCCGGAAAGAACCGAGATGGTATTGTATTGCCCAATGGGAAGTGAACAACGAAAGGTATACAACAACTACGAAAAGGAATTTCGCGACTTTATCTCCAGTAGCACGAACGACGAAATCACAAAGAGCACCATGCATGTTCTAAAGGGACTAACGCGGTTGCGACAAGTTTGTAATTCGCCGCTGTTGCTCGAGGACGAAAAGCTTTATGGCGACGCATCTGCGAAAATTGATGTGCTCATCCAACAGGTAGAAGATAAAGCCCCCGAGCATAAGATCCTTATCTTTTCGCAGTTTGTGCGTATGCTCGATTTAATAAAAAAAGAATTAATCGCGAGAAACATTGGCTATGAATACCTCACCGGCAGTACAACAAACCGGGAAGCAGTGGTCAACAAATTCCAGCAAGATCCACAGATACGGGTGTTCCTGATCAGCCTGAAAGCAGGGGGCACCGGTCTGAATTTAACTGCTGCTGATTACATCTACCTGGTAGACCCCTGGTGGAACCCGGCGGTGGAGAACCAGGCGATCGACAGGAGTCACCGCATTGGTCAAAACAACGGTGTTGTTGCGGTTCGACTGGTTTGCCCGGATACGGTTGAAGAAAAGATTTTGAAGTTGCAGGAAGGTAAGCGTCAGTTATCGGATACCCTTGTTCAAACGGATGCAGGCCTATTGAAAGCGCTTAACAAATCGGAACTCCTTTCCCTTTTATCGTAAGCTGTTTGTTCTAACGCCGGACTGGCCCTAGTCAGCACATCTATCTCCACAAGCTCATGCTGTTTTATAATCCATTAGTTATGCCGGTGCATGTTTGCTGTAAGTCCTGCTAATCTTAGTATGCAAAACACATGAACATGTGATTGCAGCCTGGAATACTCAAACCTATTTTTGGATCAATAAACGAAGCATACTAACGGTATTTAGCAAAACAATGAAGCCTTACGTGTTCACCAAACCAGCAATCATCACGAAGCTGTTGCAATAAGCGTGTGTATTGACAAACACTATGCTTAGCATAGCCTTTTGGCTTACTCGTTTGCCCACGTTTATTTAGTAAGTCTATTATCGAACATCAATAACCAGGTCCATACCTCAAATCAAAACTAACAAACTAAACTGCCATGCAAAGCCGGTCTCCCCTGCTCAACACATTACGTCGTGCCTTTCACTTATCATTACAAAACAGCAAGGACGGTCCACCCGTTGAAGAAGTAATTGCTCAACAAAGGGCAAATGCATTGCCCAGGAGACGCTTCATTGGCGACATGGTAAAGGCCGGTGTAGCAATCAGTGGTGCCGGTGTGTTTAACTCGTGTAAAAAACTCAGTGATTTTTCTCCTTCTGATACCCCTTCAATAACGGATCAATCAATAGGGTCGGCAAAACCATCTCAACCCAAAATCGTGATCATTGGTGCAGGTATGGCCGGGCTAAACTGTGCTTATCAATTGAAGAAGTCTGGTTACAACACGACTATCTTCGAAGGCTCAAACAGGGCCGGTGGCCGGATGTTTTCAAAAAAAGACCTGATGGCACCTGGTCTTACCACAGAACTCGGCGGAGAGTTTATCGACACCGAGCACAAGGACATGCTTAAACTTTGCCATGAGTTTAACCTGCCGCTTATTGATACGATGACTGCGGAAGAACTCGAATTTCAACGCGATACTTTTGTGATCGATGGAAAGTTTTATACGGAAGCAGAAGTGATCAGGGCCTTTCAGCCATATGCTGCACGCATTAAAGCAGACATAAAATCATTACCTAACGTAATGACCTACGATGACCACAATGCTGCTACCCTCAGGTTTGACCTGATGAGTATAAAGGCTTACCTGGACTTGATCGGCATGACTGGCTTTATCAGGAAAGGAATTGAAATTGCTTATGTAACAGAATATGGCCTTGAAGCGGACGTTCAATCTTCAATAAACTTTTTATACCTGTTTTCACCCAATACGGCTAATGGATTTGAATTGTTCGGCAGCAGCGATGAACGTTTTAAAATCGTCGGCGGCAACCAAAGGCTGACCAATGCACTGTACGAAGAAGTGAAAGCAAATGTATCACTGGAACACCGGTTGGTAAAAATCAAAGAAGGTGCCTCCGGCTATACCCTTTACTTCAACTGCGGAAGCGGAACCACCTCTGTCAACGCCGACATGATAGTATCTACCCTACCATTTAGTATGTTGAGAGAGGTTGAGCTAGCGGTTGCACTTCCCTCCTGGAAATTAAATGCAATCAATACGCTGGCTTATGGTCATAATTCAAAACTGATGCTCGGCTTTAATAAGCGGGTTTGGCGTAAGTATGGCCAAAGCGGATACGTGTTCACCAATAAAGCAATCCAGACCGGGTGGGACAACTCACAGGGTCAGCAGGGATCTGCAGGTGGATTTACGGTTTATGGTGGAGGAAACCCTGGTCTTGCAATGGGCGATGGTACCCCTGAGTCCCAGGCAGTCAAATACCTCAATCAACTTGAGGAAATGTGGCCGGGATGTAAAAGTGCACACAATGGCAATGTAAAACGCATGCACTGGCCAACTCATCCTTTCACAAAAGGAAGTTATGCCTGTTATAAGGTCGGGCATTATACCACCATTCGCGGTGCCGAAGCAAAGCCGGTTGGTAACTTTTTCTTCGCCGGAGAACATTGCAGCAGTTACTACCAGGGCTTTATGAATGGCGCCGCCGAAACCGGTCGCCTGGCAGCTCAGGGCATTCTGAAAGCTGTGCGGAGCCGGGAAGCTATTGTTTAGGGTGAAATTTGCGGATTACGGATTGGCAAATTGCGGATTGAAGAATGGTATTGAGGTATTGAGCTAGATCAGTTGATTGGTTGATCAGTAGATAGGTTGAAAAGCTGAAAGCTGTACTGTAAATATTTATAAGAGCAAAGACTTCAAACTTGTCGGGAACCTATTTTTTCATTTTACATTTTACATTTTTAATTTATCGCACTTACCCTTTCGACTTTTTACTTTTGACTTTTTACTCATATTTGCGAGAAGCTGGTGGGCACTAAAAACGTGCGGGTGATACGGCTGACGATTTTCGCGTCTTCATAGCCGGGAATTGCTCTGATCCGCTTCCATTCAGGATCGCCGCCAAATGCCTTCCAGCTTTTATCATGGTCTTCCATATCAGCAAAGGTGAGCAGGTAAGTCAGGTTGGGCATAAACTCGCCGATAATGGTTTCCCCAAAAAACACCGGGGTAAGTCCTACCCTTTTGAATATGGCGATCTCACCCTGGTTATCAAACATATCAATCTTCTTTTTACCTGCAGCCTCACCCGAGCTTTCGTAGCGTCGTAATTCGAACATACGCGGCTTATTTGCGGGGACCTGGAGCCTGGGCATACCGGCAAACGCCTTCATAAAAGAACTTTGTATGCGCTCGTAGGCGGGTGTAGTTGAGGGTGCCTCAAGGTAACTTGCCCCAGCCTGCTGGTACTTCTTGTCGGCCGACAACTGCTCCACAACTTTTGCGTAATCCTTTACCGAAGCATATGGGATCACCGCATAAAGCTTAGTTTGTCCTTCAGGTTTTTGCTCGGTAAAAACACCAACATTTTTCACCCCCATACGATTTAATGCAGGGATCGCGGCCTGCTGAAAGTAGTCCTCAACCAACTTCTGCTGGGTAGCATCCTTTAGCGTGTAAACCCTAAACTCGTAATATTCAGGAGCAACTTTTGCCGGGGCAGCTTCAAATTCAGCTGCCTTCGACACTACTGATGAAACAGGGGCCAACAAGCCGGACAACATGGATGCCTTTACAAAAAACCGCCTTTTCATAACTGTTATTTGCGATAAATATATTGAAAACAATCAGCGTATAATCACTTACGCTAAAGATGTTGTTAGTAGTGCCAAACACAGGTAAATTCAACCCCAGCACAAGGACACGGCGCCAACAAGTGTGTTATCCTGATTAAACATCCGCATCTTCAATTAGTGCACCAAGCTCCGCAGCTTCGGGTGTTTCACCCTTACCCGCTTCATACCAAAACCACGACTCACCGACCATACTTTCCGCTATGATTATCGGTGGTTGTAAATGCACCACAAAATAGATGTTGCCTTCGTTGCTCACCGGTGAAACCCGGAGTTGTTTGCCTTTATAGGTGATGTAAAAGTCTTCGTCCTTGGCCATAGTGACTAAAGATACTACAACCAGCACAATGGAATAGTATGGAACACGGATGACAGGGATGAGATGGATGAATTGGATATGCTGGCGTTGGCTGCTCCTGGAGAATAGTGGAACACGGATGACAGGGATGGGATGGATTATAGGGATATGCGGGCGTTGGCTGCTCCCGGAGGATAGTGGAACACGGACGAAATGGATCAATTGGATTCATCTGAGCCCCGGGCTCGTGGGACAGTATGGAACACGGATGAGATGGATGAATTGGATATGCTGTTGTTGGCTGCTCCTGGAGAATAGTGGAACACGGATGACAGGGATGAGATGGATTATAGGGATATGCGGGCGTTGTCTGCTCCCGGAGGATAGTGGACGCGGGTGACAGGGATGGGATGGATCGATTGGATTCAATTTGGGCCCGTGGCTCCTGGGACAGTATGGAACACGGATGACGCGGATAAGATGGATACCAGGGATTGATCCCCGGCAGGAATCCCGGAACAGGGATGCACTGAACTGAATGGATTATGTTAGGATAGTTGTGAACTGGATTGAAGATATGATTCCCATTCCACTACATTAACCCGGTAGTTCTCAAGTAACCAGTTGGATCCACTACGAACCATTTAACAACTCAACTATCAACCAATCAACCCATCAACTTATCAACCTATCAACTACCCAATACCTCAATCCGCCATTCGACAATCCGCAATTCGCGAATTCCCTACTTCTTCCCCCGCCGGGTAATCGGCTTTCCATATTTCTTTTTCATCTGGTCGCGACGGCTAACTTTCTTGTTTGTCTTACTGTTCTTCGCGGAACGCTCATGAAACGAAGCACCCCGCTGTTCTTTCTTCGGCACCTTCACCTGGATCTCTTTCATATAGACCTTTGGTACCTCATCTTCTGTCAGCTCGGAGGAAATTTCAAGATCTGCGGGTAGCGGGGTAACTGGTATCTTAAAGTTCATCAACGATTCAATTGCCTGACGTGGCTCCTGTTCCTTTTCGGTTACGAACGTAATTGAAATACCTTTTTTATCTGCACGGCCGGTTCTCCCAATGCGATGAATATAGTTTTCCGGCACTTGAGGAACGTCGAAGTTGATGACATGGGTAACCTCCGCAATGTCGATACCGCGCGCAACAACATCGGTTGCAATGATGAACTTATACGTTCCTTCTTTAAACTGCTTTACGGTATTAAAACGATGGTTTTGTTCTTTGTTGGAATGGATGACACCGGCTGCACCCGGGTAGGAAGGTTCGAGCTGTTCAAACAGGTCGTCTGCTAGTTTTTTTGTAGCTGCAAAAACAAGCACCTTCGTCATGGTACCGTCTTCAGCAAGGAGGAGCTTCAATAGGTTCACCTTGGTATAGAAGTTTGGAACCTCGTAAACAACCTGGTCGATGTTTTCGACGGGTGTACCAGCCGGTGCAGCTTCAATCTTTACCGGGTTATCGAAATAAGCGTTCATCAGTTCTTCTACTTCCTCGATCAGTGTTGCCGAAAACAAGAGGTTTTGCCTGGCCTGGGGAAGCAGGTCGAGTATATTGCGGAGCTGCGGCCGGAAGCCAAGGTTGAGCATTTCATCCACCTCATCGATCACCACCTTTTTAATCCCTTTTATCTTGAAAGCACCGGCAACAGCAAGGTCGTACAAGCGCCCGGGTGTAGCAACCAACACATCCAGTCCGTTTTCTAGTTCGAGCTTTTGCGTATTGATGTTTGTGCCACCATATACACCGATGACATCCAGACTTAGGTAGGTGCTTAATTTTTTCACTGCCTCAACAACCTGTGCAACAAGTTCACGGGTTGGTACAATCACCAGGATCTGCGGGTTTTTTTCTTTCGAATACTTCCACATATTTAACAAAGGAAGTAAGTAGGCCAGTGTTTTACCCGTACCGGTTTGTGCGATGCCACAAACGTCGGCACCACTCATCACCACTGAAAACACCTTCCCCTGGATAGTGGTTGGGGTAGTATAACCAAGGTCTGCCAGCGCGCTCAGTAAGTATTTGTTCAGGTTAAGATCCTTGAAGTTCATATCAGTGCAATAAACGGCAAAGGTATTGGATTGCGGATTAGCGGATTCCGGATTAGCGGATGGATAGAATGGATAATGCAAAATGAAAAATGTAGAATGCAAAAGAACGCTCACGACAAGTTGATATGTACTGCACGGGTAAATGCAAGATCTAAGATCCGGCCACCAACTACATCAATGTATTAACTTCCTCAATACCCAATACCTTATTACCTAAATACCCAACTTATCGACTCGCACCACCAATACCTCAATACCCAATACCTTAATACCTAAATACCCAACTTATCAACTGACTTCCTCAATACCTCAATACCTAATCCATCAACTCGCACCCTCTGCGCAAATCTCTGCTTCTCCCGTTCTCTGCGGTAAAATGCAAAATGAAAAATGTAAAATGAAAAAGAACGCTCACGACATGTTGATGTATACTGCATAAACAATGCAAGCTTTGAAATGCCCCTATCACCTGATCAACTCACTACCCAACTTATCAACTAATCAACTAATCAACCTATCAACTGACTTCCTCAATACCCAATCCCTTAATACCTAATCTATCAACTCGCACCCTCTGCGCAAATCTCTGCTTCTCCCGTTCTCTGCGGCTAAAGAATGAAAAATGAAAAATGTAAAATGAAAAAGAACGCTCACGACAAGTTGATGTATACTGCATAAACAATGCAAGCTCTGAAATGCCCCTATCACCTGATCAACTTATCAACTAATCAACTTATCAACATATCAACTAACTTCCCCAATACCTCAATACCCAATACCTTAATACCTCATTACACAACTGATCAACTCGCACCCAACACGCTCCACGGTGAGAAAACAATCCGCCAATCCGCAATCCCCTAATTCGCCAATTCACTTCTTCAGCAATTCAATGGCGGCTTCAATCTTGCGCTGTATAACCGGCCCTTCGAAACCGATCGTCTTAAACCGGATGTCGCCCGCCGTATCAAGAATGTAAGTGGCAGGGATAACATTAAAGCCAAACTTATCCCCTATCGTACGATCCTTATTATAGAATACCGGGAACGTATATTTCTTATTTCCCCACCAGCCGACAGCATCTTCCAGGGTGTTATTAGAGCCACTGTTCAGGATCATAAACAAGACATTTTTGTCATCTTTATACTTCTCATAAGCATTTTGTACATAGGGCATTTCATGCATACAGGGGACACACCAGGTTGCCCAAAAGTCGATTACGACAATTTTATTTTTGATGAGTTCAGCCGGTACCCGCTGGCCCTTCAGGTCGACAATGCCGTCGAGGAAGGATGGTGCTTTTAACTTGATGATTTCCTTGTTTAATTGTGCAGTCATTTCTTTTTTCCAGTGGGCGTTCAGCTCATCCAGGTGTTTTTGAAGGCCTGCCGCGTCTGTATTCGAATCCAGGTAGCGCTGCTTCATTTTACTTAAAGCAATGGTATCCTCCGGCTTTTGGTACATGATGGTTTTATATGCCGCGAAAGCCTTTTCGGGCACCCCGCGTTGTTCGTAAAAACGGGCAGTATTAAACATTGTTTCAACGTCGGATGAAGCCCTGGCGGCAGCAATCACCAGGCTGTCGGCCGCATTGGTATTGTTCTGCAACAGCTTAACAAGCGCCATTAGGGAAAGCAGGTTTCCTCTGGCAGTCGCTGTTGTGCGGGCACGTGTTTCCGGGTCAACATACGCAGGTAAATGACCGGTCTCCGGGAAGTAACGGATCAGCCCTGCAGGAAACGTATCTGCAAGCGCATACGCCCTTTGCAACAGTTGCCAGGCGGTATCGGGCGCAAGCCCGGCATTTACCAATACTTCGGCCCGCTGCTTTAGCGTCCTTGGTCGATAGGGCGTATTATCTTCGCCCAGTTTGGCGAGGTGAAACAGTGCTTTGTCTGCCCGCTTCTTGGAAGCATAATATTCAAAAAGTGTTTCGTGGGCCTCTTTGAGGAAATTGGCGTTGGAAGGGTTCTCCTTTTTAAGCATGGCAAGCAGCTTGCTCACCATAACATTGGTATCCGCATCCTTTTTGATATCTGCGATTCGGAGTTCATAGCCGGCCTGGGTTTCCGGAAACTTCTGCACCACCACATTGCGAATGGAGTCGAGACGGGAGTTTTCACCAATGATGAGGTAGCCCATAGTTGTGCTGTTTAAGAGCCCCATATTGCCTGGGTTCTCCATAAACTTTTTGGCGATGATTTCCCTCGCCTGTTTTCTCAATTGCTCTTTTTCATTGGTGGGAGCTATAGCAATCTTGTAGGTGAGCAATCGCAATTTTGCCTCATAGTTGTCGGGGAACTGCTCGAGTTCTTTTGCAAATAGCGCAGCTTTTCTTGCTTCAAGATCAGGTATCCTTCCCGTTTGCGCAGAAAGGCTGTAGCCTTCGTAGAGGTAGCCGTTTTTAACGCGCCTTCCTTTTTCATAAACCGCAAGTTCATAATGCTTTTTTGGACCTGGCTGATCTTTGTAGTCTCCGCTTTGCAGGTAAAACGTAGCATAGGTGCCATATGGCGGAACCATAAAGGATACCTGCCAGCGATCATCAACCCGCCGAAGCCCATATTTCCATGGCTGCTCATAGAGGTTAGAATACGTAAATACAAGGGTTAAGCTGGTAACCGTATCGGGTATCGTGGCGCCGGGTGCTTTGGGATTGTAGGTGATGGTTACCTGTTGCCCCCGTTCCGGTAACGCAGGTTCGATCACCAATTTTTCCTGGCTGCTTGCCGTGTAGCAAACGAGCGCAAACAGCAATACGGATAGGCGTTTATGTAAATTCATAATAAGTGCTTGCAAAATGTATTATACTATCCCCAAAGGAGATCAATAACGGTGTTTAGAAGGCCGATGTCAGATCCGGAGACGCATCCCAAGTCATCATATTAGTACGACATAACTGCTTATTGCAGTTAATTGTACCCCGGATTTTGGGTTAGGTTTGGATTGGTGATAATGGCATTCAAAGGAATGGGGTACAACAAATCGGTTTGTTGCAGCGAGGGCTTTAGCGGGCTTAAAACCGCAAACGCCCGACCCGTTCTTCTAAGGTCATGCCAGCGGTGACCCCACTCTGCAAAAAGTTCTACCCTGCGTTCCTGCTCGATCTGGAGCAACATTGCGGATTTGGAGAGGTTGCCCGGCAGCAGCGGTATTCCGGCCCTTGCACGTATCACATCCACATCGCCTTTTGCACCTCCCAGGTTATCCTGCTGTGCCCTCGCTTCGGCCCGAACCAGGTACATTTCGGCAAATCGCAACACCATTGAATACTCTTCTACCGGGGTTTTTGTGCGCACCTTGTATTTGAATGGATAGAAGAAAGTTCCCGATGCATTTGTATAAGAGGTGATCCAGTTTGTTCTTCGTTTGTCATTTGGCTCAAAGGCGGTTAAGAATGATGGATGAACATGATAAAGCGATGCACCACCAGCTGCCGCCGGCACAATGCTAAAGCCCTCCCAGGTGTTTACACCGGCCGTAGAGGTATTAACGGTCTGCAATTGCCACAATGCTTCATTGCTGTTCTTTAAAAAGATCCTGCTCAGATCGGTTAACAGCTGGTACCGGCTATCGTTGATCACCTTTGTTGCTTCAGCCTCGGCTTTGCTCCATTGCTGTGTGTACAGGTACACCCGTGCAAGCAATGCGGTAACAACAGCCTTGTTTGCCCGGGTACGTTCGGCACCCGGGTAGGCATCGCTGATCTCTGCCTGCGCCTCAAGCAGGCTTGAAACAATCATCGCATATACCTCGTCCACCTTGTTGCGGGCTAATGCGGTATTCTTCTTATAGTCGGTATCTACAATGAGCGGAACATCGCCGAAGTAGTTAACCAGATAGAAATAACAAAATGCGCGAATAAACTTCGCTTCACTTCTTAATTGTTGCTTTACCGGTGCGCTTACCCCGGTTGCAGACTCAAGTCCCTCCAATATGGCATTTGCATGATAAATATAGCTGTAAGCCGAGGTCCATGCATTATTGATATAGGAATTACCGGAGATGATGTTATTGTCCCGGAATTCGTCGAGGTCGGCGGAACTCAGGCTATAAAAGAATTCGTCTGCCGCAGCGGCGGGCAGGATATTCCCAATGAAATTGGCAAAGGAAGAATTGAAGCCATTCAGGGTGCTGTACAATCCTGTCACCGTGGCGGTAGCCGTTTTATCGTCGGAAAAAACGAGTTGTGAAACCAGTTGATTTTGTGGTGGTGGAACCTCTACATATGTTTTGCATCCAGGTTGGGTGACCGCCGTTAATATGAAAATATAAATGATGAAACGCTTCATATCTTTGTTTTTGTTGTTGCGGAATGTTGATTACAACGTTAGTTTCAGGCCAATGGTAACGGTCTTTAGTACGGGTATCGCCTGCGCGCGAACCGAACCAAATGGATTGATGGGGAAAACAAATCTCCTGTCGAAACCATTGATTTCCGGATCGAGCCCTTTGTAGTTGGTGATCGTTATCAGGTTCTGACCTTGTATATAAATGCTGCTTCCCCTCATTTTCCATTTGCCCGTTAATGCCGACAAATCGTAAACAAGTGCAACATTTTTCAACCTGATGTAAGAGGCATCGCCCCAGGCCGCATCAGAAGTCCGGTAAAAATTGCGATAAGCCGTATTGGCTACGTTAGCCGTAGTGGCTGAAGCCCTTGGTATGTCGGTAACATCACCAGGTTTGGCCCAGCGCCGCAATACCGAAAGGTCCTTGTTATTCATCGATCCGGGTACACCTACCAATGGGCCCCAATCTACAGTAATGGACTCCTGCTTAACGAACTGAAAAAAGATGTCGAGCCTCAGGTTTTTATAAGTCAACTGGTTCGACAAGCCACCAAATAGTTGTGGCATAGTTTTGCCGAGCACCACATAATCGCCGGGACTACTTACTACACCGTCTTTGTTTACATCAAGAAACTCCGGCACCCCGGTCGTGGGGTTTACCACGGTAAACTTAAAGCCTTTTATCATCCTTGTCGACTGACCAACTTCGTAACTCGCCGCATCTGCAGAACCTGCCAGCCCGGGATATTCCAATAACTTGTTTGATGGCAGTGTCAGGTTCAGGCTGGTGTTCCAGCTAAAATTTTTGTTCTTGATATTTGTGGTGTTCAGGTCAAATTCCCAACCTGAGTTTTCCACCGTTGCCGGAAGGTTTGCCGTGTACGAACTGAACCCCGACTGTGGCGACAGGGTATAACCGATCAGTTGATTTGAAGAGCGGTTGCGGTAATAACCGGCAGTGAACAGGATACGGTCCTTCAAAAATCCGAGCTCAAGTGCCCCTTCGAGTTTTTTGTTGATTTCCCAACTGTAATCGGGATTATAAACCCTTGTCGGACTAAGACCGCTTAAGCCACCATAGGGGAAACTTGTCGAGCCCCAGGTATCAAGGTATTGGTAGTCCCCGATCTGGTCGTTGCCCGTTGTCCCATAGCTGGCCCTGAGTTTTCCATAACTTAAAAAACCAAGGTTCGCAACTGCAAACTTTTCGTTGGAGAACAACCAGGCTCCGCCTACAGCACCAAAATTTCCAAATTGCTTGCCTGGCCCAAACCGGGAAGATCCATCCCTCCGGAAAGTCAGGTTAACAATATACGTTTGGTTCAGGTTATAGTTTACCCGGCCAAACGCTGACTGGTAATTGTACTGCCGGTAGTCGAACCCCCGAACCGACAACGTTGCTGCGGAAAGCATATCCTTGAGCAGGGCATCACTTGAATACCCCGTACCCTGCACATATTGACCATCTGAAACATTTTGCTGCCAGCTTAAACCAGCCAGTATGTTTAACCTTCCGGGGCCGGCTTTGGTATTATATTCTGCCTGCGGCTCAACGATGTACGACTTAACCGATGAGTTTGCATACTGGCTCGAGCTGCCGGTAAAGGTAACAGGGTTAAAACCCGATGCCGGCAGGGTTTGCACCTGTTTCATATTGGTTTGCGTAAAGCCAAGATTTGCCCGGATCGATAAGCCCTTCAACAGGTTGTACCGGATTACACTGTTACCGATCAGGTTGTTGTTATTGGTCTCATAAGTTCTGTTGAGGTAAGCTACCGGGTTTTGAACCGACCCAAACCAGTACAGGCTTCCATCCGGATTGTTGAGCGGATAGTTCGGTGGAAGATAGATGTACTGCGATACATCAGTAGGCACCGAGTTATTGTCGTCTGTCGTATAATTCATCGATCCGGAAACACCAAACCTTCCATCTTTCGAACTATGGTCAACGTTTAAATGCACCCCACCTTTTTTGTACGAGAAATCACCTAACAACACGGTTGTCTCCCTGCGGTAGGTTCCGCTAAATACAAAACGGGTCTGGGAGGTTCCACCCGAAAACGATACCTGTGCTTCGGTTACATTAGCCGTATTTCCAATTAAGAGGTCCTGCCAGTCGGTATATGCATTTTGATCCCAAACCAGCAGGTCGGGAGCCGTTGTGGCTGTAGGTGCAACCCCATCGTTCTGAAAGGCATCTTTCCGGATTTGCAGGTATTGTGCTGTGTTAAGCAGGTCAAGCTTATTGGAAACACGGCTTACCCCGGTGTATACATTTACGTTTACCTGGCTCTCGCCCGACTTACCTTTTTTGGTAGTAATGATGATCACTCCGTTTGCACCCCGTGATCCGTAGATCGCCGTTGCATCTGCATCTTTTAGAATGTCTATTCTTTCAATGTCGTTCGGGTTCAAACTATTTAAGGGGCTCTGTGTACCATTTGCTCCGGAAAACATGTTTATGGGTGTGGAAAAAAACGGGACACCATCAATAATGTACAACGGATCGTTGCCCTGCTTCATCGAGTTTTCGCCACGTATCCGCACCTGGAAACTCGATCCCGGAAGTCCGTTCGACGAAGTAATCATAAGCCCCGACGCCCGGCCCTGCAAAGCCGACAGCGGATCTGCTACCGGTTGATTGGCGATGGTTTCGCTGTTTACGCTGGAAACTGAACCGGTATTCAATCGCTTTGATGTTGTACCATAGGCAATCACTACCGTCTCATCCAAACCCATTACGGCTGTCTTTAATCGCAGGCTTACATCGGTTCGCCCTCCAACAACAAGTTCGGTGGTCTCAAACCCTACAGAGCTAAACACCAGGGTTGCATTTGGTTCAACATCCCTTAACATAAATGCGCCGTCAGCAGTCGTGCTGGTTCCCTTTTTTGTACCTTTCACCAGTACTGAAACACCGGCTAATGGCTTTCCCGACTCGTCGCTCACCACACCGCGCACCTCGGGAGGTGGTATCGGCGCCTGGAATATTACCGGTCGTTGCGTCTCTTGTTTATCCTTAATAACAACGGTTTGATTTACGATGGTATAGGTAAGTCGTTGATCTTTCAGGCAGGCCTCAAGTACGGTCTCAATACTTGCATCCTTAACATCGATTGTCACCGTTTTAGTGGCACTAAGTTGTTCATCCGTGTAAAAAAATAACAATCCGGTTTGCTTTTTTACCTCGCGGAAAATCTTTTTTAACGACGCATTTTTTTCTGATAAAGTAATCTTTTGTGTATAGCCTTTTGCACTTGCATTTAACGATCCAGCAAACGTGAGCAATACTACAAATCGCAGAATCAACAGGGCTTTTGCGGGTTTATCCTTCCACTTCCGTGGTAGGCGCAATCCAGGGTTTAGGTGCATACTTGATATTATTAGGGTTAAACATTATACCATTTAAACAGCTGACCAATGCACATCATATTGCTGTTCGTTACAGCGCAAGACAAACAATCTTGTTAGGGAAAACCGATTCTTTTGTACCCATCTGAAGTGCTGCTATTGAACAGCCTTGCGTCGCACTCTTGTACTGCATTTTCTTTACGCAGCAAGTCAATACGCTATACCCGTTTACACAACAAAAGCAGCCTCGCTAAATTATTCTTGTGGCATTGCCATTACGCGGCGCCCATCAATTTCAAACTTTACTTTTCCCGTTGATTCCAGTACGTTCAAAAGCTCCGACAAATTCCTGCTCCGATGTGCCTCGCCGGTAAAGTGGTGCAGTACGGAACCTTTATAAGCTACCTCTACATCATACCATCGTTCTACCTGGCGCATCACAGCGACAATATCAGCACCCTCAAACCGGAACAAACCATCTTTCCACGGTACCGCTTCTTTGGTGTCTATTCCGTGTTTGGTACGCATGCCCTGGTGATCTACCTGCAGTTCGTCCCCGGGTTTCAAGGTTGCATTGCCCCCTTCGGCCGCTACTTTAATGGCACCTTCCAATAGGGTCGTTTGCATCCTTGCTTCGTTTGCATAAGCCATAACATTGAAATGCGTTCCAAGAACTTCAATCTGCATCTTATCATCAGCTTCGCCCGAACTAACCTGTACAAGAAAAGGCCTCCTTTTGCCATTGTCCAGTGTTGAGGATGCAACCTCAAAATAGGCCTCACCGGTCAGCGCTACAACCCTTTCGCCGGCACCAAAACTAACCGGGAACTTAATCGACGAAGCAGCGTTTAGATATACGGTGCTTCCATCTGATAACACCAAGCGGTACATACCGCCCCGGGGCGTGGAAAGCACATTATATTGCAATGGCTGCTCACGATTTTCGCTGGTCGAAAATTCAAGCTGACCCTCATTTGTTTTTGAAAAACTTGCATCACCTTGTGCGGTAGTTGAACCAGTAGTTAGTGTATCTAACACAATCGTGCGCCCATCAGCAAGCGTTATCGTTGCCCTGTTTCCGCCGGGTTCCACGTCGTTTTTATATTTCGTTTGGCGAGCCATATCCGCCGATGCCCCGGTCCTGTTGTCAACCAACAGGTATACAAATAATAAGGCAAACAGGAACACTGCGGCGGCAAGCATGTACCACTTACGGGTAGTACGCAAACGGCCTACTGATGGAGTGTCGTTAGAATCATTAACCGGAACCTGATCCGGTTCGTTTTGGTGTATTTTCTCGCGAATCCTGTTAAACACGTCATCGTAATCCGGTTCTGTTTTCCGGAGGTGTTCCAGTGCCGGCTTTTTATCATAGAAGGATTGGAGAATAAGTTGCTTTAATTCAGTGTCGTTGTCGTCGGATGCTACATATTTCAGCAGAATATTTATATCTTCCGGTCTGCATTCCTTGCTAAGAAACCTGCTGAAGGCTTCATTGATTTGGTTGTTCATGCACGCTTGCTATATCATGAATACGAATTGGAAATAATTTTCCTCTGCTCTGTCACAAACTTTTTTTTTAAAATATCACATCGGCTAAAATCCCGCTAACCGTTTTAATGAAAGCAATCGTTTAAACCAGCATATTAATCTTGATTAATCATTCCAACGATATCGAAAGTATATTGGTGTTACGGTTCACACAGGGTGACAAAAAAGCTTTTGAAGAAATTTATCGCCACTATAGCGAAGCACTTTACAAAAGCCTGCAACGACTAACCCGATCAGCGTCGATTGCGGAAGAACTGCTGCAGGAGTCATTTATCAGGTTATGGTCCTCTCGAAATCAGGTGCAGGCAGGCCTGCCGCTTAAACCCTTCCTCTTTAAAATTGCAACCAACCTTGTTTACGACTTTTTTAGAAAAGCCGCAAGGGATAGGAAGCTCTATGTACAACTGCGCGACAGCATCGATGTCGGAGAACAAGCTGTGGTGAACAGTCTCGAAAAAAAGGAAAATGATTTTTTATTAAACGCATTACTCGATACCCTTCCCAGGCAGCGGCGACTGGTTTTTAAACTAAGCAAACTTGAAGGCTGGACTTATGATCAAATCAGTATTGAACTCGGTATTTCAAAGTCTACCATAAGCGACCATATTGTAAAAGCAAATCGTTTCCTGCATGAATATGTCCGCAGGAACGGGGAGCTAATTATTTTTACTGCACTGTGTTTGCCCGGTTCAGGAAATTAAAAACTAATTGCAGGCATGACTAAATAGGTATGGGGTATTCATTTTTAAATCGCCTATTGCCGGGAGAGAAAACTTTTAAATACTGGTAGTGAACCGACCCAAACGAGCAACTGAGATTACCAGGTAACCAATTAAGATGATAACTTTAGTATTGACTTCTTTTCATATGGGTCGTTCAACTACCCTTTATTTTTGGTGGGCATAACAGAAGCTTATTCAGATCCAAAATCAATATTTCATGGCAAAGCAGCGTTCAACAGCATTAAAGAAACAATCCGGCAATGAGCCCGGCAATAAGGAGACGGTTGCACCGATAGCCGCAATTGAAACAACAAATAAGATAAATGTAGAGCTCAGTACAGAGGCGAACCTCGAGGTTTTTAAGTTGGAAGGGTATATAATTCCATTGACAAAAACGCTCGACAATACCTATCGTACCGTAATCACAAACTTTCCTATTGACGGAGAACTCGACTATTTCGTTCATTGCTCAGGGTGGAACAAAACACCGTGGACACTAAAGATCACCGTCAACGAAAAGGATGTGACCACACCGCCTATTCAAGGACAAATTGAAAAGGGATTTTCTGTCGCGAGGGGATCATTAAAAATCTAATATCATGTCATTAGTTATAAGAACAATAGCATCGTTAGCCTGCTGTTTTGCATTAGTCGCAGCAACCAGGGCGCAAACCTTCCAGCCAATATTTGAAGACGCGGATGGCAAAACGGCAATCATTGCACCGCAGGGATTTTTTGGAATCAACACCGCGAACAGCAGTCTAAGATTTCAATACTATTATGCGCAATCTGCTGCACCGGCCAAAAACGACCGGACAAGGATTGGTCGGTGGAACCGGTTCTATTGTGGAGTGGATGTTCGGGCGTCAGCGGAAAGCGGTTTATCAAACCTGTTCAGCAACGGCACATTTACTCCAGGAACTTCGGGAGACCTGCTAATCGGACACCGGTCGCTGCTGTTTGGCACAGTTGACCGGTCGGACCGGTCAGGAGAAACAGTGAAGTACTATTTTAATAATGCCACTGTGCAGGACTGGTTCACTTTGCGACTCGGCCTTAAGGCAGCGAAGTATAAGTTGTACGATGAAACTCGGCCCTTCGAACAACAGCTTGCAACAGAAACCTTCAGGGGACAAACCCTTCAAGTGGCTTATACCGTATTGGTTAATGGCGCTACTTCAATCGGGCTCTCATGGGACAATTCAAAGGTGAATAATATCGATGACCTTGGCACAATCAAGTACAACCAGGCACGGGTAACTTCGGATCCATCGGGTCAAACGGTACGCACCTTTGAAAGAGAGGTAACTGCTTTTACGGGAAACTATGATACTTACACCTTAAATACCTACAGCCTCGACCTGGTACATGTACTCACCCAAAACTCCGACGCTACCCGATATGCATTTCACCTTTTCGGCAGGCGGAATGATTTTCAACAACAGCATTTGTATAAAGCCGGGGTAGGCTTTTATGCCTTCCCAAAAGGCAAACTGTTTGGTGGTGTATTCTTCCAATCCGACGACCTTACCAACAAGTTGTCACCCGGTTCAAAGTTTATCGATAGGGTTAACCTCGGGCTTACCGTAAAACTGGTATTACCTACCCTTGGGCAAATCGCCCGGTAGATAGCTGTCTCATTACCTGGATTTACAGCATACGGTTCCACCACGGTTATGATTTTTTATCAAGTAAAGCGTTCAAGGATTAGTTTAGCAATTCACGAATACAAGCAGCACCTAAACCCTAAAAGCATGCTGATATTAAGCGAGTGTGGGCGTGAGCAATTTGGTTATTGCCGGTGAGATGGTATGCGGAGCCGCACGATCTCACTGTTTCTATAATTTACTAATCAAACCGTGCGGCTTACGGTTAATCAACGTTCCAGTTTGAAATGGGGGTCAATCCCAGGTCTGCGAGGAGCATTGGCGATTGTCCAGCCTGTGCGGTACATCCACTCAGTCATGCGCCTGAGTTTAGCGATGTCGATGATTTTTGGTTCATCCATCGGCGTATGGTACAGTGGATGCAACAAGGTGGTATAAAATATTGCCGGATAACCCGCACGCGCATAAGAGAGGTGATCGCTCCTGAAATACCAGCCTTCAACATGCTCTGGTTTATCCCAAAGCGTATCCAGCTTGAAACGCGGGCCGTCATTATTCGCCTTAACCGCAGCAGTTACGAGTTCAGAAGAGTTGCGGTGTGGTGGCTGCATACCCAATAAGGCTGCACTGTCCGGGTTATTGTAGCCAATCATATCGCCGTTGAGTACCGCTACAATCGATTTTCCCGGAACGGTCGGGTTGCTAGCAAACCATTTCGAACCGAGCAGGCCCCGCTCTTCTGCACCATGCCAGACAAACAGTGCTGATCGTTTACCAGGATTTCTTTTTAAGGCACGGGCAATAGCTAGCAATGCCACGTTGACGGTCGCATTGTCGTCGGCCCCGTTATATATACTGTCGTTGCCATATGGTTGACGCACACCATCATGGTCGGTATGGCCACTATATAAAACAAACTCTTTTTTAAGCACAGGATCGCTCCCATCAATGGTTGCAACAATGTTCACCGAGGGATAGTCAAACCGTTCTACTTCGATTTCGGCTTTCAACATTGCACCGTTTGACCGTATCATATCCAATGCACCCGCATGAACCCAGAATACCGGAGGTCTTGGTACAACGGCTGCACTTGTCCCCGCATCAACATCGTATGATCCGCGACTTAAGGCAGGAACAACCTGGCTCCAGCTCATCTCTCCCATTTCGTCGGCAATAAAAATGATAGCTGCAACTCCCTGCGCATATAATGCCGTTCCGTACTTGCGCAATACATATCCCGGATACCTGCGTTCCGGAAGTGAAACAGCTAAATTGATCCCATCAGCAGACACCTTTAGCGCAACCGCTTTGCCTTTGAGATCAAGTTTGTCCAGTTCTGAAGTTGTTCCTGAACCGGCATAGATGATCGGGGCACTGATAACAGCGGGAACGGTTTGTGCCACCAGCACGTCCTTCCACAATTCAAGCGTTTGATCACCGATACTTACTCTGCTTGCCTGGCTAATCCTTGCGCGCTTCATATTGAAAAATTGGAAAAAAGTGCCATCGTCACCAGCAGGTTTCAATCCGGTGGCCCGTAATTTTTCGGCCCACCAAATGGAAGCTTTAAGTTCATCAACCGTTCCTGCTTCCCTGCCACGAAAGTGGTCGCCGGCCATTTCGTACAAATCCGTTTTCAGGTCCTTTTCGGTGATGGCCGATAAGCCTGGGGCGCTTTTAACAACCCCAGTCTTAGAAGTTTGGGCGCTGCTGCAGAAAACGAAACAAACGAATATTGCAAACGGAACAATTCTGCTCATCATAGTGGGTGCATTTGGTGGAGAACTTTGGAGAAGGTAAATTAACACATCAGCGCCATTGTGCAAGGTTCTGCAAGGCTGCTAAGCCAAACCTTTTCGCAAAAGAAACCACGGGTTTACAAGATCAAACAATTGCACCGGGCAAAAAACTTTACCCCTGCCCTGGGTGCTTTTGGCCGTGGGTTCCCGATTTTCTTTCATGCGTTCACTGGCAATACCCCATAACGTTCCTTACGCTTTCAAAAGGGTTATGACCGTAATTTCCGGGAGGATGCCGACCCTTCCGGGGTAACCCAGGAAACCAAAGCCACGATTTACATACAGCTTCTTTTCACTTCGTTGATAGATACCAGCCCACTGCCGGTATACGTATTGCACCGGGCTCCACTTAAAACCCGGCACTTCGATGCCAAACTGCATACCATGGGTATGCCCGGCCAGGGTAAGATGTATGTGTTTGTTGTGGTTCAGGGTTTGTGCTTCCCAGTGCGAGGGGTCGTGGCTCATAAGAATTTTGAAGTCGTTGTCTTCTACTGCAGCCGTTGCCTTATTTAAGTCGCCATATTTATGAAAACCACCCTTGCCCCAGTTTTCAACACCGATGAGGCTGATGTGCTGGCCGTCTTTTTTGATTTGCAGGCTTTCATTCAGCATCAGTCTAAAGCCGATTTCCTGGTGAACCTGCTTTAAACGTACAAGGTTCGCTGCCTTCTCCGCTTCACTAGCCCACTGTTGATAATCGCCGTAATCGTGGTTGCCAAGCACCGAAAATTGGCCATAGGGTGCGCGAAGGGCAGAAAAGCTCTCTTTCCAGGGAGTCATTTCATCGGCATTGTTGTTCACCAGGTCGCCGGTAAACAGGAAGATGTCGCTTTTCTGAGCGTTGGCCAATGCAATACCCCGTTCAACATCGGTCTTACTGTCGAAACTGCCCGAATGAATATCAGATAACTGGGTAATGGTAAACCCATTAAAAGCATCCGGTAAGTCTTTAAACCGTACGCTTAACTTATGCACCCGGTAATCATATTTCCCCCTGATCATTCCATACAATAACCCAATAAATGGAATTGCAGCAATTCCGATGGCAAGCTGGCTGATAAACTTTCTTCTGCCTGCATACCGCAACGTCTCCTGGCTTTCTCCCGACGAGAACAAACGGCGGAAGAAATTTCCAACATACCAAAGCAATCTCCCTGCGTCTTCAAAAATCAATATCGGTAGGCTGATAAGTTTAGGAGCAAGCGACAGCAACATAAACCCGATTAACCAAAAAATAACTCTTGGCTGGGTGGAAGGACCCGCCGGCATTGCAGCAATGTAGATCATCACAATTGCGAGCAGGATGTCGTATAACCAGTATGCCCACCAAACATAAACGTTGTTGGTTGCGGTTTTAACCGCCTGGAAAAAATAAAGGTCAACTAAAGCCCAGATGATGATTATTGGTACCAGCCTTTGTATCATGTCGTTTTGGTTAACTGCGCCGAAGCGTTCAAAATTGATTTTTTATTTTTTGCTAATTCATCTCACATTCTAACGATCAAGGATTAACCTGCCGGAGCTTTAATGTAGTACAGTGCACTTGTGCAAAGGCCCGAAGATGGTTCATCGAAATCGGGCAAGCAACCATTTTAGATACGCGAAAGTAAGCGATAAGCTTGTTCTTCGTTCACTGCATGTGGTGCCGGCTATGCTGGTGTGGAAGGCTAAACCTCAGCCATCTATCAATATACTCCTGGATTAAACAAAAGTCGCTGAACTAAATAGCATGGTGTTATCGGGAGTGACTCGCCGGCAAATCGGCAGGAGCTCATGCTTGTTCCAAACACGTTGCCCAAAAACAAAAAGGGCCGCCCAAAAAGGCAGCCCCTGATTCACATAAGCATTAGAAACTTACTTGCCATGCAGCAATTTACCTGTGACTTGCTTCTCCCCAACTCTGACGATGTAGAAGAGATTTGTACGGTACGTTGCCGGAACATTGTACAAAATGGTTTGAGAGCGACCAGCAGCAAACTTGCCGGAGTACACTACTGCGAGCTTCTGACCAAGTGTATTGTATACTGTGATGCTTCCGTCTCCACCAGTTGAACTTGTAACTACAAATCGAATGTTCGAACTGAAAGGGTTTGGAGAAGCCGACGCGGTAAGTGGAGCCAATAATTTGGCTTCAGCACCGATTGACTGTGGTGCAACCCCTGATACGTTTGAAGTTACGGCCATGGTCCTCGTAGCGTTGTTGTTATTCAGTGGGCAACCAAGGTTATTATCCCTATCCAATGCACCTGCAAGGTTAAGCATGGTTTGCCTGTCACCACTTGAAAGCGCTGCGTTCACCGCGTTGATGATGTCGGTTGTTGACCTTGGATAATTAACACCACTGTGAGAAGCGTTTAACAGTGCGGCTACTGCAGCCCTGAGCAGTGTATTTGCTGCACCTACCACTCCAGGTCCTCCACCACCGTCCAATGCATCAACCAAAGTCACGTTGTCGAGGCCATAATTGTTGGGCACATTAAATACACTTTCAAGTGTCTGCCCTGTTGTGTAAGCTGTGCGCACCCAAGCCTCAGGATGATTTTTCCAGTAGCCTGGTGTGCAGCCCTCGGTTGGGCATGGCTTAACAACGATAACCTGGCTGCAGCTGGAGCTATTACCACAGGCATCGGTTGCTGTCCAGGTACGTGTGTGCGTATTGCCGGAAACCGCTGTTGTAAAGTTTACCACTACGTTCGGATCGCAGTCTGTTACTGTTGGCGGATCAAAGACGACGATAGCGTTACACTCGATTGTTTTGTTTTGTGCACATGTAATTACCGGAGCTTTGGTATCATTAACCGTAATTACCTGGCTGCAGCTGGACTGGTTTCCGCAGTCATCTTTTGCTGTCCATGTACGGGTAACGGTATACCCGCATTTACCATAATCTGTTTTGTCTTCGTATGTGAGTTTTGGATCCTTATCACAGTCGTCTTTCACTGTTGGAGGATCAAATACCACAGGGGTACCACACTCGATCGTTTTATTGCCCGCACAGGTGATTACAGGTGCTTTGGTGTCCTTAACGGTGATTACCTGGTCGGCTGTCGACTGGTTACCACAGTCATCCTTAGCTATCCACGTACGGGTGATGGTATATCCGCAAGAATGATATACTTTCTTGTCTGTGTAGGTCAGTTCAGGATTACGATCACAATCGTCGGTGACAGTAGGCGGATCAAACACAACAGCTTCGTCACATTCGATCGTTTTGTCTGGCACGCAGGTGATCACCGGAGGTTTGGTATCCTTAACCGTAATTACCTGGCTGCAACTGGACTGGTTTCCACAATCATCTTTTGCCGTCCATGTACGGGTAACGGTATACTCACACTTACCGTAAGAGGTTTTGTCTTCGTATGTGAGTTTTGGATCCTTATCACAGTCGTCTTTAACTGTTGGCGGATCAAATACCACAGGGGTACCACACTCGATCGTTTTATTGCCTGCACAGGTGATTACCGGTGGCTTGGTGTCCTTAACGGTGATTACCTGGTCGGCTGTCGACTGGTTACCACAGTCATCCTTAGCTATCCACGTACGGGTGATGGTATATCCGCAAGAATGATATACTTTCTTGTCTGTGTAGGTCAGTTCAGGATTACGATCACAATCGTCGGTGACAGTAGGCGGATCAAACACGACAGCTTCGTCACATTCGATCGTTTTGTCTGGCACGCAGGTGATCACCGGAGGTTTGGTATCCTTAACCGTAATTACCTGGCTGCAACTGGACTGGTTTCCACAATCATCTTTTGCCGTCCATGTACGGGTAACGGTATACTCACACTTACCGTAAGAAGTTTTGTCTTCGTATGTGAGTTTTGGATCCTTATCACAGTCGTCTTTAACTGTTGGCGGATCAAATACCACAGGGGTACCACACTCGATCGTTTTATTGCCTGCACAGGTGATTACCGGTGGCTTGGTGTCCTTAACGGTGATTACCTGGTCGGCTGTCGACTGGTTACCACAGTCATCCTTAGCTATCCACGTACGGGTGATGGTATATCCGCAAGAATGATATACTTTCTTGTCTGTGTAGGTCAGTTCAGGATTACGATCACAATCGTCGGTGACAGTTGGCGGATCAAACACGACAGCTTCGTCACACTCGATTGTTCTGTCTGGCACGCAGGTGATCACCGGAGGTTTGGTATCCTTAACAGTAATTACCTGGCTGCAACTGGACTGATTACCACAGTCGTCTTTTGCTGTCCATGTACGGGTGATGGTATATCCACAATTACCATAATCCGTTTTGTCTTCGTATGTGAGTTTTGGATCCTGGTCACAATCGTCTTTAACTGTTGGCGGATCAAATACCACAGGGGTACCACACTCGATCGTTTTGTTGCCTGCACAGGTGATTACCGGTGGCTTGGTGTCCTTAACGGTGATTACCTGGCTGCAACTGGACTGGTTTCCACAATCATCTTTTGCTGTCCATGTACGGGTAACGGTATATCCACATTTACCATAATCCGTTTTGTCTTCGTATGTGAGTTTTGGATCCTGGTCACAATCGTCTTTAACTGTTGGCGGATCAAATACCACAGTAGCATTACACTCGATTGTCTTATCGCCTGCACAGGTGATTACCGGTGCTTTGGTGTCCTTAACCGTGATTACCTGGCTGCAAGTAGACTGATTACCACAGTCGTCTTTTGCTGTCCATGTACGGGTGATGGTATATCCACAATTACCATAATCCGTTTTGTCTTCGTATGTGAGTTTTGGATCCTGGTCACAATCGTCTTTAACTGTTGGCGGATCAAATACCACAGGGGTACCACACTCGATCGTTTTGTTGCCTGCACAGGTGATTACCGGTGGCTTGGTGTCCTTAACGGTGATTACCTGGCTGCAACTGGACTGGTTTCCACAGTCGTCTTTTGCTGTCCATGTACGGGTAACGGTATATCCACATTTACCATAATCCGTTTTGTCTTCGTATGTGAGTTTTGGATCCTGATCACAATCGTCTTTAACTGTTGGCGGATCAAATACCACAGTAGCATTACACTCGATTGTCTTATTGCCTGCACAGGTGATTACCGGTGCGGTCTTATCTGCAATAATGGTATAAGTAAACTTACAAACAGCAAACTCTTCGTTAGAGTCCTGCTGATTGTCGCCATCTAAATCGTCCCAGATCGTGATGGTCCGGGTGATTACCTGGTTAGCTGGACTGCAGACATTTGGGGTACCGTCGTCGCTTGCTTTGTAACGGATAGTACCACAATTTTTAGTTCCAATTACAATGTTATACGGACTGTTTTTCAACTGATCCAGGCTTGTAGGTAGCCCCGGAATCGTATTCAGATTTTTACAGTCAAAGGTGCCCAGGTTTTTGTTGGTCGGGCATGTTACTTCAAACTTACAACATATGGGAGCATATACCTGGCCCTTACAACACGGATCGTTTCCGGCTTTGAAATACGCATCTGTTAGTATTAAGCTATAATTCCCTTCCAGAACCAGGGTATATGTAGTTGGCCTCGTTCCCGAGGTTCCCCTGTCGAACTTGATAATAGGGGTATTGTTACCAAGGCAGGAGCCATTGGGATTGGTATGGTAATCCCCATCTCCACCTTTAATCTTGTTGGGCGGAATACATGGATTTAAAACAAATTCCCAATGACTTAAATCTTTATAAGTCCCGGGTCTGCCGTTGCCCGGATTCGTATTGGTTATGGTATAGGTTATTGTTGTATTTACGCCGTTAAATGACGATACAACATCAACCTTATAACCACAGGTTGTTGTTGATAGTTGGGCAAAACTGTTGATACTATAAAAACATTGCAACAACAGCAACACCGGTACAGCCGTAAGCTTTAGAAAGAATTTCTTCGGCACAAGGCTGAACATTAAAGGTTTAGTTTGTTGAATTAGTGTACTCATTTTTTAAGGTTTAAGCTGAAATATTGAATAGTGCAGATATCAACTGCAATCATTTTCTGAAACGGACTTAAATGAGAATTTCGCAACAGGTGGCGAGTGGGTCAGGCCCTGGTTAAGGTGAAAGTTGGGTGTAAGCACTTGTGTTTTTTAAGGGTTGATAAACTGACCTAAACATCGTAAGGCATGGCATAGCCAAACGGCGTCAATTAGGCGCCGCGACAATGCTGTAAGATGAAATTGGGCGATGAAAGGGGTTACTTACCGGCAATAGAAACCTGTTCGGACAAATACGTCCGCCTGCAAGGTTATACAATGACTTCCGGGGAGTTGAAGTCTTAATTCCGGAATGGTACTAAATGGCAATGGAATGGCTCAGGCACGAGGGGGCGAATGACAGTGTCGATAGAAATTTTGCATAGATTAGGCTTAAGGTGATTGGAGGGTCATGGCATTGGAAAAGAACCTGCTTTCCTGGATATTGTAATTACCTGCAAATGCCTAAACCGCGCATGGGCAGAATGGCTTTTCCGGAGAATACTGGTGGCAATTTAATTTGCTATCATGGTAACTATACTGTGTTTGTCCAGCAACAATTACTCCTACAGCATAAAGTCATATAGTAAATATCCATATTCTAAACATGTAAAACAATAGCATATTTATGCTACTGTTTCAAATTATTGCCAGGGGATAAGAATAAACTTAAACAGTATTCAGGCACCCTGGATTCCTGAGTCAGTAAGGTAAACTGCAAGCTATGCTGGTTGAAAAAAGCTTGTACAGGTTTTTAGCCAACGAAAACGGCAAGTAATACATCTTGCCGTCAGCGGTAATTTGAAGAGCGATTTGTCTAACAACTTGGGCTCTTTGCCAATTCGGTAGCAAAGGTGCGAGGGAATGTAAGCAGGAAAGATGCTCTGTTTTATTCAAGGTGGGATACATCCAGCATATTGTTCATCCACTGTTGATGTTTGCTGGTTGCTTAACCTGTGCATCTTCAAACAAGCAAACGGGCATTATTCCATCAGCGTCGTTGGATGACAAACGACAAGCATCGGGATACGCCATCTGCCCTTCTCTATTCCGGCAAAACCCCTGCGTATGAAGGACTGCCTTACTTAGTTAGCCCGCGATATGGATAATTAAACTTTTGAGTCAAAATTGACGTTTTCTAATCCATACTGTTTGATAACGTCTGCGGGTACGCCTGTCCATTGATTTGGCCGATTGCCAACATAACCAAGATCTTCGATGCCCATCTTGCTCGAAAAGAATCCACTTGCTGTAAGGCTTCTCATCCGGTCGAAAAATGCTACACCCTGTTGCATTTCCGGTTTTGCTTTTGCCGGGTAAGCAATCTGATCCACCATCTCAATCCTTTGCTGTGCAGTGCAATCCTTAAATGTTTTCTCATACCTGTTAAGACACTGCACATCAAGCCAGCGCAGTCCACCACGCATAGGCAGTTGGTGATCAGGTATATCTTTTACAATAAACTCGATGAACTCAGGCACTTTAGCATCAGAGGCACCGCCCGAACGATCATCTTTGGGAATGATGATATCGCCGAGAATGGTGATGGTTGCCATTTCATGCGGGGTAAAAAAAGTTTCAGACCTCAGTCGCTTATCTTTCTCGATTTCTGACACCTGCCGTTCAGCATCTATGCCATTATCTGCTCCAGCTTTATTGTCTGCTTTTGCATTTGGCTTACAAGCATCAATCAGCACCCCAGCCGAAAGTGTACCAATACCCAATGCTTTTAAGGATTCCCGCCTGTTCATATCGCGTAGTTTACAAGTTTCGATTAAATGTTTTGCTTACCGCTCTGTTGTAGTATGTACTCCGATGTGCGCATGGACAAAGCAAGGATCGTCCAGGTAGCATTTTTGTCGGACTGCTGTACCGTTGGTGCACCATCGACCACAAAAAGATTTTTACAGTCATGTGCCTGGCACCACTTGTTCAGTACAGACTTCTTAAGGTCGTTACCCATTCTTGCTGTTCCCACCTCGTGTATTATTCTTCCCGGCGCTTCAAGTCCCCACATGTCTTCAGGACCATGCTGCTGCGATAATGGAATAGCGCCCATTTCGTGTATGATCCGGCTGAATGTTTCCTGCATATGTTTCGCCTGGTTGATCTCGTCGTTGTTCCATTTGTAATGAAAACGCAGAACGGGTATACCATAGCGGTCCACTACATTTGGGTCAATCTCACAATAGTTATCATACCGGGCCATACCAACACCACGACCTGCCATTCCAAACTGGGTTCCATAAAACCGGCGATAGTCGTCTTTTAATGATGCGCCATAGCCACCGCCGTCTTTCATTTTGCCATCACGACCGGGCAGGGTGCCGTTTAAGCGTGGCACAATGGCGCCGTAGCCATACCCGGGCATTGGCATACCACCGCCAAACTCGATATGGTAACCACGGGGAAAATCCAGTTTCTTGTTATCCTGCATCCATGGACCATAAATATGAATACTTCCGGCGCCATCTTCATTGTATCGCTTACGATCAAGCAACTGCGGCAGCATACCGGCCTGAGAAGCACCTGTAGAGTCCTGAAGGTACCTTCCCACGAGGCCACTGCTGTTTGCCAGTCCGTTTGGATGCGCGTTTGATTTTGAGTTGAGCATGATCCTGGCCGACTCACAGGCGCTGGCAGCAAGAATGACGGATTTGCCGTTTACCTGGTATTCCTGCATATCGTCTTTGCTTACATATGATACCCCGGTTGCGAGACCATCTTTGTTGGTAAGCACTTCGCGTACCATAGCGTTGTAGATCACCTCCAGATTACCGGACTTTAAGGCAGGGATCACCAGGCAGGACGAAGCGGAAAAGTCGGCGTAGACCTTACAGCTGCGATTACACTGGCCACAATAAAAACATGCTCCCCTGTCGCTGTTGCCCGGGAGCGCCTGCGTAAGTACAGAACCGCGCCCCGGGATGACTTTCACACCTGCGGCGGCCGCACCCTTCATGATGAACAGTTCAGGCAGGCGGGGCTTCGGGGGTGGAAGAAATATGCCATCGGGTTCATTCTCCAGGCCCTCCACACTACCATAAATTCCAATCAACCGGTCTACCTTATCGTAAAATGGTTTTACCTCATCATATGTGATCGGCCATCGCTCGCTGACCCCATCGTTTGGTTGAAAGTCGTGCGGACCAAACCGAAGCGAAATTCGACCCCAGTGATTTGTTCGGCCACCAAGCATACGCGACCGGAACCAATCGAACTTTGTACCATCTTTTGTAGTGTAAGGTTCGCCATCGAGCTCCCAACCGCCAAAAGCCGCATCGAAATCGCCAAACGGACGAACTTTGGTTCCCGCACCGCGGCGGGGTGACTCATATGAAAACCTGAATTGTGCAGAATGCAGGCGCGGATCGAAAAACGGGCCGGCTTCCAACATCAACACCTTTACCCCGGCGTTTGCAAGTACGTAAGCAGCCATGCCGCCGCCCGCACCGGAACCAACAATAACAACGTCGTAAGCTTTTGAAGATTTCTTGATTTGTAAATCACCCATATAGCAGCTTGTAATTAGATCGTTTATGATTTTGGCCTTACACGCTTATTTGTGGCTGGCGCGGATAAAGTTGTACGAAGTGTTTGCATGATCTAACCTGAACCATCGTGTTGCTTAAGCCCTCAACTATCCCTGCTCAATCTGGTTATACCTGTACAAGTGAGTGACACAACGATGTCCAACAATTGATCTACAGCTCGTCCCCAAAAAAGAACGGTTTAACAAGAAGACGTTATTATATCCGGGCGGACCGGGTATCTTGTATTCGGCTTGTTAGTTTACCATTTCGCTTGGCAAACAGCACCTGCCTGAAAGTTTAGAGCCAGGCTGCTGATGCGTTTGTAAAGTAAGGCGGTTTTGCCGATTGGAAAAATTTCCTGTGCCTGCTGAATGATTTATTACCAGGACAGGTTTCCGTAGCTAAGAAAACTGGCTAACACTGCGCTGATGAACCGAGGTCAGGCTATAGGAAGGTCATTGCATGAGGTATCCTGAAGCTGTAGCGAAGCGGCATGTTTTGTTTCGCCAGGAATACTTAAACGCGAAAAGCAACGGTTAGGGAAGTGGAGCGCTCAAAAACAAATATGTAGAGCATAACGTTAAATACGAACACATTGGGAACATAGCCAAAACGGACTGACCGATTTGCACCTAACTTTATCCAGCCTAAAAAGAACATTATCCAATCACCTTCTTCCAAACGAATATTGAAAATTGTCCTGATCGCTGCAGGTATTATTGCTGTAAGCGTATTGGGTTTTCAGCTTTGGTTTGTTTCAAATGCAAGGGGTGTAATCCGGAACTTTATTGCCGAAAAGTCGAAGGGCAGCTTGAAGCTTGAATTATCGGAATTGAAGTTTGCCTTTTTATCAAATACCATCCAGATCAACGAGGCTGATATCGTTAGTACCGATACCCTTACTCAACCGATTACCTACCATATCAGGTTTAATCACCTCAAACTCCGGGTTGCGTCGGTATGGCCGCTTTTATTGCGTAACCAGTTGTTGTTAGACACCATTCAACTGCACAACCCCGTAATCGAGGTTTTCCAGTGGCGAAAAGATACCGCGCAACGGCAGGCCAAAGACGAGCTTTCGTTACCCCAGGAAATGGGCAAACTTTATAATAGCATGCTGGATGCGCTTGACGAATTCGGCATCCGGAAAATAAGCATCAATAATGCAAGCATAAGCCTCGTGAATAAGATGAAACCGGGATCAAACCCGGTTACGATGAACAGGATTTACCTTGACCTTTCCAGGAACCTTAAGACGGCAAAAAAAAGGGTTGTATCCTCAACGGATCAGTCTGTTGAGTTGAAAACCGACAACCAGGAAATCTTTCTCCCGGGCGGAAGAAACAAAATCTCCTTTAAGAAATTTAAACTCCAGCTATTCCGCCAACGGATAGAATTAGACAGCTGCACCCTTACTGCTCGCTCAAGTGACAGCGCAAAAAGCAGTTACCGGATATTTTTTAAAAAGCTGTCGCTGCTTGGGGTTGACCTTAATGCAATGGAACGGTATAATGTGATTAAGGCCGACTCTGTGTATTGCGAAGATCCTTTCTTCGACATCAACTTGTTCCGCTCCGACGCGGCGCGGCGAACTAGCGGGGTTCCTGATCCTGATAAAATTCTTAAAGAGCTTACGGGAAACCTCGACCTTGCTTTCGTAGGCGTTCGTAATGCCGGCATTCACCTCGAGATCAATGGCAAGCGCAAAACATCGCTTTCCAATTCAAACAAAGACGACTTTACCATGCGCGGCTTGCGGATAAAGCCCGACTCGTCCGTACCGGTGTCCGTTGAACGATTTGATATGACCGTACGGGATTATCACCTGTATAACCACGACAGTTCGACCACTTATAAATTCGACAGCCTGCACTTTTTAAACGACAAGGTTGTGCTGAATAATTTTTCCGTTCTGACTACACCCGGCAAATCCCGGCAAAAAAGTTACCGGAACTTCACCATTCCTTATTTCGAACTGACCAGTGTAGACTGGTACCAACTGATTTTTGATCAGAACCTCGTAGCGGAAGCTGCGTACCTCAGGAATCCCGTAATCATATACTCGCGGATGAGTAAGAATGTTCCAGGCAAACGCACTAACATTTTTAACTCTCTCCAGAGTATGGATAATCTGATGACGCTGAACCGGATTATCGTTGAACATGGAGACGTAAAGTTCAGAACTGGGGTTTCCACAGCGCTGAACTTCAGGAACGTAGACCTGAGTATATCCAGCGACAGATTGCTGCAATCAAAGAATCGCCAGGGCCTGCAGAATGCTGTTGACCGGCTCAGCTTTTCGGATGGATCAATTCACATAAAAGGACTCACAGCGCAGCTTGAGAACGCAAGGTATACGGGCAATAAGCTGGTTTATGCCGATCGATTGAAGATATCGGGCAAAGACGATGCGGTACGGGCAACAATTAACGGGGTACTCTTAGACAACCTTCAGTTTGATAACGACGGAAATAATATAGAAATTGATGGCCTGCACTGGAAAAGTGCCTCGGTCGCCTTAAAAAGCAGCGGGAGTGCGGGTAATCGCGACAAGGAAACCAACATTAACATCACCGACATCTCGGGCAACAACACCCAATTCGACCTTATCGGCGATGCTACAACAGTTTCGGGTTTTGTTAATACGCTCGAAGCATCATCAATTGTAAAGCAGGGTGATCAACCGCTTACGGTTCGCAAACTCCTGCTCGATGGCAAAAACCTTGCTTTGCAGGCCGGGAATTTTACGGTAAGATCAAAAGAATATAAAATTTCAAGCGGCAACCCGTCCTACCTTAAAGAAGTACAGATTGATAACGATGCACCAGGAGAAAAAATCAACATCACAGCTCCTGATATCAGGTTTATCACCTCCATTGGAGAGCTTCCAACTAACCGGTTCCTGTTTAGCAAAATGGAAGTTGACCAGCCAAAGGTGATGGTTGAAACGCATAAGACAAACGCACAAATTGGCGCTAACGTGTTTCCTTATATCGGCATAGAAGACCTTGAAATTAAAAGCCCTGAGCTGGATATCCGATCGGGTGAAAACGACACTGCTTATCACCTGCAATTACCATACGCTGCTAACAGCGTCATACGTGGCCGCGATATGATAATATCAGCAGATAGTTCGTCTGCCGCATCTTTTCTCGTGCAGCTTTCTACTGCCAGCATCACAAAAGATCAAAAGCGATTTGCCCTTGACAGCGGGAAACTCGACATCGATCTCGCCAACATCCGGTTCCGCAAACACGAGGGGGGGCTCAAGTGGAACGGGCTCATAAAAGAACTCACCCTCGAGAGTAAAAGTGGGCTGGCCAACCAACAAAAGCTGAAAGGTTTCCGGTTCAATGAATTCTATGCCGGTAACCTCAACCTGGGCTCAGATGATCTTACTGACCTGGCAGGTCTGCTTAGAAAAAACCCTGCAGGGTGGATCAAGGTTCCCGGGGGCGAATACATGGACAGCACGAGGCACCTGAAATGGTATAATGCAGCATACTCCAGTAAGTCAAACCAGTTGCACGTTGACTCATTTGTGTACAAACCAAGCCTATCGCTGGAAGCTACACTTGCCAAAGCCAAATACCGCGGTGACTATATCACTTTAGCGGCAGGAGGGTTAACAATCGAAGGATTTGATGCTGATCGATATGAACAGGAAAACTCGTTTTATGCAGATGGGGTTACGATTACGCGCCCGCAGATCAACATTTACAAGGACAAAATTTTACCCTTTAATGCTGGCAGGATTAAACTCTTACCCGCGACCCTGATCATGGGGATCAGTTCACCTGTTCACATCAAAAACATCAATGTTCGCGACGGGCACGTTACTTACACCGAAAAAGATTCCAGTTCTCGGAAGGATGGCAGGTTGGTCATTACCCGTTTAAACGGCGGCATCAGCGACTTTAGCAACCAATCAACAAACAGCATCGACTCGTTGCGAATCAATGTTAATGGCTTTCTTATGGACACCTTGCCCCTACAGGTTGCCGTAACCCAATCGTATACCGATCCGGGATGGGGCTTCAAACTTAAGGTCAAAGCAGGCCAGGCACCTTTTAAGATTTTCAACACAATCGTAACACCGCTATCAAACATCAGCTTTACTTCAGGCGTGCTCGACTCTGCCTTCCTTGAAGCTGATGCAAATGATGAGCTTGCATTTGGAACCATGAAGCTCTATTATCATCATCTAAAAATGCAAACCGTTCAGGATGGAAAGCCTGCGCAAAAATCATTCAAGAACAAATTGATCAACTTTGTAATAAACACTTTTATACTAAAGAAGCATGCAAGGGGCGATAAGAGCCTGGTCTATTTCAAACGCCTGCCAGACCGGTCTTTTCTAAACTACCTGGTTAAGACTACACTCAGCGGACTTGCAACGGGAACTGGTTTAAAAAGCGACAAAAAATACCTACGGGCCTACAGGAAAACGCAACAGGCAACTCAGCAATAGGGATACGACAACAAGGCTTAGAGATAAGTATCAAAGCCCAACAAACAATTCGAGTCGTTGTGGTTACGGCATCGGAGCACACGATCCTCTTTTTTAAGTTCCGGTGCAATAAGCACGTCCATATCTGCCGGAAGCAGGTAATCAATCAATTGTTCTAGTATCCTGCGGTCAGCACCCCCCTCGATAAACCCGGCATGCCGGCTCACATCCATCGGCCCCACAGCGATCAGAATCTCCATTTCACCAAATGCGGGGCCATCGGTAACAACATCGATACCCAGGAAAGCGGCACCCATTGGTGGGGTAACTGGCGGTGCAGGCACCTGTTGCTGCGCCAGTGAAACCGTTACAGGTACCAGCAGTATATCCGTCAACAACGCGCTGATCTGATGGTGATCGTCACGGAGCTCGTGAAGAAAAGGAATACACTTTATAAAAATCGCCGACTGGCGTCGATCAAGGATCTCCAGCAACGGCCAAAACTTTTTAAAAACAAGCGCAACCTCGTTCACCATAGCCGGGTCACTAAAGCTATTCTCCACCAGCGCCAATGATACCGCAACATCATGAAGCGCAACTTCAAAAGGCAGGAAAAAATTACGTGCCGCTTGCTCTTCTGCCCTGCGGCGCTTCATTGCATCAATTGCTGCAGCTAAACCTCCGCCCTTTTCACGCAAAGCCGGCGCATGAAAAAGGCCTTCCGGCAGCCTGTCGTACAAACCTTGCCTTGGTGTCCGGATGATGTGGTAAGGGTCAGCCTCCGCTACAACGGGTTGATCTGCCCAGGCAACATCCGTCCGGCAACTTCGCTTCGACGCACCGGTTGGTACAATAAGCACCTTACTTTGATCCATGCCGTTTTCCACGAGGCTTGCGGCAAACGCAGCTGCAGTAATATCCTGGCGGGAAATTTCCATTATTGGTATCTCTTTAGTATGGCCGTTCCTGGTAGCGCCCCGGCTGCCAAAGCAACCCTGTAATTCATGCTCATGCCCGATCTTGATTGTAACCTGGTGCGTAGCTGTTCACACAGGAGGCCCCAGGCAGGATCACCCGGTTCCTGATGATCTGCCGGGGTCAGAAGTACATTGATGACTCGCACAAAACCCTCTTGCGGATGATTGGATAATGCCATTGCGCGGGTTATGCTAACATCAGCCAACCGGTCGCCCAACTCGTAAAAACAAAAGCTCCGGATATCATCTGCCGTTACAATCCTGTTTCGTGTTGCAAGGCTGTATTTAAAAGCATTTAGTTGTTCGGTTGAGGAAAGCGGATCCCTTCCGCCATGGGTTGTTGTTAGTAGCCGCATTGACCCTGCTTTCAATTTTGCTCCTGAAAGCTCGTGTAAATGGGTGCCTGCAGCAATGCCATTAGCAACAACCCCATTTGTGGTAACATAGGAAATGAAGAACGGGTTTTTTCCTGGCAAGGGTTTCACCTTCAGATAAGGAGTTCGTTGTTCATTTAGCCCTGGTGTCTTTTGTGCAATGGTGACCAATCGTTGCTCAAGTTCTTTGATGGTGGTTGCGATAAAGTCGTGCCCATAAGCCGAAAATGCGGCCGCCTCACTCCTGATAAGTTCCTGCAGGTATTCGATCAGCTCACGCGCATCCCGCTGCTTGAACCGCTCGAGTCCCTCATACCTTAAGTAATAGGTACCGGCTATACTGTTTGTAGGTATATCGGCCATTGAGCTTACATAGTCGGTTTCCCCATCATCAACCGACTCAACAGCAACCAGGTGTTCGGCTGGGTCCGTCTTTAGCGGTATCAGATTACTACCCCCTCGTAAGCTGTAATGCAATTCTGTAAGCCGTCGGTTAACCACTGGAAAAGCATTCAAATGCACGTCAAGCGCATCGATAAACTGTTGCCGGGTGCCCAACGGAAAGCGGGCTTTAATCCACAATACGGGTTCGGCGGTAACAGGGTTGACAGCGCTCAACCTTGCTTTGACTTCGGTGGGAAAACTGGTTGTTCTTCGCTCACCAATGTTGGGCGGCAACAATAATCGTATAAATCGTTGCTGGTAAAAGTTGTAAACATCTTTGGACTGAAGGTGCAAAACATTATGATCTGCATTTCCATAGGCGCGGGTATTTTCGGCCTCAGGTTCCTGTTCCAACCCGGGAGCTGTCGGGAGTTCAACGTCGTCAACAAAAAATTGTGAACGTTCGGCATAACCCTGGCCGATAAAACCGTCAGGGCCAGCCTCAGCGTTTAAATAAAGCGTTATTGACTGGGGTGTGGTCAATGCTCCCGGTAACATCAAGCCAATCCAAACGCTCTGCACATTGCCCTGTTCGCTTTTCGGCAAAGTGGTTTGGTGTGCTTTAAAATGTTCATCATACCGAATAAGCTGGTCACCTTTTTGCAGGTAGCTGATCCGGGCTTTCGAAAGCTTTACATTACCTACCGGCGTAAAATGCAAAACGTTCTCGCTTATCCCTCCGTTGCCGCCGGCTGCAAGCTTGTGCGTCAAATAAAATACTGACTTATTAGTTAATTGCTCAACCGGCTCCACGGGCTGTGCAATCATGATTGCATGGGCAGGTATTGCTGCCGTTAAGGTCTCTGGCAAAAGAAGGGCAGCAACTCTTTCAAGTAATCGTACCCTCGTGTTTGCAAGTTCGTTCGACACGTCGTACAATTCCCCGGCAATTGCCTCGAGCAACAGTTTTACCAGGGGGTCAAGGTCCGAAAGGTCATCGAGTTTCCAAAAGTGCATGGCATGCTCCAACATCCGCAACCTGATCTGCTCCTTAGTGGTTTTTTCTTCCGGTGCCATGGTGAACGGTTTTGCTTTTTTAGGGGCAGTGGCCCCCATAACAGGTTCGTCGGTGGTTGCGGCTATCCGTTGCTACTCCGCCACATTCCCGCGCACAGAACCTTCAGCGGGGTATCCACTCCTATCCGCCTGCCCTTCAGCAGTTGATTCATCATTCAACCGAAAGCGGACCCAGGTATAGTTCCATATTAAAATAAAAAGGATCTCCTGTTTTATTCACTTTAGCTGTAAGGCTTACCTCTACCCTGTTCTTCAATTGTATAAAGGGTGCATAAGGCGTATTACGTGCTACTTCCCTGATGGTAATCGTGATTACAATATTGCTCAGGCGGGGTTCATGTTGCACAACCGAACGCAGCATCGAGCGGCGAAGCTTTTCCGACCATAAGTTTTCACTCCCGATTAGCTCAAAATCCATATCCCAAATCTCGCAACCAAATGTAGGGTCACTGCTGTGTTCACCAAATCGCGTAAAAATTATCAGTTCAAGGTGCTTGTTTATGGATTGCAGTTCACCGCACAAGGGCAATGTGTGGCCAGCAGTTAACATAGAAAAATCAATTGGGCAGTTGTAATTGGCCAACACAAATAATTTGTTTTAAAATAATAAATACTTCTGAAAACACTAAACGGTGGCAATTATTTACGGAATATATTTTCGCTGCGTCTCTAAGAGTACGTGATCCCGAAGTCAACGAATGCTAATTCCTGGTGATTTTTGGGTTTACCTGGTCCGCATCATGCTTCTCTAATATTTTTTAACTCAGTAAACCTGAACCGCTCAACCAGGATCAGTCCATGAGAGATGCCAGTATAAGATGCAGGTGCAGTGGCAACCGCCTGTTTGCAAGCGTCGTAACCATGATGTTTACTTGCTAATCAGCACCACTGTGCCGGCAATGATTAACCCTGCTCCAACAAGGGTTTTCAAGGTCATGGGTTCCTTTAAGAAAACGAAGGCCAGCAAGATGGTGAGCGCCAGGCTAAGCTTATCGATAGGCGCAACCTGCGACACATTGCCGTACTGCAATGCTTTAAAATAAAATATCCAGGAGAGGCCAGTAGCCAGGCCGGAGAGCACAAGAAACAGCAGGTTTTGCCGGCTTAATGTCAAAAGCCCCCCTCCTGCGCCTCTTGCAAATACGATAGCCCATGCAAGTACCAACACAACAACGGTGCGAATAGCCGTAGCAAGATCAGTGTTTACGCCCTTTATCCCTACTTTGGCAAAGATGGCCGTTAGCGCAGCAAAAACCGCCGACAACAAAGCATAGACTACCCACATAAATAAAAGGTTACGATTGAAGTGTGAATGAGCAAGACTAGTAAACAGCCAGCATCAGAAGCGACAAACAATACCAGGCACAAGCTGGTTGTTGAAATAGTTGATATTGATCAACATGCTTGTTTTTGTTTTTGATTTCGGCGATTTGAGTTTTGCAAAACGATGATAGTTATTGACGACATTCCTGCCTGCCAGGAAGCCGATTGCTGCACCGGCGAGTACATCCGTGGCCCAGTGCTTGTTCTCGAAAATCCTGCTCAGGCCAATCAGGCTTGCTGCACTATATGCAATTACGGGAACGATTGGTTTGTTCCGGTATTCAAGGGCAAACACCGTGGCCGCGGCAAAAGCTACGGTGGTGTGCCCCGACGGGAATGAGCCATATAGCCTCCCACCCGGTGCATCCCTTGCCGCTTTTGCAAACGGTCCTAAAAACCTCGGCCTGGGCTCCTCACCCGTGGCATAAAACGCAGGACGGGTTCTGCCAGAAAGGAACTTAACTACCCGTTCAAGCGATCCACCAGTAATAAAAGCCTGTGTTGCCAGGAGTGTCGTGGTTTGTATTTTCTGGTTTTTAGCAATGAGCCCGTAAGTTCCGAGTGCTGCCAGTGTGTATGCTTCGTAGATGCCGCCAAAATCGGTGATAAAACCGCTTACTTTAGCTATACCCCTGTTTTTGGTAATGATCGGGGCCACATTGCGCTGAATGGGTCTATCAGCAAATGCAAGTGCGCCGGCAACGAGGGCAAACTTGCCAAGATTACCCCAGTCTTTTTTTTTCATATGAAATGGCTTGGTAAACTGCTGCTTCAAATCGCTCCCAAGCAACTTAAGATACGAAGCCGGTGTAAGGCTGGTGTATGCGTTATAGGTTTGTGCGTTTATATTGTTCACCTGTCCACCCGCACTGTCCGCCTGTTGGGTTAAGCTGTCCAGCTTTTGAATTAGGGTATCCTGTTGAGACATGCCAACGAGGGGCAACAGGAAGAGGATTGCGGACATCAAATAACTAAGCACTTTTATCATTTTGTATTCGATGTCGTTTAGTTAAGAACCTTGCACCAGGTTTGCAGGCGCTTAGCGTTAACGCGAGATTTAAGGCAGGCTTGCTAGGCCTGGGTTGACCTGCCTTTAGTATGTTCCGAAACCCCCGTTAGTTTCCCTGCTCTATGAAGTACAAAATAGCAGGAGAGCAGCCATAAAAAGCTTAACCCGAAACCTGCAATCACATCCGTAGCAAAATGTACATGCAGGTATACCCTGCTTAATGCTATTGAAGTTGCAAAGCAGAAGAATAAAACGGAAAGGATCCACTTATACACGCTTTTGATTGAGCTTATCCAAACAAGGTAGCACACCACCCCGCAAAACGTAAATGCCGAAAAAGAATGCCCGCTTGGGTAACTAAATCCGTCAACGTTTTGCAACAAAGGCTCAAGCGGCCGGTGTCGTTTAAAGGTTTGTTTCAACAGGAATAAAACACCCGCTCCCGACAGTGCAATTGCAGCAATGCTTAATGAATTTACTTTATCTTTCTTTACAAAAAGGTAATAGCACACCATCAGTCCGTAACAGGGCCACAGAAATGCCCTTGAACCAAAAAACGTTAAAAACTCCATGATCCCGGTCAAACGCGGGTTGGCATAGCTGGCCAGCAAGGCATGCACGCGAAGGTCAAAGCTGTTTTCTTTTTCAAACACGACCTCATCGGTTAACATCCAAAAGAGAATAAGCACTACCGCAAACAGCGCAATGATGATCATCAGGCGCACGGAAAATCGCTTCGCATTTTCTTTCAACCCGGATTGATCTTCGTGCATCTGGTAAATTTAGGAATTTGCGATGCAATTGACATGCCCCCACAATCAGGGATACACCACTGTGCTCGCAGACCCATTTGTTGCTGCAATGCGTCAGGATTAAAAAGTACATGGATGCAATTGTCAGAGGCGCCTCGTAATACAATCCGCATGATGGCGGGTAACTACATTGCTAAATCTTCTTTGTTTGCCTGCACCTTGATGAGAGAAGAAGATTAGTGTCTCGACCAGGAGCAGGTAGTTGCATAATTGGGCTAGTTATAATCTTCTGTGTTCTTCTTTTTTGAGCCTCCTGGATCAGGTCCAACCTATGCTTCACATGGATTTTAAACGTTCGGGTTTGTCAAAGTGCTAATCCAAAAGCATCTCTATTGCACAAGAATATTACTGAACGACAATATCACCGGTCGTTAGGGTGAATTTGAGTAATTTGTCGTTTGCAAATTTCTATTCTTAAACTAGTTTATTCATGCGACTATTATCCCTGTTGTTCCTGCTACCCATTTACACGGCTGCACAAACGTTTAGCAAAACAGAGACCGACCGGTTTCGTGAGAGAGCCGGCCGGGTTAACATCATAAGGGACACCTGGGGCATCCCTCATATATACGGCAAAACCGATGCTGATGCTGTTTTTGGACTGATGTATACGCAATGTGAAGATGACTACAAGCGTGTCGAATACAACTACCTCGAAATGTTCGGCCGCTTGTCGGAACTGGAAGGAGAAAGTGCCCTGTACGACGATCTGCAAATGAAGCTTATCTACGACTCAACAGCAGCTAAAAACGATTACCAGAAGAGCCCGTTATGGTTTCGCAGGTTGATGGATGCGTTTGCAGATGGCCTCAACTATTATCTGTCGAACAACCCAACCAGAACACCAAGGCTCATCAACCGCTATGAGCCCTGGTTTGCGTTAATGCGCACCGATGGAAGTATAAGCGCTACCCAAACAGGTGGGCTTACGATTAATGACATGAAAAATCTGTATGGCAATACCTTATCTACTGCAACAGCATTTACAAATATTGCGACTGAGGTTAGCGAGACAGGTTCGAATGGTTTTGCTGTTGCGCCTTTGCGTACCGCCACGAAAAATGCCATGCTCTATATCAATCCGCACGTTACCTTCTACTTCAGGCCGGAAGTGCATATGGTCAGCGAGCAGGGGTTGAATGCCTATGGCGCAGTAACCTGGGGACAGTTTTTTGTATACCAGGGTTTCAATGAACATTGTGGCTGGATGCATACTTCCAGCGTGGCTGATGTATCTGATCTCTACCTTGAGCAGATTACAAAAAAGGATTCGGCAATTTACTACAGCTATAACAACACAACTTTACCGGTCGTCTCCAGGCCGGTTAGCCTCCGATACTTATCCAATGGGTCGATGCTGGAAAAGAAACTTACCGCGTACTTTACCCATCACGGGCCGGTACTGGGTAGCAGAAACGGTAATTGGCTGAGTCTTAAAGAATACAACCGGTCACTGGACGCGCTGATGCAGTCGTGGTTACGAACAAAGGCCGGTGGCTTCAAAGACTTCGAGAAAACAATGGAACTTAAAGCCAACAACTCCAACAATACGGTGTTCGCCGACGATAAAGGAAACATTGCTTACTGGCACGGAAACTTTATGCCCGTGCGCGATACTTCCTTCAACTGGACCCAACCCGTTGACGGTACGATTACTGCCACGGAATGGAAAGGACCACATGATATTAAAGAAGTGATCCACGTGTACAATCCTGCAACCGGTTGGATACAAAATTGTAATTCCACACCGTTCACCGTGTCGGGGCCCTCGAGTCCAAAGCAAGGTGATTACCCTGCCTACATGGCTCCTGATGCAGAAAACTTTAGGGGAATAAATGCGGTACGCCTGCTCAGCAAAGAAAAAAACTTTACCCTCGACAAATTTATCGGCGCGGGCTACGATACCTACCTGGCTGCCTTTGAAGTTATCCTGCCACCGCTTATTAAAGCTGCGGGAAGCGGGGCCAACAACACCAGTTTGCAAGCCGTAATCGACACATTAAAAAAGTGGAACCTAAGGAGCTCGGTTGGATCCGTGGCAACGACCCTTGCAGTGGAATGGGGAAATAAGATGTTGCAGCGGTCCCGAGCATCAAGAAGCGTAACCGACATGACCCGCATGGCGGAAACGATCCCCGGTCAGGAGCAGGTTAAGTTGATGCAGGAAGTAATTACTGAGCTGGAACAGCAATTTGGTACATGGAAAGTTGCCTGGGGTGAGGTGAACAGGTTTCAGCGACTTTCCGAAAATATCCAGCAGGTTTACGACGACAAGCAACCAAGCCTGCCTTCAGGCATGGTGTCTTCGGCATGGGGTTGCCTGCCCTCTTTTGACGGCAGACGGTTCCCTGGCGTAAATAAACGTTATGGCGTTGGGGGAAACAGTTTTGTAGCTGCAGTTGAGTTTGGCAAAACGGTAAAGGCAAAAGCTATATTGGCTGGGGGGCAGAGCGGACGCCAGGAATCTAAACACTTCACCGACCAGGCTCCCCTGTATTTGCAAGGCAAACTACGCGATATATGGTTTTATAAAACGGACGTGCTAAAGCATGTAGAACGACAATACCGGCCTGGAGAATGATGACCCGCACCAGGGCGCGCAGCATGTAAAGAGCAGGCCTTACCTGTTTAATCGCTTTCCATTTAGTCGAGCCGCCGGCTGATGTCGTTGTCGATCTTTTCGAACAAATGCTGCGGCTTGAATACCCGCCAGGTTGGAATGTCCATTAACTCAACATAGTAGTTCAACTTACGTCGTTTAAAATCGTATTGGGTTTGATCGGGCATGTTTAGCGCAACAATCCACCCACCTTCATCTGTTACTTCTTCAAACCATTCTTCATAGTAATCTTTATCTCCACTATGAAAGTTCAATACGTTTTCGGTAATCAGTATGAATTTCGTGATATGTTCAGCAAACATGGCGTCGATGACATCGCGTTTTAACGCCATGATGTCGTTTTCAATGGCATCGTTCCATTCGCCAAGAAGCTCGATGATGGCAAAGCTTTCAGTATAGTCTACGTATAAAATCTTCATGTAAAGGGTCCGGCTGCCAAACTCATCCCATTGCGGATGAATGTAGTAGTTGTAAACAGCCTGGGAGTATTCAAATTCACTATAAGTACGACCAAAGAATGGCGATCGCTCGTCTTCTTCAGCCATGTACATATGGCGCCAATTAAAAAAAGGTTCTATTTCGTGCATTACTTTTCCTGTTAAAAAAATCTGGGTCACTACATCAATTGTCCTGTTCCGGGTGGTTGTTACACCACCTGGGCTACCGCCTCAATAGTAGGATAAAATAACCACACATTAGTTATTATCATCATTAAGCCGTAAAAATCCAACAAAAAATTACAAACAAAAAAAGGGCCGCCTTTCGGCAGCCCTTCGTGTAGAAAATATTGATTTACTGAACTACGATTTTGTCGTTGTAAACTACCTGGCGATCGCCACCGGTCAGTTTTAACATGTAAACACCGCCACCGGAAGCACGCGGCAGGCTAATGCGTTCAACCTGTCCGAACAGGCTAATCTTTACTAACCTGGTCATCACATTTCTGCCCGATGCATCAGTTAAAGCAAGATTGTATTGACCGGCAGGTACCTTATCGAACTGTACGGTAAATGACTTTGAAACCACCGGGTTAGGATAAATGCTTACGGCACTGTTGCCTCTTAATTCGGGACGGCTCTTAGTATCGGTAACACTTTTGTTCTGATAGAGCAGGTTGCTGTTTGCAAGATCAGATGCATTGTACACCTTATCTTCTTTCTTGTGTAATGGGGTAGCATCAAGCGTGGAGATATTAACCTTGAAGTAATTATCTGCCATCATTGCACTGCTGATGAATAATTCACCATTTGCATCTACGGCTGCACCGTTAGATGTAAACTGGGCAGGCAAGCCTTTGATTTGCCCCACTAGGTCGGCAATAAGTGTTTGTGGGTTGATCTTAAACAGGTAATTGCGGTAAGTTACCATATACAGGTTCCCATATGCATCACCGACCATATCGCCACCCCAGCTGCTGCACTGGTTATGCACGCTGATGGTGCCGTTGTCTTTACCATCGGTCAGCTGGCCCAGGTCGGTAACCGTTGGCTTTTGATCAGTGGTAAAACGGATAACGTGTTTGCCATCATTGGTTATGGCATAGCCAAGACCATCGGCTGTAAATGCCATCCTGGTAATCACATTTGCTTCGTCGAATTTGTTTCCGGTGTTGAAATTCTTATTTGCATTTACACTGATCGTAGTGCCTGCCTCGTTAAGGTCGAAGTAGCGGAGATCGGTGCCCCTCATTGTTGTGAAGTAAAGACGGTTGTGTTTGGCGTCGAAGGCTGCAGCCGCAACACCTTGCGACATTGGCGAGGTTTGATCTAAACGCAATTGCGCGACATCGGAACTTTCCGATTTGACCGTAACATTTTTATTAACAGTTGAGTTATAAAGGTCTTTGATAACCTCACCGGTAGCAAGATCGATTTCGCGTACCACGGTCCAGTTGTAAGTACCCTTGGACTCACTGGTGACAGCGAAGGTTTTGTTTGACTGCGCTGAAGCAGTCAGGGATAAAAAAGCGGCAGCAAAAGCTGAAATAGGTAGAATTGTCTTTTTCATAAGCACCTGGTTTATTCCACTAATTTAATAAATAAGCTGTTTTGAAGTTAATTTATTTTAGCCGGGCCATTTCGACCGCCTTTTTCACGCTTCCGTACTTTAAAAGCAAGTCCTTGGCAAATTTCTCGTCGTCAACTTTCAGTTGATCCATTACCATTTTAGTTCCCCGGTTCACCAGTTTTTCGTTGCTGAGCTGCATGTTTACCATCTTATTATCCTCTACCCTGCCCAGTTGGATCATCACGCTGGTAGAAAGCATGTTAAGTACAAGCTTTTGGGCGGTTCCGCTTTTCATACGGGTACTGCCCGTTACGAACTCGGGGCCGACAACCACTTCCACCGGGTAATCGGAAACAGCGGCAACAGGTGAACCTTCGTTACAAACAATGCAGCCCGTTACGATATTCCGGTTCCTGCACTCCTTTAATGCGCCTATCACGTATGGTGTTGTTCCGCTTGCCGCTACCCCAACAACAACGTCCTTTTCGCTCACAAACCTTTTTTCAAGATCCGCCCAACCGTCGTCCGTACTGTCTTCGGCATTCTCAACCGCCTGGGTAATTGCCTTATCGCCACCCGCGATCAAACCAATCACAAGACCATAAGGAACCCCAAAAGTAGGTGGGCACTCACTCGCATCTACTATTGCGAGACGACCACTGGTACCCGCACCAATGTAAAACAGCCGTCCCCCGGCCAGCATATGATCGCTTATGGCTGCAGCCAGCTTTTCAATCTGCGGGATTTGTTTCTCCACGGCATGTGGTACCGTTTTGTCCTCAGCATTAATATTTGTGAGTATTTCCATTATCGACATCTGGTCGAGGTGACGATATTCCGATGGTTGTTCAGTGGTTAATATGAAGTTAGACATGCAACGTAACCCCTTCGGGCATTTGTGTGGTTCGTGCTTACGAACCATGATTTGAAAATTTGTTGAAACCAGGTATCCTGTTTGGCATGCATGCAAGTGACAAATCCATCACCGTCAAACCATCCGCTAATCCGGGTAACCCGGAGGATTATTGGTCATTGTCATCCCGGTGATATATTGTTAGCCCCTGCATTGGATTTTGAAGTATTGTGCCTGTATCAAATCCATAGCTGTTGCAAAGTTCAGCCAGAACGTCTTTAAAGGCAAAAGATATGCCGCCCACAAAGTGAACCGGGAACTTCCAGCTTTCATTGTACTTTGAAAGGTGTGTAAAGAAAAAATCGTTCAACCCATCCTCAAGTATATTCTCTATCATATAATGGCCCCTGTTCTCTGCAAGAAAGATGGCGAAAGAGGCCAGGTACCTGTTTGGCAATGGCTGCTTATAAACGTTCTCCAGGATCTCGTTGCCATTGGTTTGAAACTTGAAATCGAACCTTGCCCGCAGATCTTCATCAAAAGTGTTGTACATAAAATACTGGATCACTTTTTTGCCCAGGTAGGCACCGCTACCCTCGTCTCCTAATACATAGCCTATACCCGGACTGTTTTTGATTACTTCCTTTCCATCGAAGTAACAGGAATTGCTACCTGTACCAAGAATACAGGCAACACCTTTTTGCTTGATGCAAAGCGCCCGGGCGGCTGCAAGCAGGTCGGTGTGGGCCTCAATACTTGCATCTGCAAAAAGCTGCTTTAGTGCTGCTTTGATGGTAATTACGTTATCGGGGTTGCTTAAGCCGGTGCCATAGTAAAAAACCTCGTGAATTTCTTTATCCTCTAAAAAGGGCAAAAGTTCCTTTTGAAGCAGGGATACGATTTGCGTAAGCGATAGAAAGTATGGACTAATACCCTGCGTAAACACCGTGGTTGTTTTACCATCCCCGACCAGGCACCATTCACATTTCGTTGCACCGCTGTCGGCTATCAATTTTCTTTTCATAGCTATGGTTTCATCTTCAATCAAAAAGTTTAAAGGCTCATCGCCTGCGCCTTCGCAAACCCGCAACCTGGTTAGTCTCCTGTTCTTCCCGGCTTGTAAGTTGATACAAAGTGCCCTGCCGCAACCTGGTATACCTGTTCTATAAGCTTTGTATCATGTTTTGCAACAACTGTTTTAAAATCAGAATAGGCAGCGTTGAGTATTGTTGAGGTTGGCTGCAAACCCTTGCGATCCAGGTTATCAACTGCGGCAATAAGTTCAGTTGCCACCAGCTTGAAACAATGCTCCATCACATCAAGCAACCGGCTTACGAAAACACCGCCCTCATCATCGGGGTACATGCTCTTACTCGTCGAGGGCGGATGGTTGTGATTACTAATGGCTGTGGTGCCTGGATGTTCGGTGTGTTGCATCAAAGCCATTAAGATGTTTGTCCTCCCTTGAGACGCAACTGCCAGCTTTTCGATTGCCAACGACAAGCTTTGAAGTGCCAGGAGCAAAGGTTCTTCTTTGCCGCCATCAACAGCCGAAAGAATAAGATCCTCATCAGGAAAAACAGCTACGGCTTCACTAACCGAATTAATTTCTTCGAGCAACACCTTAAGCACGTGGTCAAAGGTTTCGCGAACAGCACCGTGCACTACCGGGATAGCCGCAAAATTCGCATCGCCTGAAATGTCCTGTGCACTACCGGCAAGGTCTCCACGATCACCCAGGTAAGTCCTCAACAATGCCGCAGTTTTTACCTGGCCGGGGTGTTTGCTTAAGCCCTGCAACTGCTCATGGAGCAACATGCTGTTACAGCCAGCAGCATCAAAGGAAAGGGCGGCAATAAGATTGCTGATGTCGATAAGTTGTTCAGCTTTTTTTAGTGCATAAAGCGCAAATGCGGTAATGAATTGGGTGCCGCTGCTTAAAGCCAGGTATTCCCGGATGTCGGGTTCTAACTCGTGCCAGTTCAACCCCTGCATTGTCGTTGCCGATTGCTGCTGCGCCTCGACAGAAGATAAATCAGTTATGCCGGCTACAGCAAGGCCGAACTGATGTTGTGGCGAAAGGCTTAACTTATTTGAGGGTTGACTTTGCATAAAAATGACGGGTAGCAGCCCGTGATTATACATCTCTAACAAGTGCTTCACAATTTCTATTCTTACCCCACTATAGCCGAAACTGAGCGACTTTATTTTAAGCATCAACATCAGTTTGACGACGTCCGCGGGTACCTCTTTATACAGCGCCGGGCTACCTTTTACCTCGTTATAGGTCAGTTGTTCTTTGCGAAGGTCTAAAGTGGTTTGCGTTGCCCCCGGAGTTTTATGCTCAAGGTAGTTGCGACATTTTAGTATTCTTTCATGCGCATCAAACGTAATCGAAACCAGCTGATCAAAATCAAGCAGGTTTTTAACTTGCTGAAAACTCAGCCATTTTCGATCGAGTGGCAAATAGTTGTAACTCATAGGAGCGGTTAGGAGCGGCAAAGTAGTTAAATTATAAGAATTAAGCTGCTCACCACTACTACAATGAAAAGCTATAGCTCTTGCAGGTTTTATATGGTGTCCCGATTTAAAATGCCATTACTTCAACGACTACCTACCAAGCGCTTGACGGAATTGAACGCCGATTGCTATACAGCTTTCCCGTTTACACGACTGTTTTTAAGTAAAGCGTGATGCGTGCACGATCTCCCGATGCCATGAATATATGCCTGTGAACCGAGCGTGGCAAGGATGCTCCATAACGAACTTCTGCCGGTCCCCAAAAAAAACCGGGTACAGCGCCATCATTATTCCCTTGCTGGGATCAATCTCCTATTCGGGGGCAAAAAAAAGGGCTCCGATTGGAAGCCCTGATTTTTGGTACAGCACTATTTATCCCACCAAAGCCGTTCGGACAAGGCGGTAATGTTAGGAACATTGCCTGCATTACGGCTGAGCTCCGATGATGGGTATCCGGCTCTGCGGATGTAGGTTGGCAACAATGCCCCATTGGGCAGGGTGAAATCTTTATAGGCGTAATCAAATCTTCTTGCATCGGTCCATGACTCGGGATGGAGGAACATGGCAACATACTTTTCCTTAAAGATGAGTGCGCGGGTTAGATTGGCTTCGCCGACTGCCACGGCAGGGTTCGACAGGTACGCGGTTTTTTCCCCGGCAGGTACGCCTAGTTTGTCCATGTGCGCCTCTATGCCTGCGAGGTATGCGCGGTATGAGCGTGCCCGATCAGTTGCAAAGCTCGCTTCTGCTTCGATAAACTTCATTTCGGCATAAGTGGCCAGTAGTAATGGCGCATCGGGCTTTGAATAAAAACCCGTGACAGAAAGGTAGCTTTCGTCTCTCGTGGTACCACTTCCGGTACGCCCTTTACCATTGGGTGTGCCTTTGTAGGTGCCTGCTGCCGTTGTGGTAGCAATGAGCTTAAGCCGGGGGTCAACCACGCCGAAACTTGTACCATTTAATGCATCGATAAACTGCTCGCTCATCCAGCCATCCAATAGGTTTTGCGCGTTGTTTTGTGCAACTTGTCCCCAGGGATTACGGGTAACAAATTTTGTTACCTGCGCATCTTCGTTATTGTTCGCGTATGCGAGCCCAACTTCAGCAAGTATAGCGGTTGGATTATAAGTTGGTAGCTTACTCAACCGGTTTAGTAAACGGGCTTTTATGGCGTGTGCTGTTTTTATCCAGCGCGGAACCGAAGCGGCATGAATAAGATCGCTTGCTGCATCGAGTTTGATTGGAGGATTCTGCTTTTGAAAGTCGACAATCGCTGAGTCGAGTAATACGAGGCAGCTGTTAAAAATATCTTCGGCCTTGTCGTACTTAGGTGTAAAGATGGCCGGGTTGAAAGCTTCGGAATAGGGCACATCGCCAAACAGGTCGATCATCAGGCTCATGTTCATAGCTTCCGTAACCCTTACTACACCCATGTGTTCGTAAGCGTTAGCAGCCCTGGCCTGTTGCAACAATACCCGGCCATCCATAACGGTATTGTAAACGCCGCCGAAAGGGTTTGTACCCGTAATTGATGTATTAAACCAGAAAGAGCTTCGGTCTGCATTTTCGTAAATGTCCGACGGCCCACCCACGTTTGGCGAAGCCAGGTATTGTACATAATAAGAGGTGAAGTCGCCTGCCCGGAAATAATTGATCCCGGTTTGATAGGTTACTGCTGCCAGTAAGCCATTGATTGGGGGGCTTTGTGTTTGGTTGGGATTGACTTCGTTTACCGATAAGTAGTCTTTTTTACAAGCGCCAAACAGCGCAGCAGTAAGTAGTATAAAACAAAAAGATTGTATGCGCATAAGTTGTGTTTAGAATTGAAGGTTAACAGTAGCCAAAAACGACCGGACACCAGGATAGGTGAAACCAGAGAAGCCTTCTGCAATATTGCTGCTTGCGTTAAAGGAACTGCTTTCAGGATCGAAACCGGTATACTTTGTAGACAACCAAACGTTGTTGCCCGTTAAAGAAATGGACGCGCCATTAAACACCTTTGTGGCTTTTAACCATGCGGTCGGCAATGCATAGCTCAGGGTCAATGAACGAAGTCTTACCCATGATGCATCCTCAACAAAGTTTTCGGTTACACCACGGAAAACATTCCGATAATAACCTTGTCCGTAGTCTACCCCATCGGGTCCTTTGGCCTGGCCAAGGTACACGGGTTTGGTGTTGGGGGTTCCATCGGCCAATACACCCGGGAACACGATGGTTTCCGTACGGTTCTCGGTGTACTTTGCAATACCAAATGCCGCCATATAATTGGCCAGCTGGTTGTATTTTCTTTGACCCTGCCTAATATCGACCAGCAAGGACAAACTCCATTGCTTATAGTTTAGTGTTTGTAGTGTACTCGCGATATACCGCGGTTGGGTATTGCCCAGGTACTTCTGTTTTTTCGGATCTGTTTCCCTGATTGGAAAACCATCGGCACCGATCAACAATGGCGCTTCGTAATCGATAAGCATTGGATCTTCCGGCTTACCACCGTAGTAACGCCGGTTGGTTATCCCAAACAAAGCACCGTATGCATAACCCGGGATTAACTTAAAGCTAGGTCCGGAATTGAGATAGCCGGTAGAAGTTCCCCCAAACACGATCTCAGTAAGCCCCTCATTTAAGCGAACAACTTTGTTTTTGTTTGAGGAATAATTGATCGTAAAGTTCCAGCTGAAGTCACGCGTTTTTACCGGCATAGCGTTCAGGCTGATCTCAATACCCTTGTTCTCCATTTCACCTGCATTGATATAAGCCTCATCGAAGCCGGTGGTATTAGAAATTTTCACCGGAACGAGCAGGTCCTTGCTGTTTGAACGATAAAGGGTAATGTCGGCACCGATCCTGTTTTTAAGGAAACGAAACTCAAGACCGGTTTCATACGACTGTGTAAACTCTGGACGAAGGTTTGGATTACCTAAGCGATCTACCTCGGTCCAGGGAGCAAGATTACCAATGGGTACCTGGGTGATGAAACCGGTAGTGGTCGCATATGGTGTGGCATCTTTTCCGACTTTGGCGTAAGACGCTTTAAACTTACCATAGCTCCACCAGGTGGGTAGTTTAAACATATCGCTGAATACATAGCTCAGGCTGGCTGAAGAGTAGCCATAACTCCGGTTTTCTTTCGACAAGGTTGAGGTGAAATCATTCCTGTGCGTAACATTCAGGAATAGCAAATTTTTATAGCCAAAGGTAAGGTCACCGAAAATCCCATAAATCCGGGCGTCCTCGATCTGGTTCGTCCCCAGAACGCGTCTGGCGTTTTGAAGTAAATATAATTCTGGTACAATAAGCGTATCGCCTGTTGTACTCACGCTCCGCAATTTGGTATCCCTCAGATCATGGCCAACCTTGAAGTCGATGGATAAATCCTTAGTAATGTCGGTAGCAACATTGGCCATAAAGGTGGAAGTGATCACCCGGTTGCGAATATCATGCTGATGAACAAAGCCCTGAAGATTGTCACCAACAAGGTATTCATCTACAACTCCCTTTGGACCAGGGGCGGTTCTTGTTCGCTGGTCGGTATAGAAGTCGTTGCCAAAACGGTAAACAAAATTCAACCAGTCTGTAGGAGCATAACTTACATTACCGCTCGCAATAATCCTGTTTACATTATCATAGAACCGGTTTGTAGCCAACTGGTAAACCGGGTTCGTGATCTGGCGATTGTAGTTTTTTTGTGTTCCGTCGGGTTTGATATAATCCATTACATCATAACGTGGCGACCAATACGTAAGTTGTTCGCCATACCGGTCGGAGTTTACACGAGAGCCACCGGAATTGATGAAGTTCAGCGAAGCTCCGGCTTTGATTTTTGAGCTGATATTAAAATTGCCATTTACGCGGGCATTGTAACTTTTGTAGTCGCTAAACGGTAATACTCCCGTTTGGTCGAAATACGATAACGATGCGCCAAGCTGCGCCTTGTCGGTACCGCCGGAAAGGTTGATGGTGTGCCGGGTTTGGTAACCTGACCTGAAGCCTCTTTTATAGTTGTTATATATTTCATCAGGATGTGTTGGATCAAGCGCCTTTGCTGCTGCAATCGTAGGACCCCAGGACGGGAAAAAGTCGTTTATATCATATACACCAAGGGAGCCTTTGGTAAACTTTGTTTGCACCTCTGGCGTCTTTAACACGTTTTCTACCCCGTAAGTACCGGTATAATTTATCCTTAGCTGGCCAGCCCTGGCAGACTTTGTTGTGATGATGATTGCACCGTTAGCGGCACGTATTCCATAAAGTGCTGTAGCCGCACCACTCCTGAGCACCGATATGGTTTCAATATCATCAGGGTTGATGTCCGCGGCGCGATTGCTCATTGCGCGGTTGTCACCACCACCTGTGATGTTGGTGCTGTTGTCGACCTCCACACCATCAACAATAAAGATTGGTTGGTTACCCCTCGATGCATCCAGGGAATTAATTCCTCTTATCATTATCCGGGCACCTGCCCCGGGAGCGCCGCCCCCGCTGGTAATCGTTACCCCGGCAACCTTGCCCTGTAAGGCATTTACTACGTTCGACTGGCGGTTGACATTCAGGTCTTCGGAATTTACGGTTTGAACGGTATAACCTAAGCTTTTCTTCTCACGCCGGATACCAAAAGCAGTTACAACCACTTCGTCGAGACTTGCGCTGCCGGGAGTCAGCGATACCCTTACATTTTCGCCCGTAGCCACAGAAACCTCTTCTGTACCAAATCCCACGTAAGAAAAAACCAATGAGCTATTGTCGCGGGTAAGCCGCAACGAAAAGTTACCATTTGCGTCGGATACGGTGCTGTTAGTGGTACCTTTTTCCGTTACGGTGACTGTTGCAAGTCCCTGGTTGTTTTCTTTTGAATTCACCGTTCCGGTCACCACCTTTCCTTTCTGTGCATAGGTTTGAATGCAACAGGCAAGGACGCAGAAAAGGAGCGCTTTGATGTACTTCATAGTTAAGGTTTGTTGTTTATGGTTGTGTTTGATCCTATTAAATGAGCCTTAAAATCAAAATAAAAATACACATTGCTGATATGATGGCAGGAATAGTATTTACCTTTCTTTAACATTCTGCAATATGAAATTTTTCCTCCTGTTTCTGGGTATCTTTCTCACATCAACAAATCTATTTAGCCAGGGAAATGTCGGTATAGGGACAACAACTCCTTCAAACAAGCTGCATGTAACCGGAGCACCCGATCCATTACGTATTGAAGGTGTTGCTTCCGGAGCCGGTACCGACAGTGTTCTTACGATTAACGCGACAGGGGTGGTGAAGCGCCGTAATGCAAGCCTGTTTGCCGGCACTGCCGGTTGGAGCCTCACCGGCAATTCAGGGTTAAGCGCCACCAACAACTTTATCGGCACCACCAACCTCAGTCCATTCATTATCAGAACCAATAATCAACGTTCGGGTTTTATCGATGCAGACTCTACCAGGCGAAATACGTCGTTGGGAAACCGCGCATTAAATACTGCGGTAACCGGGCCGGGCAACAGTGCAATAGGGTACCTGGCGTTGGCAAGGCTGACCAGTGGCGCATCGAATGTAGCGGTTGGTGACTCTTCGGGCCTGAGCTTAACAACGGGTTCCGATAACAGTCTTATCGGTTCGGATGCAGGATACCTCCTAACCGTTGGTGGTCAAAACACTGCAATCGGAAGCCGTGCACTTGCAAGCGCTGTTGCAGGAAGCAACAACATCGCAATAGGTTATAGAACGCTTGAGAATAACTTTGCCTCATCCAACATAGCCATCGGCAGTACAGCCCTGGATAATAATACCAGCGGTTCCAGTAATATCGGTATCGGCTTAAGCGCGCTTGGTGCCAACACGACTGCTTCCACAAACGTGGCCGTTGGACACGAGGCACTGCCGGCAGTTACTACCGGTGCCGACAATCTTGGCCTGGGCTATCGCTCGGGTTACTCGCTTACTACCGGTACACAAAACACCCTGCTTGGTCATTTTACCTTAAGCAGTCACCTTACCTCTAATTACAGCACCATGGTTGGTTACCAGGCCGGGGCAAATCTTGCAGGGGGTAACAACAATACTTTTATTGGATACAATACCGACGCAAGCATCGCATCGGTAAGCAATTCCGCAGCATTTGGAAGCGGTGCAACCGTAACGGCAAGCAACATGATCAGGATCGGTGGCACCGGTGTAACCGTCATCAGCGGCCCGGTTGGATTTTCAAATACCTCCGATGAAAGGGTAAAATCAAATATTCGCGAAAATGTACCAGGCCTGAACTTTATCAGCCTGCTTCGCCCTGTTACCTATAATTACAATCTCCAGAAGATGGACGAACTCCAGGGCGTAAAGCAAGGGGCGCGTACCACCAACATGGCTCGGGAAAAGATCCGCTACACCGGCTTTATCGCCCAGGAAGTACTAAAAGCAGCCGAAAAGGTTAATTATGAAACATCAGCAGTAAATGTTCCCGACAATGCCAACACGCTTTACAGCCTCAACTACGCTGAGCTTGTTGTGCCACTGGTAAAGGCGGTGCAGGAACTTAAAAGCATTGTTGAAAAGCAACAGCAGGAAATAGAGTTGTTGAAAAAGTCTTTACAGGGTAAATAACATCAATCGCAGTTTCAATTAACATTTCTCAATTCAGTTTTATGGACCGGAAAAATTTTCTCAATACGCTGATCACACCCTCTGCACCTTCAAAAAACCGTGCTGTTCAAACGAAGAACAACGCTAAAGAGCGATCGGCGCGTACTGCGGTTCAGCAACCGGCGCCCGATACCCCACTCTACCTGCAAAGTGGCCTCAACCCTTACACCGGTACGTGGACGACAAACGAAAGGATACACCTTTTGAAACGCCTGTCGTTTGGCGCCGTAAAGGAAGATGTCGATTACTTCAACACACTCACTTATTCGCAGGCGGTTGACGAGATGTTGAATACCACCAATACCAGCATAGGCCTGCCATTAAAAACCTATACACCCGATCCGGTCACAACGTTACCAACCGATCCCGACTGGGGAGTTGCGGTGGGACAAACATGGGTAAACATCCCAACAAACTCCGGCAGCGTTAATTCAAACAGAACCGCCTCGTTGAAACACTGGTGGCTTAATCTGCAGATTAATCAACCACGCAGTATCGAAGAAAAAATGTTACTGTTCCTGAGTTCGCACGTAACCGTTGAGTTTGACACGGTGGCAAACGGGATGATCCTGTACAAGTACCTGAATACCTTACGCACCAATGCGCTTGGGAACTATAAGCAACTTATCAAGGCCATCACCCTGGACCCTGCGATGTTGATCTACCTTAATGGCCGGTTTAACACTAAAACGGCACCCGATGAAAACTATGGCCGGGAACTACAAGAGCTATTTACAATAGGGCGTGGCCCGGGCTCAGGTTATACCGAAGCCGATGTAAAAGCGGCCTCACGTGTACTTACCGGTTATACCGTTAACACAACAACGGCAACCTCGGCATTTGATCCTGCCAGGCACGACACCACCAACAAGCAGTTCTCGGCATTTTACGGCAACAAGATCATTACGGGACAGTCGGGTGTCAACGGCCAGAATGAACTTGACGAGTTGCTCAACATGATCTTTGCCACAAATGAAGTTGCCTTATACATCTGCCGGCGTCTTTACCGCTTTTTTGTTTACGGTAACATCGACAGCACAATTGAAAACAACGTTATCGTTCCGCTTGCTGCCGTTTTCCGTAACAATAATTACGAACTTAAGCCGGTGCTTAGCGCGCTGTTCAAAAGCGAGCACTTTTTTGATGTATTGACACAGGGTGCGATGATCAAAAGCCCCGCAGACTTCATCGTAGGTATGGTAAGGGAAATGAAGATCAAATTACCGCCTGCTGCAAACAGTGTTATTCAATACCGCATGCTCGGCTACCTTGGAACAACAACCATGGCCGCCATGAACCAAAGCCTTGGCGATCCGCCTAATGTCTCCGGTTGGCAGGCATACTACCAGGAGCCGCTTTACGATAAATCATGGCTCGACACCGACTCCTATACAAAACGCCGAACGTTTATCACCACTATCCTTAACGGTTATACCAACAGCAATCAACGACTTCAGATCGATCCAATTTCGATAGCCAAAAGAATGAGTAAACCATCGGACCCTAATGTGCTGATCCAGGACTTTGTAACCTACTTCCTGCGCATGCCGCTAAGCGATACCGCCAAGGCGCAAATCAAAAAAGATACGCTGCTTACGGGTCAAACAACCGATAGTTACTGGACGACAGCATGGGACAACTACATGGCGAGCCCGAATAGCCAGGCCAACATCAACGAGGTAACCACGAGGCTAAAGAGTCTTTGTAATTACTTCCTGTTTTTGGAGGAATACCACCTGATGTAAAATAGAGCGATTACGAAGCCGACATGACCAGTACAGAAATGTGCAGCAACCAGCAAACGAACACCATCATAAACACGACAACTGATAGGATTTTTTTGGTGACCAGCAGACGCTTTCAATTGAGCCCCGGTTGTGTCACTCACTTGTACCGCATCTTTTCATGGCAACAGTTTAGAACAACAGATCAAAAACAGTTACAATAGAACACCAGGTTACCTGACTCAAAACACGTCAGTAAAAAAGTTCTCTGGGTTCAGGTTTTAATATCACCTTTCATTCTCAATACAATGCAGCGCAGAAAATTTCTCAGGAATACAGCAGCATCAGCGGTGGCTCTTCCCGGACTCATCAATGGCTTCAACATGAAAGCCTATGGTGAGGGAAGTATGCTTCACAACTTGTACACCTCTGTCGTACAAACGGACCACATCCTGGTAATCATACAAATGGCGGGAGGTAACGACGGATTGAATACCGTTATCCCGCTCGATCAGTATTCCAATTACTTCAATGCGCGAAGCAATATTGCCATTGCAGAAAATAAGGTGTTGGCCTTAACCGGTACATCCGCTACAGGGCTCAATCCCGCCCTGGGTGGATTACGTGACCTTTACAATGATGGCAAGGTTTGCATCGTGCAATCTGCAGGATATCCCAGCCCGAACTTCTCGCACTTCCGCGCCACCGATATCTGGCTAAGTGCGAGCAACCAGGATGAATACATTTCCAATGGCTGGGCAGGCAGGTACCTCAACCTTGAGTACCCTGGTTACCCCAATGGTTATCCATCGGGATCAATGCCCGATCCACTGGCTGTTCAGTTTGGTTCCTCTACCTCGCTGGCTATATTAGGCCCCAATTCGCAGATGGGTGTTACCATCAGCAATCCCGACAACTTCCTCAATTTCGTTAACGATGTTGAAGACGCTGTCCCAAATACACCGGCAGGAGAACGCCTGGCCTATGTTCGCCAGATTTCAAAACAATCGGAGATCTTTTCCAACGTTATCAAAACCTCGTATAACATCCCCGGAAATGCCAACAAAGCAACCTATCCCAACAATACCCTTGCAAACCAATTGAAGATTGTAGCGCGCCTGATCAACGGTGGCTTGAAAACAAAAATTTACGCGGTTAACTATTCGGGGTTCGATACGCATGCCAACCAGGTAAATGCTTCTGATACCTCGACCGGTACTCATGCTAACCAGCTGGCCATCTTAGGCGATAGCGTAAAAGCCTTCCACACCGACCTTAAGCTGATGAACAAAGACAATAAGGTGATTGGTATGACCTTTAGTGAATTTGGCCGTCGGATTAAGAGCAATGCAAGCATGGGTACTGACCACGGGGCGGCAGCACCCATGTTCCTCTTCGGAACTCCGGTTACCGGTGGTATCGTTGGCGCAAATCCCATTATACCTTCAGCCGCTTCGGTTAACGATAATATTCCATTCCAAACCGACTTCCGTTCAATCTATTCGTCCTTACTAAAACGGTGGCTGTGCCAGGATGAGCCAAGTTTGTTGTCCGAAATGTTCCGGACCTTCCCCCAAATTGATGTTTGTTCCAACGTAGAATGTCTCCCACAAGGTGGTAGAACAGCGCCTGAAGTCCTGGTCAAAAACTATCCAAATCCGGTCATCAACTCCACAACTGTTGAATTTAAAACTGATGGTGGTCATACGCTGATGCAACTGGTCGATAAAGATGGTCATATCATCAGCACCATCATGGAGAAAACATTTGATCGCCCCACCACCGGAACACAAAGGGTTGATATGGGTCGGCTGAAACTCGGGGTATATTATATCCGTTTTCAAAATGGAAATAAGAGCCAGATGAAAGCCGTACTTAAAGTTGACTAGCGCTTTCCTAAAGTATCAAAGCAAACTATGACGCGTTTTATACCTAAGCTGTTTACCGCACTCCTGCTGGCCGCTATCGTAAAGTCATCGGCCTCGGCCCAGCTGTACAATAACGGCTCGGTAATGAAGATTACTGCAGGTGGTTCCCTGTTCTGCGCATCGGATTTTACCAATGCCGGCAGCAGTTCATTTTCAAATGACGGGGTGATAACGGTGCAGGGAAATTTTGTAAACAGTGGTACGTACAATTCCACAAACAACCGCGACTCACTTATTTTAAGCGGAGCCGGACAAGTAACGCTGAATACAGGCACTGCAGGTGTAAATAACCTTATCGTTAACAAAGCTTCTGGCGGGCTGGTTACACTGGCAGCAAATACAAACGTGCTTTCCAGGTTCGAACTTAATTCGGGCGGCTTAACTACAAACCCCGCAACTGCTTTCGAATTGATTGCACCTGCAGCTGCAATCTTTAGCTTTGGCAATGGTATGCAGGTCATCGGTAAGGTGCGGCGCACCAACTGGACAAATGGAAACACCGTAATTTTCCACCAGGCCAACATGTCTGTCAGAACCAACAACGGAACTTCGCCTGAAGCCATTATGGTCAACATGCTTGCAAATGGAGATCCTTCCGGGAATGAGCGCGAGGTTAAACGTTACTTCTTTTTTAATCCCGCAGGCGGAACAAATTACACGGCCGACGTAAACTTTCCCTATGCGCAGCCCGAGCTAAATACCAATACCGAAAACAACCTTGTTCCCTGGTACTATTCCGGCGCAGCAGAATGGAACGGCAAGCTGACCGGCAATACGGTTAACCCATCATCAACCGAGGTAAGTTCTACAGCTATCCCCGCAAACATCTTTGCGAATAACGAATGGAAACTTGCTGACCCCAGGTATTCCTTCAATATATCCGCTATCCTGGCCGGGCCATGGAACGGAGCAACCATGAATACCGCACTTAACAACGGAGGTGCCCTGCCGCTCGCCCAACCTTTTAACACCGATCCTTTTAGTTATACCGGCAACGAGTCGGTAACGGCAATTCCAAACAGCAATGTTGTAGACTGGGTGTTGGTTGAATTACGCAAACCGGCAAGCGGGCTCCCGGCAGATGCGGGCTCCTCAACAATCATCGGAAGAAAAGCTGGATTTTTGCTTAACAATGGCACCATCGTAGACACGGATGGACTAACCCCGGTAAGCTTCGACATTTCGAAGCAGGGTCCGGCTTTTATGGCGGTTCGCCACATGAACCACCTTGGTGTACTAAGCAATCTAATTCCATCGAATGCATTGGGAACATTTGACAACGACTTCACATCGCTTGCATCTACGTATAAAGATCCGTCTTCACCCGTTAGCCCGGTGACCCTTGTTGGCGGCGACAGCAAATATGCGCTATGGCCCGGCGATGCTAATAAGAATGGCGTTATCAACGCTACGGATGTTAGTGCTATTAAGTCGGCCATTGCCGCCTCCGCAACCGGGTATTCTCCCGTAGATGTAAACCTCAGCAACAGCATCAATGCCACCGACGTAAGTCTCACCAAGCTTAGCATCTCGTCGTCTGCAAGTGGCAGCCTGGGTGCAAGAACAGTAAACCTCAATATAAGAAGCAGCCTTCCCAACTAGGCGACTAACTTCCTCCTAAAAGTTCTCCGGATACTAATTTTTAAACCACCTGTAGCTTCTGCTGATTTCTCGGAAGCATGCATGTTACAACACCTGCATGTGCGAACGGTGCAGGTGACAACACCTGCACAGGCAAGGGGAACAATACCTGCACAGGCGAGTCCTGCATTGGTGAAGGGTGCAGGTGATAATACCTGCACAGGCCGGGGGACAACACCTGCACGGGCGAGTCCTGCATTGGTGAAGGGTGCAGGTGATAATACCTGCACAGGCCGGGGGACAACACCTGCACGGGCGGGTGACAGCGCCTGCAAGGGCGAATCCTGCATACGTGAAAGGTGCAGGTGACAACACCTGCATGGACGGAGGCGACAACACCTTTATGGGCAAATAATGCATAGTTGAGAGTGCAGGTGACAACACCTGCACAGGCGAGTTCTGCATGGGTGAAGGTGCAGGTAACAACACCTGCATGGGTGTAGGTGCAGGTGACAACACCTGCACAGGCGGGGTAACAACACCTGCATGTGCGAGTTTGACAACATCTGCACAGGCGAAGTTGGCATGGCGGATAACCAGGCACAAAAAAAGAGGACGCTCCGTACCCGGTGCGTTCTCTTTTATAACTTTCACTTAAAGCCTGGTCGATAAATCCCGCTATTAATAAACAATCTTGATTGCTTTCTTTGTGTTTACACCCGTTACTTCCATAATGTAATATCCTTTCGCAATGTTTGTGAGTGCAATGCTGTGATTGCTGCTTCCACCATTGTGGGCAACCTGTTTTGTAACTACAACCTGGCCTACTGCATTCAACAACTTAACCGAATAAACACCTTTTGGTTGGTTGATCATCTTCAGGTTTGCAACTCCATTTTCAATTGGATTTGGATAAACCTGTACATCTGCTTTTCCGTCGGTGATCATGGCGCTAACACTTTCCATTGAGGCTGCGATTGTAACCCTGCTAATGGTTGTTGTACTTTCAACTGGTGCTTTTAAAGTACCGGCGATAGATGTTTTTGACTCCCTGGCCAGTGACACGGGAGTGGCGAGGCGAACAGTTGAGAGCGTTGTTCCGTTAGTACCTCCACCATTTGAAGGTGCTTCCGACTTGGGGTTAGCATAAAAAGGATTTGCATAGTCCGTGATATCGCTGATTGTATTTGCCTGGAAATACCAGTAAGAGATCCCAAAATCACCACCGTTTGGCAGGTTGACCAACTGCTGCGTTTGCGGCAGGCAATTAGAAGTACAACCATTAAACTGGATACTAAAAATCTGCTGTTCTTCTCCTGCTACCCAGTTGTGAAGAACCGGAGCAGTACCTGCAAATATGAATGTGTAGATATAGCTCGGAACACCATCAATCGTTTGCTTGCTTACAAATACTTCGCGCTGGGTTGTACCGAGGTTGTTCACCAGGAAATTCGGTTGCAATCCCGCAATGTTCGCAATCGGGCCAAGGCTGTTTGCCGTTACCCCTGAAGAACCAAGGGTTGGGCCGGCTGAAACGGTTGCCGGGATCGCAATGGCAAAGGTCATGGCTTCATCCCTTTGAGAAAACGACTGAGTAGCTTTCAGGTAAACATCAACGGTTCTTACGGTGTTACCCGGTTTAATGGTAGCCTGCATTTTAGGCTGAGCAAAACATATACTTACAAGAGCAGAGAATACTAAAGACAGATAGAGATGTTTCATGACTATTGGTTTGAACTGGATATTGAATTGGATAAAGTGGGGTACGATTACATTTGTTCGTTGTATACAGATCCGATGAAGCCGCCTAGTACGATATTCAACAGGAAGTTTTGGTCGTTACTTGGGCCATTTGTTTTGATATTACCATCCATGTTGATGTCGTTGCTTGAGTAAACACCGTTCATCACCATTGATATCGAACCGCGGAGTTGAATATTTTGGATAAAATCCTGGTCGTTTGATGGACCGTTGTACTTAACATTCACATTAAGGTTTGCATTTCCGCCCCTCATCACATATACATTACCCATTAGCGCGGTAGAGGTATAAGCAAGGTTTTGGTGCGACTTGGATGCAGCTGTAGTGAAGTCATAGCTACCTGCACCGGTACTGAAGTTAACAGTTGATGCTGAACGGATGCGGAGGTGGTTACGGTGAGCAATTGCTACATAATAGTTACCTTTTGGTACACCTGCGAAAGTGATTTGGGTGTTGCTACCATCTGTTTCAACCAGGGTGCCATCACGTTGTACGAAAGCTGCTCTTCTTGCAACGATTTTTGTTGCGTCAATAGCGTCACGAAGTTCAATTAAAACCCAGTCAACGATGTTGTTGTGTGCGGCATAAAAACCACTTCCAACTACTTCTGTTCCGGTATAAGTGAATGGCGCTCCTGAGTAAGGATGAGCCGTTGCTGATGCCTGTAAGATGCCGTTTGTGTTAAGTGCGTTGTTCATCAATCCTGTTTGTGGATTGTAAGCACCTTGAAGAAAAACTTTTCCTGAGAAAGTTACGCTCGGTGCTACTGGTATAGCCGGGCCTTCAAATGACGTGCTGTTGAAAATGTCGTTACCAAACTGGATCTGTCCGGTTGCATTGTAGTGTACCCAGTCCTGCAGGGGATAGCTGTCGCAATTGATCATCACTGCATTGTTAGCCGGGTTGTCGCAATACGCCTGCTGAGCCGAACGCACTAACTCACGGTAAGGATAACCTGTTGGAGCATATATACGACCAACTACTTTTTTGTAAGGGTTAGCAGGAAAATTGAACCTGTTGATATAACCCTTCCAGATATTGTCAAGGGCTGTAAAGAAACCTTGCAGGTTTTGAAGGTATGCGCTTGCGTCAGCCAGAGTTTTCGAGTCATCTTCACCTTGCATCCAGATAATACCTTTAAGATCCAGTTTGTAACCTTTTGCTTCAGCCTGTGTAACTGCAAGCTCTAACCATTGTGTAAACTGCTGGTACCTGTAACCTGCTTGCCAAATGTACTGTCCTGCGGAAGGTGGTCTCCAGTCGCCGGCCAATGTTGTTCCACCCTGGCTTTGCTTATACACCAGGCGCTTTGTGTTGTTCTGGTTTTGAAGGCTTGCAAACAATGATGCCTCCGGGCCAAATTGTGTAGGAGAAACAAGGTTTTCAGGAGCTGTATTAACACCCACATTCAACGGCTGCCATACTGCGGAGAAAGCGCCAACAGCAGGGTTCCATATCTCGGTATTTGGTATAAGGCCTTTGTAAGAAGCGGCCTGCTGCGTGTTCATGTCGTTTGCAGTTGCCCAACCAAGGTTTGACTGACCGATCATAATGTAAAACGGTACAGTAGTAGTTTGAGCACAAAGACCACCAGTGATGAAAAGAACAAAGAGGAAAGTAAAAAAGTGAAAGTTTTTCATATAAAGGATTTTATCTGCTATTACAAACGGGAGCGTTTAAGCTTTGTTTTTTGAAAACCTTTTACAGCTATCCTTTAACCCTTTTTTGCCATCGTTCATATCACTAAAAAAATGGCTTTAACACCTTCATGCACAATAAAGATGGAAATCATTAATCTGGAGAAATGAACTGCGGGAAAATGCTGGCGCCAGCAGGCGAAATAATAATAACCGAAACAAGACTAAGGCCTAATGCAATAATCTCTAGCGTGTTACAATGAGGTATAAATTTGAATAAGTTGCCAACAACGCGTGGAAATGCTCCTGGACTTACCACTAATTTTGAGGAAAATAGCACTAAAAAAGAGAGAGATGGGCCCAATTACAACCTTGAAGTTGAATATTGCTTGCGGGTAAAAATTTATTTTAAAGATTTTCTGCAAGGCTCAAACGGTTACTTTCGAATGCTATTTTCAGGTAGAAAGATATCCCGATCGGACACGCAAAAAGCCCTAAACCGTCCTGCGCTGATATTTCTTCCGGGCCCGCAATATTTCGGGCAGGTGTTCATCCGCCCAACTTGCAAGTTCCACGATCCGCTGCATCAGACTATAACCCAGGTGGGACAATTCGTATTCTACTTTTGGAGGGATTTCGGGATAAATGGTTCGGATAACAATACCATCTTCTTCAAGGGTACGCAAGGTAACAGTGAGCATTCGCTGAGATATGCCGTGTATCCCTGATTTTAATTCCTTAAACCGCATCTTGCCATATTGACCCAAAAGCAGCACAGTATACATCGACCATTTATCGCCATAATTGGCAAGTATGTCTTTAACCGGGCACAGGTTTTCTTTTGTACATCTGCTCTTCAGAACATTTGCAATTCGTTCACTTGTTATAGAAGCCTGTATGTCAGTATCTTGCGCGCTCATGATCTCTTCTTTAGCTGTGCCCTTTTGGTGAATAAACGAAAAAAATGTATCTTTGAGTTACTTTAAATAACTAAGTAAGATTTACATACTTATCTTCCGTTTCAACACAAAGTTATGTATTTGAGAAAATGGGCAGGGGCCCTGAAATCATAAATTTTCTCATCGCAGTTTAGCATTCTGCTGTTTTATATAATCCACGGTTGAATTAAGATACAAGGTATAGATCTCTAAAAGGGAAACCATTTATGAAAATCAAAGAGATTGTAGAGGTAATTGAACCAAAAGATATTTTTACAGGGGATGTAAATGCACCAATAACCCTCACCCAATTTGGTGATTATGAAAGCGAAGCATGCGCTGATACAGTAGAGACCGTTGCGAAAATTCTGGATGTATTTGCAGGAACGGTGAGGTTTAGCTTTCGTCACTTTCCATTACTTAAAATTCACCAAAAAGCACACAAGGCAGCAGAAGCGGCAATTGGCGCCGGACAAGAAGGCAAGTTCTGGGAAATGCACGTTGAACTGTTTCAAAATCGCCGGAACCTGGGAGTAATAAGCCTTAAGTCGCACGCGCGGGAAGCCGGCGTTATTAACAAGAAGTTCCTCGATGAGCTTATCAATGGCACTTACGGGGTTTATGTGCAGGATGATCTTCGCGAAGGCATTAAGCTCGGCGTGAAAACAGTTCCTGCCTTTTTTATCAATGGGCAGAAATTTGAACAGGAGCCGACGTATAAAAACCTGAGCGCACACATTCAGGGCATTATTGATAAGAAGAAAGCAAAAGTAAAAGCTGAAGCCTAATAACTCCTATTGCATTATAGTCGCTGGTTCCGGTTTGAAGCATTGTCTCAATATCCGGGCGCCATCTTTCTTCATCAAGGCTCAGTGCCTAAATCATATTCACAAAAAAGCCGGCATTGCCGGCTTTTTTTATGGATTCATTCTTGCGATTCTGAACGCTGAATCTCAGTATCAACGTCCGCAATCAAATGCTTTGTGTGTTTGGTATGCCCCAATACTCCTTCCACTGCACGGCATGCTAATAGGTTTCCATCCCCCGGTTTCGCTCATCCGCAACTTAGTATTCCTGCCATGTCAAAGGGGGCGGGATTGCAATCGGGGCATAATGAACTCGAGTAATTAAGAATCAAAATAGTTCAAGATCGTAACAGTAATTCCTTACGGACTTAACCAGCTGCGCAAGCCAAAGTGGCCTGATCTTAACCGGTCTCTCCTTTCGCATAATTTTAAGTACCGCCTGGTTGATGGGCCTGACCTGCGACATACAGATCACCTTTGCCCCATGTGCATGGTTGTTCATTATATTGGCTTTATAGATATTGAATGCTGAGGTCGCACCTGCTGTCATGATGAGCTTTTCATCAAGTCCTCAAGGTCGAAATCCCCCTTTAAAACGCATTCAATTATTGTACCTGCAACAGGGCGGGCTTGTATCAGGTTCAACTCCTGTTGCCCTACAATTTACATACTTGATTAATGCAAAAAACGCATTTGCAGAACAGTGAAAAAGATTAAACCATATTGCAATCAAACCCACTTTTTCCACGGACTTACAACAAAAAAACCGGCTGAGTTGCCGGTTTTTTTGATATTTAAAAATGATTTGTTTTAGTATCCACTATTTTGGTAGCTACTGATATCCCCTGATGTCAGTGGCCTGCCACCTTTTGTTTGCGAAATAATTTGAGGCAAAGGAATTGGCCTCAGCTTATGGTAAGGGGCAACGTTTGTAGCATCAGGATTGAAAGCTTTGGTGCGGTTGAAAAACGTTTCCGTACGTGCAAGATCTTCCCAGCGATACAATTCACCGCACAACTCGCGGGTTCTTTCGTTCAGCATAAATTCAACAAACCTGTTTGCAGTAGTTGCCGGATACAATTCGCTTGGTGCATTGGTTGTAAACAAAGCAGTAGTGGCCTGCATTGCAGGGGCTGTTGACGAAAGATCGTTGTATGGCTGACCATACACAAGCCAATTATGCGGGTTCTTAGGCTCACCGGCTTTATAAGCTGCACGTGTTCTTATGATGTTTATATTAACCAGGGCGTTCGCAAAATCCCCTTTCCTGCCATAGGCTTCTGCAAGAACAAGGTAGGTTTCAGCAAGTCGTGCAAGGGTTCCGTTTCTTATTCCCCTTGCCTCATTGGCCGTATTGGTTAAGCGCACAGGATCAAGAAATTTGATCATGCTCAGGTATTTGTTGTCGTTCCAATCCGAAGTAATCGGGGCCGTAGGATTGGCTCTTTTATAACGCACATAGGTTCTATAATAGCGGAACCGGTCGATATCAGTTGTAAGCAGCGCCTGCGAAGGTTTATTAACGATAAACAAAGCAGCAGTATCACCAATTCCAACCCTGGGTTTACCAATGAGATCAGGAGAAGGGGCGTTAGCCGCGGTAAAGGTTGGCAAACCCGTATTTGAAGCTACGTTACGATAATACACCGTCTGGAATGTCTTGAAAAACCTGGAGTCGTTTTGCCAGTCAAAAATGTCGATGGTGTAGTCTGTTGGGCGCAATCTTCTGAAAGGCCTGCCATTAAAGAAATCCCGTGTCATGCCCGGGATGGCAATACCAGCGTCGTACTGGGTAATAAAGTACAGATGCGTCTGGTTGTTCTGTGAGCTTGCAAGCGCAAGGTTTTGACTGAATTGGGCGGCAAAGATGATTTCGTTGCTGTTGTTATTGGCATTGATTGTCGCAACTGAACCGGAAGGTGGTGTTCCATCGCTTCCAACAGCAGGCACCTGGTGATTGGCGTAGGCAGCATTAAAAAGGTTCCCGAAGTTAGACTCCAGTGCATGTCCGCTAAACCGGATAACAGAATCGGCAAACACAATGGCACTATCCATGTCTGTCGGCTTCTGACCTCTTACCTCGGTCACCGCGCTTCCCCTGGTTAAATATGCCTTAGCGAGGAAATGATATGCCGCAGCCCTGCTCGCCCTGCCAGGTTCTCCCCCAGCCTTCCATGGTAAAGCAGGACCGGCAGCCCTGAAATCGGCCATAATTTGTTCGTAAACCTGCGCAACACTTGCACGCGGAAATTCACTACGCGCTTCCTTTGGGGGATCAACCACCAATGGCACACCGCCAAATTGTTGAACCAGGGTAAAGTAGTAAAATGCACGCAGGAACTTCAATTCGGCGATCCGCAAATTGCGTTGGGTCTGTGCTCCCAGCCTTGTAGAGGCCGCATCGGAAAACGACGATACATAATCTATTCCCAGGTTACAACGGTTGATGCCCGCATAATAGTTGATCCAAAGTCCATTGAGAAAACCATCGTTACCATTGGAATTCAGGTTTGAGTTATAGGTATTAAAGTGTTCGCTGTTAAATTGGTCGCCCAACCTGAATTCATCAACACCAAAGTTCCAAAGGGCATACGCCTGTTCACCTTCAAACTTCCATCGTAATGGCACATAAGCCGACTTAATCAGGTCCTCGATACCAGCATCAGTTTTGTAATAATCTTCAGTAAGCGTGGTAACGAGTTCTTCCTTTATAAATTTCTTACACGAAGTTGCAACTAGCATCACCAAAATGGCAACGGGTGCAAAAAGGTTAAATACTGTTTTCATTATAATACGTTGAATAATGATTAATGTTTATAGTCCAAGTCTCACACCAATAACGACACTTCTGTAACTGTAAGAACCAGGACCGGGGTTACCTGTAGAAGCAGCAAATTGTTCGGTGTACTGTATTGTTTCAGGATCGTAATCGGATGCCTTATGAAACAGGAAAGGATTAACAGCATTTACATAAACAGCCATATTGCTGGCCCTTAATCTCGAAACAATCGACTCCGGCAGCCGGTAAGTAAGTGAAATGTTTCTTACCCGTGCAAAACTCCCATTACGGTATCCCAATGCTTCCCAGTACAGCGGAATGTCGGATGTACGCGTAGGTTGCTGGTATTCGTTCGATGGGTTCGTTGGCGTCCAGTAATTCGCATAGCTCGATTGATAACGGCCAACCATTCCGGGTCGGGGAACCCGGTACATACCACCATGGCGGTAGTAGATGGTAAAGTTGAGTTCAAAGTTTTTGTAGCTTACTGTGTTGGTAAGACTACCGGTCCATTTCGCATTGTCGTAGCCAAGAATTGTTTTATCAGCAGCGTTGATGAGGGTGTCACCATTGAGGTCCACGACCCTGATTTTACCGGGACGAAAAGCCGTATTACTCGAATTGGTCCCCTTACTCCAGAGGTACTCTTTTAAGTAACCACCTTTAGCGGTATCCGCATACTGGTAGATACCACCCGACTGGTAGTTGTAATAAACACGTAGGGGCTGACCGATGAACCAGAGATTATTCAAATTATCACTTCCGGTCTCATCAAGCGATACAATGGCTTCACGGTTTCTACTAAAAACGATATCAGTTGTCCACCTGAACCCGCGTGGCGTGTTGAAGTTAACCGTTGACACTGCAATATCAATCCCTTTGTTACTTACCTCGCCAAGGTTTACTAGCATGTTGGTAACCCCATTGGTTGCCGGTATGGTCATGCGCTGCAATACGTCGGTAGTGGAACTTTTGTACAGGTCGATCGTTGCATTGATCCTGTTTTTAAACATGCCGAATTCAATACCCAAATTTTGCGTTGTTGTTTTTTCCCAGGTCAGGTCAGGAACCCTAAAGGTGGTTGGCGCCAGGCCAATAGCGGCATTTCCATTTAGCCAGTTGTATAACGTAAACTGTAAAGGACCGTTGGTTTGATAGGGCTCAATCGAGGCGTTTCCAACCCGGCCGATACCAACGCGCAGTTTGGCAGAAGTAAAAAGATTTTGACTGCGGAAAAACTGCTCATTATCCACCCTCCAGGCGAAAGCAGCCGAAGGAAAGTATTCACCCTGCTTACCGGCAGCCAGTACTGAGGACACGTCGTAACGGTTACTTAAGGTCAACAGGTACCTGCTTTTATAACCGTATTCAACACGACCCATGAACGACAGGAGCTGTTGTGAGCTAAAAGCTCCCGTCCCTGTTACAGTCCCCGAGGTATTCCGGTTAAGCGAATACCATTTTTGCTGTTCGAAAATCAGGTTTTCACCATTCATCGTCAGGCTGTCGGTTCGGTTAAGACTCTGCATCTCGTGCAACAGGGTAACGTTAAAGGTGTGGTCATTTTTAATCTTGAGATCATAATTCAGGATGTTGTCGTATGTCCACGACAGGTTGTTGTAAATGCCATAGCTGGCATTGGCGGGAGCGCCCTGGCGCACAGAAGAAATAGCGCCATTAAAACGCCCCTGGCGGGTATTCCGATAATCCAGACCAAAAACGGTTCTGTATTTAAGCCCTTTAAACAGGCTGACTTCTGCATACAGGTTTCCAAATATCCTGTTTGCCTTTATTTCGTTAAAAACGGTATTTACATCATTAAGACCGTTTACAATTTGCTGGTCATCGTTCGGGTAAAGATCAAAGTTGCCGAGGCTGTCGTACGGTTTTGTAATCGGCAACATGCCCGATGCATTTGCATATAAACTCGGTCCAACATTTTGTATGCTGTTCGAAAAAGTTATGCTGTTACCAAACGTGAGGAACTTGACCGGTTTAAACTCGGTGTTGTTACTAATGGTATAACGAGTATAATCCTGGCCGTATTCAATCCCTTTTTGTTTGAAATACGAGCCACCAAAGCTGGCGCGCACCTTTTCACTGCCCACAGAAAGGTTAATGCTTTGATTGTTGGTTACCCCCTGGCGGATTGCTTCTTTTTGCCAGTCGAAGCTCTTTATTTTAGAAGGATCATATGCATCTACTTCATCTAAGACCGGTAATCCCAGGTTAGCCAGTAATGCCCTTTCTTCCGGGGTGGTAGGTCGCTTAGCTGCGATATATATGTTGTTCACGCGATCAAACGTGGTAAACTGGTAAGCATCTTTTACAAACTCCCACATGGCATTGCCGGTAGTACCGCCAAACAGTTTCGCATCAGCAGCTGCATTTGGAAAGTAGTTGTTGGGGCTGGTTGTATTTTGTGCGAAGTTGTACACCCTATCTGCAAAAAAGGCCTGCCTCCAGCTGTCGGTCAGTTGTACGGCATTAAAAACCGGAAGGTGCTTAAGAATATTGTCGAATGAAGTACTGCCTTCATATTGCACTGATACTTTCCCGGCCCTGCCTTTTTTCGTAGTTATCTGTACAACACCGTTTGCACCCCTCACCCCATAGATGGCGGTAGATGAGGCGTCCTTTAGCACGTCGATCGTTTCGATATCCAGCGGGCTCATATCATCAATTGTATAGCTTACCGGTACACCGTCAACAACGTACAACGGTTCGTTAGATGCATTAAGCGAACGGTTTCCGCGAATACGGATCCGGGAACCCGAACCCGGCCTGAATGAGGTCGCCATTGCTTCAACCCCCGCAACACGTCCCTGCAGGGCAGAGGTAAGGTTGGTTGTAGGTACCGACCGTAGTTTCTCTCCGGTAATTGAGGCGACCGCACCGGTTACATCGGTTTTCTTGCGCGTTCCATACCCAACTACAACCACATCGGTGAGGGCGCTGGAACTGCTTTTCAAGCTGGCACTAATGCTGGATCGGTTCTCAACATCAATTTCCTGTTCAGCAAATCCAACGGAAGTAAATACAAGGGTCGCATTGGCCGGGGCATTAAGCGTGAAATTGCCACTGGCATTAGTGGCTGCACTTACCGAAGTACCTTTTATGGTAACCGTAACTCCTTCAAGCGCTTTACCTTGTTCGTCGGTTACCTTACCCGTTATCGTTTTGGCAGTGGTTCCGGTTTGCGCTAGTGCGGCAATAGAAAAAAAGAGAAAAAACAGTGACATCAGGATCACCTTTCGCACCAGGCGTAATCTTTCGTTCATGATGGAAGCTTTTCGTTTAGAGAAGTGTTAAAGAAAACTAAATCTAGTTACTTCTGAGACCATACTGTCCTGCACTATGCTGCACAAAATGCTTCCCCCGGCTTCCGGCTAATAAAAAAGAGGTACTGCATAAATTCCCATGCAGTACCTCTTTAAAATTTTTTATGGACCCAACTTCAGGTTCTCTGTGAAGACAGCCGTTGCGTCGCACTTCTATGCAACTCCTCTCGAAAGCTCAAGAGGATTGCCAATAGTCATCGGCTGTTTGAGCTTGACAGGACTGCTATTTGTTATCATGCTGCTTCTTGCTTTA
>NZ_SMSK01000015.1 GCF_004354985.1 Segetibacter sp. 3557_3 | reverse complement strand
GAAAACATGAATTATCTGCAATAAACGCTATAAGAAGCAAAATAGCGTTGAGAGCTGTCGCAGTGATAAATAACCAGGCCAAATATGTGAATAACTACAAAGGAGTGGCATAAACAAAACAGAAAAAAAAGTTTCAAAAAGCTAAGGCGTATCATAGCAATCACTCCCTTGTACCGCATATTTTCAAGCAGCATATGGAATACCGCTCTCACTAAACATGATCGAATGATGAAGTATGCAAACGATAATTCAACAAGTGATCGCTTGGAACTAAAAACAGCGTCAACATTGCTGAACGACGGAGTTCGTTAGCTCCCTCAACACGTAATTCTATTAAGCAGCGAGGGGCTGATAAAGCATGATCGCACAAGGGTCGAAATCCTGTGCCGCATACTCCGGGATGCAGTCCCGGTGTACAGGCTGAAACGAAGGCATGGGCCCGGGATAGTTATTTAACCCTTTTGTACACCGTTTCTGTTGCTTTACTTTCGTCTCCTTCGGGTGTGATATTGTAAGCAGTAAGCACCAGCTCGTCATCGCCGACCATCTCTATACTTGTACGCCAGCCCCAGTGCTGTTCTACTTCGGGGGTAACATAGGCATAGCTGCCGAGTACGTTAAGGTTATGATCACCTTTACTACCGGTTGAAAACATCATTGCGGTTCCGGTATGAAAACTGTCAATCCAAAATCCCTGGAATTGTTGTAAAGCAAGGTCGTAACCAAAAATGGCGATACCACTAAACGGCTTGTCGCCGAATGCGCCGGTATACTCATGCATGATAAATCTGCCATCAAGTATGGTTTGCATCTGGCCACGCATCGGCGATTCATCTGCAAGCTTGTCGGGCTCAAACCAGGTTTTCGTATTGCCTTCCCAATTGCCGGCTAACCTGCTTAATTGGTAATGTATACCCGATGTTTTGGAATCTTGAAATTGTTCGCTCATATTATCTTGTTTGTTTTAAGGTCGTGAACAGGATAAATAACAACAGCGATTTGCTTGCTGTTTCGATAACCTTTAGAAGCTCCAATATAATAACTTAATGCGGTTAGCCCGTGCGGGATCCGCTAATTATCAATTGGGTATACCAAACAATCACATGAATGTAGAAGCTTCGCATCTGAGGGTTAAACTATCCCGGTTTGGCCCCTGAATTGTGATATATTATAAAAAAATTATGTGATGATTGCAACCATGAAAACCCGGGCATTTACAATTGCGGTATCCCTGCTGATGATCTGCATTTCCTGCAAACAAAAACCTGTTAATCAAAAGCAGGTTCCCGTTGGCAGCAATACGGAAAATCCCGGGTATAGCTTTGCTTCACAAACAGGTGACAGAGATTCTGTTCGTGTAAAAATTCCCAATTACCCGCTGCGCAATGAAAGGGACCTTGATATATTGATGCAACAAATCGGCGATGCACGGGTGGTGTTGCTGGGTGAGGCTACCCATGGAACCTCCGAATTTTATACCTGGCGCTCTGCAATAACCAAAAGGCTCATCCAGGAAAAAGGCTTCAACTTTATCGCCTCCGAAAGCGAGTGGGCCGACTCTTACCGGGTAAACAATTTTGTAAAAGGGCCACTAAAGGACAGCAGCGAAGTAATTGAATTATTGCACCATTACAACAGGTGGCCAACCTGGATGTGGGGCAATACCGAAATAGCATAACTGGTAAACTGGTTAAATACTAATAACCAGGCTAAAGGTGCAGATCAAAAAGTTGGTTTTTATGGCCTTGATGTTTATTGTCTCTGGGAGTCGATGTCGGAAGTAATGCCCTATGTAAAGGAAGCTGGTCCTTCTTTAGTTAGTGCCGCGAATAAAGTTCACGATTGTTTTCAGCCGTATAATGCAGATGCGCAGCAATATGCCCTGGCCGTTGCTAACCAGGGCGACGACTGCCGCAATGAAACAAACCGTTTCTGGCGGTCGGTACAAAAGATGACTGAAGATAAAACGACCAAAACGGAAGCCGATTTCGTAATGGAACAAAACGCCCTGGTTGCCCTGAACGGCGAGCGATACTATAGGGAAATGACCAAGGGCGGTCCGGAGTCGTGGAATATTCGCGACAACCATATGATGACTACGCTTAAACGGCTGCTTTCCTTTCATGGACCCGCTTCGAAGGCTGTACTTTGGGAACACAATACCCACGTTGGTGATGCCCGTTTTACGGATATGGCTGAAAGTGGCGAAGTAAACGTTGGCCAATTGGTAAGAAAAGAATACGGTGAAGAAAATGTTTTTATCGTTGGCTTTGGAACCTACCAGGGAAGGGTGATCGCAGCAACATCCTGGGGAGCGCCTTTCAAGGTGATGGATGTTCCAAAAGCTGAGCAGGGCAGTTGGGAAGAACTGTTACACCTGACCGGGGCTACAAACAAAATCGTGCTCTCAAAAGATATCAGTAACGACGCGTTTTTCAAAAAACAAATCGGCCATCGGGCAATTGGCGTAGTGTATCACCCGGACAATGTACAGTTCCCGTATTTCGTTCCTTCGGTAATGCCGAGTCGTTATGATGCATTTATTTTTATCGATCAAACCAACGCCTTGCATCCGCTGAATATAAAACTGCGGAACGAACCTCCTGACTTATATCCTTCCGGTAGTTAACACCAGGCCTATCGTGGAAACGGCTTCATGAGATATCATTATGGGAGGTGCTTTGTAATATTGACCTGTAGTTATAGCCAGTCACAGATCAACAGGGTGAACGCAAACAGCGCTGAAAATATACCAGCTAATCCACTAATTCTGTTTACCCTTCACCGGATAATTGATACATTTAAGGTGAGCTGGTTTGCATACCACTTTTCGCTGATGCCATGCTGTACCTGGAAAGTTCAGCTATGATTTGCGGTACAAGAGTGCGACGCAACGATGCCGGGTTAAGGATAAATGCCTGGAGCCAGGAGTCTCACATTGTTTTTGTTGAAAATAGTTAATGGCCGGTAGCCCAAAACCCGGATCTGGTTGCCGGGTAGGTATTACAGGCTAAGCGCATTTGATCGTTCAAAAATCAACTTCAAGCCTGCAGGCATTATGAAATGGCAACAGGTAATTGACCCTTTTGGTAACATTGGCTTGTCGGCGTGCGTTGCTGTACTGCCGGTGCTGTTTATTTTTTATGCGCTGATCATAAGGAAAATGAAAGGTTACCAGGCGGCGCTGATCGCGTTGCTAATTTCCCTTCTGGTCGCCATCGTTGCTTATGGTATGCCGGTGAGCCTTGCGCTACGCTCTGCTATGCATGGGGGATTGTACGGGCTATTCCCCGTTTGTTGGATCGTAATAACCGCCGTATACCTTTTCAACATCGCCGTACAAAGCGGCCAACTTGAGATCATAAAAGGTTTTATGGCGTCGGTAACTCCCGACAGGAGATTACAGGCATTGTTGATTGCGTTTTCCTTTGGCGCTTTCGTGGAGGGATTAGCCGGATTTGGTGCACCGGTAGCCATCACTGCAGCAATGTTGGTAGGTTTAGGATTCAACCCCTTGTATGCCGCAGGTATCTGCCTTATAGCAAACACCGCCCCTGTTGCATTTGGATCGATTGGCATCCCGATCACGGTGGCGTCGCAGGTGTCTGGCATACCCGAAATGGCGATATCACAGATGGTCGGAAGAACACTACCGGTGCTATCACTGGTATTACCGATGTACCTGGTGGTACTGATTTGCGGGTTCAAAAAGTCGATAGAGGTATTGCCGGCGATAATGGTGTGTGGTATCTCCTTCGCATTCCTCCAGTGGTTTTCCTCGAATTACCTCAGTCCCATGTTACCCGACGTACTCGCTGGAATTGGATCGATCGTTTGTTTGATTGTTCTGCTGAAATTCTGGAAGCCGAAGAGCGTTTGGAAGTTTGACCATGAGCCGCATCAAACAACTGATCTGGGCATCAACTATTCGGGCTGGCAGGTATTCAGGGCATTTTCGCCGTTTATCATTTTAACCCTGATGGTTATCGCATGGGGGCTGCAACCAGTTAAAGACGTACTTGCCCTATATGGCCATGCTCAATACGAAATACCTGTTTTGCACCACGCCATTGTGCTGGGTAACGGAAGCTTGCTACCGCAGGTTTTTAAACTGAACTACCTAAGTTCTGCAGGTACTGCAATCTTCGCGGCCGCATTAATTTCGTTGCCCCTGATTGGCGTTGGCGTAAGGGCTGCGGTCACTACTTTTTTTGCTACCCTGCATCAACTCCGGTTTCCGATTATTACTGTTGCTGCAATACTTGCTTTTGCTTACGTGCTCAACAATTCAGGAATATCTGCTACCATGGCAGGGGTACTTGCAAACACGGGTTATTTGTTCCCGTTTTTTGCACCGGTTCTTGGGTGGCTGGGTGTATTTATCACCGGCTCCGACACCTCCGCAAATGCCCTTTTCGGCAAGCTGCAGTTTGAGACGGCGCTTTCCATCGGGGTTGACCCTGTCGTGGCCGTGGGTGCTAATGTGTCTGGTGGTGTGGTGGGAAAAATGATATCGCCACAATCAATCGCGATTGCCGCCGCTGCCGGACACCTGGTCGGAAAAGAAGGGGAGCTTTTCCGGTTTACCGTAAAGCACAGCTTTATATTATTAATACTTATTTGTATGCTCAGTTTCTTGCAGGCTTATGTGCTTACGACTTTAATACCGCATTATGTGATGAGCGACGGTCGTACTGGAGTTGCACCTGCAAATCTTGCTGCAGGGTACAATTATTTATTACTGCTACTTGGCGCCATTGTGACGGTGGCTTTGTTGGTTATTGTAGGCAGCAGAAAGGGTGAACAACCCGCAACAGAGACCTAACGCAATTCATTCATAGCTTCATCTGCCTGTTTCTTACAATAGCAGATCAATGTCATGAACCATGATATGAGTGGGAGTGGCGGATGCGGGATTTTAGTTTTAATAAGTTCGCCTGATATCACGGATAAACGATCACGAAACCGGCGGTGGTTTAAGCTGGTAAATAGCAGAAAGAATAACATGAAAATCGTTGTTTTAGATGGATATGCATTAAACCCCGGCGACCTCAGCTGGGATGCGTTGGGGGCGCCCGGAGAATTGCAGGTTTACGACCGTACTCCTGCACACCAGGTAGTAAGCCGTGCTAAGGATGCGGCAATCGTTTTTACCAACAAAACCCCCTTGCCCGCTACTGTGATCGCCGAACTGCCTGAACTCAGGTTCATCGGGGTACTCGCTACCGGCTACAACGTGGTGGACGTTGCCGCTGCAAACCAGAAAGGGATTGTTGTGTCGAACATACCGGGTTATGGTACCTCCTCGGTCGTTCAGATGACCTTTGCGCTGCTGCTCGAACTCTGCCATCGTGTACAGCGGCACAGCGATTCGGTATTTGATGGCATGTGGACGCGTTCGCCGGATTGGTGCTATTGGAATTTCCCCCTACTGGAACTTGCTGGTAAAACAATAGGTATCGTTGGCTTTGGCCATATCGGTGCTAAAGTAGCCGATGTTGCAACGGCGTTTGGTATGAAAGTCGTTGCATACACCCGCACGCAAACTGATCAGTCGCATCGTGAAAACTTCAGGTGGGTGCCAATTAAGGAACTGTTCGAAACTGTAGATGTGGTAAGCATACATTGTCCATTGGTACCGGAAACCAGGGGGCTCATTAACAAAGAGAACCTTGCCAGGATGAAGCGTTCGGCATTTGTCATCAATACTTCGCGTGGACCGATTGTAAATGAATACGACCTCGCAAACGCGCTGAACACGGGCGTGATCGCCGCCGCTGCGGTTGATGTACTATCGGATGAGCCGCCCACACCAAATAATCCCCTGCTCACGGCAAACAATTGCCTGATTACTCCACATATTGCCTGGGCAACATTTGAGGCAAGGTCGCGACTAATGAACATAGCCGTTGACAACCTTCATGCTTTTTTACAGGGTAAGCCGGTGAACGTGGTACATTGAATTTACTCAAATGCTAAAAGTTTAAATGGGCTATGGTGATAACACCTGGTTAGCCTTGTGTCCTGTAGCTCATTGCAGCAGCGCCAGTTGCTGAACAAGTTTTCCATCCACCCTGGTATTGGATGAAACCGGGATGGCTTTGATGGTGATCTCAAATTGATCTTTAAAGAATCCAACTTCGCATTCGCCCAGGTAGATCATCTTAATCGGATTGCTACTGTTAACCTGTAGTTGGTTAACCGACCGGAAAATTTGGTTCAGTGCAGGGCTGTCGTTTGGAGCTTTTGGCAGGTATGCGTAAAACTTGAACATGTCGGCTGACACAGACACATACACCTGGTCTGAAGAAGGCTCAACCCGTTCTACCCTGGTGGGTATTCCGGCAATAATGGAATGGCTTGAATCCGTGAGGTAGCGATGAATACGTTGCTTGTACTTTTCGGAGATAATAGTCACCTGATCTTCGGTTTTTGCCTGCTCGATCTCGGCTTTTGCCGACTGCCCTAACGCCAGCAACCTTGGTATTACGGGCATACTATCCACGACTGAACCCACCTTTAATGGTGCGGGGTTATTGTTGTGTTGTAACTCCTTACAGGCAATAATACTAACAAGCACAAGAAAAAAAATGAGTCGCATCGTATAATAAGTTGTACGGTTATTTGAATTTGTTGTTTCGGTTGCCGGATCAGCAGCCATTGGAATTGCTGTCCGGTTTTGCTGTTGATTAATTTCCACCGCAAGTTGGTACAGGAAAAGACAAATAGCTGCCTTGACCTAAATGAATTGCGATATAATGCGATGGTTTGGCATTCCAGGCAGACAAGTCGTTACAGAACTGTTGAAAGTGGGTTAGGCAGTTACGGGTTTGCTGATTTATACCTGACGACCAGGACCGGCTGCATTGTTATTTGTAATTCATTCCGGTACAACCGGATTCTGTTTGTCTGTGTGGAAGGGTTTGCTGAAAGAGCTCCAGGGAACAGAAAGGGGTGGTATACATTTACAATTGGCGAGGCGCAATCTGGGTTGTGGTACGCCTGCTGCACGGTTACTGTACGCTTATGTCGATATGTATCAAAACCGGACAATCACCTGTTCGGTTACGAGCACTTTCGTAGTTATGAGGAGTTTCAGAAAATTGTTAATCAGCAAGTTATATAATTGGCACTGTTCTGAAGATCCAGTGATACAACCATCATAATTTTGAGAACAGCAACCTTAGCTTTAAGAAACACCAGCGGTGTATACCGCATCTTGTTTATCTGTGCCTTACTCGTTTGCACCGGCACTATTGCATCGGCTCAAACAGGCACACTTACCGGAAAACTCCTCGACCAGAAATCGGCCCCCCTGCCATATGCCAATGTATCCGTAATCCGGGTCAGTGACCAGTCGTTGATAAGTGGAACGCTTACTGGTGTCGATGGAAAGTTTTCAGCCAAAAGCCCTGCTCCGGGCAAATATTTACTGCGTTTTACTTCAATTGGCTTTAGTGAGCTAAAAACGGAAGTGTTCGAGGTGAATACCACCGAATTCTCCCGCGATTTCGGCAGCTTTTCGCTTAAGCCGGAAGTAAAAAACCTGGCGGATGTTTCAGTCACAACGCTTCGGCCAACTATTGTTCAATTAGCGGATCGCATGGTAGTAAGTGTTGAGGGAACCGCTATGGCTGCAGGTAATTCTGCGTATGCCGTACTGTCGAGGGCTCCCGGCGTGTTTATCGATGCCGAAGGCAACATTCAACTCAATGGGCGTTCCGGCGTGACCGTAATGCTTGATGGAAAGCTTACTTATTTGTCGGCAAGAGACCTTCGCAACATGCTCGAAGCAATGCCAGCCGAAAACTTGAAAAACATTGAGATCATCACCAATCCATCTGCTAAATACGATGCAGAAGGCACATCGGGTATACTAAACATCAACCTCAAAAAAAATACGCAACAGGGTATGAATGGCAGTGTTTATGCCACTTACAATTACAATTTCAAAAAACAACATGGCTTTTCTTCCGGTCTCAACATCAATCATAAAAGCGGCAAATGGAACTCCTTTGTAAATATTGATCTCGCACGTAGGGTGGGTGGACGTGATGCCACTTTCACGCGGGTGTTTTATGGCACCAACAAGACCACCTATTTCGACCAGGATGCCATTGGCAGCTATACAAATTGGGGCCCGCCCTCGGTGCGTGTAGGTACCGATTACAGCTTCAATGAAAGGCATACTGTTGGGGTAATGGTTAACTATACCAAAAATACCGGCGACCAGGAGTTTCTTACCGACACCCGGCTGGGCAGTGAAGCGGGGAAACCTACACAGATTGTTGAAGCAGATAATTACAGCACAAATACCTACCGGAATTTGACGACCAATCTTCATTACACGGGCAAACTCGATACCAATGGTGCTTTGCTTACTTCCGATCTTGATTATGTTAGAATTACAAACAGGGGAACGTCGGATTTTTATAACTACTATGCAAGCACAGGCAATGGTCCTAAAACCCAGGACTTCCTGTTTACCAATACTCCAAACGGATACGATATTTATTCCGGTAAGATAGACCTGACGCTGCCAATAAGAAAGGTCCACAAACTTGAAACCGGCGCAAAGGCGAGCAGGGTGATCTCCGACAACGACTTTCAATTTTACTTTAATAACGGAGCACTTGTACTTGACCCGTTGCGAACAAATCATTTTAAATACCGTGAAAATATCTATGCTGGCTACCTGAATTACAGCGGTCCGATCAACAAAAAGCTTACACTTCAAACCGGCTTACGGCTCGAACATACGGCATCACTTGGCAACTCTATAACCCTGGGCGTTGTTACCCCAAGAAATTACACCAATCTTTTTCCAAGTGTTTTTCTGCAGCAAAAAGTAAACGACAATTATGGCATCAATTATAGTTATAGCCGTCGCCTCACCCGTCCTAATTATGGCAATTTAAATCCGTTCAGGGCTTATCGCGATCCATACACCTGGTATGAAGGCAATACCCAACTACGGCCGCAATACACCAATTCATTCAGCGTAACACAGGTGTTTAAAAAAGCGTATAATCTTTCATTCAACTATTATCATTATATCGATGTCATATCTGAGGTGCCGTTGTTAGATGTAGAAGATACCACAACAGTGTACACGTTTGGAAACATCAACAAAGGGCATAGCGTTGGTTTAACTGCCGTTGCACCGGTAAAAATCTTAAAGAAGTGGGATACCCAAAATACGCTTGTGGCATCGTATAACAAATATGCTATGCAAACAAACTTCGGGGAAGTAATAAATGATCAGTTGTTTGTTATGCTACAGTCAAATCATATCATATTGTTGCCAAAAGAAATCCGTATGGAAGTGAATATTATGCTGCGCGGCCCTGCGGCTTCGGGCCTGTACCATATGGCTGCCATGAGCAGGGTTGACCTCGCTTTTAAACGCAGCTTTTTAAATAAAAAGCTCGACTTAACCATCAATGGTTTGGACCTGTTCGAAGGCTTCAGGTATTTGTGGACAACAGATATCGGCGGCCAGGTAAATGAATTTGATCAATACTTTCGGATTAGGGCAGTTGGTGTTTCGCTGCGTTATAATTTTAGCAGGGGGCAGAAAGTAGAACAAAAGCGCAGAAGCAGCGGTGCTGAAGAAGTAAACCGAACCTGATTGTACATATTACCGAACCCCCTAAATTGCCATGTTATTATCCCTGTTTGCTCCTCTCTAAATGTTTAGAAAATAATGGGCAGCTTTAAGAATAAGGTTCTAAGGTGATGCGCAGTTGCATTGCAGACGTCCTTCATCTAATCCACTAAGCCTCTCACTGGTGAGATAGTAGTGCAGAAATAATTTCCCACCTTAACGTTGGTTTATCTAGAATACCGGCCTTTATACCCGTGAAGGCTTAAACAACAATTTTCTTTGTGGTAGCGCATCATCATAAAAGAGGCGGTATTCTAATTGCGTGGAAATGATGCAATGAAGGAAACCATAGGATGATTACCGGCAACCTGGACCTGGTCATAGGGGGCGACAACCGGTATTCAGCCTGGTATCATCCTGGTTTTTCTTCCATTCATCATTCAATAAAAAGAACCAAATGGCAACAGAAAATAGTTCCTCAAAAGGTTATGCGTTGATTACCGGCGGATCTGCCGGTATCGGTTACGAACTGGCAAAATGTTTTGCTGAAGATGGCTACAACCTTGTGCTGGTAGCAAGAACAGAAAGTGACTTGCAGCGAAGCGCAAGTGAACTTAAACAACAGTACAATGTACAGGTAACAACAATCGTTAAGGACCTTTTTGAACCTCGTGCAGCGTTCGAGTTGTATGATGAGGTTAATGCGCAGGGCATAACCGTCGACGTGTTGGTAAACGATGCAGGGCAAGGTCAGTATGGATTGTTTGTTGACCAGGACATCAACCGGCTACTGGAGATTATTCAGCTTAACGTTTCGGCACTTACCGTGTTAACCCACCTGTATTTGAAAGACATGGTGACACGCAACAGTGGTAAGATCCTGCAACTTGCTTCGATTGCATCAGAATTACCCGGGCCATGGCAAGCCGTATACCATGCTACCAAGGCTTATGTTTTACACCTTACAGAGGGACTTATCAGCGAACTAAAAGACAGCGAAGTTACCATCACCGCCTTACAGCCGGGGGCAACCGACACCGACTTTTTCAATAAGGCACATATGCAATCATCCAAGATTCTTGATAGTAAATTGTCTGATGCTGCCCAGGTTGCAAGAGATGGTTACAATGCCCTTATGAAAGGTGATGATAAGATTGTTTCGGGGCTAAAGAACAAGATTATGGTGGGTATGAGTAACGTGGTCCCCGATACGATGCTGGCCGAACAAATGAACAAAATGCAGGAACCAAAATCGGGTAAAGAATAAATTAGTAAATGTAAACACCGTACCTGCGGCCCGATCAAAAAAGCTTCCGAAACGGAGGCTTTTTTGATTCATCAACATTTGATCCGACATGTATATACTGATTCCGGCTATTAGTGTTGAATTGATTCAAGATGTATACATCTAATTACCAGCTTATTGTATTTGGTTCATCTGGATTTTTTACTTTCTTTTGCCACAGTTGTCTTCTGCATGGTATCTTTCCATTAACCCAATCCTAAAAAGACCACATGCCTTGTACGTCCCCGCAGAAAGATCAACCGCCTTCCAAATTCTGCTTACCTTCTTTCGCGGCCGGTCTGCTGACGGCATTTTTCCTGCTTGCTTCTTTGTCGAGCAAAGGCCAGGTAGTTATCCCTGAATCTCCGCATGCACTAAAAGCACTGTCCATAGAGGAACTAATGGAACTCGAAGTTACCTCTGTCTCCAGGTCGCCCCAAAAACTGGCTACTGCTGCGTCAGCCGTTCAGGTAATCACGGGTGAAGATATCCGGAACTCTGCGGCAACAAACATTGCCGAAGCACTTCGGCTGGTTGGCAATCTACAGGTTGCGCAAATGCGTTCGAATACCTGGATCATCGGTTCGCGGGGCTTCAACACCCTCTTTGCCAATAAGCTTCTTGTGATGATCGATGGCAGAACCGTTTATACCCCGCTTTTTGCCGGCGTGTTCTGGGATATGCAGAACGTACTGCTGGAAGATGTTGAAAGAATAGAGGTTGTAAGTGGACCTGGCAGCACCCTTTGGGGAGCAAATGCCGTCAACGGTGTTATCAATGTCATCACCAAATCCAGTAAAGAAACGACCGGGCTCTATGCCGCGTTGGCAATAGGGAGCTTTTTAGATAACCAGGCTTCGGTACGTTATGGCGGTAAGCTTGGGAGTAATACAAACTTTAGGGTATATGGGCAGCACAGCGCCAGAGGGGCCACACAAACACCGGCCGGCGATGATTTCACTGATGCATGGCGGGTGAGCCAGGGCGGTTTCAGGGTTGATGGTGCGGCTGGCAAAAGCGACATTTATACCGTGCAGGGTGACTATTATACCGGAAGCATCCAAACTGCGGGTGGTAATTCTGACTTCAACGGTCAGAATGTTATCGGTCGCTGGACCAAGTCATTTTCTGAGACTACGGACTTTAGTGTGCAGGTATATTATGATCGTTATTACAAAACCGACGCCCCAGGTCGCTCATCAGATAAGATGAATACCGCAGACATTGATATGCAGTTACATTTTCCTGTCGGAAAGGCTCACCACCTGACAACGGGTATCGGGTACAGGTGGGTGAAAGACGAATTTGAATCGGAAAATTCCCGGTTAGCGATTTTACCAAGGGTAAAAAACCTCGACCTTTTCAATTCCTTCATCCAGGACCAGGTAACCTTGTCAAAAGCCGTTAAGCTTACTGTGGGCACAAAGCTCCTGCACAATGTGTATACCGGCTTTGGCTTGCAGCCAAGCGCCCGCCTGGCCGTAAGTGTGTCAGATAACAACACCATTTGGGCGGCAGTTTCCCGTGCAATACGTACACCCAGCAGGATAGACGTTGACTATTTTTCTCCGGCAATTCCTGTTACACCACCAGCACAAGGTGTGCTTGGTGGTCCTGACTTCGTATCTGAAAAGATGGTCGCTTACGAGCTGGGTTACCGGGTTCAGCCAAACCACAAGTCAGCTTTCTCGGTAGCTGCTTTCTACAACCGTTACAACGACCTTTATAGCCTTGAAGCGATTCCAGGCACCTCCACATTTCAGCAACAAAATGGCTCGCGGGGGCAATCGTGGGGGGCAGAGTTTTCCGGAACTTACCAGTTGTCGAAAAATTGGCGTATGAGAATCGGGTACACCTATGTTGATGTGGACCTTAGCGCAAAGGAAGGGCATAAGTTCAATCCGGACTACCTGGCCAACGATGCCAGGCACCAGGCGCAACTTCACTCGATGATAAAGCTGCCACTTAATTTGCACCTTGATCTTATCGCCAGGTACCTCGATTCTATTCCACAAACACTGGCAACAGCTCAAGTGCCCGCATATTTTACTTATGATGCCCGGCTTGCTTACCGTTTTAAGTTCGCAGAACTTTCCCTCACGGGTCAGAACCTTTTCCGCGAACGTCATACTGAATTTGGATCCCTTCGGATACCAAGGGGCTATTATTTAAAACTCACTGCCAGGCTTTGAGAAAGTACCTGAAACAAATATCACCAGGGATCCGGGTCGGTCGCACGGCAATGGCGCTGTTTATGACATGCTCGTTGCTTTCCGCATATACGCAGTCGTCATCGCGTGAGTATAATATCAAAGCGGCTTTCCTGTTTAACTTCAGTCAGTTTGTTGTGTGGCCGGAACATGCCTTTGGTGCTCCGGGCTCACCGTTTGTAATCGGTATTCTTGGCGACGATCCGTTTAAAACAGTGATCGATCAAACTGTTGCCGGGGAGAAAGTAAAAGATCACCCGATTGTTGTTCAGCGCTATGCAACGATAAAAGAAGTGTTGCCATGTCATATCTTGTACGTTCCCGAAAAAACTGAAGGCAACATACCGGCGTTGATTGCCGCGCTTCCGGCCAGGTACACCTTAACCGTAGGGGAACAATATGCGTTTGCACGGCTCGGCGGAATCGTACGTTTTCAAACACTGAATAACAAAATACGCCTGCAGATCAACCTGGCAGCAGCAAAAGCAGCGGAACTCAATATCAGTTCAAAGATGCTCCGGTTGGCCGATATCGTAGCCCCCGTGCGGGAACAGCAATGAATAAGAAGACCATCTCCATACAACAAAAGCTTCTTCGGATAGTAATGCTGACAAGTAGCGTTGTTGTATTTCTTACCTGTGCCGCCTTTTTTACTTACGAAATCATTTCATACCGGGATACCACTAAGGCACAGTTGGAAACACTGGCAGAAATTGTTTCGAGCAACAGTACCGCAGCCCTTGCATTCGAAAATGAAGAAGACGCCGCTGAGGTGCTAAAGTCACTGGAAGCTGAACCCCATGTAATCGCCGGCGCATTATACGATATCAACGGCAAGCTCTTTGCCAAGTACCCGGCATTTATACTTCCATCCAGGCTTCCTGCTGCTCCGGCGACCGAGGGGTACACTTACAGCGAAGGTGACCTGAAAGGATTTGAGCCGGTGGTTTATAAAAACAGGAAGGTCGGCACGCTTTATCTTCAATCCAACCTCAAGGGGATCAATGCGCGGCTGAAATTATATTTCGTGATTGCTTCCGCTGTGCTGATGCTTTCAATATTCGTTGCCTACCTGCTTTCGGTTCGCCTGCAACGTACAATATCTGAGCCTTTCCTGGCGCTGTATAAAACGGCAGGAGATGTTTCTGCAAAACAGGACTATACCATCCGTGCCCGCAAATACGACGAAGACGAGCTTGGCCAACTTACCGACTCGTTTAATCAAATGCTTGAGCAGATAGAAACTAAAAACAAGGAAATCCTGGCTTTTAACCAAGAGCTGGAAAGCCAGGTAGCAAAACGTACCGGGGAACTCGAGCTTGCTAACCTGGAATTAAAACACAACAACGAATTCGTGGAAACGATCATCAACTCCTCGGTTGATATTATAGCAGTCTTCGACAAACAACTAAACTATGTTATCCTGAACAAAGCGGCTGAAGACTTGTACCAGGTGCGTTCCGAAGACATTAAGGGAAAGAATATGGTGGAAGTGTTCCCGCAACTAACCGGCACGCAAATTCAACACGATTTAATAGCGGCGCTCAAGGGCGAAATCATACATACCCCAAATTACCGGTCGCGGCTAACCGCACGCATTCTTGAAAATTTCTGTATCCCGCTTTTTGACAAGGACCAACAGGTTGATGGGGTTTTGTTGGTTGGTCACGACATTACAGATATCGTAGCCGCAAATGAAAAGTTAAGCAACCTGAACGACGAACTGGAAAAGTCGAATAAGGAACTGGAGCAGTTTGCTTATGTTGCATCTCACGACCTGCAGGAGCCCTTGCGCAAGATTCAAACCTTCGCAACGATGATTGAAAACCGCTGGCAGGACCCTGAGGAGATCAGGGTTCTTTTGGGCAAAATCCAGCTTTCAGCAGGCAGAATGTCGAACCTCATTAAAGCGGTACTGAATTACAGCCAGTTTACCAATCAGGAAAGAAGAATCGAAAGCGTTGACCTTACCGAGTTACTGGATGGAATCATTAGCGACCACGAACTTACCATTAGCGAAAAAAAAGCGGTAATCGTCCGTGATGTACTGCCCCCAATAGAAGGAAGCCGGCTTCAATTAAACCAGTTGTTGTATAATCTTTTGAGCAATTCGCTGAAGTTTTCAAACGAAGTGCCGCACATCCGGATTGGTTGTAATATAATAAACGGAGATGCCTTAAAACCCGAATTTCCTTCAGCAACCGGAGGTCAGTACCTCAGGATTATTTTTGAAGACGACGGCATCGGTTTTGACCAACAGTATGCCCATAAAATCTTTACCGTTTTTCAGCGACTGCATAGCCGGAAGGAATACCCCGGTACCGGTATCGGGCTCGCGTTATGCAAAAAAATTGTTGAAAATCATCATGGATCCATAACCGTGAAAAGCAAGCCAGGCGAAGGATCAACCTTTACCATCATTCTTCCGATGAACCAGGAAAACAAGTAGCCCAGGTTTAGGTGTTGCTCCAGGGGTTGGCTCAATCATTAGCTCACCTGGAGCATTTCAAAAATTTCAAGTGCCTGGCAGTTTGCAAACAGGGGTGCGGTTATTGTACTTTGTCGTAAACCAGGATAACGGCCCGCATCAATCGTGCTGGCACCCGGTTTGTTCTGATAACCTACACTTATACTTACAACTATGAATTTGGCAAATGCATTACAGGGCGGAATAGCAGGAGCTACTACCCTGGGCCTCCTTGAAAAGGCGCTTCAAAACATTGATGGCAAAAAGCCTAAAATGAAGTTGCTTAATAAACCGGGAATTATCAAGAAGCTTCGTAAAAGTTCGAAAAAGAAAGGCAGCCACAAGATGTTGATTGAAGTTTCGAAAGAGCTGCTTAGCGCAGCGACTTATTACGGTTTTATTAAGCTTGGCAAAAAGAAAAACGCTCTGCTCACGGGCGCATTACTTGGCGCAGCAACAGGTGCCGGTGTTGCCTTTCTTGAGTCAAAAAGCAAACGGCATAAAGACGATTACAGCGGCGGGTTAAACAATGAACTGGATGGTAAGCCATCAAGCGATTTCTGGAACGCTAACAGGGATGCTATCTTAACTATTGGATTGTATACGGCCGGCGGACTCCTGGCGGGTGTGGCAATGAAAAAGGTGCAAAAGAGGATCAAAAAGAAGTAAGCGATCCGTTATTGTTCAACACCCGGAAACACCTTAATACTGAAGTAGTATCAGGTCTTCCGAACCTAGCTGCCGTGATTTGCTTCAAGAGGCTGATTAAAGGGAGGAGTCGAATCGGCTTCTCCCTTTTTATTTTGGAGGAGTCAGGCGATATGCTGCAGTTGCACTTCCCTTTTAACACCCCTATTCTTTTGTACGCTGCCGGGTTTTCACGAGTATTGAACCTTACCATGCACAGGGCTTTAAGGTGATTTACCTGGTCAATCCGTTGTGGCCAACAATTGTAATGACAACATAAACTTAGTGTTCTAATCGTTGCAGAATGTATTTCTTTGTATTGCCTTTTGGCAGTTTAATAAATTCCCGTATGATTAATAGAGTCGCTTGTATTACTGTGTTAATACTGAATATGCTTGGGCATGCCTACGGCCAGGAAATGACCGTGGGTACCTATAACATCAGGTTTGATAATGCCCGCGACTCGGGTAACTTATGGGTGAACAGGGCACCGGTAGTTGCAGCACTGATACGTTTTCACAACTTTGACCTGTTGGGTACCCAGGAAGGTTTAAAAAATCAGCTGGACGACCTGAGTAGTGCCCTGCCTGAATATAGCCGGTTTGGTGCCGGTCGCGATGACGGTAAGGACAAAGGGGAGCACGCGGCCATCTTCTACCGTAAAGACTTGTTTAAGGTGCTGAACAAAGGCGATTTCTGGCTTTCACAGACACCGGAAAAGCCTTCCCTCGGGTGGGACGCAACCTGCTGTAATCGCATTTGTTCGTGGTTATACCTGCAGCACAACAAATCCGGTAAAAAGTTCTACTTCTTCAACGCCCATTTTGATCACCAGGGGGTACAGGCCCGAAAAGAAAGTAGTAAACTCATCCTCCAAAAGATCAAATCGATTGCAGGCAACGAAGCCGTTATTTTCACTAGTGACCTAAACGGCTCGCAGCAAAGTGAATGGTACCTGCAATTGGCGAATTCCGGGCTCCTGAAGGATACCTACAAGGAGGTCAAATATCCTTACGTAAACAACGCATCCTTCAATGCATTTGGCGCCGCGAGAAAAAGCACCGAAATCATCGACCATATCTTTATTAACGACAAATTCACGGTTAGCCGATGGGGAATATTGACCGATACGTACTATGGCAAATTTCCCTCGGATCACTTTCCTGTTCTCGTTAGCCTGAGCCTTAAGTGACCCCATTTTTAAAAAGTTAAACTAAGCCTGTGCGCAATAGCCTGTATCGTTACCTGTTGGTGCTGAACATAACGGTAATGTTACTACCCGGTGTTAATACCTTATCAGCACAAACAACTTATACGGCTGCAAACGCGCATGCCCACAACGATTATAACCACCCTGTGCCTTTTTGGACAGCTTACAAGGAAGGCTTTGGCTCTATTGAAGCCGATGTCTTTTTAATCGATACCGTATTGTATGTTGCGCATAATCTTGCCGACACGGCACGGGCAAGAACGTTAGAGTCGCTTTACCTTGATCCGCTTGAGCAAGCGATAGCGAATAGTAGGGGTTATGCCTATGCTGATCGGGCAAAAACATTGCTCTTATTGATCGACATAAAGACCGAAGCAGTAGCAACCTTAGCCAGGATTGAAACCGTAGTGGGTCGATACAAAAGCATTGTCAACTGCAAGGGCCTGAAGCTTGTGATTACCGGCAATCAACCCGCTATAGCGACATTTACGGGTTATCCAACTTACATCTGGTTCGATGGCAACCTGGCAAAGGAATACACCATTGGGACCCTTGGCAGGATTGCACTATTCAGCGACAACTTTAAACGTTATTCGAAATGGAGTGGGGAAGGGGTGCCCGCAACGGAAGAGCGTGCGCTCGTGCAATCACTAATCGACAAAGCGCATGCGCTTAAAAAACCGATACGCTTCTGGAACGCGCCCGATCTACCAACGGCCTGGAAGCAGTTCATTGAATGGAAAGCCGACTATATCAACACGGATAAGGTAGCTGAAATCGCTGCTTTCTTTAAGCGTTCAGCTGACGGCAGGTAAGTCGTGTATTCCCCTCACAGATATATTTCCGATAGGCATTGTCTACAACGGCTGGTTGTCGCGTTTACTGTGCCTGCACGTTTAAAACTGGAAGTTTTGCTGAAAAAATTCAACTGTACAAGTGTGCGAAGCCCTTCCGACTGGCGCAGCCGGGCGGGCAACCGGGGCCATATAGCGTTCCAAAAGGCTTGGTCCCGAAAAGTATTTGCAATCAACATCTCCTGAAGGGATGCCTTGTTGAAGCATTTGCTTACTGAATTAAACAGGTTGTGGCTTTCAGCCGCCGAATGACTTGCCAGATCGTTTCTGCCGGGGTGCTCACCTTATTTTCTTTTTATCAACCCTGCTTTCCCAAATAATTGCATACGATTAGTTTTATATTCGACCATCAAACGTTACGATAACATGCAGCTTGCCCCAAAGAAATTGTTATTGATATTTTTCGTTTTCGCCTCGAACTGCCTGTTTGCGCAGAAAGAAAACTTACCCAAAACTTCAGCAGGGTTCCCCATAAATTATGAAGAGGAATTAACGGGCAACTACACGTTGCCTGCCCTGTTCACACTAAAAAACGGGACAAAAGTTAGCGATGCAAAGACATGGACCGAACGCCGCCGGCCTGAGATTATAAGACTGTTTGAAGAGCACCAATTTGGTAAGGTGCCGCCCCGGCCAAAGGACATGCGGTTCAAGGTGTTTGATAAAGGAACCCCCGCATTCAACGGGAAAGCGCTTCGTAAACAGGTTATCGTTTACTTTACAAAAGACACCACAGGCCACAAGATGGACCTGTTAATTTACCTGCCCGCCAGAGCCGACAAGGCGTCGCCCCTGCTGTTGATTGCCAATTTCTCCGCAAACGTAAACGCCGTTGACGACCCGGGAGTGAAAGCCGGCTTTGTTTGGACACGCGAAGGAAAAAAAGTGCCTGCATCGGAACAGCGAGCCTTTGGTAAAATCGATGTAGCCGGTTTCGTATCGCAGGGTTTTGGTGTTGCTACCGTTTGTTACACCGACATCGAGCCCGATTTTAAGCAGGGTCTCAAATATGGTATCCGGTCAACTTACCTGAAGCCGGGACAAACTGAACCTGCCCCCAATGAATGGGGTGCCATCTCGGCGTGGTCGTGGGGCCTGAGCCGTGCAATGGACTACTTTGCAACCGACTCGGGGATTGATGCAAACAGGGTTGCACTACAGGGAACCTCGCGCCTTGGGAAAACCGTATTGTGGACCGGTGCACGCGACCCCCGCTTTAAAATGGTCATTGCAAGTTGTTCAGGCGAAGGCGGCGCGGCCATCAGCAGGCGAGACTATGGCGAAAACATCAAACATATGACCGACACTTCGCGATACTATTACCAGTTTGCACCAAACTGGCACAGCTATGCCGCCAACTTTAATGCATCGCCTGTCGACGCGCATATGTTGGTTGCACTAATGGCACCCCGGCCCCTGCTTTTACAAACCGGGGATACCGATTATTGGTCCGACCCCAAAGGAGAGTTTCTTGCCGCCGTGGCGGCAGAGCCGGTGTATAAGTTATTCGGAAAAGGTGGTCCCTCAGGCGATATGCCCGGGGCCGGTGACCAATCACTGTTACGTAATACACTCGCTTATTATATGCATGCAGGCGGCCATGGAACCATACCCGCCGACTGGCCCCTGTTTATAGATTATATGAAAAGATTTTTATAGTACCTTTTGCCGGATTTCATAAGTAAACACCTTGCTTGTTGTACTTCAGCCACAAGAAAATGGGAATTACATCAACGCTTTATCCTGGCTTCTTTTACAAGCCATTACCGCTCTTTCTTTCGAAATTCAGTCAACTATATTAGTTCTCACCTCAATTGCCATTATGAATAATACACGCCGTGATTTCATCAAAAATTCAGCGCTCGCAGGAGCAGGGGTCCTGGCCACCCAGATGGGTTGGAGCGCACAAAGTTATAACCGGATCATTGGAGCCAATGATCGCGTTAGGGTTGGTGTAGTCGGCTTTGCCGACCGCCACCGCAGCTCGCATGTTCCCTGTTTTATGAACCACTATAAAGAATTGAATTTTGATGTGGTTGCGGTTTCAGACATCTGGAACAAAAGACGGGAAGCCGGTGCCGCATTATGGAAAGAAAAGATGCAGCACGACATTACTGCGTGCAGGAATAACGAGGAAATGTATGATAAGAAACTGGTTGATGCCGTTTTTGTGAGTACTGCCGATTTCCAACACGCGCTTCATGCCCTCGAAGCGGTTAAAGCTGGCTGCGATGTGTATTGCGAAAAGCCATTTGCCGAAACAATGGAAGACAATCGTGCGGCACTGAAAGGCATAAAAGCTTCGGACCGGATTGTGCAGATTGGATCGCAGCGACGCAGTGGTTCAAACTATCATGTTGCGGAACAATTTATCAAATCAGGAAAGTTTGGCGACATCACGATGGTGGAGCTAACCTGGAACGTAAACCAACCCATGCGCTGGCGCAGACCCGAAGCGGTGGCAGAACTAAGGCAGGAAGACACCGATTGGAAACGCTACCTCATGAACCGCCCGTTTGAGTCGTTTGACCCCAGGAAGTACCTCGAGTTTCGCTTATTCTGGCCCTATTCGTCAGGTTTGCCTGGTCAGTGGATGAGCCACCAGATTGATACCGTGCATTGGTTCAGTGGGCTCCAGCATCCGCGTAGTGTTGTAGCAAACGGTGGCATCTACAAGTGGAAAGATGGCCGCAAAAACTGGGATACCATCTATGCAGTGTTCGACTATGGTCCGGTAAACGATCCTTCAAATGGTTTCCAGGTAACCTTTGGCTCACGTATGCACAACGGCAGCGAACGGCCGGCCGAGATTTATTATTCCAATGGCGGCGAGCTAAACCTGAACACCAACAAGGTTTCACCAAATGGTGGTCTTCCCGAGCGGGCAGCTACACCCGCTGGCTTAAAGCCGTTCCTATTACCCGAGTCAAGTTTGTCGGTGGTTGAACCCGTGATCGCTTCGGCCGACACCGGGGGCGATAAACTCACCTCTAACCACATCCGCAACTGGATGGAATGTGTTCGCAGCCGCAAGCAACCAAATGCGCCCGTAGAGGCAGGTTATAGCCATTCCATAGCAACCATCATGACCAATGCTGCGGTACTTACCGGGCAGAAGGCAGTCTTCGATGAAAAAACACAGGAAATCATGGTTGGTGGAAAGCCGTTCCAGCCTTTTAAATCATATCAATCATAATCAGAAGAACAATAAGATGATACGCATACTTAAGACAATGAGCCTTGCTGTGTTTCAACTCTTTTTGTTTGCAGCTGCATCAGCACAACGGGAAGTCAGGTTTGTGCAGGACGACAAAGCGCAAAAAGTGGATGTAATGATCGATGGAAAATTGTTTACCTCCTACCTGTACAAGAGCGATATCGACAAACCCGTATTGTATCCCCTGCACACCGCATCGGGTACACTGGTCACCCGCGGGTTTCCATTAAATAGCCAGCCTAATGAGCGAACCGATCACCCGCATCATATCGGGCTTTGGTTTAACTATGGCGATGTAAACGGGCTCGACTTCTGGAACAATTCGTACGCAATTAAACCCGAAGACAAGCCAAAGTTTGGCAGCATTCGCCACCGCCGGATTGTAAAAACCGAAAATGGCAAAGACAAGGGCACACTGGTGGTAGAGGCCGATTGGGTAGACAGCAAGGGCAACGTGTTGCTAAAAGAGCAAACTGCTTTTACGTTCAGGGGAAATGCAAATAGCCGCACCATCGAAAGAGTGGGCACGCTTACCGCGCAAAAAGAACGGGTGTCATTTAAGGACAATAAAGAGGGGGTATTGGGCGTTCGGGTGAGCCGCGAACTGGAAATTCCTTCCGACAAACCAGAGATCTATACCGATGCCCAGGGCGTTCCTACAAAGGTTGCCGTGTTAAACAACGAAGGGGTTACCGGAACATTCCTAACCAGCGAAGGCAAAACCGGCAACGATGTTTGGGGTACCCGCGGCAAATGGTGTATGATGTATGGCAAAAAGAAAGGCGAGCCCGTTGCGATCACCATTGTTGATCATCCTTCAAACCCGGGTTATCCTACTTACTGGCATGCCCGTGGCTATGGCTTGTTTGCCGCAAATCCACTGGGCCAGGAAGCTTTAAGTGGTGGCAAAGAAAAGCTGAACTATTCGCTCGATCCGGGTAAGTCGGTTACGTTCCGCTACCAGGTCATTATAAACAATGGTACACTACCAACCCCTGCGCAACTGAATACCGCCGCAACAGCTTTCGGCAAATAATTTGCCTGTTTGTAATTGGCAGTGCAACGAAGCAATCCCGGTTAAAACATCGGGAAACCCGGGTTGCTGATAACAGGTTTTTTTTGGTACCGGGCTTTTGGTTGGCGATGAAGCTTTACTTGCGTCGCACTCTTGTACTATTGGTTTATTACGGAGCCCGGGCTTACTTCAAATAAACATGTTCACACCTTGCGGTTCGGGACAATATCCAAATCGGATAATTGTCCCGGAGCCGTATTGGTCATCTACACTTCTTAGTTTCTCCGTTAATAAATCCATATGTATCGATCTCTTTGGTTATGGTGCTATCGCCACCGTTATAGGGTGTGTGCAATCATCATGTTTTTTGTGCTCGCGGGGTTTGCTTATCCCGATGGCAAAAAGATCAGAGTTTACCTTATTGGCGACTCCACCATGTGCCTGTACGATAATACTAGGTTTCCTCAGGCTGGTTGGGGGATGCCGTTCGCTAATTACTTCGACTCAACAGTAATTGTCCGCAACCACGCCAGGGGTGGAAGAAGTTCCAAATCGTTTATGACTGAGAACTTGTGGAAGCCCATTGTTGAAAACCTCGGCGAGGGTGATTATGTGTTTATACAGTTCGGACACAATGATGCTGCAAATTCGGCTGCCCATCCGGCCAGGTTTGCATCGCCGGAAGATTATAAGAAAAACCTGATTGTTTATGTCAATGATACAAGGAGGAAAAAGGCAACTCCGGTGCTGGTAACTCCGGTAACCCGCCGCAAGTTTGGTGACAATGGTAAGCCGCAGGCGGTACATCAGCCCTATTCAAAAATGGTTGCAGAAGTTGCCGCCGAATACAAGGTGCCCTTGGTAGACCTCGACACAAGGAGTCGTGAACTGTTGCAAAAATTAGGACCGGGATTTTCAAAATACCTCTACCTCAATTTTGAGGCAGGTGAAACTCCGCAATATCCTGCGGGTATGCACGACGATACCCATTTCAGCGATTTTGGCGCCCGGAAGATGGCTGAGATTGTACTGGCAGAAATAAGGCTATTGAAGCTTGATTTAGCAGAACGGATCATCCGGCGAGAAGTTGCTGCGAGATAATAATCAACAATCACGAATAACAACCGGTTTGTGCCAATGACCTGACTGACTCATAAACGCTGGTCCCCATAACAGGTACCTGCATTGGTTTGATAGACTTTCATCATTACGATCCGGTTCAGCTTAATTACTAATCACATGAAGCATAAAGTTTGCTTAAAACGTTTTTTTGATAAATCAACCAAACAAGTTAAGGTTGGTCTAACTGTCCTTCTGCTAAGCTTTGTGGTTGCGCCCTCACAAGCTCAGCAGGCAAGAGTAGTGTGGAAAACGAATGCAGAACCTTTAGGGGAGATGGCAAAGATCAGGACGCAGATAAGACCCCCAAAATTTGCATCGCGCGAGTTTCCGATCACAGATTATGGTGCGGTCGAAGGTGGTAAAACCCTCAATACTGCAGCTTTTAGTAAGGCAATCGCCGCCTGCAACAAGCGTGGCGGCGGCAGGGTAGTGGTTCCGGTGGGTAGCTGGTTAACCGGTGCCATACACCTAATGAGTAATGTCAACCTTCATCTGGCGGATAGCGCTAAAATTGTTTTCAGTCCTGACCCAAAAGACTATCCTATTGTCTTCACCCGCTGGGAAGGTATGGAGCTGATGAACTATTCCGCCCTGATTTATGCGTATGGCCAGGAGAATATCGCCATCACCGGTAATGGCACGCTGGATGGAGGCGCCGACCGTACCACCTGGTGGTCGTGGAATGCCGGCCGGCCATCGAAACAGGTGAAGGCGCGCACCCTGCTGCATGAATACAACCACCATAAAAAAGATGCAAGAACAAGGATCTTCGGCGACAGCAGTTATTTGCGCCCCAACTTTATACAACCTTACAATTGCAAAAACATCCTGATTTCGGGTGTTAAGATGATCAATTCCCCCATGTGGAACGTAAACCCGGTATTATGTGAAAACGTCACCATCGACCGGGTTACGATTATCGCGCACGGTCCGAATACCGACGGGGTTGATCCGGAGTCGTGTAAAAACGTACTTATAAGCAATTGTTATTTTGATACGGGTGATGATTGCATTGCCATCAAATCGGGAAGGGATGAAGACGGCAGAACCATTGGCAGACCAGCAGAGAACCACATCATTGAAAACTGTATTATGAAAGATGGTCATGGTGGGGTGGTGATTGGCAGTGAGATTTCGGGTGGAGCCAGAAATATTTTTGCCATCAACTGCTCGATGGATAGTCCTAATCTCGACCGGATCCTGCGCTTAAAAACCAGCTCAAGCCGGGGTGGCGTAATTGAAAACGTGTTTATGAAAGATGTGAAAGTGGGAACTTACCGGGATGCGGCGGTAACGTGTAATATGTTTTATGAACAACCGGGCAACTTTATGCCAACCATTCGCAACATCTGGGTTGAAAACCTCGATGTTGAAAAGGGTGGAGACTTTGGCCTGTTTGTAAAGGCATACAAAGCATCGCCGGTACAACATCTAAAAATGGTCAACTGCAATATACGAGGCGTAAAAACACCTATGCAAACCGACTACATAACCAACGCCGAGTTTAAAAGCGTAGTCATTAATGGGAAGTTGGCCAGGGCACCCGAAAGCGTTAAATAGGTAAGAATTTTCAACTCCTCAATACCTCAATACCTTAATACCTCAATACCCCAATACCCATCATCCATTCTACTGCCGCACCAATTGCATAACAGTAACATCATCCGCTAACAAGGTTAGAACCTGGCCGGCTATAGCAAAGCGGTTGACCTTTCTAAGTGCTGCCAGGAAGGTTTGCTCACCCTGTCCCGGGCAAAACATCCTTGTTGTTGCAAGGGGCGCGCCCACGCGGATGCTGTTGGCCGAAACATCTACTTTCCCGCTCAACGAATTGCATCCGGTATTTCCCTTTATCGTTCCGGTTTCCTGGTTGATGATCAGCAGGGGCTTCCTGTTTTGGTATAGGCTATCCATCGATACTTTCGAGTCAGTGATGTTCCGCAGGAGCCAGGATCCGCTGAGTTGCCCACCAGTGCTGTCATCGGCTCCGGGCATGGAGAGTCGCTCAGCAAGGTACAGGTAAGGTGCATGAAAGTGGTTTACAAACACCCTGTCTTTTTCCTGCTTGTACAGTTGGTAATAAGCAGAGTCCGGCACAAGTGTGATCGTGTTCCCGGTACGGGCATAGTTGTTCGTATTGGCATATTCCGGTTCTACAAAGCCCGGCAATTGTTTCTTAACAGACCTGACTACGTAGCCTCCTAGAAAGCGCTGGTAGTTATGCACTGCCTTTTCGTTGTTGCGGGTAAGCTTTCGATAAGCGTAGTTTAAGGCTAGCCGTTTAAAAAATCCCTGCTTACGAATCACCCCTTTTGCATTAGCAAATGGATTGATGTTGTTGAAATCAGCAGACGTCTGGATCGATACCGGCGACTCCGGGACCCAGTCCGTGGAGTTTACCACATTATATGCCCAACCGGCCTGGGTCATAGCCTCGTAATCATATGCGAAATACAGGTTTCCCGGCTTCGGACCAGCGCTGCAATAGGTCTTGAAACGCATGTCTGCAGGAAGGCCCTTTTGGCGTTGCAGATTGTACAGGTAGGCGGTCAGTAAATAACCGATTCCGCCACCCTGGCTATGACCGACAATCAACAGTTCTTTGTGGTTTGCACGGTATAAAGAGTCAAGCTTTGGCATGATGTCCTTTACCAAAAAGCCCGTACTTACCAGCCAGCCAACATGCACTGCTGCCCGTGGATTGGTAGCCAGCTCATAACGAAACTTTTCGGTTGCAGACAACTGAAGTTCTCCTTTTGCGGGCACCATAGCAGCATAAAAGTTTGCAAGCCAGCTGGTCTCATCACGGGTGGTGCCGCGGATGCTGATTACCGGTATACCTTTGTCAGTCATCCACAATTGCCACCTATTTTGTAAGCCAACTACCGGTGAAGGGTAGATAAGCCGGTAACCTGTCGGCGGAGGAATGGCAGCAGCATACACCGAGTCACCAAACTGCGCAGACACTTTCATGAGATTAATGTATTCGGTTTTACTAAAGCCCGGTACCAGGCTTTGGGCACTGGTAAGGAGGTTGCAGAAAACCACCAGGAATGAAGCTGCAAGAGATTTGACCATGCACGTTGTATATTGAAGGTTGTGATGTTTACAGGTATGATGCGCTTTCCAAAACAAAGGTTCTGTACGATTAGCAGGGCGCATTGGTTGCTCAGACGTAAGTCTGGCGAGGTGCCTGGTTATCCGCTATCTACATAGCTGCAGTCAAGTAAACGAGGTCTTTTCAGGAACGTTCACTTGGGTGGGTCGGGGTTCATCCAACATGACCTGATCAAGCTGACTAATCGTTTTCTTCCGGTTAAGTGTCAGCGGAGCCAGTTGCATTTCAGGCCAGGAACAATCTGTCGTAAACGTTCCCACGATGTGCACTATCCCTCAGCATCCAAAACCGGAATGCGGCCCATTATACCGAAGCGAGAACGAAGTTCAGTCCGGATCTGCCGGGCAGCATTGTATTGATTGCACATTAATCCCGAACCGTGAAGTGAATTAAAATGGCCTTTTTTAATTGCTGGATGACTTAAAGCACTCGCTTCTTCTTTGCACGCTCTAGTGCCGCCTGGGTCCGTTTTTCATCGGTCTCGTTTTCCTGTATGCTTTCGCTGTCGCTTTCAATGTTCACCTGTTGAAAGGTGGTTGCATAAACCTTAGGTCGGATCTTGTCTCCAAACTTCAGCGCATACGCTTTGGTGAACTCTGCGCCGAAGTACAAAATCATGGAGGAATAGTAAACCCATAGCAACAGGATAACCACCGAACCTGCAGTACCGTAAGCCGTTCCTATTTTGCTGCTGGTGATATAATAGGTGATGCCAAACTTACCCAACATAAACAGAACGGCGGTGAAGATGGAGCCCACAGCAACATCCTTCCACTTAACCCGGGCATCCGGAAGGACCTTAAAGATGATCCCGAAAAGGGTAGAGGTGATCAATAAGGTAACGGCCAGATTGATCAGGTAAAGTGCCACTACAGTCACTTCGGGGAACCGCCGCTGTAGTGCGCCCATTAAACCTTCGATCAGGCTGTTTAATATCAGGGAAACCAGTAGCAAAAAGCCAAGGCTTACAACGAGGGAAAAGGAGGTGAGGCGGCTTTTTACCGTGAGTTTCCAACTGGCCCCTTCTTTGATTTTGAGTTTCCATATGCTGTTGATTGAGTCCTGGATCTCGGTAAATACACTGGTTGCCCCAATAATCAACGTAACGAAACTGATGACCGTGGTAAGGGTACTACCCGTAATTGCTGCGTTCTGGATGATCGTTTGTATTTGGGCTGCGGCACCTTCGCCCACAAGTCCCTTTAATTGTCCAAACAATGCACCCTTGATTGCATCCTCACCATAAAACAGGTCTGCGAAAAAGATGACCACCAACAGCACAGGTCCGAGGGAAAACAGCGTATAATAGGAGAGGGAAGCGCTCAGCTTTGGGACTTTATCACGCATAAATCCTTGACCCGCCTGTTTTAACAGTCCTCCAAACGCTTTAAGCTTGTCGATGATCATATCTAAAGTATTCTTTAGGTTATAGAAACGGTTTTTAATAACAAACCAGTTATTGCAACGCGAGCCCACTTGTTGTAATCTCGCTGTTAACACCCGATTGCTGAGAATCAATTACCACGCCTTAACAGAAGCCTGAGTAAAATCAGCAAGATTCCATGCCTGAATCGTCGATTTCAAACTCGCCTTGAAGCGAGGGATGCCGTTGATAGTTACCATGGGTCAGGCGGCTAAACAGAGCAGCAATCCATTAGCGAATTCCTATTTACACCTATCAAGAACTGCTGCATTCATGGTGATGAATACCTAAGGGGCCTGGCAAATGCAGCCGAGCCTATCATTTTGAAAAGTCAAAAGAATTCAGCTGATCATCAGAACTGCGCTTACGCTGCAAAGGCTCATCCATCGTTTGGGAGCGTTGTAAATAAACAACCCTGTTTCGGCTCCCAGTTGATGCCTTTACGGTTCTTAACGAACTGTTCCAATCAAATGTTCCTGGATTGTCGCACAAACCGGGTGTAGACAGCCGGCCGGGCTATTTCGTGAATAAATGTCGGCAACTACAATAAGGTTCAAATGTGCTACGTTAGTTTTAGAAGAAATGAGCTCGATTGGAAGTTGAAGAACCGGTGTTAAGGTTTGCCAACTTTCACCTGATCTTCCGCTGCTTTGGTTTGCACTACTGGTACCCTGGCCGCCTGTTTCCCATCCATATCCTTTATCCATCCTTGAACTACCAATCCAAATGAAACTTCGTCCATCACCCAACCTTAATGAACAACAGGTTCAATCAGGGTTAAAATATTTTGTACAGGAAGGTTTGGCTGCCGAAGCAATGGCCACATTCACCGGCGGAACTTTTCTCGTTGCAATGGCCGTTTTACTAAAAGCATCAAATTTTCAGATTGGCCTTTTGGCGGCACTGCCCATACTCACAAACGTTTTCCAGTTCCTGTCGATCTGGATGGTTCAGCGATATAAAAATCGCCGCGCGATAAGTGTAATCTGCTCTTTCCTGGCCAGGGTGCCACTTTTTATCATTGGTGTACTACCCTTAATGTTTTCTACCGGAACAAGCATAAACGTTCTTCTTTGTTTCCTGTTTTTTCATTACCTCTTCGCATCTATCTCCGGTGCAAGCTGGAACTCCTGGATCAAAGATGTGGTGCCGGATAAAATACTTGGAACATACTTCTCAAGAAAGGCCAGGCTAACACAAATCCTGAATGTTTCTTTAAGCCTTGGCGTTGCCATGTTTGTTGATTATATAAAATCCGATTATCCCCAGTACGAGGTTGCCACTTATGCATCCATGTTTGTTGTTGGGGGCGTTTTTGGGATGTGGGGAGTTTACTTGTTGTCAAGGGCACCCGAACCACAAACCACATTGGAAGATCAAAAGCTATTTGCATTGCTCAGCAAACCATTGAAGGATGTAAACTTTAGAAACCTGCTTACCTTCCACTCTTTTTATGCGTTTGCAACTAGCCTGGCGCTTCCCTTTTTCGTGGTTTATATGATGAAAACCATAGGGCTTTCATTTGCCTGGATCATTGTTCTTGGGCTGCTCGCAAAGTTTGGGAGCATATTTTCGCTTAAGTTCTGGGGCACCTTCTCAGATAAATACAGCAACAAAACCATCATCAGCATTTGTGCACCAACATTTATCACCTGCATACTCAGCTGGACATTTGTATCGATGATTGACAACCATTGGGCAGGTATTGCACTGCTGATCATTATCCATCTCGTGAGCGGAATATCGGCCGCGGGGATTGATCTTGCGATCAATAATCTTGCAATTAAGCTGGCCCCTAAAAACGAGGCAATTTCATATATATCGGCAAGGAATATTGTAGTCGCCATTTTTGCGGCTGCGGGCCCGATGGCGGGTGGTCTGATGGCAGATTTTTTTGCAACACATCACCTCAACTGGAACATCGAATGGCAGGGACCCTCTGGTGTTTCAACATTTCATTTGCTCGAACTGGCAAACTGGAACTTCTTTTTCGTAATCAGTGCAGTGCTTGCTCTGTTTTCGATCCAGTTGGTTAAAAAAATCAAAGAACAGGGCGAAGCACATCGCGAAATGGTGGCCATTGTTATGAGAAAGAGTGTGCAAAGGGGACTTCGGAAAAACCTGAGCAGTAATGCCATAAAAGACCGGATCAAAAACCCGGTATTCTTACCTGCGATCAAACGCCGCATGTTAATATATAAGTTCAGCCGGGAGGTAAAACGTACCGCTTAGCATTAACGATTTGTTTTCATCTGTAATAGCACTGAATGCGTAAATACAAGGTGGAAAATAATTATCAGATTATAAAACTTGCGCTATGTCACCGCGCTTCAAAAAGGCTTTAAAAAGATTCTACCGGTGGGTGTTTTATTATAGGCCCGCTCCTTAAATTTTAGTCGCCGTTCCGGCTTTGGCCAACCGCCAAATTAAATTTGTTACCATGTGCTTAATGCCAGGCGGATAGCCTGGCATTTTAATATACGTAAGCCGCAACCAGGAAATAAAGGCCATCAAAAGTACATTTGCGGGAGTATGGTTACCGATGCAAAATGTACCATCACACATGTTATCCGCAGCACAATGTAAAGCTGGAATTCAATTGATTTGTTCTGCTATTCGGCGGAATTCGTCTAAGTACCCGAAAGCCCTGTTGTTCAATTTCTTTTGAGCTGCGGTTCTATCTCTATCCCTCGCTTATACGTACCCAATCCCTCATGTTTGCGCTTCACCTATGTTCGGCATTTGGCCGGGAATGTTTAATCCAATAAACGGTAAAGGCTATCGTAGGAATGGTTAAACATTCATATAAAATGCCTATGTTTAAGTTCATTCTTACTCCAACTGAATAATGGCGTATGAAGATCCTATTCTAAAGCCACTCTCTGCCAGCTAAGCAGTACACTCCCCAGTGCTTGATTAAGGCAGTATATCGCTAAACAATTCCGCTAACTATTAACGTAAGGTCATGAAATGCTGCCTCCTGTTATTGTGCTTTATAATTGCGATCTGCCCTGATTGCCCGGGGCAAACAAATTGGTATGTGTCCACTACCGGCAACGATGCCAACGATGGATTAACCAGTGGCACCGCCTGGCGGAGCATTCAATTCGCAAACAACCACAACCAGGTGCATGATGGCGACATCATCAACGTGTCTTCGGGCAGTTATACCGAATACATCAACGTCACCAAGTCACTCCGGTTTTATGGGCCAAACCGTCATATTTCACCGAATCCAAACCTTGCATCCCGGCAACCGGAAGCCATCATCAGTGCAGTAATATCTTCCCCGGGTAACCAGTTAATATTTGATGCACATACGCCCGGTACCCAAATCGAAATCAAGGGTTTCAAACTAATTAATGGAACCCCGCTTAAAGATGGCAATGTTGCCCGCCATCCCAACCAGGATATTGTTATACGGTTTGAAAAGAACTGGGTTCACCATGGCAATACCTTATTTGCAGGCACCTTAACCCAGTGGAAAACGGTAACAATAACAGACAACTTTTTTGAGGCAAATGATTTAACACCATTTTCCAGTGCAATCAAGTTAAACGATGCAAAAGAGGCCGGGGTAGCGCCTGATCTTGTAGCTACCGTTAAAGCAACCATCACCGGCAACCGGGTTGACGGCGCCACATGGGGCGGTATTTCGGTTGATAATATCCTGAACGTTTCGATTCAAAACAATGATATCCGCAATACAGGTCAGTTCGGTATCGAACTTGCCGGCGGTGTTGGCGACGCCATTGTCAGCGAAAACGAGATCGTAAACGCAAATACTTCGCAGGAGCCGGGTGTTGGTGGAATTTATATCTACGGATCCGAATTCATGGGTAATATTACTATTCGAAATAACATGGTTCGGAATTCCCGAATTGGTTTTGCCGTTCGTGCGGGTGAGGAGATCAGCGGCAAGCAAGTAAATGTAACTGCTAATTCTTTCGACAACAGCAACAGCACGTACGCAATCTGGCATGGTGGAAGCGGAAACCTGAATGCAGCCTGTAACTGGCATGGATCTGCAGGTGCAACCGTGGCCGGCCGTATTTATGGCCCCATTACACATGCACCACATCTGGCAAATGGTTTAGACCAGGACCCAACATTAGGCTTTCAGCCTGCAGCTACGTGCGGTACAGCAGCGCCGGAGTTTAGCCGGACTCTACTGACAAGGGGCTTAAACAGGCCCTGGGAAATGTTGTATGGTCCGGATGACATGCTGTGGATAACACAGTCTAACGGCAGGATATCAAGGGTGAACCCAAACAGTGGAATTGTTAGCCCGGTATACACTGCGCCGGATTACTTCGGCGGTGATCCTTCAATGGATGTTGCTCTACTATGTGGCACCTACCCGGTATCCGCTGGTACGTATGGAATGGGATTACATCCTGACTTCATCAACGTGCCCTTTATTTACTATATCTACTCCTACAATGCGGGTACGGGCTCCGCACCATTGTCGAAGTTTAAAGTGCGGCGCCTCACCTGGAACCCCATTACAAAAACCGCATCAAACCCGCTCGACATTATTCCCGATCTCCCATTAGACTTATCGCACGATGGGATGCGGATGTTGATCATTTCACAAGGCGGTATGCCATATATCTATATTACCGCAGGGGACGGATCAATTGACAACGACAACTGCTATCCGCCTGGCAATAACGATAACCTGCGGGCACAGGACTGGAACAGCCGTTTTGGCAAAACACTCCGTTATAATATCGACGGTACCATTCCCGCTTCTAATCCAATACCGGGTAGCCCGGTATTTACAAAAGGCCATCGCAATGCGCTTGGGCTTGCATACAATCCCGCGACCGGCATCCTGTATTCTTCAGAAAACGGAAAATCTTCTGACGACGAAATCAACATTCTTGAAAAGGCAAAAAATTATGGCTGGCCCAAAGCAAGGGGATACCACAATGATGGCAATTACCCTGGCGAGTCGAACTTTGCAGCAAACTATACACCAACCATTACAGGTGACGCGCTTCGGGAGCCAATTTATTCGTGGTGCCCGTCTGCCGTTACCCTGCCCGAAGATCCGCAGGATGCAACCAAAACGTGCGTAGTTGCCCCATCAGATATGATCTACTATGGCGCAAATGCAATCCCGGGCTTTCGCAATAGCCTGCTCGTAACGGCATTAAAAAATTACAACCCCGCTTTTCGGCCGGGCGTATACGTGTTTAAGCTAAATAGCGCAGGCACAGCCCTGGCCGAGCCTGAGCCGCAAATTGTTTTCAGCGTTCCCGATAGCTTGTCATTACGCTACAGGGACATCACGGTTTCTCCCGATGGCAGATCCATTTTTATTTGTACAGATAGCTGGGATGGGGTAGACAACCAGATTTTGAGGTTTGATTACCAGGTAGCCCAACCGTCGATAACCTTTAGTGGGAAAGTGTTGTTGCAATCTCCTTTTAACGCTTCCAGCCAATTGATGAACACTACGCTGAATAGTTCGGGTATGCTCCAGGCGGCAGCAGCAACTCAACCATACGCTGCCATTTACAACTACCAGGGGACGGAACGTGTGGCTGCCGACTTTTTTGCAACCCATCCCGAGATCGTTGACTGGGTACTTATCGAATTGCGTGATGCAACAAATCCTTTAACAATTATCGCTACAAGGGCCGGGTTTGTGCAACGGGATGGCACAATCGTAGAAACCGACGGATCAGGAACCAGTATCAGTTTCCCGGCAGTCGCTCCCGGCAACTACCATGTTGCAATCCGGCATCGCAATCACCTGGGTATTCGCTCGTCATCGGCAGTGGACTTTACTGATGGATCGGGTGTACACGACTTTACTGCTTCAGCGGCCAGTAGTTTTCAAAATCAGTTGTATACCGCTACTGTGCAAGCGGGTAACAAATGGCTCATGCGGGGTGGCAATGCCAATTCGAACAACAATACCAAGTATAATGGTCCGGCAAACGACCAGGATAGGATACAAAATATCAAGCTTGGTGGCTCTTTGTCGATTGTAATGATGAACCAATATGCACCCGAGGACATTAATATGGATGGTGTGATTAAAACAAATGGCCCCAACAACGACCAGAACTTTTTATTAAACCTCATCTTGAACGGGTTTTTTAGTACAATCTATACCGAGCAATTCTAAGGGGATTAGCGCTTCTTATTTCATGAGTTGTTGGATGCGGCTAAGGGTAAATAAACAATAACTCTTTTCGTCGGCTACCGCGTTATAATAGAAATGCACTTTGCACTTAAAAACGCCGGCAAGTTGGAAGAAGCCGTGCGTTGAAGACTGGAGATGCATATTGATTTCCGGATAAAGTGATTGCGACGCAACGATGCTGCCATAGAAAACCACTGCTGGTACCAAAAGAAAACGCATCGGAAACGGGGTGTGTACGGTCGGGGTACGCCCTGGTATCAAGCGCGAATGCTGTTGGCTAAACCCTGCCATGTGCCTAAAATGATTTTAAGCTCAAGTCTTGCATTACTTTCTTTACAAACTTCTATACCTCGCTTTATTGCACAACAGCAGAGGGGTAACAATTTGGTAATCTAACGTTCAAAGCAGCTTAACATAAGCACGTTTGTTTTGCTGGCTGGTAATCCTCGCCAACAATAAACCAAATACTTTGAAAAAAAGCTACCCACTATTTGCAGCAGTGATATTTTCCTGCTGCCTGAGCCTTTCATCCATTCCATCGTTTGCACAGTTGAAAAGAACACAGGCATGGAGTGTTTCTTCAGGAGAAAATGATGCAGAAGAAGCCGTACCCGGGGGTTCCGGTACAATCGGTTCAATGGATCTTACGAGCTCCGACCTTGAACTTGTTTTAGATGGAACTAAGAAGCAGCTTGTAGGCTTGCGCTTTACCGGCATCACCATCCCAAATGGTGCTACCGTAAACAGGGCTTATATTCAATTTGCGAATAAAGGTGACAAGGCACCGGTTGCAGGCGATGTATACATTAAAACGCAAGATGCCGATAACGCAGCCCTCTTTACTTCGGCTGCTTTTAACATCAGTTCACGCGCCCAGGTAAGCGACTCGGTGTTGTGGCCAGGGACCACGAGTTCCACCTGGGGAACGTTGTCTGTTGGAGCTGCAGGCGCGGAACAACGTACACCGGACATAGCGAGCCTAATTCAACCAGTGATCAACAGGGCCGGATGGATGCCGGGTAATGCTTTGGTTGTATTGTTAACAGGCCAGGGCGTTAGAAATGCTTATTCCTTTGATGGTAGTTCAGGCGACCGGAACCTTATTCCAAAACTTGTAGTAGAATACGCGGCACCTTCGCCGGCGGTGCTGCCTGTGGCGAGCTTTCCTTTCGGCACTCAAAGTGAATGGAAATACCTCGATAACGGAACCGACCAGGGCACAGCATGGCGTGCACCGGGTTTTGTTGATGCAGGGTGGAGCTCTGGTCCGGGTAAACTTGGATATAACGACAATGCGGTAACAACCCTCGGCTTTGGTTCAAACGCCAACAATAAATACATCACGTATTATTTCAGAAAGCAGTTTAACGTAACAAACGTATCGGCGCTAACCGACTCATTGAAGCTGTTGTTACTGCGCGATGATGGCGCCATTGTTTATATCAATGGTGTAGAAGTGGTACGCAGCAACATGCCCTCCGGAGCGATAGATTATAATACATTCTCCTCTTCTATAGTAGACGGGGCCGATGAGTCTGCTTACTTTACTTATATTATTCCAAAGGCGGGCTTGATTACGGGAACAAATACGATTGCCGTTGAAGTACATCAACGTGACGGTACAAGTTCAGACCTTGGCTTTGACCTTGCAATCGAAGAATACACACCACCCGCTACACCTGTTGCATGTGAAAGTATCCCTGCTAATCATATATCCAGCTTTGTATCGGTATTGCCTTCTGCACAACCCGATTCGCTTCGGATTCCTTCAACGCATACTTTCCAGATGTTGCTGCAGTCCGGTGATCCGTACACCAATCCTGCGAATGGCGTAACCAAATCAACTTTCGACTTTACCGGCTATGTGCCTATAAATGGCAGCAGCAGCAATGGATATTTATCCATTAATCACGAAGAAGGTAGCTGGCCTGCAGCAGGTGTATCCATGCTGAGCATAAATTATAACCCGGCTCCAAAAACATGGAACATTACCAACAACGTTCCGGTAGATTTCGGCGGTGTAGCCGGAACAGGCCGCAACTGCTCAGGCACTGTTACACCATGGAACACGGTTATCACCTGTGAAGAAATATTGCCGACATCTGATGTAAATGGAGATGGCTACCAGGATATTGGATGGGCCGTTGAAATAGATCCTGCCACACATTCCGTTATTGATCATGACGGAGACGGGCAACCCGACAAATTGTGGGGACTTGGAAGAATGTCGCACGAAAATGTGGTGGTGTCTGCCGACAGCCTTACGGTTTATGAAGGCAATGATGAAAATCCCGGGTACATTTTCAAGATGGTAGCAAACGCACCAGGCAAACTGGGTTCGGGCAATCTTTATGTACTGAAACTTACCGGTACTCCGGATAACTCCAGCTCAGGAACCTGGATACAGGTACCCAATAGCACACCTGCTGAATGTAATAATGTGCGTTCGTTTGCAACAGCGGTTGGTGCCACTAATTTCAATTCTGTTGAAGACGTAGAGATCAGTCCGAAAGATGGTAAGATTTATTTCACCTCTAAGGCAAGTAGCAGGGTATACCGCTTCAGCGATAATGGATCTTCGGTAAATGCGTTCGACATTTTTGTTGGAAATGCAAGCAGCCTGTACAACATTAATTATGGTACGGGTGTAGCACCTGAACAGTGGAGAGATGGTAATGATAACCTGACGTTTGATGACGAAGGCAATCTTTATGTAATACAGGATGGTGGCCGCAATCACATCTGGATGGTCAGGCCTTGTCATACCGCTGCTAATCCGCAGGTAGAACTCTTTGCAGTGACACCAGCAGGTTGTGAGCCAACAGGAATGACATTCTCACCGGATTACAAGTTTATGTTTGTTTCCATGCAGCACCCAAGTAGCACAAACGCTACGGTAATGCGTGACGCAGCAGGAACCCCTGTGAGGTTTAACAGGGAGTCTGCCATTGTAATTGCACGTAAGGAATTTCTTGGTAACACATTGGCATTACCCATCAGCTTTCTCGCCTTCGATGCGTCGAAAACAAATAACAACAAAGTAATGCTTGAATGGAGGTATACCACAAACGAAAAGATAGCCCGTTTCGAGGTTCAGCGTATGGTTACCGGTGGAACGTTTGAAACCATCAAGTCGGTTGAACAGGCGGCCGCGCCAGGAGGTTTGATATTGAGTGTGGTTGATGAGACCCCTGCAGCAGGCAGAAATTTTTACCGGGTTAAAGCATTGCAACAAGATGGTAGGGAAGTATTTACCGGAACGAAAACGGTTGATATCGCTGCTGGCAACCTGCTGCAACTCGTGAATACCTATCCGAACCCAACAGTAGAGTTGTTTAACATTGTACTAATGAGCCCGGCCGCCGGCAAAGCAGAAATTAAAGTGCTTGATGCTTCCGGAACAGCACTGATACAAACTACAAAGGCCCTTTCTATCGGTGTAAATACGCTTACATTAGACACTAAAGCTTTACCTGCTGGACTATACTTTGTTTCGGTCTCTGCCGGGAGCCAGTTGTTAAAAACGCGGTTGATAAAACAATAATCAACTGCTTTGTAAACCAATTCCGGTAATCGTTATAGCTAAACAACAATAACACGATTAATAAGGCAGCACTAACCATTTGGCAAGTGCTGCCTTTATGCTTCTGCTTCGCAACGGCTATTTTGCGATCTGTCAATATCGGCAGAAGAGATTAGTGACCGGGCTGCAAGACAAGGATACATAGTATGAGGGTTTCAATTTTCTATCGGATGATCAGCAGTTTAGGGTTGGTGTTGCTTACGGGCACATCCACCCTAAACCTCGTATACGGGCAATGTGAAAGCCAAACGTACTATAGCCTGCCCGAGGCTATCGCCAGCAGCAGCTGCGCAGAACGTTTATCGCTACGGCTGAACAAAAAAGAAACACTGAGCAGCACCATCGCTATGTTGGGAAAGCTCCGGTACCTGGACATGCAAAAAAACCAGTTTCGTTATTTGCCCGATGAGCTGGGAAGTCTCGACAGCCTTGAACATTTAATCGCCAGTGAAAACCAGCTTAAAAAACTTCCTAACTCACTTGGCAACCTATCCCAGCTTCATATTCTACAGTTGGACAAAAACAATTTGGATGAACTACCTCATACCATTTCTAAACTGCAGAATTTGAAAGTTCTTGATATCTCCTGGAACAATATTGCAAGTTTTGGCAAACAGTTTTCGCGGTTAAAGCAGCTTGAAACCTTTAATGCGCAACATAACCACCTGTTGTACCTGCCCGAGGAATTTGGAGACTTGCAGGGGTTGCGATTGCTTCAACTGAACTACAACAGACTGAGTTTTTTGCCCGAGAGCATCACCATGCTCCGCGAGCTGACCCAACTCGATGTGTCGTTCAATAGCCTGGAGGCTTTACCGGAAACAATCGGTGTAATGAAGTCGTTGCAGGTGCTCACCTTAAACAACAATGCGCTTACCTATTTACCGGAAAGCATTGGGGATTTGGAGAACCTTGAGATGATACTGCTTGCCGACAACGGGATCAGCGACTTGCCTGCATCAATTGGCCGGTTGAAAAAGCTCAGGACATTGGTGCTGATGAATAACCCGGTAAAAAAGGAAACCATTACACGATTACAGCAACAACTACCGGGTACAAGGATCATGTTTTGATAATTCATATTTTTAAATAGCCATTTTGAATCCAACAGCAGTATCGCTATTGAAGATCGTTGCCCGCTTGCTGTGCATTTTACTGCGCCGACCAGCTGTCAATAAATCGAACTGACGAGGTTGATTTTAACACCACAAACCAGTGCAACCACCAAAATTGAAAGTCCTGCAAACATCCTTTTACAAATCTCCGGTATCCCGAAAAGGGAGTGTAGTTGTTTTGCTCGCTGTCATCCTATTTGTCTTTAGCTATTTCACGCAGTCACCTGCCGAAAGCAGGGCAGTGGCCAGGGTATTCGACTATTACAGGCAAAACCTCGATAGTTTAAATAGCTCGATCACCCGGTTCGAAAAGGAAGCGCCAACTGCTAATGAAGCACGTATGAGGCAGCTCTTTTTGCAGGTAAGGCTACACTACAAGAAAATTGAGTTCCTTGTTGAGTATCATTACCCGGCATCGGCCGAACAACTAAATGGACCAGTCATTCCGGAAAGTGACCCCAGCGAACCCAATGAACCGCAACATCCTTCAGGCTTCCAGGTGTTGGAAGAACATGTATACGGAGATGAAGCTGACGATAAAGCAAAATGGGTTGCATTTGAACTCAGCAACATCAGCAATCGTATAAAACGATTGTACACCTTGTTGCCAGAACTGGAGCTTTCTTCAGCTAACATCCTACATGCATTAAGGCTAAACCTTTACCGGCTGATCACCAAAGGCATCACCGGCTTCGACTCACCCATTGCCCAAAACAGCTTGCCGGAAGCGGCAGCAACACTCGAGTCTGCGCGCATAATCCTTGGCTACTTCAACAGTTCCACTGCGGTAGTAAATACGGTTTCCCGGAGCCAGGTATTCCTTAAGCACGGAATCGCCAGGTTCGACGACTTCGACCGCGGAACTTTTATCCGTGATTACCTGAATAAGGTTTGTCGCGAGCTCTATGCCTGGCAGAAGGTCCAACAGATACCTGTCGTAAAGCAGGTTAGTGCCTTACGTACCAGCGCGGAAACACTGTTTGATGAAGATGGATTTGATCCGTTGTTTTATGCACCATCAGGTGCCATTGCGGCAAGTAACGAACAGGTGCTATTGGGTAAAAGGTTGTTTGCTGATCCGGCTCTTTCCGTCAACGGAAAGAGAAGTTGTAATAGCTGTCATGTGCCTGAAAAATATTTTACGGACGGACTGGCCCTTAATGAAGCACTTAGCGGAAACAGGAAACTCCTGCGCAATACCCCATCACTGATTAATTCGGCATTGCAGCCGGTGCAGTTTTACGACAGCCATATCGCTTTCCTCGAAGACCAGGCCCACGATGTAATTTCCAACCGGCAGGAGATGGGCGGACTATTTAAGCACATTGTGGCAAGGCTTAAGGAGGATACCTCTTACCGGGCTGCTTTTGAGAAAAACTATCCTGATGGCGGGGTTGCTGCAGACAACGTAAAGTCGGCACTGGCCGCATATGTTCGATCGCTCATCAAAATGAACAGCCGTTTTGACCAGTACATACGTGGCGGTAAAAACGAAATGTCAGCTGATGAGTTAAAAGGCTTTAACCTTTTTGCCGGGAAGGCGAAGTGTGCTACCTGCCACTTCATGCCTCTTTTTTCCGGGTCGGTTCCGCCGTTGTTCGACAAAATGGAAAGCGAAGTTCTTGGCGTACCCGCGAATTCCGACACCTTACATCCCATACAGGACCTTGACTCCGGAAAGTACCAGCTATACCATATACCGCAACACCTGTTCTCCTTTAAAACGTCAACCGTGCGAAATGCAATGTTTACGGCGCCTTATATGCACAATGGTGTTTTCGAAACATTGGACCAGGTAATGGACTTTTACGATAAGGGTGGTGGTGCGGGTCTTGGTTTTGAGTTACCTAACCAGACCCTTCCTACCACGCGTTTAAACCTTAGCGCAACTGAAAAACGGCAGGTAATCGCTTTTATTAAGTCACTTTCAAACCGGTAAGCTATCATCGGTACTGCTGCTACCTGCGGAGTGGAGTTAACGGAGGGCCGGTGAATGCTGTTGTGCGCTGCCGGCGGTTCTTATCCTTGTACTCAGCTCCGGAAAGCGGATAGTAGCGGTGATCCACACCACACACTGGACAATGACAGGTACGATAACGGGTTGTTGGTGTTCGAGGTGGGTAGCAATAGCTCCACCAAGGTAGGCCGCCAATAACAACGTTCCCAACAATCCAGTACGCGGAATGATAAACAGCGCTATGGAGAGTAGTTCTACAACTCCAATTAAACGTACTGTTGCTGCGCTGAGGCCAATGGCTCCGTAACTCCTGATTGCATCTTCGCCACCGGTAAATTTCATAGCAGCGCTGGCAAAAAAGACCATAGAAAGAATAGCAGTCAGGCTCCAACCGAGAAGATTTCTTGTTTTCTGAGACATGTTTTTATGTTTAGACGACAAAGCTATATATTTTAGCTATCCATTAGATACCAGTATACTAAAGGATACCAGTAACCTGGAGGATACCGCTGAACAACCACAACATGCCGACAGAAAACATTGTTCATAGCCCTGCTGCCTGCAAACAAAGTATTGCTGCAGTTCGCGACACACTTTACGTTTTGAGCGGCAAGTGGAAGCTGCCCATTATCGTTGCACTTAGTACCGGACCCACCAGGTTCAAGGACCTTCAACGGACACTTGAAGAGATTACACCCAAGATATTGTCGAAAGAATTGAAGGAACTCGAGCTGAATGAATTTGTAACCAGGACGGTCTACGCCACATCCCCTGTGAGCGTCGAATATGAACTGACAAAGTACAGTCAGTCGCTACAAAAGATTATCGGTGAAATGCGGGACTGGGGACTACAGCACCGAAAACGTATGATGTCGAAGAAATGATGTTCGGGCATGAGTGCCATAGGATTTCAAACCGTACAGCACATACTTTTTTTTATATTACCGGCTGTAGTTTACTTTGGGCGACATCGTTGCCACGCTCGGTTCAACGGCAGAATAGGTGGCATCGATGGAGTACGAAATAGGAAGCCGTACATTCTTTGCTTTATTGACATCAGGAAATTACTTCATGGTCGAAGTGAATTTCAAAGGCTGTTTTACCCGGTTCAATCGTCCTTAACGAAAAAGCAAACTGGTGGTTGATGAGTATCTCCTTCGTGAGTGTAAGACCTATTCCCTGCCCGTCTTTTTTGGTGCTATAAAATGGGCTGAAAAGATGAGGGGCCTCTTCACTGGATATACCCTTTCCGGTATCGGTAATAACAAGCCTGCGGGGACGTTCCCCCGTTGTAAACGTGATACACCCGGCATCCCCGATCGCGTCAATGGCATTCTTTACGATATTGATCAGTGCTTGTTCAAGTTGTTGTTCGTCGGCGTTAATCACAATGTTGCCTGGCGCAAATTCAAATTTAAATTGAACCCGTTTTTCGCTTGCTTTATGTTGCATCAGTACGCCCACATTGGCAATTAATATATGCAGGTCTACTTGCTTCTTCTTTGGTTCAGGAAGCCGGACAACATCTGCAAAATTCCGCATAAACAGGTTTAGGTTATGGTTGCGATCCACCGCTACTTGCAATGCTTGTTGGAGAGGCTGGTGTTTATTGTTGAACCAGAGATCATCCTTGCTTAGTGTAGACTGTAGAATTGAATTTACCGGCCCGATGGTGTTATTAACTTCATGTGCCATCATCCTGATGACCTTTCCGTAAGCCTTTTTTTCTGCCGCAAGAATTTCAGCAGTAAGTTCTTCGATCATCACAAACAGGCGGGGGAAGCCGCGATCAATGAAATGAGATTTCTGAAGCTTAAAGGTGTTTATGCCATTGATGGTGATTGTGGTTGCTTTGCCGGATGGCAATTGCGTTACCTGCTGTAAAATCGGATTTTGAATGCCGGCAATGGGCTTGTTTTTGATACCTTGTTCGTCGACACCCAGCAATTGACAAGCACGTGGGTTCAGTTGCTGGATGTTTTCATCATGGTCCAGGATCAGGATACCGGTAGGGGAGGTTTGAATAAGTTTTTCAAGGAAAAAATGTTGTTGCTGTTGCCTGGTTCGTTCATCCCTTAGCTCGTCGATCATTCGATTGTACACCTCAATCAACTCGTCCATTTCGTACTTGCCGGTTTTTACGAATTTAACATTGAAGTCCCGGTCTTTGATTGCTTCCACACCCCTCATTAGTGCCTGCAATGGTTGAAGCAATTGCCGGTACAACTGCCATGCAATAACCAGTGACCCGATGATCAACAGTTCTGATGCAATAAACAAGATTTTATGCTCCCTGAAGATAAAGTAAGAGAGCACGAGGGTTACCCCGTGGAGGATGGCAACAAACACCAGGTACTTAGTCCGAAGCGTCATCGTAAGGTATATTGTATTTCTCCAGTCTTCGATATAAAGAACTGCGGGTAATACCCAGTGCAGCAGCAGCTTTCGATATTTTGTTTTTATGAAAATCCATGGCTCGCCTGATCATCTGTACCTCCAGTTCGTCGAGCGTAATGCTGCCAACTTCCGGTAGTTGCAGGCTTCCTTTTCGGCCGGGCGATAGTTCGAGTTGTGATTTAAAATCAGCAACGTCCAGTAGATCGCCCCGGCTAACAAGAACCGATCTTTCTACCAGGTTTTTCAACTGCCTGATATTCCCAGGTAAGGGCAGCTGTTGCAGCCACTTCAATGCGTCTTTGCTGACATCCAGGTTCGGGCGACGGTAGATTTCTTTCAGGTTTTTGATGAAGAAACGGGTTAGTATTGGAATATCCTTCTGCCGTTCCCGCAGTGAGGGAAGTTTAATGGTAATCAGGTTTATGCGATAGAGCAAGTCTTCCCTGAAAGTTCCGCGGCTGACCATTTCTTCGAGGTTCCTGTTGGTAGCGCAAATTACCCGTAAATCCACGGTTTTGGTGCGACTGCTTCCAAGTACCTCGTAGGTCCTGTCCTGCAATACCCGTAGCAGTTTTACCTGGCTTGATGCATCGAGGTCGCCGATTTCGTCAAGAAAGATGGTGCCCCTGTTCGCCATCTCAAAGCGGCCCGTCCTGTCCAGTCTTGCATCAGTAAAAGCGCCGCGTACATGTCCAAACATTTCGCTTTCGAACAGGGAAGTGGAAATGCCGCCGAGATTTACTTTAATAAATGGCTTGTTAGCGCGAAGGCTGTTTTGATGAATGGCTTCAGCAATCAGCTCTTTGCCTGTGCCACTTTCACCTGTAATTAATATTGATGCATCGGTGTTTGCCACCCTTCCGACTGTCTCAAGAATTGCCAGCATGCCCGGATCTTCGCCGACAATCTGTGAGAAGTTGTACATCGCATCGAGTTGACTGCGGCTATGCGTTTGGGTCTTCTTTTCTTTAAGTTCAAGTAAGGTTTTTACCGATTGCAACACATGATCGTTGCTCCAGGGTTTGTTAAGGAAGTCGCTTGCGCCAAGCTTCATTCCCTGTACCGCCAGTTCAATGCTGCCCCATCCCGTTATCAATATAACCGGTATTGCATCGTTGATATTCCTGATTTTTCTAAGCAGCGCCATGCCCTCCCCTCCCGAGGTGTCAATGGAAAAGTTTAGGTCAAGGATGATCAGCTCAGGCGTATCCTTTTGTAAAGCTTCCAATGCCTGGTCAGGTCCATCCACAGCTTTAGCTTCGTAACCTTCGTGATCTAGAAGCAGCATCAGGGATGTGCGTACAGCAATATCGTCGTCGATAATCAGTATCATGTTTGCGTTAAAATCAAAAAGGGAAATTACTGTTATTTATGTCATTAATACCGCCCCAAACTGTTGCTCCATTTGTATTTGTTTGGTGGTATCAACCATAGACCAATTCATCGATTATGGGCGCAGCTCTTAACGAAGCGATCCTTTTCAATTTAGCCGCGTCAAGGCGGGCAACGAGTCCCCGTAGTATTACACTATCTTAAACCGTTTGTTTCTTATTCTTCATGCAATGCAACCGCAGGGTAGATCGCTGCTGCCTGTTTTCCAGGGTATAATGCGCATATCATAACGAGCCCATAAATGAAAGCTATTGCGAGGGCAATGGCAGTCAGGTAAACACCTGCAGGTAGATCGAAAACATTGAGTAGTGGAAACTGGACTGCGAAGAAGGATCCAAGGATTATGGCCAGTGTGGAGAGTACAAGTGCCTCCCCAATGAGCTGCCATGAAATGGCTGAACCACTTGCGCCAACGGCTCTCCGAAGGCCAATTTCACACCGGCGTTTGTTGATGTTGTACCATAACACCCCAAATAAACCCAGCGCTACGTTAATGATGAGAAACCCGCCGACAACAGATAATAAGATCATCGGTACCAGGCTTAAGGTATTTTTACGCTCTCTTTTTTTTGTAAAGTGTTCAATTTCGATATTGGCATTTCTGATTACGTTGTTAAGTACCTTAAAGAGTTTTGGCTCAAACGAAGCATCTATACCTGGCCTTATCTTGACCAGTATTGTGCTGTTGTATTTTAAACCTGCGGTATCTAATTTTCGAAAAAAACCATTTTCGGTTGGCTGGTAATCACCATCGATTTTCATGTCGTTCGATACCCCGATGACTCTTAGTTTTTCGTCACCGGCTAAGATTGTTTTGCCAATAGCTTCATCATTACCAAACAGCGACTCTTTTAACCTGTTGTTGATTACAATCGTATTCGTCTGGCCGGCGATGTCGGTTTTGTCAAACCATCTTCCCGAAATTACGCTGAGGTTAAAGAGTGATGCATAGTTGTCTTCAGCTTCGTATACATTAGCAAGAACTTTATTTTTGTTGTAAGAAACGAAGTTGTTGTTTTGGGTGAAAGAAAACGGAATGTTTGCTGAAGTAAAGGTAATGTCCTGCACACCGTCTACGCCAAGCAATGTTTGCCTTACGGTTTGCATGTATAAGGCAACAGAGTCCAGGCGATCGGGTTTAACAGCATCATTGTAGTTTACTGCCCACACGTTTTCGTATTGAAACCCATGGGGCACTTTGAAATTTTTGTAATAATATACCAACAAGGTAAATACAGCAAACATCACAAGAAATGATACAAACATCTCCATCAACAGCAGAAAGTTTTGCTTTTTTTTATTCCAGATTAGTTTAAACAAGTGTGAAAGCATATAAGCGTTTTTGTAAAATGATTTAATTAAGCCTTCAGGGCCGTAACAACATGCAGCCGCGACATTCGCCATGCGGGGTATACACCCGATAGTAATCCAAACACGATGCAGGCAATGAGACTATATAGTAAAACCTGCAGGTTAATGCTTAAGTGAACGTTTGCAAGCAGGTTGCTGCTGTTAAATATCTGCAGTACGATATAGGAAAAGATTACACCCAGGATGCCACCGAGAATGGTTAATATGATGTTCTCAATGATAAATTGGTACACGAGCGTACTGCTGCTGGCACCAAATGCTTTCCGTACCCCAATCTCCGATGATCGCTCCATTATCCTGCTGATGTTTATATTAACCAGGTTAAGTGTTGGCAGCAGCATAAACAAGAGCGTAAATAACCCCACTGCTGTAAAAAACATAGCCAGCCCTGTACTACCTGCGTTTCCAAATACTTGTCTTGTAAAGCTTGCGAGGTAGTGGTCAGCATTCACGATTACTTTATCTAGTTCTTTACGATCTGTGGGTAGCCGCCGTGCCATCGCGGAAAATTCCTCTTGCATCTTTTCGACATCACCGGCAGACTTCGCCATCAGGATGCCCGTGTAGCTGCCCATTAGCGTTTTTGCACGGTAGTCTGCTTTTGAAACGGTATAGGGCAGGTACATATCTCCATATACCATAAACCTGGTAACGGGCACATTGTCAACAACACCGATTACACGGTAACAGACATTGTCGGTTTCGATGTATTTTCCAACTGCCGGTGCATTACTGCCGAAATAACTGTCTTTTGTTTCTGTCGATATTACCGCCACTTTCTCCCCCCGATCCACCTGCTCTTTCTGGTACGGTTTACCCTCTACGAAACGGTATTGCAACACGTTCCAGTAGTCGGCGTTGGTGTACTTAAGGTTGATCACAAGTTTCTTATTATTCACATAGGTGTTGCTCGGGGAAAAGTTCGTTGAAACAGCCACCATTGCAGGTGTTTTGAGTTGCCCGACATAGTAATCGAAAAAGTGGTAACTAGCGGGCCCCATTTGTGAATGCCCTTTTTTAGTATTCACCTGTTTAATGGAGTTTACATATAATGTTCGGTCGCGATTATAGTCGGGGTATCCTGAACTGAAAACGTCGTCGATAAACGCTGTTACTACCATCATTATGGTAAGCGTAAAACTGATCCCAAATAAGCTGATAAAAGTGAAGAACTTTCGCCTTTTCAATACAGCTATTGCGATTTTAAAATAATTCCTGAGCATATCGTAGTATTATGAATGCGGTGAAGATGTCGAATGATTGATTAAGCAAACACCAATGGTGTCCTGGTTGCTGCTGGTAAGGGCTGCCATCTAGTGTATACAAGCTAATAACGAATGCGCTTAAAGCACCTGGCTTCCATCGAACAGCCTGACCAGCCGGTGTGTTTTACGGGCCATTTGTTCGTCGTGTGTAACCATAACGATTGTTGTTCCATCGTTGCGATTCAATTGAAGCAGGATATCCATAATCTCGTTTCCCATATTGCTATCGAGGTTGCCGGTAGGTTCGTCGGCGAGGATGATCTCCGGTTGGCCCACAATTGCACGGGCGATGGCTACCCGTTGTTTTTGCCCCCCGGATAGCTGGGTTGGAAAGTGTTTCATCCTATTGCTGAGTCCAACCTTTTCCAGTGCCTGCGCCGCAAGGATGCTTCGCTCTTTACCGGTCGATTTTCGATACAGCAGGGGTAACTCAACGTTGTCTAATACTTTCAGGTCGTTGATGAGGTGATAACTCTGAAAGATGAATCCGATCTTTCTATTCCGGAATGCAGCAAGCTGTTTGTCTGGAAAATTGGTTGTGGTGTTGTCATCAATTCGCACTTCACCGCTGGTGGGCACATCCAACAGGCCCATGATGTTCAATAATGTACTCTTACCGCAGCCCGAAGGTCCCATTATGGAAAGAAATTCGCCTTTACCGATGTTTAGGTTCAGGTTGTTCAGCGCCTGCGTCTCCACGGTGTCGGTGCGGTAAACTTTCTCAATGTTTTTTAAACTAATCATTGGGGTGGATTTTTTTTGTAATCTGTTTGTTGCGCTTGTTTCCTGCATTTGAGTTGGCAGCATATGTATAAGTTTTGGATTTATCGATACGTGATTTTTGTGTTCTTTTCAAAATCGTACAACGACAGGTAGCGAAGCTGGTAATACGATCCCCAAAAGTCGCGGAGTGCATAAACATAGTCTCTCTTGGCCTGGTCGTTCTCCTGGAATGCAATACTTAAATCGGTTATGCTCAGGTTGCCCAATACATACCGTTCCTTTGCGATCTGGTACTTTTCCGAAGCAATGCTATCGGCCCTGGCGGTAAGCACCAATTGATTTTTCATCATCTCGAATAAGGTTACCTGGGTATAGATTTCCTGGCTGAAATTCTGCTTGTCCTGTTCAACAGCATATTCAATAAACTGCTTATTTGCTTCTGCTGTTTTGGTTCTTGACTTTGACCTGCCCCAGTCAAGGATCGGGATGTCGAACTCAAGCTGGAACTGCTGCTGGTTGATCGGTGATTGATAGACCTTACCCAGGTCCCTCGCCGACTTTGAAAAACCAACTCTTGCCGTTAAGGTCGCATTCAACCCGTTGTCCGCTTTTGCTTTTGCCAGGTCCCGTTTTGCTTCGGCTAATTTTCGCATAAAGGCGATCGCATCCGACCTGTTTTCCAAAGCTTCAGCAACCACCTTTGACGTATCCACCTTCATCCTGATTGAAGATGCTGGTAGTGACAGCCTTATTTTTGTTGTTGACAAACCCGTATACGAGCGCAGGCTTAAAGTAGCAATCTCCATGTCGCGTTTTGCAACCCCAACTGCTTTCTGTGCTTTCAGCTGCTCGAGTTGAAGTTGCAGCATTTCGTTTCTTGAAATTTTGCCCATGTCAAACTTTTCCTGTGCAATCCGAAGAATGTTCTGGTTGTTTGTATAATTGGTTTCGGCGATCTGGAGGTTTACCTGTGCTACCAGGAGATCGAAGAAATAGCTGGTCGCGTTTATGGCAATTTGTTCCATCGATTCAATGTACACCTGCCTGCTTTCCATATACTTCAGTGGCTCAATCTTGTTGTCCCATTTTAGCGGGTTCCATTTCCATATTGGTTGACTATAGCCGATCGCATAGGGCACCCCATTATAAAGCACCGTTTTGCGATCAAAATCGTCGAACCGTTGCATCTGTGTAGTTGCGAAAATGGTTCCACCGGTCCGGGCAATACTTTGAGTTAGTGCAAGGTTAAGCGACGAGTTGTTGTAGCGGACAGGCTGAAACTCGATGGTTCCATTTGGTTGTAAAACTTCACGGAATGTTTTGCTATAGCCAGGCAGGTTGCCGTTTAAAGAAAGCTGCGGTTGGTAATTCGACTTATGCGTCCGCCATTGCCAATAACGGGTTTCCTTTAGGGTTGCAGCCTGTTTGGAAGCTATTGATTTTGCCTTTGCGAGTTCCACAACCTGTTGTAGGGTGAGTACCGTGGTATCAATTGCCTGTGCCCAGCTTTGCAAACAGCATATCAGTAGTATGAAAATAAGTGGCAGTTGTTTTCGTTTCATTTGATGGTTGGTTGTTGATGATGATCTCCTTTGCATTTTTGAATTGGCTCATGTCAGAGGTAATGATTACGTCGCCGGGTTTTACATTGTTTTTAATTTCAACGTAATCAAAGTTGGTCATCCCGATGTCTACAGTAGTGCGAAACGCCTTGCCGTTCCTGATTACAAAAATGTCTTGTGTGGAAGAGCCTTTGAACGCCGGACCATTGGCTACACGCATTGTTTTGTTCTCGCTTGCTGTAACGAGGTATACATCCACTTTCATGTTTGGGCGCAGCAGGCTATTGTCTCTTTCGTCGAGCCCAATGTCGAAAGCAACAATGCCATTTTGCACGGAAGGGTTTACATTGGTGATGGTGCCGCGGATCGTTGAGTCATTAATGCGCACTATGGTACGCATACCTGTTTTAACCTTGTCCAGATAAGCATCGGAAACACTACCCGTTATTTTGAAGCTTTTCAGGTCTGCAATACGAACCAGTGACTCTCCCTCTTTTATACTTGAGCCGATGTTTTTATTTACCCAGGTAATCACCCCTTCGCGTGATGCTGTGATGGTGGCTTGTTGTAGCTTTCTGCCGAGTTCACGCAGGTCGCTTTCCTGAATAGCTGCGGCAATTTCGCTCTCCCGAATGTCGACCTTCATTGTTTGTTGCTTGCTCGTAATCTCGTTTTCCAACTGCTTTTTCTCCAGCAGGGCAACCTTGAGCGCGAGTTCGGCCTGGGCTATCTGTTCACGGGTACCACCCCCAGCTTTGAACAAACGTTTTGCATCTTCAACCGACGCCTCAAGGCTGTTTATGCGCAATTGCTTAATGTCGTTGTTTGACCTGATATCAAAGAAGCTTTTGTTCAGCTCCAGCCGCATCTTGCTTATGCTGTTTCTTTTTGACTCTAATTGAAACTCCAATTTTTCATAGTCGTTTTGCGATGCTTGCTTATCCAGCGCCAGGATGGATTGTCCGGCTTTTACGTGTGTGCCGGCATCAAGACTTACTTCCTTAATCGCAGCGTTGATGGGGCTGGTAATCACCTGTTCGAATTCGGGCAATACTTCCCCGGTAGCCGTAATGGTATTTTCAATACTACCCACTTCTACAACTGAAGTGGTAAACGATCCGGCATCGAGCGATGATTTGATTGATGACCGGAGTAGCCAAAGGGCGATTGCAAGTGCAAGCACGATTACGATCGCATAAACGATCGTTTTGTTTTGTTTTGCTTTTACAACCTCCCGCGCAATTTCTTTATCCATACAGTGCTGATTTGAACTGGTATGTTCCAAGCACGGTGCCAGACATAAACGAGTGATTTACACTGATTTGCGAAATATTTAATTATGAAAAATATCCGATTCCGGACAAAATGTTTGATAACGGAAAACAATGGTAGGAAGTTGATGGAATATGGAAAGGGCAAGGCAGGCAATATGCCGCCATACCGGCGTTTTTACAGTCGGGATCCGCAAAGAACAAAAAAAGCCCCGCAAAGCAGGGCTGGAAACCATTAAAAGGTAGACGGACTTCTTATTGAATCAAGTGAGAAAGCGAAGTGGCGCCACGCTGTGCTATCAATTTAATGAGGCTCGCATTTGAATGAAAATATTTTGTCGGGCAAACTGCATGTAGAAAGGGAGTTAAGTATACCCGCTGTTTGTTTGTTTTAAACCCCGGCGTAGAGGTTCGCCGAACAGAATACCAGCTGTACAAGGGAGTCACACCCGTCCGACTGCCGCAGGCGGGCGTGCAACAATGTTCGGGAAAGATCTGCCGCCGGAGCCAAAAAGCTTCTTTTACTAAAAGCCAATTGAAGCTGAATACGCTTTTACCAGTTGTTCTGCTGGTCCCGATTGTTTCGCTCTACCGGCTTCGGCTGATTGTTTTTCCAGTTGCGATCATACTTTACCAAAAAGGCCAACCACCCGGTTCTGGCTACCCGCATGAGGTAAGGCTGCATAGCAATCAGTAGCAGGGCATTAAAGGTGAGCCAGTAAAATATCCTGTTGTCATTGATGGAGAAACCTATGATCACCCACCATGCAATGAATGTAGCCACACTTAAGGCAACTGTAAATGCATAGCTTACATAGCTTGAACCAAAGTAGAAGCCTACTTCAATGTCGAAAGGCTGTTTACAAATGGGGCATTGGGGATACATCTTCATCGTGTTTTTCAGGTGCCAGGGATTCTTATCCTCAAACATGTCCCCTTCCCTGCACCTCGGGCATTTGCAGGCAAGGAGCTTTAACGGGCTCCTTTTTTCTGCCGGTTCTGTAAAATTCATGTCGCTTAATTGTGATCCTTGTATAGTTACCATCTTCTAAGTTTTATGTATTTGTTTTCTGAAAATTTCAGGCGTTACCCCGACATACTTTTTGAAGAACTTTGAAAAGTAGGAGTTGTCAAGAAAGTCCAGGTCATTTGCAATTTCCATAATCGACATATCTGCATTTACAAGCAATCTTTTTGCTTCAAGAATTATGCGATCCCTGATCAGTTCACCTGCAGATAAACCAGTGATGTCTTTAGTTAATGCATTTAAATGATTGGGCGTCACATAAAGCATAGCCGCATATTCCTTAGACAACTTCTTTTCTTTAAAGTGTTGTTCAATGAGTTTTTGAAAGTTTCGAAGTAGTAAACGGTTGTAATTATTAAGTTGACTACGACCTCCTGTTTGTGTGTACCGGTTGACCTGGATGAACAATTGCACCAGTGCTGCGCGTACAAAATCATCTTTTAAGTTGTTGGTTGAATTTGCTTCCCGCACTATCGCAGCAAGCGTTTGCTCGACCTGGTTTCTGCCATCCAGCGGTATATCAATTACCTGTTCTTTTGCTTGCCCGGAGAAAAAAGTAAACTGGTCGAGGTATCTCGGATTTTGGATCAGCGCACTTAGATATTGTTCAGAAAAATTAATGATGTACCCGTTCGGACCATTGTCAAACTCCCAAGTGTGTACTTGCCCAGGCACCATAAAATATATTTGGCCAGGGTGTACGGGGAATGTTAGAAAATCAATGGAGTGACTTCCTGAGCCTTCGGAAAAATATACAAGGTGATAAAAAGAATGTTTATGTGGGAAGTGTAGGTCCTTGTGAACCTCAAGGTAATGTTTGAAGTCGTCAGCAATACAGTCGTTGGGCAACTGCGGTGTTTTCGTGAGACTGCATATGCTGTAGACCGGAAGTTGTTGCTTTGACATGACCTTTATTTCTGATGCAAAACTACCGCCCTTTAACCAGGCCTAAGGGTACTATTCAGGTGTTCTGTGGTACTTTTTACTGGTTGGCTAAGAGTGATTAGGGATTTGCCGGATAACATGCAAGATAATCGGGGTCAAAGCATGGGCGGGGTTTGATTTTCTTTTTTCTATTCGGGTGAGCACCCGATGTCTCGCCTTGGTTTAATCATGTTTACGCGCTTCGGGGCTATTTAGAGCTGCTTCGAATGCCCAGGAACAGATCACGCAGAATATTCTACCCTTGCGCTATAATGCCTTTTTGCTCACGAATAAACCTGGGTAATGAACAATCAACTTTAATCGTCTTGTCTATCCTGAATACAAGGAATGGTTAACGCGCTTTCACGGGTATCCAAATTTCTTCTGTTGCATTCGGGTCGTCGGCGCGGTAGTGCTCATCCATCACAGCAAAATGTGGCCGGTGGTCCAGGTTCACTTCAGCAGAAGGTAGCCAGGTTTCAAAGATGTATTGGTAGGTCTGTCGGGCAAGGCTTGCAGGACCCCTGTGTACAAACACAGCATAATCCCCTGCAGGTATTGTCATCGCCTCCATGCCATTGGGAATGAAGCTTAGATCTGAGACTTCAACAGCCGCCCATTTGGTATAGGTGGCGCGGGGATTGAAGTTGTCTAAAAATTGAGGACTATCGTATTGTTCAATGGAGTAAAGGTTGCTGGTTAAGGCGTTTGCTATCTCTTTTCGCCCTGGCATAAATGCTTGCCATAGCGCCGGGGTAAGGTCTTCAGCGAATGACATGCGCTTTCTCACGCCTATAACTTGCTTCCTGGTTAGCTTCTCAAATCGAGCTTGCATACACTTCAGTTGAATAAAATAAACTTTTTATCGTGCAAATAGTGCTTCGCAATTTATCGCGGGTACCCGGGTATATTCAATCCAAGTATAATGTTGCGTGTGCCGAGCTCCAGGTTGCCGCGCTTCACCGTTTTTAAGATCCCGCTTCCACCACGATTATCAGCTTGCTGTCTTATTGCGTTAGTCAATAATTGGTCGTCATCAAATTGGAAATCGTCAATGTAGTATTCGTTGTTTATTGTTGGCTCTTTAAGGGAGATATGAATGTGTGCCGGGCTTGAACGATCCCGGTACGGAGCCGGACGGATGGTGTAAATTGAATACCTGCCTTGAGGATTGGTTTTAATCCATCCGCGAATATGACCATGAGATCTTGCTTCAACGGCCATACCGTCAACCGGAGAATAGACGCCACTATTATCCGTTTGCCAGTAATACAGGATCACATTGGGTGCAGGGGTTTTACCATCAGCTTTATATATCGCCCCGCTAATCGCCAGCTTTTGTCCTTTTTCATTCCACCCCGCACTCGTATCAATATGATCGATATTCTTTGGCATACCAACAAACATCAGTTCACAGCCATCGCAACCTCCGCCAACGACTTTTTTCCTGGTTTGTGTTGTTCCATCGTCTTTCATGGCGGTAGATGTTCCATTACAACTTACCAGTAAGGAAAGGGTGATAAGCAGGAACACCGATTTTCTTATTGCTTGCATGAGGAGTGAAGGTTTATAAAGGTGCTGAAGTAATTGCGATTGAATTTACTTACTTTAACCCAATTGCAGTAAGGGGTAGTGCTATTAGGTACACAGGTGGTATACCCTTACCCGCAGGTTTTATGTTTGATTTACTCGCGGGGAGTAGAGAAGAACTTCGCTTGCCGGGCAGAAGTTTGTTGGTGATTACTTCACCCCGGTTTATTTATTTACATTACAGTAAATACTGCAGATATGAATAAATTGGGGCCGATAATCGTTATTGAAGATGATGTCGACGATCAGTTGATCCTGGTGGAGATATTTGCACGGCTTGGTTATGTAAACAAGATCAGGTTTTTCCAGGATGGTGATGATGCCCTGCGCTATTTGAATGAGTCGGATGACCAGCCGTTTTTAATTTTATCTGACATCAACATGCCGAAGATGGACGGCTTTGAACTAAGGAACAAGATTTTTACAAATGAAAAACTGCAGAGAAAGTGTATTCCCTACCTGTTTTTTACAACCGGCGCAACAAAAAAAGCCGTCCTTGATGCCTATTCATTATCGGTCCAGGGATTTTTTGTAAAACCAACATCGTTTAACGACATCGAAAACACCATCAGGAAAATAATTGAATATTGGCAGGTATGCCTGGCTCCGGGAGAGTTCGAGTAGTTCGAAACCGGGCTATATTGGCGCAGGATCAAGCCAGGCATTTGCTCCCACAGCGTTCATGGTTGCAAAGTCATCAGCAGCATAATGTGACCTTCCGATATTAATATAGCGTAAATGAAAATGCCACCCGCTGGGGTGGCATTTTTGCAAGATGTTTAGCAAACTTAATCAAGTACTTCAACATTGTAAGCCTCGAGGCCTTTCTGTCCCTGTCTTGTTTCAAACTCAACACTGGCACCATCTTTCAGTGAGCCACCATTAAGCCCTGAAGTATGTATAAAATAATCTTTTCCTTCATTGCTGGTGATAAAGCCAAAGCCTTTCAATACGTTGAAAAACTTTACGGTTCCTTTTTCTGTCATAACGTTGATATTAATATTCGATAAAAGTATCACTATTAACCGGGGCAGCAATGCATTTAACCACATTCATTTGTTAATAAGCAAAATAAACCCGTTTAAGGGCGGTCACTTGCATGCAGACGGCATAACACCTAAATCTTTTTTGCGAACTGCGGGCGTGCAGCCGTTTGACCGGCCGCTTATACTTTTTGTTGATTTTGGGATAGGGTCCTCCGGGTCGGATGATGTATACACCTAGGTTATTACTATTGCTCTTGCTGATGACGTTGATCCCATATTGCGGCTTAAGGATGGCGTAAGCGACCCGTATCTACAACAACCCGCTTGTTGGTTCCTCTTCCAAAGAGATCCCCCGTTTGAAACCAGCGTGGCTTTTCACAAGCCGGCTGCAATAATGTACGTCCGTATTGCGCTGCAACAAAGCCTGGGTCATACCCCATAGCAACAAGCAGGGTTGGGAAGATGTATTCATGCGAATAGCGATCCCGTTCCGGAGCGTAACCAGGGGGAAAGAATCCTGCCCGGTCAACTGCAAGCAAAGGAACGAGACCTTCAATTGAGTTTGCCCGGTAAATTGATGCATGTTTAATGTTCAGCGGTTTTGCATTAAAGTGTTCGCCATGGTCGGCGGTGTAAAGTATCAGCAGTTTGCTGTTTGCAGGCAGCCTGTTCATTAAGGTGTGCCAGAACTGGTCAACGTTCCATTGCAGCGACCTGAAATAATGTTTTGCTGTCTCTCTTTTTTGCTCAACCGAACTGAATGTTTTTGCCAGGGCCGTTGGTGGATAGTTGGTGTTGTAAGGCCAGTGTGCACCAAACTTGTTGACATAGGTAAACGTGGGAACGTTTAAGCTGGCGATAGCTGCAATTTTTTCGGCAATCAACGAGTCCCGGTGAAATAATGGAACATCTTCGGAATGTGAAGGCTTATAAATACTATCAATAAACGCCAGGTCCTGACTGGTCGTGTAGTTCTGCAATTTGTCACCCGGGGTTTGCGCGTCAAGTAAATAGGTTTGATAACCCGCTTGCCTGGCATACCGGAAAATGCCTGGCTTTGCAAAGGCCTCATAGCCGGTATCAGGCAACTCGCGCATTTGCATTCCTGCCATAAGAGAAAGATTGGAACCCGCACTAAAGTTGGTGAATGAAGTGGCAACACCAAAATTGATAAGCCTGTTTGTATTTGCCTGCAGAAAAGGTGTTGTGGAAAAGCGTGAACCGTTGATGCTTAGGGCAGTTGCGGTTACACTTTCATCCACGATGATAAATACATGATCAACTTTGTTGCCGAGAGGTATAGCCCTTACCTTATCCCGTCGCCACCGTGTTTCGGGTCGCACAATATTCGACGTAAGCAGGTTGCCAGAAACCCGGTAAACAGCAGGCATCAGGTCAGGCCAACCCGCAGCTCTTGCAGACGATAAATAAAGTATTCCCTGAATGACAAGAAAAAGCATAAGCCAACCCGGTGCAAACCTGCGCTGAACAGGTTTTAGCGAAAACTGTAACAGTGCAAAAGCGATCCCGGTACCAACGAAGGCAAGCAGAAAAGGTATTTTAAAGGTCGCAAAGGCAGCTGAGGCGTATTCCGGATTATTAAAGAGGTTGATTGCATCGGGGTATGAAAACGGGTAGCCGCTGAGCATCAGGTAAAGAAGGTCGGTGTAAATCGCAGAAAACACCAATACCTCGGCAAATTTTTTTACCCAGATGTTCCTGTTCAACATCATAGTTATAATCGAGCAAAATGCTGCAGCATAGGCGAATACCACGAGCATGGGTCGCTCGTTCCGGCCTTCAAGAATGACATCAATCAACCTGCAGTCATTTACAACAAACAGGCTTATTAGCAGTATTCCGCATACAACAGAACATGTTTTCCCGCCAAACAGGTGATGAACTATACGCGAATGTTGCACTACTCCTCCTTCATGGTATATCTAAAAATGTGTTCCAACTGGAGCATTCCGCAACAGTTAGGTGGTGCGGCTACTTACCGCATAAGCAGGGCAGCGCTTCAACTATTTACCATTTGTTCCGCCCGTAAACGCCTGCACGTCGGCTATCCATTCCGTGCGATATTGCACAAGATAATTTTCATGCCCGGCAAGCGGGTATGTCTTCAACTGCTTGCTGCCATCTAGGTTTTTGTAGATATTGTCGATTTCTGCCCGGCTTACCTTTTCATCTTGCTCACCATAAAGCAGCAGGGTAGGGCATTTAACCGCTTTTGCGTAATCAATAGGGTTGTGCCCAAAACCCCAAAAGCCGTTTTCAAGTCCACCCCAAAAAACCAATAAACCAGCCATAGGAAAAGGGGGAATATTCATTGTGCGAAACCTCGCCACAGTTGTCTCATACATGGTGCCAAACGGGCATTCGAGCATGATGCCGCCAGGCTGTATGTTATGGTCCTTCACTGCTTTTAATATCGCGACCGCACCCAGGGAAGTTCCAAATAAGAAGATGTGGTTTTCGCCCATTCTGGTGATAAAATCAAAGCATGTCTTCACCTGCTCCGCTTCCTTAAACCCTATTGTGGTTTGGTTACCTTCGGAGTCACCGCTACCCATAAAGTCAACCAACAAAGTATTATAACCCATTGCATAAAACACGTCTGACTTGTCAAGCATCGAAGATTTATTGCCGCCATAACCATGAAAGAGGATGACCGTACCCCTGCTGTTATGCTGTGTCATGTACCAGCAACTTATTTTCTTATTGCTCTGGAGGTGAAGGACCCGATAGTTCTGCGTTGGCAACCTGCCATTTACGGGCCGCGGGTTTGATATCCCAAATACAATGGTCTTTAACTTTGCCACAGGGCTAAGTTTTGATGCGTTCGTCTTCTTGCTGTTGGTATCCGAAAAATGGGTGAAGCGGTAGGCATGAAATGCGGCAACAATATTCAATACCACAAACAATAAAAGGAAAACACGGCCGGCTATTTTCAACATTCTCATGTCCGAAAATAGCTCTTCTGCAGAATCCGTTTGAATGTTAGCCGCCGAGTATTTATATGCACACACCCTCGTTCAGATCTGCACAGAACACCCTGTTTCAGTTAGATGCTTTGTACGATTTACATCCGCTGTTTGCTTAGAATTACTTGCTGCGCTTCGAACGCATAGCTTTCAATTGTTTGAGGTTCGTATCCCTGGCCAGTTGTTGATATTCAGGCTGCTCCCTGCCAAACAAAGCAACCTTACCTTCTTCATTAAAGTGGATACCCCAACCATACCTTTTACCCAACGCTGATGAACGCAAACATGCCTGCCCTTTGGAAAATAGCACCGCTCTTGCTTCTGTAAACCCTGCTTGATCCAACTGATTACGTTCTGCAAACACCTGGAACAAAATATCATCCGAGGTAAATGCATAGGGATGACGACTCATCAGCTCAAATTCAAGATTGGCGATCGATTTGGTACCTGCCTTTAATTGAGGAACTTCTCCCATTGTTGCCGGGCAATCTTCGGCAACAGCAATAAAGGTGTTGTAGTAGTTTGTTGTATGTGTCGTTTTCAATCTTGCTGGTTTAAAATAAACGGGGTTCCCGATGGATCCATTATCCAATGCATACCGGCAGGAATCTCCTCTAATTCATCACAGGTCTCAACCCCTTTTGCTTTCAGGTATTCAGTCGCTGCTTCTACATCATTTGTCTTCAGGTCCAGCCATACTTCCGAATGAGTATAATTATCAACACAGTCGAGCCACACGATATTGCTCCCAAATTTTACTTCATTTGTTCTGCTCACCGTAGGATTGCTGATCGGCTTTTCGGCTACCGATAGTTTCAAGATGTCGCGGTAAAATGCTACCGTTTGCTCATATTTTGCTTTCGGGATCTTGATGGCTATGTTCACTCCGCCGGTAAAATGAGGCTCCATATACGGTCAGGTTTTAGCGGTAAATACAGCCCCGGTTATGGGTCGGAATTGTCGGGTGCCAGGTGCAAAATATATTAAAGATTATCCAGTACATCAATCCACACCGGCGCATGATCGCTCGTTTTTTCCCACCCACGTACCTCGCGGTCTACTCCTGCAGCAACGAGGCGTCCATCAAATTGCGGACTCAGCAGAAAATGGTCGATACGCAAACCTGCATTGCGGCCGTATGCGTTTCTAAAATAATCCCAGAAGGTGTAAATGATTTCGTCGGGATAAAAAGTCCGTATCGCGTCTGTCCAACCTTGTTCAACAAGCGATTTAAATGCCTCGCGAACTTCGGGCCTGAACAGGGCATCTTCCTGCCATCGCTCGGGTTTGTAAACATCTTTATCGGTAGGCATTACATTAAAATCCCCTGCAAGTATTACCGGCATGTCTATTCTTAGCAATTCAGCCGCATGATCATTCAGCCGGTCAAACCATCGCAACTTATATTCGAATTTTGGTCCCGGGGCGGGATTTCCATTGGGCAGGTACAGGCAGCAGACGCGGATGCCGGCAACGTCGGCCTCCAGGTAACGACTATGCTCATCTTCGGGATCTCCGGGCAATCCGCGCCGAACTTCACTAATCGAACCTACACGTGAGAGGATGGCAACCCCGTTCCAGCTCTTTTGACCATGCCATAGTGCCTCGTAACCCAGGTCGGCAATGGCCTGTTCAGGAAACTTTTCCTGCGGCGCCTTAAGTTCCTGCAGGCAGACAATATCAGGGGTTGTTTCACTGAGCCAACGAAGTAAAACAGGTAGTCGACCGTTTATGCCGTTAACGTTATAGGTTGCTATTCTCATGTTTGATGGTTTAAGATCATAGCCCTATCTACAAAAAAATGACGCCGCCTTGAAGGGCTCCATTTCGCGGCATAACTTACACTAACTTAAAGATGTGGACGTATTGCGGGCTTTTCACTCCAGGTATTTACAGAAGAATAAGAAATGGATGCGGCGAATCGCCAAATGCCGTGTATGAGATTTTTTGGGCGTGCCCCCCAACTTGGGTTGGGGGTCGGGCTTTTGTTCCAAGTCCTCACCCCACCTACGGCGGGGTTGCGGGCTTTCCACGCAATCCCTCACGCGGGCTCACGACCGGGTAACCAGGTCCACCCACAGCAAATGCATAGAAACCTGCAGATCCAAATGCTTTAGGCCAATAACTGGCTCCTCAAACAGTCATTTGGCCGAACAATTAAGAGTAAAATTCTGCCGAAACGAAGTATGCTTTGCAGGTGTCCTGCCCCTTGTTTTAGTTAACCGTTGGGTTGCGCAACAATGCACAATACGGCTGTGGGCTGCATTGGTTGTAATACCACATCCAAAACTTTAAAACCATTTTCCCTTAGCCTGTGCTTTACCGGCTCTGCTGCATCTAACGTAATTTCATAAGGTGCCTGAAGAAAGATAGATAGTTTGCCCCGTGGTTTTAGTGCGCTCCGGATACTTGCCAACTCAACCACCGGATCTTTCCAAAAGAAGTTTACGTTGAAGGCAAGGATACAATCAAAATAAGCCGCGGGTAAGTTGGCCTTGGCAAATTCTGCACTTACAAACGCCGACACACCGCTGTTTATAAATGCCTGGTTTCGTTTACGCGCTTTCTCCAACATTGCCGGAGACTTGTCAATGGCGAGCAAGCTGCCCCCGTGGAGCTGCGCCGCGATAACTTCAGCAAAGAGACCGGCACCGCAGCCGATTTCCACGATATGATCATCAGGGTTGATATGTAATTGGGCTGCCGCCCAGCTGAAACGTTCGGGAATGGATGGCATAAGATGTTGTTGATATGCTTGTGTGCTCCTATGCTAAGCTAGACATCTAACCCTTACAATGCTTAATGTCTTTCGCATCTCTCTAAAAGAAAGCAATACTACGCAGCACTTAGTTGTAACCCAATATTCATTCAAACTGGTTGCTCAACATTTGTGACGTTCAATTTCTTGTTCCGTTCAGTATAGTTTGACTTATGACGTTCAGTTAACGTTAGCAACAAACTCGCCTTTCTAAAAGTGCCAGCTGGATAAGATTGGTTCTGCACTCCGGCCAGTCCAGCTGGCGGGTAAGGATCTTAGATTATGCGAAATCAACCTGGCCCATACAAGCTGCATAACCAAGCGGCCGCAATCCTATTACCAGTCAGCACTAGCTCTTGCTTTCCCGCTCCAGCACCTGCTGAATGGTAACCCATTGAATGTGCGGGTAACGGTCATTATCAAGCGGGTTAAGCTTAGGCAGCCCGGTAAACATATTGTGCATGTACTGCATGCCCTGCCATGGTGGAAAAACATCGTCTTTGTTGGGCGCTACCGTTCGTGTGATTTTGATCATTGCACCCAGGAGCCCTAGTCCTCCGGCCCGGAACAACTTAAATGGTTTACCCAAAGCTGCGCTTGCAGCCCGTTGCAAACCCCTTATACTGGCAACTTCGCCGGCAATCCGAAGATAACGTGGGGTTTCATTGTCCAAGGCTGCTGCAGCAGTAAATGCGGCGGTATCATCGGTGGTAGTGAAGTCAAGCAACTGGTTGGGATTACCCCAATAAAGCACACGGCTGATCTTTGAAAGTACCAAAGGAGCGTCCCCACTAAGCAGGTCGGTAAACATGCCATTTAGGATTGAGGTGGCAGCAATAGGTGCCGCATCAAGTCTTTGCGCGAACTCCCGCCGAAGATCCAGGTTGCGGTTTGATCCGGGCTTTAACCGGGTGAAGTCAATTGAGTAGTCCGAAGGAATAAACCTGGGCACTTTTGCTTTTACCGCAGCATCCAGCAAGCGTGTTTGTGTGTCAACAATCACTTCCCTCAATCCAGACAATGCTGAAACAACACAGGTGCTGCCCATACAAGCATTGATAAGTTCCCCGGTATTGTTGTAATCAACTTCAATTATTGACGCTCCAATCGACCGGAGCACTTCTATGTTGGCCCCATTGCTGCCTTTCCGGACCAACGCTCTTACCGTGGCACCGTTGTTCCGTAAGTGCGTTGCTATCCGGCGCCCGAGTTCCCCGGTGGCACCCGCGAGGGTAATTGTTTTGCCGGCGCCAATGGTGGTGCTTGTATGTTGCGTGTTTAAAATGCTGCCCATGGTATGCTGTGCTGATTTTTTGCGGCTTTCCACAGAGCCATTTAGAGGCAACGTGGCGGCTGCAAGCGCACACATTACAGTTGTGGAGCAAAAAGGTTCGCAACCAATGGGGGAAGGAGCCGGCTCTGCAGGCTCGATGCGGATGATGGTTATTGTTTCCGCTAAGCCTTTAGATTGAGCGTTGTTGGTTTTGCGCTGCTACATGATAAGTTTTTCCTTCAACGAACCCTTTGGTTTAGCTGACCATAAAGTGAGAAGACCAAAACCGGTTTCAATTGGTCGCACGCTTATAATGTATTTGTACCAGTCCGCTTTCAAACTGTTTGATGGAAACAAGCTTTAAAGTGTGTTCCGGGCGATCGTCTCCGAAAAGCCGGGTTCCAGCACCAACGAGTACAGGTATAATTGAGAGAATAAATTCATCCACCAGATCATCTTGCAACAGGCTATTCACCAAATCCGCACCGCCGTCGCAGAAGATATTGTTACCCGGTGCATGCTTGAGTTTGGTTACAAGCTCTCTTATGTCGCCGGTATAAAATTCGATGTTGCCCTCCTTTGCTCGTGCAGTCCGTGTAATAACAAACGTTTGCTTCCCTGAATGGGGAAACTCGCTTACTTGTTTCATCACCCATTCATAAGTTTTTCTGCCTACAAGCACGGTGTCTACTGTTGATATGAAGTCAAGGTACCCGTAGTCTTCACCCTCCCTTTCAACAGGAGCTAAAAAACTTAAGTCGTCGTTTGGTTTCGCGATATAGCCGTCTACGCTTGCCGCGATGTAAACGATCAATTTCCTCTGTACTTGCATAGTTGCAGGTGTGACTTCATCAACAATAGGCGAATCATCAAACCCGGATTTATGACCTTGTTCCATGTTATCCAATTCATTTATCATGCTGCTTGGAAGATGTTTTTTACAATGCCGGTTACCATTCAGTAATTGTTGCCCGACTTCCCTGTTTTCTGCACGCTTTTGTTGGCCGTTTTCAGCTGCCGCAATACAGCAAGGTGCGACAATAAAACAAGTGGAACAACGCAACAGGGTAGCCACACAAAAGGAAAGTACAACACGGCAATATTCGGCTGTTCAAAAGCAAATTGTTGCAATGGCGAAGGCGCGGAAAGTATCGCATGTATTACGATGTTAAACAACAACACGAGACAGGCTAAATGCCATACGATAAGGATCTTACTGCTCATCAGCTTTTTTACGTAGCCAAAATAGTAAACCGCTGGTGCCGTCAGCCCCGAGACGATATCAAAGTTCCTGCCCTCAAACGTCATCAACCCCGGAACAGCCTTTTGCAGAGATAGCCAGAACAGCACCAGCTCTACCGGTATCCGGCAACTATGAAGCAAGGTTAGCAATCCCGGATCCATTTTGTCGATAAACCTTTTGCCACCCGGGGTTACAAAAAGCAGGCTGATGAGCAGCAAAGGGGGAAAAACAAGTAGAACAAATCTTGGAGGTAGGGTATCCGTTGTTAGGTAAAAACCGGAAAAACCTGCAATTGCCTGGAGGACTACCCAACCGGTAAGGATGAACAGGGTTATTCTGGCATTTGAGCTTGCAATAGCAAATATTATTACCGTTAGTAACGTGGTTAAAACAAACGTGATAATGATATATGCAGGAACCGGAAGCATTCAGCAAGGTTTTCAAATTAAAAATCTTGTGATGTCTGTTGAATCGTCCGGCTAAATTAATCACCAATCCGGTTTTGTTTGCAGACTTAAACAAGCTTTTCTTTCCTCTGAAGCATTCCCCTGGTAATCAAAGTTTTCCTGGAAGCAATCTCTTCTGCTGGCCGACCTTTGCCCGCCGTAGCATAGGGTTGGAAGAGGACGGAGCGCGAAACACAACCTGCTTAAATCAACGATGACTGGGGGAAGATTAGAACTAAAAAATCAGCCAACACAGGGGTCTTCTGTCCAACAGCTTCGCGGCTTGGAAGCGGCACGTTGTGTTGCCACCAGTAAGCGAGGGGTCAAATCTGTTCCGGTTAGTTATTTTAAGTGTAGGTATAACTATTGTATACCGATAAGTTTACTTTCAACAAAGCTTATGAAAGAACTAGCTGAAATACTTACAAAATACCTGAGCAGTGCGGTGGAAGTTGTTGCAGCTTTTGTAATTGGCGTAGCATTGCTTAAGTTTTTATACAGGTACTTTCGCCACCTTTTTGTACCCGGTGACGGCTCAAATAACCAGGAAATCCGGATACACTTTGGAAGTGCACTTACGGTTGCTTTGGAGTTGTTGCTCGCCGCAGATATTCTCGCAACTGCAATTGCGCCAACATGGGACGACATCGGTAAGCTGGCTGCAATTGCGGTATTAAGAACCGCACTCAACTATTTTCTTGAACGGGAGCTGAAAACACATAATGCAGAGCTGCGTCAAACGCCACTTAAACAAAATTGAGTCAATAATTTCAGAGGCAGGTTAGACTTGCTTCATTGTCTTGAACAAGTAAACCAGGGCGATTACTTTATTCCTGACCAATTCATAGGCTCTTGCTTTACTTTCTTCAAGGCTCATTGGTCCGTCAGTTATACTTGCTACGAAAGAAAATCCTGAACTGGTATAGCAGGCGGGTTCAATGGCAACAGCCCCGCATACCGCCATTACAGGAACATCCATTTTAGCTGCTTCGTTTGCCAAGGCATGCAGCGCCTTGCCATGCATTGTCTGTTTGTCGAATGTGCCCTCTGCAGTAATTACAAGATCGGTGTTCTTCAAGTGGGTTCTAATATCTGAATGTTTAAATACGATCTCGATACCTTTTTGCAGGCTTACATCGGCAAGCAACATCAGCCCTGCACCTGTTCCACCCGCGGCACCCGCACCCGGCATTTCGGAAACCGGTTTCCCCATAAAGGTCTCCAGTAATTCCGCGAACTGCTTCATTCCTTTTTCCAGTTCATCTATCTGCAAGCGATCTGCCCCTTTTTGTGCACCATAAGTATGGGTTGCACCGTTGACACCCAGGAGCGGGTTGTCAACATCACAGGCAACAATAATCGGGATAGCAACAGCCTGATCCGGGGCAATGATTTCGGCAATTTCGCCGAGGTTCTTACCCATAGGTGGAACCACTTCTTGCCGGTGATTTCTGAACGTATAACCCAATGCCGCCAGTAAACCGGTACCTCCGTCGTTGGTAGCACTTCCGCCTATACCAATGATGATCTCCTTAGCACCACGCGCAATCGCATCTTTCATAAGCAGACCGGTACCATAAGTGGACGTTAGCATTGGATTTCTTTCGTGTGGTTGAATTCCTGCTAGTCCTGAGGCCGAAGCCAATTCGATAAGGGCCGTTTTCGCGCTGGCCGACCATCCATAGTGGACAACGATCGGCCTGCCAAGTGCGTCAACGGTGTCGCACCCAACCGAGGTTGTTTTCAGATAATGGCCAAGTACGTTTACAAAGCCATCACCACCGTCGGCCAGCGGCAATTGCACAATGTCAATGGTATCATCCACGATGGAGATGCCTTCTGCAATAGCAGCGCACAGTTCAAACGAAGTAAGGTTTTCCTTAAACTTGTCGGGCGCAACGATGATCTTCATGGTTTACCTCCTTAATGGCTTTTAGCACAACAGGGGGCATGATACAAAATGTTTGCTTACGTCCTGCGAAAAGGTAATTGCTAAAGGCGAATCGTTCAGAAAAAAGGAGTCGGCTTGGGTATCCGCCAGGGGAGTATTTAGCCAGGCGGCTTGAACTGGTTCAGCGGAGTAGGATAAGTTAATTGTAGTTATTTAATACGGGAAAGTGATGCCTTTTGCCAGCGCTTCACGTGCAGTTTTGTACTTCGATTTCGAAAAGTTGTTGAAGGTGCCTTCTTTTCTAAACTTGTATAAAGCCGCTGTCTGCGTTTTTCCCGTGTATCTTCGGGTATTATGGTAGTAGCCGGTAGTTGATAGAAACAGTGAATGTGTTTTGTTTTTGTCGGTGCTGGTCTCTTCAAATACCACATTTACCCACTGATCTTCCTTCAACTGTACATAGGCATCATCCCTGGCAGATACCTTGCCTGGCATTGGCTCATAGTTTTCGCGGGTAACGGCCGAGGCGTCGAGGTAGCTTAAGGTAACAGGCTCGTCGGGTGAAAGGTCAAGCCCTGCATAGTCAAGTTCCCAAAACATATAGGCGCTTTCTATTTTGATCCTTACGTTGGTTTTGTTGGCAGGTAGGTCTAGCTTCATGATCATATCCCGTCCCGCAGTATTTCCCGTGAAAGGAAAATAGTCGGCGAAGACCCAGCCCTTATCCGTCTCTACATAAACCATTAGGGGCAGCGCCTGGTCCTGCTGCCATTGCTCAATTGTCCTCCGGTCGGCTTTGTCTTGTTTTGCAACCCAGCTACTATAATTGCTACCAAATAAGGAAGAAAATTCTTCAAATACATAACCCGACCATAAACTGTTTTTAGCATGGATCACCAGTTTGCCATCAGTCTTGCTACCCGCCATGTCGAACGTTAGAACTACACTGCCAAACTTCGACCTTAAATCGCTTTGCTGATCAAACAGGTAAACGTTTCCATCAGTGTTCCCGAGCGATCCTGCGACTTCACGGGAAAGGTTGTCAACTGCTGTTGCATTTATTGGCTTAGTATAAGTATGTGGGGTGCCGTGCCGGTCGAGCAGAACTTTTTTACCTGCTCCATGCGCTACCTTAATCAATTGTACCTGGTTGATAAATTGCTCCTCTTTTTGATTGTTCGCAAGCTTAAAAAGGTATTTGTTGTTTACGCTTTGTAAGCCATCCAGGGGCAGGTAATCCGTTTTCTCCAGCGAAGAATAGATGGCACCACTAAACACACCACTCTTAAAATTGTACTGGTTGCCATCATAAGTGTAAACCTGCGGGCAATTACACGTTGCTAGAATAATAAGGCCAAGCAGGAGATTAGCGCCCAGGTATACGCCCAGGAATCCCAGCGCGTAAGAACCGATTGTTTTGCCGGAGTCTTTTTCATAGATGTTTACTTTACTGATGGAAGACATAGGTATGGAAAGATGTGTTGTATCAATGATACTTACATCCTGGGCATATAAATGAACTTCGGAAAACAGCAATGACCGTTGACGGCTTTTATACGTTTTAGATGGTGCCTGGCTTGCCATAATAAACGTTTCTCTTTCGGGTGGAAGCGTTTGCATATCCGCTTCAAGGTTCGACCCGTTGACCCTTATATTTTTCAGGTGGTAAAATCCATTGCGCAGGTGCACGATAAAATACTTATCACTGTTTTTTAAGGCCGGAAGGTTTGTTGTGTCCGTAATGGGTCTTGAGACTACCCGGTAGTAGTTTTTAAAACACCCGGTAAATATTATTCCTATTGCTAAAAGAATGATCAATCCTTTCAACCTTTTTCCTTTGATAAATAAAAAGAGAACCGGAGCGAACAGAATGGTAAACAAATCCCTGCGGGTAAATTGAAATGGTGTCATGAGCATTGGGTTAGTTTAGGGGGTAACCGGTAAGCGTTTATGAATAAGGCTAAACCACAACGGCGGAAGCAGTGAAACCAACATCATTGTTGCGTAATTTGCCGGTAAACGAGGCGACTCCCCGGTTGTTACCAGCTTCTCGTATGGCGTCGCAGCATGCAGGTGATGATCTGCATGATTATGCACCTGGAAAAGGTCGATGATCCTGCAGTTTCCGGGGATTTCCCAGGTATGGTGTGCATGCATTTTCTCCCGGCAGTCGGGATCCCCTGATCGTATTAAGCCATAGTGTTGCAGGTAATTTACCTGTTGATGAAGGATCACCGCTACCATACCCTGGCCAACAAAAAACAATAAAGCAAGGCTGCCACAACTAAAATAAACTACACTCAATACCAATAGTTGAATGAAAGAAAATACCAGCATCCGGTTGTGTATCGTTAAAAAGGCATGATGTTCTTTTTGCAGCAGCTTTCTTTCAATCTTCCATGCATTAAGGAAGCTTCCAGGAATGCTCCTCCCAAGAAAGGCGTAAAACGACTCGCCTTTTTGTGCGGAGTTGGGGTCGAGGGGTGTGCAGGCATATACATGGTGGCCGTGCACATGTTCTATGCTATAGTGCAGGTAGCCGGAGCACGACAACAAAAGGTAACCCGCAAGCTTTTCCCGGGGTGAAAACTTATGAATGAATTCGTGCGCCAGGGCAAAACCCATTGTTCCGTTAACCACACCAACTGAAATCATAAAACCTATAAAGGCATGCAAGGGTAAGTACTGTTGGGTAACGAGCGCACTTCCTCCAAATACAAGACAGAGAATTACCGGTACAAATAGCAAAGGAACTGTTCTAAAAGCCTTGTTTTCTTTTGCTGCCCTGTTACCTGTTTTTTCCCGCCTTGAAAAAGGGATCAGATCAATAACCGGAAGAAATACAAAGCAGATAATTGGGGTAAGAAAATTGAAATAACCGCCACCCCAGTAACCTGCGATTACTGTAGCCGGTACAAGCAGTAATATCAGGTAGCGATAGGGGTTCATCAGGTTATCAATTATAAAATGTACATGTTCCGGTTTTCATGTTTTCAACATTTGCTGCAATGTCATCAGTAAGCACGTTAAAAACTTTCCGCTGGCAAAAGGGGCAATCGTGCACATTGCCATCCATATCAACATAGAGATAGTCTTTTCCAGCTCCTGAACAACCCAGCAGCCGGCTATAAAAGCCATGGTACATAACAGAAGGGTAGTGTTTATATAGCGGATCAAAGTTTACCCGTTTATAAAATGCTTCCAGCAGGGCAATATTTTCTTGTGACAACAAAACACCTTTGCCGGCATAGTGCCCAACTGCTTTTGGCTCTAATATCTGCACGAATGAAGCTTTGAGCTTTTTTGCAAGCCTGATATAACCATCCAGGTTTTCATCAGAAATAAAGTCGTTTGTAGCGCATAGTGACAGGCACAGAACAAGTCCGTTATTTACGGTGTTTACTGCAGCTTTTTCAACCCAATCAAATGCACCGTTTTTACCCCTGAATGTGTCGTGCAGTGATGGGGTCCAATGATCAAGGCTGACCGTAATTCCTGTTACCCCGGCCTTCTTGAATTGTTTTGCTTTTTCATCGGTCAATTGGTAGCCTGATGTATAAATCCAGAAATCCACGTCTTTGAATTTCGGAACGATTGCATTGATATCCGCCAAACGATTAAGTGGTTCGCCGCCACTAACCTGCACGGTTGTAGCGCCCAGCGACCGGAAACTGGCAATTACTTCAGTGATGTCTTCTTTGGTCAGTGTTTCAGGTTTGTTCAGGTTTTCCCACTCAAAGCAATGCTCACATTTATAACCACACTTCTTTGTTATTCCGAATATCAGGGTGTGTATTGCAACAGGCTTGTTTAGGTCAAATTGCGCTAATTGATATTGGATATACCGGTTGAAAGATTTGGAGGGCCAGCCGGGTGCATTGTAGCTAAAGTAATACCGGTTGCCCGCAAGCGAATATTTGATTAGCTTGTTTTCACCACGATAGGCATCCTTCATCTTAGCCAGCGACTTCATTCTTTTAATTGCAATAGCCAGGCGCTTGTATTTAAACCAACCTACTAATAAAATATTTAACCACATCGCATATTTGACACACGCTTTATGTAACCCGGTAACTTGCCGGCTTGTAAATAATAATGAGGAAACTTGCTTAAGAAATGGAAATTCGAAACCAGGATGGTTCGCTGACGCCCGCTTGTTTATGGTTAACGTTTGAATAGACGTCGAATTTCATCTAATGTACAGAAGTTCTTTTAATCTTACAATAGCAGTTTCGATTTAATTGGGCCTTATTTGCTGAACCTTTATTGGTAAAATTCAAAGGAATAAAATGCATTAATTAGGATTGGATTCGGTGGGTGTGCTGCTCTGCAAGCCGACCATTTTTGTCTGCAGCATAATCCTGCGTGCGGGTACAACGTTAACGCATGCTTGTACTTTGTAAGGCACACAACCATTTGAGCAATCTTAGCAACCACAACTTCCTGAAACTCGCTTGTGCGGTACGCTAAAGCTGTTGAACTTTCCTGGGCTTCAGTTTTCGTCGGTTGTGGCAGCTTTTAAATTCGGTACCTTAACCCTCAACATGGTGCGATAATAAACGTGGTTGGGGGCACACACTTCAGGAGCATACTTTAAGGCAGCAAGAGATGCACGCAGAAAGGAGAGAGCAGATGAGTTGCATTCACTGCAGCATACATCCATCGTTTTCATTTTCGGGTACGCGGATTGCTGCCATGAAAAGATGTGGTAAAAGTGAGTGACACAACCTAAGTTGCCCATTGATCCATTGCTGGTCACCAAAAAACGTTCGTTGTTGCACAGCATTGAATTGGTGAGCAGATGATTCTGTCACCGGCAATCAGCCTAAACTTTATCAGGTGATCGATAAGAGAAAATATAACCTGTTTTGCGAAAGACTTACCGCTGAACTTAACAACATAATGCGGCTTTAAAATGAGGTAATGTTTGCACCTGGACAAAGATTAAAACCGATCTTCAGGGCTGATTTGCTTATTCCACGAAACCTCACCTGATACACATGAAACAGTACTGCTTAGCACTTGACCTGGTTGATGATCCTGCATTGATTGCGGAATACATTCATTGGCATAAAAGTGAACACGTTTGGCCCGAGATAAAAAGGAGCATCACCGATTGTGGAATCACCAACATGGAAATTTACCATACCGGTAACCGGCTGTTTATGATCATGCAAACCACCGATGATTTTAGTTTCGAAACTAAAGGCGCTATGGACGCAGCCAATCCAAAGGTGCAGCAATGGGAAGCACTGATGTGGAAATTTCAGCAGGCATTGCCATCCGGAAAACCCGGTGAAAAATGGGTGTTAATGGATAAGATATTCCAGCTCTGACCTCGTTTTCCGGGCCATTGTTTTGGTATAGCAAGCCTGCCCCAGATTTGCATTCCGTGTGAGCTTTCCGCATAAGACCTCTTGCATGGCTGCCTGAATTTGGCTAGCACCAAACTACCGCTGCGAACTGGTGCACGCACCATCAGTTCACCAGGCTTGGATCTGCTACGGTCAGCTTCAGGTAACGGTAAACCTGCAAAGCTTAGCGCTAACCGTGTTACCGCAAACAAACAACCCAATACACACCACCCCAACCAAACCACTTATCAAACAATCAACTTTCTTTCTCAATACCCGATATCATTCTAACATACCCCAATCCGTAATCCGCTAATCCGTAATCCGCTAATTGTTTCACTTCTCCAATGTCTCCCTTTTCGACCAGCACTCATCCATCGCGCCGCCGGTCGACTTTTGACCCCGATGACGCCAGTCGCCGTTCACAAAGGAGTAATCGAACTGGAGGGTTTTACCAACGCTTTCTGCAGTCTTCGTAAAGAATTCGACGTTTTCAGTGTACTTGCCGTTAGCAGTCGTATAGGTGCCACCACCTGCGTTCATAAAAGATTTGGTACCTACGTTGTATGCGATCCACTGGAAGTACTTTCCTGAAAGGATCTTCATGGTTCGCCTTGGATAAAACGGGTTTGCTCTTTTAACCGCCTTGTCATCAGTAAAGTTGCCCGTGATGATCCAGGCACCCATCAGTTCGCCAGGCTTGCCATTATCCAGGCGATCCCAGGTTTCACCACTTGTTTTCGCAGACAACTTATTCCCGCTAATTTGTATGTCTTCACTCATTTCTTTTCCCACCTGGCTGCTGTCTTTAGAATTCCATTCAATTATTTTGACCAGCTTATTTCCATTGATGCGGTAGCTGCCACCGTACGAGCTGATGAACTTTTTACCGGGCAGGTCGTAAGTTGCAACCGAAAAAACTTTATCGGTCATAATCATTACCGTTCGGTTTTCAGGCGAGCCAAACCCCCAGGCTCCCAGCATATCTTTTGTATCGATTGGTTTTCCCCTAAACGCAGACAAACCAAAAACAAGCGCTATTGCAATGCAAGCCGACAAGCATTTTACATACATTTTCATAATGCAGGATTTGAAGAATAATAAAGATAGGAAGGAATAAGCTATGTTGAATACCAGCTGTTCCTGCTCACTTTTTTACATGGCTGGCTGCAAACAGGTTATTGTGCACGCAGGCGCTTTTCCGTAATGGCACATGATGAACGAATCGATTGATCACCATCCGGTCAACTAACCTAAACCAATTCGTTTAAGAAGAACTGCATGCTGGTGCACGTTGCCTGGTCCGAATAACCCAGATTAGTTTAACCAATTTCGCTGGCTTTCTTTACCTTCCTTCCCGTAAAACGATTGCATGAAAACCTGCTTGCCAAATGCAAAAACGCACATTGCTGCAAACGTACTCCTGTGCGATTACCAACCTGCTGAGTATACTTACCTTGTTGTTCCAGCTCATGCCCAACCTGAGTGTTGTGGATACCTCTTGCATGACCAACGCTGATTTGCAAATCTCCTTATTCACCCTTTATCAACGGCAACAATGCACCTTTCAAAACTACTTTATGCTGTTGTTTTTTGCTACCTGCTCAGCGCGGAAAAGCTTTGCGCGCAAACTCCAACCCTTGAAGCACAGGCAGAGGAAACAATGCTGAAAGCAACCCGGTACATGGTTGAAAACGTAAGCACCAATGGCGGATATGTATGGTATTACCTTCCTGACCTTTCACGCAGATGGGGAGAAATGGAAGCGTATAAATCCATGGTGTGGGTGCAGGATGGTGGAACAGTGACGGTTGGCCAGATGTTGCTTGATGCTTATCATGCAACAGGTAACGAATATCTTTACGAAGCGGCTGAGAAGGCTGCAGGTGCAATGATCCGCGGGCAGAGCAAAGCCGGCGGATGGAACTATATGATTGATTTTGCCGGCGAGCAGTCACTGAAAAAGTGGTACAATACCATTGGTAAAAATGGATGGCGCCTGGAAGAGTTTCAACATTACTATGGCAACGATACCTATGATGACGACGTAACCTCCAGTGCAGCCAGATTTATGCTGAGGATGTATATCGAGAGATTTAATCCGAAGTATAAAGTTGCACTCGATAAAGCAATCAGGTTTTTGTTGAGCAGCCAGTATCCTGCCGGTGGCTGGCCCCAGCGGTTTCCGCTTAAAAACGATTTCAGCAAGGCCGGCCACCCGGACTACACGGGTTACTATACTTTTAACGATGACGTAATCTGGGAAAACGTCAATTTTCTTATTCAATGTTACTATACACTGGGCGACCAAAAATTGCGTGAGCCAATTGAACGGGGAATGAACTTCTACCTGTTGTCGCAGCAAGCGAATGGTGCATGGGGCCAGCAGTATAATATGAAACTGGAACCTGCAGGCGCCCGCACCTATGAACCCGCGGCTTACCTGCCCCGTGCAACATTTGCCAACGCCATGTTGTTACTTAAATTTTATCAATATACCGGCGATCGTAAATACCTTACCCGTGTTCCTGATGCAATTGCATGGCTTGAAAAAGTGAGGCTACCCGATAGCATGTCGCAAAACGGTTATTACACCCACTCACTTTTTGTTGAGGTTGGAACCGACAAACCCATTTTTGTACATCGGAGAGGCTCGAACGTAACATATGGTCGTTATTATGTAGACTATAACGATGGCAAACTGTTGGGACATATGCAAGGTAAGGGTAACATCAATATTCAACGGCTCAAAGACGAATATACCAGGGTAAGTAAGTTGTCACCTGAAGAGGCCACGAAAAACTCGCCACTAAAAATATCGGAGTTCAATCGCGACCAGGTATTGCAGAGGTACGCGACAATCAGTCAAAACGGGGCTGCTGAAAATGAGTCGCCTTCAGCTGAAAAGGTGGCGCAGGTGATCAGCCAGCTCAGCGATAACCGCTGGTTGGTTAAACACGCCATGATCAGTAATCCTTATGTTGGTGATGGCAAAAATAAGGAGGCGACCGACGCATTTGCATCTACCAGGGTCGGGGATATCACCGATACGTCGCCTTATCCTGATGCATCGGATCAGTTATACTTATCGACACCGGAATACATTAAAAATATGCGGATACTTGCAGCTTATATTCGTTCTGCACGCCAGCAGCAAACGGCCAAGTAAATGCGGTGCTGTCGTTGTTCACAGCCTCGGGTTGAGCGGTAAGTTGCGGGTGAAAACTACTGCTTTCAATGGCGGGATTGCAGGTTGTATTTACCAGGTGAATGTAGTGCTGCAAAGGAAGGCCGGCAACATTTGCCTCGGTGGTTTCAATAGCTAATGGTTTGCTGTGCACGTTGGCTGACGACAACCCCTATTTGGTTAATGTAAATCATAGGTGCAATCCGTTAACCTAAACGTTGATCCGGCCAGTCACTACGATCCAGGCTCGTCGGATTTTACTTACATTTTTATGTGATCTTTTTTACAATTAATAGTACTACATGAACCTGCCGATGCAATTAAACTTAAAAGGGTATTTAACCAGGTGTATTTTCCTGCTAACGGTTTGCATTTTGGCAGTCCTGTTTATCTCCGGTAAACACATTCCTGAACCCGCACAAACAATCACCTGGAAAATAAACAGCACCCGACAAATTGGTGAATTTAAACCTGAGGTTATTGGTAAGCCTGTAGTAATAAAGGATAAAACAGGTTCTACCGTTGCTTTTAACGGGATCAATGATGGGCTTGTTGTGCCAACGATACCCATTACCGGTTGGACTCGTTTTACGATTGAAGTGTTGTTTAAACCTGATGTAGATGGGCCTTCTGCTCCACGCTTTATGCATTTCGAAGACGCCGACGGGAACAGGGGAACGTTTGAACTTCGCATCACGCCAATGGGCGAATGGTACCTCGATGCTTTTTTGAAAAACGGCAAATTGAACAAGGGACTTACCTTGATTGACTCCACCATTCTGCACCCAGCCGGCAAGTGGTATTGGGCCGCCATGGTTTACGACGGAAGAAAAATGACCAGTTATGTAAATGGACAAAAAGAACTGGAAGGAGAAGTAGAACTTGTGCCGATGTTGGTGGGAAGGCTTGCGCTTGGTGTCCGGTTAAATAAAGTGAACTGGTTTAAAGGGCAACTCAAAGAAATTCGTTTTCATCCCGCTGCCCTTGATCAAATGGCTTTACAGGGGTGGTAATTAGATCGACGAAAGTTTCGAGCTACTTCAATTTTTTGGTCGCCGGCTGTTGTACCCTGATGAAGCTTCGCTTGCGACGCTCCGTTTGTCTTTTTGTTCTTTGTTGAACAATACACCAATTCGAATGTCTTCCCTGGTACTAAGGCTGACACTTGTATTGCATGGTAGATGTCGATTTGGCTGCCAGGGCAAGTTATATTGGGTTAGACTGGTTGGCTTCACGAAGGGGTTGCCTTTGCTGTAATCATTCCGGTTTCAGTAATCATGCAGTAGCAGTTCACTTCATTATTGTCTCTAAACGTATCCTTCGAAATACTGCTACTGTGCAGTACATCCGGGTTTCCCAATGATGATCCATTAATGAGTCTTTGTCAAATAATGGATACCCGAATACCACATCCCTCATGGCTTTAGGCATTTTTACACGAGATCATCGGGAACGATTGCGTAGGTTTAATTCGGCTTTAAGTAAAGTATTGTTAAGGATTTGTTAGCTTGTATTCAATTACTCCAGTCTCTCTCACGATTTAAATTTTGCAAGCTGTATGAAAATTGACGCTCCTTCGCGTGCGCGCGCCTTCCTGCGCACAACTTTGGGATTGCTTTTGGCAATCCTGCTACTAAACACAAACACCATATTCGCACAAGCACTATCTCCGATTACGGGTACGATAACCGATGGCCGAACCAATACGCCGATGCCGGACGTAAATGTTGTGATTAAAGGCAGCGGCACAGGTACAAAAACCGGGGCAAATGGCGAGTTTGTCATCCGTGCAAAAAAGGGCGACGTGCTGGTAATTTCTTTCGCGGGTTACGAAACACACGAAGTAAGTATACAGGACCAGAGAGCCATCGCTTTTACTTTAAAAGAAAATACGTCCAAACTGGATGAAGTTGTCGTTATTGGGTATGGTACATCGCGTCGAAAAGACCTTACGGGTTCCGTCGCTTCTGTGTCCGGCAAACAGTTGGCTGCAGTTCCTGTAGCAAATGCAGCGCAGGCGCTGCAGGGCAAGATTCCGGGTGTAAATGTAACTACCCAGGATGGTCGCCCGGACGCTTCGGTTTCCGTTCGTGTCCGGGGTGGCGGATCCATTTCCCAGAGCAATGAACCCCTTTATATTGTTGATGGATTTCCGGTCGGTAACCTCAATGATGTTCCCCCAAACCAGATCGAAAGTATTGACGTTTTAAAAGATGCCTCATCAACTGCAATATATGGTGCCCGCGGTGCCAATGGAGTTATCATCGTTACTACCAAAAGCGGAAAAAGCGGCAAGTTGACCGTGAGTTATGACAACTACGTACAGTTTAACCAGCCGACAAAGTACCTGGAAACAATGAGTGCTTACGACTATGTGGCTTACAACTGGACCTATGCAAAAGCCATCAGTGACAACTATGCGAATGCCTGGGCAATGCTTTGGGGTATCGGCAGCTTTGCTGCAACGTCAAACAATCCTGATGGGATAAACCATTATAAAAATGTGGCTGCAACCAATTATTCAAAAGAAGCTTATGGAAGTTCGGTTTCGCATAACCATAATGTGAGCATTAGTAATGGCAACGCAAAAACCAAGTACATGTTTTCTGCAAGCCTTACCGACAACCAGGGCATGAAAATAAATTCCTGGTTTAAGCGCGCCAATGCATCTTTTAAACTAGATCAGAAACTAACCGATAAACTGAACTTTTCCTTCGATACCCGGTATACCGATATCCAGCGTATGAGTAACGAGGGCACTACCAACGGCAGAGGCTCCATTTTGTCTTCTGCTTATCAATTCAGACCGATTGCAACCGCCGATGTACTGGGCGTATTGGACGATCGCAAGAATACTCAACTTGGTTTGTACGATAATGTATTACAGGATATCTACAACCCGGTAGAACTCATGAAAGATTTTTATCCGTTAGCAAAAGAAAGATCATTGCGTTCCAATGCTTCATTATCGTGGAACATCATCAAAGGACTTACGGCAAGGTCGGAGTTTGGTTACAACATGTTTTTCAACAGGGGTAGAACCTGGTCAGGAGCAGTTTACAATAATTTCCTGGATGCTGCCGGTAATAAAACTTTCTCCGGTAACGCCTCCGTTTCCAGTAGTGAAGGTTGGCAGTACCGGTGGGTTAATACCCTCAATTACCAGGTAGCCGGGCTGAATAAAAATCACAACCTCAGTTTCGTAGCCGGGCAGGAAGTCAACAATTCCAATTCGGAAAGTTCAAGCATGTCTGGCAGGCAGTATCCTGTTTCTTTTAGTAAGGAGCGCGCATTTGGAATGATGAACCAGTATTTCACCGATACTTCGCGCGTAAACTACTTTAGCATAAGTTCAGAGGCAGGTACACCCAACAGGTTAAACTCTTATTTTGGTCGCGCCAATTATACGTTGTTCGACAGGTACCTTTTCACCGCAACCTTAAGAGCAGATGGTTCTTCGCGGTTTGCGCCTTCCAATCGTTGGGCGTATTTTCCTGCAGCAGCAATCGGCTGGAGAATTACCGACGAAAGCTTTATGAAAAACGTAACCCTGGTTGATAACCTCAAGCTTCGCTTCTCGTATGGCGCAGTTGGTAATGATGGTATTAGCGCCAATGTGTGGAAAACACAATGGACCTCAACAGGCTTAACCGGATACTCTATAAATGAAGTTCGGCAGGGTGCATATTCACCCGCCGGCACAATTGCTAACCCTAACCTGAAATGGGAAACTACCGTAACCCGTAACCTCGGACTGGACTTCTCCCTGTTTGATAAGAGACTTTCCGGTACCATAGATGTATACAAAAACACCACGAAAGACCTCCTGATGTTAACATCCATCTCTGCAATCAGCGGGTTCTCTTCCACCTATGAAAATGTGGGCAGTACCAGTAACAAGGGTATTGAATTTTCGCTCGGTGGAGACATCGTTCGTGGCAAAGACTTTAACCTGGGTGCAAATTTTAATATCAATTTCAACAGGGGTAAGATCAACGAACTAGCGCCCGGTGTAAATGGATTGTATCGGTCAAACTGGGGATCTACGGGCACACAACCCAATACCGGTGACTACATATTGCAGGTGGGTAAACCGGTTGGCCAGGTTCGCGGATACACCTATGACGGCTGGTATACTACGGATGATTTCAGTTATGCCAATGGCATATATACGTTGAATAAGGCTAAGGGGATTCCCGATATTGGCTCAGGCATCATCGGTACGGTATTCGGTACCACGGCCAATAAGCCTGCGGGACAGGTGGCCTATCCGGGTGTCATCAAATTCAAAGATCTCAATGGCGACGGGGTGATCGATGAAAAAGACGTATCTGTCATCGGCGACATGAACCCGAAACACACCGGTGGCTTTAGCCTGAACGCGTCTTACAAAAACATCGACTTTGCCGCAAACTTCAACTGGAGTTACGGCAATAAAGTTTACAATGCCAATTATCTCGCGGCTTTCTACGGCAGTAAAGAAGATGGTTTATACAAAAACAGGCTGGATTACCTGACCACATCTTATAAGATCTACGATATCGTAAACGACAACGTGGTTAAGGTTACCGACCCCGCAGAGTTGAATAAATTAAATGCCAATGCCACAACCTTTCTGCCTTTTCATGAAAACCCGATAGTGTCAACACTGGGCATACAGGATGGATCATTCTTACGGTTGAACACAGTTACACTCGGTTACAGCTTACCTGAAAACCTAACTAAACTTGTACACATAACCCGGTTACGTTTGTTTGGTTCGATCTATAACGCGTTAACCATAACTAATTACGCCGGCCTCGATCCTGAAGTAAACACCAATACCAGCCAGGGTGGCGCTCAATACCCTACAACCGGCCTCGACTGGGGTGCATATCCACGTGCAAGATCATTCACCGTTGGGGTAAATGTTGAATTTTAAAACACTTCAAACTATCAAAATGAAAAAGCTTTTATATACCACATTAGTCGCATTGATACTTTCCGGGATCTCCTGCAAAAAAGGTTTTTTGGATGTGCAATCACCTTCTTCAGTTGACCAGGATTTTGTGTTCTCTTCCCCCAGTGAAACATTTAAAGTGCTGGCAGGTTGTTACGATCAGTGGCGTGGAGCTTATGGCTCCCTGTATTACGACATTGATGTAGTAGGATCAGATGCGGAAACACATCCTGAGAGCTATGATGCCCAGCTCAGGCATGTTCCGGAAGGCCTTTATGCAAGCGAAATTTCGATTGACTTTGCAGATGCAGTAGGCGTGTGGGCGAACCTTTATCGTGTGGCCAACAGGGCGAACATTATTATGGAAGCCATAGCTGCAAAACCTGAATACCAGGCTGCAATTACTGCCGGTAAGCCAAACGAATGGAGTCAACTCTACGGTGAAGCTGCAATATTCCGGGCTTTCAGCTATCACAACCTGGTGCGCTATTTTGGCGATGTGCCATACTTCCAGACTACGATATTTAAAACGAGTCAAACCGATAGTGCAAAACTTATTTCACGCGATGTGATCTACGATGGCGAAATCGAAAACCTTTCCAAAGTACAGGCGCTGATGTATCGTTTGGGCGAGGGTGGCATCAATGCAGAGCGATTTTCCAGGACGTTTGCGCTCGGACTTGCCGGAAAGATGGCCATGTATGCGGGCGGTTACAGTACCCGTCGTACTGATTTTGATTATGGCAATGTCACCTTTACGCAGCTGGGAAGCGAGAAATGGAACGCTAAATATGTTCGTCGATCCGACTACAAAAAGTATTATGATATTGCAAAAGCAAACTTTAAAGCCTGCCTAGAGAACCAGGGTTCCGCTTACCTGATTACCGCCGATCCCCGCGGTGCCGGCTTTGGCAATCCTTTTCAACTGAACTTTCAACATAACATGAACCTTATTACAAGTCCCGAGTCGTTATATGAAACGGGAGACAGTAAAGGAACGAGTTCTGAACGCCCTTATGCTTTTGGACGGCCATCAAATGGCGGTAGTGCAAATTCTTACCCTAATAAGGCATATGGACAAAGTCGTATGCACCCTGCTTTTTATTATGGTGATTATGATCCGAAAGATCTGCGTAGGGATGTGACTGTAACAGTTAGCGCCAACTCAGGAACTGCATCGGAAACCCTCATCGACTTTATACCGGGTTCGCGCTCTTCAGGTGGTCTGGCCAACAATAAATGGGATGAAAGCCGTATGCCAAACCCATTCATTGCATCTCAACGCCAGGCTGGTGTTAACTGGGTGCAAATGCGCATGGCCGACGTTATACTAATGCTTGCCGAAGCATATGCGGAACTCGGCGACGAGGGTGCCGCCAAGGTTGAATTAAGAAAAGTTCGGAGCCGGGCTTTTGCCGCTGCGGATCAAACAGAAAAAGTAACCAACTACATAAACAACTTAGCCGGAGATGCGCTTAAAGAAGCCATACAGCAGGAGCGCAAACTTGAATTAGCTGGTGAGGGCTTTCGCCGTGATGACCTGATCAGAACCGGGAAGTTGCCAGCCAAAATCAAGGAGCTTCGCGACGCACAAATGGCTATGGTTGCGGGCCTCAAGGCAAGGGGTTATTATACCTTTCCAAACGGGAACACCATATCGAATTACATCTATACCAAAGCAGTAAACGTGTCAGAATTTGGTATGACGAAGATGCTGACTACGCAAAACACCGTTCCGGAGACCGATCCGTCTTACCCTGTACGATTTCCAAGCTGGCGTGGGAATGCCGATGTTTGGTCGGCCTATACACCAACCTCCGGCAACCGCAATCTTGCAATTAAAGGACTGTTCAATTATATCGATCCTAATGGTGCTGAAGCAGCAGCACTGGTTGCGCAGGGTTACAAAAAAACAAACTGGGGAATTAATATCGTTACTTATGAAGGCCAATTTACCACCAATGTTTTTAAGGGCTATAGTGACGCATATTACGCAGCGGGTGTTCCGCCAAGATACTTGTTGCCATTATCGTCTGAAACAATTGCCAAGTCGAATGGGTTGATAAAAAATGGCTACGGCTTTCAATAAGTAAAGGGCTTGAATTCATTGAAAAAGATAGTCACCAGGTTCTGTTGACTATCTTTTTTTTGGCCTTCAGTTCATAACCCGTGTACGGGACTTGAAGGTTGCAAACCAGAACAGCTCTGGGCAGTTGCGATGAGCGGAATTGCATCCGACAAGAGCTCGAAACGTGTTTAGGAGGGATCTGCACGGTAATCCGCAGGTTGCGATCACGAAACTAACTTCCGAACTTATTGTACTGATCCGAACATCATATTTAGCTGGTGGCATTTGCCGGCGGGTAATGCCGGTACAACATCAGTCAAAAATGTGAAAGGCTCATTCTGTAATTGTTCAATTGTATTATCTTGATTGCCTTAAAAGGCATGTGAATGTTCGCCTTGATATGGAGCATTCACGCACCAGTAATGCTGACTGTCACAATACTGTTGCACTGCCTGCAACTAAACAATTGTTATGGAAGAGCTCGAAGGCGAAACCTTTTCAGAGTTACTGGTAAACCGGCTTAAGCAGTTAAGGGAATGGCTTAAACCAAATCCGGTAGATAGTTTGCTTGTTCAATCCTTAAAAATGATTTACAAAGCCATAGCGGTTATCCTGCTTGTTGCTTTTTCTCCTGTGATCCTGTTTGTTCTTTTTCTGGCTTTTGCCGCTGCTTTCTAATCTTAACTATGGTAGTCTTACGTTCACCCCTTTTCCTGGTAAGCCTGATACTTTTTTTACTGCATCAATGCGCTCAGAAGTTATGGGGTTTGCAATTTTCTCTCGTAGATAATTATCTGGATAACCTTGTAGCAATGCCCGTGATTTTACCACTTCTGCAGGCAGAACGAATTGGGTTGTTTCGTAAGTCGCAAGCGTTCAAATTGAGCAGGATGGATGTTGTTGGGGCAACCACTTATATCATCATCATTTCTGAAGTTGTTTTTCCATCGGTTTCCAATCGTTTTACTGCAGACTGGAGGGATGTTCTTTGTTATGCAGCCGGGGGCTACCTGTTTTACATCTTCAATCATCGGCCCACGGGTGAAAGTGACCCCCGATGAAAATCAATCTTCAACGCAAGCAAGAATAAGGGTGGAAGAGGAGTAGCGTTTTAATCGTAGCGGCTGCGTACAACCCGACCAGGGTAGGCCTGCCCTTACTTTAATCATCTTGGGGGATCAAAACCAACGATCACCTCTTACAAAATAACAACATGTCGAACCTTCAACGTCGCAAGTTTCTTAAACAATCAGCAGCTATTGCTTCGGGAGTCACCTTATCGGCTTTGCTAAACCAACCTGTTTTTGGGTCGGCGCCGAAGAAAGCATCGCCTGTTGCTAGCACCATACACGGGCAGGTTCGTGGTTATGTTGATGACGGCATAAATGTATTTAAGGGTGTTCGATATGGGGCCGACACTGCAGCGCGCAGGTTCATGGCGCCGCTGCCTCCGGAAAGTTGGACGGGGATACATGAGGCGACAGCATATGGCGCGTCGTCACCACAGGGATCACGTGGCGGCGACAATATGAGTGAAGATTGTTTATTCCTTAACGTGTTCACACCGGCACTGCGCGACCAGGGAAAACGACCTGTTATGTTTTACATTCACGGCGGCGCCTATTCCGGCGGATCCGGGTCGAGCCCATTGTATGATGGTGTCCGGCTTTGTAAGCGTGGAAACGTTATCGTGGTTTCAATTAATCACCGGCTCAATGCTTTTGGTTACCTGTACCTGGCACGATTCGGCGGAACAGAGTTCGCCGATTCAGGTAATGCCGGGCAGCTGGATATACTGCTTGCACTTAAATGGGTACGGGTAAACATCGCTGAATTTGGCGGTGATCCGGCAAACGTTTTGGTCTTCGGTCAGTCGGGTGGGGGAGCTAAAATTGCCACCATGATGGCAATGCCCGCCGCCAAAGGTTTGTTCCATAAGGCTGCAACCATGAGCGGTCAACAGGTAACAGCAAGTGGACCCTTGAATGCAACACTGCGTACCCGCGCAATGCTGGAGGCATTGAAAATTTCGCCTGAGCGGGCTGGCGAGGTTAGAACTATTCCTTATCAAAGGATTATGGAGGCACTTGGTACAAAGGACCCGGTGCTGCCGTTTGGTAGTGTTTACTTCGGGCCGGTACTGGATGAGCGCTCTTTGACCCGCCATCCTTTTTACCCGGATGCACCAGCTCAGTCTGCGGATATCCCGATGATTATCGGCAACACGCATGATGAAACAAGGGCTTTCCTTGGTGGTGATCCCACAAACTTCACTGTTGGTTGGGAAGAGTTGCCGGATAAGTTGATACCGAACATGCGGGTGGATATTCAGCCGGAAGTTGTTATTGCGCATTACCGGAAATTGTACCCCAATCTTTCTGCAAGTGACCTGCTTTTTAAAATTACGACTGCCTCAAGGTCGTGGCGGGGGGCAATTATCGAAGCAGAAGAGCGGGCAAAATCAGGATCGCCTTCGTATGCTTACCAACTGAATTGGGCAACACCAAAAGACAACGGGAGATTAGGTGCACCTCATGCCTCCGATATTCAAATGGTATTCGATAATATTGATAAGCCTGGAGCAACAGCAATTGGTGAGCAGGCCCAGGCAATGGCGGACATCATGAGCGAAACCTTTATCGCCTTTGCAAAAAACGGAAAACCTGATAATAAGCTTATACCAAAGTGGCGGCCCTACACCTTGCGGGACCGCGAGACAATGGTCTTTGATGTGCCAAGCCGTTTGGAAAAAGATCCCCGTGGTGAAGAACGAAAATTATTTGAAAAGGTACCCTATATTCAGGCAGGCACTTAGTGCCACGGGGGTCGGCACATAATCGGCGGTTTGTACCAGGTTGACAATCAAAAATTGTTACTAAGCAATGTGCCGTTCAAGTGATTGGCACCCGGCTGATTGGAGTGCATCCGGAAGGGAACGATGTTAATGGGGATTCTCCTGGCGCGTCCCAAAAAAGAATCCGTCAGGGCCAATTGTGGTAATACCAGTTATCTTTAAACTAAGCCTATTGTCTCACGCGCAGTGCAACAGTTAGCTACGTACTTTTTTTGGAGGGAATAAGTTGTTAAAGAATCCATTGATACCTTTCCCTTTGTTGTTTTCACGTCGTTCCTGCCGTTCTTCTTTGCGGTCTTCTTTCTCCCGTCGGCGTTCCCGCTTTTTCTTCATGGTTTGCCTGTCCCAGGTAAACTTATTCTCCACAGGAAAGTAATAGCGGAGCGACATATATAGTTTGTTAACCTCCATAGGAGTTTTTGTCGTAGCCTTTTTGTCTTTGGTTACGAAAGTATATCCGTTAACCAGGTGAAAGCCGAGTAACCGGAATCCAATGGCAGGACCAAAACCAAACCTATTGCCATCTTTGAAGTCGGTGAAGTAGCTTAAGTTTCCGCCATAGGTGAAGTTTATCCTTCCACGTTTCATCCACATGCCTGCATGGTAACCTACAACGTGATTAGAGAAGTTGTACGACATGTTTGCAGTGGCTCCAATGATGTGTGGCTTTCGTAAAATGCTGATCTTTCGCCAATGTGCCTCGCCACCAAGTTCGATAGCGGTATATCGACCTTTCTGCAGACCAAGTATGACCCCGACATTGCGCTGATACAAGGTTTTTCTTTTTAAAGGCGCGGGAAAGTTGTGAATGTAATCAGGTGTCACAGATACCCCGCTTTCAGTTGGGGACACCGCAGTATAGGCATATTGGCCACTTGAGGAGATAAAGGCCAGCATAGCAAAAGCGGATATTAATATTTTCATAGCACTTGGGAAATCCGGGTTAGTAACTGCAGTGATTTACTGATGCGTCAAAAATATGTAAATCAGCTTTTCTCTTTCCACTTTTAACTTAACAATACCATCCTGAATAGGCCAGTGCTGTTGCAACGATGCGTTGGGTATTTTTGCCGAGCCAAGGATATGTTTTACCATCAGGTGCAATAGTGTAGGCGTTAAGCCGCAGGAAGAAGGGATGATTGTTCTAAGATAAATAAACGCAGGTGGGCAGCACAAGGCCGGCAAAACCTTTGCAGTAGTGGAAAGTCGAACTTTTTTGATGATGCCAACGGAATTAGAAAATGTATGTCCGCTATGCGGGCGCGAACTGGCCGGACTGTGCAACCGGCATCATCTTGTGCCTTTAAGTAAGGGCGGGAAAAACACACCTACCATTTTGCTGCATAAGATCTGTCATGATAAGATACACGCTGTATTTTCCGAAATGGAACTAAAGCGACATTATGCTACAATTGCCCTGATAAAAGAGCATGAGGAAATACAAAAGTTTATCAGGTGGGTCGCGAAAAAGGAGCCTGAGTTTTACGATAAGTCGGTAAAACGGAAGAAGTAATCTCAATATTTGGTGATACCAAACGCCGGTTACATGAAGATTTACCAGCGAGGGCTGAGCTAATGTATGGGAAGGGAACGGGCACCGTGGTGTCTAATCATCAAAGCTTACCGACACAACCAGTTTTCACGGTATTATCTGTAGCGACTTACCCCGGATGATTGCCATCCGCATGTGTGCCAGGTATGCGGATGGGTTGTTGGTTATTATTAGTAAATCCTAAGTTTTCAGACCGGGACCAATTGGTTTTACAAAACGATGCCTGAGATTACAAAATACTTCATACTTATCTCCTGGCTGCTACCTTGTGTCTTTTGAACGGCTTTGTTAGCAGAGGTATTTGCATTAGTGGTCATGGTAGTATATTGAGCTACCTGGATGTTCTTTACTTGTTGTTGCGGCGTTGGCGCTACTACTTTAGCATGGTCCTTTTTTACTTTCGTGCCATCACGGAGAATGCCATTGTTTCTGACGCTTATTGACAACGGTTCTGCAGTTACGGGCAGTGAGTCAAGGATTACAACAGCTCCGTCGATCACAATGCTACTTACGGATGGCACACTTACGGTAACCTGGAAATTTTCGCCGTCGTTGTTTGTATTTCCGGTACTGCCGTTGTTGTGCACGATATAGTTGACAAACAAAGTATCGTTGGTGGTAAATACCGCAACGCTATCCTTGCTTCCTCCTTTATGGTATTTATACTGCATGGTTTCTGAAAGCTTTAGGTTGCAACGCAGCAATTCAGGGTGAGGCGCGGTGACCTTTACCACCTTGAAAGCGCTGAATGTTCCGGTTCGTATGCTGCCGGCTGCGTTGCTGTTGCTCTTATGCTGTGTAAACTCGTTTTTATCCACTTTGTGCTTTAGCGACATGGCTAGCACCAGGGGTACGATAAAACAAGTTGCAATGACACCGAGAAGTAATTTATTACTGGTTTTCATGACGGTAGTATTAGTTGGTGGCAGCAGTGTATTGCTTTTTAAATTTTTCAAATCTGATGGCAAGGTCCTCGGTTTCAAGTCCGAGCATATTCATCGTGCGAAATACGGATGGTAGTTCCTTTTCGAGGAATTCCGTTTTTCGGTATGCGACGGCATTTTTATAAGCCAGGGGAGTAATAAAATATCCAACTCCTCTTTTATCGTTGATGATTTCCTGTTGCTTCAAGAACTCGTAAGTACGCATCACCGTATTCGGGTTTACTTCAAGCTGAATGGCCAATTCCCGTACACTGGGCACCTTATCTTCAGTTTTCCATTCTTTGAGCAGGATTTTCTCGCAGATATAATCAGCTATCTGCAGGTAAATCGCCGGCCCGTTATTTTGAAATTGCATGATTACTTGTTGTGTGTGACTAATGGGGTTTGATTTCGGGCCTTTACTAGATTTCCTTTTCCCTTAGTCGAACCCATGTAATAAACCAGAATATAGGGGCCCACGCAAATTGAAGCAGGTATTTAAGGAAACTGGTTATTGCGGGTGAGATCGAATATAGCCGATAACCATCTTCACGATTTTCGTTATACTCCCTTAATGATACCAAGTTCCAGGATGAATTGTCTGGCAAGATGTCCTCTAATAGGTGCACATAGTAAGCAAAGGAAAAGATTAATGCTGCAGTAACAACGCTGGTTATTACAAAAGCGTAGCGGGAAAAGTAAACTGAACCGAGGATGTAAAATGCCTGGATAGCAATAAATGCACACATGAAGTACCTCATCACTAAGGAGCCCTCATTGCCTAGGTTATTGGCCTTAACGTATGAACTGCCGGGATTACTTTTAATATACTCGGTTAACAACATAATAGTTACGGATTTCACCAGGAAAAAACTAAGGCAATAAATGATTGTAAACGCAACTGTTGTAAATAGTATCGTGCAAACAAGTTTTTCAAGGTGGGTTGCCGGAAGTGTTAACCAGTAAATGCCCTTATCCCGGTTGCCAAGCATGTTAAACGACATTGCTGCAAATACCCCTCCCCCAAGAAATAATCCCAGGAAAAACATCATATAAGTACCATCCTCATTGTAATTAGGTCCGGCCATTTCAAACCAAAAAGCAAAACTTATTGCAAGAAGACCAACGATGGCGAGAGTGGAAAAGGCGTAGAGCCGGGCATTTTCAAAAAACTGCTTGTTGATGAGTTTGCCAAGCCTGGAAAAGCTGAAAGTATCGGACATAAGAAAGTTTTTAAGCGTGTTAATAGGGGTTTACTGACCGGCGTATTGATGATTGAATACTGCTCGTACCGCATCGCCATTCGTCACTACGGCTTTGTATAGCAACTCAAGATCCAGGCGGGTATCCTCGACTTCGGTATTGGCGGTGACTATTGCAAGTCCCTGAAGTGAAGGCTCTTTATACAACGACTCAGCTATTTCCTGCTGATCAAAGGATATTTTGAATTGAATTTGCCTGTTTATAGAGTCGATGGTTTGATCAAACAATATCTTTCCTTCATCGATGATGGTGATCCGGTCAATTAGGCTCTCCAGGTCTTTTACCTGGTGGGTGCTGATGACAATACATTTGTTTTCATCAACGGCTCCGGCGATGACTTTCCTGAACTTGCTTTTACTCATAATGTCCAGCCCGTTGGTTGGTTCATCCATCAGCAGGAGTGCAGTGTTACAAGCAAGGCCAAAGCTGATCAATACTTTTTTCTTTTGACCATAACTCATGTTTTGGAGCGTGTTTTCCTGGGGTATTTCAAATTCATCCAGGTATTGCATGAATTGTTCCTGGCTAAAGTTGGGATAAAAAGGGGCATTTAGCTTTACAAAGCGTTCAACCGAAACATCCGGCAGGTAAAACTCTTCCGCAACGATGAATACATTATGTAAAAAATCAGGATGTCTTTTACCGGGAGTCATACCCATGACCTCGATGGTTCCTTCGTCAGGAAATAATAAGCCAATAATGCAGCGTAATAAGGTGGACTTACCCGTTCCGTTTTTTCCAAGCAGGCCATAGATGTGGCCAGCTTTTAACGACAGGCTTAAGCCGTTGAAGATTTTCCTTTTTTTGTAAGCAAAATGAAGGTTTTTGATCTTGATCATGTCGAGTGTTTTAGTGTACTACTTTAATAGTACAGTACAAATATCGACATTAATTTGGTTTTGCAAAATTTATTTCACCTTTTTTGCATTCGCCCGTGCAGGTGTTGTCACTTGCCACCATAGCACTGCCCGTCCACGTGATGTCACCTGCAATCATCGCACTGGTCGCCGTTGCAGGTATTGTCACTTGCCATCATAGCACTGCCCGTCCAGGTGTTGTCACCTGCACCAATCGCACTTTTCGCCATTGCAGGTGTTGTCACTTGCCACCATAGCACTGCCTGTGCAGGTGTTGTCACTTGCTAGCATAGCACTGCCTGTGCAGGTGTTGTCACTTGCCACCATAGCACTGCCTGTGCAGGTGTTGTCACCTGCATTCATCGCACTGCCCGTGCAGGTGTTGTCACCTGCACCATCGCACTGCTGCCATTGCGGGTGTTGCCACCTGCAATCCCTGTAATTCTTCGGGAGTAGTATCAGCCCCGGTCCCATCAGGTTCAGCCCTTGTTGATAACAATAAGGGAAACCCCGACCTTCCAGTTTTAGGAACTGGGTTCGATATGGATGAGCACATTGCCCAACTCGGGGAGCTGCTTTTTCAACGTATCCTGGAGGTCATGCGCAATCTCATGACCATGCTTAACACTGATATCTGCGTCAACGGTCGCGTGTAAATCTACCTGGTATTTCATCCCTGTCTTTCGGATGAAACATTTCTCAGTACCAATTACACCATCAACCTTTAGTGAAATATCCCGGATCAGGACAATCAGGTCATCATAACGATGTTCATCCATGATTTCAGCCAAAGCTGGTCTGAATATCAGGTAGCTATTATAGAGTATGAAACCCGAAGCAAAGAGCGCCGCCCAATCATCGGCTGTTTCATAACCCTTACCACACAATAAGGCAATGGAGATCCCGATAAATGCAGCAACGGAGGTAAGTGCATCGCTGCGGTGGTGCCAGGCATCAGCCTTTAGCGAAGAACTGTTTGTTTCGATGCTTCGCTTCATAACAAGGCGAAAAGAAGTTTCTTTCCATATGATAATGACCCCAAGCACCAACAAGGTCCACGATTTTGGAAGTTCATGCACCGTACGGATGTTCTGGATACTTTCGTAGGCAATGACTATCGCAGAGGTGATCAGAAAGCCAACAACAAGGAAAGTAATGAGTGGTTCTATGCGGCCATGACCATAAGGATGATTTTTGTCTGCGGGCCGACTCGCATATTTAATTCCGAACAACACCAGGAAAGAGGCTAGAATATCAGTGGTAGACTCAATAGCATCTGCGATCAATGCATAAGAACTGCCGAAAAACCCGGCAAGTGCTTTTACAATTGCCATAATGGTGTTTCCCACTATGCTGAAGTAGGTTGCCTTAATCGCTTTCTGTTCATTTGTCATTTACATGTCTTTGTTCAGGTCTCCGTCACCAGCTTGAACACCTCAGAGCACTTAAGCAATTGCCGTAGGACTGCGATGCGTCGCTTGATTTCACCGGGTGCTTACATTCAAGCTGGCTAAGCGTGTTGAAAGCTTTCAGCAATAACCGCGGCGAAGATAGACAAAAGGTTGGGGTAGGTGAAAGTGAACCGGCAGTGGTCTTTTCAAACCAATGACTTTCGGGCGAACGCCATGTAGCCTGCATGTGTTCACCTCGATAACGGTCCGGTCAGCGCTTTATGCATGGAATGAACAGGCTCAGTTTACCTACCCCAACCAATTCGACTTTTTTAGATGATGGTTAACCAAAACCAAACGAAATTGTTAAGTTCAATGATGATAGGGCCAGCCAGCAGGATAATGGTAATTCTGCCACCGTTGAGTCATGTTTATGAAAAGGTATCCTGATTGTTTTGCCCGCAGAAGGGCATGAAATTTATAATTGAAAACTATGAACAGCTATTACAATTCGGATGATTTAAAGAAGTTTGGAAACGTAGCCGATTTTCAGAAGGAAATGGGAGAGAAGTTCTTCAGTTACTATGGCGAAGTCTTTAAAGACAGTGCGCTTACGGCACGTGAAAAGTCGTTGATTGCATTAGCCGTTTCCCATGCGGTACAATGTCCCTACTGTATTGATGCTTACAGCAGTGATGCTTATGAAAAAGGGTGGAGTGAGGCCCAGATGATGGAAGCCGTACACGTTGCGTGTGCAATCCGTGGTGGCGCCTCACTTGTGCACGGGGTACAGATGATGAATAAGGTAAAAGAAATAGCAATGTGAGCATGATCAAGTCTTTAAAAGCGCGTAAAAGTGTACTGGCAGATGTTTCGGAACAAATACACATACTGGAAGACCGGCAGCGTAATGAATTTCCATTAGTTCCATTTCAACAAAAACTTGAGCAAAGCGGGCTGTTTCCACTGAGGCCTACCGACCTACAAGTATTCCAGGTGAACCTGGGCAAGATGTGTAACCAGGTTTGCAAACACTGTCATGTAGATGCTGGTCCCGATCGCAAAGAGATCATGACTAGGTCTACCATGCAGCAGTGCCTGGAAGTCCTCCGAGCACACCCGCAGTTGACCACTGTTGACCTGACTGGTGGTGCACCCGAGATGAACCCCGATTTCCGGTGGTTTGTTGAAGAAATCAGCGACTTAGGAAAGCACATCATTGTTCGTTGCAACCTTACTATCTTGCTTGCCAATAAAAAGTACCACGATCTGCCGGATTTTTACAAAATGCACCGGGTTGAAGTTGTATCCTCGCTTCCCTTTTATACCCGCGATAGAACAGACCGGCAGCGTGGTGATGGGGTATTTGATGATAGCATCCAGGCGCTCAGGTGGCTAAACCAGGCAGGCTATGGTATGGATGGTACGAATTTGATCCTAAACCTGGTTTATAACCCGGCAGGTTCGTTTTTACCTGCAGCACAGGAAGCATTGGAAAGTGAGTACAAACAGGCGCTGATGAAAGACTTCGGTATTCGGTTCAATAATCTGTTTGCAATTACCAATTTGCCAATAAGCAGATTTCTCGATTACCTGTTACAGAGTGGAAACTATGAGCGGTACATGGAAAAGCTCGTCGCAGCTTATAATCCCGCTGCTGCAGCTAATGTAATGTGCAGGAACACCATCTCCATTGGTTGGGATGGGTATCTGTATGATTGCGATTTCAACCAGATGCTGGATCTAAAAGTGAGTTGTTCATCGCAGCACATCTCGGACTTCGATACCGGCATGCTAAACGACCGCAACATCATCATCGGGCAACATTGTTATGGATGTACGGCCGGTGCAGGCTCAAGTTGTGGTGGAGCTGTTGTATGATCCTGGTCATAGTTGAGCTCGCAGCGGCAAAAGGGTTAAACACCGGTACCGATTAATAAATCAAAAAGCCGGATGGATTATCTGCCGAAAATACCTTTCAGATTAAATCTCCGAACCACATCGATATGCAAGCAATTACAACGGCGCATCAATATTTAGTAGAACACCAAGTTACCCTTGCTGACATCGGAATTGTTTTAGGAACCGGTTTACACCATTTGCTTAACTACGTAAATATTCAACAGACCATCCCTTATGCGGATATTCCGGGTTTTCCCGTTGCCACGGTAGAGTTTCATAAGGGTAACCTGGTGTATGGCACCATAGGGAACAAGTCGGTGTTGATCATGCAGGGACGTTTTCATGCATATGAAGGCTACTCAATGCCTGAGATTGTATTCCCGGTGCGGGTGATGAAATTATTGGGTGTACAGTACCTGCTGTTATCGAATGCAGCCGGTGGAATAAATCTTAATTATAAGCAAGGTGACCTGGTCCTGATCGATGATCACATCAACCTGCAATCAGGTAACCCGCTCACGGGTAAAAACCTGGATCAATTGGGTGAACGTTTCCCGGATATGAGTGCGCCATACAGTCCTGTACTCAATGATTTGCTTTTGTCGAACGCCCAAACGATGGGTATCACCTTACAAAAAGGGGTTTATGCTGCCGTAAACGGGCCGAACCTGGAAACCCGTGCCGAATATCGATATCTTAAGGTAATTGGTGCCGACCTGGTTGGCATGTCGACTGTTCCGGAGGTAATTGCGGCCAATCACATGCAGTTGCCCTGTGCGGCAATTTCAGTGGTTACAGATGAATGTGACCCTGACAATTTAAAGCCGGTAAACATCAGCGAGATCATTGAGGTTGCAGGTAAGGCTGATGGGAAACTAAGTAAACTGTTTGAACAAGTTATCCTGGCCATATGATGAGCAAAGATGTTTTGCTCGTTTTTATTCGCAACCCGGTGTATGGCAAGGTAAAAACACGGCTTGCCGCAACCATGGGCGATGAAGCCGCATTTCGTATTTACAGTGCCCTGCTGAATTATACCAGCCTGGTGGCGAAAAGCGTCGCGAGCGAAAAGATCATATGCTATTCAGATTATATTGAACAGGAGGATCAGTGGAGCGGGTACCAGAAGCTACTGCAAACAAAGGGAGACCTGGGCGAGAAAATGAAGCATGCTTTCCGTCATGCGTTTCAGTCTGGGTATGCTAAGGCTGTGATCATAGGCAGCGATTGTTTGGAGATTACTCCAGAAATCATCGGGGCTGCATTCGATCAATTGGACAGTCATGATGTGGTAATTGGTCCGGCAAATGACGGCGGCTATTACTTGCTTGGTATGAAGCGTCTCTGGGAACCCCTGTTTGAAAATGTGCAATGGAGTAGTAGTTCCGTTTTTAGTTCAACTATCAACGCCATCACGGAACTGGATCTTTCGTATTTTCTTTTGCCTGTGCTGAACGATATAGATGAAGAAAATGACCTCAAGCGGATATAAATCGATTGGTGACTATCAATGGTTAAACGAAAATTCAGGGGAGTCAAGATACTTTATTTTATGCCTACGCTGTTCATTATCAATTAATTTAGGTTAGTGTTGAACATATAATTTTTAGTCTGAACCTAAACTTTTACATTCATCAAAACCCAACCTGCTCCATAGCGAACAGAAAGTATAAGTGAGTGGCACCCGTCCGACTGGCGCAGCCGGGCGGGCAACGATGTTCCCCGAAGCACCGGGGCTGGTCGCCAAAAGAAAGAACATGTCCAGATCTGAGCTCATATTTGTGTACAACGCCGGGAGCGGACTATTTGACTCCCTTACCGACTTCGCTCACAAGATTATTGCACCTTCCACCTACCAATGCCGTTTATGTGCCCTGACTTATGGCAACTTCACCGTTAAGCAGCAATGGAAAGACTTTATCAGCCAATTACCTATAAAGGTGAGCTTTCTTCATAAAGATGAGTTCGCCCGGCTGAACACCTCAGGCGTTGCTCTTCCGGCGGTTTTCATACGTTCTGACGACTCATTAACCCTTTTTGTCAGCAACAACCAAATAAATGAATGTCGCACGCTCAACGACTTACAGGAGCTGCTATTATCAGCATTAGCCACCTATGATCAGCATAATCATACCAACTTATAACGAGGCCGACCAGATAGCAACCACTATCCATAGGGTACTGGCTGAAAAGGGCGACCAACCTTTGGAATTAATCGTGGTGGATGGTGGAAGTTCCGATGCAACCTTCGACATTGCGCAACGATGCGGTGCCAAAACCCTGATTAGCCATAAAAAGGGCAGGGGAGCACAAATGAATGCTGGTGCGGCTATGGCAAGGGGAGAAGTGCTATATTTTTTGCATGCAGATAGTATTCCGCCACCAAATTTTACGGTATACATTAACAAGGCGCTGGAGAATGGTGCCATTAGCGGTTGTTTCAGGCTGCAGTTCGACTATGCACACTGGTTTTTAAAAGCAAATTGTTGGTTCACCCGCTTCAATGTAGATGCGGTGCGGTTTGGTGATCAGAGTCTTTTTGTAACAAAAGAGGTATTCGGGAACGCTGGTGGTTACCGCGAAGAACTCGTGGTTATGGAAGACCAGGAGATCATCGGTCGCATCAAACGGTTTGGCCGGTTCAAGGTAATGAATGCAGCGATGACCACCTCTGCCCGAAAATACCACGATAACGGGATCTATAATATGCAGCTAATCTTTTTCAGGATATGGTTGTTGTATTACCTGGGCTATTCCCAGGAACACCTTGTAAAGGTTTACAAATCACTTATCCGAAAGCACAAACTATAACCATGAAGCCAAACGACGATAATGCGAAACTTCCACCCGAACAACGACCCTTCCGGGTACTGATCATTTCCGGCTCGCAAAGAAGGCAATACAACTGCCCGGGAGTGGATGGTAAATCCAGAACCCTGATGCTGAAGATGGCGGAGATGCTGCCACAGGATTGGGAAATCGACTATGAGGATCTTGGTAATGTTTATAGCCGCGCCCAGATCAGGAGTTGTAACGCCTGTGTGTCTACTTCCATGGCGCTGTGTGTATGGCCGTGTAATTGTTACGAAAAAGGCAGCCTGATGGAGAAAGACCTGATGTGGGAGATGGACCTGTATGCCCGCCTTGATATGGCCGATGCATGGGCGATCATTGGTCCCATCAATTGGTATTCACCAAGCAGCAATCTGAAGTTGATGTTTGACCGGCTTGTTTGTATGAACGGCGGAAATCCCGATGAAAGCCTTATTGACCATAAGGATCCAGAGAAAGCGATTGCGCTGGAAAAGACAGCACTCTGGAACGAACTTAGCGTAAATCACCTTGAAGGTAGAACCGCCGGCTTTTTCTGTTATGGTGATGAGGGTGGGGATGAAATGGATGAGCAGGGCAGGCCGAAGGTGCTGAAACACAAGCAATATTTTACTCCAGAGCAGGAACCGTTTGAAAATGAAAGGGATGCCTACGCACCACTCGTGTGGCAATGCCGTTATGGTGGGGTAGAGGTGCCCGACCAGCTTTGGCAACATTGTACTAGTGGCAAAGGACGCAAATACAGCGAAAACCAGGCAGAACATATGATTGCCGAACAGGAATTTATGCAATCGTTCGAAAGATGGGTAGGTGATTTCGCGAATTTTGTTAATGCTAAAGGCAAAGTAAGCCCCGGTAAATACCGGGCGTATGGCTTTAAGCGGAAGACAAACTTGTGGAAGGAGGCCAAGACCGGTATTCGTTCGTGGATGTTGCGGTTTGGCATCACGCCTGAAAATTCATCCCCCGAAAAGCAGAAGGAGCTAGGCCTTAACCAGGATGTTACTTTGCAGCCCGGGAAAAGCGAGGGCGAAAAGCTGCGAAAATAATATTGTAGTCAAGTTAAATATCAGCCCTGGCCTGAACCATAAGTGCACAGTTGTTTACTGGCATGGTCTGTAAAACAATGCTATGAAACTTATTCACCGCATATTTGACCGTAAAGGAACCCCCGTTTTAACCGTTGTTTTTGTAACCTTGTTTTTACTGGAGGGCAACAGAGCACTCCGAAAACGAAAACTATCCCGTGCCTCCAGGGTTGTTGTGAATGCACTTGTCTCCGTTCCTGCGTTTACGCTATTGCGGTTTATCCTCTTACCCGTGCTTGTTCAACTTGCCCGCAAAAGCGCCGGGACAGGTATTGGCTTGAACCACCGCTACCAGGCACCCCGATCAGTAAAGGGGTTGATTGCGTTTTTATTGCTAGACTATACCAACTATCTCTGGCATATTCTAAACCATAAACTGCCAATACTTTGGCGATTTCACCTCGTTCATCATACCGATCCGGATCTTGATGTAAGCACCGCATTAAGGTTTCATTTTGGCGAGCTGATCGGGTCTGTTTTTTACCGCGGCTTTTGTGTATTCGCGATCGGTGCGAGCCCGTTCACCGTTTTGCTATACGAAATCCTGTTTGAAACCGCTACCCAGTTCCATCACAGCAACCTGCGGTTAACTTATCAACTTGAAAAGCGGCTCAACAAGGTGATTGTAACTCCGCGGATGCACGGTATTCACCATTCGGTGGAAAAGCACCAGGCAGATAGTAACTATTCGGTGATCTTTTCATTTTGGGATCGTTTGCATAAGACTGCTTTGCTCAACGTTCCGCAACAATCCATCGTAACCGGTTCAGCAAATTATCTGGATCATACCGAGTTGACCGTGCAATTCCTGCTTCGTCTTCCCTTTTCGAAAATCAGAACCGGTGATACTGAGAGCAGCTTTCAGCCTAGTCAATGGGAACAGAGACGTAACATGCTGGCAGAGTGAATATTTTAATTAATTATTAATTACCCTTGCAGAAGGATCAGCATACATTAATAATGATGATGAAGTAATGTACTTGTTTAATTTCGGTTGCATGGCTATTTGCGACCGGCTTATTATAAACTTCGATTACAACGATTTTTTGGGGACTAGCAGCATGGCTTTATTCGACATTGTTGCCCGCCCGGCTGCCCCAGTGGGACTGGGGTCACTCAGTTGTGCTTGTAATGCCTTCGCTGAGCGAGATCCGTCTTTCCATTGGTTTACAATTGAGTACGTGTTCATATGTATTTACGGCGTTTTCAGATGGCATAGTTTTTAGACGTTTTGCTCTTAAACGCTAGCTATGTTTAATAGGATTTTGTTGGTTGCTGTATTGTTCACCTTTCTTGTTTCTTGCGAAAAGGATGATTTGGCAATAGACATTGCGAAAGAAACCTATGCACTGCCAGGAGATACGCTTTACCCGGAAGGCATAGCTTACAATTCCCGATCCGGGCTGTTTTACACCGGCAGTACAAACAATGGCGACATTTACCAGGTAGACGTGGAAACAGGTGCGGTAAAGCTGTTTGCTCCCGGACCGCTGCAGGGTAGAAGGGCTGTTACGGGTTTGAAGATCGATCAGCTATACCGGTTGTGGGCATGTGGTGGAGCCGACAACAAAATTCACGTTTTCGATCTTGATGGTTCCCTGATTAAAACCTGGGATACCAAAGCCTTATTCAACTCCGGGTTTATCAATGATTGTATTACCGATGATACGCACATCTATTTTACTGACTCGCAGCAGCGTAAGATCTACCGGATTAGTACCGTAGAAAGTATACCCGGCAATGCTGAAGAATGGCTTACGTTTACCGACGCCCAAATTCCCTATATTAGTCCGGGCACAAACGCCAATGGAATTGTGAATACCCCCGATAATAAATACCTCATAATTGTTGTTTCTTCTTCCGGTAAGCTTTACCGCATCGATAAAGCTTCAAAAGCCATTACCGAAATCACTCTGACTACACCCGTTAACTCTGGAGACGGCTTGTATATTGAAGGAACCAAGCTGTATGTTTCCCGTAATGCAACCAACCTGATCTTCCCGGTGACCTTAAACGAAGATTTTACTGCCGGTGTTGTTGGTAATGGGTTCGGTACCAACCTTTTGTTTAATACTACAATGGCAAAGGCAGGCGACTTTTTCCTTGTTGTGAACGGCCAGCTGAACCGGAGAGCTACCGGGAATCCTGTTCTACCATTTAGTGTTTCAAGGGTTGCTATTCCATAATCCCCTTTTGGCACCCCGTTGTAGTGTTACGATCTTGTTCCGGAGCGTACCGCAACAATCAATATTGTTGGACATATGGTTTCTGACGTACAATAACTACCAACTCTGTCGGGCGATTGCTTAAGCTAAAGTCACATCTCCTGTTTTGTTTGGGACAAGTGCACTTATGCTTCATCAACGCAACCAATTGATCTTTAAAGTTTTCGAATGCTTGATAACTAATTTAAGTCAGGAGGTTTTTATAAAAGCTCAGCAGTGTTATTTCTTCTCGGTTCCAGCATAACACTTTCCTGGCCAGCAAACAGTTATGCTTCAACCTGGCATAAAGGACCGTATCGTTCAAGAGCCTGTTGATGGCATCGGCGATCGTCACCGGGTTTGTATCATCAATGAGCAAGGCCACCTCATAATCGTCGTTTATTCGTTTGTACTCGGGATATCCAACACAAACCTGCGGAATACCGGCCATGATATAATCGAAAAATCTGTTGGCCAGTGACTGGTATTGATTAAGCCCCATATTTTCAAATAGGGTTAACCCGATAAACGCCCGGGGGGTAAGTAATCTTAACTCAGCAGGCAACACCGATCCGCTTAACGTTACCTTATTATCGACCTTATGTAGTTTTACAAGTTCCTCTACTTTCTGTAAAAAATTCCCATCACCACAGATGACCAGTCTGGCGGGCACATGCCGCATCGCTGGTATCAGCGTTTCAAAACTGCGCCCTTTGTTTACGGCTCCCTGGTAAATGATAAAAGGTTCATCCTGCTGCGGGGCGGTCAATGGCTCCAATACCGGAAGATTACGAACAACCTTGTAGTACACTTGGTAACGCCTTTCAAGTTCGGCTTTGATGAACTGGTTTACGGTATATCCATTCGGAAATCGGGGAACAGCAAATTGCTCAATTTTCAACCATGCTGCGTGTATCAGGGGTCGTGTTACAATTTCTTTTTGCTCTGTAAAAAGTTCATGCGCGTCGTAAACGCGTTTTATGCCGTAGAGCCTTGATACAATGTAACAGGGTAAAATGGTGTCAAGATCAATGGCACAAATGATATCCGTGCGATTCAAGAACAGGTGAATCAGCAAACGAATATTAAATAAAAGGTACATGCTTTTACCCTTCGTAAATGGTATGTAAAGCCGGCGTTGTTCATAGGCAGCTTTCTTCAGCGGTTGAGAACTGCGAATACCCCTCCCCACAAGTGTAACCCTGTAGCCACACCTCGACAGGCTACTACAAATACGCTGCATTCGTTGGTCGTAGGTAAGGTCGTTGGTAACCGTTAAGGTTATTTTAGAAGCTTTCATTGTTGTAAGCGATGGTATGCCCGGCGATTAGATGGGCCGTTTTTTACGACTGCAGGATGGTGGAAAATAGGCAATACCTATAAAAGCAGAAAATTTAGTATAGTTGTGCAGGTCTCCTGCAAAAGCATAAGATGCCTGGTGGGCAGCTTTGGAGCAAACTTTAGGTCAGGCGTGACCGGACAGGTAAAGCATGTAAAAAGGAATTTGTTTTTTTTACCCTTAACATTATTATTCCTACTTTTGCCCGCGATAAAAAAGATGTAAAACCTTTGGTGTCTATTTAAAAAAATTGAGATGTCGTATTTAACAACAGAAAAAAGAGCAGCAATATTTACTGAGTTTGGCGGACAAGCCAGCAATACAGGTTCAATTGAAGGACAAATAGCCCTTCTTACTGAGCGGATCAGCCAGATTTCAAAACATTTGCAAGCCAACAAAAAAGATTTTTCTACCCATCGTGGTCTTATGAAAATGGTAGGTCAGCGTAAGCGTCTTTTAACTTATCTGCAAAAGCACAACCTTACCGGTTACCGTGCGCTGATCGAGAAACTTGGCCTAAGAAAATAACCTCTCCTCCATGATATTGATTATTCCCAACCGACATTGTCTGTTGGGAATAATTTTTTGGTGTCATTGCCAGGTAAATAATTAACCTTAACGGCGTACATTCTTTTCCCTCCTTAATCTACGCCGTTTCACCCCGAGCTATCGGGACAAAAAACGATTTTATGTTAGCCCAACCAATTAGTGTAACGTTCGACCAGGGCGATGGTCGCGAGGTTTCTATCGAAACCGGTAAACTCGCCCGGCAGGCAGATGGGGCAGTTACTGTTCGCCAGGGAAATTGTATTCTTCTGGCTACTGTAGTTGCCAATCGCGAGCCACGCGAAGGACAAGACTTCTTTCCGCTTTCGGTGGACTACCAGGAGAAGTTTGCTTCAGCTGGTAGAATTCCAGGTTCATTTTTCAAAAGAGAAGCAAGATTAAACGATTACGAGATACTAACCAGCCGTTTAATTGACCGCGCATTACGTCCATTATTTCCCGAGGATTACGTTTGCGATGTCCAGGTATTGATATCGCTGGTTTCGAGTGATACTGAGATTATGCCCGATTCACTTGCATGCCTTGCTGCCTCAGCTGCATTGGCTGTTTCTGATATACCCATTAAGGAAATGCTCAGCGAGGTAAGGATTGCCCGCGTGAAAGGCGAGATTGTTATTAATCCAACCAGAAGCCAACTGACTGAAAGCGACTACGAGTTCATCATTGCTGCCACTGAGAAGAATCTGATGATGGTAGAAGGTGAAGCAAAAGAGTGTTCGGAAGAAGACCTTATCGAGGCACTTGAAATTGCGCACGAAGCTATACGTCGCCAGATCAAGGCCCAGGGCGAACTTCGCGACAAGGCTGGTGTTACCGGCAAGCGCGATTATACCAAACCGGAAACCGACGACAACATCAGAAATAGTGTTTACGAATTTGCCAAAGACAGGGTATATGCAATTTCGAAAAGCGGCAGCGCGAAACACGACCGTTCTGAACAATATAAAAGTTTACGCGACGAAGTCATCGCTCACCTTGGCGAAGAAATTACCGACCTGCAAAAAAGACTTGCAAAGAAATATTACGAGGATCTGAAATGGGAGGTGGTAAGAAGTATGATTATTGACGATCGCACCCGTCTTGATGGTCGCGGACTTGCTGAAGTTCGTTCACTACAGATGGAAGTTGATCCTCTGCCTACCCCGCACGGTTCAGCGTTGTTTACACGTGGCGAAACCCAATCGCTTACCACCGTTACGTTTGGTACTCCTCTCGATGAATTGTTGATTGAAAGTGCTGCGAAGTCTGATTACTCAAAATTCATCCTGCACTACAACTTTCCGCCTTTTTCCACTGGTGAGGTTAAGATGATGCGTGGTGTTGGCCGCCGTGAGGTTGGTCATGGTAATCTTGCAATGCGCAGCCTTAAGCAAATGATGCCTGGTAAAGACTATGCTTACACGGTTCGTATCGTCAGCGACATCCTGGAAAGTAATGGTTCTTCGTCAATGGCAACGGTATGTGCCGGCTCTCTTGCTCTTATGGATGCAGGTGTTCCTGTTCCAAAACACGTAAGTGGAGTTGCTATGGGTCTGATCACACGTGCCGAAGATGGTAAACATGCAATTCTTACTGATATCCTTGGTGATGAGGATCACCTGGGTGATATGGACTTTAAAGTGACCGGAACACGTGATGGCATCTGTGGTGTACAGATGGATATCAAAGTAGATGGATTAAGCATGACCGTTATGCGCGAGGCACTAGCCCAGGCAAAAGAAGGTCGCTTACATATTCTTGATGCCATGTACGAATGTATTCCTGCTCCGCGTCCTGAGGTGAAGCCACATGCGCCGCGCATGGAGAAGTTGTTTGTTGATAAAGAATTTATTGGTGCCATTATCGGACCCGGTGGTAAAGTTATCCAGGAGATCCAACGTGAAACCGGCACAACCATTAACCTTGAAGAGATCGGGAACGTTGGTGAAGTGAGCATATTCTCACCTGCCAGGGAAGGTCTTGATAAAGCTGTTGCATGGATCAAAAGTATTGTTGCCGTGCCACAGGTAGGCGACGTATACGAGGCAACTGTAAAAGGCATAAAAGAGTTTGGTGCTTTCGTTGAATTTATGCCAGGTAAGCAAGGCTTGCTTCACATAAGCGAGATCAGCTGGAAGAGACTGGAGACAATGGAAGGGGTCTTAAAAGAAGGCGATGTTGTTAAAGTGAAATTGATTGGCCTTGATCCAAAAACCGGTAAGTTCAAACTGAGCCGGAAAATACTGATGCCGAAACCCGAGTTAACCAATGCTCGCGGAGGTGATGGCCGTGCCCCTGAACAAGGTGGAAGAGCGCCTCAACAATAACCTTACTAATACCTGTTACAGGTTAAAGAGTTTAGCCTGGAAGGCCTGTGAAAACAGGCCTTTCCTTTTTATCCGAATGTTATAAATGCTGATATAACCATGAACTTTATACAAATCACCGTACCTGGGGTTTCTGCTGAAGTAAACGATATCCTTGTGGCCAGGCTTTCTGATCTTGGCTTTGATGGTTTTGAAGAACGGGATGGAGAATTAATTTGTTCAGTAGGTGAAGCCAATTACGACTACGAAGCTACCTCGGCATTGCTAACCCAATACCAGGTAGAATATTCCTCAGCAACAATTGAAGATCAAAATTGGAATGCAGTTTGGGAAAGCAACTTTGAGCCTGTTTTAGTAGAAGATTTTTGTGGCATAAGGGCACACTTTCATGATCCATTTCCCAATGTGGACTTTGATATTGTGATTACCCCTAAGATGAGTTTCGGAACGGGTCATCATGCAACCACCTTTATGATGATTGCACAGATGCGGCAGTTGAACTTTATTGATAAGCAGGTTGCTGACTTTGGGACTGGGACGGGCATTCTTGCAATATTAGCTGAAAAGATGGGCGCCGGTCCTATTTATGCAATAGATGAAGATGACTGGAGCATTGAAAATGCCAGGGAGAACTTCGCAAGAAATGATTGCAACAAGATAAGCCTGGTAAAGTCTGATGCCTTTCGAACAGAAGAAACCTTTGATATTATCCTGGCGAATATTAACCGGAACGTCATTCTTGATAACCTTACACCCTTGACGCGAGCCTTAAAAAAAGATGGTTCGCTTCTGCTTAGTGGCTTGTTACAACAAGATGAAGCCGACATAAAACAAGCTTGCGAGCAACGTGATCTGGTTGTTGAAAAGGTCCTGTACAGGAACAACTGGATCAGTTTATTGCTGAAAGTTAAATAGGTTCTGTACACCAGGTAATGTTCATAAATTGGATACATATCCCTTAAATTTGTTATCCTGACTTTAACCAAGTACTGAATGAACGAGTTTTTACTAATAATTCTTGCCTACTTTATTGGGTCTATACCAACAGCTGTATGGGTTAGCCGATACTTCTTTGGTGTTGACATCCGTGACTATGGCAGCGGTAATGCAGGCGCGACGAATTGCTATCGTGTGCTTGGTTCAAAGTGGGGTACCCTGGTGATGATCGCCGACATGGTTAAGGGCATTCTTGCAACCTCACTGTTTTTGCTCATTCCATATTATATGCAGGACGAATGGGACCGAACAAACTTTATGGTTGGTCTTGGCTTAGCGGCGGTGTTGGGGCATATCTTTCCCATATGGGCAGAGTTCAAAGGAGGAAAAGGTGTAGCAACGCTCTTTGGAATGGTAGTAGCCATTCAACCCACTGTTGCAGTTTGTTGTGTCGCCGTTTTTCTTAGCGTGCTTTTCCTAACGCGATTTGTATCGTTAAGCTCTATTCTTGCAAGCATTTCTTTTGCGGTATTCATACTGTTTATCTTCAACGAAAAAGAAACTCTTTACCGTGTATTTGCGGTAACAGTAGCCCTCATGGTGATCTTTACTCACCAGAAAAACATCAACAGGTTATTAAAAGGTACCGAGAGCAAGATCCCGATTTTAAAACATCGTGATCGCAAGCGCAATCGCCGCAGGAATATGTTTTAGCCGCTTTCTATTCACTAGCTCTTCTTTTGGTTGTTCACCAATGCTTCATCTTTTCGGGAACTACAAACACCATCCATACTTTGGTAGAACTATGTTTATCTAAGTGGTATTCCCTTGCGATCACCATTGTAAGTCGACACCGTTTATTTAGGTACATTTTTTTGGGCCCAATTGGAGTGTTTCAATTGAGCATCGTTGCCCGCCCGGCTGCGCCAGTCGGACGGGCGTCGCACTCTTGTACTATAGTTACTATACGCAGCTTTAATGCATTGCTGTTTAGTTGAGCATAATGGGTAAACCACCCGGATCTATTTTCGGTCAACAGCTTGCCCCTAAGCTGAAGATCACCTGTACAAACAGCTTAACTATCCCCATCATAAAAGATGAGAACAGACATCTTCTTCAACATAGCGTTTCAAAAAAGGCAGGTTCGAATGCAGGAAATACCTGCATCAGCGGGATAAACCTAAAGATGTTCATCAGAATGGGAACATCACTGCAAACAACAACTACAGTTACCATGTACCCGTCTAATTTGGCATGTCTGTAAATAGCAGTAAAACAGCGTTGAGCACCAGCTAGTAAATCGTACTATCTTTTTGATTGCATTACCCTGAAGGGTGCCATGTATAGTAGATAACTTGATCACCCATGTAATGATAGCTGGTATTAAAAAACGGCAGCGATTAGACGTTCTTCCCGCTGATCATCTTCCATCTTATGTAAGCATAGCTTAGTATCATCAAGTGTTCTTATTATAGCATAGGCATTGTCGATTTCTTAAAGTATTCGCTGCTGCCAGCCGGCCTGGGTGCTTGGTATCATTCTTGTTTATGTGTAGCAAAATGTAAACTATGAAGAGGTCATTAACACTTGTAACCATCGCAGTTTCAATGCTTGCGATAGCTTGTGCTACAAATGCCATTACCGGCAGAAGGCAGCTATCGCTTGTTCCGGAAAATGAATTGCAGTCGATGGCGAAGTCGGAATACCAACAGTTTTTATCGCAGAATAAGGTAGTCAGTTCTTCACAAAACAAGGACGCTGAAATGGTAAGACGTGTTGGAAGCAGGATTGCTACTGCCATAACAACATATTATAAGGGTAAAGGACTTGCCAATGAGCTACAGAATTACCAATGGGAGTATAATCTTGTGGATAGTAAAGATGTGAATGCGTGGTGTATGCCCGGGGGTAAAATTGTTGTATATACCGGGTTGCTACCTGTCACACAAAATGAAGCTGCGCTTGCAGTTGTGGTTGGTCATGAAGTTGCACATGCTGTTGCAAAACACGGTAGTGAGCGCATGAGCCAGGGTTTACTGCAACAACTGGGTGGAACTGCGCTTAGTGTTGCTTTGTCCAGCAAACCTGCAGAAACACAGAACTTATTTATGCAAGCATATGGCATCGGCAGTCAGGTAGGTGTAATGCTGCCACACAGCAGAAGCCAGGAACTTGAAGCTGATAAACTTGGATTGATATACGCCGCGCTTGCCGGTTATAACCCACGTGAAGCAATTCCTTTATGGCAGAGAATGGAAGCTATGGCAAATGGTTCTAAGCCACCGGAGTTTTTGAGTACTCACCCAAGCGAACAAAGCAGGATAGCGAAGCTCCAGCAGCAAATGCCTGAAGCGTTAAAGTACTATCAGCCTATGGGTAAGTAACATTATTAGAATCTGTTATATCACAAAAGTCTCCTCATAACGGGAGACTTATTTTTTAGTGCGACTTAATTTTTTTACTTTTGCATTCCTATTTTCGATAACCCTTAAAACAAGTTTGAGGTATGTCGCACGAAAGTTTGTTTGACAAGTTGCTACTAAAAGATGAAAAAAATCTGTTAATTCAAGGGTTGCCATCTTCCATTGAAAAACAGTTTGTGAAGCTGTCTTATTCTAAAAATGTAACACCGCTTCTTCGCACAAAACGAATTGATTTTGCACTCGTTTTTGCCATTAATGTTAACCAGCTTAATGGTATTCTCTCCGAAGTATTGCCCGCCTTGCAACCAGAAGCTAAGCTCTGGATCGCCTATCCAAAATCAACAAGTAAAATCTCCAGCGACCTGAACAGGGATTGCAGTTGGGAAGTGCTTACTGCTAATGGTTTTGAAGGAGTGGTTCAGGTACCTTTAGATCATGTGTGGAGTGCATTCCGTTTTAAGAAGTCATCAGAAATCACGGCGAGGCTCAGTGAATGCCAGGAAGTGAAATCTGTCGACATTAAAGGAATTGACTTCGACAAAAATCTGATTGTTCCGCTGGCTGATCTTGAGAAGATTTTTAGCAGGCACAAAAACGCTCGTGAAGTATTTCAGGCGCTCTCAATTACTAACCAGAAAGAGTATGTAAGCTGGATTGAAGGTGCAAAACGCGAGGAGACAAAAGCGCGCAGACTTGAAGCTACTGTTGAGAAATTACTTGCAGGAAAAAAGAACCCTTCTGAAAAGTAAAATTTTTCGCTAAACACTGAGTTTATAAAAAGGCATTCACGATAACGTGGATGCATTTTTATTTTAATATAACTGTACCGAGTTGGCTGGTAATTTTTTGTTCTTCTTCTTTCAACACCTTATGAATCTTCATCAGGTTGATTTGTTCTTCAAACGATACCGATTTCTCCATGTCACGTTGATTTTCTTCAAACATCTTTTTCAGTTTTCTCAATTTAAAATAATTGACACTCATTAGGACATCCTGGCGGCTAACATCGCGGTTGTTGATGTTCATCCCTTCCATAATCTTATCCCAATTCAAACTAAGTTCAAAGGGAACAATATTGATATTTACAACGATTTTTCTCACTTCTTCATCGTCGTGGTACAGCAGGCTTTTAGCTGTCGGCTGAAAGCCTTCTTCATACTGGTTCCTATAAATCTCGTAGAGCTTTTCCATCCCGGGATTTTCGAAATGGAACTCCTGCAACTCTTCAAAGATGTACTCCGCCATTGTTTTTTCATCGTCCCACGGCTTTAACCCATATTCAAGCAAAACCCGGATAACGCTGCGTTCCTGTGCCTCATCATTGTTCAGGAGTGCGTTAATGTCCGGCTCTGCATTTTGTAGGTCATCTGTTGGAGCGTCCAACGGAGAATGCGAAGCATTCCTCTTTTCTTCTTTTGTTACCTTATCGCGTTTGAGTTTATTTACGAGGGTAGTGAGGCCACCTTCTTCAATTTTCAGGATGCCCGAGCATTGCCTTATATAGTCCTGTAATTTTGTAAAGTCTTCGGGACGATGGATTTTACTTAAAGTTTCCGCAACCTGGTTCACGACTTCAGCTTTTTTTATCGTGTCATTCCCAGCATCTTTCAACATTACCTCAAGTTGAAAGAGAATAAAGTCCTTTTTGTTTGTGTCGATAAAACTTCGAAAAGCCGAAACACCAACTTTATTTACATAGCTATCCGGGTCTTCATTGTCGGGGATAAGCACCAGGCGCACATTCAGGCTTTCTTCGATCGCCATATCCAAACCGCGAAGCGCAGCTTTTACCCCGGCACTATCACCATCATAAATGATCGTAAGATTGCTGGTGTACTTGCGTATTAATCTCAGCTGGTCTACGGTCAGGGAAGTTCCTCCACTTGCTACTACGTTCTCTATACCAGATTGGTGGAGGCTAACAACATCGGTATAACCTTCAACAAGCAGGCACTCATCCAGCTTGTCGATGGCCTGGCGTGCGAAATAGGTTCCGTATAAAAGCCGGCTTTTAACGTAAATCTCGTTTTCAGGCGTATTGATATATTTCGGTGCCTTTTCAGTAGACTTAATTACGCGTGCACCAAAGCCTGTGACCTTGCCTGTGGGATTATGTATAGGGAAAATAATACGTCCCCTATAGTTATCTACGGGCAGTTCGTTGCGTAATACTACCAAACCTGTTTTTACCAGCAGCTCCGGGTTGAATTGGTGAGCTAGTGCAGCCTTTGTAAAATCGTCTCTCTGCTCCAGGTTGTACCCAAGCTGGAACTTGTGGATGATCTCTTCCCTAAAACCACGCTGTTTCAAATAACTCAACGCGATATCTCTGCCCTCCTCAGTTTCAAATAGGTTTTTGCTGAAATGTTGCTGTGCAAAATTGTTGATTACATATAAGCTGTCTGAAGTTTGTTGTTGTTGTTTAACCTCTGGGCTTACTGCTGTTTCTTCGATCGATATATTATAACGGGCAGCTAACCATTTCAAAGCTTCAACATAGGTGAACTTCTCGTGCTCCATGATGAAGCCAATCGTATTACCACTTTTACCACATCCAAAACATTTATATATTTCCTTGGATGGTGAAACGGTGAAAGATGGTGTTTTTTCGTTGTGGAAAGGGCAATTGCCAAGGTAATTCGCACCACGCTTCTTGAGCTTTACGTATTCGCCTACCACCTCCACGATGTCGATGCGGCTTGTTATCTGTTGTATGGTGGACTGCGAAATCATGGTTAGTTGTAAATTATAGAACTTTTCGGTCCGAACGCCGACAAGGTAAAGGCTCTGTAATTATAACCCGTAATATCTTTTTTTACATCCAGTTGATCGTATTGTTACGTGGTTACAACTAAAGATTACCCCTGTTTAAATGCTACATTCTTCTTGCTTACCGGCTTTAGGCAACCTAGGCTGCTCCGAATAGTACACCAAAGTTCCTGGTTATAATTGAAGCTTTCGAACTGTAAACGAGATGAAGTCAGTTTTACTTGTTTAAGTTCCAACTCTCCAGGTAATATACTCTATAAAATTGTTTGTTGAATTTTAAAACTAGGACTGATTTAATCGAATTAGGTATTGCAACACATCGGGCTATCATTTGAGCCTTTTATTGTCCTCAGCTTATGCACAATATCAACAAAAGATTATTAACCTTGAATACTCCGCTTTTTTAATCTGAATTTTAGCTTTTCTTTGTTCTAATATTCGCCCCGGTATGATGATGGAAAAACCTGAAAATCAAAATATACACGTTCTTTTTGTAGATGACGATACAGACGAAGCTTACCTGTTTAATGAAGCCATTGAACAGTTAGGCCTTCCCGTTACCATCTCGAAAGCGCAGGATGGAAATGACCTGATGAAGATACTATCCTCAGAAAAAGAACCACTTCCCGATCTGGTATTTCTCGATCTCAATATGCCCCATAAAGATGGGGTAGAAACACTAAAGGAAATTCGCTCCAATAAGCGGTATAGTGATTTACCGGTTTTAATATTTTCAACCTCCGACATAAAGAGCCATACTGATGCATGTTATCAATATGGGGCAAATGGCTATATCGTGAAGCCTGAAACTTTCGACCAGATTCTTCAAATGGTCAAACAAATTTTTTCTGTTGAATGGAAAGAACAACAGCAGGGCAGGGGTAAAGAAAACTTCGTCCTAAATTTTTCTGCTTAGTTCAATTTATGACTCAAGGCAAACTCCACTGCCGCCATTGCATGAATCCGGGCCGTGTCGAACATCGGAACAGAAGCTGGTGTGTCCTTCAGCAGGATAGGAATTTCTGTGCATCCTAATATCACGCCTTGTGCACCCCTTGCCACCAGGCCATCCGTTATCTCCAAAAGCCTTGCCCCGGTTTCTCTCAAGAAAATCCCTTTTCCCATTTCGTTATAGATCGCGCTATTGATGTATTCGATATCTTCTTCACCAGGGATAATTGCTTCAATACCGTGCGCAGCTAACTTGTTTCTATAAAATTCCATTTGCATCACGTATTTGGTTCCGAGCAGTGCTACTTTACGTTGGTCTTGTTTTCGAATCGCCTTTGCTGTTTCTGTTGCGATGTTAATTAGCGGGATAGCTAAAGCTTGCTGCACCTGATCTGCAACTTTGTGCATCGTGTTGGCGCAGATCAGTATACAGTCGGCACCAGCTTCTTCAAGTCCTAACCCAATATCGGTGATGCATTCTGCCAGGAGATCCCAGCGATTGTCTTCGGTCAATGTTTTTATTTCGGCAAAGTTTACCGAATGTAATATGAGCTTAGCCGAAGCAACCCCACCAAGATTATCATTGATCATTTCGTTAATCATCCGATAATAGTCCAGGGTAGAGTGCCAGGTTATTCCACCTATTAAACCAATTGTCTTCATATAGTTCCTTTTTACTTTGATTAGTTCTTCGCGGTCATAAAATCCCTTCATTCAGCGAAGAATTCCTGCATTGCTGTTGTCCGATGATGCATCTGCTTCTAAACTTCAATTTTGCCTTTAAACACAAAAGTAGCCGGACCACACAGCCAAATATTTTTGAACTGTCGGTCATTTACTCTTTCAAATTCCACCGCAAGGTTCCCACCTGGGGTAGTTACGTTTACCAGGTTGAAGCCTGTTTGCTTCGGTCCTGTTACCAGGGCACTTGCGGTAACACCCGTGCCACAGCTCAGCGTTTCATCTTCAACGCCGCGTTCATAAGTGCGTACAAGAATGTGATCGTTTCGCTGTTCTACGAAGTTTACATTGATCCCGTTGCCTCGAAATTGATCATTATTCCGGATTGCACGCCCGCTATCGAATACGGGGAACGACATCACTTCGGGTACGAGTTTTACATAGTGGGGCGACCCCGTGTCGAGAACCGCATAGTCGTCGCCTGTTTCTGCAATACTTACATCCTTCATCTTGAGTTTAACCCAGCCTTTTGAGCTGAAACTTGCGTAATGTGGACCATCTACAGCGATAAAGTGATATTCCTTCTTTTTGATGCCCAGGTCAAACGCAAACTGCACAAGGCACCGGCCACCATTGCCACACATTGAACCTTCCTTTCCGTCTGCATTATAGTACACCATCCTGAAATCGTAACCCTCCACATCGTTCAACAACATTAGCCCATCTGCCCCGATACCGAATCGGCGGTTGCATAACCGGCTGACCTGTTCATTGGTGAGGGCATAATTCTTTTTTCTATTGTCGATAACTACAAAGTCGTTTCCTGTGCCCTGGTATTTGTAAAATGGAATATTCATGACGATATTTTGGAGATTATGTTCAGGCATTTCTGAATGAGTAGTTCTACTGCTCTGCTGCTATCTTTTGAAAAGGTTTTATGTATTCGGTTTGCAACTATGGCGCTAATGCTGAGGCATTGGTGGCCCAGTAGTTTCCCCAGGCCATATAATGCACTCGTTTCCATTTCGAAGTTCGCGATTCTATGCTGCCCAAATTGAAAACTGCTGAAGTGGTTGATGAGCTCTGGATTGCTAAGCCCGAGCCGAAGCACCCGACCCTGCGGTCCGTAAAACCCGGGACAGGTTACGGTTATTCCCGGGTGGAAACCTTCAACAAAATGCTTGAGCAACGAGGTGTTTGCCGGGTTGATGTATGGCGGTGAAAAGTTGGCGTTCAACTGGGTATGCGCAACAAATTGTTGTAGGATCTGCTGTTCTAATTCACTGTTTTCGGTCCGGTAAAAGGTAAGAAGGTTATCCATACCCAACCCATGCGTAGATACCACTGCACTATCTATAGGGATGTCATCCTGTAAGGAAATGGCAGTTCCAATACGTATAATGGTAAGTTGTTTGACACTTTGTTTTTCTGTTCGGGTTTTGAAATCGATGTTAGCAAGTGCATCGAGTTCGTTAAGCACAATGTCGATATTATCAGGCCCGATGCCGGTAGAAATCACGGAAACCCTTTGATTACCTAACATGCCGGTGGTCGTAACAAAACCGCGGTTGGCGCTTTTGTGTTCGATACTGTTGAGGTATTTCGTTACGTCCTGTAGCCTGTTCGGATCGTCAACGGTAATGATTGTTGGTGCAAGTTCTTCAGGCAGCAGGTCGAGGTGGTAGATGGCACCACGGTCATTTAAGATGAGTTCGCTTTCGGAAATCCTTTGCATGCTGCCTGCGCTTGAAGGTATTTAGGGGTGTGAAGATACCAATTTTGAATTTTGAGTTTTTGATTTAACGCGTTTGCCCTATTTTCGCAGCCGGCAAAACGGTCCTGTGGCCGAGTGGCTAGGCAGAGCTCTGCAAAAGCTCGTACAGCGGTTCGAATCCGCTCGGGACCTCCGAAAAGGACTACAGCAATGTGGTCCTTTTTTCATTTTACGTAGCCATGTGAAAGCAGGGCCACATAGCAGTACTTTCATTTAGATTCCCGGCACGGCTGGTGCAACTTCTCCTGCAGAAGGATGATCTGTTCCGGATATGACCAGAAGCTGCCTACAGCCCGACCGTCGTACACACACGGATAGCCAACAACAAACGGTTCGCTGATTAAGGCTGAACCGATCGGGACAATCCTATTACTTATAAAAGTCTAGAAGAGGCGTAAGTGTCGTTCTAGTGCGACGCTTGAGTTGCCGCTACTGCTTAAGATTAAATACAACCTTGGCATTTTTTTGATCTGTGGAAGAAATAAACACTTCATATCGTTTTTCGGGGGTTGTAACCACCATAAGGGAAGTGTTTGGCGGAATAGATCCAAGGTTTTCAGCGACCATGACCAATTCATGATGTGGGTGGTCGGGATCTATCTGAAGCTTAAATGAAATTGGGCGTTGAGAGAGTCTTGCGTTTGAAACCAGCAGCTTATTATTATGGTAGATGGTCACGGTATCTCCGTCGATCTCTCCATTATCGTACAGTTCAAGTTTTATTTCACCTGGTTCGATCTCAAATTGTTTGATCAATGGATTAGCACGCCTGGTTAGCACGGCAGGCGGTGGCGGAAGAGGCTGGGGCTTTGGAGGTGCAGTTGGGATTGCCCGGGATATGGTATCTACTGGTGGCTTCGGAATCTCAGTAGCTTTTACGGGGCGGCTTGTTGCTGCAACAGGTGCTGGTTTTCGGGGTGAAGGCTTTGCAGGCGCTGGTGTTTTCTTTACCACAACCGGCGGTTTGGCTCGTGTAATCACTGGTGGTGGCGATTGTCTGACACATTCCCGAAAGGTTATGTCGTCCAGTGCAAAATCATTTCCACACCCGCCAGGGGAGTTGTTAATCATGGTTATCGTAAGAGCCTGCTCGGCTGGAGCAGTAAACTGTGCCCTGTATTGGGTCCATTCCGGTGTGTGCCGGCGAATCAATTCACCCGTTCCAAATTGGGCAACCAGTTTTCCGGAAGCGGTTTGCAGCCGGATTGTAATTTCCGGGAGTAAAGGAAATGGGCACTTTTCGCTAATCCGGCAAACATTCATCATCCAAACCCCAAATTCATAGGTTTTCCCGGGATGCAATCCATTTGCGCTGGTGTTGAAAAATGTTCCGCTTTCATGAGATGCATTTACCAGCAGCATATTACCCTGGTCATCGCCCGGGGTGTGATCTTCCCATAGTGTAAGCCAGTCTCCACGAAAGCAATCGCTGGTATATGGAGTATAGGTATAGTAACCATCGCTGGGGCAATACCTCGATACACGCCGGTAGCTGGCTAGCTCAGCGGTATTAAAGTCGGAAACGTAACCGCTACCAAAGTTGATTGTAATCTGTGGGGGCTTAAATGTGCAGTTTGCTATTTGCGACATGCCGGAAAGGGATATCGACACCAGGTACAATGAGAAAAGTAGTCTTTTCAACAGCCTTACTTTCTTACTAAGCTACTACAATTCGCCGTGAGTTCCTATGAACCACAACACCGCCCATAAATAATTTTTGCGGGAACATGAGATTGCTTTCAATTTCGATATGGTGTCGACTTCTGCAAAGCGGGTGACGGTTAGTTGTCTGCTTATCTGGTTAAACTTTAGGACTGTGTTACTGCCGTGATACGTTTCGGTACTCTCGTAGGATGGTTGATCAATATCATTGCCTATTTCCTTCACCTTCAACAGCTATACATATTATAGTTATTGAAGCTGAATTTTGAAACATGGATTAAGAAGTTCCGCTATCTTCGCACGCTGAAAATCCGGCCGTATCATGCAATGGCCTTTGTTCACAGAAAGCTTGTGAATTCAATATTATAGCTGAAAAGCTTTAAATGCTCATGTTGCCGGAACTGCAGGAAAGGTTGGGGATCCAGCAACTGCATGTGCAACAAACAGGTTCACCGCGATTCTAAAAACCGTAGGATAACAAATAAGATGGTATCTATTAAGGCTGAAAATCTCTCAAAAGCATATCAACTTGGCGAATTCGGAACAGGCACCATATCAAGGGACCTGGAAAGATGGTTTTCCAGGGTGCGAGGAAAGGAAGATCCCTTTCTAAAAATTGGAGAGACCAATGATAGAACCATCAAAGGGAAAAGCAACATTGTCTGGAGCCTTAAAGATATTGATTTTGAAATTTCGCAGGGTGATGCGGTTGGTATCATCGGCCGGAATGGTGCAGGTAAAAGCACCTTATTGAAAGTACTCAGCAGGGTAACAAGCCCAACTACCGGATTCATAAAAGTTAAAGGGAGAATTGCCAGCTTACTCGAAGTAGGAACCGGGTTTCATCCTGAGCTTACGGGGCGTGAAAACATTTTTCTGAATGGGGCCATCCTTGGGATGCGCAAGCGGGAAATTGCCTCGAAGTTTGACGAAATCGTCGATTTTGCCGGTGTGGAACGTTATATCGATACCCCCGTTAAACGCTACTCTTCCGGGATGTATGTTCGACTTGCCTTTGCAGTTGCCGCACACCTGGATTCGGAAATCCTGGTGGTCGATGAAGTGCTGGCGGTTGGCGATGCCGATTTTCAGCAGAAGTGTCTTGGTAAAATGGGAGAGGTGAGTAAAGGTGAAGGGAGAACAATCCTGTTCGTGAGCCACAACATGAACTCGATATCAACCCTGTGCAGAACGGCTATTCTTTTAAGTAATGGTAAAGTTCAGGGTATGGGCACTTCCGATGCCATTATATCACAATACCTGTCGAGCGAACTGGCCATTAACTTTCTTTGGCAAGGCAACATACGGAATTCGTTTTTTACGCTTACACAAATGGCACTTGTTAATGGTAGCCTCAAACCCATAGAAACCGGTACGGTCAAAAACAATGATCGTGCAGGCATCATGCTTGACTTTGAATTAACCGAATTGAATAAGTCGCTATGTGTTGGAATTGCGGTTTTCTCAAGCAGTGAAGATCTCTTATTCTGGTCGTACCAAACCGATATGCCGCAGGAAAACTGGGTAGAGTTCGAAACAGGCAAAAACAAGTTGGTCATATGGCTGCCGGAGCGCGTACTCAATGAAGGGGAATATACCGTGAAAGCAATGGTGAGCCTTCATTTTATCTCCTGGCTGATAGATCCGGTGCCAACCGCAGCAGCGATCAGGTTTAGTATTCGGGGCGGTTTAAGTGACTCAATTATCTGGAACGATAAACGTCCGGGAATACTTGCCCCGGTTTTGAATTACCAAAAAATAAACGGTTGATGTTAAAAGACCTAAGCACCAAGATAAACTTTCGCCTGAACCGTTATAAAACAGCTATCGTTTCGCGATTCGAACGTAGGCGCCTCTATAAAAAGTTCAAGGATCAGTACCGGGAGTTTTCGGCATTGGATAACACCGGACGGTTTACCATCAAATGGTCGGACCGCCAACCCTGTTTATACGACGCAACCGTTACAACGCCTTTTGAGCCTCATTACTTATACCACCCCGCATGGGCGGCAAGGATACTGGCACAAACAAGGCCCGAAAAACACGTTGACATCTCGTCAATCGTAAATTTCAACGCGGTTGCTTCAGCATTCATTCCAATCGAATTTTACGATTACCGGCCTGCCGAGATCAACCTGGATAACCTGAAAACAGGTGCCATCGACCTGACGAATATAGCATTTGAAAGCAATAGCATTGCCTCGCTATCCTGTATGCATACTGTCGAACATATAGGTCTTGGCAGGTATGGCGATCCACTAGATGCGACAGGGGACATCAAAGCTTTTAAGGAGTTAAACAGGGTTACGGCAATAGGCGGGAACCTGTTGATTGTTGTTCCGGTGGGTAAGGCACGAATACAGTATAACGCACATAGAATATACGAGCCAAAACAGGTGCTCTCGTACTTTACAAATTTCGAATTGATCGACTTTTCTATTGTGCTCGACGACGCATCCTACCACAAGGGCGCTTCTCTTGAAATGGCCGCGAACCAGTATTGGAGCTGCGGATGTTTTTGGCTTAAAAAGGTGAGTTAATATGATCGGTGTTAAGCTCAATGGGCGACTGGGAAATCAATTATTCCAGTACGCCTTTGCCTATAGCATAGCGAAAAAGCTAAATACCCCGTTTTATTTAGATACGCAGGAGCAAATTCTAATTGACCGGTATTTTGATGTACCGCTACCACTGTTTAATCGCTTTTTGAAATTACTTGAATTCAGGGGTGGACACAAAGTACGATTGGCCATACTCAGGGCTTTTCAAAAACGGTTTAAAACAGTTACTTTCCCCGACGCCGGTGATCCCAGAGAGCTGTTAGGCCAGGTGGAGGACGATACTTTTTACGAAGGCTTTTTTCAATCAAGAACATTCTTCCGCGAGTATGAGCAGGAAATAATTGCAAGGTTTCAAATTAAAAAACCTTTCCGGATCAACCCGGCTGCTCATTTTGAGCAAGGCTATGCTTCCATCCTGGTTCACGTAAGAAGAACTGATTACCTCAACATTTATTTTAAGGAGCTGAATACAACCAATGTTGCACTTTCGAAAGAATACTTCTACAAAGGGCTAGACCATCTTACTGCATCGATAAAGTCCAATTACAAAATATATGTAATCAGCGATGATATCAATTTGGTAAAACAAGAATTTTTAGACATACCTCACGAGGTGAAATACCTGCAAAATGCATTCGTGGTAGATTTACAATTGATCATGAACGCTGACTACCTCGTTATTTCCAACAGCTCGTTTTCGTGGTGGGGGGCTTTTTTGAATACGAAAGTAAAACAGGTTGTTGCCCCTAAGTATTGGTGCGGCGTTCCGTTGCAGAAATACCATCCCCTTGGCATTGCTGAGCGGCTTGCTTGGGAATGGATCTAAGCATTGCACGCCCCACATGAACGAACAAAGAAAGTAAGGATCACTTACATAATCCTTACTTCCCGTACATGCAGGGTTACGGATTAGTAAGTCCGCATTAACTATTCATCGTCTGGCTTGCAAGCACTTCATCAAGGTTGCTGTGTGCAGATGTAAAGCCTTCCTCAAAGCCCATTTCTAAGATCTTCGCCAGGTCCTCCTCACTTGATAAGGTAATTACTACTTGGACTGTTGTTCCTGAGCCTGTTTCAACAAAGGTGTTGGTCCAATGCATACGCGGAAATGTTTCATCTATGTTGCCGTCCTCATCGCAGAAGGCGTCGTACGCGGTAAAGCCTTGATGAGGATTGATGGTTTCATAGTCTTCACGTGCCCAGGTTTGTGTTCCATCGGGCCCTTCCATGCAATACAACCAAAATCCACCTTCTCGAAAATCCATCTTTTTTGTAATGGCTTTCCATGGCTTTGGTGCCCACCATAAATCCAGTATACTGCTATCCGTCCATGCATTCCAAACGTCTTCAACCGGTGCATTGAATTCCCTAATGATCGTAAGTTTTTTTTCACCTAAATCTTTGGTGATTTCAGTTTGCTTGATAGTTGTCATGATTTATTGTTTTTCGAGTTTTTTAAGACCTCATCCAAACGACTAAACCTGTCTTCCCACATGATGCGAAATTGTGTGAGCCAGGCATCAACTTCTTTCATCTTTTGGGCATTAAAGTGATAATAGATTTCGCGGCCGGATTGTTCCTGCCGTATGAGCTGGCACTCCGTGAGTATCTTCATGTGTTTGGAAACGGCTTGCCTGCTACTGTCGAAATGTTCAGCTACAGCATTTGGCGTCATGGCCTGCAGCGCGATCAAACTCAAAATAGCCCGCCTGGTAGGGTCGGCTATCGCCTGGAACACATCTCTTCTCATGGTAGTACAAAGTTGATTAGCAACTCTTCGGTTGCAAATATAAGCGCAACCTTCCGGTTGCGCAAGTGCATAAACCAGGAATCTATCGATTTATCAATATCATTATGTACCTGGCCGCTTACATCCAAATTGGTATGGGGTTTTGGCGCCAATCGTGCATATCGTGATTATATTCGTAAACCTGTTGGTGCGCACCAATGCGTGAGGGATTGAAGTGGAAAGCCCCGGGGAAAAAAGATATGATTGATGCCAGGCAGCGCGTAAGCCCCAAAAGCGCCCGGGCTTGGAACGAAAAGCCCGACCCCGCTTTTGGGCGGGGGCACGCCCAAACAATTCCCTCTGTTTACGAGCTATGTATGGTTAACTCGGAGCTTTTTTTGCCGTAGCAGTTGGTTATTCTACAGTTGTGGGCCTCAACTTCTCTGCCTGCTTTTTAAAAAGAAAATGGTACGTTTCTACCTGTGATCTTACTTCTTTATTTCCGTTTGCTGCAACGTACGTGTTGGATAATTCGTTGTCGAGCAAACGGGCTTTTACATTGTCGCGTAATTGGATATCGATCAATTCAATAATTTCCCTTTTTATTTTCTTATCGAATATAGGTACGGCAACTTCCACCCGGTGATCAAGGTTTCTCACCATCCAATCCGCAGACGAAATAAATACACGGTGTTTGCCATCATTTCTAAATATTAAGACCCTTGAGTGTTCAAGATATTCATCAACAATACTGATTGCATTAATGGGTTTTTTGAATTTATCATGTTCGGTTAATGCACAAAAAATGCCCCTTACAATCATTTTTACATTTACCCCAGCCTGTGCGGCTTCATAAAGTTTCTCAATTAAAAAACCATCGCTTAAAGAATTTAACTTTACCGTTATTCCCGCTTTCTTTTTTGTTTTTGCATTCCTGATTTCTTTATCAATCATTGCGATTAGTTCGCGACGCATATTGGTGGGACATACCAAAAGGGTTTGGCAGGTTTTCAGCGGATTGTTTTCGAGCTTAGGATTTTCAAGGTACCTGAACACGCGATTGATATCGGCCATTACCTTGGGGTTGCTTGTCATCAGGCAATGGTCACTATATATCTTGGCTGTTTTTTCATTGAAGTTACCCGTGCTGATAAATCCATATTGCATGATCCGTTCACCTTTCTTTTTCCGGATGATTCCAAGCTTTGCATGAACTTTCAAATTTTCTACACCAACAAGAACTTTTACCCCTTCATCCTCCAGTCTTTCCTTCCACTCCAGGTTAGCTTCTTCGTCGAACCTGGCCTTTAATTCAAGCATAACAATTACTTCTTTACCATTGCGTACCGCATTAATAAGAGCATTAATGATTTTTGAATTTGAAGCAAGCCGGTAAGCTGTAATCCTGATCATTGTTACTTCAGGATCCATGGCTGCCTCTCGTAAAAGATCGATGATGGGATTAAAAGAATGATAGGGAAAATGCAACATGACATCTTTCTCCATGATCACGTCCGTAACCATATGGGTGTTTAAAAAAGAAGGGTGGGTAAACGGCTTTAGTCTTTCACTCTTATTTTGAAATACATCCGGAAAGTCCATAAAGTGCCGGTAGTTGTGAATACGTCCCCCTGGTATAATATTGTCTTTTCTTGATAGATTTAGCTTCCTGGTTAGGTATTCCACGAGGCTCGCATCCATGTCTTTGTCGTAAACAAATCGAACGGTTTTGCCTTTTCGCCTGTTCTTTAATCCTTTTTCTATTTTTTGTATCAACGAAGTGGAAATGTCGTTATCAATATCCATTTCCGCATCTTTTGTTACTTTAAAAACGTTTGAAGTAAAATGGTCATAACTAAAGTAAGAGAAGATTTCCGGCAGGTTAAAACGAATGACATCTTCCAATAGCATAATGTGGTGTTCGCCGGGTTGTGATGGAAGCAGGGTAAACCGCCCCAATGTTTTTGAAGGGATTTCGATTAGCGCAAATTTTTTATCGTATGCCGTATCTTTCCTGCGCATAACCACCCCGAGATACAATGATTTTTCGCGCAGGTACGGAAACTGTGGAATGCTTTCGACCAGCAGTGGAATAACATTGCTTCTTACCTCTTCATCGAAATAATTTTTTACAAATTGCTGTTGTTCGAAATTCAATTCATTTTCGTTCACCAGGTAAATCTTTTCACCTTTCAGCTCTTCCATAATGCCATCCCATATCCGGTGGAATTCGTTTTGCTGCTGCAGTACGGTCAGCTGTATATCATCTAAAATCTGTTGGGGATTTTTTTCAAGGTGCATGTTCTTCTTGCCGCCCAGCTGCATCATCCGGTTTAACGTAGCTACGCGAACCCTGAAAAATTCATCGAGGTTATTTGAGAAGATACCCAGAAACCGGATCCTTTCCCTTAGCGGAACTTTGGGGTCGTTGGCCTCCTGCAACACCCTGGCGTTAAAACTTAGCCAGCTGATATCTCGCGCAATGATTTTTAATTTGTTCATGAGAAGGGTTATGGTTCAAAAATATAGAAGCCAGCCAACTGTGAATGTTAACTTTTGTACTTTGTAATCCAAACGTCCACTGGTGAGTGACTATAGAACCTTTGTTGTACAAAGTCAGCCAATAAGTTCATCCTTTCAATTGTTGTACCCAGCTGTTTAAATATAAACATCAAAGCTCAAATTTCTTATGAATGTAGCTGCCGCAATCCTGTTATTTACCCTAATAATGTTGACTTCTTGTAGCGCCGTAAAGGAAACTTCCGATTATCGTTTGAAGGGGGGATTGTATAAGATCACGGAGAAAGGCAAGCAACGTTATTATGCTTCTGTTGGTGAAACATCCATCAATTTCCAGCCGGTGTCGCGGAGTAGTAATGGGATAATAAAAGTAAATGATACTATGCCGGCGATGATCTTTCCTTCTATTCAAAATGCAGCAAAGCGCACTACGATTTTTAGTCAAAAAAGCCTTGACCTCGACGTGATCAGTATCGTTTTCAAATATCGTCCGTCCAGATCCGGTTTTCCCGGCCAGCTAAACACAAACTTTAATGCTGCCGGTTATATTGGTCACCGGAGGGACCTTTCTGTATTTTCTTATGAAAGAAACCCCGTGGGTATGTATGACAGGAGGATAGCGCATTTTGCATACAGCCTCGGTTTTTTTGGTGGGCTCGGTTCCACTGCAATCAACCCCTTTGTTACGCGAGATCCTCAAGCTCCTGAATACGATGGGTTGGTTATCACAAAAGGGCTTGCGAGTTTGATTGGTATAGGTAACCTTACTTTTGGTCTTGCTGTCGGCATTGATCACCTGGCTGATCAATATCGACGGCAATGGCTCTATCAGTCAAAATTGTGGACAGGATTTACGGTGGGCTTAAACTTAAATTAGGCGGATATTCGCACTACCCCTCTGCTACCGTTGGGCATTGAATACATTACTTGTTTAAGGCGACTCGATGGAAGTCGCATGTCGTCCCCCGATGATGTGCTTGCACAGGAGTTTTTGTACTTAGCCGAAGTACAAGGATTTAGCATTGTTGTGTCACTCACTTGTACGGCAAACCTTTTGGCAGCTTTTATTCCGGGGCGGAAGTGAAAAGCCGGCGATCCAGCAAACTTACCATGTTCCGGGCCAAAGTCTGTATCTGACTTGCCCGCTAATTATGAAGTGGTTAAATTACTATGTAATTGCTTTATAACAGAATGTTGGTTTCGAACGAGACGATTAGTGCTATTTTAGTGTATTATATTGTTATGACCCATTTTATTTTCAGCACATTCGTTGCTATCCTATTATTTTCTCCGGTCGATATTTATTCCCAGTTTTCCAAAGTAACAGTTTCCGGTACGGTTAAAGATGAGTCAAAAACGGTGTTGGCATATGTAAATGTCGTGCTCAAACAAGCAGCCGACAGCACTTTCGTTCTTGGGACGATAAGCAATGAGAAGGGAATATTCTCGTTTGGAAATGTGAACAGCGGAAACTATATCCTGGAGCTCACTTATGTTGGCTTCGAAGCTAAAAAGCAGGCTGTCCTCGTGGGAACCCTTAGCGCTTTTCTGGACCTTGGCGAAATCTACCTGGTTAAAACCCCCGGCCGTTTAGACTCTGTGATGGTTAAGGCAACCCAACAAAGCGGGGTGTCGGACAAAATGGATAAAAAAACATTTTCCATAGCTGGCAACATCAGCCAGGCTGGTGGTTCGGTATTGCAGGCGATGAATAATTTGCCTGGTGTAACCATTTCGCAGGATGGAAAACTTCAACTTCGCGGCAGTGATAAAGTTTCAGTGTTAATCGATGGGAAGCAGACAGCGCTTACAGGTTTTGGCGGCCAGGAAGGCCTGGACAATATTCCTGCTTCTGCAATTGAAAAAATTGAAATCATCAACAATCCTTCTGCCAGGTACGATGCCAATGGCAACGCAGGGATCATTAACATCATCTACAAGACCAATAAGCAGCAGGGCTTAAACGGTAAGCTTGCACTTACCACCGGACTAGGAGCTCTTTGGCAAAAACGTGCAAACCTGCCTGACGTTAGACCACAATACCAGGGAACACCAAAAATAAACCCTTCCGTACTGCTAAACTACCGTAAAAACAAGGTGAACACCTTTGTCAATGCAGACTGGCTCTACACGGAGACGCTCAACCGAAACGAATTTACCACCCGTTTTTACGATACTGGAGAGATCATCCAACAGCAGGTAAAGCGAAATCGAAACACCAGCTACGCAACTGTTAAAACAGGATTTGACTATACGATCAATAATCAAAATACTTTGAGTATCTCCGGGCTTTTTAACCGAGAAAAGATCATTGACCATGGGGATATTCCGTATTTCAACAATGATCTTACGAAGCGCAACCGCCTATGGCTTTTCGTGGAAGATGAGGTCAAGTATACGGCTACTGCATCGGCCGCCTACCAGCATAAATTCAGCCGACCGGGGCATCTGCTAAATGCGAATTATAATTACACCTGGCACCGGGAAGATGAGAAATATTTTTTTACAAACATATTGCCGTTGTTTACCGGGGAAGATGCATTTAAGCTGCTTTCAGACGAACATGTGAATGATTTTGCGCTAGACTATCAAAGGCCGTTAAAGCATGGACGGCTTGAAGCCGGTATGAAGCTTCGATACCGGACGATCCCGATCAATATGCAATTCTACCCGGGGATCAACTCACCAATTGACAGTAGTGCCGGTGGCTATGCCAACTACAAGGAAACTATCCCGGCCTTGTATGGCAACTACATTTATGAAAGTAAAAAGATCGAAGTGGAAGCAGGTCTGAGGCTTGAACACGTGAGGGTAGATTATGAAGTAAACCCAAATCATAACACTTACAAAAGTGATGGTTACACTTACAACCAACCGTTTCCAAACCTTCGATTTGCATATAAGATTAATGACAATAACAAATTTTCGGTTTTCTTCAACAGGCGGGTCGATCGGCCAAATGAAGTGGACATTCGGATATTCCCGAAGTATGATGAACCAGAGCTACTGAAGGTCGGAAATCCTGCATTGCGTCCGCAGTTTACCAACAGCATTGAACTCGGATACAAAAGGGGTAGAAGCAAAGGCACCTTCTATGCAGCCGTGTATCACCGGATGACCAACGGTACCATAACCCGGATTGCAACCCAAGTACCCGGAAGTACCATCCTTTACAACGTGTTTCAAAATGCCGGACGCAGTTACAATACCGGTTTGGAGCTGGTGCTCCAGCAACAGTTGTCACCGGTGTTTTCCTATAACATCAGCAGCAATGTTTACCGGAATACCATAAACGCTTTTTCAGTTACCAACAAGTACCCGGTTCCTATAGTTTATTCATCCGGGCGGGACCTCGCAACTTCGGGAAACATAAAAGTCAATGGGATGTTCCATTTTTCTAAGCAGGTGGAGCTACAGGTTACCGCAATCTACCTGGCACCCGACATCATACCGCAGGGTAAAATTGGCGCGCGAACATCTGTTGACATCGGAGTAAAAAAGCAGGTACAAAAGGGTAGAGGGGAGTTGTTTTTTAACGGTACGGATATCTTGAATACGCTTAACATAAAGAAGGAAATTACGGGTACTGGCTTCCGCTATGAGACTGTTGACTATTACGAAACGCAGGTATTTCGGATGGGTTACGGATACAAGTTTTAGGATGGCTGTATTCGACGTAGGGCATGCAACATCCGGCTTGCTGTTGCACCTTATTTCCAGGTTTTTCTATACTTGTTGGTATGAAGTGGGTTGAGCGATCTACTGCAACCTATAAACAGCATTAACGGCATGTCACCTGTTTTCCTGGAAATGTTTGATGATTGAGCCATTAGCTAAACTTTAGTGTTTGTTCCCTGCTTTATTCATCTTCGCAGGTAAGCACACGGTACATTTTTAGAGGTATAATCAAGCTGGTAAGCCGCTTTCAACAGCGTTGACACCACGCCGGCAATTACTACTTCACTTCTATGCATTTGGGGCAGCAGACCCATCATTGCATAGCTGATCGGGTTTACAGCCGCGATCAACGTTTCCCATTCATAACCTTCCCCCCAGATCAAACCTTTTACCGTTATTTCGAGGTTGGCCCCTTGGGCAATCAGAAACTCCATGACATCCTTCGACTGATTGCCATTTTGATTTACCGTATGAAAGATCGGTGTTTGTCCACCGAAGCCGTATTGGTCAACTCCCGCCCTGACATTAACATTTACTCCCTCTTGCACAAGCAATTTAGCGCAAGACAGGTGGTTGTATTCGGCCGCAATGTGCAGGAGAGAAGCTTCGAGTAAGGGTGTATAGGCACAACGTAAATCATAGGTGTTGTAAATTGCAGCAGGGTTTGTTGACAATGATTTTTCGAGCATTTGTTCGTCATCAAGCAAGACTGCTAATAGAGCAGGGTCGTCAAGCCTTAACCCGTAATCAACAAAAACTTTCATGCATTCCTTAAATCGGGGCGACCTGGTGTATTCGCTAACCAGTTCGAAAACGAGTGGGTGGTTGTTGTATGACTCGTTTGGATCAACACCATTTACAAAACAATGCCTGAGTCCTTCAACGGAATGGAGCTCGATGTCCACTAGCAGTTGCTGAAGCATGTCCATAGACTGAATTTTAAGGTGATCATCACGGTTTGCTGCAAAGAGTTCATGGTTATTGGCAGCGTACGTATGCAGTTAACCTCCGCAGGTGTCACCCCTTGGCGAGCCGTATTTTGGGAGTTGGAAGATGATCACGTCAAATATAGTTTAACGCTATAGAACAATCAATGTTTAACACGCTGTATTACATGTCTCATTTGACTCATAATTCTTACCTGACAACGATAATTGTGATTGCTAGCGAACGGTAAAATAACTGTTTGAGGGTGTCGGTTTATCACAACCCTTCATTATTGCCTTCTGTTTTGTTGCGCTGTTGTCCGAAGTTTCTGAGGTTGTACGAAAAAATCAACATGAAATATTGTTGCAACACCTGGCTCTGCTGATCTTCGATATAGTTCTCCCTAACCGTCCGGATAACGCAGCCCTCAACTCGTCTTCTACCGTGTTGAAATTTGCTGAATACGATGCGGTAAAATCAACATACTCGCTGACGTTACTGGCAATCACACTGCCTAAAGCATGGGTGGTAATCTTTGCATTTATTGAGTTCGTTTTTGATAATAACGGGTAACTTATTAAAACTTGCCCCGCCGTTCATATTGAAGTTTGATTTTATATACTTCAGCGGACAGCAAACTTAAAAAATGAACGGGTACTCGAAAAGCCGTCAAGGTTAACCGGTTTGGTAAGTTGTTGGCCGCTCCGGGGTACTACATCTTAGTAATGGAGGAGGGTGCAGGGGGGTTGGGTATTAAGGTATTGGGTAGTGCCGGGGAGGTGATCGGTTGATAAGCAATTAGAGGTGTGGGTAAAACGGTAATCTAGGGTCAGCGAGGGAATATTAAGGGCAAAGCCGGTATGGCTATGCTGTCATCCTGTTTTCGTCAATCTTGCGGACCGAGGTCTGTAACTCGCCAAACCGCTGCTGTTGAATTTTGTCGTACTCTTTTACATAATCGGGATGTTCGGTGCCACATACCCGGTCCCAAATCCTGAAGTAGAGTCCGTAGTTGCCCTTGAATTTGCTGTGGTGCAGGTTATGGTGAACGGAAGTATTTAGGACCTGGAACAGCCAGCTGTGCCTCAGGCCTTTTGGCATGATCTCGTAACCAAGGTGGCCATAAACATTGATGATGAAGCCAATCAGGACAAACAGGAAAATTGCCAGCGGGTGCATAGGTAAAACAAACGCGAGCACCACCATGATCCCACCCTCAAGAACAGACTCGGCGAAGTGAAAGGAGTACGAGGTCCATGGTGAAGGATTTACGGACTTATGATGTACAAGATGAGCCAGGCGGAATAGCCTCTTATGGTGCAGCAAACGGTGGATCCAATAAAAATAAGTGTCATGGATAACCAGACTTAGGGCGACACTTACGGGAAAGTACCACAAAGGGTAGTCGTCAATCCTTTGGTAGATGAGGGTATGGTCGACAATCGGGGTGTAAAGGATAACCGCGCCAATAATCGCGAAAATCAAACAGGACACCAGGGAATAACTTATCTCCCTGGCAAAGTCTGGATTCCCGGCAATCCTGCCCTGGATCTTTGCACGCTTCATCCGGGACGCAAAAAGCTTATAAAACACAATAAAAAAGAGTCCGGCAACAAGAAAATACCGGACAAGGGTTATCCCGAACATAACGCCAATACTGTTTACAATTCTTTCCATGCTGTTTTACTTGTAAGTATCCTTTTCCGCAATCTTAAACTAATCCGGTATGCTGCTTTGTGGATTGGCTACTGTTCAGCGGCATTATTCCAATTGAACAACAAAAGCACGAGCCCCGTATTGAATCCTTGCTTTAGCCCTCGTGCAAACCAATAGCAAAACTAAAAAGTAACGGTAAAATAGAGCATAACAATATGGGTTTTAACAAGCGTTTGCAGGTTAGTTTGGATGGACTTCAACCAGGAGGGATCGTCTGTCGCCAGCTAGTATCCTGGCTAAAAGGATATTCGACCTTCCGGAAAGATGGGGTTCAAGGGACCCTTGCCGTATGATCGGGGGGAAACCGTTCCGCCAAACTGACTGCCCACCCGTAGCTGTCGCCGTCGTGCAGGATCCTAAGGATAATCACTTACAGGTTTGAACATACCATGGCCCTGGAGAAAACTATCCGCCTCCGCGTCGTGTTGAGTCGCGCACGATTAAGGTTGATGGAATAACCACGCTTTCCCTTTTCAACACATAGCCGGGTTTGCTCAAGGCCTTAAGCAAAATGGTTGAAGCGACTTTCCCCATTTCGAAAGCGGGTTGGGTGATGGTGGTGAGTGAGGGATTAAGTATCGCCGCTGTCGGCAGGTTCGAAAAACTGAGCACCTTTACATCCGTTGGTATCTCGAGCCCAAGTTCGCGGCAAGCCAGGTAAACCGGGGATGTTAGTTTTTCAACAGAGGCAATGATCCCATCCGGTGCTGCCGGGGTCTGCAACAACCCTTTCACCAGTGCGGTATTTTTATCGATGTCGTCAGAGCAGCTTAAAACGTAATTGGCGCAAAAATCCAGGCCCTGATCCGCCAAGGCTTTTTTATAACCCTCTACCCGGTGATTGATAATCGATAACGTTGCAGAAATAGAGACCAAAGCAATTCTTTTACAGCCGCAATCAATAAGGTGTTGGGTTGCTTTGTAGCCGCCGTCAAAATCGTCCGTCGTAATTTTTGCCGTTTCAATCTCCTCGCAAACCCGGTCGAAAAACACGATTGGCATGCCTGAGTCGTAAAGTTCCTGAAGGTGACCACCGGCAGAGGTTTCTGCAGTAATTGACATCAGTACCCCATCTACTCTGCCGGTTTGAAAGTCCTTTAATATGGCAGCTTCCTTGGAAACACTCTCGTTTGTTAAATAGATCAGCACATGGAAGCCGGCCTGGTGTGCCATTGCTTCAATTCCGTTTATCGCAACGGCGAAGAAACTATCTGCAACTTCTGGCAACACCACTGCAATGGTTTTACTTTTCTTTTGGCGCAGGCTGCTTGCATGGAGGTTTGGCTTGTAGTGAAGTTTGTTGGCAAGTTCAAGAACCCTGCTTTTGGTACCCGCACTGATTTCGTAGCTGTCCTTTAACGCCTTCGACACCGTTCCGATGGAAAGATTAAGTTCTTTTGCCAGCAATCGAATGTTAACGTCAGGCATGGGTACCGGGTAACTGCTTACTGTAGACAGCAGGTTTAAAAGTAAAATCAAAGCAAGTTAACGAAAACGGTTTCGTGAATTTAGTTTGCCTTCTTTTCTCTTTTACAATCGAAAAAGACCAAATTAGCCTTACGATTGTGCTTGTTTCCGCTTAAACAGTTTGCCATGGTTTTTTCTGCCCTTCACTTACCTGCTCACCATACCGCTTTTTCATTTTTCATAGTGGCCAACTGTTTGTGTACTGACACCAGTTTACCAAAACAATAAATTCTATATCATGATATCTGCCTACCCCGAAAATCCAACCCCACTGAAAAGTCTTGACGAGTGGGAAGATGATTTATTGGAGCGTTACCCCGAGCCAGGAACGATAGCAACGGCAAAAAAGACCGACGAGTTTAGGAATTACGACAACCCTGAAAGAGACTCTGTAAGGGAATTCTACCGCCTGAACCATAAATACCAGACCCGTGATTTCGTGCTGGAAAAAAGGGAGGAGTTTCTGGGCTTTAATAAACGGGAGATGACAATATGGGAAGCGTTTGATTTTTTAAACGAGCTCGTCGATGACTCAGATCCGGATACCGATCTCAGCCAGATGCAACACCTTTTACAAACTTCGGAAGCCCTTCGGGCAGATGGTCACCCGGACTGGATGGTACTTGCAGGTTTGATGCACGATATGGGTAAGGTACTTTGCCTTTTTGGGGAGCCGCAATGGGCCGTGGTGGGTGATACCTTCCCGGTTGGATGTGCCTATTCCGAAAAAATTGTATATCCCGAATACTTTGTCAATAATCCTGATTACAGTAATGCGCAATACAACACCAGGCTGGGAGTTTACGAGCCCAATTGCGGTCTGCGAAACGTAACCATGTCTTGGGGACACGACGAATATGTTTACCAGATGATGAAGGATTACTTACCGGAACCGGCATTGTACATGTTGCGGTATCACTCGTTTTATTCATGGCACAGGGAAAATCAATACGACTACCTGCTGGACAGCCACGACCGGGATATGCTGAAATGGGTTCAGTTGTTTAATCCATATGATCTCTACTCAAAAAGCCCGACACCACCGGATTGGAATACACTTCAACCTTATTACGAAAACCTAGTGAAAAAATATTTGCCTGCGAAGCTGAAATTTTAACCTTAACGCGAATAGGTGCTTTAGTAATTTAATCCTGTAAGCACAAGCTAAGGCAGACCAAACATGAACGGTAATCAGGTTTGTATAATGGTCGACATAATAAAGCGGCCTTTAAAGAAACTCATGTTAGCATGAGCAAATGTCGTCCCTGTATTACTCACATCAAATCGGTTACGAAAAACCCCCGGATACCAATCACTGTATCATTTCGAAAGTATCAGGGCCAGCGCGCCCTGATATTTCGTTTGTAAGTTGTTCGAATCGGGGAAACTTGCTTATTACCATTAATCTCGTTACGTTTAAGGAACTTAAATCTTTGCTGAACATGAGCACAAAACGTTAGCGGTTAAACACGCAACCACACGGATTTCATTTCCGGCACAACAGGGTTTACACATACCTTGCACTCCGGTACTTTCTTTATCTGCCAGATCACATTATGAAGTGTTTCCTTATCCTGCTGTTCTTGTTTACCATACCCCAGCTTTCCGCCCAGGTATATATCCGCGATAGCTCGCGGGTGGTAAAACAAGGCTCCAGGCTGACAGCGCTAACCGGTTCACTTAATTTCCTGGCCATTGGTGATTGGGGTAGGAACGGCGCAGATCATCAAAGGCAGGTGGCAGATCAACTGGGCAAAACTGCGGCAGAAACAGGGGCGCAGTTTATCATATCAACCGGCGATAACTTCTACCCAAGCGGAGTTATCAGCGAACATGATCCACTATTTAAATATTCTTACGAAGATATCTACACTGCATTTTCACTACAGTGGGACTGGTACGTTATATTAGGCAACCACGATTATAAGTCCAATCCCGATGCACAGGTAGCTTATTCCAAAATCAGCAGGCGTTGGAAGATGCCGGCGAGGTATTATGCGAAAAAGTTCGCCATCAACGGGGATACAACAAAGCAGGTGTTGATCGCTTTTATCGACACCAATCCCCTCATCCCGCAGTTTTATGCCAACCCTGAATATGGTCCAAACGTGCGGACACAGGATACTGCCGCACAAAAGCTTTGGCTCGAAAAAACGCTCAGCGATCCCTCGCCAAATATTGCCTGGAAAATTGTTGTAGGGCATCACCCGATGTATACAGGTGGAAGTAGAACCAACGGCTATGATACCAGGGCAACATATGCGTCGCTTGATGCTTTGTTAACCCGGCATAAAGTCGATATTTACTTGTCCGGGCATGAGCACAGTCTGCAACACCTTACACCAACGAATAAAGCCGAGCACTTTATCTCTGGTGCAGGTTCAGAAAAAACTCCCGCAATATTGGTCAACGATAGCAGGATGGCTGCTTCACAATATGGGTTTATGGTATTTTCTGCTACAGCAAAAGAGATGATGGTGCAGGTAGTCGACCACACCGGGCGGGTGTTTTACAGAACCAGCATCAAAAAATAAGTTCAGTAACCATACCTTGTAGTTCGCTTATGAGTACCTACACTTCAGAAAGGCCGGTTGTTGTGCCAGTCCCATCTACTACTACGGTTGGGGATAACGGGTATACGATCAGGCAAGAGCGGTTGTTCTCACTCGATGCCCTACGTGGTTTTGATATGTTCTGGATTATCGCAGGCGAAGGAATATTTCACGCCCTTGGAAAGGCAACGGGTTCACAACCATTTACCACCATTAGCGAACAACTGCACCACTCGAAATGGCATGGCTTTACCTTTTACGACCTCATCTTTCCGCTGTTTATATTTATATCCGGTGTCTCCATGCCTTATTCTTTTGCAAAGTGTTTGTCAGCCGAAAAGGGCATCAGCCGCAACAGCATTAAACACCAATTGTATAGGAGCTTGTTACAGCGTACAGTTATTTTGATGGTGTTGGGAATGGTGGTTAATGGATTGTTAGCCTGGAAAGGTTATGATCAAACCCGTTTTGCCAGTGTACTTGGCCGTATAGGATTGTCCTGCTTTTTTGCGGCACTCATCTACCTCAATTGCTCCCAAAAAAAACAACTCGTCTGGTTTGTTGTTTTGTTGTTTGGTTATTGGGCGGCTATGACCCTTTTTCCGGTGCCCGGTATTGGTGCTGGTGTACTAACCCCTGAAGGAAATCTCGCCGCTTATATCGACAGGTTATTGCTGCCCGGAAGACTACACCGGGTTATCTATGATCCCGAAGGATTGTTGTCGACTATACCGGCAGTTGGCACTGCCATGCTTGGGATCTTTACCGGGCAATTCCTGCGATTACAAGCCATTCATTTCACCAGCCTAAAAAAAGGCATAACCTTGCTTGGAGCAGGATTGGCGTTGTTGTTATCCGGACTGTTGTGGAACACCGTATTCCCAATCAATAAAATCCTTTGGACAAGTTCATTTGTCCTTTATGCGGGAGGATTAAGCATGCTTCTTTTTGCCGTCTTTTATTTGCTTATCGATGTTGCCGGTTATAAAAAATGGTCGCTGCCATTTGTTTGGATCGGGATGAATGCCATACTGATTTACATCGCCTCGCATGGCATGGTCAATTTTATGTTTACCGCTGAGTTCCTTGTTGGAGGTCTTGCAAAGTATGCTCCGCAATTATGGCAACCGGTAATTTTATGGTCAGCCGTGGCATTTATCCAGCTTGCATTGTTGTACTTCCTGCACAAGCACCGGTTGTTTTTCAAAGTCTAGCTTGCGCATTGCACGGGTTCTTTATTTAAGGCATAGATTGTAGCTTTAAAGCGTTTAAACCTGTTGTTATTTACGGGTAAGACCCTGTTTACAATTCCTTCAACATATGAAAATCTATAACGCTGCCAGATGAATACACTGCAAACGGCAGACATCATTGTCTTCTTCATCTACTTTATCGGTGTATCTGCTTATGGATACTTCATCTATCATAAAAGGAAGTCTGCCTCACTTAGTTCAAACGACTACTTCCTGGCGGAAGGTTCATTAACGTGGTGGGCAATTGGCGCATCACTCATTGCGTCAAACATTTCCGCCGAACACTTCATTGGCATGTCGGGCTCAGGTTTTGCGCTTGGTCTCGCGATATCTACCTACGAGTGGATGGCAGCTGCAACACTCATTATTGTGGCCATCTTTTTTATCCCGATCTATCTTAAGAACAAGATCTATACAATGCCTCAGTTCTTATCCAAACGCTATAGCGATAAGGTGAGCACGATCATGGCAGTGTTTTGGTTGCTGGTATATGTCTTTGTTAACCTTACCTCCATCATATACCTCGGGGCATTGGCCATCTCAGCCATCTCCAACATCAGTTTTGCATGGTGCATCGTTGGCCTCAGTTTCTTTTCGGTGTTGGTTACACTTGGCGGTATGAAAGTGATTGGTTATACCGACGTTGTTCAGGTTTTTGTGCTGATACTCGGGGGCCTTGTAACCACCTATCTTGCGCTCACCCTTCTTTCAGAACAATTTGGATTTGGTGGCAATATCTGGAAAGGATTATCTGTCTTGCGTAAGGAAGCGCCCACCCATTTTCACATGATCTTTGATAAGTCCGATAAATACTACAAAGAGTTGCCCGGTTTGTCAGTCCTCGTCGGGGGCATGTTAATCAACAACCTGGCCTATTGGGGATGTAACCAGTACATCGTTCAAAGGGCATTGGGCGCCGACCTCAAAACTGCCCGCAAGGGTATCCTGTTTGCTGCTTTTCTAAAATTGCTGATACCGGTAATCGCAGTGCTGCCCGGTATCACTATGTATGTGCTGCATCAGAAAGGTTTGTTCCAACAGGAAATGACGGATGCAGCCGGTACACTTAAGCCCGACCATGCTTATCCAACATTGATGAACCTGTTGCCCGCGGGACTCAAAGGCGTTGCTTTTGCGGCCTTAACTGCAGCGATTGTTGCGTCATTAGCCGGTAAGGCAAACAGTATTTCAACCATATTCTCGCTTGATATCTATCGTAAATACATCAACCCCGAAGCTTCAGAAAAAAAGTTGGTGCAGGTTGGACGCTGGGCAGTTATCGTTGCTATGTTGATCGCAGCTATTGTAACGCCAGCACTCAGATCTCTCGACCAGGCCTACCAATTTATCCAGGAATATGTTGGCTTTATCTCACCGGGTGTACTGGCGATATTCCTGTTGGGTTTATTCTGGAAACCTACAACAGCAGCTGCTGCAATGACAGGCGCATTGTTAACCATACCGATCTCAACTGTCTTAAAGTTTTTGCCCTATTGGACAGATGGTGCCTTTCCCGATTACCCGTTCCTCGACAGGATGAGCATAACCTTCGTGTTAATTGTTGTGATTATGGTGGTAATGAGTCTTGTCAGGCCCAAACGGGAGAACGATACCCATGTTATCGAAATCGAGCCGTCAATGTTCAGGGTCTCCCGCGAGTTTGTCGTTGGTTCAATCATCATCGTGGGCATACTTTCTGCATTGTATACCATCTTCTGGTAGCACCGGTCTGATACGTGATAGTTTTGGTTACACATAAGATGCACCCCCGAAATGTTGTTTTCTTTTTTGGCCGCCGGCATTTGTTCAATGTGGCGACATCGTTGCCACGCTCGGTTCAAAGCCAGTATTTCATAGCAGCGGAGGCCTGTGCTCATGATCAACGGAAGAAGTAGGAATGATGAACGCTTTATGACAAGTCGAAATGACTTGCATAACATCGTCATTCGCGGAAAGAAGCAATCCAATTGATGTTCAAATAAGAAGAAAACCACTTGCAAAACATCGTCATTGCGAGGAACGAAGCAATCCCATGTTTTGAAAGTTAAATAAGCACCATCGTCATTGCGAGGCACGAAGCAATCCCATGTTTTGGAAGTCGGACCAATATGGAGTTCTAGTGTTATCGGAACTGTTTCCTTGCATTAACCTGGAAAGAAGCACCACCGTCATTGCGAGGCACGAAGCAATCCCATGTTTTGGAAGTAGGACCAATCTCGAGTTCTAGTGTTATCGGAACTGTTTCCTTGCATTAACCTGGAAAGAAGCACCACCGTCATTGCAAGGCACGAAGCAATCCCATGTTTTGGAAGTAGGACCAATCTCGAGTTCTAGAGCTATCGGAACTGTTTACTTGCAGTAACCTGCAAATAAGCACGACCCGCAATCCTAGGCATCATCGTCATTGCGAGGCACGAAGCAATCCCGTGTTTTGGAAGTCGGACCAATCTCGAGTTCTAGAGCTATCGGAACTGTTTCCTTGCATTAACCTGGAAAGAAGCACCACCGTCATTGCGAGGAACGAAGCAATCCCAAGTTTCGGAAGTAGGACCAGTTTTAACTTCTAAAGCCACCGAAATTGTTTTCTTGCATTAACCTCTAAAGAAGCACTATCGTCATTGCGAGGCACGAAGCAATCCCATGTTTAAAGTAGAACCGAGTTCCACTACGGAGTCATGGGAGCTTTTCACTAGAGTAAACCCCAAATAAGCGCCACCCGCAAATCTAGGCGCCATCGTCATTGCGAGGAACGAAGCAATCCCAAGTTTCGGAAGTAGGACCAGTTTTAACTTCTAATGCCAACGGAACTGTTTACTTGCAGTAACCTCTATTCAAGCACCACCGTCATTGCGATGCACGAAGCAATCCCATGTTTTGGAAGTCGGACCAATCTCGAGTTCTAGAGCTATCGGAACTGTTTTCTTGCAGTAACCTGAAAATAAGCACCACCCGCAATGACGGGAACGCTTAGTGCGCCGGTCATGATTTCAGCTATGCTTGATGCTTTCGCTTAACCATGCTTGGGTGACTTCCGATCTCTAAAGAGATGACAGCGCTTCAACAAGGGATTGCTTCGTGCCTCGCAATGACGGGAACGCGTAGTGCGCCGATCATGATTTCAGCTATGGTTGATGCTGTCACTTAACAATCGTGTAGTTCACGACTCGCAAACGTTCACCACTCTACAACAAGGGATTGCTTCGTGCCTCGCAATGACGGGAACGCTTAGTGCGTCGATCATGATTCCAGCTATGGTTAATGCTGCCGCTTAACGCATGCTTGGTTGACTTCCGATCTGTTAAGCGATCTCAGCCCTTCAACAAGGGATTGCTTCGTGCCTCGCAATGACGGGAACGCTTAGTGCATCGATCATGATTTCAGCTATGGTTGATGCTTTCGCTTAACCATGCTTGGGTGACTTCCGATCTCTAAAGAGATGACAGCGCTTCAACAAGGGATTGCTTCGTGCCTCGCAATGACGGGAACGCGTAGTGCGCCGATCATGATTTCAGCTATGGTTGATGCTGTCACTTAACAATCGTGTAGTTCACGACTCGCAAACGTTCACCACTCTTCAACAAGGGATTGCTTCGTGCCTCGCAATGACGGGAACGCGTAGTGCGCCGGTCATGATTCCAGCTATGCTTGATGCTTATGCTTAACCATGCTTGGGTGACTTCCGATCTCTAAAGAGATGACAGCGCTTCAACAAGGGATTGCTTCGTGCCTCGCAATGACGGGAACGCTTAGTGCGCCGATCATGATTCCAGCTACGGTTGATGCTTTCACTTAAAAAGCGTGTAGTTAAATCACGACTAGCAAACGTTCACCACTCTACAACAAGGGATTGCTTCGTGCCTCGCAATGACGGGAACGCTTGGTGCTCCGACTATGATTTCAGCTATGGATGATGCTGTTGCTTAACAAAGGCCTGGTAAATTTTTCGACTAGCAAATGTTCACAGCCCTTCAACAAGGGATTGCTTCGTTCCTCCACAATGACGGGAAAGACTGGCGTTAATGCGATAATCTAGTACCCCGGATTTTGTGCAAGGGCTGCATTTTGGTCACGGGCAGCTTGTGGCACGGGCAGCAATAGCTTATTTTGGTCAACTGGCTTGCCTTTGGCCGATAACACCGGTAGCGCCCTTCCTGTTCTTTTTAGATCAAACCAGCGGTGAAACTCAAGCGCCAGTTCAACCCGGCGTTCATGTTCCAAGGCAAGCTGTAGGGTAGGGTATTTGACAGTTGGATAACCCGCGGTTCCAAAGAGCGGCAAGCCAACCCTTGACCTAACCCGGTTTAAATACTGCGGGTCATCAGTTGCTTCTGTCAATAATAACAACAGGTCGGCATAACGCAAAACCATAAAGTTGTTGTTGCACGACTCTGCCGCATTGACCAATGGCGCATTTGCATCTTTCCATTTTTTCTGGAACTTGATGGCAACAAATTGTCCGCCTTTCTGGTATCCCAGTTCAAACGACGTATCTCTTCTTTTATCGCCTGGCTCATATTCATTATACAGGTCATCTGTAACCAGGTTCATGCCTCCACCATAGGCCGTAATCGCGAAATTTTCAAACGGTGAAAATGCAGGCCAGTAGGTACTGCTGGGATTGTTTGCACCAGCTTTGTATTGAATTTCAAATATCGACTCTTTGGTGTTTTTGTGGGCAATTGTTGGCCCCCATAAAGAACCGTAATTTGGCAACAGGTCGTACGCAGTTCCATTATACGATGTATAAACTTCCCGCAATACCTGTGCTGCGGCTGCTTTATCACCCATGGTCAAATACACCTTGCCAAGGAGTGTTTTTGCTGCGCCGTTTGATGCTTTACCTGGCGCCGGAACCTTATCTGGAGCGGTGAGGCTTGCTGCTGCACTTCTAAGGTCATCTACAACCTGCTTGTAAACCTCATCTTTAGGCGTGCGGCTAAGTTTAAATGCTTCTTCCGCAAGTATCGGTGTTACCACTAATGGTACATCGCCCCATGCCTGAACCATATTAAAGTAGTAGAGTCCTCGCAGGAATTTCATTTCACCCGTAACCTGTGCTTTAAACCCCGCATCAACATTCGCCGCATCGATTTTATTGAGTACAATGTTTATACTGTATAACGATGAATACATGTCGTTCCAAAACTGATTTACCGCAGTGTTGCTTGAGATGATGGAGTAATCCCTGAATGCCCATTTATCTCCCAGGGTAATTGTGCCCGATTGTGCCACCTGGTATAATGTGGTATTGTCTGATAGTAATTCCCCGCAAAAAGACATCATACCGTTTGGACCGTAAACCGTGTATAACGTACTGTAAGCATTGTTCACCGCAAGCTCAAAATCGGCTTTGGACTGGAAGAACGTATTCGCATTTGAGTTGGAAACCGGTGCCAGTTCGAGGAAGGATTTTTTGCAGCCTGCTGATACGATTATGGCTAATAAGATGAGACAGCTATATTTTAAAGGTTTCATTTTTTTTCGTTGATCGTTAAGAAATTTAGAAGTCAAGCTTGATACCAAAGGTCACCGTCAACGGAATGGGATAGCCACCATAATCCGCTCCCACCTGCAACCCGGGGGTGCTGCCATTACTTGTAGATGCATCCGTTCCTGTGGAATAGGTACTGTTCTCGGGGTCGTAGCCCAGGTAATCGCTAAACACATAAACATTTTCGGCATTTACATAAAGCCTTGCCCCTCTAAACGGTGTTTTTGCGGTGATCTTCTGCGGGATCGCGTACGACAGACGGACGTTTTTGATCCTTACAAAACTTCCATCTTCTATCCAGTAACTGGAGAATTGTGTTTGAAGACCTTTGTATTCTGCATTGGGCTTAAATATTTGGCCGTCGCCGGGTTCCTGCTCCGACTTCCAATAATTATTTACCACCGCATAAGAGTTGCGGCTATCGTTCCAGAACTTGCTGAAGCGGGATTGTTGGTTTAGAATTTCGTTGCCAAATGTGCCCTGCAACATAAAAGCAAACTCGAAGTTTTTATACGAGAAGGTGTTGGTTAATCCGCCAATATAATCCGGTTGTGCGTTCCCAATATAGGTCCTGTCGTTGGCATCGATTTTACCATTGCCATCTACATCCCTTACGATTGGATCACCCGGGGTTACCAGGATTCCCGATGGATACCTGGGACCTTCGTCTATTTGCTTTTGATTGTTGTAAACTCCGTCGAATATGTATCCCACATAGTTGCTGATTGGCTGGCCCACTTCGGTTACAAAACGACCCCAGTCTTCAGCGATCACGGGTGCATTACCGGGACCGAGTTGTAAAACTTTGTTCCTGTTTGCTGAAATATTGAAATCAGTGCTCCACCTGAATGCAGGACCGTGGATGTTTTTTGTTGAGATCGTAAGTTCAACCCCCCTGTTCCTTACTTTACCAATGTTCGTTAACTGGGTTCCAAACCCTGTTGTAATTGGTACAGGTACGTTGAGCAACAAGTCCCGTGTAACGGAGTTGTAGTATTCTGCCGTAACATTAACGCGGTTATTGAGTATTGCCAGGTCCACACCAACGTTGAACTGATTTGTTTTCTCCCACCTGAGGTTTGGATTGGGTATGGTAATAACCCTTAACCCATTTACGACATTGTCGCCATATGCATACCTCGATCCTCCAAGTAAACTCACGGGGCCATAATTAGGTATCTGGTTATTGCCGGTTACGCCGTAACTCACCCTGAGTTTGAGGTTGTTGACAACCCTTGCGTTTTCCATAAACTTCTCATCAGAGATCAGCCAGCCTCCTGCTATCGAAGGAAAGTAGCCCCACCTGGTATTTGGTCCGAACCTCGAGCTACCATCACGCCTGATGGTACCATTTACGAAGTACCTGTTTTTATAGCTATAGCTTACCCGGCCCAGCCATGACAACAACGACCATTGTCCTGTGGTTGTACCGCTTTGTGTGAAGGTGCCTGCGGCATTAAGTGTTTCTACAAGGTCATTTGGAAAGTTCGTAGAGCCCTGAACCGAAGAGTCGCCGCGCTGTTTCTGTGCACTATAACCAACGATAGCGCCTACAGTATGTTCACCTATCTTTTTGTCGTACGCAAGCGTGTTTTCTGTCATCCAGTTTGTGTTGGTATAGGTGTTATAAGTTGCCTGGGCAGGCAGCAAATTGGAGTAGCCATAACCCTGGTTGGTTTGCCAAAACCAACTGTAGTTCCTGTTGGTAAGGGTGCCGTTGATGCTGCTTCTGAATGTTAGGTCCTGAAATGGTTTGTACTCCAGGTAACCACTGGCTATTGAATTATAGGTCTTATTGATTTTGTTGGCAAACTTGATCAATGAATAAGGGTGCCATAGTTGTACACCATAACTGGAGAACCTGTTCCAGGTACTGTTAGGATCCAAAAAGCCAAGGTTCCCGTTTTCGTTGTACAGCGGAAAGATTGGGTCGCTTTGTATTGCAAGACTGATCACATCACTTTTTCCGGTAGTACCATCTGTACGATCATTTGTTCCGGTCAGTGATAAGTTCATGCCGACCGCGAGTTTATCGGAAATCTTTTGCCTGATGTTGGTGCGCAACGACAGGCGTTTGTAAAAGTTGTCTATTACTACGGCATCCTGGTCGAGATACCCGGCTGAGAATAGGTACTGTGTTTTATCGGTGCCGCCGCTTACCGACATTTGTACATTGTTGGTTCGTGCAGTTCTAAACACTACATCCTGCCAGTCGGTACCGTTGCCGAACTGTCCGGGGTTGGTGAGAAACTCAGGTGGTATAAGGTAGGTCTTACTCTGAACCCTTGCACTGTTGGGATCACTTGCTTTTCCACCCCTCGCGATCCATGCATTATTGCGGGCATCGATATAGTACCGGATCCATTCCTGTGCATTCATCACCTTAACCCTTCGGGTCACCTCCTGTAAGCCATGTTCGATAGTGACGTTGACCTGTGCTTTGCCTGCTTTACCAAGTTTTGTGGTAACCAGTATGACTCCGTTTGCTCCCCTCGAACCATAGATGGCAGAAGAGGCGGCATCTTTTAAAATGTCGATGGATTGAATGTCCTGTGGGTTGATCAGGTTAAGGTCGAAATTTTCCATTGCCATCCCGTCGACAACATACAGCGGGGTGGTGCCGGCAGTTATAGAAGTGATCCCGCGTATCCTGATGCTGGGTCCGAAACCCGGAGCACCCTGAGTAGTTGTGATATTTACCCCTGCCACAGTGCCTTCAAGTGATTGTGCAACATTACTAAAAGAGCGGTCCTTAAATTGGTCGTATCCAACAGAAACAACTGAACCGGTAACTGCTCTTTTTCGTTGTGTACCATAACCAACTACGACCACTTCTTCTAATGACTTTTGAGTAGAACCCATTACGGTATTTAGTACCCTTTGATTGTTTACCGGTACTTGGTTACCTGCAAAACCAAGCGACGTAAAAACAAGTACTGCATTGCCGGGTACATTGGCGCTATACAATCCCTCATCATTGGAGATGGCGACTACCTCACCACCCTTTACTTGTACACTTACACCAGCCACAGGTTTTCCATCAGCATCGGTGATCTTACCGGTGATGCGAACACTTTGTGTTACGGTAACTGGGTTATCTTTTTGTTGGGCGGAGACTAATCCGCAAAAGGGAGAAAAAAGCAGAAGTTGCGACAGCACTACATTTCTCACGAAATGTGAATGAAGTTTCATATGGCAATATTTAGGTTTAGAAGAATAAGGATCCGTGATGCTAAATTTAGTGTTAAAAACAGGAGAATTCGGCTAATAATATTTTTTTAATAGTAGCAAAAAAGGGATACTGCCGTAAGATTTAGCATAATGCTATTTGGAAATAAGGGCGAGAAGCGACATGTGCCAAGGCACAGGTAAGCTGCAACAGGCGAGGGCTGGGTTCCTGAAAGTGGTAGCTTCAATCGTGAAAGTAACGAAAGGAAGGGTATGACACCGATAATTTGGTGCGGTGATGGCTGGCGCGATAGAGCAGATAGCCTGATGATGTATTAGGAACTGCTGACCTTAACTCCGTTATAGATACGTGGGCTGAGCAGATACTTTATTACGAACTGTCGGCATTACAATAATTCATGATGCTAAAACATGGGATTGGTTCCGGCGTCGCAATGACGGTGTGCGAACGCCATAACATGTGTGCGCAGAACATGCATGTTGTGGTAGTCCGGGAAGCCAAATCGTCGTTTGATATACAAACAGGTTGCTAATCCCGTGATGTATTTGTCCGCTAGTATTATCCAGGTAAAGTATCACGCATCAAACTTTAATAAAATAAGCTGATTTTACCGGTATTTGTGAAAGCCTCTGAGTGAGGCGATATGCTTTCTAGCATAGTAGCAGGAGAGCCGATCCAGGTTTCGGGTTAGTATGGGTTGAACGGGTAACTTTTTGTAAACGCGGTTGCGGGACCTAACCATTATAAAGCTCAACCGCCGTGCATATTTTTGCTCCTGAGGAGGCGGGGATAGCTTAGCTGTTTCGAACAATGATTTCGGTACCGTAAGGGGCTGGGGGAGGAGACAGAGATAAGGATCGAAACCGAAATGAAGAAGCAAGCCGCGTATAGTAATCGTCATATCGACTGACCCAGCTTCGGCGTGCCGCTAGATCGGTAAATCGTCAAGTGAAATTTGGTCTAAATATGGCTTTAATGAGTGGGTATTATCAAATGATTTTAATATAGTGGTACTTGTTTCATCAGGCCGGTGCCAGATCTCAATGTAAAATGCATTTACCTGGTATAGGTAAACTTTTAAGCCTTCGTTTAACCTCTCTCCAATAAGGGCACCATAGTTCAGGACCAACTCCGACTTAACAGCTTCGTCTAACAAACAGAACTCGTGAAATTTAAGCATAATGCAACCGGGTGTTTCTATTCAAAACTATTCAAGAATTGCTAGACTATTTTATAAAAGCTTATTTAATTTTTGCTGTTCCTGATTGATCATGTTAAACAGGATTCTTTTGAAAACCGGAAGGCTAAAGGTTAACACAAAACTACGGGCTTACACTCCGTGCTGTAAAGGATTTAAGCATTCTTTCCAGGTAATATACAACCTGTTTATTATAGGGCGAAGCTGATGGGGCAATGGTGAACACAAAGCCTTGATGCAGGTACTTCGCGTTTTCACGAATCGTAATACGACAAGCAGCGACCAGTGTTTACCTGAAGTGCCAGCGATATGGTTTATTGTCGTCGGGTAAGCTGGCTATTGCAATGCCCATCGAAGACAGTTAACCCGGAAAACTTATGCCTGAGGATTCCTCGCATAGAGCGAGGAACTGATCCTGGATGCTCTTATTTTTCGCTGAAGGCAGGCAGGGTCGGGGTTTTTGATGGTAGAAATACTCTCCCGTAACCAGTGCAGCCTTATCGGTTGAAGAAGCAAGCCAGGCTTGTGTTTTTGGTCCTTCTTCAAGTGAGTCTGGTGCGCCCTTGCCACCCATTTTAGTAGCTACCCAGCCTGGCTCAACTGCATTCGACAAAACATTTAACCACCGGTTTGCGACAGCAAAGGCAAGCAGAACATTGTGATACTTCGAGTCAGCATAAGCTGCAAAGCCATCCCAGGCCCGGGTAGTCCACGCAAGATCCCGTAAACTGTCATCGCCCTGGTGGTGTAAGCCGGAGCTGGTATAGACTAGGCGCTTGCAGCGGTTGACAAGACATGTAAGGATATACGGCGCTAAACTATTAACAGCAAACACCTCTGGCAAGCCATCAACAGTATTCACGCGCTTAGCTTCGCGATATCCAACACCTGCGTTGTGGATTATCGAATCAACCGCACCTGTTTTGTTCACTGCTTCAGCTACCGCAATGGTTTCCCGAATGCTTGAAAGGTCACCAGTTATGACCATTTCCGCGCCGGGTACAGCCTTTTGCGCAGCTAAACTCCTGGCTTCGTTACGCGCATGAAGAATGACCTGGTTGCCTTGCCGCACAAGTAATTTCGCAGCCATCTGGCCAAGGCCATCTGCTGAACCAGTGATAAGAATTCTTGACATAGATAGATGATCGAAAAAGCTTCGAAATTTGTTCAAGGTAGTTAGACCAAAATTGTTCCCTATTACAGGAGGTTGATTAGCCACCATGTTAGCGGGGACTATTTGGTTAACCTGAGTCCATTATTCGCCGGCAGGGCAGGTCAATTATAGGGTGCCTGTAAGACCGCAAAGGGCTATTCATTCCGCTCTCTATACCGGCCATTACACCAGAGCAGATGTGCAAAACGGGCCATGATCCCGCAGATCTTTCAGCGGCTTAGCATTCCATTGCGTTTAATTTGGGGTGTCGGCGAAATGCGTTTGTGCCGTCTTCTTTTGCTCCATCGTAGACGAAAACACGGATATTTTATTATTTATATAAGGACAACCCACTCTGTGAGCAGCTTTTTATGAAGATTTTTCACCTGTTTTCTCGAATAAATCTGCTTTGCTTAAAAGAAAAAAATAGAACCGATAACAGCGGTTTTAAGTAACGTATGATGTGCCATTGAACTCGTGTATCGTTCTTTAGCAACATTTTCGAAGTAGACCTCACTATTTTTCAAGTTGCCCATTTGCGATGAAGAATAAGGCATCTAAGCGCTTTTAAACACATAACTAACTGAAAATCAAAGCTATGTATTAGTTGTATGAAAGTTGGCAGAACTGGATTTTCACTACTGAATATTTGCACTTGCCTGGTTGAAGCATCATTTTGCCGTACAATTATTAAATAGTGCGGTAAGTCAGTAGTCAGGATTTTGGTTCTTGTGGGTGCTTTATTCTCTTTTCTAACGCCGGGCTTTTTTTTATATCGTTTCAACATTTACTTTTAATTCATATAAATCATTAATTTACCTTTTGTTATCCATCCTTCAACAGTTACAAATCCTCATTTGTACAAGGGTGTTTACCTTAAAATTGTAAATAACTAAAATGGCAAAAGCAACCAAAAAAGCCGCGGCAAAATCCGCCCCTGCACCTAAAAAGGCCGCTCCGAAAGCGGCTGCAAAAAAGTCTGCAAAAGCATCATCAGGAAAGGCGAACGTTGGCCTAATGGCTCCGCTAAATGTTAGTCCTGAACTGGGCAAAATTGTAGGTACGAAACCGCTTCCTCGTACAGAGATCATCAAGAAAATCTGGGAATATATTAAGAAGAGCGATCTGCAGGATCAGAACAACCGAAGAATGATCAATGCAGACGATAAGTTGAAAGAAGTTTTTGGCGGTAAGGAACAGGTTTCGATGTTTGAACTTGCTAAAATCGTGAACAATCACGTAAAGGCATAACTCAATTGTTTGTCGGAGAAAGTTGCGGTACTTGTTACTAACAAATGCCGTTACTGCATCGAGGATAAGGTTTTGTTGCAGAGCATATTTGTTTTGCAACTGTACCCCCAACGGGGCTTTCCATTATAATCTTAAGCTTTGTAAGTCATTCGCTATGTCTTGCAAAGCTTTTTTTTTCGCCAGCGTTTGGCTGGTAACACTTCATCGAATAAGCGTTCTCTGGAAGATCCGATCTCCCGGTACCAGGCAAAAACCGCTATTAACCTTCGCCGGGACAACCAGGTTGTGACATATGAAACAGGCTTTGATGCCCTCCTGAATGCCTTAAAGTACTTGCCGTTTACCCCCCTTGTGTTTAGCCGTCATCGCTCGCTCGTTACCTGAGGAGAATCTTATACACTGCAACAAATTGTACAACTCCCGGCTGCAACATGGGTCACGAGTAAGCATGTGATGTGAGTTTTATCGCCCCGGTACATAGCCTTAACTCATTTCTTGTTCGTAGTTGCAGTTGGCCCAGGCCGTTTGCCGTCCCATTATTCCTGCTGAGCACATCGTTACGATCTGGAGAGGTACGGCATACCGTTGCTATAATGTTTAAACCTGCTTAAACAACGGAATAGAGGAACCTCTGTTAGGTATGATAACCTTTGTAGTCCCGGATTTTTAATGGAAGATCAACGGTGTCAAACGCTTCCCTTTTACTTATTCTTTTTTGTTTAAGTACGAACGTCAATGATAGTGAGCCTTAACACGCGCGTAGTGGGATCTAAAAGACCATTTACTGGCATTAACCTTGGGGTAGGTTAGCTAAAACATATTATGGAAATGGATAATAACAAAAATGTAGAAGGTAGTGATAGCGCTGAAAATATGGGTAAATCAGGTGAAGCTCAAAAGAGTGCTAACCTGAGTTAAACGATCAACAGCGGAGTGACATTGCCGAACAAGCTGGAGTTAAGCCGGAAGAAATCAGCGATATCAAGGAAACAGGCGCCTTAAGCGGCAGGGATAACCAGGCAGGCGGTAGCGGCGATAAAATGGAGGATACGAGTGACAATGAGGAGACAGAATGTTTTTAATGGTTTTTACGCATATCATAAAACTTTAACATTTGATATATACCTGTTAGAATATTTATTAGTAAATTCATCATATAACTTCAACAAATGTCTGAGAAAAACGAAACAACCAAAAAAGGTAGCCAGTCAGAAAATCTTGGCATAGATGAAAGCTCGCATTTGGAAAAAAATCAGCCCGATCGTCATTCTAATTCCGGGAGCGGGGTTGTGATGGAAGAAGATACCGGAGGCGGCGCTGATAATGGATCTAAACGAGGCAGTAGTGCGCTAGACGGGGGGTCAGATAATGCTGGGGGCAATGCCGCTGGAAGTAGCCTTGGAAAAGATGAGTAAACATTGTAAAACCAATAAACCATATATCATCACTTCGGCCTTTGTGACGGCCCACTAAATGAAAGGAGCGTTTTTATGCAACAGCAGGAGAATAACAGGGAAGAGCTATTGAAACATCTGCAAACTTGTGAAAAATCTATGCAAGATTGTTCAATTCAGAAGTTCAGTGAGTTGCGGTACCAATTTAAACAACTTAATGAAAAGCTTCGATCGTTGGATTTTAGTAAGCGGGTGAAAGGATCACAGGATACAGCTTAAGGGAAGCGATATGGAGACTCACGATCGAGCCTGTAATCATTTTCGCCCCACATGAACTTTACATTGCTAAGGGATAACCAGTTGAACGCAACAGGTTATCCCTTTTTTATGCTACAAATAGGCGTTAACCGGTAATCAAGCCCGAGCCTGCTGCTCTTCAATTATGTGTTGAAGCTGCACAACCACTCCGTTTCATTTGAATGCCTATCTTCCGATTATAAACGAAGGAGTATGGAACAAGTAAACTGGGGCATCATAGGTTGTGGCGACGTTACCGAAGTAAAAAGTGGTCCGGCATTTAATAAAGTAGCAAATTCAAAGCTTGTGGCCGTTATGCGCCGGGATACGGTGAAAGCCAAAGATTACGCAAGCAGGCACGGGCTACCAAAGTGGTACAGTAATGCGCAGGCCCTTATTGAAGACGACGACATTAATGCGATATACATTGCCACTCCCCCGCTGCAACACGAAGCGTATACCCTCGCAGCTTTAGCAGCAGGCAAAGATGTATATGTAGAGAAGCCAATGTCGTTGTCTGCTGCCGGAGCCTCACGAATGGAGAAAGCTGCAACCGAGTCGGGCCGGAAGCTTACTGTTGCCCACTACCGGCGTCAAATGCCTATGTTCTTAAAAGTAAAAGAACTGCTTGAGCAAGGAGTGATCGGTGATGTAAAACTTGTAAACCTGCAGTTGTTCCAGCCACATAACTCAGCCATGATCGCCCAAACCGATGTGCCCTGGCGACTTGATCCGGCTGTATCGGGTGGAGGCCTATTCCACGACCTTGCTCCACACCAACTTGACCTTATGGTTTATTATTTTGGCGATGTAGGAGCCGCCCATGGTACCTGTTTAAACCAGGCCGGTTGTTATAATGCAGATGATACCGTAACCGGTTGGATCTCCTTCCGGAACAAAGTATTGTTTAATGGGGTTTGGTGTTTTACTGTTCCAGCCGAGCATGCAATCGACCGTTGCGAGGTCATTGGCTCGACCGGTAAACTTAGTTTTAGCGTGTTTAATCCCAGGCTGATTACGACGTCGGTGAATGGCAGGAGTGAGGAATACCGGTTTGCACCATTGGAACATGTGCAGCAGCCGATGATTGAAAGGGTTGTTCAATTCTTCTTAGGGAATACCACAAATCCTTGTCCGCCTGAAGCCGGAGTTGAAGTGATGCGCCTCATCGACTCGTTTACCCCGCACGATCATCCCTGACTGCCTGGCAGCAATACGCGGAAAAGTTGAAGCTTGATTTAGGCCTGCTCGCGCGCAGTAGATACCAATGTATCGGGAACACTGATCAACAATGATATGCCGTGGAACGGAGCGTCGCAACCAAAGTTCAAACAGGGCGTCACTGCTGGCTCCAAAAAAAAGGTTCATATACTTTCGCTGCTACATACAGCCTGGATGGTGCAGTTGCCGGGAACCTGTAAAATGCGTAGTTAGGTTATAGGGCTTGGTTGATTGCGAATGGTTGTTCCCTGTATAATAACCATCCAGTTTTGTTCATGTCGTTTTCACCTTAAAACTTTGCCCTTATCAGTTGTACTATGCATCACCAATTCCTAATTCTTGATCCGCGAAAGTGGGCAATGCTGCTGATTTTTTTAGTCGGATACGTAGCGATTTCAGGATGTAAGTCTGTTAAGCCAGGCCGGCACAATGCATTTGCCAATGACGGTTACAAACTCGTTTGGGCGGATGAGTTTAACAAGACCGGGCAGGTAGACACATCGGTCTGGAAGTTTGAAAACGGGTTTGTGCGAAACCAGGAGTTGCAGTGGTACCAGCGCGAGAATGCCTGGTGTGAGAAGGGTTTATTAATCATTGAGGGTAGGAAAGAGGCAAGACCAAACCCGAACTACACGGCAGGCAGCCGCGACTGGAGGAGAAGTCGCCCGAACATAAGCTACAGTGCCTCCAGTATCAATACTTCGGGCAAACGAGCCTGGACTTACGGCAGGTTTGTTATGCGGGGTAAGATAGACATTGGTGATGGATTGTGGCCCGCCTGGTGGACCCTGGGGGTAAACAAGCAATGGCCATCAAATGGCGAGATAGACATTATGGAATTTTACAAGAAAATGCTACTTGCCAACATTGCCTGTGGAACAGCAACCCCCAACAAGGCTGAGTGGTATAGTAAAACCTATAATATCGATTCGCTTGGAGGGAAGAAATGGGCAGCAGAATTTCACGTTTGGCGTATGGACTGGGATGAAAACGCGATCGCCTTGTATGTAGATGATACTCTGTTGAACAAGGTGGAATTAAGTAAACTGGTTAATAAAGATAACTCTGGCTTCAACCCCTTTAAACAGCCACACTATATGTTGCTCAACCTGGCGATTGGCGGAATGAATGGTGGCGACCCATCCAAAACGCCGTTTCCAAACCGGTTCGAAGTGGACTATGTAAGGGTATACCAGAAAGGGTGACGCGAAGGCAATGGTATTGTTGTAAATTCAGTAGGCGATCTGGGATTGAGAGCCTCTAAAAATACGTGAAACTTTTAGCCCGAAATGAAAGCAGGTTGAAGATAAGCTGCACTCCTCAGGATTGAGGTACTCAATCGGCTACAGCAAAAAAAAGACCTGCCGTTTTGGGGCAAGTCATAAATATAGTGAGACCTCTATAAAACGCTGTGATCGGCGTAGATCTATTGTAACCGTAAACAGACACTTGTGCTTTATGGGTCTTTTTTTCGATCTATAACTATCGCAAGGTACAACCGGATTGGGGCCCAAGGGTTCGCATGATTACAAAGCCTAGTTAAGGTCAGGGCTGTTGCAACCTGATCAACACCTGCGTGACTTTCAATCAATTGAACTGTACCGGCCTAGCCGCTAGAGAAATGGTGCCTGTACGAAAAAGGAAGTACTTGCTGTATAGCAAGAAATCTCTTAGACGATCTTCTTTACGTCGACGGCATTTTTTCCTTTATGCGTCATCTCCACTTCAAAGCTCACTTTATCACCTTCTTTGATACGGTCATTAAGTGAATTGATGTGTACAAAAAGGCTGTCGTTTGATTTGCTGTCACGGATAAAGCCGTAACCTTTTGACTCGTTAAACATGGTTACTACCCCGGTTCTGAGTGCTTCAGCTGCATCAACAGGCTCCTGCTTAGCAACACCGATCTGAATATCTTCTACGTTGACAACTTTTTTCTTCCGCGGATCTGGTGGTGTAGATGAAATGTTGCCATTTTCATCGATATAGGCCATCATGGTTTCAAGGTTGTTGCCATTTCTTGAATTTGCCTGGCGCTCTTCTTTCTTTTCCTGTTTTTCCTGACGCTTCTGTAATCTTTTCTTTTCTTTTTCTTTTTTGTTAAACGTTTCTTGTGATTTACCCATTGTGGTTTTTGATTAAGTTTTTACTTGTTTTGATGATTTTTCATGTTTGAAAAACCAGATGTTGGTGAAGATACTACAATACGTGGTATCCGTGAAAAGCTAGTATAAGTTGTGCGGTAAGCAATCTTACAAAACATATTCGACTGAACGAAAATCCTACTGTTAATATATGAAAAAAACTGTATTCTAAGCGCGTCCCAGCGCAAATACCTTCATCTTTTTACTTTCTTTATAACACCATCAGCGTGCCACACTATAGTAGAACCGGATTGTACGCTTAAAAAGATGTTTACCCGCTTTTCGAGCTGACTAAATTGATGCTCTGAAACTAGTTTAGCCTTCTTAAGAACATTGTTTAGATCGCAGCAGCCACAAGTTGTCAACACAAAAATCATGTCGCGATAAATTCGTGCATTGTTTATGCCAGCAAAGGTGAACAATCACTGATTCTGGCGGGTTTACTAGCCTTAGGCGTTCATTCAACCTGTTGACTTTACTCTATTTGAAGATGATTTAAGCAGAACTGGCCCTCAGGTTCATGTCGGCGGTTTTAAACCCCTTTTTCGTGAGTACACGTTGTTTGACGGGGCTAATCCTTGCTATTAGTTCAATGGTCAACTACGCTTTGATATTACTGCCCTAATTTTAACCGGGCAGAATAAAACCGCTCACCCTGATATGACTGCAGAAGAACTCCGTCTTCGTGACCACTACGAATGCAAAACAAATTGGTTGAAGTGGGGACCTTATTTATCGGAACGGCAATGGGCCACAGTGCGCGAAGACTACAGTTCAACCGGAGACGCATGGAACTATATCAGCCACGATATGGCAAGAAGTAAGGCTTACCGATGGGGTGAAGATGGGCTCGCGGGTTTCAGCGATAATGAACAGCATTTATGCATTAGCCTTGCCTTATGGAATGGAAAAGACCCGATTATTAAAGAGCGCTTATACGGGCTAACAAATCATGAGGGCAATCATGGTGAAGATGTGAAAGAGGTATATCATTACCTGGATTGTACCCCGACACATAGCTACCAGAAGATGTTGTATAAATACCCGCAGGACGCTTTTCCTTACGGGCAATTGATAGCCGAAAATGGAAGGCGCGGCAAACAAGAGCCGGAATTTGAGTTGATTGACACCGGGATATTTGATGCCAACCGGTACTTTGACGTATTTGTCGAATATGCCAAAAATGATGTGGATGACCTGCTTGTGCGTTATACTATTTACAACCGGAGCAAACAAAAGGCGGATCTTCATGTATTGCCGCAACTCTGGTATCGCAATACATGGTCATTCGATAAAAATAATAAGCAGCCCTTAATAACTTATACTGGCGAAAATACCCTGCTTTTTAACTCAGAAGCAATTGGTGATTACTACGCCTACGTAGACGGTGAACCCGAATTTTTATTCACGAATAATGATACGAATAACGAACGATTATACCGGCAGGCAAACCCCTCGTCGTACGTTAAAGATGCAATCAACAACCGGCTTGTGCACGGCCACACGGATGCAGTAAACCCGGCACTGGAAGGAACAAAGGTGGCCGTTTGGTACCAGGTTGAGGTACCTGCCGAAGGCGCTGCTGTTCTGAGGCTCCGCTTTGTGAATGGCAAATTGGAGCAACCCTTCGAAGAGTTTGACCAGGTTTTTGAATCCCGGATAGCTGAAGCTGATGAGTTTTATGCGTCAAAACAGCGCCATATTACAAACGGGGATGAAAAACTTGTACAGAGGCAGGCATGGGCGGGAATGTTCTGGAGTAAACAGTATTACCACTATAACCTCAACGTTTGGCTTAACACGGATCAGCATGGGGAAGCCGGGAGCAGACGAGACCACAGTAGAAACAATCACTGGAAGCACTTTGTGTGCGAAAACATTCTATCCGTACCTGATAAGTGGGAGTATCCCTGGTTTGCCGCATGGGACCTCGCTTTTCACTGCATTGCGTATGCACCCATTGATCCTGATTTTGCAAAAGACCAATTAAGGTTACTGGTGAAAGCCAATTTCATGCATCCAAGCGGGCAGCTGCCCGCATATGAATGGGATTTTGGCGACGTCAATCCGCCTGTGCATGCATTGGCAGCCTGGCGGGTTTTTAATATTGACAGGGAGCTAAAAGGAAAGCCCGACTATCACTTTCTTGAAGAGGTGTTTCAAAAAATGCTGCTCAACTTTACCTGGTGGGTAAACCGAAAAGACAGCGAAGGGAACAACATTTTTGAAGGCGGCTTTTTGGGACTTGATAATATCGGAGTTTTTAACCGAAGCGAACCCGTGCCCGGTGGCGGTCACCTCGAACAGGCTGATGGGACAAGCTGGATGGCTATGTATGCGCTGAACATGGTACAGATATCCATGGAGCTCTCGCTGAAAAATCCTGTCTACGAAAGCATGGCGGTAAAGTTTGCTGAACACTTTTTATACATCGCGGGTTCTATCACCTCAATCGGGGAAGATGCATTGGGTTTGTGGGACGAAGAAGATGGCTTTTATTACGACGTCTTGCGAAAACCCGACTGTAGTTACGACCGCTTGAAGCTGCGCACACTTGTCGGTCTTATCCCGATGTTTGCCACCATTGTTTTCGAGGAAGCAAAATGGACAAACCTGCCACACCTCGAACAACGTTTAAGCTCGTTAAACAAAGAGCGACCCGATCTTGCTCAGCTGGTTAGCCGTTGGACAGATACGCAGGGCGACGACCAACACCTGTTATCACTGCTGAGGGGTCACAGAATGAAACTCCTTCTTAAGCGGATGCTTGACCCTGATGAGTTTTTGTCGGATTATGGCATCCGTTCCGTTTCGAAAATTTACAGCGAAAAGCCTTATGAGTACTGGCTCAATGGGCAGGATTTTTCTGTCCGCTATACCCCTGGTGAAAGCGACTCAAACATGTTTGGGGGAAACAGTAATTGGCGTGGTCCCATCTGGATGCCCATCAACTTTCTGCTTATTGAGTCCCTGCATGCATTTCATGGCTATTATACCAGTGAGTTCCGTGTAGAATATCCAACACACTCAGGCAATTACTTTTCGCTTGCTGAGATTGCCGATGACTTAAGCAAACGCTTAAGGAGCATATTTCTGAAAAACGACCAAGGTGAACGGGCGGTTTTTGGTGGTCATCCTAAACTAAATCATGATCCGCATTTCAGGGATTATATCTCCTTTCACGAGTACTTTCATGGCGATACCGGCAAAGGTCTTGGTGCAGGCCACCAAACTGGCTGGACCGGGCTCGTTGCGGTACTTCCGTAACCGGGTTGGTAAGCAATTGCAACTGGTAAGAGACTATTTGGTGGCAACTTGAGTTTTAGGGTTTGTTTGGTCATTGCAGGTATAATTATCCCCATTGACTAACGTCTTTAATTTCATTTGAACCTGGTAACCGGCAGGTACACCTTTTTTATCGAGCCTTATACTATTCACCTAAAACATAAACAATGAATCGTTTTGAAGGAAAAGTTGCGTTGATAACCGGGAGCAGCCAGGGAATTGGTGCAGCCTGCGCATTGCGGCTTGCAAAGGAAGGGGCCGATGTAATCTTAAACGGGCGCGATCTCGATGAACGTGGAGAAAAGGTACTGGATGAAGTAAAGGCACTTGGTAGAAGAGCCGTATTCATTGAAGCTGATGTAAGTAAAGCGGAAAGCGTGACCCGGCTAATCAATGATGGGGCTGAAGCATTTGGTCAACTCGACATTCTTGTAAATAATGCAGGTGTTGAAAAGAACCACAATTTCTGGGAGGTAACAGAAGAAGACTACGATTTTGTGATGGATACAAATTTAAAGGGTGTGTTTTTTGGCATACAAGCCTTTGTGAAATATTGCATGCAGGCAAAACGCCCCGGGATCATCATAAACATGAGTTCTGTTCATGAAGAGATTGTCTTCCCGCATTTTGCTGCATACTGCGTTAGCAAGGGTGGACTGAAAATGCTTACGCGAAATCTTGCTACTGAACTTGCACCGTTGAATATCAGGATCAACAATGTGGCGCCGGGCGCCATTGTGACTCCTATTAATCAAAAGCTACTTGAAACACCGGAACTGCTCGAAAATGTGCTTAAAAATATTCCCGTTCGCCGCATGGGCAAACCCGAGGATGTTGCAGGGGTAGTTGCCTTCCTGGCGTCTGATGATGCAGGTTACGTTACAGGTTCAACCTATTTTGTTGATGGTGGCTTAACTTATCACTACGAGGAACAGTAGCCCTACTCGCATTAATGGTTCATGAAATCGCAGGTAACGACGGGTATACCGGTTTTAGTGTGTTGATGCTCGTCAACACTCGTCTCACTGTTAGAAGATGTGCGTGGATTAAATCAACTGAAAGCTGGCCGGTTTAGCTGGCACTTAAATTGACTTTGTTATATTTTAAATATTTCTCATATTCAAACGTATTTTATGGCAAATTCAGAAAGCAAAGAAACTTACTCGCAAACAAATCCACAGGAAAAGTATCCAGCCCCACCGTTTCCAGACCAGGAACAGGAGGTGCCGGGTACCGAAAGCCAGATGACCCCTAAAGCTGATCACGGTGAGGAAAGCTATCGTGGCTCAGGGAAGCTGGCCGGTCGTAAAACAATCATCACAGGTGGCGACTCAGGTATCGGTAGGGCAGTTGCAATTGCCTTTGCACGCGAAGGTGCTGACGTATTAATATCTTATTTAAATGAAGAGGAAGATGCCCGGGAATCAGCGCGCCTTGTTGAACAGGAAGGACGCAAAGCCGTGTTAGTACCTGGAGATATCAGTGATGAGGAACATTGTAAGGAAATTATCGACCGTGCGGTAAGTGAATTTGGACAGATCGACGTACTGGTTAATAATGCTGCCTTTCAAATGCCAAGAGAATCCCTTCAGGACATTCCAAGCGAGGAGTGGGACAAAACCTTCAGGGTTAATATCTATTCTATGTTCTACCTCTGCAAAGCTGCCGAACCACACATGAAGCCAGGCAGCACGATTGTAAACACAACTTCGGTAAATGCATACAAGCCAAATCCTACACTGGTTGCGTATGCCGCAACAAAAGGTGCTATTCAAAATTTCACATCCAGCCTTGCACAAATGTTAGCAGATAAAGGCATTAGGGTGAATTGCGTTGCACCCGGACCGATCTGGACACCACTCATCCCATCCACATTTCCACCTGAAAAGTCATCAACTTTTGGAAAAGATACGCCGTTGAAAAGGGCGGGGCAACCAGCTGAGCTTGCGCCAATCTACGTACTGCTTGCGTCAGAAGACTCTAGTTATATGACCGGCAGTACGGTACAGGTAACCGGCGGTACTCCCACCATCTAGTTGTATTCTGTTTTGAACATTAAAACCCCGGAATGTCATCCGGGTTTTTATTTTATAATACCTCATGTTAATCAACCCCGCTGCCAGGTTCATTACGTATGCCACAAAATTTCCCACTAGCATAATCTATAGGATCAGATTTTTACTGACTATTCTGAAGCAGCCGGGTGAAAAGGTTTGAATGCATCGCCTTCTTAATCTGATTTTTTTCAAGTTCATATTGCTGTACCCGCTGATCAAGGTAGTCGCAGATACCAGAAACGTTGTCTACCAGGAAAACCGCAAAGGAGTTCGTTGTTGCAGAAGCAAGAACACGATCTACGGCGTCGAATTCGTTAGCAACATAGTCAACCTTTTTTCTGGGATCAACTTTTTGTATGCCCTCCTTGAGCAGCGATCCTATCTCCAGTTCAGTTCTTCCCCGCAGGTCGGAGTCCATTCGTTACAATTTCGTTAAACAGACCGGATGCCACTTCACCAAACGCCACGATGTCTTTGTCCCTACGATCGCCGACACCCGTAATCACCCCGGTCTTCATGGTTGCTGGTACCGAAGCACTATATTCACCAAGTGCGCTTAGTCCAAGCGGATTATGGGCATAGTCCACCATCACCGTGAAGTCGCCAAAGTTATACTCGTTCATTCTGCCTGGGGTGAGCACCGAAGTATTCCTAAAGTTGCGTAACGTACACCGGATAGCAGGCATTTTAATCCGGGGTACGTAAGCGGCTAACGTTGCCCCCAAAACGGGGATTTTCTACTGACCAGTAGTTCGGCCCTCGCAGGGCCTTAATCCGGAGAATTTTAATGCAAGCTTTTATACAGGAAGATTAAATCTGTGCCATTTTCCGCAGAAGGGCCAGGCAGCGGCTGCTGTTGAGCGCTATACGTGTGTTATGCAGGCAACAAGGGTACACAATCCTGGTGGTTGACAACGTTGAATTGCTGATATGAGGCTAGCGGATGTCTTTTAAATAAGATGTGGAAATATCTAATACGTACAAACAATTACTCAGAAAAGGTCTGATACTATCGGAGAATGATATAATTAAATGTTTATATATTATGATAACTGTACTTAGCACGTGACACGGCGGAGGAATGCTATTTGCACGGGATGATCCGAAACATCTGGTTGATGAAAAAAGAGGGAATTCACCTTGGGGATATTGAAAGAATATTGTTTGGGCAAGCTCCCCCATAGTCTTTACTGGAAGTTTTTATCAGAACCCTGATTATATACATAGCGGCAATCGTAATTATGCAGTGGCTTGGCAAGCGCATGAACGGCCAGATTTCAATCATGGAATTGGCAGTAATGGTTACGATGGGCGCCATCCTTGCTTTGCCAATGCAGGCGCCCGACAGGGGATTGCTGCAGGGGTTTGTGGCCCTGTTGGTTAAAGACAGTGTGCTGCAGTTAAAGACATTAGAACGTAGTAATATCACCAAACAGCTGCTGTTTTCGGTACTGCGTCAGAAGAACATTTATCACCTGGGGAAAGTTAAAAGAATGTACATCGAAGGATGTGGCAGTTTTTAGTATATACACTGAAGAAAATGCCAGACCCGGCTTGCCGGTGTACCCGCCGGATGACCCTGAGCTTCCAGAGGAGAGCAGTTTAACAAGTCAACAGGTATGCGTGAACTGTGGAACTGAAAGATTGTCTTCAGAGAATAGTAAGGCGTGCAGCAACTGCGGTCATGATTAATTTACCCGGGCTATCGCATAAGCCTGGCACAATTAAAAATTTCAAGACAGATAATGAAACCGGAAGAAATAAGGTTGGGAGACTGGGCCCGGATGGTGCTGGGCGAAGTTTCTCCCGGATTTCTCATTGAAATCGTTATTCGTGCGTTTGCCATTTTCCTGATCCTGGTGGTTTCTATGCGATTACTTGGCCGCAGGATGGCTGGACAATTAAACCGGATGGAATTGATTGCACTATTTTCCCTGGCAGCTGCCATCGGTGTACCCTTTCAAACCCCTGACCGGGGGTGCTTCCCGCAGTAATCATTCCGGCAATCGTAGTTGTGATCGGAAGGGCAATTACAAGATGGTCGCATGAAAGTCAAAGATTTGAGAAACTTACCGTGGGTGATTATGCAATATTGGTTGAAAACGGTAAGATGAACTGGCGCAAGATGAGGAAGACACACGTTACAGTAGAAAGGCTACTTGCACAGCTTCGGGGCGAGAGTATTCGCCATTTAGGAGAAGTTAAGCGTCTGTACTTTGAGTCCCGTAGAGAATTTACACTTATTTGTGATGAAAACCCACAGCCGGGGCTAGCTGTATTACCGGCGTTTGACCGGGAGTTTTTTGATGAGCAACCCCAACACAATACATCAGTCTGTAGAACTTGCGGCAATAGACAACACGAAAATAAAAACGGCAACGGAGCGTGCGAAGGCTGCGGTGACCTGATGTGGGTGCCTGCCATAGCATAAACAACCTTTTACGGGTTGACCGTGCAATTACGAATATTGAACATAACGGAGCTATGGCCGGAGAAGTTTTGCTTGCTTGCTGAATTAGAATGCTGCAACCGCCCCCTTGGAATAGTTTTTTTACTGAGGAGGTTTTTGTTTCCGCTACTGACTGTGAAAGGTCACATTGCCCGGTATGCAAACACCTATGATGCACCTGCTATTCGCAGGACAATGAAAACATCGCCTGAATTCCTACGCTAACAAACGACAGGCATCGCCGGCTGAGGTAACAACTATAATAGTATAACTTAACAAAGACTATATGCTCTCGTATGAGGTGAGAGAGACTTTAAAACGAGGGTAAATTCAAATTATGAGTGAGACGCTACATGCTCCACAAAAACGGGAGCTGTCAACCGATAAAGTGAGGAAAGTATCAGCTGGAGCTTCCTTTCCCCTTGGTGCCACCTGGGATGGCAAAGGGGTAAATTTTGCTTTGTACGCAGAAAATGCAACATCTATTCATCTGTGTTTATTTGATGAAAATGATAGCGAAAAAGAGTCGTCCATAATTCCCGTAAAGGAAATGGACAGCCATATATGGCATGTATATGTACCTGGTCTTGCGCCCGGCCAATTATATGGCTACCGGGTATTCGGACCTTATGAACCTGAGAATGGGCATCGCTTCAATCCTAATAAGCTGTTGATTGATCCATATGCTAAAGCAATCTCGGGAACTATTCAATGGAACGATACCCTGTTTGGCTACGAAGTCGGCCATCCGGACGGGGACCTTAGTTATAGTACAGAAGACAATGCTGCATTTATACCAAAGAGTGTAGTTATTAATCCACACTTCGACTGGGAGGACGATCAGCATCCGGGTGTTCCCTACCATAAAACAATCATTTACGAGGCACATGTAAAAGGGCTTACCCGTTTGAGTGCGCAGTTGCCTGAAAACATCCGTGGCACATATGCCGGCATCGGTCACCCCATTACCATCAACTATTTGAAAGAACTTGGCATTACCACTATTGAGCTGATGCCGGTTCATCACTTTGTGTCCGACAGGAACCTTGTTGAAAAAGGTCTTGCGAATTACTGGGGTTATAATACGATCGGGTTTTTTGCACCTGACGTAAGGTATTCGGGCTCTGGCGCCATGGGTCAGCAGGTGATTGAATTTAAGAACATGGTAAAGGCCCTTCATAAAGCCGGAATAGAAGTGATCCTCGACGTGGTTTATAATCATACTGCCGAAGGCAATCACCTTGGTCCGACGTTATCCTACAAAGGCGTAGACAATGCATCATACTACCGGCTTACTTCTGACCTCAGGTACTATATGGATTATACGGGTACCGGTAACACACTTAATGCAAGGATGCCCAATGTGCTCAGGATGATTATGGACAGCCTGCGATACTGGATATTGGAGATGCATGTTGATGGGTTCAGGTTTGACCTTGCGCCTGCACTCGCACGTGAACTGCATGCTGTTGACCGGCTTAGTGCATTCTTTGACATCATTCACCAGGATCCGGTTATCTCGCAGGTAAAGCTAATTGCCGAGCCGTGGGATATTGGCGAAGGTGGTTACCAGGTGGGAAAGTTTCCGCCAGGTTGGGCGGAGTGGAACGGTAAATACCGGGATTGTATGCGGGATTACTGGCGTGGCGCAAACAGTATGCTAAGCGAATTTGCCCAGCGTTTTACCGGAAGTGCCGACTTGTATAAAAATGATTACCGCAGGCCAACTGCCAGTATTAATTTTATTACTGCACATGATGGATTTACATTAAATGACCTTGTGTCGTACAACGAAAAACACAATTGGGATAACGGTGAAAACAACAACGATGGGGAGAGCCATAACCGGTCATGGAACTGCGGGGTAGAAGGACCATCCAACGATGTGCGCATTAGACTGTTACGCGACAAGCAGAAAAGAAACATGTTGACAACCTTGTTTCTCTCGCAAGGGGTCCCGATGATCGTTGCCGGAGATGAGTTTGGGCGCACGCAGCATGGCAACAATAACGCCTATTGCCAGGATAACGAAATATCGTGGCTGGATTGGCAAAAGGCCGACAAGGGTTTGCTGACGTTTGCGCAGACACTTATTCGTTTTTATAAATCACATCCCGTTTTCTCAAGGCGCCGTTGGTTTAAAGGCAAGCCTATTTGGGGCCACGATGTAGAAGACATTGCGTGGTTCCTGCCAGAAGGAATAGAAATGACACAGGAGCGTTGGAGCCATGATTATGCAAAATCGCTGGGGATCTTCTTGAATGGAAAGGCCATCCGAATGGAAGACGACAATGGCGATTTGATCATCGACGATAATTTCTACCTCATCTTCAATGCCAACGATGAACCGGTACCCTATAAGTTGCCCCTGGCGCAATATGGCAAAAGATGGATCAAAGTATTGGATACCAGCGAACCTCAACTGGTAGACGGTAAGCAGTATGATGCCGGGAGCACGGTAATGGTGCCAGATCGATCCGTTGTTGTACTCCAAGCCCAAGAATAACATGAAAACTACTCTGATAGAACCGCGGAAGATTGGCGTTAATTTTATTGAAACGGGCGAGGCTCACATTCAGGTTTGGTCCCCATTGTCGGGATCAGTTGAACTCATCCTCCAGCGGAATGATACACACTTAGCGTTGTCCAGGTCTCATGAAGGTTACTGGACCCTGACCACGGCTGAAGTACGTCCTGGTGACCGTTACTATTTTTCATTGGATGGGAAAGCCCCGTTGCCCGACCCTGCATCCCTATCGCAACCAGAAGGTGTTTACGGGGCTTCTGAAGCCGTTCACCCCGGCACCTACGACTGGAGCGATAACACGTGGCAGAACCCGGATTTATCCTCTTATATCTTTTATGAATTACATACCGGCACCTTTTCGCAGGCCGGTAACTTCAACGGAATAGAAGATCAGCTGGACTATCTTGTTGATCTTGGCATTACGGCCATTGAGATTATGCCGGTGGCACAGTTTCCAGGTGATCGCAACTGGGGCTATGACGGAGTTTTCCCGTTTGCGGTTCAGGACTCTTATGGGGGAGTTAATGGTTTACAGAAACTGGTTGATGCCTGTCACGCCAAAGGGATTGCTGTGGTTCTGGATGTGGTATACAATCACCTTGGACCTGAAGGAAACTACTTAGGTGAATACGGACCATACTTCACTGATAAGTACAAGACCCCATGGGGAAAGGCCTTAAACTTCGACGATGCCTGGTGCGATGGGGTACGGGAATATTTCCTCGAGAATGCCTTGATGTGGTTCCGCGATTTTCACATTGATGCATTGCGTCTTGATGCAGTTCATGCCATTAAAGATTTCAGTGCTGTTCACATTTTGAATGAATTACGTCAGCGTGTTGATGAGCTAATGGCAGCTACCGGGCGAAAACATTACTTGATTGTCGAACTTGACTTGAATGACACTCGTTTTATAAACCCGGGTGATCAGGGAGGTTTCGGAATGGATGGGCAGTGGGTGGATGAATTCCACCATGCGCTGCGTGTAACTGCAGGTGAGCCGAGAAGTGGGTACTATGAAGACTTCAACGGAATTGCTCACCTTGCAAAAGCATATCGCGATGCCTACGTTTATGATGGTCAATTTTCAGAACATCGTAAAAAGAAATTTGGTATCAAGGCTGAACATAACGCGGGTCAACAGTTCGTGGTTTTTTCGCAGAACCACGACCAGGTGGGTAACCGCATGCTTGGCGAACGCACAAGCACTTTACTGAGTTTTGAGCTTCAAAAGTTGCTGGCCGGAGCCGTATTGTTGAGTCCATATCTACCGATGTTATTTATGGGTGAGGAGTTTAGCGAGCCAAATCCTTTTTTGTATTTTATATCCCACACAAACCCGGATCTTGTAGAAGCGGTGCGTAAGGGACGGAAGGCGGAATTTGCTGCTTTCCATCTCAAGGGCGAAGCTCCTGATCCAGCTTCTGTTAATACTTTTCAGCAGTCTAAACTGCAGTGGTCATTGCTCGGGCAAGAGCCGCATAAAACGATGTTCAGGTTCTATAAAGCGTTGATTCAATTACGAAAATCTCAGCCGCTACTATACAACCTTAACCGGGAGGGTGTTGAAGCCAAAGAAGACACGAAAACACAAATCATCATATTACATCGGCGCAATTCTAATCATGATCTGGTTTGCTGCATGAATTTCTCAGGCCGGCAACAGCAGATTGAATTGCCAATAAAACCCGGAACCAGGGCAAACCTGGTTTTTAACTCAGCAGATGCAGAATGGGGTGGACCCGGAGCTGCCGGGCAAACAAAATCTAACGGGGACTCCGGGCAGCTTGACGTATTGCTGCAACCCGAGTCTTTCATCATTTATGTCACCAACTAATGTTTGATCCAAAAGCAACATATCGTATTCAGTTTCATTCAGGCTTTACTTTCTCGAGGTTTGAACGCATTATACCTTACCTGCATCAATTAGGTGTATCTACCATCTATGCGTCCCCGGTTTTTAAAGCCGTTCCGGGCAGTACACATGGCTACGATGCGACAAACCCCAATATGATCAACCCCGAAATCGGGGTTGTTGAACAACTGAAACAGTTGAGGTGGCAGTTACGTGAAAGAGGGATAAACTGGGTACAGGATATTGTACCCAATCATATGGCGTTTGACCCTACAAATGATTGGTTAATGGATGTTCTGGAAAAAGGACAGCGGTCGGTTTACGCGCCTGTATTTGATATCGGGTGGGATAATTCAGACCAACATGGCCAGATAATGGTGCCGTTTTTAGGCGCCACACTTGCCGATGTAATCAAGAACAAGGAACTAAAAATACTTTACAAGAAACAACGGCTACACATAGGTTATTACGACAATGCCTACCCCCTGCAGCCTGCTTCTTACCTGGTTCTCCTGGAAGGTGCCGAAGCTCCCGAAAAGGCTAGAGAGCTCATCAGTGAATTTCATGACTTCAATCAGCTGAAAGACCCTGTGTTGTTTGCAGAAAGGTGTAGCGAATGGCAGGCTCGTCTGGCAAGCATTCAACGCGAGCGCGAGATAAAAACCTGGCTCGCGGAACGCCTGGTTGCCATAAATAATTCACCGGAAATAATTACCAGGATAGCCGGGGAACAATATTTCCGGCTTTGCCACTGGCAGGAAACGGATCAGGCGATTAATTACCGCCGGTTTTTTACCGTAAATGGATTGATCTGTGTGAACATCCAGAATGAACAGGTCTTTCACCAGCACCATCAACTTGTAAAAACGCTATTGGACGAGGACGTAATCCAGGGCATCAGGATAGATCATATTGATGGATTGTACGATCCAACTGAATACCTGCACCGGCTTCGATCTGCCACAGGGAACAACACTTATACGGTCGTTGAAAAAATACTTGCTCCCGAAGAAGACCTTCCGCGTAACTGGCCCGTTCAGGGTACGTCGGGTTACGAGTTCCTGGCGATGGTGAATAATGTGCTTACCCAGCAAAAAAGCGCACCTGCATTTACAAGATTTTATTTTAGCCTTGTTAAGGAACCGCGTACTGTTTCGCAACAGATGCGCGATAAGAAAGCCCATATACTGTATGAGCATATGGGTGGTGAACTCGAAAACCTCGTTCGGTTGTTTACGGGTTTAAATATGGTTAGTCCGGAGATGCTGCAACAGGTGCCGGTCGGCAACCTGAAGAAGGCAATTGGCGAATTCCTAGTGTATTGTCCGGTTTACCGGTACTATGGCAACAGTCTTCCATTTGGTGCGGTGGAAGCCAATGCCATCAGCTACATCCTGGACATCATCAAACAATCGGAGCCTGAATTGGAGTCAGCCATAGGCTTGCTTGAGCATATTTGGCTCCATATGCCGCATGATGGTAACGAGGAAATTAACCAACGTGCAGCGCACTTTTATAAACGTTGCATGCAGTTCAGCGGACCTTTAATGGCGAAAGGGGTAGAAGATACCCTTATGTATACTTTCAACCGGTTTGTCGGGCACAACGAAGTCGGGGATGCGGCAGATGCGTTTGGTTTTAGTATTGAAACTTTTCACGAGAAAATGAAAGACCGGCAACAACGCTGGCCATTATCGCTGAATGCAACATCAACACACGATACAAAGAGGGGAGAAGATGCACGTGCAAGATTGAACGTACTCACCATTATACCAGGTGAGTGGCTTGAACATGTTGAAAGCTGGCAGCAGCTGAATGCTCCATTAAAGGAGACTGGCGCGCCTGACCCTAACGACGAATACTTTATTTACCAGACGATCATGGGTACCTATCCCATGCCGGGCGATGAAGATCCTGCTTACGGAACCCGTTTGCAGGAATATCTTCAGAAAGCATTGCGCGAGGCCAAGCGACATTCAAACTGGACCACTCCCGATGAGTCTTATGAGTCGGCGTGTAAAAATTTCGCCATGTCGCTGCTTAACCAGCGTGGCGCTTTTTGGAAGAGTTTTTCGAAGCTGCACAAAACCGTTGCTGATTATGGAATACTGAATTCCCTCGTGCAGGTAGTGCTTAAGTTTACCTGCCCCGGAGTACCAGACACGTACCAGGGTTGCGAGATGTGGGACCTAAGTTTCGTAGACCCGGACAATCGCCGGCCAGTGCCTTTCGAAAAACTACAGCAGTTATTGGAGGAACTTGATCAAGCCGACAATACAGTTTCGCTAATCACTAACCTTTGGCGCGATCGTTTCGACGGGCGCATCAAACTTTGGCTTGTGCATACCTTGCTTAAACTGCGCAACCGACAGCCTGAGCTATTTAATCAATCCGACTATGTTCCACTGGCAGTAGAGGGTGCGTATAAAGACAATGTGTTGGCATTTGCCCGAAGACAGCATGGTGAGTGGATAGTGGTTGCAGTGCCTTTACATGTTGCTGAAATGTGTTCCGATCAAAAGAAAGCGGTGCATCGGCTCGATTGGAAGGACACGAAAATTTTACTTCCCCGGGAAGTTACCGGTAAGTGGCGTAACGAATTGCTGCAAACCAAGGGCAGTGCTACAAAAGCGCTGTCGGTTGAAGAATTGTTTAAGCCATTTCCGATGGCCCTGCTCCACATGCAGGGCATTGAAAACAAACGCGGCGCGGGCGTGTTGTTGCACATTACTTCGTTACCATCGGCATTTGGAATTGGCGACCTGGGCCCTGAAGCGTATACCTTTGCTGATTTCCTTCATAGTACAAGACAAAAGTACTGGCAACTGTTACCGGTCAACCCGGTGGAAGCCGGCCAGGGCTATTCGCCATATAGCGCTACATCGAGTAAAGCCGGAAATACCTGGATGATCAGCCCGGAACTGCTCGCCAAAGATGGTTTATTGCCTGCGAGAGATCTTGCTGAATACCATCTCCCGCATCGCAGCCTTGTCGACTACCCTGAAGCAGAAAAGGTAAAACTGCGCATATTTGATACAGCCTGGAAAGTATTCCGGCGTGAAGAGGGACACCACCTGCAACAAGCTTTTCTTGATTTCTGTGATGTGGAACACGAATGGCTGCACGACTTTGCCTTATATACCGTAGCCAAACAGGTAAATGCAGGTAAACCATGGTACGAATGGGATGAAGGTTTAATGCAACGTGAGCCTGGTGCACTCGACGCATTCACTACAGAAAACGTTGATAGCATCGAGATGGTTAAGTGGTTGCAGTTCATTTTTAGCAGGCAATGGCATGCGCTACGGGATTATTGCAACTCGCACAACATACAACTGATTGGAGACCTTCCTTTTTATATCAGCTACGACTCTGCCGACGTGTGGTCGAACAAAGAAATATTTGCTATCGACAATAAAGGGCAACGTACCGGCATTGCAGGCGTACCACCTGATGCCTTCAGTGATGATGGACAACTGTGGGGAATGCCTGTTTTTAAGTGGGATGTACTAAAAGAAAACGGCTACGATTGGTGGATCAAAAGACTGCAGAAGAACAAGGAAATGTTCGACCTGGTGAGGCTTGACCATTTCAGGGCTTTTTCGGATTATTGGGAAGTTCCGGCAGGGGAGAAGACGGCCCGAAATGGCCAATGGAAACCGGGCCCGGGTGCACACTTTTTTGACGAAGTAAGCAGGCAACTAGGCGAGCTGCCCTTTCTTGCAGAAGACCTGGGCGAGATCGATCAACCGGTTTTTGAACTACGCGACCAGTATCATTTTCCAGGCATGAAGATCCTGCAGTTTGCTTTTGGCGGAGACTTTGCAACTTCTGATTACATCCCGCACAATTACGTCGAGAACTTTTTTGCTTATACCGGAACGCACGATAATAACACTACCCGTGGTTGGTTCAGGCAGGAGGCCGGCGAACCCGAGCGAAGACGTATTGCGCAGTACGTTGGCCAGCAAGTGACAGACGAAAACGTACACCGGGTAATGGGACAACTGGCTTATGCTTCGGTTGCAAATACGGTAATACTGCCACTACAAGACGTGCTTGGGTTAGACGAAACAGCGCGCATGAACACACCTTCATCCGGATCCGGCAACTGGAACTGGAGGTTATTACCCAAACAAATAAGTGAACATGCCGAGTCACTGTTAAAAGAATGGACCTATGTATACAACAGGCGATAAAAAACATCTGGTTGATACGCCGCCTGCAGCAGCGGCCGCGCTAAATACCTGGATTATTGATAAGGCTTTTTACATGCCGCAACTACATCGCAGCCGAAGGATATGGCTGTATCTTCCGCCTGATTATTATACATCAAAAGACAGCTATCCTGTAATTTATATGCAGGATGGACAAAACCTGTTCGAGGAGTGGAGCGCATTTGGCGAAGAGTGGGGGGTAGATGAAACACTTAATGCGATGAACGGCAAATGTATTGTAGTCGGCATCGACAATGCGGGTACGAGAAGGATGAACGAATATGCACTTCACGATCATGAGCGTTATGGAAAAGGTGAAGGCGCTCAGTACCTGTCTTTTCTTGTTGAAACGCTTAAGCCCTACATCGATCAAACTTACAGAACACTTCCAACCCGCGAACATACCTATATCGCAGGAAGCTCGTTGGGCGCATTGATATCGTATTATGCCTGTCTTTACTATCCTGAGGTATTTGGTGGCGCAGGTATATTCTCACCAGCTTTCTGGATTGCGCCAGACCTTGCACAGGATGCCGGAAGTAAGGCCAACGGTCATTACAAGCAGCGGTTTTATTTTTACTATGGCGAAGAAGAAGGAGCTGAAATGGTGGACCATGTTCAGCCGATCGTCAAGCTGCTGGAAGCACACCCGCAATATGATGTAACCACGGTGGTAAAAAACGAGGGCACGCATAGTGAAAGTGAATGGCGGCAGCAATTTCCATGGTTCTATAAGTGGATGATGAACAAGGGGAAAAAAAAGCAACCGGTGCAAACCGGGCTAACCACAAATAGTAAAACCAGCTTGTAAGGCTGGTTTTACTATTTATAAACGGTCGTTGTATTTACGGTATGTTGGTCATAACTATAATGCCGTTTCAAGTTCCTTGCCTTCACATAGTTGGGAGCCGAGTCATATTGTCTTTACAACAATGTTACGGCATGTCGTGCGCCAAAAGCAGCAATCCCCTTTTTCCGAAAGCGCCAGGCAAAAAGGAGTTTATGTTATTTACAATGTTTAAATGTGGGGCGGGTTAATTTGCCTGATTTGGTAGTGATTACCACTGGCAAGCATGTGCACCCTGAGGTTTCGGATCGTTACCGGCTTTTTACTTGTAAAGTCGTCGACGTTTCCTTCTTCGATCTCGAAGCCTTCGATGATAATAACGGTTCCCGTACCAATGATCTCGACATCAAGTCCGTTTCGAACAATTAAGGCAGTATCTTCTTCAATACCTATACCGATGCAGGTTGGATTAGTAACGACTACCTGTGCCATTCGTACAAACCGGCCCCGGTGTACAAAGTGGGTGTCGATACAAACGTCCTTAAGAAATTCCAGTCCGGTTGTAACTTTTATTTCACCACCCAATTCCTGCACTTCTTCATTGCCTGCATATATCATAGGTGTGGAAAGCGCCATTGCACCGGCACTCGTTCCACCAACAGTGATTGGTTCGTTGATATACCTTTGTTTTAGTTCAGTTAGAAAGGGGGTACCGCCGTAAATGGACGTTAATTTCAACTGGTCTCCCCCGGTAAAGAAAAATGCATCAGCCTTGCTGACCCTTTCCAATATTTCGGGTTGTAGCGCGGATTTTCGATCGCTATGATGAATATGACCGATCGCTGATAATCCCAGTTCGGTAAAAACTTTCCGGTATTCTTCGAATGACTCCTCGGGTGAGCCGGTGGACGTGGTAATAACTTCCAATACCGCGTTCTTCTTTCCAATAAGATCAACAAATTTTTGCAATACTTCGAGCCTGATAAAGTCGTCCGGTTTTTCCTTGTTTTCAGGGCTGTTTTCGCCTTTGTTTTCTTTTCCACCAATAATTACAAGTGTACCCGCTGGTACCGGACATATACTATCATTTCTTTTGGCCATAAATCTTTTGTATGCAATCGTGAGTTGTACAGGGTTAATTACCGGGTATGATAAGTAAAATCGTTGGTTGTGGCATTCGTAAGCAGCCATTGGAAGCCATATTCACCTGTCGACACGCAAACTTCGCCGGCTGATCTTCGGAGCACGGCTGCGTATCAACTTCGAATCTGGTAAGCCACAATAATTATTGCACTGGTGGATTACCCTGGTCCTTTTTTTTGCTGTTGGAAACCAGGTACGCTACTATGGCAACGATCACGACGATTACAGCAATAATTGGTATTATCATAATGGGTGTTTTTATCTATTAACTAATGAATACAGGTTCATATACACTTAATCTTTAATAAAAACTGTGCCCTGTCCGATAACGGATATCTGAAATGCCCTGTTGATATAACACCCCAGGAGTTGATGTCATTTAAGTCGCACTATAAACATTACGGCTGAATCTGTAAAGGTGGAAGAGCGCGGGTTTGCGTTAGTGAAACTTACGCGCTCGTATTTTGTCTCCTAACAAAGGATGACCATTAGCTGATCAGGCAGAAAAGATCAGCATATTAGCCTGGATGATTTCGTCTTCGCTAATGGTATGCGCCCTGTTTGTGTAAACTTTTTCGGTAACGACGGCATTCATATTCTTCAACATATTTGAAGTTGCATACACACGCTCAACCGGTACATGTGGATCGCTACTCCCGGTGCCAATAAAAACAGGTGTCTTGTTGAAATCGCCCTTGTAGTTTGCCGGATCAATCTTGTCGCCTATCAGGCCTCCGGTAAAAGCAGCTATTCCGCCGTAAGTAGCCGCATTACGTGCAACATACTCCAGCGTTAAACATGCGCCCTGCGAAAAGCCCATGAAATAAATGTCTTCATGTGCAATCCCTATTGAAGTTACCTCATTATGTAAATCTTTAATCATCGATAAGGCTGAGGATAACCATGGCTCATTTTGCTTTTGAGGTGCTAAAAAAGAGTAAGGATACCAGCTGTTATTTGTAGCCTGGGGAGCCAACAACGTGTAGTCTTTTACATTCAGGTAATCGGCCATCGATAAAATGTCGTCGGCGCTTCCGCCACGACCATGCAACATGATGAGCACTTTTGTACCCTGTTGCAAGGGCTTTCCGGCAGAGATAATATTCTTTATATGCATTAGGTGTAATTGTGTTTGTTAAGGGAAATAGGTGCTAGCACTTTTTCAAGTTGCTCCCGGTCGGGCTCAAATTGCGCGGGCAACATCAGCCTTTCACCAAGTGTTTCTAAGTCTTCATCAATCGTAAACCCGGGTCCGGCAGTTGCAATTTCAAACAGCACCCCGCCGGGTTCGCGAAAATATATGGAGGTAAAATAATTGCGGTCCAATACCGGGGTTGGATTAAGCATACGTTTTACAATCCTTAACCTTGCTTCAGCCTGGGTATTTGCATTAGGGGTGCTAAAAGCAATATGGTGAACTGTGCCACTACCTGCAAGCCCTTTCAAGCTATCGGGCGAGCAAAGCAGATCGATATAGCTACCGGGCTGCTCATTGGCCGCAAAGCGGAACCGGTTGCCTTTTTCAGCAACCAATTTATGGTCCAATTGTTCAGTCAATAAACCTGCCGTGCGCTCATAACCTTCAAGCCAGATTTCAACACTATAAAATCCTTTAATGGCGTATTCAGGGGGAACAACGCCCGGTTTAGCAGCCAGGCGGGTATCGCGGCTATTAAAAATGAGTTCAAGCCCAAGTCCGTCCATGTCCTCGAAGTATACCACTAATTCATCATCAAAACGTTGCTGTGGTTTTTTGTAACTGATGTTGTATTTATCGAACCGTTTAAGCCAGAAGTCCAATGCCGAAAGCGCAACCGAAAACGACGTTGTATTTAACATGCCTTTCCCGTGCCGGCCACCAACAAGGCCTTCATATGGAAAAAACGTCAGGATACTTCCGGGGTTACCTGCAGCGTCGCCGTAATACAAATGGTACACTTCGGGGGCATCGAAATTCACGGTTTTCTTGATCAATTTCAAGGCCAGCACACCTCCGTAAAATTCAAGGTTCTTTTGTGCTGCGCTTGCAATTGCGGTTATGTGATGAATCCCGGTTATCACCTGGCTCATGGCATTTGTATTATTATTGTTTAGTAAGAAATTCGATAGCTTATGAACAGTTGTAATTAATCAATGTCGTTTAGTTCGGAAATATTTTTTTTGGTGGCCGGCGGAGGAATAAGGATTGGGCATCACTACTGTCCCGTTAAGTTTTCAAACAATGACGGCTGATTGCTAACTTCTTTAGGTTCTTGATTCACAAATAGTTCTTTAATAGGTGATTTCTCAAATAAACTAAGACTTATTATC
>NZ_SMSK01000014.1 GCF_004354985.1 Segetibacter sp. 3557_3 | reverse complement strand
TGTTTGAAGTAAGCATTCAATTTGCGTAACGGTCTTAATTGCAAAGGGTTTTTGGTTTTACAAATTACCCCAAAGTTGCAATCCAGGAAACATCAGCGTGCTTATAAGGACACTCTTGTGCCATTTCAAGATGGCATCTTTAAACAGCCGGCAAAAATAAGCATTCCCGCTGCAGATGCCAGCCTAAAGATAAACAAGCGGAGCCAGGGCTCCTAAGCAGAAGCCGGCTGCCAGGTCAGTTATCGAACAATGATTGGTTAGCCATCCCGCCAGTATCCGCCGGTGTACCTGATCCGGCTCATATGGGAACTTTTTTTGGGGCCCGACAAGAGAAATGCTATGGAGCATCCTTGCGTCGCACCCTTGTACGATATAACCCTGCGCAGCAACCTACTCCAATTCGTCGCTCTAACCCGCGATCCACCAATCCCCTAATTCGCAATTCGCTCATTCGTAATACCATGCCCGCCATTTTAACGAACGGCATTTATTTATAATCAAGTATTTTAGCATAGTCCTTCAAAACCCTTCTGTTACCCTACACCTTAAGAAACCTCCGTTTCATATTATTTATGTTTATTTGTAAAATTTCGATTTGAACCAAACTCCAGATGAAGTACGAAATCAAACAACAGGATAAATTTAAATATATAGAGATTGGCGAAGGTGAACCTTTGATGCTGCTGCATGGTTTGTTTGGCGCATTAAGCAACTTTAAAGACCTCATCGACCACTTTAGCACGAGCTACAAAGTGGTCGTACCAATGCTGCCGTTGTTTGAACTGGATATCTTTCACACCTCTGTTGGCGGGCTTGCAAAACACGTTCATAAATTTATTGAAGCCCGTGGTTACACCGACATTCACCTGCTGGGTAATTCACTTGGAGGACATGTTGCCCTGGTACATATCTTAAAACATCCCCAAAAAATAAAAACACTGATTTTAACCGGTAGTTCCGGGCTTTTCGAAAACGGAATGGGCGACAGCTACCCAAAGCGTGGCGACCGCGAGTACATACGTAAGAAAACCGAGCTGACCTTTTATGATCCGGCAATGGCTACGAAAGAATTGGTTGACGAAGTATTCGACATAACCATCAATCGCATTAAAGTCATAAAAATCATAGCCCTGGCCAAAAGTGCTATCCGGAATAACTTAGGCGAAGAGCTAAACGAAATCAGTCAACCCACCTGCCTGATATGGGGTAATAACGATACCATTACCCCGCCATTTGTCGCAAAAGAATTTCAAAAGCTGATCCCAAACAGTGAATTGCATTTTATCGACAAGTGCGGTCATGCCCCTATGATGGAAGTTCCCGGTGAATTTAACGTCATCCTCGACCAATTCCTTAAAAAGCATCGTCAACCCGCTGCATCGTTGGCGTAGAGTTTGCTGTCTATGTAGGAAAGCAAAGACAAGGAGCAGAATGTTATCCAGCCAATTAGTTAATACAAGTTACCCTACGCTCGATCTTTTCGATAAGGTTTCCAGCGCCCTCCAGTTTATGGAGGATTTTGATATAGAGCACTTACCGGTTCAGTCGGAAGATCGATATCTTGGGCTGATAACCAAAGACGATCTGCTCGATACCAACGAAAACGCCATCCTTCAGATCCTCGAAGAAGATTTCATCAAAAAAGCGGTTAAACCTGGTGAGCATTTCTTGTCTGCCTTAAAAATTGCTGCTGCAAGTGCCTTAACACTTGTTCCTGTAGTTACCGAAACGGGAGACTGGCTGGGCGGAATTCCTGCCCCGGAGCTGTTAAAGATGGCTGCTGCTTTTACAGGTTCCGATGAACCGGGTGCGGTTATCGTTCTGGAAATGGAGAAAACAAATTACTCCCTGGGCGAGATCAGCAGGCTGGTAGAAACCAATGATGCCTTTATCACCCAGTGCAATACCCTTACCGAACCGGAAACGGGTTTATTGATCGTTACCCTGAGGCTTAACAAACTTTTGGTATCGAACGTAATTGCTACATTTCAACGTTACGAATACAGTATCCGTTATTTTATGGGCGAAGAAGAGTACGAAAACGAGCTTCGCTATAATTATGAACACCTCATGTCGTACCTGAAGGTGTAACAAACCCTTTTTCACTAACTCCTCATTTTAGCTGGCTGGTTGCATGAACAAACAATTTTAAAAGTTTGTTTACTACCGGAGTCCTTATATTTAGAATTCACATTCTCTCCATTAATATTGTAATCCGGTAATGCAACAATTGCTTAGGTACTTCTTTTTTGCCATTTTCACCTGGTGTTTTCTGCCGCTTTTCAGCCAGGTGCCGGACAGTATCATCAATAATATACAGGCTTCACCCGAAGTAGACTCATCTGTGGCCACTGTTGTTGTTGGCGATGTACGCATTACCGGGTTCAAAAAAACAAAACCATATGTCATCAACCGCGAAATCCCCTTTCGCAACGGCGATGTTATTGTGTTAAAGGACCTCCCGAAAAAGTTACAGCTTTGTCATGACCAGTTAATGAATACTTCCCTTTTTGTTGACGTTGATGTAACCATCGAGCGGCGGGTGGGAGAATTGGTTTTTATAAATGTTAACATCAAAGAGCGTTGGTACCTCTTTCCATTACCCTATTTCAAGATTGTCGACCGGAACTTCAATACCTGGTGGGTAGAACAAAAACGAAGCTTTAACCGGGTAGATTACGGACTGAAGTTTATGCAAAACAACGTCAGCGGGCGTAATGATAACCTTAACATCTGGCTGATTACCGGCTATACCCAGCAGGCTTCTATCCGTTATGAAAACCCGTTTCTCGATAGAAGTCTGAAACACGGTATGAATGTGGGCTTTTCTTACTCGCGTAACCGGGAGATGAATGTATCAACCATCGAAAACAAACAGAACTTTTACAAGGAGGACTATTTCCTGGTTAAGCAAATCCATTTTGACGCGGCGTATTCTTATAGGCCTGCAATAAAAACGCGTCACAACTTTCGTATCTCCTACACCGATCAAACCATTCATGATTCGATCATTGCAAAAAATCCCAACTACTTTGGAGACAGTTTGCAGCGGGTTCGTTATTTCGACATGAATTATAGTATACAGTACTTCAATGTCGACTACATTCCGTACCCGCTCCGCGGGTTTATGGGTGATGCCTATATATACAAGCGTTCTTTAGGGGCTAAAAACAATGTTTTTCAGATAGGTGGAAAAGGAACCTATAGCTTTAAGCTTGCACCAAAATCCTTTATGCAGTTTCAGGGCGCCGTAATGTTAAGGTTGCCTTTCAAACAGCCTTACTTTACCCAACGCATGTTTGGCAGTGGCGACTTTTATATGCGTGGCCTTGAATACTACGTTATTGATGGTGCAGCAGGAGGATTTGTAAGAGCTACTGCAAAACAACAGGTACTATCCTTTTCCGTAAAAAACATCATTGCCAGCAAAACACACGATAAGATTCCATTTAAAGTGTTCTTAAAAGGATATGGCGACGCCGGTTACTCCTATAATCCCGAGCCAGGAACCAGCATGTTTAATAACCGATTATTGCGCACCGGCGGTGTTGGTATCGACATCGTAACCTTCTACGACATCGTGGTTAAACTCGAGTACAGCTTCAATCAAAGGGGTGAGTCCGGCTTATTTGTACATACAAAATCGGATTTCTAAACCTTCATAGGGGTTTCACTTTTCCCGAATTCCCAGGAACACCATTCTGTCAAAAACTTGTTGGTTGAGTACCAGGAGTTCATCTTTTTACAATGGCAGGCTAACACTTCTTTCTGCAAGTGACAAGCGCATATTTCCGATGCAATGGAATTTATTTATGGGAATGACAAGGTCTTTGGCCGTTTTATTTCATCTTTATAGCGTTTTTAGTCTGCGCCCCCAAACTCAACATGTTTATCTCAGGTGTAAACACCACAAAATACTACCAATTACAAATAAATGAAAGTAGCTATATACAGCAGGGGCATCGACGTTGAGCAGGAGGGCCAACTGCTGACCCTGCTGGAAGAACTCACCCGCCACCGCATTGAGATATTTCTTTATAAGCCATTTACCGAACAAAACTCAGCTGTTAACATCCTGCCTTTAAAGTTCGGCTTGTTTAAAACCCACGACGATCTCGACGACAGCTTCGATTTCCTGATCAGCCTTGGTGGAGATGGAACAATGCTCGACTCGGCAACCCTCGTTAGAAATAAGAACATACCCATCTTAGGAATAAATTTCGGGCGTCTTGGATTCCTGGCGAGCCTTGGGCAAGGCGAAATGGGCAATGCCGTGGAGTCGCTGGTTAACGGTACCTACATGGTCGACCATCGTACCCTCATGCACCTTGATGCAAACATCCCGCTTTTTGGAGATGCACCTTTCGCTTTAAATGAGTTCGCTATACACAAGCGGGATACCTCGCCTATGATCAATATTCATACTTACCTGAACGGTGAATTTTTGAATTCGTATTGGGCAGATGGGCTTATCGTATCTACACCTACCGGCTCTACAGGTTATAATATGAGTTGTAACGGACCAATCGTATTTCCCGACAGCGGCAGTTTTGTTATAACCCCCGTTGCACCGCATAACCTTAATGTAAGGTCGATTGTCGTACCGGATAATAATATTATTAGTTTTGAAATTGAAGGGCGTACCGAACAGTTTATTTGTGCATTGGATGCCCGTCGTGAGATTGTTGAGAAAGAAGTTCAGCTTGCTGTTAAAAAGGAGGAGTTCAAGATCAGCCTCGTGCGATTCAATGAAAATAGCTTCCTGACAACCCTTAGAGAAAAGTTAACGTGGGGGTTGGACAAAAGGAATTAGGTTTTTACAAAATAAACTCGCGTATTTTCCGTTAGAATTACATTTTATAGTTTTGATCCCATGATATTAAAGAGATTAACCATTTTCATCTGTATCTTATTTGTTACTGCTGCCGGGCGTGGCCAGATGATGGAAAGCTACGTACAGGAAGGCGAATTTGGGGTAGCTGTAGGAGCTGGCCATTATTTTGGCGACCTTAATACCAGGGCAGCCTTAAACCGCCCAAAGTTTAGTGCAGGTGCGTTTTTTAGAAAGCAGTTCGGAAACTACATAGGTGTAAAGCTTGCAGCAAACTATGCACGCCTCGGCTATTCCGATGTTTACAGCGAAAATGAAATCCAAAAAAGACGGAACCTTAGCTTTAATTCCAATATCTGGGAAGTGTCATTAAGTGGCGACTTCAACTTCTTTAAATTCTATCCGGGAATTTCCGGCTTCACTTATACGCCATATGTATCACTTGGGGTAGGTGTTTTTTCTTATGATCCCTATGCTTACCTGGGTGATCAGAAATACTTCTTGCGTGCAATTGGTACCGAGGGCCAGGGTAGTGCGCTATACCCCGAGAGGAAAGCCTATGGATCAATGGGTGTTTGCTTCCCGGTAGCAGTTGGTTTCAAGTATAACGTTTCGCCGAGTGTAAACATGTTTGCAGAGGTAGGTTACCGCTTCACCAATGCCGACTACCTCGATGATGTGAGCATGACTTATGCACCCGATGCGTTTTCGCCTTTGCCGAATGGCTCGCCTTCTATAGGACAGTTGCTGTCGGATCGCAGTTATGAAACCGGTGTTCCAATTGGTATCAAGAACAGGCAAAGAGGAAACAGTCAACAGAAAGATGCCTACGTACTGGCTCAGATTGGGGTTTCCTTTAATATATCTTCTTACAGGTGTCCAAAGTTTTAAACAGCAAATATTCCTATTCAATTGCCCGCGTGAGCGGGTTTTTTGATGCTTAAGGGTCCGGCATTGTAACATTTTGGGTCCTGCTGATAGCCTAAGCACCGGTTTAAGCTAACGATTAAATTCACCTTAAACATAGCTGTTCAGCTGTTTTCTATACTGATTCTTTTAATTATAAAGTCGGCTATTTGATTACCTTTGCCACCCCTTTAAAGAGGGACGAGCCTTATGTCTGAGCTGAAAGATAAAATAGACCTGAATCGATTGCCGTCACACATTGCCATTATCATGGATGGAAATGGCCGATGGGCAAAGGAGCAGGGGCAAGACCGGCTTTACGGACATTACCATGGTGTAGAAAGCGTCCGCAACATCGTGGAAGGCTGTGCGGAACTTGGGGTTGGCTACCTTACCCTTTATGCTTTTAGCACAGAAAATTGGGACCGCCCGGCAGACGAAGTAAATGGCCTGATGGAGTTGCTGGTTGATACCATCCGTAAGGAGGTGGAAACACTGAATAAAAACAACATCCGGTTACACGTCATCGGGAACATGAAACAGCTTCCGGAGTATGCTCAAAATGAAATGCAGGAAGCGATTGACATCACAAGCAGCAATACCGGCCTAAACCTGGTCATGGCATTAAGCTACAGTTCTCGCTGGGAGCTGGTAAATGCAGTTAAAGAGATCGCCCGTGATGTTCAAAATGGAAAGCTTGAAGCAGACACAATCGACGCCGAGACTTTTGAGCGCTTTCTTTGCACCACAAATTTCCCCGATCCCGAATTAATGATTCGTACAAGTGGCGAATTCAGGATCAGCAACTTTCTGCTTTACCAACTTGCCTATTCAGAATTATATTTTACCAACACGAGATGGCCTGATTTCCGGAAAAAAAATCTTTACGAAGCCATTCTCGACTTCCAGGGCAGGGAAAGACGCTTTGGTAAAATTAGCGAACAGGTCCAGGATGAACAGGAAAATATCCCGACACTTTAATGGCGCCACAGCAGGACTATTTAACAAACACTTTTAAATATTCCGGTTAATTTGCTGCTCATTGCGTAATCCCAGACCAACCGTAAGCTGCTCCGTCGGCCCGGAATTCAACCCAAAAAGATATTGATGCAGAACTTTTACAAACCCTTCTTGTTCGCAATAGCGGCATGTTGGTTATTTCACTCATCCTCGAGCGCACAGGGAACTACCGAAGCTTCTGATACTACGCAGCCAACATCAGTAGATGTAAACCTGGAAAATCTTTTTACTCAAAAAATCCCCCGGAAATATAAAATCTCATCAGTTACCATCACAGGTAATAAATTCTTTGATCCAGCGCTACTAACTTCAGTGGCAAACATCAACGTTGGCGACGAAGTCACCATCCCGGGTGGTGATCAGTTTTCAAGAGCGATCAACAAGCTCTGGCAGCAGAGGTACTTCAGCAATGTAGATGTGTATGTAACCTCACTGAAAGATAAAGACATTGCAATCGAGATAGCCGTTACAGAAAGACCACGCCTGGCTAACTTCTATTTTAAGGGCATTAAGAAAACAGAACAGGAAGACCTCACACCTAAGGTTGGCCTTGTAAAAGGAAGAATTATCACGGAGAATATGCGCAGGTCTGCTATCGAAGCGGTACAAAAGTATTATGCTGATAAAGGCTATAGGGGAGTAACAGCAAGAATAGAAGAGTCCAGTGAAACAACAGCAGAAAACACGAACAACATCACCCTTGTAATCGAGAAAGGGGTTAAAGTAAAGATCAGCGACATCAACTTCGCCGGTAACACCGTTCCTGATTCAAGGTTGAAAAAACAAATGAAGGGAACAAAGGAAATGACGAGGATCACACTTCGTCCTCCATCGGTTGCGGCTGGTAATCCCGAGCCAAAAAGCATCACCTTCTCCGAGTACCTGCAGGAACATGGCTATCTTTCTTTTACCAAAACAAAAGAATTCCTGGATCCGTATGTCAGGCTGAAGTTGTCTTCCGCAAAGTTTAACGAAAAGAAGTACGAGGAAGACAAAGAGAAGCTTATCGAATACTACAACTCCCTTGGATATCGCGACGCTACCATCGATTCAGATAGTATCAATTACAATTCAGCAGGAAATCTTAATGTTAACCTGCAGGTCAATGAAGGACATCGTTATTATTTTGGCAACATCACATGGCGCGGTAATACCAAATACTCAGACAGTGTGCTAAGCGCAATCCTCGGAATTCAGAAGGGCGACGTTTATAATCTTGCTACCTTAAACAATAAATTAGGTAAGCAGCTGACCCCTGAAGGAGGTGACATCAGCGGGCTGTACATGGACGATGGTTATTTGTTTTTTAGAACGGAGCCGATTGAAACCGCGGTTTACAACGATACCATCGATCATGAAATACGCGTTATCGAAGGACCCCAGGCAACGATCAAAAATGTAAGGATTGCCGGGAACGAAAAAACAAAGGAATACGTTATCCGTCGGGAGCTACGAACCATTCCGGGCGAGAAGTTCAGCAGGCAGGACCTTATCCGATCGAACAGGGAAATCGCCAATCTTGGGTATTTCAACCAGGAAAAAATTGGCATCAACCCAATTCCAAATCCTGATGACGGAACGGTTGACATTAACTATTCTGTAGAAGAAAAATCTAGCGATCAGTTGGAATTAAGTGCGGGCTTTGGTGGCGGTATAGGTCTTACCGGTACGCTTGGGGTATCCTTTAACAACTTCTCCATTAAAAACATCTGGAGAAAATCAGCCTGGGATCCGTTACCAACTGGTGATGGGCAAAAGCTTAGCTTAAGGGTACAAAGTAATGGTAAGGCTTTCCGTTCTTACAACTTCTCGTTCACCGAGCCGTGGCTTGGTGGGAAAAAACGGAATTCTTTTACGGTGAGTTTATATGATACGAAGTTCAGAAACGGTTTATATGATTATACTACGGGCCGGTACAGTTATTCAGCAGGGGACTCTTATATACAAACTACCGGAGTTGGTGTGAGCCTTGGTAAACAACTGAAATGGCCCGATGACTTCTTTAGTTTTGTAACATCCCTGAACTATACTCGTTATCGCCTAAAGGATTACCAGATTTTCGAAGGTTTCAGCAATGGTTTTTCAAACAACTTCAACCTGAAACTTGCATTGCAAAGGTCCTCAGTTGACCAGCCCATTTTTCCTAGAAGTGGGTCAACCTTCCTGATGAGTGCGCAGCTTACGCCTCCTTATTCGCTCATCGATCCGGAAAGGGTTAAAGCCAAAAATCCATATGAATTGGTTGAATACCATAAGTGGCGGTTTAATGGCGAATGGTATGTGCCATTAGGAAAGCCTCATGGCGGAGAAAGCAACAAACAATTTGTACTAAAAACATCCGTTAAGCTGGGCTATATCGGACGTTATAATAAAGACCTCCAGGTATCACCATTTGAGCGTTTCCAGGTTGGTGATGCGGGTTTAAGCAACAACTTTGCATTACTCGGTTACGACATCATTTCGCATAGAGGTTACCCGGTATACGACAATAGCAATCCGCGGATTAACCCCGACCAACAAAGTACACAGCGATTTTTTACTATTTTCAACAAGTACACTGTTGAAATGCGATATCCTTTGAGTCTTAATCCAAGCAGTACCATTTTCGCTCTCGGCTTCTTCGAAGCTGCTAATGGCTGGTACAGCACCAAGGAGTACAATCCGTTCCGTTTACGGAGGTCTGTTGGTTTAGGTATGCGTTTTTACCTTCCTATGTTTGGATTGCTCGGATTTGATTATGGCATTGGTTTAGATAGGTACTCGCCCAATAACAAACTTAAAGATGCAGCGAGGTTTACCTTCATGCTCGGATTTGAACCCGAATAATCATCCTGAAACACTCAATAATTCCTCATGAAAAAGTTACTTATTGTTTTCTCACTGCTGATGGCAGGCGTAGTTACTGCGTCCGCTCAGCGCTATGCTATAATTGACACCAAATTTATTCTTGACAAAATACCAGCTTACAAAGATGCTGACCGGCAGCTTTCACAGACTGCTGAACAATGGCAGAAAGAAATTGACACCAAGCAGGCAGAATTGGACCAGATGTATAAAAACTACGATGCCGAGCAATTTATGCTCACAGATGAGTTGAAAAAGAAAAGGGAGGACCAACTGTTTAACCGCGAAAAAGAAGTTCGTGATCTTCAAAAGAAGCGCTTTGGCTACGAGGGCGATTTGTTTAAAGAACGTCAAAAACTGGTAAAGCCAGTGCAGGATAAGGTTTACAACGCCGTTCAGAAAATGGCAGTAAATCGTGGCTACGATTTCGTGCTTGATAAAAGTGAAGGAATTACCGTTATATTCGCCGACCCAAAATTGGACAAGAGCGAGGAAGTTTTAAGGGAACTTGGGATCAGATAGTATTTTTTAACTTAAATAAACACAACGTAAAAGGAACAATCAAAGGATTATCTCGTATTTGTAGGTGTTAAAATCATCTCACGACCTTGATTGTAGTCTTTACAAAAGAAAAATTCAAAAATGATGAAAAAAGTTCTAATGGCTGTCCTGGTTTTTGGGGGCAGTATTTTCGCAACATCCCAGGTAAATGCGCAGAAAATCGGTGTTTTTGATTTGGATATAATGGTTTCTCAGGCTTTGCCCGAATATCGTGCAGTTGACAGCATGGTGCAGACATATGAAAGAGACTCCTTAAGTCTTGAGTATGATTATGCGTTGAAAGAATACAACCGTCTTGACAGTACCTATAAGCTGGACTCTGCTGCCAAAAAGCCTGCTAGTGTTCTGAATTATATCAAGCAGCAAAAAAATGAAATCGCTACAACGATCATTTACTGGCAGCAAATTTCTCAGCAAAAGTCGGGACAAAAGCGCCAGATGCTTGCAAATCCGCTTTACCAGAGAGTGCTTTCAGCTTACCAGAAAGTACTACAAGCAAATACCTATCTTGTAGTTTTAAAGCCTGAAGCAATCGAATTTATGGGCTCTCCCAAAATTGAGAATATCTTCGAAAAGGTCGCGCGTGAAATGAAGATTACGCTACCTGAACAGCTAAGGAGTAGCGAGCCGGAGCCAACTCAACAGCCGGCATCTAAGCCTCCGGTGAGCAGGCCCGCTCCAAAGAAGTAGTTTAGCAATAACGAATTGTGAAATAAGAAACCACGCATAGCAGCGTGGTTTTTTTATTTTTGAATAATGCATCAACCTATCGGAGTATTCGACAGCGGCTATGGCGGGCTTACCGTATTAAAGGAGATCAGGCAGCGTCTACCACTTTACGACTTTGTTTATCTTGGCGATAACGCCCGCGCACCTTATGGAACGCGTTCCTATGAAACCGTTTACCAGTATACCAGGCAGTGTGTGCGCTGGTTTTTTGCCAATGGATGTTCACTTGTAATACTGGCCTGTAATACCGCCTCGGCAAAGGCACTCCGTACCATTCAGCAACGCGAACTCGAACAGGAATATCCCGGCAAGCGCGTATTAGGTGTGATCAGGCCAACCACCGAGATGGTTGGAAATTATTCCTTAACCCGGCACGTAGGCATATTAGCTACCCCCGGCACTGTCCAATCGGGATCATACCCGATTGAAATTAGCAAGTTCTTTCCTGATGTTAAGGTGTTCCAGGAGGCATGCCCGATGTGGGTTCCGCTAATTGAGAATAATGAACACAATTCTCCCGGAGCTGATTATTTTATCAGCCAGTGCGTGGAGCGACTGCTGGAGAAGTCGCCGTTGATCGATACCATCCTGCTTGCATGTACCCACTATCCTTTGTTAATGCACAAGCTTCAGAAGCTGCTGCCTGCAAGCGTAACCCTGCTGCCACAGGGAAGCATTGTGGCTGAAAGCTTATGCAACTACCTCGGGCGGCACCCGGAGATAGCCGCAAATTGCAGCAAGAATGGCAGTGTTCGCTTCTATACCACCGACTCTGCGCTGACTTTCAATCAACAAGGTTCCCTTTTTTATGGAAGTGAGGTATCGTCCGCTCATGTGGAGCTCTAGTTCATTTTAATTCGCAGGACCGGTTTATCGAACTGTAGACTGGTGAGCGGACCAACACTCAAGCAAAAACGAGTGCCAGGCTTAAAAAAACTCGCCCGAGAAATCCATTCTTAATTTTTTTGCCCTACTTTTGCCGTCCTTTCACCGAGGCAGTACTTATGGGATGTACGGCCAGGCCGAAACAATATTTCCGGGTTAGTAAAAAACAAAAAAATGAAACGTACATTTCAACCACATACACGCCGCCGTAAATCTGTACACGGTTTTCGTAAACGTATGGAAAGCGCTAATGGCCGCAAAGTGCTGGCAAGCCGCCGTAGCAAGGGCCGCGTAAAACTTACTGTATCCGACGAAAGACGCCTGAAGTAACGGTGATGCCTTCGCGATCAAACATATAAGCCCTGTCTTTCGATAGGGCTTTTTTTATCAATTCTTTTGTTATCATACACCACAGCTACAATAGTACCGAACGGCTAAAAAGTCGGAAGTTAATCGAGGATCTCTTTAAAACGGGAACCAGTTTAAATGGTTTCCCGGTTAAGCTATTGTACAAGGTAGTCGACGACATCAATCAACCGCTGCTTCAAGCGGGGGTCAGTGTTGGCGCTAAACGGTTTAAAAAGGCCGTGGATCGTATTAGGATTAAACGTTTGTTGAGGGAGAGCTACCGGCTACAAAAGTACCAGTTGCAGGATCAATTGTACAAGCGTAACATCCGTGTTGTGTTATTTTTGATATACATCGGGCCGGAGATGCCTGAGTACGATCTGGTATATGCAAAAACAGGTCTTCTTATCGCACGTCTTACCGAACATTTTACGCCGAAAACGCCGTTGCGTGAAAAGCATTAAAGAAATACTTATTGGGCCCTTCATCTTGCTAATAAGGGGATACCAGGTGCTGATTTCGCCGTTGCTTGGTCCTAAGTGCAGGTTTACGCCTACGTGCTCCCAATACGCTCTCATAGCGTTGAAAAAGCACGGGCTGCTAAAGGGAAGCTGGCTTTCAGTTAAGCGGATTGTGCGTTGCAATCCCTGGGGTGGACATGGACATGATCCTGTACCGGAATGAGCTATAAAAATCAAAAGCCCCGCAACGCCGGGCTTTTGATTAAGGTAAGCAAGATTATTGTGCTGCTGAAAATCTTTCCGAGACCTTATTCCAGTTCACTACGTTCCAGAAAGCGGCCAGGTAATCCGGGCGCTTGTTCTGATACTTAAGATAGTAGGCGTGTTCCCAGACATCAATGCCTAAAAGCGGCGTGCCTTTTACTTCGGCAACATCCATCAACGGATTATCCTGGTTTGGTGTTGATGATACTTCAAGTTTACCATTATTACTGGTCAGCCATGCCCAGCCGCTTCCAAAGCGAGTTGTACCAGCCTGGTTCATTTTTTCTTTTAAGGCATCGAATGAGCCAAAAGTGCTGGTAATTGCTTCCATAAGAGGTCCGGTAGGTTGTCCGTCAGCTGATGGCGTCAGGCTTTCCCAAAAGAAGCTATGGTTCCAGTGACCACCGCCGTTATTACGTACGGCAGGGCTGATTGCACCAGCTGAAGCTACCAGTTGTTCAAGGCTTTTGTTTTCGTGTTCTGTACCTGCAATTGCTTTATTAAGATTATCAACATACGCCTGGTGGTGTTTGCCATGATGGATCTGCATGGTAGCGGCGTCTATATGCGGTTCGAGGGCTTCTGGCGCATAAGGCAAAGCCGGTAGAGTAAATGCCATAGTTATAAATTTTGATGTTTGAGGTGAATGTAATACCAACAAATTTATGCCTGATAAGTTAGAAGTTCATTGTCTCTCAAGCAAATGTTTCTGAATTCGGAAACGCGCGAGGTAAGATCCGGAAGAGTGATGTATGCGAATACATCGGATCAGCTGACGAAAACTGTTGAACTCAAGCCGTAAAGTTCTGATCTCGCAATAGTTCTGACCAATTGCTGATAATGGCTTTGATTAAATATTCTCTTTATAAATCTTACATTTATTTGAGAAATTGTTTCTACACTTCAAAAAAATTCATTATTGATTAAAGCTGTTTTGTACTGGCAGCATTTTTATTCACATATTATCATGGGAAAGAAGAAGGTGTTAATAATAGATGATGAGGTTGACTTTTGTTTACTCATGCAATTCTATCTATCAAAAAAGAACTGCGAGGTTCAAATATCTCATACGCTTAAAGAAGGCATGGGTTTACTGGAAAACGATAATCCGGACATCGTGATACTCGATAACAATTTGCCAGATGGTCTTGGTTGGCCTGCCGCAAAAAGTATTCTTGCAGTAATACCCGATGTTCAGCTTTTCCTAATCAGCGCAAATAAGTCAAACAATAAACCTGAAATCTCTAATTCTCATTTCCATGTTGTCGAGAAGCCAATTTCGATAACGCAAATCGATAACTTTCTCCGTTAAGTTACCGGCTTTTTTTTGCCGGACTGAACGTCAAATCCTTTCCTTATCGCGCCTCATCTAATCTTTCCTGTTTCTGGTACAGTTTTAATGGTACTTAGTGGTACTCAAATCATATTTTATGGACAATCAACAATATTTGGATGAACAAACCAAAGGTTCTTCTCCAACCTCTTCACCTCAGGATCCTGAAACAAACAGCGGAGAGTCTTACGGACAGGGTCCTAAACCAATTGTCAATGAGCAGGAGCAGCATAAAAGCGTAAACCAGGAAGAATATGTTGATGATCTTGCTGCAAATACCCGTTTCGGCGAGTCAGACAAATATGGTTTTCCAAAGAATAACGACCTCGACATTACAAGTACTCCGCCGGTAACCGAGATAGACGATGACCTGGATAGCTCGAAAAACAACGTTCCAAACTTGAACGATCGATCAGCATAAGCTTTTGGCCGGCACGAAACCTTTAAATTGACCAGGTGGCGCATTGTATCCAAAATCTACCTAAGTCGCCCATGGTACGGGCCCAGTCGGTAGCAGTTTTTGGTTTAGTTACATAGCAGTTTGCTCCCAGTTCGTACGCTTTTTCTATGTCTTTTGATGAACTTGATGTAGATAGCACTACAACCGGTATCCTGCAGAAATCGTTATCCTCTTTTATCTCCTTTAATGCTTCAAAACCATCTTTCCTGGGCATGTTGATGTCCATGATAATCAATTGAGGTAACGCCTGGAGATTTTGTTCTTTTGCTTTTTTACGGAGATGGTCCATCAATAACTGTCCATCTTCAACATCGTTCACTTCCACAGGCAGATTGTTCTCTTCAAATGACGTCCGGGCAAACTCAATATCTTCAGCATCATCGTCGGCAATAAGTATCCGGAACGGCTTTGTTGATAAATGGCGATTATTTGAGCCCATAAGTACAATTTAGGTTGACAGATAATTGGATAGAGTGGCTTATTATACCGATAAGGTAGACGTTTCATTTTAAACAGAACAGTTTTATATCCCGTTTAGGTGTGTCTTTCGCAAAAGTACAACTTGCAGGTTGTAGTTCGTTCTTGTACTAAAAGGGTTTACCATGGGTAAGGCCAATGATAATTTTTGCGATCGACGGAACTGCGTTCATTGATCGCAGAAAAACTTTCGTGGTAAAGTTGCCTCCAAAAAGCTGTTGAACCCACCGGCCCGTTCGTAACCGGCTTCCAAATTCCTGTTTCCAGCGCTTCGAATACGATAGCTCCAGTGCGTGCCGACTAATTTTATCCTCCAAAAAATCTTGTATAAGTCCAAATGCAATCTTCGAAGAGTGCATGGCCATGCTCATCCCATTACCGCATAAGGGAGTAATCATACCGGCAGCATCCCCAACCATTAGTATATGATCTTCAACCAGCGACTTGGACGAGAAACTTACACCCGAAATCGTTAGTGGCTCCTTATAGAGAAATTCGGCTGTGCTAAAAATCCTGTCAAGTTGTGGATTTTTTGCCAGCACCTCCTGTTCCATTACTTTGATGTTACTGCCCGCGGATCTCAGATTTTCAGCAGTAGTAAGGTAACACAGGCAACACTTATCGTCTTCAATGTTCGATATGCCGCAGTAGCCATTTTTAAAATTGTGTAAGGAAATAAGATTTTTCGGTTGCGGATACCTAATGTGATACTTAACACCAATGTAGTTGTTCAGTGATGACGGTTTTTGCAAAATGAAAGGTCTTCTGAACTTAACGTCGAGGTTGCTTTTTTTGCCATAACAACCGGTAACTACCTTTGCAACGATGTGTCCTGCAGTGCTTAATATTGTAAACTGCCCGCTCTTGTACTCCGCGCTGGAAACCTTGCACTTCGTAAATACATCTGCTGACTCTTTTGCAATATCAAACAGGTAATTGTCAAGTACATACCGGCTGATGCCGAACCCACCCTGATGTAAAGGGAACTCCGCGATCTTTCCATCAATGTCGGAAGCCTGCAATGTATCAATGAGCGGAATACCAAATCCTTGTAGATCTACCCCAAGTGATTCGATAAAGCTGCGACTTTCAAGACTGATGTATTCGCCACAAACCTTATGGTAAGGATATTCTTCTTTTTCGAACAATGCAACCTTATAACCTGCCTTGCCACCTTGAATGGCCAGCGCAAGGCCCGCAAGTCCTCCGCCGATAATGGCTATGTCGTATATCTTACTACTATTCATGGGAACAAACCAGGAGATGTCGAAAAGCCCACTGCCAAGTAAGCGAATACTCTTTTATTCCAGCCCGGTTTAAAATAGATTGCCATTCTTCTTTTTTAAAGCCCCTTGCAACACTTAGCGGGGCATCGTTCTTAACAAGGTACGATGAAGAAAACAATTTAGTTAACAGTTTGATGGACCGGTAAGCTAAGGGGTGCCTGTGCAGATCATTGATGAAAAACCCTCTTGTGCTATTATTATGCATCCACCTGATCTGCCCAACCAGTTCATCATCCGAAAAATGATGACACAATAAACTGGAGTAAATGATATCAGGTTTTGGGTTAAACCGAACTGACCGGTAATCACTGGTTATCCAGGTAACACCACCAGGCATTTGCTTTTTAGCGTATGCAATACATTCCGGTTTGAGATCTATCCCGATAAAAGAGGCTTTAATATTATTGCGCGAACACCAGGTGCTTAATGCGATCATATTGTCGGCTCCGCCACAACCTACTTCACATATTGTTATCTCTTTCGCATCGTGCAACAGTAGTTTCAAGCCGCGAACCGAAATCGCATGCCCGCCCAAAAGGGTATTCACGATATTGAGCTCCTTCATGTTCTGCCTGATGTCGGCAAACGGAATATCATCCCTGTCCAGAAACTCTTTTTCGTATGATCTTTCGACCAGGTTCATGAGGTAGATGCAATAAATGTTTCCATTGTAAGTCCGGGGCCAAAAGCTACACCAAATACACTTGCAGGTTTCTCACCAATGTTTTCCAAAATCTTTTTTAGCACAAATAGTATGGTCGGCGACGACATGTTGCCGTAGTTACAAAGCACATCGGCCGAATACGACATAGCACAATCTGTAAGCCCGGTTTGTTGTTGAATGACGTCAAGAATCTTACGCCCGCCCGGGTGAAAGCACCAATGCGTAATATCTTCTTTGTTTACCTGTGCCTGTAATAATGCCTTCTCGATTAAACCTCCAATATCGTCTTTGATTAAAGCTGGGATATAAGAGCTCAGGGTCATCAAAAAGCCTTTTTCACTTATTTTCCAGCTCATGTCGTTGTAACCCTTGTTGGCAATATAGGAATAGAAACTCGTGAGTGAAAGTGTGTGCTTCTTTTTGATGGTGTTCGAAACGAGCACTGCTGCACTTCCGTCGCTGAATAGGAGACTACTTGCAGCATTGTCGACATTGTACTCATTTTGAAAGTGAATCGTGCACAGTTCAGTTGCCACCACCATCACGTTAGCCCCGGCTGTTGATGCACAGATCATCTGAGCAAGCTTAAGTGCGTGTATAGCTGCGTAACAACCCATAAAGTTTACAGAGGTTCGGAAGCAATCCGGTCGTAAACCCAACGCATTTACGAGTTCGATATCCAAACCCGGAGCACTCATGCCTGTACAGCTCACCGTGATCAGGTGGGTGATCTCATGCGCATCAAGGTGCCCGCGAATACAATCGTTTACCGCTTCAAGAGACAAGGAAAGGGCATGTTTACTGAATAGTTCCATTCGGGCAGCAAGCGATGGCGCCACATTTTCTTTTAATGACATTAGTGGGGTAGCTGCCTGTTTACCGTTGTATTCTTCAAGTACCGAATAACGCTGGTTGATGCCACTGTGCGAATACAGGAACGACAATTTTCTTTTATCTGTTTCATCAAGACCAAAAGCTTGCTGCATAAACTGCAGGATATCCTGTTGGGGATGTTGATGCGCCGGGACAGCTGTTCCTATTGAAATGATATTAGCCAAGTTGATTGAGGATAAGTAATGTTATAAATCCCGCGCTTGTACACGTGCTTGCAATCCAGTTCATCTTCATCGTATTTTGAAAGTCTGCATAGCGCTCATCTTTCCAGACACGGATCGCCCAGCGTATGAAAAATACAAGTACAGGAATAAAGAACATTTGTAAAATGAAAAAGCGGGTTAATTGTTGATGATTACTGTAATATAAAAACAACAACAGGAATGCAATTGCATACATGATACTACAGAATATAAATGTGCCACGCTTTCCCAGCAACATACTGATGGTGGTTACCCCATCTTTGCGGTCCTGATCGTGCTGATACACCTGCGTAATCGGATAAAAACCGCCAATCAAAAATGCTGCAGAAAGTAACAGGGTAAGTGGCATGTGTACCGTTCTGTAAATTTCTGCGCCATGGTAGACCATGAAAAATGTAAGGGCTCCCTGGTTGATGATCACTGTCAGGTAACCTAATATTGGGTACTGCTTCAGCCGTACTCCCCGAAAACTATATAGCCTTGAACACAGGATATAAAACAAGAAAACAAACGCAAAAGTTGTTGAAATCAGAAAGGAAAGAATAATTGCAATAAGATCCATTGCAATGGTAACTAAAAATAGTTGCCGGGTTGGCTGCATAGGCGACTTGATACCTCCTATACTTTCTTCATCCCTATCCATATAACTGTTATAGCCATTACTCGATGGATACAACAGAAAGTGAAGTAGAACAAATATCAATGCCGCCCTCCCCCAATGAATCGCCGGCACAAAGCTTAACGCAAACCAATACACAGGCATCAGGAAATATGAAAATGGAAAACGTAAGAGTTGTATGGTAGAGCGCTTGAGCACCTGTTGCATTTAGTGGTGATTAAATCAGCAGTTCCTATCCGGACAGTTGATAAAACGACAGGCCACTCACATATCGTGCACCTGGTTTATCAGACTTATTGGGTATGCATATTAATCAATTAACTTAGAAGTATGGACTACATGATGCATTTGAAAAAAGACAGGAAACTGTCGAAGATACTTGCCGCACCATTGCCTCCCCTTACGCTACATACAAACATTCCTTTGCGGTTGATTACGAGCATCATGGGGCAGCAACTTAGTACGAAAGTAGCGCAGGTAATCTACAGGCGTTTTCTGGAAATCTATCAAGGAAACGAACCGGCCCCAAAACAGGTGCTTGCTACACCAAACGAGACACTACGGGCGATAGGGCTGTCGAATGCAAAAGTTAGTTACGTGAAAAATGTTGCCCAGTTTTGTATTGATAACAACATTACGGATGACAAGTTGCTCACGATGAGTAATGAAGAAATCATCGAATTACTGACTACAATCAAGGGCGTAGGTAAATGGACCGTTGAAATGTTACTCATGTTTACGCTGGGAAGGGAAGATGTATTTGCCGTTGACGACCTGGGAATTCAACAAGGCATGATGAAAGTTTTTAATCTCAGTAACGAGGACAAGAAAAAACTAAAACAAGATATGCTTGCCATTTCAGCAAAGTGGTCTCCATATCGAACCTATGCTTGTCTGCACCTTTGGAAATGGAAGGATGGGGAAGTTTGAATAGCCTAATTTTACGTTATACAGAAATCATTATGATCACTACAACCACGAATACGATTGAGGGCTATCCGGTTAAAGATTACCTGGGTGTAATAAGCTCCGAGGCAATTATTGGCGCAAACATATTTAAAGACCTTTTTGCCGGGCTTGCTGACATTGTTGGAGGGCGAAGTATGACCTATGAAAAAGTGATTGACGAAGCACGTACAAATGCGTTAAACGAACTTACTGATAAGGCACGTAAAATAGGTGCAAACGCAATCATAGGTATCGACCTGGATTTTGAAACCGTAGGAGCGAGCGGCAGCATGTTGATGGTAATCGCAACCGGTACGGCGGTCAGAATAGAGGCAAACTCAGGGGGCCAGTTGTAAGATCCGGAAAGTGCGTAGGCTAATTGGTGTTTAAAAAATCAAATAAAACTTGATGTATAAGATTGTTGTGATGGCTGTTCTGCTGGTTTTGACAGCTTGCGGAGATGCACGTAATCCAAAGAACAATACTGAGAAGAACATTTATCGTTCAGCAGACAAGATGCTGCTCGCTTTTCGAAATAAAGACTGGGAAACTTTTATGACATACCTGCACCCCAATATGATTGCCCGCCTGGGTGGAAAAGATCAGATGGCCAGGCTTATGACAGCACAAATGAAAGATGTACCCGACTCAGCAATAAAAAAATTAATGGTGTCAAGAATACTGCAAGTGAAAGAAACACCTACAGATGTTCAGTGTATTGTTGAGCAACAAATGATGATGCACCTACAAGGCGCAGAGGTAACTTCAACCACTTACCTTGTAGGCGAATCACTTGATCATGGAAAAAACTGGACTTTTTTTGATGCATCAAACAGCGGTGTAGCAAGTCCTGGAACAATTAAGCCAAATCTTAGCCCGGAACTAAAGATTCCTGAGAAAAAACAGGATGCCCGGGAGTTATGATGCCAGCTTACAGGCGCTTAACTACAAGATTTTCTACCACCTTTGTTTGGGGCCGTATTGAAAAGGTTTCTTTAATTACCTCTTTGTTCATACGTATACCAAAGCTTACCAGGCCTTGTTCCGGCGTTTTTTGCAGGTAGATTTTCCTGCTGAAATTTTTGGTGTCGTAGCTGTGGCGGTACAGGGTTTCATTCTGCTCATTTTTAACCTCCAGAATAAATGGTTTTCCTTCCGGATTAAGAAAGTCTACTGAAAATGTCAGCAGGTGCTCGGTAGCACCGAGATACCTGATGTTGGCAGCTGATGATACGGAGTCTTTTGCCGGATCTGTAACACTTGCGCTAACGGACAAAAAGGAAAAGGACGCTGCGATTAGTAAACACAGTTTTCCCCGATGCATAAATAATTGCTTTTTCATAACGTTGTTTTTAAAGTGCGAAAAAAGAGATAATTGGAAGCAACGCTTATACAAGCAATGACAGGTGCAAACAATCTAAAGCAATCGGGAGAATGAAGGCAAGCTGGTATGGCAGCAAGAAGGATGTCGAGGATCGAGGTTTGATTTAAACCGTTAGCCTCAATGAGCCGTAAAAGTAATCGAATTTTGTGAACCGGTTACATAGTTCATATGAACAAATTGTAACGATCAATCGTACAACAATCAGAATAAATATCGGGCCAATTTGTATATCCTACGATGCAACTTTAGTAGTGAAATATGATCGCTAAACAGGTTTATTCAGCGTTTTCCAAAGCAGGTCCTTGAGCTCCGTGAGTCCCTGCTGGGTCACTGAAGAAATAAAAAGATGAGGTATGTTTTCAGGTAACTCCTTCTTAATGTCTCTTTTTAATTCATCATCCAGCATGTCGCTTTTACTAATAGCGATGATGAAGTCTTTCTGCAACATCTCAGGATTATACTCTTCGAGTTCTTTTAATAAAATCGCAAATTCTTCTTTATGATCCTTGCTGTCAGCTGGCAGTAAAAACAACAGGCAGGCATTTCTTTCAATGTGTCGTAAAAAACGATGTCCAAGCCCTTTTCCTTCAGCCGCGCCCTCTATTATTCCGGGCAGATCCGCAATGCAAAAGCTTTTGCCATCCCGGTATTCAACCATTCCCAGGTGAGGCACCAGGGTTGTAAAAGCATAATCAGCGATTTTTGGTTTTGCTGCAGTTATGGTCGACAGCAGGGTTGATTTTCCTGCATTAGGGAAACCCACAAGACCAACATCTGCAAGCACCTTTAGTTCAAGTACCTTCCAACCTTCAACTCCTTCTTCGCCAGGTTGAGCATGTTCCGGCGCCTGGTTAGTAGGGGTGGCAAAATTAGAATTGCCAAGGCCGCCGCGTCCACCCTTCATCCAAATCACTTCTTGCCCTTCTTCCAGGATTTCTGCTTCAACGTTTCCGCTGAGTTCATCTTTAGCAATCGTTCCTAATGGCACTTCAATGATCACGTCTTTGCCTTCGCGTCCGGTCATATTGCTTTTACTACCGTTTTCACCGTTCTCGGCAAGTACGTTTTTATAATAACGCAAATGCAGCAACGTCCATAGCTGACTGTTGCCCCTAAGTATAATGTGTCCGCCGCGTCCCCCGTCACCGCCGTCAGGCCCACCCATAGCGGTAAGTTTATTACGAAGAAAATGCCTGCATCCTGCACCGCCATGACCACTGCGTGCGAAAATGCGTATATAGTCAATAAAGTTTGTCTTTTCCATTTGTAGCTAAAGCAGCAAAGATAAGCTTTATGGTACGCGCAGCGGACGATCGCCCAACATCGTTGCCCGCCCGGTCCACCCCAGTCGGACGCCCGCCCGGATGAACCGGTTCGGACGGGGGTATCACTCACTTATACCGAATCTTTTGATCTTTTCAGAGGCGTATAATGCTAAGGTGCATTTACCGGTACTAGTTAATTATGAGTTCCTGCTGCAGCCGTTAATTTTTACTGGCAAACTATTAGCTGTCGCCTATTCGCTTTAAAAAAAATCTGTGGCAATCCGTTCAATCCAGGATACCCGGGTGCCATTGTTAGCATACACACAATAGCACTTGTAAGGTTATGCGTGCAACAGCAAGTTCTTGACAATACCAGCCGACATAGATTTAAATTCGCCTTGTCTCAGAGAGGTTTTCATGCTAAGAAAAGCTAAGGCCGGTTCTTTTTCCACGTAAAGTAATTTGCCGGCTGTACCGGCCGGCCTGGCTCTGGTTCGGTAAGCGGATCACATTCCTTCCAAGCTTCAAACATCTGCTGTGGCAATTGTTGGTATAACCTGGTGCCATCCGTTTTCCAGGCAATCATATCGTCGCTAACCTCCTTGATAATTTTTGCAGGGTTTCCAACCAGTAAGCTGCGATCCGGGATGTTATCACCTGCTTTTACAAAGCTTAACGCGCCAATGATACATTCATCACCAACGATCACATTGTCCATGATAACGGCATTCATACCAACGAGGCAGTTGCGCCCGATTGTCGCCCCATGAATAACAGCCCCGTGACCAATATGCGCACCTTCTTTCAGGAGCACTGAAACACCCGGGAACATGTGGATCGTACAGTTTTCCTGCACGTTACAGCCATCTTCAATCACAATTCCACCCCAGTCGCCCCGGAGCGCAGCGCCCGGCCCTATGTATACGTTTTTGCCGATTATAACATTGCCGGTAACTGCAGCTTGCGGATGCACAAAAGAACCCGGATGTACCACAGGTGTAAAGCCGTTGAAGCAGTAAAACATTTTTGAAATTTGTGGTATTGGTTTTTTCCAGATTTAATAACCCAATTACCTGGTAAGCAAACTGGATCTTGTCACGCGGGGTTGATGTCAATCGTTCAGGGTTTGATGCCGATTAATTCGTGCTTGAACCCTCGACAAGTGGTCGGTAGTTCCGGTTCCCTTTTAACCGGCGTTTTCCCTGTGCAACGGCAGCATTGTTCCAATTGCAATCGAAAGATCTGGTGTGATTAATACTTAGTAGTTGGAGCCCGGGCTACTCGCCCTTAAAAACGGGGGATCGCTTTTCAAGGAATGCAGCAACGCCTTCCTTAAAGTCGTTTGTCGCAGCGGCCCGCTGTTGCAACTTGTCTTCATTTTGCAACTGCTCATCCATTGTATGACTAATCGACCATCTTAGTGCCTGTTTAATATAAGCCAGGCCTTTTGTGGGCATCTGCGCAAGCCGGTTTGTAAGCGCTATGGCGTTTTCGGAAAATGAAGCATCATCAAAAACTTTGTATATCATTCCAAAACGTTCTGCATCCTCTGCGGAAATTTTTTCACCCAGCATCATTAACGCACTTGCCTTTTGCCATCCAACCAGGCGGGGAAGGAAAAAAGTTCCACCGGTGTCAGGTATCAATCCGATCTGGCTAAATGATTGAATGAAAGACGCACTGGTCGCCGCAACAATGATATCGCAACATAAAGCAAGGTTGGCCCCTGCACCTGCAGCAACGCCATTAACGGCTGCAACAACCGGTTTTGATAAGCGTCGGATTTTTGAAACCAACGGATTGTATCGCTCCGACAAGATATGGTTCATACCCGGAAAATTGGGGTCGGTTAACTCAGCAAGGTCTTGTCCTGCAGAAAATGCCTTACCTGCACCGGTGATCATTACAGCCCGGATATGGGGTGCGGCGCAATCGTCCAGTGCCGCCTGCAGGTGCTCCGTCATTTTGTGGTTAAACGCATTCAGTTTATCCGGACGGTTTAATGTAATAAATGCGACCTGTTCCCTGGTTTCAAAAATTAATGCAGGCATAGCTTCAATTTAGTAGCTGCAATTTAAGCTCAATGACATTTAAAATAATCAAACGGCTCTTTACAATCGTTGCACTGGTACATCGATTTGCAGGCTGTACTTGCAAACCGGCTGATGAGCCGGGTATGGTAGGAATCGCAGCGTGGGCACTGTACTGCTTCATCGGCCTGGAATGCATCAGGAGAACAAACGCTGTGTACTGCGTTTGGAGGTGCTATCCCGTATGCCTTTAACTTCTCTTTTCCGTTGTGGGTCATCCAGGCTGTCGTCCATGCGGGGGAAAGGCTGGTAGTGACCTGTACATCTTTAAAGCCATGTTGTAATAATGCAACCCTTACCTGCAATGCAATCAGGTCCATGGCTGGGCAGCCGCTGTAAGTTGGAGTAATCACAATATTAATCTTACGGCTATCATTTTCATCCGGCAAGTGTACCTCGCGCACGATGCCAAGATCGAGTATGGACAATACTGGCAACTCAGGATCTTTCACCGTTTCCAGTATGTCGTATATTCTTCCAGGAATTGCTGTTGCGCTGTTCATCTGCTTAGTTGTGATCCGGCCCCAGTCACCAGGTTGCGCCAGGGTGGGTTCGTTGAAGAAATTGCATCTCCGACAAAAGGTAACTCAGGTGCTCCGAATGGAATCCTTCTTTTCCGTTGGTGACAAAAAAATTGTCCTTTGTTAGTTGAAGGGTAGCCTCGTTGAATATGGTTTCTACCTTGTCCATCCATCGTTCTTTGAGCGCCGCAGGGTCAACACCAAAGCCGGCCGCGGCGGCTTGTTTTTCAAATGGGGCCGGGTTGAATAGCTCTGGTGTAAATGGCTCAAGATTACTGATCGCAACAAGCATTCTTTCATGACTTTCTGTTGTGCCGTCGCCGAGCCTGATCACCCATTCACTGCTCCAGCGAAGATGATACGTGGTTTCTTTTATAGATTTTTCAGCTATCGCTGCCAGTTGCCTGTCCCCACTTTTCAACAGGTCGGTGTACAGGTAATATTGATAAGTGCTAAAGAAAAACTGCCGCAGGATAGTGTGTGCCCAGTCGCCATTGGGTTGTTCTACCAGCTGAACATTCCGGTATTCACCGGCATCGCGTAAATAAGCCAGGTGATCTTCGGTAATGGTTGTTCCGATATTCCTGAACGTTGCAAAAGTCGACTTAACCGGGTCTATCAACGTTGCTGCATATTGGTAGAAATTGCGTGCATGTCCAACCAGGTCCAGTGCAATATTGCTTAGCGCAATATCTTGTTCCAGTATGGGTCCATGTCCCGTCCACTCACTGTTTCTATGCCCCAGTATCAGGGCGTTGTCGGCAAGGTGGAGGGAGTAGGTCGGCAGTATGTAAGTTTGGAAGTCGATAAGTTGATAAGTTGATAGGTTGATAAGTTGATAGGTTGTCAGCGACGGATCAGGTGCTGGTATTCTTTCTGAGCCAGCTGATGTAACCGTTTAATAATCGTTCTATTTCATCGATGAAGTTCTTTAAATATTGAAGTTTTTCTTTGTCTATGTATTTGGCGTCATACGCATCAATAAGATGGTTATAACACTCGCTAAGCGAACCGCGTGCCTGAATGCAAAAGTGCAGTTGGTCTTTGAAAGTGTACCTCCCGTGCCCTTCGGATATATTGGCGTTTATCGATCTTGACGCACGAATGAGTTGATCGCCGAGCCGGTATTTCTCGTCAGCTGGAAATGATTTAACAACATCAAAGATTTCATTTTTAAATACTCGTGTTTTTTTCCAAACGTCGAGCTGTGTAAAACTTTGATGAGGAGTTTCGCTCATTGTTTTCAAAGTTGTTAGTGGGAGACTAGCCACTATTAAGCAAAAGAAGATACTTCGATTTACGAGATTTCTAGGAGGAAAACTTAAGCTGCTAATTGATATCAAAGTACAAGAGTGCGACGCAACGATGCTGCCCCATGCGCCTATGCCGGGCCCAAAAACGAAATTACCCCACTTAATACTTTAGCGAAAAGCTTTTTTCTCCCCTAAAAATTCACAGCCTGCCGACTTATCACACCAGTCAACCTATCAACTTATCAACCTATCAACTTGTTCCCAAATTACATGTGCTTCAACGCCTCAGGCAAATCGTAAAAGGTGGGATGACGATAAGGTTTGTCGTTTGCCGGATCGTATAAGCTGGAAGCCTCTTCCGGATTGCTTGCATGTATGTTGCGGCTTTCAACCACCCATATGCTAATGCCTTCCATGCGGCGGGTATAAACATCACGCGCGTTTTCAATGGCCATAGCTGCATCGGCGGCGTGCAGGCTGCCCACATGTTTGTGGTCGAGCCCCTGCCGGCCGCGAATAAAGACTTCCCATAAAGGCCAGTCCTGGTTCATAATTACACATTAATAAGATGGTGAAAAGGGAGCGGGTATTCAAACAGCAAGCAATTGTTAAAGGCCATGGCTCCCTTTCACCATATAAGTTATCAGGCTGCCGCCTGTGATTGTTGTTGTCGTTTTTTATCGGCATAAGCTGCCGCAGCATCCCGTACCCACTGTCCGTCGTCATGCGCTTTGCGGCGTGCATCAAGCCGCTGTTTATTACAAGGGCCATTACCATTAACCACCTGCCAGAACTCGGTCCAGTTGATCGGGCCAAAATCGTAATGACGGGTTTCCTCGTTCCACTTCAGGTGCTCGTCGGGCAATTCGAGGTTTAAAAACTTTACCTGCTCCGCACAAACATCAATAAACTTTTGCCGCAACTCATCATTCGAAAACCGTTTGATTTTCCAACGCATGCTTTGCAGTGTGTTTGGACTCTCGTCGTCTTTCGGTCCGAACATCATTACACTCGGCCACCACCAGCGGTTCAGTGCATCCTGCGCCATCGCGCGTTGCGCATCGGAGCCACGGCTCAAAGTCAGGAGTATCTCAAAACCTTGTCGTTGATGAAAGCTTTCCTCTTTGCAGATGCGCACCATTGCCCGTGCATAAGGTCCGAAGCTGCTTCTACACAGCGGTACCTGGTTCATAATAGCGGCACCATCAACGAGCCAGCCAATTGCGCCAATATCGGCCCAGGTTAGTGTTGGATAATTGAAAATGGAAGAATATTTGGCTTTGCCGGAATGCAGCTGATCCAGCATTTCCTGCCTGCTGATACCAAGTGTTTCTGCAGCACTGTATAAATAAAGTCCGTGTCCTGCTTCGTCCTGGACCTTTGCAATAAGCGTAGCTTTTCTTTTGAGTGAAGGCGCACGCGTAATCCAGTTTCCCTCGGGCAACATGCCTACAATCTCACTGTGCGCATGCTGGCTGATTTGCCGGATAAGCATCTTACGGTATTGCTCAGGCATCCAGTCTTTCGGCTCGATTTTAATTTCCTGGTCAATTTTATTAGTAAAAGAAACTTCTGGTTCCGTCGACATCATACCCGTGGTTTAATGTTCAAATGTAGGTAAGTTTATTATAAAAAACTAACAGTTGTTAGTATGTTTGTTAAGCGGAATAGCTGCTGTTGACAAGGGTTATTTAAAGGCGGCAGTTGCTTTTAGATGAAGGTGTTAAGTGTAGGATGCCGATAGCATCTTTGAGGCGGCATGGTATGGTTTTAGTGATTCATTAACAACGACTTTCTCCAGCTAAATCTTTAACGATGTGCATAATCCAATCTTCGATCCTTCATGATCTTTCTCCACCATCGTTTAACTGAGTACGCAGGCTTTTTGTTTCCGGCAATAGCCGGATAAATTCACAAATACTTTCCATATGAAATCGAATTCAACTCCTAACAAGGATGCCGGTACCTGGCGTCTGAACTTTTTATTTTTCTTTTTTACCCTCACTTTATGTTCTTCCGTCTTGTTTGGCCAGAACACCAGTTTCCTGGTCACCGGTAAAGTAACCAGCGATAGCGGCAATGCGCTTGGTGGTGTTAGTGTACAGGTAAAGGGAACAGCCCGCGGAACAAGCACCGATGCAACAGGCAACTATGGCATTTCGGCAAGCGAGACGTCGGTATTGGTTTTTTCGTCAATCGGTTATACTACGCAGGAAGTTCCGGTTGCCGGAAAACAGGTTATTAACGTAACACTCAATGCCAGCTCAGGTCAGCTGGAGCAGGTTGTTGTTGTTGGTTATGGTACCCAACGCAAGCGGGATGTTACCGGTTCTGTTGCAAGCGTAAGCGGGGCCGAAATTGCAAAGCAGCCCGTGCTTACTGCAGCACAGGCCATACAAGGAAAGGTTGCAGGCGTACAAATTCTTACCTCAGGAGACCCCAATAGTTCACCAACGGTACGCATCAGGGGAGTAGGCACCATGTTGGGCGGAGCGGCACCATTATATGTAGTGGATGGTGTAATCACGGATGATATCAGGAACATCAACTCCGCAGACATCACCAGCATGGATATTCTAAAAGACGCGTCAGCAACCGCAATCTATGGCATGCGTGCAGCAAACGGTGTGCTGCTGATTACCACTAAAAAAGGACGCACGGGCAAGATGGTAGTAGCTTACGATGGGCTTGTTGGTGTAAAAGAAGTGGCCAGGCTGGTGAATATGGCTGGCTCAAATCAATATGCCAATTATGTTAATGAAGCGAGCATTTATTATGGGAGTGGCGACAGCCTCATAAGGGGCGCACAACTGGCGGCGGGTGGCAATACCGATTGGTATGATGTGATCCTCAAGAAGAGCCTTCAGCAGAATCACAACGTTTCCATCTCTGGCGGAAGTGAAAGCATCAATTATTTTTTGAGTGCGGGCTATGTGGGTGATGGCGGTGTCATTAAAACAAATGACTTTGAACGTTTCACCTTGCGCTCGAACAACGAATATAAGTTGAGCCGTATGTTACGGCTTTCAACCCTGGTATCGTATAGCCGGACAAACTTGCGTGATGTTGACCTCGGTGTTTTTGATATCGCTTACCGCGCCGCGCCATACGTGCCTGCCAAGGTAGGCGAGCTCTACGGTAACACCTCGCTCTCAAACAACATTTCAAACCCATTGCTTAACCTGGAAAAATTAAATAATTCCAGCATGGGCAATAGGTTGCAGGGTACGTTTTCCGGGGAGTATAAACCCATACCCTGGTTAACACTACGTACCAGCTACGGCGTAGATTTAAATTTTTACCGCAATAGCACTTACCGTTATAGGTATACCAATACCGGTGCTAACAATATCTTCTTAACCTCCGGTGGAAACCAGTTGGTTAACCGGAGCCAGCTTGCGCTGCAGGCAGATAACAGCAACAAGTGGGTTTGGGATAATACTGCAACCATCACTAAGGTGATCGGCGCGCACAATTTTAGCCTGCTGGTTGGAGCCACTGCCGAAGAATACCGGTTTAATACAACCCGCGGAACCCGTTTGGACGTACCTGAAAATGAAGACCAGTGGTACCTGGATGCGGGTGTGCCTGCATCGGCAACAAACGCAAACAGCGGTGACAGGTGGGCAAGAAACTCTTACCTGAGCAGGCTGAATTACAGTTTTAATAACCGTTACCTGCTTACGGCAACTTACCGGGCCGATGCCACCTCGCGCTTTCCTTCGCAAAATCGATGGGGCTACTTCCCATCAATTGGTTTGGGATGGAACATTTCGAGAGAAGACTTTATGGCGGGCCAAAACCTTTTCGACAACCTAAAGCTACGTGCAAGCTGGGGGCGGGTAGGCAACGACCAGATCAGCAGCAATTTGTACAACCCACTGGCGACACTCAACGTTCCGTATTATTATAATGGATCCGAATACCTCGGTATATCTTTTAACCAGGCGGTAGATAAAAACCTGAAGTGGGAAACCACCGAAGAGTATGACCTCGGGCTGGAATTTGCTATTTTAAAAAACAAACTCTCGGGCACAATTGACTACTACCATAAGACCACAAGAGACGCGCTGATCAACATCTTTTTTAACGGCCAGGTATTGGGCGATATCGATAATCAATACACCACCAATGCTGCCAACTTCACCAATAAAGGGGTTGAATTTAGCCTTAACTGGACCGACCGGGTAAGCAAAAACTTCGACTACAACCTGAATGGTAATATTGCTTTCAACCAAAACAGAATTATAGGTTTAAATGGCGGCCAGGCACTCACCAGCGGTTCGGTAGGAAGCCAGGGGTTTACCACCAAATCAGATAACGGGCAAACCATTGGCAGCTTCTTCATACTGCAGGCCGACGGTATATTTCAAAATGCTGCTGAGATTACAGGTTCGGCGCAACCCAATGCCCAACCTGGTGACCTTAGGTATAAAGACCTTAGTGGACCAAATGGTAAACCCGATGGCATAATCAACGACCTCGATCGTGCATATAGCGGTTCTTACCAACCAAAATTTACGTTCGGTTTAAATGGTTCCGTTAACTATGCCGCTTTCGATTTTAGTTTTGGCTCTTATGGCACTTCAGGCGGTAAGATTTACAATGCAAAAAAGGCTGCACGTTCAGATGCCCGCGACAACGTAGAAACAGAAGTGGCTAAAAACCGGTGGACCCCAAATAACCCGGGCACCAACATTCCAAGAGCGAACCTGAACCAACTACCCGCATCTACTTATTTTCTTGAAAGTGGAAGCTTCTGGCGCATCAACAACCTAACGCTGGGTTATACTTTGCCAGGTAACCTGCTGGCAAACCGCTTTCAACGTTTAAGGGTATATGTAACCGCTCAAAACCTTTTAACCATCACCGGCTATAGTGGATTTACTCCGGAGATCGTTAGCGGCAATAACCTGAATGCCGGTATTGAACAAACCATTTATCCTACCACACGTACGTTCGCTTTCGGCGTTAACGTTGGCCTTTAAACCTCACCCATAAACACACGAACATGATACGTTATACTCATTATAAATTGCTGGTGCTCGCTGTTCCGCTGTTGATGGTTGCGGGCTGCAGCAAAAAGTTTTTAGAGATCGATCCGCAAGGGCAGTTAACTGAAGTGCAGGCATTGCGAGATCCCGAAGCCGCTAACCAATTGGTAGGAGGGGTTTACAATACCCTTTACCTTGGTGGCTTTGATAATAGCACCGTTGGCTTTCAATGGGCAATACTGGGCGATGTAGCTTCGGACGATTCAGATAAAGGCAGCACACCATCCGACTATGATGCCGGTGGTGCCGGTGATGTTGACAACTTCAGGCCAAACCCTGCAAATGGCATCTATAATAACATCTGGAACGGCCATTACCTGGGTATTGCCCGCGCAAATAAAGCTATCGACATCCTGAACAGCAGTACAATTGAAACAACTGCAAAAAATCGTTTGCTTGGCGAGGCACGCTTCCTTCGTGGATTCTATTACTTCAACCTCGTTCGTGCATTTGGGGGTGTACCAAAAGTTGTTCGTGTACCCGAACCTGCTGAAGTAAATAGCGACGAGTTTCAGACCCGCGCATCTGTTGCAGATATCTATGCAGTGATATTAGAAGATCTTCAGTTTGCTGTAGATAATTTATCGGTAAAAGGTACCGCCGGTACTCAGTTGGGCAGGGCTACTAAGGGCGCTGCCCAAAGCTACCTGGCCAAGGTGTATATGTATCAGAAGAACTGGCAAAAAACGTTGGAACTTACCCAGGGGGTGATCAACTCCAACCAGTATACTTTGGTTCCCAACTACAACCTTGTTTTCCGCGAAAAAGCGGTTAGTGGTGTTGGCGGCGCAAACAATTCAGAGTCGATATTTGAAGTGCAAACAGGATTGAACGTTGCTGAAAACGCGGTAAGTCCCTTGTACAGCAATGGCCAGGGCCCACGCGGTCGTGGTGGCTGGAACGACCTTGGTTTTGGCTTTAACAGCCCTTCTGCCGACCTCGCCGGCTTTTATGAACCCGGGGATACCAGGAGAAACGCAACAATTATTTTTATCAATCCAACCGTGGCCGGTCGCGATAATGGCACCTATCTATGGGACGGTTTCCGGCTCCCATCCCAGGACTCCGTAGAAAATCCAAGATACAATTACAAGGCTTACCATAGCCCGCTGTTAGAGTCTGGCCAACTTACCAGCAACAAGGATACAAAGCCAAAAAACATCAGGCTGATGCGTTATGCAGAAGTATTGCTGATGTATGCCGAAGCACAGGCGATGCTTGGCAATGCTGCTGAAGCAACGGCCAAATTAAATATGGTTCGGTCGCGTGCAAACCTGCCGGCGTCTACCGGCACGCAGGCAAATATCTGGCGCGAACGTCGGGCAGAACTCGCTATGGAGCACGATCGCTTTTTCGACCTGGTTCGCCAGGGCAGGGCCGGTACTGTGTTAAGGGCGCATGGCAAACCATTTGTCGATGGCCGTAACGAGGTCTTTCCTATTCCTAATGCACAACGCGATCTCAGTGGTGGTCGGCTTACCCAAAACAACGGTTACTAATTTATAAAACAACAGCTTTATGAAATCCTATATAAAATTTTCGCAGGTATTTGTCGGCGTCTTGCTGATGTATTTAGCCGGCTGCTCGAAGCCCGAATTGGATGATGATTTTACAAAAGGCGATCCCCCGCCGATTGCCGGTGGCTTTGTAAACTCAAGTGAAATATCCCCTGCTAACCTGGTTGCACATTTTACGTTTGATGGTACAATAGCCGATGCTAAAAACGGGGTCAGCGGTGGAAAAACTTCCGGAAACACGAGCTTCGTTCCGGGTATTAAAGGGCAGGCTTACCAGGGCTCTTCAAATGGATTTATCGCCTACGAAAATCCCGGCCCTGTAGCAACACTAACCAGTTTTACGGTAAGCTTATGGATCAATACAGCAAAACACGATGGCGGCGCACAAGGTGTTTTTATGCTTGCCAAACAAGACGGATCCTTTTGGGGTAACTTCTTCATGATGATTGAGGGAAACAACAGTACCGATAACAAGATGTTGATGAAGTTGCATTTTGAAAAAAATACGGCTGCAAATATTGAACATTGGATTGAACCAGGCGGAGACCTGAGGGCCGATGATATGTACAATGCCTGGCGCCACGTTGCATGGACGTATGACGAAACAACCTCCAAGGCCGGTTGGTTCGTCAGTGGTCAGAAGCGTCCACTGGCGACAGGTGCTGAAGACCGGAAAGCCGATGCAACAAACCCGTTGGGCGCACTAAATTTTAAAAGTGCAACAAGGTTTATTATCGGCGCATTTCAAAACCAGCTGGGAGCACCTTTTAATGCACCCGAGTCGTGGATGCTTCCATATACCGGTAAGCTCGATGAGCTGCGCATTTACAACAAAGCCTTGTCTGCACAGGAGATAAGTGCATTAAGCATCCTGGAACGGCAGGGAAGATAAACATGCTTAATCGCTACAACTAAGGATTTTTTTGGACCGGGCGGTTGAACTACTATCTTGCTTTACTTGCGTCGCACTCTTGTGCTTTTGGCAGCGCTATTCACCGCTTCTGATTTGCGTGTGTACAATGTGCTTAGCCAGCGGCAAGGATGTTTTAAACGAAGTAATGCAGGATGTTTTACTTTGTTCATCAATTAAACTAAAATAAAACGATGGGTGTGAATCTTTCTTTGTTCAAAGGGATGGGCTTTTTTTCAAAGGTTCGAATGCTAAGAGTATGTATGTTTTTGTTAATGGTGGGTTATGGTGCCTTGCCGGCAATGGCAAGGTATGCCGACATCATTATTAAGGGTAAGGTTACTTCCGGCACCGGGGAGTCGCTTGCCGGCGTTTCAGTGGAAGTAAAAGGTACAACAGTCGGCGCGAGCACAGATGTAAACGGCAACTTTACGGTAACGGCAGATGAAAGCGCCACGCTGGTGTTTTCTTATGTTGGCTATGGTTCGCAGGAGGTGCTGGTAAACAACAGGTCAACAATAAACGTAACAATGAGCACCAGTAGTGGTCAATTGGAACAGGTAGTTGTTGTTGGTTATGGCACCCAAAGAAAACGCGACCTCACCGGTTCCGTTACGTCGGTGAAAGGGGAAGACGTTGCTCGTATGCCAAACACGAACCCAATTGCTTCATTACAGGGCAAGGTTGCCGGGCTCACTATTACCAACTCGGGAAACGCCGGATCAAGCCCGGTCGTACGCATACGTGGTATCAACAGTACCAATAGCGCAAGCCCGGTGTACGTGGTTGATGGTGTACTGCATGATAACATTGACTTCCTAAATCCTGCAGACATCGAAACAATCGATGTACTTCGTGATCCATCTTCTATCGCCATCTACGGACTCAGGGGTGCCAACGGCGTAATCGCAATTACGTCGAAGAAGGCTGCACGCGGACAAACCCGGGTTAACTTTACCAGTTCGCTTGGTGTACAAAGAGTTATTAATAGAATTGCTGTTACCGATGCCGAAGGTTTTAAAAAGCTTTACGCGGCGCAGTTATCAAACCTTGGGGCGGCACCTTTCGACTTTACCAATTACACAGCCAATACAAATTGGCAGGATGAAATTTTCCGCGATGCTTTGATCAATATCAACAGCCTTGGTTTTTCGAACAGCAGCGAAAAAAGTACCACCCTGTTAAACATTGGTTATACCAACCAGGACGGCGTTTTGAAATATGATAATTATAAGCGTTACCTCGTAAGGTTAAATGAAGAAATCAGGTTCAATGATAAGATTAAAGTTGGTGGTTCAATAACCGGCTTTCACTGGATATCAAATCCCGAAGCGGCTGGTTTAAACAATGCATTATGGGCGGCGCCTATTGTTCCGATCAAAACGGATACGGGCACTTATTACAGTATGCCATCCTTCCAGCGCGCACAGGTTGGCAATCCTGTAGCGGCACTAAATCGTAATACCCGTACCTCCATCAGCAAAGGCTTTCGAATTGTTGGAAGCCTGTTTGCAGAAGTAAAGTTTCTTAAAAGTTTTACCTGGCGCTCTACGGTGTATACTGACCTTGGCTTTAATAATTCAAGGGACTATTCACCATTGCCTTTTGCATTTGTTAACCTGGGCGAAGGCACCAATCCTACTACAACTACCTACGACAATACAGTAAGAACTGGGGTTAGTCAATCACAAAGTGAATCAAAAAGGTTTCAACAGGATCATACCTTAACCTTCGATAAAAAGCTTGGCAGCGATCATGCGCTTACAGTACTTGCGGGCTTTACCTCTATCTACAGCCATGGTTCAAGCATCAATGGCAACCGTCGCGATACAACGGTAAATGTGCCAAATAATCCCGACTTCTGGTACCTAAGCACAATCAACATCAATAACCCGGGTGCATTTGGGGGAGGCGGAAGTGAAAGTTCCATTGTGGGTGCATTTGGTCGTGTGAGCTATGCGTACAAGGGTAAGTACTTATTAAATGCTACGCTTCGCCGTGATGGTAGTTCCAAGTTTGCTCCTGAAAATCGTTGGGGTACTTTCAGCAGCCTTGGTGTTGGTTGGGTTGTTACCGATGACAGTTTTTTCAACAATGTTAAAACCATCAACTTTCTAAAGTTGCGGGGAGCATGGGGTGAAACCGGAAATGCGAATGGCTTTGCCGATAACCTTTACCGCCCCGGTATCTCTAATGCATCAACAGCGGTATTTGGTAACAATGTGTACACCGCCATACAGGCCTCCTATATCCCTGACCCGAACCTTCATTGGGAGGTTGTAAGGGGATTTGATGTGGGTCTTGATATGAAGATGTTCAACAACCGGTTAAACGCTGAATTAAACCTTTATGATCGCACAACGACCGATATTCTTACTGCACTTACATTGCCTAATGAAAGCCGTAGTTATTTCACCAACCTGGGTAAGATAACCAATAAAGGAATTGAGTTAAGTCTGGGTTGGTCCGACAAAATAGGTAAAGATTTCACTTACAGTTTTTCACCCAATTTCAGTTATAATGAAAATGTCGTGAATTCTATCGGTGACAAAACAAATTTTCAGCTGATCGGGAACAATGGTGCAAACCTTACTGAAACCGGTAAGTCTATCGGCTACTTCTACGGGTACAGGCAAACCGGAATTTACCAGACAACAGCCGACATTACCAAGTCTGCTGCATTTACAAATTCTCTACCCGGCGATATTGCTTTTGCCGACATCAACGGCGATGGGTTAATTACTTCCGCTGATCGTACCTATCTTGGAACACCCTTCCCACCATATAGTTTTGGGCTAAGTTTGTCTTTCGGATACAAGGGATTTGATGCGATGTTTGAAGGCCAGGGAGTTGCCGGAAATAAGATTTATACTCAACGTCGCATAGCCAACTTCACGGTGCTTAATTACGAAAGCAACAGGTTAAATGCATGGACAACACCAGGCAGCACCAACATCGAACCCATACTCGATAATTCCCGCGGAAACAATTACCTGTTCAGTAGTTACTACCTGGAGCCCGGCGACTACTTCCGCATACGTACGGTGCAAATCGGCTATACCTTCGGGCGTAATGCACTATCGTTCCTCGGCATTCAAAAAGCCCGTATATACCTCAGCGGGCAAAACATTGTAAGTTGGAGCCAGGTAACGGGCTATACCCCTGAAGCGCAGATTGGCAGCATATTAGGTGGGGGAGCCGATAACGGCGTTTACCCTGTGCCCGCAACTTATTCCTTTGGTGTGAATGTAAATTTCTAGCAAGTACTCAAACATCTTCAGTAATGAAACAATCAAAACTCCTTTCAAAATACTTATTGGTTCTTTTTATACCGCTATCGATCATCATAATACTTACGGGTTGCAGTAAACTCCTTGATACAAACCGCCAGGGGGGTTACGACGAATCAAACTATCCTTACCCCGGCGGCTCCGGTCCGTATGACCAATTTATTTTTGGGGCATATAACGACCTTAGAAGTTATTCTGTTCACGTTGACGGGTTTGTTGCAGCCACCAGCATCAGGAGCGATGATGCAGATAAGGGCAGCACACCTGCTGATGGTGGCGCCGACCTGATCAGTATGGATAACTTCCCCGTATTGCCAAGCAGTGGTCGTGCCAATGCATTGTGGACCGGTTATTTCGGGTTAATTAACAAGTGCAATAATACCCTGTACCAAATCGGAACTAATGCTGCTATTACCGCAACCGAAGCCGTTAAATTGCAAACCCAGGCAGAAGCCAGGTTTATGCGTGGTTATTCTTATTTCATGCTCGTTCGGTTATTCGGAAGGGTTCCGCTGATTGATACTTTTTACGTAGATCCTGCAGCCCAAAACAATATCCCGCAAAGCACACCTGCCCAGATTTACAGTTTCGTTGAAAACGATCTGAACTTCGCTGCTATGTATTTGCCCCTTAAATGGGATGCGAAGTTTGTTGGCCGGGCCACTAAAGGAATGGCTAACGGTATACTTGCCAAAGTGTACCTGACCCAACAAAAATGGGCCCTTGCTATGAGCACGGCTAATGCGGTGATTACCTCAGGGCAATACGACCTTTCGACCCCATACGCTAAAATTTTCAGCGAAGACGGTGAAAACAGCAGTGAATCGATTTTTGAGATACAGGCCACTGCTGATGCAAATAATCCAACGTCGCAGGGAATTCAATACACCAGTATCCAGGGAGTGAGGGGAGCGGGAGCATGGGACCTTGGCTGGGGTTGGAACAGCCCAAGCACATACCTTGAGGCGGCTTACGAAGCCGGCGATCCCCGCCGGGCAAGAACGATATTGTATGCTGGCGGCACAACCATTCACGGGGAGGCTGTGCCTACTTCGGTGCCCAATCCAAGGTACAACCATAAGGTACATACCAATCCGGCATTTAGATCCTCCGTCGGTAGTCGATTTGGCTGGTGGATGAATGTGCGGATCCTGCGCTATGCGGATGTTGTACTCATGTACGCCGAAGCTGCAAATGAAATGGGCAATACTACTGAAGCACTCGAAAAATTGGAACTTGTTCGTGCAAGGGCGAGAGCAGGAAACAATACCATTTTACCACCTGTTTCTACAAGGGACCAGGCGCAACTGCGTAATGCGATTCGCCAGGAGAGAAGGGTTGAACTTGCTATGGAGCATGAGCGGTTTTTTGATCTTGTACGTTGGGGTATCGCGGGTACAACCCTACCTGCCGCTGGTAAAACAAATTATGTAGATAGCCGTGATCGGCTGCTACCTATTCCACAAACACAGATAGACCTGAGTAAAGGGGTGTTAACGCAAAACCCGGGGTATTAATCTTTCAAATACAAAAAAATATGAAGTTGATAAAAACATTCCTGTTTAGCGGAGTTGCCGGGTTTGTCGTTTTAGTGAGCGCATGCAAAAAAGACGGTAATCCAAATAACCTTTCACCAGTTTCTCCTAATGACTACGCCGGTAAAATCGATGGCTACAATAGTTCTGATGAGGTGTATCCCAAAAACCTTGTTGCTTACTGGAGTTTCGACGAATCCAAAAATGAATTGAAGAGTGCAACTGCCCCAACTGCAACGGCAAATGATGCCCTTGTTGATGGCGGTGTAAAGGGAAAAGCATTAAGCCTGAATAACGGCTATCTATACTATGCAAAACAATTCACTGCTTTCAAAACAGATTCACTTCAAAGTTTTTCCATCAGCAGCTGGGTCAAAATATTAAATAATGGCAGTAAGCGAACCATGCTCTTTCAACTGGCCAGGCCAGGGATGTTTAATGGCAACATCAATTTTGCCCTGAATACACAGGCCTTTCCCGCAACGAATTTAGATGTACTTAGAATTCAGCCAACCTTTACCACGGTGGGTGGTGGGTCGCAGGATAATGTAAACAATACTTTGTCGCCTAAGATCGGCCCCGATAAATGGACACATATTGTACTTACTTATGATGGAGTTTCGGGCACATTCAACATCTGGGCAGATGCCGCTAAAATCGGTGGATTTCCAAACCGGGGCACCGGCAATAATCTCTTCAAATCATGGGAACCAAATGAAGTTATCATCGGGTCAAACTACAATGGTATTCCGGGAAAGCAGGTCAACACCGATGTAACGTTTGCCCCAATGACGGGCCAACTAGATGAACTAAGGATCTTCAACATCCCGTTGCCGGATGCGCACATCAAAGCACTCTATAACCTGGGTAAAGCGAATAAATAGTAAACGTAAATGCCTCCAATAGGTAGGATAAATAATATAATGACAAATCAAAATTACGCACTGAAGAAAGTAGTAGATAATCGGTCTCAGCTAGCAGGGCCTCTATTAATTTTCTGCCTTTTGATCAGTGCTATTGGATGTAAGAAAACGGAGGCTGTGGCACCTGCGGACGCAGTTTTGTCGTTTACCGTAAATAATGTTTACAATGGCACCTTAATCTATAATGCACTTAATGTAAACCCTGCCGTTAAATTCAATTTTACCGAACCCGTTGACCGGGGCAGCGCTCAGAAAGCACTCAGGTTAACGGATGCTACCGGCCAGGCAGTTAACGTGGGTACGCGCTTTGAAAATGCAGATAAAACAGTTGTGGTAACGCCACAAAATAACCTGGCTGCATTTAGCAGGTACACACTTGCAATTGATAACACTTTGCAATCTGCATCGGGTGGCCGGTTGGTAAACCCGGTAAGTATAACCCTCAATACCGGGATAGACTCAACAGACAAATTTCCGCGTATATCCGACTCAGCTCTGCTTGACCTGGTACAGCAACAAACCCTAAAGTACTTCTGGGACTTTGGCCATCCTGTTTCGGGCCTGGCACGAGAAAGAAATACATCAGGAAACGTGGTAACCGCAGGAGGCTCAGGATTTGGAATCATGGCCATGATTGCCGGCATAAACAGGAACTTTATCAGCCGTGCCGATGGACTTGCACGTTTACAGAAGATTGTTGGTTTTCTTAAAAACAATGCGCAAACGTTTCACGGCGCCTTTCCACACTGGATCAATGGAACCACCGGTGCAGTAGTTCCGTTTAGCGCGAGGGATAATGGTGCCGACCTGGTAGAAACATCTTTCATCGTTCAGGGTCTGCTAACGGCAAGGCAATACTTTAATGGAAACAATATTGCTGAAACAACATTACGCAACGACATCAACACCATATGGAACAGGGTAGAGTGGAACTGGTTTAGAAAAAACAACGAGAACGTACTGTACTGGCACTGGAGCCCGACTGCAGCATGGGACATCAACCTCCAAATCAAAGGTTGGAACGAGTGCCTTATTACCTATGTGCTTGCAGCATCATCACCTACGAACGCTATACCGAAGTTGGTGTACGATGCGGGTTGGGCAGGTAACGGATCCATACGGAATGGCAACCGCTACTATGGCCTTGAACTTCCACTTGGACCAGATCGGGGAGGTCCCTTGTTTTTTGAGCACTATTCATTTTTGGGTATAAACCCCTATGGCTTATCGGATCAATACGCCAACTACCAGACACAGGCGGTAAACCACACCAAGATAAATTACGAGTATTGCAAGGCAAATCCCAAAGGACATTATGGCTACAGCGCCTCTTGCTGGGGTTTAACTGCAAGTGATATTCCTAATGGTTATACTGCAAGTTCACCAAACAACGACGTTGGTGTAATTGCACCCACAGCAGCACTTTCATCAATGCCGTATACACCAGCAGAATCGATGGAAGCACTACGGTTCTTTTATTACAAACTTGGCGACAAGGCATGGAAAGAATATGGTTTTGTTGATGCATTTTCGCTGAAGGACGGTTGGTTTGCAAATTCGTTCCTGGCAATCGACCAGGCACCAATTGTAGTGATGATTGAAAACCACAGGAGCCAATTGTTGTGGAACCTGTTTACGAGCTGCCCCGAAGTAAAAAGCGGGATGAAAACCTTGGGCTTTACTGCGCCTTACCTTTAGCACTCAGAACCAGGCACAATACAAATGAGCTTTGTATTTGGACCAGGGAAAAGAGCAGCGATGTAATTTTTGTTACCCGTCCGTTTCGCAATTGTACGACTGACGCATGCTTGTACCTGATACAAGGAAAACTTAAATAAGCAGTGCTCCTATTGTATTTGATTAAAGACCGCATTATGAAACTATCTTTCTTCTATAAACATCCCATCTGTATTGCCGGTCTAATGTTGATCGTTCTGCTGTCATCACATTGCAAGGGAAGGCAAATAATCCGGGCTACGGAAAACAAGATACCGGTAGAATACCAGGCTATATACGATACGGTACAAAGGGCAACATTCAACTATTTCTGGGAAGGTGCGGAGCCGGTTAGTGGGATGGCAAGAGAGCGAATACATATGGATGGTGACTACCCGCAACGGGATCAGAACATTGTTACCATTGGGGGTGCTGGCTTTGGGGTGATGGCAATTCTTATTGGTATCGAACGCAAGTACATTAGTCGGGCAGCCGGTTTCGAACGCATGCAACGGATTGTAGGCTTCCTCGAAAAAGCTGATCGTTTTGATGGGGTTTGGCCGCATTGGCTGAATGGCGAAACAGGGAAAGTAAAACCGTTTTCCCGCAAAGATGATGGCGGCGATCTTGTTGAAAGCTCTTTTTTGTTGGAGGGATTACTTGCTGCCCGGCAGTATTTTCGCGCAGGTAGCAGTGCTGAAAAAGCGCTTGCAAACAGGATTGATGCTCTTTGGAGAGCAGTTGATTTTACCTGGTACCGTAACGGCAAAAATGTACTGTATTGGCACTGGTCGCCAAACTATGGATGGGAAATGAATTTTCCCGTAACAGGCTATAATGAATGCCTGGTTATGTATGTGCTTGCTGCCGCTTCGCCTACCTATTCCGTACCTGCTGAAGTTTACCACCAGGGCTGGGCAAAAAATGGAGCAATCAATGATACCACAACAAAATTCGGGCACACCTTAAACCTTTCGCATAATGGCAGCAAGGAATATGGCGGACCACTTTTCTGGGCTCACTATTCCTATGTTGGACTGGATCCACGTGGACTAAACGACCGGTATACCAACTACTGGGAACACAATACCAATCATACCCTGATCAACTACCAATGGTGTGTGCAGAACCCAAAGCAGTTCAAAGGTTATGGCCCAAACAGTTGGGGACTAACTGCGAGCTATTCAGTAAAAGGATACGCCGGTCATTCACCCGGAATGGAAAGGGATCTGGGGGTAATTTCACCTACTGCTGCCTTATCGTCTATGCCCTATACACCAAGTGAATCCATGCGTGCGATGAAGCATTGGTACAACGATTATAATGGAAAGCTCTTAGGCAAATACGGTTTTTATGATGCGTTCAGTGAAACGGATAACTGGTACCCGCAACGATACCTGGCGATTGACCAGGGACCAATTGTGGTGATGATGGAGAACTACAGGAGTGGGTTGATCTGGAACCTGTTTATGAGCTGCCCGGAGATTAAAACCGGGTTGAAGAAACTGGGGTTTGTTACGAAGGGGCGATGAATAATGATGTTGAATGTTATATGTTGAATGTTGTATGTAGAAAATTATGAGTTAAGAATTAAGAGTGATTGGTCTTATGTTGAATGTTGTATGTTATATGTTGAATGAAGGCTAGAGTAGTTAAGCATATCGGCTTTAATATTTGAAATGGTTTGGCGTTAGTGCTCAACCCTGAAGGGGTTGAATGTAAATAGCCCCGGATGCAATCCGGGGAAAGGAACAAGTAGGGCTTTCACAACCCTGAAGGGGTTGAATTTAAATAGCCCCGGATGCAATCCGGGGGGGGGAGAAACACACCGGCTGTGTTGCGCAATGAGCGTCATTATTGCAACAGAATCCGCCGCCACAAAGAACAAAAGATAAACGGATTGCGACGCAACGATGTTGCCACATGGTGATGTCGCTGGTACCAAAAAGCTACTGATGTTATTCGAAAATTATAGTCATATGCAAAATGTCAGGTCGTTGATTGTTGGAATTCTTTCTTTGTGCAATGCTACCCTTTCTTTTGCCCAGTCAACACAAATGCGAACGTATTGCAACCCGCTGAACCTGGACTATACCTACATGGTGTATAACTCGTATAACGATCTTTCTTACCGGTCCGGTGCTGATCCTGCTGTTGTTGAATTCAGAAATGAGTACTATATGTTTGTTACCCGCTCAATGGGTTACTGGCATTCTACTGATCTTTTAAACTGGAGTTTTATTACACCGGAAAAGTGGTACTTCCAAGGTTCAAACGCCCCGGCTGCGCATAACTATAAAGACTCGGTATTATACGTTGCAGGTGACCCTTCGGGTAATATGAGTATCCTTTATACCGACAATCCAAAGCGGGGCGATTGGAAAGCAGTACCGGGCATATTGGGCGACCTTCAGGATCCTGATCTTTTTATTGACGACGACGGACAAGCTTATATGTTTTGGGGTTCTTCAAATGTATACCCGATCAGGGGACGAAAGCTCGACAAAAATGATCGCTTTAAACCAGCAAAAGAAATTACAGAGTTGTTTAAACTGGACGGCAAAAAACATGGCTGGGAGCGGTTTGGAGAGGACCACCGCGATACGGTATTGGCAGGTTATATGGAAGGGGCATGGTTAACCAAATACAACAACAAATATTATATGCAGTACGCCGCACCCGGCACTGAATTTAATGTTTACGGGGATGGGGTATACATTTCCGATGCGCCACTCGGGCCTTATCGTTATGCGCCAAACAATCCTGTTTTTTATAAGCCGGGTGGCTTTGCAAATGGGGCAGGGCATGGCAGCACCGTAATTGGTCCGGCAAAAAAATACTGGCATTTTGCTTCAATGGCTGTTTCGGTAAATGTAAACTGGGAGCGACGGATCTGTATGTTCCCGACCTGGTTTGATAACGATGGATTGATGTACAGCAACACCTCATTTGGAGATTACCCGCACTATGCGCCGGCGGTTCCGGGCAAGCACGGTGAGTTCGCCGGCTGGATGTTGTTGTCGTATAATAAACCCGTTACGGCTTCATCAGTCTCGCAGGACTTCAAAGCCCAAAATCTTACTGATGAAAACATCAAAACCTTTTGGCTCGCCAGCAATAACGACTCTACACAATGGGTGCAGGTTGACCTGCAAAAGCCAGGAAAAGTCTATGCCATTCAATTAAACTTTCACGATTATAAGTCTGCATTGTACGGCCGGGTACCGGGCTTGTACCATCGCTATGTGATCGACGGTTCTGTGGATGGCCGCACCTGGATTAAGCTTGTTGACAGAAGTGACAGCTATAAAGACGTACCCAACGACTACGTTGAAATTGCTGCACCACAAACAGTGCGGTATATCCGTTATCGCAACATTCATGTACCCACACCGCACCTTGCCATCTCTGGTTTGCGGGTATTTGGATTGGGTGAGGGAAAAGTACCGGCCACTGTAAAAGGGTTTAACGTATCGCGAAAAACCGACCGGCGTGATGCGATGATTCAATGGACAAAACAAGATTGCCAGGGTTATAACATTCTCTGGGGAATAGCACCTGATAAATTGCACAACTCCTGGATGGTTTATGGTAAAAACGAACTGGAACTAAAAAGTCTCTCAACTGAACAGGCTTACTACTTTTCAATTGAAGCGTTCAATGAGAATGGGGTATCGGCGAGGTCGAAGGTGGTGAGGATAGAGTAGGTTGGGAATTGGGCATTAAGGTATTTGGTATTAAGGTAGAGTTGATAAGTTGAATGGTTGATTAGTTGAGTGTTTAACTGCTTTAATTTGAAAAACTATGAAGATGAATAGAATATTGTTGTTGATGGTCGCGGTTGCGACTGCTGCAGGTTTAGGCGCGCAAAAACCAGTGGCACAACCTGCAAACAAGATGACGGCTTTTGTAAATGCATTAATGGCGAAGATGACCGTTGATGAAAAGATCGGGCAATTGAACCTGCTAAACCCGGGCGGTGGTGTAGCCACCGGTGCAGTTGTAAGCAGCGGGGTTGAATCGAAGATCAAGTCTGGTGGGGTAGGGGCCTTGTTTGGCATTATTGGCGTAGATAAGATAAGGCAGGCACAGCAACTCGCCGTGAGCAGCAGCCGTTTGAAGATCCCGATGATATTTGGTTCCGATGTTATCCATGGATATAAAACCACTTTTCCGGTACCACTTGCCCTATCGTGCAGTTGGGACCTTGCTATGATCGAACGGAGCGCAAGGCTTGCAGCAGAAGAAGCTACTGCCGACGGCTTGTCGTGGGTATACTCGCCAATGGTTGATATTGCCCGCGATCCACGCTGGGGACGGGTTGTGGAAGGTGCAGGTGAAGATACTTACCTCGGTTCTAAGATTGCCGCAGCCATGGTGAAAGGTTACCAGGGTAACGATCTTGCCGCCAACAATACCGTTATGGCCTGCGTGAAACACTTTGCCCTTTATGGTGCCGCTGAGGCAGGCCGGGATTACAATTCTGTAGACATGAGCCGGCTTAAAATGTACGAGACCTACCTGCCACCTTACAGGGCCGCGATAGATGCCGGTGCCGGTAGTGTAATGACCTCCTTCAACGATATCGATGGCATCCCTGCAAGCGGTAACAAATGGTTGATGACGGATCTGCTCCGCAAGCAGTGGGGCTTTAAAGGTTTTGTTGTTACTGACTATACTGCAATCAACGAAATGGTCGATCATGGGGTTGGCGACCTGCAGGTTGCATCTGCACTTGCATTGAAAGCAGGGGTAGATATGGACATGGTGGGCGAAGGTTTTTTAACCACACTAAAGAAATCGCTGCAACAGGGAAAGGTTACCCAACGGCAAATTGACGATGGCTGCCGCCGTGTACTCGAAGCCAAGTATAAGCTCGGCCTCTTCGAAGATCCTTTTCGTTATTGCGACAGCAGCCGTACCCAAAGGGAAGTGCTGAGCGCTGATAAGCGTACCGCCGCCCGCGAGTTTGGTGCGCGCTCATGTGTATTGCTAAAAAACAATAACCAAACCCTGCCATTAAAAAAGTCGGGCACCATCGCTTTAATCGGGCCGCTTGCAAACAACAAGAGTAATATGCTGGGTACATGGGCGGTTAGTGGCGAGCCGCAACTTTCCGTGCCCGTGCTTGATGGAATGAGAAGTGTTGGAGGTTCGGGTGTAAACATACTCTATGCAAAGGGTGCAAACATTACCGACGACACGGCGCTTGCCAAAAAGGTAAACGTATTTGGCGTTCGCGCCGATGTAGACTCCCTATCACCTGATCAACTGCTGACCCAGGCGCTTGAGGTTGCCGGCCGTGCAGATGTAATCGTAGCCGTTGTTGGTGAAGCATCGGAGATGAGTGGTGAAGCAGCAAGCAGGTCCGATATCAGCTTGCCTGTTAACCAACAGCGCCTTTTGCAGGCACTGGCAAAAACGGGTAAGCCACTCGTTGTGGTGCTTATGAATGGAAGGCCCTTAATTTTAAACATGGAAGCGGAACTGGCTACATCGTTGCTGGATGTTTGGTTCCAGGGTCATGAAGCAGGAAATGCTATAGCCGATGTGTTGTTTGGCAATTACAACCCTTCAGGTAAACTCACCATGACTTTTCCAAGGAATGTTGGACAAATACCGATTTACTACAACCATAAAAATACGGGTCGTCCACAAGGTGCGGGACCAACCCAAAAGTTCCGCTCCAATTACCTTGATGTTTCAAATGAGCCATTGTTCCCGTTTGGCTTTGGCTTAAGTTATACCACCTTTAGTTATAGCGAAATAAAACTCAATCGCACGAGTATGCGTGCTGCTGACCAACTGCAGCTCAGGGTTACGCTAAGCAACACTGGCCAGTTCGATGGCGAAGAGGTGGTTCAGTTGTACCTGCACGACGAATATGCTTCCATAACACAGCCGGTTAAAAAATTGAAGGCTTTTCAGAAAATCAGGTTGCAGGCGGGCGAGTCGAAAGACATCGTTTTTAATTTAACCGTGGATGACCTTAAGTTTGTTGGCAGCGACCTTAAGCCCATTTACGAGCCGGGCAACTTTACTGTATTCGTAGGTGGAAATAGCCGCGATCTAAAACAAGCAAAGTTTGTATTGGTACCATAGTATACGGTGTGGCGAAAACGCTGGCCAATAAAATTTTTTGGAGAAGATCATTCAACCAATCAGCATCGCGGTTGCCACGTCAGCCCGGCCCACCATTCAAGGGGCTCAATTCAACTGGAGTTTTCATATAGGCTTTTACGCCTGCTTTTAAAAATTTCTAACGCTGCTAAAGCCTCATTATTAAACGGGATGCCTTATTTATCATGATTAGAATTTTGCTTTCAATCTTAGGTGTTGCAGGCTTCTTCAACACGCATGCACAAGACAAATCGCAGTTTGCAAAACGCTGGTTTATACAAAACGGCGATACCATGCCCTACCGGGTTTTACTTCCAGCCGGCTACGATAGTTCAAAACGGTACCCGTTGATTTTGTTCCTGCATGGTCGGGGTGAAAGCGGTCGGGATAATGAAAGCCAACTTGCAAATGGTGCAGCCCTGTTCCTGAGGGATACTGTTCGGAAACGCTATCCGGCAATTGTTGTTTTTCCGCAATGCCCTGCTAATAACTACTGGAGTAATGTAATTGCGGAAACGGCCGGCACTTTAAACAGCAAGCGCAATTTCTACTTCACCGTTAATGGAGATCCGACAGACGCTATGCGTACACTGATGTCTCTGACCGATCACCTGCTAAATCGTTTTAACGTTAATCGTCAGCAGGTATATGTTGGTGGTTTATCCATGGGAGGCATGGGGGTTTATGAACTGGTTAGGCGAAAGCCCCAAATATTTGCTGCTGCGTTTGCGATATGCGGCGGTGCACACCCGGCAACGGCAAAAGAGCTGAGGAAAACGAGGTGGTGGCTTTTTCATGGATTGAAGGACGACATTGTTGATCCGCAGTTTACCAAAAACATGGAAGTGGCGCTTGAAAAGGCGGGTGCCGGTGTGAAAGCAACTTATTATACGAATGCCAATCACAACAGCTGGGATAGCGCGTTTGAAGAGCCGGGATTATTGCAATGGTTGTTTACGCAAAAGAGATGGTAGTCAAATTATGAGTTAGTCTGGTTTAGTTAAGATTTCCGTTGGACCTAACTACAGAATCCCGATTGTAAATCGTTGCCCGCCCGCCCGTATGAACTATGTTCGGGCGGGGGCTTGTACTGTATACCATTTTTGAACAATCTAATGAACAAGAGCTTAACTAAACGACACGGAGTTACGATTATAGAATAATAGCGTGTTGGGCAAATAAATCCGGTAAAAACTATAATTGGAATCGAACAGCTTTTTGAGTCCCTTTTATCGGCAGATGAATTTTTTGAGATAGTGGGATAAAGTGAGTTGAACATAATGTTCCGGGTTCATTTGGGAGAAGTTGCGATTTCTAAATTACGGAGGGTAATGAATATCCTGACTTTATTTCACATCGTAATCAATAACTACCTTTTCCGTACGCGGGTGGGACTGGCAGGTTAGAATAAAACCCTGCTCCAGTTCGTCGGGTTCAAGTGCATAGTTCAGCGTCATGTCTACCTTTCCTTCAACAAGCTTTGCCCGGCATGTACAACAAACCCCACCCTTACAGGCATAAGGCAGATCGGCGCCTTGCCGCAGGGCTGCGTCTAATATACTTTCACTATCGAAGGCGAGCTGAAAATCAAACGAGGTGCCGTCAAGTTTAATCGTGATTGCGCTTTTTCGTTCGGTTGTGCTTTTTTCAACAGGGCTGTTTTGTTGCTTAACCGGGGTTCCAAATAACTCAAAGTGAATTTTGTTAGGGTCCACCCCGTGTTCAAGGAGGTATTCTTTCACCTCGAAAATCATTTCAGCAGGTCCACATAAAAAGAAGCCTGCAGTTTGGTTGAGGTCGAGGAGCTTTTCAAAAAGCGCCGCGCATTTTTCTTTGTTAATCCGGCCAACGTTTATCGGTGCATCCATCTTTTCCCTGCTGAGAATATGAATGATCCTGAACCTTGAGACAAACTTGTTCTTCAAGGCTTCCAGTTGTTCCCTGAATATTATGCTGCTGCGGTTACGGTTGCCATACACCAGTGTAAACTTGCTGTTTGGCTCCGTCACCAGGGTTGTTTTGATGATCGAGAAAATAGGGGTGATGCCACTGCCTGCTGCAAACGCTATATAGCTGTTCTTGTTTTCGCGGTCTAGTGTTGCATGAAACTTTCCTGAGGGTCGCATCACCTCGAGTATGTCACCAGCTTTGAAACTCTGGTTGGCATATGATGAAAACACGCCCTGGTCAACCTTTTTTATTGCGATCCTTAATTCATTATCGAGTGGACTGCTGCATATTGAATAGGAACGCCGTACTTCCTGTCCGTTGATATTTAAGCGAAGTGTTAACGATTGCCCATGATGATAGGAAAATTCGTCCTTTAAGTTTTCAGGTACATCAAACAACAACGAGATGCAGTCGGCTGTTTCCCTGCGAACTTCTTTAATCGTCAACGGATGAAAATGTCCCAATGTTCAATGGTTTAGCAGTTGTTTAAAGGGATGGCAGTGCTCAGCCCTATTCAATCGTTTTTATACCCAGGATCAGGTGTTGCACCATGTTGTTTTCGAGCTCGGCAGCAGTTACATTCTTCTTATGACGATGCCAGTATTCTATTCCCCTCACCGCCGAAAGTATTGTAAGTACTGCGATGTAAGGATTGACTTTTCGGATCTCTTTTTTGACAACACCTTTTTCGATGATGCTTCCAAAACGTTTTTCGTATTCGCGCCGGCGGTTTAAGAAATCGGTATGATAAGGTTCCTTAAGGTGATGCCAGTCGTGGTTGCTGACGTGAACTTCTTCAAAGCGTTGAAGCATCATTTTTATATGAAAGCGAATGATGGCTTCAATCTTTAGGATAGCGGGTTGCTTTAGTTTTTCAAGCGCCTCAAGGTGATTTGTAAAATCATCACCAACCTTAAAACAAATGTCGCGTAATAGTTCTTCTTTGCTGCTGATGTGGTTGTACAAGCTCGCTGCTTCAACGCCTACCTTTTCTGCAAGGTCGCGCATGCTCGTTGCGCGATATCCTTTTTGCCTGAACAAAATGGATGCCTGGGTAGTGATGATGTCTTTCCTGCTATTTTGTTCGGTGCTTTTTATACGTGCCATCAGCTAAAGGGAACAGTAAAGGTAGGGAAACTAACGCCTGTTAGTTTAGGTGGTCATATCAACGTACATGGAAAATGGGGATTTGCCCGGCGGTGAAAGAACTCCATTTAGAGTCAAGGTGAAATCAAATGTTATCATCAAGATACACCGGGACCAATGCCCTTTTGTTATTGGTAGCGGGTGCTCTAACGAATGGCTAATTCGCAGCTGTTGACTCCTGTGTTGGCTTTATCGCTTTGTAGATTGCTTCATGAATGTTTGACCGGACATTCATTTTGATCAGCCTGTTCATATCGCCATTAGGTGCAACCCGGTTCGAAAGAAAAATATAGATCAGGTCGGCAGCAGGATCAACCCATACGCCAATGCCGGTATAGCCGGTATGCCCGAAAGTAGCGGGCGAGGCACTCCTGGTTGGATAGGGATCCTTGCGGGTAGCATTATCTTTCTCCGGCTTGTCGAAGCCAAGACCCCGTCTGCTGATTGGGCTATGGTAGGCCGTGAAATAGTCAATGGTTTCTTTCTTAAGCAACCTTACACCGTTGAGTTCACCCCCGTTAAGGAGCAGCTGGTAAAGTTGTACCAGGTCGTATGCGTTGCTGAAGAGACCTGCGTGGCCGGCCACACCGCCAAACATTGCTGCCCCCTGGTCATGAACATCACCCCTTAGTTGTTGCTTACGAAACTCCTTATCCAGTTCTGTTGGAGCGATTTCATCTTTAGCAAAATGGTCAAGGGGCCTGAACCCAGTTGTTGTCATATTTAAGGGCAGGTAAAACGTTTGCCGCACGTATTCTTCCAACTTCTGCCCACTTACTGCTTCAACCACCTTACCGAGAAAGATAAAGTCGTTATCGCTGTACACATACTGGTTTGCAGGACCTAACGGGCTCCTTAGTATTCTTTGTAACAGCGTGTCTTCGTAAGCCCGATTAAGATAAAGGTTTTCAGCCACCCGGGTAGGAAATGCTTCGTTAGGCGTAGTTGAATAAATTCCCGGGTAGTATCTACTCTCTGCATCGAAAGTGGAGCGATAAAATGGAATGTAGGCAACCAATCCTGCCTGGTGCAACAAAAGATTCTCGATGGTGATACCCTCTTTATTGGAGCCTTTTACCCAAGGCAGGTAATCGCCCAGTGTTTTCTTTAGATCAAGCTTGCCTTCTTCGTAAAGCTTCATAACGGATACAGTAGTGGCCGAGGTCTTGGTTACCGAGGCAAGGTCAAATATGGTCTCGCGGTTGAGTACTTCCGTGCTGTCGTAATTGGTATGTCCATATGCTTTGTAAAACCCAACCTTTCCTTTGCGTGCAACCAGCACTACGCAACCGGGGGTAGCGCGTTGTTTAACTGCGTCGAGTGCCAGCGAGTCGATCGCTTTTAGAGCGTCGGGGTTAAAGCCGACAGAGTCGGGGACCACTTCCGGAAGGTATTCGTTGATGCGGATACCGCTACCAAAAGGAAGCTTTGGTGAAACGGTTACGGGTAATTTTCCTTTGGCTACAATCTTGCCTTCAAGTAAATCCGCAGCGGCATTCTGGGTAATTTCATCATCCTCATAGCAAGCAACCAGGTTTGGCGCATTACTGATATTTTTAATCGCGTATGGATTGCCGAATGCAAGGGTGACAGATGGCACTTCGTCCTGGAGCCTGTTAATGAAGTTTAAAGCGGAATAGCTCAGGGCAAAGTTTGCAGCGGGACGCCTGCTATACGCATGCATGCCGATGACTACCGCATCGTATTTATCCTTCATTACCTCAGTTAGCATCGGCACGGTGCCGAGATCCCTTTTGTAATTAAAAAGGTAAACGTCGGCTTTATGATCGGCTTGAAGCCTTTTGGCAAACGCATTTGGTTTGTCAAGCCCGATACCGATATAGGCAATACGTTTTTTATGATCGAGTGGCACCAACGCTTCGTCGCGGTGCTGCAACAAGGTTAATGCGTTGGCAGCCAAAAGGCGGTTGATCTTGTTGGTTTGTTCATTCAGCGCACTTGTAATGTTAGCGGTATCAACGGGGGTCAGCCGGCTGAGGCCAAGGGTGTATTTTGCAAGCAAAACTTTCTTCACCCTATTATCAATATCATCCTGTTTGAGCCTGCCCTGCTTTATGGCTGTAACAATCTTTTCAATGCTGGCCGGCACATCACCAGGAAGGCACAACATATCATTGCCTGCAATGAGCGATTGTACCGAGGCTTCTCCTGAGGGGTAAAATTTTGTGACACCCTGCATCTCGAGTGCATCGGTGAAAGTCAATCCCTTATAACCCAGTTCTTCACGCAGCAATCCCGTTACATTTTTGTACGAAAGGGAGGTTGCCTGGTTTTCGATATTGTCGATTGCCGGAATGTAAAGGTGTGCAATCATCACACTGCCTACACCTGCTTTAAATATTTCACGGAAGGGATAAAGCTCAAGTGAGTCCAGTTGTGCCCTGCTCTTGTTAATTACCGGCAGGTCAAAGTGGCTGTCGACGTCGACATCGCCATGTCCCGGAAAGTGCTTGGCACAGGCCATCACGCCAACATCCTGCATTCCCCGCATGTATTCGATCCCGTAAAGGGCAACCTTGTACTTGTCTTCACCAAAACTGCGGTCGTTGATAACCGGATTGTTTGGATTGTTATTTACATCCACATCAGGAGCAAAGTTTACATGAATGCCCAGCCTTTTACATTGCTCACCAACAGCCCGTCCGAACTGGTACACAAGAGCGGCGTCGAGAACCGCTCCAATCATGAGTTGACGCGGAAAATTGATGACGCTGTCGAGGCGCATACCCAGTCCCCATTCACCATCGATGCTGATCATCAACGGCGTTTTAGCAATGTCCTGGTAGTAGTTGGTGAGTGTTGCCTGACGCACCGGGCCACCCTGGAAAAAACAAAGTCCGCCGACATTGTATTTTTGAATAAGCGCGCTTACCTCTTCCACATGCTTTTTACCAAGATTGCTGTGCGCCCTTATAATCATCAGCTGCGCAATTTTTTCTTCTTTGCTCAGGCCGCTAAAAACACTGTCAACCCAACGGTTTGCAACGGCATCCGCGGGCTGAGCAATTAAGCCCGTTGTAAACAAGCTGAGTAGTAGAACTAATACACCGGTTTTCTTCATATCCATTTCTTAAAATAGGGCTACAAGTTAGTATAAATCAACATCCCCCTTAACGATTTAAAGCAGTTCAACTGTTAAATGCAGGAACCTACAACCTCCGTTTCGATCAAATAGCTGAGCCGTTACGGGCGATCGCAAAAAACTCCCCATTGGTATATCGTGCCTGGGTCAGGTGCTTGACACTTATGCTAAAACAGCATAAGTTTGACCTCGAACCGGGTGCAGGCTGAAAATTCCTATTTTTATCCCGAAGCGCATAAATGAACCGAAAAAAATTTCTTCAAACCCTGTTACCGCTTTCAGTTGGAGCGATGATCAGCCACAGGGGCTTTAGCAGGAACACGGTTCCGGATTTCCCGGTCGCATTGCCGCCAAATCTTAAGGCCGGAGATACCATTGGGATAACCTGTCCTGCAGGTTTCGTAACACCGGAAAAGATCCTGAATTGCGCGGCAATACTCAAAAACTGGGGCTTTAGAGTATGTTATGGGAACACCGTTGGTAAACAGTGGATGCGCTTCGGGGGGACAGACAGAGAACGGCTCGAAGATTTTCAAACTCTCCTGGATGATGATAACATCCATGCGGTACTTTTTGGCAAAGGGGGTTATGGCACGATGCGGATCATCGACCAGGTGAACTGGGAAAAGTTTCGTGAGAAGCCAAAATGGCTGATCGGCTATAGTGACCTTACAACTGTACACCTGCACGTTCAGGCAAACCTGGGTATCCCTACCCTACATGGTGACATGGTTACAGGTATGTCGGGCGATTATGACAGGTCTTCATCTACCTTGTTTGATGCTTTACACGGAATTCCGTTACAATATGCTTTCAGGGGATCAGCGATGAACCGCCCCGGGTTTGCAACAGCTACTTTAGTGGGTGGGAACCTTAGTATGATTGCAGCCTGTGCCGGCAGCAAAAGTGACATAAATACCGCCGGTAAAATCTTGTTTATCGAAGAAGTTTCTGAATACAAGTACACAATTGACCGTATGTTGTTGAACCTGAAACGTTCCGGTAAGCTGGACAAATTGGCCGGGCTCATCCTTGGCGGTTTTACGGCGGTTAAGGTCGACCAGGAGGAGACCTTCCAGATGTCAGTCGAGGAAATCGTTTACGAGAAGGTGAGGGAGTATGGATATCCCGTATGCTTCAATTTCCCTGCAGGGCATATGAAAGACAATTGCGCGCTAAAGCTCGGTGTTCCTCATGAACTAACGGTCAACCAAAAAGAAGTCACCCTTGTTGAAATCCCCCAACCTTTGGTTTCAGGTTAATGTTGCACTCCTCTGCTTTGGCCTAAATACAAGGTCTGTTCGGGGCATGAATCCAGCCTGTTATGAGCAGCATGTGCAATACTGCGGTTGTTTTTGAGTTATCTTGTTGATTAATCCAAATTGCCGATTTATGAAAAAGATCGTTCTCGTGTTTGTTGTTTTCGTCTTGTCTAACACACTGGCTTCTGCACAGGACTGGCGAGTGGGACTAAAAGCCGGCTTAAGTATTCCGAAACTTCGCGCAAGCAGCGACGACGAAGCATTTAGTTCCGGGTACAGAACGATTCTCGGCCCACAAGCGGGTTTATTGGCAGAGTACAGGTTTAATGACCTTTTTTCAATACAAACGGAGGTCAATTACTCCGCACAGGGTGGTAAAAAGTCTGGTAAGCAAAAAGTCAGGACCTCCATATTTGCTGCTATGGTGCCAGTAGGTTTAAACCTGCCGGAATACCTGTATGCAAATTTCAACAGTGAAGTAGCATTGAGTTACCTGGAAGTACCTGTGTTAGCGAAATTCAGTTTCAGCACTTCAAGTCTTTCCCGGTTGTCCGTTTATGGCGGCCCCTTTGTTGGGTACCTGCTCGAAGCGACAGGCAAATCAGCGGGGAAAAGCAGAATTTACACGGACGGAGCTCAGACGACAGAATTTACAATTCCAGTTGGAGGGGTTCCGGTTGCCGTTGGTGTTCAGGATCTTACAATGAAACAGGATATAACCGAACAGTGTAACCGAACTAATTATGGTTTACAAGGCGGGATTTCGTACGCGTATACTTTTTCGCGGTTCGAGGTATTTGCGGCGGCAGGTGGCACTTACGGTTTCAGGTACCTTCAAAAGAATGCTGATCTTGGTACAAACAAAACAGGTGGAGCCTTTGCAAACATCGGCGCAACGATCAGCTTATAGTAAGGGTTGTGCTATCGATATTCAGCCTATGTCATTAACAGATTTTTAATTAATCCTTAGTCCTTTCGGCCTGGAAATTGCAAATTCTTAAGAGCCGGTGGATGAAAATAAGCAAAAGTTGTATATAGAAAACTTTAACAACGGCTGCAAGTTATCCGGCATCAAATTTGAAATCTATCTTATACGGTTACTGAGAAGTAATCAAATTTTCTCATAAGCAGTTAGTTTTGGTTGCGGCCCCGATTTCCATCGGGGCCTATTTTTTTATACAACTTTCACCAGGTACTTCCTGGCCCACAAATAGGCGCAAGCACATCCAAGTGTATCGAAAATAATATCCCAAAGGTCGAAGGACCTGTTTACAACGAAATACTTCTGAATAACTTCAACTACAAGGCCGTAAAAAACTGCGGCAAGGCTGATTTTAAAGTAGAGTGCCTTTCGGGTGGCAATGTTTTCCAGATGCCGTACGGGCCGGAAAAATAGGTAACAGAGTATGAAAAAAAGAAAGCTGTGAACGAGCTTATCAAAATTAGGAAGTGCAAATATTTCTTCCCGTGGCAGTTGATCGCCGGGAATGAAAAAAAGAATAGATGAGAGAATCAACCAGCATATTGCCGGGACAAACGAGTCGGTCAGGTTTCTCAATGAGGATGATTTCAGCGCAAAATAACATAAAAAAAAAGGAGCCACCCCTGGCTCCTTTCCATCTGAAAAAAAACTCCGCTAAGAGTTAGCTTTTCGGGATCTCCACACTATCAACTACGTGAATTACGCCATTGCTTTGGTACACATCTGCGATGGTTACATTACTCATTCCGCCATTTTCATCTTTGATCATGATCTGGTTTCCTTTTGCGGTAAACGTTAATGTACCACCTTGAACGGTTTTAGCAGCGAAAGAACCGCCATTGTCTTTGATCATTTTGGCCAAAGACTTACTGTCGATACGACCTGGAACAACATGGTAGGTCAGGATCTTTGTAAGTGTTTCCTTGTTTTCCGGTTTAACAAGTGTTTCAACAGTTCCTTTTGGCAGTTTTTCGAAAGCTGCATTTGTTGGAGCGAATACAGTGAAAGGACCGGCACCACTAAGTGTTTCTACCAGACCAGCCGCTTTAACTGCAGCTACTAAAGTTGTATGATCCTTACTATTGACAGCGTTTTCGACAATGGTTTTACTTGGATACATTGCCGCACCACCAACCATTACTGTCTTTTCCTGTGCATTAACAGCAGCGGTAAATAAAACTGTAGAAAGGCATAATACGCCAAATGATCTTAATACTTTTTTCATGAGTTGTTTAATTAAAGTTGTTTTTATTAATTGTTGATTTTATGCATCTACGTGACGCGGTGATCATTGGTTTTAATATTTTTTCAAGTTTTTATTTTTTTTTGCTAGTGATAAACGTTAGATAACTAAGTGATTAAAGAGATTAAACAGAATGACTAAAATGGGTAAAGGGCGGGAAATAATTTGTATTGCAATTCTGCACGTGAACAATTTATTATCACGTATTGTTTAATAATAGATCGTGCTATACCGGGAGGTTGTTATTTAACTGATAGCATTTGTTTAGATAGTTATGGATTTATTCTCCTTGTAGTGATAAAACATTTATCCATAAAGAAGTGAATCTATTAAACAAATGAAAGTGTTTGGGTACGCATTTGAAATGCTTCCTGAATTCATTTAATTAATAATTCAAATTGCGTTTTATTATGTATTTAAGCATGCAGCTTGCAAACTTATGTTGTAAAAACAAATGCATTATGCTGAAGTCAATCCTATCCTGATTTACAGATGTATAAATAATACCTGGTATGGAGTTTTTTGCTGCTCCGGTTTTAGTATGCTATTCTAGCACTATTTAATCATTAAGCAGTTTATGAACGATAATAGATTAATCGCTAGTAAATGACGTCGTTTTTGCAGTAATCAACTGCCTTAATTCATTAATGTAAATCTGAGTGTAGACAATTACTATCAGCAATTATTTAAGTTGCTCAACATTATTTTTTTGCCGAATACGGCACAGAAAGTACAAGTGAGTGACACAACGATGCCGACGGGAGTTGCTAAAGCCGGTCTCCAAAAAAATCTTATTGGAATGGATTATACCCTGATATAGTGCAATACCTGCTTTTCGGAACTGTTCCAGGTCCCTCTGTTATAATCTAAAATAGCGATCCGGATTGTTAGGTCCAATCCGCAGGACTATTTGATTTCTTTGGTGCTTTTTTGAATAAAGCATTAAACAAGAAAACTACTGGAATTGGTTAGGATTGTGTTTAGGACTATACGGGTGTGAGGAAGTGCGGATCAAGCGCAGTGAACTTCTACTAAACTTCGGTATAAACTAACATTTGGCTCATCGTTGGAGTTGGGCTTCCCCCGGCATTTTCAAGCGTAATTGCAAAACCTTGAGCGCGTTGAATATTTTTCATCTTGCATACTCCGGGGCATTCCATGTCTAGTACACCCGCATCAACAGGTTTGCCGTCTACAAGGGCCCAGAGCTGGTATTGCTTGCCTGGAATTGGGGCAGGCAGTTTGTTCGCCATTACATAAACATCTTTAGAGCGTCCGTCCCAAAACAGCATGGCCATGTTATCCTGCTTGCCTTCTATGCCTGGCATTTTAAACATGTTCATGTTCGAGTCGGCCATCATTCTCACGGCGGCTTGCCAGTCGTGCAGTTTGGTTTGCATAACCTGGTTGTTTGCCTGAAGGGTGTTTCGGTCAGAAAGCAACGCCTGGTAGCGCTCGGAGGTATCTGAATAACGGTTGAAGAGGTAGATATTAAACGCAGCACTGGTTAACAAAAGGATGATGGAAGCTGCAGCGGCAAATTGCCATACTTTGTAACCTGGTGGTTGGGTTAACCTTTGTGATGAAGTGTCTTGCAGCGGAACGATGATGGCGCGATCATCTTTTGACTTATTAAACTCCCCGGCCAGTGTGTTCATGATATTCAACTTCACTGAAGGAGGAGGCATAATTGCATCGTGAAAAGCATTGTGCTCTAACGAATGTGAAAATTCATCGATAGCTGTTTGTACCTCGGGATACTTTAGCCTGAGTTGGTTTACTTCCGTAATTTCCTCGTCAGTAGCAATACCCAGCACATAGCTCTCGATAACTCCACTTTGTATGTATGCTCTTATATCCACTTACAATTGAATAACTTCTTTTAGTTGGGTTAGGGCGCTCCTCATCCGGGTTTTTACGGTTCCCAGCGGAATCTGGAGCATTTTTGATATTTCATCCTGTGTGTATCCCTGGAAATAAGACAATTCAATCAGGATACGATAGTCTTCTTTAAGTTTGCTCACCAGCTTCTTAAGGCCAATTTTGTCTGTATTCAGCTGGGTGCTTCCTCCCATATCGTAAATGTTTTCAGTTAGCTCCCTGCTTTGCTGGTTCTTTTGAAAACCTTTACTTCTTACTGTATCGATACTTGCGTTCCTGGCAACATTTAACATCCAGGTAAATAGCCGCCCTTTCGAATTATCGTAACTTTCTATTTGCCTCCATATCTTAATAAACACCTCCTGCAATACGTCGTTTGCGAGCTCTTTATCCGGGACTATATTTAATATAATCGAATAAAGCGCCCCGGAGTAGTGATCATACAGGTAGCTAAAGGCATCTTCCTGCCGCTGTTTCAAGTACATCACTAATTCCGACTCAGTATATGAAATAACATTACTCAATAGCGGGAACGTGGGGTGTTTGCCTTTCGGCCGATGGAGTGAACTAGATACGAAGAATGTAATATCATGGTTTTGCGTTAAGCTACAATTGCCTCATAAGCTTCGGCATCAAGGAGGGCCTCGACATCGGTGGGATCATTAACAGTCATGCGTATCATCCAGCCAGCACCATATGGATCGGTGTTTACAAGTTCCGGCTGGTTTGCGAGAGCAGGGTTAACCTCGTCGATGGTTCCCGCAACGGGCAAAAATAAATCGCTGACGGTCTTTACAGCTTCAACAGTACCAAAGGTTGCTTCTGCTTCGAACGACTTGCCTGTACTGTCGATATCAACGTATACGATGTCTCCCAATTCTCTTTGTGCAAAATCGGTAATGCCGATGGTTGCCGTGGTTCCTTCAAGTTTCAGCCACTCGTGGTCTTTGGTATAACGGAGATCGGGAGGAAAGTTCATGTATAGCTTTTTTGTAATTGACTAATATGGATAAAATTAAAGGAAAGCACTCAATTAAGTAGTCTCATTTTCATACGAATGTCCTGAATGGGGCGGTCGCCCGGCCCTTTTGGTGAACGTGCAATCTGGTCGATGATTTCCAGCCCGGTTATAACTTCGCCAAAAACGGTATAGCTCTGATCTAAAAAAGGTGTGCCACCGATCGTGCGATAGGTTTCTTTTTGCAACTCGGTATATTGAAACGTAGGATTGGAGGGTTGAACTCGTCCAACAAATACTTCATCGAGTTCTGCAGCAGTATAAGGTTTGCCCTGAACGATGTAAAACTGGCAATTGCTGCTCGCCTTTTCAGGATTGTTATCCCGGGCGGCTGCAAGTGCACCTTTTTTGTGAAAGCATGCCGGATTAAACTCAGCAGGTATACGGTCACCAGGTGCTTTTCCCATCCCAAGTGGCTGGCCGGCTTGCGCATGCTTACTATTTGGGTCGCCACCCTGGATCATAAAGCCTTCAATAATGCGGTGAAACAAAAGGCTATCGTAAAACCCTGTTTCAACCAGTTTGATAAAGTTGTCGCGGTGTAATGGCGTGCTGTCGTACAGCTTTGCAACGATTACACCCATATCGGTGGTAATCTCTACCAGCCTTTCAGTGGATGGGGTTACTACCTTTTTTACCGGTTTTTTTGCCACGGGCTTCTTTACCGGAGTTTTGGCAGCGGGCTTTTTAACAGCTCCTTTCTTTTGTGTGGGAGTGGTTTTTTGAGCCGGGGTTTTCTTAACCGGCGGTTTTTTTGTTTGCGCCCATGGTGACAGCGCAACAAGGCAGCTTAAACAAACGATGAAAAGTCGGAACATCTTTCTTTATTAGAATTCATTTTTTTCGAAATAAAGCAATACATGATCTTTCAGAAAGTTTTCCTGCTCAATCATATTCATATCGGGGATGGCTTTTAGTTGCCTGAAATGTGGCCAGCCATCCGAGTCGCGGCGCTCGAGTTCATAAAACCCGCTGGCGCTCATAACTGTACAAACCGCCACGTGCATCAGGTCCTGCTTTTCTTCTTTGGTAATCTTTTCCTTCATATAACCCGTTTCCTGCATACCTATCAAGAACAGTACGGCTTCCATGTCGGGCTTTTTACCAAAGCGCTCCAGCATTTTGGCTTCCAGTTTCCACCACCTTGACTGTAAATCGTCAGCGTAATTCATAACGGCGCAAAAATAAGGGATTGTCTGATCGCCGGGTCAATCTGCTGCAATATGGGATGTTGGAAGTTAGCGGGACAGCTGCAAAACCCTAAACATGTTTGTGCCACATTGGTTCATTCCGCGGGTACATGCCTGCTGAAGTGAGCTTCCGGGTGCTGTTTTATGAAAAGTAGCACGGGTTAACCACCAATCGCCTCGTAGGTGCCGTCGCTTGTGGCAACTTCGTAAACTTCGGCATCGATGTCAAATGTGGATTTGTACTCAGTAGTAATCGTTTCAACTATGGTATTCCAGTGCTCTTTCCTGATGAGGTTTATGGTACAGCCACCGAAACCACCACCCATAACCCGGCTGCCAATGATTTCAGGGTATTTTCTTGCCTGCTCAACCAGGAAGTCAAGCTCGGGACAACTTACATCGTACAGTTTACTTAAACCCTCATGTGTTTCATACATCAACTTGCCCAATCCCTCAAGGTTATTGGCTTCGCAAAGAAGTGCGGCCTTTTGGGTCCTTGCTATTTCCTGGGTAACGTAAAGGCAACGCTTGAAGATGTCGCCGCCCAGGTCAGATTCGTGTTCCTGTACCTGTTCGGGGGTTATATCCCGGAATGTTTTTGCATCGGGGTAAAAAGATTGCAGCGTTTTCAGGCCCTGTTCGCATTGTTGCCGCCGAACATTGTATTCGCCACTTGCCAGCGAGTGATGCACTTTTGTATTTATGAGAATGATCGAATATTCTTCAAGACTAAGCGGTAAGTATCGATGTTCAATCGTCAGGCAGTCGAGCAGGATCACGTGGTTCATCTTTCCCATCATGTTTGCATACTGGTCCATGATGCCGCACATAACCTTTGGGAAAGTATGTTCAGCTTTCTGGCCCATTAGTGCTATGGTTTTCCGGTCTAATCCAAGGCTAAAAACTTCATTTAAGGCTGTCAGCAGTCCACACTCCACTGCTGCAGAAGAAGAAAGACCGCTTCCAATTGGTATATTTCCGCCAAAGGCGCAGTCAAACCCTTTGATGATCAGCCCTCTTTGTTGGGCCTGGTCAATAACGCCGAGTACGTAGTTCTGCCAGCCATCGATCGGGTGAATATTGTCGAGACTGATTTCAAGATGCTCATCAAGATCTACGCTATAAAACCTGGCCGAGTTAGTGCCATTCGGGGCAACGGCATACCAGATACCCTTATCAATTGCCGCGGGAAGTACAAAACCAGCATTGTAGTCAATATGCTCACCAATGAGGTTTATACGGCCCGGGGAATAAAACAGTCTTGCGGCTGATTTATACTGCTCATAAAACTTTTCTACGACAAGGTTGGAGGATGTAGACATAGCGGTTGTTAGTAGGTTTTGGTGACAAATGTAGTGGTAAAGCAACCAGACTGACCTGGTTCCAGCACACGAAGACCGATGCCATTGTTAAACGTGTTTGGGGCGGCACTCAGGTTTTCGATGGCAATACTCTGCCGGTGTGGCGGTGTATAAACATGAAGGTAGGGATAAGATCGGGATGGACGTATTTCAACGGCGAGCCTGTTTTTTGGATTTCTGATTACACACATTGGCTGACATTCTGCAAAATTTAGTACAAAAGAATTATCCAGGTGCACATTTCCCAACGTGGTGATGGCGCTGAAGTTGTCGTTAGGTATCAGTTCGCCCGTGGGTATCAGGTCATGGTCTAGAATGATTGACTGCTTGCCCTGGAACTCCAACTGGTAGTCGTTAATGCTACCGCCAAGGGTAAAGTACGGGTGCCAGCCATCAGCAATGGGAAGCAGCTTATCACCCGTGTTGTAAATGCAGGTTGTCAACTTCAGCATATTATCCGGCTGCAATTCGTATTCCACCTCGCATTTATAACTAAAGGGAAACCCTTCGCAATTGCCATCATAAAGCACTGCTAACCTGACTACGGCACAGTGATCATCGTTTCGGGTTTCTGTAATGGCAAACTCCTGGTCATACAACAAACCATTGATCGCATGCCCACCCCAGTTTGATGGCAGCGTATACATACGTTCACCAAATCGATAGCTGTTATTCCTGAGTCGGCCGGGGAATGGTGAAAGTTTTGCGCTTTTGAATGTCGACTTGATTCCTGTAATGGCTTCAGTGGGTGAATGGTATCCGTCAATTACGTTTACCAGTTGGCTTTCATGCTTAACACAATACTGGTTCAATAAAGCACCTAATGTGTAGATTTCAACAAAGCTCCCCGTCGCTGAATCCGTGAGGACGATGATGCCCGGATTTGATGCAGATGGTATGTTGGTTTTGAATGGCATGCAATTGCTTTACCTACGAGTGCGAAGCTAGAATCGTTCGCCTGCACCTGCTCCCCCGAAACTTCCACCCCCGAAGGTGGTATCATTTTGAACGGTTTGTGTGTTCCCAAACGCTTCCCCTACAACCACAGCTTCAAGATTTGCGCCTTCAGCGCTTTCGTCATCAGCCTCATCGAATGTAAATCCATTCCGGGGAACCCGAAGGTATCTCATTATCCCGTATGATGATACCACGGTGAACAGGCCGGCAATGAGCATAGCTACTTCAGCTGTAACTATTGGAAAGTATTGGAGGAACGTAAGCACGGCGACCCCTGCAAGTACGAGACCTACCCGGAGCAGTGTGCGGTCTTTACGTGCAATTCCGAGTACAACATAAATCAGCGGCACGAGCAACGTCCATGTCCATAAAAATCCCGGCAACGGGAATGCATACACTGATCGCGTCCTCTGCCCGATATGCTGACAGATGAGCACCACAACATGGAAGTTTCCCGACGCGTACAAAGTAAATAATGCAAGAATGCCGATCCACTTCAGGGTATTGCGATAGTATAATGCAGCCTGGTAGCGCAGGCCCCGGATGCTAATGAAGTAGATCAGCCCTGAAACGGCAGCCATCACAAAAGGGAATGTTTGCAGTGCAGGGGATCCTAACTGAAGGTAGCAAAAAAATACGAAGCTCAGCAGTGCCAGGATTGCGACAATCCCTATGCTTGCATCGGAAAAACGAAGACATAGAAAGGCGCAAATTACAAATGCAACAAGGCTGATAAAAATCTCGAAAAGGCCATTTTCGCCCATGTTCATACTCGCCCCAATTCCGCCAATAATCAACCAGGCAGTTGTAAACATCAAAATATTATCTACCCCTGAATTGAAGTGATTTTTTCGCGCCATTATCTCGAGCATAACATAGCAAAGTAGTCCATAAAAAACCAGGAAGCCGCTGATTGAATTGTACAATTGAAAAACGAGCACCAGCAGTCCCGCTGAGAGCAGGAGAATAATAATCGTAAGCAGGCCGAGACCAGCTTGTGCAACAGGGCCCGGTTGGTACAACTTCACCGGGTAAGCCGTTTTTATGGATGTACGCTGATCTGCTGTAATATAGCCCACATTCAGGGCTTCATCAGCCTGGTCATTTACATGCAGGTTGAACAATTCTGTTTTAGGATAGACCAGCATGCTTCAGTCGTTTATTCTGTTGAATTAAAAAGATTACAAGAGCGATTGCGGAACCAATCAGGTATAATAAGGTCAGGTAAAGGATGCCATCACTTCCCATGAGGCGGGAGAGCCCGTGGAGAATTACGTAGCTCATTGCGATATAACTATAAAGGGTGCTTACCAGCACGAAGTAAAACGATCTTTCCCTTACAGCGTCTTTGTATTGAAAGTAGGCTAAGAGAACGATGGCAAAAAACCAGGCAGGGTACAACGATTCAGCTTGCGCCATAGCTGCAATCAGCGATACATACAACAGGTGTATACCAAAATTCCGATAGGTGAAGCTGAAGTGGGGCTTAAGCTTTTTTGCAGTAGAAAGGAACCCCGCTGCCAGAAGCGTTCCACCCAGTAGTATACCCGTAAAGGTTATGCGGTCGGAGCTAAAGTTGTTGTTTTCAAGCAACCTCATTGGTGTGATGCTGATCCCCACCCATGTAGCAAGATTGATGATTGCCAGGCTTAACACGCCGAGGTGGTCAAAGTAATAGGCACTAAAAAACAAGATGACCATCGGTATAAACGTAGCCAGTCCCCAGCGAGTTCCGAATACGGAAAATTCAAATTGCAGGTAAGCAACGAGGGTAAGCATTAAAAGGCAGCCCAGTAACAGGATGTAGTCAAAAAGCACACCCGGCGACTGTACGCTGCCATAATCAAAACCTGCTGCTTTTTTGAAGGCGTATGCAAAGCAACCCGCGCAGGTGAGCGCAATAAAGCCAACAATGGACAGGTGACCAATTTCGTTGATGTTCTTATAAACAAGGATGCCGAGGCCCGTGGTAAGCAGGAGAATACCGAGGTAGAGCAGAACCTTAAGTTCGCCACGAACATTTATGATGGGAAAGACGTTCTCCGTTCTGATCCGATCAAGGGCTTCACGATCAAGGTAGCCCTCCTCATGAAGTTTTTCAAACAACGGTATGTCCATAAGTTCGCCTTTTTGTTTGAAAGATAACTTGTAAGTGTGACTAATGAAAGCTGCAGCTACGCTCTTTTACCAAGGGGTAGCTTTGCGTTTACGAACGGGGAAGGGGAGCAAACCCGGAGGTAGGGGGGAATAGCCAATCAAGGTTTGGGGTTAATCAGGGGAGAAGCAAAGCCATTCTCCATTTTAACTCAGGTTTTCGCCTTCCTGAGCCCGATATGGTGGACTGATTACCATCCGGTGTTAACTACTCTGTCGGCGAATACCGGGTCTTTGCCGAGCCCGAAATACACTAAATTTGTCAATACTCAACGATTGAACTATGAAGGAGACCTCCACAGGTAAGGTGCGGATTGTGACAGCGGCATCACTTTTCGACGGCCACGATGCTGCCATCAACATCATGCGACGGATTATGCAGAGTAAAGGGGCCGAGATTATTCATCTCGGACACAACAGGAGTGTTGCCGAGATCGTGGAATGTGCAATTGAAGAAGATGCTCAAAGCATAGCCATTACCAGTTACCAGGGTGGTCATGTTGAGTTCTTCAAATACATGAAAGACCTGCTGGATGAAAATGGTTGTGGTCACATTAAGATTTTTGGAGGGGGTGGCGGAACCATCCTGCCTGCGGAAATCAGGGAACTGCACGACTATGGGATTACCAGGATCTACAGCCCCGATGATGGTCGCAAGATGGGGCTTGAGGGTATGATCGAAGACGTTGTCAACCAGTCTGCCGCCGGTAGCAAGCCTGCTAATGGAAGTTCAGGAAACCATGAACCACAAAGCGCTTACTGGAACGCACCCCAAAGATGGAACGGTAAACTTCCCCTCGCTGAAGTCAAGGACGTCCGGCGGATAGCCAGGGCAATTACCCTTGCTGAAAACGGGTTTGATAATGACCCGGCAGCAACGGAAAAGGTGGCTGTACCACCGGCCAGTGTTGACCCAGCCCCTGTCGCAAAAACCTCAGCTGTGCTTGGAATTACAGGAACTGGTGGTGCAGGTAAGTCGTCGGTAACAGATGAGCTGGTGCGGAGGTTCCTTCGTGCTTACACCGATAAGACAATCGCCGTTATTTCTGTTGATCCATCTAAGAAAAAAACCGGGGGTGCATTGCTCGGCGATCGCATCCGCATGAATTCGATACATCATGGCCGGGCGTATATGCGCAGCCTGGCCACCCGCGAAAGTGATAAGGCATTGAGCAATTATGTGCAGGAAGCTATTGACGTTTGCCGGGCAGCAGGGTTCGACCTGGTAATCCTGGAAAGTGCCGGGGTTGGTCAGAGTGATGCCGCCATACTGGATTATGTTGACGTTAGTGTGTACGTGATGACCCCCGAATATGGTGCTGCTTCACAGCTTGAAAAGATCAACATGCTCGACTATGCCGATGTTGTTTGTATTAACAAGTTTGATAAAGCCGGTGCAGCAGATGCCCTGATCGATGTTAGAAAACAATACAAACGCAACCACGGATTATGGACAGCCAAAGACGAGACACTGCCGGTTATTGGTTCTATTGCGTCGAAGTTTAACGACGAGGGTATCAATAAACTGTTTTTTGAAATCATGAAGGCGGTTGAACATAAAACCGGTATTCGTTTTAGTGAGGAGCCGATCGTTGAGATTGTTTCAGCGCACTCGATCAGTGGATTGATCATTCCACCAAAGAGGGTGCGCTACCTCTCGGAAATCTCGGATGAAGTTCGCCGTTATAATAAACTCGCTAAGGAGCAGGCTGAGCTCGCCAGCAGGCTTTACCGGCTTAATGGTGCGTTGGAAATTCTCAATGAAAAGGGAAGTACGGCAGCGCTTTCCAGTCCTGATTTAACTGCAGTTAAGGAAGGTATTGAACAACAATTATTGCCTGTAAATAAGAAACTGATAGCCGACTGGCGAGGTACCAGGGAAAGTTTTCAGAAGCCCTTTTTTGAATACGAAGTAAGGGGTAAGGTTATCCGGCAACCCCTTTATGTTGAAACACTCAGCGGTACTAAAATACCAAAGATTGCCGTGCCCCCGTACCGCGATTGGGGCGACATCCTGCAATGGCAATTACAGGAGAACTTTCCGGGGGAGTTCCCCTATACGGCAGGGGTCTTTCCCCTGAAGCGGGTAGAGGAAGATCCAACCCGGATGTTTGCCGGTGAAGGCGGACCTGAGCGAACCAATAAACGGTTTCACTACGTTTCTCTTGGCCAGGCTGCCAAGCGCCTGTCAACGGCTTTTGACAGCGTGACCCTCTATGGCGAGGACCCGGATAAACGCCCGGACATATATGGTAAAGTGGGCAATAGCGGGGTAAGTGTTGCTACCGTTGAAGATGCAAAAAAACTATACAGTGGTTTCGATCTTTGTGATTCGAAGACATCCGTAAGTATGACGATCAATGGTCCGGCTGCAATCATCCTTGCTTTTTTTATGAATGCTGCGATCGACCAGCAATGCGAAACATGGATCACTAAACACGATAAGTGGGAGGAAGTCGAACGGATTATTGCAAAAAAGTTTGAGCACGCGCCGAGACCGTATTATTATAATCCTGCGTTCCCCGAGCGTTTGCCTGAGGGAAACAATGGTCTTGGTTTACGATTACTCGGTGTTAGCGGAGATGAGGTTTTGCCGGCTGACGTTTATGAGGGATTAAAAACACTCGCGCTCACCCAGGTGCGTGGTACAGTTCAGGCGGATATTCTCAAAGAGGACCAGGCCCAGAATACCTGCATATTCAGCACCGAGTTTTCCCTGAAACTGATGGGTGATGTACAAGAGTATTTTATCACCAATAACGTACGAAACTTCTATAGTGTCAGCATCAGCGGCTATCACATCGCTGAGGCAGGCGCTAACCCGATTAGTCAACTTGCATTCACGCTTGCAAATGGATTTACGTTCGTGGAATATTACCTGAGCCGGGGTATGCACATCGACGACTTTGCACCGAACCTGTCCTTCTTTTTCAGCAACGGTATGGACGCCGAATACAGCGTTATCGGCCGGGTAGCCCGGCGGATCTGGGCAAAGGCGATGAAGTATAAGTACAATGGTGCCGAACGCAGCCAAAAGCTGAAATATCACATACAGACCAGCGGTCGCAGCCTGCACGCCCAGGAGATCGATTTCAACGATATCCGAACTACCCTCCAGGCCTTATACGCGATTTACGACAACTGTAACAGCCTGCATACAAATGCCTACGACGAGGCGATCACTACACCTACGGAAGAAAGCGTTCGCCGGGCGATGGCCATACAATTGATCATTAACCGTGAACTGGGTACGGCGAAAAACGAAAACCCTAACCAGGGAAGCTTCCTGATCGAAGAACTAACCGATCTTGTTGAAGAGGCGGTGATGATAGAATTTGACCGGCTGAATGAACGGGGCGGTGTATTGGGTGCTATGGAAAGGATGTATCAACGCAACAAGATCCAGGAAGAAAGCCTTTACTACGAACACCAGAAACATACGGGTGAACTGCCATTGATCGGTGTAAATACTTTTTTGAACAAGCAGGGCAGCCCAACCATTTTGCCTGCTGAAGTTATTCGCAGTACTGCCGATGAAAAGGAACTGCAGGTAAGCAACCTTCAGGCCTTCCAGAAAAGGAACCAACACAAAAGTGCGGAGGCGTTAAAGCACCTGCAGGAAGTTGCCATTGCGAACGGTAACCTGTTTAATGAATTGATGGAAACGGTGAAGTATTGCAGCCTTGGTCAGATTACACATGCACTGTACGAAGTTGGCGGGCAATACCGGCGAAGTATGTAGCTACGGCCAGTATCACATTTTATGTTGAATGTTGAATTTTACATGTTGAATGGATGTGGGTGACGCGAGTTAAGAATTAAGAGTTAAGAATGCAGAGTGGAACGGTGTAGGGAGTTAAGAATTAACAGTTAAGAATGCAGAGTGGAGCAATATGTGTCAGACTATGACCCTTTATTTTATGTTGAATGTTGTATGATAAATGTTGAATGAATTTTGGTGTCGTGAGAGCAGTTAAGGGTTATGAATGGAGAGTTCAGCGTGGAGCGGTGTGGAGAGTTAAGAGTTCAGAGTGGAGGGTCAGGGGGAGTTAAGAATTATGAATGAAGAATTCAGCGTGAAGCGGTCTGGAGAGTTAAAAGTTATGAGTTAAGAATGCAGAGTGAGTAATACGTGTTAGACCATGACCCGCTATTTATGTTGAATGTTGTATGGTAAATTTTGAATGGAAGTGGGTGACGAGAGTTAAGAATTAGGAGTTAAGAATGCAGAGTGGAACGGTGTAGGGAGTTAAGAGTTTTGAGTGAACCACTGAACCAGTCAACCTATTAACCATTCAACTTTTCAACCTATCAACTAATCAACTTTTCAACTGATCAACCAGTCAACTTTTCAACTTATCAACCAATCAACTAATCAACCAGTCAACTTTTCAACGAGTCAACCTATCAACCGATCAACCAGTCAACCATTCAACTGATCAACCAGTCAACCACTCAACTAATCATCCGTTCGAAATAAAACACCACCGGTTGTTCCTGCTCAACGACAAGGCCGTAGCGCTTGGCGATTTTGTATTGGGTGTTTCTTTCGTTTAGGTGTTTCATAAACCCGGCTACCAACTGCCTGAAGTCTTCCAGCTTCATAGCATGTTTATTGATGTTGCAGCTGGCGCACGCCGGCATAAAATTCTCCATACAATCCCTTTGCGGGTACCTGCATTCACCTTTTTTGTATTGCTTTCGCCGGATCGGTTTCAAATGGTCAACGTGCCAACCGCGGGTGAGCATACAACCACAGTAAGCGCACCTGCCGTTGTATTTGTCGAAAATTAACTGTCGCTCTGCTTTAGTCACGGGTTTGGTTTATCAACGCTAATTTACAAGGCATTTTCTTTATCGCCTTTTTCGTGGGCAACTCATCCTGTCGTGTTGATTTTTCCCCAAACCTGATCCAATGGTCAACAGTGCTCAACCCTTTGTTTATTGGTCAGATACCCAATGCCGCTTTTAGTTTCGCATAGCCTGCTTTGCTCACAGGTAGTTTTTCGCCAGTCGTTAAAACCACCACGTGACTCTCTTTTTCATAAGGATCAATGCGGGTAATCAGTTGTATGTTGATGATATATGAACGATGTATCCGGAGAAAAGCCTGTGGGTTCAATACCTCCTCGAAATAGGCCATCGTTTTTTTCTTCAGAAAAGCCCCTTGTTCCGTGTATATTTTTACGTAGTCGTCGGCGCCCTCCATATACCGGATGTTTGCAGTAGGTATAATTTTAATCTTTCCGCCATCCTTTACCACGATGCGATTGGTTTGTACGGGCGAATGTGCAGCTGTTTCCAGTATCGACGCTGTTGGGGGCAGCACCTTAGTTTGGGTGATTGCCTTTTGCATTGCCTTATCAAATCGTTCCTGGCTAAATGGTTTTAACAGGTAATCCACCGCATGTGTTTCAAACGCCTTAATTGCATATTCTTCGAATGCTGTAGTAAAGATTACCTGCGGTAGCTTATCCACGAGTTCGAGCATTTCAAAGCCGGTAATTTTAGGCATTTGGATATCGAGAAATATCAGGTCCGGTTCGTGTTGTTGAATCGCTTTTATCCCTTCAAAGCCATCATTACATTCCTGTATGATTTCGATGTTGGGATATGGTTTCAGGTATTCCCGCACCAGGCTACGCGCCAATGGTTCATCATCGATTATAATCGTCTTCATACAATTTGAGGAATAGTTACAGTGGTAGTAAAATGATTTTCTTCATGCCTGGTTTGTAGCAGGTCGTTGCGGGCAAAGGTCAGGTAAAGCCTTCGCTGTATAGCGCTAAGTCCAAAACCGGTACCGGCCGGTGGAAGCGTTTCCGTGTCAAACGGATTTTGAATACTTACCCGTAGCATTCCTTTTTCAGACCTGGCCTGTATGGTTATGATAACCTCACCAACGGTATCGTATAATCCAAACTTGATGGCATTTTCAACAATTGGTTGAAGCAGCATTGATGGCAGCTTCATGGTGAGGGTATCATCCGCGATGGTTATCTCCGTTTTTAACCGGTAGCCAAAACGAACCTGTTCAATGTCGAGGTATAGCTGCAGGTAAGTTAGCTCTTCAGACAGCGTACTCCATAACAGCTGATCGTTCCTGATGGAGCTCCTAAGAAAGTCGGACAGTTGTTGAATCATATGCCTTGCCTTTTCAGGCTGGATTACCGTTAAGGCGCTAATTGAATTCAAACTGTTGAATAAAAAATGTGGCTGCAGTTGCTGGCGTAGTTTAAAAAGCTCGGCATCTTTTACAATCCGCTCTGCTTCCATCTTCCTGTCGTCTGTTTCTTTTTGTTCCTGTTGCGTGTACCATAATAAACTCATCATTGCCATGCAGGCTACCATTAAAAATGCTACCCCATAACGCAGCGATGTTGACCTAAGCAAAAGGGCCATATATTCGGTATCGGCACCTAATAAGGTCCATAGCGCAACCCGCACCATTACCAGCCATGCCGCACTTAAACCAAGACTCACCAGCAACACATACCAGTACTTTTCCTGCCGTGGCAGGTAGTAGCGCATATTGTTGCTGATCACCAGGCAGGTGGCTGCAAGCAGGGAATTGCTCACGATACTATCGACAAACGCAGGGTACGGCTTCAAGCCAAAGTCGAGCAAAACCATTAGCTGCAAGACCGACCATATGAGCCACCAAATCGCAAAGGCAACTTTAAACTTCAGGTCCGAAAGTGATGATGTTGCCAAATTTTCAATTTAATGCGGGCGCAGCGTATGAAGCAGTTTCAAGTAAGTGTGCCGAGCGCAGTTTTATAAAACGAATGTAGCTTTCTCCGTCATCCTCTTCAGCAATCCTTGAGTACACTTCTGCTCCGTCCACCAATTTATCCAATGGTTGCAATTCTGCAATGTCAATAAATTTCCAGCAAACCGGTTTGTTCACCTGGTTAAAAAAATTGTCTTCTTCGCTTTTGCCAATATACCGCGCTTTGTGATAAGCCTGCAAAAGATCCACAGCTTCAATAAGGCGTAATTGTTCATCAAATTGCGGGGTATGCGCCCCATCACCACAAACAATACGGTAAATCAGTTTCGAAATATACCATTTCATAGCGGCTGTTTTAAACGATTTAAATATTTAGGGATCCGCATAGTTTTTAATAGCTCCTGATATCAATTCCGCCAAACACTGCCGTGCCTTCCAATATCAATACTTTGGATGGATTAATATTATTTGCATTGATCGATCGCTTATCGTCAATGCCACCAAATACAACCGTCATTTCCGATTTTATTTCCCAATGACCGGGTACAATTAATTTACATCCGCCAAAAACTGTAGTAATATCAAGTGATGCTTCCCCTTGAATGTCGGCCTGTGTCAGGTCGATTTCCGCACCGCCCATAAAACAGGTGATTTCGCCACCGCGAAAATTCTTGGATACCATTATTTTTTTTACCCCGCCGAGTACGGCAGTGGTGTCAATAAAGTCGCGTTCTTCAAATCTTACCGGCATATCGTTCTGCTGATTAGTGGGCCATTCATTTGTTCCTGCTTCATTATATCGGTTCATGCGATTGCGTCTTCCTTTCCAGCCGTGCCTGGGGCGAAAAATAAAAAACAGGCCAACAACAATGATAATTATGGGAAAGATGTAGGTGCGGATGTTTAGTTCAGGCATGTAGCGGTCGATCACGTGAAACAGTCCAACAACGATTAAGATTGGTCCCGCAGGGCCTCTAAGTTTACTCCTGATACTAATGATTACGCCGATAACGATCAACGCCAGTCTCCAGGAAATTAACCATTCCGGTATGGGCGCACCCATTTTATAGGCCAGTATTAATAGGCCGGCTGCAATGAGTATTATGCCCGTAAAAACGCGACCGTTGTTTTTCTGATCCAGGGGTTCCATGATGTGTGTATTTGATTTCATAAACCAAAACTAACCGCCGGATGTTACTGCGGCAACGGCAATTAGGTTGTTGCTGGTGCAAAAGGCGGTAAACGGCGGGAAAACGACGGTGAAAGGATTAAGGCCAATCATCTGGATTCAGTAATCCGTGGACAGCACTGGCGGGAGAGAACCTTGGATCAGCATAGCAATGTTCGTGGCTTTGTAACCTGTGCCCTTAATAGTTCTTGTTTAAACGATTGGGGGCACTACAAAACAGCTTACTGCGCTTATACAGTTTTTTTTTGGTGACGAGCCGGAACGCATGGATGATACATCCTTGCTACGCTCAGTTCAACAGTTGGTTCTTTGGGGAACGAGGCTTTATTCGCGCAAGTGATTCGCGACAACCATTTATTGATTTAAGTACAGTCAATCGCTTCGTGTAAGGAGGCAGCTTTGCATAATATGTTCCGGACGTACCATCACGCCTGGTGCGACATTGTTGATTACCGCAACATCAAGGTGGAGAACAGTTAGAGCAGTTGCGAAAAATTGGGTCAGTATGGCTTCCCACATCTTCCCTTTTCTTGGAGTTGCTGTTAGGCACCATTAAGATGTTTACGCTGCTGTTTAATGCACGTGCGATCAGCCCGGCATCAGCCATTTACTATTGTGCTTTAGTTTAACTCAGCCTGCTTTTTTAGTCCTGCGCTAAGTTGTTTCAATACAAAATTTCTTCTTTCAAAAAGAACTGTGATGTCCGAAAAATCAGGCTTAATCTGTTCGTCTTCCTGTACAATCAGGGGTTCACGGCCAGCAATAATATCGAAGATGTGTTTGAAAATAAGTGACCTGTCCTGGTAGGTCAGCGGCTCTTTTGTGGAAGAGTAAACAAGGTAATTGATGTTGTAAATAATGCTGTTGAGCGCGTACTTTTTGTCCTTTGCAGTAATAAATTCCTTGGCCCACTTGTTTGCCATAAGTCTGTACTTTGCCATGTGTAATGTTTATTAAGGTGGATAGGTTGAGTCTCCCGGCAATGACAATCGTGAGGTTTGCCCGTTCGTGAAACAACATTACTGTTGTGGTACCTGTTATTTATAAACGAATTATAGCAAGCAAATATTTTCAGGATTTAATTAAAAATATCCTGTTGTGACACCTGTATGTTGGTACAAATAACACGGCAAGCTGGCTGATGTAGTTGATTGCTTCAACAATCGGTAAGCTGACTTAGATACAGGTGCAATAGTATGGGGTGGCAATGAATCACTTTCGAAGTACCGCGCAAGCAGCAGAAAGTGTTTCGAACATGCAATCGAACTTGAATGGAAGATAAGAAGACAATTGAATAATTCTGATTAAAATATATTAAAAACCTTTCGAAAAAAAATTCATTTGGAAGCATCAATGGTAGTACCTGTGTACCTGATGTAAAGCCTGAATACTGTTGCGAATCCCTGCTCGCGATTAATCCTGTTTCAAACACCTGCTTACATATATGCTGTCCTACTTATAAATGTTTTAAATGATAATTAAGCCTGAGCTTCATCACGGTAGTTTATGCATCTGTACCGGTTAAGCTGTATTCAATAAAAGTTTCCAGGGATCTAAAGATCCGCTTTTGTCAATCATAAAAGCCAGGCCTTCAACGCACAAAATTTTTTCCTATACCATCAAACGCCTATTCCCAATCTTTTTTCCATTTATTTATGTTACCGCAATATTCTAATTCTTATCCATGATGTTGATCCTGGTATGGCAGTAACTCCGCTCAGTAGCGTACAAGGCGTACAAGGGAGTAAACCCGTCCGACTGGCGCGGCCGGGCGGACAACGCTATTCAATCGGAATTCAAACCCGGGGTCGCCAAAACATTAAGCCGCGATGGAACTGATCGCTCTGGCGAGCACGTGAGTAGAGCCCGCTATAACCCGATTCGTAGCTCCCGAAATGAATAGCCTTAATTTGCGGGCAGATACGCACACCTATAACATAAACTTTTAATTTCACGCGCATGTGGAATGACCTTCAATCATACATTCACCGGTTGCCCGATTATGCATGGAACCTTTTGCTTGCCTGTTTGGCAATTATCAGTGGTTTCATTGTAAAGTGGATACTCGATATTGTTGTACATTTTCAATCGAAAGGCAGCCCGCGTTTTTCCTTTTTTCAGTCTGTTATCAATCGGCTTGGGCAACCCTTTACCATCTTTCTTCCCCTGCTTATCTTAAACCTGGTGTTGCCACTAATGAAGTTGCAGCCGGGTGTATACTACGTTATCGATAAGGTTATCGGCATCCTGCTCATCATTTCATTTGCGAACATTTTGTTGTCGATCGTAAAGGTTGCCGAAGACTATGTGTACCACTACTTCGACCTGAACAAAACGGATAACCTTAAAGAACGCAAGATCAGAACCCAACTCCAGTTTGTACGTAAGCTGGTAACGGGTTTAATTGTCATTCTGAGTATTTGTATGGTCCTGCTCAGTTTCGATAGCCTTCGCCGTGTTGGCGCGGGTTTACTTACCGGGGTGGGCGTAGGTGGGGTGATACTTGGCTTCGCTGCCCAGCGATCATTAGGCAACATTCTGGCAGGGCTCCAAATTGCATTTACCCAACCTATGCGAATAGATGATGTGTTGGTGGTTGAAGGCGAGTGGGGCAGGGTGGAAGAAATTACGCTTACTTATGTCGTCTTGCACATCTGGGATGACCGACGCCTGATTTTACCAATCAACTACTTTATCGAAAAGCCATTTCAAAACTGGACCCGGTCTTCCGCTGAAATTTCAGGAACTGCCTTTTTTTACCTCGACTACACGGTACCGGTGCAAGCCTTACGCGAAGAATTCAACCGCCTGTTGCAAGCCACCGAGCTTTGGGATAAACGGGTGAACCTATTACAGGTTACCAATACAACAGACCGGGTGATAGAAGTACGAACCCTCATGAGTGCGCGCAATTCGTCGCAGGCATTTGATCTTCGTTGTTATGTCAGGGAGAACCTGGTAAAATTTGTACAGGATAATTATCCCGACGCCTTACCAAAAACAAGAGCGGTGACCCAGGCGCAAAATCCACCCGGTGGCCCGGAAGCGCCGATTGCAAACCTAAGCCAGGGTTAGCCACTGTATGCATTTTTACAGCAGGGCACCAGAATAGCATGAACAATATACCGCAGCCTTTGTGGAGCATTTTACAGGTTTTTACCCCTGATTTATGCAGCGTTTTTTATTGATGTGAGGGCATTGTTTTTGTGTTGCTTACCAAAACCATAATATGCAAAACCAATCATTTCAGTTGATGCTCGACGGCGTTCCTTATGAAGTAAGGGTAAGTCCTTTTCAGTTTAATGAAGCTACCAGGTACAACATTAGTATAAATGGCAGTGACGAATATGTTTTTGCATACGACGACAATGTGAGTCAATATGTACCGCTTTCCGACGATAGCTCAACAATACCGCAAAACATCGAGACTGAAATCGGTTTGAGATTGTTGGCGATGAACTCGTAAACAAACAGCATGAAAGAACACGGGTAATGCAGGGTACCACCGGTTCATTTGCCTGCTTCAGAGATCTCAACACAATAGTTTTGTCGCCATTCAGGATGGCTTTAAAAAAATTGTATTTTAGAAGTGCTTCCCAGTTAGCTATTTGCTGCGCATTATCCGTGTTCGCTTTTTACTTGCAAAACGGTAGCTTCAGACCTGTGGGAATAGATGGATGTGAACACAAACACATTGTAGAATATAAAAACATTTACCCCGGATTAGAATAAGCGTAGCTGAACACCTTTCGCTTTAGCCGGCGGCTTTGCTTCGCCAAAAACGGTTCTGCCCCCGTATTTCCAACTGTCGGCGCGTTCTTTTTCGACCAACTCGTCAAACTTGTCGTTTGGTACAAAATCCTTTTCGGCTTTTGCCGCAAGCTCATGCAATTTCTTTATTGCTTCCTGCTTATCGGTCTGACCAATTTTTGATCGTTCTACGGCGTGGCGAAGGGTAGAAATGGTTTCATCGTAAACTTTAATGGGCACGGGAAAAGGATGCCCGTCTTTTCCGCCATGTGCAAAAGCAAACCTTGCAGGATCCTTAAACCTCGACGGGGTACCGTGTATAACCTCACTTACAAGAGCCAGCGATTGCATTGTTCGGGGTCCAACACCTTCGAGCAGCATAAGCGATTCGAAATCCTTCGGTTGTTTTTCATGTGCGAGCCAGAGTATACTGCCAAGGCGTTTCAGGTCAACGTCCTCGCTTCTTATATCGTGATGCCCCGGCATTATCAATTGCTGAAGTTCAGGTATAAACAATTCCGGCTTTTCCCTGGTAAGGGCAACGATAGCACTGCGGGCAGGACCGGCTCCATGTGCGGTCATGTTTAAGATATTGCCCTGGTTGATCCCGCATATGGCCGTATGCGGTTCTTCTACAAAAGACTGCAAACCGGCGGAGTGCCAGTGATAACGGCGTGCGGTTTTATTGCCGGTGTGCATTCCCTGTTGCACCACCGTCCACTCACCGGTATCTGCAACAATAAAGTTGTGGGTATACAACTGGAAGCCATCCTGTATGGCAGTATTATCCACCTTCGCACTCAGTTTACTGCAGCGTACAAGTTCAAGGCCATTTAGGCCGGTTTGTTCAGCTACGGACAACAGTTCAGCAGGTGCCTGTTTCGAATGCCTGCCTTTTCCGCCGCAAACAAAAATGCCTAGTTCGCGTGCATGTGGATTGATTGCTTTTTTCAGCGCACCCATTACTGAGGTGGTAATCCCCGATGAGTGCCAGTCCATGCCCATCACAGCGCCGAGTGCCTGGAACCAGAAAGGATCACTTAATCGCCTTAACATTTCGTGTTTACCGTATTCGGTAATCACCGACTCTGTAATAGCAAGGCCGAGTTTTGCCATTCGTTCGGCGAGCCATAACGGCACATAGCCGTAATGCAGGGGGAGATTAGCAGAGCCGGACCGTTTCATTGTTTACAAATCTACCACAGGTTGACCAACGCAAAAAACTAAATGGGCGTTGGCTATAACTCTTTGTGCGTCTGCGCCTTCGGTGTAATCATCAAAACAATAAACCTACTTTTGTGATTTACCGCTTAACTGGTTCATATGACTCTCCTGCAAGCATCACAAAAAATGTTCGATTGGAAGCACCTGCTGCTGGGTGAAGCTGAATGGACGTTTTTGTTTGAAACCGTGCTCAGAACATTTGTGATGTTTATAGTTGTTCTTGTAGCTTTAAGGTTGCTGGGTAAACGAGGGGTTAAACAGCTGTCGGTGTTTGAGCTCGTGGTAATCATTGGCCTTGGTTCAGCCGCAGGCGACCCGATGTTTTACCAGGATGTTGGTTTACTACCCGCTATCATTGTATTTATCCTGGTCATATCATTGTACACCTTTGTCACTTACTTAGTGGGCAAGAGTAAAGGGTTTGAAAACCTGGTTGAAGGCAAGCCGGTTTGCCTGATCAGGGATGGAAGATTTGCCATCGACAACTTCAAAAAAGAGGCGCTTGCACAAGACGAATTTTTTGCAGAGCTCCGCCTGAAAAATGTATCTCAACTTGGTCAGGTACAGGAGGCGATCATCGAAACCTCCGGACAAATCAGTGTTTTCTACTTCGACGAAAAAGAGGTGCGATTCGGGCTTCCCATCATGCCCGGCACGCTTGAAAAAGATGCAGTGGAGATTACAGAACCGGGTAAATATGCGTGCACCTTTTGTGGGTATACAGAAGACCTTAAACCCGCCGCACAACATAAGTGCCCCTCGTGTGAGCACAACCTTTGGATAAAAGCGAGCAATCAACGGCGTGTTGTTTAGGCTACTTCTGTACTCCCGGTCCCGGTTGCGGTTAAAACTGAATAGTCTCAATATAACAGCTATTGTTATGACACTACTATATGAGATAACCGTTCAGTGGATTACACCCAGTCAAAGATTTGCTGGAACGAATTTGAGCGTGCTAAAATGAGGGAATACAATTCTGATAAGGATCTGCTCATAACGATATACCTGCATAGTCACACGAGCCTTCCAACCATCCTGCAGAGGACAACTGGATGAATAGCTGCAAAGCGGATGAAGCAAAACTTAGTTCTGCATGCACGGACGTGCTTAAAATTTTTAACTAAGGTTGTTAATGAAAACCTGCCGCTTTTTCAACTCACCCGTGAGTGGATGATCCTCAACTTCCACCATTTCAATTAAATCTTAAGGGCAGCCTTGCCATCCATCCGGGAAAGTTTCATTATTCGGGAACACAATTCGGTACTTCCTTTCCTTTCTTTTGTTTCATACCAACCTGTGTGTAACCATCCCAACAAGGATCGCTTTTTGCTGCTGCTTTTTTCGTTGCCGCTTTCTTGGTGGCGGTTTTCTTTGGTGCTGCCTTTTTAGCGGCTGCTTTTTTTGGTGCTGCTTTTTTGGGAGAAGATTTTTTGGCGGCTGCTTTCTTTGTAGCCGTTTTCTTTGGTGCTGCTTTTTTCGCTGTTGCCATAGCTATCGTTTATTTCATCTCAACACTTACTGCTGAAGATGGTTCATAAAGAAAATGGTTTTTCGGAATATGGTATAGCAATTTATATTGCAGGAACCTGGCGCTGCTTAGCGCGATACAAGTAAAAGTGAGTGACACCCGTCCGAACGGAGTTCATTCGGGCGGGCAACGATGCCTGGTAAAGAACCAAATGCCGGTCACCAAAAGAAAGAACAACTGCTCTATAAGGACTCCAGCTTTTTGATTACTTTGTTGAGGTCGACACCCTTACCAAGAACTCCCTTGAAGATGTCCCCTTGTTCCTTTAGCCGGGCAACAGCGTTAAAGATGGTAAAGTCTTTTATGGAAAGCCCTTTCTTCACCTCGTCCCAGTGAAGCGGCATTGAAACAGTCGCACCTGGCTTTGGGCGTAAAGAATACGGGCCGGCTACGGTTGCCTGTGGGCGGTTCTGCAAAAAGTCGATGTACATTTTTCCACCGCGATCGCTGATCTTTCGTTCGATGCTGGTAAACGTTGGAAGTTCACGATGGATGATCTTTGCAAGTGCCCGGCCAAATTCCTTCGAGGCCTCGTAATCGTACTTCGCACCAAATGGAATATAAATGTGCAACCCTGTTGATCCGGAAGTTTTAGGGTAGCCGGTGACACCAATTGCATCAAGTAATTTCTTTGTAACGCAGGCTGTTTCTACAACCTGATCGAACGTGTTTTTATCAGGGTCAAGGTCGATGATACACCAGTCTGGGTTATCGGGAGTCTGCACCTTACTGCTCCACGGATTAATTTCTATACAACCCAGGGAGGCCACATATAACAGGCTTGCCTCGTCGGTAATAACCGCAAATTCCTTATCACGTCCATCGGCATAGCTGTGATAAGGAAACGTTTCTATCCAGTCCGGTGCTTTTCCTTTTACGTCTTTTTGGTAAAATGCTTCGCCATGGATGCCATGCGGGAAACGATAAAGCGTTTGGGGTTTGTCTTTTACATAAGGTAGTATAAACGGCGCGACCTGGTAGTAATAATTGAGCATGTCGCGTTTACTTACATTGTCCTCTGGCCAGTATAGCTTGCTGAGGTTTGTAAACTTCAGATCATGTCCCTGTATATTTCTCACCTGTGTTTCGTCGGTTGGATTCAGCAGGGTCTTGCGTTCCTTTTTTCCAGGGGAAGAAATCACCTTCTTTTCAACTAATGCGTTCTCAGTCTTTGGTGTAAGTTTCTTTCCCGCAGCTTCGACCGGTGCAGGAGCAGCTATTGCGGGTGCTTCCCAGCTGATGTCTTTTGCATTTTTATCTTCACGAACCCCTTTGAAAGAAGGGTGCCGGATGGCACCATCACGGGTTTTCTCGCGGTAGCTGATTTCGCAGACAACTTCGGGCTTTACCCAGGTAACCTCAGCTTTTGGTGGATTTGGTCTGAACCGGGATGGTTTGTTGTATTCGGGTTGTGTTCTAAACGGGCAATCTTTAATGATCAGGGGTTTGAACCTTTCGACCAGTTCGGCTTGTAGTTTATTGGTATACCCTGTACCAACCGTTCCAATAAATTCAAATGAGCCGTTGATGTATAAGCCAAGCAGGAGGGCGCTAAAGAGTTTGCTGGTATTTTCATTTTTGGTGTAGCCACCAATCACAGCTTCCTGCCGCTTTTCGGTTTTGATCTTTAGCCAGTCGTGGGTACGCCGGTCTGGTACGTACAAGCTGGTTGCCCGTTTGGCCATGATTCCTTCAAGACCCATCTTGTCGGCTAATGCGAAAAAGTCGCTACCCGATGCCTCAAAGTTTTCACTAAGCTTAATAAGGGAGTCAGCAGGCACAATTGCCCTTAAGATTTCACGCCGTTCGAGCAGTGGGAGGTCTAGCAACGACACCCCTTCAAGCCAAAGTACATCAAACAAGTAGTAAGCGAGGTGCCCATCGGCTTCGCTGCGCCAGCCCTGCAGGTCGCTGAAATCGGGTACCCCTTTATCATTTACCACTACGATCTCACCATCTAGTACTGCACGGATGTTCCAGTTCTTAACCGCGTCGAACACGGGATAAAACTTTTCGTTAAACGATTTATTATTGCGGCTTCTGACTTCCGTTACCTCCCCGTTCCGATACGCAAGTGCACGATAGCCATCCCATTTCACCTCATAAAACCAACCTTCATCGTCAAAAGGCTTATCCACAAGTGTCGCCAGCATAGGTTTTACATCTGTGGGAAAAGGCAGGGCGGTACCTTTTTTCAGGATTGCCTTAATGCTTCCCGGGAGAGTGTTACCATTGTTCATATGGTGATTTGTATGCACTTATAGATGTATAAATCATGCCAGCAACACCTTCCACCCTGGTGAAAAGACCCCCCGGAGTTTACAAAGCACCTGTAGAAAAAGCTTTTTACCGCTGATCATGAATTTCGACCGTTAACGGTAAAGCAATGTACTATGTTTCGCATAGTAGTTAGCTTTGACGTGTAATCAATTAAAACAAGTACTAAAATAATCAATCATGAAAAAGATCTTAATCGCCACCTTAGTTTCTGTAATGTTTATCTCTTCTGCATTTGCAAAGAAAGTTTCTGTAGTAAATAGCCAGGCCCTCAGAAGTTTCCGGAGCGACTTCGCCGGAGCAACAAACGTAAAATGGACATCCATGGATACGTATTCATGGGTTAGTTTTTCAATGAAAAACGAGCAGGTCAGGGCTTATTACGACACTGATGGTAGTCTTATCGGCACCGGTAAATCCATACAAATGGACCAATTGCCAACTGCTTCAAAAAGGGCTTTTGCAAAAAGGTACAGCGACTACAACGTTAACGAGATAATGGAGTTTACTGCTGAATATGAAACTGCTTACTTTATTTCAGCTACCAACGAAAAAGAAACCGTGATATTAAAACTTGAAGCAGCCGGTATCTCAAGGATGAAGAACAGTAAATTCTAATTAGTTGATATATGAGCCTTAAAGCTCCCCGATGGGAGCTTTTTGTGTTTTTACACGTTAAATATATGCTGCACAGCAAGATTGTTTCGTAAAGTTATGCCGCAGAACATTTTACTTAGGTGGGGGTAAGTTTCACATAGCTGCGGGGAGTATCTTTATCATTATGCAGGAGATCTTTGGCATAGTCATATTTATCCTGGCAATTTTGATCGCGCTTTCAGTGGTGGCGGATAAAATCAGGTTGCCTTACCCCATCCTGCTGGTACTATGTGGTCTCGTAGTTGGTTTTACACCATTTCTTCCCGACCTCGCGCTTGATCCGGATGTGGCTATCTATGTTTTTTTGCCACCGATATTGTATGATGCCGCTTTCAAAACATCGTGGCATGATTTCAAAAAAGAAATCCGGCCCATTTCAACTCTGGCAGTAACCCTGGTGTTCTTCACAACCGTTGCTGTCGCCGTAGCTGCACATTATACTATTCCCGGTTTTAGCTGGCCCGCTGCTTTCATTCTTGGCGCTATCGTTTCACCGCCAGATGCGGTAGCAGCTACCAGCATAACTAAAGGTCTCGGTTTAAACCGCCGGGTCATTACGATCATCGAAGGAGAGAGCCTCGTGAATGATGCTTCTGCCCTAATCGCCTACCGGTATGCCGTTGGAGCACTTAGCGGAACCTTTGTTCTCTGGAGGGCAGGTCTTGAATTTATTCTTGTTGCGATCGGCGGGATTGCAGTTGGTGTGGCTGTAGGATTTTTGCTTGTTTTTGCCCACAAGAAAATCAAGGAACATGCGGTAGCCGAAACAAGTCTCAGCCTGGTATCCCCGTTTATTGCTTATTTCCTTGCAGAACGCGTGCACGCCTCGGGAGTGCTTTCAGTAGTTACAGCCGGTTTGATGGTAGCCTGGCGTTCAAGAGAAGTGTTTTCCTACGAAACACGCCTGCAGGCTTCGGTAGTTTGGGAGACCCTTATTTTTCTGTTAAACGGGCTGGTATTTATCCTGATTGGTTTACAACTTCCGCTGATTACCCGCCAGCTTGGCGAGTCGGAGTTGTTCCGACTGGTGGGCTATGGATTGATCATCGGGGTCGTAACCATAGCTATCCGTATCGTATGGGTTTTTGCCGGGGCCTACCACCAATCGATCTTCAGAAAGCGGAAACCAACTTTTCCCTACGAGAAAGCAGAAGAAGTATCGTGGAAAAACGTTTTTATCGTAGCATGGACTGGTACAAGAGGTGTTGTTAGCCTTGCCACGGCGCTTGGTTTGCCAATCATCTTACCGGGCGGTGCCACCTTTCCACAGCGAAACGCCATCCTGTTGCTAACCTTTGTTGTCATCCTGCTAACCCTGGTTGTTCAGGGTTTAACCCTTCCCCTGCTCATAAAGGGCCTCCGCATAAAACCCGAAGAAAATAAGCAGCAGAAAGAAGAGGATAACCTGGAACTGACGCTTACAAAAAAGGTGTTGATTTTTATCGAAGAAAATTTTCCCGGCCAGTTCGAATCCAAAGTCGTCGACAAAATCAGGAAGCGTTATCGCACCGATCTAAACATCCTGCAGAAAAAAGACAGCCGCAGTGGTAAAGAAAAACAGGAAACCGCAGCACAGCATCTATACCATACCCAGGTGAGGATGGCACAGCTTGCAGTATTAAAATACGAACGGGATCTGCTGATCCAGTATCATAAGGATGGAACCTTTAATGATGAGGCCATTGCAAAGGCGGTAAAAGAACTCGATATCGAAGAGATGCGCCTACAGGGGCTTATCCAAAAGGCTGAGGAGGTGAGAAGTTTCCTCATGCCGTAAGCATAGGCTCACCGGCATGGTCGGTACATAGTTGTTCCTTCAATATAGCCGTGCTGCAACTCCAACTGAGCTTCGGCGCTTCACGAGCTTTTAATCAACCAGGAAGTTGAAAGGTTCTTCAAAGATGAGATCGACCGGGTGTAACGGTTATCCCGGCGAAATCGGTAACAGCAAGGCCGCTTACTAAACTTTAATCCGGCTGCAACTTATTACCGATAGGCAGCGCTCATGTATATGATCAATTATTACGGTTTGTTTAGCCGGAAGTGTATATTTATTCTGTCGATCAAGGAATTGGTCGATAAAAGTTAGTTTGTGCCTCAATATTCTTTTTGATACCTCCCCGGATCTGCATTCTAATAAACGACCACCTAAATACGTTTTAAGTACCCTTAAGTCGCAGTAACCTGTGTTCAAATTCGGGAGGAAAATGAAATATTTATACCTGTGTTTTCTCAGCTGCTGTTTGCTTTTTTCGTCTGGCTTGAAAGCACAAACGGATACGGCATTTTGGTTTGCAGCACCGGAGATTGCAAATGCTGTGTACGCGGGTGTCACCCTTGACAGGCCAATTGTAATGAACCTGATCAGCTACGAAAAGCCGGCAACCATTACCATCTCACAGCCCGCAGTAGGCGGTATGCCTACACAAATCTATAACCTTCCTGCAAACTCAACCCGCTCCGTCGACCTCACCACCTGGATCGATAGAATAGAAACCCGCCCAGCAAATGCTATTGTCAATAGCGGGTTAAAGATCACTTCAACCGCCCGGATTTCGGCTTACTACGAAGTGAATGCAGGCAGCTTTAATCCTGATGTATTCACGCTTAAGGCACGCAACGCACTCGGCACCGACTTCTGGATATCATCCCAGTTCAACTATGGCAATCACCCGGCTTACAGTCCATTGCCATACTCTTCATTTAACATCATTGCCTCTGAGGACAATACCACGGTAACCATTACGCCATCCAACCCCATCGTCGGTCACCCCGCAAACACGACTTTCCAGGTTGTGCTCAATAAAGGGCAATGTTATGCTGCCGTGGCTACGGGTCAGGCAGGCTTTCAACACCTTCAGGGCTCACATGTAACCAGCAATAAGCCCGTTGCAATAACCCTTAGCGACGACGAAGTTTATACCCCGGCCAATGGATTTTGTGCCGACATTATTGGCGACCAGACTGTGCCGGTAAATATCCTTGGAACTGAATACATCGCGCTAAAAGGTGACCTGAACTTCCCCGACGACCAACTGTACATTATGGCGGTAGAAGATGGCACCACCATAAGAAAGGACGGGGTAACTGTTGCAACCCTGAGCAAGGGTATGACCTACCTCTCATCACTTCAAAACTTTAGCACCTTCATATCTTCAGATAAGCCGGTTTATGTTTACCAGCTAACCGGAATTGGTTGTGAACTGGGCTCTGCTATCCTGCCCCGCCTGAAATGCAATGGCAGTACGCGCATCTCCTTTAAGAGAACATCTGCCGAAAACCTGTACATCACCTTGATCGTGGAACAGGGTGGGCAGGGCGACTTCTTGTTGAATGGAATGCCCGGCATTATCAAGTCAAGCGACTTTTCTGTAGTGCCGGGAAGTTCCGGCCAGTGGCTTGCTGCAAAAGTTTTAGTATCACTGGCAGATGTACCAACAGGCAGTATCGTTCAGGTAAACAATACGAGTCACGTATTCCATCTTGGATTTCTGCAGGGTGGCAGTTCTTTTTCAGGTACCTCTTTTGGTTACTTTAGCGACTTTGCCCAGCTTACAGCAATCGCCCGAAGCAATGATGACACCTTATGCATTGGCTCGAACCTGCTGCTGTACACAGATACGGTAATTGGCGCAACCTACCAGTGGTCGGGTCCAAACAATTTATTGATCAACCGCCCACGGGTTGAAATCAACAATGCCTTGCCCATTCATAGCGGAACTTACATCCTCAAAGCAACCATACCTGGCTGTATAGAAGTAATTGACTCGCTTAAAGTGCAGGTTTACGACAAAACCTATACAACAGTTGATACCAGCATCTGTCTTGGTCAGGCCATCGCAGGCCATAACACCAGCGGCACTTTTGTCGACACCTATGTGGGATCAAAAGGTTGCGACAGCATCCGAACCTTAAACCTGGTCGTGAGGCCGAGGATAACCACTACAATTAATCAAAGTATCTGCGCGGGCAGCAGCTATTTGGGCTACACCCAGGCAGGAACCTATACCAACAACTTTACAACAGGATCCGGTTGCGACAGCAGCCGGACACTGATCCTCTCTGTTGTTGATCGCATCCGGAGAACCGTTGATACAACCATTTGTTTTGGCCAGGGTATTTCCGGCTATACCAGCAGCGGAACTTATATCGACACCCTGCGATCGGCCAGTGGCTGCGACAGCATCCGAACCTTAAACCTGGTCGTGAGACCGAGGATAACCACTACAATTAATCAAAGTATCTGCGCGGGCAGCAGCTATTTGGGCTACACCCAGGCAGGAACCTATACCAACAACTTTACAACAGGATCCGGTTGCGACAGCAGCCGGACACTGATCCTCTCTGTTGTTGATCGCATCCGGAGAACCGTTGACACAACCATTTGTTTTGGCCAGGGTATTTCCGGCTATACCAGCAGCGGAACTTATATCGACACCCTGCGCTCGGTGAGTGGCTGCGACAGCATCCGTACCTTAAACCTGGTCGTCAGGCCTAGGATAACGAGTACGATCAGTCAAAGTATTTGCGCGGGCAGCAGTTATTTGGGCTATACCCAGGCAGGAACCTATACCAACAACTTTACAACAGCATCTGGTTGCGACAGCAGCCGCACACTGATCCTATCCGTTGTTGACCGCATCCGAAGAACCATTGACACAACCATTTGTTTTGGCCAGGGTATCGCGGGCTATACCAGCAGCGGAACCTATTCCGACACCCTGCGATCGTCGAGTGGCTGCGACAGCATCCGAACCTTAAACCTGGTCGTCAGGCCCAGGATAACCAGCACGATTAATCAGAGTATTTGCGCTGGCGGCAGTTATCTTGGCTACACCCAGGCAGGAACTTATATCAACAATTTTACAACAGGATCAGGTTGCGACAGCAGCCGCACACTGATCCTATCCGTTGTTGACCGCATCCGGAGAACCATTGACACAACCATTTGTTTTGGCCAGGGTATAGCGGGCTATACCAGCAGCGGAACCTATACCGACACCCTGCGATCGTCGAGTGGCTGCGACAGCATCCGAACCTTAAACCTGGTCGTCAGGCCCAGGATAACCAGCACGATTAATCAGAGTATTTGCGCTGGCGGCAGTTATCTTGGCTACACCCAGGCAGGAACCTATACCAACAACTTTACAACAGCATCGGGTTGCGACAGCAGCCGCACACTGATCCTCTCCGTTGTGGACCGCATCCGGCGAACCGTTGATACAACCATTTGTTTTGGCCAGGGTATTGGGGGCTATACCAGCAGCGGAACCTATGTCGATACCCTGCGCTCGGCGAGTGGCTGCGACAGCATTCGCACCTTAAACCTGGTCGTCAGGCCCAGGATAACCAGCACGATCACTCAAAGTATTTGCGCGGGCGGCAGTTACCTGGGCTACACCCAGGCAGGAACCTATACCAACAACTTTACAACAGCATCGGGTTGCGACAGCAGCCGCACATTGATCCTCTCCGTTGTTGACCGCATCCGGAGAACCGTTGACACAACCATTTGTTTTGGTCAAGGTGTTTCGGGATATACCAGTAGCGGAACATATATCGACACCCTGCGATCAGCCAGTGGCTGCGACAGCATCCGAACCCTAAACCTGGTCGTCAGGCCACGGATAACCAGCATTATTAATCAAAGTATTTGCGCTGGCAGCAGTTATCTCGGCTACACCCAGGCAGGAACCTATACCAACAACTTTACAACAGCATCCGGTTGCGACAGCAGCCGCACACTTATACTATCGGTTCGTCAACAGGTACAAACAACTATTGATACCACCATTTGCGAGGGGCAGTCCTACGCCGGGTATTCCACAGTCGGAACTTATGTAGATCGTTTTTCTGCTGTTGGTGGATGTGACTCAACCAGAACGCTTCGGTTATCCGTCCTGCGGCTGCCCAAACCGCAGCTGCAAACCGGGCAAACCATATGTCCGGGCGATACGCTTATGCTCGATCCCGGAAGCTTCAGCGGCTATCAATGGCAGGATGGCTCCGCTGCGCGCCAGTACCTGGTTACAAAACCCGGAAGCTATAGCGTTGTGGTAAGCAGTTTATGCGGTCCGGCCAGTGCTGCTGTGGTGGTGTCTGCCGGTATCTGCGGCTACTATTTTCCATCTGCTTTTACCCCCAATAACGATGGTAAAAACGACGAATTCCGGATCATCAATCCTCCGCAATTGAAATCATACCGGCTCGTTATTTACAATCGGTGGGGTGCAAAAATCTTTGAGACCGCCGATTACAAAAAAGGTTGGAATGGTTTGTACAACGGGGTACAGGCCGATTCCGGTACCTACGTATGGTTTTGCGAACTTCCGGATAAACGTATGTTAAAGGGCACTATCACGCTTATCAGGTAGCCCTGTACCGGCAAAATGGCCATTGCAATCCGGGCAACCGACTCTGGGACAATGCAAGAGAGCTGCATGCAGTTAAACGATCCGAACCCGCTTTTTTTCTTTTTGGGACGAGCATTTGGTTAAGGGTCGGCTTTACTTGCCACGCTCGCTTGTACGGTTTGATCCATTGATCGGCGGAGCTCTACTTGTAAACCGCCTGTCCCGATTACAAACTGAGCAAACTATCTATTTTGTTACGCATCAGGGGATGGCTATTCAGGTTGTTATGGGTGCCTTGCGGAATAGTAATAAACGCATCACCTTTCTTAAGTTTTTCCTGCAGTCGCTTTGCATTGCTAAAAGGTATCACGCTATCGTCGGTGCCATGAAAGATGGTGATCGGTGCAGTTACCTTTTCGAGGAAGCGATAGGTAGGAATGGTGTACTTGATCATCCAACGTGTGGGGTACATCCAAAAGTAGGTGTCTGCCATCGAAAGCATGCTGTAATAGGGGGTCTCAAGTACCAGGTGTTTGCAATCCCTCACCGAAGCGAGTTGGGCTGCAAAGCCTGAGCCTAAAGATTTGCCAAACAGGATGATACTGTCGGGAGCCACCTGTTTGCGTGCAAGGTTGTAGGCCACCAACGACCAGGCGTAAACCAATTCTTCTGAAAATTTGCCCGTGCTTTTTCCGAACCCCGGATAGTCCATCATCCATACTTCATACCCATGCCTGCTCAATGGTTCAACAAAGCCGGCGTATCGTTTAATGTTGTTGCGGTTGCCATGAAAGTATAGGATAATGCCTTTGAACGTGCTGCCGGTATGACTGAACTTTACCAGGTTGATATTGACATGCTCATCGTAATAAATATTTAGCTCCTCAAAGGGGTTCGTAAAGGTATACTTCTCGCTGTTAGGTACGACTTCGGGGTGCAGTACAAAATAGTCCTGGAGATAATATATCGCAATGCCGATGAGGCAATACACAATTATGAAGACTTTTATCCAGCCAAAAAGCCTTCGCGAACGTGGCTTCCGAACTGTAGTTAACACGCGGTCATCATTATTCATATCGAACCATTAATTCAGCAAATGTTCCCTCAGGGACTTAGTATATCCCTGATGAAATTGTGGTACTCGGGAAAGGTAGGAAGATTATTGTGGCCTCCCCCATGAATTCGGATCAGGGTTATTTTGTTTGGGTTAATCCTTTGTAATTGTTCACTGTGCCTGATCGGTATCAGCCAGTCTTTGGTGCCATGAATGATGTAGGTATGACAGTTTACTTTCCGGATCCACCGGTCAGTACGAAGCTGGTACCGCAGGATTAGCCGGTGGGGGAGGAAGGGGAGAAACCGCTCGACAACCTTTATGAAATTGTAAAATGGCGCATCGAGGATCAGGTAGCGGGGTTGGTTGTCGCTCGCAACCTTGGCTGCAAAACCGCTTCCCAAACTCCTGCCGTATACAATAATATGCTTTTCGCCATACTGCTGCTGTAAGGTCTCGTACACAACCTGCATATCATTCAACATGTCACGTTCATTTCGCTTGCCGGTGCTTTTGCCAAACCCCCGGTAGTCCACCAATACAACATCGTAGTTATAGCGAAAGAAGTCGATGGCATATTTACCCCAGCCCTTGATGCTCCTGGTGTTCCCATGAAAATACAGGATCAGTCCATCCGGTTTCTCCCGGTAAAAGTGCAGCCCATTAATTCTTACACCTGGCACAATATCGATAAACAACTCCCTGAAAGGCGTATTGTACTTATAGGCAAAGTCGGCAGCCAGCTTCTCGGGTTTAAAAATGAGCCTTTCCTGTACCAGCACATACACGACGATCACCAGCGCATAAACCAACAGGAAGTAGAGTAAGGTGGTGTTCAAAGCGATATATTGATGAGGGTTGACTTCCCTAAGCTATGCATAAACAACGACCCATAAAAGCATTGTACAAGTTGGTACACCAGCTAAACGTAAATGGGCAAACTACTCCTCTGCCAAGCTTCGTAATTGTTTCAGCTAATCGACAGGCTTAGCTGGAGCTCTGGTGTAAGTGAGAGAGCGGTTTGGACGAATGTAATTATTAAGGAATTGCATCCGGGTGTGAAGGTCCTGGCCAGCTTATGGTTTGGTGTTTGTCAAATACAGGACTACTTCGGCGGGACAAAAAAAATCACCGGTCTTGATGGGCCGGTGATAGTATTAGTGTCTGGAAAGCCTTTTAACCTTCCGGATAGTCCGTTTCTTCGTCTTCGTCCTCGTTTGAACGGAGCATAATTCGTTTAAGCTTCAGCGATGTTACTGGTGCAACAATCAAGGGAAACTTTTCAACAATAACGTTGCTCGGGTCGAGGCCAAAACCACGTTCTTCGCTTAGGCTAATCTCTTTTATGAAGAAGTGGATCTTCATCATGATCTTCTCAAGAAAGGGCAACTCATTATCCTGGCTCAGGTACTTCTCCATCACGATAAACTGGAAGTCGCCCGTAACATTGTTTCGTTCAAGGCTTTCGTACCTGCTGGTAATGTTTACCTCTTTGTTAGCTACCAGGTCGGCAACCACCTTCCTGAACATCAGGTTAATCCTTTGCTCCACTTTAAAACCAAGCCGGAACTCTATCCGGATGATATCATTCGGAATAATGTGATCAACACTGTACTCCGCAGTATAGGGATCGTCCAATACGTCTACGTGTACAAACCAATAGATGTCTGCGCGTTTTGGTTTCTTATTTAATATTGAGTAAATGATCTTGTGTTCAATCTCGTTGGGATTGTTGGCACTGGTCATATAAACCAGGTGGGTTGCATACTTGGGGATTGACTTGTCATTGCTCAGTTCCTGGATCTGCGGTATATAGTGCTCAAGCCGTACAAATTCAATGTACCGGTTTTTGATCTTTCTGGACCTGTACCATACATACATGATCACAAACATGAACATTGCGACCAACATCGTGATATAACCACCATGGGTAAACTTTTGCAACAGGGCGGTGAGGTATACCACTTCAATCAGGAAATAACTGATTAGAAACAGGTAAATCCAGCCCGCACGTATCCGGTGAATAACCATGTAATTCGCATACAAAACCGTCGTAGCAAGCATGGTGATGATGATCGCCAGCCCATATGCTGCTTCCATGCTTGACGACTTTTTGAAATACAAAACCACGATGACACAGCCCACAAACATGAGGGTATTGATGCCGGGTATAAAAAGTTGTCCCTTTGCTTCGGTTGGGTAACGGATCTTCAACTTCGGCCATAAGTTAAGGCGCATGGCTTCACTAATCAGGGTAAAAGAGCCGGAAACCATTGCCTGGCTGGCAATAATGGCTGCCGTAGTTGCGATCAATACCCCGATCAGCACAAACCATTGCGGCATGATGTCGTAAAATGCGTTGATGTTGAGCGCCGCTTTAGTTTCTTCGGTTACAGTTATGCCCAACCTGTGCGCAAGCAAATAGGAGCCTTGCCCAAGATAGTTTAGCAAAAGGCAACACTTTACAAAGATCCACGACATGCGGATGTTTGCCCGTCCGCAATGGCCGAGGTCGCTGTAGAGTGCTTCTGCCCCGGTTGTACAAAGGAAAACTGCCCCAAGCAGCCAAAAGCCACCAGGGTATACAGCCAGGAACTGAACCGCGTAGTAGGGATTAAAAGCTTTGAAAATCGACAGGTCGTCCATCACATGGGAGGCGCCCAGCACCGCCAGCATCGAAAACCAAACCAGCATGATGGGACCAAACATTCTGCCGATGCTTGCGGTGCCAAATTGTTGCATAAAGAAAAAAGCCACCAGGATCCCCAATACGATCACAACAATCGTGTTGGTTTCTATATCGTGTAGTACCGGTATTTTCCGTAATCCCTCAATGGCCGAGGTAATGGAGATCGGAGGGGTGATTATTCCGTCCGCTAAAAGGGCGGCACCCCCGATCATGGCTGGCAACACCAGCCATTTCTTTCGTCGTCGAACAAGTGCGTACAAGGCAAAGGTGCCTCCTTCGCCGTTGTTATCCGCCCTGAGAATCAGGATAACGTACTTGATGGTGGTTTGTAAGGTGATCGTCCAGATAATACAAGACAGGCTGCCGAGCACCAGCTGTTCGGTAATCGTTCGTTCAGAAATGATTGCATTAAATACATAAAGAGGAGAAGTCCCGATATCCCCGTAAATAATGCCCAACGCAATAAGTAATCCTGCCGCGCTAACCTTGTTAATTTGCTTGCCCACAAATATGGTATTGTTAATCAAAAGAAGTACAACAAATGTATAAGTAAAAACGCTGTAAAATGATAACGCATTTCAAGAATGCTGGCGTAGGGTTACCAGCTGGTTCCTGCTGTAAACTTCACCCGGAACCAGTCGCATGCAGGTTGTTAATTAAGGGAAAATTAGCGGATCCACAGTTTCACAAATCTTACATTTGTTCACTTAATCTTTTTTTTAAATGAACAAATTATTCCTGGTTGTTATTGCCATCATCTTATCCGGGACGTCCATAGGTCAACGGGTCATTTATTCTGAACCAGACAAAGATGACCTTAAGCAAACCCGGTTCGAAATCGTTGGAAAAATTGGTAGCAATATTTTAATTTATAAGGAACTCCGCGATAATCACTCTATGAGCATTTACGATGCTTCAATGAAGCAGATCGAAAGGCTCAAGCTGGATTTTCTGCCGGACAAACTCATCAATACCGACTTTATCGCGTACCCCGATTTCTGTTACATGTTCTACCAGTATCAAAAGAGGAACGTTGTGTATTGCATGGCGGCAAAGCTCGACGGAAACGGTAAAAAAATTGGCGATCCGATACAGCTGGATACCACTCAGATTACCTTCTTTGCAAGCAACAAGCTTTATTCGGTAATCCATAGCGACGATAAGCAGCAGATCCAGATTTTCAAGATCAACAACAAAAATGACCGCAACCACCTGTTAACCACATCCTTGTTCAATAAGGAACTTGCACTGCAGTACAAGCATTACATGAGCATCCCAATGCCAGACAGGAACGATATCCTTACGGAATTTTATGTTGATAACGATGGTAATCTTGTTTTTACCCGCGCCGTGCAAACAGGGCAATCCGATAACATTCAGAAATTATTCTTTATGACAAAGGAGCGTGCTAGCGATCAGTACGTAGAAAGGGAGATCAAGCTTAACAACCACTATCTCGACGACGTTCGTATTAAAGTAGACAACTACAACAAGCGGTATATCATTACTTCCTTGTACAGTAAAAGCAGGCAGGGAAACATCGACGGCCTTCATGTAAGCATCTGGGATCGTCCAAGCTCAAGCCTGAATGTTTCGAAGGGTATTCCTTTTGACGAAAACCTCCGTAACGAGGCAAAAGGCCAAAACGGAATGCGTACGGCTTTCAATGATTACTTTCTGCGCAACCTGATTGTAACAAAAGACGGTGGATTTTTGCTCGCGGCCGAGTCTTTCTACACCACGGGAAGAGCTGGTAATTTCAACAGATGGGGTTCTCCCTTCGGCTCTCCATTCCTAAGAGGAATGAATTACTACTCATTCACCCCGTACTATTATGCTTATCCATGGTCGAGCTGGAACAATTACGGCTATAATCAGTATAACAGGTACCACGCTGAGAACGTAGTAGTATTCTCATTTGATAGCAGTGCTAAAATGAATTGGAGCAATGTGATCATCAAAGACCAGTACGACGATGACGTAGACCTTTTTATCGGCTATCAACTGGTGAATACCGGCGACCAGCTCCACTTCCTGTTCAATAAGCAGGAAAAGCGGCTCCAGCTGCTTTCCGATCAAAGCATATCTCCTGAGGGCCAACTCACCCGGGTGCCAACCTTAAAGAACCTCGACAAAGGCTTTGACTTTATGCCGCGTTTAGGTAAACAAATCAGTAACCGTCAAATCGTATTTCCCTGTATGTACCGGAATTATCTTTGTTTTGCAAAATTAGAACTTTAGATAATTAGCCCCGTACACAGTGGTTGCACTCTTTAAAGACCGTTCACCGGCAAATGTCATCTGGCTCATCATTTTGAGTATTGTGGTTCACAGTCATTTTGTGTTTAGTCCACCACAGGTGCAGGCACGCGATCCCGACGGCTTGATTTCGGTCTTTTTGCTCCGCTACCTTAGCGATGCAAGTGACCTGTTTTTGATTTTAGTGTACCATACAATTGTTGTTGTACAGGCGCTGAGACTGAATTATCTCTTTAACGATCAACGGATGTTTACCCGTAATAACTTCATTACGGCAATGGTGTACATTATGCTTACCGGTTTACTGCCTGAGTGGAGCAACATCACCCCGGTACTCATTATTAATACCTTACTCATTTGGTTATTTGTAAAGCTGGTCCGGTTGTACAATCATCCAAATCCTAAAACCCTGCTTTTTAATACCGGGCTCATCATTGGCCTTTCGGTGCTGTTGTACCATCCATCCGTACTATTGGTACTGGTGGTAATATTTGCTTTGCTGGTGGTGCGTCCATTTAACCTGCCGGAACTGTTGGTGATGGTAATGGGTGTGCTTTCGCCCTTTTACTTTTTCGCCGTGTACCTTTTTCTTAATGACGAGTTCCCCTTATTTTATCGGAACCTGCCCCGGTGGTCGTTAAACCTGCCTGCTGTGGAGAACCCGCGAATGCTGCTGGTTACTGCAGTATTGTTGTTGTTGATGTTAGGTGTCGGTCTGTTTCACTGGCAGGGTCGAACCCGGCGTATGCTGATACACGTGCGGAAAAACTGGGGAGTTTTGTTGGTGATGCTGGTGGTTACCCTGCCGTTACCCTTCATCAGCATATATGAGGACCTCGACGGTTTGATGCTCTGGTTGATACCTGCAAGTCCGTTTATTGCCGAAGGTTTTCTCGGTCCCAAGAAGAACACCTTTCCCAATGCCATATTCTGGACCCTGCTGGTGCTTATTGGGGTAAATAATTGGGGTTTCCTCATCCGGCGCTAGTCTCTGCGGTTTACATTTACTGTTTATCGCAGGCGGGGTCTGCCTTTCCTTTAATCCCACGGTCAGGCACGCTATTCTGAAACTCACTCCTTGTTTCTGCTATAGATAAACTGCCGATTTCACTTTGTTTTACATCACCGGCCATAACCAGCTCCCGATAATCATTCAAATAGGTTATGTTCAACCATTGGCCATTACTTTGTACGCGTGGTGATGTCCATACAATTCCGGGGTAATTTTATGGTTTAAACCCAGGTTAGTACAGCCGACACTCAGGAGTTTCAAAGGGTAAATTCTTTTAAGCAATGGTTACAATCGATTCTGCAGATCCATCTAATGTCCCCGGGCTTTTTACAGCACAACGGCTTTACCCCCTACTTAAATGGGCCGGGGGAAAAGAACAGGAGTTGAAATATATTTTGCCAAACCTGCCTGCCAGCTATACCAATTATTATGAACCGTTTGTAGGTGGTGGAGCTGTATATACCGCCATACAGGCAAGCGGTTATTATGTCAACGACAGGTCAGGGGAACTCATTAGTGTTTACAGGTCGATCACAGATGATCAAAGAACGGTTTTCTTTCAGTCGCTTGACGATATGGTTGCGGGCTGGGATCAGCTCACAAACCTCGCAACAGCCAACCGTGAATATTTTATCACCGTCTACCGACAGTTTAGCGCTGACTGTATAACTGATGAACAGGTGGAAAGCGAGCTTGTTGGTTTTATAGAACAAAACAGGCCCATTCTGGACAGTCTCTTTTCCTCGGCGATTTCGTTTAGAAAGGAACATTTCATAACTGAATTGAATAAGAATCTCGTTAGAAAGATTAAACGCGTTAAGCTGATCGAAAAAGGTAAGGGACCACTGCCGGATGAGGACGTACTGGGCAATATGGAAACGGCGATGAAAAGTGCATATTACATGCAAATCCGGTACATCTATAACCACGTACAAGCATTTGCAGCAGCTCCGGGTGTTGCTGCAGCCCTTTTCTTATTCATTCGCAACTATGCTTACAGCGGAATGTTCAGGTATAATGGGAAGGGTGGATTTAACGTGCCGTATGGTGGGATGGAGTACAACCGGAAGAACTTCTCCAGGAAAATAGATTACCTGCGTTCAGCTGCACTCCGGAACCGGCTGGAAAACACAACAATTGAGAACCTCGATTTTGAATCGTTTTTTCAAAAATGGCCGCCCGGGCAAGATGATTTTATTTTCCTGGATCCTCCGTACGATAGTGAGTTCAGTACTTATGCCGGTAATGAATTTACGCGCGACGACCAGGCGAGACTAGCAGATTACCTGCTCAGGGATTGCAAGGCAAAATGGATGCTGATCATCAAAAACACCGATTTTGTATATAAGCTATACCACGACAAAGGGTTAAACATGTCAATGTTCGAAAAAAAATACCTGGTAAGCTTTATGAACCGAAATAACCGTAAAGCTGAACACTTATTAATTTCAAATTATTCTTGAGCCTTTTTCGCACTTCCCGGCTTGAATGAAAGGTTGAAAAGGCGCTGTCTCCTGATTTGTTGTTAGTTTTACGCCCGGCAAACGAGGGCAGGTATACTCCTCGCCAGCTTATCACTAATAGAATAGCCTACATTATGAAGTATGGTATAGTTGTTTTTCCAGGCTCCAATTGCGATCGCGATATGCAGGACGCATTGCAGCACGACATGAACAAAGAAGTTGTTATGCTCTGGCATAAAGACAAAGACCTGAGTATGTTCTCAACCGACGATTGTATTGTGTTGCCAGGTGGTTTCTCATTCGGCGACTACCTGCGTTGCGGAGCCATTGCGCGTTTTAGCCCTATGATGCAGAGTGTCATCCAGTTTGCAAACCAGGGTGGTAAAGTGCTGGGCGTTTGTAACGGCTTTCAAATTCTTTGTGAGAGCGGGCTTTTGCCAGGCGGACTTCTTGGAAACGCCAGCAGAAAATTTGTTTGTAAAAACGTACACATCCGCACAGCAGATGGCGATCCGCTTCAAATTCCGGTGGCCCATGGCGACGGACGTTACTTTGCTTCCCTGGACGTACTTGACGAACTCGAGAATGGAGGACAGATTGTATTCAGGTATTGCCACCAAAATGGCAAGATGGAAGAGTTGTCCAATCCGAACGGAGCGCTTCGAAGCATTGCAGGTATCCGGAACGCTGAAGGGAATGTTTTTGGTATGATGCCTCATCCCGAACGTGCTACATCTCCGCTGTTGGGTAATACCGATGGATTGAAGGTGTTTAAGCTGCTCGGATTAAACTGATCTTGTTCCAAAAAGACATAAATGTAAAAAGCCCCGTTTGGGGCTTTTTAGTTGGGGAGTAGAATTATCGGGTAGGATTACGTTTAGTGTTTTATTATAAGGCGATCTGTTGTTCAGTCAGCATTTTACGAAGGTTGATCAATCCGTAGCGCATGCGACCCAGTGCTGTATTAATGCTGCAATTGGTCATTTCGGCAATTTCTTTAAAACTCAGGTCTGCGTAATGGCGTAAAACAATTACTTCTCTTTGTTCCTCGGGCAACATATCGAGCATCTTGCGAACGCGCTCATGCGATTGTCCCTGCATCATCCTGGTTTCTGCGCTTTCCTCCGACAAATTGATTACCTCGAAAATGTCTCTTTCATCACTGGTTTTGATTGTTGGCGTACGTTTTACTTTGCGAAAATGATCAACACAAAGGTTATGGGCGATACGCATGGCCCATGGTAAAAACTTTCCTTCCTCCGTATACCTATTCTTACGGATTGTTTCAATAATCTTAATGAAGACATCCTGGAACAGGTCCTCAGCCAGGAATTTGTCTTTGACTAAAAACAGGATAGATGAAAAAATCTTGTCTTTGTACCGGCTGATCAGGATTTCTAATGCCTGTGTGTCGCCGTCCTGGAACGCGTGAACAAGTTGAGTGTCGGTGGCTTGGGAAAGTGTTTTCATAAAATGTTTTTGAATTAATTGGAAATAGTATAGGATGGTTGGATATTCATGTGACCTCACTTCTAAACAAAAACTCTTCTAGCCTAAAATTGTGTTTGAACTTGTTTTTATTTTCTTGGCTGGGAAGTTTCTCGTTTGTAGATGATTGTTACTATGATGACACAAAGCAACGTTAAATAATCGGCTGCATATAGTTCAAATGGTTGCATGAATACCCTTAACGGTCACAATGTGCCGGTTTAAAAAATTTTATTTCCAAACACCATTGAGAGCTTTTTACGCAGTCAGCGCCTGTATATGCCACCTTTTTGGGTCTTCTTGCAGTATTGATCGCAGTTGTAACGTAAATAAGTGGCTTGTGACGGCCTGAAAGGACACTTTCGGGAATTATTGACCTTTTAAACTCCCGGTTATCGCTGCGAAACGCAATGTCGAAGGGGTGCTCCAGGAAATCAAATTGGGTTACCGGAATGCTTCAAAGAGGTAAAACAGTGTTCCCGCAAAGGGGTTGAAGCAATAAAGGGGTTGGCAAACAAGAAAGCCTCCGGATTAGCGGAGGCTTTCTGTTAATGGCTGTTCCAGGAATGGTTACCTGTTGTTAGCCGGGTAGACTTTTGATCCGGAACTGCTACAGGCAATCCCGTGAGATATTATAACGAGGCCGTTGGATTTTCCGGGAACATCTTTCGCATGTTTATCAGGCCATACCGCATCCTGCCGAGCGCGGTGTTCACACTGCAGTTGGTCATATCGGCAATCTCCTTGAAACTTAAGTCGCCATAATGCCTTAGCACGAGAACCTCTCTTTGCTCTTTTGGAAGGGTGTCAAGATTGTCGCGAACCTGGTCGTACAATTCAGCTTGCATTACCTTAACATCTGAAGCTCTTTCAAACAGGTTTACCATTTCAAAAGCGTCACGGTCGTCCCCGATCCTGACAAAGGGAGAGTGCCTGATTTTCCTGAAGTGATCAATACAGAGGTTATGCGCAATACGCATTACCCATGGCAGAAACTTGCCATCTTCGATATACCGGTTTTTCCGGAGGGTATCAATAACCCTGATGAACACGTCCTGGAAAATGTCTTCAGCGAGGTATTTATCTTTAACAAGGTATAGTATCGATGTAAATATTTTGTTTTTATAGCGTAATACCAGCACTTCTAACGCACGGCTATTTCCATCGCGAAACAGGTGAATCAGTTGCGTATCCGACGCATGTTGAATCGGTTTCATAATGATGAAGATTTAATAAAGTTAGTTAGATAGAATTAGCGCAATAAAAACGAGTTGGAAACCCTGAAAATAGTTAAGTCGAAGTCTGCTATAGGCGCTTGATAAGTGGAGTTGATGCGGGAATGAAAATAAATTAACTTTTTTACAATCGGAACGATGAAACAAAATTTTAACACTGTTACATAGGTACTTATTTCGCTCTTTAATGCTTGTAAGCCTCAAAGCCCGTCGTTAACATGAAATTTAGCACCGATCGGTAATGGCAGCAATTATGCCACGAGTGGCGTATTTAGCATTCTTAACAACTTTGTTAAACAGAACGTTCCAAAGTTGTATTACTGCCATTCTTAAGAAATTAACAATGCTTATTTGTAATCCTTAAAAGTTATTGTTTAGCAATGGTCACAACCATTAAGGCGGGAATGTGTTTATTTTGCTAATAATTATGGCAAAAAAGACAGTAGCACAGGTGTTAGACAAGCCTGCCGGGCGAACATTTTCAAATGATTCGATCCTGGTAAAGGGAGCGCGGGTGCACAATCTTAAAAATGTTACGGTTGAATTTCCCCGCAATAAATTTATCGTTGTAACAGGAGTGTCCGGCTCCGGAAAATCATCACTTACCATAGACACGTTGTTTGCAGAAGGGCAACGCCGTTATGCAGAGAGCCTCAGTGCTTACGCGCGCCAGTTTATGGCCCGCATGAATAAACCCGATGTAGATTTTATTAAAGGTCTTTGTCCTGCCATTGCCATAGAACAAAAGGTAATTACACGCACGCCGAGGAGTACCGTAGGCAGTATGACCGAGATGTATGATTACCTGAGGTTGCTGTTTGCAAGAGCCGGTCATACGATTTCGCCAATTAGCGGGAGAGAGGTAAAGAAAGACGACGTTGCCGATGTGATTGCATTGATCAAAGAACTTCCGGAAGGTAGCAAGGTTCATATGCTTGCCACCTTTAAACAGCACGCAAACCGGCAGGTCCGGGAAGAGTTGAACATTCTGTTGCAGAAAGGTTTCAGCCGGATGTACACACTAAGTGGCGACGTTGCTGCAGGAAGGCTGGAGCGAAAGCTTTCAGGAAGCGGAACTGTAGTACGTATCGAAGATCTGTTAGAGATGACTGACGAAGACCTTGTAACAGCTGTCGGCAATTCAGCTATACAAACCGGTAAAAAGAAGATTGCAACAGCTTCAACATATATTCTTGTGGATCGCTTGGTGGTTAAGGAATTTGACGAGGACGATACCCATCGGATGTCGGATAGTATCGGTACAGCCTTTTATGAAGGTGAGGGCGATATGTTCCTTGAGATCGACGGCGAGCGGCTGGTGAACTTCAGTAATCGCTTTGAGTTGGACGGGATCGTGTTTGAAGAACCTGTGCCCAACTTGTTTTCCTTTAATAATCCATTTGGTGCCTGCCCTACCTGCGAAGGTTTTGGCCAGGTCCTGGGTATTGATGCCGACCTGGTGATCCCCGATAAGCGGCTTAGCATTTACGAGGGTGCAGTTGCACCCTGGAAGGGAGAAAAGATGGGTTTGTGGAAAGAAAACTTCATTAGGGCAGCGAAACATTTCAATTTTCCCGTGCATACGCCGGTAGCTGATTTAACTAAAGACCAGTATGATGTGCTTTGGAAGGGTAACAACCATGCTAATGGCATTAACGACTTTTTCAAAGAAGTAGAACAGAACCTGTACAAAGTACAATACAGGGTGATGCTTAGCAGGTACAGGGGTAGAACAATTTGCCCCGAGTGCGAAGGATACCGGTTAAGGAAAGAGGCGCTCTATGTTAAGGTTGGAGGTAAAAACGTTGGTGAACTTTGCGAGTTGCCGGTGAAAGATCTTGCAGTATGGTTCGGTAATCTTGAACTTAGTGAGTACGACCGGCAGGTATCAAAACGAATACTTATAGAACTTAACCATCGTATTAAAACCCTGCTCGACGTTGGGCTTGGCTACCTTACGCTAAACAGGCTTGCGAACTCCCTGAGTGGAGGTGAAAGCCAGCGTATACAACTTACCCGTAGCCTTGGAAGTAATCTTACCAATTCCCTGTATATACTCGATGAACCATCCATAGGCTTACACTCGCGCGATACGGAGCGATTAATAAAAGTGCTCAAAGAACTTCGCGACTTGGGCAATACGGTTGTAGTTGTTGAACACGACGAACTCATGATGCGCGAGGCCGACTACATCATTGACATGGGACCCTTTGCAAGTCACCTCGGGGGCGAAGTGGTGGCCTTCGGAAACTACGAGGAGTTAACCCGCAATCCCGAAAGCCTTACCGGCAAGTACCTCACGGGCGAATTCTCTATTGAGGTGCCCAAGGTTATCCGCAAATGGAACCGGAGCATAACCGTAGAAGGCGCCCGGCAGAATAACCTGAAAGACATCACCGTTGAATTTCCCTTGAACCTTTTGTGCGTAGTAAGCGGTGTTAGCGGCAGTGGTAAAACAACACTCATCAAACAAGTGCTCGTTCCCGCATTAAAGAAATTAAAAGGAGAGTTTGCTGAGAAGGTGGGCTTTCACCGGCTGTTAACCGGTGACCTGGAATACATTACCCAGATAGAGATGGTTGATCAAAACCCGATAGGTAAGTCGTCCCGGAGTAACCCCGTTACCTATATAAAGGCCTATGATGAAATACGGGACCTGTATGCCCGGCAACCCCTTTCGAAAATGCGGGGCTTTCAGCCAAAGCATTTTTCGTTTAATGTTGATGGCGGCCGTTGCGATGCCTGCAAGGGTGAAGGCGAGCAGGTTGTAGAAATGCAATTTCTTGCTGACGTACACCTGCAGTGCGAAGTATGTAATGGCAAGCGGTTTAAAGAAGAAGTGCTGGAGGTAACTTATAAGATGACGGGGATTTACGACGTGCTACAGATGAGCGTCGACGAAGCCGTAGCTTTCTTTTCGGCAACAGAAGGCGGCAGTAAAGAAGCACTCTCAATCGCCAAAGCGATACAGCCTTTACAGGATGTTGGATTGGGATACATTAAATTGGGACAAAGCAGCGATACCCTTAGCGGTGGTGAGGCGCAACGCGTGAAACTGGCCAGCTTCCTTGGCCGGGGCAAGGGTAACGGACACATCCTGTTTATTTTTGATGAACCAACTACCGGCTTACATTTCCACGACATTAAAAAACTGCTGACCTCTTTCAACGCCCTCATTGAACAGGGGCATTCCATTATTGTAATTGAACACAATACAGACGTTATAAAAAGCGCAGACTGGGTAATCGACCTTGGACCGGAAGCGGGTGACGAAGGTGGCAACCTGGTTTACAGTGGTGTGCCGGCTGGGCTCAGCGAGGTTAAGGAAAGCTACACCGGCAGGTTTTTGTAATAAGCTATGTCAATCCAGTTTAGGTTTTCGGTCCGGGAAACAAGGTTATATGGGCAGCCTGAATAAATGGGAACCCTGCAGTTTATAGCGGTTCCAAACAGCAGGGTCTTTACCTTCGCGATCCCAAAAAAGAAAGCTGCGACGTGCTGCTTTGCAAAGCTGCGGAACAAACAACCGGATGAAGGACAATAGAATAAGTGTATTGGTGGTGGGAGATAGGGCAGGAAGTGCACATGATCTTGCAGCCGGCCTGCAACAGGAAGGGTACTATATAACCGGAATTGCACGGAACACCAACGATGCCCTTAGCTTATTTCGTAACAACAAGGTTGATCTTCTCCTGTTACACATTGATGCCATGGAGCTGAATACGGGCATGGAAACCACCCTTGCTTTATTAAAGCTTCGTAAGGTGCCGGTGATTTGCCTTGGCTCGGCTGCCAGCCAGGCCGTCATGAAAAAGGTTTCATCCTTATCTGCTGTTGCCTTTATAAAGCGACCCTTTACCTTGTTGAATGTTTGCGGGGCCATTGAAGTGGCTTTAAACAACTTCACCTCGCAACATTCCCGCAACGATCTTCTGCTATCACCTGCTTTCGATGCACACAAGCCGGGGGATAATGAAAGTTTTTTCCAGGTAAACGACACATTGTTTATCAGGCAAAGCGGCCGCTTTGTAAAAGCTCACCTTGGTAACATCTTATATGTGCAGGCTGAAAATAATCATATTAACCTGGTAACTAAAGAGCAGAAATACCTGCTACCGGTATCGCTGCAATACTTTCAGAATCGGATTAGTTATAAAAGCATTGTGCGTATTCACCGTTTTTACCTCGTGAATGCAACCCTGATTAATTCATTCAACGATACGGAAGTGCAGGTACATCAAACCCGGCTTCCAATGGGCAGGAGTTACCGCGATAATTTCGTTGAGCATTTACAAACTATTTGAAGCCGTTAACTATAAGAAAAGAAGTATGCACGTCTGGGAAAAGAAATCACAAGGTTGTTCGATATAGCGCGAATGGTATGTGTGCACCTGTATTTTCAGCTCAATAAAGAACAGGTCGTACAAGGGAGTGACACAACAACTGCCTGGAAAAGAATCCATGCTGGTCCCAAAAAAGAAAACATATTGAGCGCAGTAGCTCGTACAACAGCAAAAAAAAGATCTCCTTGTGGGAGATCCTTTTCAAAATAATTTGCGCCATTCATCGGAGCCTGTCGAGGCTTCGAACAAGTTTTTGATCGCGGTTAATGCCGCGCATTGCCAGAAAGAGGAACAGCGGAACAACAAGGGAAAAGACCGCTGTAAGATCAAAGTTTCCTTCAGCAAACTTTTTGGTTTCTAAAAAATAGAGTACAATGTTAACGATGGACAGCAGCAAGGTAAGTACGGTAATGCGCAACTGCAGCTTACGGTCTTTATACAGGAACACGGCAATGAGTGCGCCAAGCCCAACAGCAACTGAAAGGATTAGCAAATGCAGCGGGCTGCTTTCGGCGCTTAGTTCGGTAAAAACTTTCTGACCATTTACCATTTTGTTTCCGCTGAAAAAAGAAAAGCGGATGGTGAGAAATGCACAGACTGCTGCCAGGAAAAGCCAAATGGATTGTATCCGTTGTATCATGATGTTAGTGTTTGATGGTTGTAGAACGCCGGAGCAAGATACTACTAACCAAGTTCGGGGTAGAGCGGAAAGCTGTTCATGAATTCGTTAACCGATTTGCGCACCGTTGCTATCGTGTTTTCGTCATCGGCATTCATAAGTACATTATCAATTGCATTTACCACAAACTGCATATGTTCTTCCTTCATACCACGGGTGGTGATTGCGGGTACACCCACCCTGATGCCGCTGGTTACAAACGCGCTTTTATCGTCGTAAGGCACCATGTTTTTGTTAATCGTGATATCGGCATTGTTAAGCACCTGTTCCGCCTTTTTACCGGTGATATTTTTATTGCGAAGGTCGATGAGCATCAGGTGATTTTCGGTGCCACCACTGATGATCTGGTAACCTTTCGCTACAAATGCACCAGCCATTGCCTGTGCGTTTGAAACAATCTGCCTTGCGTAATCGGTAAACTCATCAGACAATATTTCACCAAATGCAATTGCCTTTGCTGCAATCACGTGTTCAAGCGGGCCACCTTGTGTTCCGGGGAAAACTGCCATATCGATCAGGTTGCTCATCATGCGTATGTTGCCTTTTGCATCCTTTAGCCCAAACGGATTTTCGAAGTCTTTTTTCATCATGATGACACCTCCGCGCGGGCCGCGAAGCGTTTTGTGCGTAGTAGACGTAACAAAGTGGCAGTGTTCGAAAGGCGAGCTCAACAGGTTTTTAGCAATCAGGCCGGCAGGGTGGGCCATGTCGCAAAACAAAAAAGCACCCACTTCGTCGGCTACCCTCCTGATGCGGGCATAATCCCAATCGCGGCTGTAAGCACTGGCACCGCAGATAATCAGTTTTGGCTTTACCTTTCTCGCCTGCGCTTCCAACATCTCATAATCAACAAGACCTTCTTCGCGGGTTACCCCATAAAAGTGTGGCTGGTATATTTTACCGCTAAAGTTTACCGGGCTGCCGTGGGTAAGGTGCCCGCCCATACTTAAATCAAGACCCAGTATCGGGTCGCCCGGCTGCAGTATTGCCAGCAATAAGGCGCCATTGGCCTGTGCACCACTATGCGGTTGCACGTTTGCATATTCGCAACCAAAGATTTGTTTCAATCGCTCTATGGCCAGCTGCTCGGTTTGGTCAACAAACTCGCAACCACCATAATACCTGCGACCGGGATATCCCTCTGCGTATTTATTTGTCATCACACATCCGGTTGCCTGCATTACCTGCAAACTGGTAAAATTTTCCGATGCGATTAATTCAAGTCCGTGTCGTTGCCGTTGCAGTTCTTTTTGGATGATGTCAAATACGAGGGTATCTCTTTGCATTGCTGGTTTTTGCGCAAAAATAAACTTAAAAAAGCCAGATTTGGGTGAACTGTTTTTCCGGCAGTCAACAGCATTAACGCCGCATTGCTACTGCAGTAAGGCATTGGGGCCGTTGCGGGGCAGCGAGTGGGTTTGTTACCGGATGGCAAAAGCCCCATTGTATTGCAACTGGTCATCTCGCATAATTTGTGGGTGGAGTATGCCACATACAAGCAGAGACTGTGTGCTTGAAAATTGGGTACACAATAGGATTCTTTTGGGCCGGGCAGTGGTTTTTCATGGCCTCATTCTTGCGTCGCACACTTGTACCGCAAACCGCTGCTGAGCCCATAAGGGCAACGGCATATGCATTAATACACAGGTTGTTAAATGGGCTAATTACTTTGTTGCAATGCCTCCGTTAAGCAAACAATTGCCCACTTCGGTTGGCCAACAGGGTTGCGTTGCAGGCATTATTTTTAAATCGGTGCTCTATTGTAAAAAATTCTATTTTCACACCCCCGATGAATACTATTGCTAAATTAAAACCGACGTTTTTTTGAAGTGTCACCTGCCTTGTGAAAGTGAAAGGTTCATCAAAACTAAAGTACAATATTAATGAAAGCTATCATTCCGGTGGCCGGTGCCGGAGCAAAACTAAGGCCACACACCTATACGCAGCCTAAGGCCTTAATACCCCTTGCAGGCAAAACAATCCTCAGCTTTATAGTAGACCAGTTGCACGATGCAGGACTAAAGGAATTCATTTTCATTGTCGGATACCTTGGCGAAAAAATTGAAGAATATGTACGTGCAACCTACCCCGGCCTCAACTGCGAATTTGTTTACCAGGGCGATCGCCAGGGAACAGGGCATGCACTCGAGCTGGCGAAAGAACTTGTGGGCAACGACGAGGTTTTTATCTGCCTGGGCGATACCATCTGCGAATACGACATCAAGGAGATGATCAACAGCCCCTACAATATGCTAGGGGTAAAGAAGGTTGACGATCCAAGGGGTTTTGGCGTAGCGGAGATCGATGACCAGGGATTTATTGACCACGTGGTAGAAAAACCAGCCATTCCGAGGAGCAATATGGCACTCGTTGGATTGTATAAGATAAAGGATACCGAAATACTGTATGGTTGTATACACCTGTTGTTTACCGAAAACATCAAAAGCCGGGGCGAATACAACTTAACCGACGCGCTTGATTGTATGATGAAACGTGGTGCCCGGTTTAAGGCGCTCAAGGTAAAGAACTGGTACGATTGCGGTAAAAAGCAAACCCTGCTCGAAAGTAATGCTACCCTGCTTAAAAAGTCCGGCGGGAACATCAAAAGCGGGCACCAGTTCGAGGATACGATCATCATTCCACCCGTAAGCATTGCACTTGGCTGTAAGATTAAGAGTGCGATCATCGGCCCGCATGTAGCAATCGGGGCGAATACCAATATTCAGCATTCTATTGTGCGGGAGAGTATCATTGGATCCTATACCAATCTGTACGAGGTGGTGATCGATAACTCGCTCATCGGCAGCGATGCCTCTGTAAAAGGACTCAGCCGCAGCCTCAACATAGGCGATAACACGGAAATAGACTTTGGTTAATAAGCTGGCTGATGTTAAAAAATGACCACGGAAACCCAATGCCTGGTCAACTCTCCATTATGCATTAAGGTTTTACCCGTGCAACTTCCGCGATATTTTATGAATCTTTTTGTCGTAAACCCCACTTGACACTATCGGTTCTGGCAGGATTTTAGTTTAGTTTTGTAAGAACCTCAATACATAGCACATGAGATTTGGTAAACCCATGCTGGTTATTACAGCCATTTTATTTATTACAACAACGTTTGCGCAACAATCCGCCACATCCATCCGCGGGTCAGTTTTCTCGGGTTTGCGCAAAATGCCACTCAATGAAGCGGTAATCACCCTTACTTCCACCAATATGCCTGCAAGCCGGATTGTTCTGTCCGACTCAACGGGTAATTACACCATCAACAACGTTTTACCAGGAACATATACCCTAACGTGCGAAATGGAAGGCTATAAAACAGCCGGCAAGTCGAACGTGGTAGTTAACGATGGCGAACCTGTTGCCATCAATATCGAAATGACAAAAGGCAAGACCAGAGACCGGGACCGAACCGCCGAACGCGAACGGATCATCCAGGTTTCCGATAGAAGAGGGTCGTAATTTTTACGGCTTTTTTTGTCTCAATTAGCCTGCGAATAAGTTCACCTCTTAGTTCTTACGAAAGGTCCATTTCCACATCTCCTTCCAGGTAACCTTTTTCCCATACATTAGAATTCCAACCCGGTATATTTTCGCACTCAGCCAGGTTGTAACCAGGAATCCGCCTACGAGCAACAGCATGCTCAGGATCAGCTGCCAGTACGGAACAGTGCCCGGCACGCCAAACGGAATCCGGGCCATCATAACTATCGGTGAGCAAAAGGGAATAAGGCTACTCCATGTAGCAAGCGCACCGGCAGGGTTGGTGATGGCGTTGATCATGATTACAATTGAAATTACAATCGGCATCATAATGGGCAGCAGCAAACTCTGGGCATCCTGGGGATCCTCATTTACTGCACTGCCTACAGCTGCGAACAATGCAGCATAAAACAGGTATCCAAAAACAAAATAGAATAAGAAGCAACCGATAATCAATAACCAGTTGGCACTCCCAAGCGTATCCCTGATCTGGTTGAATTGCGTAGCAGCATTGGAGCCCATTGCGGCACCGCCCGTTTGCATTTGCTGGCTTGCCTCCTGTGCCTGTTGAAGGGTTTCACGCGAAAAAATCGCACCTGCCGCCGAAGTAAGGCCAATGATAAGAACGATCCAGATCAGAAATTGGGTTAATCCTACTGCACCAATACCCAATATTTTACCCATCATCAATTGGAAAGGTTTAACTGACGATACAATAACCTCGGCAATACGATTGGTTTTTTCTTCCATAACCCCGCGCATAACCATCGTGCCGTAGATAAACAGGGTTATATAAATCAGGAAGGCGCTTGCATAACCGATCCCGTATGCGAGGCCGCTGTTGCCTTTTTGTACCTGTGAACCTTTGTCTTTAATGGCCTGGTCGATGTCGGCTTTGGCCGCATTTTTTCTAATGGAGTCAAGCTGCCGCACATCGATGTTATAAGTTTGTTTCAGCAGGTTGTCTTCAAGCGCGCGATTAATGGTTTTTTCAACATTCGACTCGGCAATCATTCCCATTTGCTTTTTGGAAATCAACCGGTATTTTTTGGCGTTTTCAGCAGGGGTATACAGGATCGCCGAATAACCTTTTGCAGCGTAATTGGTACTGTCGACCCCCGTAGGGAAATCAAAGGTGACTGCTTTTGAGTTTTCAAGGTGGCCGCGGAAATTACCGGATTCATCGATTACCGCGATCCGCTCCTTATCTACGTTTTTTACAGAGATAACGGTCACCACTACGATCAGACCCACAAATAACAATGGAGTGAGGATTGTTGACAGGATAAAAGTCTTCTTGCGTACCCGGCTAAGGTATTCTCTTTTGATAACGAGCCAGATTTTACTCATATACAGGAAAGGTTATTAGTAGTGAGGTGGGAGTGGGGTCAGGCCTCAACAGCCTGGAACTGGCGGGTGGCCCTGGTGCCTTCCACAAGATGAATAAATATTTCGTTCAGAGAAGGCAGGATTTCATTAAAGCCTTCTATGGTTGACTGCTGTAGAAAGTACTGCAACACGTCGTTGCTGCGATGACCAGCATGAATTTTTACCGTCAGGTTATTGCTATCCTGCCGGATAACCTCGAAGGCGGGGCTGTTGATCTCGGCGGGAATCTGGCTCAGCTTGATGTTAAAGGTATTCTCTTTGAATTCCTGCTTGATGTTCTGCACCGTGCCGTCGAGGATTTTCTTTCCCTGGTTCACTAAAACGATATGGTCGCAGATCTCTTCTACCTGTTCCATCCGGTGGGTACTGAAAATGATGGTAGAACCATTTCGGGCAAGATTAAAAATTTCATCCTTGATCAGGTTTGCATTTACCGGGTCAAGGCCGCTGAAGGGTTCGTCGAGTATGATAAGCTTGGGTTCATGTAAAACCGTAATTACAAATTGCAGTTTCTGGCTCATGCCCTTACTTAGGTCTTCTACCTTTTTGTTCCACCAGCTCTCCATCCCCATACGCTGAAACCAGTACTTTATTTTGGTCATCGCATCGGAACGGCTAAGACCTTTTAGTTGGGCAAGGTAGAGTGCCTGCTCACCAATCTTCATTTTCTTGTATAAACCACGCTCTTCGGGCATATACCCGATGTAAAGTATGTCGTTGAGCGGATCAAACTTCTTATTGTTGAAGAGAATATCACCACGATCAGGATAGAATATGCCGGTAATCATGCGCAAGAGCGTGGTTTTGCCGGCGCCATTGGGACCGAGAAGTCCGAATATGCTTCCCTGCTCAACACTAAAGCTGATATCGTCTACCGCTTTTTGCGTTGCATAAAATTTTTGCAGGTTTTTAAGTTCTAAAAGGTGCATGGATAAGGAGTTGTAAGATTCTTCAAATGTAACTTTTCAACTTTTGCCACCACATAAATTATATAAGCGGTTTAATGCAAAGCAATATAGCGCACAACAATATTATATTTTACCGATCGATTCTCCTTGAAACTTCATAATCACGTATTCTTGCGAAATGAACCTGCTGAAACGAACAATCCATCCAATACTCCTTCTCTTAGTTGCTTTTAGCCTGGTGAGTTGGGGCTATCTGGTGCACCGAACTACCCACCAACTTGCTGTTTACGCCTTGCCTAAAGATATGCGGGGTTTTTATTTTAACAACATTAAATACCTGGTTGACAGTGCCCCGCGGCCCGACATGCGTCGGAATACCGATAGTCTTGAAGCGACCCGTCACTTTATCGACCTGGAACAATTTGGTGACTCTGCCGCCTACAAATTGCCGCTTACCTGGCAGGAAGCAATTGAAAAATTCTCAAAGGATTCCCTGCTCTCCTATGGCTATGTACCCTACCAGGTGCTGATGACAAAAGAGAAGCTGACTGAGGCATTCCGGAGCAGGAATGCCGATAGTATCATTTACTATTCGACAGACATTGGCCACTATATTGCTGATGCGCATGTTCCGTTGCATACCTCCATAAATTATGATGGGCAGCTTACGAACCAAAGGGGCCTGCACAGTTTATGGGAAAGCACCGTCCCGGAAATTGAAATCGGAAACTATAACCTTCGTTCCACCCACAAAGCACGTTACCTTAAAGAACCCGCCGTAGAGATCATGCGAGCGCTTCAGGCAGCAAGTGCGCTGTTGCCCGATGTATTTGCAAAAGAAATTGAGGTTTCAAAAGCGTTTACCGACTCACAGAAATACAGGGTACAGGTTCGCCGCGGGAAAGAATACAAGAACTACTCTCCTGAGTTTGCTAAAGCTTATGCAGCAAGTTTAAAAAGCACCATCAACGACCAATTGATAATGTCTTCCAACCAGATTGCTGATTTTTGGTATACCTGCTGGGTTGACGGCGGCAAACCCGATCTTGATCAACTTCAGACAGGGTCTTTTGATAAAGCCCGGAAAAAGGCGCTCAAAAAAGAACTGAAGTCAAATAAGCGAAACCGCCTTATCGTTGATGGGCTACTAAGGGCAAAAACACCTGCCGCCCCGGGTGGGGAATAGCCAAGCCCGGATTAAGTACAAGCGGTACTTAACAAGTTACCAGATTGGTAGTGCTGCACCTGCTGTAGTTAATCAGGTGAACTACTGCAATCTTTACCGTTCGCAAAACCTTTTTGCGATGTTGTATCTTCGCGCCATATGGCAAATTACGATCATGACAAAGTGGTGCCCGATAAAAGCAGCTTGCTGGGAAAGAAGCAGCAGGTTGCCAAAATGTTTGATACAATTGCATTCAGGTACGACTTTCTCAACCGGTTTCTCTCGGCCGGCATTGATGTTAGCTGGCGTAAAAAGGCGCTAAAAGAACTGAAGTCAATCCAACCACAGCGTTTGCTGGATGTAGCAACCGGAACAGGTGATGTGGCAATCCTTGCCCTTGAAATGTTACAACCGCAAAAGATTACCGGGATCGACATTTCGGAGGGCATGCTTGAACTCGGGCGCAAGAAAATTGATAAGCTTGGGGCAAACGACCGGATAGAGTTAATCAGCGGCGACAGCGAAGGTATTCCGTTTAACGATGCCACATTTGATGCGGTAACCGTTGCTTTTGGAGTCCGGAATTTTGAGAACCTGGAAAAAGGACTGAAGGAAATGCTTCGTGTACTAAAGCCGGGTGGCAAGCTGGTTGTGCTTGAATTTTCGAAGCCCAAACAGGCAGCATTCAAAGGCATATATAACCTCTATATGAATGTTGTAGCACCTGGCTTTGGAAGTATGATCGCCAAAAACAAAGAGGCATATGAATACCTGAAGGAGTCGATGCTTAAGTTCCCGGAGGGACAACAATTTGTTCAAATCCTTGATCATTCAGGTTATATCAATACCACCTGCAAGCCGTTAACGATGGGGATTTGCTCAATTTATACCGGAACAAAAAGATAAAACATTCACGGATGCTGCCTGATGTACGTTCCCGGTATATCAATCTGCTGGTTTGGTACGTTATATTAACAGCATCTTAGATCGATGGTTTAGGCCGGATGCCATCAGCCCACTAATTTCGGACCTCAAAAAAAAGCTTATTGAATAGTTTGTACGCATTTTGTATAAAGCATATTAAAATTCATAGATGATTGATCGTAAAGGGCACGTTGCCCGTCGGCGTACAATACAGCAGAGCTCAGTTTTTTTTGTGTCCCTCTTTTTGTCTCTGGCTGTTTTTGGCCAGTACCACGAACTCAACAGGCCGAACCACGACCAGTGGCCCTATTATTTCGGTATGTCTATTTCTTACAATCACTCGTCGCTGCATCCCTCAAAACATCCCAAATTTTTACAGGACGACTCGGTACTTTCTGCTGAACCAGGCAGTAGCGGGGGAATAGCCTTGGGTTTGCTTGGTACCCTTCAACTGTCTCCGAGGTTTGCGCTTAGGGCTAACCCGCAGCTGATCATTGGCGGAGCAAAATATTTTACCTATAGTTTAAAGTACCCGGGATTGGGCGAACAACTCACCGAGAAAAAAACACTTCCATCAACCATTGTCAGCTTTCCGTTCCAGGTTAAGTTCAACAGTGATCGGATCAATAATTTCCGCACCTACCTGTTGGCCGGGGTTAAGTACGACATGGACCTGGCCAGTAACTCTTCAGCACGGAATGCAGAGGACCTGGTGAAATTGAAACGGGATGATTTTGGTGTTGAGGCGGGTATCGGCTTCAACTTCTACTTCCCGTTTGTAACGTTTTCTCCTGAACTCAAATTCAGCAACGGACTTACAAACATCCATAGCCGGGATGCCAACCTTAAGTACAGTAACATTCTCGATAAACTTCAATCGAGGATGATCGTTTTCTCGATTATACTCGAAGACTAAACTGTTCAACCCTTCAATTTTATTACTTAAGGATTGCTAAAGACTTTTTGTATTGCCGCGGCTGCCAACAGAGCACGATTCGGCAAGTATTGCATTGCTACGGCCATATTAAACTTTTTAATTTGATCCGGCTTCGGGTTCCGGCATCCATTTGATCATCTTTCTCAGAAGCGGGTCCCCGCGATGATGGCCTGTGATCGTCTATATGTCGGAGAAATAGCAGCGCAAGGTTGAGTGAGTGCTAAGCAGACGTTGTTTGATTAGCCGTTTACTTTAGTTGCCGCGCAATGCTTTGCGGTACAAGAGTACGACCCGCTAACAAGTTGGGGCGCGGCGCAACGATGATCTATAGAATTATTGCAGCCGGGTCCATAAATTGCTAAACTGAACTACCAGAATTATCAGAGCAGGGATTTCCCCGGAGGACTGTGGTCTTTGAACCAGTCTGCTTAAAAGTCGAAATCGCGCCGGGCCATGTTCCACCTTACCCCTAGAGAAATGATGTTGGCTTTTTGATCTCGGCCGATTGCAGTATTGTAAGTTCTTCTTTGTAACACAGCGTCTAAAAACAGGTTTTCACGCACTTCGTAAGAGGCCAATAGTTGCAGGTTGTTGCTGGTGACCTTGTTGCCACCTCCAACAACATAACCATAGTCTCCCTGTGGCCTGTTGATATAAACACGTCTTGGATTTGCGCCATAATTCTGTGAACCCGAGTCAAGTCCCTGCCTGAAATGGATGAGCTTAGCTTGCAGGTACAATTTCTTAAAAGGCTGGTACCGTGCAATGGCCAGGTACTCCTGGAAATTTGCTCCTAAAGGATGGGCGAACGGCTGGTTATAATGCGTGTAGTCGGCTGCACTATCAAAGTGCGAATACGTAAAAGGCCGAACCCTGTTGCTTTCCACCTGCAGGTCGAGGTTGTTTATCCCAAACGCATCAATGTATTTCATACCTACCTGGTAGCCGTACTTGTTTGCCCACCAGCCCCGGTTGGTGGTCAGCTCGCTTAGTTTAAATTCATCAAAAATAAACTGCCCGTATACCTGCAACGTTTTCCTGATGTTTGCTTTGGCATCAAAACCAAGCATCGCGTTATCGGGGCTGCCTGCTTGTTGTTCAGCTGGCCTCAGGAACATAACAGGGGTTAGGTAAAGGAAGTCAAACCGGTTTCTGCGTCCAAAAGTAACCGCATCAAACAGGCCCAGGTTTAGCCATTTGGTAGGATTGATGCTCAGGTAATTACTCCTGAAATATTTCCGTGGCAACACCTTGTTGTCGTTAGAAAGGGTTGTGGCAAACTGTGGCTGCAGTTCCATAAACAGGTTTTGGTAGTGAAACTTCCAAACCCGGGTGTTAAGCTTAAGGAATACCGCATTGTTTGAGAAATCACTCAAAAAAAGGCTGCGGTAACCCGCCCCGATAAAGTTGCGGTCATAACCAAACTGCGCGTCTACATGCCGCGAAATCCTGAACGAAACAGTGCCCCGTACATCCAGGTAATCAACTCCGCCAGTGCTCATAAAAGGCTTGAAGAAACCTGCTCCGGGAACAGCATTGTTCCTGGTAATCCATTCCTGAACATACCTCGGGCTACGCTCCTGGTTATCGGTGATATAAATATTGAAGCCGATCTTCTTGTCAATCATTCCACGAGCTGTTAACCCCCGGCTGTTGTAAAAAAGAAATTGATCATTACCCGACTCTTTCGTTTGCTGGTATTGGATGAGCGGGTTAACAACCAGGAAGAAATCAGGATTATTTACTTCCAGCAGGTTCCCGGGCGACTTGTAAAAATGTTTCAGGATTGGCTTTTTGCTGCTAAAAGATTCTCTTGGTTTAGACCATTCACTATTGTTCATCAGGAACCTGTCGATGTTGTACCGATCGGTTTCCGTAAGTTTTGGTGCATTAACATCACCCGCATCGTGCAAACTATCCAGGAGCTCCACTTCATGAACAACATATTTTCGATTATAGGGTCTTATTGTCGAAAAGTTCAGTTGCTCATTTGTCCCAGCTTTTATTTCCAGCCTGTTGATCAATTGCTGCTCTTTGGTTCCCGGCAACAAATAGCCAGACTGGGCGACTACACAAAGAGGAAACAAAAAAATGAAGACACTGGATACGGATTTAATAATTTGCATGGGTTACGAATTCGAAAGAAAAATCATTTTGATGAACTACCTCCTTAAAGATATCTGGATAGTAAACGAAAATAGAACAATAGCCGGTGATGTATTTATAAAAGAAGGCCGCATCGAAAAAATCGGCCAAGGCATACAGGTTAAAGAGAAAGTCCTCGAAATAAACGGAAAAGAACAGTTTTTATTACCCGGTGTAATCGACGACCAGGTGCATTTCAGGGAGCCTGGCCTTACCCACAAAGCAAGCATCTACACAGAATCCAAGGCTGCAGTTGCAGGTGGGGTAACCAGTTTTATGGAGATGCCCAATACCGTTCCCCCGGTTTTTACCCAGGAACTACTGGAGGAAAAGTATAGTATCGCTTCAAAGTCATCCCTGGCCAATTACTCTTTTTACATGGGTACCGGCAACGACAACATCGGGGAGGTGCTAAAGACAAATGATAAGAAAAACTCGGTGTGCGGCGTCAAGGTATTTATGGGTTCGTCTACAGGAAACCTGTTGGTTGATAACCCGGAGAGTCTTGAACGGGTGTTTGCGGGCGTCGATTTGCTCATTGCCACCCACTGCGAGGAGGAGGCAATCATCAAAAGGAATTACGAAACGCTGAAGACCCGAAAAGGCCTATTGGATCCGGCGGACCACCTCATCATAAGAGACGAGGAGGCTTGCTACCAATCTTCATTAAAGGCCGTTCAGCTCGCAAAAAAGCACAATACCCGGTTACACATTCTGCACATCAGCACTGAAAAAGAACTGGACCTGTTTACCACCCTGCCCCTTAATGAGAAGCGGATTACCGCTGAAGTTTGCGTGCACCATCTTCATTTTACGGGTGATGATTATTCAGTGCTGGGCAACCGCATTAAGTGTAACCCGGCGATTAAAGCACCCCATCACCGTTCTGCTTTATGGACCGCCTTGCTCGACGGGAGGCTCGATGTGATTGCAACCGATCATGCGCCACATACCCTGCAGGAGAAAGGCTACCTCCGCAATGCCGATGGCGGACTCGACCTGGTGCCCGAAACGCTTTACGAGCACTCCCATGCCGGACTCCCCCTCGTTCAACACACCCTTTTGATGATGCTCAACTATGTTCAGGAAGGCAGGATATCTATCGGTCAGGTCGTAAGTAAAATGAGTCATGCAGTTGCAGAGTGTTTTGGTATTAAAGATCGGGGCTATATCCGCGAAGGCTACTATGCCGACCTCGTAATGGTTGATCCGAATGCAAAGCAAGTCATCACCCCGGAAAACATTCTTTACAAATGTGGCTGGAGTCCTCTCGAGCAAACAACAATGAGCGCCCGGATAACCCATACGTTTGTAAATGGCAATCTCGTATATGGAAACGGTCAATGGGATGAATCTCAAAAAGGTGAACGCCTGCAGTTCTCACGCTAATTGCGGGGTTTCTACAAAATAAGCTGGCATACTTATTCAAAGTATTGTTCATTCATTCACATCAGCCATAAAAACAGGGTTAGCCCCTACCGCGAATGCAGATTGATAAAACCACTTTAAACGACCTTTCCATTTTTCATTCGGAGGAAGAGCAATCCGTGCTACACCACCTGGATTATACCACCACCATCAGGGGAAAGGAATGGCTGCGTTTTCTACTGGCGCACCCTTTTAGTGAGTTGTCCAAAATCACGGAAACACAGCGGACCATTCAGCTGATCATCGGCAGGCTCGACAAATGGCCTGCAACGATCACCAACGGAACAGTAATGGTAATCGATAAATTTTACGACTCCTCGATTGGCGATCTTCCCGCACAGGCAAATACGCTTAACGCGCTTTCTTACAGGTTCCTGAACGCGCCTGATTATTCACTCGTTAAATATTCGGTCAATCATTTCATCGACTTCGTAAAAGGTCTTAAGTATATTGTTGATCTCTTTGGAACAGAAGAGCTCCCGCCCTTGTTGCGGAACATGCTCGAAAGGATTAGCATGTTGCTGCGCAAGCCGGTTGTGAGTGATATGCTTGCCTGGAATAAAGGGCAGAAACTTTCCGCGGCAAATGTGATCACTTTCGGAAACTTTCTTCGTCGCAACTTTAAGCAGGAAGCATTTGAACTGGTCGAGCTCTACAGCAGGCTCGACGCCTATTACAGCTTTGCCGTAGCAAGTACCAGGAAGGATTTTGTGTTCCCCGTCTTCAACAAAGAAAATGCGCCATCCGTAAAAGCTACGGGTTTATTTCACCTGATGATCCCTGAACCGGTTTCGTATGATGTGGACCTGCAGCCAGACCGCAACTTCTTGTTTCTAACCGGGGCCAACATGGCAGGTAAGAGTACCTTCATCAAGGCCGTCGGCGTTTCCGTGTACCTTGCGCACATTGGTATGGGCGTGCCTGCAACGAGTCTTGAATTAAGCATCTTCGATGGTTTATTAAGTAACATCCAGGTAGAAGATAACATTACAAAAGGCGAAAGCTACTTTTTCAACGAAGTCCAGCGCATCAAAAAGACGATCGTAAAAATCAACGATGGGCGCAATTGGCTAATTCTTATCGATGAGCTTTTTAAAGGCACCAATGTTCAGGACGCAATGAAGTGCAGCACTTCAGTCATCGAAGGGTTGCGTAAAATGAAAAATGCATTATTCATCTTATCGACCCACCTGTACGAAATCGGCGAGCCGTTAAGGCAGTTTCCTAATATCCAGTTTAAGTTTTTCGAGACGAGCGTGCAGGAAGACCAATTGATCTTTAATTACCACTTAAAGGATGGTATCAGCAACGACCGGCTGGGGTACCTGATTCTCAAAAGAGAAGGTGTTGTAAACATGCTTGAAAACCTGTAGAAATTTGTTGCCGGGCTTATTTTTTCCTGATCAGCTTAAAAACGTTTTTAACCACCGATAATACACCGGGCTTGCCGGGTCCCGACAAGAGTTTCGGACCATTGCTGTCAACAAAAAACTTATTGATCAGGAACTTTCCACCTTTCAACGCCGTATTAGTCACCTTACCCCGAAGCATCTTTGGTATCAAAGTGTTTGCGCCCGCCGCGGCGAGTTCTGCCGGTAATTCCTGCATCTTCCGTTTCAGATCAGCCTCCTGCTGGTTCAAGCTATTGCGAATCACCCTCTTTTCTGTTCGCAACGTTTCAAGGCTGTTAATATGCGATAAGTCATGCGTCATGGTGTACTTCCCCGTTTGATTTTGAAAACATCATTTTAACGATCATGTTAGCGAGTGCCTGTTTAATGTAGCGCTTGTACAACAATATCATCACAAAAAAGATTACGATGTATATGCCCAGGATAATCCCAAAGCCCGCGAATACGCTGCCGGTTAACAAGCTAAAGAAATAGCCCAACAAAAAGCTTGCAATCATTACGATAAAGAAGCCAATAAACGCCAGCGCCAACACAAGAAACATCTTCGGGGCCACACCGGCAATCTTTTCAGTCGCTTCCAGTTTTGCCAACAGGAGCCTGTCTTGTACATAACGCTCTACCCTCTGTTGCACGTCTTCAAAGAAGGTTTTCTCGGTTTCCATTTTCGAATCTTTAGATTGAACGAACTTCAGGAGGTTGTATAAAAATCCGGCCATGCGAAACATATTTTTTTGATAAACCCAGCTGTTAAACAATGTTATATTTGGGCTTTTCAAATTTACCGATTTCGTACAAACCGCTGCTAAATATACAGTATGGAGGAAAAGCCCCTCGACCAAAAGATCAACCGATACATTTTCCTTTCCATAATCATCATTTTTGGATTGCTGTTGTATTACAGCCTGTCCCAATTTTTTACGGCATTTCTCGGCGCCGTAATCTTCTACATACTTAGCCGCAGGCTGATGGACCGGCTCGTTAAAAAAAGAGGTTGGAAGAGAACGGCGGCAGCCGTTTACGTGATGTTTATTTCTGTGATCATTATCATGGTCCCGATCTTCATCATCAGCTACCTGTTGTACATGAAGGGTAAATATTACCTCGCCAATCCCGACCTCATGGTACAAAGCCTGCATTCCCTGCAGGATAGAATTCAGCACCAGTTCAACATCGCCGTTCTAACCGAAGAAAATATTGCAGGCATAAAGGCCAAGGCAACCGGGGCCATTTCATCATTGCTAAATGAAGGGCTCAACTTCTTCGGTACCATCACCATGTTGTATTTTTTCCTTTACTTCATGCTCATCAACATCAACCGCATGGAGGCTGCAATCGTTTTTTACCTGCCTTTCAAGCGGGAGAAAATCGAATTGTTTGGAAAAGAGCTGGTCAACCTCACCTTTAGTAATTCAGTCGGCGTGCCGGCAATTGCGGTTGCACAGGGGCTTTGCGGCTACATTGGCTACCTGATTGCAGGAGTTCCCGAAGCCGGTTTTTGGGCGGTAATTACCGCATTTTCATCTATTGTGCCACTAATTGGTACTGCATTGGTCTGGTTGCCGGTAAGCGTTTACCTTTTCACCATGGGCCACAGTTGGCAGGGCTCCTTCTTATTGGTCTGGGGATTAATCGTGCTTGGCCTTACCGACAACGTGGTTCGTTTTGTACTGGCTAAAAAGATGGCCGATGTGCATCCGATTATTACCGTTTTGGGTGTAATCATGGGTATAAAGTATTTTGGCATTTCCGGTCTTGTGTTTGGTCCGGTACTCATATCGTATTTCATCATCCTGCTTAAATTATATTACCTGGAGTTCCAGAGTGGTAAACCTGCCGTGCAGCGCAAAAGAACAATTCCGGTTCGGTTTAACCTCCCATTTCTGGGTCAGCCAACAAAAAGGAAAAAAGTTTACCATGAAAGTGATCGAAGTCGGGAATAGTTCAACGGCAAGGGAGTTTATACAGATTAACGTTAGCTTAAACCGCGCAAATCCCAAATACATACAGCCAATTACAAAAGAGGTTGAGGACGTATTTGATCCAAAAACAAATAAGGCCTTCAGGCACGGTGAAGCAATCCGTTGGATTCTTCAATCGGATGAGGGTAAAACCATTGGCCGTATTGCCGCATTTACGTCTGAAAAATATACCAACAAAGGCGACACGTTCCCGGCCGGATGTATCGGTTTTTTCGATTGTATAAACGACCAGGCCGCCGCAAACCTGTTGTTCGACACCGCTAAAAAATGGCTCCAACAAAAAGGTAAGCAGGCTATGGATGGACCCGTTAACTTTCTCGAACGCGACAAATGGTGGGGTCTCATGGTCGAAGGTTTCAACAAAGAACCTATGTATGGCATTTCGTTCAATCCGCCCTATTACGAGCAGTTGTTCGAAGCGTATGGCTTCAATAATTTCTACAACCAGTTTTACTACACCTTACAGGTATACGGCACACTCAGCGAAAAGTATCCCGAACGGCATGCAAAGTTTGCGGCCAAACCCGATTATGCGGCAAGGCACATCGAAAAAGATAAACTCGAAAAATACGCCAGCGACTTCTCCGAAATCTACAATGCCGCCTGGGCACAACACGATTCCGGCAAAGAAATTTCCGCTGCACAGGCTTTGAAGATCTTCAAGAAAATGAAGCCGGTCATGGATGAGAGCCTCGTCTGGTTTGCTTATTACAAAGAACAGCCGATAGGCATGTGGATCAACATTCCGGATATCAACCAGTACTTTAAATACTTCAAGGGCCGGTTCGGATTGCTGCAGAAGTTATGGTTCCTTTGGCTGAAGAAATTTAAACCTTCGCGTAAAATCAATGGGGTAGCCTTTGGCATTGTCCCCAAGTTCCAGGCCCTGGGCATCGACGCGTTCATGATCTACTCAGGTACCCTTGTTATTCGAAAAGAAGCCAAATACGACCTCATCGAAATGGGTTGGGCCGGCGATTGGAACCCCCGGATGCTGGGCATTTATAAGGCAATCGGTGGAACACAAAGCCGGCGCATGATTACTTACCGCTACATCTTCGATCCAGCCATCCCTTTCCAGCGACATGAGGTGGTGCTTTAGTTGAGGCCGGCGGGATGACCATGGGCGACAGTGGTTGCGACGCTCCGTTTAACAGGGGTTCAATCTTCTGCACCCGTCTGTTTGGCTCACGTCTAAGCTTTTATTCGTCAGGCTGCCGTTCAATGGGGTTATTTGGGTCAGCGATTAGACCCTATTCTGAAGCCAGGCTGCAACGTGCAGCGCAACAGATTGCTACATCCGGTGTTGCCGATCCCCAAAAAGCATGGCTAAATCTGCCCTGACTCAGAGCTTTGTGGCTCGCCGGGGCGGCTTTGCCTGGCTGTCGGCACGCATGCGATTTAGGCAGAAGAACTACACACACCGGGGCGGTTGAATTGTGCAAAACATGCCCTGCCTTCTTGTGCAAAGTTTGTTATTTTGCAGCCCTACGCTGCTGTCTTTTTAGCGGCGATCGCTGTACAAATGGATAAATTCATCGTCTCGGCCAGGAAATACAGGCCCCAGAATTTCAATACGGTGGTTGGTCAGGCTCATATTACTACCACCCTCAAAAATGCTATTCGTAACCAGCAACTCGCCCATGCCTTCTTGTTTTGCGGGCCGCGGGGTGTAGGTAAAACCACCTGTGCCCGTATACTTGCAAAAACAATCAACTGCGAAAACCAGACAAAAGAAGGCGAAGCCTGCAACGTTTGTAATTCATGCGTTTCCTTCAACGAGGGAACCTCCATGAACATTCACGAACTGGATGCTGCAAGCAACAATTCCGTCGACGACATACGTTCACTGGTTGAGCAGGTAAGGTTTGCGCCACAGGCGGGCAAGTATAAGGTGTATATTGTAGATGAGGTGCACATGTTAAGCGCAAGCGCTTTCAATGCTTTTCTTAAAACGCTTGAAGAACCCCCACCTTATGCGATTTTTATTCTTGCAACCACGGAAAAACACAAGATCCTTCCAACGATTCTGAGCCGTTGCCAGATATTCGATTTTAAAAGAATCACCAACAACGATACTGTTGGGCATCTGCAGGAGATTGCCGATAAAGAAGAAATTCACGCTGAGAAAGCAGCACTACAGGTTATTGCTCAAAAAAGCGAAGGCTGTATGCGCGACTCGCTCAGCATCCTCGATAAAATAGTAAGCTTTACAAACGGCCAAGTTACCTACCAGAATACACTTGAACACCTCAACATTCTTGACCATGATTATTTTTTTAAGCTGTTAGAAGCACAGCTGAACGAAGACATGGCCACTGCAATGTTGCTTTTTGATGAGATAAATCGTAAGGGTTTCGAAGGCGACCTGGTGCTTGGTGGATTTGCTGAATTTATCCGCAACCTGCTGGTTTGTAAAAACGAAAAAGCCGCAGCATTACTCGATGTTGTAGAAGGTCTGCAATCGAAATACATTGAAACTGCCAAAGCGGTACATCCTGCATTTATGGTTGGCGCCCTCAATATTCTAAACGAGGCTGAGATCAATTATAAAATGGCAAGAAACAAGAAGTTGCATGTTGAGCTTACCCTTATAAAACTTACTTTTCTTCAACAAGCCATCGACCTGTCGTTTGATAACCAGACAGCGTCTTTGGTAAAAAAAAAGCGGGTTAGCGGCCCGGTAGCTTATAAGGCCACTCCGCTGCAATCGCTCCAGATACTTGCCCCCGAAACACCAGCTCCACTTCCTGCTGCAAAACTTCATATTGAACCGCCGCTGCCTGCTCAGCCGCCCCAACCAGCTGTTACCAGGACCGCACCCGAGCCAGTTTTCAACCCGTCTAATGAATCACTCGGGAATTCAGCATTTTCGTCTACTGCTGTTGCTGTCGCACCCAAACAGCCCAAAACAGCAGCGCCGGGTGCAAAAAGGAGTTTACTGCAAAGCCTCCGCGAAAAGCAGGGAAATGCAAAAGCTGAAGAGGTTAAAGAATGTATATCACTCGACGATAGCTGCCTGAAAGATGCTTTAAAGGAATATACTGAACTGCTCAAAGGGCAGCCTTCAAAGAACCCGCATGTAACCGCTTTTAACATAGCACGGCAGCGGGTGGTAGACTTTCAAAACTTCACCTTAACGGTATCTACAACAATAGAAAAGAAGTTTATCGAGCAGGAGAAAATGAACCTATTGGAGTTCCTGCACCGGAAGTTTCAGAACAACAGCATCAGGTTTACAATAGAGTTGGAGGATGCTCCATCAACAGCAACACAAACAGCTGCGCCGCTAAATACCCGCGAGAAATACCAGCGACTTGTAGAGCAATACCCGCTTATAAAAGAACTAAAAGACCGGCTGAAGCTGGAGCTGGATTATTAATAGGTATTTTATCACGTCGGTTTTTTGATGTGGGCTGCTAGATGTTTGGTGTCTATTCATCTATGAACTTGAGACCTTCATGTTGTATCACAGTGCTGTCCCTTACGAATTAGCCCATATTAGATCTGAAAGGGGAATAAGTGTTGTAATACTCTAAAACGATGGCTAACTTTAGCACAACTGTATACTGCTAACGTGCGCTATAAAAGAAGGCTCTTCATCTCAGCCGTGCTCACCGTCGTAATGATCGGGGTAATGCAATACCAGGGCGTCTTGCTCAAAACCCCTCAAACCCCTATGGGTATTCTCGACCTTGAGTTTGCCGGAACGGTTGAAAATGCCACCCGTCTTTACAATACCTGGCTGCCTGTTTTGGCGATCGCATTGAATAACGTACTTATCGACTTCCTGTTCATTATTTGTTATACCCTATTGTTGCATACTGCTTTGCTTTTGATCAGAAAACGGGGTGATAGCCTTTGGCGGCGATTTGGTAACTGGATGGTCAGGGGTGTAATCATCGCCGGGTTTTTTGATGTGGTTGAAAACATCTTAATGCTTCGCACACTGAACGGGCACATCAGTAAAGAAGTAGTCGCATCTACCTTTATGTTTGCTGCAATTAAGTTTTTACTGATCGTACTCGCCATTGCCTATATACTACTCACCCCACTTGTAATGCGCAAAAAACGCGTACAATCCAACACGCTTTTGAACGACCTTCAATAAGGTGTTCGGACCAAATTTCATCTTCTTATACCCCTGTCACATGTGCTCGAATCGAAACGGTTTGCCTGTAAAAGTCTGCTTTTTACAGCGAGCTTACATTGGCTTTTAACGCGTTTTCAGCTGGTTTTCAGGAGCAACAAAAAATAAAAACTCCATATTGCGAATAGGTATTTTACTGTAATTTCACGTCCTTGATTTTTTGCGGCATTTCGTGCCGTTACCTTTAAAAACGTTCGGTAAAAAGCATAAAAAACAAATATGGCAGAAGCGATATTAATGCCCCGGCTAAGCGATACGATGACAGAAGGTGTTATTGCAGCATGGCATAAAAAAGTAGGTGACGCAGTGAAGAAGGGCGACCTTCTGGCGGAGATCGAAACAGACAAAGCCACTATGGAACTTGAGAGTTACCAGGAAGGTGTGTTGTTGCACCGGGGTGCTGATGACGGACAAAAATTACAGGTAAACGATTTGCTGGCTATTATAGGAAAGGGTGGGGAAGACGTATCTGCACTGGTGTCTCAACATTCCGGTGGCAGTAATGGTGTTGCTGCCGAACCGCAGGCTGCACCTGCACAGGAGTCAGCCGCTCCGGCAAAAGCTGCTGAACCGGAAGCACCAAAAGCTACACCGGCTCCCGGCAAATCTTCCGGAGTGGATATCTCTAAAATGGAAGAGGTGGTTCTGATGCCAAGGTTAAGCGACACCATGACGGAAGGCGTAATCGCCGGCTGGAACAAGAACATTGGTGATGATGTTAAAAAGGGAGATGTACTTGCGGAGATAGAAACCGATAAGGCCACCATGGAACTCGAAAGTTACAAAGATGGTAAACTGTTATACCAGGGTGCGCAACCCGGTGAAAAAATCCAGGTAAACGACCTGCTGTGTATTATTGGTCAGGAAGGATTGAATATTGATGAAATTGTTGCAGCAGCAAAAGGGGGGGCAACAACAAGTGCTCCGGCACAACAGGAAGCTCCGGCGGCTGAGGCTACACCAAAAGAACAGCCCGTACAACAAACACAGCAGGCCGCAGCTCCCGCAGTGGTAAACGAAGGCCGAATATTCGCCTCTCCACTAGCAAAGAAAATCGCCGAGGAAAAAGGGGTTGATCTTAAATATGTAAAAGGAAGTGGCGACAATGGTCGAATAACAAAAGAAGACATTACTAACTTCAAAGCGCCTGCTGCACCTGTACAGCAAGCACCTGTACAGGAAGCACCTGCACCTAAACAGCAGGAGGCAAAACCAGCTGCCACACCGGCGCCGGCGGCTGCTGCAGCATCTGCAGGACAAGTGAGCTTCGATGAAGTTCCTGTTTCCCAAATGCGCAAAACCATTGCAAGGAGGCTTGCCGAAAGCAAGTTTACCGCACCGCACTTTTACCTTACCATGAGCATCGATATGGATAGTGCTGTGGCAAACCGCGCAAAGCTCAATGAGATATCCAAGGTAAAAATCAGCTTCAACGATATGGTGTTGAAAGCAGTAGCCGTTGCATTAAAACAACATCCAAAAGTAAATAGTAGTTGGTTGGGCGATAAGATCAGGTATAACCACCACGTAAATATCGGGGTTGCGGTCGCTGTTGATGAAGGTCTTCTCGTGCCCGTTATCAGGTTTGCCGATACGAAAGGATTAAGCCAGATAGCAGCCGAAGTAAAAGATTATGCACAGCGCGCCAAAGACAAAAAACTACAACCATCAGATTGGGAAGGCAGCACATTTACCATCAGTAATCTGGGTATGTTTGGAATAGATGAATTCACTGCTATTATCAATCCACCTGATGCATGTATTCTTGCGATCGGCGGTATCTCACAGGTGCCTGTTGTTAAAAACGGCCAGGTGGTACCAGGTAACGTTATGAAAGTTACGCTTAGCTGCGACCATAGGGTTGTAGACGGCGCATCAGGAGCTGCATTCCTGCAAACGGTCAAGAGCTTGCTTGAAGAACCGTTAAGAATGCTGATCTAACAACAAATAAATTAATGATAGAGGCGGGTATTTTACCCGCCTTTTTTTTGTTTATACCAGCGAACCACTGCGATTAGCCAACAAGCAGTAGCGGACATGCAGGTGAGACCTGTCTAAACGCAACCGTATTTGTACAATAAAAAGGACCGTCATTTTCGATGACGGTCCGTTCTTAAGAGGTTTGATGAGGGACTATTTTTCGTAAGGGAAATTACGGGCCACTTTACGCATCATGCGTTCCATTACGGCGTTTGCTGAGCTGGTCACATCTTCATCCATTTCTTTGTAAAAGCGCCATAGCATTTCACCGTCTTTGCCATTGTTGATTTGCATGGTCAGGGCTCCACTTCCAACCTTACCGGTGCCTGCACCAAGTAAAATGGTTTTGGCGATTGCTCCTCCCTCACTGCCTGTTTTGGCATATGCATAGCTCGACTTGATAACAGCATCTACACCCAGGACTTTACAAACTGAGTCCTGTGTTAACTCATTAAACTTGTCGTAAATGCCTTTTTGCTTAAGAAGTGCATTGGTTCTTTCAACATCCTGGAAGGTTACTGTAAAATCTTTTGCCTTGCGAAGCAGGTAGGTATACATTCCACTTTGCATGTTTACCGACATACTTTGTTCTTCGGTTTTGTTTGCTGCCGCATCAAAATTCTTCGGCAACCTTTTATAGCTAACGGTTGCATTAAAAGGCAGGATAGCTACAACTTTGTGTTTTTGAATTTCAGTCTTTAACACTGGTGAATTGAACACCTGTTTGCTTGCTTCAAATTGAGCAGATGATGATTTTGCGAGTGTCAGCGTTATAATTGCTGCGAATAAGCGTTTCATGTTTTTTTTCGTTTTTCTTGATACAAAGCAAATGAAACTTTTGAGTACGTCAAATGCGGAAACGCAGAATCACATGTTTATGTGTCGGGGTCAAGAAACGAAAAACGCAGGCCTTTTCAGGTGCCTGCGCTTAGTTTTTTCTTCACGAAACTTGCTGAAGAATTTCGAAAGAGCGTTATAATTTAAGACCTAATGAAAAGCTTAAAACACGATTTTTGTTCCGGTCATTTGCACGATCGCTTGCACCTGAGTTAAGCTTTGCAAAACCATAACCATAGTTTGCGCCAATGATTACCTTACCAAGATCAAGACCACCGAGAACATTAAGACCGTAGTCGAAACGCTTTAGCTTACCAAAACCTGCATTTTCCTCGTACGAAGTCGTAGGATCGTCATCACTGAAACTGATGTCTGAATCCCTGCTAAAACCAACCCCAAGTATTTTACCCTCGGTTTTGTTTTTACCTGCTATGCCCATTGCGGCATAAGGTCCTGCACCAACGAAAAGGCTCTTGTTACCCAGGGGTATCTTGCCGACAACGTTTACCGGTAGTTCAAGGTAAATTGGGTTTGAGGTAGCCTGCCAGTAGTTCCTGTCATTGCTGGAACCAACACTTGATTTTGTTCCTTTACCGGTAACCAATAGTCCTGGCTGTAACGATAATCCTTCTGATAATGCCAGATCTGCTACTACTCCAGCATGAAAACTAGTCAATGTATTGGCATCATCTACACCACCATTGCTGCTGTTGGTAACATTTGCGAGGTTCACGCCACCTTTGATAATTAATCCACCCGGATTAGCTGAGCGCTTCACCTGCGCAGTAGTACTTAGTGCAACTGCACAAACTAAACTAAGGCTTAGAAAAATTTTCTTCATAGTAATACATTTTATACCTGTTAGGCCAACAGCGTACCAAAAGACCTCTGCATATTCAAAGACTTTGTTAAAGGGGTTCTTACCCCGGGTAAGCTGATCATGTTTAATATTGCCTGAGGGAGGGGTTAATCATCTAGGATCTTGCTTATAACAACGACCCTAAATGCTTGATTAAGATCACCAACCCTGCTTAAGGCGGGAGGTTAAACAGAGGGGAGGATGATGTGGGCATTCGAAGCGTCCACATTAACAAACCTCGGGACCTTTACGAGTGTTACTTTAGGTCGCTCACATTGTTTCCTTCCGGTGTTGGGACGAATCCTCCCCAGTTTGTTTAACAACAGAGTACATAACATTCTACAAGGTTGTCAAATGATGTATCCTCTGCTTGTAATATCCTGATTAATGACAATAAACTTTCAAATGTTATTGAAAGTTCAGAAAACATTTCTATATATGAGTATGAAACTATCCGAGGCTAAAGCACAGTTCATTCAAAGCTGGGGCATTTTGGGAAGCCAGTGGGGCATTAATAGAACCATGGCGCAGGTACATGCCCTCCTACTTGTATCTGCTGTACCGTTGACGACAGAGGACATTATGGAGCAACTCAGCATTAGCCGTGGAAACAGCAATATGAATGTTCGGGAACTCATTGACTGGAACCTCGTTTCCAAGGTTATTGTTGCCGGCGAACGCAAAGAGTATTTCACCGCCGAAAAGGACATCTGGAAAGTGGCAACAAGGATCATGTACCAAAGAAAAAAACGTGAGCTTGATCCGCTGACTGATGTACTTACTCAACTAAGCCAGGTTGATGGAGATCCGGCTGACCCGGAAATGGTAGCCTTCACAACAACTGTGGCCAACCTTCAAAAATTCAGCAACCAGGCGCAAAGCACGTTGAATACAATGATCAAGGCAGAAGAGAATTGGTTTTGGGGAAGTTTTCTTAAGCTGATGAAATAGTGATAAGAACAACTAAATACCATTGCTCAAGTATTATCAATAGCACTTTATGAAACGCATCAAACAAATCGATTGGTGGGTCCAGGTTGGAATGTTAACGGCTATTTGGATCATATTTATTTTTCATCCTGACCTGCTCCTTACTGGCTATACGGTATTGGCGGGATGGCAGGTTTCTGGAATGATTTACCATGAAGTAAAAGGCTGTTATACCGGTAAATCAATGCCCCGGTTTTATTATCATAGAACCGCCCTGATTTTGCTTATTGTGTCAATGTTTCTCTTACCATCACAACCCCATTTTACTTCGGTGCTCTTGATTGTTGTACCGGTTTTGTCATTGTTCTACACGGTTATTTGTTACAAGGAAACATACAGGTATATGATCAGGCCACTTGACCTGATCTGAGTCACAAAATTTTTTTCTGCATTTACGTTTTGATTAACTACTGAAGCTTTAATTGGGCGAGGTATCGTTGATAAAACCCTTCCGTTCGGATTGCACCGGGTTTGCCTGGAAACATCCGATGCGGGCGATAGCATTCCCATAATTGAAAACTTATATCATGAACAATAAACGGGTGATCATAGCTGGTGGTTCCGGCTTTATCGGCAGGTACCTTGCTGAACACTTTGCCAAAAACTTTGAGGTAGTTGTGCTTAGTCGGGCAAAGACGAACGCAGTAAATAATGGTTATAAACAGGGTGCTCAGCAACAAGCATCCAGGCAGAATATCAGAACGGTGAAGTGGGATGGAGAAAGCCAGGGCGGGTGGGCAGATGAGATTGATGGAAGCGAGCTGGTAATTAATCTTTGTGGAAAATCAGTGAACTGCAGGTACACCAGCGCCAACCGCGAAGCCATACTTGAAAGCAGGATCAGGTCTACCCTGGCAATTGGTGAGGCAATTCGCGGATGCAAAAGGCCGCCTGCATTATGGATAAATGCTGCGTCGGCAACAATATACCGACATGCAAACGACCGCCCACAGGACGAAGCAAGCGGTGAAATTGAAAACGACTTTAGCGTTCAGGTATGCAAGCAATGGGAAGCCACCTTTTTTGAACAGGTCACCAATGGTACACGCAAAGTTGCACTTCGAATTGCCGTAACGCTTGGACCCGGGGGTGTAATGATACCCTACTTTAATCTTCTGAAATGGGGCCTTGGTGGAAGGCAGGGCTCAGGCAAACAAATGTACAGTTGGGTACATATAGAAGACGTAGCAGGAGTAATTGAATTTCTGACCGGGAACCCACAGCTCGATGGAGTCTATAATGTTTGTTCGCCAAAGCCCGTAAGCAATGCCACATTTATGAAAACATTGCGGCAAGTTACCGGCCACGCAATTGGGCTGCCGGCTTTCGAATGGATGCTGAAAATAGGGGCAGTATTGATCGGAACAGAAACGGAGTTGCTGCTAAAGAGTAGGTGGGTGGTGCCAACCAGGCTTTTACAAGCAGGTTACCATTTTAAATTCAATGAACTCTCTGCAGCTTTTAAACAAATCGTAAGTCAATCTTGCCGAAAACAATACCACCTTTTTTAGCAGTCCGGCCGGCTTAACACTTACCTACATTCATTTGGTGGTTTAATTGTTGTAGTTTTTTACACTAAATTATTCCATGATGAAAAAGACCATGGTACTGGGTGCATCGGAAAATCCGGGACGATACAGCAATATGGCTGTCAGAAAATTACTCGCGCACCAACATGCTGTAGTAGCCATCGGGCGCCGTCCGGGCACCATCGGAACTGTTGAGATTATAAAGGGCCAGCCCGATCAGGCAGACATTGATACCGTTACACTTTACCTTAACCCTGCAAACCAACGGGAATATTACGACTACATACTTTCACTTTCACCCAAACGTATCATCTTCAATCCGGGTACGGAAAATGACGAGTTATATAAACTTGCTAAACAAAAAGGTATACAAACGATGGAAGCTTGTACCCTTGTAATGCTCAGCACGGGCCAATACTGACGCTTGTGCAAATACGATCGATGCGTTGAGCACTAATCACCTGTATCCTTTCATTATTAAAAATGCAGCAGTAACGTCTGGCCATAAAAGGACGCTCATGAATTTTTAGTTTGATATACAGGAGCGGGTTGCAGGCATGTCTATGTATTCTCGGCTAAATCCCCGACTGGTATTGGTTTTCGCTGCATTCACTTCAAGCAATCGCTGTCCACAGCGGTTAATAAATACTTAACACCAATTTTTGTTGACTTACGGTTTTATGGGTAAATTACAAAAACCCATTTTTATATGCTTTGGAGAAAATTCAGTGGCGAGCCAATTGACCTTCCAATCATTAATGCTGTAGAGTCAGCTATCAAACGGGAGACCGCAAGAGGTTTTAAGCTAAAAGTTTGTATTGGTACCGATAGCCAGGTAAAGGGACACGAAACGGAGTTTGCAACGGTGATCGTGTTTTTGCGCGAGGGCCATGGCGGTTTTATGTACATCCATAATGAAAAGAGCCGCCAGCAGTATACCATTAAAGAAAGAATGCTGGTGGAAGTGGCTAAGAGCATAGAGATTGCCTATGAACTCTGTAACCTGTTTACCACCTATGATGTGGACATGGAAGTACATGCGGACATTAATACCAACCCACAATTTAAAAGCAACGATGCACTAAGGGAAGCTATGGGATACATCCTGGGGATGGGTTTCGCCTTCAAAGCCAAACCAGAAGCCTTTGCAAGCAGCAGCTGCGCCAATAAGGTGGTAAACTAGCTTGTAAACCAGCTTCGCAGTTGTTTGCAGAAAAGCCCTACCGCTTCGATGCGGTCTGCTGCTTTTGCGGTTCCGGGATTCAATTGCAGGTGACAACACCTGCGCCGGCGGAACAATTGCGGAGGCCGACATCATTCCTGCTTATGTCTAATCGCAGGTGACAACACCTGCGAGGGCACCGCTACACTACTCCTGCTTACTCAAGTCGGAGGTGACGACACCTGCGACGGCGGGAACCCCTATACCTCAATACCTAATACCTTATTACCCAATACCCAAGAACTACTTTCCCCTTTCGCAAGTGACAACACCTGCGCCGGCGCGAACCCAATACCTCAATACCCAAGATCTAAAAATACTCCCATCCCAGGTGACAACACCTGCGCCGGCGCGAACCCCATACCTTAATACCCAATACCTCAAAACCCAATACCCAAAAATTACTTCCCTCCTTCCTTCCATTCACTATTACACGTTTCAATAAACCCCAGGATCTTATCCCTGCCCATGTTTTTGACGGCACTGGTTACGAAGTTCTGTGGCAGGAATTGCCATGTTGCCCGCATGGCGGCAAGAAAGGCTTTTACATTTGCCGCCACGGTTCGTTGGTTTTCTTTATCAGCTTTTGTAAATACCAGCGAAAAAGGTGTGTTCCATTTTCCCAGCATATTTACAAAATCGAGATCAATTTTTTGGGGCTCATGACGGCTGTCGATTAATATAAAGACGTTCACGAGGTTTTCTCGTTTGCGTAAGTAGTTTTCAATCATCTGCTCCCAGCGGCGCCTGTTGGTAATGGAAACTTTTGCAAAGCCGTAACCCGGCAGGTCAACTATATACCAGGGGTCTGGCTTTGTATGTGGGGCGTGTTTGTCGGGAAGGCTCTCAATGGTAAAGTGGTTGATCATTTGTGTCTTGCCCGGGGAGCCTGACGTTTTCGCCAGCTTCTGGTTGTTGCAAATACTGTTAATCAGCGACGACTTTCCAACATTACTTCTACCGATAAACGCATATTCAGGTCGGTCTGCGGCGGGGCAGTTTGAAATATCCGGGCTGGAAATAAGGTATTCGGCCGTTTTGATGATCATGGTCGCAAGGTACTAAGGAATATGATTGTGGCAGAACTGCACCTGTTTAAGAGGGATGTTGCACCCGCGGTTTTGTTCAATAGGGCTTTACCGTACAAGCGAGCGTGGCAACGGCAGCTCCATCTCTGCCCGTATGCCGGCTCCAAAAAAAAACACCTTAATGCCCAACCGGTGACCAACTTTTTCCCCATGATCGTGACCAAAAGGGGCTGAATTTCTGTTGTAAGCGTAACTTTTCAGGTGCTATTCCCTTACATTTGCAGCAAAATTGGTAGAGTTAACATAAATACTTGCAATATGGCAAATAACGGGAAGGTTAAACAGGTTATCGGGGCTGTAGTTGACGTACAGTTTTTTGGTAAACTGCCTGAAATTTATAACGCTTTGGAATTGAAGCGGGAAAATGGAGACACCCTGGTAATGGAAGTTCAGCAACACCTCGGGGAAGATAGTGTGCGTTGCATAGCAATGGATGGCACGGAAGGATTGGTGCGCGGGACAGAGGTGATTGATACCGGGATTGCGATTGCAATGCCAATCGGAGAAGGCATTAACGGACGCTTGTTTAATGTTACCGGAGACCCAATCGACGGTTTGCCTCCTGTAAGTAAGGTAAACGGACGACCAATACACAACAAACCACCGTTATTTGAAAACTTAAGTACGGCAACAGAAATACTTTATACAGGTATTAAGGTAATCGACCTGATTGAGCCTTATGCCAAGGGTGGTAAAATCGGCCTGTTTGGTGGTGCCGGGGTTGGAAAAACGGTACTTATCCAGGAGTTGATCAACAACATCGCTAAAGGTTATGGTGGATTGAGCGTATTTGCCGGTGTGGGAGAAAGAACCCGTGAGGGAAATGACCTGATGAGAGAAATGATCGAAGCTGGTATCATGAACTACGGCGACGATTTCAAGCATAGCATGGAAGAAGGTGGTTGGGATCTTGAAAAAGTTAACCTCGACCTGCTTAAAGAAAGTAAGGCAACCTTTGTTTTCGGACAAATGAATGAACCTCCCGGAGCACGTGCGAGGGTGGCCCTAAGTGGTCTTACCATTGCCGAATACTTCCGTGATGGTGATGGAACCGGAAAAGGAAGAGACATCCTGTTTTTCGTTGATAATATCTTCCGTTTTACACAGGCGGGATCAGAAGTATCGGCCCTGTTAGGACGTATGCCATCCGCGGTAGGTTACCAACCAACGCTGGCTACCGAAATGGGATTGATGCAGGAAAGGATTACCTCAACCAAAAATGGTTCAATTACCTCCGTTCAGGCGGTATACGTACCTGCGGATGACCTTACTGACCCGGCGCCGGCAACTACCTTTGCGCACCTCGATGCCACAACGGTATTGAGCCGGAAAATTGCTGACCTTGGTATTTACCCCGCGGTGGATCCTTTGGATAGTACCAGTCGTATTCTTACCCCTGCCATCGTGGGCGATGAACACTACGATTGTGCAAACAGGGTTAAGCTGATATTGCAACGTTACAAGGAGCTTCAGGATATCATTGCGATCCTTGGATTGGATGAGCTTAGTGAAGAAGACAAACTGACAGTATCAAGAGCACGTCGTGTGCAGCGTTTCCTGTCACAACCTTTCCACGTGGCTGAACAATTTACTGGTTTGAAAGGTGTGTTTGTAAGCATTGAAGATACCATCCGTGGTTTTAATGCCATCATGGACGGCGAAGTGGATGAGTATCCGGAAGCAGCCTTCAACCTGGTAGGAACACTCGAAGATGCCGTTGAAAAAGGTAAGAAAATGATTGCTGCAGCTCAGGGCTAATCAGCTGTACAAATCAAACTAGCTAACATCTAAGTACAATTATGACTTTAGAAATTCTTACTCCTGAAAAGAAGCTTTACAGCGGTGAAGTTTACGGTGTGCAGTTACCAGGAATTGATGGTTTATTTGAAGTGCTCGACAGGCACGCGCCAATTGTAAGTGCACTCACAAAGGGTAACTTGAAGGTGCTGAACAGCAAAACGAGTTCATCTAACTATACTATACAAGGCGGCTTTGTTGAAGTAATCAATAACAAAGCAACCGTACTTGTAGAAGGCGCTGTAGCATTGTAGTAATATTTATACGTTTTTACGACCCCGGGCAGTAATGCTCCGGGGTTTTTTGTTTTCAAGCCTTTAGCTTACGCCTAAAACCCTGCGATTGCCACGTATTAGAGGTTTAATTCAAACCCCAATTTTTCAGCTGTAGTTGGCTATGCTTTCAAAAACAGGCATTTAGCGAAACCCTTGTTCAGGCTGTATCTCACCTGGTTTTTTCCAGGCCGGTTTTAAGATTTTGTCAACGTATGCAGGCACCTGTTTTGCGTAAGTATCGTGTACCATCAATTAAACATAAAGAAGAGAACTATGAGAAGCAAATTTGCAATTGTGACCACAGCGCTAAGCATGATGATTGCGTTGGTCAGTTGTTCCAAGGACCCGTTGGCCAACCTGACAGAAGAGGAGTCGAGGATTTATATTACCAACTATGATTCAACAGCGCAATTCAGCGCATATAAAACCTTTAGTATTTCCGACACTGTTGCGGTAATTAATAATGGCCAGGGGTCAAAACAATCAAACGCTACCGACCTGGCTTTTGTGAACGCCGTAAAACAAAACCTGCAGGCACGCGGCTTTACCCAGGTAAGCCGTACCTCTAATCCTGATCTTGCGGTAAACGTAAGCAGGATCTACAACACCAGCGCCGGGGTTGTGCGCTATAACGATTACTACGACTACTATGGTAATTTTTACGATCCTTTCTATTATGGCTACGGTGGTTTCGGCTACTATTCACCGTATAGCTACGCAAGTTATTCTGTAACCGAGGGAGCACTTACCATTGACTTGCTGGACCTTAAAAATGCCCGTTCCTCAAACCGGATCAACGTTATTTTTACCGGCCTGATTCGTGGTTCAGGAATATTTAACAGCAGCACGGCCGGCGAGCAGGTGAAAACCATTTTTGATCAATCTCCTTACTTAAAAACCTTATAAGTTAAACGAACAAGATTATGAAGACAATCCGAATTATAGGTCTGTTGGTTGTTTTTGCTACTGCGGTGAATTTTGCTGTAGCGCAGGCACCTGGCAGGGTTACCATGAAACTTAATTATAACGCCGCTATGCCGGTCGGTAGCCTGAAAAACGATTACATCACCAACACATCGTTTAGGGGCGCATTTGGTGAAATTGGTTATTGGTTTAATCCGAAAGTAAGCCTGGGATTGGGTGTGGGCTATCAATCCTACTACCAGAAGTATGGTCGCCAGGTTTACAAACTTGAAGATAACCAGACTGTTTCTGCTGTGCTTAGCAATACGCTTGAGGTAATGCCCGTAACCATCAACGGTACGTACTTGCCATTAGGTGGCTCGGAAGCAGCAGTTCAACCCTACGTTAGTGTTGGCGCCGGCCTGAACATTGTTAACTACCGCCAATACCTTGGTAAGTTTTCCGATGGCAAGCCAAATACTGCCTTTACAGCTAATGCAGGGGCGGGGGTGTTCATCCCGGTTAATAAAAGTAAAAGCACCAGCATTCAACTTGGTGCAAGCTATAGTATGACCCCATACACCAAAAATGGTCTTACCAGCCTTAACAATGTTGGCGTAAACGCAGGTGTAATTTTCCCGCTTAAATAGGCGCGGGATAGGACAACTGTAATGGAGTTTTAAAAATGTGTGTTTTTAAGTTGAGCGCTCTACCTGCGGGTAGAGCGCTTGCTTTTGAGAGAAGTTTGTCCAAAACACCGTGTGAGTTGATGCACCTTTGCTTTGACCCACTCAATGCTAACTTAATTAAGTTGGGGATCAATAGGATAATTTACCATTTGCTGGTATTCCCCACCAAGTTGTTTAAGTGCTACTTTCCAGGTGTTGTTCACATCAGGTGAAAATATAAGTTCTTCAGTGGCTTTACTGGTAATCCAGCTTTTGGTTTTCATCTCTTCTTCAAGTTGCCCCTCGCTCCACCCGCTGTAACCAATAAAAAAGCGAATATCGTTACGGTTAACCTTACCTTCTTTAAGCAATTCGGTAACTTCTTCGAAATCCCCACCCCAGAAAATTCCGTCAGCTATTTCAAAACCTCCTGTAATCAACCCGGGTAGCCGGTGTAAGAAATGCACCGTATCCAATTGAACCGGCCCGCCATAATAAACAGGAAAGTTAGTATCGGGTATGTCGGCGATTAAATCACCGAGGCCTTGCTCGTACTTTTTATTCAGTACAAAGCCAAAGCTACCCTGTGGCTGGTGTTCACAGATTACGACCACCGAGCGCATAAAGTTTGGATCCTTAAGAAAGGGGTCTGATATCAGAATGTCCCCGGATGCTATATTGTCCATAAATGAAAATTAAGACGAATTGTTTTTTATACATAATAAAATTCTGAATACCCGCTGCAAATGCTCCGTTAAAAAGCAGGAAGATCGGTGAAACACTAAGCAATGCCTCTATATTTGTAACCCGATGAAGAGAATTTTCCCCATCATTGTCATACTGATTTCTTTATCCCTGTTGGGCATCATCATGCTCCAGGTCAGTTGGTTTAAAGACATGATCGAGCTCCGGCAGGGGCAACTGATTTCAAAGGTCGAAGAGGCCGGAACCATGGTTGCAAATGAACTCAGCGCTAAAGCTTCCATCGCACCATCCTTTAAACTTCCAAACAATTCAAAGATCGGTTTAGTTCCGCCCGATGATTTTGCGCTTGGAATGGGCAGGTCAACCATCGCCCAGCATTATGCTTACTTCGAAATCAATGAGAAGCTTCAAAAAGCCTTTGAAGAAAAGGGCCTGAAAGATGTGAAATTCGAATTTGCAATCACATCCAATTCCAACTCCTATAATGTGGAAATGCAATCCAGGAACTTCATCAACGAATTCGAAGATTCTGCACATAATAAAACCAAAATCTTTGCCATTAATCCGGAGTCGGGTTCAGTCATGGAAGGCCTCGTTCCGTTTGAACACCTGTTCGTAATCGTTCCGGATTTTAAGACCCAGGTATGGGAATCGCTGCAATGGATGATTGTTGTTGCACTCTCTTTTACGCTCATCATTATTGCGGCCTTCGCCCTTACTGTACATACGCTGTTGCGACAGAAAAAGTTGAGTGAAATCAAAACCGATTTCATTAATAATATGACGCATGAATTTAAAACACCCCTTGCTACCATATCGCTTGCCGTTGATGCGTTGAAAAACGAAAAAGTGGTTCAGGATGTAGAAAAACGAACCTACTTCAACAACATTATTAAGGAAGAAAACAAGCGGATGAACAAACATGTCGAGACCATCCTGCAGGCTGCGCTGCTCGACAAACAGGAGCTGAAGTTAAATATGCAAAAGGTGCATGCGCACGACCTGGTGCACAAGGCCCTCAACAACCATCAACTACAATTACAGGATAAGCAAGGCCAGGTAGATCTCCAGCTCAATGCAGTAAACGACGTTATTGAAGCAGATGAAGGACACTTTACAAACCTGATTTCAAACCTGATTGATAATGCCATAAAGTATTCACGCGAAAACCTTGTCTTGAGGATCTGCACTTCGGATACGTCAAAAATGCTCGTTATAAGAATCGAGGACAATGGCATTGGTATGAACAAAGAAACCGTAAAACGCGTGTTTGAAAAATTTTACCGGGCACATACCGGTAACGTTCATAATGTAAAAGGTTTTGGGCTCGGCATGAGCTATGTAAAAACCGTTATCGACGTGCATAAAGGAAGAATAAAAGTCGACAGTACACTTGGTAAAGGAAGTTGTTTCACCATAGAAGTTCCATACGCAGAATAATTTTTTGGTGACCAGTTGGATCACTTTGGGCGACATCGTTGCTACGTCCGCCCGGCTGGCCCCGCCCGGATGACGCCGTTCGGACGGGCATTCGGACGGGCTCAGTTCAATGGCAAACCAATGTTCTGCTTTAGCTTCCGTCACCCGCCGCTTTTCTATACACAAGCTTATTCACCCTAGGGTTTCCGTTGGGTATAGCAGGCAACCGTCGCCATAGCTCAAGAACCGGAAGTCATTCTCGAACGCATAGTTATACAAATGTTTCCAACGCTCTCCGGTGATGGCAGCAATAAGCAGCAGCAGGGTAGATTGAGGCTGATGAAAGTTGGTAATTAATGCTTTTGCGACCCGCAGTTTGTAACCGGGAGCAATAAGGATGCTCGTTTTTGTAATAAGCCTTTTCACATTTTTCCGCTCCATCCAGTCCACCACTCTTTGCAGGCTCTCTTTCGCGGGAACATCACTGTGTAGCTCATAAGGGTCCCATTGTGCCACGGCCAATGCTTCAGGGTCGGCGAAACCAGAACCCAGTTTAACCCCGATCCAGTACAAACTTTCCAGTGTTCTGAGCGAAGTTGTACCAACCGCAATAACACCCTCAACCACGCGATCAATAATCTTCGTGATGGTGTCCCGATCTACATCAATGAATTCCGCATGCATAAGATGGTCGGCAATCCGGGAAGCACTTACAGGCTTGAAAGTTCCTGCACTCACATGTAGGGTAACAAATTCGCGGCTGATCCCTTTTTGCTCAAGTGAGTCGAAAATGGCTTCCGTAAAATGTAGGCCGGCGGTGGGAGCAGCCACGGAGCCTTCATGTTTGGCGTAGATGGTTTGGTAGCGCTCGCGATCCGATGTTTCCACGGGCCTGTGCAGGTAAGGTGGTAAAGGCATTGAACCGGCAACTTCAAGAATTTGTGAGAAGCTAAGGTCTTTAGGTTCCCATTCAAATGCAACAACAAAGCAATCTGGTAAACGCTCCGCAATTGAAGCCCGCAAAAGAATGCTCGTATGTGTTACCTGGAGTTCCTTTTCAAGTACGAGACCGTGTTTCCATTTACTTGCACCACCGATCAGGCATTTCCATCGCACAACGCCCACTTCTGCCATTGCGGTGCTTATGTTTGGGTATTCGTCGGCAGGTTCGAGGCAGAACACCTCAATTAACGCACCCGTTTGTTTCTGAAAAAGGAGCCGCGCCTGTACAACCCGGCTGTCGTTAAACACAAGCATGCTTCCTGAAGGGAGAAACTCAGTCAGCGAAGCATAAGTACTGGACTCAATTTGATCGTGCTGATATACCAGCAACTTGCTGGCGTCCCTATTTTCGAGTGGAAACCTGGCAATCCGTTCATCCGGCAGGTGGTAAGTAAAGTCTTTAATCTGGAGTTCTTTCGGGTGCGTCATACGTGAGGCTCAAAGTTAAACGCGTTTGGTAAAAGGTTCGAAGCGCATTTAACTGCCTACGCAGCTAAAATAAATCTAAAGTGTAATGGGTTTTAGAATAATACGGTTTCGACTTTTCGATCATCGTTAAATCCCGTCAAACTTCCGTTCACAGCAACACCAACCAATTTAGCCCGTTATTGTGCAAATGGTTCTCTTTTAAAAGATGTTGAAAATGAATTACTTAGAGCGTCTTTGCACACTATTTTAGGTTTATCCACACCTATTCACAAGCTATCCACTAAAATGTGCACGTAAATTCCATCAAACGCAATGTCAGCACAGGTTTGGGCATAATGGTACCTGTGGATAAAAAGATGCAAATTTCATTTGCATCAAAAGTGGGAAAAAGTGTTATTTTGTGTAGAATAATGGGTTTTTAGGCTCATTTACATAAATGACACACTTCCTCGGCGAATATGAAGCTACAATCGACTCCAAAGGTCGCTTCCTTTTGCCGGCCGGCTTTAAAAAGCAGTTGCCGGAAGGGGAGAACAGATTCGTCATCAGCCGCGGTTTCGAAAAGTGCCTCACCCTCTATCCTCAAAAAAGCTGGGAGCCTCTTATTGCTAAGATTAGCCAGCTCAACGACTTTGATCCAAAGGTAAGAGAATTCAGAAGGCAGTTTTTGGGCGGCGCCACGGAAGTAGAGCTCGACACAGCAGGTAGGATGTTGTTGCCGGCCACGCTCAAAGAATTTGCTGGTCTCAGCAAAGACATCATTTTGGTGGCTGCATTAGATAAGATAGAAATCTGGGATGCAGATAAGTATAAAAAGCTCTTTGAAGATTTTTCACCAGAGGCCTTTAGCATTCTCGCGAAAGACGTGATGGCAGATGGCTCACCTGAAAACTGGAGGGTTTAATGTCAGCCGCCGAAAATAATCCGGGGTCAGGAAGTGCATCCGGTAAACAGGGCGATTACCATGTGCCCGTGTTATTAAAAGAGAGTATCGATGCGCTGATGATTAAACCGGATGGAATTTACGTGGATTGCACGTTTGGCGGTGGCGGACACAGCAGGGCAATCCTGCAGGCGCTGGGGCCATCGGGCAAGTTAGTCGCATTCGACCAGGATGCGGATGCACAGCAGAACCTGCCTGACGACGAGCGGATCATTTTTGTGCCAAACAACTTTCGTCATTTGCAGCGCTTTTTGAAGCTAAACAGGATCGGATTGGTTGATGGGATCCTTGCGGATCTGGGAGTAAGCAGCTTTCAGTTTGATGTGGGTGACCGTGGATTTTCTACGCGTTTCGACGGTCCGCTCGACATGCGCATGGATCAACGCCAGGAAGTTACGGCAGCGCAGGTGGTTAAAAAGTTTAGCGAGCAGCAGTTGCACAAATTGTTTGAGCAATACGGCGAGGTGACCAATTCTAAAACGCTGGCGAAGCATATTGTTGATCACCGAGGTCAGTCACCGCTTACCACAATTGCACACTTTAAAACGATGTTGAGCCCGGTGGTAAAAGGAAATCCAAATAAATACTTCGCCCAGGTTTTTCAGGCGCTCAGGATAGAAGTAAACGATGAAATGGGCTCGCTTAAAGAACTGCTGGAGCAAGTGCCGGGAGTATTATCCACCGGCGGCAGGGTTGCGATCATTACGTTTCACTCACTGGAGGACCGGATCGTAAAGAACTTTTTTAGAAAAGGCACTTTCAATGAAGTTGAGGAAAATCCTTTGCTACAGCAGGACGACAACAATCAACTAAAGATTATAACAAAAAAGCCGATTGCAGCTACCAATGCCGAAACCGGGAGCAATCCAAGGAGCAGGAGTGCAAAGTTGAGGGTTGCGGAAAAGATTTGAGCAGCACGAGCCTGCAGGAGGAGTTAGTTTACCCGGCTCCAATCGGTCAATTTAATTACAACTGATGCAATGCGCGCATGAACACTGAAGAGGAAATACCAAAGCGAAAGACAGGTCTTGGAAAAAGGAGTATACGGCAGTTCTTCAATTACCGCTGGATATTAAAGAACATTAGTTTTTTCATCTTCCTGTCGGTGTTAGCGGTGTTGTACATCGCAAACGGGCATATGGCCGACAACCGGATCAGGAAGATAAACGACACTGCACGCCAGTTAAAAGACCTGCAGTACGAATATAAAACAGTAAAAAGTGAGATGATGTTCAGGAGCAAAGAAACTGAAATTGTTAAAGCAGCTGAACCGCTTGGATTAACAATGGACAGCTTGCCACCGGTCAGGATCAAATCAGTAAGCAGTAAAGAAAACTAATGCTACGGTGGAGGTAAAAAAAGACATACTGTGGAGAGTGAACCTGGGTTTCATTATAATGGCTGTCGTAGGTATGTTAATACTGGGAAAGGCGTTTTATATACAACAGGTACAGGGTGATTACTGGCGTGGTATGAGCGATAGTCTTCACCAGAAAATTGTTGAACTCGATGCTGAGCGTGGTACGATATACAGCGAGGACGGAAGTATGCTCAGCACCAGTATACCACAATTCGATATATACATCGACTTTGTTGCTGATGGTCTACGGGAAAAAAATGGTAAGCGTTTCCGCGAGAATGTGGACTCTTTAAGCATTTGCCTGTCTAAGCTCTTCCAGGATCAAACTGCATCCACCTACCGGAAAATGTTGCAACAGGGTTACCGGGAAAAGGACCGCTATTTTTTACTTAAACGTAAGGTATCGTTTAAGCAATACCAGCAGCTCAGAACGTTTCCGCTGGTCAGGCTGGGAAGAAACAAAAGCGGCTTTGTAGCAGATACGAAAACAATACGGTTAAACCCTTATAAGTTGCTTGCATCCCGTACCATAGGACTGTTGAGAGATAGCAACAAAGTAGGGTTGGAACTTACTTACAACCATTATTTGCGCGGTGTAACTGGTAAACGTTTGGTCAGGTACATATCGGGCGGAGCAAGCGTACCGGTAGATGATCTCGAGATAGAACCACAAAATGGTAAAGATGTTGTAACCACCTTGGATGTGAACATCCAGGACGTTACTGAAAACGCGTTGATGAAGATGATGGAAGGTAATGAGGCGGAGCATGGATGTGCCATTGTGATGGAAGTGAAAACCGGGAAGATCAAGGCAATCGCTAATCTCGGTCGCGACAAAACAGGCAAGTATTGGGAAGACTATAATTATGCAATTACACCTTCAGAACCCGGCAGTACGTTTAAGCTCGCCACCATGCTCGCCGTTCTGGAAGATAAGAAAGCTACCCTAAACACCCAGGTTGACCTGCATGGCGGCGAATGGAAAATTTTTGGCCAGGTTGTATACGACAGCGAAAAACACGGGCTAAATAAGGTAACACTAAAGCAGGCTTTTGAGCATAGCAGTAACGTGGGGATGGCAAAGCTCGCATGGATGCACTATGGTGCATCACCAAAACAATTTCTTTCACACCTGAGCAAGCTGCGTTTAGATACGCTTACAGGTATCGACATCAACGGCGAGATTGGTCCGCGCATTTATCGTCCGGGCAACAGGAGCTGGTCGCGCACAACCCTGCCCTGGATGGGGTTCGGTTATAACCTTATGGTTAGTCCCCTGCAGGTATTGTCGCTCTACAACGCTGTGGCGAACAACGGGGTGATGCTTCGGCCCTACCTGGTAAACGAAATCAGGGAAGATGGCAGCGCCATAAAAACATTTGAACCAGTTGCAGTTAACCCGCAAATCTGCAGTAAACAAACGCTGAAGGCGCTTCAGGCTTGTCTTGAGGGAGTAATGACCAATGGAACAGGTAAGGCACTTGAAAACAGGAATTACAAGATCGCGGGAAAGACAGGAACAGCGCTGGTAGCTAACGGTAAGCGGGGCTATATCGACCGCATTTACCAATCTTCTTTCGCAGGCTACTTTCCGGCTGATCGTCCCGAATACAGCATTATTGTTACGATTAAGAATAAGCCGCGTGCCCTTAAGTTTTACGGTGCAGCAGTTGCCGGGCCGGTGTTCAAGGAAATTGCCGATCAGCTTTTTTCACTAAAGATTGCTCATCAAAATCCGGCATTGCCCTATGCAGCCTTAAAAAAGATGGACAGTGCAAATTATGCTTATGCCGGGTACACAAAGGACATTAAAAAGGTTGTAACAGCATTGAAGCTGGATACCAAAGAAGGAGAAGGAAAAGGAAATTATAGCCGCATGGTAAAGCAGGGGAATGCAAGTGTGATTGCCCCTGCGTCAATCTCGATGAAACAAATGCCTGCCTTGCATGGAATGGGTCTTAAAGACGTGGTTTACCTATGTGAAAACCTGGGTATGAAAGTAAGCGTTACGGGCAGGGGGAAAGTGGTTGAACAATCGGTAGCACCTGGTCGCGCAATCGCAAAAGGTCAAATTATTAGTGTACAGTTAAACTAACGATGCTGCTGTTACAGGTAGCAGTTTTAAATGGCAAAACTACAGGACATACTATACCATGTGCGGTTGCAGTCTGTTCAGGGTTCTACAAACCTTGATGTGCTGGACGTACAGATCGATAGTCGGAAAATCAAACCCGGAGCGTTGTTCATCGCTATCAAAGGAGCGCTGAGTGATGGTCATGCGTTTATTGCGCAATCGATACAATCAGGTGCAGTGGCTGTGGTATGTGAAGACGTGCCTGCTAACATCATTGAAGGTGTAACTTATCTACAGGTAAGCAACTCCAATGAAGCGGTGGCGCATATAGCCCATAATTTTTATGGTCTTCCCTCCAGCCGCTTGAAACTAATTGGGGTAACCGGAACAAATGGAAAAACAACAGTAGCAACGTTATTGTTCAAACTTTTTACAAGGCTGGGATATAATTGTGGATTGATCAGCACGGTGCAAAATCAGTTGGGTAATAAGGTGCTGCCTTCTACCCATACCACCCCAGACGCGGTGAGTTTGAATGCGCTGTTAAACCAAATGCTGGAAGCAGGATGTTCGCACGTATTTATGGAAGTGAGCAGCCACGCCATTCACCAGCATCGAACTACTGCACTGCAGTTTGTCGGTGGCCTGTTCACAAATATTACACATGATCACCTGGACTATCACAAAACGTTTGATGAGTACATCAAAGTAAAGAAGCGGTTTTTCGATGAACTCTCCTCCTCTGCGTTTGCTATCTCTAACCTCGACGATAAGCGTGGTACCGTGATGTTGCAGAATACAGCTGCAAAAAGATTTTATTATAGTCTGAAAGCGATGGCCGAGTTTAAGGGGAAGATTCTTGAGAATAGCCTTACTGGTTTGGTCATGACGGTTAACGACAGGGAGGTTCACCTTAGGTTGATCGGGGAGTTCAATGCTTACAATTTACTGGCAGTGTATGGTGCAGCGATTTGTATGGGAGAAAACGGCGAAGAGGTATTGACAACACTAAGCATTTTAACCGGCGCAGAGGGCCGATTTGATTATATCATAAGTCCGGGTAAGATAATCGGTATCGTCGATTATGCACATACTCCCGATGCTTTGCAAAATGTACTGCAAACCATTAAAAAACTTCGGAAAGGATACGAACAGGTCATTACGGTTGTTGGCTGCGGCGGCGACAGGGACACCACGAAAAGACCTGTGATGGGCGAGGTTGCCTGCGAGTACAGCGACAAGGTGATCTTCACCAGCGATAATCCAAGAAGTGAAGATCCGCAGGAGATACTGACGGATATGCAAACAACACTCGGAAGCGCAGCAAGACGAAAGTCCATTTCAATAGTAGATCGGCGTGAGGCCATCAGAAAAGCGATTAGTCTCGCGCAACCGGAAGACATAATACTGATTGCCGGCAAAGGGCACGAAAAGTACCAGGAGATCAAAGGAGTAAAACAACCCTTTGACGATAAGGAGATTTTGAAACAAGTGTTTGAAGAGTTGGAAAAGTGATTGGGTGAACCAAAGAATAGATAAACATAGACCGTCGTCTATGTGCCAAAGATATTATGCTGTACCACCTTTATGAATGGATGACCAGAGAAGGGCTAAAATTTCCCGGTAGCGGGTTATTACAGTTCATCAGCTTCCGTGTGTTGCTCGCGATTTTTCTGTCGCTGTTTATAACTACAGTATACGGTAAGCGATTGATCAACTACCTGCGCAAAAAGCAGATTGGAGAAACCGTGCGCGACCTGGGTTTGCAGGGTGAACAGGAAAAGAAGGGTACGCCAACTATGGGCGGTATCATCATTTTGCTTGCTATTATCATCCCCACGTTGCTCTTTGCCAACCTCGAAAAAACTTATGTGCGTTTGATGTTGCTAAGTACGGTATGGATGGGTATCATAGGTTTTATAGATGATTACCTGAAGTTGAAAGCCAAAAAAATTGCAAAGGAAAAAGGGATCAATTATAAAAAGACCGACGCTGATGGGCTGGCGGGTATGTTTAAGATTCTTGGACAGGTGGGGCTTGGGATTATTGTCGGAGCAACCCTGTACTTCAGTCCGAGTGTAACCGTTGAGCGCGAAATCATATCACAAAAATCATCGGAGGCCATTCGCCCGGGAGAGCGTAAGAAAGACGAAGTAACACGGGTTCTGAATGGCAAGGTGCACCGGTTTGTTACCGTACAAACCCCCATTACAACCATCCCTTTTGTAAAAAATCACGAGTTCAATTATAGTAAACTGTTGCCCGAAGGATTGCGGCAGTATACATGGGTTCTTTTCATATTGATTGTGACATTTATCATCACCGCGGTTTCAAATGGGTCGAATATCACCGATGGGCTTGATGGCCTGGCGACAGGTGTATCTGCTGTAATTGGGATATGCCTTGGCATTTTTGCTTACGTGAGTGGCAACCTGCGTATGGCGGAATACCTCAACATTATGTTCATCCCGAATCTTGATGAGCTAAGTGTTTTTATTGCGGCATTTATTGGTGCATGTGTAGGCTTCCTATGGTACAACGCTTTTCCAGCGCAGGTATTCATGGGCGACACCGGTAGTTTAGCAATAGGAGGCATCATTGCCGCGCTTGCAATAATTGTTAGAAAGGAATTGTTGATACCGATCATCTGTTTTGTGTTCCTGATAGAGTTGGTAAGTGTGATTTTACAGGTGAGCTATTTTAAATACACCAAGCGCAAATATGGTGAAGGCAGGCGAATCTTCAAGATGAGTCCACTGCATCATCACTATCAGAAAAAAGGATACCATGAGAGTAAAATTGCTGTGCGTTTCTGGATCGTGACCATCCTATGTGTTGTCTTTTCCATCATGAGTTTAAAGATCAGGTAATACCAACGTCGGGCATCAAAAACAATGGCAATAATCAACCAAATGGACAACAGCGCTAATACCTGCAGTACCTCTTCAATTGATCCCAGGCATCAATTGGTGATACTCGGTGGTGGAGAAAGTGGAATTGGGGCCGCTCTCCTGGGTAAGCTAAAAGGCTATGAGGTGTTTGTTAGCGATAAGGGGATAATAGCGGAAAAGTACAAGGCTGAACTCATCAATCACAACATTGCATTTGAAGAAGGTGGTCACAATACAGAACGAATTCTTAGCGCAAGTGAGATTGTAAAAAGCCCTGGAATACCTGACAAAAATGAGCTGATACAGTTAGTACGTGAAAATGGGATCCCGGTAATTAGTGAGATAGAGTTGGCTTACCGGTTTAAGGGAGAAAGCAAGATCATCGCAATAACGGGAAGCAATGGTAAAAGCACCACAACTGCATTAACCTACCATATGTTTAAAACTGCAGGATTTGATTGCGCATTGGTAGGGAACATTGGTTACTCTTTTGCAAAGCAAGTTGCCGAAGACCCAAAGCAGTATTATGTAGCAGAGATTAGTTCTTTCCAATTAGACGATATCGTCGATTTTTCAGCAGATGTAGCCGTGTTGCTCAATATAACGGAAGATCATCTAGACCGCTATGATTACAAGTTTGAAAATTATATCAACAGCAAGTTCAGGATAATTCAGAACCAGGGCCCGGGTGATTATTTCATCTATAACCTGGACGATGAGGTGATCATGGAGCAAATTCAATATCGTAAAATAATATCAACCCAACTGCCATTTAGCATGAAACAGGAAGTAAAAAAAGGAGGCTACATCAAAGCGGATCAGATGATGCTAAGAATTAAAGAAGAGCGTGTAAGCATGAGCATCTATGATTTTGCTTTGAAGGGGAAACACAATCAACACAATACCATGGCCGCCGGGATCGCCGCCTATATACTGGGCATAAGGAAGGAGAAAATAAGAGAGGCAGTAAAAACTTTTGAGAGCCTGGAACATCGCTCTGAACACGTAGCAACGGTCAGGGGGGTTGAATTCATCAATGACAGCAAAGCGACCAATGTGAACAGCACATGGTACGCCTTGGAAAGTTTGAATAAGCGTACTGTTCTGATACTCGGTGGTATTGATAAGGGTAATGATTATTCGCTGATCGAACAACTGGTCAGGGAAAAGGTAAAAGCAATCGTTTGCCTGGGTCTTGATAATAAAAAAATTCACCAGGCCTTTAAAGATGTGGTACCAACAATCATTGATACCGATAATGCCACCGATGCGGTTAAGAGTGCATTCAGGCTGGCTGAAAAAGGTGAGGCAGTGTTGCTTAGCCCTGCTTGTTCAAGCTTCGACCTGTTTAAAAATTATGAGGACCGTGGACAGAAGTTTAAAGCAGCTGTGCGTGAGTTATAAATAGATGTGTATTCATGAGTGATCTTAAAGACATAAAATTTTCAGACATGCCTGCCATGGAAACCTTTGGCAGCGGTTTGCTTAAGCGTACCAAAGGTGATCGCTACATCTGGGGCATTGTAATACTGCTCGCGGTAACATCGTTGCTGGTGGTTTATAGCGCAACCGGATCACTTGCGTACAAGATGTATAAGGGCAACAACGAAGTATATCTTTTCAAGCAGTTTGCCTTTATTGTTACCGGTATCATTGTCATCTATTTCGCACACCGGATTAATTATACCCTGTATTCACGTATCGCCTTATACCTGTTTCTTGCATCCATACCGCTACTCATATTCACGTTTTTCTTTGGTGCGCGTATCAACGAAGGCAGTCGCTGGATCATGCTACCGGTAATCAGGATGACGATACAGACCAGTGACCTTGCAAAGCTTGCCCTGTTTATGTACCTGGCACGCCAGCTTAGCCGTACCCAGGATGTGATCAAAGATTTTAGAAAAGGATTTGTTCCCCTCATTGTTCCGGTGGGGATCATTTGTGCATTGATCGCCCCGGCTAACCTTTCTACGGCATTGTTGGTCGGCGCTACAAGTCTTATCCTGATGTTTATCGGAAGGGTAAATACAAAACACATTTTGGCAACCATCGGTATTGCAATGATACCATTGCTGGTACTGGTGCTGGTTGCGGTGGCTACCTATACCGATAAGGCCGATACGATGGACGGCAGAAATACCGGTGTAGCAGAGCAGGTGAAATCAGTTGGACGCGTAGGCACCTGGATCAAACGCGTACAGGACTTTATCTATGCAAAAGAAGATGAAACACCTTACCAGGTGCAACAGTCGAAGATTGCGATTGCAAAAGGTGGGGTATTTGGAATGGGACCAGGGAACAGCCAGCAAAGAAACTTTCTGCCGCATCCTTATTCAGATTTCATATATGCCATCATTATTGAAGAATATGGCCTGATGGGAGGAGGGGTGATAATATTTATTTACCTCGTTTTCCTCTTGCGATGTATCAGTATTTTCAGGCGGTGCCCTTTTGCATTTGGTGCATTCCTGGCAATGGGTTTAAGTTTTACCCTGGTAATCCAGGCAATGGCTAATATGGCTGTTACGGTTAATCTTGTTCCTGTAACAGGGGTAACGTTACCGTTGGTAAGTATGGGAGGCAGTTCCTTTTTGTTCACATGTGCCGCCATTGGTATCATTTTAAGTGTTGCAAGTAACGTTGAGAAACTTGAGTCGCCGGTTGCTATTGCTCAGGAGGACGAGGGTAAGAAAGAAGACGGGGAGGAAACGCCGGCAATCGCTTAGGTGATCGTAAGATCCCGGAGTTTAGAACAACAATTTGGGCATATAAAAACATGCGGTAAAACATAAAAAGAGGATGCAGGAAAATGATCAACGTAGTATGGTAAACAGCACCGGTGACCCAGAGGCGGAGCTACGGATCATAATAGCTGGTGGTGGTACAGGCGGACATATTTTTCCGGCAATTGCAATTGCAAATGCATTGAAAAAACAACGCCCGGGGATAACCATTTTGTTTGTTGGTGCAAAAGGAAAAATGGAAATGGAAAAGGTTCCGCTGGCAGGCTACCCGATAGAAGGGCTGGATATTGCCGGCTTCAACCGAAGCTCTTTGATAAAAAATATCAGTCTTCCTTTCAAGCTTTTAAAAAGTTTTTGGCAGGTGAGGCAAATATTTAAAGCGTTTAAACCTCATGCAGTAATTGGCGTAGGTGGTTACTCCAGTTTTCCGGTTTTGAAACAAGCACAGTTTAAAGGTGTGCCCACTTTTATTCATGAGAGCAATTCGTTTGCGGGAAAAAGCAACATTATGCTGGGTAGGCTGGCAACCCGGGTTTTTGTGGCGAGTGATGGTATGGAAAAGTTTTTTCCTGCTGCCAGGCTTACCATTACGGGTAACCCTGTACGAAAAAGTATAACTGAACTAAGTGTAAGCAGGCACGATGCGATACAGTCTTTTGGGCTAGACACCAACAAAACTACAGTGTTGATCGTGGGTGGAAGTCTGGGTGCCAAAAGTATTAATGACGCAATTGGTAGCAGCCTGCGTCAGTTGGCCGACGCCGACCTTCAGTTGATGTGGCAAACCGGTAAAACAAATGCCGAGGTGTACAGAACGATGTCAACAGGCTATCATAATGTTTATACCAGTGAATTTATCACCGGTATGGAAACGGCATATGCTGCTGCCGACCTGGTAATCTCACGTGCGGGCGCTATGGCCGTTGCGGAACTATGCGTGGTTAGTAAGCCGGTCATTTTTGTTCCGTATCCCTTTGCGGCCGAAGATCATCAGACCGTAAATGCCAAACACCTGGCGGATCGAAATGCAGCGCTGGTTATTGCCGACAAGGAGGTAAAAGAAAAGCTTGTTCCTCAACTGATCGCCCTTGCAAAAAACAAGGTGCTTCAACAGGAGCTCAAGGAGAACATTGCGAGGCTTGCTATTACAAATGCCGACGAAGTGGTAGCAACACAGGTGTTATCAAACCTGGCTGCAAACACTACAAAAGAACGTAACTCGAATTAAAAGTTGAATAAAGAATGACTGCAATTAAAACGATACAACGCCTCTACTTCATTGGGATTGGTGGCATTGGTATGAGTGCAATTGCACGATATTTTCTTTCCCTTGGGGCAGTGGTAAGCGGTTACGACCGTACGCAAACACCCCTGACTGATGCATTGGTTGCTGAAGGCGCAAGTATTCATTTTACAGAGGACGTTGAACTTATACCAAAGGAAGTAGACCTGGTTGTTTATACACCTGCAGTGCCTGCTCACCATGCTGAATTAATGTATTACTGGGAACATGGTTATAAGGTGGTAAAACGTAGCGACGTATTGCAGATTATTACCGAGAGTTCTTTTAATATCTGCGTGGCAGGCACTCATGGTAAAACAACGATCTCAACCATGATCGCACATGTTCTTCGTCATTCAGGATATGGCTGTAATGCTTTTCTCGGCGGGATATCTACAAACTACCAAACCAATTTCTGGAGCAATGCGCGGAATGTATGTGTGCTTGAGGCAGATGAATATGACCGGTCTTTTCTGAAATTGGTTCCCGATATCGCCGTGATCAGTGCAACGGATCCCGACCACCTCGATATTTATGGTACCCCTGAAGAAGTTGAAAAAGCGTTTGTTGAGTTTGCGGGAAAACTGAAGCCCGGAGGTTGCCTGATCAGTAAACATGGATTGAATAAAGCGGAAGCTTTTCAGGCGGCTGAACACCTTACTTATTCGCTTAACCATGCCGGTGCGACCGTTTATGCCGAAAAGGTAAAGGTTCTGGATGGCGCTTACGTTTTTGATGTTATCAGTAACGACTGGCACCTCAATAATATTGTATTGCAGATGGGAGGATTGCACAACGTAGAGAATATTATTCCTGCAATCACCATAGCGAAAAGGCTTAACATCCGCGATGAGAAGATACGCGCAGCAGTTAAAAGTTTCGAGGGCGTAAAGCGCAGGTTTGAATTCATCATCAAAGAAAGTGGCCGGGTGTTTATCGACGATTACGCACACCATCCCGAGGAATTGAAGGCGTTGATAACTGGTGTAAAAAGCCTTTATCAGCAACCGATGGTGCTCGTATTTCAACCGCACCTGTTTAGTCGCACGAAAGACCTTGCGGTTGAATTTGCACAAAGCCTGGATATGGCAGACGAGGTAATCTTACTGCCCATTTACCCCGCGAGGGAACAACCTGTTGAAGGGGTTACCAGCGAGTTGATTTTACAGAGTATGAAAAATGAAAGCCGGCAGGTATTAAACAAGGCAGCCTTGCAGGATTGGATTAAGGCAAACAAACCCCATTTGCTGGTAACAGCAGGTGCAGGCGATATTGATGCACTGGTGCAACCAATTAAAGCAATGCTGTAAACCGTAATGCTATGAACCAGCTGTGGAAAAAAAGATTGCATATGGGGGGCTGGGTGCTGCTGACGCTTGCCGGACTGGTATTAATGATTGCTGCGGTAACAAAAAAGAACGCAAACATTTGCACCGGGGTTAAGGTAGAACTCAGTGGCAGCAGCAGCAACTTCTTCATCGACGAAAAAGAGGTGACAAGGTTGCTCAATGCAAACGGGAAACTGCAAGGAAAAAATAAAAATGATATCAACCTGCTGGTACTCGAAAACCGAATTGAAAACGACAGTTGGATCCTGAACGCAGAGTTGTTCTTTGATAGTGATGAGGTATTGAACGTGCTGGTGGAAGAGCGTGAACCCGTAGCCCGGGTATTTACGAAATCAGGTTCATCCTTCTACTTGGATACTGCTTGTAAACGTTTGCCAACAAGTGATAAGGTGACTGTTCGGGTACCCATGTTTTCAGGTTTTCCAACAGAAGCGAGAAAACTGAAACCGGTAGACAGTACACTGCTGGTGGCGATTAAAGACCTTGCGGTGTTCATCAGGAAGGATGCGTTTTGGAATGCGCAGGTGGCGCAGGTAGACATAACCCCAAACCGTACGTTTGAAATGATACCAACAATAGGCAGCCATGTGGTGGTACTCGGAAGGCCGGAGGACTATGAAGAGAAGTTTAGCCGGCTGTACACATTCTATCAGGAAGTTTGGACCAAGGTGGGCCTTGAGAAGTATTCGAAAATTGATGTGCAGTTTAATGGGCAGGTGGTTGCAACAAGAAAGGGTGAAGGTTCATCAATGGTGGACAGCGTGAAAGCAAAAGCCGCTTATGAGCGTTTGATGCAGGATAACCGGAACATGCAGCAGGAGGAGCCTGCAAGAAATACAAGGTCGGGAGTTGTGCCGGGTAAGCAGGCATCCCGCAATAGCGATATAGCGGCAGGGGTAAATAATAATAAAGAAGAGCGCGAACCCGCAAGCAGGGAGCGCGATCTCAGCAGCAAAACACCAAAGGCAGTAATGCCGAAGCAAGAACATTAGCAGCGCAGCACAAACATAGCAGGAGATAAAACATAACTAAAAACAACAATTAAAAAAGCACATATATGAGCAACGAATTACCAATCATTGTAGGCCTGGACATTGGTACTACCAAAATTGCTGCCATTGCCGGTCGAAAAAACGAGTTTGGTAAGTTGGAGATTTTGGGTTTCGGTAAGGCCAACAGTACCGGGGTACAACACGGCCAGGTACTCAATATCGAGCAGACCATCAACGCCATTCATATGGCCCTTAAAAACTGTTATGAAAGCAACCCCGATCTTGAAATCAGCGAGGTGTATGTGGGTATTGCCGGTCACCATATAAAAAGTCTTCAAACGCGTGGAGACATTGTTCGCCAGGACTCCGAAAACGAAATATCGCAGCTGGAAATTGAGATGCTCATAGAAAACCAACGGAAAACATTTATACCTGCAGGTGACCAGATCATCGATGTTATTCCACAGGAATTTACTGTCGATAATATTCAGAACATTAGTAACCCCATCGGTTACAACGGGGTTAAAGTCGGCGCTAACTTTCACATTATAACAGGCGATCGAAACGCCATCCGCAACATCAACCGGGCGGTGGATAAGAGCGGGTTGAAAACAAAAGATCTCGTGCTGCAACCCCTCGCTTCAGCTTCGGCGGTAATGCATGAACTGGATATGGAAGCAGGTGTTGCAATCCTTGACATTGGCGGTGGTACCAGTGACCTTGCCGTGTTTTACGAAGGCATCTTAAAGCACACTGCTGTAATTCCATTTGGTGGTGAAAACATTACCAACGATATCAAGACTGGCCTTGGTGTATTGAAGCAACAAGCCGAAGCCATGAAAGTGCAATTTGGAAGTGCACTCGCTGATGAGGCAAAAGCAAATGCCTTTATTACCATTCCGGGTATGAACGGAATGCCTGCAAAAGAGATCAGTGTAAAAAATCTTGCGAACATCATACAAGCGAGAATGGGCGAGATACTTGACTTTGTAACGTATCACCTGAAGCAGGTAGGCCTAGATAGCAGGGTGTTGAACGGGGGCATCATACTTACCGGTGGGGGTTCTCAGCTTAAACACCTGATCCAACTAACAGAGTTTTCAACCGGGCTTTATGCGCGCATCGGTTATCCAAATGCACACCTTGCTCCGAACCACATCGACGAGTTGAACAAGCCAATGTACAGCACTTGTATCGGGCTCATCTTAAAGGGATGCAGCGACTATGAGCACAAGCATAAAGAATTTCAAAAAACGTTCAATCGTGTTGAAGTTCCGGGGCAACTTGTAAAAGAAACGGTGGAGCCAAAGGCTGTTGAGTTTGTAGAAGAAAAGATCAATACCAAAGCAAGAAAAGGAATAAAGTTCTGGGACAAGTTTAAGAATAACCTGCTTGAATTGTTTAAGGAAGAAGGCGACCAGGACCTGAGGTAATCGAATAGCGAATTACGGATTGGCGGATGACGGATTGGAGAACCGCAGAGAAGGGGAGAAAGAGAGGTTGCGCAGAAGGTGATTAGCGAATTACGGATTGGCGGATGACGGATTGGAGAACCGCAGAGAAGGGGAGAAAGAGAGGTTGCGCAGAGGGTGATTAGCGAATTACGGATTAGTGGATGACGGATTGGAGAACCGCAGAGAAGGGGAGGAGCAGAGATTGCGCAGAGGGTGAATAGCGAATTACGGATTAGTGGATTGGGGATTAGAGAACTGCTGACACGGGAGGAGCAGAGGTTGGCGCGGAGGGGAGGTGATTAGCGAAGTGCGGATTAGCGGATTACGGATTGGAGAACCGCAGAGAAGGGGAGAAGCAGAGGTTGCGCAGAGGGTGAATAGCGAATTACGGATTAGTGGATTGGGGATTAGAGAACTGCTGAGGCGGGAGGAGCAGACGTTGGCGCGGAGAGGACGTGATTAGCGAAGTGCGGATTAGCGGATTACGGATTGGAGAACCGCAGAGAAGGGGAGAAGCAGAGGTTGTGCAGAGGGTGACAATTAGCGGATTGCGGATTGGCGGATTGCGGATGGATACACACCGCAGAGAAGGGGAGAAAAAGAGGTTGCGCAGAGGGGAGAATTACCGAATTGTGGATAGGCGGATTGCGGATTGGAGAACCGCAGAGAAGGGGAGGAGCAGAGGGTGATTAGCGAATTGCGGATTGGCGGATTGCGGAAGAACCGCAGAGAAGATGGCGCATCTGGATTGAAGACTAGCGGGTTAGCACTACGCCTTTAGCCCTGTTTAGTTGAAGATTTTTTTGGACCCAACTGCGGTAACTCTTTGGAACATCGTTGCGCCGTGCCCCCAACTTGCTGGCGGTCGCACACTTGTACTACAGCGTTCAACTCGTCGACGTACAATGTAACGGGGTTTGCTCGGCAAGCAAAAAAGATGAATTCATCTGAAGCACCAAACCATTTTTGGTGTGGCTTTCAGTTGAATTTTCACTTTTGAATTTTGACTTTGAAACACAAACAACAACAAACACATACACCCACTTTAAATTCAGATTATGATACATTTTGATCTGCCTAAGCAGAAGTCGTCTATCCTTAAGGTGATAGGCGTTGGTGGTGGCGGTGGCAATGCCGTAAACCACATGTTCCTCCAAAATATAGACAGTGTTGATTTCATCATTTGTAACACCGATGCGCAGGCGTTGGCAAACAGTAAGGTGACCAACAAAATACAACTCGGGCCGCACCTTACGCAAGGTCTTGGAGCGGGAGCAAATCCCGAGATCGGTAAGCAAGCAACAGAAGAGAGCCTGGAAGAAATTAAGCGTATACTCGAAGTGAATACAAAAATGGCGTTTATCACTGCGGGCATGGGTGGTGGTACCGGTACCGGTGGGGCGCCAATCATTTCTAAAATTTGTAAAGACCTGGGTATACTTACCGTTGGTATTGTTACAACACCTTTTAGTAATGAAGGGCCAAAACGGATGCGTCATGCGGAAGCAGGAATACAACAACTCAGGGAAAATGTAGACACCTTACTGGTGATTTCAAACGATAAACTTCGCCACCAATATGGCAATTTGAAAGTGCGCGAGGCTTTTAGCAAAGCGGATAACATTCTTGCGACTGCATCTAAATGTATAACCGATGTAATTACAAGCAATGGCCAGATTAATGTTGACTTTGCAGACGTTTGCACCGTAATGCGCAATGGTGGTGTTGCCATATTGGGCAGTGCAGTTGCAGAAGGTGAAGATCGCGCGCAACGTGCGATTGAAGATGCGGTAAACTCTCCATTGTTGAACGACAGCGAGATCAGGGGTGCAAAATGGATCCTTGTAAACATCACTTCATCGGAAGGTGAACATGAAATCACAATGGATGAAGAAGATACCATTATGAGTTACCTGCGCCAGGAAGCCGGTGAAGATACCGACGTAATAAAAGGCATCGGCTTCGATGAAACCCTTGGTACTAAAATCGGCGTTACCATCATCGCTACCGGTTTTGAAGGTAAAGATCCTTTTCGTGAGCCGCTGGTCGTAAAAGAGGTTAAGCGTGAAGAAAAGATCGTAATGACACTTGGGGTACAGGATGAAGAGAAAAAATTATATAGCAAGGCAACCGCTCCTGCTGTTGAAAAGGACCCGTTTGCACCAAGGCTGAGTGAAGACTCACCTGCACAACCTTTTGCTTCGCAGCCTGCAGCCCCGGCAACGCCTGCACAAGCTGGTGAAGAGCGCATGACTTTGCAAATGCCTTCTGAGCAACCTGCAAGGGAAGAAACCCAGCCCGAAAGCGAGATGGGTATGCGCCTTGAGCTCAGACCCGAAACCGATGAGCCTGCACCAGCGCCACCGCCCGTTCAAAAGATTAAGGTGGTGACTGCAGAAGAAAACAGGGAAGGCAACCAGCGCCGGAATGAGCAGCAACCTGTTCGTCCGGGTACGGGATTTCTTTCAAAGCCATCAAACATTTATACTTCGGCTTCCTCAACTGAGCCGGTAAATAACTTTAGGGAGGTGCCGCCTCCGCCACCAGCTGATGCTCCCGAATTGGAGTTAACCCTGGTGTTGAAAGACGAGCCGCCGGTTGAAGAAGCGAAGCCGGCAGTTATGGTTCAGCCGCAAGCTCCTGAAGAGCAGCCGGCCACCGATGAAGCTGATGACCAAAAGCGCAGGGCAGCGGAGCGTATTCAAAAGTTGCGTAACCTGTCGTTTAACATGAATGCTGCTGATCCTAATAGTGAGTTTGAAGCTGTGCCAGCTTACATTCGCCGTAACATGGAGATGTTTGGCAGTACACTTACATCGGTAGAGAATTTTTACAGTAAGTACACCGTTAAAACGGATGAAAATAATAAGTCGGAAATCAATTCCATCAACACCTTTCTTGATGGAAAAAAACCCGATTAGCTTATGAACTGTAGGGCCCGGTGTTAGCCAGACAGTTTTTCCTTTTATGTGTTTTTAGTTGTTGTCCCCCCGGTTTGCCGGGGGGATTTTTTTATGTCAAAATTTCCTTGGTGTTGTTTATCCCATAGCCTTTATACAAGCTGCTTGCTGACGCATGCCGGGTAACCCTATGGATTATCAGATTACACGATAAGGACTTCCTTCCTACCTGCGGAAAGCCGCTAAACATTTTGCGTAGTTATACCCTTGTACCGGCTTGTAACCGGAGCAAACTTGCATGTATTATTAAACGCAAAAAATTAATACAATGTACACAAGTATCCCGGCTATGCATGTATCATCCAGGTCCCACGCAAAAGGCGGTGGCACCATATTTATTCAGAGCCGCACGGGTTCACCGGCGCCGACAGGTAAATTTGACGTTAGAATCGATGTTGCTTTTGATCCGGCAGTTAACGACTATCCTGTGTTAACAAACCTGACGATCAGGGCGGACCTCACCGATGGTCAGAACGGCATTTTCACCGCAACATCTATTGAACTGATCAACAGCTATGGCAAGCATAACCCCACGATTTATCTTACAGGTCGTTGCAAGTACGACGGACAAACTGCAACACATGCAAAAGGCTTCAAGTATTGGTTGATGATCGCCAATAACAAAGCTGGGCCCAACAAGGCACACCTGATGTGGTTGGCTTTACGATCATTGATAACAAAGGGGATCGGATTGCCTATGGTACTGGTCCGGTGCAGTCAGGAGATTTTGAAGTGGCGCCAAACTAAATCAGTAGCGGGTTATGCAACACGGCAATGGCGAGCGGAATTGTGCAACGTTCTTTATATTTACCCTTATTTGCCATCATGCTCAACCTGAACTTTAGTCCCTTTCCGGAGTTGACCACCCATCGCCTGCACCTGCGTGGCATACTGCCTGGAGATGATGAAAGGCTCTTCTTGCTTCGAACAAATGATGAGGCGATGCGGTACCTCGATCGGTATTCACCAAAGGATTTGAATGATGTGCATGCGTATATTCAAACGATTGAGGATGGCATAGCACGGAACACCGCAATTGTGTGGGCAATAGCGCTGAAGGAAGACCCCCGCCTGATCGGCACGATTGCTTTTCACCAGATAGACAAACAGAACGCCAGGGCGGAACTGGGTTATATGCTCATGCCTGAATTCTGGAACAAAGGGCTTGCTACTGAAGCCTTACAAAAGATCATTGGGGTGGGTTTTAATCAATTTGGCTTTCATAGTATGATTGCAAACATCAACCCGGGAAATGAAGCTTCAAGAAAACTACTGTTGAAGGCCGGTTTTGTTAAAGAAGCCTACTTTCGTGAAGACTTCTATTTCAACGGGCGTTTCATCGACTCTGAGATTTATGCTCTTTTGCAATCAGACCCCCGTGATTACTAACCCAATTTAGCAATCCAAAAGCTCATCTAAACATCAACTTGTGCCAGCATACGTAATCGTGAATGTAAACATCCATAATCCTGAAGGATATGAGGATTACAAAAAGTTAACTCCAGCTTCGCTGCTACCCTTTAACGGTAAGTTTATTGTCAGGGGCGGACAAGCTGAAGTGCTGGAGGGCAACGAAGCACCGGGAAGGGTAGTGGTGCTCGAGTTCCCGGATGTAGCCGCAGCAAAAGCATGGTGGAACTCGCCCGAATATGCAAGAGCCCGTGAAATACGCCAGCGAAATGCAACTACACAAATGATCGTGGTTCCCGGGGTATAAGGCTACTAATCTTTTTGAATTAGCGTTCGTGACTTGTTAGTTGGCCGCTACTGTTTCAGGAAAGATTGTAACAGTGGAAACAGCTTGCCAGGTTCCTCCACGTGGGGGTTGTGGCCCGATTGTTCAAACATGACGAACTGTGCCTGCGGGCAATAGGTTTTATACTTTACCATCATCTCTGGCACTGCAACCCGGTCGTATCGTCCCCCATAAATCAATACCGGCATTTTAAGTGATGCCAGCTGTTTACGAAAATCAAAATTGCCGATATCATTCCCTACGATAAAGTCGCCATCCCTGCCAACCATTTGGTAGTACAGTCTTGTGTTCATTCGGTTCGGGTAGGGTTTTGCTCCTCTTACTTTGAAGTGTTCGGGATTGTAGGCATAGAGAAATCCATATGGTACCAGGCCATAAATATCCTGGTGTAACTGGTCGGCTGACACATAACCTCTTTCCCGTATTTTCATTAGCGAGTCCCATACCTCGGGATAGTTCGTCCTGATTTCATGGTTGCTGTTGTCGTCGTTCTTCTGCCACATTAAAAAACTGTGAAACGTATTTGCAAGCACAAGGTGTTTTACCCTTGATGGATATTTGATGGCATAGCCTTGTGCTACCAGTCCGCCATACGAATGTCCGAGCAGGTTGATCTTATCGAAACGAAGCGCTACGCGTAATCCTTCAATATCTTCTATATCGCGTTCAAGGGTGTATTCGCTTAGCTGCTTTGCGGTGTCAGACTTGCCTCTGCCAAAACCATCAAAGTATATGAGCTGGTGATTTTTAGCCAGGGTATCGAACCGGCGTAGCCCGAGGTGCACGCCTCCAGGGCCGCCGGGCACGAGGATCATCGGGTCGCCCTTACCCACCGTAACGACCCAGAGTTTTGCACCGTTAACGGTTATGTACCGGCCGTCTTTTTCGCTGTCTGGAAAAGGTTGGGCAAAACTGCTGACACCAATCAGCAAAAACACCAGCTCTACAAAAGACCTCATAATTGTTGTTTACGTAAAAATAAGGAACATAGCTTAAGCAGCGATTGTTACGGGGTGGCCCAAAGTGTTTTCGATTGATGTTCTCTTGTTTATAAGCAAGGGTCTGAACTGCCCAATAGCATTACCCAATGTACAAGGGAGTGACACAACCGGAGCCTAAACAAGGATCCAATGCTAGTCTCCAAAAAAAAATAGTTAAACAAAAGATAATTGCTGGTGATGATCGTTGTAAAAATTTAGAGCGGCAAAAGGGATTCGAACCCTCGACCCTTAGCTTGGGAAGCTAATGCTCTACCAACTGAGCTATTGCCGCTGTTAAACCGGGTATTAAGTTAAGGATATGTGCGTAATCAAGCAAGGGTTTTAACGTAGCATTCCATTGCCTTTATTTATTCGGCAATCACATTGAACTACCTTCGTCCAATATTGTTATCTATCCATGCCCCCAATAATTGAGGTTCAAAATCTCTCAAAAAAGTTCCGGGAAATTACTGCAGTCGATCAGTTGTCATTTACGGTTAACGAAGGTGATGTATATGGTTTCCTGGGTCAAAATGGCGCAGGAAAGTCAACCACCATAAGGATGTTGCTTACCCTGATTGAGCCTACCGGTGGAAGCGTTAAAATATTCGGAATGGATCTTCAGTCGCACCGACGCGAGATTCTGCGGCAGGTTGGAGCAGTAATTGAAAAGCCGGACGTTTACAAATACCTTACTGCATTGGAGAACGTGCGGCTTTTTGCCAAAATAAGTGGTATAGGCCGGCTAAGTGAAGCCAAACTGATGGAGGAACTTGAACTAGTGGGACTCGCTGATCGGGCACACAGCAAGGTGAAGACGTTTTCGCAAGGCATGAAACAGCGCCTGGGTGTTGCGATCGCACTGGTGCACGACCCAAAGCTGATTATCTTGGATGAACCAACCAATGGCCTCGACCCGCAGGGAATAGCTGACATTCGAAACCTGATATTACAACTTAGCCGGCAGCGAAACAAAACGGTTGTTGTTTCGTCGCACCTGCTCAGCGAAATTGAGTTGGTTGCAAACCGGCTGCTTATTATTGATCGTGGCAAAAAGATGGTTGAGGGTAGCTCTGCCGAGTTGTTTGATCCTGCACAGACCGTTGTGGAGTTAGAGACCTTGGACAACGATAAAGCACTTGCACAATTACAGGCAAGTGAATGGAATGGATTGTTACAGCCAACGCGCTCAAAGTTGATTGTACTTAAAATGGATCGGAAGCAAATACCCCTGTTTCATCAATCGCTTGCTGCCATGCAGGTGCCTGTAATATCGCTACAGCCACGCCACTCATTAGAAGATTATTTTTTACAGGTAACTACCGGAAAACAACATGTGGAAGCTTTTACAAATTGAACTGTTTAAGATATTTAAACGCCCCCGAACGTACATCAGCTTTGCAGCGATAACAGCCCTTGTGGGTATCATCCAGTTTGGGCTCAAGCTCGACGGTACTGCTTATATGGAATTCATGTTACGCGACCTGTCGATGAGTTTTGATATTGAAGGCAATATTCTAAACGCATACCTGGTATGCTTTATCATCCTGCAATTATTGTTGGTTCACGTTCCATTGCTCATCTCATTGATTGCTGGCGATCTTATTTCGGGCGAAGCAAACATGGGTACGTTGCGGTTACTGCTTACAAAACCCATCAGTCGTACAGAAGTGGTTTTTGCAAAGTTTCTTGCAGCAACCATTTACACGTTGCTACTGCTGCTGTGGATGGCAATACTTGCATTGTTTGTTTCATTGCTGGTTTTTGGCAGTGGCGATATGCTCAACCTGAAGTCGGACTACATTGTGCAACTGAAAAGCAATGATATTATGTGGCGTTATATTGCTGCTTTTGGCTTTGCGGCTATAGCGATGATTACCGTTGCATCGCTCGGCTTTTTACTTTCGATGTTCGCAGAAAATTCAATTGGTCCTATCGTAGCAACAATGAGTGTGATAGTTGTTTTTACCATTTTGAGTACACTCGATATTCCCATTTTCAACGCCATAAAGCCCTACCTTTTTACAACGCATATGATAGGGTGGAAAGGCTTTTTTGATGTTAAAGTAAATGCCGACAACGAGGCTATTGCAGGCACCGTTCAGAACCTTGGTAAGGTAATGCAGGCTGCAGGTATACTGGTGTTGCACATCATTGGATTCCTGACTGCGTCAATACTCGTGTTCAGGAAGAAAGACGTGCTGAGCTAACCTTTTATTAAATTGTTTTTAGAACTGAAAAGAACACATGAAACCATTAGTGATTTTTATAGGATTTGTACTTATCTCTCTAATATCTTCTGCTCAGGATGTAACCGGGCTGGTAAAAAAGGTTAAGACACGATTAGACAGGGTAAACGACTATGTGGCGGAAGGTAGGATGAAAACTGATGTTGCTTTTATTAAGGCGCCTGCGGGCAAGGTGAAGATCTTTTTTAAAAAGCCGAACAAATTCAAGTTGAAGCGGGATGGTGGTATATCTATCTTGCCAAGGGGTGGTGTTTCTGTTAACATGAGCAGCCTGCTTACCAGTGAGTCGTATACAGCATTTAGTGCAGGGGAGAGTCAAATAAATGGTACCACGGTAAAAGTGATAAAACTGTTGCCCTCTGCTGAAAACAGCGACGTTGTTTTAACCACGCTTTATATCGATGAAGCTAATCTCCTGATCAGAAAGGCCAGCACCACCACCCGGGAAAACGGAACTTACGACATGGAGATGAGCTACGGAAAATATGCTGAATATGGCCTGCCGGATAAGGTGGTATTTTCGTTTAACACCAAAGACTATAAAGTTCCAAAAGGAATTACCCTTGAATATGAAACCGGTGAAAAACCGGCAGCGGATAAGTTGAAGAATAAAAAGGGCAGGATAGAAATTAACTATACCGCGTATACGATAAACAAAGGGGTTTCCGATAAGGAATTTCTATAGTAACCATTGTTGAGATAACCATTAATCTCGTTTGATTAATCAATTGTTTTGGACCAAGCTGCAGTCTTTGAATTGTATATCGTTGTACTATATACCATCACTTAGCGAGTCAAGCAATGGCCTTAACTAAACGATGTCGCATTAACAATATGAGAACCGCCTGGCCTTTGCGAATTACCAGGTGTTTATTGTATAGCTCCTGGTAAACGTTTGTCCACTTGCGAGTGTGTTGATCCCTTCTTTCTCCTCGAGTTTTCTGGATGCATTTACACTATCGGCGATACCGCACCAAGGCTCGATACATACGAAGTCTGCCCCCTTTGCTGCCCAGATACCCATATACGGGAAGTCTTCATAAGAAAGCCTGACGCCATGTTCGGCTTTGCTGGTACAAATAGTTATGCTATTTGATTGCAGGTTTTTGAAAACAAGTGCATCTTTTTCGAACAGCGACTTCTTAAGCGGAAGCTGGTTTGTGGAGCTCAAATAAGGCTCAGCAGTAAGTTCGATTAGTCCCTCGGGTGAAAGCGGGAACCTGCCTGCATTTTCTACTTTTTCAAACTGCAGATAATAATCTTCATAGCTCGTGCCGTCAACTAAAGGAACCCGAAAAGCGGGATGAGCGCCAACTGAAAAATACATATTACCAGTTACCTTATTTTCCACCAGGTAGGTAACCTGTACCGCATTGTCGATGATGGTATACGTTATTGAAAAACGAAACTCGAAGGGGTAAACCAAACGGCTTTGTTCATTACTTTCCAACGTGAACGTTACCTGGCCGGATGACTGAGCAGTAACGGTGAACGCCATATCACGGGCGAAGCCGTGGCGACCCAGGTTGTAGGACTTATCATTAAAGGTGTAAGTATTGTTTTTCAGTCCTCCAACAATAGGAAAAAGGACAGGGCTTTTCTTGGGCCAAAATGCCGGGTCGCCACTCCACAGGTATTCTAATCCGGTTTCCTTATTAGCAATACTTTGCAATTCGGCACCTTTCGGCGATACCTGCACCAGCAGGTTTTCGTTTGATATTTGTATCATAAGCGTTGGCGGAGTTGCCGGTAGCAGGGTTTGAACATGGATAGACAACAATAGATTGCACGAGCTTAAGTAAAGCTTTCCTGTTATCAAGGTGCGGGTGCCCGTAACAAGTTGAGTGCGCGAGTAACAATGCTTACATAAATGTCACCTGTGACTTCCAACAGCCGTACTATTAGGGTACCCGGAAGAAGTACTACTCTTCTATGCTTTCATCAACGGCATTGGCGAATACCCGGGCACTTATCTTCTTTAACGGGTTTTTATTGTTCTCGGCATAAACTGCACGTTTCCGGATGATTTCTATACACTCAAAAGTTGCGGCGATCAGTGAAGCTTCAAGCGCAACACCTTTACCTGCGATGTCGAAAGCCGTACCGTGATCAGGACTTGTACGAACAGCGGGCAAACCGGCCGTATAGTTTACCCCTTCACCGTGCGCAAGCGACTTAAACGGTATCAGTCCCTGGTCGTGGTACATCGCCAGTACCGCATCAAACTTTTCATGATGACCCCTTGCGAAAAAGGCATCCGCACTATAGGGGCCAAATGCAAGTATGTTGCTGTTTCTCGCGTCTTTAACTGCTGGTTTGATTATCTGTTCTTCTTCTTTCCCAATCAAACCCTCATCGCCTGCATGCGGGTTTAGACCCAACACTGCAATTTTGGGTTTATCGATCCCAAAATCCCTGATCAGGCTGGTGTTCATGATCTTAAGCTTACTTAAGATGTTTTCTTTGGTAATATGTTGTGCTACTTCGCTGATTGGTAAATGTTCCGTTACCACGCCAACACGCATATTGCTCGCAACCATAAACATCAATACATCAGGCGACTCGAACATGGCCTTCAGGTAAGGTGTATGGCCGCTGTAATTGAACTCCTCTGACTGGATATTGTTTTTATGAATAGGCGCGGTAACAAGCCCATGCACGAGATTTTGCTTTAATGCGTCCACTGCCGCCTCAAGCGATTTGTAAGCGTATTTACCACCTACACTATTTAAAACCCCGGGCGTAATCTGTACCTCTTCTTCCCAGCATGAAAATAGGTTGGTTTGCTTTGGGTTCAGGCGGTTGAGTTCTTTCACTGCCGCAAAATTCAGGCTGATATCGCCGAGGGACTTACGATAGAAGTTGATCGCTTTCGCATTTCCAAATATAACGGGTGTGCAAAATTCCAATATCCTGTTATCGCTTAAAGCTTTTATGATCAGTTCCAGGCCAATTCCGTTGATGTCGCCACAACTGAAACCGATAACCGGCTTTTGCAGTTCATTTGTCATGTTGTACTATTGAAGAACTCAAAAATACAGAATAATGACTGAGCCAGAGTGTATTTGCTGCAATCGCTTACTTTTGACAACGCATGCAGTACACCCTCAAAAAATCGTTAGGTCAGCACTTTTTAAAGGATGAAGCAATTTGTAAAAGAATTGTCGACGAACTGCAACAGGATACTTTTACCCAGCTGGTTGAAGTTGGGCCGGGTGGGGGTGCACTAACGAAGTACCTTTTGCATATTCCGAACGTTGACTTCAGGGCTGTCGAGCTGGACCGCGAGAAAGTTCAATTTCTTGACCAGGCGTATCCTTCTATCCGGGGCAAGCTGATCAATGAAGACTTCCTGCAGATGGAGCCTCCTTTTGAAGGGGCATTTACGGTAGTTGGTAACTTTCCTTACAATATTTCTACCCAGATTTTATTTAAGATATTGGACTGGAAGGAGCAGGTCCCGGTTGTGATTGGCATGTTTCAGAAAGAAGTTGCTGAGCGTGCAGCGTCAAAATCGGGCAGTAAAGTTTATGGCGTGCTAAGTGTATTGATACAGGCATACTATAATGTTGATTACCTGTTTGATGTGCCGCCGGAGTCTTTTAACCCACCTCCAAAAGTAATGAGTGGGGTGATCCGGTTGACTCGAAGGGACGATGTACCTGCTATGAGTAGTGAACGGCAGTTCAACCTGCTGGTAAAAACAGCCTTTAATCAACGTCGGAAAACTTTGCGCAACGCTATCAGGTCGCTGTTTGAACCAGAGGTGCTGGAAGATGCCTTTTTTAATAAACGGGCAGAGGTGCTAACGGTCGGTGATTTTGCTGCGCTCACTTTTAAAATGCGGTAACCAGATTTCAGGTGCGCTTATGTAAGGTTGCGCCGGTTGACCAGCACTACTTATAAAGCGTAAAATTGATATCACTTCAAATTGCCTCGGATATCAGGACCACATCAAACAGGGCTTGATCATGCAGGGTGTAAAAACAAACTTCCGCGATACAAATCAATAATGGATAAGGTAATTATCACTGCAAGAACACACGAACACTTGATGGAAACCCTCAGCCGGAACGGCTACGAGGTTGACTACAGGCCCGACATCAACTATGAGCAGTTGTATTCGTCGATTGGCGATGCTGTTGGGCTCGTGGTAACAACACGGATATCAATTGATAAACCTTTAATCGAACAAGCAAGCCGTTTAAAATGGATTGGCCGCCTTGGCAGTGGGATGGAGAAGATTGATGTTCCCTATGCTGAAATTAGGGGTATAAAATGTGTCAGTAGTCCTGAAGGCAACCGGAATGCCGTTGCGGAACAAGCACTGGGGATGTTACTCGCCCTGATGAACCGTATTGTTACCAGCCACAACGAAGTTGTAACAGGCAAGTGGCTCAGGGATGAAAACCGCGGTACTGAGCTCTCGGGTAAAACGGTCGGAATTATAGGCTATGGCAATACCGGCAGTTCGTTTGCAAAACTGCTGCAGCCATTTGGTGTTACAATACTTGCTTACGATAAATATAAACACAGCTTTTCGAACAGCTATGTGCGGGAAGCTAACCTCGAACAGGTTTGCAGGTACGCCGACGTGATCAGCATGCACCTGCCCCTGACAGAAGAAACATTACACCTTGCTGATGAAGCTTTCTTCGCCGCACTTTCACGTCAGCCTTACTATATGAGTACCTGCCGTGGTAAAGTGACCAATACAGATGCACTTATTGCAGCACTGGATAGTGGACATATTAAGGGAGCGGCACTTGATGTTTTGGAAAACGAACGGCCTTCTGCTTTTGACGAACGGGAAAAGGAACAAATGCGACGTTTGTTTCAACATCCTGATGTGATCATTACCCCACACATTGCAGGATATACCCATGAAGCATTTTATAAGATGGCTGCTGTGTTGTTGGACAAATTATCGATCAGGTAAATCGTCTATTGATGTATAGCTTAAGCGCAGGCATTTAGCTTGCCTCAATCTGCGCCTCAAAGGCAAGGTCAAAATCTTTGTGAAAATATCCCTCTGTTTGCAGCGACGATCCGATCCATTCTTCCCCATCAGGATAAGGGTTCATTTGCGACCATGGGCATTCAGCAATGGCAAGCATGCCTTTGCCTTCACAATTCAGGCGAAAGGCATAGGTTTGACCCTGCCGTACATTAAACTCAGGTAGTTCAAAGCTGGCCCACTGCCCTTCCATCTGCTTGGTGATGGTTGCATCGCATCCCGCCTTTTTCTCCTTCCAGGTGTGGTTGTTCGTATCAAACTCGTAAACCCCAAGATGCGCTTTTGAGTCGCCGTAAACGATGGAAGGAAACAGTTTAATTCTCTTTAACCTACCGGTAGCCGTGGACTTGAATGTTTGTCCGGCGTAATAATGTATACCATTTAAACATTGCCCTACCCAGTAATAGGGGCCGATGTCTTTAATCCCGATGGACACCGTTGCCGGCAAGTCTGGCTGAGGAGAATATGCTGAATACATTAGGGTTGATTTATATACTCAAACAACGAATATTACGCCATTTACTGCGTTTTAATTGTTAAAAGCCGGGGGTTCTTTTGGCTCGCAGGAACCCCGCAAAACAAACATTTTTGCCATACAAAAAACTGTGATTGATCTTTTCATTTTCTTACTTTTGTTCACTGCAACGCTGCATTTACATGTGGCGTTGTATTTTTTTTACCTCTTCAAAACAAAAGAAAATGAGTGAGACCAATTATGTAACCCAGGAGACATTCGAAAGAATGAAGGAAGAGCTTCATCTTTTGAAAAGTGTGGAAAGACCGGCGGCTTCTAAAGCAATTGCCGAAGCGCGGGAAAAGGGTGACCTTAAAGAGAATGCGGAGTATGATGCGGCAAAAGAAGCACAAGGTATGCTTGAAGCAAAGATCAAACAACTTGAAGGCGTTATCGCCACCTCTAAGATAGTGGATACCAGCACAATTGATACCAGCAAAGTATCTGTGCTTACCAAAGTCACGATTACCAACATAGCTACAAAAAAGACAGTCACCTACCAGATTGTCGGCGAAAAAGAGGCAGATCTTAAGGCCGGTAAAATTTCGGCAACATCGCCCATAGGTAAAGGCCTGATTGGAAAGCAAAAAGGCGAAATCGCCGAAGTTCAGGCACCGAATGGCCTGCTTAAGTTCCAGGTAGTAGATATTACCATCTAAAAACAATCCCTACTTTAAGGCCGGCCTATGCCGGCCTTTTTTATGGGTTTACATCACAACTGCCAGCCCAATTACCACACCATGACAATTTTTTCAAAGATTATTGCAGGCCAGGTGCCCTCCTATAAGATTGCAGAAAACGACCGCTTTTTCGCGTTTCTCGATATCGCCCCTGTAAAAAAAGGACATACACTGGTAATCCCAAAAATTGAGGTTGATAAGCTTTTTGATGTTCCCGACGAATACCTGGCCGACCTACTTGTTTTTGCACGACCTATAGCAAAGTCAATCGAGCGAAATTTCCACTGCAACCGCGTGAGTATTATTACAGTGGGTCTCGAAGTTCCGCATGCGCACGTGCACCTTATACCTATGAACCGTACGCAAGACATGGATCTCACGGCCAGGAAGCTGTCGTTTTCCCCTGAAGAATTTAAAGAAATTCAGCAAGCTATTATTGCAGGTTTATCGTAGTAGATCGGGGTATGTGCAGCGGTGTTAATTCAGCAACAGACATTCTACTTTTTTACCCGGGCGGGGTTTTTTGCAAGGAATTCTTCCCATCCCTTCAGGCCTTTTGTCAACTTACCCAATACCGAATTTGATTGGTAATGGTGGCAGAGTGCAACGGCGAGCGCATCCGTAGCATCGAAATATTGCGGTTTCTCTTCGAGTGTCAGTACTTGCTGGAGCATTTTCCAAACCTGCTCTTTATCGGCATTACCATTACCCGTAATAGATTGCTTAACTTTTTTAGGTGAATACTCCGCAATCGGTAGGCCTGCTTGCATCGCCGCAGCAATTGCAACGCCTTGTGCCCTTCCCAGCTTAAGCATGCTTTGCACATTTTTGCCAAAGAAAGGCGCTTCGATGGCAAACGTATTTGGCCGATGTAGCCTGATGAGGGTGGCAACCTTTTCATGAATAAGCTGTAGTCGCTCATATGCGTCTTTTTTGCCTGAAAGTTTAAGCACATCCATGGTGATCATTGTAGGGTTCGACGAAGCATGTATGATAGCATATCCCATCACGATCGTGCCAGGATCGATACCCAATATAATGTTCACTGGCTTATTCATATTGCCGTGAAAATAGTCCATCTCCGGCGCATAACAGGGGGATTTTATAAGCTTCAGGGGTTTTTGTGTAGGTTTGCGCAAAATTGAATTTCTGCAGAAGCGCTTAAAAATATTTCTCAATTATTTTCTTGGTCCTGTTCTTTTTGTCTGGCTATCATATTCTATTTACAATCACATTTCCAACCAGGAAAACTGGGAGCAATCGTGGCAGGCAATCAAGGGTTCTTTTTATGGCCCTGAAGCCTGGAGGATAATTGTAGTTGTAATACTTATGTTATTGAACTGGGGATTGGAAGCTGCTAAGTGGCAGGTGCTCGTAGAACACATTCAGCGGCTAAGTTTCTGGAGGTCGTTCAAAGCCGTTCTTTCGGGTGTATCGTTTGCGTTAAATACACCTAACAGGGTAGGCGAATATTTCGGAAGGGTACTTTACATCAATGAAGGAAACAGGTTAAGAGCAATTTCGCTAACCCTCGTTGGTAGTATCAGCCAGATGATTATTACCTTCTTATTTGGTTTTTTTGGCTTGCTGGTACTTAGGCATGAACTACTTGCCAGCACACTAAACACCACAAATGGTTTATCGTCATTTTGGTTTGATGCAGTTATCTACGGTGCCTTTGTAATTTCCGCAGGGCTGTTGTTGTTGTACTACAAGCTCAGTTGGATCATCAAATTAATGGAAAAGATACCCTTTGTTGAACGGTACTCTTATTTCATTCAGAAGCTAGAAGATTTTGAATGGCGCGAACTAACAAAAGTGTTGATTTATTCGTTGTGCAGGTATTGCGTCTTTATCTTTCAATACGCATTACTGCTAAACGTCTTCGATGTTGATATCGACTTTATGCACGTTTGGTGGCTTACAACCGTTATGTTTTTTGTAATGGCAATTGTTCCCACCATTGCACTTGCCGAATTGGGACTTCGTGGAAAGGTTAGTATATTACTTTTTGGCTTATTTAGTAACAACACTTTAGGGATTGTACTTACAGCTACAGGGATTTGGTTAATTAACTTAGTGGTTCCCGCCCTGGCCGGAAGTTTGTTAATTCTCGGAATTAAATTATTTAGAAAAAAGAGTGAAAAAGCTAGCACTGATTTTACTGCTGTTCCTGACAACGATAAGGCTGAACGCCGGGGATGACTTTTGTGGCATTCGTAACAGGTGCTTCGACCCAGGCGAACAGATAAACTACGTTGTCTTCTATTCAGTAGTCGGTCTGTTTGTTAATGCGGGAAACGTATCTTTTACAACTTACCTCGAACGCCTGAATAATAAACCGGTGTACCACGTTGTAGGCGATGGTAAAACAAACGCGAAATACGATTGGATCTTTAAGGTACGCGACCGTTACGAAAGTTATTTTGATACCGCAACCCTGCAACCATTTAAATTCATCAGGAACGTCGATGAAGGTGGCTACAAAAAATACGAGAACGTAACCTTTAACCAGGGGGCAAATACCGCCATTACTACCAATGGCATCTTTAAAGTACCCAATTGCATCCAGGATGTGTTAAGCATTTTGTATTATGCCCGCAACATCGACTTCAACCGTTATCATACCGGCGATAAAATTCCTTTCAACTTATTTCTCGATAACGAAGTTTATAACCTTCATATACGCTACCTCGGCAAAGAGGTAATTAAAACCAAATACGGAAAGTTCCGGACCATCAAGTTTAAGCCCCTGCTGGTAAAAGGAACCATGTTCGAAGGTGGAGAAAGGATGACCGTTTGGGTAAGCGACGACGCCAACCATGTACCGTTGCGTATCGAAAGTCCGATTACCGTTGGGTCCGTCAAGGTAGATATGATGGGGTACAGGAACCTTCGTTATCCACTTTCTTCGATGGTCAACTTCAGGTAGAGCCTGTAAAAAAACATGTTTACAAATCTGCTAAGGTGAAGGTTTCTTTCACCCTGATCCCCTTCTCCGTTTGTTGTAGCGTGCAGCATTCAACCTGGGGGTCATGTTCAAAAAACAATACATAATCCTGCTCCAGGGCTTCTTCTAAAAAAGCCTTCTTTTCCTTGAGGGTCGTCAGTGGAAACATATCGTAAGCCATTACGTATGGAAGCGGAATGTGCCCGGTAGATGGTAGCAGGTCGGTCATATAAACAATCGTACGATCTTTATAATTGATTTGAGGCAGCATCATCGATTCTGTATGGCCGTTAGCAAACCTGAAAAGGATGTTCCTGTTAATTTCAAACGGCGAAAGCATGCTGTCGTCTGCAATAAATTTCAATCGTCCGCTTTCTGCTATTGGTAATATGTTTTCTTTTAAAAACGATGCTTTCTCCCGGTCATTTGGTTCCGTTGCCCATTTCCAGTGTTTTTCGTTGCTCCAGTAAGTAGCATTCGCAAATGCTGGTACCAGCTTGTCGCCCTGGCGAACAATACTGCCTCCGCAATGGTCAAAGTGAAGATGGGTCAATAGGACATCCGTGATGTCGCCCCGTTCAAAGCCATGAGTCGCCAGGGAGCGGTCAAGGGTATCTTCGCCATGCAAGTAATAGTGCGAAAAAAAGCGCGGGTCCTGTTTGTCTCCCATGCCATTATCAACCAAAATCAATTGGTCTCCATCTTCAATCAGCAGGCATCGAAGTGCCCAACTACACATATTGTTGTCGTCTGCCGGGTTAATCTTGTTCCAGATACTCTTCGGAACCACGCCAAACATTGCCCCACCATCGAGCTTGAAATACCCTGCATTAACCGAATACAACTTCATATAAAAGCTATTGAATTTAAACCCGCCCTGTCGATTCTTGTGGACCCGGCGGCAGTCCTTTAATGAGGCATCCTTGCGTCGCACTCTTGTACTGAAGTAGCGCTATTCAGCAATAAACTTTATCAAATCAAACTGAAGCAGTACTTGCACTTCCAGGATACTTGCCTTAAGCTAAGAGATATGCCGTCAGGACAGCACTTGTACCTTTGGTATTGCAAGGTTCTTATTTCTTTACTTCCAACCTGTTTTCACTTACTACCGGAACAAATGCCAGCTCCCGTTTTTGCTTTAGCAGAGCCGATAGAAGCCAACCAAGGCCTATGATAAAAAAGATAATCAGCGAGAGTACAGAATGCTTCATACTTCCGGTGAGCTCCTCTATATATCCAAAGCTGAACATGCCGATTACTATGGCTATTTTTTCCGTCAGGTCATAATAACTAAAATACGAAGCCGTGTCTTTTGTTTCTGGCATCAACTTCGAATAAGTCGACCGGCTTAGCGATTGAATCCCACCCATTACAAGTCCTACCGCAACTGCCAATCCATAAAAGCCATATTCAACCGGCATTTGTTTAGGCGAGAGCTCTTCGGAAACCCGGGCAAGTTCGGCGTCTACCCCGGCCAACCGGGTTTCGTAGCCAGCTGCTTTAGCTTCGATCAGGTCGGCTCTGTGATTTTTTAATACATCTATCTGCTCATGATACGCTCTTAGGGGTTCTGCCAGGGTTGCTGTTTGGTAGGCGGCAACACAGATAACAATCCAGAAGATTACAACCCCCATCAAAACCTTTATGTTGCCATGGCGTGCGGATAAACGGCTCATGATAATAGCGCCAGCAATTGCAACCAGTTGAATGATCACTACTGTAATAATAAGTTTGGTATCCTCGAGCCCTAACAGCTTACTTCCAAAGAGCGTTGCTGCTAACATAACGGTTTGCACTCCCATGCTGTAAAAGAAGAATCCCCGCAGGAATCGCTTAAGTACAGGCATGGTCTTGATCTCGTCGTAAACTTTTTTTACTTCCTCAAAGCCACTTTTGAACACATTTTTTCCAGGTGCTTTAATCCGGTCAACTTTCGGCAGTCCGGCAAATGTGATCTGGGCAAACCCCGCCCACCATAAACCAACAATTAAAAAGGTGATGCGTATCGCGAGCAGTGGATTGTCGGTCATTGTAACTACAAGGGCAAAACCGATAATTTGCATCAGCACGCTGCCTACATAACCATAGGAGAAACCTTTGGCGCTTATCCTGTCCTGGTCTTGTGGGGCCGCTAGCTCTGGCAGGTAAGCATTGTAGAATACAATACTTCCTACATAACCCATACAGGCCAGCATAAAACATAAAATGCCAAACCAGAGATTTGATCCGTTGAAGAAGAAAAGCAATGTGCAGCCAAGGGAACCCATGTAGCAAAAGAATCGCATAAAGTTTTTCTTGTTGCCCCTGGTGTCAGCTATCGAGGTCAGGATGGGATACGATACGGCAATCAGCAAATACGCTACGGCAAGGGTATAGTCGTAAAGGGATGAATTAACAAAACTTCTCCCAAGAAAAGGGATCATGTTGCTTCCAAATTCCTTTTTGGTAACTGCTGTAAAGTAAATCGGGAAAAAAGTTGTTGTGATCACCAGGTTGTAAACTGAGTTTGCCCAGTCGTACATTGCCCATGAGTTAATGACTTTCTTTGATGCAGTTTGCATTAGCTGGCTTTTGGTATTTTAAAGATAGCATAATGCTCAGGATTATACCAAAGCGTGCCGACACACGCTGCCCTTATAATCAACGGGTTTGTGCAAAAACAATCAGGAGATATAGCCCGAAGAAATCATCGCCAGCAGTATCGCGCCACCAATGATCCTGTACCATCCAAATAACTTAAAGCCATACTTCTGCAGGTAGCCGATAAAAAACTTGATGGCGAGCATAGCTACCACAAAGGCAACCACGTTCCCTATTGCGAGCATCCCAAGGTTCTGTGTATTTGAAAGTACTTCAGGATGTTCTTTGTAAGTTTTCAGCAATTTATAGCCCGTTGCTGCTGCCATAGTAGGCACAGCAAGAAAGAAAGAGAATTCCGCCGCAAGCTTGCGTGTCAGACTTTGTTGCATACCCCCGATAATAGAAGCAGCACTCCGGCTAACACCAGGTACCATGGCGACACACTGCCATAACCCGATTACCAGTGCCTTAGTGTAGGTGATATCCTTTTCATGTTCGACCACCGGGTTCTTAAATGCACGATCAATAAACAATAACACTATTCCACCCAGCAACATAGTGATTGCTACTGTCAGCGGGCTGTCCAGCAGCTCATCTATTTTATCGGAGAGCACGAAACCAATTGCAAGTGCAGGTAAAACAGCAACAACCAGCTTCAGGTAAAACTGCCATTTTGAAAAATCAAAGAATTTACGCCAGTAGAGTACCACCACGCTAAGTATAGCTCCCAGCTGAATAGCTACCGTAAAAAGTTGGATAAAGGTGTCCTCTTTCGGAAGCCTGAGTAAACGCTCGGCAATGATCATGTGGCCGGTAGAAGAAATCGGAAGAAACTCGGTAAGTCCTTCAACTATGGCAATAATAATACTCTCAACAGTGCTCATTCCGAAAGCAGTTAGGTTTGGAAGTAAAAAAAAGGCGATGAAATTTCACCGCCAAAACTTATTGAAACCATTATTTATTGTTGATGAACTTTTGGTTTTTTGAAAATCGCATAAATTTCAATCAAAAGTCCGGCGAGGATCAGGATAGGAGCAATTGTAATACGCCGGGTGCTGTAAACAAGGTTATAGTCAAATTGGTTAACGTCGGGATTTTTTCCGCCCGACATCAACAACATTCCAAGGGCAATTACAGCCGCGCCAATCCCCATCCAAATATAATTGTCCCTGTAAAACAAAGGTGTGCGTAAAGGCTGTTTTGCTAGTGGATCTTTAACCTGGGCAGTTCTGGGAACAACCACTTTTTTCTCAACCATGTTCAAATTTTAAGAGGTGCAATATACATAATTCCGGTGCTTGCTGCTTAGCCGCAGCGCCCAGGGTTAATAAAGGTCGTCGAGGCTCATCTTCAGGTACTTGATTACACTCCTGTTTGTACTAAACAGCGAGATGCCAACACCGGTGAGTATCATTCCACCAAAAAGTATTATGGTCAGCCGGGTATCCCTGATGGTACCCAATTGTGGAAATTGCCCTTCGGCCCATTGTATCAGGATGAAAAGCAGCAGGATTGCAATACCGGCACTAATCAGGCCGTTGATTACTGCCCTGATGTTCATTGGGCGGGCAATGAAGCCGCGGGTAGCGCCAACCATTTGCATGGTCTTAATCAAAAACCGGTTGCTAAACATGGCAAGGCGTATGGTATTGTCGATACTTACAATTACAATGGCAATTAAAATAACCGCGACCACCAGGAAAATCAACCCAAGCCTGGAGGCCCTTTCATTTAAGTTATTCACCAGCATCCGGGGATACTGAAGCTCGTCAATGTTATTTCCATAAGCCGCCATGATATTCGTCATGATTTTATCCAGGCTGTCTTTGTTAACGTAGTCGGCTTTGGCGTAAAAGTCTATGCTTTCAGGAAGAGGATTGTGATCAAGTATCTTCGCCCAGTCGTCGCTGCTGCCATCTTTGCTCCAGATGTTCTTTGCCGCGTCCTTATTGATGTACTCAACGTTCTTGGCATATGGCTGTGCCGAAAGATATTGTTGAATAAGGTTTATCGTGTCTTTATTCTCAGTTTTCAAATAAGCGCTGATACGGATATCCTCTTTAAAGGAGTTTCCCATCGACTTGAAATTTAAAAAGATCCAACCAAGAATGCCCATGATAAACAGGACCAGGGCCACCCCAACAATACTGTAGATGTAGCTGGGTTTGCTGCGTTTGCTGGATGCTTTTCCGAATTGCGCCATGCTGAATAGGGTTTTTACAATGCGTGCAAATGTAGCGTTTTGGGGTCTAAAACCTTACATTTGCAACACTCTTAACGATTGTTTGAAAAACTAAATTATCCAATTGCTGCTGCTATCGGGTTAAAGATTTGTTAGTGTTTTCACATCTTTTTGGGTGCAACCACATCCTTGTTCAGCATAGTTGATCAACGCATCAATTGCAGGTCTTACGAACTCACCACAGCACACCGCATCAAGTGCAGCAAACAATCTGGGATTAAAAGAACCGAAATTATGGAATACGACTTCAGGCATATAGAAAAGAAGTGGCAACAATTCTGGAGAGACTCCGGTGCTTATAAAGTGAGCAACGACAGCGGCAAGCCAAAGTTTTATGTGCTGGATATGTTTCCTTATCCCAGCGGTGCTGGCCTGCATGTGGGTCATCCGCTCGGGTATATTGCAAGCGACATCTACAGCCGTTTTAAAAGGCTGAACGGTTATAATGTGCTCCATCCTATGGGCTTCGACAGCTTTGGACTACCTGCCGAGCAGTATGCAATTGAAACCGGTCAGCACCCGGCTGTGACCACCGAAAAAAACATACATCGGTACCACGAACAACTCGATAACATTGGATTTTGCTACGACTGGAGCCGCGAAGTACGCACCAGTGATCCGGGTTACTATAAATGGACCCAATACATCTTTTTACAACTTTTTAATAGCTGGTACAACCGGCATAACGACCGGACTGAAAACATTCAAACACTCGTTGACATCTTTGAACGGGAAGGAAGCCAGTTAGTAGTCAGGGGACCACGCGACACTATATTTAGTGCTGAAGATTGGAGGTCTTATCACGAGGTGCAACAGCAGGAGATCTTAATGCAATACCGGGTTGCATACTCTGCTTTTGGAGAGGTAAACTGGTGCGAGGCACTGGGTACGGTACTCGCCAATGATGAGGTGGTTAATGGCGTGAGTGAGAGAGGTGGGCACCTTGTTGTAAAAAAGAAGATGCGGCAATGGTACCTGCGGATTACCGAATACGCCGATCGTTTGTTGCAGGGGCTTGAACGCGTCGATTACAGCGATGCGATGAAGGAAATGCAGCGCAACTGGATCGGTAAAAGCCAGGGAGCCGAAATCGATTTTAAAATTAACGGCGAAACGGCAGGTGAACACGGGTTTATCAAGGTTTATACAACCCGCCCCGACACTATCTTCGGCGTGGATTTTATGGTGATCGCTCCCGAACACGAATTGGTGAAGTTTATTACTACACCTGCACAAAAAAATGAAATTGAGAAATACCTGGGCTATGTAAAAAGCCGTAGTGAGCGTGAGCGGATGGCTGAGGTTAAACAAATAACCGGTGCTTTTACCGGCGCTTATGTTTCGAACCCCTTTGATGGTCGCGCAATTCCTGTGTGGATCAGTGAATACGTACTTGCCGGTTATGGTACGGGTGCGATCATGGCGGTACCCTGTGGCGATCAGCGAGATTTTAGTTTCGCGAAGCATTTCAACATACCCATCACCAATATAATTGGTAATTTTTACAACGGTGAAGAGGCGAACCCAACCAAAGACGCGACTCTGCAAAATTCGGGTTTTCTCGATGGCATCGTCATGCGTGAAGCTATTGACATCGTAATCAATAAACTTGAGGAGCAGGGCATCGGTAAACGGCAGATCAACTACCGGATGCGCGATGCCGGGTTTAGCCGCCAGCGTTATTGGGGTGAACCATTTCCAATCGTTTACAAAGGCGGGGTAGCATACGCACTGGACGAAAAAGAGCTGCCACTGGAACTTCCATACCTGGATACCTATGGGCCGGGTCCCGAAGGTGAAGGACCATTAGCCAATGTGCTCGACTGGGAAATTGCTCCCGGCGGCGGTCGCCGCGAAACGAATACAATGCCTGGATACGCCGGTTCATCCTGGTACTTTCTCCGCTACATGGATCCCCACAATCAAACTGAGCTGGTAGACCGTAAAGTTGCGGACTACTGGGGCCAGGTTGACCTTTATATTGGCGGAACCGAACACGCTGTTGGCCATTTATTGTATAGCCGGATGTGGACAAAAGCCTTGTACGACCTTGGTTTTATTGGTTTTGATGAACCCTACAAAAAGCTCGTTAACCAGGGCATGATACAAGGAAGTTCAAGATTGTTATACCGGTTGAACTTCCGGCAGAATGCTGTAGACGCCGACCAGGAGCAGCAAGCTAAACAGGGGGCTGGCAGCAACCCGGTTTATGTATCGCACTCACATTATAAAGCGCTGATCAACATAAAAGATAAGACTAGTGAGATCCTGGAATACTTACGCCCTTTCAACCTTGAGCTGCCTTCCAATACGGGCGAAATAACAGTTGATCTGAACCCGATCCATGTGGACGTTGCGCTGGTGGATGGTGTTGAACTGGATATACCGGCTTTCAGGCAATCAAAACCTGAATATGAGTCAGCTATCCTGGTGCTTGAAGAAGGGCAGGTGTTACTACCCGGCAAAAGTTTGCCCGAAGCTGCCGACAGGTACATCTGCGGTGCCGAGACAGAGAAAATGTCGAAGTCGAAATACAATGTGGTAAACCCCGATGAAATCGTCAACAGGTATGGAGCAGATACTTTTCGTATGTACGAAATGTTCCTGGGCCCGGTAGAACAAAGTAAGCCCTGGGACACAAAAGGAATAGAAGGGGTGCACCGTTTCCTGCGTAAGTTTTGGAAGTTATTTATCGATGAACAAAAGGGACTCGTCTTGACAAACGATGCTGCAACTCCTGCCGAGTTAAAGGTGTTGCACAAAACCATAAAGAAGATTGCTGACGATACCGAACGTTTTAGTTTTAATACGGCGGTAAGTGCATTTATGGTTTGCGTAAATGAACTTAACGACCTTCGCTGCCACAAAGTTGAAGTGCTTGAGCCGCTGCTTATTTTGCTCACACCTTATGCGCCACACATTAGTGAAGAACTGTATTACGCCCTGAACGCTTTCCGGGGCATAGGTGACCAACGCTCAATACTGGATGCGGCATTCCCTCCTGTGGAGGAGAAGTACCTGGTTGAAAGCAGTAAAGAATACCCCGTTAGCGTCAACGGTAAGGTACGTACCAACCTCACACTATCGCTCGATGCTTCACAACAGGAAGTTGAGGAATTGATTACCGCCAACGAAACTATTCAAAAGTGGCTTGAGGGACGTGCACCAAAAAAGGTGATTTACGTAAAGAACAAGATGATCAACGTGGTTATTTAGCCCTGCACAGTCCTGAAGTTAACGAATACGACAAAACTTAAAGCATTCGCATATGCCATCCCGGCTTTCAGACTTACTCTCTGCACATGCAGGTACTTTTGGCCGGGTCGTGCCGTTTGAACAGCAACAGGATAGGTTGTTGTTGCTTGATTTTACCGCAAACAACAGTTCGCTTAGCAGCGCAATACTTAACGATAATGATGCTTTTAGTCAATACGTGGATCGGTTGTTACAATCCGGCGGGTACACCTATGGCATTGGCGGATACAATGAACATCGAACAGTATACAGCAGAAGTCCGATATTCAACGATGAGCAGGAGCCACGGCGGTTACACCTGGGCATCGACATATGGGGAGCTGTAGACACGCCGGTATATGCACCATTGGACGGTATCGTTCACAGCTTTGCTTTTAATAACCAGTCTGGTGATTATGGGGCAACAATCATCTTGAAACACCAGATTGAGGGTGTTGAATTTCATACGCTGTATGGTCACCTGGGGTTGAAAGATCTCAATAGTTTAAATCAGGGGCGGCAGATTTGCCAGGGACAGGAATTTGCACACTTTGGTAACGCTGAGGAAAATGGTGTCTGGCCCCCGCACCTGCACTTTCAGTTAGTTGAAAGTATGCACGGTTATCAAGGAGATTATCCTGGTGTTTGCCGGCGCTTCCAACAGGATCAGTACCTTGCAAATTCACCCGATCCCGACCTGGTACTGGGCATGATGAAGTATGCTATTCCGGGCAGATGAATATATGGGTACGCCACCTAGAGCTGTGCAGCAAGCAGCTTTGTGAGTTCTTTTTGCGTAGAAACGCCATCATCTTTGGCGTACCACAAATGCAGTTGCCCCTTCATTTCTTCAAAAGGTTGTTCTTCTGCTACCCAAACGTTCATTAGCTCCTGCAAGGCTGCGGGCCTGGGTCCCCAATTGAAGAGTTCTTCCATGTTAAAAGAATTGGCTACGATGAGTTTTGGTATACTCCGGCTTTTGCCATGGGTAAGGTAAAGATCCATGAGCACCAGGTTTTCATCTCTGAGAAACAGCTTCAGTTCTATTTTGTCGGTTTGCCGGGTGAAAGCATTGATGATGGGCACAATTTGCGCTGCGTCGCCGCACCAACTCTCGGTAAGCACCATCCAGGTTTGTGGTAGCTCGATCTTTTTTAGAACAGAAATGGTTTCGGGTAAAAGTTTGACAGAACTATCGAGGCGTTGCATGCGATGACCGTGCAGGCGCGCATATTGGGTTAATTCGTCCGACTGTTGAGTTCCGGTAACTTTACCCTCGTTTACCAGGTCATCTGATAGCTTTCTGTATTCTGAATAGCTCATGCCATTGGCAACGAGCTGAGGGTCGATGATGTTTCTCATAGAATTGAATTAGTTGTCCACTGGTAACTTACCCTTTCTAACTAAGGAGCCCGCGCTCCCGGGTTATTCAGCTATGCAACCAGTTTTCGCGAGCCCGCCGGGGCCACTCATAAACTTTTGTGTTCCGTATTCTTTTGTCTGAAAGTTATCTAAACATATTTCGCTGCAACAATGCCTGCCGTCACTTAAACTCATTTACACCTTCAATTATTGCAATCTGTTACCAGGATCCATTTAAAAGCTTCAATCAAATGTATTGTCTTAAGCCGAAATATCCCAATCGTGTGATTGGGAGCTGCTTCAACTTCGATTATATTGTAACAGCCGCCCGGTGAAAGGTGCAAACTACCAAAGAATTGTACTTGTCAGGTATTTGACCGGTAGTGGACAAAAAATATCGGTAGGTGTCCACTTATCCGCATGAACAGTGCTGGTTCAATTGATTAATTTTACGTTATGGCCAATCCCAACCTGAATAATTTGAAAGCCGGTCCCGAAACGGGCGAAGCTGATTTCGAAAATAATATCCGGCCAAAAGAAATAGAAGAATTTGCCGGGCAGCCACAATTGATCGAAAACCTGAGAATCTTCATACAAGCCGCAAAACAGCGTGGTGAGGCGCTTGATCACGTATTGTTTCATGGCCCTCCAGGCCTCGGAAAAACAACTTTGAGCCGGATTGTAGCAAACGAACTGGGTGTTAAAATCAAGGAAACCTCCGGCCCTGTGATCGAGAAGCCGGGTGACCTTGCAGGACTGCTTACCAATCTTGAAACCAACGACGTTTTATTTATCGATGAGATACACCGGCTGAGCACAGTGGTAGAGGAGTACCTGTATGCGGCAATGGAAGACTTTAGAATCGACATTATGATCGATACGGGTCCCAATGCAAGGAGCATCCAGCTGACACTAAATCCCTTTACCCTTGTTGGTGCCACAACCCGTAGTGGGCTTTTAACCGCACCCCTTTTATCGCGCTTTGGTATAAAGTCGCGACTCGAATACTACAATGCCGACGTACTTAAAGGTATAGTTGAAAGAAGTGCTGCTATTCTTAATACCCAGATCACCGGCGAAGCAGCCTATGAAATTGCGCGCCGGAGCCGTGGCACTCCGCGTATCGCGAATGGCTTACTGCGCAGGGTACGCGACTTTGCACAGGTTTTGAGCAACGGTAAAATTGAACTTGCAATTGCACAGCATGCCCTGAGGGCCCTTAATGTTGATGAGCATGGACTTGATGAAATGGACAATCGCATATTGCTGGCGATAATACAAAAGTTCAAAGGCGGTCCCGTTGGGTTAACAACGATTGCAACAGCAGTAGGTGAAGAACCCGGCACGCTTGAAGAAGTTTATGAACCCTTCCTGATACAGGAAGGTTTTTTACAACGCACCCCGCGTGGACGCGAAGTAACCATTAAAGCTTATGAACACCTCGGTAAGAAGGTTGATGCTAAGCCGGGAACTTTGCTGTTTTAAAGGTGATCAGGCTGACATTATTTGACATAAAAAAAAGAGGCTGTCTCAAAAGGGCAGCCTCTTTCGTTATATTAATCTAATAAATATGTGTTTTCTGAAGAATCGTTTGGAATCTCATAGTTGTCTTCATTTTTATGAAGAAGCGTAACGA
>NZ_SMSK01000013.1 GCF_004354985.1 Segetibacter sp. 3557_3 | reverse complement strand
AAGCTAAAGCAAGAAGCAGCATGATAACAAATAGCAGTCCTGTCAAGCTCAAACAGCCGATGACTATTGGCAATCCTCTTGAGCTTTCGAGAGGAGTTGCATAGAAGTGCGACGCAACGGCTGCCAAAAAAAGATTAAAAAGCTCAGTCCCAAAAAAATGAATTCACCAAAACGTTACCTGGTTACCTCGGCATTGCCCTATGCCAATGGCCTCAAACACATTGGCCATCTTGCAGGCGCCTACCTGCCTGCAGATATTTACGTACGTTACCTCAGGGCCATGAAAAAGGACGTTGTTTATGTAAGCGGAAGTGATGAACATGGCGCAGCAATAACGATCCAGGCCATGAAGGAGCAAACAACACCACGGGAGATCGTTGATAAATACCACGCCATATTGAAGCAAAACATGGCTGACCTGGGTATCAGTTTTGACATTTACCACCGCACCTCCGATCCGATACACCATGAAACTGCTCAGGAATTTTTTACCAGCTTAAACAACCGTGGTGAACTGGAAGTAAAAGAAACGGAACAGTTTTTTGACGAAGAAGCAAAAACATTTTTGGCCGACCGCTATATTGTTGGCACCTGCCCTGTATGTGGTCATCCCAATGCCTATGGCGACCAGTGCGAAAAGTGTGGTTCATCCCTGAGCCCGGAAATGTTGATCAACCCACGGAGCACGCTAAGTGGAAATGCACCCGTTATGCGGGCTACAAAACATTGGTTTCTCCCTTTGAACAAACATGAGAACTTTTTACGGGAGTGGATCTTAACTGAGCATAAAGAGGACTGGAAAACCAATGTACTTGGGCAATGTAAAAGCTGGCTAGACGCCGGCCTTCAGCCCAGGGCAGTTACCAGGGATCTCGACTGGGGAGTTCAGGTTCCGTTAGCAGATGCGCAGGGTAAGGTTTTGTATGTATGGTTTGATGCACCCATTGGTTATATCAGCGCTACAAAACAATGGGCGCTGGACAACAAAAAAGAATGGGAGCCCTACTGGCATGACAAGGATACCAAGCTGGTTCATTTTATCGGCAAGGATAACATTGTTTTCCATTGCATCATCTTCCCGGTAATGTTAAAGCTTCATGGGAACGTGCTTCCGGAAAATGTACCGAGCAACGAGTTTATGAATCTCGAAGGTGATAAGATGAGTACCAGTCGGGGCTGGAGCATAGAAATGGAAGACTACATTAATGATTGGATCCGTAAAGACAATGGCGGAGACAGCATGGCGGATGTATTGCGTTATTACCTTACCAGCATATCACCCGAAACAAAAGACAGCGAATTTACCTGGAAGGGCTTTCAGGATGCTAACAATAATGAGCTGGTAAGTATTTTCGGAAACTTTGTAAACCGCACTTTTGTGCTCATGCACAAATTGTGCAAGGGCAAAGTGCCGGTACTGCATGCAGACATTATGGACGAAAGCGACCGCAGATTATTTACTGAAATATCAGCGTCGAAAAGCCGGGTTGAAAGCCTGCTGGAACAATACAAATTCCGCGATGCCCAGTTTGAAGTGATTGACCTGGCGCGTAAGGGCAACAAATATATGCAGGATAAGCAGCCGTGGATTGTTGCCAAACAAACCGGTGAAAACGGGTTGCCCAATGCCGAAGCACAGCAGCAAATTGATAATTGCCTGCACATTTGCCTGCAGCTAACGGCAAACCTGTCGATACTAGTCAACCCGTTTTTACCATTTACCGCGCGTAAGCTTTGTTATATGATGAAGGTGGTGGATAAGATGCTCGATTGGGAAAACGCAGGTAAGTCAAAATTATTAAGCGTTGGCTACAGCCTGAGAGAACCGCAGCTTCTCTTTCGAAAAATAGACGATACTGAAATTGCAGCACAGATTGAAAAACTAAAACTTAAAACAAGAGCAATGGAAGAGGCAAAACAAGCAAGCGGTGAAACTTCGCCCAGCCAACCTGAACCAGCAATTGACAAACCGGTGGATGTATCAGAAAAAGAAAACCCAGTGAAACCCGAAATTGTATTTGACGATTTTGCGAAAGTTGACCTGCGTATCGGCACCGTGATCAAATGCGAAAAAGTTGAAAAAGCAGATAAACTGCTGAGGCTGGAAGTTGACCTTGGTTTTGAAACAAGAACAGTTGTTAGCGGGATAGCTATGCATTTTACACCCGAAGAAGTGTTGGGAAAACAGGTTACTGTTGTTGCTAATCTTGCGCCACGGAAAATGAGGGGTATCGAAAGTAAAGGCATGATCCTGATGGCGGAGGATAAAAATGGAAAACTGCACTTTGTAAACCCTGAAGGAAAAATAGATGAAGGGAGCGGGGTAAGTTAATGGAGGGCACCGGTATTGCCGGTGATAACCGATCACAACAACGTTTACCCCTGATATTGATTAATTGAAGGCTGTTCACTACTTTGGGCAGCCTTCATTTTTTTACTACCCTGTGTAGTTCACCACACCTGCAAGATTTCTTTTCTCTAAAACACTGCTAACCTTGCACGACACATAAAAGTTATTAACTTCGGTAAATAGTTGTTTAACTAACTATTTTGAGCCGCCAAAGGGCAAGAACCTCTTAGGGTATGTTCAAAGGAAGGCGAGCAAACAACATATCGTGACCGACAGGAACAACGGCGCCGGTAACCTTAATGGCAATATAAAAACGTGTTTGGATATGAAAAGAACAATCAAGAAAGTTGCAGTGCTTGGAAGTGGTGTAATGGGTAGTCGTATAGCCGCGCATTTCGCAGGCATCGGCTTGCAGGTATTGTTACTGGACATTGCACCAACTGAACTTAGTGCTGCCGAGCAGTCCAAAGGGTTATCACTCGATCATCCCGCGGTGAGAAACCGGATCGTTAACGAGGCCCTTGCAACAGCAGTAAAAAGCAATCCCTCCCCTGTTTATACCCAGGACGTGGTGAAGCGTATAAAAACCGGCAACTTTTCGGATAATATGAAGGATATAGCAGCTGCAGACTGGATTATTGAAGTTGTGGTAGAGCGGCTGGATGTTAAACAGTCGGTATTTACCGAGGTAGAAAAATATCGCAAACCCGGAACATTAATTACTTCGAATACGTCGGGTATTCCCATACACCTGATGGCACAGGAGAGGACGGACGATTTTAAACGACATTTCTGCGGTACGCACTTTTTTAATCCCCCACGTTATCTGCGGCTGCTTGAAATCATTCCAACACCTTACACCGATCCGGAGGTAGTTGATTTCCTGATGCATTATGGCGACTTGTACCTCGGAAAAAGAACGGTGCTCGCCAAAGATACTCCGGCATTTATTGCAAATCGTATCGGGGTGTTCAGCATCATGTCGATATTTAAGCTGGTTGATCAACTCGGCTTATCCATAGATGAGGTTGATGCATTAACAGGCCCTGTTATCGGCCGGCCAAAATCGGCTACGTTCAGAACTGCAGATGTAGTAGGTATCGACACCCTGGTAAAAGTAGCACAGGGTGTAGCGGGCAACTGCCCACAAGACGAAGCAAAAGAGATATTCGCTGTACCCGCGTGGCTGGAGAAACTAGTAGCAAACAAATGGCTTGGCGATAAAACCGGGCAGGGTTTCTTTAAAAAGCTATCCGGGGGCAAAGACAAGGAAATTCTGGTCTTGAACCGCTCTTCACTCGAATACGAACCCAGAACCAAACCGCGTTTTCCATCTCTCGATGCTGCCAAACCTATTGAGGATTTGAAAACCAGGTTGAAGATGCTGGTGAGTGCGCCCGATAAAGCCGGGGAGTTTTACCGGCAGTTTCACTACCACCTGTTCAGCTATATCAGTAACCGTATTCCTGAGATCAGCGATGATATTTACCGGGTTGATGATGCCATGAAGGCCGGGTTTGGCTGGGAGATTGGTGCCTTTGAAACATGGGACGTTGTGGGTGTTGCGCAAACCGTTGACAAAATGAAAGCTGCCGGTTTTACCCCTGCAGCCTGGGTTGAGGAAATGATCAGCAACGGTGCAACGAGTTTTTATAAGGTCCAGGACGGGAAACAACTCTATTACGATGTCGCATCAAAAACCTATAAACCGGTGCCGGGTGCTGAAACTTTTGTCATCCTGAAGAATTATGGAGACAAGGTGGTTTGGAAGAATAGCGTCTGTACCACATACGACATAGGCGACGATGTACTTGGGCTCGAATGGAATACTAAGATGAACAGCATTGGCGGGGAGGTTCTCGAAGGGGTACAAAAATCAATTGCTATTGCAGAAGAGAAGTTTAAAGGACTCGTGATCGCCAATGATGGTCCGAACTTTAGCGCCGGCGCAAACGTAGGTATGATATTCATGTATGCAATCGAGCAGGAGTATGATGAACTTGATCTTGCAATCCGCATGTTTCAGAACGCGATGATGCGGGTTCGTTATTCTTCAATTCCGGTTGTGGTTGCACCCCATGGCTTGTGCCTTGGTGGAGGTTGTGAAATGAACCTCCATTCCGATAAAGTTTGTGCAGCAGCCGAAACATACATCGGGCTGGTTGAGTTGGGTGTTGGCCTGATACCCGGCGGTGGCGGAACGAAAGAATTTGTGCTCAGGGCTGCAGATGATATGCACGAAGATGAGCCGGAGACAGTAACCCTTAAGAGCAGGTTTTTTAATATTGCTACGGCCAAAGTAGCTACCAGCGCCTTTGAAGCCTTCGACATCGGCATCTTGCGGAAGGGCCAGGATGAAGTGGTGATGAACCAGGAGAGACGAATTGCCGAGGCCCGGAAAAGTGTAGTTGAGCTGTTTGACCAGGGCTATGTTATGCCTGTACAACGTACCGACATTAAGGTGATGGGCCGTTCCGCACTCGGTGCGCTATATGCCGGCATCAATGGCATGTGGCGTTCCAATTACGCTACCGACCACGATGCCAAGGTTGCCCGCAAACTTGCCTACGTTATGTGCGGCGGCGACCTTAGCGAACCTACAAAGGTGAGCGAACAATACCTGCTCGACCTTGAGCGGGAAGCATTCCTAAGCTTATGTGGCGAAAAGAAAACCCTCGAGCGGATCCAAAGTGTGCTAAAAACAGGCAAACCGCTAAGGAACTAATGTTTTTTTGTGACGAACAGAAGTTAATTTATTATGCAGCCGTTGCCACGTCCCCCCCGGCTAACCATTCGGACGGGCTCGGTTCAACGTTGTTTTTTCATGGCGTCAGTGAAGAGCAGCCCAATAAAACCAACCACCTATGAATGCGGATGAATTAAAGATCATACAGGGCCCGATAAAAGAAAAGTACCGGAATGATCCTGCTGCGGCGACAATAACCTTGAAAGCTCAGGGTGAAATCGGAAACGGGCTGTCGTGTAAAGTAGATACGGGGCGGGCAATGATCGAAGCCGGTCTCCACCCGGCTACCGGTGGGGATGGCATGTTGGCCTGTTCGGGCGACCTGCTTCTAGAAGCGCTGGTTGCATGCGCAGGTGTAACACTTAGTGCAGTTGCAACCGCAATAGGTGTAAAAATCAAAGCGGGTTCGGTATACGCTGAGGGCGACCTGGATTTTCGCGGAACGCTTGGCGTTTCTAAAGAGGTACCTGTTGGCTTTACATCCATACGCCTGGGGTTTCGCCTGCAATATGCTGGGGAGCCGGACCACGACACGGTAAGGTCACTGCTGAAACTAACGGAAAGGTATTGCGTGATCTATCAGACAATTGCCGCAGCAACCCCGGTGCAGTCAGCAATTGAACCTCTTTAATCTTACTCTTTTGCTGTTTATCCACCTCTAACACCTTGCCCGTATAGCTATTCCCGGCTAAGCTAATCCTGGTAATTATAGAACAGGAATTGAGATCCCAGGCGCTCACCGAACAGGTAAGCGCCTAATCAACAGAATTTTACGCCCATAAATCAGTGAAGTTTCTTTGTATCGTTTTACTTAATTTTAAAACCTTTACAGTTTGATGTTTTGTCGCACCTGATTATCCAATTCAATTCCACCTATGAATGAAATCATTGAGTTCTTCAGAGGGCTCTTCAGCACATCGGAGTGGCCACCAAGATGGAAGTGCGGTTATTGGTCGGACTTTCATGGTTCACTTTATATTGTAAGTGAGCTGCTGATCTGGACGGCTTACTTTTTAATTCCGCTGATCATTCTCAATTACCTTTCCCGCAAGAAGGCATCTTTAAAATTCAACCGGGCCTACGTTTACTTTGCTGCGTTTATACTCTTATGTGGTTCAACCCACTTTCTTGATGCCTTAATGTTTTGGGTACCCATGTACCGGCTTAACGCCCTTATAAGAACGGCCACTGCAATTGTAAGCCTGCTGACCGTGTACCACCTGGTAAAAATCTTACCGCAGGCATTTAAGCAAAAGACCAACATTGAATTAGAAAAAGAGATTCAGCGGAGGGAAGAAGCTGAAAGAAAACTGGAAGAAGCTAACAAGGAACTAGAAGCCTTCGTTTACATCGCATCGCACGACCTGCAGGAGCCGCTGAGAAAAATCAAGATTTTTACCACGATGCTCATGGACAGCAACACCAATATGTTGGAGGAAGACAACGCAATAATGGCGAAGATTTCAGGATCAGCAACAAGAATGCAAACAATGATAACCGATGTGCTGGCACTTTCAACCATCAAAGAACCTGGTGAGGCAATGGAAGTAAATGTAAACGCAGCCATAGACAATGCCCTGGCCGACCTTGAAATTAAGATTATCGAAAAGGCTGCGGTAATAAACGTGGAGGAGTTACCCTCAGTGATAGGCAATGAAGGTTATCTTTCGCAATTGTTTCTCAACCTTATTGGAAATGCATTGAAGTTTTCCCAGGTGCAACCGGTTATTAATATTACCGGCGAGTTGATTGGAAACAAGGCCCGTATACATGTGACCGATAATGGAATCGGCATTGCCGAACAAAACCAGCATAAGATCTTCGATATCTTTCAACGGTTGAATACCAAATCAGCTTACGAGGGATCGGGTATTGGGCTGGCCATTTGTAAAAAGATCACCGAAGTGCATAATGGAACGATAAAAGTTAAGAGTAAACCAGGCGAGGGCACCACATTTACGATTGAACTGCCCGCAGCAAAAACAAAAACGGAAGTTTTAAACCGGGTTACAACCTGACGGTAACTGATTTCGTGCTATCGCCAACCGGTACAATATAACCCCGGTCATAAGCCAACGTCGATCCCTTTGAATCGTACATCACTTTATAAGCTGCTACCAGCATCTCTTTGTGCTCCTTAACACCGAAGAGGTTTACTTCCCGGAAAAGCGGGTCCTCGGCACTGGGGTAATTTCTTAAGCGTCCCGCATCCACCGTGCCTTCCCAAATTTGCTCCTGGCTACGTCCCTTATATCTCCATATGCTTAAAATAATCTTTGCTTTGGATTGCTTATACAACGACTTTGAGTAATTGCTCGACGCATAAATTGAAAAACGAACCGTCTTCTGTACAGGCTTTTCCGGCGTAATCATTTCACGCACATTTCCCTGTAAAGCCAGGCTAAATAGCACCGGGCCCAATAATAATAAAAACTTTTTCATAAAAACCTATTTCTAACGCGGCGCAAGGTAGCCCCAACCATCTTATTAAAAAAACATTAAAGGACAATAAGTGTAAAAAGTACATATTATGACAAACCTGTGAGGTTCAATCCTGTTTTATGGACAATAACAACTACTTTGACCTCCTTATTAACGTAAATAAGCATTAGTTATTTCAGCGTTATTTTCCTAATTCGGTTTAAAGCAGCTATTTTACCCATTCAAACTTTTCCCGTGCAAAGTGTGCTCACGTTAACCAACATCAGTAAGATGTATGGCAAAATCCAGGCTTTAAACAATGTGTCTTTTAGTATACCGCCTGGTAGCGTCTTTGGTATTCTTGGTCCTAATGGAAGTGGCAAAACCACGATGCTTGGTATCGTTATGGATGTGCTTAAGCCCACCTCGGGATCATATTCTTTTTTTGGACAGCCGGCAACCGCTGAACTCCGGAAAAACATGGGTACCCTGCTTGAAACGCCGAACTTCTATCATTACCTGTCAGGTGAAAGAAACCTGATCATTGCAGCAGAAATCAAGGGTAAAGGCAAAGACGATATTGATAACGTACTCAGGAGGGTTAACCTGTTTGAGCGAAAAGACAGCCGTTTCAGCACCTACTCACTTGGAATGAAGCAGAGACTGGCGATTGCGTCGGCTTTGCTAGGCAACCCAAATGTGCTGGTGTTGGATGAGCCGACAAACGGCCTTGATCCGGTAGGTATTGCAGAAATCCGCGACCTGATCCGGGCGCTTTCGGCAGAAGGTAAAACAATCATAATGGCAAGCCACCTCTTAGACGAAGTGGAAAAGGTTTGTACCCATGTGGCCATTTTAAAAAAAGGAAACTTGCTGGTAGACGGTGCGGTAGACGAGGTGCTTGTAAACGAAGATATTGTTGAAGTTGGCGCGATGAACCTGCCCCAGTTAATAACTGTGTTGCAAGGCATGAATGGTTATACAAATATGAAGAACAATGGCAAGCTTGTACAATTGTTTTATGCTGCAACTACGGCACCACTTGAAAGCATCAACCGGCATTGTTTCAACCAGGGTGTGGTATTAAATCATCTGCAGCTTAAAAAGAAAAGCCTCGAAGCTAAATTTTTTGAACTCACCAACTAATCCGCGCAAGTATGTTGCAACTTCTGAAAATAGAGTGGCTTAAAGTAAAAAATTACAGGACTTTCTGGGTGCTTTCTATCCTGTACCTGGTGAGCATCTTTGGCTCAAATTACATCGCATGGCTTGTTTGGGACTCGCGCCCAAAAAAGAACTCCGACGTAAACATGCTGGTTGGTAACCCTTTTAAGTTCCCCGATGTATGGCACGTTGTAAGCTATACCAGTAGCTTCCTTATGTTTATGCTCGGACTGTTGATGATCATTTCGGTTACCAACGAATACAGTTATAAGACCCACCGGCAAAATATCATTGATGGGTGGAGCCGTCGCCAGTTTGTAGGCGTCAAAGTACTTCTTACGTTCATCATTTCAATTGCCGCTACTATAGCTGTTATCCTTACAGCGCTTGCTTTTGGTTTGTTTGAGGACGCGTCATTATTCTCGTTTGAGAAATTTGAGTTTATCGGCTATTTCTTTATCCAGGCACTCAGCTATTCTGCCGCAGCGCTGTTGTTTAGCTTGCTTTTCAAACGCTCGGGTATCAGTATCGGGGTTTACTTTCTTTATACGCTAATTCTTGAAAATATGCTGGCTGGTTTTTTAAACCGGTATTTCGATAATGTCGGCCGGTATTTGCCGCTAGAGTCAACCGACAACCTCATCAGGATACCAGTCTTTAAAATGATCATCAACCAGTTTACCGCATCCTACAACACCACGCTCTTACTTACCATGGCATTGATTTATCTCGCCCTGTACATCTTCCTCAGCATGCGAAAGTTTGAAACCGACGATCTATAACCGAAGGTGGATTTAAACCGATGATATAGTTATTTTATAAGCCATAGAACAAACTACCACCGCAGCAGGCGCTTACCCTTAGCTTGCTAATCCAGGGGAATGCCTTTGGCGAGATTACCCAACGGGGTAGCCAATCCATCGAGGCTCTCCAGGTTTTTTTCGTTAACATACTGCCTTAAGCCGCTCTCCCCTTTCGCTTCTGCCCAGTCGAAGTGAATGTCGCGGTCGCCGACAAATTCATACAGCGGAACACCATAGCCGCAAGAGGTCTGGACTAGGGTTATATCAGCAACGATAATCTGCCTTGTGCTGGGATAAATGGTAAAGTGCGGTGCATAGGTGTCCCAATCAGGTGAACCCGGTAGTACAGTAAAGCCTTTACCATAAAGGCGGAGGATATTTGGTGCACCCGCGAAAGCACAAAACATTATCGTTATACGCCCATTCTCCATAACATGGGCCGATGTTTCATTTCCGCTGCTGATCAGATCCATGTAGGCAATGCGATTGTCGGACAACACGCGGAAGCAATCAAGACCCTTTGGCGACAGATTTACGTGCCCATTGCCGTCGAGCGGCGCAGCTGCTACAAAAAATATGTGCTGCTTTTTAATGAAATCCCGGTGGGCGGGTTTTATTAGCTCGTGAAACTTACCCATAACTGTTGTTTATACCGGCTGAAATTAATAAAGCGCCGGTAATTCCTGCTACCTTTTTGACCAGGCGCTGCTTACCCTTTTAAAATTGGTGTAGAAGGTTTTGTCCGGAGTGTGTATGGCAATTGCTGTCCTGAACCAGCGGAACGTTATCGTCGTTAGCGAGTCACAATAACGTTTTTTTAGTTTAAAAACCGCATTCAACCATCTTGCAAATCTTTAACTTTATGGCTACACTTATTAGGACTAATACCAAAGGCCATGAAATATGTAGTTGTGCTTATCTGTTTATTTATTGGTCAATTATCATATGCCCAGGATGTCATCCCTGAGGAATCCACTTATCATTCACTGAATCCCGAAAAAAGTATAAAAACAAAGAAATGGTCATTCAATACTTTCCAGGGCTTTAGCGCAGGCTTCTCACGCGGCTTCAGTACCTATTCGGCTCCAATGGGTGTACAGCTAAGCAGGGCACTCAATAACAATGTGTTTGCTTTTGGTGCGGTAAGTATTGCGCCTACTTATATGAACTTCAATCGTTCATTTCTTACAACAGACTTCAGCAAGGGCGGTAATAATAACTTCTTTCGTACAGGGAACCTTGGCGTTAACCCACGTGCAGAACTGGGATTGGGTTATACCAATGATGCAAGAACGTTTAGCATTTCGGGGAGTATCGGCATCGAACAAAGCTCGTATGGTTACCCGTTTGGCGGGTTTTTGCCTTACCAGGTTATTCAGCCGGTAAAAGGCTTTGGATCGCCCTTTTAGGTTTGGGAAACATTTCGTTGGTCTAAGTAAGTAGTGGTAAACCGGGGGTTAAGATGTTAACCGCGCTGAGTACTGCTTAGGGGTACAAGTTAGTGACACCCGTCCGAACCGTTAGCCGGATGAATTCATTCTGGTGGGAGTTCATCCGGGCAGGCAACGATGTTAATAGCATTCCAAATACTTGTCCCCAGGAAAATTTAAACCTAGACCAGTTCACCTCCGCATGCTAAGTGTGATTTAGCCGTAATTTGGTCGAGACCAAATCTAAAAGCAAAGAGAAAATTACTTAAGTAAAGCTGTTGTAAAGTTTACAATGCATCGAGTGCTGCATCGATGGATGGGTATAAGAAATGAAAGCCTGCTACTCTTATTTTTTCGGCACTTACTGTTGCACTTTTTAGCACCTCCACACTCATCCCTCCAAGCAACATCCGAAGCGCAAAACCGGGCACGTGTAAAGGCACAAAAAACTTTCCGCGAATCTTATTGGCCAACTTGAAAGTGAGTTCCTTATTGGTAACCGGCATTGGGGCCACCGCATTGAATACGCCACTGATGTTGGTTTCCATTGCATAAAGGTACATCCGGCACATGTCTTCCATATGTATCCAACTGATAACCTGCTTGCCACTACCAAGGAAACCGGCAATTCCAAATTGGATTGGCTTTTTAAATTCGGCGTATGCGCCGCCTTCGTTGCTAAGCACAATACCCGTTCTCAGTTTAACCAGCCTTTTCCCGAGCTTTTCAACGGGATTTATACTTTCTTCCCATAGCCGGCATGTCTCCCCAAGGAAGTCGGTGTCGGCGGGAGTTTCTTCGTTGAATGGTTTGTTGGTGAATTTATGCCGTTCATCGGTACCATACCAGCCAATTGCCGATGCACTTAGTACAGTCGTGATTTTGTTGGGAATCTCGGTAAGCGCCTTTACCAGCAGGGCCGAGCTTTTGGTACGGCTTTCAACGATTTCTTTTTTCCTCGACGAGGTCCATCGCTTATTAGCAACGCCTGCACCGGCAAGATGAACAAGTACATCTGCCTGCGAAATTGCTTCGCGGTCGATAATGCCTGCATTGATATCCCATGCTGCAAACCGGACATTGTTTTCGGCAGGGCGCTTAGCGCTCCTGCTTAAGATAATAACCTCGTGACCTTTTGCCACGAGCATTTTTGTGAGTGCAGCACCAATCAATCCCGTTCCACCCGTTATAAGTATGCAAGACATAAGCTGTTATTAAAAACCAAACTGGTGTTATTGCGGGAAAACCTTTTCTATCCGTACCAGTTTGCCGGTTTCATTCACACCCTCTAACACAACCCTGAACTTTTTTGTTGCATCATTATTGTAAAATTCGATTTTAATCGAAGGCCTTGTCGCGTCCATAAAAATGTAAGGGCTCCAGTACAATGTTGAACGGTAATCTGCAACCACATCAGTAGAAGCTGTTCGCGTTGAATAGTCGGGTGAATAAAACTCTTTTGCAGTAGTATAACCTACCAACTGTGATTTGTTCAGGCCTTTTCCGGGTTCATACTTGATGTCGCTGCCTTTGCGGGTGTACACCGCTATTGCTCCACCTGCTCCACCACCCATTGCGCCGAAGAAGGGAGGTCTGAAAACCTTTACATAAGCAATGTCAGCCGGGCTTAAACTAAGTAGCTGATCGGGCTGCGCCTGCATTTCGTCGAGAAAAACGCTGGTACCACTACCCCGCCATTGCAGGCTGACGTTCCCTCCGCTATTGTTGATTACCAGCCCGGGCACCCTACCCTGCAGGTAAGTAAAAATGTCCATCGACATATTCTCCGACATATCAAACGTGATCGCATCTCCCTTAAACAATCCTGACGCATATTTCGCATCCAATTCTTCGAGGCGGGTTTTCACCCTTGCTTTTACGGTTACTCCCTGCAAAACATTGCCCGAAGCCGTCCATGAACTGCCGAATTTAGAAATTTGTTGGGCCAGGAATTTTGAACGGTTCATGAGTATACTATCCTTGTCGGAAACAAAATAGAATGGGAGTGCGTTGGCGTGAACCATTGCCGGTCCTTTATACAACCCGTTGTCGAACTTCACCGCTGCATTCCGGTCGAGCCTTTTGTCTTTATTGAACTGGTAGATGACGTTTATGGTATCGAAGTAAAGCTGCCCGGGAAGCGAAAAAACGTCGGCTCCGGTTTTCGGCAGCTGCAGCACCTGGGTGGTTGAGTCCTGGTTTCTTACAATAGCAATTATCTGTTCATCACGACTCAAAGGGTTCAGGCTGGTGATCCCAAATACTTTGGCTGTAAGTGCTAAAGGTGGATCGGTGGGGAACTTGAGTTTGGGTCTTCGATTGCTTACCATGTCGGCCCAGTTGTACTTTCTCCATCCATGTGTAAGCAAAACAAGATTTAGGTGGTTCGACACACTGTCTGATAAATTGGAAAAATAATAGGCAGGGTTGTTCACATAGCCCTTGATATCGCCGGTTAAAAGAAGTCGTGAGATGATATTGTCATCCGCCAGTTTGTTATTGATTTCGGCGTCGGTGATCGCGATAGACAGGTTAGAAAGCGTGGTATCGGCAGTTTGTATTTCAAAGGCGTTTTTTGCACGGATGGCAGTATTTACCTCCAACGCTTTAACATCTACGTTGAACCTGTAATTGTTATTGTTCACCATAATGATCCGCTCTGCAATAGGCTGCCAGTTCTCTGTAAATACCGTTACGAGCAAAACGCCGGCAGGCAATTCGCCCACAGGAATACTGCCGCTGTTTACCATGGTATTGATCAAGGGCACCCTGGCTTTATATACCAACTCCTGTCCCAGGTGTGCCTCAACGTTAAGTGTCTGGTAGTTCTGCGGCGCAGCTTCCGATCGCTTAACGATGAATATTTTTTTATTCCCTGCTGTTGACATCGTTAAAACCACGCCTTGCGGTTTTGCCTCGGGTAAGGGTGTGGTTTGCTGAATACCATTGGGATCCTTCCAGGTTGCCTTATAAACCTGTCCAGCCTTCGGGGTAAATGTAACCACTCCCATACCGTCGTGTACCGATTTAAACGACTCAACAGTTTCACCGGCTGCATTTATGATCGTGCCACTTACACTTACAGGGTTTCCAAAGTTGTCGTTTGCCTTAAATGCCATTGCCGACTCCAGTTCATTCACCAGGTCGCCACCCTCTGGAAAAAAGTGAAGGTTGTAAGTTGTTTGGGCTTGCGCCGGAGTTTTGGCGGGCAATGCTCCGGCCTTGCCTATGATGTCGAGGTTTTTTTGATATAAGAAAGCAGTGTCGAAGTTCAGCATCATCGTAGTATAAGCCCTAAAGGTTAAATGACCTGCACCGAAATTCTCGGGAATGTCAAAATCCCCTGCAGCTGCCGATTGGAACACCGGATAAGTTTTGCGTTGCAGTACATTTCCACCAGGGTCGATGAGTTCAGCAAAAAAGTTTTTGCTGGTGAGCGATGGCTGGTAACCTGCAAACACATAAGCCTTAAACCATATGGTTTCGCCCGCGCGATAAACACCTTTATCAAATTGAACATGAATCTTTTCGTGGGGTATCTCGTCTGCATATACCCGCATCATCGAGTCCGGACTCTGCGCATACATTGTTGAATACAGTAAACAGGTTAATACAACTAAACAAAAGCGGGGCATAGGGAAAAATATATGAGATAAAAATAGGTAATCAATATCGCTAACACCTGTTGTGTTTGTTAATGGTTCTAATTTGTTTGGGGTGCAACGGTTGCACAAGCTGCCAGCTTACCACCACGTTAGCTCACGAAAGCCTTGCACGTGAAGCACCGGGCAATGATCTTCCATGCGTGGTTTGATTCGCGTAGGATGGCTGAATGCTGTCGCAAGGATATCGTTCTAATTCGAATGGCTTCTCCTGCTTTACAACCATTGCAGCGCATAGCGCATCATTCCGCCAAAAATGGATTATGCTTTTTTTCCCAACCAATTGTGGTGGAGGGCCCGTGCCCGGGATAAACAATCACGTCGTCGGGCAAGGTAAAAAGTTTCGTGCGTATGCTGTTCATCAACTGTTCGTAACTACCGAATGGAAGGTCGGTTCTGCCGACACTTTCCCGGAACAAGACATCTCCACCAATTACAAAGCCTTGTTCTTCGCAATAAAAGCAAATACTTCCCGGTGAGTGGCCAGGTGTCAGCATCACCTTTAAGCTGTCTGTTCCAAGGTTTACGACATCACCTTCGTTTAAGAAGTGCAGCTTTCCTTCGTAATTGTTAAACGGCAAACCCCATTTATCGCCAGAGGTGGGTGCATATGCCAGCAACTGCTCCTCTAACGGGTGCAGGAATAGTTCAAGATCATAGGTTTCGGCAACCCATTTATTTCCAAAAACATGATCAAGGTGGCAGTGTGTATTCACGAGTTGTACAGCCGTTAAACCTTTGTCGGTAAGGTGTTGTTTCAACCTGTTTTTCTCCTGGATTGAATAACAACCCGGATCAAAAATTATCGCCTCATTTTGGTCGTTCGAAACGATGTAAGTGTTTTCCTGAACAGGGCTAAAAGTGAAGAAGCTGACCGTCAACATAAGGTTATTTTTAACTGTCGATTACAATTCTTTTATCCTAATTTTAAAAATTTAAAGACCGGATATGCAATTTACTAGTAACAGCAACAGATTAGCTGCTTTTTTAGTTCTTTGTGTTTTTTCTGCTACGGCACTTGCGCAGGTGAACACAGTGGAATTTGGGAAAAACAGGATCCAACATAAAAAATTCACCTGGAAATTTTATCAATCTCAAAACTTCAATTCATACTTCAACCAGGGCGGTCTCGAACTCGGAAAGTTTGTTGCACAGGTAGCAGAACAAGAGTTGGAAAGCATTGAATCTTCAATTGAATATTCGGTTCAGCGACGCATAAATATTATCGTTTACAACAACTATAACGATATGCGAAGCTCGAACATCGGCCTCGGTAAAGACTGGATGAATGCGGGAGGACTTACCAAACTGGTAAACAACAAAATGGTTGTTTACTTCAACGGTAACCATGCAAATCTTCGTTTACAGATACGGCAGGGCATAGCAAAGGTGCTGCTCGATAACCAACTGTTCGGAGATGACATAGGTGAGTTCGCCAGCAACCAGGCATTACTTGATCTCCCCCAATGGCTAACCGATGGTTATGTAAGTTATGTTGCGCAAACATGGAGCACCGAAAAGGATGATGAGCTCAAAAGTGCAATGCTTAGCGGCAACTACAACAACTTTTACCAGTTTGCATTTGAGAAGCCTATTCTTGCTGGTCATGCTTTCTGGTATTACATCAGTGAACGCTACAAGAAAGAAAACGTAGCCTACTTCCTTTATCTGTCCCGCATTTATAAGAACCTCAACTCCGCTTCACAACGTATCACCAAGATGAAGTTTAAGGCGCTGCTTGCGGAGTTTATGCAAAACCAGCAAGACAAGTATTACAAAGACATTCGTCAACGGCGTAACGTACCCAGGGGAACCATCTCTGTTTCTGAAGAGATCCGCAAGTCTGATTTCTTCCGCTTCAATGCCAATCCAAACCCACGCAACAACTCTTATGTAGTGGTGGAGTACAAGAAAGGGATCTACAGCGTTAAGCTTAACGAGAACTACGAAACCGTAAAGGTGTTGTTGAAGAGTGGCGTAAGAACCAATCAAAACGACATCAACCCAAACTATCCTATAATGGCCTGGGATGGCAAGGGCACAAGGGTAACGGTGATCTACTGGGAAAATGGTAAAATCAAGATGTTTGTTTACGATGCTATTGCCCGCTATTTCCGCGACCGGCAGGTGATTGAAGGTGTTGACCAGGTACTCGATGTTCAATACATGCTCGATGCAAATACGTTGTTGCTTAGTGCCGTGAAAAACGGACATAGCGACATCTACACGTTCAAAATAGATAACCAGAAGCTCGAGCAGTTGACCAACGATGTTTATGATGACCTGAATCCTTCGTTTGTTTCCTTTCCGAATAAATCAGGTATTATCTTCTCTTCCAACCGTCCATCGCCCGAGGCGGTGAGTGCGGATACGGTATTGCCAAGCAAAAACCGTTTCAACATATTTTTGCTCGACTACCTTACCAAACAACAGATCACTCAACTGTCGAACCTTAAGTATGGTAATGGCAGTTATCCATCTCAATATAATGTTAACCACTTCACCTTTGTAACCGACGAAAATGGTATCGGCAACAGGTGGGCGGGATTCTTTACCACACAACGCGAAGGCCTGGATACCTTGTTCTTTATCGGTGATGAAATTCTTAGAAATCCTTCCGATAAGGAGCTGGACTCGACCATGGTTGCTTGGCAAAAAAATGAGCCGGATAGTATTTCAACTTTCCAGGTTACCAAAGACTCTACTTATACATTTCCACTTACCAACTATCAAAGCAGCCTGCTCGAAACCCGGGTTGCAGGTGATCGTGGGCAGGTAAGCGAGGTCCTGCGCCAGGGCGATCTTAAGTTTCTCTACAAACTTCGGGTCGACTCACTTGCACTCCGCCGGCGTAACGTAAACGCACGCCCTACCGAGTACATGAAGAAAATGATCGCGGAAGAAAAGGCAAGGGCAGGCAAAGCCACAACCTACCAGCGTACGGATGTTGATACCGTTCGCAAGCGGGATGTATTCCTCAACGAGTTCCAGGACGAAAACTGGGACAGTGCTGCAGCAGCAATAACCGCTGCTCAAACAGAGGAACAACAGACCATACTGTCTCAATCAAAATTGTATAACTACAAGCTTAAATTCAGTACCGATAACATTGTTAGCGGGGTTTCCAATAATATTCTCATCAACCGCTACCAGCCCTACCAGGGGGGTTCAGGACCAATACAACTTGGTAATGGATCAAACCTCAACTTCACGTTTCGTGCAACCATCAGCGACCTGATGGAAGATATTAAGTTCACCGGCGGCTTCCGGTTAGGTACCAACCTGAGGGATAATGACTACTTGCTTAACTTCTGGAACCTGCGCAAGCGATTGGATTGGGGGATTACCTATTACAAAACCAGTGATCGTAATATCCAGATACTCGAAAACTTCAATAACCCGAATTCATACTTCAACGGGCAATTAAACACCAGCCTTTACCAGGGGCATGTATCTTACCCGTTCAACGAAGTAAAGAGCCTTCGTGCAACCTTGGGTTATCGTAAAGATCGCTACATATTTAAGCTCAAAAATGACCAGCCCGATCCTGGGGCCCTCGAACTTCCAGACCAGCTGGTGCAATATGCGCTTGGTCGTATTGAATATGTACATGATAACACGATCAATCCAACCCAAAACATTTGGAACGGTTTGCGGTGGAAAGCATTTATGGACATCAACATGCCGGTTCGCGATAAAGTTAATGGTGGCAAATACACCTACAATTTTGGCTTTGATGCGCGCTATTATGTACCCATATACCGCAACTTCATTTGGGCAGTTCGTGGCGCTGCTGATGTCAGCTGGGGTACCCAAAAGATCATCTACTATCTTGGTGGTGTTGATGGATGGTTGCGCCCACGCTTCAACTCAGCTAACAAGCCTGCCCAGGATCAGTCGTATGCATTCCAGTCCCTGGCAGTAAATCTGCGTGGTTTTAACCAGAACGTTGCCAATGGCAACAACGCTTTTGTAATCAACAGTGAATTCAGGTTGCCGGTATTTTCTACGTTGCTGAATAAACCCATCAACAACGCATTGCTGCGTAACTTCCAGCTGATCCAGTTCTTTGATCTTGGTTCAGCATGGAACGGTCAGTACAACAGTATCGAACGGCCGAATGTGGTGTATCCCGGCGACGCTACCAACCCGGTTAGCGTTAAAGTAAAAGCAGGTGGTATCGGGCCTTTCGCGGGGGGTTATGGTTTTGGTGCAAGAAGCACGCTGTTGGGTTACTTTGTTAAATTCGACCTTGCATGGGAAATGAATGGTGTGTTCAAGGGCAAACCATTAGCGTATTTCGCACTTGGCTTAGACTTCTAAGATATTCATACAAATGAAGAAGAACCGCCCTCAAAAGCGGTTCTTTTTTTTGTAGCCAACAGTTGAACTTTGGGAGACATTAGTTGCGACGCTCCGTTCAAAGTTTGTATTTCATGGCATCAAGGCCACTTTCATGATACCCAACCCGGTTATCATTATGGCCCTGCACTACGCAGATGAAGCGCTTTCCTCTTTCATTTTCCACGCTAATCCCTGATCGATGCACCTTGTGTTTGTGCCTGGAACGTTAACTCCGTTTCTCGTAAAAAGGAAATATCAATCCAGTGCACGGATCATTTTTTCCAATGCATCAAGGTGTGTTTTAAATGCCTTTTCCCCGTCTTTCGTTATTGTGTAGGTGGTATTTGTTTTGCGCCCGATAAATCCTTTATGCACCTTCACATAATCATTTTCTTCAAGGGTCTTCAAGTGGCTGGCGAGATTCCCATCCGTAACCTGAATCAACTCTTTGAGTTCATTAAAATTTACTTCTGCATTCACCATCAGCGCACTCATTATACCGAGGCGGATGCGGCTATCAAAAGTTTTATTTAAGTGCTCTATAGGATTCTTCATTTCATTGATGGTCTAAACCATAGTTAAAGGCCGGCGGTAGAAACACTATACAGGTGTTTTACCACGACTGTGCAACTCCCCGTCAGCCATGACCTGTAAACCAGGTCGGCAATTGCCTGTAATTGTGCTCCGGAGTAATTCCAAATCAGTCTGCACGTTCGTATCTCCACCACATCAGTGCGCCATAAATGATGTGCAATACACCAAACCCAGCTGCCCAAAAATGAAGGCCATATTCAACGAACCAGCAGCTAATCACACCCAGCAATAATTCACCATAACCGAGATACCTGATTTCCTCCAGCGAGTATTTGCTTGCATTTACCAATGCAAGTCCATAAAATATAAGGCAGGCAGGCGCAATCATGCCAACCGCCCCGCTCTGCACCAGGTGAATTATGAAAATGCCACCGGCCAGCATGGGAATACTAACATTAAACATAAGCCTGCGTGCGGTGCTTCCCCATATCGCAAGCCCTGCCCGCTTGCTTCGTATATAAGTAAATACAAAAGCCAGTACAAAGGCAGCGATGAACGTGGCGGCAGCGATCAGAAATAACCGGTTAAACAGTAGAGCACTTCCATCTGCAAATCTACTTACCCCGGCCTCGTCATACATGCGACCATTGGCCGGTGAATAGTAATCAGCATTCAAGGTCTCGTTTGCAAACCAGGCACCAATTAAGGCACAGATACCCGCTGAAACCCCACTTAGTCCGCTCAAACTTATGAAACGGCTGCTTCGCTCCATCATCTTTTTGATGTCTTTGAGATCGTTAAGGTGTTGCAGTGCGTCCGGCATAAAAGTACTTTGAAATTCAAAGGAATAGATAGTTTGCCACTCTTCCAAATTCTTTTGCACCGGGGAACGCAGGTGCTGGTAGAAGCTTGAACAGCTATGTTGTATCTTGCATTTGTTATTCTCCTATGCGACCTAAAATTCCTTTCCTTCTTCTTGCAGCGATGCTGTTCTTTATACCTGGTAGTCTGTTCAGCCAGAGGAAAACTATTGCAGGCAGCGTAAGGGATCAGCAGAGTGATGAGCCCATTCCTTTTGCTTCCGTACAGTTGAAAAACGCCACGGCCGGTTCGTTAACCGATTCATTGGGAAAATTTGTATTTAGCTATAGTTCAACGGGTGGCGATACCCTGTTGGTAACTTCAGTTGGGTACAATCCATTGGCCGTCGTTTTACCAAAATACCAGGACTCAACTTCTATTGAAATCAAACTAGCCGTTGCACAGGTTGGCAAAGAAGCTGTAGTAAAGGTCAAGTTCAATCGTGCACTCTGGCTTTGGAACCGCATTATCAAAAACAAGTACAAGTTTGATCCGGCGCAGTTTGAAAACTTTTCGTACGAGATCTACAATAAGCTCGAACTAGATCTCATTAATGTAGACCAGGAAAAACTTGCCGGTAAACGATTGTTGAAGCCTTTTAATTTTATTCTTCAAAACATCGATACGACTGAAGGAAAGCCGTTTTTACCGGTTTTTCTTACTGAAACCCTGTCTGACTTCTATGTACAACACAATCCACGGCGCACAAGGGAGATCATCAAAGCAAGCAAAACCAACGGTATCGAAAATGAAAGTGTCACCAAATTTCTTGGCGGCACCTACCAAAATGTAAACATTTACCTTAACTACATCCCTGTTCTCGACAAACAATTTGTGAGTCCATTTCACGAGCGTGGCGACAATTATTATAATTTCAAATTACTCGATACCCAATACCTCAATAACAAAAGACTGGTACACCTCCGGTTTACACCGAAGAGCAAAGGTGGAAATACGTTTGAAGGTGACTGTTGGGTAGTAGATAGTTCTTATGCTATTCAAAAGATTACGCTTCGCCCCTCTGTAGAAGCAAACATCAACTTTGTAGAAAAACTAACACTCATCCAGGAGTTTCGGCTTGTTAACGACACCACCTGGTTTTTGAGTAAAGACAGATTTGTAGTGGACATCTCTCCTATGGGGAAATCGCGTGGCGGATTTAAGGGACGCAAAACGGCGACCTACCGGAACGTTGCCCTGAACCAGGAAAGTATCGCGGCAATACTTAAAGAAAATAAGAAGCCTGAACAGGTTGATGTACTACCCGATGCGGAGATACATACAGACAGCTTCTGGGTGCAGAGCCGCCATGAAAAGCTCAACAAAAACGAGTCGGACGTTTATAAAATGATCGATACCATCCAAAGTATTCCGGCGTTCAAAAAGTACAACGATGCAATCACCTTTCTCGGAACGGGTTATAAAAACATTGGTAATTATCGTATTGGACCATGGTATAACTGGGTGAGTGGAAACCTGCAGGAAGGCACCCGTGTAAGGTTCGACCTCGCGACCAACTATAAATTTAACCAAAAGCTATTTCTGCATGGCTACCTGGCCTATGGCTTTGGTGATAAAAAGTTCAAAGGCAAAGCAGAAATTTTTGTGCTTCCAAAAAAACATCCGAGGTTCTACCTGTACGCCTCTTACAGTAAGGATAGAGACTTTGCGCAAAACTACTATGACGAAGTAAGTACAGACAACATCTTTTCGCTTGCCATCCGGAAAAGCGGGGTACCGGTAAAATACCTGAGCCTCGAAGAAAAGCGGTTTGAAGCCTTTAAAGAGACCAATTTCGGTTTGTCATTTCTGCTGGAGGTAACGCATAAACAATATGATCCTCTCATGAACCTGCCCGGAAAACTCCTGTTCTCCAACAACATTCCCGGCGATCCATTACGCAATTTCGAGACTGCCATTCGATTTCGATTTGCATACATGGAGAAGTTCATAGAAAACAGCTTCTATCGCACTAGCCTGGGCTCTGAGCTGCCTGTGGTTGAATTGCGGGTAAACAAAGGTTGGGCAGGGGTAATGCGAAGCAGTTACAATTACCATAAAGTAAGCGGAAGCATTAGCGACTACCTGAAGATTCCACCTTTTGGATCTTTTTATTACAACCTGTTTGGTGGAAGGGTATTTGGAACCGTGCCCTATCCGTTCCTCGAAATTCACCCGGGCAATGAAATTTACTATTACAATAAGTATGCATTCAACATGATGAACCGTTTTGAGTACATCAGCGATCGATATGCAGGTTTTAATGTGGAACACAACATTGGCAACGGTTTATTTAAATACATTCCAATAACACGTAAGCTTAAGTTCCGCCAGTTCTGGAGTGCAAAAGGACTTATAGGAGGACTTAGCACTGCAAACAGGAATTTGAATTTTGTAGGCAACCAGTCTTTCGCAACACTTAACGACAAAGTGTACCTGGAAGTTGGGACCGGTGTCGACAACATTCTAAAAGTTCTCCGCCTCGATTTCATCTGGCGGGTACTACCACAACCACTTCCGAAAGAACAAAACAAAAGATTTGGTGTGTTCGCAAGCTTCAAAGTAGGCTTCTGATTGCTACTGTTCAGGCAACAATATAGGTTGGGGTCTATAACTTCAATTATTACCCCGAGAGTAAAGCAACTGCCTTGCATACATGTCTATCCGAAGCGACCCTGGTGGTAACTCCCGGTTGTGTTTAGCTATGGTTTACGTAAGTCGAATAGCGAACAGAGCGTACAAGTGAGTGACACTCCCGTCCGAACCGGTTCATCCGGGCGGGCCTCCGACTGGCGCAGCCGAGCCGGCAACGATGTTGAAAATGGATCCTCGTGCTCGTCCAAAAAAAATTACGCGAAATCCCGATTATACTGCACGGCATTTCGTGTCACCAGTTTTCTCCCCGCTGATGAAACTAATCACCGGCTGATAAACATGCCAGGATGATCTCGCATGCTTCCACAATCTCGTTTTCACTTATGGTGAGTGGTGGGGCTATTCGCAGGCAATTTGGTGCAAATAGAAACCAGTCTGTTATAAGGCCTTTGGCTATACATGCATCAATGACCCTTTTGCAAGTGCTAAAGCTATCGAACTCAACCGCCATCCATAACCCTGCAGCGCGAACATCCAGTATTTGATGGTGCTTCAGCAGCCGGAGGAAAAGTTCGGTTTTCGCTTCAACTTGTTTATAAAGTGACTCACGAGTCAACACCTCGAAAGCCGCCAGTCCACCCGCACAGGAAACCGGGTGCCCGCCAAAGGTGGTAATGTGCCCAAGCACGGGGCTAACGGTAAAGCTATCCATGATCTGCTTATCGGCGACAAAGGCACCAAGGGGCATTCCCCCGCCCAATGCTTTTCCAAGCAACAGTATGTCTGGCACTACCCCATATTGTTCAAATGCCCACAGCGTTCCGGTTCTGCCGAAGCCGGTCTGTATTTCATCAAGAATGAACAATGTACCGGTAGCTTTGCAGCGCTGTTCTATTTTCGCGATCCACTCGCCGGCAGGTTTAATAATCCCCTTCTCTGCCTGTACCGTTTCCATGATAACGCAAGCCGTTTGTTCGTCGATTGCTGCGAGTACTTCGTTACTGTTGTAATTGTAGTGGTAAACATCGGGTAATAGCGGCCGGTATGCTTGTCGCCAGAATTCATCGCCGATAATGCTCAGTGCGCCTTGTGTGCTGCCATGATAGCTGTGGTTAAAGGCGATGATTTTAGACCTGCCGGTATACCGTTTCGCCAGCTTCATTGCTCCTTCTGTTGCTTCAGCCCCACTATTGGTGAAGTACACGCTGTTTAATGTGGGTGGTAGCTGCTGCGTAAGCGCCGCGGCATACCGCACTTGCGGTGCCTGTACAAACTCGCCATAAACCAAGAGGTGCATATACTCACTTGCCTGGCCTTGAACAGCAGCAACTACTTCAGGATGGCAGTGGCCTACATTACAAACACTGATCCCGGCAATCAGGTCAATAAACCTTTTACCGTTCACATCCCACATCTCCACCCCGGCGGCTTTCACGATCTCAAGACAAAGGGGCTCAGTGGAGGTTTGACCGACATGTTGAAGAAATATCTGGCGATTGGTCATTATAAACTTTACTAATTACAAAAAAGAAGCCCTGCAATTTAATTCATAATCGGGCTTTGTTTCGGGATCAAATCTGCAATACATTAACTTGAAAACCTAAACAGCTTAACAAACAACTTAAACAATACTTATGGCCTACATTTTTCCTGTACATGGGGTATCACCTGTTTTTGGAAACGATTGTTTTGTTGCACCAAATGCAACCATTGTTGGCAGCGTTACTATGGGTGATGGCTGCAGCATCTGGTTTAACGCGGTATTACGCGGCGACGTGAATTATATAAAGATGGGCAACCGCGTAAACGTTCAGGATGGCGCCGTTATCCACTGTACCTACCTCAAACATGCAACACATATCGGCGAAAATGTGTCTATAGGTCATAATGCCATTGTGCACGGCTGCACCATTCACGACAATGTACTCGTTGGCATGGGTGCGATCGTAATGGACCGTTGCGTGGTAAACAGCAATTCCATTATTGCAGCCGGAGCCGTTGTTCTTGAAGGAACCATCGTAGAGCCCGGAAGTATCTATGCAGGTGTTCCGGCAAAAAAAGTGAAAGACATTTCAGAAGAGTTGATCAGCGGGCAGATTAACAGAATAGCCGGCAACTATACCAGGTACGCATCGTGGTTCGACGATTTTAATTCCATAAAGAAATAATCGTTATAAAAGCAACGTTATATATCACCCGGTCGTAAATACTTACCATAAGGTGATTTGTTGTCGGCAAGGGTAACCGGAGCCCGCTGTTCCGGGTAATTGAAAATCTTTTATGAAAGCATTCACAGGTATTGTCATCATTCTTGCATGCATGTGCGCGCAGTCATGCAATGTTCGAAAAGGTTGCCCCGGTAACGGCCGCAATGTGGGTGCTGAACGATTGCTAAACCCTGATAAGCAAACTGCGAAAGATTTAAAGAAAGCAAAAAAATTCAAAGGCTAACGACCACTATTGCCATAAAGAAAATGTCATGAGCTATCAATTAACCAAGTCATCCGGCGTTGTAGAAGCCGTTATAGATGACAATTGCGGGATGAAGAAGTTTTACAGTATTGCAAACCTGCTGTCAACTGAACTGAGGGTAAAGTTTACTGCTAAATCAGACGAGTTTCACTCTACTGACTGGACCTTTTTATATAAGGGACATCCACTGAAGTTGCATTATAATATATACAATGGGGTTTCAATTTCACCGGATAACAGCAGGGCAAATGCAGTTGTTAAAGAATTGGCAACAATACTGGAGAAAAAATACTTTTAAGCTTAATAGTTTTTGTCCGTCATTGTGTCGAGTATGGTAACATAACTTACATACCTGTCTTCATGAATAACACCATCACTTACGGCTTCCTTAACAGCACATCCGGGTTCATTTATGTGCATACAATTGTTAAACTGGCAATCGTTTAACTTGTTTCGCATTTCAGGAAAATAATGCGACAACTCCTGCTTTGAGATATCAACAAGCCCAAACTCCCTCACACCTGGTGTATCTATAACTTGGCCCGTTCCCGGAAGGTCAAACATCTCGGCAAACGTAGTTGTATGCATGCCCTTTCCGCTCCATTCACTTACTTCCTTGGTTCTAAGATTCAGTTCGGGAAACAATGCATTAATCAGGGTTGATTTTCCGACCCCGCTATGGCCGCTTAGCAGCGATACTTTGTCTTGCAAAAGGCCTTTAATCTCGCTAACTCCCCTACCATCCTGAACACTGGTGAGCACCACCCGGTAACCGGCTTCTTCATAGATCTGTTTTACTTCGTCGAACTTCTCCAATTCTTTTTTCCGGTACAGATCGGCCTTATTAAAGATAATCACAGCCGGTATATGGTAAGCTTCCGCAGAAATCAGGAAACGATCGATAAACCCCTGTGACGTCTTCGGGTCCCGAAGGGTGGCAAACAAAAGGGTTTGGTCGAGATTTGAAGCTACAATGTGATGTTGATTCTTGTTATGAGGTGAGACCCGGGCAATGTAATTTTTCCGATCGTAAATGCGGGAAATGATCGCATTTTCCTGGCCGTCGGTTTCCTGTTCCATTTCAACATAATCTCCAACCGCGATAGGGTTTGTAGAGGTTATCCCATCAAGCTTAAGCACTCCTTTAATCCTGGCGTTGAATACCTTTCCGCCAGGAATTTTTGCGAAGTACCAGCTCCCGGTAGATTTATAAATAAGCGCCTTCATATTCTGCTAAGATACGATTATGAAGCCTCATCAATTACTGGTGAATAGGACGGGGGTTCAGGTGCTAAGGAAGGAATTATTCCTCCTAAGGAAACTTCTTGAAAATAGTGTACCGCAACACAAACTCAAGCAACAGCAATCCAAGTGCAATCAGTACCCAGGGCAGGTACTCTTCTGTATACCTGTTATACGTGGTTATTTTCACCTTTGATTTTTCCAGCTTATTAATGCTTGCATATATACGCTCGAGCGCAGCACGGTCAGTAGCCTGGAAATACTGACCCCCGGTTTGAAGTGCAATGTTTTTGAGCAGCCCTTCATTAAATTCAAGCTTCTTCTTGTTATTCATTCTGCCGAAGGGCGTTTCAACCTGCTCATCCACCGTTTTTTCGGAGCCAACACCAATAGCATAAATCTTAATACCATACAGTTTTGCCATCTCCATTGCAATATCCGGCGGGATCATCCCCCCAAAATCAACACCGTCTGTGAGCAGGATAATGATCTTACTTTTTGTTTTTGCATCTTTGAGCCTGTCGATACTGGTTGCAAGACCCGAACCGATTGAGGTACCATCTTCTTCAAGGTAGCCGCTTTGGATAACATCAATTTGCGACTGAACGGCTTTCTTATCTGTCGTAATGGGGCAAAGCGTAAAACTTTTACCACTGAAAATTACGATACCAATGCGGTCGCCGGTTCTGTTGTCAACAAATGTGCGCGCAACATCTTTCGAGGCCTCAAGCCGGTTCGGCAGGAAGTCCTTTTCCGTCATACTTCCGCTGATGTCGAAACACAATACAATGTCGATGCCTTCGCCTTCAGTACTTTGTTCGTTAAACTGGTGCCGGGGCCTTGCAAGGGCAATGATAATAAAACCAAGCGCCAGCATCCGAAGTACAAATGGTGTATGGATCAGCCAGGTGCGATAACTCCTGACCGAAGTAATGAAATGCGTTGTTGTAATCAGCATTGATGCCTGCCGCTTCGTATTGTTCCGGTAGTACCAAAACACCATGATCGGGATCCAAAGCAGTAAACTAAGGACCCAGGGGTATAAAAATGTGATATCACGTAACCAGCTACTCAGCACTATACAGGTTTATATTTTGCATTTGGATTTGGGGCAAATTGTTTTTGTTGCTCTACCACTTCACGGAGCATATGTTTCACCGTGGTAATAGATTGTTCGTTGTCGGTTGCCGGCGGAATGTATTTGGCAAACTTAACCGTATCAGCTAAACGCAAAACCTGGAAGAACGAGGTTTTCGTATCGTGCCCAACACGCAAGGGTTGAAGCTGAACCATCCATTCATCGGTTGTTTGCTGTAAAGAGGGTTGCAACAATTGCAGGTGAAAAAACTGCCTGCTGATCTGTGTTAGCTGGTCATAATGGGCCCTGGATTCTTTGCCGGCAAGGTTCTGTCTTTGAAGCTTATCCAATTCCGAAATGGCCCATTCGTAGGGCGACATATCTGTTGGCCCGATAACCGGCTTAGCTAATGCAACCTTCTTGCGTGACTTTGACAAACGATATATCGCGAACAAGGAGAGGATTGTAATTGCGGCAATCAAGCCAATGATCAACGGATTATTTTTTTCCTCTACGGCGATAATCTCTTTGATCTCGTGGTAATCCTTAAGCTCCGAAACATCTACAGGCAACACCTGGATACTTAGCGGTTTGGTCGTTTGGGTTATTACCGAATTGTTCACCCGGTCTTTTACCACCACCGTCAACCCGGGAATTTCCCACTGACCGCTATCAAATGATGTAATTGTAATTCTTTGTTGAAGGCTATAGATGCCATCAACCTGGATCGTGTCAATATTGGGCCTTTCAACTACCTCAAGGTGATTTATGGTATCAGGGAGTTGAAACCAGGTTTGAACAACGCGGCTATTGGGGTTGAACTCAGATACTTTTAACTTCAGCACAATCTGTTCACCAATAAATATCCGGTCCCGGTCTACTTCTGCAGATATCGTTTGTGCAAATGATGAAAAGCTGATCAACAAAAGCATCCATCCCAATCCTATGTTATAGACCTTGCTTTTCACTTATGCTCTCCGGATAAAAAATTGTTGAAGAAGTTTTACATAGTCCTCCCCTGTGGCAACCTGCATTAGATCGGCTCCTGATTTGCGAAAGGCCGCCTTTGCGTCATCAAGTATTTTGTTGAACTGTTGATTATACTTGAACCTGGTATAAGTATCATTCGTATCCAGCAGTACCATTTTACCAGTTTCCGAGTCCATAACCTGTAACAAGCCAATTTGCGGCAGGTGTTCATCCCGCTTATCATAAACCTGTAGTCCGATTACATCATGCCGCTTTGCAGCAACCCGCAAGGCATCCTGGTAGCCCGCATCGGCAAAATCGCTTAGGATAAACACAATGCTTTTATGACGGGTAACGCTGTTGAGGTATTGAAGTGCATTAATGATATGGGTATCGGCGGCGTGTGGCTGGTAGTTGATCAGTTCACGAACAATGTACAGGATATGGTCCTTGCCTTTTTTTGCCGGGATAAACTTTTCTACCTTATCACTAAAAAATATAATCCCAACCTTATCATTGTTTGTTGTTGCAGAAAACGCAAGCACCGCACAGATCTCGATAATCAGGTCCTTTTTATTCTGGCGAAAAGTTCCAAACAGGCTACTCGCGCTAAGGTCAACCAACAGGTAGACCGACAACTCCCGTTCTTCCTCGAACAACTTGCTGTAAGGATGTCCCATACGAGCCGAAACGTTCCAATCGATAAAGCGGGTATCATCACCAGGCTGGTATTCCCGAACCTCCTTAAACGACATTCCCCTACCCTTAAAAGCGGTGTGGTACTCGCCCGTAAACAGGTGGTTAGTCAGCCGCTTGCTTTTTATTTCAAGCGCTCTAACCTTTTTCAATATGTCTTCAATAGCGGGCATGTAGTACTTAACAGGTATGGGTTGATCCGGGCAAAATATCACGTGTGAGTGTTGAACCGGATGCTATGGAACGTTTATGGTTTTTAGAATATCGTCAATGATTTTTTCGGAGTTGATGTTTTCAGCTTCTGCTTCGTAAGTCAGGCCTATCCTGTGTCTCATTACGTCTTTACAGATCGCTTTAACGTCGTCGGGTATAACGAACCCACGTTTGTTCATAAAGGCATGTGCCTTTGCCGCCAGGGCAAGATTAATGCTCGCACGTGGTGAGCCACCATAACTGATCAACGGCTTTAATCGTTCAAGCCGGTATTGCTCAGGAAAGCGGGTCGCAAAAACGATATCGATAATGTATTGCTCAACTTTTTCGTCCATGTACACTTGTCGAACCAGGTCTTTACCCTGGATGATCTCCTGTACACTTACCACTTGCTGAATAGGCTGATTCATTTCTCCCTGCACCTGTTGACGGATAATACGTTGTTCTTCTGCCCTGTCGGGATAAGTAACAACAACCTTCAACATAAAGCGGTCCACCTGCGCCTCAGGCAGGTTATAGGTTCCTTCCTGCTCTATAGGGTTCTGTGTTGCGAGCACCAGGAACGGTTGTTCAAGCTTATGTGTTTCTTCACCTATTGTCACCTGCCGCTCCTGCATTGCCTCCAGCAATGCACTTTGCACCTTTGCAGGGGCCCGGTTAATCTCATCCGCTAAAATGAAGTTGGCGAATATGGGTCCTTTCCTGATCAAAAACTCATTGCGTTGCTGGTTGTAGATCATCGTTCCTACAACATCAGCGGGCAACAAGTCGGGCGTAAATTGTATCCTGCTAAAGCGGGCGTTTACTGCATCAGCAAGCGACTTTATCGTTAATGTCTTGGCCAGCCCCGGTACACCTTCCAGCAAAACATGTCCATTACTCAACAAGCCAATCAACAAACGATCAACCATATAAAGCTGCCCGATAATCACCTTTCCCAGTTCCGTTCTCAATCTTTCAACAAATCCCGACGCGTGCTGTATTTTTTCGTTGAGCAGCTTAATGTCCTCTGCTGTTTGCATGTAAACTATTTAGCGGTGAAAATATCACAAAGGCCATGAACAATCATGGCCTTAGGGGAAAATTATATATTATTTAAACGGCGGAATCAATGCCCTGGCACACTCAGGAGACAGCTGCCGGCAATTCAACACTACGTTTCCATTCCATTAAGCGGGAGAATGCAATATGAAACCAGGAGGTAAATTTGTCCGGGCTTGTTTTAAGTAAGCCCGCAATTTCATCAAGAGGTTTGTAACAAAAGTCATTTACTTCAGCACTGTTAGGGCGTACACTTCCATGATACGATCCCAGGAAAACATGATCAAACTCATGTTCTGTTAACCCATTATTAAATTGAGACTTGTAGGTAAAATCAAAAACTTTCTCCAGTGGGGTATTAAAGCCAAGTTCTTCATATAACCTTCGTTCAGCAGCAGCCAACGTTTCTTCACCGGGGCGGGGGTGACTGCAACAGGCATTGGTCCACAGACCGCCGCTGTGGTATTTCGAAAAGGCCCTTTGCTGCAACAGCATCTCACCCTTACTGTTAAGTATAAATACACTAAATGCACGGTGAAGAACAGCTTTGTAATGCGCCTCCATTTTTTCCATAGTACCAATGGCTTCATCCTGTTCATTCACCAAAATCACTTCATCCATCGATATAAATTTATACAGGATCTTAGCCTTATTCAAAGGCGATCCAGCCACTTCAGGGTTGGTAAAAGTAGTAATTCAAAGCTATCGATTAAAGAAATAATTACCTGGAATCTGTTAGATACTAGCACAACTATTTTAAATAGTCGCAGCTTGATTATAAAGCTTAGCTTCTAATGAACTTCAGCCTAATAGCGTTGGATCTGGCTTTTCAGGAGCTTACGCGCAAAGTGGATCCTGCTCTTAATCGTACCTAGCGGCTCATCAACAATGTTGGCAATTTCGTTGTACTTGTAACCATCAAAGTACATTAGGAAAGGCTTACGAAAGATCTCCGGCAATTTGTGTATAGCCTCTTTGATCTCTTTTAAATTCATCGTTGTCTCCGCCGAATTTGCTACAGATGTTTGATTGTAGTCAAGCAAAAACTCATTGGGCGTACTGTCTAGTACGGTATTCTGCTTAAGCTTGCGACGATAGTTATTGATAAATACATTGCGCATGATGGTATAAAGCCAGGCCTTGATGTTGGTCCCCACATTATACTTGTCCTTGTTAGCCAATGCCCGGTATAAAGTCTCCTGAAACAGGTCTTTAGCAGTCTCCTGGTCGCGTGTTAAGGTAACCGCAAAAGGCTTCAGGAATTCAGCATTAGATAAAAGCAGTTGATTAAATTCTATGCTACCCATGGAATATTGTTTAGGAATGTTATACTCAAAGTTAAACAAACTTTTGTAACAAACCAGTTTTCATATAATATTTTTAGTATCAGAATGTCGGAAAAAACGAACACAGGTATATACGGGAATAGATGTCGTTAGGATGATTTAATGCAAAAAAAAACCGCTGCCATGGGCAACGGATTTTGTCTACCTAACGGTAGTTTCAACAGGGTGGATTATCAAAGTGTTACAATGTATTCAACCACTTCCGACAGCGATCGTTTAAACAGGATATTCTCAGGTATCTTCTTTTTGTAGGACTGCGTAAGTGGGCCCGAGATGGTTAGAGCAACATCAGGCATGCGGGTTTGCATTTGTTGCAGGAACCTTGCAAAGTTAAAATTGCTTGCAACAGAGGTAAGATGGCAATAGAGCGCATCGGGTTTTTTCAACTTAACAATATACTCAACGTCCTTCAACGGAACGTTTGCGCCAAGGTAAAGCACCTTTATGCCATTGCGTTTCAGCAGGTAATAAATAAACAATAAGCCAAGTTCGTGGTACTCATTTTCAGGTAAAAAAAGTACTATCAACTTCTCCCTGACGATGGTAGGCGGTGCATTTTCAATACCCGAAATCAGCTTTTGCCGAATGATGTTCGTTACAAGATGTTCCTGCGCAGGATTGATATGATTGGTTAGCCAAAGAATACCGATACGCTCAAGAAAACTAAATATGATCTGGGTGATGGTTTTTTCTATCCCCACACTCGAGATATAGGCTTCCAGAACACGTTCAAACACATCCATGTCGAGATCAACCATTGCCTGTATAAGTTGGTTCACAACACGTTCCTGTTGAGCCTGTCCGGGAGATAGGGAGAAAACTTTTTCTTCCATCTCCAACAGGTTCATTTTGTTGATGTGCGAAACCTTGAAACCATACTTATTCAGCAGGGCCACATTAAGGATCATCTTTAACTCATCGTTGGAGTAGTAACGGATGTTGGTTTCCGTACGCTGCGGCTTCAGGAAGGAATACCGCTGCTCCCATATTCTGATGGTATGGGCCTTTATCCCGGAAAGGTTTTCTAGATCTTTGATGGTGAACGCATTCATATGCAAAGAAACAGGGAGGGTGGTTAAAAATGTTTACTCAAACAACTAACGCTCAACAAGCAAGATGGTTCACTTGCAAACAATAATCATAATTTAACAACATAATCCAGCATCCATAAAGCCAAAACAAGTACGATACTGCCAGGTAAAACTTATCAGCCATGTGGAAAGCAGGTTTAATTGGGGGTGCCCCCACCCTAAGGGTTGGGGTCGGGCTTTACGGTACAAGTCCTCGTCCCCAACTACGTTGGGTACTGCGGGCTTTCCCCTTCAATCCCTCACCCATGCCTGCAATCATCAGGCTGTCTGCGCCGATGAAAACATTTTACCGGCAAGCAGCTATGCTATTTGCAGCACAAAAAAACCGGCACTTGCCGGTTTAAAGAAGTTCTGTTGAAGCCTTTACCCTTCGCAGGTACTCCCCATATCCACTTTTATCGTATTTTTTTGCAAGCGCATCCAAACCGTCTTTATCAATGAACCCCATACGATAGGCGATCTCTTCGATGCAGCCAATCTTCTGACCTTGTCGTTTTTCAATAACCCGAACAAACTCTGAAGCATCACTGAGCGAGTCAAACGTACCTGTATCAAGCCAGGCGGTTCCCCGGTCCATAACACCAACGTGAAGCGTACCATTTTCAAGGTAAACCCGGTTCACATCGGTTATCTCGAATTCACCCCGTGGAGATGGCTTTATGTTTTTGGCAATATCAATTACCGAATTGTCGTAAAAGTATAAACCCGGTACCGCAAAATTCGACTTCGGCTGCACAGGCTTTTCTTCAATACTTACCGCTTTGAAGTTCTTGTCGAATTCCACCACACCATACCTTTCCGGATCAGATACTTCATAGGCAAAAACCGCAGCGCCATTAACGTTATTAAACGACCTTACCAGGTTACCAAAGCCGGTACCATAAAATATATTATCGCCAAGAATAAGCGCTACCTTATCACTACCAATAAACTCCTCACCAATTACAAAGGCCTGCGCAAGACCGTTGGGTACTGCCTGTACAGCATAAGAAAATGTACATCCAATATCAGTACCGTCACCCAGCAGCTTTTGAAACTGCACAGTGTCTTCAGGGGTGGTGATGATTAAAATATCTTTTATGCCGGCTAACAGCAATATCGATATCGGGTAATAGATCATGGGTTTGTCGTACACCGGCATAAGCTGCTTACTTACACCTTTTGTAATCGGATACAACCTGGTTCCCGAACCGCCTGCTAAAATAATTCCTTTCATCTTTAAAAAAGCTTTGTTTGATCGGCGAGTAGCGGTAGTACGGTGTCCTTTTCAGAAATGATCAGCTCGTCTGACTGCATTTGCCAGTTAATATTTATTTGTGGATCGTTGTAGATTATTCCTCCTTCGGAAGCCTTGTTGTAGTAGTTGTCGCACTTATAAAAGAAGTCTGCAACATCGCTTAACACGAGGAACCCATGTGCAAATCCGCGCGGAACAAAAAGCTGGGTTCTCGAGGTTTCCGACAGTATTGTAGAATAGTATTGTCCAAAAGTCGGGCTGTCTCTCCTGATGTCGACTGCTACATCCAGCACCTCTCCCCTTAAAACGCGTACGAGCTTAGCTTGTGCGTGTTCACCAGTTTGAAAGTGAAGCCCCCGTAGCACACCCCGGGTCGACCTCGACTGGTTATCCTGTACAAAGGGTGTTGTTATCCCTGTTTCTTTAGCAAAGCGCTGTGCATTAAAACCTTCAAAAAAATAACCCCGCTCATCATTGAATACGGTGTCGTGAACAAGCAGGCAGCCTTGTAACGGTGTTTCTTCTATTTTCATTTATCTGTTGGTGTACATATTACTATAATATTGTTGGTAGGCACCCGATGTCACATTGTTAAGCCAACCGGTATTCTCCAGGTACCAGTCGATGGTTTCAGCCAGTCCTTCTTCAAAGGTCACCGAAGGTTTCCATCCAAGCTCCTGGTTGATTTTTGTCGCGTCTATGGCGTAGCGACGATCATGCCCTGGCCGGTCTTTAATGTAGGTAATCAGTTGTTCACTGGTGCCATTTTGATTGCCAAGCTTCTCGTCCATCTGGCTGCACAAAAGCTTCACGAGGTCAATGTTCTTCCACTCGTTAAAGCCACCTATATTGTAGGTATCGCCACGTTTTCCCTTGTGAAATACCCGGTCGATTGCAGTAGCATGATCTTTTACAAAAAGCCAGTCTCTTGTATAAAGACCGTCCCCGTAAACCGGCAAAGGTTTTTTGTTTATAATATTGTTGATGAACAACGGGATCAGCTTTTCAGGAAAATGATAAGGCCCGTAGTTATTTGAGCAATTCGAGATCACAAATGGCAAATCGTATGTTTCGCCATATGCACGTACGAAATGGTCGGAGGCTGCTTTACTGGCCGAATAGGGTGAATTGGGATGGTATGGTGTTGTTTCTGTGAAGAAGCCGGTTGCACCTAAGGCACCATAAACCTCATCCGTTGAAACATGATAGAATAGCTTGTCGCTAAAATTATTTGCCCAATGTTTTTTAGCAGTATTCAGCAGGTTAACTGTTCCAACGATATTGGTATGCACAAAATCCAGCGGTGAATGAATGGAACGGTCCACGTGCGACTCGGCTGCAAGGTGAATTACATCGGTGATCTCATGTTCGGAGAACACCCTTTCGAGTTCTTCGACGTCAAGAATATTTACTTTTTCAAAAGTATAGTTTGAAGAACCATCAACATCTGATAGATTCTCAAGGTTGCCTGCGTAAGTCAGTGCGTCGAGATTAACAATCTTATATTCAGGATAGGTATTTACGAATAACCTGACAACATGTGAACCGATGAATCCGGCTCCACCGGTAATTAAAACATTTTTCATTTTATGCTATAATAATTTTTATACCATTTGATAAACTCCTTTATGCCCTGCTTAATTGTGGTTTCAGGCTTATAATTGAAGTCTTCTATCAAACCCGACACGTCGGCAAAGGTGGCCGGCACGTCGCCCGGCTGAATGGTTTTCATCTCCTTCCGCGCCGCTATGCCCAGTTCTGATTCAATGGCAATAATAAAATCCAGTAAAGTAACGGGAGAATTGTTCCCTATATTATATATTCTGTATGGAGCCTTGGAACTGGACGGATCCGGGTTCTTTGCGCTCCAATGTTCATTACCTGGTGGTGGGTGGTCAACTACGCGAACAATCCCCTCGACAATGTCATTCACATAAGTAAAGTCGCGCACCATATTACCGTTGTTGTAAACCTCTATAGGTTTGCCATCGATGATAGCTTTGGTAAAAAGAAAAAGGGCCATGTCGGGCCGTCCCCATGGACCATAAACCGTAAAAAAACGTAAGCCCGTAGTCGGGATATTAAAAAGGTGACTATACACATGCGCCATCAGTTCGTTGCTTTTTTTACTTGCGGCGTAAAGCGACATTGGATGATCTACATTTTGCGACGTTGTAAAGGGTACGCTTTCGTTTAAACCATAAACACTCGAACTGCTGGCATATACCAGGTGACCAACCTTGTGGTGGCGTACATTTTCGAGAATATTGGTAAATCCTACGATGTTGCTGGTTATATAAACATCGGGGTTGGTAAGGCTGTACCTTACCCCGGCCTGAGCGGCAAGATTAATTACTGCATCAAATTGCTGCTCCGCAAACAGGCGATCAAAACTTTCTTTGTCTTCCAACTGCAACTGGATAAATGAATAGTTTGGAAAAACATCGCTTTGTACGAGTGAATTGTATTTGATTACTGAACGCTGGATACCATGTTCCGCAAGCCTGGCATATTTAAGGTCGATATCATAATACTCGTTGATGCTATCAAGACCAACAACAATGTCGCCCCGTTGCACCAGCCTTGCTGCAACGTGAAAACCGATGAAACCTGCAGTGCCTGTAACCAATATTTTCATACTGTTGCTAGATTGCGTTTGGCCAGCAAACTTATATATAAATTGTCCGTTGCGTTCACCTCCGATACTTTCGAGAACTTTTGTGTGCAATATACCTTCCCCTGCTCACCCATATCCTGCCTCAACTGAGGATTACCAATAAGCTGACTAAGCTTTTGAGTAAAGGTTTCGATATCTCCTTTGGGCACAAGGTAGCCGGAAACATTATCAAGAAAGGTGTCGGCAACACCGCCAACATCGTAAGCGATTACGGGTTTGCCACCCATTTGTGCCTCAATCAGCGATACCGGTGTTCCCTCGTTTAAAGAGGTAAGTGCAATAATATCCAACCCGGCAACTACTGTTGGCATGTCGTAAAGCCAGGAAGTAAAAATCACCTTTGCACCAGCGCTGGGTTTGTGTGGTGTCGAATACAGGGTTCCGTTTTCATCAAGGTACTGCTGCAGGGCAGCAGCCAGGTTACCATCGCCAATAATAAAAAAAGTACAGTTGTTACAACCGCTGTCGAGTAAGTTTTTTGCGATCCTCAAATAATGGTGATGGTTTTTTATGGCAACGATCCTTCCGATTATACCAACCGCTACTTCATGGGAGGGAAGCCCATAACCATCACGAAAGTTCATGCGGGCGTCACTGCCTGCCAATTTCATTTCCAGCCCAAGGGGGATCACGTGTACTTTCATCCTGGGAAAAACCTTGAATGTATTTACGATCTCGTTCCTCTGCGAAGTACTAAGTGCTATAGCTGCATCGGTTACTGACGCCATTAGCCGCTCGGTATTTACGACGGCTTTAGAAATAATACGATTGAAATAAGAATGAAACACGTGGCCATGAAAAGTATGTACAACAACAGGCACCTTACACATGCGGGCAGCAAGCCTCCCAAGAAAACCCGACTTTGCGCCATGAGTATGCACAATGTCGGGTTTAAAGGCCTTTATTTCTTTCACGATGTTGCGGAACGCAACTACATCTGTTACTGGGTTTAGCGTTCGCTGCATGGCAGGAACCTCGATCATTGTTAAACCCGGATATTGCTCCAATAAAAAAAGCGGCGCAATTTCGTCCGCTTCTTTTTTTCCGTATATGATTTTGACATGATACCGTTTGCTGAGTTGGTACAGCAAAGGTATGGTGTCGGTGGACTGGCCACCGATAACAAACCTGTTTAAGATTACCAATAAGCGCGGCCTGACAACCTGCTTAAAAGTCCTGCTTTCCTGGCCCGATTTCAAAATATTTACTGGCGTAGTTATATGCAGGTAATTTGCTCGTTCAATAATATGCACCGTTGCTAAACGTTATGTGGTACAAGAGTGCGACGCAACGATGTTTGATCAGCGATTTAATGCCAGGTCCAAAAAAATTCGGGTTAAGTGTCTACTTCCAGTCGGAGTCTTTAACTTCATCGTACACCATCTGTATCCCTTGTTCGAGGGGTATCTGCGCTTTCCAACCTACAGCAGCAAGCTTCGAAACATCCATTAACTTTCTGGGGGTACCATCAGGCTTGGAAGGATCATTTTTGATTTCACCTTCAAATCCAACGATTTTGCTGATCATTTTAGCAAGGTCCATGATGCTGATATCCGTACCTGTTCCAATGTTTACCAATCCTGGTTCGTTATAGGTTTCCATCAGGTAGTAGCAGGCATTAGCGAGGTCGTCGACATGCAGGAACTCGCGCAATGGTTTTCCGCTCCCCCAAATCTCGACTGAGTCAGCATTCTGGTTTTTAGCCGTGATAATCTTTCTCAACAAGGCCGGCAATACATGACTGCCATGAAGATCGTAATTATCGTTTGGCCCAAAGAGGTTGGTTGGCATCACCGAAATGAAGTTACAACCGTATTGCGCCCTATAAGCATCGCAAAGCTTAATACCCGCAATTTTGGCAATTGCGTACGGCTCATTTGTATCTTCAAGCGGGCCCGTGAGCAGGTAATCCTCCTTTAATGGCTGTGGAGCCATCTTTGGGTAGATACAACTTGAACCAAGAAACAACAACTTTTTAACCTTGTGCTCGTAAGCAGTATGGATAACGTTACTTTCAATCATCAGGTTATCGTACAGGAACTCTGCGCGATAAACATTATTTGCATGAATGCCCCCAACCTTAGCTGCTGCAAGAAACACGTAGTCGGGTTTTTCGAGCGAAAAAAAGTCGCGGACAGCCTGCTGGCTACGCAAGTCAAGATCACCAGAATTCCGGAATATGAAATTACTGTAGCCCTCCGCTTTCATTTTGCGAATGAGCGCGCTTCCAACCATTCCACGGTGACCTGCAACGTATATCCTGGCGTCTTTCTCCATTATTCGTATTGATTTTTAATTACGAAGCCGCTTTCTTTAAGCAGAACTTCACTACGGAACAGTTGAATATCGGCTTCCACCATTTCCTGTACCAATTCTGCCAGGCTATATTTTGGTGTCCAACCCAGTTTTTCTTTCGCTTTGGTACCGTCGCCAATCAACAACTCAACCTCAGTTGGCCTGAAATAGCGTGGGTCAACTTTTACCACCACTGTTCCTTCAGCAATCTGGTATTCGCTGCGGCATGATTTAACCACACCAATTTCGTCGACACCTTCGCCTGAAAACTCGATCTCGATACCTACGTTATCGAATGCCATGTGAATAAAGTCGCGAATGGTTGTTGTTACACCCGTTGCGATTACAAAATCTTCAGGCACATCCTGCTGTAGGATCAGATACATTGCTTCTACATAGTCTTTTGCATGACCCCAGTCGCGTTGAGCATTCAGGTTACCCAGGTAAACAGTATCCTGCAATCCCAGCGCAATTTTAGCGACCGCCCTCGTGATCTTACGGGTTACAAATGTTTCACCCCTAAGCGGAGACTCGTGGTTAAACAAAATACCATTGCAGGCAAACATATTGTATGCTTCACGATAGTTTACTGTTATCCAGTAAGCATAAAGTTTTGCAACAGCGTAAGGAGATCTTGGATAGAACGGAGTGGTTTCGCTTTGCGGAACCGCTTGTACCAGTCCGTATAATTCAGATGTAGATGCCTGGTAAATTCTTGTTTTCTTAATTAAACCCAATAGACGTATTGCTTCAAGCAAGCGCAGGGTTCCGATACCATCGGCATTAGCCGTATATTCAGGTGTTTCAAAACTAACCTGTACATGGCTCATTGCGGCGAGGTTGTAAATCTCGTCGGGCTGAACTTCCTGTATAATGCGGATCAGGTTGGTTGAGTCGGTTAAGTCGCCATAGTGCAGAACCATATTGCGGTGAGAAACGTGTGGATCCTGGTACAAGTGGTCGATACGATCAGTATTAAACAAGGAACTTCTACGCTTTGTTCCGTGAACTTCATATCCTTTACTGAGTAGTAATTCTGCAAGGTAGGCGCCATCCTGGCCCGTAATACCCGTGATCAGAGCTTTTTTCATTTGTAATTAGAATTGCTGCAATTTTAAATTTAATTATTTAATTCTGGCTGTATTTTTCCGGCTGGTCGCCAGGTATGCCATTCATACCCATTTACCAGGATTGTATTGATACCATTAATAACGTATCAATGCCCGTTTAAGTGTATTTGCAAGAAACCTTTGCCCTGGTAATCAGGTGTCAGTTGATCAGGGGAATAATCATAAGGCAATCTCAATACTCATCCGTGATGGTGTTACAAGTAAGCCGATCGTAATCGTGTTACATAACACCTACAACAGCCGCCAGCAAGCTGTATTGGTTTTCAAGGAGCCCTTACAAGACGAAAACGTTGGGACGAATGTTGCTTGTAAACTGCAGAAATCAGAATTTCGGCAAAAGTATTAAAGTAAATGTTATATAACTAGAATTAAGGTATGTTAAAAGTGGATGTTTGATCCTCAGTTGAGCTTGGCCGCGTAAGTATTATAATAATCGTCGATTCCCATCCTTGCTTCGTTCAAATACTGGATGTCTGCCTCTTTTACTCTTTTGTACCATTCATTTAGAATCTCTTTGGTGTTCGTGCGTGGCGCAGAACGCGATGTTTGTTGATTGCCTGCATTTGGTTGAAGATTTTCGAGTTCAGCATACAATAGCGTTGCATACTCTTTGGAAAGGCGTTTTCCGTAAATGGTTTTTGAGTCCACCTCGGTAAAAGCTTTCTGGAATATGGCTTTATAACTCCTGATCTTATCTACAGAAAGGTAGCTTGAAAGTGCACCTTTTAATGTTCCGGACGTGTACAAAGGCGCACTGCTCGCGTTTGCTTCCTTTTGTAAAAGATCGAGGTATTGTTGCACATAAGCACCTCCTTTCTGGCCGTAAAAATTGGTGAGAAACTGTTTTACCGTCAACGGCACGTTAATGTCTTTGTTCCACATCAGTTTGCTAAGGAGGTGGCATTTTAGTTCAGAAAATTCGCCGACGATGTCGCCAGTTCCCTGAATAAACATATAATCGGTATTACCTGAGGCAAAATACCTCATGTTGGGCTGTAAACTATTCAGGTTTGGAAAAGGCAATGTGGTATGTTCAAATTGGACCACGTAGTCCCATACGAGCAAGTGATTTGAGATACGGGACCATTTTTTAAAACTCTGCTGAAGGCCGGGACTTTGGGTTGTTATGGATTTGCGACGGTCGGTAATGGAAGACGCCGTTAACATGATCATGACATTTTTTTCCGGCACCAGGGTTTTAGGCGGTTTCTCAGAATAGCCGTAAGCCAGGGAAGTGATAATTTGATTGGGAAAGTTTTTGGCGACCGCATTAACAAAAGAAAGCAATGCCCCTTGCGGGCTTTCCTGTTGGGTGTTGATCCGGTTACAAGCGGCACAGTGACAATATTCCTGGTTATCGTTTTGGCTAACGCTCCAGAACTTTACCCCAGGCTTAGCATCGATAAGTTTTTTAAGGTTTTGAACAACAATTTTGATGACAGCCGGATTGCTGGGATCAAGCTGAGCCGGATTGCGTTTTCCATTGACGAGGGCAAAGTATTCAGGATGGCTTGCGAAGTACTCCTTCTCCGGTAGCAGGGTTGCGAAAGAGTGCACCCAAAGGCCCCAGTCCTCATAAAAGTAGCTCACCTTTCTCCAGTCGGCATATTCGTTGTTCCGGATGTCGGGAAAGAACATCATACGGTAAGCAAACGATGGCACCTGCCGCACATTGATCGGTGTAGGTATAGAAATGGTATTTTTTCGTGGAATATCAATGAGTTTAGCGCTGTAAGCCTGGCAGCCGACAAAATCTTCAAGAAACGTATAAACTGCATAGAGAACACCCTTACGATTGCCGCCGGTAAGGATAAGGCTATTGTTTTCTGATTTGATCAAAACGGCATCAAGCTCAATTCCTTTCGTATCGGCAGCAGACAGCTTGGTGGTTCTCCCGATGATAATCTGTTTAACAGTCGATGGCTTTTCCTGAGTGACGATCGGGAGCCGGCATTGGGCTACTTTGAACAGGTTAGTTTGAAGCACATCTGCGGCATGCTTTTCCATGTTGGTAGCATCAGGCCGTATCACAATTGAATAATCGCTTTTGCTGTTGGCAGTTATTACCAGGGGCCGTTGGGCTTGGCCAACGACAAACAGCAGCAGTATGGGGAAGAAGAATAAGTTTTTGATAATCGTTGATTTAGTTAAAAGAAAAATCGCGCGCAACTTCATACGGTTTGGGTCCGGGTTACATGGGTACCGCACCAAAGCGGGACAAAACCGGACCGTAAGCGGGCTCCAATTTGTTGTTACAATTCATGTAACACAATTGATCATGCGTATAACATTGCACCTGACGAAAATGCAATATCTATACCGAAGCCTTTAACGAGTTAGTGTATTTTTTCTGCAGGGCGGGGAACGGGTCGTTGTTTTTGACCGAAATACTTACGGGCGAACAGCAGCGGGAAATACTTGAGCAGATTCAGCCTGAACTTAATTTTTTGTGCCAGGCTAAATGGAGATGTTGAGCCGGCCTGGGAGACATTGTAGGAATGCCGGCGATAGAGGTTTAATTTTTCGGGTATAAACCTGGTGGTAAAAAACATTTCACCAATAATGCCAAGCCAGATATCGTGCATGGGGATATCGTCGGGAAAGGGTAATGCAATAGATAGCACCTTTCGGTGAAAGGCCATGTTGCAACCCATATAATTGTTCTTGTAAAAATTTCTGAGCAATCCCTTCCTAACCCCCTTTTGCCTGAAAAAGCTTGCGTGCAATACTTCAAGCTCGGCGTTTACAATGATCGCGTCAGAAACAATGATATCAGACTTCTGCAGGTAGCGCAAAAAGGTCTGTAACTTGTCATCAAGCCAAACATCATCCTGGTCACTCAAAAAAATATATTCGCCCTGTGCAACTTTTAGCGCCTTTTCGAAGTTCTTAATAACTCCGAGACGGTTGCTATTCTGGATAAATACAATTCTGTCATCTTGAACGCACCGAATGATCTCGGCGGTATTGTCAATTGAAGCATCATCTGTTATTACCAATTCATCGTCGGGCTGGAGTTGCTTCAGAATGGACTCAATTTGCTCTTTAATATACTTCTCACCATTATATGTTGCAAGACACACAGAAACTAGCATAGGTTATAAAGCGTAATTATACATATTAATGATTTTAACTACCTCCGGGATTTTTTCAAAGATGCTTTAATTAAGTAATTAAATCGTCATTGTGCCAACAAATAAAACGGTGTTTTTCCCGTCGATATTGCTTCCGGCCGGCGAAATTAGTTGATAACCCTTCAAAAGTCAACTAACGAAAGTCACATACCTCCTATCGGTTGCGGTCTATCGCTTACGAAAGGCTTTGATTTAGAACTACTTGCATAGTTAATCGTTGAAAATACCGCCAAAATCGCAAGCATACCGGTTGAACTAATCAAAAGTGGGTTAGTTCCGGCAATAAACAGGTAGGCAGTGAAACTTATTAACGAATAAAAAACTTCTTTGTTCCTGCGCAAGAGTTGCAAAAGGCTGAAGACCGGATAAAAAGTAAAAAGTATGAAGACCAGGCCCAAAGGGATGCCAAACATTCGTATAAGGTCAATATAAGTAAGTTCAGACTGTGGAACATAATTACTAAACCCACGGGAATAGAAAACACTTCCAAGGCCCTGGCCCCAAATGAGGTACTCAGGATTATTGTTAAAGAGCTGTACATAAGCATCCAGGTGCTCGGTTTTTGCCTGCTGGGATACGTCGGCCTTGGCAAATGTTGCTCTAGAAATAAACAAGGAAACCAGGTACACCATAACCATGGAAGCAAGCAATAAAGGAAACTTGTTCCTTTTTTTTGCCAGGCCGAGAAACACGATAATGATGAGGATCAAAAAAGCTGAAAGGATATTCGCCCTGGTTCCTGACAAGATCATCGTTATAAGGAAAGTTACAACCAGGAAAGTATTAAGAACCGGCTTCTCCCCTTTCATTAACTTATGGGTATAGTACCCCATGGGAAAAACGAGCAACGGTGAGGTTTTGAAGAAAAACATTGATAGCTCAAACCCGTAAAAGTTCCTTAACGAAAACGCGGCAGCGCCGTTCTCTTCAGCAAAGAACAAAAATACCTGGTGGATAAATGCTCCCGATCCGTACAGGAAAACAAAGAAGACACCCACAGTCATAATGGGCAATACTATCGATGCCCTGATAAGTATGGTGTCTATCCTCAACCCATAGTCATCTATGAGGAAAAGCAAAACAAGTACAACCAGCGATTTCAGGAAGCCAAATGCGAATCCCTGGTCGGCAAAGTTATTCTGGACCAAAGCAACAAATATCCCGGTAACGGAAATGAGAAAATAAACCAGGATCAGTATTAACGAGTCCTTTTTGGTTTTTATCTTGTTGGTTACGATCTTTTCCAGTAACCAAAGGCCAAAAATTAACGCGAAAAGGGGAAGTTTGAGGCGAAATATCCGGTCTGCCGGATCCATTAAGAGTACAAACACCAGCGGGTACAAGAGAGCGTTTATGCCGAACTTAAAATATTCTCTCAATCAGGTACTTTTTGAAAAAGATACTCAAAAACTGGGTATTTCTATACTGCAGGCTTAATTTGAGTGATCTTAACAGGATCGTTAGAAAAAGAAACGAATAATCCTTGAAGCACAACACGCTGTTATACGAACCGTGAACATAGTAGGTAAACCGGCTCACCGCCGAAAACAGGTCTCCTTTTACAATATCCGAAAGCGTGTGGGTACAACGGATATCCAGCACAACCATTTCCTGGAACCTTTTTTTGAACCTGTTTAGAAAGTCGAAATCACTAAAGTAAAGCTGAATGTCGGGATTGTAACCGCCAATTGAATGGTAAGCATCCAGGTTGATCAGCATCCCGCTGTTTAAAGCCGACCGGTTTTTTAAACGATATTTTCCAGGCTCCACATTTTTCCAGATCACTCCCCTCCTGAAATAGTATTTAGACGGGGAAAAGATCCCTTTAGGAGTATGCAGGATTGGACAAAGTAAATTGATGTTGGCGTTTGAGTTCAAACCCTCCATGTATTTGAGGAGGGTGTCTGCGGGAAAACTCGTGTCCTGGTCGAGTAAGAGAATAAATTTTTTGTTCCGCTTACGTCCTTCATTTGCAGCGAAGTTGTAAGCCGCGCTTACTCCAGGGTTACTCGTGTCGTGGTAATAAGTACAATTCAGATTACTGAATAAATCCGCCGACACCGCCTGCGGAGCATTGCTGTTATCATAAATGATCATGTCCAGCTTTACCCCTGCATATGCAGCAGCGTCGTTTAAGGTCAGGAGGGTTAGTGTCTCCTGCACTTTTATATTATAAGTGACAACGACACCAATAAGATTTTGTACTTCAAACATTATTTTCCTATTAAAAGAATATTGGATGATAATTCTGGTATCGAACTTAAGTGTATATCTGTTACCAGAACTCAACCCTTTACGACTACTGATTCCGATGGAACACAGCTACTTATAAAATAATGTATAGGTTATTGGTGTTTACCCTTTTGCAAATCGTGGTAACCATTAAACACGATTTCGGCCAAAATTACGGCTATGACTCTTTAAAAAAAAATGTACTTTTTAGTTTCTGCAGCGAATAGAAAAGCCTGGCAGCAAATTTTCCGGCCCAACCGTAATTTTTTTGAACTACAGACGACATTTCCCGATCATTTTGTACTGCGCTTATTCCGCCGGGCATTGCATAGCCCTTAAATGCTTCGTCGAATCGGAAAGTGGCGCCCATCTTATCTAACCTCTGGTTAAAGTCGAAGTCAGCATATATCGGAAAGGAAAGATCAAAAGGCGGCTCAATATGCAGCCTCCGGGGAACAAGAAGTCCCTGGTGATGCAATGTATTCCCAAGTTTTAGCTTGAAATTGTACACAGACTTAAACAGGAGGTCCCCTTTGTAAACCTGGCCAAATACCACCTCATCATATCTCGTAGAAAGGTAAGCAGGTAGCGAGAGCACCTTATCGCCCGCCCCCAGGAACAAGACGTAACTTTCATGGGTCGCAAGCTCCCAACCTTTATTCATGGCGTCGTAAACACCGCTGTCGCGGCCGGTGACCCATTTGGTAATAACTTCAGGGTAACGCTTAATTACTTCAAGAGTTCCGTCGGTAGATCCACCATCAACAACAATAACATCGAGGGGGGTATAATTGAGTTCCCGTACATTTTGAATGGTTTCCTCAAGAGCAGCCGCAGCATTAAACACAGCAGTAATAATGGTAATACGGGCGCCCTGGTTAACCATAGTCATCTGGCTATCGTCTTGTATAATGCGAAAGTTTCAGCACTCGTCTTTTCCCATGAGAAGGATTCCAGCCGCTTATAGCCCTCTCCGCTTTTGAGCGTTCGAAGTCCGGCATCGTCCAGATAGGCAGTTACCTGCGTAGCTATTGAATGTGCATCTTCAGGGTTGCAATACAAAACGGCATCACCAGCTACTTCGGGCAAAGATCCACGGTTACTCAGCACAATCGGGCAGCCGCAGGAGAAAGCTTCAAGAACAGGGATCCCAAATCCTTCGTAGAGGCTGGGAAAAATGAAGCAAACCGCGTTTTTATACAAGCTAACAAGGGTGTTATCGTTTACCACCGGAACATGTACAACCTGGCTGGTAAGTTCGAGCTTTCGAAGCTTTTCCAACTCATGCGGTGAAAACCTGCCACCGCCTGCGCAAACAATTTTCAACTCCTTGTTCTTTACTAGCAATTCACGGGTAGCATCAAGAAAAAAATCAAAGTTTTTATATGTTCCCCGATTGCCTACAAAAAGCAGGTAGTCGCCTTTAATAAGTGCAGGTATGTCGTTATTGCGGTCGACGCGAAGGGAGTTCCCGAGATATATCACTTCAATTTTCGCCGGGTCAGTTCCAAATACCTCTACAATGTCCTTTTTAGTACATTCCGAAATTGCAATAACTTTTGATGCGTGTTCGAGCATGATTTTCTTACGACCGAACATCAGTTTATCGTCAGCGAGTTGCGAGTATCGGTTACCAAAACGTTCATGTATAAGGTCGAGAAAAGTAACGACAAAGGGAGTCCCCTTCAGATGGGGAAGGAAATAGGGATCGTAATAGGTTGGGTGGAAGATGTCTACTTTGGTAGTTTTTAGCTTCGCAATCGTATAAAGCCGGTTGATCACCATCATCACGCGAGTCTTGTGGTAGGAGTCCCAGCGCTTTAGAAAGTGACGATAAGGTACATTCCTGAGTTCTTCGAGATATGCATTATTTGAAAACAGTATGGAAAGTTCAGCCTTGATCTCCGGGTGAGACGGTCCAAATTTAAGTAGCTCAGTGTATATGCGTGAAATACCACCATAATCCTGCAAACTAAAAGTTTGATGATCATATAAAACCTTCATATGTTCCTTTCCTTTAGTTTTTATTACCTGGGTTCCATTGAGACCCGGACGATTCCAAAAACCTGCGTTCTTCTTCTATCAGTAAGTCCAATACATCCATAAAGTCGAGATCATAATCCCAGTTCAGAACTGCTTTTGATTCGGTATTATCGCCATAGATATCCTCGATATCCACAGGGCGAAATAACTTCTCGTCGATCAGGAGCTGGGTTTTAATATCAAGGTTCAGCCTTGAGAAAATGTGCTCAACAATGTTGTGCAAGAGTATGCTTTTTCCTGAACAAATGATAAGGTCGCGTGGCTTTTCCTGCTGGATGATGAGCCACATCGCCTCTACAAATTTCGGGGAGTACCCAAAGTCCCGTTTTACATTAAGGTTGCCTACCTGCAACTTCCAGCCGGGATTATTCCGGTTCAAAATGCTTTCCCGGATTACTTTCTTTACGAAAAAGTTGCCTTCGCGAAGGAATGATTCATGATTAAAGAGTATTCCGTTACATGCAAAAATGCCGTATGCTTCGCGGTAGTTTACTACGATCCAATGCGCCGATGCTTTGGAAATGGCATAGGGACTTAGCGGATGCATCTGGGTTTGTAAGGTAACAGGGAGGTTCGCCACCTTACCAAACATTTCGCTGCTGGAAGCCTGGTAGAAGCGGGTGGAGGGATTCATCAACCTGATGCCTTCCAGTATATTCAGAACGGATATAATGTTGAAGTGTAAGGTGCCGATTGGCTGAGCAAAAGACTGCCCGACTGAACTTTGGGCAGCAAGGTTGTAAAATTCGTCAGGCTTATACTCACGGATCAATTTAATAACGCTGGAGAGGTCCATTAGATCGTATTCAACGATCTGTACTGCATTAGCGATATTCAGGTATTGAAACCTGAAGTTGCTGATCTTGCTGATATTACGCGTAACACCAATGACTTTATACCCTTTTTCAAGAAGCAGTTTTGCAAGGTATGCTCCATCCTGCCCCGTGATACCCGTAATTATTGCTGTCTTCATACTTTGTTGCAGAAATTTAATGTCAGACAGCATTCGTTGAACATATATAGCGGTGTATTGCTGATGTTAGCGGCGGCAATTTCCGGAAAAAACTTTCCCGGTGCAAGCAACCGATGAATTAATCCTGCTTTTGCAGGTTTTTTAAAACCTGCTGATAATCTTTCATTAACAACGACTTCTTTCGATTAGAAATCCAGTTGTACACCTTCGCAGCTTTGTATTTCGTCATCAGCCTGAAGGTAAGCGGCGAAAACTTCTTTTTTGTAAGTAAATGAAGATTAAACCCGTTGGTATAAAAATTCAATTGATAAAGGCTTGCTAAGTAGGTTAAACTCTTAACCGAATAAAACGCGATGTGCTGACCGGTTTCCGGCATAAAGTACCACCAATCTTTATTCCCACTGACCCCGGCCGGCGCCAATTCGGTAGAAAAGAAAACAGAGTCGGTCATTGTGAGCATTTTTTCCAATTCCAGTTTTGGATCCACCAGGTGCTCAAAAACTTCGAATGCTGTAGCCAACTGAAATTTGCTGCCATCTTGGGTATCAGCGATATCAAAATGTTTGGCAAACAGGTTTTCACAATGGATATCGTATCGATAATAGTCAAAACCCTGGTCACGCATCAGGCGTGTAAAAACGCCATATCCTCCGCCATAGTCTAGAAATTTACCGGACGGATCAAATCCTTTGTTGATCAGCGCTGATGTAATCGGGATCAACACAAGGTTTCGCGATAAAAGACCGAGGTCAAGCGAAGTAATTGCAGAAGCATAGGCTTCTTCGAGCCAATGCGGCTCTTCGGTTTGAATAAATTCGCAACGCCCACACTTGTAATACCGGGTGTCGTATTTATTTAAGATCCTGGCAGAAAACAAAACTGTCGAAACACCGTTGCAAATTTTACAATTCATACTCTTCTACCTTTTCATTGACGCGTTATGCCGCCCGGATAAAAAGCCATCTGGCAGCGGGATGGCTATTTGGGCACCACCTTATTTTTAATGGAACTTTTAATTTTTTGTTTCACCTTAACCCATGTGCTTTCAACCAGCACAACCTGTGCATGGGAGTTCGTATAGGTAAGTTCATTAACCCGCCTTAATGGAACTACGTTAGCCGGATGTTTGAGTTTGTTATAATCGATGTCGATAGTGGGCATGTTGATTGCGAAACTGCCCTGGGTTCCTGTATGTGTGCCTTGTTCGCCCCGGTTAGCAATCAGGTTATACTTTGGAATCACCGACAAACCGTGGTTGAAAATGCAAGTGTACCACCATTGAATGTCCCAGGTATCAAAGCCATTGGTGATCATATCAAACATAGTGTGGTAATATCGGGCAATTGCCTGGTAGGGGAACAGGTAGTCGAGCTGACCTGCTTCGCGATGTTTTTCCCAGCCTTTCATTGCAGGATCATACAACTCCCATGCACGTCGCCAGGTAGCCCATCCCCAAATCGGGTAATAATTAGAAAAAAAGTAGGAGTCTTCTGTTATAGCCATGACTTCTTCAGACAGGTAGTTGGTACCACATACCATCATTACCCGTTTATCTTCCCGATAATACGACAGCATTTGTTCGCAAAAACCGAAGAAAGTAGGATTGGGAACACAATCATCCTCGAGTATGATACCTTCTGGTACGTGTTGGAAAAACCAGCTGATACCCTCGCTTACTGCCTTTTTACAGCCAAGATTTTTTTCCCTGAATAGGGTTTTAACTTCACATGGCCACGTAACCCGGGTAGCGATACTCCTGGCCTCGTTGCAGAGTTCTGCTTCTCCCACTACACCTTCCCTGGCACCATCCGCTGCGACAAACAATTGTTTAGGTCGGATTCTTTCAATTGCGTCAAAAACCTCCTGTGTATTTCGGGGACGGTTGAAGATGATGAGTAGAACAGCTGTATTAAGATGGTCGCTGGAGGGCATTAAGTTAACACGGTAAGTTTGTGCAAAAGAAAGATAAAATCTTTATTGGGCAACGGTGTTTACGTTTCGCTGCTGTATGGCATTGTGGTAAGCGCCTGGATCACGAAATAGTGGCAATAATCGAAGATAGATAATAGGATCTGTGCTCTAACGGCCCGGGCTTGTAGAAAACATTCTCCTGAGTAAAAGGATAAATATCGCCAACGAAGCACCTACAATTCCGAATAGCATCATTCCCTTAAACCTACCCATCTTTTGCTTATCAAGCGGCAGTGTTGGCAGGTCTATAAACTGGATCAACGGGGTTTCGCGGCGTAGGGTAATTTTTGAGAACTCCAGTTGCTTGAGCAGTTCTCCGTAAACCTGGCTGTTCACCTGTACATCTACCTGCTTACGCTGCACATTTGCCCGCACCACCTGCCTTACCGGGTTTACATTTAAGTCGTTCGACACCGCTACAGATACGATGTTGCCCGTAAGTAAACTTCGGATGGAATCGGTTTGCCGCTGAAGTATCGCTACATTTTGCCGTGACTTTTGCACCTTGTAATCGATGTAGTACTGGATTGCATTGTCAGCAAGCTGTTCAACAAACATTTTCGCAAACAACTCGTCGTAGTCTGTCATTGCAATGGAAATCAGGTTTAAGTTTTTATCCACCTTTCCAATAACAAGGCTACCCTCAATGATACCGCGGCTGAAGTTTTTAAGCAAGCTGTCTCTCAACCGATTACCCGGTTTTTGATCGCTAGTAAACCGGAACCCTTTTAGCCCTGGTCGTTTATCCCAGCCTTCGTCCAGTTTGTTTATGCGGATGTAATAATTCACCAGGAGTTCCGGCTTTCCATCAACGGTTACCTGGCTCAATAGCGTTTTTTGAACAAGGAGTTTGCTGCGCAACAGTTCCATGAGGTTTTCGCCCTCGAAAACTGTTCCTCCACCCGACGACAGGTCAACGCCAAATTGCGCCGCCAGCCCGGCGTAGCCGCTCAACCTCGATGCACTGGTGTTTTCTGAAGCAAAAGTTAATTCAGCCGTATAAAGTGGCTTCTGATACCAGGCATACAGAATACCGCAAACACCAAATACAGCCCCGACAACCAGGATGATAAGCCACTTCGATAGCAGGTACCTAAACCAGCCATTGAGGATGTTTTTAAAATCGTGCATCGTTACCTGTTCTCCCGACTCACTCATGTGTACTCCTGGTTGTTTGGTGATGAGATGCTTTGATGTGTTGTTGGAATTATTTGCCTGCCCGAGCCTAACGTGTAAGGGTTATGATCAGGGTGAGGATTGTTGCCAAACCGGAAGTCAGGCCGATTAACTCACCTGTACTGAGGCCTCCTTTTCGTTCAGGTTTTAGCGGAACGAGTATTTCTGACCCAGGCTTTACTTCAGGATAATTTTTAAAAAACAAAAATTTGCGTGTTTTTGCTGCATAGCCATTTGCGTACAGCACGTAGGTTCGTTTTCGCACAGCATTTTCGGCGAAGCCTCCGGCCTTGTCAATATAATAACGAACGTCGGCACCGGGCCTAAAAACAACCTGGGTTGGGAAAAGAACTTCTCCGTTAATCTTTACTTCGAAAGTGTGCCGACCTACATTTAGTACATCACCTTCCTGAAGCATCATATCCTCTCCCTGGTGTGGGGCCTTTAATATCTTATCGAGGTCGAGCCCAATTTTTACCAGAGGTTTGGTTACCTGTTTGACCAGGCTATCGGTGGTATCCCTTGACATTTCCTGCACTTTCTTCACCCGATCGATGTTGGCATCCTTCTCGCGCTCACTTACATTTATCCGGCTAAGATAAGCCCCCTGTAAATTAGCCTGCGGTGTAAGGCCACCTGCCCGGCTAATGATATCACTAATTCTGTCGTCTTTGGTCTGGAGCACGTAGATACCGGGATACTGCACCTCGCCATCCAGCCGTACGGTAACCTGAGGTTTATACCCCAGCTTGGTTCGGACAATTACAATATCCCATGGTGCAATTTTCACCTCGTTACCCCTCACCCGTAAGTCGCGTTCTGAAGCTACCTCTATAATTTGCGACACCCGCTGATCGTTCGCAGTAATGGTATCGGAGTTCAGGCGGCGGGCAATCTCAATCTGCTGGGGTGCCGCGGCGTCGGTTAGTCCGCCCGCTTCAAACAGCAGATCTTTTAGGGTTGCGCTGTCTACGTACCGGTAAACACCCGGTTTTCTCACTTCTCCCTGTATGGTTACGGTATAATTTTCCTTAAAGTCAAATACGGAAGCAATGGTGACCACATCCTCCTTACGAAGCGGAAGGTCATTTTCGCGTCCGGCTAGTACCTCGTTTACTTGAACGGGGATATATTCTACTGTCATATCCTCGCGGCTGCGCAAAATAATGATACGGTCTTTAAGTGCATCTTCACGCAAACCTTCAGCCCTGCGAATAAGACCACCTATGGTGAGCCCCGGTGTAAGTTCATAAGCGCCGGGGCGCATAATGGCCCCCCTGATTGTAACACGGTTGACGAACTTGTCGAGGATCTTGTCGACATAAACAATATCACCCCTGCCAGGATTAAAGGTGGCAAACTCGTTTTTGCTTACGTCGCGAAGTTGGCGTTCCTTGTCAGTTACCTGCTCAACATGAATTCCGGCGGTATAAGCTTCATTGCCAAAGCCCCCGGTAAAACGAAAAAGGTCATTGAGATTTTCGGTTGGAAGAATCTCATAGATGCCCGGACGTTTTACTTCGCCCCTTACCTCAACAAGGGCCTCTGAAACCGGTATTAATATTACATCCTGGTCCATCAAACCCGAATTGTGTGAAAGGTCGCCACGGAGCAAGAAGTCGTACGCATCAAGGGTGTCGATCACTTTTCCACTTCTCACCAGTTGAATGGTCCTGAAAGATCCACGATCCGTTATACCACCAGCAGCATAAAGCGCATTGAACATGTTCGAAAGCCCCGATACGGTATAACTACCCGGACGTTTGGCCTCTCCAACAACAGTAACCCGTATGCTCTTGATCTTTCCAACATTGATTACCAGCTTCGACTGCCCGCTCCTCAGGCTGGCGTAACCATTCCTGCTCATCCGGTCCTTAATGCGAACGGTTGCTTGTTCAATAGTAGATCCTGAGACGGTGATTACCCCAACATAGGGAATTACAATCGTGCCTTCCGGACTTACCGTGAGGCGATAATTTACCTCCTGGTAGCCGTAAACATCTATCAGCACCTCGTCGTCGGGCCCGAGTGTATAGTTTCTTGGCGATGCTATCCGGAGGTTGGGCTCAAAAGAAAGGTTATTATTTCTAAACAATTCACTTCCAAAAATCAGGCTCTTAACTGTGTCCTGGTCTTCCTCACGACGCTCCCGGATCGGCAAAACGGTATCGACTCCCCTTTTTATGGGTGGTGCGGTAACCTTTCCGGGACCCAGGTTTTCAAGTTTGGTAATTCGGGCCTTGAGCTTTAACAGCTCCGAAGATGGAAGCCCTTTTTGTATGGCGAGTTGTTCGGCCTGGGTTTCAGAAATCCCGGAAGCCCTGAACTGATCCCTGTAACGCAACACCTCCTCATCTGTTAAAGCATCTACATTAACCCTGCTCAGATCTTTGAGCTTAAACATGTCCTGGGCTTGGGCGATTTGGAAGAGACATAAAAAAACAACACACAGGAATCCAATTCTCGCAAAAACTTTCATTAAGGGTTATTTATTGGAGCGCAAAACTAAAGTATATGAAATTAAGAGAGAAATTGAAATAATATGCTCCTGTCGCGTGTTAAGATGATAGGACCAGCAGGAATTAACGATTCAACATCGTTGCCACATCCGCCATGCTATCCATTCGGACGGGCAGGGCTTTACGGCTGCTTTCCATTCCATATAAAAAGGAATAGCCCACATCATCTGTGGGCAAAGCGTACCGATTTGAACTGGAAGGAACACGGCCGTTAAAAATTACGCGGAGTAATCCCGCGCCCGGTTGCCGGTTATAAGGTTGATGTACAACGCACCGTCTAGCGGTCGATCACGATGAATTGTTTGATTTTTCTAACCGGCTTCATCATTAGCGTATACCATTTTGGTGAAAGACCGTTGATTTTCCAGGCGAGGTAGTCTTCTTTGTGCGCCGTCAACCTGTTTTGGAAGGAACGGTTGCTCTGCCCTCCTGATCGCATGCGTACAAGCACACCTGGCAGGTACTTCACTTTAGCCTTATTTACAAAAAGCAACCTTAACAACAATTCATAATCTGCTGAACTTTTCAGTTCGAGGTTGAAGTGGCCATATTTTGAATAGAGCTTCTTTTTCACAAATACCGTTGGGTGAGGAGGCATCCACCCTTGCAAAAACTGGCTTGGTACATACTTTCCGGCGATCCATCTCCTGAGCACCTTGTCCGTATCTACGGGATCAACATATACCAGGTCCCCATATACAACATCGCATATTTCCGACTGGAAGGTTTTAACCACATTTTCTATCACCTCATCGTTGGCCAGGAAGTCGTCGGAATTGATTATGCCGATAACGTCGCCGGTAGCGATGGCAATACCTTTATTCATGGCATCGTAAATACCCTTGTCGCGTTCAGAAACTACAGGTCCCTGGTGTAGTTCCTTAACAATGTTCAACGTATTGTCGGTAGATGCACCATCAATAATAATGTGCTCGATGTTTTTATAAGTCTGGCTATTTACCGATCGGATGGTGTCGCCAATAGTTGCCTGGCTGTTGTACGTTGCGGTAATGATGGATATCTTCATTAGCTTCGGAGTGCTGGCTCTAGTAATTAAAAGGCTTAATATATAAAAGAATAGCGACCAATGTGCCAAGTGAGATGAGCAGCGCAAGCCACGCAACACAGCTTGTAGCAGGCTTAACAGGGGCTGGTATAACAGCGGGTGTTATTATCCTTTCCGGTACGGCCTGCTTAGTATCGTTCTTTATATTTAAGGCAATTGCTGCTGCAAAAGTACCGGTGTGAGAAACCGAAACCTGAAAATCTTTGAAAACCGGTTTGCCCAGGGGTGAGTGTTCAATAACAATCGTGTTGAGTTCACGGTTCTTAAACCTGTTGTCACATTTTACAATTGCTTCCTTTAATGCGAATAAGCCTGCAAACGATGCATAAGGATTGCTTTGCAGAATGCAATAGGAGATTTCGGAGGGCGCAAAATTCATGGTGTAAAACGGGCTTTCCCTGAAATCGTCTACAACCGGCATAGAGTCAATTTCTTCAATGTCGATGCCTGATGAAACACCTTGATCAACCGTTTCAACGCCCAAGGATTGGCTTGTAGCAGTACCATTCACAACCTGGCCATTATTGAGCTTTACCAGCCCCCCAAATGTTTTGATGTTCCAGTAATTATCTACTTTAAACCCGTTTTCGGCAAGCTTTGCATACATCCGATGCAGAACTATAGAGCTGGAAACCCGCAAACGATCGATGGCGGTATCTGCAGTTATCTGTTCTCCCGGAACATTAATATAAGTTGATACCAGTTCTTTAAGTTTCTCCTCCATAGCTAAAATCCTTTAAGACAACTTTGACAGACATATGCCTCTTTGCCGGCGCTGGTAACACATTTTGCAAATCCAATTCCGCTAAGGTCTTCAGCAAGTGTTTTATAGCACCTGAAACAAGCAATCCCGGAAGTGTCAATGGCACCATTTTCTAACCCGTAAGACTCCAGCCGCTCTTTTAACTCACGCAGGAAGATCGCTCCCAGCTTGCCTTCTGTTACACGATGGTCAAACGTTATACTAAGGTTGCACCTGCCCAGCTTTTCGTCGACAGCAGAAACGCCGAGGATCGCACTGTTATTCATGTTCACCAGGGGCTGAAAGGCTGTAACGCCTTCTGATGACAAGTCTGTTACCGTAAAGGTGATATCGCTCAGATCTTCAATCGCGAGCTGATCCTGCAGGTAGCGCTCAGACAGCTGCATGATCTCCTCCTCTATCCGGTTGATCGTTTTTTGGTTCGTATCCTCAACTTTCAACACCTTCAGGCCCTTGCCTGCATCAATCGCAAAACCCGTGTTAACCCTGTCGTACAGGCCTATCTGGTCATTGTTTAGAAAAGCATTTAACAGTGGATGCTTCTTTAGCAACCGGGCACTTTCGTACAGTATTATTGGAAGGAGAGAATTCTTCAGGTACTTAAGGGAGTTATTGATATTCGAAAAGATACCCGCGGTTTCAACGGTGATGTGCAGCGTACTGGTTAAGCCGGAAGATTGAACCGCGGAAAGAAATTCGATCTCCCGTTTTTTGGTGGAAGACAATTTCTGCATTGTCACATTTGCAGGTACGGAGCCCTGGCCGGCCATCTTTTTAGTTGCCGGTGGTTGCACGGGCATAGCGGTAACCGGTGAAGCCAGGCCAAACTTCGTTTCAACATCTGTTGAACTCACAAAGTCGTAGTCGGCAAACACTCCTTTGTCAAAACCATGCTGCTTTATAAGGTCGAGCGCCTTGTTCGAAAACATGGTGTCACCATTCCAGCTAACCGTTTGGTAGCTTGCCTGGTCAACATGAACCTTAGTTCCGTTGAGTTTCGATTTTACTGCAACTTCGATTTCGGCAAGGTCGCTGTAGATATTTGCCACAACCCTGTTCACTTCGTAGTCTTCACCAGCTTTACATTGGTAGTCGATATAGCCATCGGCTTCAGCAATAACTTCATAAGTGGTTTTGGACGTTTCAAAAACCAGCACCAGGCTTCCTTTCGAAACAGCTTCGCCGGTTTTAAAAAGCACCTCAACCACCGTTAAGGTGGTATCGTTAACCGACAACAGCGGCACTTTTATTTGTTGCAGTAAAGCCATTAGAGAAAACTTTCTTTTAGTTCTTTTATTATCCTGTTTTTTTCCGGTAACACTATTTGCTCCAGGCTCTTCACCGATGGTATTGGCACCGGCATCGCCGATATGCGCTTAGTTTTAAAACCTCCATCACCTATCCTTTCTGAAACTGCTGCAATAAGTTCGCTTCCGATTCCGCCATAGCCGCTTCCTTCTTCTATCATTACCAAACGCCTGGTTTTTTGAACAGATGCTACAACAAAATCAATTGGCAGATCCGAAATGAGTGAGGGTACAATAAGTTCTGGTTTTTGATCAGTTTCAAGAAAGATTTGCTCCAGCATAGGGGCAAGCATATCTGCCATACCACCGTAGGCAACGATGGTTAGAGCTGGCTCAGAAACAGCGGGTCGTATACGTACAACAGGGTACTGTTCCGTGCTTCGTTCGTAAACAAAATGTTTGGAGGGGTTTGCAAGGATTTTCTTGCCGTAGTCAACTTTATTTTCGATCAGGATTACGGGATGCTGCTCCTTGTATATGGATTCGTAAATAACGGTGGGGTCAAACAACGTGTTTATCGCAACGGTTTTTACATTGTCGATACCTATAAGAAATTTGTCGAGCGTTTGCGAATGGGTTGGCCCGTAACCCCGGTGCCCGCCCATTGCCGTGCGCACCACAACCGGACAGTTTACCTTTTTATTGAACATGTGGTGAAACTTTGACGCATGGTTGACGATCTGGTCAAATGCAAGCGTCATAAAATCACCAAACATAATCTCGGCAAACGGCTTGAAGCCGTTCAACGCAAGCCCGTTAGAGATGCCCATGATTGCTGCTTCCGATATTGGAGTCGAAAATACCTGGCCGGGCTTGATAAATGAAAGGTCTTTGGCAACCTTAAACGCTCCCCCATAGGGAGACAGGATGTCTTCACCAATGAATATCAGCTTGTCGTCGGTAGCAATGCGCTCACGAAAAAAGGTGTTTATTAGTTCAACCTGTCGCTTGTTAACCGAACTCAGGGGTAACCAGGTTTGATCAGTGTTGCCGGTTGCGGGCTGGTAATAATCCGCTATGGGTTGTTCGGACTCCAACAGTATATCAGCTACCAATGCATCAACTTCCGCCGAAATACCATCGTGGTACATTTTAAAATAGGAACTCCCGTCTTTACTAAACTGGTTAATAAAGTCACGCTCGCTATGTTCTTCTACTTCTTCGCGGGTGCGGTCGTCATCTCCCTTGGAGTGCGCATTTAAACGGTAAGTTTCAACAAGAAAAAACCCGGGCTTCGATCCGGAACGCACATAGTTGATTGCTTCCTGTGCCTCATCCATCAACTGATCGGGCGACCAGGTATTACCTTTCCAGCTTCGAATGCCAAAGGCTTCGGCACGGGCCTGAATGTCGCCGGCAAGGTTTACTGACTGGGGCGTAGACTGTGCGTAAAAGTTGTTTTCACAAACGATTAAAAGCGGGATGTTCCACTTGGAGATGATGTTCATCGTTTCGTAGAGAGCACCTTCACCTAGTGTGCCGTCTCCTATATATACTACCCCAATGGCTCCGTTTTCTTTAAGCTTATTGCCCAATGCATAACCGGCAGCCACGGGAACAATACCTCCCTGGATGCCATTAGAAAAAAAGTTGTTGTGACACAGGTGCTGGCTACTGCCTATACCGCCGGAGGTGCCCGATGCTTTGCCCATGAGTTCGGCAAGCAAACCCCTGACGTCGGCCGTGAAAGCAATATAATGGCCGTGGCAACGATGATTTGAAAAAACAAAATCCCTCTTTTTCAACTGCCCTGCAAAAGCGAGCGCCGAAAACTCCTGCCCGACACAGGTATGAACGGTTCCGTTGAGCTTACCTTCAGAAAATAGTTGCAAAAACTTCTCCTCTACTATTCGTATCCGGAGCGCGTCTTTGATATGCTTGTGATTGATCTTTAAAGGGACCGTCTTCATGTTTAGCCTAAAATGATTCTTATACGTGCGCAACCAGTTAAATAACCGTTGCCTGTTCTTAATCCTGGTATTTGTTGGTTGACCCTACTGCCTGTCAACAAAAAACCAGGTGGCACTCCTTCCTGTTGTTAAGTACCTCCTTGCTGTTATTTATAATTCCACATTCGCTGGTATACCAAAACCGGCTGCTTAGCATTACTGCCGTACAAGTGAGTGACACAACAAAAGCCTCATCGTGATCCCACTGCCGGTCTCCAAAAAAAATGCCTTTAAACAAAACCCGTTCAAACACACTCACCCCTGTTTTGCTAGTAAATCATTCGCGTAATTACGGGGATCGCTGGGTTGCCTTTATAAATGATGTACGAGTCGAGATTGTGTTCCGCAACCGAACCTATACCCAGTATACTCTGCGACTTACACGTAACCCCACCCGAAACCGTTGCTTTTGCACCTATCCAAACCCCATCTTCCAAAACAATACGGTTAGAGATATAGTCGAAGGTTTCTTTTGAATGATCATGGCTGCCCGTAAGCAATAAAGCACCTTGCGAAATCGTTACGCTATTACCAATTGTTATTTCAGATAAGTTGTCGATCCATACCTTTTCACCAATCCAGCAATGTTCGCCGATCTCGAGTTTCCAGGGGTACTTGATGTTTACCGCCGGTTTGATAACCGTACCGGCACCAACACGTGCACCAAAGAACCTGAGCAACGTTACCTTGAAGGAAGAAAATATAAAAAGGTTGCTTTTGAAAAAAACGACATTAATAATGTACCAGGCCATCTGTTTAAGGCGCGACGCTCCGATCTCTATACTAACCGTATAAAGGGCGTTGTTAACCTTTTTCAAGTGATTCATGAAAAGAGTTCTAAGTAATCTGTTTTTAATGAAGGCTTTGATATAAACTTTCGCGCATAGTTCCATGCCGAATGGGACCATTCATCGAATGCTGCCTGGTCCCAGGCACAAACCTCTTCTATCACAGCTGTGAATTTTTCAGGAGCATTTAGGGGTAAGTCCCACCCGGCTTTGTCGTCCGGAAGGTTCAACCAGGGCGTCTGATCACTAATTAACACAGGGCGCCCCACTAGTAGTGCTTCGAATATTGAATGGCCAAAGTTTTCGCCTGTTGTGGGTAAGGCGAAAATATGATGTGTATTTACGATATCGGCGAGCAAAGCGTTTTCGATACTGCCTTTATATTTTACCTGGATGTTTGCAGGTAACTGACTGATAAGCTGAAGGCAGGAGTTCCAGTAGTTCTGGTCCTCGATTGGTCCGACAATGCTCAATTCAACCTTGCACTTTACCCTGGAAAGTGCATCCAGTAAATAATAAATGTTTTTGATCGGTACAATCCGGGCGATGAATATACACTTCACCGATCCACTTTCCTTTGATATTGGAACCCATTCTTTTTGAAGGGTCTTTGGCAGGTTGTCCGCTGTTAAAACCCTGGCACCAGGAAAGTATTTTAAAATTGCCGTTTTCTCACGATCATTTGTCGCGTGGAAAGTTACTTTTTTACTGATTTGCAACAGCTTAAAAACCAATAAAAATGGTTTCTTCTTGTACAGCTTCACCGATAATGCACTGTCGTAAAGCGCACCACGGGGACAAACAATTACCTTACCCTTAATTACGCCGACATACTTCAGCCATAATGGATAAACCACGAACATCGGGCTCCACATGTGATTGAGGTAAACAAAGTCGGCATTTACCGCCAGCATCTCCCGCTTTATCTGGCCTGCAGACAAGGTCGCTTTACGGGCGTAATAAACGCTGATCTGCGAATCGAAGTCGTTTGTCCATTTGTTCGGCACTATACCGGGGTACGGCAGGGTTTCCCCATGATCGGTATCGGCAGTAAGTACAAAAACCTCGAAATCATTTTTTAAAGCAATAGCAAGGTTAACGGATGATTGGATAGGTCCGCCGGCCTTGTAACCCGGCGCAAACCAATCAACTAAAATTAAGAGTTTGGGCTTTTTGTTCAAGTTTAAAGTAGTTGGGAAAAGTCCTGTGAAGTAAAAAGATGAGGAACGAAGCTTTTACCAAATGACCTAAAATCGTTTGCAGCTCACAGTCCGGTCTGATGGGATAAACAAATATGATTGCGGCAAACATAACGAGTGCCGGAAAAATCCTTGAATACTTACCCACCAGCTTGATAACATAGTTAAACATAAGGCCGTAAAAAAACATGAAGATCCACCCACCAAATATGCCGAAGTTGGCATAACCATCGCCAACAGAACTCAGTGCCATCGACGTTCCCTCACTTATTCGTATCCCGGAATACTTGGTAAAAATCTCCTGGTCGCCGGCTTCCAGTTTATTGGGCGCCAAAAACCGGGGTAACAGGGCGGCCTCAAAATATTTGTACAGCGACTGCCCGTTTGCATAAGGTTCATTGTTCGGAACATTATCCATTACCGATGCAACGATCCATCCCTGGTTAATTCGTACAACCTGGGCAGAAATACTTTCCGCAGTAAATATCCCACCTGTACTTTCCTGGGTTTTACGGCTCGCCTCGGTAATTGCTCCAAGATCGCCCGCTGCACCTTCTTCCCATACAATCTGGCGATAACTGGTTTTGATGGTCTGCAGAAATATGGCCAGCGCAGCAAATACCAGGAATGCGCCAATCTTTACCGGGAAGGTGAATTTATAACGCATACAGATAAAGGTGCCGGCAAGAATAATCCAGGTCAGCAAGTCGTGAAACAGGGCCTGCGCAAACGACGACGCTACGGATAAACCAAAGATCACCGACAACCACGCTATCTTAAACTTATAATCGCCAAAAAACAGCAGGAATAAGCCGATAAACTTAAACATCTGTATCAGGTAAAAAATAAACCCCAGTCCTCCTGCCACACTGCCGCCTGCAAACGAGGCCGCAAAACCAACGGCAATCAAGGCAAATGGCATCTTTTTATTCCTGTTGACCAGTTCCGTAATCGCTTCGGCGTCGAACAGTTCGCCACGTTTGTTGCCCCTCAGGTACAAGCCAAGTAAAAAAAGTATGATGGATGGCAATACATAAAAGAAGTATTCCTCCTGCGGTATCTTCATCCGGTAAATAGAGGTATCATCCTCAAGGCCGTTGTACACCAGCGAGGGACCAACCAACATTTGCAAACACATCATCACCCCAAATAAACTGCGGTAAGGAATACAGTCGCCCAGTTGAAGAATAAGAAAGCCGAGTTGTTGAAAAAATACAAACAGGGCTACTAACCCCAATAATGTATAGAGCGGGAAAGAAAACTTAATAATCAGGATAATTGTTAGCGCAAATACCAATGACTTTTTTACAAAATGCTGCTCCATATATCTTACCCGGTTAATGGTTGTTAAACCATCCTGAACACCGGCTTACTTTATAGACGTGAAAGGAAAGGAAAAAGTTTCGCCGCTGAAAAACTCGTACGGTTGATCAGCGGTTTAGCCGGTTAATAGTTAGTTACCTGTTGCTTTTTCTTTGAATGATTTTTCAAAAAATCGGGTTTACCGGAGGTGTAAACATTACGGTTGGCCTCGAAAAAAGTACGGCTTTCATCTATGCTCTTCTTAAGCAGCCGCAGTTCCGAAACAAGGTTGCCGACACCGGAAGTGATAGCGCGCTTGTTCAGGAATGAGGATCGTGATAGTTGCAATAAGTCCGACAACGACAGCGCACCGGGTTGATCTTTATGTATGCGGTGCCGTAATGCGATTGCCCGCATACATTTGGTCCGGGTGTTCCAGTATCCTGCTGTTCGAAGTTCACAACCGCCACCCACTTTTTCATCATGAAAGATCTCGATTGATGGCACCAACCAAAGCTTTAAACCGTTGGTTCTCATTCGCAAAAAGAATTCCTGGTCCTCCGAAGTTTTTGCAAATTCAAACAGCAACTCATCAAATCCACCGGATTGCTGGTAATACGAGCGCTCAAAGAATATACAGGCACTTATTGTTTCGGTGATCCCGAAAATGCCGGTTCCGGAGGAATGTTCTTCGGTAAACTTCTCCTTTCCTGATTGCAGGGCAAGACTTTTACCGGAATGTGCATAAACCAACGGAACAAAGCACTTTATATCCTGGTGAGTCTTAAAAATGTTTAAGCCCTCTGCACAGAACTTTGGCTCCGGCACTAAGTCGTCATCAACAAAAAGAATGTGTGGTGCTGTTGAGTGGGCGAAGCCATTGTTTCTTGCAACCGAGGCATTTGGCACCGGTTGTTTTACCCAAATAAGCTGCTGAAGTTTTTGCAACAGTGATCCCGCAAAATAACCGGGCTCATTTTGGTCAACAACAATAACTTCTAACGAAACGCCTTGCTGTGCTTCCAAATGGTCCAACAGCCTTTCAAGGCTATCGGTTCTTTTAAAGGTGGGTATTATAACTGCTAAATCAGGTGTCATTGCTATTAAGTTGCGGCAAGTGCGACCTACCCGCGTAGGGGAGAATGCACGAATACCATACACGGTACAAACTTATGCCGGAATACTGTTTTTATTTTGAACCAGGCAAAGGTAGTACTATGTAGCAGCCGTTGCGTCGCACTCTTGTACCACGCTATCTTTAAGGAACATTAGTTAACAGCGCTTTAAGACGGAACTGTACCAAAAAATGTTTTTCGAATTATAACGTTTACCGGTATCCAAAAATTATAAACGCGTAATGCCGATTTCCCGGTCCTTATTGGTATGCCTGCAGGTCGAAACTGAGCTGCTGTAATACCGATAAAGGTGCCGGGTTAGTTTGGCGGGCGCTGGTGTAACTATGCTTTTACGATACGTGCTTCTAGCATGGAAAGGTACAGGTCCTGCATGGCTTGTTCAACCTGTTTTACATTTGCCACGCTGCTGTTTATGCCTTTGGGCACATCAGTCGTGGGCGTTCCGAGCAGGTTGAAGTCAACATATTTAATGCTTTCACCGGAAACCTGGTTGGCTATCTCACTCTTTCTAAACCTGCCTTTTATTTTAACTGAAGTTTCAGGCATTTTAAGCAGCAGGTAAGTTTCAATAAGTGGCCGGTACTTTTTGAGTTGGCTGAAAGCCTTTGCAACAAAAGGCACCTGGTGTCCCGCAGTCTGCGGCTTGTAGTTCAACATGGTATCCAATTGATACCAATCGAGGTAGTAGTCGTAAAGTTCTTTTAAGGTCCATTGTGGGGAGGCGACGAGGGTATAAAGTCCCGGTTTCATTTCTCCGGTAACAGATTTGATAATTGCCTCGGCAAGTGTAGGAATAAAAATGGTATTGGTGAGGTCTGAGGGGTTACCATCGAGGTAGGCTGTGGGTTCAGCGGCAAGTTTTTCCCTGAAGGACTCACTTACCGACTGCAGGAAGCCATGTACCTGGCCGAGGCGGTAGTTAAAAACAGGTACCCCATGTTTTGCACCTACGGCCAGGGCTTTTTGCTCAGCATTTCTTTTTATATAGCCATAAGAGGCCCGGGGCATTGAATATGATCGCAGATGTTTGTCGTCGGACGGCATTCCATAAGCCATAATACTGCTCATATGAAAAAAGGGGATGCCTGCCGGCATATTGCCCATTATGCCTTCGAAGTTCTTTTCGATCAATCCGGGAATCTCGAAGATCTGGCCCGACGGAAAGCTAAAATCGAGTACACCGTCAACATCTTTCAGGTATTCTTTTAGTACGGCACCGTCGTTTATGTCTGCAGAAATCGTAGTGATACCCGCCATTTCAAAAAAAACAGCGCTGTATTTCGATCGGATAAAACAAACGGGTTCATGGTTGGTAAAATGCTTCAGGTAAAATGCAACCGAACTTCCAACCTGGCTGCTCGCAGCAAATATGGCTATGCGCAACTTTTCTTTATTTGATCTTTCCATAAATTTTCTCCATCCATTTGGTAGTAAGTAAGCTTTCCTGTGCCGAGGTGAAATTGGCTTTTTCTTCGTCCAGCGCTTCCAGGAATTTTTTCCAGAAAAAGTAGAAAGAAGCACCTACAGTGGTAGCAATATTGTTTTCGTTTGCCAGGAGGGCCTCAATGTCGAACGAGAGCTGCTTGCCCGAGTTGGCGTATACCCTTAAATCGGAGTCGGCCGAAAAGCGGCACTCAACCCAGGCGTTCTCAAAAGTAAAAACTACCCCATTTTTCAGGTTACGAAGGGTAGAAACGCTTGAAACCACATCCACAGAACCGGTTGGTGTTGTAAGCACGGAGTTAGTTACCGAATCGTAGTCGATACCATTCTTTTGAAGGTAGTCTACGTTCAAAACTTCAACATCAGTGGCGTTGGTTATCTGCAACATCTGGTCGAAAGAGTGTATGGCGCTTTCAATGATTACACCCCCTCCGGCAAGTTTCGCATCGCTCAGGTATCCCCGACCGCCTTTTAAAGAAAAATAGCCCTGGGTAAAGGCTATGCTTTTTAATTTACCAAATACCCCGCTTTGCACAAGCTGACGTAGTTGGTAAACGATCTTGTAACTGCGTCGCTGAAAACCAATTGCCAACTGGTACGGCCTGAACATCGAACTGGTTTGCAAGTGCTCTTGTTCAGATAAGGCAAAAGGCTTTTCAACGTACACCGCCTTACCTGCGGCTGAACAAGCCTGGTAATAATTCTGGCGAACACCATACGGAATGGTAATCAGGCAAATGTCGACGTTTTTGATTCCCTCTTCAGGAGCGCCTCCGAGTGTTTGCACAGCATACATCGACGAAAGCAGCCCCGTACGATTCTGATTGATATCGTATATCCAGGCTACCTCGGCATTGGGTAAGTTCTGTAATACCGGCAGATGGCTTGACTCCACAATATTTCCTGCACCGATGATCCCTACTTTATATTGTTTGCTCATTTATTTACGATAGTTCCTTTAAGGCTTTTAAAACTTGCGCTGCCCTGTCTTTATAGGTATAGCCCGATGATAAGGAACGCGCTCTTGCCCGATCCCTGATCTGTCCGGCACCCTGTTGATCGAGGCTTATCAGGTATTTGATTTTTTGAATACAGGTCTGTTGGTCGGAGAAGAGAAACACTTCCTTGTCCGGCTCAAAAAAACCTCGGTGCTCAAGCGTGTCCGGCGCAAGCATGATACCCCCTATGCCGGGTACTTCGAAGCTTCTCATATTGTGTGAGTCGGGGTTGTGCACACGCATGAGGTTTAGCTGAACCCGGTATTTACGCAGGGTTCGCCAGAATTCATCGCCATAGATGGGGGAAAATACCCTGATGTTTTGATGGTTAACAAATTTGTTCCAGTCATTACCATACAAGTCGATTGGTATTCCGGCCTCGGCGATGCTGTTAATAAACTTTGCCCTATCGGGATCGGGGTTGCCTAAAAAACAGACCCGTACAACTTCCTGTTCAGCTTTGCACTTTTCATAAAGATCCTCACTGAGTTCGAACCCGAAAGGAAGGTATATTACGGGTAACTTGTATTCCTTTTCGATTTGCTTTTGAATACTGGTATTGTAGGTAAAATGCAGGTCATAAAGCGCTATCGAATCCGTTACATTTTTGTTTCCGCTGCCCTTACCTGTAAATAAAAATGGGTTGTCAGGGTTATACCCTACTACCCTTATCCCCTGCTGTTTTGCCCAGTTGATGGTAGATGGAAAAACTTCCATTCCTTTAAAAATGAAAATAACGTCGGGTCTATTAGCAAGGATCACCTCCCTGAATTGCTTATTAATGATCTTATAAATGGGCGACAGTCCCAGTTTGAAAATAATCTTGTTTATAATGCTTTTGCCATAATAATCGTAGAAAACAGACTGGGCAAGGAAGAACTCCGTGCTGGCGCCGAGTTCATTCAGGTACTTGTGATAAAAGCGTTCGATGGCCCAAACCTTATCTGAACCTACTATAAGAATCTTCATCAATGGGAATTCGTAAGTTCAGCCGCGAGTTTAGCGGCAGTAAGTTGTGATGTATATTGCTCTGAAAGTTGCTTGCTGTTTGCCTTCATTGTTTCGATCAGCTCGCGCGACTCGCACATCGCCGTTATTGTTTTCACAAGGGAATCGAGCCAGGCAGCCCGGTATACGAGTCCGTTGATTCCTGGTTTTACCAGGTCGAGCCAGCCGGGCACCATATCAGACGAAAGAATGGCCAAACCTGAAAACAAGGCCTGGTATAGCGTTGCGCCAATTGTTTCGAACGAGGTCATGATGAGTACATCGCTTAGGCCAAATAAATCGCGCATCTCTGTAAATTCAATATAACCGGTAAATACTATCCGGGTGTACTTATCATGTGCCTTTGCATATGCTTCGCATTCTTTTCTTAAAGGCCCGTCAGAAAGCATCAGCAGTTTTGCTTTTACACTTCCATGCAACTCACAAAATGCCTTAACCGCATCCATTGGGCGCTTGTCTGCCCGTTGTTTTGAACCATAAACAAATACAATGTCGTCGCTTGTAATGCCGTACTTGTTCCTAAGCCCATCGAAATTACTTTCATCATAACCGGCGAAAAACTCGTCGTTAACCGTTTGAGGTATAAACTTTACCTGTTCGGGGGTAACCCCAAATTCAAGGTAGTGCGACCTGTTTGCTTCGCATAATGCCAGAAAGTAATCGAAGCGCTTAAATATTCTCGGCAACAGTAATTGCCTTACCCTTTGTTTTTTCGACGAAATGGGTTGAACGGACTCCCCTTCTGCCCGGAGATATAAGGGGATGTTATGTTTGCGGCAATACCGCATTACAAAAATCGAGGTAGGAGAGTTGTATCCGTATAGGATCACCTTGTCAAACTTACCAGCTGCCAGCTCTTTGGTTACATCGGGAGCAATAAACTGTAGCTTGTAAGTCTTGAAGGGTGAGATGTTTTTTAAGATCTTGTAATTATACCCTTCTAAAACTGGTATACCGTAGCTGATGTTCTTCAATCCGTAAACATTGAAGTTGCCAATACCAACGTCAGAAAAATATAGTACAGTTAGGTTAACCGAGGGTATTTTGGCCAGTTCCTGGTACAACGGAATTTCATGTTGTATTGGATGCGCGACGCAAATCGCAATATTTACTTTTTCCATGCTCATTTAACTAAATCCAGGATGGTGTTTACCCGGGTTTCCCAGTCCCACCTATCCTGATTTGCTGTGCGTATCCGCCTGCTTTTCTCAAACAGCGATACCCTGTTGTCCCAAAATTTATCGAGTTGTTTAAAAATAGACGCTTTACTGCCAAACGCGTCAAAGTCTTCCACGAGGTCGGTTGTTAATTCTATGTCGAATTGATGATTTGCCGGCTTTTTACCAAGGATAATACATTCGCCCATTGCCGCCTCAAACCACCTGCAAGTGATTGGTCTTAAGTTGCCGGCCCTAACCGGGTTGGTTACTTCAACCGGCCACGATATATTAAACAATGAATGGTTTAGGTGCCATGCATATTGTTTGTACAATTCTACAGAGTCAGCCGTTGGGTGTTTACCGTCGTGGGTAGTATAATCGTAATACAAGCCGTTCACCTTACAGAACTCGATAAGTGCCTCGTGCAAAACGGGTAACCTACGCCCGTAAGAAGAAAAGTGTATCAGCTTGTTTTCAAAATTAACCGGGGTAAAAATCTGCCGGTCGGCTGCCTGCGGCACACAGTGCCATTTTCGGCCAGTAAGTTCTTCAAGCACAGGAACCGCATCGTTAAAGGAAGTGATACAAACATCCCATGTGTTTGAAGAAAACAGTTTTTTGATGGTTTGGTACTGTTCGGGCAGGGTATCGTAGAGGTATAGAACCTTTGTTTTTATCTTGCCGTTCCAGCCATCATAAAGGTCTAGTTTATAATTTTCTGGACCCATGAGAATGTACCAGGCCACATCTGCTTCAAGGTCAAATCTATCTTTTGGCAACACTTTCCGCATGAATGCTTTGTTCATGGAGTGTCCAAAATGGTTCATGTAGTTTTTGGAAATGCTATATGCAGGTATGTTAGCGATTGTCGCCCCGGTTACTTCAACAATGGATCGTTCAAAAGATCGAAGCATCCCATATTCCCAGCCGTTTAGTTCATTGTCTTTTATTACTACATGCTTCATTGCCAATAATATTTGTAAACCGAGAAGGTTTACCAAAAATATACCATTACGGCTTGCCGAAATTACCTTGGGGAAAAACCTATGTATTTATGACGAATAATTTTGATAACTGGCAGCTCAATTTTATAAGTCACGAAAGTAGCTATGCCAATGATCAGGGCGGACAACAAACCTATCGCCATGATGGGGTTTAAACCAAGGGTATTTACGAAATAGGGATATAGTACAATTGCAAATTCCTGGTGCAGTAAATAAATCCCGTACGAAATGCTGCCAAAAAAAACCAGCATCCTGATATTCAAAAAAGACAGCTTGTTGAAAACAAACAGGTAGAAAACAATGAAATATACCAACACGGCAAACGCGTAAGTTTCAAATTCGATAAAAAAATGTGCCCTGCCCGACATATCGAAAAAGAAAAGGGTTAACAGGAAGCAGATGGCAAGCAGCAGATGGCTGTGCCATTGGTTACTCACAAATTTGAGTTTATAGAATATTATTCCGGCGAAGAATAACTGGAAGTGACTGGAAATTGGAAAGAGGTGCCTTGGTACGATAAACCAACGGCTCTCTGGCAAGTAACGGGAGGTAACGTAGTAGTAGATAAATAGAAAAGCAATTACAATGCTGCCGATCTTGATTATGTGGTCGAGCTTTCTTATTCGAAACAAAACCAACATCGAAACGTAAAATAGGAGTTCCACCGTAAGCGTCCAGTACGACTCATCGATATACGGCACCGAAAACCACGGCTGAAGCATGGTGGTATTGAAAAGTACTGTAGTTAACGAAGGCGTTTGACTACTCGCAAATAGTAGAATGGTGACAATCGTTATTGCCATCATAACAAGGTATGATGGCAGCAGCCTTGAAAGCCGGGAGATAATAAAGTCGCGTGACTTTCGGGTTTTTTCAAGCGACATAAAAATCACATAGCCGCTGATGATGAAGAAGAGGTCTACCCCTGTAACACCCGTATTCAAAAAATCAATGTCGTAACCTGCAATCCTTGAAAGGTGAAAAAGCATCACATACAAAGCAGCGACCCCCCTTAAAGTATCCAGTTCTTTAAATCGAACCGCGGGGGGGTGTGGGTTAACGCGCTTACTTTCTTGAGCAATTCTCGGGTACACCTTATATTTTAAATACGTTTTTTCCAGCTTTCCACAATTTCTTCGAAAGTTGTACGCAAGTTTTTAGTAATGTCCCAATTTGGGTAATGTTGTTTCATTTTACGAAGATCGCTATAATAGCAAATGTGATCCCCTATCCTGTTCTCGTCAACATACGAATAAACCTGTTGAATTCCGGTAATACTCTCAACAATTGAGAATGCTTCCAAAATCGAGCAAGAGTTGTCTTTTCCGCCACCTAAATTATAAACCTCGGCAACTCCGGGATTCTTAATGAAATTATCAATAAACATTGCAACATCCAAAGAATGAATATTGTCCCTAACCTGCTTTCCTTTGTAGCCAAATATCTTATATTCTTTTCTCTCGAGGTTACATTTTATAAGGTAACTCAGAAAGCCATGAAGCTCAACACCTGAGTGGTTTGGTCCTGTAAGGCATCCACCCCGGAGGCAACAACTTGGGATATTGAAATACCTGCCATACTCCTGTACCATCACATCTGCTGCTACTTTCGAAGCACCAAAAAGCGAGTGTTTGGACTGGTCAATCGTAAAGGTTTCAGGGATACCGTGAGCATACGTTTCATCGGCATAATCCCAACGTGTCTCTTCTTCTTTAAGTGCGATCAGGTTTGGAGCATCCCCGTATACTTTGTTCGTAGACATGTGTACGAAAGGCGTTTCGGGGCAAAAACGTCTCACCGCTTCCAAGAGATTATGTGTACCTACCGCATTGGTGTCAAAATCTTCAAAGGGTATGCTTGCTGCACGGTCGTGGCTCGGTTGCGCTGCGGTATGCACGATAGCATCCGGCCGCAACTCCTTCATCAGGTCTAACACACCCTGGCGATTACGAATGTCGAGCTCATAATGTGTGTAATTCTTGAGTGTTGTTTGCAAACGTTCCTGGTTCCAGCGGGTATCGCCTTGAGGCCCAAAGAAAACTGCCCTTTGATTATTGTCTATTCCGTATATGCTATGTCCCTGTTCTGCAAAGTATACACAGACTTCAGAACCAATTAAACCACTTGAACCTGTTACGAGAATTTTCATGTTATATCTTAATTATTGCGCAATTTGTTTGAGTCCACTGGCGTATGCAAAGGATTATCGCCGTTATGATTGTTAAAATAGTTTGTTCTGGAACGAATAAACACCGTGCGGTAATATTCGCGCGGTACTTTTATGTTCTTCCATAAATATCCCACATCACTTAACTTCAAATGGGTAATCATACGAAAAAGACTCCGTAAATACAACCCATAGATATTCGTCTTTGCAGTTTCCTTATCCTCTTTGCTTAACGGGCAATCAGCATGGTTGATGAATGCTATTTTGTAGTTGATTGTTTCAGCAAGATGCCGGTTGGTTTTAAAGAACTTTTCCGTGGCATTCCCTTTTCTTCTCCGCCACCAGGTTAAGCCATCATTGATTGCAACCCCTTTATTCTTAGAAGCAATTTTAAGTTGCATATAACTATCACCCGTACTGATGTGTACAGGAAACAGCCCAGCGTCGAGAATTGCCTGTCTTTTAAAGAGGACCTTAGTAAAATTGCCTCCCATGATACCCCCGTCCAAAAACTCAAAGCGGTATATGGTTTCGGGATCAACCTGGAAGGGATACAATATTCTCGGATCCCACTCCCGTGTAAAAAACATACTGCTTTCGGGAAACAACCTGATATAATAATTGAACGTTTCAATCGCATTTGGATAGATCACGTCGTCGCCGTCGATAAAGATGATATACCTGCCTGTTGCCAGTTGAACAGCCCTGTTGCGGTTCGGATATTCGCGCAGGTTCGACTCATTACGGTAGGCTTTTATTCTACTATCAGGATATTGATTGATTATCTTCCAGGAATTATCGGTAGAGTTATCGTCGACAATAATGTATTCAAACTCCGGCCATGTTTGACTGAGCACGCTTTCGATCGTTTTCGAAATATACTGTTCACTGTTATAACTCACCGTGATCACAGAAATCATTGGCACATCCGGCATAATAAAATGGAAAATATTGAGCTTATATAGAATTACTTTATACCGACGGACTTCATGAGAACCCTGTTCTTAATGAATATCAATCTTCGAAGAAGGTCTGATGAGTATAACGAGTCCTGAGCACGGCTAAAAGCCCTTTGAGATGGCGACAACTTCTTTTCGTATAAGTCTTTGAAAAACTGAAGCACCTTATTCCCCTTCATTTTTTCCAGGTCTGTAATTCTTACGTCGCCGGCGTAGTGCACTAAGTAAGGGTACTTATCACCTGACTTAAACAATTCCGGATTGTTATTCTCGGGCTTGGTAAAGAAATCGCCACTCCAAAGCATAAATTCCATTTCGTCTAACGTGATCTCTTTTCTTTTCGCAGCCGTTGGCAGTATCGTGTTTAACAATGCCTGGTCGGGTAATCGAAACAAATGGCGGTGCAAAAAATAAGAGTAAGTATGCGGATTGAAGCCTGGTGTGATCAGGTCATCCGAAATAACATTCAAACGCGCTACGAACTGGCCGGTATTAAAGAAATAACCAGGATATTCATACTCCGGGTAAACCGATAAAACAGCCTCGGGATCGATAAAAGTCTCTTTAACCTGGTCTGTAAATGGCTCTGGGTAGCGTTCGCCATGAACAATGAAGTCGCTGCTCTTCTCTTTTAATCTTCCGATTACATCACCAATGAAGATGATGTCGGAGTCAAGAATCAGGTACCGCTCGTTAGGCAGTTTATCGTAGTTAAGAATGTGGACCTTTCCTGCTCCCCAGCCGAGGTACCTGTTGGGAAACTCAATGATTTGTACATTCCAGGCTTTTTCGAAATACCGGGTACGAAAATCCCCGTTCAATCTGTCCTTAACCAGGTAAATCTTAACATCCGGAGAGTAAAACCGTATGCTGGCTACACAAATTTTTGTAAGAAAGAAATCCTTGCTGTTTGCAAACAGGATAACTGAAATATCGTTTTTCAAATAAATCGTTTTGTGGTCACTTAATGCCAAGGTCTAATGGTGACCTCTTTAATCATGTGAAGCGTGAACCAGGAGATGTCGAGTCATTAGACGCGACCGCACCACCTGGTTGTTGCACCGTACAGAAACTAAGCCCCGCTGTGTAATGAGCAAAAAGCTAAGATCTCTGCACTGTCCGGGACCTGTTCAAACTTTTAGCTAGTACCAGTTCAAATAAAACGGCTCTCTCCTACGCAAATGTGGCGCCAGAGTAAGCAGGACTCATAGAACTGCAGATAATTGTCTCTCGGGTCACACTAACCAAACACTCCCTGCTCTAAGGCGATGCAAAATAGTAGCTGAAGGTGTGGAAAACAAATTTTAAGGACTGGCAGTCTGTTATCAATCCGGTGAGCCTATCATTGCGACCAGGCATTTTGCCCAACCGGACAATCAAAATGGTTACAACCGCAATGGATAGGAGAACCGGGCGCTCTACCAACGGTTAGTTTTGTTGCTTTTTCCTAAGTAAATGACGGAATCGTTCGGTTCTTCTTAATAATGTCATGAAGCCCGCTTTCAGGTGCCTGTCGGAGGCGAAATCGTGATGGGATTGCACGGGCATTTGCATGATGGCGTCGAATTCAGCATTGCTCAGACCAAGCTTTTTCAATACATAGGCCTTATCGCGCTCAAGGTCACGGACTGGATAAAGGTCATGTGATAACTCTTCCAGTGCCTCCTGTTTAGTCATTTGTTCCGAACAGATTAGGGTTGAAAGGTGAGCCTTACGCTTATCAATGTGAAATTTCTCCGGCAGGATATAAGCCTGGTAAAACTTTGTAAATATCGACTCATAATGCTTACCGCCGTAGTCGGCCCAGTCGAGCTTTTCCTGTATGAGTTTTTTTACCGCTGTTTTATTGTAATCAGTAAAGTTTAAAATCGAAACTGGGTTAAGCTTCAGTACAGCTGAGTAATATACATGTCGCTTAAAGTCGAAAATCGGGTATGTTTTAAGCTTTAGTTTTCCATACCGCTTGTAAATATCCTTCAGATTGCGGAAATCCATCTTGGTGTATAACCACGAGGGAGGCATGATATACTCGGTAACGATATTTGTTCCGCTTATGATATACGGAATTTTCTTTTCTTTTGCTATCCGATACATGGTAGCAAAAATGGCATGGTCGGAAACAACTTCTATATCTACCACAGAAGCTTTCAGATAAGCAAGTTGGATATCCTTAAACTCTTCCCAGTTGACAACGATCGTATAAAGGTCGATGCCCAGTTTTTTAATTACGTTTTCAATGTTTTTAACAGCGGGCTCTGAGTCCCAGCCATTGTCGAGGTGTACTGCCAACGGCCTTAACCCAAATTGCTTTACCAGGTAGGCAACATAGGTACTATCTACTCCTCCACTTAAACCGATCAGGCAGTCGTAAGGCTTTCCTTTTCCAACTGCCTTCATCCTGGCAACGAGTGCGTTTAGCTTTTCTTCCCCTTCTTTTCCGGTAATTACCTGCTCTCTTTCTGCTACCTTATATTCATGATAGTAGTTGCATATTCCATCCGCGTCGAATGTAATATCCGGATCAGCTATATTATCCATAACTGTCAGGGTACATTGGCGGTATTGCGGATCATCTTTGTGAAGGACCATTGTTAGATGTTAGAGAACAACTGTTCGGACAGTTGCTGTTGTGATGGATAACTGATGAGCACTGCGCGATGTGGCCGCTGAAAAACAAACATGCTGCCAGCTGCGACAGCTGAGGCTCCCACCTTTATAGCCTTTTCAAAGTCGCTGATTTCGGCTGCACCGCCAATTGTAATCACTGGTATGTTTACCGCGGCTGATACCGAACGGATCAGCTCTTCATCGTATCCGGTAAAAGTGCCATCCTTTTCTATAGCGTTTAACAGCAGCTCCCCGGCACCAAGCGACTCCATTCTTCGCGCATAATCCACCGGATTTTCGTTGGTGTTTACTGTTCCGTTCTGAACAAATACCTTTTGCTTACCCCAGAAGTTTTTCTTCACATCAATCGAAACAACTACACTCTGGCTGCCCACCAGCTTTGCTCCGTCGCTGATTAACTGCGGGTTTGTATACGCGGAGGTATTGATGATCACCTTTTCTATACCAGCCGAAATAAGTTGTTGTACCTGGTGAGCCTTAGTCACCCCACCTCCATAGGAAAGTGGCATAAACGCTTCAGATGCTACCTGGCTGATAAAATGCATATCAGGCGATCGTTTGGCAGCTGAGGCAGAAATATCAAGTAATACCAGTTCGTCAACCTCTTTGTCGTTAAAGATTTTAACTGCATTGATCGGGTCGCCAACATAGCGGTGTTGCTGAAACTTGACGGATTTTACCAAGCCGCCATTTTGTATCAGTAAAGTAGGAATGACCCTTATTCTTCGCATGCTGGATAGTTAGAAAGCCCTAAGGGAAATGCGTGTTTGTAGTGGTTAAAGGTTCGCCTGAATGGAAGGCACCCCACATTATCTGTAATTTCTGTTATGGGTAGGTCGCAAAATTCCGGAGTAATTGCATGCCGTAGCGATGGCTTTTTTCAGGATGAAATTGTACCCCAAAGATGTTTTCGCGTGCAACAGCAGCCGCAAACCGGTAGCCATATTCCGTCCACAACATTACATCACTGGGATCTTCAATTTCTGCGTGATATGAATGGGCAAAATAAAAACGCGGTTCAGTAGGCAAGTCTTTCAAAAGGGTTGAGTCAGTAGCCTTTTCAACTTCGCTCCACCCCATGTGCGGCACCTTTTCGGGAACCACCATTTTAGCGGGATTGAACTTTACAACCTGGCCATTTATCCAGCCTAGTCCGGGTGATGTGCCTTCTTCACTCTTGTGAGTTAGCATTTGCATACCCACGCAAATACCCAACACAGGTGTTTTTTCCTTTATTACTTTGCTATCCAGAACATCACGTAATCCCGAGCGCTGCAGGTTTTGCATGCAGGTGTCGAAGGCACCCACGCCTGCCAATATAATTTTACCAGCGTTCTCGAGGTCGGCTACCGAACCCGACACTTGTGAGTCGATGCCAACCTTCTTCAACATATTCTGAATGGAGGCAACGTTTCCAATTCCGTAATCAACAATAACAATATTCAAAAGAACATTTGTTTAATAATGGTGTCAGTCCTTCAGGCTGAAAATCCTGATTAGCCTGTTAAGCGTTATCGCCCGAAAGTATAATGGTTCAAAACCAAGTTTTCGATCGATGAACTGATCGAAACGATGAAGCAGGTTTTCAGAAAAGATACCAGTTGCGGCAATAGCATCGCCAAGCTCCGCCCTTACTTGTTCGTGGTTTTCGCGGATCCATAATTCGTCTGGTGCAACAAAGCCCATTTTATCTTTACGGTACCGAATGGCTTCCGGGAGTTCGTCGAGGGTTTCGCGAACAATATATTTAGAAAATCCGTTGGCTATTTTGAAATGAGATGGCAATGAAAGAATGTACTCAACAAGCCTGTGATCGAGGTATGGGAGCCTGGACTCAATGGCATGCTTCATAGAATTGCGATCCTCAGAATGCAATTGCATAGGCAAGCTGGTAAAACTCATTTCGCATAGCGACAGCGACCTGATGTTACCCGAAGAAAAATGGATAAGATTCTTTTCAGCGAACGACTTCCAATCCGGATTGAGCCATGGATGATTATTGCGGCCCATAATTTTTTTTAGCCGCGGTAATACCGGGTAAAGCGCAACCGTTCGCAGGTAGTTATTGACATAGCTGCCAACACTTGTTTTTTGGTGCTGCGATTTCCTTTTAAAACCCTGCCATAACTTTTTTATGCGTCCTGACTGAACTAATTCGCCCAGGTAAGCTATATAAAATTCGTTGTAGCCGCAAATGTATTCGTCAGCGCCCTGTCCATCGAGCATAACCTTAAGGTTGTTCGACTTTGCCGTTTTAAAAACTTCGTGTTCTGAATAATTTGAGGCGGAGTTCAGGGGCTGTTCCTGGTGAAAGATCATTTCGTCCAGTTCTCCTTTATCCAACATATCCTGCAGGCGGGGAAATGTTTTTATGGCTTTAAACCCGGTTGCGGCAGACACCAGATCGCTGAACTGTTGTTCGTCGTACTCCTTTTGCTCGTAACAACTGGTGATGGTTACAAAATCCATTGGACCCAACTTTTGGGCATGGACATTCGAGACGATTGAACTGCTGTCAAGCCCACCCGAAAGGCAGCTTCCTAGTTTAACATCGGCACGCAACCGTATCTTGAGGCTGTCATTAAAGAGTGCCCGGACTTGCTGTTTTGCGTCCTGCCACGATACCGATATTGGAGGTGCGGCTTTGTCGAGGTTGTACCATTGATGAACTGAATACTTGTGGGTATCCAAATGGTAGTGCAGGTAATGACCTGCGCGCAACTCGTGTACACCTTCAAAGAAAGTATCCTCAGCGTAATTAAGGTAGCCGTTCGTTAAGAAGTTAACTGCTGCTTTCTTGTTTAACTTCGATTGAAAACCCGGCACCGCATGAAATTGCTTTATTTCAGATCCAGCACCAAAGAAGTCGCCCGAGGTTGTGTAGAACAGGGGCTTTATCCCGAAACGATCCCTGCAAAAAATGATGTCGTTGGTTTGTTGCCTGTACCAGGCAAACGCCCACATGCCGTTTAAACGATCAAAGGCTTTAATGCCCCACTGAAGGCATGCCGCAAGGAGTACCTCAGTATCGGAATGCGAATGGAATTGATGGCCGAGTGTTATAAGTTCTTCTCTTAATTCAATGTAGTTGTAAATCATCCCATTGAACACGAGCCAATCTCCACCTTTTTCCATTGGTTGATCGCCTCCATGTGAAAGGTCGATGATGGATAAACGACGGTGACCAAAAGCGAAGTTGACCCCGGAATAAAAACCTTCTCCGTCAGGACCACGATGGCTAACCCTATCATTCATATCCCTGATCAGATCCTGGGGAACCGCTAAATTTGCTTTACTGATAAGGATACTTATTCCACACATAATTTTAAAAAAAATCCTGGGATTTATCGGGACAAAGCAAACGCGGAAAACCTATCCATATTGCTGCGATGTACCGATATTGTATTGCTTCGTAGGAACCGTCTTAGTGCTTCGTGCATTCCGTTGCCAGGGATTTTAGTAACCTTTGTTCGCCCCCACTATTTCAGGCGACTGGTTGATGGTGTCGCCAATTGATTAAGAAAACCACGTTTAAATGGTTTTGCAGGAGAATAGCCGGCAAGAAAATCGTGGTTCTCCCCTTTAAGCATTGCCGTTTTATAAAGTTCACCCCACTTAAGTTCCCCTTTTGTACGTACCCGGTTTGCAAGCTTGAAATTGCCCTGTGCTATTGTACGTAATATGAACCTGGCAAGCGATCGCCGGTTGTTTCTGTTGATACTTTGCCAAACGGAAGGCTGCACAAGTTCGGGGTCGTTTGCATTTTCTAGTTCGGATGCAATCCGGAAGTGTTCGACATATTGCGTTTCGAGGCTCATACGGGATGATGCCTGTCCCGGGGTTTCCCTTGGCCAACTCACCCAGCCGGCAACCAGCAACACGGGCTTCTTTAAAGCAACCATCAAACGGATAAGGTTATCGCCACCAACGTATTTTTCTGATAGGAACCCGGCAGCTTTTATGGCATCGGTTCTGTAAAAATCTGATGCAAAACTGGAGGACAACAAATTCTCTTTCCCGAAGTAATAATTGCGCATGGAATCTTCAGGATACAGCAAGGCCGGGTATAACACATTATTGGTATACTCTTTTTGTATTGCCAGGGCTGCCCCTGGAAATTGCTGCATCATGTTTACAAAAAAGGCAATACCGTGAGGATAGATGACGTCGTCGCCATCAATGAAAATAAGGTATTCACCGGTGGCATAGGAGATCGCCTTATTCCTGTTTGGATACTCTCCCAGGTTTGCTTCGTTCCTGTATGCCGTTATGCGTGGATCGTTGTATTGTTGAATGATCTCCCAGGTGTTATCTGTAGAGCAATCATCTGCAATAACGTACTGAAGGTGGGAATGCGTTTGCGATAGTACACTCTCTATCGTATCACGCACATATAATGAAGAGTTGTAAGTGACAGTGATTACAGTAACCAGCGGCGCATCCATTGTTATTTAAACGAATATTTTTCTTCATAAAACAAGCGGATATTTCGCTGGTAAGTTTCGTAATTGTAATGCTTTGCACAAAGGTCAAATTGTTCCTTCTGGAAAGCCTTGTACGATTCCGGATTGTCAAGTTTACGAATGTCTGAAACAATGTTTTCAAGCATTTCGTTGTAGCTACCATATATACCATTGGTATGCTCGAAATCAGGAGTAAAGAAATCTTCGTTGTAAACAGCAAAGGCAACCGTACCACTAAAGATGGGTTCAAGTATATAACCATCGAGACCTTCCCCGAAAGTAAGCGCCCACTTGGCACGGCCAACCAATTCTTTAAAATCTTTGTAAGTCAGGTTTTCAAGAATCTTCAACTCGAGCTTTGTTTCGCCGAGCCTGCTAAGTATAATCGCTTTGTTTTCGTTCTGATCAGGCGATATAACAATGATGTCTTCCTTTTTCTCGTAGGGTACAAAAACATATTGCTCCGGACTGATCCATGCAGAGAATTTATGGATAGGAACGCCATAAATATCGCGATAGTACTGGGTGCAGTATTTGGTATGTGCCGCAGTAATGGTAATCTTCGTAGCCACCGACTCCAGTTGTTTTACAACGTGCTCGGATGGCATTAAAAGAATATTCGCGTTGATTACATTTACGTGAACTTTTGGGATACTCACCAGCCACTTCAATTCACTCTCTAATAAATTCTCTTCGAAGTGTGCAACAAGAAATTCAGGAATGTGTATGAGTACACTTTTAAGCTTTGTAAAGTAGGTTGGCAACTGTTCGAACCGAAATACGTCGACGTTATTTTCGAAGTTCTCGTGTTTGAGCAACAGGAACTCTCTTGGAAATACCGTCATGAGTACCTCGGCATTCATCATTTTTGAAAGCTTTGCACTTTCTTCGCATAACGAAACGAGTGATGTTACCCCACCGGAGATGGTGTCCTTTCCGGTCTTCCTATCTGCCCCGGGCACAAGGAATATGACAAGATTTTCAGTTTCTCTGTTATACTTTCGGATTAGCTGGTCCTGTTCTTTTTTGATCCCGATCTCCCTGAAAAAACGCTTGCGTTCGTCCCGGTAGTTGAAGAATCTAAAAGTTCTTTTAAGCCAGTATGGGTATGTATCTCTTAATGTTTCGGGCATGAAATTCTAATTAGCGCAACATCTTTTTTATGACCGCCGGCACACCGGCTACCATGCTGTATGGTGGAACGTCGCGGGTAACACAAGCACCTGCTGCAACGATTGCTCCTTTCCCTACAACTACTTTAGGAATGAAATTAGCTCCGATCCCTACAAACACCTCGTCTTCTATTCTCACGTTTCCTGCCATATGTACACCAGGCGATATATTCGCGTATTGACCTATTTCTACATCATGGCTGATGGTACAACCTATGTTTATGATGCAATGATCCCCTAAACTGATGTTTGCTGTGAGTATTGAACCGGGAGCAACGGTTACCCCGGTACCGATGAACTTTTGACGGCTCACGTTTACTGAGTGGTTAAGCGCGTTATAAAATCCAAAGCCTTCAGCTTTGAACTTTTCTGCAAGCCGTTTATTATCGCTGATGCTACCAATGCAACCTAATAGTAGTACTTCACCAGAGTGCCGGTAGCGATCAATCATATTTGCTGCCGACAATACGGGAACGCCCATCAATTCCTTTCCTTCTTCAGCTTCGTCCTGGACGAAAGCTGCCAGGCGGTGTTTTAAACCAAGATCTTCAAGAAAATAGCAGGTTTCAAGTGCATGCCGACCCCCGCCAATAATTGCCAGTTTTTGTTCCTTCATTTAGTCGCCAGCTTTTAATGGATAGTTCCATTAAACAGTTGCCTGCCCGAATACAATCTTCGGGCAGGCTTACCGTATTATGATTCACTTTAGCCTTAACTAAAGAATGGTATCGTTGTAAGACAATTCTTTGATCCGGTTGTGCCAGGTGATCAGCGAATTGTACCATTGCAGCGTGTAGCAGGTAGGATCGTCGCCATTAAGCAATCCTTTTTCAAGCGCCTGCTTGATCTCAACAATCCCTTCGTGTATCTGGATCGTCGTGCGGTAGTCCAAAACGCTTTGGATTTTTTCGAAGTTTACGTTGTACGTACGCTTATCTGGATCATCCGGGATCGTGTGGATGACAACGTTTGGAATTACATCGATCACGAATTGCGCCAGTTGCTTAATCTGGTAATTCAATTCAGAACTACCAACGTTGAAAATCTGGTCATGTATCAGGTCTTTCGGAGACTCAAGCATGAGCATAAATGCACGAACAACATCGTTAACGTGTACAAATGGTCTCCATTGTTCACCACCACCCATGATGTAAATTACGCGTTCTTTCCAGGCACGTAAAGTCATGATGTTGATGGCAAGGTCAAAACGCATACGTGGCGCGAGGCCGAAGATCGTTGCGTTTCTCATCATAACAGGAGAGAAGTTATCGTCCGCTAATTCGTGCAATACGGTCTCAATAGCTACTTTGCTCTTCGCGTATTCTGTTTGTGGCGACAAAGAGTCGGTCTCTCTAAGGGATCCTTTAGCACCTGCTCCATATACGCTGGCAGAGCTGGCGTAAATATACCTTTGTACGCCACCCTTTTTAGCTTCTCTTGCAAACCGCTCAGATCCTTTGTAGTTGATGGAGACGGTTAATGCAGGATCAATTTCAGCCGTCGCATCATTGCTTAAACCAGCAAGATCGAAAACTGCATATGCATCTTTGAAAATAGCCGTATCGCAGTAGCGGATATCTTCTCTTACAACCGTAAGATTAGGATGGCTGCTGATAGACGTAAGCTTATCTGTGCCAAAAAAATACCTGTCCAACGCGATTACCTGGTAATCTTTGGATAATAATGCCTGGCACAATGGTATGCCTACGTACCCACCGGCACCTGTTACGATAACTTTTTTCATTACTTAATAAAATACGATTTAACTGTTGAAAATAGGTACTCCAATTCTTCGTTACTCATAACGGTATGAATAGGAAGGGAAACAATATTGTTCTTGATCTGGTCGGTATAGCTTAGGTCCTGGTTGCGATAACGGCCCTTGTAAAATTTAAGGTCGTGGTTAGCGGTGTAGTATCTTCTTACAGCTATATCATGTTCCTGCATGTAGTTCACGAAGTCTGTTGCTTCCTCGTTAAGAATTAATGGAAAGTACAAATACGTACACAACACGTCCTCGTCTACACGCATGGTCTTCAGCAGGTCCTTGCTCTCAAGCTCACTAAAGAACGACTTATATGCTTCAATGTTTTTGAACCGGCTGTTAAGAATAAAATCAACTTTCTCCAGATTCTTCAAACCAACTAAAGCAGCAACCTCAAGCATCTTTGAGTTTAGTCCTGGCATATCTACATCGCCCCTGACTTTTTCGTATTGGCCAAAATCACGCAGGCGCAACAGGTACTCAGCAATTTCCGGATCGGTCACAATGTTTGCACCGCCTTCCATCGAGTTGAATATTTTGGTTGCATGGAAGCTGATCATTTCGCTAAAGCCATATTCCCATGGATACTTGTTTTTAAACTTAGATCCGAATGCAGGTGCATTATCGAGAATGGTAACAAGGTTGTGCTGCTTTGCAAACTCACCAAGTTTTTCCAGATCGGTAAGATTACCATAAGCGCCAACAGAAACGATCATTTTAATGTCGGGAGAGTCAACAACGCATTTGTTGATGTCAAGTACCAGTGACTGGTCAACATCACAAAAAACGGGTTTCAGGTTGTTCATCACCAATGCGTTGATTGTGCCGGTAAACGTAAAAGAAGGCACCAGCACTTCAAACGACTCATGAGCATCAACACCCATTTTAAACTTCCAGGCCTGGATCAGGTGGTACAACGACATTTCCCCATTGCAATTAACAGAGGGCTTTATTTCGCTTCCGAAAAACTCCTGTAGTTTCTCCTCGAAAAGTCTTACGTAAGGTGAATTGTTGGTAACCAATCCGCTCTGTAAACATTTTTCGAACTCACCCTGGAACTCCGACAATTCCGGCAAAAAGGGTTTTACAATATTAATTTTCATTTACTGCGCTTTATCTAGATTTTGTTTGTTCCTGATCTGTTGTTCTCTGAGCAATTCTATTAACCGAGCTCCTGGAATGCTATAGAACATCGTTGCGCCGTGCCCCAATTTATTATCGGGTCGCACTCCCGTCCGAATGGCTTCAACCGGGCGGGCTTGTACGCCATACCTTTCCGGAGCTCCTTGGCTAAAATAACCGACACCAGCTTAAATGCCGGGTTAATCCCTCTTCCGTTTAATAAGCTCGCCGTTATACATGTTAACGACGGCATTTTGGGTGTTGTTGTAATTAAGCCTTTCTATAATTGCCTGTCTGTTGATTATTGCAGCGGCATCGATTAACTCGGGATTCGACAATGCAGTTCTGATTGCTTTTTCGATTACATCAGGGTCCTCCGGTGGCACGATCATCCCCGTTTTCCCGTGTTCCACCCATTCGTCTGCAAGCGAGGTATCGGACTGAACCGGAAAAGCTCCCATCATCATCGCTTCCAACATCGCGTTAGGAACCCCATCACTCATATTAACGCAGATGTTCAGTATTGCGTTACCATTAAGTTCTAACATCTGAAGCTGTGACACCTCATGCAGGATCGTGATCTTTTTACCTGTGCTATGGTAAAAAAGTTCTGCCGCAGCCTGCGTTATCTCGTTCGAGCTGTACAGTACAATTTCGTAATCGGCGAGTATGTCAACACATCTTTCAAGTGCCCTTATCGCAACGAGGTTTCTTCTTACAAGATCCTGGGTTCCTTTCACAAGAATTTTACGCCTTTGCGAAGGTTGAACGTTGGGAACAGCAGGCACATTAAAGCCGCCACCTACGCTCGGAAAGGTAAAGGTTGTTCCTTTAAACCCAAACTTCCGTGCAAGCACTTCGTCGCGTTTCCCTTCAGTGATAAACACATCTACCATTGAAAGCATTTTCGACAGCAGTGGTACATGTCTTTGAAGGCGACCGAAGAAGTGCAGGTCAATCCCCCAATTGGAATGTATCCACAACGGAAAATTACCGCTACTCATTTGCCTGACTTCACTTACCAGGTAACCGGCATGTTGCGACTCGAGCGAATGAATAATGTCGGGACGAATCTTTTCGATTACCGCTTTTAGCAAAAGTGCCCGTGACTTTGCAAGCCCGGCAACTGACAAGGTCTTACGTATAACCTTTTTTGCAATTGGCGCCGTTATAAACGATAACTCCTGTAACGCAATACTGGAGTAAGTGTTCTCGCTTTTAGCCGGCTTTGTACGATCAAAAAAATTCTCATGAAAGGTCACGCCAGAAATGGCGTCATGTAAGTCGTGCCCCATCATGGAAGAAAAAACGTGCACATTAAAGCCATTCCTGTTTAGTTGAGAAATCCACCTTGCCGTATGAATGCTGTACGGTAAGGCAACAAATAGAATCTTCATGATAACTGAAACAGGTCTGCCAGGTCGTTACGGAACTTTTGAATATTTTGCTTGTAATCTTTTTCTTTTACAACAGGCGGATCGATGAGGACCTTTTTCATCTGCAGGGCGAGTTCATCAGCATTGAGCCTTCCGAAGAAAGAGACATTTTCTGTCATCTGCTCAATGTTTACATCAAGATCGGCTGCGATTACATATTTGTTTAGCGCCTTTGCATCTTCAATTACCGTACTCCAGCCTTCAAACAACGATGGCTGAACAACGGCAAGTGAATTCTGCATCATTAGTAGTTGATCCTCCCGTTGCAAAAACCCGGTCACGATAAATTGCTTCGAAATTCCAAGTTCATCAATACGCTTCTGTAAACTTGGAAAATATTCTTTATTACGATGTGAGGAAGTTTTACCGGTAAATACAACTTTGAAGTCTTCGTATCCCTGTTGCCTCAAAATCGCTACTGCTTCAATTACGGTGATGTGATTCTTATGTGGCCAGAACTGGTTACAAACAATAAAGTATCGCGCGTCGATATTGTATTGTTTTAACACCGCCGGAGTCTTCTCGGGCTGTAACTCCGGAATTAAAGAAACAAAGCGTAGGATATGGATGGGATTTTTAATGTTCCCATAAAACTTGAACAAATCGTTCCTGGACGACTCACTGCTTAAAACCAGGTGGTAGTCAGGATTATCAGCCAATAGTTTGAAGAAGCTTTCGGTATAGGAGATGTCTTCTTTGGTAAAGTTTTCCGGCAGGTAGCATTCCTGGAAGTCTTCCTTCCAAAATATTTTGGTCTTTATAAGCGAGAACTTCTCTGTCTCAAGTGCAGGGTAAACAAAATCAGCTTTTACGTAATTGTTGATTTCTTTTTTAAACACTACCCTGATCAGCCGCTTAAAAATGCGCCACAAAATGAACTGTCGCTTATCGGAGTTGATATACTCTATATACGGATATCCAATTTTCTTTACATCATCTATCGGTGAGTCGTTACTGTAAAATACAATCAGTTCCGGCTTGCTTGCATCTTCAAACGCGTTGAAATGTTTAATGAGGTTTATTAAGTAAATCGTAACACCTGTAGCTGAAGAATAGCTGCTCAGAAGCGTAGCTATTCTTTTCCTTTTACCCATTCAATGTAATTTTTTAACCCGGTATCTATTTCTGTTGTTGCTTCAAATCCTAAGCTTGCAAGCAGGCTGATGTCGGCCCTCCAGTTAACAGGATCGCCAATCTTATTTTCACCACTGAAGTTGATGTCAATCTCTGAGTGCAGCAGCGTTTTAAAAAGTTCCACAACTTCGCTGATACGTGTTTCCCTTCCACTTGCTACGTTTATAGCCTTCCCATTGAAGTCGGCATGTAAAAGAATACTTTCAAGCGCACGAACGAGGTCGCCAACATAAATAAAGTCTCTTGACTCATTGCCTGTTCCAAATAATTGTACGCGCTTTACAGGTGCACTCAGTTTTTTGTACAAATCCCAGAACAATTGCTTTTTCAGGCCCTCACCATAAGCCGAGAAAATACGCAGGCAAATAGTCGGTACGCCAAAATGGTCCGTGAATTCTTTGCAGATGTGTTCGCTATAGAGTTTATGCAAGCCGTACGGTGACAAGGGGGCACACTGAACCTCTTCAGAAATCGGCAGTACGCTTGGGTTGCCATAAACAGCCGCACTTGAAAGGTTAATGAACCTGCATCCTTCACCATACCTGCGTATGGCATCAAGCAAGAGGTAAACGTTGGCCACATTGAGGCTATAATCAAGCGCAGGGTTCGTAAAAGAGAACTGTACGTTGGCGGAACCGGTTGCATTAATGCAGGCGTCGAGTTGCTTACCTAAAAACAAGCTGGTGAAGTCGCTGTGTTCAGGATTAATAATGGTGTAACCAGGTTCTTCCTTGATAATAATATCTGCCTTAAAAACAGTATGGCCGTTTGCTTCGAAGTGCCGTACTGCATTACTTCCGATAAACCCTTCTGATCCAAGGATTAGAATTCTCATGGCTTGATGATGATCCCCTGGCCGGTTGGAAGTGATAAAATCTGGGTATTTCTTTCTTTGGCCAGCTGGTCAAAAGCAAGCTTTTGATTAATGTGTGCCGGGAAACCATAGTCATCGAGGATGATCACCCCACCAGGAACGATACGATCCCAGAAGTAGTTAACGGCTGCAATCTCGGGTTCTGTTACGTTCATATCAATCGACAGGTAACAGATCTTTTCAGAAGTTACTTCGGGCAGCGTATGTGGAACTGCACCACGAACGATTTGAACATTTTTGAACGGGGCAAAGGTTTTCACCACGTCATTGTAAACGTCGCGGTAGTTATCGAGGTATATGGTATCCAGTCCTTCTTTTTTCTCAGCTTCGGAGATCTGTTCCTTTACAAGTCCTTCATAGGTGTCGAGCAAATAGAACTTCTTGTTCAAAGATGCAAAATCAATATAATCGATGATGGCTCTTGAATACGCCCCGGTGTTTACACCGCACTCCACAAAGTCACCCTCAAGTTTCTTTACATGTTCAGCAAACCAGCATACAATGTATACCCGCCATTGTAAAGTAAACCCGCTCCACGGGTTGGTATCTGCTGCTGCCTGGTACGCCTTCGCAAACCGGGGATCTTTAATGAAATCACAGTTGTTGGTTGTTACCAGATTGTCAGTGGCATAAGTGACTTCGCCGTTGAAATATCCGTCGATAACCATTGTTGCCGTTTTTGGAACCAACTTATTTCCATACCCGACGTCCTTGTAATTCTGTAAAAACCATTTTGTCTTTCGATAAAGATCTAAAATCATAAAAGCTAAAAATTAATAATCAATTGCGCTAAGTAAAACAGCCGTTAGCGATACCGGGCTAAGAATTTGTGAACCTTGTAAACTATGTGGTGACTTCTCGTTCTGCGATTTCCTTTATCATCCTTGCAGGATTACCTGCCGCAATGGTATATGGGGCGACATCTTTGGTGACGACGCTTCCAGCGCCTACAATCGCTTTTTCTCCAATGGTTGTACCCTTTAAAATGATAACCCTGGCGCCTACCCAGGCACCATGACTGATTTTAATTGGCAAGCTTGGGTGGGTAGTCCAGTCATGGTATCCCCTGCGCCATTCCTGAAGGTCTTTTTTCCGGATGTTGAAGTCGACATGATGATTATCGCTATCCTGGATCATGCAATCGGTTGAAATCAGGATGTCGGACTCAATGGTTATTTTACTCGTAACCTGAATCTTAGATCCACCGCCGATAAAAACATTGTTGCCGATCTCTAACACTGCATTATCTGTCTCCAGGTTAATTGCACAGCCAATCATACAATCATCGCCAATGATCACACGTGAATTTGGTGCCCTTGACATATCTATACTTCCGGCAAATTCCGTGTTCTTACCAATGGTAACATTTGGCATTTTTGAGTAGTCAATGGGTTTTTTTCCGGGAAAGACAAGCCGGAAAAGTTTTCTTGCTACTTTTTCAAAACTCATTAAGATTCTTATTTTCTGATGATGTATAAAAAAACTGGTAAAAGGAGATGGGTTGAACTGCTTAGTTGAGCTTTTCCCATTCAAAGTCAAGAATCACGTTTCCATAGTCAAGGCCTTCATAGCGTGAAAGACTGGTTCCTGTATCGTTTATTTTAAGCTGGCATTCGGCCTCAAGCATATCGTAGATTTTTCCGCCATCCGAAAAAATCGCAAAGCGAAATGCATATGTATTCGGCGCAATGATCCCGCTTGGCATAGATACGCGGAAGTCATAATGGTAATTTCCGGTTTCTCTATGGTATTCAAATTCATTAACCGTAGATGCAACAAAACCACCAAGGTTATTCTGCAGGTTAAGACCGAGGAGTACGTTAGCATACCGCTGCTTTGCAACAATCCTCATCACCACAGTAATGGTTTCATTGAAGCCAAACTGGTCTGTTTCTTCGTTGCGATCGTTCACCGTATAAAGCTCCTCGAAGTAGTACTCCTGCGTTTGTTTCTCCGGAGCACACTTATACTTGTTAGACAAGGTTTTTCCGAGTGATAAGTAACTCTCAATTACTTCCGTGGTTTTGCTGTAAGCAACCACCTGGCCCTTGTTTAACAGGATGGCTTTTTCGCAAAGCTGGGCAATGGATCCCATTTGGTGACTTACAAATAGCACTGTTCGCCCTTCCCCTTTACTCACATCGCCCATTTTTCCAAGGCATTTTTTCTGAAACTCCGAGTCACCTACAGCAAGTACCTCATCCACAATCAAAATCTCCGACTCAAGGTGGGCAGCAACGGCAAATGCCAGGCGCACATACATACCCGATGAATATCTTTTAACCGGTGTGTTGATATATCTTTCGACTCCGGCAAACTCTACAATTTCGTCGAACTTTCTTTTTATCTCGTACTTCCGCATACCAAGGATAGCCCCGTTTAAAAAGATGTTCTCCCGCCCGGTAAGATCAGGATGGAAACCTGTACCTACTTCAAGCAAACTTGCTATTCTACCTTTGGCTTTAATCGATCCCACCGTTGGTGCCGTAACACGACTCAGGAGTTTTAATAACGTGCTTTTACCCGCACCGTTTCTGCCGATTATACCGATCGGGTCGCCTTGTGAAATCTCAAAGTTTAAATCCTTAAGGCTCCACACTACATTGCTGCCACCCTTAACTGTCCGGTCGTTTGACTCACCTATCTTCAGAAATGGATCTTCCTTGCCACGCTTTCTTGCCCACCAACGTTCCAGGTCACGCGAAATAGTACCCGTACCGATTTCACCCAATTGGTAAGCCTTTGATAAATTTTCAACTTTTATAGCTACAGACATTCTAAAGCACTAATTTTCTTGTAGATGATTCTTTGAATAAATAAGACGTATGGAAAGCAATGTGAAGGCAGCAATCGTGAAGGAACCGGGAATTTTGCAGCAGCAGCAATGCCTATATCCATTTGCTAAAACAGTAGCTTGCCGGATAAACCTGTCACCTGCATACCGGTTTGATCATATGGTAGCGTAAGCTATTTGGGCTAGTCATGAAGACCTGGATATCAGTTGTTTTCCTGAAATCCCCAAAATACGTAGCCGGTTAGAAAGCTAGTTGAGATACCGAAAGAAAAGACGCAGGCCGTTTCCCTATACAGTATCTATAAAATTCCGCTCTACTTTATTAAAAATAATTATTCCGAATAACGTTATTCCAAGGGTAATAGCAGCGCTGATAGCCAACGAAGCCCAGGTAAATGTACCTGCCCCGAGAAAGCCATACCGGAAGGTTTCGATGATTGGTGTCATCGGGTTCAGCGATATGAGCCACTTGTATTTTTCTGGAGCTTTTGATAACGGATAAACCACCGTGGTGGCATACATCAGCAACTGCACACCAAAGGTTACCAGGAACACCAGGTCACGATATTTTGTAGTTAGTGCAGAAATGATCATCCCTAGTCCAAGTCCCAGGAGTGCCATCTGCACAACAAGAACAGGGAAGAGCAATACATACCAGGTAAGGTGAAAGGTACCACCTCCAAGCAGGCTGAAGTAAATCATCATAACGGCAAAAAGGAGCATTTGAACGCCAAATTTAATGAGGTTACTCATGACAATACTTAGCGGCATGATCAACCTTGGAAAGTAAACCTTACCAAATACGTTTGAATTATCTTTAAAGACCGTAGAGGTTTTGGTCAGGCATTCTGCGAAATAGTTCCAGCAGGTTACCCCCGCAACATAAAACAAGGCTTTGGGTTCAATACCATCAGTTGATATGCCTGCAAGGTCGCCAAAGATGAACGTGTAAATGATTGTAGTAAATAACGGTTGTATAAAAAACCAAACAGGACCAAGCACTGTTTGCTTGTAAAAAGAAACAAAATCACGTCGAACCAATAACATCAACAGGTCACGGTATTGCCATACATCACCAAGCTTAAGATTTAAAGAGCTGGTCTGTGGTTCTATCACCATGTCCCAATCGCCGTAAGAAGCGGCCGTATCCTGATCTTTTCTTATTGTGGTTTCCATAATTTTCTAAAATCGTCAGGCACATAAAAGGCCCAACGCTACTGATCTAATCTCGTTTATTTACAAATGAACCAAGGCAATGCAAGAATAGGCGAATTCCTTATCGGCTTATTACTATTTCCTGAACTGTTTGCTTTGATGAACAGCGTTGTTGCCGTACAAGTGAGTGACACAACGATGTCGAAAAAAATTCCTGCTGCCGGCTACCAAAAAAATATTGCAGTTAAACCTTTAGTTCGCGAATGCTTATCCTGGCGGGTTATGCAATTGCCGCAAATCTACTCTGTTAAAGCTTTCCGAAGTCGTTCGCGGTAAGACTCGAAACCAAAGTTTTCGTGTACCATGCTCTGCAGTTTTTTGCCTGATGGCATGGTGCCCGCATGCTGGGGTACGGATAACGACTCAACAATGTCGGGAATTGAAACCGGATCGATTAACCTGCCCAGTTCGCCATTTTTAAGCGCATCAACACTTCCATCAACGTTTCCGGCTACGACCGGCAGGCCGCAAGCCATTGCTTCTATATAAACAATACCGAAGCCTTCCATTGTACTTGGCAGGATAAATACATCTGCAAGCAAATAGTGGTCGGTAAGTTCTTCGTTTTTCAAAAATCCAACAAGCATAACCGTATCCTGCAAATCAAGCTTTTTGATCATAGCCTCGATCCGCGCTTTTTCAGCATCGTCAGCTTTGCCTGCAATGATATACTTAATACCGGGTACTCTTTTCTTAATTTCAGGAAGAGCTTCCAATACCCTGTCGTAACCTTTATATTGCTCACTCGATGACAGCCTGGTAAGTGTATAGATGATCTTCTGCCCGTTAAGCTGGTAGCGCTCCTTTAAGTAAGCAGGCTTGGCAAGGTTATCAGGATAATTAAAATAAGGATCGATGGTATTGGGGAAAATACTGATCTTATCTTCTTTCAGGCCAAGGTTTTGCACCATCCGCTGTTTGGTAAAATTGCTTACGGCTAAAATCTTGTCGGCCGAATTGATAACGGCCTTTTTAATTGCTGAAAGCTTTATCGCATCGTTACCCGAATTCCATACCTCGATACCATGGGCAACTACCAGGATTTTTTTGGCTTTGTGCTTAAGTTTGATGAGGTAAGCAGCAAGCGCAAGATTGATGTGGCCAACAACAATTTTATCGTAGTACTTCGATAAGTTTACAACCTCCCGGATGAACCTTACACGGTTGCCTGCAAAAGCAAACATGTTTTTTGGCTCGAAATAATTATTCGCTGTGGAGCTGTCGTACATCGATGCAGCATCTGCGGTCAGCTTGCCTTCTGCTTCCAGGTCGTGCAAAGCTTTTAAGAAACTTCGGTTAAACTTTTCAATTCCACCGGTAGCAGAGAAAGTACAAAGTGTTAGAAAGAGAACGCTTGGTGCTTGCGGTGCAAAGCACTTAATCGCGTTTTTATTATTGAGCAGGTATAACCAGTATTTGCTCCAATGCAAAGATCCGGTTGTAAACTTATGGCGTATCCCGCGATAATTATCGTCGCGCTGTGTGGATTGCACATTACGCATCCACTTATAAAAAGGAAATGTAAACCCTTGTTTCTTACGTTGCCAGATTTCCTTAGGAAGTAGATCGTCGAAGGCTTTTATCAATAAATGCTTTCCGATCTGCTTATCGTACTTGATATCCGGATCGATGCTGTAAGCCGTTTTCATCAGCTCCTTATCGAGGAACGGGACCCTTACTTCGAGACTATGCCACATGCTCATGTAGTCGCAGTCTTTAAGTAACTGGTTTTGCATATACAGGTTCGTCTCGATATGGCTTGCACGATTACGGCTGTCGGTGTTTGCAGGTAATGGTGCTATGGCAACTTTATCAAGTGAGGCGTTTACTTCGTCGACACTAATGGATAACAATGCAGCTGTTTGTGCCGTGGTATAAAGTCCGCGATTAAACAGGTATTCGCCTACTGCATCTTTTCTTTGTAAGGCTGCAAGTTTCTTGATCTTGTCTTTTGGAAACACATTTGCCATGCCCGGCAGAAAGGATGGAAACTTGCGTATCAGTGCCGCAGTTGGTGCATAGCGGAAAGAATTGTACCCGCCAAATAGTTCATCTGCACCAAGGCCGCTTAGTACCGCAGTTAAACCATATTGCCTTGCATACTTACAAATGAAATAAGAGTTAATGCCGTCGATGCTTGGCTGATCCATCGCTTCCAATATATCCGGTAATTCATTCTCAAAATCGTGAGATGATACGAGGAACGATTGGTGATGCGCCTTGCTTTTATCGATGATTATTTTTTGGTAAGGTTCTTCGCTTAAGGTCGCATCTTCAAATACTATAGAAAGTGTATTGAGGTTTTTGCCCGTATACTTTTGCGCGATAAGGGTAAGCAAGCTAGAGTCAACACCGCCGCTGAGGAACAAACCAATCGGTGCATCGGAGATAAGGTGTCGTTCTACGGCCTTATCAAGTTTATCCTTAACCTGCGCAACCGCCTCGGGTAAGGTTTTAATTAAACTTGAAAATTGGAAGATTTCCGAAACATGATGGGTAATACTAAGCGACGGCAACTTGATTACGGCACAAGTGCCTTTGGCAAGTGGTTGTACATTTTTTAGCGTAGTAAACGGCTCCGGTATATGACCAAAGGTTAAAAACGGAATCTTCCATTCTTCGCTTTCCGGCCAGTCGGGTCTATAGGCTTTAAAGGCGCGGATTTCCGACGCAAATACAAGTGTATCTTTCGTCAGGCTGTAGTACAAAGGTTTTATGCCGGCATGGTCCCTTGCAAGTATAAGTTCCTGCTTCGACTTATCCCAGAGGGCTATGGCAAACATGCCGTTAAACCGGGTAAAGCAGGATATTCCCCATTGCGAATACGCCTTTAAGATAACCTCCGTATCAGACTTGGTAGTAAAAACATGACCAAAGCCCGAGAGTGTCGCCTTTAGTTCAAGAAAATTATAAATCTCACCGTTGAAAATGAGTTGCAGGTCACCATTCCGGTCACTCATAGGTTGGTGGCCGGCCGGGCTCAGGTCAATGAGTGAAAGTCGTCTGTGGCCAAGCGCCAGGGGTAAGCTGTCATCAACATAAATCCCCTCATCGTCGGGACCACCCCTATGCATACTATCCCTCAGCCGCAACACATCTTCATGAAGCGTCGACGAACCTAACTTGAATATACCGGCAATTCTACACACTGTTTCTTAGTAAACGATTATCTGTAAATATTAAAGAGTCTTTTCCACCATGGCAATTTAACTTCCGGCTCTGAGCTGTAATTGTAGCCGTATCCATAACCGTAACCATAACCATAGTAAGACGACAGTCCGGTCATTTTTACATCGTTAACCAACAATCCCATTGAAGGCAAAACCTGTCCTTTGTACAGATCTTCAATAAAGCCCATCTGCTTTTTAAGGGTGTAGCGCTGTCTTACAATATATAAGGTAGCATCGGCAAAACGACTTAGTATTTTGGTATCACTCACAAGTCCGATCGGTGCCGAGTCAATCACAATCAGGTCGAAGTTTTTCTTGAGGTAAGCAAACATATCATCTATTTTGCTATCCATCAATAGCTCCGACGGGTTTGGTGGTATCGGACCAGCAGGTATGATGTAGAGGTTATCGATACCTTTAACGGGTATAGGTAATTGCTCAACGGTTACCTGGCCAAGCATATAATTGGATATGCCTTTATAATTTTCCAACTGCAGTGCCGCAGAAATTTTTGGCTTTCTAAGATCAAGCTCAAGAATAACCGTCTTTTTATTGGCTACCGCCCACACTGCACCGATGTTCATGGAGGTAAAGGTTTTACCCTCACCTGCAATAGAGGAAGTGATAAGCAACACCCCGTTCGGCTTGTTGCCAATAAAAAATTGAAGGTTGGTTCGTATGATCCTGAACTGTTCTGACAAGATGCTTCTGTCGTGAACGCCAACAACCCACTGGCGGTTTTTATCAGGATGGTGAGCGATCTCGCCAAGGATAGGCACGTTGGTAAGTTTGGTAACATCCTGCCGGGTAATGATCTTGTCTTTTAATAACTCAAGAACATAGATTACCAGAACCGGGATCAGCAACCCGATGATAAGTGCAATACGATAGATAGATGTTTTGTTTGGCGATACAGGGATATACGAGCTAATCGCCGGATCAAGTGCATAAGAACTTGCTACTGCAGAAGCACGGGTAATGGCTGACTCCTCTCTTTTTTGCAAGAGGAACAGGAACAGCTCCTGTTTGATGCCCTGTTGCCGGGTAATCTCGAGTAGCTCTCTTTCTTCAGCAGGTATTCTACGTACGTTACCTTTTAAAGAGTTGTACTGCGATAGTGTTTTATTTCTAAGTGCGCCGGATGATGCTTCAAGGCTCTTAATGTTTTCAAGTATGCTCAGCCGTAACCGTTCAACCTGGCTACTCATGGTTTGCATAATCGGGTTCGCTTCAGGTATCAACTTTGCATTTTGCTCTCTTTCCAGCTGAAGCTGGTTATATTGTTGAACCAGCGAGTTCAAAGTCGGATCTTCAATACCTAATGACGATAGTACAGGGAGGGTTTTAGAAGAGGAATTCTGAACATAGTCTTTAACAATGTTCAACATCTTCACCTTGACCTCTTCTTCGTTTAATTTCCCCTCGGTGGCTACGATTTCACCATACTTGGTGGTGCCCTGCATGCCGATATCAATGACTTCATTTTTCTGCCTGAAGTCCTGTAAGCCTTGTTCAACCTTACCAAGCTCGCCATTAAGCAGCACCAAACGACTGTCTACAAATTGTAAGGTATTATCTACAATCCGGTTTTTATCTTCGATCGTGGCCTTGTTGTACTCGTAAACCAGCTTATCAAGTATATCACGCCCTTTCTTAGGCACCTCGGTTTGCATGGTCAAACGAAGAATACTGGCGTCTCTGCTAAGCTGTTTTATGCCGAGCCCGTACGAGTAATCAAGTGCCGTTTCGTAAACTTTACGGCTTTGAATATAGTAAGTGTAATTGATGTTTATTGCCATCGGGTCCACTACATCAATCTGGAAATAACTTGTCCTATGCTTAATTAGCTGACCACTTTTGAACCATTGATCCGAAACTTCAGGTATCTGGAAAGCACGTTCATTATTGAATTTAACCGTGTAGTCGAAATACTCTTCCGCATTACCTGGTGTCAGGTTTACATACTTAAACGGGCAGTTGCCGTATAGTTCACTGCGCTTAACCTGTCCGGATGAAAAGTATTGAATGTTCAGGTCCAGCGAATCGATTACCCGGCCCATCAGCGTTGCCGACCTTAGGATTTCCATTTCATTGGAAAGGTTTGCTTTCCTGGAAGTAAGACCGAGATCATCTGCTAATGCATCAGCACTCGACGCCTTGGTATCGTTTTTTATGAGCAACAAAACACTTGAACTATACATTGGAATAGTATAGCGCAGGTATATAAAAGCAACCGAAACCGCTAAGGCAACAGAAAGAATAAAAAGTGGAAGGAAAATAAGATACTTGAGGACGAGCTCTTTCGGAGAGGATTTTACATTCTCCTTGAGCGAACCTGGTGCACTACTCAAAGACATAAGGAGATTGGTGTTAATTTAAATTAATAAGGAGAACGATGAGGGTTGTTAAAACACTGAGGATTGATGCGCCTATGGAAACGTTCCGTACGAGGGTTTGATCACTTGCGTCGATCTTCGTTTTCGACATCTCTACATATACGATGTCATTCTGCTGAAGATGATAGTATGGAGAGCTAAATATTTTTGTAGAAGTAAGGTTTAACCGGCCAAATTCACGTCTGCCGTTTCTTTCCCTTATGACCAGTACATTGTCTCTTCTACCCGTAATTGCAAGGTCACCCGACAGACCAATCGCCTCAAAAACATTGAGTTTACCTTCGGGGATCAGTTTTGTACCGGGCGAAGCCACATCACCTAATACGGTTACTTTAAAGTTTGTAATCTGAACGGTAACTACCGGATCAACTACATACGTTTTCATTATACCGGTCAGGGTATCTACCAACTGCTGGCGGGTAAAGCCGGCAATGCGCATAGTGCCCAGTTGTGGTAGTTGAATAGTCCCGTCGTTATTAACAAGGTAGCCCGGAGGTGTTGTGGCAGTGGTAAGGGTACTTGTTGCCACAGGAGGATTGTATGGCAGCGCCGATTCTGGTTTGAGTGCACCAATGGTAATGGAAACCCTATCGCCAGGCAAAATCTTCGGCTCGGTAATTAGCGCGATTTCATGATTAATTGAGTCAGAAAGATCATTCAAATAAACTATTTGCTTAACTTTCTTGGTTGAAACACAGGAAGAAAAAACAAATATGCATATCAGACCGATCCAGGAAAGAGGTGCTTTAAATTGCAAGGTGAAATTCATTTAGGAGTTGAAAGGCTTCGCCCACCTCAGTCACAGGGGCTAAAGGAGTTGGTTTAAAAATGCAGCTGATTAACTGCAACTTAACTTGTAAAATTTATTGCATACAACGATGAACAACGGGCATATATTTCCTGTTATTCATCTGGTTCATCACTAAGTAGCCAATTATCTTTTAAAAATCCCCGCAAATATAGGGTTTTTAGCATCCGATTTTGGGGGTACTTGTGAATGGATGACATTTAAAAATCTTTTAATGCACTTAATTTAAGGCATTTAAATCCTTTCGTTTCACGGTTTCCACATCCGGGCTATCGACCGGTTTAAGTTGATTTCCTTGTTCTTTCAGCGAACAAAAAATTGGGTTACATCTACTCCTTGTCCTGTAAGAAACGCCGTTTGGGCTATATTTATTACATGAACCAGCGGTACCACTCTCTTGACGTTTTTCGAGGTGCAACAGTTGCACTTATGATCCTGGTGAATAACCCGGGTTCATGGGGCCACATCTATAGCCCCCTTGAACATGCAACCTGGCATGGCTGCACTCCCACCGACCTCGTGTTTCCATTTTTCCTTTTTGCAGTGGGCAACTCTTTAGCATTTGTTATGCCAAGATACGATCAGTCGGGTTTCTCCGTATTCTTCAGGAAGGTAGCAAAACGATCCCTGCTCATTTTTGCGATTGGCCTTTTTCTAAATTGGAGCCCTTTTATCAGATGGGATGGCGAACACCTGGCGGGTAAACCATGGGAGTCAATCAGGATTCTTGGGGTGTTGCAACGCATTGCAATCTGCTATTTTTTTGCATCCTTAATCGCCTACTTTTTCAAAGGAAAGTCGATCTATATCGTTTCAGCAACAATACTTCTATTTTACTGGCTCCTCTGCTGGTTATTAGGAAGAAGCGGTGATCCATACAGCCTGCCAGGTTATTTTGGTACTGCTATCGACCTTAAACTTCTTGGTGCTGCTCATATTTATAAGGGAGAAGGTGTCCCCTTCGATCCTGAAGGTATTGCAAGTGCACTGCCGGCCATTGTTCAGGTTGTTTTAGGCTATGTCACCGGCAAATACATCAGGCAAAAGGGAAAAAGTTACGAGATGCTTAGCAACCTCTTCCTTGCCGGCGCAATATTACTTTTCATCGCATTCGCGTGGGATATGGTGTTTCCAATCAATAAAAAGATCTGGACAAGCAGTTACGTATTGTATGCTACCGGACTTGCACTTATGGTACTTGGTGTTTTTATCTACTTGTTGGAATTCCGGAATGCGGCAGGTAAATGGAGCCGGTTTGCCGACGTATTTGGCAAAAACGCCTTGTTCATCTTTGTGTTAAGTGGTTTTTTGCCGAGGGTGCTCGCCTTAATGCGTTGGAGAGACCACCTGGATGCTACAGGCAAACCCGTATACACATCACCCCTGCCCTGGTTTTACGAAAATATTTGTAAGCCTGTGTCAACCGACTTAAGAAACGGATCCCTGTTGTATGCAATAGTTATTGTTGCTTTTTACTGGTCAATCGCTTACCTGCTTCACAAAAAGAAGATCTACATCAGGGTGTAGTTTTTTTGTTGACCGGCGGCGGTACCTCCGGTTTTACATCCTTGCTACGCTCAGTTTGACTATTGCAGCAACTATCATCAGGTATATTGCGTGTCAGATTTGCGCTGCAAACAACTATGCTATTTCGAGAGTACATTGTTCGGCAGTAGCACTCAGGAAAACAAGTTTTGGGCTTGTACTATACTTTCAGGTTTGCCTACATCAATAAACTTTCCTGCAGAATGATCGAAAGAACGGATGTGATTGGAGTGCATCAGGTTCAGGTAAACATCCACCATCGAAAATTTACCTTCCCGCTTGATCAGTGTGAAAATTGCAGGATCAATAAGGTGTATCCCGCTAAACGCCTGTGGTTGTGCAACCCTTGTGGCTTCCGGTAAACCCTTAATCTCGCCGGTCGCTACATTTTTCCAACCTACAAGGGTATTGTTTTTATCAAAGAGTAGATAACGGGAGGTGGTTCGCTTTGTAGTGGCAAGCGTGGCGAGCGGTAAGTATTCCAGATGATTATCGATCATCTCCGAAAGATCGAGGTCGGTGAGAATATCCACGTTCATCAACACAAATGAGGCGCCCCCGGGAAAATGGGGTGCCGCCTTAACCAGGCCTCCTCCGGTTTCCAGCACGGCACTAGTTTCGTCGCTAATGGTAACCTGGCTGCCCCAGCCCCTGTTTTTGTCAATTGCTTCAACGATCTGGTCTGCAAAATGGTGCACATTAACCACCACGTCTGTTATATTAAACTGCTGCAGGTATTCAATATTCAGCTGGAGAAGGCTTTTGCCATTTACCTCGGCTAAAGCTTTGGGGTGCTGATCTGTCCAGGGCTTTAGCCTGGTGCCAAGCCCTGCGGCCAGGATCATGGCTTTACTTACTGCCGAACTTCCCCAACTGCCCTTTGCCATCTTTGCGCTCTCCTGTTTCTTACTCATTTGTCACTCCCAATTTCATAAACGTTCACCTGTGGATTTTGCTCAATGGAATAAGCCATTGTACAGAGCTTTCACCGGCGTACGCTGGTGCGCAACAATGTTGATTAACTATGCTTTTTATGGCCGTGCCCTTGTGAATTAACGAAAATAAGACGATCAACTGGCCGATTGTATGCTATTCACCACTTGAAAGTACAGGGGTATTACACCAGTTCTTCTCTTCTTGTACCCGGTGGCAAAGTTCTACTTTGACACCAAATTTGTTCTTTAGGTGACGGGTCACCGCATCGGCCGCATATACACTCCTGTGCTGGCCACCTGTACAACCAAAACTTACCATTAAGCTTTTGAAACCGCGCTTAATGTAATCTTCAACCGAAATATCTACCAGGTCGTATACACTACTAAGGAATTCCGGCATTTTCGTGCGCTGTTCAAGAAAGTCCTTTACCTCCTTATCCCGACCGGTCAAACATTTATACTCATCGTAACGACCAGGGTTTAAGATACCACGGCAATCAAACATAAAACCGCCACCGTTATCCGTGTCATCGGTGGGGATACCTTTTTTATATGAAAAGCTACAAATCTTCACTACCAGTGGCGTATGCTCATCTGCCCTGACCGTCTCGAAGCGATAGATCACTTCATCACGCACAATCAGCTTCAACATCCGGTCGAATTCAGGCGTTTCAACGTCAATATTCTTATGCTCAATAAAAAACCGCAGGTTTCTCAGTGCCTGTGGTATACTGGAAAGAAAATGCGCCTTTCTCTCGAAGAGCCCGCGAAAGCCATAGGCACCCAATACCTGCAGCAAACGAATCAAAACATATCCATTATACTGGCTAACAAAAGCGGTGCGGTCAATCGGCTTATCCATCAAAATCTCAGCTTCATCAATATAGCTGTGTAACAGCCGGTTTTTCCAGTCCTCGCTCAGGTTTGCCTTTGCCTGCCACAACAGGGAAGCCACATCATATTGTAATGCTCCCTGCATACCGCCCTGGTAATCTATAAAGTGCACTTCATCATTTTCAACAATCACATTCCTGCTCTGGAAGTCGCGAAACATAAAGAATTTATGGTCCACTTCACTCAGGTAAGCACTTAGTGTTTCAAAGTCAATCAGCATCGCCTGTTTGTCATACGGCGTTTTCAGGGTATCAACAAAATAGTATTTAAAGTAAAGCAGGTCGCTAAGTATTGCCTGCTTGCCAAATTCCTTCGCGGTAAGACATTGTTCATAGTCCAGCTCTCTGTCACCAATAACCTGTACACGCGCAAGTTTTTTTAAACTTTGTTCAAAAAGCTCGTACGTATATTCATTATGACCATATTTTTCAAGCTTGTCGAGGAGTGAACTCGTTCCAAGATCCTCCTGTATATAAATGGTATTGTCTTCGTTTACCGTGTGTATTTGCGGCATTGGCAAGCTGGCGTTTAGAAAGTGTCTTGTAAAATAGATAAAGGTTTCGTTCTCCTTAATATTAAGATTATAGGTAGCGATAAATGTCTTTTCCCCTTCATATACCCTGAAGTAGATGCGATCACTGCCTGACTGCGGAAGTTTTTCAATTCTGTCCGCCGCTACACCAAAATGCTCCTCGAATAATCTTCCTATTGCAGCTACAATTTCTTCCATAAGACATTTATGTTGGGGAGTAAAAGTAGAATTTTTATGTGTCAGAATATGAGCGCCTTAAAATTTAATAAAACGGATGAGCCGCGATGTACCTGGCCAACTTCTCCTTTATAGCGTATTATAATTTGATTAAGCCGAAGCAGAGAAAATCACACGGCATCATACCTTTTAAGCACGTCTATCCGGGGAGGTAAGAGCAGCTTCGGGGATTGTTGTTCCTACAAACGTCGGGCAATGTGGTATAGCACTAATAATGTGAGCTTCTATTCGCCTGGTTCCCTGTTTTTGTTCCTGTGCCTTGGTGGGGTATCGTCCATTTTTACAATCTTTGGGTGGAAAAGCCCGAGTGTATCCACCAGACTTTTCTGGGCATTCATCACGGTGTAAATGTCCTTATAAGCGAAAGGCGCTTCATCCAAACCGCCACCCAGCAGTGTTACACCATGCTTATTAAGTTCGTCTTTTAGCGAGGCACCTGTTATAGCATTAAGTGCCGCGGTTCTGCTCATCTTTCGACCTGCACCATGCGATGCTGAATTAATGGAAGCTGTTTCACCTTTTCCCTTTACAATAAAGCCCGGTGCTGTCATACTACCGGGTATAATACCTAAAACGCCTTTTCCGGCAGGTGTTGCTCCTTTGCGGTGTACAATCACCTCCCTGCCTTCCCACATTTCTTTCCATGCGAAATTGTGGTGATTTTCTACCCTTTTCAAAGGTTCACGCCCAAGTTGCCTGGCAATTTTATCGTGTATAACATGATGGCAGGCACTTGCATAGTCCCCCGCAAGGTTCATAGCAAGCCAGTACTCCCAGCCTTCTTCTTCATCAAGGCTGAACCATGCCAGGTTGGAAGACTCATTTGGCAGGTGCCGCTTTTCCTTTGCAAGCTTAGTATAATGGTTCGCAACAGTTGCACCAATCGCACGCGAACCGGAGTGCGATAACAGTCCCAGGTATTTACCGGGGTCAACTCCCAGTGCTTTATCCGGTTCAGTAATCTCCACAACCCCAAATTCAACAAAATGATTGCCCGAACCCGAAGAGCCAAGTTGACCAATTGCTTTTTCCCGTAATCCCCTGAGCACGGCAATCTCACCGAACTCTTTCCGGTAGAGAACTTCGTGGTCGCTGACCTTTTGAAACGATTTGCCTGCCCCAAACAAGGTTGCCTCGTTAAGTTCGCGGGTAAAATAAGATGTTCGAAACTCGAGCTCCCTAGGATCGATATCAAATACCGACAAGCACATCCGGCACCCGATATCAACCCCAACCCCGTATGGAATAATGGCATTTTCAGTTGCAAGTACCCCACCGATGGGCAAACCGTAGCCGTGGTGTGCGTCTGGCATTAATGCACCACCAACAGAAATGGGCAGGCGGGCTGCCTGGTTCATCTGTTGCAACGCGCCTTCTTCAATAAACGATGCTCCGAAAACATTATAGGCGATCCCTTCATTGTTCAGGGTGACTTTGGCCTTATCCTTAACTTTTTTTGCCAGCAGCTCCGCTGCGATCTTCCCCAGCCGTGGATCTTCCTTGAATTCTTCCGGATCGGCAAGTATCTTTTCGAGCGTTTCTAAAGCATCGTCATGGGAGGCGTGTTTATATTCCTTCTCCATTACATTCATCGCTATACTTATGACCGGTCCCTCAGGATAGCCAATTGCACGCAGCGCCTTACCCGTAAGTTTTAGTTTTCTCATATATGCTGTTTTAAGCTTAACCGGCTCAGATCAAACACCAGATGGATAGTCACAACCTTTGTGCCTTCTATATACCGCCTTTGCGGCAGCGGGGCGCAAAAGGTTACCGGTACAACACCGGGTTGGTAATTACAGGAACAAAAAACCCCGCGATTGCGGGGTTCAGAGCGTCAGTTAGTTTTCGTGCGGTCGATGAGATCGGCTTAAGAGAGCGGTGTTGCCTGGAGCAAACACCCAGGTGCACTTTGCCGACTACTTTATATAATGATTTTGGTATGGCAAACATCTTACATATTTTCCCATTAACAAACTATTTACAAGCTTAAATAAAGCTTAGTCAATACTTTTTGTTCCCCTGTAACGTCTGTTATTCGACATAACTGTGCAACGTTTTAACCATTGGCCATGTAGTTAATACTTCACGGCACATGTAAAAGCGATCATTAAAGCACCTTGCCTGATCTATAATTTGCACCCTGGTGGCAGTAGATTTGCAAATACAAAAATCGGTTGATCTTTGTCGGCTGGCGCACCATCCGGCCCGCATCTTTTTTGTGATATTAGCCGGGCAACCAGTTAAGTTGATCACCGATACACAAAAACTAAGATTATATTCGACTTATAAACCTGCATCATGCGAACTGTACAGAACATACTAGACACAAAAGAGTCACCATCCAACTTTATTGAACCAACCGCTATGGTCATCGATGCACTAAAGAAGTTGATTTCAGTTAACCTGAGCTACCTGATTGTGTACGAAGATGGCGAATACAAGGGCATATTCAGCGAGCGGGACTATACCCGTAAACTGGTTCTTCAGGGCCGGTCCAGCAGGGAAACAATGGTGCGGGAAGTTATGACGACCGACCTTCCTGAAGTAAGCCTTTCAAAAACCGTTGAAGATTGTATGTACATGATGAATACCCGGGGTACCCGGTACGTAGCCGCATATGATAATAACCAGTTTGTCGGAATAATTACCTTGCATGATGTCCTGCGCGAGGCGCTTGCGAGCAAAGAAGACGTATTTAATAACTCTGTATCCAAGCTCCTCGACACAGATGTTAGTGGAAAAATATTTTAACCGCTTCCCAGGTCCACTTACCATTTAGCGCGGTCATGCTCTTGTAACAGCTGGCAACACTTTATCCCTTACTGATATTGTCTCGCCTTTATGCCCTTTCTAAACGAGGGCGTGAAAACCCGCTTGCGCTCTGTAAACGCCAACAATAATCATTGCTGAACCCCGAAAGGAATTCAGGTTCATATTACGTTGTTGCGTAGCACAGCCGGCTACCCCGCAATCAATAAACAGTAATGATCAATGTCGCTTAGTTAAGCCCAATGCTTGCTTAATTTGCCGGCTAGTGGAAAACAGTACAAGCCCGCCTGGCTGAAGCGGTTCGGACGGGAGTGCGACGCCCTTCAGACTGGCGCAGTTGGGCAGGCAACGATCTGCAATCGAAAAACGGCGATTGGTCCAAAAAGATTGCTAGCTGAAAGACATAACGTAATGAATAGCGATCCCCACCAAGTCGGCTGTTCAAATCCAACCTAATCACCCTTAGTAAACGCTTCCCGATCGAACACAAGCCGATCAACGGACTATAGCGAGGCCATAAAATTATTTACGAATACTAATAATTTTAGCAAATAAATGCTAACTTTATTGACGTAAATGACTTGCTATGGAAGCACTACATAAAGATTGCCCGACTATAGTACCCGAAGAAAAATTGTCCGACTACCTCTTGGTAGCAACAGCGTCCAAAGAGCTTGCAGAAAGGATCACCCGCGGGAACGAGGACCTTTATACACGGTATGGCCATACCGCTCAACTTACACTTAAGCCCCATATTGCCATTGCCCGTTTTGCAGCAAAGGAAGAAATGGAAGATACCCTCATACGCTATATACAGCGTGTTTGCTGCACCCAGGAGAAGTTTACGGTAACACTCAATAACTATAGCGGATTTCCCCCTGACCGCATTTTCTTACGCATACAGGACCCCTACCCCTTACACCAGCTTGGTAAAGCGCTTGGGGTAATCAATGAGTATATCAGTTCCTGCTCTTGCCCCGACTTACAACTGATCCAAAACGTGCACATCACTACAGCGAGGAACCTGCCCGGGAATACGTTTCTCAAAGCAATGCTGGACTATTCGCAACGAACATTTCATGAGGAGTTTGAAGTACAGGAGTTGGTGCTGCTTAGAAAAACCAATGGAATACCCCCGATCAAGACGGTCAACATTTTCTACCTGAACAATCAACTCAAAAACAATAATTAGCAATGATCAAAGATGAAGTAATACCGTTACCCGGTTACCGCATGTGCGAATACATGCTCGTATTACAACCGCATGAAGATCTTAAAAACCGGATCTTACAGGTGAAGAAAGAGTTTGCCACAAAGTTTGAAGCCCCGCAAGCTGAGCGAGGGAAGCCAAATATCCCGCTCGTCAGGTTTAAACAACTTCAACTGCTTGAACCAAGGCTGGTAAACCGGTTTAAAATGATCGCAATGGCGATACCACCGTTTAAAGTTGAACTCAGAAATTTCGGCAGTTTCCCAGCACACAGTATTTACATCGACGTTGAATCTAAAGCCGCCCTCGAAATGGTTGGTAAAAGTTTGAGGCCTGCGCAGCAGCTCATGAAGGCAAACGACCAGAAACCACACTTTTACGAGCACGCACACATTACCGTTGCACGAAACCTTCTGCCCTGGCAATTTGAAAAAAGCTGGCTCGAATACAGCCACAAACAATTCACCGGACGATTTATCGCGAAAGACATGTTGTTATTGCGAAAACCTGAAGGCATGCTGAATTTCCAGGTCATCCATCGTTTTGAATTCTTAAACATGCCGGTGCTAACAACCCAGGGTGCACTATTCTAAGCGGGAGTAACGGGCATCAGCGGCTTCGGCGTTAATAGCCGCTGATAACGGATACGCAAACGGTTAGGATGTTGATCAGAAAAAATTGTGAGATCATGGCTGTAGAAAATAGTGACGGCGAAATCAGTGATTACGTTAAAGGAAGAGGTGCCCAGTTCAATACTCCAAACAAGTTTACCAGAAACCAACAGGTTAAGGAACATGTAGAAGGTATTGACGAATGGACCGAAAAAAATGAAGCCACCCAATACCTGGTTGACGTTTCGAAATCTATCGTCAATAAAGTTGAAAGCGTCGACGTTGGCATGATGTACAGCATGAACCCTTACCAGGGTTGTGAACACGGCTGTATCTACTGTTATGCAAGAAACGCTTTCGAATACTATGGCTATAGCGCAGGCCTTGATTTTGAAAGAAAAATCATAGTTAAGAAGAATGCCCCTGACCTGTTGCGAAAATTTCTAATGAACCCAAAATGGGTCTGTGCTCCAATTGGTCTAAGCGGTAATACCGATTGCTACCAACCTGCTGAGCAAAAATTCAGGCTAACGAGAAGCCTGCTGGAAGTTTGCAACGAGTTCAATCAACCGGTTGGAATGATTACAAAGAATGCAGGCATGCTTCGCGACAAAGACCTTTTATCCGAAATGGCGGGCAAAAAGCTGGTTAGTATCCTGGTATCGATTACCTCCCTGAACGATGATTTAAGAAGAGTAATGGAACCAAGAACGACTACTGCCCGGCAAAGACTGAAGTTAATAGAGGAGATGAGCAAAGCTGGTGTGCGAATGGGGGTTATGCTTGGACCAATGATCCCGGGATTGAATGACCATGAGATGCACAATATTATCAAAGCTGCCAGCGATGCCGGTGCGAGCTTCTCTGCCTACACATTTATTCGCTTAAATGGTGCAATCAAATTGCTTTTCCACGATTGGTTGTATAAGAATTTTCCAGACAGAGCAGATAAAGTGTGGCACCTTATCGAAGCAAGTCACGGCGGAAAAGTGAATGACAGCAGGTGGGGAGTAAGAATGAGAGGGGAAGGAAATATAGCAGAAATGGTTGCGCAACAATACAGGAAATATACTGAGAAGTACGGCCTAAATCATGAACGGCTCGACCTTGATTGTAGTCAGTTTAGAAGACCGGGACAACAGGGCCGATTGTTCTGATGGCAGTGTTCCCAAAATCGCTGTACCCGGCTCAGATTAGCTGCGTCAAGTACGTGAACTAAGCAATAAATGCACGTTTCCTTTCAAACTGCATATTATGCAGTTTCGCATAAAAGCCACCTAAGGCCAGTAATTCATCGTGGGTTCCCGCTTCCTTCATTTCTCCCTTATCCAGCACGATGATTTTATCAGCTTTACGAATAGTTGATAACCGATGTGCAATGATTATGGAAGTTCGTCCGGAAACAAGTTTATCTATCGCATGCTGGATCAGCATCTCACTTTCTGTGTCGATCGAAGACGTTGCCTCGTCAAGAATCAATATAGAAGGATTATACAAGAGCGCCCTTATGAAGCTTAGCAATTGGCGTTGCCCAAGACTTAACGTGCTTCCCCGTTCCATTACGTTGTAGTCGTAATCTCCCGGCAATTGCATGATGAAATCATGAACCCCGATCATTTTAGCTGCTTCAACAACCTGCTCTTTTGTTATTGCAGGATTTCTAAGTGTGATATTGTCCAGCACACTACCTGAGAAAAGAAACACATCCTGCAATACCACCCCTACACTACTGCGTAGGCGGTCAAGCTTATACTCTTCAATTTTAACGTCGTCAATTTTAACCTCACCCTTCGTGATATGGTAAAGCCTGTTGAGCAAGCTGATGATGGTTGTTTTTCCACTGCCGGTATGGCCAACGAGGGCAACCGTTTCGCCAGGCTTCACAACAAATGAAAGGTCTTTCAACACATAATTCTCTTCAGCGTAGGCAAACCATACATTTTTGAATTCTACTTTGCCGTTAACCTGCACCGGGTTATGATCCCCCTGGTACGTAATCATGTCATCATTGTCGAGCACTTTAAATACCCTTTCGCTCGAAACCATCCCCATCTGGATTACGTTGAACTTGTCGGCAATAACCCGTAGCGGCCTGAATATTTGGTTCAGGTAAAGTATAAATGCAACCAGCAGTCCCGCGTCCAGCCGGTTACCCGCTATCCACCAAACCAATAAGCCCATACTAACTGCAAGTACCACCTCTACAACCGGGAAGAATACGGAATAAGCAAATATGGCATTTACGTTTGCGTTGCGGTGCTCCTTATTGATCCGCCTGAATTTGTTAAACTCCCTGTCTTCAGCAGCAAAAGCCTGTACAATCTGCATCCCGGTGATATGCTCCTGCACAAAAGCGTTCAGGCTCGAAACGGCATTTCTTACCCGTATGAACGACTTGTTTACGCTTTCTTTGAAGTAATAGGTAGCAATAATAAGAATGGGAAAAGGGATAATGCTGATCAACGTAAGGCGCCAGTCGATCCAAAACATTGTCGCCAGCGTAAAGATGATCGACAACAAGTCGGCAATGATAGGGATTAGCCCTTCAGAAAATATCTCGTTGATACTCTCGATATCGTTGATGGTGCGGGTGGTGAGCGTTCCAATCGGCGTCTTATCGAACTGTGCAAGGTTCAACCCCATGACCTTTTTGTAAACTGTAACCCTTAGATCTTTTACAACACTTTGCCCAAGCAGCGCAGTCATGTAGGAGAAAACGAAACGCACACCGGTCTCAATAAACAGAAAAACAACCTGGAAAATCGTAACCGAAATAATAAACCGGGTCGCATCCGACATATCCGGGTTAAACAGGAGGAACTGTATCCATTCAGGAAGCCGGATCGCTTTGCCCGTGGCAGCATCTATCGTAACCTGGATCAGCAGCGGTCTGATGGGTGCGAAAATGGCGAGTAAAACAGCCAGGATAATGCTCCAGTAAAATTGTCGTCTGTAAGGCTTTACAAATTGAAATACCCGTTTGAAAAGTTTTACGTCAAATACCTTCTTCTTTACTGCTTCAGCCATAGAACGTCAAAAATAAGATTAATGTGCCACAACAACATGTGGCCTGTCCCTGGTAGGGGGCAATCTAAGCCCGGTTAGCAGTAAATCCGATGTTCGTCAGAGGCTCGCACTACCTTCAGTAAGGCCGGGTGTTGCATCCATGCTCTTATTATAAACCATTATGAAAATTGCTCCCAGGTTATTATAGGGCGGAACATAATCATCGAAGCGTTCGTTGCCCTTAAACCGCTTTTCAAAATCCTTCCACATACTTGGCCAGTTGAGGTCGCGTCCTTGTCTTAGCGTTTCTGTAAGCGCAATGATCATTGGTTGGTTCACTGTACCGGTACCTACCTGCTTGCTTGCAATAATGTGTGCAAAAGGGCAAATCCCCAGTACTTCATTCAGCGCGTGGTATCCGCCGCAACTTCCCAGCAAAACAACTTTCGCCGAAGGAGCAAGCTGTTCAATTGTGTATTTTACATAATAACTGTGTCCACGGTGAATTACAACCGTTGGCTGAAGATCTTTTTCGTACAGGTAGCTGCCCAAGCTTTTCTGCGCTTTGGCATCGAGGTCTTTTTCTTCGTCGAGCGGGCGGTTTGAATAGATCGTAACCGGGGTTCCTCTTGTAGAAACCACTTCTATCCATTCGGGCTTGTTGATGATTTTCCAATTGGCATTACTGTATGCCGCCTTAAAGTTGTTAAACACCGTTACCCCGTCCTTATCACCATAAAAAAACTGTTGAATGATGATCCTGCCTGAAGTATCCCTGAGGTTATTGTTACGAACACTGTAAATCGGTGGAATACCAAACTTTTCAGATAAGTCAACTTTTTTGGTGGAGTCAATACTCTGAAAAACGGTTTGCAGGATGTCGTAAATAACTACTCCTCTTTTGTCGGAGGCCGTTTTAACACGATTGTAGTTCTTGTCAATCTCTTCCATGATCAGCTTCCTCAATCCCGGATCAGAAATGCTGGCGTAAGAATCCGCAACGTCAACAGCGTCTTCAAGATTATCGGTTTTCTCGAGGCCCGCGGCGAAGGAACGCATCAACGTCTCAGCTCTGCCACTTTCCATTTTTTTCAGAAAGTCGTCCAACATATTGTAGTTCGCCGCCATCTTAATGAACTTCTTGAAATGATCGTAGTTCACACTGGCCAGCAAACTATCGCTGTTCCCGCTTTTGAGCTTCTGAAAGATACGCTTATATACGCCGAGGTAACTGCTGGTGTATATATCCTCTTCACCCATAATGCACAGGAAATACAACTCCTGGGGGCTTAAAGGTTCAAGTGACCTGAAACGAACCTGGTCAGGTTGTTCATGTAAACCATTGATCGCGTTAATGTAAACGTCTACTGCTTTTTTACGGAGCATGCTGGTGAGCGCATGCATAGCCATTGGGGTATCGTTATTCTTTAAACGCTCAGCATTTTTGATCTCTGTTTTAACCAGCAGGCGATAATACCGGGTATCATCACTCATGTCTTTATCAAGCTCTTCAATGGTTGTTTTGCCCTTATAAAGGTCGTCGAGAAACGGAAAATACAGCCGGCCTGTATTCATGGTTGCCAGCTTACTGATCATTTTCACGAGTGGTTCATCTATGCGCTGAATGCGCCTGCCGAGTTGGGTGTTGGTCGATTGCGCGTACGTGTATAACTCTTCCTGCTTTATGTACGCTACGGTTTTAATCAAACTATCTGCAAAATGAACATTGGGATTCTTCAGCAGTAACGGAAGGATCTGGTTTGGATTCTTCTCACAGGTTTTCAGCATAATGATGTTCTTAGCCAACCCCAAACCCACATTTTGCTGAAAGGAGTAACTTCTAATCAGAATGTCGCCGATTTCAGGAGGATTTACCTCTATTACCGGTACAATGGATAGACCCTTCTTCTCCAGTTCCTGCGCCGTTTTGAAACCCATCACCAATTCTGGAAGTTGTGCAGGGGTAACCTGTTTCTTCTTTAATGCAAGTTCAAAGCTGGTGAGTGTTTCTGCCAGGCCCCTGAGATACTTGATCTTAGCATTGTCTTCCAGGGACTTGTCGTGCTCGATATAATTTTTAATCTCGTCAACCTTGGCGTATAGTGCAGTAGACACGCGCTGGTTCTCAGCCTCGTCTTTACCTGGAAAAACAAATTTGTCTTCCTTTCTGTCTACTTTATCAATGGCTCTTTGCGCCTTATCAATATTCTCATGAAAAATTCTGCGCATCATCGGAACAGCTGTTTTGGGTTGAGCTGCAACGATTAAGGAGGAAAAAAGCGCTGTAAAAAGGAATAGATATCGAACCATAGTGCGTCTTGTCTTGCAAAAATACTACCAATTAACACGATAATTTAGCCGAAGGCATCACAAATCAACCATGGCGGGAAATGAAATAGTATTTAGTTAACAATTAAATAATGGGTGTTTTCATTTCCCGGGTGGGCTTGAAATTAATTTTGTGTAAACTATTGTTAATGGAAGTCCGGGACAAAAAGATACTAATAGCTGACGATGAGCCTGATATTGTGGAGATTATCAGCTATAACCTGAAGAAGGAGGGTTACCAGGTTTTCACGGCAAAAGACGGAATTGAAGCATTGGGCAAAGCAAAGATTGTGCAACCCGACCTGATGATCCTGGACATTATGATGCCCGGCAAAAACGGGATAGAGGTATGCAGAATACTTCGTTCGCAACCGGCTTTCGAAAATACACTCATCATATTCTTAACTGCCTTAAACGACGAAAGATCGCAAATAACCGGCCTGGAGTCGGGTGGCGACGACTATGTAAGCAAACCGGTTAGTCCGAAAGTGCTGGTAAGCCGGGTAAATGCAATTTTGCGCCGGATCAACAAAGGTGATGAGCCCGTAATCAGGTTGGGCAATATGACCATAGACTCTGGTCGTTTCCTGGTGCTGATCGACGATAAGGAAATCGTGCTTGCTAAAAAAGAGTTTGAATTGTTGTTCCTGCTTGCATCGCGACCGGGCCGGGTTTTCGTTCGAAACGAAATTTTGAGCCAGGTTTGGGGCAACGAGGTAATCGTTGGTGATCGGACAATCGACGTTCACATCCGGAAGATCCGCCAAAAACTCGACAGCGAGTGCATCACCACCGTAAAAGGGGTCGGTTACAAATTCGAGAACTGATCGGTATACTGCCACATAATTGCTACGGGCCTGAATAGCTATCTTTATGGTACCGGCTTTTAGTACCCGTGGCGACATCGTTGCCACGCTCGGTTCAAAGGCAGTATTTCATGGCAGCCGAATGCTTCCATTCCAGCCAAAAGCCGGGTTTATTCATCAGCCTTCCCAACACTAAGGCCAAAGGCTAACCATTCATGCTGAACACAAAAAATTTATCGCCGCAACAATTATCGCTTTACACTGCTTTTGTACTCACCGTTCCGATTGCAGCCGGTGTTTACTTTCTGCGACCGGAGTGGCGAATTGCCGTTATAGTGTTCATCATTGTTTTTATCGGCAGCTTTCTTCTTATTCAGTTTACCCTTAATCGCTTTATCTATCGTAAAATAAAGCTGATCTATAAGTTCATTTACCAGACCAAGGCAAGTTTACGCGAAGAGACTTATTACAAATACGTACTACCGCAAAAGAGTATAGACGAGGTGCGCGAGGACGTGGAAAAATGGGCGGAACAGCGTAAACGGGAGATTGACGTTCTAAAGAGCAATGAAGCTTACCGTAAGGAGTTCTTACAAAATCTTTCGCACGAATTTAAGACCCCCATTTTCGCAATCCAGGGCTACGTGGATACCCTGCTCGACGGAGCGATGAACAGCCCGGAAGTAAACAAACGGTTTTTAGAAAATGCCTCACGCAATGTAGACCGGATGGTGAACCTGGTGAGCCAGCTGGATGAGATCTCCAAGATTGAAAGTGGGGAGCATCCGCTGAAAAAGTCGGTTTTTGTAATACAGGACCTTATAAAAGAAGTATGCGAGTCGCTCTCCATAAAAACCAGCAAGCGCAATATCAAATGTGCGATCAAAAAGGGTTGCGAAGTTCCGATTAGTGTATATGCCGATAAGGAGATGATACGCCAGGTGCTTATCAACCTGGTGTCGAATGCCACTAAATATGGAAAAGACAACGGCAATATCGTTGCAAGTATATACCGCACCGACGGAAAACACGTACTCATCGAAATCAGCGACGACGGGATGGGAATAGCTGCAGAACACCTTCCAAGAATCTTTGAACGTTTCTATCGCACCGACTCCGGCCGTAGCCGGAATATTGGTGGCACGGGCCTGGGCCTGGCCATTTGTAAGCACGTTGTTGAAGCACATGGCCAGAATATCCATGTCAGGAGCAAGGTGGATATTGGTACTACCATCGGCTTTACACTTGAAGAACGGAGAGAATAATTCTGTTTTGGACTCCCCTGCATTTTATCCCTTTTTATTTTAACGCCTGGTCATCTACTTAGCTTACGACTAATGTGTGAACGGATAGCTTCTGTGAACAATTTTAAGCAATTTGTTCTGCCGCATATAGAATCAACAGTACAAGCGAGCGTGGCAAGTAAAGACTGTCAAAGATCCTCTGCCCGTCCCATAAGAAAAGAACCGTTGTTTAACGGGAACGGTATGCGTGTCATGCATATCGTTCAGCATCCGCCAGGTGTACCAGTGCTGTTTCCGTAATAAGTTTGCTGTACCACTTACCAGATTGTTTTACTATCCGTTGCTGGGTTTCGAAGTTTACATGTACGAGTCCAAAACGTGGGCGATAGCCTTCGGCCCACTCGAAATTGTCGGTGAAGCTCCAAACGAAATAACCGGTAACATTGATCCCCTCTTTTTTTGCACGTGCTACCTGGCTGATGTGATCCTCGAGATACTGCTTTCGTTTGGTATCCGCCACCTCTCCCCCGATTACAACATCTTCGTAGGCTGCACCGTTTTCGGTAACCACCAATGCTTTGGGCTTGTAGGAATTGAAACGATGAAGAACATGATAAATACATTCAGGATACACTTCCCAGTTCATCAGGGTAGTTTCCACTCCTCTTTTGTTTGCTTTGACAACAGTTGCCCAGATAAGCGGTTTATACAGTGAAGCTGCAACAATTTCGCGGGTATAGTTTTGAACGCCGATAAAATCCATGTCGAATGCAAGCCGCTGTTCGTCGCCACTCTTTACAAATTGCTCAAGTCTCTGCAGCAAGGGAAGATCTTTAACCGGGTAACCCAGCCCGACAAGTGGCTCAACGAAGAGCTTGTTCACCAATGCATCTACACGTTTTGCCGCAAGCTCATCCTGCTTTGACATGCTGTACGGTTGGATGTACGAAGCATTAAATGTAGTGCCTATACATAGATCGGAGCGCATCGAACGAAGTATGCGCCCTCCTTCAGCCTTGCACAAGGCAGCATGGTGGGTTGCCGCAAGAAAGCTATTCAAGCCTTTCCTGCCAGGTGCATGAATACCGAGAAAATAGCCCGCACCGGTAAATACAACGGGCTCATTAAGTACCATCCAATGTTTAACCCTGCTACCAAAAGCGGTGATGCAGGCGTGTACGTAGTCAGAAAACCAGTTTACAATTTCCCGGTTTGCCCAGCCACCTTTTTTCTCAAGCTCATAAGGCAGATCCCAGTGATATAAAGTAATCCAGGGTTCTATGCCAAGTTGAAGACAAAAATCAATCACCTTGTTATAAAAATCTATGCCCTTATAATTTACTTTGCCCGTACCCTCAGGCATTATACGCGACCATGAAATCGAAAACCTAAAATTCGGGATATTCATGATGCTCATTAAAGCAATATCCTGTGCATAGTGGTGGTAAAAATCGCAACTCGTATTTGCATGTTGGTTCTGGTAGGTTTTACCTTTAGTGTTTGCAAAAACATCCCAGATTGACGCGCCTTTTCCATCAAGTGTACTTGCGCCTTCAATTTGGTAAGCTGCTGTTGACACACCCCATTTAAAATCGGGTCCAAAGTCTTTTGTTGTAAAACCCATTATTGATGATTATAAACTTGCAACGAGCTTTTTGAGTGAAAGCGTACGAAACTTTTTTAGCGAATAAACCTTTTTACCGGGTTGCAAAACGTCGCTGGAACGAGGGGCGTGTTGTGATGTGATCATATCTAAAATAGCCGCAGTGTTATCGGGATAATTAATCTTAATCACGTTTTCTGTTGCAAGCCAATTATTAATCTTGTCAACCTGTTTTTTTCGAAGGCTTTTAATTACGGGTACACCCATTTCCTTTAGGGCAGCAGCATTACATTGTTGTTCAAACTGGCCCTTCATTGGTATGACCATTAACTTCTTTTTTAAGAACAAAGCTTCGGCCGGGGTTTCAAAACCTGCACCACATAATACCCCTGATGAGCCTGCCATGCTGTCGATAAACGCATCGTTACTGATGGGCCTGATGGAAATATTTTTTTCCTTAAAAGGTTTTTTATTGTGCTTGGAAAATACCTGCCAGTTTACCTTCTTGCAGGCACTTAATACTTTGATGATACGCTTGTCGTCGTAAGCAGGCAGGTAAACCGTATAGTAGCCTTTATCGGCCGGAACTTGCTGGCGCACCTGCTTCCTGATAACGGGTGTAAAAATGTTCGTATCATATGCTTTGAAATGGAAGCCATATTGTTCATCAACCGGTGCATAATTTTTTAAGATGGCTTTGCCTACAAAGTCGTAATTCTTTGGCCGTGGAGCCTTTTTATTGAGCACCGCAGCCTGGTGGCTAAGCGATATACACGGCTTGTTTTTTTGATAGCAGGCCCATGCAGACACGGGTTCAAAGTCATTTATTACAAGATCGTACTCCTGAACCGGTAGTGAATTAATCTCGGTAAAAAGCCCTTTAAGGTGGCTCCTTTTATAAGTTTCAAACAGGTCGATACCACCCTTTTTACCAAATACAAAACTCAGCCCATCAAACCTGTACTTAATTTCAAATGGAAGGTCCACATCAGCCTGTGTGCCGCTAATTAATATATCAAGTTCGTGTTCCGATTGAAGTAGTGGTATAATATCACGCGCCCTGCTCAGGTGGCCATTACCCGTACCCTGGATTGCATATAATATTTTCATGATCGCATCAGGTTGAATTCGCTAAGGAGATTATTGAAAAGCTGATCATTGTTTAACAGTTCTTCTACCTCTTCATCAGCGTTCATCTTCACTCGCTCTTCGCTGTTAAAACGATAGATGCTCCAAGCGCCATCAACATACTCGAGGGAAGAAAGATTCTCAATCCAATCCCCGGAATTCAGGTAAGTGATACTGCCCTGCTGATTGGTCATCGTTCGAATGGCAGGTTGATGAATATGACCACACACTACATAGTCGTATTGATTGCTGATGCCGATATCGGCGCTTGTTTGTTCAAAATTGTTGATGAAGCTTACTGCCGACTTTACACCGTCTTTGATCTTCTTTGAAAGTGAGATTTTTCCCCTGTTAAAAACGCGTTCCGAAATAAAGTTGGCAAACCGGTTAATCAAAATCAGCGTGTCGTAACCAACTGCACCAAGCTTTGCAAGCCATTTTGAATGCTGCATGGTTACATCGAAAACATCGCCATGAAAAAACCAGGCTTTTTTATCGCCAGGAAGGTCGAGTACAACCTTATTTACAATACGAAAGCTACCCATTTTAAGTCCGACAAACTTGCGAAGCATTTCGTCGTGATTGCCCGTGATGTAATATGTTTTTACTCCTTTTCCAATCCATCCAAAGAGGTGTTTTACCACCTTCATATGGCTCTTTGGCCAATAGTTTTTACTGAACTGCCAGATATCGATAATGTCGCCATTTAGGATGACCAACTTTGGTCTGATACCCTTTAAATAGTGAAGCAATTCTTTTGCGTGACAGCCGTAAGTGCCCAGGTGAACATCTGAAATCACGAGGATATCAATCACGCGTTTATCGTTTTTCATAGAACAGGTGGATTTCGAAAGAATGTTGAAAAAGGCTGCAATGTGGTGATCAGCAATTTCGAAAGCTGATCTTCCAGGAACCGTTTGCACAGTCGCACAAAAGGCGTACGGCGATTGTTAGTGTATACCAGTCGCTTTGCAACAGCTGGTAATTTTCCTGTAATTCCACTATTGGTTAACCTGATCATACAAGTTCAGTTTATGCAAACTACCCAACCATTGTGAACGGAGTATGAACCTGCTATTACCTAAATGTTATGGGTTGAGAGACTTTGAATTAAACTTCACCAGGCAATAAAAAAAACACCCCGTAAAAACGGGGTGACCATGAGAATTAAGTCCGATTGCCTTTAATGATTGCTTGCGATGCAAATGTCAGCAGCTGAATTAAACAAATTGTAAAGCCAATGTTATGGAATGATTACCGGAAGAATCTGCTGCCAGATTCGGGTAGCCACATGTCAATGTTTATAGCTACCGAATTATCAAGGTCTGCCATGTTATCGGGGAACAAACTGCAATGATCGATCACCGTTTTACATTAGGTGATTGATTACCCTAAGCTAGCGCCAGGCACCGGTTACAAAATGTCGCATATAAAAAAGCCGCCATCATTCGACAGCGGCCTTCTATAGTCTGTGCTCTAATTAAAATTTCGTCCACCCTTTCCACCAGGTATCGCCAACTGCGCATGCGCCTTTGTAGGCCACATTTACAAGACCTGAAAGCCGCGATGATGTGAAGCTTGCACCACCCGCTGCAGGAGAAGCTGCAGATGATGGATTGAAGTCGGGATTTGTATAGTTGAACGCTGCGGTAAGTCCCAGATCAGCAACATTGGCAAGAATAGCATTTCCGTTTGCAGCTGAGTTAAACCAGTTGAGTATAGAAGCCTGGGTTGCGCCTGTTGGAGCAGTTGGACTTGCTGAATATACAACCGGCTGCGGACATCCTGCAATGATCGTGTTTTGCACCCACAATGACGGGTTTGCTGATGTAATGTTTAAATCTGTAGCAACTCCCTTGGTAGCATCGATGATCAAGCCCTGTGGCCATCCTGCAACAATGGAATTATAAAGCGAAATAGAAGAGTTTCTGCGGATCTGTACTCCTCCGAGGAATTTGCTGTTTCCAATATTTGCCAATGTGGCTTTAGGTCCTAACGCGGTAATATTACTAAAAATGGCGCTGGTTTGTGGAGTAAGGCTACTTCCGTTTGCATCGTTATCGCTTTCAAAAGCTTCGCTGTTCGATACGTCGGCAACTGCTGAGTCGCGTTGTACAATGCCAAACTGAACCTTGCCGGAGAAGCCATTATCAGAGTCAAAATCATCATCAAGCGCCCGTGTAGAAATCAGGTGTTTGCAATTGACTGTTCCGCCAAACCATTCGAAAGAATCGTCGTTTGCATATGATACCTGCACATAATCGACAATGGTTTGATTACCCACTCCGCCAAACGTGATTCCGTTTACTTCTTTATCGGGAAGGAAAGCATAACCCGCGTATTCGACACGCACATATCTTAAAACGCCGCTGTTGTCAGCCGGGTTTGTACCACCGTATAAACCAAGGCCATCACTGTTGTTAATACCGCCTTCAATTTCGCCTACTCCAGCCTGCCCGTTAAAAGAGGCATTCGTAGGTGCGTTACCCAATAGCACCAGTCCGGCCCAGTCGCCCCTTTGAGGGGTTGCAGCTTCCGAAGTAAAAACAATGGGTTTATCGGCTGTACCGTCTGCACTGATTTTAGCACTCCGGGTAATTACGAGGCCGCCGTTGCGGTTGCTTTCGCCAACGATTTTTGTTCCAGGCTCAATAGTAAGTACGGCACCATTGGTAACGTACACCAGCCCGCGAAGCTTGTAGGTATATTGCGCCTTAAGCGTTCTATTCTCGGTTATCCTTCCCTCGAGAATGGTGTTCTCTGAACCGGTCCCAGGGTTTACTGTCGTTGTTCCCCCGTCTACTTCAATTTTACGGCAACCGCTTGTAATTAGACCGGCAGCAATAAAAAGAATAAGTAACTTTTTCATGTACTTGTTTTTTGAAATTTTTTTGAGGCTTGTGCCTATTTAACCTGGTTGATTGAAGCGCGTTAATTGTGGCTTCCTATTTAATATTGTAAGTAAACGCTACGCTAATGTTTGTACCATACCGGCGGCGGATTGCAAGGGCGTCGGCGTTTTTGTTGTATTTACGATTATCATCGAGGTCGTGATAATAATTGGCTACCTGGTTAAAAATGTCGGATGCATTGAGTTTTACTTCGCCCTGTTTTTTCAGGATTTTTTTCGCTATCTGGAAATCGATGAGGGGCCTTGTCGCTTCCCACACCGGTGGATAATCATTACCGCCAACGTAGAGGATACGATCACCGATTTGGTTATAAAGCAATGTGGTGTTCAGGCCAAGCGCCTCTATATCGTATTGAAGTGAGGCATTTAGAACGTAAGGGCTTTGTCCCTGCATTGGTCTCTTCAGCTTGAAACTGTCTCGCTCAACCCTGTTGTAGATATAAGAAAGGTTTGTTTGAAAAGTGAAGTTCCGCAGTGCACTGATAAAATCCAGCCGTTTGCGCATTTCGAATTCAACCCCAAAACCTCTAGCCTGGTCGGCATTGATATAGTTGAAAGTGCTGGAACTTCCTGCACCACTTTGGTTGAAATACAGTTCGATTGGATTTTTAAAATACTTGTAGAAAGCACCAACTGTAACCAGCTCTCCTGGTTTTTGGTAAACTTCATAACGCAGGTCGAGGTTGGTAACTTTTGTTCTCATCAGTGTTTTGTTACCGGTAACCGTGGCACCCAGATCAAAGTCGAAAAAGGCGAAATCGCTAAGCTCCCTGAACTCCGGCCTGATCACGGTTTGTGATCCGGAGAGACGCAGGTTACTGTTGTTATTGAGCTTGTAAGTAATGTTTACCCCGGGTAAAAAGTCGCGTACCTGGCTATGAACATGCCGAGGATCACTTTGTTTTACGCTACCTATGAGCTGGTCATAGTCTTCTACCCTCACACCCCAGGTTGCACGGAGCTTGTCGGTAAACTGGTTATCAAATTGTATAAATCCCGCATTAAGAATGGTGTTGGCGATATAACGGTACTGACCACCGGAAAGCTCATTAAAACCAAACTTATTGTCGTTCGACAAGCCTGTTCCAAAATTTTCCGGGCTGAATATGCGATCAGCAGGCAGTGACTGCAAAGCGGTATTTTCACCCGCCGCCAGGTATACAGCAAACGGGCGGGAGTTGAAGATCCGATCCTTCACCTGGAAGAAATATCCTGCTTTTACAGTTTGATTCAGGCCAAACAGGCTGAAAGTTTTTGTAACGTCTACACCGGTGTTGTAGATGTAATCACTTAAGAAACCATAATACCGGCTACCGGACTTTTGTGAGGACGGGGAGGCTGATACCAACAATAAGTATGGTGCATCCGGATCGTTCGGTTTTTGGTTGTATTGAATCCTGCGTTGATCCGGTACATACTGATCGAGAATATTAAAGCTACCAAACCAGTGCAGTTTTGATTTTAACCCCGGCAAGTTGTGATCGCCGGCAAGTTGGGTATTAAAGAAAGTATTCGACTTTAATGCGAGCTCCGTGGCTTTGATGTTTTCACCAACGTTTGCTTCAAGTTCGTAGTCTTTACCGGTACGTTCGGTAACATAATCTGAAGCATTTACGTTCAGCATGTTTTTGAAAGAGACCTTATGGTTGTTGCCCAATTGCAAGGTGATGTTTCCGAGTGCACCCCAGAGTACATCCTTGCTGTACTTCGTGTTTTCATAGTCGAAGTTCAGGCTGGGTACATTGTTCGTAACTGAATAAAGCCGGTTATGAAATGGGGTACGGCGCACGGATTGGCTGTAATTCACTGCAAATACACCTCCCAACTTTGTATTGCCATTGTAGCGTTTATTGAAACCACCGCTGAACTGAAAACTCGAGTTGAGCAAAGGCAGGAAATTCGAGGCGGTCTTGTCTGCCGACCAGACGTTGGCAAACTGCTTACCATATGCTGTTTTTTCGGTCTGGCTCATTGCACCTAGCACAGACTTCGTAGGCATATTGGCCGGTAGGGATCTGCTGCCATCATCTAAACCTAGCCAGTCAAGCTTGCCGCCCTGGTAGGTGTAAAAATCGTGACCAATCGTTTGGGTATTAAGTCCTGTTCCAACCTGAACGTTTAAGAAGTTGTTTGCAGGAACGTCTTTTGTGTTCACCTGCACCAGTCCTCCGGCCCACTCGCCGGTCAGTTCCGGAACAAAGGATTTATTAATAATGATGTTGTCGATCATCGAAGATGGAAAGATGTCGAATGAAAACGTTTTTCGATCGGGCTCCGTGCTGTTGAGGAGAATGCCGTTGAGCATGGCCTGGTTATAACGATCGCTCAATCCGCGAACAACCAGGTATTTGCCTTCCTGTATAGATGTGCCCGGAACGCGTTTTAGTACCTCCCCGGTATTTTTGTCGGGAGAGCGGCGTATTGCTTCCGCTGAAATAACCTGCGATACCGTGCTGGTATTTCGCTGGTAAGCAATTAATGCGTTTACCGTTTCTTTCCGTGCGGAAGATGACTTTACCGTTACATCGGTCAGTTCCTTCCGGCTTTCGGCCATTACAACGTTAACCTCTGTAGCTTTTGTTGCTTCCACCCTAACATCCGGTATAGTCTGGGTGTTTTGCCCAACGGCCGAAAATTTCAGGGTATATGTACCCTGTTCTACCGTTAGGGTGTAACGGCCTTCTACGTCTGATGAAATCCCTTTAGCCAGTCCTTCCACGCTTACAGATACCCCCGGTATGGGTTCGTTACGATTGCTTAAGACCTGTCCGGTAATTTTGCCTGTTGACTGTGCTGACAAGAAAGAGAGAGATGAAAACAAAAGGATTGTCGTGAGTATGGCAACCCGATTTACTGTGCTTGATTCCATGCCGCAAAAGTATCAGCACGATATTAAGCCTGTGTTAACCCTATGTTACCGCAATATTATCAAACCGGCATACAAACCCTACACCACTTAAGCCTGGGGTATATTATGTAATTATTAAGTGATTGAATTAAAAATCCATACTTTCCATCATAATTCTATTTTTGCTCAAATATTCTGTATGGGATTAAATACGATCGGCCGGTTGTTTATGCCGAAGAATAAGATTTTTTATGATCTGTTTGAAGATGTCGCTATTACCGTTCACAAAATGGGAAGCGTTTTGAAACAGCTCGTAAACGAACCCGATTACGATAAGCGCGCCTCACTGACTTCGCAACTGGAGGATCTTGAACACGTAAACGACGATCACACCCACAAAATATTCACTGAATTAGGACGGAACTTCATTACTCCCTTTGATAGAGAAGACATACATACCCTTGCATCAGCGCTGGATGATATCGCAGACTATATCTATGCGTCTGCAAAAAAGCTGAATTTCTACCGGGTTAACCCCAACGACAGCGGTATTCAAAAAATGGCGGAACTGATTGAGTCCGCTTCCCTCCATATCGAAACTGCTATCAAACAGATGCGGGATATGAAAAATCTGCGGATAATTACCGAGGCACTTGTAAAGGTCAACAGCATAGAGAACCAGGCTGATGACATCTTTGACCTGAGCATTGAAAAGCTTTTCAACCACGAAAATGACTTCAAAGAAGTCATCAAAAAAAGGGAGATCTACCAGGTAATGGAGATTGCAACTGATAAATGCGAGGATGCAGCTAATGTAATTGAATCAATCATGATCAAATACGCTTAATTACTGATCCTCTAATCAATTGCTAAAAAAACTTGCATGACTCCGATTCTGATTGTCATAATTATACTCTCTTTTGTTTTTGATTATATAAATGGTTTTCATGATGCGGCAAACTCAATTGCAACCATCGTTTCAACCAAAGTACTTACACCTTTCCAGGCTGTTTTGTGGGCAGCCGTATTCAACTTCGCTGCGTTTTTTGTATCTAAATATATTGTTGGCGAATTCAAGATCGGTAACACGATAGCCAAAACGGTTGCCTTACAGGAGGGTGATCCACTTGCTTTGTACGTTGTACTCTGTGGATTGCTTGCTGCTATCTTCTGGAACCTGCTGACCTGGTGGTTTGGCATTCCTTCAAGTTCTTCACATACGCTTATTGGCGGGCTCATCGGGGCCGCTGTTGCACACTATGGAACATTCTCTGTAATTGCGGGATCAAAAGTGTTGTGGATAGTAGCATTCATCTTTCTTGCACCCCTTATCGGGATGATCATTGCATTTATGATCACCGTCCTGATTGTACACATTAGTAAACGATCCCGGCCGCACAAAGCAGAAAAATGGTTCAAAAGGCTGCAGTTAGTATCCTCCGCTGCTTTTAGCCTTGGGCATGGAGGAAATGATGCGCAAAAAGTAATGGGTATTATCGGAGCTGCTATGATCAGCAGCCACTACATCGAAGACTTCTCGCAGATCCCAAACTGGGTGCCTATTTCCTGCTTTATCGCAATCGGACTCGGCACCATGAGTGGCGGCTGGAAAATTGTAAAAACGATGGGAACCCGGATCACGAAAGTGAGCCCTCTTGAAGGGGTAAGTGCAGAAACAGCCGGCGCAATGACCCTTTACATTGCAGAACATTTTGGTATACCCGTAAGTACTACGCATACCATTACCGGCTCTATCATCGGCGTAGGTGCAACAAAAAGACTTTCGGCAGTAAGATGGGGTGTAACGGTCAATCTTCTCTGGGCCTGGATACTCACAATTCCCATCAGCGGTCTCATGGCTGCTCTGCTTTTTCTACTCATTAAAATGTTTGTTTAGCCGTTCTGAATTGCACTGTTTTCAAGGCATTTATCTTATTTTGCATGACTTGAATTATCATAATCTGATCTTATGGCTAAAATATTAGTAACAGGCGGTTGCGGTTATATCGGAGCCCACACGATTGTTGACCTACTCGAAAACGGCTTTGACGTAATCTCTGTTGACGACAACTCACGGTCAACCAAATACCTGTTAGATGGCGTCGAAAAGATCACTGGTAAGAGGGTAAAAAATTACAAAGTAGACCTTAAAGATTATAACGATACACGAGCTGTTTTCCAGGAAAACGAAGACATTTCAGGAATAATTCATTTTGCGGCCTATAAGGCAGTAGGTGAGTCGGTTGAAGAGCCTTTGATGTATTTTGAAAATAACCTTTTCTCCCTCATCAACCTGCTGAAGTGTGTTGATGAATTCAACATCTCACATTTTGTATTTTCTTCATCATGTACGGTTTATGGAAGCCCCGACACCTTGCCGGTTACGGAACAGTCGCCCATAAAAAAAGCAGAGTCGCCCTACGGAGCCACGAAGCAAATGGGTGAAGAGATTCTTACCAGTTATGTTGCAGCTTCAAGTGCCAAAGCAATCTTGTTGCGGTACTTCAATCCGGTAGGTGCACATCCCAGTATCTTAATCGGCGAGCTGCCGTTGGGTAAACCAGCCAATCTTGTACCTGCTATCACGCAAACCGCTATCGGAAAAATTCCGGAAATGCAGGTTTGGGGAACAGACTACGATACCCGGGATGGCAGCTGTATCCGCGATTACATTCATGTATCAGATATTGCCCACGCCCATACCCTCGCTTTACAGTACCTGATAGATGACAACAACAAAACATCATGCGATATCTTCAACCTGGGTACAGGCAATGGTGTTAGTGTGCTGGAGGCAATAAAGACCTTTGAAGAGGTTAGTGGAGAAAAGCTGAATTACAAACTTGGCCCACGCCGGCCGGGTGATGTTGTGGCGATATATGCAAACAATGACCTTGCGAAAAACACCTTGCGCTGGGACATCAAATACGACCTTAAAGAAATGATGCGTACTGCCTGGGCCTGGGAACAAAAGGTCAAGGAAGATGAAACCATCATCAAAAATCAGAAGTTTCTTTACAATTAGTTTAAGTAAATTTTAATGCCCGGTTGCGACTGCAACGGGCATTTTTTGCTCTTACAAGCATTAGTATACGCGTCTGCTCCTCCGTATTTCCCGCGAAACCCAACTATTAATAATGAATAGCAATGAAGCTACAAACCTGGGGGTTACTACTACTTGTATGGATGTTCTATGTCGGATGCACAAAAGACAGTGTCAAAAATGGGCATGTAGATAGACCAGGTATTGCGCTTACATTCGATGATACCTATATCGATGAATGGTATGCCTGCTTACCCTTACTTGATTCTTTTGGAGTAAAAGCAACCTTTTACATTTCAAGCTATCACCGGTTCAGTAGTGCACAAAAGTTGAAGCTCAAACACCTCCAACAAAAGGGACATGAAATAGCTTTTCATAGTACCAATCATTTTGATTTGAAGCAGTACCTCAATAATGCCAGCATGGATAAACTTATCAAATGCGAGATTTTAGCAGGCTTGGAAAAAATGAACGCTGATGGGTTTTATCCTAAAACGTTTGCTTATCCTTACGGCAAGCATACCGCATTGCTCGATAATGAATTGGGTAAATACTTCAAGAGCGTAAGGGCATTAAACGGCACAACAAACCTTGCGAAGAGTCTGGTGACGGGGTGCGAAAACAGGATTATCTACGGTCTTGGTATAGATGAGTCAAGCAAACGCCCTCTCAGTCAATTGTTGCAGCTGGTTAGAAACGCCAAGTCTGGTAATGCTTGCGCAGTGTTCGTAGCGCATCATATCGGGACTGACACCCTCAAAATGCAATTGCCGGTTTACAAATTGAGGGCGCTGATCGAAGAAGCCCATTCGCTCAAAATGAGCTTCTGTACCATTTCCGAATTGTCAAGATGAGTCACATGAAGCCCTCTTAGAAGTGCCAATTGCTTAAATAGCGATTATCAACCACCACCCATGATTTAACCGGCATTTAGCGTCAGTTACTTTAGTACCCATGTATTTGCTGAGTTCTTCCGGTTTTAACGTTTAAGGATTAAACTTAACACAAAGGGAGTTATCTGAATGCTTCCGATGGGGCCTGCCGGGCGATAGGAATTGAGACGGCAATGCAACCGGCGGGGGTCCATTTAAACAGATCCAAAGTGGAACTTTACAAGGGTTTCTCAAATATATCCCTGGTTGTAATACCAGCCAAATCCCTAACTCCAAAACTGCATGTTACCCGAAGACAAGGAATTATTACACCAGTTCCGACAGCCCTTAACCCGAGAAAAGGCGTTTACAGCTATTCTGACAAAGTACCAGGAGAAGCTGTATTGGCATATCCGAAGAATGGTTATTGAACATGAAGATGCAAATGACATTCTGCAAAACCTGTTCATTAAGGTTTGGAAAGGGCTCGACAACTTTCGGGAAGACAGCCAGCTGTATACCTGGTTATACCGGATAGCTACCAATGAAAGCCTTACATTCCTTGATCAGCAAAAAAGAAGAAAAACAACGAGCTTTAGTGACGATGAAAATGGCTTGAGCAATAAGATAAAAGCCGATGAAGGCTTTGATGCAAATAAACTGGAATGGAAACTGCAACTAGGAATACAGCAGCTTCCTGAAAAACAAAGACTGGTTTTCAACCTGAGGTACTACGACGAAATGCCATATGAGGAAATGAGCCGGATCCTGGATACCAGCGAAGGAGCCTTAAAGGCCAGCTATCATCATGCGGCAAAAAAGATCGAAGAATACATCACTAAAAATTAAACTCACCGACGGCAAAATTGTCGTAGAACTATGAACGCTGAGAACTTAAACGCTGAACTCCTTCAAATCGCACCTGTGCTCGCGCGGGTGCCTAAGAGGAATGTATACAGGGTTCCGGACGGCTACTTTGGAGAACTTCAAACCAGCATACTCAACAAACTTCAGGAAGTAACTCAACTTCCTGAAGTGCCTTTTAGTGTTCCGGAGGGCTACTTCAACACCCTTCCTTTGCAAATACTTAGAAAGATCCGCGAAAATGAAGCAGTTGACGATCAACCAGATGAGCTTGCAGATACTCCCATCATTCGCGGTATCTCTAAAGCCCCGGTCTATTCTGTTCCCGATGGGTATTTCAAAGGGTTGAATGCAATGGAAACCATCAACCCGGGCAGGCGAAAACCGGCAGTCGTGCATTCTATGAAAAAACTTACCCGCTATATGGCCGCCGCTGTAATTACCGGGTTGTTAGCGATTGCAGGGGTAACCTACTTAAACGATGGTCAACAACACAACAGTAAAGAATCCCAATCTGCCAGGGTCATTAACTTCAACCCGGTTGATGTGCAACAACTATCTGAAAGTGAAATCGATGAGTTCCTGGTTACACAAACTACGCCGGAAGCAAGTGCGCTCAACGCGGCAGCAAACGGCGACACTGATATAAAAGGAAACCTGCAGGAAATACCGGCAGAAGACATTCAGGAGTACTTAAAAGAAAACCCGTTACCGGGTGAAACTAACACTGATGGATAATCAATATATGAAAAAATTGTTTCTATTCATTTTGATTTGTGGAAACATTAATTACTTTTGTTTTGCACAACCCGTTAGGAATAATAGGGCTGAAGCATTATTTGCCGCCTACGTTACTAAACAGTTATCGCTCACAAGCGAGGAAGCACAAGGATTTTGGCCGGTTTATCAAAGCTATCGTTCAGAGTTAAAGAAAGCACGTCAGGCGCATAAGGATGAACTGGAATGGGAAGAAACCGTTTTAAACATTCGCAAGAAATATAGGATCTCCTTCAAGAAGATTTTAGTGGACGATAAAAGGGTAAATGGCGTTTTCAAAGCTGAGCGAAGTTTCCGGACGATGCTTAGAAACGAACAAGCCAGAAGGCAGAACAAGCAAAGATCCAAGTCAAAAGATTCACAACTATAATATTTCAACCTGATTTGAACTAGGTGTTTTTCATAGGTTAGCAACGGCCGGCTCTTTTTAGGGCGGGCCTTTTTTATGTCATTTATGGCGTAGCTTACGCTACAGGTGCGGCCAAACAGGTGTTTTTATATCATGGTAAAACATAAATTGCCATCTCTCGGCCTGACCTTTTTCCCACCATTCTTTGCGTAACTCCATACACCTTTTTCCATCATAGTCATACTTTGCCGCAAAACGGCTTTTCATTTGCTGGTATTGTGGCGCCACGTCTCCGCCAAAAAAAGCAATTTCATTATTTTCCGTTATCCAGAACACCTGGTGGAAAGGTGAGTGCCCGCCGGAAACCTCAAACCGGATCGACTCATTAATTGCGCCATCTCCATCAATCATTTTAACGGAAGGATGGTCCTTTAGTATAGTAAGCTCATCTGTTATAAACGACGGAAAACCGGTATCTAACGCAAACTGCAACTCCTTTTCCTGAACATAATAGGTAGCATTCTCAAATGAAAGCCGCGAATTACCCAATCGATCTTTTACACTTACCCCTCCGGAATGATCTTTATGCAAATGGCTCATCAACACTTTAGTAACTGTTGACGGTTCAATTCCATTAGCCCTCAAATTCTTATGTATCTGGAGTTCTCCACCTTCAGAAAAGCCCAGTCCGGCATCGATTACAAGGACATCTCTACCGGTAACAACCGCAAATGGTTGTACCTCCACGAGAAGGCTGCCTGCAGCCCGCTGCTGGATATCATCTGTACCTTTTTCAAAAGGAACAAAAACTTTGGACTTGTCAACAGAAAATGCTCCTTCGGAAAGCGGACATATTTTCATTCATCTATTTTAGGGTAGTCGTTCTTTGTAGCTACCTGAGAACCATCTGGCGGTCGGCATCAAGCCTGATCAGGATAAAGAGCAACATGGTGAAGGTAAGCAACGATGAGCCACCATAGCTGATCAGGGGAAGCGGTATCCCGATTACCGGGGCAAGGCCTATCGTCATACAAATATTAATGGCAATATGGAAAAAGTAGATGCTGCCTACGCCATAAGCGTAAACCCTGCTGAAGGTGCTGCGCTGTCGTTCTGCGATGATAATGATGCGAAACAATAACAGCGCATAAAGACTCAGGAACACCAGGCTCCCAAGAAAACCGAATCCCTCGCCAATGGTACAAAAAATAAAGTCGGTTCGCTGTTCAGGCACAAAGTCGTAGCGGGTTTGCGTGCCTTTCAGGTATCCCTTACCGGTCAAACGGCCAGATCCAATGGCGATTTTCGACTGGATAACGTTGTATTCACTTTGGTTCTGGGACTTACCCCTGCTTTTTGCCTTCACCTTTTCTAACTCCGCTAGCTCCTCGGGATTTTGGGGCACATACAGCTTTCCTACCAGGCTGTAAATACGATCCCTTTGGTAGGGTTTCATCAATGTGTTGATGCCATATGGCACCGCCACAGCCGAAATAAAAGAACTTAATCCCCAAACCCCTACAACGATCCAGACCAACATCCGGTTTCGTTTCAGCTGTCGTCGCATCAACCACAGTACAAGTAAGGCAATCACCGCGAAAGTGATCATCAGCGTTTGCACAGACAGTATAAGCGATAATATCAGGAGCACCGCTACTGAGGCGCCGGCAATTAAAATAAAGGGAGGCAAACCTTCACGGTACATTACCAGGAAAAATGAAAAGTAAACCAGCGCAAGGCCGGTTTCATTTTGAGCGATCGTGATGAAAGCCGGAGCAAGGGCGATTGCTCCACCAATAAGCTGCGCTTTCATTTTCGTAAAATCAGTATCCTGCCGGCTGATGTACTTAGCAAGTGCAAGGCAGGTAAATACCTTACAGAGCTCCGAGGGCTGTAGTCGCAATCCGCCCAACACAATCCAGGATTTAGAACCCTTTACCTCAGTACCAATCACCAACGCCAGGATACACAGCAAAATACCGAGGCCATACATGAGATTTGCCGTAGCCGTGAAGAACTTACTATCGGTTAACAGGATAAACGTTGCGAGAACAGCGCAGATACCGATCCACAAAGCTTGCTTTCCATAGTCCTTTGACTGGTTGATAATCGGTTGCAAGTAACTTTCACCTTCCTTGTATTCGTTTGCAAAAATCATCAGCAAGCCTATGGTCACAAGGGCGGCATAGAGCCAGATCATCAACCAGTCTATACCCTTCGACATTGAGTCATTTCGTGTTCTCATAGCTTGGCAGTATCTTTTTTAACCCTTATTTCGCCAGGCAGGTTCATGTAAAATTTGCGGGGGTCCTCACCTGAGCCGGTGTCGCGGCGATTTGGTTCAGCGTCCGGATCAAAAGTCGTTTTCCTTGGAACAACCGGCGAAGCCTCTATCGGGGTATTTTCATTTACCTCTTTTGCAAGCCTTACTCTCCTCAGACTGTCTTTCACGTAGTACCAGTGCTTGATTGCAGATGGGATTAGGTCGGCCTCAGAAATCCGTTTCAGCAGAGGCTTTCTCTTTTCTGCAATCGTATCATTAAGGTACTTTTCAATCATCAACGAAGTGATCGGGCCGGCCCATGTTCCTCCATATCCTGAGTTTTCAACGACTACCGCCATCGCAATTTTAGGATCCTGGCGGGGTGCAAAAGCTACAAATATGGAGTGGTTTTTACCGTGCGGATTTTGTGCGGTACCTGTTTTGGCGCAAAGGTCAATCCCATCAATTTTTGCGGATACCGCCGTACCATAAACCGTTACATCATTCATGCCCGCGTGAATGGCTTCATATGAGTCGTCGCTGATGTGCAGCGGGCTATGTTTAATCCGGTATTTTGCAAGTACGGTATCTTCAGCAGACTCTCCCTGGATGCTATCTACAAAGTGCGGAGTATAGTAGTAGCCCTTATTTGCAATGATACACATCGCGTTTGCCATCTGTATTGGGGTTGCAGTCATCCGGTCCTGGCCTATTCCAAGCGTTTGCATAAAACAGCTGTTCCAGTTGGGGTTTCCATAATCGCGGTTGTAACCACTGGTGTCCGGCACGCTTGCCCTGTCCTCACTTGGCAGGTCTACACCCAGGCGTACACCAAGCCCGAAAGCATTCATATACTCTTTCCATTTCAGGTAACCTTTGTGGGGGCTCTGGTATTTGGGATTATCAATCGCCATCCTGAATACGTTAACGAAGTAAGAGTTACAGGAGTTGGCGATTGCTGCGCGCAAGGTTGCGGCATGTCCGTGACCTGCGTGGGTACACTTTACTGCGCGACTACAAGCATAATACGCTCCGCCGCAGGGATAACCATAGGCAGGCGTAATCAAACCTTCATCAAGCGCGATCAAACCACCAATCGGCTTAAAGGTAGAGCCCGGCGGGTACTGACCTTTGATAGCACGGTTATAAAGCGGTCGGGCAGTATCCATAACCATCCGTCCATAATTTTTCCGGAACATCGCACCAGCAAGGTCGTTCGGATCAAATGAGGGTCCGGAAGCCATTGCCAGTATACCACCTGTCTTCGGGTTTATGGCAACAAGACCCCCGATCTTGCTGTTCATCAACTGCTCTGCAAGCTGTTGCAGTTCAATATCAAGACTACTGTAAAGGTTACGCCCCGCAAGCGAAGCAGTATCGAGAACACCGCCCTCGTAAGGCCCTTGTATACGATTTTTATTGTCTTTGATCAGGAACTTCACCCCGCGCTGACCCATTAATACCTTCTCATAACTTGCCTCCAAACCTGTGCGGCCCACATAGTCTCCCATCTGGTAAAAGTTACCCGATTTGCGGATGATCGTGGTATCCACTTCCCCCACATAGCCCAGTACGTGTGCAGCCACCTTGTAGGGATAAGAACGTATTGGGCGCTCACTCAGGTAAAAGCCGGGAAACTTGTACATGTTCTCATCCAGCTGCGCCTGAACCTGCGGCGACACCAACGGTTCAAATACACTTGGCCTGTACCTCCCATTTTTTGTAATGCAGTTTACAATGCGTTTCCTGAATTCTGTCGTATCAATCCCGAGAATTGTACAAAGAGAAAAAGTGTCGATTCCCTTTACCTGGTTTGGCGTAACAATAAAGTCAAACTTCGAAATGTTATCAAGGATTGCCCGGTGTTTGCGGTCATAGATGATACCCCTGCTCGGGTATACGATTTTCTTGGCTACTGCATTGTCCAGCGCCAGTTCTGTGTATTTGCTCGAAAGAATTTGAAGGTTAAAAAGCTGCCCAACAATCACCAGGAAAACGATGATAAAAATGAGTTGAATAACCCTACTCCGCGATTGATTGAATACCGGCATTTTGCCCGTTCTGTTTTACTACTTTTTTAGAAATTATTTGTACAAATTTGCAGTTTGTTATTCGATTTTGCCAGGTAAATTCTCCAGGTTTAATAAACAATTGTTAGTATGTTTTATCAACGGTGAGTTTACAGGCATATCGCCGCAAAAGAAAACCCCTTTAGTCCCGATCCCGGGCGATAGCGTAGTGATACCCTTGAACTTTTTTTTTGAGCCGGGCATTTTTTCAGAGCCGGTCATCGTTGCGTCGCACACTTGTACTGCTGCAGCAATCCGCAGCAGGGTTTACCCACACGACGCTGCTTTGTGCAATGAAGAGTAGGAACACCAGGGTCGGAAGTTCTACCAGGTATCCGCTATCAATAATGTATTTTCAATGACAAGGGCGGCGGTTAGAACGCTGCGATAAAATATTGGACACTGGTTATTTTAACAAACGCTGCAGGCTTGTTACGCGGTGTTGGTCCTAAACTTTTGTTTGCGGAAAAACAGGAGGTCGGTGATAAAGATCATGAGAAAACTTATTCCTGTAGTCGCGGCAACTTTGCCAAGAAAATAAATGAAAGTTCCGAATTGCATCCACTCGATCAATACCAGGTAAAAGTGGTGGATAAATGTAAATACAAGTACGTATAAGGCATATGGTGCCCAGCCCATGCTTTTTATAGATGGTTCAGCGTAGTTAAGTTCGGCACCTTCCTGCGAAATCAACAGGTTGATCAGGAATGGGCGCAGGTAGCCGATCAGCACACAAGGCGCAGCATGCAAACCCGGTGTTCCGGTAAAGTAGTCAAGCGTAAGACCAAAAACAAACGACAACATCGTAAGTAGTGTACGCGAAATGGTAAATGGCAGCCAGAGTATAAAAAGGAAGTACAGGTAAGGTGTAATGAACCTGTGTAACGGAGGTATATTGTTCAGGATATACACCTGGAACAGTATGAAAAGTATGAAGCGGATGGTATATTTAAAAAACGGGCTCATTGGTTTTTAACAGGGGTAGCCTCCAGTTTGCGTTGTTCTTCCCACTGAATGTTTTCGACCAGGTTTACGTATTGAATGCTGTAAAAATTTGTTGCTGCCCTTAACCGGATCAGGTAAGAGTTGGTACTGCCATCGGGTTTGAAATCATAAATAGTACCCACCATTATATTCGAAGGAAAGTTGGCGGAATAAGTGCTGGTAACAACGGAATCACCCTTCTTGATTTCAATGCTACGTGGAATGTTTCGTAAGGTGAGAAAACGTGGATCTGTACCATCCCACTCAACGCTGCCGGCTATTTTCCCCTTTAAAAGCATAGAACTGACGCGGCTGTTGGTGTGCAACAAACTCATTACACGGCTGTAGTTATCAGAAACGTCAATCACAGTCCCGACCACGCCTTCAGGCCCGACAACGGCCATGTTTTTCTTTACCCCCTGTAATCCGCCCCGGTGAAGGGTTAAATAGTTCATTGCCGAAGAATAGCTATTACCAACAACCTTCGCCGGCAACCAGATGAACTTTCGTATACGTCCGGTAGTATCGCGCGTAAGAGTGTCTATACCTTTGGCAATAGAAGTATCAGGGCCCTCGAAGTTTGCGGCAAGCATGTTCCGCAAACGGGCATTTTCGTCCGATAGCTGCCGGTTTGTTTCTTTAAGCTGAAAGTAATATTGAACCTTGTTGTACTGGGTATTTACCCTGCCGGTAATCTCGTTGGCGAAATTCGAATAAACTGCTTCCTGCGTTTTGTTGTAGGTGACCAGGAAGGATAGAGAAACAATCTGCAACACCAGGAAGAAGAGAAAATTGAAATATCTTCTGATGAAGAGAAATATGTTTTTCATTAAACCCCTCCCTGCCTTTCCTTACCGGGGAACGACTGTTATTTTTATAATTTGTAGGAAATACGTTTTAAACAACCTGCATTCGGGCTAGCCCGCCAATGTTAGCGCATAATAAATGGAAAACGATTGTAGTTTTTCAGCGCAATACCCGTTCCCCTGACCACGCTTTTTAACGGATCGTCGGCTACGTGAACAGGAAGTTTAATCTTTTGACTCAAGCGTTTATCAAGTCCCCTCAGCAAGGCTCCACCACCTGTGAGGTACAGCCCGCGGCGATAGATATCCGATGCCAATTCGGGTGGTGTTGTTTCAAGGGCCTTTAGGATAGCCTCTTCAATCTTGAAAATACTTTTATCCAGCGCTTCGGCTACTTCCTGGTAGCTGACAATAATCTGTTTAGGAATACCGGTTACAAGGTCGCGTCCGTTAACCGGGATGTCGTCGGGTGGATTGTCAAGATCTTTCATGGCAGCGCCAATTTGTATCTTGATCTGTTCAGCCGTTCTTTCACCAATCAACAAGCTGTGGTACCGGCGTAGCGCCTCCATGATGTCAGCTGTAAATTCATCGCCCGCAATACGGATACTCTGGTCGCACACGATACCGGCAAGCGCGATAACAGTGATCCCTGTTGTTCCTCCCCCGATATCAATGATCATATTGCCCACCGGTTCTTCAACGTCGATACCAATACCCAATGCCGCTGCCATAGGCTCATGCAACAGGTATACTTCTTTTGCTCCCGCCTGCTCAGCACTGTCGCGAACCGCACGTTTTTCAACCTCTGTAATGCTCGATGGAATACATATCATCATCCTCCAGCTTGGCGGAAACAATGGCTTCTTAGGGTAGATCATTTTGATCATTTCCCGTATCATGAGTTCAGCAGCATTAAAATCTGCGATTACACCATCTTTCAGCGGACGAATGGTTCGAATACTTTCATGGGTTTTTTCGTGCATCATTAATGCACGTTTGCCCACAGCGATTACTGTTTTAAGATTATTACGATCAAGCGCAATTATAGAAGGCTCATTCACCACCACTTCCTCGTTATGGATGATCAAGGTATTGGCGGTACCAAGGTCCATTGCAATTTCCTGTGTAAACCAGTTGAAAAGTCCCATTTATATTATTGAGTCTGCTATTTAATGTAATGCGTGCAAAGTTGTAAGAAATAATCCGAATTAACAAAGTAGAGAAATCGCGGATAGAGCTGCTTTTAGTGAATGTGAACAACAGTTTGGTTTGCACATCTGATGTTAACAATTGCATCTATAAACCGCACATTATCATAGCTAAAGGACAAGACAAATGATTCAAAAGAATACTGGCATTCGCTTCCGGTACCAAATTTTGTAATATGTACTGCTGCGAATAATGAGGATGGTAGCCACGGGTTTTCCGGAATGTCAGCAAACATAAACTACACTACCCGGAAAGCTAAACTTAATTGTGTTACCAGAAAGAAAACGCTTATTCTCACCACAAAAAATCAACACAAAGAAGCAAATCAACTTCAACACCAATTGTTAAAGTCTTGTAAACGCCCATGATTAAAATGATATTAATCCTTGAACTCGTAACCAATGTCGCTTCTGTAATACATGCCCTCAAATGATATTTCCTGCATTGCCGCTACGGATTGTTGTACAGCTTTGGTTATGGTTTCGCCGACCGAAGTCACGGCAAGCACCCTCCCGCCATTTGTTACGAGGTTGCCGTTTTGCAAAGCGGTACCTGCATGAAAAATCATGACACCTTCCGACAATGTTTCCCTGCCAGCGGAAGGTTGAATTGAAATGGCTATTCCTTTCTGATACTCGCCGGGGTAGCCACCGCTGACTGCAACAACCGTTGCAACACACCGGTCGTCGTAGCTGATCTGAATATGGTCGAGCGTATTGTTGTCTACCGCCAGGAAAAGTTCCAGCAGGTCGTTCTTCAACCGGGGCATCACCACTTCTGTTTCGGGATCACCCATCCTGCAGTTGTACTCGATAACATAAGGTTCGCCATTGTTATTCATCAAGCCGATAAATATAAAACCCTTATAAACCATCCCCTCCGTATGCAGGCCCCTGATCGTTGGCCTAATAATCCGTTCCTCTACTTTCTTCATAAAAGCACTGTCTGCAAATGGAACCGGGCTAACACAACCCATGCCCCCGGTATTAAGACCCAGGTCGCCTTCGCCAATCCTTTTATAATCCTTGGCATGGCCGATCACCTGGTAATCAGCACCGTCGGTGAGTACAAATACACTTAGCTCTATGCCCTGCAAAAATTCTTCGACTACTACTTTTGACGACGCATCACCAAACTGCTTTCCTTTGATCATCTCCTCGAAAGCCGCTGACGCATGCTCATGGGTTTCGCAAATGATAACCCCTTTTCCTGCAGCAAGGCCGTCGGCTTTTAGCACAACCGGCAACGAATGCTCAGCGATATACATCTTGCCGGCTGCATAATTGTATTCGTCGAATTCAGCATAGCCGGCAGTGGGAATATTATGTCGCTGCATAAAGTGTTTGGAAAAAGCCTTACTTCCTTCCAGCCGCGCAGCTGCGGCAGATGGGCCGATTACGATTCCCTTCCACGACTGATTTGAACTTTCTTCGTCCTGGGTAAGGTAGTCGTAAATGCCTTTCACCAGGGGTTCTTCAGGGCCAACCACAACACAGTCAATTTGCCGGTCGATACAGAACGAGCGGATTGCAGCGAAGTCCGACGAGCTGATCGCGACATTTTCTCCTACTTCGGATGTGCCCGCATTGCCCGGCGCTATAAATAGCTCATTGCATAACGGGCTTTGCTTCATCTTCCAGGCAAGTGCATGCTCCCGACCACCTGAGCCCAGCAATAAGATCTTCATATAATCTGGTTAATACTTATTAAAATATGGGACGAATGTAAAAACTATTTACCTCGCATACACATTAGGTGCCTGCAAACACGAACTAAAGGGAAATTATCCTATTTTCAGGTTTAAAACCTTTTCACCAATCAAGAACGAAACAGTTATATATGAGCAATGTAAGTGCAGCTGACGAAGCGATCCTAGCCAACGCCACGGCACAAAAAGGTCATCCAAAAGGCTTACGGGTTTTATTCGCGACGGAGATGTGGGAACGCTTCAACTTTTATGGCATGAGGGCAATTCTTACCCTCTTTCTTGCAAATGCGTTGCTGATGGGTGAACAGGAAGCTTCAATCATTTATGGTGGCTTTCTTGGTCTTTCTTACCTGACGCCGATGCTCGGTGGATACATTGCCGACAAATACCTGGGTAACCGCAACTGTATCATTCTTGGTGGCCTTACCATGGCAGTAGGACAACTGTTTCTTTTTGGGAGTGCAAGCATCTTTTCTACCAACCTCGACTTGTCGAAATCCCTGATGTGGTTTGCACTGTTGGTGATCATTTTCGGAAACGGCTTTTTCAAGCCGAACATCTCCTCTATGGTAGGGTCGCTTTACCCTGCAGAACAAAAAAGCAAACTTGACTCTGCGTTTACCATTTTTTATATGGGCATCAACGTGGGTGCCCTGCTTGGTCAAACCATTTGTCCGCTACTTGGCGACCGCGAAGTAGTAATGGTGGTAAATGGGGTGGAAAGAACGGTACGCGATCTTGGCGCATTTAAGTGGGGTTTTCTTGCTGCCGGTATTGCCATGCTGATTGGCACAATCACTTTCTGGTTTCTGAAAAACAAATATGTAGTAACACCAACAGGTGCTGCCATTGGCGGGAAACCAAATCATAGTTTAAGTAACCAGGATGAAGCAACAAGCGCCAAGTTTACGAGGCAGGCTGTTATGATCCTGGGCGCACTCGTAGTTGGCTTTTACTTCCTGTTTCAATACCTCGCCTGGGATTCTACCGCAATGCCCATTACCGAACCCGGGATAGGCGGCTACTTCAAGGCGCTTGCCCTTTCCCCCATAAAGACCTTTGTTTACCCATTTATTTATGCGTCGGGCCTGAGCCTTGCCATATTTATCCTTACCGATAAGTCGCTTACCCGGGTAGAAACCCAGCGGATACTGGTGCTGTACATCGTAGCTTTTTTTGTGATCTTCTTTTGGGCAGCATTCGAGCAGGCAGGTTCGTCGCTCACCTTTATTGCTGACAACCAAACCGATACCCGTATCCTTGGATGGAAAATGCCGCCGAGCATGGTTCAGAACTTCAACGGTTTTTTCGTAATCATCTTCGCCCTTCCATTTAGTGCATTGTGGCTATGGATGCAACGAAAAAACATGGAACCCATTTCTCCTGTAAAGCAAGCTATCGGCCTTGCATTAATTGCACTTGGCTACTTTATCATCGCCATGCAGGTTAAAGACCTTGGCACAAGCGGCAAACTTGGGGTAATCTGGCTGATTGTATTATACCTCTTGCATACCTGGGGTGAACTTTGCCTCTCCCCTATCGGGCTTTCACTCGTGGCAAAGCTGGCGCCCAGGCGCTTTGCTTCGCTGCTTATGGGTGTATGGTTCCTGAGTAATGCAGCAGGATATGCCTTAACCGGTACGCTTGGCGCCTTATTGCCGCCAACCACCGACAAGTATACCGCAGCTTCTGAAAAAGGCATCAACCTGCAGGGCATACTGGATGGTACCACTACCGCAACAAGCGAGCAACTCGCTTTTCTTTCAGAGCGAAAAATCGCTACAACTTACCCGCACTTTGCCGGATTTACAATACATAACCTATTTGAGTTTTTTATGGTGTTTGTAATTCTTTGTGGTGCGGCATCTATAATTCTTTATGCAATTACCCCGATACTCAAAAAGATGATGCACGGGGTGAAATAAGGATATAGAGGTTTTTTTAAATCGACAATTGCAAAACTTATGAGCAGTCATGTTATCGTGACTGCTTTTAATTTGGAAGGATGTTCGGGCTGCCATGAAAAACCAACCGTACAAGTGAGTGACACAACAACTGCCGCCATGAAAGATATCGCTGGTCACCAAAAAAAACTTCAAGCAGGCTAAGTGCTGTTTGTGTAAATAACGGTTCCCTTATTTTTCTGCTGATTACAATTATTAACCGACAAACAAGAACTATGGATCTGACCGAATCTGCGCCACAACCGGAGTTGACCACGAAGAAACATCCCCGGCAATTGTACATGCTGTTTTTTGCGGAAATGTGGGAGCGCTTTTCCTTCTATGGAATGAAAGCGCTACTGCTCGCGTACATGGTGACCCAACTGAAGTTTGACGAGCCAAAAGGTTATGCGATCCTTGGGTCGTATGCGGCACTGGTGTATACCATGCCGATGTTTGGCGGGATGATGGCAGACCGGTTTCTCGGATATCGCCGGGCAGTACTGTTTGGTGGGGTGTTAATGGTAATTGGTCACCTGGTACTTGCCATACCGCAGGGCTGGAGTTTTTTTTATGGGATGGCATTCATCATTTGTGGCAACGGCTTCTTTAAACCCAATATCTCGAGTCTTGTTGGTACACTTTACTCGAACAATGACCCAAGAAAAGACAGCGCATTCTCCATTTTTTACATGGGCATTAATGTTGGCGCCGCACTCGGTGGACTGCTTTGCGGTTATGTTGGACAACGGATCAACTGGCATTATGGCTTTGGACTTGCCGGGCTTTTTATGATTGTAGGACTTATTGTTTTTGCGATCGGCAAGAAATCGTTGCTGGAAAAGGGACTGCCGCCAAATGAGGCAGCACTAAAGAAACCACGGTTTGGATTTATAACCAACGAATACCTTATTTATGGAGGAACCCTGCTCGTGGTTCCGATGGTAGTGGCCCTGTTTAACCAATATGAGGTGATGGATTTTATTATGTTCGGATTGGGTGGGCTATCGCTTGCTTACGTATTGTATATTGCTTTCAGCCTTGAAGCAGCCGCAAAATTCAAGTTGTTCGCTGCACTTGTCATGATCATTTCCTCGACCCTGTTCTGGGCTTTTTACGAGCAAAATGCGGGCTCGCTAAACCTGTTTGCAATGCGCAATGTTGACATGAACGTGGGCGGGATGAACCTTCCACCACTTTCGGTAAACAACTTTCTACCGCCGGGTTGGGTAGTGATCTGCAGTTTTATTTTTGCCTGGCTCTGGCCATGGTTAAATAAGAAGGGTAAAGAGCCTTCAACCCCGTTCAAGTTTGCATTTTCGTTCCTGTTGATGGGAATTGGGTTTTATGTGTTCTACCTCGGATGCAAAAATGCAAATGGTGGATTGATCTCGATGTTTTCTTTTGTAGGCGGGTACTTTTTTATCATCTGTGGCGAGATGTGCCTGTCGCCAATCGGGCTTTCGATGGTCACCAAGCTATCCCCTGTGAAAATTGTTTCGATGATGATGGGGATATGGTTTTTCGCGAGCGCCATTGGAGAATTCCTCGCCGGCAAGATCGGATCGATGATGAGTGTTCCCGCGGAAGTTGCAGCTGCAAACAATCCCGTGACCTCTCTGCCTTACTATGCCGACATCCTCTTAAAGATTGCCCAGGGTTCTATACTTATTGGCGTGATATTGATGTTTCTGTCCCCGGTGATCAGGAAGTGGATGGGTAATATGACTGACGATACCAGGATTTCAACTGTTACCGTAAAAGATGCGCTGGATAAACCCGTGAACGTTTAGCCGTATAGACTTACATTTTTATATAATCGATCGCATATTTTCGACCAAGTACGATATAATCTTTATGCAACTTTTTAAGGGCGAGCCCTGTGGCCAGCACACCGGTAGCGCCTAACACTTTTGGCAGGTTATCGTCGCCAAAGACTGCATAGTGCAGGTAAGCACTATTAATGACGTTTAACAGGAGATACCCCGCGCCCGCCATGATGAAAACGGTTCCATCTTTTACATAGGAAAACGACTCATGTTTTTTCGGAATGGCGCGGATGTCTTTAAAGTAAACCCTGCGAACTCCGGTTGTCATGGTATCAAGGCGCGGCACCCCCCAGGGCGTTGGCACCTGTCGAACGATCTGTTGCCTGAAAAATAAAGAGTCGTTTTTTATGTTTGCTATTTTGCCCTGGAACCACTCCCCGTTATTCATCTGAAAGCTTACCTCTGCTCCGGAAAAAAAACTCTTTACCGTACGCCCCCGTTTTTTAATGACGATAAAATCACCCTGCTGTGCAAACAGGGTAAATGTAAAGCAGGTAAAAAAAAGCAGGAGTAGTGGTTGTTTCATTTTTGAAAGGTAGGGCAGGTGCAATAGCAATCATTTAACCGTTCGTTAATAGTATGTAAATAATGCCCGTTCTGCTGAAGATGCTGTTGTTCTGATTGTAATGGCAAAGATGGGCAACCGGAATTACCATTCAATCCCGGGTTATTCCTCCGCCCGCTGGTTACAGGATTACTGCTGAACAGAACATATACATTGCCTTTGCAGGTAATTCATAATAATGTTCTTACTTCATAAAAACTTACGTTTAGCATTCATGACTCGCGATAAAACACTTTCCTCAAAAATCCTGCTTGCGGCACTGCTCTTTGCACTGGCAGGCACCCTGTTTTCCTGTTCGCCAAATCGTTTCCTGCACAAGAAAGCATCTGCGTACCTGCTCAACGACAGCAGCTTCAAGGGCGCACATATTGGCATCAGCGTTTACGACCCCTCGACACGAAAATACCTTTACAATCATGACGGCGACAAATACTTTATTCCGGCGAGTAACACCAAACTCTTTACCTGTTATGCTGCAATGAAATATTTAGGGGATAGCATACTGGCTGCCCTGTACCAGGAAAATGACGACGAGGTATTGTTGCAGGCAACCGGCGATCCCACCTTTTTACACCCGGATTTTAAGCGTCAACCGCTGATGGATTATTTAAAACAAGACCGGATCACGGGGGTTGAACTTTACACCCCTTTTGCTTCGGAACCCCTGGGGAGAGGATGGGCATGGGATGATTACGCAGAAGAGTACATGGCTGAACGGGACCCTTTTCCGATGTATGGCAACATCGCAACCTTTGTTTTTGAAGGCGACAGCGTGCATGCAGTACCGCAGTTGTTGAACCAGGCAATTGTTGGTATTCCCTCAGCCGGCCAGCCCTGGAACATCAGCCGCAACCCAGGAGGACACTTCTTTTCGGTATTAAACGGACAGGGCACGATCGCGCCGCGCAAAACAATAACCCTTGCCATGGAAAAGGGTGCTTTCGCAAGCCGTTACCTGGCCGACACCATACATAAAAAAGTAGTCCGCCGCACAGAAGCACTAGCGGAGGACGGACTCAAACCGCTTTTTTCACAGCCTACAGATTCGCTGCTCTCTATTATGATGCACCGCAGCGATAACTTCTTTGCCGAACAAACCCTGCTGATGGTGAGCCAGAACAGGTTGGGCAGGATGGATGACCGGAAGGTTATTGATACGCTATTGAAAACGGATTATGCCGGATTGCCACAATCTCCGAAATGGATGGATGGCTCTGGCCTTAGCCGCTACAATCTTTTTACCCCCCAGGATTTTATATGGTTGCTGAACAAGATGAAAGATGACTTTGGCATGGAGCGGGTGAAAAACATTTTGCCGACAGGGGGTGAAGGAACCCTAAGCAGCCTTTACCAGGCATATAATGGCAGAATATATGCGAAAACCGGCACCCTGAGTAACCACGTTGCATTAAGCGGTATCATCTTTACCCGGAAAAACAGGCCGCTAATCTTCTCCGTACTCGTAAACAATCAGCAGGTGCCCGCAAGCAGTATTCGTCGTGGCATTGAACGGCTGATAACTTCCATTATTGAACGCTACTAAGAGGCGTTACAAAGGCGATTACCTATGAACTGCTTATACAAGAAGGCTATCCCCCACTCGAGATTATGCAGCTATTTGCCAAACATACGGTCGAGGTAATCATTTTTAAACTCGATGTACGTGGGGGTTCCGTTTGGCGTAGTGTTGGGGGTGGTGGAGGCAAAGAGTTCGTTTACGAGTGTAGTCATTTCTCGCTGCGATAAAGATTGGCCCGGGCGTATGGCCTGCTGGCGCGCTATGCAACGCACAAGACGTTCCCTTCGGCTGAACTTGATATCACTGCTAAAATGTTTGTATTGCTCCAGCAGCATTTCTATGGCCATTTTCTCATTACCCTGTATGATGTCTGCGGGGGTTCCCTGCACAACAAAAGTGTTCAGGCCAAAAGGTTCGATCAGGTATCCGAGGGTATGCAGGTCGGGAAGTAATTCCTGCATGAGTATCGTATCACCGGCTCCAAGTTCGATCGTCGACGGAAAGAGGCTTTGCTGGGTAGGCATACTCTTACCATTGATGGCCTGGCTATAACGATCGTATAAAACCCGCTCGTGTGCCTGCTGCTGGTGGATTAAGATAAATCCATTAGTGGTGCAGGCAAGTATGTAGGCCTGTTGTATTTGGGTAAAGGCAACATCTGTAATGAGCACATGACTTCCGCGTTGTAGTGCAGGCCCCGTGATCACTTCGTGTTCAAACGATGTTTGCCCCGCGTCGGTAGTTTGATCCGGGGCCAAAGGCTGCAGCGGTTTGCCCGAGGGTTCGTAGAAGTCGCGCCAATGGTTAAGCTCCGATTTATTTACCGGGTCAATTTTGTGCGCCTGGTTTTTTTGAACAAAGGTTTTAAACAGGTTGGAGGAGGTAACATTGTTCAATGTTTCATTGGTTGCAGGCCTGTTTACTGCTTCCAGCGACTGAATATCGGCATTCAACGAAAAATCGAGTGAAGGGGCGATACTAAACTGGGCAAGTGCATGCTTTACCGCTGCCTGAACAAATGCATAGATCACTTTCTCGTCTTCAAATTTGATCTCCTGCTTGGTGGGATGAACGTTGATATCAATCTGTGATGGATCAACATCGATAAACAAAACGTACATCGGGAAACTATCCCGGGCAATCATTTCATCAAACGCGTTCATCACCGCATGGTTCAGGTATGCGCTTTTGATAAACCGGTTGTTTACAAAAAAGTACTGGTCGCCACGGGTTTTTTTTGCCGTTTCGGGCTTACCAACAAAGCCATAAACATTCATGTAGTCGGTATCTTCCTTAACGTTTACCAGCCTGGTATTGTAGTGGGTACCTAAGATCTGTATCAGCCGCTGTTTCAGGCTTCCCGCTTCGAGGTGAAATACCTGCTGGCCATTACTGGTTAAAGAGAAGAATACTTCGGGGAACGCCATGGCGACCCGGATAAATTCATCAACGATATGCCGCATTTCAGCGGCATTGCTTTTCAGGAAGTTTCTACGAGCCGGAACATTGAAGAACAAGTTCTTCATGCAGATAATGGTGCCGGTTTGTGTGGCGCAGGGCTCCTGCCTTATTACGGCACTGTTCTCAATTTCTATGAAGGTACCGAGCTCGTCTTCGGCTCTCTTTGTTTTTATCTCCACCTGGGCCACCGCGGCAATGGAAGCAAGCGCCTCTCCCCTGAACCCCATGGTTTTGATATGAAACAGGTCGTCGATGTTGGAGATCTTGCTGGTTGCATGACGCTCAAAGCTCATCCGGGCATCGGTTTCGCTCATGCCCTTGCCATTATCAATTACCTGGATCAGGTTTTTACCGGCATCAGTAACCACCAGCTTGATGATGGTTGCACCAGCGTCAACCGCATTTTCGAGCAGCTCTTTTACCGCACTTGCAGGGCGTTGAATAACCTCGCCCGCAGCAATCTGGTTCGCAATATTATCTGGCAAAAGTTGTATGATGTCCGGCACGGGTTCCTGCAGTTTAACGCTGCAAAATAACATTATCCCCGCGCATTTCTCCGGGGGCATGATTCCAATGTGTTAAATCGAGGCGCTTTTCAGGCGAAGCGCGCTGGACCAATAGGCTTTGTTCGCGGTCCAGGTCTGCTACACCGTTTCCCGGGTTGCATTACCAAAGAAAAGCTGAAGGTCTTCAAAAACGTTTTTGAACCAGGGCATTATTACCCCCATGGTACTAATTACTCTGGGGCCCCAGGGTACGATATAGGAATAGGTGGTGGATTCAGACTGCATTTTGGGTCCGATCACGTTTAGCTGAGTGCCAAAAAAGAGCACTACACTATAAATAAAAGTGTAAAGCAGGGCGTATAAAAGTATTCCGCCGATCGTGTCTACCCAGCCGAGCATAGCCAGGCTAACCGCCCCCTTTAGCATTTTGGCCAGCATACGCACCACCAGGGCCACAGCAATGAAAATGATAATAAATGCCAGGAAGGGTAACCATTTACCGGTAAGGCTGGTATGCTCTTGCAGGTAAGCGGCGAATATTGCCGAAAGCCGAAGCGCAGCCGCAAGTCCAATCAGTAAAGAGATTAGCGAGAATACGGCAACGATCAGGCCCTTTGTAAAGCCTTTAAAAACGGCTATTACCATTAAACAAAGGAATATAATATCAACGATCATTCAATTGCTGCCTTATAGTTTATTGCCCTTTGTTTACGGTTCCAAAAATGGCTGATCACTACTTGCCGGCCAAAATTTCTTTTACCATTGCCGATATGGCCTTTCCTTCGGCTTTCCCCGCCAGCGATTTGGTTGCAAGCCCCATAATTTTGCCCATGTCGGCAGGGGTAGACGCTCCGTTTGCAGCTATGATTGCCTGTAGTTCAGCTTTAAGTTCTTCAGGGCTCATTTGCTGGGGTAAGAACTGCCCAATAACCGCAATCTCCTGTTCTTCTTTTTCAGCAAGATCGGTTCTGTTCTGCTGCTGGTATATGTCCAGGCTGTCCTTTCTTTGCTTAACCAGTTTTTGCAGCATCCTGGTTTCCTCTTCCTCGCTCATTTCGCCTTTCGCTCCTTCCGCGGTTTTTGCAAGAATGATTGCTGCTTTAATGGCACGAAGGCTACGTAAAGCAACTTCGTCCTTCGATTTCATCGCATCTTTCATGCGATCCATAACTTTTTGCTCGAGGCTCATAACATGTATTGATTTGATTACCGGTTAACTGCCCGGTTCTTTAGCGATTACTGGAGCTTGTTGGTTGCAAGCTGGTTTTCCCTGAACTTCCGGTAAAATTCTTTTGCAAACTCCTTCATTTCTTCAACGAGTGCGGTTTGTTTGGTCGCACGGTTAAAGGTATCGGCCATCGTCATCATCGTCTGATAGTAAAAGTCAGCCATTTCATCAACCATCATGTCTTTTGTCCAAAGGTCAATACGCAGGGCAGCTTTATCAGCACCATCCCAAAAAGAAACCATCATTGCTTTGGCCTTCTGCGCCATATCGGCGGTGCTGTCTGTTGCTTTCCAGGAAATTTGTTGGGGTACTTTATCGGGATCCAATTGTATATCGATCGTGATCGTGGACGTTTGCATAAAAATATATTTACAGATTGCTTTATATGAGCGCGCAAAAATAAGAAGGTTATTGTAGAACAGCCTTACTAATCACCTCCCACATTTTTTGCCTGGTATTGTTCCAGCTTAGGGCGTGTGCCCGGTCCGCCGCCGCACTTACCAGGCGGCTGCGCAGGTCCTCATCTAAAAATATGCGCTTTAGTTGTGCGGCAATATCGGCCGGGTCTTGCAATGGGGTCGCTAGCATTGCCGACCCAAGCAATTCTACAGCTTCGTCCGTTGCCGGGGTTAATACGGGTACCCCGCAGTGTAAGGCTTCAATCATCGGAACCATCAAGCGCTTTCCTGCGGGCAAAAAAGCATAGGCGCCCGCAATTAACTTGGCGCGCTGTTCCGAAGCCAGCGGGCCAACGACCCGAACACCTTCCCTGAACTTATATCTTTTTAATTCCTCCAGCGGTTCGTCGGGACCAAAGCCGTGAATCACCAGCTTCATATTGGTGCGTTGTCGTAGCTTAAAAAGCGAAAATGCCTTAAGCACGTTCAGCAGGTCGGTTTTCGCCGAATTGCCACTTGCGAAAAATAGAAAGTACTCGAACCCATCTGCAAACTGTTGCTTTATATGCTCTTTTTCTTCCCATTCGACCGGCGCAAAATGGGATGGAGCCCCTGCAGGGAGTATGGTTGTAGTAGCCTCACCATAATACTGCTTGCACGTTGCTTCAGCTGGTGTGGAAAAAACCACCACGCTCAGTGCGTTCATACCCTTTTTTGCCAGCACCTTATTTTGTATGATTGCATCTACATCGGGCACAACCAAAACAACGGGTATCTGCAGTTTTAGCAGCTTACTTTTCGCCGGTTGTATAAGCACCGATGCCCCAAGTGTTTTGAGCAATTTCGGCAGCCGGATACGCTCCCACCAGTAACGACTCAGCTTACCAAGTTTTCCGGGTGGCAAATAAGTCGTTTTTAGGTTCTTCCGTGCCAGGGAGTATTCCCTGCGGGTATCCACGATAATGTTAAACTCGTCCGACGGGTGATCCTCGCTCAATGCCTGGATAATATCCAGTAAGTATTGTTCAAATCCTCCATCCGGGTGGGAGAAACTCCGGCCATCTACAGCTATGCGCATGGCGCAAAGTTAGGGAGCACCGGAAAGCTTTGCGAATTGCTCAGGTACTGCATACCGCTTATTCACCTGCAATTGCAACGACAAGCGGTCGGCGGAATAAGGTTGTACACCAAAAAACCATTTTCTTTATGGACCAGGCAGTTGAGCCTTGTGGTGGCGGCCGTTGCGTCGCACTCTTGTACGGTATAATTTCAGGCGGCGATGCGCTTACCAGGCAAATGACTCTACATACCCAGGTACATTGGGCTGACCCATGTTATTTCATTTTGTCTGCCCATGTGTTCAGTTTCGCTTCCAACACCTGCAGCGGCATTGCCCCATCCTTTAATACTTGGGAGTGAAAATCCGGAAGCCGGAACTTTTCGCCAAGACTTGCTTCGTATTTGCTTCTTAGTTCGCGAATCTTTAGCGCACCAACTTTATAGCCCAATGCCTGTGCAGGTATCGCCATATAACGTTCTATTTCTGCCGTTGCACCCTGTTCGCTGATTGCCTCGTTTGCCATCATGTATTGAATTGCCTCTTCACGTGTCATGCCTTTCGAATGAATGGCTACGTCTACAACCAGCCTGATCGCCCGGTGCATTTCATCCCCCAATGCACCCATGTACTGGTACGGATCAGTATAAAGCCCCAGTTCTTTCCCTAGCGACTCACAGTAAAGTGCCCAACCTTCGATATAGGCGTTGTTGCCGCCAAAACGCCTGAACTTCGGCAAAGTGGAGTCCTCCTGCTGCAACGAAATCTGGTAATGATGACCGGGTATCGCTTCATGAAGAAACAATGACTCCATCCCCGATGTGGTGTTAAACGTGGTAGCATCGAGAATGGGCACATAGAAAATACCTGGTCTCGTACCATCCGGGGAACCCTGGTTGTATTCTGCACTTGCGCTTGCAGCCCTGAAGGCTTCTGTTTGCCTGATTTCGAACGGGGTTTTTGGCACCAGCGTAAACATCTTGTTGAGGTTGGGCTGCATTGTGCGGTGTATCGAGTCGAAAGCCGCGAGTACCTGAGCCGGGGTTTTATAAGGCGTAAAAAGTTTGTCTGATTTCATAAGCTCAAAAAATGCGGGCAGGTCGCCGGGGTAGTTTACCGAAGTTTTTACGCTGTCCATCAATCGCCTGATCCTTGCAACTTCCCGAAGCCCGGTCTGGTAGATTTCCTCCGGCGATTGATCCGTTGTTGTTTGTTGGCGAACCAGGTAGCTATAGAATTTGGAACCGTCAGGAAGGTCGCCGGCACCGGAGGTTGCCCTGGCACTTTGCAGGTATTCGTTTTTAAGATAGGCTGCCAGGCGCTTGTATGCAGGCATAAGCTGGCCGGCAACCGCTTGCTGGTACAATGTTGTTAACCGCTGCCGGTCAGCAGCATTTATGCCCTCGGGAAATTTTTGTACCGGCGCCAAAAACAAGCTGGTAGACGTACTGATCTCGTCAAGCTGAGGTATCATCTTCTTCACCAATGCAGCGGGCAGTACTACATTCTCGCGAACCCCTCTTTTAAAGTAAATGATTGCGCTGTCGCTCCATGCCGAAAACAGGGCTACCCTCATCAGCCAGTCCTCGTAATCCTTAACTGTTTTAAAAGGCTGGTTGCCGGTACCACTGCCAAGCTGTCCCATACTGAGTGGAAGTGCATAAAACTGGTTAAATGGTACCAGGTTATCTTTAAAGGAAAGGCCTTCAAGGTTGATCTCCATTTCTCTTTTAAAAATATCGTAGCTGATCTGGTCCTGAGCACCCAGGTTTTCGCGATCGTATTTACTAACGAACACGCGGTAACGGTCGTAGAACGCACGCAGTTTTTGACGATAGCTGTCCGTAAAGTCGGCAGGCAGCAGGTTATTGTAGCGCGGATCGCCGATCGATGTTGCCTCAAGGGGGAACAATTCAAGGCGCTCCTCGTAATACCGATCAAACAGGGCAGCCAGTTCTTTGTTAGGTTCTTTTTGTGGATTGGTGTGGCTTAGCTTGCATCCAAATGAGATTAGCATGAGCAAAGCGGCGAATGAGAAAACCTTAGTGGGCTGGAGCATTGTAAACATGTGTTTCAATGGGAGTTATTGCAAATAGATTAGTGTCAAGAGAAGACATACAAAAATGCTTCAAGATACGCTGATGTTCTTATTGTAACCGGGCGAACCGAATCGGGGCAAACATTATGGTCCGGTATTCAATGTTAAGTTGCCGCCATCTGTTTGCTAACCCAAGAGGAGATTACACCGGGTTGCATGTCGGTTTCAGTACTTTTATTGTTTCCTAACTGTTTGAATTGGGCGAGCCGGATTACCTGGATGATGGTAGATGATTTACCCGCAAAAAATCCGGCTGGTTCTCCCGGTTTGTTATGGTATGCTGTGTTGATATTAAAGCCTGGCATTCATTTTTCCGGTGAGCCACCAAGGTGGGCTGTTCTGCCACGATATTGCCTCGGATGATATGTGATTATTGCAACAGTTTCCGACTAAACAACAGGCTTATATATCAAGTATGGTTATGCATGCAGTGCTGCAACCTGACCGTTGAAATATTGTGCACGCAAATGCGTTAACAAGGGACTCGGGGTTTACCCGTTTTGATTGTAGGTGGTACAATCAGGAAAAGACAGGATGAGACCAATACGGCAGATTCCAAGTTTGCTAACCAGGATTGACCCTGATTCCTGGCTACAATCGTAGAATCATAATATTAATACCCTTAGCAAAAGCTTTATTACATTTGCTATCTAACAACATTTATGGAATATAATACCGAGAGAAACCATTTGACGATGAAAGAATATGGCAGACATATTCAAAGAATGGTAGAACATGTGCTGACCATTGAGGACCGGCAGAAGCGCCAGCAACAGGCGCAGGTGATCATTGAATTAATGGGCTTCTTAAACCCTCACCTGAAAAACGTCGACGATTTCAGGCATTTGCTTTGGGATCACTTGTTTTTTGTAAGCGATTTTAAGCTGGACGTTGATTGTCCATACCCCATACCAACAAAAGAAACTTATAAGGTTAAGCCTGATCCGCTTCCTTATCCTAAACGCAAGCCCCGTTATTCGCACCTTGGTAAGAACCTTGAGATGGTAATTGACAAGGCATTGAAAGAAGAGAACCCCGAAAAACGTGTTGGCTTTGCGAATTCTATTGCATATTACATGAAGCTGGCTTACAGCAACTGGCATAAAGAACTGGTACATGATGATGGCATCCGCGCTGAATTAAACATCATCACCAGTGGTCAGCTTGAATTCGACAGCACCCCTTTTGTAAAACACTATCGTGCGGTTGAGGGTCGTGATACCCGCAATGGCAATTACGGCGATAACCGGTTTAAAAGAAATAACAACGCCGGCAGCGGCGGACAATTTCAACGCAATAACCGTGATGGCGGCACCGGTAACGGCATGGGCCGCGATAGCCGTGATAGTCGCCCAACCGGGAATACCGGTAATGGTATGGGCCGTGATAGCCGCGGTAGCAGCAATCCCGGTGGCAATACCCCCGGCCGCGACAACCGGAACAACAAATTTGGCGGACCCAAAAAGCGGTACTAGTGAGCAGTTTTGTTGTACCGGGTGGAGTAAAACTTAGGGGTGAAATTGTGCCACAGGGTGCAAAAAACGAGGCACTTCAAATTATATCAGCCGTTCTCCTTACTTCGGAGCCGGTCACCATCAGCAACATTCCCGACATTGTTGATGTAAATCTCCTGATAGAATTATTGGTCGACATGGGGGTTAAGGTAGACAGGCAATCGCCCGATACCTGCGTTTTTATAGCCGACGATGTTAATGTAGACCATATTGCTTCTGAAAACTTCCGCAAAAAAAGCGGCCGGCTCCGCGGTGCCGTAATGCTGGCCGGCCCCATGCTTGCCCGTTTTAAAAAGGCATACATTCCAAAGCCGGGAGGCGATAAAATAGGGCGCAGAAAACTGGACACCCACATCATCGGTTTTGAAAAATTGGGTGCACACTTTCACTTCGACGAAGGCAACCAGCAGTTCCACCTAACTGCTCCACGGTTAACCGGCACATATATGCTGCTGGATGAACCATCGGTTACCGGTACCGCAAACATCCTGATGGCTGCTGTACTTGCCGAAGGAACTACCACCATATACAATGCGGCTTGCGAGCCATACCTGCAACAGCTTTGTAAAATGCTAACCCGTATGGGTGCAAAAATCAGCGGGATCGGCAGCAACCTGCTGGTAGTCGAAGGGGTAGCAAAGCTCCACGGCACCAGCCACAGCATGTTACCCGATATGATTGAGGTCGGCAGCTTTATTGGTCTTGCTGCCATGACAGAAAGCGAGCTCACCATTAAAAATGCAGGCATCGCAAACCTTGGGTTGATACCTGAGAAATTCGGCTTGCTGGGTATTGACATGGAATTCCGCGGAGACGATATCTACATCCCGGCACAGGAGGTATACAATATTCAGGAGAACATGGACGGATCAGTGCTGACCATCTCCGATCATCCATGGCCCGGGTTTACGCCCGACCTGCTCAGCATCGTGTTGGTAGTTGCAACCCAGGCAAGGGGCAGTGTACTGATTCACCAGAAAATGTTTGAGAGCAGGTTGTTTTTCGTAGATAAGATCATGGAGATGGGTGCGCAGATCATATTGTGCGATCCACATCGTGCAACGGTAATCGGCCTTGCCCGAAAACATGCGTTGCGGGGGATCACGATGTCGAGCCCTGATATCCGCGCCGGGGTTGCCTTGCTGATAGCGGCATTAAGTGCCGAAGGAACCAGCACCATCCAAAACATCGAACAAATTGATCGCGGCTACCAGCACATCGATTCCCGGCTGAATGCACTTGGAGCAAACATCAGCCGGATAAATTAGCCTTATTGCTACAGGCTCAGTTCTTCGGACCATCCTCGTTGCCAGCTCGCCCTTCAGCTTCTTCTTTCTTTTTTACTTCCACCACTTCATATTCAAAAGCAAATACTCCGGCACGTATCGGCTGCCTGATGTGTTTAGCATATACCTTGGTGAAGCATGCACCATAATAAAGGATAAAGGAACAGTAGAAAACAAATAAGAGCAGTAGTACAATCGAACTGGAGGTGCCAAATACGGTATCGAGGTTTCCCAACAAGAGCATATAACGGATGAGCATCTTGCCGATGGTGAAAAGTACTGCTGTAAATAGTGCGCCATTGATAGATACCTTCCACGATGGCTTACCGTCTGGCAGGTATTTGAACAGGATGGCAAACCAGATGGTCGCTATCAGGGCTGAAAGCACCTTACCAATGGTTACGTTAACATACCAACCGGTCAGGGTAGAAAACTGCGTGAAATTGTGACGCAAAAAAGCCTGGAGGCCTTCAATAAAAGTGCCCCCGAGAAACAATATGCCGGCAAGCAATATCACAAGCAGCGCGGTAAAACGCGACTCAAACTTGTGTACCAGTTTTTCCTTTGGATCCACCCGGATCTTCCAAAGTTGGTTTAGCGAGTCTTTGATGACCTTAAATAAAGTAGTAGCTACGAAAATCAGGAAAATGATTCCACCTACAGTGATGTACCTGTTTTTAGCCAGTGCCTGGAAGCCGATAAAGGTCCGCCGGATTTGTGCAGTACTTTCCCTACCCAGGACATCGGCAAGCCGGGTAAAAAATTCTTCACCCAGATTTTCAATCCGGAACAGGTGACCAAACAGCTGAATAAGAATGATTAGGATCGGGGGTAAGGCAAACGTGGTAAAAAATGCCGTTGCACCTGCCATCCTCAACGGGTCGTTTTTTTTCAGTTCCTTAAAGGCGTCAACCAGTAACGTTTTAAATGTTTTGAGGGCGGTAAGCGGCATGCATAAAGCTTCTGGATTATCCCAAGTACGGTATGCGAAAGTAGTTCTTTAATTTTCTGCGCAGCACAGCGCTGCTGTCGATTTAGCCATTGATCAGATCTGCACATCAGACCAATCGGCAAAGGATTTTCATCTAGTTCTCCGATCAAAGTTTCCTTTATTTGCATCTCATTTACACACATGACCGGAAAGATCATCATCATCACTGCGCCTTCGGGTGCAGGTAAAACCAGCATTACGCGTTACCTGCAAGCAAAGTACCCCGTTTTGGCGTTTTCTGTTTCTGCTGCTACAAGATCACCACGGGAGCAGGAAAGAAATGGTGTTGACTACTATTTTATGAGTACGGAAGAGTTCCAGCACAAGATCCAGGAAAATGAATTTGTTGAATGGGAGATGGTTTATGAAGGCAAATATTATGGCACACTTAAGTCGGAGCTGGAACGCATCTGGGCACAGGGCAGGGTTCCCATGCTCGACATCGATGTAAAAGGCGCCATCCATGTGCAGCTGCAGTTTCCCGATAGTTCGTTTTCGTTATTTGTTGAGCCACCTTCGGTCGCTGAGCTCGAGAAACGCCTGCGCAGCCGCGGAACAGAAAGCGACGACAGCATCGCCACCCGGGTAAACAAAGCAGCTTACGAACTCTCCTTTAAACACTCTTTTAATAAGGTCGTTGTTAATCATGTACTCGATGTAGCTTGTAGAGAAGCGGAAGAGGCCATTGTTGCATTTTTGAATGGAAGTTAGGGAGTGGGTATTGAGGTATTGGGTATTGAGGTGGGGAAAGTTGATAGGTTGACTGGTTGATTGGTTGATAAGTTGATCGGTTGAGATGTTGAGATGTTGATTGGTTGATACGTTTACTGTTAATTGGTTGAAACGTTGACTGGTTTGATACGTACTTTTCGGATTTGCTGTGTTCCTTTTTACATTTTTCATTTTACATTTTTCATTATTACCCTTTTGACTTTAACTGCTCATGATAACACTCTACGGTATTCCCAATTGTGATTCGGTAAAAAAAGCAATAGTCTGGCTAAAGCAGCACGACCTGCCTTACCAATTTCACAATTACAAGACCGAAGGGATCACTAAACCAAAGCTCAGGGAGTGGTGTAAACATTGGGGTTGGGAAAAGGTGCTGAATAGAAAAGGAACCACCTGGAAAGCCCTCTCGGCCGAGCAACAGGCGGCAATCAATACGGAAAAGACTGCCATTCAATTTCTCATCGAAAATACCAGCGCTATCAGGCGCCCGGTGCTGGAGTATGGAAACCTGATGTTCCTTGGCTTTGATGAAGACAATTACCAGGAACTGCTTTCGCCGCAAAAAGCCGATCCTCTTTAATTTGGACCGGCTCATTAGAAAGACTGGTCCAATGGACGTTATTTTTCTTTGAAGGCCTTTGGGGTCATGCCGAATTTTGACTTAAAAACGGTAGAAAAATAAGCAGGCGACGAGAAGCCGACCGTATAGGCGATCTCACTAATGGTAGCCTCCTCGTGTTGCAAAAGGTACTTTGCTTTTTGCAGCCGCATATTTAGAATATAGTCGTTCACATTTACATTCAACAACACTTTCACTTTCCGGTAAAGCTGTACACGGGAGATACCCATTTTTTTGCAGATTTCTTCCACGCTAAAATCTTCGTTCGACAAATTGCTTTCCACCAGGGCAGTAAACTCGCTCATGAATTTCCGGTCCATTTTGCCGACCGTGGTGGTTTTCAGGTTCGACGGCATTTCGGAAGTGAAGTGTTCCTTCAGCATCGCCCGGTTCGACAGCAGGCTTTTAATCGTTTGTTCCAGGAACTGTACACTAAACGGTTTGGTTATATATACGTCGGCCATATTTTTCATACCCTCAATCTGGTGCTCAGTTTTTGTTTTGCCCGTGAGCAAAACAATGGGTATGTGAGAGGTGCGGATGTCTGTTTTAAAGATATTCACCAGCGCCATCCCATCTTTACCCGGGATTACCACATCCGAAATGATCAGGTCCGGAACGATATCAAAACCCTGTTGAAGTCCCGACTGCCCATTATCTGCTTCCACAATCTCATACTGCGCTTCCAACCTGGCCTTCAAAAACCCGCGCAGGTCTTCGTTGTCCTCGATGATCAGGATGGAATGTTCCCTTTCCGTTTTTTTCTGACTTTCTTCGGGAACATCCGGCGGCTCGGTTGCCTGCCCGGTACTGTACACTTTTTCATCCTCGTAGATGGCCGGCATAGTAGGGTTTTCTGCAATTTCCTGTTTGTCCAGGTGGGCATTTCCGAGCAATAATTGAATTTCGAAGCTCGTGCCTTTCCACTTCTGGCTCGAAAGGGTGATTGTGCCTTTATGCAGATGAATAAGCTGTTTGGATAACGCAAGCCCGAGGCCTGAGCCTTTGTGATTTTCGAATTCGCCCTGGTAAAAGAGCTCGAAGGCACTGTCAACTGCCTCCTCCGACATGCCGATGCCATTATCATCAACCCTGATTACCACGCGATCGCCAGCCTCGTTTTTACTAACGTAAATATGAACATAACCACCATCTTTAGTGAACTTGAATGCATTCGACAGCAGGTTAAACATCACCTTATCCAACATATTCACGTCGTACCAAACCAGGAGCTGCCGTTCATGGGTGATCAGCCGGAGATCTATGGTACGCGTTGCTGCCATACTTTGGTAGGATTCGATAATCTCGTTTACAAAAGCAATCAGGTCGTTTTTAGTAGCTTGTACCCGCATTTTATCCACTTCTATCTTCCTGAAGTCCATCAATTGATTTACCAGTCGCAACAGCCTGATTACGTTTTTATGAATAAGGTTTAGGTTGCGTGTTTGCCGTGGCTGGTTTTTGGTGGCCCCTAATAGTTCTTCAAGGGGTCCCAGGATCAACGTAAGGGGAGTACGAAACTCATGTGAAATATTCGTAAAAAAGGCCACTTTAGCTTCGTTGGCGGCACGCGCCTTCACCGACATTTCCTCCAGCTGATCCTTCTGTTCAACAATCTCATCGTTCTGCTGCTTCAACTTCCTGTTGATCCGGCGATTTTCCCTTAGCGAATACAATACAAGTCCCCCCAACGAAAGCGCCAGTACCAGCGAGCAGATGAGCACGTACAAAAATGTTCGCTGGTTATTATAAATCGTTTTCAACCGGTGAAGAATGCTTTGCTGGTTTTCTATTTCCCGCTGCTGACTATCCACCTTATTGGCCTGTAGTTGCAGGTAGCGCACGTTAGTTGAGTCGATCACGGTGGTATTCAACAAATGCTCCCGCTTGAACTCGTCTTTATTAAGGATTTTCAGCGCGATGCGAATTGCCTCTTCACCGCCGGTAGGGTACAACATGGTAGCGGTGATGCGTTTATTGGCTACCAGCTGCATTCCACATCCGTTACAAGGAAGGCCATCGACCCCTATGATCTTCGGCAGCTTAGCGTTCATGCTTTTGTATACTTCGTTTGCGCCCGCGGCCATTACGTCGTTTTGGGCGAAAATGAGGTTGATATCTTTATAACGGGATGCGATACGCGACAATTCATCGTGTGCCTTTTGCTTGTACCATTCCCCATTTACCCTTTCAACAATACGGATGGAAGGATAGTTTTTTAGTGCGGCTGTGAAGCCCCTGTCGCGTTCAATGGCGGGAGTCGATTTGGGTAACCCGGTGATTTCAATAATGTTGCCTTTCCCCTGCAATTGGTTAATGGCATACTCACCAGCCATCCTCCCTATTTCATAGTTGTCACCCCCCACGTAGGCCGAATAAAAGGGGGTAGCAATTTTTCGGTCCACCACGATAACCGGGGTGCCTTTAGTAAAGGCCTCTTCAACAATTGGCGTCAGGGGTTCCGCTTCATTTGCCGAGATAATCAGAATGTCGACCTTATTGTTAAGAAGCTCCTTTACCTGGCTGATCTGTTTATCGCTGTTCCCGTCGGCCTGCAGGTAAGAAAGTTTTATACCGGGATGAAAAGAAAGTTCCCGCTTCATATCCTTAAGCATAGTCTTCCGCCAGGCATCCGACTCAACACACTGCGAAAATCCGATATGGTATTGTTTGCCCGACGGCTCAGGGGTACATGCTGTTAGCAGTGTACAAAGTAGCAGAACTACAGAAATTGCGTATCGTGCTATAAAAAACATAATGGCAACAACCGGGCGATATGCTGAAGTGCCCTCGTCGGGTAGAAGTACAAATTTATCGATTTGCGTTGTTCCTTCCGAAATTAAAGAACAATGACTTAACTACCGGCCTACTCACCTGGTCGCAATGATACAAGATTGAAATCAGCTGGTACAAAATCGAAAAACACGCATTTAGAACCAGATTAAGAAACATGATAACCCATTCATTATTAATCGTTTAATCGATCCCAGCAATTTTCTCAGGAACAGATAGCTTTTGGTACATAATCATAATGCTTTCGCAGGTCCGGCAGCCTACTTTGGTTCGAAATTGCTTGTCAAATGTTGCCTTTCTCCTTCACCCCTCCGTGGCATGATTATGTACCAGGCCGGATAATAACTAAAATTAACCGGGCCTGTTCTGCAGGGGCTCTTCCCGTTGGTGCGCTATCTACCTTCATAATATATGCACCGTTAGTAATGTCGCCCTTTGCAGTATTCAAAACGGTACCGCGGTTCATATATGTTTTCTTCTTTTTTGTCCAGGCATTGGCAATTCTCATGTGGAGGCTAGCCACGTCCGTCTGGCTGGCCGTTCGAACGGGCCCGGTTCATCTTTTTACGCTGTTGGCATCAGCAGGTTTCAGGTTGAGTCGCTTTCCTAGCCCGGGATAATGCTGTTGACAAAAGTTTTTTTCTTCCTCCAGATAACTGCCGTTTTTAAGTTCCTCGTCCTACGAAAGTCCGCACTACCATTCCATTCATTCACCTTATCAACTTACAAAGATGGACCCTAACTCTGCATGCCCGGTAGTTTGCTTCGGCGAAGTGCTTTGGGACATTCTGCCTTCGGGGGCACAACCCGGCGGCGCCCCGATGAACGTTGCCTATCACCTGAATAAGCTGGGCACTGCCCCGGCACTGATAACCAGGATAGGACTCGACGACTATGGAAAAAAACTGGTGAACATGCTCGCCGACACCGGCGTTACCACCGAATTCTTCGACGTTGACTACGACCACCCGACCGGCCTGGTGTATGCGAATACCAATGATCACCACGAAGTTGTTTACGACATCGTCAACCCGTCGGCCTGGGATTTTATTGTATGGCACGATGAATATGCGGCGCTGTTGCAACAGGCTGAGTTTTTTGTTTACGGCAGCCTCACCTCACGTAGTAAAACGTCGAGAGAAACCCTTAGCCGCTTATTGGAGCACGCAAAAACAAAGGTGCTGGACATTAACCTTCGTCCGCCCAATTTTCATCGCAGCACCGTGGAAAACCTGTTGCAAGAGGCAGACATCCTCAAAATGAACATCGCCGAGCTTGATTTGATAACCGGCTGGTTCAGCCAGTTTCAAACCACGGAGGATCGCATTAGCCTGATCCAGGACCGGTTTGATATCGAGACCATTGTTGTTACTCTGGGCGGCGAAGGGGCAATGGTTAACCAAAAAGGAAAATTGTATCGACATGCCGGATTTAAGGTAGTAGTAACTGATACCATCGGTAGTGGCGACGCGTTCCTCGCCGGTTTTCTTCATCAACTGCTTAAAGGCGAAACTATTGAAAGCGCGCTGGACTTTGCATGTGCACTGGGAGCATTCATAGCTACCCACCCTGGTGCCTGCCCCGACTATGACGCAACACAAATAACGACACTAATCAATGCTCATAACGACCAGGTTCTTCACACTATTCATCACCATTAAATATTCATTATGCGAAAACTTGTCTCCTTTCTGAGCTGTTTCCTGATTTCAGTGGCAGCGTTAGCTCAGGGAAAAACAGTAAGTGGTACCGTTACAAACAAAAGCGATCACGATAAACCGATTGCTAGTGCGACGGTGCAGGTAAAAGGAACCTCAATCTCTACCCAAACAAATGCCGAAGGGCGCTTCAGCATCTCCGTTCCTGCCGATACAAACAGATTAGTGGTGTCTTTTGTCGGGTTTCAAAGCGCCGAACTGCCTACCGAGGGCGTAACAGCCGTTAGTTTTTCTATACAACAGCTGCCACTTGCCCTCAATGAGGTGGTCGTCACCGGCTATACTTCGCAAAGAAAAGCCGATGTAACAGGTGCTGTGGCTATTGTAGATATGGGGCCTGTAAAAAACAACAGCTCTGGCAATACAATGCAAGCCCTTCAGGGCAGGGTAGCCGGTTTGTACATCGAAAAGGATGGCTCGCCCAACGGATCCAACAGCAGGATATTGATCCGGGGTGCCAACACTTTAGGCAACACTGATCCATTGTATGTTATAGATGGAATACCTACAACAAGGCCTGAAGTCTTTCAAAACATGGATCCTGCGAATATTGCCTCAGTCCAAGTTCTAAAAGATGCATCGGCAGCATCAATTTATGGTGCCCGCGCTTCAAACGGCGTCATCATTGTGACTACAAAAAGTGGGGGCAATACGAACGGTTCAGTTCAATTCCAGTTGAACAGCAGTGTGTCCGTTCAGTCTGAAAAGTCAAGCCGGTTTAAGATGCTGAACTCTGTTGACCGGGGAAAGGCATTGTGGCAGGCTTCGGTGAATGACAGGCAGGATCCCGTGGCCGGTTACGGCGACATTTACAACTTCGCCTGGAACAACGACTATAACAATCCCGTATTGAGCTCTGTCACGCTTAAACCTTTTGTTGGTGGCGATCCAAATACACCTTCAGGTAACACCAATTGGCAAGATGTTATCTATAAAACCGGGATTGTTACAAACAATAGTTTAACGGCGTCAGTAGGTAACAGAAACTCCTCGGTTGAAATCAACTTCGCTCACCTCAAGAACACGGGCATGTTACGCTTTACAGGTTATGAACGACTAAGCGGCAGCATCAATGCGCTCACAAAAGTTTTTAATGATAAACTTACGTTTGGCCTAAATCTTCGTGTAGCAAACTCAAATGAAACCTTAACAGCACGCGACCTTGGTGGGGCTACCACAACTTTCCTGGCGGTTACGCTCGCCCCCACCATTCCTGTTTACCAGAAGGACGGGAGTACTTATGCAGGTGAATCCGGTGCGGGTTATTCAGATAGAAATAACCCGTTGCATATGCAGGACCTTGCCAAATGGAACAATGCCAACCGGCTAAGTACATTTGGAAATGCATTTGTAGAAATTCAACCCATCAAAAACCTGTTTTTTAAGTCGAACATCGGTGCCGATAATGCTTTCTTCCTGAATAAAGTAATCAGCCCGACTTTCACCGAAGGCGCATTAAGCCGAACTACCAACAGCCTGCTTTTTGACCAGAACAGATTCCTGAGCATCACTTTCTCCAATACGCTCCGGTACAATTGGAACCCCACTGCTGATCATGGCTTTAAGTTCCTGGTAGGAACCGAATATATTAAAACCAACGTTGATTTTCAATCCACCAAAAAGGAGGGCTATGCCATACAAACCGAAGATTATTTCACGCTTAATGCGGGCACCGGGAACACCATTGCTACCGGCGGCTCAACCGGGAACCGGTTGTTTTCACAATTCGGTCGGATAGACTATAACTACGACGATAGGTACCTCGCCGGGGTTACTGTTCGCCGCGATGGTTCCTCCCGCTTTGGTGCCGACAACCAGTACGGCATTTTTCCCGCAGCTTCCGTGGGATGGAGGATCGACAAAGAAGCGTTCATGCGCAAATCCTTTTTTTCTGAGTTGAAAGCAAGAGTAGGCATAGGAAGGGTAGGTAATCAGCAAATTGGCGACCTCGCGCGCTTTGGCCTTTTTGATACGAGATATGGCACTTCTCAAAACCAGCTTACCCCCGGTTTTTGGGAGCAGTACATGAATGTTGGCACCGCATATTCGCTTTCCGGTGCAAATACAGGTACACTGCCTTCTGGTTTTGTACAAACGCAGGCAGCAAACTCGGGGCTTAAATGGGAAACCACCGACGAGATCAATGCAGGTGTTGACTTCTCCATCTTAAGAAACAAAGTATATGGTTCATTTGATTATTTCTCGCGGAATACATCCGGGATATTGATCATCCCCCCGGTTGCATCGGCATTGGGAGAGGGGCAGTCGAAAGCGGTAAACGGCGCTTCGAAAAGCAACAGGGGTTGGGAACTGGTTCTTGGCTATCAGGGCGAAAGACGCGGCGATTTCACCTATGATGTTAAGTTAAATTTTGCGCATTTCAGGGACGAGATCACGGAACTACCTGAGAATGTACGTCCCGCTTACGCAGGTAACCTCGTAAATACCATTATTGGTCATTCACAGTTCGACATCTTTGGGTACAAGACCAGTGGACTCTTCCAGTCGCAGGGCGAAGTGGACAAAGCACCCACCCAGATCGGCGCAGCACCCGGCCGCATTCGTTATGTAGACATCAATAACGACAATGTCATCAACGACCTCGACAGGACGTGGATTGGCACCACGCTGCCCGCTTTAGAGTATGGCCTGAGGGCCGACCTGAAATACAAAAACTTTGATGCTACCATTTTTGGTTCCGGCGTAGCAGGTCGCGAAGGTTTTGATGTGTATACGCTTTTCAATAACCTGATGAAGAGCAGGGAGAATGTAGGCCCCGGTGTGTTCAATGGCTGGACACCTCAAAACACAAACACCCGGGTTCCGGCACTTACCCTTAAAGACAATAACAATGAAGGCCGCACATCAGACTACTTTATTGTAAATACATCGTATTTCAAATTGCGGAACATTCAGGTGGGTTATTCTTTAAAACCCAGATCCGTTTTCTCACGCATCCGCTTCTTCGGAATGGCTGAGAATATACTAAGGATAAAAAGCAAGAGCTACCTGAGCCCGGATCCTGAACGTATCGACCTCGACCCCGTTCCTATTCCCCAAACATTTACGCTTGGTATCAATGCATCTTTCTAACGATTATATAATCAAAGCAATGAAAAAGATAATAATAGCGGCTGTTATCACATCAGGATTTTTCCTGGCCAGCTCATGTAAAAAAGCACTGGACTATACCCCAACGGGTGTTTTATCGTCGTCGGACCTTACATCGCCAACCGCGGCCGACGGCCTTGTAACCGCTGCATATGCAGCTATCGGCAACGGCGATATGATCGGACCAATTTACAGCAATTGGGCATACGGCAGTGTGCGGTCGGACGATGCTTACAAAGGTGGCGGTGGTACGGGTGATGTAGGCGAAGTGGATGCACTTGAACACTATAACCTGGTTAACCCAACCATGGGTTCTTTCGTAACCCGTTCTTGGCAAAACCTTTTTAAATCAATATCAAGGGCGAACGTTGCTTTGCGGGCGGTGAATTCCTTAACTGAAGAAGTCTTTCCCGTAAAAAAACTACGGCAGGGCGAGCTAAGATTTTTAAGGGCACACAGTTATTTTACGATGAAGTTGTTGTATAAGAACATCCCGATTTTCGATGAAACGGCGAGCAGCGAAGACATTCTGAAGGTGTCGAACACCCTGAGCAACGAAGACTCCTGGAACAAAATTGCCGCCGACTTCCAGTTTGCAATAGAAAACCTGCCGGCAAACCAGGCCGAAATCGGAAGGGCAAACAAATACGCCGCACAGGCCTATCTTGCCAAACTTAGGCTCTACCAGGCTTATGAGCAGGATGCAAACCACAAAGTTATCAACATCAATCAAACCCGGCTGCAGGAAGTAGTGACCTTAACCCAGGCGGTGATATCATCAGGAAAATACGCGTTAAGCCCCGATATAGCAAACAACTTCTTACCTGAAACCGAAAATGGCCCGGAGTCTGTTTTTGCCATCCAGTTTACGATTAATGATGGAACCACTGCAGGACGATTGAGCTTCGAAGACGGACTTAACTATCCGCATGGTGCACCGCAATATGGTTGCTGTGGTTTCCATGCTGCCAGCCAAAACCTGGTGAATGCCCACACAACTGATGCGAATGGCTTACCAAACTTTGAAACCTTCAACAATGCACCAGCAGACCTCAATACGGCCACTGTAGATCCCCGCCTCGATCACACAGTAGGCATCGAAGGCCATCCTTACAAGTATGATCCCACTAAGCTTTTCAGCAACAGTTGGGTACGGGATGCCGGGGTTTATGGAAACTTTCATACCATGCGAAACCAGCAGTTGGCTTCAAATGGTTCCTATTTTAAACTCGGCCCGTTTATGGGAACCGCAAAGAATTACGATGTAATCCGGTACGACGACGTTTTGCTGATGCAGGCAGAAGCCTTAATAGAACTAGGACAACAGGCTAACGCCTTACCACTTATTAACCAGCTTAGAAGAAGAGCCGCCGCCAGCACCGAAAAGGTCAAAAAATCAGATGGCAGCTATCCTTCCAAATACAACATCAAAGAATATGCGGCGGCAGGCTTTACACAGGAGTTTGCCCGAAAAGCCCTGCAATGGGAACGACGCCTTGAATTTGCAACCGAAGGCGCCCGCTTTTTTGACCTGGTAAGATGGGGCATAGCAGAGCCAACACTGAATAACTACGTGAACGTTGAAAAAACCAGGAGAAGTTTTTTAAGTACAGCAAAGTTCACGGCTGGCCGGGATGAATACCTGCCCATCCCACAATCGGAAATCACCTTCACTAATGGACTTTACAGGCAAAACCCGGGCTATTGATAAGCCTTTGTATTGATCTTTCACAGGCAAGCATAAAGGTGGGGGCGTTTCTACGCTCCCCCTTAATCTTCCACTTACCTGAAAAACTTTAAGCAATGACACAAAAAGCGCTTCGGCTTTCATTTACCCCGTTGTTACTGATTTTGATGTTTACCGCAGCCATGGCCCAGTCGGGAAAAGTTCCACCTTTCAGAATAGTGCAGGCAGGTGGCAAAATATTTAAAGCGGAAAACCTCCCGCAAGGAAAGCCGGTTTTGATCATCTATTTCTCACCCGAATGCGACCATTGTGATCACCTGGTGAAACAATTATTAAAAAGGGGACCTGGTTTAAAAAAAGTATCAGTCGCTATGATCACGCATTTGCCAATGGCTACCGTTGCGGATTTCGTAAAGCGGAACAACCTGGCAAAATATGGCAACTTTTATGTAGGCACCGAAGGCACTACCTACTTTGTTCGTAATTATTACGGTGTAGTTGAAATGCCATTTACCGCCTTGTATTCCAGGCAGGGCGAGCTTGTTAAAAAGTATTTGCATCAACCTGAAATAAACGACTTGTTTGAAAAACTAAATCACCTGTAATCGTGCTTCTGAAACCTTTCGGATCAAATTATAAACACTAACACATGTATGTAGAAACATCTAAAGCAATTGACCCAGGCATAGGTTCAGGGGATGTGTCCGGGGCTGCCGGTTATGCTGTCCGGATAAGCCTTATTGCCGCACTGGGTGGCTTTCTTTTTGGCTTCGAAACCGCAGTGATTTCCGGGGCCGAAAAAACAATCCAGGCCCTATGGAACCTGAGTTCGGGGTGGCAGGGTTTTACCGTCGCCTCAAGCCTGATCGGTACCGTTATCGGTTCTATCGTGGCGGGGATGCCGGCACAAAAATATGGACGCAAAAAGGTGCTGTCAGTAATTGCTATTCTCTACCTGCTATCTGCTATTGGCTGCGCACTCACACCGGTATGGATACTATTTATCACTTTTCGTTTTATCGGCGGACTTGCAGTTGGCGCATCGTCGGTGGTTGGCCCCATGTACATTGCTGAAGTGGCACCTGCAAAGATCAGGGGACGCCTTGCCGGATCATTTCAACTCATGATCGTCGCCGGCATTTTTATCGCTTACCTCACCAACTTCCTGTTTGTGGATATGGGTGAAACGGGATGGCGCTGGATGCTGGGCATTATGATAATCCCCGCTGCGCTCTTTGCCGTGCTGTTGCGTTTTATCCCTGAGAGCCCACGATGGCTGGTGCTCAACAACCGCGATGATGAAGCCAAAAAGGTGTTTGCAAGAACAGGTGAAACCAATGCGCTTGAGCTTATTCGCGAAGAGCACGAATTATCGAAAGGGGGTATCAAAGAAAGCCTCTTCAATGGCAAATACAACAAGCCTATTTTATACGCGGTTTTGCTCGCGATGTTCAACCAACTATCGGGAATTAATGCCATACTCTATTATGCCCCGCGCATTTTCGAAATGGCGGGTTTCGACAAAGCCGATGCCTACCTGCAACCGGTGTACATCGGCGCCGCAAACCTCTTTTTTACAATCATGGCGATGACAGTCATTGATAAGTTTGGTCGTAAAACACTCCTGATGGTAGGCTGTGTCGGGTTGGTGTTGTTCCTGAGTTTAACTGCCCATGCCTTCAGCAGTGCAGGTAATCTTGGCAAAAATGTTCTCTTTTACCTGTTGGGTTATATCGCATTTTTTGCTTTTTCGCAAGGTGCGGTACTGTGGGTATTTGTTTCGGAGATCTTTCCGAATTCAGTTCGTTCGCAAGGCGGCTCATTGGGTAGTTTTACACATTGGATCATGGCTGCAATCATTTCATGGACCTTTCCGATGATCGTTGAAGGCAGCGCAAATGGTGGGTTTTACTCATTTGTATTTTACGCCGTGATGATGGTCGTTGCATTCATTTTTATCTGGCGTGTGATGCCCGAAACAAAGGGAAGGTCGCTGGAGCAAATTCAAAAGGAACTGGGCATAAAATAGCTACCGTGTGTACACAAATACAATGGCACACGGAAAACATGGATTGAACGGATTTGCACAGATTTCTTCAATAGAAAATAGAAGTATTCTTCTAAGCCTCATGTTTTAAGTTGGTATTTCGTCTGCATCAAGGTGTTACTAAAAAAAGGTATTATCAACAAACAAACGGCAATCACTTATATCCGTTTAATCGGTGTCATCCGTGTTCCCGATTTCAGAAAACAAGATGTGTCCACACGGTAGTATAAAATAGAGCGACAACAGAATGATGTTTTTTTATGGGCCTGGCGGGATTGACCCGATTATACATCGTTGCGTCGCACACTTGTACCGAAAACCATTACTCATCAACGTTCCTTGCGATGGCGACTACAACAGCGAATCAAAATTTGCATACTGCCATATCCGTTCGCAAGAGTAATCCACATTAAGCACCGGAAATACACCGGGCAACAATCTCCTGACCATTCAAGCCACATCAATGAAAACGATACTTACACAATTGGTTTCCCTCGCAGTGTTGCTGATCAGCACCGGTGCAAACAGCCAGCATCGAACAGGCGCCTATAACGAAACGCATCGCCCGCAGATACATTTTTCACCCGAGGCCCATTGGATGAACGATCCAAACGGGATGGTATTTTACAACAACACTTACCACCTGTTTTACCAGTATTACCCGGATAGCACGGTTTGGGGGCCGATGCATTGGGCACATGCAACGACCAAAGACCTGGTTCATTGGCAACACCAGCCGGTTGCACTTTATCCTGACAGCCTTGGTTATATATTTTCAGGAAGCGCAGTTGTCGACCTAAACAACACCTCGGGATTTGGCCGCAACGGTAAAATACCGCTGGTGGCCATTTTTACCCACCACGAGCCTAAGGGTGAAAAGGCGGGCAAAAACGACTACCAAAATCAAAGCATCGCCTATAGTTTGGACAATGGGACTACCTGGACAAAGTACGCCGATAACCCGGTGCTGAAAAATCCCGGCATCAAAGATTTTCGCGATCCCAAGGTGAGTTGGTATGAACCCACAAAAAAGTGGATCATGACCCTTGCTACCCTGGACCGTATAACCTTTTACTCTTCACCAAACTTAAAAGACTGGGCGAAAGAAAGTGAATTTGGAAAGGACTTCGGCGGTCATGGCGGCGTATGGGAATGTCCCGACCTTTTCCCGCTTGAATACAAGGGTAAGCAGGTATGGGTACTTCTTGTGAGCATTAACCCCGGCGGACCAAATGGCGGTTCTGCCACCCAATACTTCACCGGGCAATTTGATGGCAAAACGTTCACGCCTTTTCAAACGGACACACGATGGATCGATTACGGCCCCGACAATTATGCCGGGGTAACCTGGTCGAATACAGGTAAGCGAAAAATATTTCTCGGTTGGATGAGCAACTGGCAATATGCAAACGTGGTACCTACCGAAAAATGGCGCAGTGCCATGACGGTTCCGAGAGATCTCGCTGTTGAACAGGTGGGTGGCAAATACATGTTGCGTTCCACTCCTGTGCCGGAGCTGGAAAAACTTGCTGGTAAACCATTCACCTTTACGAATGTTGATGCGGGCAATTACCACCTTACTGCAAAAACGGGTAAGCTTAATGGTCCTGCACGGTTGCGTTTTTCGGCTGCTAAAATGGCCGACTTCTCTGTTGTTTTGTCGAATGATGCAGGTGAGAAAATAGTCGTAGGGTACGAAAAAAAAGCAAATGAATATTATTTTGATCGCACCAGTGCAGGTAAAACTAATTTTGAGAAAGACTTTGCAAAACGCCTGATAGCGCCACGTATTACTACCCAAGCCAACCTGGATGTGACCCTGATCATCGACGATGCATCGGTAGAATTATTCGCCGATAATGGGCTTTCTGTAATGACCGGAATCTTCTTTCCAAATACCCCGTTTACAAATATCCATATCCAGTCGCCAACCCGGTTTAACCTGAAAAGCGTAAAGTTTCAACCATTGAAAAGCATCTGGAGGTAATCCACTCCAACATGCGCGCTTAACAAAATACCCGCTTTAGTCAGCGGGTATTTTTGTGATCCATAGCTACCATCAGTATATTCTTTATGTTTAGCATATTGTTTTAAAAGACGGAGCTGCGTGAGGCGTCAAAATATTCAGCGATTGAAGTTCGAAGCACCTGTTTAATCACTTTTTCAAACCTTCATGTACAGTCATCAAAATTGAACGTGCAAATTGAACAAACGAATGTTGCAATAATCAGTACCCTGGCCTACGGAGTTAAATATTCCGTTATTTAAAGCAAACCCTTCACACCACTTTGTTTCAGGATCCACAACCCAATATTCTTTCACACCGGCATCTTCGTATACCGCCTTTTTTACAACCAGGTCGTAATGGCGGTCAGCCGATAAAATTTCAACGACAAGGTCAGGAGCGCAGTAAACGCCATTCTTTTTTATTTGATGCTTTTGCTCATTTGATATGAAAAAGATGTCTGGTTGGTACACATTTTTTTCGTCGAGATAAACGTCTACCGGGGCAACGTATACCTCTCCAGGTTGCCCCTGGCTAACGTAGTTAAAAAGCTGGTTGAAAATAATACTTTGAACACGGGCATGTTGTACAAGAGGTGCGGGCGACATAACTAGTGCGTTATCAATAAGTTGGCAAAACGTTCCCTCAGGCATTAGTTTAAATGCCTCCATCCCTGTTCTAGGTGGTTTTAGCACTGTTTCCATTTCAACAAATTACACAAAAAGCTGCGAAACATCTGGTGCTTTACCGTTAAATTACAAGCTTAAGATTTTGCCATGTTTCAAAACAAAACGGTATTTATCACCGGTGCCAGCAGGGGTATCGGCAAAGCGATTGGATTGCGTTTAGCGGCCGAAGGTGCTAATATTGTCGTTGCTGCAAAAAGTATTGAAGAGAACCCAAAACTTGGCGGAACGATTTATTCGGCTGCTGCGGAGATGGAAGCTGCAGGCGGTAAAGCGCTTGCTATTCAGCTCGACATTCGTAACGAACAGCAGATTGAAGAAGCTGTTCAACAAACGGTGGAGACTTTTGGGGGCATCGATATACTGGTAAACAACGCTTCCGCAATCTCCCTCTCTCCTACTGAAAAAACTGATCCGAAGCGCTTTGACCTGATGTATGATATCAATGTGCGGGGGACCTTCTTTATGAGTAAAGCCTGCATACCACACCTGAAAAAAAGCAGCAATGCCCACATTCTTACCTTGTCACCCCCGCTTAACCTCGACCTTAAATGGTTTGCGCCACACGTAGCATACACGATCAGTAAGTACAATATGACGATGATTGCACTTGGTCTGGCCGGCGAGTTGAAGCAATACAACATTGCCGCAAATGCTCTATGGCCGCGAACAACCATTGCCACCGCAGCCGTACAAAACCTATTGGGTGGCGAAACGTTGATGAAGATGAGCCGCATTCCGGAGATTATTGCAGATGCTGCCTATTATATTTTTCGGAGATCGGCTGCAGACTGCACCGGCAATACTTACATTGATGAAGCGGTACTTGCGGAAGAAGGAATTACCAACCTGGACAAATATGCGGTCACTCCCGGTGGCAAACTCTACCAGGATTTATTTGTATGATCTAGATGTTCCTGTATTGTTTGTCTAACCTATTTCTTAACGAAAGCCGGGGTTCAAACAACTCATTTCCTGGCATTGAAGCTGAGATCAATCTGCAGGGCTTTTTATCTTATCGGGTATCCTGCGCCAGGGATTGAAGCGCCCGCCCGGCCGCGCCAGTCGGACGGGGCTACCCCGCTGAAGGCCTTGCGGCATAGCTCGTGGCGGAGTAGTAGCGAAAAGCCCGACCCTCGGGGCGCCCTCATCGAATATATCGTAGGGCCTGGACGGGTTGAAATGACGGCTATAGAATGCTCATTGATCCCGTTCCAAAGGCTTTATCAGCCAGCGGCATAGTTATATGATCTTATAATTTTTATAGTCGAATGGCCGCTGGCCCGTAAGTTTCTCAATTAAATTTTTTAGCCGGTCTTTAAGCTTGAGTTTGTTGTAAGAAAGATCGCGGTCGAACCGCCAATTCATGGCCTTTATACGCTGTTGCATTACTGCGGGATGAGAGCCGGTAAATCTTTCCAGACTATCAACCTTGCTGTAGTCAAACTCGCCCATATAAGTCTGTTCTGCAGCATCAGTCCAGTTGTCGCCGTTCCAATACCGGCCGAAGTTGTTCCACTTACCCTGCATTGCAGAGGGTTCCCTTACCCAGCCATAATGATAGATGTAAGCGTCAACAGCTTTCACCTGCAGTTTTTGATTGTCGCCCTTGCGAAAGCCCTGTGCATCGCGATAGCTGTAAATGGAAGGATCATTTTTGATAACCCTGATCTCGTTGCGGTACCATTTTCCGCTGTTGCCTACATAGTCGTAGCTGCCATAGAAATGTAAGTACTTAAACAGCAGACCGTCAACGTGTGTATCGCTTTTGTGTTGCTTCATTGCTGCCAGCACTACAGGAAGGTATTGTTCGTGTATAGCCTCATCGCCCTGGATGTAAAAACACCAGTCACTCGAGCTGGAAACTGCCTTAAATGCCTTGTTTGTTTCGTCGGCAAGTACGGTTCCACCCTCCTGCAGGCTATCGTTCCAAACGGTTTCGATAACCCTTACTTTAGGGTCAATTGCCTTTATCAGCAGCAGGGTGTCGTCGTCGCTTTTTCCAACAGCTACAACCACTTCATCGCAGATCGGCAGTATGCTCCTGATCGCCTCAGCAACCGGGTAGTCGTATTTGATTGCGTTGCGGATGAAGGTGAACCCACTAACTTTCATACTGAGATTTAGGATGCCAAGTTAAACAAAGCAGCTTGTAGTGTAATTGGATTGTCCAAACGATTAAACCTGCTATTATGCGATACGTCTTGTCAATCGTTATTATGTGCAGCTTTCAAAATGCACCCCAGGTTGCGTTTAACCAACTTGCTTTACTTAAGGGAACCTGGAAAATGTTGGCCCCTGAAGGATGGATTTATGAAAACTGGAAGGCAGGGGCAGCCGGTATATTGATGGGGCGCAGCTATAAGCTAAATGGCACCGATACCATCTTGTTTGAAACCATTGTGCTGAAGCACGACCAATCGGGTGTGTACTATATACCGTCGACAGAAAACCAGAACAACCGGCAACCCATTACTTTTACCCTGGTTGGCAATACCAACAAGCGTTTTGTATTTGAAAACAAAGGGCACGACTTCCCCCAGCGAATCATTTATGAACTGGTTAACCCGGACAGCCTCGCGGCGAGAATTGAAGGGAGCCGAAATAGAAAGTTCCGGTTCCGGGATTATGCTTTTAGCCGGGTTTTGTAAACACCCGCCCGTCGGGACGCCTATTTACCAACCCCTTTAGTTGTTTTACACAACTATTAAGCTCCTGTTAATCATTGCGCCACCCCCGCGGGTTCTATGATTCCAGGTGCATTTAAGTTATATTTGGAATTCTCACCTTTTAAAAATGTACATGGACAACTTCTATAATGCGGCGGTCATATGGTTCATTATAGGGTTCGCGTTTTTCCTGCTCGAATTTGTTATCCCCGGATTGATCCTTTTCTTTTTTGCCATCGGCGCCTGGTCGGTCGGCATTCTCAGTTTGTTTATGGATGTTTCCATCAACACACAATTGATTATATTTCTTTCCGCCTCTGTTCTTACCATATTGTTGTTTAGAAAATGGGTGAAACGAATTTTACAGGCAAAGCAACCTTCAAGCGAAATAGAAGACGAGTTTCTTGGTAAAATTGGCAAAGCCGAAACCGCCATCCTGCCCGGAGAAACGGGTAAAGTGGATTTTAAAGGCACTAGTTGGAACGCCCGTTCTGAAGATGTGATACAGAAAGGAGAAAATGTAACCATTGTCGGTAACGACAGTATCTTATTAATTGTAAAATCAACCAAAACCCTATTATGACGGCAGCTACTATTATGCTCATCCTGTTGATCCTGCTTTTGCTGGTCGCTTTTCTATCCACGTTTAAAGTAGTGCCGCAACGCTCGGTGTTTATCGTGGAAAGGCTTGGTAAATACAGCAGAACCCTTGATGCAGGTTTCCACATCCTGATACCTTTTATCGATAAGATTGCTTATAAACAAAACCTGAAGGAACAGGCGATTGATGTAGCCTCACAAATATGTATTACCCGGGACAATATCGCGGTTGAGGTTGACGGGATTCTTTACCTGCAGGTGATTGATCCGCAAAAAGCCTCTTATGGCATCGACAATTACAAGTTTGCCGTGGTACAAATTTCGCAGACCACCATGCGTAGCATAATTGGCAAGATGGAGCTTGACAAGACCTTTGAAGAACGCGAAACGGTTAACGGTAGCATTGTGGAAGCGGTTGACAAAGCCAGCGGGCCATGGGGAATCAAAGTTTCACGTTACGAGGTTAAAAATATTTCGCCGCCACAAAGTATCAGGGATGCGATGGAAAAACAGATGCGTGCTGAACGCGAAAAGCGTGCACTGATTGCAGAATCGGAGGGTGATAAACAGGCAAAGATCAACCGCGCGGAAGGTGAAAAGCAGGAAACCATCGCACGTTCAGAAGGCGAAAAGCAACGCCGGATCAACGAGGCAACAGGTACCGCTTCAGAGATCGAACTGGTTGCCATAGCAACAGCAAAGGGTATCCGTGAAATTGCAAAGTCGATTAACGAGGACGGTGGAATGAATGCAGTAAACTTACGGATAGCAGAACAATACCTTTCTGAGTTTGGCAAGCTGGCGAAAACCAATAATACGATGATCGTTCCAGCGGATCTTTCCGACATCGCAGGGGTGATTTCCAGTATTACGTCGGTACTAAACAAATCGAAGGTTGATCCAACTATAGTACCCACACTGTCGGGTTCAAAATCGCTGGGAACAGGAGCGAGATAGTTTTTACTAGTAAAAAGCTCCCCTGTGTTGTGCAGGGGAGCTTTTTTATTATCCGGTAGTTTCTTCTTTTTTAACTTCCGGATCCTCAAGCTTTTCGGGCCTCATTTGTGGAAACAGGAGCACATCCTGTATTGAAGGTTGGTTGGTCATCAGCATACAAAGCCGGTCGATACCGATACCTATGCCGGAGGTTGGAGGCATACCATATTCCAGTGCACGCAAAAAGTCATAGTCGATAAACATGGCTTCATCATCGCCCCTTTCCATCAGCTTTGCCTGGTCCTCGAAACGTTCGCGTTGTTCAATCGGGTCGTTCAATTCGCTGTAGGCATTGGCAATCTCCTTTCCATTTACCATTAATTCAAAACGCTCCACTACACCTGGCTTACTGCGGTGCTTTTTGGTGAGGGGGCTCATTTCAACCGGGTAGTCGATTATAAATGTGGGCTGCACGAAACCGGCCTCGCATTTTTCGCTAAACAATTCATCAATCAGTTTGCCTTTCCCCATGCTTGGTTCCACATGAATGTGTTGCTGGCGGCACACTTCACGAAGCTGGTCCTCATCCATATCGCGAACATCAGTGCCGATGGCCAGTTGTATGGCATCGTGTATACTAATGCGCTTGTACGGAGCTTTGAAGTCTATCTCCTGCTGTCCCACGGTCACTTTAGTGGTGCCATTCGTTGCGATGGCAACACGCTCCATAAGTTGTTCCGTAATCTTCATCATCCACTCGTAGTCTTTGTAGGCAGTATAAAATTCCAGCACGGTAAACTCAGGATTGTGGGTGCGGTCCATACCTTCATTTCTAAAATTGCGGCTGAATTCATACACCCAGTCGAAGCCACCAACGATCAGGCGCTTCAGAAACAATTCATTTGCAATCCGCATATAAAACGGAACATCCAGCGCATTGTGGTGGGTAATAAACGGTTTGGCAGCCGCACCGCCGGGAATACTCTGCAAAACGGGGGTATCCACTTCCAAAGCACCATGCTCATTTAAGAACTCACGGATAGCGTTGATGAGTTTAGTACGTTTGATAAATACTTCTTTCACCTGCGGGTTGACCACGAGATCGGCATATCGCTGGCGGTACCTAAATTCGGGATCAGTAACCGCATCGTAAGTCTGTCCCTCAGCCTCTTTCACAACCGGCAACGGTTTCAGCGACTTTGTGAGCAAGGTAAATTCGCTTACGTGAATGGAAGTTTCACCCGTTTTTGTGGTGAACACATAGCCTTTTACCCCAATGATGTCCCCCATATCCAGCAGCTTTTTCCAGACCTGGTCGTACATCGTTTTGTCGTCGCCCTTGCAGATCTCGTCACGCTTTACATATACTTGAATTCTTCCTGTTCCATCCTGCAGTACAGCAAAGGCAGCCTTACCCATATCACGAATGCTCATCAGCCTTCCGGCGATACATACATCGGTAAACTCAGCCTTATTCTCTTCACCCTTGTAGGTTTCTTTTATCTGAACAGCGGTCATATTGACCGGGTATAATGGAGCAGGAAATGGGTCTATTCCAAGCTTTTGCAGTTCGGCGAGTTTATCACGCCGGATTTGTTCCTGCTCTGACAATTGTTGAATCATAATGTAGCGTTCATTTAAAAAGACGGGCAAAATTAACGGTTCCGACCCTGAAAACGGGGGCAAAGTTCAATGATTGATCCTTTCCCCCGCGGTTAGCAGATGGCGCTTTCAAAGGCGTAAGCAAGCCGTCAGTCAACTGCAATCACATATTTACCACATGATTCAAGCTTTACCCTCCCTAAACTACATGTTTATGTCGTTGCCCATGGATTCTCCCGCTGCTACTTTTGTTAGCATAAAAAACGGACATCAACCGGCAGCAAACAACACAAGTAGTTAGCGGAACGCAGGAAACAATCAGATAAGTCCACTTACAGGTATCAGGCACCACTCATCACATAAAACGGGTAACCAGTAACTTAATAAAACCACCACCGTTCCATTCAGTAAATCGAAAAGATCATGCAAAGATTTTACACCCTGCTGTTTTACATCTCAATGAGTTTACTCGCCATCACCGGTGTTGTAGCCCAGTCGAATTTTGTTATTACAGGAACCGTTAAGGATCAACAGGGCAATCCATTACGGCAGGCTTCCGTATCACTTCTCCGGGCGAAGGACAGCAGTATCGTTAAAGCAGAGGTCAGCAACGAAAACGGCCGGTACGAACTTTCCGCAGCTGCCGAACAGGCTTACCTGCTTTTGTTCACCATGGTTGGCTACGAAAACAATTACACCTCCCAGTTTAAGCTTGAAGCAGATCGAACTACCGATGTTAGCCTGCAGACTGCAACCCGCATATTGAACGACGTAAGTGTTACAGCACGAAAACCCATGATTGAGATAAAGGCCGATAAAACAATTTTTAATGTTGAGGGCAGTATCAATGCCACAGGAAGTAATGCGCTGGAGTTGTTGCAGAAAAGCCCGGGAATGCGTGTAGACAATAATGACAACATCAGCATGAAAGGTAAAAACGGGGTAAGAATCTACATCGATGGCAAGCCAAGTCAACTTGATGTAAAAGACCTGGCTGCCTACCTGCGGAGCATAAACAGCAACGATATCGAAGCAATTGAAATGATCAGCAACCCAAGTGCAAAATATGATGCAAGTGGTAATGCCGGTATCGTAAACATCAGGCTTAAGAAGAACAAAAAATATGGTACCAATGGCTCGGTAAACGCCGGCCTGGTGCAAGGCGTTACCCCTAAAGGCAACGGAAGTTTTAACCTGAACTATCGCGATAAACTGGTTAATCTTTTCGGCAATGTCGGAACCAACATTGGGAACTACCAGAATACCATTGATCTTTATCGCATCCAAAGCGATACCCTTTTCGACCAAAAAAGCAAGAGCGTCAGCAATAACAAAAATTACAATGCAAAAGCTGGTGCCGACTATTTCATCAACAGCAGGAATACGATTGGCTTTATCGTTAACGGCAATATATCTTCAAGTGATTGGGCGAACGATAGCCGTACATCCGTTTCGGATGCAACATCAAAACAATTTGTAAAAACACTTGATGCAACAAACAGCGTAAATGGGAACCGCGTGAATTTCAACAGTAATGTCAATTATCGCTATGCCGATACCAGCGGAAAAGAGATAAATGTGGACGCTGACTATGGACTATTTCGCGGTACGGGGCGTAGCTACCAACCAAATCATTACAGGGATGCCAAAGGCGACATACTGTATAGTGTCATCAACCGCAACAACACGCCCACCGACATCGACATTTATACGATTAAGGCCGACGTTGAGATGAATAAGTGGAAAGGAAAGCTGGGTTATGGCGCCAAAGGGTCTTATGTAAAAACACAAAACGCTTTCGAACTGTTTACCGATCGTAGTGGAACACCGGTGAAAGACCTTCAAAGAAGTAACCGCTTTAAATACATCGAAAATGTAAATGCCGCGTATGTGAACTTCAATCGGAGCCTGGGTAAAAAGTTTAGTTTACAGGCAGGCCTTCGCGCTGAGCAAACCAACAGCGAAGGGGTTCTTAAACGGGACGACAATGTGGTACAGGATGACAATAACATCAAGCGACATTACTTCAACCTGTTTCCAAGTGGCGCACTTACTTATAATGTCAATAGCAAAAACACGCTGAACATCACCTTCAGCCGCCGGATCGACCGGCCGTCTTACCAGGACCTGAACCCTTTTGAAAATAAACTTGATGAGCTGACATTTGAAAAAGGCAACGCCTTCCTGAAACCGCAATACACCAACAACATCGAATTGTCGCACACCTTCAGGAGTCTTATAACATCTTCGGTTGGTTACAGTCATGTGAAAGATTATCGCGCACAGTTTATCGATACGGCAAACAAAAATGCAACCTATGTGCAGCAACGTAACCTTGCGAGTCAAAAGATCTACTCTTTCAATGTCGGCTCCTCTTTACCACTTGCAAAATGGTGGTCGGGATATGTAAATGTGTATGGGAATTATCAAAAGTTCGACGGTGAATTCACCAATCAGAAAATTGACCTGAGCGTATTTGGTTATGGCGGCTATTTTCAAAGCGCATTTAAGCTGGGACACGACTACACTGCTGAAGTTAGTGGATGGTTTAACGGACCAGGTTTAGATGGTACAATCAGGGCTAAAGCCATGGGCGCTGCAGACATCGGTGTACAAAAGTTGTTCATGGACAAAAAAGCAACCGTTAAGCTCAGTGTAACCGATGTATTTCGTACGGCAAGGTGGGGCGGGATTACAAATGCAAATGGGTTGTACGCAAAACTGGGTGGAACATGGGAAAGCCAGACAATCCGTTTAAACTTTACTTATCGCTTTGGAAGCAACCAGATCAGCAGTGCCCGGCAGCGAAAAACCGGCCTCGACAACGAAGCAAACAGGATCAAAGGAGGAAAATAAACTACATGAAGAAGATATCAATAGCCATGCAGGAATGCATGGCTATTTGTTTTTGGTTACCGGCTGTTGTACCTGGATGCAGCTTTAGTTGCCCGCCGGGCTCCGCCAGTTGAACGGGGCATCGATTTTCAATTAGCATACTTCAGCTGGGTGCAAAAAAACTCTTAACTATACGACATCAATATTCATACATAAATTGATGGGGGTAACCTAACCCTCATTTCCGATGCACCTTCCCAAATTGCCTGAGCCTCGCTTCGGCTTTGCGCGAACAGCCCTTAACCATTTACAGTCGAACTCGTTTGAGCCGTTTACAGAATATCAAAACGAACGCTTAAATAATACAGACCGCCAGTTTCGGGGTTTGCAAAGCCGTTCCGGTAATATTTATTTAAGATGTTTGTGCCACCAAGACGAAGTTGAGATTTGTTCTTTAACCACTTATAACTTACCTGTGCGTCTAGCGTGGAAAAAGCATCGATGTTACCGTTACCAAATTCATTTTCGAAGAAGAAAGCATCCTGCCATTTGTATTGCACGGCAAATCCAAGCTTTTTATCTTTTCCAAAACCATTGTTTGATAAACCAAGATTAAGACGGTATTTAGGTGTGTTAAAATTCGCGATAAAGCCACCTGGAACATCTGTGATCCGGTCACTGTAAAAGTTGGTTGAGGCCGTAAAGTTTTTGGCCAGCAGATAATTCAACCCAATACCATAACCTGTTGTTTTCACCCTGTTCTCACTATTTACCACGATGGAGTAAATTGTTTTAGCCTGCGGTTCATAAAAAGAACTTCTGCCAATGAAATTCCTGTAATTGCTTATGTAGCCGTACACATCAATCAGCAGCTTTTTCTCTATCAGACCGCGGTAACCTAATTCAAAGGAATTACAGGTTTCCGGCTTGAATTCTTTGGCTACATAAGGATCGGCTGTGACTTTTCCTTCCCGTATCGCATAAGAAGTTTGTCCCTTTGGCATTAACAAGGTATTTATCCAGGGCAGACCACCAAGCAGGTAAATATTGCTTCCAACCTGTAGTTTTATTAATTGCTGCTGTGTAGTAGGAAAGCGATAGGCAGTCTGGTAGGAAACACGGATGTTATTGTCTTCTGCGACCTTCACCAAAGCCGTATACCTCGGGGTAATCTTGCCTTTGAAATTCTCGTTTTTGTCTATCCTGCCGGAAGCGGAGAGTGTCAGCCGGTTGTTCAAAAATTTCTTTGTCGCTTGTGCATATGCACCAACTTCGCTTATGCCAATCTTACCCGCAGTATCGATAAAAATGGTTCCCTGCGAATTAAGCACATATTGTTTGTAATTAGCGCCGGCAACCAGTTCTACAAATTTTAACTTGCTGAAACTGTATTGTCCTTCTGCCATCCACAAGTCGCTTCGATCAAGAAATAATCCTCCTCCCTGCGAAATCGGGATAGCTTTCAATTTGTCGAACACCTGGTTAAATGCTGCAGAACCTGGTTCGGGTCTGCCAGCATCAGCAGTTGACCTGGCGCGCTCGTGCGCAACCCTCTCCTCCGATCCGGTAAGCCTTGCCTGGACAAACTGGTTTACGTACTGGCCATACCATGTGGTGCTTGGCTTCCATTCCTCATTGAAGCGCCGGGTGAGGGTTGTTGAAGCGTAAGATTGGCCGGCATTCTCCTGGGTGGTGTAGCCACGAACAAACCAGTTGGCACTTCGCAGTTCAAGCTTATACTGGCCTATCTTAATGCCATTTAGTGAATACCGGTCGCTGCCGGTATATACTGAATTGCCCGTGCCGTAAAAGCCTGAAAGGGAAGCTTCAATGTTAGGGGTTACTTTGTAGTGAATCGCTCCACTGAGTTTCAGGTTCTTTGTTACCGGGTCTATGATATCCCTTTCGGCATAACCGGTTCTTGACACATTAATTGATTGCTGTGGAAAAAACGATTGGTACATTGCCGGTATAAAGGGCTTAATGTCAACAGTTGTTTCGTCACCGTAAACGTTTACCCCATCATAGTTTGGATCGGTATTGCGGCTACCAGCAATTACCCCACCCGCGTCACCGATGCGTCCATAGTTGGAGCTGTCGGTTGCAAGCCAGTCTTTGGCTTTAATATACTGCACACCTATCTTAAAGGCAAAGCGGCTGCCCAATACTTTCGCCCAACGGATCGACCAGTCATTAAAACCGGTGATATCTGGTCGCTGGCGTTTATCCACGTTCATAATACCCTGTTTCAACAAGACAGACAAACCCTGGTAAACAAAAGGATTCTTGCTATTGATTAAAATCGTTCCGTTCATACCACCAGGTCCGTAGAGGGCGGAAGAAGCCCCGGGTAATAACTCGATATTGTCTACATCCAATTGTGTTGCACTAACGAAGTTGCCGACCGAAAAGTTTAACCCGGGTGCCTGGTTGTCCATACCGTCCAGCAGTTGATTTACCCGGGCGCTTCCGCTGCCGTTGAACCCGCGGGTGGACGGGGTCTTAAATGTAAAACTCGAGGTGGTAAAATCAACCCCTTTGAGATTGGCAATTGCATCGTAAGGGCTTACAGACGGAGTAGCCTCCAGCACAGCTACTCCCATTCGTTCAATCGAAACGGGTGACTCCAAAATTTTTGTTGGGACTCTTTTCGAAGCCAATACAACGGGTGGTTCTATACCGATATAAGGCTTTAATTTAATGAGGAGCTCACCGGTATTGTTTACCTCTTCTTCATGCGTAACATAGCCAAGAGAAGTGATCATTAGCGTAACGGGCAAACTATTGATCCCGGTTAATTTAAACCGGCCGTTATTATCCGTATAGGTTCCCTGCCGGGTAGACTTAACAATTACCGAGGTGGAAGGAAGGCTCTGCCCATCGTCATCTGTAATGCGGCCCGATATGGTTTGTTTTTGGGCGTTGGCGATAATAAGCAGAAAGCAGGAACTTAAGGCAAGCATGATCTTTTTCATATCGGTTGGGTTTAGGGTTAAATAGTCAGGACAAAGTCTGCTACTTTGTATAAGGTGCACCGGGCGCTATCGATCCGCTTCAAATGAGTTCATCTTCCCGATCATTTCAACAATGAATCATTTGCTCTTTTCAATGGTAGGGATCTAAGCGCCTCAGATGCCAGAACCATGTAAACGGCGGAAACAGCTATTCGCTTTGCATTGGTAATTTGCCCGGCACTTACACGAACAAGCACTTCCCATTTAGGTCAGTGCCGGTCTGAATTTGCAGTTTGGTATTAGCTGTTGATGGTAGTAACTGTCCTTATTGCTTCCTAAGTAACGACACTTCAGGTTGATTGCGGTTGACAATTGTCAAATTAATGGGAAAACCGATATTTCAATAAGTGGGGTTTCTACACAAATTACTTTTTATTTGAGCGGATCCGGCTCAACGTTTCAAGGTTCATTCCAAGATAGGTTGCAATGTGCTTCAAGGGTGCTCTTTGGAGGAGTTGCGGAAAGTGCTTTACAAAAAAACGGTAGCGTTCTTCTGCTTTTGTTTTACGCAGGTTAAACAATTCGATCTCGAGGAAGTACAGGTACTTTTCTGTAACGATCCGGCCGATAACATTGAACTCGGGATAGGTTTTATACATTAGTTGCATCTGATCATAATGAAAACAGGCGAGCGTTACATCTTCCAGGGCAATAACGTTTTCTATTCCGGGTCGGCGGCTGTAATAACTGTAAATGGAAGTAATATGAGAACCTTCCTGTAAGAATTTCGTGGTAATCTCTTCACCATCTTTAAGGTAATAACTTCTTACTGCACCTTTTAAAATCCAGGATGTGTAGTTTGCCACTACACCTTCTTTCAAGATCATCTGGTCCTTCTTATAAGTTCTTAGACTCGCATAATGCTGAATGTCTTCGATCAGCTTTTCAGACATCGGACAGATGTTATTACAAAACGTTATTAACGGTTCGAGCATACTAATGTTTTTAAAGGTTGCAACTACACGATACGGGAACAACACTGAAAGATGGCAGAATAAAACAGGAAGATCATTTCTACAATCGTCAGTATCATTAGCCTTCAAAAGGTTGCCGGTAGCGCCTGGTTAAATACCTGAATCTTCCATGGCCTTTTACGATGGCATGTTGCTATTGCTTTTCTGTAGAATATGGAATCCCTCGCTAATTGAGGTGCGGGATGGCGAAAAATGTTTCTATTTAAATATACAAAGAAATTGAAGTCTACATTCACCTAATGCAAGGCCATGTTGCCAGGAAATTACTGCCTGACACCACGACAATCAGCACTTCCTAAATGCACCTAACGGCTATCAAAACTCATGTAAGCAAGATTGATATTGCAGGTCTCTTCATTTAGTGCTGCCATTTAATCAACATATATTTGCCTATGCTCAGCAATAACGACATTCTTAAAAAGATCCGTATCGCGCTCTCCCTACGTGATGAAGACATGATCCATATACTTTCGTTGGTTGATTTTAAGATTACCAAAGTGGCGCTGGGTGACTTGTTCAGGCACGAAGATCATCCGGGCTATGTAGAAGCGGGAGACCAGATCTTACGCAACTTCTTAAATGGCCTCATCATTTACAAAAGGGGTGTACCGGGAGAAGAGAAGGACAAACCAGATAACAAGGGCGGCGGAAAGAACAAATAACCGGGGGCAGGTACAGATTATGTTGAATGTTGTATGTTAGATGTTGAATGATGGAGTTGGGAGGAAGAAATGATTGTCTTGTCATCCCGAGGCACGAGGGATCCCGTTGGGAGCGATGAGAGATGAACGATGAGAGATGAGACGCGACAGATTATGTTGAATGTTATATGTTAGATGTTGAATGATGTGGTTTGTGGGAAGCGATGATTGTGTTCTCATCCCGCGGCACGAGGGATCCCGGTGGGGCGATGAGAGATGAACGATGAGAGATGAGACGCGACAGATTATGTTGAATGTTATATGATAGATGCTGAATGATGTGGTTTGTGGGAAGCAGTGGTCTTGTCATCCCGACGCAGAAGGAATCCCTGTAGGAGCGATTTTAACCATCGTTTACTATAGGGTTAACAACACCTGCCAGGCTTCATCAACCCTGTTTTGGCGCAGCAACTCTTTTGCATATCGGTGTAATTCAACTTCCATCTCATCCGGAGTAAGCGAATAGTATTGGAAGATTGACTTAACCCGTTCATCTTCATACGATGCCAATACTGCAGGCTGTTCGTAAACGTTCGCCAGTTGCCCAAGGTCGTTGCCGGTGAGTATCGTACTGTTTCGAATGTGCTCAGGTAAGGCGTCTACGCCAATGCCCAGCTTTGTATTTGGTTTGGCTACCAAAAAAAGGTTCGACTCATCTACCCTGCAATACCAGTCGCCACCCAGCCTTGCTACGTGACTGATCTTTCGCTGATCGATTTTTCCATCTGCCCCCAGTACCCGCTCATCCACATGCATACGCAGGATCTCTGCAATTACCAGCTGGCCCGCTCCACCATTAGTACCAAGGCTTTTTATTTCCAATACCCGGCACTCAAATTTAATCTTCGCTTCCTTTACCATCGGCGGTCTCACAAGGGTTGACGTTTCTATCGTAAAGCCGGCCTTAATAAATTCATTGTCTTCTTTTGCAAACTCACAGCTTGACAAACTCACCTGTTGTACCATCTCATAATCCACGACGCTAATGGTTACTTCCGGTACGTCCACGAGGTTATCGAGTGTATGTTTGGTGGTGTTATCGCGAACCCTCCTCGACGGACTAAACACCACTACCGGCGGGTTAATGGAGAACAGGTTGTAGAAACTAAACGGGCTCAGGTTAACAAAGCCCTCAGAATCGATGGTTGCCGCAAAACAGATCGGCCTCGGCGCAATAGCATGTTGCAGCCAATGCTGCCGTTCCAGCAGGGAGAGGGTGGATAGATCGATTAGCATAGATACTGATTAGCGGATTACGGATTTGCGTATGGCGGATTTACATTTCAGAAAGTATTGTTGCTATCCATCGTGCCTTGAAGAGAAGCATTAAGGTACTTGATGAATCCTCCAATCTGTTTACCAAAAGTCAGAGCCTTCCCGGAAAAGTGTAGGTAGTCTGGTTGTTCAATCATACCGGCACGATAAAGAATAGTCAGTTGATTGTAAACCTCTCCTGCTGAACCTTTCGCGTAAGTAAGAAAGCGAATGAAGTTCTTCCTGTTACCATATTCAAAACCTTCAGCTATATTATTGGAGATGGAAGCTGCCGCACCCCGAAGTTGGTCCTTCATTCTAAAATCCGTTTTGAGTTTACCTGTCTCACAAAACAAATAGATTTCTGCTGCAAAATTTACAGCCTCATTCCAGAGGGGTAATTCCGTAAAAGATCGGTATTTGGGCATCGCTAATGTATACCCATAATATACAAAGGATCTTCTATAGTTTATAGCCTTCGCGTTAAAGTATTAAACCGGGGTTCCCATTCATTTGGTCCAACAATCCGGCATCCGGCAATCCGGAATTAGCTCATTTATGCTTCCGCTTAAGTATCGACCAACCGGTATCCTCCTGCACCATCGTATTACTTAGTGTGCCGAGACCATCGATCTCCATCTCTACCACATCGCCGGGTTGCAGCCATTGCTCGGGGTAATCGGGATCGTTGAGCTTGCCGGTGCCATTGAGCTCAAGGAAACATCCGGTGCCAACGGTACCGCTGCCGATTACGTCGCCGGCATGCAGGGTAACACCATAGGAGCACCGTTCAATGATCTCTGCAAATGTCCAGTCCATATCGCCGAGGTTACCCTCGCTTACCGGTATGCCGTTTACTTTGCAGGTCATTTTCATGTTCCAGCTTTTACCAATATGACCTTCTTTCGCGGGTATCTCCAGGTGTTCAAGTTCATCAAGGGTAACCAGCCAGGGACCAATTACCGTGGCAAAGTCCTTTCCTTTCGCGGGGCCCAGGTTAAGCAGCATTTCTTCCATCTGCAGGCGACGTGCACTCAGGTCGTTCATAATCATCAATCCGGCAATATAGTCATCGGCTTGTTCCGCAGGAATGTTCCGGCCGGTTTTGCTGATCAGAATTGCGCACTCCAGTTCGAAGTCGAGTTTTTCAAAATGATCCGGCATTAGCAAGACCTCACCAGGGCCCTGTATGCTGTGGTGATTGGTAAAGTAAAAAGTCGGAAACTGGTCAAATTCGGGTATCATCTCAACCTTTCGATTGCGGCGCGCAGCAGCAACGTGTTGCCGAAAAGCATAGCCATCCCTGCAGCTCGTGGGAAAAGGCACGGGTGCCAAAACAGTCGCCGATTCAAGTGAGATACCCCTTTCCCGACCGATGCGACCGTCAAGCAAGGCGGTATCACATTGCTGCAATACCGGAAAAAGGTCATCCCAATACGGCAGCAACATACCCATGGTGTTGGGCAGGTCAGGGTGCAACAGGTCGAGATCAAACAGGTAGTCTTCGTGGCAAAAAGCAAGTTGTTCATTTCCGTCGCGCAGGTAGGTAACCAGTTTCATAAGGCAGTCATTTAGTGGCGAAGATAGAATAAGCCGGATGAGTTTTGTCGGGTAGATTGATCAGGTTGACAGGTTAATAACTTGATGTGTTAAGGGCTTATCAGTTGACAAGTTGAAAGATTGATCGGTTGATATGTTCAATCATCTTAATCGGTAGTTGACGATGCCCCTATCTAACAAACACGTCTACATTTCACGCCTTTTATCTCATGAATACCGGATGACAAGAGGACCCATACAACATACAACATCCAACATAACCCCCAACTTAAAACTCTTAATTCTGCATTCATAACGCTCAATGCGCGGCTATTCACATTCAGCATTCAATGTCGTTTAGCATTCAACTTCTACCTTCCGCATACATAAATCACAACCCTGCATTCATAACTTCCCATTATTTTTAGTGTACATCCATACCGATATGAACAAACTCGCTACCTGCTTTGCCTTACTGCTCACATCGCTTTATTACAACAGCGCGCATGCGCAACACCTGCAATGGATACGGATCAACCAACTCGGTTATACTCCGGCAGGCATAAAGGTCGCCGTTTGGTGCAGCAAGGAAAATACCAGTCTCACCACTTTCAGGGTCGTTAATGCAACCAGCGGCAAGGTAGTTAGCGAACAAAGGGTAGAAAAGCAATTCGGTGCATACGGACCGTTTACAAATACCTGCAGGCTCAATTTTTCGGCCATTAAACAACCGGGCAGCTATTACCTCACCGCCGGCAAAGCCCGGTCGGCAACATTTACAATCGACGAGTCGGTGTATGATGGCACTGCAGATTTTTGCCTGCAGTATATGCGCCAGCAACGCAGCGGCTTCAACCCGTTTTTGAACGACAGTTGTCATACCCACGACGGCTACACCATGTACGGTCCGATGCCCGACAGCACGCACATTGATGTCAGCGGTGGCTGGCACGACGCATCCGACTACCTGCAATATTCAACCACCTCTGCAAATGCAACATGGCACCTGCTCGCGGCTTACCGCGACTATAAAGCAGTGTTTGGCGACACAAAACAATCCAATGGACTTGATGGCGCAAACGGGCTTGCAGACGTACTTGATGAAGGCAGCTGGGGGTTAAAGTGGCTTCTGAAAATGTTCCCCCGCAAAGACTGGCTTTTTAACCAGCTCGGCGACGATCGCGACCATATGGGCATGCGTATACCAAAAGAAGATAGCTTCTATGGAAAAGGCTTTGAACGACCGGTGTACTTTGCAACTGGTGAACCCCAGGGACTATTCCGCTTTAAAAACCAGAGCAAAGGAACTTCTTCAACTGCTGCGAAGTTTGCCAGCGCCTTCGCACTCGGGCAGTACCTCTGCAATTCCGACAGTAGTTTCTATAAACAGGATGGTTTAAAAGGTTACTACCACAAAGCCCTCGACGCATTTGGATACGCAAACAAAAAGCTGGGTGTTACGCAAACAGCTCCGGGGAGGGCGCCGTATTATTACGAAGAAGCCAACTGGACAGATGATATGGAACTGGCCACTGCGGCACTTCACAATATGGTTGCAACCACCCCTGCAAGTGGCGACAATAACTACTATACCTCCCTTGCTTATGGTTATGCACAACAAGAAAAGATCACCCCATGGCTCGGCGCTGATACTGCCCGCCACTATCAATGGTACCCTTTTGTAAATGCCGGTCATTATGAACTGGCTGCTCAATTACCGCCGGCTGATCCGCTGAGAAAAAGGGATTCCATCATCGGGTATTACCGGGCAGGTATCAACCGGGTTTGGAACAAGGCTCAACGTAATGCATTTTACCGGGCTATTCCTTTTATCTGGTGCAGTAATAACCTTACGGTATCATTCGCCTTGCAGTGCACCTGGTATCGCCGGCTTACAGGCGATAGGGCTTTCGATGAACTCGAACAAGCAAACGTGGATTGGTTGTTTGGTTGCAATCCTTGGGGCACGAGCATGGTATATGGATTACCCGGAAAGGGCGATACCCCTGTAGATCCCCATTCCGCATTTACCCACCTGAAGAATTACCCCATTAACGGCGGGTTGGTTGACGGACCCGTGTATACCAGCATATACAAAAACCTGATCGGGATTACACTCAAGGATGCTGATGAATACGAGGAGTTCCAAAGTGATCTTGCCGTGTACCACGACGATTATGGCGATTATAGCACCAATGAACCCACCATGGATGGTACCGCATCACTTATCTATTTGCTCGCTGCAAAGCAACATGCAGCACACCAAAACTCGCCTAATCACGCTAACCCGGGCAAAGTCGCAGGCAGGTCTTCAACAATGCAAACTGAACGTGGTGCAATTGTTCGCGGCAGCACCGCCAAAAAACAAATTGCACTTGTTTTTACCGCAGATGAATACGGGGAAGGCTTGCCGGCAATTACATCGGCGCTGACCACAAAAGGGGTGACGGGTTCGTTTTTCTTTACCGGCAGGTTTTACCGGAGCCCGGTATTTAAGCCTTCAATAGCAGCCCTTGCTAAGGCCGGGTATTACCTCGGTCCGCACAGCGACCAACACTTGTTGTATTGCGACTGGCAACAACGGGAGCGACTGCTCGTGACCAAAGACTCATTTACCAGCGACCTGCAAGCCAACCTTAGGGCAATGGTAAAGCTCGGTTTGACAAAGCAGCGGATCAGCTACTTCATGCCCCCATTTGAGTGGTATAACGATACCATAGCGTCGTGGAGTAGAAGCATGGGATTACAACTGATCAACTATACCAGTGGTACAAATAGCAATGCAGATTATACGTGGCCGGGTCTGGCTAACTACAGAAGTTCAGCCGATATTTATCGTTCCATTCTTGACCGGGAAGCTGCAGCCGGCTTAAACGGATTTATCCTTTTGCTACACGCGGGAACCGATCCCAGGCGGACAGACAAGTTTTACAACCGTTTACCTGCACTAATCGATGAACTACGACGACGCGGATACTCGCTGGTAAGTATCCCAACGCTGTTAAACAATGCCAACGCCGGCCAACGATAACCGGGTTACAGCTCTCCATACCTACCCGTCGAACCCATTGCAACGGGAGTGATCTCTTTAGCTCATTAATGGAGTACCGCGGACAACTAATATTCAATACTCCAGTTTCGGAGTAATCTAAAGGTCAGCAAAGCTTTCATTACCACTTGTCTTCTTCAGGAATATCATCCATGCTTCGATAGCGTTTCCGGGTTTCAATTATCTGCAGTTCCCTGTTGAGCATCATGGTTGCAATCGTAAGTGCGGCGTTGCTTCCATTTGTGCGGTCGAGTGTTCGCCGAAGTTCTTTTTCGGGAACATCCATGCGGTAGAGTATCTGTATCAGTCGTTGAAGGTCGTGGTTAATCAACAGGTTCACCCGCTCTTCAAGCAATTTCAACAATACATCATGCGAGGGGTAATGAACAACTTTTACCAGCTCCATTCCGTGTAGTGCTGCTGCTGCTTCGTGCAGGTCGTTTGTGTTCATCAGCTGAATTTTTCAACGACTCCCAGGGCAAACAATGCGAAGTCGTACCTAACAGGATCGTTACGGTCTAATTTACGCAGTTCTGTGGTTAGTTCAAGGGCTGCCTGCCAGTCGATCATCTTACGTTGCAGCAACCCAAACCGGGTTGCTACCCGGGCAACATGTATATCGATTGGGCAAACCAGCTGCGATGGCTTTATCTTTCGCCATAGCCCGAAATCAACCCCGCACTTATCGCGACGCACCATCCAACGCAGGTACATACTCAACCTTTTGCAGGTTGAATTTTTAGCGGGTGAAGCAACATGTTTTTGTGTCCGTGGAGGCGCGTCCGGCAACGAAAAAAAATAAGCGTAAAAGCCGTTTAACATGTTGGTGGTATCCGTATCATCACGCCGGATGTTACGGGTAAACGCCGACTCGAGTGAGGGGTTGTGCTGGTAATGGTAGTTGAGAAAATGTACGAAATACAGCAGGTCGGTATCGTTGAACGTCCGGTGTTTGAAACCAAGCAACGACTTTAGATCTGAAGGTTCATGGTTCAGGACAAAATCATAAGGTGCATTGTCCATTCGCCTCAACAGCTCCCGGCTTTTATTGATGATCGTTGTGCGGTTCCCCCAGGCAAAGATGGCGGCAAAAAGACCCGATATCTCAATATCCTGTAAACTGGTAAATGAATGTGGAATGCAAACCGGATCGTCTTGCACAAAGGAAAGTTGGTTATACTCCCCCACCTTCCGATTAAGGAACTCCGTTAAATTGTTCACCCTGCAAATGTAATGATGCGCCAATGATAAGACCAATTGCAGCGACCAGGCTATACAACAAGCGCATGAGGAAACGACACCACATCATACACTCTGCAACCAATCATTTAGTTCAGCATATTTTGGTACCCGGCATTTGGAAGGCGATAAGGCTCCGGTTGCGTCGCACTCTTCAATGATGAGATTACGCTGCACCACTGAAAGGAAAATGATATTTTGGTTGTTTTCGCCTCTATATATTAAGCATTTTAGTGCTAAGTTGATAAGTTAAAAAGC
>NZ_SMSK01000012.1 GCF_004354985.1 Segetibacter sp. 3557_3 | reverse complement strand
CTTTTTAACTTATCAACTTAGCACTAAAATGCTTAATATATAGAGGCGAAAACAACCAAAATATCATTTTCCTTTCAGTGGTGCAGCGTAATCTCATCATTGAAGAGTGCGACGCAACGATGCTTAATTGAATTGCCACAGCCGGGTCCATAAAAAAGCTTAACCTAGGTTACCCCAATTATTTGTGCACTGCACTAAACAAAAAGGGTTGACCCTGAAGCCAACCCTTTTGTTATCGAAAAAAGTAATTTATTAGTAACCAGGGTTCTGGTATGCTTTCCTCGCCGCGGCATCAAGCGGGTTGCCGGTTTCATCGGTTAATTGAACCAGGTAGGCATTTGGCCATGGACGGAACGTATACTCTTTGCGCATTTGTCCTTTACCATTTCCATTTTGCCCGTTTCCATTCGCTGTGTTGAACGCTACGGGCCATAGGCCTGTCAACGGAGATGCGGTCTGGTTAAGGTAAACCACCCGCTCGTAAAGTATACCGGCATTGTGCAGGTCCTCCCATTGAAGTCCTTCAGATAAAAACTCCCGCGCTTTTTCATTATAGATGAAGTGGATGAACATATCCTGTTTCGAGGTGACCGTTGGAATATAACCTTCGGCGACTGCCTCAGGGGTTCCGGGTGTAAAATGGTTTTCGGTTGCCATGATCCGGCTAAAGGAGTTTAATGCCGAATAGGGTGGGGTTCTTTCGGCAGCAGTAAGGGTTGTTGCTTTGGGCTCCCACTCCACCAACACGTTAGGCCGTTGTTCACCCGATTTATAAGCCGCCCGCTCGCGCAGTACGTTGATGTCGGAGACGGCCTGCGCATACTGGCCCTTGCGACCATATGCCTCTGCCCGAATAAGGTAGGTCTCTGCCAAACGCATCAATATCGCGTCACGTGTACCCGCTTCGCTGTTGAAGTTCGACTCGTCGGCACTTCCACCGCGCAATGGATCGGTGTACTTCTTCGAGGAAAGGTATGGGGCTGTTCTACCCGTGTTCAAACCCATGTTTTCGCCATTGTACCATAAACGATAATACAGCCGGCCTGTTACCGCCGACCTTATCCACCGTACCATAAACTGGTAAGGCTGGCTCATTACTCGTGTGGAGTCAAGGGCCTCGGTAATGTCGTTCTCAAGATAAATCAACGCGCGCCTGCCGGAAGTCGCACGAGGCGCCCCTACCACAACTGCGGGTTCACCCGTTGGCCGGTTGGCGTTCCACCATGCAGCAGCACCGGCGTTCCAGGTAAATGAACCTGTAGCATTGCTGATGTATTCGTATTGGAAGGTTTTGTAATAACGCGAGTCGTTTACTTTATCGCGGAAGTTATCGTATCCCCAGTCGGTTGGCTTGAAGATACCAAATGGTCGACCATAAGCCATAACCCTTGTTACACCCGTAGCACTGGTATAATCGCCGATGTGGTAGTTAACAGACCGGTTACCACCAAAGCGTCCATTCAGGGTTGTATTCACGTCAAATTGGGCGGCAAACAATACTTCCCTGTGCGGTGTGGTTTCAGATGTTTTTGGATCGAACAGCATCCAGTAATCCGGGGCAAGACCACCAACCCCACCAGCGGCGTTGATCACCTCGGTTGCGATGGCAATTGATGAGTCAAGATCAGTGGCAACGCTGCCCTTGTACAACATTTTAAGGTGCACTTCTCCACTGTTTTGGAAAGGCGCAGCTTGTGCACGGTTGAGGTAAAGCTTCGCAAGGAAATGACCCGCTGCGAGTTTTGATGCGCGTCCCCTTACGGTAGTTACGGGCAGGTTTTCGTAAGCATATCGAACGTCGCTGATAATCTGCTTATAGATGTCCTCAAGCCGGGCCTTCGGATAATTGTAAATCCCGTTATCTTCTCTCCGTGGTGTCAGCAGCAACGGCACATCTCCAAGTTGATTAGACACCAGGTAATAGGCCCAGGAACGGAGGAACAGTATTTCGGCACGCCTTGCTCTTCTAAAGGCATCATCGGTGCCGAACTTACCAGGTTTGGTATTGTCGATAATGTCGAGCGCGATGTTGCAATTGTTGATATGCGGGTACGCCCCCATTGGCGCATAGTTGGAATTCGCGCTTCCGAGATAGTTATTTACGTTGGTCGCAATAGTGCTCACATCAGAACCATAGGATGCAGCACTCATGGTTGCGAAAAGGGTATTTGCAGTCTGGTAGGCATCGGTTTCTGTTTCCGTTAACCTGGCACCACTTGCATCCCATTCATGCTTAACACGGGCGTACACATACAACCCGCTGATGAGCGCCTCAAGACCACTTTCATTATTGTAATAATCCTGGGTAAGATTGGCCACCTGCCGCTCTTCGAGAAACTTTTTGCACGAAGCGAAAAAGCTGAAGAGGATCATTATGGCTAAAAAACTTCTTTTCATAATAATACTTTTATTGGGTTATAAGCCTAGCCGCACGCCAAAAACAATGCTTTGTGGAAGAATAGTGTTGTTGTTTGCTCCGCCTAACGGACTCGTGTTGTTGCTGTTTGCCTGTGATACCGCATCCCAGTTGGTTTCATCATCGGGGTTGATGCCGGCCTTTACGGCAGCACCACCAAAGATGAAAGGGTTAAGCACCTGCACGTTCAGCTGCAGGTTTTTGATCGTTGCCCTGTTGATGAGCTTATCGGGAAAATCGTAGGACAGTGAAATATTTCTTACCACAACAAATGATCCGCTGTTGAACTGCATTGCCGGCGAAAAGTTGTCGACAACAGATGGTCCTGCGATCACCATCGGCCAGCTTCCGCCGGGGTTGTTCCACGACCAGCGATCTGCCTCGTTGCGGCTGAACAAACCGGGGTATCCACCGAAATAGGTTTGACCGATACGTGCATAAACAAACGAGCTCAATTGAAGATCCTTGTAGCGGAAGGTGTTTGTGATACCACCGGTCCACCGGGGGCGATTAGAACCACGAATGACGTAGTCTTCTGCATTGATACGGTAGTCACCATTTTGGTCAACGATTTTAATGGTACCGGGATAAAACCGGTGGTTACCTGGGGCAGCATTGAATTTGGCCATTTCGTCGAGGTCCTCTTTGGTATTCTGCCAGATGCCTGCATTTGCGTAATGGTAAAACACCCTGGTAGGCTGACCAATAAACAGGCGCTCCGAAAGGATGTCTTGTTTGCCGTTGGTGAGTTCAACAATTTCTTCGGTATTGGCAGCGAAGTTGAGGTCGGTGGTCCAGCTGAAATCTCTATTGTCAATGTTTCTGGTTGTTAGTGTAACCTCAACCCCTTTGTTCCTGGTTTGACCAATGTTTACGAACTTTTGTACATAACCGGATACACCTGGCAGTGTGCGTTGGAAAAGCAGGTCCGTCGTGGTCGCCTGGTAGTATTCAAGGGCTCCGGAGATCCTGCGTTTCAGTATGGAAAAGTCGACACCAAGATTCCATTGTGCCGTTTTCTCCCATCCAAGATCGGGGTTTTGAACCAGCTGCGGCAAGTAGCCGATGCCCGGAAGTGTACCGAAGATATAAGGGTTTCTGCTGAGCGGACCTGATGTGGTGTAGGGATTAACGGACGAGTTACCGGTTACGCCATAGCCAAAACGGGGTTTAATTTCGTTGATCCAGTTGGCGTTTTGCAGGAAGTCCTCTTCATGCATTTTCCAGGCAAGCGCAAAGGAGGGAAAGAAGCTCCATTTATTGCCGGTAGATAAAACCGAGGAACCGTCGTACCTGCCCGAAGCGGTCAACAGGTATTTATTAAGCAAGGTATAGTTAACCCGTCCCATAAATGAACTGAGGGTGTTCTCGGTAAATCCTGTGCCATAACCTTGTGGGCGGCCCTCTGTGTTGGACCCAAGATCGTACCACAAGCTGATCGGGATAGTGGTTCCGGAAACGTTAGCATTAATGCTTTCCCTTCTTGATTTTTGTGCCGACTGCAACAACGTTGCGCCGAGGCTGTGCGCCTTACCAAAGTCTTTATTGAAATAGAGCAGGTTTTCTGCTACCCATGAAAAGTTTTCGTCGTGTGTGTAGCCGGCAGTATTGGGTCGGTTGGTCAGGTGGTTGGTTGCATTTGGACCCGTCCAGGCACCGTTTCTAAAATTCCGGAGTTGTGCGCCAAAGTTCACCCGGTATTTCAGCCACGAAGTCAACTTAACTTCGGTGAAAACATTTGCCATAATCGAAGAGGAGCGTCGCTCGTTTTTCGCCTGCTCAATATCGATTAATGGATTCCACTGGTTTAGATTGCCTCCCGGATTTATGATAAAAACGCCGTTTGCATCTGTCGGTTGCGCCCAGGGGTATTGTTCAGCGGCTCTGGAAAAAAGGTCTTTTGCACCGGTGTTGGCGGTATTTGGTGGATTAACCCCATAGTTTTGGTTGGAAAGCGACCCGATTATAGATGTTCCAAGCGTTAACCATTTATTCGCAGTGATGTCGCCATTGATGTTTAAGTTAAATCGTTCGAAGTCCTGGTCGCGCTGTACGCCAAGTTGGTTGTTATAGCCCAGCGAAAGATACAGGCGTGAAGCTTCATTGCCGGTTGAGATAGATAGCTGGTGATTTTGGGTAATTCCCTGGCGAACAACCGCGTCTCTCCAGTCGTATGTAGGAATGTTTTGGGAATTGTATACCGGTACCTGGGCCGGCCAGCCAAGCGCCTGCTCTTCGGGGGTTGTAGGCCGGGTTCTGATGGTACCATCCGGATTTCTTTCATAGCCTTTCCTTACCGCATCTAACAACGGGTTGATATTGTTGGTAATGTTTGCGGTTCCAAATTTTGTGGAGTCGAGCACCCAGTCGGGGTACCACTGTTGCGGGGCGGTAAAAAGGTTAGCCGGATTGGTTGGCTGGTAACTGCGCCCATTGATAAGTGCCTGCCGCAGTTCGTCGATATACTCACCGGCATTCTGCCAGTCGAGAAGGGTTTTGTAAGAGTCGAGAGAAACGGTGGAATTGTAATTGATGGATATCCTTCCTTTTGATCCTTTTTTTGTGGTGATCAGGATAACCCCGTTTGCTCCCCTTGATCCGTAAATCGCGGTAGCAGAAGCATCCTTAAGTACCTCCACCGATGCCACATCGTTTGGATTGATGTCATTGATGGAAAAAGACGTAACACCAAGCGCTGATACGATCGGGATACCATCGACAACATATAAGGGATCGTTGGAAGCGTTTATCGAACGGTTACCCCTGATCCTCACGGAAGGCAGTTCACCCGGTCTCAGGTTACTGCCCACGTTCATCCCCGCTGCCTTTCCCTGTAGTGCCTGCAGCACATTGGTAACAGGCCGTTCGCGAAGCGTTTCTGCAGAGATACTGGTGAGGGCTCCTGTCACGTCACTCCGTTTTTGGGTACCATAACCTACAACCACTACATTCTCAAGTGCGGCCGCTGCTGCAGCCATGGTAACATTCACCTGCGCCCTGTTTCGGAGGGCAATCTCCTGCGAGGCAAATCCCACATAACTAAAAACAAGAGTTGCATTGCCTGACGGTGCGTTAATCGTAAACGATCCGTCGTTACCGGTTGAAGCGGCAGCAGTGGTGTTTTTCACCTGCACGGTTACACCCGACAGGCCCTCACCCTGTTCATTGCTGACCTTGCCGGTGACCCTGAAACCTGTTTGTGAAAAAGTAAGCGAGTAGAAAAGCAGCAGGATAACCATAAAGGCTCCCCTGGGAAGAAAAAGCATTTTCATAGTGCAACATTTTGATGAATGGAAAGTTGGAGACAATTTACCGAAAACTTACGCTGCCTCCGTTTTGCCGTACGTTTAAAAAACAAAAATCAAGAAAATGCAACAGCGATCGATCTTTGAAGATGAACAGTTACCCGTGAGCCGGGCTAACGGAGGGATCATCGGGGTGATAAATAACGGATGATTGCTGGATAACCCGTTGCCAGGCAGAAGTTGCTTTGAGGAGTCTTCGTACACCATGTCGGGAGGAACAGCAAGGGGCAATTAAATCTACAGGCTTCCAATCCTTTCTCAACCAAGTCACACAAACGTATAAATATCATCGGGTCCGTCCACTGAAAAGATGAACACGCAAAACTGCCAAATGAACGAAAGCACAATTCTTTGCCATCGGCAAACGGGTACAAAAATTGAATTTAATCCTGCAAATCAATTCAAGATCTATGAAATCATTTTTGAAACTAAGTGGCATTGCTGCTTTGGTAATGCTGGCTTTTTACAGTTGCAGTAAAGACGATACAGACTTTTGGATCTGGATGATCCCCGAAACCAAGGACACTACAACCACTGCACAAATCAATGGTTATGTTTTCAGGCCTGCGCTTGCACCTGCCTCAACAGAAAATGTACGACAACTTAAAGTGCCATCAGGATTTACCGTCACTAAATTCGCTGAACAATTGGGTAAACCAAGGATACTGGTCACCGGCGCTCCTGGCAATGTTTACTTTTCTGATCGCGATGCCGGTACGGTAGTATTACTTAAAGACACCAATGGCGACGGAGTTTCAGATGTAAAACAAACTGTCGCTACCATCAAACAGGCTCATGGCCTCGCGATCCACAATGGCAAAATGTATATCGCAGCTGTGCGGGAAGTCTTTACCGCCACCATCAAAGCCGATGGCAGCCTTGATGCTCCCCAGATGATTACAGATAAACTTCCCGATGGAGGTCAGCATCCAAACAGGACCCTTGCAATCGGACCTGATAATATGCTCTACATCTCGGTTGGCAGTACCTGTAATGCCTGCCCTGAGCCAAACCCGCTAAACGCGACAATGGTGCGCTCCAATCTCGATGGAACCAATATGACCGTGTATGCAAAAGGCTTACGGAATACTATTGGTTTTGGCTGGCATCCACAAACAGGTGAATTCTGGGGAATGGATCATGGAATCGACTGGCTCGGTGATGATGAACAAAAAGAAGAAGTTAACCTGATTAAGCAAAATGCCAATTATGGTTGGCCATATATCTTTGGTGAAGGAAAATATAACCCCGCCGACAGGCCGCAAGGCGACACTACCTATGCACAATACCTTGCACTAAGCACCTTACCCACCCTGGTATATGATGCACATGCGGCACCGATGCAAATGGTATTCTACACAGGCACTAAATATCCCGCTGAATATCGCAACGATGCTTTTGTCGCCATGCGGGGTTCATGGAACCGAAGCGAGCCTTCTGGTTATAAAGTCGTGCGCATGCATTTTGAAGGCGGCAAGCCTGTGCGATTTGATGATTTTCTTAGTGGCTTCCTGGTCAATAACAATAAGGCGCACTTTGGCAGGCTCGTCGGACTGGCCATGCATTCCGATGGATCGCTCCTGGTTTCCGATGATACCAATGGAGTAATATACCGGGTAGCCTACCAATAGGTCGCGCTTTCATTCCGTGGATACATTAGGAGTAATGCGATATGCTTGATAAGAGCTGAGCGGTAACGGATTCGATGCTTATGCAAGATCAGTCACCGGTGTGATCAGATACCACAGGGAAGGTGGAGAAGGTTGAGCAATCTGATTTCAAGCAAAACCTAAGCTGATATTTCCGGGTAAGCAGGTGTGAATATGCAGGTTACGGTAGCTGGCATTAGAATGAGATTATAAATATTCAGGACTTGCGACTTGCATAGCCAGGATTTTGAACAAGATGTATCTTCCCGCGACTGTAAGCAACAAAACCTTTCCCCATGATTGAAAAAATAGTTGAAGGCGATGCGATTGTCGCAATAATCTTAAGGGCAACTTATAACAACAAGGGAATTGAATTTTTTACGCCGCTTACCTTTTCTCAACAACTGGGTTATATGAACCGGCCGCGGGGCTATGTTGTGCAGCCGCACATTCACCGGGTGATTGAAAGAAAGTTAACAAGCACGGAAGAGGTGCTTTACATTAAGTCGGGCACCGTAAAAATCAGGCTGTTTGACACCCAGCACGTTTTTATTGCGGATCGCATTTTACATACCGGCGATGTAATACTACTCGCAAATTGTTGTCACGGTATAGAAGTCATTGAAGACGCCGAAATAATTGAAGTCACCCAGGGACCGTCGCTTGAAGTCAACGAAAAAAGGCGGGTGCGCCAAACCCAGTCTGTAACTGCGTAGTTAATAACTCAACTCTTTGCGGGCAGATTCCCTTATTTGCCCTGTGATCATGCGGTAAGGAGGACTGGGCCTGAGCTCCCGTCACCACTTTTTTATTGCTAATGGTTGACCATTTACAAAAACATCCACTGCTTTAACCTTCTGGTAGTTGTTCTTGAGCGTAGGTGTTGCCGCTGTCGCTTTGATGTTCCTGAACAGGATGTTGTCAACTGTATCAGCCGGGTTACCTTCAAGTTCACCAATACGGTTACAGGTTACCATCACATTAGCAATGGTGATGTTGCGAACGGTAGCAAAGGGCTTCTCCGTACTACCCCCAAGGCTGAAGAATTGTCGCCATGGGTTCATGCTAATGATGGTCCCGCACTTGCCTGTAACATTTTCAATCCTGATGTTTTCAAACGTTTGATAAGTATCGGGGCGCATTTTTAACCTCAGAAGTGGAGCATTGTTCTCGACCTTACAATTTCTCAACGTGATATTTCTTGCGTGTATACTTTCGCTTCCAAGGGTGAGTGTGCCATGCGACTCGCCGAAGGTGCAGTTTTCAATAAGGATGTCTTCTACTATCCCATTCTCAGGTTGCCGGTGCGCATCAGGACCTTTTCCTCCTTTAATACATACCGCATCGTCATTCACGGAAATGTAACAACCACGGACAGTCACCCTTTTGCAAACATCGATATCGATACCATCTGTGCTTGGTGCTGGTACAGGCTTGTAAGGCGAACGTATGTCGCAGTTTTCAATTAGCACATCATTACACTGGTAAAGATGGGTGGTCCAGAAACCGGAGTTGCGCAGTTTGGTGTTCTGAATTTTTACATGATCACTTCCCCATATAAACAACAACCGTGGACGATGCACTTCGAGGTTGGTGGCTTCTTTCCCGAGCTTCCGCATGGAGTCACGATAGGCCCAGAAAGCCTGCCAATAGCGGAGCCCGTTGCCGTCTATGGTACCCGGACCCGTTATACTAAAGCTGTCAACATGGTATGCATTTACCAGGGCAGCATAATAATAAATGCTCCGTCCTTCCATACGCGAAGGGATCAGCGGGTATTGTGCGATATCATCCGAGCCCTTTAACACCGCTCCTTCCATTAGCCTAAGCCCGGTTTTTGGCTTAAAGAATAAGGCACCCGTAAGAAAAACGCCCCTTGGCACTACGATGGTCCCGCCACCATCCGCCTCGGCTTTGTCGATCGCCTGCTGGATTTGCCGGGTATGCAGCACCGTACTGTCGCTGCTGACACCAAAGCCGGTAATTATGTAGTCCTGCGACTGAGCATTCAGGTTTGTAACAAGAAGTGCGATCACTAGAAACAACTTGGGCATAAGCATAACACAACTGCACTTTAAACACCTGTGGTCTCCACAGGGGTGTCCAGTTCGTATACAACGTTACGACTTTTGTTTGCTGCCGGTGCAACAGCTACGCGCTAAAACACACCAGGGAAGCAATCAGGGCTTCCCTGGTGTGTTTGAAAATACTGTGTTCCTGGAAATTCAGTTTCATGCTTCCAATAAAAGGCAAAGCATCATCCCCAACCGCAATAGGGCGCTGCCTCGTGCACCGCGATAATGCTAACAGCCGCACCCTGTGTGATCAGCTAACTTAACTGCGCTTAAGCCCCCTGCAATGGTTAAGGTAACTGGAAGCTATACGAGGTCCAAAAGCTATCCCAATCGCTGTCGGTTTTATCAACACAAGGTATCATATGGGTAGCGTGTATAAACCACTCCCCTGCCCGCGGCAGTTTAAACGAACAAATTCCCGTTGCGTCGGTCCGGGCTTTCAAGTGCAATGCACTTTCATTACCTGTTCTGTTGCGGGCTGTGATCATTTTATTGGCGATGGGCTTTCCCATAAACAGCACCTGGGCGCGTAATAAGCTTCCCTTCCGCAGCAAATATGGATTATCTAATAATACAATTTCGAAATTTTGACCCAGCACCTTTTTGTACAGGTCACCCTGTGGCTTATCTCCGCTTAGCACTAACGACTTAATGTACCGGCTGTACCTTTCCGGCTGCAGTTTATCGGCCGGGTCTTTACTTACATCAATGTTTTCAATATGATCCTCTTTAAGATACTCCCGGAACTTTGCTGTGGTGAGCGCGATCCTGGAGTAATCCCTCTCCAGGTGTATGAGCCCCAGACCATCGAAGTCTACCTTTGTTTCAAGTACTGGTAAAGCACCCTCTCTAGCATTGCTGAGCAGATCGGTTGTGCCGTTTGCTGTGATGATCCCAAAATTTCGGGTAAGCTTCTTCTGCACGGGTCGCTCGAGTTGAATGTTGAAACCGTCGGCAACGAACAAGTGCACTTCCAGGGTATCACCTTTTTGCACGTGGTATTTGTAGGCCAGCAGAACATATTCGTGTGCGTTTAGTATGCTTCCGATAAAGAGCATGCAAATAATTGTTAGTGCTTTTTTCATCTTTGTTTTATGCTTTAGTGCTACACCGGCCGGTGCGGCTTTTCGTTGAAATATTTGCCTGGTTTTATCAACCAGGTTTTTTACTGTTGCAACAATTGTGGCTACCAATGGACCTGATTTACTATTGAAATTTTTAGAAAATCGTATAGTTTACAGACAACCTAAAATTACGCGGACTGCCCAGGGCTGCAATTGTGGTGCGCGACAGGCCGCCGATAAAGTAACGGGTATCTGCAATGTTGTTTACATTCAACTGCACATTGAATTTTCTTACCTGATAGTTGATTACCGCATCGGCCACTGTGGATTCCGGTACCACAAAATCCTGTGTTGCAAGGTTACCCACCTGGCTGCTGACATACCTTCCACCAAGGCCGAAACCCAGTCCGTTAAGACGGCCTTTCCGGACGTCGTATTTTAAAAAGAGGTTTGCAATGTTATAAGGCGCATTTACATACCGGAAACCCATTTTACCTATTGTGCTGTTGCTGGTTAACCGATGATCGTTATAAGCATACCCTCCGATTACAGAGATATTTCTTATGTTACCCTGTACGGTAAGTTCGAAACCTTTGCTCCGTGTGCCATCCACAACAGCCTGCCTGTTTGGGTTTTCGGCAGTAGGATCGGCGGCGAGTATGTTGCGGTAACGAATGTCGTAAAATGATACTGTTGTAGACAGTGCATTGTTAAAGTAATCACCCTTATACCCCACTTCAAATTGTTCTGCTGTTCGGGGTGGAAATGGACCTCCGGCGCCTGCCGAATTGGAGAGTTGCGGATTGAAACTCTTGTTATAATTGCCATAGAACGCGATGTTTGACACGGGCTGAAAAACGAGTCCTACCCTTGGTATCCATGCGTCTGCAGTTGATCTGTCGCCCTGCAAATCGTCTCTCGAAGATAAAGGTGTCTGAACCATGTTATACGAGTCGTGCCGCAACGACAACAGCAGTTTAAGCCTTTCACCAAAGGAAAGCTGGTCCTGCAGGTATACCCCTACCAGGTTAATGGCTTGCTTATTATCATCATAGTAGTCGTTGGGTCCCGCAGCAGGTACGTCGTTCGAATAATCCGGGGCGGGAATGTACATACGTTTCGAAGTGGAGTTCCGGTAGTCGTTTTTTGTCCAGCCGTAATTGTTGTAGTCAACACCAAGTAAAAGGCTATGGTTAATCCTGCCTGTTTTTGCTTTGTAATTTGCAAAGGCAGTGGTTTGCCAATTGTACTGGTCGTAGTCCCAGATTTCGTAAGATCGATTAATAGAGTCATCAATGATTGCACCGCTAACCACATGATCGGCAAAACGGAACTGGTTTCTAACATAACGTTGTACAGCAACAAATGACAGGTTATCATTAAACCGGTGGTTGAAATTTATAGCTGCCGATGTATTATGTGTTTTGCCAAAGTCGGTAGGACTATGAACTGTTAGATGGTTCGGATAATAATTGAAGTCGTAAGAACCATTGGCAAGTTTCTTTACGAATACACCCCTATCGTACTGTTGTACCGCACTTGCATAGGCATAAATAACGTCGAGGTTCAGTGAAGTATTTGGTGTGAAGTGGTAAGCAAGTGAAGGTGCCAGAAATACGTTCCGGATCTTTTGGTAGTTTCGAAAACTATTGCTGCGGTCGAAGCCGCCAATGGCGCGATACCGCAACTTTTTATCCTTCGAAATAGCGCCCGTAGCATCTGCAGAAATCCTTGCCATATTCCAGCTGCCATAGGTTGCATTCAATTCGATTTGTTTATCGGCCTGGGGCTTCTTTGTTACAAAGTTGATTACGCCGCCAGGCATTGATTCGCTAAACAAAACAGACGCCGGCCCCCGAAGCACTTCAACCCTGTCCACATTATAAAGCAGTGGTGCCTGGCTCCACATATAAAGGTTACCCCTGATACCGTTGAACGTAATGAAGCCTGCATCAAACGGATTATACCCGGTGAAACCGCGCATACTAAAAGCACCCATTCCATTGTTTGCTTTAACCCCGGTCATTACGGTTGAAATCTCGTTTAGCGTATACGCCTGCCGGTCTTTGATTACCTGCTGGCCAACTACCTGGGCACTCTGTGGTATCTCTATCAAACGGGCATCCGTTCGGGTGCCAAGGCTCGTGTTAGCTTGCCGGTATTTGTTCCTGCTTCCGCTAACAAATACCTCTTGTAAAACCTGCCTGTTTTCAGAAAGCTGCAGATCAAGATTGATTGATTGGCCACTTGTAAACACCAGGCTCCTGGTTGTAGCCGTATAGCCTACACTGGTGGCTACAATTGAATAACTGCCTGGTGGTATGTTAACAATTTTGAAGCTTCCGCTTTCATCTGTAATGGTGGCAATTGAGGTGTTTAGAAGTGTGACGCTCACATTGGAAAGAGGCTCCTGGCGGAAGGAAAGAATGCGGCCGTTTAGGGTGGCATTCTGCGCGTATAAACAACTGCCTGCTGTTACCAGCATTAACAGCAATGAAATTAGTTTCCTGATCATTTAGATTGTTGGGTTAGTTGGGGGCATCAGATCACCTGCAGCAGCCTGCACTTATCTTTCATGCTGCCGTAGCAATAAAATACCTGTTTAAGGAATGGGATGGATACCAGTAGTATTGAAACTACGATGGTATGGCGTGGCTTCACCTGTTACGCTAACAAACATGCAGGAACATCGGAAATTGTCCGTACATAGATAAACCGGGATCACTGATAAAGTTGTTGACCCTTCGGCATAGGATGCACCTTTCCTGCTATTTGATCGTAGTAAAATAAAAGCCCGCGAAAAGTTGTCCTTAACAGCTTTTAGGAGGAGGATAATGTTTAAGTACAGGGATAGTGGTACATCTGTCTGCCGCAATGCCAAATTCCCTTATAGGTGAGGGAAGCCGCAGGTACTGAAATTCAGTTTCGACAATGATATGAATGGATACCGGTGTAGATGACTTTGCAAGGTCTGTGCCCGGATGTTCTTCCTGTTCAAGAAGCGCTTCAGTGACTTCTCCTGCTGCATGATGATCACCATGATCGTGATGAACGGTTGCAAGGTGATGTGCATGAGCGAAAAGGTGTGCAAGTTCGTCTTGTACCAACGGTAAAACAGGCTTAAACAAAGCAAGCGTATAAAGTAAAAGCAGATAGTATGCCGTGGTAGATTTCACTTCAAGTTAAACAGCGATTGGTAAGCGATAGCAGTATTTGCCATAACTACGAAGTTTATGTTAAAAGAGATTGGCCAATTACAAATAAACAGGTCAGCCAAAAGTCGTTGTAACAAAATGCAACGGCAACAATCGCTATAAACGTCTCCAACTAAGGAGCAGGAATACCAGAGAACAAGCAAATTTTGGAGCTAAACTGAAGTACCCTGATTGGGCATCGTGATTCATTTCTATTCGATAGCTGGTACAAAAATCATGGAAGGTTCATCAACCCTGTTCGCCTATGCGATATGTGAGCACTTTTGTTTTGCCTGGATACCTGGATCGATGATCCTTGTATGCTTACAGCTGTTGGGTATACATGGTGCTCAGCAACCCGCTGAAGATGATGTTCAACAAAAAGTTCTGGTCATTCGCCGGTCCATTGTATTTGATGCTGCCATCCATGTTGATGTCTTCGGGTGCATATACACCGGATACGATGTTTGCGAGTGATCCACCAAGCTTAATATTGAGTATTTGGTTCTGATCGTTTTGGGGACCGCTGTAACGAATGTTGCCATTTGCGTTAGCGTCGCCTGCACGCATAGCCCAAACAGCACCCACCTGAACCATGGAGCTATACGCCTGGCTTTGATATGCCTTGTCGGCTCCGGTGGTAAAATCATGCGTTGCTGCGCCACTGCTAAAATCTATCGTTAAAGCAGAGCGGACGGCCAGATGATTGCGGTGGCGAATGGAAACAAAATAATCAGCTGGCGCAACGCCTGCAAAACTTACCTGGCCGGTTCCGTCTACATCCACCAGGGTACCATTCCTTTTTACAAACGCCGCCCTGGCTGCCGCTACTGTTCCGGGAGATGAGCTACTCCGAAGTTCCATGAGCACCCAGTCAACAATGTCGGTATGGCTTTCAAAAAAAGTACTGCCGACGCTTTCGTTGCCGGAATATCCGAAGTTAGCAGTACCATAGGGTTGATTGGAAGCATGGGTCTTAAGAATTCCTGCAGTGTTTAGTCCATTATTCATCAGCCCCGCTCCAGGGTTGAATGCTCCTTGTAGCAACACCTTACCGCTAAAGGTTATTGCGGCTGGATTTGACAAGCCGGTAAATAGGGAGAAACCATCGAGCCCTTGCGCAGATAAAGTATTGCTGTTGGTGTTAACGGTGCTGTTTGCAAGAGGGTTCCAATTACCAGCAGCAGTGCCTTTTCCGAGCTTGAGGCCGGCTTCATTTTGGATTGTTCCCAGCCAGGTTTTCTTATAGTTAAGGTCAATGTCGTATTTATATCCCCTGGGGCCTTCGGCTTTAATGCTGTCATAAAAGTACATATGTTCCGATCCTGCAGGAAGCGATGGCGGCAGCATACCGGAATACCTTCTTACTTCTAGTGAAGTGGGAACAGGGGCGTCGGGCGCCCAATGAATGGTTGCAATGGTATCAGCTGCAAATACAAATGTTTGGGTGCTACCGGCAATGGGTGTTGCAGGTATAGCTGTTGCTGCAGGTGGCGCTACCACAGGGGTAAATTCATATGCACCAAGATCCGGTGCACCCTCAGCCAAAGTGGTTGGCCGTGGATTACCATTGATGTCTTTATCGTTGCCGGCAATGTGAATACCGTGGCCTTGTAGTGCCCAGACCTCTGGCGAGGAGGAGTCGGGCCGGAGATCGGCATTAAAAGTTGAATTGTTTATAAATGCCGGTGCTAATGAAACTGAGTTCCTGTCGTGACCAGAGGCGTTTCTCCAGGCCTGCAGGGTCGAATAATTTAACCCCGACCTCACTAACTCTCCCCCAGAAGCGTACAAGAGATTATAATCGCTGTTAACCGACCCTCCAATTGCCATAGCTGTACCTCGACCGATTGTAGAAAAGATGTTGTTTCTTACCACAACGTTACCGCCAAATTCTGCTGCAACAACAGCACTATTTGTATTGTCGTTTCCAAAGTTAGGCCGTGCAAGCACGGTATTGTTGTATGCGAACATTTGCTGTCCGGAACAATATAACCCGGTATGATAGCCCAACGAAGTTCCAAGCAATACCACATTGTTCGTAATATGGGCATTGTTGCCTGTCACAATCATAGCAGTTGAACCTACGCCCGCGGAATTGGTAGAACCCAACATGTACACCGTGTTGTTGGTTATCCTGGCAGGTATCGACACTGAAGTATTTGAAGAAACAACTAAACCGCGTACGCTCCGGTTTGGAGCGATCCCACCATTTATAATGTTGTTGCTAATGTCCGCGGAACCGCTGCACTCGAGGCTTACAACGGTGCTGCCTTGCTCACTATAAGCTTGAACATTGTTACCGATGAACTTTATATCAGTGCCGACTAGCTGGACACCTGCAAGCTTTCCGGTACAAATATTTGAAAAAAATGAATTGCTCCTACCACCACTGGTAAAGTATATACCATAATTACCGCCGTTGATCCTGTTATTCATAAAAACATTATCAGTCGAAATTTCGCCAACAATCCCTGCGGCGTTTTCACGGGCGGTTTCGTTAAAGGTTCCCGGCACTGAAATAATGCAATTAATGATGCTATCATTGCTAGAGTTTTCAAGCGCTATCCCAATACCGTATGGCGTAGTAAAGGGCACATAAGGATTGTCGGCCGTGATGGTCATTGAGCGAAGCGTGATGTTGCTTCCAAGAGTTACCACCCGGTAATTGGGACCATTCCTTGTAAAGAACTTCAGGTTAACAGAAGCCGGATTATCATCGGCCGATTGAAATGTGATCCTATTCGTTGGTGTGGATGGTATATCTTTTAGTATGATCTGTTCATCATATGTACCTGGAGCAACATTGAACGTCACCGGGCCGCTTACCCCGCACTTCACCGCTGCTACGGCAGCAGTAAACGTATGAAAATTGGAATCACTCACCGGAGCCGAAGGATTGATGGTATAAGTGCCGCTTATTCCGCTGAGGTTCTTAATGATACTTACGGGGCTGGAATATTGCACATTAGTACCGCACATGACTGCGGCCCTGATGTAAACAAGGTCGTTGCTAAAATTGTACACCACTGTTGTGAATGGTGCATTCGATACATCCCTGAAAGATGTATATGGTCCATTGACGTTTTGAGCCACCTGCCATTGGTATGTTTGGCTTGTGCTTACCGAGTGGCCTGTAAGTGAGACATCGAAAGTGCATCCGAATCTAACATTGGTGGTCGAAGTGGTAGCAGCACCCGGACTTACCATGCAGGTTGCTCCCGTAAACTCAAACGCACCGATATCAGGTGTACTTGTACTCCGGGTTTGCAAATAGATGTCGCTTGCTACGCCCACGTTTACCCCCTTATTGTCAAGCGCCATAGCCTGTGGGCTCAGTACGCCTGAAGCAGGACTTGAAAGCTGGGGATCGACTGTAAGGCTGTGCCTGTCCTGGCTTGTTTCCATTTGCCAGGGAAGAAGACCAGGATAGTCTCGTCCATTGTGTCCCGCAGCAAAACTGTTTAACATCCCCGGTTTAAGATAGTAGTTGTTGTAGTCGATTGTGACACTGGAAAGGCCAACATCACCATAGATGCCGTATTTCTTTCCGCCGCTTTCCCTTGTGATGTTCACCAGGTTGTTTTTGAATACAACAGCTGAACAGTTTTCAAACTGAATGCCCTTAAGCTCTGTTGCTGTTCCCAACGCAGTGCCATCGATCGAAACAGAGTTATGGTAAACCTGTGTGTTAGCAGCACCTAGTACCCGTATGCCGGTTGCAGCACCACTCCCATTCAGGTTCGAAACGGCATTGTTGCTCACCAGCAGCGATGCACCAGCGGGGGTGTTGGTATTGGCCAGGAAAATGCCATAGGCTGCCTTAGTGCTTGCGGTGTTGCCACTAAAAGCACTATGGATAAAGTTGCCTGATATGGTATCGTTCCGCGCCAGGCCGGTCAGGTAAATACCATTGAAATCCGCAACGATGGATCGGGTCGGCCGGCTGATGTGATTGCCAGTCACCGCAACAGCTGTTGTATTGTTCACATACACCCCAAACTCGTAGAAATCGCTGATGACATTATCGCGCAACTTGTTCGCGGTAGAGGTCAGGTATACGCCAAAATTGCCGCCCGTTACGTTATTGTTGTTTATGCTATTGCCCCTGCTGTTGAATATACCTATGCCCGTATTATCGTAGTTGTCGGACGATGTAGATAGTTTCACTATACAATTCACGATGATGTTGGAGTCGGCGCCATTGGTCAGCATAAAACCACTACCGTAATTACTGTTGCCGGTGTTAACCCTCAGGTGATCAAACTTGATATGATCTGCCCCATCAAGTTTGATGACAGCCTGGTCGGCCTGGGCGACATTATAAGTGATCGTTACTTCGTTCCCATAAACCAGGATATTATTGGTGGCGGAAGCACCCGGAATTGCGCCAATTATTAGTTTTTCGTTGTACGGTCCGGTTCCATAATTAGGATAAATCACAACCGGGCTACTTATACCAGCCTTGAGAAATTCGAATGCTTCCGTAAAAGTTTGAAAATTGGAATTGCCGGTTGGATAATTGTTGTTGACTGAGTAGTAAACCGGGGTATTGCCGGACTGGGCACGGACATTCCATGGCAACAGGAACAATAAAGCAGGTAACAATGACAGGTATGCAGGGTGCCTGGTTAGCTGGCATAAGCGGGGTAGCGTTATAATCATAAACGGTAAGGTTAAAAATTCGGGACAGAAAGAGCGATTCCTGCAACCTGGAACACTATTGAATCTACGATTATCCGGGAGAATATTAAGCTGTTTAGAACTACAAACGCCAATCGGGCGAAGGCAGCAAAGCAGCTGGAGGATTAGCAATAGAACTGATCACTGAGGAGAAATACAACAATTGTAAAAGTAAGCGGATCCGGCTTGCTCAGAAAAAAAAATACTAAGGCCGCACCCATGATTTAGCGAATTTGTTGTCTAAAAAAGGTGTACTCTACAGTTCGTTTACCGATAACAATGGTCAGCTTTGCACACGCAGCATAAGCTCCGTAAAGTGCAGTGTTGAGGTATGAGCTGTTCGCTCGCTATTCGTGAGAGCAGGTTTCTTTTGCGGACAAGAATGCGTTTGTTGCTAAGTGGCCATACCACCTTATAAAAAACATTCCCTGGTGTAACTGGTTCCCTGAGCCCGCATGCAAGGCAATACGGTAGTACCCAGGATATGGCTTGTTGCCAACAGGACGTTCAAGTAGACTGCGTTTACCGCTTACTGAATCGGCACATGCTCCACCGTAACCGTTTTACCGCTTGCATTTACCCGGTAAGTAAAAATCCTGGTATTGAGTTCAACGATGTCGACCACCCGGGTATAATTGAGGGTGGTTGAATTTAAGATCCGCTTGTTGCCATCAACGGTTAGTGCCCATAGTCCACGGTCTCCGCGGGGTGCGCCATCAAGGGTAAAGAATTCATAGGTGCCATCCCGGTTGTAGGTGGCCAGCCCCATGAAGTTCTGAAAAGAGGGCGTAACATCTACCCCAACGCTGTCTTTAACAGCCGTACTCTTCCAACGGGTTGAGCTCAATATTTCGGCTCGCGACATCTCATCGTCTTTAGAACAAGACACCACCAGGCAAAGCATAATAAAGCTAATCGACCATAAAGTCCATCGGCTTAAGATCGTCTTCCTGAAGTAATACATAACTAATGTTTTTATAAACCGGGCAAACACGCTTCTACCAAGTTAGCGATAATTCTTAGAAACTATGGGCTAAGATAAGGTGCCTGATCTGCATAATTTATCATGCTTTAGCTGGCTGATTTTGACTACCGGAATATGGACATAAGTAGTTGATGATGGCCACTGCCGGACCTTCCCGGGCCTTTACACCCACATGATGAAACGCCCTTTTGCAAAGCTGATCGGGGATACTGTTTTGGTATGGATACAGGATTGCGCTTATTTGAGGCATAGGTCACGGATCCCGGGCCACCGTTCTGACCGGAGTGCCCCAACATTGGGCGGAATCACCTAATTTGAAGCAAAATACACCCTGACCAACATGAATGAAATTAAAAAGGAAGACATCAAACAAGAAGTCTTTGATCTGTACGATGACTATGCGCACAATCGCCTGAACAGGCGCGACTTTATGCAGCGACTTTCTACCTACGCTGTCGGCAGCCTTACCGTACCTGCGCTGATGAGTTTCCTGATGCCCGACTACCAGGACAAGATCCAGGTAAAAAAAGATGATCCACGCCTGAAATCGGACTACATCACCTACCCTTCTCCAAAAGGTGGCGGGTCGATTAAAGGCTTGTTGTTGAAACCCGTCGATGCTAAAAAGAAGCTTGGTGGTATCGTGGTGGTTCACGAAAACCGCGGGCTCAATCCACACATCGAAGACGTTGCACGCAGGGCCGCGCTTGCGGGTTTTGTGTCGCTTGCTCCTGATGCATTGACACCGCTTGGTGGCTATCCCGGCACCGACGACCAGGGTCGCGAAATGCAAAGCAAACGCGACCAGAAGGAAATGCTCGAAGATTTTATTGCTGCTTACGAATACCTGAAAACTCATAAGGATTGCAATGGCAAAGTTGGTGTAGTCGGCTTTTGCTTTGGTGGTGCAATTGCAAACAGAATGGCGGTGCGATTACCTGATCTTGCCGCCGCTGTTCCGTTTTATGGTGGACAACCCGCCAAAGAAGATGTTCCGCAAATTAAGGCGCCGCTGTTGTTGCACTATGCCGAACTGGATACCCGGGTGAATGAAGGCTGGCCCGCTTATGAAGCAGCACTAAAAGAAAACAAAAAGGAATACACCGCCTATATGTACCCTGGGGTGAACCATGGGTTTCATAACGATACCACGCCGCGCTACGATAAAGCCGCGGCAGAACTTGCCTGGAAACGCACGATTGAATTTTTTGAGAAGAAGCTGAAGTGAGGAAGAGTTATAGGCTATTTTGAATGTTAAATGTTGAATGTTAAATGGGAGCTTTACGAGTGGTAAAGAGCGTTATGAGTGATGAGGGAACGCAGAATTATGCGTTATGGGATATGAATGATCAGACGTGATTGGCCCCCTTTTTCACTTTTGCATTTTCCATTTTACATTTTCCATTTTTTTTGAACCAGGCGGCAGAACAACTATGAGGCGTCGTTGCGTCGCACTCTTGTACTGTTGGAAGTGCCTGGGCAAACAAACTGCATCCCTGGCTTGACTAAACGAAAGAGATTGGCATTAATTGATGTATGCAGAATTATGAGTGCAGGGCTCCAAATCGTGATGTTCCTGTCATTCCCAAGAACCGTGAACCCATTTTGGAGTGATGAGTGATGAGAGAGAGTTATGAATGCAGAATTATGAGTGCAGAGTTATGAGTGCAGGGCTCCAAATCGTGATGTTCCTGTCATTCCCAGTAACGGTGAACCCACTTTGGAGAGATGAGTGATGAGAGAGAGAGAGTTATGAATGCAGAATTATGAGTGCAGAGTTATGAGTGCAGAGTGCGGAATTACGCGTGTAGAACTCCGAATCGTGATGTTGCTACCATCCCGAGAAACGGTGAATCCGTGTCGGAGAGATGAGTGATGAGAGAGAGTTATGAATGCAGAATTATGAGTGCAGAGTTATAATGCAGAGTGCGGAATTATGCGTATAGAACTCCGAATCGTGATGTTGTTGCCAATCCGAGGAACAAGGAATCCGTTTCGGAGAGATGAGTGATGAGAGATGAGTGCAGAATTATGAGTGCAGAGTTATGAGTGCAGGGCTCCAAATCGTGATGTTCCTGTCATTCCCAAGAACCGTGAATCCTCTTTGGAGTGATGAGTGATGAGAGATAGAGTTATGAATGCGGAATTATGAGTGCAGAGTTATAATGAAGAATGCGGAATTATGCGTGTAGAATTCCGAATCGTGATGTTGTTGCCATTCCGAGGAACGAGGAATCCGTTTCGGAGAGATGAGTGATGAGAGATGAGAGAGAGTTATGAATGCAGAATTATGAGTGCAGAGTTATAATGCAGAGTGCGGAATTATGCGTGTAGAACTCCGAATCGTGATGTTGTTGCCATTCCGAGAAACGGTGAATCATTTTTGGAAATATGAGATATGAGTGATGAGACGTGAGGTTTTTGTCATTTCGAGGAACGGTGAATCCGTTTTGGAGAGATGAGTGATGAGAGATGAGTGATGAGACATGAGGTTTTTGTCATTTCTAGGAACGAGGAATCCGTTTCCGAGAGATGAGCGTAATTAGCTCAATCGGAAACGCGTGCTTTCGTGATCAGGAGATGAAAGATGTACTGCTGCTGAAGGGCTGCGGGATACGGAGGGTTTAGCCGCGCCCCTGTATTCCGGCGCGGCCGTAACGAAGTGGAGCCCGGAGAAGCCCGGACAAGGGCCTGTCTTAGATCCGTTGCTCACGGCCCCAAGCTCTTATGTTTTGGCAATTCATAAGGCTGGTTGAGGGCTGCCAGCGTAAGCTTTTCGCGCAGCTCGTTGATGGGTGTTGCATTGGTATTGCTGAAGATGATTACGGTTATGTTTTGATCGACTAAATGCAGCCAGCTCGTGTTGCTACCCGTCATGGCGCCCTGCCGGTCAGCAGCACGGGCTTTGATGTTGCCGTACTTATTTTCGGTAACCCAAAAACCATAAGCAACGCTCCATAGTTTTGGATAAGATGTCAACATTAACCCGATGGTAGCTTTTGAAAGTAACTTGTAATTGAAGAGCGCCTGATCGAATTTTAATAGATCCTCAACCGTGGAATACATGGCAGCACTGGCATGATAGTTCTCGATGTAATAGGGCGGATCATTTGTAAACGACTTCGTACTATCGTTGTACAGGTAAGCCTGCGCAAGTTCTTTCACCAGCCGACGATCGGCTATAAAGCCAGTGTTCTTCATACCAAGCGGCTCGAGGATCATGGTATGAAGATTTTCCGCATAGCTTTTGCCGGTAGCCAATTCGATGATCTTACCAAGTATAATGTACCCGCCATTTTCGTACTTAAAGGTACTGCCCGGGGTGGTTGCAAGGGCGCCACTACAATACCGATTGATGAAGCTGTCTCTTGCTATTTCGGTTTGATAAACTGCCAGACCTGTGTTCCCCTCACAATCCGGAATACCGGAACTATAGGTGATTAACTGATGAAGATTTACCTTGTCTTTTCCTTCGCCAATGTACCCCGGAAAATAGGTTCCAATAGTAGCATCAAGTTTAAGTTTTCCTTCCTCTGCCAGCTTGAGCAACATGGCTACCGTAAAGGTTTTAGTAATCGAGCAAATTTTAAACTTTGTAGTTTTTGTGACGGGCACCTGTAGTTCTTTACTCGCCAGGCCGGCATAGTGGAGATAAGTAGGGTGCCCAGGTTTTGCAACCAGGATAGCACCGCTGAAATTTTGCGTTTTAGTGTAGTGATTAGCTATCCGGTTATAAGCTGAATGCTGACCAAAACTTGTGGAGTAGGTTAACCCGATGATTATAGCCGCAATGATTTTTGTCATGGTACAATTTGAGTCCAGGGAAATCTGACTAAATTATTTTATCAGCTGGTGGGTGCTCTGTTGCTTATTGCCCATCCGTCTTTAGCATTTTTTCGCTTGCCAATACATCTGCAATTTGTTTGGCCATCTTTTCGGCAATACCACCAATGTCTAGATTAGAAAAGCAAACGATGGTTAACTGTTGTTTCGGAAAACGCATAACATAGCTATTGAAGCCGATGTCGCCCCCGGCGTACCAAACCATTTCCTGGTCTTTATAAGTGCCAAACACCAAACCAGATGCATCATTTTTCTTATCGTGATTAAAGCTCATGCGCTGATGTATTAACTGATAAAATGAAGCACCTCCCATGGTATGAGTGTAAAAGTTTTTATCCCATAAATACCAGTCGTTGATACTGGTAAATACCCCGCTGCCAGCGTAGTGCGGTGAGTTGCGATGCACCATAAACGCATCAAGTCAAAAGCCAAAATTAAAAAGTCGAAAAGGAGAGCCGGGTGATAGAATGTAAAATGAAAAATTAAAAATGTAAAAAGGGGTGTCAAGTCCTGATAAACTACTAGAGTCAAAAGTCAAAATTAAAAAGTCAAAAAGGAGAGCTGGGTGATAGAATGTAAAATAAAAAATGTAAAAAGGGCTTTCAAGTTCTGATAAACTACTAAAGTCAAAAGTCATAATTAAAAAGTCAAAAGAGACCAAGTTCGGGAACGGGTACTGACGTTTGCAAAAAACCAGTCAACGTATCAACCAGTCAACCTATCAACCTATCAACCTATCAACCTATCAACTTGCTTCCCAAGACCTCAATACCCAATACCTCAATACCCAATACCCTAATACCCAATACCCACCCTACAACTGCTGCACATAAACCGTACTGAGCAATCCCGCCAGTATCGTATTCAGCAAAAAGTTCTGGTCGTTGCCCGGACCATTGTATTTGATTGTGCCATCCATGTTAACGTCTTCAGGAGCATAAACACCCGATAAAACCGTCGCAAGAGAACCCCCAAGTTTACTATTAAGCAGTTGATTTTGGTCATTTGCTGGTCCGGAATAACGAACGTTCCCGTTTGTATTGGCATCGCCTGCACGCATGGCCCATGCATTGCCGATCATTACGGTTGATGTATAACTTTGATTTTGGTAAGACTTGTCGGCAGCTGTGGTAAAATCATAATTGCCCAAGCCGGAACTAAAATCAACCGGCGAGGCGGAACGAATACCGAGGTGGTTGCGGTGGCGAATAGCAATGTGGTAGTTGCCCGGAAGAAAGCCCTGGAAAGTAATACCTGCATCAACACCATTAATGTCAATCAAAGTTCCGTTTTGTTTTACAAAAGCCGCTCTTGTTGCTAATACATTGGATGGGGTTGCCATACTTCTTAGTTCAATCAAAACCCAATCGACAATGTCGGGATGGGCCTCAAAGAATGTGGGGTCCACTTTTTCAGAGCCGGCATACCGATAGCGGTCTGTGGAATAGGGCTGATGAGCCGCAAGCGACTTCAAAATGCCTGAGCTATTTAAACTATTGGTCATAGCACCAGCGGAAACATCATATGCACCCTGTAGGAATACTTTACCATTAAACGTTATCGTATTTGAGGCATTGTTGATTTTGTAAACAGCATCCATCCCAAATAGCTCAGGTATTCCGTCACCATCAATGTCGGCAACAGCAACGGAAGCTCCGGTACCCTCAAAATCAACCCTTGATGCAAAAGACGATGCCGTAATTGCGCCAACAGCAGTCATGTTCCGCAATACAGACAAAACAGGCCCAAGGCTGGCCGTGATGATTTCAGGCTTTCTGTCGCCATCCACGTCTGCTATCGCTACCCTGTAGCTGTTGTAGGCAGGCCGAAAGATAATTGGAGGAGCCAGCGAAGCCAAATCGATCACACCCCGAGTTGCCGTGTTATGGTACACCATCACCTTGCCTTCAAAAGGTTGGCCCGGTCCGCCGACAAACCCGCTGGTTGAGCCGACAACAACATCGGGTTTACCATCATCATCCAAATCGCCAACAGCAACAGACTGGTCGCCCGGAAAGTACACCGGCGCAGCAAATGAAGCGTTTGAGATAGTTCCTCTAGTCGAAGTGTTTTTAAAAACTGCTATGCTCGGTCCATTGAAATCGGAGTTTACTACCATGTCCGTCTTCCCATCACCATCGATGTCGCTTGCTACTACAATACTATTGTGCATTGCCGAGGTTCCTGATACGCCGCCAAAATCTACTTTCGGCGCGAACGATGCGGTGTTCAGAATACCCTGTGAAGCCGTGTTTTGCAACACCGATACAGAATACACATTGCCGGTGATTATTTCAGGCTTTCCATCATTGTCGATGTCTGCAACCGCAACCGAGATAGAATAAACATCAGTTTCAAAATCGATTTTAGGTGCGAAGGAGGCAGCTGTTATGGACCCGGGCTCAGAAGTATTTCGGAGTACCGAAACGGATGCTTTGTTGTAATTAGGAACGACGATGTCAAGTTTGCCGTCTCCATCCAAATCTCCGATACCGATATATAAAATGTTCCAGTCATTGGATACGGGGAAACGCACCGTTGGAGCAAACGATGAACTAGAAAGACTAGGGCTACCTATAACGGCGGTATTGCGCGACACAAGAATTTCACCGTCTTCACCTGTAATGATATCAGGCTTGCCATCACCGTCGATGTCGGCTATTGTAGTCGTGCGCCCACCATCAATGGGCACCGCATTTTGGTAGAAGTTAGTGGTGAAGCCGTTGATAAAGGGATTGGTAAACGTTATTGAAAAAGGGGCCTTGGAATAGCCGGTCAGACCAGTTGACTGATCAGTAACGGTGAGCGGTTTGTAAGTTGCACCAGCCGGTGCGGTTACGGTTAAGCTGGTTGTAGTCGCCGCGGTTACCTGGGCGCGAACGGCACCAAAATAAACGATGTTGCGTGCGGGCTCAGGATTGAAGTTATATCCTGTAATGGTAACCGGTGTACCAATGGGGCCGCGATCAGGACTGAAAGAAGTAACCTGCGGTTGTGACCATCCATCAACAGCAAAGGATTGCAAAAGGCAACACAGGTAGCATTTAATCAACGTCTGAATGTTCATGGCAAGTAGTTGTAAGTCAAAATTCAAAAGCCTAAAGGGGTGCCGGGTGATAAAATGTAAAATGAAAAATGTAAAATGTAAAAAGGGGTTTCAAGTTCCGATCAGGTCTTTAACCCTGATACACACTAAAGTCAAAAGTCAAAATTAAAAAGTCAAAAGGAGAGCGCTTGCAAAGAACCAGTCAACCTATCAACCATTCAACCTATCAACCAATCAACTTATCAACCAATCAACCTACCAACCTATCAACATCCTCCCCAATACCTCAATACCCAATACCTCAATACCATAATACCAAATACCTCAATACCTAATCTCCAATCCGCAATCCGCAATCCGCTAATACTACTACCCAATCCCTACTCTACAGCTGTTGCACATAAACCGTACTGAGCAATCCCGCCAATATAGTATTCAACAGAAAGTTCTGATCATTGGCTGGTCCGTTGTATTTAATCGTACCATCCATGTTTAGGTCTTCGGGTGCATAAGCGCTAGTGATGAGGTTTGCGATGGATCCCCCGAGCTTGTTGTTTAGCAGTTGGTTCTGGTCATTTGCTGGTCCGGAATAACGAACGTTCCCGTTTGTATTGGCATCGCCTGCACGCATGGCCCATGCATTGCCTACTAGTACCGTGGAAGTATATGCCTGGTTCTGGAACGACTTGTCGGCACCCGTAGTAAAGTCATAATTGCCCGAGCCGGAACTAAAATCTACCGGCAAGGCCGAACGAATGCCAAGATGATTGCGGTGGCGGATAGCAATATGGTAATTGCCAGGCATGAAGCCCTGGAAGGTTACACCTGCATCAACACCATTAATGTCAATCAAAGTTCCGTTTTGTTTTACAAAAGCGGCTCTCGTTGCCAATACGCTGGTTGGAGTTGTTGCACTTCTTAATTCAACCAATACCCAATCCACTATGTCGGGATGGGCATCAAAGAACGTGGGGTCCACTTTTTCGGTGCCGGCATACCGATAGCGGTCTGTGGAATAGGGCTGATGAGCCGCAAGCGACTTCAAAATGCCTGAGCTATTCAGGGACGTAGCCATTAGCCCGGAAGTGGGATTGTATGCACCCTGCAAGAGTACTTTGCCGTTAAATGTAATTTGCCGGTCGGGGTTATCAATTTTATATACGGATAAACCTTCCGGATAGCTCATAAAAAACAGTTCAGGTTTGCCGTCCGCATCTACATCGCTGATAGATATGGGGCCGCGGTTACCGGGAAAATTTATACTCCCGGCCAAAGAACCTGCATTGATGCTGCCTGGTGTAGCCGTGTTACGAAAAACAGATATAGTGTTACCCGGGCTCACGCCCACCGCAACATCAGGTTTAGCATCGCCATCCAGGTCTCCAACCGTTACATCCCAGGCTTCGAGGGGGAGAAAAAAAGATACGGGCGGTTCGAATGAAGCAGGGGTGAGATTTCCGGGGGTAGCAATATTGCGGATTATGGAGACTGTGCCAAAGAACCCCTCTTGTGTGCCCTTAATTCCGGTACCTACGAGGTCAGGCTTGCCATCGCCATCCATGTCGCTGATGGCGAGATACCGTGTGTCGGCTGTGAGGATATTTACCGGGGCTTGAAAGGAGGCAGGCCCGATGCTGCCCACCGTAGCATTGTTTCTGAAAACTACAAATGCTCCTCTCAGATTCACGACCATATCGGGCTTGCCGTCTCCATCCAGGTCGCTGACTTCAACAGAAGGAAGGGTAACATCACTTGGATAAACACCGCTGAAGTCGACATTACCCGCGAAAGAGGAAGAATTAATGGTGCCAGGGGTAGACGTGTTGTGCAAAATTGATATGGCAAAACCACCCAACACGACCAGTTCGGGTCTACCATCTCCATCGATATCGCTAAGCTCGACTGTTGAGGCAAGCGTAGCTGTATTAAAATCGACTTTAGCGGCCATTGAAGAGGCCGTTATGCTGCCTGGTGTGGAAGTATTTCGCAGCACGGAGACCCTGGAATATGGTGTAGGAAAAGATCCGTAACTCGCAACCACGATATCTAACTTACCATCGCCATTTACGTCGCCAATTGCCGGAGGATGGCTGCGGCTGTAATTGCTATTATCAATAGGAAAACTAACCGGGGTGTCCAAAGAAGCTGCGCTAATAACATTGCTGCCTATGGCAGAAATATTGCGTCTCAGGGTTATGGTGGTTTGTTCAAGCGTCACCAGGTCAGGTTTACCATCCCCATCTATGTCGGCTATCGCAATTGGGCCATTCCCCTGAGCGAGGGAAACTTTAGGCTGATAGAAGTTAGCCGGTATCCCGTAGGCAAAAGGATTGGTAAAAGTTATTGAAAACGGGGCTTTGGAATAGGCGGTCAGACCAGTTGACTGATCAGTAACGGTGAGCGGTTTGTAAGTTGCACCAGCTGGCGCGGTTACGGTTAAGCTGGTTGTAGTCGCCGCGGTTACCAGGGCGCGAACGGCACCAAAATAAACGATGTTGCGTGCGGGATCAGGATTGAAGTTATGACCGGTAATGGTAACCGGTGTACCAACCGGGCCGCGATCAGGACTGAAAGCAGTAACCTGCGGTTGTGACCATCCATCAACAGCAAAGGATTGCAACAGGCAACACAGGTAGCATTTAATCAACGTCTGAATGTTCATGGCAAGCAGTTGTAAGTCAAAAAGTCAAAATTCAAAAGCCTAAAGGGGTGCCGGGTGATAGAATGTAAAATGAAAAATGTAAAATGTAAAAAGGAATTTCAGTCCTGATCAGGTCTTTACTCCCGATAAATTACCAAAGTCAAAAGTCAAAATTAAAAAGTCAAAAGAGAGACCAGGTTCGGGAACGGACACTGACGCTTGCAAAAAACCAGTCAACCTATCAACCAGTCAACCTATCAACTTCCTTCCCAAAACCTCAATACCCAATACCTTAATACCTAATCTCCAATTCGCAATTCGCTAATACTAATACCTCAAAACCAACCCCCACTCACAACTGCTGCTGGAAGATGGTGCTCAACGACCCCGCCAAAATAACGTTCAGCAAAAAATTCTGGTCATTGGCCGGGCCATTGTACTTAATGCTACCATCCATGTTCACGTCTTCGGGTGCGTACACCCCTGATAATACCATCGCAAGGGAACCGCCTAATTTAATATTGAGCATTTGGTTCTGGTCATTCCCGGGTCCTGCATATCGTACGTTACCATTTGCATTGGCATCGCCTGCACGCATCGCCCACTTTTCGCCGAGTTGAACGGTGGCGGTGTAAGCGTCATTCTGATGCACTTGATCGGTACCGGTAGTAAAATCAAATCTGGCAGTACCGCTGCTAAAATCAACAACACTTGCTGACCGGATACCTAAATGATTACGATGCCGGATGGAGACGAAGTAGGCAGCAGGCGCGACGCCTGCAAAAGATACCTGCTCACTTGTGCCATCGATATCGACAATGGTACCATCGCGTTTTATAAAGGCGGCACGGCGTGCCACTATGGTTTGAGGTGACGTACTGCTCCTGAGTTCAAGCAGTACCCAGTCTACAATGTCGGGATGGGTTTCAAAAAAAGTCGTACCTACGTTTTCTGTTCCCGCGTATCCAAATGCCGCATTGTTATAAGGCTGACTGGAAGCATTGGCCTTTAGGATACCAGCGGTATTCAGGCCATTACTCATTAGACCCGTATTTTGATTAAATGCGCCTTGCAGGTATACTTTGCCGCTAAACACTATTTCGGTGCTAATGGAACCCACGTACAATTGGGAATTCAGGGCCACTTCACTGGCCACTAACAATAATTTACTCCCCAGCACGGTGAATTGTCTTGGATAGCCATGGACCTCGCCTGGTGCAAAATCGCGGACCAACACCGTGCCGGCAGCCGTTCCATCGCTCTTCCATAACTCGTTGCCATGAAAATTATCATAAGCCGAGAAGTACAAGGTACCGTTGACATTCTTGAAAAAACCGGGCATTGCATCATTGCTCCCCGGACGAATGTCTTTCACCAGTACGGTTCCGGCATCCGTTCCGTCGCTTTTCCAAAGCTCCCGCCCGCTGGCAATGTTGACGGCGCTAAAAAATAGCGTACCATTTACGTTGGTAATTTCCTGGGGCGAGGAAGCTCCCTGTCCGGCAAGAATATCTTTAACCAACACCGTTCCGGCATCCGTTCCATTGCTCTTCCAAAGCTCATTTCCGTGATCCGGACTGATGCCAACGAAATACAATGTGCTGTTGACGACGATAAGGTAAGTTTGATAATCAAACGGCAAGACAACACCACTTACCAGGGTTGTTCCATTATCCGTACCATCGCTCTTCCATAATTTCCTTTGTGCAGCAGTTGATGCAGACAAGTACAGGACACCATTCATTTCAACGAAGTTTCCAGGGGCTGAGCCAACCGGCCCGGTTTCAATGTCCTTCACCAGCAGTGTTCCGTCCGGGCTGCCATCAGTTTTCCATAATTCAAACCCATGAACACCATCATTTGCCCGGAAATATAATGTCCCGCTAAGATTGAAGAACTTTGACGGGTCTGAAGGACTGCTTCCGGGGTTGATGTTTGTAACCATTGTCGTTCCGGCAACAGTGCCATCACTCCTCCAAAGCTCCGTACCGTTTATGCCGTCATTAGCGGAGAAATACAATACACCATTTACGTTGATCAAGTTTTCCGGGTAAGAAGAACCCGCTGTGTTGATGTTCCTGACCAGGCTTGTGCCGTCAGCTGTCCCATCAGATTTCCACAGTTCAAAACCATTAACGCCGTCGTCAGTTGTAAAAAACAGGGTTCCATTAACCGCAGTCATTTGCCGGATGGTGGAATTTCCTATTCCCGGATTAATGTCCTTGACAAGCATCGTCCCTGTTGCTGTACCATCGCTCCGCCACAATTCAGCCCCACTTGTGTCTGTTGCCGAAAAATACAGGGTACCATTAACAACGACCAGATTATCTGGTCCGGAGCCAAGAGCGGCAGTATTAATATTCTTTGCGATGAACGTTCCTGCAGCACTTCCGTTGGTAACCCACAACTCTATTCCACTGGTTCCATCAGCAGCACTAAAAATTACCTGGCCATTGATGTTCGTCATAAACCGCGGAGTGGAAGGTCCTCTTGGATTTATGTTTTGTACCATCATGGTGCCGGCATCTGTTCCGTCGCTGATCCAAAGCTCGCTGCCATTGTCGTCAGCGGCACTAAAGTACAGCACCCCGGCGATGTTTGTCAGGTACTCGTAAAAAGTGCTTCGTGAACCGGTGTTTATATCTTTAACCTGTACTGTACCAGCGCTGGTTCCATCGCTTTTCCAGAGTTCCTCACCATAGGAGGAACTGCTCGCACTAAAAAACAAGGTTCCGTTTACATTCACCAGGTTCCGAGGATAGGAGTTGCCCCCTCCCAGGTATATATCTTTTACCATAACCGTCCCTGCTGTTGTGCCATCGCTTTTCCACAGTTCAGATCCGTCGCTGCCAGCCGCAGCTCTGAAGAAAAGGGTACCATCAACATTAGTGAGATAGAAAAGCGATTCTGTAAAGGCTTTTACCAAGGTAGTTCCCGCATTGGTTCCGTCGCTTCTCCATAATTGATAACCCGTACGGAAAAACAGTGTTCCATTGGCGTTTACCAAGTCTGTCGGATCGGATGAATTGGGCACCCAAGGCGTAAAAGGGTTCATCCCGGGAAGGATATCTTTCACCATGTAGGTCTGGCCCGTAGTTCCATTGCTCCTCCAAAGTTCATGGCCGTTAACACCATCAGTTGCGCTGAAAAACAGTGTGCCATTAACATTGGTGATGTTGTTTATTGATGAGCCAGCTTGCCCTGGGTTGATATCTTTTACCATTGTGGTGCCGCCGGCGGTTCCATCACTTTTCCAAAGTTCCTGCCCGGTTGAACTAGTACTTGCAGCAAAGTAAAGCGTACCGTTTATGTTCGTTAACTTTTGAACATAAGCATCGTTATAGATACCGGTATAAATGTCTTTTACCATCACCGTACCCGATGCTGTTCCATCGCTTTTCCAAAGCTCGCTACCATGAGTGCCGTCACTGGCGACAAAAAACAATACACCATTAACGTTGGTCAGGTTTTCAGGGAACCCGCTATTTGTACCCTCATTGATGTCTTTAACCAGTACCGTTCCGGCTGCGGTACCATCCGTTTTCCATAACTCCCTCCCGGTCTGCGGATTTTCCGCTGAAAAATATACAGCACCATTACATAAGGTTAACGAGATCGGATTTGAACCCAGGTTAGATGAATTGATGTATTTGACCACATCAAACGTTTGCGCATTGCTCCTTAGACCGGCGAAGGCAGATGCAAGCAAAAGAAAACATTTGACGATATGCCCGCTTCTTACAGGAAAGATGACGTTCTGAAGCCTTTTGCGAAATTTGATTAGCAACATGGAGTAACAGTTTGACCGTATTATATTTTTTTAACGAAACGAAGTATGCTTATGACTATTCATGTACAACTAAGCATTGAAGCCGAATGCACACTACCACCTCATAATACCATGTATCTTGCTGCTCGAGTTTGTACTTAGCACTTTGTAGAAACCGGGTACGATTGAGCTTTTCAATCAGATGAACAGGGGTACATGACGGGCATTTGTTTTTAAAAAAATTTATTTTCGATAGGTAAAAGCGCAATAGCTTTCAAGAAGATTGGATGATTTTGGGCGTGTCCCCCAACTCAGGTTGTGGGGCCGGGCTTTTCGTTCCAAGTCCGGTGGCGCTCTGGCGCCATCCGGGCTTTCCACTTCAATCCCTCACGCGATTGCTGCTAGCATTGAAGCCAGTCTTTACAACAGCAGACGATGTGCAGTCATAGAACTTCCGTTACTACAACCATGAGGGCCAGGGGTACCTTTCTGTCATTGCGGTTAACACTGGGGAGGATTTACAAACGGCAATGAATTTCCATTGTCCAAAACAAAGGAATCTTTATCAATTTAAAGAAACATTCAATAGCAACGGATTAAATTCTATTTGATCGTATTCCCATTATGAGACTTCATTTGGAGACTTGCAGATAGCCAGGAGCATGATAAGCGGCGCAGATGGTTTACACATGCAACAACCCACGAGACAGCCGCGCGGCACGACTAACATAGCCCTCACCAAATTGGTGTGGCAAGGTGCTGCTGGCATATACCTTTTAAATACTTCATACGGAGTGAGAAAAGAACATGTAGCGAATAATGTAATACGTGAAAACCATTGAAGGCCGGACTGAGGGGAATTCCAAAGCGAACTAAATCCCGGGGAACAATCCTGCTTGCGCCGCTGCAAAGCTGAACAGCGCCATTTAACGATTGAGGACCCGGGAAACATTTCTTCAGTGCAACTTAGGAATAACCTTTTCGCCAAAGGTGTCGATAAACAACCGCTGTTCCCGGTTTACATTGTGTAATATAATCCGGTCAAATCCAAGCTCCATATCCTGCTTTATCCAATCGATATGTTGCTGCAAACTGTTTGAGATACGAACCATTTTCATCAACTCCTGCGGCTGAACGAATTCCGCCATAGCATCAAATTGTTCCACCATCCACATATCCCCCAATACGGTGCTATTGAACACGTTTGTACGCCACTGGTCCATAGCACCTGCAACGGCCTGATCAAAGGTTTGGTCATACGATACCTGCACTTTTAAAAGAATCGGCTTTCCTTCTCCCCCATTGTTTTTAAATGCATTTACCACCTCCTTTAATTGTTCGTGTGGTTGACTAACCGTAATCATACCTTCAGCCCAGGAGCCAAGCCATGCAGCTGTTTCTTTGGTCACGGCGGCACCATACACCGGCGGAAGTTTAGCAGGCAGTGTATACAGCTTTGCATTTTCAACGGTTATCCGGCCATGGTGGGTTACTGTTTCGCCCTTGAATAATCGCTGAATAACCTGGTAACATTCTAACAGGCGTTCATTTCTTTCCGCTTTCATTGGGTATTTTTCTCCCGTTATCCTTTCGTTGAGGGCTTCCCCACTTCCTAACGAGATCCAAAATCTCTCGGGAAACATTTCTGCCAGGGTAGCCGCCGCCTGCGCAACAATTGCGGGGTGGTAGCGCTGTCCGGGTGCGCACACGGAGCCATGTGGTAAACGGGTAGCCTGCATCGAGGCGCCAAGCCAGCTAAATGCAAAGCCACTTTGCCCCTGACTTTTACCCCAGGGGTGAAAATGGTCTGAGCAATGAATCGAGGTGAAACCGGCCTTTTCTGCTGCTGAAGCAAGGCTCAATAATTCACTGGGTGGAAACTGTTCGTGCGAGGCCTGGTACCCGATCATGGTGGTTGCTTTTTGTATTGGTACTATTAATGAGGATACGATGACTGCTAAAAAACAAGTGCCAGATCACGGAGTATGATTAGCTGCAACAATATCACGAACCGGCTTCCTCCACCCCAGAAGGGTTAAACCTGGCCACAAGCCTGTAATGGAAGTCAGACAGGAACGCTTGAGTTCAACCGGGCCTACCCTGCTATTTTCAGCACAAACAAGCAACAGCCTTGCAACAGAACGCAATACTTTTTTTAAGAGTTGCGCGGTAAAAATTGCTAATATTATGTCCTCCTATTTAACCAGGTTGGTCCCTCAAGCTATATACTTATATGGAAGAGATTACAGATACACAGTTGAAGAACTTTCAGAAAACCCGGAGTACGGTCACTATACTTGCAATATCAACCTATGTTGTGTTTTCTATCGTCAAACGAACTTCGGATAACCACGATCTGTACTGGATCCCACTCATTATCGTGCTGGTAAACCTGGTGATTTTAGTAAGAACTGCAATTAAGATGTTTAAACACAGTTTGCTTCGATCAAAGTCAACGCTAATCTGGCTGAGCTGTCAATCAATTATCAATCTTGTACTCGTACTTTTAATTTGCAGCTACTTTGGTGAAGGGTAGGTCCACCATTCATAGTACCGCAACAAATTTCAGCTAACGGGCTGGTCTCCCCCTGACCACCCGGGAACATGCCGAGTACCGAAATTCATTCGGTTCGGAATTGATAATCTACCTGTCGGCACTCTTCGCATACGATTGTCGCATTTACCCTTTTAATTGGCGCATTCACCCTAAATCACCTCCGGTTTGTTGCCGAGATTTGTAGCCATATAAACACCAGGCAAATGAGAAAATTAGTAGTCTTTTCCATGATCACATTAGATGGGGTAATGCAGGCACCAGGTGGACCTGAGGAGGACACTTCGGGCGACTTTGAATACGGAGGTTGGGTAGCGCCGTATTCTGATGATGTTTACAATGAGGTGGTGCAGGAAGAACTGAAACCCGCAGATTACCTGCTCGGCAGAAAAACATATGAGATCTGGGCAGCTTATTGGCCGGAACACGGCGAATTTTGGCCAGGTATAAACAATGGAACGAAATATGTTTTTTCAAATAGCTTAAAGCAATCAGATCCTGTCGTTAGCGGCTGGAAGAACTCGATAGTCGTAAATACACCTGAAGAGATCAAACGGATCAAGAATTCACCGAGCAACGAAATCCAGGTTTGGGGCAGCAGCGAGCTTGTACAGCTGTTGCTAAAGCACGATCTTGTTGATGAACTGCGGCTTAAGATTCACCCGTTAATCCTTGGAAAAGGAAAAAAGCTTTTAGATAACGGAACAATCCCGGCTGCTTTCAATTTAGTGCAAAGTATTGTTACACCTAAGGGAGTTATCATCGCTCAATACAACAGGGCGGGAGAAGTAAAGACGGGCTCACTTATGGTTTAAAGCTATCGGTCTTAACCGATTGTTTTAAACCAATTCTTAATGTACGAGGTTGGGTTAATTCAACCCGTAATAAAGCATACACCATCTTTGCCAATGCTACCGATGCCATAACATGGGATTGCTGCGCTGCGCTCGCAATGACAATTGGGACTGTGCTTGCAATGATGAACCGTATTAAGCGCTTGCAATGGTGGTGTAGTGCTAAGCAGATGTTGTCGATGCCAAAACATGGGATTGCTTCGCTGCGCTCGCAATGACGATCGTGACTGCGCTTGCAATGACGAACCGTATTTTGCGCTTGCAATGGTGGTGTAGTGCTAAGCAGATGTTATGGATGCTAAAACATGGGATTGCTTCGCTGCGCTCGCAATGACGATCTGTATTATGCGCTTGCAATAATGGTGTAGTGCTAAGCAAATGTTGTCGATGCCAAAATATGGGATTGCTTCGCTGCGCTCGCAATGACGATCGGGACCTGCGCCTGCAATGACGATCCGTATCATGCGCTAACAATGGTGGTGCAGTGCTAAGCTAATATTATGGATGCTAAAACATGGGATTGCTTCGCTGCGCTCGCAATGACGACTCGTATTATGCGCCTGCAATGACGATCGGTATTTTGCACATGCAATGATGGTGTAGTGGTAAGCAGATGTTGTCGATGCCAAAACATGGGATTGCTTCGCTGCGCTCGCAATGACGATCTGTATTATGCGCTTGCGATGATGAACCGTATTTTGGGCTTGCAATGGTGGTGTAGTGCTAAGCAAATGTTATGGATGCTAAAACATGGGATTGCTTCGCTGCGCTCGCAATGACGAACCCTACGCGCGCTCGCAATGACGATCGGGAACTGCGCTCGCAATGACGAACCCTACGCGCGCTCGCACTGACGACCGGGAAAAGGAATTGCGTCGGCGAGCAAACGCATGACTCATGACTAATTCCAAATGCATTCATCATCCATACTTCATCAATAAAAAGGGATTGCATCGCTGGTGCGCTTCACGACAAATTAACTGTGGACAGTTGTAATTGGGTTAACGGATCATGAAAAGAATTAAACAATGATTGACTTTGAAAAGCTATTGGGCGGCGGCGATCTGCGTTCGATTGGGGCAAGTGATACTGTTGTCTCACTGGTAAAAAATCAAGCTCACTTCGACGCTTTGTTCGGGTTTGTTTTCTCCCATGACAGAAGGTTAGTAATGCGGGCAGCGGATGCCGTTGAAAAGGTTACGCGAGAACATCCGGAATATCTACAGACCCATAAAACTGCCCTGCTGCAACTGCTGCACACAGCTAAAGACAAAGAATTGAAGTGGCACCTGGCATTACTTGTTGCCAGGCTGCAGCTTTCAGATGAGGAGCTTGGTAACGCCTGGCAATTGCTTACAGGGTGGGCGACCAATAAAAAGGAAAGCAGAATAGTACGCGTGAATTCATTGCAGGCACTTTATAACCTGTTGTCGCAACGGCAAGAGTTAAAACAGGATTTTGTAATAACCATTACACAAGTTAAACAGGAAGATGTTCCCTCAATTAAGGCCAGGCTTAAGCAATTTAAACTATAGCGATATGCATATAGAGCTTCAATTGATTTACAAACAGCTGCTAACTATAAATCGATTGAACCCAGGTTTGGGATAGCACATGGCACCGTTTAAAACACGAATCTTCCCTACGCAAACCAGGCCAGAGTTTCCGGGTATTCCTTATACTTGAAATAGCCAAGGGCGATGGCATGCATCAACCGCCTTAATAAAATGAAATGCATAAAACGCGCATTTGGATAACCATTGCAGCTTTAATAATTTCAGCTTGCAATCAAACAAACACTAACCAGATGGGTGCCTCCCCAACAACCGGTAACACAAACAAAACAAGTGGCTTTGCATTGGTCAATGGGCTCAACATGTATCATGAAGTTCATGGCACGGGTGCTCCGTTAGTGTTGATTCATGGTGGCGGATCTTCGATAGCAACCACATACGGCAGGGTGTTACCGGAGTTTGCAAAAACACGCAAGGTAATCGCAGTAGAAATGCAGGCACACGGGCGAACAGCGGACATAGACAGGCCTTTAAGTTTTGAACAGGATGCAGACGACATTGCGGCTCTCCTCACCCAATTAAACATCAAAACAGCAGACGTTTTTGGCTTTAGCAATGGAGCAAGCACCACGCTACAATTTGCTATCCGGCATCCTCAGATGACGAACAAAATAGTTGTAGCATCAACGTTTTACAACAAGACTGGTGCCCCTGGATGGTTTTGGGAGATGATGGCAAAACCCACGTTTGAAACCATACCGCAGGTTTACAAAGACGCGTTCCTGGAAATCAACCCCGACTCAAACGCATTATATCGCATGTATGAGCGGGACGTGGCAAGAATGCAATCCTTTCCTGATATTACAGCGGAGCAGATGAAATCCATAAAGGCTCCGGTATTCTTTATACAAGGAGACAGAGATATTGCAACACCTGAACATGCTGTTGAAATGCATCGCCTGGTTCCAAACTCACGGTTAGCAATAATCCCCGGTGGACATGGTGAATACATTGGTGAATTAACAACACCGCAGAATACTGCCCTGATTACTGCTACGGTTTCCCTGGTCAACGAATTCCTGAATGCCGACCGGGCAAAGTAAGCACCACTTAATTTTAAAGCAAATGAGTCAGCACACCGGGGATCGTACTGAAACGATCATTTTACAATCAGGGGAAGGATGGCTATACCAACCCGGGACAATGACCGAATTTAAACAGCGGAAGAAAAAACGAAACAGCAAATAATGGAGCATTTCAGAATGTTGCCTGAACCCCACTCCGTGCGGCCCGGCACCGCATAAACATAAGGCCCAGGTATTTTATGTGCTTGCAGGCACGATCTATATGCTGGTTGCCGATGATTGGATCGACGCGCCCAAAGGAACATTCATTAGTATTCCCAGGTTTACGATCCACAATTTTGCAAATCGCACTCAGGCCGTGCAGGAATGTTGAATATTGATATCCCAGGTGGATTTGAAAGGAATTTACCGTCAATGGTTAAGTGGTTCGAAAACCATAAGCCGTGACTTTAACTGGGATATAGCCAGAAGAAGAGTTAATCAACATGAAGAGCGTTTATATTTTTCAAGACCGTCTGCGACCTGCCCGCTTTCAGGACAGGATCATGCGCACTACATCCAAAAATAACAACAAATAAAAAACTCCCTGACACATCATATGCAGGGAGTTTTTTTATGTATGCATCAACAGCTTCGCAGAACCAATTCAACTGTGATGATATTATGATTAAGGCACTTTAAAAAACGTGTCAACAGTACCATTAGTTGCCGTAACCTGGAAACAATCGCGTCCGCCAACTTTGGTAATCACCAGTTTTTGTACAAGATCACTTTTGCCACTGTTTGTTTGTGTGTTCCAAAGTTCATCAGCCCTTAACGGCCTGTTTTCACCACTGGTAGATTTGTATGTACCACTGGTTGGGAAGTAGCCAAGGTGACCCTGGTTGTCCGACTCAAAAAAACCTTGTGAAGAAATGTTTACTTCGATATAAGTGCCCGCGCCAATAGTTGAATAAAGGTGACTGTAGCAGGAACCATAACCATCGGCACCGATGTTGTATTGTTTTGCCAGGCCATATGCCGAGCCCTGGTAAACACCGTTGTTATCGTAATAAGCGCCATCACTACTGTTGGTCCACATCCATTTACCAACAAGTCGTTGATCTACTATGTGAACCGCACCAGCTGGAGGTTTTGGCGTAACATCGTCTTTTTCGCAACCCGTTACTGAAATGGATACTAAAATTGCTGCTATTATTGCGAGCGCCAATCTGTTTAGTTTTAAAGTTTTCATGTTTTGTTTTGCTTGATTATTTAAGACAAAAATATCTTTGGGTACACTGTCGGGCAATCGCATTTATATGTGATTTATTAGCATCTGGAACGGGGAGCACCATGGTATGGTAATTCGCCGAAGACGGCGTTGAAGTGCCTCGCGGCATCACCACTTTATGTTATACCGTTGTGACAAACAATTGGATTGCATCACCGGTGATACAAATTTTAAATTCTAAAAATTAGGAAAATTGTCCTGGGTTTAGCCGTAACGCATGATGGGTATATTGAAGGACCCAATGGTGAAACAAATTAGTGTATCATGGAAGATGATATGGGATTTAACGGCTGTTTATCAAGCTTAGACACCATACTTGATCGACGAAAAAGCTATGTCCTTTGGGGTAATTTTCAGCCCGGCCATGATGCTCCTGCAACAGAATGATTACTTTGGCAAAACGTTCCACAGCCAAACGAAATATGTGTTCTCGAAGGCTCCCAATAGGGATGATCGTGCAACCCGGATAAGTGAAGACCTGGTCGGCAATGTTATGGACATTAAAGCTCAGCCAGGCAAAGGCATTTGGCTTTATGGTGGAGTGCAACTGATCACGACCTTTGTGAACATCAACCTGGTTGATGTTTACCACATGCACCGGCAGATCACCCCCCGCAATTGTATCCGATATATTCATCACTTCGATAATAACTGCTCGGCGGCAACCCAATTATTTTTGGTCAACAATAACAGCGAGTATCCGCCAACTGTCTTGGTACAAAAACGCTGATTGATTTTGAATAGCAGTTTACGAAAAGTATCAACGACCTGTTGTTTTGCAGTCTGCTGTTCAAACGTGGGCGGAGTATACAGTTGGTCGATGAGCTCAAACCCGTATTCAGCCAAAACGCTTTTGATGAAGTCTTCCGTAAAATTGTGAATATGTCCCACTCGTTTTTTTGACTCGACTAACATTTGTTCCTTAAAAAGCGACCACATACACATATCCAGTGGTATGTGAAAAATGGTATACCTGCCTTTATGGATAATGCCGGCAAGAAACTTAAAATAGTCTGGGATATGTTCAATAACATCAATTACCATTAACAAATCAAAGGGGACTTCTTTGTCGCTTTGGGTAATATCTTTTACTTCGAAGCTTACCCGGTCGTTTGCTTTTTGTTTTGCAATCTCGATTGCATCCCGTGAGATATCGTACCCACGAAAGCTATTTACACCCGGCAATTGTTTTGCTAGCTGCGCCAGTATCTCGCCGCTACCGCACCCAATTTCGCAGATGGTTTCAAAAGCAATACGGTTCCTTTTCAGGATTGTCAGTACCTGTTTTACCTTGCCCGGCGCGTCCTCCTCATGCCAGGAAGGATTGTTACGGAGATAGCTCTTATCGTTATAAATATCTTTCATTAGTAATCACCTTCTTCTGCAATCAATTTACAATATCATCAAGCAAGGTAAAGTTAGCCTGCTACTGCATACCGGGTACCGTAAACACCTTGCCTTGCCGTGGATGTCTCATCAAGGTTTCAATCGTTCAAGTATAGACAAACACCAGTTGTAATCCGGACTTTAAAACAGTAACTTTCTGTTGAAATAAAAATATGGAAGAAACCGGAGCTCTCTTTGACCGAAGAAGATTTATTGGCAGTGGTGCTGCACTTGCAGCGGGTATTGCTGGCCTATCCATCCTGCCGCAACAAGCGTGCAGCCAGCAACATGCTATTGAAGGACTTAACGTAATTGGACCCAGGCAGGGATTTTCACCACATATTGGCACATTGGTTTCCATGATGGCCTGGATGCGTTCTGTGGTGCTCCAATCTGTACAGGGTCTAACGGTTGCACAACTGGACCTCTTACCCGATTCTAAAGCAAACTCCATCGGTGCACTCCTGCTGCACCTGGCAGCAACAGAACGCTACTACCAACTGCACACTTTTGAAAACACGAAGTGGGGAAGCTGGGATGATAAAATAAAAAAACAATGGGACATTCCCATGAATCTGGGGGATGCGGGAAGAAAGACCATCAAAGGTGAGCAGCTGGACCATTACCTGAATACGTTAACCGAAGTGCGTCAGAAAACGCTTGAGCAGCTCAGAATGCGTGACGATAAATGGTTGCTGACGGTAGACAAAAGCTGGGGATGGGGACCAACCAACAACTACTGCAAGTGGTTTCATGTGGTTGAACACGAGTCTAATCACAACGGCCAGATGAAATGGATCAGGAGCAGGCTTCCGGGTAGCAGCGGGGAAAACTAATTTCGACCGGGGTGGATTACGGCTGTATACAAGTCATGACAACCCTTAATACAGCAAGGCGCACGATACCCTTGTGGCAACGGCCGGCATTGTGTTGCGAGGTTTGGTTTCAGACCCGATTCCTGGCGCCCTGAGATTTCCTCACTAAGACCTTTCCAGCTGATCAAATGGCTTTGCATCAGAACCTCAAACAGAAAGGTTATGGCATCGCGACATACGTTTGTGTATTGGTTTGTTTGGTAAAAGTAAACGGCACAATTTGATTGTATCTCACCACGAGTTTATCCACTGTCAGTTCCAGTACCTTGCAGCGTGCCATTATAATTTCCGGTTTTAAATTCGGCACCTCAAGGGGAACCACGACGATTAGCGAATCATTTGCGTTGTCCAAAAAGTGATAACCAATAGGGGCTTCCGTGGCCGGATCATTCGGGTTGCACTTTATCGTGTTGTAGTATTGGTGCGTAGAACCATCTGGCAGAAAAACGGAGTAATCGTCTATCGCACATGGAAAATTATCCCTAGCAAAATCGAAGAGATCAGTATACGATTTACCGGTGGCCGGGTCGGTCCACGTTGGTGTTGTTGCCTGGGAGACCGTGCGCCATTTTGTGTGGTAAAGAAAGTCAAAGTTAAACCTGGCTTTCTTTTCACTCTCTTTCTTGCAGCCCGTAATCGCCAAAGCAAGTGCAATAATGATTACCACATAAGTAAGTATAGCCTGGTCGGCGCTATGTTGAAAAGAATTCCGAAGCTGAACAAAACATTTGAAAGGTATCATTGCCCGAATTTTAGTTGTGAGTAAATGTTCGAATGGGTGTATGTGGAACAGGTTTTTGCCGTCCCAACATAAACGTATACCAACACGTTGCCGGCCCGAATGAACCCGTTCGTATGCGCCCGCCCTCTAGATATCTGGCAATTCTATTCAGCAAGCCGCTGACGGCAAATTCGCTTACAACATTGATTGATATTTAGTAAAATTGCTAAAACAACCACGATCGATCAATCACCAGATATGGTGATTATAAAAGCGAATAATCATTTAAATTATGACTGCAAAGTCAACTTCAACAACGGGGTTTGAAATCGTAAGTACCCGTTTGGTGGATGCACCCAGGGAAATGGTTTATACAGCATGGACCAGTCCCAAACACCTTAAGAAATGGTGGGGACCAGCTGGTTTCACCAATACTTTTAACGAGTTCGACCTGCGACCGGGTGGCAGATGGCGTTTTATTATGCATGGACCCGACAAGGGCAACTATCCTAATGAATGCGTATTTATCCAGGTTGAGCAACCTGCCCTGATTGCCTGGGAACGGTTGACCAAACCATTGTTTAACGTGGTAGCAACCTTTGAAGAAGCCGGTGCGAACAAAACGAAGATTGTTTTCCGGCAAATATTTGCGTCATCACATGAATGCGAAAAAGTGAGGGTGTTTGCGGTTGAAAAAAACGAAGAGAACTTCGACCGGCTTGAGGCGGAACTGGTAACAATGAAGTTGAAGGCGGACCACTGATAATAAGGTCGAATAAACTCCTTAGCACGAATTACCGGGTACTTGGATTTGAAAAGAAATGTGTGGGTGCTTTTGAACCTGTCGAAAGCCAATAACCCATTTGCTGTCCTACCTTTTACGCCGGCTGGAAGGGTTCATGCGCGGGAGTGCCGCAGCCGGACTATGAAGCGCCGGCATTCGGAAATGATTTACTAAGAAGCATATGGGTATCCACAGCATTGTTTGCAAGATTCATGGATTCCCGCTTCCCGCTATTACAAACATTGTAGCCCCTATTGACACTACCGTGAATCCTTTGTAGTTTAAAGTTGCTATTGCTTTGAGCCGGGGATCTTTCACAACATAATGGACTGATACAGGAATCAATCGCCGCCTGGCAGGTATGGTTTAAAAGCACTTTTATTCACCTTGTTATATTAAGCGCAACCCATGCTAAAGATTTATGTTTCGTCTACGTTTATTGATCTTGAGGACTATCGACGAATGGTCAATATCGTACTCCGTAGGTTAGGTCATGAAGACATTGCTATGGAGTACTACGTAGCGGAGGATGTACGTCCGTTGGATAAGTGTTTACTTGATGTATCAAACGCCAATCTCTACATCGGCATTTTCGCCTGGAGGTATGGATGGATCCCTGACGCAGGTAACAGCGACGGGCTTTCAATTACTGAATTGGAGTATCGACAGGCTGTTGCCTCCAAAAAACCATGTTTGATATTTATGCTTTCCGAGAAAGCGCCATGGCCCCGGATGTATATTGACAAGGATACAACGAGGATTGATACGTTTAGGGAGGAACTTGCAAAAACCCACTTAACCGGCCCGCATTTTAGTTCTCCCGATGAATTGGGCAGGCTTGTGGCAGAGGCATTAAACAAGTTGGGAAAAACAGATAATGCCTCTCCCATTTTTCACAACCTACCTCAACCCAACTACGAACAGTTCGTCATGCGGGCAAAATATATGAAGGAGGTTATGGAAGGGCTGAAAACACGTTACCCGGTAATCACGATTGAAGGTTTTGCAGGAGTTGGTAAAACCAGTCTTGCAATTGAGACCGGTTATATTGTATTGGGACTGGCGAAGTCCGCCATTCCGGATCCGCCAAAGTTTACCTATGTTGTCTGGATTTCTGCAGTCGATAAACCTGAACAAAAAGAATGGCTAAGTGAAGTTGTTAATGAAGTGCTGAGCACGGTTTCGAATAACTCCAGTGCAACACCCACCCCGCTGAATGTAAGGGAGATGAGATTGGTGAACGAATTATTACAGCGCAACAAGGTTTTAATCATCATCGACAACTTCGAGACCATGCCAGATCCGAGGTTGAAGAAATGGATGGAGTCTGTGCCATCCCCAAGCAAAGTACTATTAACGTCAAGGGTTCAACTCTGGCAAAAAGCCTATCCGATAAGAGTGAAAGGCCTTGCCAAAAACGAAGCAACCCGGTTTATTTCGCAGGAAGCAAAAGCAAAGGGGATTACGTGGGACCCCAAGTTGTTGTCGCTTTCAGACATCACCGGTGGCAACCCGCAGGCGATTGTATTGGCTTTGGGTTTAATGGCAGGCGGCCGGTTGAGTTTGAACGAGATCCGCAACCACATTCACTTGTCTACTCCAAAAAGTATTCGCGAAGTATTTAATTCTTTGTACTCCTGGTCGTGGAGCCAAATAACCGGTCAGGCAAGATGTATACTACTGACTTTGCCCCTGTTTAGTGCAGGCAATTCCCTCGCGCAAAAAACCGCGAACAGAACAACCGGGATCAGAAGACTAGCGGTATGTAAAGTAAGCGGTTTGCAAGAGTTTGAATTTGACTGTGCCTTGCAGCAGCTGGTTCAGTATGGCTTATTGGAGGTGGACGGTAAAGAAGGAAACATTATCGTGCACCCCATGACCAGAGAGCATGTTAGCGCAAAACTGGCAGAGGCTCCAGCGTTCCATGAAGAAGCGCGTAATCGATTTAGCAATTATTACTTTGAATATGTAAGTAACAACATCAAACGAACTACCCCGTGTGAACGCTACTGGAACGTACTGGTAAACGACAACATGTTGGCAATTGACATTGAATGGTCAAACATCAACGAAGTACTAAAGTGGACATCAAGCACCAATCCGAACGGGATATTTTATGACCTCTTGCTCTTATTGGTGCATTATATGGACAGCCGGTTTTTAAACCAGGAAAGGATCGCTTACGTAAAACAAGCAATTGAAGTTGCACATACCAGGGCATGTTTAGAGGATGAAGCGCTGTTGAGATTAGATGCATTGGGTTGGACCTATGTTGAAGAGGACCGCCTGGACGATGCATATGCGGAGATACTGCAGGGTTTTAATATCGCATCACAATTACCTGAAACAAATCAAACAAAAAGGGACCTGCTTGCTTTAGGCCTTGCCTGGCAGGCAAGGGTAATGGCAGAAAAGGATGAGCCGGCCACCGCAGAAAAACTGGTTAAGGAAGCTCTGTCGATACCTTGCAGTGCCTGGATACAAACCCGGGTTTATATGGTGGCAGGTGATATCGAGTTCAAATCAGACAACAGTGAAAAGGCGCTTCACTATTACCAGCTGGCTGCAGGTAAAATTGACTATGGTGAGGAGGGACACGGCTATCAACTTGAACCAAGGATTGGCTTAGCTTATCTTGGAATAGAAAATGGCCTCCAGGAAGCAAAGCGAAGGTTTGAAATACTGCGTGCGCAGGACAGGATTGCCATTGGAAGGTTATATGGAGAATACGGACTTGCCCTGGTTGCCTACAAAGAAAAGAACAAACCCAAGGCCGTTAAAATGATGCAGGGTATTATCCAGGAACTCTCTCCGAAAACTAAATCAAACCTCCTGCAGAAATTAATTTATAAGCTTTTCAGAGATCTTGAAGATGACGAGAAAACCTTAGCCGAACTATGTGATTCAGCTATGGACAATGTAGAACTCGAAGACCTCTCAATAAACCGGTAGTAACAGTACGGACTAACTAATTTATCTCGTACTCGTCCCTGCGAGTTCATATACATTGCCATGTCCGGGATAGATAACGCTTGCTCCGGCAGCCCTCAACTTTGTCCAGGACAATCTCATGGGAGACTGTTCGTCGGCAGCAAGGTGTTCGGCAGGTAAGTCCCCTGTAAACGCCTCGCCGGAGTCAAGTACAAGCGTAATACTATCGTCTGTGTGGCCCGGAGTGCTGATTATGGTTCCATTAATATCGAGTTGTTTCAGGAAGTCTCTTGATGAGCCCACTGGCATCATTAGGTTGTCACTTAAGTCCAGGAAAGTATACGCCCATTTTCTTGCAGCCATCAATTCCATAGTGCTAATCATCGGCTGCTGGGTTTCGATGAGCAGAAACTTTACACCCTCTTTTTTGAGTTCCTGTATTAACCCTGCATGGTCGATATGAAAATGGGTTACCAGAAGATAATCTATGTTCCTCATCTTATAGCCCCTTGTTCGCATACACCTACCTAAGCTGCTGAGTTGACCAGGAAAGCCACAGTCAACAAGCAGCAGATGTGTTCCGCTATCCAGCAAATACAGGTTCACAGCATTGTTTCCAACGTTAAAGACCTTCATAACAATAATTACATCAGGATACCTTCTTTTGACTTTCCTCTATAATATACTTCAAAGTGTTTGCTGCTATCTATTGCACTTGTTAATTATCACGTTGGTACAATTCACGGGAAGCGGCACATGTTTATACCGGAGGCAAAGCGATACCTACCGTTCGTTTGCTGCATTATGATCCGGGTAATGCCAAATATACTTTTATGAAACAATCACAAAGCGAGGTGCAACTACACCGGGCTGCCAAAAGTGATGACAAACTTTCATAACAAATTCGAAAAATTCTAAAAAAAACAACAACATGGAAAAAGAAATCATTGCTCCATTATCAGGCATTAATCTTTCCGCTTCGACTGAGTCGTTAAGAACCCTGAACATCTCTGAAGATCAGCTAAGGGCACATACGGTAAAACTACCCTCAACGATCAATGTGCGTACAACCGACGACAATGTAAGCGCAAAAGTAGAAGACAGTGTTAACACCCGTAGTATCATCGCGAAAAAGTTCGCTCCCCCCGTTGCCAAGGCTGCGCCTGCTTTTAATGCAAACTACTTCGGCCCTATCGTACACGAGCTGATACATGATAAAGTGATGGGCTATATGTACCAGGTGTACAAAGGCAGCTCACCCATATTTACCGGCATCTGGAACTGGGCGAAGAATCCAAATGATGGTGCAAAAGGTTGGACCGCAGATACACGCATGCACGTTGCAAGCGTAAGCAAATTAATGACTGCTATTGGCCTTGTTAAGCTCCTCGATAAAAAAGGCATCTCTCTTGATACATCAATCAATGCCTATTTACCCACTTATTGGAACCGCGGCAACGGTGTAGCAGGAATTACTTTCCGTAAGCTACTCAATCATACCTCGGGCTTCTCAGGTGAAAACTCCCGTTGTGATTATGCGTTTATGAAAGAGCAGGTTGCTAAAGGTCCAAACGTGGCCGCGGGCACCTATGCCAATGTAAATTTCAGCATCATGCGGGTAATCATCACCATTATAGATGGCCGTATGCAGGCAAATTCTACTTATAACCTGCCATTCACTTTTCCCGGGCTGCTGGACTCTCTGTGGGATCTTGTTTGCACCAAATATTTCCAGGAGTATATGAACAGGGAAGTTTTTTCTGATGTAGGCTTACCAACAATTGGATTTACGCCGGGGGTAGGCGGACCTACTGCAAAGGCGTATTCATCACCAACCGATCCTGAAGGAAGAGATGGCGACTGGTCAACTGTATCCGGAGGCGCAGGATTTTATATGTCGGTAACCCAGATTCTTAAAACCCTTGATGGTTTCAGAAACGGGGACATCATCCCTGCAGCCCGCGCACAATACATGCTCGACAACAACCTTGGTCACAACGGTTCTGTTGACACTGCTGCAGGAAAGGTATATGTCAGGCTCGGTGGCTGGAGCATAAATGGTGGCGAAGAACAAGCTGCTGTTTATTGTCTGCCCAACAATGTTAACATCGCGCTTTTGATCAACAGCCCTGTTAAAGGGTTTGTAGACAGCAACGGAAAACAGCGCCACGTTCATGGGCTTATCCTGCCTGCCATTGAAGCAAGCATCCACTAATTCAATATTTTGATGAACAAGCGGTGTCGCCCCGGTAATTGCGCTTTTGATCATCCGGATAGCTATCCCCTTTTCACCCTTTGGCGATGAAGGAACTATATCGCAAGTCCTTAAAGCAAAAAGGCTGTCGTAACGACGGCCTTTTTTGCTTCGTGTATGTGCGAGGTTAAAGGGTTTGGCCGTTATGGAACAAACAAGAGCCCTACCCTCCCACCTTGATATAAGCTCAATCTATCACGAATTTGGTAATACTGATGCATGGCCGGCACAACTTGTAGCGACGGTTGGTTTGATGTAAGCAGCAACACTTTGTTTTAGGATCGTGAACCGGTAGCAGAGAGCCGAAAGATTGTTTAGTAAATCGTAGTTGACCGGTAGGGCTGAAGCTTCAACATGATCAATCCTGATCGTTAGCGTACCGCAGAAAGCTTATAGATTGATGAGGGATTGCAATTAGGTATGCGCATTTTGAACACGTTACCGCAACCTGTTTGATGCTTTAAGGGTGTTTATAATACGACTATCGTTTCTTTTGTCGAGCTGTTGGAGAAAACTGTTTCCTTCGATTGTTATGAAATCGATTTTTAATTCTTTGTTGTTATTTATCTCAGGAGCAATCGTCGCCACACCAAAGGTCATTGAGCTGAGGTAAAGCGGGTGAAACTTTCCTAAATATACCGGCTGATTATCTACGGTTACAGCAAAGGCCTTGTCTGGCCCATAATGTTGAATAACAGTCTTTATGTCTTTCCTTAATGTAAAGGTGTTTGTTCCCCTGGTATAGAATCTAATATCCTCATCAGCAACAAGAGGAGTGTCGTCGAGTACCGGATTGGTGATGGCAACGGTTACTGGTTTTGTTGTTGTGTCAACCGCTGAGGTAAAGGATTTCAACAAATAAATATTCACCCTTGAGCCCTGTTCCTTTTTACAGCCTGCAAAAAGCAATATGGCCAAACAATAAAGAATCGCCTGTCGCATAAAAAAATTTTACTGCTGACAATAGATATAAGGTGAACGTTGCACTATTTGCAGTTAAGGCAAAGCGTTTTCGAACCAGCGTGATCATTTGCTAATCAGACTCGTTGTTTAAAACAAATGTTGCTGACAGGCAGCAACTCAGCCTGCGTTCGCACCCGCGCAGGCATTTGATCGGTTTGAAACGAAAAATTTATTACGGCGACTCGATTAAGGTATCGTAAATGGCCAGGCACGCAAAGTGGGTATCGGAATTAATTAGTCGGTTTCGTTATACCATTTGCAAAACTTAAGAATAATCACGATGCCTGCTTTATAAATCGCCGCTGTACCTAAAACCGTCGCAAGGAAGGTGAAGCGCCTAATCGCTTTAAAAGAAGCGGGTTTTGCCAGCACCGCGCTATGCTACAAGCTAAGCCTATTCATATCGAGCACCGTAGCTGAAGGGGTGTATCCCCTTATTTTGAATACTGACCTATTCGCTGGGAGGTAATTGGCCTCGCCGCCCCGCCGGGTATAAATAGCAATCGCCCCACCGCCTCCGGGAGCACCGAAGAAAGGTGGAGGATAAGCTTTTACAATGGCGATGTCTGTCATGGGTATGTTGCCAACCTGTTGGGCAGAAACCCTTACCTCATCTATAAAAAACGTGACCGGGCTGCCACGCCACCTTGCAATACCTCCGCTGAAGCCTGCAGGCGATATTTGCAAACCGGCAACCCTGCCTTGCAGGTAGGAGAAAATGTTGGGCTGGCTAAATGCGGTGGGGTCGTCCATAATACTGATCATCCTTTCGTCGCCTGACCGGAACAAACCACTAACATACTCGTCGTTAAATTGCTGGGCGGGACTTTTAACGGTAGTCCTGACAAGAACTGCCGGCAGTACGCTACCCTTGTCTTCAAAATCGGTCCCGGAAGTGGCAACGGGCTGGCTGAGGATTGATCTTGCAGCAGCGGGCGGATTACCAATGTAGAATGCCCGGCCAGCCACTGCCAAAGGCCTGTAGCTGGAGTCGAGTTGGGTGCTGATACTGATATTCAGTGGCTGGCTATTGTTTCTTGTTCCGGCGAAAGCCAACAAGGCATTGTCTTCAAAAAGCCAGTTACGTATGGCAAAAGTGCCATCATGATCGACTGGCACTTCCTGGTCGTCCCAGTCGCCGGTTTTGGTAAGGAGCATGGCCTGGATAGTACCGTTGCCCTGCGGTTCCTGTATCTTGCCTCTTACTTCGAAGAAGCGTCGCTGCAAACCCGCCAGCAGCGTGTATTGCCCACGGGGCAGCGAGTCGGATAAATACAAGGCACCGGAGGCTTGCCCATTGATCAATGGCCACCGTAGGCGGGTACGCTGGCCTTGTTCGTTTTCAACGATGAGTTCCAGCGTAGCAAGGGATTGATCCGGCAGTTGGCTTCTGCCATCTTTATATTCCACTTTGATAACTAAGGAATCGCCGGGTTGTAGAATGTTTTTGTTAAGTTGAATATCCAGACGACCTTTCTCCTGTTGAGCCTGTCCGGTAACCGACAGCACCAAGCAGGAAAATAAGGATAAAAGCATGCTTTTCATATATACAGCTTTATCAATATTGAAGCCAGCAGCCGTGGGTAAAATAGAAAAGAACGATAAAGTTCACCTGGTTAGGCGATCATCCGGTGCTCCTACACTTTCTGTTGCAGTGAAGCAATGTGTGCGTAAACATGAACGTTACAAGAAGCGCTCCCGAGAAGAAATATATGGTATTACGGCAACGCTGGTTCTCCATTTACCTTTGCTCTTATGGACACCGATCTATAATTGATCCCACCGATCCGGTGTTGAACACCTGACGTGAGAAGTGTTACAACCTATTAATCACGGGCTAAATGTTCCCTTCTTGCTAATGCGTTATAGTTGGGAGGCAATCACGAAACCTCCGCCTGATTGCATCTCAACTTCGATCTCTCCGTTTCTGGAAACTTCAACCTCCTTCATATTGCCAGCAGCACCTTCGCCGTCTGAATAGTATTGTACCTTTTTACCAGCAATCATGGGCACCTTGATCTTGATTTTGAACGGCTCTTTTTGCGCATTTACTCCCGCAACATACCATGCCTTTCCGTGCCTTCTTGCAAGGATACTGTACTTGCCGGGATAACCTTCTACAAATCGCGTTTCATCCCAGGTAGTGGGCACCTTTTTCATAAAATCAATTGCGAACCGGGGAGCATCCGAAAGGTTGTTCGGAGTTATACCAAATGCCTGTACCGAATTCTGGTATAGGATAGCAGTGGCAAGCTGGAAAACATCCGTTGTAAGCCGCTTGTTTCTTCCTTCGTTGCTCTTGACCAGGTACTTATTCAGCAATACACCGCCAAATTCCATACTGGCTACGGCGTTTCTGATAAACGGGTGCAGGGTTGCATTAAAGGCTTCTGACTCCCGCACACCCTGGGAGAAAATCAACATCTCTGAAGCAACAACTGCTTCGGAGCCTACAAAGTTTGGATACATTCTTTCCCAACCACGCGGCAAGGTTGCACCATGAAAGATAATCATCAGACCGTAGTCGTTTGCATCCGACAAGATATCCTCGTATAGCCGCATGGTTTCCTGCTTGTCCCCACCAAAGAAATCCACCTTCAGCCCTTTTACACCAGCTTGCCTGAGCCAAGCCATTTCTTTCTTACGTTCTATTGCCCGGTACATCTTATCCCTCGGCCCCTGCGGAGCATCGTTGAAGGAGCCATTTGAATTATACCATAACAAAACGTCAACTTTCTTTGACCTGGCGTAATTAATCAGCTCTTTCATCCGCTCTTTACCAATGTTTTTATCCCACAGCGCATCTATAAGTATGTATTCATAGCCCATAGCAGCCGCGAGATCGATGTATTTTACCTGGTCACCATAGTTCATACTGTTATCCTGCCACACAATCCAACTCCAGGTTGATCGGCCAAACTTGTAAGGTATTGAGGGCGCATACAGGGGATCTACTACGTCGTAAGGTATCGTTGTTTCTACAATAGGTTTAAGCGTGTTGCCTATCGTGATCGTTCGCCAGGGGGTAACACCAGGCAAGCTAAGGGCTGCGCCGGTGCTGCCAAAACCATTGTTTTGTTTAGGGTTGGGATATTCGACAGTGTAAAGACCATTAGCATTGCCGTCACTTAGATGGCTTGCACAATACAGGCTGCTTACCCCCGTTTCAGAAACGAGCACCCATCCATCGTTGCCGACATGAAAAAGTCCGGGGAAAACAAAGCCCTCACCCTGCCTGGTAGTTCTTGCTAATGAGCCATCTGCTTCATAGCCACTTTCATAGCTGGGGGCCGTGCGGGCAAAACCTGTCATTGGTGCCATCATATTGGAAAGGAAGGTGGTGGTTTGTGCAGGAAACTTAAAACCTGTAACTTCTTTCTCCACTACGCAACTCATACGATCACGCCATACCGGCAATTCGTAGCGGAAGGCAATATTATTGTTGCTCAATTGGAAAGTTATATTGATCCTTCTTTGGCGGGCATTCTCAAAAGTGCAGCTGAGGGTATTTGCCAGATAGTGTACAGAGGATGTTTTAATCTTGTCCTGCTTGTAGGATTTATCAACCAGGCTATCCTGCTTGCTGATGTATTTCATGCCTTTTGAGAAATCACCCTCGTTGGTGATAAGCCCAAGTGGTGAATTATCGAGCATCATTTTACCATCGTAGGTAACCGAATATACCGGCAAGCTGTCGACCACGTTTACGGTAAGTTTAAGTAGCTTATCCGGGCTTGATACAACTGCAATCTGGGCCGCTCCTGGTATTGCAAAACAGGTAATACATGCGATTGTTATGAACTTCCTCATTAAGCTATTTTTCTGTTTGTTTTAGCGCGATTTGCTCAAATAAACGTTGGTGACCGGGATGGACACATCTATCAAACCCAGGCAGTGACCCCGTTTGTTCCCCTTTTACTTGAGTGCCGTGGCATTATTTATTTACAACGCTGTCCTTCACCTATGCCAAATCGTTGAAGTAAGCGGCTTACAATGCTATTGAAGTCGGTTAGTTGACGCTGTTTTAAAAGGGGCTGAGTAGTGAACTTCTGGTACAAGAGTGCGACGCAACGATGCTCCATAGCATTCCTTCTGCCCGGTACAAAAAAATATTACTCGAGCGCATTCACTTACCCATGTCCGATGAATTCGATCCTTAAATTATTACCTGTAAATTATTGTGGTTGGATATCATTGCCTGAAGTTGCATATAAGCCTATGAGTGTACCTGTAAAACCACCCGCTACATTGGTGGACAATATGTCTCCGGATACTGCACCTCCAAGATTTTGAAAAGACCCGCCGTTGGTAGAATAATTGAAATGATATTCATCCTGCTGTGAGGCGGTCACTTGTAGTTTAATGGGTTTCGCATCGACTTTAGTGCTGGCAATAATAGTAGTTTGTGCAGGTGCCCCCGGGCCCTGAGCTCCGGCTGACCTGTTCCTGGCCGTTTTCGCGAGTACCAGGTAATATTCGTTTTCTTTTTTTGTAACACCGAACACATAATTAAACGCCTCACCCTGGTAGCAAGTGATACCCGCAAGGTCCTGCCCGGATGATGGTACATATTGAAGGCTCACTTCGGCCTGGAAACTGGAATGCTGTTGCCGGTGAAAGAGAGCAGAGATCGGAGCCAGTGCCTTGATGTTAGTTTTATATGGCTTGATACTAACTCCCCCGCCCGACTGCTTAGTGATAAAAGAATCGCGTGGACCCCTCATCGCAATCCACCGGTAATCCAGGTTAGCTTCAGTAAAGTTGTCGGTGAACGTAAAATTACCGTTGGGGAAAAAGCCATTTTGCCCGGTTTCGTTGGACGTACCCTTTGGTAGCTTATTATAAGGTTTCATCGGCACAAGGCCGTTTTCAAAAACGGGATAAGTTCCGCTCCAGTCTACAGGTAAAATAAATGTTTCACGACCGGCGTTTACACGGTCTTTTACGTTAGGTCGGATGCCAAGAAATACCCCATAATATTTTCCATCTTTACCTTCTACAAGATCGGCATGACCTGTCCAATCGATCTTGCCTGCCCTGTTTGCAGGAAAATGTCGTTGTGTAAGGATCGGGTTACTAGGAGCCGGTACAAACGGTCCCCTCGGGTTGTCTGCCATAAATACCACCTCGCTGTGCCAGTCACCGGTGCCACCTTCGGCACACATGAGGTAATATTTGCCATTTTTTTTGTAGATATGCGGCCCCTCGATCCAGATGGGTTTTTGCGTGATGTCTACACCGCCATCCACAATGATCTTATCGGTTCCGGGAATCACCTGGTCGTTCTGTAAATCATAGTCCCAGATTTTGATGACACGATGACCGCTATACAACTCCTTGCCCTTATCGGGCGCATCGTTGTGCACAACGTAGGCCTTTCCATCGTCGTCAAAAAACATGGAGGGATCTATGCCGTCGAACTTTAGTTTATTTACTTCGCCCCAGCCTTTATGCGGGTCTTTTGTTTTTACCACCATATTGCCGATACCGCCAGCAATCTGGGTGGTGATCATATAAAAAGTTTCGTTAGCCTTGTTGTACTTGATACAAGGTGCATAGATGCCTGCAGATATACCTGATTTTTCAACTTTTAGTTGTGAAGGCCTATCCAGCACATGGCCGATTTGTTTCCAGTTTACAAGGTCGGTTGAGTGGAAAATGGGCACGCCGGGGAACATCGAAAACGAGGAATTTACGAGGTAGTAATCATCGCCCCTTCGTGTTATACTTGGATCAGGGTAACAACCTTGTAAGATCGGGTTGTAAAAATCACCGGCTTTTAGCGGATTTTCGTTGTAAACCTTGTCGTTGCCCTTGTAGCTAAAATTTGAGAACACGGGTACGTTAGGATCACCTTTAGTAATGCTTTTACTCTTTTTCTGTGCATAAGCAACATTAAACATAACCGGGCAAACAGCCAACCATACCAGCACTTGCAACAGGAGCTTCTCTCTTTTGAACGTCATTTGTTTCCTTACTATTTAACAACAATGTAATGTAGGTACTATTTAGATAGTTCAGGTATCAAACCCGCAGGTACAGGCAATCAATAACCTGACTATGATACTTCCGATTGGAAAGGCAAGCAAGAAACAAGTGCTTAATACCGTTTTGCTACCTTGTGCAAACCATTAGAACTAAGGGTGCCGAAACTAACCCCGCCCATACAAAGCCGGTGGCAAAATTCTATAATTATTAGCTAGTAATGTTTAACCAGTGCCAGCAATGCAATCTTCCTTGGATACAATTGTTTCTTCCACAATGTTTTACCAGGGGGACACCTGCAAGTGCGTTTTCACAACTGCCTGCCAGATTCACCATGCGGCAGAAGCCAACGTGATTGTGCTAACGAAAGCAGGAAAGGAGATTATTGAGAATTGGAGGCAATCGATGTATAAAGCGCTAAAATACCTTCCGATAACACGAAAAGTGTGGAGTAAATTTGTTTAAATACATACGACAAATGTTGTTCAATTATGAATCGTTACCTGTTGAGGAGCCAGAAGATGCAATTGGTTGTTCGCAGTCAAGCAGAAGCGCTTATCTTTCGAGAACAGACCGACACCTGGTCTGCTACCTTAGCAGCGCACACTCTCAAAACCTACGGTCCCTTTGCTAAGGTGTTGGTTTGCTGCCGGCGCAGCACCATTGGTGCGACTGATACTGCGGATTCATAGATGACGCAAATGCGTAACTTTTAATTTTTGCTTATTATAAATTGCTTTGCTGATAATGTTTTTAAGGAAACTTACACTTGCCATTTTATGCCTATTTGGGTGGATTTGTGTCGCCGTGGCTCAATCTGCTGACATAAAGTTCACGACACTAACGACCCGGAATGGGCTATCGAGCAACAATGTCAATACCATTTTAAAAGATCGATACGGCCTTATCTGGTTTGGCACAGAGGATGGCCTTAATAAGTTTGATGGCACGCACTTCACCATCTACCGGCACAAAGCCGGCGACACCGCAAGTCTGCAATCAAATGAAATTATTGCGCTTCACGAAGACCAGAAAGGCAACCTGTGGATAGGAACGAGCGGCGGATCCCTTAGTCGTTACAACCGGACTAAAGATGCATTTATTAACTATCCTTCTAATGGAACTGAGGGCACTTTAGGAAATAATGTGATTTTGAGCTTAAGGAGCGATCATTCAGGAAGACTTTGGATCGGCCATTACGCGGGTGTTAATATTATGGACCCACGTACGGGAAAGGTAACCGAAGTTCCCGTGCGTGCGGGAAGCTTACCCTCAACAGTAATCGGAACGACTTCTGCCCTGTGTGAGGACTTCCGCAAACAGATGTGGATAGGCACTGATAATGGCGTATTTTGTTATAACAATCAAAGTCAAACCCTCACTCAATACCGGCATGCTCCAGGAGACACGTCTAGCCTAAGCGACAATTTCGTGCATTCGATTACAAACGACAGTACCGGCAACCTTTGGATTGGCACAAACGAAGGCTTAAGCATGTTTAGGCCAGAGACGCAAACCTTTAGAAACTTTAGCGAAATCAACTTTCCACAGGAAAAAAACCACGTTGTAAACTCGATTGTTGCAGATGGCAGCAACTTATGGTTGGGCACTGCAGGCGGTGTTAAGGTACTCAATACCGCTACCAGGACCGTTGCTTCGTATACACAAGACCCAAACAATATTTACAGCGTTTCTTCTAAGTTGATCCGGGTAGTTTACCGCGACAATTTGGGAATTTTCTGGTTTGGTACAATCGCCGGCGGGGTGAGTAAGTATGACCAAAACCTTAACCTGTTTAACTTTATTCCAAACAGAGCCTTTGCCAAAAGTAATCTCGGGCCATCGCCCGTCAGCTCCTTTGCCGAGTATGCTGCAGACAGGATATATGTTGGAATGGAGGACAGGGGCTTACAGGTTTTTAATCCAAAAACCAGGAGCTTTCAGCACGTCGACCTGCAATCGAGGCGAAACTCAACCACCAAACAATTCTCTGTTCTTGCATTAGCCATCACGAACAACCGCATGCTTGCTGTCGGCACTTACCAGGATGGGCTGTTCATTGTTGATCCTGTTTCCGGCAACTATCAACAATTGCTGCAGGGCACAGCCGTAAACGATGTAAACTCAAACAGCATATTTTGCTTAAAAGAACTATCTGACGGTAACCTCTGGGCAGGAACAAACGGGAATGGGATAAATGTAATTAATAAGGACAACAAGGTTATCCGCAGGCTTACCCCAAATCCACAACATGAAAACGACATCAGGTTACCCATCAACGGGTACATCAGGGATATCGCTGAAGACAGCTACCGGAACATATGGATAGCCACTCACGGTGGTGGCATTGCTGTATTTAACCCTGCGACCAAAAAGTTTATTATCTATAGTACGACAAACAGCCAGCTACCTAATGATAAAGTTCAGTGTCTGTTGGTGGATAGCAAAGGGTATATCTGGGCAGGTACCTTTGGCGAAGGCATAGGCTTGTATGATAAGAATACCGGCCGGTTCAACGTTCTATCTGAAAAGGACGGATTGCAAAATAGTACCGTGTATTCGATTGTTGAGGACAATAAGGGGTTAATCTGGGTTAGCACAAATAAAGGGATCAGCAGTATTGACCCTGGTACTAAAAAGATCGTTAACTACAACGAACATAACGGGGTTCAGAACAACAGCTTTTTTCATGCTGCAGGAGCAAAGCTAAAAGATGGAACAATTTTCTTTGGTGGACAGGAAGGAATGAACTATTTCCATCCTGAATACCTGAAAAAGGACCATCATGTTCCGGTAGTTTTGATAAGAGACCTGAAAGTGGGTAACCAGTCAGTTGTTCCTTCGCCTGATGGGCCGCTAACAGAGCATATTTCGGTTGCCAAAGAAATCAACCTTGACTTCAAACAAAACTTTACGCTCGAGTTTGTTGGACTCGACTACTCGGCTCCGGAGCAAAACCAATACGCGTATAAACTGGAAGGATTTGATAAGGAGTGGAATTATGTAGGAACGGCAACCACCGCAACCTACACCAACATAGATCCCGGCACATATACTTTTCACGTAAGGGCCAGCAATAATGATGGCGTATGGAACGACGTAGGTACGTCTATCAGGATAAGGGTGCATCCACCCTTTTGGCGGACAATCTACGCCTATATCTTCTACGCACTGGTCATACTCGGGTTACTGTTCTTTTCGAGGTACAAAGGGATTCAAAAGATTAAACGACGATTTAGGTTAGAACAGGAAGGTCTTAAGGTGGAGCAGGAGCGTAAAGAGGCCCTGCGCACGCATGAACTTGATCTCCTCAAGATAAAATTTTTGACAAACCTCAGCCACGAGTTTCGAACCCCGATTTCACTGATTCTCGGCCCCGTGGAAACGATGCTTTCGCGTCCTGAAAACAAGCATGCATCAGGTGATCTGCAATTGATTCGAAGAAACGGGAGACGACTTCTAAATCTTGTCAACCAGTTGCTGGATTTCCGTAAAATGGAAGAACATGAACTGCAGCTGCACCCGTCGGCAGGAGATTTGATTTCATTTATAAAGGACATATGCGAGTCTTTCAGAGACCTCGCGGAAAGAAAAAACATCCATTTTGTATTTGAAAGCGAGCTGACAGAACTCCAAACACTTTTTGATCATGATAAAATTGAACGTATCCTTTTTAACCTGTTATCGAACGCCTTTAAGTTTACCCTTAAGGAAGGTACAATACGTTTGAAAGTCGAAGAGCTGCGCAAACATGCTGATCCAAACACCGTTTGGGTTTGTATCAAGGTGAATGACACGGGGATCGGTATTCCCGAGGAGACAAAAAACAAGATCTTTGATGTGTTCTTCCAAAATCCCACAGCTGCTTCAATACTCAACCAGGGAACAGGTATAGGCTTGTCTATTACCAAAGAGTTTGTCAAGATGCAGGGAGGAAGGATTGACGTGGAAAGTCAACCGAATATCGGCAGTACCTTTTCTGTTGAGCTACCTTTTGTGCGTACAACTGAAACGCCTGCCGTGCTCCAGGAGGTACCCGATACCCCCGTTGTTGAGGATGAGGAAGAGGTGTTGACAGAACAGTCTATTACGGATGTTTCTGCGGCCGCAGCTCTTAATCATGTAACCGTACTACTGGTAGAAGACGATGATGATTTTCGTTTTTACCTCAAGGACAATCTTCGTTTAGAGTACAGGGTTATCGAGGCTGGCAATGGCAAGGAAGGGTGGCAGAAAGCACTATCCCAGCATCCACAGCTTATCGTAAGCGATATCAGCATGCCTGAAATGAATGGTATCGAACTCTGCAAAAAGATTAAGTCCGATAAACGCACGAGCCATATCCCGGTTATATTGCTGACAGCACTTACTGCGGAAGAGGATCAGCTGCAAGGCTTAAGAACAGGCGCAAATGACTACATCACCAAACCTTTTAATTTCGAGCTACTCAGCACAAGAATCAAAAACCTGCTGGTGTTGAATGAGTCTTTAAAAAAGACCTACACAAAACAAATTAAAACAAGCGTGCCGGAAATTGAAATTGTTTCCAGTGATGAGAAACTGATGAAGAGTATCGTTACTTACCTCGAGGAGAACCTTACTAATCCACAGTTGTCTGTTGAAGATTTAAGCAGACATGTGGGCATGAGCCGTAGCTCGCTTTACAACAAACTATTACAACTCACCGGTCAAACACCCGTGGAATATATTCGCTCGTTAAAACTTGAAAAGGCAGCAGTGTTGTTGGAAAGAAGTGATATGAACATTGCACAGATTGCGTATTCGGTAGGCTTTTCAAGCCCGAATTATTTCGCCAAGTCGTTTAAGTCGAAGTACAATATGCTGCCCTCGGAATACGTCACCGAAAAACGTAGCAAGTCTGGGAAAAATGAAGAGACCTGACCAGGATGGTTAGTTAAGGAAGGAATGCCAGTTCTCTCTTCCGTCGAAGCAAGTTTTCACCTCCCGTATCCAGATCATCCGAGGTGAAAAGGCTTACACATGAAATTATTTCGGTACAACAGGATGTATTTCCCGGGGGGTGCTTACATCCAAAACGAAGAACAGTAACCTGCTTTACAATTTAATAAGGAAGTGCTTTCGGAGGAGCCGCAACCCCCAAATGATCCGGATCCTATTATCCAGCCTATGGTAGTAAGCAACACGGCCTAGTACCACTTGGGCTAAATGCGTTCTAATCCTTGCCGCGAGCATTCACCTCAGGAGAGATATTCTGAGGTGTGTTTTGAGCATGCAGGCGCGGGTATCCAAAGGTGCAGCGCCGGGTGAATTGTGCTACGATAAACACGTGGCATTATCGCAGGTACGGACGGGCAATGTACAATTAGCGGTAAACGGGCAACGTAGATCCTTCTTACATTAGGTAGAAGGTTTAAGGCGATCCGACTTAAACCTCACCTCGTACCCAAAATGCATTTAACGCACCAAAATGGAACCCGGTAGTCCTGGTTTTTTCAATCGGCGATTATTTGTAAACCGGCACAAAGGTTTCTATCGATAATGCCCGATCACGCACCACCAATGTATCCTTACTCGCAACACGCATATTCTGGGCCGTCAGGTTTATCAGGTAGTCTAAATACAGTGCATCCCGGTCCTTACTTCCCCAGCTGTTTACTTCGCCCTTCTTAACGAACTTTCCCGTACCAGAAGCTGTTACCCCGTTAGTAATTGATGTAATGGTGCAATTATTAGATGCGTCAAAGGTCAATTGCAACGTACAACCAACATTGTTGCCGCTTGCATTTTTGAATACGACAGGGAAGTTCAACTTGCTTAAAGAAACCGTCGACAACTTGTTGACCTCATCATTTTCAACAAACTGTTTGCGTCTTACCAGTGTTTGATTTACGCTACCGGTGATGACATCAGTTCCCCGACGAAGGTAATTGCCATGCCACACGTTTACATACTTAAGACTATAGAGCACGAAGTCACGGGGCTTGATCGTCCAATTCGCATCAATGCTACGATTTGGAGTCGCCACGGAAGGAATTCCGCGAAGTACAGAGTCAGCACCTTTTACATCGCTCAACACCAAAGGAAGTGCATAGTTATTACCAATGGTCAACGGGTCTTCAAAAAACGCATCTGTCAGTTGCACTTCTACTCCACCTAAAAAGCTTCCTTTAGGAATGGTGATCTGATTCGATGCAAGTTGGTAATAGTTTGCGGGCAAAGGAAGAATCTTATTGCCACCTTTGTCAGCAGGAAAAAATAACCGACTGCATAGCGAAGTGTCTACAACAAAACTAGTAACGATGTCTTTCTTGTTTTCCCGAACGCCGCCGGTGGTCACATTTACCAGAACCTTGCGTTGATTATCTAAAGTATTGTCGATAAATAAATCTTCACCAAGCTCAACTGTTCTGATGGGAAATTGAGTACCAAAATAGATGGTTTGAAAGTCAAAATCAGGGTGAATGATTTCATCGTTCTTCATACATGCACTCAGCATCGAAATAAGCACTACTACAAGACCTATAGATATTCTGTTATTTTTCATTTTGTGATCTTTTAACTGTTCAAGTGGATTTACCTCCAACCTTTGTTTTGAGATAAATTGCTGAACTTAAGGGTTTCGGAGAAGGGCACTGGTCCGTAATACATATAATCCGCATAAGAACGGCTTTCAACATCAAACGGAGTGAACACCGTTCCATTAACATCCAGGCCGCGGGCAGTCATGTTCAAATTTTCTTTCCACCTACGCAAATCCCAGAAACGGAAGCTTTCAAAACAAAGCTCCAGCCTGCGCTCATTGCGGATGAGTTCACGCATTTTTTCTTTATCTCCCTTACATTCCTCTAACCATGCATCATTGTTGGTTGTTCCAACCCCTGCCCTGTTCCGGATCTTTTTTATCACATCATATGCTGAATATGACCGGGTTCCAACACCTGTTGGTCCCCAGGCCTCATTGGCTGCTTCCGCATAAGCAAGGTACATTTCGGTATAACGAATACGTGGTATGATATGGTTTTTATTGGTTATCGATGCAGGATTGCGGTTAACATCCATGCGAAGGCGTTTTCTCATATAATATCCGGTACGCGTAGATGTTTCCCTCCTGTTAATTGCGTCGTCTGTACCCGACTTTGAACCGGTGAAGATTGCCCTAGCCGCTGCACCTTCCCCAACGGTACCGCCGTTGAATATAATGTAGGTGTTAAGCCGGGGATCTCTTCCTGCATACGGGGATGTAGGATTATAATTGGAACTGCCGTGAGTAATAGGGTATCCATTTGCCATCGGAAACGCATCAACCAGGTTTTGCGTCGGGTTCATATTGCCGTTACCAAAAAAGGATGGGGGAAAATTAGCCGCTTCCTGGCTACTTTCATTGGTAAGCACATTTTCTCTCCAAATCATTTCGGGAGGATTACTTCCTCCGCTTAGCGCATCAATCTCGGCCTTGTTGGTGTAATAGGTTAAACCGGTCGCAGGCAATTGGTTAACTCCTCCTTTATAATCAATGACTGCACCAGCATACTCAGCAGCATTAGCCCAGGTACTTGTATTAGACGGATGTTGAAACGCAGGACTGGCAGCCAGCAAAGCGGTCCTGGCCCTAAAAGATCGCGCGATAATTCCGTTAAATAACTGCCGTGAATATTGCCCCATGACCCGGTTATAAATTTCGGGTTTTTGGGTTGCAACCTTAAACCGGTCAGGGATCTGGGCGGCTGTAGTAATGTCATTATATTCAAGGGGCAAATTCGCCTCTGCACTATCCAGGTCTTTATAAATTTGCTTTACGCAGGCGTCAAAACTGGCGCGTGGCATGTTGACTTCAGACTCGATTGTTTGCAGATCAGTTATAATTGGTACCCCCATCAACTGGCCATCGTCGGTAAATCCCCCATGTGCACGTAGCAGAAAGAACATATGAAGCGCACGTAAGCCGTATGCTTCACCCTTCATCCGCATATTAAAAAGCTTATTTGCATCCGGGTCGGCGGCCCATTTCACTTTGTCTGAATTGCTGAGAAAAAGGTTTACATACTGCAGGGCGCCATATGAACCGTTCCAGACTGAAACAGGATTGTTTGCAGCGGTCCATGATCCTGTAGCCATTTGTAAATAGGCATTTGTTCTTTGATTTGTAACAGCATCGTCTGTGGCATAGTCACTGTTGTCGTAATAGCCCGGTATTGTTCTGTACGCATTTACCAGGAAACCCTGGGCATAACTACCATCTGTGTACATCTGGTCGATAGCTTTAAGATTCTCCGGATCTGCATCTAAAATCTTTTTACAGCCCGTAGCCAGCAGTGCGGTAACCCCGATAAGTATCAGTTTCATTTTCATAATCGTCTCGCTATTCTGATTGTTAAAAGGCAGCTTTTACACCCAAATTATAAAAGCGGAATTGGGGAGCAGATCCAATATTTGTTTCCATTAGTTCACGCTCTTTGGCTGCAACAAGTAAGTTGTCGCCTGCAACGTACAGGCTAAGTCCATGCACAAATGATTTTTTAAAAATCTGCTCATTAAGGTCGTAGGTAAGCTGTATCCTGGTAAGATTAAACCGGTTTGTTTTGTACATCCAAAAGCTGGAATTCTGGTAATTGTTATTTCCTGCTGTTGTTGTTAGCCTTGGAAATGTAGCCGTGCTTTTTGTAGGCTCTGTCCAGCGATCCCATACTTTGTCGGTGAATACGTTTGTTCCCCTCACCCAATACTCAGAAGTATTCTTAAACCCTATCGCACCAGTTTGTCCGTTACCCAGAGCAAACAGGGTCAGGTTTTTCCACTTCAAAGTAAGGTTAACGCCGTATGTAAATGGTGCTGCTGCCCAGCCGTTTCGTCCCAGATCAACCTGGTCCTTTGTATCAATGATACCATCCCCATTAACATCTCTATATTTGATATCACCTGGCTTAAGCGTACCACCAAAGGTTTGCCTGGGGTGGTTGTTAATCTCATCCTGGCTTTGAAATAATCCTTCGCTAATGTATCCCCAATAGGCATCGAGGTTTTTTCCTGCCCTGTACTGATAAGCGTCCTGGTAAACTTCATCGCGTTGAACAGCCTTCGACGAAAAGAACATTCCGGTAACACCTACGGAGTAATTTAATTTTCCAACCTTATTGTTTACGTTTAGGGCGAAGTCAACACCAGAACGCCTGTCGTTGTTATAGTTTAAATAAGGGCGGAAATCTCCTGAACCTGTAAAGTAAGAAGGGAACAGAGTTGCACCTCTCGTAAGTAAGCCATTGGTGTTTTGCAAAAAGTAGTTGGCATCGAGCGTGATCAGGCCCTTGAACAACGACGCTTCTAATCCTGCACGCAGCTCATTTCTTTCGATAAAGGTGAGATTGGGATTACCTCCGCGGCCAGACAAAGTGGTGAAGCCACCAGACGCGCCATCACGCCATGGATACCACCCGCCCAGGTTACCATCGTTACCATAAAAACCTGCATATAGGTAATAGTCAGTCGGAGTAGTACCATTCGGCCTGAAACCGGTAATATCCAAATCCTGTTTTATAGAAGCGTAAGAGGCGGTAAGCTTAAGGTTGTCAACAAAAGCAAATGTGTTTTTCATAAATGCTTCATCGCTGATTCTCCATCCTACAGTTAAGGTTGGTGACACCGCGTTGCGACCACCTGGCGGAAGTTTGGCTGAATGCACCAATGCCCCGGAGAAATCAACATAGTACTTCCTGCGATAATTGTAGCCAGCCTGGAAACCGAGGTTTGTATTTCGCAATGGATGGTAATCGCTGCCACCATCATTGTCAGGGTCACTTGAAAACTGTGTCATGTACCACCATCCCAACAAGGCCGCAGTTACGTTGTGCTTGCCGGCAAATGAACGGTCGTAGTTGAATTGCGACCTGAACGACATTGTCTGTTCATATGTAGTCTGCCCGATACTTTCAGTTGTTGTATTACCATCCGCACCATATTTTCTTAGCGAGGTAATTACATCCTGGCCATTGATAGTGGACCATGTGGGTTCATAGGTTGCATAAGCTACCTGGTAAGCTTCTGAATACACCGACCGGTAATCCATGCTGTAACCAGAACTAAATGACAAGCCTTTAACAACAGCTCCCAGGTCAGCCTTCGCGGTCACCTGGTATAAGAAAGTCCGGTTTTTTCTTTTGATGTATCCTGCCGCCAGCATATCGGCAAAGGCATTTGTCTGATCAGTTGACAGTCCCCCCAGCAAATACTTCCCGTCAATTACATTATTACTGTTTTCTACGGTTGTTCTATTGGCTGCATTGTTAGCGGTATCTAACATGCTAATCGGGATCAGGGGCGAAAACCAGTTTCGGCGCAACGTATTCGACGCTCCCCAAAAGTTACCTCTGCCTGTATAGCTGTTTGAAATATTAACTACCGCATCCGCGGAAGCACTCAGCCATTTACTTAGGTTCATGTCTACATTACCGCGAACATTGAAGGCCAGATCCTTATTGTTCTTCTGGTCCCCGTAGTTCATGATGCTGTTGTTGTGCGACAATCCGAGGTTGGTATAGTACCTCGCCATGTCATTTCCGCCCGAGATCTCCGTGGTAATATCAGAGCGGCTATAAGCCTTCCTGAGATAATCACCATTGAAAAAATCTACATCGGCATACCTGAATGGATTTACTCCGGACCTTGTACTATCAATTACACCCTGGGTATATCTCTCAGCAATCCCGTCGTTACGGCTTGCCTCATTATACAGGGTCATATAATCTGCTGCTCCCAGGTAATTGGCAAATCTCTTTGGAACGAACATGCCCGTATTCGCCCGCACGTCAATGGATAAAGGCTTTATATTACCCCTTTTTGTTGTAATAAGAATTACACCTTTTGCCGCATTACTGCCGTATAGAACAACGGCGCTGGCGCCTTTTAAAACTGAAATCGTTGCGATTTCAACCAGGCGAACGTCGGCCGCCTGGCGTGGAATTCCATCTACCAGGATAAGCGCCTCTTGTCCCCATACATTACCCGTATACCCGCCAACAAAACTCTGGAGGTTATCCAGGCTGTAAGTGCCATAGTTTTTCTTTAGCAACTCCTCTACATCTACAACCGAAACCCCACCAAGTAAATCTTCCCTGGCAACGGATTTAAACGCTACGTGTACCGTACTATCAGCGCCGGATGCTTGCTCTGTTTTTGAAATCTCCTGCGCTTGCAAGCCTGTTATATTGAACAAAGATGTTGCGATCAGAACACAGCAGGCTTTTAGATAAATTTTCTTCATTAAATGCTTTTTAAAAATTACCACCCCGGGTTCTGTTTAAAATCGGAATACATGTTTACATCATTAAGCAGGAATGGCATCCAGTAGTGTCGTTCACCCAATTGTCTCTCAAATAGTATCCGTTCCCTGAAATTTCTTACACGTGCATTTCTTGAGTTGGCATAAACGTCGTTGTTAGGCATATCCCGGTCAAACTCTACGGCTTTCTTCAGGGTGTAAGGCCGCTGTGTCAACAACTGCCAGCGACGCAGGTCGTTAAAGCGATGGCCTTCAAAAGCAAGTTCTACAGCACGTTCCCTTCTGTATTCACTTCTGAAACCTTCTTGTGAGCTCAGGAACCGGTCAGCTACCGGCCCAACATTTAATCCCGGTCTGCTTCTTACGAAATTAACAGCGTCAACTGCCGTTTTCGAATACCCCGGAGCCTTGCCGGTCGGAGAATTATAACCTTCTGAAGCAGCCTCTGCATACATCAAGTACAAATCAGACAAACGCAACAGGCTTAACACCATTGCATTGTTCTCCTTATACCCGTCCCAATCATTCATCAGCTTGGAGATATACTTGGATAGCATATAACCCGTAAACACTGCTTTATTAGGGTTGTCCGTCCGGTATAAACCACCGGTATAAAGACTGGCATACTGCCTGAATTGATTATTTCCCACGTTTGCAGCGTTGTTAACCGCTTTTTCGCCATCAATCATAATGTCGTGGTAAAACCGGGGATCGCGATCCCTCCATGGATATTGTGGATCATATCCTGAAATCGGATCAGCCTTCTCCGGATCAGCAATAGGCTGCCCATTGGCCATTCCATAAAAATCAACATAGTTGGCTGTTGGGTATACTTTAATACCTGAGTTATTGATAGTCGGGGGACGATAATCGTTAACCTGGTTCCAGCGAAAACGGCCGGCCGCTCCTGCTAAATTCTCCATGAATATCGCCTCCTCAAGTCCCGGAATTTTTCCGTTCTGGTTGAAGGTGTAGAAGATTTGCGAGTATTGCGAAAAATCTGCGAGTTTATAACGACCTGTTTCTTCTGTAAGCTTTAGCGCCTGTCCAAAAACATCAGCGGCCTTCTTACTGTATTCTTCGTTGTAGCTGCTGCTACCTGTGGCTTCACGATTCATCAACGGGCTTGCGGCATACAGTAGATTTTTACCGAGGAAAGCCAGTGCCATAATCTTGTTGATGCGAAAATTGTTATTTCCACGCGTTTGCGCGCCTACAGTGGTTTCATCCCAATTAACCGGCAGCAGGTCCGCAGCTTTCTGCAGGTCGGCAGCAACCTTGTCTGCTGCTTCCCGGTAGCTCAATTGCTTCAACCTCGGTGTTTCATCAGTTGGCAAAGCAACATCGATATAAGGAATATGTCCCCAGTATTGCATCAGCATAAAGTGATACCATCCCCTGAAGAAGTACAGCTGTCCTTCCAGGAGGCGCTTTTCTTCCGGGGTTGCATCTTTAAGCAAATCAAGATTAGCTATCCCAATATTGGCTTTCCGGATCGAATACCAGGCAAGTCCCCAGAGGTTGCCCTTGTCCCAATTATTTTGACTTGACGGATTACCGCCGGTTCTGATCCACGAGCCGTAAAATATGGTGTTCCACACCGGGTAGTTGCCCTGGTCGATGCTATTGGCCCAAACACGGGTTTCTGTGGGCTCCCAGTATTCATCATCTCCCCAGTTCCAGTTACTATGACCGGCATTTTGGGTTGAACTAAGAATTGGAATGGCACTGTATAATTCTTCTGTAAACCCCTGGAAATTGCGGAAATCTTTAAACGGTTCTGTTTCTTCGATATCTACAAGCGGTGATTTATCGAGGTACTTTTTACAGGAACTGAGCACCAGGATAAAGCAAAAACCGATTGTAATTGGTAACCATACTGATGTTATATTTCTTTTCATGGTACTAAATTTATAAGTTGACGTCTAAACCTAAATTGAATCGCCTTACAGTCGGGTAGGCTCCATTACCACCATCACCGGCACCCGAAAAATTAGACTCACGATCATCAGGCATCCGGGTCCATAACAACAGGTTGTTTCCATTTACATAGATCTTCATTGACTTCATCCCCAGTTTGTTGATTGTCCTGCCACTTAAGGTATAGCCAAGTTCAGCATTCTTTAAACGAACGTACGACCCATCATAAACAAACCGGGTTCCGTCACCACCTGCAGGGTAGAGCGTAGACCAACGAGGCATTGGTTTTTCGCCACCTTCACCTTTTGTCCAAAAACTACCTTCAACAAAAGCAACGTTCGAATTGGGGTAAGTATCAAAAGTTGGGAACCTAACCTGGCGGGTTACATTATTCACCGCGTAGAACTGAACAAAGAAACTCAGGCCTTTCCAATCTAACCCGATCGTCGCATTGTAGGTGTTCTGCGGCGAACCACTGTACTGATGTGGTGCCAGGTCATATTGGTCGATAATGCCGTCACCATTAAAGTCTATGATTTTATAATCACCGGGTAACTTGTTTTGGTCGTTGGTAGCACGCTGCGCGGTACCATATATATCATCCCAGGTTTGCAGAAAACCATAGTCGAGGTACGAGCGATATTGACCCAACATCTGGCCGGCATTTTTCTGGTAAGCTGGCAGTAACTCCGGATCATCACGGAAAATGGTTCTATTTTCTGCATGGGTCATATTTGTATTTGCATAAACCCGTATTGCTTTACCAAAGGTGTGGTTCAATCGCAACTCAATCTCATAACCCTTTCCTTTCACCCTGCCGAGATTAGCCTGTGGTGCAGCTACACCAAAATAGGTTGGAATAGCACGCTGGTTACCGGCTATGATAATGCGGCTCCTGTCATCCCTAAATACGTCTACACTACCTGAAATCTTTCCTTTGAACAACGAGTAGTCAACACCTATGTTCCGCTTCTCTACAGTCTCCCACGATAGGTTGGGATTTCCCAACCGGGTTATCCGGAAGAAGGAATAGGGTGTATTGGCAAGCGGACTTCCCATTTGGGTATTGCCGCCGAAACTCAACTGGTTCGAGTAAGCAAACCGGTCACCACCATTGTCGTCGCCTACTCTACCCCATGATCCCCGGAACTTCAACAGGTTGATGAAATCAACATTCTTCATGAAGTTTTCATTGCTAAGCATCCAGCCGGCTGAAAATGACGGAAAAAAAGCAAAGCGGTAGTCAGGGCCAAACTTAGCTGAACCGTTATAGGCTCCGTTAACCTCAACAGGAAAGCGCGAGTCGTAGTTGTAGGTAGCACGAAACACCCAATCTTCACGGAACCACGGAAACTCACCACCCCTTGCATACCGCTCGCGTTGCAATAGCGCAAGACCCGTTACATCATGTTTGCCAAATTTGTTTGCATAGTTTAATTGAATCTGGTAGTTGGAGCGACGGTAAGTTTGTCCCCGGTCTACCGAACCTGCCTGGTTCAACCACCTTACCGGATCAAAGTAGTCCAGCTGTGTACCTGTATTAATTGGTGTTTCAAGCGTTACTACGCCAGTCTCAGGATCAATCCATTTTCTTTGAGGTCCATTGAACTGGTCGTTGATACCGCGTCCGTTTTCCCTAAAGCTGTTGTCGAGCGATAAGCTACCCCTGAAATCCAATCCCTTCAAAAGCACGCTCAGGTCCTGTTGTAGTACAAAGTCAGTGGTTAGCTGTGCAGTTGTTCTTTTTTCTATACCTGAGATGGCGAGGTTATAAACTGAGTTTGGAACATCGGCATTGCGTGGTGCAAACCAACCCCAGGTGCCGTCTGAATAAATTGGCCGCAAAGCATCCGGAGAGGTTCTGTAGGCTGATGCCCAGTAAGCGGCTTCACCATCAAGCCCTCCCCACGGTCCCTGGCGAACACCATTTGATCCAAATAAGCGCGTAGTGAATTTGGTTGTTTTTGTCAGGTTGAAATCAAGATTACTGCGCACATTGGTACGCGTATAACCATAGCCTGAATTGTAGCCCCTCCCATTCTGGAACGTCTTAAATAGGTCACCCTCCGAAACAAAATCTATTGCAGCGAAATAGGTTACGAAATTTGAACCGCCGGAAATGTTAGCACTTGTATTGTAAGACTTTGCATTGCTCCTGAATAATTCCTTTTCCCAGTCCACGTTGGGGTACCTGTCCCATTCGGCCTCATTTGCCGGAAAACGATATTTATTCAGTATCTCTTGGGGCTTGTAAGAAGTCCAGCCCGCGGTAGTTGCCATCAGCTCACGCTCAATCACTTCATTTTTCAATGCAAGCCCATCATAAGCATCATACTTTTTTGGCAGCTTCGAAGCAACTTTCATGGTCATATTAGACCTGATCCGGATGCTTGGTTTGCCTGCTACGCCACGCTTGGTTGTAATCAGGATAACCCCATTAGCTCCCTTCACACCATACACCGCGGTTGCAGAGGCATCCTTTAAAATGGATACACTTTCTACCGACGTAATATCTATTGTACCCAATGCACCCGGACGCTCAACCCCATCTACAAGAATAAGCGGACCGCCACCGTTCCATGTCGTTTGAGCACGGATCAGTATCTGCGGATCCTCACCCCCTGGAATGCCCGTTGAACTGGTCGTTACAAGTCCTGGCAGGTTACCCGTTAGTGCCATACCAAGGTTGCTTACCCCGCCGGTTCTTTCCAGCACCGCACCCGTTGTTTGGCTGATTGCTCCAACAACGCTCGCTTTCCGTTGCCTTCCATAACCTACAACGATCACGTCGTTTAAAGCAGAACTCCCGGAACTCAACCGTACATCGAGCACGCTTTGTTTGGTCAGGTTAACCTCCTGTTCACCCATTCCAACATAGCTTACGATAAGCGTTTTCGTGTTTACCGGAACGGTGATCCTGAATGTTCCTGTATTATCAGATGTAGTGGCTATTACAGTGCCCTTAACGGCTACTGTTGCACCCGTAAGGAAAGCTCCGGACTGATCCCTGATTGAACCGGTAATCGTCCGCGAATTTTGAGCCGACAAGGGAAGGCTGAATGCAATAGCTGCAATCAGCAAGGTGAACACGGAAAGCCAGGGACGCGATTGTAAAGTAAAATTCATGCTGCGCTTTTTGATAATGGGATTTGTATGGGCAACTTATCTGGGGGAATACCTGCACGACCGCAACCCACGAAGAGACGACGGTACAATACAGGACAAAATCTATGGTGATTGAAGTTGGAAGGCTGGTTTCGCTTTGAGGTACATTAGCGAAAAATTGCCTGAAATGATCCGGGGGAAAATTGTTGGATAGCAGGTAAAGCTGGATTTCATATGTATCAATAGTTAGTTTGAAAGCAATCGGCTAAAAGTATCTCCGGTTATTATCTGTAAAGAAACCACGCTTGGTCAACCCTGTATTTACATCTTCTTAGTGAGTCTGCAACTTTCGCATACAAGGCCAACAAGCAATTAAACAGCGCTAAAGGTATTCTGGCACTCCATAATCAAACGGTATATTCCTGCAATTTCCTGTCACAAATGTTTAAAACTAAGGCATTAAAGCTTGTTAAACACAACATTTTTAGCGTGTTGCACGCTATCTAATTTCATCAACAAGCTCTTAGCACTTAATCCTGCACTTACCCCGCTGGCGATGGATTATAAAAAAATGCACCCCCTGTAGAAACAGCGGATGCTTGTTGCCATATGAAATATTGTGGATTGTTCGCGAAATCTCCTTTGATCATCAATCAACTTTTCAGCTTACAGCTGCACACCAGGTCAGTTTTGATACCCAATCCTTTCTGAACTTCGCTACAGTAAGGTCATCAACCGGATCACCATGCTGTTAAAAATTGCTGCGCTCAGGGCACCAAAGTAACCACTGTATAAAGCATTGCATACATCGTTTGTTGAAACAAATAGCACATATGTATGCAGTGCCCGGCAAGATTCAATATCATAACCCTGGTCACCTTATCGTTCTATTCGGCGTAGAAAAATCCGCGTCAGGTATACAGATACGGCAACGGGTAGTACCTATTTTTTTTGTACCAGGCATTTGTTCTTTATAGGGCTTTTGTTGCGTCGCACTCTTGTACTTTTGTCTATGCCGCAGCTTATCCTTTAATTTCGATCCAGCCCCCAATATTTACAATGCATTAGTTCTGATCAGTACAATTCAGGTGGGTACGGGAAACAACTGCAAAAGGCAAATTTGTTTTAGGGATAGGGTTAAAAACCATGTATACCTATGCCTTTCAAAGCTTTCGCCTATTCTTGTCCGGGATAGTTCATCAGCACAGGTTATCTTCCACCACAAAAGGAGTTCATATAAACCGAGCGCAGGTAAGATTTCAAACGATACATCTTCACCAACAAACAATCCGTATACAGCCTGCAGTGTTAATATATAAACCTGTAAATTCGATAAAGCGTCGATCTTAAACGTAGTGTTCCGGGGACTTGCTTTGTTGGATCATCTATTGTTTAAAGACTTGCTGTAGTTCGCGTTACTCCTACCCTATTTACAACAGTCACCAGCTAATTCACGTATGTAAAACTTATTCAATAACATTAAAGCCCGAAACACCTTGCCTGATAGTTCTCTGGTAGTTCCGGCTGCAAACAAGCTTAATTACACAAAACACGATCAATGTATAAAACAGCCTGTTTCCTTTTCAGCTTTCTTCTAACCTGTTTTTCATTCGCTTTTTCACAGCAGGTCAACATACAGTACGATAAATCGTCACCACAGGCAAATTATGCTGCCGACCTTTTAGGAAAAGTGCTGGTAGCAAAGGGATATACCTTAGACCATACTAATGCGGCTATGGTCATAACCCTTTCTACAAACATGGGGCAAGTTGGCGTAGAAGGATTTGAACTGGGGGCAGCCGCGAAAAGGATTGCCGTTGTTGGTGGCGGCGAAAGGGGAATGATTTATGGCACTTTATCACTTGCCGAAGAACTGCGCAACGGCACCAGGCTTGAAGCGGTAAAGTCACGAACCGAGAAGCCACGCTTTTCTCTGCGCGCGATTAAGTTCGATTTACCCTGGGATACTTACCGGCATAGCGATGCCCTCGATCTGCATTACGAAACCTGCAAAGACCTTAATTATTGGAAAGCTTTCCTTGACATGATGGTGGAAAACCGGCTGAACGCGCTTACCCTATGGAACCTGCACCCTTATACCTTTATGATTAAGCCCGTAAATTTTCCTGAAGCTTCGGGATTTACCGATGCACAATTAAAGGAATGGCAATCGCTCTTTCATGGCATCTTTCGTATGGCAAAAGAAAGGGCTATAGAAACCTACATTATACCCTTCAACATATTTGTAAGTCCGGAATTTTCAAAAGCACATAATGTAAACATCGATAATCTTCAACATGACTTCTTTGTAAAAGGCGATACATCGGAACTGGTGAAGCGCTATACACGGGAATGTGTTTCACAAATGCTGCAGGAGTACCCGGAGATCACCGGTATGGGACTTACCCTTGGCGAAGGTATGGCAGGCATGACACCCGAACAGCGGGAAGACTGGATGGACCAAACGATTATTGAAGGTATGCGTTTGAGTGGCCGCAAACTAAAACTCATTCATCGGATCCCGTTTTCAAGTACCACCGGATCGTTGGGTGTTACGAGTATCGAAACAGAAAAACTAACCCGGAAACGAATTGAGGCGCAGGGACAACTCTCATTTCTTCAACCGCCGATTTTTGCAGACTTAAAATACAACTGGTCCCACGCGCATTCTACACCAACGCTGGTAAAGGTACACGGAGGAAAATTGTACGACACCTATTTTAAGCCTGAGCCAAAAAACTATAAGATTAACTGGACGGCCCGTAATGAAGATTTCTTTTGTCTTCGTTGGGGTGTGCCCGATTTTATACGTGCTCATATCGCCAAAAACAACCAATCTTATGTTGGTGGGTACATGATTGGGTCTGAAACCTACATTCCCGCGAAAGACTATTTTACTAAAGAAGGTATTGCGATTAACTGGAAGTATGCATTTGAAAGACAATGGTTGTTTTACAAGTTGTGGGGACGGTTGTTGTATAATCCTGCTACTCCCGATGCCGTTTTCCAGGCAGAGTTTACCCACCGTTATGGCAAAGAAGGCCTCAATTTATTACAGGCATCGTCTTTAGCCGGCAAAACACCGTTACGCCTTGGTTCGCTGTTTGATTTTACCATGGACCTGACATTTTATGCTGAAGGATTTATGGCGTTGGACGATAAAGTAAAAAGGGTGGAATACATATCCGTTGACCGCCTTATACATCAGCCGGTAACCGATCCCGACTATGTATCCATTGCAGACTTTGTTAAGGCACTGGGTGCCGGCACTTCCTTTGGCAAAGAAAAAGTAACGCCTCCGATGCTGATCCAAATGCTTGAGGAGGATTGCGCCAGGGCGCTGGCGCTGGTAAAAAACGTCAACACATCAGGAAATCCTGCCTTGCTTTTTGAAGTCGCTGATGTAAAGACATGGGCAAATATGGGATTGCACTTCGCAAATAAATTAAAAGGAGCCCTAGCACTGCACACCTACCGTACCAGGGGACAAGAGGAACATAAGCAAAAAGCGATAAAACATTTAGAGGATGCGCTCGCCAATTGGGATGAAATTGTTCGTATAACGTCCCCGATTTATAATGAGATGCCACTCGTTCATTATAGCGAACAAAATGGGGTACGTTCCGAAGAAAACAAGCACCTGACATTTCATTGGAAAAAAATCCGGCCCGATGTTGCAAAGGATATTGAGACAGCTAAAAACGCAACTATTCAAATAAGGCAGTAAGCGGAACCGTTTCGATTTGAACTTGCGTTGTATGCTACAACTCGAAATCGTAGCCGGATCTCTTTGGTAATAAGAAGTCCCTCCTGGTATACCATTCCATGTCGTATGCTCAGGTTTTTCGAAATGTTGGCTGCGTATATAAAATGCCGTACAAGAGTGCGACGCAACGGTGCCCTATAGCCAATCCACCGTTGGGTCCAAAAAGAAACATCCTAACCAGACGTCGTATATAAGAGTGAACATTTCACAAAGGGGCAGAATGTCACCTCGCCCGCAATTTTTATAAATGCCGGGTGCGGAATAATGTTGCCTGCGAACAAGTTCCGTGAACAAAAAAAAAGCGCCGGAGGGATCTCCGGCGCTTTTTACCTATACATTCCTGTAGCAGCTTATTTGCCTTTTTCAAGCGATTTTATCCATGTTGCTATTTTGGTCAAATCGCTTTTTGGCACATGTGCCATAGGCGGCATTCGGGTTGTATAATTCGGCCAGTTGGTTGGACTTGGCTTTTGAATAAGCTGCACCAGTTGCGCGACAGAATATTTTTTTGAAGCTATCTCGCGGTAAGATGGCCCGATTACTTTTTTGTCGGGTTGATGACAGGTAAGACAGATATGCTTTTGTAATAATGGTTGAACGCTTGCGTAGGTGATTGTTTTTACCTGGCTTGAATTGGGTACCGGCTTTTTCTCGGGCGTAGCTTTACTCGTTTTTGCGGCAGCCGTAGTAGTTTCCTCTTTAGTGCTAACGGCATTTGTTGTAGCAACTGCAGAAGTTACATTTGTGTTTTCCAGTTCAGCCAACGTCCAGGTTGCTACTCTTGAGGCATATTGTTTTCTGATGGCTGCTACTTCAGACGCGGAAATGAAAGGGGAAATGGTGTCGGTTGGTCTGCGGAAGCGACGGGCGGCATTTCCAAATTCATAACGAACATAGTTGACAACGGATGCCATCCATTCGTCTGAATTTGCTGCAAGCGCTGGCATTTGTGAGGGGTACGACTTTCCATCGATGGGCCCCGATAAACCATGAAGCAGGATTTTGGCGAGTAATGCTTTGTCTCCGTTCATTCGTTTAGACTCTACTAGTGGAGGCGCTGCAAGATTTGCTGTTCCCGCAACAACTACGCCTTTGCCACCAGGACCATGGCAGGTGGCGCAAAAAGAAGTAAATACAGCCGAACCCGCCAAAATTGATTTTCTGTCTTCAGCCGGAATACCGGCAAGCCTGCTGCCATACGTTTTGATATCCGTATTCCGGTCCATCGCCCTTTGGGCCGCAGCAAACATTTCGTTCGAAGCGTTGGCCGTTCTCAACCCGTATGCAAAAGAAGTATCATTTGCGGGCCGGATAGTGTAAAATGAATAGTACAATTGCAGCTTCACATCATATGAAGGATCATTTTTTAATCCCGAAAGTTTGGCAATCATTTCGCGATCATTGTTTTTGAGCAACGGTTCGCTGATGATAATACCTGCTTTCCGGATCTGCGGATGTTCGTCATTGAGGGCCGTAGTTAGCACATCATTATTCACCGCCTCAAGGCCCTCCAGGGTCCATAAGGCATGCAAACGGGCCAGGTGAGAAGGCTTCCCGGCCAGGGTGGCCTGCTCCCCGCGAACTATTTGTTTTAAAGTGGGTACAACTGATTTGTCGCCCAGTAAAATGATCTGCTTTTGGGCATTATCTCTCCACCAGCCGTTTTTATGATCAAGATGGGTGACCAATTTAGGGGCACTTTCCGCCAACATGTTGGGCTTCTCCCCTTGCTTGAACCCATCATATACCAAACGGTAAATTCTTCCGTGGCCGGTGTTTTTAGCCATGCCTTTCTCATCGATTTTCTTTCTCAGAAAGGATCCTGGTCTTGTCCAGTTTCCCTGCTGGATGATACCGCGGTGCATATCAACAATGTAGAGATTTCCATCCGGGCCGGTATAGGAATTCACCGGCCTGAAATTCATATCCGTAGAAGCAATAAACTCCTGGCGGTAGTAAGCATTTTGAAGTGTTATCTTTCCTTTGATGTTGAGCACTTTTGCCCGGCGGATTATTCTTGCCACGGGCTCGCAGATAATATAGTCGCCTTCCATGTTCCGGGGCAAGGTGTTTCCCCTGTAAATAGATTGTCCGCAGGCACCTGTAAAATGGTTGAGGGTGCTATCCGCCCGCAAGCGCATCAAACCTCCCTGAACATCAGGGGTGGCAACAATCGGCCATACTTCCTGGAACTCATTGTTTACCTGGTCGGGCAATTCAAGTCCACCATAAGAAGGGTTCATCTGTGTACGCACCAGGGGGTTTTCGGCACCAGCGTTTGTAAGAAACAGGCGCCCATAGTTATCGTGTGTAACACCCCATTGGCCTCCAGGTCCCGAATAAATTGAATCAGCCTGTAGCATTCCATTTTTATAACGAAACCGCACGGGATCATAAGTTATGTAGATACGGTTGTCTACGTTCCAGTCGAGGCCACTGCGCTGGTGCTCCATATTGGCATCAAGCATCCTGTAATCATCTCTTTGGAACACCGTCCTCTTTTGGTCAGCTTTCCCGTCGCCGTTTGTATCCTTATAGGCATTGATTGTAATCGTATTGGTTTCATTTACCAGCAATTCATGATCCACGCATAAGATCATCCGGGGCAATAACAAACTATCCACAAACACCGTGTTTTTGTCCATTTTGCCATCATTGTCGGTATCCTCAAGCAGGGATATACGGCTTAGCGGCTTTTGCTCGTTTGTGGCGTCGGCATCCATCATATAGGTGAGCATCTCGGCAACATACATTTTTGCATTGCCATCCCATGCAATCGCAACCGGCTCTTTTATCATAGGTTCACTGGCAACCAGTTCCAGGTGATAACCTGCAGGGAGATTGAAAGTTTTAAGGCTTGCTTCGGGACTTAGGTAGTCAACAGAAGGGGTCGAGTCAAAAGTGCGGACCGGGTATGGATTGCCGGCCTGGTTCTTCACGGCTATTAAAGGTCGGCTACAATTATAAATCGCCACACACGATATCAGTAAACCAATAATAATGGAGGTCTTCTTCATCTTAGAACTTGTTGTTGTATTTATGTGCTGTATTTATTTTACTTGTGGTTTAGCACCAATCGCATACTTGATGGCGCCTAACACATGTTGAAGGTACAGGGGATCTTCCCACGACTTATTATCATGGCCCAAAGCCGTGTAAAAGGCCCTGCCGCCATCAAAATCGTGGTACCAGGCCATGGGATGATTTTCGCCATTACCCCCACCGTTGTAACTTGTTTCATCTATAGTGATCAACACATTCAGATCGGTACCGATCCATTTGAAATTATACAATTCATCTAAACGCTTCCACACCTTTGGCAGGTGCGCGGTAGCAATATTATTTAGGTCTACTACATTGAAGATGGCTTCCTGGGGCCTTGGATGACTCTTGAAGTATGCCCCGTTCAGTTCGCCAAACCAGGGCCAGTCATATTCGGTATCAGCAGAAGAATGAAGACCTACGTACCCGCCTCCATTACGGATGAATGCCTGGAACACCCGTTGTTGATCGGGGTTTAACACATCACCCGTGGTGCACAGGAAAACCACTGCAGCATATTTCTTTAGGTTCTCTGCGGTAAAGGCAAGTGAACTTTCTGTTGTATCCGCGTGGAAACCACTTTGCCGGCCCGCTTCCATCAGGTGCTTTTTTCCGGCCTGTATGGCGGAAGTATGGCGGAAACCAGCGGTTTTACTAAAAACTAATATTTTCTTTTGTTTTGGGGGTGCATAGCCAGTAATTGCTACGGACACAATAAGCACCAGAATACAAAATAGGCTTTGGGTCTTACTCACTGTTTTTGATGATTTAAATAGGTTGTGGAATTAATCTAATGTGATTGAAGCCAGCTTTTCGGATCTGCTTGAGCCGCTGTTATCTTAGCATACCCATGTCAAGAAGTTAAGCGTGAGATGGTGTTGGTGTGCACTGTTTTCCCGGTCGGCAAATTATGTTGTTTAGGCTGATTATATCCTCAAAAATCAACGGAATTTGCCATTTTAAACGTCCTTGCTGTTTATTCGTTTACCAGTTCCCTGCTTTGCAACCATTCCGTATTGAGTATTACAAATACTGCACAAAACCCTCCATGTTGGTACGAATCTTAAAAACCTTGCTGTAACTAACAATATACAATGTTTTCATATCAGGATCGCCAAAACAAAGACTAACAGGAAATGACGGTAGATTGATCATACCAACAAATTGACCTTTGTTGTTAAAGATCTGCACGCCATAATAAGTACAAACGTAAAGATTACCCAGCTTATCGATCGCCATACCATCAGCACTCGACGACTTTCCCTTTCTGTCCAGCACATTGGGCGTGAGGAATAGTTTACTAAACTTTCTTCCATTTGCAATGGTACCATCAGCATTAACGTCGTATGCCCAGATGAAGTTATCTTTTTCGCTTTTAACGGGGTACCATGATTCATCGTCATAACAGTTGTTGATGTAAAGTGTTTTTCCATCAGGCGACAGTACAATACCATTTGGCATTGCAAATTCGTTGGGCTGAACCACTCTTGTTATCTTGCCTGCTGGTGACACATAATAAACGGCACGACCTGGCTGAAACTTTTTCGCTTCCATTGTAAACTGTGGATCGGTAAAGTAGAACCCGCCTTTTGCATCTGTTATCACGTCGTTGGGTCCATCGATGGATTTGCCATCGTATTTGTCGGCAAGCACCCGTACCACATCCCCTTTCGTGGTCATCTCAACAACCCTGTGCCCCATCATATCGCAAACAATGAGGTTTCCATTTTTATAGGGGTACAGGCCGTTGGTTTGCATCTTGCCTGCCGTGATGTTACGGTAACTTCCATTAGGGTCCAATTCAACCGTTGAACTTTTAGCGGGGTTGGCTCCCCAATTTTGGTCGAAATACATATTGGAAAAGTAAACCTTGCCATTCATCCATTTTGGTCCCTCGCTAAAGTTCAATTCAGGCTTTGTTTTTTTCCCGTCAACAACGATCTCCGGTTTCACTCCTTCCGGAATAATTGACCGGTAGGCCGACATTCTTGCTTTTTCCTTATCCAGGTAGTCCGCTCGTGCAGGCCAGAAGATGTCCAGGGCATCGCAGCCAACATCGCTCATTTTTGCACCATGTACCAGGTTTGCGGGGATACGCACAACGTCATTGGTTTTCATTCCTTGTTCGCCGTCCAGGAGAATTTCGTTGCAGGTGCCCCTTAGTACAAACATCATCTGTTCCTCGGGGTGTATGTGGTGCGGGAATAATGAATTTGGCTCCATTAATATAAAACTGAGCTGGGTGTTTTTTCCCGACACCAATCTCGAGTAGCCAACTGCAGTGAGTTCGGTTAGCTGCAGATCGTAGAGATCGTAGACTTTTCCGGGTACGACATTGGGTGTTTGCGTAGTTGCAACATCCGGCATTTCTTTGGGCAAATTCGAAACCCCTGCTTTCTTGAGATAATCGAGGCGTAGAGGACTATACACCTCAAGTAACTTAGCACCATCGGGACCAGCCGTCAACCCGTTTTTTGTCCCTTTCTCCAGATAAACGAAATCGGTTTTTGGGGTCGCACCGTGTATGCCGTCGGGTTCTTCCCGCTTTCTTGATGTCATAGCAACCGGCGCACCCTTTATCAGTTGGTTGATCGAACCCTCCAGCACAAATACAAACCTGTCGGCTGTTAATACTTCTTCGGGGATCGTTGCATTGGGTGCAAGCTGAAGTACACCAACCATTGTACCAGTACCCCAGAAAAGTTTTGCATTGACACCAGGGTAGAGTTCGGTGCTGTCGACGTTATTCAAACTTTTTACCATTGCCGGATCAAGGTTCGACGCAACAGTTGTTTTTGGAAGGTCCGAAATCTCTCTAACGTTCAAGTTGTATTTCGATATGAGCTCTGCATTCTTCTTACCCCATGCAGGTTCGGGCGCTGAGGTAGAAGTGCATTGGGTAATCGCAAACAAGCTCAATGCTATTAAAGATCTGGAAAAGGTTATTCTATTGAATGGGTTCATATTGAGGTGAATTCAAAAAATAAGGAGGTTGAAAATAAAAAGGCAAGCAACAACTGGCGAGTAGTTGAACCGGCCAGGCGATAGTAACCCTTGGGCAGCCATATAAGGTTAGCGTATACAGGCTACTGCAAACGCCTTTAAGTAATTGTCATAATGTCGTTCGGCCAAGCCGCGCAGGATTTCTGCGCTATAGCAAACGTAAAGTACAAGTGAGCGAGACTCCAATGGAGCACACCCGGGCAGGCAATGATGCCCAAGTGATATTCCCTGGTTCGGATCCAAAAATCCAGAATCAACCTGGTTACAATCAATTGACGACTCAGCTTCCCTGCTATACAAAGGTGAAGGGATTATTGGATGGTATATTGGCTATCTTAAGCCCCGGTACTCTTGGCTGCAACCATTGCACAAGGTATTCCATACCTGCTTCTTCACTTACAGAATGGCTCAACACCATCAATGAAGTTTTTTGGCCCATCGCAAGTCCGTCCCTTACCCTTTCAACGGTTTCCCACTCTCTTGTTTCCCCACTAAGTATCAGGTCGGGTTTTGATTGCTGAATAACGGGTATTTGCATCTTCGGATCCATGTATCCAAATGCCAGGTAAATGGTTTTACACTGTTGTTTACCATCGCCCACCACACGTACCATAGCGATACCCAGCTTTTTCTTTGCGAGTTCCGCTATAGACCTTATTGTCATGGGTTGTGGTAAGGTGATCAGCCTAGGGTTTTGTGGGTCGTAATACTTTTCCCACCCAAGCTTAAGCAGGTTCCCCATTGCAATACCATCAGGCCTGTGGGCATGCCAGTTGTCGTGGAAACGCCAGATCGCAATCTTGTATTTGTTCAAGAGGTCAACTTTGTACTTGTAAGCATCGTCGTTTTTCAACCACTCGGTTTCGTCGGGGTTGTTGTAAAATGGTGTTTCGTGCGCAATGATGAAATTGGCCCCGGCACGCTTTGTTTTCTCAATTACTTCGATGCTCGGAAACATGGTTGTAACAATGCCGGTTACCTGCTGGTCAGGAGTACCAGACCTGATTTTGTCCACCGTGTTTTCCCTGCGGGCATTGGGTATCTCTTTGAGGATAATGTCAATTACCTGCTGAACAGTATATGACGCTTGTGGTGGTGATGCGATACCAGCGCTGCTTACTCCTGGCAAAGCCAATATCATGGAAGTACCAGCCAGTTTACCAACCGTACTTATGAATGCTCTCCTTCCATATGCGTCGGAGTCACCTATGTTATTCATATCTCGTGTTTAATTTAAAGGGCAACGCAATCGGGTTGATAAAGGATATGCCCGAAGGTTCATGATGTAGCTTTGAAGATACATTTTAATAAGATATCAGCATTTGAGGACAGGTGATATGACGCCGATGAACGATCATTCTAGCGCATCTTAATCCTAAGCAGATAGGTCGTCGCAGTAATGAAGATTGTTTTGCCATCCGGGGTTAATGCGCAATTTGCAGCAGTTGTTCCATTCAGATTTATCTTTCCTATGAGTTTCCCGGTTTTAGCAAATATCCAGATACCACCCGGGCCGGAAGCAAATACATTTCCCGCTTTGTCGATTTTGAAACCGTCGCATCCGCCCATACCCTTCTCATTGCTTACATCATAAAACACCCGTGCATTCTTCAATGCGCCATCACCTGAAATATCGTATGCATACCACCTTTTTTTTCTGTTGTCGGAGTTGGAGACCAGTAATGTTTTTCCGTCCGGAAAAATGCCGATGCCGTTTGGCTGCTCGATGGAGTCGACCAATAAGGTTGTGCGACCTGCTTTATCCATTTTGTATACACCCTGGTAGGTAATTTCCTTCTTTGGATCTCTTCCACCTCTTTCAAGACCATACGAAGGATCGGTAAAATACATGTCGCCGGCAGCATTAAGAATAAAGTCGTTTGGGCTATTCAGCTTTTTACCGTTGTACTCACCTGCTACGGTAACAAAGTTCGGCTTCGGTGCATTTAAAGGAGCATCCATCTTGGCTATCCGCCTGTCACCATGCTGGCATATCAACAGCTGGCCCTTTCCATCGAGAGATAGCGCATTAGGGCCCATAAACCCGCCACGGGCTTCAGTGCCTGTATAACCCCCTGGTGTCAGGTATACTTCTTTGCCTTTGGCTTCGGTCCATTTATAGATGGTATTGCCGGGAACATCTGAAAACAGTAACGCCTGCTGTTTTTCTAACCATAGCGGTCCTTCCGTGAACTGAAAACCTTCAGCGATTACTTCCACCTTTGCGTCTTTGTTTATCACTTTCGAAAGCTCATTGGAAACAAATTCGATGGCGCCAATCGGCCCCTTTGCTTCTTGTGCACCAACGGTAATCATCAATGGGCTAAACAACATCAGAATAATAACTTTCTTCATATTAATGGTTTAATTCGTAATCGGGAGAATGATAACACGTGCTCATTACTTCAGTTCCAACACAGCCAAAGAATAATCGGTGTCGCTGTTATTTGAGAACCGGATCTTTTTGGAAGGCTTGACAAAAAGAAAGTCACCTTGCCTCGAAAAATGATGTTTGTTTACTGTGGCCGTGCTGGCCTGGCTGAGACTAACGATCAGGAATGGAGCATTTCTTTTAAAGCTCATTTTTTGTTTACCTTTTAGTGTAAGTAGGTATGCCCGTACAGGAGGTGCATCAAACACTTGCTTAATCCCTTCAGCTGCCATCGGTTCTTCCAAGACCCGATTTCCGCTTGTAAGTATTTCTACATCCATCCAATGAAACATTTCAGAATCTCTGTTCCAGACTCGGTGAATACGTGGGCTTTGGTAGAATCCGTCGAAGGTTATCCTCCGGTCGGCAGATTGCACCCGCGGACCTTTGTCATCAAGTAAGGTTTGCGACCCTGTTCGAACCGGGTGTAAGGAAATTGAAACGCAGGGTTTTTCATGTTTATGAAACATCGTTGTATCACCGGGAGCAATGTGCAATTCCAAAGCCCGTACATATCGATTTTCAAACACGTTTTTATGCAATGGCTCCTTACTTACCGCAACCGCGTCTTGTGCACCTGTTTTCAACAGAGACAATAAAAGAACAACTAGCAACAGATAATGACGCATGTGGAGGTTTAGAGATATGTATAATGAAATGCAGTTTCCGATGCAAAGAGCACAACAACTTCCAGCTTGTTTTATGAAAAAAGCTACGCCGCGGCCAGCATGTGCTAATCCACCGACCACGGCGTTGCTACAATATTGTTGCTAAAACAATGCTGATGTACGTTTGGTGAGTTGTACTTGCGACTTCTTATCCAATCCTAATTGTGGTTTGCTTCAACAGGGTGCTGCTGTTAAATCATCTTACCGGAAAACTTTCACTGGTATCGGTGAAAGTTGCAGTGTAAACTTATGGCTTATCAAAGCTGCTGTTGTTCATTAAACAGCTCGATTCAATTAGGTAATAGGGCCATTTTAATTAAGTCGCTCCCATGCTACTAAATGGTGTGTATAGCGTTTCAACATGAGAAACAGACCTGCAAACCAGGACCTCAATTTCCCGTAAATTCAAGTAAACCGAAACGTGCTGGCTGATGAACATCGAGCTTTATGTCATATATCGGGTAAAGGGTGGACGTTGAACGAAACCTGTCTTCTACAAGATTCCTGTCCTGGCGAACCGCCTGAAATGCCCACCTTACCCCTGCCCTGGGACGTGAAAGATTTTGAAAATCGCTTAGTGCCGTAAATGGGATTTGAAATTCCATCTTCCACCCTTTGTCCTTGTCTTTGTCATTATTGATTGTACCGTCATAAGTCACTTCTACCTTATAAGCCGGGTTATAGCCCCTTAGAAAGATTGTTCTATTGTTATAATACTTCCATAGTACAATATAATCATAGGCTGCCTTAGTGATATTTATCTCGAAGCCAAAGTGCATGTACACACTGTCTGGTGCAGGAACAACAAAGAACTCGGCGCAGTCATCAAGATAAGGGCGGGCATCAAAATTTGTCTCCCGGGCTGTAAGTGAAGTATCCTCGCATTCATAAAAAAGGTAAAGATTAGCACTATCCCAGAGCATCCTGAATTTACTCTTTTGTTTATCTACCGGTTTGTCTCCCCGGTAAAAGTAATCGAACGATTGCACCTCGGCATCTTTCCAGGCGGCATCGTCCATCTTTCCATCTACCGTTATGGCGTGCCTTGCTTTTGCTACTTTGTAGACTGGCTGCTGCCCGATCACCAATTGTTTTTCATCCTGCGCGGAGACGGTCAAGTTTGCTCCGGCAGCACAAAGAATCAGCAGCAATAATGAATAAACCTGTTTGTGGGATATCTTCTTCATGGGTTAACGCATATTCTTCTTTTCGACTTTCCATTGTGGATCTTTCGACAACCCACTCGGTTTGCCGGTAAATAATTTGCCGGCCGTCTTATCGCCTTTCAACTGCCATTGAAACCATGCAGTTGCGACCTTTGCGAATTCACCACCATGTGGCTGGCGATAGGTTCCGCCATGCCCTACATCCATGTTTGCCACAAATACGGGTACATGGTTAATGCGATTAAAATCGTCCATCCCATTCTTATAAGCTATATCTTTTTCCCCGCCCAGGATGTACAGCGTTGGGGTGTGTAATTTACTAAGTTGTTCTTTCTTCAAACCGGGCATACCGGCCATCCCACTTCCGGGTTCAGGCAATATGCCACTGTTGCAGATTACCGCAGTAGTTACCCGGGGGTCGGGAGCCGTCTCCAGCGTCTGCAAGCCGCCACACGACATACCGCTTACGGCTATCTTTTTTACATCTAACTTATTGTAATAAATACTTGTCTTGTCACTGTTTTGACTAATCGCCCAATTGATTGCATCCAACATCTGCGACGAGGTTGACCGGCCGCTGCCGCGTTCTCCTTCCTGAGGCATAGGGCCAATTGCGACGACCAAAAAGCCATACGAGGCTACCTCATTAAGAAAATTGACATGTTCCCATGGAGAATTGGCACAAGCACCGTTTCCCCAGGCGATGATCGGCAGCTTTGTTTTCTTCCCAAAAGCGCTCATATCATTTGGTCGAAACACGGTATGAGTGGGCAGTGAGGCCTCCGATAACATAAGCGCCTTATGGGGTCCGTTGCCGCCATCCTCAATTGTTCTTGAAGCGGGTTTAACAGCAGTAGCAGTTGACTGCCCAACCACAGCATTAGAGCAAGCAAAAGCTCCGAAAACAAGAATAATAAGCGAAGCATACCTGTTCATACAATCACAAATTTTAAAGCAGTGTACAATGATTTATTTTTAAATATAGACCCGAATGTTTGCATAAAAAACTGGAGTTGATTGTAGTACAGGTTCCATACAATGATACCATATAAATGCCCGGATACTTTGTGCTTTTTTCCCATCCAGCGTTGTAAGCGATTGCCTTAAGGACCGGCCAGTGCTATCTGTTAGATGAAAGCCCCAAGAAATCCGTTGCTGAATTATCAGTGAAAATAAATACGATTATGGTTTTTAGCTTCGGATGCTGCCAGTCAGCAACAATTATGCATGTAGTGTATATGTCCCTTCTCAAATTACAATTTCACCACATAAACGGGACCCGAAAAAACTTTCGGTTAAGATCTATTCTTCATGACCCAAAGCCTTTTGCTATAATTTCAGCTTGACTACCCTCATTGAGTCATTATTTACTGCTGTAATTATCAATTTTTGTTTTGCGGTCTTTAACATTGCCATGTCTTTCACATCACCCCTTACGATAAACCCCGACCTGGAGGGAGGCACATAGGTAAATTTCTTGTTCGTTCTTCCTTTTAAAAAGCAGCCATAGGATGCATCATACCTTCCTGTTATAACATCTGCCTGGTATTCATTTCCTGCCAGCAATAAATCGGGAATGTTATCACCATCTAAATCATCGCATATTATCGCGTTAACCGGTGCAAATTGTGCCTCCTGTGGCAGGATGTGTTTTGTAAATTTTCCATTACCGGTATTTTCGAAAAAGCAACTCCGTGTTTCATCACACGTTAAAGTGACCATCTTTTCCTTAGCACGGGCATCATAGATATCAACGAAGGTTGCACGGGCATAATCCTTATGGTAGAGAAACTTTTTCTTAATCAATGGTACCTGTTCAGCAAATTGACCCCGGCTTATTGCAGGTGCCAATTGCCTGTTGCCATCCTTATTTTTAATGTAATAAAATACTACAGGGTCTATGCTGCTGTTGCCATCAATGTCGGCGGCAAATAAGTGCATAGGATTGTCTGAATTTACATGGTAAATACAATTAGCGCCAAGGTTACCCGCAATTACATCGGGGTCACCATCGCCATCAATGTCAGCTACCGTAAGGCTCCGCCACATACCGGTAATCTGTTTTAAGCCGGTGAGGTCGGTCACCTCACTTAGTTTGCCACTATTGCTTTTAAAAAATCTTACCGGCATCCAGTCCCCTGCTATGATCAGGTCGGGCTGCTTATCGTTATCAAAATCTGTCCACGCGGCTGATGTTGTCATCCCGGGATTTTGCAGTGCAGGACATACCTGACCAGTGACATCTGTAAAAACACCGCGATCATTCCTAAGAATAAAGCTTCGAGGTGAAAGCGGGTAATTCTTTGATACTCTTCCTCCAATAAAAACATCCAGGTCCCCGTCGCCGTCATAATCGCCGGTGGTAACACAGCCAGCTATTGTTCTTACATCTGATGGTATTGCACCCATCTGCAGCGAATAACCACCCTTTCCATCGTTAGCATAATACCTGGGCTGGTAATACTCAGCATTCTCTTCGTAACGGGTGTCGCCGGAGGTAATCAGGAGATCCAAATCGCCGTCCTTATCTGCATCAAACAAGGTGCAGTCCATATCTTCCTGCATCTTAACGCTGTCGGTCAGGTTGCGGGGCGTGAATGTTCCGTTTGGCTGCTGAATGAAAAACTTACCAGAAAAGTTGAATGCTCCCCCAACAAAAAAATCGGTCAGCCCGTCATTATTAATATCCCCGGTCGTTATAAATGGGCCCGACTGTGAATACTTCTGAAGTAATAGTCGTTGAAAATTAAATTCGTTGTATGGATTATCAACGTGTTTATATAGAATAGTTGATGCAGCAGTCACATCTTCAAAAATCGTTTCAGGTGCCGCCCCGGATACAGCAGGAGTCTTTTCATAAACCGCGTTCGCTTCTGTTAACAGGTACACCGTATCACCTTTCGTTTGCCTGATGAATTCGGTTTTATTATTTGGCCATTGTACAACGATGGAGTCGGCACGTTGGCTTGTCCCAAGCCCAAATACGAGCTTTTGATCAACAGTCGAGAAGTAACCCCGCACAGGGTTCTGTTCCTGCATTTGCATTTGCCCACCTGCATAAACATACACCTTACAGCCATATCCCTTAATGTTAGCGGCATCGCCCTTTAGACTGAATGCGACATAGTGGTTGTTAACATAGTTTTTGTTGGTGATGGTATTGTTACTAAATACAAAGGCTTCTCTATTGATGTTGCTTACAACCAGATCAAGGTCTCCGTCGTTATCGAGGTCTGCATAAGCGGCACCATTCGACATAGATGGCTCGTCGATGCCCGAGCCCTTAGACGCGTCAAGAAAGGTATAATCGTGGTTGTTGAGGTACAGATAATTCGGAAGTTTGATATGCTTTAGGGCTATCAATTTATCCCGGATCATTTTTCGTTTATCTTTCTCGCTGCCACCGGTACTAAACACCGTGTTGCTGTACTCCAGGAAGTCAGCGTTTATAAAGTCTCTCCCTATTCCATTGGTGATGTGCATGTCTTTCCAGCCATCGTTATTAAAGTCGGCGGTCAGTACACTCCAGCTCCAGTCTGTAGCCGCCACCCCCGCCATTTGGCCTATCTCGCTAAAAAAGGGGATTGCTGTTTTACCTACGGTGTAAATGCCATTATTGAGCTGCAACATATTCCTGGCAAACTCAGGCTCATAGCCAAGGGACCGCTCGGTTTCATACCTGTCGTAATTCATGAAAGAAGAACTTGTCTTCTTTCTCTCATTGTCTTCGGGCAGCATATCCAGCGTTGTTATATCTGGCAACAAGTCGTTGTTGATATCTGCTGCATCGGCACCCATACTTGAATAACTCTGGTGCTGGATAGAGGTACTGATGCAATTGGAGAATGTTCCATCTTTATTATTGAGCCACAACAGGTCATTCGAGATAAAGTCGTTAGCAACATATACGTCCGGCCAATTGTCGTTATTGAAATCACTTACAACAACGCCTAATCCAAATCCGCCTTCTTTAATGTTTGCCTGTAATGTTACATCGGTAAAAACCGGATGGCCGCGCTGAACCGGGTCACCATCGTTTTTGTAAAGCTTATCGTTTGCAACAGACCGGCCGCTTAGATCTTTGCTAAATATGGTGTTTGCATTGGGCCCGTTAAGCATGTAGTTAGCCAGATACATATCCAGGTCGCCATCCTTATCATAGTCAAAAAAAACAGCCTGGGAAGAATAGCCGGTGTCAGCTAAACCATACTCCTGCGCCTGCTCTTTAAATGTCAGGTTATGCTGATTGATGAACAACAGGTTTTTCGCGCTGTGTAACAGATCCTTCCCGTATGAACAGATGTAGAGGTCGTCATAACCATCATTATTAACATCTGCGATACTGATGCCGGTTGTCCATATCCCGGTTGTCAGGCCGGCTGTTTCGGTAACATCTTCAAAGCGCGTGTTGCCTTTGTTGATGTACATTTTACAACTTACCTGGTTGCCGGTAAAGAAAATATCTTTAAGTCCATCATTATTAAAATCGCCGATACCAACCCCGCCACCCATGTAGCCAAATTCGTTTATAAACGACTTCGTCGAGTCAGTCTCTTCAACTGCATTTATGAAGTGTATGCCGGTATGGTCGGAGCTGAGCGGGACAAATAAGGCCTTTTCTCTTCGGGTGTTTTTGCAATCAGGAGTAATGAACAAACAGACTATAATCCAAACAAGTAGCCGCCGGTTTGTTAAGGATTGAGTTGGCATATTTGAATACTGCAAGCTTTGCTCCCGAAAGGTAATGAAGTATGCTGCACAGTGTAAATTCTCGCCCTTATTTTGATGGGCAAAACTGAATAACGATTATCAAGCTAAGCTTGTCGTTCTACCTTTAAACTATTTTTGGTTTGCACACTTGTACTTTCAAGTCCATCTCAGCTCCTGGTGTTTTGCATCGTCTAAATGTGCAAGCTGTTTATAACTTGTCACCATGCCGTCCGTAACCAATCCGAGGCGGCGACAAATAAACATGGTAGAAAATCCGGAATATGCAGCGCGATTGGTCTGCATTGCACTATTACAGTCGTAACTACAGGCGCGACGGAATTTGGCTCAATAGAATTCTCATAAGGACAAGTGAGTGACACCCGGTGCACAGAGGCGCATCCGGGCGGGTAACAATGATGAATAAATATCCCTCTGTTTGCGCCCAAAAAATAGGTTTAACTAAACAGCATGGATTACACGATGCCCTTTTGCCAGCAAGTTTGGTATTGTTTAGCGGATCATTGGGTTTGCTGCAATTTCGGCTGCAGGAATGGGCAGGAATTCCTGCTGGTTTGGCCTAGGATCGGGCATTATAGAAGGATAATAGCCTTTTCGTCTCCAACGGAGAATGTCGAGGTTGTTCAACCCTTCACCAGCTAATTCGAGGGCTCTTTCGCGCATTACTGCTCTTATTGATTCATTCTTGGATGCAAGCGTGATGGGAGGCATGTTAACACTTGGACGGGCACGTACTTCGTTGATGTATTTTGCAGTGTTGGCAAAATTGCCTGTTTCAGCCTCACACTCCGCCAGCATTAATAAAACATCAGCATACCTGATCAAACGCTGGTTAATGCCAGACATATGGATCGGCTCCTGAACCCAATCACTAACAGAATATTTCCGAAATATGCGTTTCCTGGTTACACCACGTTGGGTGCTGGGCTCAACGTTGAGGTCATTTGCGGTAAGGATTTTGCCAGGCTGGGTGCCATTGAAAGTCAATATCCTGTCTCCCTCTTCATAAATGGTATACTTATAACGAGGGTCAGTATTGTCGAATTCATCTAACAAACGATTCGAAGGAATCACATTGCCCCACACCATTCCAAAATCCTGGCTTCGTGCTGTAGTAGCAGCGGCCGCAACACCTTCGCCGTTGCCGCCCCAATTAAAGCCATTGTCGCCCCTGTCGTAAAATGCCACCTCAAAGATTGACTCCCTGTTGAATTCGGTACCGGTTGCCAATAAGGTGGTACCTGATCTGACATCTCCGCTGAAATTACTTAAGAAATCTGGCTCAAGGATATATTTGCCATACACCTTTAACAGCGCATCTTTGGCCGCTGCATAGTCTCCTTTTTGCATCAGCACCCTTCCCAACAAAGCATTAGCGGCTCCTCTTGTTGCGCGGCCTTGTTGTGCCGGAGTTTCAGGCAGGGCCTGGGCAGCCTCTGTTAAGTCCTTGGTGATCTGTGTATAGATCTCTGTAGCCGGCGACTTGCCCTTATACCCGCTAATTGCATTAACTACTTCTGTATACAAAGGAACATCACCCCATTGCGATACCAGTTCATAATAGGCCCAAGCTCTTAGGAACTTCGCCTCTCCAACCAGGATATCCCTAAGCGTAGGATTGTCTGTAACTCCTGGCGCCTTGGAAAGAACCATATTTGCCCTGTTGATCATTTGGTACGACGCGTTCCATATACTCGTTACCGTTCCGTTGGAAGGGGCACCGTTTGTTTGCAATAACAATTCTGCATTTGGCGCTTCCAGTTGAGGGCCACCAGCTGCGGCTTCACTACCCCTCATCTCATGCAAATAGTGCCATGGCCTGCCGATAAAGTTATCGCCACGCATAGAAGAATAAATGGCATTTGTTCCATTTTGAAGTTCTGCAGCAGTTTTAAAATAACTTTCAGTAGTTGGATTGTTCCGGTCCAGAACATCGAGCTTATCGGAACAACCGTTAACAAGAGTTAAACCAAGAAATCCTGCAATCACCAGTTTATTAATACTAAGTTTCATAATCTTTTATTTAGATAACCTGTGAAAGGATTTAAAAACCAACCTGGATACCTACCTGGTAAGCTTTAGGCTGGGGATATACAGCGAAATCTATTCCGTTTGTCAGCGATGAATTGGGAGTTCTGTTACCTACTTCCGGATCATAACCTGAATAATTGGTAAAGGTCAACAGGTTTTGGGCCGAAACGTAAATTCGAAGGTTGTTTACCGTACCCCTGGTTATCGACTGCAACGACGATGCCGGGACGTTATAAGCCAGAATAATATTTTTCAGGCGCAGGTAAGACCCGTCTTCAATGAACCGGGTAGAAGGTCTTGAATTTTGGTTAGGGTCGCCGGAAGCTGCACGTGGAATATCGGTATTCCTGTTTGTGGGTGTCCACGCCCGTAACACTTGCGTACCAGCATTGAAGAAACGCACCATCCCTTCGGTAATTACCCTGGTAGCGTTGAAGATCTTATTTCCCTGAACCCCCTGGAAGAAAAGTGACAGATCAAAGTTGCGGTAGTTTGCGCTCAAGTTAACAGCATAGGTGTATTTTGGAATGAAACTTCCCAGGAACTGCCTGTCATTTACATCGATTACGCCATTCTTGTCCAGGTCCTTAAATTTAAGGTCGCCAGGCCCCGTACCATCCCTTTGTTTCGCATGACCTTTCAAATCAGCAGAGTCCTGGAAAATGCCTTCTACAACGTATCCGTAAAAAGACTGTACAGCCTGCCCAACCTGGGTTCTTGTAATGTTTTCATTACCAAAATCCTGATCACTACCTCTTTCGATATTGTTAACACCCTCTGCTAAGCTGGTAACTTTATTTCTGATGGCACTAAAGTTAGCATTGGCATTCCATTTAAAACTTCCCTCCCTGTCGTTATAGCCCACCTGGAGTTCAACACCCTTGTTTTCCATTGCGCCTACATTTTGTGTCACGGTGCTGGTGATGAAACCGAGAGAGTTGGCAAGTGGCACACTCAAGATCAGGTTATCGGTTTTACGATTGAAATACTCAGCCGACAATGTAATCTTGTTCCTTAAAAGTCCTAAGTCGAGGCCTATGTTTAACTGTTTTGTTTTCTCCCACTCCAATTCGCGGTTTCCGAGCCGCTGAATAGAAGATGCGGGACCGGAAGCAGGAGTGTTGCCAAAAGGATAAAGCGCACTATTGGCGTTAACCGTTACCAACCATGGCGTATTACCTAACACTGTTCCGTTTAAACCGGTAATACCATAACCTGCTCTTAGCTTAAGCTCAGAGATCTTTGTATTCCCAATCATGAAATCTTCCTGGTCGATTCTCCAACCCACGGAAGCTGAAGGAAAAGTTGCCCATTTGTTACCAGGCGCCCAAATAGAAAGACCATCACGACGTACGGCAGCACTGAAAAGGTATTTGCTCCTGAAATCATAATTCACCCGGCCCAGAACAGACATCAGCATATTCTCACCAAACAGGGTTTGAACCGCCACATTGCTGGCATTATTCAGTGTTCGCAGCTCATTGGATTGCTGTTGCCCGCTCCCATTTTCATTTCTTATTTTTTGACCCTGCTGTTCGTATACTGCAATAACATTTATATGGTGATCGCGGAAAGTTTTATCAAATGTAAGTTGCTCAGTAAATAAGAGTACGGTAGAAGCACTTCTGTTGTTGGTGATTGATGCGACGTTGGCGTTTGAACCGTTTACTGTTCCATTATTATTGAAAATAGGTGAGAAACGATAATCTAGGCCATTCGCATAGTCTATCCCGAATGTTGAACGGAACTTCAAAGATCTGATCAGGTTAACTTCCAGGAAAGCCGTTCCAAGTATTTTCGCGGTCGTCCGGTTACCGGGATTTTTGAGCTCTGCATCTTCAATGGGGTTTGTGGGGTCACCACCATCCAGGACGCTGTTTACCCCTCTGTAACCTCCGTTAGATGTTGGATCATACACGGGCATATGCGGGAAGTTCCGGATTACATTTACAAGGTTGCTTCTCGCCTGGGTTTCATTATTATCATAAGCCTGGTCAGCTGATGCAGCATAAAGGTTCTGACCAAATGTGAATGTTCTACTGATGTTATGTTCTGAATTGATGCGGAAATTATAACGGCGATAAGCTACGGTTGGTGAAGTACCTTGCTGATCCATAAAACCGCCGGAAGCATAAAAACGGGAAGTTTCGTTACCGCCACTCAGCCCTATATTATGCTGTGTTATGGAACCGCTCCTGAAGTAGGCATCCTGCCAGTCGGTATTGGTTTGACCATAGGTTTGTGTGGCGCCTGCATAAATTGGCTTATCCGCTTCAGGAGGCAAAAGTCGTCCAGGTAAGGTGCCCCTGTATGCAAGTGCATATTGTTTAAAACCCTCCCTGTCCAACAGGTCTAATCTTTTTGTTACTTCCTGTAGACCATAATATGAGTCAAGGCTTACATGCAACTTTCCGTCTCTTCGTCCCTTTTTCGTGGTGATCATAATTACCCCGCTTGTAGCTCTTGATCCGTAGATAGCCGCAGCGGAGGCATCTTTTAATACGTCAACGGATTCGATGTCTCTTGTATCAATGGTCGACAGGTCTCCTGTTGGAAATCCATCCACTACATACAAAGGATCCGAAGCAAAAGAGATCGAACTGATACCCCGTATACGTACAATCGGCTGTGCACCGGGACCACCATTGTTGGTTACATTAACCCCGGCTACCCGGCCCTGCAAGGCCTGGGAAATGTTGGGCACTGGCAATTCGGATACGGTTTTACCGCTCACATTGGAAACTGCGCCCGTAATCGTAGCTCTTCTTTGTGTTCCATATCCTACAACCACCACCTGTTCAAGCTGGGCTGAACTCGATATAAGACTCACGTTAACGGTTGATCTATTATTTACGCTAACCTCCTGCGTCGTATACCCTACTGCACTTAAAACCAGTATGGCATCAGGCGGAGCAGAAATTACAAAACGGCCGTTGTTGTCTGTCTGCGTTGCAGTACCCGTTCCCCTTACCTGGACGGTTACATTGGAGAGTGCAGAATCACCCGCCGTAACTTTTCCCTGCACTGTTCCTTGTGCAAGAATCACATTCGAAAAGAAGAGCATAAACAGAAAAGGAATGATCCTTTTTACATTCAGGCGCTCCCGGGTTACGGCAGACTTAGTTAATAGCAGCAAGCATAATTTCATAATCATTGGAATTTTACCTTGAATATTTATATTCAACCACAATATGTATTTAGTGCCGGCCGCAACAAGCAATATTCAACAGAATAGAGCTTTGCACCCGTACCATACATGCGGCTTTAAAAATCACCTGTTCTTTACCCCTTCCCTGTTATATTTAACGGCTGAAGAAAAAATTTATACTTGAAATAGTGAAGTAGATACCCGTAGATTATTGTATCCAAATATAATTTGTTTTGTGCATTTATTAAGCAAGATTTGAGCAATTTATTATATTCAATTCAAATGTTTCATCCAGCTTTTCGAATCACATTTGAAACTATTTACCAGCCCATATACCTGTTTCATATTTATAGCCAGATCTTACAAATGAGCGCATTCCAAATTTGCTCGAGACACTTCTCCGGCAGTCGTGAAAGTGAATTTTCTACCAGGTACGTTTGCTCATTACCTTGTCTACTTCTGCACGCGTCATCTTACCCAGTTCGGGATGCTTTTCGAGCCATTTCAGAAAATCGGTCTTTAATTGATCATTCCACTGACTGTCGATCTCGCCAGTGGTGTATTTACCGGTGCGAACCATTTCAAAACCAAACTGGTCTTTACGGATGACAAATTCCGATGTGCTAACCACCTGCTCGGCCATATGTGCCGGCACAAAGAGCACCCCTTCTACCGTTGCAATTACCAGGTCGCCGGGCAGTACCATAACACTGCCGATACGAATGGGTGTATTGAGTCCCATCAATACCATTTCTTCGGTGAAGGAAGGATGAAAGTCGCGCACATAAGCGTTAAACCCCTTAATGTTCCTGATTTCCTGCAGGTCCCTTGATGCACCATCAAACACTACTCCATTACCCGATTTGCTAAAAGTAGAATTTGCCAGGGTTGCACCCATAATTCCACCGCCGCTGATTTTGCCAAAGGCATCTGCAACATACAAGTCACCTTTGGTAAGCATGTCAATCGGCCATGAATTGGTATTGCCTTTTCTGCCCTGGCTGGCTCCCCTTGCTTTAATGTTTTTTTCAACATCCGGCCGGCTGGGCATATACATAGCGGTAACCGCCCGACCGGTCATCAGGGTATCGTTCACCCTTTTCCAGCCACCCTCGTATTGGTTTAAATAGCCTTCATTTTTCAACACGGTCCAGGCATCATCAATCATAATACGTTTGGCGCGTTCAAGCAAGTTATCCGGCAATTTGGGCCTGCCATCAGCAAAGCGTTCGCCCTTCCATTCGGAAGTCAGGAAAATTAATTCGTCTTTGGAAATGGTTTGTGCTGAAGAGGTTGTACAAAAAAGGCAACTAAAACAAAAGATAAATAAAATAGCAACGTTCAATTTCATATGGGTACTTAGAATAATGGTTTAAAAAGGAAATTACAATTAAGCGGGGATAACGGCATTTACGGAATTAAAAAGCAGGAAATCGGCTTGCTGATGGTTGGGATACAAAGTTGTCATACGTGCCATTGCCTCATCCCTTGTACCAGATGAAGCAATTGTTTCTTCAAAATCTTCGATATATTTTGCTACTTCGTTAAACAAAGATATATCGGCCGGTTTACCATGACCAGGATATATGGTTGGATTTTGTGTGGCAAGTTCCTGTTCGAACTGCGATAGCTGTTTTTTCCAGTACGCAATGTTTGCCTTATCCACGGCTAACCACATATGAACACCATTATAACAAAAATCACCCGGAAAAAATGCGTTAAGATCTTTGCTATAAATGGTTGTCAGGTGTTCACATTCCGAAGGTGGGTAATCACTGTTTAACTCAAGAATTCCTCCTTCGGCTAAAACGAGCGACGTTCCCATTAAAACATCGATGTGCCTGGCATAATCAAAGCCAGTTTCATTAGCAGCAGTTTTCGGCTTCATCGCAGGCTCGTTTTCCAGCCAGCCAACGCTTTCCATCCAGGTAGAAAAGTTGATGATGTCGTCTTTTATTTCCTGCTTTAAAACAACGATCCGTGCTGCAGGAAATTCGTGTAGTAATACATTCAGCCCCAGGTAGTGATCAGGATGACCATGTGTGATCAGGATATGGGTAAGCGGCTTATCCTGCGTCCTTATTCGTTCCGCCAATGCCTGGGCTTCGTGGCTGTTACGTAAACAATCGACCAGGATTATGCTTTCACTGTCTGAAAAAATATAAGCATTTACAGATGCTTGTATTGCATTGTAAACATCTAAGTGGATGTTATCGTTCATACTAATTTGAAATTGTAAGTACGTGGTGAGTAAAGCATTGCTTGTTGCGCCAAAAGATGTTTTACATTAAAGAACTCCTTACCCTGTTAAAGATAAGGTGCCTGACTTTGCGGGTGTGAAAAACCCTTAGCGCTTGCTGCTACGAACTAAAACAGAAAAGAGAAACATTTTTAGGTGCAAAGGGAGTATCTATGTGCCTATGTGAGAATAAGAACACTCACGTTGTTTATGGTTGCAACCAGTCTGAATAAGTTAAACGACTTGCCTGAAGAAACCTGAGCCGTACAAAGCGATGCAGATGAAAGGATTGCGACGCCCGCCCGGCTGAGCCATTCGGACGGGCAACGATGATGCTATAAAAAACCTATGCCGGTACCAAAAAAATATTTTGATAGCTGCCAATTATTCCTGTTCCGAGGTTTGCTTTTTAATATTGTTTACTGCCTCGCTGCCCAGCCGTTCTTTGAGTTGGGTCAGGTACAAACTTCGAGGTGTAACATGTTTATCCATTGATTCAACATGCCCGTTTGGTTTGGTAAGGTCCTGCAGACCCGCATTAAAAACAACTGCGTTAACACCAATATGCCCGAAAGAATAGTTTTGCGCAGTTGGTGGCTTTTGTATCAGAAAGTCACCTTCGCAGTTCCAAAACACAATGTTTGCACCGGCCCAGCCAATAATGTAATCCCAATACCTGGCGGTCAACGGTGCTTTTACATTATCGTAAAGTACCCCGCTCGACCAGTGATTATGCGGTTCACTTGTTGAATAAGGGTTTACCGCTTTGCAATCCAGGAAAACATTACCGCTTGCCTCAGAACCCTGCAATACAAATGAGTGCCGGCCCTTTTGCGAAAAACACCGCTGCACCAAACAGAACTGGCCATTCATCTGGTAGGTAAAACGCCTTGCTCCCATTCGCATGGAAACGGGCTCCCACGATTCGCAGTCCTGCACCGTTACCCATTTAGCGCCCGGGTTTACCTGTACCACACTGCTGCCAAAATGTAGTGCGGTCATATTGCGAACCCATGCATTTTTTGCATTGGAGATATTGATGAAGTTGAAGTAGTGATTTTCATCCGCATAATATTCATCACCTTCATACCGGTATTTAGCATCGAGCTTATCCCGGTCCATATTGCCGTAATTTTTTGCCCGAACCCCAGGATCATATTCCGATATGCCACGGAGGTTTTCTACACCAACCTGTTCAATCCTGTCGTCGTTGTACTTTACCAGTTCACCCCCACCCCATTGCGATTCTATAGCAGTGAAGATTGGACCATCTACGGTAATTGTATTTGCTTTGATATCGGTTATAACCCTGTCGAAGGTGATGTTAAAAGCCCGCCACCTGTTTCGACCAACGGTTGCAGTGTCTTCGCCAAGTGCCTTTATCCAATCCTCGTTGCCAATACGCCTGACCAATACTTTATCGCCCACCTTAAATGCTTTTGCAGAAGTTACGGTAAAGCTTCTTGCACCCACCGGCACATATTTATCTGTAATGGCCTGCTTTGTTTCCTCAGCAGGCTTTACACCATTGTCACCCATAATGTTTACCAGCGCCGGTCTTCCGCCGCGACCTGCGCCTTGACCACTTGTTTGCTTCGGTGTCTTACCAAACAACACGGTACCGATGTCACTACTGCCTTCTCCGCGCAGCACTACACCCGATGCCTTGATGTTGATAGGTTTCTCCAATTCGTACCTGCCCATTTTCAACAGTACCGCACCACGGAACCCCGTTGGATCAGGCACCAGTGCCGACACACTATCTATGGCCGCCTGGATTTTGGCTGAGTTATCTCCAGACCCGGGCCAAACCGTTGCTTTAACGGGCACATATGGAATACTAACCCCGCCAGCTTTATATCCCGCATTTGAAAAGTCGGGAATGGTATTACCAAGTGTATCGGCCCTGTATACGAGTTTGCCGTTGATGCCGGGATAAACCATTGATGAAGTCGGCGGCATATCCTGAGCGTTGCTGATACTAGTGCTCATGCAGAACATCGAGGCAGCAATCGAATAAACGTAAATTCTCATAATTTTCATCAGTTATAATTATGATTGCACCTGGTCAGTAACGAACTTAAAAGCTGTCTAAATTGATCAGGGTCTCCAGTGGTTTTCACGGCCTCATCACGCCTGGGCGTACCACTTTCCATGTACATCGCCGCGCATCATACTTGTTAGTGCAACGGTAAACGATCATAATAGTACTGGTCAGCTAAGCATACAAAAAGGCATATGGAACATTCGACAGCTGGATTGTTGCAGACGCAGAAACTGGTGGCAGATTAGGGTTCTGCTGTTCCGCTATGTTGGGCCATGCATGCACTGCAACATAAATTTATTTGAAAAGTCTTTGTGCAAAATCATGAAGAGATTTTCTCCATACCTGCCACTCATGACCTCCCGGAAATGAAGCAAACTCAACCTTTAAATTCTTGCTTTTGAAAGTGTCAATCAGCTTTTTTGTAGCCTCTATTCTGGGGTCCTGCTCTCCCACGGAGATGTAAAACAACTTTAGCTTACTATTGAAGGATTGCGGGTTGGTGAGTATTCCGGGGATCGCTACCTCCGGATCAAATGCAGCACCTGATTGTTGCCGGTTTATCCCGCCAAAAACACCTGTGCTGAAGACGCCTACATGAGAAAAAATATCCGTGTTGCGCAGCCCCGTATAAAAAGCCTGTCCCCCTCCCATTGACAATCCGGAAATAGCCCTGTTGGCAACTCCGGGTTTTACCCTAAAGTTGCTTTCAATAAATGGTATGACGCTTCCAACCAGTTCTTCTTTAAAAAGAGCCATTGCCTCATCATTGTACCCGCCGGCTACTCCCGGCTTTGTAACATTCCCATTAGCTATAACCACCAGCATTGAAACCGCTTTTCCAGCGGCAATCAGATTGTCAAGAATATTATTGGTTTTTCCCTGTACGGTCCAACCCCGTTCATCTTCGCCTCCCCCATGTTGTATATACAGAACGGGGTAGCTTTTCCGGCTGTCCTGATCATAACCGGGAGGTGTATAGATATTTACGTTCCTCCAGGTTCCCATTGTTTTAGAAAAATAATTTTTCCATCTGATATCCCCATGAGGCACATTCTTAATCTCATAAAAATCCGCACCTGCTTCAGGAACATCAATGGCGCTCGACATCCGGCCAGTTCCGTAAAAGGATTCGCTTGCCGGGTCAGCAACCCTAACACTGTCAATCACTAATGAGTAATAATGAAATCCCGGCACCTGGGGATCCGTAGTTACGGTCCAAATACCCTTGTCATCCTTTAGCATATTATACACCTTATCCAGCGCTATCTGAACTTTCATCGCGTGGGGTGCAGCTACCCTGAACAAAACACGGTTGTCATCGAATATACAAGGACAATCATTGGAACGAATATTTGTCGGGGCAGGTTTAGCACCTACAGGCACTTGTGTATTTCCCTTGTTGCTCAAAAACAAACACGACACAATGAGCAGGAGTGGGAGGAAAGATTGTTGAGTCATACAAGCAATGTTGATGGCAAACTATTTTAGTTCAATTACCTGTTTTCCTTTTGTAACACCACTCTCATTAAACGCGTCGATAGTGAAATAATATTTTTGCAAACTGTTCAGGCTTCTGATGGTAACTGCGTCTGCTGCCAGCACCTGGTAAGTATGATACAATTTGTCTTTTGCAGTTCCATAACGGATATTATATCCAACAGCGGCGAGAGATTTTTTCCAGTTCAATTGTACAATTGCACGATCATCCGGGCGCACCATTTTAAAATCTTCTACGCTATCCGGCAGCTTTCCCCCAGCCTTACCAAACACCCGTAAACCTGCAAGCGCAAAAGTTCCATCGGGCATGCGATGATTGGTTAGTCGTATATAGCGCGCCTTTACCGGAGTTGTCAGTTCGATGTAGTCGTGTGGCGCATCTATGGTGTTCTGCCTTTTATCGGCTAGTGTTTTCCAGGTTTTATTATCATCTGAATACTCCAACAGGTATTGATAGTAAATATTCGGGTTACGTCCAAACAACTGCATATTATTTTCAGCGTAGTTAATTTGAATGGCGTTAACAGTACAATTCTTTTGTAAATCCATACTTATCCACTCACCCTTATCGCCGGTTTTAGCACTCCAGTAAGTACGTATTTCTTCATCGGTGGCATTAGCCCTGGGATGATTGGCTAATTCGGAGGATACTTCAACCGGTTTATTGTGCGAAAGCAACATCCAACCTGGAAATAACTCCTCGGGTCCGTTTATTTTTTTAGTTGGCAGCTTATAAGGGAAGTCACCAAAACCGGTGTACACAAACATGACCCCGTCTTTGTCGAAGAAAGCCGGAAAAAATCCAAGGCGGCGTTCAAACATATGCTTTTGTGAAATCGTCATGGTTGATACATGCCAGTAATTACCATACTTGTCCTGGAAAGTACTGCTATGTCCTGCACTTGCGGCAAATCCTTCAGGCCTGTACGAAATGGGATTATGACTGGCTAAAGTAAAAGGCCCAAGCGGCTTATCCGAAACATACAAACCATCGTTATAACTTTTGTGTTCGGTTCCTGGTGCGGCATATTGCAGGTAATACTTACCGTTCCGTTTGGTCATCCAAGCACCTTCGATCCAGGGATTATCGCTTCCCTCGTTATAGTCGCCCTTGCGTTCCCAGCCATAAATATTCTTTTTGCTGTTAAATAACGCTACAGGGCTGCCGATCGGGTTAAGCGTTTTATTATCTAATTCAACGGCATAAATTGGATTGATGTTAGAGCAACCATAGTAGAAAAACAAACGACCATCGTCATCAACAAATAAATCCGGATCGATCATGCCTATCGGGAACGACGAATTAGCGATCTGCCATTTGCCGGATTTAGGATCGGCGGTTTTGAAAATCTTTACCGGGGCAGCGGCAGACGCCATAAAGTATAACGTATCATTCATTACCACAGCCGTAGGTGCATAATCTTCCAAGGGTAGATCGTTTGTAGTAATCAGGTCCCACCTGACCATATCTGTTGAATGGAAATAGCCACCCGACTTTGAAGCAAACAAGTAGTATTCACCTTTATAAACAATCATCGTTGGGTCAGCAGCCTCGCGCCTTGAAGGCGTATCAAGCATAAACCTGTAACTCAGGTTTACGGGGTTGCACAAGGTGGTTTGCTTAGCCTTAGTAGTTGTTTGCGAAAAGGTGGCTAACGAAGCAATTAAACACGCAAGGAAGGCAAGGGTTTTTAAAACAGTAATTTTCATGAGCACGTATTCTTTATAACAAGCAATGGAGTAGCGTTTACAGTTGGCACAAAAGGGGGCTTGAACAAACATTCCTTCTTTTAACTGAAACACGAAACTTATGGAGACTTTTTTTGGTACCGGCATTGGTTTTCTATGGGATCATCGTTGCTACGTCCGCCCGGCAGGCCATTCGGACGGGCTCAGTTCAGGTGTAAACCATTGTGGATCGAAGCCGTCCCTGGTACCGGACGGATCCGGGTAACAAACACGTTAGCTTATCAAGCCAGGCAGCCTTCAACGGCACACCAATCCGGTGTTTGTTTTGAACCCCGGCATTGCCTATTGGCCTGCAATGGGCTTGTTGGTCCATTCATTGTTTACCAGGCGCAGAATGTTTGAGGGATTATCGTTTCTGAGTGCTTCAGGAAGCAGGTGATTAGGAAAGTCCTGGTAAGCTACAGGGCGAACAAACCGATAGATTGCCGCAGTACCCACCGATGTAGACCGGCCGTCGGTAGTTGAAGGAAATGGTCCACCATGTTGCATGGAATGACAAACTTCTACCCCGGTTGGGTAACCACCATAGATCACCCTGCCTGCTTTGTGTGTAATAATGCTGATCATTGGTGCCAGTGATTGCTCATCAGCTTCAGTAGCATGAATGGTGGCTGTTAGCTGCCCTTCCAATGATTGCAGCACCGATATTAACGCTGTTTCATCTTTACACATCACAACTAAAGAAGCTGGCCCAAAAATCTCTTCCGACAATTCTCTTGCTGCCGAAAATCCTTCCGCATCAATGGTATGTACAACCGCCCCAGCTTCGTATTTATCTTTGTTTGGCTCCCGTGCTGCTGTTGCTAATACATCCGCTTTATCTTGTCGTTTTTTAACCCCTTCATTATATGCTTTAGCAATGTTCCTGTTTAGCATTGAAGCGGGTAAAGTTGATGTAATCTCTCCGGCAAGCAGCTCCAAAAACTTTTTGGTAGTGTCGCTCTCAATGGCAAGTACCAGACCAGGGTTCGTACAAAACTGGCCAACCCCCATCGTGATAGAGCCTGCCAGGTCTTTGGCAATTTTTTCGCCCTTGGTTTGCAGCGCCCCTTCCATTAAGATAACCGGGTTTACCGCACTCATCTCGGCATAAACCGGTATCGGATCTAATCGCCCGTTGGCGGCTTTAAATAAGAGCATGCCAACGTCCCTTGAGCCGGTAAAGCCTACAGCTTTGATGGCCCTGTGTTGTACCAATGTAACCACATCATCATGAGAAAGATAAACAGAAGAAAAAACCCCCTCGGGCATACCCGTAGTTTTTGCCGCCTTTATGATAGCAGACGAAACCAATTCGTTTGTTCCCGGGTGTGAAGAATGTGCCTTTACTACAACCGGGCACCCTGCTGCCAAAGCTGAGGCCGTATCACCGCCGGCGGTGGAAAAAGCCAAGGGAAAATTGCTGGCGCCAAATACGGCCACCGGGCCTATTGGAATGTGCATCCTTCTTACATCAGGTTTAGGCAGCGGCTGCCTATCCGGTTGTGCAGTATCGATACGTGCATCTACCCACCAGCCATCTCTTAACAACTGCGCAAACATCTTTAACTGGTTACAGGTTCTACCCCTTTCCCCGGTAATCCGCGCAGCGGGAAGTGCAGTCTCTGTTGAACATCGCTGGATCAACGCATCACCCAATGCCATAATTTCATCTGCAATGGCATCCAGGAATTCTGCTCTTCTCAGGGCAGGTAAATCGCGGTATACAGGAAAGGCCCGGTCTGCCAGTTCAAGTACATACTTCAGCTCGGACTCAGTTGCATAACTGAATTTGTCTTCCAAAAAATTATTTGATGCAGGTGAAAACGCCTGGAAAGTTTTTTTGCTTTCAGCGCTTGTGGTAAAGCCGGTAAAATTCACACCTGTTAGAGTGTTTATCATGATAAGTACGTCTTTAATAATTATAGATCAGGTTGAGATCAGGTAGTAAGTGGGAAGAAACAGAAGTTGCCTTGTCAAAATTCAAGCAGCCATACCTGGTCGCTAAGCTTACCGTTTACGGAGCCGCCAGCCACGTAGATGGTGTTGTTAACTGAAATTACTGAGGCACCGCTTATCCTGAACGGCAGTACCCCTATTGACCAGGTGGTTGAATTAACGTCGTAAATATTTACCTTATCGGTAGCGTTGCCGGAAAGTGGGTCCAGTGAAGCGAACCAGATGATCTTATCATTTTTTGTTACGGCATTTTGCCCTTCTGCAACAACGTAGGTAAACGGTTGAGATAAAAAGCCAACCGTGCTGTTTTGGCTAGCAGGGTCTTTGATTTCTACTTTACAGGATGGTGCATCAGAACTGGTATAACCACCGGCCCAGTAGATTTTGTTGCGCACATTGATACCCGCAAAAAAGGTTTTGGGTTCAGTTAGTGTAGTTGTGGACCAGGTGTTTGCAGCGTTGTCGTAAATGTCGATGATGCTTTCAACATTACTGGAGCCGCCAAGTTGATTGCTGCCCCCGGCAAAATAAACGCTGTTGTTAGCAGTAACAGCAGTAATACCATTTCGGGGAACACTTAGGTTAGTTATCGACCAGGATCCGGTATTAAGATCGTATACGTCTACCCGGTCGCTCACTGGATAGGGCCATTCCCGCTCGCCTCCGGCAAATAATACCTTATTGCCTACGGTCGCACTGGCAATATAGGCGCGTGCCTGGCTCAAATGCGCAACCGACCAGTTATTGGTTACCACGTCATAGATGTCGACTGTGGTAAAGTGCTGATCATTTCCGCCGTCGCCCAATCTTCCCCCGGCAAAGAATATTTTATTGCCGGCGGTAACCGTTGAAACAGCGGCCCGGCGCGCACTAAGAGTTGCAGTTGTCCAGGATTGTGTTACAACATCAAATATGTCGACCCTGGAAGAGCCATACCCCGCAGGATTGCCTGACAGAGATGCTCCAGCGAACACCACTTTATTGCCTGCTGCTGCTACCGCCAGGCCGCTCGCCGGCGCGGATAGTTTTCCAAATGGCACAAGCCGGGCATTGACAACGAGTCGATTACTATCACCACAATTCATGACCACGTTTGTTGCACTCACCAATACTTTCATGGTGTCGGTGGAAAACAGGCCGCCTGCATCCGTAACCTTCACCTGAAATTCATAAACACCCTGCACCAGGCCAGACACCAGCGTAGTAGCCGTGTTTGCATTAGCGATATTCGGGCCTGCAGGACCAGTAAGTTTTATCCAGGTATAGGCTTTAATATCCATATCCGGATCGGTGGAGCATGATGCATCGAGTGTTACTGAACTTGTGGGTAGGGTAATGCCCTGGTCAGCGCCGGCACAAGCAACTGGTGCCCGGTTTACCAATGCACTGTCAAGCCTTGTTTGAACAGTTACCTGCAGTGTATCAGTTGTGGCTGCACCTTTATCGTCTGTTACTTTTAACTCGAAGAGGTATACACCTGCAACCAGGCTTTTCGCTGCTGTTGAAACTGAAGTTGGATTTGTAATCGAAGCTGTTGGTCCGGCAACTTTTTTCCAAAGCCAATTGGTAATCTTACCATCAGTATCGGCAGAAGTACTACCGTCGAGGACAACACTGTCCTTTGGCAAAACTATTTGTTGATCTATACCGGCATTTGCAATGGGTGGTTTGTTGGTTTCACAATCATAACATTCAAGTTCTTTTTGGCATGAGATAAAAATGAATACGGCCACCAGTAGAAAGAAAGAACAAATATTTAGTAGTCGCTTCATGATCACAAGTGCTAAAGGCAAGAATGTGGTGTAAGTAATGTTCCTGATAACATAATTCCTAACCGTTTAGTTCGTTGATATTATGCCTGAACCATCTGCGGTGCTTGTAAGAATAAACAAGTTGCGATATTGATTTCGCTTCGAAAAAGATTGCTATTCAAGCGGCCCGATTAACTCAATGAAGTTTCCATCAGGATCCTGCACGAAGGCGAAATGTGACTTTGCATTTAGAGGTATCGGTGTATTGCCAAGCAGGGGAACGTTTTTTTGCTTCAGCCTTTCAATCACCGGCTTTAAAGATTTTACATTAATGGTAATGTACTGCATGCCTACATCATCTTGTATGAATTTCTGTTTAGGATGACTGGCCTTTTTGCCAAAACTCATAAGCTTCCATTCATTCGCTTCCGGACTATTTTCAAGTTTTAAAACCGTTACAGCAGTAGGAACCCCGTTTGAAAGACCGGAACGCTTTGAGAATTCTTCATTGATGGTGAAAGTATATGCTTTAACCATTCCAATCCCATTTACATAGAAATCAAGGGAGCGCTCAAGGTCAGATACCACAACGCCTACTCCGATCAGCTTACTGCTGAAATTCGACTGGGAATAAGTAATGGAGGTCACAAATGCCGCTACAACTAAAAAAGAAAACCTAACCATTTTCTTATGCATAATCATTTATTTGATGGGTACGATGAGGTCCTTGCAAGGATCGTTTACCTGAGTTAATGTTCTAACAGGCGATCTACTTTCAGGCCTTTGCACCGTTCGAAGTTGTTACTTTTTTAACCCGTTGCAAGTGCCTGCCAGATGGACAAATAAGTAATCGCAGGAACACAGGGTTTGAAAGTTCTTAAACCCCGTTGCAGGAGTTACGCTGTTTGTATTTCACCTGCTTTTGAACATCAACATTAAGGCCACGAACTATTGGAAAAGGGGACAGTTATGCTGCCCCCCTCTTATTTTATTTCTTAAACAGCAATGGAGCCATTTCACGGAGGCTGCGGCGCCATGTTTGAAATTCGTGGGCAGTTCCCTGCGAAACATAAGTACCAACATTAAAGCCAGCTGCTTTTAAATCTGCTTCAACTTTTGGAAGAGCTTCAGCCCCGCGCGTCTCCTTACTACCGTAGGTAATAAACATAAGCTTTGGTTTCATTTTACCTTCTAACTGTGCTGGCGTATAGTTACCACCACTCATTAGTCCCCAGTAAGCAAAAACTTCTGGTCTGGCTAATGTTATCGTGTGTGTTTCAAACCCGCCCATTGACAGTCCTGCCATTGCACGTCCATCCCTGGAAGCTATAGTGCGGAAATGTGAATCAACATAAGGTATCAACTCATCAAGTAAGACAGTCTGAAAAGCGCCAACACCAGTAGGTTCGCCTGCAGTTACACCACTAGGCACAACGCCAGCTGAACCCATACCGCCGCCAGCCGGACGAGCAGCAGGAGCAGCACCAGCGCCACCGGCAGCCGGAGGAGTTGCACCGCCGGCAGGAGCACCACCCGCAGGAGCAGCAGCAGGAGCGCCAGCAGCAGGAGCTGCAGGGCGAGGTGCACCCCCTGGTCTACCACCTGTATTGGTCATACCATAGGTCATAACAACGATAAATGGCTTTATTCTGCCTTCTGCAATCATGTTGTCCATAATCAGGTTAGTCTTGCCTTGAATAGCCCATGAGGTCTCATTTTCACCCCAACCATGTTGCAGGTATAATACAGGATATTTGGTGTTGCCTTTCTCGTATCCGGGAGGTGTGTACACATTGGCAACACGTGAGGTTTTCGTGCTTTTTGAAGGGAAAAGAACCTGATGAACATGGCCGTGCGGAACATCTTTAAGCGCGTAGAAATCCTGGTCTTTAGCTGGTATTTCGATGCCGCTTTCCCAACGTTGTGAGCCGTAGAAATTTCCTGTGCCGGGATCATTAAAAACGCCACCGTCAACAATGAGATGGTAGTAGTGAAAACCCTCATCCATTGGCCCAGCGGTTACACCTGTAAAATACCCATCCCCTCCTTTTGTCAGTCTTGTTCCACCTTGTCCACCCAGGCCAAGGGTTACTCTCACGCTATCTGCTTGCGGAGCGTGTATCCGAAACCGTGCATACCCTTGCGAGTTTACCTGTGGATAGTCCTGAAAGGGCTGATTAAAACTTGATGGCTTGAAGTCCTCGGCGATTGAGGTGGGACTATTTTGCGCGAAACTGATACCGCCGGATAAAGCGGCTACGCAAAAGAGGGCGACAGATTTGATACTCATTGTAATTATCTTTTAAGTTAAAAAGTTGAACGCTTGTTTCAATGTCGTTTACTCAAGCCTATTGCCGGAAACCGGGTGAATAAATTTATTCAGTACAAGTGAGTGACCCGCCAATGAATTGGGGGCACGCTCAACGATGGCAAATAGAATTACTGAAGCTGGTCACCACAAAAAGCGCTTAAGTACCGACATTGGTTCTTATTTAAAAATTTCCTGTAGTGTAGTAGCGAGGTATTGTTTGCAATTCATCCAGGTATGACCACCGGGAACGATATAGCTTTTTACATTTATCCCCTTTTCTTTGAACATGGCAATGTTTTGCTTCACGGGCTCGTATAAGAAATCTTCGGTACCAACACTGATGGTAAAAAGTTTTAGCTGGCTGTTTATTTTATTGGCATCCGGTGACCAACTGGCAAAATTTCTTCTAAATTCTTCCGTTGCTGTAAAAGGAGCATAAGACGAGATATATGCAAACTTGTCGGTGTTGGTCAGGCCAATGTTAAGTGTTTGTCCACCTCCAACGGAGAAACCTGCAACTGCACGGCTCCTGCTCTCTGCTGCAACCGGGTAATTGGCTTCAATAAACGGGATGATATCATTGGTGACGTCCTTTGTAAAATCGTCCATTGGTGCAGGCCTTACATTACCATAGGGCATTACAATGATCATTGGTTTTGCTTTCCCCTGTGCTATCAGGTTGTCTGCTATCAGGTTCGCACGACCAACTTTCGTCCAGGTTTCTTCCGTATCGGAACCACCATGAATAAGGTAGAGTACCGGGTACTTTGTTTTGCCATTTGGGTTGTAGCCGGGCGGGGTATACACCAATAGCTGGCGGGTGGTTTTTAGTGTACCCGACTTATAATAACGATAACTGATTTTACCATGGGGAACATTCTGCAGGGAATGTACTAACGGTGTGTTGCCGGGCACCTCCACAATACTGCGCTTAAACCTTTCGTTGGCAAATATTTGGGTATTGTTTGGGTCCGCAAGGTTTACGCTGTCGACTAAAAAGCTATACGGATATATATCCGGCTTAATTGGTCCTACCGTAACGCTCCATATACCGGAGGTGTCTTTTGTCATCGCCTGATTGGCCGTCAGGAATTCTCCGCTCAGCATTACCTTTTGAGCATTACGCGAATAATACTTAAAGGTTACTTTATCATCGGCATGTACTTCGGGTGAGCTTATAGCAGGAGCTCTTTGTGAGAAACCGGCAACAGCAGTAAACACCAACATAACAGCTATGGAAAATGAAGATTTCATTTGTTGATCTTTCAATTATTTAAAAAGCAATTGTGCGGTTTCTGCCAGGTACGTTTTCACGTTCATCCAGGTATGGCCACCCCCGGTTATATGACTCTGAAAATTGATATTTTTTGATTTTAAATAATTCAGGAATGTAGCCACGTCATTGTACAGAAAGTCCTCTGTACCCACGCTCACCCATAACAATTTCAATTGCTTATTTGTAGCGTCGGCCTGAGATACCAGCGCCTGGTAATTGCTCTCCATTTCTGCCGGTGGCAAATAAGCACTATAGCAGCAAATCCAGGAAAACTTATCCATGTTCCAAAAAGCAGTTCGCAGTGTTTGCCCACCTCCACGGGAGAAGCCTCCTATCGCACGATTGTTTTTATCAGCAATTGTCCGGTAGTTTCTGTCGATATAGGGAATGATGTTTTTTGTCATATCGTCCGCAAAGTTCTTCATCCTGCTCATGGCGTCGGCGCTTTCTCTCCCGGTTGGGTCTGCCGGCTTGCTTCCACCTTTTTGTGCCGCTATCCTCGCTTCTACATTCCCATACGGCATAACAACGATCATTGGTTTTGCCTTGCCTTCTGCGATAAGGTTATCCAGGATCAGATTTGTGCGGCCTACTTTGAAAAAGGTTTCTTCTGTATCGGTAGTACCGCTGATTAAATAAAAGACAGGATACTTCTGAGCGGCCCCTTTATCATACCCCGGTGGAGTGTAAACCACGAGGGAGCCGGTTGTACCCCCTGCTGAAGGATAGTATTCATAATTTACCGACCCATGCGGCACATCACGCATGGAATGTATAAGTGGCGTAAAACCAGGCACGTCAACCAGGCTGGCTTTAAACCTTTCATTAGGGAAAAATTCAACGTTTGCAGGATCCATCACCGTAATTCCATCTACTGTAAAACTATATGGGTAGATGTCTGGTATAACGGGGCCAACGGTTATACTCCAGATGCCGGCACTATCTTTTTTCATTGGAACATTAGCAGCACCAAACTGGCCGCCTGCAAGCCTTACCTCTTTTGCCGAGGGTGCGAGGTAGCGAAAAGTCACTTTCTTATCGGCAAGTACTTGGGGCGATTTAACCAGTGGTCCTCTCGGCGGTTGACTATATGCGGGCGCTACAAAACAAATAACGACTGCAATCAACAATAAACGGAGCATCCCTTTTTTGAACATGATCATCACAGCTTTCTTATATGATACTGGTGTGTTGATAAACCAGTTGGTTGACTCGTGTACGATAGGTAGTATTCACTCCAGGTTTTCTTAACTAAGCGTTGCGTGTTTACGCCCACCTACTACTACCAGCTCAAGCGGATAAACGATACACCTTGCCTTGGCAATTCAAATCGCAACTGAGTGTTACCCTCTTTTGATTCCTTCCATTCCGGCGATGTAAATAATTGTAATTGCCCAGCACGTTCCAGTTCTCTGAATTGTTCAGCATTCACTTGCTGTGGGCTACCAATTGCCTTCCACTTACTAAATGAATTGCTGAATTTATCGTCTACCCGGTAATGATGAACCAATACCTTGTTTTTGCCGAGGTTGCTAACAGATAACTGGACAGGGGCGGCCGGGCCTTCCACGTTGTCATCATGATAATTCCAAACCATAATGGCAACTGAATTGCCATCCCTGCTTGCAAATGCATGAATATCGTTTTTGCCCCGTACACCGTTAGCTATAATATCTGCTGCACTGAAGCCTTCGCCAGATTGAACTGGAATCCTTTTTCCACTCATCATACCCAACATGCGAAAAACGTTCATCACCGGTTTATCAACGCCGTTGGTAGCCAAATCACGAAAACCTGCAAACCACTCCTGGTCCTCGAATTCAAACGCCCATGTTACAGCACCCCTCAGGTTTACTTTGTACCGGTCCATCAATTCGTAAATTCTTGCATACGACGATGCGGTATAAGCCGGGTACATGGTTCCGTTTCGATAACCGTATCTAGGCTCCCGCTTTTCGGAGCATGCGGCACAACCTTCAGGATCGTTTTCACCAATTATTATTGGAATGTTCTTAAATCGGGGATGCTTGCTGATGGTCTCAAAAGCACGTTCAATACTCTTCAACTGCGTGCCCATATTCATGCGAATATTTCCATTCACAAGTTCGGGTGCTCCTTTTGCATGAAAGCCGATGTATTGTAGTGGTGTTCCCTTCTTTCCTGTTGCGTAGTTCTGACCCTGCAGGCAGTGCTCAATAAACTTGGTTAGAAAGTCATAAGCTTTGTCTCCCCCGGGATTTGTAGTATGCGGCCCTCCAATGGTACATTCGGGACAGGCTTTCTTTAACCCGTCGACGGTGTAGTCGTATAGTTTGCAAAACTCTTCAAAAGTACCCGACCAATACCCGATATCAGGTTCATTCCATAATTCCCATAACCACGAGTTAACCTCTTGTTTCCCGTAACGTTCTACCGAGTGTTTAGCCCATTGATAAACCAGTTCTCTCCATTTATCATAGTCTTTTGGAGGGTACGTCCAGCCCGTCCAGATCTTGCCATTCTTGCTCCAGGTATGCTCGTATGGTTCAGGCTTTGAGGAAAGGTCTTTTGGCATAAACCCGATTTCCATCAGGGGCTTCATCCCCCTTTGAACATAGGTATCAATGATGCTGTCAACGACTGTCCAGTTATAGATTGGCTTACCGGCTGCATCTTCTTGATAAGCGTTTGTAAAGCCCCACTTGAGATCCGGACCCGGACTATTGCCCTTCGAGGTCAGCAGGTTGTGTGGTCTAACGTATACTGGGACCGGGCTCAATTGTTGTAGTTCGGTCAACAGTTTCTTACCGTTTTCCCGTGTAGTATAGTTGGGTTCATCGTAGCCGAAAAAAGCCCAAAACGGCTTCATATCCCCGACCGTTTTAGCCGCGTCTACCCGTATCGTTACCGCAGTTTGCTGCGCACTTGCACCGTGGATGAATAGTAAAAAGATAACACTCCCTGCAACATACTTTAATGCATCCATCGTTCCGGTTATTAGTCGTGGTAAAAGCATGATTGGATTTAATTAGCCATCCATTTATTGTTTTTCATCCATTGGATAAGTGGTTCCATCCAGCCCTTTTGTCTGAATATAAAGCCATGTCCGCCTTTGGGATAGATATGCATTTCTACATCCACGCCTAGTCGGCGTAACTTTTCAAAATAGGCAATGCTATTATCCACATCCACTACCTTGTCATCAGCGGCATGGGTTAGATAAGCAGGGGGCGAATTGCGGGCAACCTGTAACTCATTTGAAAATAAGGTTACCATCTCGCCGGAAGGTTGGTTGCCCAATAACTTTCTTCTGGAGTCCTTATGCGTTAAACTGTCCTGCATACTGATCACCGGGTAGACGAGTACCTGGAAATCAGGACGAAGGTTGGTACCATTGCTATTTTCAATATATGATTTGGTAAAATGGGTAGCGCCGGTTGAAGCAAGGTGTCCGCCAGCAGAAAATCCGACAATCCCTACCTTGTTTACGTCAATTCCCCACTGGCCTGCTTTTTCACGGACAAGTTTGATGGCTTGTTGAACGTCTTGCAATGGCCCAATGCTTTTATCTACCATTGTCGAATCATCAGGAAGACGATATTTCAATACAAAAGCAGTTACCCCGCTTTTAGCAAACTCTTTGGCTGTTCCAATACCCTCACCCTGGTAAACAACTACGCTATACCCGCCGCCAGGGCAAATAATTACTGCAGCACCGGAAGCCTTCTCTTTTTCAGGCTGGTATATTTCAAGGGTGGGAATAGTTACCCGGTTATACATACCGTTTGCTGGCAGGGTGCTATTCTCTTTAACATTGGTGGCCCTTGAATTTGGTATAGCTCCGGGATATAGGGAAACGATCTCTTGTGCCTGAATGATAGAAGGACACCATAAGATCAATAGAAGAATGTGGCTGGCTATTTTCATGTTGTGAAAACCGAAGGCTTAATTTTTTAGATTTCGTAGCTGTTTAAATGTTCGCGGGCAAGCTGCACAGCGTTCCGATGGTACAAGTCCGCCCGGCAGTCGGACGGGAGTGCGACCCGCCAACAAGTTGCGACGCAAAAGAAGCTCCATATACGTCTTCTGCCTGGCCCAAAAACATCAGCTCGACTATTAGCGCAAAGAAGACAATGCTGGCATCTAACTTTTGGTTGCAGATGCACTTATTGAGCAACCAGCGTATATGTTTTGCCTCGCTGTGTTTGTAAATCGTAAACTAAAGTTTTCTTCAAATCAGGAGGTGTAACGTTCGCATTTGACGATATAACAGGTGCAAGCGTTTCCTCTATTTTATAAAACGGATTTGTATTTGTTCCCTTGGCTACTTTGAGCCCGCTACCGGTGCTCAACTTAACAGCATTGGGGAGCCGTAAACGAAGGTTACCACCCAGGTTTGATGTCACAACTGCTTTAACCAGCCTGCCATCTTTCCATTCCATTCCGAGAAGTTCAAAACCCCCGATTGCCTTAATACCCCCAATGCTGCCCTCGGGCCAGGCATCGGGCAAGGCCGGCAATAAGTGAACTTCACCATTGGCACTTTGCACCAGCATTTCGGTAATGCCTGAAGTGCAACCAAAGTTGCCATCTATTTGAAATGGCGGATGGGCATCAAAAAGATTATTGTAAGATCCGCCGCCCTCGCCTCTTCCACTTCTAACCGGTGAAAGTTGCCCCTGGATTAATTTATATGCGTGATTACCATCAAGCATTCTTGCCCACCAGTTTACCTTCCATCCCATGCTCCAGCCCGTTGAGATGTCGCCGCGATGGGTTAATGTAGTTTTAGCAGCACTGTAGAGTTCCGGGGTGCGATAAGGAGAAATCTGGTTGGAGGGAAATAATCCATAGAGGTGCGATATATGGCGGTGATTATCTTTTGGATCATCGATATCATCCAGCCATTCCTGTAGCTGGCCATGTTTACCAACCTGCATGGGCGGTAAACGCCGACGCATTTGTATAAGTGTGTCAACAAAGGCCGCATCCTGTTTCAATAGCTCAGCTGCCTTTATGGTTGAACTAAATATGTCGAAAACAATTTGGTTCGTCATCGTTGTACCCGCATCGAGGGATGAATTTTGATGTGCCGCGGGAGCATTTTCAGGCGACATATCAGGGTTAATAACAAGCCATTTCTTTGTCGGATGCTCAACCAGGAAATCAACGTAAAATGTTGAGGCCCCTTTTAACACCGGGTATATCGATGCAAGAAAAGCCTTATCCCCGGTATACAGGTAATGTTCCCAAAGGTGCTGACTTGTCCATCCGCCGGCGCCATTCCAAACACCCCAGGTGGCACCATCAATTGCACCCGTAGCGCGCCATATATCGGTGTTGTGATGGGCTGCCCAACCTCGTGCGCCGTACATATCCTTAGCCGTTTGCTGACCAGTAACAGACAGGTCTTTTACCATCTCCAGGAACGGCATATGCAATTCTGAAAGGTTGGCTTTTTCGGCAGGCCAGTAATTCATCTGCGCATTGATGTTGATGGTGTATTTACTATCCCATGGCGGACGAACTTTATCATTCCAAATCCCCTGCAGGTTTGCCGGCTGACCACCTGGCTGCGACGAGCAAATCAACAGATACCTTCCATACTGGTAATAAAGTGTTACCAGCTGCGGATCAACAACACTATTGAAATTCTTTAATCGCTCGTCAGTTGGCGCACCTGCAGACTCAGAAGTACCAAGATCCAGCCTGACACGGTTAAAATATTTTTGGTATGCAGCAACATGGGCGGCTAAGATAGCGGGATAGGGTTTGCGAAAGACCTTATTCAAATACCCTGCAGCCCTTTCATCTTCATCATCGCCAACACTGTTATAATTGTTGAAGTTGGTGGCAATTGAAATATAGATCGTCGCCGTATTCGCGTTGCTAACCGTAACGGAAGTATCGTTTGAAGTAAGCGTTCCTCCTTCCGGTTGAACATGCACGATGCCTTTGTAATTCACTACTCCTTTGACGCCCTCATGATCCATGGTTGTGCCTGCAAAGGTTAACGCTTTAGCAGGAGTAGTTTTCACTTGTACCTTGGGCATCGGGGTTGAAAACGAAATGGTAAAGGAAATGCTGCCCGGCTTGCTTGCTGTTAATCGCATCACCACTACACGGTCGGGGAAAGATGCAAATGCTTCGCGTGTATAGGTAACATCACCAACCTTGTAGGAAGTTTTAGCGACCGCCCTTTCTATATCGAGCTCCCTATAAAAGCTGGTAAAGTTTTCGTGTTCATTAAAAGTGAGCTGAACATTACCGGCAGGCTGAAACATCTGGCCATGCGACTTCTTTGTAATGATTACCCTGTTGGCGATCCGTTCCGCATCCTTTTGCTTACCCTCAAAAATCAATCGTCTTATTGTTTGCAAAGAATCCAGTGCGAGGGGATTGTCGTTTCGATTGGGTCCCCCGCTCCATATGGTGTGCTCATTAAGCTGAATGGTTTCCTTTTCTACATTTCCAAACACCATTGCACCGAGGCGTCCGTTTCCGATTGGAAGTGCATTCTCCCAGGTTTTACCGGATGGCTTATTGTACCAAAGTTTTAAACCGGGCTTGTTTTGAGCGTAGCCATTTGTTGATGCAATCAGCAATAAAACGAAAAACGGTATTTTGATACAACTAACCTTGATGCGAAAGTTCATGGATAACTAATGAGATTGAGATGGATGTTGATATAATGATTTCGCTTGAATAGATGCCAAAGCACAGCCGGGACACAACATGTAACCGCGATTCTTCGATTAAAATACAACCTGGATTATTTTGTCATTGGTTTTAGTGAAGCAACAAAACCACCACGTCGAAGTACCCTTACATCCATTGAACCCGTTTTATCAACAACCATATATTCGGTTGTGAAATCTTTATCGTGTTTGCCGTCTGCAATTAGCGTGAGCTTATACTTCACTCCTTCTTCAAGGAAGTCTAGCTTTATTGTTTTACGTCTTTCCCGTTGTTCGGCATTGATACCCCCAAGGTACCAACCGGTTCCTTTTCGTCGCGCTAACAACACGTTTTTGCCGGGAGTTCCTTCTATCAACCTGATGTCGTCCCAGGCGTTTGGCACTTCTTTCAAAAACGTTTTGACTGCATCCGGCAGGGCACGATATCCTTCGGGTCGGTCAGCGAAATGCTGAAGACCCGATTCAAACAATACGCTTAGGGCCAGCTCATGTGCATATGAAGTAACATGGGGAAACTGCGAATTGGTGAAGGTGACAGGTGTATAATCCATTCCCCCGACAACGTTACGTGTAAAAGGAAGGGTTGCATTATGCTCAGCCGCAGGCATGGTAAAATCAGGGGTATTGTTATACCATTCTGCCCCGCGCACTGCTTCGTACGTCATCAGGTGCGGGTAAGTGCGCGACCATCCACGTGGCACCAGGCACCCATGAAAGTAAACCATCATTTCGAATTGTGCGGCATCATCAAGAATGTCAAGGTAGTAGCGGATCATATCCTGCTTCTCACTTTCAAAGAAGTCGATTTTAACGCCTGCGAACCCCATTTTCCTGAGCTTTGCAAATTCAACAAGACGGTTTTCGTGCGTTAACATACGATCTTTTGGCGTTGATGAAACCCAGGTATGATTGCCGCCTGAATTATACCAGATCAATGGCTTTACCCCTTTAGACAAAATGTATTTTGCTGCGTCTTCCACATTGCCGCCATTGCTCATTCTGTCCCATTCCCAATCGAGTAAGGTATAAGGCCAGTTCATTTCAGCAGCCAGGTCAGCAAAGTCTGTCACAATCTTATAATCCATTGTTCCATGATTGCTCGACCAGTAATTCCATGACACCAGGCCCGGTTTTATCCAGGCTGTATTACTTACTACTGAAGGTGGCGAAACATCATCTACCAAGGTAGAAGCTACGATGTCGGAAAGGCTACCAATGGTTACAAGCCGCCACGGTGATTTCCATGGGAGGGTGATTGTTGGTGCCGACTCTCCCATGCCCCTGCCATCACGAGGATTCGGAAAGGTGAGCTTGTACCGGGAGCTGTCTACCACATTACTGAGCTTTGTACCACAATAGGTGCGATCAAGCCCCGCTTCATGCAGCAGGTACCAGCAAGCACTATCTTTTAATTTGAACAGCGCCGGGTAGCACCATTCCTGCTTTTGCACTTTCTCATTGCTCATCGCCGTGTAAAGTCCTTCATTTGCCGGGTTCCATCGTTCCATCCATCTTTCGGTTTCGCGGGTAACAGTGTAAGCTGTTTGCTCATCTTTAATCACGAAACTCCCGCCTTTTTCCGGGAACTCATACCTGAAAGTGATACCATCATTGTACGCTCTTAAAACCAGGTTCATTTTCGCCTTCGAGGGATTCTCAAAAGAGACAATGGTTTCATAGGCAGCATTGCTGCGCACTGATTTTTTTCCATGAAGCGCCGTGTATTGTTCGTTAATTAAAACGGGCTTGCTTGTGCGTAAGAACTTTAGTTCGTTGGTAAATACCTGGTCGCTTCTTGATAGTCCAAGGTCGATCTGTGGAATTACTTCAGAGGTCTGTTCGTTATTGGTATAATCGGCTCTTAGATACCATTCACCAATCATGGCATTTTGCCGGCAAAAAAGTGATGCTGTAATTTTTTGATTTGGTGATTTGATGGTCACTTTCTGCGCCACTGCGGAAAATACACCTGTTATAAATACGATCCCTGTAACCAGCAATAGTTTCATTAGAATATTGATCATTAGTTGATTTAAACCGATGGCCCCTCTTGCGGGTTAGAAGCCAAACACGGTTAGCCGGCGGTAAATGCGAAGGCTTACCAGGTTACCATCACCTAAAACTTAAAAAGGTGCCAGAACTGTAGACATTCTTGCTTAGGTGCCTGGAGGGTGTCGACGTAAAGTACCCAAACTCCTGTTCTATCGCATACCAGCGGACAGGTTAGCTACGATAGCCTAGCCAAGCTGCTGAACCACGGCTGACCGCTTTCGCTTTGGCCAACCCATTTTGCTTAAGGTTGCGTAACCGTATGCCCCAGCAAGGAAAGCATCTTAACGGCATACCTTTTACCTAGCTTGCGATAACCTTCCGCGTTGAAATGCAACCTGTCTGGTGCCGCTTCACAACCTGCTGAAGAAATTACATGCGCATTACGGATCGTTTGCGGCAACGTCGCAATGATGTTATTCATACTTGCACATCTGCCTTGCTGATCGGCATTAACGAGTTCTCCTGCAAGCAAGGGCACTTTTTTGGCTTTTAGATGAAGGTCCTTCACGAGGTTATTGTAGACTCCTTTCACTTTGCCGGGCCACAAACTATCATTGGTGTTCGACTCTCCCTGGTGCAGCAGGATGCCTTTAATTACACCGTATTGGCTGGCCAACTTCCCCAGTTCCACTAAACGACCATATGGATTGCCGTCGTACTCTTTAATCATATTAACCATCCACGCCGGAGCTGTAGCCGCATAAGACCCATAATTATCCTTATCGAAGAGCTCAATTTTACAACCCCCTACAGAAACATTGATGATCCCTATCCTGATCTTTTCAGGAAGGTTTTCAACCATTGTGCGCCCGAAGTAATCGGCAGGGGTAAGGCCGGTTCTGCAGCGACTCAACGGTGGAACGGCAGTGTACCAGTTATCCTTCTTACGGTTAAGGTTAGCACAGTCAACAGCTTCCAAAACCTGGAAACGTTCGGGTACTCCTGACGAGTCTTGTGCCTGCACTCTTGCATTCCCTTCCATATTGGATTGCCCGAAGCACAGGAAGATATAAAAATTCTTATCCTGGGCAAAGGCGCCTGTGCTCACCACAGTTATTGCAACCAAAAAGAACAGCCTTAATGTTTTCATCTTGAGTATTTCTTAGGAAAGATTTTTAACCCTAATAACGGGTTCTGAGGAGCGCCACGAGTGCGGTATAGGGCTCCTTGTACAGCTATACAATTGCTGAGCTGGATTGAAACCAACCTTCATTTAGCAATGATATGGCGTTGCCTCCCTGACTCCCAGTTCAGTTTTAAAATCGATATAAAAGTCTCCTGCTATACCCGCACACAGGAAAAACAAATAACATCTTCGTACACCTGTAACGGCGGTGACTACGTTAGTTACAGGTCATCCAAGCCATCAGATGTATCGGTTGATAAGGTTCTCCAGCCATTCCTGGCGGCCGCTTCTTACTTCGGGCTCGCCATTATCGATCGCGTATTGTCGCAGGTCTTCCAGCTTCAGGATGCCTTCTTCAAATTGTTTTCCTTTACCGCTGTTGAAGCTTGCATAGCGTTCCTGGCGAAACTTTTTGTATTCACTGTTTTGCAATATCTCGTCTGCAATAATCAATGCCCTTGCAAACGTATCCATGGCTCCGATGTGGGCATAAAAAAGGTCTTGCGGATCCGTAGAGTTTCTCCTGATCTTGGCATCAAAGTTTACCCCACCACCCTGTAGCCCACCGGCTTCAAGGAAGATGAGCATCGCCTCAGTAATCTCGTTGATATTATTTGGGAACTGGTCGGTGTCCCACCCATTTTGGTAGTCACCCCGGTTGGCATCGATTGAACCCAGCACGCCGTGGTCAGCTGCTGCCTGCAGCTCATGGGTGAAAGTGTGCCCGGCTAAGGTTGCATGATTTACTTCGATGTTAATTTTGAAATCCCCGATGAGGTCATACTGTCGCAGGAATCCAACAACGGTTTCCACATCGTAGTCGTATTGGTGTTTTGATGGTTCAGCCGGTTTTGGCTCAATAAAAAAAGTACCCTTAAACCCGTTTCTCCGCGCATAGTCTTTTGCGGTATGGAGGAAGCGCGCCAAATGTTCTTTTTCCCGCTTCATATTTGTATTGAGCAGCGACATATAACCTTCTCTGCCACCCCAAAACACATAGTTTTCTCCACCCAGTTCTATTGTTGCATCAAGGGCTGCTTTTACCTGTGCCGCGCCGTGCGCCAATACCAGGAAGTCGGGATTGGTGGCAGCACCATTCATATAACGTTTATTGGAAAACAGGTTTGCGGTACCCCACAACAACTTTGCCCCAGTGTCCTGTTGCTTTTGTTTCAGGTGGCTCGTGAGTGTCTGAAGGCGTTTGTCATTATCTGCTACGTCGCTGGTGTAATCAACTACATCCATATCGTGAAAGCAGTAATAAGGCAGATGGAGCTTTGTAATAAATTCAAAAGCGGCATCGGCTTTAGCCCTTGCCCGATCAATAGAAAATTTGTATTCATTCCAGGGAAACTGGTGGGTGGACTCGCCAAAAGGATCAGCGCCCGTATCGTTGAAGGAATGCCAGTAAGCGCAGGCAAATTTAAAATGGTCCCGCAACGTTTTACCAGCTACCACTTTGTTTTCATCATACCAGCGAAAAGCAAGGGGGTTGTCGCTTTCTAAACCTTCGTATTTAATGTCGGGAATATCCTGGAAATAAGTTTTAGGGGCTTCAACTTTCATTATGGCTATTTATATAAAACAGGTGTTGTTGCCCCCCACCTTTTCGATGGGGAAATAACAGCAATCATTTTCCGGGAGGCATTGGCAGGCTGTTCAAAATTGCACAACTGTTAGCCGTTCCCGAATACAACGTTTTCAACTGGTAAGCTGCATGAATAACTTCCACCTTCCTTATCCGTTAACCCCTGAATACATATCACTATGGGGGATTTTCCATGCCTGCAGACGACTTTTCCAATAAAACGCAGTTCTCAAAACTACCCGTTTACCCAGGCGAAGTAGGAAACATTTGTTGATACTTATGGAACAGATGTTCTTTAAACCATTAAAAACCATTACACTTTGGCAGATACCGAAGGGTATCAATAACCCTCTTCAAACGAGGCACAGGCGGCTGCCGAACCCAGGTGATCATATCGCTGACTTTAATTGAAAAAAGTGCTCGTTCTCAAAATCAACCTGCACAAGCCGGCATCGCAGGTGCAACCTGTTGTCCTTATCTTAAGCTTAAGTATCCTGTTTGAACGTTGGCAACTACCACCTCCAGGTTTCGGTTACGTTGGAGCGATGAACGCTTACAGGAGCTAAGCCCCCAATCTCCTTTTAGCATGATAGCGTCAACAGCTTGTCTAAAGCCGGAGCATAGAACTTGAGAGTCCATTTTGTGGGTCAACTGCAGAGCCTTGATGTGGCAGCCGTTGCGACGCTCCGTTCATCCGCAGTTCCCTGATGAAGCTTCTGTGCAGGGAAATCCAATGGGTTCATCCGGGTGCAATCGGGGGATTCAACCCGAAAAGATGGTTTGCGCGGGCACCAGGCGTGGAGGCCAGTCGAAGGGAGTAGCCAGGCACCCGCACCTTCCATCTACGTATTTTTAAACTTATGCTTTGAAGCCGGTACGACCATTTATCCCTATGCCACCACGTTCTCCAACTGACCGATTCCGTCGATTGAGATCCTGATCACGTCTCCACTTTGTAAGGTGAAGCCTTGCTCGGGAACAATCCCGGTTCCGGTCATGATCAGGCAGCCAAAAGGAAAACTACACTCCCGGTACACAAACGACACGAGCTCCTGGGGTGTTCTTTTCATTTGACTGATGGGGATATTTCCTTCAAAAGCCAGGTTGTTGTCCCTGGTAATCTCAAGTTGAATTTGGGTATTACTATCCAATGATTGTTCTGTTACATAAACGCAAGGTCCAACCGCTGCACAACCGTCGTATGTTTTCGCCTGTGGAAGGTACAGGGGGTTTTCGCCTTCTATACTCCGGCTACTCATATCGTTGCCAATGGTATAACCTATAATTTTACCCGACGAGGTTACCACCAGGGTCAGTTCCGGCTCAGGCACATCCCAGGTAGAGTCTTTTCTTATTTTAACCTGCCCGCCTGGCCCGACTACCCGATGTGCGGTTGACTTAAAGAAAACTTCCGGTCGCTCAGCTTCATAAACCCTTGCATAAAAATCACCTCCGCCTGCATCTTTGCTCTCCTCCTGCCGCCCAATTTTACTGCGCAAATAAGTTACACCGCATGCCCACAGCTCCTGATTAACCATAGGTGCCAGCACGGTACCTATTAACTCCCTTCCTCCGCTGGTAGCTGATGATATCCTGGATTGCGCCTTACTCATAAGATCGTCATCGTTAATAAAAACATCCCAGTCTTCGTTTGGTAACAAATAGAATTTACCCTCGTTCTGAATAACAACGCCGTCGGTGGTTCTGTAAATTTTCATATCAGTTTATTTGTCAGTAATTTTTTCCGGTGATTGAGCCTCATATCGTATACTGGCTACCGCAACGGATGCCGTTGACGTTTGCCCGTTTTGATGACAGGCAGAAGTGGCAACGCAGCATAATTGATTTAGTGCTTATACGGATGGCATAAGTAAAAACCCGTTTATCGTTATCCGTTATTTCGGTTAAACGATCAATGCAAATCTCTTGTTATAATAGAGCCCGAACCACCCTGCAGAATATCGAGGTCGGCGCCAAGGCTGGCTTGTTGCACATGGTCGATATAAAACTTTGCGTAGCCGCGAGTTGCCATGGGCTCTGGCGCGGTCCACCCTGATCTTCGAATTGCCAGTTCTTCTTCGCTCACAAGTAAATTCAATTTCCGTTGGTCTATATCCAGTTCGATTATGTCGCCATCTTTTACCAATGCAAGGGTGCCACCAACGGCAGATTCGGGAGATACATGCAAAACCACTGTACCGGAGGCGGTACCACTCATGCGACCATCCGAAATCCTGATCATATCCCGCACGCCTTTGCGCAGGAGCTTTTCGGGCAAGTCAACATTTCCCACTTCGGGCATACCTGGGTAACCAACAGGACCCACATTTTTAAGTACAATCACGCAGTTCTCGTCGATGTCTAAATCAGGCTCATCAATCCTTAAGTGATAGTCTTCCATAGTTTCGAAAACTACGGCACGACCGCGGTGCTTTAGCAATTCTTTTGTTGCAGCCGCAGGTTTAATAACCGCACCCTGTTCACATAAGTTACCCTTTAATATGGCGATACCTGCAGATTGCTGCAGTGGTTCACTCATGGTTGCAATAACATCCTGGTTATAACAAACATGCTTCAGGTTATTTTCGCCTATGGTTTTCCCGTTTACTGTTATTGCGTTGGTGTGTAAAACATCTTTTAGTTCCTGTAACACCACAGGCAAGCCGCCTGCATAATAAAAGTCTTCCATCAGGTATTTACCAGATGGTTTTAAATTAACGAGTAAAGGAATATGACTGCCTATGGTATCAAAATCTTCAAGCTTCAGATCAATGCCTATCCTTCCGGCAATTGCCAGCAAGTGGATGATGAAATTAGTTGAACCGCCAACGGCGGCATTTACAACGATGGCATTTTCAAAGGCTTGCCTGGTGAGTATCTTTGAAAGCTTCAGGTCCTCTTTCACCATTTCTACGATCCTTCTTCCCGTAAGTTGTGCCATCACTTTCTTCCTGGCATCTACAGCGGGCACAGCAGCAGCACCCGGCAAGGTTAAGCCAAGTGCTTCCACCATACATGCCATTGTTGATGCAGTACCCATTGTCATGCAGTGACCCGCACTTCTTGCCACCCCGATTTCTGCTTCCAGTATATCTTCATCTGAGTACTTCTCGACCAGCATTTTTTCTTTAACCATCCAGTTAAAGGAGCCACTGCCCAAACACTCCCCCCTAAAACGTCCGTTCAACATGGGGCCACCCGGAACAACGACTGTTGGCAGATCAACACTGCATGCACCCATTAGGGTGGAAGGAGTTGTTTTGTCGCACCCGGTCAATAATACCACCCCATCAATAGGATTGGCCCGTATTATTTCTTCCGTATCCATTGCAGCAAGGTTACGAAACAGCATGGTAGTAGGCTTCATGATGGTTTCACCCAACGACGTTACGGGGAACTCTACCGGGAAACCGCCTGCTTCAAGTACACCGCGTTTTACAACCTCGGCGAGATCGCGCAAGTGCCCGTTGCAAGGTGTTAAATCACTCCAGGTGTTACAAATGCCTATCACTGGTTTACCGCGAAAGTAATCGTCGGGATAACCCTGGTTCCGCAACCACGACCGATGTACAAATCCCATCTTGTCGGATTTCCCGAACCATTCTTTACTTCTTAATTCCATATCTGTTAACCTGTTTTTGGATCAATGCTGATTAGTTGGTGAAAAGAGGGCACTATGTAAAACTTTTGTGCTCTCTACCCCTGCAAGATCGCCCATATCGCTTGTATCAACATTGTTTATTATGCAATATTTGTTTGGACCCACCCTGGTGTTCCTATGAACATCTTTTCACAGTAAGGTCTACATACGCCGGTAGGATCTCGCCAACTGACCGGCCTGCTGAACAATAACAAACAAGATCAGCAGTTGCCCTCCTTCGCTTGCCCAGTAGCATTGTTACCGTAAAAGTGAGTGACACAACCGGAGCCAAATAGATGTTCTTCTGTTGGTCACCGAAAAAAGACCTAATTCGCCGACAAATGACTCTTCGTGCACAAATGTTCTTTCGATCCAGCGCCTTCCTGCGCGAACGATTAATTAAGAACTACAGCCCTTGATCGTACCATTATAACCAACGTTCTCCCTTGTAAACCGGCAATAACCGGGGTGAGCGTTGAACCTGCTTGTCTGCCGTTTTATTGTCGCCAAGCAGGTACTATGGCGTGTCCCAAAAAATTCGCGTAGTAAGAAAATCCGGGCCACCCAATGTTGATACTGCTGCCTGGTAATTTACCGCATTTGTTGTTTGTTCATCCTGCGGATAAGAAAATCTTCTGATGAAACCACCCGCAAGATTAGCATTGATAAGATTGGGTTTCAACACCGGGAGACCTGTTCTTCTCCAATTACACCATGCTTCGTATCCATTATTAAAGTTTTCGATCCAATATTGGGTATTGATTAAACTTAGGGCACTTGAATTATCCCATGCAACACCAGGAACATTCAGGTATTCATTTTGAAGCGAGACGGGAATAGGGGTTGTATTTGGAAACAAGGTATATGCATCCATTGAGGCCTTTACTCCTGCTTCGTAATACTGTTGGGCTGTTTGAGCACCGGCAGGAAGCCAGTTTCTAAAGGCCGCCTCAGCCAATAGCAATTTGGTTTGTGCATTGGTAATTACCAGCGACGGGGTTGTCATATTGGCAACAACATTATAGTTGAGCTGTGAAAAGTTTTGGCCGGTCCCAGTAGGAGCCCTGTAGCTTGGGTGCGTTGTAGGAAAATTTGATTGGTCGATACCCACCGGAAAACCAAATTGGTTTGCCATCGTCGTATCAGGACTCACGACCTGGGGCGCTGTAGACTGAAGCGGAGCATAACGGGCAGCAATGAATTTTAACCGCGGATCTCTGAACCTTTTCAAGGTATCAACAAAGGGTTCAGCCACGTAGTAGTTAAATGCATTTTGGACGCGAATGGTTGTCATTCTGCCGTTTTCAAACCCTACAATAGGCGCACCGGCATCGGTCATGTTTCTAACTACCACATTATCGGCGTTGGTTTGCATTACCCCACCATTGAAAGCTTCTGTAACAATCGTTCTGGCTTTATTGGCGTCAACTTTCGAATAGCGCATTCCCAGTCTCAGCAGTAAGGAATACCCCAGTCTTTTCCAGAATGTTATTTCAGCAGCCGTAGAGGCACTGGTAGACACAAATATGTCGAACGCAGCATTATTGTCCTTTGCGGGATCTAATGCAGCCGTTGCTTCTTTGATCTCTTTGTAAAGGTCTTCGTATATAACAGCACCTTTATCGTATTTAGGATAAAATTTGCCTTCAGCCTGGCCTTGCAAAGCCTCAGAATAAGGTACATCTCCATAGTGGTCGACCAACCACATAAAGTGGTATGCTCTCCAGATCCTGGCCATGTTATAAAGGTTAGACCTTGCAGGATTGTCTTTTACCAGCGTGATCAGTTGCCCTGTGGTTCTTAACACCCCTGTATAAACACCCCACGGACCGGCGTTTATACCAGGGTTATTGTCATTAAACTGGTAGCCCAATGTAGCGCCCACGTTATAGGGAAGTACGAAATGCTGGACTATGGTCGATTCAGCATCCCACCCGCCGGCAGTGGATGTGTTTCGTAAGATGTTCGTCAACAGAAGACCCGGATCACTAATTTGAGTTATTGCGAGTGGATTTGTATTTAGTTGTTCAAAACCTTTATCGCACGACGTCATCAAAGAAACCGCCAGGCACATTGTTAGTATACGCTTCAAATTATTCATTTTTCCTTCTTTTTAGAATTTCACATTTAGGTTAGCGCCCCATGTACGGGTAGTTGGTAATGACACCGCCTCATACCCGGCCCTGTTATCATTGGTAGATGCAATTTGCTCAGGATCGATATCCGGAACATATTTCTTTATGATGGCAACGTTGCGGCAGGAAAGCGACAGGGTTAGCCCTTTAACCCAATTGAGCTGAGTGCCAATCATACGTGTAAAATCATACGTTAAAGTGACGTTTCTGAGCTTGATATAGTCTGATTTGAAAATAAAAGGATCGGCTATTTGCTGTCCGCGGTAATCAGTATAGAAATCCTGGCCGAAAACAGCTGTTGTATTTGCTTTTCCTGCGTTAGGACCATCCCTGTAAATTCCGTCGAAAACAACGCCGTTTTCACCAGGCCGGCGACCGACTAAAGATGCTTTTGAGTGACCTTGCCTTAAAGCATTCAGGGCGCTTCCCGAAACAAACTTGCCACCAGCTTTATAGTCGAAGTGTACCAGAAGACTTAGTCTTTTGTAACGGAAAGTGTTGTTCCATCCTCCGGTCCATTTTGGCAGCGCGCTACCAAAAAGCGTATCGTTTGGTGTGCCTATAAGCCGTCCCCTGTTGTCCAATAATACTTGTCCATTAGCATTTCTGAGGTAGGTTCTTGCAGCAATCTGCGACAATGGTTTACCTACTTCGTAAACCTGCTTACCCATGAATTCGTTGCTTGAGCCGTTGTTGTACCAGTCGATTACAGTCATTCTTTGTTGACCACCCAAATCGAGCACTTTGCTAATGTTGTACGCTGTGTTGAACGCAGAGTTCCATGAAAAATTAGTGGTTTTTAAAACAGTGGCATCGAAGAGGAGTTCAACACCTTTGTTTTCAAGTGCCGCAACATTTTGAAGAACACTGCTTCCACCGGAGGCTGTGGAGGTTAATACGCTTAAAATCTGGTTGGTGGTTTTCTTATGATAAAACGCCATATCCGTTGTCAACCTGTTGTTGAACATTCTTAGTTCCAAACCAACTTCTTTTTCCTGTAAGCTGTAGGGTGCAATTTGTTGGTTAGGTACATTAGTTCCGATTGATCCGACCGTACGACCCAGATATTGTTGTGTACTATAGCTATAATTGATGTTGAAGTAATAAGGACCAACATTGGTAAGTTGCCCTACTTCTGCCCACGAAGCACGTACCTTGCCATAGTTTAACCATTTGGGCTGGCCTTTTAGTAACTCGGTGAACACAAAACTGCCACTTACTGAGGGATAGAAATAGCTGTTATAATCAGGGTTCAGTACCGAAAACCAATCATTACGTCCGGTTACGTTTAGGAAAAGCATATTCTTCCAGCCGAGCTCTGCCCAGCCAAACAGCGAATTAACCCAGGACTGACGAGATGTTTGGCCCTGCCGAAACACTGTTCCATTCGCAAGCGTGTAAACATCCTTGGATAAAAAAGCCTCCGATCCTGCGCTTATACCACGCTCAACGGTGGTTCTCCTGTTACCGGAAAAGCCAAAACCAACCGTAAAATCTTTAAATTCATGATTACCGCCCAGTATGAAGTCGTAGTTGATATCTTTCGACTGGCTTTCGTTTAGGTCGTAGGTACCGTTGAAGGTATTTCTGGAGGCATTATAATAGACACCGCCGTTGCTAAATTGCGTTAAGCCTGCGCCGCCTGTAGGGTTATTAAATTCAGCGTGCGCTACATCATAATTGACTGCTATACGTCCCTGTAAGTAGAGCCATTTAAGAAACTGGTATTTTGTAGTAACCGTACCAAGTACCCTGTCGCCATAGTTCTTGTAAAATTGCCTTGGTATATAGAAATAAGGATTAAGGATGGTTGCTCCAAATCCGGTGGTGAGGTTTTCAGCACCTACCGCGTTTGCTGCACTTTCCCGGAAAGCCGTGAGTGGTACAACAGGTGATGTTCTTACAATAAAGTTCATGTAACCTTGCCCCTGCACACCAACCTGGGGCGGGTTGATGTTTCTATCATTCGTATAATTTATGTTGACGGACACGGAAAGTTTATCGCCGAGGTTCTGATTCAAACCAAGATTAAAAATCTTTCTCTTGTATTCATTTGCAGGGGTAATGCCCTGGGCATCCAGCTGCGAATACGATACCCTGAAACTTCCCTTCGGACCTCCACCTGACAGTGCGACGGTATTACTTAAAGTAAGCCCGGTATTAAAAAATTCTTTGATCCGGCTTTTTGCAGGAGGAGAATAAGGTCTTGACACGCCATCAAATTGTATGGTAGGTACCCCATCATATCTTTCACCCCATCCGAACTGGCCCGTGGCCGCTGCAGTTACACCCCTTACCCCCGGTCGTGAAGGCTGGCCCTGACCAAGCGTGCCCTGTCCAAATTCCATCTGATAATCGGTAAGGTCGAGTACTTCGTCGACGTTAACACCCGATGTAACCTCAACACCAAGGCCCGTATTCTTCGCGCCGCTTTTTGTTGTAATGATTATAGCGCCATTCGAAGCTCTTGATCCGTATAGCGCCGCAGCAGTAGCGCCTTTCAACACCGTCATCGTTTCAATATCATCCGGATTAACCAACAGCAGGTTGTCGCCTCTATCACGGCTGTTAGCATCACCACCGCCGCCACCACCAGCAGCGCTGGTTGCGCCCTGGCTCATTGGAAGGCCGTTTATTACAAGCAAAGGGCTGTTATCAGCGCCAGCAAATGCCGACTGACCACGTATGCGAATCTTATTACTGGATGCGGGACCGGCAGAAGGGGGAGAAATATCCAGTCCTGCTATTTTACCTTCCAGCGAAGTCGCCAAATTGTTGGTTCGGTTTTGCTGCAATTCATCCACTTTAGCGGTTGTTGCAGAGTAACCGAGACTTCTTGCTGCGCGTTTGATACCAAGTGCAGTTACCACTACATCATCAAGATTCCTGGTATCCGGAACCATGGACACAGTTATGGATCTTTGTCCTCTTACCGGAACTTCCTGTTGAGCAAAGCCAACAAAGCTGATTACAAGTACATCGTTTTGCGATGCATTAATCGAGAACTTTCCGGCATCATCCGTAGTAGTCGCTCTTGGTGTGCCTTTCACCGATACGGTAGCTTTACTAATGGGGCTTTTGTTAGCGTCGGTAATAGTACCCGTAATGGCCTGGGAAAATGCGGACGCTGATAAAAGCAGGAACAGCAGCGAAAAAAACAATCGTTTAAATGGTGCAGAAATCTGCCTGTGGAGATTTGGGTTCATGGCAAGAAATTGATCGTTAAGGGGGAAATGAAAAAAGGAAAATGCCTTTCACTTTACTATACAAATATCTGCACTACAGAACGTTAAACTTCCAATAAAACCCAGCGAAGGATATTGTACAAACTCCTTCGCTTTTTTCACTAATATCGCTGCAAGAAGCGGAACTTCAGAACCTAACGATCGCATGAATCAATATTTTTTAAAAAAAGAATGTAAGGAACTTCATGCGTTTCCTCATGTGCTTGAATTCGCGTTTAAAAAAAATAATACGATACAATTTGGTTCGCTTAGAAAAGAAACCTGCAAATTTCTGCGCTTTTATTATGTAGTAGATGGACGTTTCGACTGGAACATAGAGGAGCAACATTATATACTTTATCCAGGTGACCTGGCGATTATCTTACCCGGTCAATGCTTTGGCGGAGAAAAAGATTTACTTGATATCGGCACCGTTTCATGGATTCACCTGGAGCAGCAGGAATTGGAACAACAGGGAAAGCTGGCGATAGGAAACTGGAGTCGTCTTTCGGACACAGAATGCACAACGATAGGAAAAATGCTACTTGTAAGTAACTGCCAGGTATTTCCTAAACTTAAAGACGCAGGTACCATTTTACAAACAATACACAAAGAATTTATCAACCAGGAAATCGGTTATGTTGCGCGCATTAACCAGTTATTGGATGAATTGATCATCCTGGTGGCCCGCCAACTAACGCGACACAACAATGCAAGAAGGGATTTCCCGCAAGCCTTTACGAAACTCGAACAAACGCTTCGCGCGGATCTCTCACATCAATGGACGGTTGATGAAATGGCAGCATTGGTTGGATTAGGCATTACGGCATTTTCGGAAAAGGTTAAAGGCTTTACCGGCTTTTCTCCCCTGAATTACCTGATTAACATTCGCATTTCCGAAGCCCTGAAATTGCTGAAACGAATAGATGTGCAGATTACCGATATAGCGCTGGATGTAGGATTTTATTCATCACAACATTTTGCTACAACTTTCAAGAAGCTTACCGGCTATACCCCGAGTGAATTTCGAAAAAAACACGTAGCGCCATCTGACGAAACTGCCTGACAATGGAATGTATTATCACAATAGAAATAGGAACAGGAGCAATAAGAATTGTTGCCTGTACTATGCAGGGAAAAATGTTTGGCTCCCTAAAAGGTGCCTATCCTACTTTCCATGAAAAGCCGGATTTCAGTGAGCAGGACCCTGAGCAGATTTTCATTACGCTGTTGTACTTGCTGAAAAATTTCTTAAACGATAAAATCCATCCCAAAAATTACAAGGTTGTAAGTATATGCTTTAGTTCTGCCATGCATAGTGTATTGCCCATTGACAGAAATGGGGCACCTATTGGGAACGCGATTGTCTGGTCGGATAACCGGGCTAAAAAAGAATCAAACGATCTAAAAAATTCCGAGCTTGGAAAATCTTTGTACAAAGAAACCGGAACCCCGATACATCCCATGTCACCACTCAATAAGATTACGTGGTTAAAAAATAATGACAAGGATCGCTTCCAGGCAACAAAAAAGTTCATTTCGCTGAAATCGTACATCATACAGCAACTAACCGGTGAATATGTAATTGATTACAGTGTGGCTTCTGCAACCGGAATGCTAAATATTCATACTTTGAACTGGGAAGCTGATGCACTAAAGCATAGCGGTATAAAAACGGAAAGGCTGGCGGATCTCGTATCGGTTTTTTATTCACCAAAAAAAATAAAGAAAGAATATCAAAAGTCGTTGGGCCTGCACGATAAGGTTAAAATCATTGTCGGATCAAGCGACGGATGTATGGCGACACTAGGCGCAGGCGTTTGGGGTGATGGAAAAGCAACGGTAACGCTTGAAGAAAGTGGGGCCGTGCGCGTGATCGGCAAAGAAGTACTACAGGATGAAAAGCAACGCATATTTAATTACCTCCTAACCGAAGGAAACTATGTTTCCGGGGGGCCGACCAACAATGCGGGTGCGGTGTTTGAGTGGTATGCCAAACAATTTGGTGATTTCAAGAAAGCCTTCGATCTCGAGGACTGTATGGAGAACCTGATTAATGAGGCAGGCAAGGTTGCCGTGGGATCTGATGGATTGATTTTTCTTCCGTACCTGCAGGGAGAAAGGGCGCCGATCTGGAATGCAAATGCACGGGGTGTTTATTTTGGATTGAACATAAAGCACGAACAAAAGCATTTTGTGCGCGCCACTATCGAAGGAATTTTATATGCCTTTTATAACATCGGCAAAAGCCTTTCAGAACATCGCACGTACACCAGTCTTTCTGCAAACGGCACATTTGCTTCTTATCCTTTCTGGACACAAATGATGGCTGATATTTTTAACAAGCCCGTTCATATAAAGCAGGGGTCAGGTTCAGACAGTGTGGCTTATGGCTCCTTTTTACTCGCCGCAACAGAAAACGGCCAATATGAAAACCTGGAAGAAGCTGCAAAAACGGTGAAACTGCCCGACAGTTTTCTTCCCCATGCGCAGCACCACAAAGTATATATGAAGCACTTCGAGATTTTTGAAAGACTAAGTGTAAAGCTGTTTGATGAATTTGAAGCAATTGCAGGTTTGCAACAAGACGCCGGAAACTAACCCGTTTTTTAAATCAATATGATTGCTCGTATGAAAAGTAACACGATCTATAATCTTTGCTACGTTGCTGCCGGTATCTTTTTGGCAGCCTGGATTTTTGTAAGCATTCAGCAAATGCATCAGTATGGCGGATGGCTGCTGATGCTGTTCTTCCTGAGCCTTGTGGTTGCTTTCAGGGGAAACAAATTCCTGAAAGGGTTTTCTTACACCGTACTGATTTTTGCGGCGGTGAGCCTGTCTATGTACTACCCTGATTATTTTAAAACATTAGGGGGCTTCAACCTTTCGCTTATTATCGTACCGCTGTTGCAGCTCATCATGTTTGGTATGGGTACCGAGTTGAGTATGCAGGATTTTAGTCGTATCCTCCAGATGCCAAAAGGTGTAATAATCGGAATCGTTTGCCACTATACCATTATGCCCATGATAGGTTTTGGTGTGGCCAATATGTTTAATTTTCCTCCCGAAATAGCAGCCGGTATCATACTCGTTGGTTGTTCTCCCAGTGGCCTCGCATCAAATGTGATGTGTTATTTATCGCGTGGCAACCTGGCGCTGTCTGTATCTGTCACCACGGTGTCAACCTTACTGGCACCCTTACTAACCCCCTTGCTTATGCGGTTCCTCGGAGGAAGTTTTATTACCATTCACCTCCTCGATATGGTTTGGGAAATGGTGAAGATGGTAGTTATTCCTGTAGCTGCAGGTATGCTGTTGCGCTACCTGCTGAAAGGAAAGGCGACATGGCTGAACAAGGTGCTGCCGATTACTTCGATGATTGGTATTGTGCTGATCCTGGTTATCATTATCGCAAAAGGAAGAGATGCACTTTTACAGGTTGGTGCCTTAATCGTACTCGCAACATTCATTCACAATACACTGGGTTATCTATTAGGTTACTGGTCAGCAAGATTGTTCAAGTTTAATGAAAGAGATAGCCGGACAATCGCACTGGAGGTGGGTATGCAGAACGCAGGACTCGCATCAGCGTTAGCGTCTAAGATTAGTACCAGTCCTGCAGTTGCGCTGGCTCCTGCTGTTTTCGGACCAATGATGAATATCACCGGCTCGTTGCTTTCAAGTTGGTGGCATAACCGTGTGCCAAAAGATGACCTGGTGGACAACGAAAAAATCGCCGACGAAAAAGAAGTTTTAAAAGCAGATATCCTCTAAAACATTGTTCATTTAAAATATAAGCCGGTATGTCTAAAACCAAACGTTTGTTTTTGCTTTCCTTATTAGTGGTATTCACAACTCACCTGCAAGCACAATATGTGCAGGCCAGCAAAGAAGAGCTTATTGCACTAACCCCTGACTGGAAAGGCGATCGTTTCCACGATGGGCGACCTAAAGTAACAGATGATATTCTTAAAAGAATGAAAGCTGTAACGATAGAAGAAGCATGGGAAGTAGTGCAGGGGCAAGGAGGCTTCAGGTATCAAATTGCTGAAGGCTGGGGACAGATCATCAACCCTGATAGTGTACTTGTCGGTCGTGCTTTTACCGCCACGTTTATGCCGGGTCGCCCCGATGTATGGAGAGCCATCGATTCGATGGGCAGGAAAGACAGCGTGATAACTGCCGACGGAAAAAAGGTGGGCAGGCGGGCTCAAAATGTTTGGGCCGTAGAACAGTTGCAAAAGGGTGACGTATATGTTGCTGATCAATTTGGCGCAAAAAAGAATGGCCCTACCATTGGAGATAGAGTAGGTACAGATATTTACACGAGAACCGGTAATGGCATTGTTTATAATGGTGCATTAAGAGATGTAGAAGGTTTGAAGGAGTTTAATGGTTTTACATCTTACTTCAATAGTTACGATCCTTCCTTTCATAATCCCGGAGGCGGAAATAACAGGGACCTCACAACGATGATTGTAGGAATTAACAGGCCAACGAATATTCACGGTGTAACGGTAATGCCCGGCGATGTGGTATTAGGCAAAATGGGAATGGTTATGTTTATTCCACCACATTTGGCAGAGAGAGTGGTAAAGAATTCTGAACGTGTCCGTTTGGAAGACCTGTTCGGTCAAACCCGTATACGTGAAGGAAAATATACTTCCGGACAGATTGATACAAGATGGGCCGATCCCATTCAGAAAGACTTCACACAATGGCTTAAAGACAACGTGAACAAATTACCGGTTGGCAAAGAGCAGGTGCAGGAAATTATCAAACAAAGAGAAAGCGGCGTACAAACCAACACCTTCTAAGACCTAAGTTAGTAGCGGGATCAACCATTTAAATCGAATACTCAACTCCATTTCAGAAAAATTAAAACGATTACAATGTCGAATTCAAGACGATCATTTTTATCAAAAGCCGGGCTCGCGGCAGCCCTGGCCCCACTTGCCCCACTGGCAACCTTTGGCAGGCCAATGGAGGACGCGATTGAGAAAACGCCAATGAGCTCTCCCCCATCCGATTTAAAAATTACCGATGTAAAATGTGGATATATCCGTGGTAGCCTTTTTGTAAAAATCTTTACCAACCAGGATATCTATGGTTTGGGCGAAGGTGTAGACGCCATCGGCGGCACCTATCACCTGGTACAAAACCTTGGCAGAAGATTAAGGGGCCAAAGCCCGTTGAACCCGCATAAAATATTTGAAGACCTGCGCAGGAGCGCTCACTTCGGCGGCGGACAATCAGGTATGTATGTAGCAGTACTGTCGGCTATTGAAACAGCCATGTGGGATTTGACCGGGAAAGCTTATAACATGCCTGTTTACCAGTTGCTGGGTGGCAAGCTCCGCGACAGGGTTAGGGTATACTGCGATACAGCACTTTACCGTAATCAATTTCCTACACCCAAAGACTTTGCTGACGCAGGTAAAGAAGCCATCAAAAAGTGGAACTTCGACGCGTTAAAGTTTGACCTGGATTATGCATCTGATCCGGATAAGAAGGACCGCTATAACTGGACGGCCAGCCCTGGTGAATTACAAAGGATGTACAACCAGCTTGCTGCCGTACGTGAAGCAGTCGGGCCGAAAATTGACCTTTGCGTAGATATGCACGGCCGGTACGATTTTGCAACCGCACAGGCTATCGCTAAAAAAGTAGAGCCCTTAAACCTTACCTGGTTAGAAGAGCCCATTCCGGCAGAGAATTATGCTGCATTCAAGTCAATTGCAGCGGAAACGAATACACCAATTGCTGCGGGCGAAAACGTATATCTTGGTTATGGTTTCAAGCAATTGCTCGATAATGGTGTAGACATCGTAATGCCTGACTTGCAAAAATGTGGTGGCCTGGGTGAAGGTCAGCGTATTGCTAATCTTGCCAACATGTATTATGTTCCTTTCTCTCCGCACATGGTGGCTTCTTTACTTGGAGCTATGGCCTGTGCACACGTTTGTGTTACCGTGCCTAACTTCCACCTGATGGAGTGGCAATCTTATTTTCATACAGAACCCATGTTCAGGGAGATTGTAACTTTTGATGAAGCAAACTGGGTAAAAGATAGTTACATCAGGGTTTCTGAGAAGCCAGGTATCGGGGTTGATCTGAATATTGAGGCAATGAAAAAATATGCAACACCTAATGTTCCGTTTTTTGCATAGTGATCTGAACCGATTATTCTTTCACAAACAGGAAAACTTTTCTTGGTCGCGAACATTTGTTTTTCATGGAGGCTTTGCTTGCCCGCCCGGCTGCGCAAGTCGGACGCCCGCCCGGATGAACCGGGTTCGGACGGGGGGCGACCCTCCATTCATCCGCATAGCTTTGGGCAACTTCAGGCTTTCACTATGGTCCGCTTTCATTGATCGTAAACCTTTATTTTGGGTTTACTATAAGTGGAATAAGATCTTAAAGACCAAAGTTGCCCATTGATTTGCCGGGCAGAATGATTACACCTGCCTGCCGGCGATAAACTTTAAAACAACTTACACTAATAAACAACGACCAAAAGTCATTTGCAAAAAAGCGGTAAACAAACGCGTAAAGCGTTTTATCATACATGCGCTTTTGTAATTATGATTTTCTAATCCATGTGCACATTCTCCGGCTGGCCGTTGATGGCTAAGACTCATCTTTCAGGAACAGCCAAGAAAAGCGCTAAACCCGTTCGGAACAACCTGGTGAAGTAGACCGAGGTGAGCCGTTCCAGGCAATTGCTGATCAGAGTAACTCAAACATTTTCTCCCTTTATGGGGCAAATTTCATCAACATGAACCGATCTCTTTTACTATTATCCACAGTCCTCACCTGTTTAACAGTTTGTGCACAAGCAAACAGTAAACGGGTTATCCAAAATGACCCAGCCAAATACCGGTCATTGTCTGCAGTGCATGCGGGAGCAGGAAAAATGGGCTTTACCGAATTAATCGGACGCCAGGCATTATCGACCAACTTTCTTTACCTGCACGCCGGCGTGATAGAACCAAAAAGTGGTATTGGCCACCATTTTCACCACAGCATCGAAGAGATGTATGTGCTCCTTAGTGGTGAAGCAGAATTTACCATTAACGGTCATACCTCCAGGTTAAAGGCCCCTGCGCTTGTTCCTTGTAAATTAGGCGATGCACATGCAATTTATAATGCAACAGCACAACCTGTTAAATGGCTCAACTTCGCTGTGAGCCAGGTAAAAGGCCGTTCAGAAAACTTTGATCTCGGCGATACACGTGTGGGCGCACACCTGGATCCTATCCCGGTATTTGTTTCCAGCCAGTTAAAACGGGAGGGCCTCAGGGCAAATAATACAGCTTACCCCGGCAGTGGTGCGCTATATCGTCGCGAGCTGGGTCCCGGTGTATTTGGTACCAACTGGAACCATGTTGACCATGTTGTGATACCTGCGGGTGGCTCTGGTGAGCCGCGCCCGGTGGCGGGTATTGAAGAGGTGTATTATGTTATGAATGGCTCGGGTACGGTTACCATCAATGGTGACTCTACAGCTGTTAAAGCGGATGATGCCTTTTTTGTTAAGGTAGGCGAAACATTAAAATTATCAAACCGTGGTAATACCGAGTTGCAGTTACTGGTCGTTGGTATTAGTACAGATAAGCTCCAGGACCAGGGGACCAGGAAGCCTGCCGATAAAACCAAAGGCATTGCATTGCAGATGGACTTTACCGTAACAAAAGAAAACAGCGAAGCATTTGAAAAAATGTATTCTTCCATTTATGTTCCCGCAATGAAAGTTCAAACGGGTTATCTCTGGTCAAAGTTGCTGCGCATGTTTCCGGCAGATGTCAGCAAATCAATTGAAGCTGAACCAACAGAATACAATTACCAGGTACAAATTGCATTTGATACCGAAGAAAACCGGCGCAAGTGGGTAGCCAGCGAACAACACAAGGTTGCATGGCCAGCAGCTGCAAAACTTGCCAAAGCTTATAAGTGGAGAGGTTATGATGTGGCGGGTGAAGATGACCAGCGATAAAATGAGCGATATTTACCTTTAGATTCTTACTAATCCTGAAGGTTCGTCCAGGGCCCTGTTTTACACAGGGCCCTTTTTTTGCCTTGGTTCTTGCTGCTGCTAACACATGCTTACGATGCTACAACATGGGATTGCTTTGCTGCGCGGGCAATGACGATTGGCAAGGGTTTGCTTCTGCTAACATATGCTTACGACGCCACAACTTCGGATTGCTCCGGTGAGCAGTAAGCATGATGAATGGCAGATAACCAATGCATTCATCATTCATAGTTCAATGTCGTTTACTTAAGAGAAATCTTTGGTGACCAGCTGTGGCAATTCTATTTGCCATCGTTGTGTCACTCCCTTGTACCGCATCGCTTTATTCACCAATTTCTGCAACTCACGTTAAGTAAACGATATTCACTCATACTTCATCATTAGAAAAAAGGAATTGCTTTGCTGCGCGCGCAATGACGATAAGCAAGGGTTTGCTTCTGCTAATATTATGCTTACGATGCCACAACATGAGATTCCTTTGCTGCGCGCGCAATGACGATTGGCAGATTACAAATGCATTCATCATTCATACTTCTGCATTAACATGGGATTGCCTTGCTGCCGCGCAATGACGAATGGCAAGGGATTGCTTCTGCTAACATATGCTTACGATGCCACAACATGAGATTGCTTTGCTGCGCGCGCAATGACGATTGGCAGATTACAAATGCATTCATCATTCATACTTCAAAATTAAATAAAGGGATTGCTTTGCTGCGCGCGCAATGACGAATTGCAGATTACAAATGCATTCATCATTCATACTTCTGCATTAACACGGGATTGCTTTGCTGCGCGCGCAATGACGATTGGCAAGGGTTTGCTTCTGCTAACATATGCTTACGATGCTACAACTTGGGATTGCTTTGCTGCGCGCGCAATGACGAACGATGAAGTACAAATGCATTCATCATTCATACTTCTGCATTAACACGGGATTGCTTTGCTGCGCCCGCAATGGGAATGATGAAGTATAAATGCATTCATGATTCATACTTCATCATTATACTGCTTGCTTAAGGCAACGAGTACACTACATAACCCCTTGGTAAAGCACCAGCCTTTTTAGAGTGGTCATAACTATCCCTGGAGAAACCTGCTGTTGAATTAACCACGAGGAATTGTTTACCATTCAACTCATACATTATCGGCTGGGCATTTGACTCATTACTTAACGTGGTCTCCCATAAGAGTTTTCCATTATCTGCATCATAAGCATATAATTTTCCACCCTTACCGTTACAAAAGAGCACCCCGGTTGATGTAACAATCATGCCTTTACGTTGCGAGCCGTTTACGGCGCCGGATGTTTTATCACCCCTGGCCATAGCAGCCGAATCTTCGCCGAGTGGTTGTTTCCATTTTACGGTACCGCTATTAAGATCATATGCCATAACCCATGCCCAGGTTGGCCCCAACAAATTGGGCCATGCGGTACCGTAATCTGTTGTGTAGCGGCTTGCCGGATGAGGTACCGGTTTAGGATAATCATTCATTGCGGGAACCGGGTCTACATCTGGTTTAACTGGTGCGCCACCCGAAGCCACTACAGGTCCCTCCGGGGTTCTTGATGCCTGACTTCTTCTGGGACCAAAACCTGCTCTTGGAAGAGGACTACCACCGAGGTAGCGGTGAACAGCAATCATTCTTTGTTCGTCGATATGGGCAAAACCAGGCATCTGACCACGGCCAACCGACAAAACTGTTTTGAATTCTTCGAATGACATCCGCTGTCCGGAAGTAACAATGGAAGGTGCTATACCTCTTCCGGTCAGGTTGTCGCCATGGCAAGAGCGGCAACTCGTAGATAATATCGACTTGGCTCTCTCTACCTCGTCTTTGGACATCAGTTCACGTGCTGACTTAACCTTTTCAAGTTTATATACAGAGGGGTACTCCTGGGTGAGGATATACACCATTCCCTTGCCCGGGTTTGACGCAGTATTGCCAAAATTTACACCGCCTAAAGCACCGGGTAACGCAATGGTTTCATACTTATCAGAGAGGGGCATAAATAGTCCTGATTTTGCAGCTGCGATCCGCTTATACCATTTCTGTTTTTCATCTTCAGGTAAATAAGGGTTGAGCATTTCTTTGGTTACCGCATGCCTGGTAAAATCAGGTACGACCGTTGGAATGGGTTGGGTGGGCCACGATTTCTCGCCCGGCATCTGACTTGCAGGAAAAGGCTTTTCTTCAATAGGGAATATTGGTTTACCGTTTAACCGGTCGAATACAAACATGAAACCGTGTTTGGTTGCGACAGCAACGGCATCAACATTTTTGCCTTCTTTTTTTACCGTGATTAATTGAGGTGCAGAAGAAAGGTCATAGTCCCAAAGATCATGGTGCACCGTTTGAAAGTGCCAAATCCGTTTTCCTGTACGGGCATTTAGTGCAACAAGGCAGTTGCCAAATAGGTTGGTTCCGGTTCTGTCAGCACCATAAAAGTCGTACGTTGGCGAACCAATGGGCAGGTAGGCAATGCCTCTTGCAGCATCAATAGAGATTTCGCTCCATACGTTTGTGCCGCCTACATATTTATAGGCATCTTTTGGCCAGGTATCATAACCAAATTCACCGGGGCGTGGAATGGTATGAAAGGTCCAGGCCAGCTTTCCGGTAACTACATTATAAGCCCGGACATCGCCGGGTGCAGAAAAATAACCTTCCCCAGGGGCTGAGCCCATAATGATAAGATCTTCAAACACAACACCGGGCATCATCGATTGCATTCTCCTGATGGTCGAAGGAACACGGCCGAGGCCCTCCCTCATATCCACATAACCGTCCTTGCCAAAAGTCATAACAGACTTCCCGGTCAGGGCATCAATAGCCTGCAATGTATTGTTCAGGGTAAATAATAGGCGCCTGTCCTTCCGGTCTTTACTCTCCCAGTAGTTCATTCCTCTGCGCGTTAATCCCTGCAGGTTGGCATGTATCCAAATCTCTTTACCGGTTTGCGCATTTACCGCTACTAGCGAAGAGTTTTTGGCCATCACATACATGATGGTATCGACAACGATCGGACTAAAAAAGTTTGGAAAGGAATCGGCAGTAGGATAAACCCAGGCCACCTTGAGCTGGCTCACATTTTCTTTGGTAATGTGCGAAGCACTAAAGTATTTCGACTGGTCCGGTCCACCACCGTATTGACGCCAGGTTGAAACACTGTCGCTATTGGAATAAATCTTATCCGGGGTGTTTGTAGTAAATGACGCATAGATAAACAAAGTTGAAAGTGCAAGAATTGCACAGGTCATTTTCGCTGGAAATTTTTTCATATTTATGCAGGAATCGTTTGATGTATGATCGGCATTAAACAAATGCTCAAAAAACTGAATGGTTAATTTTTTTGATGGGACTCAGGAAAACTTAAATGTGATTAGCGTGGTGGATTGAGCCGGTTTGATCAATTTAAATACCCACTCGCATGACCATAATTAATCTCACTCAAATTATAATTAAGACGGGTTTTAACAGAGCTGAAATGTTGAAATAGATGCAATGAATGTTTAGGGAATCTTCGACCTGATAAACAGGATCGAAATTGTAAGGTAAATTAAGTATTCTACAGACTCCATATCCCCTATCAGTTATTCGCTGGCAATGAAACAAGGAAAACGGTTTGGATCAAGCTAAGTTTGGGAATCACACCTTGTCCGGGTTCATTGGTGATTCAGATAATGCTCGAAATTGGCACCTCCAATGCGGCCAAGCAAGGAGTTTAAGTATGGAAATAACCACGCTAAGAATTAGCACTCCAGAACCGCTTCTACTGACTACCGGATTCAAGTAATGATTGGTTGACCGGAAACTATTCGCCCCTGAAGCAAGTTAAAGAAATTATTTTATCAGATACCCTGGAGTCTATACCTAAGAAACAAGGCTTTTTTAGTCTGAAGCTCATGCAGCCCTTGAGCTTAGGTACTGGCCGGGTGGTATGACTATAAGCAGGTTGACTGCGGGAAAACATCGCTCCAAACCGTTATCGCATTGACCTTTTCTAAAACTGCTTAAGGTTATTGTATCTAATTTTTAGTTGAGAAGTTCTGCTAAGCCCTGAACGGATATTGTGAGAACGTAACGTCTAAGGTCTTCTAATAGCGCTCTTCAATCTGTGGTTGACAAACCATACCGGAGCAGGATCTGTCCATGAGCCACACCTGGTCCATTTCAAACCACAATCCTAGTAACCCAAAGCCATTATCGGCATCGTGTTACCAGGTTAGCGGGGTGGCCCATATTGCTGTTAGCGTAGTTCACCTTCATGTTTAAAGGTGATGGTGTAAAGGCATGCAGCACATCGTGCCCCTTAAAACAAACGACAAATAATTCTAAAAATTTACAACTTCCCAAAAGGCCTTTTTTGGCTGGAGGTTTCTATCGAACAGGAGCGGGTAGTTTTTGCGCCCGCGCCCATCAAGCCAGCTATAACGATCAGAGATATTCCAAAAAGTAACACCCGTTAACTCCTTTTTGTATTTACGAAATACATCAAATACCATTTTATACTTCTCCAGTTGCTGTTGCTCCATTTCAGCTGTAAAGGTGCTTGAAGTATCGCGCTGTCCGTTGATGAGCTGACCACCCTGGCGGCCCGCATAAACCGAGACATCCAGCTCGGTGACCTGTACCTGGAGACCAAGAGAAGAAAACATTTTTATCGATTGCTCGAGCTCTTCGCGACTGGGGTTGTTTACAGACCAATGGCCCTGCAAACCGACTCCGTGAATGGGTACACCGGCGTCTTTCAAACCTTTTACCAGCTTGAAAATACGATCCCGCTTTCCAGGGTTTTCGGTGTTGTAATCGTTGTAGAAAAGTACTGCTTTGGGATCGGCTGCGTGTGCATACTCGAATGCTTTGGCAATGAATTCTTCGCCACAAATGCGGTACCATGCAGTATTGCGCAGGTAAAGCTGGTTATTATCGTCTATTGCTTCGTTAACAACATCCCATGCATAGATGCTGCCTTTATAGCGGTTAACAACAGTAGTGATATGATCTTTCATTCTTTGCAACAATAGCTGTTTCGATACCGTGTCGCCATTAGCTCCTGTAAAGAGCCAGTTGGGTGTTTGTGCATGCCATACGAGGGTATGACCACGTACTTTCATTTTATTCTTTTTGGCAAAGGCAACAATGGTATCGGCATCTGACCAGAAGTATTCATTTTCCCTGGGATGTATCGGCCCCATCTTCATGGCGTTTTCGGGTGTAACACTGGCAAAGTGTTCAGCAACCAGCTTAGCTGCATCTGTTCTTAACTCCCGTGGGGATACAGCGACCCCCATGGTGAAGTAATTTTTATAGTAGTCCTTAAGACCTTTTGTGGATCGCGACGATTGCGTAGCATTTTGCGCGGACATCTTTCCCGTGCACCGGCTAAACAGGACTGCAATACAAAGCGTACTTAATAGCAGCAGGTAAGATTTCATCGAATTCATGATTGTTATTGAAAAGAATATTGTGGGTGTTCGATTATACAATTGGGTCAAAGCAACTCGTGCATTGCCTCGTTTAAACCGGAAAGAGTATAGGTAAGAAGTGCTGTTACCTAACGAGTGCTACTTCAAGCATACGAGATGCTCATGTCTTTCAGTTAACCTCATTAGCATTGCTAATGCTGTTCCAGCTTGCATCAACGGCAAACCGGAACAACAATGCGTGTCATAGCGCGCGAAGTGACCATTGTCAACTCACCGCGCCTGAAAAGCCTAATGGATTTAATAAGTCTGGTTTGGTAGCAAAGCAAACCCGGTAAGAAGCCCGGGCTTGCTTTGTAAGACCTATGCGTTATGTGGTTGGAGGATTATTAATTTACGACCATGGAAAAGGTTTCAAACTTAACCGCCCGGTCGCGCATTACCAGCGTATCGGTAAGATTATGTGTAGTAGTACCGAAATTAACCTGGTATTTCAAATGCAGCACATCTCTTTTTTCATTTCCCCACATGTCGCCTTTTTTAACGAACTGCCCGCTACCTGAAACGGTATACGTTGCAGAAGGAACGGCCGAGACGGTACATTTTCCGGCATTATCAAAGGTTAGCACCAACCGGAATGGAGCATTGATATTCCCCTTGTTCTTTGCGTTTAACGATATACTATCCTGTGTCAGCGATCTGGTGAAAAGGCTAACCACCTCGTCTTGCTCTACAAAAGCATTCCGATAAACAACTGTGGTATCAAGGGCAGTGTTTCCATTATTTCCTTTCACTTCATCGATACCCCTGCGCAAATAGGCACCATGAAAAGGATTGATGTATTTAACCGCATACAGCACATAATCCTTCGGCGCTACACCCCAGTCGCCCGCCTGACGCGGATCAGGAGTAGTCTTGCTACTTGTGCCCTTTAAGATTGAGTCTGCATTGGTTACCGAAACAATCTTGAGGGGAAGAACGAAAGTATTTTTAATTGAGCGGGGATCTGCGAAAAACGCATCAGTAAGCTGAACTTCCATTCCACCCATAACCTTGCCGGCAGGGATTCTGATCTTCATGTCCTGAGGCAAAGTATAATAGTTAGCTGGCAAAGCAACTACATCATCACCGGTCGCCGTATTGAATTTTAACCGCTGGGTAAGCGTATTCTCTACCAAAACGTCAAGTGTTACATCTTTCTTGTTTTCGTAAACACCACCCATGGTAGCCATAACGGAAAACTTCCGTTGGTTATCCAAAGTGTTATCAAAGATATCTTCCCCCAGTACCAGCGTTCTTACCGGCGATTGATAAGGAAAATATACCGTAGAAAACTTGTAGTCAGGAAATTCCCAATCCTTGTTACAGGCTGTTAGTACAAGAAGGAATAAAGAGGATATTAAAAAAAGTCTTTTCATGTTAATTGTCTTGATGATTGTAAAACCGATTTTACCAGCCTTTGTTTTGTTGAAGATTGGCCTTCAGTGCTTCGGTTAAAGGAATAGGACCATAATACATATCATTGGTATACTGCCTGCTTTCCACCGTTCTGATGTTGTAAACGTTATTGTTTATGAGCACCCCTCTTGCAGGATCATTCAGGTTTTCCTTCCAGCGGCGCAGGTCCCAAAAACGAAAACCTTCAAAGCTCAGTTCCAGTCTTCTTTCGTTGCGGATCAGGCTGCGCATCTCTTCTTTTGTACCAATTGTTGCCAGGTAATTATCCGGCTGAGTTATCGTCGCTCTCCTGCGTATAGCGGCAATAACATCGCGGGCCGAAAACCCGTGGGTTCCCGTACCTGTAGGTCCCCAGGCTTCGTTTGCTGCTTCCGCGTAAATCAGGTATATCTCGGTGTACCGGATATGGACCGGGTAATGTCGCTGATTGCTGATGGAGGTGGGGTTAGCGTTCACACTTTCGTTAAGCAACTTGCGCATATAATAGCCGGTTCTGGTGGAGGTGGGAAGTACATCAACCGCATCGTTTGTGGGATTATCGGACTTGGTAAAGATGGTAGTACTTCTCATGGTGGTGCCGTTAACAACTATGTAGTTCCTCAACCTAGGATCCCGGTTATTATACGGGTTAGTCGCTACATATCCACTTGCAGGATTGGTTATGGGGTAGCCGTTTGCCATAGGAAAGGCGTCAACTAAGTTTTGCGTTGGATTAACCCGTCCATTTCCAAAGAGAGTTGGAGGGTAATTGTCGACTTCTAAGTTGCTTGTATTTACAATATTGCCTCTCCACAACATCTCGCGTTGTTCAACTGGTGAACCTGACGATGGATTGAGATTAAGTGCATTGATATTCGTGGAAGTGTAAAACAAACCTCCCTGGGGGTCCATGCCGTTGACACCTCCATTTAAGGTCAGCACTTCTCCTGCAAAATTTGCTGCAGCCTCCCACTTACTTTGCAGTGACTGTGGATTGAATGCCGGACTTGCGGCAAGCAGGGCTGCCTTGGCTCTGATCGCTTTTACAATACGGCCCGACATACGTTGCCTTGCAAACCTGCCAAACACCCGGTTATAATCGCCCGTTGCAACACCAGCGTATTTTGCGGGCAATTGAGAAGGGTTTGTAATATCCTGGAAGAGATAGTCCAATGGAAGATACTTCTCAGACTCTGCAAGGTCAGCATATATCTGCTGCATACATTGATCAAATGTATTACGTGGCCTTTTAAAGTCCGAACCTGGTTCAAGTGCTTCAGTAATGATCGGCACACCCAATAGTTCGCCACTGGTACTGTAACCGGCATGAGACTGAAGAAGATGAAACATAAAAAGTGCCCTTAGCCCGTAAACTTCGCCTTTCAGACGATCCGAAAATAACCTGCGGACATCCTTATTACTCATGGGCGCCCAGTTAACACTGTCAACTTCCCGGAGAAAAAGGTTTAAGTACATGATGGCGGTATAAGAGTTGTTCCATTGATCAACCGGGTTACTAGCAGCTGACCATGAGCCCAGGGCCATGTTAAGGAGTGGGCTGAATTTGTTGTTGGTCACCGCATCGTCTGTGGCTACTTCGGTAAACGTGTATGTATTTGTTGGAAGCCTTGTATAAGCATTCATTAATATTCCTTCGGCATAGCCGGCGTCAGCATAAATATCTTCTAATGTGCGATGGTTATCGTCGAGAGGAACAAGGTTCTTTCTACAGCCGCCGAACGCTAGTGCGACTATAAGAAGTACCAGTAAGTTTTTACCCATGATTATCGTTTTACTACGTAAGATGTTTCTTTAAAATTTTGCCCTGATACCTACAATATAATTTCTGAACTGAGGCGTGTTGGCAATGGACAAATCCAGGATTTCACGGTTTTTTGAAAACGTGTACAAATTTGAGCCGGCGACATATACTACCAAACCTCTAATTAAGGCGTTACCTGAAACTTTCTCAGGCAGGTTGTAGGTAAGCTGCACTTTGCTAAGGTTAAATCTGTCTGTACTATAAAGCCAGAAATCAGAAGTACGGAAATTGTTAGCACTCTGCTGTGCACTTAAACGAGGGAATGTGGCGGTGCTTTTGGTACTTTCTGTCCACCTGCCAAGTACAACATCAGAATACTTTAAATCACCACTTACCCAGAAGTAGTTGTTATTTCTTAGATTATTTCCACCTTTACTACCTGTGCCTAACACAAACAGATTGAAATTTTTATAAGCAACATTGAAGTTGATACCGTAAGTAAAAGGGGCAACAAAGCGACCAATTATTACTTCGTCCCTTGTGTCAATCAACTTGTCTCCGTTTTGATCAACGTACTTGATATCTCCGGGTTTCACTTCACCAAACAACTGTCTTGACTGGCTGTTGATTTCATTTTGATCCATATAGAAACCATTACTTACCAGGCCGAAAATTGCATCCACTGGTCTGCCAGCCCTGTTCTGGTAACTATCTAAAAAGAGCTCATCGCGTTTTATCACTTTTGATACCGCATAGGTGGCGTTTGTTCCCAGACTTAATTCAACATTCCCAACTTTTTTGTTCACGTTAAACATTACATCAAATCCACTACGTTGGTCAGCATTATAATTGGTGAAAGGAATAAATGTGCTAAAGTAGTTTGGATACTGTGAGAATCGTTGTGTTGCAAGACCGTCCATTTTTGTTTTAAAGACAGTTGTTTGAAGTGTTATCAGGTTGTTGAAGAAAGAACCTTCGAGACTTGCATTCACTTCTTTTCTGCTTGGGAAACCAAGGTCAGGGCTTGCTCCCTGGTTTGAGGTAGTGGTTTGATTTGCACCCGCAACATCGTCATTCCACCTGTAGGTTGTACCACGTCCATAAATATTGTTATACAGGTAAAATGCATCCTGATTGTTTCTTCTAATATCCAGGTCAGTGTCCAGGATGCCTGCAGATGCAGACAGTTTCAGGTAATTGACAGCTTTGGAATTCGCAAGAAAGCGTTCAGAGGTAAGTAACCATCCCACACTTGCGGTAGGAGAAAATCCTGTTCTGTTACCATCCGGCAACCTGGTAGAATTAATATAGGCACCGCTGAAATCTGCCCAATACCTGTGTTTGTAATTATAACCCAGTTGTAGTCCCAGGTGTGAATTGGTAATGGGCTGGTAGATATCATTAACGGTAATAGATGAAGTATAACCCAGCAACTTGGCAGATATGTTATGAACTGCATTCAGGCTTCTGTCGTAACCCAGCCACGCTGAAAAGCTATTATTCTGCCGCTGAGCTGTGTTGTTGATATTCTGCGTACCTGGCCGGGTATCTTCACCGAATTTCTGGAGCCCGGTAATCGTATCGCCTGAAGCACTCCAGGTAGGTGTATACACCGCGTAAGTATTACTGATCGACTGCAGGTAAGAGTTTGAATAATCAAGGTTGAACAATGTGTGAAAAGAAAGGCCCTGAATTACTGCACCCAGGTCGGCATTGATTTCATTTGTAACCTGAAACACACGTTGTATGTTTTTATCGTATCCGGCTACATACAAGTCGGCAATAGGGTTCGTTTGAAAGCTTTGCAGTCCACCTAATAAGTATTGTCCATTAATCAAATTACGACTTGCTCCTACAACACCGAGCGTAGCCTTGTCGTTAGGAGATATTGAACTAATAGGAATAAGCGGGGTAAATCTGTTGGGAAGCAACGTAGCGGCATTGTTCCAGTAATTGGCACCTGCAACACTGCTACGAGCCCTGCGGCTTTCACGGAATATTGCAGATACGTAAATCGAACTGGATATCTTGTCATTCAACTTTAAATCGACATTTCCCCTAACATTTAAACGGTTGTCGCCTTCGTCTTTACCTTCTCCCACATTCAGCAGGGTCGTACTGTTTGAATAACCAACATTCGAGTAAAATCGTGCAACATTTGATCCCCCGGAGAATTCAGCGTTCGCATCGGTAGCGTTCTGAAACTTCTTCAGGTATTCTGATGAGTAATAATCAACATTGGGGTAGCGAAAAGAATTTCCCGTACGATGACTTTCGATAGCAGCAGGGGTATACAATTCCGGCAGACCATCGTTACGGCGTGCCTCATTATACAAGGTCATATAGTCAGCAGAATTCAGGTAGTTTGGTAGAGCCCTTGGCAGCGCAATACCTGAATTTACCCGAACACTTATTTTACGCGTATTGACCTCACCTTTTTTTGTTGTGATGAAGATAATGCCCTTGGCTGCCTGGCTACCATAAAGCGCAACTGCGTTGATGCCTTTTAGAACTGATATCTGTTGTACCTCAGGAAAAGTGATATCGCTAAATTCACGACGGATCCCGTCAATCATCACCATAGCATTCTCCATGCCCCAGATATTATTACTGGATAACAAGCCCGCTACCCTCCCGTTCATTCCACCTTCGACAGTGAAATTATAGTCGCGATCGATATATGTCTCAGGATTTAATACGCTGATTGCACCCGGACGGTCTTGCCTATTGACTCTACTAAAAGGAAGGTATATCATTTCGGCCTCATTGTCTACAGTAAGGCCAATTCTCGCGGGTATTGCACCTGCCCGGAGTGACTGCATTTTGAATCCTTTGGCATTGATTAAAACAACGGCGTTTGCTGGTACGGTGATGGAAAATTTGCCACTTTCATCAGTGTAAGCTGTTGTTTGCCCGCCATTGCCGCTTACAAGCGCATTGGCGACAGGGAGACCCTTATTGTCATAAATAACTGAAACAATTGTAACCTGGTTAGCATCTTGTGCTGCTACATTCTTGCAAAGACACGAGAGAATTACCAAGAATGCCATCCATATTTTGAAATACTTCATTAAGTAACTTTTGAAATTAACTCCTTCGTTTATGCCTTAGTGCTAATTGATTTTGAAACGATGTCGTTTAGTTAAGCCGTTTGTTCACCTGCTGTTACCGTTGATTGTATGCAGTAAGAGCCTGTCCGGCTCATGCCGACGGAAGTTCAACGCCCATTCAACTGTATAGTTGCGGGAGAGGAAACAATGCCCGTTCAAATACTCCGGCTGGAACCAAAGCAATCTCTTAACTAAACGACATTGATTTTACCCGATACAACCAAGGCCGGTACTAATTACCATCCTTCGTTTTGCCCAAATGAGGGATATAGATTTACCTGATTATTTGGTAAAGGAAGCCAGTTGTGTTTCTTTTCGAATACCCTTGTCACAACAACTCTTTCCCTGAGGTTGAGCGGCTTGCCATTCGGGCCACGGTCAAAATCAATAACAGTTTTTTCGCGGTACTTCATTTGTTCGGCCACATTCCAGCGACGGAGGTCATGCCAACGCAAACCTTCGAAAGCCAGTTCAACCGCTCTTTCCCTCATCAGTTCGCCCATGAAAGCGTCTTTTGAGTTTGCGTACCTGCTATCCACATCTGGTACTGTAGCCCGCGCCCTTACTTTATTTACCGCTTCGATTGCAGAAATGAAAGTTGGAACACTGCTTTGAGGGGTTCCATATCCCTGCACAACTGCTTCAGCATACATAAGGTAAACATCAGCTAAGCGCAGATAAGGAATTACGATATTAATGTTATTCCATTCGTTGTCGGTACTGTTGCAACCGTCGGTTACAAATTTGCGAACCAGGTATCCGCTACGGCTGGCGGTATTATCGAGGCGTAAGTTTCCGCCATTGAAGAGTTCAGCAAAACGATAAGCAGCATTGGCGGTACCACGTATCATGCGTACGCCATCGTAAGTAATCGCCTTATAGAACCGTGGGTCCCTGTTAGTCCATGGATCAGCAGTAGTGTATCCTGAACCGGCTGCGTCGATGGGCAAACCGTTTGCCATACCGAAATAATTAACATAGTTGGCAGCTGGTGATGATATTCCGGCCTCTCCACCCAATGGTGGTGGGATGAACATATTTACCAATGACCACCTTGAATTACCGGGACTAAAACTTGGTGGGCCAAAGATGACCTCAGGAAAGCCAGGATGTTTGCCGTTTGGTGAAATTGTAAACACATTTTCACTGTAACGATCCCAGGGCAGCAGTTTGTACTGGGACGCTCCGGTTTCAGATAATTTGAGCACCCTCGAGAATGCCTCTGCGGCTTGTTTGCACAATTCCTGGTCGTAAGTGTTACCACCTGTTGTTAGTTGGTTCATCATTGGGCTGGCTGCATACAACAAATCTTTACCCTTATAGGCAAGCGCCACTGATGAAGTTACGCGTTGTTGATTGAGGCCCTTGGTTAGATCGCCAACGGGTGAACTGTCCCAATTGATTGGTAATAGAGCAGCTGCATCTTCGAAATCCTTAGCGGCTCTAAGAGCTGTTTCGCGGTAAGTTAACCTAGGCAGTTCCAGTTTTGCTGTACTTGATAATACAGTATCGATATAGGGAAGCCCGCCCCAGAAACTCATTAACTGAAAGTGAAAAAAGCCTCGGAAAAACAGTAGTTGACCTCTCAGGACATTTTTTTCATCCTGGGTAGCCGTTACCAATTTATCAAGGTTTGCAAGCCCAAGGTTTGCTTTACGGATGCCGTACCAGCTTAAAGGCCACAATCCCTTTCTATGTGGGTCGTTACTTGTGTTCGGACCACCGTCGTCGAGCCAGCTATTATCCCAGCCACCACCACCGGTTTGCCAAGCCCTGTAGTTTCCGTTGTCGAACTCTGCACCCAACCGATATTGTGCATTGGTTGTCGACAGGATATCGTCACCCATATTCCACTCGTTGTTCCATGTGCTCTTCGACATGTCGGGCAGGCAATGGTATAACTCTTCCGTGAAGCCCTGGAAACTCCTGAAATTCGTAAACACGTCTTGTTCAGAAATGTTTGCGTCCAGCGGCCTGTCAAGATATTTTTTACAGGACGCTAGTCCAAATACTATAAGTAGTGTACTTACAGATAAAATTGCTCTTAGATACGTTTTCATATTGAGACTTTAATCGTTATAAACTAAGATTGAAACCGAAGTTGACCCGGCGAACGGTTGGATATGCGCCCTGTCCAGAAGTGTTGGTGTTACCTACGTTACCTTCACGATCATCCGGCATTTTACTCCAGAACGTAAGGTTGTTACCATTAACAAACAGGCGCATAGATTGAACCCCGGCTTTCTTTACCCATGCCGGATTTAAGGTGTAGGAAATTTCGGCGGTTTTTAACCGCAGATAAGAACCATCGTATTGAAAGAAATCTCCATACCCAGTGCCGTATGCCAATGATTTCCATCTTGGCATTGGGCCATCAGCATCCTGGTTATCCTTTGACCAATAGTCACCCTGCTGGTAAACCGAATTCAATTTAGCATTGAAGTTTGTTTGTGTAAGCTCGCGTGTTACGTTGTTTACACCGTAGAACTGAACGAATACAGCAAAGCGTTTGTAGTCGAAGCCTACGCTGGCAGTATAGGTATTCTGAGGTCTTTGCGGGAAGGCATAAGGCGCATTATCGAAGTTATTGATAACGCCATCACCATTGAAGTCGATGAGATTGAAATGTCCTGGTAGCTTGTGGTTGTCGTTTTGATCAACCCTGGTGCTTCCATAAACCTCATCCCATGAATTATTGTAGCCTGTACGGATGAGAGAACGGGTCTGGCCGATTTGGTAGCCAGCCTGTTTAAGATAGTCATCTAATAATTGTGGATCGTCCCTGTCAATAATCTGGTCCTTTGCGTGGGTAATTGCAATGTTGCCCCAGAGGCGCATATCCCTGTTAAGGTTTTTATTGAACTTAACTTCTATTTCGTAGCCTTTCACCACTGTCTCACCCAGATTAGCCGGTGGTGGTGTGCCCCCGAAGTAGACGGGAACTGCCCTTTGGTTACCGGCAATTAAGACATCAGTCCGATAGTCGCGATATAATTCGACACTACCTTCGATAAGGCCCCTGAATAAGGAGTAGTCTACACCAATATTAGCTTTTGCAACTGTTTCCCAATGTATCTCGGGGTTTCCGATCACACTCTCCCTGAACCATTGGTATGGGCTATTAGCGTTGTTATTGTTCTCGCCCAAACGAGATGCTCCACCAAAGCTCCACTGGGTCACATACAGGTAATTCGCGTTTCCAACATTATCATTTCCTACTAAACCGTATGAACCACGAACCTTAAGAGAGGACACCCACGGAACCTTCTTCATAAAAGGCTCATTGGTTAACGTCCAGCCCACAGCGGCGGAAGGAAAGAAGTCGAAGCGGTAATCCGGACCAAACTTTTGTGAACCGTTGTAAGCACCATTAAACTCGGCAAAATACCTGTTGCCATAATTATAGGTTGTTCTGAAAACCCAGTCTTCACGAAAATCAGGGAAGGCGCTACCAGTAGCACTCTCATTACGCATAAACAAGCCCATTGTAGAAATATTGTGCCTGCCGATTCTAGCTGAATGGTTTAATTGCGCCTGGTAAACTGTTCTTCTACGGGTTGCATTGTTTTGGAAAGCATCTGATGCCACTCCCCATTGCGGTACCACATAGTCAAACTGGTTAATGCCCGCAGTATTTCCATAGCGAACCGCCCCTGTATTCGGATCGATCCATTTGGTAATCGTACTTCCGCCATCAGTTATACCGCCCACAGCAAGAAAAGTATTGTCTAACGAATACGAAGCCCTGAAACTGAGGTTTTTAACAAGCGCGCCTAGATCCTGGCTAAGGATAAAATCCGTAGTCATCTGTGTTGTCTTCTCATTTCTTACCCCATTGTTTCCAAGGATGTGAGCAGGGTTGTTTGTTGCGATTGGATCATTTGGATAATATCCATAAGAGCCATCGCTGTACTGGGGATAAAAAAGATCGGGAGCATTACCGTAAATGCCCTGGTACCATGCATATTCGAAACCACTATAGGTCGTCTGGCGTTTGCCATGAAGGCCCGAAAGGTTGGTTGATAATGTGGTACTCTTTGTAAGTTTGAAGTCGAGGTTTGCACGAAGGTTTAGCCTGTCGTAGAAAAAGCCCGGATCATAACCCTTATTATTATTAGGTATCTTCATGATATCACCTTCATGAAGCACATCGACTGAAGTAAAATACTTTACAAAACCCGATCCGCCGGAAATACTGAGGTTAGCATTTTGCGCAGTAGCTACTTTTCGTAAAGACTCATCCTGCCAGTCGATATTTGGATAACGTTCTGCCTCCTGCAAGTTTGCCGGACTGCGGTATTTATCAATGATTGCCTGAGGGGTGTAATCCTGCCAAGATGCAGGGTTTACGCCTAGTTCTCGTTCAATTGCCTGATTTCTGATCCTTAAAGCATCAAAAGCATCGTACTTCTGGGGAAGCCGGGATGGCAATTTCAATGTTGAGTTCACGATAACATTAATGTTGGCCTTACCATCAACTCCCCTTTTTGTGGTTATCAAAACCACTCCATTCGCACCTTTAACCCCGAAGACCGCAGTTGCTGCAGCATCTTTTAGTACTGAGATGCTTTCTACCGAGCCGATATCAACCCCATTCATGGAGCGCTCAATACCATCCACCAGGATCAGCGGACCCGAACTGTTCCATGTACCCTGGCCCCTGATGAAAATCTGAGGATCTTCAAGCCCTGGCATGCCGGTTCCCTGAACCGTAATTACCCCGGGAACATTCCCGGTGAGGGCAGCGCCGATATTAGAAACTCCCCCGGCCCGTTGCAATACTTTACCGGTAGTTTGAGTAATGGCAGCAACAACACTTTCTTTTCGTTGTCTACCGTAACCTACAACGATAACGCTATCGATTGCCTGGCTGGCTGGCACCATTCTTATAACAATGGGAGCAGCACCATCTGTTTCAAATTGCTGTTGAGAGTAGCCAACGAAAGAAACATCAAGTACTGTTTTCGACTTAGAAAGAGAAATGGTAAATGAACCATCTTCGCGGGTTACTGCGGTAGATTTGGTGCCGCGCTCGGAGATAGTGGCACCGGTCATTGGTGCGCCTTTTTCATCAACCACCCGGCCATTAACCCTTAAGTTCTGGGCCTGTGCCTGTGGTGAAACAATGGAAAGAAGTAATGGTAAACAGATTATCAAAAGCTTTTTTAAGGCCCGGCAAGCGCCGCCGAGTGGTAAATCCGGATACAAATTTTTCATGCTTTTAAATAAGTAATGTGATAAGGGGGTTGGTTCGTTAGTAGCCTTGGTGAAGTAGCAGGCTGGCCGGTTGGCGGCAATGCCCGTTTTCGGGCGCGGAGGGTCAGGTAAAATTGTTCATATGACTTTGGTTGGGTTGGTATTAGCAATCAATTAGACGATAAATTTAACATAGTGTTAGTCGAACGACTAGCTGAAATGTTGATTTCTATGCGACAAATGTTCAAAGTGTAGCTGCAGGACAATTATCTCATTAAGTATCAATGTTGTCTGATTTATCATTATGGCTCTGCTGAAACTAAACTTTAAACAAAATGTAAGATAGCGCTCTTTTTCGTGTAATCGGTTACATTCTTTAATTTACAACTAATCTACCCTCTAAATTAAATTTGCTAGCCATGTTTTCACTACGAGTTGCGTATTATTACAAACAAATGGGTTTGCCAGGTACACGCAGGTAAAAGCCACAAGGTTGCCGTTCCCCAGCTGCGTTTCGCGTGTTTTGTAGCAATCGGTTACTGTTTAAAAATGTTGCAGAAACTTCCACTGTATAAACAGACTTGATGCGAGCAGGCCCTTTCGCGTGAGGGATTGCAGCGGAAAGCCGCGGCGCCCTGGCGCCGGGACTTGCAGCGGAAAGCCCGACCCCATTCCGGCATCAGCCGGAAATGGGGGCACGCCCAAAATTCTTCTACTACCCCCTTCCTGAACAATAACCAATCGACTTGCACCTGACTGTTCAAATTTGGACAAACCAATCATGATCTGTAGGCAACATAACTTATAGAAGAAATCAATCGCTCTGCTCACGGTATTTTTCGAACAGTTCTCAGGAGCAATCCCCCTCACCACCCGGTTCGCAATCGATTTGGAAGGGGGGAACATATAATTAGTATTATTCCCTCCGGATTAGCCGATACCTGATCGAAACCGGCGAGCACCTTTATGTTGGTTAAAGATTTGAAGAGAGCCGAGGATTGAGCCACCCTTGTTGTTACCCGGGTTCGTTTGCTGCATATTTATATTGCGAAAACGTGGTGGTATCAACAGCTTTGAACAGCAGTTGAGAGAACATATACAAACCGTTTTTCCAGACTTTAAAATCGTGGACGCCGGGCTCGATATAATAAATATGCGGAACGCCATTTTCAGAAAGATAGGTATGGGTTCGTTCGCTAAAGCGTAATAGCCCATCCTTGTCGCCGCAGGAAATGAATAACAATTTCAGCTTTTCCTTTGCTTTTGCGGGATCAGGCAGTAGTTCCGCCGGAGCTTTGGTGTTGGGAGCAGAAGAAAAGCCACCCACCCATGCAAACTTATCAAGGTTACCAAGTCCGAAATTCAGCGACTGGCCACCGCCCATTGACAGACCAGCTATGGCCCTGTGCTCACGATCGGTATATACGGGATAGTTTTTTTCAATGAAAGGAATAAGATCGTTCAGCAGGTCTTTTTCAAAAGTAGCAAATGCCTGTACTTTGTCCGGCGCCATGATGTTTCCTGTTGCGCGGTCATCTTCCATTGCGCGGCCATTTGGCATTACCACAATCATTGGCTCAACCCTCTTGTTTGCGTACAAATTATCGAGGATAACCTGTGGTTTGCCGCCATTCAGCCACTCCTTTTCATCGCCGCCAATGCCATGAAGTAAGTATAAAACGGGGTATTTTTTAGTTGAAACGTATCCTGGTGGTGTATAGATGGTTATTTTTCGGGCTGTGCCAACGGTTGTTGACTTATAACTTGCAGAATCAACCCGCCCATGTGGAATATTAGTCTGATCGACGTCGAACCCGGAGGTGGACTGTTTTACAACCCCTTGTGAAAAGGTGCTGAAAGCCGTAAACATTGCGACAAAAGCAAGCGCTATTTTCTTCATATGCGTAAAATCTATTGCTGCTTCCCTGACCAATTATGGACGGAACCCATTACGGTGCCCAATCTACCTCTGGTGCAGAGGTGCGACAAAGCGGGAGGAATACAGCAGTGGTTACAATCGCTAAAAATTATGGTATATCGATGAACGACAAAATTATCAATGTGGTTGTTCAGGGAATGGAAAAATTGACGAAAGAAATGAAAAAATTGTTGCACCCGAATTCTTCAAAATCCTGCTGGTTAAGCCGCTTTCCTCGACCCCGGTCGTATAATTCCCTCCATCTGACCACCTTTTCGCAGCCTTTATCTATTCCGGTTGGTGTAAAACGTGGTGGGTTCGGTTTAATTGCGGCCCACTGCCCCTAGGTTTGCTGTACCGGAGATATCTTTGACCCGGAAATAATCGAAATCAGCCGAACCGCCGGGAGTTTTGGTGGCGTAGTTAAACAATGCGAAACGATACCCGATGAATTGGGGAATCGTATAAGCCATTTTTAAAGGTGAGCCGATCGGTAACCAGGTTTTTCCGTCGAGGCTATACGAAAACGTTGCTATATCCTTTTTATTCAGGAAATCACATGAAGCTTTCAGGTACACCACTGTTTGGTTAAGCGGAATGCTTTCAATCTCAACCGGTGCTCCTGTGCCTGCATTGATCATCACCAGACTCCTACTATTACCACTTGCCCGTACTGCAACAAGCCCGAAATTTTTCTGTAAAAGACCTAAACCCGCAATGTCGCCATCCTTCATATTCGAAATATCCAACGCTGTTGAGCCTTCACTAGCAGGTCCAAAGGTTCGCTGCGTAAGCGAGTTGCGCGCCATTAAAAAACTTGTGTCGACGCGTGCGGTTGTGAGCCGCAGAAAACCTTTCCGGGCTGTTAGTGACCAAAACCTGTTATCGGGATTGTGGTTCCACTGCCATACCAGCGGGAGTGAAGGTTCGTTTTTTTTCCTGGTGAATTCATCTGAAGCTACGATCCCGGGAATAAGTCCCTTACTTGCAGGAAGATCAAGCCTTCCGGGCACTTTGCCGTCTACACCCAGGATGGGCCATCCATTCTCCCACTTAACGGGCACCAGGTAGGGAATGCGGCCAACTGCACCAAAGTCGCGGAACAGGTAAGCGTACCAACTACCGTCAGGCCTGTCGATTAACCCGCCTTGTGCAACACCCAGATCCTGGAGGCCGACTTTTCCTTCCCAGGGTCCGGTAAGTTTATCTGCTCTATGGATAACCACGGTACGCATGCCTCCCGGAGGCCATGTAATATTAAACAGGTAATATTTGCCATTTACCTTGTACAGCTGAGAACCTTCGGCGCCGAGACCACCCCTTCTGCCTTCCACTTCGCTGGGCTTGCTGGCGTTTTCGATAACCACCTGGTTAACACCGCCGGGTTTGATGCCGGAAAGGTCATCACGCAGTTCAACCAGTGTAAGTTTTCCTGCCCCATAGAGCATGTAAACCTTACCATCATCGTCGAAAAACAAGGAGTGATCGTGCAGGCTGGGCTCAAACGCTATTCTTTTCCACGGTTCTTTCCCGATGTTTTTGGTGGAGTAGATATATGTTTTACCTGTCGTTTGCGCAAAGGTGCTTACATAGAAAGTGCCTTTGTGGTACCTGATACTGCTCGCCCATGATCCCCTGCCATAAGTACTTTTACCGTTTTCTAGGTTCAGGGCATCCATGTTTGCGAGGGTGTCGTAGGCATAGCTTACCAATCGCCAGTTAACCAGGTCGTTTGATTTCATGATCGGTACGCCCGGACTCATGTGCATCGTGGTGCTGCTCATATAATAGGTGTTGCCTGCCCTGACAATGGACACGTCTGGCACGTCAGCAAAAATCACGGGGTTTGTAGCCTCCCGTTGCGCTCCGACCTGGATGGCAAGGGCAATCGTAAGCATGAAGGTAAAAACGGCTGGAATAAATTTCATGAAAGGGTCTTTTTGGAATAGCAACTTAAGTGTTATAGCAATGCGAAACGCCCGATTACGGGATAACCAGGTGTTCCGTTTTAATTTGACCGGCTCGACGAAGCGCGGATGATCAATTCCGCCTCGATGGCGAACGTGGATGATGGATCCAGTTGCACCTCGTCATTAATGCTGTTGATTAACTTTCGGGCAGCGGTCTCACCGGCGATTTTACCGGGCCACCCTACGGTTGTGAGTGCGGGTTCTGCAATACCCGAGAGCATGCTGGTGTTGAGCCCAGCAAATGCAATATCAACAGGAATACGGATACCGAGGCTCTTTAATTCAGCCATGCAACTTACTGCGCAGGTATCGTTTGCTACAAAAATTCCATCCGGTAAGTGGGTCAACTTTGCGATTGCTCTTGCCGCTTCGATACCGGCTTCTACGCTAAGGTTGTTTTGAAGCACCAAATGATTACCGGTTTGTAACTGGTGTTTTTGCAGCGCCCGTTTGTAACCTTCTAAAAGCTCTGTATATATAGTGCCATCCGTAGATGAGGTAATGTGCATAATGCGCCTGCAACCGGCTTGAATAAGGTGTTCGGTAACTTTATAACCTGCATTGAGGTTGTTGAATGAGAGACTTGCCGAATTGGCGTTACAGGTATGATTGCCAAAAAAGAGTATCGGAATGTTTTTTCTCAACAGCATATCAAAAAGCTCGCTGTCTGCAGCATTGGAGTCCATCCCAACGATTAACCCATCGACGCGAAGGTTAAACATGTTTTTGGCAATTGCTCGTTCTGTTGCAGTATTATTGAATGACTGGCTGATGATAATATTATAACCCTCGTGCCGGGCAACTTCTTCCATTCCGGAGATTATGCCTGCACTATAATCATTGATTTCCGGTACGATTACCCCGATGGTATAGGAACGCAGCCGTCGAAGGCTACAAGCAAAATGATTTCTGCGATATCCGAGTTGTTCAGCTAGATCAAAAACTTTTTTTCGGGTAGAAGTTCGAACGGGGGAATTTTCCATAAAAGCGCGGCTGACTGTAGCACTGGATATTTTAAGTCTTCTCGCGATATCGTAGATCGTAATCTCTTTTTTTAGCATATGACATTTAGCATTAAGCAGGCAAGGGAAAAATCCTGAAGCAACTCGTTTTAAACCTTTGTTTTGCTGTCCGTATTGCCCGTTTGAACGTCCGGTACCCCGGACCGGCACTCTGGCTTTATAGTGGTCAGGGACAGACAAGAAACCTAAACAAAACTGCCCGCTGGTTCAAACACCATTCCTGTTATCAACAACAGTATGCATCCAAAATTATCGTTGGCTGGTTCCTTTAACTGCATTGTTTGTTGAAACCTCTAAGACAAATGTTTTATTTTAAACAGATTGAAGCGTTTGGGGGATTGTAAGCAGTTGCGCAGTGTTATAAAAGGATTGAACTTTTCGAAGTCGCTGCCTGAACCGAGGCAGGAAGTTAGGTACAGGAGCAGCCGCCGGATAAAACCAACCCTAAACCAACCCTCCATGAGCCATTATGCCCGTACTAAATGTGATCTGTGAAGTGCTGGATGTTTGCATATTGGCTGAAAAGTTCTCGTCCGAGCTACCGACTTAAAAACCCGGTTTAAGCCAGCCATGCCAGGGTATTTTAAAAGATCCTTTCCATCAACGATACGACAATAAAGACCGTGGCTGACCGTTTTGATAGATGTCAATTAAGTATATGCAAGATATTCTAAGAAGAAACAACGTTAAAGTAATTGGACACGGAAAACCCTTTATGATTTTTGCCCATGGCTTTGGGTGCGATCAAAATACCTGGAGGCACATCGTTCCCGCATTCGAAAAGGATTACACCATTGTTTTGTTTGATTATGTGGGTGCAGGCAATTCGGATCTTACTGCCTATGATGAAATGCGATATAGCAACCTTAACGGTTATGCGGAGGACGTGCTGGAGATTTGCCGCGAATTAAAGATTAATGACGCCATTTTCGTAGGGCATTCCGTTAGCAGTATGATTGGCACCCTGGCTGCCATTGCAGAGCCGACGTTTTTCAGCAAACTTCTTTTTGTAAGCCCTTCCCCTTGTTACAAAAATGACAATGGCTATAGCGGAGGAATGGAATCAAACGACTTAGAGGACCTACTGGAAGTGATGGACAGCAACTACCTGGGATGGTCGCAGAGTATGGCTTCCGTAGTAATGGGTAATGCCGATAAACCAGAACTCGGGCAAGCCCTTGCAAACAGCTTTTGTTCAACAGACCCGGAAATCGCCAAACAATTTGCAAGAGTGACCTTTATGTCGGACACGCGTTCGCAGTTGCAAAACTTAACCGTAGAAAGTCGCACGTTGCAATGCGTTGAGGATCCGCTGGCGCCAACAGAAGTAGGAGCGTATATACAGGAACACACGCCTGAAAACTCCATGGTTATTTTGAGCGCAACGGGACACTGTCCACACCTTAGTTCACCAATGGAGATCATTAAACAGCTGGAGGTTTTTCTAAACTAAGGCACTGAAACGTTTATACGACCTGCCTTTCACCGGTGATTACAACCCGGCAACACGGTAGCCCTGCAAACCACGCTACATCCCTTTATTTTCCTGGTCGGTGTAAGGATACTACCGCAGCTCTACAGCAATCGACAAAGCACACATGCAAGAAACATCTTTTACGCGCGAAAGTTTCTACTATCAGCAAGCACCTTGCGGCCTGATTTCATTTCAACCGGACGGCAGTATTGTTACTTGCAACCAGACCATGTTGAAATGGCTGAAGATCGGGCACGACGATCTGTTGAACCGATCGATTACATCAATTTTAAGTAAAGGAGCAAAGTTTTACTACCAGATGATCATGTTGCCATTGCTAAATATGCAACGGTTTGTGAACGAAGTAAACCTTGATTTCAGAAATGCTGACAACGACACCTTTTCTTGTTTAGTGAATGTCGTTTATGTAGGGAACCCCGACGGAACAGAAAGTGCCCATGCGTCAGTCTTAAAGATTGATGACCGAAAGAAATACGAGGTCGAATTACGAAACCAGAAGAACTTTGCCAATGAACAAAAGAAACGCTTCCAGTCACTGGCCAACTTCATCCCGCACCTGATATTTACGACCTCCAGGGAAGGAAAAGTAGATTTTGTAAATCAACAGGTTTTAACCTACTTCAACTTTGTAAAGGATGATTACGTATTCGACAAGATCGTCGAGAACATTCACCCCGACGACCGAAGGAATGCCATAGCAAAATGGATGGGAACGTTCAAGAGTGAAAAGGAGCTGGAGCTTGTGGCCCGGCTCAGGAATTCACCCGGCAACTACGAGTGGTTTCTTGTCCGGCTCATTCCCTACCAGGATGATGCGGGGGAGGTTAAAATGTGGTTTGGGTCATGTACAAACATTCAAAAGCAAAAAGCAGATGAATGGAACGCCCTGAACAAGCTCAACACCCGCCTGGAACAGGCCGGCGAAATCATCCTGAAAAAATCCAATGCACTTAGGGAAATCGCTTTTGAACAATCGCACCCGGTGCGTATGCCTTTGACGAACATCCTTGGCCTGCTCTCGATAATCGAAACCATGGATATGAACGACGAAATCCGAAGCCTTTTCGGACTGCTAAATCAAAGCGCAACACAGTTGGATGATGTGATCCGTAAAATTGTTCAAAAAACTGTTGAAGCACCTTAGGCGATGTAACCGCGATCAACAACGCTTGCCACTTAATCGCGAAGAAGAATTAAGCCCGGGTTCCAGCAAGACTATTCACTAAGTTTCCCTCAAGACAACATTAGACTCCTCAGGAATCGCTAATACGCAAACAGGGACAATTCCTTTTGCTAAGGAATATCCTTTGAGCCCATGGTCATTATTGCTATTGTAAATTGTTTACGTCGCACCCGGAGGGTTGTACCTGCACAGCAAACGATAACCGGGAAGCGATGCGAAGAAGGAAAACAGATCCCTATCAGCCAGGACTGCGGGACCTGATACTGTTGGTTAGCGCGGCTTTAACCTTCTCGCGGTTCAGCTTCGATACCGGCACTTTTGTTTGATCCTTCAAGAGTAATGCGCCACCGTCCTCTTTTAACCAGCTTCTTACAAATAATACATTTACCAGGTGGGATTGGTGGGTTCGAACAAAGCCCTGGTGCGCCAACAACAGTTCATATTCTTTAAGCGTTTGAGATACCAATACCTTTTCACCGGATGTCAGGTGAAACCAGGTATAGGAGTTGTTAGACTCACAACGAATGATCTTGTCCAAATCTACATACAACGTTTCATTGGATAGCGGCAATGCAATGCGGACCGGCAGGTCGATACCCTGGTTGAGATGTTGCAATAGGTAATCTATTCTTTCATTGTTTTGTCGTACCGCTATCCTGATCTTCGCTTTTGCAATCGCTTGCTGCAATTCACCTATATCTACCGGTTTCAGCAGGTAATCCAATGCAGCGAACTTGATGGCCTGGATACCATACTGATCGTATGCGGTAACAAAGATTACCTCGAAGTCTACACTACCCAGTTGCTCCAGTAAACTAAAACCTGTACCGTCCTGCATACGGATGTCAAGAAAAACCACATCAGGAGACTTTTGGCGGATCATCGAAACACCGTCCTGAACGCCCGTTGCTTCGGCGACTTCGGTTACACCGGGACAAAACTGCCTCAGTAACTCCCGTAAGTTTTCACGATTTGAGGCCTCATCGTCTACAACCAGTGCGCGCATACTTACAACCAATTTTGAAGGGTAATTAAAACTGTTGTTCCGTTTGTTCCCGAATTGATCTTTAAAACCAGGGGTGGTTCCTGGTGAAAGTTATTCAATAGTTCAATACGCTTCCTAGACAACTCCAGCCCCATGCCGCCGGGTTGCAGTGCTTCGTCGAATCCGGATCCATTGTCTTGTACAGTCACTACCAGGTTATTGTTTTCCCGTTTCAGCAATACCTTAATCAGCCCTTTTTCCCCGAGTGGGGCAACACCATGTTTTACCGCGTTTTCCACAAAAGGCTGAATAAGCATTGCTGGTATTTCTGTATTTACGTCGTCTATGTCTCCTGATGTTTCAATATGGTAGCTGAAGTTAAATCGCAGTTGCTCCATTTGCAGGTAATCATCAAGTAGTTTAACTTCTTCGGATATGCTGATCAGGTCGGTTTTGTTTTCGTTGAGGGCACTTCGGGTTATGCGGGCAAACCTGGAGAGATAGAGGTTAGCTGCACCCATATCGTTTTTATTAATCAGGTTTTGGATGCCGGCCAGAGCGTTAAACAGAAAGTGTGGATTAAGCCGGGCCCTTACGGAAGTAAGCTGAAGTCTTGCCATCTCACGCTGGCGTGCGGCCAGGGCTAACCTGTTTTTATTACGACGTTGTAAATAAGTGACCAACACGACACCAGACAAGAATAAGACTCCTAAGGCGGATAACATTTCCCGGAGCGAAAAGAGCGTGTTGTTCGCGGCCTGTACCGTAAAGGGCACAACAATCGCCCGTGCCATATTGTTTTTGCGAAAATCGCCCGGCACTTCCGGAACAACCATGATTTCGTATTGTCCTGCCTTATTAAAAAAAGAGCTATTGATTCTAAGGAATGGAGAACTACCATAATACGAAAGTTCCCATGCATTAGATATGTACGCCGTGTCGATCTTTTTACCGATGGTGCGTTTAAGGTAAACATTGTACAAGTCGTTCTGGACTGTTGGATCCATGCTTACAGCCAGATGATTGATGCTATCCGACCAGTCGAATTTTATACGCCCTTTCTCCCACTGTTCCCGGCTAAAATGAAATTGTTTGTTGTTGGGTATGTAGTGCTGCTGGTGAGGCCTGAAAAGGTATTGGTTCGTATGGTTCACCACTATTGATTGCAGCCGGGGCGCTGGCATGTAGAGGTCATTAAAGATGGATACACTGCGGTCGTAATACCTGTTTTTTCGATAAAGCTCGAGCCTGATAAGTTTCTGTTTGGCCCTAAACTTTCCAAGGTATGCATAGGTCAGGCCATTGGTAGTTCTGAATTCCGTTGGGCTTGCCCACGATTGAACTTCAATGCTGTCGTTGACGGTAATATGATAAAGAAAGCTGTCCTTGTTTTGCGGGGTGATCCCTGCTGCGGCAATCTCCACTTCAGCAGCACCGTTGAGCCAGTACAAAGTACCTGTTCCGTAATAACTGACATTGGCCCTTAACCGAATTAAGGAGTCACTTGCAGGATAGTGCCATTTAACAAAAAGCTGGAAGTCTTTCGCTGCCCTACCGCGCTGCCAACGTTCGCCCCCGTTCTCCATTTTATATCGCCAGGAAGTAGTGTCAGCATCAAAAGCGCGTAGCACCGTGTCTGTTCTTTGTGCATACCCGCTAAGATTGAGACAGGTAAACAAGGCAAAAACGAGCCAGAGATTAGGCGCTACACAGCTCCTAGCAGCGAGAGAGTTATATGTAGAACTTCGGCTTGATTGCCGCTGCTGCTGGTTAAGCTGAACGGTTTTTGAGATCGATGTAGGTTGTTGCATAACGGGTATGATTACCGAACAAATCTGGCTCTTCTTACCCGGGTCTCAAAGTGGAAGTAAGCAGATACAACAAAGCACTTAGCATTGGCCGGTTTTAGGGAAGAATTCAACCCTGCCCATTGACCCACTCGTATCTTGGAACGGGTTTTCTGCTTTTAGATAGCCTTGCTGTCCTTCCCGCGCGGACTGTTTAGTTCCGGCCGACTGATTGCCAGAATCAAAGCTTCGCAAGCCTTGTGCTAATTATATGGCTTAAGCACATAGGTGTACCTTGTATAAAGGTGGTGGATACAGGCAAGGGTTAGCATCCAGTTCTGGTTGTTCAGCAGCAATCCACTAGCCCTGATGAAGATAGCCAAACACTATTTTAGCACATAGGTTGCAAGTACCCTATGTACATCGTATACGTTAACCGACTTGTTAAATTGCTTCCTGACACTGGGGGTCTGTTCGCTGGATACCCAGACCTTCAGTTCAGCGTCAAGGTCAAAGGTCCCCGAAGTTTCTATGCTAAATCGGGATATACTTTTGTAAGAAATCGATGTGTATTCGACCTTACCTCCGGTTAGCCCTTGCTTGTCTACAAGAATTAACCGTTTATTGGTGAATATAAACGTGTCCCTGATCAGCTTAAAGCCCAGCTCAAGTTCTTCACCTTTAACCAGCAGTTGACCATATGACTTCTTCAAATCCTCGCGGCTCACAGCACCTGCGTTTCCCAGTAAAGAAGAAAATATTCCCATAGTATAGCTACGTCCTACTCTTTTGGCTTTTCGGTTACGCCCCGTTTATATTGGTTTCAGGTCTCCAGGTATGCGTACAATTACTCTTTATTAATAATTAAAATCGGAAGCTTTGCGAGCGATGTTCAATTTCAAGAGCAAATCTTCAAAGCAATTAAATCTTGTTAAACCATAGCATGAATGCGTCTATTGTCACGTCCTGAATAATCCGGTCAATGTAGTCTCAGCCAGTATATGACCTTTCATAGCCTCTACAAGTTCCTCCCTGTTCATCCCCTCTTTTTGAGGCGAGCTTATATCCAACGCATATATGGTAAAAATATAACGATGCGTTCCACCCGGGGGGCAAGGACCATTGTATCCCTTTTCATCCCAACTATTTAGACCGTCTGTTGCTTTAAAATCTGCGATACCCTTTTTCTCCTCGAGACTCGTAACTGTGCCTGGTATATTGTATATCACCCAGTGCACCCACGTACCCATTGGTGCGTCAGGATCGTCAAGGATGATAGCAAAAGATTTTGTTTTTTCAGGAAATCCATACCAGCTAAGTGGCGGCGATACATTCGTGCTATCGCAGGTATATCTGGCCGGAATAGGTTTACCGTTACTGAAGGCTGAGCTTATCAGTTTGAAGTTGTTTACGGTTTGCGACTTTGCAATACTTGCCCCAAGGAATAACATCAGAAAGAGAAAGCATGACCGGATTCTTTTTTGAATGTTCACACCTGGTATTTAAGTAGGTAGAAAATTGATTTGGTCCTTTTCCAAATTTAAGCTCCAATTGTAATGACCGCCGGATGAACTGGAGCTTACAAAGTTGCAGGCGAACGGGAACCTTCTAAAGATACATAAAGATGAAACTAATCAAAGTGTAACGTTTGGCATCCGGTGCTGGGTCAGGCTTCTTAAAGTTGAGAGAGCAAACTTCTACGAAATGATAAGGTGATTTATGTCGCTAGCCAGGAAATCGGTCCCCTGCGAGTTCGGGGTTGTTTAAACATTATTGATCCGAAATCACACGTCGTTTAGTTGAGCACCCTTGTGATTACTAACCTGCAATATGGCCCGGCATAGTTAGGGGTCAATCCGGCGGCAACCTTCTTTGTATTGGTGTTTGCCAACCGGGTTTGTACTCCAGGAAAGTGTTGCGTTACATGCCGCAAACTCTATTGAAACGATATTGTATTAAAGACGTTTTAGCATCTTATGCCTTAATACCCAAAGCTTCTCTAACCTTAGGTGCAATCTTCGTCCCAAATATCTCGATGGATTTCATCATCGTTTCATGCGATGGTCCGCCAACATCCATGTGGGCGGAAAAACGGGTCAGACCAAACATCTCGTGCATGTGGAGGATCTTATCAATCGCTTCATTTGCGTCGCCGATAATGAGATGACCTTGTGGTGAACGGCCCTGTTCATACTGTTGCTTTGTATATGCCGGCCATCCCCTTTGCTTACCAACCCGGTTCATTTGGGCAGCATATACCGAATAATAATCCTCTGCCGTCTGCCTGCTGTGCTCACCAAAAAATGCATGTATATGCACCCCTACTTTTAGTGCTGCCGTAGGGTGGCCAAAATGCTCGAGCGCCCGCCGGTAATATTCGAACAGGGGCTTGATCTGTGCGGGATTACCACCAATGATCGCAAAGATGACAGGAAGGTTATACTTCGCAGCTCTTACTACCGACTCCGGCGTACCACCAATGGCAACCCAAATGTCTAAGGCATCGTTTACTGCACGTGGTAAGACCTGTTGGTTCTCCAAAGCCGGGCGGAACTTGCCTTTCCATGTTACCCGGGGCTGCCTATTGATCTGCAACAGTAGTTCTAGTTTCTCCTCAAACAACTCATCATAATCCTGCAGGTTATTACCAAACAAGGGAAAAGACTCCGTAAAACTTCCGCGACCTACCATCAGTTCAGCACGCCCGTTGCTGATCAGGTCCACTGTAGCAAAGCTTTGGTAGAGCCGAACAGGGTCCGACGAACTTAATACCGAAACAGCGCTTCCGAGCCTGATCCGTTTTGTTACCGTTGCCGCTGCGGCCAGTATAATTTCAGGAGTCGAGACCGCATAATCAGGACGATGATGTTCACCTATTCCAAAAAAGTCAAGCCCTACCTCATCCATCAATTTGATCTCTTCTATCAATTCCTGCATCTTCTGCTGTGCAGGTTGCACTTCGCCCTTACTGTTGATGTGCAGATCGCCAAACATCCCAACACCTATTTCCATACTACTGGTTTTTATTTCAATATTTTACGAAGGTACTTGCTATACCCCACCTGGCATCCTATGGCAAGCAGGTTTGTATTAACTATATGACGAGGAAAAAAGTTGGCTCAGCAATGGCCGTATGCGGCGGAAGTACAATATTAAATCACGAGCAGTTTAGCAATTTGGCCGTACGCAAAACCTGCTCAACCGGAGCGTTGCAGTTGAATGGAGCGTCGCAACGCTGAAACATCAGGGAACCCACCGCAGGTACCCACATAGGCATCTTATATTCGCGCAGGGGCAATGTATTCATTGGTTGGCATTATTCGCTCGAACTTCTTTTACTGCACTAATCACTGATACTTTGATACGCTAACAACCAGGTGGTGTTGTTTTTGTCTCCCTTATATTTTCAATCTCTGGTACACTTTTAAAAGTTAAGCATGGCGGGCAATTACCGCTGATAATTTACCGGCCAGCTATAAATGCTGAAACTTTCTACCGGGCCTGGCGTTTGCTTGTTAATGGGAGTTATGGCCGTAGAAGAGTCCCTCTTTGTTATAGGGACGTTCCTGGTACGATCTTTTCTCTTCCATTTGATTACCTCCCGGATGGCCATAACCAGTACGATAATAGAAGCTACCGGCATTAACATAATACCCACAGCCAGGGCAACTATAAAGAAAGAAGCAAATATGCAAAGCTCTAAAATTGCCTCAGCAATTGGTTCCAATCCCTTGCTCATATCTTCCTCCTTTTTGTAATTTTTCAAAAGGATGATCAATTGGAATGCCATTGAAAATTTGTCAGAAATCGGTGTCAACTAAAATCGTTGCAACCCATTTCACCTGCAAAGATGATCGACATTTTGCGGTACAGGGTCGCTCAACTTTTTTTTCTACCAACTCAGGCGCTGACTTTCCGGTACGGTTGATATGTGCTTCATTTTGCCCCGCCGGTATTCGCTGTAAAAACGACTGATGTCCTCTGAAGTGTCTGCAATGAAGGGACCATGTGAAACAATCTTGTCCCCGGTTGGTTTACCGCTGTACAGCGCAAACCGAACGCCGAGTGAGCCCGCTGTTAACCCTAACGCACTTGCAGAATCATCCGTTCCCAAATCTAACCAGCCTACCTGGCCCTTGTTCAATACCGTTTGGTCATCACCAATAAGCACACTACCATCCAGCACATATAAAAAGGTATTGAAGTGGGCAGGTATTTCAAGGGTAGTTGTCGTACCGGGATCAATGCTGACATCTGCAATCGTCATTGGCGTATGATTTTTAACAGGCGAAGTCAAACCTGCCAGTGAACCGCTGTACAGTTTTATATGTACACCGCCTTCGTGTAAAGTTGGAGCATGTTCGAACGGCAGATCCTGCACCCTTGGTTGGGCCAACCTGTCTTGCTTAGGCAGGTTCACCCATAGTTGTAGCAGGCGCATGGTAGCAGCCTTGTCGATTGTTTCTGTATGCACAATGCCACTGCCTGCAGTCATAAGCTGGAAGTCGCCGGCTTTCATCGTATGTGCTGCATCACCTACTTCGCCTTCCAACAGCAGGGATACTGTTTCAAAACCTGCATGCGGATGAGCACCGCCAACAGGGGTATTATCTTTCTTGTCCAGGTAATCGTCCATCAGCATTATGAACGGATCACTAGTGGAAAAGCCACCTGTTATTACAGCCCGGGCCGTATGATCAGGACCAAGAAAACCAGGTTCGGCTTTCGGCGTTTCTATTCTCACTAATTTTCGTTTAATAACCATAGTTGCTATTATTAATTGTTATTCGTTTTGCTATTTGAAGTGAATGGTCAATCAATGTTGTTCATGTAGCCCTGGAAACTTTTACGCTACGATCTTCGCTCGTCCGGCCTTATAAAAATGGCGTTAAGAAAATTGACTAATGTCTCGTTAAGCAGCGAAAATGCAGAGTTGTAGCCCTATGATATTCACAAGTTTCCGCAGACAAAAGACAAACAGACCGGCTTTAGCTTTTTCGCTGTAGAGACATTAGGCAATTTTAGCCGATTTTTATACAGCCTTGAATTTTCTTTGGTCACTTTCTTTTTTTCAAGAAAAAGAAAGTGACAACACTGCATATAAGGAGGCTTATGATATATCTGCAATCCAAGCGAGCAGCTTAAGCAAATTACATTGAATAAGGAGCAGTGATTCATTGAAGAAAAGCGCAGCTACCTTTTTAAGCAGCAACACTTACCCCTTGTTTTACAACTTGTATTTCACTGAATATTCTCAGTTCTTCGCTTAGTGCTACCCCACCTGTTTCAAGCACGCTGTTGAAGTTTACACCCCATTCGCTTCGGTTAATCTTACCCGTAACCACAAAACCCGCTCTTTCTCCACCCCATGGATCTTTGGTTACGCCGTTATATTCAACCTGCAGTTTTACCGGCCTGCTTACGCCTTTAAGTGTCAGCTCGCCAAACAGGCTGAAGGTTTCCCCGTCTATCTTTTCGAGTCTTGTAGAAGTGAACTTCAACTCCGGATACTTTTCTACTTCAAAAAAATCGGAATTGCGCAGGTGGGCGTCACGCTGTTCATTGTTGGTTGAAAGCGAAGCCATGTCGGCCGACAAGTTAATTTTAGCTGTGGTGAAATCTTCACCCACTGTTTCAACTTCAGCCTTAAAGTTTTTCAGCGTTCCTGAAACGTGGCTGATCATCAGGTGTTTTATTTTAAAACCCAGTTCGCTGTGTGTTGGGTCCAATACCCATTTTGTTGTTGCCATAATTGTTTTTTTTGATTGTTTAAATTGATGAAGCAAAACTACCTACCTTTACTTTCATAAAGTAACCAGTATACTAAAGGTTACTAGTTACCTTTAAGTAAGCAGTAAAATTCCTGTTATGGCCAAGTTGAAAATGGATAAGGAGATCACTTCGCATGCACAGTGTAAATCCACCCTGAACTCTGTTGCAGATGCCCTGTATGTAATCGGCGGTAAGTGGAAGCTCAGAATTATTGTCGCGCTAACAGAAGGCAACAGGCGGTTTAATGAAATGCAACGGTTGATCGAGGGCATCTCCGCGAAAGTGTTGTCAACCGAATTAAAAGACCTGGAACTAAACGGCTTTGTACGCCGGAAGGTGTATACCGGCACACCGGTGGTGGTGGAGTACGAGTTGACGGAATACGCCGAAACCCTGGGTGGGGTGCTACAGGCGCTCAGTGAATGGGGCGCAAAGCATAAAGAAATGGTGAAGAAGGGAATGCATAAGGCAGAGGCTTCGGTCAATTAACTGCGGGTCTCCTGTTGAGATTCTTTTGGTTACCAACATTGGTTTTCTATAGCATCAACGTTGCCACGTCCGCCCGGCTGGCCATTCGGACGGGCTCGGTTATACTGCAACGCGTTGGGCACCTTCAGCTTCAAATTCAAACGCGTTGTGTGTTCTCGTGGCGATCCTTTTTCTGAACACCAGAAAGCCACTTGCTTCGCTAATGCCGGGGCTCCTTCGTCCATGCACAAATCTTTTGGAATACACCAACCGGACAATAAAAAGGAACGATCAATTTCCAAATACCAGACTTAACCAGGTTTGTAATTTGCGTCCGAAGTTGTGTTGCGGAACACTACGCAGAGGCTTGAAGAAGACCCAGCAAGACGAAAAACATATAAATTCTTTTAAAAAAGGATGGTCAATCTTTGTTGTTTAGCCGCCCGGTGCAAGCAACATGTTAGCGGAAATCAACGTCGTCAGTGCTGTCAGATTTTCTGAGCTTTTTAAGTTGGCTTACATCTTCCAGATCTATAGGTCTTCCTTGTCGTTCTTTGTTAACAATAAGATCCTCACGATTAATGAAAGGGATTTCAATACCTTCTACATTTATCAAGTCACGTGTATCATACGAGTTACGAAATTTTGAGGATTCCCCAATCGATGGTAAGAAATCTAAAGTAAATTCTTCATATTCGAACTTAAAGAATGATTTATGGGGATCGGGACTTTGTTCATCCCGAAATTCACTGACATCTTCTCCTAAAGCTTCTAGTGCACTTAGCAGGTTGAAGTAATTTGGGTACATGGGATCATACCAAACATCTAAATCAAACTTTTCTGTCGGCGTGCCAGATTTTGATTGTGACCATCGAAAGAAACCATGTAACGCCACCGCAGAACCACCGACAATCATGTAGCGCACACTGCAGCTATTAAGTACCTCGCAAATACGTAGTATTATGTCGGTTAGTTTATCCTCCATGTTTGCCTGGCCTGTTGTCTGTTCTATTCTCTTGAGTAACCTTATATTGACTTAGGTTTGTAAACACACTTCTCAGGCCTGCTTCCCGCTTTCTTAAGGGTTTAGACGTACCTACTGCACTTGCTTTGAGGTTCTCGAAGCTGTCATACCGTTTCAACTTCTTCATTATGTAAGCTGTATAATAAAAGTAAAAATGTTGTGTGTAAAGATACATTTTTTACGAGGTACTCGTGCTGTTTACAAGGTGGTTTTCTATATTGCCATTACCACTAACAACCTATTTATTTAATGGTGTTAGCGTAAGACCGGGGTCCCTCATCTAGGCACAAGTCTTTCACAGGAAACTCCCAGCAGGGATTTACATTACCCCGCAGCTAAAAAAACTTGCGGAACACTCAGGAGCGACTAGAAATGAAAAGGCTTTCATGCTCTAAACCTGAGGAACACTTTTGTCACCAGGTCTACCAATTAATTATTTTTATTCAACTCATCGGTTGTAAACGCCTTCTGTCGACCGCTTAGCTTCCTGCGAACATCAGTTACCTCTTCAGCCTTCACTTTGTCGGCATTATTACTCCACGACTTGCGGATCAGGCTTAATACCTGTGCGATATCTTCATCTGAATAATCTGTGTTATTGCCAATTCCCGGCATCTCGCCAGTGATTTCAGGTGCTTTATAAACCTTTTTATTTACCGTTACAGGCCCGGTTAATCCATACAAAACAATTTTGATCAGCCTGTTCTTATCACCAACAACCCAATCAGAATTTCGTAAGGGTGGCGCAAGTGTTTTTATCCCATTGCCCTCCGCACCATGGCAAGTTTGACATACCGCGTTATACAGGGCGAGGCCTTTAGGAAAGTCTTTTTTCAAAGCCTCGCTATTTATTGTTTTCCCATTTTGAATGTTTGTTATTATCGTGTTTAACGACTTGTTTATTGCCATTGCGCGATCCGTAACCTGTAAACTTACCTGCTTTGCAAAAGTTTCTTCGGTGCCGTTTATATTGCTGATGATGGCATCAGCAACATATACACTGTTGGGGTGTGCAACAGCTATGTTTAGCGCAAGTTTATTCGCGGCTACAGAATCAAACTGCTTTATGGTCCCGGTTATAAAAGCCAGGTAAGGCGCTATTAGCGTATCTTTTTTTTCTACCAGCTGGTTTAGCAAGGGAAGGTATTGGCCCAACGTTGTTTTAGTTATTACAGATGGTAGTGCGGTTAGTGACTGCACCTGGAACTTCCAGTTTGCGCTCGTCAAAAGCGGACTGATATCATCCGGGCTTAATGCATCCAAACCTTCCAGCGTCCACAAAGCATGATTTACCAACAGCGGGTTATTTGTTCGTTTTAACTGTTGTTTGATAGAAGGGATTACCTGTGTCAACCTTCGTTCTACAATCAGCTGTTGGGCTTTATCACGTACCCAACCATTGGGATGTTGCAGCAGGTTTACCAGGCTATCCGCCCTGGTTGGCAATCCGGCATACCGGTTGGTCCCGGTTGCTATTGGTACTATTTTATAAATTCTTCCGCACGTAAGCGGTTCTGTTAATTGCCTGCTTTTTATTTCTTCTTTAAGGTAGCCGGTGAGGTAAGTTTTGTGTTGAATAATACCGCGGTACATATCCACCACGTACAAGGCACCATCAGGGCCCCCATACAAGGTTACCGGCCGGAAACGTTCATCCCTGCTGGATAGAAATTCCGTTCCTTCATACGCCTGCCTGCCCTGCACACGATATCCCGTTTCTTCAAGTATATTTCTTTTGATAAGATTGCCGGCAGGTTCGCCAACAAAAGCATTCGACTGGTATGCTTTTCCAAACAGGTCGCCACGATAGATAACCGGACCAGAGGCGGCAGTAAAGTTTCTAAGCTTTAAGCTATCATCCAGGATGCCCTCCATATACCCCCTGTTAACGCCCGGCGTGGGCCGTAATGGATAAACCCGCTTATCCCGCACGATCTCTTCCTGGTACCCTGCAATGTTCTTTTGATCCGTATTACCGGCGCCAAGTTTGGGCAAGAAATAATCACCCAATAGGTTTGCAGAATTATGATTGTAATATAAACGACCGTCATTATCCTGCGATATCCCCCACTGCCCTCTTGAATGTGTCCGTTCGATCAGCCATTTCGATCCTTTCTTCTTGTAGCGGCTGTCACAATCGGCGCTGTAGATCCAGTTATCTAATCCGTAGATGAGACCATTAGCCTGGTGCTCCGGGTTGCCTCCTGCAGCATAGGTAGGGTCTACCAACACGCGTTTGCCAGGTTTGTCATTGCGGATATCGATATACCATAGATTAGGGGGTTCAGCTACCAGTATTCCCCCTTCTACAAGACAAAGGGCGCGTGGTAACACGAGGCCGTCCATAAAAACCTTTCTACGGTCCATTAGCCCGTCCCCGTTGGTATCTTCGAGAATAACAATTCTACCGGTGGGTTGATCTTCACCTGTACCAAGCGTATCAGGCATATAATTCATCATTTCACAAACCCAGATGCGCCCACGCTCATCAAACTTTATAGCAACCGGTGCAGTCACAAGCGGTTCTGCAGCTACTAACCGGATCTCGAAGCCGTCTTCCAGCTGCATCCGCTTCATCGACTCCTCCGGCGATAGTACCGGGGCATCAGCAATAGATCGTTTGATTGCTGCCGTATCAACCGGGGCGCTGCTACCCTTGCCTGTACCTGGGTTACAAGCCGTCAACTGAATTACATACAACAAGACTACCAGGTGTATACAACATACTATACGCTTCATCATATTAAAATAACACGGCAATTGATTAGTTAGTTGCAATATAGGAAAAAGTAGGCCTGGTGAATTGACCGGTACCTTTTGAAATCCCACACTACAGAAATTAAAAGCGCCGATGGTAAAAACGTTTGTAAACTGAACAGTGCTACAGCCTCACTGCCCTTAGGTGGTGATCCGGGTTATATTATCGCTGCCAGCAATTGTTCTAAAAACGAATTAATGGCTTAACAACCGGCTGCACTGAAGGGACTTCATCATCCGGCTGGTTACGGCTACCCATAAAAAAGAAAAACCGGACTGGGTCCGGTAATTAAAAAGATTAGGTATGGCCTATGGGTTATATTGTAGTAAGGTCCTCAAACAAAATCCTCCAAACTTTTCTCCAACTACTTTTCAGATAATGGGGGACTCCTGGCCGTCGGTTCACTTCTGGGGCAGGCCTTAAAAACACTAACGATTAAAGCATAGTCTTACGCAGCACCTGTGAGAGGCGGGCTATTTCAGCCTGTATGCAGCAACCGTTTTACCATTAAAAGTCGGAAGATAAACAATGCGTTTTGCGGGATCGTATCCAATATCAGCAGTATTCTTTTTTTCTTTCGTCAGGTCAAGTAATGTTTCAACCTTACCGTCTGCAGTTACATAGTAAACATAACCCATCCATGAGGTGACGATAAAATCTCCATTACCAACAGGTTCAACACCGTCTCCGCCTTCGGGTAGTTCGGCTATGGCAGTTATTTTCTTATTTGAATCTGCTCTTACAAAAGACTTTCCCGAGGCAATGTATAATTCATTTTTAACCCATTTCAATCCGTTTACATTGGTCATGTTTTCCAGAAACAACTGGGGAACATCGTTTTCAAGACGCCAAATTCTTCCGGTTCTGGAGTCGGAAACATAGACTATGCCCCTGTCTGTTACGGTAACGTCGTTTAGTGCAACCGCACTCTCAACCTTAATCCGCTTTTCAATTTTTCCATTCGTAACATTAACCACAACCACTTCGGTAATATCTGCTACATATAAGCTGTTGCCAACCCGTCCCATTCCTTTTGGTGCATGTAAGCCGGTCACCCATGTCGTGTCGATAACCTTTCCTGCTAACGTAAGTTTTGCAACCCCACCTTTGCCATCTGCTCCCCATGGCGCTCCATCAATTAAAGAGGTATAAAGGATATTCCCTTCCGGCAAAACAGATTCCGGTACAGCAATAATGCTATCTGTTTCCCATATCTTTTCCAACGAATGCTTCTGCCCTGTTGCGCCAATTGAAAGTGCAACCAAAATAGTGGAGAGAATGTATTTCATAATAAAGGTTTGTAGTGGTAAAGATAACGGGCTTAACAGTAAATAGAAAAGTCAGCAACCACGAAAACGACCTGGCTGCAACCGATCAGTTTTCGTGGTTTGGTTACGAATTATTATGAATCGAACAGCAGGAATTTTATAGAGCATCGTTGCGCGGTGCTCCCAATTGATGGGTGGGTCGCACTCTTGTACGGCATAGCCTGCCGGAGCAAATCCCTAAACCACTAGCCGAATTAAACAAGAGCGATTATTAGTGAAATTATTTTATAAACCTTATTCTTTTACTTACATGGTGCATCCACTCCCTTGCCATCAGTTCATGACCTGCAGGCATCGGATGAACCCCATCCCAGATCCAGTAGTCGGCGGGTGCCTTTGACAATGCTTTATCAAATGCAGATTGAAACGGAACAAAAACCGCATTGTGTTCTTCACTTAACCGCTGTACTACCGCCTGTCGCTTCTTTACTTCGGTTGAATAGTCTTCCCATTTCGCCTTCAATTTTCCGACCAAAAGAATAAATGGTTCGCACAACACCATTTGTATGTCAGGTAATTGCTGTCTGGTTTGTTGCAGCAATGAACGATAGCCATTTTCATATTGCTCCACCGAAAAATCCTTGTTGCCGGCAACGAAGGCTGCCACGTCGTTAATGCCGATTAATACACTCAAGACATCCGGCTTTAGGTCCAATGTATCTTGCTGCCAGCGTGCAGTTAAGTCAGTTACCTTATTACCACTAATGCCCCGGTTGAAAATTTTGAATCCTTTTTTTGGAAAATCATACCACAACTTGCTTGCAATGATGTATTGATAGCCGTGACCCATCACATGGTTCCAATCGTTGTTGCGGGTACGATTGCCATCGGTAATGGAGTCCCCCTGAAACAAAAAAGTGAATCCATCTCCGATTTTCGTGTACTTCTGTCCGTTGGATGTCGCATTTAAGAGCTGCGGAGTCAAGGCAGCTGCCGCGCTAGCTGCAAGTGCCTTTTTCAAAAATTCTCTTCGCTTGTTGGTTGTTGTTTCTTCCATTGAAAAAATGAGCTAACAAGATATTTTCAAATCGTCATTGTAAACAGTTTTCCTCTTTGTATTACAACCTTGTTACATAATCCATGGAGGGTCGGAGTACGTTCATTCAAGTGTTATGCCTTACTTTTTAGGTTAGCGGTCCATCATCCACTGAAACGGAAAAATAGCGATTGTCATTTTTTGTACAAGTTTCCTGAACTGAAACAGCGCTTACCCAAATGATGGCGTAATTACTTCCCCTGCTTCGCCTTTAGAAACTTATTCACGTCGAGCCAGTGCATAAAGGCATCAAACCACTTATTACTGGTCCGGTCGGGATTACCCAGTCCGAAGCCGTGGCCGCCATTCTGGTAAAGGTGGAACTCAACAGGCCTGCCTGCTTTAAACCAGGAGTCCACCACGCCGAACTGACCCCTGAAAAGACCATCATCGGAGGCGATGACATTGAACATTGGAGGAGCGTCTTTTGGCACTTCCACGGGGCCCATACCGCCGTAGACCGGACCAATAAAGGCAAGCTTCATGGTTTTAGATTGTAGTGTTGCATGCATGGTAAGCATGGCACCTGCCGAAAAGCCGATCATGCCTATCCTATCCGTATCAACACCCCACTCCTGGGCTCGTTTGAGGATTAGTGTGTAGGCGGCTTCCGCGTCCTGCAGCTGGTTAGAAAGGTCCCGCTGCGGCGCTGCGGCCGAGGTTGTAGCAGGCGTGGTGGCCGAAGGCGCAGGTGGTGCAGGCCGTGGTGCATTCATGGATGCCTTAAAGTCTTCCGGCGATTCGGGAGTGGGTTGGAGCCGGTACTTGAGTACAAAGGCGGCTATGCCTTTATCAGCAAGTGCCTTTGCTACTTCCCAACCCTCATTGTCCATTGAGAGCCACCTGAAGCCACCGCCAGGTGCCACGATTACCGCAGCACCGGTTGCCTTGCCTTTTGCGGGCAGGAACGGGGTCAGGGTTGCCGTGGTAACATTTCGGGCCATAGGGTCACCCCATTGGCGGAACCAGGTTTCTTTCGCCTTCTGTCCATTTACCCCACCCGTACCAAGGAGAATAGCATTTGGCTCCGGGGGGGCCTCAAGCGGATAGATGGTACCATCCTGCGCCATGGTAGATACAGCAGAAAATAGTAATATAGAGAATAGGCCGGTTTTAACCCGATTAGATAGATAAGTGGACATATTAAGATGATTTAAGAGCGATTTAAAATATCTATGGAATTGCAACTACCGAGATAATGATAGCTTTTAGTGCCTGGCAGTAGCAGCAATCCAAGCCTTAAAGATAAGCGTTGATCCAAATCGAAATTGAACACGTCGAGGCTTTAGGTGACGGTTCAGTTCCGATAGGTGAAACGGTTGTGACATATGGTTTTTCGCCCGGGCTGGGGGCCTACAGAGACACATGCTTCCAACAACAAAGTTCGGCATACGTGTTAACCTATTTTCCAGTAACACGATTATGTACTTTTGAATTGAACGCCCTTGACCACCAGGTCAATTCGCTTGATACGCTTCGATCTTCGCTGATTTGGCCTTATAGAAAAGGCGTTAAGAACTTTACTTCAAGGATGCGTTAAGCAGCGAAAATGCTAAGCTGTGCACAGTGATATTTCACAAGTCTTACCTGACAGGTGATTCCTGGCCGGGCTTTAGCTTTTCCGCTGTAGCAGCCTGAAGTAAAGATTAGCCTTTTCTATACAGCCCCGTCCGACTGGCGTCAGCCGGGCGGGCTTGATCTTTTTGTTTCTTTTTGTATCAAGACAAAAAGAAAAGCAAAACATAATCCTTCGTGCTGCGGGAGTCGCCTTAGTTTGCTTCAATGAACCCCGACTATGGATATGTCTCCGATCTCGGATATAAATGAAAAGCCGGACCTTTTCAGGATTAAAAAGTCCTGAGATGCAAACAGGACGATAGGCTCCTGCAAAGCATACGAACATTGATTTTTCAAATACTATCCCCGTTCGGCTGAATACTTCTATCGGCAGTTGTGCTTTGATAATCGGCGAGCCCCGGTTTTACCTGCATTTGCAATCGGTTTCATTCTCAATTAGGGCGTAAATTGCGGGTTCGTAGCTATGTTTGGGAAACACTGCAGTCTCAACTTTAAAAAAGAAGGAACAGCAAACCTTTTATCCGGTACGGGGAACAATAAAACACAGCATCGATACCATTAACTTAATACAACCCAACGTAAAAACAATGATTAACAAAAAACTGGTCACAAGCATCATCTTGAGTGCAACGGTGGCTGTCAGTGCAGTCGGACAGGAAAAGATCCCTGTAGCGGCTCAAAAATCATTAAAGCAGGCCTATAAAGGAAAGTTCTGGATAGGGGCTGCCGATGATTTAAGGATGAACTCAGAAACCTACCAGGCAAGTATCAAAAAACATTACGACATCGTTACCCCGGAAAATTGCATGAAACCGGAGCGCACGCATCCTACCGAGGACACCTACACATTTGAAACCGCCGATGCCATGGTGGATTGGTGTATGAAGAACGATGTAAAGGTTTGGGGACATACCTTAGCCTGGCATGGACAAACCCCGCAATGGTTCTTCCAGGAGAAAGGTGCGGCGACCGCCACCCCAACCCCTCCACCCCCTCCGCCAACTCCTCGGCAACCAGGCGACACTAGCAGGCCACGTCGCAACCCGCCGGGCTTTATTCCCGGTCCGCTCGCAAGCAAAGAAGTCGTTTTGGAACGTCTGAAGAAACATATCATGACCGTAGCCGGACGATACAAAGGACGTATTACCGGCTGGGATGTATTTAATGAATCCATTGCCGACGGCGGTGACGGCTCAACAGAAAACCTCAGAACCTGGAGTTGGTATAAGGCCGTTGGACCAGAAGTGATCACCCAGGCTTTCAAGTGGGCACATGAAGCTGATCCTAAGGCGCAGTTGTACTACAACGATTACAACATCGAGCAGGGCGCGGTGGAAAATAAAGGCAAACACGCAAGCTCCCTGTTACTGCTTAAGCGACTCCTTAAAGAAGGTGCTCCAATCACCGGTGTAGGCATCCAGGGACATTGGCACCTGAACACCAACCTCGCCGATGTGGAAAAAGCTATTGAAAACTATGCGGCCCTAGGTCTCAAGGTTTCTATTACCGAACTGGACGTAACAGCAACAGGAAGTAATAGTGGCGCTATGGGTGTAAACCAGGGAGACCGGAAAATTCCGGCAGAGAATTATGAAAAGCAGGCTGAGGTCTATAAAAAGTTGTTCGAAATCTTCATGCGTCACGAAAAAGTTATTGACCGCGTAACCTTCTGGGGCCTAAGCGATACCCGCTCATGGCGCAGGGGGCAGGATGCGCTCCTATTTGATGGAGAGCTAAACGCTAAGCCGGCTTTTACCGCAGTTCTTGAGGCAAGTAAGACGAAATAAATTTTGTCCTGCCGCAAACACCACTTCCACTTCTTCGTCCTGCTTAGGTCTCCTTAGTCAGCCTTCCCCGAGGCAAGGGAACCGTCATTCAGGGTACAAAGGTGAGCATTTATGAAGGTTTACAGGAAGAGCTGGCTGGTACAGCGATAAAATTGTAAGGGAAACCGGTTCTTGTAACCGGTTTTTTGTTATAAAGAAGTTTTTGTCTGGGGCGTGTCCCCAAGCTACGCAAGGGGCCGGGCTATCCCCGTCCGACCTTGTCATCCGGGCGGACGCTCCAAGTCCTCACCCTCCTTCGTCGGGATTGCGGGCTTTCCGCTCCTATCCCTTACGCAGCTTTGGCAACGCAAACCAAACTAGATACTTGCTGTCGAGTTATCCCATGATGAATAAAGGTTCTTGCAGCGATAGCATTAAAGGTATTTCTAGAAAAGTAGCATCTTGATAAGTTGTATTCGTCTTGCCAGCGTTTACTTAGTTAGCTTTTGTACTAAGGCAAGGGACCATGCATTCAAAGTAGAGAGCTGAGAATTAAGTAACGGCTACCAGCAAACTGATGCTGGTGTAGTCATAAACTGGTCAAAAAAACCGGTTCTCATAACCGGTTTTTTTGTTTTATTGAACTTTTTATGGAACCGACGTTGTTCTTTGTTCAGCATCGCGGAGCTGTGGCGCCCTCAAGTGCCATCACTCACTTGTACTTGTCGAGTTTTGTTGGTCTTAACCTGGAAGACATCATACGTTCAGCCCAATTAAATAAGCAAAAGGATGTTATATTGTGTAACCCACTGCTGCTGACATCATTTAACACAAGCTAAATCGAAGCAAACTATGACGATCCAAGAATTTATTAAACAATACAGGAACCACCCTATTCTCTTTGTTGGCACTGGTATTAGTTTACGTTATTTAAAAGGTTCTTATAACTGGAACGATCTATTAAGTAAAATCGCTTTTGATTTGACTGAAAATCTTGAATACTATTTTGATGTGAAGGGAAGGTGTCACGAAAGCGGAAGCTTTAATTATCTAAAAATTGCCACTATTCTTGAGGATAAGTTCAATAATGTGTTGCAGGAAGATAGGAATGGCAAATTCAAAAGAATTAATGATATCTTCTATGAAAGTATGGCAAATGGAGTAAATTTAAGCAGATTTAAAATTTACATAGCCGAAGTATTTTCAAAACTTGAGTTTCGAGAAGACATGGCAGAAGAACTCAAAGACCTCAAAAAAATCAGGAAAAACATTGGTTCAATTATTACAACAAACTACGATGGATTGATTGAAAGTGTATTTGAGTTTACAAAGTTGATTGGAAATAGTATTCTGCTGAGTAATCCCTACGGATCCGTTTATAAAATACATGGTTGTTTTGAAAGTCCGGAAAGGATCATAATTACTGAAAAAGACTATTTTGACTTCGACAGCAAATTTGAACTAATAAGAGCACAACTGCTATCTTTATTTATTCATAAACTGATTATCTTTTTAGGTTACAGTGTGGGAGATGATATTATCAAAAAAATTCTAAAGACAATATTCTCGTATGTTGAACCTAATTCTGAATTAGCTTCTAAAATTAAGAATAACTTTTTACTAGTTGAATACGGAAAAGATTCAAAGAATGAAATGATTAGTGAACATGACATCGTTCTTGACGGTGGTTTAACTATTCGAATTAATAAAATTAAAACAGACAACTTCTCTTCAGTTTACAATGCTATTTCAAACTTGCATTTGCCTGTAACTGCACTTGATGTAAGAAAAGTTCAAAATATCGTGAAGGAAATTTATGCCGGTGGGGATATAAAAGTAAGCATTACAGAAGATTTAGATACATTGAAAAATGGTGACAAGATTTTAGCAATAGGATCATCTAAAACTATAACCTATCACTATGAAACAGCTGCTGAGTTGCTCTCTAATTACTTTAGTATAATAGATGAGTTAAATTCCCAAATTTTAAGTTTGATTGATAAGTATACAATTCAGAGCACGCAATATTTTCCTATATTGGGTTTTCAAAAGATCAATGGTAATTTGGAAAATTCTGAAAAACTGACAAATCAACAAATTAAGAATATTGATTCATGCATGCAACATATGCCGGGACAATGTCAGGTAAGGCATACTTCCATTCAGGAAATCTTTGACGATGAACACATTTCTGCTTCGAATAAGATGAACTGTATTATGTGGAATACTTTTGAAGGCAATATTAGTTTGGACGAAGTTGAGAGCTATTTAAGAGAGCATACTTCAACAACATCAACTGATTATAGAAACTACTAAGTGTTTAAGATTTAAAGAGGTACAGAGTATGATTATACAAAGTCTTTGAGCTTTCGACCTACTCCACCAGACCTAATGGCGGCAGGACAATAGGCAATTAAAAATAGCGGCTTTGGTTGGCATTTTCACCGTTATTGGGGTTCTTCACCACTAGTTTTCATTCGGCTATGTTTGCACGTAAAGATCGATCACAAAGTCTTTTTCGTCACCAGAATAATATAACTTATATTAATAGAAAAGAGTGGTTCTTGTTTAGACAATTATGAAATGGATTGATACTACAGATATACGGCACTGGGCTAGCAGACGAAATTGCCAAGACACACTACCGGAACTTATTAGAAAGCTGATTCGTGCAACATCTGACTCCATTGAAAGTGTACATTTTCCATCTGGTGAAAACGTTTTAATTGGAGGCTGGGACGGAGTTGCAATTCTTACCAGTGGAATTGAATATGTACCGGACGGTATATCGGTCTGGGAGTTCGGAGCAAACTCCGGCGTAAAAGCTAAAGCGGATGAGGATTACGAAAAGCGTACTAAAAACCCTTTGGGATACAATCCTGCAGAATGTACTTATGTTTTTGTAACCCCACGTTTATGGACAAAGAGGGAGGAATGGATAGAAGAAAAGCAAAAGGGCGGTGTTTGGAAAGACATCAAAGTGATTGATGCAGCAATACTGGAAGAATGGTTAGAAATCGCTCCAACAGTTGCAGCTTGGCTGGCCACCAAACATTTAGGAAAATTTCGAGATGGAGGAATACAATCTACAGAAGATTTCTGGGAGGAATGGTCAAGCGGGCCGAAACTCAAGTTGAGTCCAGACCTACTTCTTGGAGGCAGAGAGTCACAAAGGAAATCACTGCTTGAATCAGTCAAAGAGCCTTCCATCGTTTCGGTACAAGCGACCTCAAGAGAAGAAGCTTTGGCATTCATTGTCGCCTGTCATAAACATGAGACGACTTTGTCTGAAGGCTTTTTTGCAAGAAGCATTATAGTAGACAATGAAGAAACATTCCGGAAGCTTTCCGTAATAACTAGCCCACTGATTCTCATTAGTAGGTTTGAGGACTCTGGGGTAATAAACCGCGCTGTTTTAAATGGCCATTCTGTCATAGTGCCTTTGGGAGCTGATGCTTCCGATAACTGGAAAAATAAGATCGTGCTTACACAACTGGAAAGAAAAGCCTTTGTAAATGCACTAGTTAATATTGGTATACCCGAGGAGATAGCGGAAAGGTATTCAAAAGAGTCAGTGAGGAACTTAACGATACTTAGGCGACAACTGGAGTTCAATAGAAATATTCCAGAATGGGCAAAACCTGAAATTGTGCGAGAAATCCTGCCGGCTCTCATTGTAGGAAGGTGGGATGATCGTTACCATAATGATAAGAATATATTAGCAAAGCTTGCAGGCGAAGATTACGAAGAACATGCAAAAAAGCTTAGCCGGTGGCTAAATAGCGCTGACTCTCCACTTCTCAAAATCGGAGACACGTGGCGCGTAGCTTCACCTTTGGACGCTTGGGCCAACGTGTCAAAATATCTGACCAAAAATGATTTCGAAATATTACGGAGTTCATTTCTTGAAATATTAGGTGAAATCAATCCTGCCTTTGAAATAACGCCAGAACAAAGACACATGTCTTCTTTTTATGGTAAAGAGAGAACTTTTTCTGGGTCAATACGTGAGGGTATTACACAATCACTGACTTTAGTATCAATATTTGGTAATGATCTAAGGTTTGATTTACCTGTTAGCGGTCCTTTATGGGTGGATGGTATTATTGCTGAACTTCTAAGCTCTGATGATCCACTTTTATGGAAATCTATCGAAAGTAAATTCCCATTGCTGGCCGAAGCATCACCAAGGGCATTTTTAGAAGCCATAGAAAAAAATATGCCAACTGTAAATTCACCTGTAAAAAGTCTTTTCGATGAAGAAACGGGTTTTTTGCATTCACAAAGCTATCATACCGGGTTGCTTTGGGCATTGGAAAATCTTGCTTGGTTGCCAGATTATTTTTCTAGGTCTGTTCTTTTACTTGCGAGGATTGCCGCTATTGATCCCGGTGGTAGTCTATCTAATAGACCCATAAACAGTTTAGCCGAAATTTTCAAGCCGTGGCACTATCAGACAAATGCAACATCTGAGGCAAGATTCGCGGCTCTCAATTTAATTTGCGAAAGGGAAAAGGAAGTTGGTTGGACACTTCTAATTCGGATGCTACCTGAACCTCATGGCGTAGGGCAATTTACACATAGGATGAGGTGGAGATTGTTTGACCAAATTACGGAAAAGGCGTACACGTACAACGAGATATGGGAAACATATTCTAGTGCGGTTGATCTTCTTATTTCAATATGTAATAAATCCGAAGATCAAATTGCTACCCTAATTCAAAAGTCTGTAGAACTTCGTCCCGGAGATAGAAACAAAATCCTTGAGTATGTGGGAGCTGCCATAGAAGAAATACATCAAGTGCACTATACCACATGGCATGCCTTACGGGGCATTTTGGCGCGCCACCGTTCCTACCCTGAAAGTCCTTGGGCGTTACCTGAAGAAATCTTGGCGCTATATGAGAACGTTTATAATGCCCTAGCCCCAAATGATAACATTTTAAAAGTTCTCTGGCTGTTTGACGAGCATTGGCCAAGTTTTCCTGAGGGATTTCAACGAAAGGCGGTATCTACAGATGAACATCAAATACTCATTACTAATAGGCGAGTAGAAGCCTTAACAAATATTCATAAGGAGTACGGATTGCACCAAATAGAAGAAATAGCTGCCGCTTTACAGGATCCTTGGATCCTCGGCGATACACTTGCTTATATTATTCAAGATAAAAAAGACATTGTATTGTTATGCTTGCACCTTGAGAATGAGGGAATTGATCTTAGGTTTATTCAGGCGTTTGTGTCACGAAAACAGTTTCTTCACCACTTTGATTGGGTAAGGGACACATATAGTCTTTTGAAAGAAGCAGCACTTTCAAATCATGCGTTGGCAATGTTTTTTGTGCCAGTTAGGCAAACATTAGATCTATGGAGGTTTATAGATGAAATAAACGGAGAAGTGAGGAAAGAGTATTGGCTTAAAATTATTCCGTCATTTTGGGAATTGCCCATAGAGGGAAAAATTTTAGGGCTTAATACTCTCATTGAGCACAAAAGGTACTTCAGTGCGATCAATGTATGCTACCATTATGCTGAAGAACTTCCAAGTGTCATTGTTGTCGAAGTTTTGACGAAAGCTGCCATCGATCAGGCGAGCGAGGATTATCGGGTACGATCCAACGAAATTCAGATGTTGTTTGAGTTGTTTGACCGGCGGCAAGACGTAGAGCCTCAATTGCTGTTGCAGCTAGAATGGTTTTATTTGCCGACTTTGGCATCATACGGGTATGCAAGGAGCCCAAAGCATTTGCACAAAGAGTTGGCAAAGAACCCTAATTTTTTTATTGAAGTATTCAAATGGGTTTATAAGTCTGAGAATGACGAGACAAATAAAGAACAAGTTAATATGGTTGATGAACAAACCCACGCGAGAGGTATGCAAGCTTATGATCTCCTTCGAACCTGGCGTCAAATACCCGGTTTAGAAGATAATCTGATGATAAATGAAGCTTTCTTGTGGGCTTGGATAGAGCAGGTCAGGAACTTTGCCGAAAGCTACGGCCGATTAAATACTGCTGACGCATACATTGGCGAGGTTTTAACAGGCTTTCCTAGGAATGACGCTGTTTGGCCACCAGATGCAATCTGTAAGGTTATCGAAACTATCAACACGGATAGCTTAAAGAACAACTTTTACACTGCGATAATAAATAGCAGAGGTGTTACAACGAGAGGCGCTTTCGAGGGTGGTAATCAAGAGAGAGTTTTGGCTAACTACTACAGAAACTTATCCCAATTACACCAAAATCGATTTCCAGCGGTTGCCTCAATTTTTGAGCATTTGACCGTGCGCTATGAAGAGGATGCAAAAAAGGAAGATGAAAGCGCTGAGCGGGATAAACTTGATTACTAAGCACGCAAACGAGATTTACCGTTTAGAGTAGTTTTCTTCGTTATTGGTGTTGTTAACCAACAACTCTTCTTTCGGCTATGGTTGCAGGTCAAGAACACCTACAAAGGGGAAAAGAAATTCATTGATTGACATAAAAGGATATTTCTCAAAGTATCAATTTAATAATTAGAACAGTTCAGAAATCATCTAGATGAAAAGTAAAATAAAAATCTCCTCATTTTCTGAATATCTGGAAGTGATAGAAAGGCTGGATACCGTGGGAAAAGGAATCACTTTATATAGAGGACAATCAGATAGCAAACCGTTAATCCCCACAGTGGCACGAGAAAGCCGCCAAAAGGATACTACAGCAGTTGAAATAGACATGTTGGATGAACTTAAAAGGCGTTCACCACTTTTAATTACTCCTAACTTTAAAAACGATTGGGACTGGTTGGTTTTTGCGCAGCATTTTGGCCTGAAAACAAGATTATTAGATTGGAGCAGCAATCCTCTAGTTGCCCTATGGTTTGCTTGTTCTAATGAATATAAAATATCAAACGACTCATTTGTTTATATTTTTGAAGCAAGTGACGACTTTATCGTAGATATAAACAAGAACGAATCTCCTTTTACAAATGAGCGAACGAAGGTTTTAAGACCATCACTTAATAATGTTCGAATAGTTGCTCAATCCGGTTGGTTTACTGCTCATAAATATTCTACTTCTGACAAGAAGTTTGTAGAGCTAGAAAGCAATGGCGGCATAAAAAATCTCTTAACTCTAATCGTGATTCCCGCCATCATTAAAGAAGAAATTATAAAAAAACTTTCTGTATTTGGAATTAATAACAGAACGTTGTTTCCCGACGTCATGGGTCTTTGCAGTCATTTGAATTGGAAGTTTCGATACTTATTAAAAGCTTAACACGGCAAAGAACGCAACAATGATAAATAACATTGCTCTTTACAAAACTTCTTAAAGGTTACAGATATTGTATGTTTTGATGTTCTTCTTGGGGGTTACACCTGGGTTCGGCATTCCTACACGTTATTCGCTGAACGATGGCTTACTTGCAAACGATGCCGCTCTACCTACCTACTTCTATTAGGCGCCTTTACTAGCTAAACAAAAATGATACTAGTAGCTAACCCACGCTTCTATGCTGCTTACCACTTTTGTAGTCACTTACAACATTCACAAGCAAAAATCCCACCTTTGGCTGGCCATACAGTGTTGCACACCCGTGAAGGGTAATTAGTCTTTAGGAACTGGGGATGATTTTTGATCCTGTCCATTTCCTATATGCCGGTAAACATGGGCTATTTCAACAAGTAGCACCTTGTGCGGATGTCTCCAGTGGCACTCAAAAACGCCTTTGCCCTGCCTCACCGAAAAATATTCTCTGAAGTTCCGTTGGTTATCCCTTACGAACTTTCATGAGTCGGCGTATAAATGAGGCCCGCACGGATGACTAGTCGGACCGGGATTGCAGCAGCCGACGTAGGAGGCGAGGAGTAGCAGCGAATTGCAAAGCACTCATTGAGAACATTGAAAAAACATCATAACCGAAATAAAAGCCCGCCCAAATAAACAAATATCAGATTAGGACCACGTGTATTTAACCTTGTCCATTTCCACCTGGCGATATGTAATACCCCTCTTCTGTTCCCCCTAAGTGTTCCGTCGTACGCTCGGTTGTTCAAAGTCTTAGCGAAGCGAGACAAATAGGACAAATTGCTGGCGAAGAAAACCTGGTGCTGGAAGTCTTTAACCAAAATACCAACTCTGGCGTAAAAAAAAGCCCGGCTCTGTGAACCGGGCGCGCTGCGTTTTGACCTTACCGTACTTATTTCTTTCTGCTCGGTTTCCGCTGGGCTGAGCTTTTCTTTTTGGTAGGCTTATTCTTTTTGGGATGCGCTGTCTTCTTAGACATACAATTCATTTTAAGGTGATAAAAAATTACCTATGGCTGTGAAGTATTTTTTCCCGTTCCTCCATGTTGTCCTTTGAGAAGCGGCACCTATACAGCCAAACCATAAGTGGTCAAAGATATGCCTATAAGGGTAAATACAATTTTTGAGTCTGCTGCCCGGCATAATACACATGGCGCATGTGTGCGTATGAAGAACAACGCTAAGGGCGGGAATGCCTAGGCCTTGAACTACTCTTAATAAAAAAGAAAGGCTAAAGGAATACCCCTTAGCCTTTCTTGCGTCCCCTTATCGGCTTATACGTTGCCAGTTGACCCGCTATTGGTTTTACCTCCCGAGGTAAAGTTTTGTGCCTCTTTTCCGATAGCGTCAACAACACTGTCTTTTGCTGCTTCGTAAGTACGTGCAAGGCTATCCGCAACACCACTGGATACAGCCTTCTCTTTGATGTTCTCAGCAAGTTGCTTTGTACTTCTTGTAAGACGGCTGGTTGTTTTCTTACCCTTTTCGGTGAATGCTGCACCGACCAATCCACCCAGCGCAGCGCCTGCTAGAACGCCAATCAAAACTTTCTTTAGCTCGCGTTTGGAGTCCTGGCTGTCGCTGTCAAGGTAGTTGTAATCCGAGTATTCTGTTAAGTCTGAATTCATGATATAGGTTTTGAGTAATGAATGTATAAGTGATTAAAAACATATAAAAACGATGCCAAACAGTAGAATAGATGTACATATCCGCGACTGCTTGACGATGAGATGGATCTGCTGCTTATCTACCCTACAGTTGTATTTTACGAGGCAACTTAGCGTCAATTTATAGTCGAAAAGATCAGCCCGTCCACTGACGCCAGTCGGCGTGGCTGTATTGAAACGGCTGAAATTTACTATGCTGCTACAGTGAAAAAGCTAAACCGCGCTGTGGATATTCGGTAATAGAGGACAGCTCTTGATCGAGGACACCCGTTGTTCGAGGTATTCCGCAGGGCACCTCTAAGTTGGGAACAATTGTTGTTTTTTAAAACGCTCTATTTGCTCGAGGCCTAAGACCTCTTGCTATCCTGGTTACAGGTTATTCTGCAGAGACAGTGGAATAAACTGGTTAATCGTTTGGAGGCAAATGCTTGTGTTATGCTCTTCTTTTTGCTCCCGACTTTGTCGGGACAGGCTTTGATGCCCGCCCGGCTGAAGCCATTCGGACGGGCAAAAAGAAGCAAAAAGATCAAGCCCGCCCGGCTGACGCCAGTCGGACGGGGCTGTATACAAAAGGCTAAACTTTACTTCACGATGCTACAGCGAAAAAGCTAAAGCCGGGCTGTGGATCTTTGCTTAGCGAGGACTCATAAATCCCAGTTGTACAAAGTTCTCCATTTTCGCTGCTTAACGCATCTTTGAAGTAAAGTTCTTAACGCCTTTTGTATAAGGCCGTCCACAGGGGAGATCGAAGCGGAGAAAGCGAGTATACATAACGTGGAACATATCTCCCTCTCAAGGATGCCTTAAGCAGGCCAGGTTTGCTGATTATCGAGGTGTTCCGAAGGGCACCTCGAATTGGGGATAATTGTTGTTCTTAGAACAACTGTTTTTGCGGAAGGTCCAGGACCTCCCTCTATCCCGGTTCCGGGTCATCGTAAGATAGGGGAACAACCTGGTGAATAGCATTACAAAAAGCACAAGAGTGCGACGCAACGGCTGCCTCCCTGATGTTCCCGGAGCCGGGTCCATAAAGATGTTTAGTGCAACCGATTTCCCCCGGTATTTAGGAGGGTTTACTTTACCTTTATTCGCGTGTAATCGGTTACATTAACGATTGTAAAACTGACATGAACAAACAGAAACTTCTATCACTTGGAATACTGCTACTTGCGGCAGTCCATTATGCTTCAGGGCAGGATTTAAAACTTAACGACCTGGAGTATTTTGAAAGGCAAGGGGTGAATGTGCTGGTGTACAATAACCTTTTTACCGGCGGTTTTAACGATGAAAAAAACGCCGGGATAGAGCTGATCCACCACGGTGTTCGTACAGGGCAAGGTGGCGCAGTACGGCTTTCTAATACCCCGGAGCAGTGGGATCTTGTTCCCGATATATCCAACCGGAAGATAGACCGTGCGGCGAAAACCATCGAGGCTACCTTAAGTTATAAAGATTACGAGTTTAACTCACGGGTGGTCGTCACCGCCAAGGGCAAAGGGGTTGAAATATCCGTTTACCTGGATAAAGCCCTCCCTAAGGCACTTGAAGGTAGTGCCGGTTTTAACCTCGAGTTTCTGCCATCGCAGTATTGGCAAAAAACCTATTTGATGGATGGGCGCTATAACCGGTTCCCCCGTTATGTGGTAGGTAATACCACTACCCGACCAAACAGCGAAAAACCAAAGCAGTACAAAGGGTATAAAACCGCAGACGACAGGGGCACGGGAAAATACATCGATCCGCTTCCGCTTGAAAAGGGGCGTACTTTTCTGCTGGCACCTGATGAGCCCTCACGGCTGGTAAAAATTACCTCGCAGGATGCTGACCTTATGCTCTTTGACGGTCGTATGATTGCCCAAAACGGCTGGTTTGTAGTGCGCAGTATGCTGCCTGCAGGAAAAACTGGCAAGGTGCTAACCTGGACGGTTGAACCAAATGCTATTCCTAACTGGATACGGGAGCCGAACATCGGTTTTTCCCAGGTAGGCTACCTGCCTGCGCAACCAAAAGTTGCCGTTATCGAACTCGACAAGAAAGACAAACCGCTCTCCACTTCGGCTTTATACAAAATCGGGGCTGATGGCGCCGCTACCAAAGTATTCAGCGGCAACATTACACCATGGGGTAATTACTTCAAATACAACTACGTTAAGTTTGATTTCTCTTCGGTAAAAACTCCGGGCATCTATTATATCCAATATGGAGCACTTAAGACCAACAACTTCTTAATCGACAGTACTGTTTACAACAAGATCACTGATGCCACCAGCGACATATGGATCCCGATACATATGGATCATATGTTTGTAAACGAGGCTTACCGGGTATGGCATGGCGAGCCTTTTAAAGAAGGTTATCGCCAGGCGCCACCAAACACCGATCACTTCGATCTTCATGCCCAGGGACCAACAACCGATACGAAGTATAAAGCACTTGACTTAATCCCGGGATTGAACGTGGGTGGTTATTTCGACGCCGGTGATTTTGATATCGAGACCGGATCAAATATCAGCGTGGTGCAAAACTTTGTGAGAACATGGGAATATTTTCAACCAAAGCGCGATCAAACTTTTATTGACCAGAAGCAACGCTATGTGGATCTCCATCGCCCCGATGGAACCCCCGATGTATTGCAGTTTATTGAGCATGGGGTACTAAACCTGGTAGCCCAGGCAGAGATTGTGGGCCATATGACCCAAACACTTTCCAACGCTGTTCTCGATAACTATCATCACCTTGGCGACGCAGCCTCACTAACAGACGGTCTTCCTTACAATCCCAACCTTGGTCCTTACGAGGTAGCCGCTGATGGCAGGTCGAGCGGGGTTAAGGATGATTTGTGGGCGTTCACCAGCCGTAATCCCGGCCTCGATCTTAGTGCCGCAACGATGCTGGCTGCAGCAAGCCGGGCACTAAAGGGTTATAACGATGATCTATCGGCGAGAGCGTTGCAGCAGTCGAAAAGACTGCTAAAGGAAGCAACCGAATTACTGGCCAACCGGCCGCAGGATAGTTTAGGCAGAAGGGGCGGTTCGAATATTTCAACCAATCTTCAATTGTACATCTCCACCAGGGAGCAACAATACTTAAATAAATTCCAGGAACTCTTATGGCCCGCACTTGACCGCAACGTTAATATGAACCTGCTGACTGCATTAGACGCGATACCGCACATGGACGCGGCATATAAAGAAAAGCTTCGGCCGTACATGGTGAAATACAAAGAGTATATCACCGGCCTGGAAAAGAATAATCCATACGGGGTACCTATTGGTCTGGGCAACTGGGCAGGCAGCGGCGACGTGACGAACTTTGGTACAACGGTCAGCTTTGCCAGCAAATACTTTCCTGAAATCATCGACAAGAGGCATGCTTTTAAGGCCGCTGATTATCTATATGGTTGTCATCCCTATCACAACTATTCCCTGGTTGCAACCGTTGGTGCTACACGTCCGAAGTCAGTGTTTTATGGCAACAACAGGGCTGATTTCTCCTTTATTCCCGGCAATGTTGCGCCTGGCTTACTGTTCAGGAAACCCGACCACTTTGAAAACTACGACGACTGGCCTTTCTTTTGGGGACAAAACGAGGGTACTATTGGTGGAAATACCCAGTATTTGATTTTTGGATCGGCTTTTAAGAATTTAGTGAAATAGGTTGCTATACCCTTTAGATCATCACTGACCTAAACCGTACTTTATAGCGCAGGTGATAAGTCCATCGATTTAAGACTTATTACCTGCGCTATTTCTTGCGCTGAACCTGCATCCCTGATGCTTACAGCCGTTGTGGGTCACGTTGCTACATTCGCAAAAATCAGCTTCCGCGGCTGATCATCCCTTGTCTGGCAAGTAGCTAGTTTTTCGGAAATTGCGGATGGTTTTTGATCCGGTCGATTTGCTTCAGATGCCGGAGAACATGCGCGATTTCAACAAGCACCACCTGGTGCGCGTCTCTCCACCGGCAATCAAATACTCCCCTGGCCGGCCGCACCGAAAAGTATTCCCGGAAGTTCCGTTGGTTTTCCTTTACGAATATTAGGAACGCGTCTTTAAACAGGTTGTACTGCTTCAGCGTATTGGCGAAGTCACCGTACTTGTCCCTGGGTAAAAATAAGCCGGTTGCTACGTGTTTCTCTGTAGTGTCGGCGAGGGTCATAAAATGTTGATCTGCGCACCGGGTCGAGTCGAGGTATTGCGGAAGTGCCGACCGGGTTGTGGTGACGAGTTCCCAGTAGTAATATTCTGCGTAGCTGGCCAGGTGTTCGGTTACCCCCTTGATTGACCAGCTGGTATCGGTGGGTTTAAAGGCCAGTTGCCGTTCTGATAATCCCTTAGTGGCTTCAGCGAGTTTAACCTTGGTGTCCGACAATAGCCTGGTCAACGTGTTGCGATCCTCGTCTGTCCACTTTTTTGCAGGTTGTGCCCACGTTAATTGTGTTATGGTAACTGCAAGCAAAAATTGCAATAAGATTTTCATGGTAGATGTTTGAGCACCAAAAATGCGTTGCAAATCGTCTGCAAACAATTTGCGTAAGCGAACGGCGCCCCTGGGTTTGCCAGCGGTGGGCGGGTCTTTTGCGAACGGGTTGGGAGAAATACCAGCGAAGCAATCGACCTGCTAAATGCCGTTGCTATCGACAAAAATTTCTTCTTGGGGCATTCAACAGGGGGTTCTCCATCATCAGTGGTTCCGGCTGTTCATTCCAAATCCGCCACAAAGCCTGGCACAGGGCCTTCAGCGTGTTTTCCATTTCCATCCGGCAGCCCTTCGACCATATAACTACAATGGACTCAGGTTCGAGCTGCCCTGCGGAACACCTGGAACAACTGAAGCTAAGCGATTGATTCTGGGTATTAACAAAAGCGGGAACTCGTATTAGATTATTGCCGCTGAAGGAAATAGCCGGCTTAATTTACCCGCCTTCTATACTTTCGTTTAAAGCTGTATCTCTTTATGCTTAAAGCACTCGTCGCTTTTCTTTTGATCTGTTTTTATACCCATGTGTACGCGCAGGTAAAACCGCTTGTCCGCATTACTGTGCTGAACGACCGGAAAGCAACACTTCCGGGTGCTACGGTAAACTTACTAACAGGGGATTCAGTAACCATCCGTACCGCCGCGGCTGACTCCACGGGCAGCATTGAGTTTGGTGAAATGAACCCCGGAACATACCTCGTAAAGGCCAGCGCATCGGGCCATGAAGACCAGTTTGGCAAACCGATCCATCTAAACTTAGATACTGTTGTGACCGATACGATTGTGCTGCAATTGAAAGCCCGGTTACTGAACAATGTAACGGTACTTTCTAAAAAAGCTTTCGTTCAATTTCTGCCCGACAAAACGGTGATCAACCCCGAAGCCAACATTACCAACGCAGGTGCAACGGTTATGGAAGTACTCGAAAAATCGCCCGGCTTAACCGTTGGAAAAGATGGCTCCATTATCATGAAAGGCAAACCCGCGGTTTCGGTGTTTATCGATGGCAAACCTACACAACTCAGTGGCGCCGAGCTGCAGTCGTACCTGTCGGGCATGAGTGCATCGCTGGTAGAAGTCATTGAGCTCATTGAAAACCCGGGTGCCAAATATGATGCTGCTGGCAACGCTGGTATCATAAACATAAAAACGAGGGCCAACAAACAAAGGGGATTCAATGGCTCGTTAAGTGTAAGCATCGGGCAGGGGGTTTATTCGAAAACAGGTAATACAATCAACCTGAATTACCGCGAAGGAAAAATGAACCTGTTTATGAACTATGGGTTCCGTGCTAACACCGAGTTCCAGGACATCTGGAGTCTTCGCACCTACTTCAGCCGCCGCGGGGCAGACTCTGCCCTGCTTGAGCAACCGAACTTTGGCAAGAACACAGTTTCGGGCCAGAATGTAAAAACTGGCGTAGACTTCTTTGTAAGCAGCCGCACGACGTTGAGTTTGGTATTTACCGGCAGCACCTTAAACCGGGTGAATAACTTTACCAGCGCAATCAAATGGATGGACCCTAAGTTTCAAACAGACTCAACTATTAATACCCTGGGCGAAAACAATATGGGGTTCAGAAGGGGCGGCATAAATCTGAACGCCAGGCATACCATCGATGCAAGCAGCGAATGGAGTTTCGACGTAGACTATGTGAAGTTCAACATTGCAAACGATCAAAATTATCAAACCCAGTTGCTGGCACCGGGCAGCCCGATATTGGCCACAAAAGGGAACACCCCGTCGAAGCTCGATATTGTAACGTTCAAGGTTGATTACGCAAAGCGATTTAAAGGTTTTCAGCTCGAAACCGGAGTCAAAACCGCGATCAACAAAACCGACAACCTTGCCGAATATTTCCAGTACTATTCCGCCAACTGGGTTCCGGACCTCAGCCGGAGTAACCATTTTTTGTATAAAGAAAAGATCAGCGCCGCCTATGGGAGTATAGACGCAAAACAAGGCAAATGGCACTGGCAGGCCGGGTTAAGATACGAGATCACTTCATACAAAGCCTACCAACTTGGGAATGCCGAAATCAAGGATTCTGCATTCAACAGGAACTATGGCAGCCTCTTTCCTACCGCCTTTGTTTCTTACAAGACCGATAGCAATAACATGTTCACCCTTCGGACAGGAAGAAGGATAGACAGGCCGCCGTTTCAAAACCTGAATCCTTTTTTGAGAACACTAAACAAATACACCTATGAAGGCGGCAATCCATTTATAAAACCACAGTACACCTGGAACTTTGCATTGGCACACACCTACAAGCAACGGCTTACCACGGAATTGTCGTACGGCTACCTGCGCGATTACTTTTCACAGATATTCGTTATCGACTCCAGCAGCAGTAACATCAACAGAAATATTATCATCTACACACGTGGAAACGTGGGTTCTTTCCAGAATTTCGGCCTAAGCGAAACCTACCAGGTCCCGGTAACAAGGTGGTGGAACCTTACTGCAGTTGCCCAGTTCAATCACAAGATCATAAAGGGGGTTGTATGGGCTCCCCTTAAAGTAAACATCAGCCAGCTTAACATCAGCCTCAACAACCAGTTCCAATTCAATAAAGGATGGGGCGCCGAAATCAGCGGCTATTACCAAACGCGGAGCCAGATCGACTTACAGGAATGGCTGGAGCCCCAGGGCGAACTGAACCTTGGTGTTTCCAAGCAAATCTTAAAGGGTGCAGGATCCCTCAAACTGGGCATCCGCGATATCACTTATTTCCAGAATTATTCAGGCTATTCAACGTTCGAGAATTCGCATGAACCGTTTAGGATACAATGGGATTCGAGAGTGGCGCGACTGACTTTCAGCTGGCGGTTTGGGCAGACGCTGAAAGCCCTGAAACGATCTGAGGGTGGAGCAACAGAGGAGATCAACCGGGTGGGTAGTGGGAATTGATTTTTGTTCCTCACTGTTCCAAACAACTTCTTCTATCGTGGGTTCTGACCTGGATCTTCGGCAAACTTCGTACTTGCTTGGGCAGTATCTTTTGACAGCAAGTATTTAGTCTTTAGCACAACAACTCAACATAGCCGGGTTTACAAGACTGGCTTCTTTACAAACATTCCATGATAGTATTTGCGGTATGCATATCCTAAAAAAAGGTTGGGTACAATCAGCAATACACCCATCAACCAACCGGAAGGAACCAGGATGGTGTGATAAAGAAATACGTTTAAGCTTATTGGAAACAATACGACAGCAAAAAAGGGCGCATATCGATTTACTAACATGGATAGGCCACCAATAATCTGTATCGATTTTAACATCGGGTAAAAATATCCTACGCCCAATAGTCCTGATTTGAATGCCGCTACAATACCCGTATGATTGGGTTGATACGGAATAAAACGGAAAAAGTAATCCAGCCCAAAAACCAGGTAAATAAACCCAAGTAAAACCCGGGAAATTGTAGTTGCCGTTTTCATATTATTTATACTATTCGGGTATCTGCTTTTATTTATCCTGTTTCACCTCTTGCATATGCTGGAGTCATGGAAGCTTGAAATAAGGCTTATTTTCTGATTGCAACAAATAAGCTGTGAACGTAAGCAAAAGCACGCGGTCTCAAACGGAAAGAAGCCGTAGCGATCTATGATTAACTTTCTTTGTTGGTAATCATGCGTAAAAAAGTCCAGTTTCTGCCGAAGATGTTTCGCTCCCTTAAAGCACGCCTCTGCATGCTGTTGTCACCTGCAAACGGGGCAGAGCATCCCGTGGTGATTGCCGACGCTAACCTTCCCGGTCTTGCTTGTAGCAGCGCCCTTGTATCGTTTTGTCAACTGCAATCGAAGCAGCTACCGACTCATAAAGCGAACACTCAGTTGGTTGAGACCCGTCCGACTGGTCATCCGGGGGTAACAACGGCCAGGCTGATAAGCTAGCCAAAGCATATGCTGGAAGTACAAGTGCCCGCGCGGGCAGACGCCACTCGGACGGAATGATCCCGGTCGTGGGAGGGAGTGCCGGGTTGGGCAACAACCAGGCAAAATAAAGGAATGAAGCCGGTCCAACAATAAATCCTTATACCTTCTTCTCCCCCATCTTCTTCTTCACCATTACACTTACCCGGTAAAGCAGGAACACGCTGATTAATGATATACACACCATCACATAGCCAACCGTGTTGTAGTGTTCGAGTGGACTGAACTCGGTCTGCTGCTTTATAATCAATCCCCCGGCCGCAGCAGCTACCCCACCAGCTATTTGTTGCAATGATGAATTGACACTCATGAATGCTCCGCGGTCTGCGAGGTCGGGTATGGCTGTTGTTAACGCCACCGCAGGAACCATGCGGCTGAGTATTCCCATCATCATCAATACGTTTACAAGCATCACTAACCACAGCGGGCTTACCGACATATTGGTATAGATAACAACCACGATCATCATCCATGCCGATGCAATCGTATATAAAGTGAACTTATCTATGCGGTCGGCAATCCGCCCTATCAGCGGCATAATAAGGAGAGAACTGCACCCGGAAACCATGAATAGAAGGGGCAATTGTTCATGGGTCACTTTCAGGTTGTTGACTGCAAAGGCGCTGCTAAAGGGCATCATCATAAATCCGCCGATTGACAAAAAGGCGGTCGCCAGGAAGCCGATACGATAATTTGTTTTGGCGAAGGTGTTTAATAAATGGCGAAGCGGTGAATGGTCGTGCTGTGCTGCAAGGTGAGCAGTTACGGGTTTTAGTTTTACAACAATCATCACTGCTATCAAGGTACTCATGCCTACGACGAGCCAAAACGGTGCACGCCATCCCAGGTGGTTGGCAAGATAAAGCCCGATAGGAATCCCCAGCACCTGGCTTGCACCAAAACCCATTTGCACAAACCCCATGACACGACCACGCTGGTGCATATCGAACAGGTCGGCAACAATAGCCAGGGAAATTGAACCGATAACGCCACCAAACAAGCCGGTGATGATGCGTGCCACAAGCAAGGTTTCATAAGAGTTTGCAAGGGCGCAAAAAATGGTACCTGCAATAAATCCGATGTAGAAGAACAGCAATAACTTTTTACGGTCAAACCGGTCGGCGAAACCCGCTGTTAACAGCCCTGCTATACCTGCACTAAATGCATAACCCGAAACTGCTGAACCAAATTGTGAAGGTTTCATTGCTAACACTTTCATCAACAGATCACCCAATGGCGCCATGATCATAAAGTCGAGCACGACGGAAAATTGGGTAACAGCAAGAATAAAGATTACGAACTTTTGGTAACCGGTGAAGGGTATTTTGGCTTGCCTGTTTGTGTTGGTGGGCTCCATGAGATAAAGATAAAGGAGGAATGGTGAATCGCGAATGGTGTTGATGTCGGTTGGGTAAGGCCTGCAATGAAATTCCGCTGAATAGTGTTATCTGAAGTAAAGGAGTGCGACCCACCAAGGGGTTGGGGGCACGGCGCCGGTCCTACTTGGGCAGCCGGGCGCCACGGCCGTCTCATGCTGTTCCATAGCCGGGACCATAAACCTGTTTAATTAACCAGGATCCATAAGTGAATGAACATTGGTTCGTTCCCCGTTGTTCGAGGTGTTCCGCAGGGCACTTCGAACCCAGGATAATTGTTGTTCTTAGAATGGCTTTGCAAAATACACGTGCTACAAGTAACGTATCGCGAGTAAGCGGTTGATACTTTGGAACCCTATCCCCCGGTGTAAGCCTGCAGGGAGATGGACACCGTCTCTTGATAATAAAAGAACCCCTTACCGGTGATTGCGGTAAGGGGTTTTATACAAACCGGTATTTGCTATTTTACAAATGGAAGTGTTTGGGGTGCGCCACTGCCGTAAATGGTTAGGTAGTATCTGCCTTGCGCTAATTCGTTCACGTTTAATCGGGGTTGTTCGCTGGTGATGATAGCCTTTTTAACCACTTTGCCGTCTGCTGTTGTAATCACAACTGGTGCATTGGTGGTTAAATTTCCTGAAACAATTAATGTCTCCGTTACAGGATTTGGATATAGCCTGATCGTTGTTGTCGTGGGTGACGAAATTGAAACATTAACTATAGGTGAATACGAAAATGCTCCGTCTTTGTCAACCTGCTTCAACCTGTAATAATGCACCCCTTCATCAAGCCCGGAACTGGTAAAAGTATAGTGCCGTTCCGCTGCATTTCCGGCATTGGCAGCAACCTCTCCAACCTTGCTAAAGCTTTGACCTGTTCTGCTATGTTCTACTACGAATAATTTGTTATTTACCTCGTTGGCTACTTTCCATTTTAGCACCGCCTTATCGTTTATTCTTTCTGCTGTAAAGCTTTTCCAGGTAACAGGTAAGGCACCGCCGACGTTGAAGCTTTTTGCATAAACGGCATTGTTGAACGTGTGAAAATTTAGGTGAAGCATACCTGCGGGAGTTGCGGTAAGGTTAACATCATTTACCTCGATGGTGCTTGCGGTTACTGGTTGAGCGCCTACATTCTCCCAGGTTAAGTTCGTGTTGTCAAACTTCTTTACATAAGCCTGGCCCTGTTCCCCGCTGTTGGCGAAAACATAAGCTACATACAGCGTATTGTTTAAAATAGTAAACGACGAATTATGGCGGACGTTTGTTGCTACCACGTTATTGGTGAAGTCGGCCCATACATTATTGATTAACAACCGTACTTTCAGTTGCATACTTACCGGCTCAATATATGAGACGTATAGATTATGGTTGCCATCAAAACGGAGCCTGGCATTTGTTGCACGTTCGCTTCCTGAGGCAAGACCATTGCCAGCGGTTATCCAGGTATCATTTGTAAATCTTTTTACCATGAGACCGCCATTTCCGTTGTTAACGCCAAAGTCGATATAGGCGACATACAACTCATCATTATCAACACTGAGGTTAATATTATTTCCGGCAAGTCCGCCCACAGTACCGAGTGAAATCGGGGCCGAACCCAATGTGCGCCAGCCAAGGTTAGGACTACTGTTATCGAAATATTTTACGACAACCTTATTCTGCGTTCCCGCATCAGTATAAGCCACATAAACTTTTCCGTTAGCTGCGGTAATACCGGTATAACTGGCCGTGCCGGCGGAGAATGCAGGACTGCCGACATATTCCCAGTTGTTATTGGTAGTATTATACTTCTTCACGGTAATCTTACCCGCACCGGTAGAACTGACGGCTGACTCTGAATAAGCTAAATAAAGGTTGTTACCGTCGCATGCAATCGGAAAATAATCGGTGTACGGAATTTCGGTAGATACGCCCCCCAGGTCTGTCCATTGGTTATTGACCCACTTTTTTACATGCACCTTGAAGTCGTTCGCGTTAGCCGGCCCTTGCATGTCGTCCAAATAACTGATGTAAGGGGTGCCATTTGCATCTATTGCAGTATAGGTTACGGGTGCAGCTGTTCTTGTTAGTGCCTGATTGGTTTGTTCATTTGAACCCAGTAGCTGCCATGTTTGTGCCCTGCCCCGTGTTGCTACCGAAGCAAAAGCAAGCGTTAAGAGTAATATTCTGAATTTCATAATATAAATTTTTGAAGTGCAAAATTACGCTGCCTATAACATGAGCGTCTGCCATGCATCAAGAAATAATGCCAATGGTAACGGGTTACAGACATCACGTTATGACGCTTTTTTACCGAAACTAAAAAGATTAAGGAACGGTATGGGTACATCTCCGCAGCGGAAAAAAGCAAGGAGATTATCTTAAGAAAACGACATCAAATTCCCTCTGTGGGCTTTTACAATACGTGGAATGCTACGCCGCCAATGGGGCTAAGTAATCAAACAGGTGAACTGGGAAGGTTGCAAAAGGTAAAACCGTTTTTCTTGTATTTTCTGTGCCTTTCGGTGTGATCTGTGAGATAGGGCTTGCGCGCAGAATACACGGATGAACACGGCCGGTTGCAAATGACAAAACCCTTTTTCTTGTATTTTATGTGCGTTTTTGTGGATCTGTGAGAGAGGGCTTGCGCTTAAAAGACAAGGATGAACACGGCGGGATGCAGAAGACATAACAGATAAAATTTTTCATAAAAGAAGTACTGCAGTCAGCCATATCTTTAAGCCAGCAAATCTTAATCGAAATCTACCTATTGCACGATGATCCCTTTTTTCAAACACCCCTTTTTTGCACTAAGCCTATTGTTGCTTATTAAAGTAAATCTTTCTGCCCAACCAGGCTTTGGCAAAGCGGAAAAAATTAATGCGGACTGGCGGTTTCACCTTGGTGAGGTGGACCCCACAAAACCAATCGATAATCGTGACAGATCCTGGAGAGCTGTGCAGTTACCCCACGACTGGACCGTTAAGCAAAACTATGACCCCTCTCTTGCGAGTGCAACAGGATTTCTGCCCGGAGGGATTGGTTGGTACCAACGGACGATTACCATTCCCGCAGCCGATGATGGAAAGAAGCTCTACCTCTATTTTGAAGGTGTTTATAACCGTAGCGAAGTTTTTGTGAATGGCCAGTCCGTAGGAAAACGGCCCAACGGTTACATCTCATTTGGGTACGATATAACTCCCCATGTAAAGTATGGCACAGATAACCAGGTTACAGTTCGTGTAGACCATAGCCAGGATGCCGATTCACGATGGTATACGGGCTCGGGGATATACCGTGATGTGTACCTTGTTCGTGCAAACCCGGTTCATCTTGAACAATGGGGGGTATACGTATTTCCGGAAGTGAAGGGTAGTAAAGGCGTTTTACACATACAAACTGCCGTTAGCAACGAGTCCCCACTAAGCGCCGGGGTATCTGTGGTTAATGAACTTCTGGACAGAACCGGAGCCGTTCTTGCCACGAAAACAAGCAAACTGACCCTGACGAAAAACAACAGGCAGGAAATTAAGGCCGACCTTGCTATAAACAACCCACAATTGTGGAGCATAGAGACACCAAATCTCTATCAACTGCGGACAACGATACTTCAAGACAGAAAGATTATTGACAGCACCACCGTAACCACCGGTTTTCGCACCTATACATTTGATCCCGACAAGGGATTTGCGCTGAATGGTAAGAACATGAAGATGAAAGGTGTATGCCTGCATCACGATGCAGGTGTGCTTGGCGCTGAAGTATACCCGGAAGTGTGGCGCCGCCGTTTGGCTACCCTAAAATCCCTCGGTGTAAATGCGATCCGCACGAGCCATAACCCGCAGGCTCCATCCTTGTACGACCTATGTGACGAACTGGGATTGTTGGTCATGAATGAGGCATTTGATGAATGGGAATACCCCAAGCGTAAATGGCTTCAGGGCTGGAACGTAGGTACTCCGGGACACCAGGGATCTTTCGATTTCTTTAAAGAGTGGGGAGAACAAGACCTGGGCGACATGGTAAAAAGAGACCGTAACCATCTCTCGATTTTCGCGTGGAGCATTGGCAACGAGGTAGATTACCCCAACGATCCTTACTCTCACCCTGTACTTGATGGCAGTAAGGAAGCTGGCTTTACACAGCCCGCTTACGGCGGCTATAAAAAGGATGCGCCTGATGCAATGCGCCTGGGCGATATTGCCAAAAGGCTTGCCGCAGTAGTCAGAAAGTATGACCCTAGCCGCCCGGTAACTGCTGGTTTGGCCGGGGTTGCTATGAGTAACGAAACCGAGTACCCGGGCACCCTGGATATAGCGGGTTACAATTATACTGAAAGCCGCTACGCATCAGATCACAAACGTTATCCCAAACGTGTTATCTACGGAAGTGAAAACCGTCATGACCTGGCAGCGTGGAAAGCCGTAGTAGATAACGAGCACATCTTCGGCCAATTTCTATGGACGGGTATCGATTATTTAGGTGAGTCTGGTCGTTGGCCGACCCGGGGATTCTATTCCGGCTTACTGGATTTTGCCGGCTTCATCAAGCCCCGCGGGTATTTCCGCCAATCGCTATGGTCTGATAAGCCTATGGCCTATCTCGGCACCTACCCGCTTAGGGTAGGGGGTGCTGCGGGCGATGCCTGGTCTGTACTTGAAAATACACAGGCACCCCAACGCAACCAGGCACCATCGATGGATGCATGGCCGGTTTGGAATTATCAGAGCGGTCAAATGATACGGGTGGTAACCTATACCAATGCAGCCAAAGCACGTTTGGAACTGAACGGAACGGTAGTGGGCCAGGCCAAAGATTATGATCAAAAAACCGGGATTATTTACTGGGATGTTCCTTATGCTGAGGGTAAGCTTGAAGTGATAGGAACAGCCGCTAACGGGCAGGAAACCATTCGTCACCAGCTGCAATCCAGCAAGCGTTCGCATGCAATTCAGCTGCTCCAGGGTGAGCAAATCCAAGTAAAGGGCGATGGTGGAATTGCACAGATTGAACTTCGGCTTGTTGACGAAAATGGTGTTCCGGTAGTAACCGCCGATGATGAAATAACCTGCGAAATTGCTGGAAATTCGCGGTTGCTTGGTATGGAAGCAGGAAATAACACGGATGTTGGTGACTACACAGATAACAAGCAGCGGGTTTTCCAGGGAAAGTTGATTGTGTATATACAAACCAAAGGTAAGCCCTCCGATGAAGTGATGGTTCGCTTTAGTGGACCTTGGCTGAAGCCGGCCACGGTAAAAATCAAATGTTTATAGAGGGCTGAGGTATCGTTGGATTAGGTAGGGTATAAATCGATGTCATATTAGTTAACGATTTCTTTGGGGCGAGCAGATGACCATTGATGAAGCTCCGGTTGCCCGCCTGGATGAACACCGTTCGGAAGGAGGCATCGTTTACTTGTACCTACTGTGTGTACACATCTTTACACACGTTTATGTTGGAGGTAAGTAAAAGCCCGGCGGGCTTCAATTTAAATAGCCCTGGTTGCAAACCAGGGGATAAGTCGGATTGTACTATCAACCCTGAAGGGGTTGAATATTTTGCTACAATAAATACTTTTCCTCAAACTCAATCCCGTTCTCGGTCAGTAAATGCCTGTATTCCTCCAGGAAAGTGTACTTTTCGTGGTGTTCTTTCTGGTCCTTCACGTAATCGATTATCATGTCCTTGTCTTTTGCAGAATACGTAAATGCTCCGTAGCCATCCTGCCATCCTTTGAACAACGGAAACTTTCCACTACCTGTCATCCAGACATTACTGGCCACCTTGATGTTTTTTACATAATCACTAAGGCATAATGTAGGATGTAAATCTGAGAAGATATGTACATGATCAGGCATACTGTTAATCCTGTACAGCTTACATTTAAGATTGCTGATAATACCCCAGATGTACTTGTACAATTCTTGTTGGTACAGTTCGGCTATGGTGTTCTCACGATTTTTTGTACTAAATACCACCTGGTAATAGATTTGTCTAAAAGTGCTCATAGCTCTCTGGTTTTTTCTTACTGTAATCGTTCAACCCCTGCAGGGTTGTTTGTTGCCCCGTGCCTTAACCGTTGGCTTCGCCGACGGCTATTCGAATTAAGCCTTTCAGGCTTTTGAAGCAAGGCTACCTAACCTGTCACCATAAGGTTATTTTGTACTGTATACACACGGTAGCACCGGTTGTTCGAGGTGTTCCGCAGGGCACCTCGAACGTGGGATAATTGCTGTTCTTAGAACAGCTGTCTTTGCGCGAGGTCTAAGACCTCCGTCTATCCCGGTTCCAGGTCATCCTGCGGAAGACACTGGAACAGCCTGGTTAATTCATCAACAGCGATTAACATCCCGAGCAGCTGTTTGCTTAATGGTGAGTAGAAAGACAATAACTACAAGAGTGCGACGCCCGTCTGACTGGCGCAGCCGCGCGGGCAACGGCTGCCAGATTGAAATCACTTCGCCTGGCTCCAAAAAAACCTACACCCTTGCCGCCCTGCTGGAGTCTCCTTTATAGCCTTGTGTAACAGTAAGGGACCACGGCACCCCTACCCGGCACTGGTGCAGATACGCTTTCGCTTTTCTGATTGGAATAACTTGAACTTGTCGTATGATATGGGCACCTAACAAAGGCAAATAGATACCCCCTGCTCTCCGTAGTGTTCCACGAGACGATACCACTAAACCGGCATAGCAGAGAAGGCAGAGGAGCTTCATTAAGTGGTAAGTTAGATTATCACAGAAAAGGTGGTCAGCTATAAATTATACATATAACTGCATATACTTTGCATTCCATATAAGCTTTTTTTAAATTTCGGACACAGTCCGGTTTCCCAGTCAAAATTTGCAGTCGAAGAGATATGGACTATTTCAAGCTGTGGATTACTGCTCCCTTCAAATTTTTAATATGAAATTATTTCAATTTTTCACGTTCATTGTTCTAGCAATGGGCTTTTTCGCTACGAACTATATTCTTAACCAAAGTGGAGCGAGAGGAGCTTTGTTTATTTTATCGCCCTACATTGTTATGAGTTGTTTCGCTGCGTGGATAAACTATGAAAAAACAGCCGCAGCATCCAACATCAGCGTTTTTATAGCAGCCTGTTTGGTTTGTGTATTTAAAGTGAATGCATACTACCAGGCTGCCTTTCATCCCACATCCTCTACTGAGGGATTAATCTTCCTGGTAATGCCTTTAGTCTCTATCGCTCTTTTTCTAGGGGCTTATGTAATAGCTTATGCCTTAATACGCATCAAAATAAAGAAACAGGAAGAAAGTTTGCTGGGTAAGAAAGCAGTTACCGTTGGGTTAGTGTCATTGGCTCTCCTCATTGTCTACGGGGTATACCGGGTTGTTAGAACTATCAATTTTCGAAAGGACGAATTTAGCTGGCAACAGACCTCAACGACAAACGGAGACGTAATCAAGGCAAGAAAGCTCGGAGTGTATGTTAAGGACCTGCACTACAAGGTTGACAGTTTCAATGGAACTGTAAAGTTCAATCCTTATATAGAAAAAGTTTTTCAGTATGGAAACAGAAATGAGGAAATAGAAACCTTTGAAGACATTGAGTTTCCCTATGCAGTCAGCTATCAGACAGAACCAGTCAAAGGGGCTATTGTTTTAATAAAAAAAGGTCAGGAACGGAACGTACGAGATAGACGTTATGTGTTGAGAGAACCAAAATTTAAGGACACAATCTTTCTTCAAATGAAAAGGGAGGGGCTAGTATTGGGCAATATCAAAGTATGGGATTAGTGCTGAAAGAAGCCCTCCGCCCTTGTAAGTACTTCGGCAACGCCTAGCCTTGTTACGGGTGACGAAAACTGGCTGCATGTGTTAATGCCAAGGTCTCTCTTCCGCTCCAGACCAACCCTTCAAGGCAGACTCCAGCAGGACAAAACTTGTGCGAATGCCAGGGTCCCTCTCCCCCCACCCAAATCCTTTTGAGGAGACCCCGGCAGGACGAAGAAAGAAAAAGCGCTGCAAGAGTCAAACCGATTGCCTCTTGCAGCGCTTAGATTTAAGCTTAAATCCTGCGAGTTAATTACACGTTCCATCGATTGTGCAGGAACCAACGCCTCCTCGGCAACGAGAGCTGGCTTTTCTTCGTCCCATACTGTTTGGAGCTCCGCGTTGTTCGAGGTGTTCCGCAGGGCACCTCGAACATGGATAATTGCTGTTCTTAGAACAGCTGTCTTTGCGCGATGCAAGACCTCCTTCTAACCCGGTTCCGGGTCAACCTGCGGAAGACACTGAAACAACCTGGTTAAATCAACGACAGCGATTGCTTAAACCCGTGATCAGAAGGTAGAAAAACCTTCGGATACCCTATAATTAGTAAATTTGAGAAACAGTTGTTGTGGCAATACAAGACATAAAGGAGAAACTGCATTCGTTGATTGAACAAACGAACAATGAAGTATTGCTTGACGACCTATTAAGTGAAGCCAGCAGCAGGATACATGCAACAAGTCCTCATGAAGCTGAAGGTCTTTCCAAGAGCGACTACCAAGAACTTATTTCTTTGATGAACGAGGCGCCGGAAAAAGACACCACTTCTTACAATGAACTGAAATCTTCGTTAAGGCGATGGTTTACTAAATAATCTTCAAGAAACGCTTTCAGAACAAGCTTGAAAACTACTTACCTACATTGAAAATGAGTTCGGCTTGTTGGTTGCACAGAAATTTGCGAAGCAACTTGATAAGAAGCTTTTGACAATTCAACAACAACCATCTATCGGGCAACCTTCACTTCATATAGGAAATGTTAGAAGCATCCGCATTAGCAAACATAATAGACTGTACTACAGAATTGAAAGCAACAGGATTGTTATTTTAAATATGTACGACACAAGGATCAATCCGGAAAGAAACAAATTAAAATAAATATAACACGAAAGTGCTGAAGCGCAACATTACCTGGCGCTTCCAACGTCAGTTGTTTAAGGAACAATCTTTAATCTAAAAGTCCGGTGCCCTGCTTAACATCCCGAGCAGCTGTTTGCTTTATGGTGAATAGAAATACAAAAAGTACAAGGTCTCATGTATGAGATGCGGGAGACTTGTAAATAAAAAAGGGTCCTGTAAAAGTGTAAATTGAGTTAAGGAATAATCAATCACTTTAAAAACAGAGACCCTATGACACAAG
>NZ_SMSK01000011.1 GCF_004354985.1 Segetibacter sp. 3557_3 | reverse complement strand
TAAAAGGGAGAGATAAAGTGCACAAAATGGCCAATAAAGACCTAAAAAAGCTTTTTCATATGGGAGCAGTATCGGCCATAACCCACTATCAGGAATTTAGAGACTATTATGACCGAAAAGTCAAGGAGGGAAAACATGAATTATCTGCAATAAACGCTATAAGAAGCAAAATAGCGTTGAGAGCTGTCGCAGTGATAAATAACCAGGCCAAATATGTGAATAACTACAAAGGAGTGGCATAAACAAAAAAGAAAAAAAGTTTCAAAAAGCTAAGGTGTATCATAGCAATCACTCCCTTGTACACCAGTATCTTATGGCAGCAATGCACCATCAACCTTTGAACTGTCTTATAAACAGGGGTGCGGCTGCAGCACAAACGGCTTTATGATGAGTAGCACTAACTTCCATTTTGCTATCCCTGGTTCTTACCACGCTTACAACCCCTATATGGTAAGGTTTTTGTTTTTTGTGTTGCCCATCTTTCATAGCACTTAATTTTGACGATGACCAAAATCAATCGACCGGCATTATTTGTTCTCCTTATGCTCTCTTTTTCTCCACTTTGTGCACAAACCTTCCCGGACCACAATTACCCCGTTAACTACTTCAGAAACCCAATGAATATCCCCATTCAACTGAGCGGAAATTTTGGGGAACTGCGTACCAATCACTTTCATATGGGGCTCGACATCCGTACAAACCAACGGGAGAACCTTCCGGTTTATGCCGCAGCTGAAGGCTATATCAGCCGGGTTAAAATCGAGCGATATGGTTATGGCCGGGCTATCTACATCAAACATCCAAACGGATACACCACCTTGTATGCACATTTGAATGACTTCTACCCCGACTTAAACCGGTATGTAAAAGAGGTTCAATACAATACGGAACAGTGGGAGCAATACATTGAATTTCCTGCCGGTAAGTTCCCCATTAGCAAAGGACAGTTTATCGCCAATAGCGGCAATACCGGTGGTTCCCAGGGTCCACACCTGCATTTCGAAATCAGGGAAACCAGCACCGACAAAAATGTTAACCCGCTCCACTTCAACCTGAATATCCCCGATCACGTACGACCAACCATATATGGCTTGTACTATTACGATCGGCGGTTTAGCACTTACCAGGCCACCCCCAACCGCATCCGGCTCAAGGCGGCAGGTAATTCATTTACAAGCATCGATACTGTCGTACGGGTGTCAACACCCATCATCAGTTTGGGCCTAAGCGCCGAAGACAAAACGGATCGCTCATTTAAATTCGGCATATACCAGGCCGAGTTGTCGATGGACGACACCTTGCGAAATGCGTTTAGAATGGATGATTTCTCGTACGACGACAGCAGGTACATCAATGCCAATATCGACTATCGAACGAAGTACCGGGGCGGGGCATACATTCAGCACCTTAGCATATTACCCGGTAGCAAGAGCCCAATTTACCTGGAGGGTGCCACAGGCGTATTACGCATCGACGATGGCGAAGTACATAGTATTAGCCTCGTGGTAAAAGACGTTAGCGGCAATACCACTACCATTAACTTTCGCGTGCGGTATGTTGCTTCTGCTATACAAAACCAGGCGGCCAACCCTGCCGCCGAAGCAATGTTCCCCGGCCAGGAAAACAAGTTGGAAAAACCCGGTATAGAAGTCCGGTTTAGCAAAACCGCCTTCTACGATACGGTTCCTTTTATATATGCAACCCAGCAGCCCGCATCAGGTGCTATCGTATCTGCGGTCCATTCGCTGCACAATTTTACGGTTCCTGTACACGACAGCTTTACGGTTCGAATTCAGCCAACCGCAGATCTCCCTGAACAATTAAGGGACCGGGTAGTTATGCAACTTGTAAACGAACGAAAGAAGGTAGCCGTGAAAGGCAGCTGGAAAAACAACCAACTCGAAGCAAAATACTGGGATCTTGGGAAGGTGCAGCTGATACTTGATACGGTGCCGCCGGTTGTACGACCGGTTGGGTGGAGAGATGGTTCACTACTCAGCAAGGCAACTTCAATCACTTTTGCAGCAGCTGATGATGCCGGGGAGCTGAAAAGCTTTAGAGCTGAGCTTGACGGCAAATGGCTCATGTTCAGCCGCAAAAGTGATTACTTCATTCACCGTTTCGACGAGCGTACTTCTGCGGGTAGCCATGAATTGCTGATTACCGCCACCGATGAGGCTGGAAATATCACTTCGCGGATGTACAGGTTTACACGATAACCCCGGATGCTTCTCCAACAAACTCACAAACAGTAATGACCACACTTATAGCAGGAGCCAAAGCGCCCGTTTTTAAAGGGGTTGATCAAAATGGCAATCCCATTTCTCTGGCGGACTTCAAAGGCAAAAAGGTTGTATTGTATTTTTACCCCAAAGACGATACACCAACCTGCACCGTGCAGGCCTGTAATCTGCGCGATAACCAGCACCTACTAACCGATGAAGGCATCGAGGTAATCGGGGTAAGTATTGATCCGGTAAAAAAGCACAAGAAGTTCGAAACCAAGTATGGTCTTACCTTCCCGCTGGTAGCAGACGAGGATCATAAGATTGCGGAACAGTACGGTGTCTGGGGCGAGAAAAAGTTTATGGGACGTGTGTTTGATGGCACGCACAGGACCACTTTTTTGATTGACGAAAAGGGAAAGATCAAGCACATCATCCAGAAACCCGACAGTAAGAATCACACCCGGCAAGTGCTTGACGCCTGGAATGAAAGCGGCAACAAAACCCAATAAAAAGGTTGCCGGGGTGTGGCAACCTTAAGGTATAATGGCTTAGTATTCTAAGCTTATCTCTTGCGTTATAATTATTTCAACAGCTCCTGCAGCTTAACTTCCAGGTCTGGCCCACGAAGATTGCTGGCAACGATTTTACCCTGGGGATCTACCAGCACGTTAAACGGAATTCCTTCGATCCCGTAGGCGGGAACTGCAGCACTCTCCCATTGCTTCAGGTCACTTATATGTGTCCACGTAAGGTTGTCTTTGGCAACAGCCTGTTGCCATGCAGCTTTGTCCTGGTCGAGTGAAACACCTAAAATGGTAAAGTTCTTACTCTTGAATTTGTTATATGCGGCAACAACATTGGGGTTCTCCTTTCTGCATGGTCCGCACCAGCTTGCCCAAAAATCAACCAGCACGTATTTACCCTTAAAGCTGCTCAGGCTGATCATTTTACCCGAATTATCCGGCATGTTTATCTCCGGGGCCTGCTGGTTCATCAAGGGGTAGTCAGGTTGTTTTCTCGCAGAATTCGCTGCCAGCATCTGGCTTAACCCGGCAAGACCCTGGTGGTCCTTAAACTTTGCAACAGACTGATCGACCAACTGTTTCAACTCGTCTGGCGGAACGGTACGACTTGCAAGGCCAATCGCGTAAAACCGCGCTGCAGGACTCGGTGATTCTGAAATGAATTTTTTTACGGTATTCGTCATCTCCTGCGATTGGGCATCTCTTTTGGCGCGGGCCATTACCAGGGTACTGTCGTTGCCACCAGCTTTTTGGAGCGAGTCAATCGACTTCATGGTAATAAACAAGGTGGAGTCTTTTCGGCCGTATTCCTCAAACAGCTTATGCAAACTTTCACTTGCGGGAGAGCCTGTTACTTTGTAGTTGCGGTAGTTGCTTACATCCAGTTTTATGTTCACTTCGTCAGCATCGTTTACCAATAAGATTTCAGGCCCATTCTCAAGCGACAATCCGTAAATCTGCTCCTCTTTTCGGCCCCCCTTCAACGTAAATGAACCCTTTTTGTCGAGGGTTACCGAGTCCACAACTATGGGTTGGGGAGAGCTGTAAGGGATTTCCATTAAAAAAACCTTTTTACCCGGTGCGTTTTCGATCGTACCCGTTACGGTAAAAGATTCTGATTGTTTGTTGCTGCAGGATGCCATCAACAGCATACCCACCACAGCGATCATTAAGTGCTTCATAATTTTAATTCATGCCTGCATTACTTGCTCAGCTTTTCTTCCAACAATTGTGTTGTTTTTTTTGGATCGGCCTTACCCTTACTAATCTTTTTAACCTCTCCCATAAATAATCCGATAAGGCCCTTTTTGCCTTTTTTATATTCCGCTATTTTGTCCGGCATTTTATTCAGCACCTGGTTTACCCAATCCTCTATCTCACTCGTGTCGCTCACCTGGATAAGGTTAAGTTCCTGTGCCACATCCGCGGGAAGCTTATTACCGTCAGCCATTATTACCGGTAATATCTTCGAAGATGCAATTGAAAAGCTCACCTTGCCTTCGTCTACAAGGGCAATCAGTCCCGCCAAAGCGTTTGGCGGCAGCGTTAGTGCGTCAAATGAAAGCGCCTGTTCATTTAAGGCTTGTCTAACGGGCCCAAGTAACCAGTTCGATATTGCCTTATAATTACTGCTCAGTGTAGTGGTCTGTGCGAAATAATCAGCAAGCCCTTTCTCCTCACTTAATTGCCGTGCATCATATTCACTCAGCTGCAACTCATGGTGAAATTTGTTGAAGAGTTCGTTCGGCAGAGCGGGTATTGATTCTTTTACTTCTTCGATATAAGCGTCAGTTAGGTAAAAAGGGGTAAGGTCGGGTTCCGGAAAGTAACGGTAATCGTTTGCCTCTTCCTTGTCTCTTATTGCAAAGGTGGTATCATTGGAGGCGTCGAAACTCCTGGTTTGCTGGGTGATGATTTCACCATTTTCTGCCATAGCAATCATCCTGGCGATCTCGTATTCTATTGCTTTTTTTACGTTGCGTATTGAGTTCAGGTTTTTAACCTCCACTTTGGTTCCGAGTTGCTGTTCGCCTTTCAACCTGATGGAAACATTCGCATCGCAACGCAGGCTTCCTTCTTCCATATTGCCATCGCAAACCCCTATCCAACGTACCAGTTTTCGAACTTCGGTAACATATTGAAAAGCTTCTTCCGCAGTGTGCATGTCGGGCTCGGTAACAATTTCTATAAGCGGCACTCCTGCCCGGTTAAAATCAACACAGGTATAATTTTCATCAATGTCGTGAATACTTTTACCGGCATCCTCTTCCATGTGAATGCGATTGAGGCGAATATCCCGCTCGCCAACACTGGTCCTTATTCTAACATGGCCGCCTTTACAAATCGGAGTGGTGTGTTGTGAAACCTGGTAACCCTTCGGCAGATCGGGGTAGAAGTAATTTTTGCGTGCGAAGTAGTTATAACGTTCGATTTCACAAGTGCAGGCAAGTCCCATCTTGACCGCGAAGCCCACTGCCTTTTTATTTGTTTTTGGAAGCGTGCCGGGATGACCAAGGGTAATGGCGCTTACATGGGTGTTCGGGTCGCCACCGAAAGCGGCGCTGTCACCGCTAAACAGCTTACTTGCGGTACTCAGCTGCGCATGCACCTCCAGGCCGATTACCGCTTCGTATTTGTCGTTGTTCGTCGCCATGTGTAAGTATCAGCAACAAAAATAACCCTTCAGCCTTTAAAGCGATGGTAAATTGGCAGGAAGTTTAGCATTGTGCCCTTAAGCAAACAGGTGACATCAGTTGCAGGCACAAAAAAAGCTGTTGCAAATTCTGCAACAGCTCAAACATTGATGCCGATGGTTTAAAGATCAGCTGTCTTTAATCTTTTAGGCAACTTTATTTCAGCAGTTTGTGCACTGCCATTTCTCTTGTAATTCATTTTTACGTTGTCGCCTTCCTTCAGGTCTTTCAACTGCGCACGAAGGTCATCTACTCCTTCAACTTCTTTCCCGTTTACGGACGTAATCACATCGCCCTCTTTAAAACCAGCTTTTGATGCAGGTGAGTCTTCATCAACATCCTTTACCGTTACACCTTTACCTTCTTCAACGTCCTGGATTTGAAGACCAATTTTTGGTTTTCTTAAATTAAACGGGAAGTCAGGACTAGAGAAGCCTTTTAGTTCAGGCATCTCGAAGTTGAAATCATTGTTGTTGTTGAAGGAATAACTACGGAATTTGTTCTCCCCCAGCGTTGCAGTTGTTTTAGTCTCTTTACCATCTCTTTTGTAAGTAATTTCCACTTTGTCGTTCGGCTTATAACCGTTGATTGCCGCAACAAGGTCATCACCATCAGCAATTTTTTTGTCGCCTACCCGGGTAATCACATCGCCTTGTTTCAAACCGGCTTTTTCTGCTCCACTTTCTTTGCTGATTACGCTGATTTTTGCTCCGTCTGTACTTTTCTCCGTTGTTACACCCAACAGGGCTTTGTTTGCACGATCCTCAAATGCCTGTGCGCCACCACGTGGAATGGTCATTGCCCGAGCCCGGGGACTATAGATGGTGGTAGCCTCGTTGCGATTACGACGTAACACAGTTACATTTCCATCTTTTAGCTCGTCTGCCGGTTTGCCATTTACCGTTACTTTATCTCCATCAATAACAATGGTTGTTTTTTCTTTGCTGTCACCATTCTGACGGATGATAATCTCCTGGTTTTTCTCAACCTTTTTATCTGTCTTATCTTTTCCTTCCTGGGCGTGCACACCTGCTGTGGCAAGGGCGCCGGCTAGCACTAAGGCTGAGGTCTTCATCCAATTATTCATGTTCTAAAGTTTAAGGTTATACGAAGAATTTAGTAGATCAAATGTAGGAAAGTTTTTGAAATACGAATAATTTCGGAAATGTTAAATGATGAATGGGCATAACTTTTTTCGAGCCCGCTGTGCAGGCGTAAAAAGAAGATTCAGGCAAGTATTTCATACGTTCGAACAGGGCTATCATACAGCATCGACTCACCCTTGAACGACATACCGGCTTTTTCAAGCACCTTCCAGGATGCCTGATTTTCGAGGTGAGCCATCGCTACAATCTTTGGCAGTTGTAAGTTGTGCAAACCGTATTGCAAACACGCCGTTGCAGCTTCTGTTGCATAACCATTGCCCCAATACTTTTGAAGGTATCGATAACCAAGGTCCACATAAAGGTGCTCGGGACGAAATTTGAGCCCACACCAGCCTATGAAGTTATTGTTGTGCCTAAGGTGTACCGCCCACCTGCCGTAATGATACAGCCTGTATTGCGGGATGATGATCCTTTGTAACACCTCTATAGGTTGCCAGGAAATTGTGGAGTCATTTACATAACGGGTTACCGCCGGATCGCTGTTGAGTTCGCGAATGAGTTCGCTATCGTCAACGGTAAACTCCCGGAAATACAGCCGTTCTGACTCGAATATCCCCAACTTGTCTTTTTTCATTTGATGTGCATACGGCTATGAGAACAAGCGAACCCAGCCTTCTGAATATAAGTACCGGTTTCAGGAAGGAGGAAAAGTAAAGTAGCTAAATCTAAGAAGGCAAGTCAACCGTTCAGCTCCGCAAACAACGGGGCCGGAGGGTAGCCAACTTAATTAAGTTCGGCAATGAGCCAGGATGCAAAAAGCAATTGGCCTTTAAACAAAGCTTCGACGAAACAACAACCTTGTTTACAACAGCGACCGTACTTTATCAATTACTGCCGGTAGGTTACCTGTTTCTTGTCCTCCTGCAGTCGCCAGTGTTTTTTGACCCCCACCACCGCCTTTGATTAAAACAGATATATGTTCCTTTATTATCTTCGGTGCCTCCAGGTTTTTCGCTGCCGCGGTACTTTCATCAAGCATCACCGCAACATAACTTTTTCCGTCGATTGCGGTTGCTAAAACTACCAGGTAGCTGTCCAGAACCTTCTTCAGCTCAAAGCAAAGCTTCTTTAATGCATCGGCACTGGAAACCTCTACAATTTGTCCAATGAAGGTGCTGCCATTTTGCTGTTCGCTTTTGCCTGCAAGCTCACGTGCTAAGGCTGCAAGCTGTCGTGCTTCCAGGCTTTCCACCTTTTTCCTCAGTTCAGTATTCTCCAACTGCAGGTTTTCGATTGCTTTCTGCAAGTCCTTTGGATTCTTAAGCGTCTCTTTTACCAGGTCTACAATCCTAAAGGTTTCGTTAACCAGGTTTATGGCTGCAGTTCCTGAAACCGCCTCTATCCTTCTTACTCCTGCAGCAACTGCACTTTCGTGTTCTATCTTAAAAAAGCCCAGTTCACCCGTAGTCGTTACATGGGTTCCTCCACATAGTTCTACTGAATACGCGGGGTCAATGATGACTACTCGTACACGATCGCCGTATTTCTCACCGAAAAGCGCCATAGCACCCATCTGCACGGCCTCATCCTTATCCATTTCTTTTATTACTACGGAAATGTTCTGGCGAATTTTCGAGTTGACGACTGCTTCAACCCGGCTAATTTCTTCTTCAGTAATTTTCGCAAAGTGCGAGAAGTCGAAACGGAGGTGTTCATCATTAACAAGGCTGCCTTTCTGGGCTACGTGCGAACCCAAAACCTCCCGCAATGCAGCATGCAACAGGTGGGTTGCCGTATGATGGGCCTCGGTGTTTCTACGTATACCAATGTCTACCCGGGCGAGTACGGGGGCATCGATCCTTGTTGGCAGTGCATCAATAAAGTGGACGATCAGGTTGTTCTCTTTTTTGGTATCGGTAACCCGTATTTGCTCCTCACCAAAAAGCAATACGCCCTGGTCACCTACCTGGCCACCACTTTCGGCATAAAACGGTGTGGCTTCAAGAATCAACTGGTACCCTGTTTTGCCTTTTGAACTCACCTTCCGGTACTTGATTACTCTTGTTTCAATTTCCAGACTGTCGTAGCCAACGAAGTCGGATAACGAATAATCATCAAGTACAATCCAATCTTCTGTATCAAGGGTTGAAGCTGCCCTGCTACGGTTTTTTTGCTGTTGCATTTCCGCGTTAAAACCGGCCTCATCAACATCCAATCCGTGTTCGCTGGCAATAAGTTTGGTTAAATCCAGCGGGAAACCAAAGGTGTCAAATAGTTCAAAAGCAGCTTTCCCGTCGACCATCCTGGTACCTGCGTTACTCGTAACAGCAAATATTTCATCTATTTTCTTCAAGCCTTTATCCAGGGTACGTAGAAACGCCTCCTCTTCTTCTTTTACAACCTTACTTACAAACTCCTGCTGTTGTTTCAATTCGGAGAAAACGTTTTCAAACTGGGTTGCCAGTACCGGCACGAGCTGTTGTAAAAGTGGCTGCTTGTAGTCGAGATAAGAATAATAATACCGGACTGCCCTGCGAAGAACACGCCGGATTACATATCCTGCACCGGTATTGGAGGGCAGCTGGCCGTCGGCTATTGTAAATGAAATTGCACGCAGGTGATCCGCAAGCACCCGAAATGCAACGTCAGATTTTGACTCGCTCGCCAGGTACTTTTTGCCGGTCAGTCCCTCAATAGCCGAAATAGTTCCCGCAAAAATGTCCGTATCGTAATTACTATGCTTTTCCTGTAATACCCGAACAAGCCGTTCGAACCCCATACCGGTGTCCACATGCCGCTGTGGCAAGGGTTCAAGGCTACCATTCTTCAACCGGTTAAACTGGATAAATACATTGTTCCATATCTCAATTACCTGTGGGTGGTCCTGGTTTACCAGCGTGCGGCCGTCTACTGCTTTCCTTTCTTCTTCTGACCTGCCGTCAACGTGTATCTCGGTGCAGGGCCCACACGGACCGGTATCGCCCATCTCCCAGAAATTGTCTTTTTTAGCAAAGCCGAGTATGCGGTCAGGATCTATCCACTTCTTCCATTCAGCCTCTGCTTCTTCATCTTTCGGAAGGCCTTCTTTTGTGTCGCCTTCAAAAACAGTTACATAAAGCCTGTTCTTATCAAGTTTGTAAACTTCCGTCAGCAACTCCCAACTCCAGGCAATCGCCTCCTTTTTAAAATAATCGCCAAAACTCCAGTTACCCAACATTTCAAACATGGTATGGTGGTAAGTGTCTACGCCAACTTCTTCAAGGTCATTATGCTTACCACTAACCCGGAGACATTTCTGTGTATCTGCAATCCGGTTGAAGTCTGGCTTTCGATTCCCCAGGAAGAAATCTTTGAACTGGTTCATTCCCGCGTTGGTAAACAGCAATGTTGGATCATTCTTTACCACAATGGAAGCAGATGGTACAATCTGGTGCTCTTTCGATGCAAAGAAGTCAAGGAATTGCTGGCGGATCACGGCACTGGTCAACATAACGGCGGAAATATTTAAGCTAAAAGTAGAGTATCGCAAATTATATTTGCTGGTTTACAAAAACGTGCGCAAAGGTAACAGATCAGTCGATTGATTCTGAGCCGTTGATTGCTGATGCAGTTATCATTATCAACTGCCGTTTACGCCTGGCGACAAACTAATCGCCATCTACACCAATTCGGCTCATTGAATTACGGTTCTAAGCATATACCGTTGGGCATACCAAAAGTCACCTGATGGTCTAAATAGAAACAGCATTGAAGAAAGTAAAATACTTCTATAATACCCATACCCTCCGTTATGAAAAACTTGAGGTACCGCTTAGGGTGAAATTGCTGCGGATTTTTGCCTTTTTTGCAACTGCACTCGTCACTGCAGCGCTGATTGTATGGTTTGGTTTCCGGTATATCGGGTCGCCAAACGAACGCATACTTCGAACCCAATTAGAAGATTACCGCGTAGCTTATTCATTTCTCGACAAACGCCTGGCCCTGTTACAACAACGCATGAACGAGCTCGAAAGCCGTGATAACCAGGTATATCGTGCTATTTTCGAAGCGAGCCCTATACCAGATAGTGCCCGTGCAAAAGAGATCGAAAAAGACAAAGAGAACCTGTTAATTCAACGGCTTAACGATAACCAGTTAGTTACGGGTCTTGCTGCTCAACTTAGTAACCTCGAGAACAGGGCAACTGTCCAGGACAAAAGTTACCGCGAGATTACCGAAATGATAAGGAATAAGGAACGTTTGCTCGCCGCCATTCCGGCCATTCAACCGGTAAGTAACAAGAACCTCAACCGGATTGCCTCAGGATATGGTAACCGGATCGACCCTGTTTACAAGGTCACGAAATTTCACGCAGGCTTGGACTTTACTGCCCCTCAGGGAACACCCATCTACGCCACTGCCGACGGCAAAGTTAAACTCGCAGGAACAAACGATGGAGGCTACGGGAACCATGTGATTATCGATCATGGCTTTGGTTATGAAACCCTCTATGGTCATATGGTCCGGATAAAAGCACGGGCGGGCAAATCCGTAAAAAGGGGTGAAGTTATTGGTTGGGTGGGAAACACGGGTAAAAGCACAGGGCCTCACTGCCATTACGAGGTGCACAAAAATGGAAACCCTGTTAACCCGGTGTACTTTTTCTACAACGACCTGAACGCCGAACAATTCGACCGGCTGCTAAAACTTGCCACTGCAAGCAACCAAAGTTTTGATTAACAGCGTCAAAGGAAGATTATACTGCTGGTTCTTTTCGCACTTCGTATGGCTTTCTATATTGGACGATTTTACCGAATTTTAATTTTACCGGGCATTCAAAGCTGGTACCAATCACTACTTTTACCTTATGCCGCAGCTTGAACTATTTGGAACGCTTCCCCCTGAACCAGCCGTTGACGCCGATCAACCGAAGGGAAAAGCTGCAGATAATTCCGTGGCCCGTACAGACGAAAATAACAAGAGCCGATCGGCAGTAGAATTGGCGGAAGAAACGCTTACAGGAGCTGAAATCATCCCTCACTTACCAGAGCCAATTGAATTACCCAAACCGATCAACGAGGTAATCTTCTCAAATGAGAATATTAGCGTAAAGATCAAGCATAAAAAGGCTCAAAACGCCCCGGTTGCGCCTATAGCAATAAAGACCCTTAAGCTGCCGCAAAAACGCGGACGGAAATCGCTGAAGGATACGGATGTTGAATTAGACCTGATTGAAGTACCGGAAGATGAAGAGTTGTACAAAAAACAGTACTATCCAATTAGTGTTGTTGCGCAATGGTTTAAGGTAAATACCTCGCTACTGCGCTTTTGGGAAAACGAATTCGATATTCTTAAGCCGCGTAAAAACCGGAAAGGGGATCGGTTGTTCCGCCCTGAAGACGTTAAAAACCTCCAACTTATCCATCACCTGCTCCGTCAAAGAAAATATTCAATAGAAGGCGCCAAAGAATATCTGAAGGGCAATAAGGAGAAGGCCGACATTCAATTACAACTCACCCTCTCTTTGCAAAAATTCAGGTCTTTTCTCCTCGAGTTAAAAGCCAACCTACAAACATAGCGTTACTGCCGGCAATAAAAAGGGCCATCCACAACCAACGCCCACAGCACAATGATGCTGGCCAATAAGGTCAGGTACTCATCAACAGGTATGCTGCTCAACATAAAAGATCAGTGGGTTTGATAGATACGTAAGCTCCCCGCATTGGTAAGAACACATAGCCTTCCATTAGAAAAGGCTATTTTTTTCACATCAACCAACGGAGGGCTAACATCATAGTAATTAAGCTGTAACATGGATGGCCGGTAAAGCAGGATACGATTGTTCAGACGGCCGCTAACAAAGTTTTTATCAGCGACTTGCAGGTCCAAAACCTGCTTCAAAGCAATGTTATTCTTTTGTGCCCCGTAGTAGTCAAAAATAAGCAGCCCCCTTTGCCGGTCATAGAGATAGACCTGACCGTCTCTGTCATACATCAGTTCGGGGCGTGGAACGCTGTCGTATAACTGGCGAAAGTCGGCAGTTTGTAACAACACATTGCCATTGTCATCTATCTTCTTCAGCTTACTTTCGAGTTCATCAAACAACCATATGTTGTTATCGTAACTGGCTGTTACAGCTCTGACCTGGAACATATTCAGCTTACGCAGATCGATACTGTTCCGCACATTCATCAACCGGTCAAGCACCAAAATCGTTGCGAAATCTTTGTAGTATACAAGTACTTTAAGCGGGTTGGTGGCGTCAATCGAAAATATCTTGCCATGCTTTCGTACATCATTAAATACGGCAACAGAGTCGCCCCGCTCATTTAGCTTTTTAATCTGGCCAGACGCTGAAAGCAGGTAGAGATTGCCCAGGTTATCAGCAGTAAAGTCGCCTATTCCTACACCAAGATCAAGAACCAACCTGGCTTGAAGTGTACTGTCCTGACTGGTCCCATTGACCTTAAGGACTAACAGGCAAATGGAAAGCGCCAGAATACGTAGTAATATTAATCTACCCATTTCTTCAAGGTTATGTCCTGGCCATCAAACACAGCATAGGTAAAGTTCGTGATCCAGTCCCCGAGGTTGATATAGCGGCTGCGATCGGTAAGCCTATGATCAATTGGAAAATGACGATGTCCAAAAATGAAGTAATCAACGTGTTTTTTTGCGAGCACTTCGCGGGCGTATATGATCAGCCATTCTTTTTCTTCTCCCAGGAAAACATCATCAGCGGTGCCAGTCTTTTGCCTGCTCTTGCGGCTAAAGTAATTGGCAAGTCCAATGCTCCAAGACGGGTGCAATAAACCGAACAGCCATTGGCAAAATGGATTTCTGAAAACCTTCTTCAGTAACTTATAGCCGTGGTCATCAGGTCCGAGGCCATCACCATGACCGATCAAAAGTCTCCTGCCATTGATATCTACCTCCAAAGGCTCGAAGTATACCGGTATATTCAACTCTTTCTCAAAATAACCCCTCATCCACATGTCGTGGTTGCCAACAAAAAAGTACACAGGAACACCGCTGTCAGTGATTTCCGCAAGCTTTCCCAGCAAGCGAACATATCCTTTTGGGGTTACATACTTGTATTCAAACCAAAAGTCAAACAGATCGCCAACAATGTAAATTGCGGCTGCGCTATTTTTTATTGTCTCAAGAAATTGAACGGCTTTTTTCTCGCGAATAAGTGACTTGTCGTAATCGGGTGCGCCAAGATGAAGGTCCGAAAAAAAATATACCTGCCTTTCCGGTGAAGCAATCATCAGGATGGAATCTTATGTAAAAAGTAATCAGCAACATTTCCTGATGAAATCACGGGCCTGCCGGAAACCTCGCCGCAATACCAGTAAATCCAGGCGTTAAAAACTTCGCCATTCACATAGATATCCGCACGGTCCCTTCGGTAAAGGGTAGAGCCATCTTCTTCACTATTTATGCCTTCATAGTCGTCAAGTTGGCCAAATGCCCATGAAAACTCTTCCGCTTTGTTGAGTTCGTAAAGTTCTCCCAGGATATAATGTTCACCTGCGTCGGGAACAGCGGCTGGGTAAGTGCCCATATCGTACAACAAACCTTTTACACTCCCCTGGGCAACAAATGAAAAGTACTTCCGAATGTATTCAAAAGCAGGCTGGTTCAAACCGCTGAGCAGCGATCCATAAACAAACAAAAGGTGGTTGCGGGAGTTCATAAGGCTGAATTAATGGTACAATTAGCAAATCAAAACTGTTACGAAAGGAACTTCCAACTGCCAAAATCAAGCTGCGCCGGAATAAATCTATAGAGCGTTGTTAAGCAGTTGGATTTGAAATCTGAAAACCTAAGGCTGGTCGGCAGCAGCTGCGTCAACAAGAAATACAAAAACTTCTTTTGGTCCGTGTACGCCTACCACCAGCGACTTTTCGATATCAGCTGTACGGCTGGGACCAGATGCCAGTGTAATAAGCGAAGGGATGTTTCCGGCATACTTCTCTTTCAACATCTGCAAACCATCCTTAATGTCGTAAACAAGCTGGTTCGTATAGGCGATACAAATGTGTATGGGAGCGTACACGCTGGTTGTTCTCCCGCTGCCCTGCGCCGACGACATCAACAAACTCCCCGTTCGGGCTACCAGCAACTCACATCCGGTTATCGCAGCATCACAAGTTGCAAGATCGGTCGACTTAAAATGGTCAAATCCATGGTCAACCAACATCTTCTGCAGGTTTGGTTCCTTACAGTGGATCAGCGACAGGCGCCGGGCTAATGTGAGCCCCGCAAGTTGTTCGGCCAGGTCGATCTCGTCTGTACAAAAGGTAAACCTACCCAGCAAAGAGGAGAAGTTCTCTGCGAACTCCAGTTCAAGTTCCTGCGATGGTGGTTTTACAACATTCGCCGGCCCTTCACTTTGTGTAAACGGAACAGGCACCGGGTTAGCCAGTGCCTGTCTTATTTTTTTTAATATATTTTCTTTCGCTGAAGAAGTTGATGAACGCTTCATATTTTAAACTTCACTTGGAGCTGTGTCGATAACAGTTTTTTCAGGTGGTGCACCAAGACCATTGCTTTCGTGGTTAACGTCCAGTACTTTCTTTTCTTCAAAAGGACGTTTTCCGATGAGGGCCTCTACATCGCTTTGGAACAGTACTTCTTTTTCCAGCAGTTCTTTCGCAAGAATTTCAACCTCACGCCTGCGTTCAGTTAATAGCTGCTTGGTCCGGATGTATGCGATCTCGATTGTCTTCCGAACTTCCTCATCAATCATCTTCCCGGTTTCCTCACTGTAAGGCTTAGTGAACGTATTGTCCGCTGTAGGATCGTAGTAGCTAACGTTACCAACCTTATCATTCATACCATATACGGTAATCATCGAATAAGCCATTTTGGTAATCTGCTGAAGATCGTTACTGGCACCTGTCGAAATCTTACCAAAGAAAATATCTTCAGCTGCCCGTCCACCCAGCGTCATAGCAATCTGGTCATTCAACTGGTCCGTATTGTACAGGTATTGTTCTTTCGGAGTGTACTGCGCATAGCCCAATGCGGCGGTACCTCTTGGTACTATGGTAACCTTTAGCAACGGGTAAGCATGCTCAAGGAACCAACCGCAAATGGCATGACCGGCCTCATGATAAGCAATAATCTCTTTTTCCTCAGGTAAGATAATCTTGTTTTTCTTTTCAAGACCACCAATAACCCGGTCAATTGCATCCTGGAAATCACTCATGTCAACAGAGTCCTTTCCTTTACGTGCGGCAATCAGTGCTGCTTCGTTACAAACATTCGCAATGTCTGCACCCGCGAAACCTGGTGTTTGCTCAGCCAGTTTATGAATATCCAGTGTCTCCGAAATCTTAATTGGTTTCAGGTGAACTTTGAAGATCGCCTCACGGCCTTTTTTGTCTGGCCTGTCGATAGTGATTTGCCGATCGAAACGTCCGGGACGCAACAAGGCTGTGTCAAGTACATCCGGCCTGTTGGTGGCAGCAAGTATAATAATCCCAATATCGGTACCAAAACCATCCATTTCAACCAGTAACTGGTTCAGGGTGTTTTCGCGCTCATCATTACTCATGATAGCATTACGTCCCCTGGCGCGGCCAATCGCATCTATCTCATCGATGAAAATAATACAAGGCGCTTTCTCACGTGCCTGCTTAAACAAGTCCCTTACACGACTTGCACCAACACCCACAAACATTTCCACGAAATCGCTACCGCTAAGGCTAAAAAACGGAACCTGCGCTTCACCCGCCATTGCTTTTGCAAGCAGGGTCTTACCGGTTCCGGGAGGTCCAACTAACAGCGCACCTTTTGGTATTTTACCACCAAGTGCAGTATACTTTTTAGGATTTTTCAGGAAATCAACAATTTCCATCACCTCCACTTTCGCCTCATCAAGACCGGCAACATCGCCGAAGTTGATGTTTACACGGGTACCTTTTTCGAATAAGGTTGCTTTTGACTTGCCGATGTTAAATATACCACCCGGACCACCACCACCACTTGGCCCGCCCATTTTACGCATCAACAGGATCCATAAACCAACAAATAGTAGAATGGTTACAAGTGTGTTTAAGGCTGGACCATACCATTCCCCTTCATTAATAACTCTTTCAGGAACCTTTTGAATTCTCAATGGGTTAGCTGCTGAGTCCTCGTAAAACGCCGATTGAGCCGCATTGTAACTTTCCCAATCGGTAACATTAAACTCAAAGTGAGGACCATCACTTCCCGGTTTTGCTGCTTTCTTAAGACTGTCCTGGTACAGCGGCTTTTGTAAGCTGTCTTTTTTGATGTAAACCCTTACAAGCTCTTTATTCTTTACCAGGTCGAGTTTTGCAACATCTCCTTTAGCAAGCATTTGATTTCTAAAAGCATGGTCGGTGATCGTTACTGCATCAGGAGTTAGGTGAAAGAAGTTTGCAGCGATTAGTACCACTGCTATAATTGCATAGATCCAGTAGATGCTAAACCTGGGACCTCGTCGCGGCGACTTGTCGTCTCCGCCGGGGATCCCGGGAATATTCCGGAATTCCTTTTTTACTTTTTTATCGTCTTGTGCCATACACGCTTGATCTCTTTTGAATAATAATAAAATCTGTTAGTTAAAAGTTCAGTGAGCAGCTGATTTATTTCTTAGCCGTTGTGCTCAGTAACCACTGCATCACTCCACATCTCCTCGAGTTGATAGAACTTCCGAGTCTCAGATTGCATTACATGCACAACAACGTTTACATAGTCGATTAGTATCCACTGAAGTGCCTGGTATCCCTCATGTTTGTATGCTGTCTCTTCGCAGTGTTTCCGAACTTCCTCTTCTACAAACTCGGCAATTGCACGAACCTGCTGAGGATTGCTGGCTTCGCAAATGATAAAGAAGTCTGCTACTGCTTCATGAATTTTCCGCAGATCAAGCGCGATTATATTTTCACCCTTTTTTTCCTGGATGGCATTGATAATGGTCTTAAAAATCCTGGAGTTTTTATTGAGCTTGGTTCCCTCGTTTTTCTTCCGGGAGGATAATAATGTAAGTGGTGCCAATAATGTACTGTTTAATATATAAAGTATTCTTTTTGTAACCGGCATTGGTGCCTTTTTGAGCATCCTTGCGTCGCACTCTTGTACGGCAAACCTTTTCTGGGCTTTGAGCTGCTGTACCAAAGGGCAAATCTCGTATACAAAACTTAAACAAAACGGTAAACTTTGGGCTCCGATTTCTGCTAAAATCAGGTTGCCGGGAAGTTTATCTCTTGTAAGACAATTGCCTTTCTAACTTCGCGCAAAAGTAATACTTCTTTGCGAGCCTTAAACCCAATAGGTGAACCGTTTATAGAACTAAGTGAAGTAGGCAGCACCAACAACTATGCCATGGAGAGGGTGCAGGCGCAAATGGCAGAACACGGCTCCACATGGTTCGCGAACCACCAAACTGCAGGTAAAGGACAACGCGGAAAATCATGGATAACCGCGCCCGGTGAGAACATTACCATGAGCATCGTATTGGACTGTACGGGCCTTCCCATTCACCGGCAATTTGACCTTCACGCGGTTATTGCTGTTGCCGGCCGTAAGTTCCTCGAAGCATATGCAGGCGACGATACCCGCATCAAGTGGCCCAACGATCTGTACTGGAAAGACAGAAAGGCAGGCGGAATATTGATTGAAAATGTAGTCCGGGGTAACCATTGGAAGTTTGCCGTTGTAGGTATCGGCATCAATGTCAATCAAACCCAATTTAAAGACGGAGTATTGCGACCAGTATCGTTACGACAAATAACAGGAAAGTCATATAAAACGGTATCGCTTGCAAGAGAACTTTGTACTGTAATAAACAAGCTTTGGACCACTTTTCGGGCCGATGGCATCAGGGAAATCTTCCGCGAATACAATACCCACCTGTTTAAGCGTGGAAGCATCGTCAAGTTGAAGAAAGACAACACTACGTTTGCGGCGTTGATCGATGGAGTCGACGAATTTGGTAACCTGGTGGTAGATTCAGGAAATCAAACTTTTGAATTTGGATCCCTTCAGTGGATCATTGAGTAGCTATTTCAGGAACATTTCATTCAGCAATCTTTGATCGTGCTCCCGGGCGCGGGCCTCTACTTCAAACCTGTTGTTCAGGTATCCTTTCCGGAACGACTCAAGCAGGTACAGCACCAAAAAACGAAATATCCCGTATTGCTGGTATTGCTTAACATGCGCCATTTCGTGGCATACCCACCTCTTGTTCGACAAAAACGTTTCCCGCGAAGTGTTGTGCAGATGGATGGTTCTACCGATTACCATGGCTACACAATCAGCCTTTAACTGCCTGGCGGCCAGGTAGGCCAGCCAGGAGTTTTCCCTGATCTTCACCTGGATTGGCTGGTTACCACCGGGATCTCCACGATGCTTATCCATAGCTTCAACAAATAATGGTGTATAAAGGTGAGTAAGACCGGGTCTGCCTACTGAAACAAAGGTGATTAATAGTGCTCCTTCTCGTCTCCAAACATGGCCTGGATTATGTCCAGATCAGATGGCACCAATTAAATGCCATAAAAAAAGGCTGCCCTTGTTCAAGGCAGCCTTTTTTTAAAATGAGATAACTATTACAAAGGATTTTGAACCATCTGCGGGTTCGCATTGATCTCCGTCTGAGGAATCAGCCACTCCCATCGGTTATCACCTGCCGGAACATCGTAAACAACCGCTAGTGAGGCTCTGTGGTTTGCACCATTACGATTGAGTGGAGTGTTCGTTCTTTTCAGATCAAGAAAACGAAACCCCTCGCCCCAAAGTTCAATCCTCCGCTGGAACATGATCTCGTTGATCAGCGCCTGGCTGGTGGTTGAGGTTGGTACGTAGTTCGGATCCCTGTTTTTAGCAAGGATTGTTAATGGATCCTGTGCTTCACCAATCTTGCCCAAACGTGCATTTGCTTCGGCTTCAATAAGGTACATTTCTGCAGCTCTCATGTATACAACGTCGCCCACACTGATAGCAATATCTTTCACCTGGAATTTAGAACTGGTAAACGGAAACCTCGTTCCACTTGTAGGTGGTGTTACGCCAGCAGGGTCCCATACCTGCTTCCGGATATCTGTTGCGCTTATTGCATTGTAAAGAGAAGAATTGATCGACTTAGGGTTAATGCGCGTTGCATTTGCACTAAAGTTTGACATGTAAGCAAAAAACGAATAAAAGAACGTACCCTGGTCATTTTGAACGGCACTACCCCATATCCATTCAGGATTTGCGACGCTATTAAATCCTTCCCTGTATTGTGTATTGTTCATTAATGTAAAACCCGTGCGCGCCTCTACAGCAAACTTTGCTGCATTTGCCCAGTCCTGCATGGTTAATGCAACCCGCGCTTTAACCCCTTTTGCTACGTTGATGTTGATGTGCGACTTCGCCGGGCGGGTATAACCGGTAAGGTTTACAATAGCCTCATCAAGGTCCTTGTTGATCTGTGTGTAAACTTCTTCAACTGTCGCCCGGGGCTGTCCTTCAGTAGTATTGGTGAGCATAATCGGCACCCCTGGCTGATTGTTTGGCTTTGCAGAGGCGTCATACCGTTTTCCATAGAGTTGCACAAGCACAAAATGTGCCCATGCGCGGTAAGTAAGTGCCTGACCCTTTATTGCCTTCCTTTCAGCATCAGTGCCCGTTGCTTTATCGATATTGTTGATGATCATATCGGCATTGGCGATGATCTTATAATAAAAACGATAAGCATACAGGGTTTGGCTACTGTTTACGTTCCTGTGTGCATCCCACCGATAGATACTGTTGGTAAATGATGTGGCAGTTCCGCCATTGTTTACCATATCCTCGCCCATCAGGTCAAGATTGATCATCATTGATCCCTGGCCAGCCTCATCCTGGTTTTCATATTGTTGCCACATCGACCTGTGTATACCATTAAGTGCGCCGAGTGCACCTTCAGTGGTGCTAAATACTGATTGTTCCGCTACAAATTGGGTGGGAACTGTGTTCAGGTAATCTTTCTTGCACGACGCAAGAAAGATGATCAAGCCAAGTACAAGAAATTTATTGTAACGCATCTGAGATAATTTAAAGTGAAAGGTTTATACCTGCTGTAATGATACGTGATGGTGTATATACGTTTGATGTTACTCCCGTAAATGACTGTGTTGCATTAAGACCTTTACGTTTCGTGAATAGGTACAGGTTCTCACCACTCACGTAAAAGCGTGCATTGCTGATACCTGCCTTAGAGGTAACCGCTGCCGGCAGGTTGAAGAACAGTGAAAGAGACCTGATGCTCAGGTACGATGCATCTACAAGAAACCGATCCGATGTTGCTCCAAACTGGGCAGTATTTGCGTTATCCATTCTTGGCACATCTGTAATGTCGCTTGGCTTCTGCCAGCGTTTCAAGATGTCTGTATGCAATGCTGTTCCATATGATCCGGAATGCATCAGCTGAGCATAGGTACCGTCATATACCAAACCACCAACCTGGTAGTTTAACAGGAAGCTTAGCCCATAATTCTTATAGGTTAAGGAAGAGTTGATAGAACCATAAAAGTCGGGGATGGCACTACCAGCATAGTGGTATTGCGCATTGTTCTGATTGGTAGTTACAGAGTCACCTTTTGCAGAAATCCGGGAAGTAGCAGCGACAAAACTAGCTGAGCGATACAATCCCGCTCCGTCATTAGGATCAACCCCGTACCAGTCACGTAGCCAATAATCGTACAACGATCGGCCAACATTTAGTTTTTTGGTTCCCGAGATGATGTCTGCCTGTGGCAATCTGGTGAGTTGGTTGGTAAATGTTGTCCAGTTAAGGTCCAAACTCCAGTTGAAGTCTTTTGTGCGAACGACATCGCCACCCAGCTGAACTTCGATCCCCTTGTTGAACATAGCGCCTACGTTCCTGTTGATGTCTACGATACCACTTGACACCGGCAGTGGAACCCTGAACAGAAGATCATCTGAACGACGATCAAAATACTCGAGTGTACCGCGAAGACGATTTTTGAAGAATGCAAAGTCAACAGCGACATCTAATGTTTTGTTTGTTTCCCATTTCAGATCAGGATTGGTCAGCGACTGTTGCAGAAAACCAGGCTCTGCACCATTGTTACGCCCAAGTTCATAAAATGCCTGGTATGCGTAATAAATGCTAAAACCGTCTGCGTCCAAAATATCGTCGTTACCAACGACACCATAAGATGCTCTCAGTTTTAGTTCATTAATCCATCCCGCTCTTTTTATGAAATCTTCCTGGCTCAATCTCCAGCTTGCACCTACTGACCAGAAGTCGCCCCAACGGCTTTCGGGAGAAAACCGCGAGGTTCCATCACGCCTGTAAGAGGCGGAAAAGATATACTTGTTATCGAAGGAATAGTTCAGCCTCGAAAGGTAGCTTTCGATCTTGTAACGTTCCTGGTACGACGACAACGATGAGGTTGTTGTGAAGTTGATCAATTCATTATTACCATCGAGGATTTGACCTGTGCGCTGACCGGAAAGGTTGTTGTAAGTGGCATCATAGTTCTCATGCCCAACAAGCACATCAACAGAATGTTTATTTATAAGTTTATTGTACGTCAATAACTGGTTTATGGTCATTGTTACGTTGTTGGTATTTGTTCGTGTGCCCCGACCCGAAGGTGCTCCGTCACCAACGATTTTGTTCTCAAAACGCACCCTGGCAGAATTGCTGAAATCCGCAGCTACATTCGTTCTGAAATTGAAGCCATTGAGGAAACTAACCTCACCATAGGTTCGGGCACTTAACACATTCCTTCTTAACGTATTTTGATTCCAACGGGTTTCCGCAAGGGCATGCCTTCCGCCTGCAATGGGCCGGTTTGGAAGGCCGAGTGTAGCAAGACTTCCAAGGTCGTAGATGCGCTCGCCTTTTGCATCCAACAAATATTCTCCTGTAGTTTGATTATGCGCGAATACCGGGTAAATCGGTCCCATAATACGGCTTGAATAAAATGGGTTAACCAGGCCTGTGCTGCTTGCGTCACTTGCTCCCTGGTTTGACTTTGTTACAATACCCGCAAGGTTTAAGCCGGTTTTGAACCAGTTTAATGGCTGTGTATTCAGGTTAATCCGACTGGTATAGCGCTCAAAATCTGAGTTAAGTACGTAACCTTTTTCCTTGGTGTACCCAAGCGAAACATAGTAATCACTTTTAGGAGTTCCGCCGCTTACTGCAACGGAGTAATCACCGCGACTGCCGCTTCTTTCAATGTCTTTAAACCAATCCAGGTCATCGGGGTATAACAATTGAGCCGCAGAGTTTAGAGAACCATCCGGACGAACGATCTCGGTACGCGGCACGTTAAACGGATTGTATCCAAGCAATTGACTAATGTCGGAATAAGCACGGCCCTGGTAGTTTTGAAGTCCGGCATTTGCGCCGGTGGTAAAGCGGGGATAAAGACCTGATGCAATTTTAGCTGCACTATCAATTGGTAAAGCACCGGTGGCAGGATAAACCAGGCTATTGCGGTATCCTTCCCACATTAAAGGATAGTATTGGAAAGCATTTACCCTGTCGTATTCTTCGATACCTCTCATCACGGATCCCTGTGCTATGCTTACCTGCAAACGGGTACGATCTTTTTTTCCCTTTTTGGTGGTGATCTGGATTACACCATTTGCTGCTCTCGCACCATACAATGAAGATGCAGACGCATCTTTTAAAACGGAAATGGTTTCAATGTCGTCTGAGTTAAGGTTTCCTATATTGTAATCGTATGGAACACCATCTACAACGTACAATGGATTATTTGATGCGTTTACCGAACCAAAACCACGTATCCTCACGGTTGCTGCTTCACCAGGTTGACCGCTTCCGGAAGTTAATTGAATACCTGGTGCCGCGCCGGCCAATGCATTAACTACGTTTGTTAAAGGTCGCTGCTCCAGGTCCTTAGCGGAGAGTTGTGCTATCGAACCGGTAACTGCTCCCTTCCTGGCGGTACCGTAAGCGACAACAACTACTTCATCAAGACTTTGGGTTGAAGATCTTAATACAACTGTATAATTGTTTTCGGCTGTAACTGACACTTCTTGCATGGTAAAGCCAACAGAAGTTATTACCAGCGTTTTAACCGTACCAGGTATAGCAAGGGAGAATTTTCCTTGTTGGTCAGTATTGGAACCGCTTGGTCGACCTTTGGGAACAACTGAAGCGTTTTCAAGAGGGTTTCCTTTGTCGTCGGAAACAATCCCGGTGATTACCCGGTTTTGTGCAAATGCATTACTCCAAAGTAATGCAATCATCAAAATGAGCGTACAAACTCTTCTCATGTGGTTATAGATTTTAGTAACAGTGGTGTTTTCTTTAGTGGAAAAGCATACCACTGGACAAATTGATGTTCCTGAACGCTGCACAATTTTTTGACGATAAGCTAAAAATATTTTAAATTAAAAGTATTAATAATGTGTATCTAAGGTTTTGATATAGCTCTGCTATAATATTAACTGCAAACCTCAGTTTCAAACTGTAATTTCTAAAAAACAAAAGCCCATCCAAAACGGATAGGCTTTACAGAATCTGTGAAGTCTTATTTTAATATCCGGGATTCTGAACAGAAAGCTTGTTTGCCTGCATCTCGGAATTTGGAATTGGAAGAAGAAAGCGGAAATTACCGGCGGGTAAGGTTGCACCCGTAGGAGTTGGTGCATCCGTTCCTGTTCTTATGACAGGTAATCCACGACGTTTTAAATCCCAAAAACGATGCCCTTCAAACGCAAGTTCCTTAAACCTTTCAAGAATGATATCATCGATGGCTTCTTGTTTTGAATTATAGGTGATTGGATTATAGTTGGCTATCCGAGCTGTTCTTAGCTCGTTGATGTCAGACTGTGCGCTGCTTGGGCCATTGAGAGAGCCTAATTCGGCTTTAGCTTCAGCACGTATAAGGTACATCTCCGCCGTCCTAAACACCTTTGCATCAACCACATTTTCACCTGGGGTAGCGTAAGCAGTTCCTGCATATTTTTGTACTAAACGAGTCTGCCTACCAGCAGTTGCGAGCAGGGGCTCATCTTTTAGGTAAGTTGAAAAACGGATATCATTTACTTTATCATAGCTATCCCACAACTTAGATGAGGGAGCCCAAGTGACCGTTCCGATATTCGATGCGTTCGCGGATGTTCCACGATACAATGAACCAATTTTACCATAAGGATTAGTTGTATTATTCCTTTTCAGCTTAAAGGCAACCTCCAGCGTATTAGCATCTGTCCAAATTCCGGGGAATGTCGCTCGTGGTGCAAGTGGAAGCGCATTAATGTATTCTGTACTATAGGTAACCGCATTTGTCCAATCCCGCATATATAATGCAACCCGCGCCTGAAGGCCACTCGCTGCAATCCTGTTTGTTCTATTTACATCAGACAAATTGTTTGGAAGAAGTGTTTTTGCTTCCGCGAGGTCCGCAATCAACTTTGGAAAATATTCACCCATTTTGATCCGGGCCTGTTGTGCTAAAGATGGCTCAGTCATGTAAGACATTGCTAAGCCTTCCGGATTGTAATTGTCAGAATAATACCTGAATAGTTCAAAGTGACAGAATGCCCGAAGAAACAGTGCCTCACCCCTAAGTTTAAGACGCAGGTTATTATCGCCTTGTCTTGTTGAGTCTGCTTTATCAACTGCTCTAATCACCCGGTTTGCTCTGTCAATAATTGTGTAATAATTTCTTACCGCCATGAAATTATCTCTTATCGTAACATCATCTGCACTGTATTGCCATTCATGCGTGCTTGTAGCGTTATAGAATTCACCAGCCGTCTTCACTTCGTCTGAAAACGTACTGTTTAATAAATAACTCATCTCCACCTGCAAGCCAGCATATGCACCAATTACCGCTTGCTCAACGTTCTCTACTGTTTGATACGCCTTTATATCATCGATAAAGTCAGTTTCTTTAATATCGATGAGCTTCTTGCACGACGCTGCGGTGAGCAGAACCAAAGCAAGTATAATACTTTTGAAATATTTCATTATTATTGAATGATATGGTTAGAAAATACTAGACCAATCCACTTAATTGATCCGCAGCAATCCAGTTTTTAAAACTAAAAGTTGATATCAATACCTGTGACAATCATCCTCGGATTTGGATATTCGTTTAAGCTTATGTTATTGTTGTCTTCAGGATCGGGGCCTTTCCAAGGGCTCCATATCCATAAATTTTGCATTTGAACATACATCCTGGCGGACTTTACAAGGCTTAGTCCACGAGCTTTTATTGCCGGGATACGATACGACACGTTTAAGTTTCTAAACCGAAGGAATTTAGCATCTTGTAAGTCAGCGGAAGTAAAATCACGATCGTATAGCGAGGCCTGGAAGAATTTTTCATCTCCAGGTTTCTGCCACTGATCCGTAAGTAATCTCCTTGACTGGTTAACCGCTCCAGCATATCCTGGAATACCTCGAGTCACCCAACTTTCTATATTGTTGCTCCTGATAACGCCAAATTGGTAGGAAAAAAGAGCAGCAACTGAGAAATCACCAAGCCGGAAATCAAGATTAAAACCACCGACATGTTTAGGAAGGTAGGTTCCAAAATTCGAAAATCTTCCCGCCTTGCCAAGATCGTTTGTTGTCTTACCGTCTAATGTCTCGTAAATTGGACGTCCTGTTGCAGGATCAGCGCCCAGGTACCGGTATGTGTAGTGGGTCCCGTATGGTAATCCTTCTTTAAGCAGAAAAGTGCCAGACTCATACTCATCAACAAGTCCCAGATCTTCGATATTGTTCTTGTTAAAAGCGTGATTCGCAGAAAAAGTAAGGTCTACTGCTGAGGTACGAATAATATCAACGGACGCAGCGAGTTCGACACCTTTGTTACTCATGCTGCCCGCATTGATGAATGCTGACACAAACCCGCTCGCACCCGGGAGTGATTGGGTAACAAACATATCCTTAGTAAGATTTTTGTATACATCTACACTTAAACGAGCCCGGTTTTTAAAAACAGCTACATCTACTCCCAGGTTTTGTTTCAATATATACTCAATTGTCATATTGGGATTTCCTGGTGTTGTGGGAACCAGACCTGAAATCGTAGAACCTGCGTATGACGATGCCCCAAAAGCAGGTACCTGAGCACTGATGTAGTTGGTAACGCTTGTTAAGCTGCTGCTTTGAAGACCACCATAGTTGCCAACGGGAATACTACCGATGTTTGCTACAGAACCATATGAAGCCCGGACTTTTAAATCAGAAAGCCAGTTCTGAGACTTGATAAAATCTTCCTGGATTGCATTCCAGATACCACCGAGTGACCAGGTTGTTACTCCTTTATTTTTCGGATCCAGGATCCTTGAGGTCTCATCACGACGGATAGCACCATTGATTGAGTACTTGTTGTTGTAAGAGTACCTACCCATTCCGAAAAAGGAGCGTATTCCGTAACCAGATCTTGCACTTGATGCTGTTTGCGTGTAGTTTGCTTGTCCGGTGCTAATTGCAATGGGTCCGGCCCCCTGACCTGTTTCTGGTAGTCTTGGATCAAGATTATAAAGTGTGAACCCTAATGCCTTTTGATACGCCCGGATAGCTTCAAAATATCCGCCTACTTCTACTTCGTGCTTATCAAAACGTTCAGCATAAACAACACTGGAAGTGTTAATCATCTGACTCGCTATACGATAAGCCTCGAAGTTCGCGCCTTTTTGGAAAGTTTGCAGGCTTCCTATATATGAGTCGGGGCGTACCCAACGCTGGTATCTGTCATCATTGACATCGATACCAAACGTATTCTTTAAAGTAATGGTGGGAAGCAGCCGGTAAATCACGGTTAATCCACTATTCAACTTTATTTGATTTTGCCTCCAAGTAGAATTCTGAATTCCTTCCATTGCATTTGCAATGTTCCTTAAATTCAGATTTGTACTCGATCCATAGTTTAAGGTACCATCCGGTTTGTACGGATTTTCGTACGGTTTTGCTCTCCACGACATTTGGAATGTGTTCCGTGTACTGTTGCCGTACCACTCTCCTTCGGATTGGTCCATTATTGAGAAACCCACCGTATTATTAAACTGAAGAGTGAAATTGTTAGCACTATGTTCAATATTGAACCTTGTAGCATAACGCTTAAGTTGAGAACGAATGTCTGTACCTTCCTGATCAAAGTAACTTCCTGAGAGATAAAACCTTGTTTTGTCGGTTCCACCGCTTACATTTAATTCGTGCTGCTGAGATATCCCTTGTCTAAAAAACAAACCCAGCACGTCTGTATTAATCCCGCGAATACTATCAAGAATGGAATTATATCGTGCCTGAGAAGGAGCAAAAGGAGCGTTTGCAGGGGAAGTTGCCGGAAGATTTGCATATGCAGGATTTAGTTTCGAGTAGTTCCAACCCGGAGTTCCTGTTACTTTTTCCCGCTCCTCATAAGAAAGAATTTCAGCCGTGTTCATCATGTCGAAATTGGTTGCCTGAGGCCTTTGAGTAAAACCAATTTGAGTCCGGTACTGAAGATTTGTGCCGCCCGCTCGACCTTTCTTACTTGTAATCACTATAACTCCCTGACCTGCGCGAGAGCCATATAATGCAGCAGCACTAGCGTCCTTCAAAACAGTCATTGATTCAAAATCGTTCGAATTCAAAGATTGAAAGGCACCAGAAGGTAGTGGTACACCGTCAAGAACATATAATGGCTGACTACCAGCACCTGTGATTGATTGCACTCCACGTATGGTGATGGATGCACTCGCGCCAGGTTGACCAGACCCGGAGTTAACAAGTAAGCCTGGCGCACGTCCCTGAAGTGCCTGGTCGAAAGAGCCAACCGGAACTGTTTCTACAGCTTTACCACTAATGACAGTTGCTGCTCCAACAAATTGCGATCGTCGTTCACGCGTGTACCCCGTAACGATAATCTCAGCAAGGTCTCTTGCTGCAGCTGATAAGGTTACTGAATAAGTTGAACTGGTTGTGAGGGGTACTTCCCGTTGGTCGAGCCCGACCGAAGAAATGACGATAGCTCTGGCAGAAGCCGGTACCGATAAGGAGAACGTTCCTTCCGGGGTTGTTACCGTTCCGTTCGTTGAATTCTTTACAGAGACCGAAGCACTGGCTACGGGGTTTCCTTTGTCGTCCAAAACCCTCCCTGTAATTGTCCGGCTTTGGGCCATTACATAGCCCGATGCCGCTACAATGCATAGCATTAGCATTAGAAGTTTTCTCATGTGTGTTGAAGTTGAATTGTGAATGCAATATATTCTATTCCCCATAAACTTGACAATCGGTATTGCATTTTTGCTGCAAATAGATTATGGGAATATTTTTATGCTACTGCAACCTTCGTGATCAACCCACTCGACTGGCTGCACTTCGTCACTCTAATTATGCCGCACCTCCGTTGCAAAAGGGTCTTCAGTACAAGAGTGCGACGCAACGGCTGCTGAAGAATGTTATTCAGCCTGGCCCAAAAAAGAAAAGGGCATCCGGAGACCGGATGCCCTTGTTGAAGCAATATGCTGGATTAGTCAACTACCCACACCCTGATGTTTGTCGGGATAACCACCTGGTCATTATCAAGTGTCAGCTGAAAGTAGAAGTCGCGCGATAGTAACATGTCGGAAGCGGGAACAGCTGTAGTTCCAGTTTTGGTTTTCCATTCGTCGAAGGTTGTGGTGAACGTATAGGTTTGCGCATTTACCGGTATGGGTGTTGCCGACCATAAGTTACCGGTACCGGTTCCTACAGTTGTTCCCGAATAGATTGCTGTAAAATTTGCGGTTGTTGAGGACGCTATTTTTGTGACCTCCTTGATGGTTCTGCCCGAACTCGCGGGAACCTGTAGTGTGATGACAATTTTGTTTTCTGCCTTTGACGCTCTTACGGTTGGCGCGGGACGATAGTCATAGGCGTTGGCCACCGTTACGGGCACCTCGGGTCTGCTATCGGTAAGTGGACCAAACCCGTCTTTTTTACACCCGTTTAGTGCCAGGAAAAGTAGGATGAGTAAGGAGAAATATCTTGATTTCATACGAAGAGTATTCAAGTTAGTTAAAGACCCCACCACACTTTTTCGTTGGTACGCGGACGGGGATTGGGTTGATTCGGATTGCGTTGACTTTCGGTAGTGCTGTACGGAAGTCTTTTGGGAATAACATTCGGATCGTCGCCAACAGCATTCAGTGAGGGTACCAATTGCGGGTAACCTGTACGGCGATAATCGTTGTAGGCTTCGATGCCATTACCTACCCATGCCACATACTTTTGAGTGATGATTTGTTTACGTTTATCTTCTGTAGTGCCTGTGAGGTTAACGATTGTGGGATTATCGGCGAAGTAGGTATTGATTTCAGCCGTTGTCATTCCCGTTTTGGTCATAGAAGCGCGAATACCTTCCTGGTAGAGTGCGTTGGGATCACCGGCCGTTCCGAACAACAGGGCAGATTCTGCGAGAATAAATGCGCGTTGAAAATTGGTTAGCAATCGTATTGGTGCCTCACCTGATGTGCCGACAACATAGGTATTGTAACGTGAACGGTCGGCCTGTAATGGTGCAACAACATTATCTCCATTATTATACCCCTGGAAGATGCCGTTGGGTTTGGTGTAAAACTTTGCCAGTCGAACGGTATCGTTTAGATTTCTCATGAAATTGAGAAATCTTGAACTCATCATTTGTTCAGTGGTTCGGTTTCCATAGTCAAAGGCATAGATTGGGTTTTGATTGTAGAGTGCTGCAAAAAACTTCACCTCGAAATCCTCTGCATTGTTCGTGATGTAATTGTTGCTGGTCAATACCGAAGAAATCACCGATTTGGTAACATCAGGTTTTACATTGGAGACCTGGATTGCAAGTTTCAGCAGGAGGGTATTGCCTGCCTTTTTCCACTTTGTTACATCGCCACCATAGATGATATCATCTGTAGTGGGTTTTGTGGCGCTCGCTTTGTCGAGGTCTGCCAGGCCCTCGCGGACGAGGTCGAACAAGCCCTGTATGCCGAGTGTGGAGTTGCCCAGGTAGATGTCTTCCTGCTTATCAAAACGGGGTTTGGTGATTGTCATACCAACACCCGCCTCTGAATACGGAACATCGCCCCAAAGATCCGTTGCAATAGAAAATGCATAGGCCATCTGAAGCTTTGCAATACCAGCGTAAGCGGGACTTGTTTCCCCTGTTTTTGAAATAATGATCCTCAGGTTTTTAATCACCGGGTATAATTCATTGTTCCATTGGTTTTCAAAGGTTCCTTCAAGGCGGTAAACATCGTAGTCGTCGGGGTCGCCAAGAACACCCGCATTGTGCTGAACAAGGATGGATGCAGCCCTCCCAAGGTTGTTGGCATTCACCCAGGCTATACCGACCGAGGTAGTAGGCAACAAGACCTTGGGCGGCGCATCGGTGGACTCGTTGGGATCGGTGTTTACGTCGAGGTATTTTTTGCATGAACTAAAAGAGGTCAGCAAAAGAACCAGGTATAATAGTTTTTTCATCTTAATTGATTGTGTTTAAAAGGTTAAACGCAGGCTTGCTCCAAGGCTACGTGCGTTGAATGCGCTTTGAAGTTCAAGACCCCTGCTGTTGCCTGCACCCTGGGTATTCATTTCAGGATCGAAAGGTGCATTCGGTGCGTAGTAAAACAGGTTACGTCCGAAAACGGTGAAGCGGGCTGTACTGAAAATCTTGCGCGACCTTGTACCCCCTGGAAGTTCAACACCTAGGGAGACTTCCCTGAGCCGGAAAGTAGTTGCATCAAAAACACCAAACTCTCCCGCACCACTGGTCTGGCCAAGGCCCTGCCAATAAGTTTGCGCAGGTATCTGGATGTTGTTGGGTACATATTTACCATCTGCTGTTTGGATTACGCCCGGGAATATTCTTGGCTGATCCCGGTCGACTCCTGTTTCTTTAAGTGAGCCATTACTCCTGAAAGCAATAGCACCCCAGGAAACGATATCACCACCTTGTTTGTAGTCTAATAACAATGAAAGCGAGAGATTTTTATACTTTAGAGTATTGGTCAGGCCGGCGTTCCAGTCGCGGTTTGGATCGGCTATAATTTTTCCTGCATTAGTACCCAGCGGTAAGCCGGAGGCAGGATTGATCAGCAGTTGCCCATCCGGACTACGCTGGTACTGTAACCCTATAATTACGCCATACGGCTCGCCTTCAACAATCGAAGGCACTGCGTTTCCAAATCGAAAGCCATTAACCGCTGTACTGATTACCCCATTACCAATAGAAACAACTTTGTTGCGTATTCTTGTAAAATTTAAACTGGCATCCCATCTAAAGTTCCTGTTGGAAATGATGGTTCCATTCAGGAGAAGCTCAACGCCCTTGTTGACGATTTCGCCGGTATTACTTACTTCGGTTAGGAAGCCTGAAGAAGGTGATATGCCAACAGCGATGATCTGGTTTGTGCTGCTGGAGTAGAAATAGGTAGCATCTATGGTCAGCCTATTTTTCAACAAGCCGAGATTAACTCCAACCTCGTAGGATGTCGTAAACTCGGGTTGAAGGTTTGCATTGCCAATTTGCGAACTTGCTGTAAAACCAAGGGTAGAAGAATAAGGAAAGTTGAACAACGCCGCGCTGGTATTACCGTATGTAGCGTCGAGGTAAGTGCTTTGCAGCAGGTACACATCGGCATCACGCCCAACACGGGCTATATTCGCCCTAACCTTACCATAGGACAGAAAATCACTTTTCAGGTGAAGAGCGTCCGTAAATACAAAACTTCCGGCAATGGAAGGATAGAAATAAAGGTTTTTATTCTTAGGAAGTGTTGATGACTGGTCTGCTCTTCCGGTAAGTTCAAGAAACAGGATGTTGTTATAAGCAAAAGATGCCTGCGCATAATAGCCCAATATGCGCCGGGTTTCGTTTCTTTCACCGGATGCGCTACGCACCCCTGCGTTACTTACGTTATAATAGCCGGGTATTACCAGTTCGGTGCCATCAACAGTGACATTTTGGTATACCCTGTTATTGATGTTTTGACCCACGAGGAAATTCGCATTAAGCCCTTCTACAAACAGCTTGTCTTTTTTTGCTGAAATGATCAGGTCGCCATTAAGTTCACTTCTAAAGAAATTGTCTTCCATAACCCTGCCCTTCCCACTTGCAGCAAGGGAACCAATTGCTACAATGCGCTTTCTTCTGTCGGTATACGCGTCAATTCCCAGGCGATAGCTAACGTTAAGCCAGTCTGCAAAGTCGTATCCGACTTTTACATTCCCGGTTGTTCTGGACAGCCTGCTGGTGAGGGGATTTTCGTACGCGTTGAAATACGGGTTTTCCCTGCCTGCAACAGGCCAGTTAAATGATCCGTCCGGATTTTTATAATTCTGCTTATAGAAATCAAGGTCCATACTGCGTGGGGTACCATAGATAGATATCAGCCCACCTTCAAGACTATTGCCCTGTAATATGCCGGTTTGGTTTGTGCTGATATAATTAATCGAACTACCAAGCGAAAATCTTTCCCCCAGCATCGTGTTAAACTTAACGCCTACGTTGGTTCGGTTGAGTTTGGTGTTTGGTAGAAAGCCGATCTGGTTGGTATTGCCTATCGAAAGGCCAACATTTTGTTTTGCGTCGCCGGAAGTTACATTGAGGTTGTTTTCGAGAATGCTGCCCGTTTCGTAAAAATTGCGGATGTTATTCGGGTAAGCCCGGTAATTTGTTACTGGAACGCCGTTGATAATAAGTCCATTTGCAAGTGAGGGGGTGGATCCAAACCGCGGTCCCCAGGAATTACCACTAAGCGGATTATACAAACCTGTGACACCTGAACCATAATCATTTTGGAACTCAGGCAAACCGGAGACCTGCTGGTTGGTGTAAGATGAGGCAAGGGTCACATTCACCTTACCTTTTGCGCCAGCTCCCTTTTTAGTTGTAATAATGATTGCACCTGCAGATGCACGTGAACCATACAATACCGAAGCTGCAGGACCCTTTAATACGTTAACGGTCTCTACGTCATTCATGTTAAGGTCGAGCGCGCGATTAGAAGGCTGCTGGTCAAACAATGAATTGCCGGTACGGTCAACGTCATTACTTATGGGTATTCCATCAACAACAAATAATGGTTGATTACTTGAGCTGTTAAAGGAACCAAATGAGGTAATTCCCCGGATATTAATGTTTGCTGATGCACCTGCTGCCCCACCAGCCCCGGTGATGTCAACACCTGCAATCTTACCTTGTAAGGCATTTACAATATTGATCTCTCCTTTGTCGATGATGTCTTCCGACTTCAGGCTTTGGGTGGCATAGCCAAGCGATCTCCTGTCGCGGGTGATCCCAAGTGCGGTCACCACTACTTCGTCGAGCCGGCGTGCTTCTGTTGAAAGAATTACGTTTACGGTAGACGATGTACCAATTCCAACTTCTTTAGCGGGCACATTCAAAGCCGAAAAAATGAGCGTTCTGGCATCAACCGGCACATTAATGCGAAACGAACCATCCTCGTTGGAAGTGGTGCCGGTGCCGGATCCTTTTACTATTACCGAGGCTCCGGAAATGGGTGCGCCTTTTTCATCTGTTACCTTGCCGGTTACCGTTCTGTTTTGTGCCCATAGCTTACCCATAGCCATGGACAAACAGAAGAGAATGCATAGCAGTTTTTGCATAACCTACGTTTGAATTTAAAATGTATGAAGAGTGAAACATGTACAGGTTTGCCTGGGTAAAAGCAGTGCTTTCACCGGCAACTTTTCTCTTGGGTAAGAAATGAATCCAGGCCCGGCATGGGCATAATAAGGAGTATCAGCTAAGGCAAGCTAAATCCTGCAACTGCTGCAAAGAATCACTAATTAATGCTGAACGGTTATTTTTAATGACGAGCGACTACTGATATGCATTTAGGTTGAACAAGGAATTATACAACAGTCAAAGGATAAGGACTTCTTACTTTAACCCGGATCAAACTACCCGAAAAAAAAGCGTTTGTAGGTACCAGAGGTGAGATGCTTACTTTCACCCTTTGTGCAAACGTGCGGTTAAGCGAACAACATTATGCTACTCATAAACATCATGTCAGGTGCAGACAGTGTCAAAAAAAGACCAGCCACAGCATATAAGAGCACAATGAGTCCATTATGATCCAAAAGATGGAGTAATCTTGATTGAAGCAGGTCGGCGCATACGATCACACCGTTTGCCATTTTAAAACAATTAATATTAGAAGCCCCCGCGGCTGATGAGCTAGCGGCTTCAATAATCAACATGTTGAAAATCGCCTGGCAATCAGACCATTTCGCATTGAATTACGCTTTGCTTAACCGTTTGTAAAGCGGGATTAACCACTTGAGAATTTATATGTATTTGCTTTTAACAAAAATTATCTTCGTATATATAAAACCTAAACCAGAATGAAAATTGTACTGCGCTTAAGTGTGCTGTTGATGTTGATTACCGCCCTGAGCACTTCCTGTAAGAAAAAAGTACCCAAGCAAACAACCCATATTCCAAAGACGGCAGTTTTTGTGGCAAGCTTGAACTCGAAGTCGCTGCAAAATAAATTGATTAAGAGCCAGGTAACCATCGAAAACCTGTTTAAGACGCTGACGAGTGATAATGATAGTGCCTTTGATAAAGGAAGAAAAGAATGGGAGGAGTTGAAAAACTCGGGTATTGACCTGGACGAAGACATCTATATTTCTTTTGACCAAAAAGGTGGCGGTATGGCCATGGGAAAAGGAAGCGGCGTTTTTACCATGATGGGCACACTTGATGACGCTGCAAAACTTGAAGCGTATGTAAAAAGAAAGAAGCCAACTGCTTCGGTTCAAAAGGAAAAGGACTACTCCTACGTACTTGATGGCGATAACATGGTTGCATGGGCTAAAGACCTCGTAATTGCAATGTCGTATCAAAAGTCGTATAGCGGTGGAATGCAATTCGACAGTGCAACACAATCGTACAACCTTAATAAACCGCAGGATGTAAATTCAACCAACGACCTTAAGGCTGAAATGGCTGCATACATTAACCGCAAAGAGGAAACTTCGGTAACATCGCTCTCTGAGTTCCGCGACCTTATGCAAGACAGGTCCGATGCCAGCATGTGGGTTAATTCTGCTTCATCTGTAGAAAACATGCCCATACCCTTACCAAAGGTTAAGGAGCTCTTTGAAAACTCGATTACCGCTGCAACCCTCAATTTCGAAGAAGGTAAGGTTGTCGTGAACAGTAAAAGTTATTCCAGTAAACCATTGGGTGACCTGCTTTCGAAATATTCAGGCCCCTCGTTAGACCTCGGTTTGGTGGAAAAATATCCGTCCAATGCAATCAACGGCTTTATGGTGGCTGCATTTAACCCTGAGTTTTTTACCGGGCTGGTAAACTACCTTGAAGTGGGTGGAATGGTTGATGGTTTCCTGACGAAATTCATGGGCACCAATTACACACTGAAAGAACTGATAAAAGTATTTAAAGGTGACCTTGCCTTTATTGCTTCAGACTATGGACCTAACAAAGGCCAACCGGCTATGTTACCGATGAAGTTACTGTTTAACGCTACAGTAGGCGACAAAACGCAACTGAATAGGGTGATGGACAAACTCGTTGCTCAACAGTTGCTTGTAAAAAATGGTAACCAATACCTGTTAAATCCCGCAATGCGCAAAATGGGAATGTATGTTTCCATTGACGAAAAATATATTCTTGCCGGTACCGACAGCACCGTTATAGCACAATACCGTGCTCAAAACGGCACTGCGGCACTTAACAAATCGGTGGTAAACGACTTAAAAGGCAAGTCAGTCGGCGGTTATGTCGATTTTGAAAAGATTATGGCTGGTATTCCTGCTGACACCAAATTTGACAGTGTACTGGTAAGTGCAAAGCAAACTTTTAAAGACCTGACGCTTTATAGCGATCAATACACGGGTAAGTTTACGCAAGGGCATTTTGAATTGAGGACAAAAAATGAAAAAGAAAACAGCCTTACCTCACTTGTGAACTTTATGGCCGTTGCAGGACAATCCATCAAACAACAGCAAGCTCGTAATAAGGAAATGATGTCGGGTATGGGCGTAGACAGTACTGCAGTTTCCACAGATACGACGGTGCAATAAACTGCTCTCCAAAACATAAAAGCTGCGCCCAGGTGCAGCTTTTTTTATATCGTAACCAATTGGTTGTTCCCGTCCAGTCAGTAGAAACCATGTAAGGGGGCTAGCATTGTTAACATATAACATCGTTGTACCAGGTGCGCTGACCGGCACCCTAAGTTCATGAGCATCAGATCGGGTGAGATTACTTAAGCATATTCATCAATGGACATAAAGCTTCGAAATCTGGTTCCACGTCCACTCAAAGACAGGTTTATCCTAAGATCTTCGGGCATTTGGAACAGTGAGGTAGATTTAAGGCACAAGGAATGGGTGAAGGTAAAAGCGCCTAGTGGTACAGGTAAAACCACACTCGTTCATGTGTTGTTTAAAATGCGACACGACTACGAGGGAATGGTATATTATGGTGATCGTGACCTTCGGACCATCCCTGCAGGCGACATTGCGACAATCCGGCAAAAACAGGTAAGTATCATTTTCCAGGACCTTAGGCTTTTCGAGAACCTTACCGCCCGCGAAAATATCGACTTAAAACGCGTAATGCAAACTGCCATCTACCCACCGGAGGTAATTGATGACATGGCAGAGCGGCTTGGAATACAGGGCATCCTTAATCAGCCTGCCGGTATCTGCAGCTATGGCGAGCAGCAAAGAATAGCTATTGTAAGAGCATTGATGCAACCCTTTGAGTGGTTGATCATGGATGAACCCTTCAGCCATCTCGACAAAGACAATACCCGTAAAGCAGCCGCCCTGATTGCAGAAGAATGCAAAAAGCGAAATGCTGGCTTTCTCGTTACAGACCTTGAGGACGATGACAACTTTGATTACACCCGACATTACGACCTTTAATCCTTGCACGTCCCGAAGCATATGTTCAACACGATACTTAAGAAAATCATCCGGTCAGGCGTTGGGAAAAGCAGGTCGCTGATGGCAGGCCTTGGTTTGTTTATAGCCCTATTGCTAATTTTATCTGCTGTTCAAATACAGGTAAACTACAATGAGCTCCTTTATGGCAAAACCAACCAGGACAGCATAGCTAATTTTCTGGTCGTCAATAAAAGAATAAACGGCAACAACCCGGACAATAGCCTTTCATCGGCCGAAATCAACAACCTCAGGAAACAGCCTTTTGTTGATGCAGTTGGCGAATTGACCTCCAGCCGTTTTAAAATATCCGCGCAAAGCCCCAGTGATCGCTTCCCTTTTTATACTGATCTATTTTTTGAGAGTGTTCCCGATGCATTTATTGATGTAAAGTCAAGTGATTGGCACTGGCAACCGGGTTCTACAAACATTCCATTGATTATTCCCAACCAATTTCTCGACCTCTACAACTTTGGATTTGCCCCGTCGCAAAACCTCATCCAACTTACCCAGGCAATGGTCATGACAATACCCGTTGTCATCAATGTGCAGTTTCATGGTCAAACAGTTCCTTTTACTGGCAGGGTGGTCGGATTTAGTGATCGCATATCTTCGGTCCTCGTGCCCCAGAACTTTCTTGAATGGGCAAACCGCCAGTTTGGAACGCAGCAAAGTACCAAAACCTCCCGGGTAGTTATTCAAACCAGCGATCCTGGAAATCCTGCGCTTGTTCGTTACTTAAAAGATAATGGAATGGTGACCGACGCCGACAAGACCCGGTTTAGTAAATACCGCCAGATCGTAAACACCATCGTTAGTGCCTCGTGGATCACCGGCGCGGTCATGTTGTTGTTTGCCCTGCTGGTTTTCTCCCTTTTTATACAGCTCACCATTGCGTCAACAAAAAACGAGATCCGTTTATTGATAACCCTTGGCACATCGCCATCCCAACTTCAGCGGTTTTTAATGAAGCAGTTTGTTCCCGGGAACGTAATCATTGTTGTGGTCAGCGTATTGCTGATTGCCTTACTCCAACTGCTTCTACAAATGTACCTGGCCAGGCAAAATATGCACATCAGCCCCGTTATCTCTTTTTACACCATAGGCACCGCTTTGCTGGTTCTTGCAGTACTGTGGCTTGTAAATCATCGCACAGTAAGAAAATACATCAACGAAAATGCTGAGGCTTAGCTGCTCTAAACAAAAATCCCCGGCTTGTAGCCAGGGATAATCTTATGTTTCAGCAGGTGCAGGACCTGGAGTCGGTTTTTGTGGGGGCCGGTTTTGAGGTGGCCTGTTTTGAGGCGGTCTTTGGGGTCGCTGAGGTGCTCCGTTTGCAGGCTGTTGAGGCTGGTTGCGTGGTGCCTGGTCAGCAGGTTTTCCACCGGTACGGGCTTGTTGCGCCGGGCGGGAACGGTTTTCCTGACCTCCTTGCGGACGCGTATCTGGTCCTCTTTGCGGCCGGTTTTCTGGTCCTCCCGGAGAACGTTGTTGATTAACCTGGTTAGGTTTTCCCGCGGGTTGTTGCTGACGAGGTCCGCGTGGAGGCTGCGCATCAACATTCCGCTTTTCTCCGCCACGATTTTCACCACCTTTTCTATCAGGCTGCCTGTCGTTCCGCCTTCCTTTCTCAAGGCTCCTAAGGCTGGTCTGGCCTACAACGTCAACAAATTCCGGTTCAACTTCCTTGGGCTTCGAACTTACTACCTCAACCGGCTGAAGGTCATCCGGTTTTTTGCCTTCGGCATTCATCCGCTGTATTTCCTTAACCCTTGTAATGGTAAGGGGGTAGTGTTTGCTGCTTTCCGGCAGTGTGTACCACATCAGGTTTTTAAAAATGTCTTTTTTAACCAGGTATGCAGGACTTTTAGCCGTCTGGATCACATCGGCGTTATCCGGGAAATGCTGCAAAGCGTCCAGATAGGTGTCGAGTTCATAATTCAGGCAACACTTTAGTCGCCCACATTGACCACTAAGTTTGGTTTGGTTTATCGACAGGTTCTGGTACCTGGCAGCCGTTGTGTTTACACTTTTAAAGTCTGTCAGCCAGGTGCTGCAGCAAAGTTCACGACCGCAGCTGCCTATGCCACCTACCTTTCCAGCTTCCTGGCGTGCACCAATCTGGCGCATTTCCACTTTTACCTTAAACTCGCCGGCATAAGAACGGATCAACTCTCTAAAGTCTACCCGATCATCAGCGGTATAGTAGAAAGTGGCTTTTTTGCCATCAGCCTGGATTTCCACTTCAGCAAGCTTCATCTGTAGGTTCAGTTGCCTTGCCATCGCACGGCTTCTTACCAAAGCTTCTTTTTCGCGTGCTTTATTCTCCCGAAGCTTGGTTATATCTGAGTCTGTGCTTCTACGAAGAATTTTCTTCATATCGCTATGAAACTCGTCTACCTTCTTTTTCTTCAGTTGCAGCCGCACCATCTCACCCGAGAGTGTCACTTCTCCGACATCAAATCCGCTTACCCCTTCTACGGTAACCAATTCACCTTTTTCGAAGTACTGCAGGGTTGGATTTCGGTAGAAGTCCTTACGGCTGCCATTATTAAAACTTACTTCAATTACTTTACAGGAACTTTCCGGATCACTGAACGGCAGGTTCATCAACCAGTCGTGCACATTCATCCGGTTGCATCCACCGCTGCTGCAACCTCCGTTGCTTTTACAGCCGTTGGGCGAAGTTCCACAACTTCCACATGCCATGATTTATGTTTTTTACTGCCCGGCCATAAAACCACGCAGCTCAGATTAACAAAAATGCTTTAACAAGGGGAATTATACTTATGGAGCAAGCAGCAGGATGGTGATGGTACTTTGGTTGCGTCGCACTCTTGTACCATATCACTATATTGAACGCGGAAGAATACAAACGACCTAAAACATCGTTGTGTATCAAAACTATTGCCGTACAGGCCTTTATGTCCGGTAACAACCCAAATCAATAGGACCGCTGTGTCTTTTCCTCTATATCCTAAAACCTACTATGCTGATAAGCGTAATCCGGCAAAAATGTATGATCTAACCATATCAGGCACACAAAAACCAGCGCACCATACACAATTGCTTTCCGTATTAAAACAAACCGGCGTTGTTGCCGGCGCTATATTCTTCAAAAATAATGATTTCATAAGAATATAGCTTTTTTTAACAAATTCTATAAAACCTCCCGCATTTTGATCTACGTGGTTAACAATACTTTATCCTGGATAATGTGTAGTAACTTAATGGTAAGAGCATGAAACAGCATCTTTGCATTCGCATTCCGTTCAATGAAGTAGGCTGCTTTGTCGAGTTCTTCGATGATCGCCTGCTGCTGGCTAACCCCTGCGATTTTATTTAATCTTTGGGCAAAGTCTTTTTCATTCCCCGAAAGCGTGACCCTTTCAGGGCCAAGTACCCTTATACGGATACTTTGTTCAAGCAAATGGTTGAAGTAGCGCAGGAACTGCTTTTGTTTTTCCCGACCCAATTCAGCCATCGTGCCCACCCACTTTACCTGCGCCGCCGGGCCTGCTTTCAGGGTTGCATTTAACCATTCACGAAGCAATCCTTGCCAGTCTTCCTCAGAATGCTGGAGCAGGTTTAGCGCTTCCCGGTAATTACCTTCGGCGATCGCAGCCACCTGCCGCGCCTGTTCGGCAGGGGTATGATTACGTGAGATCAGCGCTTCCTCAACGTCTTCATTTGCAAGTAAAGGAACCTTTACAAGCTGGGTACGTGATAATATAGTCTGTAAAATGAGTTCTTCGCTTTCTGCAACAAGAATAAACAAGGTATTCGGGGGTGGTTCTTCTATTAGCTTCAGAAGTTTATTACCTTCTTTGCCAAGGTATTCCGGCATCCACATCAGCAGGATCTTGTACCCGCTTTCAAAGCTTTTAAGGCTCATCTGCCGGATAATATCGTTACACTCTTCAGCGGTTATGTTGCCCTGTTTATTTTCCGCACCAATAAATTGAAGCCAATCGTACACATTACCGAAAGGAAGCTGTTTTACAAACTCCCGCCATTCGTTTATAAATACGGTGCTAATTGGCTTATCGCCGCTCTTTTTAGTAATAACGGGATAGGAAAAGTGAATGTCAGGATGCATGAGCCCCTGAGATCGAACGCATGAGGCACACTCGCCGCAGCTATCATAAAGGTTGAGAGGTGGAGCCGCAGCCAGCTCAGGAGTATCGAAAAGTGCAAAACCTGCAGGCGCCGCCACTTTACGGTTTACTTTTTCGCAAACGAGGTACTGTGCAAATGCCAATGCTAACGGCAGTGCACCACTTCCTTCTTTACCCAAAAAAAGTAATGCATGGCTGAGCCGGTTTTGCTGAACCATCTCGGCAAGCCGTTCTTTAACGTCTGTCTGCCCAATCACATCTTTGAAAAGCATACAGCGAAGGTAATAGATAGACTACTGAATGGAACTGCCGGTTTCAATCGTTGAAAAGCTTTATAGCTGAATATAGGACGAGCGAAATAAGTAAGTGACACTGATCTGAACCGCCCAGCAGGATGAATTTATCCTGGCGGAGGTTCATCCCGTCGGGCATCAATGTTCATTAGAATTCTTGCTACCTGTCACCAAAAACAGGTAAAAAGTCACGGCAATAAATTCAGACAAATGGAACAGATGTTTGTTCAAACGCAGAAAATAGACGGAACAAGACTATTTACTTCAGGTACTTTGTAATTTCTTCTCCGTTTGGCAATGCCTTACTTGGAAAATACTCCAACATCTTACCATTTTCGTCAAGCATAAACTTATTGAAGTTCCATTTGATCGTTGCGTCGAGCACGCCATTTTGTTCTTTGCTTGTGAGCCATTTGTAAACGGGATGAATATTTTCGCCAACCACATCAACCTTGCTGGCTAATGGGAAAGTGACACCGTACCGCACCTTGCAAAACTCCTGTATCTCTTCGTTTGTACCTGGCTCCTGTCCGCCAAAATCATTAGCGGGAAAACCTACAACAACAAGTTTATCCTTGTTTTCCTTATAAAGTTTTTCCAGACCTTCATATTGCGGGGTATAACCGCACTTAGAGGCGGTATTTACAACCAAAATCTTCTTTCCCTTGAACTTGGAAAAATCGATGGTTCCACCTTCGATTGAAGGAACTTTAAACTGGTAAATGCTCTGAGGGGCTCCCTCCATTTTGCTGTTGCTCATCTTATGATTACAAGAAAAAAGAATTGTGAGGATGGCCAATGTACATAGTGGCAGTAGTCGCATAACAGGAAGAATTTTAGTAATTACAAATTTGGTTTGAATTTGTTTAGCACGGGTATAAAACTACCTTATTTTTCGTAGCAGCCAATGTCTGGTTTTGTTCCGCGCTGTTTTCCGTCCAGGTCCAGCAAGGTTGTGGCGGTTGCTACCCCCGCATCAATCAGGGGTGAATTGTCAGCAGGCCTGAAGTTGTAAAACCTTTTAGCAATGTCAATGCTGTCAAACCGGGGCGCGCTATTCACCTGGCTACCCGAAAAAACAACCCCCGGAACGTTGGCTGCTTCATTTTTCAAAGCTTTGTATAGGACATTTTGAAATGTTATTGCAAAAGGACGGGTTGTTGCCTCTTTTTTTACAACGATTTCTTCATCAACAATGCCTCCTTCGCCATAAAACACGCAGTTTGAAAAAACGGCTGATAGTGCATTTGTCTGACTTTGACTATTCGCATTGGTGATAAAAAGCACAGGGCTGTTGTGCGAAACCAGGTAATTACCATATGTAGCGACCGTACAGTGTTTAAAGTCGTAAACCCCGCCGCTACCTATACCGATGTTATTGCCACAGTTGGTTATTAAGCAATTTCGTGCGCTTATAGAACTGTTGACGCTTATTATGCCCGCGTCAAATATGTTATCGATAGTGCATTCATTAAGTGTAAGTTTTACCTGTCCATTTGGGGCAGGCAACTGGGTGATGACTCCCTGGTAGGCATTTTTTATAACAGCATGACTAAGTGTATTGTCTTTGCTGGTACCGTTAAAGAAAATTCCCGGCCAGCTACCTGGTAAATCACGATACTCAGCATCGAGTCGATCCCCTGTAAAAACCACTTTTTCGTTGAGGGTACCGTTTACGTTCATTGTTCCGTTTACAATGATTGGCGCGTTGGCATGGCAATAAATACTTGTTCCCCGGCTAATGTTCAAGGCTACGTTATTGTCGATGGTAAGTCCACCAAGGATCACATAAGGCAAGTTATTGTTGAAGGTTGTATTTACACTAATTCTTCCATTCCTGATGAATCGTGCATTCCGGCCATAGGCTTCAAGCTGAATTAACCGGTCGTTTCCATTAAAACTTAACTGTATGCTGTCGCGGATAACAAATGGAAGATTGCCGGCACCTGGCGTAATTGTTACGGAAACAAATACATACAGGCTATCGTTTGCCTCCAGTTCGATGTCGCTGAAGTTTACACCCGGCGACCCATCAACATTGATCCTAAACATCGATGCGGCGCCCCCGGCGAGCTTAATGCCTGAAAGCCTTAACTTTTGGGCGTTTGGGTTAAAAACTTTCAACGACTGTGTAACCGAGCCAGTTGAGGTAAAAACAGTATCGAAATGAATAGTATCGGCTGATGTCCGCAACAATGCGTCGGCGCTTGTTATGAATGAGGATTTCCTGCAGGCAACGCCTAACAGGATGATCAGTAGTGAAACTGCCGGCAGAAAATATTTCATGTTCTTCAAAAGTACAGCGCAGATCAATGTGACTTTGGCTAATTCTGTAATCAAGCTGTATAGGCCAGGGTAGCAATACTCAATTCCGTTCCGGGGATCGACAAAATGGCGGCCCCACACGACTCGAGGGTTGCACCAGTAGTTACTACATCGTCGACCAATAATATGTGCTTGTTACGGAGTGGTTCAGGGTCCCTCACCGTAAAAACCCCCTCCATGTTGAGCCAGCGGCCGGTTCGGCCTTTGTGCGTCTGGGTTTCGGTAAATACATTCCGGTATGCAGCTGTTTCCAGAACGGGAATACCGCATACACTTGCCATGCCTGCACAAATAACAGCAGCCTGGTTATATCCACGTTTTTTCTCTTTCTTCTTATTCAGCGGCAAAGGCAATAATAAGTCAGCTTTTTTGAAGTAGCGTGAGCCCACCAGGTATTGCCCTGCGAGTTTGCCCAGGTAATACCCAATCTCTTTATTTCCCCGGTATTTAAGCTGCACAATCAGCTGTTGTATAAGTGAGTCTTTTGTAAAGTAGTAAGCAGCTGCAGCACTTTTTACATTCAAACGCCCATAGAAGATCTGCTCAACAGGATTGCCGGGTTGGTCGAAAAAACCCGTAACCGGCAGATCAGTATGGCACCTAAAGCAAAGTTCGTCTTCGTTGCCAAGGAGGTCACTTCCACAACCAACGCAGTTGTGCGGAAAAAGCAGGTGTATAAAGTCACCTGTCCATTCTTTTAACGTACTGACCATCGTATCGCCGTTTGTACAATATACAATTTTCCAAACGAGAACCCCTTATGTTGAAAAAAGATACCGGTATACTTCGTCAACCCGGGAAAGCGGCACGATTTCGATGGTAAATGATTGTTTGTTAAAACCTTTCTTGTTGTATTTCGAAACGATAATTTTTTCAAATCCGAGCTTTTCCGCCTCCGCAATCCGTTGTTCAATGCGGTTGACCGCCCTGATTTCTCCATTCAGGCCCACTTCACCCGCAAAGCAAATCAATTGAGGTAGGGGAACATCTTCATAACTGCTGAGCAGGGCACAGATTACCGCGAGATCAATTGATGGATCCTCAATCTTTAAGCCCCCGGCAATATTTACAAATACATCCTTCATTCCAAAGTGGAATCCTCCTCGCTTCTCGAGTACAGCCAGCAACAACTGGAGCCTTCGCAAGTCGAAGCCACTCACGGTTCGTTGCGGGGTTCCATAAACGCTTTGTGTAACCAACGCCTGTACCTCTATCAGCAGCGGGCGCATACCTTCCATCGTTGCGGCAATACCGCTCCCGCTCAATTGTTCTTCTTTTTGTGCTATCAATATTTCCGACGGGTTCGATACCGGGATCATCCCGGTTCCCGACATTTCGTAGATGCCGAGTTCCGCTGTACTGCCAAAGCGATTCTTTATCGTTCGAAGTATACGGTAAGCGTAGTGGCGATCGCCCTCAAATTGCAATACGGTGTCAACCATATGCTCCAGGATTTTTGGCCCCGCAATCGATCCATCTTTTGTAATATGACCAATTAGGAAAACCGGGACATCTGTTTCTTTCGCAAATCGCTGAAATTCAGCGGCACATTCCCGGATTTGGCTAACGCTTCCTGGTGAAGACTCGATAAAATTTGATTGTAAAGTTTGAATAGAGTCTACAATGACCAGTTGTGGACGTAACTTCTTTATTTCCTGAAAAATCGTTTGCGTTGATGTTTCAGTAAGAATGTAGAAATTGTCGTTTTTGGCATTCAGCCGGTCTGCACGCATTTTGATCTGCTGTTCGCTTTCCTCACCGCTAACATACAGCGTAACAACTTCGCTAAGTCTTAAACCAACCTGCAGGAAGAGTGTGCTTTTACCTATGCCGGGCTCACCCGCTACCAGAACGATACTTCCGGGAACAATCCCACCGCCCAGCACCCTGTTCATTTCTCCGTCATTGGTCTCAATTCGCCCCTGGTCAGTGGTTGTAACTTTATTCAGGGGAACTGTTTTGCTTACCCGCTGTGTATTTGAATAGTCTTTCCAACCATCTGCCTTTTCCGGTCCTTTACTAATAACTTCTTCGACAAACGTATTCCATTCGTTACACGCCGGACACTTACCTACCCATTTAGCACTCTCATGCCCGCAATTGCTGCAGAAATATGCAGTCTTGAGTTTACTCATGGGCTAAAGTTAAGTGATGGCGTATCAATCTTGTTGAACAGCCTGCTAATACTAAAGGCAGGGCTGGGGAGAGGGCAGATTGAGAAATCTTATGTGCCCAGTGCAGAAAAGAGGTAAATTCCGGAAGCTTGATAAACGAAAAGTAATTGAAACCCCAGATCGGAGTTATGCGGTAGAAAACAGTAACGGCCTCAGCTCAAAGAGTTCACCAAATAAAAAAGACCGGCATTTTATTGCCGGCCTTCCTTACTTACTAACCCATTAAATTCTGACACTAAATTACAAATCTGGTACATAAATCAAAATTAAATTTTAATGCTGTGAATAACTTTCACCACACAAAAACCTGCAGAATACGCGTGAATAGCAGCCGAATAGCAGGTTGTTGATCTTACCAGGTCATCTTGACGGCTTTCCGGTAATAAGCGCCTTTTTTTAAAGACATCCTGTCCCTGGACCCGGTTTATCAGGTTTTTAACGGCTTGGGGAAGATTTTGGAAAATCGTTTGTTGGATAGCTTAAAACGACCTTTATGAATTCAATATTTCTAATATCGATCATTTTTGTAGGTATCAGCTTTCTTGTTTCTATGCGGCTGAAAAGCAAGTTTGCCAAATATGCTGCGGTTCCCCTGAGGGCTGGTCTTACGGGCAAAGAAGTTGCGGAAAGAATGCTTCGCGAGAACAATATTTACAACGTTCAGGTGGTATCGGTTCCGGGGCACCTGTCGGATCATTATGACCCTGTTGCAAAAACGGTGAACTTGAGTCCTGAAGTTTACAGTGAGCGAAGTATTGCCGCTGCGGCAGTTGCTGCCCATGAGTGCGGGCATGCCGTTCAACATGCAACCGCTTATAGCTGGCTCAAGATGAGGAGCACCCTGGTTCCTGTTGTACAGTTCAGCAGTAACATCATCCAGTGGGTATTACTAGCGGGTATCATTATGGTTAACTCATTCCCTGGCCTGCTGCTCATTGGAATCATCCTTTTTGCGTTAACAACAATATTCGCATTTATTACCTTGCCTGTTGAATTTGATGCCAGCAGGCGTGCGCTCGCCTGGTTGAATACCACCAGGATTACAACTGGTACCGAAACCGATGGTGCAAAGGATGCACTTAAGTGGGCCGCAATGACCTATGTTGTCGCCGCAATCGCATCTCTTGCAACGCTGATACAATATGTTCTTATCTACCTTTCCGGTAGCCGCAGAGACGACTAATCCTTTCTGCGGGAAAACACCTCTTCATCTAACCCTGTAGCCGGGGGGCTGCAAGCCAGAACCTCAGCAATAAGCTCGGTGAAAGAGATAGCTAAAAAATGTAAAAGACCACATGTGAGCATGTGGTCTTTTACATTTATAAACAACGCTTTCAATCAGCGCTCGTGACTAATACTTAGAACTTTATCTGTTCATCATCTTTATCAAAAAAGTGAAACTCGGTGATGTTGTAGTTAGTATTCGGTGCAATCCTGATTTTGGTGTTGAACTTGCGATTCCATTTATGCCGGATGGAAGAAAACAACCAGCCTTTTGTCAAGTGTGAGTACAAAATCGGATGTACATATAAAGTCAGGTCCTTATGCTGGTGTGTGACCAGGTAAAGCAGTTTTTTTTCGATCTCATCTTCCAGCAGCACGGTTGAAGTGATTTTACCGGTTCCGTTACAACTGGGACATACTTCAGAAGTATTGATATTTACTTCCGGTCGCATGCGCTGCCGGGTGATCTGCATCAAACCAAATTTGGAAATTGGAAGAACCGCGTGTTTTGCCCTGTCTGGCCGCATAAAGCCATCCATAACATCCTGCAACTTCTTTTTATTATCCGGAAGTTTCATGTCGATGAAGTCGACTACGATAATCCCTCCAATATCCCTTAACCGTAACTGGCGTGCTATTTCTTCGGCTGCCTCAACATTCGTTTGAAAGGCATTTTCTTCCTGGTTGTTGCTAACACTTTTGTAACCGCTGTTGACATCAATTACGTGTAGGGCTTCTGTGTGTTCAATGATCAGGTAAGCACCACTGGGAAGGTTAACCGTTTTGCCGAAAGCAGATTTAACCTGCTTGGTAATTCCAAAATGGTCAAATATGGCGACACCATTGGCATAATGCGAAACAATCTCTGCTTTCTCAGGGGCAATTTTCTGAATATAGTTTCGGGTATCGTTGAAGATGTTCTGGTCGTTTACAACAATCTTGTTGAAATCCTCGGTAAGCAGATCCCGTAACATGCTGGTGGTCTTGGTTTGCTCGCTAAGGATCTTGGAAGGTGGAACTGCATTCTTCAGGTTCTTCTGAATTGATTTCCAGGTATTAACCAGGGCGGTAAGGTCTTCGTGCAATTCTGCCGTATTCTTACCTTCAGCAGCTGTTCTGACAATAACACCAAAATTTTTGGTTTTAATTGCTTCAACAATCTTCTGCAAACGTTTTCTTTCTTCGCTACTATGTATTTTCTTGGAAACGGCAACAATATCGTTGAATGGGGTAAGCACAACAAAACGCCCCGGAAGGGATATTTCACAGCTTAACCTTGGACCTTTTGCTGCAATAGGCTCTTTCAGTATTTGTACAAGCACGTTTGGTTTGCCGCCCAATACGTCGTTGATCTTGCCGGTTTTTACAATCTCGGGTTCAACTTCAAATTTGCTGAAGTCGAATACCTGCTCAGATTTATCGTTTATAGATTGTTGAGTAAACTTAAGTATGGACCTGGCATATGGACTCAGATCTGTGTAGTGTAAAAAGGCATCTTTCTCAAATCCCACGTCTACAAAAGCGGCATTAAGGCCGGGAATCAGTTTTTTTACTTTACCAAGATATAGATCACCTACGCCAAAGCTGGCGTCCGTTTTTTCATTATGTATTTCAACAAGCTTCTTTTCTTCAAGCAGGGCTATTTCCACCCCTTGCGGGGTAGCATTAATGATTAATTCTTTGTTCAATGTGCAACTTTTAATAATTCACAAATTCCGTAGCGGGAACGGAATAAACCAAAACAGCACTATGTTATACCAACACAGTCATATCCTGCCACTTAAATTAGATAAGGTAAAAGTAAAGTTGCAAAACAGTGGTTGGTGGGGCACCAGAAAGTTGCAAATGCCGGAGTAGGTAACTCCGGCATTGCTAATGACAGGATGAGGTCAATTATTTCCTCTTCTTATGACGATTTTTTCTAAGTCTCTTTTTTCGCTTATGTGTTGCTATCTTATGACGTTTTCTTTTCTTACCGCAGGGCATACTTAATAAATTTTTATTTTAAATCTAGATTACTTTAGTGTTTTGATCCTGTTATCGAGTTCTTTTCTCGCCTCAGGATTTGGTACTTTGGTTTTTACAAACTCGTACCATTTGATCGCATTTGCCTTATCACCATGTTGGTCATAAGCTTCTGCCAGGTTAAGTGCAGCTTCAAGGTTGCCTGGTTCCTTTTTAACTACAATCAAAAATCTTTCAATTGCTTTTTCAAACTGACCGCTTTTAACTCCTCCAAGCCCTAAAATGAACTGGGCGAAAGTATTTTCCGGATCCCGTGCAACAATTTCACGAATGGGGGCAATACCTTCCATTGGGTTGCTCGAAATGTTGCCAAAGATGTAACAGGCCCCTAACCCAATTTTGCTGCTATCGTTTGCCGGATTAACTTCCAATGCACGTTCAAAAAGCGTTTTTGCATTAGTAGCAAGCCAGTTTTGCATGGCTGGGTCAGCTTCTGTTTTTAAGTTCGTTAAAAACAAATGGGCAGCAAAGGTGAGGGTTTTTTCAGAATTCTCCAATTTCGCTGCTTCTGCGGTGTAAAAAGCATACGGTTCAAACAATCGAACAGTGTCGCGCCAAAAGGCGGCGAGGAGACGATAGGAGGATAACTGTTGATTTTTAACGTCCCCGCGTGTAACCAGATTCTCATATCCGGTTACCTTCTCTACCTGGGCAGGAGTAAGCCTCTCCTTCGCGTGGCGAAGGAGCTGGTTGAAATCTATAGGTTTAACAGCAGGTGCAGTTTCTGCACTAGCTACTGCTTCAGGCTTCTTTGGGGGAACAGTTTTGCCAAAAAAAAATAACATTGCCAGCAAGATCAATCCACTGCTAACAACGATCCATTGTTGTTTTTTCACTTTTCCGATTGAACGGCAAAGTTAACCTTCCTTTCGCTTAGTCTTGACATCGCTGACAAATTCTTTGGCAGGTTTGAAAGCGGGAATAAAATGTTCAGGTATTTCAACAGCTACGTTTCGCTTGATGTTTCTTCCAATTTTTGCCGCTCTCTTTTTTGTAATGAAGCTGCCGAAACCTCTTATATAGATGTTTTCTCCCTGACCGAGACTTTCTTTTACTTCTTTGAACATGGTCTCTAGTGTTACCAACACATCAACCTTAGGAATTCCGGTTTTCTCAGAAATTTGATTAATTAAATCTGACTTTCGCATGGCTTTACCAGTTTTTGAATTAGACCTTAAACTTGCTTATCATACCGCAAAAAGCGGACTAAGATTGAGCAAAGTGAAAGGATATGATTGGTTATTAGGTGATTTCGTATGTTATGAGAATAAAATTAAAATATTTTATCCATTGATTACCAATAATGTTCAAATTTATATTTAACATATTTCACATCTATAATGTGTACATAATTCTACAGATAAGATATGGTTTTTTAAAATAATCAGAATGGATTTCACAAGGAATTTGCTACACTGGTACGATACATTTCCGCATCGGCAGATGCCGTGGAAAGGCGAGAAAAATCCGTATAAAATATGGCTTAGTGAGGTGATTCTGCAACAAACAAGGGTAGACCAGGGTTGGGTATATTACGAAAGGTTCACATCAGCATACCCTGACATATTTGCACTGGCAGCTGCAGAAGATGAAGCAGTATTTAAGCTATGGGAGGGCCTTGGATATTATACCCGTTGCAGAAATCTTGTTGCTACCGCAAGGAAAATCGTCAGTGATTTTAACGGAACATTCCCATCTACCTATGCAGATATTTTGCAATTAAAAGGCGTAGGACCCTATACTGCCGCTGCAATTAGCTCTTTTGCTTTTGACCTTCCCCATGCTGTTGCAGATGGAAATGTATTTCGGGTACTTGCAAGGTATTTCGGAAATCACACCCCTATTGATAGCAGTAGTGGAAAGCTTGTATTTACCGCACTGGCCAACCAGTTACTTGACCATCAGCGAAGCGCTGATTATAACCAGGCGATTATGGACTTTGGCGCCACGGTTTGTAAGCCAAAAATCCCGTTGTGCAGTACCTGTGTTATGACAATCCATTGCCAGGCGTTTAAGCATGGGGTGGTGAACAAACTTCCGATAAAAGAGAAAGTCCTGCAACGAAGTACGCGGTTTTTTAACTACTTCGCGTTCAGCTGTGGTGATCGTATTCTGGTGAAACAGCGGGTAGAAAAAGACATATGGAATAGCCTTTTTGAGTTTTATCTTGTAGAAACCGGAACTTCAGAAACCTGGGAAGCTGCAAAAATCGAACAGGTCATGTCCGAGCAAATTGGAACTTCGGATTACAAAATTGACCATATCTCTTCCCCCTTCAGACAACAGCTTACCCACCAGCTTATTCACACCCAATTCATTGCTATCCAATTGGCAGCTATTCCTGATGCTTTAAAGGACTTCAGGTTAATTCCCCGCAAATCTCTGAATGAAGTAGCGTTTCCGAAGAGTATCAGGGAATATCTGGAGCAACAATCAGTACACCAACACCTGTTTTAGCAAGTTCACCGTTCTATGCTCCACCTAACTGAACCGGCAGAACTTTGCCTGGTAAAGGAGGGAGCTTATCCGACTTTCACAAACTACCAGGCTCCATTATGTTTGAATGGAATGAAATTCCGGCATAGCAAAGGAGAGCGCGGGCATTTACAACAATTTTCCGTAAAGCTTGAATTATTTTACAAAAAGGGGTAATTTTAAAAAGCTAACCAATCATTAGACGATTCACAAAAACGAGTATCATGAGAGGTGTTAACAGAGTAATGCTAATCGGCAATCTTGGAAAAGATCCTGATGTACAGTACCTGGAAGGAAATATTGGTGTAGCAAAATTTAGTCTGGCGACTACTGAAACTTACAAAGACAGGGGCGGAAAACTGGTGTCCCAAACCGAATGGCATACGGTGGTATTATGGAGAGGTCTTGCTGATCTTGCACAGAAGTACCTTCACAAGGGTAGTTTGGTTTATATTGAAGGACGCTTAAGAACCCGAAGCTGGGAGGATAAAGAAGGCAACAAGAAGTTCGCCACAGAAGTTGTAGGTGATAACCTGATTATGCTCGACAAACGCGGGGAAGCTCATGGTTACCACGGCGAACATCTTGAAAATCCTGAACACATGGGTAATGCCGACGTTCCACCAATTGGCGAACCTTCTGAAGACTTACCATTTTGATCCAAATCTTCAGTATATATATTTGCAACAAGAATGCGGTTGGTTTTGGACCCCGTGATTTATCATCATAAACATCTGCTTTGGATCATCACCCGGTTATCTTTAATCTTCTATTTGCTGCGTCTCCCACTGCAATAAACATTCAGGCAACAACCATCCTCATCTTTCTGCTGATCATTTTTATTGTCATTTCTTTTTTTGTTTCCGGTGCAGAAGTTGCCTTTTTTTCCCTGAGCTTCAAAGACATCAACATGCTTAAAACCAAGCAGCAGCCTGGGTATAAGCGCATCGTTGACCTGCTGGAAGACCCTAAAATCCTGCTGGCATCGTTACTTATCGCAAACAGCTTCGTAAATATCGCGATTGTGGTTGTCTCGAACTTCATCATGGATGAGATGATACTCCTGGACAATCACCTGTTTTGGGTGGAATTCCTGATCAAGGTTTTAGCGGTTACCCTTATCCTGGTTATGTTCGGTGAGGTGATGCCCAAAGTAATGGCAACCCAAAACAATATCCGTTTTGCTAAAGATGCAGGTCCACTGGTGGAAGGAATACTGTACCTGTTTAAGGGAATGAGCGAGCGGCTTGTAGGTACGTCCGATTTTATCGAGCGAAAACTTGCCGGAAGAACCGGCAGTGCTTATAGTTTAACTGAACTGGATCACGCAATAGACCTTACGACGGACAATTCAGCGTCGGAAAAAGAAAAGAATATTCTAAAGGGCATAGTTAAGTTTGGAAATATTACGGTAAAGCAGATTATGAAAGCCAGGCTGGATGTGAGTGGGATACCTTATGAAACCTCCTTCAAGGGCCTGGTAAAGACCATTGAAGAGTTACACTATTCACGCCTTCCTGTTTTTAAAGACGACCTTGATGAAGTGGTTGGGATGCTGCATACCAAAGACCTGCTGCCCTACCTGGATAACCGTGAGGAGTTCGACTGGCACCAGATCATGCGCCTACCCTATTTTGTGCATGAACAAAAGATGATCGAGGACCTGTTAAAGGAGTTCCAGGCGAAACGCATACACTTTGCTGTGGTGGTAGATGAATTTGGCGGAACAAGTGGGATTGTTACACTGGAAGATATCCTTGAAGAGATTATTGGCGACATCCGGGATGAGTTTGATGAGGATGATGTTGTTTACAAGAAAATCGACGACCTGAACTTTATTTTTGAGGGTAAGACGATGATCAACGATGTATGCAAGCTGATGGGGCTTGCAGCCGATACCTTTGATACCGTGAGGGGAAGCAGCGACTCACTGGCTGGATTGGTACTTGAGATTGCCGGGGAGATACCACAACCAAACCAGGTGGTACCATCGGGCGACTTCGAGTTTACGGTTATGGAGGTTGTAAAAAACAGGCTCCAAAAAGTTAAGGTGTCTATCCAACCCCAAAAAACAAAATGAGAAGTCCTGCCAATTTAAAGCTAATCGATCTATACAATTATCTCAAAAGCGTTTGGGTACCTGTTATTGCAACAATACTACTAACTTCCCTTAGCTCGTGTAATAGCGATTATACTCCTAAGCCAAAAGGATATTTCAAAATCCCTTTTCCGACGAAGGCTTACCAGCAATTCAACGAACCAGGCTATCCCTACTCCTTCGAGTACCCGGTATATGCAAAGGTGTTAAAAGATAGTTCCTTCTTTAACGAAGCCACTGAAAACCCCTGGTGGATCAACATTGACTTTCCCCAATTTAACGGGAAAGTACACGTTAGTTATAAGCAGATCGGGACAAATCAATTTGACAAACTGGTTAATGACGCTTTTACAATGACCAACAAACACAATGTAAAAGCCTATTCGATTGATGACTCATTGATCACAACTCCGAACAACGTTCATGGGCTTTTCTTTAAGGTAGGTGGCAATGTTGCGACTGCAAACCAATTTTTTCTTACCGACAGCACCCGCCATTTTCTTCGTGGTGCCCTATACTTTGATGCGGCTCCCAACGAAGATTCGCTGGGGATTGTCAATAGGTTCCTGCTCGATGATGTAAGACATATGATAAATACCTTTAAGTGGAAGTAGTGAGTAACCATATCCCGGCTTTTATCATGGGTGAATGTTAGTAACGCAAGTAATCTCCTGTACAACTCAGAAAGTCCGGAACCGGCCAGCTACCGATTACTTAATCTTGCAAAAAACATGCATTCCTTCTTCTAAAAAGTTGGCCGTTTTCGTCAACCAATCCATAGTGGTCGTGCGTCGCGTAACTAAAGCTCCCGGGCCCTTACATTACAAACCCCGGGAGCATAAGGCATTAACAAGTTAGTGCCAGGGCACAACAATATTGCGTGAGAAATCTGTTGTTTTCAGATAAAACAATCCCAAACAAACAACGTTGTAATCGTTGTGGTAAATGTCGCAAAGTTCGTGGCTTGCCTACCGGTTCTGCTGAATTAAGAATTACCTTCGCTTTCTAATCAGGCCTCCGGGCTTTTTGTGATTTATGATAGCCATTGACAATAAACTGATAAGTGACGACGTGATCGAGGCTCAATTTGTTTGCGACCTCAACAAGTGTAAAGGCGGCTGCTGCGAAGACGGGGATGCCGGCGCACCCCTGGAGGTTAAAGAGCTAAATGAATTGATAGAACATTATGCGGTAATTGCACCATATCTTAGTGATGAAGGTAGACGAGAGGTGGAAAGGCAGGGCAAATACGTATACGACCAGGAATTTGGCTGGGTAACACCAACGATAAAAGGACAAATGTGTGCATACGGGTATCGCGATGCGTCGGGGATCGTTAAGTGTGGTATAGAAGCAGCTTATAATGATGGCAAACTCGACTGGAAAAAACCAATCAGCTGCCATTTGTTCCCCATCAGGCTTAAAAAGAGCAGGGATGGCAAAACAGAATTCGTAAACTACGAACCACGGGAAGATCTTTGTGCCGCCGCATGTAAATTGGGTAAGAAGTTAAAGGTGCCAACCTACGTTTTCCTTAAAGAAGCCATAACCCGAAAATATGGTGAAGAATTCTACGCTATCCTTGAAGCAACGGCTAAACACATGAACGATACCAAAGTTAAATAGTCGGGCTTGTGCTCATGGGCGTTCGGGCACATTGCCCAATAAAGCACAGGGGTACAAGTGAGTGACACAACGATGCCCGGCCATGTACCAATGCTAAGTACATAAAAATTATCCTTTGTTCTACTGTTGACCCCAGATTTGTAAAAAGAAAAAGATTGGAAAAATGAATGAAACTGCAGCATCTTTTAAAGCAAAAAGCACGGTTAAAGCAGGCGACCTTGAACACAGGCGGAAGATCAACTTCAACATTAGTAAGTATAATGCATCGGTACCACTGGGAAAACAACAGTTTCCTGATGTTTTGATGGTTCGTGAAAGAGCTAAAAACATTAAGTGGCGTGCGATTGAAACCCTTGATCAGCACCTCCTTGAATTTGAATTGCAGATTACCCGACGGGGGGCAAAAGTGATTTGGGCAGAAAACAGCGAACAGGCTTTGCAGGAGATTGAGCGGATCTGCAAAGAAAAGAATTGTAAAACGCTGGTCAAGAGTAAGAGTATGGTTACTGAGGAAATTCACCTGAACGAATTTCTTGAAAAAAACGGGATCGAAAGCGTTGAGACGGACCTTGGCGAATACATTCAGCAGCTGGATGGAGAACCACCTTACCATATTGTTACCCCGGCAATGCACAAAAGCAAGGAAGACGTTGCAAAACTATTTGCTGAAAAACTTGGAACCCGACCCAATTTAACCCCTGAACAACTAACGCTGGTTGCCCGGGAGAAGCTCCGGAAAAAGTATGTAGAAGCTGAAGTTGGCGTAACCGGGGCGAATTTTATCATCGCTGATATTGGAGGGATTGCACTTACCGAAAACGAAGGTAATGGCAGGTTAAGCTGCGCCTTTCCAAAAACCCATATTGCCATCGTAGGCATCGAAAAAGTTATTCCTTCGCTGACCGACCTTGCCCTTTTTTGGCCACTGCTTGCAACGTTTGGAACAGGGCAAAAGGTTACGGTATATAATTCGATTATAACCGGCCCAAGGCAGCCAGGAGAAACAGATGGACCTGATGAGATGTATGTGATCCTGCTGGATAATGGCCGCACCAACCTGTTGAAAAACCCAAAAACAAGAGAAGCGCTATATTGTATTCGTTGCGGTGCATGCCTGAATGCTTGTCCGGTTTACAAAAACATTGGCGGTCATACGTTCGAAACTACTTACAGCGGGCCGATTGGCATGGTGGTGACCCCGCATATGCGCGAGATGGAGGAATACAAGCACCTTTCGAATGCTTCCTCGCTTTGCGGCAACTGCACCGAAGTATGCCCGGTTCGTATTAACATTCACGAGTTGTTACTCGAAAACCGGCATGAGGCTGTTGAATTTGGCCTGAGCCCCATGAGTGAGCGCATTGCCTGGAAGGTATGGAAGAAAGCAAGCCTAAATCGCAAAATGATGAACATGGGCAACGGGGGCCTGAAAAACTGGATGATTAATAAGGTGTTTACGGCATGGACAACCCATAGGCATGATCTTAACTTTAGCAAGAAAACGTTTAATGAAATGTGGGCAGAACGTTTTCCCAAACCATAAACGAACATGCTGCTGATCTATGCGCCCTTAAACAGCCCTAGGTTGGCCTATATCGTTGATACACTATTACCAGGAGTTGGACTGGAATACGCCTTAACAAGCGACCTGGAAGCATTTATTAAATACAAAGGGGCACGCCTTTATTATGGTGAAGGTGAAGCAACTGCCGGAGTGATGCAAATCGTTCCGGCAGTTTTGCTTTACGAAACCGGCATCCGGCAACAAACACCTGATGTTTTTGAGTGGCGTGGCCACCCTGCGTTTTTCAAAACAGGAGACGGAGCCATTCCGTTTGACCTCTTTGCTGCAGCATTTTATTTATTGAGTCGTTACGAAGAATACCTCCCGCATCAGAAAGATTGTTACGGACGGTTTGCACACGAAAACAGCCTTGCTTACAGGAGCGGCTTTCTTGGTCAGCCTTTGGTAAACATATGGCTGAGGGAACTTAGGCAGTTACTAACCGAGCATTTCCCTTCACTGGTTTTTGATACCAGGCCCTTTTGCTTTACACCCACTTACGACATTGATATAGCCTGGCGGTACAAATGCAAGGGAATACAAAAAAACGTGGGAGCCTTTCTTCGATCCCTACTCCTGATGGATCTCGGCCAAATAAGCGAACAGGTTGGTGTTTTAAGGGGCTTAAAGCAGGATCCGTTTGATCTCTTCGGATGGCTTGATCAGCTCCACGAACGCTACACACTTAAACCACACTACTTCGCCTTACTTGCGAAATCGCAACAAGGCTACGACAAGAACATTCCTCCAGGTTGCCGGTCTTTAAAAAAGCTAATTCAAAAACTGGCCGAACAAAACGATATCGGTATACATCCATCGTGGCAAAGCGGGGATCGTTCCGGATTGCTTTCACAAGAAAAGAACGTTCTTAACAACATGACCGGGAGGCCGGTTACATCGAGCCGCCAGCATTACATCCGGCTGAGTATGCCACAAACCTATCGCTGCTTGATTAATCAAGGTTTAACGAGTGATTATTCGATGGGGTACGGAAGCATCAATGGCTTCAGGGCATCGTACTGCCTGCCATTTTATTGGTATGATCTTGAACAAAACCAACCCACTACATTAAAGCTTTTTCCTTTCTGCTGGATGGATGCGAACGCGTACTTCGAGCAGCGTTATTCGCTAGCGGAAACCAGAAACGAACTTGAGCATTACTACAATGTAACAAAGTCTGTTGCCGGACACCTGATCACCATTTGCCATAATCACTTACTCGGCGATCAGAAGTTGTTTGCAGGATGGTCGCAGATGTATGAAGAATTCTTTATCAGCCACTTCGAAAAAAATGCGTGAGTCCAGGATAATGTTAGTAAAACGAAAACAGCTGCCCGTTAAAAGCAGCTGTTCATCATTTGTATTTTGTTATAGAAAGTTTTTTGGAACCAGCAGTAGAAAGAAGATGTGGCTCCGGTTGTGTCACTCACTTGTACCGTATTAACTCTCTTGAGCACATTAGGGTAAGCCGTTGATCATGATTAACAAAGGCAATAGTAACCTAGTGCTTGAAATGTCTCAACCCGGTAAATACCATAGCGAGCTTATGTTCAACACAATAATCTATGCTGTCCTTATCCCGTATAGATCCACCCGGTTGAATAAAGGCGTGAATTCCCTCGGCATGAGCTATCTGTACACAATCGGCAAAAGGAAAAAATGCATCTGAGGCAAGCACAGCGCCATTGAGATCAAAATTAAACTGCCTTGCCTTGTCCAATGACTGGCGTAAAGCATCTATTCTGCTTGTTTGCCCGCAGCCTTTGCCCACGAGTTGTTTGTTTTTAACCAAGGCTATTGCATTACTTTTTAGATGCTTGCTCACAAGGTTGGCAAATAACAAATCTTCTCTTTCGCTTTCGGTTGTTTCCCTACCGCCAACTTCCTTCCACTCGCCAAAATTGCCTTCATCATTATCCTGTGTAAGGTAGCCATTCGCTACCGACTTAACTTGTTTGGTAGGTTCAAGCAGGTGTGGATGAGCGGTAAGAAGGATTCGGTTTTTCTTACGCTTCAATATTTCAAATGCATCGGGATCGAAGTGCTGTGCAATTAATACTTCAAAGAATATCTCGCTGATCGCTTCCGCTGTGTTTCTGTCGATTGAGCCATTGCATACCAGCACCCCACCAAAAGCACTTTCCGGGTCGCCGGCCAGCGCTACGTTCCAGGCTTCATGAATGGTAGAGCGGCTTGCAATACCGCAAACATTGGTGTGTTTGATTATGGCAAAAGTTGTTTCGTTGAACTCCCTGATTAACTGGATAGCAGCGTCTATGTCTACCAGGTTATTGTAAGAAATTTCCTTACCGTGCAACTGGGTGAATACCTTATGAAGGTTGCCATAAAACACTGCCTGCTGGTGCGGGTTTTCGCCGTAGCGAAGGCCATGTTTTGTTTGGGTGTTTATGGTTTGGAGCGCTGTATCCGGATTGAAGTAGTTGTTTATGGCAATGTCGTAATGCATCACCACCTCGAAGGCTTTGGCTGCAAAAGCACGGCGTTGCTCGAGGCTTGTTTCACCGGATTGTTCCGTAAGTAACTGTTCGAGCCTGGCGTAATCTTCTTTTGCCGCAACCACCAACAGGTCGCTAAAATTTTTGGCTGCAGCCCTTATCATAGAAGGACCACCAATATCTATTTTTTCGATAATTGCTGCCTGGGCTGATGTATCATCCGCAGCTGCCTTGCCAAATTGTGATAGTGTTTCTTCAAAAGGGTAAAGGTCTACAATCACCAGGTCAATCTCGGGTATGTTATACTCCTGCATTTCCTTTACATCCTGTTCAACCGCCCTCCTGCCGAGGATACCACCAAACACCACGGGGTGCAGGGTTTTTACCCGGCCACCCAGAATAGAAGGATAGGTAGTAAGGCTTTCCACCGGTATGCACGGGATACCGAGGTCCCTGATAAATTTCTCGGTTCCGCCTGTTGAATACAGGGTGACCCCTAACCCATGCAGTTGGCGGGCGATAGTATCCATACCATCTTTGTAGAAAACGGAGATGAGTGCGGACTTGATTTTCTTGTTCATTTATATTAGTTGACGATTGAGCAGCATGCAATCGGGGAATGTTGCGCATTAAAATAAAAACTCGACGGTGCTACAACATCCAAACAAAAGCACCTTTTTCAGGTGTAGAATGGTGGCGCAAATGTAGGCGGTCGCAGTCTCTTTTCCATCGATTGATTTTCCACAAGCTATTAGAGCCATCTGACACAAATTGCCTGCAATTGAAATGCTCCAGAAGTTCCGGTATTTGTACCCGCGGGTTTTTTGCCAATATGATCAGGTCTACATCCAACTTTGATGGGAAGGTAAAATGAAAGGATTGATCGACCACTAGTATTCTTTTACTCCCGAACATAAAAAACGGGTATAGTGTACTCAAGCCCTGTAGTTCGGTTTTGGGAAACACCCGGTGGAGTACCCTTGATGGCTTTAGATGAAAGCGCCATAAGAATGGATCTGCAGCCATGGTGGAGTCGACAAAACTCCAGTAAGACCGACCCATGATGAAGTCGACTCCTGTATGATGCGGAATGTTGTAGACAATCAGCTTTTGCTGGTTTTGGTGAAGGACGATATCTTTTGAACGCAGGGCAATACATAACAGTGCAGCTACCAGCGAAACAACTATGCTGCTCCTGTTCTTTCGCATGATTGCGTACGCCGCCGTAGCAAAACAAAGCATCATCAACATGCATTGCGCCACGTTCAGCTTAAGTGGAGCCCATACCGCAAACGGAAGTGCATCCATGCGTTCAACGAAACCGTTTAAAAAGGTCAACATGCCACCACAGGTATCGCCCAAGCAGGGAGCTACTGCAGGCAAAAGCTTCGTCGAGATCAATAATGCCAGTTCGCCGAATAAGATCCACCCGGATAAGGGAACTGCAACAAAATTTGTAATAAGACAATACACAGGGAACTGCTGGAAATAAAACAGGACAACCGGGAATGTTAAGACCTGCGCCGAAATCGTAACTGCATTAAGCTTCCAAACGGTATCCAGTAATTTGTTGGGGAAATACAGCCAATTGTAAATCGATTGATTAAACACAAGAATACTTAACACGGCAGCATAGGACAATTGGAAGCCCACATCCCAAAGTACATACGGATTGTAACATAGCATAAGCACGGCAGATACAATCAAGGCATTATAGGTAGATGACCTTCGGTTGATTACGTTGCCAATGACTATGCCGGTAAACATGATTGCTGCTCTTAAGATAGAAGGCGAAGCACCTGCAAGCAGGCTAAATGTCCAAAGCACAGCTATGATGACTGCTGGTTTGATCCACTTGACCCCCTTTAACCGGTTAAATGGGCGAAAGAGCCAGACCATTATTGCATATATCAATCCCAGGTGCAGACCTGAGATCGCAATAATGTGTACCACCCCGGTGTTGCTGTAAACCTGGAGCAGACCTTTGTCAAGATCGTCGCGGTAGCCAATCAATAAAGCCTCGGCAACGCCTTGCTCCCGCTCTCCCGGAACATATTTCCGTATTACAGCAATTACGGCATCTCTCATATGGAACAACCATTGCCGGAATGGATGTGGAGATACGATGGAGGTGATGCTGTATTCCCCGGAATTGAGAAACACCTGGTGAAAAATGCCCTGAAAGGCGCAATATTGCTGGTAGTCAAAAGCACCAGGGTTGCCGGAGTTCGCGACTGGCCCGGGTTGTTTCGTCAACACCAGATTTGATCCGTACCCGAGACCAGGGATGCTGTGTTCTTTCCTAAGGTAAACAAGTAGGTTCCCTTTTACAGCTTTCCAATGTGTTTTGTGCCGGACAGCTATAATGCTACAATTCGCCTTATATGTACGCGGTTTAGAAACCAGCGGCTCGTTTAGCCGGACCAGCAAAGCATTCCCCTGTTCGTAATGGTTCCCAACCCACATGGGGTGATTGCGTACATCCTGGTGGTGCACCAGGATGCCGCCTGCAACCAGGAAAACCAACTGCAGAAAGAGGCCCTGTAGCCAGCGGAAAGAAAATCTGAGGTAAGCGGGAAGCAGGTAAAAGAGGATGTTTGCGGCAAAGAGCACACCTGCGGCAACATAAAGAAAATAAATTTGAAGCGGATAATAGAACTGGAGGATTATACCCAGTGTCAAGGGTAAAAGTACCCTTAGCAGTGGTAATTGCTTCCATACGTATGGGGGTTTATACGCCATGGATGGTTGCAATTGCAATCAGCAAAACAAATAATCGATGTTGAACAGCAAGGGAAGCAGCAAAGGAGCATTGCCCACCCGGACTCAGCAGCTTTAAAAAGAACTGAGCTAACGTACGCAAACGAAATCGCCCGTGCATAATTTGCATTAAGGGGCGACACTGATGTTGGTGCATAAGCTGGCATGTCTTAGGAGCATGCCTTAGAAAAATAGGAACTTATAATGATAATACATAACCTGTACGCCAACAAAACCTTACTACTTAGCGGCTAAGGTGCATGCTGCGTTCCTTGTAAAGCATCCGGAAATAAGGATCTCTCAGATCTTTGATAAAGCGGATGGCTTCACCGGTACTTTTCATTTCAGGCCCGAGTTCCTTACTTACGCCGGGGAATTTGTCGAAGCTAAACACCGGTTCTTTGATGGCGAAACCTTCAAGTTTCTTCTCGAATTTAAAGTCGCGAAGTTTGGCAGCACCTAACATAACCTTGGTGGCAATATTCAGGTAAGGTATCTGGTAAGCTTTTGCAATAAAGGGAGTTGTACGTGAGGCTCTTGGGTTTGCTTCGATCACAAAAACCTTACCGTCTTTGATTGCAAATTGTATGTTGATTAAGCCGCGAATATTTAGTGCCCGGGCAATCTTTTCAGAATAGTATTCCATGGTTGTAATCACCAATGGGGTCAGGTTAAAGGCAGGCAGCACGGCATTACTATCGCCGCTGTGGATACCAGCGGGCTCAATATGCTCCATCACACCCATAACGTGAAAGTCTTCGCCGTCGAAAATGGCATCTACCTCAGCTTCCTGGCAACGATCCAGGAAGTGGTCGATCAAAACAGTATTGCCTGGCAGGTGTTTAAGCAGGCTAATAACAGCTGTTTCTACCTCATCGTCATTAATCACGATCCGCATTCTTTGCCCACCCAATACATAACTTGGCCTGACGAGCACGGGATAACCAACCTGGTTGGCAACTTCGATGGCTTCGTCGGCGGTATGCGCGGTTCCGTATTGCGGGTAGGGAATTTCCAGTTCTTTAAGGCGATCACTAAAGCGGCCGCGATCTTCTGCGATGTCCATATCGTCAAAAGAGGTACCGATGATCTTAATCCCCTTTTCAGTCAGCTTTTTTGCAAGTTTCAGTGCAGTTTGTCCACCAAGCTGTACGATTACACCTTCAGGTTTCTCAAACTCGATAATCTCCCAAAGGTGTTCCCAGTATACGGGTTCAAAGTAAAGCTTATCGGCAATATCAAAGTCGGTGCTGACGGTTTCAGGATTACAGTTGATCATTATCGCCTCATATCCACACTCCTTTATGGCAAGCAGGCCGTGAACACAACAATAATCAAACTCAATACCCTGGCCGATGCGGTTTGGGCCGCTACCCAGGACAATAATTTTTTTCTTTTCAGACCTTACTGATTCATTTGAAGAAAGCGACTGGTTCATGGGCTAAAATTGCGCAAAAGTAAGGGTACCGCAGTATTTCATAAGTTATTTTTTGACGGCCAGGACTAAATACCGCAGTTAAACGGAAAACAATCCCGGGAAGTCCCGCATGATTGTCTACCCACCGACTCGGAATTTCGTCAGCTAATTCTGCAATTGTTTTGCTATGTGGCATTTAAAATGCAGGAATATGGGGTTCTGCCGTTTAGAGTTGTTAAATCGCCGAATTACGAGTGGCTGTTGTTTAGAATCCTTTTCTTTGCCCATTCGGATGCAAGTTGTTGATTTTGGACTATTCAGCTAAGGTTATTGCTTCCCGCTTTCACAGCTCCACCGTGCAGGCTCCTAACTTAACCTTTTGGACGGAAGTGCGACCGTGCAATACTTTGGGGCCAGGCCCTGATTTTCGGGAAGAGACACTTTGAAGAGTCGAAGAACACCACCTTGTTGTACTTACTAATGTTTAAATGCAAAACCTGATATGTGGTATAGCCTGGGAAAATGGATCTTAAAAAATCGGCTTCCTCTCTTAATCCTGCTTTTTATTGCCACCGGCATCATGACCTACTTTGCAAGTAAGGTTCAGCTGAGCTACGAATTTACCCGGGCAATCCCTACAGACAACATCAAATACCAGGAATACGAACAATTTAAACAGCGGTTTGGGGGCGACGGCAATGTGCTGGTGATTGGCCTGAATGCGACCAATTACTATGAGCTGAGCACATTTAATGCTTTCCGGCAACTTCAGAGGGACCTGAAAACGGTTAAAGGTGTTGAAAGCATTCTGAGTATACCTGATGCGGTAACCATTACAAAGGGACCAGATGGATCTAAACTTGTTCCGGTGCGGATCTTCAACGATACAATTACCACCCAGGCTCAACTGGATAGCAGCCGTGCAGTTTTTGAAAACCTGCCATTCTATCGCGGATTACTATATAACCCTGATACAAAAGCTTACCTGACCGGTATCAATGTAAACAAGGAAATGATGAACAGCAAAGCCCGCTCCGGGGTAGTTGCTGATATTATGCAGCAGGTGCAAAAATTTGAAAGTGCTACTGGTCTGGAGTTGCACGCGAGTGGCCTGCCCTTTATCCGAACCACCGTTGGCGACCTGATAAAAGCGGAAATGCGCTGGTTCCTGATTGGTTCACTGATACTTTCGGCCATCACTTTGTTACTCTTCTTCCGTTCAGCAAGTGCGGTTATCATGAGTTTGCTCGTGGTGATCATGGGTGTGATCTGGAGCCTGGCACTCATGGTACTTTTTGGCTATAAAATCACTCTGCTGACTGCCCTGATACCACCACTCATTGTTGTCATCGGGGTTCCCAACTGTATTTACTTCCTGAACAAATACCACAGTTCATACCGCGAAACGGGTGAAAAAAATTCGGCGCTGGTGACCATGGTGGGGCGAATGGGTATTGTTACCCTTTTTTGTAATATCGCAGCCGCCATCGGATTTGCGGTTTTTGCACTTACAAAGAGTGCCCTGCTGAAAGAATTTGGCGCAGTGGCGGGCATTAACATCATGTTGCTGTTTGTTATCTCGCTCATATTTATACCCGCTGTTTTAAGTTACCTGCCCCCTCCCAGGCCCAGGGAGTTGAAATATCTCGACAACAAGCTGCTGATACGCGCCCTTGAACACGTTGAACGATGGACACTTCACCATAAAGGCTGGGTTTACGGGATAACGCTGGTGGTAACGGCGGTTGCCATGGTTGGCATATTTAGGTTGAAAAGCGAAGGATATATCGTAGATGATCTTCCAAAAACAAATAAAATCTATACCGACCTGAAATGGTTTGAAAGCAACTTTAAAGGTGTGATGCCGCTCGAGATAATGGTGGATACCAAAGCCCGCAGGAACATCAACCTTGAAACATTCCAACTGATGGATGAGTTCTCGCAATACATCAGTACAAATCCAAACATAGCTCGCCCCCTAAGCCTTGTGGAAGCACTGAAGTTTGGAAACCAGGCTTACTACGATGGCGACAGTATGAGCTATACGCTGCCGATAACCATTCCCAGCCTTACCCCGCTGTTGAGAAAAGCAGACAGCGCAAATACAGGTATCAACCGTGTAGTAAAAGGATTTATCGACACGAGCCAGCAGTATGCCCGGATCAGCGTAAACATGAAGGACGTAGGAAGCCTACAATTACCGGTTATTCTCGATAGCCTGGAAACGCATGCAAAGCAAATATTTGACACCAGCGCGTACCGTGTTCAGTTTACAGGAGCAACAGTGACATTCCTGGAAGGAAGCCGTTTTATTATTAACGGACTTAAAGAAAGTGTGCTTTGGGCCTTTCTGCTCATCGCACTTTGTATGCTTTACCTGTTCAAATCGTTTAAAATACTGGTGTGCTCCCTCATACCCAACGTTGTGCCACTGGTAATTACTGCAGGCGTTATGGGCTGGGCCGGTATCGCATTAAAACCATCAACCGTTTTGGTATTTAGCGTTGCACTTGGAATTGCGATAGACGTCACCATCCGGTTCCTGATCAATTATAAGCAGGAGCTTCCTGAAAACGGGTACGAGGTTGAACCAACCCTGATTGAAACCATTCGTCATACCGGAATTAGTATTATTTATACCAGTCTTGTTCTGATTGCCGGGTTTGTAATTTTTTGTTTCAGCGGATTTGGTGGCACAAAGGCGCTTGGATGGCTCACCTCACTCACTTTGGTTGTGGGCACCATTACAAACCTGGTGCTGTTGCCGGTGCTCCTGCTCCTGCTTGGTCGCAGGAAAAGGGCAACACCGATGCCGATTGGGGATCAACAACCCCCATTGCATCAGTAACCTGAATTGGGAATCAATATTTTACCCTGCTTTCTGAAGCAAACCCTATGCACAAATAATCTACATTTCGTAGGTTATTTTCCTTCATTCATTAAATTCTGCCTTTTGTAAAATTTCGGCGCGGTGTTACAGCATTATTACGGCACCTTTTGTCATACTTAAATTGTTCACCTAAAAAAACAAGTATGCGAAAAAGCTTAACCCTGCTTACACTCCTGATGCTCTTGCTGGCGCAACTTTACGCTCAAACCCGCCGGATAACGGGGCGGGTAGTAGACGATAAAGGCAACCCTATAACAAACGTTTCGGTTGTTGTGAGGGGTGGCTCAGGTACGGTAACCGATGCGAACGGAACTTTCTCTATCGCGGTGTCACCAACATCAAGAGTAATTGATTTTTCATCCCTGAACTATGCCCCTCAGGCTGTTACCATTGGCGACAGAACCGAACTTGCTGTTACCATGGCATCGTCGGACAGGAACCTCGAAGAAGTGGTCGTAGTGGGATATGGCACCCAAAGACGTACAGAACTTACCGGTAATATTGCCCAGATCAGTGGCAGTAAGTTGCGCGATCAGCCGATACAAAGCTTTGAGCAAGGATTGTCGGGCCGGGCTGCGGGCGTAAACATCTCCATTCCCAACGGGGTGCTTGGTAATGCGCCCGTGATCAGGGTGCGTGGTGTTAACTCTATTTCCCTCAGCTCCTATCCATTGGTTGTAATTGATGGTGTACCTTCTTTCACCGGGGACGTGGGTAGCGGTTCTTCAGCCAACAACCTGTTGGGCGATATCAACCCATCCGACATCGAAAGTGTGGAGGTCCTAAAGGACGCTTCAGCTGCTGCTATCTATGGCTCAAGGGCGTCTGCCGGGGTATTAATCATTACCACTAAAAAAGGTCGTCAGGGTCGCGCACGGGTCAATTATGAAGCATGGACCGGCTGGACCAACCCGTACAACCTAATCGAAGTGCTGAATGCCCAGGAATTTACCGACCTGAAAAACGAAGGCCTCGCGAATGCCGGAACACCGGCAAACGGAACAACAAGGGGGTTCTATACTATGAATGACGCGGCGGGCAAGTTGGTAGATACCCGTTGGTACGACCACATTTACCGTACGGGTTTCTCGCACAACCATACCGTTAGCATTTCCGGGGCGAACGATAAAACAAACTATTATTTTTCGACGGGCTTTACCAACCAGGAAGGTATGTTTAAGAATAATAGCTTTAAAAGACTAACCGGCCGCTTTACACTAGATCATAAAGTGAACGACTGGCTGACTTTTGGTGGAACTTTCAACTATACCAACTCCGAAAACGAAGGCCTTAACACCGGGTCTACCGGTGCGGCTTTTAATACATCCGGTGCGGCGCGTCTTGCTTTTGGCCTTGCGCCAAACGTCGGTCCATTGAATGCCGACGGCTCTTATAACATCAGTGGCAATAATACGATCGGACAAGGCAATAACATTTCGGCCGTGACTTTTAGCAATCCGGTGATGTTGCTCGACCTCAATCGTTTCGTCTCAAAGAGCGATAGGGTACTTGCAAATGTATATGGACAGGTAAGATTATTCAGGGGCCTTAGTTTTAGATCGCTCTATGGGATAGATAACCTGTCGGTAGTAAACGAGGACTTCCGTAATGCACTGCATGGTGACGGCCAGCAATTTGCGGGGGGAGCTCAAAATACTTTGCAGCGGCCGCGGCGCTGGAACTGGTCCAATACATTAACATATGATACCCGTATTATGGATGACCATGGCCTTAATATCCTGCTGGGTGCAGAGCAACAGTACACTAAAACCGACCGTTGGGGAGCTGACCGCAGAAACCTTGCGGACCCTTTCTTTAACGAATTCCAGGGCGGATTTGTAGACATGACACTGCCGGCTTCTCCGTTTATTCCACAATTGTCAGAAAACTTCCTGCAGTCGTATTTTGGCCGGATAAATTATGATTACAAAAAGAAATACCTCCTGTCTGCAAACCTCAGAAGAGATGGCTATTCTGCATTTTCAAACAAATGGGGAACTTTCTATGGCGGATCAGCCGGTTGGGCCGTATCGGAAGAGGAATTTTGGAAAAACTCGGCTCTTGGAAATGTGGTCAATTCATTGCGCTTCAGGGGTAGTTACGGTATGGTCGGCAACTTTGCCGGTATAGGCGATTACGCTTACCAGGGTTTATATAGCACCGGCCTCTATGGTGCTAATGCTACCGTTTTCTTTAACCAGGCCTCTAATGCTAATCTTACCTGGGAGAAAAGTAAGAAGCTTGATATAGGTTTCAACGCAGGCCTTCTAAAAAACAGGCTATCTGTTGAATTTGCCTATTATAAAAACGACATCACTGACCTGGTGTTATTTGAGCCCCAGGCTCCTTCACGCGGTATCCCTACCCCTACCAATGTTCCGGCGAATTCGTTGTTAACCAACGTGGGTAGCATGGTGAACAAAGGCTTTGAACTTACGTTGAATGGCACAATCGTGTCATCAAAAGAGTTTAGCTGGACATCCAACTTCAACATCACTACCCTCAAAAATGAGGTGCTGACACTATCAAACAACAACGCCGACGTATTGGTCGCCACCGGCGGACTTGAATCTCCTTCACTCATCCGGGTTGGGGAGTCTCTCGGAAGCTTTTATGCTGTACCCACCGAAGGGGTTAATCCTGCTAATGGCAGACGGATTTTTGTGTTAAATGATGGTACCAGGGTTCAATATAATCATGCAGCTGCGTCGGCAAGCCGCTGGACCAGGGTTGACACCGAAGCAAATTCAAGACCGGCAAACCAGGCCACCGACGCAAGGGTGATCGGCCCCGCACTTCCAAAGTACTTCGGTGGATTTGATAATACATTCAGGTACCGCGGCTTCGATTTGAACATCCTGCTGTATTTCAGCGGGGGCAACTATGTATATAATGGCAGTAAAGCGGGTTTGCACGACAACCGGAACTGGAACAATGCAAAGGACGCACTAAATCGTTGGACAAAAGCGGGCGAAAACGCCATGTGGCCTAAAGTGGTATTCGGCGATAACGTTTCTAACGGCTCGAGTATGGTAATATCGAACAATGTTGAAAAAGGAGATTTTATAAAAGGTCGCAACATATCGCTTGGTTATACCTTCCCCAAAACACTTGTAGACCGCGCAGGACTTAACAACGTAAGGTTATATGCTTCCGTGTTAAATGCGTTTACTATTACCAAGTATTCTGGTTTCGATCCCGAAATTCAAAGCAACAACGGAGCTGCCAACACTGGTGGTGAACAAGTGGTGAACAGTGCTCCAAGTGTTGACAGGAACGCAGCCCCACTCGCCCGTACCATTAACCTGGGAATAAACATTGGCTTCTAACCCTTAAATCTCTTATCACATGAAAATCAACATAACGGTACTTCTTCTGCTGATTGGTGCCCTGTTCTCCTGTAACAAAGACCAGCTCAACCTGCTACCACAAACCGATATCGACGAGTCATTGGCTTTCTCCACACCAGAGCGCATTCTCCTCCAGGTTAATGGCATGTATGCGGCCGCAAAGGGCGGACCTGCGTCCCCTTCGATTGGACAAATTTACGCCGGCCGGTACCCGGTTTACCAGGATATTCGGGGCGAAGAATTCATTAATGAAACCGCTAACGGAGTAACAAACCTGCAAACCTGGAACTTTACACTGCAGTCAAGTACCAATGAAGTACAAAACTTATGGAACGCCGGTTACCAGGCCATCAACAGGATCAATACCGTGTTGAAGGGTCTCGAAAATGCACCGGTAAGCGATGTATTGAAAAACCAATACCGCGGTGAAGCCCGGTTTCTTCGGGCTCTGATGTACCATTCACTCGTAAACCTGTATGCCCGGCCATACACCGACGGAAACGGGAGTAACCCCGGGGTGATTATATATACCGAACCGCAGTCGACGCTTGGCAACAACAATAAGGCAAGGTCAACGGTAGCTGAGGTGTATACGCTGATACTGGAAGACCTGAATTTTGCTGAAGCTAACCTTCCCTTAAACTACTCCACAACAAGCCTGAATGTTACACGGGCACACCGGAACACCGCTATTGCGTATAAAACGCGCATCTACCTGCATATGGGCCAATATGCTGATGTGGTAACCGAGGCTAACAAAATCGTTTCGGCTGCGGGTCCATTTGTTGCCGCCACCGGTGTGCAGCACAAGCTTGAACCAGATGTTACGCTTGTATTTGGTGCCGGCGGACAAACCCTGGAGAACATATTTTCGATGCCGTTTACCACCAACAACCTGCCAGGTACCCAAAATAGCCTTAACCAATATTATAGCCCTGGTGCAGCAGGCGGTAATGGCGATTTCAGCCTTAACACCGCCGGAGCCGGTATATTGGCGAACCCGGCATGGAGTGCCACAGATAAACGAAGAACCTCTTTCGTACAAGTTATCGGCACCAAAACGTGGTTACGCAAATGGACAGCAAATACCGACTACGTACCTGTTATCAGGTATGCTGAAGTGCTGCTAAACCTTGCCGAGGCGCTCGCCCGTACCAATGCCGGTGTTAATGCAAGGGCACTTCAGCTGGTTAACGCGGTGCACCAACGCTCCGATCCGGCTACCCCGTTTAGCCCGGCTACCCAGGCTGAGCTTATCAACGTGATACTTACCGAAAGAAGGATTGAGTTACTAGGCGAAGGATTCCGTTCAATGGACCTTACCCGCCTTAATGCCCCACTTCCGGCAAAAGGCACTGTTCCGGCGATTGCACCTACCGATTCACAATATATCTGGCCCATTCCGCTTTCTGAGATCCTGGTCAATAAATCCGTGGTGCAAAATCCCGGGTATTAAAACCCATTCACACAGCAACAAAGGCCGGTCGTTCAGACCGGCTTTTTTGTTTTAGTGCCGTATTGCAGGTTTTTTTTGGTGGTCGGCTGAAACACTTTGGGCATCATCGTTCCACGTCCGCCCGGCGATCCATTCGGACGGGCTCGGTTCATCGGCAGTTTTTTATAGCAGCAATTACCTTAACACGAGGGTTGACTCACGATGCCGGGCAATTAAGTTCTATTCAAAAACGCGGCGGTTCAGCTAAGTCTACCCAAGCCGATGTAGAGGTTGGTATTCATTCCCGCTGCTCATGTATGATCGCGTTTTTCGGCTTACTTAAAATACTTTAGCTTCGCACCCCGATGGCCATAAAGGTTGTACACACAATACTTACTCGTCAGCAAACCCACTTTCAATTTTAAACTTTCAAATAGTATGTCGTTACTTGTTGTTGGCTCTATGGCCTTTGATGCCATTGAAACGCCGTTTGGTAAGTCGGATAAGATCATCGGTGGAGCCGGTACTTATATCGCCTGGAGTGCATCAAACTTTACCACACCTATAAAACAGATCTCCGTAGTGGGAGGGGATTTTCCACAGTCTGAGCTTGACGCACTTATAGCACGTGGTGTTGATATGGAAGGTGTACAAATCAAAAAGGATGAAAAAACCTTTTTCTGGTCAGGCAGGTACCACATGGATATGAACACCAGGGATACCCTCGATACCCAACTTAATGTCCTCGAAAATTTTCAGCCTGTTGTACCCGATAGCTACCAGGATTGCGAATTTGTAATGCTTGGAAATCTTGCCCCGGCATTACAAAAAAGCGTGATCATGCAAATGAAAACGCGGCCAAAACTGATCGTAATGGATACGATGAACTTTTGGATGGAGATCGCGCTTGACGACCTGAAGGACCTGCTTACCATGGTTGATGTATTGCTCGTAAACGATAGCGAAGCAAGAGAACTCAGCGGCGAATACAGCCTGGTTAAAGCGGCAAACAAAATACTAACGATGGGACCGAAATTCCTCATCATCAAAAAGGGTGAACACGGTGCTTTGCTGTTCCATCAAAACCATGTGTTTTTTGCCCCGGCGCTACCGCTTGAAGATGTATTCGATCCAACAGGCGCGGGCGACACGTTTGCCGGCGGCTTCATCGGGCACATCGCACGTACAAAAGACATTTCGTTTGAAAACATGAAAACAGCTATTATCATGGGTTCAGCCCTCGCGAGTTTTTGTGTTGAAAAATTCGGTACGCAACGGCTTACAGAAATAACTAAAGAAGAGGTGGATGCCCGTCTTGAAGAGTTTGTACAACTTGTAAATTTTGATATTGATCTCGTTTAAGCACTAATACAAACTTTGAGGGGCCGTACGAATGTGCGGCCTTTTTTTATGTTACCCTAAATACAGCTGCCGGATGCAATGCTAAGTGATGCTTTACAGCAATGGTCAGTCAGAACTTTGAGGCAACAACAATCGCGTTTTTAAAGGCTTTCTTTTTTCCATTAAGGTTAAAAACTTCGGCCAGCAGAACATAAGCACCTACAGGAACCTTTTTCATCTTGTCGTTCAGGCCGTCCCACCTGAAAGAAGCCGATGCTGACAACAGCGCATTAGCAGCAATCACCTTTACCAGCCTGCCAGATGCATCGAACACCTTAATATTGGCCATATAACCCGGCTCTCCCATAACAATCTTTATCGTTGTAAAATCATCGGTTCCGTCCTGGTCGGGCGAAAAAACTTTGGGTTCTATGCTTAGGTTGCCGGGCGGGCTAAGATCGGCGCGGTACTGTGAATTTTGGTAAGCGGGTGTAGCGTAACCGCTTGTTGCGGCAGCAGAAAACCAATTGCTTCTCAGGCGAGTAGCAGCGTTATAATCTATTCTTTCTAGTGATATCCCTTCTGTATTATTAAGCAGATCAAAATGCCACTTTTCGTCATAACTAAACTCATCAATGATCGTTCCCTGGTTGTTCAACAGTACAACGGTACCATTTGCATCGGGGTATGATGGCATCGTTGCAATGTCGACAAATTGATTGGGGTTCGTTGTTGCATAATCCCTTTTGACAGCATCCCCATCTTCGCTGATGCACAGGAATTCACCCGGAAAGAATAACCTGCTTTGCGGCTGCAATTGTTTTAGCCCCGCAAGGGCTCCATTAGAAGTTGCCCTGCCGGCAATATACAGGTCTTTGATGTCGATGATCTTTTTACTCCTGTTGTATATCTCAACAAAGTCGTGGCCGCCAGCCTTCGGGTTGAACAATACTTCGTTTACCACCACATCCATGGTATCTGCAACGGAGGGCAATCCTACGCTTACCATGCCTGATCCGGATAATGGATTAGCGCTGCAGTCGGTCACGTTATTTACGGTTATGGTGTACCTTTTTTCGCGTACCATGGGTTTTGCCAGCTTTATTGTTACACTGGTAAAAAGGGGACCAATCGGTTCGGCTGAAACGGCTAGCCCAACGCCCTCATCTAACAGGTAATTTGCAATCACCGACGCATTAGCGCTGTCCAATGGTTCATCAAAGAGCAGCTGTATGCTTAATGAGTCGGCTGCGGTTGCCTGAAGCAGTTTCGGCGGGCGTACATCTGCATTTGTGGCTTCTACAGTATTCCTGGCACCGGGTGTTCCACCCCGGCTGTCGGTGCTTGCCCTCCAGTTTCCTGCACCGGTACAGGGGTTCTTTGGATCGATCATCTCAAGCGACCAGCCACCATTGCTTTTAACTGGATTTTGAAACCATTGCTGGTCGTAACTGATGGCGTGCATGGTCAGGTCTTCCTTTGTCATAAGAACAAGGCCTCCAGCTGAAGAAGCAAGCGAAGGAAAGGAGACAAGTCCCAATGCCGGACCATAGGAATGGTACTTACTTACCGCGGTTGTTGAGGTAATGATTACAAAGCTGTCCGGCTTCAAGGAATAAGCAGGAAAGTTGCCGCTTGTTGTTGTTCCGGATCGTATTTTCCAACCTTGCAGGTTAATTGGATAGGGGCTCGTATTCCTAAGTTCAATGAAGGCTGCATCGGGCAAACCTACCACAGGAGTAGGATCTGGTAATACTTCGTGGATTACCACGTCGTACCGGCGAGGTTCGTAGTATACGAAGGTTGAAGTGCCGGTTACGAGTGTATTTCCGGCAAGGTCCTTTAAGCCGTTTACCGTGAGAACGGTGGTTGCGCCACTAGTGAAAGAGGTTGCAAAAACCAGGTGTATAAGTGCCGCGTTAAGTTGATCGCGCGATGCAGTAACTGGCATAGATGAGCTGCCTGCCGCATAACAGGCGGGCGTTTGCGCCGTGGCAGGATCAAGTGCTTCGGAAAACAATATGTCGACACTGTTGCGTGATGTGCTAATAACGTTTAAGATAAACGGCGGAACAATATCGGGCACATAGGGTTTTACCTGGATGTCGTCGAAAAAATGCCGTTGAAAAAAGCTGCCTGTACTCTGGCGAACTACCATTCCAAAGTACGTGGATGCCTGGTGAGTGCTGTCGGTTGCACTGCCCTCAATTGTGTAATTATTTCCTGTGCCCGTGATATCGGTGTACAAACTGAATTCGTTTCCGGCATTGCGGATCACCTTGAACTTTAAACTGATGTTGCTGCTGTTTAGCAAGCCATTTGCGCCATCAATAAGCCGGGTAATGTTTCCATTTTGATCTTTGCGGTACAAGCTAACTTCATCATCGGTGTTGCCGATTCTAACGAAATAACCCCTGTTTGCGGTACTGCCAAGGTCGGCGCTGGAAGCAGTAAGGTAAACATCCACATAGTTTGCTGACGATGGGTTAAAAGCGTATGCAACAAACATCTCCCATTCAGTTTCGGTTGCAAGTTGATTTAACGTATTAATCTGGAAAGTGCTGTTTGCATTGGTGTTATTGCTTTGTAATTGAAACGTTCCGTTAATGACAAAGTCGGCCGGGTTTGCATTCCAGGTGGGATTGCTGGTAAAATCACCGTCGTTGAAGTGGTCGGTAAATTGTGATTTTGCCGGAATAAGGTACAATAGAAACAAAATAATTACAACGGATGTTTTCATTGGTTCCGGCGATTAAACAGTGGGAATAAGATATTCATTCCACTTCTTAATTCATAATGCGCAAGCCGTTTTCGCAATCGTTGCCGGAAATATTTTTTGGTTGCAGATAATTTTGCAATTACATTCGCAACAGATGAGCACAACTACCATTTATATTAAACGCATTAAGAAACATTTTCCTTAGGGGAAGTTGCCTGCGTTTTCTATAATTAAAGCATATAAGGCCTTCCCTCAACGGAAGGCTTTTTTTGTGCTCCGAATTGTTTTCACTGCACCCATTACTGTAACAATCAATAAGGTTCTACAAGCTGTTTGCAGTAAGGGTGTTGTTTGGCAACAATTGAATGAAAGTACATTCACTCGTTGCGCAAAGAATAATTGTACAAGAGTGCGACGCAACGGCTGTTGAAAAAAGCGCATCAGCCGGGTCCAAAAAAAAGAGTTCATAAACTAAACCATAAAACCAAAAACAATGAAAGTTGCAGTAGTTGGCGCCACCGGCCTGGTGGGCACAAAAATGTTACAGGTACTGGCGGAAAGAAATTTCCCCGTAACGGAACTCGTTCCCGTTGCTTCGGAAAGATCAGTGGGTAAAGAAGTGGAATACAAAGGTCAGAAGTATAAAGTAGTAAGTATGACCGATGCCATTGCAGCCAAACCAGATGTAGCGTTGTTTTCAGCCGGCGGCAACACCTCACTTGAGTGGGCACCGAAATTTGCAGCTGCAGGTATTACTGTGATAGACAATTCAAGCGCCTGGAGAATGGATCCTTCTAAAAAATTGGTGGTTCCCGAGATTAATGCAGATGCGCTGACAAGAGAAGATAAAATTATTGCAAACCCAAATTGCTCGACCATACAAATGGTTGTTGCATTAAATCCGTTGCACAAGAAATATGGTGTAAGACGTGTTATCGCAAGCACCTACCAGAGTGTTACCGGAACAGGGGTGAAAGCCGTGGATCAATTGATGAACGAGCGAAAAAATGTTTCGGGTGAAATGGCTTACAAGTACCCGATTGACTTAAATGTTATTCCGCAGATTGATGTTTTTATGGAGAATGGCTATACCAAAGAGGAGATGAAAATGGTGAATGAAACGAAAAAGATCATGCGCGACGACTCGATAAAAGTGACTGCTACAACAGTCCGTATCCCGGTTATGGGCGGACACAGTGAAAGTGTAAACGTGGAATTCGCCAATGAATTTGAGATGCAGGATGTTAAAGACCTTTTGAGTTCCTCACCAGGCATTGTTTTACAAGATGACCCGTCGAGCCAAACTTACCCTATGCCACTTTGGGCACACGAAAAAGACGATGTATTTGTAGGCAGGCTGCGCAGGGATGAAACACAACCTAATACGCTAAACATGTGGATCGTTAGTGATAACCTGCGGAAAGGTGCAGCAACAAATGCCGTACAGATCGCGGAGTACTGTGTTGCAAATCACCTGCTTTAATTCAGCCAACAACAATTGTGTAAGAGGTGCCCGGTGGGCGCCTCTTTTGTTTTGTGGTAGCCCGGCCTGGTGCAGAAACATAAACATAAAGGTGCTGCGATATGTTATCTTTAGCAACATAAACCCTGAAAATGCTACTTATCATACTCGGTGTAATTGTGTTTTTTGCAGCTGCATCGTTACGGAAAATGAATGCGCCTTTGCCCGGTTACCGGGGAATAGTTCGATTGGTTGGACTTGCAATGATTGTAATTGGCATCTTAGTATCTTCTGTGATCCAGATTGATGCGGGTGAGATAGGTATCAAATCACTTTTCGGCAAAGTGCAAAACGACGTGCTCAGGAGCGGGCTACACCTGGTTAACCCGGTAATGGAGGTGCAACAACTGGACGTGAGAACCCAAAATTACACAATGAGCAGTGTTCGCGATGAAGGAGACAATACCGGGGATGATGCTATTCGGGTGCTTACATCGGATGGTCTTGAAGTTATTATTGACCTTACCGTTTTGTACCGGGTGCAGGCAAACGACGCACCTAAGCTGGTTAGGGAAACAGGCTATGATTTTCGCGATAAAATAGTAAGGCCGGTTACCCGGACCAAGATAAGGGATAATGCAGTTTACTATACTGCCATCGACTTGTACAGCACTAAACGTGATGAATTTCAAACCCGTATCTTTAAAACGATAGCAGATAACTTTAGCAAACGCGGCCTGGAAGTAGAACAATTGCTGATCAGGAATATTACCCTGCCTAATAAAGTTAAAGCTGCAATCGAAGAAAAAATTAATGCTGAGCAGGAAGCGCAGAAAATGCAATTTGTACTACAGAAAGAAACCCAGGAAGCAGAACGGAAACGTGTGGAAGCACAGGGTATTGCTGATTACCAGCGGATCATTAATACGGGCCTAACGGATAACCAATTGCAATATGAACAAATTAAAGCCTTAAAGGAAATTGCCACTTCGCAAAACGCCAAGGTGATTATCATGGGAAATAAAACCCCCTTAATAATCGACGGAAAAAATCCATAGCATAAAAGGAATTGCCGGATCGATGGTCATTCCTGCTCGATGTCATCGGCCGTCCATAATTTTTGGAAGATCCTTACCATGATGATTACGCTTACGACAAGCCATAAGTAAAACAAAACATTTGCCAGCCGGATGCCATTATCGGGAAAAGCATTGTCATTTTTTAATGCTGCGGTTACGGTAATACACAACCACACCAACCCGATGCCAAGCGATTTGCCTATACGTTTCAAAAAGTTAAGCGCTTCAGGTTCCATGTGATTGTTTGTTTGAGTAATATAACTAACCTGGTGGGGCTAAAGTTTAGATCACGGGATTAATAAATTCTCGAAGTCGGAACGATCTCCATTAAAAACATTGAAGTCTACCCTACTGGTAATTCCATTTACACGGCCACGTTCGCTGTGTTGCCAGAATATCCATGGGCGGTTGATTCTCGGCCTGTTTTTTTCGTGGTAATGGGCAACCCAAAGCGGGTAGTCGTTAAATTCCGTCCCCATATAGGTGCTGTAAAAATTTACATAGGTGTAAATAATGGGTTTCACCTTGTAGTGTTGCTCTACCATTGTAAGCCAGTCCTTAACTTCTTTGCGCATTTTCTCCGGCTTTACCCCAAACAATTGTTCAACATCTAAAACGGGGGGCAGATCGCCGCGTGATAATTTAACCGTATTGATAAAGTTCCTCGCCTGCGCCTTACCGCTTTTACGACAAATGAAAAAGTGATATGCGCCACGAGGTAGCCCGGCTTCGCCAGCAAGCGCCCAATTCCGGCGGAATTGTTTGTCTACATTACCCAATCCTTCTGTTGCCTTGATAAAGGTGAAGCCAATCTGAACATCCTTAACCTTCATTTTTTTCACGGCCGGCCAGTAAACGTAACTCTGGTATTTGCTTACATCAATACCATGGATTTCGTAATTAACTGGAAGGTCTATGCCAAAGGCAGGGTACCTCGCAAACCTGGCCTGCTTGACCCTGAAGAAGGTATACCATACGTAAACTGTACTTGTAACGGCGATTAACAGCAAAGGCACAATCAGCCACAATGCCCGCCTTGATTTCGTCTTTTTTCTTCGGGTAGCCATATCAGGAACACAACATAGACACCTATGTACAACAAATATGACCAATTCTGTGTGAATGGTAACTGAAAATTACAGGATGTGCACAGATGGAGAGGGCGTCACACTGATGTGCACGGATGGAAAAAGTTGGCACACAGATGACGCGGATGGGCACAGATGGGTTTAGCACACGGATGGCACGGAAAGCACAAATGGTGCTTAGCTCGCCATAAATTAGTTACGCAGAAACAGCCTTGCGCCTGGATAGCACGATAACCCCAGATAGCAGCTCGCTCACGAGAGACACGGCGCGCCCAAAAAAGAATTGCAAATGCTTTGGCCTGGGGTTAGACAAGCGGGTGCTCGTCGCCAAACTGGTTACGGTACCGGAAGTAAACCATGTTTGCAGCAATCGAGATGTCGATAATGGTATTGATTACAAACAACAGGTGCTGACCTTCCCCGCTTTTTACGACATGGCAATCCAGTGTTCCATATTTTTCGGTTAACCGGGTTCGAAGCTCCTCAATGTCTGCAGTTGAGAACTTCCGGATTGCTTTGGCAACTCCGCGTTTTGGCAAGTTGGCGATGATGGACTCGAAATCTTCTGCTGTTTGCACGACAGGGTAAGCGGGTTCCTTTCGCAAAACATAACTTTCGGGAAGGGTCATATTGCCTGCCGGAATAAAAAGTTCTTCTTCGGTTAGAAAGCAGTAGAACTTTTCTTCATCGACCGCCGGCTCATCGTCCAGACCCGCAAAGCGGAAATTATTCTCAGCAGAAGCGATTACATAATGCAACTCAGAATTAAGAAAACCCGGCTGGAGCGCATGAAGGTTGATGTTTAATTCCAGTTGTTTGGTATCGATGGCCATAATAAACGGTTGAATGACAAAAATACCCTATTTGACATTATACAAGCCGGCCGAAATGAACATTGGTGAGGAATTTGCCGCCTAAGATCGTCCCAAACCAATATTGTAATCAGGGAAGCTTAATTTTACCGTTCTTATGATGTATTTCAACTTAAACGATAGCCTCAATTATATCTCAAAGCTTACCCCGGCAAGAGCATGGAATGCCTTGAAAGTATTGTCGAGTTACCGTTTGAGCAGGCTGCTTGGTAAACCCATCCAGTGGGGTTATCCAATCTCTGTTTCTTTTGAGCCCACAACGTCCTGTAACCTCAGGTGCCCGGAATGCCCCAGTGGCTTACGCGCCTTTACCCGGCCAACCGGGATGCTCAAACAGGACTTCTTTCGTCGCACGATTGATGATATCCATAAAGAACTCACCTACCTTATTTTCTACTTTCAGGGTGAACCTTACCTCAACCCGGATTTTCTCGACATGGTTAAGTATGCTTCTGACAAAGGGATCTATACAGCTACAAGCACCAATGCCCATTATCTTAATGATGCAAATGCAAAAAAAACCGTTGAGAGCGGTCTTGACCGGCTGATTATTTCTATTGATGGCACTACCCAGGATACCTATAAGCAGTACCGCGTGGGAGGGAAACTTGAAAAAGTAATCGAGGGCGCAAAGAACATTGTAAAGTGGAAGAAGGAACTGAACAGCAAAACGCCATTTGTGTTCTTCCAATTCCTGGTAGTAAAACATAACGAACACCAGATTGAAGACATTAAACAACTTGCAAAAGAGGTTGGTGTCGACCAGGTTCGGTTTAAAACCGCCCAGGTTTATGATTACGAAAATGACCCGAACCAACTTATTCCGAGTATTGAAAAGTACAGTCGTTATCGAAAGGGTAAGAATGGCAAGATGAAGTCGAAGAGCGGTATGGGCAATCACTGCTGGAAACTGTGGCAGGGAAATGTAATATCATGGGACGGACTTGTCGTACCCTGCTGTTTCGACAAAGATGCAAGCCATCAGTTGGGAAACCTGCAGGTGCAAACTTTTAAAGAGGTTTGGAACAACGACAACTATAAACAGTTTCGAAAAGAAATCATGACAAGCAGGCAGAATATCGACATCTGTGCAAATTGTAGCGAAGGGCTGAAGGTTTGGGAAGATTAATAACAATCTTTTAAACAGCTGAGTCGCTTAGGACAATCAAAGCTGCGGTTGATCCGCCTCGTTTAGATTGCTTTAGGCAGGTTAGTTCATCTACCTAATCGTTCCTATGGCCGCTCACCTCATTAGCTGTGGTTTACATTTTTGAAGCGGGTTCCCTGAAAATCGTTTATCATTTTCAAGTATACAAGCTGCTTTGATGCATTACGGGCTCAGGCCTAGATTGCAGTAACAGGGAAATGCCTTCGCCCAGGTCTTTTCTTGTAAAGGCGAAAACCCATTGTATTATTGCTAAAGGAAGTGCCTGGTGCCTGTTATGGAAAATAGTTGGGGCACATCTTTTGTTAATGTGGGCCGATAACATAACGCTTTAATGCAGGATCGATTTTTTACACATAATACATCTTCATTTCACTACCGCGTTTTTGGCAACGGGCCAAAATTGCTGTTTTGCTTTCATGGCTATGGACGCGACAGTTATACGTTTGGTTTCCTCGCCAAGGCTTTAGGTACCCGGTATACGATTGTAGCACTGGACGCTCCTTTCCACGGTTTTACTAAATGGGATCACCCTGATTTTGAACCGGATGACCTCGTTCAGATTGTACAAGGTATCAGGCGGAGCTTAAATAAAGAAGGCCATAAGATATCGCTTCTTGGTTTTAGTATGGGTGGTCGTATTGCTTTGCACCTTACCCAAATGCTCCCTGATGAAATCGAAAGGGTGGTTTTGCTTGCCCCTGATGGCCTGAAGTATAAATCGTGGTTATGGTTTACAACCCAAACATGGGCAGGCAGCAGGCTTTTCGACTATACCGTGCATCACCCGGGCTGGTTTCTTAGCATGGTACACTTACTTGAAAAAAGCCGGGTAATCACCAAGAACCTTGCAAGTTTTGTTGACTATTATTTCGAAGATAAACCTCAGCGAATAGCCTTGTATCGTAGATGGCGGATCATGAAAAACTTCAAGCCTCAGTTGTACCGGCTGAAGAAGGTTATCCCAAAACATGATATCAAAGTGCGAATGCTGTTTGGCAGCTTCGACCGAATTATCCACTATGCCAGCGGCCAGCACTTCCTGAAAAAGATCGAACAATATGCAAGCGTGAAGATTATTGAAGCAGGGCATGACCTATTGCGTGAATGGCACACTCCCGTTATTGCAGAACTGTTTAATGACTAGTCAAAATCCTTTACTTAAGCGATTTCCCGGATCTCAACCGGGTTAATCTTCTGGCAAACCGTTGCTTTACCTTTTACAGCGAAGTACAAAGGGGCAGATCAATTTAACAAACTGCTCAACTTAACGAACTTGAATGATCAATAGTTGTTTTCTTTGCTTTGAATGACCTGGCTACTGTTACTACTGATCGCACTACTTCTTGGTGGTTATGCAACCCTAATTGAGAACTATCGTCGCTGGTTCCTGGAGGTTAAGCCTTTTGCTGTAAACAAAGGCATAAAACCAACTACTTCATTTTCCATCATTATTCCCGCCCGCAATGAAGAGGAACAGATTGGCGCGTGCCTGGAGTCTGTTTTAACGCAGAACTACCCGCCAGACCTTTACGAAGTGATTGTCATCGATGACCATAGTACTGATCGTACTGCTGAAATCATCGTGCAATACCAACAACGGCATACAAACCTTCGCCTCTTCAATCTCGAAGAGCTTTTGCCTGCCGGTAAATTGAACTCCTATAAAAAAAAAGCCATCGAGTTGGCAATAGAAAAAGCCGCGGGAGATTGGATCGTTACCACGGATGCAGACTGTAAAGTACGCCCGAACTGGTTGCGATCTTTTGATGGCTTCAGGAAGGAACGCAACGCGGTGTTTATTGCTGCACCTGTTAAGTTTACCAATACGGGTTCGTTTATCTCGATTTTCCAGTGTCTTGATTTCATAAGCCTTCAGGGCATTACTGCAGCTTCGGTAAACAATCGTTTTCACAGTATGTGCAATGGCGCCAACCTGGCTTATAGCAAAGCCGTTTTCAATGAGGCAGGGAAGTTTGCAGGGATAGATGATATTGCAAGTGGGGACGACATGTTGTTGATGCATAAGATCTTCTTAAAACATCCCAGGCAGGTGAGATTCCTGCTTTCCGACGAAGTAATTACGGAAACCCTGCCAATGCCAGACTGGACCAGCTTTCTAAACCAAAGGATTCGCTGGGCAAGTAAAGCAGAAAGTTATGAGGACAAACGCATCTTCTGGGTTCTGGTTTCGGTATACCTTTTTAATTTGTCGCTGGTATTACTGCCAATACTTGCACTTTGGGTTCCTGTTGCAATCTGGTATTGGCTCCTGTTGATCGTGTGTAAAACGATTATTGAACTCCGGTTTATGCTACCTGTTGCAAGATTTTTTAATGAACGGAGCATGTTGTGGTGGTTTCCTGTGATGCAGCCTTTTCACATTTTATATACGGTAATTGCGGGCTGGCTGGGCAAATTTGGAACGTACCAGTGGAAAGGCAGGACGGTAAAATAGGAACAGCCCAAACGTCTCAACATCCATCCGCAGTTCTAGTTGGAGCAGGCCTCCGTTTTTGCCTGGTGTACGAAACCTCAACCCGGTTGTTGGTCACCGGCCGAAGAAAACCGGGATATTATCACGCACAATCCCGTACTGGCACTACGCCAGGAATGGTGAGTATGATTTCGGCACATGCATTCACTTTTCAAAAACACTAAAACAAAGATCCCCGGTATCAGGATGTCCATACTATTGTAAAACTGCCAGCGCGGTTTAAAACAAACATCCTTCCTCCATAAATATCCACTTCTACGCTACATACTCAATTTCAAGGGTAAGATTTTTATTTAAACATCAACCCTGGTCGGTAACGACTACGTTTCGGTTGAAACTCTCCTGTAGGGAAATGAATGTTTCCGTTCTTTCTATCCCCCTGATCTTCTGAAGCTCATCGTGCAAAACATAACGTAGCTGGTTGATATCCTTACAAACGATCTCAGCAAACATGCTGTAATTACCGGTAGTGTAGTTCAACCGGACGATTTGCGGAATTTTGTGCAATTCCTTCAAAACGCTGTCGTACAGCGAACTTTTCTCAAGATAGATGCCGATAAATGCAATGACATCGTAACCAAGCGCTTTTAAGTCGACGTTCATTCTTGTACCTTTTACTATACCTGCTTCCTGTAACTTTTTTATCCTTACATGGATGGTACCACCGGAAACAAATAGCTTTTTGCCCAGGTCGGCATAAGAAATTTCAGCGGTTTCCATCATCTCATAGATGATCTGGTAATCCAGTTTGTCAAGATTTAATTTCATTGCCCGATAAGTTATTATTGTTACATGGTCTCTAAGACTTAAAGCAAATATTTGGAAAATTTCGAAACTTTAAAAATTTATCTTGATAGATTTGCAACATAACGGCCATTTGCTTTAATATTGCATTATCAAATCATTCAAACAGGCACAAGGCCTGGATACTGTGGGGTGATGAAACTTTTGGCAGACATGCCCTCTTGTCTCGGGGGTGAGGATCACAGGATAAACGTAGTGTAGAGCCGCTCTAATAGCAATATTAAAGCGACCAGGGTCGACCACTGAACTTTGCGCTACAGCTAACTGCCTCGTGGAGGTTCGACCCCTCCCCCTACAGCTGATAAACGCCCTTCATAATTGTAACAATTGTGAAGGGCGTTTTCGTTTACCGCCTATATGCTATTCGGATTCTCATACAACTGTTTTGTTTTGTTTCTGAAAATCCAATCAGATCCTTCCCTTATCGTTTACCTGTTATTACGGCTTCGGATCTTCCTTTAGTATTTCGGATATTGTTTTATCGGGTGAATTGCCGGAAAAAATACAACAGGCGGCAGAGATGTATGCAGGTTGTGTAGCGGGCGCCATACAGCAAAGCGAGTACCTCCAATTAATCAAAAACAATGGGTTCACCGACATCACCGTTCAAAAGTCAAAACCGATTGCAATACCAGGTGACATCTTGAGCCGGTACTTATCGCAGGAAGAAATAAGTGCATTTGAACAATCGGGTACAGGTATTTATAGTATCACCGTTTTTGCGGTTAAGCCCGCGGTACAAAAAGCTGCCTGCTGTGGTCCCAACTGCTGTAGCTAAGCCTGGCGCCATGGAACTCCCAAGTTTCAGACCCTGGTATCTCCATATCAGCAGCGAACGATAGGCGTTATTGCTTAAGCAGTATAGGAAAGAAAGTACCATAGTCAAATTGGGGCTTGGATCAACTGGCAGGAAAGAAAGATTGCACCGATGCGAATGGAATGTCGGGCGCTGACCTATCTTGTTGCATTGTTGTAATGAGCAAACGGCTTGTTGCATAGCACACCATCAGGTCCGGTGATTTGGTGCAGTTTATTCACCCAAAATTTCGCTTTCAACTATGCGCTTACTGTTCTTCTTAACCTTAATACTTGCAGGCACCTGTTCTTATGCACAACAACAACTCAGGATTAAAGTAGTTAATGAAGCTAATGTACCACTCCTGGCGACTGTTATTGTGAAAGGCAGTGGCAAAGGTGCAGTAAGCGACAGTACCGGTTTTGCAATGTTGTATTTGTCTTCAAATGGCAGGTACACTTTAACAACATCGTCGGTGGGTTACCAGGAGAAAGAAACCCGGATAACGGTTCCCTTATCGGCACACGGTCTCGTTATCGTCCTGGAAGGAGCTGAAGAGGAACTGGAAGAAGTTATTGTGCAATCAACACGCACCAGTAGAACCATTCTTAATACACCTACCCGGGTAGAGACCATTGAGCTGGAAGAGATCGATGAAAAAACCAATATGCGTCCCGCGAACGTGGCCATGATCCTTCATGAAAGCACCGGCATACAGGTACAGCAAACATCGGCTACAACGGGTAATGCCAATATCAGGATACAAGGATTGGATGGCAGGTATACGCAACTGCTCAAAGACGGCTTTGCGAACTTTGGAAATTTCTCCAGCGGACTTAGTGTATTAGAGATCCCACCGCTGGATCTGAAACAAGTTGAAATCATCAAAGGTCCTGCTTCAACCTTGTTTGGCGGAGGTGCCATTGCCGGAGTTGTAAACTTCATTTCAAAAACACCAAAACTTACCCCGGAGTACAGCTTTATCTTAAATCAATCAAATATCGGCCAAAGTAATGTTGGTGCCTTTGTCTCAGGCCGGGGCAAAAAAGCAGGCTTTACGGTGCTCGGCTTATATAATCATCAAAATCCCTATGATGTCGACAAAGATGATTTTACCGAAGTACCGATTTCTGATGAATTTACCATTCACCCAAAGTTATTCCTATACCCCGGGGAGCATACGACAATCGCTATCGGAAACAGTTTTACCCGGGGCAGCAGAACCGGCGGTGATATCGTCGTAATCCGCGAGAAGGCAGATCAGGACCACCAATATTTCGAAAGAAACAAGACGCTCCGCAACATCAGCACCTTCGATCTGGAGAGCAGGTTAGGTGAAAACAAACGAGTGGTTGCAAAACAAAGCTTTAGCATTTTTGATCGCAGCATAGACCTTCCTGCATACCGGTTTTCCGGGGTTGATCATACTGCTTTCACAGACATTTCGTATGTAGCAGGTACGGGCAAACAGGTTTTTGTTCTGGGGGCCAACCTCTTAATCAATAAATTCAAGGAGAAGCTTAACCCCACTGCAAGGGATATTAAGACGACTACAGCGGGAGTATATGCCCAGTACACCCGTGACCTGAATGAACATGTAAAAGTAGAGGCCGGGCTGCGGCTTGATGATGTGAACTATACTAATAGGGTCTATTCCAATAACGAATATTTTGTTCTACCTCGGATATCTGTATTGTTTAATTATAATGAAAAGTGGTCATCGCGTATTGGAGCAGGGATGGGATATAAAACGCCAACGTTGTTTACCCAGGAAACGGAAACCTTACAGTACCGCCAGGTTCTGCAACTAGATAACGTGAGATCAGAAAAGAGTTATGGTGGAACAGCCGACATCAACTTCAAGACTGAGATAGGTGAAAATCTCAGCTTTTCTTTAAACCATATGTTCTTTTACACCCTCATCAATGATCCCCTCGTATTAACAGGCAATACCGGCTGGAACTATAGTTTTGCAAACGCCAGCGATCCCGTTGTTAGTGCAGGTTTCGAAACCAATGCACGTATCATCTTTAGGGAAAACTTCAAACTATTCCTGGGGTATACACTAACAGATGCTAAAGGAAAATACCGCACCCTGAATCAATACTTACCGCTTGTACCCCGAACCAAGCTAAACAGCGCTCTCATCTATGAAAGAGAAGGCAAACTCAAACTGGGGTTGGAGGGATACTTCACGGGCAGACAATACCTGAGCGATGGCAGCCAAACAGTTCCTTTTTCGGTGTTCGGCTTTATGGCAGAAAAAATCTTCAACAAGTTTTCTTTGTACATCAACTTCGAAAACTTTACCGATACCCGCCAGAGCCGCTATAAGGCAGTTGCCAGTGGATTACACAATAACCCCACATTCGATGAAATCTGGACACATACCGAAGGCTTTGTTGTAAATGGGGGGATCAAAGTGAAACTGTAAGCAACTGCCGGGGAAAACTTCTTAAAATACCATGAAGGGGAGTATGGCGCCCGGTTGCCGGAGTAAGGTTTCTGTACGTATTTACAAGACATTGTAACCTGGGTTGGGATACTTTCAGGCATAAAAAAAGGGCCAGGATAAAAATCCAGCCCCGTTTAATCCAATATTCTATGAAAAACCGAGATAAATATCGTAAAAATACTTTTACAATAGTAATAATACTATGAAGTTTTTTTTTTGTAGTTATTCACATTCAATCAATTCACCCGTATATCTAACGCATTGGGCCTTCAACCATCGGGTTCCAACAACTACATTCCAACTCATACCCTGATTTCAGCAGTTGACCTTATAAAACTGTGTACTGGTATAACCCTGATTGCATTTTTAGGTTAAGCACTCTATTTTGGCGCAACTTAAAAACGTAAGTACAAACAAGTTATACAAGTATGAAGAAGTTAATACCCGGCATTATAGCCATTTTATTATACGTTTATGCGCCTTTGGTGAATGCACAAAACCAAAACGTTTCCTTTTATATCATATTGGGTCAATCGAATACCGGCTGGACACCTGCCACCGGTATGAATGCCAGCCAGCATGCTGCTTTCGGCGGAGCGGTTCCAAACACCTTAATCTGGAACCCCGGTGTGGGAGGTTACTCAGCAAACTGGGAGCCACTGGTGGTAGGTAAAAATACGCGATGTGAGAACTTTGCCGACTCAACCCAGTTTGGACCCGAAGCTTCACTGATGAAAAGTCTCCAAAACCAAAGTCCCCAACAGCGGATGGTTTATAAACAAGGCCAGGGCGGCACAACGCTCGCCGGCGACTGGAGACCTCCCCAGCCCGGACAATACCTCTGGGAAGCAGGTGTACGATGGCAACAGCTTACGCAATGGTTAAAACTGGCTGCTTCACAGGCGGCAGCAAACGGTTACCGGCTCCATCTTCAGGGTCTTATATGGATGCAGGGAGAAGACGATGCGCTTACTTATGCCGATGCAAGCCGCTATCTCGAAAACTTGGGCTATTTCTTTGACTCATTTGACAATCTTTGGCGCGACCTCGCGGAGACGTATCATTTCCCACGTAATAACTACAAAAAAATTTTAGGCAAAATATATGCGCCCACTGCTTACCCGTTTCGCGACCTGGTGAGGGCCGCACAGGAAACTTACTGCGCCAATCCTTCCAACAAAACAGACCTGGTAAATACCGATAATTACCCGTTACAGGACTGGGTTCATTATAACGCTACCGGTCAAATTCAATTTGGTTTGGATTTATATCGTCTGCTAGGGGAGAATAGTACGCTACCAATGGGGTTTACCGGATTTGCAGCATCGGTCAAAAACAATACTGTTCAATTGAACTGGGCCGTCGATACACTAAACAACCGCCTTACCAGCTTCCAGGTTGAACATGCAACAGATGCCACAAACTTTGTAAAAGCCGGGGAAACAAGCGCATTCCAGTGGGTCCATCAGTTACCAGCTGCAGGGTCGAATTATTACCGGGTAAAAGCAACCCTCGTTTCCGGACAGTCGCTATACAGTAAAACCGTACAGGTCAATTTTACCAACGCTGGTGGTAAAATGGCGGTGTTTCCGAATCCTGTTGGTGGTAAAGAGCTGAATATGAAGGTGCCTGACCTACCAGCCGGAACATACACGATCCGCTTGCTATCGATGAAGGGCCAAGTGCTGCAGACGATTACGCTCCGGCATACCGGAGGTATTCTTTATACCAGCCTGGGCACAGGCGCTATTCCTGCAGGTATGTATATGCTCCAATTGATTGGAAATACCCAACATTACACACAAATAGTAGTAAAAAACTAATCAGCAAGTATTGACTCAATACGTTGTAGCTGGTCATGGTCAAAATCCGAATTTCTTAAGCAGGCAATTGCATCGGTCACCTGTTCGGGACGACTTGCACCAAGGATTACAGACGTGATCCGGCTATCTTTCAGGATCCATGCGAGCGCCATTTGCGCCAGCGTTTGGTTACGGCTAATGGCAACCTCATTCAGCTCCCGAACCTTGTCCACTGTCGCGGCATCGATCTTGTCGCTGGTTATCGCACCATTCGGCAGTGAACGGCCGGCTCTTGAGTCTGCCGGTATGCCATCGAGGTACTTATTGGTAAGCAGGCCCTGTGCAAGTGTTGAAAAGGCAATACAGCCAACCCCGGCGTTCTCTAATTCGTCAAGCAACCCGTGTTCTACATCGCGAACGAACATAGAATATTTTGGCTGGTGAATAAGGCAGGGTGTTCCCATCTGCTTCAACATCTGTATTGCTGCTTTCGCTTCGTTGGGGCCGTAGTTCGAAATGCCTGCATATAGCGCCTTGCCTTGCCTTACTGCGAGGTCCAGTGCACTCATGGTTTCTTCCAAGGGCGTATTGGGGTCCGGACGATGATGATAAAAAATATCTACATACTCCAAACCCATTCTTTTTAAACTTTGGTTGAGGCTGGCCATGAGGTATTTTTTAGAACCCCAATCACCATATGGTCCTTCCCACATCTTATAACCCGCTTTGGTAGAAATGATCAGTTCGTCCCGGTAAGGTAAAAGATCATCATTCAAAATTCTTCCGAACGTTAATTCGGCTGCACCAGGCGGTGGGCCATAATTGTTTGCCAGATCAAAATGGGTGATGCCGTTATCGAAAGCAGTAGTCACGATATCCCTGCAATTTGCGGGTGTATCTACTTCGCCGAAATTTTGCCAAAGCCCAAGGGAAATTGCAGGCAGCATCACGCCGCTAAGTCCACAACGACGGTACTGCATGGATTGGTATCTGTTCTCCGAAGCACGGTAAGCCATAGTCAACAGGTTATTTGCGTATAAATATATCAATTAACACGCTGTCTCCGACTCGCACATGCTTTGCTGCTGCAAGTTTATGCAATTGGTCATACCAGCGAGGGCTGATTGCCCGTTTACATATTGTGCTATTTTTGCAGGGTATGGCTCAAAAGAAATTAAAACGTTTTGCTGAACTTAAATCGTTTCCAAACGTGTTTGAATATCCTGAAAATATGCAGGGGAAATGGGACGCATTTTTCGGCAATCCAAATCCTGTCACGCTCGAGCTGGCCTGTGGAAAAGGAGAATATGCCGTTGGTTTGGGCCGGCTCTACCCCAATAGAAATTTTATCGGTGTCGACATAAAAGGCAACAGGATGTGGAAGGGGGCAAAGACTGCTATCGAAGAAGGTTTGAAAAATGTTGGTTTTTTGAGAAGCCAGGTTGAAAGAATAAATGAATACTTCAAGCCTGGTGAAGTCAGCGAAATCTGGATCACGTTTCCCGACCCCCAGCTACGGGTTTCCCGGGCCAAAAAGAGACTCACCCATCCCCGGTTCCTGAGGCTTTACCAGCAGATTCTTGCAACAAATGGCACCATAAACCTGAAAACGGATAGCCCTGATCTCTATGATTTTACATTACAGGTAGCAGAACTGTATGGTCTTGAGATCGTCCACAAGTCAGCCAACGTTTATGCATCCGGCCCGGTCAGTAACGAACTTGCGATAAAGACACACTATGAGGGCCTGGATATCGCAAAAAGTAGTCGAATATTTTACATTAGGTTCAGTCTTGATGGATCCTTGCCTGTGGCAAAGGATGATGTATTAAAACAACTGGTTATCCAAAATGAGTCTGCTGAAACAAACTGATTACTATTTCAATCCTGATGGCCGCATGGTGTTTACCCGCAGTTACCACCTGGATCGCGGTTATTGCTGCGGTAATGGATGTAAACACTGCCCCTTTGACTATATAAATGTCAACGAACCACGGAGAACGTTGCTGATTGCAAACAATAATAAAAGCGAAGGCGAACAGCAAAAACCGCGTGATTAAAGCACCATGTTATTGCATGCCTAAGGCAATCACACCACCTGTTAGATTTTTTGGTGACCGGCAGTAAATCTTGCTTCAACATCGTTGCCCGCCCGGATGAACCGGTTCGGACGGGTGTCACTCACTTATACTTGTATCGCTATACTGAGCTAACGCTTAAACCATCCGGGAAACGGGGTTCCTTATAAAACAATTATGGCGTCATGAAAAAAGTGCCTCGACCACCAAAACAAACAGGGACCACGCCACGAAGCATTCCGGTAAATGACGGATCAGCGCAATACTCCTTTTTTCAGAATGTCTGGGATGTAGTCCGGCAAATTCCATTCGGCCGGGTTACTTCTTATGGAGCAATTGCGCGCTACCTGGGTACCGGATCATCAGCACGCATGGTTGGTTGGGCCATGAACGCCAGCTTCAATATAAGTCCGAAGGTACCCGCGCACCGGGTTGTTAACCGGAACGGCATGTTGAGCGGTAAGGCCCATTTTACCCCACCTGAACTTATGCAGGAGTTGCTTGAAAAAGAGGGCTTGATTGTAAAAGATGAAACCATTCAGGAGTTTGAGACCCATTTCTGGGACCCCGCAGTTGAACTTTGATCTCCCCTAAATTTAGATAAAACCAGTCCATCTTAAAACATTTGAAGGTCACTTATTAGTTATAATAAGGCTTAATCATAAGGTAAACTATAGGTCCGGATACGGCCACATAAAGCCATAGCGGAAGGGTATAGCGGGCTATCCTGGTATGAGCACCGTACTCGCCCGTAAGCGCACGGTATGCTGTCAGCAGGATAAAAGGGAGAATAATCGCAGCCAGAAAAATGTGGGTGATTAAGATAAGGAAATAGATCAGCCGAATGGTTCCGGTACCACCAAACTTTGTTTCGGGGGCGAGCAGGTGATGGCTGATGTAAAAGACGAGGAAAACTATGGATAAGAACAACGCGGCAAACATCAGCTGTTTGTGTAACTGGTATTTACGCTGCTTTACGGAAACTAAAGCGCATACCAGCAAGATTGCCACCATCGAATTGATCACTGCATTCACCGCTGCAAAAATGTGTACATCAAAGCCTAAGTCTACATCAAGTTTGTAACGGCCAAGCGCAACAATAACTGCAAATACAACCACCGAGAAAATCCCGATCAGCCAGTAGGCCTTTTTATCATTACGTAACAGGGAGGGTAATGGAAAACTTTCCGGCATAACTAAGTTACTTTCTGAACAAATTTCTTTTCTTCTTTCTATCCTTTTCTAACATCAACAATCCAACATCGGAAGCAAGCCGGGCGAGGGAAGTAGTATCCAAACCATCATAATACCCGCGAACTACATATTCCCTATCCAACAAAACAAACTTTTGCGTGTGTATAAATGACGTATCAACCCCTTCGCCATCAACCACTGCCATCTTCAACTCATTAAGTGCAAAGTCGTAAATCGTCTTTTTAGGTCCGGTAAGCATCCACCAGTTATCGTGGTCCACACCAAACTTGTCCGCGTAATTCTTTAGCGCCCTCACAGAGTCTCGTTCGGGATCGATGGTGAAAGAAACAAAGCGAACAATTGATGAGTCGATAACCTTGCGTCCCTCGTTGTAATGCGAAAAGGACTGCTGCAGCTTTGCCATGTTCCGGGTTAACGCAGGGCAGATGTTGGGACACCTTGTGAAAATAAAATCAGCTACGATTACTTTTCCCTGTATGTCATAAAGGCTAACAGTATCACCCAACTGGTTTACCAATGTTACGTTAGCGGTTTTGTGCCATACCGTATCACTGCTGGTTTTTCCGTCTGTAGACTTCTCTACCACCGAGTCCATATAATATCTCCGGGGCATTATAATATCAGCTTCACTCCTCCATTTCACCAGCCAATAACATATAACCGGCACGAGTAGGGCAACCATAAGCGCCAGCACGGCATTCTTCGACATTTCAGTACTCCTCTTTATTTAAAAAAAACCATCGCACCCGCGATGGTTTAACTTATTTACAATCTTGTATGGTAAAAATCAATGTCCAGTTTCTGATCGTTTTTCTTCGTTTTTCTCTATCGCCGGCTGCTTAACATTAGCGCTTTCAGCTTTGTATTTGTCATAAGTTAACCTGCTCACTTTGTACGTATGACCATCATATAGAAACGCGATGATAAACCAAAAGAAAAGACCCAGAGGCACTACGATCGTCATAATCATATTCCGCAATTCGTGTCCAAGGTGCATAAAGTAAGAAACAATATAAAACGCCTTAGCCAACATCAGGATGATGATTATGCCTTTGATCGCCGAACGCATAAATCCAGGGTCATTAAACGATTTATACATCAGGAAACCCAATGCAAGCTCCACTATGGTAAGCACAGAGAGTATGATAGTTACATTCCGCACCTCGTTTTTGTTCGCCGAATCGTGATCGCTATGTGCCATTTGATGTTCCATATACTTTAATTGAAATGTTGCAGAATTGGTTTTGATTAAATAAGGTAAAAACAAGTGAACACGAATACCCAAACTAGGTCAACAAAGTGCCAGTAAAGACCGGCCTTCTCAATCATCAGGTAGTGACCTCTCCTTTCAAAGGTATCAGTCATTGCCATGATCAACATAATAATATTGATGACAACACCTGAGAAAACGTGGAAACCATGAAAACCGGTGATGGTAAAAAAGAAGTTGGTAAAGTTGGTTGAAGATGCGGTTCCGTCCTGGTTAACAAACGGATTACGTCCCCACCATGCACCTTCTTCATGAAGATGGTGCCATTCCCATGCCTGGCAACTCAGGAAGGCAATACCTCCGATAATTGTCCAGAAAAGATATTTTACAACAGCTGCTTTGTTTCTTTCATGTCCTGCACGTACAGCAAGCACCATGGTAACTGAGCTAATGATCAGGATAAAAGTCATCAAACTCACGAACATCAACGGCAACCCGCTACCTAAACCCGGGAAGGATTGAAAAACTTCGTTTGGATCAGGCCATCCTGTGCTACTAAACCGAATTGTACCGTAAGCAATCAGAAAAGCCCCAAATGTGAAGGCATCACTCATTAAAAAATACCACATCATTAATTTTCCGTACTCTACATTAAAAGGGCTCTTTCCCCCACCCCACCATTTGGTATCCGTTGTGATTGCTGTTGTTGCCATTTGTGCTGTTTAAGTTTGGTATGCAAATTTATTTGATGACGTTCAATTTCTATCCGTCCAACATGAAATAGTTTGTATTATTTCGGTTATACCTGTACCACGTGAAAAAATATGAACAGGTAAATCCAGAGCACATCAACAAAATGCCAATAGGTACTTACAATTTCGAGCGAAATGCTGCTGTATGTCTTTTGCTTGGCAGTGTACGCCCGTATGTACATAATTACGAGTGCAACTACCCCGCCAAGCACGTGTAAAATGTGTACACCAGTTAGTACCGCCAGGAACGATGCGGCAGGATTACTGTTGGTACCGATCAGCTTGATGCCATTTTCGCCGATATGCGAAAATCCTACGAGTTGCAAAGCAGTAAATACCAACCCAAGCACAACTGTTACCGACATTAGCAAACGATACCGGCGCATTTCCCGTGCATTAAACGCCTGACCCGCAAGGTAAATACTAAGGCTGCTCGCAAGTATTGCAGCAGTAGAGTACCAGAAAACAATAGGTAAATCGAATTCCAGCCAATTGCTCTGATTTCGTTTTACGACATAAGCACTCGTTAAACCCGCAAACATCATTACAATACTTCCGAGTGCCACCCACATGGTAAATTTGTGGGGATGAATTCTTTTTCTTTGATCACTATAAGTTGCCATCATTTCAACAAGGTTAATTGTGACAGGCTTTCAAACCGGGCTGCCTGTCTTTAAGCTTTATCTGCCAACAATGCCAGGAGTACAATAGGCAGATAGATATAACTGCTGAACATCACACGCCTGGCCGACTTGATGTCCATATTCATTAACAGCCGGATGCATTGAATAACCATAAACAGGTTACATGCTACAACGATCCATAAACTTACAATTCCTGACATGTTTGCGTAATAGGGTAACAGTCCTACCGGCAACATTATCAACGAATAGATCACCGCCTGTAGGGCAGTGAACTTGTTGGGGCCCTTATCAGCAGGCAGTAATTTGAATCCGGCTTTACTATAATCGCCGTGTGCAACCCAAGCAATTGCCCAGAAGTGTGGGAACTGCCACAGGAATTGCATTGCAAAAAGGATCCATCCCCCTGCGCTAAACGAATCTGTACCGGCCACCCAACCGATAAGGCAGGGAAGAGCTCCGGGAAAGGCACCGACCAACACCGCAATTGAGTTGATCTTTTTTAACGGAGTATAGATGTAAGCATAGAGAAAAAGACTTAGTGCTGATAACAATGCTGAAGAGAAATTGAAGAATTTCCACATCATCAAAACCCCAAGCAACCCTGCAATCAGGGCAAACGCATATGCTTCCTGCTGCGTCATTCTTCCTTCCGCAACCGGGCGTTTGGAAGTACGCTTCATCATTGCATCAGTATCTTTCTCTACCGCCTGGTTGATTGCATTTGCACTGCCTGTAATGAGCATACCTGCCACAAACAACAGGATGACCATCTTAAGATTATACTCAACATTGGGAGCCAACAGGTAACAAACAACACAGGAAAATACTACAGTAAAACTAAGTGTGAACTTAATGAGCTGAAAGTAATCCTTCACCTTGGCAGCAACCCTATAACTCGTTGAGATATGTTCTGATGTACTCATCATAAAAAACCAAGTACCCTTTTTTAAAAACAATGCCCCGAATATTCAGGGCATTGAGTATGATAGCTGCCTTAACCCGAAGGCAAAACAGACAAATTTAGTGTCTACTCTCGTCAGCCCCAACCGGTGTTGTTTGTGAAATGTAATCATGACCATCTTTACCGTAGTCGTAAGCCCAACGGTGAACTTCCGGAATTTCACCCACCCAGTTTCCGTGACCTGGATTGATTGGTGTGGTCCACTCAAGTGTGTTAGAACCCCACGGATTTTGCGAAGTCACTTTTCTACCCTTATACATAGAATAGAAGAAGTTGAACAAGAACAATAACTGTGTTGCAAATACGATAATGGCTACGATCGTAATAAACTGGTTAAGGCCAACAAACTGCTTGAAGCTTTCCCAGTTGGAATAGTCATAATACCTTCTCGGCATACCCGCCAAACCTTCGTAGTGCATTGGCCAGAAGATAAGGTAAGCACCGGCAAGTGTAACCCAAAAGTGGATATAAGACAGGGTATTGTTCAGATAACGGCCAAACATCTTAGGAAACCAATGATAGATACCAGCATACATCCCGAATATACCAGCTACACCCATTACGATATGGAAGTGGGCAATGATGAAGTAAGTATCGTGAAGATGAATGTCAAGGGCAGAGTTTCCAAGGAAGATACCCGTTAGACCTCCCGAAATAAACATGCTTACAAACCCAATGGAATAAAGCATTCCTGCAGTAAAGCGAAGATTACCGCGCCACAACGTCGTTAACCAGTTGAACACCTTAATTGCACTAGGTACCGCGATCAACAAGGTAAGGAGTACGAAGAAGGAGCCAAGAAACGGATTGAGACCAGATACGAACATATGATGCGCCCAAACCACAAACGCAAGAACAGCAATAGCAAAGAGGGAACCAAGCATCGCCATGTAACCGAAGATCGGCTTACGGGCGTTGGTACTCATTACCTCCGACACAATACCCATCGCTGGCAGGATGATGATGTATACCTCGGGGTGACCCAGGAACCAGAACAAGTGCTGGTAAAGAATAGCACTTCCACCCTCGTTAGGTAAAGCACCCACACCCTGAATAAATATATCGCTTAAGTAAAAGCTGGTACCAAAGTTACGATCGAAGATCAGGAGGATAAATCCTGATAACAATACCGGGAAAGATAATACACCAAGGATTGCAGTAAAGAACAGGGCCCAGATGGTAAGCGGCAACCTGGTCATACTCATACCTTTGGTACGCATGTTAAGGATTGTAGCTATGTAATTCAAACCACCCAACAAACTGCTCACTACAAACAGGGCCATACTAATCAGCCACAGGTCCATACCGGTCTTAGATCCGGGAGAAGCCGATCCGAGTGCGCTTAACGGTGGATAGGCTGTCCAACCTCCGCTAAATGGACCAGTTTCAACAAAGATTGAAGACAACATAACTACACCTGCTGCAAAGAAGAACCAGTAGCTAAGCATATTCATAAAGGGTGAAGCCATATCCCTTGCACCAATTTGAAGCGGGATGAGAAAGTTTGCAAAAGTTCCACTTAAACCTGCTGTCAGTACAAAAAACACCAACACGGTTCCGTGGGTTGTTACCAATGCATAATATGCTTCGGGAGTGATTGTACCGCCTTTGGCCCATTTACCAAGCAGGGTCTCCAATATTGGAAAAGACTCCCCGGGGTAACCCAATTGCATCCGGAACAATACCGACATTAATCCACCGATGATAGCCCAAACCATTCCGGTAATCAGGAATTGCTTAGCGATCATCTTGTGATCCATACTAAAGATGTACTTGGAAATAAAAGTTTCGTGGTGATGATGATGATCGCCATCATGATCGTGGTGAGCAGCATGAACGTGTCCTACATCCGTTTGTGTGCCTATAACTCCTTCGTTATTCATACCAATTTATTTATTTGTTTAAACCGCCGGGCAAAAACAATTGTTTGGATTCTTTTAGTTTTTTCTTTCGTTTGAAACCATGGTTACTGCCGTTGCATTTTTAGCACTATCCGCAGGTGCAGCTCCCGCCGGGTTTGTTGCCGGGGATCCAGGCACAGTAGCCGGGTTATTATCGGGGAAAGCAGTTAAGTAAAGCGGCTTTTGCTGCGCCAGCCAAACATCAAACTCTTCCTGGGTTACAACCCTGATGATGCCTTTCATGGCAAAGTGGTTGTTTCCACAAATCTGGTCGCAAGCAATCTCGTATTCAAAGTTTGGATTACCTGAACTCTTCTGCATTTCTGCGGTAGTAAACTTAGGTGTGAACCAAAGCGATGTTGGAATACCAGGAACAGCATCCATTTTCAGCCTGAAGTGAGGAAGACCAACATCGTGAATTACATCACGCGAACCGATAACCAGTTTAACCGGCTTGTTCTTCACGACGTACATCGTTTGCTGAAGCACGATATCATCTTTCGCAGCAGGATCAGCCTTTTGATTCATTTCGGCATTATCTGCCCAAACAAGACCGACCCAGTTTGTTGCATCGTCGATGTTGCGAAAATACTTCTTACCAAATTCATTATCCTTACCCGGGTAGCGATAGATCCAGCCAAATTGCTTACCCGTAACCTCAACAACCATTGCGTTTTGAGGGGCATCGCCGGTAAACAAAAACCAGTTACGTAAACCGATAATCACAAGAACGGTGAGAACAATGGTTGGAATAACGGTCCAGATTACTTCAAGACGATTGTTGTGCGGGAAGAAGAAGGCTTTCCGGTTCTCTTTCTCCTGGTACTTGTAAGAAAACCAGAATAAAAGTATTTGCGTAATAAAAAACACGATACCGGTCACAATGATGGTCAGGTTCATCATCGAGTCTACCTTTTCACCTTCAACCGAAGCACTCTCCCCCAGTAACCTTCCTTTCAATATCTCATGGCAATAATATACACCGATGAGCCCTAGCACCAGGAAAACGATCATCAGGAAACCATTGATCTTATTGTTGTGCTTACGCGACCGCTCTTCTCCCTTCAATATATCAACATACTCACTCGCTTTTGCAATCTGGAAAATGATCACAAAAAGTAGAATGACTGCTGCGATGGTAAAATAAAGTGACATTACTTCTTAAATTTTCTTACTAAATACAATCCCGTCCGTTCTCTATGTATGATGTATGATGCTCTCTTTCAGGTAAGGGTGGTTCTTTGCAACCAATGGCGCTTTGGTAAGTGCTTTGCCTACAAAAAGGATAATCATTCCAATGTAGAGGGCAAGAATACCGAAGTCGAGCCAGCTTAACGTCAGGTGATCTTTAGACACACTTCCCATTACCATCTGCATGAAATCGATCCAGTGACCAAATAAAATCAGTACCGCCATAAAGGTCATAAGCGTATAATTCCGCTTGGTTGAACGCTTCATCAAAATTAGCAAAGGACAGACGAAGTTCACGATTAAATTGAAGAAAAACACGCCCCTCCAGGCTCCCTGCACCCTGTGTTTAAAGTATATGGTCTCTTCCGGCATATTGCTATACCAAATCAACATATACTGAGAAAACCAGAGGTAGGTCCAAAATATTGAAAACGCGAACATGAACTTACCGAGATCATGAAGGTGCTCCTCAGTAACATATTCGAGCAGACCCCTGTTCTTCAGGAATATTACCCAAAGTGCTATCAACGCAACACCCGAAACAAAAGAACTTGCAAATGTATACCAACTGTACATGGTGCTATACCAGTGCGCATCTATACTCATCATCCACAGCCACGGTACAGTCGAACCAACTGTTAAACCAAACCACACGGTAAACAAGGACGCCATAACGGTATTTCTCCAGATCCAGCGTTTACCTTGTTCAAGCGTCATGCTGCCTTCATCAGACTCTCTCGACAACTTCCGCATGCGTGCACCCAGGTAACTCCACAAACCAATCGACAACAAAGTCCAGATCACAAAAAATGGTGCATTAAGAAACCCCTTCTTTTCAGCCAATATCTGGTCGTCACCACGTGTGAGCCAATGATAGACCGGATGGTGATGCCCGCCATGTCCAACACCGAATACAATGTATAACAACACAACTGCTGCTATTGTTCCAAAAATGGGTACAACAGCTGAAATCGCTTCCGGAACCCGGCGAAACGCCACCTGCCAACCACCATGTGCTAGTGTAGTTACACAGATAAAAAACATGCTTGCATTACAAACCAACATGAAGAACACGCTGTTGTAAAGAACAGTTCCCCAAAACACGCCCTGCTCCTCAGCATTTGAGCTAAAGCCGCGGGTGAAAAGACCTATAAGAAATGCAAGCAGTCCCACTGCTATCAATCCCATAGACCAGGTTCTCATTCGTCCCGTTACTTCAAATTGCCCTCTTATAGATGCCATTGTAGAAAATTTTGTTTGCCGTTAGTTTTTCGTATAAGTTATCTACCCCCACCTGTGGTTGTGCCCGTTGCTGCTCCTGTGCCGGTACCTGTAGCTGCTCCTCCGCCTGTACCTGTTGCTGAAGTATCGGTAGCGGCCGTCTCGCTTCCTGTAGCATTACTGCCTTTACCTGCTGCCTGCATTTGCTTGATATAGTTCGCAATCATCCACCGCTGTTTGCGGGTGAGCTGTGAAGCATAACTGCCCATCAGGTTTTTACCATATGTCTGAACGTGAAAAATGGTGCCTTCACTAAGTTTCTCAATGTTCGCATCACCAACAAGGGTAGCAGGTTTGGCCGGGTATTTACCGCTGGCATACAATGGTCCGTTACCATCAAGTTTTGATCCGTGGCATATAGCACAGTTGATCATATAAAGACGCTGTGTTTCTATGCTATCCTTACCGGTAACCGGCTTAAGCGGATTTGTAACTGTAGCGCTCATGCTATAACCCGCGCTGTCGTTACCCAGGTGATAAGGTAGTTCCTCACCCCTGTTGACTGTACCAGAAACCGGCATGTTGTTGTAATTGAAATTCTGGTTTTCTGGCCGGCCGTTTTGAGAATAGGTCTCATAAGCCCGGCTCGCACCCATGTCCGGCATATATTGCCTGGCCGGCTTACGTTGGTAGGTTTCGCAACCAAAAAGCACAACAGCAGAGGAAAAAAGGCTTATTATAAATAGTTTCTTCATTTTCTTGATCTTAAAGTTCATTAGGCAATAGCAGCACTTTCGTCAGCATACAATTTCTGATCCTTATCGTACCTGCCAAGCCACCAGCCGGCCTCTACGTTTTGTTCATTTACTTCAACCGCCCCTGTACTTGCCATAAAACCCTTAAGGTCCTCAACATTTGTTTTAGATGTACACTCAATTACCATCACGAACAAGTCGTCGGTAGCACGTGGGTGAAAATGGTGCTTTTTTACAAAAGGCGCCAATTGACAGAGGTAACAAAATGTGAGTACCATGCCCACTGCTGAAAACAAAACCGTGGTTTCGAAGATGATTGGAATAAAAGCAGGTAATGGCAAATGGGGCTTTCCACCGATATTTAAAGGCCAGTCGGCAGTGAAGATCCAGCTCATACAGGAAAGCGCAGTGATGGTACCTGTAGCACCATAGATAAAACCTGCGGTATGTAGGCTTGTTTCGCGTTGACCAATAGCGTGGTCGAGACCATGCACTGGAAAGGGGGTATACACATCGTGTATCTTATAGCCGGCGTTCCGCATCTTCTTTACTGCCGGAAACAAAACCTCCTCATCATCGAAACTTCCAACTACAAATTTTTTTCTTGCCATAATTTTAAGCTTTGACCGGTTACCCCCGAAGAGGCTCCCTTTATTCAGTTATGCTCCGGAGAGCTTTATTCCTGGTAATGTTACACAACGGGGGATCAATGCTCCATTCCCGAAGAGGCCCTGCCATGTTCCGGCTGTGCCACATGAGCATACTCATGTGCAAATTCGCTTGCCGGCAACTCTTCAATTGGAGTAACCTTAGCCTTGTAGTTTTCACCTGAGGTTTTAAGAACATGTTTGATCTCTGCTACCGCAATAACCGGGAAGTATTTGGAGAACAGGAAGAAACAGGTAAAGAACAACCCGAACGTACCGAGGTAAAATCCGATTTCCCAAATGGTTGGACTATAGTAATAGGGCCAGCTGCTAGGCAGGTAATCGCGGTAGAGCGAAGTAACGATGATCACGAAACGCTCGAACCACATACCAATGTTTATGAGAACGCTCATAAAGAATGTGAAGGCAATGTTTCTCCTGAGCTTCTGAGACCAGAACAACTGTGGCGAAACCACGTTACAGAACATCATTCCATAGTAACTCCAACCGTATGGACTGAAGATATTACCACGACTGTAGAAGAATGCATATTGTTCGTAATCGTTGGCACTATACCATGCTACGAAGAGCTCAGTAAGGTATGCACAACCTACGATCGTACCTGTTAACACGATAACCTTGTTCATCGCTTCAATGTGACCAACCGTAATATACTCCTGCAATGACAGTACCTTTCTTACAATGATCAGCAGTGTTTGCACCATTGCAAAACCGGAGAAGATTGCACCCGCAACAAAGTAAGGAGGGAAGATGGTGGTGTGCCATCCGGGAATAACCGAAGTGGCAAAGTCGAAGGATACAATGGTGTGCACCGATAGTACAAGTGGTGTACTTAAACCAGCCAGTACAAGCGATAAGCTTTCATGACGTTGCCAGTGTTTTGTACTACCTGTCCAGCCAAATGATGCAATACCGTATAAAAGTTTGCGAAGTTTTGTTTTAGCACGATCCCTTACTGTTGCCATATCAGGAATAAGACCTGAATACCAGAAGAGTAATGATACCGTAAAGTAAGTAGAGATCGCAAATACGTCCCAAAGGAGCGGAGAAGCGAAGTTAGGCCATACGGGACCACGTGTATTTGGGTAAGGAAGTGTAAAGAAGGCCACCCAAACACGACCCATGTGAAATATCGGGAACTGACCCGCACACATTACCGCAAAGATCGTCATCGCCTCAGCTGCACGGTTAACCCCTGTTCTCCAACCCTGGCGGAAGAGTAAAAGGATCGCCGAAATTAGTGTACCGGCGTGACCAATACCAACCCACCATACGAAGTTGGTGATGTCCCAACCCCAACCCACAGTTTTGTTCAGGTTCCATTGCCCGATGCCATAAGTCACCTCGCGGTAAACGCTATAAACACCGAATAGCAGCAATGCAAGTGATATAAAAAAACCAACATACCAAAGCTTGCCTGGCTTGGCTTCAATCGGGCTTATGATGTCTTCCGTTACCTGGTGGTAATTCTTATTACCATCTACCAGTGGTTCCCTGATCTGTGATTCGTACTTTAACTGCATCTGGTTTGGTTTAACATCAGCCTTTAACGACCGATCGTATATGAGGTATTCGTTTTCCCACAATCAACGCAAATCATCCTTCCGGGGCCATGATAACGTTCAATCAAACGATCCTTATTCCTGTTTCTGTGTTTGATCCTGTTTTGTCCCCCGCTGCCTGAAGCGATACGGATGAACGTACTGCGACGCAACGATGTTTCTTAAAGTGACCCGGCTGGTGACAAAAAATGCATTATTGTGCACCGGCCTATTTGTTAGTGCGGCGCACTTTGATGATCCATTTCTTTATTCTCCTCTCCTCCTACGGTAGACTGCTGTGGTTCAGTATGCAGTATTTCGTCGGTGTTGCGAACCCTTGCCAGGTAGCTGACGTTTGGCAGCGTATGCAGCATTTCGAGTACATAAAACAGGCGACCGTTGTTGGTACCACGATGGTAAGTAAGCGCACTGTGACTGTCGTTTGCGTTACCAAATACAATTGCATCGCTCGGACAAGCCTGCTGACACGCAGTTTTAACATCCCACTCGTTGTTTGCACCCGTTTTTAAAGGCCGGCTTTCTTTTTTAGCTTTCAGTTTTCCTTCCTGCAAACGTTGTACGCAGAAAGTACATTTTTCGATAACACCACGGCTCCTCACCGTTACATCAGGGTTAAGCACCATCCTGGTAAGATCGTCGTTCATCATCATCGAGGCATCAGTAAGCACCTCTTTCTGGTTATCGGGAAAGCTATCTGCACCCATGTAATCAGACCAGTTGAAACGACGTACTTTATATGGGCAGTTGTTTGCACAATACCTTGTACCGATACAACGATTGTAAGCCATCTGGTTTAAACCCTCGCTGCTGTGGTTGGTTGCAGATACCGGGCATACGTTTTCGCATGGCGCATTATCGCAGTGCTGGCACAACATGGGCTGGAAGACAACATTTGGATTATTGAGGTCACCCGAGAAGTAACGGTCGATCCGCATCCAGTGCATATCATGTGAACGTGCCACCTCTGTTTTACCAACTACCGCTACGTTGTTTTCAGCCATACATGCAACTACGCATGAGCCACAACCAACGCAACTGTTTAAATCTATACTCATGCCCCATTTAACCCCGGGCTTATCATAAACCGGGTAAAGGGTAGCCTCCTGTTCGAAATTGTTTGTTTTTGGCGCGAAGTCTTTGTGTAACTCCTCCCGCATGCCAGCAAACATTTTTGGACTTTTGCTTAAAGTAGCAAGGGTTGTTTCGAGTACAACTTCTGTTCTGCCTTCGTGTGTATTGTGTGTCTGGTTTTGGGCAACGGTATATTTCTTTGCGCCCTTCTCAACAGCGACATTGTTTAAACCGTATTCACGTGTTGTGCCGTTGAAGCCAACCCATGGAAAAGCATTCTGACCTGCACCATTGGCTGCCTTTCCAATTTGCTCGCTGCGGCCATAACCAAGCGCAACGCCTATTGTATCAGGGTTTGTACCCGGTACAATGATGATTGGCAATTCAAGAGCTATATTGTTAACGGTGATTTTTAAACTTGGCTTTTCAGGGTGTACCTCGTAGGCGTCGATATCACCATTCTTGGTCAGGTCGATGCCAAACATATCCAGCGCCATGGCAGGTGAAATCACGGCATAGTTATCCCAGGTAGCTTTGGTGATCGGGTCGGGCATCTCCTGTAACCAGGGATTGTTTGCCTGGGTTCCACTACCAATTGAGATTTTTTCGTATAGAAACAGTTCAGTTTTGCCACCTTTTTTGGCACCAGTGATGGCGGTAGCTGCAGCAGCAACACCAGCACTGTTGAATCCGGTGCTCCGGATTACCGGTGCTGTAACCGGTGTAGCAGCAATTGCAGCAGGGGCGGTTGCACCAGTATTCGTGTTGGCGGCGCCTGCTTGTGCAGCTGCTGCTGCCGGTGCCGCTCCTGAATGTGCCTGGCTGGAGTCTATACCTGTTGAACCGTGTACACTACCTGTAGAGTGCGGGCTCATTGCAGTGTAATTATCACGCCTGAACCCTGCAGGCGTAATTACGCCATCTTGTAATGCTCTATCGAAGTTACTTTGACCACCCAGTCTTTCACTCCAGTAGGTACGCAGGTATGCCGAATAGGGGGTGGTGTTACCACTCCACCTTAACAGGCTTTCCTGGAACTGCCTGGTTTTAAACAGGGGGTAAATCGTTGGTTGAATTAGAGAAAAGAAGCCAGACTTAGGCTCCACATCACCCCAGCTTTCGAGGTAGTGATGATCGGGAATGATGAAGTTGCAGAGCTGACTTGTTTCATCCCGTTTTTGGTTGAATGAAATCGACAGCCTGACCTTTTTTAACCCGTTTACAAAGTTGGCTGACTGGAAATAATTATAAGCCGGGTTAGCGCCGTGAATGAGCAAAGCACCAATGGAGCCTGCGTTCATATCAGCAACAAGCCGCACCATATCGCTGTCGATACCCTGGCGACCATTAAATGTTGATGACCATTCGATGGTGTTTCCACCTGCACCGACTAGTTCGTTTATGCCGTTTACAATTACCTGTACATTCGGATCATTGCTGCCCGATACGACAAGTGCCGCACCTTTATTTGCATTGAGGTATTGTATTGTTTTTGCGATACCCTTTTTTACACTTTCGCTTACCTGAGGTGCTGTAACGGCTCCACCAAGACCTGCATAAATGGCCATTGCAACGGCGCCGGTTTCTGATGGCTTGTGGTTGAACCTTTCATCAGCATTCGCACCGGTTACACTCATGATGCTTTCAAACTGAATGTGGCGGCTCATGGTGGGGTTCTTCTCGTTAATCTTCCGGGTTTTACCATATTGCTTGGTAAACTCAACCGGGCTTAACCATGTACCCAGGAAATCGGCACCAAGGCTGACAATAACTTTTGCTTTATCGAAGCGATAAGAAGGAATTGCACGACGGCCATATGAAGCTTCGTTCGCAAGTAACATACCACTGTTACTTACTGCATCGTAAGTAACATGGCGGCTTCCAGGAAACCTGCTTAAGAACTGGGTGATAATGTTGCGTGTGGTTGGCGACGTGATTGTTTCAGTTAGCAGTACAATTGGCGCACCACCTAGTCCGGCCATTTCACTTGTAACCATCTTATCCAGTGCATCAAAGGTGCTGACTTCTTTGAACTCGTTACCGGACCGGCGCATTGGAAAACGAACACGGGCCGTGTCGTAAAGGTCAAGAACCGAAGCCTGCACCCTGGCAGAGGTACCACCATAGGTGATGGGTGATAATTCATTACCTTCTATCTTGATGGGACGACCATCTCTAACTTTGGCAATAACACTAACAGCGTCGCCATCCTGAACATAGGTAGTAGCAAACCAGTTTGAGACACCCGGGGTAACTTCTTCGGGTTTATTTACATAAGGAATGGCATGGTTTACAGGTATCTGGCAACCCGCAACGGCAGCAGCAGCAGCGGTGCTAAATCCCATATATTTTAGGAAGTCTCTTCGTGGTGTTTTAGCCTCGAGAAAACCTTTATCATCAGCTTCAAGTGGAAGGTCTTCCTGGAACTCGTCGCCAGCAGCGGCATCAGTAGCATTTATACTATTCAACTCCCCAAAACTTTGCCAGTACTTTTTTTGCTCCATAATTTATCTTTTAACCCAACCGTTGGGCTTTAAATACATGCGTTGATTGTTGTAAGAGATCTAAGAACTCAGCCTATTCCTGAAAAGTAAAAGAGGCAATATTAATAGTGGCACTTCATACATTCTGTTCCCCCGATCTGTTCAACAGTCACACCTTTGGTACTGTCCATTGCACCGCTATTCAGGTCGTGTTGAAATTTCTGGTAAATGCTGTAGAAACCGTTCTCTTTAAATTGAACCTTGCTTTCGCGATGGCAATTGATACACCAGCCCATGCTCAGGTCGCTAAACTGGTAAACTTCGTCCATCTTCTGGATTTCGCCATGGCAGGTTTGACAAGCTACCTGGCCGGCTTTTACGTGTTGAGAGTGGTTAAAATAAACGTGGTCCGGAAGGTTATGTATCTGTATCCATTCAACCGGCTTTGCCTTTGTTGGATCCCATATTTTGCTTACAGAAGGATCGTAGCCTGCATACTCGTACAGCTTTTGTATCTCGGCTGTACCGTTTACTTCTACGTTGTTTTCTTTGTATATTTTTTCGGTACCGGTGTACTCGTTAATTGCCATGTGGCAGTTCATACATACGTTAAGCGAAGGTATATTGGCGTGCTTGCCTTCCTGCGCACCGGTATGACAATACAGACAAGAGATCTGGTTTACACCCGCGTGAACCTTATGTGAATAGTAGATCGGCTGTTCAGGTTGATAGTTTTTGTTTCGACCAAGCCCGATAGCACCTTTTACGGTAAAGTAACCACCCACACAGAAAAACGCTATCGCAACCAAAGCAATGTAAGCCCTGTTACGCCAGAATGGAATAGGCTCTAAAGCAGGCAGACCTTCTCTTTCATCCGACAACTTCTTCAGGTTAGCATTTACCTGTAGCAAGATCATCGCAACCACTGCAAGTATAAGCGTAAGAATACCAAAAAGCAGGGTATTGTCGCTACCACCGCCACCTGATGTTCCACCACCACCCTGGGTTGCAGCTGCTGCAGCAGCAGCTTTAGGATCAGGAACACTGTTTACATAAGCAAGAATTGCGTCAATCTCAGGATCGGTAAGTTGTGGAAACAGGTTCATCGCAACTTTGTTCCACTTAAGGTAGAGTTCATTGGCATAAGGGTCGCCAGATTTGATCACTTCCTGGTTGTTGCGTATCCATGCGTAAAGCTTCTTTTTATCAGGCCAACGTTCTTCAACTTTATACAATGCCGGACCTGTAAGATCCCGGTGAGGATTATGGCAGGAAGCACAGTTTGCGTTGAATAATGACTGGCCGTTTTGGGCAATTACATTGGTTCTAACAGCTACAGTAAAGAATAAAATTAAACTAAGTACAAGGGTATTGGCAATTCGGCGATGATGGATCATATACACAAAAGATTGTGCTTTGAGTGGAAAAATTTCCTAAAGTGCGTGGCAAAAATAGCGCAGGAACTGCACATATTATCAACATACAAAAAAAAAATTTTCCCTTGTCTGGCTTGAGTTTGAGCCGATTTCGGTGTTGAACATTTTTTGATTGTCATTTTTTTGTAACTCGAATTTGTTCAATATTCCTGTTAAAATTTTGTGTGTTTTTGAACACTTTTGAAAGCTGTAAAAACGGGTGCAAACACGCGCTGAGCCGTATTGTACAGCCGTTTACAATCACCAACCCGGGCATACCATTTCAACGTTCATCGGCACTGTTTAACCTTTTTGGGGCCTGCCCCTTTTTTTGGCTGTTTTGTTCATCCGGGGCAACCGTAGGAAGCCTGAAACAAAACCAGAATTTGGTGAAAAGAAAAGGCCATCGCACCACTATTCATCATCTTTCAACAGTTATTTACAAGCGAAGTAGGCGCATAATGAAGCCCAAGCCTCTATTTTTCTTTCTTAAAAGTGCTGTTGTAAGACAAACAGGTTTTAACATTGCAGAAACCCCAGCCTTTGGTACGTACTAAATACAGCATGTTATGACTGAGGATGCCGGAAGCATGGTTTCCCAAAACGTAAGTGCATTGCATTCTTCACAAGCTGAGGCCAAAGTACATTTTCGTCTGGCTGTTTTTGCGTCGGGTGCCGGAAGCAATGCAGCAAAGATCATCGACCACTTTCGCGATCATAAAACTACCCGTGTGGCCATGGTCGTCAGCAACAAGCCTGGTGCTGGTGTCATTGGCATAGCGAACGCAAACAAGGTGCCCGTGCTGTTGATTGATAAGGAACCCTTTTTCCGGGGTAATGCTTATACAGATGAACTAAAAGCTTTCGGAATCGATTTTATTGTACTTGCCGGCTTTTTGTGGAAGGTTCCGGCTGCACTTATCGCTGCTTACCCACGCAAAATCATAAACATTCATCCGGCCCTACTTCCCCTTTATGGTGGTAAAGGCATGTATGGCGAACACGTTCATACAAGTGTGCTGGCGGCAGGCGACAAAGAAAGCGGGATCACGATCCATTATGTGGACGAACATTACGACTCCGGCGACATCATCTTCCAGGCACGTTGCAAGGTCGAACACACTGATACACCAGGCACCCTCGCAAACAAGATACATGCACTGGAGCACCTGCACTATCCTGTTGTTATCGATAAGGTAGTTACACAAACCTTTCAGCTTTCGCATTAAGTGCCCGACATACCAGTGCAATCGACGATCTAAGTGCTTTTGCTTTTAACACGATTCTTTTTTGGGGCATTCATCCGGGGGTTCTCCGTCAACAGCGGTTCCGGCTGTTCATTCCAAATCCGCCACAAAGCCAGGCACAGGAGCCTTCAGCGTGTTTTCCATTTCCATCCGGCAGCCCTTCGCCCTTATAACTACAACAAGCACCTGCACGACACTTAAACGAGATCAGTCACCGCGGAGGCGCTAATTCCCCGTTGCATATATACCACTCCGGGAAGCGGATTGGCATAGTAGGGTTCTGTTATTACAAAGCCATGTCGTTCGTAAAGCCTGATGGCGGGTTGTAAACGGTCGAGGGTATCGAGTACCATCGTGTGATAACGCATAGCTGCCGCAGCAATAAGTAAACGGGCCACCAGCTTATCACCTATACCATTCGACCGGTATTCGTGTCGTACATACAACCTTTTCATTTCGCACACACCTGCTGCTGTCAGCGGCTGCAAAGCAATACAACCGGCAGGCAAGCCTTCATAATAGGCAATGAAAATACAACCAAGCGGGGGTGAATACTTTTTAAATGGTTCATTCAGTTCATCGGTGAAACCCTGGAAACATAGGTCTTCCTGCAAACCATCGGCATATTCTTTAAAAAGCTGTTGTATTACCTGCCGGTCAGCCACCGGCTCTGCTGTTTTAATCTCGAGCATATTCAAATTTAAATTACAAAACAGGAAATGGCACAATCCTTAACTTGGGAAAATTTTGTTTATGCGGTGGCTTATACTGTGTTTAATGGTTCCGGTGGTGGCTTCATGCCGGCAGGGTCCTGACCTGCTGATCAGGAATGGAAAAATTATTGATGGCACCGGCAACTCCTGGTATTATGGCGATGTCGCGGTAAAAAACGGGAAGATTGTCGCCATTGGAAAGCTGGATAGTGTGGGCTTTACCAGGATAATCAACGCAAACGGCCTTATTGTAGCCCCGGGCTTTATTGATGTGCATACGCATATTGAAGGCGATGAGCGGGAAAACCCGGAGGCGAATAACTTTATTTACGATGGTGTTACATCAGTAGTTACCGGAAACTGCGGATCATCTCAGCCAGACCTCAACCAGTACTTGAAAAGCCTCGACAGTTTAAAGTTGTCCGTAAACGTCGCTTCGCTGGTTGGGCACAATACAGTTCGAAGAGCAGTTATTGGTTCCGCTAACCGCGATCCCAATCCTGCTGAGCTGGCGCAGATGAGCCAGATGGTGGAACAGGCGATGAAAGATGGCGCTGCCGGTTTGTCAACAGGACTCATCTATATTCCCGGAACATATTCAAAAACGCCGGAGGTAGTTGCACTTGCAAAAGCCGCCTCAAAATACAATGGGGTATATGCCTCACATATGCGCGATGAAGGCGACAGTGTTGTCCAGGCCATTGAAGAAGCAATTAACATTGGCAGGCAGGCCAATATGCCGGTTGAGATTTCGCACTTCAAAGTAAGCGGCCAGCAAAACTGGGGACGAAGTAAACAAACCCTTGAAATGGTACGCAATGCCCGCAACGAGGGTTTGGATGTCACCATAGATCAATACCCGTATACCGCCAGTAGTACGTCGCTAAGTACACTTTTGCCTGAGTGGGTGCTTGCAGATGGCCAGGACTCATTGATCGCTCGGCTTTCCAGGCCGGATGTTAGGAAAAGTGTAAAGGAAAAGATGTTGACGAGCCTGAAGAAACGCCGTTTGAAGCATTTTAGTTACGCAATGGTTGCTTACCATAAGTACGACACCACGCTAAACGGAAAAAGCATCGAGGCAATAAACCTCTTAAAGGAACGCAAACACAAGGCGCTTGACGAAACGGAAACAATCCTCCAAATGATGGAGCATGGTGGTGCAGGTATGGTCTTCCATGGCATGAGCGAAGATGATGTAAAGGAGATCATGCAATACCCGTTTAACATGTTTGCCTCCGATGCAAGTATCCGCATCTTTAACCAGGGTGCACCTCACCCACGCGGCTACGGCACAAACGCACGCGTCCTGGGCAAGTATGTACGCGACGAACGGGTTATCATACTAGAAGAAGCAATCCGGAGAATGACCTCTTTGCCTGCGCAAAAGTTTAAACTGAATGGCCGGGGATTATTGAAGGAAGGATATGCTGCAGATATCGTGGTGTTCGACGAAAAAACCGTTGCCGATCTTTCCACCTTTGATAAGCCACACCAATATTCCACAGGTTTTAAATATGTACTGGTAAACGGGGCCATTACCGTTGATAATGGGGTGCACAATGGCACAAGGGCAGGCAACATCCTGTACGGTCCGGGACATACCCGGTAAATAGCCTGGTTCTTCATCCTTTCTCCAATCTTGGTGTATCGGGTTTGTAATCCCATTCACTAGTGGAGGAGGTATATTTAAAATGCAAAAACCGGAACACGTTCCGGTTTTTGCATTTTAAAAGATAGGTTCGTGGTTAAAGATGAACCCGTTTGTTGTAATCAATTAAGCGCTTAGTCTATTAAAGGTATTTTATAGCTCACGCCATCAATTTCAATCTGGAGAAACTTACTTGTAATGTTCCTGATGGTTGCGCTTACAACGTTTCCGACCTTAAGTTTCGCTGCACTTTCAGCACCCAAAGGCTTTTCGGTTTGGATCGTTTTTGCATATACACCTTCTACGGATACCTGTCCACCCATTACGTTGCCGGCATCGCTTACAAAATTCAGTTTTGCATTGTTTCCTGCTGTGTTGAACTTGATGTTCAGGTCGCCTGAATTTGCAGGTGCAATTGAACCACCAATCTCCAACTTACCCATGCTGAGGAAGTTAAGGCTTGAAATAACACTTGTAGGTGTAATGTAGAACTTCTCAGAATACGCATCGTCACCAATTGAAAGCAGGCGATTGTTTGTCTGCCTTCCAAGGAACGTGTGTGCAGTAGAACCAGTGCTGGCGTCGGTATTATTGGCATAGGTACTACCGTGACTAACACCACCTTCTATTTCGAGACCATTGTTGAACTTGAAATTACCGGAACTGTTTACAAAAGATAAACCGTTGCCACTGTTTACAATAAATGCTTTGTTATGGTTGGCAGAACCCGGCGCTGTTTCACCACGGCCATTCATCTCCAGGTAAGAACTACCTCCCGCTTCCGGCTGCATCTCTATGCGAATGTCGCCCGCATCATTCCGCATCCTCATCCAGTCGATACTGGCGTCGTTAACCTTTTTGAAATTAAACTGGTGCATTTGGTAGTCGGCTGAACCAATACCGGTTTCGCGATCAATATACATTGAGAAGGGGCGAAGACCATGACCTGAATTCGTGTGCATTTCCGGTAAGTGGAACTCCATCACTTTACGGCCACCTACATCAAAAAAGGTTTCACCTGCAAAGCGATACGCAGCCTCACCTTGTATTGACTGACCACCACCCGGGGTAGTATTGTATCCCCAAAAGCTACCAACTACATTACTCCTGCTGCCAGAGCCATTTACACCGGGGAACTCTTTTACAGCCATACTAAACTTGCCCTGTTTCACGGATTCGTTGTAGTTGCTGGGTTTGGTTTCAATGAAGTTGTCATCATTTTCGAATACTATGTTGCCGGTAGTCGTATTACCTGTTGCAATAACACGGTCAAGCGGCGAAGCAGTGATACTATCCATGTTTGCATTAATTACGTATGGCTTGCTTGCAGTTCCATCACCCGAAACGTCCAGGTTTTTACCGCCTATAATTTTAACCCCTAGGCTGTCAACATTATCGCTAATCTTCCGGGTAAACAATTCACCGTCCGCATTAGCAAGTACCTGCATCGGCTCAGCAGACTCCTTATGTGCAAGTTTATCCAGTTGTAAGTTACCGCCGGCCGTAATCTTAATGCGCTGTTTGTTATTGGTAATCAGTACAAGGTCTGTAGAGTCGGTAGATCCGAGACGGTCGCCTTCCGAATGACCTGCATTGCCTACAGTCCGCCAAAAATTTGTTTCAGTTGCTGCGGGTGCAGGGCTTTGACCGGTGATCTGGTTGCCGACCAGTTCAGCAGCAGTTCCTGCGTGGAACGCATAAGGCACTGCCAATAACTTCGTGCTATTTATAACACTGTATCTATCCTGGCTGCTTGTTTTTATTGATATATTGATCCAGACTTCCTCTGTACTCCAGGGCACTTTCGAAAACGTACCTGTAACGGGTTTGCCTGAACCGATGATCAGCGTGAAAAGACCAAGTTGGTTGGTGTTTGCCGCATGCGTTTCGCTATAGAATACTGAAGACGACTCCTGCGGACCCTTATAAAGATCTATTTTTAAAGAGACCGGTTGGTTAACCAGCACTTCGCCATTGAGGTTTCGTGCAATTGCCTGGTAATTCATTCCCTGGGGCACCGTTTGTGCTTTACCAAAAGTGGATGCGAGGGCAAAAAGTAGCGCAAATGATAATTTTTTCATAGTAAAGGTTTATTGGATTATTTAAGTTTAGCAATTCTGAAATTGTCGATTAAAAGGCCATTCATATTTGTTATTCTAAGGATATACACAGAGGCAGCAAGCTTTGACATGTCGATCTGCTGAAGATCATTTTTTGCATTCGCTTGCCTTGTCATAATAAGATTTCCCTGAAGATCAAACAGTGACAATACAACACGTTCTTCCTGTGACTGGACCCTGACGTTTAACAAGGCGTTTACCGGGTTAGGAAATACAGATGTTTGAGCTGGCACCTTCACACTTTTTAAAAATGTAGGTATCCTTGTAGAAACGATTGAAGGTTGCTCGAAACCTTGTGTCAACATGATCGACCCGGTTTCAACTGCACCTGCTACTGTTTCGCCAAGTATCCAGTCGAGGGTTACGCCCTCTGCGGAACCGGTGGCACCGGCGGCGGCCATAACCGTGGTTGTGGTTTGGCTGAATGAGTTGAATGTAAGCATGGTAAGCACATTCAACATGAGGATTTTAGCTTTCATGGAATTTAGAATATTGGATAAATATGAAACGAGACCCGGGGAAAAAGATTGCCTGTTGTAATAGGGCCTGCCGGTATATTCTGGCAGAAAAAAGGGGCGGAATTCAGACAAGAAATATCTTCTAAATCTTACCAGCCGATCCGCCAAATAGAAGGGTTTTTAAAACACTGCAAAAAGTCGTTTTCCCTCTGTAAATGGCATATTATCCCCCGTTTTAGTCTTTAATTAAACCCTATTTTAAACGAGAATCATTGGAGGTCAAAAACAGGTTATAAATGGGATAAAAACGACGAAGTACAAAAACCCAAATGGGCTATAGTTTAAATTTTTTGAACTGTAATCGGGCTAGGGGTATCAGGCAAAAGATCACCTTTGCATATAGCAGGTTACCTACCTCAAGTTAAAGGGTTTCAGGCAGGCAATCAGAAAAAGACTGAAGCGGAAACGCTAGTGTATATTAAGCTTGTCTGCCAGAAGTTTGAAGCAGTACAATAACGCGAGTAAAGTTAGGATCATCAAAGAAATAACACCAAAGGTCATCGTAAAATTACCCTCTATATTGATGTAACTGATAAGGATACCGATCCCATAAACTTTATTGATCGGGTTATTGTTGATCGAATTGAAATAGCTGTTCATTCCGTAGTACAAAAGGGCTAACCCGAACATCCCGTAAACTATTCCGGCCGTTCCGAAATTCATGTACATCTCTGCCAGCGTCGGTAGTGGAAATGGCGAGACCTCAGCTTCAGGCGGAACAAGGCCGTACGTTTTATTGTATTGAAGGTTGGCATCTTCTAGCGGCTTATCGGGCCATAGAATTCGCGGTATAAATTTCGCCAGCACCTGGTAAGTACTACCTTCCCAAAAGGGCACGTCCCTGGGCGTTTTGTCGATGATTAAAGCAAAAGCTGATGCCTGGTAGGAAAACCTCCAGATGATGTGTGAGTTCTGCTTTTCGGTTTCCTTCGGCGGACCTGCATTGTAGGCTTCGGGATGGAAAGCAAGATCACCAAGCAGCTGTACCCGCTCTATGAAGTTGTAGCTTTTGTCGCTAAACCAGATAAACTCACGATAGCTGTATTTTACCTGCGAATACCAGGAATATAAAAGCACAAAGCTGACACACACAATTACCAATTTTTTCATTCCAGCTTTTAGTACGTACGAAACAAAAACATAAAAGATAAACAATAACCCAAATGCAAGTATTTGTCCCGAGATCACTCTTTCAATAAATTCATACAGCAAAATGATATTAAAGAGTACTTTCTCAACTGTTGTGATCCTTACTTTTTGATGCTGCAATACAATATAAGTTCCTACAAAAAAATAGAAACCAAGTACCCCGATAAACTGGATTGAATCAATTGAGAAAACTTTTGACGTTACAATATTTACTAAAAGAAATAGCAAGGCATAAAACCGGCATCTCGCGCCCGTTACTGAAAACTGAATTGGCGTAAACCGGATCTTAGTCGATAGGGTATGGTATAAACAATAATAATAAATATAAAACAACAGGAAACTCCAAAAAGAATATTCCAGGCATTCTGCAGTAACATCATAGATTTCGTAGTCTTCAGGTTTAATTAGGAATACCGGCAATGAATATGAGAGAACAATAAAACCGCTCCACACTGGCATTAACGGAATGGCTTCACGTTCGCAGCCAATAAGCAAAAAATGATATAATGGAATACAACTCAACCATAGAATGGCTAGTGCCCAAAACAGGAAGATGTTTGGTGTTGTCGGTGGTGCGATGTTAAACAGGTAAATGGAAATTAATACCAACACGAGGTTGGTAAGATAAACAGCATTTTTCAACAATAGATGATTTAAAGTACAAGAATACCTGGCCGTTAACAACGGGTGGGAATGACTATACAATAGCAATGAGGATTATTGAATTTAAGCGGGGAAGGTTCTCAGCACGGCTGCCATACTGAAGGAATAAAATTATGAAAACGAATGAGATGATCAAATATAATACGGCATCCCGTCCGCTGAAGCCGGTGCTTGCAGGAACCAACCATCTTTTTTGCCTCAAGATCTGATTCTAGTAAGTGGAGACCCGGGTCGTGCTGGTAAGTTAAACCCCATACGGGTCCAGGAGGGTACAAGAATGCCCCGGTTGCGCAGGTACTTTGAAAATAGTGGTGTTATGTTAGTGGCTGCTATTGCTAAGCCATGAAGAACGCAAGGCAGTAACACGTAGTTGCAACAAAATAATAATCCGCGCAAATATTCGTTTTTATTCCAAAATCCAGCTATGCAAGGCCCTATTACCCTATTGATCAATATCAACCTTATTGCTATCACCAGCTTGCTGTTTGCAAAATCATTTCACTATTTCATATTCAAACGGGAACAGGCAAACATAAATACTTACGTCTACTTCGACGCGCTTCAGGTGAGCAAAAGGGAGGACCCAAAAGCTTACCTGCAACAAAAACTTCAAAACATGCTCAGCACAACACTGGCCATTTCTATTCTTATCCAATTGCTGCTTTCCATACTGTACATTTTATTGCCCTTTTAAGCAGCAGGCTGTTATACGATAATCAACGTCCCTGATGACGAAGCCGGTATATACCTTTTCCTGTTGCTGGTTATTCAATCTAAGGAGTAGCCTATCGGGTAACTCACCGGGTGATGCATCAACAATGTTGATTTTCACGCAGTCAAACAAACGATCCCGCATATAAGCTCAATGGTGGTGTTATCCTGGTGCATATTGTTCCAAACCTTGCGGACGAACCTGGCCCCTTGCAACACAATTGTATGTAATTGATGGTGAAATAAAATTTATTGCAGGCGAAAGAATTAAAGAACACCACGTTAAAAAACTTTTCTTTCCTGACTTTAGCTACTCACCTCTTTTTTAAGCGCCTGGTAGACTGGCAATTAGCTTATGCAACAATAAATCCGAACGCAGTTGCTTGAGAAATTAATATCTGTTTATCCTTACAATACTGTTGTATGTTCACGACTATGGCATAAAATTTATAACCTTCAATAAAAATGATTTTTATGAAAAAAATTTTATGTGTATTCGCATTTGTGTTTGCGAGCGGGCAGATCTTAAACGCGCAAATTCAGAAGGGGAATGTAATGGTGGGTGCCGATCTTGCCAATTTGCAATTGAGCCTTAACAGGGGAGGTAACTTTAATGTGCAAATCAATCCTAAAGCAGCCTGGTTTATCAGGAACAACACTGCCTTGGGTGCATACCTGAATTTCGGTCTTGCGACTGCTAAAGGCGTGGGTGCAAGTGTAAATTATGGTGTTGGTGCACTCGGCCGCTACTATATCAACGACGCTGAACTAAACCTGGTAAGACATTCAAGGTTTTTCTTCGAAGGTAATGTTGGTATTGAAGGCTATAACCCAACTGTTGGTGACAATACCAATGGATTAGGTATTGGTGTCGGTCCGGGCTTGGCGTATTTTATTACCCCGAACATTGGTCTGGAAGGACTTTTAAAGTACAACAACATTGTTGGTTTTGGAAGTGCGGTATCAAGCAGCAACCTCAACTTACAGGTTGGTTTCCAAATCTACTTGCCTTATTCGAGGGTTCGTGCAGCTGCCAACAACACCCAATAACTTTAGAGAGGTTTAGTGTTCAATCAAAAAAGGTCACCTTAATTGAGGTGACCTTTTTTATTCGTAACATCAGATAACCCCGGACGAGCTACTTATGTTTCTTCAACATGCTTTCAAAGTGATGAACGTTCTTATATCCGACAATATTTGCTACCTCAGCGATGGTTTTACCGCCTTCACCTAAAAGTTTACGCGCATATTCCATTTTTTTATTGATGAAATAATTTGACATGTTAACCCCGAATTTCTTCCTGAAGTGCCTTTTCAATGTGACCTCACTCCTGGAAAATTTTTCGGCCAATGCTTTTAGGTTGGGCAAGGCCGCGGAAAGATCGCTGCAAAGGTGCCGCTCAACATCAGAAATGGTTATACTTTGAGAAAGTCCGTTAGCAGGTTCTGTTAGCCTGATTTTATAAAAAAAATCGCAAACAATTTTTAACACAGCTGATCTAAGGTAAAACGATCCAAGAGGGTTGTTGAACGAACTAGTGGCGATCTCGCTCAACAGCTTTTTTTCAGCTACCGTCATGGATTGCAGTGTTGCTGGAAAAAGCTTAGAGGTATGTTGGTTTTCACCCGGCTTACTACTTAAGTTGATATTATTGGCATCCAACCATTTCTTTGAAAAACTAACACTAAAACAGTTCACTTTTGCACGTGCATCCATCGCAATCTTGTAATCCGAATCAGCGGGGATCAACGCCGTGTCCCAAATCTTGTTCTCACCGGCATACGTCCCATGATGCGCAAATTTTACTCCTGCCAGGTCCAGGAAAAAAGCAAGGGTGTAGTACTGTTTTCGGACATCAAAGAATTCCTCGTTAACCAATTCTATAGCATGATCAAAAGAACAGTCCCACAAACGTACATATAGGCCGTGTTCAAGTTTAAACACCTTAACATTACCACTTCCAAGAAAGGGATCAAGCACATAGGTTGTTTCCGAGCTTTTTATAAAGAATCGTATCAGTTCTCCAAAAGCTATACAGATTGGCTTTGAATTGTCTATAATGTTCAAGATCAACCTGTTTTAAGTAAAAAAAAGACCATCCATTTTGCCAATAATCAAGTGTCAGCAGTAACAGCCCTAAGGGTTCCCGGGCTAAAACCATGATATTTTGAAAAGCAATCGATAAACGAACTTGGTTGATGATAGCCTAACATCATCGCCACCTCCTTTACTGGAAAATCATTTTCAATGATGATTTTCTTTGCCCATTCCATTTTCTCACCAAGATGATATTCACTTATACTTTTCCCATAAATTTTTTTGAATTGCCTTGATAGTGAAGCCACGCTCATATTTACCTCCCTTGCTATGGATTTGATATTAAGTTGGGTCCCAAGGCGATCATTAATCAAGCTCCTTGCATGCATGAGCTGTTCATAACTGACGGTGCTCACTAACTCAGGCTGCTTGTCGACTGCCAGCAATTTCTTCAGGAAGAGTATGATGAGGTTGTAAACACGGGATCGTATAAAGAGTGGATCAGCCTGTTGTTGTGATGAAGCATTTTCGAGCTCGTCCAACACCGTGTATTCATCCACACAACATCGTTGTACAACGCTGGAATTGTTATGGGCAAAGTGTTTCGCTAAAGCTGAAAGATGTTCGGGCTCAGCATCAATGAAATGCTTTTGAAGCCACCCTTCTGTAAAGGCAATGTCTAAAACATAAAAGGGCTGATTTGGTAATACGGTGAAATCCATTGCCACCTTACTGGTGAGAAAGATGTTTTTTTCAGCACCCTTTACCTGAATTTTCCGGCTCTTATGTTTAAGACCGAAGATTTCGGGGTTTAGAAAATAGATGAGGATGAATTTGCGTTCACTTTCTGCCGGAGCAGGGCGTTTGTGTAGCAAAATCTTTTGAAAAACGGTAAACGTCCACTTTCTCATCCATAACCCGTTTTCCGGGGTGGAGATGGTGAGTTTTCCTGTTGCGAGCTGGTTATCAAACACTAACAAATCTCCTTGCGAAACACCACCTAACGTTTGCCCGAACAATTGGAAAGCCGCTTCGCTATCCAGGTCAACAAAGTCATAATGTATTTCGTTCATGGATTAATGATTTGGTGATAGTTCGGTAACTATTACGGTCATGTGATCCAAAGGATATTATGATAGGTGAGGCGCGGCTACATAACAAAGACGGTGCCTGTTATTTTGAATTGCACTTAACATGGTTTTTCCACAATCAACATGCAGTACCCGATTGATGAAGTTTGATGCTGAGCAATGATAGAAGGGAGTTGCTTCTGATATCGGGCTTATTAGCTGGCATCGTTTGGCTTTAAAGTTCAACAGATTAGACCTTTGTTGGATCATAGGTGATGTCCGTCGAGCAATAATTCGAGCCGCTTAGCTCATGAAAACATAGTGTGGAAATGTGGCTCAAAACGGGTCAAAAAACAACAAATATGAAGTACCTTATTGCAAGTCAGTGACTTATGTCAATCTTGTGGTCTGTGAGTCATTTGTCAACGATCATTCATACGGTCAGTTGATCAACTTTCTTCAACATTGTTCTAAATACCCCTAACGGCACCAATCTTGAACCCATGTAAACCTTAGTGCGCGCTAAGACAATCATTCTTTAACGATTAAAACCATTTAAACATGAAAAGTTTACTGATTGCATTGTCAATGTGCATGGCACTGACTTTAAGTTCTAAAACAGCAGAGGCTCAAATCACCACCGGTGAACAGGTTCTGGCTGCAGCAGGCAATCTAATTGCTGTTCAGGTGGGAACCGTAGCCATAAACGTTCAAGACATCACTATCACTGATGTAGTTGACGTATCTAATGTGCTGAACAATAATACTGTTACAATCGTAGCTCTTAATGACATTTTAAACGATTTGACTATTGACAACGTGTTAAACAACTTGTTGCGAGATGCCAATATAATTACAGGTAACCAGGTGGTCGTTGGTGTGACAGTGTTAGGAGGGGTGGTAGACCAGGTTGTGGTTGCTCAAAAAGACATCCTGAAGCAGAAAAAGGGGAAATAATAATTCAGTATGTAACTTATAAGTTGTGTAACCAGGTAATGACTATCAGTTGTTCAATAACAACCTGATCGACCTTGTAACAACTTTGCAAGCCAACTTTACTGATTAGATTATCATTGAGAGAGGGGATTTGACATCCCCTCTTTTCTATTTATAGGCACACAACAACACTGGTTCAGCCATTAATGGCTCTACGGAAATTATGTTGCAGTTTGACTAACGAGCGCGGGGGCGCATTTCAGATCTACAAACAGCATTGGCTGAAGCTCATAACAGCTTATTAGCAGGCATAACGTTTATCTTTGTAAACGTGCAGTGAATTCCTATTCACCAAACCTGCACGCTGTTCATGAACAAAAAAGCATACTCCACGGAAACAATCCTGGCCAATTTAAACATTGATGCATTAAACGAAATGCAGCTTGCTGCAATTGAGGCCAATAAATCTCACCAGGAGGTTATCCTGCTTTCGAAAACCGGCTCCGGCAAAACACTTGCTTTTCTCCTGCCCGTACTTGATTTACTGGATAAAGAGATCAATAAGACCCAGGCAATCATCATTGTACCCTCCCGCGAACTAGCCTTACAGATCGAACAGGTATTCAAGCAGATGGGTACCGGATTAAAAGTAACCTGTTGTTATGGCGGACACCTGAGGGAAACTGAAGAAAACAACCTTGTTCAACCTCCTGCATTATTGGTTGGCACCCCGGGCCGACTGGCAGATCATATTCGTCGCGGAAACATTACCGTGGACTCCATTAAAACCCTTGTACTTGACGAATTTGACAAGTCAATTGAACTGGGATTTCTGGAAGAAATGTCTTTCATTATAGGTTCATTGCCTGCTATTGATAAGCGTATCCTCACTTCAGCCACCGAGGCTGTTGAGATTCCTCCGTTTATTGGCTTACAACAGCCATTAAAATTAAATTTCCTGGATGGCGAAGCAGATGAGCCAAATAAGCTTGCCATTAAGATGGTGCTCTCTGAAGAAAAAGACAAATCTGACGCCCTTTTCAGGTTAATCTGTTTCCTGGGAGATCGTTCAACCCTGGTATTTTGTAACCACCGCGAAGCCGTTGAACGAACAAGTGAGCTGTTAACGCAAAAAGGTATCTACAATGAATTTTATCATGGCGCATTGGAGCAACAACAACGCGATAGTGCCCTGGCGAAGTTTAGGAACGGCAGCACAAACCTGCTGGTGACCACCGACCTGGCTGCAAGAGGTCTTGATATTCCTAACATCCGGTACATCATTCATTATCACCTTCCGCACACGGAAGATGCGTTTACCCACCGCAACGGAAGAACCGCCAGAATGGATGCCAGCGGAACCGCAATCTTACTCCTATCCGAAGAAGAGAAGCTCCCGGATTACATTAGTCCCGAACCGGAACGCATTGATTTACCAGAAAAGCCAGAGCTTCCCGCCAAGCCAAAATGGACCACGTTGTATATCGCTGCGGGTAAAAAAGACAAGGTCAACAAGATCGACGTTGTAGGCTTTTTGTCGAACAAAGGCAAGCTGAAAAAAGAAGATATCGGGTTGATAGAAGTCAAGGATTTCTTCTCCTTTGTAGCGGTGCGGAAAACAAAGCTTGGTGCCGCGCTGGAGTTGATTAAAAATGAAAAGATCAAAAACAAAAAGGTGAAGATCGAGGTGGCTAGGTAGCTGGATAGCGCATTGTGGATTTATAAAATCTTGAAAGCTGCTGGTTGATCATTTAGAGTTCTGCTTTCTGTCTTTTGCAACCTACTTTACCCATAAAGGACGATCGACTTAAATGCATCTCAAACCAATACGTAGTCCCGACAAGAATCGAACTCCCGCCCGTACCGGCTGGTACAGTTGGGCGTGTGTATCTAAAGTTTAGGAAACTTCCGTTCTTCAGTTCCAACCTACCCTGAACACAACTGATAAACCTACCCCCTAACTTCTTTTTAATAAACTTCCTTCTGCTCGCCGTCTTACACTATTTCTCTCTTGCAATAGCATCAATTTTCGCTTCGAAGCTCTCAAAGTAAACAATAACAAAGGGAATGTAAGGTCGGGTAGGCTGTGTCATACCGAAGTTGTGCTGGTACAGTATTCTCCCCGTACTTTGGACAGCTAAACGCGGCAACTGCGCCGGCCGGCGATCTGCGCAACCGTCCCATTTGGAAACGGTAAGTGCCGAATAAATTGTGCGCATCCGCGGTCATAAGCACTGACGATGTTTAAGCGGTATAACAAAGTACTGGCGCAAAGCAAAGCGCTCGGCGTGGGGAAGAATGGAAATAAGTACCACCCGGTTCAGTCAAGATCGGATCGGAGTGCGGGATGGAGAAGGTATCATGTGTTGAAGGTCGTGTAAGTATTGAAAATCGTTTATTTTTGGCAAAGGAAAAGGGAGAAAATGTCAACAAAGACCACGTTACGTAAAAAGCCGTTAGTGACTGCCGAAAATGAGCTTACCAGCAGGAGAAAAGCACCGGAGGGGACCTTATGAACCCAATTAAGGAAATATTAGCGGCTCTCTTACTGGTGCCGATTTTCTCGATTGGGCAGCCTTTTCGTTTTGAAAAACATGGTAGAATGTGGATCTCTAACGATCCTGAGAAGTCTAAGGTCAGGGTATTTTTTCCCCAGCATCCCAGAACTAAATCTATTTCGGGAGGCCCGGACACCCTCTTTCATTCGGACTACCAAACAAGTGAAACGCGCCCCAGTTATCTCATTCACCCTTCTGGAAGAAGAGAAATAATCAACCACAGTTTATTAATTGAAAATAGCTCCCGACGTGCATATTACAAAGTAACCACTACTTCGGGCCGGGTCCTGTTTAAAGGCGGATGTTACCCCTATGCGATTTTTTACTTATCTAAGTTGAAGCCAGGAATATACTATGCGTGGAATGAGAGAACAAAGTATACGTTACAGAGAAATTGAACCGTCAGGATTTATTTAGTCATCAATCCAATAACATCTTCTTCAAAGCTTATTGGGAAACAGTCGCAGTACGAGTTGTCGATCAATCAAAGATGGTATATGAGGTTTTCACGAGGGATGTGCAATAACTCGCCAGGCAAGAAACATTAAATCGGCAACCTGTAATGGGAACGGATATACTGGGTCATGCCGGAGTTGTGCTGGCGTAGTCTGGTCTCCAGATCGTGGCAATGACCTTTGTAATAGTAGTTATGCGAGACGCTTTTCAGCACATAAGCATAAAACATTTTCAACCTAATTAGTAGTCCCGACAAGAATCGAACTCCCGCCCGTACCGGCTGGTACAGTCGGGCGGGTGTATCTAAAGTTAAGGAAGCCTCTATGCTACAACTGTTCACGGTCGTTAGCACCTAACATTGACTTATTCATCCAACTTCTTTTTAATAAACTTTCTCCCACTCGCCGTCTTAAAGTATTTCTCTCTTGCAATAGCATCAACCTCCGTGTCGAAGGTTTCGAAGTAAACTATAACAAATGGAAGATATGGGCGGGTCGACTGGGTCATGCCGGAGTTGTGCTGGCGTAGTCTGGTCTCCAGATCGTGGCAATGACCTTTGTAATAGTAGTTATGCGAGACGCTTTTCAGCACATAAGCATAAAACATTTTCAACCTAATTAGTAGTCCCGACAAGAATCGAACTCCCGCCCGTACCGGCTGGTACAGTCGGGCGGGTGTATCTAAAGTTAAGGAAGCCTCTATGCTACAACTGTTCACGGTCGTTAGCACCTAACATTGACTTATTCATCCAACTTCTTTTTAATAAACTTTCTCCCACTCGCCGTCTAAAGTATTTCTCTCTTGCAATAGCATCAACCTCCGTGTCGAAGGTTTCGAAGTAAACTATAACAAATGGAAGATATGGGCGGGTCGACTGGGTCATGCCGGAGTTGTGCTGGCGTAGTCTGGTCTCCAGATCGTGGCAATGACCTTTGTAATAGTAGTTATGCGAGACGCTTTTCAGCACATAAGCATAAAACATTTTCAACCTAATTAGTAGTCCCGACAAGAATCGAACTTGTATCTAAAGTTTAGGAAACTTCTATTCTATCCATTGAACTACGGGACCAAACCAAAAAGAACTGGCTATTCAGGCGGCAAAAATAGAGATTAAACATATTCAACCTTCAATTCAATTTGAAAATCTGTAATCTCCTTTTCCGCTATCTTTGCAGGCCAATTTTCACCTCGTATGAAGTTCTATAATCTCCTTATAAAATACCGTCTTTACCTTGGGGTATTGGCTATCGCCCTCGCCATCTGGGTAAACATCAGCGCGGGCTTCTGGGCTGCTTTCATTCTCTATTTCCTGGGCGTTATTGCCATTGCAAGCCATTTCTTTATCGGACCCCTCCGGCTGATTCAAAAGCCGATGGAAGAGGGCAATATGGAGGAAGTGAAGAAAATAATGGACTCGATCTGGTTTCCAAACCTCCTGTATAAACCGATCCGCTCAACCTATTATACACTCAAAGGCAACCTGGCGATGATGAACCAGGATTTCGACTCTGCTGAAAAGCACATGAAGAAAAGCCTCGACCTGGGTTCGCCCATGGCGGAAGCCGAGGGTGCGAATAAGTTACAGCTCGGTATGATGGCCCTGCAAAAAGGTGATATGAAAAATGGCGAAAGCTATATCCGCCAGGCAATCCGGGCCGGGATCCCCGACAAAGAAAGCCAGGCCGTCGCCTTCCTCAGCATGTGCCAGATCTACATGAACAAACGCGAATTCCGCGCGGCAAAAGATTTCTTCCGTAAAGCCAAAGCGCTTAAGCCAACCACCAAGCAGGTTGTCGATCAAATCAAAGAGATCGAAAAATACATCACCCGGGTGCCGGGGTAGTTTCTTTATGTTGTATGTTGAATGCCAGATGTTGAATGAAAGGTTAGGAGATATGAGACGTGAAAGGAGTGATGAGATATGAACGATGAGAGATGAGACGTGAAAGGTCAGCAGCTCCTTGACTCTAGCCTTTTTACCGATTTAAGAGAATATTCTCCTGCATCTACACTAACTGATTCCTTCCACAGGAATTTAGTCTTATTCGCTATAAGGAGCGCATTTTAGCCCAGCAACGATATGCCGTACAAGCCCACCCGTCCGAACGGCGTCAGCCGGGCGGGCTTGTATCTTAGATTTACCGCAGCTTTTGTTACCAGGAGATTGATCCTTTATATTTACATGAAATGCCAATTGGTATAAGGAGAGCATTTTTGCCCAGCAATGATATGCCGTACAAGTGAGTGACACAACCGGAGCCAAATAGCATTCCTCCTGCTGGAAACAAAAAGAAAGTATGAATGATGAAGTATGAATGCATTTTCTTGACAATACTAAAAACCGGGAGTTTGCGTTCGATTACTCATTGCTAACTCCATTACAGCATATCGTATGACTTCAAAGCTGTGGCTTCTTAATACCTTACGAATGATACCTCATCACTCATATTTCATCTCTTATCATTCATAGTTCATCTTACTAAGCATCGTACTCCAATACAGGCCTCAACCACCTTTCAACTTCCTCCAGCGCCATACCTTTCCGGTTGGCATAATCCACTACCTGATCTTTTTCAACTTTGCCGATGCCGAAATATTTGCTTTGCGGGTTAGCAAAATACCAACCGCAAACAGAGGCTGCCGGGTACATGGCGAGGCTTTCAGTAAGTTGGATCCCGGTTAATCGGGTAACTTCCAACAGGTCGAATAACTTGTACTTCTCTGTATGATCGGGACATGCGGGATAGCCAGGCGCAGGACGAATACCAACATACGACTCATTAATCAGGTCGTCGTTGGTAAGACTTTCATCTTTTGCATAGCCCCACAATTCGGTACGGGTGCGCTTATGCAACAGTTCAGCAAATGCCTCGGCAAGGCGATCGGCAAGTGCCTGTAACGTAATTTTATTATAGTCGTCGTGTTGTTCGTCGAAACGCTTGAGGTGCGGCTCGATTCCCTGTATGGTTACTGCAAAAGCACCAAGGTAATCCTGCTTGCCAGACTCAGTTGGGGCAATAAAATCGGTAAGCGAAATGTTTGGTTGGCCGCCGGCTTTCTTGACCTGCTGACGCAGGCTTTCGAGGTAAACCAACTCCTTTTTTTCTTCGTTTAAAACGGTGATCGTATCCTTACCGTTCGAATTGGCCGGCCAAAATCCAATTGCTCCGTTGGCCGTAAGCCACTTTTCGGCGATAATCTTTTTTAATAGCACCTGCGCATCTTTGTACAATCGTGTTGCTTCTGCACCCACTTTTTCGTCGCTCAGTATCTGCGGAAATTTTCCGTGCAGTTCCCAGGCAATAAAGAAGGGTTGCCAATCGATATAGGCAGCAATCTCTTCTAGACTGTAATCGGTAAATCCCCTGGTACCCGTGAAGGTTGGCTCAACAGGAGTAAATGCGTCCCAATCGATCTTTACTTTATTCTCCTGGGCCTGGGCAAAAGGCAGGTAGCTTTTAGCAGTTTTCTTGTTGGCGAAATCCTGTTTAAGCTTGCTGTATTCATCCTTTAACGTCTTCAAAAAGTCAGGTTTCTGCTCTTTGCTCAACAACGATCCCGCAACGGTAACGCTTCTTGACGCATCAAGCACGTGCACCACACCTTCGTCGTATTCAGGGGCAACCTTAACAGCGGTATGCATACGGCTGGTGGTTGCGCCACCGATTAGTAAGGGCAGCTCGAACTTCTGACGCTTCATTTCCTTTGCTATGTGAACCATCTCGTCGAGTGAAGGCGTGATCAATCCACTTAGACCGATGATGTCAACCTTCTCCCTTTTTGCGGTCTCCAGGATTTTATCGGCGGGTACCATAACACCCATGTCGATAATATCGTAACCGTTGCAACCCAGTACGACACCCACGATATTTTTTCCAATGTCGTGAACATCGCCTTTTACAGTTGCCAATAATATTTTCGCTGCACCGGCACCTTCTTCGTTTACAGTTCCGGCTTCGATATGTGCTAATCTTCTGACCTCCTTTTCGGCCTCGATGTAAGGGGTAAGTACAGCAACTGCCTTTTTCATTACCCGGGCACTTTTAACCACCTGGGGTAAAAACATTTTTCCGGCACCAAACAGGTCACCCACGATATTCATTCCGTCCATCAACGGACCCTCGATAACATCGAGTGGCTTGGGATATTTAACCCGGGCCTCCTCTGTATCGGCATCGATAAAGTCGGTAATACCATTTACAAGCGAATGCGACAAACGCTTCTCAACCGGCTCGCTGCGCCATGCCTGGTCCTGTACAACCGTTTTACCTTTTGCTTTAACGGTTTCTGCAAAAGCAAGCAGCTGATCAGTCGCTTCGGGATTCCGGTTGAGTATGACGTCTTCACAAAGCTCTCTTAACCTCGGCTCAATTTCATCGTACACCTGCAACTGCCCGGCGTTTACGATACCCATATCCATACCTGCAGCAATAGCATGCAGGAGGAAAACTGAATGTATGGCCTCGCGAACGGTATCGTTGCCGCGGAACGAAAAGGAAACGTTACTTACCCCGCCACTCACCTTGGTAAGGGGCATTTTTTGTTTAATGATACGGGTAGCTTCAATAAAGTCAACTGCGTAGTTGTTGTGTTCTTCGATACCCGTTGCAATGGCGAAAATGTTGGGATCGAAGATGATATCCTGCGGATCGTAGTCGACTTGCTGAACTAGAATGTTGTAAGCTCTTTCGCAGATCTCGATTTTGCGTTCTTTCGTATCCGCCTGGCCTTTTTCGTCAAAGGCCATAACGATTACTGAGGCGCCATAGCTCTTACAAATAAATGCCTGGTCAATAAACTTTTCCTCACCTTCTTTAAGGCTGATGGAATTTACGATGCACTTTCCCTGCACACATTTCAACCCCGCTTCGATGATCTCAAACTTGGAGCTGTCAATCATTACAGGTATCCTGGCAATATCCGGTTCTGCCTGAAGGAGGTTCAAAAAAGTTGTCATGGCCAAAACACCATCGAGTAAAGCATCATCCATGTTTACATCGAGTATCTGGGCGCCGCTTTCTACCTGCTGCCGGGCAACTGAAAGGGCCTCTTCATACTTATTATCCCTGATCAGCCGGGCAAACTTCTTTGACCCGGTCACGTTTGTTCTTTCGCCAACGTTTACGAAGTTTGTTTCAGGGCGAACCACAAGTGGTTCTAAGCCGGCGAGTCGCAGGTAAGGTTTAATAACTGTCGTTTCCATATTTTATTTCTGATCCACATCACGCTGGTTAAAACGTGCAAGGTGATTTTTGCTTACTAGAGCCACTTATAACCTGGGTGTTACGTAGTGACGAGTGAAAGACTAAGGCGGAAGACAAAAAATTGCTTATCGCGATGGTTTTGTTTATTGTACTACAGCACCGCTTCCAAAACCGGCAGCTGCCGTGGTGAATAGTTTTTTACCTGGTCGGCAATGTGTTTAATGTGATCGGGGGTAGTTCCGCAACAACCGCCTACGATGTTTACAAAACCTTCTTTAGCCCAATCTTCAATAATGTGGGCGGTTTCATGTGGCTGCTCGTCGTATTCTCCAAAGGCATTTGGCAAACCGGCGTTGGGGTATGCCGAGGTATAACATTCAGCGATCTGGCTGAGTTCTTCGATATGTGGTCGCATTTGGGTTGCACCAAGTGCACAATTGAGGCCAACACTAATGGGTCGTGCATGCCTGATGGAGGTGTAAAACGCTTCGAGGGTTTGCCCGCTGAGGGTACGCCCGGAAGCATCGGTGATAGTTCCACTGATCATAATAGGCAGCTCTCCCTTGCCGCTGGGATTCTCGCGGAAGTACTTCTTAATGGCGTAAATAGCAGCCTTGGCATTTAGCGTATCAAAGATCGTTTCTATCAAAAACAGGTCAACTCCCCCATCTGCGAGGCCCCTGATCTGTTCGGTATAGGCGATTGCAACCTCGTCGAACGTAACTGCCCGGTAGCCGGGGTTGTTTACATCAGGTGAAAGGCTTAGGGTTTTATTAAGCGGGCCGATTGCACCGGCAACAAAACGAGGTTTCGAAGGATCTTTGGCATTGTACTCGTCTGCCGCAATCCTGGCGCAACGAGCACCCTCTACGTTTAGTTCGTATGCAAACGACTGCATATCGTAGTCGGCCATCGCAATCGAGGTACAGCTGAAAGTATTTGTCTCAATGATGTCTGCACCAGCTTCAAGGTATTCTTTGTGGATGTCGATGATGATCTGTGGCTGCGTAATATTAAGCAGGTCGTTATTTCCTTTTACATCGGTATGCCAGTCCTTGAAACGTTCTCCCCGGTAGTCTGCTTCTTCAAGCTTCCGGCGCTGAATCATTGTTCCCATTGCACCATCAATTATAAGAATACGCTTGCTGAGTTCATTTTGTATTTGCATGCATCTAGGTTTTATGCCCGACCCAAAGGCGCATCACGGGGTCTACAGCGGGGGCTTGCATCGCCTGCCTGGTTGTACACGGACGATCAATTGAACTATTGGGATGCTGACTTGAAGAAATATTTGGAACTAATAACGAGTTCAAGCTGTGGAGGACCGGCAGAATGGATTCGTTTATTAGTTCAGTTGGTAATCTTAAGTCAGCAGGCCGAACAATAAACAAATCCTCCTGCTGCGGCGCAAAAGTAGGATAACAATGCCGCATTGCAAAATCATAAGGTTTTAATACCTGATCGCCAAAAAAACCCGTGTGATGTTTATAGCAAGGATGGGTTTAAGCAGGATTATCCGCCATCGAGCCAGGTTTTGAATGCGGCTGCCCGTTCGGTGCTGACGATGGTTTCGATTTTTGATGGCGGGTTTAGATGTACCAGCACACGTGACTTCGGGTAAGTAAGCATCTCGGCGATAGAATGGAAACCAATGATGAATTGCCGGTTGATGCGAAAGTACCGTTTTGGATCAAGCAGTTCTTCCAGTTGGTCGAGATTGTAATCGATAGCAAAGCGACGCTGATCTTTTGTTACCAGGAAATTGATTTTGTTTTCGGTATACAGGTAGGCGATATCCGTAGTTTCAATAGTCTTTATGTGTTCACCATATTTAACTACAAAGCGCTCTTTGTAGGAAGGTTTGGCCTGCTGCAAGGATTGCAATAATTTATTTACATCGATCGCTGCCGGTGCGGTAAGGTTCAACGATAAAAACTTTTTGATTGCCCTATCCAGTTCGTCTTTCTTTACCGGTTTTAACAGGTAATCAATACTGTTTACTTTGAATGCCTGCAGGGCATATTGGTCGTAAGCAGTACTAAAAATGATTGGCGCCGTAATCCTGACCTGCCTGAATATCTCAAAGCTATTACCGTCTGACAAATGGATATCGCAGAATATCAGGTCGGGTGCGCTGTTTGCCTGGAACCAGTTAATGGCTGATTGTATACCTGTAACAAATGGCAATACCTCGGCATCGGGTACAACCTCAAGGATCATTTTCTGCAACCTTCTTGCAGCCGCTTCTTCGTCTTCGATGATGAGTATTCTTGTGTTCAAATCCGGTTGGTTTTATGCAGCCTTTCGCCGTAGATCAAAGGTATATAAACCGAAAAAGTATTCGTATCCTGCACAATCTTCAAAGGCGCTGCACTGAGTAAGAGGTAACGCTTCTGAATATTTTGCAATCCCATCTGCTCCCCTTTTTCAGGCGTTATTTTAGGATTTAGATTATTTGTCATCAGCAGGTAATCTCCTGTAATGGCAATGGTGATTGTTAGCGGATTGCCGGCGGATATTGAATTGTGCTTTACTGCATTTTCGGCCAGCAACTGTAAGGTAAGTGGCGCAATCATAAAGGTTTGGGCGAACTCGCTGGTAACCTGGTTATCCAGCCGCAGGTTATTACCAAAGCGTTTATGTTGTATAAAAAAGTAGTCATGAATTAATTCGAGTTCTTCTGCCAGCGTAATTACATCCTTATCGCGGTACGATACAATTTTACGGTATAGATCAGACAAATGCTCTACGTATTCTACGGCATGTTCAGGGCTTTCTTCTATAACGGCAATAAGGGTGTTGAAACTATTAAAGAGAAAGTGTGGGTTTACCTGACTCTTCAGCGTTTCAAATTGCGATTGAATACGATCCTTTTCAAGCCGGTCGAGGCGTTGAAGTCGTTTCTCGCGAAGCTTAATGTAACGGTAAATTGAAGCAACACCAGCGAAAACAACCAGGGCGATAAACCACAACTGGAGATAATATGGACGGGATATGGAAAATGAATAAAGCGCTACCTGACTGTTTTCGAAGTTTCCGTTTATTGATGCTCTTACCCTGAAGGTGTAGTACCCGGGGGCAAGTTTTGGAAAATTTACCTTATTATCTCTGGTGGTAACCCATTGATTGCTCAATCCCTGCAGCTGGTATTGGTACCTTACCCTGGAGGGATGCGAATAGGATATACCTGAAAAGAGAAAGCTGAAATTATTGTTGTCGTATGAAAATGGCTGCTTCGTATCGGGGTCGATGGACTCACCAAAGACCTGGATATTTTCCAAAAAAATTTTTGGCTGCAACCGTTTGTAAGCCGGCGCATATTGTAGAATGCCACTAGCAGAAGAAGACAATACCTTACCGTTAGACGTCGTGGCGATACAGTTAAGGTCGTCGTTGATCCCATTGATACCCTGGTCGGCATCAAGCGAAAAGATGGTACCCGTAGATTGTTCGATGATGTTCATTCCCTTTTTGGAAATGGCAACGATGTTTCCGTAACTGTCAGGCGCCAGCGCGGTAATTGTCGGATCGTTCAATCCATGTTCAACATTGTAATTTGTAAAGCCTGATCCATCAAATTTGTACACACCTGCATTAAGGGTACTGAACCAGATATTGCCTTTATGATCCTCGCAAACGCTGTAGACAACGGGACTTTTAATCCCGTGCTTTGCATTATAATTGGTGTACCTGCCACCTTCGTTTACCGTGATACCCTCACCATCGGTAGCAAACCAAACCCGGTTTTTCGAGTCGACCATAATGCTATAAACATAGTTGCTTCCTATCTGTGATTTGTTAGGAAACCGGTTAAAACGCAACAGGCTTGAAATGCTCTTGTTTTCAGGTGTGAGCAGCACCGATATAGCACCGCTCAGTCCCGACAGCCATACTTCTTTATCCTTGCCGTGGATAGACAGGATGCTACCATTGTTGAGCAAAGCGTTTTCATTCACTTGCCGCAGGCTGCCGGTCATTTGATCCAGCAGGAATATGCCTTTACCCATGGTACCGATCCAGATATGTCCAAAACGGTCTTCGTAAAGACACGTAATTTCAGCACGCTTATTTACCTGCGGGATTGGGAAGCTTTTTTCAACCCAGCTTCCGTTAACAAGGCTGAACCTTTTTAGTCCCCCATTATAGTTCAGCCATATATTTTCCTTTTCGTCGACCAACAGGCAATGCACCTGGTCGTGAATATTGGCTGTTTGCGGAAGTATGTTCTGCAGCTGTGCGCCGTTTGTTTTTACCAATTGGTTTTGGGCAGAAAACCAGGTATTGCCTTCGCCATCGGTAAACAAATTCGCGGTTTTTTTATAGTTCAACCCAGTTATTTGCGACGGTCTTACTGCGCCTGAGTCGCGACGATTAGGTACACTTATGATCCCATATCCATCCGTGGCTGCCCATATATTGTCACCTGTACCAAGAATGGCATTAACCTGCCCAAAGTTCCAGTTGTGCGAAGGATATGACAGTTGATTTATGCCACCTCGAAAGGTGAACCTACCCAGGCCAAAATCCTGCATACCGACCCAATAGGGTGTATTCTTGCCAGGGTCGGAATACAAACAACGAACGATGTTGTCGCGCAATCCCTGGGCAGATGTAACCGCTTTGATTGTTTTCGTGCTCAGCGGCAACAATAATGCATTCAAGCCCCGGTCGGTGCCTGCAAGCAGGCTTGTTGGCGTAAGTACGATGTCGTACACATAATCATCGGTAAGCCCATCATCGGTGTTAATGTTGTAAAAACGACTCTTTGTATAGTAGTAGACTCCCTCTCCGGCAGTGGCAAATAACAAAGTGCCCGCACGGTCTTGTATGATTTTGTTTATGGCGACTTTCGGGTGGCCTTCTTCTGCGTTGAGGAAACAGATACTTCCACGCTCCAACCGGGCAATTTCACCGGATTGAAAGCCAAGCCAAACCGTATGCGATCTGTCTTCGCAAATTGCAGTAACGGCCTTGTTTTTCGGGGTATCGGTAAAAGCAAAGCGCGAGAAGGCATTACCATCAAAGCGGTATAACCCGTCGGCTGCTCCAACCAACATATAGCCTGCTGAATGTTGAACAACCGAGAATATTCCCGGCGAAAAATCATCCCCGGTGATAGCATAGGCTTTTACCCCCATCACCTGGCCCCGGATAGTTAAGGAAGTAAAAAAAAGTAGTATGCTTAGAAGGATATAGGTGCCATTACACTTCATATCAACGGGGCGTTAATTGGGCGGATACGTCCACTTGTATTTCCGAAGCAAGTTTGTCTTTTACTACTTTAGGCACCGGTATATTGTGATCGCTCAGCAATACGGTAAAGTTAGCAGATATGTTAATCCTTCCCTGCCTGACGGTGATGTCAGATTTTATGATTCGCTCCTGCGAAACCCCATGCAGCAGCAGGGTACCTTTTGCTCTTACATGGTATGTACCATTTGCCGTAAAGTCGATATCCTCAATGATTTTTCCGCTGAAAGTGGCACTTTCATACTTATTGCTCTCAAGGTAATTTTCATTGAAATGTTCCTTTTGCAGCGCACTATTAAAACCCTGGAAGGTCTGCATGTTTACCTTGAATGCAAACGTCTTTTTTTGGATATCAAGGATACCTGAAAGTTCCCGCGAAGAAGCTTTGATGAGCTCATAAGGAGCGTCGGATTGAAATTGGATTATTCCGGAACGGGTCGAAAACAAATTACCTCCCTGTGCCACCAGGGAGGTAATTGAAATCATAAAAACAATAAGGAGGTGTATCGCCTTCACGGGCATAATTAGTATTTTTCGCCTGCCTGCATCAGCTTAAGCCTGTTGGCTTTGTTTTTCTTGCCAATTACAAAAACCCTTGCGATGTTAAAACCAAAATGGATGTCGCCATCACCCCAACGTCCATCGGTTTCCGCGATAAAGGTGCGCTCGGTCATACCCATTGAATTAGAGAAATGCAGCTGAAACACGTGTCCACCGGTCTCAATATCTACTCCAAAAGATAGTGAGTTCCTGGTTCCGGGCATCTTGTATTCGGGCAATACATAGTAGTATTCTGCATTGATGCTTACGCGTTTCGAAATTTTTTGCCTGCCGCCGATTCCAATCGCAATGTTGTCATTCGGTTCTGATTCACGTTGAACAATGTTCCGGTGAATAATGGTCGGCATAATCTGGATCGAAGTATTCTCGCTGAACTTTCTTCCAATCAGCAACTGATAACAATAGAAAAGGTTATCACTGAAGTGTGCATTTTTGACGGTGTCGTTGGCGATTGTATTTAACATTACCGAGGCAAGTACACTTACCGTCACCGGCATATTCTGGTAGCCAGAGGACTGCCGCAACAACTTATACTTTACAAATCCATCAACTTGCTTTTGAAATGTGCTTCTGCCCGCACCAATCATCAGCCGGTCGGTAATGCCATAGTCGAGGCCAATACGCATGCTTGCATGGTCAAAGCCAAACAACTCCCGGATACCATCGCTGACAGGATTAAAGCGGTGCGATATCTTAAAATCGAGTATACCCTTTCCAACATTTTCTACCGAGTGCCCATTGATCAGGCGGGTAGTTTTAAATGTCGCGGTGCTGTAATTCGTACGTTTTGCGTCGGCCTTTTTGCTGTCTTCGTCCATCACTTTAAACAGGTCAACGTCCTGGGCGATCATACTGCCTGCTGAAAGCGTAGCGACAACAACAAGTATAAATTTCCTAAACATAAAGCAGTTTTTAGTTGGTTATTCGTATTGACAATCTACAGTAATGGCGATATTTTGGGCGATCTTGTCGCCGACCATCTTGCCACCGATCCCATAATCGCTAAGCTTGATATTAAACTTGCTTTTTGCCGCAACCTTGGCTCCTTTTACGGTAACCGTTCCATTTGCTTCAACTGGCTTGGTAACCCCGTGTATCGTCAAATCGCCTTTTACTTTTGCAGGGTATGTTCCGTCTTTCGCGAAATTGATCTCTTTCACATTGGTGATAAAACCCTTGAAACTGGATTTGGGAAATTTTGAACTTTCGAGATAGTCTTCGTTGAAGTGGTCTTCCATAAGCTGGTTTTCAAACTCAAAACCTTTCATCAACAGGGTAAATACCAATTGGCCGTTTGTCGGCAATAGCTTGCTCTCGACCTCGCTGTTTTTAGCCTCTATGTCTTCAAGTGGAGCATTAGAAAAAAAGGTGATCTGGCCCGACTTGGTACTTAAGATTTTTTGGGCATTTAAGGTGGATGTACCGATGATGATACAAGCAAACAAGAGAATTGATTTCATTTTTAGACTGGTGTTTTTAAAGGTTAATTGTTTAATGCGCCACTTCTTACCCATGAACGGATTTTTCCGATATCGCAGTCTGCAAGCTTGCTTCCGCCAAGTGGCATATGGGTGTTTTGCGGACCAGTATGGGTAATTGCACGAACGAGCCGGCCATTATTGGCCATGGACATTACGGATGAATACGTATCAAGTTTAAAACCGGCTCCACCTGATGCGGTCCCGCTATGACAACTATAGCAACGCGCCGAAAGGATATTCACCACCTCCACGCTGTAGCGCATTACAGAAGTTGTATCGCAACCTGTGGCAGGTGTTGTGGTCGATGCACGTGGGTAAACCAGTTCTCCCTTATCGTAATAACAGCCTGCTGCGGCAAACATGATCACTACCAGGAGCATTCCGCCAATTTTCTTCATGTATAGGATTTTTGATTTAGGAAAAGACAGTTGCGCTTGGTGACGCCGGCAATTTGGCACATCCGAACAGCCGCAACATTCAATTATAACCGTACGAGTTTAAAGCACACGGAGTTGCCTTGCGCCTGATTTCCGGTGCGGCTTTTTTCCGTTAAGGAATATTCTTGATGTTATTTCACGATAACGGCGTCCCTGAGTCGAACGTCGCTGAGCATGCCGCTGCAAAAACCCTTTACTTTAACCGGGGTTCCTACGGCCAAATTATCCGCGCCGATTTTCAAAGTGCAATAAACCCCCGTCATCGGATCATCGGAAGACAACATAATTGTTGATTTACCATCCTGGCTTTTGTCAACAGCGCTTATGGTACCACTAACCTCTATGGCTTTGTCAAGAAATTTTGCATTTGCCGCGTTTTCATCTGCCTGGTATGCTGTTACAAGATCAGCTGCAGTAATGGCGATCCCCGCTTCGTTTGCAACCGACCTGTTTGGTTTGTTCCACATCCTGTAGCCGATAACAGCACCGGCAACTGCCAATATAAGGATCACCAACAATATAGTACCCAGGTTCTTTTTTCGCATAATGTTGTTATTACCAATGCTAAAGTAACATTCCGCAGGCGGAGTTGCCGGGATAAAATTACTGAAACCGTAAAAAGAGGTACTGAGTGGGGGAGAATTGATGTTTAACCATTAACATACTGCGATACGGGCAACCGGTTGCTAATACTTCTTGCAAGGGTCATTTCATCAGCGTATTCCAGTTCACCACCAAATGCAATCCCCCTTGCGATGGTTGTAATCTTACAGGAGTGCACCTGCAATTTTTTCTGGATGTAATAAATGGTGGTATCCCCTTGTATATTCGGGTTAAGGGCAAAGATTAACTCTTCCGTTTCTTCTTTTTGAATACGACTTACGAGCGCATCAATATTCAATTGATCAGGGCCAACGCCGTCAAGCGGCGAAATGATTCCGCCGAGCACATGATAGGTTCCGTTGTACTGTTGTGTGCTCTCTACAGCAATTACATCGCGGATATTTTCTACCACACAAATCAGTTGCTGGTTGCGCATCCGGTTAGCACATATCGAGCAGATGTCAGCATCACTGATGTTTGCGCATCGCTGGCAAAACTTTATTTCTTCGCGCATACGTGAGATGGTCTCGCTGAATTGCTGCACTTCTGAAGGCTCCTGTTTTAGCAAATGCAGTACAAGTCGAAGGGCCGTCTTTTTACCGATACCCGGTAGCTTCGAAAATTCATTCACCGCATTTTCTAAAAGAGAAGAAGGAAGTTGCATAATACAAATGTACTGCGGGATGTGGAATGTAATTGGGCTTTAAGCTGCATTGGTAAGGCATTAACAACTTACCCGTTGATAGTTGGTATAACACATAAATCGGGGATTTTACCCGGCGGGAGTTCTGGTTAGTACGTATGCTCGCCCTTTTTTTGGAAATGACCCAGTGGATTATTGTCCTGGGCGCCCCCGGAGGGCCGGGCTTTTCGCTCCTACTCCGCCAAAAGCCATGCTGCATAGCCTTCAGCGGGGTATCCGCTTCAATCCCTGGCGCATGGTTCCCGATAACCCTGACATGCAGCAATCGGGCAATGTGTAATTACAAGGCGCTGAATATATGTGTGGAGATATCACTATAGCCTGATCTCCGGTTCATTGTCCCAGTTGGCTCGTACGGTAAGTTTCGCATCAATAAAACGAACGATTTCAGGTTGACGGTGCACACCAAAAAACTCGCCTGCGTCCCATTTGCCATTTCGATTTGCATCGTACAGTATACGCAACCCATACTCACCCGGCTTAAATAACTTACGTGACCAGTCGCGTTGGGTGATTGAGTCAGATAAAATGATCACGTCATTTTCTATAATCTGCAACACCGGGTGCCTCGAAAAATCGAGGTTCGTAAAACGTATTTTCACACTCCCATATTCTTCCTGCTTTTTTGTAGCAAAATCAATGGTATCATTTTTTGCGAGCTTCAGGCCTGTAGAGTCGGCAAAAGCATCAGGTTGAATGAGGAGGTTGAATTCCGTGTTTGTGGGCCATGGGTGACGAACAAAAAACCGGGTTGGAATGGTATCCCGGCTGATGGTATAATTGGTAACCGGTTGAAAGTCCTTGTTGGTCAACTGCACTTTTGTGCTGTCGAACATCGTTATCTTTCGGTTGAAGTCGATGCGGAGCGGCTCGTTTACATCATGTTTGCCGCTTTCGAGCGAGGTAGCGTAGCGCAGCAGCTTGTCCTGGTTACCCGCGGCTGTTCTTGTGCCCGCAGCCGGGCTTGCCGCCGGGGGCTTAACCGTTTCAGCATATGCGTACAGGACACGCGGTGGGGTACTGTCGCTTATCACCACAGCAGAGTCGGAAAACGCAAACAATTTTGTTTTATCGTCATAACGGCGGGAGTATTCGTTTGGCAATGCATACACGGCAAACGTTCCGGTAGGCAGGTTTCGGAAAACAAAGTTGCCTTGTCCATCAAGCCGGGTAATATACCTGGGCTTTTCATTTGCAACGGCGCTGTCATCCAGGTTCCGATGCAGCACAACCAGTAGCGTGGTATCTATCCGCCCCGTTTCGGCCAGTACAACTTTCCCGGAAAAAGTATTGTAATCTACCGTACGACCGGTCGAGAATACGTAGGTAAAATTTCTTACGATGTTGCCTTCATTAACATCCCGAATGGCGTCGCCAAAATTGATGGAATAGGTCGTATTTGGTTCGAGGGTGTCCTTGAGCCGAACCGTTACATTTCGGAGTTTATAGTCGATGAATGGAGGTGTAGTGGGTGTAGGTGACACCAGAACGTTTTCGGTGATGTTTTGCACCTCAACAAATTCGTTGAAAGTAAAAGTGATCCGGTTTGTTGAAACATTAAAAGCCGAGTCGGGCGGTGTAGCAGCAACGAGAACCGGTGGAATACTGTCTCTTGGCCCACCCCCTGGTGGAATGATATTGGCGCAACCTGTACCGCTTAACAGGAAGAGTAATCCCGTACATGCAAATAGTAAACTATAAAACAGGGGCGCAAGTTTTTTCATCGCATGCAAACTTAGGTGCTATGTACGCTCAATGGCTTCCATTTGCGGGATTTATCTGTTTTTTAGGATTAGCAGCATACAAGATTAACCGCTACTGTTTCGATGTTTGGCGTTGCACAATGCACTAGCCAGTGCTTGTGCAATGAGCTGTGACCAGGTTGTTCGATTTTACGAAGTCGCACCAATAACAGTAAGGGTTGCCACATCCTGTATAAAAATCATGGTTCCGGATTTTCGTCCAAGTTTCTACAAACTGGTGGGTTACCGTTGTTACGTCGGCCGGTGTGAGCACCAATTTTAGTTTGCAATATTCGCCTTCGCTGTCCGGCTCAATAAAATCAAATTCTGTGCTTACTACCTGCCAATTTTTTTGCTGGTAATTATCTACCAGGATCTTATAGAAAACTGCCTGCCGCCAATAGTTGCCACCATTTGGGGTAATCGCGTTAGGCGGGTTCATGTGCTGCAATGCCTTTGTGCAATCACCCGTTTTATAATCAACAATGTTTACAAATCGTCCATCAAACTCGAGCTTGTCTAGCTTACCCTTTAACGGCACCCCCTTAACCACTACGTTATTGATGTTGCGCTCTACCGCCACCACATGGTTCCAACTGTACCGATAGTGGTTGTAGTAATTGGTAAGCACAGTTGCACCGTATTGCAGTCTTCGTTTAAACTGTTCTTCAGTAAAGCCCATTTTATTCTGGTGCATAAAACCTGTAAAGTCGCTCACCAACTCGTTAGCCGAAGGAAAACGGTTTGAAGATCCCTGCATCTTTTCAAAGAGTCGTTGCAGTGCGTAGTGCACTGCCGAGCCAAATGACATGTATTCATTTCTGCCAGATGGAATTCGAAGAATATTGCAATAGTAAAAAGACAACGGACATTGCAGGTAAGTATTTAGCGCAGATACGCTCATCACAAATTTGTCGACCAACCTGCCGATCAGTACCGTTTCAACGCTTTCAATCTTAGGTTTAAGTTGAAGTGGTTGTTCTTTCTTAAAATTCTTTAAGACTGAAGATTGCCTGACCGGAACAAGACCCGGGTAATGACGGATGATTTGCGTTACCAGTTCCGGCACTGCTGTTATGCGGCCGCCAAAACTATAACGGCGGTAAGAAACATGGAGCTGTGCTATTCCTTCTCCGATTATTAACTTACGGGTAAGGTCCCCGTAATTGTGTCCCTCCGGTACCTGACCAGCCAGCTCACTTTTTTGAGGTTGAGCAGCGTGGCTGGCCAACACGAAAACATAGGGGTGATGTACATGGGTTTGCTCAACCGTAGCCAGTTGTACTCCGTTGGTATTACCAGAAAATGGCGTGATGAGTAATGGAACTTTCTGCTTTAACATTAAGTCAACCTGGGCGAGTATATCAGCTAATGTGCGTGCAGGATCGTTGGCGGTTTCCCTTTTTACGAATCCTAAAAATCCACGAAGCACTTGCAGCACCCATTCCTTGCCGGGTTGTCGACTGATAAAGCTGGAGAATAGCTCGTGTTCAAGGATGTTCTCAACCAACTGCGCCGGGTTTAGTTTTGATGCAGCAACGATAAGTTGTTCGAGCATTGCTGAAGCCCGCTTCAGTACAGCAGGTATTTCCGCTTCGAAAAGTGATGTAGCATGCCCGCTACTTTTATCTGCCAGTTTCTTTCGTAAGGCACATATATCCGTCTTTGATTGCGGATGGTAAGTTTCAATCGCCAGCTTCGAAATTTCTGTTGCAGGTATTGCAAACCACTCAAGATGCAATAGCCGGAAGAGCAGGTCATCACCACTATAGGTGATATGTTGCTCAGCTGCAAAATACCTGAGCAATAAGACCAGTTGTTGCAAAGTTGGATCCCGGAGAACATCGAACTCAGCATTGCTTATTACACCAATCCCTTTTTGGTCGAGGCTGCCAGCCATCCTGCCGACCTCATCCCCGGGCAGGTAAATACAGATATCATTAACCGCAATGCCTGATTCAATTAACTCCAGGATACGAACTCCAACACCATTCCATTCTTCTTCTGCTGTGTTGTAAGCTACGATCTCGGGATGGCTTAACTGTGCAGACCCTGGTTCCTTGCCACTGTGATCGACCATTGTTTAAAGTTATACCATGGTGGTTTATGTACGTTTGTGTTGTTGCAATACCCGCAAAATTTGTGTGATCATTAGAACTCTTTGCACGTTAATAGAACAACATGCGGCGACGTTCAGACCCTAATTGCTTGGTGAATGGTAAATCTTCCTGCACCCCTGCCCTACACCAGTTTTCGCATGGCGAAACCTTTTGTGCACGGCTTTGTTAGTATAGGCAAAATCAGCAGTATGTCAAAGGTTTATTCAATAAAGTTTGTACAACAAATACCGGTTACGCTTGAACGGGCCTGGGATTATTTTAGTTCGCCGGATAATCTCGCAGAAATAACACCTCCATCATTTGGCTTTGTAGTCAGGAGCAAACACCACGGCAAAAAGATGTACCCGGGACAGATTATCGAGTATACCGTGAAACCACTTTTTGGTATTCCCTTGTATTGGATGACAGAAATAACCCATGTTGAACCACTTAAATATTTCGTGGATGAACAACGGTTTGGACCTTACAGCTTATGGCATCATCAGCACCACTTCAAGGAAATTGAAGGCGGGGTTGAAATGACCGATATTGTACACTACAAGATACCCTATTGGTTTATGGGTGATATTGCAAATACCTTAACGGTAAATAAAAAGTTGAAAGAAGTATTTAATTATCGAAAGAAGAAGATAGAAGGATTGATGGGTAGCTTCGGTGCTGTTGAAGCCGGTGCCATGGAACACGGATGATAAGGACAAAAGTGAGATAATTCTTATTTGGCTGATGATGTCCATGCCGTTTTAGCCTGCTGTATTGTTCATGTAGTTTAGTTATGCAGACGTGAAGACGGCTTTGACTGATACTTAGTTAACCATGCGCTTAGGTATAGATCAGTTGGTCTAACGACGAGCGTGGTTTGCATCAGGGATTTGCATGGAAGTTCCTCCGGATGCGTTCCGCACCTACAGCCGCGCGAACTCCCTTTACCAGGTAGACCAAAATAATAACCCTTGAAATGACACCCCGAATAAGGTTGTCCGGATCGTCGATAAACGCAAGCATCTGTAAAATGATGTAGATCACCAAGGCGGAAACAACTGCTGCCACAGGTCGCTTTTTGCTCCACCAACCTAATCCTGCGTACATGCAGGCAACCAGCAGGTAAGCGAACAGTGTAAAAGCCCGCTGAGTATTTGCCGGAGAGATACAATACAATACAATACCCCAGATGGCACTAAGACCCGATAAAACATAAAGTGTTTGGGTTGCGATACGAACCTTCCTGTTCATGTCCTGAAAATTCAGCAACCAATTATCACGGTCCCTAAAGAATTTCTCCTGAGCTTCTGATGAACCTTTTAAGGGGTAGCCACAATGTGGGCACTCAATGTCGTCAGCGGCTACAGGTGAGTCGCAGCTTGCACATTCCAGATCGGTGGACATTGTTGGGCCAGGACTGTCTCCTGTTCTTGGTTCGGGGTTCATGGTAGAAAAGGGTTATACCGGCTATATAACTGATTTTCCTAAAAAACAAATACATAAACCTTCCGGTTTTTTAAATGCAATCAGCAAACAGCCTTATGCGTCAGATGACCTGTTTGCTTAAAAAGTTGCATTTCGAACCGGGGACAGCTTAGTAACCGCGAACATTCCGGCCTTCTACGTAGTTGAGAAAAGCCTTATTAACCACCCGGTTGCCACCCGGTGTGGGATAATTGCCGGTGAAGTACCAATCGCCCGTATTGGTAGGGCAACTCTCATGAAGGTCCTCGATGGTTTGATAAATTACCTCAACGTCGATGTCTACATCCTGCGGCGTAATAAGTTGAGCAATTTTATCGGAAATCTCTTCTGTGGTAAACGGCTTGTAAACCTGCCGTACAATGTTTTCAAGGTGTAACGAGTTGGTGCGGGCAAGTTCTTTAATCCTCGTATAAAGTTCATCGATCAGGTTCTCCATACCACGCTCTTTCAGCAATTCTACTGCAGCCTTAAAGGCAATAAAGTCGCCCAGCTTGCTCATGTCAATACCATAACAATCGGGGTAGCGGATCTGTGGTGCAGACGATACCACAATGATTTTCTTCGGCTTCAAACGGGCAAGCATTCTTACAATACTTTCCTTTAACGTGGTGCCTCTAACAATGGAGTCGTCGATTACCACCAGTGTATCTTCCCAGTTGCGAACCGTACCATAGGTTACATCGTATACGTGTTGCACCATTTCGTTACGATTCGAATCCTGGGTAATAAAGGTGCGCAGCTTGACGTCTTTGATCGCAATCTTTTCCTGCCTGATCTTCCGGTTGATGATAGCAGAAAGTTTCTCTTCATCGATGTCTTTACCCCAGCTGATAATACGTTGAACCTTGGTTTGATTCAGGTAATCTTCCATGCCTTTGCAAAGACCAATAAAGGCAATCTCAGCGGTGTTGGGTATATACGAGAATATGGTATTCTTGAGGTCGTGATTGATGGATTCCAACACAGGTTTACTCAGATGGTGACCCAGTGCAATCCGCTCACGGTATATCTTTTCGTCGCTTCCACGGCTAAAATAGATCCGCTCGAAGCTGCAGGCCCGTCGTTCTTTCGCATCCAATACCTGCTCAATGGTATACGATCCGTCGTCTTTCACCAGCAATGCGCTGCCCGGCATCAGTTCGAGCACTTCATTTTCACCAACGTTGAAGGTGGTGCGAATGGCTGCACGTTCACTTGCAGCTACAATCACATCATCGTTAATGTAATAATATGCGGGCCTGATACCATGTGGATCGCGGAGTACAAAACTGTCACCATTGCCGATCAGTCCCCCAATGGTGTAGCCGCCATCAAACAGAGAAGCAGACTTCCGGAGAACAGAAGCAACATCAAGATCATGTTGCCCGGCGCCATCATCCTGAACAAGAAAGTGATGTATAACCTCGATCATCGCAGCAAGATCGCTTTGCTTTGAGAACTCCCCCGGATCAAAGTTGATCAGGTCAAAAAGTTCATCTGTATTTACAAGGTTGAAATTACCGGCGAGTGCAAGGTTGCGGGCAGGTATGGTATCGCGTTTTATAAAAGGATGGCAAAACTCAACGTTGTTGCGCCCCTGGGTGCCATAACGAAGGTGACCCAACAGCAGTTCGCCAAGAAAAGGAAGGTGTCCCTTCAACAATCCGGGATGTTTCTGAATATCGGGCTGGTACTTTTCAAGCTCGTTCATCTCCCTTCCAACTGTTGCAAAAAGGTCGGCAATCGGCTGATTGGCATTGCTTCTTATCCGGTGTAAAAAAGGGTAACCCGGTTCAACATTGAGCTTTACCGCTGCAAGCCCGGCACCATCCTGGCCACGGTTGTGCTGTTTTTCCATCAGCAGGTACAGCTTGTTCAAGCCATACATTACGGTGCCATATTGCTGCAGATAATACGAAAACGATTTCCTCAACCTGATGAATGCGAGGCCGCATTCATGTTTTATTTCGTCGCTCATGGAAGGTTTTAAAAAAGAAGCCGCGAAGGTATTAAGAATATTCCTTTATTAATGTTATATATCAATCTACTCGAACCAGCTCAGGTGTTTTCAACCTTTCAGCCAGCCAGAGAAATTCGGAAATAAAACTGTTGACCGCATTTGTAAACGACAGATCAACCAGGTTACCTGACGCATCAAACTTTTTATCTACCTGTGGTGTAATGAGCATGTAGGGACTAGGTATGCCAAATAAAGCGCATATAAGCAGTTGCAACTGCAATGCCGCCCGTATACCCCCAAGCGAACCCGTTGACGCGGTTACAATGCCAAACGGTTTGTGCAGCTGTTTTGGAAAGTGGTCGAATAGATTTTTTAGTGGTGGAGTATAACTGCCGTTATATTCGGGGGTAAGCAAGATAAATGCATCTGCCGCAAACATTCGCCGGGCAAGCGGCTTATAGTGATCGGGCGTTTTTTGTTCAGACGAATACACTTCTTCCTGGAGGGTCGGAAAGTTCCATTCGCGCACATCTAAAATGCCAACATCATGTGGTGTTTTTTGCTGCAATTGCTCCTGCAGAAAAATAGCCAGTCTGAACGTGGTGCTCTCCTTTCTTGGACTTCCCGAAACAATCTCAATATTCATAGTTCATTAATAATTATAGATGCCTTGCAACTCAGCCCATTTGGCTAAACTTACTGCTGATTTCATATCGCAGGCACGCAAATACGTAAACCCACTTTTAAAACAATGGCTATATCAAAAGATCCTGAGAAGTTAGAACGCATTGAGTTGAAGACCGAAGCTGCCTATTGCTCCTGCCGATCAAGTGCTCCCAACTTGCCAATGAGTTCGGGGCAAGTCGGGACGATGATGCCATAGAAAACCAATGCTGGTACCAGAAAAACCAAAGGCTTGTACTGCAATTCTATCTTTAGCTGAGCATTGTTGACATCAAATGCTAGTACTAGTGATTTACCGGAACTTCCACTACAATAAACTGGGCCCCACCTTCAGTTCGGATGTCAAATTGATCTGCCTCCCATATACCAAGCCCGTCTCCTTGCAACAGCCGCTCCCCATCAATTGCCACTTCGCCTTCGGTAACAAACACAAAAACACACTTATTGGTTGGGTTAAGCACATAATTGGCTGTTTGCCCGCCCTCGAAATAGCCCAGGCTAAGTTTAGCATTCTGGTTTATCCAGCAGTGTTCGGCGCCTTCTTCGTTGCTTACAACCGTTTGTAGCTTGTTGATCCTGTTCTCACGCGGAAAGGAACGCCGTTGGTAACGCGGCGAAATATTTTGCAATTTTGGCTCTATCCAGATCTGCAGAAACTTTACGTCGTCGTCACCCACATTATATTCTTCATGCCGCAAACCGGAGCCTGCACTCATGATCTGAACCCCATCTTTTTCCACTACTTCGTTATAGCCCATGCTGTCCTTATGGCTCATTTTCCCCTGCAGCATAATACTGATGATTTCCATATTGCCGTGCGGATGTAAACCAAACCCTCTACCGGCTTCAACACGATCATCATTAAACGCCTTTAAGAGGCCAAAGCCATTCCTGGTTGGATTACGGTACGAAGAGAAGCTAAAAGTAAACTTGCTCAATAACCAACCGATATCTTTTTGCCCGCGATCGGCTGCGGGGAACAGTGCTTTTTGCATAATTGCCAAAAATGAAAGTGGATGGCAGCTTTGGAAACTGCCATCCACCGTTATAATTTATTGAGCTTGTTTAACCATTTCCACGTTCATATTCAACTTCACGTCATCAGCGAGCACGAGTCCACCGGCTTCTGTAAGTGCACTCCAGGTAAGGCCAAATTCTTTACGATTGATCTTGCCATTAATCTCAAAACCAAGTCTTTCCTGTCCCCAGGGGTCAACGATGGTTCCGTTGAAATCTACTTTCAGTTCAACCGGCTTTGTAATATCCCGTACGGTGAGGTTCCCGGTTACCTTGTATTCTTCGTCTGATTCCTTTTCTACGTTGGTGGAAGAGAACTTTAGGGTAGGAAATTGTTCTGCGTTGAAGAAGTCATCGGCTTTCAGGTGCGCATCACGTTGCTCATTGCCGGTATCAATGCTGTTAACATCCGCTTCGAAGTTTATGGTAGCATCCGTAAAGTCGGCACTGTTCGTTTCGAATGTAGCATCAAACTTTTTGAAGCTCCCGGTAACAGAGGAGATCATCAGGTGTTTGATCTTAAAAGTAATGTCGGAGTGCGTAGGATCGATTTTGTAAGTAGCCATGTTTGTTGTTTTAGTAGTTAGAAATTTATATAAGTTGTTTGCTTTAATCTTCGATGAGTACCCCCATTTTACCAAGCTTATAATCGCGGAATGCTTCCATGATTTCGGTTTGGTTATTCATTACAAAGGGTCCGTGCGATGTAACGGCTTCGTTCAGGGGAGTGCCGCTGCCAAGCAGGACAACCGCGTCTTCTAACGCCTCAAGTTCAAAGCCGCTTCCGTCATTGTTTAGGATTGCTGCATAGTGCGCCTCAATTTCTCCATCACCTTTATAATTCAGTTTGCCCTTTAACACATAAAAGAATGCGCTGTGTTCAACAGGCACTTCAAGTTGGTACCTGCCACCCTTTTGAATAAACAGACTGATGACGTTAACAGGCGAAAGCGTTGGAACGGGCGACCTTTTACCTGCATGTTCACCTGCATGAACCAGGACTTTTACAAGCCCGTCTTCACTTATGATTGTTGGCGTGTCTTCAGCGTTAAGGGGGAAATACGAAGGCTGGTCCATCTTGTGTGCAGCCGGTGTGTTCACCCACAGTTGTACGATTTCTTGTCTGCCGCCTTTATCAAAAATGTCCTGTGGTGGACGCTCACTATGAATGATCCCCATACCGGCATTCATCCACTGAGTGCCACCTTCATAAACAACATTCACATTTCCGCGGCTATCCCGGTGCTGAACCCCTCCTTTGTAAACAATGGTAACGGGTGAAAATCCCCGGTGTGGATGTGGCCCAACCCCTGCCTGTTTAACCGGTATGTGGGATGGAACTTTAAGGTCAGCATGGTGCAGCAGCAAAAACGGATCTACCTGGCCGATTTTAGCCGAAGGGAATGCCTGGCGAACCGGCATTCCACCCAAATCGAGGGTGCCGGCATATACCAGGGACTTGATTGTTCTTAATGTGTTCATACAACTCCTTTGTTTTATCGTTAAGTCATCAGGGCCGCTTATTTGACAATTAGGTGTATGTACACCTATTAGGTCAAAAAAAATCACTGTTTTTCACGCAACTGCTCCAGCAAATCGTTCAGTACGCCTGCATCATTTTCCTCCAATTGGATAAACTCGTTAAAAACCTTGTCAACACGCTCATTTGCTGCTTTTAAGATATCCAGTCCGGCTGTGGTAAGGGTAATCACTGTTTCGCGTTTGTCTTCTTCGGATACTGAGCGTTCAACATATTTCTTGAGCTGCAGACGATCAATAATCCTGGGCACATTGCTGTTGTTTTCTATCATTCTACAGCCAATATCACGAACACACATCTGGTCAGGGTGTTTACCCTTGAGTATGCGCAACACATTATATTGCTCATGTGTTAGCCCGACTTCCTTAAGATCGCGGCTCATCAGGGTTTTTAGCCACCATGCCGTATAAAGCAGGTTCAATACTGCCTTATGCTTCTGGTCCTTGAACTTCGTACTTTGAATTGCCTCTTCCAATTTCACGATACAAATATATGTACGTACATCTAATTTACCAAATTTAGATTGCCTAATTGCGGATTGCCTAATTGTGGATTGATGGAACACGGATGCCACGGATTGAACGGATCGAATGAGGTTATGAGTTATGAGAGATGGGATATGAGACGTGATTGGATTAGCGGATTACGGATTGGCGAATGTGCGGATTGCTTGCGATCAGATCCTGTGCACGGGTTCTTTTTAATTTTAAATTTTTCATTTTACATTATACCACCGCAGAGAACGGGAGAAGCAGAGGTTGCGCAGAGGCGAGGATGGCGGATTACGGATTGCGGATGTGCGGATTGGGAATAGTTGATATGTTGATTGGTTGATCAGTTGAAACGTGAAAATCTTGCTTCGCTTATCATCCGTGCACTAAAAATGCTAATCGTGCAGAAAGTTCCTTTTTACATTTTTCATTTTACATTTTGCATTTTCTCCACCGCAGACAATGAGAGAAGCAGAGGTTCCATTAGCATATTACTGGTTGGCGAATTGCGGATGGAAATAGAGATGAGTTATAAGATGGGATATGAGACGTGATTGGATTGGCGGATTACGGATTGGCGAATGGCGGATTAATGGAACACGGATGACACGGATTGAACGGATGGAAGAAGTTATGAGTTATGGGTGATGAGAGATGAGACGTGATTGGATTGGCGGATTACGGATTGGCGAATGGCGGATTAATGGAACACGGATGACACGGATTGAACGGATGGAAGAAGTTATGAGTTATGGGTGATGAGAGATGAGAGTGATTTTCGGTCGTGTATCCAAGCTGGGCAGGGGTTCATTTTTAATTTTACATTTTACATTTCCTAAAGAGATGATCCGCTCCGTAAAGCTCACAAAGTACAAGAGTGCGACGCAAGGATGCCTAATAGCATTCCTGTGGCCTGGTCCTTAAAAATTAATTATCTATTGTAGAAAACTCGTTAGTCAGGGTTCTGCGTTCATAATTCAGCATTCATCATTCATAGTTATGCATTTAAGAATCCCCAATAGCCGGGTCCATAAAACTTTCTCTGAAGGACGCAATCTATGTCTCAAATCCCTACTATCCGTGTCATCCGTGTTCAATGGTTCTTCATTCAACAAAAAACCCCGCAACTTTGCGGGGCTTTGGGCATTTACCTTAGGTGTAGTTATTTACTTACAACAGCTTTGCTAACCCATTCTTTTATGGTGCTGCAGTTGGTAAAGTCTTTATCAATCTGGATATAGTAGCCTGGAATATGCGAGGCAAACCATTTTTCAAGCGTATTCGACCTCTTTTCGTCCAGTGCTCTTTGTGCTATTTTGTTGTAGTCGTCCTTCAGGCTTTCGCGGTGTGGTTCGGTTCGGCTTTTCAGGTGAACGATACGAACAGCCTTCCTGTTTCTTTCGTCGGTAAATGCAAGTGGTTGAGAGTAGTCGCCCACCTTCATATCCTTTAATGCAATCACCAGATCCTTATCCAGCTGATCGATGGTAATATATGTTGATCCTTCACGATTTTGCTTTTGGCCGGCGTTAAACTTGGAGCCTTCATCTTCACTGAACTTACTAACGGCTTCACCAAACGACATCGCCCCTGCTGCAAGTTTCGAACGAACACTATCCATCTTCTCAATGGCTTCTTTTACCTCGACATCGGTCACCGGAGGAATACGAAGAATATGACGAATGATTGCGTCGTCGCCTGCACGACTTACCATTTGAATAATGTGTAGTCCAAACTTGGATTTGATTACCGGGGAAATCTGACCTTCCTTCAACTTAAAGGCTGCAGAAAGAAAGGTAGGATCCCAGATTTTATCGTTGCGATTGATATTATACTGTCCACCACTTTCTTTACTTCCGGGGTCCTCGGTGTACTGGCGTGCCAGTACTTCGAACTTTTTAGTACCAGCCTCTACGTCCCGTTTGAAATCATTCAACTCCCTTGTTACATAACTTTCAACATCGCGGTTTGACTTGGGATAGACCAAAATTTCACTTACCTCAAGTTCACTTTCGTAATACGGAAGGCTGTCTTTGGGTATGGTCTCGAAATAGGTTTTTACTTCAGTAGGCGTAATCTTGATATTGTCGATGATCTTCTTACGCATCTGGTCAGCAAGACTACGTTCCCTGAAGGGATCGCGGAAGTCTTCTTTTAGTTGGTAAACCGATTTTCCGGCAACCTCTTCCAGGATTTCCTTTGAACCATATTGGTTGATAAAACCGCGGATTTGGTTTTCCAGCGATGCTTCGAGTTCGTCGTCGCTTACAACCAGGGAGTCTTTTTCTGCCTGCAGCACCAGCGCCTTTTGAATTAGCTGTGCCTCAATAAGCGCACACTCCGGTTCCGGCGGAAGTTGTCCGCCCTGCCGCTGAATATCGGCAATCGAATTGGTGATGTCGGAAAGCAGGATGATCTTGTCACCCACCTGCGCAACGATCTTATCGGCAATCACCCGTTTAGGCTGGGCAACTGCAGTGATGGTAAGTGCAGAGAGTAAAATAAAAAGGGAAAAAATGTATTTCATAAAGACTTGTAAGGGTATCAAAAATATTGATTACAAAAGTGAATACGGCAGGCCAGGACTGATTTAACAAAAAAAATAGCTTCGGTTAAGTGGGATTAATCACTTTGCCGAAGCTATGGTTTAGAAAGCTTTAGTGCTTCCGGTTATTTTACAATGTTCTCTTTACTTCTTCTTCTTCGAATGCCTCGATGATGTCGCCAACCCTCAGGTCGCTGTAATTCCTGACTGTCAGACCGCACTCCATATTCGTGGTTACCTCTTTCACGTCGTCTTTAAAGCGTTTAAGCGATCCAAGTTCAGCACTTGCACCTTCTCCTTTCGGATGTTCAACAATACCATCGCGGATGACACGGATCTTCGAGTTCCTGAAGATCTTTCCTTCGATAACGATACAACCTGCGACAGTAGCCTTGTCGAATTTATAGACCTCTTTAACCTCAACATTCGCAGTAATCTTCTCCTGGAACTTCGGCTCAAGCATACCTTCCATCGCACTCTTGATCTCGTCGATTGCGGTGTAGATGATCGAGTACAACTTGATCTCCAATCCTTCGGTTTCCGCAACTTTTGCAGCCTGCAGGGAAGGACGTACGTTGAAACCGATCAGGATCGCATCAGAAGCAGTTGCAAGCAATACATCACTTTCAGAGATTTGTCCGACGCCTTTGTGTACAACGCGAACAGCAATCTCTTCTGTAGAAAGCTTCTGTAATGAGTCACTCAGTGCCTCTACCGATCCGTCCACGTCACCTTTGATGATCAGGTTCAGCTCTTTAAAGTTACCCAGTGCCAAACGACGTCCAATCTCATCAAGGGTAATGTGTTTCCTTGCCCTTAAGCCTTGCTCACGTAAGATTTGTGCACGTTTTGTAGCGATCTCCTTTGCTTCTGCTTCGTCTTCGTAAACCTTGAACTTCTCACCTGCTTGCGGCGCACCATTCAAACCGAGAACAAGAACCGGTGTTGCTGGCGGCGCTTCTGTTAAACGCTGGTTTCGCTCGTTGAACATCGCCTTAATCTTACCATAAAACTGTCCACTCACCATGATGTCGCCCTGCTTAAGGGTTCCATTTTGAACGAGCAGGGTAGCAACGTATCCACGACCCTTGTCGAGGGTTGCTTCCACAATCGTACCTGTCGCTTCGCGGTTAGGATTCGCTTTCAGGTCGAGCAATTCTGCTTCAAGCAGGATCTTTTCAAGTAGTAAGTCTACATTCTGGCCTTTCTTCGCACTCAGTTCCTGGCTTTGAAATTTACCACCCCACTCTTCTACCAGCAGGTTCATTGAAGCGAGCTGTTCGTATATCTTCTGTGGATTTGCACCCTCTTTATCAATTTTATTCACCGCAAAAATCATCGGTACGCTTGCAGCCTGCGAGTGACTGATGGCCTCTTTTGTTTGAGGCATTACTGCATCGTCTGCAGCAACCACGATTACGGATATGTCGGTTACCTTGGCTCCCCTTGCACGCATCGCGGTAAACGCTTCGTGACCGGGTGTATCCAGGAAGGTGATCTTCTTACCTGCACTATTAGTTACCTCGTAGGCACCAATGTGCTGGGTGATACCACCGGCCTCACCGGCTACCACGTTTGCACTCCTGATATAGTCAAGCAACGACGTTTTACCGTGGTCAACGTGACCCATGATCGTAACGATTGGAGCCCTTGGTACAAGTTCATCTGCGTCGTCATCGTCTTCCTCATCTTCCAGTTCGGCCTGCGCCTCCATGTCGATGAATTCTACGTCGTAGCCAAATTCACCGGCTACCAATTCAATAACCTCCGCATCCAAACGCTGGTTGATCGAAACCATGATACCCAAGCCCATACATTTACCAATCACCTCGGCAAAGCTTACATCCATCATGTTGGCGAGTTCACTAACACTAATGAACTCGGTTACCAACAGTTTGTTGTCGTCTGCCCCATCCATTCCTGCATGATCGGAAACTCCATCCCGCTTGGCTTTGCGGTATTTTGCCTTCAGGCTCTTTCCGCGACCACCACCACCGGCAAGTTTTGCCTGTGTTTCCCGGATCTTCTCCTGGATTTCTTTTTGGTCGATCTCTTTATCTTCTCTGCGCTTATTATCTGAAGAACGTGGTCCGAAACGGTTGCCACTTGGTGGAACACCCGTGCCGGCTGGTTGACCTGGGCGTGGACCACCTGGTCCACCCTGCGGCGGACGGTTGAAGCCACCACCCATCGGAGGTCTGCTGCCGGGTTGCGGTTGTGGCCTGTCCGGCTGACGCGGTGTAATTCCGGGACGGAAGCCACCGGGGGTACCCTGTGTTTGCTGGTTCGGGTTTTGAACCGGCGCGTCGCCCTTACGGTCAACCGGGATACGTTTGCGTTTGCGTTTTTCCTGGTTGGGTTTCGGACGGGTATCGTTGTGTACGGGCAATTCTATCTTACCCAATATTTTCGGACCTTCAATCCTGTCTGCCTTAATGTTGGTGACTACCGGCATTGAAACTTCAAGGCTTGCGGCAGGCGCCATTGCAGCGGGTGCAAGCGGAGCTGCAGGCTGCTGTTGTGGCATTGGAATGGGTGCAGGCTGCCGTACCTGCGGTGCAGGTGCTGGTGCCGCCGGTGCAGGTGCAACCGGGCCTGATACAGGAGCGGGAGCAGGTGCAGGTCTTGGCGCAACTGCAGGAGCGGGGGCATCGCCCTCATCTCTCCTTTTCATGCCTTTCTTCGGTCTTGTAGAAGAGTCGATTGTAGAAAGGTCTATCTTATTGATCACCTTCAATCCTTCGATTTCAGGTGCTTCTATACGCATGGTACCACCACCTTCTTCTTTCGGAGCGGTAACGGGTTCTTCTATTGGTGCTGCTGGTGCCCCTGTTGGCGGAAGCGGATCTTCCACAGGTGCAGGAACCGGCTTTTCGTTTACGGGTGCTGGTGCAGGAGGTGCCTCAACAACAACCGGCTCAGCCTGCATAACGGGCTCAGGGGCAGGTGCTGGTGCGGGCTCAGGTGCAACAACCAGTGCGGGAGCAGGTGCTTCCACTACGGGTGCTGCTGCAACCGGGGCCGGAGCAGGTGCTGGTGCCGGGGCTGCCGGCTGTGCAGGAGGAACAGCGGTTGTTGGCTTCCGTTCGTCTTTCTTAACAAAGCTAATTTCTTCTTCGTCTCTTCTTTTCCGTCCTTCCTGTTGTACTCCTTTTGGTATTTCTACCAGGTCGGCCTTGTTTTTAGCCTGCTTATCTCCCTGGAACTCACGCTGAAGCGAGAGGTACATATCTTCGCCAAGTTTGGCGGTGGGCTTAAGATCATCTTTATTAAAGCCTTTCGCCACCAGGAACTCCACAATGGTGTCCTGCCCGACGTTAAACTCTTTTGCAGCCGCTAATAACCTTGGTAATTTAAGTTCTGACATTCAATTTTTTTATATGTTCAATTGCCACGTCACTGGTGGCCCCAAAAGTAATCTGAAACTACGTGGAAAGCCAATGTTTTTACAGCTTCTTTACGCAGATCGATACTTTCAGTTCGCTTTAACATCGTTGTTCAATACTCCGACTCTATAACAACAAAATGCAGTCTTTTCGCTGCACCTGTGGGTTTAAAAAACTTTTAAACAGTATCCTGGCGCCAGGATGGTCTCAATAGGCTGTTATGGAAGTTGTATGCGGCTGAAGCTGTGACCCATTTCAACCAGGATGTCGGAGGCGGCAACGATGCGCCAGTTTATCGACAACCGGTTACATACAAATATCCGTTATTCTTTATTGAATTCATCGCTCAATACCTTTCTAACTTCGTCGATGGTTTCTTTTTCCAGGTCTGTACGGCGTTCCAGCTCTTCGGCGGTCAGCTCGAGTACACTGCGGGCAGTATCACAACCGATCCGCTTCAACTCATCAATGATCCATGCTTCAATCTCATCGCCAAATTCTTCAAGATCGATATCAAACTCTTCAACCTCTCCTTCATTATCGCGGTAAACATCAATTTCGTAGCCGGTAAGTTCGCAAGCCAGTTTGATGTTAACACCACGTCTGCCGATTGCAAGCGAAACCTGGTCAGGCTTAAGGTAAACACTGGCGTGTTTCGTTTCCTGATCGATATCCATACTTGTAATCTTGGCGGGAGTCAATGAACGCTGTATCAGCAGGTTGATGTTGTTGGTCCAGTTAATAACGTCGATATTTTCGTTCTTCAGTTCGCGAACGATACCATGTATCCTGCTACCTTTCATACCAACGCAAGCACCCACGGGGTCAATACGGTCATCAAAGCTTTCTACTGCCACTTTGGCCCTTTCACCGGGGTCGCGTACTATTTTCCGTACAACTATTAAGCCATCGAAAATCTCCGGAACTTCAATTTCCAGCAATTTTGATAAAAATTTCGGGCTCGTACGGCTAAGGATAATTACCGGATTGTTATTTTTCAGGTCAACCCTTTCCACCACCGAACGGATGCTTTCTCCTTTTTTGAAAAAGTCGCTCGGGATCTGTTCAGATTTAGGCAGGATCAGCTCACTTCCCTCTTCATCTAGTAATAACACTTCCTTCTTCCACACCTGGTAAACCTCCGCATTTACAATTTCACCAATTCTTTCGCTGTATTTTTTAACCAGTACATTTTTCTTCAGGTCGTTAATCCGGCTGGCAAGGGTTTGCTTTGCGGCAAGGATTGCACGGCGGCCAAAATCAAGAATATCCACCTCCTCGTATAGTTCCTCTCCCACTTCAAAGTCGGGTTCAATTTTCGCGGCGTCGCTGTAGGCAACTTCAGCAAGCGGATCCATTACTTCACCGTCTTCAACGATCATGCGCCTGCGGATGATTTCGAGGTCACCCTTTTCAGCGTTTACGATCACGTCGAAGTTTTCGTCGCTGGTAAACTTTTTACGGAGAAGCGTTTTGAATACATCCTCTACTACTTTCATCATCGTCGGCCGGTCGATGTTTTCGGCGTCCTTAAACTCCTGGAATGCTTCAATAAGATTTATACTTGCCATAGTGAAAAATTTTAAGTACCGGGCTGCAAAAGCCGCTACTCAGAATTAAAATTGGATTTGAATGGTTGTTGATTTGATGTTTTCGAACGGAATAACGAACTGGTGGGTCTCTGCTTTTTTGCCCTTGCGTATGGTTTGCTCCAGCAGGATATCATTTTCGGTTACTTCCAACAGTGTCCCTTCTTTCTGGCTACCGTCTTTAAACATTACTTCTACTATACGGCCCTTGTTTTTAACGTATTGCCGGTGCAGTATCAGCGGTTCGGTCAAACCCGGGGAGGAAACCTCGAGCGAAAAGTTCCCGTCCGGAAAAAGCGGGCTTTCTTCCATTTTCTTGTAAAGGTTCCGGTTATAGCGAACACATTTATCGATGGTCATGCCGCCCTCGCCGTCGCTGTCGATAAATACCTTAACGTTATTCGTTGGTTTGATCCGTACGGAAACCAGGAAGTCGCCCTGGCTAGGGTCCAGGGTTTCCGCAATCATTTGTTCGATGGCTTGAATTACTGTTTCGTTACTCATGTTAATAAGAGAAGGGAACGGTAACCGTTCCCTTCTGCTGTTTCATTTTTCCGCCGCAAATGTATGTACAAATTGGGATACAAACCAAATGTTCCCCATGGGTTTGTGCGTGCAACCCTAGTTAAGCTTTTTATAAAACGAAACCGGGGTCAGCTAAAGGGCCTGAGAAATAAAAACGGTTATTACCTTTGAAGGGTTATGGCGAAATATATCTTCCTCATTATACTGTGTTTCTTAATGGTGCAGTTTGTGGTCAGGTTCCTCATCCCGGTCATTTCGGGGGTACTCACCATGAAGCGCAAGATGAAAGAGATGCAGGACTTCCAGCAAGGCCGCGATCCCCGCCAGCCCCACAATAGCCAGCAGGCAAATGGAAGCGACCCCACGGGCGGAACTACCCGCAAAGCCCCGGTTCAGAAAGACTATATCGACTTTGAGGAGATTAAGGAGTAGAACCAATGTAAAATTAAAAATGTAAAATGTAAAAGGGGGATCGGAATAGGAAGATATTGCCGACCGAGAAGTCAAAAGTCAAAATCAAAAAGTCAAAAGGGAGAACCCAAAGACTGCCTTTCCTCGAATTAGTCTATCGATCTCATTAGTAAGGCTTTTTTTGGACCCAACATCCGGAATGTAATGGGACATCGTTGCGTCGCACTCTTGTACTGTAGTTTCACCGCGCAACGCGGAACATACTAGATACCTATGTGTTCCTACTTATGTGTCTATGTGTCTATGTGGTTAACGCGGTCGTTTTAATTGTCGGAAGCGAATACCATAACGATGCTTTTTCACCACATAGAATCATATGAACATAGAAAAGCACAAAGGCGTTTATACCTGACTCCCTGTCCTGTTCAACATTATCCTCCGTAGTACTACCAATCAATTTGCAACGTGTTACCATTTAGGAGACTTCAGTTACTTGTTGCAATTTTCCATCACCACGTATTGTATGTTGAATTTTTTCGACAAAAGCTCTTAGCGTTTCTTTTCGGTTGTCTTTGGCTGTTAACAGTAATATTTTAACATCATAGCGATACAGGTTTTGCTGGTAGCGAAGATTTTTGTCAATCGTGACAAAAAAGTCAAAGCCATCGGCAGCGAAGAGTCCTAAAAGTTCGCCGTTCTTTTTGCCTTGCCAGCCCATGTCTCTGACAGTCTTTACATCATGCTCCGGCGAGAAATCATTCTTAAGCTGTTTAGGTAAGTTTTCGTCAAGCAAAATTCTCATTAAGCGTCTTTTCGGTCGTTAATGATTGTTTCGCCATTTCTAAAACCTGAATAGCAGTTTCCTTTGCCACTGATGGGTAGTCCTCGAGAAATTCGTTAAGATCATCTCCGCCCGCGATATAGTCGAAAAGTGTTTGGATCGGAACTCGTGTTCCGGTAAATACTGGAGTACCGCCCAACGTTTCAGGGTCAATATTTATCGGTCCGTATCTAATGGTCTAAGGACTTTGGTCAGTGTTGAAGTTACAAAATCAAACTAGGTGAACAAATGCAAAAGGTAAAATGCAAAATTAAAAATCAACCCGTGCCCAGCTTGAATACACGATCAAACATCACGTCTCATATCCCATCTCTCATAACTCATAACTATTTCAATCCGTGTTCCATGCCTCCGCCATCCGCAAATCTAGTCACCTCTGCGATTCCCCTCCGCTCTCTCGTTCTCTGCGGTATAAAACCAAGGCCGTTCAATCCCGTCATCCGTGTTCCCTACATCCGCCATCCGCAAATCCGAAATTTGCCAATCACTACTTTTAACTCTCAATTTTACACTCATAACTCTCTTCCTCCCCTCTGCGCCAAACTCTGTTTTCTCCCGTTCTCTGCGGTAAAATTCAAATCCGTTCAATCCGTGTCATCCGTGTTCTATTGATTTGCTGATTCGCCAATCCGTAATACGCTAATCCCGTCACGTCTCATATCCCATCTCTCATCACTCATCACCATGAAATTCACAAGTCTAAATCTAGAACGGACGCCGGCGGCTGCAACAAAATCGTCTGCAGTCCCGCCTTTTTCGCGCCTTCGATGTTTACGGGGGTATCGTCAATAAATAGCGTTTCCTCAGCGTTGAGCCCTTCCAGTTCAAGGATCTTCAGGTACGACTCGGGGTAAGGTTTACGAAGGCCAAGCGTATGAGAATAGTAAGCTTTGATAAAGTAGTCATCAAACGACTTTTTACCGGTCAGCTCGCGAAAACCCCGCTGGAACGCCTCGAAGTGGATGATGTTCGTATTCGAGTACAGGTAGATCTTGTACTTCTTGCCGATGTTCTCCAGCCACTCCAGGGTATCGTGGGAGAAGCTACCCAGCATAGCGTTCCAGGCCCTTTGGATCTTTTCGGCCTCCAGCTGGCTTTTCGTGCCCGAACAAAAGCCCTCGTAGAACTCCTCAGCGGTGCATTTGCCCATTTCCAGGTCCTCGAACAGCGGGGAAGCCTTGTGCTGGCTATAGAAGGAGTTGAAGTCGGTAATCCCCAGGTCGATAAAGGCCTGTTCCGTCTTTTTATAGTCGATGCCCAGGAAGATACCTCCCATGTCGAAAATGATGTTTTTTATTTTGCCCATGCGGCAAAAATAGTGCGTATAGAAACGTAAAATTTCTATATTTGCACCCGCTTCGCAGAAGCAGGGCCTATAGCTCAGCTGGTTAGAGCACCTGACTCATAATCAGGTGGTCCTAGGTTCAAATCCTAGTGGGCCCACATTGAAATCAAGCACTTATAACCGAAATGGAAGTAAGTGCTTTTATTTTGCATACAATTTGCATACAGTTAGGTTTTTTGCTGCAACTGTCTTACTCAATACTGACAGCTAAATAGACCCAGGATCATTATACCTAGATAGACCCTCTCATACTCCGATTGGAGACATTTTTGCAGATGTTCATTTTCCCTCACTTTTTTAGTAATAAAAATGATATGTGTATTGGGTTCAACAATGTGATAAAAATTTTCTTTTCGGTAAAGAAGTGAGTATTATAATATCCCGTAAATCCCTTCCTAATCTGTCACCAGAAAGGGCGGATAAAGAAAGCTTCGCCGACTGGTCATATCAGTGTTTCAGTTGCACCACCACGCTTTTAGAAGGAATTCTGTCTGCAATTACGAGAAACACAAGACGATCCATGTGATGTTAAGCATCCACAGGGTGTACGTAAACTTTGTCGTTCTCGATGTGGCCTTCAGTAACACTGCTCGTGCCATTATGGTGTTCAATGTTACAGTGCATTTAACGCTGGTCCATTACTGTGTCGCTATCATTTTTTTGTAATTAGAATTTACCTATTCTACTTGTTGATTGGTTCTAATTTTTATTATTGCAAAATATTCGGTTTGTGGTCCGACAAATTGAACTCTTTGATTAGGGTTATCAGATTGCACATTATTAAATACTTCCCAATTCTTAGATAGATCTATCTTACCATCTTGCGTTAGATAAATTTTTCTCTTTCCAACTGAAACATTTTCTCTGTCAACACCATAGGGAATCTCTTCACCGGTGTTAAATCTTTGAGTTACCCTATTTATTCTAACAGAGTCTGGCCTATTGAATCTATTAATCCATCTATTCTGTGAGCTATCCCATTGTGCCCATATTTCTTCATACTCTAAATTGCCACCAATTACAATAATATAATTTTCGGATTGATTCACTTCAGTAATAATATCGGTATGTGAATGTCCGCTGTGTACCCTTCCAATTGTATCATATGTTATTCCAGAACTATTATTCGAACGGCATACAATATCTCCTAGTTGAGGGGCATATTCATTTATTCTAACCGCCCAAAAAGGATTGTTAAAGGCTCTGGTATCTCTGCTTAATTTTGCATTTCTTATAAAATTAACATGACGAATTGATCGTAAGAATACGTCATTATTAGTGATACCGTTTGTTCTAATTATGTAGCAAATAAATGCTGCACTCCATGCTTCGCGTGCAGCTATTTTAGCAAGTGCTTGTTCTCTTGTTAATGGATTGCTTGGCACAACCCCGTTCGTTGCATTAACTGCATAAGCCGACATCCAATAGTCAATTAACCTTGGTTGCACATGGCTATCTGTTTCCCAATATGCTTCCCCAGGATGGGGACCACCAGTATGCCAGAAATTATATTCGGAGGAGGCTACTCTTGCAATGTTACTCTTAAATGCTACCATATCTGCAGGTACACCATCCATCCATCTCCTTCTGGTTTGTCCTTCTGTTGTGTCGCCACTAATGCTGACAGATTCATTAGTACCATCTGCAGTGGTTCTTTCTGCATGAACTGTTTGCCCCTGACTTGCAGCTTCAGCTGCAGTAGGCATTAATGACGGCTGACTGCTTTCTCTTTCTGTGCGTGCCCTTTCTCTTAAACTTTCTCCTCCGTCTATCTGCTGTTGTAAATGCTGGCGTGTCAGATCTTGATAATCTTCCTCACTGATAGCATCTCTTTGCCTTGCCTCCTGCATTCTTCTGGATAAATCTTCTGAGTTGGTTGTATTGTGCTGCTGTGTGGCCAGGCTTTTGGCCATCTCTGCAAAGGCTTTTGCATTCGCTTGATTGGATAGATAGGTCTCCATCACATTGCGCTGATTTCCTTGCAAACCTGTTATGTCTCTAAATGCTTCTGATTTGCCTAAGAGTTCTGCTAATTGACTTAATCCTGCTGCCGGGGCAGGTGTTTCAGGTGCATTCTGGATGTTGACCATTGGTGGGGCAAAATCTTTGTATTGGGGTTTGTATTCTGTGATGGTAGGGGTTGGAGTAACTACGGGCGAGATAGGCGTAGGCTCTTCTGTCCTGAATTTATCCCAATCCTGTGAAGAGTTCTCCTTTACCATCTCACAAGCATCACAGGAGCCTTGAATGGCTTCCATAAATACGCCTCTTGTGGGTACACTTATTCTATAAGGTGGAGTTGGAGTGGGTGGCTTATAGTAATCCATCAAAGATATTTCCTGCAAGCCTTCATCAGATTCTTCTATTATGTAGCTTCTGCTTACTTTATACCCGCCGGCAACAGGGAAAACCATTGAGTTGCCTGTTATTGTGATTAACTCATTTTTTACAACAGAAGCTAAACTTTTATACCCTGCTGGAAGGCCAAACGAGTTGTAGAGTTGAATATGAAAGCCATCCAATAGCATAAATCGCCTGTCAGGGTCCAATCTATACCAAAGTACTTTATTGTAATGTTCAAGATTGCTGTTAAGGTGTTCTATGAGTTGACTTACAATGTAGCGATCTTCTTTTCGTGGATTTGTTTTGTCTCTTGCATTTAGGGGGATATAGAGATTTGTTCCATCCAGTAAATCATCATTAACATATCCTCTGAATAAGGAACCATGAAAATTTGCGGTGTCATAATCAATACTTACCCTGCCAATATTGAGCCTTATATGGTTCTTTATTGCTATTGCATCAGAGTTCGAGGATGAAACACTAATATATAAAGGTAATGCTGATCTTTTCTTACCCACCTCTCCCTGTGATGAAAAATTTACTGTTATTTTCTTGTTCCCTCCTGTATAGCGTAAGTTGGTTGAAAAGTCAAGACTAAATCCATCTCCCGAATGAACTAAGGTCTCGACACCGCTAATCGTTTCTGTTCTTACCCGATCCCAGTGAATGGAAATAGAATCCACTAGTTTTGCAAATACTAAAGGCAAGATGTCGTTGAAGAATATCTCATCCCATTCAGCAATTAACCTTCCACTGAAATAGTATGTAAGCATATCAAATACGCCATTCGCATCTGTATAGTCTAATATTTTAGCATAGGCTTCCCATAATTGTCTGTCCATATGGCCCCCGTCGAAAAACTCTTCTCCGGCAGGATTGAAAGTGCCTAATCCAAAGGGTAGGGGTATGCTTGGCGAGTGAAAGTTAATTACTCGAATGCATTTTGAAGGGGGTACTGAGGCATAATTAGCATCTAAGGTCATGAATTGGTCAAAGATCTGTCCTGCTACCTGCACTTGTTGCTGAACTGTTCGGGTTTCCGAGCCTATTAAAAAAGGAGCAAATGGTCCGGCCAAGGCAGCGGTCACATTTTTTTTAATTGTGCCTTCCACATCAAGTTCTTCCCTTGTTATCGTTTGTGTTATGATGGGCAGTGATTTAATCCGATCATAGCGCGTCTTGGGTCGTTGGATATTAACTTCCATATCAAAGCTGCCTCTGATCTGAGTGATCATTCCATCGGCATAAGTCTCATTTTCTGCCGGAAAATCTACTCTTGTCCAATCAGTCTTTATGCGTTCATTGGCATCAAAGGCTTTCAGTAACGGATGACTTCTCCCTTTGAATACTTGTTGAAAGGGTTGCAGATAGGTACTTGAATGTACTGGCAATAAGTGTTGCGCTAGCACATCTTTCCACTTATGTATATTTTCTGTTGTGAAGTGAGTTAATAGCAAAGGGACAAAGACACATTCTTCTACATGGGATAGCTCCTGAAAAATAGCGTAATGCCTTAGCACCTCAAAATACATCATAGTTAGGGAATGGCAATGATTGTGATTAGCTACTACTTCACTGGTAACTCCATAGTTCTGCCCTTCAGTAACTGTTGTTACTACAGAAGCATTTAAGGCCCTGAAGCTTTCTGCATTCTGCATGATTGACTGCCGGAGTTTTTCGCCAAAAAACTGCGATATATTTCTTTCACTATTCTGTGATGCTGAGGATTTTGAGTTGGAGTAGCCTCCGGCCACGCCCAAAGAGCCGCCTATGCCTCCATAAGAAACCCCTACTCCTAATCCGGCCGAGACTCCGGCTGTTGAAGCGGAACTCCTTCCGCTTATGTCCTCACTGATGCCACCACTTATCTGATCGGTAATGATGCGCTCGTTGAGTAACTCTGCTGAGAGCCGTTCGCCTTGTGTAAGGCTTTGCGTTTCCGCGCCCTGTAGGGAGTGGGATGACTCAAACACAACAATTTGTTTTTTCTGTCCGGGCGCCAGCGGCAAAGAATACACTAAGTCGCCTAAAGAATAGCCATCCGCTTTGAAAACTGATTTGTAATACAGGATATGACCTGTAGCTACTGTGACTGCCTGATAGAATGATAAATTACTCTTGGCGTCCGGAGCATCTTCCCAATAGATCCGATTGTCCAAGTCTACAATTCGGCGTTCTAATTTCTGTTGTCCGCCTTCTAAAGTATAGGTTATGTTATCTCCTTGAGCATTTTTCTTGAGCACATAATTGGCAACATCAGGGTCAGAAATTCTGACAATGGCATTGTAACTGTATTCCCGTAAAGTTCGGTTTGGTGTAGATAAGTTAAGGCAAGTTCCTCCGATATCTTGTGTATATTCATCGGAGGCAATTAAATCAGCCTGGTCAGGCAACCGTTTCGCTTTAGTTGGCTTCTCGCAATCACACTCTTCCTCCTTGAACCTATCTTCCTCTTGCTCTGGCTCTACTACCTGATCATCTTGCAATAACAGGTAGATAAAGTCATTGGATATACTTTCATTAGTTGTACTATTGGCATCAATTTCAAGATCAGCCGGACTATTGGGCATTAAGGATACTAAAGCCTGGGCTGCGGTATATATCCCATAAGGATAGTCTAATGAAAAATTGCCGGATTTATCTGTTTGTGCTGCCCCCACAATTCTCCAACTTCCACTCACTTCTTTCTGTGCCTGCACTACAATAGTGAGCTCATTCAGATCATATTTATTGCCAAGCTGAATCACCTTACCGCGTAGCCTTTTTCCTTGTTTACCGCGGGTAGGGGTAGCCGGTATACCACTCATTACATTAGGACCATATGCCTGAACTTCAATCTCTAGCGCCTGTAATATTGGGTCTGTTGCATTGTACACCCGATGCCATAGTAAAGAACCATCAAAACCTTTAACTTTTACAGATACGTGGTTGGCTATACTATTTACAACAACAGGTTGAGAATCTAAAAACGAAAAGTTAATGCTGTTATCAGTTAGGCTACTATCATTAGTAGCCCAATCATAGCGAATGATTTTAGGTAGGCCATTCTTCTGTGTGTACTCTATTACTAAATCATAGAATCCTAAATCATTCTCAGAAATAGTACTATCAGAGATTACTACAAATGTGCCTTCAATCTCTATAGTCTTAATTTCAGGCACTGATATAGGAAAATCAAACAGTGAATTAAAGTTATCCTTGATTAATTCAAGAACCTCTTTCTGCTTTTCATTTGCAATTCCACTTTCTGATAATATACTATAAACCCATCGCTGCAGATAGGAGTCCATCTTGGTAAGTCTTGGTTGCCTGGCACTCAAATTTACTGTTCCTTCAATGATATGGAGCAAATACAAATCATTATTGTCTCCCTCAGCAAGGCGTCTAATCTGCTCTAGCAGCTGATCATAAGCAGATTTATTGATAAGAAAAAGCTTGTTCTTTTCACTTTCTAATGCTCTTTGAACTTCCTGCAAGTTTACGTTATTCAACGACATGAGCTGTTGTGTAACCTGGCTCAGATTATCCCGAATGCTTTTCATGTTCAGCCATCCAGTGGCTTTCAAACCATAAATGACATCGAATTGCTGCTGACCAAGCTCATTGTTATACTCATCCTTATATAAATACTTTACTGTTGAGATAAAATTTGTCAGGTTCTGTGCCCGTAATCTTTCAACTTTATGATAGATCAAAAATGGATATAACAGATCAGGTGACTCGTCATGGAGTAAAGAGAAAGGTACTGGTACATGATACTCACTTTGCCCTAGCAACTGAACAGCAGATAGCTGCTTGATGCCTGCCGGTTCTCTTTTCACTACCTCATTCACGTGGGTCAAAACTTCCCGGACAATAGTATGCGCATACTGGGGAAAATGCACTTCAAGAATGATCTCATTAAACGGCAGCCAATCAATACTGCCCTGGTACTGAAAAGATCTCTGGAGTGATGCCATAAGATTAACTTTATATGATAGGCGGTTCAATAAATAGAAAGGTCTGCTATTCCTCAGGTACACTTACTGGATCTCCTAGGTTATAATACCCCCTGTACCTTCTGATACTTGGATTGGGCGTGTCATAATTAATTGATAAAATAGGACTTGCAGGCTCATCACTTGTTTGCTGATACATCAACATAGCTGATCTTCTATTTAATTCTTCCATATTATAATCCGGTTTGATACATGGAAGGACTTCATTACACGCACTAAAGTCAAATTCAAAATCAGGAAAACCACTATTCTTCATTACTTCATTAAATGCTTTTATTTTATTTGGTATTCTTGCAGATAAAGTGTCCCATATAAGTTCTAATCGAACTTCAGGCTCCATTCGAACTGCTGATTGATTTACTCTCTGCAAATAAATTTTAAATAGGAGAGCAACTTGTTTTGAATAGTTGGACTCACCCCTTGCAATTGCCACATTTAACATTTCAACGGGAATCTGAGCATAGGCAGGCCGTCCGTGATTCAAGTAACCAGCAATTCCGATCACCGCAGCAACCGTATTTCTTGCGATTTCGGCTGCCATAACTTGCCTTGCAGCTGTGTTGGCTCTGTTTAATACTTCGTTTTCAGCAAAATACCGTGCTTGTGCTCTTAAAAGTTGTGAGATAAATTCATTATTCCTTTCAATGTTTTGGGTTAACAGATGAAAACTCTCAATGTCTAAATGTTCACGGCCTCTAAGGAATAAATCATGATTAAACCGATTGCCTCTTAGCCATGGTATCCTGGTTAAAATATCAGCAATACTTTCTGGGTTATCAGCTAAAAATTGCAGCATGTTATTCAAGCGGTGAGGTGCAAAACCAGCACCCCATGTAAAGTCTTGATTATCCCAAGTGTTAATTGCTGTAACGTTACCTTCATGGGCTATTACAGCTTCAAAGCCTAAAGTAGCCAACGCTTTGAATTCACCGGTTGTTTCGCCAGTTGCTCGGTATCGCGTTGCTTCCTCTTCTAATACTTGTCTATAGTTATCTGGATTGCGACCGCCATAAATGATACCCCATTGTGTTCTTCTCCTAAGTTGATAGCTTCTACCGCCCAATCTGACTCTTTGGCTAGCAATATCTACAGGATGGCCTTGAACAGTATCTCCAGGTCTCAGTTCATCACCAATGCTAGTATTCCTATACAATTCACGATGCCCGGCTTCATCTCCATCACCTCCTTCGCCAACTGCAAGTCTTTGTCGAAAATGAACTACTTGTATGAATAGAGATGCTTCAGGATCGATATCTCTAGCCATTTGTTCGAATCGCTGCATAAATTGAATAAACGTTTCTCTAATTGGTTCATCTACAGTAGGATCTATAAAATGAAACCATGTTTCATTTAGATTGCCTAAATCATCGCTTTGTATTTTGAATAATATTCTTGCATGGGGTGAGAAACCAGATCCTAGGTCATCATCAGTGGTAATCCAAAGAGGGCCGTAACTGCGTAGCCATCCTACATATAGTTCTACAGGATAACTTGCGGGTGCCTGGCTAATCATTCCTAAAGCAGCTATAAATTCCTCTTTTTCACTTGCTGCTAATCCACTACCAGACGTAAACATTTGAACATAGTAATCTTCATTTGAAGGAGTTAAATTAGTCCCAGCATTTCTGAGTACTTCCTCTATTTGTAAGCTACTACCGTTCTTCCAATTTACCATTATAGTAGCTGCAGTTGCCCAACAAGACATATCGTCTGGTTGTCGTAATGGAGTAACTTGATGTTCAATGTTAATACTAAAGTCACTTTGTTGTCTCCCGCTAATGCTGACAGATTCATTAGTACCATCTGCAGTGGTTCTTTCTGCATGAACTGTTTGCCCCTGACTTGCAGCTTCAGCTGCAGTAGGCATTAATGACGGCTGACTGCTTTCTCTTTCTGTGCGTGCCCTTTCTCTTAAACTTTCTCCTCCGTCTATCTGCTGTTGTAAATGCTGGCGTGTCAGATCTTGATAATCTTCCTCACTGATAGCATCTCTTTGCCTTGCCTCCTGCATTCTTCTGGATAAATCTTCTGAGTTGGTTGTATTGTGCTGCTGTGTGGCCAGGCTTTTGGCCATCTCTGCAAAGGCTTTTGCATTCGCTTGATTGGATAGATAGGTCTCCATCACATTGCGCTGATTTCCTTGCAAACCTGTTATGTCTCTAAATGCTTCTGATTTGCCTAAGAGTTCTGCTAATTGACTTAATCCTGCTGCCGGGGCAGGTGTTTCAGGTGCATTCTGGATGTTGACCATTGGTGGGGCAAAATCTTTGTATTGGGGTTTGTATTCTGTGATGGTAGGGGTTGGAGTAACTACGGGCGAGATAGGCGTAGGCTCTTCTGTCCTGAATTTATCCCAATCCTGTGAAGAGTTCTCCTTTACCATCTCACAAGCATCACAGGAGCCTTGAATGGCTTCCATAAATACGCCTCTTGTGGGTACACTTATTCTATAAGGTGGAGTTGGAGTGGGTGGCTTATAGTAATCCATCAAAGATATTTCCTGCAAGCCTTCATCAGATTCTTCTATTATGTAGCTTCTGCTTACTTTATACCCGCCGGCAACAGGGAAAACCATTGAGTTGCCTGTTATTGTGATTAACTCATTTTTTACAACAGAAGCTAAACTTTTATACCCTGCTGGAAGGCCAAACGAGTTGTAGAGTTGAATATGAAAGCCATCCAATAGCATAAATCGCCTGTCAGGGTCCAATCTATACCAAAGTACTTTATTGTAATGTTCAAGATTGCTGTTAAGGTGTTCTATGAGTTGACTTACAATGTAGCGATCTTCTTTTCGTGGATTTGTTTTGTCTCTTGCATTTAGGGGGATATAGAGATTTGTTCCATCCAGTAAATCATCATTAACATATCCTCTGAATAAGGAACCATGAAAATTTGCGGTGTCATAATCAATACTTACCCTGCCAATATTGAGCCTTATATGGTTCTTTATTGCTATTGCATCAGAGTTCGAGGATGAAACACTAATATATAAAGGTAATGCTGATCTTTTCTTACCCACCTCTCCCTGTGATGAAAAATTTACTGTTATTTTCTTGTTCCCTCCTGTATAGCGTAAGTTGGTTGAAAAGTCAAGACTAAATCCATCTCCCGAATGAACTAAGGTCTCGACACCGCTAATCGTTTCTGTTCTTACCCGATCCCAGTGAATGGAAATAGAATCCACTAGTTTTGCAAATACTAAAGGCAAGATGTCGTTGAAGAATATCTCATCCCATTCAGCAATTAACCTTCCACTGAAATAGTATGTAAGCATATCAAATACGCCATTCGCATCTGTATAGTCTAATATTTTAGCATAGGCTTCCCATAATTGTCTGTCCATATGGCCCCCGTCGAAAAACTCTTCTCCGGCAGGATTGAAAGTGCCTAATCCAAAGGGTAGGGGTATGCTTGGCGAGTGAAAGTTAATTACTCGAATGCATTTTGAAGGGGGTACTGAGGCATAATTAGCATCTAAGGTCATGAATTGGTCAAAGATCTGTCCTGCTACCTGCACTTGTTGCTGAACTGTTCGGGTTTCCGAGCCTATTAAAAAAGGAGCAAATGGTCCGGCCAAGGCAGCGGTCACATTTTTTTTAATTGTGCCTTCCACATCAAGTTCTTCCCTTGTTATCGTTTGTGTTATGATGGGCAGTGATTTAATCCGATCATAGCGCGTCTTGGGTCGTTGGATATTAACTTCCATATCAAAGCTGCCTCTGATCTGAGTGATCATTCCATCGGCATAAGTCTCATTTTCTGCCGGAAAATCTACTCTTGTCCAATCAGTCTTTATGCGTTCATTGGCATCAAAGGCTTTCAGTAACGGATGACTTCTCCCTTTGAATACTTGTTGAAAGGGTTGCAGATAGGTACTTGAATGTACTGGCAATAAGTGTTGCGCTAGCACATCTTTCCACTTATGTATATTTTCTGTTGTGAAGTGAGTTAATAGCAAAGGGACAAAGACACATTCTTCTACATGGGATAGCTCCTGAAAAATAGCGTAATGCCTTAGCACCTCAAAATACATCATAGTTAGGGAATGGCAATGATTGTGATTAGCTACTACTTCACTGGTAACTCCATAGTTCTGCCCTTCAGTAACTGTTGTTACTACAGAAGCATTTAAGGCCCTGAAGCTTTCTGCATTCTGCATGATTGACTGCCGGAGTTTTTCGCCAAAAAACTGCGATATATTTCTTTCACTATTCTGTGATGCTGAGGATTTTGAGTTGGAGTAGCCTCCGGCCACGCCCAAAGAGCCGCCTATGCCTCCATAAGAAACCCCTACTCCTAATCCGGCCGAGACTCCGGCTGTTGAAGCGGAACTCCTTCCGCTTATGTCCTCACTGATGCCACCACTTATCTGATCGGTAATGATGCGCTCGTTGAGTAACTCTGCTGAGAGCCGTTCGCCTTGTGTAAGGCTTTGCGTTTCCGCGCCCTGTAGGGAGTGGGATGACTCAAACACAACAATTTGTTTTTTCTGTCCGGGCGCCAGCGGCAAAGAATACACTAAGTCGCCTAAAGAATAGCCATCCGCTTTGAAAACTGATTTGTAATACAGGATATGACCTGTAGCTACTGTGACTGCCTGATAGAATGATAAATTACTCTTGGCGTCCGGAGCATCTTCCCAATAGATCCGATTGTCCAAGTCTACAATTCGGCGTTCTAATTTCTGTTGTCCGCCTTCTAAAGTATAGGTTATGTTATCTCCTTGAGCATTTTTCTTGAGCACATAATTGGCAACATCAGGGTCAGAAATTCTGACAATGGCATTGTAACTGTATTCCCGTAAAGTTCGGTTTGGTGTAGATAAGTTAAGGCAAGTTCCTCCGATATCTTGTGTATATTCATCGGAGGCAATTAAATCAGCCTGGTCAGGCAACCGTTTCGCTTTAGTTGGCTTCTCGCAATCACACTCTTCCTCCTTGAACCTATCTTCCTCTTGCTCTGGCTCTACTACCTGATCATCTTGCAATAACAGGTAGATAAAGTCATTGGATATACTTTCATTAGTTGTACTATTGGCATCAATTTCAAGATCAGCCGGACTATTGGGCATTAAGGATACTAAAGCCTGGGCTGCGGTATATATCCCATAAGGATAGTCTAATGAAAAATTGCCGGATTTATCTGTTTGTGCTGCCCCCACAATTCTCCAACTTCCACTCACTTCTTTCTGTGCCTGCACTACAATAGTGAGCTCATTCAGATCATATTTATTGCCAAGCTGAATCACCTTACCGCGTAGCCTTTTTCCTTGTTTACCGCGGGTAGGGGTAGCCGGTATACCACTCATTACATTAGGACCATATGCCTGAACTTCAATCTCTAGCGCCTGTAATATTGGGTCTGTTGCATTGTACACCCGATGCCATAGTAAAGAACCATCAAAACCTTTAACTTTTACAGATACGTGGTTGGCTATACTATTTACAACAACAGGTTGAGAATCTAAAAACGAAAAGTTAATGCTGTTATCAGTTAGGCTACTATCATTAGTAGCCCAATCATAGCGAATGATTTTAGGTAGGCCATTCTTCTGTGTGTACTCTATTACTAAATCATAGAATCCTAAATCATTCTCAGAAATAGTACTATCAGAGATTACTACAAATGTGCCTTCAATCTCTATAGTCTTAATTTCAGGCACTGATATAGGAAAATCAAACAGTGAATTAAAGTTATCCTTGATTAATTCAAGAACCTCTTTCTGCTTTTCATTTGCAATTCCACTTTCTGATAATATACTATAAACCCATCGCTGCAGATAGGAGTCCATCTTGGTAAGTCTTGGTTGCCTGGCACTCAAATTTACTGTTCCTTCAATGATATGGAGCAAATACAAATCATTATTGTCTCCCTCAGCAAGGCGTCTAATCTGCTCTAGCAGCTGATCATAAGCAGATTTATTGATAAGAAAAAGCTTGTTCTTTTCACTTTCTAATGCTCTTTGAACTTCCTGCAAGTTTACGTTATTCAACGACATGAGCTGTTGTGTAACCTGGCTCAGATTATCCCGAATGCTTTTCATGTTCAGCCATCCAGTGGCTTTCAAACCATAAATGACATCGAATTGCTGCTGACCAAGCTCATTGTTATACTCATCCTTATATAAATACTTTACTGTTGAGATAAAATTTGTCAGGTTCTGTGCCCGTAATCTTTCAACTTTATGATAGATCAAAAATGGATATAACAGATCAGGTGACTCGTCATGGAGTAAAGAGAAAGGTACTGGTACATGATACTCACTTTGCCCTAGCAACTGAACAGCAGATAGCTGCTTGATGCCTGCCGGTTCTCTTTTCACTACCTCATTCACGTGGGTCAAAACTTCCCGGACAATAGTATGCGCATACTGGGGAAAATGCACTTCAAGAATGATCTCATTAAACGGCAGCCAATCAATACTGCCCTGGTACTGAAAAGATCTCTGGAGTGATGCCATAAGATTAACTTTATATGATAGGCGGTTCAATAAATAGAAAGGTCTGCTATTCCTCAGGTACACTTACTGGATCTCCTAGGTTATAATACCCCCTGTACCTTCTTCTATTGAAAAACTGAGAACATCTAAAGTTGCAATGCAAAATCAGATAAGGAAGTTTGCAAGTGAAAAAAAATCACTGTAAAACTAGAGATACTTTCTTTTCTAATGTTTTCGAAAGATATAGCAGGATATTGATGTAGGCAAGCACCTTAACCATAATTTGGATAATCTGTATCAGGCAACTCTATAAAGATCACGGAACATTTCTAAATAGATCTTTGCATTTGCGTAAACAATAGTTACTATGAACACGAGACTACCAAGTCTTACTCCAAACAGTATCCATTTTCCGTTTACCACTTTTACTTTCCTGGTTATATATCACCTGCCACACTTTCCTATAATGGTTAGCAGCCATTTCCTGTTCTTTGGTGTAGGTCCAGCTAAAAATAAACTGCCTTCCAAGTGAAAACAGGTAAGTGGCCGTCACCAGAATCATCATCCAAAATAGCACTCTCCCGAAAACCACCTTGTAATATTCCCGTGCGCCATGTTCAGGGAAAAGCAGGATTCGGAACTGTTTTACTATGTTTTTCGGTTGCGCTTCGATGATAGCGGCCAACTTGTCTATCCCATTTGCCATGGTTAATTGTATAGGCACGGTGTTGACCGGAGGTGCTGTAACCTTTATGTTGGATAACTTCTGGTCAAAAAGTTTCCATTCTGCCCGCCAGCGCTGCGAGCCCCTTTATAAGCTCCACCTGTTGTTGTTCCACCTCTTTCAGTTCATCCAGCACTTCGGCCAGTACGGTTTGAATAATCTCACTTTCCATGTCACACTTTTTAGATGTTGTCTACAAATGTTGTGAACGCCTTCTCTTTTGTCGTGGTTTCTTTACCAGGTGGGGGTCTAATTGCTCCTGGTTTCCTTCCGGCTTAAGAAGCTGGTTTAACATTTTTGAAGCATTATTTCTTCCGGCAGTTGCTGGCTCTTGCCTGATTGGTTGCATTTGGAACAGATTTGAATTTACGGGTGAGTTAATTCGGGATTGCTCCGACTGGTGGAGCTGTTTCCTGTCGAGCAAACGCTCGATTGTTTGCAAAGAATAGTTCAGCTCGCTGCCTTTGACCTTTACTTTCTTTTCATCGGTAAAAGAAATTCCCCTCCCTTTTTTAATCGTGTATCCATAGGTTTTCATCTGCCGTTCAAACTGCTCGAAGGTGTTAGACTTGCACAGAGCCTGGCGGATCTCCTCCTTTAATCGCTCTTTTCGCTGATCAAGCCTTGGTGTACTTCTCTGTTCTTTGGCTAAAAACCTTCGTGGGCTTTGCACCCGTTGCAGGTTGTATCGCTGCTCCATTTTGCGGCAGTAATCCCCTACTTTTTTATAGCTATTGCTGTCGCTTACAGTTCGTTTATCATAGCCCACTCTGTTAGCTACAATGTGTATATGCCGGTGAAGGGTATCGCGATGCTCAATGGCCACATACTGGTTGTTTTCAAAACCGAATTCCTTTGCACATGCCTGGCTCATTTCCATCAGCTTGTCCTTGCTTAATTGTTCACCCGGGGCGAGGCTTAACGTGATATGCAAAACCGGCTTTGAGAGTTTTGCATTCAACCGCCTCACATCGTTAAATTGCTGCACTAGTTCTTTCTCGTTTCCATAGCATTGATTGAACATTATGATCTCTGCGCGGTTCTTCATTACCGGCTCGATATCGGGCTCCTGTATCTTATCGTTCAGGCAATATTTTATACAACCGGCGAAGGACTTTCCTATAGTGACTTTGCCTATCATTGGAGGTAGTTTTTAATGTCAATTGCGAGCTGCTTAACCTGCCCGGATAGGTACTGTAATTCTGCCCTTTCAATTGCATTCAGTTCCTCAAAACTGTTCCGTTTTTTGGCGATCTGGTTGAGGTTTGCAGCCATGTGATTTAGGGTTCCCGTGAGCCGTAAAACTTCCGGGGGAAGTGCTCTTTTGAGCATGTCAATTTTCCCGTTGATACCCATCTGACGTAGATATTCTGAAACAGTCAGCTGCGCTTTTTCGGCCTTCGCCTTTATGACAAACCTTTCAGTTTTGGTACACTTCACGCCCAGCAGTGCTTCTCTTTTCACCTCTTTTCCGGGCCGTCCGCCCTTACTTCTCCGGGATTTATCTTGCTCTTCCATAGTCTCTCCTCAGGGTTAACGAATGCGGCAGCATGAGAAAACCATCCCCAAATGCGACTCGCATGAAGGGAGACAGTGGGTTTCGGTATAACCGAAACATAGCTGGCTCCTAAAAATCCTACAAATGTCTACCTGGCCGAAAACCTTGCTTTTCTTTTTGCCAGAATTGGTCAAGTAGTCGGCTAAGTCTATGTGATTGTTGTACAGGTGACTTTGACCGAGGTATTTCCTGCTCCAGTCGGGGCTGCCTGGGTGTTTCTTATTTCGGCTTCATCGCGGTTGACGTGCAGGTGTATTGTGTCGTGTTTGTCCATAAGCGGTCAACTTTTTTCAAGGAAGAAAAGAGAGTTTAGCACCAGAAAATTTGTCAGTTGATTGGGCTTTTTTTGATAGAGCGTCGGGTAGGAAAGGAAGTTGAAAAATCCTTCGAAAACGACGAGGTTTTTGCCGCTGTTACTAGCACCAATTTGTGTTACATCTTTGGGAGAACTACTGCCTTTGAAGTGCCGGTTCTGAAGCTCAAATCCGCCGGATTTATTTCAAAACCGATGGCAAAATATCTACGTTGGCTGAGTTCAAATTCTACTTATTTGCTATCTCAAAAGGTATCTTTCTTTCATCAAGATAGCGGCAAAGTGAGGGGTGTGTGAGTGGCTTTGCGGCTATGGGTTTGATCCTAGATTCAAGGGCATCCACCGGCTTGTGTGTGAAAGTTTGATGCGGTTAAATCGTCGGTATCTGCGGTGAAAAGAAAAAGAATCTTGCAGTGTTTTCAGTAGTTCTGCAACAGAACAATCGTGATACAAAATCCCGAAGTCAACGAGGTTGCCACCCCGTCCTAAACCATGGTCGTACCAGGCGTTAAATTTCCGGTTGATTATAAAAGATGGTTCCTTTTCCTGCCGTAATGGAGACCCCTTCCAGCAATCATTGTTCCGGATCTTTTTCGGAGGGTGGCCGAGCTTTTCGAGGTACTCTACTTTATCAACCTGCCTCGATTCCTTGTTAGAAATATGTTGACTGTTCATTACGTGATTATGTAAATGATGAAAACTTTCAGGATCAAAAAAAAGATCGCAACGGCCTGGCACATGAACCCTTGAGTGGCGTTTTGCGATGCCTTTGAACTGAGTCGCGCTAAAGGCGCGATAAACTTATAGCAACGATGATGCTATAAGAAACTACTGCCGCTGACCAAAAGATTCCAGGTACTTTATCAGCTTCCCATTGCTTTGCTTCCAACCCGGAAAATGAGGGGCAGCTGATGATGTGATTTTTGTTGAGTTGATGAGAAGCTTTGTACGTGCTTGTTTATTAAACCCTTATGTTGTCAACAACCCCTCACCATCAGTTGAATTTCGGCATCAATAGTATTTTTTGATAAATAATGGATGACAGTTTTGATGCGTATATTCTTCTAAGTATTAACAACTTCTACTGCCGGCATCAAAATCATCAAGATTGTTGAGTTGAAAAACCCTTTTTTGATCAACTGAATAAAACCGCCCCTTGGCATTGAATTCATGGATGTTTCCATCTGGCCCAAACTTGTATTGCAGGTAGGCGAGAGAATTGCCTGCAGGCTTTAAACACCAGGCATTTTGCAGCACATTTTTAATGGTGCCGGCATCTTGCCGCAAACCTTTTTTTGCCAGCCACTCCTGGATATCAGACAAGCTAAAACAGATCTCTTCCACGCCTTCTTTTACATCCAGGATCAATAAGAGCATCTGGGCCATTTCCACCTCCAGCTTATTGTGGTTGTAGCGCTTTACTCTTTTGAGAGCCGGGGTTGCGAGCTGATCCGGACGGAACCACATTCTTGTCGACCGCTGGGTTGTAAAAGATCTTTCTAGCAGGTAATGAATGAAAAAGGCGATCTCACTTTTAAGTTCCTTCAGCAGGTTCGTGTTTTCGTATTGCAGCGGCGGCAGCCGGCGGATCCAATAACGGATCTCGCCGGGATCAATGATTATGAAGTTATCTTCATTGTTACTGCAGAGAATGAACTTACCAAAGAACTCGATCTCCTGGCGGTCTTGCCCTTTGGCTTCTATCTTATAATACTTAGACGTGCTTAAACTTTTAATCCGTTCTGAGTCTTCCTTCCGGTCAAGAAAGGTCTCATCCACCCCTATAATGAGCTTGTGTGCCCATTCGGAATTGAAGTTGCTCCTGAAGTCCTCATTGCTGTTGATGGTCATGTTGTCGCAGAAAATAGCTTTGACAAAATTCAGAAACGTTGTTTTACCGGTGTTTCTTTCGGAGCTCACCAGGCAAAGGATGGGCAAGGTCTGCATGGGATAGAGTAGCAGGATTTTCAGGTAGTCCAGTCCGATATCCAGCTGTTCGCCAAAGACATGGTTTAGAAACACCAGGATTTTTGTTGGATGGCCGGCAGCGGGTTGATGTACGAAAGGGTGGTACCGATTGTAAAAATCTTCAATTTCTCTTTTGTAGTCCAAGTGACCAGGCACAAGACAAAATCCGTCAAACCTTGGAACCGAAGAAAGGAAATGTTTTCCATGATCCTGTTTTATACATTCCGGTGACCAGGGAACCAGGAACTCAACCAAATCTCCGGTGGCCAGCGGTTTACGCACTTTCTTATAGTAAATGGTACCAATACGCAGATAACTCATATCATTATTTTTGCTTCTACTGCAATACTGTTGGTTACCTCTTTTTTCGCGAAGCCAGGAATAGGTCGGTTTCTTCCCTTACTTCTGCGGTTGTTTTCTTTCTTCCCTGCTTTATCCATTCGATTAGCTCGGATTTGTAGAAGTATAAGCGTTTACCCTGCTTATTAACAGGTATTTCCCGGCGACTGACTTTCCCGTAGAGGGTGGGGATGGAGAGATTAAGAAATTTCGCAGCTTCGGTAATCGTCAACAGTTCATCTTCTTTTTCCGATGAGCTCGTTTCTTCCCGTAATAACTGCTCTATTGTGGTCAGCTTATCATAAAGCTGCCTTACCGCCTGGGGTAATTGATCGAAGGTGAGTGCATCCATAACAGCATTTTTTGTTTTATACTGCAATGGTAGTGTGATGCTAAGTAGGGTTACAAGGGGTTAAACTCCCAAACCGCCTGCAAGGCTCCTTAATTTTTGCTGTTTCTATTGTTTCTTTGTTCGAGCAGGATAACAAACTGTCCATCCTTTTTGCGAACATTTAAGATCGGGGATTGACAGATTTTAGTGTTGGAGGAAATTATGTCGAGTAGGTACTTTTCGGAGAAGCTTTTAACTGAACCCCTGTCAACATATTCAAAGTGTTCCTGTATCCAGTTAATAAGTTCTATTTTATTGCAACCTACAATTAAGTTGGCTTCAAATAGCTGTTTGAAAGCATCTGCCAGTTGGTTGCCATTACTTTTAAAAACAAGCGGCTCGTTGGGAACTGCCTGTTTCATCAGCAGGCTTTGCAGCTGTGGTTGGTGGTCGGTTTTAAAATAATCTTTTATCAGATCATAAAACTCCAGTGCTATACCCCTTTTAAAAACCGGTGTTGCTTCTTCCTTTTTGATCGGTTTAGTAAAAAGTTGCTTTTCCGGCGACTTTTGTACCTGAGTAACTTTCAGAACGCTTTCCTCAAATTGGCCCAATACTTTCTGCCTGGCCCGGATGGTATCCTCTAAATCATGCATAAAATCAACGTCGGCTTTTGCATGATCCTGGAATGATAGTGCAGGAAGTATGAAAAGCTCTTTTAAGTCCAGGCTAAATAAAAGATCGGTCAGGTGTTCGGTGCCAATAGGAACATCGGAATGATTTAAGTTGTACCAGAACTTGTTAAACCTTTCTTTTACTTCACCCAGCCGCTGCAACTGGAGTTGTATCTGTTCGCCTGGCAGGTTCAGGATATCTGTGAGGGCAAGCTCTCTCAATGCCTTTAACTCGTTTGCGAAACCATCGTTTAAATGCGGATTTTGGTGGCTGATGCTGTAAACTGACAATTCCCCACGGGTACCTTCGGCAACTGATCTCTTCAGGCTTATTTTAATGTCCAGCGTTTGGAGCTTTATTATAAAGTCGTTGTAATGCTTCATGATGCTCCTTGGTAGTTTTTTTAAGTCTTACCAGTATAAACTACCTCATATTGGTTTTGCCACGGCTAACCATAATCGGTAGGTATAATAGACTTAATTGGCTTTTACATTGTTTCCGATAGTTTTGATGTAGATCAAAAATAGTAGATTTTGACTCAAATCGAAAGTAAATGAGTCAAAAAAGCTTGTTTTTGACTTATGTTTACAGAATGTAAGTCAAACCTGATGATCAAGTTACTTCCCTTAGATGCTGATGTAGAAACTAAAGCTGTTTTACGTAAAACTGCTCTGGCCCACAAAGCTTTAGCTGAACTCAAAGGCGTAATCAGCAGTATTCCAAATGAAAACATTTTTTTAGAAACACTTACTTTAAGAGAAGCAAAAGAAAGTTCAGCTATCGAAAACATTATTAGTACGTTCGATGAAGTGTATCAAAGCAATCTTTTGTCCAGCCAATTTGTTACTCCCGCATCTAAAGAAGTACACCAATATGCGGAAGCACTAAAAAGAGGCTTTTCCCTGGTTAAAACTCATGGTTTACTAACAAATAATTACATTTTGCAAATTCAGGAAGTCGTTGAGCAAAATAATGCTGGCTTTAGGAAATTGCCTGGCACCCAGCTATTAAATGACAAAACCGGTGAAATAATCTATACTCCTCCACAGGACTTTGACACTATCTCAACCTTAATGACTAATCTGGAAACGTTTATAAACGATGATGAGATGATGGATGCGGATCATTTGGTTAAGATGGCAATTATTCACCATCAATTTGAAAGTATTCATCCGTTTTACGATGGAAATGGGCGTACCGGGAGGATCATTAATATTTTATACCTGGTTCAAAAAAATTTACTGCATTTGCCTGTTCTTTACCTCAGCAGGTATATTATTCAGCATAAAAATGATTATTACCGCCTTTTACAACGGGTAAGAGACACCGGTGAATGGGAAGAATGGATATTGTTTGTCTTAGATGGCATTGAACAAACCGCAAGGGAAAGTGTGTTCCTGATTGCAAGTATCAAAAACCTGATGCAACAATTTAAACAAACAATACGAAGCGACTACCCTAAGATGTACAGCCAGGATCTGCTAAGTAATTTATTCAAATACCCTTACACAAAAATAGAATTTGTAGAGAAAGATTTGGGGGTAAGCCGTAGTACATCTATCCGTTATTTAGAAACATTGGTTACTGCTCGTATTTTAGAAAAGGTAAAAGTTGGAAGAGATAACTTCTATCTTAACAAAGAACTTTTCAAATTATTAAGTGGCAGTTAAGGAAAGACAGCTACTATAGTACATTTTTTCTTTCCTCCGTCTTAAAAGCTGTCAAGGCTTTCACTGTCTCTCTTTTACTTTCATCCTCAAAGCCTGCTAAGTAGTTTTGAGTAGTTTTTACATTGCTATGTCCTAAAGCCTCGCTTATAAACTCCGTACTTGCTCCACTTCGCTGAAGTATTGTTGCAAAACTATGACGGGCGGCATAGGTTGTGCAATCGGCTTCGATGCCTAAGGTGCGGGTAATTGCTCTCATGTGATCATTAATAACAGCCGTAAGCTGCTTAACCAACTGCCACTCTCGAACGATTGTTATGCCCTGGGTAAGCACCGGGAAAATGTAAGTGCTCCCATCTAACCGCGGATTACCCCACTTTTTAATGATTTGTTTTAAATCGTCAACCAGTGCAACCCGGATCGGTTCAACCTTCCGTTTTGTTCGTGTGGTCTTGGCTCTCTCGAATTCCAGTACTTCGCCCTTGATGTTTTCGTATTTCAAGAGGCACATATCTTTTACATTGATCCCGTTACACAAATACATAAATATCCAGAAATCCTTCATCCTTTCTGCAGCAGATCCAGACTCTGGCTTATGGTAGTAAATTAAGGCAATGTCTTTCAAAGTGAGTGCCTTTTTTACATTGTTTGCTGTAGGTATCTCGTATTTTTTCTTACCAAATGGATAAAGTTCTTGTGTGAGTAATCCTTCGACTATCGCGCTATTGAAAATGGCACGGACTGCGCGTAGATATATTCCAACCGTTGTAATGCTGCTCCCATTATCAAGCATCCACCTTTCATACTTTCTTAAAACTTCCGGGGTTATGTCGGCATACTTAGCCCCCGGCATAAACTTACTAAGGCTGCTTAGCGCACACTCATAAGACACAGCTGTACCAATCCTTCCCTCCGCGCGTAATGCCTTTGAACAGGCTTCAAAGGCGTGATGGAGCGAGCTAATTGCTACCTTATTGTTGAGAAACTTTTTTTCAAATCCATGCCATGTAAATAATTGTAGCTCTTTGATAATGTCGACTGCCTTCTTTCGTTGGCTTGGAGTTTTAAAGAGATGTCTTTATAATCATGCCGGGGCTTACCTCCCTGAGACTTTTCAAAATCCTCTTTACTTAAGTTGAAAGGTGTGGGGTAATATTTTTGTGCTCGATTGTGAGTTACCCGCAATTTAACGGGATATGTCCCGTCCTTTAACGGTCTTCTAGTATCCAGGATGATCGCGGTAGTTGCACTCATTGTGTATGCAAGATAACTCTATTTGCATACAATTTGCATACATTTTCAATCAAAACAACCATTAGCTCAAAGAATTAAAAACAAGTGAATTGGCCAAAAGCCTTAACAGGACTGCACTCTACAGTATTTGCTTCGTGTTATTGTATTGTTGTTTATCATGATAAGCTCGACTCATAATCAGGTGGTCCTAGGTTCAAATCCTAGTGGGCCCACTGAACTCAAGCAGTTATAAATGAAAGTTTATAGCTGCTTTTTGTTTGATACTAATTTGATACATGTTTTTTCAAAGGTTTTTGTCGTTAATAGACGCTGAACAGGGGACTGTTTTAATCGTGTTCGTTTTCCTTTTCGCGTTGGTTTGCCCGTTTTAATCAATTGCAGCTATTGCGGACAAATGTTGAAAACTGCCGGTTCTGATACCAATAGACGTGAGTCACCAATGTCCATTCTCTGAATAGAGAACTACTCTCCTACCTGTTTTAGACTTTTGGCAACCCAATCCTGATTAGTTTTTCTGCAATTCATTGTTGAACTTTTATCAAATTATCGCCGGCATTGAAAATTGTACCCCTCCGGTTACAAGTTACGTTTACCCTGAGGTTTTATACCTGATGAGGTATAATAAAAGAAAGTTGACTAATTTTACACCTGAACGGGTATACACATGAAATTGAGCCAATTTGTAAAACTAAGCAGAAGTAAGGTAAAACTTACGCAACCCGAATTAGCACAAAAGGCTGGTGTAGGGTTAAGGTTTATCCGTGAGCTAGAACAAGGCAAAGAAACCTTGAGATTGGATAAAGTAAATCAGGTGTTACAATTGTTTGGTTACGAAGTAGGCGCAATTGAGTCAAATAAAAATCCGCAGGCATGAGAAAGGCAGAAATAAAGATGCATGATAAAACAGCAGGCTGGCTTACTCAGGATGAGTATGGTTATCATTTTCAATACGATGAGCAATATCTTCAATCAGAAGCCGCTGAGCCGGTTAGCTTAACCCTGCCAATAAAAGATCGCCAATTTACCTCGAACATATTATTTCCTTTTTTTGATGGTTTAATACCCGAAGGCTGGTTATTGGACATAGCCGAAAAAAACTGGAAGCTAAACCCCCGGGACAGAATGGGCCTGTTGCTGGCTTGTTGCAAAGACTGCATAGGTGCTGTGAGCGTTAATCGAGTAATAGAAGAACAATGAATCGCCGCTGCTTATACTGCTATAAACCATTAATTACTATTGAGTTAGACTTTCATGCTGCTTGCAGTAAAAAGATGTTTGGAACAGGTTCGCAACCAGAGTTGCCTTTTGACGAGGATCAACTAGGGGAATTGGCGCAGAAAATAATACAGGCAAGTACCACTGTCACCGGAGTTCAGCCCAAGATTTCTCTAAATCTTCCGACGACAAACGGACCTAATACAGTAGGCAGGTTTACTCTTGTAGGGTTGTGGGGCAACTACATCTTGAAACCGCCCACCCTTAATTACCCGGAGTTGCCCGAAGTAGAAGACCTTACTATGCACCTGGCCGCCATTGCCAGGATCAAAGTTGTTCCACATAGCTTAATTCGTTTAAGCTCAGGAAACCTGGCCTATATAACCAGGAGGATTGATCGGACAAAGAAAGGCAAGTTGCACATGGAAGACATGTGTCAATTAACGGGAAGGCTTACAGAAGATAAATACAATGGGAGTTACGAACAGATAGCAAAAGCGATTCAAAAATATTCCGCAACGCCCGGATTAGATTTGATTAATTTTTTTGAAGTGGTATTGTTTTCTTTTATAACAGGTAATGCTGACATGCATTTAAAAAATTTCTCATTAATAAATGATCCGGGTGTAGGAATGATATTTTCACCGGCTTACGATTTAGTTGCGACAAAACTGGTAAATCGCGCCGATGATGAAGAACTGGCCTTGACCTTGAACGGCAAAAAAAAAAGAATAAAAAAGGCGGACTTTATAACTGCGTTCAATAATTCAAAGCTTAGCGACAAACAACAACAAAACATGTTTAATAAAATGATTAGGACAAAAGAGCAGTGGAAGGATATGATTACGTCAAGTTTTTTAAGTCAGGACTTTAAAGATCAGTTTACTGGTTTGCTAAAAGCTCAATTAGATAAAATAAGATAAAGCTGGTCGATTAGAATTATAAACCAAGCAATCTGTATTCATAATCTTGCTATTGTGACGGCATACGCAAAAGAGACTCTCTCTCCATGTTTGCCCTTTCTAAGCGTTCGGGCTTTTTGTTAATAACCGATCTTACTTATTTCAGCAACATTAAATTGTTGATGGCGTGAACATTGCACTAAATTCAACAAAAGACTTATGAACAAGATAGCCCTAGTTGTTGGAGCAAGTGGAATTGTGGGTAATAACTTAAGCCAGGAACTTATATCTAATGGGTGGACAACCTATGGCCTGGCTCGCAGACCAAAGAATGATATAGCAAACCTACAACCCGTAGCTGCTGATTTGCTCGACGTGGATAACCTTACAAATGCACTTGCCGATATTAATCCTACCCATGTATTTATAACCAGTTGGATGCGCAATGAGACAGAAGCTGAAAACATTAGGGTAAACAGTGCCATGGTTCGTAACCTGCTTACAGTTCTATCACCAAAAAAATCGCTGCAACATGTAGCGCTTGTAACTGGTCTTAAACATTACCTTGGCCCCTTTGATGCTTATGCTAAAAGCGGCTTTCTGCCTGTAACACCTTTAAACGAGGAGCAACCCCGGCTCAAACTCGAAAACTTTTATTACGCCCAGGAAGATGAAGTATACGCTGCTGCCGCACGGGGTGGTTTCACCTGGTCTATACATCGTCCCCATACCATTATTGGTAAAGCAACTGGTAACCTCATGAACATGGGTACAACCCTTGCCGTTTATGCAACGATCTGCAAAGAGAAAGGCCTGCCTTTTCGCTGGCCGGGTTCAGAAGCGCAATGGAAAGGACTTTCTGATGTAACAGATGCAAGGGTACTTGCTAAACACCTCATCTGGGCAGCAACCACAGAAGCTGCTCATAACGAAGCCTTCAATATTGTTAATGGCGATTATTTCAGATGGAAAGATTTATGGCTAAAGCTTGCCTCGTTTTTTGGTTTAAGAGCAATCGGTTATGAGGGAGAAATTAAACCTTTAGAGGTAGAATTATCAAAGTATGAATCTGAATGGACAGAGATAGCGAATAAATATAATCTGGTGGAACCCAACCTATACCAGCTTGCTTCTGCCTGGCACACTGACCTTGATTTAGGTCGCCCAATTTAAGTTATGACAGACATGTCTAAAAGTAGAAAACTCGGCTTTCTTGTATTCCAAAAAACCGAGGATTCATTTTATGACTTGTTCAAACAACTTCGGCTAGACAATCTAATTCCTTAACCGTTTAGCAGCTCGAGTATTTAATAACTACTTAGGGCCTTGTTTAATTTAATCGGATAATAACAGAAGATTACCCGGTTAACATATTTTATAAGACCACAACCATTCCGCAACATTGTGGCCCATCATTTTTTCATTAAAGGATTGGGATTAAAATTTCGAATGAAGATTTTCAACTAAACATGAAGGTGGGGTACCATAGAACCCAACTCATATTCACTAATACAATAAAAGCCCAATTAAGGGCTAAAAAGGAGGACACTGTAAAGAACAGGTAAGCTGCTCAGGCTGCATGCCGCACACCAATGCACCACTTAAATAATTGCTTGTGCTGCTGCAAAGTGATGGGAAGGCAACAAGCATGGGAATGCCGGAATGCACGTGAGGTAAAGCCTTTTAGAAGGCTACTTCAAAAAAACTACACCCTTTAAAAAATCTCCCAATCATATTTCACTTACACGGGCAACAACATTGCAAAACTAAAAACTTCTCTCTCGCAATTTAGGGAAGACAGAGCTACCCCAAACATTTTACAAAACTTAAATCATTGAAGATTAGCAAACTGAAATAGCAAAATCCCGAACTTTCTGTTTCCGTGATTTCTTTCCTTAATTTTCCTGATTTCGGGTCGGCCATATTTGAAAACATTTATTAAATTAGTTATTCCGGTTGAGTAAAAATCACATGGAATGATTACCACCAGGCTCTACCTCTTTATAGTACTGTTGAATCTCAGTGGATACGCTCAAACCATCACCGGGAACGTGCAGGAAGCGGATAAAAAGATGCTGACCCTCGTTAATGTGCTGCTCCTGAAAGCCAAAGATTCAAGCCTTGTAAAGGGAACCATAACAGATACATCGGGAAACTATACCATCAGCAATGTTCGGCCAGGCACCTATGTTTTGAGGGCATCAAGGATAGGATACAGTCAGGGATATTCATTGCCTTTTACGATCAACGCAGAAAAGAGTGAGCTTGTCATGCCTGTTTTAATCCTTTCGGTTCAATCCGGACAGTTGAACGAGGTAACCGTTGCGGCTAAACGCCCCTTTCTTGAACAGAAGATAGACCGTACGGTGGTCAATGTGGCGGGCAGCATCATCGCCAGCGGGAGTACAGCGCTGGATATCCTGGAAAAAGCACCAGGTGTAACCATAGACCGGCAGAATGACCAGATCAGCCTCCGGGGTAAAGAAGGGGTGATCGTACAGATTGATGGCAGGCAGACCTACCTTTCTATGGCTGACGTTGTTGCCATGCTGAAAAGCATGTCGAGCGATAACATCGACAGGATCGAGCTGATCACCAATCCTTCCGCCAGGTACGATGCTGCCGGTAATGCAGGCATCATTGACATCCGGCTGAAAAAGAACAATAACCTGGGTACAAACGGTTTACTTTCCGTTTCTGCCGGATCAGGACGTTACCATCGTGAACAGGCGAGCCTGCAAATCAACCATCGGACCTCAAAAATCAACCTGTTTGGAAATTTTAGTGCAAACCTGGGCGGCAACTACTCTGACTTCGATGTAAGGCGTACCCAGGCCGATGGGGCACAGCGTAATTTTATCAACAGTTCCTCTTATATAATTTTTAAGAACAGCAGTCAGAATACTAAAGCAGGCCTCGATTACTTTGTCAATAAAACGACTACGATGGGCCTTGTCTGGACAGGATCATGGAATGAGATCGGGGAAAGAAGTCCGGCACATGTCTTTTTCAGAAGAGAAGAAACCGGGCCGGTATATCTTCAGACCCTTACCGATAAAAGGCAATCAAGCCAGGCATCCAACCATGTAGGCAACTTCAATATACAACACACTTTTCTGAAAAAACAGGGGCAGCTGTCAGCTGACATTGATGCCGGACGGTTCAGGCGGTATTATTACAATGCGCTGAATACGGAAACCATAATACCTTCCATCCCTGCTGAACCGCTTACCGGTCTGTACACCTACATGCCCACATTTATTGACATACTTTCCTTCAGAACGGATTTCAGTCAATCCATCAATCCCAGTTGGAAAATGGAAGCGGGGCTCAAGAGCAGCTCCGTACGCTCCGATAACGATGTTGCATTGCACAGTGGCCTGAGTGGCCACCTGCAAAAGGATACCAGCTTATCCAATCACTTCCTCTACACGGAACGGGTAAATGCGGCATACGCAACCTTTTCCGGCAAACTCGATGTAAAGACGAATTTGATGCTTGGACTAAGGGCAGAACACACCCATTCTGTTGGCAACTCGCTCACCTTCAAACACGTTGTTGACAGGAAATACCTGAATCTATTTCCAAGTGTTTTCCTGTCGCGTGCTGTAACCAGAAGTCATACGGTCACCTTTTCCTACAGCTACCGTATCGACCGGCCGAATTACCAGAACCTCAACCCGGCACGTTCGTACCTCGACCCTTATAGGTATACTGCCGGCAATCCGTTCCTGAAGCCGCAGTACACACATTCCGTGGAACTTAAACATGGATTTAAAAACAAGGTCTTCACTTCTCTTGCAGCCAGTTATGTTTCTGACCTGGTATTCTTTGTTATTCAACCCATTGATTCCAGACTCAGTGAGCGCATGCCCGAAAATATTGGCAAATCCCAGGCATATAGTCTTGTTATCAGTTTCCCGGTTGCAGTTTGCAAAGGCTGGACCATACAAAGTACGTTGATGGGCAATTACAGCCAGTTTCAATATACTTATAAAAGCTCCCCGCTTTCTGTTCAGCAAATCTCCGGACGGTTGAATGCTGCAAACGCTATTTTGTTGGGCAAAGGCTGGACAGCTGAGCTGACGGGGTGGCTGAACACACCGGCAGTCAGGGCGCTACAGCACAGCCCATGGCTGGGTTCAATAGATGCAGGAATACAAAAATCCATCGGTTCAAGATGGAAGGCCAGTGTAAGCGTGCAGGATGTGCTGCACACCAATTATACCAGGTTCAGGATTGAAGCTCCGGATTTTTACAATACAGTTTGGATCCGTTTAGATTCAAGGGTAGCCATGTTCAAACTGACGTATGCCTTCGGCAACCAGCAATTGAAAAATGCCCGGCAGCGTAAACTGGGTTCAGAAGAGGAAATCCAGCGCACGAACTGATGCTAACAAAGAAGCAGCTGAAGCTCACTTTTCAGAAGGGTTTTTACGGTTATTTACATGTAATAAACACCGGCGAGCCAATGCTGTTTAACGAAGGCTTATTTTTTATAGAACCATCATAGGAACTACTATGGAACTCCGGTTGTGTCACTCCCTTGTACCGTATCTCACTACTGTGCCCCAACGAGCGCAGTGGAACACGGACGACACCGATTTGACGATAGGGATTGCTGTTGTTGATAATGCTTGTGTATTCATGGGCAACTTACAGCATACTATGTAACAGAAGATATTCGAAAGTGTGCTCCTGGTATGAATAAAAGAAATCTGTGACCATCCTTCCAAGCCCTCCCATCCGTGTGCCCTTGCCGAATGCGGAAAAGCTTCCAGGCGTTATGCCAGGGCATTGATGATAGCGGAATTAGCAGCGTATTGCTTGTCAGGGCTGTAAAGAAACAGGCAACTGCCGTTTTTAACTGTTTCGATAATTGGCTTATTGAGCGCTTCGGGAACCGCGGGGCAACCAAGGCTGCGACCGATAAAGCCTTGCGCCTTAACTACGGCTTCACTCACGTAACTGGCGCTATGCATTACTACGGCACGGTCGTTAGCGTTGTCGTTAAAGCCCTTGTCCTGGCCCAGTAGCCGCATCGACAGGCCATGTTTCCCCATATAGGTATCACCCGTAACGTAAAATCCCAGGCTGCTCTTGAAACTTTCTGCCACGTTAGAAAAGTCGGTAGCCATTAGTTTTCCCGAACCACGACCATGCGACACATAGGTGTGGAACAACAGTTTGTTGTTTTTCAGATCAAGGATAAATAGTCTTTTTTGAGAGGAAGGAAGGCTGAAGTCAACAATTGAAATGATGTCTCCGTTTTGCAGCTTGCCGTTTGCAGCAAGATAGTCGTGACCCTTGATGGCGTAGTCAAAGGCTTGTTTGGACAACCCTAATTTGCCAAGTCCGAGGCTTTCATAAACGTTCCCTTTTACTTTAGTGGCCAGGTCGGCTGTAGTGGTCTTTTCACCAGGGGCTTTTTTCCGGGCCGACACCGAAACTGAAGCTTTTCTTTTACCATGCTTCACAGAAGACTTGGCATAACCAAAAGCGAAGGGAAGCAGCAAAACTGAACTCGCGATTACGGATAATTTCTTACGAAAACGCCTGTTCATAGCGGGGTAGTTTTCTTATGGTAAAAAGCACAAAAATGTGGCCAGATATTGCTTTTTAAGGTAATACAATCATAGTTTAGGGGGTGCCTTCGGCTCCATTATATCAATGTTGTTTAGTTAAGTAGTTTTCTTATGGGACCGGCAGATGGACGCTAATCAGCTCCGGTTGCCACGCCCGTCCGAACAGCTCAGCCGGGCGGGCTCGCTTGTACTGTATCACATTATTGAGCGTGTCCTAAAAGCCACCCGGGCGGACATTGCATTTCGTTCACCGGTCAAATGAAGATGAAAGGGTTCGGAATTGTTCGGAATCTATAGAAACGTTTAAATCTTATTGAACATAGGGTTAGACGAAGCACAGCTGGGTAGCTGAGGTCGTTAGCGTACCTGACCCATGACGAGGAAGTCCCAGGTTCAATTACTAGTGGTCGCACTTGAACATCAAGCACTTATAACAGAAATGGAGTAAGTGCTTTTTCATTTGCATACAATTTCCATACGATATTTCTTGAGTTTACACTTACATTACATAAACATGCACTTTGAGAAGATTTTTTAAGTTCAAAGGTCCACTCTCCAAATTTTTTCAAGGCGAAAGATTGCGAAGGCAAAAAACCGAAGCCAGCAAATTTATTCATTCAATCACCTGCATACTGGTCTTTAGGTTGTTTCCTATAGATGTTAAATTGAAAGTCGGTAACGTCACCGTAAACAAACCTGATTGGGTCGTAAGATTTGAAACGTAAGCTCTTATGTAGGGGAATGCAATGGCCGGGGCATTTACTAAAAAAAGGCTGTTTGTATAGTCTTTAATTTCCGCCCCTTGGTCGTAATCAAATATTGAAACGGTTTTTACCTGGATGTTGAATTTATTAGCCTCTTCAATCACTTCGACATTTAACTCTAAATGAAATTGATTAAGAGCTTTGAAAATATAGCCTTTAGGAGTGAAGTTTACCTTGATGCTGAACTCACCCTGCTCTGTAAGGATAATATGACTTTCCTTAACAAAAAAGTTTACGAAACGAATGGCTGCTTGCTGTACTTCACTCATGCTGCTGAAGCGTAGTTGCATTCACCTACACTTACAGTAACATCTTCCAAGTCAGCAGGACTATTTGTGTAGCTAATAGTCTCAATTCTGGAAACTACGTTGTGAAGGGAAATTGAGTGAATAAACTCTTCCATTGTAGGACCTTCTAATTCCAATGCCTCAATTTCAGACCACTCTTTGCGGAACTGTTCTTTGCTAATTGAAGCAAGGTGTTCTCTTAATTTCTGTAATAATGGAGTGTTCATGATTGGTTTACTGCAAATAATGTTCCGGGTAAATTACCCTAAAGGACTGCGAAGATAAGTTTTTCTTAGTGATGAGGCAAATCTGAACTCGCTCGTTTAGAAACATGTACTCCCCTCTTTGACCTCCAAACGATATAACATTCTGTCTCTCTGGGTTGTCGGCAGCCCGTACTGAAGTATATGGGAAACCAACATGTCTTTTTAAGTATTCTATAACTTTTGGGACTGTTATTTCTTCACCTTCCTCGAAATGCCCATTTTGTTTAAGCTCTTTGTACACTTCATAAAACTCTAGTTTCTGACCCACATTTCCATATAAGTCATAGGTTTCATTATTGATTGCAATTTCAGCCTCAAAAATCATGTACTCATCTCCATACCTTGACCTGCCGAACTTATGAGCCCAATCTGGATTAGCATCCCAGAAGTAATAACCATGACCTAACCAGGCTGCCCTTGTTTGACATTTGATTGGACCATTGTTTTCTATATCATCAACGTTATACTGGTCTTGTAAAGTATGATAGCCGATAGTTAGCATGCTGTGGGATGCAATTTTAGCATTTAATGTTTGGACTAACTATGCCGGCAAAACTTTTTGTTTTGGAAACCTGGTCATGTGGTATTAAAGCATACTTCCAAGGTTTGCCCTTATTGACTTGTGTAAATTCAGTTGCATAGGCGCAATATTTACAAGCCGCATTTGCCTTCTCTATAACTTCAGCTGCATTCAAGTCTTTTAAGGCTTTTGCCTCTAACATATAAATTGTGTCTTCTGTTTCCACAATGAAATCAGGTTCGTAAAGTTTTGAATTGTGGCTCCAGTAAATACGGAACTGGTTAGGTGCTGGTCGAAGCCACTTCAACACGGCTTTGTCATTTTCTAAGATGTAAGAAATAGTTTGTTCTGTACGGCTGTCAAACTTGTATTCAAAATGACAAGCCTTTTCAAAACCACGGAAGACATACTTCGGAACATCAACTGCCGGAAACGTCTCATCACGATAATCTTTGTAACCTGCATTTCTTAGGGCTGTAAAGTTCCAGTCCTCTATTCTTGTAAATGGTCTTACGTTTGGTTTAATGTATTCAGGCTCATTCAACTGAAAGTGTTGCATCATCTGGTCGTAAATCTTATTAGCAATAATCTTACGCCATTGAAAAATTGTTTTGCGTAAATCCGCCTTGTCTGCCAGTTGGTCTTCTATACGGTCTAAAGCCTGCTTTGCCAGTTTGTGTAACAATGCAGCATTAGTGTCATAATCTACTTCTGAAAAGTTTATCAATTCAGAAATCAACAATTTGCCAGGATGACCATAATCAACACCGGGGCGAACATCAATTGTATCGTAGCTATTGTCCTTCAAACCAACTACTACAATTTCTTCGTTAAGTGGGTCGAAGTGTATATCCGCTGTGTCTAAGTCGAACTCCTTAAATGAAGCTGTAACCTCACCTTGCACCAAGTCCATTCTTGGAATTTCAATGGTGTTGTTTTTATAGTCGTTTACCATCGTTTCATAGATGGCTTCCGCTTCTGTAACAATGCTTTCGGCAAATACATTCAACTGACCAGTGCTTAACTCTCTCTTTACTGCCGCTATTACCTGTTGCTTAACTTCAGGCTTTTTAAGGTCATCTACATTTTTAACAGCAGTGTTGGTGTTGAAGGAAGGTATGACAGTGACTAAAATTTTCTTTGCATCAACCTGATTTTGCTTTTGCTGTTTCTTTTCAGGTTCAACAATTTTATCTACTTCTTCCTGCTCTTTCTTTATCTGCTGTGTTATAGTAGTTTGAGATGTAACCACAACAGTTCTACCAGCCAAATCGGCTTCATCTATTTCAACAAACTTTAATTTGTTTAAAATAGAATTGGGGTCTTGTGCCGCTGTGATAACCCGGTGAAAGTTGTCATGTGCTACAACGGTTAACTTGTCTATTTTTTCCACTCCTGTACGTTCACCATTGTAGGGCAATCTTAATCCTCTACCAATTGTTTGCTCAACCAAAATTGAAGCGTTGGCAGCCCTTAAAGGAACAATGGTGTAAAGGTTTGCTACGTCCCATCCTTCTTTAAGCATGTTCACATGAATGACAACCTCGATTTCATTGTCTTCCTGCTCCAGTGTAATAAATTGCTGCTCTATTTGTTCCTCGTTCCTCGTGGTGCTATCTATCTGTAATACTTTGTCTGTGTAATCTCCGTTATAAAAATCCTTTGAATTAATGAGGCTATACACTTCCCTTGCATGGGCAATGTCACGGCATACCACTAAGACGAAAGGCTTTACTAACCTTTTATTGTTGTTGAGTGAGTAAAGTTTCAGTTCCTGCTTTGTGTCTTCATGGATGCTTATAGCATCTTCCAGTTTTATTTTTTCAATTTCTTCGTCACTTCTGCCTTTCGGGTCGAAGTCTTTGCGGGTGGCAATTGTTGGGTTCTTTACATATAAACCATCTGACAATGCCTGTGCTAAAGAATATTCATAAACAACATTTCTAAACTGGCTACCATCGTCGGCTATTGGTGTTGCGGTTAATTCAATACCTAAAATTGGTTTTAGTTCGTTGATGGCATTTCTGCTTTGGTCAGCATGATAACGATGTGCTTCGTCCATGAGGATTACAAGGTCATCCAACTTGCTTAGGTAATCCCAGTAGGACTGCCCTAAATATTCAGAAAGTCTTTTTATCCGTGGCGGCTTTGCAACTCCTCCTTGTCTTGTGCCACGACTTTCAGAATTGAATTTTGAGATGTTGAAAATGTTTATCCTTACTTCAGTATTGCTAAATAAGGTACTTGCCTGGCTATAATTATCACCGGTAATAACAACCGGTTTATTATGAACAAACTCGGATATGCCATTAAAAACATACTTAGGTGCAGAAGCATTGCTAAAGTCTTCAATCAACTTATTATAAATGGTAAGGTTGGGTGCTAAGATGAAAAAGTTTCTTATGCCTTTCTCAAGATACAGGTAGGTAACACATGCACCCATCAGCCTTGTTTTACCAACGCCTGTAGCAATCGAATAACAAATAGATACAAAGTCTCTTTCAAAAGCTGTACACGTTGGATAAAGAGCTCTGACATTTTGCGATTCTGATGTCAAATCCACTTCTTTATTCAGTTCCAATATATCCGCTAAGCCAGCCAGAATATCCAAACTTTCCTGTAACGGTTTACGAAGCGACAAACGTTGTTTTATATTACTTGCAGTTGCATTCATGTTTCGGTGATGCTTTTAAAAGTTTAGAATAGTGATGGTTGATTATCTGACTTTGATTTCTGCTTCTTTGACTTTATAGTTATGTGCTCAACAGTTACCACTGATTGAACACTTTCTCCATTTGCTTCTGTTTCTTCGGGAGCATTCACAATGGTCAGTGAATAATCGTCTTTGCCAAACTCACATCTACCTAAAAGCATTTGTGGAATTTTCTTGATGGTGATGTTGCTATGCTTGTTCTTGCATTCTTTTTTAAAGCTCTTACAACATATCAGTAAACTTTCATCCGGCTTTAGCCCTTCATGAAGCCTGTCCAGCACTTCAACTGTCATAAATTGAGTAGTTGTAAAAATGAAGTCCTTTTCTGAAGATTTTCCTTGTTTCCAATAAATGCTTTCATCAGGTGAATAATGAAATCCTTCCTGTTTTGCCATAGCTGCGGCAAGCATATCGGCATTGTATTGGCTATCAATTACCCAATTGCCATATTGGTCTTGTTTTAAAAGACTTGGTGCAAGTGTGTAAAATTTGAAACCTCCGCCACCTTTCCAATTAACTGTTTTAGTTACTCCACTTTCGTCAATTCCATCGACAATTTGTTTTAATCTGAATGTGCAATGCGTATTAGCGTGTTCCCCTAACTCAATACCAATCCATTTCCTTTTCATTTTATGAGCCACAGCAGCAGTTGTTCCTGACCCTAAAAAACTGTCTAATATCCAATCGCCTTCTTCTGTTGACATTTCGATACATCGCTTGACTAACTTTTCAGGTTTTTTCCCATTTTTAAATATCACCCCGCCCTCACCTGCAATTCCGTTATATGGAATGTCTGTCCACAAATTTGTAAGTGGTTTAGCAATCACCTTTTGGTTATCAACTATTTTAATTTTAGAACTTAAAAAGTACATCTGGCGACCACCATATATGTATATATCGTCATAGTCTTCTCTTTCTAAATAGAAGACTGTTTGTGGATTGATTTTAGACTGCTCCCTTAATTCCACAATTGTTCTCCCCGCAGCATCACTAATAGCAGTAGATTGGAAAACCCTATGAACATTTTGTTCTGCAAACAACCCAACCTCTGCTTCAAAATCTAATTTTCCTTTGGCTCTCTTTGCGCTTCTAACATCGTTGAAACCTTGAAGTTTAGCATAGTGTTCTGCTAAACCTTCTATCTTCCAATCTGCATAATTTTCGTCTATATTCGTAACTATCTTGTTATACATTACGTCATAGTTTGCAGAAACATACTGTATATCATATTTATAGTTACGCCTATTTTTAGCATACATTAAGATGTATTCCGTTTGGGAATATGGAGATGGATTGACAACCTTATGACCAGAAGGGTCTGAAGTTTTCACAACCATCATATTCAAGAAGTTATTTCTTTGAAATATCTCATCCATCACCATCCTCAAATAAGCCATTTCTTTATCATCAATATGAACGAATATCACGCCGTCGGAAGCCAATAATCGTTGCAGTATTTTTAATCTCCTCGCCATTAAATCAAGCCAAACACTATGCTCTATACCATCATCATAATGCTCAAACGCAGCCCCGGTATTGAACGGCGGGTCAATATAAATACACTTGATTTTACCAGTAAATTCCTGTTCTAATGCTTTTAACGCAAGAAGATTGTCTCCATTAATAAGCAAATTTTCAGCTTTGGGGTCACCGTAGCTTTTAGTTGGTTCTTCTATAAGGATACGAGGTTCCAACTTAGGGTCCATATCCTTGCCTATCCAAGTAAGTTCAAGTTTTTGCGGTTGTTTACTCATTTGTTACAATTTCATCTTTCTTTCAACTTTTCCGCCCCAATAAAATAATGTTTGCATAGCGTTCTTGTTTTTTACAATTTTTCTAAAATAGTTCTGGTTGATTTTCTGCTTTCAATTTTTGCTTCTTTGCTTTTGTTGCTATATGCTCTATAGTTTCTACTGCCTGAACACTTTCTTCAGTTGCTACCCCTTCTTCGGTAGAATTGACAATGTTCAGTGAATAATCGTCTTTGCCAAACTCACATCTACCTAAAAGCATTTGAGGGATTTTCTTGATGGTGATGTTGCTATGCCTGTTCTTGCATTCTTTCTTGAAGCTCTTGCAACATATTAACAAACTCTCATCAGGCTGCATCTCATCTTGAAGCCTGTCCAGCATTTCAACTGTCACAAATTGAGTAGTGGTAAAAATGAAATCCTTTTCTGATGACTTTCCCTGCTTCCAATAAATGCTTTCATCAGGTGAATAGTGAAAACCTTCCTGTTTTGCCATTGCTGCTGCAAGCATATCAGCATTGTATTGAGCATCTATAATCCAATTTCCATATTGGTCTTGCCTTAATAAACTTGGTGCAAGAGTATAGAACTTGAAGCCACCACCACCTTTCCAATTGATGGTTTGGCTTATACCGCCTTCATCATTACCAGCTACAACTTGAGATAATCTTGGTAAGCAGTGTGTTATAGCGTGACTACCTAATTCAACACCAATCCATCTTCTATTCATCTTGTGAGCAACTGCTACAGTAGTCCCTGAACCAAGAAAGCTATCCAGTATAATTTCATTTTTATTTGTGGCTAATTCTACTATCCTTGAAATTAACCGTTCTGGTTTAGGAGTAGCAAAGACACTTTCCTCATTGAATTTTCTTACCTCTTTCTTTGCTTCATCATTGTGTCCTACTTCATCATAACCCCAAATACTCATTGCAGGTATTGTATCTGTTACTTCAGATATAAAACGTTTGTAGGCAGGTCTTGAACTACCATCTTTACCAAACCATATCCTGTTATCTGCTATTAATTCTGCAAATTTTTCTTTAGTATATCTCCAACTTGTACCGGAAGGTGGAAGTACCTGTTTTCCATTTGGAAGTTGTACTGGAAAGTAAGCATACTCTCTAAATTCGTTTCGCAAGACATCTGAAGGTTTCCAAGGACCTCTCGGGTCATTATCAGGATTTTTGTAACGTGTTGTTTGCTTTTCCGTCTTTTGTAGTCTATTGAGATTTAGCTTCTCTATGTTCTTAGCATAAACCAGAATGTAGTCATGTGCTTCAGATATAAATTTGGTATCGGATTTCGGAGCATACTTTTTCTGCCAAATTATAGTAGTGACAAAATTCTTTCTGCCAAACACCTCGTCCAAAACAACTTTTAAGTAATGACATTCATTATCATCTATCGTTATCCATATGGAGCCATCTTCAGCTAATAATTTGTGTAAGAGCCTCAGTCTCGGAATTATAAGATTTAACCATTGCGAATGCTCTACACCATCATCATATTGTTCGAATGCAGTACCAGTGTTATATGGGGGGTCAATACAAATACATTTAACCTCTCCTGCGAAATCAGCTTCTATTGCCCTCAAAGCAAGAAGGTTGTCACCATGAATTAAAATATTACTATCTGCAATTCTGCGACCTGATTTACCAATAATAGGCATGTGAACCCCATATCCTTTAGTTGCATCTTCTATGAGAATACGCGGTTCTAAATTCGGTTCGTCTCCTTTACCTATCCAACTTAATTCAAGTTTTTGCAGTTGCTTTCCCATGTTATATTATCTGCCACTTAATAGTGAATAATGTTTGTTTCTCTGATTGTTGTTTTAGCCGCTTTTCTATTTCATCCAGTAAGCCTTCTTTCCTTGTATCAATATCATCTTCACTTTGATATAAAGACATTCGCTTTTCTGACAGTCTTTTTTCAAGTTCTTTTATGGCTCTTTGTTCTTTTACTTTTTGCTCCAGGTTAAGCAGCTTCCGGGCTTCAGTCTTTCGGGACTTTATTTCCTTCTCTAATTCCTTCAATTCAAACTTTAAGGAGTTGCGTACATCCTCTGCCCATTTATCCAGCTTCTCTACTTCTTCATCAAAAAAGTGATTGTTCCTTTCTGCATTCTCCTGGCTTATTTCTACTACCTGTGCATGGTATAGTTCATCAAACTTTGTTTGCAGTTCTTCAGGAAACTCTTCGTGCATGGCAGCATTTTCAGCAGCTAATGAAAATAAACGATGGCATTGCTCTTTATCCAGTACGATACCATCATCAGTAAATGCGGCAAACATTAGATAGTCTTCTGCCTCAAATGAAGTGATGGTTAGCTGCTGCAATTGCAGCCAGCCAGTAGCGCCTTTTAGTGGTTCTAAAATGCTTATGAGTTTCTTAGAACCTGATAAATCAAATACGACCTGCTGTAAGGGCAGGTTTAAAATCTTGCATTGCTGAATTACCTTTTGTGCTAAAGGATGACCAACTCGGTAGATATTCGCATCGTCTATGTTTTTTCCTATCCTGTAAGGTCCAGAATGAATTGGCTCTTTTGGGAAAGGATTTTCCTTCAAATAAAACGAATCATCGGAGTGGTCAAAGACTGCATAAGGTTCTAAATAAAACTTGGTAATGGACCAAAGCCAATCTTCAAACTTGCCTAAGTAGTCCCTACTTTGAAGAAGATTGAACCGAAGTTTTTCATGTACTTCTTCATCAAAATTCTCTAATAAGGTTTTACGTGTTATATCAATCTGTTCAGCGATGCCGCTTTCCATCTCTTCCTGTAGCTTATCAAATGCTGATTGTATGGCTTCGGGAGTACGACAGGTTTGGTAGATATTTACAATCCGCTTTTCAAAATCAATTCCGCTTTCAATAGTCCCTAAAACTTCATCACTTGCTCCAAACACCCCATGAAACAATTGAAACTTTTCATCTAACAACTGATAAACTCTTTGGTCGGCAGCGTTGGCTCTATTTAAAAAGTTCACAACAACAACATCATGTTTTTGTCCATAACGGTGACAACGACCAATTCTCTGTTCTATTCTTTGGGGGTTCCAGGGCAGGTCATAGTTTACAACTAATGAGCAGAATTGAAGGTTAATACCTTCGGCTGCTGCTTCTGTTGCAATCATAATGGTTGCTGTTTCTCTGAAATAGTCAACCAAAGCAGCTCTTTTGTCCGCAGTACGTGAACCAGTGATTATATCTGTACCCTTGTGTTTTTCTATCCATGCTTTATAAATAGAAATAGATAAGGGGTCGTTATTTGAGCCATTAAAAAGTACAATCTCATTTTTATAGCCTCTGGCTTCTAAACTATTTTTCAGGTATTCCTGGGTTCTTGTACTTTCTGTGAAGATGATAGCTTTTCTATTTGCACCCAGCTCCTGTAGTTTTTCAAACCCTTTTTCCAACGCGGTAAATAAAACTTCACCCTTAGAATTTATTCGGATTGATACTGCCAGCTTTTTGAAATCTTTTAAGGCTTCTATTTCCTTCCTGATGTCCTGTATTTCATGTTCATTATATATCCGTTCCTCTTTACCTGTTTCTTCCTCTTCATCATCTAACCATTCATCTTTCAATTCGTCGTAGGTTTCAAAGTTGGTTGCAACAGTTTCTTCAAATGGAAGTGCCGGAGAATTTTGTTTGTTTACTATGGTCTCGAGCTTGTTAGCTAATGCTTCTAATGTACCGGAAATGGCGTAGGTGGAAGAAGCAAGAAGTTTCCTTAAAATCAAAGTCATTAGCTGCCGTTGACTTGGCGGCAAAGCATACAGGTTATCACTTTGTAAGTAATCTGATACCAGATTGTATAGACGCTGCTCATCTTCTGTAGGGTAGAAATCTTGCGTAAGGGCAATCCGGTTTGTATATTTGATGTATTCTAACACCTGCCTGCGCAGTGTTCTTTTACAGATTGGTTCTAACCTTCTTTTTAGTTCCTCGAAGTTTGTTTCGGTGGACAGCCTTGTGAACTGCGTTTTAAAACTTTTAAGGTCTCCAAAAGTGTATTCATCAATGATGCTTACCAATCCGTATAACTCTAATAAAGAGTTTTGTAAAGGGGTTGCTGTTAATAGGATTTTAGGGGCAGGGAGCAGGGCTTCTTTAATTGCCTTACCAATTTTGTTTGAAGACTTGTAAACATTGCGTAAACGGTGGGCTTCATCAATGACTACTAAATCCCAATCAATTTGCTTAATGTAAACATCTTTAGACCGTGCAAACTGATATGAGCAAATTACAATGTTGTCCTTCTGGATGAAAGGGTTAAGGTTGCCCGACTTAATGGTCTCATTGAATGACTTCGCTTCTAAGATGTAAGACGGCAGGAAGAACTTGTCTGATATTTCCTGGTTCCATTGTTTTCTAAGGTTTGCCGGTGCGATAATTAATATCTTCCTTCTTCTCTCTGCCCATTTCTGTGAAATGACTATACCGGCTTCAATGGTCTTACCTAAACCTACTTCATCTGCTAATATAGCTCCTTTAGAAAGCGGCGATTTGAAAGCAAACAATGCGGCTTCTACCTGATGTGGGTTTAAATCAACCTGTGCATCGGCAAGCGAAGCAGTGAACTTTTGCAAGCTATTAGAAGAATAGCGCCTGGTAAGTTCATGAGCAAAATATTTAGCGTGCAACGGTGTTAGCTCCATTTTTGCTTGTATTGTTTTAAAACAAGTTTCAGCGCAGCTTTTACTTGCATCTCGTATTAACTGTATTTAAAACCCTTTCAGCTGACAGAACTGTTATTAGCTCATCTTCAAAGGCAGAAAGAAATGTAGCCAGTTTCTCTACCTGCGTCCGTTTTGCTTTACCTCTATTCTTTTTCTGCTTGCTGACAGATCGTGTTTCTGTGATCGGAAAGGCAGGAGCCGCCCAGAAAACAAGGCCTTTTGATTCTCTATGTTCTCTTAGGGTTTCATCAAAGGATCCCAATTGATTCATATTTCACTTGTCAAGGATAATCAAATATAAGGGAAGAAAAGCAAGATAGAACTGTAAAAAATAACGTCCTAGAAGATTTATTCAACTAGACAAAAATCACTGGAGTGACAGTATGAGTAAAAAACAAGTGTACCTCTAAAAGGGAGACAAATCTGCCTGAGGCTCAAAAAACTGACCTCCACACCCTAAATAATATTAAAGCAATAATTGCTCCTATCCAGGAAGACGTAGGCATTCTTGCAATATTCTTAAATCATTGTGCGGTACTTCAAACGCCTTGCCGAATTCTACCTTAAGTGGTTGAAAAACGTGATACATAATCAGCAAAAAAAAAACGCTTAACTATTTATGAGATATATTTTAATTGTTGTTTATAGTTGCTGGTAATAACAACTTGCAACGGGCATTGCGGCAGGGCACCCCAACAAGGGCAAAAAAGCTAAAGCTCTTTGACCCCAATTGCCCTCCCACAAGGGTAACTTGAATCAATATAGCGCAAGTGCCCGGGTAAAAAGGTATTAGGATTATTCCTGCACAATATAAAATTAAGTCTATCTTTCTCCCAGCCTTTAATAAAACTTATATAAGCAGGATCGTCAGACATTAAAATAAAAGGGACGTGGGGGTTACTATTTACAAAATCACCTATCTCGAAGCAAATGATTTCGTCGGTTTTAACAAAGCAAAAGTCAAACTCATAATTATCAAGCTGAAGAAAGTCTATGTCGAAGTCAAAATTGGTTAACTCATGATAGATAGAAATAAAGACTATTACCTTTATTCTGAGTTTTTGCCCGTCCGTCTGTATTAGGTTCGGCAAATACTTTTTTAGTTCAAGTATTAAATTTTCGAATTTCCCCTTACCATACTCTTCTCCATGGATACGTTGATATAGTTGCTTAGTATCTCTTGTTGCCTGCGCTAGATAAATACCATCAATCAAAATTGAAGCATCAGCATTTCCCGTTAAAGCTGGCTTTAAGAACTTGAGATATTCGTCACGATACCCAATTTGTGCTAAATATTTACTTCTTTCATGATCCCAGCATTCCTCCGTCTCTGGGAACGGAATATTTTCAAACCCGTCCAACCAAATATGATTCTGCGTTTTGTGGTAAATTAGATAAGAGATTACCTTACAACAACCATTAGGATAATTAATAACTTGATTTTCAGAAAAACGAATTACATCCCAGCCTGCATTAGCAAAAAACGAATCTCTTTTGTCATCTTTTCCTGTAAAATGTATTGGTTTCGCCTGTTTAAAAGCGTAAGGTTCATCTACTTCGATATCTATTATATAACCCTCTTTTTTAGAAGCGATGACAAAATCCGGTTTATAATTATCCTTTTCAATATCTCTAATTAAGTACTTATTGAAGTACTGATTTAATTTATACTCGAAGAAAGTTTCCGATTTGCCCGGTTTACTTATAATATCTTCTTTGAAACGCATGTCCGGTTCTATATCAGTTAGTAAAACTTTGGGATAGTATCCCGAATCAGTGAAGTCAAAGAACTTAAGGTCCATCAGAAAGAAATTTAGGTAGCGAAGATAACTAATTGATTATAATGGCTGGGGAGTTAGAGTGGAAGTCGGATGGGCAGATTTGCTAGTGGTAATAACCTGGTTGTGCGAGGTGTTCCGTAGTGCACCTAAAACGTTGGATAAAGTCTACTCTCGGAACAGCCGGAAGCAAAGAATAGCCGAGCATCGATATTCATCAGACCGGAACTTCATCGATTTACTTGCTATCTGCACAATCAATTTGCATCTAGCTTTCAACTTGCAGAGTCAAATAGAAGACAATGAAATATTAGAAATTTAGGATGTCCTTTATTTTACAATCAAGGTCACCTATCCAGTAATGCAATCCATAGATCTAAACCCTCCTGTCTAAGATCTTCTCCAACTTTCCAATAAGTTCATCCCTATCCTTAATCATTCTTTCGTACAACTCCACAATCTTGTCTAAAGGATTAAATGAACATTGGTAGTTCATGGCCGATGCAGTAGCATTATCATGGAAGTCGTGGAAAGTATTGGAGATAATATTAATCGCTGCCTGCTCATCAAATTGCTTAATCGCCTCTGCGCTTACGTGCAGCGCCTTCCCGACTTCCTGTAATATTTCATCTTCAACCACCTCCTTGTCTTCGAGCCGGGAGACTTTGTGCTGCGACCAGTCGTCTCCAAGGGTGATTGCAAGGGATTCCTGCTTGATGCCAAGCATTTCGCGAAGCCGTTTGATGTTGCGGCCGTGGTGTACTTTACCGGGTGTTGGGGAAGTAGTCATACGACAAATATAATTGTTCAGACGTGTTTTCTGAAGGGTTTTCCGCGAAGTAAAAGCGATAATTTACGAACGGATCTACATTTTTTATCCTCTGGGAGCATCAAAGATGCAAGGCCAATGCGGGTGCATTATTAACCTTGTTAAGGTCTTGCAAACCGATGTGGTATCGAGGAAATGGTCCTCCGTGGATAGCTGTTGTTTCTCCCCATCACGCTCAGTTACTTTCTTTGTCTTGAAACAAAGAAAGTAACCAAAGAAAATTCAAGGCAAACCCGAATGCCTCCGGCCGTTTTGCCGCCCACCCACTCTCAGCTTCAAAGTTGAACTCACCTGTACTTCTATGCAAGGATTTGAATTTCTATTAAGCAGCCAATTCCATGTGTTCAAAGGTATCCCGGTGCTCAATCAAAAGTAAAGTCCTAATAAACGGTTGTGAATTGCGAACGGTATTTAGCTGCATCGGCAGAGTACTTCGGAAACTCACCCCAGTATCACAAAAAGCTAATTGAAGATCGATGCGGCTATTTTCACCGACCGTTCTGTTGCCTTCAGTCACTGAACAAGAAAGCTGAATAGCATTCTGGCCAGTAAAAGAGCTAACGTTGAGACACTTTTTTAGCGGCTTAACAACGAAACACAGCCCGTCCTGAAAAACTTCGGGAGATGACAGGGATAAAATGGATAAACACTGAAAATCGTTCTTCGAAGCAGAAAAATATCCTTTGTCAAATCCCAAGGGAAATGGATTGTTATAGGATATGATTTATTCAAAATCCGACTTTGATCTGTCCAATCCGTGTCATCCGTATTCCTATTCCGATGAGTAAACACGGTATGTACAAGTGAGTAATAAAACTGATAAACACGGTTGATCGTTCTGCGAAGCAGAAAAATATCCTTTGTCAAATCCCGAGCGAAATGGATTGTATAGGATATGGTTTATCCAAAATCCAATTTTGATCTTTCCAATCCGTGTCATCCGTGTGCCTATTCCGCTGAATTAAACTCTGCAAGTACAAGGGAGTGACACAACGATGTCGAAGGTAGGTCCACCGCCGGCTACCAAAAAATAAAACTGCATCTCATGGCAAATGTTTCATTCCGGGTTCGAAAGCCCGTGCATTGATTAAAAGAAAGCATATCAACGCCTTGGAACACCCCCGCTCCCCCTATTTCAAATCGACCTTCCAGTATTTGGCCAGGGCCTCCAGTTCCTTCTTCGTGAGGTGGGTGACCGCGCCATGTTTGGGGCTGGTGAAATTGGTGCCTTTCATGACACCTTCGTTGAAGTGACCGACATCACGGAAGTTGACAAAATCGGTGGTTTCACTAAAACCCATATTGTTGGGACGCAGGCCATAGATATCATACATCAACACCCAGGTATTGGTGCCAAGGCGCTTGAAGACATTGGGCGCCTCGGTAGACACTTTTTCGGGGTCGATCCTTTTTCCACCGGGTTTATAGCCGGCATTGACTTTATCGGAAGTAGCCTGCCAGATTTTTGCATCGCCCACATAAAACATCTGGTACCCACTACCTACCCTTGTAATGTCGGCATCTATACCATCGATACCCTCTATCTTTTTGGGCACGGTTTCCAGCCTGGTGAAATCGTCATTGGCATAGGAATAATAAATGTTGGCGTTTTTGTTATTGTAGCGTATGGTAAAGTACACCATCATCCGTTTTGCAATGGGATCATAAATAGTTTCCGGCGCCCAGGAACAATCGATGTCGCCCAGCTCGGGGAAGGCCTTGTCGACCCGGAAATCGGAGTGGGTCCAGTGCACCAGGTCGTACGACTTCATTAATACCAGCGCCCGGTTGTTGCCCCAACCGTATTTGGCCTCGGGCCGCTCCCACGCACTATCGCGGTAGCCGGCCCTTTGTCCGTATATGTGCAGGTCGGTCATAGCCAGGTAAAAAGCACCGTCGGGACCACGGGTGATGTGGGCATCACGAACCCCCTTCTGCTCCGCTAATTGCGAACCAATGAAGATGGGCTGTCCCCTGTTGACATCGGTGAAGGTGTAGCCATCTTTACTGATGGCGAAATACGCCGAATGCGTGGGGTCTTTAAAATACACCATTAAATAGCCACCAAGGTCCCGTTCGGCGGGGGCCACCGCACGCCTGGGTTTCTCCAGTTTGGGAACAATCCTGATCGCGGGACCTTTGGCGGAGTCGGTTTGTGCAGAGCTGCTATTTGTAAAAAGGGACAATAGCAGGATGGTGGCGAAGCAAAAAAATCGTTGAATCATGTAGGTTGATTTCAAGACAATATTACGAAGTAAGCATGGCACACAGATAACGCGGATTGAACGGATTTTCACAGATTTCTTTTACAGGGAACAGGCGATTCAATCACATCTGCTGTGTTAAGATGATATTTCGTCTGCACTAACGTGTCACGAACAAACAAGTATTATCAACGAATGGACGGTGATCACTTCCATCCGTCGTATCCGTGTCATCCCTATTCCTATTCCGATGAGTAAAGACCGGACGTACAAGTTCCGCCCGGCTGACACCAGTCGGACGGGGAGTGACCCACCAAAGTGTTGGCATTCGCGTCAACCTAATTTCGTCTTATATAACAATTACGTTGATGGAGACGTCATCGCCAGGCCATTCCGGTTATACGCTTCAATCTTCGCTCATCCGGCCTTATAAAAATGGCGTCAAGAAAATTGACAGATGTCTCGTTAAGCAGCGAAAATCCTGAGTTATATTCCAACGATCTTCATATGTCTCCGGCGACCATACATTAACAGATCGGCGATAGCTTTTTCGCTGTAGAGACATTGGGCAATTTTTAGCCAATTTTTATACAGCCTTGATTTTTCTTTGGTTACTTTCTTTTCATTAAGGAAAAGAAAGTGACTCAAGAGCTTTAAAAATCAATGAAGCTCTTGCCCACCGTACATTACGTGAGATTCTCGAAATAGGAAGGTTGACGCCTCTTCCAAAGTGTTGGGGGCACGCACAACGATGTTGAAGGCAGGTCTACCGCCGGTTACCAAAAAACCTAATAAACCGCATTAGAACAAGTTTATTCCGGTGCAACAAAGCCCAATTAAGGCGGACTAATAAAATTCTCCTATCTCAAACTCACCTTCCCGTATTTCACAAGCGTCTTTGGTTCTCGGTGATGGGACCGGTGAATGCATCCCTTTTCGGACGGATAAATTCCCGCCTTCAAAAAGCCTTCGCCATAAGCCAAAATCGAGTATAACACAACCTTATTGCTTCGAGAATCGTATCGTTTCCCTCCCCTTTCCATCCTCGTAAATTAACAGGTAGCTACCCGAAGCCAAATTTCTGATATTGATTTCCCTTGAAGTGGAATATGCAGGTAAGGGCAGGGAAAGCATCATAGCGCCATCAAGCCTTGTAATGTTGATCTGCGCATGGTTTGATGCAGGATAACTTATCCAAACCTTATCTGTTGCGGGATTAGGGTAAACAGCAATCTTACCAGGCCAGTTAAAGTTCGCCAGCAGTATGTTGCTGTACTTGTAGCTGCCATCGATGTCGACCTGCTTTAACCGGTAATAATTCAGGCCCTTCAGGGGTGTACCATCGGTGTAACGATATTCATTCTGGTTAACCCTATTTAACGCAGCGACTGCACCAACTGTCTTAAATGCACTGTTGTCTGAACTACGCTCAACCACAAATTCTTTGGTATTGCTTTCGTTGGTTCTGGTCCAGGTGAGATCAACGCTATTGGTCGCTTGGTTCGCCGTTATATTAAACGACAACAAGGTTAAGGGTAAAGTTGCCTGGGTGTTCTGTATACCAAAAGCTCCCAAGCCGGTGATTCCACTTGCGGTAGCTACATAAGGTGAGGCCATTGTGCCGGAACCTGTAACCGTTGCCGGAAATTGCTCCCATGCACTTCCGTTAAATCGAATGATGGAAACAGCTTGGGCCGGATCAAAACCCGCAGCCTGGTCAGCAACCGTCCAGCCAAAACCCAGGGTAACGGTGCTTCCACCAGCCACATCATTATTAATGGTCCACTGCCGGTTCACCACCCTGTTTGCACTACTAACCGGATGATCAAACCCTACCTGTAAACCCACCGAATAATTATCCATTGTGCCGGTATGGCTAATCGTTACCGGGTTGTACGAGGAAGCAGTAGCCGATACCGGGTAAGTTACCGGGGTATTACCAACCGCTCGTTTAAGCAAACCCCCATTGAGTACAATCAAACCACTATTGGCACCGCTCCCGGCACTCATAGCGCTGGTTTTTGTTGCATCAACTACACCGCCTTCGGCTACCACAATCCGGGAAGTGCCATAGGTACTGCCAGCGGTATTGGTCATCGAGAAAGTCGTCCCGGTTTTTAAAAGGCCAACTACGCCAATGTTCATGATCACCGAAGAAGCCGCGTTTACCGAACCGGGAACCATGTTAGCACTATTGGTAGCACTTAAATCCAGGGTTCCATTGATGTTGTAGGTGATATTACCCTGTGGGTTAGCTGTAGTGGTACCCGTGTGAAAGCCACCCCCCGGCTGGGTAATCCTAACCGTTTTCCCCGCGTTAACCGTAATGGTTACCACTTCTGTATTGGTGTTGGTTGAGGTGTTGTAATATCCCGTGAAACCTATGTTGTTGCTCATGTTGAAATCCATGTCCTGGTCGATCACTACATTAAGGCTGTTAGGGTTAGGTGCCAATGGCCGGAAGCGGGCGATGGATGTTGTACCCGTTCCCGTAATGGTGAGCTCTTTACAACCCATTGCTACTTCCATCACGATGCCGTCCTGGGTTCCGGAGGTTGAACCAAACAAGCCGTTATTGGTTACCGATGCCGTTACCGGCGCCGTTCCATTACCCACACGAAGGGTTTGCGTAGCACCGGCGAGGGCGTTGGAAATCGAATTTAAGGATGCGCCGTTTTCGATGGTTAAACTGCCCGCGCTTGCCAATACATTTAAGGTTACGGTGTGGCCCGACCGAATGGTCGTATTGACGTTTGATGGAGACGTACCCAAAGCCACGGGAGCCCATGAAGCGGTCGCGGACGAATACGACTGCCATACCGAACTGCCACCTGCACCAGTGTAATTCCAGGTGATCGAAGGCGCTGTGGTATAACCTGAACCTGCGTTTGTAATGTTTACACCTGTAACCACTCCGTTGGTTAGTATAGCCGTTCCGGTTGCAGTGGTTCCACCTAATGGTGCAGCAGAGAACGTTACGGTTGGTGGTACCGTAAATCCACCTGGGCTGGCAGTGATCGAAACCGCACCAACAGCACCGGCCGACAAAGTTGTGAAAGCTGTAACGCTGTTTGACCACGGTCCGGAGTTGGCAGAACGATACTCTCCATTTAAAGGAACGGAGATGTTTACTTTTAAGATGGTGTCGGCAGTATTGGTTTGATAACCGCTTTTGGAAGCAACTAACTTATAAAAATAAGAAGTGCCGGAGGGTGGCAACACGTCAGTAAACTGGTAGGCCACAGTGGTATCGGTGATACTGGTAAATGAATTAATAGGAGAGAAGTTCAGGCTGTCGGTACTCCTTTGTAACTGGTAGGTCACCCCGTTTATGGGCCAGCAGATATTAAACAAAAAGGTTGATTGGGACGACGAGCGATTGACCCTGAAATTGCTGATCGTAATCGGGGCGGAAAATGGTTGACATATCTCTGCCAATATGGTACAAGGATCCCAGGAACCGAAAATATTGCTGTTGACAAAATAAGGCGCTGCTTCTGCATCGCTGAACGCTTTTGTCCAGCTGAGCCGCTGGCTTAAGTCGACCAATGTTCCGTTGAAATAACGGGTTTTATATTCGGCGTAGGTGATTAAAGCGGTATTGGTCTCGGGTGTCCAAACCTGCCACCTTGCAGGCAACACAGTGGTACCCATTCTACAGTTTAGAAAAACCACTTTTGTTTCGGAGGTATGCGGGGGCGCTGCATTGCCCCAGGGACGACCCAGGGTATATCTTGTTTGGCCATTGTTATTCGGCAGTAAACAATTTCGAAAAACATAACCGTAGGTTTGACCAGCGGGAGTACTTGCAGCAGTGAATACGCTGGTTGTAGAACCATCCACCCGGTCCCTGTTGAAGATCACACACGAGTCAAAGACTGCAATTGCGGAGCCGTAGATATAGTCGGTGTTACCGTCGAAATAACAATTGGTGAAGTACTGCTTTCGGCCATTGCCATTCGCCATCACGGTATCCTGCCCACTTACAAATTTGCAGTTCTTAAAAATAATTCGGTCGCCATTTGCCCTTACCGCTAACGCCTGGGGACCATCGTATTTACGACCCCACGCGTTTTCTATGGTCATGTTCATAAAAACACAATCATTGGAAAAGATGGTGATGGTGGCAATTTCGGTTACACCTGGTTTGCCCGCATAGTCATCCCACGTAAAAATGGTTTCATTAACACCCTCACCAAAGATATGCAAAAAAGGTTTGTTGGTGGGGATGGTCACCTTTTCTACATACTTGCCCTTTTTTACCAGGATTTTATATGGCGTTGCCAGGTTGGCTGGTGCTGCGTCGATAGCCGCCTGTAACGTAGCAAAGTTTCCTGTACCATCTTTTGCCACAACAACCTCGTATTGGGCAAAGGCTGTGGTGAAAGAGGAGAGCACAAGAACAAGTAAAAAACCAAGGTGCCGCTTTGCGGAAGATGAGGCTGGCAAATATTTCATATGAAAAAGATAAACGTTAGTAGTGCAATTTTAATAGAGGGCCGATTTAGCTGTGTGTATTTCGTCGATTGATTAGCGGTATATTGAGAAGTGTTTTCAGCTAACAAAATAACACTCCCGGGGCAAAGCGTTGACATTAATATTTAAAAGCCGTTTAGCTTAGGAATTTTTTTTGGACCCAGCTTTAGAAATGCTATTTCGCACCGTTGCGTCGCACTCTTGTACCTATAATTCAGTATTCGCCTTTTATGCAGTGCAGAAGCTTAACGAAACGAGATCAATTAATATTTAAATGCCGTTTATCTGAAGGTTCATTTCATTTATCTGGATACCAGCATTTGTTTTTTATAGCATCATCGTTGCTACGTCCGCCCGGCTAGCCCTGCCCGGATGACGCTCCGCCCGGATGACACTCCGCCCGGATGACACTAGTCGGACGGGCAGTCGGACGGGCAGTCGGACGGACATTTGGACGGGCTCAGTTCAACAACATATCAATGGGGAACTTAACGCAAAGCCCATAACGACCTGTGGCCCATTGCAACACTTATCGGCAAACCAATTAACGCTTTCAGTTAGGAGTTTTTTGTGGACCTAACGGCAGAACAACGAAGAAACATCGTGGTGCTTCAACTCTTTGTGTAGCCTTTACTAAACTACATGGCTAACCAAGGGGTGAACTCGGTCATCAACGCAGGGCATCACTAGCGCAACTTTTGGGGCTAACTTTTTCAAAGAAAGCAGCAATGCTTTCTGTTGCGATCAGCGAACCTTTTTACAATGCGATAATGGTTTGCTTTACTTTTTTCGCGGCCCGAAGCCGATATTAATTTTCAACATGCTTTATGTAGAGCATTTGAAGTCGCTTCACAATAGCCGCACTAAGCCGCACATCTCAAAAGTTACAAGGTCTGTACAATTAAGCAAAGACTTTAACAACGTCCGTCTATTTCTCCCAATGTTTAAGGTTGACGACCTTGCACCTGCCCTGCGCGATTACAGGTAGCTCACCCACCACTGGTGGTGGGTGGCTTTATACCTGTTGAACCAACGGCAGAGCGGGTATAACAGGCCTATGACCAGCAGCCATAGCCCATATACAATAGGGAGCGAAAACCCGAACTGCTGGGGCCGGAAAAGAAACGGGACCTGGTCGGAAATGATGTCGTTGCTTCCATAACCAGACAGGAAAAAGATGATCACGCAAATGGTATGTATCAGGTAGATGTGCAGCATATAATAGAAAAAAGGGACCCGTCCATACACCGTCATCCAACCGGTAAATTTGTTCCTGACATTTTCGATCAGCGCCAGTGCAATCAAAGCTATACCAATGGTCATACAGACAAACAACATCGAAGGCGGGTATTTGGAAACGTTCAGGAAAGAAAGCACGGTATAAACAGGTGTACGCTGCACCGACCAGTGTGCAGGATCGCCATAGCCGTTTAACAGTCGTACGATAAAGAAGAGCACCAGCGACCCGGCTCCGATACCCAGCAAAAATTTTCTTCTTCTCACAGGATCGAAATCCCTTCCGTAAAGTTTCCCGATGCCATAGCCGCAAATCATCACACCGAGCCATGGCAGAAATGCATACACCACAAGCACAGTCTGCGATTGGGTAAGACTATAAAAAGAGTAATTTCCTTTATGCATCAGGTCCCACAACAACCCCACTTTCCCATTGCGTTCCGCTTCGGCATAATCAATCGTATTATGCCCAAAAACAATCAACAATCCAAGCGCCACCAGGATAGGGTGAGGCAGGTGGATGAGTATTCCAAGCAGTAGCATGCTAACGCCAATGGCCCAGATCACCTGCAAAACAAACAGGTTGAAAAAGGGATTGAAGGTCCACCCAAGGGTGACCACCGTAACCTCAATTAAGATGAGCCATAGCCCCCGCGTGATCAGGAACTTGCTTACCTGGCGCTTTGACCGTTTCAAACCCATCAGGTAGGCAGATGTACCGGCAAGAAACACGAATATCGGGGCACAAAAATGCGTGATCCACCTGGTGAAGTACAAAAAGGGTGTGGTGGTTTGCAGATTCAACGGATCGTCCAGAAATGCGGATTCGTGAAAAAAGTCACGTACGTGATCAAGGGCCATAATGACCATAATTATTCCACGAAGCAGATCAATGGAAGTAACCCGTCGGTTAAGGGTAGCGTTTTCTGACATTTTTATGGATTAAACATTTAAAATCGTTGCCGTTGTTTTTAGGTGTTTCGAAGGGCAAACCCGAACCTGGGTAGCGGTTGTTCTTTGAACATTGAGATGACACGAGATTGGCAACACCGAGGTACAACTTACAACTGTCAGACAAAGAAACAGATCGTGGGTGAGAAGCCCTATACTTCGGATGTATTAATTTCAGTTTACTGGTAAGGGTTCCTATAATCGTATATCCATGGGAGTAAAACTTACGCAAGCCGAACCGTGCGGCTTAGTCTTCAAGATATTCAGGATAGCTGCGATTGGAGGTCAAATGTTTAAAGCCGACAATATACTCCGGATATACCGAGGTTTGTTGATTACCCCATTTTACATTAAGATCCATTACTTCACAGGAGGCTCCTATGGAGCCGGGAAATAGATGTTAATATGATTTTCTATAAACAGGAAGCTGCTATGCAGCTCCATGTCTGCTGGCGATGGTTTCATGACCAGGCAGGACAAACAGCATACGGGTGTCGGGGCATATAATTGAAATTTCGGCAGTCTAGGCTCGGGAGTATGCTGCCGACCGGAATAACTAACCGGTTATTAAAACGATTGATGAATAATATTCCGGGGGATTACTACGAGAAGGTGATCTGCCGACGATGATTCTTGGCTCCATAGGAGCCTCCGGTTTATAGAATCGGGACACAAGATAGTCGTCAGGGCTCCATAGGAGCCTCCTTTCAGAATCGAGGGGTAAGAGCCGACAAAAAAGGCTCTCGTTTCTCGAGGTGTTGGGCAACGCACCTCTAACATCCTGATGGAACCTATTCTGGGGACAGTTTAGAAATCAAAGATGATTGCGGACTACAGCCTACCTAAGTGTACCAAGTCGATTACCCCAAAAATTCTATAAAGCGTTTTTATCTACTCAGCTTCGAAACGCATCAGTTCACAAGTTAACCTTGAGATGGGATTCCATTGAAGCTTTATTATACCAGTAGGCCAGTAAAACCTGGCCAAAGAAGAAGTTTAAGTCTCAACCTTTTTGTAAGTCTGGAATCATCCTTCGGAAGACACTCGAACAACGCAGAAAACACTTGATCAATTGGTCTTTCCTTTCAGACTTTACTCAGTAAATCCGCTATAACTTTTGATATTTAGTTTCAGAGACTTCTTCCAAAACATCCTGTATGTTGTTGGCGTGCATATAATTTTTTACCCATTGAAAATATGCTTGTGGGGGTGGGTAGAGGTTTGGTTGACTCGTCCAGTAATTCTCACCATGTAAAATTATCATGGCCCAATGATACTCGTACTCATGAGTGAGATAAGCAACATCGTGTTCATCCTTGGGCACATCTTTGACGAAATCTGCTTGATTTGCCATGTTTATAGCTTCCTTTTCAGTTAGGCCTCCGTATTTCACAAGGCATGCTACAATCTTATTTACGAAAGAGTAATGGCGGTATATATAGGTCTTTCCATCAACGCTATTAGTGAACGATAAGGTAAGTTTTTCGGGATTCGTTCGACACATTTTAATATTAATCTTAACGGCAACTAACTACTCCTTTGATGCTCTGTACTGCATCCCCCTGCAAGCCTGATCGGGTCCTGGCTGAGGTAGATGCCTTCGTCGGGGGAGTAGTAGCGAAAGCGGTTGTAATATAGCCCGGTTTCCTGATCCTCGTATTGTCCCTGGTCGCGGAAGAGACAGGCTGAAGATGATGCCCTTGTGTCTACAGAGCGGCAAATAGATTTCGTAGTTGGCTCCAAATGGTATCGCTTTGAAGCTTATTCAAGTCGTTAACACAACTGTTGCACGGCCTTAATAAAACCTATATCTTGTTGCGGCCATTCTCAGAAAAGGTCAGTTACAAAATGCAGAGAGTTAAAAATGACAGTTGCAATATCTGAGGAACTCAGGCTACGGCAGATCAGAGCACAATACGATAACGAGAGCATCACAGTTTACCAGGCATATAATGCCGATATAGCCAAGTCGGCAGTTTCAAGTCAAACTTTTGTTTCACCTCCCTTCAAGATGGGGAGAATGACCTGGATTAAACCATCTTTTTTATGGATGATGTATCGTTCAGGTTGGGCAACTAAAGAAGGGCAAGAGCATATTCTGCGCATCAAATTGAAACGGGAAGGTTTTGATTGGGCGGTACGTCATTCGTGCTTGTCTCACTTTGATCCACGGGTACATTCTTCCTATGAGGAGTGGAAGGCAAATTTGGCGAATGCACCTGTTCGGGTCCAATGGGACCCGGACCGTGATCTCTATCTTCAGCCTTTAGAGCAACGAGCAATTCAAATCGGCCTCTCAGGCATTGCGGTGGAAAAATACATAACGGCCTGGATAGTAGAGATCTCGGATATCACAGAAGTCTGCTATTCAATTAAACGTTCCTTAGACAAAGGAGATGTGGAAGACTGTTATCGGAAGCTGCCCATGGAGTATCCCTACAAATTAGCTGAAGATCTCAAGAAGTTCACAGGGGTTTTAACGTAAAGGCATTTTTCACCTTTTCATACTCTCCCTTTACGTAATCACTGCTTGTATTTTCACTTATTGTTTTGATCCTTTCCCAAGCTTCTTTACTCCCAATAGCACTTAACCCCCATATCGCTTTTACCGCTATAGTTTCATAGTCAGCTACATTGAAGCTCTCACCTGCATATAAAACTACCTGGTAAATTGCTTCTACATTTTCTACATCCTTCATTGAAACCAATAGGTCTAGTAGCATTTCATGAAGTTGATGCCAGTTTTCTTTAAGTAGCTTTTTAAAAATTGGGGCATACGTTCTTAAAGGTGTTTCTAAAAAACCTATTAACATCAGCCCATACTCAATAGTCTCTGTATCTTTATTATGATAAGCCTCTTCAAATACATCTAAGAGAAATCGGTGATTTTTTTTAAGATCTACCGGGAACAACTTAAAGAACTCGGCTCTTGATATTGTGTTGTACTTAGTAGAAGTAGCATTGCTCTGATTATTTGAATGCATTGCAAGTGCCATTATTAATTCTTTTTCTCTGCTGCTCATATAGTGACTTTTAAAAAGCTCAATATGTTTTCATCGAAAATGTCTAGGACTTTTCCTTTGCCAAGCCCGATGTTAATTTGTTGGGTTGAGGTTGAACGTAGTGTTTCTGTTTTGAAATATGCATTTGTATACGTCCACCCTTTTCGCATGTCCATATTGGGATACTGCGAAAATGCCCTTGTAGGTGAGATAAAGGTCTCGCGCGTTGCAGTTATTTTATTCGTTCGTAAAAGTATATCATAGTGTTCCTCGCTCATTGTCCGATAAAAACGTTCAACACTTCCATCACACTCACTCAACCCCCACATATCCACCCCGCCCTATTATTATCGCTCACATACCCATACAACTGCATCCCACCTGCAAGCCCGATCGGGTCCTGGCTAAAGTAGACCGCCCTTCAAGATGGGGAAAAATAATCGGGGATTAAAACGTCTTTTTTATGGATGATGTATATAGATCAGGTTTGCAAAAAAGCGGGGCAGGATCATATTCTCCGTATCAAACCGTAATCGGGAGGTTTTGATTGGGCGTTACGTCACTCATGACTTTCTAGTCTGGCTCAAGAATAAATACATCTTACGATGAGTGGAAACAAAAGCTAGCACATAGCCTGGTAATAATTCAATGCGACCCGGACCGTGATCTCTATCTTCAGCCTTTAGAGCAACGAGCAATTCAAATCGGCCTTTCAGGCATTGCGGTTGAAAAATATATTACGGAATGGGTAATTGATATTACCGATATTACCTTTAAATTTAAAACAATAAAGCAGCGGATCAAAACAGCTTGGAGGCGGTAGCGTTGCTTCCGAAAGAAACCAAATATTCTTTATCCGATGACTCAAAGAGAATTATTGGTGCTTAACATAACGCCTTTAATTGCCTGTCTGCAAACCCCTGAATGACTTTGTTTGGACTTCGGCTTAGTAACATCAATTTTTCCGTTGCTTCCTCAGAACCAATTGCTCCTAATGCATAAATACATTTTCTAGCTAATCCGAAATTGTCATCATACGCCAAATATTTCAGTTTCAGACCACAAGCCTCATAAAGCGCATTTACGGTTCGGGAATCTCTCAAGCCCTCCAAAATTCTTGGAATATCTTCATGCGTGGTATGCCAATTTGCTAACAAAAGATTAGCGAGTACTTCAGAAAAGGCGCAGGTGAAACTATGAAACCGAAAACCCAACATCAAAGCATACTCGACTAAGTCAGCGTTCCTTGACGTATAAACTTCCTGCAACCTTTCTAGGATGAAAATCTTGTTTTCCTTTAAGTCAACAGGGAATTTTCTGAGAAACTCTTCATCAGACATTTGTCCGGATATCAGGTCTAAAATCAAACTTTCGTACTGTTTCATATCTTAGGATTTAACGGCACATCGTTTCTTTATCAATGCGGTGAAAAGATAGAATGTGGAAATTACATATTCGACTGCTTTTGGTTTAGCAAATCCAGTTGTTATGGGTCGTTCGAGGTGTTTCGAAGGGCACCTCGAATTCTGCCCAAAATCTTTTCTTAGAGCGACCACCATAGCCGCCTGATCGAAGACTATGAAATATTTTCTTTAGCCCTGGTCATTTTCGCTGTTTAACGCAGCTTTGAAGGAAAGTTCTTTACGCCCGTCCGACTGAGCATCCAGGCAGGCCATTTTATAAGGCCGATTAGCTTCAGAACCGATTTTTCGAATGGCCAATGAAATGTTTTGCACGTTCGTACAGCCTTTACCAAATAAAAGGCTCAACTCAAATAATGTTGAATGAGTGTGTCCGAAGCGACGTGTTTCGAAGGGAACCTCCACCTCTGGATAGAATTTGCTTTGTAAAACAGTTTGGTTACAGAACTCTCCTGCGCGCATAAGGCTTTCGAAAAATCGCGTATGTACTCCCGAGGAGGTCAAAGACCTCCCGATATCCTGATTTCGAGGTCATCCTGCGGAAGACACTCGAACAACCCCTCACCCTCCGGAAGAAACTCAAACTACCTTATAGCGATTGATCGAAGCCCAGATGACGGACCCATTTGTTCAAACGGAATTTACCTGAAAAAGTGTGCGTTAACTCAGACAAGTGACGGGCGGGTTCTAGGTCATGCTGCGGAAGACACTCAACCAACAGCGGAAGGATGAGTAAAGAAGCGCAACAGCGTGTCTTTCAATTTCAAGCATATTCAAAGCTTGATTTTGCCAGACCATTCTCCCTTCTGTATTTTCGATTCCACTCTCGATAGTCAGCGGGAAGTATTTCACTTACCCCTTTGTGCCAATATAGATCTCCATAAATTAAAAGCATTGCCCAGTGATATTCATGTTCATGAGCAATTTGAATTGCTTTGTTGAAACTGTTAATTTTCTCAGATAGAAATTCATCCAGTTCAATTATTGACTCAGCTTCTTTTAGTTCTTTGTTCGCATATTTGACCATGATACCTTTTATCACTTCAATGAGGGTAAGCTGGTTAACAGTTATAAATTCTTCGGGGTTTTGTTCATTACGTAGAACTATTCCATCTTTATACTGAGGCTTCTCAACTAGCGACATATGGAGCGTGTTTTATATTTATCAAATAATGCGGCAGCCTCCTTGCTAAAAAGAGCTAACTGTGAACCTTTCGAGATTGGTTTAGCGTCATAGTCTAACACATCTCCTGGATTTCTTACCATAGGTCCTGCTACCGCGTCAAAGTTATGCTGTAATGTTCCTAGTCTGCCCTTTGTAACAAAATCTTCCCACTCAGAAGTAGGCCCTTCAAAAACTTTGATATTCAGTTTTATTAGTTCGCCTTTCGGTATATTAAATTGTGTTATAGCCGTTCTTCCTTTTGCTGGATTGAGCCAGTCTTGTGCCTGTTTCAAATCATCTGTAACATAAAATCCTCTCTGGCCACCAGGGTTAAAATCTAAGTTTAATCTACCTCTTGACAAGTCTATTGAACCAATAATTTCACGTCCTGCATGATAAAACGTAGTAACATCCACACCTGGGGCAAGCCCAAAAACATCAAGCAACTTACAAGTGTCCCCCACATACCCATACAACTGCATACCTCCTGCAAGCCCGATCGGGTCCTGGCTGAGGTAGGTGCCTTCGTCAGGGGAGTAGTAGCGAAAGCGGTTGTAATATAACCCGGTTTCCTGATCCTCGTACTGTCCCTGGTAGCGGAAGGGACAATCTGCTGCTTTGCCCTCGAGCTGAGTCCGGATCCGGCCATAGATGTCGTATTCCGCTGCCCACGTTCGCTCACCCTCCCCATTATACACCTCAAT
>NZ_SMSK01000010.1 GCF_004354985.1 Segetibacter sp. 3557_3 | reverse complement strand
TGTGCTTTTTAACTTATCAACTTAGCACTAAAATGCTTAATATATAGAGGCGAAAACAACCAAAATATCATTTTCCTTTCAGTGGTGCAGCGTAATCTCATCATTGAAGAGTGCGACGCCCGTCCGACTGGCGCGGCCGGGCGGGCAACGGCTGTCTAATAGTACCACTCACGCCGGGTCCATAAAAATCCTTGCTAGGGGCAGCCAGGCCATTTGCGTTGGTTTATTCATTATAGCTTATTTTCAGGCTTAAGATATTCTATTCCAAAATTCCTTCCGATGCATAAGTCTTTCGCCGCTATACTATTTACGTTTTCGTTTTGTATCACCACCAGTTTTGCAGTGCTGGCGCAACAGTCTGCAACCCTTACCGCCGCCGATTACGAACGTGCAGAAAAAATGCTTGGTTACAATACCGGGCAATTGGTTGATCGTTCCGGGATAAAGGCGACCTGGTTGCCGGATGATCGGTTCTGGTACCGGGTATTGACACCTCAGGGTAGTGAATTCATACTGGTAAACCCGGCAACGGCAAAACGCTCCACAGCCTTTGACGCGCAAAAACTTGCCGGAGCCCTGTCTTCAGCATCGGGGGCTAAATACGATGCAAACCGGCTTCCGTTTTCAACAATTAATTACACCAACGATCAGGCCCTTCAGTTTTCGGTAGCAGGTAAAAACTGGAAATTCAATGCGGGCAACAATTCCGTTGTTGCCGACGATGCACCCCGGACAATTTACTCCGCTGGTGTTCGGTCGAACAGCGTGCTTTCACCCGACGGCAAACGGGCGGCCTTTATACGTGAGCATAACCTTTGGGTACGCGAAGTTGCCACCAATAAAGAAACCCAGCTGACTACAGATGGCATAAAAGACTTTGGCTATGCCACCGACAATGCCGGCTGGAAAAAAAGCGACCGGGCGATACTGGCGTGGTCGCCCGATTCAAAAAAGATCGCCACCTTTCAACAGGATCAACGCAAGGCAAGTGACATGTACCTGGTGACAACAAACGTAGGTAAGCCAACCCTGCAAGCCTGGAAGTACCCGTTGCCCGGCGACAAAGACGTGATTACCATCCACCGGGTGATCATTGAAGTGGACAATCCGAAAGTGATCCGGCTAAAGATGCCACCGGATCCACGCCGGGGAACCCTGTGCGATGATATTTCGTGTGGTGGTAAGGACTTCGGTGATGTAGACTGGAGTGCTGATGCTTCGAGCCTTGCCTTTGTATCAACCAGCCGCGATCATAAGCAGGCAACGGTATGGATCGCAAATCCTGCTACAGGCGAGATCCGCCAGGTATTTGCCGAAAGTGTGGCCACCCAGTTCGAATCGGGACAGGGGAGTATTAACTGGCGATACCTGCCTGCCACCAATGAGATACTCTGGTTTTCGGAGCGCGATAACTGGGGTCACCTGTACCTGTACGATGCAACAACGGGCCAGGTAAAAAACCAGGTCACCAAAGGCGAATGGGCAATTTCGAAACTGCTGAAGGTAGATGAGAAAACACGCACACTTTACTTTCTTGCAGGTGGACGCGAGCAGGGGCGCAATCCCTATTTCAGTCATTTGTACAGTGTTGGTTTTGACGGTAAAAAGCTAACCTTGCTTACCCCCGAAGACGGGAACCACCAGGTGAGCTTTTCGCCTTCGGGGAAATATTTTGTGGACAGTTATTCGAAGCAGGACGTGCCGCCTGTTATGGTATTGCGCACTGCCGCCGGCAAGCTCGTGCTGACATTAGAAAAAGCCGATATCTCAAGGCTCACGGCTACAGGTTGGAAACCACCGACACCAATCGTTGTAAAAGCAAGGGACAATCAAACCGATCTGTATGGGTTAATGTTTACACCCACCAGGCTCGATCCCACTAAGAAGTACCCCATCATCAACTATATCTATCCCGGTCCGCAGGGTGGCAGCATAAGAAGCTGGGGTTTTGAAAATGCCGTTGGCGATAACCAGGCACTTGCCGAACTGGGTTTTGTGGTGGTTGCCATTGAAGGTACCTGCAATCCATTGCGATCAAAAAGCTTTCACGACATGTGCTACGGAAACATGGCGGATAACACCTTGCCCGACCAGATTGCCGGTATGAAACAGCTTGCCGCAAAATATCCATACATCGATATCGACCGGGCTGGTATCTGGGGGCATTCCGGTGGTGGTTATGCAACCGCAGCCGCGATGTTCCGTTTTCCGGAGTTCTTTAAAGTGGGCATCTCAGAATCGGGTAATCATGAAAACCGCAACTACGAAGACGATTGGGGCGAAAGGTATATTGGCTTGCTAACCGTTGGTGCAGACGGTAAATCGAACTACGAAGCGCAGGCAAACCAGAACTATGCTAAAAACCTTAAGGGCAAATTGATGCTTGCACATGGTATGCTCGATGATAATGTACCACCCTACAATACCCTGCTGGTGGTAGAGGCATTGGAGAAAGCGAACAAGGATTTCGACCTGGTGATCTTTCCAAACAGTCGCCATGGCTATGGCGAATTCGGTCCTTATATGATGCGCCGGCGGTGGGATTATTTCGTACGCCATTTATTGGCTGCAACTCCCCCGCAGGAGTACGAGCTGAAGACGAAGCCTGATCCGAGGGTAGGAGGGTGAGTGGATTGGCGGATTAGCGGATTGCGAATTGAAAACGGGTATTAGGTATTGTGGTATTGGGTATAAGGAAGGAAGTTGAGAGGTTGATAAGTTGATTAGTTGATCAGTTGATTGGTTGTTCCGTTGACTAGTTACGTGCTTTGCAGTGCGAAGCACCTTTGCGTTCGGTTGTAGGCATTTTTCGCCCAAATGGTTTTTGAAAAACTCAACCCTTTTGTTCGCGTTCTTTGCGCGGCCTTCTTTGCGCCCTTTGCGTTAAAACAATCACCTGCCGATTATTCTGTTACTGAGGTATAAGGATTGGCGGATTGCGGATTGAAAACGGGTATTAGGTATTGTGGTATTGGGTATAAGGAAGGAAGTTGAGAGGTTGATAAGTTGATTAGTTGATCAGTTGATTGGTTGTTCCGTTGACTAGTTACGTGCTTTGCAGTGCGAAGCACCTTTGCGTTCTGTTGTAAGCATGATGGATCCAAGAGGTTTTCCAAAAACTCAACCATCTTCTTCACGTTCTTTGCGCGGCCTTCCTTTGCGCCCTTTGGGTTGAAACAATCACCTGCCAGTTATTCTGGTATTGAGGTATAAGGATTGGCGAATTGCGGATGGGCGAATTTAGGATTGAAAACGGGGATTTGGTATTGTGGTATTGGGTATAAGGAAGGAAGTTGAGAGGTTGATAAGTTGATTGGTTGTTCCTTTGACTAGTTGCGTGCTTTGCAGTGCGAAGCACATTTGCGTTCTGTTGTAAGCATGATGGATCCAAAAGGTTTATCAAAAATTCAACCATCTTCTTCACGTTCTTTGCGCGGCTTTCCTCTGCGTTCTTTGCGTTAAAACAATCACCTGCCGACTATTCTAGGAGGTATAAGGATTAGCGGATTGCGGATTTCGGATTGAAAACGGGTATTAGGTATTGTGGGATCGGGAAGAAAGTTGATTGGTTGATAAGTTGATCAGTTGATTGGTTGATCCATCTGCGTTCTGTTGTAAGCATTATGGACCCAACAGGTTTTCCAAGAACTCAGCCAGCTTCTTCGCGTTCTTTGCGCGGCCTTCCTTTGCGCCCTTTGCGTTAAAGCAATCACCGGGCAGGTATTGTGGTATTGAGGGGAAATTGACAGGTTGATTAGTCGATAAGATGATCAATGAATCATTGTGGTTTCAATTGAGCACCAATTTCCGGATCAGGAGTATTCCTTTTTAATTTTCCATTTTACATTTTTCATTCTGTTCAACGCATCACCACCAATTTTTTCACCAACGTTGTTTCAGCGGTTTTTAGTTTTACGATATAGGTGCCTGCAACGAGTGTGGAGGTTTGAACGTTTACCGGGCCGCTTTCGCTGGTAAGGGTTTGTTTTAAGATGGTTTTACCTGCGGCATCAGTTATGGTTAACTCCCCTTTTGAAGAAGCAAGGTTAAAGGAGATCATGCTTACCGAAGTAGATGGATTCGGGTACAGCGTTAGTTCGGTTTGCCGGCTAAAGCTTACAAGCCGCACTGGTGTAAAGCTGTAAGAGCCGTCTGCAGACACGAGCCTGATCCGGTAGAAGTTGCTCCGGTCCAAAGGCTGTTTGTCCGTGTAACCGTAATTATTGGCAGACCTGCCGCTTGCTGTAATCGTAGCAATGCTCATCCAGTTTGCGCCATCTGCGCTTCGTTCTACAATGTATTTGCCCCCTTGAACTTCCGAAGCTGTTTGCCAGCTAACCAGTACTGCTGTTCCATTTTTAGTGGCAGCAAATGCAACCAGTTTCATAGGCAGCGCTCCTGACCCAACCTGTGCCAGCTGTTGTATTTCAGCAAGGGTAAGGGTGTAGTTGTACAAGCGCAATTCGTCGAGCATACCCTTGTAAGGTGCAGGGGCGTTGGTGTTAGCCAGGAATTCGAGTTCTCCTATATTCCCGATCGCGAGCGCACTTGCCTCGCCAATTGATTTAGCCCTCGTGTTATTTGTTTCGCCTACCATAACTCCGTTTAAGTAGGCACGGAGTTTCCTAGCGAGCGTATCGCGCACCAGGGCTACGTGTACCCAGCTATTGGTAAAAAAGGGTGCACCATTGGTTTGCAGTTCATCTTTACCGCCACCACCCGCGTCGTTGTCGTCGTCAACAGCAAAACGAAGTTGTTTATTCTTGAACTCAATGTCGAACCGCTTTCCCGTGGCGCCGGTCAAAGCACTGCGCGAGATTGATCCTTTACACAATAAGTAAGCACTGGTATTGTTGTCCTGCGGCAGGTGGCTGGGCGTAGCCTTCATCCAAAAAGCAAGCGAAAAAGAACCACGATCGATAAACAGGTGATCCTGGCTGGGAATGCTAACCACGTATTTGGATGGATCCGCATTGGCAAAGTCGAGTGCGTTTTTAAGTCTGCCCGTTATCCGGGTGGTTGTGTCATCATCATCTAAACCAAGAATACCATGCGCCTGGTAGTCGCTGGAATCTATCACCTGTATCCCGTCTGCTTCATCAAAACTCCAATGTCCGATCAGACCCGGTTGAAACAATGGGGTTGTCCTGAAGTTCCATACTGTACCGGTGGCAGTTCCTTTGGCATTGCTTGCATCAACCCTCCAATAATAGGTTGTTGAGTCGGCCAGCCCGCTTAGCTGGTACGACGGTGCAGCCGCGTAAGGAACATCGGCAAGTTTAGTAAGCAACGTTGCCGAACTGCCAAGATAAACCTGGTAGCTCGTGGTGTTGTTACTGCCCGTCCACCTGAGCGTCAGCTTGCCCCCTGCGAGTTCAACATATTTATTTCCATTTACGGGATTTGGTGTACCCGGTGCAACAGGCGCTGAAGGCAGTGGCGGTGTTTTTACGGATAGTATTGAACTGTACGAAGAGGAAATGGCACCTTGTACAGCCTTTAGCCGATAATAGTAAGTTTTGTTGGGAACAAGGCCGCTATCGAGGTAGCTGCTGGTATTTGCAACAGGGTGAGCGATGTCGGAGAACACAACGCTATCCTCAGAACGCTCCAGTACATAATACTCTTCGTTATTTGCATTATCGCTCCAGTTGATGGTTACCTTGCTGTAAGGAGAGGGCGTTTCAAAAGATGTTGCACCAAGCAATACATTGGTTGGCGGCAGGATGAATGGTGGCGGTGTCGTATTGATGAGCCCGTTTATATAAACTTCAATGTTCAGGTATTCCGGATAACCGGTGCTGAATAAGGTAGCATCTGCTTTGTTGTTTTTGTTGAGGCCATTTGCGTCTTCCCATGCATCCGGCATACCATCGCTGTCGGTATCCAGGGGTGCGGGTGCATTAAATACATTGCCAACCCCGCCATTCGTAAACGGCAGGTCTGTTTCGCGGTAAACATAATAACCCTGGGTTCCATGTGACCTCACTTCGGCGGCCAGCAGCGAATCTACCTGGTCGCGTTTCGGATAAGATGCTCCCGCACTATCAGCAACAAGTTGGTAGGCCTGCTCAGCAGTCAGCAGCGGGTTCGCAGCGGGGTAGGGGAACGGTTGCATTTTAAAAGCATTGCCGGTTATGCCCGGGTAACCCGTAGAGTCGTAAGGCACAAGGCTACCATCGAGCACTCCGTTTATATTTTTATCGAAGTAATTACCCGATGCAAAAATGTTGAAGGTTCCGGTACCACGAGAAAACGGGGTTTTCACAGTTGGTGGTGTAAGCGGCCCGCTCATAAAATAGTTGTTGATCACATTCACTTCCGATACACCCGATGAACCGCCCATGATGTATGCATCGCCAGACCAGCCATAATTGAGTGTTGGTCCAAGTCGATTACCGTTACCCCAGTTGTAAACGACGTTGTTTACAAATTCATTTACTCCCTTCACTTTAGGGTTACGTGTCTTATTGCTGATGTAGAGGTTTCGAAGCAGGCTGATCTTTCCACCATCGGGGGTTTGTATGAGACCGCCTGCTGAGTGATTATCCCGGTGAAGCCCTTGTGCGATCATCGAGTTCTGGATGGTGATGCTGTCGGGGGATGATCCTTTGTTGTCCCAGTTGATGGAAAAAACCTCATCCATACCCCAGGAAAAAGACATATGATCAAAGATCATGTTGTTCCCGTTGGAGAGTCCCGATGCGTCTTTGCCCGCATTGTCGGTAGCGCCAAGTCTTACGCGCAGGTAGCGGCTGATGGTGTTGCTTGCCCCCGAAAACGTTACCCTTTTACCGGATAGTACAATGCCGTCGCCAGGTGCGGTTTGACCAGCTATCGTAACGTTGGCGGTTACGACCACATCTGAAAGCAGTTTGATGTTTCCACCGACAGCAAAAACTACGATACGCCCGGGTTTACTTACGGCGTCGCGGAATGATCCTGGTCCTGCATCATTAATGTTGGTAACGATGTATACTTCGCGGTTGGTTACTGCGCGGGCGCCTTTAGCAAACCGGCCAAAGCCATCTGCCCCGGGAAAGGCAAGTGTTTGTGCACTGGTTGATGACGTAATAAACGATAATAGGCTCAGGACAAAAGCAGGGTAGATTTTCTTCATATTGGCTTATTGATAATGCAGTCGTTGTAGCAGGGCGACAGGTTTGCCCAAACACCATACAATGTAGGCAGCAGGGCAATGGTATCTGTCCTGCACTATCGGGGGGAAAATGAAAAATGAAAAATGTAAAATGTAAAAAGTCAAAATGCAAAAGTCAAAATTAAAAATGCAAAATGTAAAAACCCAAACGGCAAAAGTCAAAAAGTTTAGTTTTTTTGGGGAGCCGGCGACAGAACATCGATAAAGCTCCGGTTGTGTCACTCACTTTTACAGCAGCAATGCTATTCGGCAAATTTGCGAAGCTGGTATTTAGCTATTAGTCGAATTCACTTACTTGCTAATATTAGCTATCGCCCTGGCATTACCTTTATGCACAACTTATAACTGTGAACTTAGTTCTCATAACGCTCGACTCATACCCCGACCTTATAACTCCGGACTCATAACGCTAAACTCATAACCCTAAACTCATAATTCATAATTTAAAGTAACTCCATATAACATACATCATACAACATAAGCCATTACCTCCATGATGGTACATGATGGTTGCTGAATCAACTTATTTATATTTACCATGAGTTCCCTTATCTCTAACGAATTACGCTGTTTATTCGAATAAACGCTACCCGGTTGTTATGTCATTAAAAACAAATCTAACCCGTTTAGATGCACAGTATCCTGCTGTTGCATGCCCCCATTCATTACCCGGTAACGCTCTCGCAAAATCCCTTCGCCATTTTTCTGTTGACCGGTTTTACCTGTTATTCCAGGTGATATCTTCTCATTCAAAGCTTGCCTGCACAATATGAAGAAATTTACTTCCCGGTTTTTAACTGTATGCTTATTATTGATCACACTCTTTGGCTGTAGAAAAAAAGAGTGGGACGCAAAATACAACCGGCCGGAGTCGCTTGAACCACCCATTTACGACCTGCTCGCAGCAAAGGGTAATTTCAAGAACCTGGTGGCCTTAATTGAAAAAGGCGGCTACAAAGAAACCCTGACCGGTGCAGGATACTGGACCATGTTCGCACCCAACGATGAGGCGTTCCAGCTATACTTTGCTGAAAGAGGCATTAAGGCCGTTACAGAAATTGACTCCGTTTCAGCACGTGCAATGGTCCAATACCTGCTCGTGTACAACGCCTTTGAAAAGGATCGACTAGATGATTACCAGGCAACCGCCAACAATGCAGGGTGGACGCCTTCAATTGCTTTTCGTAGAAGAACCGCCTACTATTCCGGGTATTATAAAGACACTGGTTTAAACAATAAACCGATTGTTGCCATCGCGAACAATCGCAACAATACTTTCGCTTCCGCTACCGGTAATTACCTGCCATCTGATTACAACAACAAGTACATCACTTATTTTACCGACGACTACTTTGCAGCAAATAACCTTACTGCTGCCGACTACAAATACTTTTTCCCCACTACTGAGTACACCGGCTTCAATGTTTCTAATGCACGTGTGTTGACTAAGGATATCACCGCTGAAAATGGGGTTGTTCACGAGGTCGACAAGGTAATTACACCCCTGCTGAGCATTGATGAATACATCAGAACAAAACCCGAATACAGCAGCTTTCGTGCTATCCTGAACCGCCTGTATGTAAACAACATGGTGCAGTTTATTTATAATGCCGATGCCTCCCGCCGTTACGAAGTGCTCACCGGCAAAAATGATTCGGTATTTGTAAAAGTGTATTCCGGTTTACTAGCCTTTTCACCCAATAACGAAAACTTTGTAAAGCTTGAAGACAACGATGGGCAGAAAGACTGCTGGACCATGTTTATTCCAAATAATGCGGCAGTTGATGCCTATGTAAAAAACACCTTACTACAATATTATTCGTCCCTCGACCAGGTACCCATTGAGATTATTGCCGACTTTTTAAACTCGCACCTTTTTCCTACGGTGGTATGGCCGAGCAAGTTTGCCGTTACCAGGAACAGGTTTAGCGAACCGGCGAAGTTTAACCCGGCTGCTGATGTTTTCGACCGTAGAATACTGAGCAATGGTATTATCTACGGCACAACCAAAGTGCAGGAAGCCGATGTATTCAGTACGGTATTCAGCAAAGCCTATCTCAATCCCGCTTACACCATGATGACGCGTTTGCTAAACGTAACCGGCCTGAAACTGCTAATTGCAAAGTCGAATGTTATGGCAAACGTTTTTCTTATCCCGGACGATGTGTTTTTTGCCGCAGGCTATTCCTATAACGTTGTCAGGGACCAATTTGAATACCGGCCCGCTGGCGGAAGCGCCACCACTAATGGCGTATCTGATAAGTTGAGCCGTATCGTTCGTACCTGTGTATTTTTCGAACCGTACAAACAACAAACAGATAACCTGTCTGGTGCAAACATTGTAAAGTCCGGCGACGCCGGAACGGAAGGTGATTACATTAAATACAGGAACAATACGATTGAAACAGCAGGATTGCAAGACCTCGGCAAAGTCGCCAATGTAGATAGCATGAAAACAGCAGTAAACGGAACGGTTTATTACCTGAACGAACTGCCTTTGTATTCTGAACGAACAGTCGGCACCCATATCAGGAACCTTGGTTTAAGCACCACTTCCGATTTCAATTTCTTTTGGCAGTACCTCAGCAATTCCACCTTTTACAATGCAGCCACAAACGACATTATTGGTCTGACCGGCTTCAGCACCGTTTTTATTCCCAACAATAATGCAATCAGGAAGGCGGTAAATGATGGCCTGCTTCCTGGAACAGGAACCGCACCTAACAAGGTTCCGGTATTTAATCCAACGGCCGACCGCGATAAAGAACTCGTCCGCCAGTTTATACAATACCACATCCTGTTTGGTCGTACGGTTGTACCCGACGGCAACGCAACAGGGCTTGTTGATACCTACCTGAAAGATGCCCAGGGTAATTCGATAAAGGTTCGGCTGGTAAACAGTCCGGGCATGTTGTCGGTACGCGATAACCGGAATAACTCCGCCAACGTAATCCTTTCGCAAAGCAACAACCTTTCGAACCGCAGCGTGATACACCTGATAGACGATTACCTGAATTATAATCCATAACTGCCTGCCATAAATTGCTTATGAAGATTTTTATTTCAAAAGGCTTATTATCCCTGGTGCTGCTGCTATCGTTCTCGTTTGTATTTGCACAACAGCAGTCGATAACGATAACCGGTAAGATCACAGATGATAAAAACAGCCCGGTTCAAGGCGTATCCGTAACAGAGATCGATGCGGAAAAGCGGGTCATTCGCGGGGTGAGTACCGACGTAAACGGGAACTTTTCCATGCGCATCTCCGATACCCGGCACAAACTGTCGTTGTCTAACATTGGCTATATCGCAATTGAAGACCTGTCGATCAATACCCGCAGGGTCTTTAATGTAAAAATGACTTCCAGTTCAAAACAAATGGGCGATGTTGTTGTGGTTGCACAAAAGCGCACCGACAACGGCATGTTATCGATAACTGACCGTAACTCTACCATTGCGACAGCCAAGATCAGCGCAAAGGAGATGGAAGAAATGCAGGCCACTTCCATCGACCAGGCGTTACAGGGCAGGTTAGCAGGTGTTGACATAGCCGCAAACTCCGGGGATCCTGGTGCAGGTATGCAGATCCGTATCCGTGGTACGTCTTCGATCAATTCTTCCAACGAACCGTTGATTGTAGTGGACGGGATGCCTTATGAAACACAAATCCCGAGTGACTTCAACTTTGGTACCGCCGACGATCAGGGGTATGCCACCTTACTGAATATTGCCCCTTCCGATATCAAAGACATCACCATTCTAAAAGATGGTGCAGCCACTGCGCTATGGGGTTCGCGTGCGGCAAACGGGGTTTTGATTATCAACACCAAAAGGGGAACACGCGGTAAGCCAACCCTGAGCTATACTTTCAAAGGAACCGTGTCGCCAAAGGCAAAGCCCATCCCAATGCTGAACGGGAAGCAGTATTCGAACCTGATACCCGAAGCATATATGAACAGGAACGGTATCCCGCTGAACACCCAATCGGTTAACGAATTTAAGTTTGACCCAAACGATCCCTACTACTTTTATAATTATGGCAACAACACCAATTGGGTAGACGCCATCTCAAGAATGGGCAACACCCAGGACCACAACATTTCCATGACGGGTGGTGGCGCAAAGGCGCGTTATTATGCGTCGCTGGGTTACCTGAATCAACAAGGTGTTACCATCGGAACAGACCTGAGCAGGATCAGCACCCGGATCAACCTCGACTATAACGTATCCGACCGTATCACCTTTAAAACGGACCTGTCTTATACCCATTCCAATAACAGCAGGAACTACGCAGACAACCTGCGGAGTGTTGCCTATATAAAAATGCCGAACATGGGCATTTATGAGTACGATGAATACGGCAACCTTACCCCGGTGTATTACTCTCCCTTCGCCAATATCCAGGGCCAGTTCCTGGGTGTAAGTGGCAGCAACATCCGCGGTACAATCAATCCGGTAGCTATGGCATACTCTGCCGTAAATAAAGTCACCAGCGACCGCATCATTCCAAAGTTCAACCTGCAGTATGCAATCGATCCGAACATCTGGACGGCAACGTTTGATGTACAGTTCGACATCAACAACACCAAGAGTAAAAGCTTTTTGCCCCAGATTGCAACCGGCCGGCCATGGACGGAAAATACGGTGAACATTTCTTACGATGGCGATAACGACGGCTTCAACGTACAAACAAAATCTTCATTAACTTATACCCCGCGTATTAACGATAGCAAGCACAGCTTTTTAGGCTTATTGAATGTCATGACTTATGACGCCCGGAGTGTATCGTACCAGGCGCAAACAACCAACTCCGCATCCTCCAACCTGCAGGATCCATCGATACCTGCGCGGGCAAATGGCACAGAGTCGAAACTGGCATCAGGTACCAGCCAGACCCGCACACGAAGCGCATTGCTCAACGCGCAATATGGTTACGACGATAAGTACATGATCAATGCGGGTCTTCGTGGTGATGCAAACTCCCGTTTGTCATCGGCGAACCGTTATGGATTGTTTCCGTCTCTTTCTACAAGATGGCGGATATCTGGCGAAAAGTTTATGACCCGCTTCAACAAGGTAGTGGATGACCTGAGTTTACGTGCAAGCTATGGCCGCAGCGGTAATGCCCCAAAGCGCGACTATACTTTTTACAACACCTATAGCAACCTCAACTGGAACTATCTTGGCGAAGCCGGGGTTTACTCCTCCAATATGGAACTGCGTAACCTGAGGTGGGAAACTGTCATCGGTCAAAATGTTGGTGTAAACCTGGCAATGTTTAAGAATAAAGTAAGTCTCGACGTAGAGTTTTACAAAAACAGAACGAAGGACCTGTTTTTCCAGGATCTGCAGATTGCGTCTGAAAACGGCTTCAACGACGTAGACATGAACGTGGGTACAATGGATAACCAGGGCTGGGAAATCGCGCTGAATACGACCCCTTTCAAAAATAAAACCTGGACAATCGATTTCAACTTCAATATTTCCAGGAACATCAACGTGATCAGGGAAATCTCCGAGTTCTACCCGGTCGAAAAAGGAAACATCACTTCAAACGGGCAGTACAAGACCTTTATGCAGGTTGATAATCCTTTTGGTTCGTTCTACGGTTTCAGGTATAAAGGGGTTTACAAAGATCTTGATGCAACTGTTGTTCGTAACGACAAAGGTGAGCCGGTGTTGAGACCCAATGGCGACGTGGTATATATGCGCTTTAACTACCCAACAGTAGACTACACTTTTCAACCCGGTGATGCCATGTACGAGGATATCAACCACGATGGTACCATCGATTATCGCGACATCGTTTTTCTAGGAAACAGTAACCCGCAGTTCGCAGGTGGTTTTGGATTGAACGTTGCCTACAAGTCGCAATGGCGTCTATCCACCTTTTTCAACTTTCGTTACAAATACGATATCATCAACGGTACTGAAATGAGGAGTACCAACATGTATGGTTACGATAACCAGAGTACAGAGGTATTGCAACGCTGGCGTAAACCCGGCGACGTAACGGACGTGCCGCGAGCCTTGTTTGCTACAGGTTATAACTGGCTGGGCTCATCGCGATATGTTGAGGATGGGTCTTTCCTGAGGTTTAGAACCGTTACCCTTCGGTACACGTTTACAAAACCAACGCTCGAGAAAATGAAAATCAAAAACCTGAGTGCATACATCACGGCAGAAAATATTGTAACGGCAACCAGGTACACGGGACAGGATCCGGAGATTAGCGTGCGGGGGAGTGACCCATTCAGGGTGGCGACAGATAATTCTATGACACCACCGGTAAAGATGTTTACCATTGGTCTCACGGGTTCGTTTTAATGTGCTGCCATGAAAAACAATCTTTGAACGGAGCGTCGCCAGCATTGTCGCCCTGGGTCCAAATGCCGGTAACAAAAAAACTTATGTCTTTACAAAATTCGAAAATGTTGAGGAAACCACTTTATTTATTCCTAGTGCTGCTGGGTTTTGTTTTGGTTGCGGCTTCCTGTAAAAAGAGCCTTGACCTGAAGCCGTCGGACGGGATCATTCGCGAAGACTACTGGAAAACGAAACAGCAAATCCACGCCTTTGTGATGGGTTGCTATGGTTCGTTATTGGGCGACCCTGGTGGCAGCGGCACCCCGCTTGCGGAACTGCTCTTCCTGTGGGGAGAACTCAGGGCGGATATGGTCGCGCCTTCATTGGGTACCTCGGGCCTGGAGTTTGAGGTGATCAACGTAAATACCGTTGCCAGCAATCCAATCGTAAGCTGGCGGCCACTATACCGTACGATCAATTATTGTAACACCGTAATGGACTTCGCGCCACTTGTATTAAATACCGATAAGACCCTGACCCAGCAGCAACTTGATGCAGACATAGCTGAGGCAAAGGCACTTCGCGCCTTGTTGTACTTTTACCTTGTTCGCAGCTTTGGCGATGTGCCGCTGAAATTGAAATCCACTTCAAGTGACGTGGAGATTGTTACACTGGCAAAAAGCCCGCAGGCAGAAGTGCTACAGCAGATCTTGAAAGACCTTAATGAGGCAGAGCCAAAAGCCGCAATAACCTACGGCAGCCAGGCACACGATAAAGGGAGAATTACCCGCTATACCATCAATGCTATACAAGCAGATGTTTACCTTTGGATGGAGAAATATACCGAGGCCATTGCTGCTGCAGATAAGGTGATTAACTCGCGGCGCTTTGGATTGATTGCCGGAGGAACATCCTGGTTTAATACGCTTTATCGTACCGGCAATTCGAATGAAAGTATTTTCGAGTTCCAGTTTGATGCGCAGAAGCTGAATCCTTTTTATAGCATGTTTGCGGTTGGAAACAAAAGATTTGTTGCAGCAAACAGGGTAATGGACCAGGTTTATGGAACGGATGATGTAAACTTTCTTAAAGACCTGCGCTCGGATGGCGCATCAGTAAGGTCGGAAGATGCCACCATCTGGAAATATGTTGGTAAAAACAGCACCGACCTGGTTGCCCTATCTGAATCGAATACCCACTGGTTTGTTTACCGCTTTGCCGATGTGCTGCTGATGAAGGCCGAAGCGCTGGCACAACTTAACCGCGGTACAGAAGCACTCGACATTGTGAACATCATACGTAACCGCGCCAATGCCTTAAGCGTAACCAACACCAACCCCAACCCGGCCAGCAAAGAAGAAGTGTCGTTGTACATCCTGGAAGAAAGAGCAAGGGAATTTATGTTCGAGGGTAAGCGCTGGTACGATGTTTTGCGCTATGCCAAAAGAGACAACTACGCGCATCTTGATTACCTGATGGACATGGTTTCAACAACGGTTCCGGCTAACCTGGTGCGTACGGCCCAAACGAAAATGCAGGACCACAACAGCCACTACTTCCCGATATTCGATTACGAGTTGCAGACCAATAAAAACCTTGTTCAGAATCCCTTTTACAAATAAACGTGCCCATATGAAAAAGTACTTATTTATCCCGCTGGCCATAACCTGTTTTACAGTGCTGATCTTCAGCAATTGTAAGAAAACGGCTATTCGTGAGGCAACAACTGAGGACGAGAACATACTGGAGTACCTGCAAAAGGATAGCAGCAAACGTTTTAGTGCATTCATCTCCCTTGTTGGTAAAGCTGGTTTTAATGAGGCACTGAGCATATATGGCACCTACACGCTATTTGCCCCAACAAACGAAGGGGTTGATGCACACCTCAAAGCAATTGGTAAATCGCTCGACCAACTATCGCCCGCAGAAGCACAGGACATTGTTAAGTTTCACCTGCTCGACGAAATGGTCAGAACCAATGAATTTAATGATGGCAAACTGCCGTCGGTGACCATGTATGGCCAATACCTGGTGACCACTGCCGTAAACAAAGAGGGTGCTTCCTTTTTTATGATTAACCGGCAGGGCAGGGTGGTTAACTCAAACATTGTTTTGGGTAACGGTATCATTCACGTTGTCGACAGGGTTCTTACGCCATCGGTGAGCACCATTGCCCAGCTGGTAGAAAAGAGTCCGGACTACTCAATCTTTCTGCAGGCACTAAAAGAAACCGGATTTTACGACTCGCTAAATGCAACAAAAAATGCCGACGGAAGCATGCGTTGGTTAACACTTATTGCAGAAACCAACCAGGCACTTAAGGATACTGCAATTAACAGTTATGCCGATCTAAAGGCCAGATACAATAATACCGGCAACCCCAGGAATCCAAACGACAGTTTGTACCTGTATGTGGCCTATCATATCCTCAACAACGTTAAGTACCTGGCTGACATCGTTGTCGCCGGTTCTCACGAAACAAAGGCGCCACTCGAGGTGATCACCAATAAGCTGGTGAATAAGCAGGTGCTCATCAACGACGACCAGTACAATACCATCAACGGCACCGTTTACGAAAAAGGAATTGTTCTCGACCAGGCAAACAGCGACGTTTCCGCAACAAACGGGGTGCTGCATCGCGCACTTGGCCACTTATCCATAAAGGTTCGGAACCCCTTTCCGGTATATTGGGACCTTTGTGCCGAAATACCTGAACTTACAAGGCTCAGCAATATCTATCGTAAAAAAACTTACCTCTTCGATTATAACGATGGCAATGCATTTAAAGACATCAAGTGGGAAAAGAGCTGCCTTAAATACCGTAATGGTGTACAGGGCTACCTTGGCGATTACTGGCAAATGGGTATCGGCAGAAGTTCGAGCAATACCGATAACCTTGGCACGTGCGCATCAAACAGCTGGATCGAATTTACTACCCCTTTGCTGGTAAAAGGCAAATACAAAGTTTGGTTTTGCTATTATACCCAAAACAGCACGGTAAGTGCGGTGCAGGCTTCTTTCGACTCTGTACCGTTAACCAGTGCGCTGGTGGCTTTTCACCAGAAGATCGCCTCTGTTGATCCACTGCAGGAAGCCACACTGGAAGCACTTGGTTGGAAGTGGTGGGCTGGCGCCGCACGCAAGTCTGGTTCAACAGTTGGCCGGATGCTCGGCATTGTTGATGTAAAAGCAACCGGCCGGCATAAACTCAGGTTCGACCTCGTGTCGGGAAGCAATTCTGATTGCAACTTCGACATGGTACATTTCATTCCGGTCGACGTTAACCAAACCCGGCCGCGGTTTAACCCTGACGGCTCAATCGAATATTAGTTTTACAATCAATATGGTGATTTTCTGGTGACCGGCGGTAGAACACTAATCAGCCCCGGTTGTGTCACTCACTTGTACAGTTGAAGCTAAACGCGGCGAAATGCCAGGGGTGACAAAATAATTTTTCTCTTAAGCTTTTCTGCATTCCCACGAATGGTGGAAAATATTCTTACAAAGTATAGCAGCATGCGGTTTTCAAAACTTGGGTTTCTTTTCTTTGGCCTTTTTGTAATTGCCACCCTGTCGTGTAACAAATGGAACGACCATACGGCAGTGACAGAGCTGTCGCTCAATGATAACCTATCGGAGTACATTGGCCGGGTTCCGGAGCTTACAAAATTTGCTGAGTACCTCGCAAAAACGGGACTTGATAAAGAGATCGCTTCTTCAAAAAACTACACGGTATGGGCACCTTCGAATACTGCTTTGAATGCGCTCCCTGCTGATGTGGTTAACGATACGGCCAGGCTAAAAGCATTCCTGCTCAACCACATTTCCGGCCAGCTCTACTTTTCCCGCATGGGTAACGACTCCATGAGGGTTCCGATGTTGAATGGAAAGCGGTTGTTTTTCGCCGGCAAAAAGCTGGAAGACGCTAATGTAATAACCTCCGACACCTATGTACGCAACGGGGTTTTACACATCATCGATAAAGCCATTTCGCCCTTGCAAAGTGTGTGGGAGTTTATAGGTGCAACAAAAGAACAATACGCCCAAAATGCGTACATCTCAACCTTAAACTACCAGGCGCAGGATCCTGCTGTCGCCGTACTCGACAGTATAAACCCTTTAACCGGACAGCCGGTTTACAAGCCCAATACAGGAATTGTTCAAATCAATACTTACCGGACAAAAATTTATGAAGTTGCAAATGAAGACAGCCTTTATACTTATGTGCTCTTGACCAATACCGCATTTACGGCTGAGGGCATAAAGCTGAGGCCATATTTCCAAAGCGCTGATCCGGCTATTACAAACGCCAACGCTTCGTGGGCCGTTGTAAAAGATTTTGCCATTAAAGGTTTATACAAGCCCGAAAATCTTCCCGCAGCGTTGCTGTCGAAGTTTGGCGTAAGGGTAAACATGAACAAAAACGGGATCGTTGAAACCAGGCGACTCAGTAACGGGATCGTTTATATCATGAATGAGGCGCTGACAGCAAAAGAAGAAAAGATCCCGGTTTATTACCTGCAGGGCGAGCGCCCCGATTCACTCAGCTCTTATCTTGACCGTTACATCACTAAAATCTTTTATCGGGAACGTAATAACCCTACCAGCGGAACGCCCTTCAAAGACATCTATCTCAACCTGGGTTCAAGCGGCTTAAATTATTATGTCGACTATTTTACAAACGACCTGTATACGCTTAAATACCGTGTTTACTGGGTAGCATTAAACGACAGAACGATATCAGGCCAGGGAGATGATCCATATGGTACAGACTCAACCCTTCAACAGATATTAAGGATAGGGGCAAACAACGTTCCCTTTACACCTGCCTTTTCTGTTCAGGTGCCCGTAAAACCATACGATTATTCCGAGGTGTACCTGGGCGAATATACCAACCCCGATTATAATTTCCAATTGCAACGGCCGTTGCGTTTACCCGATGGAAGTGACTTTACTTTTAACCCGGCAACCCGGCGTTTACGCCTACAGGCTCCGGCAAGCACCGGCACCGGCATTCCCGCGAATCTTACACTGGATTACCTAAAGTTTGTTCCGGTTTTCTAAACAGTATTTCCGCTTACCCTACAGGAACAATCAGCGCTTTCCTGGCTGCAAAACGAACATGAACCCAATGCGATTTCATCAAACAAAAACGTCTTTCTTATCTCAACCCGGCACCTTCGTGTTGGTTGTAGTACGTATAGGTCTGGTATTTACAACCCTGGTCGCCGGCAATTTTGCCCATGCCCAGGTTAACAGGGTTCCTTCAACGGCCGTAGCCAACTCAACTGAAAAGGTAACCACCATCAATGGCTTAGTGCGTGAAGTAGTAAGCGGCAAACCCATTGAAAGTGCCCGTATTACTTATGGCGACAGGTATGCTGCAATATCGGATAGTAGCGGCCGGTTTACCATTGGTGTTCCCGACACAAAGGTGGCCCTGCGTATTGAAGCGGACGGATACCAGCCCAGGGAGCTTGCACTCCGGGGGAAAACAAGTTTAACGGTGCAGCTTTACGAAAGCGACTTCACCTCCGTTTATGATGATGTCACCACACCTTTTGATGTTATTCCACAAAGTCATGCTGCGGCTTCCATTGTTGCTGTTCAAAACCGTGGTAACTGGAGTATGCCGGAAACGGCAGATGCGTTGTTACAGGGCAAAGTAGCGGGGTTCAATAGCATCCGTAGATCTGGAACAGCCAACATGGGTGCAGATATGTTCCTGCGTGGATTTAATTCACTATACGCAACAAACCAGCCGCTGATTATTGTAGATGGTGTTTACTTTGAGAAGGACAATATCGGCAATTCGCTGATCAGTGGCTACTATAACAATCCACTATCCTTTATCGACCTCAAAGATGTTGACAATATTTCGGTAATTAAAGATGGTGCTTCCATCTATGGTGCAAAAGGTGCAAACGGCGTTATCCTGATCACAACAGCACGTGCAAAACAGGAAGCAACGAAAATCGATCTTGCCCTGTATGGCGACTACAACCTGGCACCACAGAATATTCCTGTTTTAAATGCATCGGACTACCGTGTATTTCTTTCAGAAATGTTGCAGTCAAAAGGGCTTTCGTATAACGAGGTAAAGGCATTACCATACATGAACGACAATCCCTCGAACCCTGATTATTATCGCTACCACAACAACCTGGACTGGCAAAAAAAAGTGTTTAGAAACAGCTTTACCCAAAATGCTTACCTGAAAATTACAGGGGGTGATAACATTGCAAAATACGCGCTTTCGATCGGGTTCCTGAAAAACCAGGGCAACATCCAAAGCACGGGTTTAAACCGCTACAATACCCGGTTTAATGCCGATCTCAACCTGAGCCGAAAGCTAACAGCATCGGCTAACTTAAGTTTCCTGTATTACGACCAAACACTTAAGAACTTTGGTATCAACAATTCCACCAACCCTATTTATACGGCTTTGGTAAAATCGCCATTGTTACCTACAAATGAATTGTCGGATGAAGGTATTTCCTCACCCGCACTCGCCGGCAGGGACTCTTTTGGCCTCAGCAACCCGGCTGCCATCATCGATGGATTGAAAGCAAACAACAAGAGTTATCGCTTTACCGGTATGGTTGGTTTTAATTACCAGTTTAATAATAACCTGGCGCTCGCGACTACGATTTCTGTTAACGTGAGTAAAACGAGGGAGTCGTTTTTTGTTCCCGAAACCGGGATCGTAAGCGATACCCTTGCCAGCGCTATTGCCCGCAACCGTTCGGGTGCGCAGGTACTGCGCACATTTGGCTTCTTCAACGATACCAGGCTTTCATACAGCAGGAAGTTCGGAGGTCTTCACGAGTTAACCGCCCGGCTTGGCGCGCGCTACAACCACAGCAACTCCGAGCAGGATTTTGGCCTTGGCTTCAACGCTGCCACGGATCAATTTACCGGGGTAGGTTTTGGCGTAAACGCATTACGCCAGATCGGGGGTAGCCTGGGTGAATGGGCATGGTTGAACACCTACCTTAATGTTGACTATAACTTTGCAGGAAAGTATTTTCTTTCACTCAACGCTTCGGCAGACGGCTCTTCGCGCTTTGGCGATGAAATTAAATCGGCAAATGCAATACAACTGGGCGGGAAGTCGGTAGGATTGTTTCCTTCGTTGTCTGCAGCTTGGTTGATATCATCGGAGAACTTTATGGCAGGAAGCCATTCCATAGACCTCCTGAAACTCAGGCTTTCTGCCGGTTTAAGTGGAAATGATGACATCGGCAATTTCACTGCCCGTAAATTTTATGTTTCGCAAAACTTGTTGGGCATATCCGGGCTGGTACAGGGTAATCCCGGCAACCCACAATTGCAATATGAAGCAGTCACCCGGCTGAATGCAGGAGTTGATGTTGCCGTGTTAAATGAACGGTTAAGCTTTAGCATCGACGGTTACCAGAATACTACCAATAAAATGATTGTTTATGAACCTGCGCCATCTGCAAGCGGGCTTAGGTACAACATCAGCAACTCGGGTGCAATGCAAACTACCGGCTGGGATGCCAGCGTAAACGGCCGCATTATCAATAAGAGAAAACTCAAATGGGACGTTGGTTTCAACATCGCTCATTATAAATCTGTGATCACCAAATTGCCGGCTGGCGCAATTGTTACTTCATTCGCCGGGAGTGACTATATCACGGGCGTGAATGGTGCGCCTAACCTTTTCTATGGTTTTAAATCACAGGGAGTGTTTACATCTGATGCTGCGGCGTTAGCGGCAGGGCTGGTTACACCTGGGTACAACGGCAGCACTACACCATTCAAAGGTGGCGACATGCACTTTGTGAATACGGATGCTTCAAACAACATTATCAACGAAAATGACCGCCAGGTAATTGGCGATCCGAACCCCGACTTTTTTGGAAGTTTTAATACCCGGCTTGTTCTGAACGACTGGAGCCTCGACGCACTTTTTACCTTCAGCCAGGGTAACGACGTATACAACTATGCGCGTCGCCAGCTCGAGTCGATGCGTGGTTATGCCAACCAGACCCAAGCAGTAATTAACCGGTGGAGGTCTGATGGGCAGGTGACCCCAATTCCTAAAGCAAGTTGGGGTGATCCTGTTGGTAACAGTCGCTTCAGCGATCGTTGGATCGAGGATGGTTCTTACCTGCGTTTACGTTCTTTGTCGGTGTCGTACACTATTCCCTTTAAACCTGGTATCATCAAGTCGGCGTCGGTATATGCTACCGGTAATAACCTGGTAACTTTCACACGCTACCTTGGTTACGATCCCGAGTTTAGCGCAGGTGTCGGCGTATTTGGCCAGGGAACAGATATCATGCTCGAACCACAATACAGAACGGTTCAGCTGGGTATGCGAGTGGGCTTATAATTCATTACATTAATCTATTGTTATGCGGTTGTTGAAATATTCATTGATCCTTGTACTGATTGTTACTTCGGCCAGTTCGTGCAAAAAACTGCTGGATACAGAGCCCAGGGATGTGTTGCAGGAACAGCAGATGTACCGTGATGTTTTTGATGCGGACGCGGCTGTTACGGGATTGTATGGACAGTTCCTGGGGCTTGCCGAGCGTACCGTGGTGCTTAATGAACTGAGGGCTGACCTGGCAACAACGACCATGAACGCCGACCAATACCTGCGCCAGCTTAATGAACACAACGTACAAGCGGATAACCCGTATGCAGATGTCCGGCCATACTACCAGGTTATTCTGAATTGTAACGATATCCTGCACAACTTCGACCTTATGCTTCGCGACAAAAAGTTGAAGACACAGGATTACACCATGCGATATTCTGATGTAGCTGCCTTACGAACCTGGATATACCTGCAATTAGGTGTTCAGTTTGGTAAGGTGCCTTATATCACCCAACCGCTTTCCCGAACATTCGACATCAACCAGGTGCGCACTTTTCCAAAGATCGAATTCAACCAACTGATTGACTCGTTAGTTGCCAGGATGGAGTCTTTGCCCTATCAACAACCATATGCTCCAACAGCAAGCCTGGTTACCACCGTTGATGGTTACGGAACGGACAGATTCTTCGTTCCAAAGAAGGTAGTTATGGCTGAGCTTTACCTTTGGAAAGGCAGTTACCTCAAGGCTGCTGCTGCTTTTAAGGAAGTAATGGAGACTGGTGCAGGGGAGTTGTTCAATTACCGGATTACCGGCGCCAGCAAAGCCGACAACAACGACATTGCCGTTGGTTATGTTCGTTACCGGGAAGAGGACGAGAACATGCTTGTCGATAACAACAACCAGGGATGGCGTTCTATTTTTGCACGTGGCCAGGATCGTTTGTTTAATTACGAATGGGTATGGTACCTGCCCTATGATATCAACTTCAAACCTCAGAATCCTTTTGTAAACCTGTTTTCCAATAAAGGTGGTGCATACCTTGTGAAGCCCTCACAATCGGCGATAAATAACTGGAACAGCCAGGTTCAGAAAAATGATTTTCCTTATGATGCCCGTGGACGGGTTTTCAGCTATCGTACCATAAATGGTGAGCCGGTTATTATGAAGTACCTGTATAATTATTTAAACGGCTCAAACTTTACCCCGATCAATCCACTGGAAAAAAGCGGTAAGTGGTTTTTATACCGTGCCGCTTCATTACACCTGGGTTTTGCCGAGGCCGCCAACCGGAACAACCATAGCTACCTCGCCTATACCCTCGTAAACCAGGGCTTGACCACCATTCCGGGACGGATCACGAATGAAGGCTTTCCGTACAACTTCGATGCACGGCGGTCCGACGTTCCAAGGATCGTGGGCGACTGGAGCTCAAACTCCGGTATTCGCGGGCGTGCAAACCTGTATTCGCAAACGATCACCGGTGATAGCACAACGGCTATCGAAGACGGGATCATCAATGAGGCAGGTCTTGAACTCGCCTACGAAGGCCGCCGGTGGTACGACCTTGTGCGTATCGCACTGCGGAGGAACGATCCGTCATTTTTGGCCAATAAAGTTTATGACAAGCTCAAACTGGAAAATAACCTGGCTGCGGAAGCGGTGCGTGCAAAGCTGATGAACAAAGACAATTGGTACCTGCCTTTTAACTAATGCAAGCCAGGCGCATCAAATACTCTATTGTGTTTATTTGTGCATGTTGCAAGCTGCCACCTGATGTCTATTCTTTTTTACCTATGCTATAATTAATGAAACGATTTACCCGGCAGGCTTTAATGCTGATCCCAGTTTGTTTTGTTCTCTTTTCATCTTTTATGAATGCTTTAACGGCTCAACAACTGGCTTTTCCCGGAGCCGAAGGATTTGGCAGGTTTGCAATCGGTGGTCGTAATGGTTCGGTGTATCATGTAACCAACCTGGCCGACTCTGGTGCAGGAAGTTTCAGGGATGCAGTAAGTGCACCCGATCGTATTATCGTTTTTGACGTTGCGGGTGTGATCAAAATCAAAAACAAGATATCGGCAGCCAGCCGTATTACAATAGCCGGTCAAACTGCGCCTGGCCAGGGGGTTGTTGTGTATGGCGATGGTGTTTCTTTCAAGGATAGCAGCATCATCCGTTTTATGCGTTTTCGCGGTAGCATCGATATGCCAAGGGGTGGTTGCACAGTGGTTGCCGACAACTTAAAAGACATCATATTTGACCATGTTACCATCGAATGGGGACGATGGGATAATCTGCATATTAAGAACAGTACCAACGTAACCATGCAATATTGCCTGATTGGCGAGCCACTCGATCCGCAACGTTTTGGCGCTTTGTTCGAAGGGCCTACAAACGTAACCATTCACCATAGCCTATGGGTCGATAACCAAAGCCGGAACCCTAAAGCAAAGGCCGGCATTGAATACATCAACAACGTTGTGTACAATTGGGGAAGCAGTGGATTTGTGGGTGGTCATTCCGCCGCCGACCACTTCCAGGATATCGTGAACAACTACTTTATTGCAGGGCCTAACTCTACTGATAATTTCCTCTCGATGTTCTCGGCTACCGATCATGTCTACCACAGTGGCAACTATGTTGACCTCGATAAAAATGGCACGCTTAACGGCCGCCTGGTACTCGACTCAGATTTTGTGCGCGAAAAAGCAACCCTTGTCGCCAGCAAACAAAATAACCCTTCTGTAAGCCTGCATCCGGAACCAGCAGCAGCTGCTTTTCAAACGGTGATCAGGACCGCGGGGGCTTCGCTACAACGCGATGCGATCGACCAGCGGATTATCAATTATGTAAAAACACTGGGTAAGGAAGGCAAGATATTCAAAACCGAAGTTGATGCAGGCGGCCAGGCTGAGATAAAGGCTGAAGCTGCACCAAAAGACACCGACAGTGATGGTATGCCTGATGCCTGGGAGAGGCGGCATGGTTTAAAGGTGAATGCAAACGATGCGTTTAAAAAAAACGGTAAAGGTTATACGAACATTGAGTTGTACATTAATGGGCTTACCACTACGGTTGAGTAATTTCATCGCTCATGGAAACGTATAAAAACATTCAGGCGGTTCATGCGCCAACACGAAAACAGTGGCGGGAATGGTTGGTCAAAAACCATGACACCGAAAACTCGGTATGGCTGATCATCTACCATAAAGCGAGCGGCACACCCAGTGTGTATTATGCCGAAGCAGTTGAGGAGGCGCTTTGTTTTGGATGGGTTGATAGCAAGGGTAACAAACGAGACAGTGAGAGTTCGTACCTGTATTTTGCCAGGCGCAAGCCCAGGAGCAACTGGAGTAAGCCAAATCGCGAAAGGGTGGAACGGTTAATCAGTGAGGGTCTCATGACCCCTGCGGGCCAGAAGATGATTGATCTGGCTAAAGCAACCGGCACCTGGCAGGCACTTGTACAAATCGACAACCTGGTGATCCCGGAAGACCTCCGGCAGGCGTTTGATCAAAACCCGGTTGCCTACCAACACTTCATGGGGTTTTCAGACTCGGCAAAACGCATGATGCTTGAGTGGGTCTTGAATGCCAAAAAACCGGAGACCAGGCAAAACAGGATTTTCGAAATCGTTAACAAAGCGGCTCAGAATATAAAAGCGCGTTAGGCTGCTGGAATACGAATTAGCGGAGTGCGGCTTTGATAAGTTGACTGGTTGATCGGTTGATAAGTTGATCGGTTGATAAGTTGATCGGTTGATAAGTTGATCGGTTGATAAGTTGACTTGTTGATAGGTTGACTGGCTGACGAAATTGAATGGCCTGCTCTGGTGCCCAATAAGTGCAATAACATGAGGTGAGTCGAACTCTTTTGAATTTTTACTTTTTACTTTTTACTTTTGACTTTTTCATTTGCCTTCCTCCTTTCAATATCGCAAACTCCAACCGACCGACATCGATCTGTTTACCAGGCTGATTGGCGTGTTTGAAGTTGTTTTTGAGATGAAGGATTTCAGGATGCCACCTCAGGCATACCTGCAACAGTTACTAAGCAGGGAAGATTTTCTGGTGTTTGTGGCAATGGATCATGGAGAAGTGATTGGCGGGCTTACTGCTTACACACTAAATCAGTATTATTCTACTGCACCGCTGGTATACATCTTCGATCTTGCTGTGAGCACCCAATTTCAGCGTAGGGGTATAGGCCATGCCTTAATTAAGTTTATCAATGACTATTGCACCAGCATCGGTGCTGAAGAGGTGTTCGTTCAGGCCGACCAGGCTGATGATTATGCATTGGACTTCTACCGCGCCACGGGGGGAACGCCGGAACAAGTGGTACACTTTACCTATACCTTGAAGACCTCTTAAACTTACTTGCGCGAACACGACAACTTAAGGGTAATTGCATACTGACCGTAGTAAAGGTGAACAGCTTATCAGCAGTATGCCAAAAGTTGGATTCGCTAAATTGAGGTTATTTCTCCGGCGTCTACGGCCGCTTGCAATCTCAAAAAATGGTCGATATGAAGAAGCTTCTTCAACGTGCAAGGGCACTAGTCGAAGTCGAATATAAAGCCCCCGTAAATTCTTCCGTTTAGTATAGCTGACTTCCCCTGTCTTTTTTCATTTACCATCATCCTATTATCATCGATGTAAGCAATTCGAAAGTTTTTCAGCCTGAACGATGCCGAGTAGCTCATCTGCTTCACGGCAAAACCTGCGGAGATAAGGCCATTGTTAAAAGGAACAAAATTCACTCCTATTGCAGCGTCATAAAGGCCGTCTTCGGTCAGTAATATGTCCGCGCCAAAGTTCCAACGTTTGTATTTGTATACCAGGCCAATCCCAAGTGACCTGAGGTTCTGAAGCGAAACGTTCCTGCGTCTTGGTACAAAGGCATCAGCATGTAGTTCCGTTCCTGCCAGGTTCATAAAGTTGAGCCCAACCTGGAAGGCTCCGGAGATTTTGTAACTCAATGAAAGGTCTACATCAAAGTGCTGTTCTTTGATGGAGCTGTCTTTAAAGGTGCCAACGCCCTCCCGCGACACGTCTAAAAAGTCCGGGGTATTGAACTTTTGCCAGATTGATTTAAACGACGCACCAATGCTGAGCTTATTAGAAACTAGTAGCGAAGGGCTAATAACCGCGGCATACTCCTGCAATTTCATTATGGTGGAATCCGACTTGAGCTCAACAGAAAAAATGGTTGGTTTCCGGAACAGTGCAAACCTTCGTTCATCCTGCCTGGTATAAATGCCACCTAAGCCGAGCGAAAGTTTTTCGGTGAGCCGGACAAAGCCGGCCAGTTTTGCATTGTTTTTCAGGTTGCTGAGCAGGCTGATGCTGTGGAGCTTCTTACTGTTTACAATTGCTGACGGGTTCCAGAAAACAGCCTCACTCATGTCCCGGGTAGGTGAAAAATTGAAGCCGGTGTTAGCGGAAAGATTAAGCGGAGAGGACCATAAAAAGTTTCCATAACTTATTTTCCCTGGTCCAAGCGAGTCAAGTATAAAGTCGCCTTGGTTATTAAGGATACCAGCTACGGTGGTAAGGTTGGTAAGAAAGTTCAGGAATGCCGGCGCACCTGCAACAGCAGAAGCTCCGGAAATGTCCCCCAACTTTTCTTGTGGTCGGTTTACGATGAGCTGAAGTAGACTATCGGCACTTCTAGGATTAAGCTCGGCCTGTTTACAATTGGCATTCAGCTTCCAGTCCCTTACGGTGACATATTTTTTTTGATCGCTTCTGTTCAGGCGATCCTGGTCCTCCGAAATAAAAACACGCCTGACGATTTCTTTACAATGGCTGCACCTGGACACGACATAAAGGTTTACAAGCTTATCCTGTAAAGTTGAAATGGGTATACCTGTATTAAGCTCAAAATACCCCGATGGCCTGGATGCCGTTACAGAAGATTTAGAGGGGGCAAAGGTTGGCACTACAACAATATTCTCCGCTCCTTTAGTCACATTTTCAACCTGGTTCAAACACCTGACCCTTCCTTTGATAATTACTTGCTGGCTTTTGCCCGCGTGAACAAAGAACACGAAGGCGACAATGATAGGCAACCGCTTCATGGCTTATTTTTTAAGGTTACTGGGTTTAGGAAGATGTCGATTTTCTCCATCTCAGGTGCATCAATCTTCAGCACGATCGACTTGTCTTCATACTTTTCGTGCGAGGTCGTTAAAGTGATTTCATCACCGAGCGTGTATTCTTCCAATCTGAGTTTGTAGCTTCCGTCATTAATGGAAAGCGCATAATAACGGGTGCCATCAACGTTTACTTCAACATCTTTGATAGGCAACTCTGCCGCCGTTTTTACTTTACCTGAGATGTATACAACGGTCGAGAGTGGCAGTAGCACCTCCAGTGGCCGCGAGCTGGTCAATATCGTATCAAACCTGCTAGTTGCATAACCAGGGCTTGCTACTTCAATTTTCATTGTCTTTTTGAAAAACTCGTTAGGCAAACCGGTAAATAGTGCCTGTCCCTTTTTGTCAATTGATCCCGTCCTGACGTATTCGGGGAGGTAAATTGTTACATCGCCTTGCGATACCGGGTTTTTCTTGAAATCAAATACGCGAACGGTTAAATTGTTGTCGACTTTATCTGAGGGTAATATGAGTGCTCCTGCTACAATTGGTAGCAGCACAGCAATTGCCACCAGGTTTTTTAGATTAGCGGCGCCGGTTTTTGAAGTGATAGCACTATAGCTCTTGACCGCGCCAATCACAACTGCCCCAGCCGAAATACCAAGGCATCCTAACAAAAGGTAAGCAAGTGACCGGCTAAATTGTTCCGGTTCGTTGTTGATGAATGTATTCAGGTAGCGGTAAACGAGCAGGCAAACAAGTAAAGCAGCGATCGCAAAAATTGCGTAAAGCAAACCATTATACTTATCAGGTATCCAACTGTTGTTCTTAGGCTCGCTTCTACCAGGGCCACCCGCCGGTTGATGTAAAATGTTTGCAATCGCCTTGAAAAAAAGTTCTAGTTCCGGATGCTCATCTTCTCCATTCCACCCTAATAACATGGCCGATTCTATCCGTCGAAAAGCAATCGGCAGGGTTACTTGTTCGAGTACGATAGGTACCAGAACACCCCTTTGAACTGCTGCCGAGGCTTCGTTTTTCACCCATTCAGACCTAACCGAACGTTTGGTCCAGATCACCACTACGCAGGAAGCCTCCTGCAGTGCTGACTCAATAACATCATCATAAGTACACCCGATCGGAATGTGTCTATCCCACCAAACACTCCATCCCTTCTTCTCGAGCCGGGCAGCCAGCTTTTCTACGATAGACTTATCCTCGCTTGAATAGCTAATGAAAATGTCGGCCATGTCAAACAGTTTAGAGCAAAGGGAGTCAGCACCTGAATGCTTATGTTCATTCTATAGAAAAATACAACAAAGAAATTTTTATTGCAATGGGTGTTGTGCAATGCCGAAAGCAGATTACCCCTTATATAGACATTTGAGCAGGGGAAATAAAACGTCCTTCGTAGTTAGGAAGACACCTATTCTCCGGCCTGGTCTTCCTGCAAAAAGACAGTGGTATAGTTTAGCTTCAAACAATTCGTCGTGCTATTCCGGGTTGAAATTTTCCAAAAGGTTACCGTAAAAAGTAACTTTAAAGGAAAAATGGAAACCAAGGGGCTGATTTTTATTCCGGACATCAGCGGCTTTACCAGGTTTGTCAGCGAAACCGAAATTGATCACAGCAGGATGATCATACAGGAGATGTTGGAAACCCTGATCAATGCCAACCAAATGGACCTTCAGATTTCAGAGATCGAGGGAGATGCCATATTGTTTTACAAGTTTGGCGCTTCTCCTGAATTAGGCGAGATATACAAGCAGGTTGAACGCATGTTCTGTGAGTTTCACAGGCACCTGGTAGCCTACGATCAAAGGAAGTTTTGTCAATGCCAGGCCTGCCTGGCGGCCATTCAGCTCACACTTAAGGTAATCACCCATTACGGCGAATTCACCGAATACAATGTAAAAACGTTTAATAAACTCATCGGTCGCGATATCATTGTAGCACACCAACTATTGAAAAACGATATCGATAAACATGAGTACTGGCTGGTGACGAAATCTTTGCTGGCTGATGCAAGTCCCGCCACGTTCACGGAGTGGATGGAATGGAACAGCAGTACCCGGCCGGTTGAAAGTGGTGAAATCGGCTTTTATTTTACGCAATTAAGCGAACTGAAAAAGCAGATCGACCCTGAACCGCTTCCACAATTGTACCTCTCAGACAAAGTAAGAGCATTGAGCCTCTCAAGGGAATATCAAACCGACATCATCACACTTTTTCATGCAACAGGAGATTTTAACTTTCGCAACAAGTGGCAGGAAGGGGTAAAGGAGGTGGAAGAAGTTGATCATCTGTTACCAAGAATTGGTATGCGATGTCGCTGCGTTATGGAAGACGGGCATATCGACATTTATTCGAGTAGCTATTCCTACAGCCCCGAAAAAATTGTCTTTAGCGATACATTCGAAAAGGAAGGGCATACCATGTTGTACACGCTTGAAAAAAAGGGAGAAAGCATCACCAGCCTTACGATTGACTTTTACTTACAACGGAACATACCCGCTCAACTGTTATTTAATCTCTTCAAAAAGGGTAAGGTGGAAAACACACTGCAAAAATCTATGCTCAACCTCGACGACCTGGTCAAGGAACTACATCTGCCTGGCCCAATTTAATATACAATATTATGCTCACAGGTTGGCACCAAAGCCGTAATGTTTCCTATCAATACCAACGCCCCGGAAGCTCGTTCCGGGGCGTTGGTATTAATCGTTACTGCCAAACCTTTTACATCTATTTTATTTCGTTCTCCTCACTTTCGCCTGGCGCTCCTCCGCCATTTCTGTCCCTTGCCGCTGCACTTTTAACAACAAGGGGTTTGCTTGTCGTCGTTCCACCGGCTTCAACTTCTACAGTATAGGTTCCGGGGGTTAAAGTGCTCGCCAGCCCTGCTTCAACATTATTTGACTGCTTAATGGAAAGGTCATAATCAAAAACATTTAAGCCTGCTTCTGTCGCAGGGGTAAAGGTGTTCAGCACCTCGCCTTTCGTGTTTTTGATGCGAATCGTTGCGGGACCACCTGACTTAACATAGTAAGCAATGCTTGCAGAAGGTCTTGCAGATCCACGTCCAAAGCCCCTGCCTGTGCCAGCCGAAGCTGTTACTTCTTTAATGTCGAAAACCTCTGCATTTTTTGCAACCAATGCAGGGGTGAGCTTTTGTATTGCATCCAGGTTAGCGATATAGATTGAGCGCCCGTGTGTACCCAACACGATGTCGTTTTCGCGTTGCTGGATGGCAATATCGTGCACTGGTACACGTGGCAGGTTTCCGCCAAATGGCATATACGAAAGGCCCTTATCCATCGACATATAAAGACCGCCGTCGGTACCTACATAAAGGATGTTTTCATTTTTGGGATCCTCTTTCACACTATTAATGGGCTCTGGTGGAAGGTTGCCGTTGATCGCTTTCCAGGTTCCGCCGAAATCTTCGCTTACAAAAAGGTAAGGACTGAAATTGTCGAAACGGTAGCCGTTTAAGGATGCGTACACACGGCCATCCTTGAATGCAGAAGGGGTTATACACGAAACCCAAAGGTCCTGCGGAAGTTTGTCGGAAATCGTTGTCCAGTCGTAACCGCCATTTCTCGAAAGATGGATCAAACCGTCGTCGGTACCAACATAAAGCAACCCGAATTTCAATGGCGACTCAGCGATCCAGGTGGTAGTTCCAAAAGGTACATCGCCTTCTTTATACCCCTTTGTAAGATCACCCGAAAGCGTTTCCATTGTTTCACCCTTGTTTAACGAACGGTGAAATTTATTTGAACCCATGTAAAGGATATCCTGGTTAAATCTCGATAGCAGTATTGGGGTTTCCCAATTATACCGCAGCGGTACTTCTCCTACTTTGTGCATCGGATGGATCGGCAAGGAAGGAGCGGTGCGATCTTTCGACGACCGGCTATACATGCCAAACTGCGATCCTGCATAGTAGGTTGCATTATTGCGCGTATCCACCTGCACCATCATCCCATCTCCACCACCAATGTTTTTATAAGGGTATTCACCAGTTGCATACCATGCGGTGTTTTCAACATTTGTAGAAGGTCCGTACCAAACCCCATTGTCCTGCAAACCTCCGTAAACATTGTAGGGCCTTGCATCATCAACTGCCACCGAATAGAATTGTCCTACTGAAGCTGAGTTGGCTTTGATCCAGTTTTTACCAAGATCATAGGTGATGTTTATTCCACCATCATTTCCATTGATCATATGGTTGTCGTTCTGCGGATCAAACCAAACTACGTGATGATCGCTGTGTACCCCATTGCCACCGATGTTTTTAAATGTTTTGCCCCCATCGGTCGACAATGATAACGGCACACCGGTGATCACGACCTTATTCGAATCTTTTGGTGAAACCCATATCTCGCTCATGTAATAGCCATAAGAACTAAACGCGTCGATAAAGTTGTTGTGTGTTTTGGTCCAGCTTTTACCACCATCTGAGCTCTTATAAACTTCGGCCCCTTTTACCTCGTTAACCAACATGTCGGTGTTGCCGTTTTTCAGGTAGTCTGCAACAACAGTGGGTTTCAATTTTCCCTCCGCCACCTGTGCCTTCAGGCTTTTTGCATTTATGTCTTCAGGAAACCGGTTTTCTTTAAGGAACTCATCAAGTTTTTTCTCGTCGAGTTTGGCGAAATCTTCTTTTGTTGCTTTCCTGAATTCGAGCAGGCTGTATTTGCCGGACGTGTCTTTTTTGGATGGACGATTGTCGTTGTTGTCCAGTACTGCAAAAATCAACTGCGGATTTTGTACTGATACAGACAGCCCGATCCGGCCACCTGCTTTGCCGGTTGGAAAACCGGAGCCAGCCCCGCTGATCAGCGACCATTTGGTGCCACCATCCGTACTTTTGTAGATTCCTGAGCTTGGTCCGCCTTCTTCGAAGTTCCAGGGTGTACGTGTACGGTACCACATTGCAGCATATACATTATTGGGATTTTCCGGATCAATGTCGAGATCGATACCGCCGGTTTTATCGTCGATGTATAAAGTTTTAGCCCAGGTTTTACCGCCGTCGGTGGTTTTGAAAATGCCCCGTTCTTTATTCGGCGAATACAAGTGACCTATAGCAGCAACCCAAACGGTGTTGGGGTCCTTCGGACTGATAATTACCTTGCCGATGTGGTGACTATCAGGTAACCCAAGGTATTGCCATGTTTTGCCGCCATCTGTCGATTTGTAAACCCCTGTGCCGGCATAGGTAGAACGACTCGCATTGCTTTCGCCCGTACCCAGGTAAATCGTGTTTGATTTCCAGTCTACGGCAATGTCGCCCATAAACAGGTGGTCAAGCGTATCCGAGACCGGCGTAAATGATTGCCCGTTGTTGTTGGTATACCATAAGCCACCTGTGGCATAGGCCACGTAAAACTCGATCGAATTGGCCGGGTTTACATCAATGTCAACTACACGACCACTCATCACGGTAGGCCCTACATTCCTGAACTTTATATTTTTAATCAACGAAGATTGTTCAAGTGCCGTGCGTTTCTTCAATCCTTCCATCCTGCTTTCTGTACTGCCTGCCTGCAGATGTGCCTGGCCATACACTGATGCTGAGCCAAGTAGAGCCAGCGCAAATAATTTGTTCTTTTTCATCATGCTTTTAATATTGGAATATTTTCGTTCCCTGATTTAATTATAATTTTTGCGAAACATTTTGTTTTTTTTTGGTGACCAGCATTCGTTTTTTGTGGTACACCGTTGCCACGCTCGCTTGTACGGCAACTCCCCATTCAACGGCTTTCCTGCAATAAATCTACCCACCTTAAACAGCAGCAGGGTTGTTGGCTGAATGGTTGTTTAGCCAGGGTTTTATGGGCCTGGGAGTCCTGCAACGCTGCAAGCTCAAATGTTCCGGTTCAGACGGCAGTGCAACAGTTGTAAGGGTGCAAAGTCATTAGGCAACATGTTCAATAAAACCCGCATTGGTACATAGAAATTATGTAATGATCATGTTCATCCGATGTTTGTTAGTTAAGCCGACTCTTTAATCGGATTGCTCAATGTTGCTATGCCGTACAAGAGTGCCCGTCCGAATGGCTGGCCGGGCGGGCGACGCAAGGATGTTTCATAGTAGTACTTGTGCCGGGTCCAAAAAGATTTTTGCTAAATGCCATTTCATAATTGTTCTTCGAATGCTTAGCTCCCGTTCACTCCTGTAGGCGGCCTTCTTTGTTTTGAAACTTCAACAATGAACCGATTTTTACTTTTTACTTCTAAATTTTTCTTCTGCTCACTCGTCCCAAAACACCCGCTGCAATAGGTCGGCCTTTACCGGCGCATTCGGGTTGCTGGTGGTTTCGTTTAGCCCATAGGGCAGCGACCTTGGTAATTCATCATAAATGCCCAGCGGCTTTTTAACGGCTTGTAATACCGGGTAGCCCGTTCTCCGCCAGTCTGTCCAGGGCTCGACCATCACGCCAAAGTTTGCAATATACTTTTCATTAATGATTTGCTCAAGGCGTTGTTCGCTGGTGCCGGTGAGCGTACCGTTTGCTGCGATATAGGCGTCGATATTTGCCTGTGCAACCCCAGCGTCGCGCATGGATGCACGGATGCCTTCCTGGAAAAAGGTTTGGGCATTGCCTGCGGCGGCATAAATAAGGGCGGCTTCAGCCCGCATAAAGTTGTATTCGGCATAGGTGAGCATTCTTGCCGGGGCGTTACCTGCATATGTGATTGCACCATCTTTAAGGGAGCCATCAGGATTAATCAAAGCCTGGTTTACAGTGGCTGTGCCTTTGAGATAAGTGTGTAAACGCGAGTAGGCAGATGATGCGACGGGATCGAGTATGCTGGATCCTTTGTACATCGGGGGTGTTGAGTTGTACGGGAAAGGGACAAAATACGACGACCTGCGCGGGTCCGCTTTTGCATTCATCATATCTACAATGGTGCGGTGCGGGAACAACTGGTTCCTGAACTGGCCACCTTCAATGCTTGCCGTTGGATTCTGCCGTTGCGATTCGCCCAGGTACATCATCTGAAAGTTGTCGCTGTTCGACTGCATAAATACTGCACTGCCCGCTGTTAAAGCAGTGATGTTTTGGCGCGCAAATGCAGGATCTTTTTTGCTGTAGTGGAGGTATATGCGAAGCTTTAGTGTGCTGGCAAACCTGAGCCATTGCTCCTTTGCAGCCGCCCATGTAGCATTCGGGTAAATGGTGGTGTTTACATTGGGATCAAGCTTTGAAGCAGTGGCATCAATATCGGTAATAGCCGCGTCGATCAACTTCAGCAGATCGGGGTATATGGCAGCATCGTCGTCGAATTTCGGGTATAGCCCTGCATTAAATTTTGAAGCTTCGGCATAGGGTATATCGCCCCATGCATCAACCGAAACCTGGTAAACGTATGCCTTTAATAGTTTACCTACACCGGCATAGTGCGGGCTGCCTGTCTCGGTTGCTTTAGTGATCATCAACTCAAGGTCGCTCACTACTGTACCAAAGATGGTGTTCCATTGGTTGTTGATGTCGGAACCGTTGATGTTGTAGCGTTCGTATTCACGCATGGTATTAGACGAACTCACCGGCCCCTGCGCACTAAATTGCTGCATGATGAGGGTGGTGTACCTGAACAGGTCACTCGCGCCGGTATAGCCAATGTTAACGCTAGCCGAGGGCAATAATTGGGAGATCGGAACATCTATAATATTATTCGGATCCTTGTTTACATCAAGGAACTTCTTGCAGGAAACATTGGCAAAAAGCAGGCATGCAATAGCAATATATTTTATGTTGTGTTTTTTCATCTTACCTGTTTAAGTTGTGATTAAAAGTTGATCCGTAAGCTGCCGCCAATGATCCGCGAGACGGGTTGAATACCAAATTCGATACCCCTTGAATTGCTTACGCCCAACAAGTTTTGTTCGGGATCGAGGTGTGGAAAATTGGGTGCATAGGTCAGGAGGTTACGACCATAAACGGATAGTTGTAAACCGCTGATGAACTTTGTTCTGGCCAGTAGCGCTTTTGGAACATTGTAAGTAATGGTTGCTTCGCGAAGTTTTATGAATGAGGCATCCAGCACATAGCCTTCCCAGGCAACATATTTTCCCCTTGTGCTCCAATAATCCTGGGCACTGACATATACGTTGTTCGGGGTTTTATTTTCGAGAACACCATCAAACAGGTAGGGTTTGTTTTCGGAACCATCTGCATTATAACGTGGGTATTCAGCAGTTTCTTTTGCAACCCCGTTGATCCTAAGGTCGCCAACGGTGCGCGAAAGTAAGTCGCCCTTGTAGCGCCCATCCAGCAAAAAGGAAAGGCTGAAGGACTTATAGGTAAACGTATTGGTGAAGCCCATGGTAAACCTGGGATTGGGATTACCGATTTTTTTAACACCACCGGCAACCAGCGGAAGACCATTCGTGCCGATGATCATACTGCCATTCTCATCGCGGCGGTAGAAGGTAGAATAGATCTGCCCGTATTCCTCGTTAGGCATCAGCTGAACGTTGGGTGATGTAAATCCGCCTAAACTAATCGCCTGAACTCCGGGTGCAAGTTCTTTAACCATAGATTTAAAAGTGGTAAACGTAATTGCCGACTCCCAGCTGAAGTTTTGGTTTTGTATGGGTGTTCCGGTAATCAATAGCTCAAGCCCTTTGGTAGAAAGTTTACCGGCATTGGTGTTAACCGAGGTGAAGCCTGAAGAAGCGGGAACGGGAACATTAAAAATGAGGCTCCTGGTGATGCGCTGGTAAACCGATCCGTCAATCCTCAGGCGGTTGTTGAACAAAGCCAATTCGGTACCAAGTTCTATTTCCCTGGTAAACTCCGGGGTTAATAATGGATTACCTGCAGAGTTGTTGTAAGTATATGCTGCGAGCCCGTTAAAAGGAAAGCTAACCCCTGTGGACCCAAAACCATCGCCGGCACTTGCGCGACCATAGTAAGTATCTGTACGGTAGGGCTGCGCGCCTTTTCCTACCTCGCCAACATTCGCGCGAATTTTTGCTGAAGTAAGAAAGTTGCCTTTTAGTGCTGGAAACATTTCTGTTGGCAAATAGCTGATCGCTAATGCCGGATAAAAGATTGACCTCCGGCCCTCCATTAACGTGGAGGGAAAATCGTTTCGCGCCTTCAGGTTCAAGGTCAGGTAATTCCTGAACTCTGCAACGAAGTCGCCGAATACACCCACTGTGCGGTACTTCGTGTAACTGTCCGAATTGGTATAGGTAACAAAATTCTTCAGGTTATCAAATCCGGGAACAACGATTTCGAGGCCGGTAGCATTTAGCGAACGGGCGAAGTTGCTGATCACTTCGTTTCCAACTGTTGCAGAAAAGTACCAGTCGCTGCTGAATCGTTTATTTGCCGTGAGCGTAAAATAACTGTTGATGTTGCGCGTAAGGTCCTGGTTGTCGGATAAACCGCCCTTGCCAGCGGAGTTGGTATTGCCGTTACCGCGGATGTTTTTGTCGTCGAAGCCCTGTGCATTAGCGCTGATGATATCGCCGCCAATTTTAAGGTCGGCCTGTAGCCATGGGGCAAAAGCATAGTTCAGGTTTACGTTTCCAAAAAACCGGTTAACCTCCTGGTGATACTTCACATGATTGATTGCCCAGTAGGGGTGATCCTCTGCGGTAAACCAAAGCTGGCCGCCGTTTGGATCTTCAAAAGGCAGGTTGGTAAGGTCATAAGATCGTGGGGTGTAAATCCCTCTCCAGATCGGGTTTGAGCCCTGGTTACCTGCCTGGGTTCTGTCGGAGATATTACTTACAAACGAAAGAAAGGTATTCACCCTTAGCTTTGGCGTAATAGCTGTACCCGCATTTAAGGTGAGGTTATTTTTCCGAAGTACATTACCGGGAACAAGACCTGTTTCATAAGCATTGCCGTAAGACATGCGGTAATTATACTTATCTGTGGCACCTGAGAAGCTGATGTCGTTTTGATTGCTGATGGCTTGCTGTAGAATGTCCTTGACGTTATTGGGGTATGCTGCTAAAGCTTCCTGTTGGCCAAACCAATTGTTTACCGTTTGTCCCTGGATACGCGGACCCCAGGAACCCGCTACGTTGTTGCGGTATACCCCACGATCACCCTGGGCGTATTCGTTTTGAAGTTCAGGAAAAAGGTTCATTGTGCCGACCCCGTAATTGGAGCTAAAAGTTACCTGGTTTTTCGTGCCGTTTTTCCCGCGTTTGGTGGTAATGAGTATCGCTCCCGAGGCTGCGCGCGAGCCATATAAAACCGTAGCAGCGGCACCTTTGAGTACATTGATGGTTTCGATGTCTTCGGGGTTGATATCGGACGCCCGGTTGGAGTTTGCCACACCGCTGTTTACACTGTTGTTACCGCCGGAATTGTCAATCGGAACACCATCTACAACCATTAGTGGTTGGTTACTTCCGGTAAAGGTGGAGAAACCACGAATGATAATATTTGAGCTGGAGAATCCACCTCCTGTGCCCGAAACCTGCACCCCTGCAATCTTGCCGGTTAGTGCATTCGTGATGTCGGGTGTCGGTGCCCGTCGAACTTCTTCGGCAGTCACCTGGCTTACCCCATAGCCAAGCGTTTTGCGATCCTTTTTAATGCCGAACGAAGTAACAACAACTTCCGCGAGGCTCTTGTTTTCCTCGGTCATAACAACCGATAGCCGTTCGTTTGCGCCAACCTTAACAGCCGTTTGCTGGTAACCCAAATGGGAGAAGATGAGCGTGCCATTAGCTGGTGCGGCTATGGTGAAATTACCTCGTTCATCTGTTTGAGTACCTGAATTGGAGCCTTGTAGTTTAACCGAAACATTCGGTAGGGGAGACTGGTCGGTGTGCGAGGTTACTGCTCCTGTTACTGTTTTCATTTGAGCCCAGGTTTGGGAAATGACACAACAGCACAGGAGAAAGAATACTAGATTTTTTCTCATGGTACGTTTTATATGAATAAAGGAATAGGAAAAGAAGCAACCGAAATTTGAAGTTAGGGAGTTTGATTATCGTCGCAAAAATTTTGTTATCACTTTTTTCATCATAAAATGTTGAGAAATAAATGCAGCCAAATGGGGGTTTTTCCTTAAAATAAAAAAAAATATGATATTCTCAATGGTTGGTCATTTTTCAGAATCGCCAAAATGAAACGGCTAGTTTGCATATTTGTGCCGGGATAATGGTTGATGGTGGGGGTAACCGAATCTCTATTTTCATCATTTTTTTAGTAATTAATATAGCCTTTTACCCTGCGGAATTTTCCAGTAAAAAATAAATGTTGAATTATTATGGAATGATTTATTTCTACTTGTTACTAAATTCGATACATGTTGGAAAATATTGTACGCCGTTATGGACTGGACCCCCGGAAATTGGCTATCTGTCCTTTTGGAAGTGGATTGATTAACCATACATGGAAAATAGCAGATTCGGAACAGGCGTATATTTTGCAAAAGATCAATAATGCTGTTTTTAAAAATCCAGACGACATCGCTGAGAATATCAGCCTCGTAAGTGCGTTTTTAGGGCAAACGCATCCGGGATATCTATTCCCGGGCCCGCTTGCAACTTTGGATGGTAAACAAATGGTTTATGATGAGGTGGAAGGCTACTTCAGGTTGTTTCCTTTTGTACATGGTTCACATACTATTGATGTGGTACAATCACCGCAACAGGCTTACGAAGCAGCAAGGCAATTTGGCCGGTTTACACGGTGTTTAAATGGCTTTGACGAACAATTGTTGAAGCCAACAATTGCGTCGTTTCATGACCTAAAATTCAGGCATGGACAATTTTTGCAGGCAATTGCTGGTGGCAATCAAGTCCGGGTAAAATTTGCCGAAGAATTAATTGAGTCATTATCCAATCACGATGGTATCGTAAGTCAATTTGAGACTTTGAAATTAAACAGGGAGTTTAAGCTTAGGGTAATGCACCACGACACCAAGATCAGCAATGTTTTATTTGATGAACATGAAAAGGGTATTTGCGTAATTGACCTGGATACAATTATGCCGGGTTATTTTATCAGTGATGTTGGTGATATGATGAGGACTTATCTTTCACCTGCAAATGAGGAAGAAACAAACCTGGATAAAATTGTTATCAGGGAAGATATATATCGTGCAATTGTTGAAGGTTACTGTGTCGAAATGCAAAGCGTGCTGACACAAACAGAAAAGAAACATTTTTTTTATGCAGGATGTTTTATGATTTATATGCAAGCCCTTAGGTTTTTAAGCGACTACCTTGAAAACGATCAATATTATGGTTGTAAATACGACCGGCATAATTATGACCGGGCAAGTAATCAATTTAATTTGCTGGAGAAATTTATGTTGAAAAAAGACTTATTTGAAAACATGGACATATAGCTGGCTGTTCCATCGGTAATGGTGTGTTCATACAAGCTCGTTCATTGGCATAAGTTATGACAATTTCATCGAAGCTAAGCCTTGCATGCATGTGTAAGGGGAGCTTTGGTTTGTACGGTTCTGGCTTGCGCAAATCATACAAATCACTTATAAGCGATCGCAGGTAGTCTGATGGCATTTTCAAAATCCGCCATTTCAATATCCTCTCTTGGGCTTTCTCCCATCACCTGAAACCTCGGCAACGGCATTCTTATCAAACGCAATACTGGCAACAAGGTTGCCGCTAAGCATTAGAGTACAACAGCACCAAAAAGGAGATTTCTGGATCGTCTTGCATTTCATATTCGAACAAATACTATTTTTAGGCTTAAACGCTTATACGCTTTCATATGAAAAACGCTACCTATTTGTTGTTACTCCTGTTGAGTTTCATGGTGAACCCAGCTGATGTGAGTGCAAAGAAAAAATCACCGGAATTTTACCAGGTTACCGTTTATCACTTTACTTCGGGCGAACAGGAGCGGCAGCTTGACAATTATCTGAAAGACGCTTATCTGCCGGCGCTCCATCGCCTGGGCAGTGCACATGTTGGTGTATTTAAGCCTATTGCAAACGATACCGCGGTCGACAAATTAATCTACGTAATCGCCCCATTCAAGAAAGCCGACCAGTTATTTTCCCTGGGCGACCGGCTTCAAAAAGATGCGGCGTTTACCAGTTCAACACAAAGTTTCGACACCAGCTACCGCAAACCGCCCTTTAGCCGCATGGAAAACATGGTGCTAAGGGCATTTTCGTTGGCACCGGCGATGAAGCTTCCGAAGTTAACAGGACCACGTTCGGAAAGGGTATATGAGCTGCGGAGTTACGAAGGGGCAACGGAACGCTTTTACCGTAACAAAGTTCAGATGTTTAATCAAGGTGGAGAAATTGACATCTTCAGCCGTCTCGATTTCAACCCGGTATTTTATGCGGAAGTGATTGCCGGTAGTCGTATGCCCAACCTCATGTACATGACCAGCTTTGAAAACAGGGCAGACCGTGACGCCCACTGGAAGTCTTTTTCGGCAGACGAGCAATGGAAGAAGCTTTCTGCTATGCCCGAATACCAACACAATGTTTCCAGGTCGGAGATCAAATTTTTACGGCCGACAGAATATTCCGATTACTAGTGTCTTACCAATTCTGTTCAGTGACGCACCCTGCAAAGAACGGGGTTCAAAAGTTACAGTAAGCCGACCGAGGTTTTACCAACTAAACACACCGGATCAATCGGTGAATTCTAAAACTACTAACCCCTTGCTATTTTTCTGATCCAGGGGGATTGCGGCAATTATGCTTTTTTGGCCTTATCTGTTACCACAGTAAAGCCGGCGCTGGCCATTTCAATACCGTTGATTATGATTGATAAGGTATGTGATCCGGGGTAATGCTTACGGGTAGTAAGATCGCGAAAGGATTGTTTTCTTCTGAACTGGCAGACCTGGTTTGCCTTGTAGATATGTTCGGTTATCCGAAAGAGCTTACGGCTGTGTTTGTTGTTTGCTTTCAGGTAATCAATTGCGTATTCAATTCGAAGCTTTACCGGTTCTTCTTCTTCAACCGATAGGTTAAATGAAAATTCAAGCGCATCGCCAATAGTAACGAGCTTTGGTTTGAGGACTAACTTGTTGACAGCACACTTAGGCGTATGTGAAAGTCCCCACATCGTTAGGGATCCCGGGTTTGCTTTCCGCAACAGGGTTCTGCTGCCATGCCTGATGATCCAATCCGTTTATTTACTTGTCCCTTTCCAACGCGCGGCAAGCTCAACAACGAGCTCCGGATGGTCTTTTGCAATATCGTTTAGGTTGTTTGCCACGCTTCGACGAACGTAATCCGAAGGATCATTCTTCAGGTTCTCCAGTATCGGCAAGAGCGGGGTGGGATCTCTTTTCAGCCCGGCTATTGCAAGTCCCCAGGGTAAACGCGGCCTGCTGCCTTCACTCGAAAATCTTCTCACATAAGGGTTTTGATGAGTCGACCATTTCAGCATCTGCTCCATCGTAGCATCGAAGTAACGGTTCAAAAATGGGCGAATAGCAAACTCGCAGCTGGTAAATGCAGTTACCAACTCAATCGCTTTCATCGATGATGCAAAATCCTCGATGCCAAACAGGGCAATGTATTCCGGCAAGAACATATACTCCAGGGCTTGCTCTTTTGCGCCGTTTGCCCGGCATGCTTTTATGATATTTGCCAGTACCGGTACCTGTTGCCTAAAGTTGCCGTTAAGAAACGGGTTTAAGCAGTTTGCTATGTGCTTCATCCTGTCCTTGAGTGCCCGTTGTTCCCACCCATCATTATGTACCCGGGCGAGAAAGAGGTCTTTCCTGAAGCCCGGCAATGCCGACTCCAGCGAACGGGAAAGGGTGCTAAAAAAGCGATCATCGTAAATGTCTTTTAGCAAAGCTGGCATGTGTAGGGTTGGTTTCAGCAACAATAATAATGTATAATATTCTTCGCCGCGACTTACCCCATTAGCTAATATTATCGCAACAAATGCCTGCGATCCGCATAATCAAGCTTACCAGATATGATCACCCGTTCGGCCGAAAAATGCTGGTGATTCTTAAAGACCTACAGCTTAGACGGGCGTTTTATGTACTATTAGGTTTTCCTGAAAAAAGATCAGCGTTTTTTTTCGACCATTTTCCGGTTGGCGATAATAGAGTAGTGCGTATGGAATACACATTGGTACTGCCTTTCAGCGATTCGGGAGAGGGTTTGCCATCATGTGATTAGCAAATAATTGATGTTGTAACAAGGAATTTGATCTTACTTTTGGGTTGTTGAAAAGGTGAATACAAAGGCCTTCAACAAATTACCACAGATACACCAGCTGAATCTATCAGCTACACAATATTGAAGATTTTCATATGGCAAGCAATCGTTAGAGGTCGCTCCGTTTCTACGGAGGGACCCTTTTTTTTTGCGCTAACAGGATTGCGGATTAACGAATTCGCGGATTTCGCATTTGCGGATTCCGGATTGTAGACTGATGGAGTACCGGTTCCAACCTACCAGTAAGAACCCTTACACATTTTACATTTCCGCTTAATAAGTTGGATTAGCTAATGCGTCTTCCGGTTAAGCACCCCTTTTACATTTTACATTTTGCATTTTTCATTTTAAGACTCTCCCCGCACCATCGTTCAATCGCACGCGTGATTTTGTATTTGTAATCGCTTCTACAAATAACTTAGCTTTCTATTCGATAACAGCTAACACCATTGCTACTTCAATGAAGATCTTAGAAGTCCCGTACGCACCTAGACTTACACTTAGTCTTATCATCGTTCTGATGATGTCAACAATCAATGCACAGGAAATTTCGCTTGCCGGCAACTGGCGCTTCGCTACAGATCCGAATAATACGGGTGTCAACGACAAATGGTTTTCGAAGCAATTGCCCGAAACCATAAAACTACCAGGTTCAATGGCCGAAAACCATAAGGGTGACGACATTACCCTTCAGACAAAGTGGACCGCCAGCATCTACGACAGCTCGTTTTTCTTTCGCCCTGCATTGGCTAAATATCGCCAGCCGGGCAACATCAAAGTGCCTTTCTGGCTTACCCCGGCTAAACATTATGTTGGCGTAGCCTGGTACCAGAAAGACATTGAGATCCCTGCTTCATGGTCCACCAAAAGGGTTGTGCTGTTCCTCGAGCGGGTACACATTCAAAGCGCATTGTGGTTCGACAATGTCGAAGTGGCCAAACAATATTCTCTCGTCGCCCCGCATACTTACGACCTTACAAAGATGATCAAACCCGGAAAGCATACCCTTACCATCCGGATCGACAACAGCATAACACAAATGAACGTGGGGCCCGACTCACACAGCGTTACCGATCATACCCAGGGTAACTGGAACGGTATCATCGGCAAAATGTTGCTGCAAGCGGGCGCTAAAGTGTTTTTTCACCAGGTACAGGTTTACCCTAACGTTGCAAAACGCACGGCCACCATCAAAGGCAGCATTGTTAACCTGGGTACAGCCAAAGCTGCTGGCAAGGTGGTGTTGTCAGCAAGCAGCTTCAACACAACCCCGCATCAGGCAATTAAACCTCAATCAATCAACTACACGGCCAGCCCCAACGACACTACCTTTTTTGAAACTGTGTTAGACATGGGTAAGGATGTGCTGCTTTGGGATGAGTTTAACCCTGCGCTGTACATGCTTTCAGCAACCGTTACTGCCAATGGCAGCAGCAACGAAAAAAAGCTGCAATTCGCCATGCGCGACATCCGGGTTCAGGGCAAAACAATCACCATCAATGGCAATGTGGCATCGCTCAGGGGAACGGTAAACAACTGCGAGTTCCCGCTTACGGGCTACCCCGCTATGGATGTAAAGTCGTGGGAAAGAATTTATAAAATCGCAAAGGCGCATGGCCTAAATCATATGCGTTTTCACTCCTGGTGCCCACCTGAAGCAGCTTTTATTGCGGCCGACATCACGGGCATGTACCTCCAGCCAGAAGGGCCAACCTGGCCCAACCACGGCACTTCGCTTGGCGATGGCCGGTTTATCGACGCCTATATATACGAGGAAACAAACCGCATGTTTGACCATTATGGCAATTATGGCTCATATACGATGTTAGCGGCAGGTAATGAACCTGCAGGTCGCAACCAGGCAACATACCTCGCCGCCTTTATAAAGTTTTGGCAGCAAAAAGATAGCCGGCGGATTTACACAGGTGCTTCTGTAGCGATGAGCTGGCCCCTGGTACCCGAAAACGAATACATGATCAAATCAGGATCGAGGGGCTTGGCCTGGAACCGCCGACCTGACAATATGGGGGATTATCGCCAGGCAATTGAAAACTTCAACCTGCCTTATGTAACCCACGAAATGGGTCAATGGTGTGTTTTTCCAAACTTCAGTGAAATTCAAAAGTATACGGGGGTTTACCGCGCAAAAAACTTTGAACTATTCCGCGAGGATCTTGCTGACCATGGTATGGCCGACAGGAGTGAGTCGTTTCTTATGGCTTCGGGTAAACTGCAGGCATTGTGTTACAAACACGAGATAGAAAAAGCGTTGCGAACCCCTGCTCTTGGTGGGTTCCAGTTACTTGGTCTGCAGGATTTCCCGGGACAGGGTACCGCACTTGTTGGCGTGCTCGATGCTTTCTGGGATGAAAAGCCTTACATCAATGCCAAACAATGGAGCCGGTTTTGTAATCCAACGGTTCCCCTCACCAGGATGGAAAAGTTTGTCTACACCAGCGACGAAACGTTTTCTGCAGCCGTTGAGCTTTATCATTTTGGAAAGGCGCCACTCGCCAACACGGGTATAAGCTGGACCATAAAAGACGCAACGGGGAACCTTGTGGCTAATGGCGTCTTTAAGCCAAAAACGTATGCGCGGGGGTACAATTGGCCGGTAGGCGACGTCCGGCTGTCACTGGCGGAGTTCAAGAAGCCTTCCAAACTTAACCTTGAGGTGACTGTTGATAAAACCACTGTTGTAAACGACTGGGACTTTTGGGTATACCCCGCGGCAGTTCAGTCTGCAACCCTGGTGCCTGGCAAGTCGGATTCTGCTTATTTCTACTGTACCAGCCTGGATTCCGAGGCAGAAAGCGTGCTTGCGAGGGGTGGTAAGGTGTTCCTGAATGCTGCCGGTAAGGTGGTTAAAGGCAAGGAAATCAGCATGCAATTCACACCCGTATTTTGGAACACGTCGTGGTTTAAGATGCGACCGCCACATGTAACAGGTTTCGTTGCCCAGGACAAGCATCCGTTGTTCAACGACTTTCCAACAGCCTATCATAGCGAACTCCAGTGGTGGCAACTGGTCAACCGGGCACAGGTTATGCACCTTGAGGATTTTCCAGCCGGAATTACACCAATTGTTCAGCCAATTGACACCTGGTTTATGAACCGTAAATTGGCGCTGATCATGGAAATGAAGGTCGGCAATGGCAAACTGTTGATCTCCACCGCAAATCTTTCAGACAGCACCAGCGATCCGGCAGCAAAACAGCTTGTTTACAGCATTAAAAACTATCTCGCTTCCGATAAGTTTCAACCTGGTGTAAGCGTACAGATTGAAACCATTAAGGACCTTTTCCGTTCACCATCAAAAGACGTTTGGAACAGCTTTTCTACTGCAAACCCCGACGAGTTGCGACCAAATCAAATCCTGAACAACCCAAAATAGTGCAACCCTGTATCCAGGCGAATTCTTTTAACACAAAATGCGCTGTTCTTTGGTGACGGGCAGGTGAGCCCTAATCGAGTCCTATTGCCCGCCCGGCTGAAGCCATTCGGACGGGGGCGACGCTCAACTCCGTTCAACGCCATCGCGCTATTTACCGGGGTCATAAACATGAAAAAACCCGTACCTGTATTTAGCACTGGTGCGGGTTTTAAGGTATAAATAGTATGAATTAACCGTTATGATTACGGGCCGTTCTTGTTGTAACCAGGGGTCTCCTGTCTCTGCCGAAATTGTTCGGTCGTTGAGTGTTGTTACGCGGTGCAACATGATTGTTCTGGTGTCCACGTTCAGGCTGGCTCGAAACATAGGGGTGATCGTGTACCACCGGTATAGCACGCGAAATGATCTTCTGAATGTCTTTCAGGTAACTGCGCTCTTCGTCGTTGCAAAACGATAAAGCAATACCGCTGTTTCCTGCACGGCCCGTACGTCCGATACGGTGTACATAGGTTTCCGGTACATTAGGAATTTCGTAGTTGATTACGTGCGTAAGGTCATCAACGTCAATCCCCCTGGCAGCAATGTCTGTAGCAACCAGTACCCTTAATGAACCATCTTTAAACATGCTGAGCGCACGCTGGCGGGCAGTTTGGGATTTGTCGCCGTGGATGGCTTCAGCATGAATGTTTGCCCGCTTCAGGTCCTTAACCACTTTGTCTGCTCCATGTTTGGTACGTGTAAAAACAAGGGCGTTCTTAATGTCCTGGTTGTTCAACACGTGTAGTAACAGCGAACGCTTATCCTCCTTGTTGATAAAGTAAACCGACTGGTCAACCTTTTCTGCGGTAGAAGAAACCGGGGTAACTTCTACGCGAACGGCGTTATTAAGAATGGTATTTGACAGGGCGGCAATCTCCGGCGGCATGGTTGCCGAAAAGAATAGCGTTTGGCGCTTTTTAGGCAACATCGCGGTGATCCGCTTAACGTCGTGAATGAAACCCATGTCCAGCATACGGTCAGCTTCATCCAGAACAAACATGCTGATCTGGTCGAGCGTGATAAAACGCTGGTTAACGAGGTCGAGTAAACGACCAGGGGTAGCGATCAGGATATCAACACCATAGCGTAATGATTGTACCTGGGGCACCTGCGAAACACCACCAAAAACAACAAGGTGTTTTAAGCCGGTGTGTTTGCCGTAGGCTGCAAAACTTTCGTCGATCTGTATTGCAAGTTCGCGGGTTGGGGTAAGCACAAGGGCTTTAATCGGGCTTGGACCTCGTTGAGTGGCCTTTGACTCGTGTAATATTTGTAAAATGGGAATTGCAAAAGCGGCCGTTTTACCGGTACCGGTTTGCGCACAACCCAAAAGGTCCCTGCCTTGTAAAACCACCGGGATGGATTGCTCCTGGATTGGGGTGGGTTGGGTATAGCCTTCGGTAGATAGCGCACGTAAGATTGGCGCAATCAGGTTTAGATTTTCGAACAACAAAAGAAAAAAATTAAAATAAATAAATACACTTCCACAACATGTGAAGGTGTGAACTGCTCATCAAATGACCAGATGAAACTAAATTTTGTGGAAGAGTATCGGGTCTGCTGGGAGAGTATAAACGAAGGTGCAAATGTAAGTGATTATTTACTAAAGGATTGATAAAGGTGGAAGAAGGAAAGTAAAATGTAAAATGAAAAATGTAAAATCAAAAGTAAGAACCTTAACCTGGGTGAAATATCAGCCAAATCGTTTTGGTCTTTGGATGCTGAACATAGGGTTGGGTTGGTTAGCCCCTCAACGCTATGCCGTACAAGAGTGCGACGCAAGGATGTTCCATAATAGTGAAATTGCCGGGTCCAAAAAATAATGCTTTGAGAGAGACGACAGATTAGCGACTCAAAGTTGTCCACTCATAACTCGTATTTTACAATTCTCCACTCATAATTCAATGTTGTTTAGTTAGGCAACTTTGTTTGGACCCAACTACAGGATTGCTATTTAGCATCGTTGCGTCGCACACTTGTACTGGCTGGCATTATTGAGCTAAACAATTGACAAGTCGCTTAACTAAACGGCATTGACTCATAATACTCGACCCTCAACTCTTCACTCATAATTAAAATCCGCCCCATTCAACCTTTATTATTCAACATTCAACATAATTGGGCTCAGTCTTTCCTGATTGCGTAAAGCGTTTTTCCCAATTCGTCAGCACTGCACCATTGCAAAATCATTCATTTGCAAAAATTAATCGTAGAAATGGGAAGATTTTACCTGGCACTTTGTATTTGCAGCTGCTTTTACCTCGGGTCTAATGCACAAACTGCAAAATTTATAGGAGAAACACCAACTTATGAAACACCTGTAGGTGATGCAGGAACAATACGCGGACACGTGCTGACAACAGACGGACAGCCCGCTGCTGACGTTAATATTGCCGTTAAGGGGCACCATAAATATGCTGTGACCGACGCTCATGGCAATTTTACGATCCGGAACGTTAAGCCCGGAAATTATGTACTGGTCGTTTCAATGGTTGGCTTACAAGGGCAGGAAAAAGATGTGGCCGTAGCTGCAAACAGTAATACTAATATTGAGCTAACACTTGTAGAAAACCACCACGAACTTTCGGAAATTACGATTACCACTCAAACCGGGTTAAACAGCAAAGCTGTTTCAATCGGTAAAATTGCCATCGACCCGATGGATCTGCCACAGGGCATAACCATTATCGGCGAAAAATTAATGCGCGACCAGCAGGTACAGCGGCTTAGCGATGTGATTAAAAACGTAAACGGTGTTTACCTTTCTACTACCCGGGCGAACACCCAGGAGAGTTTTTCAGCACGTGGTTATGCTTTTTCTTCCTCAAACCTGTTTAAAAACGGGGCAAGGGTCAATTCCGGAGCGATGCCCGAAATGAGCTCACTCGAGAGCGTGGAAGTACTTAAAGGTAGTGCCGCGATCCTTTATGGTCAGGTTTCGCCAGGTGGTGTTGTAAATATGGTAACCAAGCAACCTAAGTTTACATTTGGCGGCGAGGTGGCTATGCGTGCCGGCAGCTACGACCTGTATAAACCCTCTTTCGATGTTTATGGACCCTTATCGAAAAACATTGCTTACCGGGTAAACGGTACATTCGAAAGTGCAAAGAGCTATCGCGATGTTGTGAGTTCGAAGAGGTATTATGTAAACCCGTCATTGCTGTTTAAGCTTAATGATAAAACCGAACTGGTACTTGAAGCAGATTACCTGAGACACGATTTTACCCCGGATTTTGGAATTGGATCTTTAGACAATACCAAAATCGCAGACTTGCCTCGTTCGCGTTTCCTGGGTACGCCCTGGCAATATGCGAAGACGCGGCAAACCACTGCCACTGCAACTTTGAAACATGAGTTCAACCCTAACTGGCAGATCAATACCTCGCTGTCGTACCAGAATTATGAGCGTGATTACTTCTCAACAGAGCGCATTCAGGCCGCTGCAAACGGTGATTGGGTACGGCCTTTGGGAAGAACTTTTACCCATGAAAATTATTATGTTGGCCAGGTTAACCTTACCGGCAAGTTCAAAACCGGTGGGGTTGAACATACCCTGCTGTCGGGTATTGACGCCGACCATTACCTGACCACGAACGACGCGTTTAGCATCCCGGCGGTTGCAGGCCTGCCTGCTGGTAGCTACGACCGGATAAACATTCTTGATCAGTCGAAGTTTGTACAACGTTCAGATATACCCGTAACAAACCGGATCAGGCAAATCGAACTTCCGGTAAACAGGGGCGGTATCTATGTTCAGGACCTAATAAAACTTTCCTCTAAAGTCAACCTGCTCGCGGGCATGCGCTGGTCATATGTATTCAGCGACCGGCCAGATAGTACAAACCTCGTAACAAACGTAACCACAAAAGGATCTTCTAAATACGACAACGCATTTTCGCCAAGGGTTGGACTGGTTTATAAACCTGGTAAGCATACCTCGGTTTTCGCAAGCTATTCGAATGCCTTCAACGTAAACAGCGGTGTTGACATAGACGGCCAGGCACTTGATCCATCACTCATCGACCAATACGAGATCGGCATAAAAAACGAATTGCTCAAAGGCAAACTCTCGTTGAATGTGACCGCTTACCGCATCAAGAACAACAATCTTGCGCAAACCGCACCGTTCCTGAAAGATGGAGTTACCCCAAATGCAAATACCGGCATCAGGGCACTGGTCGGTGAAACCACCAGTGACGGTGTTGAAGTTGACCTTGCTGCGCATCCGGTAGCAGGCATGGATATCAGGGGAGGTTATAGCTACAACTTTATGCGTTATACCAAAACACCAAATGCTAAAGGGAACTTTGTTGAAGGAGAAAGGTTGGTAACAACCCCTGCCCATACGGCAAACACAAGTGTGTTCTATACGCTTTCGGGAACCCGTTTGAAAGGCCTGAGACTTGGAGCCTCTATTTTTTATACCGGTAAACGATTTGGTGGCTGGAACAACACGATTGACCAGGCCCAAAATTACAACAGGCTTATTCCGGTGGATGCATTCACAACCGTTGATCTAACCGTTGGTTACAACTTTAGCAAAGTTTCTGTGCTGGCAAAGGTTGCAAACGTTACCAATACTTACAATTATTACCTGCATGAAAACTATAGCGTAAACCCAATCGCTCCAACACAGTTGATTGGTACGGTATCTTACCGATTTTAGCAAACGATTAAAAGGCTACCGAAAGCTTCGGTAGCTTTTGTATTAAGCTTTGCGCCCTGTACAAAAAGAATAAACGATACTTGCCCACGTTTTATAAAAATTCTGCATCTCTAGTTAAGATATATAATGATTAAATTTTCTTTCCGGAAACTCGCTGTTGATATTCACCTATGGCTGGGGCTTGCAAGCGGCCTGGTGCTTTTCGTGGTTTGTTTAAGTGGCACCGTTTATACTTTCAGGGCTGAAATCGAAAGGTTGCTAAGCCCGTCAAAGTTTTACGTTAGCGTTCCGGCGGGCAGCACCCGGTTATCACCAGATACCCTTATTGCCCGGGTTCAGGGAAACCTTCAAGGCACTGTAGTATCCCTGTCTATGCCATCCGATCCTGAACGCAGTTACCAGTTCGGGGTGCGGGTAAAGGAAGATAAGAAGGCGGTTCGGCCAAATGCCGGTTCGGCCAAACGGGAGAACGAATCAGCAAAGGCAGCAGCATCCCCGGGCGCAAAGCCGGGCGCGCCAAAAGAAGCTGGCGCACCAAGACCCAAAAATTACTTTGTTGACCCTTATACAGGTAAGATAGTTGGGGAGGATGGCGGAAGTACCTCGAAGTTTTTCACCACTACCATGCAATTGCACCGGTGGTTATTGATGGACACCGGCGTAGGACGGGTTATTGTTGGTACCGCAACCCTTATCTTTCTTGCGATCATCATTACTGGCCTGGTAATCTGGTTTCCGTCACGTTTAAAAAACTGGAAGCAGGGCTTTAAAGTTAAATTCAGGGGCAACTGGAAACGGGTTAACCATGATTTGCACAATACCCTGGGCTTTTATTCCTCATTCCTGCTGCTCGTTATGACCCTTACCGGTTTATGCTGGTCCTTTGAATGGTATAAAGACGGGGCAAGCAAAGTTTTGGGAGCAAAAGTTTTTGGGGGCAGAAACGAAAAGCCATTACAGTCATCCGCTACCGTGGGTACTCCTGTTGCACTGACCACGGTCTTGCAGGCAGCTGATCAAATATTTCCATACCAGGGCGATTACCGGGTGAACCTTGCTGCTGACAGTGGTGCAGTTGTTACGGTATTAAAAAACAGGACCGGATTTTTTGCACTGTCGGCAGCTGACCGGGTAATGTTTGACCAGTATACCGGTACACCGTTGAAAACAGAACGGTTTGCGGATAAACCCCTTAACGAACAAATTGCCGGTTCAATAAAGCCGTTGCATACAGGTGAGATTTTCGGCACTTTCTCTAAAATCCTCTATTTTCTTGCCTGTCTTATTGCAACCAGTCTTCCGGTTACGGGAACGATTATATGGTTGAACAAATTAAAGAAGAAACGTAAACGCGCTGGCAAACCCAGCACGCGTGAGGTGCAAACGTACGAAGCGGAGATTGAGCTCCGGTAATTTCTACGGCCGGTAGCACTGCACCGGTAAAAAACATCTGCTTTTTGCTAAAAAGTATAGTATTTTCGCCTTCTCACCCCGGGAGCCTTTAGCCATGATACCAAAGTTTCCTGCGTAAGTCGGTGATGCTAATACCTGCTATGTCCCTGTTCATATCCTCACTAAATTCGGGTAGTAATGGCAATTGCTATTATGTAGGCAATCATACCGATGCCATACTCGTTGATGCAGGCATATCTTGTAAAGAAATCGAGCGACGGCTGTTGCGCTGCGGACTAACGATGGACAATGTGCGCGCGGTGTTTATCTCGCATGAACATTCAGACCATATTTTTGGGTTGCGTGTGCTGTCAAGAAAATACCAGTTGCCGGTATATATCACAACAAATACTTTAAAACACTGTAACCTAAAACTGGAAGATCACCTGGTGAGGAGCTTTAGCGCGCACGAACCTGTTACTATTGGTGGCTTAAACGTAAGTGCGTTTCCAAAGTTTCATGATGCAGGCGATCCCCATAGTTTTATAGTTGAACACGAAAAAGTAACCGTTGGGGTCTTTACCGATATTGGCAGTTCCTGCGAACAAGTGATCCGTTATTTTAAGCAATGTCAGGCCGTTTTCCTCGAGGCGAACTATGATGAACAGATGCTCGCTTCCGGAAGTTATCCCTATTTTCTTAAGCGTCGTATTACGGGCGGTAAGGGTCATCTTTCCAATCGTGAAGCTGTTGAATTGTTTACCAGGTACCGGCACCCGGGTCTGAGCCATCTTATACTGGCACACCTTTCGAAAAACAACAATTGTCCAAAACTGGTGGAACAACTCTTCAGGGATTGCGCCGGTAGAACAGAGGTTGTTATTGCACCAAGGTATAATGAAACACCCGTTTATACCATTACCAATACCGGACTCCCGATCGTGCAAACCCAACCAGTGGTTGTGCAGGTAAAGCCCCTCCAGCTATCAATGTTCTAGCTCCTGCATCGCCTGGTGTTCCCGGGACCATCTTTCTATCCTCACCTTTCTAGCCGTAGAATTCGTACGGCGCAAACCTGTTGCACCACAGTTCCCAATGTTTGGGTAAACGATTCGCTTGCTTCATAACAGAACCGAAGTCAGCCGGCAGAAAGAAATAAGCCTGAATATTTTGTAGATAATTTGCAAATCATAGCTTTAGCACTGGAAGCAGTAAACTTACTAACCCGACAACCTACCAACTTCATGACTACATCAACAGGCCACCAACAAACAAGATGGGGCCAATTCGGAACGCTGATATCAGTTTTCTTCTTTTGGGGCTTCGTTGCGGCAAGTAACGACATACTCATCCCGGTTTTCAAAAAAGCGTTCGACCTATCGCAGGCGCAAAGTCAGCTTGTGTCGGTTGCATTTTATGTAGCCTATACGGTTGGTTCAATTATCTACATCGGCGTCTCAAAATCCATCGGGGGTGATTTGTTAAACAAGATCGGGTACAAAAACGGGATTGCATTAGGGTTGGTGATTTCCGCGATCGGAACCCTGCTTTTTTACCCTGCTGCAAATACGTCTTCTTACCCGCTCATGATTAGCGGGTTGTTTATTGTAGGCCTTGGATTTTCACTCCAACAAATTGCAGCAAATCCACTCGCTGTTGTTATTGGTGATCCTAAAACCGGTTCACAGCGATTGAGCATGGCGGGTGGTGTCAACAACTTTGGAACTACAATAGGTCCCTTGCTGGTAAGCTATGCCATCTTTGGAAGCGTTTCGGCGAATTCATCTGTGGCGAGCATTGAAAGCGTAAAAACCCCATACCTCATCCTGGGTGCGGCATTCATCCTGGTGGCCATATTTTTCAAGTTCTCTTCAATTCCCAATAAGATCGACCTCGAAGAAAAAGCCGTAGCCGACACAGAACTTACCGGTGTCAGCCAGCGTAAGTCGGCCCTGCAGTACCCGCAATTGTGGATGGGAATGATCGCCATTTTCGTATACGTAGGCGTGGAAGTATCAACTGCCAGTAACCTGCCGGAATATATGAGCAGTAATCTTGGCATCCCCACAGAGCGGATTGCACCATACATTTCCTTATACTGGGCGAGCCTGATGATTGGTCGCTGGACGGCTTCGGTAGGCGCATTTGGTTTAAAGAAAGAAACGGAGAAGATTGTAAGTTTTGTGATCCCGTATGTTGCATTCGCAGTGTTCCTGATTGTAAACGCAATTGCGCAACACGACATTAGCCAGTTTTATGTTTATGGCCTGGTGATAATCGCAATGATCGCAGGCGATATGCTAAGCAGGAAAAATCCTGCGCGCATGTTATTGATTTTTTCGGCTATGGGCGCACTTGCGCTCTTAATTGGCATGCTAACAACCGGAATGGTCAGCGTATTTGCCTTCATCAGCGTGGGCTTATTTTGCAGCACCTTATGGCCATGTATTTTTACCCTCGCCGTTGCAGGTCTGGGCCGGCATACCAACCAGGCAAGCAGCCTGCTGATCATGATGATCATGGGTGGGGGAATTATTAGTTGGTTACAGGGAGCAGTCGCATCAGACGCAATCCTTGGCATACAATACAGTTACATCGTTGGCGTAATCTGTTTCCTATACCTTGCCTTTTATGCGGTTCGCGCAAAGACAGTTTTAAAAGGGCAGGGGGTAGACTACGACGTTGCAACAACCGGGGGGCACTAACCATGTTATCGCGCGCGCTTCCCCGGGTATTGAAGCTGCAAATCACTTCAAAATAGGCACGTTATCAGGAAGAATTCTTTGCTTAAAAGAATGGGTTATTTACCTAAGCATTCCGGCGGATGCAGGAAATTATAAAAGCTGTCCTTATAAGTTGATACTTAGATGCGTTCTGCTCATGAGCTAAACCTGCTTACCCGTGCAGTCTGCAATATATACCCTGTTGGTTTCGTTCAGAGGTGGTAAATCTATCGATGTGCTGAAGCTACTACTGATCGGAGGAAAGTTGAGTCGTATTAAACAGGTGTTGCCAGGCTTGTACGAGGCCGGTTATCAACCCGATGAAATAATCGTGTGCGATAGTATTGATGCGGTAAGCCGCTTAAATAGCACAACAGTAAGTTTGGTCTTTACTGAATTGGAGCTTGCTGACTCGACTCCGGCGGATACCCTCGGAAAAATACATCAGCTCTTTCCTTACCTGCCGATTATCGTGCTTGCAGAATCTTCCGCTGACGAAGAGGGGCTATCAGCGATCAGGCAAGGTGCGCAGGATTGCCTGGCATACAACGAAATCTCTCCGGAACTACTGGCAAAATCGATCTTGCACGCAATCGAGCGAAAGCGCAAAGACAATGATCATGATCTCCTCTTTCATGACAATCCCGCTCCAATGTTTATTTATGAAAAGGATACCTTTCGTTTCCTGGAAGTGAATAACGCAGCGATGGTACAATATGGTTACAGCAGGGAACAGTTTCTTACCATGACCTGTTTGGATATACGGCCCAAGGAAGATAGTGTTCTCTTCCGGGAAGCTAACGTGGATTTGCCGGCGCATTATCATGATTTTGGTCGGTGGCGACACGTGAACAAAGCAGGAAAAATCTTATTTGTTCATGTTTTTGCGCATACAACATCGTTTAATGGGAAGGAAGCAATCGTAGTTATGTCGCTTAATATTGATAAGAAGGTTAGGGTTGAGCAAGAGCTTGCGGAAAGAGAAAAAGAGAAATGCATGATGCTCGATAGTATCACCGACGCCTTTTTTGCGCTGGACAAAACATGGAAGTTTACCTATGTTAATAAACCTTGCGAAAAATTGTTCCGCAAAACGGCTGAAGAAGTACTTGGAAGAAATGTTTACGAGGTGTTTCCTGATATAAAAAACCTGAAGTTTTATGATGCATATAATCGTGCGATGAACGACAAGGTAAAGGTGCAGTTTGAAGAATACTACCCCTTGTTTGACCTCTGGGTTTCCGCAAATGCCTATCCAACGAATGGTGGGATGTCGGTTTATCTTGTTGACATTACGCAGCAGAAAAAAACGGGGGAGGAGATATTTAATGAAGGGCAAAAGCTGCGGGCAATCATCAATAATACCAAAGACATGATCTGGTCAATTGATCGTGAGCACAATGTAATTACCGCGAACAATGCTTTTTGGGATCGTGTTTCAACCCTTACCGGAAAACCCGTGCAAAACATCACCGCAGCCGACTTCGACAAAATACTTTACCATACCTGGAAAGGATATTATGACCGGGCATTTGCGGGAGAGGCTTACAAAATAGTTGTGAAAAAAGAACAGGGAGAAGAGGACCTTTACGAAGAGGTAAGCTTCAACCCTATAGTAGATCGCTTCGGAACGGTAATCGGGATCAGTTGCTTTTTAAGAAACGTTACGGAGCAACATACACAGCTTAAGCTTATTCAAAAACAAAACGAACAATTGCGAAAAATTGCCTGGATACAATCACACGAAGTGCGTGTTCCTGTAGCAAACATACTGGGGCTTACCCAACTCTTCGATTTCGATAACCGGGTTGCAACCGAAAACAAGCTGCTTGTTGAAAAACTACAGCAATCTGCTACCAGGCTCGACAACATCATAAGAAAAATCACTTCGTATACCAGCCGGTCCGTTCTCCGGAATGCCCTGAATTAAACCTATCGAAACATAGATTAATCCAGTAGCAACGTATCATTGTCTTCCAGCAGGCTCATATTCACCGCATCGGAGCCGGCGATCCCTTCTATCGATCCCCGGATATGGGCCGCATTCAGCAATACTTTTTCGAGTTGTTTTTCCCTCGATTTCCATAGCCTTTCCATTGCTTCCCGTTCTTTTTGAATGCTTAGCCGCATGTGCATAAAGCCCTCTCTTATTGCCTTCCACTGTTCCGCAAATTCGTTGCTGGTGAGGTAGTCATATAACAAGTGCATTTTATCACCCTTATTCTCCTGGTTTTTGGTAAGTTGGAATACCTTTAGAATGCTTGTGCGCAACACCATCGACAAACTCCTGACTTCGTTAAACGAGCATACGTATACCCCCTCTTTCTCACCAAACCGCTCCATATCTCTGGGCATCGTTTGGGTAACAATTACGGCAATGTCGGCACCTTGTGAGCGCATGTCGGCTTTTAATTTATCTATCCAGTCATGCGAGAAGTTGTTTGTTCGCTTCGACTCGTAAATGATTTTGCCACATTCGCTGCCGAATGGATTACAAACGATTTGCATACAATCGGCGCCACGAACCCCCTTGCCTACGGGCACGACCTTATCAAACGGAAAGCCCGTGCGGAGAATATCTTCAAGCAACAGTTCCTGTACTTCGCCCTGCAGCTGCATACTGCCCTGTTCTGCTTTGCGCCGCATTTCCTCTGCAAGTTTCTTCTGGTCCTCCAGCTGCTTTTCTTTCTCTGCAAGCTTCATCCGGAATTCCGACTCTTGTTGTTGTAGTTTCTGGTTTTCTATACCCCTGATTTCGCTGGAAAGTTTTTCCCTTTCCTCGTTTAACCGCTTTTGGAGATTAAGTTCCAGTTCGGCTTCACGGTTTTTGAGTGATTGCTCTTTTTGCAGGAAATCAAGTTCTTTCTTGCGGGCTTCTTTCAGCTTTTCCTCACCTTCGGCGCAACTGCTTTCCAGCATGCGTAACTTATTTTCATAATCTGAAGCAACCGACCTGCGGATGCTTTCCTGTAGCTGGGCTTCCAGCTTTTGGCGTTCTTTGGTGAGCCGAAGCTGTACCTCTTGTTCCTGTTGCTGTTGTTGCTGGGCAAGCAATTCTTTTTGCTGTTGTATGCTTGCTTTATCTTTTTCTACTTCTGCTTTAAGTTTCTGCCATTCGGCAGCCATCTTCTGACGGGCGAGTGTTTCATAGTCCTTCATAAATGCCCCACCTGGTTCAAACTTGTGCTGGCACTGCGGGCAACTCACTTTCAAAACTTCCATGCTAAAGATTTTGGCAAAAATAAGCGATCAGTTGAAAAGAAAATCGAGATTTTTAGATAGGAATGGAGAGGGTGATTGGGTATTGGGGAAGAAGGTTGATTAGTAGATAAGTTGAATGGTTGATAAGTTAAAACCATTTTTGACGGCAGAAATGGTTAGAGGCAGAGGGTATTGGGTATAAGGTGTTTGGTGTTAAGGAAGAAGGTTGATAAGTTGAATGGTTGATAAGTTGAAAAGCTGAACGAGCCTTTACGAGATCGATTTTCCCAACTGATCGCGACTTTTTTAGTTAAGAATTTTTTTGGACCCAGCTCCGGAATTTAAATTGTAAATCGTTGCGTCGCACTCTTGTACTGCATATCACTATTGAAAAAATCAAACAACAGGTGGCTTAACTAAACGACATTGAACAATGAATAATTAATAAATGATGGCATTAAAGTGTATTTTGGACTAACGCTCAGCCTATGCTTTCCAAATCATTATTCGCTAATCCACCATCCGCAAATCCGTTTCCCTCTGCGCCAAGCTCTGCTTCTCCCGTTCTCTGCGGCTGAAGAAAATAAAAAATGCAAAATGTAAAATGAAAAACTGGACTCCTCCCCGGCTTTAAGTTATTTCAAAACAACAGACGTGGTTGGCATTCAATCCGCAATCCGCCAATTCGTAATCCGCAAATCCATTTCCCTCTGCGGCTGAAGAAAATGAACAATGCAAAATGTAGAATGAAAAACTGGACTCCTGCCCGGCTTAAATTATTTGCAAAACAACAGACGCGGTTGGCGTTCAATCCGCAATCCGCCAATTCGCTAATTCGAAATTCGAAAATTCCTATGCGCCAACCTCCGCTTCTCCCGTTCGCTGCGGCTGAAGAAAATGAGAAATGCAAAATGTAAAATGTAAAACTGGACTCCTGCGTGGCTTTAAGTAATTGCAAAACAACAGACGCGGTTGGCGTTCAATCCGCAATCCGTGAATTCGTAATCCGCAAATCCATTTCCCTCTGCGGTTGAAGAAAATAAAAAATGCAAAATGTAAAATGAAAAACTGACTCCTGCCCAGCTTTGAGTTATTGCAAAACAATAGACGCGGTTGGCGTTTAATTCGTCAATCCGCTAATTCGTAATCCGTTCATCAGGTTAATAGCCGGACACAGAGTCATCGCCGCGGTAGTCGCCTACGGCAACCAGCTTTCCCTTGTCGTACAGGATCAGCTCAACCCTGCCGATGGTTGAGGCATAACCCGTGACCCCGTACGTTTTTACGGTATAGCCCATTTGCTCAAGTGTTTTCCTCACCTCTGGGCTAAACCCTTCTTCTACCTGCAGCTCATCGGGCAACCACTGGTGGTGAAACTTCGGTTTGTTGACCGCATCCGCAGGCGACATTTTGAAATCTACCAGGTTGATGATAGTTTGGAAAACGGAAGTTGGGATAGTGGTGCCACCGGGAGTGCCGACCACCACATACGGTTCTCCATTCTTTAATAAAATCGTTGGCGACATAGAGCTTAGCATACGTTTGCGTGGTGCAATCGCGTTTGCCTCGCCGCCCACGGCACCATACATGTTCGGAACGCCTGGTTTCAGGCTAAAGTCGTCCATCTCATTATTCAAAAGAAAACCCGCTCCACCAACAACAGTTTTGCTTCCAAACGTTCCGTTTAGGGTTGTGGTAATAGAAACCATGTTGCCCCATCTATCCATGATACTGATATGGGTGGTTTCAAGGCTCTCAACTGTTCCTGCACCTATCGCAGCGCTGCTGCCCGCCTTTGTGCTGTCGTAATCCAGCATTCTTTTAGCCAGGTACCGGTCGCTGGTAATCGTGCTAACGGGAACCTTCCAGAAATCAGGATCGCCGAGGTGCTCGGCCCTGTCGGCATAAGCGCGTCTTTCTACCTCGGTCATCAGCTGAACACTTTTCGCGGTTTGAAAGCCATAACCCGCAAGGGGGCGCTTTTCAACCATCTTCAACATTTGCATCAACAGTACACCACCACTACTGGGCGGAGGCATTGTGATAACTTCATGCCCTTTGTAATTAAAAATAAGCGCCGGTCGTTCTTTGGCGCGATACGATTTCAGATCGTTGAGGGTAATAACACCTTTGCCACGCTGCATTTCAGCTACAATCAGGCGGGCTGTCTCTCCTTCGTAAAAGCCGGCGCTTCCTTTATCGCTGATGCGCCGCAACGTTTTTGCGAGGTCTTTTTGAAACAGGGTATCTCCCTTCTTCCATCTTTTTTGAACAAACACCGGTAGTACGGTATTATACTTTTTAAAACTTCCCGCACGGTCATTCAATTTTTCTGCCTCCCCGGCAGTAAGGCAAAATCCATTTTCCGCCAGTAATATAGCAGGTGCAATCAGTGTTTTGAAAGGAAGTTTTGCCCACTTCATACTGGCGAAAAGTCCTGCAACGGTACCCGGAACACCTGAGGCCAGGTGACCATTTTGAGAAAGGTCGGTTTGTGCCCTCCCGTTTGCGTCGAGGTACATGTCCCTGCCGGACTTGCCGGGAGCCGTCTCGCGGTAGTCCAGGGCTATAGCCTTTGCACCTTTCATTTTGGCTACAAGGAAGCCGCCACCTCCAATGTTGCCCGCACCGGGGTAAACAACAGCCAAAGCAAGCTGGGTTGCTATGCCGGCGTCAATAGCATTTCCCCCCATCTTCAGCACCTCCGCGCCTACCCGGCTTGCAATCGGGTGAGCCGATACAACTGCTCCGCTGCTATACTGCTGTTCTTTCACAATATTCAGCTGGTAGGGGTCGACGGCTTTTCCGGCGCCGACAAAAGACTGGGCGCTGCAAAAACACGGCAGCAAAAAAAAGATCGTATAGGACCAGCAGTTATTAAACTTCATAAGGGCAAATTATGTTTTTCTAATCAATCCGGAGCAGCCCGGGTCCTGCGAACTTCAAGGTGCTGTTGTGTCTCTTTGCCTTGCTGCAGCTGCCGGGATGAGCCGTTTATATTTGCATGTTCGGGATAATCTGTCAAAAAATTTGAACACCTAAACAGCGTTTCTTTAATTCAACTTGGCTTAGCTAATATTGCAACAGGAACGTTGAGCCCTATTTTTACAAACTTCAACATCTCCTATCTATCCATAAATCAACATCATGAGAAAATTCGCCTCAACCATGCGTTTCACAGGCTTATTTGCCGCGGCTTTGTTTTGTACGCTCGGTGCGTTTGCGCAAGGAATTATCAGGGGTACCGTAAAGGACTCTACCCAGCCGCTTGAAGGTGCTACCATAATCCTGAGGGGTAGTGAGGCCGGCACCCGTACCGGCAGTTCAGGCAATTTTGAGTTACGCGTACGGCCTGGCAGCTATACCATAGTAATCAGTTATGTTGGTTACGTTTCGCAGCAGCGTCCGGTAACGTTAACGAACGGGCAAACTGTTGACCTTGACATTACGCTTCAAAAAGAACAAATGTTGCAGCAGGTAACGGTATTGGGCTCGAGATCATCTACCATCCGCACCAATACACAAACAACTGCCCCTGTGGATGTATTTACCAGCAGGGAACTGATACTAACCGGGCAGGTTGAACCTACCCAAATGATCAACTTTGTTGCACCATCTTTTAATTCGTCCCGGCAGACCATTTCCGATGGAACTGATCATATTGACCCGGCTACTTTACGGGGATTGGGTCCTGACCAGGTGCTTGTGCTGATTAACGGTCGTCGCCGCCACAATACCGCATTGTTAAATGTAAACGGAACGATTGGAAGAGGCTCAGTAGGTACAGACCTTAATAGCATCCCTGCTTCTGCAATAGAGAAAATAGAAGTGTTGCGCGATGGTGCGTCCTCTCAGTACGGCTCGGATGCGATCGCCGGGGTGATCAACCTGGTATTGAAGAAAGACTACAACAAAACAAATGTCAACCTGCACGCAGGTCAGCAATATGCGGGTGATGGGAGGGTGTTGGGTGTTGCACTTAATCATGGGTGGCGGATTGGTAAAAAGGGCTTTTTTGATGTTTTTGCAGATGTGCGTTCAAGAGAGGCAACCAATCGCTCCGGTGATTTTACCGGCACCGTTTATTACAATGTGCCGGGCGGCGCCTCCCCATCCGTTAGAGACAGTATTGTTCGACTCGACAACGATCTGATCAGGCAGCGCGGGTTTAGCCGGAAAAACAACCTTGCAGTGGGAAATTCCGCAGTTGATAATTATGGCTTTATGATCAATGCAGGAGCGCCAATTTCTGAGAGGGTCAATTTTACCCTGAACGCTGGTACCAATTACCGGCAGGGTAGTGCTGCAGGATTTTACCGGTACCCCAAACAAACGGCCCAGGTTATTGCAGATCTATATCCTGATGGCTTTCTACCGCAAATCAATTCTGAAATCAGGGACAACAGTGTTTCGGCCGGTGTTGATGGTGAAACCACGAATGGCTGGAAGTGGGACCTGAGCAATACTTTCGGCAGTAATTCTTTTCGCTTTATGATTGACAACACCAACAATGCTTCGCAGTTTGCATTGGGTGCTAATGCGCAAACCCGTTTTTACGCAGGAAAACTGCAGTTTGCACAAAATACTGCCAACTTAAACCTGGCAAAAGATTTTGGAACAAAGTTGGGCCTGAAATCTTTTAACGTTGGTTTGGGGGGTGAATTCAGGATCGACAATTACAAGATCAGGCAAGGTGAAGAGGCCAGTTACACAAACTATGATCCGGCAAGCGGTCGTGCCGGGGGTGCCCAGGTTTTCCCGGGTTTTCAACCAACAAATGCGGTTGATGAAACCCGTTATGTTTCCGCTGGTTACGTAGATATTGAGACGGACCTGACCAACAAGTTCCTGGTGAATGTAGCAGGCCGGTACGAGGACTACAGCGACTTTGGTGGAAATTTTGCCGGTAAGGTTTCCGCCCGGTATACGATATCTAATGCCTTCACGCTAAGGGGTACCGTTAGTAATGGCTTTAGGGCACCAAGTATGCACCAGCGTTATTTCAGTACCGTTAGCACCGTTTTTATCAGCAATGGAACTTCGTTGGTGCCGGTGCAGCAGGGTACTTTCCGCAATAACAGCGCAGTTGCGGAAGCGTTTGGTATCCCCTCGCTTAAGGCAGAAAGGTCGAACAATTACAGCGTGGGTATTACGTCAAAACCCGTGCGCGGTGTAAGCGTAACTGTTGACGCCTACCAGATAGAAATCAAAGACCGAATCGTGTATTCCGGTAGTTTCACCAAAAACAATCCCACAGTTGCCACCTTACTGGCGAGTTTTCCTGATGTGACCGCAGCTGTATTTTTCTCTAATGCCATCAACACCCGCACGCGAGGTCTCGACATCGTAGCAAACAGTAATAATAAAATGGGTAAAGGCACATTAGACATTACCCTCGCCGGAAACTTCAATCGTACCAGGGTTGTGGGCGACGTAATTACTTCGCCAAAACTTCCGGCCGACTCATTAAACACCAACACTTTGTTTAGCCGGGATCAACGGGCTGTAATTGAAGAAGGTCAGCCAAGAAACAAGGTGATGTTAAACCTGAATTACCGGATTGGCAAAATCGGTTTCATGCTCCGCAACACCAGGTTTGGTGAGGTGGCTACAAAAGACAGGGTAAACCCGTTATTAGATGAGTCGTTTGGGGCTAAGATCGTGACCGACGCCAGCATCACTTTCAGACCATTAAACTGGGTGAACATAACCCTCGGAGCTAACAACATTGCAGATGTATATCCCGATCGCCTTACGAAAGTGGGCAACCAAAACGAAGGCCGGTTTATTTACAGCCGGGCTGCTACGCAATTTGGTTTCAATGGTGGTTACTACTATACAAACCTCAATTTTGATCTTGGCGGCTTCAGGGCCAAGAAGCAACCCAAACCTGTACCACAGGCACCAATGATGCCGAGGCCGGCACCCCCGGTTGAGAAGCCGGCTGATACCGATAATGACGGAATCCCAGACCGGATCGATGCTTGTCCTTCAGTTGCGGGAACTGCTTATACCAATGGCTGTCCCGACCGTGATAAGGATGGCATCGCCGACAAAGATGATAAGTGCCCGGATGTAGCGGGGATCAGGCCTTTTGGCGGTTGTCCCGATACGGACCATGATGGCATCGAGGATTCAAAAGATAAATGTCCCACCCAGTTCGGCTCTGCGAAATACAACGGTTGCCCGGTACCAGATTCAGACGGAGATGGATTAAATGATGACTACGACAAGTGTCCGAATGTTCCCGGCAACATTGCCAACAATGGTTGTCCGTTAGAAAAAAGCCCGGTTAAACAACCAAAGAAAGCTGGCCAGTAGTTTGTCAATCTAGCTTACACAGAAGCAGTCAATCCTGGCTGCTTTTGTTGTTTACGGAGCAGGCCAACCAGAACTGAAAGCCAATCATTTTTTTAATTGTTTGCCAACATCATATCTTCAGTCATCAGTGGCTGCTGAGCCCCTTTTTGCTCTGTGCCATACTGATGATCCTGTTTACATCAGCAAAATCCTAGTTACCCATGTATCGCCTTTTTTCTTCCGGAAAACTATTGTGTTCTTGTACGCTTGTACTCCTGGCGTTATTTTGCTTTCCGATGATTCATGCCCAATCGGTGCAGACCCCCACGCAATTCCTGGGGTACCCGCTTGGCAGTAAGTTCACGCCGCACTATAAAATTGTAAACTATTTCCACTCGGTTGCACAAGCAAAATCCGACGTGGTTAAGCTGGAAAAGTATGGTGAAACCTATGAAGGCAGGGAACTGCTGCTAACCTATATTTCGTCTCCTGAGAACCTGAAAAATCTCGAAGCGATCCGTCAGAATAATCTTGCTGTTGCCAGCACAAATCCCGGTTCTGCAGCTGCTGATGCTCCCGTAATCGTCTGGCTAAGCTATAACGTACACGGCAACGAGGCCTCTTCATCAGAGGCTGCCATGCAAACCTTATTTGCATTGGTGGATCCTGCAAATTCGCAAACCAAAGAATGGCTCCGGAACACTGTTGTAATCATTGATCCATGCCTTAACCCGGATGGTCGTGACCGGTACGCGAACTGGTATAACTCGGTTGTGGGAAAATCGCTTGATGTGCACTCCCAGTCGAGGGAGCATAGTGAACCATGGCCGGGCGGACGAACAAACCACTATAACTTCGACCTTAACCGTGACTGGGCATGGCAGACCCAGGTAGAATCGCAGCAAAGATTGCTAAAGTACAATCAATGGCTACCGCAGGTACACGTCGATTTTCATGAACAAAGCTTTAATCAACCTTATTATTTTGCCCCGGCCGCAGAGCCCTTTCACGAGGTAATAACTCCATGGCAACGCGAGTTTCAAACTTCTATTGGTCGTAACAATGCAAAGTATTTTGACGCCAATGGCTGGTTGTACTTTACCCGCGAACGTTTTGACCTGTTTTATCCCTCTTACGGGGATACCTATCCAACTTACAATGGTTCAATCGGGATGACTTTTGAGCAGGGTGGAGGTGGACGTGCCGGGCTTGGCGTAATTACGCAGAATGGGGATACACTCACCTTGCTTGACCGGTTAACACACCATTATACAACAGGCCTATCTACTATTGAAGTTGCATCGCAGAACAGGGCCAGGCTAATAAACGAATTCCGCAAGTTCTTCGACGACAGCCGGGCGGGAAAAGGTAATGCGAACAAAACCTATGTTATTACCACCAACAACCGCGATAAACTTGCCGGGGTAGAAGATGTGCTCCAGAAAAACGGGATTGCTTATGGCTTACTGTCATCACCATCGTTTAAAGGCCTGAACTATCGAACAGGACGGGAGGAACGTGCGGAAGTAAAAAGGTATCACCTTGCAATCAGTACGGCTCAACCAAGGTCGGTGATGGCCAAAGTACTGTTGGAGCAATCAAGTGCCCTGGTGGACTCACTTACTTACGACATTACCGCGTGGTCGCTGCCTTTTGCACACGACGTAGATGCTTATGCCGTAAAAGATAATCTTCCCATGCGAAAGGTTGATTCCATTGTAGCGCAAAAACCAGTGAGTGCCTCAACCTATGGCTACCTGGTAAATTACCAATCGTTCCAGGGAGCAAAATTCCTTTCGCGGCTGCTTAGCAATAACATTAAAGTACGGTTTTCGGAGAAGCCATTCACCTATCGCGGAAAAGCGTATGAGCGCGGAACGTTGATCATCCTGAACAAAGGCAACATTCCAAAGCTGCAGGAGGTGTTGAACAAAATGGTTGAAGGCTCATTTGTTCAACTCGAACCCATCGAGAGTGGTTTTATGGACAAGGGACCGGATGTAGGTTCGTCAGATGTCCGCTTTATCCGTGCGCCAAAAGTAGCCATGCTGACCGGTGAACAGGTATCTTCCCTTTCTGCAGGCGAAATATGGCATTTGTTTGAACAAAGCCTCGAGTACCCGTTAACCCTGATTAATGCCGCAGATTTGGGTCGTGCCTCGCTGAGGGATTTTACAGTGCTGATCGTTCCTGACGGAACCTACCGGACACTTACAGATAAGGTGACAACAGATAAACTCAAAGAATTTGTAAGAACGGGAGGCAAGATCATTGCACTCGAGCAGGCTGTTAAGCAATTGGCAGGGGGCGATTGGGATATAAAGGCAAGGGAAGATAAAGAAGAAGAGAAGACTGACTATGGGCTGCTTAGGCAGTATGAAAACCGGGAGCGTGACCTGGCTACAGGGAGCATACCGGGAGCGATATACCGTGTGCAATTAGATAACACTCACCCATTGGCTTTTGGCTACCCGGAAACCTACTATACGCTTAAGCAGGATGCTGCGGCTTACGAATTTATCAAGCAGGGTTGGAACGTGGGCTACCTGAAAAAGGATAACTATATTTCAGGATTTGCTGGCGTGAAAGTGAAAAACAAGCTAAAGGACGCACTTGTTTTTGGTGTGCAGGAACTGGGAACGGGTTCCGTAGTATACCTGGCAGATGACCCACTATTCAGACTGTTTTGGGAGAATGGTAAACTGCTGTTTTGTAATGCGGTTTTCCTTGTCGGGCAATAGCATTGGACGTCATATATAAATGCAATGGCCGTTTACGATCGTAAACGGCCATTGTTTAATTAAATCCTGTTTTATACTGCTTGCCGGGTCATCACTTTCGAACCCTGGAGTTTATTAGCATACTGCCAAACCCACATAATAGTGAATGAAGGGATGAAATCCGTAAACGGTAATATTTCCTCGGCAAAGTTAAACACCGCGCCAAATGCACCTTTGGCACCACCAAAGGTTTTGTAAAACATGAATGCCGAGATTGGTGCCCACACCAAATCAGCAAATTCTCCCAACACGGGTAAAGCAAAAGTTGCGTACCCAAGGAGGTCCATAATAATACAAAAAACCAGTGAAGGATGTTGTTTCTCCATTTCAGATTGTTTGAGGATTAGTATCAAATAACCTACCAATTTCAACACCGCAATTCTGAGGCGGTTCACCAGTATTACTTTGTGCTTAATCAATACCTAAAACTTCGTTACTGTGTGTCCGAACCCTGTGCAGTAGTTCAGCATTGCTACCGAGAGATTCGCCGAAGGAAGGAACCATTTTCTTTAACTTCAATTGCCACTCAGGTGTTGTGTATTTGTCGGTGAAGCATTTTTTAATCAGGCTTAACATAATAGACACCGCTGTAGACGCACCCGGCGAAGCACCGAGCAATGAAGCAAGAGAGCCATCGGCTGCGCTTACTACCTCGGTACCAAATTCGAGTATTCCACCTTCTTCTTCGTCTTTCTTAATCACTTGTACCCGTTGTCCGGCTACTTCCAGCGCCCAGTCCTCAAGTTTTGCCGAGGGCACATATTCTCTTAACAGGTCGAGCCTTGATTCAGGTGTTAAACGAACCTGGTTGATCAGGTAACGGGTCAACGGAATATTGCGGACCCCTGCTGCAAGCATTGGGTAGATGTTTGAAAACCGGATTGACTTAATCAGGTCGAAAAAGGAACCTTCTTTCAAAAACTTGGTCGTAAAACCAGCGTACGGACCGAAGAGCAATTCCTTCCTGCCTTTGATGTAACGACTGTCAAGGTGAGGAACCGACATGGGTGGAGAACCCACTGCAGCGAGGCCATACACCTTAGCATCATGTTGCCCGATCACCGCAGGGTTTGTGCACCTCAGCCATTGGCCACTCACCGGGAAGCCACCAAATCCCTTGCCTTCGGGAATACCTGATTTTAACAGTAAGGGCAAGGCCCCGCCACCTGCGCCAATGAATACAAATTTCGCTACCACCTTTCTGACTTCGCCGGTGTTGATATCGCGAACCCGAACCTGCCACCGGCCCTTTCGGTCCTGCCGAAGCCTTCTTACTTCGTGATTATAGTGTAGGGAAACGCCTTTCGACTTGCTTAGCATTTTAAAAAGGCAGCGGGTGAGCGATCCAAAGTTTACATCAGTACCAATGTCCATCCGGGTGGCTGCCACGGGGGTATTGCGATCCCTCCCATTCATTACCAATGGCATCCACTCGTGCAATTTTTCAAAGTCTTCAGAATATTCCATTCCCCTGAAAAGGTGACAACTGGTAAGTGCCTCATAACGTTTTCTCAGGTATTGTACATTCTCATTGCCCCATACAAAGCTCATATGCGGAATGGGTTTGATAAAACTTTCCGGCACATCTATCAGGTTCTGCTCAAGCAGGTATGTCCACCATTGTTTGGACACTTCAAAGGACTCCGCAATCTTTACCGCTTTGGTAGTATCAATGCTGCCGTCTTCTTTTTGCGGTGTGTAATTTAGTTCACAAAAGGCCGAGTGCCCTGTGCCTGCATTGTTCCAGGCATCGGAACTCTCGGCTGCAGCATTATCCAATCTTTCAAAAATCTGCATCGTCATGCCGGGCTCCAATTGTTTCAAAATTGTTCCAAGCGTCGCGCTCATAATGCCTGCTCCAATAAGCAAAACATCCGTTTCAGTTGTGTTAGTTTCAGCCATTGCCGTAATTTATAAATTGGTCAATAAAACAATGCCACACCAATAGCGTGTTGGCAGTACTAAGCAAGCAAATCGTTGAAGGATATTAGCGTTAGAAACGCTTATGAGTCTAAGTCTATAGCTTTTTACAGGCAAGAGCAGTTGACAGGCGAGGAAAACCGACCGCTAAAAATTGAAGTTGCATTTTTATGCGGCAATCGGTTAAGTGTAAACTTTATAGACTGGACCCCATCTTTGCCTCTTCTTGTTTTAAAGATTTGTCGAATAAGAAAGTGCCAAACGGCACGAAGGCAGCAATAAAGGCGAGAACCAGTTTTTTGAATGGCCATCGTTTTTGAAAATATACGATAACGACAGCCAGGCTGAATAAAACGAAAAGCAGTCCATGGAGCCAGCCCACAATCTTCACCATTTCGGGCTTCCCGGCCATATACTTTAATGGCATTGCAATACCTAGTAGAACAAGCAGAGAGATGCCTTCTGCAAGTCCGATTGCCCTTAATTTGCCAAGGTTGGTTGAAAGGTTCATGATGATTACCGGGTTTGGCCCCGGCGCCGCAAATGTAGTATTGAATTACCTGAAGCCGGGAAAATTACGGGATGAAATCCTGTTTCTATATCGTTGTCCCGGTTGAGGTCGATACTACCGAAGCTATAGTTAGCGAGGCCTAAGCTTTTGCCAGTGTCAGGCGGGTAAGGTATTGACCGTATTCATCTTCAAACAGTATCCTGGTTTTGTAGCCATTTAACCGTGCTATTTTCTGCATGGTGGACCGATCGATATAAAGCCACTTAAACCATTTCGTAAGCTCATTTTTGTATTCGTAACGGTAATCGATTTCGCCATAATAATGCTGCATGACAGGCATAGGATCTTCATACAGGTACGACACGTCAGAGGAGTCGAAAATCAGTTGCCCCCCATCCACAAGCAGGGTTTTAAATGTTTTTAGCAATAAGCTGAAGTTGTCAAGGGTTCCGGTTAATCCAATTCCATTCATCAGCAACAAAATCGTTTGGTAGCGTTCTCCTGCATATTGGAATATATCGGCCCGTTCCACTTTTTTCACCTGCCGCATCTTCATCAACTTACATGCGCCAGGCGAAATATCCAGTGCAGTTACGTCATAGCCCCGGTCCTTCAATACAAGCGCATGGCTGCCGGCTCCGGCGCCAACATCCAGCACTTTGCCTTTACACCTTGCCAGTGCCAGCAGTTCGAGGGTGGGCATTTTCTTTTCTTCCCTGAAGTAAATTTTGAGCGGCATTCGTTCTTTACGACCATACCGATTGTGTATCCACAGCTTGCCCGGGTCATCACCAAGATATTGGTCCATTAATGCCCGTCCTAATATGTCGCCCATGCAGGTTGATCAAATTACTTTTTGAAACCGATACGTTCCCGTGTAGCAAAGGCTTCTTCTTCCTTTTTTTTGTCGACAAGAAAGTTTAAAGCTTCGTAGATATCGGTGAATTGTTTATTGGTATGTTTCTCCAGTTCGGCAAGTTTTTCCGCCAGCTCTTTATACTGCTGCGAAAGTTGGCGAAGTGCGATAAAGGCGCGTACAATTGCGATGTTCATTTTTACTGCCTTTTCGCTGCGCAGCACACTCGCCAGCATGGTAACGCCATGCTCGGTAAATGCATACGGAAGGTAGGTGGCACCCCGGTGGCGGCCCCGACTCATCACATTTTGTGATGAGTTGGAGAGTTGTTCTTCATCGATCAGGGTTTGGGATCGCACCCATGCCCATTCTTCGGAAGTAAGCCTGAACATGAAGTCTGCCGGAAAACGGGTTTTGTTCCGTTTTACTGCCTGGTTAAGGACCCTTGTTTCTACGTCGTACAGTACAGCTAGGTCGTAGTCGAGCATGACACGCTGTTCGCGGATGTCAAAAATTTTTTGTTGGATTAAAACAAGATTCATGAATGATCCTTAAAGTAAACATCAAGATAGTACATCTGAACTAACCCTGCCGGTAGGCAGTATAAAAAACAAAAAGCCGGCGTAACCGGCTCTAAGTTTTGTACATGTATCCTGTTAGCAACAAGCGTTCGCCTTTAATCCATTTTGTCCTTTAGCTGATCTGCCGCAACATACTGTTTAACGCCTTTCTCATCCACCCAATAGTATTTCGAGTGCTTGTCGATATAGATCGTTTGTCCATCCGGCCCAGTCTTACCTTTATACGTTTTATCTTTTACTTCTGAAAAGCCCTTGCTTGCAACCTCAGCGGTTTTATTGCCCAACTTTTTTGCGCCCTTTCCTACCGCTTTGCCTGCGCTTTTGGCCCCCTTACCAACCGCCTTACCCGCGTTTTTAGCACCTTGCTTGACTTCCTGAACCACGGTCGTGTCTTGTTGAGCAATCACTCCGGAAGAAAAAAGGATTCCCATTACCAGGCATAAACCAGTAATCTTTTTCATATTTCTTTGATTTAATGTGAATTGTATTGGTAACAGAAGGTGTTGTTTCTAAAATGATGCCACCTTAAAGCTGTTTGCGTTAATGTTTGCAGCAGTATTCTTACTTGAGTTGGGGGGGGTGAACAGGATGATAAACCGGTCGGGTACAACCCGAATTGAATCGTGCTGCCCGCACAGACAAAGATTTAATTATCATAAAACCTGAAGTAAGTAGGGGTAAATGGAAGCTGTATTTATCCCTAAACAGCATTGGTAAGATCGCCGGATCCCCCTGGGAGGCTAAAATCGGGAGGTGTTGTGCATGCGTCAACACTAGTGTTTGCATCCACATGCCAGGTATTAGCATCAGTGCATTGAGTGTTGAGTATTTGGATGATTTTAGAAAAAAAGGGGAACTCGCTGTGGAAAAATCTATGAATAACAATTTTGCTGAATACTTGTTATACAGTTACAGGAATAGCCATTTTTGTTATGTACTTTCGCTAAAACACTTCTATGAAAATTTTTGTTGCGGGGTTACCATACGATCTTGATGATGCGGAACTTACAGAAATATTTGAAAAGTTTGGAACGATTACCTCTGCAAAGGTAGCCATCGACAAAGAAACCGGTAAAAGCAAAGGCTTTGCTTTTGTTGACATGCCAAACAAAGAAGAGGCACTTGATGCAATAGAAAGCCTTCATGATCTATCGCTGGGAAAAAAGCCCCTGGTAGTTAAAGAAGCGGAAGAGCGTGGATCTAAGCCAAGCCCACCGCGTACCGGAGGATTCAACAGGCGATAACATACCTGCTTTGAGGGTTTTGCGCAGATGACGGACTTTAAGTCTTAACGGATCAGGACACTTGTACCTTTTCGGGTATAAGTTTTACCGTCAACCCCAATGCCTTCAGCAGCCCATACCACGGTTTGCGATTGTTGCGGAACACCCTTCACCGTACCATCCCATCCCGGCCTGTCCGAGTGCATCTGGTACACGAGCTCGCCCCAACGATTGAACACCCTAAAGTAACGCACCTGGACTATACCCATTAGAACCGGGTGTAAAAAGTCGTTTCTGCCATCATTATTAGGGGTAAATGCAGTGGGCACATACATCTCCACCTGTTTAACCGTTTTTACCTGCAATGAATCTACAGTGGTGCAACCTGCCGCTGTTTTAATTGCTATCGCATAAGCCTGGTCGTTTGCTCCGGTAAACATGGGCCGGTCACTGGTGCGCGTGTTCAGACTTATCCCTGGTGTCCACAAGATGGAATCACCAAAGTTGCGCGACTCCAGGGGTAACGGAAGGTTAATCACAGCGTACTTATCTGGGTACCTTATCCCATTCCGGGGCCGCTCAACAACAAGTGTTTGCCTAACCGTATGCAGTGGCGTGGGGCACTGTGGTGTATTTACCGAAAGGCTGATACTGTAATTGCCTGGTAATTTAAACACCTGTGCAGGTGGGGTACGCAAAGTAGATGTTTGACCATTACCCAGGTTCCAAAGATATTGGACGGGCGAGCCAAGGGTGTCGGAAGTATTATTTACAGGCTGCGCCGGAAGGTCAACGCAAACAGGACGCAAAGAAAAGTCGGCAATCGCATTTGGGTACACCTGCACAGTAAAGTCCGTGCTGTCTGCGCAAACCTTATTGCTGCTTACAATCAGCTTCACCTTGTATACACCTGCACGTGGGTAACTGTAATTGATATCCCTACTCGTTTGACGGCTGCCATCACCCATTAACCAGGTGTATTCCATTTGCCCTATGCTATTTGTGCTGGTGTTGATAAATCCAAACTTGTTTCCTACCAGGCATTGATTTGCATTATCCGGTGGTACAAATCCGGAGGCGGGGATAGAGGCAATATTTACCTGTTGCACCGGGGTAGAAATACTACAGCCATCACTATTCTGAAGCGTGGCATAATAAGCTCCCGAAGTAAGCACTTTATACCGCTGCTGTCTCGCCCCCGGAATAGCAACATTATCCCGATACCATTGAATGCTGTCTGCAGCGGCCACTTGTAATACCGCGCTGTCACCCCTCCCCAGGCAGTAATCAGCAACTCCTGCCAGTTGTATCGTGTTGTTTATGATAGAAGCTTTTACAACAACGGTATCGGTAGTGATGCACCCCCCGCCATCATGGTTGGTGGTGAGCACATACGTGGTAGTACTATCAGGACTGGCGAGCGGGTTGGCAATATTGGGATTACTCAACCCGGCGGTCGGTCGCCATCGATAAACAAGCCCGGGCTTGGGAGGTGCCCCGACTTGCACCGGGGTTCGGTTACACGACAGCACATCTTTACCGGCATTTGAAACAACTGTTAGCGTGTCGATTAATTGGGCGAATAAGGTTTGTGGACAGCCATAGCCGGCATAAGGCACCAGCTTTACCGCTACCACGGTACCCGCAGCAGGTGGCGGAGACAGGGTAAGCACCTGCTGGTTGCCAAGTACCTGGCTCAGGTTGCTATTGTACCAGGTGTATCCCTGGTAGCCGTATGGTCCCGACACATTGATTGCCGTATCATCGCGACAATACGTTGCCCCGACAAAGGTTCCGCTGCATTCAGAGTTTACATCAATATAGGCGTATCCAAAATGGCGGCGAAACGTACAATCCGCCGTTTTGAAGAAGAGCCGTATCGTTTTGCCCGCATTACCGGAAAGGTTTATCGAAACAGGAGTCCAGTCTTTATAAAGCACAGGAGTATTAGATCCGGGGTTCGGCGAAACCTTAAACCCGGGCAGGGTTGTACCATATGGCCGAAACGTGAACGAGGCACAGCTGATAACCGTATTATCTGTTACGTTGGTGATTTCTATCTCCATACGGGGTTGTTCATTCTCCTGGTGATTTGGATCCTGGAAAACAACCGCATAGTTGTAAATAAGGGTATAAGCGTTTTCGTTTGCTGGAATAGTAAACGTATACGAAATGCCCTCTGCCTCACCGCCGCCCGAGGTATTGCCAAGCTTAATGGAGTGCCCGCTGCCATTAGGGCAATTGACCGGGAAACCACCAAATGGGTCAAGTCCGTCACCAGGATTAGCCGACATCATGGTATGCCTGTCGGCGATCGCTGAACCGGAAGGGGTAAGTGAGATGATATTCTGTCCGCTCACAGCAGCCACTGAACCGGTATGGCAGGTCCACCTGTCGAAGGTGGACGACTCAAAATCGATGTTCGGAGGGCAAAGTTGTGCATAAAGCCCGGCATTGTTGCCAGGGCAAAAGAATAGCAGTAAGGCACATGAAATTAAAAACCCTTTTATGGAGTTATGCTCTCTGTGCGGACAGGTCGAATTTTGCACTTCAGTGTTTATCCTTTAAAGATAAAGCATAAATGCATTCGTTATTAAGTTTAGCAAAGTGCTTATTTGGGTAGGTTTTGCCGGGTTGTTTTCCAAAGCTAACAGGGGCAATCTTCACTTAAACGGCTGGCCAGCTATGGGTTCTGTGTTTCTTTCATGTATTGCGGTTCGTTTTTCCCGCAGAAACTTACCCTTCCCATCTTCGAAAACCGCCATGACCTCTGCAACAATTGACAGGGCAATTTCTTCAGCTGTTTCCGCACCGATATCCAAACCAATCGGGCCATAAATCCCATTAGCCAAACTGAACTTGTCTGCAGGTTCATCAATACCGAGCTCGGCAAGCATACGTTCAAGCTTTTTTAGCGGACCAAGCATGCCGATATACCTGCATCCGCTTTTCAACAAGCCTTGTAAAATATCCCGGTCGTAGTTGAAATTGTGTGTCATCAAAACAAAGGCGGTGCGGTTGTCGATGTGAATGTTTGTGAGCGCATCACTCGCTTTTGCTACCACAACTTTTTTAGCATGCGGAAAACGCGCTGTTGTGGCATGGCTCGCACGCCCGTCAATAATTGTGGTATGCCATCCGGGTATATTTGCCGCAGTAACAACAGGAATTGCGTCGTTTCCTGCACCAAAGATCACCAGTGAAATCGGCGGTTGAATAAAGTCGAACAGGCCCGTGAAAGACTCACCGGTATATACAATGTCTGTAATCAGGGATTTACGCTGTTCTACTACCTGTAGTACCATAGGCCGCAGCAATGCATTTCCAGTCTCATGAGGATGCCCATTTATAAAGTTTTCATCCTGGTATAACAATACGGTTCCTGGTTGAAGCTGTAGAGATCGCTTTAGTGAAAACAAGGTCAGCAAGGTTGCCTCATGCCGATGCTGCGTGATTTTTTCAAGTAGCGCAATGGGGTTGTTGGGCCGGGCATTATCAATAGGCTCGAATAAGATGTGTACTATTCCGTTGCATCCCAACTGTACGCCAAACCGGGCGTCGTCCTCATCTGTGGTATCGTAAGTAACAAGTTTATTTTGCTGTTCCGAAATCGCCAGCAACGCTTTTCTTAATGCATCGCCTTCAAGACATCCCCCGCTAATTGCCCCGGTCAGCCGCCCGTCGTCTGTAACCAGCATCCTTGCACCGGGGCGGCGATACGATGATCCTTCGACATGAACCACTGTTGCAAGTGCCGACCGCAGGCCCGACGATTGAGCTTTTTGGTAAGCAGCAACAATGTCTTCAATTTCTTTCATTTGCTGATGATTTAGTCGAGCGCCGCAAATTGCGGACCCAATGTTTAAAGGTTTGCGGTTATACCATTCCACAACTGAATGCAACCTATCGGCTGTTGATCCTGCCTGCAAATTAGCAAATGCATCATTCTGTTTTAAAACACGCTTGCTCAAATTAACCCGTGCTTTTTTTTGGAGCCAGCTTGAGGAATTCTTCTCATCATCGTTGCCCGCCGGATGAACTCCCGCCAGAATGAATTCTTTCGGGCTGGCCGTTCTGACGCCCGCCCGGATGAACCGGTTCGGACGGGGGTGTCACTCACTTCTACGGTATGCTCTTTATTCAGCTTTGTTATCTGCCCATCAATATCCCACATACAGCTATAGCTCTTCAGGCGGTTTAAAAAGGACTTTTAATATCCCGAAGGGTTTACTGTTCAATTTCTATGAAGTTTTGCTGATGCGTGTATAATCCATAGTTTTAACCTGGCGCCATATACCTGTAAACCATTGAGCCGTATGAAACTTTTGTACTTTCTTTTCTTTGTTTGTTTTACTGCATTAGCCATTGCGCAAACCAGTGTTCCAACAAACATCTCCAGGCGCCGAGTTGCCCCACTGGCCGTTGGTACAATAACGCCAACACGGCAAACGCCTGCACATGATCCCATAATGATCAGGCAGGGCAAGAATTATTCTTTGTTTACAACCGTCAATGATGTTTCGGTATATTCTTCACCGCTATGGTAAGCTGGCGTTTGGAGCGTTCGGTTTTTGCCAGCCTAAGCAAAACGGTTTACTGATATTGGTAAACTTTTTTGGAGGGCTACCACTATTGGTTGTAGGGGTTTGTCCTACTTCTTTAAACATGATAAGCTGAATATGAAGAACAAGATAATAAACAGGTTTATGGTTTCTTGTTGCTGCCTGTTGCTGATTGGTGGCATATCTGCTCAATCGACAGGCGTACAAGTGTTGAGTCCGGATAAGAAAGTCGAGGTCCTATTTTCGATTAGCAAAACCGGAGAACCTGGTTACCAGGTGCGTTACTCCGGCAAACCCCTGCTTGCCCAATCACGGCTTGGACTCGTAAGGGATGATGGTGATTTTTCCACCGCGATGAGTCTTAATTCAACCTCACCAGTTCAAAAGATAGGTGACGTTTACCACATGGTACACGGCAAAAGAAAACAGAATAACTACCAGGCAAACAGGCGGATCATCCACCTGAAGAATGCTTCAGGAAAACCCTTTGATATCATTTTCCAGGTATCCAATGATGGCCTGGCCTTTCGCTACTATAATGCAGGTACTACAACCACCCGGCAGCAGGTTTTACGGGAAGTAACTGAATACCGTTTTGATGCCGGCGCGAGGGCATGGCTGCAACCCATGCAGGTGTCGAAAACCGGTTGGGAAAAAACAAACCCGGCCTACGAAGAGCATTACCAGCAGGATATACCGGTAGGTACCCCATCGCCAACAGGTGTAGGTTGGGTATACCCGGCCCTGTTCAGGCAAAACGATACCTGGCTATTGATCACTGAAGCAGGTTTGGATAGTAGCTATTGTGCAAGCAGGCTCTCGTCCGAGTCAGCGGGTGGCACTTACAGTGTCGCTTTTCCTGATCCGCGGGAAGTAATTAAAAACGCCAGCTTGTTACCGGTATCGCAGCTGCCTTTTTATTCGCCATGGCGGGTGATTACTCTTGGTGGTTTAAACACCATCATTGAGTCGGCACTTGGAACCGACCTGGCAAAACCTTCGGTTGTTACAGAGACCTCGTTTGTAAAACCAGGAAAATCTTCCTGGAGCTGGATCATGTCTAAAGATGACTCGATAGTTTATAGTGAGCAGAAGCGATATGTTGATTTTGCCTCCAGAATGAAGTGGCAATACTGCCTTGTGGATGCCGACTGGGACCGTAAGATCGGCTACGACAGGATTAAGGAGTTGTCGGAATATGCAGCCGGTAAAAACGTAGGATTGTTACTTTGGTACAATTCGGCCGGCGACTGGAATACGGTTAAATACACACCTAAAAACAAGTTGCTTACCCATGCCGACCGGGTAAAAGAATTTACCCGCTTAAACGAGCTGGGGATCAAAGGAGTTAAAATCGATTTCTTTGGTGGTGATGGTCAGTCGGTGATCGGTTATTACCTCGACATATTACAAGATGCTGCGGCGCATAAGCTCATGGTTAATTTTCATGGGGCAACACTGCCCAGGGGCTGGAGTCGTACCTATCCAAACCTGGTAACCACGGAGGCTGTGCGTGGTTTTGAAATGATCACATTTAACCAGGCGGATGCAGACTCTGCGGCAAGCCATTGTGCAATGCTTCCTTTTACAAGAAATGCCTTTGACCCGATGGACTTTACCCCTATGAATCTTTACCGGATACCAACCCAGGTAAAACGAAAGACGACTAGTGGATTTGAACTAGCCTTATCTGTCCTCTTTTTATCCGGCATTCAGCACTTTGCTGAGTCGCCTGCAGGTATGGAGCATGTGCCGGATTTTGTCCAAACCTTTTTGCAGGAGCTGCCTGATACCTGGGACGACGTTAAATTCCTGACCGGCTTTCCGGGTAAAAACGTTGTGCTTGCACGAAAGGCTGGAAACCGGTGGTACATTGCAGGGATTAATGCGGAAAAGGAAAACCGGAACATGCAGGTAGACTTAACCCAGTTCAAGAAATCGAAAGCAACCTTGTTTACCGATAGCGGGGATAACCAGCTTTTTAAACAAACCAGTATAAGCTTAAGCAACCCGAAACAAACGGTAGCGGTTTTGCCAGCCGGCGGGTTTGTGATGGTGCTTGAATAAAGGAAAACCATACTGTTCCATTTTAAAAGAAAACTATGCGCATTATAAAGCTGCTTGTTTTTTTGATTGTGTTGAACCTGGTAGCACCAGCCTTCGCGGCAACGGTAGATACTCTTGTCACCTTTAGCCCATCGATGCGTAAGAATATCAAGGCGGTGATCATTACACCTACAGGTTATAGCACTACAAAGCAATACCCTGTTGTATACCTGTTACACGGCTATGGTGGAAATTATGCCGACTGGGTATTGAAAGCACGTGGGTTTGAAAAGGCTGCCGATGTTTATGACCTGATAGTGGTATGCCCGGATGGTGGTATTGGTAGCTGGTATTGGGATAGCCCGGCTGATACTGCCTTTAAATATGAGACCTATGTATCCCGCGAACTGGTGAACTGGGTCGACAGCCGGTACAGCACAATAAAAGCGAGAACCGGCCGTGGTATCACCGGTTTAAGTATGGGCGGTCACGGAGCACTGTACCTTAGCTTTCGCCACCAGGATGTTTTTGGAGCTGCCGGCAGTATGAGCGGAGGGGTAGACATAAGACCTTTTCCGAACAACTGGGAGATGTTCAAACGACTTGGAAGGTATGCCGAGCAACCAGAGCGTTGGGAAAAATATACCGTGATCAATATGTTACACCTGCTTACGCCAAATACGCTTGCGCTTGCAATTGAATGCGGTACGGAAGATTTCTTTTATAAAGTGAACGAACAGTTACACGAGCAGCTGCTCCTCCGGAACATTCCGCACGATTATACCACCAGACCCGGTAGCCATAACTGGCCATACTGGACAAATGCCATTCAATACCAGTTGTTGTTTATGAGCAATTACTTCAATCGAAAACCTGTATAAGATGGGTGTAGGCTTTTCCATTTGGTTGGATGGTTCTTCTGTACCTATTTACAGCAGGACCATTGCTGCAAAGCGATAGTATGTACAAGAGTGCGACGCCGGCCCGGCTTTGCCATTCGGACGGGCAACCGGAGTTGCTTTATAGGAAATGTTTGGTCCATAAAAAAAGCTTTCAGATCAGGGACATGGGTGGAGCAGTGAACCTTTTTTGAAGCGCAATAACTTTTGCCCCGGCTGGCATAACTGTACTTTTGCAGGGGCACCAATACGCTAAAATATCTTCGATATGCAAGGCAAAAAGTTGTGGGGAGTAGACCTGGGTGGTACAAAAATCGAATGCGCTATTCTGGACGCAAACCTCGATACGATTGTTCGCCGTCGCATTGCTACGGAGTCAGCAAAAGGTTACGCGCACTTGTTGCAACGGATTAAAAAACTGGTAACCGAAATTGCAGAAGAGATTGGTGAACAGCCCTCGGAGATCGGATTTGCAACGCCCGGTGTGCTTGAACCAGACAGCATGGTGATGAAAAATTGCAATACCGTTTGCATGAATGGCGAGCCCATGCACAAAGATCTTGAGCATGTGCTTGGTGTGCCGGTAAAGCTTGCAAATGATGCAAATTGTTTTGCACTTGCCGAAACGGTGATGGGGGTGGGACGGGAACACCCTAATGCAAATGTTGTTTTCGGTGTTATACTAGGTACAGGAGTAGGCGGTGGTATTGTGGTGAACAACAGGATCATCGGTGGAAAACACGGGCTTGGTGGAGAGTGGGGGCACAATGAGCTAGAGGAAAACGGAGAGGAATGTTATTGTGGTAAACGCGGCTGTGTTGAACGGGTGATTTCAGGGCCGGCGCTTGAATCGTATTACCATTCGCTGAGCGCAGGGGAGCTGTCGCTAAGTGAGATTGACCGGAAATACCGGCATGATCCCGATCCATTTGTGTCTGCAACCATGGAGCGCCTGCTGGAAAATTATGGCAAAGCAATATCGGTGGTCTTAAATATCCTGGATCCGGATCTTGTAATCATCGGAGGAGGTGTTGGCAATATTGACCTGTTGTATTCAGAAGGTTACGAGCGTATAAAAAAATATATTTTTAACAATGGTAAGCTTACTACCCCGGTATGTAAGCCCGCTTTGGGCGACAGTTCAGGTGTTTATGGCGCAGCACTGCTTTGGGCAGATCCAAAGAAGTACGTGAGTCAATGTTTATAATGATACAACCTTTTGCAACCAGTAAGGTTAAGTGTTAATTGCCAAAGCCGTAACCAGGATCAGGCGATGTTTGACTGCAGATCGCCATCGCAGATATTTTTTACGAGTGAGGAAACTTCGCGGTAAGAATTCGGCTTGATGAAATAATGATTGGCGCCATTTGATAAACAGAACTCAATATCTTTTTTGTTTGAAGAAGTAGATAGAATGACGATGGGTACCTCGTCATACTCCTTTTTTCCGCGAATTTCGACCAGGCATTCCTTGCCATCTTTACAAGGCATATTCAGGTCGAGTAGAATAACGTCGGGGGTCGAGATATAGCCCAGCAGTTTAATAAGCTTTGCGCCATCTTCCGCTACAGAAAGCTCCAGGTCGGGGCATTCTTCGTTTAACGCGGTTTTAAATAGTTCAATGTCATCATTATCGTCTTCAGCCATAACGACGTGCTTAATTTGGGATGGCATAAATGTTATCAGGTTCTTGGGGTTGTAGGGAAAGGCGAAAATTACAAAATAATCCTGTTGCGAATGCAGCTTTGTAGAAACGACTGCCCAAACCTATTCTGTAGCCCTTTGAAACGGTTAATGCCGCACCGGATTGCGTTTCAAAAGCATGGCATCAAAATGACATATGTATTACACCAAAGCAATATGAAATGAACATTATAGATACCATTATTCCCGGGCAGCAGACTGGTTGGGAAAGTAATACGGAAGAAAAAGTTACAACTGCAAACCGGCAGGAAGCGGAACAATTATACGAACTGGCGAAATCGAGGTTACTGGATGTAAACCACTGGCACGAGCTAAAAAATATGCCGGCAACCTTTGCTCTAACCGACGGGCAGGGAAACCATGTAGAAGGTCCGGTAAAGCCAGATGTCTTTTTTAAGATCAGCATTCCAAGCCCGACTACCGAGTCAGGAGAGGGCTTCGACTGGGTGCAGGTGGAAGATGTATCGGAAATCAGCGATGCCGCTGCCGACAGGAAAGTGAGTTATATTATTGTGCACCCGGCACCAAATCCAACAACTGAAAAACACGATGATGCATCACATTTTTTTAGTCCTGAAGCTTCCAGTTGTTTTGTGGTTGCGCGCGATAAAAATGACGTTATCGCCGCGGTTTATGGGCGTAACGAAAAACCCAATGTTGGAACAGAAAGCCTGCTGGACAAAGCAAGGAATGTTATCGTGGCGATAGGTGCTGCTGTAGGTATGTCTAAAATTCAATGGAAGTCGCTGGTAAAGGGATTGCTTTCCTGACGGAAGGCAGTATTGCCCAGCCGCCCACGGCTAATAATCAAACGCACTTAACCGGCTTCTTAACACATTGACCTCCTGCTGCAGGTTTTCCACGCGCTCGAGCAGGCAATTGATTGCATCCAGGCCCTCGACGTTAATGTGAAGGTCGTAGTGCAACCTGATCATTTTTTCGAGCAACTGAAGCTTGCCGGTTTCAAGGAAAGGCTGCTCTTCAATGGTTTTTATTTCGATGAGCCCATACTCGCTAAGCGTATTGATAAAAGATATTTCAACCTGGTTGTGCAGGCAGAATTCCTGAGCATTTACCAGTTCTTCTCTCAGCATAACATTCGTTTTACATTATAATTTGGAAAGCTCGGTAAAGAGCTCTTTTTCCCGGGGAGTAAGTTTAGTTGGAATTTTTATGGCATAAGTAATGTACAGGTCGCCAAACTCTCCTTCTTTTTTGTACAACGGAAATCCTTTTCCTTTCAGCTTTATTTTAGTGCCATTCTGTGTTTCCGGTGGAACCTTAATTTTTACTTTGCCGCCAAGCGTATCAATTGTAACCTCACCGCCGAGCACTGCTGTATACAGGTCGATGTCGACCGTTGTATAAAGATCGTTGCCAACCCGCTTTAGGCTTGGATGGTCGGCGATTACAAAGGTGATGAACAGGTCACCGTTTGGTCCACCATTTACCCCCGGTCCGCCATGCCCGCTTAGCTTGAGTTTCTGACCATTTTCGATACCAGCAGGAACAGTGATCCGGAGGTTTTTACCGTTTACACTAATGGTCTGCTGGTGGGTAGTGTACGCTCCCTCTAGATCAATATGCAGTTCTGCATTGAAGTCCTGGCCGCGAAACTTCACGTTGCCCGAACTGCGACGGCCACCACCTCCACCGAACATTGAACTAAAGAACTCAGAAAAATCTTCCTCTCCAAAGTCGCCTGAGTATTCGTAATTCGCATTACCCTGATTTCGGGATCGGGAACCGGCAGCACGTTCAAATTGATCAGCGTGCTCCCAGTCTTTACCATACTTATCGTATTTCTTTCTTTTTTCGGGATCGCTAAGCACTTCATTTGCCTCATTAATCTGCTGAAATTTCTTATGTGCTTCTTTGTCGTTAGGGTTAAGGTCGGGATGATGTTTGCGGGCCAGTTTGCGGTAAGCCTTCTTTATGTCTTCATCTTTAGCGTCTTTGTTCAGGCCCAGGATCTTATAATAATCTACAAATTCCATTGGTAAAGTTTAGGTTCAACGCTGCGTTAATCTTCGTTAAATACGAGCAGCAATTTACAAATTAGGACATCAGCCTGCCAACTTTCACGAAACAAAAAAAGGTTAGAACTAATCTGCCTGGGTGAACAAGCGGTAAGATTAGGTCTAACCTTTGATAATTTAAAACCGGGTTATTTCAGGGATGCGTGTATCGCTTTGGCCATATCCAGGTGGTGTTGCAGTATGCGTATTTTTCCCTGCGCAAATGCTTTAATCTCAACGTCGGTTCCTGTGTCAGCCTGCTTTTGAAAGTGGGCAATGTCCTCTTCATGATCTTCAACCATGGCTTGCATATACGCTTTGTCGAACGCAGCACCTTTCTTTTGGGTTAGCTCATCGATGAGTTTCTGGTGATCTGCTCCGGGCTTAGTTGGCAACGTTATATTCTTTTTTTCCGCAAGATATTGCAGCTCCTGGTTTGCTTTTGAATGATCCATCGCCATTGATTGACCATACTCTTTTACCGGCGCAGCAGCGGCATTTTGTTGAGCAAGGTTTCCGAGGGTTACTTCAAGAAGACCACCACTTGCCGCTTCAACAACGAAACGGGTATCTTCCTCGCTTTTTTCATTGCTGTTAAACTTGTTTTCATTGCTTTCATTCGCCTGGGCCTCACTATCGGCCGGTTTGTTTGAATTACATGCAACAGCAAACAGCATTAAAAAATAGACGGTGGCGACGGTATAGTATAGTTTCATTTGAGCAGGTTTGGTTTGTAATGGTTTGAAAAAAGTATGCCATGGTAAGCAGGTGTTAGTTGCTGACTGAGCAGGGGTTGTTGTAGTAGTTTGAAAGCGATGCCTGAAGTTTGAGTGGCGCATGATGCTAAGCAGGAAAGCATTTATTGTTGTATAAACCTGCATTTAACCAATTGTTAAGGATGGTTGGGTTATTTTGGGTCAATTAATAATTCTGATGCATAAACTATTACTCGTCATAACTGTGTTTGTATTGTTTGCTGTAACCGCATCTGGTCAGGAGCGAACAATCTACGGTTTGTTGCAAGACAGTATCACGCATTTTGCCATTCCTGAAGGCCGGATAACCAATAGCAGAACATCGGAAAATGTTGTTTCGGATAAAGAAGGCAGGTTTAGGATTAAGGCTGCGCCAAATGACTGGATATCTGCCGTGGCGCCATCCTATCATTTCGACTCACTTACTTATTCAATTCTTTTCTCGGATACGATCACCATCTTTCTGGCCCCTTCCGGTAACCTGCTGCCCGGGGTTACTGTTACATCACAGTACACCAAATACCAGCTGGACAGTATGCGTAGAAGAGAAGAGTTTCAGAAGAACCTGGGCACACGTTTACCGGCAGTTTCAAGGGCAAACAACAGTGGCTTCGGGGTGGGCATTAATCTCGACAGGGTTTTCAAGCAAAAAGACCAGCAAAAGCGATCATATGAAAAAGGTTTTCCTGAGCGTGAGAAAAGCGCTTATGTCGGATACCGGTTTTCGCCCTATATAGTTGCTCATTTTACCGGCTTAAAGGGCGAACCGCTCCGGAAATTTTTATCCCGCTATACCCCCTCTTACGAATGGTTGCGCCGGCATCCCACCAACGAAGACGTGATGTATTATATAAACGAAAAGTTGAAAGAGTCGAGGCTGGACGGCACCAGGGGATAGGCTACTCAGTCTTTAGAATACAGCGGACCTTCCTGCCCCTACTGATAGCATGACCCGAAAGTAAAATAATGGGTTAGGATTGCTTTTTGGAGAACGGCATGGTGTCCCCGGGTATAATTTCATTCTTCAGCATAGTGCAGGATGCGGTACCTTTAGTGATAGGCTAACTTAACTTTAACTTTTGGGAGTAAGCCAGCTTTTACCCCGGATGATAACGACTTAAATCTGCCATCATGAACCCTAAGCTACTGCTCAGATGCTGCTATGCATCCCTGTTTCTCTTGTGTTCTCTTTTCAGTTTCGCACAGCAAAAAACACTTACCGGAAAAATTATCGACCAGGAGACGGGGCAGCCGCTCCAGGGGGTAACGGTTGCGGTTAAAGGAAGCGCGGCTACGGTGGTATCCAATGCCACTGGCGAATTTTCAATTGTTGTTCCCTCCAATGATGCGGTGCTTGAAATATCGTATGTTGGTTATGCCACCCAGCAGGTCAGGCCCGGCGCTCAATCTACCATAACGGTTTCGCTGGTTAACGCCAACAAACAACTTGGTGAAGTTGTGGTAGTAGGTTATGGAACCCAACGGAGAAAAGACATTACCGGATCAGTAACTTCTCTACGGCCCGAAGACTTCAATAAGGGAGTGGTGCTTACCCCCCAGGCCCTTTTACAAGGCAGGGCAGCAGGGGTTAACGTAACCCCCAATAGCGGCAGGCCGGGCGGCGCGGCCGCGATCAGGATCAGGGGCGGTACTTCCATCAGCGCGAACAATGAACCACTTTATGTGATTGATGGGGTGCCCCTTACTTTAAACAACAACCGGCAAACCACCATTGGCCAGGTTAGTTTACCCATTTTCAACCAGGAAGGTGTAAATCCACTCAACTCCATTAATCCTTCAGATATCGCTTCGATGGAGATCCTTAAGGACGCGTCGGCAACCGCCATCTATGGTTCCCGGGGTGCAAATGGGGTAGTCATCATCACCACCAAAAAAGGACAAAAGGGTAGGACCTCGACAACCTACGATACCTATGTCGGGATATCGAAAGTTGCAAAGAAGTATGATGTTTTAAGTGCCGATGCTTACCGGCAGTTTATGAAGGATAATAATATCACCAACTTTACCGATAAGGGTGCTAACACAAATTGGCAGGACCAAATTTATAGAACCGCATTTTCGCAGAACCATAACCTGTCCATTAGTGGCGGGTCGGAAAATACCACCTACCGGGGCTCTGTAGGCTACACTTCGCAAAAAGGGATCATCATCTCCTCAGGTATACAAAACTTTACCGGTCGGATCAACCTTAATCACCGGGCAATCAACAACAAGCTCTTGATCGAAATGAACCTGAGCGGGGCACAGGTTGAGGAAGACAATGCGCCGATATCCAGCGACCAGGGCGGTGAAGGCGGTAACATGTTTAAAGATGCGATCCGCTTCAACCCTACCTACCCGGTTTATGATGCCACTGGCAATTACTCCCAAATTAATGCTTTCATCGTAAACCCCGTGTCTTATGCCGAACAAATTGAAGACTTCCGAACCACCAGGAGGAACCTCGGCAACGTCTCGGCTACCTACAACTTCATCAAGCCCTTAAGTTTGAATGTAAACCTGGGTTATAGTTTCGAAGGACAGGATGGAAAAGCTTATGTGCCAAGAGCTAACCCGTTGGGCAACTCCTTTGGCGGACTGGCTAACTTACAGGAGTCGAAAGAGTGGAGCAAAATACTGGAGATCACCGGTAAATTCGAACGGCAACTCAACGACGATAATTACATCAATCTTATCGGCGGATACTCCTACCAGGATTTCACAAACGAAGGTTCGCGCGATCGCGTATCCAACTTCATCTCCGATGAATTCAGGTATAACAATATCGGTGCAGGAGCTACACGCGACGCAATTACATCGTACAAAGAAAAGAGCCAACTCATCTCCTTTTACAGCAGGCTCAACTACAACCTGATGGATCGTTACCTGCTGACCTTAACGGTGCGGAGGGATGGATCAAGCAAATTTGGACTCAATAACAAATGGGGAACCTTCCCTTCCGGTTCACTTGCCTGGCGCATCTCCAATGAAGGCTTCTTCAAAAAAGATGGTTTTGTTAACGACCTCAAACTCCGGTTAAGCTACGGCATCACCGGAAACCAGGAAATCCCGAACCTGGCTTCACAGGCAACCCTTGGTCCCTCTACTACAAACTATGTAATTGGTACAACACCCATTACTGCCATCGTACCCGAACGATATGCAAATCCTGACCTGAAGTGGGAGGAAACCGCCCAGGCAAACATTGGTATAGATTACCAGTTGCTGGACAATCGCATCTATGGTTCGCTCGACTTTTACAAGAAAAATACAACCGACCTGTTACTGTCTTTTGCTATTCCCTCACCATCGGTTGTTACCACCCAACTGGCTAATGTAGGTGAAGTAGAAAACAAGGGTGTTGAATTTACCATTGGCAGCAGGATCATCGATAGAAAAGACTTTGGGTGGAAAGTGGACTTTAATATTGCCGCCAACAGGAACAAGGTGCTGAGCCTTTCAAGTAACGTTTGGAGCACAAAAATCATCCGCAACTACACCGTGTCTGGTTTTGGTTTCACTGCTGTAAACAGCCAGGCCATCATTCCCGGCGAGCCATTAGGTACCTTCTACGGACCGAAATTCATGGGCCTGAAAGATGGCGTTCAACAGTTTGAGGACCTTGACAAAAGCGGTGCATTTTCTGCAGCAAGCGATGTAACCATCATCGGTAATTCTCAACCGGATTTTACTTTTGGATTGGGAAATAACTTCTTCTATAAAAATATCGATTTCTCCTTCTTCATTCGCGGTGTGCAGGGAAATGATGTGTTCAACAATACCGCGTTGGATGCGCAGCGTATCCAGATATTACCGGGGCAGAATGTGCTTGCTGCCGCTTTAAACGAAGGCATCAAATACGGCCAGGCAGCGGTGTATTCTTCAAAGTGGATCGAAGATGGCTCATTCATCAGGCTGGATAACCTTTCACTCGGTTACAATTTCAATATCACAAAGATCCCGGTGCTTAAAAATGCCCGGATCTATTTCACCGGTCAAAACCTGTTCCTGATTACCAGGTATACCGGCCTTGATCCTGAAGTGGTATCAAGTGTTCCCGGTACAGGTGAGTCTCCACGCGGAATTGATTTCTTTAGTTATCCAAGGGCACGTACCTATATGATCGGCGCAAGCGTAACGTTCTAATACCTCTAAATCCCCTTTATGAAAAAGTTCCTTACCATAAAAAACAGCTTATTATTTATCCTGCTGCTTTCTTTCGGCACCGCTTGCACAAAGCTTGATGAACAACTTTACGGACGGGTTACATCTGAAAATTTCTTTAAAACCGATGCCGAAGTTTTAGCGGCCTTAGCCGGGGTATACAACAATATGGGCTTTGCCGTAAATGGCGGCAATCTCTGGCGTTTGCTGCACCTTGGCACCGACGAGTTTATCATGGTAGCTCGTTCTGACGGCCGCTGGCTCGACGGGGGCGTTTATATCGAATTTTTCGAACATAAATGGACACCGATCAATAATCGCCTCGGCTCGTACAGCGATGTGTTCAGAACCATTGGAAGTGCCAATGCCGTTCTCGAAGGAATGCAAAGTTCTCCCAACGCTGCAAACATTAAGGCACAGATTGCTGAAGCCAGGGGGATCCGCGCATACGCTTATTTTTATGCAATGGACCTCTGGGGTAATGTGCCAATTGTTACCACCGCGCGTATAGAACCGTCGAACCTGCCTGAAACAAAAACACGAAAAGAAGTATTTGATTTTGTTGTGGCGGAATTGACGGCTGCTGCAAACGACCTGCCGTCTGCAAAAACGGTTGGGCCCGCTTACTATCCAAGGATGACAAAAGAAGCCGCGTACGCGATTTTGGCGCTGACCTACCTGAACGCTGAAGTGTTTGCCGGTAAAGCTTACTGGGCCGAGTGCATTGAAATGTGCGACAAGGTAGCTGCAGGCGGGTATATTCTAACACCCAGTTATATCGACAATTTCAAAGTAGCAAATGAAGGTTCGAAAGAATTCATTTATGCCGTATCTATCGACCCCACCAAGGCTGCCGGAAGCAACAATTTCGCACAGCGAACCCTGCACGACTCCCATGCAAAAACATATAACTTACCGTTTATTCCGCAGAACGGTTTTAACATCGTTGAAGATGCTTATAACCGGTTCGAAGCGCAGGATATCCGCCGGAGTTTAATACTCGCCGGACCCCAGTTCGCTGCAGATGGTGTAACCCCGCTAAGAAATATTGCGAATACTGCCAACCTGGTTTTGGTTCCCATAGTTAACCCAAAAAATGCGGCCGAAAATGAGGGCTATCGGCTGATGAAATGGCAACCCGATAATACCTGGGTAAACGGCGGCGCCGGCAACGATGTAGCAACAATCCGCTACTCCGAAATACTATTAACCAAGGCTGAAGCCATCCTCAGATCGGGCGGATCAGCAGCAACTGCTTTAGGCCTTGTAAACCAGGTTAGGGTTCGCAGCAATGCAACCCCACTGCAGTCCATTACGATAAATGATATTCTTGACGAACGCGGACGCGAGCTAATGTGGGAAGGAACCAGGCGGAGGGATATGATACGCTTTGGAACCTTTTTTACATGGACCCCATTTTTTAAACCAACTGTTACGCCGGCTTTCCGCGGATTGTTACCCATACCGGCAACCGAGTTGGGGGCTAATCCAAAGCTTAAGCAAAACCCGGGTTATTAACACGGTTTTGCCTGAGCACTCGTTATCACCCATACCTGCGCCAAACCTGTATAAAGCACCATCCGGATACTATGAATAAAAACCATTGTAAGCTTTTTATCCTGCTGCTTTTTTCATTCGGCAGCACCATCGTAAATGGTCAGTTACCACCGCCGGTGGAGCTTAGCTGGCTCGACACAACAGCCTTGTCACAACCTATCGGCACCACCTGGGGAGTGCCCTGGAAACGTGGTGCGGTTAAAGTAACCAATAGCTATTCGCTCATCAATCCGGAAGGCAAGGCTATCGGGGTTCAGACGTGGCCCCTCGCTTACTGGCCCGACGGCTCGGTTAAATGGACGGCACTCGCAGCTGTTCCGGGATTACAGCAGGGGAAATATAAACTGCAGGTATCATCCACACCACCAAACAAAATTCCCGGCAGTTTTGCACAGGAAAATGGTTCTTTCATAAGGATCAATACGGGCAATCTCCAATGCGTCATTGCTAAAAGGGGGAAGTACCTGATCGACTCGCTTGTCATGAGTGGAGTTGCCGTTGGCACGAATGGCCGGCTGGAGTGTATCCTTCAAAAGGGACCGGAAGGCGAAGACTTTGAATCCCCCCGTAAAGAAAAGTATACCAGTAACATTCAAAGCGTTTCCCTTGAACAATCCGGCCCGGTAAGATCAGTTGTACGGGTGCAGGGCAACCTCCAATCCACGGGTGGACAACACTCGTGGTTGCCGTTTAGCATTCGTTTGTACTTCTACAACGGCTCAAATGCTGTTCGCATGGTAAATACAATTACCTACGACGGTGATGACCAACGGGACTTCATCAAAGGCCTTGGTCTTGTATTTAATGTACCCATGCGCGAGCAGTTGCACAATCGCCATGTTCGGTTTGCTGGTGATGGTCCGGGCATCTGGGCCGAACCGGTTAAACTACTTGTTGGCAGGGCGCAATTTATGCTTAACGGTACAAATGTGTTCCCCGGCCAGCAAGCCGGTAAGCCTGTTGCAAATGAGGACCAATTCGATGCACGCACACAGGCACTGCTGAAACACCTGCCCATATGGAACGATTACAAGTTGGTACAATCAAACGCAGACGGCTACAACATTCAAAAGCGTACAAACCCGCAAAGCACCTGGCTCGACGCCATTGCAGGTAAAAGGTCAGCTGGTTTAGTGTTTGTTGGCGATACCCGTGGCGGTTTAGCTGTTGGCCTTAAAGACTTCTGGCAGTCTTATCCGGCAGCACTCGAGGTGCGAAATGCAGCCAGAGACATTGCGGAATTGCGCGTATGGCTTTGGTCGCCTTACGCCGAAGCAATGGATATGCGACATTATGATACCATCGGTCACGACCTTACTGCGACTTACGAAGACTGGCAGCCGGGCTACAGCACACCATACGGTATAGCACGTACCAGCGAACTAATGCTGTTCGCACATGATCACGTTCCCGCGAATGCCGAACTCAGCAGTAACGCTGCCGTAGCCAGCCGCCCTCCCGTATTGGTTAATACCCCGCAGTACCTGCATTCGGCCGGGGTATTTGGTGAGTGGACCGTTCCTGACCGCTCCACAGCCGGTAAACGGTGGCTCGAGGGCCAGCTGGATAAAGCAATTGATTTTTACAAAACCGAAATAGACCAACGCAACTGGTACGGCTTCTGGAACTATGGCGACGTAATGCATGCATACGATCCGGTTCGCCACACCTGGCGTTACGACATCGGCGGATTTGCCTGGGACAATACTGAGCTGTCGACCGATATGTGGTTGTGGTATAGCTTCCTGCGAACGGGTCGTAGCGATGTGTTCCGGATGGCCGAAGCAATGACCCGTCATACCAGCGAGGTTGACGTTTATCACCTTGGCAAGTTTGCGGGGTTGGGCTCCCGCCACAATGTTCGCCATTGGGGCGACGGCTCAAAAGAGGTGCGTGAGAGCCAGGCAGCATACCGCAGATTTTATTACTACTTAACTGCCGACGAGCGCACCGGCGACATGATGCGCGAGGTAGCCGCAACAGCCGACATCGCCATGGCGAAAACCGACCCGCTTCGAATGATTCTTTCGCCCACAAAATACCCCACCCACGCCCGGATGGGTCCCGACTGGCTGGCGCTTGTAGGCAACTGGATGACCGAGTGGGAACGTACGGGCGACAAGCGCTGGCGCGACAAGATTATGGCAGGTGTCAACAGCTTTGCTAAAATGCCCTATGGTCTGTTTTCTGGCCAGCAGGCGGCGTTTGGTTACGATCCGGCAACAAACAAGATGCACCAGTTAAATGACACCCTTGGTGCGGTTCACCTGAGCATATTAATGGGCGGTCCCGAAATCGTGAACGAATTGGAAGGGCTGCTGCAGGATAAAAATTTCAGTCGCATGTGGTTGCAGTTCTGTAGGCTTTATGGCGCACCGCAACCCGAGATCATCAAGGTTTTTGGAAAAGGGGGCAACCTCAGTAACCTCGCACCCGATTATGCCCGTATGCCCGCGTTTGTTGCAAAAGCAACAGGGGATACCGGGTATGCCTCAAAAGCCTGGAACCTTTTTCTTGCACCGGGTAGCGGAACGAAGTTCGACTGGAAACAGCTTTCCGGACCCGACGTGCTCAAGCCGCTGAAAGAAGTGCCATCTATATCAACTAACAGTACCGCTCAATGGAGCTTAAATGCAATTCAATTGTTGTCGATGATTGGTGACAAGCTACCGGCCCAACATCCATTGTGGTCAGGCCGTGACTCAACCAACGCTTCTGCCTCCAACGGATCGCAATAAAAATAAAGTTGCGGACTCAGGAACGGATCTGTCGCCACTTAACAAGCTTTATTTTTTCGTCTCTGGCATTTGGTTCTTTGTTTGAATCCCGTTGCCCGTCCGAATGGCAAAGCCGGGGGGCGCCGAACTCTTGTACGGCTGTGGTTGGCGCTACGGAAAATTACGAATCAGATTAAGTGTATCTAAACGAAGTGTCGAACTAAAATAATGAGAAACATTACTCTTGCCCTGGCGACATATGTGCTTTCGACTGCCGCCGACGCCCAGGTTACCAAAAGTGGAACCAACCGCACGATCACGGTTGCGAATACCTCTTCTATTCAATTAACAGATAAAGCCGTTTCAATAAAAAGAACGCAACTGCCTGCTATACCCGCCGGTGTTGTGTATCCTGTCTTGCTGTCTTCGGGGGGAGACACCATTCCGGCACAACTCGACGATCTGAATGGCGATAACAAGTGGGACGAACTTTTTTTTGTAATAAGCCTTAAGCCGGGCGCCTCACAGGCATTATCACTTATATGGGTCTCAGAACAACCGGTCTATACCAAACGTACCAGTATTCGTTTTGGCAAACGGATGCGTGCCGACGAACCTGTTACACCCGCAACAACTGAAGTGGTCTACGCCAGCGACATGCCTAAGAAGATGGGTTTTCAAAGATACCAAACGGATGGTCCCACCTGGGAAAATGACAAGGTTGGTTTCTTGCACTATCTCGATGGCAGAAATGCAAAAGACGTATTCGGAAAGCGGGTTTCGGCCATCTCGCCCGAAACCGTGGGCATCAGTAAAACGGGTGCCGTTGAAGACAATTACCACGTAATGGAAGCCTGGGGGCGTGATGTAATGGCCGTTGGCAACTCAATCGGTCTTGGTGGGGTGGCATTGCTTAAAAATGATAGCATCATGCGCCTCGGCATTACAGTCGATGACTCGGTAAACAACATAGAGAAAACAACTTTTAAGATTGTAACCGAAGGTCCTGTGCGGTCGGCTATGCATATCAGCTACCAGAACTGGAAACCCCGTTTTGGTAAATATTCGGTTGAGGAAAATACCAGCATTTGGCCGGGCATGTACGCTTACAACAATGCGGTAAAAGTCTCAGGGCTACAGGGCAATGAACGGCTGCTGATTGGACTTGTAAGCATTTTTGCAACGAAGCCACCGATAGAAGTAAGGGTCAATGAAAAATGGATCGCACTCATTTCTCACGACCGGCATAGCTACAACAAAGAATGGTGGCTGCCACTTGCACTATTGCTGCCTGCCAATATTTACGATGGCGTTATTGAGGCGCCAAAATCGGGCAAGCTTTCCAACAGTTACCTCGCAAAACTTAAAGTCAGCAACAACAAGCCTGTTCAATACTATGCCATTGCAGGTTGGGAGAACAGTGACGAAGGGTTTAAGAAACCAGACTACTTTCAACGTTATGTTGAGGACCTGGCAAGGCAGCTGTCTGCCCAGGTCAAAGTCACCATCAAATAGCAGCTACTGCCTATGCCACTAACCCCACGCGTTTTTAGCCGACGACAATTGGTCCGTTCTGCGGCAAAGCTTGCAACGGTAACAACCGTTGGTGCGGCCCTGCCATCATTGCAGCTTTTCGCTGCCCCGGGCCCGCCTGCTGCTCCCGCTTTCGAGGTGCTGCAGTATGGTGCTGTAGGCGACGGAAAAACATTGGATACCACTGCCATTCAAAAGGCAATCGATGCCGCCGCAACCTCCGGAACGGCTGCCCGGGTGCTTGTTAATAGGGGGCATAAATACCTGGTGGGCACAATCGAATTAAAATCCAACATGGACTTCCACCTGGAAGGAGATGCCGAGTTGTTGGTCAGCTCCGTTAAAGCAGATTATAGTGGGGGCGCCGCTGTTATTGCCAATGGCGCAAATGGACTTACCATATCAGGAACGGGCAGGATCAATGGCCGGGCACTGGAATTCATGACCCACTTTGAAGAGGCAAACGAATGGTGGATACCCAAAGAGTGGCGGCCCCGTTTGTTTATTCTCACCGGTTGCACTAACCTGGTTGTACGCGACATTACCATTGCAAGCGCCCCAAGCTGGAGCCTGCATATGCTGGGTTGCGAAAAGGTGCTCGTGGAAAAGATCAGGATACACAACAACCTCGATGTGCCAAATTGTGATGGGATTGATCCCGACCATTGCCGGGATGTGGTTATCCGTGGCTGCCACATTATTTGTGGCGACGATGCTATTGTAATTAAAACCACCCGGCAGCAACAAAACTATGGGCCATCAGCAAACATCACCGTTAGTGATTGTTTGTTAGAAACCCAGGACTCGGGTTTAAAAATTGGCACCGAAACAACTGCCGACATCTACAACATTGTATTCGAACGATGCAAAATCGTAACGTCGTGTAGAGGGCTTACGATCCAGCTTCGGGATGAAGGAAACGTTTACAAAGTTCGCTTCAGGGATATCGAATTTGTATCGCGCTACCATTCTGACCCATGGTGGGGAAGGGGTGAGGCGATATCGCTGACCGCAATACCTCGTACACCCGAAACAAAGGTGGGCACTATCTCGGATGTTAGTTTTGCAAACATAAAGGGCCGCGCTGAAAACAGCATTCGCATCAACGGCACAAAAGAAAGCCGGATCCATAATATCCGGATGAACCATGTTGATGTCACCTTTGATCGCTGGACAAAATACCGGGGCAACCTTTTCGATAACCGGCCCACGACAGCGTACCCGGCAATTGAGCCGCACAATACACCAGGCTTTTATATCCGTTTCGCCGACGATATTAGCCTGCAGAATTGCCGTGTTCGATGGGGCAAGAATGTACCGGAGTATTTTTCAAACGCCTTGCAGGCACACGACGTTACGCGTATCACTATGAAAGCTTTTAAAGGTGAAGCGGCGTTTCCTAAACGTGATAAAGCAGTGTTGATTACATAAGCAGTAGTGATCAAAGAGAGTATTCAACGGTCGTCATCGCGAGGAACGAAGCGATCCCCCTGGAGTGATGAGATATGAGTGATGAGAGATGAGACGTGATGGTGCGGTGGGCGTTTGCTGTCATCCCAAGGCACGAGGGATCCCCCTGGAGTGATGAGAGATGAGACGTGATGGTCGGGTCGGGTCGATGAAAGGAGAGAGGGGTTGGGGAGTGATGAGATATGAGATATGAGATATGAGTGATGAGATATGAGTGATGAGAGATGAGACGTGATGGTCGGGTCGGGTCGATGAAAGGAGACAGGGGTTGGGGAGTTATGAGATATGAGTGATGAGAAGTGATGGTCGGGTCGGGTCGATGAAAGGAGAGAGGGGTTGGGGAGTGATGAGAGTTGAGAGATGAGACGTGATGGTGCGGTCGACCAGTTAACTGATCAACTTGTCAACTTATCAACTATCAACCAGTCAACCAGTCAACTTGTCAACTTATCAACAGGTCAACTAATCAACGTACCCCGGTGCATATAGAACAAAAAGTACAAGTGAGTGACACAACAAATGCTCAATATAGTACCACAGCTGGTAGCCAAAAAAAAAATTTCATGCAGAAGATAAATCTGGTTAGTTCGCAGTTACCTGCCTTTGGTCGAAGAAAGGCATATGCACCTGCGGGCATATGCCTGAAGTTGCTTTTATGCCTTAGACTAATTGCAAATTGCTACGGCACCAATGCGCAGGTACCCACGATATTCAGCGATAGTAAAGCCGGCCTCGTGGAAAAAGATGTTTTGAGCCGCGCCTACCTGGTGCCCACCAGGATTGTTTGGCAAACCCCCGACAGCTCGGTGTTAAATGCGGATCACCTATTGACATCAACCGAACACCAGCCTTATTTTGGCGACCAACGGGTTACCAGGCTCGTAAATAAAGGTGGAACCCGCGCAGGCATAATACTCGACTTTGGCCGTGAAATACATGGCGGCATACAGATCACTACCTCCACCAGCAACCGGGTAACACGGAAGCTGCGCATTCGTTTTGGAGAGTCGGTAAGCGAATGCATGAGCGACGTTATCGGCGACGGCACAACGGGAACCGAAGGCGGTGCTACCAACCATCATGCTATGCGCGATTTCGAGATGACCGTTCCGGGCTATGGTACCGCAGAAGCCGGCAACTCCGGTTTTCGATTTGCACGTATCGACATTGCTGAGCCCGGTAGTTCGCTCGCAATAAAGGAAATCAGGGCGGTAGCTACCTACCGCGACATTCCTTACCTCGGCAGTTTTAAATGCAACGACGAACGTTTGAACAGGATCTGGAAGACCGGAGCTTATACGGTACACCTCAATATGCAAGACTACCTGTGGGATGGTATCAAACGCGATCGCATGGTTTGGATCGGCGATATGCATCCTGAAGTAATGACGATCAATTCGGTTTTTGGCTACCAGGAGCTCGTGCCAAAGAGCCTGGATTTTGTTCGCAACCATACCCCTGTTGAGAAGTGGATGAATGGGATCAGCGCCTATTCCATGTGGTGGATCATTCTGCAACACGATTGGTACCTATACCATGGCAAACGGGATTACCTGCAACAACAAGCCGGTTACCTGGTGGCCCTACTCGATACCTTGCGTATCCGCGTGGATGCCTCAGGAAAAGAAAACCTGAACCCGGGCTTTCGATTTATCGACTGGCCTTCGAGCGAAAATGAAAAGGGTATACATGCCGGCTTGCAATCGCTGATGGTACTTGCTTTTGATCGCGGTGCTACACTCTGCGAAATTCTTGGGCAGCCGGCGAGGGCAAAGGAGTACCGGGCACTGGTAACAAAGATGAAAACTTATGTACCGGATCCGAATAAGTCAAAACAGGCCGCATCCTTACTGGCGCTTGCAGGCATCGTTCCGGCTGAAAAAGCTAATCGCGAGGTTATAGCGGTTGGCGGTACAAAAAACTACTCCACTTTTTTCGGCTACTATATGCTGCAGGCACAGGCAAAAGCAGGCGACTATCAAACCTGCCTGGATAACATCAGGAGTTACTGGGGTGGGATGCTCGACCTGGGTGCCACCACTTTCTGGGAAGATTTTGATCTTGAGGAAGCGAAAAACGCGGGGCGCATAGATGAAGTGGTTCCTGCAGGCAAACTCGACTATCACCGCATTACGGGAGCCTATTGTTATATTGGGCTTAGGCGTAGCCTTTGTCACGGCTGGGCATCCGGACCGACCGCCTGGTTAACAGAACATGTGCTTGGATTTAAGGTCGTTGAGCCTGGTTGCAAAACGATATCCATTGAACCACACCTTGGTGACCTGGAGTGGGCAGACGGAAGTTTTCCGACACCCCATGGAGTGATTAAAGTACGGCACACAAAAGGTGCAAACGGCAAGGTCAACACCACCATACTTGCTGCTCCGCCAGGGGTAAGGATCAACGGAGTTAAAACATAAGCCGAATGGACCAACACCGCGCTGCAATGGTAGCAAGCCTGAATGGCAAAATAGAAATCAATTGAAACACCGATAAATTGTACATATGAAAACTAACAGATCTTTTCTCTACTGGTCGGCGCTAACCACTGCCTTACTGGTTGCGGGCTCATCGTTTTCGCAGATCGGAAAACGCTTCCCTTCAGAGCGTAAGGTGGTTAAGGACCCAATCACCGGCACGATGCTTACGTTCTTAACCAGCACACCCACCGGCGATGCAAAAATCTACCAGACGCACAATCAATGGACCTCAGATGGTCAGTGGCTGGTTTACCGCTCGGGCCGCATACCGGGCGAAGCCATGGCGGTGAACGAAAAAACCGGGGAGATGGTGCAGGTTACCGAAGGTGGCTATACGGGAATGCTGAACATTGCGCGCAAGTCGATGAAACTTTACTTTATGCGTAATCCAGATACTACGCGGCGCAGACCGGTGATACGCGATAGTGCGTTGTATCGCAACAATCCCGACTCGTTCAGGAGAATGATCGAAGGGCCGCTGCAAATTGTTGAGGTAGATCTTGCAAGGGTTTTTGCCGATAGTAAATCCGGCAGGATGAAACCTGCTTCGGATTATCAACGTGTATGTGGCACCACCCCCAAAGAACTTGGTGCAGGTGGCGACATGGCGCTTGACGGTGATGAAGAGTGGGCTTACTTCAGGGTAGGTCGCGATGCGGCGGCAAAAAACCTGAAGCCGGGCACCAAGGTCGAAAGCAACTTCGGGCCACGCAATATGGGCGCAGGCCCATCGGGTATCGCGGGGATGAATGTAAAAACAGGGGAGATCAAATACGTGGTATCGGTGCCTTTCCAGATCGGGCACATCCAAACCAATCCATGGATGCCGGGTGAAATTGTGTTCTGCTGGGAAACCGGCGGCAAGTCGCCCCAACGTACCTGGACCGTAATGGCGGATGGCAGCGGGCTGCGTCCCCTATATCCTGAAGCAGATTTTGAGTGGGTTACGCATGAGGCTGTAACGGCGCGCGACGAAGTGGCAATTGCCATCATGGGGCATCGCACCATACCGGGTACAAAAACAGGTATCAATGCACCCGGCACGGCGGTGAGTGGTGCCAATCCAGGCCAGGAAACGGCATGGGGTCCATCGGGAACGCGTGAGAAGCCAACCGGACTGGGCATTGTGAACCTGAGAACAAGGGAGATGTCCATCGTTGGTCAAACACCTAGCGGAAGCGGGCTATGGCATGTAAGCGGATCGCCTGATGGCAGGTGGGCAGTAGGCGACGACTTTGCGCGTGGCATCTACCTTATCGACAGGCATACTCGTGAGATGATCCTTTTGTCTACAGGCCATAAGGAAACCGCTGCCGATCATCCGCACCCAACCATGAGCCCTGATGGAACCAAAATACAAATTCAATCTGCCATGCTTTCTGCCGATAACCGGTCGATGAACATCTGCATCATTCCCGTTCCGGAAGCGTGGCTGAAGAGAAGCTACAAGTAGTTATGTTGAATTTTACATGTTGAATGTTGAATTGGGGCCAGGGAAAGAAATAAGCTTGGTTGATGATATATTGGAGCTTGTATGTAAAGTGATAAATAGAGCCGGTATGAGCGCTACGTTGGCAGAACTCATACAGCGGAAACAATGCTGCTTTACTAAAAAGACACTTATGGAGCCAGCTTTAAATCTTTAATGAGGCTCCGGTTGTGTCACTCACTTCTACGGAAACAATGCTATTCACCTGGTATTTACCATAGTTCAATGGTTCACTTATGATATCTCAACGAATGACTTCGAGTGATAACCAACACAGATTACGACACATCACTCATACCAAAGTTTCATTACCAGGCAACATCCGCTTAACTCTTCATCATCACTCTAACATTTAACCACCCCAACGAGATCCCTCATGCCCGGGAATAAGAACTGGGCTTTCGTCATTTAACATTAAACATTAAACATTCAACATAACAAACACATGCCCTTTCTTCTTCTGCTCGCCCTTCCATTCCTTGCTCCTGCACAGTTGCGTTTGCCAAAAGTGATTGGCAGCAATATGGTATTACAACGCAACAAACCCCTGCCGGTTTGGGGGTGGACAACACCGGGTGAACAGGTAAACGTATCGTTCGCCGGCCAGCAACAAACAACCAAATCCGACACTGCAGGATATTGGAAGGTAACCCTTGCACCAATGAACGCAAATGAACAACCACAAACGATGACCATTACTGCGGGAAATACGATCACCCTTTCAAACCTGCTGGTTGGCGAAGTGTGGTTGTGTTCGGGTCAGTCGAATATGGAGTACCCGATGAAGCGTGGCAACTATGCGAAACCGGCAAGGGGCGCCGACAGCGCCGAGCTGGAACTTAAAAATGCCTACCCTTCCATCCGCATATTCAACGTGCAAAAAGTATTGAGCACACCGGATGTGACCACCACCGGCTGGAATGAAGCATCAGGAGAAGCCCTGGAAAAGTTCTCGGCTGCCGGTTTCTTTTTTGCCAAAAACCTGTATCAACAACTCCGCATACCCATCGGGGTAATCAACTCCTCATGGGGTGGTAGCCGTATAGAACCATGGACACCTGCAGAAGGTTATAAAGCCTTGCCCGCGTTTGCTCCGGAAGCGGAAAAGACACCTTTTATGATCGACAGTGCGGTGCCCGGAAAAAACTATCGCAGCATGATTGAACCGCTCGCACCATTTGCGTTACGCGGCTTTTTATGGTACCAGGGTGAGTCGAACTGTATGATGAATGATGGTATGCGCTATGCCGATAAGATGCAGGCACTTGTTGAAGCGTGGAGAAACAAATGGGGCATTAATGAGCTCGCGTTTTATTCCGTACAGCTCGCACCATACTCTTACACCAAACGGCCCGACCGTATAAAGCATACCCCGGAAACACTTCCTGAATTCTGGGAGGCGCAGGTAGCTTCAGAAAAGATTCCTTTCAGCCGTTCTATCGTGGTTACAGATCTTGTCGACAACCTTACCGACATTCATCCATCGTACAAGTGGGAGGTGGGTCGGCGCCTTGCACTGGTAGCACTTGAAACCGATTATCAACAAAAAGTGGTTAGCAGCGGCCCCCTGTTTACAAAAATGAAACGAAAGAAGGGGAGGGCTGTTTTATCCTTTCAAAATGCAAACGGGCTGAAAACAAGTGATGGTAAGCCCCTAAGCTGGTTCAGCATCGCCGGATATGATGGCGTGTTTAAGCCGGCTGATGCGGTTGTGCGTGGAAACAGGATAGTTGTTTCCACCGCTGGAATAAATAAGCCTTCCGCAGTACGGTTTGCCTGGCATGAAACGGCAATGCCAAATCTTGTAAATGGCGCGGGGTTGCCTGCTGTGCCTTTTCGTACAGACAACCGCACCTGGCGTTATCAACCATAGCCATAGTACAGGCAGAAACAGGTACTAAAAACCCAAAAATATTTGCTCAAATGATCTACATGAAAAAGTACTGGTTAGGGCTGTTGTTGCTTTGCCTCATGGGCCAGGCCAAAGCACAAGAGGATAGGGGACGACTCAAGAACACGGTGATCATACCGGCATCCGATTTCCTGGAAGAAATTCCAAAAGGTAATACCATCACCGATGCGGGTCCAATGGGCGACTGGCTGTTCAACAACACCGGGCTGGTACTTAAATCGGCGACAAACCTCATGACTACCATATCGGTACCGGAAGATGGTGCCTACACGCTTTTTGTAAGAAGCAAAGGTGAACAGGGAAGCTCTTTCAAAGTAGCAATCAATGATAAAGTAACCGACTCTACCTTTGGCAGGACTCAACTTACCTGGACCAATGCCGGGGCGTTCCACCTCAAAAAGGGACAAGCATATGTAAAGATCACCCGCATAAATCCGGGTTCAATTTTCGACGTGCTGGTACTTACCAAAAACAACCAGCTTAAAGCGGAGGACATCACCGCCTACCAACTGAACCCTGATGTGCAGCTGCTAAAAGAATACAGGATACCAATGTCTAATGCCGTTAAATTCGGCGACGTAGATGGCGATGGTAAAACCGATTTGTTCGTCCTGGAGCCGGACTTTTCTGCACACGTTTTCAATCACGACGGTAAAGAACTCTGGAGCTGGAAGGCACCCGAAGAATATACGCGTGAACGCTCCGAATTTGAAGCGCCTGGGGTACTATGGGATTTCGACAGGGATGGCAAAGCTGAAGTGGTGCACTGGCGATTTATCGACGGTAAAGAATGGCTGGTGATTGCCGATGGCGCTACCGGAAAAATCAATAAGCAAACAGCATGGCCAACAAAACCGCTGCCACATGTTTATAATAATTTTCGCCTGGCAATAGCTAAACTCACGGCCGGTCCGCCCAACGAACTGGCCGTATTCACCGATATGGGAGGTGCCATCAACATCAATGCTTTTGATGAGAATTTGAAACCGATGTGGGTGCATACGGAGAACAGGAAAAAGGACAATCTTGGCCATTATATTTACCCGATCGATTTAAATAAAGATGGCGTCGACGAAGTATTAGTTGGCTCACTTTTGCTTGATGCGAACGGCAAACAAGTATGGAACCGGTTCGACCTGCTGCCCGACAACCACGACCATGCGGACAGCTATAAGTTTGGTGATGTTAATGGCGATGGTAAAACGGACATTGTAACGTCGAATAGTGAAGCGGGGGTGTTTGTATATGACGCAATGACGGGTAAGATCATCTGGCAAAACGTAGCGGAACACAGCCAACAAATACAGGTGGGTAATTTTCTAAAAACTGCAGGGGCTCCGCAGGTTGTTGTGGGTGGCCGGACTTATGGCAACCGGCAGGTGAATGAGCCTTATCTTTCCAGCCAATTGTACTGGTTTGATAACACGGGAAAAAAGTTGATGAAGTGGCCGGGTAATCCTATTAACGGCAACCCCGATTTTGTAAAGGGTAATTGGAAGGGCGATGGCAGGCAGCAACTGTTCTGGTATAAGTTCAGGATCAACGATAGTGGTACAGGAAAGCTGTATTTTCCTGATGGGGTATTTCATATGTTTGATTTTACCGGCCGCGGTGCTGAAGAAGTAATTACCTTAAACAGGGGATTACTTCGGGTGTATGGCAGCAAAAGTGCAAAGCATACCGGCAAGGATTTGAAGAAAGATCCCTTGTACCTGAAGAACTCGGTGGTGAACCATACGCATTATTGATAAAAGTCTAGAGCGTTATGAGTTAAGAATTAAGAATTATGAGTCAATGTCGTTTAGTGAAGCAATCTTTTTTGGACCAAGCCGCAGTTTTTTAATTGTAAATCGTTGCGTCGCACACTTGTACCGTATACCATTACTGGGCAATTAAGCCAGCAGGGGCTTAACTAAACGACATTCAGTTATCAGCGGGTATTAACCATATGTGTAACTGTAGCATTGGTCGATATGAGTTGTAAAGGGTCATGAGTTAAGCATTATGAGTTAAGCAATAAGAATTGAGAGTTATGAGCGGTTGTGAATTCGTCGTTGTGATTTGAAAATTAATATTTATTGGCGTTAAGTGTTATAAAGTGATATTGGAGATAAAGGGCTATGTTGAATATTAAGTTAATGACGTTTAGTTAAGCTTTTGTACTGCATTAAAGCTGCGTATTTTAACTGGAGTACAAGAGTGCGGCGCCCCCGTCCGAATGGCTTCAGCCGGGCGGACGTCCGACTGGCGCAGCCGGGCGGGCAACGATGCTTAACAGAAACAATACAGTTAGGCCCAAAGAAATGTACTTAACTAAACGACATTGAATATTAAATCAAGATTTCTGAAATCAGGTTTAAAGGGATGATGAGACGTTGAATGGTAAGCAATAATCGGTTGCAATCGTCACAAAAGATAAATTTAAATTTGCCTCATTTAACAAATAACATTTAACATGCAACATGAATTGCGCACTCGCCAAACGCATAACGCTGCACTCATAATTCATAATGTTGCACTCATAACTCATAACGCTGCACTCTTAACTCATAACGCTGCACTCTTAACTCATAATTGTACCCGATTGAATTACTCTAAACAAAAATTGCCAGCATGAAAATCGTACCGGAAAGGGGTGTTATCATGAGTTCTTGCCTGATTTTATTAGTAATGATTTTGCAGAACAAAACAGTTGCTCAACAAAATCAAAACTTTTTTCCGAAACAGGATTTGATGACGATCGGGTCATATTATTATCCCGAACAATGGCCGCGCGAGTACTGGTCGAGGGACATTAAGAAGATGGCGGAAATTGGTTTCGAGTTTACCCATTTTGGTGAATTTGCCTGGTCTTTTATAGAACCGGAAGAAGGCAGGTTCGATTTTAAGTGGTTGGATGAAGCTGTTGAACTTACCCATCAGAATGGGGTGAAAGTGATCATGTGTACCTCAACACCAACACCACCGGCATGGCTGGCGCAAAAACATCCCGAGATCCTGATGGTTAATGCCGAAGGGAGAACGATGCAACACGGTTCCAGGCAACACATCTCTTGGTCGAGCCCTGTTTACAGAACCTATGTTGAGAAAATGGTTGAAGCTATTGGTAAACACTACGGAAAAGATAATCGCATATGGGGTTGGCAGCTTGATAATGAGCCCTCGCACTATGGGCAATATGATTTCAGCCCGGCCGCACAGCAAAGTTTCAGGAGATGGCTGGAAGCAAAGTATAAAAGCGTAGATGAATTGAATAAAGCCTGGGGCACCGCCTTCTGGAGTATCCGTTACAACGACTTCAGCCAGGTACTTATACCCAATCAAAAAGAACTCATTGCGCAACCCGCTCCCGCGGCTGTGCTTGACTTCCGGCGTTTCTCCGCTGACGAAGCGAACGAATTTTTGAGCCTCCAATACAAGATCCTAAGAAAGCATATACCGGCTTCACAATGGATCACGACCAACCTCATGCCTGAGCATGTAGACGTGGATCCTACACATATCAACAGTCTCGATTTTCTGACTTATACCAAATACCTGGTTGCCGGTTACGATAAAGGAATTGGTCCGCAGGGTTTTCGCCTGGGATCGTCGACCAGCATTGGCTTTGCAAATGATTTCTTCCGTTCATTTAATGGTACCACGGGGGTTATGGAGCTTCAGCCAGGCCAGGTAAACTGGGGCAAGTTTAATTCACAACCGCTGAAGGGTGCTGTACGCATGTGGATATGGCACGCGTTCGCCGGTGGAAATAAATTCGTGTGCAACTACCGGTTTAAGCAACCACTCACCGGTGGTGAACAATACCATTATGGCATCATCAGCACCGATGGGGTTACGCCAAGTACAAGCGGACTGGAGTACATAAGGGTGATCAACGAAATAAAAGAACTCCGTAAGTCGTACGACGCTGCTGCAGGCATGCCAGCGGCTTACAAAAAGCGCCTGACAGCGATCTTGTATAATGCAGACAACAGGTGGGAGATGGACAACCAGCCGCAAACCAACCAATGGTTTTTTATGGATCACCTGAAGCGGTACTACAATGGGTTGAAGCAATTGGGTGCACCTGTTGATGTAATTACTGAAGACAAAGATTTTTCCGGGTACCCGGTAATGGTTGCACCTGCATACCAGCTGCTTGATGCAAAGCTGGTAGAGCGATGGAAAACCTATGTTCAGAATGGTGGCCACCTGGTATTGTCGTCCCGTACCGGGCAAAAGGACCGAACCGGTAAACTCTGGGAAATGAAGTGGGCCGAGCCCATTCATGAATTAATCGGCGCAAAGATTTCGTATTATGATCTGTTACCGGATAGCGTGCAGGGTACAATTAAGATGGGCAACCAGGGGTATCGCTGGAACAACTGGGCAGATATGATTAAGCCGTTACAGGGTACAGCCGTTTGGGCAACTTATACCAACCAGTATTACGCAGGAACTGCTGCAGTGGTTTCGCACCGATTTGGTAAAGGAACAGTCACCTACATTGGCCCGGATACCGACGATGGTGCGCTGGAGAAAGCCGTATTACAACGAGTGTACCAGCAGGCAGGTATTGCAACTGAAAATTATCCCGATGGTGTGATGATCGATTGGCGGGATGGATTTTGGGTGGGGGTGAATTACTCCGAAAAACCCTTTATTGTTCCGGTTAAACCAGGTGCTAAAATACTTGTTGGCAGTAAGGTGGTGAAGACAGCCGATGTGGTGGTATGGAAAGATTAAGTCTATAGCACACGGATGGCACCGTTGAAGGGATCAAAAGACGTTATTAGAATTTTTCTTTACAATGATTAATCCTGTTTATGATGTTTAAAAGACCATTGTTTGTTTTGGTGATCATGTTATCCACGGCCGTATGTATGGCGCAGCAGCCAATGCAGCTGGTGAGTATACGGTCATATGGCGCGGTTGGGGATGGCAAAACAAATGATACCAGGGCGATTAATGATGCCATAGCGGCGGCCGGGAGAAGTGGCGGAGGAACGGTATTTTTTCCCGCCGGAACCTATATCAGCTATTCAATACACCTTCAAAGCAATATTTCACTTTACCTCGACCAGGGTTGTGTATTGCAGGCGGCCGACTCTACCCACGGTGGCCGGTATGATGAGCCGGAGCCTGGTGCAGGCAATAACTTCCAGGACTTCGGCCATAGCCATTGGCACAACAGCCTGATCTGGGGTGAGAATCTTGAGAACATTTCCATCCTGGGACCAGGCACCATTTTCGGCAAAGGACTAAGTCGCGGGTTTACCCGAAGCGAAGGTTGGGCAAGACGAGGGATTAATGCCGCACCCTATATGTGGGACGGTGGCGCAAATAAGGCCATCGCATTAAAGCTGTGCCGCAATGTAATACTTAAAGATTTTACCATCACCTATGGCGGGCACTTTGGTATTCTGGCAACAGGGGTTGATAACCTCACCATCGATAACCTTAAGATGGATACCAACCGCGACGGAATGGACATTGATTGTTGCCAGAACGTGCGCATCTCCAATTGCAGCATCAATTCGCCCTACGACGATGCGATCTGTTTAAAAAGTTCTTATGCACTTAACGAGGCGCGGCCAACACAAAATGTAACGATCACCAATTGCCAGGTTAGTGGTTATGACCTGGGAACATTTATTAATGGTACCTATCAGAGAAAAGCGTTTAACCAGGTGCCCGACCAGGAAGGTCCGACAGGCCGGATAAAATTCGGAACGGAGTCGAATGGCGGGTTTAAAAACATTACCATTACCAACTGTGTATTTGATTACTGCCGCGGGCTTGCTCTAGAAACCGTTGATGGTGCCTTACTGGAGGATGTTACGATCAGCAACATTACGATGCGGGACATTGTTAACTCCCCCTTTTTTCTTCGGCTTGGCGGTCGTATGCGTGGACCGCAAGGCATGAAGATTGGCGCACTCCGACGCGTATTGATCAGCAACATCATGGTGCATAATGCCGACGCACACTTTTCTTCGCTTATTTCCGGGCTTCCCGGGCACGACATCGAAGACGTTAAGTTTAACAATATCCGGATTTATCACCGGCAGATTGACTCACCGGCTACAACCATACAAACCACGGTTCCAGAGTATGAAAGAGCCTACCCTGAGCCCCAGAAGTTTGGTGTTATGCCTGCCTATGGGTTCTTCATCAGGCATGCATCGAATATACAAATGAATAATATTGAGATCAGCTACCTGGGTAAAGAAACCAGGCCGGCCATTATACTGGATGATGTAAAAGGAATAGAACTCTTTAACGTTAAAGCCCAACAGGCTGCAAATGCAAAGCGGTTTGTGCTGAAGAACGTCACAAACTTTGTCGCGGACAAAGTACAGGGGATTACACCACGGAATATGCCTAAGCTGACGAATACAAGTTTTTAGGGCCCTCACGGCAAAGCTGGTGTCGCACCGAATACACAGAAAGGCACAGCAGAAAACAATTACTTCTCGACGAAATTTGGAAAGACGTCTGTGCTCATCTGTGAGCAAAATGGGGTCTCGCACAGAAAGCACGGATAACCACAGAAGATTACTCTTTTATTCTGGATTGCCTTTTCCTTTTGTCAGGGCTTGTTTCTTCTGTGATCATCTGTGAGCCCACTATCCAAACTTAATTCGTTTAGTACGCAACCCTTTGTTTTCCACCAACGTCTATATAAGTGGTTTTTCATAGAATATTGGATTAAAACGGGGCTGGATTTCTATCCTGGCCCTTCTTTTTTTTACCCCTGTCCTGAGGTTAAAGCACGAGCTTACCCCTGTAATAGTCGAGTATTTGTGACCTGAATATGCAATCATATTTTGCAGATATCAGGTTTATCTTCGACCTGTCGACATTGTTTTTTGCAATCAGGTAATCTACCTGTGTCAGCACTCCCGCGTTAAACCGCACTTCTGCGATCCGAAACGACTCACTAAAATCTTCCACCTGCCGATGCAATGTTTTGTAACGTTCTCTTGCTGCATTCAACTGGAAAAATGCCTGCTCAACCTGCTGGTTCAATTGTGTACGCATTGCCTGTTCAACCACCGTTGCATTCGCCAGGTCGATCTTCGCAAGCGACACCCTGTTGCGGGCACGGAAACCATTTAGTATGGGAACCCTTACGCTGAGGTATAAGGATGTACTGTAATTGTTCTTGAACTGGTCGGTATAGGGGATCTTTTGGATGTCGAAATTTCTTCGCTGGGTCATTACGGGAACCTTGCTTCCGTTAACATTGATATAGTCGCCGGTAGCAACATCTACAATCCCCAATGGAATGTCGCGGCGTGCTGCATTGGAATAATTGGTGTTGATAGAACCACTAAGTGCAACCGTAGGCAAAAAGGTTCCTTTGGCTATCTTGATATTTGCCAACGCACTTTGCTTCCGGTATTCTGCCGCTTTGATGATGGCGAGTTGCTCTTCTGCAACCTCGTATACCCGGGAGGGAACATCGTTGTCGTAAACCAGCTCTTCGTTTATGGTGGTAAAAGGTTCCACCTGCAGGTCTTTGTCGTACGGTACATTCATCTGCTGACAGAGGCTTAACCTTGCTGCATTAAGTTCATTTGCACTGCTTACGATAGCCAGTTCATCGTTTGCGAGCTGCCCCTTTAAATCATAAAGCAACACGGGGGTAATGGCTCCTGCCTTGTTAAGCGTTTCGAGCCGTTCCATTTGTTTTCGGGTGACTGCTTCCTGGTTACGTGCCTGTATCAATTGTTCTGCCCCGTTCAACATCTGCACATAGGCTAGTATCACGTTCAGCATGATGTTGTCTTTTGTCTGCTGTACGTCCATTTGGGCAGCCTGGTTATTGAAAGTGCTTTGCCGAACAGCGTTTTTTAGTTGAAAGCCATTAAACAGGATGACAGATGAGTTCAGGTTATAGCTGGCATACGACACCTGCTGGTTGATATAGGTGTTTGTGAACGGGTCAATACTTCTGCCCTGGTTGAGCCCGTGACCAAGATTACCAAACAGGTCCGGGAAAGCATTCGCCTTAGCCTGCCGCAGTTGTATAGCAGTTGTCTCATTTTGCAACTTGCTTTGTTGTACCTGCAGGTTGTTTGCAAGCGCCTTCTCTACGCTTTGTTTTAACGTAATCCTGTGCACGGTGCTATCTTGCGCATAAACACATGGCGGTGCGGTTATCAGTAGCAAAACCGCTATCCTAAATAATAAATGCATTTCTTTCTTTTTAAGCGTACGAGGCATGTTCAATCCTCCCATCCAGCAATTGTATGATGCGCGAGCCGTATGCTGCGTTTTTTTCAGAATGTGTCACCTGGATCACCGTTACACCTTCCTGGTTCACCTGCGTAAAGAGTTCCATAATTTCTTCGCCTTGTTTAGAGTTGAGGTTGCCAGTTGGCTCATCAGCAAGGATCAGTTTTGGCTTTGCAATCAGCGCTCTTGCAATACCAACAAGCTGTTGTTGTCCACCAGATAACTGCGAGGGATAAAGGTCCTTTTTGCCTACAATCTGGAAGCGGTCGAGCATGTCACCAACCATTGCTTTACGTTCTGATCCTTTCACATCCTGGTAGAGTAAGGGGGTTTCAATGTTTTCGTAAACCGTCAATTCATCAATGAGGTGATAAGCCTGGAAAACAAAACCGATATAGCGTTTATACAACTGTGAGCGTTGCTTCTCTTTTAGTTTCGCGACAGACTCATTCATAAACAGGTATTCTCCTTCTGATGGTTCGTCTAGCATTCCGATGATGTTTAATAAGGTGGACTTTCCCGAACCCGATGGTCCCATTATGGATATGAATTCGCCTTCTGCAACCTTGAGGTTAACATCTTTCAACACGAAGTTTGGCCGCCCGGCCTGCATGTGCCATTTAGATAAATGTTGTAGTTCGATCATGATTTTGATAGTGCGTTTAGGTTGTACTTGGTAGGGCCTTGCTTATACAATTATTGATTTCTCATTTATAGGCAAGACCAATAGTCTATGATGATTTCTTTGCATGATTGCTATTCTGTTCGTAGTTGCTTTGCCGGGTTTTGAATACTTGCCCTGGCAATCCGAAGCACGATCAGCAATGTTGTAATTGCACCCAGTGATACGATGGAAGCAATAAAGGGAAGCGCTGAAAGGTTGATCTTAACCGAATAGTTGTTTAACCACTGCCGCATGAGCAGGTAAGCCGGTGCGGTGCTGATTATGCCGGCTACTGCAATTACCGGTAGAAAGTCTTTCAGAAAAAGCCTCACCACATTTGCTGTTGCAGCTCCGAGCACCTTGCGTATAGCAATCTCTTTTGTTCGTTTTTGAATGCTGATGGAGACAAGTCCGGTTACACCTAACAGAACAATGACGATGGCAAGCGCAGTTGCCGCCTGAGCTGCCTTTTTGAGTTGTATTTCTGATTGGTAGAGCCTTGCGAGCGTATCGTCCATAAAAGTATATTCAAAGGCGACACCCGGGAAAAGCGCTGCCCACCTTGCCGACAATGCCGCTACAGCTGCGGAAACGTTTCCGGGCTTTATTTTAAAGGAAAGGTAGCGGTAGTTGTTCCAGAGATCTACGTTAAATAGGGTAACCGGCTGAATGTGGGTTTGCATTGAACCAAAGTGGTAGTCCTTAACGACACCAGCAATTGTCAGGTCATTCCCGCCTCCTGTAGCCCGTACAACTGCGCCTACGGCATCAGCGTTACTGCTGAACCTAAGCGCACGAACAGCGGTCTCATTGATCACGATATGTGAGGAGTCTTGTGGTTTGTATGCTGGGCTAAAGAAATTGCCTGCACTCATCGTTAAACCGTATGTAGTTTGATAGTGCTCATCTGTGATCATGGCAACTGTGGCTACAGATTGGGTAGAGTCAAGGTCTTTGCGATAGACCGAAACACCGCCGATATTGTTTCCATTCGGGATTTGGTAGGATAGAGCGGCACTGCTTACTTGTGGCACGTCCAGAAACTCGTTGCGGATGGTACGCAGCTTTTGTACCCCGGAGGCGGACCAGTCCCTTGGTACCTGGGCTGACAATACATAATCTTTGTCGTAGCCCAGTTCTTTGCTAAAAAACAGCGAGACCTGTTGAGAAACTACGATTGCCCCAATGAAAACGATTGACGCGGTGGAGAACTGAAAAGCCAGCAGTGATTTCCGAAGCATGATATTCTCATTCACCGACCTTAGTTTACCCTTGATGGAATCGGAAGCTTTTAACTTCGATAGCAGTATGGCAGGATAAAACCCGGCGAGCACTCCGATCACCAATAACAACCCAAGTGGGCCCAACAGAAAAACTGCAGGAAAGCTGTTAAATGCAGGAATTTCCCTGCCTAGAATACCCGAGAGAAGTGGTCTGAAAAGCACATACAGCAATATTGCAAAAAGGGTTGCTATCCCGGTTAAGAAAACAGACTCAAACAAAAATTGCTGCAGCAATTCCTTTCGCAAGCCACCCAACACTTTGCGCACACCGATCTCTTTTATCCGGATTGAGGATTTACTTACCGAAATGTTTACAAAGTTGATGATCGCCATCAATAAGATGAAAGCGGCAATAAATGAAACCGTGTAAAGCATTTTTCTTAACAGTCTATTATTTGCATCAAGGTAGTAACTCGTCAGGGGCACCAGGTATGGTTGCATATTAGCCCTGATTTGTTCGGGTGCATGCGTTTCTACAAGGTGTTGAATGGGTGCTTTTAAAGCGCTAATGTCGACCCCTTTTTGCAACTCAATAAAACCAACTACCCCGGCGTTCAACCATGTGGACATGTCCCTGTTGAAGAACTTAAGTGCCTCAAGTGGTATAAACAATTGGTTATGGTTACTTGGCAACAGCCGTGTGACGCTGTTTTCACCTGGGTCCTTCATTACAGCCGTAATCGTAAAATCGCGTTTGCTGCCGGAGAAACTTTCAATGGTGAGCGACCTGCCTACAACATCCGTTTTTCCAAAGTACTTAATCGCCGCCGCGTCGCCGATCACCACTGAACTGGGATGTTTTAAAGCTTCGGTAGCGCTACCATGTAACAATTCAAACCCGTACATATTGAGTAGGGTGGAGTCACCTACCTGGAGATCCTGGCGAAAGCTGATGTTTCCCCGGGATACATTGGAGGTGATACCATCGAAACGGTAGTAGTTTGAAACCAGGCCCGGGTACTGTTCTTTGAGCGCCCGGGCCAGTGGGCCAAGGGTAGTCAATTCGCCTCCCAAATTCGGATCCTTCCATCTGCTCTGTAAAATGTATTGGCGGCCGGCATTTTTAAGGTTTTTATTCACCTGCAGTTGTGCCCACAGGAAAGCAGCAACCAGCATCGTAAATCCGAGCCCGATGGATAAACCAAATATATTTAGCGCTGAATGAAATTTGTTTTTCACAATGCTTCTCCAGGCAACCTTTAAATAATTCCTCAGCATAATACTTGTCTTTTGCCGGATCAATCCGGTGTTAACAACCGTCTCCTTTGTTTTCCTACTCAACTTTCAAACTAGCAACCGGGTTAGCTGACGCCACCTTTATAATCTGTGTGCTTATGGTTAGCATAACCAGCACTAGCAACCCTGCGAAACACAAGATGATACTAACCGGATCCATGGTTACCCGGCTTGCAAAAACCTGTAGAAATAAACCTCCACCGATCAGGCTAAGCGGTAATGCGATAAGACCAGCAATAAAAACGAGTTTCAGAAAATCACGCGATAACAGTGTTACAATCACCGCCACGGATGCGCCAAATACTTTTCGGATACCAATTTCTTTTGTTCTTGTTTCTGTGTTGTAGATCACCATGGCAAACAAGCCAAGGCAGGCAATGGTAACGGCGATAAAAGCAAGGAAGTAAAGCATCGAGACTGTGCTCAAGGCAGATGCTCTTTCATAAAGATCCTGTTGAAGCCAGCTTACCTGGAAAGGTTTCGCAGGGTACACTTGCTTCCATGCGCTTTCAAGCGTTGTTTCGATTTGAGGCGACGACAGGTTGGTTCGAACCTGTAAAAGCTTAAAATTATCGGGCCGGTACCGAAGCACCAGTGGTGAGATCGGCACCGCAAGACTGCGAAAATGGAAATCCTTTACTACTCCGGCAATCTGTACCTGGCTGCTGTCGTTCAGCCATACGGTTTGTCCGACAGCCTCCGAAGCGGACTTAAAATTAAGTACCTCGATGGCTTTTTCATTGATCACCACAAACGCTCCGGCATGCGCGTCATTTACTTCCGGCATTGAATTGCCCGCCGTTAATTGCAGCCGGAGAACCTTAAGCCAGTTTAGATCCGTATCGTAATAGTCAAAGGAAAGCGGTTGATTTCCTTTCAGCCTGCTTACTGCAACCCTGCCAGACGAACTGTGCCCTGGCGTTAACGAAGTGGCACTAACATCTTCAACACCTGTTACTGTCTTCAACCTGGTAGCGATCACCTTTGGATCGGCACCATTCAGCGGGATTACTGCGAGGTTTTCCCGATCAAAGCCGGGATCTGCAGAACTCATGTAACGGAACTGCCTCGCAGCAATGGTGGTGAAAATAAGCGTGAACAGGCTTATGGTGAACTGGGTTATGATCAGGCCTTTTCTAAACCTGTTGCCTCCAAATAGTTTAACGTTTGCCAGGTTCTTCAATACATCTACCGGCGCAAAGGACGAAAGTGCCCAGGCCGGTATGACACCCGCGATGAGCCCGGTAAAACATGCGAAAACAATGAAAGTAATCACCAGCGTGCGGTTGATACTAAAACCCTCAGGAATCATTTCTCCGCTAAATGGGGCATAGTCGATGATCAGCTTTAGCATAAAGCAGCCAACCGCAAGTGCAACCAGTGATACCAGCAGAGACTCGGTAATAAATTGGTAAAACACTTGTGTTCTCGGTGCACCCGATACCTTTCTTATCCCAACCTCCTTGCCCCGCTTTAATGATCGCGCGATGGATAGGTTGGTATAGTTGAAACAGGCCGAAACCAATATTACCAAACCCACCAGGATTTCGATAAAGGTTTTGCTGCGCGAACCAATGTCGCCAAGATTGTTAATAAGCTCTTCTCCCAATACAATGCTTCCAAAGGGCTGCACCATAAACCCATAGTTCTCCTGCCCCTGCAAACTTGAAGTTTTCGCAAGTTCAGCTGAAATGCTTGCTGCTGCCTTCTGCAACTGATCCTCCGTCGCTCCGGGGTGAAGCAGCACATAGGTGTAGGTATGGTTGTAGTTGCTCCAGTCACCTGCTTTTGCCCGAGCCTCATTTTCAGCTCCTGTTATAGATGCTATAGGGAAGTAGGCATCAAAGTCGAGGTGTGATTTTGACGGCGCCTCAGCCAGCACAGCAGTTACTATAAAATTACCGGCATTTTCAAGCGTTAAGACCGAACCAATTACGTTAGTTGACCCAAAGAGACGTTCTGCATATGTCCTGCTAAGAACAACCGTATTGGGGTTTTTTAATGCGGTTGCCGCATCGCCTTTTAAAACCGGAAAGCTAAACACCTGTAGAAAACCAGGGTCCGTATAGGCTGCACGGATATGCAATGCTTTTTGGCTCGTTGAAGCTGTTGTAGCAGTAGCAGGTTGAACCCGAATGGCCTTGTCTATAATGCCATATGATTGCAACAGGGCAGGAGCGAGGGGCATAGCAGAAGAAGCCATGCGGTAAGTTGATCCGTCGCGACTGGTGAGCACCGTATTGATGCGGTAAAGCTCCTTTGCACGACTATGAAAACCGTCGTAACTCAATTGATGATTTAACCGCAACAACACCAGTAAACACACCGACATGCTTAGCCCAAGTCCGAACACATTTATGAATGAGAACAGCTTGTTTCGCCTGAAGTTGCGGATGGCTATTTTAAAATAGTGTGTTATCATGAGATTTCGGATGGATAGAGCCGGTTTGTTCTTTTTAAAACGTGTTATTGACCAGTGCCTCTGTTGGCGAATAGGTTAATGTCTTGCTGCCTTTAAGGTTTGCCGGAAATCAACGCTATGTATTGTAAGCGCATTAGGGAAGCGATTCTGCGTTGCAATGGTAATCAGCCGGACGAATAGCGCTGCAGGATTTTTCAAGCCGCCTGATAACAGAAACCGTTTACCCACCAGTTACAAAAGGATATTTTCAGTAACGGTTTGTCCGTCCAGCATCCTGATGATCCGGTGGCTGTAACGCGCATCGTGTTCGGAGTGGGTTACCATAATGATCGTAGTGCCTTGTTCGTTAAGGTCGGTCAGCAGGGCCATAACCTCGTTTCCATTTGATGAGTCGAGGTTACCCGTGGGTTCATCCGCAAGAATAAGTTTTGGATTATTCACAACTGCTCTTGCAACGGCTACCCGCTGTTGCTGTCCACCCGAAAGTTGTTGTGGATAGTGGTTACGCCGGTGCATGATCTGCATCTTATCCAATACACTTTCTACGCGCTTCTTTCTTTCATCCGTTTTTACACCCAGGTAGATCAGGGGTAGTTCAACATTTTCAAAAACAGTCAGTTCATCGATGAGGTTAAAGCTTTGAAAAACAAAGCCGATGTTTCTCTTCCGCAGATCGGCTCTTTTTCGCTCGTTGAAGTGCGACACCTCAATACCATTAAAAAGAAAGCTGCCATTGTCGGGATCGTCGAGTAAACCAACGATGTTAAGCAGGGTGGATTTACCACAACCCGAGGGTCCCATTACTGCAACAAATTCTCCCTCCTTGACTTCAAATGTGAGTTTATTCAGTGCTACGGTTTCAACGTCTTCCGTCCGGTATACTTTTTCAAGTTCTTTGATGCGGATCATTGTAGGTAAATATTTTTATTGGTCTTTGCTAATGTACTAGTAAAAGCTTTGGCTCAATAGCCGAAGCGGATGAAAAACTACCGGTGCTGCAGGTACTGAAATGTTCTCCTTTACCAATGCAACTACGTTTCCGCTGTACTTGCAGCTTTTCTTTTTTACTTCGGTTATCTGCGTAAATCCGAAGCAGCATATGATTAATAAGGAGATGGGTGCAACGCGTTTCATAGTAGTATGTTTCAAGTTTAAGATCTATTGTGAGGGTGGACTACGTCATGGTTTTTTGAGCACAAGCTCCTGCATGTTCCCATAATTTTCATAACTGGAGGTAACAACTTTGTCGCCTGGTTTGAGCCCACTGAGCACTTCGTAGTAATCGGGATTTTGCCTTCCAAGCTGGATGTCGGTTTTATAAGCAATCTGTCCATTGTCTGAAACTTTAAAGATCCAGTTACCGCCTGTTTGTTGGAAGAATCCGCCTTTCGCCAGGAGTACAGCCTGTGTTTCATCACCAAGCGCCAGCCGTATTTGTAAGGTTTGTCCGCGACGAATGCCTGATGGCACAGCATCGGTAAAAGCCATATCTACCTGGAAGCGACCTGCCGTCACCTGGGTATATACTTTTGTAATCTTGAGCTTATAGCTTTTTGCACCCAGGGTAAACTCACCCATTAGTCCGGTAAATATGCGGGATATATAATGTTCATCAATGTCGGCGCGTATTTTAAAGCCGCTGGTTACGTCGAGTTGTCCAAGGCGTTCGCCCTTGTTTTTGGATTGGCCGATCTCCGCATCAAGCGAAGTAAGCTGGCCATCAACCGGTGCGCGAACAATGAGGTCGCCCACTTTCCTGCGCATCAGTGCCAGTGCATTCTGCATACGGGAATACGACTCTCTTGCCTGCCGGATCTGCATCTTGCTTCCGGTTGCGTCTTTGTCAAGCGTTTCCTGGGTAAGCTTTTTACGACGTTGCTGGTAAGTGTAATTGTTTTCGGATGCCTTAAACTCCTGCGAACCGATCGCCTTTTCTTCGTACAGGTGTTTATTAAGTTTATAGATCCGCTCTGCCTCCACCAATGCATTTTCCACATCGGCCATCTGGTTCAATTGGCGTATCGTATTCTGATCGGCATTATTCCGGGTGTCCTGCATTTGAGTGAGTACATTGAATACCGCGGTCTCCTGGTTTGAAAGACTTAGTTCAAGATCAGTGTTAGCGAGCCTGAGTATGGGCTGCCCCTTTACCATCATTGCACCGTCTTCAACAAATTTCTCTTCAACCCTGCCACCTTCTACTGCGTCGAGGTAGATGGTTGTAATTGGTAACACAACCCCGTTAACCGGAATAAATTCCTGGAACGAACCTTTAGATATTTCAGAAACCGTGATCCTTTCGGTGTCAACATTCAACCTGCTTTTGCCCGATGTCATCAGGAAACTTAAGGTAATTAATGCTACTGTAGCAACCACCCCGACGATGGTGAGTATTCTTTTCCTGCTCCACTTCTTTTTTTGTATTTGCCGGTCCACCTGTTTGTTTTTTTAAATTCGTGATAGGGGAGGTCTATTGCCTCAAAATGTCCAGTTTCAATATGATTGTGAATAATGTGCCAGTCTATAGCTCGCTGGTTTACAAGTGCTTAGGAGCCTTGTGATCCGCTATGTGTTCGCTTGCACTACAAAAAGTGTTCGCTTTCGATACAGCGATATTCTGCTCATTTTCGAGCTAAAAAATTAATTGCCATAGGCTTGCATTATTGGTATCATTGTAGCCGGGCAGGTTTCACTTCCTTGCCAACGCTTGCCGGCCGGCCATGGAAGTTGTGCTGCACCGCCCGAAGCTTTGCCTGAAATTATCAAAAACCATCATTGCGCTTAGGAGCGATGGCTTTTCAGCGAAGCAGGTATGCAATTATATTCAGGAATAAATTAATTACAGTGCAATTAAAAAATGCCTCGATACTGGTGATAGACGATGATACCGATGTGTTAACTGCGGTGAGGCTGTTGTTAAAAACAGAAGTTAAAGAAGTGCTTACGGAGAAGAACCCCGAGCACATCCGCTCTATTCTTGCCCGGCAATCATTCGACGTGATTATGCTGGACATGAATTTCACGAGTTCTATCAACACTGGTAACGAAGGCTTATTCTGGCTAAGGAAAATCAAAGAACTCAAATCGGATGCTGCCGTAATCATGATTACCGCTTACGGCGATATCGACCTGGCTATTCGTTCCCTGAAGGAAGGCGCTTCTGATTTCGTAGTTAAACCCTGGCATAACGAAAAGCTGATTGCCATCATTAAAGAAGCGTTGCTTAAGAAAGATAAGGGTAAACAAAAGGGTGGGGGAAGTTCTGCAGAACAGGGGATCACGAGCACGGGTTTGCTCGGGCAATCAGAACCCATGAAAGAGATCTTTTACAAAATATCCAAGATCGCTCCAACTGATGCAAACATCCTTATACTTGGCGAAAATGGTACCGGTAAGGACCTGATTGCACGTGCTATTCACCAGGAGTCGTTAAGAGCCGAAAAGCCCTATGTAAAAGTGGATGTAGGTGCCTTAACCGACTCGCTTTTTGAAAGTGAACTTTTTGGTCATAAAAAAGGCGCCTTCACCGATGCACGTGAGGATCGCGAGGGACGATTTGAATTTGCAAATGGCGGTACACTTTTTCTCGATGAAATCGGCAATATCGCCTTACAGCAGCAGGCCCGCTTATTAAGTGTATTGCAAAACCGGCAGGTGGTAAGACTAGGTGATAACCAGCCAAGACCCGTTGATATCCGCCTGATCTGCGCAACCAATATGCCATTGCAGGAACTCGCTAATGAAACAAGGTTCAGAAAAGACCTGGTTTACCGGATTAACACCGTGGAGATCATCGTGCCTCCCTTACGCAGGCGCGGAAACGATATCCTGTTACTTGCAAACCACTTCAGCAGCGTTTACTGCAACAAATACCTGAAGCCCGGCATCCAGTTTGGAGGCAGTGCAATAGAGAAACTGCTGCAATACCACTATCCGGGTAATGTGAGGGAATTACAGTATACAATTGAACGCGCAGTGATCATGGCCGACAATGATATCCTGCAGGCTAAAGACATCATTTTTTCGCCCATCGAAACCACCAAACCGGCAGACGATGAACCCCGGGAAATGAACCTCAGTTCTATCGAAAAAAACACCATTCTTAAAGTCATCGAGAAACATGGTGGCAACATATCCAAAGCAGCAAAAGAGTTAGGACTCACCCGCACCGCTTTATATCGGAGGCTGAGTAAATACGATATCTAAATGCATTACACCCCCATCCTGTAGCCGGGCTAAACTCATATCGCTTGAACTTAAAAGACTTTTACTGGCCCATTCTGCTTCGTATCATCCTGCTGTTTGCAAGCATGTTCGCGATTGCTTTCCTGTTGAGTGCAGCCAGGTATGCTTATGTGGTGTTGTTGGTTCCATTACTCATTTACCAGGTTTTTGAACTGTACCGTTTTCACCGGAGAGCACATGAAGAACTGGAACAATTTATTGAGTCAATACACTACCGCGATTTTTCGAGGAACTTCGATGTAAAACATGCAGCGCCTGAACTTAAGTCGCTACGGAAAGGGTTCAACGATATCAATACCACCTTCAGGGTAATCAGCAAAGAAAAAGAAACCCAGTACCAATACCTGCAAAAAATACTTGAGCTGGTTGACACCGGTATACTGTCGTATAAGGAAACAGGTGAAGTGGTTTGGATGAATGAATCGCTGAAGAAGATGCTCCAGTTACCCTATTTGAAAACGATACACTCGCTTGCCAAACGCGATGAAGAACTTTACAACCAGATTACGCTGTTGAAACCAGGGGAAAGTAAAGTAGGGGTCGCTCGTCTTGAACGTTCCTCGTTTAAGATATTGCTATCGGCTACGGCTTTCCAGACCGATGGTGAAAAATACAAGCTGATTGCTTTTCAGAATGTTGATGAAGCCCTTGACGAAACCGAGTCGAAGGCATGGCAAAAGCTGTTGAGTGTGATGACCCATGAGATCATGAATTCCATCGCCCCGATTTCATCCCTGGCAGAAACATTGCGGCACAGGTTGAAGGAGTCCATGCCTCAGCTCAGCAACGACACCGGCAGTGTTGATGATCTTGAACTTGGTATTGAAACCATAAAACGCAGAAGTGAAGGCTTGCTGAAGTTTGCCGAAACCTATCGCAACCTGAATAAGATTACCACACCAAACCTGAAGAAGGTATTTGTGCGCGACCTTTTTGAAAACCTGCATAATCTGATGCAGCCAACGCTTGAGCAAAAGAATATCGACATGGAGATTGTGTTGAAGGATACCGCGCTGGTGGTGCATGCGGATACCAATCTTGTTGAACAGGTGCTCATAAACCTGGTGGTAAACAGTATTGAAGCAGTAAAGGACCGGCCTGATGCACGGATTGTACTGTCGGCCTACCTCTCACCATCAAAGAAAATTGTTGTAAAAGTGAGCGACAATGGTTTGGGTATGGAAGAAGAAGTAATGGATAAAATCTTCATTCCTTTTTTTAGTACGCGTAAAAACGGGAGCGGTATCGGGCTAAGTCTTTGCAAACAGATTATGATGTTGCATCATGGTAGTATAACCGTACAATCCATTGTTGGAACGGGAACGTCTTTTCTGTTGCAGTTTGAGAGTTGAGAACAAATTATTGGATTACGGATTAGCGAATTGAAGTGGGGAATTTGATATAAGGTATTGGATATTGAGGTAATGCGAAAATTAGCGAATCCCGGATTGACGAATTGCGAATTGGGGACTGGGTATTAAGGTATTGGGTATTGAGGTATAGGGGAGAATTTGCGAATTGCGGGGAATTGGGTATTGAGGTATTGTGGTATGAGGTACTGGGAAAGCCTGTTGATGTTATTAAAGGTGTTCAGGAGTTTTAACGCCGAATAGAGATATATCAGTACAAGAGTGCGACGCAACGATGCTAAATAGTATTGCTCCAGTCGAGTCCAAAAAAGATTCCTAGTTACGTGTCGCAAGTATTGGCTAAGTAGAAAATGCGTCTGCTCCGTTGTAAATGAGCAATCATGCTCAGGGTATACAGAGTCAACTTATCAAATGGTCAACTTGTCAAACGGTCAACTTATCAACTTATCAACCTATCAACTCAATACCCAATACCTCAATACCCAATCCCTACCCCCCCCAACTTATCAACCAATCAACCAATCAACTTTCACCCCAATACCAATACCTCACCAATCCTCAATCCGCTAATTCGTAATCCGCTAATCGCGGATTAAATGCGACACAATAATTCCTGTTGCCACAGCGGCATTCAGCGATTCGGCACCACCAAAACGCGGGATCGTTACCGGCCTGTTGATAAAGGGCTTTAGCGCCTCATGAATGCCTTTTCCTTCATTGCCGATCAACAGCACGCCCTCCGTAGCCCTGGTGAGCCCGTAAATACTTTCGCCATCGAGCAGGGCACCGTAAACCGGCACCTTTACGGAGGGTAACCACTGCAACAAATCCTCGTACCATACACCTACCCGGCATATACTCCCCATACTCGCCTGTACAACTTTGGGGTTGTAAATGTCGGCAGTCTCCAACCCGGCAACAACCTGGGTTATGCCAAACCAGTCGGCAATACGAATGATGGTGCCGAGGTTACCCGGATCCTGGATGGCATCGAGTACAAGCGTAAGCCTGCCGGTTAATGTAGGTTCGGTTAAATGCTGCCTTTGCTTTACTATAGCCAGCACCTGGTTGGGGGTTTGCAGGTTGCTGATGCGCGAAAGCTCGTCGGTGCTGATGATGGTTGTTTTTACATCAATAGCGGGGTGTTGCCCGAAGAATTCTGCCGTTCCATAAAGCCCTACCACCTCCATATTGCTCGAAAGCAGCTCAGCAACGAGTTTTGGGCCCTCGGCAATAAACAGGCCCTCCTGGTCGCGTTGTTTTTTATGGCATAAAGATTGGATATATTTGCCTTCATTTTTACTCAGCATAAAACAAATATGTTCACACAAAGCCCTGTATCTCACACCATTTTAGCGGCTTTAATGGTTATGATGATACTGGGATCGTGTACAGTGGTTAAGAATTATCCCCGCGATGTTCCCTTTGTTTTCGACAATAAAATTACCGTTCAGGGTGTTCCGTCGAAAGACGAAAAAAAGCGCCTTCAATCGGAGCTTGATGGTTATTGGGACGACAGCATAAAGGTAAAGAGTATCACCCAGCTGGGTGTAAGAACCGTTATCAGGAACCCGCCCGTGTACGACAGTGCGGGAATTGTGCGCAGCATTGCCTTCATGAATTCTTACCTCAACTCCCAGGGTTACTACAATGCCATCATCTCCGAGGTGCCTGTTGAACCAGATACGGTTAATGACCAGGTTCGTAAAACGGTGTTGATGAACATCACCCTTGGTAAAAGCCTCCGGATCGACTCATTTGCTTTTGATACACTGATGCACCCCGAGTTAAGAAAGCTTGCTATGGAAAACAGCAAACAATCGTTGCTCGGCAGCAATAAGCCATTTTCAAAACAACTTGTTGCTTCGGAGCTCGACCGTTTGGTGGCCCTATTCAGGCAAAACGGCTACTTCCATTTTACGCGGGAAAACCTTTATGCTGAAATTGATACTACCGATGTAACCCTGCTTCAGCTTACGCTTGATCCTTTTGAACAGGCACGGATTATAGCCGAAGCAAACCAGAAGCGGCGGCTTGATCCAACAGTAGACGTTATCATCAAACAAAAGAATACTGCCGACTCGAATAGCTTTACAAAATTCCGGATCGGTAATATCCACTACTATCCCGAAACCGGTGCAAACGAACTGGCCGACTCGGTATTGATTAAACCATACAGCATGGTTTTTACCCGGCGTGAAGTCACCTCGCATCAAAATGCAGGTTATAGCCATATGAAGCCTTTGCGCGAGCACACTTATCTCAGGCGTGGCGTTTTGTACAATGAAGAGAAGTTTTATAAAACAATCAATTCCCTAAACCAACTTGGCGCATGGAGCCAGGTTGATGTAAGAACACGTCCGTATGTTGACAGCGTAACCGTTCGTGAAAACGAAACTGCCACCGCTGCCACCTACTTCGATACGGTGCCTTTGCTCGACTTCCATTTTTTACTCACCCCTGCAAAAAAGTATTCATTCGGTAGCGACTTTGAAATCAGTCGTAACAGTGGAACCATCTCAACGGGTAACCTGCTGGGTATTGGTAACAACACCACCATCCGGAACAGGAATGTTTGGAAAGAGTCCATACAGGCGAGTACAGCTTTGCGTACCGGTATCGAAATATCCTTTTCCGATACCATCCCCCTGCAAACCTTCCAGGCAAGTTTGTCGCGTACTTACAGCATTCCGCAGTTTCTCACACCCATACGCCTGAACCGCCTTAAGCGGCTCGACGATTATAAAACACTGGTAAGCTTTAGTGCAGGTTATACCGAACGCCGGAACTTTTACCGCTTAAGAACGGTAGTAGGCTCGTGGGGTTACGAATGGAAAAGAAAGACCAATCTTTGGTCGTACCGCCTGCTAAATGTTGAGCTGTACACACTCGATACACTCCGTTTACTTACAAAAGCTTTTATCGACAACCCGTTTCTTCGAACCGCGTTCAATACCGGTTATGTAGTTAGTCAAAACCTCACTTACAATAAGATTTTCCCGGGAACAGCCAATCCCGATGTAACCAATTATATCCGGTTGTTTGGCGAGGAAGCAGGCGCAATTGCGGGTGCATTGCTGGGTTTGAATAAAAAGTTATATCGTTACCTGAAAGCGGAAGGGGAGTTCAGGCAGTTGCGTCCATTTCGAAAAACAGCTTTCGCATACCGGTTGTTCGGAGGCATCGGTTACAACTACAGCAACGATCCGGTTCTTGGCCAGTCACTGCCTTTCTTTAAACAATTTATTGCCGGTGGGCCAAACAGCATGCGCGCCTGGCAGGTGCGGCAGTTAGGTCTTGGTTCATCCGTTATCAGCGATACCTCTACATCCTTCCGCGACCGGTTTGGCGATATACAACTCGAAACAAACCTAGAATATCGCTTTCCCATTGCCGTCATTGGCGGGGTTAAAGTAAACAGCGCCCTGTTTGCCGACATCGGCAACATCTGGAACCTTAAAAACAGCGTGAGCAATCCCGAAAGTAAAATAACCTTCAATCGTTTTCTCCGGGATCTTGCTATCGGGGTGGGTACGGGGGTAAGGCTAGACTTTAATTACTTTCTCATTCGCGTCGACCTTGGCTTTAAGTTAAAGGATCCTGCACGGCGCGAAAACAACGGCTGGCTTAACCTGGCAGATTTTACCTGGCGCAATTATGAGCTGCAGAATCCGAATTCCGCAGTACCATCTGCAAGAAGAAACAATTATGCAATCCAACTGGGTATCGGCCTGCCGTTCTAACTTTCCAACAGCAACGTTTGCTGAAATTCACTCACCCGTTGAGCATCATCTACGCTAAAGATACCGATACGTGTGCGACGGAGCGAACTCAGGTAGCCACCACATCCGAGAGCTTTTCCATAGTCGTTTGCAAGGCTTCGTATGTATGTTCCCGTGCCGCAAACCACTTTAAAGTAAACATTGGGCAATTCAATACGCTCGATTTCAAAACGGCTTATGGTAATGGTTCGCGGTTCTAAAATTACATCCTCACCTTTCCGTGCCATTAGGTATACTGGTTTGCCGGCCTGCTTTATGGCAGAATGTATTGGCGGCACCTGTTGTATTATGCCGGTGAACTGTTTGGTGGTATCATGTATCCTTTCCTCGTCGAGGTACGAGATGTCGCCAAAGCCGGTCGGCTCACTTTCAAGGTCGTATGTAGGGGTGCTGGCACCAAGGGTAATGCTCCCGGTATACTCCTTCTCCATTCCCATGTATTCGTTGATCTTTTTGGTATACTTGCCGGTGCAAACAATCAACAACCCCGATGCCAGGGGATCAAGCGTTCCGGCGTGTCCAACCTTCTTAATCCTGATCAGCGATCGTATTTTACGCACTACGTCAAACGAGGTCCAATCAAGTTCTTTATCAATCAGCAGTACCTGGCCTTCTTCAAATTTATTCAGCGGCTTTTCCAATTTCGGTATTTGTGCAAATGTAAAGGTTCAGGCTTAAGTGCAGGTAATGGTTGCTCATCCTTAAAGCATGCAGTAACCCGATATGCTTGTGCGACAATTCTGTAAGTACATTTTTTTGGTACAGGCTGGGGGAATGCTACTGAACATCGTTGCCCGCCCGGATGAACTCCGTTCGGACGGGTGTCACTCCCTTGTACCGCATATCTCTATGGCGGCAGTGGGTGCTGCTGGCTGACCAGCAAACTGATATGCAGAAATTTAAGCCCGTAAACATTTAAATGTATTTGTTGGGTCATTTTAACATTTGCTTGCATTTACATCAATTTCTCCCTACTTTACCAGACCATCCGTTACTACCCTGTGTTTACATAGTAGGTGATGGTACCTGTTAATCCATATACGATAAAAAGCCCGGTTATCAGAACAGCAAAAGAAACACTTGATCCATGGATTTCATGAAAACATTGGTTTGCCTTTTAACCATCCCGGCATTTTCCTCCAGCTATGCCCAGGATGTAACCCAGCCAAATCAGCCAAAACCATTTAGCATAATCGGCAGCATAGGCACATCCGCGAACTTCTATAAATCCAACGAAGGCGACTATACCAGCAATGAACGCAACTTTACCCGTCCGCCGTTTGCATGGAACGTTTACGGAAGTATGATTGCAAAAACGGGTGAGTTTTCTATGCCAATCTCCCTCGTGATCAATCAATACAGCAAGAGCAATCTTAAGCCGTATTTTCAAATGGGAATAAGCCCGACTTACAAGTGGGCGAAGGTTCACCTGGGCTATCGCACCATACCTTTCTCACCACTGATTTTCGAAAACCAAAGCTTTCGCGGAGTTGGCATCGAACTCAATCCTAAGCTGTTTCGTTTTGCAGCATTTTACGGTGGTCTCAACAAGGCAATCTCCGAATTTGAAGACAGCAATAATTACCGGATGCCGCAATATTCGCGAACCGGTTATGGCGTTAAAGTAGGTGTTGGCAGCACTTCAAATTATTTCGACCTCATGTACTTTCATGCAAAAGACGATAGCACTACTGCGTTTGCAAAAAACAACTCACTGCCCGCACAGGAAAATTCAGTTGTAGGAGGGGCTATGAAGATTACGCTGTTTAAGAAAGTTGTGTTCACTGCAGACGGTGCACTTAGCGGCATCACAAGAGATTTATCGTTCACAAGCCTGGATATTGACTCCAGCAACTTCAACGCTTACGATAAGATCGTACGGAAAAGCCTTGGGAACTTTATTAATGTAAATGCAAGTTCGCTGGCGAGCTTTGCGGGGCAGTCGTCTTTAACCTTTAACTTCAAGGGCTTTAACAGTAACATCGGTTATCGCAGGGTTCAACCGGATTTCAGGTCCCTTGGAACCCCATACCTGGTGAATGATATAGAACTGGTATCCTGGTCGAATTATTTTACGATAGCAAACGGAAAGGCTACCGTTAATACAAACCTTAGCACCCAGCACAACAACCTGAATAAAAACCTGCTTAGTGAATTGCAAACCCAACTGGGCAGCATAAGCGTTTACACGATGCTCGATCAACATACCAGTTTAAATGTTAGCTACTCGGGCTACGACTTCAGGCAGAAGGGTGGAAAGCTGCCGGTGAAAGATTCCTTTCGACTCGAACAAAAAAGTTCGCAATTCAATATCAACCCTTCTTACAATATCACAAAGGGAAACAAGCTTCATTTTGTGTCGGCCAATGTTAATTACTCCACCTTAAAAGACCAAAACCAATTTTCTGGTCCGCTAGGAAACACCACAAACTTGTCATCTTCACTGAACTATACGTTAAGCCTGGTAAATAAGCCCTACAGCTTTTCGATAAACGGGATCTATTCGAATTACAAGCAGTCGTTCAGCGAATACACCTCCTATGGTGCAACAGTGGGAACTTCGGCACAATTTCTAAAAAACAGGAATCTTAATGTAGAAGGAAATATTGGCTACCTGATCAACAGCCTGGATATCGGCAGTACACAACGAAACATTACTTATTCACTATCTACGGGTTACCAGGCCAAAAAACATGCGATCAACGTTTTTGCAAACTATGTTTATACGCCACCCAATTTATTTAATGCAAGGGTATATGGTTCTATTCCGTCTGCCGTAGTTTCAAGGAACCTGGCAAGTGGTATATCTTACAACTATTATTTTTAAAGCTTCGTGCAAACAAATGAGAAAGGCAACGATCATCGTGATATTGACCATACTGGTTTTTCCTGCTATGGTACAGGTTGGCATTGCACAGCAAAACATTGTCGTTACAACGTCGGTGAATCCACCTATTGACCTGTTTATCAACCAAGCATTGTCAAATGCAGGGCGTGGTATTTTCGTTACGTTAACCAATCCGGCGAACAATCCGCCGGCCCAGGTCCGTTTGCTTGGTTCGCTGAGGAGAATCTTTCCGCTGCCTGAAATTACCATCAGGCTAAATGAAAAGTATCGTCCGGCTGCACCGATCACGCTTCCACCGGGTCAACCGTTTATTGTCAACAACAGGGTGCTCTCTGAGGCCTTCGGCAATTTTCGCGAGGCTGACGTTGTCGTAAGCGGGATCAGTTTCAACGATCTTCGGGATGGCATTAATTATAAGGTTCCTGAAGGCAGGTACCAGCTCTGCATAGAAGTAAGAAATTTTGCGAACGATGAAATTCGCAGCGTACAACCGACAAACTGCCCAACGTTTGAAGTCTGTTATAAAGCATCAGCACCGCAGTTTACCCAACCAATAAATAGTCTTGCACTTAACACTAACATCACGGTAATAAAACCATTACCCACCACCATCTTTACCTGGACACCCCCGATGGCAAGTTGCGCGCTTGCGAACCGCACCTTTACTTATGAATTTGAAGTACGGGAGATCCTCGACAATCAAACCATTACCGACGCGCTCAATAATCCTTACATCTTCAGGAAAGCCCAATTGCCATCAACCACTTTTCTCTTCGATGCAAACCTGTATCGCGATGTGTTGAAACCCGGGCGGCGGTATATCACGCGTGTGCGGGCGCTAAATCTTAATCGAACGTCGCCGGTGTTGATAGACAATGAAGGGTTTAGCAGGGTAGAAGCGTTTCAATATGGCGAGACCAATGAAAACACCAATCCCATCACGCTCAACGAACCTGGCTCATTTTACATACCGTTCACGGAGCGTAAAAGTGAATACTGGGACAACATTGCAAACGAATACGCATCCGGTGGAAAAAAGGATACGCTTATTCCGGTTAAGGAGTACATTGGGTTCAGACTTATGCAGCAGGGGATTGCATACAGCATAGATGCGATAGACCTTTTTCTTGCATTAAATCCCGAACTGGCGAGGGTTAAGTTTGTTAGTTTGAGCCACAAACCTAAACTGCCGCAATTGCCCGTGGTATCTCCTGCTAAGGCCGAAGGATTTAATCGTGCTTATGCAACTGACCTGACCCCGGACAGCAAAGAAGCAGAGCGTTTGCTACAATTAAGCGACAGCCTGAATTCCTCCGCCTATGTGAACAGGTATCCTGATAACCTTGCCGGTCGTATAAAGGAACTAAACCAGGCCCTCGCAAATCTTAAGGGTGAAGCAGGAAGCATAAACCGTGTGTCTGCCGGGTTGATCAATAGCTTGCTTTCAGAGTTGCTATATGTTCTGAGAAGCGGATCAAACCCGGGCAACGTACAAGTAAGTGGCCACCTTCAGGAAGTGCTCACCGATCTCAATGAACTCGTGGTATCGGCAAAATTTGCGTTCAACCGGTTCCCGCAAAAGTTAAGTTCTGAACGTTTCGCCGGCAAAAGGCAAAACGCGCCTGCACATATGAAGGTATCGTTTGCCAGCTATACCGGAGGCGAGGGGTATGAGCAGCCTTACCTGCCGGCTCCTGCTGATGCGTTATTGCCATTAAACGTAGTCGTATTTCGCAAAGGAACAGCTCCTGTTGAACCCCTGCTAAGTGCACCAGATCTAAATGCAACGTACCGGATATTCTATACCGTTCGTGGACTATACAATTACAAAAACCCGGAGATTAATGCCAAAACGGTTAGCCAGCTTGCCTCTACTACACAGGTATCATTACCATTAACCTCGATATACAAATTCTGGAGTATGAATATGCTTGATCACAAGTTGACCAAGCCTGCAGATATTGATATCAAAGACTTGTTTATCAAAAGCAAAAGATCAACGGGCACAAATAAGCCCCTGACGATCCTGATTAAAGTCGATTAAGCATTTAGAAGACGGGTATTTACAACTTTGTGTTTGTAATTCAGTTGCATCCGGAAGCCTATTGTGATGAACTGCTTTACTGCAATCTAGATCTGTTGGTTAGATGGCGTGTTTCCCTGTTACGAAATGATTTCGTTTAGTGTTACCCTGTGCTGGTAGATGCCTAAGGATATGCAGAACAATGATGCGGCCCACTCAATATGTGTAGTAGATATATCCGATTACAATTTGTTTAAATTATAGCAGTACGTTGTTCCGGAGATAATAAACCTCCACAAGCACGCTATTCGTTTAAATTAAAAATGCGTACATCTCTTTAGGTTATCATAATCAGCCACCCGGCTCCGTCATTGCAACAAAGGAAGCAATTTCTTGTTTAAGCATCGTGAACCCCTTTCGTTTTTCAGTTGCCACTGGTCTACTGTTAAGTCTTACCTGGGTTGTTTAGTCTGCAGTGCTTTTACCTTAGCCTTAAAAGTTGTATTTTGTTTATGCACCTGAACAATGTAAATTCAACCTTCATTATCCATTTCGTTTCATTAAGTCTTCACGAACCCTGTAGTTTGCCTATAGAAATGTTTCGGAATAATTGGTTGGGTTAGAAAAAACAACGCTTAGTTAAACGGTATTGGCTCATTGTCTAATTTTTCAAATAAAGCCTCCCGATGGCATATCTCGACAATTTTGATTTTGATATTTTCATTAGTTATTCGCACATAGATAACGAGAGAAAGTCGGGACAGGCACTGGGTTGGATAGAGCAATTCTACAACGACCTTACAGTTTCATTGTGGCAATCGATCGGAACAAAAGATGTAAAAATCTGGTGGGATGATAAGCGGCTTGATGGTGGTGTGATGTTCGACGATGCAATTGCTGACGGCATAAAAAAGTCTGCTATTATCTTATGCCTTAACTCTCCGGCTTACTTAAAGTCGAAATATTGTAAAAAGGAGATGGAGCTTTTTACATCTTCTGCTCAATCGCATCCCCTTGGGCTGAAAGTGGGCAAACACTCCCGGCTGTTTAATGTATTGCTCTATAACCTGCCTTTTACATCCTGGCCTGCCGAGTTAAGCGGTACCACCGGTTTTCCTTTTCATGATGCGGAAGATAAAGACGATCGCGGCCATCCACTCGATCTGCAGACACCACGGTTCCGTCAGCAGTTACAAGACCTGACGGACTCGCTTGTAACCCTATTGGAAGCATTTCCAAAGAAGTCCGAAGAGGTAGAAGAGGATGACACCTTCACCATCTTTTTCGGGGATGTGCCAGACAGCCTTCGTACTATACGTAAGCGTACCATTACGGAGTTGCAAAAATCAGGGTACCGTATCATCAGCGACGTTCCTCCACCTTATGAGGCAGCCGAACACGAAGACGTGGTTAACGATAGAATAGGGCAGTCCGACTTATTGGTTAACCTGTTCGACCAGTTCCCCGGCAGGGAGGTTGATGGCGACGAGATTACCTGGTATCCGCAAAAACAGGGCAAAATTTGCCTGTCATCAGATAAGCCGCAATTAATTTGGGTTCCTGGTGATTTAGACATTTCAGAAATTGAGGAAGAGTCGTACAAAGCCTTCATCACAAAGATTGAAGAAGGCGATTATCCTAAGGAGATTGATTTTATCCGGGGTATAAAAAGTGAGCTTCCCGGGCAGATCATCGGAATGGCAGAACAAATAAAACTCAAAGCAAAACGGCCAGCCTCGGGCAATAAAGTGTCCGTACTTCTTGACACCCATTATAACGATCAATTGTATGCATTAGAACTTTGCAAAAATTTATTGGAGAACGATATTCAGCCCTTTATAAATCCACAGGAAGATGATCCCAAGAAAAACATTAATATTCTTGAGGACCGGATCAGCCAGGTAAATAACCTCGTATTCTTTTATGGCAAAGTGAGTGGCGAATGGGTGTCTGAACGCATGAAGGCTGCCCGGCAATACATTGTAAGTAACGACTACCCTATAGAACAGTTTTACGTTTATATGCTTCCCCCGCGCAAAGACCCGGACGACAAAATGCTACAACAAAGATTTATCAAGGTTAAGGTCCTCAACAACAGCGACAAGCCATCATTGGATTCATTAACCCTTAACCAGTTTTTACAAAACATAAAGGCCGCAGTATGAGTGCAGCCGGGAGCAACCCTTTTGTTGGACTCCGTGCTTTCGAGTCGGACGAAAGCCTGTTGTTTTTTGGCCGGCAGGAACAAACCCGTGACTTGCTCCAGCGTTTGCACGATCACCACTTTGTAGCGGTTATAGGTAGTTCCGGCAGCGGAAAGTCTTCTATCATCAAAGCCGGGCTCATTCCTGCATTAAAAGGCGGTTACCTGGTAAATGACCGGGACCGGTGGATGATCACTACCATGAAGCCTGGGCAGAGTCCGCTGTGTAACCTTGCAGACGCAGTACTTGATACTGCTGGTAATCCCATTGGCATTGATGCTACCGTTCTTGAGCAGCAGGTGAAAGAAGAAGGGGCACAAGCGTTACTCGACATCCTGGAACCGCTCTGGGGCGACAATGCAAATGTTTTCTTACTCATTGATCAGTTTGAGGAACTCTTTCGCTTTTCACTTGATCAACCGGAGGTGGGCCGAAAAGATGAAGCAATTGATTTCGTAAACATCTTACTTGAACTAGCTGCGCATAAGGCACTACCGATCTACACGGTTATTACCATGCGGTCCGATTTTATAGGCGACTGTGCAGCTTTCTATGGCCTTCCCGAAGCAATAAACCAAAGCCAGTACCTTGTACCAAGGCTCACGCGTATACAACTCAAAAGTGCCATTGAAGGGCCGGTACGGTTGAGTGATGGAAAGATCAATCCCGGTCTTTTAACCAGGTTGTTGAATGATGCCCAGGTTGTAAAAGATGAACTTCCCTTGCTCCAGCATGCTCTTATGCGCATTTGGGATCGCGACTATGCGCTTGGCGGCAACCGCGAGCTCGACCTCAAAGATTATGAGAGCATCGGCGGGCTGGAGAACGCCCTGTCGAATCATGCCGACGAAGCGCTTACCGGGATGGAGGATGCGGAACTTCAGCTTACCAAAAGGCTGTTCCAGGCGCTCACCACTGTTGATGAAAATGAACGGAAGGTGCGCCGGCCCATACGGCTCAGCGATCTTGAAGCCGAAACCGGATCAACGAGGAGCGAACTGATAAGTATCATTGAACGGTTTGCTGCAGACGACCGTTCCTTCCTGATTGTTTCGGAGATTAAAGACAAAGACGACCTGCTGTTAGATATCTCTCATGAGAGCCTGATCCGGCAATGGAAAACCCTGAACGAATGGGTCAACGAAGAAACGGAAGCATCGAAGGTCCTGTTGCGCCTCAACGAGTCGGCGGAGTTATACCGGAAAAAACAGAAGAACCTGCTTAGCGATAATGAGCTCCACCAGGCTATGCACTGGCGAAATACATTTCAACCAAAAGCAGCATGGGCCCGGCGGTACCACGCCGATTTTGAATATGCAATAACTTACCTTGAACAAAGTGAACAGGAGGAAAAGCGTGCACGTGTAAGAAAGATCAGGAACCGGGCTGTCTTACTTTCCCTGGTGCTGATCGTTCTGCTTTTTGTAGCTGCGTTTGCCATATATGTGTACCAGGACCGGCTGAGGCAACAACGTGAGCTCGCTTTGAACTACTGGAAAAGCAGCCTGGCTGCACGCAAGTCAAATCAACTGCTTGAGTCACTCCATTACCTGGCAGAGTCTGCCGACATTACCGATGACCCAACAATCAAAAGCGCTCTCTATATTGATGCTGAGGCTTCTTTACCGCAAGCCGTACTTTCCTCAGTGGTAAGCGTAAATGATGTTATCACGGACGTTCAGTTCGATCCGCAGGGTAAGTTTGTCCTCCTTGCACTTAACGATGGTACTGCTCAGATAGTGGACCCTCTTACGGGCGGAACAACAGCAATTCTTCAACATCGCCAGCCGGTAAACAGTGCAGAATTTAGTCGTGACGGAAACCTGATACTGACCGCATCAAATGATCATGACGCTATTCTATGGGACGCCCGAACGCATCAGAAACGCCGGGTTTTCGCGCATCCTGCAGCTGTACTCAGTGGCACCTTTAGCCCTGATGGTACAATGGTACTAACAGCCGGAGCTGATAGTACCATCCGGCTGTTAGATGTTAACAGCGGTAAACAGGTTTTCTTTCTTCAGCAGGATGCGGCAGTGATAGGGGTGTTATTTAGCCCAGGCGGTGAAAGTTTTGCTGCGGTTTCCGCAGATAACCGCGTCAGCGTTTTCGACACACGTTCGCGTAAGCTATCCACCATCATCGAAAACATGGGTGTTCGTGTAGCCGCATTTACGCCAGATGGAAAAAACATAGTTGTCAACAGCAGCGACTCTTCCATCCGGTTTTGTGATGCGCTCAACGGTACAGTACTTAACAGCTACAAACAAGAGGCAATCGTTTCGAACCTCGCCTTTAATAAAAGTGGGGACTGGCTCCTTGCCGGAGGCAAGGATGGGAACATCAGGTTGATCGACCCCGGAACAGGGTTGCAGGTGGGTGCCGTTATGAAGCATGAAGGTCCTGTGTATGGCCTTGCTTTTGCGATTGATGGGAAGCGTATTGCCACTGGTGGTTGGGATAAAAGCTTACGGATATGGCAACTCCTGCCAACCCAACAACGTGCGCAAACGCGAACATTCACACATTCCGGTGTGGTAAAAAGCGGGGTGGTAAGTGCCGACGAAAAGTATGTGTTAACTGCATCTGCTGACTCAACAGCACGGGTTTGGCACCTGGACTCAACTAGTAATCCTCCGGTTGTACTGCAACACAGGGGATTTGTGAATAGTGCAGTTTTTGATAAAACGTCCACATTGATTCTTACCGCGTCAACCGATTCGACCGCAGCCATATGGTCGGTTCAGGGCAAGTTGTTACATCGGCTGCCGCACCAGGCAGCGGTAAACCACGCAGCATTTGGCACCGATAATTCTCGTTTTCTCACCGTTTCAAGAGGTAACCTGGTAAGGGTTTGGGAATATTCAACTGCCGCTGTAAAGTGCATAGACTCGTTTACGCACAACGCTGCTATAAACAGCGCGATGTTGCACCCCGATAAACAAAGCATACTGATCGGTTGTGAAGACAGTGCGGCTTACCGGGTAGATCTTGTGAGCGGCAGAATACTTACTATGTTCAGGCACGACGACCAGGTACGAAGTGCAGTTTTTAGTTCAGATGGAGGATTGGTGCTTACATCCAGTTGGGACATGACAGCCCACATATGGGATGCAACTACGGGCAGACAGGCCGGTCCTTCTATGAAACACCGGGCGGCAGTAAATAGTGCAGTATTCAGTGATGATGAGAAATTTGTGGTTACAAGCGGATGGGACAGGTCGGCTCACCTGTGGAACGTATTAACCCGACAGGAAATCGGGAAGCCTGTTTTACACGAAAAACAGGTAAACAGTGCAATGCTAAGTCCGGGTGGTAAATGGATGATTACCGCCTGTAACAATCGCGCAGAAATCTGGCCCGTGGCGGGCGACCTGGATCTTCCTGCCAGGCTGTTTCATTTGCAGGCAAAAACGACTTCGGGTGTGCGCTTCGATGTAGCTACGGATGAAGCTCAATGTATTCCACCGGATGAGTGGCTTAAACTTTCTGATCAGTACAAGAAAGACGCGGCTCAACATCATAAAGTATGTAAATATCGTGCTTTTAATTTTTGGGGGCGTATACATCCTGAGGTTCCGGCACCGGTGCAGGCAAGCCGGTAACGAGGTAAATTATAGTGCAAACTTTTTTGGAGGAGCTACGACTTCCATTGATCATGTATAACGGCAACAAGGCGGAAATTATGATCATTTTCTTCGAAAACCATTATGAGGCTTTTCCAGTCCATGCCGCCAAATTTTGGATCAATACCTTCAAAGTAATATTGCACAAAATTGCTTTGAGGATACACGGTTTTAATGTTGTTGATTGCTGTATTACCGATGACCTTGTTGACTGTTTTATTTGCGTTGAGAAAGTCGACATCGTATACAAAGCGACCGAAATATTTCGGGAGCGTAAGATTGATGGGGTCACCACTTCCATCATATATACCCCAGTTGCGTGTTTCCTGTTGTTTCGTTAAGGTCAGGAATTCTTCTTTTGAAAATGCCTTCTGCTTATTGGTATCAATATAGCCATAAGTAACAAAACGTACGCCTTTACCGGCGTGTATACCCGCTGCTACCTCCGTAAAGTTTTTGGCCTTCATGGCCTGCAATAAACGTGTTGCTGTTTGCAGCAACATCGTATCCTTTTCCTGCTTTGTATTCAGCATAGTGTCAACCGGAGGTGTTGTACTTAGGGGGGTGTCGGGTCTATTGTTGTTTTGATCAGCTTTGTCCGGTTGTTTCTGATTGCACGCTAGGAGGACTAAAAAAGCTATAGTGGTAAATACTTTCATAATATCGGTAAGTTGAAGTGTACGTTTTTGATATCGTTATCCCAGCAGCGTTGCAATAATAACGCCATGACAGGTATGATCCGGAGGCACGAACAACACCCGGGAGCAAATGTAAACTGAACGTGATTTTACAACCATTGTTTTGGGCTTAGACCTTGTTGGAGCGATCCGAAACATGCGCCTGCCGCGCCGCTGTTTGTAGTAACGAATTGTTGTGCGTTTTGAACGAACATGCTTCATAATGGATGAAGTAAAAAATGATGTTCCTGGCGTTAACTGCAGTAAAATGAATCAGGATATCTTGAAGCCAGCTCAAGAATAAAGCGTCTTTATTTTTCAACATACATGATTTTAAAGTTCACGGTGCTTCGGATTAGCGTAAGCAAGTTTATGGGTTTGCCAGGTTACATGAAGGAAGGAGATATACGACTGCGGGTGATAGGTGATGAAAGCCGTGTGGTCGCAACATTAGCTTACAACAATGCTAACCGGCGCTCGCAGTTCCTCAGATTGGATTAGGCAGAATGCAACAGTAGTCCGACGGAAAAGTTTAAGCGGATTTGTTTTCCAATGTTCAACGTGGATGTTATGGCTTCGAATTAAGGTAAGCACACTCTTCTTCGCGTTGCCAAAAAAGTAGTACCGGTGGTACAACCAGTTTGCTGAGCCGGAATAATCAGTACAAGCATTTTTAGTAACCGGCCACTTTTGTAGCATTCGTATACCGCAACCATTCGCTTATATATACCTTCCAAAAAATGGCGGTGCCATCTTGTTTATAACTCATTAAAACTCATTTGTTGCTTTAACAAAAGCTTAGATAGCAAAGCAAAAAACTGGGCAACAATTTGCTTTTGATCGAACGAACGACCAAAAACCCCCGTTCGCCCTGTTATGAAAAAAACACTTTTATTTTCCATCAGCTTAATTTTCTGCACGATGATATTCGCCCAACAAACAACGTCATTTGGTGTTCGTGCAGGAGCATCTTCAACAGGTATGCGTGGTGATGCAATCAGCAGTTTTAAAAATCTGCTTGACTTTTCAAACGGTATGATTAATCCAACAAATCGAACTGGTTTCTTCGCCGGTGGATATGTAAATATTCCAATTACTGAACAGTTTTTAATTGAACCGGCGATTTACTATTCTCAAAAAGGATATGTACTAAATGGGTCGTTCAATGTTAAAGGAATGAGCTTCCTGGGTGCAAATGCAAAGGCGCGTTTAAATACGCAATACATCGACTTGCCTGTTGTAATAAAAACAAATTTCAATGGCTTTCAATTATTCGCGGGACCTCAAATTTCTTATTTGTTGAACGCTGACCTTCGTGCAACAGCCGGTGTTTTTGGTATTAATTTATTGAATACTAAAATCGATGCCAGTCCTCAATTCAATCGCTGGGATGCTGCCCTCACCGGTGGTATAGGTTATGAGTTTGCTAATGGATTCAACATTAACGCTGCTTACGATTATGGCTTTTCAAGAGTAGATGCAAGCAGAACCATGAACTCTTATAACCACGCCATTAAAGTTGGGCTTGGTATGAAGTTCTGATGATTATTGCGCCGGTATATAATAAGCAAAATGGATTTATCTAATCGTTAGCGAACCTCTGTCATATTTTCCTGCTGATCTTCCAGGGCCTTAAAATTTAAGCACCCTTCCATTCGTTCCATCGCAAGAGCAGCAAGCTTTTGAAGGCAACTGATTTGGAAAGCATCGAGTTGTTGGGGTTGATTGTTTGCGACACATAAACTCCCGATGTGAAATCCATCTGGTGTGGTAAGCGGGGCCCCGGCGTAGAACCTCACCCCAAACGTTCCGGCAAACAAACCGTTCGGATCAATTCTATTGTCGAGCAGGGTGTCTTCAATTACGAGTACACTGTCTTGCGCAATGGTGAATTTGCAAAAGGACTCTTCGCGTGTGGAGGAGTGCCAATCAATGCCTTTTTTTACTTTGAAGTATTGGGTGGTATCGTCAATTAAGGTGATTAAGGCAACCGGGGTTCCACATACATCAGATGCAACTTCAATCAAATCTTCCAGGTCGTGTTGATGTGAGGTATCAATAAGTTTGTATTTGTGTACAGCTTTTATTCTTGAAACTTCCAGTTCGGCTTCGTTATCCATCGACAGCAGGTATTTTAAAGGTATTTTTTAATCAACATCATATTTTCCATAAAGTTCATCAAATGATCGTGTTATTCTTCCTTAATTTAATTCATTTTTCCGCTGCTGCAAAATAGTAATATATTTTTTTTGGAGAGTTTTTTAACGCACGCCAGATCAACTCATTTACAGTATTTGATTTTGAGTAAACTGTTTGAAACTGCCCCAATTTACCAGGTTTCTTAAAAGGCAATAAGCGTCCGCAGTGCTTATGCAAGATGAACTGGTTGAGCGCTGGATTGTACTAATTTCGTGGAGGTAGTTGGCTTGAATAGCTTAGGACATATATAGTCTGGAATACAATTGTTCGTGTTGCATGGAAGCAAGGTCGAAACCCGGGCAACAGCGTCCGAGGTAAGCAGGATTAGGTGTGAGTGTTTGGTCAACAAGCGAAGTTATCAACGGAAATAGTCCAACCAATAACTCCTGCCCCTGTTGCTGCCCCAGTGGTACCAGTTTTACGCAATTCGTGGTAAAGGCCGATGCTGCACTATAGTAGAAGCCTGTAAGCATATCGTTTTTAGTTAACCCAAGTCCGTGTGCGATTAAACCAAAAGCAAGGCAGTAATGACCGAAGAGTGTGCCGTTTGATGATGCTTTCCAATAGCTGGAGAATGGTTTCGTGCTAATCATACCGGCAAATATTTTCATAAGCCGGGTACCCGTTTTTTGACTTGCGATCCGCATTTCCATCGCGAGCTTAACGGCTGTGCAAATATCGTCCAACTCATGTATCTTTCTTGCGTCATCTTCTTTAGCAGCGGTCCAGGCAAGTGAAGCAAAGGCGGCATCATTATTCCTGAAGTTTTCCGACAATTGTTGTTCAATAAACGCCTGTGCCGTTTCTTTATTGTTTACCGTTCCCGCCTGAACATAGGTTTCCAAACCTGCCGAATGGGAGAAACTTCCAACAGGGATTGCAGGATCACACAGGTGTAACAAGTGAAGTAGTTCGGGGCTAAACATCAGCTATTGGTTAGTTGTACGATTCTGCTAAACAGCGATCCCGAACCCGAATGCATATGCGGCAATACAGAGGTGTTTATTGTACTCAGCAGCTTCCTCTTTTCAACTTTAACGGCATAACCAGAAGCTTTCATCAGCCGGTGCAGGGGTGCTTCGTAAGGAACCAGTAGTTCGTTCGCTTCATAAAAGAGCGGCAGGTGCTTATTGCCGATCTCATAACAAATCGCAGCAGCATCAAGGATGGATGTTGGCGTTAACACGATGACCTCGCAAGGGATGATTTCAACCGCAATTAATAATGACTCGTCCTCAAACAAAATATCCCCTTGCTGCAATCGTGGGCTCTCTTTTAGAAATTTAAGTCTTACCGGTTGACCCATTTGGGTTTGCTTATGCAGGATGCGTTTATTGCACTCATACCATTCCAGAGGCAGGTAGTCCACCCGGCCCATTTCCCCGCCAGCTAGTTGTTTACCCGGTAGTTGTGTGATCAGCATAATGTTTGACTTTTCTGGCCTTGCTAAATTGATTGGTGGTTACTAAATCTATGTGGTTTAGTGAAGCAAGCGGCTTAACTCATCGAAATTGAGTCTTCAATTTCTACCCTGCTCAGTGCGCGCGAATATTGACTCGTATATCTTTTTCTATCTATTCTGAATAATTGCTTCAGCATTAGAATAGAAAGTATCGTTGCGCTAACGAAACTACTTCGAGCGGTTCACAGGTAATATGTTCACCATCCACTCGCACTTCGTAGGTTTCAGGGTTAACGTCAATTTGCGGGGTTTTATCATTATGAACGAGGTCGGATTTGGAAACATTTCGACAGTTTTCGACTGCGACCACTTTTTTCTCCAGACCATAGGAATTGATGCGCCCGTTTTCAATGGCGATCTTCGAAACAAACGTAATACAGGTGTTGAGTACCGCTTTGCCATACGCCCCAAACATGTGCCGGTAAATTACTGGCTGGGGGGTGGGTATGGATGCATTTGGATCGCCCATTCTAGCGCCGATGATCATACCCCCTTTAATGATTATTTCGGGCTTTGCACCAAACAATGCGGGTTTCCATAAGACCAGGTCGGCAAACTTTCCTGGCTCAAGGGAGCCCACGTGTTTCGATATGCCATGTGTTATTGCCGGGTTGATGGTATATTTTGCCACATACCTTTTGACCCTGAAGTTATCGTTACCCTTGCTTTCGTCTTCCAGCAATGGTCCGCGTTGTTTCTTCATTTTGTCGGCGGTTTGCCAGGTACGGGTAATTACTTCGGCAACCCTGCCCATGGCCTGGCTATCCGAGCTCATCATGCTAAATACCCCCAAATCGTGCAGGATGTCTTCGGCGGCGATTGTTTCCGGCCTGATCCGGCTGTCGGCAAAAGCCACATCCTCGGGTACCGTTTTATCAAGATGATGACATACCATCAGCATGTCGAGGTGTTCGTCTATGGTGTTGATGGTATATGGCCGTGTAGGATTGGTTGAAGATGGCAGCACATTCTGGTATTGGGCAGCTTTGATGATGTCGGGTGCATGCCCGCCACCAGCTCCTTCGGTGTGGTAGGTATGGATGACCCTTCCTGCTATTGCTGCCATCGTATCCTCAAGAAATCCCGTTTCGTTTAGTGTATCGGTATGTATTGCAACTTGTACATCCAGGGCGTCGGCAACCTTTAGCGACGCGTCGATCACAGCAGGGGTGGCGCCCCAGTCTTCGTGGATCTTAAGCCCGATGGCACCTGCTTCAATTTGCTCCGTTAACGGTGCCGTCGTTGCACAGTTTCCTTTACCCAGAAATCCAAGGTTCATCGGGAATGCTTCAGCTGCTTCCAGCATTTTTTGAATGTTCCATGCACCTGGCGTTACCGTAGTTGCATTGGTGCCATCAGCCGGCCCGGTACCGCCGCCAAACATGGTTGTGATGCCACTGAAAAGCGCGTGGTCGATTAATTGAGGACAAATGAAGTGGATATGTGTATCGATCCCACCTGCCGTAGCAATTAGTCCCGCCCCACCATGAACTTCTGTAGACGCACCTATTACCATATTGTCATGAATGCCGTCCATGGTATCGGGATTACCCGCTTTTCCAATCCCAATGATATGACCATCTTTAATCGCAATATCGGCTTTAACAATGCCCCAATGATCTATGATCATCACACTTGTAATCACCAGGTCGGGTACACCCTCGTCGCGGGTGCGGGTTGCTGATTGTGCCATACCATCCCGGATGGTTTTACCCCCACCAAACTTTGCTTCGTCGCCGTAAACAGTATAGTCTTTTTCGATTTCAATAAAGAGTTCGGTATCACCAAGCCGCACCTTATCGCCGGTTGTTGGCCCATACATGTTTGCGTACTTGAAACGGTTTATCTCGAGGCTCATTCGCTTAAGTTAGAGTTGAAGTATTACTGATCGGCAAACAAAAAATGTATTTGAATTTGTGTTATGGCAAAAAGTTGCGCTCGGCAAGGCGTTGTAAGGCGTCCTTTTTGTTTTGTGTGCCTGTTTCTCCATTCACCAGGTTGTGAAAACCATGTACCTGTTTCAGACCGCCATATTCAACAAGCTCCACTTCCTTTTCTTCTCCCGGCTCGAAGCGTACAGCTGTTCCTGCAGCAATGTTTAGCCGCTTCCCGAATGCTGGTTCCCGATCAAAACGGAGGTAGCGATTTACTTCGAAGAAATGAAAGTGAGAACCTACCTGTACCGGCCTGTCGCCGGTGTTGGAAACTATTATTTTGCAGGTGGCCCGCCCCTGGTTACACAAGATATTGCCTTGTGCTAAGATGTATTCTCCGGGTATCATGGATTTGTTATTTGTTAATGGCTGCTTTGGCAGTAATCGCGGTAAAAAGTAGATATGAAAATTTGTAAGTCGAAAACGGGGCGGTGCCCTAAACAGATTTTGCTGAAGAATAAAAGCAAATCCCTCAGGTCAAGCATCAACGGATCGGTTCGTGTACCGTAACCAGTTTCGTTCCATCGGGAAAGGTTGCTTCGATTTGAACCTCGTGAATCATCTCAGGGATGCCTTCCATTACATCGTGGCGGGCCAGGATAGTGGCGCCATATTGCATCAGTTCAGCAACGGTTTTTCCATCACGGGCAGCTTCCTGCAGCCTGCTGCTGATTAAGGCAATCGCTTCGGGATAGTTAAGCTTTAGTCCGCGTGCTTTCCGTTTTTCTGCCAGTTCCCCTGCCAGGAACAAAAGCAGTTTCTCCGACTCTCGAGGGGTTAGATGCATGTACGAATTTTAGCGATAAGTAGGCAGGCAATCGTGGTGTCAAATGTAGAAATAAAAATTTGAATAGGGGAAGTTCGACAGTAGTGTTTGCAAGGACCCGGCATAGGAACGGATAGTTATCATACGATTTACTTAAGCAGCGTGTCAATTGATTTGCTCATTACCGGGCAAATTAAGCCAGCAAGGCGCATAACGAAACGACATTGATCGCCTGATACCTTGATCCACGTTATCTAATACAAAGGATTCTGCTGCATGTTTCTGTTGGCCTTTATTTCAGCATCGGGTAATGGAAATGTATACTGTGCCTGTGCCGGTGTTAACAACACAGCGCCAAGTGCGTTGATGGCATCTGCAGGTTCCCGGACAACGTTTAAGTTGCGTCGTCTCAAATCGAAAAAGCGATGACCTTCGAAAGCGAGTTCTTTGAATCGTTCGTTGTAAATCACGTCAATGAGCTCCGGTGCACCGGAAAACGTTTGGTTGTTATAGCCATTGATCCTGGCAGCCCGCAGCTCATTGAGGTCTGCCGCAGCTTCGGCGAGCTTTGCCGTTTCTGTATATGCTTCCGACCTTACGAGGTACATTTCGCCGGTGCGGTATAGTTTTACATCTGCAAGGTTTACCGTAGTAGTTCCGCCGACATATTTGACCACGATATTGGGTGTTTTACCAGTGCCCCGGGTATTGTCGATTTTAATGTAAGCGTTAAAACGGATGTCGTTTGTTTTATCAAAAAGGTTCATGAGTTTCATGGAAGGTGCATACAAAACAGTGTTGTTGGTGTTGAAGTAGAAGGCTCCAAGTAAGCCATCGGCCGTGCTTGCCCTTTTAAGCTTCCAGTAAACTTCAGCTTCGGAGCGGTCTTTCCAGATATCCGGAAACTGGGTTTTGGTTGCAAGCGGTAACAGGTTGATCGCCTCAGTGGCGTACGTAATTGCATCGACCCAGTTCCGTTCGTAAAGCGCTACCCGTGCCTGCATTGCGGGAATGGCTGTCCTGGTGATCCGGCTTCTATCGGCAAAAGATGCGGGGAGTAATGATTTAGCAGCAGTCAGGTCGCCCTTTATCTTAGCTATACTTGCTTCGAAAGTGAGCCGAGATGGAAGCCCTGTTTTTGACTCTTCCATATAGGCGATACCAAGAGCACCCGGCTCGTAGCGTGAAGCAAAATTGCGCAAGAGTTCGAAATGGCAATAGGCTCGCAAAGCGAGTAGTTCGCCACGATATCTTTCTTTCACTTCGGTTTCAGCAGCCGATGAAGGAACGATATCCAGCGCTGCAAGTACCCGGTTAACCCGGTCGATGCCGATATAGTTTTCGCTGAAGGCGCCAGTGATCGTACCGTTGCTGCCATCGTATTGCCACCGATGGGTGGCGACACCACCACCAGTGGAATTTTCGGAGGGGAGCATGCATTCGTCGGAAACCAGCGAGGTATTGCTGATATGGCTGGTGCCCAACACCGCATATGCGCCTATGATACCAAGGTTGATATCGGCCAGACTCCTGAACGCCTTGGTGGCATCGATGCTGTCGGTAGGGTAGAGGTCAAGTTGCTTTTTGCAGGAGAAGCCAAGTACAACAAGTAAGCTGAATAAACAACTTAGCATCCGATTGCTATTAATATAAAACATAGTTGAGAAAATTAGAAGTTAACATTAAGTCCTGCAGTATAGGTTCTTGGACTTGGATAGCTGTACCGTGCATATTCATTGCCGTTCTCAGGGTCAAAGCCTCTCCACTTCGTCCAGACGTGCAGGTTTTCGGCTTGTACAAAAAGATGTATTCCCCTAATGCCGCCAATGCGGTTAACAAGTTGTATCGGGAGATTATAGCCTATATTCAGATTTCTGAACCGGATAAATGATGCATCGTAGATGTCGCGGGAGGTATAATTCCGTGGTGCCCCTATTCTTGGCAGGATGGCGATATCGCCGGGCTTTTTCCACCGGTCGTATAACATGCGTGTTGACTGGTTGCTGGTTCTAAAGCTTGGATTTTCGTTGTAATAGTCTTCGTTGTTGTAGCGGAACACCTTATCCATATATGAAAACAGCGCATTTATGCTTAGGCCTTTCCAAAGTAAAGAGGTGTTTAAACCACCGGTTACTGCTGGCAGATAGGTGCCGAACTCGGCCACATTCAGTTGTGCGGCGTTGTACGTGGTTGTAATTTGTCCATCGCGGGTATAATACTGAGGGTTACCTGTCGCAGGGTCTACACCCGCCCATTTGGGCGCAAAATGACTACCAAGAGGCAATCCAACCCGAACGATACCGGTAAAGCCATTTTCGAATTCGTCTGAGCCTCCGAGGTCGACAACCTTGTTTTTATTATACGAGTAGTTGCCCCCAACGGTCCAGGTAAGGGTTTTGTTTTTTATCACGTCAACCTGCAGGTCAACCTCGATACCGCGATTGTTAACCGACCCGCTATTGATTAAAGAGAAGCTAAAGCCGGAAGTAATGGACAGTGGCCGGTTGAAGAACAGGTTAGTCGTGGTTTTGTCGTACACATCCATGATCACCCGGATACGGCGGCTCTTAAGTAAGCCAAGATCGAAACCGACGTTAGCTTCTTTTGCATATTCCCAATCATAATCGGGATTGCCCGGTGCTGAAGGGCGAATGCCCTGGTTGCCGCCGTACGAAGTAGAAACATAGGTGGCTACATAACCAAAGTCGCGGCTAAACGGGCTTGCAGTTGTGCCATAACTCGCCCGAACACGAAGACCTGAAACAAGATCAACGTCTTCAAGAAAATTTTCCTTTTTAGCTTCCCAGTTTAGGCCAATGGAATAGAAGCCATGCCACCGGTTGTTTGCAGGAACGGTTGAGGAGCCATCATAACGGTAGCTTGCATTCAGGGTATACTTATCGTTGAAAGTATAACGTCCGATGGCAATATAGGAGTTCAGCGCGCTACTGGTTCGTGATCCCGCGATTACCGGGATAAAGGAATTTGTTGCTGAGCCTGCGGTAATGCCGGCTGGTGTCTCGGGTAGACGGCCCTCGATCCCATAGCCTATGTAATTGAAGTTTTTGCTGTCGTAAAAGTTGTATTCGAACAGGCCGGAGACTTCGATATCGTGCAGGCTTGCAAACTTTTTTGAGTAGGTTAGCCCTGAGGTTGAGGTGAAGCCGAAGTACCGGCGTGAACCCTCAGAAAAGCTCCCTTTCCGACCGTTTGTAACCCTTGTTCCTGAGTACGAGTCGGGGTTAATAAATGCTTCGTCAAGCGTCTGGCGGAAGTCGATCCCAAACCTGGTTTTTGCGACCAGCCCATCAGCAATGGTATAATTTAAGGAGGTGCCCCATATGCCTTTTAATTGGTTTGACTTGTTGCTGGTGTTCAGTAACCGTTCATAGGCATTACTTCCTTCGCGGAGATCCATTACCGGGAACCGGCTGGTATTACCGGAGTGTACCAGGGTATCATTGGGATAAAATGGATATTCGTAAGGAAGCGCATAGTATACTGCCGATAAAGGATTGTTTCCACTGCTGGCACCTTCCGACTCGATAAAACTCGACGCAGCGTAGCCCAGCGTAAGATTAATGCTACCCGTAAAACGCTTTGTATTGAAGTCTACATTGTTTTTAAGGGTGAACCTTTTCATGCCTGAGCGTACTGCTATACCCTCCTGGTTGTAGAAGTTTAGTGAGCTATAAAAGCGGATGTTTTCAGATCCCCCACTTGCACTAAGCTGTTGTTCCATAAACTTACCCGTTTGAAAGAAAAACTTTCTCCAATCCGTATTAATGTTTCGCAGGCTGTCGAGGATGAAGTCGTAGCGTTGTTGTTCGGCAGGGCTTTTTGTCGCATAAACCGGGTTTTTGCTAGAGTACGTCCAACCGGGACCGGCATTGGCGGCGTTGGTTTCCAATCCCACTTCTTCTTCAAACCTAAGGTGTTCGGCTGCATTCATCATTTTAAAGGTTGGAGAAGAGAGGTTTGAGAAACCATACTGCGACTTGTAGTCGAATGCTATCCGGCCAGATTTGCCCCGTTTAGTCGTGATGACAATTACCCCATTGGAACCCCTTGACCCGTACAGGGCTTTGGCTGAAGCATCCTTCAAAACGGTGACGGACTCGATATCGGAAGGATTAATGTTTTGCAGATTGCCGCTTTCAATGGGGATACCGTCCATAATGTAGAGGACGCTGGTGCTTCCGGTGATGGTATTAACTCCGCGTAAGGTAACGCGGGCAGATGCGCCCGGTTGCCCCGAGCCTGAGGCCACAACCAACCCGGGAACCCTTCCCTGAAGTACCTGGTCAACTGTCATGGGAACCTGATTTATCTTGTCGGCAGTAACTGTTGTAGCAGCACTCGCCTATTGGCTCCTGTTGTACGCGGTATACCCGGTAACTGTTACTTCTTCGAGTGCCCTTGTGCTCTGTTGAAGGACAACGTTTATTTCGGTTTCGTTCTCCACGATCACTTGTAAGGTGGAATAGCCAACCAGGGAAAATACAAGCGCACGCACCCGATCGGGAGCACTGATGCTAAAAGTTCCATCGGCATCTGTCAGGGTTCCTGCCGAGGTGCCGGCAACACTTACCGATACATTCTGGAGCGGTTTATTGTCGTTACCGACAACCTTACCTTTAATAGTAACAGGCGGAAAGAATGCCTTTGCCTGTATCGGAATTGCGGTAATAAGCACCAGGGTAAGTAGCACAAGGGCGGATAATACACGCCGCAAACAGGACCATTCCATGCGCAAGGGCACATTTTGTCTCATAATCTTGATTTTACATGTTTACTGCCGGGTGACAACGGTAGGGTAGCTGTTGGTTTTGGATAGTTCCTGCAGGTTCCTGTCATCAAATCGTAAAAGGAAATTATCATTATTATTGATAAGTATAAAAAGATATATTCCTGGTGGACGTAATCAGGATGCACGGTAAATGAAGCATGCTTTACTAATATGCGTTAGCGTACCGTAAACAGGGTAGATGGGATTACAGGAGACGAGCAAGGTGTTGGTGCCGTCATAAAAGGTGTTTATGGCCGCATTTGTACGTGCCCCCGTTTTGATTGCAGCCGCCGGCTCCTGAATTAGTAATGGTACAATATCGTATTCACAGCACCAATCGAGTTACAGATAGCCCAGCGATTGGGGGGTCGTAAACTTATGCGATCACATCTGCTCACTTCAGTTTAAGTTTTTGCGGTTCGAAAGTTCAGGACGGTTTCCTTTTCAAAATGCACCACGTCGCAAGCTGCAATTTGCTGCACTTACCTGAAAATTGATAATCAGTCTGTTTTCAATGAGATTTTTTTGACATGACAGAATAGAGAAAAATTTTGCGTTTTCGGAACAATTAAATTTTCCGGGAACCGTTTTTTTTATGATCTGCATTTATTATCATGCATTTGGAAGGTAAGTTGAAGGAGTGTTCTCTTGATGAAATCCGGCAGCTTACGTTGACAAAATCGTTACACAATCTCCTGATCCCTAACAAAACCATCGTTTAAGAACATGAGCCGACTTGTCCTTACCCTCTTAACTTTGATCGCATGTTTCGCCACTTACGGACAGGAACATAGTAAACGGTGGATTGAAAATCCACTGCTGCAATGGGCAGACTTTGAAGGTGAGGTTAAGGATACAAGTAGATTTGATGCGGAGTGTTTTGCCAATGTAACCTACGACTACGTTTTCTACAGTCCAAACGAGTTTCAGTTTGAGGTTTATGCAAATTTCGACAGGTATAATTCGTGGCGTAAAAAAGAAATGCAAAGTGACGAATTGTTGCGGCATGAGCAATTGCATTTTAATATAGCACAGTTGTTTGCAGACCGGTTAAAATTCGAGTTTGAAAATTACATATATTCAGAAAATTATGAAGCTGAAATAGAGGAAATATTTGATAAGGTAAAAGCAGCTTATCACGATATGCAGAACTTATATGATGAAGAGACGAATCATTCTTTAAACAAAGAAAAGCAAGAAGAATGGGAAGAATACATTAACGATCAATTGTATAATTCCAAAGTGAAGATGGAGGTGGTTTACCAGGATTTGCCGATGAAAACAGGGACTTATTCCGCTTATTAAAAAGGTTATATAAATAGAAAAAGAACATCAACTAAATTCATTGTGTTAATCATGAATGTATTGCAAGTGTATTAATTATTAAAGGGCAAAATAAGGTAGTTTAACTTTAATCGAATTTATTGTTTGGTTCTAAATTAAATTTATTTTGTTCAATTGCGCTTTAGTTGTTGAATGCTTTATCAGCGCTGCTTAAATTTTTATTGTAATTGCTAATTTGCGCTTTGTATTTGTTTAAGGTGCAATTTATTTTTAGCCCGTTTTAAAATTGGTAAGTGCTGCCATACTGAAGTCCTAATCCCATATATTTTCTTGTAGGTGCTGCTTGAATTGTACGCAACCTAAAAAGAACTGACCCGGCAGTTTTGGTTTAACAACAAAACACACCAGGCCAGCCAATCTACTCGAGGGATGGAGTTTATCAACTTTCCTAATGGAACACGATATCAAAATCGTAATTCGCATTATTCAAAAACTCAGGGATAAGGTTTTCGAGTCCCGCCGGGGTTAACCCGTTTGGTTCGTAATACTCACTGAGCGAAGTTTTGTGTAGGGAGCAAAAGCAAGAATTACCCCTTAGTTACCCCACATTGCCTTTTAACTTTTATTGTTGTTGAATTACAGACAGGCTTGACCGTATTATTTTTGGCCGGAGTTCCTGGATTTCTGCAGTGAGCTTGTCTAACTCTTTATCTTCCACCTTACCCATCAGGTTTACCACACTGTCCCGGGTTACTGCTTCCACACTGGCGTATTTCATTAACACGCTGTCAACCGCAAGCTTCAACAACTGGTCGGTGCCAAGCACTACTGGGGCGACCTGGATGTTGCTGACCATGCCTTTAACCCCGTACAATTGCTTGACAGTACTTTCTACAGTGCTTTTTGCTTTCTCCTTCGGGCAATCTCCGCTTAAGATTACTGTTCCGTTTTCTAACCGGAAAACCACTCCTGCAAACTCGGTCGTTGTTTTTGCTTTTGTCGTTAGATCAGCTTTTATCGTTTTGTCTTTATCGGCGGAACTACAGGACGGTAACGGTGAGTAGCTGGAAAGCACCAATAATCGCCAACGCTTTTAGAGTTTTATGGTTCATAAAAATTCAAAGGCATCTGTAAGGCCTCAACTTTTTAAAAGTTATCGAAAGGGATAGTAAGCATTCAAGCTGATCGGGTCACAGGTTTTTCCTTGTAACGCAAATGGCTTGTTTCAATTGGCAGAACAACGTTCATGGTTATAGGTGGGAGAATTTGCGCAGTACGCGGATGTCCCGACACCTTATTTAGCAAATGCTTACCGAAATGCGTGTGTACAAAGAGGATTGGCTGATGTGAGAAGCTTTGCGGCGGGTTTCGTTCAGCAACGAAGTGTTATGCGCCCCTGTTACTTAAAAAAGTTTCCCGGTTTTTATTATCTGAGAATGCTATAGCCCTCCCGCCAGTCGGGTTAGTTTGTCCGAAAGCTGTTGCGGGTCAATCACTTTTACGTGCAGCACGGTGCTTTGCTTTCGGGTTTATCGCAATCATTGTTAACAATTAGCAAAATGTCGATGTTGGTTTCGTCAGTGCGTATTGCACGGGGAAAAATGGCACTGTTCCCTTTGTGTTATGGAAAATGATGCACATTCAGCATGATGGGCTGCCGGGCAGATCCAGCATAAGGTGTAGGAGGAAACAACAAGGCGATTAACGGACTATACTATAATGCCGGCAGGGCACCGGGTTGTTGGCCCGGGTGTCTGCACTATCCACGTTAGTTTGCAATTAATAGGGAGGCTGAGATGCTCCTGCAGTACGGGAGAAGAAGTTTAAGTAAAGTAGAACGGTCGGTTTCACTTGATGAACCGATGTTGGTTCAAGCACGGTACAAGCTATAAAACATTGAGGCTAACCAATTAGCCTCTTACTCAATTGGCACAAAATGTAAGAAAGATTTTCTTTTGAAAGATGGTCGACAAAATTTCTTCAAGTTCATCTTTTTGATAAAGCTTTGCTTCCAATTTGATGACACCGCATATCTGGTCAAGTTCTTCCAAAGAAGCACCCTCGAGAATATCGTCGATCAAGTCTACTGGGTAGGTAGGGGAGTAGGGCATCAGGCAAAACTAATTTAATGTTCTTATTTGGTTTATTTTCCGGCGTGGGTTTAAGATTAATTTTTACTTGAAATTTGCCTGGTACATGCTAACAAAGTTTAGCAGCGCACGAGGCAAAATCCACTTTCATCGGCAAAGATTGTCAACCATCAAAAGGCTTTCTGATTTTGCTCAAATTTTACCGTAGATATAAACGACGCTTAACGCATTAAATTGTTTGAGACAGGATGTGAAACATGGGCCCGGCTCATACAATTTAGCTATGATGAAAGTTGTGATTGCCAGAGTTGCACAGCGTACAGATTATTTTGCATATAATACGATTTCACAGTCCGGTATGGCCCATTCCGCATGCAGCATTAGCACGGCGTTTGTACATTCCAGCTTTGCACATTAGGTCAACAATGCCTGAAGCGGATGTCATAGAATGCTATGATTAAGTCGTCCGGGCGCAATACCTTTGGCGCAACCAAATCAATGAGGCCGGAAAAGGCCTTAATAATTCAACCATGATGAAGTCGATTTTTGCTTTACTAATGGGGATGTTATCGCTGACGAGCGCGGCGCAGGAGTGGAACGGGAAGAAAAGTGCAGTCGTGCTTACTTACGATGATGCTTTGAATGTGCACCTTGACAATGTCATTCCTGCACTCGATTCACTGAAATTGAAAGGCACATTTTTCCTGATCGGCTCATCACCAGCATTCACCGGCAGACTTGCCGAGTGGAAAAAGGTTGCGGCCAATAAGCATGAGCTTGCCAACCATACCATGTTTCATCCCTGCAATGGCAACCTTCCCGGAAGGAGCTTTGTTACAGCAGATTATAACCTCGCCACTTATTCGCTGAAACGGGTGCGCGACGAGATCAGGATGACCAACACGTTGCTATATGCCGTAGATGGAAAGCGGGAGCGAACATTCGCTTATCCGTGCGGCGATACTAAAATCAACGACTCACTTTACCTTGATGCGCTGAAAGGGGATTTTGTTGCTGCCCGGGGTGTTCAAAATGAGCTGGTACAAAAATCCCGTAGTGATATGTACAACATTGGTTGCTACAGCATAAACGGGCAGACCGGCGCAGAATTAATTGCGCTCGTAAAAAAAGCAATGGATGCTAAACAGCTAATTGTTTTCCTCTTTCATGGTGTTGGCGGAGAACACTCGCTGAATGTTTCTTTAAAAGCGCATAGCGAATTGTTGCACTTCCTAAAGCAAAATCAAAAAGACATTTGGGTGAGTACGTTTATTGAAGCCGCAAAGTTTGTAGGGAAGTCGGGTCGGGGGAGTTAAGGTATTCGGTATTGGGTATTGAGGTGTTGGGGTATTGGGTATTGAGGTATTCGGTATTGAGGTATTGGGTATTGAGGTGTTGGGGGGCGGTTGATAGGTTGAGTGGTGGATAAGTTGATAAGTTGATAGGTTGATTGGTTGAATGGTTGGTTGATTAGTTGGTAAGTTGATAGGTTGATAAGTTGATAGGTTGAATGGTTGATAGGTTGAGTGGTGGATAAGTTGATAGGTTGAGTGGTTGGTAAGTTGATAAGTTGATAGGTTGAATGGTTGATAAGTTGAGGGGCGGTTGATACGTTAATTGGTTGGTTGATTCGTTGAGTTGTTGATAGCTTGATAGGTTGATTGGTTTGTTGATTCGTTGAGTGGTTAATAAGTTGATAAGCGCAATACGCATCGGTGCTGCTATGAAAGGCAACAGTTGAACCGAGCGTGGCAACGGCTGCTAAATTGCACCACCAAAGCTAAGTACAAAAGAATCCGTGCACTGCTTGTTTTAAGGAGCAGGATCGTTTTCAGGAGTTGGATTAGCTGGTTCGCGAAGTGCTTGATTGGTTTGCAGAAACTCATTTGCCTGTTGTGACCGGTCTTTGATACCAATACGGCTGCAGTGTTCTACATCAATGCTGAATACACCGAATTCCGCTACAACCCTGCCCTTCATCCGGTAAAACCCTTTGCCATTTACCGGGTAGCGACTCGCCACCTGGGGAAAGAAAACAGTATCGAGCCAGTCGCCGGCTGCATCGATAAACGTATGAAAAAACATGGTTTCATTTTTTACCGTATGTACCGGCTTCGACGTAACCAGGTAACCCAACACCAGCACCTGACGACCAAGGTAAGTTTCAATGTTTCGCGCGGGGATGTACTTATCTAATGTTTCGTCAACAAGTTCAAAAACATTGCACAACGGAAAGCCAAGGAGTTCAATCTCGTCAATTGCATCATCCAAAGGTTTTTGGCTCAATACCGGAAGGCTGAAATGAACGGGTGCTTCCTTAAACAGGGTTTTACCGGTGCTATGACCCACGTTTTTCTTTTGTAAAAAATTCGCCTCCCACAAGAGCTCTTTTTTGTTTTTACCCGTAAACCTGAAGGCGCCGATACGAATAAGCAGGTTAAGTTGCTCTATGCCTGCATTGGTACGTTCGATAAAGTCCTGCAGGTGTTCATACGCGCCGTAGGCAATACGCTCATCCACCAATTTTGCAATCAGCCCCTGTTCGAGACCCTGCACGTGTATAAAGCCCATGTACACCGATGTGCCCTTGATAGAGGTTAGCAGGCAGGCGGCATTTACACACGGTAAATAAATGGTTGCGCCCGTTTTTTTTAACTCATGAAAATAGAGTTCGCGCGTATAAAATCCCCCGAAGTTGTTGATTACCGCCACCATAAACTCCATGGGATAATACGTTTTTAAAAACAGGCTTTGGTAGCTTTCAACAGCGAAGCTTGCCGAATGTGCCTTTGAGAAAGAATAGCCCGCAAAACTTTCGATCTGCCGCCACACTTCTCCGGATATCTGATCGGGATAGTCCCGTTCTTTACAAAGCCGGAAGAATTTATCCCTGATTTCTTCAAATTGTTTTCGGCCGCGGTACTTGCCGCTCATGGCCCGCCTTAGTACATCGGCTTCGGCCATGTCGAGCCCGGCAAAGTGATGCGCAACCTTGATCACATCTTCCTGGAAAACCATTACCCCGTACGTTTCTTTTAGCAACTCTTCCATTTTTGGGTGCAGGTATTCAAACTTATCGGGATTATGAAAACGATAGATATATTGTTTCATCATACCGCTTTGCGACACACCCGGGCGAATAATCGACGAAGCTGCCACGAGGGTTACATAATCGTCGCAACGGAGTTTCTTAAGCAGCTGCCGCATTCCGGGGCTTTCGATATAAAAACAACCAATCGTATCCGCATTCCTGATCTGTGCCGCAACCTTATCATCCGCTTTAAATTTTTCGATGGCGTGAATATCGATCGACAGGTTTTTATTTTCGCGCACCAGGTCCAATGTTTCTTTTATGTGGCCCAGGCCCCTTTGTGAGAGTACGTCGAGTTTAAACAAGCCAATTTTTTCGGCGATAAACATATCGATCTGGGAGGTGTAAAAGCCTTTCGGCGGAAGCTCAGTAACGGTATACTGATGCACCGGCTCATCACTGATGAGTATGCCACCTGCGTGAACGCTTAAGTGATTAGGGAAGTCTTTGATCAGGTTGCCATAGTGCAGTATCTGTTTCTGGATCTTATTGTCTTGTAACGGTGTTCCGTCGAGCTGATCGATTTCTTCTTTCGGTAATCCGAATACTTTACCCAATTCGCGGATGACGGCACGCCGCTGAAAGGTAACATAAGAGCCCAATAAACATACATGGTCGCGCCCGTATCGTTTAAAGATATAGTCGGTCATTTCATCACGATCTTTCCAACTGAAATCGATGTCGAAATCAGGCGGTGTAGCACGGTGTGGATTCAAAAAACGTTCAAAGTACAGGTCCAGCTCAATCGGATCCACATCGGTTATTTGCAGGCAAAAAGCAACAATCGAATTACCGCCACTGCCGCGGCCAACGTGGTAAAATCCACGGCTCTGTGCATAACGGATGATGTCGCAGGTGATCAGGAAATAGGCGTTGAATCCAAGGTTGTCGATAATCTTTAATTCTTTCACCACCCGGTCAGTAGCTTTTTTATTACGGGTACCATAGCGCCGTTTTAAACCGTCAATCGCGAGTTTTTCAAGTAATATGCGGTCATCGGCTTTGGATGCCGAATAAACCTGTTTTGTTTTATCGCTGCCAAAATCCATGTCGATCGTGCAGCTATCCAATACCTGCAGTGTGTTGGTGAGTATAGAAGGATACCTCGAAAATGCTTCAACCAGCGAAGCGGGCGACACAAAAGTTTCGAAGGGCTGTGCATAGTCTTTTGCTTCCTGTTTGCTTAGAATAATATTTTTATCAATTGCCCGCAGCAGCCGATGGACATTAAACATGGTTTTGTTCTGGAAAGTAACGGGTTGCCGGATAACGTATTTCGTTGGAAACCCGTTGGTCGCTTTATTGTACAACTTGTTTACTTCTGCTGGCTGAACACCGATCAATTCATTTGATTGAAGGGCTGCGGGTTCAATGCTGTTGATCGGGTAAATAATCAATACGTTTTCGTCGAAAACCGGGCGCAGCGGAAAGCAGGATTTGTTTTGCAGGTGCTGTGAAATAAAAGCATTGATTTGTTTAAAGCCATTGTTGTTGCGGGCTAATAAGATGTAAAGGAAAAGTGCCTCGTTACGGATTTCGGCGCCGGCGACCGGCTTAACTGCATGTTGCCTGCAGTAGTCAACAAAATCCCATATGTCGCAGGTGCTGTTAATGTTAGTTAGTGCAATTGTATTTACACCCATTTCCACTGCCGTTTTTACCAATTCTTCGGTACGGAAGGTGCCATATAAAAAGCTAAACCAGGTTTTACAATTCAGGTACAAGTGTGGGAGGAGTTAGCAGCGTGATTAATGTTTTTGAGGAATGAATTGAACGTGATAAACTTTGGGTTGAGTGTTACAGATTAAGCGTGATGATAAAAGTGTGTGTCGATTTAGTAGTTATTAATACAATGCCGTTTACTTACTAGCATTTTTTGGTGACCTGCCGAAGGAATTCTATTGGCCATCGTTGCCCGCCCGGATGAGTCCCCGCCAGAATGAATTCTTTCGGGCTGGCCGTTCGGACGGGTGTCACTCCCTTGTACCGCATTACTATATTCACCCAATTTCTGTAAACTAACTTAAGTAAACGACCTTGGTTATTAATAGATCAATATCGCCTAGTCAAGTACTTCATTTTTCTGGGCCCGACCATAGTGTTTCAATTAAGCACCCTTGCCTGCCCGGCTGAAGCCATTCGGACAGGGGCCTGGTACTCTTGTACTGAGGGTTACAATACGCAGCTTTAATGCAGTGGTAAAAGCTTAACTAAACATAGTTGTTGATCAATCTAGAACCGGCACGACTAATTACTAATCTGTCCAGATTAATATTTTTTGGTTACGGGCGGTGGAACATGAATTTGTGGTCGTTGCCAGCCCGGCGCGACTCCGTTCGGACGGGTGTTACGCCCTATTACCGAAAGTAATGCTATTGAGCCAGGGATGATGAGTTAAACTTCTGCATGATGAATTAAGCGTCATCAGTAAGTGTTCGTATTTGTTGTAATTCACGCACTCGAAAATTATCTTATCGCAAGCAACATGTGTATCATAACTGAATTTTGTTATCGTGTGTGAAAAGCGGTGATTGTAGCCCGATGAGTTGAACGAATATCGGACTAAGTAAAATGATTATGCCGTTTACTACCGGGCACCGTTACCGGTACTTAATGGAACTCTTCTTCGAAGATTTTTTAGCTTCAACATTGCCATGTTCATGTGATTATTTTTTACTGCTAATATTCCGTTTTGAATTAGTAAATCCTGCTGCGCGGGTAAGCAATTGTTCCCCAAATTGCTGTTTGATGCTATCGATTGCCTGGTAGAGGTTTACCGTTTCATGTGTATCTTCAAAAAGGTTGGTTTGGTAGTTGCCGGGAATAAGGTGGCTAAACCGCACCCCGATGAGCCGTAAGAGTTGCCGTCTCTTATACAATTTGGTAAAGAGTTCTTTCGCTTTCGTCAGCAATACATGGTCAGCAGCCGTATACGGAATTACAGACTGCATCGTCTCGGTTTGGAAATCGCTGTACCGGATTTTAACCGTAACACAGCCGGTAAGCTTATTTGTAGACCGAAGTTCAAAAGCGATCTTTTCCGTTAAGCGGGCAAGATCGCGCTGTAATGCCTGCACGTCGATGGTATCTGTTTCGAAGGTGTGTTCTGTTCCGATACTTCTTTGTTCGTGATAGGGTACGATTGGGGTTTCGTCGATCCCATTCGCCTTACGGCTTAAAGCGATCCCGTTTTTACCCAGCAAGTTTACCATCATCTCTACGGGTATCTGGCTCAGTATACTTATCGTTTCAACCCCCATACGCCGAAGCAATTCACTGGTTTTAGCGCCGACCATCGGCATTTTTTCAATCGCAAGCGGAGCAAGAAACCCTTTTTCCTCGCCGAATGCTATCTGGAGCTGTCCGTGTGGTTTGGCTTCATTTGTAGCAACTTTACTGATCAGCTTATTGGATGAGAGCCCGTAGGATACATTAAGTCCGCTTTCTCGTTCGATCGTTTTCCGCAATTCGACCGTGTACCGCGCGCATCCATAAAATCTATCCATGCCTGTCATGTCGATGTAAAACTCATCTATGGATGATTTTTCAAACAATGGAACCTGGCTGGCTACGATCTCCGTAACAAGACGTGAATGTTTGCTGTAGCTGTCCATGTCGCCACGAACAAGTTGTAATTGCGGGCATAACCTGCGGGCAAGTTTTACCGGCATAGCACTATGCACCCCAAACTTTCTGGCTTCGTAACTGCAGCAGGTAATAACACCGCGGTCGCTTTGTCCGCCAATTGCTATTGGTTTACCACGAAGCTTTGAATTTTTCAATAGCTCAACCGATACAAAAAAACTATCGAGGTCGAAGTGGGCGATATGTCGGTTGATATTCATCGGTTTGGCAGTACAAGATTACTAAATATTTTAGCAAACCAGGGCAGGGGACACTCCCTAAACTTATGCACAACCTGCAGGAGTGAAGATTCTGCCCGGGTTGTTTTAATCCACAACTGCGGTTTTAAAGCTGAATAGCCGGCGCCTCGGTCTTGTGCTTAAACCCCTGGGTCGGTTGTCCCTGGATGCGATTTAGATCACCCAACCGGAGTCCTGAAATGGTACATGTAGCGCGGTACTACTCCTTGCGGGGTCGCACTTCGGCCGATGGCTTTGCCGGTAGGTCTGTACAGCATAGTGCTACGGGGGAGATGTGTTCAACAGTCATCAACCAAACGAAATTGGTTTACCGTTGCGCACCCGGAAGTGCCCAATTATGAGCGAACAAAGGAACACTTGTTACCGCACGTTGCGGCCCTTTAGCACCAGGTAGCGGATCCAGAGAAAATCGTCGTAAATCCTTTTTGCCGACTTTATGGTGAAGCGGGTTGCTTTGCGCTTGCCATAGCCTTCTTCTGCTTCAAACACGGTTGGGGAGCCTATGGTACCATCGGCAACAGGGGCTAATACAAGGCTGAATTCATCAATAAGGCCCGCCTTTAGAAATGAGCCGTTTACATGTCCGCCTCCATCAATCCGGAGGATTTTGATGCCAAACAAGCGATAAAGCTTTTTAAGCACGAGTTTTAAGTCGAGTTCCGTGGTGCCCCCGAAGATATAAGAGACCCCGGTAGCTTTTAGGTGCTCCAGGTATCGACTGCTGACTTTTTCGGTCAGTACTTCAATAACCTGTTCAGTAGAGACCATATTCGTATCCCAGAAGCATTTGCCGGATGGATCAATCACCACAGCGTATGTTTTTGACACCTTTTCCGCTACAAAGTCTTCTTTCGGAATGTTTACCCTGCCCTTAGCCAATGGCGGCACTGTTTTGCTGGAAAATTCCTGCATCGTAGTGCGACCCACCAACCAGGCATCGGCCTTTATCCTGGCTGCTGTTTCCTCGAAATACTTGTGGTGATCTTTAAATCCCCAGATGTCTTGTTTAATACGACCGTCAACCGATCCCAGCATATGACTGATCACATATGGTTTCATGAAATTGTTTTTCATAAGTTTTCAATAATCGAACCACTGAACTGATGCCGGCAGTGATTGCAGCCTAAAAACAATCCAATTATAGTAATGTACTAAAGCCTTCGCACGCACGTTGTTAGAACAGCATAACCTGCTCCATCCGGGTTTGAAAGCTTAATTGCGAAACAACAGGGCACCCGGCAGTGCAGGAACACGCAATTACACCAAAACCCTTGTATTTGAAACTGTAAACGGCCCGTTAAATAACATTTTTTAATTATGATTAGCCAGAAAATCGCTGTAATATGTAGTCAAATTCAGCCAATAATTATGCGGTTAAGCAATGTAGTAGCCTTTGGTTTTATCATAACGCTTGGTGTGTTTTCATCCTGCAAGAAAGACATCGCCGACAAACCAGCCGAGCCGGCCCCCACACCGCCGGTAAAAGCCGATACTTTATCAGCCGCGAAATTGAAAGATTCGACGCTGATCTATACACGTGACATCTATTTGTGGTACAAACAAATTCCTGCATCATTCAATCCTCAAACTTTTGAAGATCCTAAAGGGATCATGACGGCAATTCGTGCATATAGTGTTGAAACCGGCTATAGTACCCCGGTTGACCGCTGGAGTTTTGCCATGAAGAAAACCGAGTGGAACAATATGAGCATGGGCATCAGCAGCACCTCGGAAGAAGATCAACATGATTTCGGCCTGAATGTGTTTTTCCGTGCAGACAACGATTTACGCGTACGGCAGGTAGAAAAGGCTTCCCCCGCAGGACTTGCCGGCATACGCCGTGGCTGGAGGATCACCCGGATAAATGGCAGCTCAAACATCAATACCGCAAATTCCAGCCTGGTTGTTAAAGGTGTTTATGAAAGTGAAAACAGCACTTTTACCTTCGTAAAGCCTGATGGTTCAAGCGTGGACATGACACTGAAAGCTGCCGGCTACCAGGAAAACCCAGTCGTGTTAGACTCGGTATATACCGAGGGTGGTAAGAAAGTCGGTTACCTTGTATTTAATTCTTTCCTTGGTGATACCGCCCAGATTTACCGTGACCTTAGTGCTGTATTCAGTCGCTTTGGTGAGCAACAGGTAAAGGAGCTGATTGTGGATCTCAGGTACAATGGTGGTGGTTACGTGAATGTGCAGGAAAAGCTGGCGAACTATATCATCAATGCCAGCTCCAACGGCCAAATCATGATGCAGGAGAAATTCAATGATAAGTATACCAGTTTCAACAACACAACCTTGTTTGCAAAAGCTGGTAACGTAAATGCAACGCGTGTTTCATTTATTGTAAGTAACCTGACGGCTTCCGCCAGTGAACTGCTCATCAATAACCTGAGACCGTACATGGACGTCAGGATTGTGGGACCAAGCAAAACCCATGGTAAACCCGTAGGCTATTTCCCAATACCTGTCGGCGACTGGTATGTTTTTCCTGTGTCGTTCCGTACTGTTAACAAGAACGGTGAGAGTGATTATTTTGGTGGTCTTTCCCTCACCAACCAGGTCGCAGATGGGATTGATAAAGACTGGGGTGACAGAAATGAGTCAGCACTCGGTTATATTTTAAACGGGCTTAAAAACGGGAATTACCGTACCGATGGTACAACGGAGGCATCTGTTGATCCCCGCATTGAATCGATCAATACGGGATTGAAAGGGAATATCTTTGAGGGAACAATTGATTCGAGGATCAGGTTTTAAGTCGTATTCTGATTGGTGATTTGTTCACACGATCACGCTATATAAGATAACAGCAACGCCCCATTTTTCCAGGGGCGTTGTTATTTTAGTAGCTTTTTGGCAAGGCTAATGGCCTCCATGGGTATTAGTCAGCAACCACTTTTGGTTTACGTCCTCTTTTCTTAGGAGCGGCATCAGCAGCAGGGCTTTCCTTCACCTTTGGTTTTCTGCCTCTTTTTTTCGCAGGCTCACCACTTTTGGTTTTCGCCGGTTGTTGAGTCGCCGGGTTATTTAAACCGCCTGGTTCATAAATGACGGTAATGTTAAGCATGGCATCTTTCGAGAAAACCTGCATCAGCCCATTTGCAAATTCCTCGGTAAGATCGCGTACATTGATTACAAGATTTGCTTCCATTTTTTAAAATTTTCTGGGGGTTAAGAAATCTAAATTGATTGTTTTAGGTACCAGTTGATAACAGGAGCTGACTTATTCCAGGGCAATAATTATCAATTACAGATACGCAGTTTTTTAAGTTGTTCAGGATTTATATGGTATGGTTATCAGTATTAATCCTGGTTATTGGTTGTGTTTGACGTATATAAGGCAGTCTTGGTTGCGTAATGTTCCTTAGAATCAAGAATTGTCTGCAGCTATTGTCAATATTACCTGGTGTTTTGCGGACATTAAACATACAATTCCTATTTAACGTTTGAAATAGCTTTCTTGTTTTATTTTAACAATTAATAACCTGCAGACGATTGCGCTGCCTATCGGCCTATCAGAAATCAAACGATGCATAACGGAAAATACGACAAATTAACCCCGGCTTTGTTTTACGAACCCGTAAACCCCAATGCAATTATCCCGGTTCTCAACGACTGCCAGAGCAAGCTTAAACGATAATATCTTAATTAAGGAGATATAAAAACAGCATTTAAGTTGAGTTTAAACAGCAATTTACCAATCGTATTTTTTTCAATTGCGTTAGCCAACATGCAGTTTTCATAACAGATCTGAAAAGAACAGTAACAATAAACACGTGCAGGACAGCTGCCACTGGGCGAGAATTCACCATTACACAATTGCATCGTATCTTTTACGAGGAGTACTCAACGAACAAAATCCCTGCTGGCTTGAAATGCAGGAATGCAGAAATTGGCCAGGCCTGATCATTTTTCTATTGCGGGTTTTATAACAAGCCTGGTAACGGTGTGCGATGATAGTCGTAAACTGATCAGTCCTTTGCGTTCATAATCCGTTCCAATGCTTCCAACTGGTCAGGGCTGGGACGATTTACAAAAATCCCTGTTTGCCCATTTTTCCTTATTCCCCGGATAAACAGGTAGATTACCCCACCAAAATGTTTTTCGTACCGGAAATCCGGCAGCCTGCTTTTCAGGTATTTCGTTGCAGCAAGCGTATACAATAAGTATTGGAGGTGGTAATTGTTTTCGTTCATTGCAGTTGCAAGCGCACGGGGAGCATAATCAGCCAGGCTATCGCCAAGGTAATTGCTTTTCCAATCGAGGATATAATACTTGTCCCGGACACCAAAAAACAGGTCCACTTTGCCGTTAACAATTCCTTCCAGGGGTTTGTCCCACGACACCCGCACTTCGATGTTGTTGTCCGTTAATTTATTAAGCATTGCCGGATCGTAAACAGGTACAGGGAAATCAAACTCAAACTCATTTATTCGTTCATCGTTGTCGATTTCGGCCAGTTTGAATGTTTCTTCGCCAATTTGCAGGGGTACGTTTAACGTGTGCTGAAGCATCTGGTATAACATGGGTGAATACTGCTCTTTGTGTTTTGGCAGATGCTGATTTAAGGCTTCTTCAATTACATAGGACCAGTTGTATTCGCTGCTAAATTGAACATGCTCAAAAATGTAGTGCAACAGGTTCCCTGTTTTACTTCCTCTCACCAGTTGGCTGAACATGAACTGGTCGTACTTGTCCCCCTGGTTGGTACTCCGCGGTTTCGATGTGATTTCGCCTTTTTGTGCAAGCATTGAATAGCTCATTTTTGTCCAGTTATTATGCTCGAGCGTAAACTTTACTTCAGTATTCCGCTTTACTGGTTTATAACGGTCATCCTCCTGGTACCTAAACTCTTTGGGTGGTTCGGCGGCCTCCTCGTTGCTGATTAGTCGTTCATCGCAGCCATTAAGTGCCTGTAGAAAAGTTGAAAGTGTAGAATTGCGGTAATAATTTCCGGAACAGTGGTGCACAAAACATTTATAGACCGCCCTTGTAAGCGACACGTATACCAACCGGCGGTTTTCCTGTTCATTTTGCATACGTACCCATTCCAGCTGCTCTTCACCGATTTTGTTCTTTTCAATGGAGATGTATTCGCCTGACTCGGGATCGCGATAGCTAAACATATCGGCAAAGGTATTTTCAACCAGGTCGAGAAAAGGAGCAAAAACAATATTGTACTCCAACCCCTTGCTCTTGTGTATCGTTACTATTTTTACCGACTCTTCGTCGCTTTCAACACGCTGCTCGTATTCGTCGCCCTCTGCTTCCATTCCTTCGATCCCCCGCCGCAGCCAACTAATTAGTTCGGGTGGTGAAAACTGTTTGTTGGTTTGTACCTTGTGCACCACCTCAATCAGCTGAAACAAGTTAGCAATAATGCGTTCCCCGCTTTCAGTGTTAGCTCCCAATAATACCCCACGCACATCAAAGTCGCTGACAAATTCCATAAGGGCTGTAAATACCCCATCATTTTGCCATTGATTGCGGTATTTGCGAAAAAGCGTCAATGTTATCTCATCATTCAGCGATAAGATCTCAGCGGCCTTATACCCCGTGAAGGGCGATAATAATGCCCTATTGATAGACTGCCTTGAAATGTCTGTCATAGCCTCAAGAACGTACAATAAGCATATTGCTTCCGGCGACCTCAACACTTTACTGTCGTCGATGGTAATAGCAGGTATGCAATATCGTGCAAGGGTCTGCTTGATTTCCCTGCCTTGGCCTTTTGTTCTAACGAGGATCCCAATATCGGATGGGGTTACGCGTCTGTGTTCACCGTTCCGGGTAATCCTAAAACCATCATCTGACAACAACTGAATAATTTGTGCCGCAACCGTTTCGGATAATTGTTCTTTCCTGGGTACTGTTGTAATGGTAATTGGCACAACCGCTTGCCGTTGGTACCCCAGTTCGCCTTTCATGTTTGGCTCAGGTGAATGTACTTCGCGGTACCTTATTGCATCCTCTGAGTCATTAAAGAAAAAAGTATCAAATCCTGGGCGTGGTTCAAAAAACAAGTTCATGGCGTGTATCAGTCCTTCTGCGGAACGGAAGTTCCTGTTCATGGTATACCTGTTTTGAACGTCATTTTTAGCTTTGAAGTAAGTAAAAATGTCTGCCTTTCGCCATGCATAGATCGATTGCTTGGGATCACCAATAAGAAAAAGGATGGTGCCGCTTCCAAAAGCTTTCTGAAAGATTTCATATTGAAGCCGGTCGGTATCCTGGAACTCATCTACAAATACCGCTTTGTACTTATTCTGCAATGCATCCACTAATTTCTGAGGATTTTTACCGGTGAATGCCCTATGCAGGTTAACGATCATGTCGTCGAATGAGAGCAGGTTGTTGCGTTGTTTGTAATCTTCTAATCCTGCGGAAACAATGTTTATCGCCTGGCAACTGATGTCATTGATTACTTGCTGAATCCTTGAGCTGATATCTTTTACCAGTATATCGCAGTCGTTGCAACGGGTTACAATATCTGCAAACACTGTTTGTATGTAGCCAGATTTTCTTTTAGCCAGGATATCCGTTACAAGTTGTTCCGGTGACTCGAATTCATGGAAACGAGCCTTTCTAGCATGCGTGTTTGCCAGGCTTTTATCACGGATTTCCTGCTCATTATTTTTGATAAATTCGTGTAATTCCCCTTTTAGCTTTTGTTCTTCAATCTCAATTTCTGCCAGCTCTGTCAGAATTTTTTGGTGATCCTCTTCGCAGTAAGCGTAATCCTTATTCTTATCGTAATTAAAGTATTGTTTACCATTCAGGTGTTCCTGAACAACCTGCCTGATATGCTCTCTTGTTAAAGCTGGTTCTGCTGTTACCAGGTATTGCAAAAGCCGGGCAGGTATTGTTGTAATATTTTCCCGCCAAAATTTGTTTACTTCATCCTGCAGGACAATACCGGTATCCTGCATGGTTTCCGCACCAAAGAGTTGATTTGTTTCAAATGCAAACTCGGTAAGTGTCAATTGGCAGAAGCTGTGAATCGTAAGGACCGCCGTTTCGTCGAGGAACAGTACCGCTTCTTTCAGCTGTTCCTGCACCTCGGTTGCTGAGGTCTTTGCAATACCAGCGCTAACCAACCCTGAAATGGTGCCATCATCAATTTGTTCACCCTGGCTAGCTTTATAGGCCTTGCGAATAAATAGCCGGATCCTTTCTTCAAGTTCAGCAACCGCGGCCTTGGTAAAAGTGACCATCAGGATTTCTTTGACGGACAGCTTTTGTTCAATGATCAAACGCAAAACCAGGATGGCAATAGAGTAGGTCTTTCCTGTGCCGGCGCTTGCCTCTATTAGGTTGCTGCCAACCAGGTCAACTGAACCGGCGTCAAACGGTTTGAATTCCTGGTGGCTGTTGGTTGTAGATTGTTCCTCGTCAGGAAAAAGGCTGAGTATTTTTGACATCGAATTTTTTTGGAGCACTAGGTATCATTTAGTTCTTTGGCTGCCCGGGAATACAGCATTGTTGTTATTTATAATATTCGGGAAACAGTTCTGCCAGCGGTTTGATAAGCTTTTCACCTGTTTTTTTGAATGCCTCAACAATATTTGCTGATTTAAAATAGCCGTTTTCATATTCATTCAATAAGTATCTGTCCGTACAAGGGAACTTGAAGTTGTGAAAATGTTCGCTGATAACTTTCCTGATGAAGGCTTCATCAAGTTCATCTACTTCAGCGGGTTGAATCTTAAAAGCCGGGAAATAAGCCAGGATACTATCGTGTCCCTGTTTGTACAATCTAACCAGTTCCTGTAAACGGTTCACGGCCTCGGTTTTCGCAATCTTTATACCCTTAAACGTAGCGTTCCGGTTTGAAGAAAGAAAATAAACTTCTAAGTCAAATCCATTTGCTGTGGCCGTTAAATACCGGATGTAAGTATCCAGCAATTGTTTTGCTTCGTCCTTAGCATATGATACAACCACCAGCTTACTGCCAAACATATTTCTTATTGTTCCTTTCATTAAGCTATGATCAATAGTCAGCGCCAGTTCAATTTTCTCCTCCACATGGTCTTCTACAACATCCCTGAATAATTTTTTAATATCAATCACCGACTCTTCAACCTGGTGTAATGCCACGTCTGCCATGTTTTTAAGGGGCAGACCACCGGTTTTTACCAGCCGGGTTTTCAGCTCGCCGAGCTCGTTGTCCGGCATTTTCAACATTTGTGGTTTCAACGTCCATTCCTGTAATTTGTTTAACGTAAAAACTTCGGTATCGCTTAATAGAACATCTTCTTCTTCATAGTAAATGTTGAGCACTTTGTTGTAGTAGGCCTTAAATGGATGTCGGAAGAAAGCAATTAATCCTTCCAAGGAAATTTCATCGAAACTGAGGGACTCAGGCTGTTTATTCTCGTCGATGGTTTTAACCAGATCGCCCCGTTTCATATCAAGATAGTTCGGGTATATTCCACTATTACGAATATACCTTTGACTAAAACTGTGCAGTGGGTGTTTGTTAATTATAGCAGCCCGGACACTTGAGGGTTTTTCGCAGCTTGCTTCTATGTAATCAATTAGTTCATCCACTACAGCAGAAGGGGGAAGGGTGGAGTTGTCTTTTGCACTTTGCCCGATATAGCTCATGTATAAATATGCTCTCGCGGAGAGCACCGTCTCCAGAAAAAGGTGTTTATCGTTTTCTTTGATGTTACGATCACCCCTGCGTCTTTTGTCTTTCTCCATCAAGTCGAAACTGGCAGCATTTTCTTTCCGGGGAAAAGCATCGTAATTCAATCCGAGTAGGGCAACAACCTTAAACGGTATACTCCGCATAGGAATTAGTGAACAGAAAGTTATACCGCCGCCGGCAAATGAGCCGGATCGACCGCCCCGCGAGACAGCTTGTAAAAGGCTGCGTGCGAAGATGTCAAATCCAACTTTCTCATTCATAAACTCATCGGCAACATTGTAATTTTTTAGTTGTTCCTGCAACAACAAGTAATCCTCGTCTACCTCTTCTTCCGGCTCGCAAATCAGGTTGTGAATGAGCCGCTCCACATATTCTACCCAGTCAGCGATCGTTCTGTCCTGCTTTCTCTCCTGGATGCTGTTCATTAGCACTTGCACAAAATGAACAAAGCGAACCACCTGTTCCGACTCACTTCCTTCAAGCAGGTCAATTGGAAAAATTAATTCTCTTTCAGGGTCTGTATACGCATCTTCCCCGCTCATACAGATACCATACATGATCCTTTTCAATCCATATTCCCAACTTACAAACCTGGTTTCGTCTAACATTTTGCCTTTGATTCCAAACCTGATGTTGGCAGCATCTACCACCTTACGTACCAGTTCGAGGTTAGTAATGCCAAAGCGTCTTCTGATATATCCGGAGTCAAATAGTTGAAGTACTTCTTCCGCTTTAAAACTTCCCTGGCTTATTCTCAATAGTGAACTTAACGCGCTTACAAGGGTGTCGCCATTGGTAAAACTTTCATCTGCAATGGTAAAATGGAACTTATACGGAGAATGCCTGAATACTGCTTTGATATAGGGCGCATAAGCATCAATGTCGGTTACCATAACAACGATATCCCTTGGTGAAAGGGCTTCTTTTTTCTTGTCCACCAAATGAACCAGGTAGTTATAGAGAACTTCAATTTCACGCGCAATGGTATAACACGAACTGATGCGAAGCGAACCATCGGTAATATCGGCTATACTTATCGTGTTCCGTTCGTTTATGCCCGCGGCATTAAAAATGTCATCCTGGATTTTGTGCAACAAACTGTTGTTTGGCGGCTCAACAACACCAACCTCCTCAAGGCTGTTCAACAGTGCCTCATTCTTAAACAGCATCATAAATGTATCCTGTATCACCCTTCCCCAACTCGTAAGTAAAGTGTTTCCGGTACTCACTTCAGATTTGTCAACGAATCCTTTCCGGCTTAATATCGCCAGTTGTTTTTCACTCCTGTCTTCAAACCAATACACCAATGGCGCGGGATTAACAAGGTAAAAAGTTACCTCAATGCTTTCTGCGATTTGGAAGAGCAGTTCAAGGTGGTACTCCGTTGTAATCGACAACCCAAAAATGTGCAATGCAGGTATTTTGTGCTGTAGTTTTTCTTTCACCAGGTCCGAATTTATGGCCTCCTTAATAAACCTGCCAACGAGTGTTTTGTCAGGCAGTCTTCCCCCGGAAAGGTTTTTTGCTCTTAGCCAGAGGTATTGCTGCCATTTATCCGTTGTTAAGTCTTCGGGCTTTTGCGTATTCCACTGTGCTATCCAATCCGGGCGGTAAACCTGGTATTGATCAAATAAGTCTGCAGTTTTTTCTGCAAGTGCCATTCTCTTTAGATCCTTGTCTGTGCCATCGTAGTTGTAGTAAGCTGCAATTTGGGCAAAGCGTTTTGTAAAGCTTTTCTCACCCAGGATCGTATATAGTAGCCAGGTAAGATTTTGAGCCGATAACATGTTCGGAAATTCACCACCAACCAGGTAATAAATTTTCTGGATGATTTCATTCGGACTTACAAACAGGCAATTTGCAGCAATTCCGTTATGGTCAGCAATCTGCAATTTCAACCAGTTATTCATTCCTTCGGTCTGCGTCACAATATGGTGCGGCTGAAATACGTTGCCCCGCTTGCGTTGCAGATCGCCGGAAAGTGTGCTGGCTAAAGCACCAAGCGAATTAGATATGATCAGATTTAACGACATTGCCAGGTTTTATCACACGAAATAATTAGATTATGGTAGCGCAGCTATTTGTTCAGGCAGCAGGAGTGTTTCATTTGATTAACGGTTTTACTTCTGCCTCATCAAACCGCTCTGCTATGCCCGAAGCTCTTTTAACCCGCCTGTTAACTGCTGCTACGATTACTGCTTCAGTTGCCTGTATCACTACCTTCGACTTTGCCCTTGTTACACCAGTGTAAATTAATTCAGCTGTTAGTATGGGAATTTCGGGCTTGTCAGGTAGTACGATTAACACGTTATCATATTCACTGCCCTGGCTCTTATGAATGGTCATTGCATATACCGTCTCAGCTTCTGATATAAAGCCCGGAAGCACCGACTTCAGGCCGCCGGAACTGTCTTCGAACCAGGCTTTAAGTACGTTGTCCTGGTCCGGGCGTATGATCCCGATGTCGCCATTAAACAAATCCAGGTCATAGTAGTTTTTTGTTACGATAACCGGCCGGTGTTCATAAAATTCAGTTGTTGGTTTAATCAGCTTTCTTTGCTGCAGGTATTTTTCTATTTTTTTATTTATTGCGTATAAGCCCTGCTCTCCATCCCTGACGGCGCACAATACCCGAACTTCATTGAATTTCGTAAGCGCGGTTTTGATATCTTTTTCTCTTATATAGTTTGAATATGCTTTGATAAGATCCTCGAAAATCTTTTCCGAATAAGCAGTATCTATAGTCACCTGCTCGTCCTTTGCTTCTAAAAATGGCGTTAACTTTTCTAAGTCGTTTGCGATAATCGCTTTGCTAAACTTGCCGATGCCTTTATCGCTTATAAAGCGATGGCTTTTTTTTAGTTCTACAATCGTTTCAAACAGAATGTGGCCGTTATCGTCACTAATTAATTCATGCGGTAGTTGTGCTGACGGGCCATCAATTAATGTATTGATCATTGCCGCCCGGTTTGCAGATACAACAAATCTTGGCTGCGATTTGCAAAGGTCCCCAAACAAACTTCCCGCTTCTACAGATGCAAGCTGGTCTTTGTCCCCCAATAAGATCAACTTCGTATTGCTGCCAATGGCGTCCAGCAATTTGCTAAACAGCGATACGTCCACCATTGAAGATTCGTCTACAACCACCAGGTCGTAGTTCAGTGGGTTGTCGGCGGTATGCCTGAAATAAAGTGAGTCTGGTATATATTTTAACAGTCGGTGGATTGTTCCGGGTATTATCTTTTCGAACTGGTTCCTGGTTTCACCTGGGAGATCCGGTGATGCCGATTTCAATGAGTCGGCCAGCCGCAAAGCAGCTTTGCCTGTAGGTGCTGCAAGCGCCACCTTCAGCTGCGGATTCATCGCATATAGAATTGCCAGGATCTTTGCCACTGTAGTTGTCTTGCCGGTTCCCGGCCCTCCGGTAATAATGGTAAAGTCATTTAATACTGCAGTAGTAGCAGCAACCAGTTGCCAGTTGATATTTTCCAGGGGGTCACCGCTCATTGTCCCGCCGTTATTTTCAAATAAACTACGGATGAATTCGCCGTGTGCAAGTAGTTGAGAAGTGCTGTTCAGGCGTGCCCTCCGGCTTCCTGCAAAGCTCGCCAACCGCTCCAGTATCAGGCTTTCATAGTTGAAATAGCGTTGTAAGTACAGCTTGTCGTTGTGCAGGATAAATGGTTGTTTTGGGCCGTCTTTACGCCCGATCAGCGGTTCCTGGCCGACATTTCTTTGGTTATGCGCGTAAGTATGGATATCGCGATAGGGGCTATCCGCGAGCTCATCTGCCGCAGTGGTAAGTTCTACACATATATGCCCTTCGGACAGTTTTTTTGAAAGCAGGTAAGCATATGGTTTTATTGTTTCGCCAGGAAAAAATTCGGCAAATTGTTGATGAACGTTATTCAGTGTTTGCATATACTCAGGTGGCAACTTTAATTTGTCTACGGTATTCCCGAACGGAAAAAACAAGCCAGCAGAAAGCAGCTAAGTTTTCACGTGAACAAAGGCCCGTACTTCAGCGCCGGTAAAGGTAGATATTAGGATGCTTTTCCTGGTGCCCGGTGGATAGCGCGTTCATAACTAACGGGTAGTTGCTGCACAGCTAACCAATGAGGGCAGCTCACCAATAGGAAACTTTACTAATGAGCCAATGTCGTTTAGTTAAGGAATCTTTTTGGACCAAGCCCCAGTTTTCAATTGTAAGTTGTTGCCCGCCCGGCTGCGCAAGTCGGACGGGCGCCGTGCCCTCGATTTATTGGTAGGTCGCACTCCCGTCCGAACGACTTCAGCCGGGCGCCCGCCCGTATGAACTACGTTCGGGCGGGGGCTTGTACTGTTTACCATTACCCGGCAAGAAGCTGGATAAGGCCTTATTCAAACGACATTAAATAAATGCGCAGTCAATCGGGTGCGCCGCTAACATCTTTGAACATGCACGGGTGCAATCATCAAGGGTCGGGTAAACATTGGTGAACAGCTGGAGCATATCGATTTACATCTGTTGGCGCTATTGCTTTAATCCGGCTGGTGCCCGTTCCGATAGCGGACCTGTGCAATAAACACAGCAACTCACTTCAACAAATGGGTACGCTCACCAGAATGGGTCAGGGAAAGTAACGCTGATACTTACCTGCCCGTATTGGTCAGCTATGGCTTACTGCGGACCTTTTCGAGAATTTCAAATTGTTTATTGTGAACGATTGCGATAGTTTTATCCCTTTGCTATGTATGGTTGGGAGCCAAAATTGCACATTCCTGCCTGATCTATTATCCGGCACAACAAAAATGTTATAATCTTCAAGCTTTTATGAAAAAAGTTCTGTTTGCCTTATTTGGACTGTTTAATGTCGCGCTTGCACAAACAACTAACAACGACTGGGAAAATCCTTCGTTTTTCGAGCAAAACAAGGAGAAGCCGCACGCCACTTATATGCTGTTCGACAAAAAGCAGGATGTAATTGCCGACGACTACAGCCGTTCGCCCTATTACAAGTCGCTAAATGGTACATGGAAGTTTGTGTATGTAGATAAACACGCAAACCGCATTAAAGATTTTTATCGCACCGACCTTAACGACACCAGGTGGAACAACATCCAGGTGCCTTCAAACTGGGAACTCAAGAACTTTGGTATTCCCATTTATACCAATGTCGTTTATCCATTTCCCAAAAACCCGCCATTTATCGGTGAGAATAACCCTGTCGGAACCTACCGGCGGCAATTCACCGTTCCTGCAAATTGGGATGGCCGCGAAGTCATGCTGCAATTTGGTTCCATCACGGGCTGTGCTTTTGTTTACGTAAACGGGCAAAAAGTCGGTATGTCAAAGGTTTCAAAATCACCCGCAGAGTTTAACATCACCAAATACCTTAGAAAAGGAAATAACCTGCTTGCAGTGCAGGTCTTCCGCTGGCACGATGGAAGTTACCTGGAGGACCAGGACTTTTTTAGATTAACCGGTATCGAACGCGACGTTTGCCTGTACGCTGTACCAAAACTTACGGTATGGGACTTTTTTCTAAAGCCCGACCTCGATAACAATTACAAGGATGGCTTGTTTTCCGCAGATGTTACACTTCGGCAGTTCAAGAACAATGCTATCAAATCAGGTAACGTACTCGTCGAAATAGTTGACAAAGCAGGCAAAACCGTATTCTCACAACAAAAGAATTTTAGCGTTACCAGCGATAGTTTGCAGCAGGTTCAATTTAGCGGCACCGTTTCAGCCCCCTTAAAGTGGAGCGCCGAAACACCAGACCTCTATAATTGCATAATCACCTTATCAGATGGTCAAAAGAAAAGCCTAGCAACTACGGGCTCAAGAATTGGTTTCCGGAAAGTTGAGATCAGGAACGCGCAACTGCTGGTAAATGGTGTGCCCACATATGTACATGGTACAAACCGGCATGAACATGACCCTGTAGAGGGCCACGTTCCGATTAAGGCAACGATGATCAGGGACCTCCAACTGATGAAGCAATACAACATCAATGCTATTCGAACAAGCCATTATCCAAACGATCCCCTCTGGATGAAGCTTTGCGACGAATACGGGTTTTACGTGGTTGACGAAGCAAATATCGAAACTCATGGTATGGGCGCTTCGCTGCAGGGCAGGTTCGATACAACGGTTCACCCGGCTTATCTGCCTTTGTGGGCTCCTGCCCATATGGACCGGATCGAAAGATTAATTGAAAGAGACAAGAATTACCCATCTGTAATTATTTGGTCGATGGGCAATGAATGCGGTAACGGCAAGGTTTTCCACGATGCCTATCTCTGGATGAAAGCCCGCGATAAAAGCAGGCCTGTGCAGTTCGAACAGGCAGGCGAAGACTGGAACACCGATATTGTATGTCCAATGTACCCGGGTATGGGATCAATGCGCAGGTATGCCTCCGATCAGGGCAAAACCCGTCCGTATATTATGTGCGAATACTCACACGCAATGGGCAACAGCAATGGCAACTTCCAGGAATATTGGGACGTGATCATGAGCGATAAAAAAATGCAGGGTGGTTTTATCTGGGACTGGGTCGACCAGGGTCTCAAAACAACAACCAGCGATGGAAGAGTGTTCTACGCTTATGGAGGTGACCTCGGTGCATACCATTTGCAAAACGACGAAAACTTTTGTGCGAATGGGTTGATTGCTGCCGACAGAACAATTCACCCCGGATTGCATGAGGTCAAAAAAGTTTACCAGAACATCCTGTTTAAAGCCAAGGAGAGTGGAAAAGGCGTAATCACGGTTGAAAACCTTTTTGACTTCACCAACCTCGACCAGTTCGATTTTAAGTGGGAGATGTTCCAAAATGGCCAAAAGGTAAAAGATGGGAAGTTTGCTGTCGTACTTGCGCCTCACGCGAAAAAAGACATTGATTTGCAGTTGCCCATGTTTAAGTCAGCCGAGGGTAGTGAATATTATGTAAACGTTTACGCGCTTACAAGAAAACCCACCGCATTAGTACCCGCAGGACATGAAATTGCCCGTGAACAATTTAAATCTGCCGGCGACTATTTTGCACGTACACCTATCAGCGGCAATAAGTTGCAGGTAACCAAAGAAGGTGAGCGACTTAGGTTTACCTCGGGCAATACACGAGGCGAAATCGACCTTCGCCAGGGACGTATCAACCAATATACGCTGGGCAACGGTGGCGTGGTTGCACAATTCCCTGAACCTTACTTTTGGCGGGCACCAACAGATAACGACTTTGGCAATAACATGCAGGTGAACCTTGGGTACTGGAGAACCGCTCATGTAAATCCAAGCTTGAAAAGCGTTACTGCCGGAGAACAAACCGCGGCTGGACTACCGGTTAGGGTACAATACGAGCTCGCAGGTTCAGGAGTGCCTTATACCATTGAATACCTTGTTCAGGACGATGGTTCGATCCGCGTTACTGCTTCGATCGATATGACCGGGAAAGCACTGCCGGAACTACCCCGCTTTGGCATGCGCATGCAATTGGGACAACAGTATACCAAACTCAGCTACTATGGCCGCGGCCCATGGGAAAACTATAGTGACCGGAATACAGCGTCTTTTGTTGGGCAGTACGAAGACAGTGTAGTTAACCAGTACACCTGGAACTACATCCGTCCACAGGAAGCGGGTTATAAAACCGATGTCCGCTGGCTTACACTTACCGACGGCAATGGCAAAGGGATGACGATTGAAGGACTTCAGCCAATCTGTTTTAGCGCGATCAACAACACGACCGAGGACCTGGATCCGGGGCTTACCAAGAAACAACAGCACCCAACAGACATTAAGCCCCGCAAGGCGGTACACCTTAATGTTGACCTAAAGCAAAGAGGGGTAGGAGGGGACAATAGCTGGGGAGCTTTACCACATGAGCCTTACCGGCTGTTAGATAAGAAGTACAGCTACAGTTACGTGATAAAGCTTGTAGGGAAGTAAAACCCTTGCTCGTTGTGTAAGCCTATCGTTAAAAATGGAAAGTATTGGAGGTGGTTACATACTGTAGAGCGGCCGCTTGTTAATAGTCTGGGCTGCAAGCAGGGTCTGCCGATTGACGCCGAATTGAAGCGCTTAAGGCTGAACAAGGCATGGTTTAGCCAACCCGTTTGAATTGTATCAGTTAGCGTGGTGCGCTTATACAACCCGGCCATTGCGTTCAATTCAAAGATTTCTGATTGACCCTACTGGATAGCATTTTCGGCAGATCAAATTGATCAGGCGCTTTTACTAAACAACTTCAAACGCATTGTTGATTTTACCTAACTTTTCATTCAAGTGATGCCGATATATGAGCAACCAGGCTGGTAGATTATCCGGTTTACCTGTTGAGGAGTACAATGTGTTTTCCTCTCTGCCGGGGCATTTTGCCCTGGTTAAGGCCGATGCTCCGATATTCACCTTGTTAGCGGTCACTAATGATTTTGCGTCACTGTTAGGTTTAACGGAAAATGATATCGGTAAGAGCTTTGTTGAGAACATTAAGCCTGGAGAACCAGCCGGGGAGATACACCGACTTTTAGACTCTTTTGGTCAAGTGCTACACGCAGGGAGCGAAGATCGGATTACTGATTTTCACTATGGACCCAGGCCCTCGGACTCCCCCAGTTCCACTTCCTGGTCGGTAATCAATAAACCTGTGTTTGACCTTAACAGTAGCGTGGTATCTATTATTCATATTTTAGAACCACAGCAGCAGAATAACAGGGCTGTAAAAGATCCGGAGGATGGAACTACGGATAAAGCCTATTCGTTGTTTATGCAGGCACCCGTAGCGGTTTGTATTGTCAAGGGACCTGGTTATATCGTTGAGCTCGCAAACGACGGCATGTTGGCGTTTCTAGGGCGAACATCGGCCATCGTCGGCCATCCGATTGAAGAGTCGCTTACAGAAGCCAAAAAGCAAGGATTGATCGCTATCCTGGACTATGTACGTAAAACAGGTCAGCCTTATCACGCTCCGGAGTTTCCTGCAGTTTTGCTGATCAATGGTGTTATGGAACAGCGTTACTTCGACCTTGTGTTTAGCTTGTACGATCAAAACCCCAATGACCCAACAACGACAAGGGTGTTTTGCGTAGCTTACAACGTAACCGAACTCGTGCTGGCCCGGCAAAAGGTAGAGGCAAATGAGTCAGAACTTCAGTTGAGGGTACAGGAAAGAACAGCTGCCCTGGTTCAACAGCAGTTGCTCATGAATAGCATACTTCAGGCTTCTTTTAACGGGGTCTATGCGATCCAGGCAATACGGGATTCACAACACCAGATTGTTAACTTCCGCTATCTCTTTGCCAATAAAGTGTTCATTGAAATGCTTGGAAAACCGGAGGAGGAGATCGTCGGCAGCTTATTGTCTGAGGTAATAACTGCCGAAAACCTATCTGGTTGGTTCAATGTTTTTTGCGACACGATACATAAGGGAGAAGCAAAGCGAGACGAAACAGCATTCGAAACTCATGCAGGAGTATCCTGGTTCGACTACCTGTTGTTTCCGATTGAAAACGATATCATTGTAATTACCGTACAGAATATTACAACACATAAAACCTCGATGTTGCAAATAGAGCAGCAACGAAATCTCCTCGACAACATCCTTAAACATTCTCCAAGCGGCATATCAGTCACGGAAACCATACGTAACAACGACGGCGAAATCATAGATGCCAGAACCATTCTAGCAAACGCCGTTGCGGAAAAATTCAGTGGGGTACCAATGGATGATATGCTTTCAAAAAAAGCTTCCGAAATCGACAGAAACTTACTGCAGTCACCGTTATTCCACCAGGCAAAGCATACGTTGGCAACCGGCGAAGCCTTTATTACCCAATATTATTTCGAACCGGCGGGCAGGTGGCTCGAATTGGCAGTTGCAAGAATGGACGAAAACCGGCTCATAAATGTTTTCTCCGATATCACCAACATCAAGGAAAGCCAGTTTCAACTCGAGAAATACATCGATGATCTTAAAAAGTCAAATAGCAACCTTGAGCAATTTGCTTACGCGGCTTCACACGATCTGAAGGAGCCCATTCGGAAAATCCTAATTTTTGCCGACCGCCTGAAAAAAGATTTGCAGTCTACCCTTACAGAAAATCAACAACGGTTGTTTGATCGAATGGAGCATTCCACCCATCGGATGGGGGCGCTGATTGAAGACCTGTTAGCCTATTCGCATGTGAGTATGGGGGTTTCTCATTTCGATGAGGTTGACCTAAATGTTAAAGTTCAAAACGTACTGGAGGACCTTGAAATAGAGATACAGCAAAAGCAAGCAAAGATTGTGGTCGGCACGCTGCCAAGGATAAAGGCGCACCGCCGGCAGATGCAACAACTCTTCCAAAACCTGATCGGTAACGCACTGAAGTATGTTCACCCAAACCGGGTTCCGGAAGTGCATATTTCCGCGACCAGGATTCAAGGGAGGGTGAAAGGGCTCGATCTTTCGATCGACGTCAACAATAAGCCATTTTATCTTATTGAAGTACGCGATAATGGAATTGGCTTTAACCAGGAGGAAGCTGTCCGGATTTTCAATGTATTTACCCGTTTACATGGCAACGCCGAATATACCGGAACGGGGGTAGGACTATCGATTGTACGAAGGGTTGTTGAAAACCATAACGGTTACATCTGGGCTGAAGGTAAACCAGGTGAAGGAGCAACCTTTAAAGTATTACTACCCGCTGAATACTAACAAACGAGTTTAACTACAAGGTATAAACAAGGCAGTTCAACCTTAGTGCCCCCGGGACTCACCTGAATTATATCCCCTGTGCGACCGACCAGCCCGTCCACCGGGTGAATTAATCGTACGTTCGGATATGCTTACTTTTTCTGATTTTTTGAGGTACTCATCGTCACTGCTCACATGTTCATCATTAACCGTGTCCTGCTCTGGTTCCAGTCGGGGCAAAGCCTCTTTATTCATTGCCGACTTGGCCAGCTGGGTTAATAAATCGTCGGCATCGTATTCCTCCTGTAGTGTTTCATGGAGGAGGGCTTCCGCCTTATGCGATTTTAATTGTTGCGCATACGTAAGCGCAGTGCCATAGCACGTAATTTCATAATGTTCAATCTTTTGAATGCCCGCAATAATGGCGGCATCATTTACCTCTTTTGAAAGATCCTCAGCGAGCAAATCGGTTATTTCTTCAAGTATCCCTTTAATACCTTTATTAATTGGTTGCTCGCTGAGTTGCTCCACCCCACCGAGTATTTGCATAACCTTGGCCAATCGTTCTAGTTGCAGTTCCGTTAACCCTGAATGATGCGTTAGCGCATTTTGCAAGGAACTATGATTTACTTTCATAATCACCTGTGGCATTGCCTTCGAGATTTGCATTTCTGCTGAATACAGCGCCTGTAACTGAACCTGTAAAAGGTCTTTCAAATCCGTTATTGCTTGCATAAACACCTTTTTCAAAAAGCAATAAAATCTGTGCCCGAAACTACTTTCTAACGGATCTCAAATCACTTCATTTTGTTTAGTCGTTGAACGCGAAGGAGCTGTATAGAACTGAAAAAACTGTAAGGGTTTGACAACCTGCCCCAAACAGGGTTATTCCCGACAGCTGTTCTAACACGGTTTAAGCGCGAACTAAGATTTCCGACCAGCGACCAGAAGAAACTATTGCATGACAACACCGGATCTCTGATCAGGTGTTGTCATAGCGGAACCAGCTACCGTGTGGACACTTCTTCTTAGCGGTCTAACAAATGGAACACGGATGACAGGGATAAAACGGATAGATACGATTTATCGTTCTGCGAAGCACAAGATCTATTCATTTTGTTCAAAGCCGTAGCAAACGGATTGATTTAGAAGATGGATTTTTGCCAAAATCTGAATAAGTTCATTTCGACCCGTGTTATCCGCGTTCCTATACCGATGTGTACACACAATAGGGGGAACCAGATTGACACTGATGGGTTTTCAACAATTGGGTCGATAAAAGCCAAATTGAGCTTGTACCTCCGCGGTGGCATATTCTTTTGATGTGGATGGATATGGGAAATATTGCTCAACAGTCATCATCACTCAAACGTATTGCCCAGGCAGGACTTATCTCCAAAGGTCTGGTTTACTGTTTGCTCGGTATCCTGGCATTTATGGCCGCTTTTCAGGTCGGTGGCCAATCAACGAAAAACACCGATAAAGAGGGGGTCTTAAACCTGGTGTATAAACAAACAGGTGGTCAGATCCTGTTAGGCCTGCTTGCCATCGGGCTTGCCTGTTATACCATCTGGCGATTAATACAAGCTTTCTCCGATACCGAACACAAGGGCAGCAAGCCTAAGGGTTTGGCGGCAAGAGCCCGATATCTATTCAGTGGGTTGGTTTATGGTTCCCTTGCGATTTACGCCATTAAGATGACCATCAACGCTTCTTCTGGTTCAGGCGGTAAATCAGGTAATGAAAGTATGGCCGGTGACATTTTGAGTAAGCCCCTCGGACAATGGCTGCTCGGGATCGCGGCTGCAATTATTATCGGCGTTGGTATTTATCAAATCTATTATGCGATATCAGAAAAGTATCGGAAGCACGTTGAAAATGTTGGGGGAACAACACACGCCAAAATACTCCTGAATGCGGGCAAAATCGGCTACATCGCCAGGGGTATTGTTTGGCTGGTAATAGGCTGGCTATTCGCAAACGCTGCGCTGCACTCAAATGCGTCAGAAGCGGGTGACACCTCGAAGGCCTTCGGCTTTCTGGCCAATGCTGATTATGGTTCTTTTTTGCTGGGTGGTGTTGGTGTAGGACTGATCTGTTATGGGGTTTTTACGTTTATCCGCGCCAGGTACGAGCGGCTTGGATAGCGGCTTTATAACTGAATGAGGAGTAATTTACCCATTGAAAACAAGCTTCGTTGGTGAAATGAATATAGGTCATATACTACATCAAACGTTTTGATTATTCACGTTATTAGTGGTGCCCCACGGCTAAAAATCATTCAGTTAATCAAGTTACCAGTAACTAAGCCGGTTCCAAAAAGCATCCTGCATACTTACTTGCGAGATATCCCGGGAACAATTTTTATGTAAGAAGTTCCTGGTTATACTATTGGGGTCTGGATCTGATCAGAAGGCTCCTTTGCTAATGGACTCATATGCTCAAAACTGTACTAGTTTCATCCAATTTTCTATTCAGCTTCTTTTTACTTCTTTCGTGTGGCGGCAAAAACGATAAGGCTCCTGCCGCAGCAGCCCAGGCCAACCAGGTAAAAGATTATCCTGTTATCACCATTACAGCACGGCAAACCACTTTGTTCAGCGATTACCCCGCAACGGTACAAGGTCAACAAAACATCGAAATCCGCCCCAAGATCGATGGCTACATCGAGCAGATTTATGTGGATGAGGGATCGACCGTGAAAAAAGGTCAGCCGCTGTTTCGCATTAGCGCGCCGCAGTATGAACAAGGGGTAAGAACGGCACAGGCCAACATCAATATTGCCCAGGCAGATGTAAATGCGGCACAGATGCAGGTGAACAAAGTTCGACCTCTTGTTGAAAAGAACATCATCAGCCGCTACGAACTCGAGTCTGCCCAATACACTCTACAGGCACGTCAGGCAGCTTTGGCCCAGGCCCGGGCAACACTTGCAAATGCCCGTACAAACCTCGGCTACACCCGCATAACCAGCCCGGTGAATGGGGTAGTAGGCTCAATCCCCCACAAAATAGGTAGCCTCGTCAGCAGCGCAACACCGGAGCCACTTACCACTGTTTCCAACATCGGAAACATCTATGCCTATTTTTCCATAAACGAAAAACAGGCGCTCGAGTTTTCAGCAAATACAAAAGGAGCAAGCGTTCAGGAACGAATTGCTACGATACCACCTGTTACCCTTATCCTATCCACCGGAAACGAATTCCCGCAAAAAGGCCGGATCGAAACAGCAAGTGGCCTCATTAATACAGAAACAGGGTCCATTAGTGTCAGGGCCACTTTTCCAAACCCAGGTAATATCGTGCGTAGCGGAAGCAGCGGAGTGGTGCGGATTCCCCGAACCGTCGATACCGCGCTACTTGTGCCGCAAAAGGCTACTTATGAAATCCAGGGTAAAAAGTTTGTTTACGTTGTCGAGAGCACAAATACGGTCAGGAGTGCTGAGATACAGGTTATGGAGAGCGGGAACGGACAATACTTTGTTGTACAACGAGGACTTAATCCTGGCGAACGTGTTGTACTTGAAGGTGTAGCCGGGTTAACGGAAGGCGCCTCAATCGCGGCACGACCGGTTAACACCGACAGTGTATTTGCCCAGGTGACCAAATAATATTAGGTCTTTGTGTTACATCCATCTCTAATGGTTTGCCTTCCTGTAAGCGTGTTGTGTTTTAAGCGATAGATTATGTTTAAACGTTTTATTGAGCGGCCGGTGCTGTCCACCGTGATCTCGGTTCTTATTGTAATACTCGGTGTACTTGGGTTAAATGCGCTACCCATTTCGCAATACCCCGACATAGCGCCGCCAACCGTACAGGTTTCGGCATCTTACCAGGGTGCGAATGCAGATGTGGTGTTAAACAGCGTAGTTGTTCCACTTGAGGAACAAATCAACGGTGTTGAGAACATGACGTATATGACTTCGTCAGCTGGCAACGATGGCACCGCGAACATCACCGTTAATTTTAAGCTCGGTACCAACCCCGATCTTGCCGCCGTTAACGTTCAAAACCGCGTTTCAAGGGCCACCAGCTTACTGCCACAGGAAGTAACGCGCGCAGGGGTAACAACGGCAAAACGGCAAAGTAGTAATCTGGTGATCTTCTCTTTGTATAGCGACAATCCCGCTTACGACCAGATTTTTCTCCAAAACTATGCAAGCATTAACCTGATCCCACAGATCAAACGGATCAACGGAGTGGGTGATGCAACTGTATTCGGGCAAATGGAGTACTCCATGCGTATTTGGCTGCGGCCCGATGTGATGGCTACATACGGACTTGTTCCGGGAGATATCAGTGCTGCCCTACAGGAGCAAAATGTAGAGGCTGCCCCGGGTCAGTTTGGTGAACAAGGTGCACAGGCCTTTCAGTACGTTATCAAATATCGTGGTCGCTTGAAAAGTGCAGCTGAGTTTGGAGACATTGTAATCCGCTCATCAGGTAACGGCCAGATACTCCGGTTAAAAGACATTGCCCGGCTCGAAATGGGCGCATTGAACTACTCAAGTGCAACCCGAACAAATGGGAAGCCTTCAATCGGAGTTGCAATTAGTCAAACGGCCGGATCAAACGCAAAAGAAGTTATTGAAGGTAGTCTTGGTGTGTTGAATAATGCGGCAAAAAACTTTCCTGCAGGAGTAAAATATGTGAACCTTGTTAACGCAAACGACTTCCTAGATGCATCTATCGAAAAGGTGATTCATACACTTATTGAAGCATTCCTGCTCGTGTTCCTGGTGGTATTTGTTTTTCTCCAGGACTTCCGCTCAACCCTGATCCCCGCCATTGCCGTACCGGTAGCAATTGTGGGCACATTTTTCTTCCTCAACGTTTTTGGGTTTACAATTAACCTTCTAACGCTTTTCGCGCTGGTGTTGGCTATTGGTATCGTTGTAGACGATGCTATTGTAGTAGTGGAGGCAGTACACGCAAAACTCGATGAAGGTTACACCTCTGCCCGGAAGGCAACTGTAGATGCTATGGGAGAAATTTCCGGTGCCATCATTTCTATCACATTGGTAATGGCAGCAGTTTTCATTCCTGTAAGCTTTATCACCGGCTCAGCAGGGGTCTTCTACAAGCAGTTTGGGCTTACCCTGGCGATCTCCATTATTCTCTCCGCAGTTAACGCGCTTACACTCAGTCCGGCTTTATGTGCAATTTTCCTTAGGCCACATAACGCCCAGAAACATACCCGCAAGAACCTGTTGCAGCGGTTCTATACCTCTTTCAATGCAGCTTTTGAGGTCACAACCAGGAAATACAAGAACTCCGTTCAGTTTCTGATAAGAAAAAAGTGGATCGCACTAACGGGTCTTGCCCTGTTTGCCGGATTGTTTTACCTGTTGATGGAAACTACACCCACTGCTTTTGTGCCGAATGAAGATATGGGAGCCGTAATGAGCGATATTGCCCTGCCACCCGGAGCCTCGCTGGAACGGACCGACGAGGTTACCAAGGAGATCGAAAAGATCGCCCAGACAGTACCCGAGGTGCAAACCATTTTACGCATAACAGGGCGGGGAATGATCAGCGGGGTTGGCAGTAATTATGGAATGGTTATCATGCGACTAAAACCATGGTCGGAAAGAAGCGACAAGGGGCAAGATGTGCAGGCGATCATTGGGCGCATGTTTGCAAAAACAGCAGCCATCAGGGACGCAAAAGTGATCTTTTTTGCGCCTCCTACCATCCAGGGCTTTGGTACTACCGGTGGTTTTGAGTTTCAACTACAGGATAGGAGCGGGGGTGATATCCCGCGTTTTTCTAAGATAAGTACCGATTTTATTGCAGCACTAAACAAGCGCCCGGAAATTCAGTTTGCTTCAACTTCGTTTAATCCAAACTTTCCACAGTTCCAGATTAATGTAAACGTAGCCAGGGTTAAAGAGGCGGGGCTTGCTGTCAATGATGTGTTGAGCACCATGCAGGGCTATTATGGTGGGGTTTATGCATCCAACTTCAACCAGTTTGGTAAACAATACCGGGTGATGTACCAGGCAGAACCATCGTTCAGGGCAAACCCTGAAGGACTCAATAATGTTTACATCAGGAACGCAGCCGGTACAATGGCCCCTATTACCGAATTCATTTCTCTTGAGCGGGTTTATGGACCACAATCTATCTCAAGGTTCAACCTGTTTACGTCAATAGGCATCAACGGCTCACCAAAGCCAGGTTTTAGCTCCGGTGACGCCATTGGTGCGGTACGCGAGGTGGCAGCACAGGTATTGCCAACAGGTTATGGCTACGAGTTTTCGGGGATGACAAGGGAAGAGCTTTCCGCCGGCGGACAAACCGTTTTTATATTTATGCTGGTGCTGGTGTTTGTATTTTTTCTGCTGAGCGCGCAGTACGAGAGCTACATTCTTCCTTTTGCAGTACTGTTACCTCTTCCAATTGGGCTGGCAGGTGCGTTCGTATTTGCCTGGCTATTTGGTGTCACGAATAACATCTATGTACAGATTACCCTTATAATGCTGGTTGGTCTGCTGGCAAAAAATGCTATCCTGATTGTCGAGTTTGCGGTCGAACGAAGGCGGTCGGGTATGGAGCTTGTGCAATCTGCCCTGGAAGGCGCACAAGCAAGGTTTCGCCCAATCCTGATGACCTCGTTTGCATTTATCCTCGGGCTTGTTCCGCTGATGATGGCATCCGGCGCGGGAGCAACAGGCAACCGGTCGATCGGCACCGGTGCAGTTGGCGGAATGCTAATCGGGACAGTATTCGGCGTATTTGTGATACCTGTGCTGTTCGTTATTTTCCAGGGTTTACAGGAAAGAATTAGCGGTCCGCCAAAACAGCCCATCACCGAAGGGGACAACAATGCCGGACTTAAACCAGCACCTGTAGCTTAGTGAAAACCATTTTAGTGACCAACAAGACGGGTTCTCGCCATTATTGCCCGCCCGGACGAACGCTGTTCGACGGGTGTAAATCACTTGTACGAATACCTGTGAGCCTAAACTTATGAGTAGCAATTTCAGACACCTTTCATTTATTTTCCTGCTGACCCTTATTGTTTGTTCATGCAATATTGCGCGCAGGTACCAAACTCCGGAGGTGCAAACTGAGGGTCTTTTCAGGGATGTGGCGGCAAGTGATACGAACACTATGGCCACGCTGGACGTTACCGAAGTTTTTACCGATACGATTTTACAGGGATACATTAAAGAGGGTATCCGGAACAACCTCGACCTGCGGATTGCTTTCACCCGTATTCAACAGGCACAAGCATATTACCTCCAAAGCGGTGCGGCCTTTTTACCTACGCTAAGCTCTAACCTTGGTGTAACCATATCCAAATTGTCGGAAGCGCAGGGTTTTGGTATACGCACCAGTGCCACCCAATACCAGTTTGGCTTGTCTTCGGCATGGGAGGCCGACATATGGGGACGACTCAGCAGCAGCAGGCGCGCCAGCTTTGCAGCCCTCCTTCAAACCGAAGCTGCATCGCGGGCGGTACAAACCGGGCTGGTAAGTACCATCTCAGGGTACTATTATACCCTGCTTGCCCTGGACCAGCAACTCGAAATAACCCGGCAAACAGTGCGCAACTGGGATACAACCGTAACCACCATGCGGGCATTGAAAGAAGCTGCAAGGGTTACCGAGGCAGCAGTGGTACAGAGTGAGGCCCAGCGATATGCAGCGGAAGTTACCATTCCCGATCTAAAACGGAGCATAAGGGAAACAGAGAATGCGCTCAGCATCCTGCTTGCCCGTCCGCCTGCTTCAATACGGCGAAGCACTTTGGAGGCACAGGCGGTAACGTACCCTCTTGAAACGGGTATACCAACCCAGTTACTGGCCCATCGGCCCGACGTGCAGCAGGCGGAGTTTGATTATCGAAACGCCTTTGAACTTACCAATGTTGCGCGTACCGCTTTCTACCCAGCGTTTTCGATTACGGGCTCGGCCGGGTTAAATAGCCTTACGTTCCCAAAGTTTCTCGATATTTCATCGCTTGCTGCAAGTATCGGCGGAGGGCTGGTGCAGCCGTTGCTGAACCGGCGCCTGAACAGAACCAATCTGTTGGTGGCAGAGGCTGAGCAACAGGCGTCGTACCTGAACTTTCAGAACACGTTATTAAACGCGGGACAGGAAGTATCCAATGCGCTGTTTCTTCATCAAACTGCGCTTGAAAAGATGACCGTTCGTTCCAACCAGCTTTCTGCTTTGGAACGTTCGGTTGAATATACCCAGGAGCTCTTGCGCAATGGATTTGCTAACTACAACGAGGTGATCACCGCGAGGCAGAGCTTATTGCAGGCCGAACTCGGCCAGGTAAATGACCGCTTGCAGCAATTACAAGCCACTGTTAACTTATACCGAGCATTGGGGGGTGGTTGGAGATAACGTTCAATTCCGTTGCAGGTGTGTCACTCAGCCGTTGCAGGTGTTGTAACTCCGCCGTTGCAGGTGTTGTCACCTGCAACTATCATCGTAGAGCAGTGATCGCCTGGCAGATATTGTCACTCTGCCGTTGCAGGTGTTGTCACCTGCAACTACCATCCTAGAGCAGTCGATCGCCTGGCAGGTATTGTCACTCCGCCGTTGCAGGTGTTGTCACCTGCCACCATATCGTAGAGCAGTGATCGTCTACGCAGGTATTGGCACTCCGCCAGGTGCTCCCAATGTCGAATAAATTTCGGCCTGGATGCAATTGCAGAATAGGGCTATACGGTACAAGTGAGTGACACAACCGGAGCCGCAACAGAGTTCCTATGCCGGCTCCATAAAAATTCCCCGTCTTACCTCGTCGTTCATTATCCCTGGCGATTGCTTCAACCGATTGCCAGGCTACTGCTTACCACCTGGCTCATACGTAAAAGCAACGATGCATCCCCGGCAAAAACTTTTTTTCGATTTGCCTTCCGTTGGTCCGGACGACTTGCTGGAACTGTCGACAGAAAGGTAAATATTCCGACCATCGGGTGAGATGGCGAGATCCCGGTAACGCGCAACATCTTTAAAGTAATTAATGGTATCTCCCATAATACCGTCGTTTGCAGCATTGAGCTGCAGGCGTACCAGTTGACCCGTTTTAAGTGCAGGGATCAACAACGAATTTTTCCAACCCGGGATGGCGGAAGACGTATAAACATCTATACTGCTTGGTGCCTCTGAGATCCACTCGGCACGATCGCCTTCCAAAGTTTTGTTGAGTATGTTTTGTAGTTCGCTATGGGGTGTTGGATAAAGGCTTTTAACCGGGTTGCGGTAGCTGGCTCCAATTGCCGAAGCATTGGCCTGCTCGCTCGTAATCAGGGGATAGGTCGTATGCCAAATGCCCGGTAACTCTTTATGATCGGATGCCCCTGCCGCAAGGCCGTTGTAATTACCATCGCTCAAGCCTTCGATTAGCGGGTGCCCGTAATTTGATGCACGCTCAATGATGTTTACTTCGTCATCGGAATATGGTCCATGTTCAGTTGAATAGATCTTTCCCAAGGCAAAAGCAAGACCCTGCGGGTTGCGGTGCCCTGTTGTCCAGACTGCATTTTGCACCCGGGCGTTAAAGGGATTGTCGTTTGGTATCCATTTGTCGTAAGGGTTGGGATCAGCATCGGGTTCGGCATTAAACCGTAGAATTTTGCCTTCGTATGAGCCGGTATTTTGGGCGTGATTGGTTCGGCCGCCATTGTCGAACTGGCCAGCACCCATCTCACCAATAGCATAAAAAAGGTAAGGCTTATCATCCACAGTTGCCATCAACAAACGCCCGCCATTGTGATCGCTGCTGGCAGGTAAGGTGTCGGAGATTATCTCGGGTTGTACCAGGCTGTCCAGTTTTGAATCGTACGTATAACGAACAATGCGGGCCTTATAAAAACAGCCGCCAAACAAGTCTTCACAACCGTTTCCCTCTTTAGCTGCGCCAGCAAAATGATGCACGTATGCGAGGTACACATAAGGTTTTCCGGCAAGTAGCTGCGCGTGCAAAGCAAGCCCCATTAATCCGCCTTGTGGCCAGGGCTTGCCGTCTTTCCCATCTTTTGCCTTGTCGTACCGGTCAAAATTTTTCAAGCCGTTGAGATCGAGCAGTACCTTCTTCGAGCCGTCTATCGGATTGATTTTGCTAACCCGGTAACCTTTGGCTTCAGTTACCCACAAGTGATTATCCGGGCCATAAGTAATTTCCCAAGGATCGCTCAATTGGTTGGCAACTACCCGCCGGGTGAAAATCTCTCCTTTCGGTCCTGTAATGGTTTCCGGCGCTTTGTCGTTTCCACAGCCCATGATGAGTAAAGCCAAAACCAGGTATCCTGTCTTCATAAAAAACTGGTATTTAAAGTGCAGTTCAAAGCTCGATCGTTCAAGACTCTTGCAAGCGTGTGCAGCCATTGCTGCTGTTGTCAACCGCGCTTTTCACCAATAATGGACTTTATAATTCTTAAGGGTACGATTATATGTTCTGCATCACTTTTCATTTCGTCGTTAAGGTTCCAAAGGGCTTTTTCCAACATGTAGGTATCCAACATCATCTTGAGTTCGGCCTTGTCAGCAGGGATAAACGCTTTGCCCTGTACTTCTTCCAGGTAGGCATGCATAAAAAAGCCAACCATATAATGTGCCCACAACCTGGCCATAGGCAACAATGCCGTTAAACCTTCATCCTGCACATGTGTTGTTTTCAGGAAGGCTTCGTAGGCAACCTTCCGGAGCGAATATACCATGCCTGCAACATCGCGTAGGGGCGAGCGTTTTAAACGCCTCTCACTAAAGCTTCGTTTGGGGTCGCCGCCAAAATCGTTGATTACGATGTTTTTGCCCGTAAATATCACCTGGCTTAGGTTTAAGTTGCCATGTATCCGGATCTTCACGACGTCAAGTTTTTTAGCATAGATCCGTTTCAGGGTTTCTAAAACATCCTGCCGTCTGCCGAGTATCTCCTGAAGGTCCTCCCTGGCGTTTTCCGGCGTGTTATCAACATGCCTGTTCTCATAGGTTTCCCGCACCAGTGACTGCATTGACGAAAACAGGGATCTTTGGTAATGCAGGCTAAAGTCTTCAGCCGCAAACTCTTTTAAAGAAGTTCCTGAAGCAAGAGCAAGGTGCATCTGTGCAGTCCTTGTTCCGATAAGTTTCACCTGCTCGCTTGCATTCGCCCCCAAAAGCTCCTGCAGTTCAACCGGAAGCTGGTCATATGGTAATGGATCGGTTAAGGTGCCTAACGAGGGCAGTGACTCAAGTGTTTGTTTGTCGGCTGAAAGAATGCGTTCGATATAGTTATCGATACGGGTGAGCATAAAGCTGTAGCCGTCGCCATGATTTTCCACCAGCACCTGTAGCATTCCCAACGCTATGGTGTCGCGCTGAAATCTCCAGGTAATTGCCCCGGCATACTCAGGTACCGCTTCAAACTTCACTTGCTCCGACAAGTACTGGCTGATCTCAAGATCGGGGTTGGTGGTAGGATCAATTTTGCGGTACATCTTAAGCACGTAACCGTTATCGTAGCTGATGGAGGTAATGCCGGAACCTGGAATTACTTTGGATTTCACTTCCCCGGGTAGTTGCAGCCCCTTGTTGAGTTCCGGGTTGCCTTTGAACTCGATTTCACTGTTGCTTATCCGGATGTTATTGCTCTCGGCCATTCTTTGCAACAACGCTTGTTGAAAGCCTGGCGTAAACAGTGCATCAGCCAGTACCCCCTGCTCCTCACCAACGGTGATACGCGCAATGATCGACTGCGGACAATTGGCCCGAAGGTTTTCAACAAGGCTTTCTTTGATGAAGGTCAACGGCAGCTGATAAGACTCGGGTAAGCCACTTTCGTATTGCACTTCGATCAGGAGCAATAAACAATATTGATTGTCGTACGGAATAACCGCATGGTTTGTAACAGCGATACTGTTGATGCTTTTTTCTTTTGCCACAAACCAATCGGTTCTCAACAGGTAATCACTTAATACTTTGTCCTGCAAACGTTCAAGTAGTCGTGTATCTGCCGTTGCACCCCATGCATTGGTAGTAACTGCCGGCAGGACCACTTCCTGTGCCAGTTGGGTTTGCGAGATATGGAGCTCAAACCATTCGTACGCGTGAGCGCCAAGCGTAAACAGGTAAGGGCTATCTTCTTTAATAATGGGGAACTTGTTTTTGCTGAAAACTTCGGTTGGTATATAACCTTTGAATGCAGCAAGGTTTACCTCAGCCGCCTGTGAATATTTGGAAAGGTTTACAATCACCAGGATAGTTTCGTTGTCGTATGTTCTTGTAAACGCAAGCACTTTTGGATTATCAACCGGTATGAACTTCATGTCGCCACGACCAAAAGCTTTGAAACGTTTACGCATGCTGATCATGCGCTTCATGAACCAGAACAGCGACGATGTATTTGAACGTTGCATTTCAACATTCACCGACTCATAATTGTACTCGGGATCAAGAATGACGGGCAGGTAAAGTTTCTGGGGGTTCGAAGCCGAAAAGCCCGCGTTCCTGTCGGGTGACCATTGCATTGGTGTACGCACCCCATCGCGGTCGCCAAGGTAAAAGTTATCGCCCATGCCGATTTCATCGCCATAATAAATTACCGGGGTGCCAGGCATAGAAAAGAGAAGACAATTCATGAGCTCTATTCTCCGGCGGTTATTTCCCATCAACGGGGCAAGCCGGTGGCGGATACCAAGGTTAATCTTTGCCTTTGGATCCTTTGCATAAACTTTATACATGTAATCCCGCTCTTCGTCTGTAACCATTTCCAACGTCAACTCGTCGTGGTTACGCAAGAACATTGCCCACTGGCAATTTTCAGGTATTTCAGGTGTTTGGTCGAATATATCGGTGATAGGGTAGCGGTCTTCCATTTGCAGCGCCATAAACATGCGTGGCATAACCGGGAAATGGTAATTCATATGGCATTCATCACCATCCCCAAAATAAGAAGCCGAGTCTTCGGGCCACATATTTGCTTCGGCAAGGAACACGGTGCCGGGAAACTTTTCATCAATGTGCGACCTGAGCTTTTTTAAAAAAGCGTGTGTTTCAGGGAGGTTTTCACCGTTGGTGCCTTCGCGTTCATACAGGTACGGAACAGCGTCGAGCCGAAAACCATCAACCCCCATTTCGCACCAGTAATCCAACACCTTAATAACTTCTTCCTGGACGAGCAGGTTATCGTAGTTTAAGTCGGGCTGGTGGTGAAAAAAGCGGTGCCAGTAATATTGTTGGGCAACAGGGTCCCAGGTCCAGTTGCTTGCTTCATAGTCGGTAAAAATTATGCGAACATCTTTCCATTGATTAGGATTGTCTGTCCAAACGTAGAAGTCCCGTTCCGGTGATCCTTTTGGCGCGAGGCGTGCGCGCTGAAACCATGGGTGCTGATCAGAGGTGTGGTTAATCACCAATTCTGTAATCACCTTGAGGTTCCTTTTATGCGCTTCATTCATAAAAGTTTTGAACTGGCTGATGGTTCCATACCTCGGGTTGATGCTCAGGTAATCGGAAATATCGTAACCATCGTCCTTGAGTGGAGAAGGATAAAAGGGTAATACCCAGATTGCAGTTACGCCAAGGTCCTGCAGGTAATCCAGCTTTGTCATCAGCCCCTCAAAGTCGCCAATGCCATCGCTGTTGCCGTCGCAAAACGCTTTTATGTGTAGTTCGTATATGATTGCATCCTTATACCAATGCAGGTTGTCGTCGAGCTTCGTTTTCATTTCCATAAGCGTTAGATTATACTAAGACTGTATCGATGCATAATTTGCGTGCCATGCGTTCAGATGGTTAAACAGCCATTAGTCTTTAAGATCCGGATCGCACGGTTGACAATGACTAGTTGATCGTTCAGTGCCAACTTACCAACGGCCCTTATTAAAACACAACCCACTTAGTTTGTTGCTATTGGTAGCTCAACTGGTGGCTTTAGTGCAATCGCCCGGCTGGTACATGAACCCGACGATCACCTGGGTGCCGCGGTTGGAATGTTGATGCATTTGTCGCATGCTAACCTTGATGAATTCCTGGTACGGCTACACCACTGCCATATTGCGCAGTCAAGTGGCTGATAATGGTAAGGCCCTTAAAAGGGTTGTATCTACATTGCACAGCCTCGCAAACACCTGTCGATAAGGCACGGCCATTTTAGAATTCGCAGCGCGCCGGAGGAAAGCAATTTTCGTCCGTCAACAAATGTATTTTTTTGATTTGCGCAGCAGGATACGATAGCCGGGCAATCGGTGTGATACTAACCGGGCTCGTTCATGATGGCACCGCTGGCATAGAAGGATAAAGCGGCCTGGGGGTACTCTAAATGTGCCGGATCCTGATGCAGCTGAGTACGCCGAAATGGATTATGCGGTCCTCAATAACATGGAGGTGGAACGTTGCATGCTGTTCCGTTATTGTTGAAGCAATTGCCGATATAGTCAAGCAAGTGAATATGGATGCCTGCATTGTGGTACCAGGCCGTTGTTATGGATGTCCATCAGGATGATAGAGTAGCGCAAACACTTGCTTGTAAATAAACACGGAAGCGTTTAGTCGCACGGGAATGCCGCAATAAACGCGTGGCTTCGGGCAAAAATGATGATCTACAGGTGCACCCCCAACTAGCTAAAATGTTACTGGTAGTTCTTGTAACCCGCCACCAATAACCACCATCCTTATTGAAAATTCACGAGGGAATTGGGAGGATGCGTTGTTGTATATAGAATAGCAATAGATAGTTAGAGGACTATTTAACACCGGTTGTTAAATGTGCGTTATGGTAAGGGGGTCGCGGGGTAAGTAAAGAACGACTTATAATGAGCCTGATTTTTAGCCGGATGGTTTTAAGTATTGCAAAGGGAGCATCGGATTGAAGTCCAACCACGTATTCGTTCTGAAGCTTCTTCAGTTCGGTGGCAACTTCGGGATCTATATTCGTAGGTAGTTGATACATAGAATATTATTTGCATATAAAGATAGAAATTATCCTGTCAATTCCTAGTGTTTCGCCAACTATATTTCCGTATCAATGATCTTTTCAGCTGATTAACGATCACCCGGAAAAAATGGGCTTCACACCTCAGCTTATACCCTTGAGTTGGTATGCTGCTGTTACTTGTTGAACGTCAACTATGGTAATTCAAAATTGTTTGGTTAAGCCCTGGAAACAGCAATTTGGTGAATAATGAATCAATGTCGTTTACTTCGGGTCAGTGGCAGAAATTGGTCAATAAAGGGAGGGGGTACAAGGGAGTGACACCCCCGTCCGAACCGGTTCATCCGGGCGGGCGTCCGAACGGCCAGCCCGAAAGAATTCATTCTGGCGGGAGTTCATCCGGCGGGCAACGATGGCAAATTGAATTCCCACTGCTGGTCACCAAAGATTTCTCTTAATCAAACAACATTGAATTAGGAATGCCATACAGAGCGTGACGTTGGAGATAGAATTCCCTTAGCTGGTTTCAATAACTTGCTTAAGGAAACGCCATGCCAGGTAATTAATCGTGCAATCATCAGGGCTAAGTCCAGGGGGCTAAAGCTTCTTTCTAATCCTGAGTCGCACTTTCGTTATCCCGCTTGTCGGGTACTTTCTACTTCCTGCACCGTTATAGCAAGTGGTTTCCCCAGCAACCTCGCCCCGGTTTCGGTAACAAGGAAATCCTCCTCAATCCGCGTACCGCCCGCATCCATAAAGGCCAGCGCCTTATCGTAGTTGATGAAGTTGTCATGCTTTTTCCCGGCTGCCCACATTTCGGTTAATACAGGAATGAAATAAAGTCCGGGCTCTACGGTTACAACAAAACCTGGTTCAAGTGCCCTGCCCAGGCGAAGCGATTTAAGCCCGAATTCCGTGCTCTTGTTAAGTTGATCGGTATAGCCAACATATTGCTCGCCCAGGTTTTCCATATCATGTATATCGAGGCCCATCATATGTCCGAGCCCACATTGAAAAAACAAGGTGTGCGCACCTGCAGCTACCGCTTCCTTCGGATCGCCTTTCATAATGCCCAATGCAATCAGTCCTTCAGTTAGCTTTTCACAGGCAAGGTGATGTACATCAAGAAAGAGCTTACCGGGCTTCAAGGCCGCAGCAGCCGATTGTTGTGCATTCAATACGATTTCATATAACTCGCGCTCCCTGTTGGTAAATGTTTTATCTACAGGAAAGGTGCGCGTAAGGTCGCCGCCATAATGACTCGCGGTTTCGGCACCACAATCGCAAAGCACGGTTGCACCAGAAGGAATAACATTGTCGCCATAATGATTATGCAATACCTCGCCATGGGTCGTCAAAATGGTTGGGAACGAAAGGTTGCCGCCACCGGCAATGGCGATCGCCTGCAATTTACCTGCAAGTTCAGCCTCCGTTTGACCGGCCCGGCACTGTTGCATCGCTGCCAGTTGCATATCGGCAGTAACATCAATTGCACGTTCGATTTCCCGGATTTCCAGCGCTGACTTGATCGATCTTAAACCGACAACCGTTCTAATAAGCTGCTCAGAAGTTGCCGTTGCTATTGCTGCCGCAGGCCGGTTGAGCCAGGCGCTGATCTGCAGGTAGTGTTCACCACGGTAGGGGGGCAAGTAGTGAACGACGCGCTGTTTCGATAATATGTTCGACAGGTAGTGTGCTATCTGAGCTGCCGGCAGCACTTTACTTATTCCGGCGTTGGCTGCAAGTTCAGCTACCGATGTTGGTCGCCCGATCCAGATGATTTCGTCAATCGTTGCCTCATCCCCGAAAAGAACCTCCTCGTCATTATCAATATCAACAACAAAATGAACATTCGGCTTGTCGATACCTACAAAATATAAAAAGCTGCTATCCTGTCTGAATGGATAAACATTATCCTTATAGTTCATGCTACTTTCTTCATTTCCTAACAGCAGGATAACACCGCTGCCAACTCCGGCCTTTAGTGCTGATCTCCTTTGCAGGTAAGTCTCTTTGTCGAACATGGTTGGGATAATTAATCAGTAATAGGATCATGGGTGTTCCAGTGAAATGCACCGGCTGGGGAAAAGACGTTCAAATATAATAACTCGTTTGAATTCTAAATCGTTGATATTCTTCACACTGTCAGGATCAAAGGTGGATTGCAGCTAGTTAAAGCGCTGCAATCGCCAACAAATTAGGCTCTTTAAAAGGGTAAATGCACATTATGACTACCTTTATCCCGATTCATGCAGGTTTACTTCCCCCGTAGAGGGTTAATTTCGAAAGGGGTTAAAATCTGTAAACAATCAATTAATTGCGGAATACTTAACCAGGTGATGCAAAACTAAATTTGACTTATTAATTTAATAAAATAATGTATCATGAGCATAGTTCACTGGAAAGGCGTTTATCCTGCAGTTTTGACTCCCTTCAAAAAAGATGACTCCGTAGATTTTCAAACCTTTGAAACAAACCTGCGTGCCCAGATGGATGCGGGTGTTGACGGGATCATCTTAGGTGGGTCCCTTGGTGAAGCAAGTACGTTACTCAACAGTGAAAAGAAAGACCTCTTGATCTTTTCAAAAGAAGTTGCGGGCGATAAGATACCCGTGATCTGCAACATTGCAGAGCAATCCACCCGGGAAGCAATTGCAGTTGCTAATGAGTCGGAGCGCCATGGTGCAGATGGACTAATGCTGTTACCACCGATGCGTTATAATGCCGACGACCGCGAGACGGCAGAATACTTCCGCACGGTAGCCAACAATACTTCTCTCCCCATCATGATCTACAACAACCCTGTTGACTACAAGATCATGGTTACCCTCAAAATGTTCGATGAGCTCGCGTTGATTCCGAACATCCAGGCGGTAAAAGAGTCTACAAGAGACATCACGAATATTACCCGTATGTTTAACCGCTTTGGCGATCGTTTTCGCATACTCGGCGGGGTAGATACGCTTGCATACGAGAGCCTTTGCGCCGGCGCAGACGGACTGGTAGCGGGGCTTGTTGATGCATTCCCAAGAGAAACTGTTGCGATTTACCGTTTGGTAAAAGCCGGTTACTACCAGGAGGCGCTTAAAATTTATCGTTGGTTCCTTCCCGTTTGCGAACTCGATATTCATCCTAAGCTTGTGCAGTACATCAAATTGGCTGCAACACAAACAGGTATTGGTACAGAACACGTACGTGCGCCAAGGCTTGCCGTAGAGGGAGCAGAAAGAGCGCAGGTACTGGCAATTATAAATGAGGCAATTGAAACAAGACCAGAATTGCCCGATTATTTAAACTTACAACCAGCAGAGAATGTTCAATGGGCATAGTCATGTAGGCTTTTCAACCAGGGCCGGCAGCGACAAAAAAGTAAAAGTATTTAGTACCGCTAAGCAGGAATACCTGCCCGAAGAATTCGGTGTCGTATCTAAAGAAGATATGGAGGAGGCCCTGTGGAAAGCAACAGCCGCTTTTGAAACATATAAAAAAACAACTCCCGAACAACGGGCGGCATTTCTTGAGAATATCGCCGAAGAAATCATCAATATCGGCGATCCCCTTATTCAAAGGGCCATGCTCGAAACCGGCTTGCCCGAGGCAAGGTTAACCGGTGAAAGAGGGCGAACCGTAAATCAACTTAAACTTTTCGCTTCACTACTGCGCGAAGGTTCATGGGTTGAAGCCGTCATCGATCCGGCATTGCCCGATCGCAAACCATTACCCCGCCCCGACCTGCGCAAAATGCTTGTTCCGGTGGGACCAGTGGTGGTATTTGGTGCAAGCAATTTTCCCTTTGCATTTTCCACAGCAGGTGGCGATACTGCTTCGGCGCTTGCCTCCGGTTGTACGGTAGTTATTAAGGCACATAATGCACACCTTGGCACCAACGAACTTGTAGCAAATGCGATCATTAAAGCTGCACAAAACTCGGGTATGCCCGACGGCGTATTTTCTTCGCTGATCGGCGAAGGCGCTTCTCTTGGGCAGGCATTGGCAAAACATCCTGCGGTAAAAGCAATTGGTTTTACCGGTTCTTACCGCGCGGGTATGGCCCTATATAAAACGGCGGTAAACGATCGCCAGGTGCCTATTCCGGTTTATGCCGAAATGAGCAGCATCAACCCTGTGCTAGTTCTGCCAGGTAAGCTCGAAGCAGATATGGATAAATCAGCCTCATTGCTTGCAGGTTCTATAACCCTTGGTGTGGGCCAGTTTTGTACCAACCCCGGTCTATTGTTTGTGCTGGAGTGCGATACTACTGAAGAGTTCATCGGCAAGCTTTCAACACAGCTGCAGGCAATCCCGGCTGCAACAATGCTTAACCAGAGCATCTGCAAAAGTTATTATACCGGCAGGGAGAAGATAACAACTGAAAAAGGGGTTAAGGCCATCCACCTGGGCGAGGATGAATGCAGTGCATATAAAGGAAGCGTAGCTTTATTCGAGGTAAACGCAACCGATTTTGTATCCAATCCCAACCTGCAGGACGAAATGTTCGGACCTGCCTCGATGATCATCCGCTGTGCTACCGCCGACCAGTTAAAACAGGCGCTTCATGCATTACACGGTCAGCTAACCGGTACGATCTTCGGTACTGAAGCCGACATCGCCCACTACGAAGAATGTATCGATGTTATGACCGACAAAGTCGGCAGGCTCATCTATAATAGTGTTCCTACCGGTGTTGAAGTAAGTCATGCAATGGTACATGGCGGACCTTTCCCTGCAACAACTGATGGTCGTACCACATCCGTTGGTGCGGAGGCCATCAAACGTTTCGTAAGACCGGTTTGTTACCAGGATTGCCCCGAAGCTAACCTGCCCGATGCACTAAAAGACTCAAATCCATTAGGGCTCATGCGTAAACTCGACGGGCGTTATACCTCCGATCCGGTTACGAAGCAGTAACTGGCGATATACTTGACGAGGTCCGGGTTTTTTTGGACCCGGCAGCAGGTCGCGATGTAGCTTTTCTTGCCCGCCCGGATGATGGGCGGACGGGCGTCGCACTCTTGTACGGCATCACCGTATGCAACAACTTAGTACTCCTGTACAAGTCATAGCTATAGGTAAAACCGCTGCACCACCGTCCTGGTCGAACCTAACCAACATACAATTTCCCGTTCCGCTGTTCCAGCGGAACGGGTATATTATAATTCCTTTCATACGCATTCCATCGCTTGCTCCATTTCTGCTTTTCAGCAGACCGGACCAAACACTATTCTACATTCCATAACCGACAGACAAAATCAATGGCTGCAAAGAAATTCTTTTGTGTAGATGCGCATACCTGTGGCAACCCGGTAAGGCTTGTCGCTGGTGGCGGACCTTTCCTCGAGGGCAACTCCATTATGGAAAAACGCCTTCACTTCCTGCGTGAGTTCGACTGGATACGAAAAGGTCTTATGTTTGAACCCCGGGGTCACGACATGATGAGTGGCAGCATTCTGTACCCACCACACGATCCACAAAACGATGTGAGTGTATTGTTTATCGAAACCAGTGGCTGCTTACCCATGTGCGGCCATGGTACCATTGGCACCATCACCATTGCCATCGAAGAAGGACTGATCACCCCGAAAGTTCCGGGAAAGCTCCGCATGGAAGCGCCGGCCGGGCTCGTACTAATTGATTATAAACAGGAAGGTAAAAAAGTCACCTCCGTAAAGCTTACCAATGTAAAGTCGTTTCTCGCAGCTGAAAGCCTCGAAGTTGAGTGCCCCGACCTGGGCACGCTTACCGTTGATGTGGCATACGGCGGAAACTTCTACGCCATCGTTGATCCGCAACCCAACTTCCCTGGTCTGCAACATTATAAGGCTGACCAGCTCATCGCCTGGAGCCGGGTTTGCCGCGAAAGACTAAATGAAAAATATACGTTTGTTCACCCCGAGAGTGAACACATAAAGGGTTTGAGTCACCTGCTTTGGACCGGTGCTACAATCGATCCAAAAGCAACTGCCCGCAATGCCGTTTTCTATGGCGACAAAGCCATCGACCGCTCCCCGTGTGGAACAGGCACTTCAGCGCGTATGGCACAATGGTATGCTAAAGGCAAACTGAAGCATGGTGATGAATTTATTCACGAAAGTATCATCGGTTCACAATTCATAGGCAGAATAGAAGAAGAGACAACAATAGCTGGTAAGCCCGCCATCGTACCCAGTATAGAAGGCTGGGCAAAAATTACCGGATATAACACAATTATCATCGACGACGACGATCCGTATGCACACGGGTTCCAGGTGATCTAATCTATAAAAGAAAGGAAGCGCAAGCATGAAAGCAGTAGTGATTGGTGGCGGCATAATTGGCCTTAGTTCGGCGTATTACCTGCAGAAAAGCGGGTGGGATGTCACCGTGCTCGATAAAACCGATATGACCGATAGTTGTTCGTATGGCAACCTCGGGATGATCGTTCCCAGCCACTTTATTCCGTTGGCCGCACCGGGCATGCTTAGCCAGGGCATTCGTTGGATGTTTAACAACAGGAGCCCGTTTTATGTAAAACCTTCCCTTAATCCCGACCTGATTGGTTGGGGTTTAAAGTTCATGAAAAGTGCAACACCCCAGCACCTGGAACGTTCGGGTTTGCCGTTGCTTAACCTGAACCTTTACAGCAAAAAGCTGTACGAAACTCTCCAGCACGAACCCGGCTTCGACTTCGGTTACGAAAACAAGGGTATCCTGATGTATTTCAAAACCGAAAAGTTTGCCGAAGAAGAAATACACCTGGGCGAAAAGGCAAGAAGCATGGGTATCGATGTAGAACCGTTAACGAAAGCGCAGGTGCAATTGCTTGAGCCGGAAACAGAACTCGATATACTTGGTGCAGTGCACTATAAGTGCGATTCGCACCTGTACCCCAATAAGCTGGTTCCCCAACTGATCAGCCACCTGCGCAGTGCAGGTGTAAAAATGCACGGGCACAGCGAAGTAAAAAGCCTTGATGTAGTAAATGGCCGGGTAAAAAAAGTAATTACGGCCGACAATGAATTTGAGGGCGATGTGGTGGTTATGGCAGCAGGTTCGTGGCTGTCGCAGCTTGCAAAAATGGCCAGCTTCAAGCTGCCACTAATGCCCGGTAAGGGATACTCTTTTACATATAGAAAGCCGGAGAAGAAATTAAATGTGCCTGCCATTCTTTGTGAAGCCCGTGTTGCAATAACGCAGATGAATGGTTATATGCGCTATGGTGGTACAATGGAAATTGGCCCGGTAAACAATAAGATCAACATGAACCGGGTGCAGGGTATTGTTGAGTCGGTGCCGAAATACTTTCCCGGTATACAATTGGGTATGCCCGCAGAAAAAGACATCTGGTATGGCTTCCGGCCATGTTCCCCCGATGGCTTACCCTACCTTGGAAGGTCATCGAAAGTCAAAAATGTTTTGGTTGCCGGTGGTCATGCTATGAGTGGAATTAGCCTTGGCCCTGCAAGCGGTAAAGTGATGGCAGATCTTGCCAACGACCAGAAACCCGAAGTTGATATCAGCATATTCGATCCGCAGCGTTTTTCATAGGACTATACTGGGTCATGGAGCCAGCGCTGTTCGAAGTATAACTGAATAGTGTTTATCGAAACAGTTTTCGCCGGGTAAACCGGCTGTAATATTGGGCTCCTGTGCCTCTGGCCGAAGCGTCGACAGGTGCAGGGCATTGTGGGCGTTTAGCCTAAACTTAAAACCCGTTTTACAAACAATACCTACATGCCCGAAATCCGACTGCTGAAACATTTCCTGCTAACCTGTTTTTCTTTGTGCTGTTTAACCGTGACGGCACAGCCCGTTACTGTCAATGGCTTTGTTCCCTGCCAGGAGATGCCCGACCTGATTACAAAGTTTAATGCTGACTACCGTGTGCTGGTGCGTTTTTATACACCAACCACTGCTGGTGGTGGTGGTCGGGGCGGCTTTGGTGCTTCCCCTGATGCGGGCGTTGGCTCTCCTGAAAAAAGAGAACGCTTAAATACGCTTTACGACGAGTACATGAAAAAGCTGGCCGCTATTAATTTCAATAGCCTGCCGCAGGAATGTAAGGTCGACTACATTTTATTCAAACGCGACCTTAGTCAAAAGATTAACCAGTCGGCAGATGAGGCAAAGGAATATGAGAAGATTAGACAATGGTTACCATTCTCTCCAAAGATCTATGCGCTTGAAAAAAGCCGTCGGCGCGGAACCCAACCCGATGCCGAGAAAGTTGCCCGTGAATGGTCCGGCATTGCCGACGAAGTGAAGCGCCTGCAGGCTAAACTAAAAGACGAGAAAAACTGGACGTCGGAGTCGGTTTTCGAAGCTCAGGGTGCGATTGCCGATCTGAAAAAAGCCATCGGCAGCGTGTACGACTTCTATAACGGGTACGATCCTATGTTTACCTGGTGGGTTCCCAAGCCCTACAAAGAACTTGATGATGCGTTGACCGCTTATTCAACAGCGGTAAAAACAAAGCTGGTACAGACGCCAACCGACAAAAGCGGTATCGTTGGTCAGCCTGCAGGGCGCGAAGAATTGATGCGGCAGCTTAAGTTCGAGATGATCCCGTATACCCCCGAGGAGCTCATCGAGATTGCAAACAAAGAATTTGCCTGGTGCGATGCCGAGATGTTGAAGGCTACTAAAGAAATGGGGCTTGGAACTGATTGGAAGGCCGCTTTAGAGAAAGTTAAAAACAGTTATGTTCCGCCGGGTAAACAACCTGAAGCGATCCTGAAGCTTTACACCGAGTCGGTTGATTTCCTGAAAAAGCATGACCTTATTACCCTGCCACCTTTGGCTGAAGAAGTTTGGGGTATGCGTATGATGGCGCCCGAGGCACAATTGGTGAACCCGTTTTTCCTCGGTGGGGCCGACATCATTATATCGTATCCCACCAATACCATGGATGAGGCGGACAAGCTCATGAGTATGCGGGGGAACAATCCGCACTTCTCCCGCGCTACGGTTCACCATGAGTTGCTTGCCGGGCATAACCTCCAACAATTTATGAACAGCCGCTATCGTACCTACCGCAACTTTGGTAGCGGGTTCTGGACCGAAGGTTGGGCACTGTACTGGGAGCTGTTGCTTTGGGACATGAAGTTCCCGCAGGGCCCTGAGGACCGGATTGGTATGTTGTTCTGGCACATGCACCGTTGCGCACGCATCATCTTTTCCCTGAACTACCACATGGGTAAGTGGACCCCGCAACAATGTATCGACTTCCTGGTCGACAGGGTAGGGCACGAACGCGCCAATGCAGAAGGAGAGGTTCGCCGCTCCTTTACCGACCGTTATCCGCCACTATACCAACTCGCATACCTGACCGGTGGTCGGCAATTTTACGCCTTGCACAAAGAACTCGTCGGCACGAAAAAGATGACCAACAAGCAGTTTCACGATGCCGTAATCCAGCTCAATGCGATGCCTGTTGAAATGGTCAGGGCGATACTGATCAACCAGCCCTTGACGGAGAATTTCACCACCAATTGGAAGTTTTATAAGGAGCAGTAAATCGTTAAGAGTTAGGAACTAAAAGTTCAGCGTTGAGGCTATTTTGAATGCTAAATGTTGAATCAATGCCTTTTAGTTAAGCAAATTTTTATGGACCCGGCCAAAGGAATTCTATAGGACATCGTTGCGTCGCACTCTTGTACGATTGGAAGTAGCTGGGCAAACAAATTACATAGTCGGCTTAACTAAACGACATTGAATGCTGAATGTTAAATTGATCCTGTGCAAGTCCGTCATCCTGAACAGTAGCGTCATGCTGTGCAATCGCGTCATCTTGTCCCCAACGCTTTAGGGATCAGGATTTCCTGGCAAAACACCGCCATCGGAGCACGGGATGTTAAGATAGCGCAGTAACCTGGATCCGCTGCTTTTGACACCATAACTCGTTGCCAAACATTAGGATCGTAGCGGAACTAACACCTGAAGTTATCATGAACAAACTACCTGTAATAATGGCCCAATCGCAGTTGCCTAAATTTTTAATCTGCCTGAGCGTCCTGTTCTGCAGCATTAACTTGTTTGCGCAGCAGCGCGGAAACGAATATGTGCCCTGCCAGGAGATGCCCGACCTGATCACCAAATTCAACGCCGATTACCGGGTACTGATCCGGTTTTATTCACCGACTGTTGCTTCTGCAGGTCGTGGTGGGTTTGGTGGCACCCCGGATGCAGGTGTAGGTTCACCGGAAAAGCGCGAACGACTGGTCAAACTGTACAACGACTACCTGAAACAACTTGGCGCACTAAACTTCAAAAACCTGTCGCAGGAATGCAAGGTTGACTACATCCTGTTTAAACGCGATATCAATGAAAAGATCGCATTGGCTGCCGATCAGGCAAAACAGTACGAAAAGATCAAACCTTGGATACCCTTTGCTCAACGGATATATGCGCTTGAAAAGACACGGCGGCGTGGTACCCAGCCCAACGCTGAAAAAGTTGCCCGCGAATGGTCAGACATCGCCAGTGAAATCAAACAGCTGCAAGCCAAACTTAAAGACGAAAAGAACTGGGACAGTGATGCCGCATATGAGGCAGGGGAAGTTATCGCTGATCTGAAAAAAGCTATTGCAAGCGTTTACGAGTTCTACGGCGGCTATGATCCGATGTTTACCTGGTGGGTGCCTAAACCGTACAAAGCACTTGACGATGCCTTAACGGCTTATGCCACGCAAATAAAGGGGAAGGTAAACCAGGCACCTACCGATAAAAGTGGGATCGTTGGTCAGCCTGCAGGACGGGCAGAACTCATGCGCCAGCTAAAGTATGAGATGATTCCATACACCCCAGAGGAACTTATCGAAACCGCCAATAAAGAATTTGCCTGGTGCGACGCCGAAATGCTGAAAGCAACCAAAGAAATGGAGTTTGGTTCCGACTGGAAGGCGGCACTCGAAAAGGTGAAAAACACCTATGTGCCCGCAGGTAAACAGCCTGAAGCTATCCTGAAACTCTATACGGAGTCCGTGGACTTTCTAAAGAAAAACGACCTTATCACACTACCACCGCTTGCCGAAGAAGTTTGGGGCATGCGAATGATGCCACCGGAAAACCAATTGGTAAACCCTTTCTTTACCGGCGGTGCTGACATCACGATTTCGTATCCTACCAATACCATGGACCAGGATGATAAACTCATGAGCATGCGCGGCAACAACCCGCACTTTTCAAGAGCCACGGTGCACCACGAACTGCTGGCCGGTCATAACCTGCAACAATTCATGAACAGCCGCCATCGTACTTACCGCAACTTCAGTACACCATTCTGGGGCGAAGGCTGGGCACTGTACTGGGAGCTCTTGCTATGGGATATGAATTTTCCGCAGGGACCCGAGGACCGGATTGGTATGTTGTTCTGGCATATGCACCGTTGCGCACGCATCATTTTTTCCCTAAACTACCACATGGGCAAATGGACACCCCAGCAATGTATCGACTTTCTTGTCGATCGTGTTGGCCATGAACGCGCCAATGCAGAAGGCGAGGTCCGACGCTCTTTCGTCGGCCGTTATCCTCCGCTTTACCAGCTTGCATATTTAACCGGGGGCAGACAGTTCTATGCGCTCCGCAAAGAACTTGTTGAAAGTAAAAAGATGACGAACAAGCAATACCACGATGCGGTCATGCAGCTCAATTCAATGCCGGTTGAAATGGTCAGGGCCATCTTAACGAACCAACCGTTAACCGAGAACTTTAGCACCAGTTGGAAGTTTTATCAAAACAATTAAAAATTAAAAATTCAAAATTAAAAAGCGTCGGGAGTGATGAGAGATGAGCCATAAAATTTTGGTTGTCATCCGGAGGCACGAGGGATCTTGGTTCCAAGCAATAAGAAATAAGAACGATGAGATATGAACGATGAGAGATGAGCCGTGAACTTTTTGTTGTTCCGACGCAGGATGGATCACGTTGCAAGCTATGAGATAGAGCGCCATGTTGAATGTGAAGTTAGCTGGAGTATGCGTAATCCGTTCATCCGTAATCCGCCAATCCGCAATCCGCCAATCCGCCAATCCGATAATCCGCCAATCCGCAATCCGATAATCCGCCAATCAATCATCTTTCACCTTATAATTAAGCCGGTATGGTTACCAGAATTCTTCGCGCACTGCTTCACTTTTCCTTCGTGCTGGCTTCCGGAACGGCGATTGCCCAGTCCGGTAATGTCATCAGCAATGCCGCATTTACCTTTCGGGCCGATCGCCATGGCATTGCCGACCTTGCGAGGACCGGCGACGTACACCCCACAGCTTATATCCGCAAGGGCCGCCTGTTTGGCGACGTTACCGTGCGTTATGTTCATGACCGAAAACTCGACACAACCCGTGCAGCCATCAACAGCAAAACGCATTTTCTGCACAATGGCAAATTGCTACATACCGGGCTCGCCGACAGCAGTAAAAATGTGCCGCTAAAGATCAACGAAAGTTTTGCATTGGATGCCAACAGCCTTACCTGGAACATCCACCTCCTCAATAATTCTTCCACTCCCATCCGCATCGAGGACCTTGCCATACCACTCGTTTATAACAGCGGAGGAGGTGAGAACCCAAAGGAAATATTTGAAGAACGTGTAGTAAAACACCACTTCATCTCCGGCAACAACTCCTTTCTTTACTGGCAACGCCCAACAGGGCTCGGACCATACCTTGTATTGGTTCCGCTTCCGGGCACGTCGCTGGAATATTTTTCTACCAACTCAACCGCGCCGGGTGATCGCGGAACCTTCCAGGCGTTTATCCATTCTGCACTAACCGGCAATCGCGAAACCCGCGGAACCTGGCGCCAGCAACATACCGCAGCTTTCGTTCCAGCCAACGACAGCCTGCAATATGGTTTCAAGTTCCGCTGGGCTAACGACTACCGGGGCATTCGCGACATTCTGGAAGAAGAAGGCCTTATAGACGTACAGCTAATGCCGGGCATGAGTATACCTACCGACCTGGATGCAATGATTGCGCTCCGGACACGCCAGCCCATTCAACAAGTGCAAGCGGAATGGGGCCCCTCAACAACCATTCAATACCTGGGTGAAAAACAACGGGGAACCCACCTGTATAAGATCAGGTTTTCACGGCTCGGTGAAAACAAACTCACCATTCACTATGGTAAGGGTTATAAAACCTACCTCGAATTTTTTGTAACGGAGCCTCTTGAAACACTCTATAAAAAACGGTCGGCATTTATTGTAAACAGTCAGCAACACAAAGACTCCTCGAAATGGTACGACGGTTTATTTGGGGTTTACGACATGAAAAACGCACAGCTCCGGGGTCCGGATAACCCTGATTATTTCGATACCAGCCGGCTTAGTTATGTGCTTACCTGCGATGATCCCGGCCTTTGTAAAGCACCATTTGTAGCAGCGAAAAATGTATTTTATCCCGATCAGAAAGAAATCGACGCGCTTGAATACTACATCAAAAATTTTGTCTGGGGCAAGCTGCAACGCACCGACCAGGAAACACCTTATCCATATGGTGTTTACGGAACACCGAGCTGGTATGTAAACCGCGATACCACCAGGCGTCGGGCAAATACCGCTGATCGAAACAGGGACAAAATGCACGTTTGGCGCTCGTACGATTACCCGCATATTATGATGCTGTATTACCATATGTACCAGCTCGCAAAGATGTATCCCGGCAAAACCCATTACCTCGATCAGCGCGGTTACCTCGAGCGGGCAAAGGAAACAGCAAAGGCATACTTCAAATATCCTTATGAAATATTACCCTGGTACGAAACCTACAAATGGGGTTGCTACAATGAATTGTTGCTTACCGACCTGATGGCCGACCTGGAGAAGGAGGGTTTTAAAGAAGACGTTGCCTTTCTAAAAAGCGAATGGGAAAAGAAAGTGAAGTACTTCCTCTACGACGATCCATACCCGTTTCGTTCGGAGTATGCCATCGATGCTACTGCTTTTGAATCGAGCCATGCCCTGGCGAAGTATGCCATGCAAAACCAGTTGCAACCTGATAGCAACTTATGGTACGACAAAAACCTGAACAAATGGTATTCGCACCCCGTAATTAAAGCAGAAGACGCACCCCGGTTTATGGAAAGGCAACTTCAGGCGAACCTTGCATTGCGCGGTGTTATTGAACCTGCATATTATTATCTCGGTAGCGATTTCAGGGGCCGAAGTGATAGTTATACGCTGAGTTATATGTCGCAAATGGGCGGCTGGTCAATATTGGATTATGCCCTGCACTTCAGCAACGATCCGGCAGATTATATTCGCATGGGTTACCAGGCATACTTGAGTTCATTTGCCTTGATCAACAGCGGAACTGCCGCATCCAATTACGGGTTTTGGTACCCTGGTAAAGAAAATGATGGCGCGTCGGGCTGGGCGTTCGAACCACAGAAATATGCTACACCCTGGATACAAAAACCACAAGGTCGCGGGCCCTGGTTTTACGATGGCGAGATCGACCTGGGTTATGGTGGTGCAACCCGCGCAGCAGCTACCGTGGTCACCAATGATCCAATATTTGGACTCGTAGCATATGGCGGAACCCTCACCCAACCGGCGGGAGCTTTAGCGGTTGTTCCCCGGGATGGTTTGCGGAGAAAGATCTATTACCGGTTGGGTACACAAAAAACAGATATAGAACTACTGGCTGATGGGTTCGCAAAAGATAAACCCATTAGGATGGAGAAGGGCGGCAAGTCCGTTTCTTTTCAACTGGAAAACCGTGTAGCAAGGGCGCATGAAGTGCCCCTGATCCTTGCAGGCTTTGATGGAACAGTTGAGATAAAGGCTGGTGTAGCAAAACCCATACGAAAACAAATCAGTGGACGCACGACGATACCGATTCCTGTTTCCGCTGCACAGCTAACCCCAATAACAATTCGTAAGGTGTAACTAGCCCATATCTCACTTCTCAACTTTCCTCCTAATACCTCAATACCCAATACCTTAATACCCTCGATACCCAATACCTCAATACCAAATTACCAATCCGCAAATCCGTAATCCGCAAATTCCGAATACTCAATACCTCAATACCCAATTTTTAATATACCGATGAAAAAACTCCTGTTCCTGCTCCTGCTTACACGTATTGCCACAGCGCAAAACATACCACAAGAGCTACTGCAGCATTTCACCTATCGCAACATCGGGCCCTTTCGCACGGGTGCATGGATCACCGGGTTTGCCGTGCCTGAAACCCCTTTGCATGATCACCTGTATACTTACTATGTGGGCACGCGTAACGGCGGGGTATGGAAGACCGTAAACAACGGCACCACGTTCGAGTCTATCTTTCCATACCACCACACCATAGGTGCTGTAGCCGTAGCACCATCAAATCCTGCACACGTATGGGTAGGTACCGGCGAGTCGTATATCGCCCGAAGTTCATACTCCGGCGATGGTGTTTACGTTTCAACCGACACGGGCAAGACCTTTACCCACATGGGCCTCAAAGAAACCCAGCACATCATTCGTATCCTTGTTCACCCGCGTGATCCGAAAACGGTGTATGTGGCATCCCCGGGTCACCTGTTTTCATCCAATGCTGAACGCGGCGTTTTTAAAACGGGGGACGGTGGCAAGAGCTGGAAAAAGGTTTTGTATTTCAGCGACACAGTAGGGGTGATTGATCTCGTAATGCACCCCACAAATCCCGACATTTTATATGCCGCCTCGTACGATAAAAAACGAACCGCATGGGCAATGGAATCAGGTGGACCGCAAAGTGCGCTTCACCAGACAACCGATGGTGGTAAAACCTGGAAGAAGTTGGCCAATGGTTTGCCCTCGGGCAACATTGGGCGGATAGGTATCGACATCTGCAAAGCGCATCCTGAAACGATGTACGCGGTATACGAAAACCTGAATCTGAAACCCGGTGCTACCAACCCTAACGAAACGATTGGCGGCGAAGTGTACCGTACCGACGACAGTGGAAAAAGCTGGCGGAAAATGAATAAACCAACCGACGACCTGGGTGGTAAAGCTGCTTATTCGTTTAACCAGATTACCGTGCACCCAACCAACCGCGACTGGATATTTGTAACAGGTGTTGCGCTTTCCAATTCGCGTGATGGTGGTAAAACATGGCGCGACATAAGCTACCGCGACCGGTTTTTCTTTCCCGAATCGTTTGGCGACGTCCGGACTTTCTGGATCGATAAAAGTGACCCGGAGCACATGTTATTTGGCAGCGACGGCGGTGTACACGTAAGTTATGACGGCGGTAAAACAAACGCGTTTCATTATAATATTCCACTCGGCGAAGTATATGCTTTGGGGGTCGACATGGACGAGCCTTACAATGTATACGCTGGCCTACAGGATCATGAATCGTGGAAGGGTCCGAGTAATGGCTGGTCGGGTTCGGTGACCCTGGAGAACTGGGTTACCGTAGGCAGCGACGACGGCATGTACAATGTAATCGACCCAACAGATAGTCGCTGGGCGTATAACTCGGGCCAGTTTGGTTTAATGTGGCGGGTGGATCAGAAATCCGGTATCCGGCAAAGCATACAGCCACGAGCAACGGAGGGTGCGCCTCGCTATCGATTTAATTGGGTGACCCCATTATTACTTGCGCCATCAAATCCGAAAACCATTTACACGGGTGCACAAATGTTGTTGAGGTCGAAGGACCAGGGATCAACCTGGGAGGCCATTAGTCCCGACCTGACCACCAACGATCTGGCTAAGACCACACCAAAGGGTAATGTGCAATATTGTACCATCAGCACCATTGCTGAGTCGCCATTGAAGCCCGGCGAAATATGGGTGGGTACCGACGATGGCAAGGTTTGGCTGACCAGCGACGACGGCAAAAACTGGAGCGACCTCACCACAGCCATTGCGGGTGCGGGCGGTCCCGCTTCGAAGTGGGTGAGCAGGGTTGTAGCTTCGGCCCATACGCCGGGAACAGCTTATGTTGCAAAAAGTGGTTTTCGCGACGACGATTTTACTGCATACCTGTACAAAACAACTGACTGGGGCAAAACATGGAAGGCCATCAAAAATGGCCTGCCTGCAAAACCGCTGAACGTTATTGTTGAAAGTCCGGCGAATAAGAATTTGTTGTTTTCGGGCAATGATATTGGGGTCTATGTATCAGTTGACGGCGGGGAAAACTGGCAGGTCCTCCGTGGCAATATGCCGATCGTACCCGTACACGACCTGCAGGTGCATCCCCGCGAGAAGGACCTGGTGGTGGGCACCTATGGCCGGGGTATCTGGACGGCCGATATCTCATTTCTTGAAGAAGTGAATACCGCTATGCTGGCCAAAGCCGCGCACCTGTTTAACATTGAGCCCAAGTATGCATGGGTGCCCCGCACCTTTGGCGGTAACTACCAGTTGTATGGTAATAAAACGATTGAAGTTCCGAATGAACCCAACGGGCTAACGATAAACTTTTATACAAAAGAAAACAGATCCGACTCAGTAAAAATCACCATCAGCGGTGCGGACGGTAAGGTGGTACACCAGCGAAATGTAAAAGCCCTTAAAGGACTAAACACCACGGTATGGCCTTTCCCCATGGCTAGCCGCGGTGGCTTTGGTGGGGGTGGCGGAGCCCCGTTTCAACCCGGCAAACTTACGGTCGCACTCGACATTGCAGGGCAACAATTAAGTACGTCTACCGAATATAAGGGGGTACGAGGATGGCCGGTGGGGTATTAGTTGAGCGTTAGGAGTTAAGAGTTAAGAATTATGAGTTAAGAGTTATGAGTTGGGCGCTATGAATTAGCTTCAGAGCCGGTTGATTAGGTATTGTTGACGAACCCGCTTCTGAGCCTGAAAACGATCAATGTTAAACATGCCGGTGCTCAAACCTGGAGGAGTCAATCATCATAGCGCCGATGCAATCCCGGGAAAAGAACGCCTGCGTTTACAACTGTGGAGGGGTTGAACTTACATAGCCCCGGATGCAATCCGGGGAAAAATAACGCATACATTTTTACAACCGTGGAGGGGCTGAACATACATAGCCCTATGCAATTCCGGGAAAAAGACGCATGAATTTTACAACTTTAGCGGGGTTGACCCTCTGCAATCCAATATAGAATGCTTGCGTGTTTACAACCTTAAAGGAGTTGAACATTATAGCGTCTGCAATCACGGGAAAAGAACGCCTGGGTGTTTACAACCGTGGAAGAGTTGAACATAATAGCGTCTGCAATCACGGGAAAAGAACGCCCGGGTGTTTACAACCGTGGAGGGGCTGAACATACATAGCCCCTGATGCAATTCCGGGAAAAAGACGCATGAATTTTACAACTTTAGCGGGGTTGACCCTCTGCAATCCAACATAGAATGCTTGCGTGTTTACAACCTTAAAGGAGTTGAACATAATAGCGCCAATCCAATCCCGGGAAAAAGACGCATGAATTTTACAACTCTAGCGGGGTTGAACATACAAAGCCCCTCTGCAATCCGGCAAAAGAACGCCTGCGTTTACAACCCTGAAGGGGTTGAACATACATAGCCCCGGATGCAATCCGGGGAAAAATAATGCATGCATTTTTACAACCCTGAAGGGGTTGAATTGAAGTTGCGCGAGATTTTTTTAGAGACGAGCCGAGGTTTTTTGGGCGACGCTTTGTGTTTCGGTTCTTTATTGAACAGGTGGAGAGCATTGAGTGTGCTGAGTTGTAGCGCGAAGTTTGTCCTGGCATCGTCATGAGCAGATCCCTCGTAGCTCGGGAGGACACTGTTCGCGATCGGGTAAATATTAAGCCGAACAGGTTTATATTTGGTAACTGCGTTACCCGGTGTGACACTATCTTCAACAAACAGAACACAAGGCAAATTCGTAGTCATTTGGCATGCTAACAAAGCCGAATAAAGTTCTTGTAGTACAAGAGTGCGACGCAACGATGCCTTATGAAAGTTATACAGCCGGGCTCATAAAATTGCTTTTAGAACACTAGATTCAATGTATCGGGCAGTTAAAGACTCATCACGCTGCACTCAAAATTCTACACTCGTAACTCTACAATCATAACTCCACATTCATAACCCTGCTTTCACAACTATGAAAAACTTCTTCTTCATCGTACTGCTATTCGCAAACTTCGTTCACGCGCAAATGCGTTACGATAGCGTGTTTGCAAAGCTGCCGTTTCGCTATCTCGGCCCCGACGGTAACCGAAGCATCGCCGTTGCCGGGGTTCCGGGTAACCGGATGGTCTCCTATGTTGGGGCGGCAAGCGGCGGTATTTTTAAAACGGAAGATGCCGGTCTTACCTGGGCCCCGATTTTCGACGACCAGGACAATTCCTCCATCGGCGCGCTGGCCATCGCACCGAGCAATCCAAATCATGTTTGGGCAGGAACAGGCGAAACCTTTTTGATCCGTCCGGCGCATGCAATGGGAAACGGTGTTTATAAATCAACCGATGCGGGTAAAACCTGGACCAATATGGGCCTTCAGGCTACCGGCAGGATCAGTCGGGTTATTGTACACCCTACCAATCCCGACATTGTATATGTAGCCTCCCTGGGCAACACGCATACACCACAACAGGAACGCGGCATTTATAAAACAACCGATGGCGGAAAAACCTGGCAGCGCATATTGTTTGTAAACGAAAACACCGGCTGCTCCGACTTGTCGATGAATCCAAAGAACCCGGACATCTTATATGCTGCCACCTGGCAGGTAGACATAAAAACCTGGAACCTGAACAGCGGTGGCCCTGGTAGTGGTATTTACCGAAGCAAAGATGGTGGCAAAACATGGCAGCCGCTGCGCAATGGATTACCGGGAGGAGATGCACACCCCGTAGGTAAAACATCGGTTGATGTGGCGTACAGCAACCCTGATGTGGTATATGCGCTCATCCAGGACAAAGAGCCGGGGTTATACCGGTCGGCAGATGGCGGTGATAGCTGGAAACTTATGAACCGTAATCACTCGATGGCACAGCGCGGATCGTATTATACCCGCCTTCGCGTTGCTCCCGACAATGAGAATAAAGTACATACCATCTGTGTTACGATTATGACCACGCTTGACGGCGGCAAAAGTTTTACGACCGAAAAAGGGGATTACCGTGGTGGCGGGGATTGCCACGATATGTGGCTTGATCCGCTAGACTCGAACCGGATCATGGTTGCCCATGATATTGGAATGAACATGACCTTCAACAATGGTAAAACCTGGCAAAATATCAACCTGCCGATCGCGCAGTTGTATCATGTGGCGGTAGACAACCAGGTACCTTATAACGTTTTCGGCAATCGCCAGGATGGCTCTTCTTATCGTGGTCCGTCGAACAGCCTGGGTCGTGGCATTACCACGAGCATGTGGATGAATGTTGGCGGTTGCGAAAGTGGCTTTGCCCAGCCAGACCCGGTGGACAACAACATCGTTTGGTCGGGCTGCTACGATGGCGGTCTTGACGTGTTTAATGTGAAAACGGGTCATGCACGCGATGTGCGTGCCTGGCCGGAGGCCGGTTACGGATGGGCGCCAAAAGACATGAAGTATCGCTGGCACTGGAACTTCCCGATGATTATTTCTAAACACAACCACAACAAGGTTTTCATCGGCAGCCAATACGTTCACCAAACCACCAACGGCGGACAAAGCTGGCAGGTGATCAGTTCGGACCTGACCACCAACGACAAAACACACCAGGAGAACTCGGGCGGAATCAGCAACGACAACCTGTTTACATTCGACGGTTGTACCCTTTTTTCTATGGCTGAATCGCCCCTGAAAGAAGGGGTGATCTGGACCGGCACAAACGACGGCCAGGTGCAGCTTACAAGGGATGGTGGAAAGACGTGGAAGAATGTTACTGCAAACATAAAGGGCATGCCGGCATGGGGAACGATCCGTTGCATTGATGCATCCAGGTTTGATGCGGGAACGGCTTACATCGCCGTTAGTTTTCAGCAGCTGGGTGATTTTAAACCCTACATTTTTAAAACGACGAACTACGGCGAAAGCTGGTCGAAGATTGGTGACGGCATTCCAGCGTCAAACTCTTCTACGGTTCACCAGGTAATCGAAGACCCTGCAGTAAAAGGGTTGCTGTGGGCCGGCACCGACAACGCCCTGTACTTCTCTCCTGATGATGGCAGTACCTGGGTACACCTGAAAAACAACCTGCCGCCCGCCCCGATCTACGGCATCGCCATACAGGAAAACTTTAAGGACCTGGTGTTGGCAACTTATGGTCGCGGTTTTTACATTCTTGACGACCTGACACCCATTCGCGAGTATGCAAGAGGGGTACAGGAAAAGGCCGTGCACTTGTTTACTATTCGAAAGGCCTACCGCTTCCAGGACCCGGGAGGCTACCATAGCGAACGGGGATTATTCAACGGCCAGAATCCAACCTATGGTGCAAGCATCAACTACTATTTGAAAGAAAAAGTAAAAGACTCTGTGCACATCGAAATCCTGGATGCGGAGGGCAAAGTGCTGCAGAAGCTTCGAACCCAAAACCAGGCCGGGGTAAACCGGGTACATTGGGATCTTCGATTGGAGCGATTGGTACTACCCGACCTTTTAACAAAACCAAGAGGGAAGGAGTGGGTGAACCTTGATGCCGCGGGCAAACGTGCAATGACCATCTACGATTTAGATATTGGTCCGGGCATGGTGGCGCCGCTTGTTCCACCCGGCCAATACCGGGTGCGACTTACCGCAGGTAACGAGGTATATGAGCAGCCACTCACCGTGGTGAAAGATCCCAATACCTTATCTACCCAGGCGGCTATAATGCAACAATATGCGTTTGGCAAAAACCTCTTTGGTGCGATCAACAGTGCGCTCGCAACAATTAAAGAGCTTGAGCAAATTCGGGCTGCTGCCCTTGCGAAAGCTGCCGCCAATCCAACGAACAAAAATGTGCTAACAGGGTATGAAGAAGAGTTGTGGAAATTGGAAGCCAGGTTGCACGATGTTTACCAAACCGGTGCAAGGCAGGATGCATTCCGCAGCCCGATACAAGTGCTGGAGCGTTTGCTGGGCATCTCCAAAGAAGCACTTGCAGGTGCTGCAGATTTTGCCCCAACTGACCAGCACCAGGCTGTATTCAGGCAACTGAACCAGCAATTGGAGGCGGTGAAAAAAGATTTTGCATCGGCCAAAGCAAAGCCCGTGTATAAAGAGGTGATGCAGGCTAAAAAAGGCTTCTAACCTGCATTCTTGCAATTTCGTAAGCTGAAGCGATGCTGTTTAAATTATGTTGGAGGTTGTATGATAAATGTTGAATGCCTACTTTTTGCAAGTTGAGAATTGAGATTTTGCAATTATGCGTGCAGGTGCGGGTTGTATGATAAATGTTGAATGCCGCTTTTCGCAAAGTTGAAATTTAAGCGTGCGTGCAGGGCAGGTATGGTTATGTTGGATGTTGTATGATAAATGTTGAATGCCACTTTCTGCAAAGTTGAAAATTAAGCGTGCGTCGAGGTGCCGTTGGGAGCTATGTTGAATGTTGTATGATAAATGTTGAATGCCTACTCAATGCCGTTTACTTAAGCAAATTTTTATGGACCCGGCCACAGGAATTCTATAGGACATCGTTGCGTCGCACTCTTGTACGATTGGAAGTAGCTGGGCAAACAAATTACATAATCGGCTTAACTAAACGACATTGAATGCCTACTTTTTGCAAAGTTGAAAATTAAGCGTGCGTGGAGGTGCCGTTGGGAGTTTTGTTGGATGTTGAATGATTAATGTTGAATGCCACTTTTTGCAAAGTTGAAAATTAAGCCTGGGTGGAGGTGATGTTGGGAATTATGTTGGATGTTGTATGATAAATTTTGAATGTGATTCCATTTACGAATGATGACTCATGACGTTTTTTGAAGCCATTTTTTTGAAACCAATAACCGACTCTTAATTCGACGTGGTTGGACGACCGAATAAATCCTCTTCAGACAAGTGTCACTTACTGTACCTGCGCTATTTACTGAATTAATCACTTCTGTTTGTCCTTAGTCACCGCAATTGCGTGCACTAAAAATTAGCCCCGGTCCACGTCTTAACTGCATATCTCCAGCACCTCTATCCGCTGCGCATCTCCATTTCACCGGTTCCCGGATGCATGAGATTAGTTATCGATAACCTCGTTGTTTCTGCATAGCACCAACTTTCTTCCGTCCTTGTTGAACAATCTTTAGCGAAAAAAACAAAAGATTACACGTTTTCATTTGTTTCCAAATTGTTAAAAATTATTCAAAAAGATGTGTAGATTTAACACACGTTATTCACCCCAACGAACTTGCTATGCGAAACTTTACATCTACCATTACGGTATTGCTATGCATTATATTTCCTCTCTTTTCATTTAGTCAACAGAGAACCATATCCGGAAAGGTATCCAACAAAGACGGTGTTGGTATTCCCAACGTTACGGTTGCGCCGAAAGGCACAACATCAGGGGGGCAGACGAGCACCGACGGGACTTTCCAGATTGGTGTAGGGCCTGCTGTTAATACGCTTTTGTTTTCCTCTGTAGGTTATGAGACCCTGGAAGTAGACGTTACTGGTAAAACGAGCATAGATGTAATCCTTACCGTAACAAACGTATCGTTAAACGAAGTTGTCGTGATTGGATACGGCTCCGTTAGAAAAAAGGATGCAACAGGTTCGGTGGCATCGGTGAAAGCAAAAGATTTTAACCAGGGCGTGATTGTAGCACCCGATCAACTGCTGCAAGGAAAAGTTGCCGGGCTTGATATCACCAACAACAGTGGTCAGCCCGGGGCTGCCACCACGATTAAAATACGCGGAAACAATTCTATCAGGGCGAACAATAACCCCTTGTATGTGGTAGACGGTGTTCCATTGGACGGCAGGACCGCCCGCCCAAGCCTTAACTTTTCGGTAGGAGGTTTCGGACCTACTCCGGAGTCAAATCCTTTACTCTACATTAATCCAAACGACATTGCACAAATTGACGTTTTAAAAGATGCTTCCGCAACGGCCATCTATGGTTCAAGGGGTGCCAACGGCATTATTGTAATTACAACCAAGAGAGGTGCTACAAGCGGTACCAAACTCGAGTTCGGTATTAACATGGGCGTTTTTGCAGGTTATATGAAAAAGTACAAAGTACTGGATGCCGCCGAGTTTCGTGGTGCGCTTAAAAAGTATACCCTCGACACCTTCCAGGTATCACTTGATAAAGGTGGTTCAGTTGATGCGCTCAAGGAGATTACTTCAAACGACTTAACACAGAACTACAACCTTGCGGTAAGTGGCGGTAATGAAAGCGGTAAGTTCAGGGCTTCTTTTCTGGGGTCAAGAACCGCCGGATTTATTAAAAAGTCTTCGCTTGATAAATACCTGGGAAATTTTTCGGGTCAATATAAGTTTCTTGACAAACGCCTTTCTTTTGACTTCTCCCTTATCGCAGGGCATACTACGGAAAACATGGCTTTGATCAGCAACACCCCGGGTGCCGGAGGAAACTTGCTAACCTTTGCCTTAAACTGGAACCCAACCGCTCCTTTCTACACCTCGAATGGGCTCTATAATTTGTCCAGCAATTCCGTTGCTAATCCGTTAGCAGTAATTGATGGTTTTAACGACGTTGCTGATGTTAATGTATTTCTAGGCAATGTTTCTGCCGGCTATAAGATCACCAACGATCTTGAATATAAATTTCTATATGCCATCAATCATGGTTCCGGAACCCGCAATTCAAGTATCGACGGTTGGCTTGCTGAACTACAAGGTATAACAGGTTCGGGTGCTGCCGCAATATCCCAGGCGAAGCTCACCTCGCAAACATATACCCATACGTTAAACTACAACTCCCGATTGCGATCAAACATTATGCTGAATGCTGTTGCCGGGTATGAATACTGGAAGTCCGATTACCAGAACTCAACATTAGGCGGTGTAGGCTTCAATACCAATCTCGACCAGGCAAACCGTATCCCTGTTCTTTATACCAGGTTCCTGCAGAACGCAACCAGTCAAAGCCCGCTGGTTACCACCGTGGACCCCACAACAGAAATTCAATCTATTTTCGGAAGGGTAAATTTGAGCCTGTCGGAAAAGTACATTGTTACGCTTACCGTAAGGGCGGATGGATCAAACAAGTTTGGAAAAAATAACCGTTACGGTTACTTCCCTTCTGTTGGAGGAAAATGGCTGATCAGCAGTGAAGATTTTATGAAAGGAAGCAGGACCCTGAGTACACTTGGGCTTCGTGCCTCATGGGGTATTACGGGTAACCAGGAATTCCCGGCAGGTGCTTCCCTTGAGCAATTTACTTCCGGTGGTTACAATAGCATAGGTCAAAGTAATGTTGCAAATCCCGACCTTCGTTGGGAAAAAACATCTGCTTACAATGTTGGTCTCGACTATGGTATTTTAAACAACAGGATCACCGGTTCCATTGATTATTACCGGAAAAATACTACCGACCTGCTTTTCCAAAGTACCGCTATTCAACCTGCTCCGGCTTCAATATTTTTTATTAATCTTCCCGCCAACCTGATCAATTCAGGTGTGGAGTTCTCCGTTGCTGCTACACTGCAATCCCGCAAACAATTTGGATGGGACGTCGGGTTTAATATTGCCTACAATAAAAACCTGCTGAAAAATTTTGCACAGGCGCCAATTCAAACAGGTCAGGTGAGTGGTAACGGAGTTTCGGGCGCACTTGCCCAGATCATCGCGAACAACTATCCCGTAAATGAATATTACCTGAAAGAGTTTAGGGGTTTCGACCAGGCTGGTCAACAGATTGTAAGTGATAACCCAATCTATGCAGGCGATCCCAACCCGCAATTTATTGCAGGTATTAGTAATACAATACGCTACGATAAACTAACTTTTACGGTAAACGCTAGCGGCGCATTTGGCTATCTTATCTATAACAACACGTTCAATACGATTACCAACATCAGCCAAATCGCGAAAGGACAGAACATCGCCTCCGGAAATCTTCAGAGTGTAGAGAGTATCAAATCGGGTGTTGCTGCCTCTACAAGGTATCTTGAAAGTGGCAACTTTGTAAAATTGCGGAATGCCTCTGTTTCGTACGCCTTCGGAGATGTCGGCCGTTTTGTTAAGAATCTCAATGCTTTTGTAAGCGGGACCAACTTATTTGTCATTACCAAATTCACCGGTTTCGACCCTGAAGTAAATGTCGATAAGAGTAACAACAATTATCCTTCACGGAATATGGAATATGTGCCCTATCCAACTCCACGCACCATTTCATTTGGCTTTAATCTTGGGTTTTAATCCGAAAACACTACTCATATGAATTCAAATATAAAAATCCCGTTTTCAATAGTTTTGTTGGTTTCCATTACCATTTCGGCTTGCACGAAACTTGATCAAAGCCTCAACAGTGCACTAACCAACGACCAGGCCGCGAACGCCCTTGGCGCAAACGGTACGGCTCTTCTACTAAGAACCGCTTATACCAACATTGGAAATCCCTACTCTGATATGGGGAACATATTTGCACTTGAAGAAGTAACCGGCGACCAATGCCTGGTACCAACAAGGGGAGGTGACTGGGATGACAACGGAAAATGGCGTTCCCTTCACCAACATACCTGGACGGTTGACGGTGTGGATGCCATCCTGAACCAATTCAATGCACTGAACAAAATGAATTTCGATGCCACGAATGTCATGGCATTTACACCAACAGAATCACAAACCGCGGAAGCCAGGTTTATCAGGGCGCTCTCGTTGTACCAGCTGTTCGACCTGTTTGGTCAGTTCCCTTTTCGTAATCCTAAAGAAAACCTGCTCAATGCACCAAAGGTTTACTTCGGTGACTCGGCCATAAATTTTATCATTAGTGAGTTAAATGCAGCCCTGCCATTATTAAGCCCAACAAATCCTGTTTACATGGCAAATCCTGATGCGGTAAGGATGTTACTGATGAAATGTTACCTTAACAGGGGTGCGTTTCTCAACCGGGCTGCTCCAACCTTTGCAGATGCCGATATGCAGCAGGTAATTAACCTTGGAAATGCCATCATCAACAGTGGCAGATACGCATATACACCCAATTACTTCGATAATTTCAGCTACGACAATGGGGCAAAATCGCGCGAGGCCATCTTTGCGTTTCGCAATAGTTCAGGCGTAACGGTAAACAATTCCGGGATACACAACAGGTGGTGGCCCACCCTCCACTATAACCAGGGGCTTCCCGGAAAAATAGGCGGCTGGAACGGGTTTTCCACCGTGGCGGAGTTTTACAATTCTTTTGGGGTTACTTCAGTGCCTACCCAAACCCTGGCCGACAGTAGTCTTGATCAACGTATTGGTGGGCGTTTTTACAAAGGAGCTACCGACATCTCAGGTTTACGACCAGGGTTGCTGGTAGGTCAGCAATACGGCGATTCAGCATTAAGAGTACGATTGATGGATAGGAAGGGTAATTTTTTAGCCTATACACCGAACATCGCGCCCGACTTAAAAGAAACGGGGAACAACCTTGAGATAACCGGTATAAGGGCGGTAAAATACGTTCCGGATTATTCGGCAACAGGCGGAGGAACACCTGGTGATAATTATGGTGATAATAAAGCCGGAAACTGGTTGATGCTTTTCCGGTATCCCGAGGTGGTGCTGATGGTAGCGGAGGCTAAAATGCGCGCGGCGGTTCCTGATAATGCTGGCGCACTCGCCCTGGTAAATGGCTTGAGAGCCGCAAGAGGGGCTGCATCAGTAACAAATATGCCGCTGGTAAATACCAACAATGTATATGACCCAAATACCCTGCTTGCCGAACGCGGCCGTGAGTTATACTGGGAAGCGGTAAGAAGAACCGACCTGATCCGGTTTGGCGTATTTACAAAAGCATGGGCTTACAAACCTGCAAGCAACCCACGGTACCTTTTATTCCCTATTCCGTCTGCGGCACTTGCTGCCAATCCTAACCTCAAACAAAATACCGGTTACTAAAAGATAGTAAGACACATATCGGCAGCAAGGGTGGTTGCCGATATGTGCTGGATACATTCACCCGTTTAACAAAATAAAGACTTCTGGAAGCTGTGGGCCACCAAGGACCCAGCTCTCTTTGCTGATTGCGATACAGCATCGGTTAATACCTTTCGTTAACGACAATAGTCAAAGGGAATTCATGGATTAACCAGCACGGCAACGAGCCGGAAGACAAGTCTTTTGTTTGCAACCAAATAGTTAATCCTGTATACCTGACATAACAGCAAACACCGGTTCGTGGAATGACATCTGATATCCGGATGTTATTCGGGGTTCTCCCGGGTGAATTCCAAATGAGCAATGGTGTATCAATGCCATTTAGTTAAGCAAATTTTTATGGACCCGGCCACAGGAATTCTATAGGACATCGTTGCGTCGCACTTCTATGCAACTCCTCTCGAAAGCTCAAGAGGATTGCCAATAGTCATCGGCTGTTTGAGCTTGACAGGACTGCTATTTGTTATCATGCTGCTTCTTGCTTTAG